>CAVTRF010000052.1:0-18668 GCA_963736795.1 uncultured delta proteobacterium | reverse complement strand
ATCGATGATGAGCGTCGCGGTCGCAGCGTAGATCTTGGTCTGCCGGAGCGTGACGAGGAGCGTCAGGATCACCGCGGCGGCGAACACCGACGCGATCACCCAGCGGCGGCGCACGATCACCCGCCAGTACGCTCGCAGGTCGATCGCGTCGCCGTCCTGGGTACGCAGGACGGGCGTAGCCCGTCGGATTCGGTCTTCTCGGCCATCGACTCTCGCTCTTTGCGCGCGCTCGTCCCTCCAGAGGCCGGGACGAGCGGAGCGCTTGATCTGGGGCAGCCCCGCTGGGGCGGAAGCCGGCGGAGTTTACGGGAGATCTTGGCCGGGAGTCGAGGGCGGGGCGGTTTTCGGCGGAGCGCGACGCCGGTGGTATAAGGCCCCTCGTGCCAAGGGGTTACGCTCCGCGCGCGCGGTCCGCGGCCATCGTCCTCATCGTCGCGCTCGTGGCGGGAAGCGCGCTCGTTCGCGGGGGCGTGGATCTCGTCGCGCTCGCGATCGCCGCCCCCCTCGCGGCGGGTGCGTTCGCGCTGGCGCCGCGGCTTCGGCGCGGCGAGAGCGCGTCGATCCCGGCTCTCGTACCGGGAATTGCCGTCGCGGTCGTGTTCGTGGGCCTGCAGCTCGTGCCGCTACCGCCCTCGCTCCTCCGAGCGTTGTCGCCAGGAGCGGGGTCGGTCCTCGACGAGGCGCTCGCGCCCATCGGACTCTTCCCTTCGTGGCGGCCGCTCACGCTCGACCCCGGCGCGACGGCGCTCGAGCTCGCGAAGGCGGCCGTGTTCACCGCCGTCACGGCTGCCGTGGCCATCCTGGGGGCGTCGGAGCGGCGGCGGGATCAGCTGCTGCGCGGCCTCGCGCTCTCCGGCGTCGCGGTGGTCGCCGTCTACTACGGCGCGGCGCTGGCTGGGGCTCTCGCCCCTCGTCGCGCCGACCGTCACGTTCGTCAACACGAACCACCTCGCGGGTTTTCTACAGAATCGCCGCGTGGCCGGCGCTCGGGTTCGCGCTCCGGGCGCGGGGGCCGGCGCGGGTGGGATGGCTCCTCGCGTTCGCGTTCACCGTGAGCGGCGTGTTCCTGTCGCTGTCGAGAGCGGGGATCGCGGCGTTCTTCGCGGCGGCGGGGATCTTTGTGGTCCTCAGGTTGAGGGCGCGGGCGGGGGCGCCCTTCGACTCCGCTCGGCCTGCGGCCTCGCTACGCTCAGGGCGAACGGGAGTGGAGACGCCCGCGCCGGGGGCGCCCTTCGACTCCGCGGCCGCTTCGCGGCCGCTACGCTCAGGGCGAACGGGGAGCGCGAGATGATGGGCGGCCCTTCGACTTCAGGCTCGCTTCGCGAGCCCTACGCTCAGGGCGAACGGCGGGAGCTGCAGGCATTGCGGGGGCGCTGGCGATCGCGTCCTGGCTCGCGCTCGACCCCATCATCGCGGAGCTGCGGACGGTCGGCGACGAGTCCAGCACCGCGGTGAAGCTCGG
The DNA here is from genome assembly GCA_963736795.1 of uncultured delta proteobacterium. Classification (GTDB taxonomy): domain Bacteria; phylum Myxococcota; class Myxococcia; order Myxococcales; family Anaeromyxobacteraceae; genus Anaeromyxobacter. The sequence goes on along the minus strand of CAVTRF010000052.1, from coordinate 17,206 downwards.
GCTCTGGCCCACCGCGGCGCAGCTCGTCCGCGAGTTCCCGCTCGCCGGGATCGGCCGTGGGGCGTTCGCGACGGTGTACCCGGCGTACAAGAGCGAGCCTCTTCAGCGGACCTTCACGCACGTCGAGAACGAGTGGCTGCAGCTCCCGGCGGAGCTGGGGCTCGTGGCGGGGCTCGGGGTCATCGCGCTCTTCGCCTGGGCCTTCCTCGCCGCCGCGCGCTCCCGGGACCTCTCGCGACCGATGGCGGGGGCGCTCGCCGGGGCGGGCGCGCTCGCGCTCCACAACCTCTTCGACTTCTCCCTCGAGATCCCGGGCGTCGCGATCCCGTTCGCGCTCGTCCTCGGCCTCGCCTCCCGCGCGATGCCGCGGATCGACGTCCGCGCGCGGGTCCTGCGCGCCGGCGCCGCGCTCACGCTCGTCGTGGCCGCGGGTGGGCTCCTCCTGCATCGCTCGCTCGCTGCGAAGGGCGATCCCGCCGCGATCGCCGCGGCGGCGACCGCGGACGAGGCGATCGTCCGTGCGCGCGCGGCGCTCGACGTCCGCCCCGCCGACTACGTCCCGCAGGCCGCCGTGGGCCTGAAGCTCGCCGCCGAGGATCGCTGCCCGGAGGCGCTTCGCTGGCTCACGCGCGCGATGCTCCGGAACCCGACCGCGCCGGAGGCGCACCGCGGCACCGCGTGGTGCCTCGCGCGCACCGGCCGCCAGGCGCTCGCGAAGCGCGAGTACCGGCTCGCTTTCCTGTACGGCGACGGCGGTGCGCTCGCCGAGGCGTTCGCACGCTACGACCGCCCCGGTGAGCTGCTCGAGATCGCGCCCGACACACCGGCCGGCCTCACGGCGGCGGGATACCTATTGCGCGAGCGCCCGGCGGAGGCCGCGGAGGCGTGGGGCCGCGCGTGGGAGTCGTTCGGCGAGCCGCATGCGCTCACGCAGCTCGCGTCCGCACGGCTCGCGCTCGGCGAGCAGGAGGAGGCGCTCCGGCTCGCGCGGCTCCTCCAGGAGCGGGCGCCCCGGAGCGCCGCCGGCTACGTCGTCGCGGCGCGCGCACTCGACGCGCTCGGCCGCGGTGACGACGCGCTCCGTGAGCTCGAGCTCGGCGCCGCGCGGCTCCCCGGCGAGGCGGAGATCCTCGCGCCGCTCGGCTCGCGACACCTCTCGCAGCGGCGGTTCTCGCAGGCGAAGGTCGTGTTCGACGGGATCGTCGCGAAGGAGGGCCCCGCTCAGACCCGCAAGCGCATCCTCGTCGCCCGCGCGCTCGAGGGGCAGGGGCGGTACCAGGAGGCGCTCCGCGAGGCGAAGGTCGCGCGCGAGGTGACGCCCGGAGACCTCGCCTCGCTCGAGACGTTCGCTCGGGTCGCCGGGGTCGTCGGCCGGTTCGACGAGGCGATCGACGCGCTCGAGCAGGCGGCGCGCTCCCCGGCGGCGAAGGAAGGCGCCTACGAGCCGCGCCTCGCGGACCTCCGCCGCGCGAGAGAGCAGCAGCGGGAGCAGCGGGTGATCCAGGGGCTCGATCGGCGTTGATGGGCGGTCGGCCGGGGATCGTCGTGCAAGCCGAGCCCCCTCTCCCTGACCCTCTCCCCGGAGGGGAGAGGGGATGACTCGCCCTCCCAGGGGAGAAGGGATTCATTCTCTCGTGGCCCTCTCCACGGAGAGGGGATGCATTCTCTGGCTCTCTCCCAGGGGAGAAGGATGATCCATCTCTCTCGTGGCCGTCTCCGCGGGGAGAGGGGATGCATTCTCTTCTCGCTCCCCGGACTCGTCGCGAGAACGGAGAGTTGCTCGCGTGGGAGTGCTGCGACTACCGCGGAGCGGGTCGGGGAGCGCGGGTCTCCCGGGCTTTGACTTCCGCGCCGCCGTGCGGCTTAAAGTCCCCCCGCATGACGTTCGACTGGACCCAGGAGCGCGTCGTCGTGACCGGCGGCGCCGGCTTTCTCGGCGGCTTCGTCCTCGACGAGCTGCGGCGGCGCGGCGCGAAGGACCTCTTCGTCCCGCGCTCGAAGGACTACGACCTCGTGGAGATGGAGGCGGTCCGCCGGCTCTACCGCGACGCGAAGCCGACCCTCGTCCTCCACCTCGCCGCGCAGGTCGGCGGCATCGGCGCGAACCGCGACAACCCGGGGAAGTTCTTCTACGACAACCTCATGATGGGCGTGCAGCTCATCGAGGTGGGCCGGCAGGTCGGCCTGAAGAAGCTCGTCGCGCTCGGCACCATCTGCGCGTACCCCAAGTTCTGCCCGGTGCCGTTCAAGGAGGACGACCTCTGGAACGGCTATCCGGAGGAGACGAACGCGCCCTACGGCATCGCCAAGAAGGCCCTCCTCGTCCAGAGCGAGGCGTACCGGCAGCAGTACGGCATGAGCTCGGTCGTGCTCTTCCCGGTGAACCTCTACGGCCCGAACGACAACTTCGACCTCCACACCTCGCACGTCATCCCGGCGCTCATCCGCAAGTGCGTCGAGGCGCGCGAGCGGGGCGAGAAGCAGATCGTCGTGTGGGGGACGGGCGCCGCCTCGCGCGAGTTCCTCCACGCCCGCGACGCGGCGGAGGGGATCGTCACCGCCTGCGAGAAGTACGACAAGAGCGAGGCGGTGAACCTCGGCGCCGGCTTCGAGATCAAGATCCGGGACCTCGTGCCGCTCATCGCGCGGCTCTGCCGCTTCGACGGCGAGATCGTCTGGGACCCGACGAAGCCCGACGGCCAGCCGCGCCGCATGCTCGACGTCTCGAAGGCGGAGCGCGAGTTCGGCTGGAAGGCGCGGATCCCGTTCGAGGACGGGCTGCGAGAGACGATCGAGTGGTTCGAGAAGCACCGGGCGAAGTAGCGGGCGCCCTTCGACAGGCTCAGGGCGAACCACATCCGCCGGCCCTTCGACTCCGCGGCCGCTTCGCGGCCGCTACGCTCAGGGCGAACGGTGGAGGACCGGGCCTCAGGGCGAATGGTCGGACCCCGCGCCCCCTCGACCGCCTGTAACCTCTCCGCCCGCCGGGTGTAGTTACTCGCGGGTAACCCTGCTCGGAGGCTTCATGCGCGCGGTCGCCGTCGCCGTCGTCCTCGCCACGATCGTCCCCGCCTCCGCGCTCGCCGGCTCCGACAGCTCGCTCCGGTGCGCGGGCGGGCTCGTCGCGCTCGGCGACGCGACGGTGGACCTCCTCGGGAAGTGCGGCGCGCCCGCGCTCCGCGAGGCGCGGGCCGACGAGGTGTGGGTCTCCGCCCGCGCGACGGACGCCGCGGTGAAGCGGACCGTCCTCGTCACGGTCGAGCGGTGGACCTACGACTTCGGCCCGCAGCGCTTCCTCATGTTCGTCACCGTCGAGGGCGGCAAGGTGGTCGCCATCGCGCGGGGCGGGTACGGCTACGCGAGGTCGGACCCGCCGCGGTCCCCCTCCGCCGCGCCACCTGCGAGCCGAGCGCGATCCGCGCCGGCGACGCGAAGCTCGACCTCCTCGCCCGCTGCGGCGAGCCCACGGTCGTGGACACGCGCCCGGCCTCGGAGGTCCGGGTCATCGCGGATGCCGCGGAAGGAGTCGCCGCGGGGCGCGCGAAGGCGGTCGAGCTCGAGGTCTGGACGTACGACTTCGGCCCGCAGGTCCTCATGCGGTTCGCCTACCTCGAGAACGGGGTCGTCACGCGGGTCGAGACGGGCAGCCACGGCTACGCGCGGTAGCGCCTTCCTCGACCCGATCAGCGGACCTCCACGACGGCGTCCGCTCGGCGGGCTGCCACCTTCGGAGTGTCCGTGCCGGAGGCCGTCCGCGCGGGTCGCCGCGCGGTGGCAGCCGGTCGGGAAGCCGTGGTATTTCGAGCGCATGAAGAAGGCGCTCATCACCGGGATCACCGGCCAGGACGGCAGCTACCTCGCGGAGCTGCTCCTCGAGAAGGGGTACGAGGTCCACGGCATCATCCGCCGCTCCTCGACCTTCAACACCTCGCGGATCGACCACATCTACCAGGACCCGCACACGCCCGGCTGCCGCCTCTTCCTGCACTACGGCGACCTGAACGACGCCTCGTCGCTGAACCTGCTCCTCAAGAGGCTCCGCCCGGACGAGATCTACAACCTCGGCGCGCAGAGCCACGTGAAGGTCTCCTTCGACGTCCCGGAGTACACGGGCGAGGTGACCGGGCTCGGCGCGACCCGCCTCCTCGAGGCGATGCGCGAGCTCGACCTCACGAAGACCCGCATCTACCAGGCCTCCTCGTCGGAGATGTTCGGCGCCTCGCCGCCGCCCCAGAACGAGAAGACGCCCTTCTACCCGCGGAGCCCCTACGGCTGCGCCAAGGTCTACGCCTACTGGATCGGCGTGAACTACCGCGAGGCGTACAAGCTGCACATCTCGAACGGCATCCTCTTCAACCACGAGGGGCCGCGCCGCGGCGAGACGTTCGTCACCCGCAAGGTCACGCGCGCCGCCGCCCGCATCAAGCTCGGCCTGCAGAAGAAGCTCTACCTCGGCAACCTCGACGCGCGCCGCGACTGGGGCTTCGCGAAGGACTACGTCGAGGCGATGTGGCTCATGCTCCAGCAGCCGGAGCCCGACGACTACGTCATCGGGACCGGCGAGTCGCACTCGGTCCGCGAGCTGTGCGAGCGGGCCTTCGGCCACGTCGGCCTCGACTACCAGAAGTTCGTCGAGATCGACCCGCGCTACTACCGGCCCACCGAGGTGGACTTCCTCATGGGGGACGCGTCGAAGGCGGCGAAGCAGCTCGGCTGGAAGCCGCGGACGACCTTCGAGGAGCTCGTGCGGCTCATGATGGTGTCGGACCTCGAGCTCGCCGAGCGCGAGACCCGCGCGGGCGCCGGCCCGGCGGTGAGCCGGCACGGCTGAGCGCTTCGCCCGCCGCCTGCCCCTCGCGCTGCGTTGACACCCCTCGATCGCCGCGCTTAACGTCCGCCCGTGCCGAAGACCTCGCTCTCCGTCCTCGTACCGGTCTTCGACGAGCAGCACCTCGTCGCGACCTCGCTCGGCCGCCTCGAGGCGCTCCGCGAGTCGCCCCACCTCGAGCGGATCCAGGTCGTCGTGGTGGACGACTCGTCCCGCGACGCGACGCCGGAGGTGCTCCGCGCCTTCGCCGCCGAGCGCGGCATCGCCCTCGCCCCCGCCGCGCCCGCAGCGCCGCGCGGGAAGGGCTCGCCGGCGGCGACGCTCCGCGGCCGCGGCCTCCACCGCGACATCGAGTGGGTCTTCCTGCGCCACGAGCGGAACGGCGGGAAGGGGACGGCGGTCCGCACCGGGCTCGCCCAGGCGGACTGCGAGCTCACGGTCATCCACGACGCCGACCTCGAGTACCACCCGCGCGACCTCGTCCGGATCGTGAAGGTGTTCGTCGAGGACGGCGCCGACGCGGTCTTCGGCTCGCGCTTCGCGGGCGGCGAGGCGCGGCGCGCGCTCCTCTTCCGGCACGAGCTCGGGAACAGGCTCCTCACGTTCCTCACGAACGTGATCACCAACGTGAACCTGACCGACATGGAGACCTGCTACAAGGCCGTCCGCACCTCGCTCCTCAAGTCGATCCCGCTCGTCTCGAACGACTTCCGCCTCGAGCCCGAGCTCACCATCAAGCTCGCGAAGCGCGAGGCGCGCATCTTCGAGGTCCCGATCAGCTACGCGGGGCGGACCTACCAGGAGGGCAAGAAGATCGGCTGGCGCGACGGGTTCCGCGCGCTCGGCGCGATGCTGCGCTTCTGGATGTCGGACGAGCTGTACGTGGAGGACGCGCACGGCTCGCAGATCCTCGGCCGGCTCGCGCGCGCGCCGCGCTTCAACGCCTGGATGGCGGACACCGTCCGCCCGTTCTGCGGCCGGCGCGTGCTCGAGATCGGGAGCGGCACCGGCAACCTCACCCGGCGCCTCGTGCCGCGCGACTCGTACGTCGCCTCGGACGTGAACCCGCTCTACCTCCAGACGCTCCGCACCCTCACCTCCGACCGCCCGTACCTCGACGTCACGCTCACCGACGTGACGCGCCGCGAGTCCTTCCCGACCGTCCCGGGCGGGTTCGACACGGTCGTGTGCCTGAACGTCCTCGAGCACGTGGAGGACGACGTGGGCTCGCTCGTGAACCTCCGCGGCGTCCTCGCCCCCGGCGGCCGCGCCATCGTGCTCGTCCCGCGCGGCCCCGGCCTCTTCGGCACGCTCGACGAGGTCCTCGGCCACCGCCGCCGCTACACCGAGGCGTCGCTCCGGCGCGCCGCGCTCGACGCCGGGCTCGAGCCGAAGCAGATCCTGCCGTTCAACCGGGTGGGCACGCCCGCCTGGTGGCTGAACGGCAAGCTCCTGCGGCGGCGTCACTTCGGGTTCATGCAGATCGTCGTGCTGAACCTCCTCACGCCGCTCTTCCGGCTGATCGACCGGGCGCTGCCGTTCCCGCCGCTGTCGCTCATCGCGGTGCTCGAGAAGCCGGGGCAGGCGACCTCGGAAACGACCGAGCTCGGCACCGCGCCGAGCCCTTCGACAGGCTCAGGGCGAACGGTCACGGTCAGCTAGACCGCGCAGTCCGGCGCCGCCGCGCCCTGAGCACGAACGGATCGGGTAACGCGCCATCCGTTCGCCCTGAGCGTAGCGAGGCCGAAGGCCGAGCGAAGTCGAAGGGCCGGCTCGGACCCGCCGCTTCAGCCCTGGTTCGCCCCCGGCGCCGTCGTCCCGGCGGGACTCGCTCCCCTGAGGCCGGTGGACGCGGTCTGCCTGAGAAACGCCGCGACCCCCCGGTAGCTGTGGAGCTTGTTCGTGTGCGGCACCACCTCGACCCGCCCGCCGCCCGCGAGCGTGCGCGCGACGAGCGCCTCGCGGAGGCTCTGCACCGCGCGCAGGTCGCCCGCGCAGAACGGGCAGACCTCCGCCCGGTCGACGCTCGCGCCGAGCGCGTCGCAGTTGTCGCAGCGGAAGCCGGTGCGGGTGAAGTCGTCCTCCACCACGAGCGCCTGCACCCGCCCCTCGTTCACCGCGAGGACGACGTCGTCGGGACCGACGACGGCGATTCCGCCGCGGAGCGCCTCGCCGACGACGGCGTCCACCTCGCTCCGTCCGCCGTTGCGCTCGCGCCCGAGCGCCGCCTCGGCGAGCGCGCGCACCCCGTCCCGGCGGACCCCGTCGGCCGAGGCCCACTCGCGCGGCCGCGGGACGCGCGCCGCGATCGCGCCCTTCACCCGCTCCGGCAGCTCGCGCGCGAACGCCGCCAGGGTCGGCGCCTGGCCGACGAGGACGAGCCGCACGCGCGGCGTCCGGTCGAACATCGCCGTCACCTCCGCCGCCGCCGCCTGACGGTTCCGCCGCGCCCACTCCTCCGTGCGCCGCTCGCTCTTCGCCTCGCGCTCGGTCTGCCGCCCGGGCGCGCCGGTGCCGGCGTTGAGCTTCTCCGAGTCGCTCCGCGGCACCGGGCTGCCGACGCTCGCCTCGCGTCTCGACGTCGCCGAGCCGCACCTCGTACAGGTCCGCGCCGTCCTTCGACGGCACGACCACGATCGCCGGCACCACCTCGGCGGCGAGCCGGGCGAGCTGGCCGAGGTGGGGGATGCCGTCCGCGCAGAGCTCGTCGGCGAACGGCCGCCCGAAGAAGAGCGGCTCGCCACAGGCCGCGCGACTCGCACGCGAACAGGGCGAGCCCATCGCGCGACGCCTCGTACGTCTGGGTCGTGAGCCCCTCCACGAGCCCGGTCATCTTCTCGAGCGTCCGGCCGAGCTCCGCCCGGCCCGGTGCGCCGGGGGCGTAGTGCCCGAGGATCGTTCGCGCGCGGTCGCGCACGAAGAGCCGGACCTGTTCGCGCCGCTGCTCGTCCCTCCAGCGCACGTCGAGGTAGAGGCTGACGATGGGCTCGCTCCCGCTCCGCAGCCGGGCCAGGCCTGCGAGCGTGCCGTCGAGATCGGTCATGTCGTTGGTCTCCTTCCTTTCGAACGTGCGCATTCGGAGCTGCGCACTTGAACGCGACGCGGCGGCGCGTTAGTGGTCGGCCGCCCGTGCCCCTCCTAGACGCCCTCCGCGCCCTCACCTCCTTCTCGCCCCCCGCGGCGCTCCCCGAGTGCGACCCCGCGCTGCTCGGCGACGTCCTCGAGGCCCACGGTCTCGCCCCGCTCGCGTCCTACCAGCTCGAGCACGGTCGGCTCGGGGCCTCGGTGCCGGAGGCGTTTCGCGAGCGGCTCCTCACGTCCTACCAGGGGTCGTGAACGACAACTTCCAGAAGCTCTTAAGCCTCCGCGCGCACCTGCGCGACCTCGAGGGGCACGCGGTGGTGTTCCTCGAGGCGGCCGCCTACCTCGACTGGCTCTACCCGCACGTCGCCTTCCGTCCCATGGGCGAGCCCCGGCTCGCCGTCGCCGCCGCGGAAGGCGCCCGCTTCGTCGAGGCGCTCGCGGGCGTGTCGGTCCTCCGGACCGAGCACGAGGGCCGGACCGCGGTCCTCACCGACGGGAAGCTCACCTTCACCATGCAGGAGGGGCTCTGGCCCGGCGGGGCGGAGGACCGGCTGCTCTACGACCGCGCCCAGCCGTACCGCGTCTTCGGGCCCTCGGCCCGCCGTCCGTCGGCAGAGGATGCGCTCCTCGCCACGGTCGCCGACCAGGCGCTCCTCGGGCTGCACGCGCCGCTCGTCACGTTCGTCGACCTGCGCGAGCTGCTCGCGCTGCCGCTCGACGTGGCGTACGTGCAGGCGCGGGCGCAGGCGCTCGGGCTCGACCGCGCGCTCCACGGGGCGACGCTCCTCGTCGCGCACTTCTTCCCGCAGACGGCGGACGCGGCGGAGCGGCTGCGCCCGGCGCTCGGGCTCGGCGAGCGGCTCGCGGTCGAGCGGGTGGTCGAGGCGGCGCGCGACCCGGCCCGGCTGCGGCACGTGCGGGGAGCCGACGCCGCGGCGCGGATGGTCGTCGCGCCGTAGCGGCGCGGGCCGCCGCCGGTCGGCGCCCGTGACCGGGGCACCGGCCCCCCCGCTACAACGGCCGGCCGGTCTGGACTAGGATGGCCGCGCCTTGCGCACGTACCTCCGACTGCTGAGCTACGCGGCTCCCTACAAGCTTCGGATCGCCGCCGCCATCCTCTGCATGGTGCTGCTGTCGCTCTCGACGGCCATGTACGCGAACCTGCTCGGGCCGGCGCTCGAGTTCCTCTTCACCGGCCAGGTGAAGTCGCTCGCGGCGCTCCGCGGCTTCCTCCCCTCGAGCGTGGACCTCGACGGCTTCCTCGCCGGGCTCGACCGCCGCCGGGTGCTCGCGGCCCTGCCGCTCGTCATCATCTTCGTCTCGCTCATCAAGGGGCTCGCGGCGTTCGGCCAGCAGTACCTCATGGGCATGGCCGGACAGCGGATGGTGGGCGACCTGCGCCGCGCCTCGTTCGACAAGCTCCTCCGGCTGTCGCCCGCGTACTACTCGACCCACAACACCGGCGACATCCAGGCCCGGCGTCTCGGGCGACGTGTGGGCGGTCGACTCCGCCGTCGCGAACGGCGATCCCGAGCTACGTCCGGGACGGGCTGACGCTCGTCGTCATGCTCGTGAACTGCTTCGTCCTCGACTGGCGCATGTCGCTCGTCGTCTTCTGCGTCGTCCCGGTGACGCTCTTCCCGGTCATCCGGCTCGGCAAGAAGCTGAAGGGGGTCACGACCCAGGCCGCCTCGACCGCCGGGCGGCTCGCCGTCGATCATCCAGGAGGTCCTCGGCGGCATGCGGGTCGTCCAGGCGTTCGGGATGGAGGAGTGGGAGTCCCGCCGCTTCGCGGACGGCGTGCGCTCCTACATCCGCTCGGTGCGCCGCGGGTACATCGTGCGCGCGATCTCCTCCCCGCTGATGGAGGTGATGGCCGCCTCCGGCATCGGCGTCGCGATCTGGTGGGTGGGCGGGCGGATCCTCGCCGGCGAGATCGAGCCGGCGAAGTTCTTCACCTTCATCGCCGCGGTGATGCTCCTCTACCAGCCGGTGAAGCAGCTCGGGCGGGTGGGCCAGACCGCGATCGCCGGCGCCGCCGCCGCCGAGCGCATCTTCGAGATCCTGGACGCGCCCAGCCCGGTCGAGGACACGGGCACCGTGACGCTCGCGCCGTTCCAGCGCTCCATCCGGTTCGAGCAGGTCGGCTTCTCGTACGACGGCGAGCGCGTCGTGCTCCGCGACTTCGACCTCGAGGTCCGCAGCGGCGAGACCGTCGCGCTCGTCGGCTCGTCCGGCGGCGGGAAGACCACCGTCGCGAACCTGCTCCCGCGCTTCTGGGACCCGACCTCGGGCCGGGTCACCATCGACGGGGTGGACCTCCGCGACGCGACGCTCGCGAGCCTGCGCGCGCAGATCGCCGTCGTCACCCAGGACACGGTGCTCTTCGACGACACCATCCGGTCGAACATCGCGTACGGCCGCCCCGACCTGCCGCTCTCCGAGGTCGAGCGCGCGGCGAAGCTCGCCGACGCCCACGACTTCATCTGCGCGCAGCCGCAGGGGTACGACACCGTCGTCGGCGAGCGGGGCTCGCGGCTCTCCGGCGGCCAGAAGCAGCGCATCGCCATCGCGCGCGCGTTCCTGAAGGACGCCCCCATCCTGATCCTGGACGAGGCGACGAGCGCGCTCGACGCCGAGACGGAGCGCGAGGTCCAGCGGGCCCTCGACAAGCTCGTCGCGTTCGAGCGCGAGCGGCGCCGGACCACCCTCGTCATCGCGCACCGGCTCTCGACGATCCGCAACGCGGATCGCATCGTCGTGATGTCCGAGGGCCGCGTCGTCGAGATCGGGCTCGCACGACGAGCTCGTCGCGCGCGAGGGCGAGTACGCGCGGCTGCACCGGGTCTACGAGGGCGAGGACCTCGAGGAGGCGGGCGTTCCCCGGAATCCGGCATGGGCATCGGAAGCCTGAAGCGCTGGCTCGGGGACGTCCGTCTCCGGAGAGCACTCCGGCGCGCGCGCGCGTCGGACGGGGAGCCCGTCCGCGCCGAGGGCGTGGTCTTCTCGAAGGACCGCCCCCTGCAGCTCTTCGCGCTGCTCTCGAGCTACGCCGAGCTCGTCCGCGACCCACCGCCTCTCCACGTGCTGTACCGCGCCTCCGACGAGGGGTACCGGCGCGCGTACGACGAGGTCCTCGGCGCGTCGCCGGCCCCCCTGGGCGAGGTGATCTCGGAGCGCGTGTTCCGCGACGACCTGCTCGCGCTGCTCGACCGGATCCGGGCGCCCCGGCTCTTCTTCCTCGTGGACGACATCGTCTTCGTGCGAGAGGTGGACCTCGCGGCCGCTCCTCGCCCTCGACCCCGCGCGCTTCGTCCCGTCCCTCCGCATGGCGCCGCACCTGTCGCGCTGCTACACGCTCGAGCGGGAGCAGCGAAGCCCGCCGTTCCTGGACGGCGTCCTCGAGCACCCGGACCTCCGCTGCTGGCGCTGGCGGGACGGGGAGCACGACTGGAACTACCCGCTCTCGGTCGACGGGCACCTGTTCTCCACCGGCGAGCTGCGCGTCCTCGCGGGGAGCGTCCCCTTCTCCGCGCCGAACTCGTTCGAGGCCGCGCTCCAGCAGCACCGGCGGCTGTTCCTCGACCGCCTCGGTGTCTGCCACCGCGAGTCGCGGATCCTGAACGTACCCTGCAACCGGGTGCAGTCGGAGCTCCCGAACCGGTTCGGCTCGGTCGATGCGGCGACGCTGCTCCAGGTGTGGCGGAGTGGCCGGCGGCTCGACCACCGCCGCCTGTTCGGCATCGTGAACGAGAGCGCCCACCAGGAAGTGGAGCTCGCGTTCGTCTCGCGCGCGGCCGCGCGGTCCCGCAGGACGGCAGCGCGCGCTGACCGGACCGGGGTCGTCTACCGGAGCAGTCCGGCGTAAAGCGCCTCGTAGCGCGCCGCGATCCGATCCCAGGTGAACCGCTCCCGCCAGGCCCGCTGGCCCGCGGCGGCCAGCTCCCCGCGCCGCCCCCCGTCGGCGACGAGGCGCCGCAGCTGCTCAGCGGCGGCGTCCGGCTTCGCCGTCGCCCAGCCGTCCGTCGTACGGGTCGCCATGATCTCGCCGCAGCCGGTCCACCGCGCGATCTCGGCGGCGTTCCCGACGTCGGTCGACAGGAACGGCGTGCCCGCGGCCGCCGCCTCGAAGAGGACGATGGGCGAGCACTCGACGTTGGAAGGGAAGAGGAACAGGTCCGCCGCCTGGAACGCCGCGACGGTGGCCTCGCGGTCGAGCGTGGCGACCCGGACCGCGGTCCGATCGAAGAGCCGCAGCGGGCTCGCCCGCTCGAGCCACGCGCGCCGGCGACAGCGGCGGTAGACCCGCCGGTTCGCGGCATCCCCGACGAGCAGGAGCGTCGCTCGACGAAGCCCCGCCCGCTGGAAGATCTCGATCGCCTCGGGCTGCCCCTTCGCGCCGGTGAACGACCCGACGTGGAGAACGAGGGTGTGGCCGCGCGGGATCCCGAGCCTCGCCCGGACGTCGATCGGGCTCGGCGCGCCGAACTCCTCCTCGCTGGCGCCGTTCGGGATCAGCACCGAGCGCGTGACGCCGTGCGCGCGGGCGAACGCGACGTCGCGGTAGTCCTCCGCAAGGAAGACGTTCGCGTCGACCGCGCGCATCCAAGCGGGCATCCGCTCGAAGTAGGCCGCGTAGGCGGGGTCCGGAAGCCCGGAGAAGCCGGTCGGAACGAACACCACCTTCGCGCGGAGCGCCGGGAGCTGCTCGAGCGCGACGTCGGTGGCCCACTGCTGCGCCGCGAAGAGCGTCACCACGTCGAACGCGCCCTGCGCGAGGAACGCCCGGTAGGCCTCGACCTCACCGGCGAGGCCGCGTACGAGGTTCCCCGAGATCCGGAACGGCGCGATCCGGACGCCGTCGATCGTGTCGGCCGAACGCTGCGGGTGGTGCGACGTCGCGACCGTGACCTCGTGGCCGCGGCGGACCAGCCGCTCCGAGAGCGTGCGCGCGACGTACTGCATCCCCCCGACGGACGGGTGGTAGCTCTCGACGCAGTGCAGGATTCTCATCGCGCTCGGCCTACACCCGTGACGCGCGACCGGTGCGCGCGCGCCGGCGCGGACCGACCAGCGCGCCGAGGAGGACCTCCGCGGAACGGACCGCCCCCGCGCCGCGGCGCAGGTCGGAGCCGGAGAACCGGCGCCAGGCGTGGAGCCCGAGGGCACGCGAGCGGCGGCACACGCGCGCCCAGCGGTGCGCCAGCTCCTGCTGGAGCTCGTCGTCACAGCCAGCGCCGAACGCGCGACCGCCGTCCTCGCGGATCCGACAGAGCCAGCGCTCGGCCCGGTCGAGGAACTCCGCGCTCGGCTCGAACGACGCGGTGGCGACCTCGTGGTGCAGCGCGGCGTCCTCGGCGGACGCGTCGATCCCCGCGAGGGCGAGCGCGCGCACCCAGACCTGGCGCACGCAGTCGTGCTGCTCTTGCGCCGCGCGGGTCGAGACCTGGCGGTCGTGGTGGCGGTAGAAGACCAGCTGGTCCGGCAGGTTCGCGACCTGCGCGCGCGCGGCGACCTCGACCCAGAGCGCGTAGTCCTCCGCGTGGAGGTAGACCGGGTCGTAGCGCAGGCCGTGCGCGCGGAGCACCGCCGGCCGGAGCATGACCGTCGGGTGGGCGATCGCCCAGTCGAACAGGAGCCGGGCCCTGATCGCGCCGTGGCTGCAGGGGAGGGCGTACGCGCCGCGCGGCGTCCCGATGTCCTTCACGGCGGTCCCGAGCACCGCGACGTCCGGGTGCTGGTCGAGGAAGGCCACCTGCCGAGCGAGCCGCTCCGGATGCGAAACGTCGTCCGCGTCCATCCGCGCCACGTACTCGGTGGAGGCGAGCTCGAGCCCCTCGTTGAGCGTCGCGACGACGCCCAGGTTCGCGGCGCGGCGGTGCAGCCGCACCCGCGGGTCCCGGTACGACGCGACGATCGCAGCGCTCTCGTCCTCCGAGCCGTCGTCGAGGACGAGGAGCTCGAGGTCGCGGTAGGTCTGCGCGAGGATGCTCTCGACGGCGGGGCGCAGGTACGGCGCCCCGTCATGGACCGGCATGACCACCGTGACGCGCGGTCGATTCACGCGGGACATCATACACCGCGGCGTGGCCGCCCCGAGCCTCCGCTGCTCCACGCGTCGACCGGCGGTGCGGGGATCCGGTATGAATGGCGCGAGAGGTCACGGCTGCCCCTCCCGCTCGTCAGCGTCATCATCCCGACCTACCAGCGCGCTGCGCTCCTCGAGGAGGCGGTCCGCTCGGCGCTCGCGCAGACTTACGACCGGCTCGAGGTGCTCGTCGAGGACGACGGCTCGACCGACGGCTCGGAGGCGCGGGTCGCCGCCCTCGGCGATCCGCGCGTGCGGTACGCCTGGGCGCCGAACATCGGGCGCCCCGCCCCCGTCCGGAACCGCGCGATCCGCAAGGCCCGCGGCGAGCTGGTGGCGTTCCTCGACTCGGACGACGTGTGGGAGCCCGCCAAGCTCGAGGTGCAGCTCGCGGCGCTCCTCGGTGACCCGACCCTCCTCGCGGTCTCCTGCGACGCCCGGACGATCCCCGATCGGCCCGGGACCTATCTCGCCCTCGACGCCGATCGGCGCCCTTCTTTTGGCGAGCTGGTCGAGGCGAACGTGGTGGCGAACTCGGGGGCGGTGGTGCGGCGCGCGGTCTTCGACGAGGTGGGGCTCCTCGACGAGGACCCGGGCATCGCGGCGTACGAGGACTACGATCTCTGGCTCCGGCTGCTGCGCCACCGGGAGCGCTCCGTCCTGGTCCTCCGCTCGCCGCTCTTCCGCTACCGCAGCTCGCAGGATTCGATCTCGCCTGGGACCGCCCGGCGCGACCTCGAGCGCACCCGGACCGTGCTCGAGAAGCACCTCTCGTTCCACCCGGGTCTGGCGGCGGTTCTCGCCGCGCGCGAGGCCGCCCTCCGGCGCGGAGAGCTTCAAGACGGACTGCGGGACGGGAGCGTCCCCCTCCGCGAGTGGTTGCGCGCGCCGGAGGTCCCGGTGCGGCGACGCCTGCGGCTCCTCGCGAAGGCGATCTTCCTCGGCCGTGCCCGCTGCTGACGGCCGGCTGGCCATGAGGTGCGGAGATCCTCACGTGCCTCCGCGTGGCGTGGCATCGCCGCGGTGCCGCGCGTATGCTCAGCCGGTGTCAGGGCGCCCCCTCGTCACCGTCGTCGTCCCCACGTACCAGCGCGCCGCCGTGCTGGAGCAGGCGCTCCGGTCCGCCCTCGCGCAGACCTACGACCGGATCGAGGTGCTCGTCGAGGACGACGGCTCGACGGACGGGACCGAGGCCATGGTCGCGAAGCTCGCCGACCCGCGCGTCCGTTACGCCTGGGCCCCGAACGTGGGGCGGCCGGCGCACGTCCGAAACCGCGCCATCCGCAACGGGCGCGGCGAGCTCGTCGCCTTTCTCGATTCCGACGACTTGTGGGAGCGGGAGAAGCTCGCGCGCCAGCTCGACGTCCTCCTCGCGAGCCCGGAGCTGGCGGGCGTCTCGTGTAACGCGAGCTGGCTCCCCCCTCGCGATCGACCGCTCCTCCCGACGAAGGAGGACCTCCGCCCCTCCTTCGTCGAGCTCCTCGCGAGCAACGTGATCGTCAACTCCGGGGCGGTCGTGCGGCGCGAGATCCTCGACGAGGTCGGGCTCTTCGATGACGAGCTGGAGGACACCGAGGACTACGACCTCTGGCTCAGGATCCTGCGTCGCCGCGACCGCTCGATCCGGGTGCTGCACGCGCCGCTCGTTCAGTACCGCGCCTCTCCCGACGCTCTGTCGCCGAAAGGGCGGCGAGAGCTCGAGCGAATGCGGTGGGTCTTCGCAAAGCACCTCGACTTCCGGCCCGATGAGGTGCGGGAGGCGATCGCGGTACGCGAGAGAAACCTCCGCAGGGGCGAGCTGCAGGATGGGCTGTGTGCCGGCACCCTCCCGCTCGGCGAGTGGCTCCGGGCGCCGGAGGTGCCGCTCCGGCGCAGGCTCCGGCTCGCCGCGAAGGCGGTCTTGCTCGGGCGCGGGCGGACGTGACATGACAGCGCGCGACCGGCGCCTGCGGGTCATGAACGAGAGAGTGCACCAGGTGGTGGAGCTCTCCTTCGTGCCGCGTGGGAGTGCAGCCACGCACACGACTGAGCCGCACGGTCGTACCGTGCCGGGAAGTGAGGGGGACGCTTGAAGCTCCATCTTGGCTGCGGCGAGCAGTACCTGGAGGGCTATCGCAACATCGATCTGCCGCCGGAGAATCACACGGTGCAACGGTCGGTCGCGGACGAGTTCGCCCGCATCGACGCGCTCCGGTACCCCGCCGCATCGATCGACGAAGTCCGGCTCCACCACGTGTTCGAGCACTTCCCGCGCCCCGTCGCGATCGCGCTCGTGGCGTCCTGGTGTTCCTGGCTGCGTCCCGGCGGCGTGCTCCACATCGAGGTCCCCGACTTCGTCCGGACCGCGCGCGCCGTTCTTTCCCCGTTCTCGTCGCGCCACGAACGTCTCGTCGGCATCCGGCACCTGTTCGGCTCGCACGAGGCCGCGTGGGCCGTTCACTGGGAAGGCTGGACCAAGGAGACCCTCTGCGCCGTCTACCGGATCTGCGGGATCGAGCCGGAGCGCGTGGTGCGCCGGAAGTGGCGCGGCATCTACAACATCCACGTCTTCGGGCGCCGAGATGGGCGGATGCTCGGCCGCGAGGAGCTCGAGCCCGCCGTGCGGGAATGGCTGCGGAACTACCTCGTGGACGACTCCGCCGGCGAGATGAAGATGCTCGACGTCTGGATGGAGGCGTACCGGCGACAGCTCGACAGTACCTGGGCGAGCGGCGCTCCGTCCTAGCGGCGGAAGCGTGCTGGTTCCCCGCGAGCTTCTAGGTGCGCGGGATCGCGGCGGCGACGACGGTCTCCGAAAACGCACCGACCGGGTCCGCGGGGAAGCGCGCCAGGAACTCGTCGCGCGCTGCGCGCCCGAGCGCCTGTAGCCGATCGCGCGCCGCCCAGGCTGCCTCGAGCGCCCGACCGACCAGCTCGGGCTCCGGACGCTCGGCGACGAAGCCGGTCTCGCCATCTTGGATCCAGCGTGGCATGTCCCCGATCCGCGTCACGAGAGAGGGGCGCGCCATCGCCATCGCCTCGTGCACGGCGATGGGCATCGCCTCGACGCGCGACGCCTGCACGAGGAGATGGGCCTCGGAGAGCGCGCCGGCTACGTTCGCGGTGTGTCCGCGCAGCGCGACGCGGTCGGCGAGCCCGCGGGCACGCACGAGCGCCTCGATCCGCGACCGGTCGGGACCCTCGCCGAAGAGGTCGAGGCGCCACGC
>CAVTRF010000051.1:0-10642 GCA_963736795.1 uncultured delta proteobacterium | reverse complement strand
AACCGCCCGCGCGCGAGCAGGTCCCGCATCGCCACCGTGCCGGCGAGCCGCCGTCCCCCGTCCACCACCGGGAGCCGCTCGAGATCCGTGTCCCCGAACCGCCCCGCGACCTCCGCGAGCGTCATCGCGGTGGTGAGCGGCTCGACGCTCCGGTCCACGACGTCTGCCGCGACGATCATCGCGAGGAGCGCCCCGTCGCCGATGGTCCCCTTGAGCGCGTCGAGCCGGATGATGCCGAGGAGCTCTCCGTCCGCGGACGTGACGTAGAGATCGTGCCCCGGCTCGAGCGAGAGGAGCTTCTTCAGCACCTCCTCGAACGGCGTCGAGGGCAGGACGCGCACGGCGTCCGGCACGACGAGGGCGGCGACCGGCGTCCTCCGCAGCCACTCCGGCGCCGGCAGCTCGGGGAGCGAGACGCCCCGCCGCCGGAGCGGCGCGGTGTAGAGCGAGTCCGGCTCGATCGCCCGGCTCGTCGCCGCCGCGACGGCGGCGGTCAGCATGAGCGGCAGGATGACGCCGTAGTCGCCGGTCATCTCGAAGATGATGAGCACCGAGGAGACCGCCGCGTGGGTGGTCCCCGCGAGCACCGCCGCCATCCCGACGAGCGCGAGCGCGCCGGGGGCACGCCGGGGTAGACCCGGGCGATGAGCTCCCCCGCGACGCCGCCGAGCGTCGCGCCGTAGAAGAGCGACGGGGTGAAGAGCCCCCCCGGCACGCCCGAACCCGCGCAGAGCGCGGTCGCGAGCAGCTTCAGGGCGGGGAGCGCGACGAGCGCCGCGAGCGGGATCTCCCCGAGCAGCACCTCGTGCACGGTGTCGAAGCCGTTGCCGAGGAGCATCGGCCAGCGGATCGCCGCGACCCCGACCGCCCCGAGCGCGAGGGGCGGCAGGAGCGGCTGCATCCAGCGCGGCAGGCGGTCGAGCTGGACCTCGACCCACCCCATCACCCGGACGTAGACCGCCGAGGCGAGGCCGAAGAAGGGCGCGAGCGCGAGCCCGATGAGGAGCTCGGACGGGCGCAGGAGCTCGTAGTCGGGGATGACGTACTCGAGGTGGGCGCCGGGGATGGTGCGCGAGACGGCGGTCGCGACGACGCAGGAGACGACGATGGGGCCGAGCAGCTCGAGCGCGAACGAGCCGAGCAGCACCTCGAGCCCGAAGAGCGCGCCCCCGATCGGCACGTCGTAGGCGGCCGCGATCCCCGACGCGGCGCCGCACGCGACGAGGACGCGCGCCTGCCGCTCCTCGATGCCGAGCCGGGTCGCGAGCCACGACCCGGCCGCGGCTCCGGTCTGGACGAGCGCGCCCTCGCGGCCGAGCGACGCTCCCATCCCGACCGCGCCGATCGAGAGCAGCCCGCGGGCGAGCGCGCGGCCGAGCGCCAGCTCGCGCCCGCGGTGCCAGATCGCCTCGATGATGCGAGCCGTCCCGTGCCCGCCGAGCGGCATGCGCGAGACGAGCGCGACGACGCTGACGATGAGCCCGGCGAGCAGCGGGATCCCGACCCGCCGGAGCGGGCTCGACGCCTCGACGGCGCCCACGAAGTTCTCGGCCTGCGGCCACGCAAGCTGCTGCACGAACCGCAGCAGCGAGAGGAGCGCACCCGCTCCGACCCCCGAGAGGGCGCCCGTCGCGATGACGAGCACCCAGAACCGCTGGGCCGCGCCGGGAAGCACCCGCAGGAAGTCGCGGAGCGAGCGGAAGAAGAGGGGCGGCGCGCCGCCCGCGAGCCCTTCCCTCCGACCTGTAGGGTTCCCTTCCAAATCGGAGCCCCGAGCGCACGCCCCCCAGGCCACGTTCCGCACGGGAGGCACCCGCGGGCAACGCCCCTCGCCACGACGGCCGGCGGGCGAGGGCCTCCGGCATGGCGCCGCCTCGTGCGCGTCAGCCGCGGGGAGCGGCGAGCCAGTCGCCGATGGCGCGCTCGGTCCGCTCTCGCAGCGCCACGTCCTGGCGCATGCGCTCGAGCGTCTGGGCGGTCGCCTGTCGCGCCTCCTCGAGCGGGTGCGCGGCGAGGAAGATTCTCCGCCTCCTCGAGGTGCCGCCGCTCGACGAGCGCGCCGATCGCCTCGACGACCCGGCGCAGGAGCATCGGCGCGGAGCGCAGGCGCGCGTGGAGGACCTCCCAGTCCGAGCGGAGCCGCGCCCAGAACGGCTCGCGGGCGGTGCGGTTGCCGAGCAGCGTGGCCGCGAACGAGGCCGAGTCCTGCAGCGGCACCTCGTCGCCGAACGCGAGGTCCATCCCGCGGGCGGCGAGCGCCGGATCCTCGAACGACGCGAGCGCGAGGAGCCAGCGGCGGCGGAACGCCGGGTCGGTCTCCTTGCGGAACAGGGCGCGGAACGCGTCGAAGCGGGCGGCGTCGCCGGTCCGGGCCGCCATCGTGACGGCGGCGTCGTGGAGGTTCGGCTCGAGCGCGGCCCGGTCACCGGCCAGCCAGCGGTCGAGCCGGGCGCGCGCCTCGGCGACGACGCCCGGGTCGCGCGCGACGAGCCCGAGGCCACGCACCGCGGCGGCCCGCCGGAGTCGCGCCACGTCGCTCTCCCCTCGCGGTGCGATCCCAGCCGGTGGCGGCGAGCTGCGGCGCGAGCAGGCCCGAGACGAACGCTGCGAGCGCGGCGCGATCGGGCTCCGCGACGAGCCGGTGCTCGATCGCCGCGAGCCGACCGACGAGCTCGTCGAGGACGGCGTGGTCCTCCTCGCGCCGGAACCCGGCGCAGAGGTCGAGGAAGCTGCCGATGTCGCGCGCCCCTGCGCGCACGAGCGCCCACTCGTCGGAGAGGAGCGTGATCCGCTCGGCGGTGGCGAGCCGCGGCAGGGACCGGACCAGCGCGGCGAGCCCCGCCGCGTCGTACGCGACCCGGTAGAACCCGGTCGCCCCGGCGTTCGCGAACACGAACTCCGGCTCCCCGGCTCCCGCGAGCGACACCTCCTCGCTGCGGCCGCGCAGGAGGACACGCTGCTCGGTCACGCGGTCCCCCTCCCCGCAGCGCAGCACGAGCGGCACCGGCCACAGCGACGCGTCGGGATCGCGTGCCCGGCTCGGAGAAGAAGCGCCGCTGCGAGAGGCGCAGCACGCGCCCCGTCCGCGCGACCTCGATGACCGGGTACCCGGGCGCGTCGATCCAGGCGTTCGCGAGCTCCACCACCGGCTCGTTCGACGCCTCGCCGAGCGCGCGCCAGAGGTCGTCCGCGACGGCGTTCGCCTTCGCGTGCCGGCGCATGTAGCGGCGGATGCCGTCGCGGAAGCGCTCCTCGCCGAGGTAGCCCTCGATCATCCGGAGCACCCCGCCGCCCTTCTCGTAGGTGATGAGGTCGAACGCCTCGCCCGCCTCCGCGACGTTGCGGATCTCCGCCCGGACGGGGTGGGTCGAGCGCAGCGCGTCGAGGTGCATCGCCGCCGCCCTCCCCTGGTCGAACTCCAGCCAGACGCGCCAGGCCGGGTTCCAGTGGTCGACGATCTTGAACGCCATCCAGGTGGCGAACGCCTCGTTCAGCCACAGGTCGTCCCACCACGACATCGTCACCCAGTTCCCGAACCACTGGTGCGCGAGCTCGTGGGTGACCACCTCCGCGACGCGCTTCTTCTGCGCGAGCGAGGCGGTCTGCGGATCGAGGAGCAGCGCGACCTCCCGGTAGGTGACGAGGCCGGCGTTCTCCATCGCGCCCGCCTCGAACTCCGGGAGCCCGACCTGGTCGAGCTTCCCGAACGCGTACGGGACGCCGAAGTAGTCCTCGAGCCGCGGCAGCACCTCGACGGCGACGTCCTGCCCGAACGCGGTGAGGGCGAGCTTCTCGGGCTGCGCGAAGGTCCGGACCGGGACGCCGCGCACGGAGACCGGCGGGTGCGCGTCGATCCGGCCGAGCACGAGCGCGATGAGGTACGTCGGCAGCGGCGGCGTCTCGGCGAACCGGACCCGGCGGCGCGCGCCGAGATCCTCCTCGCTCACCGGGGCGCCGTTCGACAGCACCGAGACCCCGGTGGGTGCCTCCACGGCGAGCTTCCAGGGCGCCTTGAACCCGGGCTCGTCGAAGCAGGGGAACACGCGCCGCGCGTCCGCCGCCTCGAACTGCGTCGCCGCGAGCCCGTCGCCTGCCGGGTAGAGGCCGCGGAGGCCGTCGGTCATCCGCCCCGCCCACCCGAGCTCGAGCGCCGCGGTGCCGCGCGGCACCGGCGCCGCGAACCGGACGATGATCGTCTCGCTCGCGGGCACCGCCACGACCGCCACCGGGTCCACGTCTCCGCCGCCGGCGCGGAGCCGCGCGCGTGCGACGTCGAGCCCGGCGCCGTGCACCACGATCTCCGCGGTCGGCTCGCGCAGCTCGAGGTCGATGCGGATCGTCCCTGCGAACCGCCGCCCCTCGAGGTCGACCGAGAGCATCGCGTCGTACGCGATCGGGCGGACGTGGTTCGGGAGCCGGTAGTTCCGGTCGTCTGTCGGGTGGGCCATGGTGCCTCGGGGTGGGTCTCGAACGACGGAGGATGACCACGGCGTCGCCCTCCCGGCAACGCGAAGTGGTGGCGATCCCTCACAAGGGAGAAGTTTCGGCCCTTGACTGCGCTGCTCGCCGGGGCTCTCGTCCAGCGGTGCGCGCGATGATCCTGACCGCTCCGCGGACGCCGCTCGTCGAGGCAGACCTCCCCCTCCCCGTCCCGGGGCCGGGGCAGCTCCGGGTCCGGGTGGCCGCCTGCGGCGTCTGCCGGACCGACCTGCACGTCGCGGACGGCGAGCTGCCGAATCCCAAGCTCCCGCTCGTCCTGGGCCATGAGCTGGTGGGGCGCGTCGAGGTGCTCGGTCCTGGGGTCGACCGGTTCGCGGTGGGGGACCGGGTCGGGGTCCCATGGCTCGGCTGGACGTGCGGTACCTGTCCGGCGTGCACCTCCGGGCGCGAGAACCTCTGCGACAGGGCACGCTTCACCGGGTACGACCTCGACGGCGGCTACGCCGAGGCCGCGGTCGTCGACGCCCGCTTCGCCTTCCCGATCCCGGACCGCTACTCGGATCCCGAGGCCGCGCCGCTGCTCTGCGCGGGCCTCATCGGCTATCGCGCGTGGGCGCCGCTGCGCGCGGCGGAGCGGCTCGGCCTCTATGGGTTCGGCGCGGCGGCGCACGTGGTCGCGCAGCTCGCGCTCCACGCCCGGCAGCGCGTCTTCGCGTTCACGCGGGCCGGCGACACCGAGGCCCAGGAGTTCGCGCGCTCGCTCGGCGCCGAGTGGGCCGGCAGCTCGGGCGACCTGCCGCCCGAGCCGCTCGACGCCGCCATCCTCTTCGCGCCGGTGGGCGCGCTCGTACCGGCTGCCCTGCGCGCGACCGCCCCCGGCGGGACGGTCGTCTGTGCCGGCATTCACATGAGCGACATCCCGGCCTTCCCGTACTCACTCCTGTGGCGGGAGCGCACGCTCCGCTCGGTCGCGAACCTGACCCGCCGCGATGGCGAAGAGCTGCTCGCGCTCGCGCCCGCGGCGGGAGTCCGGACCGCCGTGACCACCTACCCGCTCTCCCGCGCGAACGACGCGCTCGACGACCTGCGCGGCGGCCGCGTGCGAGGTGCGGCGGTGCTCGTCCCCTGAACGCACCGCACCGCGATCCGGTTGAGCACCGACGCCTGGGTGCGCTTTCCACCGCCCGCCGGGTGCCCGCGAGCACGCTTGGAAGCGGAATGCGCGATCCACGCCTGTTCCGCGGATTGGCAGACCCTTCGCAATGAATCAGCCACATGGACCCTCGAAACGGAACCTCCGACGGAACCTCCGAGTCGACCCCCACCCCGCGGATGAACGTGCTGAAGAGCGAGCTTCCGCCGGCTCGTCCGGTCGTGCTCGAGCGCGAGCTCGCGTACGTCCCCGGCTCGGTCGTGAGCCGCACGGTCGCGAAGTCGCGCGGCGGGACGATCACCCTGTTCGCCTTCGACGCGGGCGAGGAGCTCTCGGAGCACACCGCGCCCTTCGACGCGTTCGTCCAGGTGCTCGACGGCGCGGTCGAGCTGACCATCGGCGGCGAACGGGTGACGGCGAGGACCGGCGAGACGGTCCGGATGCCGGCCGGGATCCCCCACGCCGTCCGGGCCGTGGAGCGGTTCAAGATGCTCCTCTCGATGGTCCGGGAGTAGCGCGCTTGAAGACCCGTCCACGCACCGGGAGGGAGCTGCCATGCTGACCCGCCTCGGAGCTCCTGCCGCGCCCGACGATGCGGTCGGGCTCCTGCTCGAGTGCCACGAGCGAATTCGCTCCTTCCTCGCCCTCGCGCGCCGCGTCGCGGAGGCGGGCCCGGCGGAGCTCGACGCCGTCCCCGAGGCGGCCGCGCGCGTCCACCGCTACTTCACCGAGGCGCTGCCGCTCCACGCGCAGGACGAGGAGGAGTCCATCCTGCCGCGGCTGCGGGGACTCGACCCGCTGGTGGACGCCGAGCTCGCCGTGATGAAGCGGGAGCACGGCGAGCACGAGAGGCCCCTCGCGGCGCTCACCGCTGCGTGCGCGGCGCTCGCGCGCGAGCCGGCGCGGCTCCCGGCCCTCGCGCCGGAGGTGGCGCGCGCGACGGCCGAGCTCGAGCGCCACTTCACGGAGCACCTCCACCGCGAGGAGACCGTGATCTTCCCCGCCATCCGGCGGCTCCTCTCCCCGGCGCAGGACGCCGCGATCATGCGAGAGCTCCGCGCGCGGCGCGGCGTCGCCCCGACGGCGGACGCAGGGGGGTAGCTTCGCCGAGAGGAACGGCCGGCCGCACGGAGCCCGGACGGTGGTCATCTTCGTGCCGGGAGGGGCGATGAACGTCCGAATCTACGTGAAGACGGGCTGCCCGTACTCGGCGGGCGCGAAGCGGCTCCTCGACGAGAAGGGGATCCGGTACGAGGAGATCAACGTGACCGACGCGCCGGAGCGGCGAGCCGAGATGGAAGCCCACTCGAACGGGAGGACCACCACCCCGCAGATCTTCTTCGGCGACCGGCACGTCGGCGGCCTCGACGACCTCCAGGAGGTCGACCGGACGCGCGGCGTCCGTTCCATCGTGATCGAGGGGGACGACGATCGGCTGGCGGAGTGAGCCCCGGCGGGCGGTGGCCTATCCGCCTCCCTTTCCCCGCTTGCCGTACTCCTTGTCGAGGTAGAGCGCGGCCGAGGACTTGTCGCCGATGATGCGCAGCCGGTCGACGATCTCCACGACGCGCGCTTCCTCCTCGACCTGCTCCGACACGAACCACATGAGGAAGATCTCCGACGCGCGGTCCTTCTCCTCCTGCGCGAGAGAGGACAGCTCGTTCACGAGCGCGGTCACCTTCCGCTCGTGCTCGAGCACCCGCTCGAACACCTCGTGGACGGATGCCCAGGAAGCAGGTGGCGCCTCGATCGCCGCGAGCTTCGCCTCTCCGCCCCGGGCGAGCAGGAAGTCGAGGCTCTTGCGGGCGTGCTGGAGCTCCTCGTCGCTCTGCACCCTGAGCCAGCGGGCGAACCCCTTCCAGGCCTTCGCCTCCGCCCACGCCGACATGGCGAGGTACAGGTAAGACGACGCCGTCTCCGCCTGGACGTGCCGGTTGAGCGCCTGCTGCATCTTCGAACCGATCATCGGGGTCCCTCCGCGTACGGGTTCGCCGCTCCTCATGTGTCGCGCGGAGCCCATCGGCTCGCCCCCCACGGGGCACCTGCCTGCGCAGCAAGCCGCACCGCGTTAACTTGACTGTGGAATCGGCGCGCCGCGCTCCGACCGGGCGCGGGCCGAACTCGAGGGCACCATGGCGAACGTCCAGACGAACGAGGACATGCTTCACTCGCGGCAGGTCGCCGAGGCGGCGCGCGAGGCGGAGTGGAAGGGCGCGGGCTTCCTGCGCGAGCTGTTCCTCGGCAAGTTCCGGCTCGACCTCATCCACCCCTACCCGCTCGCGCGAGTCCGAGCGCCCCGAGTTCGCGAAGTTCTACGGCGAGATGGAGCGCTTCCTCCGGGAGAAGGTCGACCCGGTGAAGATCGACGAGACCGGCGAGTACCCGCCGACGTCATCGACGGCCTCCGCAAGCTCGGCGCGTTCGGCATGAAGATCCCGCTCGAGTACGGCGGGCTCGGCCTGAACCAGGTCGAGTACGGGAAGGTGATGCAGCTCGTCGGCAGCTACGACGCGAACATCACCGCGCTCCTCTCCGCGCACCAGTCGATCGGCGTGCCGCAGCCGCTCAAGCTGTTCGGCACCGAGGAGCAGAAGAAGAAGTACCTGCCGCGGATCGCGAAGGGGGCGATCAGCGCGTTCGCGCTCACCGAGGCGAACGTCGGCTCCGATCCCGGCGCGCCTCGCGACGACCGCGGAGCCGACCGCCGACGGCAAGCACTACGTCCTCAACGGCGACGAAGCTCTGGTGCACGAACGGCACCATCGCCGAGCTGATCGTCGTGATGGCGCGGAACCCGAAGACGAACGCGATCAGCGCCTTCGTCGTCGAGACCGACCTGGCCCGGCGTCGAGGTGACGCACCGCTGCCGGTTCATGGGCCTGCGGGCGCTCGCGAACGCCGCCATCCGGTTCACCGACGTGAAGATCCCGGCGGAGAACCTCATCGGCAAGGAGGGGCGCGGCCTCAAGATCGCGCTCATCACCCTCAACACCGGCCGCCTCTCGATCCCGGCGGCGGTGGTGGGCGGCGGCAAGGTCTTCCTCGAGATCTGCCGCAAGTGGTCGGCGGCGCGCGTCGCAGTGGGGCCAGGAGATCGGCAAGCACGAGGCGATCGCGCACAAGCTCGCCGAGATGGCGTCGACCGTGTACGCGATGGAGGCGGTCTCGGACCTCGCGCAGGCGCTCGCCGACCGAAGGGCTACGACATCCGCCTCGAGGCGGCGACGGCGAAGGTGTGGAACACCGTCAAGGCGTGGCGGATCGTCGACGAGACGATGCAGATCCGCGGCGGGCGCGGGTACGAGACGGAGACCTCGCTCGCGGCGCGCGGCGAGGCGCCGATCGGCGTCGAGCGGGTGATGCGCGACCTGCGCATCAACCTGATCTTCGAGGGCTCGTCCGAGATCATGCACCTCTTCATGGCGCGCGAGGCGGTCGACAAGCACCTCCAGGTCGCGGGCGCGCTCATCGACCCGAAGGTGCCCGGTCGGCAAGAAGCTCGCGGCCCTGCCGAAGGTCGGCGGCGTTCTACGCGACGTGGTACCCGGCCTCTGGGCGCGCGGCCTGTTCGCGCCGCGCTACGGCGAGTTCGGCACGCTCGCGACGCACCTGCGCTTCGTCGAGCGCTCCTCGCGCAAGCTCGCGCGCGAGATCTTCCACGCGATGGTGGTGTTCCGCGGCGGCGCCGAGCGGAAGCAGGCGTTCCTGTTCCGGCTCGTCGACATCGCGAACGAGCTGTTCGCGATGTCGGCGACGCGTCTCGCGCGCCGAGGCGCTCCGGACGCGCGGGGCGCCCCGAGGCGGCCGCAGGCGGCGCGGCTCGCGCGACCACTTCTGCCTCGCGAACCGGCGCAAGGTGCGCGGCGCTCTTCCGGCGCGCTCTGGCGGAACGACGACGCGGCACGCCTACCGGCTCGGGCCGCGAGGTGCTCGCCGGCGAGCACGCCTGGCTCGAGCAGGGCGGCATCGACACTCGGCCTCACCGTCGAGGATCTCCGGCCGCGGCTGCCGGAGCGGACGCCGGTCCCAGCCCCTGCGCCCCAGCGGCCGGCGGCCGGGATGGGCGTGAAGGGCGCGCCGGTCGCGTAGCTGGGAGAGTCAGCCGCGGCGGCCTCGAGTCACGGCGAGAACGAGTGCGCCCACAGCCGACCGCGTCGAGGCGCCGCAAGAACAAAGGCGCCCTGCCTCGCGGCAGGGCGCCCGGTGCTACGGACCACGTACCCCTGAGTACTTCCGCTCTGCTACCAGCTCTTCGAGCCGTGGCACGAGTTGGAGCACGTGCGCGTGGTGGGATTCCACCCGGGGGTGGAGGCGATGTTCTTCACGCCATTGTTGTGCGTGGCCGCGACGACGGTGGTGGTGCTGTAGCCCGTCCCGTGACACGTGGCGCACGTCGCGCGCGTCTGATGGTAGACGTGCTTGCCGGTGGCCGGCGGAATCGCGTGGCAGGTGCCGCACGCGGTCGGGGGCGGGGGCGGGGTGCAGGACTGCGTGAGCACCGGGGAGCCGCCGATGCAGCCCGAGGGCGACGAGGACGTCACGGTCCGCGTCTGGGTGCCGCCGGTGGAGCAGGCGCTCCAGGTCGAGTAGGTGAACGAGGAGCAGGTGGCGGGCGGCGGCGGCGTGTACGTGCAGGCCTGCGTGAGCACCGGCGTCCCCCCGGTGCAGCCGGACGGCGAGGAGGTCGCGACGGTGCGCGCCTGCTGGCCGGTCGAGGGGCAGGTGCTCGGCGTCCACGCGTTGTACGTGAACGAGGAGCAGGTCGCCGGCGTCGGCGGCGTGTACGTGCAGGCCTGCGTGAGGACGGGCGTCCCGCCGGTGCAGCCGGACGGCGACGAGGTCGCGACGGTGCGCGCCTGCTGGCCGGTCGAGGGGCAGGTGCTCGGCGTCCACGCGTTGTACGTGAACGAGGAGCAGGTCGCCGGCGTCGGCGGCGTGTACGTGCAGGCCTGCGTGAGCACCGGCGTCCCGCCGGTGCAGCCGGACGGCGACGAGGTCGCGACGGTGCGCGCCTGCTGGCCGCTCGAGGGGCAGGTGCTCGGGGTCCAC
>CAVTRF010000050.1:0-16239 GCA_963736795.1 uncultured delta proteobacterium | reverse complement strand
CCCCCGGCGGTGCGACCACGACCGGCGCGTCGCTGCAGATCTGGGACAACCAGGCGTGGCGCCCGCTCGTCTCGAGCTCCACGGCCAGTCCGGCCGCGCCCGAGGCGCTGCACTGGACCCTCGCGACCGACGTGACGCTCGGCTCCACGCCGCTCGCCGAACGTCAGCGGTTCATGGTGGGCGACCAGCGCGTGCTGAACGTCGCGCTCGTACCCGCCGCCGCGAGCGGCAGTGCCAGCGGGTTCGGGCAAGTGACCACCGACTACGCTGAGGTCACGGTCCGCTACCGGCTCGCCCCACCGTGATCGAAGGCGGAGCCGGCTCGCCGCGACTTCGAGCGCGACGCGCGTTCTTCCTCACGGTGACGGCCTGGCCTTGAACCGGGCACTTGAGTCGGCTCGGTTGACCTGCGTCACGCCGTGATCGCCGTGGCGACTTGACAGCTTGCGGCGTGTGCCAACCGTGGCACACTGGAACCCTCCTTTGGAGCAGAGCAGGCATTACACCGTGTCGTCGTGCCGTCGCCGGTGATGACTCCAGAAGCACAGCCTCAGGCCGTTCTCCCCGTCGTCTCTCCGACGAAGGCGAACGCCGAGAACGCGCTCGACGGCACGATGCCGGCGGTCTTCGGCACCTATACGCCCACGGTGATCGCGCTCGTGATCGCGGTCAGCATCGGCGCCGACCTCATGAGCGACATCAGCGAGGGCCGGAGCGGCCCGCACATGATCGGGATGGTCCTTGGGACGGGCCTCTCGCTCGTGTCGCTCGTGGTCATGTGGCGCCTGATGCACGCCTACGGCGCTCGAGCCCAGTCGCTGAAGGTCATGCTGGACTCCACCCGCACGGATCTCGTGACGTCGCGGGCTAAGACATCCGACATACTCCAGGGCCTCGGCGTCCTCCTCGACCGACAATTTGCGGAATGGTCACTCTCGCCCGCGGAGTGCGAGATCGCGCTGCTCCTCCTGAAGGGGCTCTCGTTCAAGGTCATCGCGGAGGCGCGGAACACGAGCGAGCGAACCGTCCGGCAGCAGTCGCTCGCGATCTATCGCAAGGCCGGTGTCACGGGGCGCGCCGAGCTTTCCGCCTTCTTCTTCGAGGACATGCTCCTGACGCGAGACCCGCGCATGCCCGAGCCGCACCAGCAGAGTGCGGACACCCGTCGCAGGTAGCCTTCCGCGCGCCTCTGCCGTTTGTCCCACGACTCCCAGACACGCGTCGGCGATGTGGTCGCGCGGAGGTGCGTGTCGTTCGCTCTACCACTCCTGGGGCCGTCCACTGCCCCTCCTGCGTACGTCGTTCGCTCGATTCCGGTTCCCAACCTGAGATCGCATCGATCGCTCCTTAGCTTCCCCGGTCGATGACCGGGCGAGGGAGGGCACGTCGATGAGAACGCAGAGGAGCGCCTCGCACCTGGTCTTGACCGTCGTCACCGCGTTGATCGCCGTCGCCTGGGTGGTTGGTCCGGCCCCGGCGGCGGGCGCACCGAGCCAAAAGAAGCTCCAGCAAATCACCGCCGCCGATAGGAAGGCTGCGGCGAAGCGCGCCGCGGCGATCGGCGTGAAGCCGGGCGTGGCGGGGGTCACGCCGAAAGCGCCGCGGGCCGCCCCGCGAGCTGCTGGGGCGAAGGAGGTCGCGCCATGAAGACCCTGCGCGCGATTCTTCTTCTGATCGCTCCCGTGGCCGTGATGGCACAACAGCCGCCCCTCCCCGGCATCGAGGGTCCCGGCGGAGTTCCACACTATTTCGGTCCATACGGAAACTGGGCCTACAGCCCGCTCCCGAGGGGCCCCATCGGCACGGTCGCGGTCGGGGACGGAGGCACCGGGTATACCGCTCCCGTCGTCACCATCACGGACGCGTATGGCACGGTCACGACGCTCGCGACCGTCACCGCCGCGGTCACGAACGGCGCCATCTCCGGGTTCACGATCCTCAACGGAGGCGCGGACTACAGCGCTCCCGTCGTCACCATCACGGATCCCACCGGCACCGGCGCGACCGCCGACGCGGTCATCGGCGGAGGGCTCACGGGCGGCATGCCGAAGTTCGTCGACGGCCTCCCCGGGCTCGGCCCCGCCGGCGCGAACAACCTCGGCCAGTACATCCCGGTCGCCGTCCCCCAGACCGTCAACTTCAGCAATCAGGACGCCGACTACTACGAGATTGCGCTCGTCGAGTACACGGAACGGATGCACTCGTCCCTGCCGCCGACGAGGCTCCGCGGCTACGTCCAGCTCTCGACGGCGGCCGTCCCCGGTGGGCATGTCCAGCTGTTCCAGATCGACGGCGTCACCCCCATCCTGAAGCCGGATGGAACGCCGGCCTTCGGCGTCGATCGCCCCCACCACCTCGGGCCCGTCATCGTCGCGCAGGGCAGGGCGCACGGCGTGGCGGGTGCCGCGGGCCAGCCCAAGCCGGTGCGCATCAAGTTCTACAACCTGCTCCCCGCCGGCGCTGGCGGGGACCTCTTCATCCCCGTGGACGAGACCGTCCCGGGCTCCGGCGTCGGGCCGGCGCTGCCGGGAACGGCGGGTGACAGGTTCACGGACAACCGTGCCACCATCCACCTCCACGGTAACAACACCGTCTGGATCAGCGACGGCAACACCCACCAGTGGATCACGCCTGCCGACGAGAGCACGCCCTATCCGAGGGGCGTGAGCGCGCGGAACGTGCCGGACATGCGCGAGGCCAACGGCGTTGACGTTCAGTGCGATGTCACGCCCGCGAACAGGCACAGCAGCGGCTGCCTGACCTTCTTCTACACCAACGCGCAGAGCGCCCGGCTGCAGTTCTACCACGACCACGCGATGGGGATCACTCGACTGAACGTGTACGCCGGCGCGGCAGCCGGATACGTGCTCACCGATGCCGTCGACCAGGACCTGATGAGCGGCACCAACGTCTCCGGCGTGTACGGCATCGATGCGGCGGGAGCCCCCCTCCCCGGAACCTTCACGCCAGTCCTCCCCGGCGTGGGCATTCCCCTGGTCATCCAGGACAGGACCTGGGTGGACGCCAGCACGATCTTCGCTCAGGACCCGACCTGGAACTGGGGCACCGGGCCGAGGGACCCTGTCACCGGGAACATCACCGGAGCGGTCACCGGCGACCTCTGGTTCCCCCACGTCTACATGTCCGCGCAGAATCCGTGGGACCTCGCCGGCGTGAACGCGTTCGGCCGCTGGCACTACGGCCCGTGGTTCAATCCTCCGGTCCCGGAGTGCGTCGACGGAAGGCCGGTGGGCTGCATCGAGCGCGGGCCGGTTCCCAACGAGTACTACCAGCCGGTCTGCGACGGACTGTCAGATCCGGTCAATACCGCTTGCACCGCGCCGTGGGAGCCTCCGATGAGGCCGGGCGTCCCGAATCCCTCCATCCCTGGAGAGGCGTTCATGGACACTCCCACCGTCAACGGTACGGCATACCCGGTCCTGAACGTGGAGCCCAGGGCGTACCGGTTCCGCGTCCTGAGCGCTGGCAACGACCGGATGTTCAACCTGCAGCTCTACGTGGCTCACACCAAGGAATCCTGGGTGCCCGGCACCGGTCCGGCCAATCCCGGCAGCCCGACCGTTCCCTGCAACACCCCGCCGCCGGCCGTGGGCGGTACCGGCCCTGACTACCTCAGCTGCACCGAGGTGAAGATGATCTCGGTCGCTGGCGCGCCGAACCAGTACTCGGACTGGCCGAGCGGCATCCCCGATCCGACGACGAAGGGACCGGACTGGATCCTGATCGGCACCGAAGGCGGCTTCTCGCCGGCGCCGCTCGTGGTGCCGCAGCAACCCATCGGCTGGAACCTCAACCCGACGACCTTCAACTTCGGCACCGTCAACCAGCACTCGCTCCTCCTGGGCTCGGCGGAGCGGGCTGACGTGATCGTCGACTTCAGCCAGTACGCGGGCCAGACGCTCATCCTGTACAACGACGCCCCCGCGGCCTTCCCGGCCGGGGTCCCGACGTACGACTACTTCACCGGCGTCGCGAACCAGATGGAATCGGGTGGCGCGCCGTACACGCAGCCCGGCTATGGCCCGAACACCCGCACCGTCATGCAGATCCGGGTGGCCAATGCCGCCCCCGCCGCTCCGTACGACCTGGCAGCGCTGCATGGGGCGTTTGCCAAGACCGCCACGAAGCGGGGCGTCTTCGAGCTCACCCAGGATCCGATCATCATCCCGCAGGCCGCCTACAACTCCGCGTACAACAACAGCTTCACGGCGACGGCCGCGGGCCAGTACGTCCAGATCGCCGACACGGCGAAGACGTTCCAGCCCATCAACGAGGCCGGGGTTCTCCAGCCTGCCGTCACGCTGCCGCTCGAGATGAAGGCGATGCACGACGAGATGGGCGGCGTGTACGATACCCTGTTCGGCCGGATGAGCGGCATGCTCGGGCTCACGAACCCGTTGTCCCCGGTCCACGTGCTGATTCCGTACGGCTATGCGAGCCCGCCCACCGACGTGGTCAAGGGGTCTCTTGAAGGAGCTCCGATCGGGGTGATGCCCGACGGCACCCAGCTCTGGAGGATCTTCCACAACGGCGTGGACACCCACACGATCCACACCCACCTCTTCCACGCCCAGCTCATCAACCGCCTGGGCCAGGACGGGATCCAGCTCGAGGTCGATCCCATCGAGCTCGGCTGGAAGGACACGTTCCGGGTGAACCCCCTCGAGATCACCTACTTCGCGCTGCGGCCGACCGTCCCGGCGCCGTCGCAGATTCCGTTCGAGGTTCCGGACAGCATCCGCCTGATCGATCCGACGCTGCCCGAAGCGGCGACGCTGATCCCGCCGCCGCCCGCGGGTTGGTTCGACCCTGCCGGAAACCAGATCACGGAGATCCTGAACCACTACGTCAACTTCGGCTGGGAGTACGTGTGGCACTGCCACATCCTCGCCCATGAAGAGATGGACATGATGCACTCGCTGGTGTTCGCGGTTCCTCCCAGGGCGCCGACGAGCCTCACCGCCACGCCGGCCGGGACCGTGAACAACCCGAGGGTCAACCTGAGCTGGCAGGACAACTCGCTGAAGGAGGCTCAGTTCACCATCCAGCGGGCGTCGGACGCGAACTTCACGACCGGGCTGAGGACCTTCAACGTCGCCAACCCCGACCCCACCACGACCGGCACGGTGACGTTCCAGGATACGACGGTGGTCAGGAACTCCGGGTACTGGTACCGGGTGTTCGCCAAAGGCGGCATCGTCGGCGACAACTTCACGGCCGGCTTCCCCACCATGACCACCGAGTCCGTCTCCAACGTCGCCCAGATCCTCCTGGGGGCGGCGCCGGGGACGCCGGCGGCGCCGACCAGCCTGACCGCGACCCTGCAGACCGGACCGCAGGTGAGCCTCACGTGGCGCGACAACGCCACCAACGAGACCGCGTTCTCGGTCGAGCGCTGCACCGGGTCGGGCTGCACGAGCTTCGTCCGGATCGCCGCGCCCGGGCCGCGAAACAACACAGGCAACGTGACGTACGTCGACACGACGGTCGCCTTCGGTAATACCTACCTGTACCGGGTGGCCGCGATGAACAGCACCGGGCTGTCGTTGTACAGCGCGATCGTGTCGGTGTCGGTGCCCGCAGTCCCGGCCGCGCCTACCGGCTTCACGGTCGCGGCCACCCCGGCCAACGGCAACAACTACACGGCGGCGCTGAATTGGGCGTCCGCCACCAACCCGGCCAACTTCACGATCCAGCGCGCCGAGAACCTCGACTTCACGACCAACCTGGCCAGCTTCACCGCTGCGGGCACCGCCAGGACTCTTGCGCAGACCGTGAATCGCAACACGGTGTACTACTACCGGATCCGGGCGAACAACAGCATCGGCGGCTCGTCCGCATGGACGAACGCCCTGCCGTTCCCCATTCGCACGGGTCGCTGAGTAGCAGGAAGCGGTTGTCCAGCGGGGAGGGAGCAATCCCTCCCCGCTTCCATCTCTGGGCTCCGTCCGACCGCTTCCGCGCGGCGAGGTGCGGCGTTCAGCCTCGCCCTCGGTTCCGTTCGAGGCAGCTGAGGTACGATTGGTGCAGCGTTCGACATGAAGCGCGCCAGCTACATTGCGCTCGGGCTGCTCCTCGTGGGCGCGTCGTTCATGGCGGGCGCCCGGTGGGCCCGCAGGCATGCCGTCTCCGCCTCGCAGCAGCAGCAGACGGTCGTCGCCTACGCCTGCCCGATGCACCCGCAGTACCGGTCGGATCACCCGGGCGACTGTCCCTCCTGCGGCATGCGCCTCGAGCCCGTGCGCGAGAACGGGGCGACTGCCGGCGGCGGCCGGCGACGGGACCGCGCTCCCGGCCGGCGCGGTGCGGGTGAGCCCCGAGCGCCAGCAGCGGATCGGCGTGAAGCTCGGCGTCGTGGAGCGCGTCTCCGGCACGCGAACCCTGCGGACGACCGGGCGAGTTGCGCCCGACGAGAACGCCGTGTACCCGCTCGTCGGTGGCGCGGACGGGCTCGTGCGCGGGGTGCGGGGCGCGACGACCGGATCGCTCGTGAAGAAGAACGAGGTCCTGCTCTCGTTCTACGCTCCGGAGTTCGTGAACGCCCAGCTGTCTTACTTCTCCGGCCTGGACACGCTCCGCGTCGCCACGACGACGCGCACGAGCGCTTCGCCAACACCTTGCGCAACCTCGGCGTCTCCGAGGAGCAGCTCGCCGAGATCCGCACGACTCGGAAGGTCAAGCAGTACATCGACGTCGTCTCGCCGGTCGACGGCTTCGTCCTCGATCGCAAGGCGTCGGTCGGGCTGCGCTGCGCCCGGGGCTTCGAGTTCTACCGCATCGCCGATCTGCGCCGGGTGTGGATCCTCGCCGACGTCTACGAGAACCAGGCGCCGTTCCTGCGCGCCAGGTCGAAGGCCCGGATCACCTTCCAGGATGGGAGCCGCCAGGTCGAGGCCACCGTCAGCCGCGTGGAGCCGATCTTCGACGAGGCGACGCGCACGCTGAAGGTGAGGCTGGAGACCGACAACCCCGGGTTCGCGCTCAAGCCGGGAATGTTCGTGGACGTGCGGTTCGACGTCGAGCTGCCACCGTCCCTGGCCGTTCCGGCGGAGGCGATCGTCGATTCGGGCCTGCGCAAGACCGTCTTCGTCGATCGGGGCGATGGGTACTTCGAGCCCCGCTCGGTCGAGACGGGCTGGCGGCTCGAGAGACCAGGTGGAGATCAGCAAGGGGCTCATGGCCGGCGAGCGCATCGTGATCTCGGGCACGTTCCTGATCGACTCCGAGAGCCGGATGAAGGCCGCCAGCCAGGGCATCTTCGGCCCGCGGCCAGGGACCCGATCTGCGGCATGGAGGTGGACGAGAAGCGCGCGGCCGCGGCGGGCAGGATGTCGGAGTACGAGGGGACGACCTACTACTTCTGCGCCGATGACTGCAAGAAGCGGTTCGACGCGGACCCGGCCCAACACGCCCGGGCGCGGTGACCCCCCATGTTCGATGACGACCGGCAGGAGCGCGCGCCTCGGGTGTCGTGGTGATCAAGAGAGTCATCGACTTCTCGGTCCGGAACAGGTTCCTCGTGCTCCTGCTGATCGGCGCGGCGGCCGCTGGCGGCGCCTGGTCGCTCCGGCGGGTCGCGCTCGACGCCATTCCCGACCTCAGCGACACGCAGGTCATCATCTACTCGCGCTGGGACAGGAGCCCCGACGTCGTCGAGGCGCAGGTCACCTACCCCATCGTCACCGCGATGCTGGGCGCGCCGCAGGTCCGGGCCGTCCGCGGGTTCTCCGACTTCGGCTACTCCTTCGTCTACGTCATCTTCGAGGACAGCACCGACATCTACTGGGCGCGCACACGGACGCTCGAGTACCTCTCGGGCGTCCTCGGCCGCCTGCCGCCGGACGCCAAGGCGGAACTCGGGCCCGA
Organism: uncultured delta proteobacterium; assembly: GCA_963736795.1. Lineage (GTDB taxonomy): Bacteria > Myxococcota > Myxococcia > Myxococcales > Anaeromyxobacteraceae > Anaeromyxobacter. Next base: position 8,352 of record CAVTRF010000050.1, on the reverse strand, counting down.
CGCGACGGGGCTGGGCTGGGTCTTCCAGTACGCGCTCGTGGACGAGTCGGGCGAGCGCAGCCTGGCCGACCTGCGCTCGTATCAGGACTGGACCCTGCGCTACTACCTCAAGGCCGTCCCGGGGGTCGCCGAGGTCGCCTCGGTCGGCGGCTTCGGGCGGCAGTACCAGGTCAACGTCGATCCGAACAAGCTCCGCAACTACGGCCTCTCCATCCAGCGCGTGGTCGAGGCGGTGCGCGGCGGGAACATCGAGGCGGGCGGCCGGCTCATCGAGTTCGGCGGCACCGAGTACATGGTCCGGGGCCGCGGCTACGCGCAGTCGATCGCGGACCTCGAGAGCATCGTCGTCTCGGCGAGCCAGAGCGGCACGCCGATCCGCGTGCGAGACATCGGCCAGGTGGTGCTCGGCCCGGACCTCCGGCGCGGCGTGTCGGATCTCGACGGCACCGGCGAGGTGGTCTCGGGCATCGTCGTCATGCGCCAGGGCCAGAACGCCCTCGACGTCATCGATCGCGTCAAGAAGCGCATCAAGGAGATCGAGCCCGGCCTGCCGCCCGGGGTGTCCATCGTCCCGATCTACGACCGCTCCGACCTCATCCGGCGTGCCATCGACAACGTCACGGAGACGCTCGTCGAGGTCATCCTGACGGTCGTCTTCATCGTCCTCCTGTTCCTGTGGCACGTCCCGAGCGCGCTCATCCCCGTCATCACCATTCCGGTCGCCGTGCTCATCTCGTTCATCCCGTTCCGGATGCTCGGGATCACCGCGAACATCATGTCGCTCGGCGGCATCGCCATCGCGATGGGCGAGCTCGTAGACGCGGCGATCGTCGTCGTCGAGCAGACGCACAAGAAGCTCGAGGAACGCAGCCGCGCGGGCGAGGCTGCCGATCACAAGGCGGTGATCGTCGAGGCCGTGAAGGAGGTCGCGCCGGCCAGCTTCTTCGCCCTGCTCGTCATCGCCGTCTCCTTCCTGCCCGTCCTCACCCTCGAGGCGCAGGAAGGGCGGCTCTTCAAGCCGCTCGCGTACACGAAGACGCTGGCGATGATCGTGGCGGCAGGTCTCGCCATCACGCTCGACCCGGCGCTGCGCCTCCTCTTCACCCGCCTCCGCCGCTTCGAGTTCCGGCCGCCGTGGCTGTGCCGCGCCGCCAACGCGGTGCTCGTCGGCCACATCCACCCCGAGGAGAACCACCCCGTCAGCCGCGTCCTGGGCCGCCTCTACGAGCCGGTCGTGCGCTGGTCGCTGCGCTGGAAGTGGACGGTGATCGGCGCCTCCGCTCGCTCTCGTCCTGGTGACGGTGCCCGTCTTCCTGAAGCTCGGATCGGAGTTCATGCCGCCGCTCGACGAGGGGGCGCTCTTCTACATGCCCACCACGATGCCCGGCATCTCGATCGCCGAGGCGCAGACGCTGCTCCAGGTGAGCGACCGGATCATCCGCCAGTTCCCCGAGGTCGATCGCGTGCTCGGCAAGGCGGGCCGCGCCGACACCAGCACCGACCCGGCGCCGCTGTCGATGCTGGAGACCGTCATCACGCTCAAGCCGCAGCGACGACTGGCGGCGCGTGCCGACGTGGTACTCCGGGTGGGCGCCGGAGTGGCTGAAGCCGGTCTTTCGGCCGATCACGTCGGATCGCCTCTCCACCGAGGAGCTGGTCAACCAGCTCGACCAGGCCCTCCAGCTGCCGGGCGTGTCCAACGCCTGGACGATGCCGATCAAGGCGCGGATCGACATGCTGACGACCGGCATCCGCACGCCGCTCGGCCTCAAGATCTCCGGCGACGACCTGCAGACGATCGAGGACATCGGCACCCGGATCGAGGCCGTCCTGCCGTCGGTGCGCGGGACGCGGAACGTGTTCGCGGAACGGACGGGCGGGGGCTTCTTCCTCGACGTCGAGTGGAACCGCGACGAGCTGGCCCGCTACGGCCTGAGCATGGACGAGGCGCAGACGGTGGTCCAGAACGCGATCGGCGGCGAGAACGTCACGACGACGGTCGAAGGACGCGGAGCGCTACCCGGTGAACGTCCGCTACATGCGCGACTTCCGATCGGACCTCGACGCGCTCGGCCGCGTGCTCGTCCCGGCCTCCGGCGGCGAGCGCCAGATCCCGCTCGGCCAGCTCGCCGCGATCAAGGTCGCCACCGGGCCGGCCATGATCCGGAACGAGGACGGCCTGCTGACCGGCTACGTGTTCGTGGACGTGGACGGCCGGGACCTGGACGGCTACGTGCGGGAAGCGGACCGGCTGATCCGCGAGAGGGTGAAGCTGCCGCCGGGATACGCGGCGCTGTGGAGCGGCCAGTACGAGGCGATGGCGCGCGTGCGCGATCGGCTGACCTACGTCGATCCCCCTCACCCTGTTCCTCGTGTTCCTGCTGCTCTACCTCAACACGCGGTCGCTGACGAAGACGGCCATCGTCGCGCTCGCCGTGCCGTTCTCGGCCATCGGCGCCGTCTGGTACCTCTACCTGCTCGGCTACAACATGAGCGTCGCCGTGTGGGTGGGCCTGATCGCGCTCCTGGGCGTCGACGCCGAGACGGGCGTCTTCATGCTCCTCTACCTCGACCTCGCGTACGAGCAGGCGAGGAAGGAGGGCCGGCTGCGGTCGCGGGCCGCCCTCCAGGAGACGATCGTGCACGGCGCGGCCAAGCGGCTGCGGCCGAAGTTCATGACCGTGGCCACGACGTTCATCGGCTTCTTCCCGATCATGTGGGCCACGGGCACGGGCTCGGACGTGTGGAAGCGCATCGCGGCGCCGATGGTGGGCGGCATCCTCACGTCTTTCCTCCTCGAGCTCGTCGTCTATCCTGCCATCTACGAGATCTGGAAGTGGCACTTCGAGGTGAAGCCTGGACTGTCCCCCGGCCCGCGCTGAGCGCGGCGTGGACCTCGAGCTCGACCGCGCGGAATGCCGCGAGGCCATTGGCGACGCAATGCCTCCCCCCTGGCCCCGCCGCAGGGCGGCGCGGCCACCCTGACGGGTCTCACGCATTCCGGGAGGCGGCGTTCTGTTAAACCCTCCCGCGGGTGGCGCCCGCGCTCTGCGCGAAGCGCGTCTCGGGGAGCGGCGTGGACGGACTCGACGGATGGGGGCGGCTCGGACGGGTCGCGGTGCTGGACCGGCATGGCGGAGCGCGGCGGGTGCTGCGCGCGCTCGGCGAGCTCGCGGCCGCCGGGAAGGTCGACGCGACGATCGCGATCCACGCGCCCGAGCACCGCTCGGCACGGTTCGTCCGCGAGGCGGACGAGGCGATCGCGCTCGGAGACTCGCTCGAGGAGGCGCTCCTCCGCGCCCGCGCGACGACGGCCTGGCTCGGTCCGGCGTCGCCGGAGGAGCGGGCCGCCTTCGCCGCCACGTGCGAGAAGGTCGGCGTCGCGCCCGTCGGTCCCGGCGCGGCCACCCTGCGCAGGCTCATCGGGCCGCGCGCCATGCTGGAGCTCGCCGCCGAGCTCGGCGCCGCGGCGGAGGACGACGAGGCGAGGGACGCCTCGGCCCGTCTCGTCGAGGTGGTGGTCGCCTGCGACCGCAGCGGCGCGACCCGCGTCGTCGGCGCCGGCGATGCCTCGCTCACCCTCGCCGACGTCGCGATCTTCGCCGAGTCGCCCGCCCCGGCCCTCGGCGCGGACCTCGAAGAAGCGGCGTTCGCGCTCGCCGAGCGCGTCCTGGCCGCGCTCGGCTGGCGCGGGGTGGGCGCCGTCCGGTTCGCCGTGACGCCGGGGCGCCCGCGGCTCGCGCTCTCCGGCGTCGACGCCTTCGCGCGGTCCGCGCCGGCCGTCGAGGAGGCCTCCGGCCTGGACCTCGTCCGGCTCGCGCTGCGGCTCGCGGGCGGCGGCATGGTCGAGCGCGCCCGGGTGATCCGTCGGGGCCACGCCCTCGCCGCGCGGATCCAGGCGCGCGACCCCGAGGGGGACCTCGCCCGCGCCGGCAGGGTCGAGCTGATGAGGCTGCCTTCCGGCCCCGGGGTCCGCGCGCACGCGGCGCTCGCGGAGGGAGACGAGGCGCCGCCCGGCGCCGTCCTCGCGACGGTGGTCGCGGTCGGCGAGGACCGCGCCGAGGCGGCGGCGCGGCTCGAGCTCGCGCTGTCCGAGAGCGACGTGCTCGTGCGGGGCACCGCGACCTCGCGCGCGTGGCTGCGCGAGCTGCTCGCACGCCCGGAGGTGCGCACCGCGCAGGCCGGCCGAGGCTTCCTCGAGGGGTTCGTGCGCAGGGACGAGGAGCTCGTGCGGGCGAACCCCGACGTCGCCCTGCTCGCGGCCGCGATCGAGGCGTACGAGGGGGAGCTCGAGGTCGAGCGGGCGCGCTTCATCGCCGAGGCGCGCCGCGGCCGCCCGCGGGTGGGCCCGTCGTCCGGGCGGAAGGTCGAGCTCCGGTGGCGGGGTCGCCGCCATCGGCTGGAGGTCCGCCAGACGGGCCCCGACGCCTACCGCGCGACGCCCGCGGGCGGCGCTGCGATCGACGTCCGCGTCGACCGCCTCGGCGGCCCGGAGCGGCGCCTCGCGGCGCTCGGACGGCGCTGGCGCATCCTGTCGACGGTCGACGGCCTCCGGCACCTGGTCGAGGTGGACGGCGTCCCGCACACGATCGAGCGGATTCCGGCGGGGATCGTCCGGTCGCCGATGCCGGCGGTGGTGGTGGCGATCCCGGTCGCCGCGGGGCAGCTCGTCTCGGCCGGCGATCCGGTCGCGCGGATCGAGTCGATGAAGGTCGAGATGGTGGTGACCGCGCCCGCGGCCGGCGTCGTGCGCGAGATCCTCACGGTGGCGAACGCGCAGGTCGACGCGGGCGCGCCGCTCGTCCGGATCGACCCGCCCGGCGAGCAGCCCACCGCGGAGGCGGAGGCGCCGCCGCCGCCGGAGGCTCCCGAGGAGCCCGAGCCCGAGCCGACCCCGCAGGCTCGCTACCTCGTCGCCCTCGACGACCTCCGGCGCCTCGCGCTCGGGTTCGACCTCTCCCGGTCCGAGGCCAGGCGGCTCGGCTCGCGCTGGCGGCAGACCGCCGCCGCCGTGGCGTGGGACGACCTCGAGGTGCTCCGCGCCGAGGAGCAGGTGGCCCAGGCGTTCGCCGACGTGCAGTCGCTCTACTCCCGCGCGCGTCCCATCGAGGGCGATCCCGCCGCGCGCCCGCCGCTCGAGGAGCTGTGGCGCTACCTCCACGGGCCGGAGCGCGGTGCCGAGGGGCTCTCCTCCGGGTTCGTCGCGGCGCTCCGGCGCGCGCTCTCGCACTACGGGCTCTCGCTCGACGAGCCCGGGCGCGCCCTCGAGATCGCCCTCCTCCGCATGCAGAAGGCGTACGAGCGCGCGGGCGAGCTGCTCCCGCCGGTGCTCGCGATCCTGGAGCGGCGGCTCGCCGTCGAGGGCGTCCCGCCGGGCGGCGGCCCCGGCTCGCGCGCCCTGCTCGACGCGCTCGCGGACGTCGGCCAGGAGCGGTTCCCCTCGCTCGGGGACCTCGCCCGCGAGCTCCGCTACCGGCGGTTCGACCAGCCTGCGCTCGAGGAGATCCAGCGGGCCGCCTATGCGCAGGCGGAGGCTGACCTCGCGCGGCTCGGCGAGGCCCAGGGCGAGGAGCGGGAGGCGCTCGTCGAGCGGCTCGTCGAGATCACGGCACCCTTCGCGACCCTGCTCGTCCAGCGCATGGCGGAGGCGGCGCGAGCGCTCCGGCCGCGGCTCGTCGAGACCCTGCTCCGCCGGTACTACCGCGCCCGGCCGCTCTCGCCGGCCGTGTCGAGCGAGCGGGAGGGCATCCCGTGCGCCATCGCGGACTACGCCTGGGCTGGCGAGCGCTTCCGCGCGGCCGCCTGCTTCGCGCGCGCCGATGGGGCCGCGGACGCGGCGCGGCAGCTCTCGCGCCTGGCGGCGGAGGCGGCGGAGGAGCGCGCCCTCGCGGGCGAGCTCTACCTCTGGCAGGAAGGGGCTCCGCTCCCGAAGGACGCGCAGGCCGAGGCGCTCAGGGCCGCGCTCGCGTCGGTGCCGTGGCCACGGCCGCCGCGGCGCGTCTCGGTGGTGATCGCCTTCGGAGGCCGTGGCCTGGGGCGCGGGGCGAGCCAGCAGCACTTCACGTTCCGCGGCGACGGCGCGTGGAGCGAGGACCGGCGGTACCGCGGGATCCACCCGATGCTCTTCCGCCGGATGCAGCTCGTCCGGCTCGAGAAGTTCGACCTCGAGCGGCTCCCGTCGGCGGAGGACGTGTACCTCTACCGCGCGGTCGCGCAGGGGAACCCGAAGGACGAGCGCCTCTTCGCCGCGGCCGAGGTCCGCGATCTCACGCCGGTGCGCGACGCCTCCGGCCGCGTCGTGCAGCTCCCGCAGCTCGAGCGCGTGCTGCACGAGGCGCTCGCGGGAATGCGCCGGTTCCAGGCCGGTCGCGCTCCGCACCAGCGCCTCGAGTGGAACCGGATCCTGCTCACCGTCTTGCCGCCGCTGCGGCTCTCTCGCGAGGAGATCCGGGGTCTCGCCGAGCGCCTCGCGCCCGCGACCCAGGGGGTCGGCCTCGAGATGGTGCTGATCGACGCCCGGATCCCCGACAAGGCGACCGGCGAGCCCGTGGAGAAGCTGCTCCGGGTCGTCGCCGGTGACCGCGGCGGCGTCTCGATCCGCTGGGACACTCACACGGACAGACCCCTCGAGCCGATGGCCGAGTACCAGCAGCGGGTCGTGCAGCTCCGGCGGCGCGGCCTCGTCCACCCGTTCGAGATCGTGCGCCAGCTCGCGCCGGAGGAGCCGCAGCCGGGGGTGCCGCGCGGCACGTTCCAGGAGCACGACCTCCTCGACCCGGCCGGCGAGGTCCTCGTCCCGGTGGACCGCCCGCCCGGGAAGAACGAGGCGAACATGGTGGCCGGCGTCGTCACGAGCTTCACGGCCCGCCACCCGGAGGGGATGAGGCGGGTCGTGCTGCTCGGGGATCCGAGCCGCGCGATGGGCTCGCTCGCCGAGCCGGAGTGCCGGCGCATCGCCGCCGCCATCGCGCTCGCGGACCGGCTGCGGGTCCCGCTCGAGTGGTTCGCCGTCTCGGCCGGTGCGAAGATCTCGATGGAGAGCGGCACGGAGAACATGGACTGGATCTCCATCGTGCTCCGCCGGATCGTCGACTTCACCCAGCGCGGGGGCGAGATCAACGTCGTCGTCACGGGCATCAACGTCGGCGCGCAGCCCTACTGGAACGCCGAGGCGACGATGCTCATGCACACCCGCGGCATCCTCGTGATGACGCCCGGGTCCGCGATGGTGCTCACCGGAAAGGAAGCGCTCGAGTACTCGGGCAGCGTGTCCGCCGAGGACAACCAGGGCATCGGCGGGTACGACCGGATCATGGGTCCGAACGGGCAGGCGCAGTACCGCGCCGCGAGCGTGGGCGACGCGATCCGGCTCCTCATGCGCCATTACGAGCACACCTACGTCGCGCCGGGGGAGCGGTTCCCGCGCCTGGCGCGCACGCGCGACCCCGCGGACCGCGACGTGCAGGACCACCCGCACGGCCCGGCGGGCGGCGCGGGGTTCGCGACGGTCGGGGACGTGTTCAGCCGCGAGAAGAACCCCGATCGCAAGAAGCCCTTCGACATCCGCCGCGTGATGTCCGCGTGCGTCGACCAGGACCACGAGCCGCTCGAGCGCTGGCGCGACCTGCGGGGGGGCGACACCGCGGTCGTCTGGGACGCGCACCTGGGTGGCCGCCCGGTGTGCCTCATCGGGATCGAGTCGCGGCCCCTCCCTCGCCTCGAGTTCGTGCCGGCGGACGGGCCGGAGCTCTGGTCGGCGGGCACCCTCTTCCCGCAGTCCTCGAAGAAGATCGCGCGCGCCCTCAACTCGGCGAGCGGCAACCGGCCCGCGGTCGTGCTCGCGAACCTCTCCGGGTTCGACGGCTCGCCGGAGTCGATGCGCCGCCTCCAGCTCGAGTACGGCGCGGAGATTGGGCGGGCGGTGGTGAACTTCGACGGGCCCATCGTGTTCTGCGTGGTCTCCCGCTACCACGGCGGCGCCTTCGTCGTGTTCTCGAAGACGCTGCGCGACGACATCGAGGTGGTCGCGGTCGAGGGCGCCCGCGCGTCCGTCATCGGCGGCGCCCCGGCCGCGGCGGTGGTGTTCGCGCGGGAGGTCGAGACGAGGCTGCGCAAGGACCCGCGCGTCGTCGAGGCGGAGAAGGCGGCCGCGGCGGGCGGCGCCGCGCGCACGCGGCTCGACCGGATCCTGACGGCGGTCCGCTCGGAGAAGGTGGGCGCGGTCGCCGAGGAGTTCGACGCCGTCCACACGGTGGAGCGCGCCCTCGAGGTCGGGTCGCTCGATCGCATCATCACCGCGCGCGAGCTCAGGCCGTACCTCGTCGAGGCGGTCGAGCGGCGGATCGCGGCGTA
>CAVTRF010000049.1:0-5675 GCA_963736795.1 uncultured delta proteobacterium | reverse complement strand
CGGAGAGGCGGTGGACGGCGGCCGCGGCCCTGGCGCTCGCCGCGGGGACGCTCCTCCTGTACGCGCAGGTCGGCGGGTTCGCGTTCATCCGCTTCGACGACAGCCGGTACCTGACGGAGAACCCGGTGGTCCAGCGGGGGCTCACGCTGGACGGCATCGCGTGGGCGTTCGGGGCCTTCCACGTGAGCAACTGGCACCCGCTCACGTGGATCTCGCACATGCTCGACGTCGAGCTGTTCGGGCTCCGTCCGGGCGCGCACCACCTCGTGAACGCGGTCCTGCACGCCGCGAACGCGGTCCTGCTCTTCCTCGTGCTCGCGCGGATGACCGGGGCGCGCGGGCGGAGCCTGCTCGTCGCCGCGCTGTTCGCCGTCCACCCGCTGCACGTCGAGTCGGTCGCGTGGGTCGCCGAGCGGAAGGACGTGCTCTCGACCTCGCTTCGGGCTCCTCGCGCTCCTCGCCTGGGCGCGTCACGTCGAGCGCCCGCGGCTCGCGACGTACGTCGCCGTCGCCGCGGCGTTCGCGGCGAGCCTGCTCGCGAAGCCGATGTGGGTCACCCTCCCCTTCCTCCTGCTCCTCCTCGACTTCTGGCCGCTCGGCCGGATCGCGGGCCTCTCGCCTGCCCCGGAGCGGGCGGGGGCGGCGCCCGCGGCCATCTCCTTGCGGCGCGCGCTCGTGGAGAAGGTGCCGCTGCTCGCGATCGCGGCCGCGTCCTCGGTGGTGACGCTCGTCGCGCAGCACCGCGGCGGGTCGATCACCGGGCTCGTCCTCCCCGTCCCCGTCCGGCTGGGAAACGCGGCGGTCTCGTACGTCCGGTACGTCGCGGGCACCTTCTGGCCCTCGAACCTGACGGTGTTCTACCCGTACGAGCCCATCGCGCCGTGGGTGGCGGTCGCGGCCGCGGCGGCGGTCGTCGGCCTCACCGCGCTCGCGCTCGCGCGCGCCCGGGAGCTGCCGTGGCTCGCCGTCGGGTGGTGCTGGTTCGTCGGGACGCTCGTGCCGGTCATCGGGATCGTGCAGGTCGGCGCGCAGGCCCTCGCCGATCGCTACACGTACCTGCCGATCACGGGGCTGTTCGTGGCGCTCGCCTGGGGCCTCCACCGGCTCGTGGGCGGCTGGCGCCGCGGGGTGCCGGCGGCCGCAGCGGCCGTCGTCGCGGTCGCGCTGCTCTCGGGCGTGGCGTTCCGGCAGATCGGCCTGTGGGCGAACAACGAGACGCTGTTCCGGCACGCGCTCGCGGTCGACGCGGACAACGCCCTCGCGCACGGCGCGCTCTCCGACGGGCTCCGCGGCGACGGGCGGCTCGACGAGGCCCTCTCCCACGCCCTCGAGGCGGTGAGGCTCGATCCGGGCACCTCGCGCCACCTGAACAACCTCGCGGTCATCTGGCTCGAGCTGAAGCGTCCGGTCGAGGCGAAGGACGCCGTGAGCCGGGCGCTCGAGCTGAACCCGTCCTACGGCCTCGCGTGGACCACCCTCGGGAACGTCGAGCTGGAGCTCGGGGACCTCGCTCGCCGCGGAGGCGGCGCTCACGCGGGCGATCGCCCTCGCGCCGGAGGATCCGCAGGCGTGGTTCCGGCTGGGCCTCGCCCGGACGCGCGCGGGCCGCTGGCCCGAGGCGGCGCGCGCCTACGAGGAGGCGACCCGGCTCGCCCCGAGCCACTTCGGCGCATGGACGAACCTCGCGGTGAACTACCAGGCGACGGGCCGCACGGCGGAGGCGGCGCAGGCGTTCGAGGCCGCCGCCCGGGCGGATCCGCAGAGCGCGGTGGGGTGGCGCAACCTCGGCGTGTTCCTCGCGAAGACCGGGCGGGGCGCCGACGCGATCCGGGCGTTCCGGCAGGGCCTCGCGGCGAGCCCGCGCGATCTCGACCTGCTCGTCCGGCTGGGGCTCGCGCAGGTCGCACAGGGCGAGCGGAACGACGCGCTCGCGACGGCGGCGCAGCTCGAGGCGGTCGCGCCGGACGCCGCCGCCGAGCTGCGGGCCCGCGCGCTCGGCTCGCGCTGATCGAGCCGCGACAGCTGCCCCCTCTCCCAACCCTCTCCCCCAGGCTCGCGCCTGGGGGAGAGGCGAGTTCAGCGCGCGTCAGCGGCGGCCGGGTGTTCCGGCGCCGGGGTCGGTCCTGCGCAGCTTCTCGGTGATGCGCTCGCGCTCGCCGGGGTACACGCCGTACCACGCGCGATCGAGGAACTCCCGCCACGCGGCGCGCGCCCGCGGGAGGTCGCCGCGCTGCTCGTACAGGTTCCCGAGCGAGAGCCACGGCCCCGCCCGGCGCGGGTCCGCCCGCGTGGCGGCCGTCCACAGCGCCTCGGCGCCGGCGACGTCGCCGCGCTCGTAACGGGCGATGCCGAGATCGGTCATCGCCTGCGCGTTCCCGGGGGAGACGGCGAGGGTCCGCTCCCAGAGCCGCGCCGCCTCGTCGCGCCGTCCCTGGGCCCAGCGCACGACCCCGAGCCGCCAGAGCGCGTCCGGCAGCTCCGGCTTGCGCCGCAGCAGCTCGGTGTAGATGGCCTCCGCGTCGGAGACCCGGCCGGTCCGCTCGTACGCGACGCCCAGCTCGACGAAGGGCTGGGGCGGAGGGTCGTCGAGCGGCGCGATCATCCGCACGGCGACCTCGAGCTCCCGGACGCCCTCCGGGACCCGTCCCGCCTCCATGAGCGCGGCGCCGAGGAGGTCGTGCGCCTTCGCCGACCGGGGCACGGCGCGGACCGCCTCGGAGAAGAGGGACACCTCGTCCGACCAGGCGGAGGCGTACGCGACGGTCCGCCCGACCAGGAGCGCGGCGACGGCGACGGCGGCGCCGGCCGCGACGCGGCGGAGGGCCGGCCGCGGATCGGCGAGGACGCGACCTGCGAGCGCCCCGGCCGCGACGCAGAACGCGACGCTCGGGAGGTAGAGCAGCCGCTCGCCGAAGATCGTGCCGACCGGGACGAGGAGGTTCGACGTCGGGAACGCCGCCGCGGCGTACCAGAGCACCGCGAACCCGAGGACGGGCCAGCTGCGCGCGCGGACGGCGGACCACGCGACGGCGGCGAGGAGCCCGAGGACGCCGGCGGACGCGAGGAACCGCGGGTCGAGCGCGGAGCCGACCAGGGGGATGGCGTCGAAGGAGTAGTCGGGGGAGAGCGTGGCGGGGACGAGGAGGAGCGCGAGGCCGCGCCCGAGCACCGCCACGGCGGTGAGGAGCCTGGGCCAGGTCGCGACGTGCGGGAGCGGATTCTCGAGGAACGGGATCGACGCGAGCGGGATCCCGAGGCTCCCGACGGCGGCCCGGCGCGCGAGCAGGTAGAGCGCGAGCGTCGCGGCGTAGGCCGCGTAGAGGAGCAGGAGGCGCCGTCGGTGCCGCGGCCACGCGTCGCGCCCGCCCAGGAGCAGGTCCCACGCGACGAAGCCCCCGAGCGCGGCGACCCCGCTCTCCTTCGAGAAGAGCGCCGCGGCGAAGGCGAGCGGGGGCAGGACGAGCCAGCGGCGCGCGTCGCGGCGGAGGGCGGTCGCGTGGGCGAGCACCGCGAGGAGCACGAAGACCGCGGCGAGCGCGTCCTTGCGGCCGGCGACGTTGGCGACGACCTCGACGTGCACGGGGTGGATCGCGAACAGGAGCGCGCCGGCCGCGGCGGCGAGGGGCGCGAGGCCGAGGCGGAGCGCGAGGGCGAGGACGAGCAGGGAGACGAGGGCGTGGAGGACCACGTTGACGAGGTGGTAGCCGGAGGGCGACAGCCCCCCGACCGCGTGGTTGAGCGCGTAGGTGGCGGTCGTGAGGGGGCGGTAGATCGGGTTCGGCTCGCCGGCGCCCTGCCACGCGCCCTCGGCGAACGCCCGCGGGATCCCCGCGAGGGAGCGGACGCGATCGTTCTGGACGATCTCCGGCGCGTCGTCGAGCGCGAACCCGTGACCGATCGTGCCGGCGAACGGCAGGACGGCTGCGAGCGCGACGATCAGCGCGGCGACGAGGAGCGGCCGGCGCGCGAGCAGGGAGGACCGCATCGGCGGGGTATTGTAGCAACCTGGCCGAACCTTGACCCCGCGCGAACGCCTCGCCTTAGCTTCCCGTCGCGTCCGCGCTCGACTCGCGGGTCCGGACTCCATGGCTCCTCCCGCACCACCGACGCCGGCGGGACCTCGCGCCGCGGCCCGCCACCTCCCGGCGGCGGCGCTCGTCGCGATCGGCCTCGCCACGTACGCGAACGGCCTCGCGAACGGGTTCGTCTGGGACGACCACGCCCTCATCGTCCAGGGCCCCGCGCGCGTCGGGCTGGCCGAGGTCGGGCGCGCGCTCGCCGAGCCCGACGTCCTGCTGAAGAGCCAGCCGGCCCCGTACTACCGCCCGCTCACGCGCGTCACCTTCCTCGCGGATCGCGCCCTCCACGGCCTCGATCCGCTGCCGTACCACCTCGAGAACCTCGCCCTGCACCTCGCGGCGACGCTCGCGCTCTTCCTGCTCGCGCGCCGGCTCGCCGGCGGCCCCGGCCCCGCCTTCGTCGCCGCGCTGCTGTTCGCGATCCACCCGGTCAACGCGGAGACGGTGAACCTCGTCGCCGCGCGGAACAACGCGCTCGTGGCGCTGTTCACGCTCACCTCCTGTGCCGCCTACCTCCGTGCGCGCGAGAGCGGATCCCGCCGCTGGCTCGCCGGCGCCGCGGGGCTGTTCCTCCTCGCGGTGGCGTCGAAGGAGACGGGGCTGATGCTCCTCCCGTTCCTCGCGCTGCACGAGCTGATCCCGGAGCCCGGCGGCCGCGAGCGCGCGCGGCCACGCGACGCCCTCCTGCGCCTCGCCCCGCTCGCCCTCGTGGCGGCGGGCTACCTCGCCGTGCGCGTCGCCGTCCTCTCGACCGTGATCGGCCCGGCGCCGCTCCCGCGCACCCTCGACGCGCTCGCGCGGCCGCTGCACGTCGTCCCGGCCTACCTGGGCCTCGTCGCGTTCCCGGCGGGCCTCACGATCTACCACCCGGAGCCGGAGTCGTTCCTCGCGGGAGGCCTGGCGCTCGCGTGCGCGTGGGCGCGATCGCCGCGGCCGTCGTCCTCCTGCTCCGCCAGGGCCGCCCGCTGACGCGGTTCGGGCTCCTGTGGTTCGCGGTGCAGCTCGTGCCGGTGAGCGGGCTCGTCGCCATCCCGAGCGCCGCGATCGCCGAGCGCTACCTGTACGTGCCCGCCATCGGGCTCTGGCTCGTCGTCGCGGACCAGGTCGTCCTCCTGGCGGCGAGCGTGCGCTCGCGGAAGGCCGTCGTCGTCGCGGGCTGCGTCCTCGCCGCGGCGCTCGCGATCGCGACGGTCCGGCGCAACCTCGACTGGCGCGACGACCTCTCGCTCTTCTCCAGCGCGGCGCGGGTGAGCCCGCGCTCGACCGACGCGAGCTACGGCCTCGGGATCGCGCTCGACGACCGGGGCGACGCCGCGGGGGCGGTCCGGGAGTGGGAGCGGACGCTCCGGCTGGACCCGTCGCACGTGGGCGCGCTGTCGCGGCTCGGCACCTTCCACGCGGAGCGCGGGGAGCTCGACGCCGCCGCGGGCTTCTTCGCGCGCGTCGTCGCGATCCGGCCCGACGACGTCGAGACCCGCTTCAACCTCGGCCTCCTGCTCGACCGGCTCGGCCGCCACGAGGACGCGCTCGCGCAGTACCGGGAGTTCGTCCGCCTGAACCCCGTGGACTACCCCGACCTCGCCCGGCGCGTGCGCT
>CAVTRF010000048.1:0-10973 GCA_963736795.1 uncultured delta proteobacterium | reverse complement strand
CCATCGCCGCGCGGAGCGCGGGGAACGGCAGCCCGCCGTCGAGCATCGCCTCGACCCGGAGCGGCAGCCGGTCCTCGGCCGCGAGCCTGCGCAGGATCGCGAGGACCTCCGGCGTGACGCCCGGCGTCGTGGACCGAGGTGAGGCCGAGCCGGACCAGCGCGTCGAGCGCCGAGACCACCGCGCCCTCGAGCGCGCCGGGTCCCGGCGGCGGGATCCGGTCGAGCACGAGGTCCTGCGCCGCGTCGAGGAGGATGCCCGAGGGCCGCCCACCCCGATCGCGCAGGATCCGGCCGCCGGGGGGGTCGAGGGTCCGCGCGTCGATGCCGGCCGCGGCGAGGGCCCGGTGTTCACCCACAGCGCATGGCCGTCCACGCGGGCGAGCGCGGCCGGGTGGTCCGGTACGGCCCGGGTGAGCGCGGCCTCGGACGGGAACGCCCCGCCGGGCCAGCGGGTCTGGTCCCAGCCGCTCCCGCGGATCCACGCCCCGGCGGCGCCCTGCGCGCGCGCTCGGCGGCGCGGGCCACGCACGCCTCCTCGCCCGCGGCGTCGCCGAGCTGGACCTCGCGCGCCACCGCCCGAGGAGCGCCACGTGGCCGTGCGCGTCGGCGAGCCCGGGGTCGACCCCGCCCGCCTCGATCCGGACGGCGTCCGGCGGGGCGGCGGCCTCGCACTCCGCGCGCGATCCGACCCGCGAAATCCGGCCGTCGCGGACGAGCACCGCCCCGGCACGGGGGCGCGCGGGGTCGCAGGTGGTGACGGGGCCGACGACGAGGAGAGGCCGCACCGCCGGATCATGGCGGGCCGGCCGCCGCGACGCAGGGGCGCGGCGGCGGCGCGGGGATCAGCTCGGCAGCAGGACGAGCTGCGTCGGCCCGTCTGGATCGAGGCTGCGCCCGGTGAGCACCGCGACGCGGAGCGCCTCGAACCGCTCCTGCCGGCGGCGCACCACCTGCGCGAGCAGCACCCGGGCCGCCTCGATCTCCTCGTACTGCCCCGGCACCTCGTGCCCGAGCAGCCGGTCCTTGCGGCGCAGGTAGGCCTCCTCCGCCGCGAGGTGGTCCGCCTCCAGGTTCTCGAGCTCGATGGCCGACTGCTCCTCGCGGTCGATCGCGACGAGCGCCTCGTGCTGCGCCCGGCTGAGCCTTCGGATCCGATCCATGACGCCCATGCGTCCTCGCGAGCCGATCCGGTCCCCGCCCTGCCCGCTGCCCGCCCGTCGTACGAGATCAACGCTATGCCGCGTGACCAGCCGTGCAAGGCCACGGCTGGTCGAGAATCAAGAAAACACCCGCCACCTACCCATCAGGGACCACTGACCTGGAGTACGGGCAGGCCCGGGCGGGCCAGGGGCTGCCCGCGCGGGTCTCGCGGATCAACGGTGCGTCACGCGGCGCCGGGCGCGGCCCGCGCCGTGCGACGCCATGCGGCGCGCTGCGTCCCGCCGAGGAACCGCCACAGCCCCACCGCGAGCGCTGCGTTCATCGCGACGAAGTGGCGCGCGGCTCGGCCGGCGGCGCCGAGGGCCGGCCCCCCGGCGGCGAGCGCGTAGGACGCCGCCTGCGCCGCGAGGAGTGCGCGGCACCCCCAGGCGCCCTCCTGCGCCGCCGCGGCGACGTTGGTCGCGAGGGCGCCGGCCAGGAGGAACGGCGTCGTCCAGCGCAGGAGCTTGTGCGCGACGAACGCGAAGGAGACGAACCCTGCGCGCGGGTCGAGCAGGTCCGGGAGCCTCGCCAGCGCCTGCCAGTTCCCCGCCCCGATGCGGGCGCGGCGGCCGAACTCCACCGCGCCATCGTCGAGCGCGTCCTCGTAGGCGATCGCGCCGGGCTCGAAGGGGACCTTCCAGCCACGGACCGCGATCCGGAGCGGGATGACGAAGTCGTCGGTGATGGTGTCCGCCGGGAGCGGCGAGAACAGGATGCGCCGGATCGCGTAGATGCCGCCGTTCGCGCCGACGACGCACCCGAGCTTTCCCTCGAGGTACTTGAGGAACGTCTCGTACGCCCAGTAGACCCCCTCGCCCGAACCGTCGGGCGCGCGGAGCCGGAGCCTTCCCACCACCGCGCCGACCGACGGATCCCGGAACCGGCGCGCAAGGGCGCGGACCGCCCGCGGGTGAAAGGCGACGTTCGCGTCGGTCAGGACGACGACGTCCCCCTGCGCGGACGGGACGAGCCGCGCGAGGACGCTCGCCTTCCCCTGCCGCGGCGAGAGCTCCACCACCTGGATGCGCCCGCGGCCCGCCTGGCGCGCGATCTCCGCCGTGCGGTCGGTGCACCCGTCGCAGCCGAGGACCACGTCGAGCCGGTCCGGCGGGTAGTCCACCGCGAGGCAGTTCTCGACCTTCTCGCGGATACACGCCTCCTCGTCGAAGGCGGCGAGGACGATGGTGACCCGGGGCCACTCCACCGGGTCGGAGCGCTCGCGCCGGTCGGGGCCTCCCGAGAAGAAGCGGAGCGCCCCGCGCAGATCATGGAGGGCGCCCCATCCGGTGAGCACCACCGGGTACCCGAGGTAGCTGAAGGCGACGAGGCCGAGGCAGAGCAGGAGGACCGTGACCATCGCGCGCCAAGTCGAGGCAAGGCGCGCGCCACCTCCGGCCCGGCTACCCGCCCTGGATCACCTGCTCGGGGTCGCCAGACGGCGCCGCCCGCCTTCGCGGCCCGGGCGCCGGAGCGGCCGGAGCGGGGGACGGCGACGAAGGCGCGGCGGTCGGGGCGGCGGGGGACGGCGACGCCGCGGGCCCCTCGGGACGCGCCGCCGCGGGAGGAGGCGACGCCCCGGGCGCCGTTCCACCGGTCGTGGAGCGGGCGCACCTTCGCCCGTGGCCGGGGAAGGCGCGGGCGCGGCGTGTGGAACGAACTTCCTCGGGGGCGGCGTCGGTTTCGCCGCCGGCGCCGGCGCCGGCGGCGCGGGCGGCTGGGGCGGCGGCGCGGTCAGCTCCTCGCGGAGCCGCAGCGCCCCTTCGTGCTTCGGGTTCGCCGCGAGGACCCCGTCGACCGTCGCGAGCGCCTCCGCCTTGCGTCCGAGGGCGAGCTGGTCGCGCGCGAGCACGAACCGCCCGCGGACGAGGTCGGGGCGCGCTGCGGCGAGGGCGCCGAGCTTCACGAGCGCTCGCTCGCGCGCGGCTCGGTCGGGGTCCTTCGCCTCGCCCCAGCCGTCCGCGAGCTCGATCCAAGGATCGCGCAGCCCCTTCTCGCGGGCCGCCCGCAGCGTGCGGTGGAGCCGGTCGCGCTCGCCCGAGAGCGCCTGCAGCGCCGCGAGGGCGCGCACCACCTCGGGCGTGTCCCCGGCCTCCGACTGGAGGATCGCGAGCTGCTCCCGTGCGCCCGAGGACACCGCGCGCGTCCGCTCCTCGCGAGCGCGGACCTCGGGCTCGAGGGTGGCGGCCGCGGTGGAGGCGGCGCGCTCGACGTCCTGCCACCCCGGCTGCTGCTCGCGGCGCGCACGCTCCCGATCGTCGCCGCGCGACCGCGGCGCGCGCCGAGAGCGCCTCCGCCTCCTCACCGAGCTGCGCCGCGCGGATCACGAGCGCGAGGGCCCGGTCGGCGGCGGCGGCGCGGAGCTTCGGCCGCCTCTTCACGATCGCGGTGAGGCGGGAGATGGCCTCTTCCACGTTCGCCCCGTCGTCCAGGGCGACGAGGGCCAGCGCCTCCGCGCGGATCCGCTCCGCGCCGACGTCCCCGCGGCGGGAGAGGAGCGTCCAGGCGCCGCCCGCGAGCGCGACGACGACCACGAGCAGGAGCGGCGCGAGCCACCGCCAGCGCGCGCTCCACCGGAGCCGCGCCTCGAACGTGCCGACGGTGTCGCGCTTCAGCACGGGCGAGCGCGACACGGGCTGGGAGCCGGACGGGATGGAGGACGTCTGCGGCCGGTACACGGCGGGCCCGCTGGTCCGGACCGGACGCGGCGCGCCGTCGGCCCGGAGGCCGGGGGACGACTGCGAGGGGCCGGACGCGGCCCTCGGGGTCTCCGCGGGCGGGGCGGCGGGGGCGCGGGGCGGCGGCGGAGCCCGGCGCGGGCGGCGGAGCGGCGGCGGCGGGTGGAGCGGGCGGCGGCGGCTGGGACGGGACGCCGACGAGGGTGCGACCGGCGGAGCGCGGCGGGAACGCGGCGAACACGTGCTGACACTTGGTGCACTGGACCTCGGAGCCCGTCGGCGCGAGGAGCGACTCGTCCAGCTCGTACATCGTCGAGCAGCGCTCGCAACGGATGACCAAGGCTCGCCTCCCGTGTCCGGAGGTCGGAGCGTACCGCAGCGCCCGCGCGCTCGCTACGGCACGTCCACTCGGAGGTGGGGAGAGGCGCTCGCCAGCCTCTTCGCCCCGATCCCGCGGACCCGAAGCAGGTCCTCGACCCGCTCGTACCTTCCGTTGATCCGCCCGGTCCCGGACGACCTGGTCGGCGAGGTGGCGCGAGAGCCCGGGAACGAAGGCCAGCTCCCGCGACCCGGCGGAGTTCGGGTCGATGGGGAGGCCCCAGGGCGAGCCGCTCGTCCGACCCCAGGACGCGGGCCGGCCCGGGGTCCGTGGCGCAGCCGAGCCAGTGGCGGGGCGGGATCCCCCTCCCCTCCGGAAGGCACGCGGCGCGCGCGGCGGGGGTCTCGAGCAGCGTCCGCAGCCGCGGGCCGGCGAGGATGGCGAGCAGGACGGCGGCGAGGGCGAGGCGGCGGGCCACGGCGCGGGTGGAGCAAGGACCGGACCGCCGGGCGGCGCGAGGCGGACGGAGAGGGCCGGCTCGACGGCGCCGGGAGCCGCGCGGTCGCGAGCCGGACCGCCTTGCGCAGCCCGGCGAACGGAAGCCGGTCGACGGCCTCGTCCGGCGTGACCCAGGCGTGCT
Organism: uncultured delta proteobacterium; assembly: GCA_963736795.1. Taxonomy (GTDB): domain Bacteria; phylum Myxococcota; class Myxococcia; order Myxococcales; family Anaeromyxobacteraceae; genus Anaeromyxobacter. Next base: position 6,136 of record CAVTRF010000048.1, on the reverse strand, counting down.
CCGCGTGCTCGTCCGACAGCACCGGCGCGAAGCCGGGCGGGAGGCGCGCCGCGAAGGCGGTCTCCTCGACGAGCGCGAGCGCGCCGGGACGCACCCGGTTCAGCGAGGGATCGAGGGCGAAGGCATGGCGGTACTCGAGCGGGATGACCGGGACGTCGGCCCCGGTCTCCTCGAGCAGCTCGCGCCGGGCCGCGGCCTCGGGCGACTCGCCGCGCTCGATCCGGCCGGTCACCTGCTGCCAGAAGCCGCCGCGCGACGCGCTCCGGCGCAGGAGGAGCACGCGGCCGTCGGCGCCGACGGGCACGACGGACACGGTCCGCAGGTCCGGGCCGGCGGAGGGCGCCGCGTCGCGCCCGAGCGCCTCGGCGAGGTGCCGGGCCAGCCGCTCCTCGACCTCGGGGCGGCCCGGGACGGCCCGGCCGCGCCGCTCGAGCTCCGCGGCGAGGCTCGTCACCCCGAGGGTGGGATCGGAGATCCCGCACGGCACGATGGCCCGGAAGTGGCCGAGGTCCGGCGAGAGGTTGAAGGCGAGGCCGTGCGAGGTGATCCAGCGCGACAGGTGCACGCCGTACCGCGCCGATCTTCCGCGCCCCGATCCAGGCGCCGCGGTGCTCCTCGTGCCGGCCCGCCTCCACGCCGTAGTCGGCGCAGGTACGGATCATCGCGTCCTCGAGGGCGCCGACGTAGCGCCGGACGTCCGGCCGATCGGTGAGATCGACCACCGGGTACCCGACGATCTGCCCGGGGCCGTGGTAGGTCACGTCGCCGCCGCGGTCCGTCTCGTGGACCTCGAACCCCTGGCGCGCGAGCCACTCCGGCGACGCCACCACGTTCTCCGCGTCCCGCGCTCCGGCCGAGGGTGAGCACCGGCGGCTGCTCCACCAGGAAGAGGTGGTCGGTGCCCGGCGGCGAGCCGGCGCGGACCGCGTCGCCCGCGAGCCGCATGAGGGCGAGGCCGTCGTCGTACTCGACGCGCCCGAGCCGGTGGACGAACAGGGTGCGGCGGCTGCTCATGCGTGGGCCGCGCTCCCGGCCTGCGGCTTCCGCGGCCGCTCCGGGCGGGCGAGGACGTGGATCGGCTCGCCCAGCGCGAGCTTGCACGCCTCCATGAACGCCTCCGGCAGCGTCGGGTGCGCGTGGATGGTGAGGGCGACGTCCTCGAGGTAGGCGCCCATCTCGAGGGCCAGGGCCGCCTCGGCGATGAGGTCGGCCGCCTCGTGGCCGCAGATCGTGACCCCGAGCAGGAGCTTCGAGTCGCGATCCCCGATCACCTTCACGAACCCCTCGGTGTGGTCGATCGCGACGGCCCGCCCGAGCGCGCCGAAGGCCACCTTGGCGACGATCGGATCGGTGCCCTTGGCGCGCGCCTCCTCCTCCGAGATCGCCGCCGAGGCCATCGCCGGGATGAAGTCGGCGCGCGACTGGGTGGCCCTGCCCGGCGCCATCTTCACCGACCCGGAGATCGGGATGGTCGGCCTCTCGGAGGAGGAGGCGCGCGCCAAGGGCAACGACCCGATCGTCGGCAAGGTGGCCTTCGGCGCGCTCGGGCGGGCCGTCGCCATCGCCCACACCGAGGGGTTCGTGAAGGTGATCGGGGATCGCGACTCGAAGCTCCTGCTCGGGGTCACGATCTGCGGCCACGAGGCGGCCGACCTCATCGCCGAGGCGGCCCTGGCCCTCGAGATGGGCGCCTACCTCGAGGACGTCGCCCTCACCATCCACGCGCACCCGACGCTGCCCGAGGCGTTCATGGAGGCGTGCAAGCTCGCGCTGGGCGAGCCGATCCACGTCCTCGCCCGCCCGGAGCGGCCGCGGAAGCCGCAGGCCGGGAGCACCGCCCACGCATGAGCAGCCGCCGCACCCTGTTCGTCCACCGGCTCGGGCGCGTCGAGTACGACGACGGCCTCGCCCTCATGCGGCTCGCGGGCGACGCGGTCCGCGCCGGCTCGCCGCCGGGCACCGACCACCTCTTCCTGGTGGAGCACCCGCCGGTACTCACCCTCGGCCGGGGCGCGGGACGCGGAAACGCGTGGTGTCGCCCGGAGTGGCTCGCGCGCCAGGGGTTCGAGGTCCACGAGACGGACCGCGGCGGCGACGTGACCTACCACGGCCCCGGGCAGATCGTCGGGTACCCGGTGGTCGATTCCACCCATTGGCCGGACGTCCGGCGCTACGTCGGCGCCCTCGAGGAGGCAATGATCCGTACCTGCGCCGACTACGGCGTGGAGGCGGGCCGGCACGAGGAGCACCGCGGCGCCTGGATCGGGGCGCGGAAGATTGGCGCGGTCGGCGTGCACCTGTCGCTGGGATTACCTCGCACGGCCTCGCCTTCAACCTCTCGCCGACCTCGGCCATCGGCGATCGCGCCGTGGCGGATTTCGATTCCCGCACCCTCGGGGTGATGGAGCCTCGCCGCGGAGCTCGAGCGGCGCGGCCGGCCCGTCCCGGGCCGCCCCGAGGTCGAGGAGGGGCTGGCCCGGCACCTCGCCGAGGCGCTCGGGCGCGACGCGGCGCCCGCCGCCGTCTGGACCTCCGACGTGTCGCTGCTGCTGGCGCCGACGGCCGCGTGCGCCTCCTGCGCCGGAGCGCGTCGCGCGGCGGCTTCTGGCAGCAGGTGACCGGCCGGATTGAGCGCGGCGAGTTCGCCGAGGCCGCGGCCCGGCGCGAGCTGCTCAAGGACCGGCTCACGTCGCCATCTCGCTCGAGCACCGCGCCGCCTTCGCCCTCGATCGCTGAACCGGGTGCGTCCCGGCGCGCTCGCGCTCGTCGAGGAGACCGCCTTCGCGGTGCGTCCGCCCGGCTTCGCGCCGGTGCTGTCGGACGAGCACGCGGAGCACGCCGGGCACGGATGACGAAGGCGCTGACCGGCTCCCGTTCGCCGGGCTGCGCAAGGCGGTCCGGCTCGCGGACCGCGCCTACCCGTGCCGCCAGCCGGCCCTCTCCGTCCGCCTCGCGCCGGCCGGCGGTCCGGTCCTTGCTCCACCCGCGCCGTGGCCCGCCGCCTCGCCCTCGCCGCCGTCCTCGCCATCCTCGCCGGTCCGCGGCTGCGGGCGCTGCTCGAGACGCCCGCCGCGCGCGCCGGGTGCCTTCCGGGAGGAGGGGGATCCCCGCCGCGCCACTGGCTCGGCTGCGCCGCGGACTCCGGGCCGGCCCGCGTCCTGGGGTCGGACGAGCGGCTCGCCCTGGGCCTCCCCATCGACCCGAACGCCGCCGGATTGCGGGAGCTGGCCTTCGTCCCCGGGCTCTCGCGCCACCTCGCCGACCAGGTCGTCCGGGGACGGGAGATCAACGGAAGGTACGAGCGGGTCGAGGACCTCGGCCTCGGTCGCGGCATCGGGGTGAAGAGGCTGGCGAGCGCCTCTCCCCACCTCCGAGTGGACGTGCCGTAGCGAGCGCGCGGGCGCTGCGGTACGCTTCGACCTCCGGACACTGGAGGCGAGCCTTGGTCATCCGCTGCGAGCGCTGCTCGACGATGTACGAGCTGGACGAGTCGCTCCTCGCGCCTCATGGGCTCCAGGGTCCAGTGCACCAAGTGTCAGCACGTGTTCGCCGCGTTCCCGCCGGCGCCTCCGCCGTGCCCCCACACCCTCGTCACCTGGTCCCAGCCGCCGCCGCCCGCTCCACCCGCCGCCGCCGCCCCGGCCCCCGCCCCCGCGCCCGCGCCCGCGGAGACCCCGAGGGCCGATCCGGCCCCTCGCAGTGAGTCCCCGGACTCCGGGCCGACGGCGCGCCGCGTCCGGTCCGGACCAGCGGGCCCGCCGTGTACCGGCCGCAGACGTCCTCCATCCCGTCCGGGCCCCCAGCCCGTGTCGCGCTCGCCCGTGCTGAAGCGCGACACCGTCGGCACGTTCGAGGCGCGGCTCCGGTGGAGCGCGCGCTGGCGGTGGCTCGCGCCGCTCCTGCTCGTGGTCGTCGACTCGGGCGCTCGCGGGCGGCGCCTGGACGTCTTGCTGCGGGGACGCCGGCGCGGAGCAGATCCGCGCGGAGGCGCTGGCCCTCGTCGCCCTGGACGACGGGGCGAACGTGGAAGAGGCCATCTCCCGCCTCACCGCGGTCGTGAAGAAGCGGCCGAAGCTCCGCGCCGCCGCCGCCGACCGGGCCCTCGCCCTCGCTATTCGCGCGGCGCAGCTCGGTGAGGAGGCGCAGGGCGCTCGCGCGCCGCGCTCGCGCGACGATTCGGGGGAGCGTGCGCGCCGCGAGCAGCAGCCGGGGTGGCAGGACGTCGAGCGCGCCGCCTCCACCGCGGCCGCCACCCTCGAACCCGAGGTCCGCGCCCGCGAGGAGCGGACGCGCGCGGTGTCCTCGGGCGCACGGGAGCAGCTCGCGATCCTCCAGTCGGAGGCCGGGACACGCCCGAGGTGGTGCGCGCCCTCGCGGCGCTGCAGGCGCTCCTCGGGCGAGCGCGACCGGCTCCACCGCACGCTGCGGGCGGCCCGCGAGAAGGGGCTGCGCAGTCCGCGCATCGAGCTCGCGGACGGCTGGGCGCAGGCGAAGGACCCCCGACCGAGCCGCGCGCGAGCGCGCGCTCGTGAGTCGGCGCCCTCGCCGCAGCGCGCCCACCTCGTCCGCGGGCGGTTCGTGCTCGCGCGCGACCAGCTCGCACTCGGACGCAAGGCGGGGAGGCGCTCGCGACGGCCGACGGGGTCCTCGCGGCGAACCCGAACACGAAGGGGTGCTGCGGCTCCGCGAAGGGAGCCGACCGCGCCGCCGCCCCAGCGGCCCGCGCCGCCCCTGCTGCCGGCGCCGGCGGCGAAACCGACGCCGCCCTCGAGGAAGTTCTGTTCAACGCCCGCCGCGCCTTCCCCGGCCACGGCCGAAAGGCGCGCCCGCTCCCACGACCGGTGGAGCGGCGCCCGGGACGTCGCCCTCCTCCCGCGGCGGCGCGCCCGGAGGGGCCGCGGGCGCCGCCACCCTGGCCGCCCTGACCGCCGCGCCTTCGTCGCCGTCCCCCGCACCGGCCGCACCGGCCGCACCGACCGCGCCGGCGCCCGCGCCGCGAAGGCGGGCGGCGCCGTCTCCCGACCCGCATTCGCGCTGGGCGATCCAGGCGGGTAGCCGGGCCGGGAGGCGGCGCGCGCCTTGCCTCGACTCGGCGCGCGATGGTCACGGTCCTCCTGCTTCGCCTCGGCCTCGTCGTCTTCAGCTATCTCGGATACCCGGTGGCGCTCACCGGATGGGCGCCCTCGATGACCTGCGCGGGGCGCTCCGCTTCTTCTCGGGAGGCCCCGACCGGCGCGAGCGCTCCGACCCGGTGGAGTTGCGGCCATGGGTCACCATCGTCCTCGCCGCCTTCGACGAGGAGGCGTGCATCCGCGAGAAGGTCGAGAACTGCCTCGCGGTGGACGACCCCACACCAGCTACGTGGTCCTCGGCTGCGACGGGTGCACCGACCGCACGGCGGAGATTGCGCGCCAGGCGCGCTGTGGGCGCGGCATCCAAGGCGGCGGAAGCTCCCGCCGCGGCAGGGGAAGGCGAGCGTCCTCGCCCGGCTCGTCCCATCCGCGCAGGGGACGTCGTCGTCCTGACCGACGCAAACGTCTCCTTCCACCCGCGGGCGATCGGCGCCCTCGCGCGCGGGTTCGGCATCTGTCGGTCGGCGCGGTGGTGGGAAGGCTCCGGCTCCGCGTGCCCGACGGTTCGGGCGAGGGGGTCTACTGGGCGTACGAGACGTTCCTCAAGTACCTCGAGGGAAAGCTCGGGTGCGTCGTCGGCGCGAACGGCGGCATCGTCGCGATCCGGCGAATCCTGTTCTCGCCGCTCCCGGCGGACACCATCACCGACGACTTCGGCTACCGCTCCGGATTGCGGTCCGTGGCTGGAAGGTCCCCTTCGAGCCCGGCGCGATCGCCTACGAGGACGTGCTCGACGATGCCGCGGTGGAGTTCGGCCGCCGCGCCCGCATCGGCCTGGAACTGGCAGGCGCTGGCGAGGGACCCGACGGACCTGCTCGACCCGCGCGCAGGGTTCGTCTCCTTCCGCGTTCGTCGCGCACAAGCTCCTGCGCTGGACGACGCCGTTCCTCCTGGCCGTCGCCCTCGCGGCGAACGTCGCCGCGCGGCGGCGCAGGAGGCGCCTGGGGGTGCCGCGCACTCCTCGCGGCGCAGGCGGCGTCCTACGTGCTCGCCGCCGGGGGGGT
>CAVTRF010000047.1:0-8552 GCA_963736795.1 uncultured delta proteobacterium | reverse complement strand
CACACTTCTTCGGGCAACACCAGCCGCCCGGCCCCCGCTGAGCAGTCCTAACGCCGCCATATATCTGACGAAATCACGACGGTGCATGATCGCCTCCTGTCAACCCTACTAGATATTTTCAAGTCTAAACAGAGCCCTGTGAGTTTGCAAGTTTTTCTTGACAAGGGGACGAAAACCGATTATTGACTTAAAAGTCATTCCGATGACCCAACAGTCATTAATTCTGAGAAATTTTATAAAAATGCCAGCTTCCCCAAAGCCACCAAGAAAGAAGTTGTCGCCCGCGTTCCGCACCCGGGAGATCCTGGCTGCGGCCCGAACGCTGTTTGGAACGACAGGCGGCCGGAAGCCATGACTATGGAGGAATCGCCGCGGCCGCCGGGGTGGCCGAGAAGGGCACCTTGCTGTCTATTTGCAAGACCAAAGCAGTCTGATCCTCCAGGACCCTCCTCACCCATGTCAGAAGCGTCCTCCGGGACCTGGAGGCATCTCTGGTGGCCCCCGGGACGCCCCCGGAGAAGTTGATCCGGATCGTGTCCGTCCTCCTGGAGTATCTCAGCCGGGAGGGGCTGTTGTTTCCGCCATCTATCCCGAAATGCTCCGGCGGAGGGGGAATATCCGGGAGAGCTTCCGGCACCACTTCCAGGAATTGGAAGAGCAATTCGTCACCCTGTTGACCCGCCTGTTTGCCGAAGGCATTGCCGCCGGCCAGTTTATTCCCGCCAATCCCCGCCTCCTCACCTTCTTGGTCCGGGGGTTGGTCCGGGCCACCGGCTACTATCAGAGGGCCAATCAACAGGCGGATGCGGCCCAAGAGGCCTTACCGGTTATTCTCACCCTGCTCTCCTCCGGTTTGATCCGGGAAAAGCAACCTTTAGCAGAGGAAGCGGCGCTATGACGGCCAGAAACTTAGGGCCAGGAGCACGGCGAGCGCCGACAGCACCTCCGGCGCGACGAACGAGCGGTGGATCGGGTAGTCGTGATCGAGGCTCTGCCCGACCGGGAAGAGGAGGAGGAAGAGGTAGGTCACCACCACCGCGAGCTGGGTCGCGAGGTAGTCGAGGCGCCCGACCTCCGTCTGCACCCGCGTGACGGCGTCCGCGGCGGCCAGGGCGGAAGCGAGCGACGCCTGCGGGGACGCGAGCCAGGCGGCGGGGACGATCGCCGCGGTGGCGAGGATGGGGACGAGCGCGGCGAGGTCGCGGCGGGTGGGCTCGAGGAGGGACAGCTCGACGAGCAGGATCGCGAACGGCAACGTGAACGCGATCTCCTTCGTCGCCATCGCGAGGAGGATGGCGACGAGCACGGAGCCGAACCCTGCCGCGCGGGCGCCGCGGCTCCCCGCCGTCCCCGCGAGGCGCCAGCGCAGGTACAGGACGACCGCGGCCAGATAGAAGAGCGCCGTGAGCGAGGTCATCCGCTGGATGATGTAGGTCACCGCCTGCGTCTGGAGCGGGTGCGCGACGAAGAGCGCCGCGGCGACGAACGCGACGGCCCGCGCGTGCGGCGCGAGCGCGGAGCGGACGAGCCGAGGGGTGCGGAACGCGAGGACGACGAGGGCGTGGACGAGGAGCGCGTTCGCGAGGTGCACCGCCACGTTCACGGCGTGGTAGCCGACCGGCGAGACCCCGCCCGCCCGGTAGTTGAGGGCGAAGGTCAGGTAGGCCACCCAGCGGTGCTGGAACTCGAGGTACCCCGCCCAGCTCGCGAGCGCCGCGAGGTCCCGGATCGCGGGGTTGTCGCGGATGAGCCGGACGTCATCGAAGACGAACGCGCCCCGGTAAGCGTTCGCGTAGGCGGCGAGCCCGAGTAGCACGACCGCGGCGAGGGGCGCCAGGGCGCCGAGCCGGCCCGCGAGGAGCGGCGGCGCGGATGGAGCGTGCGCTTCCGGCGGGCACGATTCGGGGTGCGAAGAGCGTTCCATGGCGCTGTGGCGCAGCCATCATCGCACGACCGTCGAGGCGCGCGAACCGCGGGGGAAACGATACGGCGCCCCCCGTCTCCGGAGGGCGCCGTCGCGCTGCGTACCTGTCGCCCGTCTAGAAGACGTTCGGGTTGACCTGCGTGACCTGGCCCCATGGCGACGCGAACGCCACCGTCCCGCTCGCGCAGGCGGCCACGCCGGTCGCGGCGCCAGAGGCGTCGCCGCTGCTGGTCAGGGTCGCCTTGAACAGGTAGACGCAGTTGTTCACGGTGTCCCCGTCGATATCCGACTCGGCCCACGCGGTGAGGTGGATCGCGTTCGTCGTGGGGACGCCCACGTGGTAGCAGCCGTACGTCCCACCCTCGACGATCCAGTCAATCGCCTGCGCGGCCGCGAGGTCGGTGTTGATCCACGCGTGCTTCTGCGTCCCTGCGCCCGTGGCGAGGCTGCAGGTGGCCGGGAGCATCCCGCCGGCGTTGAGTGCGACGTACTGGCCGGTACCCTGCTCGCGGTTCTTGAACGCCTCCTCGGCCTTGAAGATCGCGTTCACGTTCTCCTTCAGCTCGCTCGCCTTGGCGCGGAGCTGGTAGCGGAGGAAGTTCGGAATCGCGATGGCAGCGAGGATGCCGATGATCGCCACGACGATCATGAGCTCGATGAGGGTGAAGCCCTTGGCCTTCTTCATTGTTGCCTCCCAGTAGGCGGCGACGGCCGCGCACCCGCTGGCAAGAGCATGGACGGTGCCAACCGAGCGGCCGGTGCAAGCCCGCGAGATCCGGGGCGACGGCGCGGCCCCTGCGCTGACGCCCGACGGCAGGCGGGTGCCGCGCGCTGACGTTTTTCGGCAGCGGTCCCTCGCCCGCGGGACGTGGCTGCGCTCGCGGTCCGGCTTTGACAACGGGCCGGGTCCCCCCGGATCATGCGCTCCGATGATCCTGCGCATCGAGGCGCTCACGAAGACGTTCGAGGTGGGGTTCCGGCGGCGGCGCGTCCACGCCGTCGAGGACCTCACCCTCTCGGTCGCCGAGGGCGAGATCTTCGGATTCGTCGGCCCGAACGGCGCCGGGAAGACGACCACCATCAAGATGCTCATGGGGCTCATCTTCCCGACCCGGGGCGCCGCCTACATCTTCGACGCGCCGATCCCGAGCCCCGCGGCGAAGCAGCGCATCGGCTACCTGCCCGAGCACCCCGCCTACTACGAGTTCCTCTCGGGCGTCGAGGCGATGCGCCTCTTCGCGAACCTCGCCGGCGTGCCCCGCGCCGAGCAGCGGCGGCGCTGCGACGAGCTGCTCGAGCTCGTCGGCCTCACGGACGCCGCCGGCCGGCAGATCAAGAAATACTCGAAGGGCATGCAGCAGCGGCTCGGCATCGCCCAGGCGCTCGTCGGCGACCCGGCGTTCGTCGTGCTCGACGAGCCGATGAGCGGGCTCGACCCGGTCGGCCGCAAGGACATGCGCGACCTCATCCTCGAGCTGAAGCGCCGCGGCAAGACGGTGTTCTTCTCGACCCACATCCTCCCCGACGTGGAGACCCTCTGCGACCGCGTCGGCGTCATCATCGGCGGGCAAGCTCCGCGACGTGGGGACGCTCGACGCCCTGCTCTCGGCGCGCGTGAAGAGCGTGGAGGCGACGTTCGTCGGTCCTGGGGCGCAGGGGCCGTTCGCCGGCGCCGCCGCCGTCGCCCTCGAGGCCGGGCGGTCCACGTTCTCGTTCGCCGACGAGGGGAGCGCCGACGAGGCGGTACGCGCGGTCGTGGCCGGGGGCGGCCGGGTCGTCGCCCTGACCGCGCACCGCGAGACGCTCGAGGACTTCTTCCTGCGACGGCTCGAGGGAGCGCCCGAGGCGACGCCGGCCGCGGCCGAGCAGCGCGCGGGCTAGCGCGACGTGGACTCCGAAGCCCTCCGCATCGCGATCGGCGCGTGGGTGCTCGTCGTCGGCGCCACGATCGGCAGCTTCCTGAACGTCGTCATCGCGCGGGTCCCGGCCGGCGAGTCGATCGTCCGGCCGCGCTCGCGGTGCCCGGAGTGCCGCGCCGCGATCGCCTGGTACGACAACATCCCGGTGCTCTCGTGGCTCGTCCTGCGCGGCCGCTGCCGCCGCTGCGGGACCGCGATCTCGCCGCGGTACGTGGCCGTCGAGCTGCTCGGGGCGGCCGCGGCGTGGCTCGCGTGGCAGCGGCACGGGCTCGCGCTCCCGGCGCTCGCCGAGCTCGTGATGGTCGATCTGCTGCTCGCGCTCGCGTTCATCGATCTCGCGACGTGGCTCCTGCCGGGCGCGCTCACCCGGCCGCTCGTCGTGACCGGCCTCGTCGCCGCCGCGCTCGGGATGGCCCAGGCGGGGACGCTCCGGTCGTCCGTGCTCGGCGCGGTGGGCGGCTTCGCGGCCTTCGCGCTCGTCGCCTGGATCGGACGGCGCGTCACGCGGAAGGAGGCGATGGGGGTCGGTGACATCTGGCTGATCGCCGGGCTCGGCGCGTGGCAGGGGGCAGCCGCCCTCATCCCCGTCGTGTTGCTCGCGTCGGTGCAGGGGAGCGTCTACGGCCTCGCCCTGCTCGCGCTCGGGCGCGGCGAGCCGGGGCCCTCGCCTGCCGGGGAGGTCCCCGCGGCGGAGCCCGAGGCCGAGGGAACGGCGGAAGACACGGCGTCCGCGGACGGCGACGCGGGCGAGGCGGTGCGCTCCGCGAGGGCGCGCCGGTCGACGAGCCGCCGCACCCTCGCGGCGAGGACTCGGCGGGCGGCGACGACGACGAATGGGTCCCCCCGCGCCACGCGGTGCCCTTCGGTCCCTTCCTCGTCGCGGGCGGGCTCGAGTGGCTCTATCTCTCCGGCTGGCTCGCCACCCGGATCCCCGAGCTCGGCGTGTTCGGGTAGGAGCGACGGGTGCGCGCCGGGCAGCTCCGCCTCCTCTTGCTCCTCGACGTGGTCGCGATCGGCGCGACCGCGGCGGCGCTCGTGCTCGGTGTCGGGCTGCCGCTCGCCGCGAGGGGCGGCCTCGGACCGGTGCAGCTCGTCGCGCTCGCGATCGGGGTCGCGCTGGGCGTCGGGGTCGTCGGGGGCGCCCTGCTGGTGCGCTCGGTGGGACGGCCGGTGGACCGGATCCTGAACGCCGCGGACGCGCTCGGCGCCGCGGCGCGAGGCGAGCTCCCGCTGCTCGCGCCGCCCGGAGAGGCGCACGAGCGTGGCCTCTCGCGCGCGGCGGTCGCGTTCGAGCGGGTCGCCGCGGCGCTCTCGGGCGAGCGGGTGCGGCTCGCCGAGAAGGTGGCCGAGCTCGAGCGCGCGAACGCCGAGCTCGTGAGCGCGCGCGAGTCGCTCCTGCGCGTCGAGCGGCTCGCGACCGTCGGCACGCTCGCGGCCGGGATCGCGCACGAGGTCGGCAACCCCCTCGGCGCGATCACGGGCTACGTCGAGCTCGCCCGCGACCGGCTCCGTGTGCGAGCGGAGGGGCAGCCGGCTGAGGCTGCCCCGGAGCGAGCGGGGGGGCGCGAGCCGAGCGACGCGAGTCGAGTGTCCCCCCGCCAAGGGGTATCCCCCCGCCAGGAAGCGGACGACTTCCTGGTGCGCATCGGCGCGGAGGCGACCCGCATCGACACCATCGTCCGCGAGCTCCTCGAGTTCGCCCGGCCGGTCGCACCGACCCTCGGGCCGACCGGCCTCCGTGCCGCGGTGGACGACGCCGTGCGCCTCGCGCGCGTGCAGACCCGCTTCCGGGACGTCGAGGTCGAGGTCGACCTCGACGCGGCGCCGGAGCGCGTCCTCGGAGAGGAGCGCCGCCTCTCGCAGGTGATCCTGAACCTGCTCCTCAACGCCGCCGACGCGATGGGCGGGCGCGGCAGGGTCCGGGTCTCCGCCCGGTCGATGGCCGCGCGGGAGGGGGCGGCGCGGGTCGAGCTGCGGGTGGCCGACACCGGCCCGGGGATCGCGCCGGCGGACCTCGCTCGCCTCTTCGAGCCGTTCTTCACGACGAAGGCGCCGGGGCAGGGGACCGGCCTCGGCCTCGCGGTCTGCCACGGGATCGTGTCCTCCTTCGGCGGGTGCATCTCCGCGGAGAACCTGTCCGGCGGCGGCGCCGCGTTCCGGCTCGAGCTCCGGCCGTGGCCGAAGGACGGCGCGTGACGCGCGTACCGCGGCGCGTGGCGGCGCGGGGGGTGGCGGCGGCGGTGCTCGTCGCCACGCTCGCCGTCGCCGCCTGGGCCCGGCTCGCCGACGTGAGCCGCGTCCTCGGCCGCGGTGAGGTCGTCCCGGTCGACGGCGACTCCGCCTATCACCTGCGCCGGATCCTGTACGCGGTCGAGCACTTCCCCTCCCTGCCGACCGTCGATCCGATGATGAACTGGCCCTCGGGCGGGACCTGCCCGTGGGCGGACGGGTTCGACCTCCTCGGGGCGGCGCTGGCGCGGGCCGCAGGAGGGCTGCGGTCGCGCCCGCACGCGGAGCTGGCGGCGGCGCTGCTCCCGGTCCTCCTCGGGCTCGCCGTCGCGTGGGCGGCGATGAACCTCGCCCAGCTCGTGGCGCGACGCCGGCTCGGAGCGCGGGTCCCCGGCGTCGCCGCCGCCGCCGGGCTCGTCGCCGCGCTCCTCCCGCAGGCCGTCGCGTCGTCGCGGTTCGGCCGCATGGATCACCACGTCGCCGAGGCGCTCTCGATGCTGCTCCTCGCCGGGTGGGCGCTGCGCCGTCCCGCGACGGGCGCGTCGGCGAGGTGCGGGGCCCGCTACGAGGCCGCCGGTGCCGGCGCCGTCGCGTTCGCCTGCTGGATGTTCACCGGGGGCGAGCTGTACGTCGCGATCGCCGCCGCGCTGCTGCTCTGGCGGGCGCTCCGGGAGCGCGACGCGCGCTGGCTCGGGTCCGGCGCGCCCGCGCTCCTCGCCGGCGCAGCGGCCGCCGCGCTGCTCGCCGTGCCGGCGATGCGCCAGCACGGGCGGCTCGCGTCCTTCCAGCTCCCGTCGCTGCTGCAGCCGGCGCTCGTCGCGCTCGCGGGCGTGGCGGTCGCGAGCGCGATCCTCGTCGCGCGCCGCCTGCCGCGCGCGGGCCTCCCGGCGCGGACGGTGGTGCTCGCCGCGATGACGCTCGGGGCGGCGCTCACCGCGGCGGTCGCCTGGCCCGGCGCGGCCGGCGAGCTCGTGGCCGGGCTGCGCGGATGGCTTCTCCGCGGCGATCCCTGGCTCGCGAGCGTCGACGAGTTCCAGCCGCTCTGGCGCGACGAGCGCGGGCTCGTGGGGTCGCTCGACTTCTTCCTGGGCGCCCCCGGGGTGGTCGCGCCCGCCCTCGTCGTCGTGGGGGGCGCCTGGGCGGCGCGACGCAGCGGCCCGCGCGGGCTCGCCTTCGCGGGCGTGTCGGTCGCGCTCCTCGGGCTCACCTTCGTCCAGAACCGGTTCGGGCGCGTGTTCGCTCCTTTTCTCGCGGTGAACACCGCCCTCGCGCTCGAAGCGGGCGGCTGGCTCGCGCTCCGCGCCCTGAGGCGACCGCGCGCGCTCGCGGCGGTGACCGCGCTGGCCGCCGTGGTCCTCGCGCTCGCCGACCCGCGGCTGCGGGGGATGCTCCGGCCCGGCGGTCCGCGGGCGCTGCCGCCCGAGGCTGCCGCGGCGATCGCGCTCCGCCTCGCGCCCGGGGAGCCGGCCGAGGAGAGCCCGGGCGTCGTCGCGCCCTGGGGCTTCGGCCACCTCATCTCGCTCCTCTCCGGGCGCCCGGTGGTCGCGAACGGGTTCGGGACCTACCTCGACGCGCCGACGTTCTGGGAGCTCGAGCGGCTCGCCTCGATGGACCCCCTGGCGTTCGACGCCTGGATGGCGAGGCGCCGCGTCGGGTACGTCGTGACCGGCGCCGCCTACGTGGGAGGTCGAGCGCTCGCGGCCTCGCAGGCGGGGCTCGTGCTCGACCTCGCGTCGATGCGCACGCAGCCGCTGTCCCCGCTCATGATCGCGGGATCGGGCGTGCCGGACGCCGGGGTGCGCCACCTCGAGCACCTCATGCCGCTGTTCGCGAGCGAGCACCTCACGGGCGGCCTCGCGTTCCCGCTCCCCGCGCTCTGGGCGTACGAGCGCGTCCCCGGCGCGCGGATCGTCGGCCGGAGCGCGCCCGGGCTGCGCGTCGTCCTCGAGATCCCGTTCCGCGAGCGCCGCCGGCCGCACGTCTACAAGGCGTGGAGCGATGTCGGCGCGGACGGGCGCTGGGAGATGGCGTGCCGCTCCCGACCGCCCTCGCGCGCGCGTCGCTGCAGACGGCGGCGCTCGCCTCGGTGCGCGCGGGCGAGGGGCGGCCGCCTCCGTCGCGATCCCCGAGGAGGCGGTCCGGCGCGGCGCCGAGCTCCAGGCGCCGCCGCTCCCCGGCGCCTCCCGGTGAGCGGCGGGAGGCCGTGCTACAGTCCGGCGGTGTCACTGCACAACGTGCTCGTCGTCGATGACGACGCGTCGATGCGCCACCTCCTGCTGACGATCCTCGCGGATCGGGGCTACGAGGCCCGGGCGGTCTCCTCGGGCGAGGAGGCGGTCCGCGAGCTCGCCGCGCGGGACTACGACCTCGTCCTCACCGACGTGCGCATGCCCGGGATGGGCGGGCTCGAGCTCTTGCGGCGAATCCAGGCGGCGGATCCCGACCGGATCGTCATCGTGATGAGCGCCTACGGCCTGCAG
>CAVTRF010000046.1:0-20636 GCA_963736795.1 uncultured delta proteobacterium | reverse complement strand
GCACCTCGTCGGGTACGGCCGACGCATTTTTGGGCGGGGCCACGCGCAAGCCACCGCCGAGGGGCTGTCGAGCCGGTACCGGGTGATGAGCCCGGTGGGCGCCCTCCCGTTCCAGGGTCCAGACTTCGGGATGCTCCTGACGGCGCGGAAGCTCTGAGCGTCCTCTCGTCGTCCGTGGCCCTGGAGGGCCGCGCGCTCCACCACGGGGCCGGTGCCCGCCGCGAGGGGCGTCGCTACCGTTGTTCGGCCGCCAGCAGACCGAGCGCCGGCGCGTCCGCGACGAACGGGGCCTCGCGAGCTGCGGTTTCCCCGAGTGAACATGACGCTCACCCCCACCACAGCGAGCGCGAACGAGCCCCAGGTGCGCGTCGCCGCGTCCCGTACTGCTACGGAGCACCCCGCGCACCCCGCCGGCGCGGCGTCCCTCCGGCACAACTTCGCGTGGACGCTCGTCGGCAACGTCGTGTACGCCGCCTCCCAGTGGGGGATCCTGGTGCTGCTCGCGAAGCTCGCGACCCCCGAGTCGCTCGGGGTGTTCGCGCTCGCCTACGCCGTCACCGCCCCGATCTTCCTCTTCGCCGGGCTGAGCCTGCGCTCGTCGCAGGCGACCGACTCGGGACATTTCCGCTTCGGCGACTACCTCGGGGTGCGGGCGCTCGGGATGGGCGCCGCGCTCGTCGTGACCGTGGGGATGGCGGCGCTCTTGGAGCACGACGCGACCACCCGGCTGGTGATCCTCACCGTCGGGGTCGCGAAGGCGATCGAGGGCCTGAGCGACGTCCACTACGGCGTCATGCAGCGCCACGAGCAGATGCGGCCGATCGCGGTGTCCCTCGTCTCGCGCGGGCTCCTCTCGGTCGTGGCCTTCGCGGCGGTGCTCGCCGCGGGCGGGCCCCTCCTCGTGGCGGTGGCCGCCCTCGCCCTCACCTGGCTCGCGGTGCTCCTCGGCGCACGACGTCCCCGCCGTCGCGCGGATGCTGCCCCCCCGGCGAGGCCCGCGCTCCCCGGCTCGACCGGCGCGCGGCAACGAGGCTCCTCGCGACGTGCCTGCCCCTCGGGGCGGTGATGATGCTCCTCTCGCTGCAGGTGAACATCCCGCGGTACGTGATCGAGCACCGCGTCGGCGCCGCCGAGCTGGGCGTGTTCGCCGCCCTCGCCTCGCTCCTCACCGCCGGCAACGTCGTCGTCTCCGCGCTCGGCCAGTCGGCGACGCCGCGGCTCGCCACGTACTTCCACGAGCGCCGCATCCGGGCGTTCCGGCGGCTCATGGGGATCCTCGTGCTCCTGGGGGTCGCGCTCGGCGTCGCGGGCGTCGCGGTGGCGGTCGCGGCCGGCGCGCCCCTCCTGCGGCTGCTCTTCGGGGCGCGGTACGCCGACCGCGCCGACGTGCTCGTGGTCCTGATGGGCACCGGCCTCGCGCTCTACCTGAGCTCGCTCCTCGGGTACGGGCTCACCGCCGCCCGCCGCTTCGGGATCCAGCTGCCGATCTTCACGGCGGCGGCGCTCGCGTGCGCGGGCGCGTGCGCCGTGCTCGTCCCGCGCTACGGGCTCGCCGGCGCCGCCTGGGCCTGGACCGTGTCGCTCGTCGTCGGCGTGGCCGCGTCGCTGCTCGAGCTCGAGCGTGCGCTGCGCAGGCAGGCGAAAGGAGTGCCCCCGTGACCGCCGTGCGCATCCTCCTGCTCGGGACCCTGCTCGGCCTCGCCCTCGTCCTGCCCCAGGCCGGGAACGCGGTGGTCGCGACCGCGATCTGGCTCCTGTGCCTCGTCGTCCTCGCGCGCTCGCACCCGACCGGCCTGCTCTCCTTCGCGTCGCTCTACCTGCTGCTCCTCGGGGTCTTCCACCTCGGCCTCGTCGCGCCGATCGCGCTCGGGCTCACCCGCGCCCGGCCGCCCCCCTGGATGTTCTCGACCCGCCTGCCCTCGGCGATCGCGCTCGTCTCGATCGCGATGGTCGCCTTCACCCTCGGGGCGCGCCTCCGTCCCGTCCCGCGCGAGCAGCACGAGCCCGGCGCCCGCGCCCGAGCGCTGGCTGGTCCGCGCGGGCTGGCTCGTCGCTGCTCGTCGGGGCGACGATCCTCTGGGCGGGCGTGATCCAGCTCGACCTCCTCCGCCGTGGGTACGCGGAGTACTTCGCGGCGAACGGGCAGGACGTCCGTCTGTTCGGGCTCGGCATCATGGTGTTCCCCATCGGAGTGGTCATCGCGGCGGTCGGCGCCACGCGGCGCCAGCTCTTCGGCCTCGGCGCGCTGGTCCTCGTCTCGATGGGGCCGCTCTTCCTGGCGGGGTTCCGCGGACCGACGATCGTCCAGGTCGTGACGCTGCTCGCCGTCTGGGCGCGCAAGGACCGGCGCACGGCGCACCGCCTCGCGATCGGGATCGCCGCGCTCGCCGTCGTCCTCGTGCCGGCGATCCGCATGACCCGCGAGACGTCCGCCGCGACGTCTCCGAGAACATCGGCTCGGTCGACCCGCTCTCGATCCTGCTCGAGGCCGGCGGATCGCTCTACCCGCTCGTGGTGACGACCGAGCGGATCGACTCCGGCGCGGAGCCGCTGTGGCTCGGGCGCTCCTACGCGTCGGCGCTGGGCCGGATCGTGCCGAACGTCGGGCGCCGCGTCTCCCGGGAGCGGCGCGACGAGAGCCCGGGCGGCTGGGCGACGATGCACGCCGAGCGGTGGCTGTACGACCACGGCGGCGGCATCGGGTTCTCCGGCGTGGCCGAGCCGTACCTCAACTTCGGCACCGCCGGCGTCGTGATCCTGTTCCTCCTGCTCGGGCTCGTCGTCCAGCAGTGGGAGCAGTGGCTCGAGCGCGAGCCCTACCGCGCGGCGATCGGCGCGGCGACCTTCGGGTTCGTGCTCTGGACCGTGCGGAACGACGCGTCCGAGCTTTTCCGATCCATCGTGATCGCCTGCGCCGTGGTGGCGGCCGGCTGGGTCGCTCCCCGGCTGCTCCGCGGGCGGTCCAGCCGCACGGCAGTCCCCGCGCCGAGCCTCCGCGCGAGCTGACGCGTCCGCGACGGCCCCGCGTTACCCGTCGTATCAAGCGAATCCGCGCTGTGGGATGAGCCCGCCGTAGGGCCTACCTGCGGCGCGGTCGTGTGCCTGCCCTTTCTCCGACCGGTCGAATGAATTCTCCCTGGCCGGGGTTCTTGAGGCACCCCAACTGAGGGCTCCAGGAGTCCGGGCTCGCGCTCGGGCGCCCGGCCGCACCGGCCAGGAGCGCAGGGACGGGTGTACCTCGAGCGCCCGCTCGATAGAAAGGCGACCCCCTACGTGAAGATCCGAAAGACGCAGCTCGCCCTCCTCGCAGGCCTTTTCCTCGCCGCATGCAGCCAATCGGCATCCGCCCCGGGAGCGGCCGGGCTGGAGCTGCAGCCGGCGAACTCCGAAGTCTCACCCGGCGACACCGTGATGTTCGCGGCGCTCAACGGCGACACCGATACCCCCACCACCTGGAAAGTCCTGGAAACCGGCGGCGGCGTCGTCGACGAGAGCGGCACCTACGTCGCCCCTGACGTCGAGGGGACGTTCCACGTGGTCGCGGCGAAGAGCGCGACCACGACGGCGATGGCCGCGGTCGTCGTGAAGAATGGGCGCCTGGGCAACCTCACCATCCGCCCGAGGGCGGCCGCGGTCGCGTCGGGCGCGCAGCTCCAGTTCACCGCGCAGGCCCGGGGCGCCGCGGCCGAGGTGACCTGGGCGATCGAGGAGGGCGCGACCGGCGGCACGATCACCGCGTCGGGCCTCTACACCGCCGGGTCCGCGGCCGGGATCTTCAGCGTGGTCGCGCGCAGCGTCGCCGATCCGTCGCAGGTCGATCGCGCCACGGTCACCGTGACGGCACCCCCGCCCCCGCCCCCGCCTCCGCCTCCGCCTCCGCCTGGCGATGTGGTCCCCCCGCCCCCTGGCGACGCGGTCCCCCCGCCCCCGCCCCCCCCGCCCCCGCCCCCCGCGTCCGGCCTGCAGCTTTACGTGGCGCAGGACGGCAATGACGCGAGCCCGGGTACCGTCGAGCAGCCCTGGAGGACCATCCAGAAGGCGATGAACTCCGCCCCCGCCGGCGCGACGGTGAACGTCCGCGCCGGGACCTACCACGAGCGGCTCTCCGTCAACGTCTCCGGCACCGCGGACGCCCCCGTCGTCTTCCAGCCCTACGGGTTCTCCGCGGCGGCGCCCTGCGGCGGCCACACCGGGACGACGTGCCCGGGCGACGCGGTGGTGCTCGACTACGCGTACCTCGGCACCGTCACCGACGGCGTGCCCTTCCTGCACGTCAACAGCCAGTCGTACGTGAAGATCCAGGGGTTCACCTTCCAGAACTTCAGCACCCGCGAGCTGAACTACGTCCTCAGCCAGGGCGTCCGGATCGCGGGGAGCGCGCACCACGTCGAGATCGCGAAGAGCCGGTTCCTCCGCCTGAAGGAGCTCGGCCCGTGGGACGGCACCACCGCGCTCGCCGCGTTCCGGATGTGGCGGGGAACGCACCACATCGTCATCGACGGGAACGAGCTCGGCGACTTCGTCACCACCTACGGCGAGGCGCTCACCGTGGACGGCGGCGCGACCGACATCACCCTCTCGAACAACTGGATCCACGACACCGACGCGATCGGGATCGACATCCACGGCGAGGCGTCCGCGATCGTGAAGGGCAACCTCCTCGAGTACATCGGGAAGCGCCGGAGCGACGGGTACATCTGGTACGGCAACGCCGCGCAGGCGATCTACATCGACGGCGGCATCAACACGATCATCGAGGGGAACGTCGTCCGCGACTCGTGCAACGCGATCGGGGTCGACGCCGAGCCCAACGAGCCCGCGGCGCACGACATCATCTTCCGGAACAACGTCATGTACCGGAACCTGCAGGGGCTCAAGGTCGGGAACTGGTACACCAACGACAACCTCTGGCGGATCTACAACGTGACGGTCGTGAACAACACCGTCGTGGACTGCGGGGACAGCGTGGTGATCCGGCCGGCCTCGAACGTCACCTGGAAGAACAACGTGATCGTCGGCGGCAACGGGTACATCAACACGGGCGGCTGGGCCACCGGGGCCATGGACTACAACCTGTGGTCGCGCGTCTCCCGCGTGGGCCCGGGCAGCCACAACCTGACGGCGGACCCGCAGTTCACCAACGCCGGTGGCGGGGACTACAGCCTCGGCGGATCGTCGCCGGCGGGGAACGCGGGTGACTCCGGCGTCGCCGCGGCGGCGGGCCAGGTGGACTTCCTCGGCAACCCGAGGGTCGTGTCGGGGCAGATCGACCTCGGCGCCTACGAGTCGAGGTGACGCTCCGCGCGGGCGGCGTGCGTTCCGACGCGCGTCGCCCGCGCTTCCCCTCCGCGACCCGAGCCGCCTCCCGGCGCGCTCGGGTCGTTCCCTTTCGAGGGCACCGGCGCCGCCGGCCAGGATGCGCACCGTGGTCGCCTGGGTCGCCGCCGTGCGGAGGGGACCGGGATGAACGACGGCATCGTGCTCGAGGACAGCGGCGAGACCGGCAAGCGGATGAAGTTCTTCGCGCGCTCGGCCAGCGTCGACTACTGGACGGAGCTGTGGGCGAGCGGGGCGCGGCCGTACCACCGGGAGCTGCGCGGACACCTGCCGCACCAGCTCCGGGCGACGTTCTCCCGGTGGGTGCCTCCGGGGAGCCGCGTGCTCGAGGCGGGGTGCGGGCTCGGCCACTTCACCGTCGCGGCCCGGGCGCTCGGGCACCGCGCCGAGGGGCTCGACTGGTCGGAGCAGACCGTCCGCCGGCTCCGCGAGACGTTCCCGGACATCCCCTGGCACGTCGGAGACGTCCGCCACCTCGAGTTCGCGGACGGCGCGTTCGACGCAGTCTACTCGCCCGGGGTCTGCGAGCACTTCGAGGACGGCCCCACCCCGATCCTGCGGGAGACCCTGCGCATCCTGCGGCCCGGCGGGATCGCGCTCGTGTCCACGCCCTGCTTCAACCGCTGGCTGCAGGACCGGCCGGAGCTGTTCGCGAACGCCACGCCGGACGGCGAGTTCTACCAGTACGCGTTCACCCCGGGCGGCATGGGGCGCCTCCTGCGGCAGCTCGGGTTCGAGCTGCTCGAGACCCGGCCGTACGCGTCGCTCGAGACCATGCTGTCGTTCGGGGGGTGGAACATTCCTTCCTGGGCGATGAAGCCGCTCGCCGTCGCGATGGACTACGCGCCGGTGCTGCGGGAGCGGGGCAGCTGCTGCATGTGGGTCGCCCGGCGCCCCGGCTGAGCGCGCGCCGCGCCGGGCATCAGCTCGGGATGTCGTGCGGCGACTGGAAGAGCTCGCGCCAGGTCTTGCCGTCGAAGACCACCTCGACGACGCGCTGGCACCCCGGGCCGGGGCTCGTCCACGGCCCGAGCCGGAAGCCGATCCACTGGATCGCGCCGAGCGCGCCCGTCCCGTCGTTGCGCACGCGGATGGTGAGGCGCTGCCCGGGCGCCGCGCCGGTTCCCGCGCGGATCGAGAACGCGTTCGCGCCGCCGGCGGACACCTCCCAGATCCGGGCGGCCGCCGGATCGAGCGCGACGACCTCTCCGGCGCGGGTCGGCGCGGCGACCGCCTGCATCCGCCCGTCGGGGCCGGCGTCGATCGCGCCCTCGAGCGCGAGCTGGTACGCGCCGCGCGGGTCGGCGACGCTCCACGCGTTGTCGTGCACGCCCACGCGCCGGCTCCCCGCCGCGGCGACCGCGCGGATCGCGTAGAGCCCGGTGAACGGGACCACCGTCGAGGCGATCGTGTTGCGCGCCACCTCCACGTCCTCGAGCCTCCCGCCGAGCAGGATCGCCGCGCGGTGGACCCCCGCGGCGGGATCGCTCCCCGCATCGAGGATCACGTTCCCCTCGATCCGGACCTGGGACGCCTTCGTCCCCCGGCCCATCGCCTGGAGGTGGATTCCCTTGGCCGGCAGGTCGCGGAGGACGTTCCCGCGGACGACCAGGTTCGAGACGTTGCCCCCCGTCGCGAGGGAGATCCCGGCGGAGCTGTACGCGCTCCGCGCCACCGCGCCGCGGGCGCGCTGCGCCGAGATCGTGTTCCCCTCGATGACGACGTCGCGGACGTCGCCGTCGAGCTCGCCCGAGACCGCCTCCCACACGAACGAGATGCCGGAGAAGTGCTCGAGGCTCGGGAGGGCCCGGAGGTGGTCGAGCTCGGCGAGGGAGACGGCGTTCCCCACGATCGAGACGCCGCGGACGTGGTGGCCCGTCCCGGACCACACGTTGATCGCGTCGTTCGCGTCGGCGCAGACGTTGCCGGAGACCGTGAAGCCGTTCTGGACCTCGGGCGGGCGGTCGTTGGGGCCGCCGGTGCCGACCACCCGCACGCACGAGCGGTAGCCGCGCGTGACGTTGTTCGCCGCGAGCCCGCGCGCGCCGTGGAGCTCGATCGCCCCGCGCGCACGATCGGCGAAGCTCGCCTCGAACGTGTTCCCCGTGACCGACAGCTCGCGCCCGTACAGGTACACGGCGCTGTTGTCGTACTCGCCGTCACGCTCCCGCGTCGGGCCCTTCACGAAGCGGAAGGTGCAGTCGCGCACGACCAGGTTCCGCGCGTCGGGTGCGTTGAGGGCGACCGTGTTGATCCCGCACACCGGATCGAACCGGACCCGCTCGACGGTGAGGTCGCGGCCGCCCCACGCGAGGTAGACCATGTACGCGCTGCGCCCGTCGGGCTCGTTCTTCACGTACCCGCCGCTCCGGCCGCAGTTCTGGTCGAACCGGAGATCCGAGATCGTCACCTCCTCGACCGCCGTGCCGGGCGTCGGGTGGTTGGAGAGGAGCGCGCGGTACGCGCCCACGCCGTCCTTCACCTTCAGCACCGAGGCGGGTCCGTCGCCGCGCAGCCACGTCCTGCTCCCGATGGTGAGGGAGGCGAGGCCGCGCGCGCCCTCCCCCGACCGCGGCGGCGCGACGAGGTAGGTGCCGGCCGGGACGAACACGACCCCCCCGCCTGCCACCCGAGCCGCGTCGAGCGCCGCCTGGATCGCCCGCGAGTCGTCGGCCTTTCCGTCCCCGACCGCGCCGAAGGTCCGCACGTCGAACCACGGGCGCTGGCCCGGGCGCGACGGGTCGGAGCTGGCCGCGACCACCAGGGCGGCCGCGACGACCGCGGCGACGCCGGTCACGCGCTCCGCTCCACCGGCGGCGGGGTCGCCCCGTACGCCTCGAGCAGCGACTCGAGCGAGCGCGCGAGGGAGAAGTCGCTCCGCTCGAGGCGCGCGATCGCCTCGGAGTCGCGCAGGCGCCGCGCCGCCGCGGCGGCGAGCGCCGCCTCCGCCCAGGCCGACGCCGGGGCCGAGAGCGAGCGGCGCGTGAACAGCTCGGGGATCACCTCGACCTCGTCGGTGATCCGGTCGGACAGGACGACCGGCAGGCCCGCGGCCTGGGCCTCGAGCACGGCGAGCGGGAGCCCCTCGCGCAGGGACGGCATCACGAACACGTCCATCGCGCGCAGGACCCGGGGGACGTCGCCGCGCGCCCCGGCGAACACCACCCGGTCGCGGACGCCGAGGCTGGCCGCGTCGGCCTCGAGCCGGCCGCGGATGGGCCCGTCGCCGACGAGCAGCAGGAACGCCCGGCCGTCGAGCCGCGCCGCGTCCCGGACCATCCGGAGCAGCAGCGCGTGGTTCTTCAGCGGGTCGAGGCGCCCGGCGTGACCGAGCACGACGGCGTCGGGCGGGACGCCCAGCTCGGCCCGGACCGCCGCGGCGTCGACCCGCGCCCGGAACGGCTCGAGGTCGATGCCGCACCGGGCGACCCTCCAGCGGGGGTCGGCGCGCCACCGGGGGCCGAACAGCGCGGCGGCGGCCTCGGCGCTGACCGCGAAGCCGCGCGTCGCGGAGAGGCGGAGGGCGGTGCGCATCGCGGCGAGGTAGAGCCGGCGCGGCGCGTCCACCCCGGCGTCGGCGGACCGGGTGTCGGAGTGCGCGTGCGCGATCCGCACCGGGACGCGCGCGTGGCGCGCGAGCGAGAGCACGAACCCGCTGAAGTGGTGCACGTGGCTGTGCACCACGTCGTACGGGCCGCGCCCGCGCAGCACCTCGAGGAACCGCCGGGCGTAGCGGGGCGGGTTCGAGGGGCTCTCGCACGGGATCACCGCCGCGCCGAGCCGGCGGAGCTCCTCGTCGTAGTGGCCGGGCTGCGCCGTCGACACGAGGAAGTCCATCCGGACCCGGGCGCGGTCGGCGCGCCGCAGCACCTGGACGAGCCACGTCTCGATCCCGCCGAGGTTCATCTGCCCCACGACGTGGAGGACCCGGACCGAAGCCATGGCCCGCAGGTGCCCACGGCGCGCCGGTCCCGCAAACCCCCGGCCTGGACGAGGCGCCCGCCGCGCGTCCCGACCTCGTCGGGGGCCACGGCTCCGGATCGCGCTCGCCGTGCTCTAGCTTCCCTCGGCCGCGCCCCCTCTCCCGCGGCACCTCGCACCCACGCCATGATCGTCTCGTTCTTCCACGACGAGAGGTTCACGCGGGACGCCTCGGGCGTGTACCGCGGGACCGGCGCCGTCCCGTACGGCGCGCTCGCGCGGTACCTCCCGTGCTTCGACCGGGTCGTGGTGGTCGGGAGGCTCGAGGAGCCGAACGCCTGGGCGAAGACGGTGGTCGCGGGCGAGGGCGTCGAGTTCGCCTGCATCCCGCGGAGGACGCTCGGCGCGACCCGCGCGCTCCGGGTCACGATGCGCCACGTCCGGGAGGTGCTCGCCCGCACCGACGCCGCCGTCGTGCGGATGCCGTCGATGATCGGGCTGGTCGCGTGCCGGGAGGCGCTGCGCGCGGGCAAGCCGCTCCTCGTCGAGGTGGTCGCGGACGCGTTCGGGGTGCTGTGGAGCCACGGCTCCGCGAAGGGGCGCCTCGCGGCGCTGCCCCTCGCGGTCCTCTCGCGGCACTACATCGGCCGGGCGCCCTTCGCGATCTACGTGACCGAGTCGGTGCTGCAGCGGCGCTACCCTCCGGGCGGGATCTCGGCGGGCATCTCCGACGTGCTCGTGGAGCCGCCGCCGCTCGCGGTCCTGGACGAGCGCCTCGCGCGCATCCGCGCGCGCCGGCCGGGGGCGCCTGCGTCGCTCGGTCTCGTGGGGTCGTACGACGTGGGTTACAAGGGGCACGAGACCGCGCTCCGCGCGCTCGCCCTCCTCCGCCGCGAGGGCCGCGCCGTCCGTCTCCGCTGCATCGGCGCGGGCGATCCCGCACGCTGGCGTGCCCGGGCGGCGGCCCTGGGCGTCGCCGCGGACGTCGACCTGGGACGGGCGCTGCCGCACGGCGACGCGGTGCTCCGCTGGATGGACGCACTCGACGTCCAGCTCGTCCCGAGCCTGCACGAGGGGCTCCCGCGGGCGCTCGTCGAGGCGATGAGCCGCGCGCTGCCGGCGGTCGGCTCGCGCCGCGGCGGGATCGTCGAGCTCCTCGACGGCCGCTGGCTGCACCCGGCGGGCGACCACCGCGCGCTCGCGGCGCTCGTCCGCACGCTCCTCGACGAGCCCGGGCAGCAGGTCGCCCTGGCCCGCCGGAACTTCGAGGTCGCGTCCCGGTACGCGCGGCCGCTGCTCGAGGCGCGGCGCGCCGCGTTCATCCGGCAGTTCAGGGACTCCGTCGCGAGGGTCCGCGCCGGCCACGCCAGCGGCGCGCTCGCGACCTGAGGCCGTGAGGCGCCCTCCAGGGCGGCTCGTCGCGCTACGCGACGCCGGAGACGCCGGGCTCCGCCGCCGCCGCGCGGACCGGCCGCCAGCGACCCTCGAGCGCCTCCGCGTACAGCTCCTCGTGGAGCCGGAGCACCTCGCGCTCGTCATACCGCCCGCTCCGCTGGCGCGCGCGGTGCCCGGTCTCCGCGGCCGCGCCCGGGTCCTGGAGCACGCCGCGCAGCCCCGCCGCGAGCGCGCGGACGTCCCCCACCTCGAACAGGGTCCCGCAGCCGTCCTCGAGCAGCTCGGTGGTGCCGCGGATCCGGGTCGCGACGACGGGCAGCCCCATCGACATCGCCTCGAGCACGCAGCGCGGGAGCCCCTCCTGCGAGGAGGGGAGCACGAGCGCGCTGGCGGCTCGCATGAGGACCGGGACGTCCGGCCGCTTCCCGAGGAAGTGGACGCGGCGCTCGACCCCGAGGGTCCGGACGAGCCGCTCCGCGCGCTCGACGAGCGGGCCGGTGCCGGCGAGGAGGAGGCGCGCGCGCGGGACGGCGGGATCGCCCGCGAGCTCGGCGAACGCCCGGAGCAGGTCCTCGTGCCGCTTGCGGGCGATGAACTCGGCAACCATCAGCACCAGCGGCGCGTCGCCGACCCCGAGCCCCGCGCGGAGCGCGCGCACGTCCGCGTCGTCGACGCGCTCGGGGGCGTACCGCCGGAGGTCCACGCCGATCCCGGGCATGCGCCGGATGCGGGCGTCGGGGAGGAACCGCCAGCGGCGGGCGGCCTCCTCGTCCTCCCGGTTCAGCACCACCAGCCAGTCGGTCCAGCGGGCGGCGAGCTTCTCGAGGGCGAGGAACGCCGCGTTCCTCCACGGGGGGGCCCCCGGATGGAAGTGGAACCCGTGCGCGGTGTAGACGACCCGCGGGCCTGCGCGGCGATCGCGGCGGCGGAGGGCGAACCGCGTCACGAACGATGCGACGGGCGTGTGGACGTGGACGAGGTCGTACCCCCCGACCGCGATGACCTGCCGGACCCGGGCGGCGGCGCGGACGACGCGGTGGAGCGCGCGCGGATCGCGCGTCCACTCCACCGCGTGAACCTCGTCGAAGCGGTCGCGCCACTCGAACCCCTCGAGCGTGCCCGTGAGGGCGCTCACGCTCCACCCGGAGCGCCGGAAGTGGTCGGCGAACGGGAGGAAGAATGGGAACGAGGCCGGGACCGTCGTGACGATGAGGAGCTTCGGCATACGCGCCCGCGAATGTGACGCGGCGCGGTCGGACCGGCACCGCCCCGCGCGTGCCGGCGTTGCCGCTGGGGCAGGGCGACGCAGGGCGGACCCGACTCAGGGAATGCCGACGGCGCCCGGGGTGCGCACTCATCCATGCGCTGGTGGGGGTGGCGGGCGGGCAACGCTCTGGCGGGCCACGCAGCGCACCGACCGGAGCGGCTCCGGCGGTGCGCCCCGTGATGTCCGGCCTCCTCACCCAAGGAGCGACCCGATGGGCGAGTCCGACAAGGAACGAGTGGCGAACGTGGCGGCGGGGCGGGAGCTCGCCGGGCCGCGTGGGGGCCGGCCGGCGGCATCGCACGAGCTGTCCCTGCGGGACATCGGCCGGAGCCTCGTCGAGGGGCGCTGGATCGTCCTCGCCTTCGTCGTCCTCGCGCTCGGGCTCTCCGGCGCGTACTACGTCGTCGCGCCGCCGGTGTACCGGGCGGGCGCCCTCATCCAGCTCGAGGAGCGGCCCGAGGGAGCGCGGCGGCTCGAGGACCTCACCGCCTTCTACGAGCCGCGCACCACCGCCGCGAGCGAGATCGAGATCATGCGGTCGCGGCGCGTCCTGGGCGCGGCGGTCGAGGAGCTCGGCCTCGACTTCACCGTCCGCCCCCGCTTCTTCCCGGTGGTGGGCCAGGCGATCGCGCGCCGCCGCGCGGGCGCGAAGGAGCCCGCGCGCCCGCTCTTCGGCCTCGACCGCTACGCCTGGGGCGGCGAGCGCGTGCGGGTGCGGCGGCTGGAGGTGCCGGAGGCGCTCCTCGGAATGCCGCTGACGCTCGTCGCCGTCGGCGAGGGGCGCTGGCAGCTCACCGACGCGGGCGGCGCGGCGCTGCTCGAAGGAGCCGTCGGCGAGCCGGCCGCCAGCCCGACGGGCGTCGAGCTCCAGGTCGAGGAGCTCGTCGCGCGCCCGGGCACCGAGTTCCGCGTGGAGAAGCTGCGGCGCGACGCCGTCGTCGACCGCATCCTCGCCACCCTCACGGTGGCGGAGCGCGGGGCGAGCACCGGCGTCGTGGCGGTCGAGCTCGAGGGCGAGGACCCGGCGCAGGTGGCGGCCATCGTGGCCGCCCTCTGCGACGAGTACCTGAAGCAGAACCTGGAGAAGAGCCAGGCGGAGACCGAGAAGACCCTCCAGTTCCTCGACACGCAGCTGCCGCGCCTCAAGGCGAACCTCGAGAACGCCGAGGCGGCGCTCAACGCGTACCGCGAGCGCAACGCGACCGTGGACCTCCCGCTCGAGGCGAAGGCGGCGGTGGATCGCGCCGCCGAGCTCGACAAGGCGCTCTCCGACCTCGAGGCGACCTTCGACCGGATGGAGAAGCGCTACGCCCCGGACCACCCGGACATGCTCGTGCTGGGGCGGCAGATCGCCGCCGTCCGCGCCCAGCGCGCCGCGCTCGACGTCCGCAACCGCACCATCCCCGGCACCCAGCTCGCCGCGGCGCGGCTCGTGCGGAACGTGAACGTGGCGACCGAGCTGTACCTCGTGCTGCTCAACAAGGCGCAGGAGCTCCGGATCGTGAAGAACGGACGGACCGGCCACGTCCGCGTGGTGGACAGGCCATCGGTGCCGTACCAGCCGATCCGGCCGAAGCGCGCCCCGGTGGCCGCGCTCGGGGTGCTGCTCGGGCTCGCCTGCGGGATCGCCGCGACGCTCGCCCGCCGCGTCCTCGACGACGTCGCCGAGGACCCGGTGGAGATCGAGGCGGGGACCGGCCTCCAGGTGTTCGTCACCATCCCGCACAGCGACCGCGAGGCCGCGCTCGGCGGCCGCAAGGGGCGCGAGCGGCGGCTGCTCGCGTCGGTGGCGCCCGACGACGTCGCCACCGAGAGCCTGCGCACGCTGCGGACCGCGCTCGCCTTCGTCGTGAAGGCGCGCGGCAACGTCATCGCGATCAGCTCGCCGTCGCCGGAGGTCGGAAAGACGTTCGTCTCGGCGAACCTCGCCCACCTCATGGCGGCGGCCGGGCAGCACGTGCTGCTCGTGGACGCGGACCTGAGGCGCGGGTCGCTGCACCGCCTGCTCGGGGGCGAGCAGGGCCCCGGGCTCGCCGACGTCCTCGCCGGGAGCGTCTCGGCGGAGGCCGCGATCAGGCAGACCGGGACCCCCGGCCTCGAGCTGCTCGCCCACGGGACCGCGTCGTCGAGCCCCGGCGAGCTCCTCGCGAGCCCGCGGCTCGGCGAGATCTTCGCGACGGTCGCGAAGAGGTTCGACGTCGTGGTGGTCGACACCCCTCCGATCCTGGCGGTCGCCGACGCGCTGCTCGTCGCGCGCTGCGCGAGCGTGAACCTGGTCGTGCTCCGGGCCAGGCAGCACCCGGTCCCGGAGATCGTGCTCGCGCTCGAGCGGCTCGCCCGCAGCGGCGTCCACGTGAACGGCGGGATCCTGAACGACGCGCGGCTGGTGAGCGGCGACGGCGCGATGTACGCGCGGCTCGCGAAGCCGGCGGGGTGAGAGCCGTGGGCGCGCGAGCGCGCCGGAGATGAGGGCGGGGCCGGCGAGCGGCAGCCGGCGGCGGTGGACGCGGTGGACGGCGGGGGGGCGGCGTCGATGGGGAGCCCGAAGGGTTCGAGCGCGGCGTGGGCGGTGGGGGTGGCGATCGCGGTGGCGGCGTGCGGACCCGGGAAGGACCCCGTTCAGCCCGCCGCGACCGTCGTTGTTCCCCGCAACTGGTCGGTCTACTCGCAGCCGCAGGGGCTCTCCGGAGACATCCAGGACGTCTCCGCCGACGAGGGCGGCAACGTGTACGTGGCGGGCGGCGACGCCCTGTACGCGAAGAAGCGGCAGGACACGACGTTCCGGCGCTTCGACGCCTTCAACGCCGGGCTCACCGTGAACTGCAACGACGCGTCGCAGATCAACCAGATGGTCCCGGCGACGCCGTTCTACATGTGCCGGATCATCGCGGTGGCCGGCGCCGAGCCGGGCAGGGCGATCATCGGGTTCGAGGGGTTCGGCCACGAGGCCAACGGCATCGGGTGGGACTGGGTGCTCTCGACGGGCGGCGCGGACGTGGTCCGCTTCGACCCGAAGGCCGGCACGATGTCGCGCACGCGCCACGTCTTCGTCGCGTCCCCACCCCACATCATCTGCTCGCTCGGCGAGACGCGCTCGGGCTGCGACCCGACCGACTGGGCGTGGGCGACCGGCCGGCGGCTGGTCCACCAGATCCACCGGATCGTGGTGAACCACGACGCATCGAGCCCGCTCTACGGCGACGTGTGGCTCAGCGGCGAGCACGGCACGTTCTCGGCGCTCTTCGCCCACGCGACCCAGCGCGGGTACGTCGATCGCACCGCCGGCTGGCCAGGGTTCGAGGACGCGAAGGACGTCTGGGAGCACCTGCACCCGAACATCACCTGGGACCTCCACCCCGACTGGTGGATCAACGGGGTGGGCTTGGCGCTCTCCCTCGATCCTCGCGACGGCACCCCGTGGGGCTCGAACGAGTACCGGACCGCCTACGTGGACGGGTACGGCGCGAACCTCGCCTGGGACCAGTTCGGGATGGGACCCTGGAACGCGTCCACCACCGCGACGAGCCAGTTCATGGACGTGTGGCCGGACGGCGGCAATCCACTCGGCCCGGGGTTCGACGCGGTCCGCTCGATGTCTCACTGCCCGGACGGCACCCTGTGGATCGGGTCGCTCACGCACGGGCTCGCCCGCGTCGCCCCGGACCGCGCGACGATCGGCTACGTGAGCGGCGGCGTGCTCGAGGACGGCGTCTCGGCGGTGGCGTGCGACCCGAGCGACGGCTCGGTGTGGGTCGGCCTCGCGAAGGGCGGCGTCACGCGCCTGCGCAACGGCGCGCTCGAGCCGGTGGACGCGACGGGGCTGCCCGCGTTCGCGTCGCACCCGGTCCAGTCGATCCAGATCGATCGCTGGTCCGTCCCCCGGGTCGTGTATTTCGCGTTCGTCGAGACGGGACAGGGGGCCGGCGGCGTCGCGTCGTACGACGGGCCGTGATTCGATTCGGTTCTCTCCTCCTTCAGGGCGCCTCGCGGTTTCTCGGGCCGACCGTGTCGTACTTGCCGTCGCCGCAGACGTCGATCGCACACGTCGCGGCGCGATCGCTGTCGTGACAGAGCGGTCCACGCCGAAGCAGTACAGCCGGCGCAGCCGATCGCACCCGGCGAAGCCGGCGCGGTACCAGAGGTACGTCGTCATCGAAGGATCCGGCCCCGGATGGCCGCTACTTTACAGTCCGCGAACTCGAGGGGAGGTCAAGCGCTGACGTCGTTCGCCTGTCGGCAGCGTGACGCCAGCCCGGTGCGGTGCCGAAGGTTCAGAGCCATGGCCAGCTTCGCGCGCGGTCCGGCGAGTACCGGAGCTCATCCGGAAAGCCACGGCGCCGCCCCGGCCGAACGCACGGATCGTGTCAGTACACCGTGAGATGATCCGGGTGTGCGAGCCGAGGCCGCCATGCTCGAAGGACCCCGCGGGCTCCGCCTCGTCGAGGAGCCCGCCCCGGTCCGGCCTCCGCTCGAGCCGTGCGCGCCCGCGGAGCTGAGCGCGCTCGTCTACGCTGGCGAGAACGAGTCGGACGCGGTCGAGCGGCTCCTCGCTCGGAGCGCCCGCGCGGCCGGCGCGCTCGAGGTCGCGATCGGCGAGGGGCTCGCGGCGCTCACCGTCGGAGACCGGCTCATCTCGCTCGGCTTCTCGTGCCTGCGGGACTACGCCCGCGCGATCCTCG
This sequence comes from uncultured delta proteobacterium, assembly GCA_963736795.1. Taxonomy (GTDB): domain Bacteria; phylum Myxococcota; class Myxococcia; order Myxococcales; family Anaeromyxobacteraceae; genus Anaeromyxobacter. Next base: position 4,037 of record CAVTRF010000046.1, on the reverse strand, counting down.
ACCTCAAGGAGCGCAAGGCGCAGGCGCTGGCGCACCTCGGGCGCGGGCTCCGCACGCGCCCGCTGCTGCGCGCCGCGGTGATGGCGGGAGAGGTTCGCCTCCGGCACGCGCAGACCGTGCTGCCGGTCGCCATCGGCGACGCGGAGGAGGCCTGGGTCGAGCTCGCGCGCACCGAGACGGTCCGCGCCCTGGAGGCGGCGGTGCGCGCCGCGAAGCGCGGCGCGGACCCCGAGGAGGAGTGGGCGCGCCTCCGGGTCCGGCTCGCGCCCGAGGCGCGCGCGTCGGTGGACGAGGCGCTCGCGATCGCCGGGAGGGTCCTGCCCGGCTCGACCCGAGCCGAGCGGCTCGAGGCGATGGCCCAGGAGTACGTGGGGGAGCATCCCGTCGAGGCGGGCGACGACGGCGCCGGCCCGGCCGGCCTGGGCTTCCGGCCGGATCCCGGCCACTGCGAGGCGCTGAAGGCTCGACTCGAGCTCGAGACCGACCGCTGGTCGTTCCTCGAGCCTGCCCCAGAGGTCCCGGTCCCCGACGCCGGCTTCGACGAGCTCGCGTCGGCGAAGGAGATCGACGCGACGCTCCAGGCCCTCGCGGCACGGCTCGCGCGGTGGGATCACGTGCTCGGCTACTGCGCGTACGTCGTCCGACGCACGGGGCTGTGGCGGGTGGCCGGGTTCGCCTCGTTCGAGCACTACTGCGAAGAGCGGCTCAGCCTCTCCGGCCGGGCGGTCGAGCAGCGCGCCGCGCTGGAGCGCCGGCTGTGGCAGCTCCCCGCGCTGAGCGCCGCGCGCGACGCGGGCCTCCCGTACGAGAAGGTCCGCCTCCTCTCGCGCCTTCCCGGCCGCGAGGTCGAGGCCTGGCTCCCGCGCGCGCTCGACCTCACCTGCGTGGAGCTGCGCGCCGCGCTCCGCGATTCCGACGAGGCGCAGATGCGTGCGGCGAGGGTGCTGCGCGCCCGCGTCCCCGAGCGAGTCGCCCGGGTGCTCCAGGCCGCCTTCCGAGCCGTCCGAGCGGTCGAGGGGCGCCTCCTCGATGACGGGAGCTGCCTCGTCGAGGTCGCCCGGCACTTCACCGTGACCTGGAAGGGGCATGGCCGACGCGCCAGAACGCTGTCAGAGCGGATCCGGGAGCGCGACCTCGGCCGGTGCCAGGTGCCGGAGTGCAGCCGGCGCGCCGTGCACGCGCACCACGTCGTCCCGCGCTCCCATGGCGGCCCCGACGAACCGTCGAACCTCGTCGCCCTCTGCGGCTGCCATCACTTGCGCGGCGTCCACGGGGGTTACCTGCGCGTCCACGGCACGGCGCCGAACCGTCTCGTCTGGGAACTCCGAGGCCGCGCGTTCCGGGCTCGGCCGGCGGTGCCCGCCCGTATCTTGTAGAGGGGTGCAGCGAGATCTCGCATGGCGTCCGCGGCGTCAGAACTCCGTCGTCCCCATGCCGATGGCGGCTCCGTCGCGGCCCGCCGGCGCTCGGGAGTGCGACGGGGGTCCTGTCAGGATGGCAGCGCTCGCGCCGCGACGTTGACAGAAAGTCCGGGCGTGGCTCTACATGGCCGTGCCCGCCCCGCGCTAACTCCGTCACCACGCGATGTTACGCAGGGTCGACTCGGTGGCGTTCCGCTTGCAGTGCGCTCGACGCAAGGAGGAACACCCATGCGTCGTCTCCACACTGTTGTAGCCGCTCTCTTCTTCGCGCCATTCCTCGCCTCCGCTCAGGTCCCGGCGCCCCCCGCACTCGAGGCGACTCGGCCCGCGGCAGAGTGGTCGTTCGGCGGCGGCGTGTCGTACGGTCTGTTCACCTCCTCAGTGTCCTCATTGTCCCCGCCGTTCCCGGGGGTGAGCGGGCTCGCCAACGCGGGCGTGCAGGTCGCCACCGCGTCGCTCGAGCGCAGGCTCTCGAACCGGACCTGGCTCGTCCTCGGCGCCGCCGGGAGCGCTACGCGACGTCGGGGGGACGTGCCGGTCGATGCGTACGGGTACAGCCGGGACGACTCGCGCTCGCTCTACTTCACCGGCGGCGTTCGGCGCGTCCTCAATGACGCGGGCGCACCCGTGGTCGTGTCCGTCCTCATCCTCGCCGAGGCGGGCTTCGGCGCCGCGGAGCAGCGGTACACGAACACCGCGTCTCAAACGCGCCAGGACGTGACCTCCCTGCTCGCGGGCGGGAACGCCGGGATCGCCTTTGACCGCGAGCTCACCGGTGGGCTCTCGCTCCGGGTCGCCTCGCCGCTCCTCGGGGTCGGCTACGCGCGGGACCGGATCGCGTTGGCCGGGCAGCCGGAGCGGACCGCGTCCCGATTTTCGGGTTCCGCGCTCCTCGCGCCCCGGCTCGAACTCCGGCTCGCGTTCTAGGGATGGCTCGCGGAACCACCCGGCGCCCCTTTCGCGGCGGGAACGACGTGACGTGGAAGCGGGGCGTCGCCGCGCGCACATTTCGACCTGATGAGCGTCCGCGCCATCGTCGAGGTGGTCGTCGTCCTCCTCGCCGCGATCTCCGCGATCGCGACGCTCGCGAGGAAGCTCGCGATCCCGTATCCGATCGTGCTCACGCTCGTCGGCCTGCTCCTCGGGCTCGTGCCCGGGCTCCCGCAGGTCATCCTCGCGCCGGACCTCGTCCTCCTGCTCGTCCTCCCGCCGCTGCTCTACGCGGCAGCCTGGGACACCTCCTGGCGGGACTTCAAGGCGAACCGGCGCGTCATCGCGCTGCTCGCCCTCGGGCTCGTCTTCGCCACGGTCGGCTCCGTCGCAGTGGGCGCCCACGTCTTCGTCGGGCTCGAGTGGGGCCCCGCATTCGTGCTCGGCGCCATCGTCTCGCCCACCGACGCCATCGCCGCGACGGCGATCATGGAGCGGCTCCACGCGCCGCGGCGGCTCGTCGCGATCGTCGAAGGCGAGAGCCTCGTCAACGACGCGAGCGGACTCGTCGCCTACCGCTTCGCCGTGGCCGCCGTCCTCACCGGCAGCTTCTCGCTCCCCGCCGCCGCGGGACACTTCGTCCTCCTCGCGGCAGGGGGCGTGCTCGTCGGGGTCGCGCTCGGGCTCGTGACGATGAAGCTCCTTCCGCAACTCGACGACCGCCCGGTCGAGATCCTCACGGGCGTCATGGCCGCCTACACGGCGTTCCTGCTCGCGGAGCGCCTCCACGTCTCCGGGGTGCTCGCCTGCGTCTCCGCCGGGCTCGTCGGCTCGCGGCTCGCGCCGCGGGTCATCCCGTCGAGCACCCGCCTCGAGGCGTACGCGTTCTGGGAGACGTTCGAGTTCCTCCTGAACGGCCTCGTCTTCATCCTGCTCGGCTTCCAGGCGCGCGGGATTCTGGGAGGAGCTCTCCGGTGCACCGGCGTCGCGGCTCCTCCTCGCGAGCGCGGGGGTGGCGCTGACCGTCATGGTGACCCGGCTCGTCTGGGTCTTCGTCGCCGCCTGGCTGCCCCGCCGGCTCTCTCGCAGCCTCCGCGCGCGCGATCCCTTTCCCGGATGGCGCCCGCTCGTCGTGATCGGCTGGGCGGGGATGCGGGGCGCGGTCTCCCTCGCGCTCGCGCTCGCGCTGCCGCGCGACGGCGTCGGGTTTCCGGGACGGGGCCTCGTCGTCTATCTGACCTTCTCCGTGATCCTGTTCACGCTCGTCGGGCAGGGGCTCACGCTCGCGCCGCTCATGCGATGGCTCGGCGTCGTCGGGAGCCGCGACCGTCGAGAGGAGCTCGACGCGCGCATCACGACGGCGCGCGCGGGGCTCGCCCACGTGGAGGAGCGCCTCGATGCGCCGTGGGCTCCGCCGCGCGAGGCGGGCGAGCACCTCGTCGGGCACTACCAGGACCGGCTCCGCATGCTCGACGGCCTCGCGCACGTGGACGGCGCGAGCGACGCCGCCGAGGCGCCGTTCGACGCCGCAGCCGCGCGCGGAAGCCAGCGGCTCCGGCTCGAGGGCGTCGACGCGGAACGGCGCGAGCTCATCCGGTTACGGAACGAGGGCGCGATCGACGACGACGTGTTCCACCGGCTCGAGCGGGAGCTCGACCTCGAGGAGCAGCGGCCGTAGGACCCGGG
>CAVTRF010000045.1:0-5373 GCA_963736795.1 uncultured delta proteobacterium | reverse complement strand
TCACTCCAGGCGCCGCAGGTCGAACCGGTCGACGACGTCGCGTCCCCACGCCCACGGCTTGTACCCCCATGCCTGCGAGAAGAAGCCGGCGCGGACGCTCCTGTCCATGGCCCGGCCGCCCGGCTCGAGCTCCTCGACTCGCGCGAGGTGCGTCGTGCGAGGGTACATGCGTTCCAGCAGGGCGGGGATTTCGCGGCCGGGCTCGCTGTTCAGGCTGACCACGACGAGATCACCCTTGCTCGGAAACGGAGGCGTGACGGTGACCGGACGCCCGCCGGCGCGCTCGGCGTACCACTGGAACCCCCAGTGACCGACGAACCAGACGCGGTGCCCCGCGGCGACCTGGGGCGCGATCAGCTCGGCGGCGGCCCGCCTCCCGACCCCCGCGAACACCGCGTCGGCGCGGAGGATCGCGATCCCCAGCGCCAGCCCGGCCGCGCAGGTCGCCGCGAGGACGGCCCGGGCTCGAAGGCGGTCCGCGGCCGCCAGCTCCCGGGCCACCAGGATGGCGGCGGCCGGGACGGACGCGAGGAGGTACTTGGACGGGAAATGGGGGTACGGCAGGACCGCGAGCGGAGCCAGCAGCCAGAGCCCGAGCGTGAGCTGGACGGAGTCGCGCCGCTTCCATCCGTCCGCGACGATGTCCCACAGGACCGTGGCCCCGATCCCGGCGAGCGCCGCGTACCCCGGTCGTCGCCCGAAGACGAGCAGCATCGCCGCCGCGGTGAAGACCGCGAAGACCCGCCACCGCGCGACGACGGACCTCGGCCGGAGCAGCAGCCAGGCGACGGCGAGGGGGACGGTGAGGACCCAGTGGATCGCGAACGCCCCCGCGTTCGGAGCCAGCGTCCCGAAGGAGCTCACGCCCGCGGTCGCCATGACGATTCCCCTCGAGGCGGGGTGCGGATCGCTGACGATGAAGGCGATCGCGATCATCAGGACGGGTGCTGCCGCGAGCGGGAGCCACCGCGTCGGGCGAAGGCGCCAGCACGAGGCGTCCAGGACGTCGCCCACGAGCAGGAACGCGCCGACGCCGAGCAGCAGCACCAGATGCGGCCTCGTCAGCGGCGCGAGCCCCAGCAGGAACGCGGCGAGCACCGCCTGGTGGAGGCGTCGCTCCTGACGCCACGCGACGAGCCGCTCGAGGCCGACGACCCCGAGCGCCATCGCGGGGACGTCCGGCATCGCCGTCCCGGCCATGGCCAGCGCGGTGGGGGTCGAGGCGAGCACGATCCCCGCGGCGATCGAGAAGGGAGGAGTCACCCCCAGGCGAATCGCGAGCGCCACGGTGCCGAAGACCGCCAGCAGCAGCATCACGAGCTGAGCTGCGTGCGCGACCCATTCCGCACCCCCGGCGAGCGCGGACGGGACGAGCAGCCAGGCCATCAGCGGCCCGCTCGCGAGCGACACGCGGGAAGGTGCGTCCCCCCACACCATCTCGAACGCCGTCGGATGGAGCGGGTCGACCGTGGCGTGCACGGCCGAGAACATGAAGACGTTGTCGTCCACCGTGTAGGCCTTGTCGAGGAACGGCAAGAGGACCATCACCGCGATCAGCGCCCCCGGAAGCGCATGCCGCAGGGCAGTGAGCGTGATGGTCGTCGTGCCGGGTCCGGTCGGCGCAGGCCCCGCGCCGCGGTCCCGGACATCAGCTGGCCCGGCGCACGGACTTGCGCCACGCGCCACGCTGGGGTTCTCCGCTTCGCTCCTCACCTGACGCTCCTGGAAGACAAGCACGGCGCTCGAACGTAGCCCAAGACCGCGCGAAGAACTGAGTTAACATGTCGCGCCCTGAATGACCGTCCGAGTGCGCCAACAGACTCCGACCGCCTCGACGCGGGACGGCGCGGTCGTGACGGCGCCGCTCCGAGGGCGTCCGCCCGAAGTCGAGGTGGCCGGCGCCATGAGCCCGCCCACCGCGCCGGCGCCCGCTCACCCCGCGCTGGTCGCGGGCGCGGCGGTCTCGTTGGCGTTCGCGCTGGGTGTGTCCTCCGGATTCTTGAACCCGGTCGCGCTCGCGCTCGTGACGCTCGCGACCGGGCTCGCCGTCTCCGCCGTGGCCCTCGGCCGGCGTGTCGGCCAGCCGACCGAGCCCGATCTCCGCTCCACGATCTGGATCCTGGCGGCCGGCGTCGCGGTGTTCCTGGCATGGGACGCTCGGCTCCGGCCCGGCTACCTGGTCCCGCGCGACACGACCAGGGCGATTCGACCGCTCCTCGCCGGCGTCGCGGTCGCCGCCGCCTCGCTCGCCTGGCGTCGTGCGCCGTCATTGGTCGTCCGGCTGCGGTTCCCGGTCGTGCTCGGGCTCGCAGCGACGATGGCCGCGATCGTCATCGTCCGCTCCCCCGAGCCGCACATCGACGTCTGGTACGTCCAGGAGCTCGGCGCGCGAGCCCTGCTCCACGGCGTCAACCCGTACGCGATCCTGTACCCCAACATCTACGGGCCGGCGACGACCTTCTACAGCCCGGAGGTGCTGACGCCCGACCGGCTCGCCGTGATCGGCCTCCCGTACCCACCTCTCCCGATCCTCCTGGCAGCGCCCGCCGTGCTGGCGGGGGTCGACGTGCGATGGAGCTCGCTCGCGCTCGTGCTCTTCGGCGCCTGGGGGATCCGCCGGCTCGGTCGCGGCTCCAGGCTCGCCGAGCTCGCGGCGATCCTGGTGCTCGTGCAGCCGCGCGCGCTCTTCGTGCTGGAGCTGTCCTGGACGGAGCCCGCCGTGCTGGCCGCGATGGTCGCGGTGCTCCTCGCGGTGGACGGATGGCGGCGCGCTGCGGAGAACGAGCGCCTCGGCTCGCGAATCGGGGCTGCCGGCATCGCGGCCGGCATCGCGGCCGGCGTCGCGATGGCGAGCAAGCAGTACGCGGCCCTGCTCCTGCTGCCGCTCCTGTTCACCACCCCGCCGCGAGGCCGGTGGAGGGCCGCGGTCGCGGCGGTCGCGACGGTCGCGGCGCTCATCGGGCCGTTCCTGCTGTGGGATCCCGTGGCGTTCTACCGCGGGGTCGTGGCGTTCCAGATCGCCCAGCCGTTTCGTCCGGACGCCCTGTCCTGGCTCGCCGCGGCGGTGTCGCTCGGGGGACCGGTCCTTCCGGTCTGGCCCGCCTTCCTCCTGGGCGCAGGCGTGCTCGCGGTCGGGACCCGGCGCGAGCTCTCGCTCGACCAGGGCGTGCTCACGGGCGCCGCCGCGTGGCTGACCTTGTTGGTCTTCAACAAGCAGGCCTTCTGCAACTACTACTGGCTCGCCGTCTGCCTGCTCTGCGCAGCGACCGCGCTGGGCAGCGCGCGGCGCGAGGCTCCGTCGGCGTCACCTGCAGCTTGAGCGCGAGCGAGGACCACGGCGAGCGCGGCCTCAGCGCGAGAGGCCCAGGATCTCGAGGTACAGGGCCAGGTAGCGATCCGTGCAGGCGTCCCAGGAGAAGCTCGCGGCGTGCCGGCGGATCGCGTCCGCGCGCCCGGCCTGGCGCGCGTCCGCGAGCCCGGCCTCGACCACCTGCCGCATGTGGGCCGCGTCGAACCGGCGGAAGAAGTAGGCGGCCTCGCCCCCGACCTCCGGGAGGCTCGTCCGATCCGAGAGGAACGTCGGCGTCCCGAAGTGCATGGCCTCGATCGGCGGCAGCCCGAAGCCTTCCGTCAGCGACGGGAAGAGGAACCCGGCGCACGACGCGTAGAGCCAGGCCTTCTGCGCGTCGCTCACGTCGGTGAGGACGGTGACGTTCGCGAGACCGCGCGCACCGATCTCTGCGGCGACGGCCGCGACCGGCGGCGACGCCGGGCCGGCGAGGACGAGGCGCTGCTCCGGCCACGCCGCGGCGAGGTCGAGCAGGGCGGCGACGTTCTTCGAGGGGGTCATGCGGCTGAGGTGGAAGAGGAAGCTCCCGGGCCGGAGCCCGGCTACCGGCTCCTGCGGATCGCCGACCAGGTTCCGGGCGCCGTTGTGGATCACGTCGATGGGACCGGCGAACCGGGTGTGGCGCCGGACGTCTCCCGCGACGTGGCGCGTGATCGCCACCACGCGATCGGCCCGGCCGACCCGCCGCCGGGCCACCCACGCGTGCCGGGCGAGGCTCGCGCCCCGCTTCACGTAGACGAAGTTGAGATCGTGGACGGTGAGGAGCCGGTGGCGCGTGCCGAGCGGCGGGCGGTAGGCGACGTGCTGGTTCAGCGTGTGCCACAGGTCGTAGCGGCGCCCGGCGACGTGCAGGAGGCGGTGCGCCCTCCGGACCGGGAGGTACTCGACGCCATCGCCGAAGAGCCCGTGCCGCTCCTCGGAGACGTAGAAGTGGAGCTGGACCCCGTGCTCCGCCCGGAGCGCCGCGGCGCGCGCGACCATCCGCCGCCCGATCTGCACCCCGAACTCGCCCAGCCCCTCGTGGAGCGTCGGCATCGACCCGAAGCAGACGCCGACGTGGACCTCGCGCCGGTCGAGGCGGGGTCCTCCCGGCGCGTCCGCGGCGTCCCCCGGCCTCGTGCCGGCGGGCGGAGCGGAGCGGTCGGCGCCGGAGCGTTCGGCAGGGACGGGCGACATCTGGCCGGAACGTATTCGATGTCGCGCCGCGCGCCAAGGCGGGGCGCAACGGGTCAGAGTCGGAACAGCGTCCTCGCGTTCTCGGTCGTGACCCGGGCCACCTCGTCGAGCGTCGTGCCCCAAACCTCGGCGACCTTCCGCGCCGTCTCGACCACCCACGCCGGCTCGTTCCGCTTGCCGCGGTGAGGGATCGGGGCGAGGAACGGGCAGTCGGTCTCCACCAGCAGCCGATCGCGCGGGACGATGCGGACCGCGTCGCGGATCGGCTCGGCGGTCTTGAACGTCACGACCCCCGCGACCGAGACGAAGAGGCCGAGGTCGAGGTAGGCGCGCGCCGCGGAGGCGTCCCCGGTGAAGCAGTGGATGACCCCACCGGCCGGCGGCACGCCCTCCTCGCGGAGCACGCGCACGCAGGCCTCGTCCGCCTCGCGCACGTGGACGACGACCGGCTTCCCGGCGTCGCGCGCGATCGCGAGCGAGCGGCGGAACGCCGCCTCCTGCACCGGCCGCGGGGAGTGGTCGTAGTGGAAGTCGAGGCCCGTCTCGCCGACCGCGACGACGCGCGGGTCGCGGGCGAGCGCCTCGTGCCGCGCCCAGTCCTCCTCCGGCACCCGCGCGCACTCGTGGGGGTGGATGCCGACGGTCGCGGCGAAGAAGGAGGGATCGCGCGCGGCGAGCTCGAGCGCGTTCCCGAAGGCGCCGGGCGCCCGCCAGAGCCCTACGCAGACGACGCGCTCCAGGCCGGCGGCGCGGGCGCGGGCGACCACCCCGTCCAGGTCCGCCGTGTAGTCCTCGAAGTCGAGGTGGGCGTGCGAGTCGATGAGTCCCATGCCCGAGGGGCGCCCTCC
>CAVTRF010000044.1:0-10620 GCA_963736795.1 uncultured delta proteobacterium | reverse complement strand
TTGAACTCGCCGCGGAGGAGCTTCGTCGCGAGCGGGTCCTGGATCATCCGCTGGATGGCGCGCTTCAGCGGCCGCGCGCCGTAGACCGGGTCGTAGCCCGCGTCGGCGATCGCCTCGCGCGCCGCCGGCGGAGAGCTCGATCGTGATGCGCCGCTCCGTCGAGCAGCTTGCGCAGCCGGCCGAGCTGGATCTCGACGATCCGGCCGACGTGCTCGCGGCGTGAGCGGCCGGAACACGACGATCTCGTCCACCCGGTTCAGGAACTCGGGCCGGAACTCGGCGCGCAGGTGCTCGAGCGCCGCCTCGCGGATGGCCTGCACGTCGGCGCCGGGGCGGCCGGCGAGCCGCTGGATCTCCTGCGAGCCGATGTTGGAGGTCATGATGACGACGGCGTTCCGGAAGTCCACCGTGCGCCCCTGGCCGTCGGTGAGCCGCCCGTCGTCGAGGATCTGGAGCAGCACGTTGAAGACGTCGTGGTGCGCCTTCTCGATCTCGTCGAACAGGATCACCGCGTACGGCCGGCGCCGCACCGCCTCGGTGAGCTGCCCGCCCTCGTCGTACCCGACGTAGCCCGGCGGCGCGCCGATGAGGCGCGAGACCGCGTGCTTCTCCATGTACTCGGACATGTCGAGCCGGACCATCGCCTGCTCGTCGTCGAACAGGAACTCGGCGAGGGCGCGGGCGGTCTCGGTCTTCCCGACGCCGGTCGGGCCGAGGAAGATGAACGAGCCGATCGGCCGGTTCGGGTCCTGGAGCCCGGAGCGCGCGCGCCGCACCGCGGTCGACACCGCCTGCACCGCCTCCTCCTGGCCGACGACGCGCAGCTTCAGCCGGTCCTCCATCCCGAGGAGCTTCTCCGACCTCGCCCTCGAGCAGCTTCGAGACCGGGATGCCGGTCCACTTGGAGACGACCTCCGCGATCTCCTCGGGGGTCACCTCCTCGCGGAGCATCGCGCCGCCCTTCTGGAACTCGGCGAGCCGCGCCTGCGCGGCCGTCACCTTGCGCTCGAGCTCGGGGAGCCGGCCGAACTTGATCTCGGCGGCCTTCTGGAAGTCCGCCTCGCGCTCGGCCCGCGCCTGCTCGTTCTTGAGCCCGTCGATCTCCTGCTTCGCCGCGGAGACCTCCTGGATCGCCTGCTTCTCGGCGTCCCAGCGCCCCTTCAGGCCCGCGAACTCCTCGCTTCAGCGGCGCGAGCTCCTTCTCGGCCTGCGCGAGCCGCGCGCGGGACGCCTCGTCCTGCTCCTTCACGAGCCCCTGCCGCTCGATCTCGAGCTGCGCGATCCGGCGGCGGACCTCGTCCACCTCGGTCGGCATCGAGTCGATCTCGATGCGGAGCCGGCTCGCCGCCTCGTCGACGAGGTCGATGGCCTTGTCGGGGAGGAAGCGGTCGGTGATGTAGCGGTGCGAGAGGCGCGCCGCGTCGACGAGCGCCGCGTCCTGGATCCGCACCTTGTGGTGCAGCTCGTAGCGGTCCTTGAGGCCGCGCAGGATCGAGATGGTGTCGGCGACCGACGGCTCGCCGACGAACACCGGCTGGAAGCGCCGCTCGAGCGCCGGGTCCTTCTCGACGTGCTTGCGGTACTCGTTCACGGTCGTCGCGCCGATGGCGTGCAGCTCGCCGCGGGCGAGGGCGGGCTTCAGCATGTTGCCGGCGTCCATCGCCCCCTCGGCGGCGCCCGCGCCGACGATGGTGTGCATCTCGTCGATGAAGAGGACGATGTTCCCCTCGGAGGCGACCACCTCCTTCAGCACCGCCTTCAGCCGCTCCTCGAACTCGCCGCGGTACTTCGCGCCGGCCACCATCGAGGCGAGGTCGAGCGCGAGGAGCCGCTTGCCCTTCAGCCCCTCGGGCACGTCGCCGTCCACGATGCGGCGCGCGAGCCCCTCGACGATGGCGGTCTTGCCCGACGCCCGGGTCGCCGACCAGCACCGGGTTGTTCTTCGTGCGGCGGGAGAGGATCTGGACGACGCGGCGGATCTCGTCGTCGCGGCCGATCACCGGGTCGAGCTTCCCCTGCCGGGCGAGCTCGGTGAGGTCCTTCGCGTACTTCTCGAGCGCGCGGTACTGGCTCTCCGCCTCGGGCGAGGTGACGCGCGCGCCGCCGCGGACGTCCTTCAGCGCCTCGCGGATGCGGTCGGGCGTGGCGCCCGGCGGCGCGCAGCGCCTCGCCGGCGCCGGTCTTCTCCGCCGCCGCGGCGAGGAGGAGGTGCTCGGTCGAGACGTACTCGTCCTTCAGCTTCTTCGCCTCGTCCTCGGCCCGGTCGAAGAGCTTCGCGAGCCGGTTCGCGAGGTACGGCTCCGCCCCCGCGACCTTCGGCACGCTGCGCAGCTCGTCCTCGAGGCGCGAGACGACGCGCGACGGCTCGGCGCCAATCTTGTCCAGGATCGGGCGCGCGATCCCCTCCTGCTGCCCGAGCAGCGCGAGCACGAGGTGCTCGACGTCGATGGCCTGGTGGTCGCGGCGGCGCGCCTCCCCCTGTCCCGCGGCGAGCGCCTCCTGGGCCTTCACGGTGAGCTTTTCCGGTCGCATGGCGCGAACGTAAGACCGCAGGGGGGCTTGGCAAGCGGCGCGCCGCGGCGGAGATGGCGGCCGCCCTGCGGGGGTTGCATACTGCGACCCGGCAGGGACCCGGATGACGGAGCGCGACGAGAAGACGCAGGAGCGGACCTGGAACGCCCTCGTGGCGCTCGCCGCCGCAGGGATCCCGATCCCGCTGCTCCTCGCCGCCCAGCCGTGGGGGGTCGCGGTCCCAGGCTCGCTCTACCTCCCCGTCCACACCGCGCTCGAGGCGCTCGTCGTGGCGGGGAGCATCGCGACCTTCGCGGTCCAGTGGTTCGCGGCCGGCGCGGGCGCCTTCCGCGAGGCGCGGGCACGCTTCATCGGGCCGGCGTTCCTCGCGGCGGGAATCCTGGAGCTCGTCCACCTGCTCGTCTTCCCCGGGATGCCCGGGTTCTTCGGGCCCGCCTCGACCGAGCGCGGGATCGTCTACTGGTTCGGGGGCCGGATCCTCACGATCGGCGCCCTCCTCGCCGCGGCGCGGATCGACCGGCAGAGCGAGAGCCCGCTCCTCCGCCGAGGGAGGCTCCTCGCCGCGAACCTGGCCATCGTCGCAGGCGTCCTCGCGCTCGAGCTCGGCTTCCCCCGCCGCCACCCCCTCTTCTTCGTGGAGGGCGTCGGCCTCACCCCGCTCAAGGTCTCGATCGAGGCGGGGATCGCCCTCGCCGCGGCCGTCGGTGCGCTCGTCCACCTGCGCGCCTGGCGGACGACCGGCGAGGCGGCCTCGGGGAAGCTCGCGGTGGCGCTCGTCCTCTCCGTGTTCGGCGAGCTCTGCCTCATGCTGTACGCGCACCCGTACGATCCGTTCAACGTGATCGGGCACGTGTACTTCGTGTGTTCGTTCTGGTTCGTGTTCGACGCGCTCTTCGGCGCCGCCCTGGTCCGCCCGTACCGCGAGCTCGACGCGCTGCGCGCGCACGTCGAGGACGAGCTCGTCGTGACGATCCGCCGGCTCCGCGAGACGACCGAGCAGCGCGAGGACCTCCTGCGCGCCGTCTCGCACGACCTCCGGAACCCGCTCCAGATCGTGATGCTCCAGGCGCAGCGGCTGCTCCGCGATGCGGACGATCGCACCCGCCGCCCCTCCGCGGGGATCATCACCGCCGCGAAGCGGATGGACCGGATGCTGCGCGACCTCGTCGACTCCGCGCGCGCGGAGGGCGGAACGCTGGAGCTCAACCGGGAGAAGGTCCCGCTGCGCGCGTTCGTCGCGGAGCTGCTCGAGACCTCCGACGGCGTCCTCGACGTCGCGCGCGTCGAGAACGCGATCCCGGGAGAGCTCCCGGAGGTGCTCGTCGACCCCGACCGGCTCGATCGCATCCTCGCGAACCTCGTCGGGAACGCGCTCAAGTACTCGCGCGAGCGGGTGATCGTCACGGCCACGCGGGACGGCGAGGCCGGGGTGAAGGTCACCGTCGCGGACAGCGGCCCCGGCATCGCCGACGGGGACCTGCCGCGCATCTTCGAGCGCTACTACCGGGGTCAGCGTCACGAGGGGGAGGGGCTCGGCCTCGGCCTCTTCATCGTCCGCAAGCTCGTCGAGGCGCACGGCGGCACGATCTCGGCGGAGAGCCGCACAGGGCAGGGGAGCCGCTTCACCTTCACCCTGCCCGCCGCCCAGCCGTGAGAAGTCGGCCCGGGCCCCGTCCCGGACCTTGAAACGGAGCGTCCGCCCAGGCATCCCTCGTGTGACGCGATGGCCGCCGCCCAGACCCCGCTCCCCGCGATCCTCTCCGTCGGCCGCGCGCTGCCGCCGAACTACGTCGACCAGGAGACGCTCATCCAGGCGCTCTCCGTCTACTGGGCGACGAAGCACCACAACGTCGAGCGGCTCGCCGACGTCCACCGCGCCGCGCAGGTCGGCGGGCGCCACCTCGCCCTGCCGCTCGCGGAGTACCCCGGGCTCGACTCCTTCGCGAAGACGAACGACGCCTTCATCCGCGTCGGCACCGATCTCGGCGAGGCGGCGATCCGCGCCGGGCTCGCCGCGGCGGGGCTCTCGCCGCGCGACGTCGACCACCTCTACTTCGTCACCGTGACCGGCATCTCCACCCCGTCGCTCGACGCAAAGCTCGCGAACCGCCTCCGCCTGAAGCCGTCGGTGAAGCGGACCCCCATCTTCGGGCTCGGCTGCCTCGCCGGCGCGGCGGGCCTCGCCCGCGTGAGCGACGCCTTGCGCGCCTTCCCGGGCGAAGTCGGCGTGCTGCTGTCGGTCGAGCTCTGCTCGCTCACGCTGCAGCGCGACGACGCCTCGGTCGCGAACCTCGTCGCGACCGGGCTGTTCGGCGACGGCGCGGCGGCGGTCGTGCTCGCGGGCGGCGCCCGCGCAAACGGCGCGCTGGGGCCGCGGGTCGTCGCGACCCGCTCGGTCCTGTACCCGGACACCGAGTGGGTGATGGGCTGGGACGTCGTCGACAGCGGCTTCAAGGTGGTCCTCTCCGCGAAGGTGCCCGAGGTGATCGAGGCCCGCATCGGCGGCGACGTGGACGCCTTCCTCGCCGACCACGGGCTCGCGCGCGGGGACGTCCGCCACTGGGTCGCCCACACCGGCGGGCCGAAGGTGATCGAGGCCTTCGGCCGCGCCCTCGCGCTCCCGCCCGCGGCGCTCGAGCGCTCCTGGCGTTCGCTGCGCGAGGTCGGGAACCTCTCGTCCGCCTCGGTGCTGTTCGTGCTCGGGGACTTCCTCGACGCGAAGGACGCCCGCCCTGGCGACGTCGGCCTGCTCGCGGCGATGGGCCCCGGCTTCTCGGCCGAGCTCGTCCTGCTCCGGTGGTGAACGTGACGAGCCCCTCGCCCGCGCCCGATCCCTTCGAGGCGGCCGTCCGCGGCCTCGCCGGACGGGAGCGGTCGGTGGCGCGCGAGATCCTGCGCATCGCGCGCGACGAGCTGAAGCTCGAGGGCGAGCCGCCGGGGCCGGGCGAGCCGCTCGCCGCGCGCCTCGACTCGCTCGCGCTCCTCGGGCTCGTCGTGGCGGTCGAGGACCGGTTCCGGATGGTCCTCACCGACGACGACGCGGCCGGCACGCGGACCCTCGCCGATTCTCGCGGCCCTCGTCGTCGCGCGCGCGCCGCCCGAACACCTCCCCGCCGGGGTGGAGGGCGCGCCGTGATCCTGCGCGGTTCGCCCGCGCCGCCGCGGCGACACCCCACCCTCGCGCACGCGCTCGCGCGCGCGTCGAGCGCCGCGTCCGGCGTCACCTTCGTGGACCTGGCCGAGCGCGAGACGTGGCTCTCCTGGTCCGAGGTCCGGGGCCGCGCCGAGCGCGCCGCCGCGGCCTACGCGGCGCTCGGCATCCGGCACGGCGACCGGGTCGCCATCGTGCTGCGGACGGAGCCCGCCTTCCTCGACGCCTTCTTCGGCGCGTGGCTCGCGGGCGCCGTGCCGGTCCCGCTCTATCCGCCGGTGCGCCTCGGGCGGATGGACGAGTACGGCGCCGCGACGGGGCGCATGCTCGCGGTCTCGGGGGCGCGCCTCGTCGTCTCCGGAGGCGGGACGCGCCGGCTGCTCGGGCCCGCGGTGGAGCTGGCGCGCCCGCCCTTCGGGTGCCGCGACGTCTCCGAGCTCTCCGCGGTCCCGGCCCGCATCTCGAGGGACGTCGCGCCGGAGGCGCTCGCGCTCGTGCAGTTCTCCTCCGGATCGACGGTGGACCCGAAGGCGGTCGCGCTCACGCACGAGGCGCTCGCCGCGCAGGCCGACGCGCTCGTCGCCGCGACCGCACCCGGTCCCGCCGACGTGCTCGTGTCGTGGCTGCCGCTCTACCACGACATGGGGCTCATCGGAGCCTTGCTCGGGGCGCTCAGCTACCCCGGCCCGCTCGTGCTCATCCCGCCCGAGCACTTCCTCGCGCGGCCCGCGCTCTGGCTGCGCGCGGTGGCGCGACACCGCGGGACGATCTCCGCGGCGCCGAGCTTCGCGTACGCCTTCGCCGCGGAGCGGGTGCGCGACGAGGAGCTCGCGGGCCAGTCGCTCGCGTCCTGGCGCCTCGCGCTCGACGGAGCGGAGCCGGTCTCGGCCGAGGCGATGCGCCGCTTCGCCGCCCGGTTCGCGCCGTACGGGCTCGACCCGGGCGCGCTCGTCCCCGTGTACGGCCTCGCCGAGGCGGCGCTGGCGGTCACCTTCGGACGGCCGGGGCGGCCGCTCGAGGGGCGCCGCGTCGATCCGGTGCGGCTCGCGCGCGACGGCGTCGTCTCGCCGGGCTCGCGGGAGGTGGTCTCCGTGGGGACGCCCGTCCCGGGGGTAGAGGTCGAGTTGCGCGACGACGCCGGAGCGCCCGCCGGGGAGGGGCGGCTCGGCCGCATCTTCGTGCGCGGGCCGTCGCTGCTCCGCGAGATCCTCGGGGATCCGGCGGCCACCGCGGCCGCGCTGCAGGACGGGTGGCTCGACACGGGCGACCTCGGGTTCGTCGCCGGCGGCGAGCTCCACGTGCACGGCCGCTCGAAGGATGTCGTCGTGGTGCGCGGCGCGAACCGCGCGCCGGACGAGTTCGAGGCGGCGCTCGCGGGCGTCCGGGGGCTGCGGCCCGGCTGCGCCGTCGCGCTGGGGGTCGTCGGCGCGGAGGGCGAGGGCGAGGGGCTGCTCGTCCTCGCCGAGCGGCGCCGCGAGGACGGCGTGCCCGACCCGGAGGTCGAGTCGGCCGCGCGCAGGGCCGTGCTCGACCGGACCGGGATCGCGCCGCACACGCTCGTGCTCCTCGAGCCGGGCACGCTGCCGCGCACCTCGTCCGGCAAGCTGAGGCGGCAGGAGGCGCTGCGGCGCTTCCAGGCCGGCACGCTCGCCCCGCCGGCCAAGGTGAGCGCGCTCCGGCTCGCGCTCCACGCGGCGCGCTCGCACCTCGCGTTCCGGCGGGCGCGGCGCCGGGGCGGCGGGTGAGCGGCCGAGTCCGCGACGCGGTGGTCGTGGGGGGTGGCCCTGCCGGGCTCGCCTTCGCGGCCTTCGCGGCGCAGCGCGGCCTCGACGTCATCGTCCTCGAGCGCCGCGAGGGTCCGCTCGACAAGGCGTGCGGGGAGGGGCTCCTGCCCGCCGGCGTCCGCGCCCTCGCGCCGCTCGCGGTCATCGAAGCGGTCCCGCTCGCCGAGCGCGCGTCCGTCTCGGCGATCCGCTGGATCGACGCGGCGGGCGGCGAAGCGCGGCTGGCGCTGCCGCCGCCGGGCGGCGTCGCGATCCGCAGGACGGCGCTCTCCGCGGCGCTCCTCGCCCGGGCGCGGGAGGCGGGCGCGGAGGTGGTGTCGGGTGCGCCCGTCGTGCGACACCGCCGCGAAGGCGAGGCGATCGTCGCGGAGGGGACGGGCTTCGAGGTCGCGGCCCGCGTGCTCGTCGCCGCCGACGGGCTCAACTCGCCGACGCGGCGGCGCGAGGGGCTCGCCTTGCCCCCCGGCCGCCCGGCGCGCTACGGGATGCGGCGGCACTACGCGGCGACGCCATGGTCCGACGAGGTCGAGGTCCACTTCGGCGACCGCGCCGAGGCCTACGTCTGGCCGGCCGGGCCGTCGCGGGTCGGGGTCGCCTTCCTGTACGAGCCCGGGGCGGCCGGCGATCCGCGCCGTCTGCTCGAGCGCTTTCCGGCGGTGGCGCGCAGGGTCGCGGGCGCGGCCGAGGTGTCCGCGCCGCGCGGGGCCGGCCCGTTCGACCAGGCCTCCCGTGCCCGCGTCGCGGATCGGCTCGTGCTGCTCGGGGACGCGGCCGGGTACGTGGATGCGATCACCGGCGAAGGGCTCTCCCTCGCGTTCGGCTGCGCCGCCGATCTCGCCGCGCTCCTGCCCGAAGCGCTCCTCCGCGGCGCGGGCGCGGTCGCGCTCCGCCCCTACGAGGCCGTCTGGCGCCGGCGCTTCCGGCCGTACGCCGCCTGGACGCGGCTCCTCCTCGCGGTCGCGCACCGGCCGGCGCTCCGGCGACGTCTGCTCTCCCTCGCCGCAGCCCAGCCCTGGCCGTTCGAGAAGCTCGTCGCCGCTGCGGTCGGGTGATGTCGGGTAACCGCAGGCGAGCGCTTCCTCGGGTCCCGGCTGGGTGAGCGCGAGGCCAGGAACGTGGCCGGGCCCGGCCCCCAGGAGCCCTACGGGGACGCGGGTTCGCCGCGGTGGGGGTCCAGCGCGAGGTTTCGCGCCCCGAACGTCGAGTTTCGGGTCTTTCCAGCGCGCGCCGCGGCGGGTCGCGGGTAGGATGGGCTCCTCTCGAAGGGAGGACGTCCATGCGTTGCACCGTGCTCGGCGCAGGCTCGTGGGGGACCGCGCTCGCCTCGCTCCTCGCGGGGAAGGGCTACACCGTCACCTCGTGGGACAAGGACACCTCGATCCTCGAGGACATGGCGAAGCACCACCGGAACGAGCGCTATCTCCCGGGCGTCGTGCTCCCCGCCTCGCTCCACGCCGCCGCTGACATCGCGAAGGCGCTCGAGGGCGCGGAGCTCGTCGTGGTCGCGGTGCCGTCGCACGCCGTGCGGCAGGTGGCGATCGAGGCGAAGCGGCACGTCCACGCCGGCACGCCCATCGTCTGCGTCGCGAAGGGGATCGAGCTCGAGACGCTCATGACGATGAGCGAGGTGATGGAGGACGTCCTCCCGGTGCCGCTCCATCCGTACCTCGCCGTGCTCTCCGGCCCGTCGTTCGCGACGGAGGTCGCGAAGGGGCTCCCGACCGCGGTCACCGTGGCGGCGCGCTGGGAGCGGATCTCGAAGCAGGTGCAGGACGCCTTCCACACGAAGACCTTCCGGCCATACACCTCCGGTGACGTCGTCGGCTGCGGAATCGGCGGCTGCGTGAAGAACGTCGTCGCCATCGCCGCCGGCATCTCCGAAGGGTTCGGCTTCGGCGCGAACTCGCTCGCCGCGCTCATCACCCGCGGGCTCGCCGAATCTCGCGCCTCGCGGTCCGCAAGGGGGCGAACCCGCTCACCCTGTCCGGGCTCTCCGGCCTCGGCGACCTCGTGCTCACCTGCTCGTCGGACCTCTCGCGCAACCGGACCGTCGGTCGCGGCCTCGCGGCGGGGAAGACCGCCGAGGCGATCCAGAAGGAGCTCGGCCAGGTCGCCGAGGGCGTCCGGAACGCGAAGAGCGCCCGGGAGCTCGCGAAGCGGCTCGAGGTCGAGATGCCGATCACCGAGACGGTCTACCGCGTGCTGTACGAGGGGCTCCCGCCGAAGGACGCGGTCACCTCCATCATGATGCGCGAGACGAAGCCGGAGATGTAGGCCGAGGCCGCGCAAATCGGCGGATTCGCGGGGTCGGCTGGGGCGCGCGGCGCGAGCCGCCCGAGCGGGGGCGTACTGTCCGTCGTGCTCGGGCCGCCCGGTCCAGGGCGGCCCAGAGTACGCCCGGGTTCTTGATCGCGAGCTGGGGGGACACTACCTAGAGTGCGACCCGCTCGCCCCCGAGGACCCCCGATGCGGAGCCTGGCGCAGTTCAAGTATCTCGGAGCTGTCGCAGTCCTCCTCGGCGTCATGGTCGCCGGAGCGGCTGAACCGAAGAACGTGGCGTCGAAGAAGGCCGACCGCCTTCAAGCCGTGAAGGTGAAGGCTCCACCGAAGCTCGACGGCCAGGTCGACGAGCTGTGGAAGCAGGCGAAGCCGCTGACCATCAAGGTCATCGACGGAGCGAACCTCGAGGGCGGCGAGACCGAGGTGACCCTGCGCGCGGTGTACACGCCGGACACCGTGTACTTCCTCGCGCAGTACAAGGACCCGACGCAGAGCTTCCGGCGCGCGCCGTGGCAGAAGCAGCCCGACGGCTCCTGGCAGAAGCTGAAGGACCCGGACGACAAGGGCGGAGATAAACTGGTACCACCGAGGATAAGTTCGGCTGGGCCTGGAACCTCACCGCCCCGGGGTTCGAGAAGGAAGGGTGCGCGTACGCCTGCCACACGGTGAGGGGAAGCCGTTCGGGAACAAGTACACGAGAAGCCGGGCGAGCGGTTCGACCTGTGGCACATGAAGAGCGTGCGCACGGGCACCCAGGGGCAAGCCGACGATGGCTACGTGAAGATGACACGCGCGCGGACGAGAAGAACCCGAACGCGGCTGGAAAATTCACCGAAATACTGCTGGCGGGTACGAGGACAACCAGACCGAGGA
>CAVTRF010000043.1:0-14926 GCA_963736795.1 uncultured delta proteobacterium | reverse complement strand
CAGCTCGCCGGTCTCGAGCACGAACCCCTCGTCCGCGATCTGCAGGGCGGCGCGCGCGTTCTGCTCGACGAGCAGGACCGACACCCCCCGCGCGCGGAGCCCGACGATCACCTGGAAGATCTCGCGGACGACGATGGGCGCGAGCCCGAGCGACGGCTCGTCGAGGAGCAGGAGACGGGGCCGACCCATGAGCGCGCGGCCGAGAGCCAGCATCTGGCGCTCGCCGCCGGAGAGCGTCCCGGCGCTCTGCCCCCGCCGCTCGCGCAGCCGCGGGAAGATCGCGTAGACCTCCGCGAGCTGCGCCGCCCGCCCGCGCCGGGCCGAGCGCGGGAGCGAGAAGGCACCGAGGACGAGGTTGTCCTCGACGGCCATGCCCGTGAAGAGCTCGCGCGTCTCGGGGACGAGGGCGAGGCCGCGCGCGGCGTTCTCCTCGATGGGATCGCCGGTGATCGCGCGGCCGTCGAGGAACACCTCTCCCGAGGCGGCCGGGAGGAGGCCCGCGACGGCCGCGAGGAGCGTCGTCTTCCCGGCGCCGTTCGGCCCGATGACGGTCGCGATGCGGCCGCGCTCCACCCGCAGGCTGACGTCGCGCACGGCCGCCACGTCGCCGTGGCGCACCGTGAGCCCCCGCACCTCGAGGAGGAGCTCGGGGCCGGTCACGCGACGCTCCCGAGGTAGGCCTCGATCACGGCGGGATCGCGGCGGACCTCCGCGGGCAACCCGGCCGCGATGCGCTTGCCGAAGTCCATCACGACGACCCGGTCGGCGACCTCCATCACGAGGTCCACGTCGTGCTCGACGAGGAGGATTGACGTCCCGCCGGCGCTCAGGGCGCGGAGGAGGTCGGCGAGGGCGCGCTTCTCGAGGTGGCGCAGCCCGGCGCCCGGCTCGTCGAGGAGGAGCAGGAGCGGATCACCGCAGAGCGCGCGCGCGATTTCGAGCAGCCGCTGCTGACCGAGCGCGAGGGTGCCCGCGCGATCGTGGAGGTGCGCGCCGAGCCCGACGCGCTCGACCTGCCGCGCCGCCTCCGCGAGGAGCCGCCGCTCCTCGGCGCGGTCGAGCCGGAGGGCCGCCCGGACGAGGCCCGCGCGGGCCCGGAGGTGCGCGCCGAGCGCGGCGTTCTCGACCACCGTCATCTCCGGGAGGAGGCGCACGTGCTGGAACGTCCGGCCGAGCCCCATCTCCGCGATCCGGCGCTGCCCGCGCCCCTGCACCGCCTCACCCCGGAACCGGACCGCGCCGCCCGTCGGCTCCGCGACGCCCGAGACGAGGTCGAAGAGCGTCGACTTGCCGGCGCCGTTCGGCCCGATGAGCGCGACGATCTCCCCGGCGCGCACCTCGAAGCTCACGGCGTCCACCGCGACGAGCCCGCCGAACCGCTTCGTCAGCGCCTCCACCGCGAGGAGGGGCCCGCCCCGGGGCGGGGTCGCGCCGCGCGACGCGAGGCGCGGTGCGTCCGGGTCGATCGCGGGTCCGGCCGGCCCGAGCCGCGCCCGGAGCGGCCGCGCGAGCACCGGCCAGAGCCCGGCGGGAGCGCGCTGGAGGAGCGCGATCATGACGGCGCCGAACACCAGCACCTCGAAGTCGCCGGCGCGCCCCACCACCTGGGGCAGCAGGTCCCGGAGCCACTGCATCGCGAACGTGACGAGCCCCGCGCCGAGCAGCGCGCCCCAGACCTCCCCGACGCCCCCGATCACGGCGATGAACAGGTACTCGATCCCGGCCTGCAGCCGGAACGGGGTCGGCGAGAGGAACCGCTCGAGGTGCGCGTAGAGCCACCCCGCGGCGCCCGCCAGGAGCGCGGCGACCACGAACACCGCGAGGCGCGCGCGGGCGGTGTCCACGCCCATCGACTCGGCCATCAGGCGGCCGCCGCGGAGCGCGCGCAGGGCGCGCCCGGGCCGGGAGTCGAGGAGGTTCCGGGAGGCGACGACCGCCGCGAGCACGAACACCCAGACGAGCGCGCACATCGGGCGCGGCCCGTCGAGGCGCAGCCCGAACAGCGACACCGGCGGGATCCCGCCCAGGCCGGTGTGCCCTCCGAGCGTCTCGAGGTTCCCGAACACGATCGAGACGGCGATCCCCCACGCGATCGTCCCGAGGGGGAGGAAGTGCCCGGACAGCCGGATCGTGAACGAGCCGATGAGGACCGCGGCGGCCGCCGCGAGCGCGAGCGCGACGGCGAGCCCGACCCAGGGGGAGTGGAGCCACGCCGGTCCGCCGGTGGTGGTGGTGACGATCGCCGTCGCGTAGGCGGAGATCCCGACGAACGCCGCCTGGCCGAAGGAGGTGAGTCCGCCGACGCCGGTCAGCAGGACGAGGCCGAGCGCGACGAGCGCGTTCAGGCCGACGTAGGCGAGGAGGACGACCGGGTACTCGGGGAGGGCGGTCAGCGCGGCCGCGACGAGCGCGAAGAACGCGGCGGGCGGGCCGAGGCGGAGCGCGCGGGCGCGGGCGCCGGGGCTCACTCGTCCTCCTCGACGCCGTGGGCGCGCAGCGAGCGCCAGACGAGGACCGGGATGATGAGCCCGAAGACGATCGCCTCCTTGTACGCGCTCGCCTCGAACGACGCGAACGCCTCGATGAGGCCGACGAGGAGCGCGCCCGCGGCGGCGAGCGGGTAGCTCGACAGCGCGCCGACGATCGCGCCGACGAAGCCCTTCAGCCCGATGAGGAAGCCGTTGTCGTAGTAGATCGTCGTGATCGGCGCGACGAGGACTCCGGACGACGCGCCGACCAGGGCCGCGAGGGCGAACGCCCAGCGCCCCGTCACCCCCGGGCGGATCCCGACGAGCCGCGCGCCGGTCCGGTTCATGGCGCTGGCCCGGAGGGCCTTCCCGAGGATCGTCCGCCCGAAGAAGAGCGACAGCGCCCCGAACAGCGCGAGCGAGAACCCCACGACCCACAGGGACTGGGCGCTCACCGGCACCGCGCCGAGCTCGAAGCGCGCCTCCGAGAACGGGCGTCGTCCTCACGCCCTCCGCGCCGAAGAGGAGGAGCCCGACGTTGACGAGCGCGAGGTGGAGCGCGACCGACACGATGAGGAGGACGAGGACGCTCGCGCCGGCGAGCGGCTCGTAGACGAGGCGGTAGAGCCCGGGGCCGAGCGGGACCACGAGCGCGAGCGCGAGCGGGACCTGGAGCCAGGCGGGGAGCGCCGCCGCGGGCACGAGCGCGAGGAGCGCGCCGAGGGCCGCGGGCGGGCCCAGGCTCGTGACGAGGGCGCGCGGCAGCCGGCGGGTGGCGCCCGCCCGGACGAGCCGGAGGGTGTCCGCGGCGGCGACCGCGACCCCGGCCGCGGCGAGGAGCCACAGCGTGCCAGGCACCTTCCCCGCCTGGAGCGAGGCCAGGGTGAGCGCGCCGAAGGCGACGAACTCGCCCTGCGGGATGAAGATGACCCGCGTGACCGAGAAGACGAGCACGAGCGCGGCCGCGAGCAGCGCGTAGATCGCGCCGTTCACGATCCCGTCCTGCGCGAGGAGGAGGGCGATCTCGAGCGTCACGCCGTCGCCCCGCCGCGGCGCGCGCTCAGCGGGCGAGCTTCCAGGTCCCGCCCTGGATCTGCGCCATCACGCGGGCGCGCTTGTCGAGCCCCTGGTGGTTCTCGGGCGTGACATCGTAGACGCCCTGCGTCGCCCGGAGCGCCGTGATCGACTCGAGCGCGGTCCGGAGCGCCTCCCGGAACTCCTTCGTGCCCGGCTTCGCCTTCTTCAGCGCGACCGGCACCGCGGCCTGGAGGAGGAGCCCGGCGTCCCAGGCGTGCGACGCGAACGCGGAGAAGCTCCCCGTCCCGTTGGCCTTCTCGTACCGCCCGATGAAGTCGAGCGAGACGGCCTTCGACGGGTGCTCCGGCGGGAGCTGCGCGGCGAGCACCGCCGGTCCGAGGGGCAGGTACGCGCCCTCGACGTCCTTGCCCCCCACGCGCAGGAAGTCGGCCGTCGCGACGCCGTGCGTGTGGTAGACGAGCTTCCTGTAGCCGCGCTCGACGAGGGTCTTCTGCGGGAGGGCCGCGGGCGTGCCGGACGCGCCGATGAGGACCGCGTCGGGGCTGGTCGCGACGATCTTCAGGATCTGGCCGCCGACGGACGTGTCCGGCCGCGCGTACCGCTCGTTCGCCACGATCTGGATGCCCGCGGCCTGCGCGGCCTTCGAGAACTCGTTCCACCAGCCCTCGCCGTAGGCGTCCGAGAAGCCGATGAACGCGGCGCGCTTCACGCCCTTCGACACCATGTGCTCGACGACCGCGCCCGCCATGAGCTCGTCGTTCTGCGGGGCCTTGAAGATCCAGCGCCGCTTCGCGTCCATCGGGGCGATGATGCTCTTTCCCGCCGCGAGGGAGATCATCGGCGTGCCGCTCTCGGCGGCGACGTCGATCATCGCGAGCGAGGCCGGGGTCGAGTTCGAGCCCACGATGACGTCCACCGCGGTCTCGCTCGTGAGCTTCCGCACGTTCTTGGCGGCGGCGGTGGGGTCGGTCGCGTCGTCGAGGACGACGTAGCTCACCTTGAGCCCGGCGATGGTGGGGGGCAGGAGGGCGACGGTGTTCTTCGTCGGGATGCCGAGGGAAGCGGCGGGGCCGGTCGCGCAGATCGAGAACCCGACGGTCAGGTCCGCGGCGGCGACGGGGAGAGCGAGGCTCGCGGCGAAGGCGGCGAGCGCGAGGCGTGAGCGGGTCATGCGAACGTCTCCTGGCGGGGGGCGAAGCGCCGACGGCAACGTATACCCCAGCGCGACGGGCGGGACCGGTGGATCTTCGTCGTGGGAGGGCGGGATCAAGCCACGACGAGCGCGGGAGCCCGAGCCCCGCAGCCCTCTCCGCCGGCTGCGAGGTCCTGCACGACGTCGTGGCCCGCCGGGCGGGCGAAGTACCATGAGGAGACGGGAGAACGTCATGAGCGAATCCTTGCGAACGAGCCGGACCGAGCTGCGCCGTCGCCCCGACCGCGGCTCACACGATCGAGAGGTCGTGAACGCCATCCTCGACGAGGCGCTCGTCTGCCACGTGGGCTTCGTGAGCGACGGGCAGCCGTACGTCATCCCCAGCTCGTACGCCCGCGTCGGCGACGCGCTGTACCTCCACGGCGCGGTGGCGAGCCGGATGTGCCGGGCGCTCGGGAGCGGGGAGATCTGCGTGACGGTGACCCTGCTCGACGGGCTCGTCCTCGCGCGCGCGGCGGCGGTCCACTCCGTGAACTACCGGTCGGTGGTGATCCTGGGCCGGCCGACGCTCGTGTCCGACGCGGCCGAGAAGGTGGCGGCGCTCCGGGCGATCGTCGAGCACGCGGTGCCCGGGCGCTGGGAGGAGGTCCGCGCTCCGAGCGGTCCCGAGCTCGCGGGGACCGCGGTCCTGAGGCTCGCGATCGACGAGGGCTCCGCCAAGATCCGCCGCGGTCCGCCCGTGGACGCCGCGGGCGACCAGGGCCGGTCCGTCTGGGCGGGCGTGGTGCCGCTCTCGCTGGTGGCCGGCGAGCCGGTGCCCGACGCCGGAGCGGCGCGAGACGGCCGCGCGGTGCCTGCGTACCTGAGGGGTTACTCGCGGCGCAGGTAGAGGCTCCTCGCGTACGATCCGGCGGCGGCCCACCGGTTCTGGAGGGGCAGGAGCATGGGCGCGGATCCACAGCGGCTCTCGGCGGTGGTCGTCGGCGCGACGGGGCTCGTCGGCGCGCGGCTCGTCGCGCTCCTCCTCGCCGACGCGAGGTTCGGATCGGTCGCGGCGCTCGTCCGCCGGCGGACCGCGGTCTCGCACCCGGGCCTCCGCGAGCACGTCGTCGACTTCGGGGCGCCG
This sequence comes from uncultured delta proteobacterium, assembly GCA_963736795.1. Lineage (GTDB taxonomy): Bacteria > Myxococcota > Myxococcia > Myxococcales > Anaeromyxobacteraceae > Anaeromyxobacter. The sequence continues at coordinate 9,141 of CAVTRF010000043.1, read as the reverse complement.
GACGCCTGGGCCGGGCTCGTCCGCGGCGACGTGCTGTTCTCCGCGCTCGGCACGACGCTCCGGGCGGCCGGGAGCGCGCAGGCGCAGTACCGGGTCGACCACGACATGCAGCTCCGCGTCGCCGAGGCGGCGCGTGCGAACGGGGTCGGCACGTGCGTCCTCGTCTCGAGCGCCGGCGCGTCGCCGTCGGCGCGGGTCTTTTACTCGCGCATGAAGGGCGAGACCGAGCGCGACGTGGTGGCGCTCGCGTTCCCGCGAGCACGAATCCTCCGGCCCGGGCTCCTCGATGGCGAGCGCGTGGAGGTCCGGACGGCGGAGCGGTGGGCGCTGCGGCTCATGCGTCCGCTCGCGCCGCTCCTCCCGGCCTCGGCGAGGCCGATCCCGGTGGAGACCGTCGCGCGCGCGGCGATCGCGGCCGCGCTCGACCCCACGCCCGGCACGGTTCGGCTGGAAGCCGGCGCGCTGTTCCGCCTCGGTCGGTGACGCAACGCGCTCTGTCTCCGCGCGAGCGCGAGCAAGGCGCGCCTCGCTCGATCCAGGCCCCTCCTTCCGGGTGCCGGCCCTCGGGCGAGATGCGCCGCGGCTGCGGCCGATCGCCCGTCCCCATGCGGACTTGGCGTCCGCGTGCTCGCACGAATACCAGCCCCCCACCTGACTGCATGAACCGGCTCCTGCCAGGGGGCCGGTCGGGAGGGGTCCACGCATGTTCCGCCTCGTGTCCGTCGTTGGTCGCCGCCGTTGCGTGTTCGCTGTGGTGCTGGCGTTCCTCGCTGCGGCCGCCCCGGCGCGCACGCCCGCGCAGAGCGCGCTCGACCTCGTGCTCGCCCTCACGGTCGCTCAGACGGCGGACACGACGCCGCCCACCGTCTCGATGTCGGCGCCCGCGGCGGGCGCGATCGTGCGCGGCGCCGCGGTGACGGTCTCGGCCAGCGCCTCCGACGCGGGCGGGGTCGCGGGCGTCCAGTTCCTGCTCGACGGCGCGAACCTCGGCGCCGAGGACACGAAGTCCGCGTACTCGATCGCCTGGAACACCACGACCGCGCCGGACGGACCGCACGTGCTCTCGGCGCGCGCACGCGACCGCGCCGGCAACACGGCGACCGCCGCGGGCCGCGCCGTCACGGTTGACAACGCGCCGCCCACCGGGAGCGTCGTCGTGAACGGCGGCGCGGCCGCGGTGAACACGCGCAGCGTCACCCTGACGCTCGCCGCGACCGACGCGCTCTCCGGGGTCGCGCAGATGCGCTTCTCGAACAACGGCTCGTCATGGTCCGCCGCGGAGGCGTACGCGACGACGAAGGCGTGGACCCTCGCGAGCGGGAACGGGTCGAAGACCGTCTACGCGCAGTTCCGCGACGTCGCGGGAAACTGGTCCGCCCCGGCGACGGACACGATCGCCTACGACGCGACGGCGCCCACCATCTCGGCGGTCACGACGAGCGCCGCCGGGTCGGGCGCCCGCCTGATCACGTGGACGACGAACGAGCCGGCCACCTCGCAGGTGGAGTACGGGACGACGACCGCCTACGGGCAGCTGACGCCGCTCGACGCGACCCTCGTGACGACTCACGCCGTCACGCTGACCGGGCTCGTCACGGGGACCTACAACTTCCGGGTGCGCTCGCGAGACGCCGCCGGCAACGAGCGGATCGGGTCGAACGGGACGTTCAGCGTCACGGGCCCGGACGTCACGCCGCCGACGACGCCAGCCAACCTGGTGGCGGTCGCGCAGACCACCACGCAGGTCGCGCTCTCGTGGACGGCGTCGACCGACAACGTCGGCGTGACCGGGTACGAGGTGTACCGGGACGGCCTCCTCGCGGGGACGCCGACCGCGCCGTCGTTCCTCGACGGCGGCCTCCAGCGCGGAACGACCTACTCGTACGCGGTCCGCGCCCGCGACGCGGCCGGGAACTTCTCGGCGCTGACCGCGCCGGTCGGCGCGACGACCCCGGCCCTCGCGATCTCGGCGGTGTCTGCGACCGCGATGGCGACCGCGGCGACCGTCACCTGGACGACGGACGTGCCCGCGACGTCCGAGGTCGTCTACGGCACCACCGCCGCGTACGACGCGACCACGGGCGAGGCCCCGTCGCTCGTGACGAGCCACGCGATGACGCTCACCGGTCTCACGCCGGGGACGCTCTACCACTTCGCGGTGGTCTCGGCGGACGCGTCGGGCACCGCGGTCGCGTCGTCCGACTTCACCTTCACGACCGCCGCCGCCGGTGGCGGGGCGTTCGTGAACGAGATCCTGATCCAGGACATGAACCTGCCGACCGCGCTCAAGTTCCTCCCGAACGGGGACATGCTGATCCTGGAGCTCGGAGGGAAGGTGTGGCTGGTCCCGGCGGGCACCACCACGGTCGACCCGACCCCGTTCCTCACCCTCACCAACATCGGGACGCTGAACGGCCAGCAGGGGCTCATGGACATGGCGCTCGATCCGGCCTTCCAGACCAACCGCTTCTACTACGTGTTCTACACGCTCGGCTCGCCGAACCGCGATCGCGCTTCTCGATTCACCGCCACGGCGGACCTCCGCGGCACGGTTCGCGGGGAGCGAGCTCGTCCTCTACCAGGACCCGCGCGACGCCAACGTCGAGCATCACGGCGGTGCGCTCGTGTTCGGTGGGGACGGGAAGCTCTACGTCACGACGGGCGAGCACTTCGCACCGGACGCCGCCCAGGATCTGACCTCGCCCGCGCGGCAAGATCCTGCGCATCAATCCCGACGGGACGGTGCCGACCGACAATCCGTTCTATGACGGCAGCGGCCCTCACTACGACGCGATCTGGGCGCTCGGGCTCCGGAACCCGTACCGCGCCTCCTACGACGCGGTCACCGGCCGGTACTACATCGGGGACGTGGGAGGGAACGACCCGTCGTCGTCGATCGAGGAGCTGAACCTGGGTGCCCGCGGCGCGAACTACGGCTGGCCCGTCTGCGAGGGCACGTCGTGCGGGAGCAACCCCGCCTACACGAGCCCCATCTACCAGTACTCCCATGGCGGGCGTGACGCGGCCATCACCGCGGGCTTCGTCTACCGGGGGAACCAGTTCCCGGCGGAGTTCCAGGGCAACTTCTTCTTCGCGGACTACGCGCAGAACTGGATCAAGCGGCTCGTCCTCGACGCGGCGGGGAACGTCCTCGAGGTCCGCAACTTCGAGCCGCCCGACGGAACGCCCGACGGGCCGTACGGCGACATCGTGTACCTGACGCAGGGGCCGGACGGCGCGCTCTACTACGTGGACCTCGGCTACTCGGACACGACCTCCACGACGGGCATCTCGAAGATCCGGCGCATTCGCTATGTGTCCTCCGATCAGCCCCCCGTCGCCATGGCCTCGGCGACCCCCGTCACCGGGCCGGCTCCCCTCACGGTCGGCTTCTCCTCCGCGGGCTCGTTCGACCCCGAGGGCCTGCCGCTCGCGTATCTGTGGACCTTCGGCGACGGCTCGTCGTCCACGGAGGCGAACCCGTCTCACGTGTACGTGGCGGTCGGCCCGTACGCGGCGCGACTCACCGTCTCGGACGGCACGAGCAGCACGCTGGCGGCGCCCATCGACATCGACGTCGGCAACCGGCCGGTGCCCGCGATCACCAGCCCGATCGACGGGGCGCTGTTCCGGGCGGGCGACGTCATCACCGTGAGCGGGGACGCGACCGATCTCGAGGACGGCGTCCTGCCCGCGGCCGCGTTCACCTGGAACGTCGACTTCCTGCACGACGGGCACGTCCACCCCGGGCTCCCGACCTCCGGCACGAAGTCCTTCACGTTCCCGATCGACGTGTCCGGGCACGACTACAGCGGGAACACGCGTTACCGGATCACGCTCACCGTCACCGACACCTCCGGGCTGCAGGCGGCGACCTCGGTGCTGATCTATCCGGACAAGGTGAACCTGACGTTCGGCTCGACGCCCACGGGCGCGACGCTCGTCCTCGACGGCATCTCGCGGGTCACCCCGTTCGTCTACGACACGCTGAAGGGGTTCCAGCACACCATCTCCGCGCCGAACCAGACCGTGGCCGGGTAGCCAGTACACCTTCGCCTCCTGGTCGGACGGAGGGGCGCAGACCCACGGCATCGTCGTCCCTGATGCCGACGCCGCGTACGGCGCCACGTTCACGGTGACGGTGGTCGCGGGCCCGCCCGGGCTCGTCGCCGGCTGGCGGCTCGACGAGGGCGCCGGCACGACGACCGCGGATCTCACCGGGAACGGCGCCACCGGCACCCTGGTCGGCTCGCCGACGTGGACCAGCGGGACCCGGGGCGGCGCGCTCTCGTTCGGAGGGACGCAGTACGTGGACTTCGGGAACCCCACGCAGCTCAGGCTGACCTCGAGCATGACGCTCACCGCCTGGATCCGGATCGGGTCGAACCCGCCCGACGACGGCGCGATCGTCGCCAAGCTCGGCGGCGTCGGGTGGCAGCTGAAGACGAGCCCCGACACCGGTGTCCGGACCGCGGCGATCCAGATCGCCCCGACCAGCTCGGGCACCACGCAGCGCTACTCGGCGACCATTCTCCAGCCCGGGACCTGGTACCACCTCGCGGGCGTCTACGACGCCACCGCGCGCACGCTCTCCGTCTACGTGAACGGCGTGCTCGACAACGGGGTGCTCTCCGGGACCGTTCCCGCGTCGCAGTTCGACGCGCCGGAGAACGTGCAGCTCGCCCAGCGTGCAGCCTTCCCGGGGTCGTTCAACTTCATCGGCGTCATCGACGAGGTGCACGTCTACGGCCGCGCGCTCGGCGCGGCGGAGGTCCAGACGGACATGACCGTCCCGCGCTGAGGTCGGTGGACCGTGCGCCCGGCCGCCCGCTCGATCGCGCATGGCCGCCGCACCCCGCCGCCCCTACCGTTCCCAGGTCTGGAGGCCTCATGACACCACGAGACTCGGCGGGCCCCTGGCCCGAGCTGCCGCTCGCCCCCTGGCGAGAGACGCGCGACGCGCTGCACCTCTGGTCCCAGATGCTCGGGAAGACGCTGCTCGGCGCTCTCCCCGCCGCAGAACCACTGGTGGCACACGGCGCTCCGCGTCTCGTCCCGGGGGCTCGCGAGCCCCGCGCCGGGCTGCGACGGCGAGACGGTGGTCGACCTCGAGCTGGACCTCGTGGACCACGTCCTCTCGGCGAGGAGCGGGGATCGAGCGAGGACGATGCCGCTCCGGTCGTGCTCGGTCCACGCATTCTTCGACGAGTACCGCGCGCTCCTCCGGGCGGTCGGCGTCGACGCTCACCTCTGGGCGACACCGGTCGAGGTCCCCGATCCCGTTCCCTTCGACCGGGACGATCGGCCGCGCACGTACGATCCGGCGGCGGCCCACCGGTTCTGGCAGGTGCTCCGGCGCTGCGACGCGGCGCTGAGAGGGCTCGCGGAAGGCTTCGTCGGGAAGCAGAGCCCCGTCCACTTCTTCTGGGGCTCCTTCGATCTCGCGGTCACGCGGTTCTCCGGGCGCCGCGCGCCGGAGCGGGCCGGCGCGGATCCGGTCACGCGCGAGGCGTACTCGCACGAGGAGATCTCGTTCGGCTTCTGGCCCGGCGGAGTGACCCAGACCGGCGTCGCGGTGGAGGAGCCGGTCCTGTACGCGTACGCAGCCCCGGAGCCCGGCGGGTTCCGCGAGGCGGAGGTGTCGTCTGCGGCGCGCTACGACGAGCGGCTCGGCGAGTTCTTCCTGCCGTACGCGGCCGTCCGCGCGGCGGGGATCCCGCCGCCGAGATCCGCAGGTTCTGCGAGGCCGTCTACGACGCGGGCGCGACGCTCGGAGGGTGGGACCGCGACGGTCTCGAGCGCCGCCCGGCGCGGTACCCGCCGGGCGCGGGCGCGGGCGCCGCGCACGGCGACGTCCACCCGACCAGCTTCTGACCAGCGGACGAGGAGAGCCCCCCATGTGCGAACACCTCGAGCAGCTCGCGAAGCCGAGGCCCCGGCCGGTCACCCCGAGCGCCCACGGGTGCGAGGAGTGCCTCGTGGCGGGGGACCGATGGGTCCACCTGCGCCTGTGCATGACGTGCGGCCACGTCGGGTGCTGCGACGACTCGCCGAACCGGCACGCCACGCGACACTTCCACGAGACGAGGCACCCGGTGGTGAAGTCGTTCGAGCCGGGGGAGGACTGGGCGTGGTGCTACGTGGACGAGGAGCTGGCGAACGAGATCCCCGCCTTCCCCGCCGAGTCGCCGTCGAGGCACTACGCGCCGCCGCGGCCGTCGTCCGGCGCGGGGAGCAATCCGCACCCGCATCGCTGAAGGGCGCCTCATCCTGCCCCGATGGACGCTCGCCTGGCTTCATCGATTCCGCCGCCTCGCCGTCCGTTACGAGCGCCGGCCCGACATCCACCGCGCCTTCCTCCGCATCGGCTGCGCGCTCATCTCGTTCAAATTCGTGGAGAGGTTCTGTCAACCTCTCTAAGTAGGGCAGCAGCGGGGGCCGCGGCGGTCCTCCGCACACGCGGGGTGAGCCATGCTGGACGATCTGAAGTTGCTCATCATGGTCGACAACGAGACAGACACGCTGTCGAGCGTCGCCGAGGGCGTGCCGCAGATGCCGGAGGCCGTGCACCACCTGGCCCGGGTGCCTACGAGCCGCACCCACGAGGGCCACCCGTGCAAGGTCGTGTTCGACCGGCTTTGCTGCGCTGGCCACGGGTTCTCCGTGCTCGTCACCGGTCGGCGCGCCGGCGAGGAGCGCACCATGCTGTTCGACGTCGGCCCGTATGCCGACCTGTGGCTAGGAAACGCCGCGCGCCTGGGCGTGGATCTGGCGGCGATCGAACTCCTTTTCCTGTCGCACTGGCACTTCGACCACAGCGGCGCGCTTCCCGCTGTCGTCGCCGCTGTGGCCGAGGCAAGGCGAAGCGCCGGGGCCCCGCCTCCGCTCGTCGAACTTCACCCCGACCGCCCCGATCAGCGCGGTATCCTCCTGCCGGGAGGAACGATGATCATGTTCCCTCCCGAGCCCACCTTCGAGGCCATCGAGGCCGCGGGCGGCCGCATCGCTCGCCGCGCCGACCCGCACCCGCTCTGCGACGGCTTCTTCCTCGCGAGCGGGGCGATCGCCCGTGTCACCTCCTACGAGACGGGCCTCGTCGGCCACCACTCGTTCCACGGCGACGCGGGGCGCGAGGACCCGCTCATCCTGGACGAGCGCTTCGTCGCTGCCCACGTGCGCGATCGAGGGGCGACGGTGCTCTCCGCGTGCTCGCATGCCGGCGTCGTCAACGTGGCGCTCGGGGCGCAGGCCCAGTTCCCGGGCGCGCCCATCGACGTGGTGCTCGGGGGGTATCACCTCAGCGGCAAGGCGATGGAGACGCGCATCGAGGCAACCGTCCGCGACCTGCGGGACGGCATCCGGCCGCGCCTCGTCGCCCCGGGTCACTGCACGGGCTGGCGCGCCAAGGCGGCGCTGGCGCAGGCCTTCGCGCCCGGGCGCTATGGGCCGAGCGTGGTGGGATCGACGTACGCGCTCGGTGGTTGATGAGGCCGCACCGGCGGCGCACAACTCAGCGCGGCCGTCGTCGCGGAGCGTCACGGCGCACACATCGACCCTGCCGGGACTCGATCCGAATCCGCGTACTTGGGACGCGAGAGCCGGTCATTCTGGATGAGCGCCTCCTCAACAGGGCCGCATCACGCCGTGTAGGAGCCCGTCCACCCGGCGCAGCGATCTTCGGCAGCAGTTTTGTTAGACGCCCTTAGGCCTGCGCGACCCGTGGATTGACGGCTCGCGGCGAGCGCGGAAGAATCGCGCAGCGCCGCCCGGCGGCAATACGTCGGGACGTCGAGGCGCGTCGAGGACGCGCGAGGGAGACGCAAGTGAGCCAGGTCGGCATCGTCGGGGCCTACAACTCGAAGTTCGGCGCGCTGGTGCAGAAGAACCGGGAGACCGGTGAGGTCACCGACGTGAGGTCGTTGCACGACCTCGTCGTCGAGGCGGGGCGGGGCGCCCTCGCCGACGCGGGGATCGCCGGGAAGGACGTGGACGGCGTCTGGGTCGGATCTGCGCGCCGGGCCTCTTCGCGAACCAGGAGCACCTGGCCGCGCTGGCGACGGAGATCGATCCGGAGGGGCTCCGGTTCAAGTCGATGACCCGCTGCGAGGACGCGTGCGCCTCCGGCAGCGTCGCCCTCTACGGCGCGCTCCACGCCATCGAGGCGGGGCGAGCCCGGATCGCGCTCGTCATCGGCGCGGAGAAGATGAACCTCCTCGACACCAAGGGCGTCACGCACGCGCTCGCGACCTGCTCGTACTGGCCGGACGAGGGCGCGAGGGGGGTCACCTTCCCCGGGCTGTTCGCGCGCATCGCCCAGGCTTACCAGGCGCACCACCGGATCGCGGACGGAGCGCTGAGGCGCATGTTCGCGACCGTCGCGGCGCTCGGGTACCGCAACGGCCTCGAGAATCCGCTCGCTCACTTCGGCAAGGGCGGCCCGAGCGACAAGCTCGGCCTCGTCACGGCGGACGCGATCCTGGGCCTCCCTCCGGAGAAGAACCCGGCGATCGCTCCGCCACTCCATCTCCACGACTGCTCGCTCGTCAGCGACGGCGCCGCGGCCGTCGTCCTCATGCGGAGCGCCGACGCGCGCGCCGCGGGGAAGCGCACGGTCGACGTCGCCGGCATCGGTCACGTGAACGAGCGACTCCCCATGGCGCCGCGACCCGCGCTGCACGAGCTCACCGCCGGGAAGGAGGCCGTGCGGCGCGCGCTCGCGGAGGCGAGGATGAGCGTCTCGGACGTGCACGTCGCCGAGGTCCACGACTGCTTCAGCATCGCGCAGCTCCTCGCCACCGAGGCGCTCGGGCTCTCCCCCGATGGCCGTGCCGGCGTGGACTACCTCGAGGGCCGCTTCGGTCGGGACGACGAACGCTGCGCCGTGAACCTCTCGGGCGGGCTGAAGGCGAAGGGGCACCCGGTCGGCGCGACGGGGGTCTCGATGCACGCGCTCCTGTACAAGCAGCTCGTGGGCGCGCCGATCGGCGTCGCGCCGGCGCGGCGCAGGCCAGAGGTCGGGGTGGCATTCAACATCGGCGGCTCGGGGGTCACGAACTGCGTGACGGTCCTCAGACGCACCGCGTGATCGCCTCGCGGTCCGCCGGCGCGCTCCTCGTGGTCGCGCTGCGGCGGACGCTGACC
>CAVTRF010000042.1:0-10036 GCA_963736795.1 uncultured delta proteobacterium | reverse complement strand
GTCCAGGGCGAAGGTGAAGGGGACGCCCTTCAGCGGCTCGACCTCGAACGACACGTCGTACGTGAGGGCGCCGCCGTCGAGCTTGCCGAGCTTCGCGGTCGCGTCCGGGTAGCCGGGGGTCAGCACGCCGGTGGCGCCGAACGGCTCCTGCCAGAGGTGCTGCTTGAAGGTCTCCATCGTGTAGTAGTAGACGAGCCCGCCGCCGATCCGGACCTGCGGGATCACCTCGATGCCTCCGGTGAGCGTCCCGCTGAAGACCTCCCGGTCCACCTCGGTGATGCGGTAGCGGCCGGCCCAGTCGTTCGGCCACTTCACGATGGAGCCGCCGAAGGGCTGGAGCGCGAGGCCGACGCCCCAATCCCCGGTCGCCGAGGGCGGGGATCTTGCCGCCGTACGACACCGCGACCGTGGGGAAGTACGTGAGCTTGGTCGAGAGGCTCGCGGTCCCCGGCTCGGCCGGGCCGCCAATCGGCGGTACGGTGGCGCCCGGCGTCGGATCGGTCCAGTCGGCCCCGACGCTGACGGCGCCGGCGCCGAGCCTGACCGACGGGCCCTGGATGCGCGCGAGCGCGGCCGGGAGCGCGAACGCGGCCGCCGCGTCGCTCTGGGCGGCGACGCCGGACGCGCAGACGCCGAGATCGCGCGGGTGGCTGTTGGGGAGCGCGTAGCCACTCGCGAGCGCGAGCGACGGAGCGAGGAGGAGCGAGGCGACGATCGAATGACGCACAGTGGACCCCTTCACGGATGGAGACACACACCGACCGCGTACGTGCACGTGACCCGGCCTTCGTAGCGCATGCGGACGGGATCCGGGGGAGCCCGGACGGGCAGGGGCCCGCGCGGAGTCGCCCGAACGGCGAGGCCGCCCGGCGTCGAATCCCTTGCAGGACGGGAAATGCGGCGCGCCGCCGCTGCCCCGAAACGGGCGCCCGAGGGCGCATTCCACGACCCGGCCCCGGAGGCGTACGCCCTAGCCCTTCACGACGCCCATCGGCTCGAGGCGGGCGACGAGCCGCGAGATGCCGGCGTCGTGCATGACCGCGACGACCCGCGCGACGTCCTTGTAGGCGTCGCTCATCTCCTCCGCGAGCGTCTTCTTCCCGCGCGAGATGACCTCGATCCCACGGGCGGCGAGCTCCTTCGCGATGGAGCGGCCCTTCCCGCGGCGGAGCGCCTCGCCGCGCGAGAGGAGGCGCCCGGCGCCGTGGCAGGAGCTCGCCGAAGGTGTCGCGCATCGCCCGCTCGGTTCCGGCGAGGACGTAGGAGTAGCGACCCATGTCGCCCGGGATGAGCACCGGCTGGCCGACGGCGCGGTACGGGGCCGGCACCCGGGGATCGCCCGGGCCGAAGCAGCGCGTGGCGCCCTTGCGGTGGACGAGGACCTCCCGGCGAACGCCCTCGACGTCGTGCTCCTCGAGCTTCGCCACGTTGTGGCAGACGTCGTAGAGGAGCCGCGCGCCGAGGTCCCGCTCCGAGACCCGCAGCGCGTGGAGGAGGGCGCGCACGGCGAGGCCGGTCATCACCTGCCGGTTCGCCCAGGCGAAGTTCGCCGCCGCCTGCATCGCGCCGAGGTAGCGGCGGCCCTCGTCCGAGTCGATCGGAGCGCACGCGAGCTGCCGGTCGGGGAGCGCCGCGTAGTCCGCTCCGAAGGACGCGAGGCGCGGCGTCAGCTCCGCCAGGGACTCGTCGCACACCTGGTACCCGAGCCCCCGCGAGCCCGAGTGGAGCTGGAGCGCGACGGTGCCGGGGAGGAGCCCGAACGCCTCCGCCGCCGCCTCGTCGTAGATCTCCGCGACCCGGTCGACCTCGATGAAGTGGTTCCCGCTCCCGAGCGTGCCGAGCTGGTCGGCGCCCCGGAGCCGCGCCCGCGCGCTCACCGCGGACGGATCCGCGCCGGGGAGGCGTCCGCCTTCCTCGCACCGCTGCGCGTCGTCCGACGCGGCGGCGTAGCCGTGCCGCACCGCCCACGCCGCGCCTTGCGACAGCACCTCGTCGAGCGCCGCGTCGGAGAGCCGGGGGATGGCGGCCGACGCGCCGACTCCGGTCGGGATGTCGCGGTACAGCTGCGCGGTCACCGCGTGCAGGCTCGCGCGCACCGTCTCCTCGTCGAGCCGGGTGGTCACGACGCGGACGCCGCAGTTGATGTCGTAGCCGACGCCGCCCGGGGAGACGGCGCCGTGCTCGGCGTCCACCGCGGCGACGCCGCCGATCGGGAACCCGTAGCCCCAGTGGATGTCGGGCATCGCGAGCGAGAAGCGCAGGATGCCGGGCAGGTGCGCGACGTTCGCGACCTGCTGGAGCGCCGGGTCGTCCGGCGCGGGCGGCCCGACGCTGTAGACGCGGCCGGGCACCTTCATCCGCCCCTCCCGCGGGATCTCCCACAGGTCTCCCTCGATCCGGCGCAGGTTCATCGGCTGAGCTCCGCGTCTCTCATGCGATCCCCGTCCGCCTGACCTGTACCTGGACCTGGACCTGGTCCTCGACCTGGACCTGGACCGGGTCCGCCCCGGCTCAAGCGTTCCTAGATGTCCAGCACCGCCTGCGCCACCCAGCCGTCGCCCTCCCGCTCGAGCCGCGCCGCGTGCCACGTGACGGCCTTCACGTCCGCGCCCTCCGCGTGCCGGTCCGGGTCGTACCGGCCGAACAGCACGGTGACGTCCGCCCCGCGCTCGCTCGCCGAGTGCACCTCCACCTCGACCGGCACCTCCCGCGCGGTCGCGAGCCGGAAGAGGAGCTCGCGGAGCAGGGCGACGGCGGTCCCGGCGAGCCCCGGGCCGCCGGGGACGACGAGGCGCTCCTCGGAGAGCCTCGTCGCGGGTGCGCCGCCGGTCACGAGGGTCGCGAACGCGAGCGCGAGGCGGCAGAGCGCCTCCTCGGCGGTCGAGCCGCGCACTCGGAGCCCGACGTCGGCGGTGTGGGCGAGATCCTCCCAGGCCTGTGGAGCCGCGAGGCGCACGGCGGGAGCTTAGTGCACATCCGCCGGCGCGCCGCGCTCCGCGAGCGGGACGATGTCCGATCCCGAGATCCGCAGGAAGCGCACGACCAGGGCGGCCGCCACCGCGGAGAGGCCGAGCACGAAGCCCCACCAGAGCCCGGCGACGCCGCCGCCGAGGGTGAAGCCGAGCACGATCGCCGCGGGGAACCCGAGCGCCCAGTGGCCCGCGACGTTCGCCACGAACGTGAAGCGGGTCTCGCCGGCGCCCCGCAGGACCCCCGCGCCGACCGCCTGCACCCCGTCGGAGATCTGGAACACGGCGGCAATCCGGAGGAGGGGCACCGCCGCGGCGAGGACGGCGGGGTCGTCGGTCATGAGGCGCGCGACCGCCCCGGGGAACGCGAGGAGCAGGACCCCGCTCGCGGCCATGAACGCCGCCCCGGCCCCGAAGGCGGTCAGGCCCGCGCGCCGCGCGCCGACCCGGTCGCGGGCGCCGACGGCGCGCCCCACGCGGACGGACCCGGCGTTCCCGAGCCCGACCGCGGCCGTGAACGTGAGGCTCGCGATCGAGATCGCGAGCTGGTGCGCCGCGAGCGGCAGGGCGCCGAGCCGCGCGGCGAGGAAGCCGACGAGCGCGAAGATCCCGACCTCCGCGCCCATGTGCAGCCCCACCGGCAGGCCGACGCGCACCGCGCGGGCGAGCTCCGCCGGATCGGGCCGGCGGGGAGGGGCGGCGCCGTCGAGCGCGACCGCCGCGACGGCGCGGGCGAGGATCGCGAGCTGCAGGCCGCTGCAGAGCGTCGTCGCGAGGGCCGCGCCGGCCGCCCCCATCGCAGGGACCGCGCGGAGCGGCCCCGTCCACGCGGGCAGGGCGGAGCCGCCGAGGACGAGGAGGAGGTCCGCCGCGACGTTCACGACGTTCGCGGCGATCGTGGAGAGCACCATCGGGCGGGTGATCCCGAGCGACTGTAGATACGTGCGCGCGGCGAGCCAGGCGAGGAAGAAGGGGAGGCCCGGGAGGCGCCACAGGAGGTAGCGACCGGCCTCGCGCGCGATCTCCGGCGCGATCCCGAGGGGGACGAGGAGCGATGGGGCGACGACGAACGGCGCCGCGAGGGCGGCGGAGAGCAGTGCGGCGAGCCAGACCCCTTGCCAGAGGAGCCGCCGCGCCCGCGCCGTGTCGCCCGCGCCGACGGCCTGGGAGACCAGCGGGTCGAGGCCGTGCATCACGCCCATGCCGAAGACCGAGAGCGCCATGAACAGCGCGAGCCCGAGGCCGACGCCCGCGAGCGGCAGCGCCCCCGCCCGGCCGACCACGGCGGTGTCGACCACGCCCATGAGCGCCTGGCCGCCCTGCGCCACGGCGAGCGGCACGGCGAGGGAGACCAGCTCGGTGAGCTCGCGGCGAAGGGGGGACGGGGGGCGGGACACGGCAGGCGAAGTTACCGTTCGCCGCGGTCGGATGCCTCCCGGACGGGATGCCCGGTGCTCGCGTCGGGCGCCCCAGGGCGCCCGAAACGGGGTGCCCGGACGAGGCCGGAACCCTACAAAGCCGAATCACGGCGGACGAATGCGTGTCGTCCCCCGTCCGGCCTCGACGCCCGGTCCGCAATCTGCTTACTTCGTGCGCCCTTTCGACCCCCCGATGTCCGACAACCCCCCCACACCCCAGGCCGTCTCCGTCCCGAGCTCGACGCCGCTGCCCGCGCCGACGCCGACGCCGGTGCCGGGCGAGCACCACGCGGTCCCCTCCGGCGCCGCGCTCGCCAAGCTCGCGCTCGGGGCGCTCGGCGTCGTCTACGGGGACATCGGGACGAGCCCGCTGTACGCGGTCCGGGAGTGCTTCTCCGGGACGCACGCCGTCCCGGCGACGCCGGACAACGTGCTCGGGATCCTCTCGCTCGTCTTCTGGGCGATGACCTTCGTCGTCACGGTGAAGTACCTGTGGTTCGTCATGCGCGCGGACAACCGCGGCGAGGGAGGAATCCTCGCGCTCATGGCGCTCGTCGGCCGATACGGCACGACCCGGAGATCCCGCGGCGCGCTCCTCCTCATCGGCCTGTTCGGCGCGCGCTCCTCTACGGCGACGGGGTCATCACCCCCGCCATCTCGGTGCTCGGCGCGCTCGAGGGCGTCACGGTGGCGCGCACCGGCGTTCCACTACGCGGTGGTCCCCGCGTCGGTGGCGATCCTGGTGCTGCTGTTCCTGTTCCAGAAGCGGGGGACGGCGACGGTCGGCGCGGTGTTCGGCCCGGTGATGCTCGTCTGGTTCGTCGCGATCGCCGTCCTGGGCGCCCGCGGGATCCTGCTCGATCCCGCCGTGCTCGGCGCGCTGAGCCCCGTGCACGCCGCCACGTTCTTCGTCCGGAACGGCGGGCACGGGTTCCTCGTGCTCGGCGCCGTCGTCCTCGTCATCACCGGCGGCGAGGCGCTGTACGCCGACATGGGCCACTTCGGCAGGCGTCCCATCCGGGTGGCCTGGTTCGCCGTCGCGATGCCGGCGCTCCTCCTCAACTACCTGGGGCAGGGCGCGCTCCTGCTGCACGATCCGTCGGCCGCCCGGAACCCCTTCTACCTGCTCGCGCCGAGTGGGCCCTCTACCCCATGATCGGGATCGCGACCGCCGCGGCGATCGTCGCGTCCCAGGCCCTCATCTCCGGCGCGTTCTCCCTCACGCGGCAGGCGGTGCAGCTCGGGTACTGTCCGCGCGTCACGATCCGGCACACGTCGTCCCGCGAGATCGGCCAGATCTACCTCCCCGAGGTGAACTGGGCCCTCGCGGTCGGGACGGTCGCGCTCGTGCTCGGGTTCCAGTCCTCGTCCCGGCTCGCCTCCGCGTACGGCATCGCGGTGACGGGCACGATGACGATCACGACCTTCCTGTTCTACCGGGTCGCGCGGGACGTCTGGCGCTGGCCGCGCTGGCGGGCCGCGGGCCTGACCGGCGCGTTCCTCGCGGTGGACCTCGCCTTCCTGGGCGCGAACGTCGTCAAGGTCGAGGAGGGCGGCTGGTTCCCGATCGCGACGGCGGCGGCGGTCTTCGTGCTGCTGTCCACCTGGAAGCGGGGGCGCGACGCGCTCGCCGAGATGGTCAGGAGCTCGGGGCTCCCGCTCGACCTCTTCCTCGGCGAGATTGCCCGGAAGTCCCCGCTGCGCGTCCCCGGGACCGCCGTCTTCCTGACCGGCAACCCCGGGACGGTGTCACCGGTCCTCCTGCACCACCTGAAGCACATCAAGGTGCTGCACGAGCGGGTCATCCTCACCTCGCTCCTCACCGAGGAGGTGCCGACCATCGCGCCCGAGCAGCGGGTGCAGGTCCGCGACCTCGGGTGCGGGTTCTTCCAGGTGGTGGCACGCTACGGGTTCATGGAGACCCCCGACGTCCCCGCGCTGCTCGCGTCGCTCCCGTCGCTCCGTGGCCCCGGCCCCAAGCTCGAGCTCAAGCCGATGGAGACGACGTACTTCCTCGGCCGGGAGACCCTCCTCGCCACGGGCCCGTCGAAGCTCGCCACCTGGCGGAAGCGGCTCTTCATCGTGATGGCCCGGAACGCGCAGACCGCGAGCGCGTTCTTCGGGCTTCCGCCCAACCGCGTCGTCGAGATGGGCGCGCAGATCGAGCTCTGACGTGGGCGACCGCGGGCGGGGCGCGGCCACCCCACTCCGCTGGCCCCACGCGCTCCGCTCGCTCGGGCGGCGCGACCTCCGGCTCTTCTTCGCCGGGCAGGCGATCTCGCTCGCCGGCACGTGGATGCAGTCCGTCGCGCAGGCCTGGCTCGTCTGGCGGCTCACCCGCTCGTCCGAGCTGCTCGGCGTCGTGAACTTCCTCGGCCAGGTGCCGGTCTTCCTCTTCGGGATCTGGGCGGGCTCCCTCGCCGACCGCCTGCCCCGCCGCCGCCTCGTCCTCGCCACGCAGGCGAACGCGATCGTGCAGGCGACCCTCCTCGCCGTGCTCACCCTGACCGGCACGGTCCGGCCCTGGCACGTGATCGTGCTCGCCGGGATGCTCGGGCTCACCTACGCCTTCGAGATCCCCGCGCGGCAGGCGCTCCTCGCGGACCTCGCGGGCGAGGACATGTCGAACGCCATCGCGCTCAACTCGTCGATCGTGAACGCCGCCCGCGTCGTGGGCCCCGCGCTGGCGGGGGTCGTCGTGGCCTCGGTGGGCGAGGGGTGGGCGTTCGCGCTCAACGCGGCCTCCTTCCTCGGCACGTACTACGCGCTGCTCGTGATGACGCCGCCGGTCCAGCCGCCCGCCAGGAGCGGCCGCGGCGCCCACGTGCTCGAGGGGCTCGCGTAACCGCCGGCCGGACCGCGCACGTGCGCGCGCTGCTCGCGCTCCTCGCCGTGTCGAGCTCTTCGCGATCCCGTACCAGACGCTCCTCCCGGTCCTCTCCTCGGAGGTGCTCGGCGGCGGGGCGACGCTCTACGGGTCGCTGCTCGCCTGCGCGGGCTGCGGCGCCTGGCGGGCGCGTATCCGCCTCCTCCTCCGCAAGGGGCTCGCGGGGCTCGGGCGCCGGGTCGCGCTCGGGGCGACGCTGCTCGGAGCCGGGGTCGTCGCGCTCGCGTTCTCGCGGAGCGTGGTCGTGTCCGCGCTCGCGCTCGCCGTGATCGGGTTCGGGTTCATCACGCAGATGGCGGGCACGATGACCCTGCTCCAGGGGCTCGCGCCGGTCCACATGCGGGCGCGTGATGGGCCTCTCTCGCACGCCTTCGTCGGCGTCTCGCCGTTCGGCGCGCTGGTCGCCGGGTTCGCGGCGAGCCGCCTCGGCCCGACCTCCACGATGCCGTCACGGGCGGCGGCGTGGTGGTCGCGGCGGAGCCTCGCCTTCCACGTCGCGCTCCCGCGGCTCCGCAAGGTGGTGCTCGCCGAGCACCCGACCCTCTTCCCGCCCACCTCGCAGCTGAGCGATGACCCGCCCCGCCCGTTCGCCGTGGCTCGCCTTCTCGGTCGTCGCCGTCGGGACGTTCATGGCGACGCTCGACGGGAACATCGTCAACGTCGCGCTGCCGACGATTGGCCGCGAGCTCGGCGCCCCGGTCGCCCGGCTGCAGTGGATCGTGAACGGGTACGTCCTCGCCATCACGGCGACGCTGATCTTCCTCGGCCGGCTCGGGGATCGCCTCGGGCACCGCGCCCTGTACGCAGGTGCGGGCTCGTCCTGTTCACCCTCGGGTCCGCGCGCTGCGGACTGGCGCCGGGGCTCGGCGCCCTCGTCGCGGCGCGCGTCGTCCAGGCGCTCGGCGCGAGCGCGATGATGGCGATCGGCCCGGCCGTCGTGACCGCCTCCTTTCCGGCGACCCAGCGCGGGCGCGCGCTGGGCGCGGTCGGGACCGTCGTCGCGATCGGCCTCACCGCCGGTCCGCCGCTCGGGGGGCTCATCGTGTCGAGCCTCTCCTGGCGCTGGGTGTTCCTCGTGAACCTGCCGGTCGGGCTCGCCGGCGCCCTGTGGGCGCTCCGGACCCTCCCGCGCGGCGGCGGCGCCGCGGGCGGCCCGCTGCTCGACCTCTCCGTCTTCCGCGACGCGGTGTTCTCGTGGGGGCTCCTCGCCGGCTTCCTCTCGTACGCCGCGATGTTCACGCAGACGCTCCTCACGCCGTTCCTGCTGGCGCGCGTCCTGGGCCTCTCCACCGGCACGCTCGGGATTCGTCCTCGTCTCGGTGCCGGTCGCGCTCTCGGTCTCGTCGCCGCTCTCCGGGTGGATCGCGGACCGGTTCGGCGGCCGCTTCCTCCCGATTGCCGGGATGGCGATCCTCGCGCTCGCGCTCGTCCTCCTCGTCCGCGGGGCCCACCGACGCCGTCGCGTCGGTCGCCGCGCGGCTCGCCCTCGCCGGGGCGGGGATGGGGCTGTTCCAGTCGCCGAACAACGCGGCGGTGATGTCGGCCCTGCCGCGGGAGCGGCTCGGGTCGGGGGCGGCCTGCTCGCGACGGCGCGGAACGCCGGCATGGCGACGGGCATCGGGATTGCGGGCGCGATCGTCGCGCTCCGCTCCGCGCCGGCCGCCGCGGACGGCGGGTTCCTCGCGGGCTGGGCGCTCGCGCTCGGCGTGGGCGCCGCCCTGGCGGTCGCCGCCGCCGCCGCGTCGCTCGCCGGCGCCCGGCACCTCGGCGCGGGGCCGCGCGCGCCGCGCCGCGAGCATCTGGACGGGGGTTCAGGGTCTGCTACGATGCGCGCGTGATTGTCCTCGGCATCGACCCCGGCTCGCAGCGGTGCGGCTTCGGCGTCGTCGCGCGGGAGGGCGGTCGGCTCCAGGTGGTCGAGTCCGGCGTGCTCGTCCCGGCCAGCACCCGCTCCCCGAGCGGCTCCTGGCGATCCTCGAGGGGCTCGACGAGGTGATCGGGCGCGCCCGGCCGGCCGAGGTGTCGATCGAGCACGTCTTCGCGGGCGTGTCGCCGCGCTCCGCGCTCGTCCTCGGTCAGGCCCGCGGCGTCGCGCTCGCGGCCGCCGCCCGCGCCGGGCTGCCGGTGTTCGAGTACCAGCCGTCGGAGGTGAAGCTCGCCTTCACCGGGAGCGGGCGCGCGTCGAAGGACCAGATGATCCGCACCGCCCGGACGCTGCTCGGGGTCGAGGCGGACCTCTCCGACGAGGCCGACGCCGTCGCGCTCGCCGTGTGCCACCTCGCGCGCCGCGCGGCGCGCCTCGCCCTCGTCGGCGCCCGTCCCGCGGCCGCGCTCTCCCGGCTCCGCCCCGCGCGCCGCGATCACCGGACCGCCCCGTGATCGCGCGCCTCTCGGGGAAGGTCGCGGAGAAGGGGGCCGACCACGCGGTGCTCGACGTCGCCGGCGTGGGCTACCTCGTCCACCTCTCGGCCGTCTCGCTCGCGAGCCTCCCGCCGCAGGGCCAGCCGGCGACGCTGCGGACGTTCACGAACGTCCGCCAGGACGCGATCGAGCTGTTCGGCTTCGCGACCGAGGACGAGGAGGCGGTGTTCCGCGCCCTCATCGAGGTGAAGGGCGTCGGGCCGCGGGCCGCCCAGAACATCCTGTCCGGCGTCGAGGCGAAGGAGTCGGCGGCGGCCGTCGCGCAGGGGAATTCGCGCGGCTCACGAAGGTGCCGGGGATCGGCAAGAAGACCGCCGAGCGCCTCGTGGTCGAGCTCCGGG
>CAVTRF010000041.1:0-6478 GCA_963736795.1 uncultured delta proteobacterium | reverse complement strand
CGCTCGGAGGCCTCGAGCCAGCGAGGCGCCAATCAGACGCGCCCGCTCACCGCGATGACGCGCGCCGGGAGCGTGAAACCGGCCGCGGGGCGCCCGAGCTGCTCGAAGCAGGCGTCGCGGATCTCGGCCTGCCGACCCTCGGCCTGCGCGAGGAAGTACACGCCGGCCGGACCGACGCCGCTCGCGAACATGGACCAGAGATCGTCGAAACCGTCGTACGCGCTCTCGACCTCGAAGGTCTCGAGGTGGACGTCCCGGAGGTGCGCGCCGGTCCAGAGGCGGAGGAGCTCCTCGCCGCGTCGAAGCGGGAGCCGCGCGTCGTCGGGCGCGGCGGGGTCGAAGCGGGTCGCGGCCTCCCAGAACGTCCGCGCGACGACGAATCCGCGTCCCTCGAAGGTGCACGTCGCGACGATGCCTCCGGGGCGGACGACCCGCGCCATCTCGGCGACGGCGCGGGGCGGAATCCGGCACGAACGACAGGACGAGCTGCGCGAGCGCCGCCTGGAAGCTCCCGTCGCGGAAGGGGAGGGACTCCGCGGAGGCGAGGCGGACGTCCGCCCCCGGGATGCGCTCCCGGCAGGCGGCGACGAACCGCTCGGAGACGTCCACCGCCGCCACCGCCGCCGGGCCGAAGCGGTCGGCGAGGAACGCGGTGAGCGCGCCCGGGCCGCAGCCGACGTCGAGCACGGGTCCGGTCGAGAGCGCCGCGACCCCCGCGACGGCGGCGAAGCGCGGCGCGATCTCGCGCGCGTAGCGCCCCACGGACCGGTCGTACGCCTCGGGCGAGACGTCGAACTTCATGTCCGCGGGTGTAACCGGCGCGGGCGAGGCCCGCACGCTCCTACGGGCGCCCGAGCGCGCGGAGCAGCTGCGAGCGCGCCGAGGCGAGCTGGAACTCCGCCTGCACCCGCTGCCCGAGCGCGGTCGTGAGCGCGACCTGCGCGTCCGAGAGATCGAGGAGGCTCCCGACGCCGGTCTCGTACCGTCCCTCGGCCAGCACGAGCCGCTCCCGGGCCGCCTGCGCCGCCTCGTCGGAGGCGCCGAGCGTCGCGACTCGCGGCGCGGACGCCCAGCCGCGCCTGCTCGACCTCGAGCCGGACCTGCTGCCGGAGCTGCTCCACCTGCGCCTCGAGCGCGGTCTGGTTCGCGCGTGCCTCGCGCACCTGGCCGCGGGTCTGCCCGCCCTGGAACAGCGGCCAGCTCAGGGTCACCGCGGTGTTCCACCCGGAGGAGAGATCGGCCGGCCTCGCGCCGGCCTCCGTCACGCCCGCGGACACCCCGAGGCTCGGGCCGTAGCCGCCCTCCAGGGACCGGACGGTCAGCTGTTGCCCCCGCACCTGCTGCTCGAGCGCAGCGATGTCGGGGCGCGCGGAGATCGCCTCGGCGAGGAGGATCTCCGGCGCCGCCTCCTCACCCGGGAGCGGTGGGAGCGTCGTGTCCACGACCTCCCACGGTCCGAGGTCGGTCGCCCCGATCGCCTGCTCGACCCGGACGCGCGCCGTCGCGTACGCGTTCTCCGCCTGGATGACCCGGACTCGCGCGTTCGCGAAGTTCACCCGCTCCGTCACGAGGTCGATGGGGGGCCGCGTGCCGATCTCGACGAAGGCGCGGATCTGATCGAGGTGCTTCTGCTCGTTCGCGAGCGTGTCGCGCGCGACCCCGAGCAGCGCCTTCTCGGCGACCGCGTCGAAGTAGGTCGTGCGGATCCCGAGCGCGACGGCCTGGGCGGTGCCCCGCTCGGAGTCGGCCTGTCCGGCCGCGGTCGCCTGCGCCGCGCGCCACCGGCCGGAGGTCTGCCCGAAGTCCCACACGAGCAGCCTGCCGGTGATCCCCAGGCTGTAGAGGTCGCGCGTGCCGGAAGAGGAGAGCGCCCCGAGCGAGAGCTCGGAGGTCGAATCGGAGGACCGCTGCCAGCTCGCGGATCCGGTGAGCTGCGGGAGGAGCGGCGCCCGCGTCTGCTCGACCCTGGCCTTCGCCGCCTCGGTGGACGCCTGCGCCTGACGGAGCTGCGGCTGCCGGGCGAGGCCGAGCCGGAGCGCCTCCTCGAGCGCGAGGGCGCGAGGAGGGACGGCAGCCGGCGGAGGCTGCGGCGCGGCAGGTGCGGGCGCAGGACCGGGAGCCTGTGCCGCGGCGGTCGCGGCGAGGAGCAGGAGGGCGATGCGGAGGAACGTTCTCACTCGAACCTCAGGGCCTCGATGGGGTCGAGCTGCGATGCCTTGCGGGCGGGGTAGATGCCGAACGCGACGCCGACGATCGCGCTGAACACGACCGAGACGACGACGATGTCCGGCCGGATCAGCATCGGCCAGCCGAACTGGGCGGCGAGCCGTTGCGCGGCGACGATCCCGAGGAACACCCCGATCGCGCCGCCGGCCACCGCGAGCGTCAGCGCCTCGACGAGGAACTGGGCGAGGATGTCGCGCGGCCGCGCGCCGACCGCCATCCGGATCCCGATCTCCCGCGTCCGCTCGGTGACCGAGACGAGCATGATGTTCATGATCCCGATGCCGCCCACGACCAGCGAAACGGCGGCGATCGCGGCGAGCAGGGTCGTGATCGTGGAGACGCCCTGCTGCTGCGCGCCCGCGATGTCCGTGAGGTTCCGGATCGAGAAGTCGTCGTCGCCTCCGGGAGGGATCCGGTGGCGGTCCCGGAGCAGGTCCGAGATCTGGCGCTCGGCGCGCGCGGTCTGGCCGGGCTGCGCGCCGATCATGATCACCCCGGAGAGGTACTTCTGGAGGCCGCCCTGGATCTTCGCCTGGTACGACGACTGCGGGACGAAGACCGCGTCGTCGTAGTCCTGGCCCATGGGCGACTGGCCCTTGGACGCGAGGACGCCCACCACCTGGAACGGGATGTTCTTGATCCGCACCGTGAGCCCCACGGGATCGGCCCCCGCGCCGAAGAGCTTGTCCGCGACCGTCTTCCCGAGGACCGCCACCTTCGTGCCGCCGTCCACGTCGGAGGCGGTGAAGAGCGCGCCCGAGCCGACGGCCCACGTGCGGATGTCGAAGAACTCCGGGCTCGTGCCGGTCACCGAGGTCGTCCAGTTCTGGTCCTCGGACAGGACCTGCGCGGTGGTCCGGAGGCTCGCCGCGACGGCGCGGACGGAGGGGACCTCGGCCCGGATCGCCCGCAGGTCGTCCCAGGTCAGCGTGGGCATCGAACCGAAGCCGCCGAACGCGCCGCCGCGGGTGGTCGTGCCGGGGAGCACGATGAGGAGGTCCGACCCCATCGAGGCGAAGGCGTCCTCGACCCGCTTCTTCGCGCCCTCGCCGATCGCGACCATCGCGATCACGGCGGAGACGCCGATGACGATCCCGAGCGTGGTGAGGAACGAGCGCATCTTGTTCCGCAGGAGGGCGCGCGCGGCCACCCGCAGGGTCTCGAGCAGGTTCACGGGACGGCCTCCTCCGGAGCCGCGGTCGGGCGCGCGATCCGCGCGACCTGGCGGTCGTCGCTCCGCACGAGCCCGTCGCGCAGGACGACGATCCGGGACGCGAACTCGGCGACGTCGTGCTCGTGCGTGACGAGGACCACCGTGATCCCCTCGCGCCCGAGGGCCTGGAGGAGCGCCATGACCTCGACCGACGTGCGGCTGTCGAGGTTCCCGGTGGGCTCGTCGGCGAGCAGGAGGCGCGGGTGGGTGACGATGGCGCGGGCGATCGCGACGCGCTGCTGCTGCCCGCCCGACAGCTGGTTCGGGTGGTGGTCGATCCGCTCGCCGAGGCCGACCCGCTCGAGCGCGGCGCGCGCCCGCGCGTGCCGCTCGCGGGCCCCGAGGCCGGAGTAGACGAGCGGCAGCTCGACGTTCTCGATCGCGCTCGTGCGCGAGAGCAGGTTGAAGCTCTGGAACACGAACCCGAGCGTCCGGTTCCTGACCGCCGCGAGCTCGTCGCGGTCGAGCCGGGAGACCTCCTCGCCCGCGAGCCGGTACGACCCGGCGGTCGGTCGGTCGAGGCACCCGATGACGTTCATGAGCGTGGACTTCCCCGAGCCCGACGCGCCCATGACCGCGACGAACTCGCCGTCGGCGATGGTGAGCGAGACCCCGCGCAGCGCACGCACGTCGACGTCGCCCATGCGGTAGGTCTTCTCGACCGAGTCGATGTCGACGAGCGCGCGGGCCATCGCGACCACCTAGAAGATCCGTCCGCCGCGAGGACCGCCCGGCGGCCCGCCGCCCGCGCCCGCGGGCTTCTCACCGCCCGCGACGTCGGTCACGACCTGATCGCCTTCGCGCAGGTCGCCCTCGAGCACCTCGGTCGTCGATCCGTCGGAGACCCCGGTCCGGATCTGCACCGGGTCCGGCTTCTCCGAGCGAAGCGCCCAGACCGTCCGGCGGTCCGGCTCGCGCGGCGATCCCTCGCCCGCCCCCGGGCGGCGGCCTTCCGGCCGCGGCGCACCGGGCGCCTGTCCGGGCGACGCCGCGCCTCGGCCGCCTCCGTCCGGAGCGCCCTGGGCTCCGGCCCCGCCGCCGCCCCCTGCGGCCCCAGCGCCTCGGCGCCCGGCCTGGAGCTCGGCGGACGGCCGGAACCGCAGCGCACCGTTCGGGACGCGCAGGACGTCCGCCCGGTCCGCGAACACGAAGCTCACGTTCGCGGTCATCCCCGGGCGCAGCTCGAGGTCCGGGTTCCCGACGTCGACGACCGCGTCGTACGTGACGACGTTCTGGACGTTCTGGGGCGCATTCCGGATCTGGCGGACGGTCCCGCGGAAGCGTCTTCCGGGGAACGCGTCGACCGTGAACGACGCGTCCATGCCCGCCCGGAGCTTCCCGATGTCGGCCTCGGCGACGCTCGTGTCCACCTGCATCTTCGCGAGGTCCTCGGCGATGACGAAGAGCGTCGGCGCCTGGAGCGAGGCGGCGACGGTCTGCCCGACGTCCACGCTGCGCGAGATGACGGTCCCGTTGATCGGCGAGATGATGTTCGTGTAGGCGAGGTTCACCTGCGCCTGCTGGAGCGAGGCGCGCGCCTGCTCGACCTTCCCCGCGGCCGCCTCCACGCCGGCCTGCGCGCCCTCCGCGTTCGCCTGCGCCGTGTCGAGGTCGGCCTGGGCGACGAGCTTTCGTTCCGCGAGGCTCCGCGTCCGGGCGAGCTGCCTCGCCGCGTCGGCCGCCTGGACCTTCGCGCGGGCGAGGTCGGCGCGGGCCGCGACGTGGTTTGCCCGCGCCTGCTCGAGCGTCGCCTGGAAGAGCTGCGGGTCGATCTTGGCGATGAGCTGGCCCTTCTTCACCGGGCTGTTGAAGTCGACGAAGAGCTGCTGGATCCGGCCGGAGACCTGGCTCCCGACCTGCACGGTCACGAGCGCGGAGAGCGTCCCGGTCGCCGTGACCTGCGCCACGATCCGGCCGCGGTCCACGCGGGCGGTCTCGTAGCGCGTCACCGGAGCCTGGCGCGAGGCCCGCCACGCGAACAGCCCGCCCGCGGCGACGGCGACGAGGACGGCCGCGGCGATGAGCCGCCGCCTCCACGGCGATCGGGCGGCCGGCTGAGGGGGTTGCTGCTGCATGGTGATCCGCTCTGCGGGCTTCATCTTCTTCGATCCCCTCTCGCCAGGTGACGCCGAAAGGCGCGCGACCGGCGGGCGACACCTATTCGAGAGCCCCTCCGGGGTCAACCGGTCGCGGCAGACCGCGGCGCCCCCTGGAGAACCCCCGTCGTGCGCAGAAGTTACCGCGTGGCGCTCCGGAGCGTCGGCGGGGCGCGACCGCGGGGCCGGGCGGCCGGCGCGGGGCCGCTCGCGCGGCTTGCGTCCACCCCGGCGCCCGCGCATAACACCCCGGAACATGGCCGATTCGCCGCCTGGGGAGCTCCTGCTCCTCGTGCCGACCACGAGCTATCGCCTCGACGACTTCCGCGCCGCGGCGCGGCGGCTCGGCGTCCCGCTCGTCATCGGGAGCGACCGGTGCCACCGGATCGAGGACGTGTTCGGCGAGGAGAAGGACCTCCTCTCCCTCGACTACCGGAACCCGTCGCGCGCGGCGGACCAGATCGCCGAGGCGGCGCGCAAGCGCCCGATCCGCGGCATCGTCCCGGCGAGTGACCCCACGGCCGTCATCGCGGCGCTCGCCGCCGAGCGGCTCGGGCTCGCGCACAATCCCCCCGCAGCCGCGCGTCGCGCGGCGAACAAGCTCGCGATGCGGACCGCGCTCCGGGACGCGGGGGTGCCGGTTCCGCGCTTCCGGTCCTTTCCGGTCGAGACCGACCCGGAGCGCGCCGCGAAGAGCGTGGGCCCGACCGGAGGAGCTGCGCGGGGCGAGGACTCGCGGGGGCAGATCTCGGCGAGAGGCGACGAGCCGGGCGGGGATGCGCGCGCGGTCGGTTACCCGTGCGTCCTCAAGCCGCTCATCTTCTCGGCGAGCCGGGGCGTGATCCGCGCCGACAATCCCGCCGGGTTCGTCGCGGCCTGGCGCCGGATCCAGAGGCTCCTGCGCGACACGGCGGCCGAGCGGCGCGCGCGCGAGGAGGAGGGC
>CAVTRF010000040.1:0-5603 GCA_963736795.1 uncultured delta proteobacterium | reverse complement strand
GTCTTTTTGTTGTAACATCAGCTACTTGAACGTCTCGCTCCGTGGCGTTCTGCCTTAATTTGCCCTACGATCCCGGCGCCCGGCCGCAGGTCGACCTGGAGCCGCTGGTGGACGCCGGGCGAGAAGAAGTCGGGCGCGAGGTGGGCGTACCGCTCCGTCATCACGATGGAGTAGTGGCCGAGGATGCGCTGAAGCTCGCGGATCGACCCACCGCCCATCACCCAATGTGAAGCGAACGTGTGCCGGGTGCATTCGTACGTCGTGGAGGGAGTCGAGGATCGGAACCACCCGCGGCTCGCGGTCCTTCACCGGCCCCTTGGTCGACTCGCGGACGACGACGCGCCGGCTGTCGAGGTCGACGGAGGGCCAGCGCACGGCGGCGCCGCGAAGGACGCGCGCGACGCCCTGGCCCGGGGTGATTCGGCGGTGCAGTCGATGAACTACTTCCGGCCGGTCCTCCAGAACTGGATCTCGAGGTCGCCGGGGGCGGGGGCGTCCGCGCGCCCCGCACCCCCGCCGCGGTGGTGGGCGGGCCGGACCACGTGCAGCAAGTGCGGTCGACCGCACTTCACGGAGGGGCTCTGCGAGGCGCATTGGCACCAGAGGAAGGCGTCGTAGGGCGCTCGGGTGCGGGCCAGCGCGCAGCGTCACCCCCCGGTGCTACTCCCCGCCGGCATGACCCCGCTCATCATCGGCCGCCGCGCCGCCGCGCTCGACGTCGCCGCCCTGGACGTGAAGACCGTCGCCGAGCTGACGCGGGTGCTCGACGAGCGCCTCGTCGCGGTCGCGGCCTTCGGCGGCTGCGCGACGTGCCACGACGGGGACGCCCGGGCGTTCCTCGCCCAGCTCCGGGCGATCATCGCCTGGGACACCGGGGTGTAGGACGGCGTGGCGCGCTGCGAGCCGGGTTACGGGTCCTTCGCCGGGCGACGAACTCGATGTGATCCGGGCTGCACTCGAAGAACGATCCGTTGTCGCGCTTGAAGCGCGGGACGCCGGGCGACCGTTGGGGTCCCACCGATTGGGACGGCTTGAACCGGCGGCCGCCCCGGGGAAGAGTCGAGGTCATGGGGCTCCTGACCTTCGCGCTCAACGTGACGCTGGACGGCTGCTGCGACCACCGCGAGGGGGTCGCCGACGACGAGATGCTCCGGTACTGGACGCGCCTCATGGACGCGGCGGGCGCGATGCTCTTCGGGCGCCGGACCTACGAGCTGATGGAGGACGCCTGGCCGGCGGTGGCGCGGGATCCCGGGGCGGACCCGGTGAGCCGCGCCTGGGCGAGGAAGCTCGAGGCGAAGCCCAAGTACGTGGTCTCGACGACCCGCCGCGAGTTCCCCTGGGCGAACACGAACCTCGTCGGCCGAGACCTGACCCGGGCGGTGAAGGCGCTCAAGCGGGCGACGCCGCGCGGCGTGCTGGTGGGGAGCCCGGCGCTCTCGGCCGAGCTCGAGCGCCTCGGCCTCGTGGACGAGTACCGTTTCGTGGTCCACCCGGTGGTAGCCGGGCACGGTCCGTACCTGTTCCCCGGCCTGCAGCCCTCGCTCCGCCTCGCGCTCGTCGCCACGAAGCGGTTCAGGTCGGGGATCGTGGCGCTGCACTACCGGCGGCGGTAGCCCGGCGCGGCCCGCGGCGCGGCTACGCCTTCTTCACGAACTCCGACTTGAGGCCCATCGATCCGACCCCGTCGATCTTCGCCCCGACCCCCGGCTGCTCCACAGCGAGTTGCACTTCGGCCGGGCGCGGCGCTGTGGAAGCGCACGCCCGCGCCGCGATCCTCGGCCCGCGCGCCCGGAGGCTGCATTCCGATCAGGGGACGATGGGCAGCGGAGACGAGCCCAGGGTGGCGTAGCCGTGCACGTAGACGTCTCGCCCTCCCTTCACCGGGATCCAGTAGTCGCGGATCCGCTTTCCGTCGCGCGCGCCATCGCAAGCGATGGCCGTGCCCTGGTTGAGCGCGGCGTTGGCCTGGCAGCCCTGGCACACCTCGCCCTGGTTGGCGGGGTGCACGTCGTAGCATTTCCCGCCGACCACGCTCCAGGGCTGCGCCCGGGCGGCGTCGTTCTGCGCGAGGATCGTGCGGTCGCGACGCACGAGCAGCATGGGGTCGGGGAACCGGCCCCACATCTGGTCGAAGGCTTCGACGAGGCTGGCGTCGCACTTCGGGTCGTACATGTCGGCTCCTCGTCCGGGATCGACCGAACTAGCCATACATGCCACAAGCCGCCTCGCCGCGGGGCTCGCCGCTGCCCCTGTTACTCCCGCCGTCGGGCTTCTGGCTTCCCGGTCGGGCTTCCTCGGTCGGGCTTTCTCTCCGGGGTTCCTCTCCGTCGACCCGCTCCGTCAGGCGGAGCTCGACGGAACGTCGACGCCAGGCGCACGGGAGGGTCCGCTCGGGATCCGCGCGATGAACACGACTCCGCCCGCGACGGCGGCGGCCATGACCAGCAGGGCGTACCAGGGCGGCCGGACCACGGCGGCCACGTACGTCATGCTCGCGGCCATCGAGGTGAAGGCGATCGCCTTCACCCAGCGCGGCAGGATCCGCTCGCGCTGCCAGCGCCGGAGCGGCGCGCCGAAGATCCGGTGGTGGAAGAGCCAGTCGTGGAAGCGCCTCGAGCTCCTCGAGAACGCCCACAGCGCGAGGAGCATGAACGGCGTGGTCGGCACGACCGGGAGGAGCGCCCCGGCGATCCCGAGCGCGAAGAAGAGCCATCCGAGCGCGAAGAACGCCCAGCGCGCGCTCGCGGAGCGGTCGGCGCCTCCGGCGGGCGGGGGATGGGGGATTGGGCGCTCCACCGCGGAGTTCTAACAGAGCGCGCGAGCGCGTCCAGCGGCGCTCCCGTTCGGGGCCGCGCGCTAGAGCTACGGAGTCGCGGGAGTCGAGGTCGCCTCGAGGACGACGCGCTCGAACCTCGCGGTGAACTCGACCGGAGTCGAAGCGGCCACGAGGATCGGCGCCGTCCCGAGGGCCGCCCGCTCGACGCGGGCGGAGCTCTCTCTCGTGCCGTCCACCGCGATGGCTGCGGCGGCGGTGAGGTGCTCCCCACCGCCCCGGGCGAGGTCCGCCTGGAGGCGTCGGAAATTGGCGGCCGCAAACTGGTGCAGGCGCAGCCCGCGGTCGCTCGCGGAGGTCCCGGGGGAGACGGTCGGCGCGCCTGCGGGAGGGGGCGGCGCGGGCGGGGGGTACGCCTGCGGCGGAGCGGACGGGCTCGGCTGCGGAGGGCCGGCCGGGTGCGCCGGCGGAGGCTGCACCGGTCGCATGATCACGTGGTACTCGAGCGGCGAGAACCGCATCAGGGACCCCGTGAGCACGTCGACACCTCCGGACGTCAGCGGGCTCGAGATGTCGAGGATGGCGACCGTATTGAACTCGCGGTGAATCCGGAACTCCTGCGTCTCGTACCCGGGCGCCTCGAACTTCGCGATGAACTGCTGCCCGCCCATGAAGCTGCGCGACTGGACCCGCGAGAGCGGCAGCTCGCCGAGGTACTGTCCGTCGAGGGACAAGCGCACGCCGGGGACGTTCGCGTCGAACTTCAGCGGGTCGGTGCTTCCGGTGAAGATCGTGGCGCAGGCCGAGAGCGAGCTGAACGCGGCGAGCGCGAGCGCAGCGGCGGTCGGGCGAGGGCGGATCGGCATGCGCGAACTCTACCGGTGCGCCCGGCCCTCTGGAACGAGATTCTGCGTCATTCGAGGCGAGAGGAAGTGCCTGAACTCCCGAGGGTTCACGATGCGGAAGGGGCCGCGTCGCGTCAGAACCCCCCTTCGATGACTCTGGGTTGGTACGCATCATGAGCTCCCTCGATGACTCTGGGTTGCTCGCACGTCCGACGACATCGTCTCGCCGTGACCTACACCGAGGGTTGATGTTCGACCGGGAGGTTCGAGTAGCATCCCACGCGATCGTTGCCGGCCGAGGGGGGATCGCTGATGACGCTTCGCTGGGTAGCGACTGCGGCGCTCGCTGGGGCGCTGCTCACGGGATGCAGCTCCGCTCCGCCGCGGTGGTCGCGCGCGTCCACGTCCGCGTCCGACCCGGACCGGTGGGAGCGCGCCGCGTGTCACCTCGACGAGTACCCCGCGGAGCTCGACGGTCGGGCGCTGGCGAGGGCCCGGTTCGAGGATCTCCGGGCAAGCCGGAGCGGCTCGTCGAGTCCCTTCGCGGCCGCGCGGCTCCAGAGCGAGCGGAGAGCCTTCGACGCGCGCTGTGCCGCGTGGCGCGCGGCGAGCACGACGAGCGGGTCCGCCGTCTGGCTGCGGTACGCGGGGTCCCCGCACGTGATGTCGCCCCCCGCCGCCAACGGCGAGGCACCATCTCGACGCCCAGGACTTCTGACCGGAAGCCGTCCAGACGAGAGCGGGGCCGGGATTCCCCGGCCCCGCGGATGACGCTGGCCTGTCGCAGCGTTACTTCGCGCCGTCCTTGCGGGCCGCGATCTCGCGCTCGAGCTTCTCGAGCTCGGGACCCTTCGCGTCCTCCGGCGCGCCCTCCTTCTTCTCCTCGGGCTTGCCGGTGAAGTAGGCGGAGCCGGCGGCGAAGGTGCCGGGCTGGACGGTGGCGGCGAGCTCGGTCGCGCCCTGCGTGAAGGCGCCCGCGAGCTTCTTCGCGATCGCGTAGGCGAACAGCGCGAAGCCGATCATCGGGAGGAACATGAGGAAGAGCGCGCCGAGCGTCGGGACGATGACGAAGAGCGCCGGGAAGGGGACCTTCACGTACCGCGCCGACGAGTCGGCCTTGAGCCGCGCGCCCTGGGACGAGACGACCTCGACCTCCCAGTTGCTCGAGTTGAAGTAGTACCCGCTGCCCACCTGCATGCCGCCCGTGTACTTGGCCATTTGCGTCCTCCCTTTCGATGCTGAGTCTCGCGCACCAGGAGGCCGGCCGATATTGGGACGAGTCCCCGGTTTCGGGGGAATGAGTCCGGAGCCGGGCTCGGGTGAATTCCCGATGTGGCGCGGCGCCACGGGGCAGCCCTCCGTCACGAACGGCTCAGGGGCTGGGCCCGGCGCGTCATCCGGAAGCGGTGAAAGCCAAGTCCGGACAAGGGCTTGGCGGACATGACGCGCGATCGCCGCGTCAGGCGCGCGAGCCAATTACTCTCGGTCAGGGGGGCACTACCTCGCGCGCCTCTTGGCGAGCTTCCTTCGCGCAGCGGGCTTCGCCTTCCTCGACGAAGCCCTCTTCACGGCCTTCGCGCTCTCGAGCTCGGTGACCTCGGCGGCGCGCAGCTTCGCGATGCGCGTGATCAGCCGGGTCGGGACGGCGCCGGCGAGGGGAAGGCGAATGGTCGCCTTGCTGTGCAGAGAGCCGGCGAGCTCCTTCTCGAGCGCGGCGACGACGCGCGCGGTGGCCGGATAGATCGAGTAGTGACGCTGGAAGCCCGCGAAGTAGAGCACCATGACGCCGTCGAGCTTGTAGACGGGGATCTGGTACGAGATTCCTTCGGTAGCGCGGGGAAGCGCCCTGCGGATCGTCGCGCGCACGCGCTCGAGCGCCGACCTCGCCGGCTCGGGTTGCGCAGCGATGTAGTCGTCGACGCCCTGGAAGTCGATTCTGGCCATCGTCCCGATCCTCGTCTCGCGAGGCCGCCCGGACGCGT
>CAVTRF010000039.1:0-323849 GCA_963736795.1 uncultured delta proteobacterium | reverse complement strand
CCGCGCGACGTGCAGGACCCGCGGACCCACCACCACCTCTCGCTCGTCGCGCTGCTCGCCTGGGTCGGGCTCGGCGCGGACGGCCTCTCGTCGTCCGCCTACGGTCCCGACGAGGCGTTCCGCGCGCTCGGCAACCACGGCTACCTCGCCGTCGCGCTCGCGCTGGCGACGGCGCTCACCGTCCTCATCATCTCGGTCGCCTACTCGCAGATCATCAAGCGCTTCCCGTTCGGAGGCGGCGGCTACGTGGTCGCGACGGAGCTCCTCGGCCCGGGCGTCGGGGTCGTCTCCGGCTCGGCGCTCCTCGTCGACTACGTCCTCACGATCTCGATGTCCGTCGCGAGCTGCGGCGACGCCATCTTCAGCTTCCTGCCGCCCGCCCTCGCGCGCGGGAAGCTCCCCTTCGAGGCGGGCGGGATCGGGCTGCTGCTCCTCCTGAACCTGCGCGGCGTGAAGGAGTCGGTCTCGTTCCTCGCGCCGATCTTCGGGCTCTTCCTCGTCACCCACGCGATCCTGCTCGTCGGCGGGCTCGGCACCCACGTGACGGAGGTGCCGCGCGTCGCCGCCGAGGTGAGCCACGGGTTCCGCGCCGGACTCGCGGAGCTCGGCGCGGCCGGGCTCTTCATGGTCTTCGTGCGCGCCTACTCGATGGGCGCCGGCACGTACACCGGCATCGAGGCGGTCTCGAACGGCATCCAGATCATGCGGGAGCCGAAGGTCCACACCGCCCGCCGCACCATGGGCTACATGGCCGTCTCGCTCGCGGTGACCGCCGGCGGGATCCTCCTCCTCTACCTCCTCTTCCGCGCGTCGCCGGAGGAGGGCAAGACGATGAACGCCGTGCTGCTCGAGCGGTTCGCGGGCGGCTGGCGGGTCGGCGGCGTCGAGGTCGGGCGCGGGTTCGTCATCCTCACGCTCGTCGCGGAGGCGGCGCTGCTCCTCGTCGCCGCGCAGGCCGGCTTCATCGACGGCCCGCGGGTCATGTCGAACATGGCGACCGACTCGTGGCTGCCGCACCGCTTCGCGCAGCTCTCCGACCGGCTCACCATGCAGAACGGCGTGCTGCTCATGGGCGGCGCGTCGCTCGTCACGCTGGTCTGGACGCGCGGCGACATCCTGTCGCTCGTCACGATGTACTCGATCAACGTCTTCGTGACCTTCTCGCTCTCCCAGGCGGCGATGCTCCGCTTCTGGTGGCGGACGAAGGGGGAGGGGCGCCGCCGCGGCTTCGCCATCCACGGCGTCGCCTTCGCGCTCTGCTTCGCCATCCTGGTCGGCACGATCTACGAGAAGGGCGAGCAGGGTGGCTGGGTGACGATCGTGGTGACCGGGCTCGTGGTCGGGCTCTGCTTCGTCATCCGGCGCCACTACCGGACCGTGCAGGCGAACCTCAAGCGGCTCGACGACATCATGGGCGCGCTGCCCTCGCACGGCGGCGGGCCTCACCCCGCGCTCGACCCGAAGGCGCCGACGGCGGTGCTGCTCGTCGGCGGCTATGGCGGGCTCGGGGTGCACGCCCTCCTCACCGTGCAGCGCACGTTCCCCGGGTTCTTCAAGAACTTCGTCTTCGTCTCGGTGGGCGTGGTGGACTCCGCCGCGATGAAGGGGGTCGAGGAGGTCGATCGCGTCCGGCTGCGGACGCAGGCCGCGCTCGAGCAGTACGTGGACCTCGCGCGCCGGCTCAAGCTCGCGGCCGATCTCCGGCTCGCCGTCGGGACCGAGGCGGTCGCCGAGGCGGAGAAGCTCTGCGTCGAGGTGGCGGGCGAGTTCCAGCGCGCCGTCTTCTTCGCGGGCAAGCTCGTGTTCCAGAAGGAGCGCTGGTACCAGCGGCTGCTCCACAACGAGACCGCGTACGCGCTGCAGCGCCGCCTCCAGTTCGACGGGCTGAACGCGATGGTGATGCCGGTGCGCGTGCTCGAGGCGGGGTAGCCGCCGAAGGCGGCGGCGTCCGGCGGGCGGCCGCCCGGATCGCGCGGACCCGCGACGCTACCCGCGGAAGAACACGAGCGTCACCGCGACGAAGAGCGGCACGAGGATGAGACCGCTCCACAGCATGTAGCGGAAGAACCCCGGCATCTGGACGCCGGAGAGCTCGGCGATCGCCTTCACCATGAAGTTCGGCCCGTTCCCGATGTACGTGTTCGCGCCCATGAGGACCGAGCCGGCGGAGACCGCCGTCAGGATCGCGGGCCCGTCCGGGTGGGCGAGGAGCTGCCCGAGGTCCGCCGCGTCGGTGCCGAGGAGCCCGCTGCCCACCGAGGCGAAGGTGAGGTAGGTCGGCGCGTTGTCGAGGAACGACGACAGCAGGCCCGAGGCCCAGAAGAACTGCCAGCCGGTGCGGACGCCGAGCTCGCCGCCGCGCGCGTTCAGCACCGCGAGCGCCGGGATCATCGTCGCGAAGATGCCGGCGAAGAGCGCCGCCACCTCGACGATGGGCCCGAACCCGAACCCGTTCTCCTCGCGCAGCGCGCGCGGCGTCGTCACCCACGCGAGCAGGACGAGGAGGAGCATCCCCGCCTCCTGTACGCCCCGCGGGAGGTGGAGCGTCCCGGCCGCGAGCAGGACCGCCACGATGCCGGCCAGCCAGACGAAGTTGAGCCCGCCCGCGACGGAGACCGGGACCTCGTGCGCGACCGCGATCTCGTCGAGGTCGCCGGGCGTCGCGAGGTCCTCGCGGCGGAACAGCGTCGAGTCCACGACGTAGAACACGAGGAGGAGCGCGCCGTTCACGAGGAGCCAGATGGGCGCGAGCCGGAGGGTCCAGAGGAACGGGACGCCCCGCAGGAACCCGAGGAAGAGCGGCGGGTCGCCGAGGGGGGTGAGGAGGCCGCCCGCGTTCGCGACGACGAAGATGAAGAACACCACGACGTGCGTCTTGTCGCGCCGGACCGAGTTCGCGCGCAGGAGCGGGCGGACGAGGACCATCGACGCGCCCGTCGTCCCGATGAGCGAGGCGAGCACCGCCCCGAGGGCGAGCAGGACGGTGTTCACGCCCGGCGTCCCGGCGAGCGTCCCGCGCACCACCACGCCGCCCGAGATGACGAACAGCGCGCCGAGGAGCACCACGAAGGCGGCGTACTCGTGCGCGGTGTGCAGGACCGCGGCGGGATCGAGCAGCCCGATCCAGAGCGCCACCGGCCCGCCGAGCACGAGCGACACGAGCGCCTTGTTCCGGTTCCGCTCCCAGAAGTGCGGCGCCACCATCGGCAGGACCGCGATCGCGAGGAGCATGAGGCCGAAGGGGACCACGCTCCACGCGGGCAGGCGCGCCCCGAGGGCCTCCGCGCTCGCGCCCGCGGCGGCCGCGGACGCGACGCTCCCACTCACAGCGCGTCCTCGCCGCGGTCGCCGGTGCGGATCCGGACCGCCTCGTCCACCGGCGTCACGAAGATCTTGCCGTCACCGATCCGGCCCGTCCGCATCCAGCGCTCGAGGTCGTCGAGGATGCGCGGCACGAGCGGGTCCGGGACGACGAGCTCCACCTTCACCTTGGGGATGAAGTCCACGGTGTACTCGGCGCCGCGGAAGAGCGCGTCGTGGCCGCGCGAGCGGCCGAACCCCTTCACCTCGCCGACGGTGAGCCCGGTGACCCACGGGTTCCCGCGAGGGCCGCGCGCAGGTCGTCGAGCTTCGCCGGCCGGATGATCGCCTCGATCCGCGTCACGTCCGGTGCATCTGCACCGCGCGCGCCAGCCGGCGACGCCTTCCGGGGCGAGAGAAAGGGCGCCTGCGAGCGGCGCGGCCCGGATCGCGTGCAGCGGGGTGCCTCCGGGGCGGTCACCGCGGAAGGAAGGCTCAGCGCCATGGCGGGAACGGTCCGAACGGCCAGCGGCCGAAGTAGC
Organism: uncultured delta proteobacterium; assembly: GCA_963736795.1. Taxonomy (GTDB): domain Bacteria; phylum Myxococcota; class Myxococcia; order Myxococcales; family Anaeromyxobacteraceae; genus Anaeromyxobacter. The sequence continues at coordinate 320,007 of CAVTRF010000039.1, read as the reverse complement.
GTGCCGCCCCGAGCACCGCCGCGACGAGGGCGACGGCCAGCCAGACGAGCCGGCGGCGCCGGCGCGCGGCGTGATCCTCGTACGGGTCCTCGAGCGAGCGGATCGCGCCGCGGGGGAGGGTCGCGCGCGCGGTGAGCGCGTTGCCGAGCGGGATGTTCACCTTCACCCGCCCGTTCACCGCCCAACCGGTCGCGTCGAGCACCGGCCCGAGGGTCCGCTGGCGCAGCTTCAGCCACGCCATGAACGTGGACGGGCCGGAGACCACGAGCACCATGCCGGCGACTGCGACGAGCTTCGCCCACCAGGGCTGCAGGTCCATGAACCCCGACACGAAGCCGCCGAGGAGCGTGCCGAGGGCGCCGATGCCGACGCCGAGGGCGGCGATGATCCCGACCATCTTGCCGACGTCCACCGGGTCCGGCCGGACGGGGGCCTTCCCGGTCGTCGCGGCCTCGGTGACGTGGCCCGCGGCGGTGGCGAGCCGACCGTCGGTGGCCGCCGCCTTGGACGCGGCGAAGCGCGCCACCTGGTCCTCGAGCAGCCGGACGAACTTCTTGTAGGGCGAGAAGAACGCCTGGTGGATGGAGATGGGGTTCTCGACGATCTTCACGATCGTCGCGTCCCAGTCCCGCCCCTTGCGGTCGACGAAGACGCCGTTCCTGCCCACCATGAGGAAGTCGCAGTCACCCTGCGTGAAGCAAGCCGCCACGTTCATGGTCTCGCCGCCCGCCCGGCGGCAGGCGCAGTACGCGAGGTACATGCGGGAGAGCGAGGCGAGAGCGGCATGCGAAGCGGGATCCTCGACGCGGATGCAGAGGTCGCAGCTGCGGCCGTCGAGGTACAGCGTCCCCGCCTGGAAGATGGCGTGCGCGCGGGCGTCGTAGAAGTCGGCGAAGGCGACGAAGTTCCGGAGCAGCCGATGGAGGTCGCGGTGGTAGTGGACGATCCGGACCACGTCGTCGACGGCGGCCCCCTCCGGGGCGAGCGCGCGATCGCGGGCGAGGAGGTCGTCGAGGGCGGCGCGCGCGCCGCCCGCGAGCAGCGCCCGCGCACGGAGCAGGCCGACCCGCTCGACGGCCCCGCCCGCCTTGCGCGACTGCCACGCGTCGTGCAGGGCGAGGGTCGCCTCGAGCGAGGACCACTGCGCGCGGGTGAGCGCGCGCACGTCGGGCCCGAGGAGCGGCTCGATTGCGTCGCGGCGGAGCGCGGCCATCGCCGCCGCGAACTCCGGGTTCAGTCCAACGTCGAGCGGCAGGGGCCGCCCCGGCTCGACGCGGGCGAGCGGGAAGGTCGCGAGCTCCGCCGCCGCGGCCGAGAGGTCCTTCGCGGCGAGCGCCGCCCAGTCCGCCTCGGTGCGGTTGAGCGCCGCCGCCGCGCGCGGGTCGAGCGCGGCGAGATCGCAGCGCGCGAAGTAGTCGTTCACGCGCGCGCGGATCCCCCGCACCGCCGCCCAGGCCGCAGGGGTCGCGGGGCCGAGCGGCATCGCGCCGTCGACGGAGTTCCCGTCGTCCCACCACGCCGCGAAGGCCTTCAGCTCCGCGAAGAACAGGTCGAGCTTCGCCTGGTCGAACCCCGGCTTGCCGCTCCGGTCCTTCACCGCACCGACGCAGGCGACCGCCTCGTCCGCGACGTGGCGCAGCTCCGGATCGGCGATCGCGTCGGGCGGCATGATCCCGTCGCCGTTGAAGATCGTCTTCTCGAACACCCGGCTCGTGTCGGCGACGTCCGCGGGCAGCACCTCGGTCGCGTCCGGCTTCCCGAGGCTCGCGAGGACCTGCCGCGCGCCGCCGAGCAGCGCGCGCCCCTCCGGGGTGCGGGTCGAGATCGCGGCGAGCGGGAGCGCGGAGGCGCCCGGTACGAGCACCCCGAGGTCGTCGAGCCGCGCTGCGCACCAGCGGATCGCGGCGAGCACCTCCGGGACGCGGACGCGCCCGTCGTGGTCGGAGTCGAGCAGGTCGAGCGTGCGCGCGTCGATCTCGAGCCCCGTCGTCGGACAGGCGAGGGCGACCCACAGCTTCGGGTCGAGCTGCTCGAGGTTCGCGAGGTCCGCGCCGCTCTCGAGCGTCACCTGGTCGAGCCCGCCGACGCGGTGGAACCGCCAGCGGTGCGGCCGATCGAGCGGGCGAGGAGCCTCCGCCGGAGAGGGCTCGACCTGCTGCTCTGTGGAGGTGTCCTGCATGGTTGGGGGCTCTCCTCCCGCGATCTCGAGCCTCGCTGGCCGCCCCGGCGGGAGGGGGCGGTCGCGTGACTGTCCGCGGGAGCCGCGGTCGGCCCTCCGCTCGCCCACGGTGCCTGTTCGCGGGCGGCGGATCAACCCGGCGCCGTCGTGCAGCGGCCGGCCGAGCGAGGGCTCGAACGGCGCGTCGCCCGGTCACGCCACGTCGGTGACGGGCGGCAACACGTACCACTGCCCCTTCGCGCCCTGCTCGCGCCGGAGGAGCCCTTCCTTCTCCATGAACTCGAGGAGGCGGGAGAACGACGAGAAGCCGTGGTCGCGCTCGTCGAAGTCGGGCTCGCGCCGGACGATCGCCGCCTTGATGGCGGACGGGTTCACGGGCGCGGTCGCCTTCGCGAGGATGGACGCGGCCGCCTCGCGGGCGACGTCCGGGATCACCTTCTCCTTCTCCTTCTCCTTCTCGGGCTCTCGCTCCCGCTCCTTCTCGCGGCCGCCCCCCTTGCTGTCGCGGGCAGGCTCGCTGCGGCGGCGGTGGCCGCCGCCGGTGCGGAGGTACACGAACTCGTCGCACGCCTTCACGAAGAGCGGGCTCGTGGACTCCTTCACCGCCATCCCGATCACGGTGCGGTCGTTCTCGCGCAGCTTCGCCGCGAGCGGGCAGAAGTCGGAGTCGCCGGAGGCGATGACGAAGGTGTCGATGTGCTCGCGCAGATAGGCGAGCTCGAGCGCGTCGATGACGAGCCGCACGTCGGCGCCGTTCTTCCCGGCGCGCGTCGAGGGCGGGACGTCCATCATCTCGACGCCGTGATCGTGGAGGCGCTTCGTCGCGCCCGCGAACCGGGTCCAGTCGGCGTAGGCGCGGCGGAACACGACCTTGCCCTTCTCGAGGAGCATGTCGAGGGCCGGCTGCAGGTCGAAGTTGTCCGGGTCGAGCCCGGTGCGGGTGACGAGGTTCTCGAAGTCGATGAAGAGGGCGATGCGCTGGTCTTCGTTCGGGTCGCGCTTCATACAGGTCCTCCGGGCCGAAGGGCCCGCCGACGGCAACCTGACAGGCCGAGGGCTTCGCCGCAAGGAAAGCGACGGTCAGACGGGCGGGATAGGGTCCCGCGCCCATGACGACTCGTCTCGCCCGCTTCGTCGCCTTCGTGGACGGATCCTGCCTCGCGAACCCCGGTGGCCCGGGCGGCACCGGGTTCGTCGTGCTCGACCGCGCTCACGCCGCGCTCCGCTTTGGCGGCACGCGGTTCACCGAGGACGGCCCCCACGCCGTGACGAACAACCGGATGGAGCTGCGCGCCGTGCTCGAGGCGCTCGACGGCCTCCCGCCGGGCGAGGCCGTCGACGTCGTCTCGGACTCACGGTACGTCGTGGACGCGCTCTCGAAGTGGATCCACGGCTGGAGGCGAAAGGGCTGGCGCACGGCGGCAGGCGAGCCGGTCCTGAACCGGGACCTCATCGAGGCGGCCGACGCGCGCGGGCGCGAGCTCGGCGTCCGCTACAGCTGGGTTCGCGGGCACGATGGCCACCCGGTGAACGAGGTGGTCGACGCGCTCGCCCAGGCCGCGGCCCGCGGCTCACCCGGCCCGGGTGAGGGCGAGGTGCTCGTCGCGCTGCGGGCGGCGGGCGTGCTGGGCGGTTGACCGCCCGTTCTAATGTGAACTCGGCGCGGGGGCCGCCGCGGCCTTCCCCGCGCGCCGGTCGGAGGAGGCGGTGCCGCCGGGCCGGCGCGACGCGCCGTCGAACCGTGCCCCACGCTCCACCGCGAGGGACGGGGTCTCGACGTCGCCGCGCAGGACCGCGGTGCGGCGCAGCTCGACCGCCGCGGAGGCGACGACGTTCCCGTTCACCTCGCCTTCGACGATCACGGTCCCGCAGGCGATCTCCGCGTCCACCTTGGCGTCCTCGCCGACGACGAGCACGCCGTCGGTGACGATCGATCCCTGGAACGTCGCGTCGACGCGGACCGTGCCCGAGAAGGTGAGCTTCCCCTCCAGCCGCACCCCGCGGCCGAGGCGCAGGTCGGCGGAGTGAGGCGCGGGTCCCGCGTGGGACGGGGGCGCGGGCGGCGAGTGGATCGCCGCCGAAGGCGGGGCGACGGGCTCGGCGCGGGGCGGCTCGGCAGCGCGGACCGGCTCGGCGGCACGCACCGGCTCGGCAGGGGCTGCGGGGGTGTCGGAGCTGAGGTTCTCGATTCTTGTTCCAGAAGGACATGGGGGCCTCTCCCTAGGGGACGCACCCTCCTACGCTCCGGGCGACGAGAGAATTCCCGGAGTGCGGGCGGGAACACGGGGGGGCGCCTCCACGCCCGGAGTCCGACCTGGCGGGCGGGGGCTGGTCAGCCGCAGGCGCCTCCGCGATGATGCGCTCTGGAGGGGGTCCGGAGGAGGCACATCGCGATGGCAGAACAGGATCCCGTTCCCCCGAGCTGCGCGAGCTGTGCCGCGGTCTGGGGCAAGAGCGGCGCGACCCACTGCTGGAGCGCGGACCCGGCGGCGGCGCCGCCCGCGCCGGGCGCGTGCCCGACGCACGCGCACGCGCAGACCGTGGCGGGAACCCTCGCCGCCTACCTCGACGGGGGCGAGGACGCGCGCATCGCGCGCGTCGCCGCGAAGGTGGAGGGGCTCTGCTACGAGAGGTCCGAGGGCGGCGCCGTCCACGCCCGGTGGACGCGGGTCGAGGACACCGTCGCGTTCGCGAAGCTCATGCGCTGGCGCCGGATCGGGATCGCGACCTGCATCGGGCTGCTGGACGAGGCGAACCGCCTGGCGAAGATCCTCGCCGCGCAGGGACTCGAGCCGGTGAGCGTCTGCTGCAAGGTGGGCAGCGTGGACAAGGAGAAGCTCGGCGTGGCGGACGCCGAAAAGGTCCGGCCGGGCACGTTCGAGCCCGCCTGCAACCCCGTGGCGCAGGCGCGGATCCTGAACGAGGTCGGGACCGACCTGAACGTCGTCGTCGGCCTGTGCGTCGGCCACGACATCCTGTTCCAGCGCCACTCCCGCGCGCCGGTCACGACGCTCGTCGTGAAGGACCGTGTCACCGGCCACAACCCGGTCGCGGTCCTCTACGGGCAGCCGTTCTACTACCGTCGGCTCCTGAAGGCGCAGGTCGAGGTGCCGGAGGACGGCGAGTAGGGGCGCCCCACCCCGTTCGGTCTGCGGCCCCGTCCACGGCGAAACCGGCCGCCGCGCGCTACACCAGACGCGAGACGGGAGCCGCGCGGCGGCGGAGGGTAGAGCAGTGAGCGACCACGTACCGAAGGGCGGCTTCGTCGCGGCGGCGCACGCCCGCGCCGCGGCGGGCTACGCGGTGAGGCTCCGTGCGCGCAGCCACGACGTCGCGGCGGACGAGCCGACCGACCGCGGCGGGACCGACACCGGCGCGTCGCCGATGGAGCTCCTCCTCGGCGCTCTCGCGAGCTGCACCGCGATCACGCTGCGGATGTACGCGGAGCGCAAGGGGTGGGACCTCGGGGAGATCAAGGTGGACTGCCGGCTGCACGAGGACGGCTCCGCCCGTCGGATCGAGCGGCAGCTCCGCTTCGGCGCGCCGCTCGACGAGGCGCGGCGGGCGAAGCTCGCGGAGATCGCGGAGAAGACGCCTGTCACGCGGATCGTCCTCGAGGGGACGCCGATCCGGACCGCGATCGCGGCCGCGGCCGCGGCCGCGGGTTGACGGCCGGGGCGACGGTGCCCGCCGGTGCCTCCCGCGAGCCGCGGCGAGCAGGCCGAGGAGGGCGAGCGGGGCACCGGCTCCCGCGCTCGCGCAGCCGCCGCTGGCCGGGGCCGGGGCCGCGGTCGCCGTCACGCGCAGCGGGGGGAGCTCCTCGCGGCCGGGGTCCGAGAGCGCAGCGTGGGCGGCCGCCGCGTCCACGAGCCCGCGGCCGGAGTCGTCGTCCGGACCCGGCGCCGCGAGGTCCGCCGCCGTCGAGCGCAGCGCCGATTCGAGGGCGTCGGGCTCGAGGCCCGGGAACGCCTCGAGCAGCAGCGCTGCGACGCCCGCGACGTGGGGAGCGGCGTACGAGGTGCCGGAGACGGTCGCGTACTGTGCCGTGCCCGCGAACGAGAGGTCGGCGGTCCGGACCGAGACGCCCGGCGCGACGAGGTCCGGGTAGATCGCGCCGGTGCACGCGGACGGGCCGCGGCCGCTGAAGGAGGCGACGGCGCGCGAGGCGTCCACCGCGCCCGCGGAGAGCACCCCGGGCCCGTTCGCCGGGCTCGTGCTCGTCGCCGCCGCGGGGCCGCCGTTCCCGGCCGCGAACACCACGAAGATCCCGGCGGCGCGGAGCGCGTCGAGGTCGGGCTGGAACGTGGAGATCGCAGCCGTTCGTCGCCCCGATGCCCCAGGAGGCGTTCACGACGTCGGGCGCATCGGCGGTGGAGGGGTCGCCGTCCGGGTCGAGGAGCCACTGGAACGCCTCGTGGACGACGCTCACCGTCGTCCGGCCCGCGTCGTCGTAGATCTTGGCGGCGATCCAGGACGCGCCCGGCGCGACGCCGGCCTCCCCGCCGACCGCGATCGCGGTGGTCTGTGTCCCGTGGCCGATCGCGTCGTACGGCGACGCCGTGCCTCGGAAGGGGTCGAGCCAGCCTCCGTGGCCGCCGCGCCACCGGGGGCCGAGGTCGGGGTGCAGGACGTCCACCCCGGTGTCCAGGGTCGCCACCACCACCCCGCGGCCGTCCAGGCCGAGGCTCCACAGCTGCGGTGCCCCGACGACCGCGAGGTTCCACCCGGGCGTGGCGTCGGCGGCGTACGAGGGCACCGGGGCGAGCAGGGTCGCGTCGAGGGCCACCGAGGCGACGAGCGGCGACGCCGCGAGCTGCCGGATCGCGGCCGGCGCCGCCGAGAGGGCGATCGCGTTCGCGATCCAGATCGGCCGCTCGCCCGCGATCCCGAGCGAGACGAGGAGCGGGCGGAGGGGTCGGGCCGAGCGCGCCGCCGCCTTCCGGAGTGCCGCGGCGAGCTGCGCCGGCCGCCGCGCGCCCCCGCGCTCGCCGAGGTCGCCGAGGTCCGAGAGGGTCGCGCGATCGCGGAGCGTGACCAGGATCGGGATCGCCGCGTCGGCGTCCGCGACCGCGAGCCGCGCCCCGAGGTCCGCCGCCACGCCGGCGCGCCCCGGCCCCGGCGCGGCGAGCCCGGACGCGAGCGCGGCGGCGAGGGCCCATGCGCGCGCCATGGCTCACCTCACGACGAGGTCGGGGAAGACGCAGTCACCGACCACGACCGCCACCTTGCGTCCCTTGCCGACGGCCGCGCCCGGGTTCCGGAAGAGCATGTAGTACTGCTTCCCCTCGACCGGCGGATTGCGGAGGCTGGCGCGGAGCGCGCCGAGCTTCCCGCCGGTCGGCACCTCGAGGACCGCACCGGTCGCGAGGTCGAGCAGGCGCGGCACGTCCTTGCGCTGGAAGATCTCGCGCGCCTTTCCCGCGTCCACCACCCGGTAGCGGAAGTCGAGCAGCTGCCCGCCGAACGTCGTCCGGAGCGCGACCGGCCGGACGCCGCTGGTCTCCTCGCATCGGGGAGGCGGCACAAAGGACGGTGGCACGAAGGGCGGCGGCGCGGGGGGCGCGGACGCCGCCGCACGGAGCGGTGCGGCGGCAGCGAGCGCGAGCGCGAGCGCGGCGCGCCGCGCCGCGAGGATCACAGCCCCCTCCCGCTGAGCGGGACCGTCAGCGTCGGCGCGGCGGGGTCGTCGGTCGTGATCCGGAGCGAGGCGGTCGCGCCGGACGTCGTGGTCGGGGAGAACGAGACCGCGAGCGAGGCGGCGCCGCCTGCCGGAACGGGGATGGGGCCGGTCCATGCGACCGAGAAGAGGCCGACGTTCGTGCCGGACGCCACGATGGTGGCGCCGAGGAGCGTCCGCCCGGTCGAGCCGGGGTTCGAGATCGAGACCGGGAGCGTCGCGGTCGTCCCGCGCGGCACCGAGCCGAACCCGAGCGCGGTGGGGGAGACCTGGAGGGTCACGACGCCCGCGCCGACCGCGAGGTACGTGAGCATGCCGCCCGGCGTGCCGCCGGCGTTCGTGAGGTTGAGCCGCCGGTCCCACACGGCGACGTTCCCGGCCACCGCCGGCACGAGGAGCGCGTCCACCGTCTTGCCGGCGGGGAGGAGGACCGACCACTGCTCACGCGGCGCAGGGATCGTCGTCCCGCCAGCCGTCGTGACGGTGGCGAGCCAGCCGTCCTCGGCGAGCACTGAGATGTACGCGCCGTTCACCGTCGGGACCTTGGTGTCGAGGCCGGCGTTCAGGAACCGGAGCAGCAGCCGCTTCCCGGCCGCGCCGGCGGGGATCGGCGCCTGTCCCGGCGCGTAGGGCTTGCCGTTCACGAGGAAGAAGCGGGGGAAGTAGTCGATCGGGCTCGAGAGCCAGGTCACCGGCGCGGGCGTGGGCGCGACCGGCCCGTAGGTCCCGGCCGCGATCGCGTCGTGCAGGGCCGGGTCGATCTCGCTGAAGAGCAGCGTCGCCTCGGCGTCGAACGCGGTGGACGGATCGCCGTAGGCGCGGCCCGCGGCGACGGGGTAGACCCGCAGCGCGCCGTAGAGCCCCATCTGCACCTGCACCCCAGGGTGCGTGCCGCTCTCGTACAGGTAGGTGCCGGCCTTGAGGCTCGGCCAGGTGTACGTCGAGACCGCGCCGACCCGCGTCTCGGCGGTGAACGAGCGGACCCGCGAGGTCACGTCGCCCGGCGGCCGGGCGCCGGTCGCGACGACCGCGCCGGTCCCGTCGATCCACACGGGCGTCATCGGCGCGGTCTGGCCCGGGATGACGACCGAGGTCGGCTCGGTGAACGGTCCGGTGAGGTCGTTCATGAGGTGGACGACGAGCGTGTCGCCCTCGACCGCCGAGAGCGCCGGGCCGGGGACCTGCGGCACCGCGCCGGCGGGGGGCACGAACGCCGCGTCGGTCGCGACGTAGCCCCACATCCGGATGGGCGTCGGGTTGTTCATCGCGCCGGCGGGGATGTCGTAGGCCTGGACGCGCAGGAAGACGTCGCGGGTCGCGGCCGAGACGTCCGCGGCGGCGGACGCGAGCGTGGCGGCGAGGGCGCCGAGGAGGAGTCGGGACGACAGTCGGGGGGACATGGGCGCTCCGTCGGTCAGGGGATCGGGACCCACGGCGGGACGACCATCGCCATCGTCGCCATGCCGCCGGGGAAGATGTCGTTCGTCGTGAGCTCTCGCTCGGAGTGCGAGTGCCACATGAACGTGTAGCCGCCGTCCGGGTTCGCGGCGGGGAACGTGCTGGGCGTGACTGGCGGGATCGGACCGGTCACACCGAGGAACGGCGTGCCGCTCCACATGCCGGCGCCGGCGGCCCCGACGCCGAGGTCGCTCGGGGCGGGCATCAGCACCGGGAACGGCTTGTAGTGGTCGGGGCAGTACTCGCGCGTCGCCGGGTCGAACGGGTTCGCCGCGGCCGGGTCGGTCGAGCCGTTGCACGCGTGCGGCCGGACGTCGGGCGTGCCGTAGATGTCCCAGCCCAGCCGCGCTCCGGTCCATGGGCCCCAGATCGCGTCGAACGTCTCCCCGGGCACCGAGGTCGTCGTGTAGTCGGACACCGCGAGGTCGGGCGTCGGGCTCCCCGGGCTCGCGAGGAGGCGCGCGTCGCGGGCGATGACGAGGTGGTTCTGGCCGTGGGTGTGGAGCGGGTGGAGGTCCGCGCCGCCTCCGACGATCCGCATGAGGACGCGGTCCCCGGGGTGCATCATCGGCGCGCTGTTGTACGGCTGCGTCGGGAGCACCCCGGAGAAGGCGTCCGCCATCGTGTCCGGGAAGTTCCGGCCGTTGATGAACCACATCGTCGCGCGGCGCCGCGTCGTGTTCACCTGCGCGAGCTGTCCGAAGGCGACCTGGCGGTGGATCGCCGGGTCCGTCTCGGTGAGCACGAACAGGTACTCCCGGTCGAACGCGGTGGCGGGATCCGCGTAGGCGCGGTCGGTCCGTACGGCGCCGGCGACCCGCGGCCGCACGACGATCGCGCCGACGAGCCCCATCTCGACCTCGAGATCCGGTCGCGTCCCGCTGTGGTAGGCGAACGTCCCCGGACGCGAGGCGACGAAGGTGTAGGCGACGGGGCCCGCGGTCCGGCCTGCGGGGGCGGCGGGGACCTCGCGCGTGAGGAGCCCCTGGTTCCCGCCGGTGGCGGTGACCCGCTGCCCCGGGAAGACGATCGACACCGGGACCGGCAGCTGGTTGCGCAGGTTCACCGTGACGGTGTCGCCCTCGTTCACGATGAGCGTGGGGCCGGGGTACTGCATGCGGCCGGGGTCGACCGCGTAGCCCCACATGAACATGGAGTCGCCGTCGCCGGTGCTGATGACGTCGGCGCGCGCGGTCAGGTTGAACGTGGTCCCGCTGAGGCCGGGGATCGCGGCGCGCGCGGCGCCCGGCGCCGCGAGGAGCGTGGCGAGGATCAGGCTGCGGACGGTGTCTCGGGTGGTCATGGTCCCTCGCTCCTCAGTGGGCCGGGGCCACGACGACCTCGGTCATCATCCCGCCGAAGTCCTCGCCGTGGTTGGCCAGGTGGTTGAGGTTCGTCGTGTAGAGGAAGTAGGTGCCGGGCAGGACCCCGGTGGTGTCGAGGAGGACGTCCACGCCCTCGCCCCCGCCCAGCGTGATCGAGCCGGTGGCGTAGGACGTGTTCGCGCCTCCCGGCCCGCGCCGGAGCTGCGCGCCCTGCCCGACGACGCGCATCGGGATGCCGAGCGAGGTGAGCGTGAAGAACTCGACCGTGGAGAGGCTCGACAGCCGCAGCAGCAGCTTCTGCCCCTGCGGGATCGCGAGCGGAGCGCGGGTCCCGTTCGCGTCCGCGACGAACGGGATGGCCGGGGTGGGCTGCGACGGGTTCCCGTTCACGTTCACGATCGGCGCGGGGTTCACCGTGTCCGGGTAGCCGCGGCCGTTCAGCAGCGCGTAGGTGTCGTTCATCTCGGCGAAGCCGAGCTTCTGGTAGGTCTGGTCGGCGTAGTGGAACGCCGGGTCGAACGCGGCCTCCTGCAGGTAGAAGGCGGCGTCGTAGCCGGTCGACCCGCACATCGGGTCGCTCGCGGAGGGGGGGCTCGCGCGCAGCGTCGGGCAATCGTCGTAGGCGAAGCGCGTGTAGCTCCTGCCCTGGAACGCGAGCGGCGTCCCGTCCTGCGCCGGCAGGATGTAGAGGTTGCCGAGCATCCCCATCTGCATGTGCTCGGCCGCCTCGATGTGGCAGTGCCACATGTACGTGCCGGGATCGTGGAGCTCGTAGAAGTAGGTGAAGCTCCCGCCCATGTTCACGCCGAACGAGGCCATCGGCTCGCCGTCGAACACCGACGCGGCGTTCGGAAACCCGTGGAAGTGGACGCTGTGCGGGTCGGCGAGGTCGGGACGCTCGCGCATCGAGACGTTCGAGAGCGTGAGGTAGAGCCGCTGCCCGACCCGGGCGAAGAGCGCGGGGGCCGAGATCTCCGCGCCGGTGGGGGTCCCGTCGGGGAGCATCATCCCCGTCGCCATGACGAGCGACTCCGGCGAGTTGGTCGCGTCACGGAACCCGAAGACGTAGATGTCGCTCCGGTCCGCCATGGTGGCGTGGCCGTCGCTCGCGGTGAGCCCGCGGCAGACGACGGTCGGATCGGTCGTCTGGCCCGAGGGCTGGCCGGTCGCGGGATCGAGCCGAACGCGGCAGGTCTCGAAGAACGTCGGCGCGTTCGGGTCGCGGCACCCCGGATCGGTGGACGCCCCCGGGTTCCGGGGATCGAGCGTGCCGTTCTGGGTGAGGAGCGGCGCGGGGCACTGGACGAGGATCACCGCGTGGGCGGCGCGCGGCGCGAGCGCGCCCGCGGCGAGGGCAACGGCGAGGGTTTGGACGGCGGCTCTCATGGCGTCGATCCTTTCCTGGCTCGAGCGCTCACAGCCCCGTCCCGGAGAGCGGCACCGGGATCGTGGGCATGAACGTGTCGGTGGTCGAGAGGGTGAGCGTCCCGGTCCGCGCGCCCGCCTGCGTCGGCGAGAACGCCACCGTGAAGCTGGTGGAGCGGCCGGGGCCGAGCAGCTGGTTTCCGGTCCGGCTCGTGATCCGGAACATCGCGCCGGAGATCGAGGGCGTGACGACGTACGCCGTCGCGGTGTTGTTGGTGAGGGTCACCGAGCGCGAGACCGTCGAGCCGACCGCGACCGAGCCGAACACCAGCGACGCCGGCGAGACGGAGAAGTCGAGCCGCCGCGGGATCTGGTCGGCGCCCGCGTCCACCGGCGCCTGCCGCGCCTGGCCGTCGTAGTCGGAGGCGAGCCCGTACTGGATCGGGCCGCCCGCCCGCACCGCCGGCGAGCCCGGCCGGAGGTGGTAGTCCCCGACGAGCCCGGTGGGCGTGAACGTCGTCACGACGAAGTTGCCGAACGCGGTCCCGCTCGAGGTCGCCTGGTAGACGTTGAAGTACGGCGCCACGAAGAGCGGGTCGGTCCCGAGGAGGTTCGACACGCTCGGCGTCGCGCCGACACCGTCGGTGAGGAGCGACAACGTGGGGCTCAGGGTGCGCGGCGCCGGGGTCCCGTACACCGCGAGGTCCCAGTACTGCGGCGACGCGGGCGGGGGCTGGAGCGCGCCGAGCCCGCCGTTCGCCGTCGCGTCCCACCAGAACGAGCGGTTCTGCCAGACGACGTCGGCGATGAGGATGGGGTTCGAGAACCCGGCGCAGATCGCGGCGGAGGGCGCGCCGGCGCAGTACGAGCCGGGCGCGGTCAGCGCGGCGAGGAGCGGGCCGCTGTGGGCGATGGAGGCGATGCCGGCCACCTGCGGGATGGAGGAGACGAGCCCGCCGAGACCCTCGGCCACCGGGCAGAGCTGGCCGACCGGCGAGTTCTCCGTGCACGGCCCGCCGAACGCGTCGCTCCCGGTGGCGGTGCTGTCGTTCCGGGCGATCGTGTCGCCGACGACGTAGGCCTTCACGGTGTCGTCGAAGGCGAGCCCGCCGCCGTGATCGGCGCTGGAGTTGCCGACGACGAGGTTGTTGAAGACGTCGATCTCGTACCAGGCGCCCGGGTTCGCCGGGTTCGCGGCGACGTCCAGCCCGTTCACCTTGCGGGTGCGGATGCCGCCGCCGTCGTCGCCCGACTTGTTCCCCTGCACGAGGTTCCCGATGATCGTGACCGATCCGGAGCCGATCGAGAGGGCCGCCCCCGCGACGGGCAGCTCGCCCCCGATGTGGATCCCGCCGCCCTCGTCGAACGACTCGTTCGAGACGATGCGGTTCCCCTGGATGAGGGCGCCGCGCGACAGGCCGTAATGGCCGATGCCGCCGCCGTACTGGGCGGAGAAGTTCCCGCACACGAGGTTGTTGCTGACGGTGTAGTTGTCCGCCCCCGCGTAGATCGCGAGCCCGCCGCCGCCGCTGAAGAGGGACCCGTTCAGCGCGATGCGGTTGTGGTCCACGAACAGGTTCGGGTTGAAGCTCGAGCCGGTCGGGTTCGCCGGGCCGACGAGCGCGGACTCGCCGACGCGGATGCCGCCGCCGACGCCGCCCTGGTTCGCGTAGACGTCGGTGTTGCTGACCTTGAGGTTCGCGGCGTACCCGTTCACGAGGATCCCGCCGCCGCCTTCCGCGGCGCCGGTGACGGTGACGCCGTCGACGAGCGCGCGGCCGCGCGAGAAGTCGTTTCCGGCGGGGCACGCGGCGGGATCGCAGCCGCCGACGAAGATGCCTGCACCCTGCTCGGGCCCGACCGCGCCGAGCTGCCCCGGCGGCAAGGCGATCGTCCCGTTCGCCTCGAGCGCCTGGAGCTGCGCGAACTGCGCCTGCTTGAGGAGGAGGTTCCCGGTCGCGAGGGTGTTGTCGAGGATCGTGACCGGCGCGCCGAAGCCCTGGATCGAGACCGGCTTCCAGAGGTTCAGGTTCTCCTGGTAGACGCCGGGGCGGAGCACGATGACGGCACCGTTCGGCGCCGAGTCGATGGCCGGCTGGATCACCCGGCAGGCGAGCCCCGAGCACGCGGGCGCCGGGGGCGACACCGTGATGACGCGGAGCGCCGAGCTCGCCGCGTGCAGCGTGACCCCGATCGTGGTGGCGAGGTGGGTGTCGCCGCGGGTGACGACGAGCTGCCCGGCGACCCCGTTCGGCACCGTCGCCCGGATGGTGAGGCCGTCGGCCGCCCAGACCACGTTCGTGAGCGGGATGCCGCCCACCGTCACGATCCCGGAAGAGCCGAAGCCGTGATCGCGGGTGACCTGGGGCGGGCTGCCCGGAACGGCCGGATCGTAGGCGGGGTTCGGGACCTGGACCTGCCCGACCGCGGTCACGGTGATCTGGAAGCCGCCGGGGGTCTGGGGGATGACGACCTCGCTCACCTGGCGCAGCTCGGGCGCGCCGTTCACGTCGTCGCAGCTCACCGGCACTCGGTTCCCGACGAACGCGCCGACGGGCAGGACGATGGTGTCGATGAAGGTCGTGCGGCCCGGGTAGAACTCCCAGTTCTCCCGGATCACCTCCTGGCTGTAGAGCGGGTTGAACCACGGGTCGGTGATCCACTGACCGTACGTGGGGGAGGCCGGGTCGCGATCGAGGACCGGGCCCGGGTCGTTCGGCGCGATCGTGTACATCGCGAGCGCGAGCCCGAGCGGGATCGGCGGGGCGATGTCGTACATGGACGGGACGAGCCCGTCGAAGTGGCCCCACTGATCGGTGTAGAAGCGCGCGACCTCGAGGCCGGTCCAGTCCTTGATCGACACCGGCATCCACTGCACCCCGAAGTTCCCGCTCGCGTTCGGGCTCCTGGGATCGAACTCGAGCAGCAGATCGTTCCAGACGGTGCCCCAGATCCGCGCCGCCTTCGGCACCGGCGAGAAGAGGTTGAAGTTGACGATGGGGTTCGCGCCCGGGTTGAGCGAGACGAGCTTCATGTTGCACGCGGGCGCGCGCGGGCTCGTCCAGGCCCCGTTCACCCAGCCACCGGGGATGTCGGTCGGCACCTGCTGGTCGGGGAAGAGCGTGTGGAACGGCGGGACGTCATAGGCCGGGCCCACGCACGGCGGCGGGAGCGTGAGGAACGGGATCTTCGGATCGCCGAACTCGATGTTCCGGTCGCCCCACTTCAGGACCTCGTACCCGGTGGGGGAGACGACCTCGACGATGTAGTCGCCCGGCGGGAGCGGGCTGCCGTCGGGCAGGGCGCGGAAGCGGAACGCGCCGTCGAACACGCCCGGGCGGATCTGGTTGTAGACGTGGAACGTCTCGGCGCAGGAGGGGATCGCGAACCCGTTCACGATCTCGGGGACCGCCCAGAGCGGGTCGGTGCCGATGCAGCCGGTGGGCAGGTGGTCGTCCCAGCTGTCCGATTGCGCGGTGAGCGGGAAGCGCGCGTCCGCGGCGTCGTCCACGACCCAGTAGTCGGCGAGCGCGTTGCCGTTCACGAGGTCGCGCCGCGCGCGGTGGAGCCTCACCGTCACCCGAGGAACGCCCGGCTCCCACGCGTCGATGGCGCTCGTCGCCGGGTCCTCCTCGGTCCGCGTCGTCGCGTAGTTCACGATCCCGGCGATGCCGCCGTTCTGGCCCGGAGGCCAGGGCGCCTTGCCGAAGTCGATCCGGGCCGTCGAGTCGGCGTACAGGTTGATCGCCTGCGTGACGACGCCGGGCCCGATCTCGGTCCGGTACGGCAGCCCGTTCGACTGGATCTGCGGGTTGATTCCCTGCGCCCCGTAGGCGTTCGCCGGGAGCGGCCCGCCGTCGTCCACGACGGACGTCACGCCCGTCGGCCGGAACCGCGAGCTGTCCACCTCCGCGACGAGGAAGCGCCACCACGGGAAGTACTCGGAGAAGCTGTAGCTGCCGTCGAAGCCCGTGAGGGTGGTGCCGTACAGCGAGCCGTCGGAGAAGCGGAGGTTCACGGGGACGTTCGCGATCCCCGGCTCGCCCGGATCGGGGAAGCCGTCGAGGTCCGCGTCGGCGAACACCGTCCCGAGGAGGGTCGCGAACCAGCGGTACACCGCCACCGGCCCGAGCGCCACCGCCTGTCCGGCCCCGACGGTGATGGTTCGGAAGTCGATGATCGCGTCGATCGCCAGGTCCCACATGACGAGCTGGTAGGTGCCGGGCCGGACGCCATTGATCGTGAACGCGCCGGTGACGGGATCGGCCGCGGCGGTGTAGACCTGCTCGTCGTTGCCGCCGAGGTTGTTCAGGCCGACGTAGGCGTTCGGGACGGGGAGCCCGGGCGAGAGCCCTGGCGAGAGCGGGGGGTGCGCCGCGTGCGCGTACACGACCTGCCCGCTGATGCTCCCGGTGGGCGCGCCGGTCGGGTTCGGCACCGAGGCGAGCCCGTTCATCGGCTTCACGTGGCCGAAGAACGCGAGCCAGTTGAGCTGGCCGAGGTTGATGTTGAAGCGCGGCTCGGACGGGCGGATCCAGGTGTCGTTCCCGCGCGTGCCCTCGAGCGTCGAGGTGAGGAGCCAGCTCGTGTCGTTGGGGGGCGGGACCGGCTCGACGCCGTACTTGTCCGCGGTGAGGAACCGGATCACCGCCTCGCCCGCGTCGAGCGGCGCGTGCGTGTACGGATCCACGCAGTTCGCGAGCTCGTACGGCGAGTACTGCGACGGAGGCTTCGTCCCGCCCGGACACGTGGTGATGCGCCCGTCGCCCATCCACGCCACCACCGGCGAGCCCTCTTCGTCGAGCGCGAACTCGGGCTGTGCGCCCTGCAGCAGGGCGGCGCCGCTCGCGTCGGCCGGCCGGCCGTCGGGCGTCGTGAACCTGTACTGGTACGTCGTGCCGAGCGGGTTTCCAAACGCATCCTGCATCACCTGGCCGGCTGGATCGGTCACGAGCAGGGCGAAGCCCGGCAGCCCATGCTCCGCAGGCAGGTCGTAGGCGCCGTTGATCGGCTGGGTGTCGGCAAACACGAGCGCGGTGATCTGGCCGGTCGGGATCGGGAAGTCGTGGACGACGATCGTCACGGCGTCCTGGCCCGCGGCGACGTTGCGGCCGCTCATCGCGTAGCCGGTCATCGCGTTGAACGCGGTCCCCGCGGGCGAGGTGTGCCAGGGGAGGACCGACACGATGTAGCGCTTCGCCGGGTCGTACCCGGGGCAGCTCGCGGCGGTGATCAGGACGTTCGAGGGCGCGCCCGCCCAGCCGGGATCCGGGTGCGTCGCGTTCGCAGGGGCGGTGTCGCCCGAGCAGATCGTGGGCGCGTGGCTCCGGTGGATGTTCACGCCGAGCGTGTAGCTCGGATCCCCCGGCACGGCGCCGAGCGGCGCGTTCGGGCTCGGGACGCCCGGCGTCGCGCCGTAGGTGTTGTCGAGCTCGAGCAGCCAGCGGAACCCGTTCGTCACCGCCGCGCCGCGATCGTTCCGGACCGCGACGGTGAGCGCGCGGGCGACGGCCGGCGCGACGAGGAGGGAGGCGAGCAGCAGGGACGTCGAGGCGATGCGGAGGATTTTCGGGACGCGGGTGGTCATGTGCCCCTCGAGGAGGAAAAGCGTCACGGAAGCGTGATCGGTACGGAGACGCCGACGGTCACCCCGGGCGGGGCCACGGAGAGCGACGTGTCGCGAAGCCTGCGCAGGCAGGTGCCGAGCCGGCCCGCGGGCGCGCGCCGGTTCTCGGCGATGCCGCGGGCGATCTCGCGCCCGTCTGCGTCGAAGGTGAGGTTGACGACGAGCGTCGCCGGGTGTGCTCCGGCGTCCCGGCTGCCCTCGGGCGCGCACCGCGCGACGAGCGTCGCGCGGAGCGCCTCGAGCCCGTCGCGCGCCTGCTGCGTCACGCGGTCCACCAGCTCGGGCGTGAGCTTCGGCTGGGGCGCCATCGCAGGCGCGGCGGCGGGCGGGGCGCCGGAACGCGACGGCCACGCGGGCCACGCGGGCGGTGCGGCGGCGGAGGTCGCGAGCGGCGCGCGCGCACCGGAGGCGTCGTCCGTCCGCGCCGAGGGCGAAGCCGGTGCGGGGCCGGAGCGGGTCCGGGCGCCGAGGGCGAACGCTCCTGCGAACGCCGCGACGAACGCGGCCACGAGGACGAGCCTCGAGCGAATGGTGCGAGTCGGGTGGGGCATGGCGGTCACCCGCGGGGACGCCTCGGGCGAGAGGCGTCCCCGCGCGAGGGCGCTACTGCTGGAACACCTGGACGGTGAGCCAGCTCCAGTCGGTTGCCGGATCCGGTGCGGGGAGGGACACGCCGTCCCAGGTGACGCAGCCGCAGAGCCCGATCGTGTACGCGTCGGGCGGCAGCCCGCTGAACGCCTTCGCCACCGTCACCGGGGCGAGGCTGCCCGCCGGGAGCGACAGGTTGAACAGGTAGTCGGTGTCGGTCAGCGCGGAGATCGCTCCCGCCGTGCCCTGGTAGCAGACGTTCAGCGACAGGCTCGAGAGGGGGACGGAGGCGCCGCCGAGATCCGCGGTCGCGGAGGCGGAGATCCCCTGGTTCGCGGAGAGGTTCACCGACGTCGTCGCGCCGAAGAACGCCATCCCCGCCTGCCCATTGCACTCGACGCTGCGCGGGAGGTCACCGGGCGACACCGGTCCCGCAGCCGTGGTCATCGACACGAGGCTGGTCGGGCCCGGCGGGCCCATCGGGCCCGCGGCACCGGCCGGACCCTGGCGGGCCGGTCGCGCCCGCGGCGCCCTGCGGGCCGGCGGGCCCCTGCGCGCCGGTCGGACCCGCCGGACCCATCGCGCCGGCCGGACCCATCGGCCCGATCGCGCCGGCGGGACCTGCGGGACCTGCGAGTCCCTGAGGACCGGCGGCACCGGCGGGCCCCGCAGCACCGGCGGGCCCCGCAGCACCGGCGGGACCGGCGGGACCCTCTGGCCCCGCGGGACCGGCGGCGCCCTGCGGCCCCTGCGCGCCGGCCGACGCGACGAGATCCCAGTCGGGACCGCCTTCGATGGGCACGACGCCGGTGTTCGCGCGCTTCGCGATCCAGGCGGACCCGTCGTGCGAGATGGCGTCGCTCACCCCATACGCGGTGGCGGGGTCCCACGCCCCGCGCCAGCGCATCGGGGACGACGACTGCCCGGGCGGCACCTTGAGCCCGTCCAGCCCGTCACCCAGCACGCCGTGAGCGCCGCGGCGAGCGACAGCACCGTCACCGACCTCGAGAACCCGATCGACATCGAGAGCCTCCTCCGGCTCGATTGGAGACATCACCCGGTCACGTCGGATCGTGAGCGCGAGTCGGCGTGGGCCCACGTGCTCGCGCACGTTTCTCGCCCGCGACGGAGGTCGCGCACCGGATCTGGTCGTGTCGGTCCTGCCCACTGCCTCGCGCGTACATCGCGTCGTGGCGAGCGGCAGCATGTGTGCGCGTTTCCGCGCACACAATTGCGGCGACCCAACGGAGCGGTGGTGCGCATGGGTTGTACGGACCGTAAAGCCGGGTTCGCGCAACGTGAACCCGTGGGCGGGGCGTGGAGCTTCGGCGAGGGCATGGGCGTGGGCGAAGCGCGCGGACGGCTCTCGGAGCATCGGCGCGCCGCGGCTCACCGGGAGCAAGACCCGGTGAGGTACCGGCCGGGTGATCCGGTCGGATGGCCCGCACGGGCGCCGCGACGTCCTCCGGGATCCCGTTCCGCAACGCTGGCTCGTCTCGCGACGGCGCCTCGCCGCTCGCCGCATCGACGCGCCGCGGCGAGAGGCGCTCAGGTCGCGTCGCGCCCGGGGGCCGGGCGTCCCACCGCCCGGGAACCGGGGAGAGGGCCTGCGGCCGGGCGCGTGCGGTCCACGCGCTGCGGCTGCAACGTGAGTGTGTCCAGGAGCGGCACACGACTCCGGCAGCGGCCGCAGGGCGGGGAGGCGAGCGTGGCAATGGCGATTGCGGCGAAGGAGTTCGGGCTCCTGCCGGCGAGGGTCTCGCTCGGTGCGACGATGCTGCACCACGGGTGGCCGAAGCTCGGCGGCGAGGGGCTCAACCAGGCGTCACGGTTCTTCGAGCAGCTCGGGCTGAAGCCGGCGCGCACCTGGGCGAGGCTCGCGGGGGTGGCCGAGGTGCTCGGCGGTGCGTCCACCATCCTCGGCATCGGGACCCGCCTCGGCGCGCTCGCGGTGATCGTCACACAGGGCGTCGCGATCGCCACCGTCCACCGCGGCAAGGGATTCAGCAACCTCTCCGGTGGGTGGGAGTTCAACGCGCTCATCATCGCGGCGGCGCTCGGGCTCCTCGTCGCGGGCCCGGGGACGATCTCGGCGCACGAGCTGGTCGAGCACCGGGTGCAGGGGGGCGCGCGCTGGCTCTTCGAGCCTCGTCGCCGCCGCGGCGCGTCGCTGGTGAAGCTGCTCAAGTGACGCGCGGTCGCTGACGAGTCAGGCCGTCCGCGGCCGGTCGCGGCGGGCGCGGGTTGCGCTCAGGGGACTGGCGAGGAACGGCGCCGCGCGGCAGCAGGGCGGTCGGGCCATGTGGCAGGTTGTCGCGGCCGCAGGGACCCTGCTACGCTTCGTGAATGGCCGAGCTGCTCGAGGTCACCACGCCCGCCGAGGTGGACGCGGTTCGCATGCTGCTCCGCGAGTACAAGCAGGCGGTGGGCGTCGATTTGTGGTTCGGGAGCGCGTTCCAGCGCGAGCTGGACTCGCTCCCCGATCCGTACGCGCCTCCCGGCGGGCGGCTCGTGCTCGCACGCGACGGCGACGAGTTCGCCGGCTGCGCCGCGGTCCGTCCGCTCGACGCCAACGTCGTCGAGCTGCGCCGGCTCTGGATCCGGAAGCCGTACCGCAAGATTGGCCTCGGGCGCGAGATCGCGCTGCACCTCCTGGACTGGGCGAAGGGGGCGGGCTACCGGAGGGCGCGCGTGGAGGTGCTCTCGGTGATGCCGCAGGCGGAGGTGCTCTTCCGGGCGCTCGGCTTCGAGCCGATCCCGGAGGACCGCGCGACGCCGTTCCCGGGGAGCGTCCTGCTGTCGCGTCCGCTCTGAGAGGGCTGTCCAGAATCCCGAACGGACGCGGCGCGCGCACGCGCGTCCCTTGTCCGCTCGACAAGCCTCGTCGTGGCGGGGTGCTACAGTCCGCCTCACTTCACCTTCAACGCCCGTCACGGGGGTCTCACATGCGCATGAGGACGTGGGTCGCTGCCATCGCCGGTCTCCTCCTGCTCGCGCCCTCGGTGGGCGCGGCGAAGGCGAAGGAGTCGAAGGAGGAGAAGCTCAAGAAGCCGCGGATCGCGATCCTCCACTTCCCGGCGGCGTCGGGCGCCTGGGGCTGCAGCGGCTGGGGTAACAGCGAGCACCGGATGTCGGACGTGCTCCGCGACCTCTTCACGACCGAGATCATGGAGCGGGGGAAGGGGAAGATCCGGGTGATGGAGCGCGAGCGGCTCTCCGAGGTCCGCGAGGAGCTCAGCTTCGAGCAGAGCGGCGAGGTCGACGGCGCCACCGCGCAGAAGATCGGCAAGCTCCTCGGCGTCCGCTACATGCTGACCGGGAAGATGACGCGCTTCTCCTGCAAGAAGACCGGCGCCTCGACGGGCTGGGGCGTCGGCGCCCTCGTCGGCAAGATGACGAACTCGGGCCTCGCCGGGAGCGTCGCCGGCAGCGTGGACACGACGAAGGTCAAGTTCAGCGGCCGCCTCGACGTCCGGCTCATCGACGTGCAGTCGGGCGAGATCCTGGCGTCGTTCAAGGACGAGGAGGAGACCGCCGACTCGTCGGTGAAGATCGCGGGCGGCGGCACGGACGTGGACTACGACGACGAGCTCGCGAACAAGGTCTTCGAGCCCATCGTCGAGCGGATGACCCCGAAGATCGTCAAGAAGACCGGCGTGCTGCACGAGGAGAACCTCGCCGCGGACGCAGACGACGACGACGACGAGCCGGCGCCCAAGAAGAAGAAGGCGTCGAAGGACGACGACGAGTAGCGCCGCTCCGCCTCGACCGCCGCACCGAGGCCCCGGCCCGCCGCGCGGACCGGGGCCTCTCCATTCGGGCGGCAGGCCCGCGGACGGGGCGAGGCGCCCCGATTCCCGCGGTACTCACGGGCTGCTACGCTCGATCCGATGACCGCGACCCGCGACCGGCTCCCCGCCCAAGTGCCCGCGCCGTCCGAGGCCGCCTGGGGCGCGCTCGACGCGACCCGCGCAGCCGCCCTCGTGGAGATCGGGCTCGCGCTCTCGTCCACCCTCGACACCGACGCGCTGCTCGCGGTCGTGGTGGAGCGGGCTGCGCAGCTCGTCGGCGCCGACGGCGCGACGCTGTTCCTGCACGACCGCGCGGCCGGCGAGCTGTGGAGCAAGGTGTTGCGCGGCTCGCAGCTCCGGGAGATCCGCCTGCCGGTCGGGCGCGGGATCGCGGGCTGGGTCGCGCGCAAGGGCCGCGCCGTCGTGGTCCCGACGCGTACGAGGACGAGCGGTTCGATGCCGGCGTCGACAAGCGGACCGGCTACCGCACCCGCTCGATCGTGTGCGCGCCGCTCCTCGGGCGCGACGGCGAGGTGGAGGGCGTCCTCGAGGTGGTCCACCGCCGGCCCGCCGTGTTCGGGGAGGCGGAGCTGCGGCTCGTGGCGGCGGTCGCGTCGCAGGCATCGGTCGCGGTGGAGAACGCGCGGCTCTTCGCCGAGACGGCCGAGCGGAACGCGCAGCTCCACACCGCGCGCCGGGACCTCGAGCACCGGATCGGCGAGCTCGACCTGCTCCTCGGCGTCGAGCGCCGGCTCTCGGCCGCCCCCGACCTCGCGGCGGGGATCGACGCCGTGCTCGAGCGCGCCCTTCAGGTCATCGGCGCCGACGCGGGCGCCGTGCTGCTCGTGGAGGACCGCTCCGGCCAGCTCTACTTCCGGACCGCGCGCGGAGGGCGGCCCGAGGCGGTGATGGGGCTCAAGGTCCCGCGCGGGAAGGGGATCGCGGGCGCCGTGGCCGAGCGCGGCCGGCCCATCCTCGCGAACGACGTCACGAACGAGCGGGCGTTCGAGCCCGAGCTCGCGGCGCGGATCGGCTACGGCGTCCGTTCGGTGCTGTGCGTCCCCATCGTGCAGGGGCGCGACACCGTCGGCGCGCTCGAGCTGCTCAACAAGGCGGCCGGGTTCACCGAGGAGGACCAGGCGCTGCTCTCCGCGGTCGCCGCGCAGATCGGCGCGCGGGTGGCCTCGGAGCGGGCCCGCGAGGAGCGGGCGCGGGAGGACCGCCTCTCGACGATCGGGCAGCTCCTCTCCGGGGTGATGCACGACCTGCGGAACCCGATGACGGTCATCTCCGGGTACACGCAGCTCATGGTGCGCGAGGCCGACGCCGGCCAGCGGCAGAAGACCTGCGACATGCTCCTCAAGCAGTTCGACCTCGTGAACGCGATGACGCGCGAGGTGCTCGACTTCGCGAAGGGGAAGGTCGAGGTCTTCCGGCGCAAGGTGCTCGTCAACATCTTCGTGAACGACGTCGCCGAGGCGCTCCGCCGCGAGCTCGAGCCGGCCCGGGTCGAGCTGCGCGTCCGGCTCTCCTACGCGAGCGCGGCCCGCTTCGACGAGGTGAAGGTGCGGCGCGCCATCGTGAACGTCGCGCGCAATGCCGCCCAGGCGATGCCGGACGGGGGGCGCTTCATGCTCCACGTCGCGAAGCAGGGCGACCGGCTCGTGTTCCGGATGAGCGACACCGGCCCCGGCATCGCGGAGGAGATCCGCGAGCGGCTCTTCCAGTCGTTCGCGACGCACGGCAAGGAGGACGGGACCGGCCTCGGCCTCGCGATCGTGAAGCGGATCGCGGAGGAGCACGGCGGGACGATCGAGTGCCGCACGCGCACCGGGCGCGGCACGACGTTCATCCTGTCCATCCCCGCGTAGCGCCACGCCGCCGCGGCGGCGTCCGCTTGACTGGACGCGAATCCGCCATCTAGGATGCATCCGTTAAAACGGATGCGGCGTTCGAGCCGCGGAGAGGCAGACCGACATGGAGACGGGGAGCTGGTCGAGGGGGACCTTCGCGGCGCTCGCGATCGGGATCGCGGTGGGGGCCGCCGCCGGGATGCCGGCGCGCGCGGCGGCGGGAGAGGTGACGCTGCTCAACGTGTCGTACGACCCGACGCGCGAGCTGTACGACGCAGTGAACGCCGCGTTCGCGCGGCAGTGGAAGGCGAAGGCCGGGCAGGACGTCGTCGTGAAGCAATCGCACGGCGGCTCCGGCAAGCAGGCGCGCGCGGTGATCGACGGGCTCGAGGCCGACGTCGTGACGCTCGCGCTCGCCTACGACGTGGACGCGATCGCGAAGCGGGGGCTCCTGCCGGCGGACTGGCAGACGCGCCTCCCGGGGAACGCGGCGCCGTACACCTCGACCATCGTGTTCCTCGTGCGCAAGGGGAACCCGAAGGGCCTGCGCGACTGGGACGACCTCGTGAACCCCGGGGTCCAGGTGATCACGCCGAACCCGAAGACGTCCGGCGGAGCGCGCTGGAACTACCTCGCCGCGTGGGCGCACGCGCTCCGGAAGAAGGGCGGCGACGAGGCGAAGGCGCGGGAGTTCGTGCGCGCCCTCTTCAAGAACGTCCCGGTGCTCGACTCGGGTGCGCGCGGCTCGACGACGACGTTCGTCGAGCGCGGGCTCGGCGACGTCCTGCTCGCCTGGGAGAACGAGGCCTTCCTCGCGGTCGAGCAGCTCGGGAAGGGGCGGTTCGAGATCGTGGTTCCGCGCTCGTCGATCCTCGCCGAGCCGCCGGTGGCGGTCGTGGCGAAGAACGCGGAGCGCCACGGTACGCAGGCGGTCGCGCAGGCGTACCTCGAGTTCCTGTACGGGACGGAGGGGCAGGAGCTCGCGGCGAGGAACTTCTACCGCCCGCGCGATCCGAAGGTCGCGGCCCGCTACGCCGCGAAGTTCCCGAAGCTCGACCTCGTCACCGTCGACGGCGTGTTCGGCGGCTGGCAGAAGGCCCAGGCCACGCACTTCGCCGACGGCGGGGTGTTCGACCAGATCTACACCCCCGGTTCGTAGCCGTTCCTCGGAGGGGAGAGGGGCCGCCGGGGCCCGCGCAGACCGGCGCGGGCTCCGGCGGGCGTGTACGGGAACTTCGCCCCGCGAGACGCCTTGACCGCGGCGCCGGCGGTGACGGCGGCGAGCAGGGCGCTGTTCCGCGCCAGCCGGACGAAGCGCCCGGCGAGCTGCGGGGTCGCCGCTGCCGAGGCGAGGCGACGCGAGCACGCCCGCGGGCACCGCGAAGCCGATCGTGAGCGGCAGGGCGCACGCGCCGAACGCCGCGCCCGCCCGCCAGCCGCGCAGCGGCACCCGCCGCGCCGGGCGGCGCCGGCCGCTCGCGTCGTCGAAGCGCGCCCGCCCGCGGCTCGCCCGCTCGAGGACGAGGAGGAGCGCCACGACGCACAGCAGAGCGGTGGCGAGCTGGGCGGCGGCGAGCCGGTCGCCGAGGGAGAACCACGCGCGGTAGATGCCGGTGGTGAACGTCTGCACGCCGAAGTAGGCGACCGTCCCGTAGTCGGCGAGCGTCTCCATGCAGGGCGAGGCCGACGCCGGCCGCCACCGCCGGGCGCGCGAGCGGGAGCGAGACGCGGAGGAAGGACCGCCACGGCCCGAGGCCCAGCGAACGGCCCACCTCCGGCGACGCCGGCGCGCGTGCTCGAGGAACGCGGTCGCGCGCGAGCAGGTACACGTACGGATAGAGGACCGCGACGAACATCGCGGCCGCGCCGCCCACCGTCCGCACGTCGGGAAATGCGTACCCGCCCGCCTCCCACCCGAAGGTCCGGCGCAGCCACGTCTGGACCGGACCGGCGAACTGCAGGGAGATCGGTGTACGTGTACGCGAGGACGTAGGCAGGGACCGCGAGGGGCAGCACGAGCGCCCACTCGAACACCCGGCGACCCGGGAACTCGTGCGCGCGTGACGAGCCAGGCGGTCGCGACGCCGATCGCGGCGGTCCCGACCCCCACCGCGAGGCAGAGCCAGGCGGTGTTCGCGACGTACTCGGGGAGGCACGGTCGTGGCGAGGTGGCGCCAGCGTCTCGCCGGTGCCCGGTGCGAAAACCGCGGCGCAGACGACGAGGATGGGCGCCGCGACGAGCGCGGCCACCGCGGTCGCCCCGACGGAGAGCAGCCCCGGACGGCGC
Organism: uncultured delta proteobacterium; assembly: GCA_963736795.1. Lineage (GTDB taxonomy): Bacteria > Myxococcota > Myxococcia > Myxococcales > Anaeromyxobacteraceae > Anaeromyxobacter. The sequence continues at coordinate 293,858 of CAVTRF010000039.1, read as the reverse complement.
CGCCGGGGCAGGGCGCGCGCAGGCGGCGCGTCCGCCGCGCCGGGGCCGGGCGCCCCCGCCTCAGCGCCAGCCGGCACGGTCGTAGAATCTTCTGCGCGGCTGCGGTGTTCCGCGAGAGGGTCGCGACGTCGAGCGCGTCCGCCTTGAACTTCCCTAGCGCGTCGAGGGCCGGGTTGCGCACCACCACCGTGGGCACCGCCGGCCACTCGTCGTTCCCGTCGGCGAAGTGGGACTGCGCCTCGTCGCTCGCGAGGTACTCGAGGAACGCGAGCGCGGCGGCGAGGTGAGGGGCGGTCTTGAGCACGCCTCCGCCCGAGACGTTGACGTGCGTTCCGCGGTTACCCTGGTTCGGGAAGACGACCGCGATCCGCGACACGACCTCCTTGTCCTCCGGCTTGTCGGAGCGCATGAGCCGCGCCACGTAATAGGAGTTCGCGAGGGCGACCTGGCACTCCCCGGCGGCCACCGCGCGGATCTGGTCGGTGTCGCCGCCCTTGGGAGCGCGGGCGAGGTTCGCCACGATCCCCTTCGCCCACGCCTCGGTGCCCGCTTCTCCGAGGTGCGCCACGAGCGCCGAGCCGAGCCCCGCCCGGCACGGGTCGCCTAGAGGCCGCTCGCCGTGAGGCTGTCCGCGTCGTCCGCCGCGGGGAACACCCGCACCCTTCGCGGCGAGAGGTAAACCCGATCGCCGGGGGCGAGCCCGAGGGCCTCGCTCTTGCGGACGTCGAGCTCCACCTCGACCGCCCCGCCGTGCCCGGGCGCGGTCAGCTCGACGCGCACCGCGGCGCCGAGCGGGACGAGGCGGTCCACCTGCGCCGCGAAGCTGCCCGGAACGTGCTGGCGGTGCACCTCGAGCTCGTGGGGGCGCACGAAGACGTGCGCGCGGGAGCGGCCGGTGCCCCCCGGCGCCGCGAACTCGAGGTCCTGCACGTAGGCCCGATTGCCGTCCACGTGCCCCTGGAACACGTTCACCGCGCCGAGGAACCGCATCACGAACGGGCTCGCCGGCTCCTCGAACACCTGCGCGGGCGTGCCGACCTGCTCGATCCGGCCAGCGTTCATGAGGACGACGCGGTCGGAGACCTCGAAGGCCTCCTCCTGGTCGTGCGTCACGAACACGCTCGTCACGTGGAGCTCGTCGTGGAGCCGCCGCAGCCAGCGGCGCAGCTCCTGCCGGACGCGTGCGTCGAGCGCTCCGAACGGCTCGTCGAGCAGCAGGATCCGCGGAGAGGTGGCGAGGGCGCGCGCGAGCGCGACGCGCTGGCGCTGCCCGCCCGAGAGCTGCTGGGGGTAGCGGTCGCGGAGCCCCTCGAGCTGCACGAGCCGCAGGAGCTCGTCCACCCGCGCCGCGATCTCGTCGCGCGGGCGCTTGCGGACGCGGAGCGCGAAGCCGACGTTGTCGGCGACCGTCATGTGCCGGAACAGCGCGTAGTGCTGGAAGACGAGCCCGACGTTCCGCTCGCGGGCGGACCGTGCGGAGATCTCCTCGCCCGCGGTGACGCACCTCTCCTGCGTCTGCCACCTCGAGCCCGGCGAGGATGCGCAGGAGCGTGGTCTTGCCGCAGCCGGACGGGCCGAGGAGCGCGACGAGCTCGCCGTCGGGCACGTCCAGGGTGACGTCCTTCAGGACGGTGTGGCTGCCGAAGGCCTTCCAGAGGCCGCGGATCTCGATGCTCATGTCGGGCTCCGACGCGCGGCCTCGCGCCGCGCCTGGTGCTGCTTCCACTCGAGGGTCTTCTTCGCGACGAGCGTGACGAGCGCGAGCACGAAGAGGAGCGACGCGACCGCGAAGGCCGCGCGGAACTGGTACTCGCCGTAGAGGATCTCGACGTGCAGCGGGACGGTGTTCGTCAGCCCGCGCACGTGGCCGGAGACGACCGACACCGCGCCGAACTCGCCCATCGCCCGTGCGTTGCACAGGACGACGCCGTACAGGAGCGACCACTTGACGTTCGGGAGCGTCACCGCCCGGAGGATCTGCCAGCCGCTCGCGCCCAGCACGAGCGCGGCCTCCTCCTCCTCCGTGCCCTGCGACTCCATGAACGGGATGAGCTCGCGCGCGACGAACGGGAACGTCACGAACACCGTCGCGAGGACGATCCCGGGGACCGCGAACACGACCTTCACGCCGTGGTCGGCGAGCCACGGCCCGAGCCACCCGTGCGCGCCGAAGAGGAGGATCGTCACCATCCCCGAGATGACCGGCGACACCCCGAACGGCAAGTCGATGAGCGACACCAGCGCGCTCTTCCCGCGATAGCGGAAGCGGGTGACCGACCAGGCGGCCGCGAGCCCGAACACGGCGTTCAGCGGGACCGCGATGGCCGCGACGAGGAGCGTGAGGCGAATGGCGGCGAGCGCGTCCGGGTCCGCGAACGACGCCCACCAGAGCGCGACGCCGTCGCGGAGCGCCTCGGTGACGACCGCGAGCACCGGCAGGAGGAGGAACGCGGCGAGGAAGATCAGCGCGAGCGCGGTGAGGACCCAGCGCACCGCGGGCGGGTCCTCGTCGGGGCGGCGGGGCCGGGCGGGGCTGACCGCCCGGAATCGCGCTCGCGCCCCCGGAGGGGCGGCGCCGGGCGGGGAGAGCGCGCGGGCGGCGTCGCTCACGACTGCCCCACGCGCGAACGCGTCCACGCCTGGAGGCGGTTCACGGTGAGCAGGAGGAGGAACGACGTCCCGAGCAGCACGACGGCGATCGCGGCCGCGCCCGGATAGTCGTACTGCTCGAGCCGCGTCATGATGAGCAGAGGGGCGATCTCGGTGCGGAGCGGCATGTTCCCGGAGATGAAGACCACCGAGCCGTACTCGCCGAGCGCCCGCGCGAACGCGAGCGCGAACCCGGTCACCGCGGCGGGCACGAGGATCGGGAGGAGGACGTGGCGGAAGGTCTGCCAGCGGCCCGCGCCGAGCACCGCGGCCGCCTCCTCGACCTCCGCGTCGAGGTCCTCGAGCACCGGCTGTACCGTCCGGATGACGAAGGGTAGCCCGATGAAGGTGAGCGCGATCGTGACGCCGAGCGGCGTGAACGCCACCTGCACGCCGAGCGGCTCGAGGAGCCGGCCCGCCCAGCCGTTCCTCGAGTAGACCGCGGTGAGCGCGATCCCCGACACCGCCGTCGGGAGCGCGAACGGCAGGTCCACGAGGGCGTCGACCAGCGAGCGTCCCGGGAAGCGGTAGCGCGCGAGCACCCACGCGACGAGGACGCCCGCCACGACGTTCAGCCCCGCCGCCGCGAGCGAGGCGCCGAACGACAGCCGGTAGGACGCGAGCGCGCGCGGCGAAGCGACGATCGCCCAGGCGTCGGCCCAGGAGAGCGCGCTCGCGCGGAGCGCCAGCGTCGAGAGCGGCACGAGCACGACGACGCAGAGATAGAGGATCGTGAACCCGGTGGAGAGCCCGAACCCGGGCAGCACGCCCGGAGATCTGCGCGCGCGCGGAGGCCGGGCGAGCGCCGGGAGTGCGGGGACGGCCGAGGTCATGGGCTGCGCCTGCCCCGCGCGGCCGGCGCGCCGTCCACGTGCAGCCCGCACTCGGTCTTCTCGCGCCCCCGCCAGCGGCCGGCGCGCGGGTCCTCGCCCGCCCTCACCGGCGTCGTGCAGGGCGCGCACCCGATCGAGAGATAGCCGCGGGCGTGGAGCGCGTTCGTGGGGACCTCGAGCCGGCGGACGTGGTCGGCGACCTCCGCGGCGGTCCACCCGGCGAGCGGGTTCACCTTCACGAGCCCGAAGCGGCCGTCCCACTCGACGACCTGCGCGTCGGCGCGGTCCGGCGTCTGGTCGCGCCGGATGCCCGTCACCCACGCGCCGAGCGTCGCGAGGGTGGCGCGGAGCGGCCCCACCTTGCGCGCGGCGCAGCAGGCGTCCGGATCGCGCTCCCAGGGCGGCGGCTGCGCGGCGTCGGGCAGCGGCAGGTCGGCCGTCGCGGCGCGGATCGACACGCCATACCGCTCCTCGAGCCGCTCCCAGAGCGCGTGCGTCTCCGCGAAGAGGAAGCCCGTGTCGAGCGTGAAGATCTCGACCGGCAACCGCGCGCGGGCGATCACCTCCACGAGGACGCAGTCCTCCGCCCCGAAGCTGCAGGCGAGGGCGATCCGTCCCGGGGAGAGCGGTGCGACGGCGGCGAGGATCTCCTCGGGCGCCCGGCCCTCGAGGGCGCGCGCGAGGGCCGGGACTTCTTCACGGAGGTTCGTCACAGGATCATCCCTGCGCCGACCGTGTCGTTCGTCCCCTCGTCGACGACGACGAAGGCGCCGGTGGCGCGGCTCTCGGAGTATGGGTCGGCGAAGATGGGCTGGGCGAGGCGGAGCGAGACGCGCCCGATGTCGTTCACGGCGAGGACGGTGGCGGGACGGCGCTCGAGATCGGCGAGGTCCACCCGGTGGACGATCTCGGCGACCTGCGCCCGCGTCTCGCGGGTCGTGTGGCGCACGAGGTAGCGGCGCGACGGTGAGAGCGGCGCCTCGGAGAGCCAGCACAGCGTCGCGTCGATGCGCTTCGTCGCGAGCGGCGCGTCGCCCGGGTGGGCGAGCAGGTCGCCGCGCGAGACGTCGAGCTCGCCGTCGAGGAGGATCGTCACCGATTGCTCGCTCACGGCCTGGCGCAGGGGCTCGTCCCCCAGCCGGAGCTCGCGGACCCGCGAGGTCCGGCCGGAGGGGAGGTGCACCACCTCGTCCCCGACCGAGACGACGCCCGACTCGACGCGGCCCATGTAGCCGCGGAAGTCGTGGTGGTCGGCGGTCTGCGGCCGGCAGACCCACTGCACCGGGAAGCGCAGCTTCTCCGGGCCTCCGGAGTGGACGGCGGGCGCGGACTCGAGGAGCTCGAGCAGGGTCGGGCCACGGTACCAGGGGAGGTTCGTCCCGCGCTCGACCACGCCGTCCCCGGCGAGCGCCGAGATCGGGATGAAGCGGACGTCCCCGATCCCGAGCCGCGCGGCGAACTCGAGGTAGGCGGCGCGGAGCTCCTCGAAGCGCGCCTCGGACCAGCCGACGAGGTCCATCTTGTTCACCGCCACGACGAGGTGCGGGATCCCGACGAGGTGGGCGAGGTAGGAGTGGCGCCGCGTCTGGGTGAGGACGCCCTTGCGCGCGTCGACGAGGATGATCGCGAGGTGCGCGGTGGACGCCGCGGTCACCATGTTGCGGGTGTACTGCTCGTGGCCGGGCGCGTCGGCGATGATGTACTTGCGCGTGCCGGTCGAGAAGTAGCGATAGGCCACGTCGATCGTGATCCCCTGCTCGCGCTCCGCCTGCAGGCCGTCGGTGAGGAGCGACAGGTCCACGCGATCGAGGCCGCGCCGCCGCGAGGTCGACTCGATCGCGTGGAGGGCGTCGGCGAGGATCGACTTCGTGTCGAGGAGGAGCCGCCCGATGAGCGTGCTCTTTCCGTCGTCCACCGAGCCGCAGGTGAGGAAGCGCAGCAGGCCGTCCCTGGACGCGGTCATCTAGAAGTACCCCTCTCGCTTGCGCTGCTCCATCGACGCGTCGGAGGTCTGGTCGTCGAGCCGCGTCGCGCCGCGCTCGGTCAGGGTGGTCGCGGCGGTCTCGATGACGATCTCGTCGACGGTGCGGGCGGTGGACTCGACCGGCGCCGTGCAGGTGATGTCGCCGACCGTCCGGAAGCGGACCGAGACCTCCTCGATCGCCTCGCCGGTTCGGGGCGGCGTGACCTCGGTGACGGGGACGAGCGCGCCGCCGCGGCGGACGACCGCGCGGCGGTGGGCGAAGTAGATGGAGGGGAGCTCGAGCCGCTCGCGGGCGATGTACTGCCAGACGTCGAGCTCGGTCCAGTTCGAGATCGGGAACGCCCGGATGTTCTCGCCGCGGTGGATGCGCGCGTTGAACAGGTTCCAGAGCTCCGGGCGCTGGCTCTTCGGGTCCCACTGCCCGAACTCGTCGCGGAACGAGAAGATCCGCTCCTTCGCGCGCGCCTTCTCCTCGTCGCGACGGGCGCCGCCGATGCACGCGTCGAGCTCGAGCTCCGCGATCGCGGCGAGCAGCGTCACCGACTGGTGCTTGTTGCGGGACTCGAGCGGGTGGCGCAGCACGACCTGGCCGGCCCGGATCGAGTCCTCGACCGAGCGGACCACGAGCCGCTCGCCGAGCTCCCGGGCGCGGCGGTCCCGGAACGCGATCACCTCGGGGTAGTTGTGCCCGGTGTCGACGTGGAGGAGCGGGAAGGGGAAGCGGCCCGGCCGGAACGCCTTCTCCGCGAGGCGGAGGAGGCACACCGAGTCCTTCCCGCCGGAGAAGAGCAGCGCCGGGCGGGCGCACTGCCCCGCCACCTCGCGCAGGACGTGGATCGCCTCTGCCTCGAGCCAGTCGAGGTGGGAGAGGGGGCGGCGCGGGGCGGCGCGGGCGGCCGCGCGCGGGCTGGCGGTGGCTGGATGCGTGTCCATCATAGCGGACGGCATCCTATATAGCGGACGACCGTCCGGTCAAGCGGGCGGGCGCGGATGCTTCGACCGAGCGGCCGCGGCGCGCCTCACAGCGGCGCCTCGACGAAGTCGCCGGCCTCCCACCGGAACCGCTTCACCTCGGTGACCCGCCCGCCGCGGACGCCGAGGACGAGGTACTCCGCGCCCGGGACCGTAGGTAAGCCGTCCACCACCGCGTCGGCGCGGTCCTTTGCGGAGAAGTAGGCGCCGACCTCGACGTGCGAGTGCCACACCGCGACGATCTCGCCGCCCCAGGCCTCGAGCTCGCGGTGGACGCGCAGCTGCTCCTTCGCGTCCATGAGGTACGAGTCGCGGCTCGTCCGCGGGAACCGCTCCGGGTCGACCGCGTGGTAGCGGTCGGCGGCGTTCGGGATCGCCTCCACGTGCAGCGCTCCGCCGCGCGCGACGAGGAAGCCGCAGACCTCGCGCTCGGGGTCGGCCTCGCACAGCGCGGCGAGCCGCGCGACGATCTCCGGGTCGTACGGGGGCGTGCTCACCAGGTGGTCCTCCGGTCCCAGCGGCGCTGCTCGAAGTAGCGGTCCGCCCGGTCGGGGAGGACGGTGACGACGTTCCCGCGCTCGCCCGCCGCCGCCATCCGCCGCGCGATCTCGAGCGCGCCCGCGACCGCCGCGCCGGCGGAGTGACCGACGCGCAGCCCCTCCTCGCGCCCGAGCCGCTCGGCCATCTCCCAGCCGTCGGCGGTCGGCAAGGAGAGCTTCCCGTCGAGCTCTGCCTCCCGGTAGATCGCCGGGACGATCGAGCTCGCCATGTGCTTCAGCCCCTCGAGGCCGTGGAGCGGCTCGGCCGGCTCCACCGCGAAGCAGCGCACGCCAGGCGCGAGCCGGCGCAGGCCCCGGCTCGTCCCCATCACGGTCCCGCCGGTGCCGATCCCGGCGACGAACGCCGCGACCGCGCCGTCGAGCGCCTCGGCGATCTCCACCGCGGTCCCGTGCTCGTGCGCGCGCGGGTTCTCCTCGTTTCCGTACTGGTCCGGGTAGAACCAGCGGTCCGGCTCCGCCTCGACGAGCGCGCGCACCTTGTGGATCGCCCCGTCCGAGCCCTCGAGCGGATCGGAGAGGACGATCTCCGCCCCGAACGCCCGGGCGATCCGCTTGCGGGCCGCGGAGACGTTGGCCGGCATGACGAGCGCGCACGGGATCCCGAGCGCCGCGCAGATCCAGGCGTAGGCGACGCCGGTGTTGCCGCTCGTCGAGTCCACGAGGGTCCGGCCGCGGCCGAGCCCTCCGTCCGCGAGCGCCGCCTCGATCATCCGGAGCGCGGGCCGGTCCTTCACCGAGCCCCCCGGGTTCGCGAACTCGCACTTCGCGAAGATCCGGACGCCGGGCAGGTCCGCGCCGATGCGGCGGAGCCGGACGAGCGGCGTCGCGCCGACGAGCCGCGCGACCGAGTCCACCGGCGCGTCGCCGTGGCGGAGCGGATTGGGCGTCACGGCGTCGCCCCTCGCGCCGCCGGGGCGGCGGCGGGACCGAACCAGTCCTCCATCGAGAAGTAGCGCTCGCCGGTGTCCGCGAGCACGGTCGCGACGACCTTGCCCTCGCCGAGCTCGCGGGCGACGCGGAGCGCCGCGACGGTCGCGGCGCCGCTCGAGGTCCCGACGAGGAGCCCCTCCTCGCGCGCGAGGCGCCCCCTCGCCGCCCAGGCCTCCTCGTCCGTGACGGTCTCGACCCGGTCGTAGGCGCCGCGGTCGAGGACCGCCGGCACGAAGCCCGCGCCGAGCCCCTGGATGCGCGTCGCCCCGACCCGACCGCCGGACAGCACCGCGCACGCCTCCGGCTCGACCGCCACGACGAGCAGGCCCGGTCGGGCGCGCCGGAGGACCGGCGCGACGCCGGACAGCGTCCCCCCGGTGCCGACGCCCGCGACGAAGGCGTCGGGGAGGGCGCCGGCGCTCCGGAGCGCTTCCAGGAGCTCGCGGCCGGTCCCGTCGCGGTGGGCGGCGGGGTTGGCCGGGTTCTCGAACTGGTCGAGGAGGAGCGCGCCCTCGCTGCGGGCGAGCTCGTGGGCGCGGACCACCGAGGCGGGCAGCCCGTCCTCGGCGCGCGTCAGCACGATCTCCGCGCCGTACGCCTCGAGCACCTGCCGGTGCTCGAGCGCCGTCGAGTCCGGCATCACGAGCGCGAGGCGGTACCCCTTCACCGCGCACACGAGCGCGAGCCCCACGCCGGTGTTGCCGCTCGTCGCCTCGACGAGCCGTCCGCCCGGCGCGAGCCGGCCGTCGCGCTCCGCCGCCTCGACCATCGCGAGCGCGATCCGGTCCTTCACCGAGCCGGCGGGGTTGAACGACTCGAGCTTCGCGTAGATCGTGGCGGCGCCGGGGGGAACGATCCGCTGCAGGCGCACGACCGGGGTCCCGCCGACCGCCCCGAGGATCGACTCGATCGGCGGGGCCGCGCGCGGGCGGCGGGGGCCACCCGCGAGGACGGGGAGCGCGGGCGCGTGGCCGGGAGCGTCCATGGCGCCGCGCCGCTCAGTACTTCGGGATGGACGGGTCCACGTCGTCGCTCCAGCGCAGGATCCCGCCGGCGAGGTTCCAGACCCGCTTGAACCCCGCCGCCTGGAGCTGGCGGAGCGCCTTCGCGCTGCGCACGCCGGAGCGGCAGTAGAGGACCACGTCCCGGGCGCTGTCGAGCGTCCGCAGCGCCTCCGCGAACGACGAGAGCGGCGCGAGGCGCGCCCCCTCGATCCGGCAGATGTCCCACTCGTGCTTCTCGCGGACGTCCACGAGGTCGAGCGCGTCGCCGCGGGCGAGCCGCGCGGCGAGGTCGCCCGGCGTGAGGGTCGGCACGTCGCCGGAGTCCTCCTCGACCCCGCGCAGCCCGCAGAACTGCTCGTAGTCCACGAGCGCCTGGATCTCGCGCGTCCCGCAGGCGGGGCAGCGCGGGTTCTTGCGGAGCTTCACCGTCCGGAACTGCATCGCGAGCGCGTCCACCAGCAGGAGCCGGCCGACGAGCGGCTCGCCGATGCCCGTGAGGAGCTTCACCGTCTCCGTCGCCTGGATCACGCCGACGAGGCCGGGCAGGATGCCGAGCACGCCCCCCTCCGCGCAGGACGGCACGAGCCCGGGCGGTGGCGGCTCCGGGTAGAGGCAGCGGTAGCAGGGGCCGTCCTTCGTGCAGAAGATGGTCGACTGCCCCTCGAACCGGAAGATCGACCCGTAGACGTTGGGCTTCCCGAGCAGCACGCACGCGTCGTTGACGAGGTAGCGCGTCGCGAAGTTGTCGGTCCCGTCCACCACGAGGTCGTACTGCGCGACGATCTCGAGCGCGTTCTCGGAGGTGAGCCGCGTCTCGTGCGCCACGACCTCCACGTGCGGGTTGACGTCGTGGAGCCGGTCGCGGGCCGACTCGACCTTCTTGCGGCCGACGTCCTTCGTGCCGTGGAGGATCTGCCGCTGCAGGTTCGTCTCGTCGACCGTGTCGAACTCGACGATCCCGATCCGGCCCACGCCGGCGGCTGCGAGGTAGAGCCCGATCGGCGAGCCGAGCCCGCCCGCGCCGACCATGAGGACGCGCGCATCCTTCAGGCGCCGCTGCCCCTCCACCCCGACCTCCGGGATGATGAGGTGACGGCTGTAGCGGAGGATCTCCTCCTGCGAGAGCGGCGGGAGGTCCGCCGCGGGCCGGCCGATCGGCATGGCGCTCACCCTCCCGCGATGGCGGGGACGACGACGATCTCGGCGCCGTCCGCGACGGGGGTCTTGAACCCCTGCTGGAACCGGATGTCCTCCTCGTCGAGGTAGAAGATGACGTACGGGTAGGGCTCGCCCTTCGCGTCGCGCAGCCGCGGCGCGAGCTCGGGGAACCGGGTGGCGACGTCCTGGACGACGTCGCCGACGGTCGCGCCCTGCGCCTCGTGGACGGTCTGGCCGCCGGCGGCCTTGGCGAGGACGGTGGGGAGCCTCAGGGTGACGGGCATGGTGATCCTCTTGTAGTGCACGGCGGGGACGAGCGCCGCGACCCGCGGCGCTCGGGTTGATGAGTCGCGCCTTCGCAAACGCGCGCCGGCACGCTGCGCTGCGCGTTTCCGTTGCAGCGGACGAATCCTATTCAGCGGAGGTATGTCCTGTCAAGCGGATGCCGGGCGGACCGGCGGGCGGCCGTCGCGCGGCGCGAATCCGGCCGCGATCCCCCGCCCGGCGCGGAGCTCGGCTATCGGAACCGCGCGGCGGCGTCCGCGAGCCCCTCGCGCTCGCAGAGCGCCGAGAACCGGCGCGGCAGCCCCTCGTCGCTCGAGGTCTGGACCGCCTGCGCGATGACGTGCTCCGCCTCCTCGAGGCTGCCCGAGAGACAGTGGAGGAGCGCGAGCCGGATCGCCTCGCGCTCGGTGAACGGGTCGGCGAGCCCTTCCTCCGCGAGCGCGCTCACCGCGTCCCAGTCGCCGCGGCGGGCCGCGTCGTGCGCGCGCCACCAGCGCACCTCGTGCAGGAGCGCCGGCGGCGCGCCAGGCGCGGCCGAGGTGGCGAGCCACCGGCGCCGCCTCCGCCGGGTCCGGGCGCCACGCGGGATCGCGCGCGAGGAGCGCGTCGAGATCCATGCCGCCCCCGCGGCTAGAGGAACTCGCAGAGGTAGGCGGACGGCGCGGCGGCCTTCACGTCGAAGCCGCTCTTGGCGGGCACCTCGAAGGTGGTGCCGGCGGGAAAGGCGCGCCAGGCGGCGTCGCCCGGAAGCCGCGCGAGGAGCTCGCCCGACACGACCGTCATCCGCTCCGCCGCGTCGGTGTTGAAGTGGAACTCGCCCGCGTCGACGACGCCGGCGGTCGCCCGCCGGCCGTTCCGCTCGAACCCGACCGACTGGACCTTCCCCTCGAAGTAGCTGCTGTGCTTGAGCATGTGGTCCTCGCGGGCGCTCTTGTAGCGCGGCTCCGGGTGCGGCGCCAGCGTGCGCGGGCCACGCGCCGGTGTAGGATCCTCGCTCCAGGGAGGACCCATGGCGAAGCCGAAGATCGAGGAGCTCGTGAAGGGGAAGGGGCCGGAGGCGGTCCGCGGGAAGACGGTCGAGGTGCACTACACCGGCTGGCTCACCGACGGGACGAAGTTCGACTCGTCCGCGGGAGGGCAGCCGTTCTCGTTCCGGCTCGGCGCCGGCGAGGTGATCGAGGGCTGGGACCGCGGCGTGGCCGGCATGAAGGTCGGTGGCAAGCGGAAGCTGACGCTCCCACCCGACCTCGGTTACGGGGCCAAGGGCGCGCCGCCGGAGATCCCGCCGGAGGCGACGCTCGTGTTCGAGGTGGAGCTGCTCGCGGTGTACTGAGAACCATTGCCGCGACGCGTCGAGGCGGGCCGGGGCGCCTGGATTGCGCGTCCGTCAGGGTCCCGGGATCATGGAGCCGGCCTGGAGGGCTGCCCCATGACCCTGAAGCACCTGCTCGTTCACCTCGACGGAGGCGATCGGACCCTGGAGCGCCTCGATCTCGCCGTCACGCTGGCGCGCCGCTTCGGCGCGCGGCTCACCGGCCTGTTCGCGGACGAGCGCGACATCGGGGCCCGGGGCGGGAAGCGCCCGCTGCAGCGTTGGAGGGACGGCGCGCAGGCGGCCGCAGCGGCGTTCGACTCGAAGACGCGGGCGGCGAGCGTCGAGTCCGAGCGCTGGCTGATTCCGAACGGCGAGCTCGAGGTCGCCGGGATCGCGGCGCGTTACTGCCGGTACGCGGACCTCGCGATCGTCGGCCAGCACGACCCGGACGATGCTCGCGTCGCGGCGGACTTCTCGGCGCAGGTGCTGCTCGAGAGCGGACGGCCGGTGCTCGTCGTTCCCTCGGCGGGGCGGTACCCGGACCTCGGCCGGCGCGTCGTCGTCGCGTGGGATGGAAGCCGCGAGGCGGCGCGGGCGCTGAACGACGCGATCCCGCTGCTGCGCGGGGCCGAGAAGGTGCACGTGGCGGTGCTCCTCGCGGCGCGCGCGCGGATCGGGAGGGAGGACCCGGCGAAGCCGAGCGTCGTCCGGCACCTCGCCGCGCACGGCATCGCGGCCGAGCAGGCGCCACTGCTCGTCGACGACAAGGGGCGCGACGGCGGGATCGCCGCGCTCGACGGCCTGCTGAACCTCGGCTCGGATCTCGCGGCGGACCTCGTCGTGATGGGAGCGCGCGGCCGGCACGGGGTCCCGTTCCCGCGGGCGGGGCGCCGCACGCGGGAGAGCCTCGCGTCGATGACGGCGCCGGTGCTGTTCTCGCTGTAGCGCGCTCGCGCCGGCGCGGGTCAGGTGGCGAGCTGCGACAGCGCCGTGTCGATGACGAGGAGCTGGAGCTGCTGCTTCGCCTCTTCCGGCAGCTTCTTGAACGTGAACGAGGCGCGGACCGTTCCCGGCTGCTGCTTCGCCTCGGCCGGCAGCACGGTCGCCACGATCGGCTCTCCGCCCGGGACCCGCACCGTCGCGGTCTGCTCCTCGCCCGGCGGGGGCGGCTTCGCGAGCAGGACCGAGAAGCCGCCGACCCACACGTCGATCGTCATCGACCGGATGCTGCTGATCGGCGTCTCGAGGGTCACCTGGAGCGCGCGCGCCACGCGGAGCGCCTGTCGGGGGGCCTCCCCGGGCTTCAGCGCGATCTTCTGCGCGGCCATGAGCGCCCGGGCCAGCTCGTCGCACCCGGCGCGGTAGTCGTCCGCGTCGGCCCCTGCGAGCTCGCCCTTCTTGGCACGATCGTGGAGCGTGCGGAAGACGCGCAACCAGTCGGCGAGCCCCATCTCGGATCCTCCTCGAGTCCGGCAGAGGAGAGCACGAACCGGGGCCGGTGTCGACGCGCGCAGGGTTCGCGATCTCCGGCCGCCACACGCACCCCGCGGCGCACGGACCGCGGGTCACTCCGCGATCGCGACGTCGACGAGCGCCGGCGCGAGGAGGGGCACGAGGTCCTTCGGGGCGACGCCGACGAGGAAGCCCCTCGACCCGCCGTTCACGTAGATGCGCGGCAGCTCGAGGATCGATCGCTCGACGCAGACCGGCATCGCCTTGCGCGTGCCGAGCGGGCTCGTGCCGCCCACCTGGTACCCGGAATGCCGGTTCGCCACCTCGGGCTTGCAGATCCGGATCTCGCGGCGTCCGAGCTGACGCGCGAGCGCCTTCGTGGAGACCTCGCGGTCGCCGTGCATCAGCACGACGAGCGGGACGCCCCGCTCGTCCTCCATGACGAGCGTCTTCACGACGGCGTGCTCGTCCACGCCGAGCTCGCGCGACGAGGTGCGGGTCCCGCCCTTCTCCTCGTACCGGTACAGGTGCTCGGAGTACGCGACGCCCTTCTCGCGGAGCAGGCGTGTCGCCGGGGTGGACGGGGCCTTTCCCATGGCGCCCAGGATAGCGCCCGCGACGGGGCGGCGTCCGCGTCGTTCGCGATGGGGGAGAGCTCGGGCGCCCTTCGACTCCGCGGCTTCGCGCCGCTACGCTCAGGGCGAACGGTGGGGCCTACCGGAGCTCGATGAGGGCCCCGAGCCGCGGCTTGCGCAGGCTCGCGGCACGATGCGCCGCGTGCAGGTGGATCCCGAGGTCGGACAAATCCGAGACCGTCGTCGCGAGGTGCTTCACCCCCGCCGGGAGCGGGTCGAGCCGCGGCGCGAAGGCGCCGTCGCGCCGGGCGCGGCGGCGGCGGAGCGCGATGAAGAGTGCCGTGAACGCGGCGGCGGCGACGGCGATGAGCGCGAGCACGAGCATCGGACCTCGAAGCTAGATCCAGCGGGGCTCGCCGCCGCCTGCCCCGATGGGACCGTCCCGAGGGACGCCTGCGCGGATGTGCGGTCCACGCCACGCCCGGCACCGCCCGGCGTGCGCTCCGTCGCCTGGCCGCCGGCTCCGCGTTCACCCGTGACCGCGCGCCGCCCGCGGCGGGTCCCACCAGACGGGCCCCTTGCCGGCGATGGCGTCCGCCGCGCGGCGCCGCGTTTCCGCCATCTCCGCGCTCGTCAGGGGCGCAAAGGCGGCCGCCGCGGCGAAGGCGGCGTCCTGCTCGTTCGGGAAGGAGAGCCCGAGGAGCGCGACGTCCGGATCACGGTCAGCGTGTAGCACGGACCCCGCGTGCGGGCTCGCGCGCCTTGACCGGTTCCGCCCCGCGTGAGATGCCCGGCGCTTGCGGATGCGCACCGAGAACGTCGCGGTGATGCTCACCGACATGAAGGGGTTCACCGCCGCGACGAGCCGCCAGTCGCGCGAGGAGAACGCCCGCATGCTCGCGCTGCAGGACGAGCTCGTGCTCCCGGTCGTCCGCGCGTTCGGCGGGAGGCGCGTGAAGACGATCGGCGACGCCTACCTCGTCCTGTTCGCGTCGCCGACCTCGGCGCTGCTGTGCGGGATGGCCATCCAGGACCGGCTCTGGGACTTCGGCCGGCGCGTGCCCGCCGAGGAGCGGATCGAGGTGAAGGTCGCGCTGTCCCTCGGCGAGGTCAGGCTCGTCGGAGGCGGGGCCGTGCCGCGCGACGTGTTCGGCGAGGCGGTGAACCTCGCCGCGCGGGTCGAGGCGGAGGCGGAGGCGGGACAGATTCTGGTTCACCGAGGCGGTGCGGCTCGTCGCCGACCCGACGCAGCTCGAGGCGGAGGACCTCGGCGCCCGGCGGCTCAAGGGAATCGAGGAGGAGGTGCGGCTCTTCCGCGTGCGCCCGGCGCCGCCGCGCGAGGGCGAGGACTCCCCGCCGTTCCGGAACGCAGCGCTCGGGCGCGTCCTCGGTGTGCCCCCGCCCGATCCCGCCACCCTCGCGCGCGCCATCCGGCGCCGCGAGAGCCCGCTGTTCGTGCTCGCCCGCGGGGCGGCGGAGCTCGCGGCGTCCATCCCGCTCCGGCCGCTCGTCGCCCTCGCGTTCGTCGGCGCGCTCGCGCTGGCCGGCTGGCGGTTCGCCTCGACCTCGGTCGAGCGGCAGATCGCGCGCGGCGACCTCGCCGGCGCGGAGGCGGCGATCGAGGAGCGCGCGACGGAGCGTGGTGCGGATGAGGCGAAGGTGCTCTACCTGCGCGGACGGCTCGCGGCGGCGCGCGCGAGGGCGGGGCAGGGCGGCGCCCGCGAGGCGTACCAGTGGTGGACCCGCGCCGTCGTCGCCGGCAGCGGCGACGCGCTCGGTGCCCTCGAGGACGAGACGCAGGCCTGGGAGTGCGAGCGGCGCCGGATGGCGGCGCGCGCGCTCGCGGACACCCGCTCGCCCGACGCGCTCGGCGCGCTCCGTCGGCTCGACGGGAAGGAGCCGCCCCCCGCCGACGCGGTCGCGCGGGTGAAGCGGTTCTTCGGCGCCGACGGTGCCTGCGGCGCGGGAGACGTCGCGCGCGACGGGATCCGCGCCATCGAGGCGGCCGGGGCCCCGTGAACGAGCGCGTCCCCCGTCGCCTGGGCTGACGCGGGCGCTACGCTCGCCACGAACGGGTGGGCTGACGAACGGATCGCGGCCCGCGCCCGGCTCTCGGCGGTCAGGGCGACAGGCTAGCCAACCTGCGTCCCGCGCTGGATGAGCTCGATCTTGTAGCCGTCCGGGTCCTGGACGAACGCGATCACCGTCGAGCCGTGCTTCATCGGCCCCGCCTCGCGCACCACCGTGCCGCCCCGCCGCTTGATCTCGGCGCACGCCGCGGCGGCGTCGTCCACCTCGACCGCGACGTGGCCGAACCCCGCCCCGAGGTCGTACCGCGGCGTGTCCCAGTTGTGCGTGAGCTCGAGCGCCGCCTCGGCGGACTCCGGGCCGAAGCCGACGAAGGCGAGCGTGAAGCGGCCGTCCGGGTAGTCCTGTCGTCGCAGGAGCTTCATCCCGAGCACCTGCGTGTAGAACGCGAGCGATCGCTCGAGGTCGCCGACGCGGATCATCGTGTGGAGGATTCGCATCCGACGGGCCTTTCAGCGACTCCGCGGCCGGCGGAGCGAGAGCGCGAGCTGCGGCGCCCGCTCCGCGGCGGCGCGCCGCGTCCGCTCGAGCGCGGCGATGGCGCGGCCGAGGAGCGGCGGCGGGCTCCTCCGGCCGCGCGCGACGAAGGCGGCGCCCCGGAGGAGGAACCGCGCGGTCGTCGTCGACGCGCGGACCGCCCCGGTCGCGCAGAGCCCGGCGGTCGCCGCCGCGACGCGCGCGGTCGCGCGCGCGCGCCCTTCGGTCTCGCCCGCGACCTGGATCGACGCGAGCGGCGTCCGGACCGGCTCGAGGAAGCGCGACCGGCGCGCGCCGCCTCTCCGGTCGAGGTGGTGTCCGCCGTATGGCACCTCGCCGCGAGCCCGCGTGACCCGGTAGAGGACGAGCGGCTCGGGCTCGCCGGGGAGCACGCGCGGCCCCATCTCCTCGGACGGCACCTCGCTGCGCGACATCGTGAGCCAGACGACGCGCGTCAGCCACACCTCGCCGGCCCCGGCCGCCGCCGCCACGGCGGCGGCCGTCCCGAGCGGTGGCCCCGCGACGCCGCCGCGCTCGAACCTGATCTCGCCCTGGTGCACGCCGACGCCGAGCAGGCCCGTCCAGGACGGATGCGCCTCCGCGCGCGCGGCCGCGTCCTGGACCGCCGCGGCGCACTCGACCGCGTCGGTCGGCGAGGGGAAGGCGAAGAGGCTTCCGCCCTCGTCGCACACGAGCCGGCGCCCGGCGAAGGCGCGCACGACCGGCAGGACGAGCGCGTCGTGGTCCGCGAGCGCCCGCGCGCGCGCGGCGGGCGCGAGCGCCGGGGCGCGCTCCGCCCACGGCGCGATCTCGATCCGCACGAGCGTGAGGTTCACCGCCGACGGCAGCGCCGCCGACGGGATCCCGAGGAAGCTCGCGCGCACCGCCTGCGGCGTGTGGCGGAGCGTGGCCGCGGCGGCGTGGCGCCCGGTCGTGCCAGGGCGGACGGGCGCCTCTGCGCCTTCGAGCAGCGCACGCAGCTCGGCCGCGGACCCGGCTCGACGGGCGCGGTCCTTCTCGGTCGCGCGGGCGACGAAGTCGACGAGGCGTGGCCACGCGGCGAGCTCCGGCGCGACCGACGACAGGCCCGGCACGCGCTCGAACGCGTGCGCCGCCACGAGCGCTCGCAGGTCGGAGGTGTCGAACGGATGTCGCCCGGTCAGCATCACGAACGCCAGGATCCCGGTGGCGTAGAGGTCGGCGCGGCGGTCCACCTCGCCTCCGACCGCCTGCTCCGGGGAGAGGTACTCCGGCGTCCCGACGACGAGCCCGGCCTGCGTCCGGGTCGCGTCGCCGCGGCCCTCGGTCCACTTCGCGATGCCGAAGTCGAGCACGCGCAACAGCTCGTCCGGGCCGCTCCCCGAGAGCCACAGGTTCTCCGGCTTGAGATCGCGGTGCACGATCCCCTCGGCGTGGGCGACGGCGAGCCCGTCCAGGAGCTGGCGCAGGAGCCGCACGGTCCGGGGGGGCGCGAGCCGCCCCTCGCGATCGAGCACGCCCCGCAGCGCCTCGCCCTCGAGCAGCTCCATCACGAGGTAAGGGCGTCCCGTCGCGTCCTCGCCGAAGTCGAGCACCTCGACGACGTGCGGCGAGCGGAGCCGGCTCGCGACCCGCGCCTCGCGCCGGAACCGCTCGCGCTCGGGAGGATTCCGGCACAGATCCGGGTGGAGCACCTTCACGGCCGCCTTGCGGCCGACGTGGACGTGCTCGACGCGGTAGACGGATCCCATGCCGCCCGTCCCGAGGAGCGTCTCGATGCGCCAGCGGCCGTCGAGGACGGCTCCCGGTCGCAGGTCGACGCCGGCCGCCTCCGGCGTGCCGTCGCGGATCGTCGAGCCCGCCACCCGCGTCACCCGCCCCGGAGCATGCCGAGGAGCATGAGCCCGAACACGATCGGGACGAGCAGCGCCACGAGCCCTCCCACGACGAGCATCAGGAGGACGGCGATGCGCGGCCCGGTGCGCTCGGGCAGCGGGGAGTCGAAGGGGAGGCGGAGCTTCACGACGCTGATTGTAGCCGATGGGCGCGCGACGGGCGTCCCGTGCGAGAGCGCGCGGCGAGGTCGCGCCGCCGCCCCGGGGCGGATAGGTTCCGGGCGTGAGCGTGCACGATGCCGCGCGCGGCTTCGACGCCGTCGCGGAGAGCTACGACCGCGCGAGGCCGGACTACCCGGCGGAGGCGGTGGACCTCCTCGTCCGGCTCCTCCGGCTCCACCCCGGGCGCACGCTCCTCGACGTCGGCGCCGGGACGGGGAGGTTCTCGCGACTCGCCGCCGCGCGCGGCGCCCGGGTCGTCGCCGTCGAGCCGGCGGCGGCGATGGTCCGGCGGGCGGCGGCCGCGCGGGGGGGTCTTCGCCGTCCGAGCGCTCGCCGAGGCGCTGCCGCTCCGCGCGCACGCCGCCGACGTCGCCTGCGCGGCGTCGGCGTTCCACTGGTTCGACGGGCGGCGCGCGCTCGCGGAGATCCACCGCGTCCTGCGCCGCGGCGGCCGGCTGGGCCTCGTCTGGAACCAGCGAGACGACGACGTCCCGTGGGTCGCGCGCCTGTCCGGCCTCGTGAACCGGCACGAGGGGGCGGCGCCGCGCTACCGGCGCGGCGAGTGGCGCGCCGCCTTCGACGGGGCGCGGGACCTCTTCCGCCCGGTGGAGGAGGCCCACTTCAGGCACGTCCACCTGCTCCCGCCCGAGGGCGTCGTCGAGCGGATCGGCGTCGGTGAGCTTCATCGCCGTGATGAAAGCCTCCGAGCGTGGCGCGGTGCTCGAGGAGGTGCGCGCGCTGCTCGCGTCGCACCCGGACACGGCGGGCAAGGTCGAGCTCGCGCTCGCCTACCGCACCGACGTGTTCGTGTGGGACCGGGTCGGCTGACCCGTCGAGGATTCTCCGCCGCCGCAGCACGCTGGCGACTTCTCCACCGGCCTATCCCTGCTCCTCCGGGAACCCCGCCTCGCGCCATGCGAGCATCCCGCCGGCCAGCTGCGCCGCGTCGAAGCCGGCGCGCCGGAGCAGCCGCACGGCCGGGATCGAGCGGTGCGCGGTCAAGCAGATCGCGACGACCGGGCGGTCGCGCTCGAGGCCGAGGGTGGCGAGGCGCGACGGCAGCGCCGAGATCGGGACGTTCACCGCCCCGCGGAGGTGGCCGCGGCGGAACTCCGTCTCGGTCCGCACGTCGACGAGCTGGGGAACCGGCGCGGCGGTGCCGAGCTCCGACGCGCCGAGCACGGAGGCGAGCCGGCGCGTCGCGACCTCGGGGACCTCGCCGAACGGGAGCCACCACGGCAGGCGCATGGGACGATGGTCGCCGATGTCGCCCGGCGCGTCGAGGTCGCCTATCATCCGCGACCGCATGCTCCGGATCAGCTGGCCGCTCGCCTTCCTCCTCGCCGCCGTGATCGCGATCGTGGCGCGCCGCCCGAGGCTGCTCGGGTGGGTGCTCGTGGTGTTCGCGATCTGGTTCGTCGTCGAGACGGTTCGCGCCCGCGGTCGGCGCCGCTGAGGCCGAGCCCAGTTGCCCTGATCGCGCCGCAGCAGCGAACCAGGGCAAGTGGTCTCGGCCTGACGGCGCCGGTGCCGGCGGGCGGGCGAGCGGTCGCCAGATTGCGGGCCGTCACGCGCACCACGCCGCGCGCATCGTAAGGGCGTGCTCCGCGCGTCCCGCATCGAGGACCACGCCGCGATCGGCGACGGCCGCAGCGTCGCGCTCGTGGACCGCGCCGGCGCGGTGACCTGGCTCGCCTGGCCCCGCTTCGACTCGCCCGCTCTCTGCGCCGGCCTCCTCGATCGCGCGCGGGGCGGCCATCTCCGCCTCGAGCCGACGGAGTGGGTGGAGTCCGGGCGCGCCTATCTCGACGGTACGAACGTCCTCGTCACCCGGTTCGAGACGGCCCGGGGGGCGCTCCGCCTCGTGGACTTCATGGCGCTCGCTCCGGAGCAGGACCTTCGCCGCAGGGCGTTCCCGGAGCACGAGCTCGTCCGGATCGCCGAGTGCACCGCGGGCGAGGTCGAGGTCGACGTCGAGGCCGACCTGAGGCCCGGGTTCGGGGGCCGGGCGCGGTGGCGGGACGCCGGACCGCTCGGCCTGCGCGTGGAGCGCGGCGTCGAGCTCGTGACGTTGCGCGCCACGGCGCGGCTCGTTCCGGGGCCCGACGGGATCCCGCGGGCGCACGTCCGGCTGCGCGAGGGCGAGGCGCTCGTCGTCTCGGTCGCCTACGACCGAGACGCCCCGGCGGTGCTGCCGCCGCTCGAGGAGGCGTGGGAGGCGCTGCGCCGAACGACCCGTGCCTGGCGCGAGGTGTCCGCCCGGGTCCGCTACGACGGGCCGTGGCGCGACGAGGTCGTGCGAAGCGTCCTCGCGCTCGAGCTCCTCTCCTACCCGCCGACCGGGGCGATCGTCGCCGCAGCGACGACCTCGCTGCCGGAACGCCCCGGCGGCGACCTCAACTGGGACTACCGCTACTGCTGGCTGCGCGACGCGGCCCTCACGGTCCGCGCGCTCTACGGGGCGGGCTGCACCGAGGCCGCCGACCCGTTCACCGCCTGGCTCCTCCACACGACCCGGCTCACCCGCCCAGCGCTGCGGGTGCTCTACGACGTGTACGGGCGCACGCCCCCTCCCGAGCGGCTCGTGCCCTCCCTCGAGGGATACGGCGGCGCGTGGCCGGTCCGCGTCGGCAACGCCGCGGCGGGCCAGGAGCAGCTCGACGTCTACGGCGAGGTGGTGGACGCGGTCGCGCAGTCGGTCCGCCGCGGCGCCCGTCTCGACCGCGAGACCCAGCGCATGCTGCGAGGGTTCGGGGAGGTGGTGTGCGACCGCTGGCTCGTACCCGACGCCGGGATCTGGGAGCCGCGCGAGCCGGCCCGGCTGCGCACGCACTCGCTCGTGCTCGGGTGGGTGGCGCTGACGCGGCTGCTCGAGCTGCACGCGCGGGGCGCGATCTTCCGGCTCCCGGCGGCGCGCTTCGCGCGCGAGCGCGACGCGATCCGCCGGCTCGTGGACGCGCGCGGGTTCGACCCGCGCCTCGACAGCTGGGTCGCCCACCTCGACGGCCACGAGGTCGACTCGGCGCTGCTGCTCCTCGGCTGGTACGGCTACGACGACCCGGGCTCGGCGCGCATGCGGGGCACGTGGCGGCGCATCCGCGAGCGGCTCTCGCCGCTGCCGGGGCTCCTCTACCGCTACGAGCCGAGCCGCGCCGCAGGGGAGGGCGCCTTCGGGATCTGCTCCGCCTGGGCGATCGAGCACCTCGCCCGCGGCGGCGGGCCGGTGGAGGAGGCCGTCGCCTGGCTCGAGGCGCTCCTCGCGCGCGCGAACGACGTCGGCCTCTTCGCCGAGGAGATCGATCCGCGCACCGGCGCGGCGCTCGGCAACTTCCCGCAGGCGTTCACGCACGTCGGCGTCGTGAACGCGGTGCTCACGCTCGACCAGCGCGTCGGGGCCGACCGCGAGCGGCGGCGGGCCGCGCCCTCCGAGGCGCGGCCGTGAACGCGCTGGCCTGGGGGATCTCCGGGTTCGGCGCGACGGTGGTCCTCACCCTGATGCTCGTCGGCGCGCAGGGCCTCGGCCTCACGCGCATGAGCCTGCCGTACCTGCTCGGCACGATGTTCACGCCCGACCGGGACCGTGCGCGGCTCGTGGGCGTCCTCGTCCACCTCCTGAACGGCTGGATCTTCTCGCTCGTCTACTTCGCCGCGTTCGCGGTGGCCGGCGCCGCGACGCTGCTCCTCGGCGCCCTCATCGGCCTCGTGCACGGCTTGTTCGTCGCGGCGGTGGGTCTCCCGGTGCTGCCGGCGTTCCACCCACGGGTCGCGCGCCCGCACGCGGGGCCGACGACCGAGCGGCGGCTCGAGCCCCCAGGGTTCATGGCGCGCAACTACGGGTGGTCCACCGCCGCGGTGCTCGTCGCGGCGCACGTGGTGTTCGGCCTCCTGCTCGCCGTCGGCGCGGGCGTCCGCCGCTGAGCAGTCCCGCCCCCTCGTGCGCCGTCCCACGCGCGATGCCCATCCTGACGGGGGGACGCGGTCGAGCGCCCAGGACGGAGGGGACGATGCGCCTGCCGGGCGTCGGGATGGGCTGGAAGGAGTTCTTCAACGGGCTCAAGGAAGAGATCTCGAAGGACGGGATCACCGATCTCGCGGCGTCGATGACGCTACTACGGGATCCTCGCGCTCTTCCCGTTCCTCCTCTTCCTCGTGGCGCTCGCGAGCGTCGTCATCACTCCCGCCGACGCGCAGGCGCTCGTCGATCAGCTCGGGCAGGTCGCGCCGGGACCGGCGACCCAGATCGTGGGCGAGCGGATCCAGCAGCTCGGGGGGCAGCAGAACGTGACGCTCGTCGGGTTCGGCGCCGCCGCCGCGATCTGGGCCGCGTCGGGCGGCGTCATGGCGCTCATCGGCGCGCTCAACCGCTGCTACGACGTGAAGGAGGGGCGCCCGTGGTGGAAGGTGCGCGTGCTCGCGATCCTCATGACGATCGTCGCGGGCGCGCTCGCGCTCGTCGCGGCGCTCGTGGCGGTCGCGATCGCGCCGCTCGCCGACGTCATCGGCGGGCCGGTCGGGACCGCCATCGGGTGGCTCCGCCTGCCCGTCGCCGGGCTCATCATGATGTTCCTGTGGGCGCTGCTGTACTACGTGCTCCCCGACGTCCAGCAGTCGTTCAAGTTCATCACCCCGGGCTCGGTGCTCGGCGTCGTGCTCTGGGTGCTCGCGTCCTGGGGCTTCTCGAAGTACGTCTCGAACTTCGGGAGCTACGACAAGACGCTACGGGTCGCTCGGCGGCGTCATCGTGCTCCTGCTCTGGATGTGGATCTCGTCGCTCGTGCTGCTCGTCGGTGCCGAGACGAACGCGCTCATCGAGCACCGCTCGCCCGAGGGGAAGCGCCAGGGCGCCAAGCGGCGGAGCGACATCGGGCTCGCGCCGATCGCGACGTCGGCCGCCGGTCGGCGAGCCCGTGCTCGCGACGCGGCCCGCGCCGCCCGCGGCACCGGCGCCGCGCCGGAGGCCGCCGGTTCGCGGTCTCGTGGCGCTCGCGGCGGGGCTGGCCGCCGGCGTGCTCCTCGCGCGCCGCGAGGCGTAGGCCGGCGCGGACTCGCGCCACCCTGAGCCCATGCGCCGCGCGGGCGCTCGCCTACCATCGCGTGCATGGCGAGGGCGAAGCTGCGGCTCGGCGTGTCGGCGTGCCTCGTCGGGCAGAAGGTCCGGTACGACGGGCAGCACAAGCGAGACGCCTTCGTGACGGACGTGCTCGGGCCGTTCGTCGAGTGGGTGCCGGTCTGCCCGGAGCTCGAGGTCGGGCATGGGCGTGCCGCGCGAGCCCATCCGGCTCGTCGGCGCCGCCGCCGCGCCGCGGCTCGTCGCCGAGCGCAGCGGGAAGGACCACACCGACGCGATGCTCCGCTTCGCCGAAGCGCGCGTCCGGGAGCTCGAGGGGCTCGACCTCGCCGGCTACGTGACGAAGAAGGACTCGCCCTCGTGCGGGCTCGAGCGCGTGCGGGTCCACCCCGCGCGCGGCGGCGCGCCGCGGCGCGACGGCGTCGGGATGTTCGCCCGGGTGCTCGCGGCGCGGCTGCCGCTGCTGCCGATCGAGGAGGAGGGGCGGCTCAACGACGCGGCGCTGCGCGAGAGCTTCGTCGAGCGGATCTTCGCGTACGCGCGCTGGAAGGCGGCGGTCGCGCGGGGGATGCGGCGCGGCGACCTCGTCGCCTTCCACGCGGCGCACAAGCTCGCGCTGATGGCCCACAGCCCCGCCGCGTACCGCGCGCTCGGCGCGCTCGTGGGCGGGCTCGCGAAGGGACCGATCGCGCGCACCGTCGAGGCGTACGGACGCGGGTTCATGGACGCGCTGAAGGTCCCGGCGACGCGCGGCCGGCACTCGAACGTGCTCCAGCACATGCTCGGCTACTTCCGCGACGTCCTGCCGGCGGCGGACCGGACCGAGCTCGCGGACCTCGTCACCGACTACGCGCGCGGTCTCGTGCCGCTCGTCGTGCCGCTCACGCTGCTGCGCCACCACGTGCGGCGGGAGGGGATCGAGTACCTCGGGGGCCAGACCTACCTCGATCCGGATCCCGAAGGAGCTCATGCTCCGGAACCACGTCGTGAGCGAGCAGGCGCGCCCTCCCACGCTCCGCGGGACCCGCCTGCGCCCGCGCGCTCGCGGTGCCATGCTCGCGGACGTGGCCCAGCGAACCCGCCCCGTCCTCGTCACCGGCGCCACCGGCTTCGTCGGACGCGCCGTCGTCCCCGCGCTGCTCGCGGCCGGGTACCGGGTGAGGGCGACGACGCGCCGGCCGGCGCGGGGCCAGGACCCGCGCGTCGAGTGGATCGAGGCCGACCTCGCCCGGGCGGCGGACCTGCCGCGGGCGCTCGACGGGGCGGGGACGGTGCTGTTCCTCGTCCACGGGATGGCGAGCGGCAGCGAGGACTACGCCGAGGAGGAGCTGCGGACGGCGGCCGACCTTCTCGCGCGAGGCCGAGCGCGCGGGCGCGGGCCGGATCGTCTACCTCGGCGGCGTGCGGCCGCGCGGCCGGCCGTCGAGGCACCTCGCGAGCCGCCTCGCGGTCGGAGAGGTCCTGCGCGCGGGGCGGGTGCCGGCGCTCGAGCTGCGCGCGTCGATGATCGTCGGCGCGGGGAGCGCCTCGTGGAAGGTGGTGCGCGACCTCGCCCTGCGCCTCCCCGCGATGGTGCTGCCCGCATGGGCGACCTCGCGCACCTGCCCCGTCGCGATCGAGGACGTGACCGCCGCGCTCGTGTCGGCGGTCGAGGTGCCGCTCGCGGAGGGCGGCGCCTTCGGGGACCTCCCCGGGCCGGAGACGCTGTCGGTCCGCGAGATCCTCGAGCGGGTGGCGGCGCTGCGCGGCCGCACGCTCCCGGCGATCCGCGCGCCGCTCCCGGCGCCGCGGGTCTCGACGCTCTGGCTGAAGCTCGTGTCCGACGCCGACTGGCGCGTCGTGCGCGAGCTCGTCCTGGGGCTCGAGCACGAC
Organism: uncultured delta proteobacterium; assembly: GCA_963736795.1. Taxonomy (GTDB): domain Bacteria; phylum Myxococcota; class Myxococcia; order Myxococcales; family Anaeromyxobacteraceae; genus Anaeromyxobacter. Next base: position 268,600 of record CAVTRF010000039.1, on the reverse strand, counting down.
CTCTTGCCGCAGGCGGGCGCGGTGTTCTGGGACCGGATCGGTCACCGCGCGCTCGTGCCGTTCGACGAGGCGGCGCGGCGCGCGCTCGCGGAGGACCTCCCGTCGCCGGGGCTGCGCGGCGCGCTCCATGCCCTCGGCGAGCAGCTCGTCCAGGCGGTCGGCCCGAAGCGCCGTGCGCGCGAGGGGCGGTAGAGGAGGAGCTGCGCGGCCGGATCACCCCGGCGCGGCGAGCACGGCGACGAGGAGCGTCCACGTCGCGTGTGACACGATCGGCGCGAACAGGCTCCGTCGCCACGCAGCGAGCGCGCCCCAGGCGGCGTACGTCGGCGCGGTGGCGAGCGCGAGGAAGGGCTCGCCGGTCGCGAGCGAGACCGCCGTCGCGATCGCGGTCGCGACCGCGACGCCCGCGCCAGCGGCCGAGCCGCGCGACCAGCCGCTCCTGCACGAACCCGCGCCAGAACAGCTCCTCGGCGGGCGCGACGAGCAGGGTGAGCACGAGCGCCGCGGGGACCGTGCGCGTCTCGAAGCGCGCGAACATCGACGCGAGCCGGGCGCAGAGCGCGTCGGTGAAGCCCTCGCAGCCCGCCCACAGCACCGCGCGCGTGCCGGCGTAGAGCGCGACGCCGAGGGTGAGCGCGATGCCGAGGTCGCCGGTGCGCGGCCTGAGCCGCGCCGCGAGCCCGGTGGGCGCCGCGCGCGCCGAGAGCGCGATCCAGGCGGCGCAGAACGGCGCCGCCGCGAGGAAGAACCAGCGCGGGCTCGACGCCACGAGGAGCGCCCAGGCGGCTGCGGCCGCCGCCGCCGCGGCCGTGGTAGCGTTCACGACCCCAGGTTACCTTCGAAGCCCCGGCCCGCGAAAGGAGCGCCCGCATGGCGACCATGTCCTCCGTGAACCCGGCGACGGGCGAGGTGCTCGGCCGCTTCGAGGAGATCTCCGACGCGGAGCTCGAGGCCCGCCTCGCCCGCGCCGCGCAGACGTTCCGCGCCTGGCGGCGGCGACCGTTCTCCGACCGCGCCGCCCTCCTCGTCCGGCCGCCGAGGTCCTCGAGCACCGCAAGGAGCACTGGGGCCGGACGATGACGCTCGAGATGGGGAAGACCTTCCAAGTCCGCCGTCGCCGAGGCGGAGAAGTGCGCCTGGGTCTGCCGCTTCTACGCCGAGAACGCCGAGCGGTTCCTCGCCGACGAGGAGGTGAAGGCGAGCGCCACCCGCTCGTTCGTCCGCGCGCTGCCGCTCGGCCCGGTGCTCGCGGTGATGCCCTGGAACTTCCCGTTCTGGCAGGTGTTCCGCTTCGCGGCCCCCGCGCTGATGGCCGGGAACGTCGGCCTGCTGAAGCACGCCTCGAACGTCCCCCAGTGCGCGCTCGCCATCGAGGAGATCTTCCGGCAGGCGGGGCTCCCGGACGGCTGCTTCCAGACGCTCCTCGTCGGCTCGTCGCGCGTCGGGCGCGATCGTCGAGGACGACCGGGTGGTCGCCGCGACGCTCACCGGCAGCGAGTGGGCCGGCGCGGCGGTCGCGTCCGCGGCCGGCAAGGTGATCAAGAAGACGGTGCTCGAGCTCGGCGGCTCCGATCCGTTCGTCGTGATGCCGTCGGCGAACCTCGACGCGGCGGTCGGGACCGCGGTGACCGCCCGCTGCATCAACAACGGCCAGTCTTGCATCGCCGCGAAGCGGTTCATCGTCCACGATCGCGTCTACGACCGCTTCGAGCGCGAGTTCGTCCGGCGGATGGGCGCGCTGCGCGTCGGGGATCCGATGGACCCGTCGACCGACGTCGGCCCGCTCGCGACCGGGGCCGAGCTCGAGAAGCTCGTCGCGCAGGTGGACGCGGCGGTCCGCGACGGCGCGCGCCTCCTCGTCGGCGGAAAGCCACCCGGCGGAAAGGGCTTCTACTACCCGCCCACCGTGCTCGCCGGGATTCCGCCCCGCTCCGTCGCGTACCGCGAGGAGATCTTCGGGCCGGTCGCGATGCTCCACCGCGTGAAGGACCTGGACGAGGCGATCTCCGTCGCGAACGACGTCCCGTTCGGCCTCGGCTCGTCCGTCTGGACGAACGACGAGGCGGAGCGGCGCCGCTTCATCGACGACCTCGAGGCGGGCGCGACGTTCGTGAACGCGATGGTGTCGTCTGATCCCCGCCTGCCGTTCGGCGGCGTGAAGCGCTCGGGCTACGGGCGGGAGCTCGCCCGCGACGGCATCCGCGAGTTCGTGAACCTCAAGACGGTGGTGGTGCAGGAGCTCGCGGCGCCCGCTCCGGAGCACGCGACCGAGTGACCCCCGTGCCGCCGGCTCGCCGGAGCCGCGTCGCGGTGGGTCGATGGGATAGGATCCTGCGATGACGACGTTCCTCGAAAAGCTCCGGGGCGACCCGGCCCGGGTCCGGCTCGAGCGGCTCGAACGGCTGCAGGGGCTCACCGAGGAGCTGTCCGCCGCGCAGACGCGCGAGGAGGTCCTCCGGGTAGTGTTCGAGCGAGGCCTCGCGCTCGTCGACGCGAGCGCGGTGATGCTCTACGTGGAGCGGGCGCCCGGCGAGCTCGAGCTCCTGCACGGGCTCGGCGTCTCCGACGAGTTCGTCCAGCGTCAGCGGCGCGTGCTCGCCGACGAGCCGCTCCCGGTCGCGGAGGCCTACCGCACCGGGAAGCCCGTCTGGCTCGCGAGCCGCGACGAGATCGACGCGCGGTTCCCCGGGCTGACGCCGGTCGCCGACCTTTCGCGCGCGGTCGCCTGGGCGGCGATCCCGCTCGCCACGGCCGGGGCGCGCGGCGCGCTCGGGCTCCAGTTCCCGGAGCGGCGTGCGTTCGACGAGGAGGAGCGGAACTTCGTGCTCGCCGTCGCGCGCCAGTGCACCCACGCGGTCGAGCGGGCGCGGCTCTTCGACGCGTCGAGCCGGCTCGCGGAGCGGCTGCGGCAGCTCCTCAGCACCATGTCGGCGCTCTCCGCAGCGACCACGGTGCGCGACGTCGCCGCCGTCGCGTTCCGCGCGCTCGGCGCCCTCGGCGCGTGCGCCGCGGAGATCCACGGCATCGAGCCGGGCGACCGCGGGGGCGACCACGTCGCGCTGCTCGCCCGCCATGGACGGGCGGCGAGCGTTCGCGGGGTGCCCGTGGCGATCGACGCGCCGACGCCGGCCGCCGAGGTGGTCCGCACCGGAAAGGCCATCTGGCTCGAGTCGCCCGAGGAGATCGCCCAGCGGTACCCCCACCTCGAGAAGGAGCGCGCGGCGAACGAGGAGGGCGCCTGGGTGGTGGTGCCGCTCCTTTCCTCGGGACGTCCACTCGGCGCGCTCGTCGCGACATTCCCGGCGCCCCGGCGACTCGAGCCGGATGACCGGACGTTCGTCCGGCTCGTGGCGCAACCCTGCGCGCAGGCGCTGGAGCGCGCGCGCCTGTTCGAGGAGGCGACGCGCTCGCGCACAGAGGCGGAGTGGGACTCGGCGCTGCTCTCGGGCATGTGCGGCGCGGCGCCCGTCGGGCTCGCGCTGCTCGACCGCGAGCTGCGTTTCATCAAGGTGAACGAGCACTTCGCCCGCGTGGACGGCCTCGCGCCGGCGGCGCACGTCGGACGGACGCCCCTCGAGCTCCTCCCGCAGGCGCCGGCGGATCAGATCGTCGCGGCGTTCCGCCGCGTCCTCGCCTCCTCCGCCCCCGTGGAGGAGACGATGGAAGGCGCGGCGCCTCATACCCCGGAGCTGCGCCGGCGGTTCTCGACCACCTGGTTCCCCGTCCGGGTGAGCGGGCAGATCGTCGGCGTCGGCGTGGTTCTCCGCGAGCTCAAGTAGGCGACGCGAGCGCCGGGATCCGCGCCGGGCCCCACCCACGAGCCGGCGTCGCCCCCCGATCACCCCGCTGGGCGGAGCGGCAGGCGTCGTACGGGCGTGTGACGGCTACCTTCTTGCGTGCCGGTCCATCGCAAATGTAGGATCCGTTTCGTGAAATTCTCCTGCGAGCGGTGCGGGAAGAAGTACGCAACCGCCGAGACCCCGGCGTCCGGAAGGGTCTACAAGATCAAGTGCAAGGCCTGCGGCCACCTCATCGTGGTCAAGGCCTCCGCTGGCGTCGTCGGCACCGCGACGACGGAGATGCGGCCTCCCACGTCGATGGGGATGCCGGCCGTGGAGGTGCCCGGGTACGAGGCGCACCCGCAGTCGACGCCGGACCTTCAGCTCGAGATCGGGGCGCCGGAGCCCGCCGACCCGCCCCCGCTTCCTCCCGAGCTCCCCGTCGGCGCCACCCGCTGGACCGACGCGCACCCGCCGCCGCCCGTGCACCCGGATCGGACGCAGGACGTCTCGCTGCCCGGGCTCTCGCTCGGGTCGCTCCACGAGCCGCCCCCGCCCCCGCCACCGCTCCCGGGCCCGCCCGGCGAGGCCGGCTACGTCGATCTGTTCGCCGATTCGCCGCCGGACGAGCCCGCGCCGCACGAGGACCCGTTCGCCGCCGCCGCCCGCGCGTCGTTGCCGAAGGGGTTTGGTACTCCTCCGACGCCCGATCCGTTCGCGCCGCTGCGCGAGCAGCTCAAGACCCCGCCCCCCGAGCCGCTCCCGCCCAGCGCCACCAAGTCCGCTTCGCCGAAGGTGCCCCACATCCCGAAGGGGCCGCAGCAGCGGAGCGCGACCCCCGTGATCCTCATCGGCGCGGGCGGGCTCGTGCTGGTCGGGATCCTCGCGTTCGTGCTCCTCGGCGGCAAGAAGCCGCCGGCCGCTGCCGGGGGGAGACCCCAGCCCGTGGCCCAGGCGGCGGCGCCGGCCCCACAGCCGCCGGTCGTGCCGGCTCCGCCGCCGCCGCCCGTGGCGCAGCCGTCGCCGCCGGTCGAGCCCGCGCCCGTCGCCGTCGCAGCGGCGGCCGCGCCGAAACCCGACCGCAAGGCCGCCGAGGACGACCGCCGCGCCCGGGAGGATCGCCAGCGCGAGCGCGACGACAAGGCTGCGCGCGACCGGGACGCGAAGGCCGCGCGCGACCGCGAGGCGAAGGACGCACGCGAGCGCGAGGCGAAGGACGCGCGCGAGCGCGACAAGGACGCCCGCGAGGCGAAGGCCGCGCGCGACCGCGACGCGAAGGATGCGCGCGAGGCGAAGGCCGCGCGCGACCGCGAGGCGAAGGACGCGCGCGAGGCCAAGGCGCGCGAGGACCGCGAGGCGCGGGAGCGCGACAAGGAGGCCCGCGAGGCGCGTGCGCGCGAGGAGCGCGAGGCGAAGGAACGCGACCGCCAGCGCCGCGAGTCCGAGAAGGTGGCCTCCGCGAACATGAGCGGCGGGGACGAGGCCCTCGGTCAGGACCAGATCCAGAAGGTCCTCTCCTCGACGCGCAAGGCGTTCGAGAGCTGCATCGTCGGCTCGGGGAGGACGGGCGAGATCAAGCTCGACGGCCGCCGGGTGCTGCTGCGCCTCAACATCCAGAACAACGGCGCGGTCACCTACCCGACCCTGGACGACGTCACGCTGAACGGGACCGAGCTCGGATCGTGCCTGAAGAGCGCCGCGCGGCTCATGGTGTTCCCGAAGTTCAAGGGGGACACGATGCACGTCGAGGTCCCGCTCGTGCTCGCCGGCGGGTAGCGCGCCGCGCCTAGACGAAAAGAAGGCCGCGCCCCCGAAGCAGGGACGCGGCCTTGGTGTTTCGGTTGCTTGGTCGGGTCGCTACACGAGCCCGTGCGCGACCATCGCCTTCGCGACCTTCATGAAGCCCGCGATGTTGGCGCCGATGACGTAGTTGCCCTTGGCGCCGAACTCCTCCGCGGTCTCGTAGCAGTTCTGGTGGATGTTCTTCATGATGTTCGCGAGCCGCTTCTCCGTGTACTCGAACGTCCAGGAGTCGCGCGTCGCGTTCTGCTGCATCTCGAGCGCGGAGGTCGCGACGCCGCCGGCGTTCGCAGCCTTGCCCGGGCCGTAGGCGATCTTGGCGTTCAGGAACACCTGGATGCCCTCGGGCGTCGTCGGCATGTTCGCGCCCTCGCCGACCGCGATGCAGCCGTTCTTCACGAGGAGCGCGGCGTCCTTGCCGTTGATCTCGTTCTGCGTCGCCGAAGGCATCGCCACCTGGCAGGGGATCTCCCAGATGTTGCCGCCCTCGACGTACTTCGCGTGCTTGTGCTCGAGGACGTAGTCCTTGATGCGGCGGCGCTCGATCTCCTTGAGCCGCTTCACGAGGTCGAGGTCGATCCCCTTCTCGTCGAAGATGTAGCCGTTCGAGTCGGAGCAGGCGACCGTCTTGCCGCCGAGCTGGGCGATCTTCTCGATGGTGTAGATGGCGACGTTGCCCGAGCCGGACACGACGCACTTCTTGCCCTCGAAGCCGTCCTTGCGGACCTTCAGCATCTCGTCGACGAAGAACGTGGCGCCGTAGCCGGTCGCCTCGGTGCGGACGAGCGAGCCGCCGTAGTCGAGCCCCTTGCCGGTGATGACGCCCGCCTCGTACTTCGAGGTGAGCCGCTTCCACTGGCCGAACATGTAGCCGATCTCGCGGCCGCCGACGCCGATGTCACCCGCCGGCACGTCCGTGTACTCGCCGACGTAGCGCCAGAGCTCGGTCATGAAGCTCTGGCAGAACTTCATGATCTCGTCGTCCGACTTGCCCTTCGGGTCGAAGTCCGAGCCGCCCTTGCCGCCGCCGATGGGCAGGCCGGTGAGGGCGTTCTTGAAGATCTGCTCGAAGCCGAGGAACTTGACGATGCCGAGGTACACCGACGGGTGGAACCGCAGCCCGCCCTTGTACGGCCCGAGCGCGCTGTTGAACTGCACGCGGAAGCCGCGGTTGATCTGCACCTCGCCCTTGTCGTCCGTCCACGGCACCCGGAAGATGATCTGCCGCTCCGGCTCCGCGATCCGCTGAAGGATCTTCCGCTCGCGGAACTCGGGGTACTTCACGAGCACCGGCGCGACCGACTCGAGCACCTCGCGCACGGCCTGGTGGAACTCCACTTCCCCGGGATTCCGCTTCAGGATGTCCTGGTAGACCTGCTCCAGCTTCTCGTCCATCTTCGCCATGTCGCTGCTCCTTGGGCTGAGGGCGCGATCCCTCTCACCCGCTGAGCACGGCGGAGTGCCGTGCTCGAAAGGTTGGCAGTGTGCACGAATCGGCGGCACCCATCAACGCGGGGGTGCGTGCGGAAAGCTCTGAGCGGCAAGGAGCCGCGTGCGACGGGCCGCCTGCCGTGGACAGGGGTTCCCCGCCCGGACGGCCAAGTGCCCGGAAGATGGGCACCGGGTCCGGGCGGCCCCGGAGTCGAAGGGCCCGGCCGTCAGGGAGCCCTCAGCCTGCGGGCGGCGTGGGCGAGCCCGGCGTGCGAACCAGCCGCGCGACGAGGGCGAGGAGGCCGACCACCGCGCCCCCGAGCACGGCCCAGAACGCGGTCCGTGCGCTCGGGAGGCGTCGGCCCGCCGCGGGCGCCGGACCGAGCGCCACCTCGCGTGCCGGCGCGGCCCGCAGCCGCGGCGCGAGCAGGGCGAGGTCGTAGCGCGGAGGCGAGAGCCCGCTCGCGCCCTGCAGGAGGCGCAGCTCCGGCCCGGGATGGAAGAAGCGCAGGCGATACGCGGGCAGGAGGAGCGTCGCGGACGAGAGCGGCAGAGGCGCGTTGTCCCCGTCGTCGAGCGCGACGAGGAGCCGCTCGCCGCGGAGCGCGGGCAGGGCGATGGTGAGCGGAGGGGCGGCCCGGGCCGGATCGGCGTGCGACCACGCGCCCTGCGCGATCGGGTTGCGCCCGGCGGACGGGTCGTCCGCGCTCTCCACGTAGACGCGGACGGTGCGGGTGAAGACGCGCGCGGACGTCTCGAGGACGAGCCGCGACGCCGGCGCAGAGCCGAACGCGAGCGGGAGCGCACGCACCGTCGCGCCGGGGCGGGCGGCCGGCGTCGCCCCCGCGAGCGGGGCGGAGAGCGCGAGCGGAACGGAGAGCGGCTCGGGGCGCGACTCGGCGAGATACGGGATCTGTCGCCCGTCCGGCGCCGACAGCCGGATGTCCGCGAGGTCGGGGCTCTCGGCGAGCACGGCGGCGTCGAGCCGGACGGCGGCGAGGCCCGGCTCGGCGGCCGCGACCGTGCGGACAATCCGGAACGCGCCGGTGTCGAGCGGCGCGCCCGGGAGCGCCGCGTCACCCGTCGCGGGCTCGGGCGTCGGCCTCGCGGCCGCGCGCGGGGCGGACTCGAGCCGCGCGACGCCCATCACCCAGGAGGCGCGCGGGCCCGCGGCCCCGCCGCGTGCGAGCTCGGGACGAACCGCCTCGAGGTCGTAGCGCGGCGCCCGCAACTCGGCGTCCCCCGCGGTCGCGACGAGCGGTGCGCCATCTGCGCTCTCGAAGAACACCCACGGGAGCGGCGCGAGCTCTGCGACCGCGCTGCGGAGGGCGAGGGGCGCGCCGTCGCCGTCCTCGACGACCAGCTCGAGCTCCTGCTCCTCGGGGCGGGTCACCTCGATCCGGAGCGCCGCCACCGTGACGCCGTCGCGCTCGATGCGGACGAGCTGTCCCCGGCCGAGCTCGTGCGGGACGAGTCGTCCGCCCTCGAGCCGGGACTCGAGGACGCGGGCGGAACGGAAGAGATGGCGGGCGTCCACGTCGAGCCGGATCGCCCGCACCGGCAGGTGGGGGCCCGGGAGCACCACCGCGAACCGCGAGACAGCGGGTTCGCCGTCGCGGCGCGCGAGGGCGAGCGGCACCACGGGCCCGCCCTCCGGCTCGCGGTCGGCGGCGAGGAGCGCCTCGGCGCCCCGCAGCGGCGGGAGGGGCGGCGCCCGGCGGTCGTCGAAGACGACGCGCAGGCGGCGCACCGTCGCGGGCTCGAAGCGGACCTCGTCGCTCCGGAGCCACGGCCCGCACGCAGGCGGCGCGCACCCCTCGCGCTCGAGCGCGTAGATCGCGCCTTCGGCGAGGAGCGTCGTCCAGCGCGCGCCGTCGATGCTCCCCTCGACGCGCAGCGAGCGGATGAAGCTCGCGGCGGCCGGGACGTCGAGCCGTAGCCCGGCCACCTCGCGCGCCGAGCCGAGGTCGAGCTCGGCGCCGCTCTCCTTCTTCTTCTTCTCGACCGGGATCGGCGACACGCGCGCCGCCCGGACCCAGCGCGGCGACGGGTCGGGAGGCGGCACGAGCAGGTACGGGACCTCGCGCTCCTGCGCGTCGCGCAGGCGAAGGTCCGCGAGGTCGCCCCGCGCCGAGGCGGAGAGGAGCGCGGGAGTGACGTCGAGCCGGTTCCGGCCGGCGCCGCCGGGGACCACCTCGAACGCCGGTCCCGCGACGGCGAGGAGGGCGAGGGCGAGGGCGGACGGGATCACGTGGCCTCCGGATCGGTCCGGCCCTCGGCGGGCCGGAGCACGAAGCGCTGCAGGACGACCGCGACGAGCGCGAGGCTCACCGCGAGCCCGACGAACGAGCCGACGCGGTAGAGCCCGTCGAGCCGGGAGAGGTCGTGGAGGAACGCCTTCAGGACGGTGGCGGAGAGGAGGGCGATCGCCGCCGCGCGCGCGGGCCGGCTCGAGAGCACGACCCCCGCCGCGAGCAGGGCGATCGCGAAGACCGCCCAGGCGATCGTGTAGGTGAGGTCCTGGCCGAGCCCCGCCGAGAACCGGAAGACGAGCCGGCGGCCGGTGGAGAACCAGTCGGCGATCTCGATGTTCACGAGCGCGAAGAGGAGCACGGCCCCCTGCGCCGCCGCGAGCCCGGAGAGCCGGGGCCAGCGGGGCTCGAGCCGGTCGTCGCCGCCGGCGAGGAGCCGGGCCGCGACGAACGAGGCCACCGCCGCGGTGAGGTACGCGTACAGGTACCAGTTCCAGATGGGCGTCGCGCTCTTCGGGTGGTAGCGGAGGATCTCGGGGTTGAGCACGAGCCGCACGAGCACGGCCGCGAGGAGCCCCGCGCACGCGGCGAGGAGCCCGCGGTGCGGGATCCGCCGCCAGAGCCAGGCGAGGGCGGCGGCCTCGAGCGCCCAGCCGATGGTGATCCACTGCTTGTCGAGCTGGAGCGGGATCGCCACCGTCACGAAGGCGAGGGCGGCGCCCGCGACGAGGGCGAGCGTCCCGCGCGGCGCCGCCGCCGCGCCCGGGCCGCCTCCGCGCACGAGCAGGACGAGGTGCGGGACGAGCAGGAGCGCCTGCACGATGGGGAGGGCGCCGATGAACGGGGCCGCTCCGGTCCGGAGGAGCGCGGCGCGCGCGACGAGGAAGAAGGCCGCGCTCGCGAGGACGGCGCCGCCGAAGGCGAGCCGCTCGGAGCGCCCCCGCGCGCCGCGCAGGAGCGGGTAGCCGAGCGGGAGCAGCCAGAGGGGCGTCGCGACGACGAGCGCGTCGAGCGCCGGAGGATCGGTCAGCAAGTGGTGCCCGAGGGCGGCGGCGGCCGCGATGGCGGCCGCGGCGAGCGCGAGGCGGTCGCACGAGATCCGCCAGGCGACCCCGAGGAGCATCGCGACGAAGAGCGCGTGCGCGAGGCTCGCCGGCACCGGGCCGAGCCCGCGCTCGGAGAGCACGAGCAGGACGAGCGCCGCCGACGCGGTGCCGGCCGCGAGCACCACTCCGGAGCGCCGCCGGAGCGCGTCCGCGACGAGCGCGAGCTGCAGGACGAGGAGGACGGCGAGCGCCTCGCCTGAGCCGGTCGCGAGCGCGGGCACCGCGAGGTCGTGGGCCGCGGCGACGAACGCGACGACGTAGCCGCCGAGCGCGAAGGCCTCGAGCGGCGGCGCCTTCTCGAGCGGGAGCCGGAGCGGACGCCCGAGCCGGTCTGCGACGAGCGGCACCGCGAGCGCCACGAGCCCGAGCACGATCGCGGCGAGCGCCGAGGAGAGGACGAGATCGCCGGAAGGTGTCGCGAGGTTCCACAGCTCGCGGGCGAGGTCGCTCAGCGCGATCGTGGCGCCGACGACGGCGATCGCCTGGAACAGGGCGTCCCCGCGACGGAGGGCGGAGGCGCCGCAGCCCGCGAGGAGGAGCAGCGCGACCGCGGCGAACGACCAGGGGGCGGCGCCCGCCGCGCGCTCCGCGAGCACCGCGAGGACGAGGAAGAGGATGGGCGCGCCCCACACCGCGAACCGCGCCTCCGCCCGGAGTGGCCGCCCGACCCGCGCGGCGACCTCGGGCGCGGCGAGGTCGAGCGCCGCGAAGAGGAGCACGAACGCGTACAGGCCCGGCCCGCCGGCATCGCCGCCCGCGAGCGCGGCGAAGGACCCGATCGCCGCGACGGCCGCGCCGGCGCCGAGCAGGTGGAGCCACGCCGGTCCCTGCCAGATCGCGACCGCCGCGAGACCGGCGGCCACCACGGCGACGAACCCGAAGAGGAGCGGCCAGCGCTCCCACACCCACGGCTGCGACGACGCGTAGAGCGCGAAGATCGCCGGCGGGATCGCGCCGAGCGCGGCGGTCCAGCGGGCGAGCGGGGCGACCACGGCGCCCTTGCGCGACGAGAGCGCGAGGACGACGAAGCCGAGCGCCCCGAACACGAGGAACACGCCGAGGGCGATGGGAAGCTCTCCGGCGTGGTCGAGGAACTTCAGCACCCAGCCCGCCTGGTACAGCGCCGTCAGCCCGAGCGCGATCGCGGAGAGGAGCGGCCAGCGCTTCTTCCGCGCGACCCAGGACAGGGCGACGTTGAGGAGCAACAGATAGGAGAAGAGGCCGAGCGGCCGGTCCTCCCCGGTCGAGAGGAGATACGGGGTCGCGAAGCCGCCGGCGAGCCCGAGGAGCGCGACGACGAGCGCGTCGCGGCGGATCGCGAGCAGGACGGCGACGGCGCCCACGAGGGCGAGGAGCCCGAACGTCGCGAGCGCCGGGACGAGGTGCCAGAGCGCGTGGGCCGCCCAGAAGGTCGCGAACAGCGTCACGATCCCGCCGGCGGCGAGCGCCTGGGCGGTGACGCGGTAGCGCTGCGCGGCGCGCGTCTCCGCGCCGGCGAGGAGCGCGACGCCGACCGCCATCCCGATCGCCATCCGGACCGCGGGGACGAGCCAGCCGTGCTCGACCGAGTAGCGGGCGAACGACACCGCGGCGACCGCCACCGCGACGCCGGCGAGCCACGAGTAGAGCTTCACGCCGACGAGCCGCTCCCAGTCGAAGTTCCAGGGCGGCTCCGTCGGGGGCGGCGGAGGGGGCGGGCGGGGAGGGAGGGGCGGGGGAAGCTCGGGCGGCGGCGGAAGGACGGTGTCGAGCGGCGGCGGCCCCGCGCTCGCGGCCGGCATCGAGCTCGCGTCGCAGGAGAGGCCGCGGTCGCCGGAGAGGCCGCGGCCGGGGCCCTTCGACTTCGCGCCGACGCTTCCGCGTCGGCGCTACGCTCAGGGTGAACGGTCGGGTCGAAGGCCGTCTCCGAGGTCGCGGCCACGGGCGGCGCCGAGGTCTGCTCCCCCTCGCCCCCGCGCAGCGGGGGAGAGGGTCGGGGAGAGGGGGCCGCGAGCACGGCGATCGCCCGCTCGAGCCGCCCACCTTCGCCTCGAGCGCGCCGAGCCCCTCGCCGACGCCGCGCCGTCGCCGGACCTCGACCCAGAGCAGGATCCCGAGCACGGCAGGCGACAGCACCCACGCGCCGGCCACCACGATGAGCAGACCTTCGTCCATGCCTCGCCCCCGTCCTTCCGCCGGCGTGCTCCGCTCGTCCTGAGCGTAGCCTCCGCGCAGCGGAGGCGAAGTCGAAGGACGCTCGCGCTCGTCGGAGGTCGACGCCGCGAGTGTACCTCGCCGGGGGAGGGACGGCGGTGCCGCGTCCTTCACGCGCTCGACGCGCGGCGGGCACGGCGCACGATCGGCTCGGCGGCGCGAGTTCGCGCGCCGGTCACCGCGGTGATGACCCCGGCGCCCCGCCAGCGGCCATGGCCGCGCCAGGGGCGGACGGATTGCGCGGCGTCACGCGGTGGCCGCCCCGCCCCCCGACTGACACAGGCTCTGCTCGGCCGCACCGCGCGAACCCGCTCACGCAGGACGGCCGTGGGCTCGGCGTCCAGTGGGAAACGCTCAGGGAGCGACCTCGAACACGAGGTCGTCCTGATCGTCGATCACGGCAGGGTCGCTCGCAGTGCCGCATGCAGTCGCGGCTGCATCGAGCGGGTCGGGTCGCCAGAGGTGCGCGCGCACCGCCCAGCGACCCGTCGCCGAGGTCGGCCGCGTAGCTCTTGTGAGCGGAAAGGTGAAGCCGAAAGGGACGACTCGGCGCTCGTCGGCGACGTGTCTGCTCCTCGTCGCCTCTTCCGCGCGCAACGGGGGAGACGTCTGGCTTCCCTCGCCCCGGCGCAGCGGGGAGAGGGTCGGGGAGAGGGGCGCGAGCATGTGATCGCCTGCTCAACGCCCGATTTCGCCTCGAGCCCGCCGCAGCCCTCGCTGTCGCTGGACCTCGACCCAGAGCAGGATCCGAGCACGGCAGCGACAGCACCCACGCGCCGGCGACGACGACGAGCAGACCTTCGTCCATGCCTGGCCCTGGTCTTCGGCGAGCGGAGCTGCCGTGCCCGCTGAGGCCGGCACCGAGAGGCGCGAGAAGTGCACCGCGTGCGCCTTCTTCGCCTCGGCGCGGAAGACGTCGAGCCACCCGGCGCCGGAGAGCCGCTCGGCGAGCGCCACCGCGAGGTGCTTCGGCTCGACGCCGGCGGCCCGGTTCCTCGCGAGACCGTTCACGCACGACGGGCAGTTCGTCAGCACCGTCGCGCCGTGCCGGTCGTGGAGCGCCTCCGCGAAGGCGCCCTTCTTCCGGTGCAGCATCGCGTCGGTGATGTCGGGGCGCGACAGCGCGAGGGTGCCCGCCTCCGAGCAGCAGTGCGGGACCGCCTGGACCTTGCCGAACCCGCCGAGCTTCACGAGCAGCTGCTCCGCGTTGCCGTCGAGCGAGTCGTGGCAGGGCGGGTGATAGAGGTAGCCCTCCTCGCTCCTGGGGGCGTCGAGCCGCAGGCCGCGCTCGACCGCGTAGGCGGTGACGTCGACGAGCCGCCCGCCGAAGAGCTTGCCCGCCTCCATCGCGTCGAGCCCCTCCTTGCAGGTGCCGCAGGTGATCACGCACCCGTCGAACTCGAGGTACGAGAACATCTCGCGGATCTGGCTGAAGATGATGGTGTCGCGCAGCACCTGGCGGGAGCGCTCCACGGTCTTCGCGTTCACGTGGGCGGGGAAGCCGCAGCAGAGGTTCGGCGGCGGGAGGATGACCCGCGTCCCGAGCTTCAGGAGGACGTGCACCGCCGCCATCGAGATGTGCGACTGGAGGCGCTCCGAGCCGCACCCCGGGAAGTAGAAGACCGTGCGCGCCGACTCCGCCTCGTGCCGCTCGCCGTTCGAGCTCGTCGCGAGGGCGCGGGCGACGTCGTCCGGGGACGGCGTCGGCTCGAACACGAGCACCTGATCGGGGTCGCAGGCGGGGATGACGTCGCGGAGCGTCTTCGCCGGGATGTGCGGCATCGGCGAGCGGAGCATTTGCAGCGGGTAGGCGGCGGCCCGGCCGTCGGCGGGCTGCAGCGGGGCGGCGAGCTCGCAGGCGGCGCGCTGCACCGCGCCCCCGAGCCGCACCACGGACCGGAACGCCTTGTTGTAGGTGGGCGAGCGGCTGTCGAGGAACGAGAGCGCGGCGCGGGTCGCGAGGGTGGTGTTCTTGTAGCCCCAGCTCTGGAGGATCTCGCGCTCGAGGACCGAGACCTCCCCCGAGTCGATGTCCACGGGGCACGGCTTCAGGCACTTGTGGCAGATGGTGCAGTGGTCGGCGACGTCCTCGAGCCAGCGGAGCAGCTCGAAGCGGGTCGAGCGCTCGCGCTGCGCGTCGTAGAGGAGCGCCTCGATGAGCGAGCCGATCGCGAGGTTCTTGTTGCGCGGGTGGAAGAACATCCCGCGCGCCGGGTGGTAGACGCAGCAGTCCGGCTTGCACTTGCCGCAGCGGACGCAGTGGGCGATCGAGCGCGCGAGCTCCTCGAGCTGGCCGTGCTGGAGGATCCGGGCCTCGAGCTCGAGCAGGTTGAACGAGGGCGTGAAGATCTGGTCGAGGACGGCGAGGTCCTCGAGCTTGCCCGGGTTCATGAGGCCCCCCGGGTCCACCTCGCGGCGGTGCGCCGAGAGCTCCGCGATCCGCTCGGGCTCGAGGTACTTGAGCTTCGTCACCCCGATGCCGTGCTCGCCCGAGACGACGCCGCCGAGCGCGACCACCTTCTCCATCACCCGGTCGATCACCCGCTCGGTGCGCTGGAGCATCGGCCGGTCGTTCGAGAGCACCGGCACGTTCACGTGGACGTTGCCGTCGCCCGCGTGCATGTGGGTCGCGAGGACGATGAGCCGGTCGCGGATCTCCTTGTGCGCCTGCTCGAGCCGCTTCGTGATCTCGGGGTAGCCGCGGACGAGCTGCGACACCTCGCGCTGCAGCGCCCGCAGCACCGCGAGCGAGCGCAGGTCGCGCTCGCCGGTGCGGGCGATCGCGTCGGCCGCCCGCTCGAAGCGCTCGAGGGCCGCCGGGATCTTGGCGGCGAGGAACTCCGGGTCGCCAGGCGGCGGCGCCGCCTCGCGCAGGATCTCCTGCGCGCGCTCGACGAAGCGGGCCTGCGCGAACCGCTCCTCGTCGACGTTCACCGCCTCGACGTAGCGCGCGAACTCGGCGAGCGCGTCGAGCGGGAGGACCACGTCCTCGTTCATCTTGAAGGCGTTCGTGCGCCGCGCGATGGCGCCGAGCTTCTTGCGGTCGGCCCAGAAGCGCTTGCCCTCCGCCGCGTCCCGCGCCTCGAAGAGGAGCGTGTTCGGGTGCGCCGCGAGGATGCGCCGGATCTTCTCGACCCCGCTCCGGACCTCGTCGGGCAGGTGGCCGACGACGTCCACGAGCAGCACCGCCTTCGGCGTCTCCGCGCGCGGCGCCTTCACCTTGTACTGGATGGCGCGGACGTACTCGTCGTCGAAGTGCTCGAGCGCCGAGAGCGCCTCCCGCCCCTCGTTCGGGAAGGGGAACGCGCGCGCGAGCTCCAGGATCACGCGCGACGCCTCGTCGAAGTCCGGGCCGAAGAACTCGAGGCAGAGCGTCCGCTTCGCCTCGTACTCCGGGTAGAGGATGAACACGGCCGAGGTGATGACGCCGTCCGTCCCCTCCTTCTGCAGGCCCGGGACGCCGCCGAGCGCCTTGTTGGTGATGTCCTTCCAGAGCCCCTTCTTGCGGATCTCGGCGCCGCGGAGCTGGATGCGCCGGACGGCCGCGCCGTGCTCGTCCACCACCTCGAAGGTGACGGTGTCCTCGGGGAGGATCTTGCGCAGCTGGTGATCGGCGCGGCGGATCTCCCAGCGGCGGCCCGACGGCATCGCCATCCGCCACGAGACGAGGTTGTCGATGCAGGTGCCGTAGAGGACGCAGTCCTTGCCGCCCGCGTTCTCGGCGATGTTGCCCCCGATCGTGCACGCCCAGGCGCTCGTCGGGTCGGTCGCGAAGACGAGGCCGTGCTCGGCGGCGTGCTCCATCGCCCGCTCGGTCACGACCCCGGCCTCGAGCTCGACGACCTGCGCGCGCGCCTCGCGGCCGTCGGCGAGCCGGAAAGCCCGCTCCGTGGTGGCGCGGATCCGGTTCAGCTTCTCGGTGTTCACGACGACGCACCCGGCGCGCAGCGGCACCGCGCCGCCGGTGAGGCCGGTGCCGGCGCCTCGCGGGATCGCCTTGAGCCCGAGCTTCCCGATCGCGGCGAGCAGCGGCGCGACCTTCGCCTCGTCGTCCGGCATCACCACCGCGACCGGGAGGTGGAGCCGCCAGTCGGTGGCGTCCGTCGCGTGCGACACGATCGCGAACGGGTCGAAGAGGACGTTGTCCTTGCCGACGACGGCGCCGAGCTCGCGGACGAGCCGGCGGCGCAGCTCCGGCGCGCCGTCCACGTCCCCCCGGAACGCCTCGAGGAGCCGCCGGCACTCGCCGAGCACCTCGAGGACGCGCGGCTCGCCGTTCGCGTTCCGCTCCACGAGGCCGAGGTCCTTGTCGATGTTCTCGAAGAAGCGGCGGCGCCGCGGCTTCGAGTCGACGAGCTCCTGGAACAGGAAGGGGTTGCGGCGGTGGATCAGGATCTCCCCGAAGAACCGCATCAGCAGGCGAGCGCTTCGACCCGTGACGCGGCGCGTCCGGAGCTCCTCGAGCCGCTGCCAGACCTCCGGCCCGAGCAGCAGCGCGATGGCCTGCCGGTCGTCGGCAGACGTGTAGTTGAACGGGATCTCGCGGGGGGGTGTCTGCTCGATCATGTCGCTGGGGTCACCGCGCCCGGGATGTGGACTCATGCGGGCGGCGACCGCGGCAACCATAGCAGATCCGCCTTCTTGGATGCGAAGGCCGTCGCTCGTTCGGGGGACTGGCCCTGGCGGTCGAAAGCCGGGCATCCTGCATCCGGGGGAGGGAAAGTCGGCACGAGATGTCCGTGCAGTGGGATCCGGCGCTCGCCCTCGGCCACCCCGAGATCGACGGGCAGCACAAGGAGCTGTTTCGGCGGTTCGGGGCGCTCGTCGCGGCGATGGAGGGGGGAGCGGCCGAGGAGATCGGGACGCTCTTCGACTTCCTCGGCGAGTACGTCGTGAAGCACTTCGCCGCCGAGGAGCAGGTCATGGTCGCGACCGGGTACCCGGGCGTGAACGTGCACACCGCGGCGCACGCGCGGTTCGTCCGCGAGTACAAGGAGCTGCGGGCGCTCTTCGACGTCGCCGGTCCGGCGTCGGGAGTGGTCGTGAAGACCCGGACGTGGATCGGGGGCTGGCTCAGGGCGCACATCGCCGGGGTGGACCAGGGGCTCGCACGACATCTGCGCGGCTCTGCGCTGAACGCGTCCCCCCGATCGCCTCTCGACGCCGGGGGGGCCGCCGTGCTCCAATGAAGCGCTTCATCGCGCTGGACCGAGCCGAGCCTTAGCCCGACCCGATCCTCGCTTCCGACGCCCGCTCCCGCGGGCGAAGGGCGGCCAGCAGCGAACGACCTCGAACCCTCGCCCGCCGGTCGCCCGGTGGGCCGAACGATCGTTCCCTGGAGTCGCTCATGCCCGTCCCGTTCAAGAGAGTCATGGCCGCGAACCGCGGCGAGATCGCGATCCGCATCTTCCGCGCCTGCACGGAGATGGGGATCCAGACGGTCGCCATCTACTCCGAGGAGGACCGCCTCTCGCTGCACCGCTACAAGGCCGACGAGGCGTACCTCGTCGGCAAGGGAAAGGCGCCCATCGACGCCTACCTCGGCATCGACGAGATCGTCGGGCTCGCGAAGCGGCTCGAGGTGGACGCGATCCACCCCGGCTACGGCTTCCTCTCCGAGAACGCCGACTTCGCCGACGCCTGCGAGCGCGCCGGGATCGTCTTCGTCGGCCCGACCGCGGAGATGCAGCGCCGCCTCGGCGACAAGGTCGCGGGCCGCAAGGCGGCGGCGGCGGCGGGCGTGCCGATCGTACCCGGGACCGCCGAGCCGATCGTCCACGACGAGGAGGCGCTCGTGTTCGCGCGGCAGCACGGGTACCCCATCATCGTGAAGGCGAGCGCCGGCGGCGGCGGCCGCGGCATGCGCGTCGCGCAGAACCAGCGCGAGCTCGTGGACGGGCTCGTCTCGGCGCGCAGCGAGGCGCGCGCCGCGTTCGGGAACCCCGCGGTCTTCCTCGAGCGGTACATCGACCGGCCGAAGCACATCGAGGTGCAGATCCTCGGCGACCACCACGGCAACCTCGTCCACCTGTTCGAGCGCGACTGCTCGATCCAGCGGCGCCACCAGAAGGTGGTCGAGTTCGCCCCGTCGCGCGCGCTCGGCGAGGCGCAGCGCGAGGTCATCTGCGAGGACGCGCTCAAGATCGCGCGGAGCGTCTCCTACCGCAACGCCGGCACGGTCGAGTTCCTCGTCGACCAGGACGGGCGGCACTACTTCATCGAGGTGAACCCGCGCATCCAGGTGGAGCACACGGTCACCGAGGCGATCACCGGCCGGAACCTCGTCACCGCGCAGCTGCTCGTCGCGCAGGGGAAGAAGCTCGGCGATCCCGAGATCGGCATCGCGAGCCAGGCCGACGTGCAGAGGCGCGGCTTCGCCATCCAGTGCCGCATCACCACCGAGGACCCGCAGAACGGCTTCGCCCCGGACTTCGGGATCCTCAAGGCGTACCGGTCGCCGGGCGGGTTCGGCGTGCGCCTCGACGCGGGATCGGCCTACGCCGGGGCGGTCATCACCCCGCACTACGACTCGCTGCTCGTGAAGCTCACGACCTGGGGACTCTCCCTGAGCGCGGCGGCGCACATCATGGACCGCTCCCTCCAGGAGTTCCGGGTCCGCGGCGTGAAGACGAACATCTCGTTCCTCGAGAACGTGATGCGCCACCCGGACTTCCTCGCGGGCAAGTGCGACACCTCCTTCATCGAGGCGCACCCCGAGCTGCTCCAGGCGCCGGTGAAGAAGGACCGCGGCACGAAGGTGCTCAAGTTCCTCGGCGAGGTGATCGTGAACGGCTCGCCGGGCGTCACGCGGCCGCTCAAGAGCGCCGAGCTGCGCGAGCCCCGCATCCCGCAGATCGACCTCGCCCAGCCGCCGCCGAAGGGGACGCGCGACCTCCTCCTCGAGCGCGGCCCCGAGGGGCTCGCGAAGTGGGTGCTCGCGGAGAAGCGGCTCCTCTTCACGGACACCACCTGGCGCGACGCGCACCAGTCGCTCCTCGCGACGCGGGTCCGCACGCACGACCTGCTCCGCATCGCGCCCGCGACGAGCCACCTCGCGGCCGGGCTCTTCTCGCTCGAGTGCTGGGGCGGCGCCACCTTCGACGTCTCGATGCGCTTCCTGCGCGAGGACCCCTGGGAGCGGCTCCACAAGCTCCGCAAGGCGGTCCCGAACGTCCTCTTCCAGATGCTGCTGCGCGGCTCGAACGCGGTCGGCTACACGAACTACCCGGACAACGTCGTCGAGCGGTTCGTCGAGGAGGCCGGCGAAGAGCGGCGTCGACGTGTTCCGCGTCTTCGACGCGCTCAACTGGACGCGCGGGATGACCGTCGCGTGCGAGGCGGTCCGCAAGCAGGGCAAGGTGCTCGAGGCGGCGCTCTGCTACACGGGCGACGTCTCCGACCCGAAGCGCGACAAGTACCCGCTCGCCTACTACGTGAAGCTCGCGAAGGAGCTCGAGCGGATGGGGGCGCACTTCCTCGCCATCAAGGACATGGCGGGCCTCCTGAAGCCCTTCGCGGCCGCGAAGCTCGTCCGCGCGCTCAAGGAGGCGGTCGGGATCCCGATCCACCTCCACACCCACGACACCTCCGGCGTCTCGGCGGCGACGATCCTGGAGGCGGCGAAGGCGGGCGTGGACGTGGTGGACGCGGCCCTCTCGTCGCTGTCGGGCCTCACCGCGCAGCCGAACCTCAACTCGCTCGCGGCGGTGCTCGCCGGGACGGAGTGGGACCCGAGCTCGACCAGGAGGGGCTGCAGCTCCTCGCGAACTACTGGGAGACGGTGCGCGAGTACTACGCGCCGTTCGAGTCGGGGCTGAAGAGCGGCACCGCCGAGGTCTACCGGCACGAGATCCCGGGCGGCCAGTACTCCAACTACAGACCTCAGGTCATCGGGCTCGGCCTCCTCGACAAGTGGGAGGAGTGCAAGGACATGTACCGCAAGGTGAACCTCCTCTTCGGCGACGTCATCAAGGTGACGCCCTCGTCGAAGGTGGTCGGCGACATGGCCATGTTCCTCGTGAAGAACGGGCTCGAGCCCGAGGATCTCTTCACCGAGAAGGGGAAGGACCTCGCCTTCCCGGAGTCGGTCGTCGGCCTCGCGCGCGGCATGCTCGGGCAGCTGCACGGCGGGTTCCCCGAGGAGCTGCGGCGGGTGATCCTGAAGGACCAGGAGCCGATCACGCGCCGCCCGGGCGAGCTGCTCGAGCCCGCCGACCTCGAGGGCGAGCGGCACCGCGCCTCGCAGAAGATCGGCGGGTACGTGGACGACAAGGCGCTCGTCTCGTGGCTGCTCTATCCGAACGTCTTCCCCGAGCTCGTCCGCCACCGCGACGAGTACTCCGACACCTCCGTCATCCCGACCCCGGTCTTCCTGTACGGCCTCGAGCCGGGGCAGGAGACGACCATCGAGATCGAGCCCGGCAAGATGCTCATCGTGCGGCTCGTCGCGATCGGCAAGCTCGAGAAGGACGGGACGCGCGACCTCATCTTCGAGCTGAACGGCGAGGCGCGGACGCTCACCATCCGCGACCAGTCCGCGGCGCAGGCGGGCGTGCAGCGGGTCAAGGCCGAGAAGGGCAACCCGGCTCACGTCGCCGCGCCGATGCCGGGCAAGGTGCTCAAGGTGAACGTGAAGCCCGGCGACGAGGTGAAGGCCGGGGCGGTGATCTTCGTCACCGAGGCGATGAAGATGGAGACGAACGTGAAGGCCAAGGCGGACTGCAAGATCGCCGAGGTGAAGTACAAGGAGGGCGACAAGGTCGAGAAGGACGACCTGCTCGTCGTGCTCGGGTAGCGGTCGCGGCGGCCCGCTCCGGCTCCGCGCGCCGACACCGCCCCACCCCGGAAAGCCTCGACGGGTCGGCCTCCGCGTGCTTTGCTCCGGGTGCGGGTGCCCCTTCGCGCCCGCAGGGGGAAGTGATGGATCCGTCGACCCTGGTTCCCATCGCGCTCGTCGCGGTGGCGATCGGCTTCGTCGCGACGTTCCGCCAGCTCCGCGCGCAGGGCTCGCTCCGCACCCGCAGCGGCGCCTGCGCCGCCTGTGGGCGGCACGGGCCGGTGGAGGCGGTGGATTACCACCAGAACACGGGGATGCTGTACGCGCGCCAGTCGCGCGCGCTCTCCGGCGATCTCTGCCGGCGCTGCAGCACGGGCGCGTTCCTGCGGATGACCGGTCACACCGCGGTCCTCGGCTGGTGGGGCATGATCTCCTTCGTTCGTGACGCCGGCCTTCATCCTGAACAACGTCGGCTACTTCCTGCGCAGCCAGACGCTGCCCGGGCTCGCGGCGCTCCACCCGCGCGCGCTGGACGACCAGCGCGACTACGCGCTCGCGCTCCTCGCGACGAAGGAGCGGGAGATCGTCGTGGAGGTCATCTCGCGGCAGACCGGCGCTCCGGCCGCCGAGGTGTCGGCGTGGCTCGCCGACGTCACTCGCGACGCGGGGGGCCCCGCTGGCGCGCTAGGAGCTCGCGGCTGGCGCCGGGCCGACGAGACTGCGTCTCGGCGCGCCGGTCGCCGCCCCGCCCATTGCACTCTCTTTCGGAGTGGGCGAGTGTCGTCGGACACGTCGCACGGGAGAACGCCTGCTCGCCAGCTTACGCGTACGCCTGCTCGCGCTCGTCCTCGTCGCGGTCGTCCCGATCGTGGCGATCGTCGTGCAGTCGGCGCGTGCGCAGCGGCGGCTCCTCATCGAGCAGGCCTCGGGCGGCGCCACGCGCGTCGCGCAGCTCGTCGCCGAGCGCCAGCAAGGCTCGGTGGACGCGGCGCGCGGCCTCCTCCTCGGCCTCTCGCGGATGCGCGCGGTCGTGGCGCTCGACGGCCCGGCCTGCAGCGCGAACCTCGCCCCGCTCATCGCGCGCGAGCCGGTCTTCATCAACATGGGGGCGCTGCGCGCGGACGGGACGGTCTTCTGCAGCGCCGCCCCGGCGAGCGGCGCGGTCGACCTGTCCGACCGCGCCTTCTACCGCGAGGCCCTCCGGACCGGTGGCCTCGGCGTCGGCGAGGTCGTCGTCTCGAGGATCCGGGGCACGGGGGCGATCGGGTTCGGGTACCCCGTCGTCGACGACGGCGGCGCGGTCGTCGCGGTCGTGTTCGCGTCGCTCGCGTCGACGCGGCTGCAGCACGACCTCGACGCGCTCGACCTCCCGGAGGGCACCGCAGGTCGCCGTCCTGGATCGCCGCGGGAAGACGCTGACCGCGCGGCCGGACGGGGCGGCCTGGGCCGGCCGCGCCTTCGACGGGCGCCTCCTCGCGGCGGCACGGCGCGCGGGCGGCCCCGTCGCGCTCGACGGGACGGACGGGGTGCGGCGCGTGTACGACGTCCGCCACGTGACCGCGCCGGACGGCACGATCGCGATGGAGGTGCTCGCCGGCGTCCCGCTCGCCGCGGTGCTCGATCCGGTGCACCGGGTGTCGTCGCGCGCGCTCGTGGGCTCGCTCCTGGCGAGCGTCCTCGCGCTCGCCGCGGCGGCGCTCGTGGCAGAGTTCCTGCTCGTCCGCCGCCTGCGGCGGCTCGCGGCGGCGTCGCGGCGGATCGCGGCGGGCGACTGGACGGCGCGGACCGGCCTGAAAGACCGCGGGGACGAGATCGGCGACCTGGCCCGGTCCTTCGACGACATGGCGCGCGCGCTCGAGGACCTCGACCGCGAGAAGCGCTTGCGGGAGGAGCAGCTCCGGCAGGTCCAGAAGATGGAGGCGGTCGGGCAGCTCGCGGGCGGGGTCGCCCACGACTTCAACAACCTCCTCACCGTGATCCTCTCGGCCGCGAGCGCGCTTCGCGAGCGGCTGCCCGCGGACCACGCAGGGCAGGAGGACGCGCGCGAGATCATGGACGCGAGCGAGCGCGCCGCGGTGCTCACCCGCCAGCTCCTCGCCTTCTCCCGGCGCCAGCACCTCGCGCCGCGCCTCGTCGACGTCGGCGAGATCGCGGCGGGCATGGAGCGGATGCTGCGGCGCGTCCTCGGCGAGGACGTGGCGCTCGCCGTGAAGGTCCGCGGCCCGGCGGTCGTGTGGGCCGACTCCGGCCAGGTGGAGCTCGCGCTCCTGAACCTCGTCGTGAACGCCCGCGACGCGATGCCCCGCGGCGGCCGGCTCGTCGTCGAGGTGACCCGGCTCGCCGAGGACGACCCCCGGCGGCCGGCCGGCCCGGACGTGCCCGCGGGGGCGCTCGCGGTGCTCGCGGTCCGCGACACGGGGGTCGGCATGGACGCCCCGACCCGCGCGCGAATCTTCGAGCCGTTCTTCACGACGAAGGGGGCAGGGCGAGGCACCGGGCTCGGGCTCCCCATCGTCCTCGGCGTCGTGGGCGAGTGCGGCGGCGCGATCCGGGTCGAGTCCGAGCCCGGGAGCGGGAGCGCGTTCCGGCTCTACTTCCCGGCGCGCGCGGACGACCTGCACGCGACCGCGGCGCCCGTGCGCCCGGCCGCGCCGGGCGGCACCGAGACGGTGATCGTCGTCGAGGACGACCCGCGGCTGCGAGGGGTGGTGCGGCGCACGCTCGCGCAGCACGGGTACGCGGTGCGCGAGGCGGGCAGCGTCGCCGAGGCGCTCGCGCACGCGAGCGACCCGCGGCCTCACGCCGGAGCTCGTCCTGACCGACGTCATCCTCCCCGACGGAAACGGGCTCGATCTCGCGCGCGACCTCGGCCGTCGCTGGCCGCTCGCCGGGGTCCTCTACATGTCCGGGTACACCGGGGAGCACCTCGCCGCGATCGGGGCGCTGCCGCCCGGTTCGCAGGTCCTCCCGAAGCCGTTCACCGGCGAGACGCTCCTCGTCCGCGTGAGAGAGGTGCTCGGGCTGCGCGAGGCCGGCGCCCGCACCGCGCGGGCCTGACCCGGACGGGCACGTCGTCGACGGCGCGCTCGCCCGGCGGGGCCGTCCCGGGGAGCGGTCCGGGCCTCGCGGCACGCGCGCGCGGTGCTGAAGCGCGGCGCCGCCGCCGTTATGTAAGGCGCGGGAAGGCCTCGAGGGCGAGGCCGGAGCCGCCATGGGCGAAGACCAGACCTCGATCACGCAGGGCGCGTCGCGGGCCGCCGCCCGCGAGCCGGTCGTCAACGACTTCTCGATCCAGGTCGCGACCGCGAACGGGTCGGGGTCGCAGTCGTCGAACACCGTCCTCCTCCGCTCGATCTTCCAGATGGGCGTGCCGGTCTCGGGGAAGAACCTCTTCCCCTCGAACATCGCCGGGCTGCCGACCTGGTACACGATCCGCGCGTCCAGGACGGCTTCGTCGCGCGCAAGAAGGAGATCGACGTCCTCGTCGCCATGAACCCGGAGACGGCGCGGGAGGACGTGCTCGCGCTGGCGCCGGGCGCGGTGGTCGTCTACGACGCGCCCCTCGCCGTCGAGAAGCTCCGCGACGACCTCCTCTTCTACCCGGTCCCGTTCGACGCGGTCGTCGAGAAGGTCACCGGCGAGCCGAAGCTCCGGAAGCTGCTCCGCAACATGGCGTACGTGGGCGTCCTCGCCCGCCTCCTCTCCATCGAGATGGCCGAGGTCGAGGCGGCGATCGGCCGGCAGTTCGGGAAGAAGGCGAAGGCCCGCGACCTCAACGTCGCCGCGGCGCGCGCGGGGTTCGAGCACGCCGCGGCGCTCGAGAAGCGCGACCCGTACGCGGTGCGGCGCATGGACGCGACCCGCGGGAAGATCATGGTCGACGGCAACGCCGCGTGCGCGCTCGGCGCGCTCTTCGCCGGCGTGACGGTCGTGACCTGGTACCCGATCACGCCCTCGTCGTCGCTCGTCGAGAGCCTCATCGGCTACCTCAAGAAGTACCGGATCGGCCCGGACGGGAAGGCGACCTACGCGGTCGTGCAGGCGGAGGACGAGCTCGCCGCGATCGGGATGGTGATCGGCGCAGGGTGGGCGGGCGCGCGCGCGATGACGGCGACCGCCGGGCCCGGGGGTCTCGCTCATGAGCGAGTTCGCCGGGCTCGGCTACTTCGCCGAGGTGCCCGGGGTGATCTTCGACGTGCAGCGGGTGGGGCCGTCGACCGGCCTGCCGACGCGCACCGCGCAGGGCGACGTCCTCTCGACCGCGTTCCTCTCCCACGGCGACACCCAGCACGTCCTGCTCTTCCCGGGCTCGGTGGACGAGTGCTTCACGATGGCGGTCGACGCGTTCGACCTCGCCGAGCGGCTCCAGACCCCGGTCTTCGTCATGACCGATCTCGACCTCGGCATGAACGTCTGGATGGCGGACCCGTTCCCGTATCCGGAGAAGCCGCTCGACCGCGGCAAGGTGCTCTCGACGGCGGACCTCGACCGGCTCGGCGGCTTCGCGCGCTACAAGGACGTGGACGGCGACGGGATCGGCTGGCGCACCCTGCCGGGCACCGACCACCCGCGGGCGTCCTACTTCACGCGCGGCACCGGGCACGACGAGAACGCCGCCTACTCCGAGAGCCCGGTCGACTTCGAGCGGCAACATGGAGCGGCTCGCGCGCAAGCTCGAGACCGCCCGCTCCCTCGTGCCGGCGCCGGAGGCGCACGGGCCGGGCGCGCCCGCGTCGGGATCATCGCCTACGGCTCCTCGCACCCCGCGATCGTCGAGGCGCGCGTGCAGCTCGAGCGCGAGCGCGGCCTCGAGACCGACTACCTGCGCGTGCGCGCCTACCCGTTCTCGCGGGCCGTCCACGAGTTCGTCGAGCGGCACGAGCGCGTCTACGTGGTCGAGCAGAACCGCGACGGGCAGCTCGCCGCCCTCCTGAAGCTCGACCTCGCGCCCGAGCTCGCGCCGAGGCTGCGCAGCGTCGCGCACGTGCACGGCCTGCCGCTCGACGCGCGCTCGGTCACCGACGAGATCCTCGGACTGGAGGGGAGGTAGCCATGGCCACGAGCGCGCCCGCCGCGGGCCCCGGCGGCAAGGTGAACCGGCTCGGCCTCACCGTCGTCGACTACCGCGGCGGCAAGTCCACGCTCTGCGCGGGGTGCGGCCACAACGCGATCTCCGAGCGGATCCTCGACGCGATGTTCGAGCTCGGGATCCCGCCGGAGCGCGTCGCGAAGCTCTCCGGCATCGGCTGCTCGTCGAAGAGCCCCGCCTACTTCATGAACCGCTCGCACGCGTTCAACGCGCGTCCACGGCCGGATGCCGTCGGTCGCGACCGGCGCGGTCCTCGCGAACCGCACGCTGCTCGCGCTCGGCGTCTCGGGCGACGGCGACACCGCGTCGATCGGCATCGGGCAGTTCGTGCACCTCATGCGGCGGAACCTCCGGATCGTCTACGTCATCGAGAACAACGGCGTGTACGGGCTCACCAAGGGGCAGTTCTCGGCGACCGCCGACGTCGGGCTCGAAGCTGAAGACCGGCGTCGTGAACGAGCTGCCGCCCATCGACACCTGCGCGCTCGCGATCCAGCTCGGCGCCACGTACGTGGCCCGCTCCTTCTCCGGGGACAAGCGGCAGCTCTCCGCGATGCTCAAGGGGGCGATCGCCCACCGGGGGACCGCGATGCTCGACGTCGTCTCGCCGTGCGTCACCTTCAACGACCACGAGGGCTCCACCAAGTCGTACGCGTACATGAAGGACCACGACGCCCCGCTGCAGGAGGTCTCGTTCATCCCGGCCTTCGAGGACATCACCGTCGACTACGACCCGGGCACCACGACCGACGTGACGATGCACGACGGCTCGCACCTGCGCCTGCGGAAGCTCGAGGAGGGATACGACCCGTCGGACCGGGCGCGCGCGGTCGCGCGGCTCATGGAGGCCTCGAAGGGCGGCGAGGTGCTGACCGGAGTCCTGTTCGTGGACGCGGGCGCGCCGAGCTTCGTCGAGGTGATGTCGATCGCGGACGAGCCGCTCGCGACGCTGCCGGAGGCGCGCGTCCGCCCGCCGAGGGCGGCGCTCGAGGAGATCGTCGAGGCGCTGCGCTGAGCGGTCCAGAGCGGAGATTGCGGCCGGGCTTCGAGCATCGCTCAGACCGCGTAGTTCTTGTACTCGCCCGGGCCGCCACCCGGTGAGCCGCTCGACGGCGAGCTTCAGCCGGTCCTTCGTCCGGAGCGGCACGGCGCCGGGGTCCCCGGCGAAGCGCCAGTTCATCGCGGAGATCCGCCGGCGCATGGCGGCGGGGTGCGTCCCCTCGAAGCGGCGCAGCGGCTCCTTCCCCTCGTAGGCGTACTCGGAAACGTCCGGGACGTTCGCCTCCATCCAGCCGTCGTCGTGCCAGTACTTGTTGAACGACGCCTGCTTCCCTTGCATCGCGGCGGGCTGCTTCACCCACCCGTAGTGGTGCATCACCGCCGGGACCCGCTTCACGCGCAGCTTCTCGTCCGGCCTGCGGCGGAAGCCCTGGGCGTCGCGGTACGAGAAGATCGCCGGGTCGTTCCGGACCACCCGCACCTCGCGGCGGTACCAGTGGAGCGCCGCGCCGACGTAGTCGTACGAACCGTAGAAGTGGCGGTAGTCGAGCAGGAGCCCGTCGACGCGCCGGTCGTCGCGCCAGCGCTGCATCGCGTCGCGCAGCGCCGGGACGCCGTCCTCGTGCAGCACCTCGTCGCCCTGGATGTAGATCGCCCAGTCCGCATCCTTCGAGACCGCGTGGAACGCCTTGTCGGTCTCGACCGCGAGGACGCGCCCGCCCGCGCGCAGCGCGTCGTCCCAGACGGTCTCGACGATCCGCACCTTCGGCGACGCGATCGAGCGGACGAGGCCGAGCGTGTCGTCCTCGGAGCGCCCGACCGCGACCACCACCTCGTCGCACAGCGGGAGGATCGACTCGATCGCCTCGACGATGGGGTAGTCGTAGCGGAGGGCGTTCCGGACGAACGTGAAGCCGGAGACCTTGAGCGGGCGGGGGTCGGCCATGCCTGGAACGGCGTACCGCAAGCGCCGGCGCCGGCGCAACTGCGCCCGGCCGCGGCGGCTACGGGCCCGCGAGGAGCCCCGGCCAGAAGCGCCAGCCGCACGCTCCGGTTCCGGTCTGCTGCACCACCGTCCCGTCCCAGCCCTGGTCGATCACGCCCGTGACACAGGCGTTCCCGTCCCGCGTGAACGTGAGCCTCGCGCACCGGCGGCCGCTCGGCGCGACCAGCTCCACGGCCTGCGTGCAGTCCGACGAGGTCCGGCCCTGGGGCGGGAAGAACGCGTAGCCCGCGTTCCCGCGAGTGAACCGGAAGCTCTGGCCGGTCCGCGCCGCGAGCCACGCGGGCGCGGGCTCGCTCGCCGTCCCGAGGTGCGGGAGCCGCCGGGTCCAGCTCCCGCCCTCGCGCACGGCGAGGGCGCCGTCGAGGAGCGGCTCGAGCCGGCCGAAGATCCGGCTCGGGTCCTCCGCCGGCTCGCGCGCGGGGGTCCCGTCGGCGCGGAGCCACCGCAGCAGCGTGCCGCCCGCGCCGCTCTCCAGCACGAGCGCCTCGGTCCCGCGGGACACTCCGGCGGCGGTGACGTCGCAGCCGGTCGGTCCCGGCGTGCCGGCCGGCGCGCCCGTCGCGTCGAACCGCCGCGCCTCGCCCAGGCAGGGTGCACCCGCCCCGCTCCCCGTCGGGCCCCACAGGACGACGAGGGAGCCACCGCCGGGATCCGGCGCGACCGTCGACAAGCGGGGGCCGAAGCCCGGCGGACGGGGCTGCTCGACGCGCCGTGGCGAGCCATCGGCGAAGAACGTCAGGACGTCGATGGTCGTCGGGGTGCCGCTCGTCGTCGCCCGCACCCCCTGCCACCCCTCGGGCTGCGGCCACAGCTCGCCGGTCAGCGTGAACCGCTGCTCGGCGCGCCCGTCCGGCCCGAACACCTGGTACTCGGTCCCTCGCGGCGTGAACGCGACCGCGGCCGCGACGTGCCCGGTGCCCTCCGCCACCGCCCCGCCGCAGCCGCGAGCCTCGGGGGCGGGATCGACCTTCACCGTCACCGGGGCGGGGACCTTCGCCGGCACGAGCGCGTCACACTCTGCGTTCGAGTCGAGCCGCTCCACCGTCACGAAGCGCTCGGGCTCGGGCGCGGGCGGCGGCGGCGCAGGAGCGGGCGGACTCGGGGGCGACGGCGACGGATTCGACGGCTCGGGCGCGGGGTTCGACGGCGCCGCGGTGGTCGGGTTCGCGTTCGGGTCGGGAGAGGGCGCCGGTGCGGGCGCGGGCGAGGAGCCGTCGCTCCCACAGCCGACGAAGAGAGCGAGGGCGACCACGGCGACGAGCGTGCGCAGCATGCCCGCAAGATCGACACGCGCCCTCCGCCCGGCACGACGGGCAGGCGGGAGCCCCGTGCGCATGCGGCCCGATCTGCCCGCCCGCACGCTCCGGGGGCGCCCGCCCGGGCGCGTGCGATCCCTTGCCGGATGCGTTAGCACTCGCGCATGACCCAGGCGATCCGCATCCACCAGACCGGCGGGCCGGAGGTGCTCCGGCTCGAGGACGTGAGCCTCGCGCGAGCCCGGACCCGGCGAGGCCCGGGTCCGGCAGAGCGCGGTCGGCGTTGAACTACGTCGACGTGTACCACCGGTCCGGCCTGTACCCGCTGCCGCTGCCGACGGGACTCGGCGTCGAGGCCGCGGGGGTCGTCGAGGCGGTCGGCGCGGGGGTCACCCATGTCCGGCCCGGAGATCGGGTCGCCTACGTGTCGAGCCCCGGCGCGTATGCCGAGGCCCGGGTGCTCCCGGCCGACCGGCTCGTCGTGCTCCCCGCCGACATCCCGGACCAGGTCGCGGCCGGGGCGATGCTGAAGGGGCTCACGGTCCACGCGCTCGTGCGCCGCACCTACGCCGTGAAGCCCGGCGACACGGTCCTCGTCCACGCGGCCGCCGGTGGCGTCGGGACGATCATGGTGCAGTGGCTGAAGCTCCTCGGCGCCACGGTGATCGCGACCGTCGGCACCGAGGAGAAGGCGGCGATCGCCCGCCGAAACGGCGCGGACCACGTCGTCGTCTACACCCGGGAGAAGTTCCCCGAGCGCGTGCGGGAGCTCACCGGCGGCGCCGGCGTCGCGGTGGTGTACGACTCGGTCGGCAAGGCGACCTTCGAGGGTTCTCTGGACTGCCTGCGGCCGATGGGACTCATGGTGAGCTTCGGGAACGCGTCGGGCTCGGTCCCGCCGTTCGACCTCGGCGTGCTCGGGAAGAAGGGCTCGCTCTTCCTCACGCGGCCGACGGTCTTCAACTACGTCGCGAAGCGCGAGGACCTCGAGCGCGGCGCCGCCGAGCTGTTCGGCGTCGTGCGGAGCGGCAAGGTCAAGGTCGAGGTGACGCGGACCTGGCCGCTCGCGCAGGCGGCGGACGCGCACCGCGCGCTCGAGTCGCGCGAGACGCACGGATCGCTCGTCCTGCTCCCCTGACCCTCGTGGGCCCATAGGCCGTCGCGTCCTGGAACCACATTGCGGAGCGCGCCGGTCGAGTTCCCGGCTCCGTGCGCCTTGCTCACGGGCGGCGGCGCGATAGGATGCTCGCCCCTTGAACCCGGAGGCGAGAACGTGACGGTTCCTTCGTACGTGAGCGGGCCCTCGACGCAGCCGCTCCTCGGCGAGACGATCGGCCAGAACCTGCGCCGCACGGCGGAGAAGTTCCCGGACCGCGACGCGCTCGTCGTGCCCTACCAGGGCTACCGCGCGACGTATCGCCAGTTCTGGGAGGAGACCTCCAAGGTCGCGCGCGGCCTGCTCGTGCGCGGCGTGAAGAAGGGCGACCGCGTCGGCATCTGGGCGCCGAACCGGGCGGAGTGGGTCGAGATGCAGTACGCGACGGCCCGGATCGGCGTCATCCTCGTGAACGTCAACCCGGCGTACCGCACGCACGAGCTCGAGTACGCCCTCAAGCACTCCGGGGTCTCGACGCTGGTCCTCGCGAAGGCGTTCCGGCAGACCGACTACGTCGAGATGGTGCGCGAGGTGCGCCTTCGCTGCCCGGAGCTGAAGCAGACCATCGTCATCGAGGACGACTGGGCCGATCTGAAGCACGACGCGCAGCGGTTCAGCGAGGAGGAGCTCGGCCACCTCGAGCGCGAGCTCCAGTTCGACGACGCCATCAACATCCAGTACACGAGCGGCACCACCGGGTTCCCGAAGGGCGCGACGCTCTCGCACCACAACATCCTCAACAACGGGTACTTCATCGGGGAGTTCTGCGGGTACACGGAGCAGGATCGCGTCTGCATCCCGGTCCCCTTCTACCACTGCTTCGGCATGGTGCTCGGCAACATGGCGATCACCTCGCACGGCGCGGCGATGGTGATCCCGGGCGAGAGCTTCGACCCGCTGGCGGTGATGAAGACCGTCCAGGACGAGCGCTGCACGTCGCTCTACGGCGTCCCGACCATGTTCATCGCGGAGCTCGAGCACCCGGAGTTCAAGCGCTTCGACTTCTCGTCGCTCCGGACCGGGATCATGGCGGGCTCGCCCTGCCCGGTCGAGGTGATGAAGAGGGTGCAGAAGGACATGCACATGCCGGAGGTCACGATCTGCTACGGCATGACCGAGACCTCGCCCGTCTCGACGCAGTCGCGCCCCCACGACTCGCTCGAGAAGCGGGTCTCCACGGTCGGTCAGGTCCACCCGCACGTCGAGGTCAAGATCATCGACCCCACGACGGGCCGGGTGGTGCCCCGCAACACGCCGGGCGAGCTCTGCACCCGCGGCTACTCCGTCATGCTCGGCTACTGGGGCGACCCCCACGCGACGCGCGAGGCGATCGACGACGGGCGCTGGATGCACACCGGTGACCTCGCGACGATCGACGACCAGGGATACGTGAAGATCGTCGGCCGCATCAAGGACATGGTGCTGCGCGGCGGCGAGAACATCTTCCCGCGCGAGGTGGAGGAGTTCCTCTACACGATGCCGGGCGTCTCGGACGTGCAGGTCATCGGCGTCCCCGACGCGAAGTACGGGGAGGAGCTGATGGCGTGGGTGAAGCTCCGCCCGGGCGTCACCCTCAGCGGCGACGAGATCCGCTCGTTCTGCAAGGGCAAGATCGCGACCTACAAGATCCCCCGCTACTACAAGTTCGTGGACGGCTTCCCGATGACCGTCTCCGGGAAGATCCAGAAGTACAAGATGCGCGAGCAGTCGATCCACGAGCTCGGGCTCGAGAAGGCCGCAGCGATCGAGACGGCGTAGCGGCTGCACGGGAGCGGGTACGCCGGCACGTTCCGCCGGAAGGCCGAGCGCCGCGAGCGTGCGAGGCACAGGAGGCGGCTCCGTCGCTCGTACGGGGTTCGGCAACGACGAGTGCGGCGGCCGGGACGTCTCCGCGAGCGGGAACCGTCGTGACGAGATCGGCTTACACGTGGCGCATCCTTCACCATGGGTGGCACCCGCGCTCCGGCCGAACGAGGCCGCGCCGCACCGCGCCGTGGTGACGGCGCTGCGCGCCCCGGCCGTCTCGGCCCCGCTGTCGCTTCCGGGCGGCGGCGTGCCGGAGAGAGCAGCCGCGGCCGTGACGCAGAGTGTAGTTCATCCGGATGAACCACGGGTGTGCCAAGGGGTCCGAACCCGGCGCCCACGCGGATCTCACCTCCGCGCACCTCCGTGGGGTAGGCGCTTGGGCGGCCCGCCCGGCGCTCGGTCCGGCTTGCGAGCGGCATGCGGCGGGTTGACGCAGGCCGCGGGCGTCGTTAGATGGGGGATTCACACGTTGAATCCCGATTCATCGGCCCCTCCTCGATGAGCTCGTCTTCGCATCAGCCCGTGCACCCGCACCCCCGCCTTCGCGACCGGCTGCGCGAGGAGACCGCACGCGCCATCCTCTCGGCCGCCGAGGAGGTGTTCGCGGCCGACGGCCTCGCGGCGCGGATGGAGCGGATCGCCGCCCAGGCAGGCGTCGCGGTCGGGACGCTCTACAACCACTTCGAGGATCGCAGGTCGCTCGTCGCGGCGCTCGTCAGCTCCCGGCGGGAGGCGCTCCTCTCGCGCCTCGACGCCGCGCTCGTCGCTTCGCGTGGCGCGCCCGCGGCGGAGGAGCTGCGCGCCTTCCTGGGGGCGGTCGAGGAGCACGCGCGCGCGCACGGCCCCCTGCTCACGGTGCTCGTCCAGGCGGGCGAGGGGCCTGGGGCGGTGCGCCCGCCGCAGACCCTCCACGACGAGCTCGTGCGACGCGCGAACGCGATCGTCGCGCGTGGCGTCGCGAGCGGGGAGCTGCGCGCGGACCGCTCGAAGGTCTTCGGCCTCGCGCTCGTCGGCATGGCGCGCGCGGTGCTCCTGCGCGCGATCGAGCGAGGGTCGGAGCCCGGCGAGGCGGGCGACGCGGTCGTGGAGCTGTTCCTGAGGGGAGCGTCCCGATGAGCGCCGCGGCCGGCGCCTCCCCCGCGGCCGTCCCCGCGCGGCCGGCGACCAACAAGTGGCTCGTCACCGTCTCCGTGACGTTCGGGACGCTCATGGGGGCGATCGACGCGTCGATCGTGAACGTCGCGCTGCCGCACCTGCGCGGCGCCGTCGGCGCGACGCTCCAGGAGATCACCTGGATCACGACCGGGTTCGCGATCGCGACCGTCATCGTGATGCCGCTCACCGCCTTCCTCGGCCGCCTCTTCGGCCAGAAGCGCGTCTACATGGCGAGCCTGGTGCTCTTCGTCGCGAGCTCCGCGCTGTGCGGCATGGCGGGGACGCTCGAGCAGCTCGTGATCTTCCGGGTCCTGCAGGGCTTCGGCGCGGGAGCGCTCCAGCCGACCGAGCAGGCGATCCTGCGGCAGACCTTTCCTCCCGAGGAGCAGGGCCTCGCGATGGCGCTCTTCGGGATGGCGGTGATGATCGGCCCTGCCGTCGGCCCGACGCTCGGCGGGTGGATCGTCGACAACTTCCACTGGTCGTGGATCTTCCTCATCAACCTCCCGGTGGGCGCGCTCGGCCTCTTCATGGTCTGGCGCTTCGTCCACGAGCCGGAGGACGTCCGGCTCGCGAACGCGGCCGGCGCCGCCGCGCAGCGCCGGAACATGGACTGGCTCGGGATCGCGCTCCTGGCCATCGGGCTCGCGGCGCTCCAGTTCCTCCTCGAGGAGGGGCAGCAGAAGGATT
Organism: uncultured delta proteobacterium; assembly: GCA_963736795.1. Lineage (GTDB taxonomy): Bacteria > Myxococcota > Myxococcia > Myxococcales > Anaeromyxobacteraceae > Anaeromyxobacter. The sequence goes on along the minus strand of CAVTRF010000039.1, from coordinate 234,106 downwards.
GGTTCGAATCGAACCTCATCGTCGCGTGTGTCGCCGTGACCGTGCTCGCGCTCGCCCTCTTCGTCTGGCGCGAGCTCGTCGCGCCGGTCCCCGCCGTGAACGTCCGGCTGTTCAAGGATCCACTCTTCGCCTCGGGCTCGATGATCGGCGCGGCGATGTTCGCCATCCTGCTCTCGAGCATGTTCCTCCTGCCGGTCTTCATGCAGGAGCTGCTCGGGTTCACCGCGATGCAGTCGGGGCTCGCGCTGATGCCGCGGACGCTCGTCATGATGGCCGTGACGCCGTTCGTGGGGCGGCTCTACGGAAAGGTCTCGCCGCGCCTCCTCATCGCGATCGGGATCGTGCTCGTCGCGGCCGGGGCGGTGTGGGTCTCGCGCGTCACGCTCCAGACCACCTCGTCGGGGATCACCCACCCGATCATGCTGCAAGGGCATCGGGTTCAGCTTCCTGTTCGTCCCCCTCACCACCGCGGCGCTCGCGAACATCCCACGCACGAAGCTCGCCGACGCGACCGGGCTCAACTCGCTCCTGCGCCAGGTCGGGGCGTCCATGGGGCTCGCGGTGTTCGCCACGCTCCTCTCGCGCTACGGCGTCCAGGCGAAGGCGGCCATCGCCTCGCACGTCGCCCTCGACCGGCCGGAGGTGCAGGAGCGGCTCGCGCAGCTCGTCGCCGGCTTCCAGGGGCGGGGCCTCGATCCGGTCTCCGCGCAGGAGGCGGCCCTGCGCGCCCTGAACGGCATCGTGACGCGGCAGGCGATGGTGATCTCGTTCGAGCGGGTGCTCCTGCTCTCGGGGCTCCTCCTGCTCGCGGTGCTCCCGCTCCTCTGGTTCATGAAGGTGAAGCGGCAGGCCGCGCCCCGGCCCCCGCACGTCGAAATGGAGATGTGACGATGACGCCCCCGGATCCGAAGCTTCACTCGATGCCCGAGCCCGCCGCCGCCGCCCCGACGGCGGAGCCCGTGTCCGCGCGCCCGAGCCGGAAGCGGCGCGTGCTCGGCGCGCTCGCGGCCCTCGTGGCGCTCGCGCTGCTCGCGGCAGGTCTGCACGCGTTCGTCACCCGCGGCGACGTCGGCACCGACGACGCGTTCGTCGAGGCGGACGTCGTCGCGGTCGCGCCGCGCGTCGGCGGCACCATCGCCGAGGTGCTCGTGCAGGAGAACGCGCCCGTCCGTCGAGGGCAGGCGATCGTGCGGATCGACGACGCGGACCACCAGGCCCGCGCGCGCCAGGCGCAGGCCGAGCTCGAGACCGCGAGGGCCCAGGCCGCCGCCGCGGACGCGCAGGTGCGCGCGGCGCGGGCGACCCTCTCCCGGGCGGACGCGGAGGACGAGAAGGCCCGCCTCGATCTCCGCCGCGCCGAGGAGCTGAAGGCCGGCGAGGCCATCGCCGCCGACCGCTACGACGCCACCCGCCTCTCGAGCGAGACCGCCCGCGCGGGCGCAGGAGCGAACCGGGCGCAGTACGCCGCCGCCCTCGCGAACGCAGACCTCGCGCGCGCTCGCGTGAAGTCGAGCGAGGCGACGCTCGAGCTCGCGCGGCTGCAGGTCTCGTACACGGTGATCGCGGCCGCCGCCGACGGGGTCGTCGCGCGCCTCGGCGCGCGCGTGGGGCAGATCGTCCAGCCCGGGCAGGTCCTCGGGCAAGTCGTGCCGAGCAGGACCTACGTGGTCGCGAACTTCAAGGAGACGCAGACCGGCGCGATCCGGCCGGGGCAGCAGGTCGAGGTCGAGATCGACGCCTACCCGGGACGGAAGCTCGCGGGACGCGTGGAGAGCCTCTCGGGCGGCACCGGCGCGCGCTTCGCGCTCCTGCCGCCCGACAACGCCTCGGGGAACTTCGTGAAGGTGGTCGAGCGGGTGCCCGTGCGGATCGCGTGGGCGGCGGAGCCGGGGGACGTCCCGCTCCGCGCCGGCCTCTCGGCGAGCGTGACCGTCCACACCCGATAGCGCGAGACGGACCCGGCGCTCGATCGCCCGCCACCTCCGCGGACGGCCAGCCCCGCGAGAGGGCCGCGGGCCTTCCGGGCGGTGCGCACCTTCCAGGCGCGGGCACGGTGCCCGGAGGAGGAGGGGACGATGCGAAAGGTCGTGGCAGGGACGATGGTCGCCGCCGCGCTCGCCTGGGCGCACGGCGTCCGCGCGGAGGACGCGAAGACGGATCAGAAGAAGGCGCAGGAGCGCCAGACGCAGCAGGGTTCTTCGTCGGCCGCGACGGAGCCGGGGCGCGAGACCGGGATCGGCGGCACGGACCGGACCTCCCGGGAGATGCGCACCGACGCAAGAGCCGATCAGAACGCGCGCTCCGCGGACGTGAAGCACCCGCTGTTCGACGGGAAGAAGAACTTCGATCTCGACGGGAAGGTGCAGGAAGCGTCGGGGGACCGCGTCACCATCCAGCGGAAGGAGCTTCCGGCGGCGACGCTGCACGTCGCGCCCGGGACGAAGGTCGTGGTGGACGGGAAGGCGTCCTCCGCCGACCAGCTCCAGGTTGGCCAGGACGTGAAGGCCTCGTTCAACCTCCGCGGGGGCACGCCCGAGGCGGTCGAGATCAAGGCGGACAAGCTCAAGAAGGACGACCGCAAGGAGATGGGCGAGCAGCGCCGCGAGAACGTGAAGGACATGAACGAGCGCGCGAACGAGCGCGCGCGCGAGCAGCAGGGCAAGTAGCCGTCCCGCGAGCCCGCCCGCCCGGTCCGTCCGTGGATCGGGCGGGCGGGCTTCGCATTCGGCTGCCGGCCGCGATCGCCGCCCGGCGCCGCTCCCCCATCTTCGCAGGTGCTCGGCGAACGCGAGCTCGCCCCCGAGTGGGCGTGTTTCCGATCGCCGCCGCTCAGCAGGGCATCTCGGCCTTGCGCCGCGAGTAGAACCACCAGGTGACCGCGATGCAGCTCAGGTAGACCGCGATGAAGCCGAGGATCGCGCCCCCCGGGCTGCCGGTCGCCTTCATCGAGAAGCCGAACGCGCGCGGGATGAAGAAGGCGCCGTAGGCCGCGATCGCCGAGCTGAACCCGAGCACCGCCGCCGCCTCCTTGGCCGCGTCCTTCTTCGCCTGCGCGCGCGCGGCGGCGCTTCCGCCCTCGGCGAGCCGGTCGTGGTGGGTCGAGAAGATCACCGGGATCATCCGGAAGGTGGAGCCGTTCCCGATCCCGGAGGTCGCGAAGAGCAGGAGGAACATGGCGAGGAAGCCCGGGAAGCTCCCGCCGCGCCCGCCCTCCGGCAGGAAGGCGAGGATGCCCGCCGCCGCGGCGGCCATGGCGGCGAAGTTCCAGAAGGTGACCCGGGCGCCGCCGAGCTTGTCGGAGAGCCAGCCGCCCACCGGGCGCAGCAGCGCGCCGACGAGCGGGCCGAGGAACGCGTAGCGGATCGGGTCGACGCCGGGGAACTGGGTCTTCACGAGGAGCGGCAGGCCGGCCGAGTAGCCGATGAACGACCCGAAGGTGCCGACGTAGAGCCAGCACATGAGCCAGTTGTGCTTGCGGCGGAAGACGACCGCCTGCTCGCGGAAGGAGGCCTTCGCGCTCGCGAGGTCGTCCATGCCGAGCCAGGCAGCGACCGTCGCCGCGAGGACGAACGGCACCCACACGAACGCCGCGTTCTGCAGCCAGAGGAGCTCGCCCGTCTTCGCGACCGTCTGCGGCGCGCCGCCGAGGCCGCCGAACACGCCCGAGGTGATGACGAGCGGGACGACGAACTGCATCGCCGAGACGCCGAGGTTCCCGAGCCCGGCGTTCAGGCCGAGGGCGGTCCCCTTCTTCTCCTTCGGGAAGAAGAAGCTGATGTTCGCCATGCTCGAGGCGAAGTTCCCACCGCCGAGCCCGCACAGGAGGGCGAGGACGAGCATCGTCGCGTAGGACGTGGCCGGATCCTGGACCGCGTAGCCGATGCCGAGCGCCGGGACGAGCAGCGAGGCGGTCGAGAGCACCGTCCAGAGGCGTCCGCCGAGGATCGGCACCATGAAGGAGTAGAAGATCCGGAGCGTCGCGCCGGAGAGCCCGGGCAGCGCCGCGAGCCAGAAGAGCTGATCGGTCGTGTACGGGAAGCCGATCGCGGGCAACCGCACCACGACGACGCTCCACACCATCCAGACCGCGAAGGAGAGGAACAGGGCGGGGATCGAGATCCAGAGGTTCCGGGTCGCGACGGCGCGCCCGGTGGTCGCCCAGAAGACGCGGTCCTCCGGGCTCCACACGGAGAGGACGCGCGACCGCGGGGGCGCGCCGGCGGGAGCGTCGGCCGCGGTGCGGTCGCGGTTCCAGACGACCACCTGGAACGGCCGCCAGAGATAGCCGAGCGGCACCGAGAGCGCGTGGACGAGCCGGGAGAAGGGCAGGAGGGCGAGGAGGACGAACGCGCCCACCGCGTGGAACTTCGCGATGGCCGGGAGCACCGCCGCGAGGTCCACCCGCGGGGAGAGCGCGAACAGCGACGCGAGCCACGGCGCCGCGGTGTGGAGGTACCAGACCGAGCCCCACCGCAGCGTGATGGCGACCCAGGTACCGGTCGCGACCTGCGCGAGCAGGAGCGCGAGCACGAGCCAGTCCACCCGGGTGGTCACGACCCGGAGCCGCGGGCTCACGGCGCGCCGGACGATGAGGAGCGCGACGGCGAAGGTTGCCCACAGGCCGAGCGCGATCCCGATCATCTCGAGCGCGACCAGGCGGCTCGGGTCGGCGAGCAGCGCGCCCCAGGAGCCGGGCGCGACCGCCGCGGCGAGGTGCCCGCCGAGGACGAGCAGGATCGCGTAGTGCCAGGGGACCGAGCCCCAGAAGAGGACGCGCTTCTCGAGGAACTCCGAGGAGCGGGTGCCGAGCGTCGACGGGACCCGGTGACGGGCCGCGATCCCCACGCCCGCGACCGCGAGGGCCGCGTAGGGGAAGACCCCGAACAGGAAGAGCTCGTTCATGGCAACGCCTCCACCGCGCGCGCCGCGGAGGCGGCAGCGAGCGGCTCCATCAGCGCGACGACGGCCGCGACCGCGTCGGCCCAGGGGTGCCGCGCCTCCTCGAGGGCGGCCAGCATCTTCTTCAGCGCGGGGACGAGCCCGTCGGCCACGAGGTCGTCGCGGACGTCGTCGGGGATCGGCGCCGCGACGAGCCGCAGCACCTCCGAGACGTGATCGGGCAGCTCGGTCCCGGGTGTGAGCCCCGCGTTCCGCTGCAGCTCGCGCAGGCCGGACAGGAGGAAGGAGCGCTCGCGGCTCGCGCCGAACAGCTGGTCCCCGACGTACGGGCTGCAGACCGGCGCGAGATCGAAGGCGGCGGTGTAGCCTTCCTCGAGCGCGGCGGCTCCGCCGGCGGCGAAGGTGGCGAACCGCGCGAGCCGTTCGGCGGCGGCGGGGTGGTCCGCCGCGAGCGCCTCCGCGCACTCCGCGGCGCGGGCGGCGAGGCCCGGACCGGGGTAGGCGAGGACCTCGCCGAGCAGGCGCAGCGTGTCGGGAGCGGGCCTCACGGCAGCGCCCCCACCGTCGAGGCGGTGTTCTGGTCGAACGCCTCGTTGCGGAGCGCGGGCGGCAGCACCACGCGCTGCTCGAGCGTCGCGAAGGTGGTGAGGCGGTGCAGCTCCGCCGCGTCCTCTCGCCCGAAGCGCGCGGCGGCGAAGGCGGCCTTCACCTCGTCTTCGGCCACGTCGCCCACGGTCTCGGCGCGACGCCAGAGGCGCAGCGCGACGAGCTTGCGGAGCGCGGCGGCCACCGGCGCCTCGTCGCCGGCGCCGAACAGGCGGCCGAGGTAGGCGAGCGGCAGCCGGCCCCGCTCGCCGCTCGTGAAGAGCCCCTCCGCCGTCCTGGCGGTGCCGTTCGTCTTCTCGGCGAAGAGCGGCAGGAGCGGCGGGACGTAGAAGACGTTCGGGAGCGTCCGCCACTCGGGGTGGAGCGGCAGCGCCATCTCCCAGCGCTTCACGAAGGTGAAGGTGGGCGAGCGGCGCGCCGCGTCCAGGACGCCGGGCGCGATCCCGGAGCGCCGCGCCGCGTCCTGGACCTCGGGATCCGCCGGGTCGAGCAGGAGCTCGCGCTGCGCGCGGACGAGCTCCTTCTCCGGGCGGCTCGCCGCCTCGGCGATGCGGTCCGCGTCGTAGAGGAGGACGCCCTGGAACCGGATGCGCCCGGGGCACGCGGCGAAGCAGGCCGGGGCCTCGCCCGACTCGATCCGCGGGTAGCAGCCGATGCACTTCTCCGACCGCCCCTCCTTCCAGTTGTAGAACGTCTTCTTGTACGGGCAGGTCGAGACGCACATCCGCCACCCGCGGCACTTGTCCTGGTTCGACAGGACGAGCCCGTCCTCGCCGCGCTTGTAGATCGCGCCCGAGGGGCAGGCCGCCACGCAGGCGGCGTTCGTGCAGTGGTTGCAGGTGCGCGGCAGGTGGAAGAACGCGAGCCGCTCGACGCCGAAGAGCTGGCCTCGCTCCTCCGGGGTGAGGGCGTCGAGGTTCGGGTCCTTCGCCGCGTAGTCCCTGGAGCCGGAGAGGTCGTCGTCCCAGTTCGGTCCGGAGCTGGGCTCCATGGGCCTGCCGGTCACGAGCGACACCGGCCGCGCGGTGGGCTGCACCTCGGACTCCGCCGCCTCGAAGAGGTCGCGGTAGCGGTACGTCCAGGGCTCGTAGTAGTCGTCGAGCGTCGGCAGCGACGGGTTGTGGAAGATCCCCGCGAGCGCCCCGGCGCGCGTGCCGGCCTTCAGCCGGAGCGCGCTCGCGTCGACGTCCCAGCCGCCCTTCCAGCGATCCTGGTCCTCCCAGTCGCGGGGGTAGCCCGTGCCGGGCCGCGTCTCGACGTTGTTCCACCACATGTACTCGGCGCCGGGACGGTCGGTCCACACGTTCTTGCAGACGACGCTGCACGTGTGGCAGCCGAGGCACTTGTCGAGGTGGAAGACCGAGGCGAGCTGTGCGCGAACGTCCATGGCGTTCCTCCGCTAGTAGCGCGGCTCTCCCTCGAGCTTCCTGACGAGGACGTAGGTGTCGCGGTTGTTCCCGGTCGGGCCCCAGTAGTTGAAGCCGTAGGAGAACTGCCCGTAGCCGCCCATCATGAGGGTCGGCTTGAGGCGCACGCGCGAGAGGCTGTTGTGGCTCCCGCCGCGCTGGCCGCCGCGGGCCGGCGCCCGCGGCACCGAGATGGTCCGCTCCGGCGCGTGGTACTGGATCGCCATCCCGGCCGGCACGCGCGCGCTCACCACCGCGCGCGTGACCACGACGCCGTGGTCGTTCACGACCTCGACCCAGTCGTTGTCGGCGAGGCCGAGCGTCGCGGCGTCCTGCTCGCTCACCCAGAGCGGGTGGAGCCCGCGCGAGAGCGTCAGCATGCGCAGGTTGTCGCCGTAGGTGGAGTGGATGTTCCACTTGCCGTGCGGCGTCAGGTAGTTGAGCCGCAGCGTGCGGCCGTCGAGCTTCGTCTCGACGAGGTCCTGCACGAAGGACGGATCGCACCGCGGCTTGTAGGTCGGCAGCGCCTCGCCGTGCGCGAGGTAGCCCGGGTGATCGAGGTACAGGTGCTGGCGCCCGGTGACGGTCCGCCAGGGAACGAGCCGCTCGACGTTGAGGGCGTACGCCGTGTACGTGCGGCCCGCGTCGATGATCCCGGTCCAGCAAGGGGAGTTGAGGAGGCGCCGGGGCTGGCGCCCCAGGTCGTCGAAGCTCATGCGCACGCCGCGGGTCTTCTCGGCGAGGTCCGCGAGCGGGAGCCCCACCTTCTTCTCCTCGGCGTGGAACGCGCGCGCCGCCATCTCGCCGTTCGTCTCCGGGGCGAGCCGCAGGATCAGGTTCGCCGCCTCCAGCGCGGTGGCGACGGAGGGGTAGGTCTTCCCTCCCCAGGAGCGAGACGGGCCGCGCGTGGCCAGCTCGTCCCAGGCGTCGTCGATGGGCCAGGAGAGGCCGTGCGCGCCGATGCCGTTCGCGCGCGCCGCCGGCCCGAAGGACGTGAAGCGATCGTGCAGGTGGGCGTAGTCGCGCTCGACGAGCGCGAGCCCCGGCATGGTCTTGCCCGGCACCGCCTCGCACTCGCCCTTGCGCCAGTCGCGCAGCTCGGGCTCCGCCATCTCGCCGGGCGTGTCGTGCTGGATGGGGACCGTGACGAGGTCCTTCACCGGGTCGGGCAGGTGCCGGCGCGAGAGCTCGGTCACCTTCCGCGCGAGCGCCTCGAACGCGTCCCAGTCGCTCTTCGACTCCCAGCACGGCGGCACGGCCGCCTGCAGCGGGTGGATGAAGGTGTGGAGGTCGGTGGTGTTGAGGTCGTCCTTCTCGTACCAGGTGGCGGCGGGCAGGACGAGGTCGGAGTAGAGCGCGCTCGTGTCCATCCGGAAGTTCAGGTCGACGACGAGGTCGAGCTTCCCCTTCGGCGCCTGGTCGCGCCAGACGACCTCCTCGACCGAGTCCTTCGCGGTCTCCTTCGCGATGGAGGCGTCGCCGGTCCCGAGGTAGTGGCGGAGGAAGTACTCCTGCCCCTTCGCCGACGAGGAGAGCGCGTTGCCGCGCCAGATGAGGAAGACCCGCGGCCAGTTCTCCTCCGCGTCCGGATCCTCGACCGCGAGCTTGAGGGTGCCCTCCTTCAGCTGCTTCACGACCGCGCCCACCACCTCCGCGTCCGTGCCGGCGCCTCCCTCCCGCGCCGCCTTCACGACGTCGAGCGGGTTCCGGTCGAACTGGGGGAAGAACGGGAGCCAGCCCTTCCGCACCGCGCGCACCTGGTGGTCGATGGTGTGACCGTCGACGAGCGGACCGTCGCCGGGGGTCGGGTTCAGGCGCTGCTCGTCGCTCGTCCGCTCGTAGCGCCACTGGTCGGTGTGGACGTAGTGGAAGGACGGAGTGTTCTGGAAGCGCGGCGGGCGGCCCCAGTCGAGCGCGCCCGCGAGCGTCGCCCACGGCGCCACCGGGGCGAGCTTCTCCTGGCCGACGTAGTGGTTGAGGCCGCCGCCGTTCTTGCCGACGCAGCCCGTGACGAGGAGGGCCGTGATGGCGGCGCGGTAGGTGAGGTCGGCGTGGTACCAGTGGTTCACCCCCGCGCCGATGAGGATCGAGCACTTGCCGCCGGTCTTCTCTGCGGTGGTCGCCCACTCGTGGGCGAAGCGCACCACGTCCTTGCGATCGACGCCGGTGAAGCGCTCCTGCCAGGCGGGCGTGTAGGCCGCGTCCGCGTCGTCGTCGCCGGACGGGTAAGCGCCCGGGAGGCCCCGCCCCACGCCGAACTGGGCGAGGAGGAGGTCGTAGATGGTGGCGACCGCGACGGGGCCCGACGCAGTCTGCAGGATCTTGACCGGCACGCCGCGGCGCAGCGTCCGGCCGTCGGCGAAGTCGGCGAAGGCGACGTCGCGGACCTCGTCGTGGCCGGACAGGAACGACAGGGTCGGCTCGAGCGGCTCGCCGTCGAGCCCGTCCTTCTGCTGGAGGTTCCACTCGCCCTTCTTCGACTGGTAGCGGAAGCCCATGGAGCCGAGCGGCATCCGGGGCGCGCCCGCGCGGCCGTCCCACACGAGGTACTTGAACGCGGCGTTCTCGACCGCCGCGGTGCGCTCGAGCTCGGACGCCTTGAGGAGCCGCCCCGGCGCGAGGGCGCCGTCGCGCTCCTCGAGCCGGACGAGGAACGGCGCGTCGGTGTAGCGCGACAGGTAGTCGGTGAAGGCGGGCGCCTTCCCGGCGGCGTGGAAGTCGCGCAGGATCACGTGCACCGCGGCCATCCAGAACGCGCCGTCCTGCCCGGAGTGGATCGGGATCCACCAGTCGCCGTGCTTCGACGTCGCGCTCAGGTCGGGCGAGAGGACGACGAGCTTCGCCCCGTCGTGCCGGGCCTCGGAGAGGAGGTGGGCGGAGGGCGTGCGGGTGACGTCCGGGTTCGAGCCCATCGCCACGATGTACTTCGAGTGATACCAGTCGGCGGTCTCCGCGACGTCGGTCTGCTCGCCCCAGGTCTGCGGGGAGGCGTTCGGGAGGTCGCAGTACCAGTCGTAGAACGAGAGGTTCACGCCGCCGAGGAGCTGGAGGAAGCGCGAGCCCGCCGCGAAGGAGAGCATCGACATCGCGGGGATGGGGGAGAAGCCGACCACCCGATCCGGCCCGCGGGTCTTCACGGTGTGGACGATCGACGCGGCGACGATCTCGAGCGCCTCGTCCCAGCTCGTCCGGCGGAGGCCGCCCTTGCCGCGGGCACGCTGCCAGCGCGCGCGCGCCTCCTGGTCGGAGACGAGCGCCGCCCAGGCGTCCACCGGGTCGGCGTGCGCCGCGCGCGCCGCGCGCCAGGCGTCGGCGAGGGCGCCGCGGACGTAGGGGTACTTCACCCGGAGCGGGCTGTAGAGGTACCAGGAGAAGGACGCGCCGCGCGCGCAGCCGCGCGGCTCGTACTGCGGGACGCCGTCGATGGTGGGGTAGTCGCGCGCCTGCGTCTCCCACGCGACGATCCCCTCCTTCACGTGGACGTTCCAGGAGCAGCTGCCGGTGCAGTTCACGCCGTGCGTCGACCGCACCACGCGATCGTGCTGGTGCCGGCGCCGGTAGAGCTCCTCCCAGCGGCGGGACTTCGGGCTGACGATGTCGCGGATCCAGCTCATGACGGTCTCCCTTCGGCCTTCACCGAGCGCGCGGGGCGAACCCGGCCCCGCCTGCCGAGGAGGACGACGGCGACGAGGAACGCGCCCATCGCCACCGCGACGCCCACCTGGAAGCCGACCCCGAGCCGCGCCGGCGCCGCGCCCGGCGCCTGGGCGAGGAAGGCGATGAGGTCGGCCCGCTCTTCCCGGGTCACCGCGTGTCCGCGGTAGACCGGCACCATGCTCGGGAAGGCGATCTCCTCGAGCATGGCGTCGAGCCCGTCGGCGCCGAAGGACGCGTGCGCGCCCGAGAGGTCGGGTCCGAAGCTCGCCGCACGGGAGAGGCCGTGACCTGCCACGCCGTGGCAGCCGAGGCACGGCGCGCCCCCGGCGAAGAGTCGCGTCGACCCGACGTAGAGCGCCTCGCCACGCCGAGGATCCGGCGGGCGCGCGAGGTCCGGCTCGGCGGCCCGGGCGGCGCCGGAGAGCAGGACGAGGCACAGAGGGACGGCTCGGAAGATCTCTCGCATGAGCTCGCTCCGGCGCCGGGCGGGCGCGCTGGGGTCGGCGTACGTCCCGAGTGAATGCATATGAAGGTTCCGGTCACGAACGGTGAACGCCCCGAAGCGTGAGCGCCCCGCTTGTGCCCGCAGTTCTTGATCCGGATCACGTTGCGCAACGAGCGGCGGTGGCCGTGCGGCTCCATCGAGGCGCCGCGAGGGGCACCGGCACGCATTCCTCCGCGGTCGCCGGCCCGGGCGCCCGCCGCGAGGGGACGCCGCGCACCCGGCTCCGCGGCGAAGGGAGGGGATTGGCGCTCAGGTCTGCTTGATCTCGTGGACGAGCTTCGAGAGCGACTGCTTCGCGTCGCCGAACAGCATCGCGGTGTTCTCGCGGTAGAACAGCTCGTTCTCGATCCCGGCGAACCCGGGGCTCATCGAGCGCTTCAGGACGATGACCTGCTTCGCCTCGTCCACGTTCAGGATCGGCATCCCGTAGATGGGCGAGGAGCGGTCGCTGCGCGCGGCGGGGTTCACGACGTCGTTCGCGCCGATGACGAGGGCCACGTCGGCGTTCTTGAACTCGTCGTTGATCTCCTCCATCTCCTTCAGCCGGTCGTAGGGGACGTCCGCCTCGGCGAGCAGCACGTTCATGTGCCCGGGCATCCGCCCCGCGACCGGGTGGATGGCGTAGAGGACCGTCCCGCCGTTCTTCTCGACGAGCGTCGCGAGCTCCCGGACCTGGTGCTGCGCCTGCGCCACCGCCATCCCGTACCCGGGCACCACGATGACGAGCCGCGCCCAGGCGAGCTGGATGGCCGCGTCCTCCGGCGTGATCGCGTGCACGGTGAGCCCCTCCGCCGAGCGCGCCGAGGGCGGTGGCGCCGCTCCGAACGCGCCGAAGAGCACGTTCACGAAGGAGCGATTCATCGCGCGGCTCATCACGATGGAGAGGACGAACCCGGAGGCGCCGTCGAGCGCGCCGGCGATGATGAGGACGTTGTTCCCGATCGCGAAGCCGGTCGCCGCGGACGCGAGGCCCGCGTAGGAGTTGAGGAGGGAGATCACGACCGGCATGTCGGCGCCCCCGATGGGCAGGACGAGCGACACGCCGAACGCGAGCGCGAGCGCGAGCATCGCGTAGAACGCGGCGGGGTTCGCCGGGCGCGCGACCAGCCAGACGAAGAGCGCGACGGCGGCGCCGAAGACCGCGAGCGACACCCCGTTCTGTCCCCGGAACGTGACCGGGCGCGAGGGCAGGAGCTCCTGCAGCTTCCCGAACGCCATGAAGCTGCCGGTCACGGTGAGCGCGCCGAAGAGCACCTCGAAGCCGAGCGCCGCCATCTCGACGCGCCCCACCTCCGCGCCGTGGCCGAGGCGCCAGAACTCGGCGACGCCGACGAGCGTCGCCGCGATCGCGCCGAACATGTGCGAGATCGCGATCCGCTGCGGCATGGCGGTCATCGGGACGTACACGCCGAGCGGGTAGCCGGCGATCGCGCCCACGGCGAGGCCGACCACGATCCACTCGTACCGGACGATCTCGTGGTGGAGCAGCGTGCCCACGATGGCGACGAGCATCCCGACGGCGGCGAGCTGCATCCCGCGCCGGGCGCGGTCGGGCAGGGTGAGGCTGCGCAGCCCGAGGATGAAGAGGACGGACGCGACGAGGTAGGCCGCCTCGATGAAGACGGTGCGCGCGCTCACCGCGGGCCGCTCCCGGGCCGGTCGGCCCGCTTGAACATCCTGAGCATCCGGTCGGTGATGATGAACCCGCCGACGACGTTCGTCGTCGCGCACGCGACGGCGACGACCCCGAGCACCGTCGCGGTCGGGCCGTAGTCGGCGCCGGCCATCACGAGCGACCCGACGAGCGAGATGGCGCTGATCGCGTTCGTCGCCGACATGAGCGGCGTGTGGAGGAGCGCGGGGACCCGGGTGATCGTGAAGAAGCCGACGAACCCGGCGAGGGCGAAGACGTAGAGCTCGATGAGCTGCAGGTGCATCGGCGCGCTCCCGGTGCGATCAGGTGAGGACCTTCCCCGCCTGGACGACCCGCATCGGTCCGGCGACGTCGTCCTGCGGGTCGAGCGCGAGCTTCCCGTCGCGCGCGAGGTGCTGCAGGAGGGTCGCGACGTTCCGGCCGTACAGCTGGCTCGCGTGCAGCGGGACCGAGGAGGGGAGGTCCACCGCCCCGACGATCGACACCCCCGCCTCGACCACCGTCTCGCCGGCGCGGGTGAGCTCGCAGTTCCCGCCCGTCTCGGCCGCGACGTCCACGACGACCGAGCCCGGGCGCATCGTGCGGATCATCGCGGCCGTGATCAGGCGTGGCGCGGGGCGGCCCGGGATCTGCGCCGTCGTGACGACGAGGTCCATCTCCTTCACGTGCGCGCCGATCGCCGCGAGGACCCGCTCCTGCTCCGAGGCGCCGAGCTCCTTCGCGTACCCGCCCTGGCCCTCGGCGACGACCTGCGCGACCTCGACGAAGGAGGCCCCGAGGGACTGGACCTGCTCCTTCACCACCGGGCGCACGTCGAACGCCGAGACGACCGCGCCGAGGCGGCGCGCGGTCGCGATCGCCTGCAGCCCCGCGACGCCGGCGCCCACGACGAAGGCCTTCGCCGGCGCGAGCGTCCCGGCGGCGGTCGTCATCATGGGGAGGATCCGCGGCAGCGAGGCGGCGCCGAGGAGCACCGCCTTGTACCCGGCGAGCGTCGCCTGCGAGGAGAGCGCGTCCATCGCCTGGGCGCGCGTCGTTCTCGGGACGCGCTCCATCGCGAGCGCGTCCACGCCGCGACGAGCGAGCTGCTCGAGCAGGGCCGCGCCGGGCTGCGGCCCGAGGAGCGCGACCAGGAGGGCTCCCCGCGGGAGCTCGTCCACCTCGCCGCTGTCGGGGGCGCGCACGCGCGCGACCACCTCGGCCCCCTCCACCGCGGCGGCGTGGCCGTCCGCGAGCGTGGCGCCGGCCGCCTCGTACGCCGCGTCCGGGTAACCGGCGGCCACCCCGGCGCCCCGCTGCACCCGGACCGCATGCCCCTGCTTCACGAGGCGGGAGACGTTCTCGGGCACGAGCGCGACGCGCCGTTCCCCTGCCGTCGTCTCCCTCGGGACCGCGACCCGCATTCGTTCCCCTGCTGACGCCAATCTCTCCATGCCGGCGCGCTGCAGGCCCACGCGGGTCCGCGCGCCGCGTAGGGGCCCGGCGAGCGGGCCACCCCGGCCACGAGGGCGCAGTGATGGTGTAGACGCACGGAGCGGGAGGCGAGATGACGGACCCGAGACGACCTGCCGACGAGCCGGAGATCCCGAGGATCCCGCCGCCCGAGCCCGAGCTGCCCGGGCGCACCGGTGCGCCGCCCGGGCGCGAGATCCCGGGCATTCCCCGCCCGGAGCCCGAGCTGCCCGCCGGCACCCCGCGCCCGGAGGCTCCGTTCGGCCCGAACCAACCCGGAGAGTGACCCCGCTGGGGCCGCGAAGCTGCATGGCCGGGCCGGCGGCGCGCTCACCCGATCCAGCGGACGACGGCGCGGAACGGCCCGAGGTACCCGTAGAGCCAGCACCCCAGGCACGCGCCGCTCGTCGCCCCGACGAGCGCGAGCGCGCCCACGATCGCGGCGAGCGCCCAGCCGAGCGCCGTCGCGCCGGCGGCGTGCGCGGCGAGCGCGGCGCCGAGGAAGACCGCGCCGACGAGGCTCGCGAACCGCGGCGGGCGGGCGTCCTCGTACTCCGGCGGCCCGAGCCTCGGCCGAAGGAACGTGTCGAAGAGCCGGACGGCGACGTTGCCGCGCCGGCCGAGCCCTGCCGCGAGGGCGAGGTGGAGCGCCGGGACCGCGAGGAGCGGCCAGGAGCGGGTCGCGAGCGCGGAGCCGACGAGCGCCGCGACCGCTCCTTGCGAGAGGCGGGCGGCGCGGACGTCGACGCGCGGGGGCGCCGCGGGGGCAAGGCCGGGGTCGGGATCGGCTGGCATGAGAGGAAGTGTAGTGGCCCCGCCTCCGTTATGCCAGACGAACGTCCGCCGGGCTCAGCGCCCCTGGATGTACGTCTGGAGCTGCTCGATGAGGAACTGCTTCTCGTCGAGCATGAGCTGGATGATGTCGCGCATCGAGACGACGCCGACGACCTGCCCGCGATCCTCGACGAGCAGATGGCGGGTCGTGTGGTCGCGCATGAGCGCGGCGCAGTCCACCTCGGTCGCGTCGGCCTTCACGCGCGGAATGCCGGAGCGCATCGCCTCGCGCATCGGGCCGTTCGCGCTGGCGCCGCCTGCGAGGACGGCGACGACGAGGTCGCGCTCGGTGACGAGGCCGACGAGCTTGCCGTCCTCCCTCACGCCGATGGAGCCGATCTTCCGGTCCGCCATCAGCCGGGCCGCGTCCCGGATGGGCGATCCCGCGTCGAGCGAGACGACCTCGCGGGTGATGTGCTTGCGGATGGACGCCATGCGTTCCTCCTGGTGAAAGGGGGCACTAACCGGCCGCGAGCGCGCGCGGGAGGGCGCCTGCCGGCATTTCGGGGTCCCGCCCCCGCCGGGGGCCGGGATGGGACCGAGCGCCGGGGGACCGGGACGGAGCTTCGCCTCGACCGGCCACGCGGAGGAGAGCGCGGCCGGCGGCTCAGAAGTGGTCCAGGTCCACGATCCACATGCCGGTCGTGATCCCGTGGTACCGCTTCACGCACTCCGCGGGCGCCCCCGGGAAGTTCCAGACCATCGACGCGAACGCCCCCTCCACGGCGCCCCAGCTCGAGTTCGAGTGCATCGGATCGCCGAGCGCGTAGTGACCGAGCTCGTGCAGCAGCTCGGACGCCTCGAAGCACCCCCCCGCCGTCGGTGGGATGCGGATCGAGATCGTCTTCTCGACGTAGTCCGTGCAGCCCTCGCTCTGCGCGGCGAGGTAGCAGGCGCGCTCCGCCGTGTCGCGGAACTGGATCCGCCAGCCGCCGAGGTTCGCGAGGCCCCAGAACGGCAGCTCGCGATCGAGGAGCGCGTCGACGCGCGCGTGGGCGGCCTCGAGGTCCGGCGGGTCGGTCGTGAACTCGACGCAGGCGCCGTGGCTCTCGAAGTCGCAGCGCCACGGCGCGCACCCGGAGAGCGCCAGCGCGGCCGTCGCCGCGGCCACGACTCCAAACCCCCTCGCGACCCCCACGCCCTTCCCCACGGACGAGAACGTGCGGCGCGGGCGGCGCCTCGCAAACGCCCTCGTCCGGCGAACGGGCGGGCGAGCGCCCCGCGGCGGCGGGCGAAGGGGTGCGGGCGCGCGCGCAGCGGCGGTGCATCTTCTCCCCGAGGAGGCGGCCCGCGATCATGGCGACGGGGCAGCGGAGGCGCGCGCAGGACCCGCTCTGGTACAAGGACGCGGTCCTGTACGAGACGCACGTCCGCTCGTTCTACGACTCGAACGACGACGGGATCGGCGACCTGCGCGGGCTCGTGCAGAAGCTCGACTACCTGCAGGACCTCGGCGTCACCTGCCTGTGGCTCCTGCCCCTGTTCCCGTCGCCGTTGCGGGACGACGGCTACGACATCGCCGACTACAAGGGCATCCACCCGGACTACGGCACGCTCGACGACTTCCGCGAGCTCGTCGCGGCCGCCCACGCGCGCGGGATCCGGGTCCTCGTCGAGCTCGTCGTGAACCACACCTCCGACGAGCACCCCTGGTTCCAGCGCGCCCGCCGCGCGCCGCCCGGCTCCCCCGAGCGCGCCTACTACGTCTGGAGCGACACCGACGAGCGCTACAAGGACGCGCGGATCATCTTCACCGACACGGAGAAGTCGAACTGGACCTGGGACCCGGAGGCGAAGCAGTACTACTGGCACCGCTTCTTCAGCCACCAGCCCGATCTCAACTTCGCGAACCCGGCGGTGCTGCGGGAGATGCTCGACGTGCTCGCGTTCTGGGCGGAGCTCGGCGTCGACGCCTTCCGGCTGGACGCGGTCCCGTACCTCGTCGAGGAGGACGGGACGAGCTGCGAGAACCTCCCCGGCACGCACGAGATCCTGAAGCAGCTCCGGAGGTTCGTGGACGAGCGCTTCCCGGGGCGGATGCTGCTCGCCGAGGCGAACCAGTGGCCGGAGGACGTGCGTCACTACTTCGGCGCCGGCGACGAGTGCCACATGGCGTTCCACTTCCCGCTCATGCCGCGGATCTTCATGGCGCTGCGGCTCGAGGACGTCGAGCCCGTCATCGAGATCATGCGGCGCACCCCCCCGATCCCGGAGCCGTGTCAGTGGGGGCTCTTCCTGCGCAACCACGACGAGCTGACGCTGGAGATGGTGACGACCGACGAGCGCGACTACATGTACCTCGCCTACTCGCAGGATCCGCGGATGAAGCTCAACGTCGGGATCCGGCGCCGGCTCGGCCCGCTCATGGAGAACTCGCGGCGCCGCATGGAGCTCCTCAACTCGCTCCTCTTCTCGTTCCCCGGCACGCCGATCGTCTACTACGGCGACGAGATCGGGATGGGCGACAACATCTACCTGCACGACCGCAACGGCGTGCGCACGCCGATGCAGTGGAGCCCGGACCGGAACGCCGGGTTCTCCCGCGCGGATCCGGCGCGCCTCTTCAGCGCGGTGGTCTCCGATCCCGTCTACGGCTACCAGGCGGTGAACGTCGAGGGGCAGCTGCGCGACCCCTCCTCGCTCCTGCACTGGATGCGGAACACGATCGCGCTCCGGAAGCTCTTCAAGGCGTTCGGCCGCGGCACGATGGAGTTCCTCCCGGTCGCGAACCGGAAGGTGCTCGCTTACGTGCGCCGGCACGAGGAGGACGTGCTCCTCTGCGTCGCCAACGTCTCGCGCTTCGCGCAGCCGGCCGAGCTCGACCTCTCCCGGTTCGCGGGGTCGGTCCCGGTCGAGATCCTCGGCTACACCGAGTTCCCGCGCATCGGGACCTTGCCGTACTTCCTGACGCTCGGGCCGTACGGGTTCTACTGGTTCGAGCTGAGGAAGCCCGCGTGACCGCGGACGGCCACCGGGGGATCCGCCCATGGTCTGCGAGCACGTGATCGCATTCTTCCTTCCCCGTTGGCGACAGCCGGGGAGAGGGTCGGGAGAGGAGCGGGTACCGCAGGTTGGCAGCATTACCTCCCTCGCCCCCGGCGACAGCCGGGGGAGAGGGTCGGGGAGAGGGGGCGGGTACCGCAGGTTGGCAGCATCACCTCCCTCGCCCCCGGCGACAGCCGGGGGAGAGGGTCGGGGAGAGGGGGCGGGTACCGCAGGTTGGCAGCATCACTCCCTCGCCCCCGCTTCGCGGGGGCGAGGGAGAGATCTTGTGGATCGCGCGCGGTCCGGCGCTGCGTCCAGCTCGGGACGTACGAGGTCGTGCGGATCCCGTCGGGGCGGGCAGCGGCCTTCACAACCTCCTGTGGTCCTTCTGCGCGTCGACGCAGCGCTTCCCGGCGCGAACGTGCGCGCGACGGCGACGCCGCGCGCCGCCGCGCCCCGCGGCGGGATATGCTCGGAGACATGACGCAGCCCCACGCGCCCGCCCGCAGCCACGCCCTCGCGTTCCTCGTCCGGCTCGTGGTGTCGGCGGCCGTGCTCTGGCTCGCGGTCGCCTGGGTCTCACCGGGGAACCCCTCGAACAGCTTCGGCCGCGCGCTGCTGGTGTCGGTCGTCCTCTCGATCGCCTACTACCTCACGCTCGCCAAGTTCCTCTGGTTCCTCGTCGTGCCGTGGATCCTCTACGTCCTCGTCTGGCTCGTCGTGGTGCAGGGCGCCTACGGGATCGGGTTCCTGCGCGCGCTCCTCGTCGCGGTCGCGCTCGCGTTCCTCTCCTTCATCGTCTCGGCGCTGTTCGGCGTGCGCACGTTCCGGTCGGAGTGAGCGTCAGCGGTCGTAGAGCCTCGCGAGCTCGGTGAGCCTCGCCGCGTGCTCCGGACGGAGCGCCTCCTCGCGCACGCGCCAGCTCCAGTTGCCGCCGAGCGTCGCCGGTCGGTTCATGCGCGCCTCTCCGCCGAGCCCGAGCACGTCCTGGAGCGGCACGATCGCGGTGTCCGCCACGGAGGCGAGGAGCGCGCGGATCATGACCCAGTTCATCTCGCGGCCGTCCGTCGCGAGGTACGCGCGCGCGAACGCCTTCTCCTCCGCCACGTCCGCGGCGGAGCGCGTCGAGCCCGCCTCGTCCCCCTCCCACCAGCCCAGGAGCGTGTCGTTGTCGTGCGTGCCGGTGTAGGCGACGGTGTCCCGCTCGTACGCGTGCGGCCGGAACGAGGGCGCCTGCGGGTCCTTGCCGAACGCGAACTGCAGGATCGTCATCCCGGGCAAGCGGAAGCGGCGCCGGAGGGCCTCCACCGCGGGCGTGATGACGCCGAGGTTCTCCGCCACGAGCGGGAGCGGGCCGAGCGCGCGCTCCAGCGCGGCGAGCAGGTCCGCGCCCGGACCGGGCACCCAGCGGCCGCCCTCCGCGGTGGGTGAGCCGGCCGGGATCTCCCAGTACGCCTCGAGGCCGCGAAAGTGGTCGAGCCGCACCCGGTCCACGAGCGCGAGCGTCGCCCGGACCCGCTCGATCCAGAACTGCCAGCCCTCGCGCGCGATCGCGTCCCATTCGTAGAGCGGGTTCCCCCAGCGCTGGCCGGTCGCGCTGAAGTAGTCGGGTGGGACCCCGGCGACGGCGAGTGGCAGCCCCGCCGGGTCGAGCCGGAAGAGGTCGGGCCGCGTCCACACCTCCACCGAGTCGTGGGCCACGTAGATGGGGAGGTCGCCGAGGAGCACGATCCCGAGCGCGCGGCAGTGATCCCGCAGCGCGGTCCACTGGCGCTCGAAGCACCACTGCGCGAACTCCTCGGCGAAGATCGCCTCGGCGTGCCGCGCGCGCGCCGCGTCGAGCGCCGCGGGCGCGCGGCGGGCGAGCGGCGCCGGCCAATCCGTCCAGGCCCGGCCGGCGTGCTCCTCCTTCAGCACCGCGAACAGCGCCCACTCCCGGAGCCACTCCCCCTCGCGGGCGCGGAAGGCCTCGAGCTCGGCGGACGCCGCGCCGCGCGCGCCGGCGGCGAACGCCCGGGCTGCCCGGGCGAGCCGCTCGCGGCGCCACGCTCCGGCGCGCGCGAGGTCCGCGCGGCCGGGGTCGCCGTCGGGCGCGCCGGCGAGGTCCGCGTCGTCGAGCCACCCCTCCCGCGCGAGCACCTCGAGCGACACGAGGAGCGGGTTCCCGGCGCGCGACGAGAGCGCCTGGTAGGGCGAGTCGCCGAACCCCGTCGGCCCGAGCGGCAGCACCTGCCAGAGCCGCTGCCCCGCCGCGGAGAGCCAGCGCGCGAAGCGGTGCGCCGCCGCGCCGAGATCGCCCGAGCCGTGCGGCCCGGGCAGCGAGGTGGGGTGGAGCAGGATCCCGCTCCGGCGGTCGCGGCTCTCCATGGGGCTCGCCGTCACAGGTGGTGGATCCGCTCCTGCTCGGACGGCTCGCCGGGGCCGTCCTCCGCGTCGGCGCCGCGATCGAGCGCCCGCGCGACGGCGCCGCGCGCGCCGAGCCCCACCGCGAGCGCCGCGGCGAGCACGAGCCCGCCGACCACGATCGTGAAGGCGATGGTGGGGAGCGACCCGCCGATCCCGACGTGCTGGAGCGCCATCGCCGCCGCGAGCACGAACACGATCCACTTCACCCCCCAGGCGATGAGCCGCGCGCGCCCGATCCCCTGGTTCACCGCCCCGATGAGCACCCCGCGCTCGACGAAGCGACCCGCGCCGATCCCGCCGAGCAGCACGAGGGCGGCGACCACGAGCCGCGGCAGCAGCCCGAGCAGGGAGAGCCCGAGGAGGCTCGTCGTGGACGCGCCGAGGACCGCCAGCGCGAGCGCGATGCCGGTCGCGATGACGAGCCAGAAGGCGCCGCGCGCCACGAGCCAGGACGGCTCGTGGTGCGGCTCGAGGGCGCGCCCGGTCGTCAGGCCCCACTCGCGCGCGCGGCGGTCGAACCCCACCCGCGCGAGCGAGAACCGGAGCACCGCGCGTACGACGAACGCGGCGAGGACCGCGCTGAGCACGACCACGACCATCGCCACGATCCCGGGCAGGTCGGCCGCGAGCACCGCCGCGAGCCTCACGAACGCCTCGTCGAACACGTACTGGACCCGATCCCACATGGCCCCGCTCCTACGGCGCGAACCGGTCCGGCCAGCGCCACCGAGAGATGAGGTACGGCTTCTCCGCCTCGAACGCCTCGCAGAGCCGCTCGAGCCGCTCGTCGGCAGCGGGGGCCTCGAGCGGGGCGATCTCGTTCAGGTACGACGCGACCCAGCCGAGGTAGAGCGGGGTCATCGAGCGCAGGAGCTGCTGCCGCTCCATCGCCTTGACGCGCCACCCCACCGCGAAGTCGTAGACGACCCGCGCCCAGAGGCGGTCCGGGATCCGGAAGCCCTCCGGCGGCTCGCGCGGGATCCGCTGCAGCGCGTAGAGCGCCTGGGGCGGGAGGACGGGGCCCCACACGCGACGGAGGTCCTGGGCCCCGCGGCCGAAGGTCGTCACGAGCGGTCCCGGCGCGGGCCGGTGGGTGGCGTCGTCGGGCAGGTGCTCGTCGCCGTACGTGGCGACCGGGCAGGAGCCCCGGACGCGCTGCCAGCGCGCGGCGTGGAGCGTCATCTCGTGGAACATCGTCCCGAGGACCCCCGCCAGGGCGTCGGACACGTCGGGCGGCTGCGGCTGCGGGACCGGGCGCGGCCCGAGGAACACCTGCGCGCAGCGGCACTCCCGCACGAGCGCCTTGGTGATGACCCACAGGTCCGCCCCCGCGTGGCTCGGATCGGTCCGCCACTCGTCGTCGCGCGAGAGGTGCTCGGCGAGGCGCCGCGACATCGCGAGCTCGCGCCCGAGCGGCTGGCGGATCCGCTGCCCGAAGAGCGCGCGCGTGAGCGGGTAGACGAGCCCGGTCACGAGGAGGCCGTCGAACCGCCTCCGCGCGTACGACGGCGCGACGAGGTCCGCGCTTCCCACGAGGATCGGGTCGAGCAGCGCGCGCAGCCACTCCGGCCCCTCGGGGCGCGGCATCGGCTCGAGGAGCGCGCAGGCGGGGGCGCCGAGCGACAGCGCGACGTCGAGCAGCGTGTGGAGGGCCGCCTCCGGGGACGAGCCGCCCCCGGTGTGGATCGTCGGCGCCGGCGCGCCGGGCTCGGGGATCGTGATCGCCGCCCCGGCCGGGAGCGTGCCGTCTGCGTCGCCCGCGAGCACGAGCGCGACGGCAGGCCGTCCCGGGAACGCAGCCCGGAGGCCGGCCTGCACCGCGACGGCGGCCTCCGCCGCCGCGGAGCGATCGCGCTCGGCGGGTACGCCGATCACCACGTCGGCGCCGAGCGCCTCGTCCGCTCTCGACGGCTCGAGCACGACTGCAACGTAGGACGGGGAGGGCGTCGTCGCCGTCGAGACCGCTCTGGGCCGGCGGGCGCGCGGGCGAGCGCCAGGACGGCTAAGGCAGCTCGGCGGGCTCCGGCGGGAACCGCCCTGGGTCGCGGTGGGGCGGCCAGCCGGCGCGTCCCGCGCGGCGCGCGAACAGCGCGAGCCCCGCCGCCAGCGCGGCCGCGCCGCCGAGCAGGAGCCATCCGGCGGCGGCGCTCGGAGCGGCTCCGGGGGCGACGGTCACCCGACGCGCCGCCGGGACCGCCCACGACAGGGGGCCCGAGAGGAGCACGTTCATCGCGCAGACTCCCGCGAGGAGCGCGAGCGCACGTCCTGTCGTCCGCACGAGCACTTCCCCCTCGCGCCCCGCGAGTCCCGGGATGCCGGCCGTCGCGACGGCCATCGCCTGTGGCGTCACCATCTGGGCGCAGACGCCGCCCGAGACGTTCGCCGCGATCGCGAGGAGCGGGCTCGCCCCGACGAGGGTGGCCGTCGCCGCCTGGAGCGGCACGAAGAGCGCGTTGGAGGAGCTGATCGCCCCCGTCACGAGCACGCCCACCGCGCCGAGCACGGGCGACGCGGCCGGGAAGGCGGGGCCGGTGGCGGCGAGGACGTCCCCGAGCGCCGCGGCCATCCCCGAGGCGTTCATGAGGAAGGCGAACCCGAGGACGAGCGAGATCGTGAGGATGGGCCGCGCGAGCGCGGGGAGGGCGCGCGCCGAGACGGCGTGGAGGTCGCGCCCGGTCGCTCCGAGCGCAGCGACCGAAACGCCGAGGGCGGCGAGCACGGCGGTGCCGCTCGCCGCGAGGAGGTCGAGCCGCAGGAGCGCGACCCGCGGCGGACCGCCGCCGAACGCGGCGCCGTGGAGCCCCGGGACCGGGATGACGAGGGTCGCGGTGTCGAGGAGCGCGTGCACCGGGCGGAGCGACCACGCGGCCACCGCGATCGCGAGCAGCGCGAACGGGGTGAAGGCCCGGAGCACGCGCTTCAGGGGGAGGGCCACGGGCGCTGCCGGCGCCGGGTCGGCGTCGAAGCGGAACGTCGCGCGCGGGCGCCACACCCGGAGCAGCGCGAGGAGCGCCCCGAGCCCGGCGAGCGCGGCGGCGACGTCGGCGAGCTGAGGGCCGAGCACGTTCGCGACGAGCCCCTGGGTGAGCGCGAAGGCGCCCCCGGAGGCGAGCGCCGCCGGCCACGCCTCGAGCCCGCGGCGCGCGCCGGCGACGAGCGTGACGAGCAGGAAAGGGACGGCGAGCGCGACGAGC
Organism: uncultured delta proteobacterium; assembly: GCA_963736795.1. Lineage (GTDB taxonomy): Bacteria > Myxococcota > Myxococcia > Myxococcales > Anaeromyxobacteraceae > Anaeromyxobacter. Next base: position 210,508 of record CAVTRF010000039.1, on the reverse strand, counting down.
GGGACCGTCCGCCCGGCGAGCGCGCTGACCGCCGCCGGGTCGGTCCCGGAGACGCGGCCCGCCACCTCCATGCCGATCCCGATCGCGCCGAACCCGACGCCGGCGGTGTTCCCCACCAGGGCGGCCGTCGCCGCGAGGACGGGAGGAAACCCCATCGCGGCGAGCATCGCACCGCCGATCGCGACGGGAGTGCCGAACCCGGCGGCCCCCTCGAGCAGGGCGCCGAGCCCCGAGGCGACGAGGAGCGCCTGGATCCGGCGGTCTGCGGTCGCGGACGCGAGCGCCGCCTTCACGACCTCGAGCTCACCCGTCGCGACGACGAGCTCGTAGAGGAGCACGGCGGCCCCGACGATCCCGGCGACCGGCCAGATCCCGAAGGCGAAGCCGTGCGCCGCTGCGAGGAGCGCCAGGCCCGCCGGCATGCCGAAGGCGAGGGTCGCGACGAGGAGGGCGACGGCGAGGGCGCCCGCGGCGGCGGCGTGCCCGCGCCAGCGCCGGATCGCGAGCGCCCAGAACAGGAAGAGGACGGGCGCGGCGGCGAGGGCGGCGTGCACGGGGAGCAGGATGGCGCGAGAGCTGCTGCGAGGCGAGCGAACTTGGACCTGGAGCTCGATGGGGTCCTGGCTGGGTGTTGCTCTCGGCAGACCCGGCGCTCACCGCGGGTGCCGCTCGCGCCCCTCCTTCAGCACCCGCGCCCACCAGACGAGGTCGTCGAGCATCGCCTTCGCCTTCTTGGCGTAGAGCGGATCGGCCGGGTGACCCTGGTCGTCGGCGGCGTAGCCGACGAGCCGGACGTTCACCTCGTCACGGACCGGAGCCATGCGCAGCTCGATGGCGACCAGCCGGAGCTGCTCCGCGGCGCGCGCACCGGAGGCGAACCCGCCGTACGAGACGAACGAGATCGGCTTGTGGTTCCACGGAGCGTACACGGCGTCGAGGCCGTTCTTGAGCTGCCCCGGGAAGGAGTGGTTGTACTCGGGCGTCACCACGATGACGGCGTCGAGCGACTCGACCTTCGTCTTCCAGCGCCCCTCGAGCGACTCCGGCGCGTACGCCTTCTCGGCGACGTTCGGGGTGTCCTTCCGAGCGTACGGGGGGAGCGCCCACTCGCGCAGGTCGAGGACCTCCGCGAGGACGCCCTCGCGCTCCGCGGCGAGCGCGTGGATCCACCTCGCGAACGCCTCCCCGCGCCGGCCGTCGCGGACGCTCGCGAGGATCGTTCCGACCCGAACTGGCTCCATGCGGCCTCCCGTTCGCGCGGCTCGGCTCGTTCCGTGCCGCGGCCGGTCGAGGTCATAGCGGGCCGGGGCGCGGTCTCGCCAACCTGAATCAGATCCATTTCCCCGACCGTGCGTTCCGGCTGTGACAGCCCGCACCTTCAGGGGGATCGCCCGTGACCTCACCTCGCAGCTGGCTCTTCGCCGTCCTCGCCGTCGTCGCCGCGCCGCTCCGGACCGACGCCCAGCGCGTCCCGGCGGGCGCACCCGACCCAGGTCCACGGGGCCCTCTCGTTCAGGTCGCGCCGCGGCTCCGGGTAGCCGGAGCCGAGAGACCCGTCGAGGTCACCGCCCTCGACGTGAGGGTCGTCGTCCACGGCCTGCACGCGGAGACCACCCAGACCCTCACCTTCTCGAACCCGAACGCCCGCGTCCTCGAAGGCGAGCTCGAGTTCCCGCTCCCGGATGCCGCGACGGTGTCGGGGTTCGCCCTCGACGTCGGCGGCCTGCTCGTGGACGCGAGTGTCGTCGAGAAGCACCAGGCCCGCGTCGCCCTCGAGACCGAGATCCGCAGGGGCGTCGATCCCGGTCTCGTCGAGCAGGTCCGCGGGAACGTGTACCGGGCCCGGGTCTACCCGATCCCTGCGCGGGGCACGCGCACGGTCCGGCTGCGCTGGGTCTCGTCGCTCGCGACGCAGGGCGAGGAGGCCGCCTACCACCTCCCGCTCCCGTATCCGCGCTCCCCGCGCGAGGTCGCGGTGCGTGTCGAGGTGGTGCGCCCCGACGCGCCTCCCGAGGTGAGCGGCGGGTTCGGGAACGTGACCCTCGCACGCTTCGACGACCGCTGGGTGGGTGAGAGGCGCTTCAGCGGCGCGCCCCCGCCCCGCGACCTGCTCGTGCGGCTGCCGCGGTCACCGGTCCGGCTTTCGGCCGTCGAGACGGGCCCGGGCGGCGACACCTTCTTCTCGATGAGCGACGCCGTCCCGGCGCTCGCGCCCGGTGGCCGGCCGCCCCCGAAGCGCGTGGCGATCGCGTGGGACGCCTCCGCGAGCCGCACGCCGGAGCAGACCCGACGCGAGCTCGACTTCCTCGACCGGCTGCTCGCAGCGTGGCCGGGGGTCGCCGTCGACGTCATGATCTTCCGCCTCCGGGCCGAGCCGCCGCGGTCGTTCCCTCCCGGCGCGCGCGCCGCTCTCCTCGAGGCGCTGCGCGGCGCCGTGGCCGACGGCGGGACCGGGCTCGCCGCGCTCGACCTGTCGGTTGCCCGGCTCCCGCACCGCGACGACGCGCTCTGGCTCCTGCTCGGCGACGGCCTCGGCACGCTCGGCGATGGCCTGCCGCGCACCGGCGGGGTGCCCGTCTGGGCGGTGACCGGGGCGACGGACGGCGACCGCGCCCTGCTCCGCCACGTCGCGGGCGAGACCGGCGGCGAGCTCCTGGACCTCGTCGCGCTCGGCGCGCCGGCGGCGGTCGCCGCCGTGGTGAGCCCACGCATCCGGCTGCTGCGCGCGACCGCGACGGCGGGCGCCGCCGACGTGATCGTCGCGCCCGGCGCCGACCGCGGCCGGTTCGAGGTGCTGGGACGGCTCGTCGGTGGAGAGGCGGACCTGTCGCTCGACTTCGGCTCCGGCGACCGCGTGCTCGAGCAGCGCGTCCTGAAGGTCCGCCGGGACGGCGCGGCGCCCGCGGGCGAGCGGCCCGGCCCGGTGGCGACCGCGTGGGCTCAGGCGCGCCTCGACGCGCTGTCGGTCGAGCCCGACGCGAATGCAGCGGCGCTGCTCGAGCTCGGGCGGCGCTTCGGGCTCGTGACCGCCGCGACCTCGCTGCTCGTCCTCGAGACGCTCGAGCAGCACCTCGAGCACGGCGTCGAGCCGGCCCCGGGCCGCGCCGCGCTGCGCGCCGAGTACCTCGCCCGCGTGGAGGAGCGCGCGCGGGAGAAGGCCAGGACCGCCGCCGAGCGGCTCGAGCAGGTCGCGCAGCGGTGGCAGCGCCGCGTCGAGTGGTGGAAGGCGGAGCGGCGCGTGCCCGCCGGCTGGCGATACTCCGAGCGGGACGCCACCGATGCCCACGGCGACGACGTGCGCGGCCGCGAGCGCCGCGTGGCGCGCAGCGCCGCGGCCCCGCCGCCCTCCGCGCAGGCGATGGAGTCGCCGGCCGCGCCGATGGCGCTCCTCTCCTCGCCGGCGCGCGCCGAGTCGCCACGGGCTGCGCACCAGCTGGCAGGCCCGGCCGCGGCGTCGATCGCGGTGGCGCCCTGGGATCCGAAGGTTCCATGGCTCGCACCGCTCCGCGCGGCCGCGCCCGGCGCGGCCTACGAGGCGTACCTCGCGCAGCGCGAGGCCCGGGCCGGACCGGCGTTCTACCTCGACTGCGCCGAGTTCCTCCTGCGCGCCGGGCAGCGGGAGCTCGGGCTGCGGGTCCTCTCGAACCTCGCCGAGCTCCGGCTCGACGACCCCGCGCTGCTGCGGGTGATGGCGTGGCGCCTCTCCCAGGCGGGAGAGCTGGAGCTCGCGGCAGCGGTCCTCGAGAAGGTGCTCCGGCTTCGCCCGGAGGAGCCGCAGTCGCGGCGCGATCTCGCGCTGGTCCTGTCGGAGCTTGCCGAGGCGCGCGGGCGCCCGGGGGATGCAGCTCGCGCCATCGACCTCCTCCTCGAGGTCGCCCTGCGCGGGTCCGACCGCTTCCAGGATCTGGACCTCGTCGCGCTGATGGAGCTGAACCGGATCGCCGCCCGCGCGGAGCGGCGCGGCTGGGCCGGGGTGGCGCTCGCGCCGCGGGTGGACCCCCGCCTGCGCGGCCTGCTCGACCTCGACCTTCGCGTCTCGCTCTCCTGGGACGCCGACCTCACCGACGTGGACCTCCACGTCGTCGAGCCGACCGGCGAGCACGCCTCCTTCAGCCACCCCGCGACGTTCGCCGGCGGCCTCGTCTCGCGCGACGTGACCCAGGGCTACGGGCCCGAGGAGTACGTCATCCGGCGTGCGGTGCCGGGCTCGTACGCCGTGAAGGCCCACTACTACGGGTCCGCGCAGCAGCGGATCGTCGGCCCCGCGACGCTCACGGTGACCCTCTTCACGGGCTGGGGCCGCCCCGAGGAGAAGCGGGAGGTGCTGACGGTCCGGCTCGCCGAGCCGCGCGACCTGGAGGCGCTGGGTGAGGTCACGATCGCGCGTCGGTGACGCCTCGCGGGGAGCGGTCACGACCGCGCGGCGGCTGCGCCTCCGGCGGTGCGCCCGGGAGCTCCTTCGCGAGCGGCACATGCATGCGCACGTGCACGACGAGCATCACGCCCACGTCCATGACGGCGTGGTCACCGAGCCGCACTCACACGTGCACCGGCACGTGCCGCTCCATCACGACCACCCGCACCTGCCGGACGTGCACCACCGTCACGGGCACTGAGCGCGCCGTCGCGCTCCCCGTGGCGCCGCGCGTGCGACCGCCCGACCCGCCCTCCCCTCGCGGACCCTTGTGGGCTCTCAGTTGATGCTCTCTGATTCAGTTGTTAGATCGGAGACACAGTTGACCGCCATCAAGCCAGGACGGCAGGGCGCTCACACCCGGCCCGAGGCGCGCTGGATGCTGCTCATCCACCAGATCCCACCGACGCCTGCGTACCTGCGGGTCAAGATCGGCCGGCATCTCGCGCGCATCGGCGCGGTCGCCATCAAGAACTCGGTCTACGCCCTGCCGTACGACGACGAGACGCAGGAGGACTTCCAGTGGGTCCTCCGCGAGATCGTGAAGGGGGGCGGCGACGCGTCGATCGTCGAGGCCCGGTTCATCGAAGGCCTCTCCGACGAGCAGGTGATCGGGCTCTTCCAGCGCGCTCGCGAGGCCGACTACCGCGAGCTCGCCGAGCAGGTCGCGCGCGGTGCCGCCGGCTTCCCGAGGCGAGGGGCCGTGCCGGATGTCGCGGCGCGCGGAGCTCGCGAAGCAGCTCGCGCGCCTGCGGCAGCGCGCGACCGAGCTCGCCGCGATCGACTTCTTCGGAGCACCGGGACGCGAGGTCGTCGAGGGCCTCCTGTCCGGACTGGAGGCACGCATGAGGACCGTCGAGGGAGCCGAGCCGGCGAAGGCCTCGCTGGATCGAGCGCAGCACCAGGGGCGCACCTGGGTGACGCGCACCGGGATCAAGGTGGACCGGATGGCGAGCGCCTGGCTCATCCGGAAGTTCATCGACCCGGAGGCGCGCTTCAAGTTCGTGCCGGCGAAGGGCTACCGGCCCGAGGAGGGCGAGCTCCGCTTCGACATGTTCGAGGCGGAGTTCACGCACGAGGGCGAGCTGTGCACCTTCGAGGTGCTCGTGCAGCGCTTCGGGCTCGCCGACCCGGCGCTGCGCGCAATCGCCGAGATCGTCCACGACATCGACGTGAAGGACGCGAAGTACGGCCGCGAGGAGGCCGCCGGGATCGGCCAGCTCGTGGCAGGCATCGCCGCGGCGCACCCCGACGACGAGGCGCGCCTCGCGCGCGGCGCGGCGCTGTTCGACGACCTCTACGCCGTCCACGCCGGGGCGACGAAGCACTGATCGGTCTCCGGCGGCCGGAAGGAGGACGCAGATGCGAGGGCTCGTGATCTCCGGTGCCGTGACCGCGTTGCTCGGCGCCTGGGCCGTCGCCCGAGCGCAGGGCTCGGGCGCGAAGACCTGGGACTTCCAGTCGGACGCATTGAACGCGCCCCCAGCCGGCTTCTCCTTCGGCCGCACCGGCCAGGGCCGGGAGGGGAAGTGGGTCGTCATCCAGGACCCGACCGCGCCATTCGGCGACCACGTCCTTGCTCAGCTCGACCAGGACGACACGGACCATCGGTTTCCCGTCGCCGTGGCGGACGCGCCGAGCCTGAAGGACCTGCGGCTCGAGGTGAGGTGCAAGCCGGTGAGCGGGAAGACCGACGAGGCCTGCGGGCTCGTGTTCCGGTACCGCGATCCGGACGACTACTACGTCGCCCGCGCCAACGCGCTCGAGGACAACGTGAACCTCTACCGCGTGGTGAAGGGCCAGCGCCGGCAGATCGAGGGCTGGAGCGGAAAGGTCGCGGCGAACGCGTGGCACGCGCTCGCGATCGAGGCGCGCGGCGACCGGCTCCAGGTCTTCTGGGAAGGGGAGCCGATCATCGACGCCAGGGACGACACGTTCAGCGACGCCGGCAAGGTGGGGGTCTGGACCAAGGCAGACTCCGTCACCTACTTCGACGCGCTGACCGCGATGCCGCTCGGCTGAGCAGGAGCAAGGCCATGCGCGACGAAGTGACGGAGAATCTCGGCAGGGCGCCTGCGTTCGCCGGGACGGCACGAGCCCCGGCCACTCCCGTTCGATCCCGCGAAGCTCCGCGGTCTCTCCGAGCGGCTCGTCCGAGTCCCACTGGGAGAACGATTACTGTCGCGCGGTGAAGGCGCTGAACGCGCGTCGAGCAGCGTCTCGCGGCGATGCATCGAGGATCCCGACCTGCCGCCCTACGTCCACGGCGATCTCAAGCGCGAGGAGCTGCTCCGGACCGGCTCGGTCCACCTGCACGAGCTCTACTTCGCGAACCTGGGCGGCGACGGAAAGGCCGACGACGCCATCCAGCGCATCCTCTCGCGAGCGTTCGGCGCCTTCTCGCGCTGGGAGGCCGACTTCCGCCGGACCGCGAACGCGCTCGCGGGCGGCTCGGGATGGGTGGTCCTCGCCGTCGGGCCGGAGGGCGATCTCCATGACTACCTGGCATGGGATCACTCGACCGGGGCGCCGGGGAGCCGTCCGCTGCTCGTCCTCGACATGTACGAGCACGCGTATCACCTCGATTACGGAGCGGCCGCCGCGCGGTACGTCGACGCGTTCATGCAGAACGTCGAGTGGGAAGAGGTCAGCCGGCGGCTCGTCGCGGTGACGTCGCGCTGCGACGAGCATGAGGGATGGGAGTTCACCTCGACTCCGGGCTGAACGCGGCGATCCGGCGGTGACTCCCGATGCAGGCCGACGACCCCATGTCCCCCGAGCTGGCCCTGGCGCCACGTCCCCTCGCCCGCGCCGAGCGAGACGCGTGGGGTCCGTTCCTGCGCGCGATGGCCTGGGTCGGGGTGAACACGTTCGGCGGCCCGGTCGCGCAGATCGGATTCATGCACAAGGTGGCCGTCGAGGAGAAGCGATGGCTGACCGATGGCCAGTTCGTTCACCTGCTGAACTTCGCGAACGTCATCCCGGGGCCCGAGGCGCTCGAGATCGCCATTCACCTCGGGTACCTGCGCCGGGGCATCGCTGGCGGGATCGTCGCCGGGCTCCTGTTCATCTGGCCGGGCTTCGTCACGCTCACCGCGCTCGCATGGGCTTACCGGACCTACGGGCACATCGCCGGCGTCGCGGGCTTCCTGGGCGGAGTTCGACCGGTCGCGATCGCGCTGGTTGCCGCGGCGGCCATTCGCATCTCGAAGAGGGCGCTCGAGGGCGCCCAGTCGTACGCGGTGATGGCGGCTGCGTTCGTGGCGAGCTACCTCCTGAACGTCTTCTTCGTTGGCATTCTCGTCATCTGTGGACTGCTCGGCCTCGTCCTCGGGCGCCGCCAGCGAGAGGCAAAGCAGCAGGCGTCCCCGCTGTATGGATGGCTCTTCGTCGGCATCGTGGCGATCCTCGTCGGCACGGCACGGATGCGGCCCAATTCGCCGGAGCCGGCGTTCACCCACGCGCCACGCGTGGAGCAGGGATCACCGGCTCGGCAGGCCACGGCGGAGACCTCAGTCGAGCGATTGATCGACGTCGCGTGGGTCAACACGAAGGCGGCGCTCGTCACCTTCGGAGGCGCGTACACCGTTCTCCCGTACTTGCGCGAGCAGACCGTGGACCGTTACGGGTGGTTGAGCGACCGCGAAGTCGTCGACGGCCTCGCACTCGGCGAGACGACGCCAGGGCCGCTCATCTCGATCGGCATCTTCCTCTCCTACCTGGCCGCGGGACTTCCGGGAGCGGTCGTCGGCTGCTTCTTCCTCTTCCTCCCCAGTTTCCTCCTCGTGCTCGGTCTGGGTCGGTACATCGACCGGGTCGAGCGCCTGCCGCGCGCGCGCGACGTCCTCTGGGGCTTCTCGGCCGGCACGCTGGGGCTCATCATCGCGCTCGCGGCCGAACTCGTTCCGCCGAGCATCCCGGACCTCTTCTCGGCAGTCGTGGCCGCGCTGGCCTTCATCTCGGTATGGCGCTTCGACGCGAACATGGTCCTGGTCGTCCTCGTCGGTGGTGGATTGGGCCTCGCCCGGGCCTTCGCGCCACACGTTCTCGTGTGGTTCGCCGTGTGAAGACGTGGCCTCGACCGGCGGAGAGAGATCCTGCGAGGGCGCCTCCCGCGCGGGGCCGGGCTGCCGCAGGGGTTCTCCGGACGTCCGCGGAAAGCCGCGAGGCCGTCGTTTCACGCGTCGCGCGCCTGCGCGGCGTGCGCGGCGTGCGCGGCCGGCGCCCCGCCGGGCGGCCGCTCGCCGGGGACTTTGGGGCGCTCGCGGGGACGAGACTTGCCCTATGATGCGCGCCCGTGAACCGAAAGAACCTCCTCTGGGCCGGCGTCGCCGCCCTGCTCGTCGCGACGTTCGTCGCCTACCTCCCCTCCATGGACGGGGAGTTCCAGTACGACGATCAGGAGATCGCGAAGACCACCTGGGTCCGCGATCACTCCTACTTCTTCGAGGTCGATCACTGGCTCGAGATGGCCCGGCCGCTCACCGCGATCACCTTCTCGGCGAACCACGCGATGGACGGGTTCCGCCCGCGCGTCTGGCACGTCACGAACGTGCTCGTCCACCTCGCGGTCGTGCTCCTCGCCTGGCAGTTCTCGCGCCGGATCCTCGCGCGCGCCGGGCTCGGCGCCGGCTCCCTCGCGGACGGCGTCCCCGCCGCGAGCGCGCCGGAGAAGGGGAAGGGAGAAGGGCAGGCGCGCGGCGGCGGCCCTGCCGGTGAGCCTCCCGATCCCGGAGTGGCCCGCCCTCGCGGCGGCGGCGCTCTTCGCGCTCCACCCGCTCAGCACCGAGGCGGTGAGCTACATCTCGCAGCGCTCGGAGGCGCTCGCGTCCGGGCTCGTGCTGGCCGCGCTGCTCTCGGTGCTCGCCTACGACGCCGCGCCTCCGGGACGGCGCGTCCGCTTCCTCGTCGCGGCGGTCGCGCTCCACGGCGTCGCGCTCTCTGCGAAGCCGATGGCCGCGACGATGCCGTTCGTGTGGCTCCTCGTCGCCGCGGTCCTCCCGACGCCCGAGGAGCGCCAGCTCGCGTGGCACGCCCGCATCGCGCGCCGGCTGCTCCCGGCCGCGCCGCTCGTGTTGCTGTCGGTCGCCGCCGCCTTCGGCGGCGTCTCGGCCGCGAGCGGCAGCGGCCACGCCGGCTTCGACCTCACCTTCGTCACGCCGCTCCAGTACGTCGCGACGCAGCTGCGCGCGCTGCCGATCTACGTGCGGCTCGTCCTCTTCCCGGCCGGGCTCAACGCCGACTGGCTGTTCCCGTTCTCGCAGGGGTTCCTCGAGCCCGCCGTGCTCGCGGGGGCGGCGTTCGTCGCCGCGCTCGTCGGCGGGGCGTTCCTGCTCGTCCGCCGCTACGCGAGCGCCGAGGGGGAGTGGCCGGCGGTCGCCCGCGTCGCCGCCTTCGGCGTCCTCTTCTTCCTCGGGATGCTCGCCCCGACGGCGCTCGTGCCGCTGCGCGACCCGTTCGTCGAGCACCGGCTGTACCTCGCCACGCTCGGGATCGTGCTCGCGATCGTGGCGGCGGCTCCGTCGCGCTGCGCCGCCTCGGGCCGGTCCGGGGCCGCGCCGCCGGCGCCGTCCTCGCCCTCGCGGCCGTCGCGGCGCTCGGGGCGGCGACCGCGGTGCGGAACGAGGTCTGGCAGAGCGCGCTCGCGCTGTGGGGGGACGCGTCGACGAAGTCCCCGGAGAAGCCGCGCATCTGGGTGAACTACGGGACGGCGCTCCACTTCGCCGGCCGGTACGACGAGGCGGTGAAGGCGTACGACCGGGCGCTCGCCTTCGGGTTCGATCCCACCGTCCCGGTCGAGCTCGTGGTCCGGAACACGGCCCTCGCGCTCGTCCGGCTGCGTCGCTACGACGAGGCGCGCTCCCGGCTCGAGGGCTATCTGCAGCGGGCGCCGCGCGACGGCGCCACCCTCGTCATCCTCGCGCTCGTCGAGGTGGACACCGGCAGGCTCGACGAGGCCGAGCGCGCGGCGAAGCAGGCCCTGTCGCTCGACCCGCACTCTTCCCGCCCGTACCAGATCCTCGGGCAGGTCTACGAGAAGCGCGGCGACCTGCAGGGCGCGTACGACGCGTTCGCGAGGGCGTCGAGGGCCGATCCCTCCGACCCGCTCCCGGTCTTCTCGATGGGCCGGATCGAGGAGCGGCGCGGGCGCGTCGCCGAGGCTTGCAACTGGTACGCCCGGGCGACCGACGCCCTCGCCCGCTCGAGCGCCGCGAAGAGCGCGGCGGAGGCTTACCGGCGCCTCTGCGCGAACCGCGCCGCGCTGCCCTGATCCACCTCACGGGAGGGTGAGAGGGAGCTGCGTCTCCCGCGGATCGAGGCCGGCGAGCACCGCCGCGCCGCACCGGCCCGCGTGGGTGCAGGCGTCCGCGAGCGAGAGCCCCGCGGCGAGGAAGAACGTGAGCGCGCCCGCGAAGCTGTCGCCGGCACCGTACGCGCCGCCGCCGCGCGGCGGCGAGGGCGGCGCGGGAAAGCGGACGGTCCCGCTTGCGGTCTCGATCCGACCGCCTCGCGCCCCCTCGGTGAGCACGAGCGCGCCGGGCGGCGTCGGGTAGTCCCCGAGGGTGGAGACCTCCCGCGCGTCCGAGGCGCTGCCGACGACCACGTCCGCGCGGACGCCGGCGGCCGCGAGCGCAGCCCGGCGGCGCGCGGTCGCGACGAGCACGCGCGCCCGGCGGGCGGCGCGGAGGGCGGCGGGGTCGTCGGCCGTGAAGTACACCGCGTCGCAGCGCGCGAGGACGTCCCAGGGGAGCGGGTCGTCCCCGCGCGGGTGGTGGGGCTCCCCGACGACGACGATGGTCCGCTCGCCGTCCGGGCCGACCATCGCGACGCAGCGGGTGTGTGGCGCCCCCCGGCGGTGGACGAGGTGGAGCCGGATGCGCGACCCGCCTCCTGCGCCGGCAAGCGAGAGGGAGGCGGCGACCTGCGTGCCCGCCTCGTCGTCGCCGAGCGCGCTGAAGAGGTGCACCTCGGCGGAGCTCCGCGAGAGCTGCAGGAAGGCGACGCCCCCGCCGCCCCCCGGAAACCAGCGGGGCGACGCGACGTGGACGATCTCCCCGGCGCGGGGTACCGCGGCGACGCGGCCGATGGTCACGTGCTCGACGTGCCCCACCACCGCGATCCGGAGCGACGTCCCCGGGCTGCCCCCTCTCATCTGCCCCTCCCGGCCGTTCCGCCCGGCGGGAGCGTGCCACGCCTGGCGGGGAGCCGTCCAAAGGGTGGGGCTCGCTTCGCGGAGTCCGCTCGCCTCGCCGCAGCCTCGGCCACTGCCGCCCTGCGCCCGCCCGGGCTCGGTCAGGGCATGAGCAAGCGGAAGGGCAGCCGGCGGAGGCTGCCCTGGTCAGGAAGCAGCGCTCATCCGGCGACTCCGAGCCGCTCGGTGCCCACGGAACCCTCGGTGCGCGAGCGAACGGGCCGCTCGAACGGCGCGTGCGACCGCTCCGCCGCGAGCCGGAGATACAGGTACCGATCGAGCTCGAGCGCGCAGGCGAGCCCCTCGGCCAGCCGGTCGAGCCGGTCCGCCTCGGCGCGCGCGGCGAGCCCCGCGCTGCGCTCGGCTGCGATGGCGGCGCGGTGCAGCTTCCGCACCCGCTTCCGCGCGAGCACGCGCTCCGCCTCCACGCCGGCGAGGTCGGCCTCTGCTCGCAGGCAGAGCTCCTCGCGGCGCCCGCGCTCCATCGCCTCGCGCGCGCGCTCGCGGTCCCACGCGAGCGCCGCCACCGCCGTGGCGGCACGCCGGGTCTCGAGCCGGGCCGCGAGGCGCCACAGCGCCGCGCCCGCGAACGGGACCGCCGCGAGCACCGCGAGCTGCGCCCAGCGGTCGGGGGCCGCCGCAGCCGCGGCGAGCCCCGGCACGAGGAGCGCCGCGCCCGCCGCGACGGCGCAGAGGAGTGCCCGGCGTCCGCCCCCCTCACCGGCCGCCGCGGCATCGGCGCCGCGCCCCACCGCCACCGCGGCGCAGACGAAGGCGGTCGCGGCGGCGCCCGCCGCGAGCGCGAGGGAGAGGGCGGTCGGAACCGGCGACGCGCGGAGCGCGGTCTCGAGGCCGTCGGGCACGCCGGACACGGCGAGGAACGGGCCCGAGAAGCGCCACGCCTCGGCCGCGAGCAGGACCGCCACCGACGCGCGCAGCGCGTGGATGGGTGCGGCCGGCTCGACCGGCGGCCGCCCGAGCTGCTCCGCCGTCGCCTCGACCGCCGGGCGTCCCACGATCTGCCCCGACGCGAGCGCGGCGGCGAGCTCGACCTCCACCGCGTCCGCGCGGGCGCGCGCCGCGGCGGCGCGAGCGTCGAGCGCGTCGAGCGCGGCCTCCGCGTCGCGGAGCTCGCGCTCGGCGTACGGACCCTCGAGCTCGGCGATCGCGCGTGGCCCGGCGGGTGCGTCCAGGCGCGGGCCGTGCGCGCGCGCCCGGGGCCGCGGGCGGATCACCGCCTCGCCGCCCTCGACGTCGAACGTGACCGGCAGTCCCTCGAGCGTGACCGGCAGGCCCGTCGCGTACCGGGCGAGCCGGTGGCGCAGGAAGTCGTCCAGCCGGACCCCTCCGCGGACCGCGAGCCGGGCATCGAGCGCAGCGAGGAGCGTGGAGCGCGACACCCGTGGGATCACCCCGAGCCGCGCCGCCGCGCGGGCGCGGCGCTCGCTGCGCCGTTCCCGCCAGAGCTCCATCGCCGCGTCGAACACCCTTCGCACGTTGCTCCCGCCGACTGCGCCGCCCATGTCGATGCCTCCAGCCGCTCTCCGCGGAACCTAGGGCGGCGGCCGGGGCGGGAGTAGGGCGCTCGGAGGGGCGGCGTTCTACCGGGGGCAGGCGCGACGAGCGCTCGCCGCGATGGACCCGAAAATCCCCGGAGTACGGCCGTCCTCCCGTCGCGAGCCCTCGACGGCGCCGTGAGCGCGCCGGCGCGCAGTCCCATCCGGCCGGAGCCGGAGCACCCTCGCGGTGACCCCCGTTCGAGCCGTTCGGCCGTTCGCACGGACCGGGTGGAGCGGCACCCGGCGTGGCGTACCGAGGCGCTCGCCACAGCCCCGGGACGCGCGGACGCGTGCGGCGTTCTTCGCGCGACCGCGACGCGTCCGGGTTCTCTCGAAGTGCGGGTCCAGGTAGGGTGGCGCCGTGCGCTCCGCGACACTCGCCGTGCTCTCTGCCTGTGCGCTCGCGTGCGCGTCGCGCCGCGCGGCACCTCCGGCTGCAGCGGTGTCGGCCGCGCGCGCCGAGGTCGGTGCGCTCGAGCGCGAGCTTCTGGAGGCGCTCTTCCGTCGCTTTCCGGAGCGCGCGACGGCGCTCGGCTTCCCCGCCGCGGACCACGGCGCCGTCATGGACGCGAGCCCTGCCGCGCTCACGTCCTGGCAGGCGGAGGAGGACCGGTACCTCTCACGCGCGCGCGCGATCGATCCGCGGACGCTGGCCGGAACGCGCGAGGAGCTCGCGCTGCAGGTCCTGGTCGAGGCGCTCGAGGGATCGCGGGGGGCGCGGGTGTGCCACTCGGAGCGGTGGGCCGTGCCGTCGCTCCTCGGTGGACAGCCCGAGCACGCCCCGCTCGTGGAGGTCCAGCCCGTGGGCACGCCGGAGCGGCGTGCGGCGGCCCTCGCCCGGGTCTCGGCGCTCGCGCGTCGCGTGGACGACGACATCGAGAACCTGAGGCAGGGGGTCCGTTCCGGGCACGTCGCGACGCGCGAGAACGTCGAGCGGATCGCCGCCGAGCTCGACCGGCTCCTCGCGACCCCGCCCGCGAGCTGGCCCCACGTCCGGCCCGCGCTCCGCGACGACGACCCGGCGTTCCGGGTGCAGCTCGCCGCCGCGATCGAGCGCGACCTCGTCCCGGCGGCGGATCGCTACCGGGTCTTCCTCAGGACCGAGTACCTCGAGCGGGCGCGGCGGAAGCCGAGCCTGCTCGCGCTCCCGGGCGGAGAGGCCTGCTACCGGGCCGAAGTTCGCCGCCACGTGACGCTGGAGCCCGAGCCCGCTGCACTGCACGCGACCGGGCTCGCGCGGGTCCAGGCCGTCCAGGCGGAGATGAGGGTGATCGCGGAGCGGGCGTTCGGGACGTCGAACGTCCAGGTCCTGTTACAGCGCCTGCGCGAGGATCCGGCGTTCCGGTCCCGCGACGCGCGGGAGCTCGTCGCCACCTCGCGCGCCGCCGTCGATCGCGCTGCCGCGGCGGCGCCGCGCTGGTTCGGGAAGACGACTCCGGGCGCCGGTCGACGTCCGCGAGCTCCCGGAGATGCTGCGCGGCTCCGGACCGGTCGGGCGCCGCGGCTCGGACGTCTCGAGCGGGAAGCTCGTCGGGCTCTACCTCCTGACGGCACCCGGCGAGACGGGCCAGGAACGGGTGGTCGTCGAGGCGGCCGCGTTCCACGCGACGATCCCGGGACACCACCTCCAGCTCGCGACGGCGCTCGAGGGGGGCGGGGCTCCCGACGCGGGCAGGTACCTCCCGAACGACGGGTTCGCGGAGGGATGGGCGCTGTACGCCGAGCGGCTCGCCGGCGAGATGGGGCTCTACTCCGACGACCTCTCCCGCCTCGGTGCGCTCGCGCGGGAGGCGCTCTGCGCGGCCGGGCTCGTGGCGGACTCGGGGCTGAACGTGTTCGCGTGGCCGCGCCAGCGTGCGATCGACTACCTCGTCGCCAACGCGGGGGTGTCGCCCGCGAGCGCGGCGTCCGAGGTGGACCGGTACGCGGCGGCACCCGGCGAGGCGGCCGCGTCCACGCTCGGGATGCTCGAGATCTCCCGGCTGCGCGCGGAGGCGGAGCATACGCTCGGGGCGCGCTTCGACGTCCGGGCGTTCCACGAGGCGGTGCTCGAGGACGGCGCCGTGACGCTGCCGATGCTGCGCGCGAAGATCGCGCGCCTCCTCGAGGCGAGCGGTCCGCGCTGAGGTGGACCCCCGCGCCGAGCGCTATCCGCGCCCGGGCGAACAACATCACGGGCCAGGAGACCTGTCGGCCGTGTGCCCCCTCTCCCCGCCGCTCTCTCCCCGCTGACGCGGCGGGCTGAGGCGGGTATTTCAACTAGGCCTTCCCGTAGTACTCGAGCGCGGCCGAGCAGGCCGCCCCGGGCTTCGGGCCCTTTCCCTGCTTCGCGAGCCCCTGCTCGAGCGCGGCGAGCACCGCGAGCACGTTCTCCTGCCTCGCCGACTCGCCCATGAGGCCGATGCGCCAGACCTTGCCGGCGAGCGGTCCGAGCCCGCCGCCGATCTCGATGGAGTGCTCGGCGAGCAGGTACTTCCTCACCGCGCCCTCGTCCACTCCGGCGGGGACCTGGACGCAGTTGAGCGACGGGAGCCGCCGGCCCTCCTGCGCCTGCGGCGCGCAGCCGAGCGCGGCGACGCCCGCCATGAGCGCGGCGGAGTGGCGGCGGTGGCGCGCGAACCGTGCCTCGAGCCCCTCCTCGAGGACGAGCCGCAGCGACTCGCGGAGCGCGTACACCATCGAGATGGGCGCCGTGTGGTGGTAGACGCGCTTCCCCTCGGCCCAGTAGTCCGCGACCATCCCGGCGTCGAGGTACCAGCTCTGCACCTTCGTCTTGCGAGTCTTCACGGCTTCGAGCGCGCGCGGGCTCAGCGTGAGCGGCGCGAGGCCGGGCGGGCAGGAGAGGCACTTCTGCGTGCCGGAGTAGACGGCGTCCGCCTCCCAGCCGTCCACCTCGACGGGGACGCCGCCGAGCGAGGTCACGGTGTCGACGACGAGCAGCGCGCCGTGCGCGTGGCAGAGCTTGCCGAGCCCATCGATCGGCTGCTGCGCGCCGGTGGAGGTCTCGGCGTGGACGAGCGCCACCGCCTTCACCTTCCCCTCCTTCTTCAGCGCTTCCTCGATCCGGGCGGCGTCGATCGTCTCGCCCCACGGGACCTCGAGCTTCACGAGCCGACCGCCGGCGCGCCCGACGATGTCCGCCATGCGCACGCCGAACACCCCCGCCGCCACGACGATCACGGCGTCGCCGGGCTCGATGAGGTTCACGAGCGCCGCCTCCATGCCTGCCGACCCGGTGCCCGAGATCGCGATCGTGAACGGGTTCTCGGTGCGGAACACCGCCCGGAGCTGCGCCTGCACCTCGTTCATGATCTCGAGGAACTTCGGGTCGAGGTGGCCGAGCAGCGGCGTCGACATCGCGCGGAGCACGCGCGGGTGGACCATGCTCGGGCCCGGTCCGAGGAGCAGGCGGAGCGGCGGGACGAGCTCGGGGACGTTGGGGACGGTCATGGCGATCGGCTCCGGAGGCGTGCGGCGGGGACGGCGGGGTGAGCCCGCATTGTAGCGGCCGGCGGGCGGAGGGGTAGCGTCCACCCCACGGGGGCGGTCTCCGGGGCGAAGTGGAGGTGCCCCACGTCCCGGGTACGGCGCGATCCGGGTCGGATCCGCTGAATACGAGGGGGCGGTCGCCCGTCCAGCTCGTGGGAGTTGACCCGTTGGAGGTTGGCTGAGAGCCTGTCTCCGCTCCCGTACCCAGGAGGACCTGAATGCTCCGCTCGACCCTCGCGGCCTTCGCGCTCGCGATCCCTCTCCTCTCCGCAGCCCAGCATCGGCCCGATCTGCAGCGCGGCCTCGTCGCCTCGTACCGGCTCGCCGGCGACGCGGTCGACGACGTGACCCGCATCCCGGCGAGCGCGATGGGAACGCGCCCGGTGGACGGCTACGACGGCGTCCGGAACGGTGCGCTCTGGTTCGACGGGGTCCGCGCGATGGTGAACCTCGGCGCGCAGCTGCAGCCCGAGCGGTTCACCATCTCGGCGTGGGTCCGTCCCGAGGTCGCCGACCGGCCCCAGGTCATCGTCTCGAAGGTGCGCAACCTCCCCGGCCACTACCAGAAGAACTTCGAGCTGCGGCTCAACCCGGGCGGCCGCCTCTTCCTGTTCGTGCCGAGCGGCGCGAACTGGGACGTGATCGAGGGACAGCGGCCGCTGCCGGCGGGGCGCTGGACGAACGTCACCGCGACCTACGACGGCGCGCGCGCGCAGCTCTTCGTGGACGGCCTGCCGGACGGCGCCCCGCTCGCGGTCCGTTACCAGCAGACCACCACCGAGACCTTCATCGGCGCGCGCCCGGAGGGAGGCGGCCGCGACGGCCGGCAGCCCGGCGGCCCCACCTTCCTCTTCGCGGGCGGCATCGACGACCTCCGGATCTGGGATCGCGCGCTGTCCGGCGACGAGCTCCAGATCGCCTCGGGCCGCGCCCCGCCGCCCCCGGAGCCGGTCCGTCCGCCGCCCCCGCCCCCCTACGCGCAGCCCGCGCCGCCGGCGTACCCGCCCCCGGGCGCCGTGCCGTCCGTCCCCGCGACGCTCGTCGCCCGCTACGCCCTCGACGGTGACGCTCGCGAGGCGGTCGGCGGCGCGGACGGGGCGCTCTCCGGGACGCGCCCGGCCGAGGATCGCGGCGGTCACCCGCGCGGCGCGGTCGCGTTCGCGGGGAAGGACCAGGCGAACCTCGGGACGCGGATGGAGCCCGACCAGCTCAGCGTCGCGGTGTGGATCCGCCCGACGCGCGCCGCGAAGGAGCAGGTGATCTTCTCGAAGGCGAGCACGGCGGCGAGCGCGCGCGAGAAGAACCTCGAGCTCCGGGTCGACGCGGTCGGCCGGATCGTCCTCGTCGTCCCGAACGCGAGCCCGTTCGCGAAGTCCGTCCAGACCGAGCAGCGGGTCGCCTCCGGCCGGTGGACGCACGTCGCCGCCACCTTCGACGGTCAGACCGGCGCGATCTACCTGGACGGCGCGCTCGCCGGGCAGGCCCGGATCGATCCGTTCGAGTGCTCGCGCGGCCCGACGTTCCTCGGCGCGCGTCCGGACGCGAACGGGAAGCGGAACCGCTTCTCGCCCGGCTTCGACGGGCGCATGGACGAGCTGCGCATCTACCGCGGCGCGCTGTCGCCGATCGAGGCGGCCACCCTCGCCCGCGACGCCGCCGAGGTGGCCGGGCCGCCGCCGCGTCCCGGCGCGGGCCGCGGCCGCGGTCCGGGCCCCGGCTACTTCGACGACGACGACGACGCCCTCGAGAACGAGGCCCTGCTCGTCCGCGTCGGCCAGCTGCTCGTGCGGCACGACCTCGCCTCCGCGCGCGGCGATGCCGACGCGCTCGCCCGCGTACAGGGGAGGATCGTCGCGGTCCTCCAGGACGCGGAGCGGAACGCGCGTGACGACCGCGAGCTCCTGGAGCAGCTCCGCCGGACGTCCGCCGAGGTGCAGCGGCTCAAGGGGCGCACCGACGCGATGAGCCTCGACCGGGTGCGCGACACCCTCGCGCGCCTCACCGACGGGCTCTGGAACGATCTCGTCCGGGGGCTCGACGACTCCGCGGGGCGGGCGCAGCCCGTCCCCGCGCGGCACGAGTGGTAGCGCGGGGCGCGAGCCGCTGAGAACGGGACGGCCCGGGCCTGCGAGGGTCCGGGCCGTCCTGTCTCCGCCCCACGCGCGCCGCGCAGGAAATGTTCAGCGCGTCGCCACCCAGCGCGCTCCACACTTCGGGCAGAGGTAGGTCGTCATGTTTCCGACGGCGTGCTGCACGACGCCCTCGGCGCCGCACTTCGGGCACTTGTGGGTCGGCTGGGTGGGCGCGGGGACGTGGACGGGCATGGCGCCCACTCTACCGGGCTCCCGTGCCGGACGCCGGGTCGTGAAGCCTGTCCGGAGCGTCACCCCCTCGATGTATTCTCCCGCGCGCATGAGCGAGAGCAATGAGCGGAAGCCGTTCGAGGCGGTCTGCCGGGACTGCAGCGGTCCGATCGTGTGGGCGAAGTCCACGCGCAAGGACGGGACCCCGTGCAACATGGCGTTCGACCCGGAGCCCTCCGAGAGCGGGCGGTACGCGCTCGTCTTTCCGGGCGGCGACCGGACGAAGCTCGTGGCGACCTACGTGAAACCCGGCGAGACGTGGCCGGAAGGCGCGCGCCCGAGGACGGCCCACTACATCACCTGCTCGGCGCGGGCGAGCCGGCAGCAGGGCGGCGGTTCCGGGGGCTGAGCTGCGCCCCGAGCGCGGTCGTCCTGGCGCTCGCGGGACGAGCTCGCACGCCTCACCCGGGCGTCTCCGCACTCCCCCGAAGCCACAGCTCGACCTGCCCGACCGCGTACGGCACCGCCGCGTCCACCCGCAGGACCCGCGGCCCGAGCGAGAACGGCGCGAACCGGCGGCGTCGCAGCTCCTCCGCTTCGTACGGGGTCCAGCCGCCC
The DNA here is from genome assembly GCA_963736795.1 of uncultured delta proteobacterium. GTDB lineage: Bacteria > Myxococcota > Myxococcia > Myxococcales > Anaeromyxobacteraceae > Anaeromyxobacter. The sequence continues at coordinate 190,933 of CAVTRF010000039.1, read as the reverse complement.
TCCGGGCCGACCGCGAGCGTCGCGTGCGGGACCGCGGGCGCGAGGTCCTCGAGCGGTGCGGCGCCGGCGGGGTGGGCGAGGAGGCGCGTTCCGGACGGGAAGAGCGGGTCGAGCTCGTCCTCGACGAAGGGCTTGAAGAGGCGACGGACGACGACCTCCGGCAAGACGGTGTCGCGCCCTTGCTCGAGCCCGAGCAGGAGCTCTGCGCGCAGCGCGTCGGGGGCGAGGACCGGCGAGGCGAAGTAGCTCTTCTCCACCCGGTAGCTGCCGAGGAGCAGGATGCGCTTCACCCCCATCGACGCCGCCGCCTGCAGCACCCGCCGGAGGATCTTCGGTCGGGGCAGCGCGAGGAGGAGCGACACGGGGGAGGGCCGGGGCGGCTCGCGGTCGAGGGCCGGCCGAAGCACGACCTCCTCCGGCGACGCGGCGAGGACCTCCGCCTCGCCCATCCTCCCGCCGACGACGCCCGCGAGGATCCGGTCGCCCGCCGCGGCGCGCAGCACCTCCGAGACGTGGGCGGCGCGCCGGCCGCCGAGCCGCGCGGTCCCGTCGGCGCGGAGCTCGCCGGGCTCGAGGAGGACGAGGTTCACGGGCCCGTTCTACGACGGCCCGGGCCGGTTCTCCACCCGTCAGGGGGCACAGGGTTGTTCAGAATTCCCCGGACCGAGCCGGGCGAGCGAGACGCAAGCAGCGCAAGGCGCGACGACCGAGCATACCCGTCGGGTATTTAAGGGAGGAGCAACGCAGCGATGCGCAGCGGTTCGCTCGCTCTGGCGACGGGAGGGGAGTTCTGGACAGCCCTCTCAGGCGGGCTTCACGACGCGAGCCGGCCGGCCGGCTGGATCTGGGGCTCGGTGGTCGCGTCGGACGCGACCGGGTCGGAAGCGTCGGAGACGCTCCGGCGCCGCGGGGTGAAGAGCTCGTGCGCACCGCGCGCCGACGCCTGACGGACGAACTCGTAACGGTCGAGCTCGAGCGCGCCGGCGAGCCCCTGCGCCACGCGGGCGAGGGCCGCCCGCTCGCGCTGCTCCGCCTCCGCCGCGATGCGCGCCGCCCCCACCGCCCGCGCGCTCAGCTCGCGCAGCCGGCGGCGGGCCGCGTCACGCTGCCGCTCGAGGCCGCGCGACTCCTCCTCGGCCCAGACCACCTCCTCGAGGCGGCGGGCCCGCTCGCCGAGCGAGCGCGCCCGCTCGCGATCCCACGCGAGCGCCGCCGCGAGCTCGGCGGCGCGCTGCTCGCCGTCGCCGGACGCGCCGCGCAGCACGAGGGCGGCGGCGAGCGGGACGGCGATGAGCAGGAGCACGAAGGCGGCGGCGGGCGGCCGCGGACCGGCGGCGGCGCCGGGCAGCGAGGCCACCGCGGACGCGATCGCCGTGGCGAGGAGCCCGGTGCCGAGCGAGGCCGAGGCGAGCCACCTGCGGCGCCGATCGTCGCCGTCGCCGCGGAAGAGCTCGAGCGTCGCCGCGAGCCCGGCGTGCGCGAGCGCGAAGAGCCCCGCACCGACGGCGAGCGCGAAGATGGCGGCGAGGACGACCTCGCCAGGCCGGCGCGCCGTCTCCGCCCGCAGCGTGGCGGGATCGACGCCCGCCGTCCGCAGGAGCGGCTGCGCCACCTGCCAGGTCTCGGCGGCGAGGGCCGTCGCCGCGAAGGCGAGGGCGAGCGCGCGTGACGCGCCACTCCGGATGGGCGGGCGCCCGAGCTGCTCCGCCGAGGCCTCGACGTCGGGCGGCGCCGCGACGATCCCGGCGGCCACGTCGGAGGCGAGCTGATGCCCGCGCTCCTCGGCGCGGCGGCGCGCCGCCTCGATCTGGCCGTCGAGCATCCCCATGCGGATCTCGAGCTCGGCCACCTCCTGCCGCACCGACGGCCCCTCGAGCGCAACGAGGGGAGCGAGCCACGGGTCGCACGCGTCCTGCGGCGGCGGCGGCGGCGACGCGGGGACGGCGCGCACCCGGAGCAGCCCGTCCTCCACGTCGACGGTCAGCGGCAGCCGGCTGCGCGGCACCGGGAGAGACGCGAGGTACCGCGCGAGGCGCGAGCGGAGAAAGTCGTCGAGCGACATACCTGCCTGGACGCCGGCGCGCGCCTGCCAGTACGCGCCGAGCCACGAGCGGTGCACCGGTTCGAGGTGCGGCGCGGGTGGACGCCGCAAGCGGCGGATCGGCGCGAAGACCGACCGCGCGGGCCCAGCGCGGCAGAGCCGCCTCGCCGACCTCCGGAGTTGCACGGTGAAGCCGATCCGTCGGGCACGCCACCCTCCTCGAGAGGCAAGTAACCATCCGCACGCCTGGCTGCCCGTCCCTCAGCGGGACGCCCGGCTTCCCTGCCGGGGGTGGCAGGCTGCCGCGCTCGAGGCCCCGCGTGGGCTACAATCGCCGACCCCATGGGCCAGGCGCCGAACGGCTGGACACTCATCTCCGTGCTGTTCTCGACCATTCCGCTCGACTCGTCGGTCGCGGCGACCCTCCACCAGACCGCGCTCGAGCTGTACCGGCGCGACGGCGCCATCCAGCAGGTCGGCGGAGATGTCCTCTCGGGCAGGGTCGTGAACCTCAAGAAGACGCTCCAGCTGGGCGCCATCACCGGCCCGGCGTTCGAAGCAACGCTCGAGACGCCCCGAGGGAGCGGGAAGGTCAGCTACCTGCTCACGAGCCAGGGGCTGGATCTCGCGGGGTTGCCGTCCGAAGTCGCGCGCCGCCTGCCCAACTAGGCTGCAACGAGGCCACGCCGCGTCCCGCGATCGCCGGACGGTGACCCGGGGCGGGTCCCGGCTACACTCCCCTGCGGTGAAACGGCGAATCCTGATCATCGAGGACGACGCAGACACCCGCGCGGCGCTCGCAGCTGCAATGAGGGATGCCGGCGCGGAGGTCGTCGTCGCTGCGAATGCCGAGGAGGGTCTCGCCCGGCTGGAAGCGGGCCCACGCCCCGCGGTGATCCTGCTCGACCTGCGGGTGGCGCACCCCGGCGGCGACCCGTTCCTCCGCGCGATGCGGGCGGACCCCCGGTTCGAGCACGTGCCGGTGATCACCATGAGCATGGGGTCGTCGCTCGGGGCCCCCGGCGAGGTCGTCGGGCCCTCGCACAAGCCGGTGGACGTGGAAGACCTCCGGCGCATCGTCGAGTCCCTGTTGCAGGCGGCGTAGGACGACCGCCCGGCCCTCCGACCGACGGGCGCTGCCGCTCCGGGCGTCCCTGCAACCACCTTCGGGCCTGGACCTCCTTCGCGGGATGCCCCGCCTGGCTCTCACGCCTCAGCGTGAAGCCGGGGGGGGAGAACCCGGATGAAGGCGCGACTTCGCTCGCTCGAAGGGGACCGACCCATGCCGAGGTTCGGCGGGCGCGCGGCGCGGTTCGCGGCGGTGGGACTCTCCGGCTCGGCCGTGAACCTCGGCGTCCTCCACCTCCTCGCCGGCGTGCTGGGGCTGCCGGAGATCGCCGCCTCCGCCCTCGCCATCGAGGCGAGCATCGTCTGGAACTTCGTCCTGCACGACGCGATCACGTTCCGCGACCGGCGCGGGACCGCGCGGGTGGGCGCGGGCGGACGGCTCCTGCGCTACCACGGCGTCTCCGCGGTGGGCGCGCTCGTGCAGCTCGGCACGTTCGTGCTCGCGGCGGTCGCGCTCTCCCGCGCCTCGGGGCGGACGGATCTCGGCGCCTTCCGCTACGCGGCCCAGGCGGCCGGGATCGGCGCGGCGTTCGTCTGGAGCTTCGGGGGCTCGATGCGGTTCGCCTGGGCGACGGGCGATGCGCCCGCGCGCGAGCCGCTCGCGCTCGCGGCGCTCGCGCCGCGCGTCCTGTTCACGCTGCTCCTCGCGCTCCACGTGCTGCCCCTCTGGCTCGTCCCGTACGTGCCGACGCAGGACGGGCCGCTGCACGTGGAGAACGTCCTCGCGCTCCTGCAGCACGCCGGGTCGCCGCTGCTGCAGCGCTGGTACGTGCCGAACCTCGGCGCGCAGCCCAACTGGCTCACGCAGGTGATGCTCATCGGGCTCCTGCGCGGGATGGGGCCGCTCGCCGCCGAGAAGGTGATCCTGACGGGCTACACGCTCCTGTTCCCGCTCGCGTTCCGGGCGGTGATGCCGCGGGGAACGCGGGGCTGGTGGGCGGCGCTCCTCGCCTTCCCGTTCGTGCACGCCTTCCCCTTCCACATGGGGTTCTGGAACTTCTGCTACGGCTTCGCGCTCGCCTTCCTCACCACCGGGTTCTTCCTGCGGACCCGCGGCCGCATGGGACCGGCCCGGTTCGCGGTGCTCGCGGCGCTCGGGGTGCTGCTCTACGTCGCGCACCTGGTCGCGCTCGCCGGGGCGGGCATCGCGATGGGCGCCGTCCTCGCCTGGCGCGCGGGCGTGTCGTTCCGGCGCGCGCGCGGGAACCCCGGGCGGCGGCGGCAGATCGTCCACGGTTACGGCGGGCGGGCGCTCGCGCTCCTCGCCGCGACCGGTCCCGGGGTCGTCCTCGCCGTCACCTGGATCGCGGCCCACCGCGATCACGTCGCGATGCGGATCCCGTTCCTCGAGCTCGCGGCGAAGCTGGGGGTCGGCTACGCGCTCGTGTCGATCGACCGGCGCGAGCTGTTCCTCTCGTCGGCGCTCATGCTCGCGATGTTCGTCGCGTTCGTGCACCTCCTGCTCGCGCGGCCCGGGCGCGGGCCGCGCCTGCGGCCGCACGACGGGTGGCTCGTGGCGGCGGGCGTGTTCGTGCTCCTCTACTTCGCCGTCCCGGACGTCGTCGCGGCAGGGGCGCACGTCTCCGACCGGTTCGCCTGGTTCGCGCTCGTCGCGGCCGCCGCCTGGATCGGCGCGGGGAGCGCGCCGCGCGCCTCGCACCGCCGCATCGCCGTCGCGTTCGCGGTGATCGCGATCGCGGCGCTCGGGGTCCGCTTCCAGAAGCAGCGGGAGCTGTCGGACCTCGTCGCGGAGTTCGTGTCCGCGAAGGCGGTCATCGAGGAGGGGCGGGTCCTCCTGCCGCTCGCGCTCTCGCCCCACGGGCCGCGCGACGACGCGGGGTTGCGGCTCGGCTACCGGGTGAAGCCGTTCCTGCACGCGACCGGCTGGATCGTCGCGGAGCGCGGCGGCGTGGATCTCAAGAACAGCCAGGCGAACACCGACCAGTGTCCGGTCCGCTTCCCCGCCGAGCGGAACCCGTTCACCACGATCGCGGGCTCGCTCGGGCGGATGGAGGGGACGCCGCCCTGCGTGGACCTCGGCGCCGCCGCGCGCGCCCCGACCGACTACGTCCTCGTGTGGGGCGCGACGCGCGAGGAGCTGCGGACGCCGTGCGGCGGCGCCCTCGAGGCGGAGCTCGCGGCGGGGTACGAGCCGGTCTTCCTGTCGCAGCCACGGGGGCTCATCGAGGTCTGGCGTCCGCGGGCGAGGACCGCCGCACGTTAGAAAACGAAGAGGCCCCCGGCTCGCGCCGGGGGCCTCGGGTGCGACGTTGCCGCGAGACCGCTACTTCTTCTTCTTCGCCGGGGTGGTCGCCTTCGCCGGCGCAGCGCCGTCGGCGGCGGGGGCGGCCGAGGCCTTCGGCTCCTTCGCGGAGGACTTCGGGCCGAGGACGCGGTTGCCGGTCTCGTCCATCGAGGTGAAGAGGACCGCCGTCTCCTGCACGGTCGCGACGTCCGCCTTGATGGGGTGGCAGACCGCGCAGAACGCGTCGATCTTCGAGCCCTTCGCGGTGTCGACTCGCAGGTACTTGTAGTACGGGTTCGACGGGTGCGGGTCGTGGCAGCCGAGGCACTCGAAGCGCCCGCCCTCGCGGAGCAGCTCGCCCGGCACCTTGGCGATCTTCGCGTCCACCGTGCCGAGCCCGTACGGGTGGCTCATGTGCGCGGCGACGGGGGCGTAGCCCTGGCCGCCCTTCGACGTCTCCTCGTGGCAGCCGAGGCAGAGCGCGGTCGTGCCCGAGTACGGCTGCTTCGTCTTCGGATTCACCACCTGCTTGTTGGCGGCGACGGCGAAGATGATCTGGTCCTTCGCGGTGTGGATGGCGTGGCAGCCGGTGCACCCGACGGCGTCGTGGCCGCCGGCCGCGAGCGCGGAGAGGGGCAGGGCGGCGAGTACGGCGAGCGCGAGAGCTCTGACGAGCGACATGCTGACTCCTTCGTGGAGGTAGGAAGAACCGGAAGCGGCGGGACTCTACGGACATCCGAGCCCTCCGCGCCTTGACGAGGGGCAAGGCGAAGCGTCGCAGGCGTCGGACATCGACGGCCCCGGTCGACGATCGGGGTAGCATCGCACATGGTCCGGCTCGTCCTCCTGCGGCCGCGGAATCCCGAGAACCTCGGGGCCGTCGCACGCGCCATGAAGAACTTCGGCCTCGAAGACTGGGCGATCGCCGAGCTCGGGACGCACGACTTCGAGGCGGCGCGCCGGGTCGCCGTCCACGCCGAGGAGCTCCTCGACCGTCCGCGGGTGGTGCGAACGCTCGACGAGGCCGTGGCGGACTGCAGCTGGGTGGTCGGCACCTCGTCGCGGCGCGTGCGCGGGAAGCGGCGGCTCACGCCGACGGAGGTCGCGCGCGAGGCGCTCGCGCGCGCGGCGGGTGGCCGCACCGCGATCGTCTTCGGCGACGAGCGGAGCGGGCTCACGAACGCCGACGTGGACCGCTGCCACGATCTCTCCGCGATCCCCACCGCCGGCGCGCAGCCGTCCATGAACCTCGCACAGGCGGTGGTGGTCTACGCCTGGGAGCTGCGGCGAGCCGGGCTCGAGGCCGCGGCGAGCGGCGCGCGCCCCGCGCCGGCGACCGCGGGCGCGACCGACGCCGAGCTGGCCCGGATCGAGGAGGCGCTTCGCGACGCGCTGCGCGAGGCGCGGTTCCTCGCCGGCCCGGAGCGCCACGCGGTGAAGGACCTGCAGGCAGCGCTGCGGCGGGCCCGCCTCACGAAGCGGGAGGCGCGGCTCTGGCTCGCCGCCCTGCGGACGCTCGCGCGACCTTGAGGCGCGGACTACCCGAGCTCGAGCCACGAGAACCACACCGGGTGGTTCGCCTTGTACCACTCGAGCACCTTGCGGATGGCCGCGAGCTTCTCCTTCGGCACGACCTTGTCGTCCACGCGATCGAAGTGGACGCGGATCTTGTCGCCGTCGTGCTCGAGCGCCTGCGAGATCATCGTCTGCAGCTCGTTCCGGATGCGGCCGGAGTCCGACACCTTGACCGGGCGCGCCCCGGGGTCGATCCCGGAGAGGAAGCGCGTGAGGAGGGGGCTGAACACGAGCCGCGTCTCGTCGAGCGTCTCCATCAGCCTGAACGTGAAGGTGATGAGCGCCGACGCGTTGCGGGTCGCGAGCCGCGTCGTCACCTTGTACAGGCCGTCGCCGACCTCCCGGACGCCGGGCGTGCCGGTGTACGGGTCGTCGCACATGTAGCCGATCGAGGCGAGGACCCCCCAGCCCTTCTCCGGGAGGAAGTCGTCCGCGCGCAGCACCGGCTTCGCGAGCGGCATGTGGGTCGCCGCCGCCTCGCGGATCGCGTCCGCGTAGCCGCGCACCTTCGCGGCCTCGAGCTCCTTCACTCCGAAGAGCGCCGCGAGGTCCTTCGCGAACGTCGGCGCGTCGGGGTCGAGCCGCATCGCGAGCGCCTCCTCGCGGCACGGGAGCTCGAACAACGACGAGAAGATCGCCATCGACGCGTCGACCGCGAGCACCTCGGAGAGGCTCGCCGCCTGCATCGCCTCCGCGGTCGCCGCGTACCCGTCGCACAGGAAGACGTGCGTCTTGCCCGCCGCGTCCTTCCAGTCCCCGACGAGGAAGGTCGGCGCGTAGGTGCCGGAGTCGGTGAAGACCCCGAGGCCGGACGGCGCCTTCCAGCCGTCCTCGACGAGGTGCGCCCCCGCCGCGGTCCACTCGGCCCAGAGCTTCCCGAGCCGGCCGACCCGGCTCTTGCCGCGCAGCGTCCAGACGTGGACGTTCCCGGACTCGATCCCCGGGTAGGCGAGCTGGATGGCGTCCATCACCCGCGCGCGCGGCGTGCGGTAGTCGACGAGCAAGGCGTTCGCCTGCGCCGCGTCGGAGACCGCCTTGGGCACGGTGAGACAGCCCATGTACGACTCGTACGGGCGGGTCACCGTGAGCGGCGAGTCGAACAGGTGGAAGACCACCATCGGACCGGTCGTCTTGCCCTCGGCGAAGCGGGAGGTGTTCTCGAGCGTGTCCACCGCGGCGCCCCAGAGCGTGATCCCGCGATCCTTGAGCCACCCGTAGAACTGCTCGAACGTGTGGCCGGGCTCGTTCAGGAGCCGGCGGACGCGGCGGTCCACGGTCCGCGCCACCTCGGGGCGGGCGTACACGCGGCCGAAGCCCAGCAGCGGGTTCGCCCCCATCTCCGGCGTCTCCCCCGCCTTCGGCATGAGCCCCTCGCCGAGCGAGACCATGAGCGCGTGGTTCTCGGGCAAGGTCCGGGTGAGGTGCCAGAGCCCCTCGCTCATCACGTACGCGCTGATCGCGTCGGCGGCCTTCTTCACCTGGTTGTAGGCCTGCTTGTCCGCGCCGGCACCGCCGCCGAAGTCGCCGAACAGGCGCGTCCCGAGGGCGGTCGCCGCGGAGGTCATCGCGATGCAGCGGGCGATCCCGCGCGGCGAGAAGGTGTGCGCCGACACCGGCTCCGCCTGGGCGCGGTGGACCTCGACGTCCTCGAGCCAGAGGTGGAAGCGCAGGAGGACGGGGCGCGTGTCGAAGGCCCACTGGGCGATGAGGTTCCGCTTGTCGATGTCCTGCATGGACGCTCCGGGCGAGGGTAGGCGGGTGGGGGGCCTGGGGGCGACATTCTAGACGAGACCGGGCCGGCAGGCCCGTACCTCGATCGACCTGGGGCCTAGAGGTCCTCGCGCGTCACGCCGGGCAGCGTCAACACGAGATCGGGGCCGTAAGCGGTCGCGGGGGTCTGCCAGCCGGGCGGCGCCTCGCCGCGCAGCGCGCGCTCCGCGAGCTCGACGGCGGCGAGCGCCGTCAGCGTGTACGGATCCGGGTGCCGCTGGCGCGTCGAGACCCGCCGGCCGGTCGCGTCCACGGCCTCCCCGTACACGACGGAGCGGCGGGACGAGCGGGCCTTCAGCGACGGGCCCGCCTCGCCGCCCGCCATCGCGCGGGCCATCGCCTCGCGCAGGGGAGCCCAGGCGAGCGCCGGAGCGACGAGCGGCGCCGCGCGGAGCAGGAGCCGGAAGGCGGCGCCCGCGACGAGGAACGTCCGGACATCGCCGACTCCCGTGGAGCGCGGCGCGGTGAAGACGTCCGCCCAGGGGACCCGGACCGCCGGGACGGGCCCGAACCCGAGGTCGAAGGAGCGGGTCTCGGGCGCCACGGCCGCCCCCCGGACGGCGGCGGCCCCCTCGAGCATCGTGCGCGCGGTGCCGCGGGAGACCCGGTCGAGGCCGGAGAGGGCGAGCGTGATCGTCTGCGCGCCGGGCAGGCGCCGGACGAGGTGCGCGGCGAGGCAGTCGGTCGGGACGACGTCGAAGCCGGCGCCTGGGAGGAGCATGACCCCGACGTTCCGCGCCGCGGGGGAGAGCGCGAGGAGCGACTCGAAGACCGGGATCTCCCCGGTGAGGTCGAGGTAGTGGACCCGCTCGTCGAGGCACGCCTCCGCCATCGGCCGCGCGGTGCGGGAGAAGGGCCCCGCGCAGTGGACGACCGCCCCGGCGCCGCGCACGCCGCGCCGGAGCGCGTCCGGATCGGAGAGCGGAAACGCGCGCCACTCGCAGCCGAGGGCGCGGGCGACCTGCACGAGCTGCTCGGAGTCGCGGCCGGCGAGGACCGGGGCCAGGCCGCGCTCGAGCGCGCGGCGCGCGACGAGCTCGCCGGTGTAGCCGTAGGCGCCGTAGACGAGGAGCGGACCGGACATGCCGGGACGCTACCAGGGCCCGGCCGCCGCGGCCGGGCTCGGGCGGGGCGCGCGCGGCGATGGCGCGCGCTCCGTTCTCGCGTCAGGCCCCCCGGCGGCCAGGGACCTGCGCAGCCGGCGGCGTCGGGGGGCGCGCCTGGCGCGTTCGCTCGACGAGGGAGCGCAGCGTGTTCCCGACGACTCCGAGGAAGTTCCCGAAGAACGTCTCGAAGCTGCCGATCTCGTCCTCGCGCGACGCCTGGACCGTCCCGGCCACGCTGTAGTCCCCGCCGGCCAGGCGAATCGACGCGTCCTCCATGGTCGACATCATCGCCCTCAGCCGCCGGAAGATCATCCGGTCCACGAGCAGGTAGGCGACGAGCGAGGCGACGATGGCGAGGGCGACGAAGAAGGCGATGGCCTGCAGGAGGCCCTGCCACATCGCCGCGTACAGCCCGCTGATGTCGTGGCGGACGACGAGCCCGCCCACCGCGGCGCCGGTGGAGTCGCGAACCGGGAAGACCGCGCGCGCGAAGACCTTGCCGTCTTGCGCCTGCTCGTCGAGCGTCTGGCCCGTCCCGCCGTCGCCCCCCAACGCCGCCGCGCTCACGAGCGGCTCCTGCGTCGTGCTGTTCACGACGACCACGTCCGGGAAGTCGCTCCAGGTGTTCCGGGTGGTCCCGCGCGTGCGCGCCCACTCCGACGCGTCGATGAGCTTCTTCGAGATGAACATCGCGAACTCGTTGCCGGTCTGCTGCTTCATCCGGCCGAGGAAGTGGTCGATCTCCTCGCCGAGCTCGATGTAGCCGACGAGCCGGCCCTCGATGATGAGCGGCTTGCCGACGCGGATGGCGAAGGCGCTCTTCCCGAGCTCCTTCCCCGCCGACATCTCCCGGCGCTCGATCGCCCTCAGCAGGGTGGGGCGCTCGATGACGTCGTCGTGCTTCGCGGGAAGGTGGACGCGCAGGAACATGCGCCGGGTGTCGGAGTCGACGTAGTTCCAGTGGCCGATACCGTGCTCGCCCTTGAGGACGGCGTGGATGGGGAGCGAGACGGCCTGGAGTCGATCGCGGTCGCGCGCGGCGAAGGCGTCGCGGATGCCCGGGTTCGCCGCGAGGACGTCCACGATCGCCGACATGCGGGCGATCTCCTGACGCTCCAGCTCCTCGTACGCCGCGGCGGCCCCGTGGAGCGCCTCGGCGGACGCGTTGCGGGAGCTGCGCGCGTACAGCGCCCGCACGAGCACCGTGCTCGCGGCCGCCGAAACGGCCATGATCACGACGATCGCGAGGACGAGCTTCACGCGGATGGACAGGGTGCGCATGCGGAGTTCCTCCGGCGGCTAGAAGGGTCTGCCCAGGACCACGGACGCCGCGGTCTTGAGCTTCTGGAGCTTCCCGGCGTCGTCCGGCGACTCCGGATCGACGAGATCGAGGGCGAACCCGGCCATGAGGGCGATCCTCCCGCGGAGCTTGTAGCGGTCGGCCCCGCTCCGCGTGATCGCCGCGTCGATGTCCTGGACGAGCTTGTGGAGCGCGCCCGTCGGCACCGGCGCGGGGGCGGCCACCTCGCTCTTCGCGGCCGCGTCGCCGCCGGCGAGGAGCGACTCGAGGCGGCGGACGGCGCCGGAGGTCGACAGGAGCAGCGTCTGTAGATTTGCCGCCGGGGTGCACAGGAACAGGAGCCGGCCATCGGCGATGGGCCGGATCACGACCCGGGCCATGGCGTATCGGAGGTCGATGGTGCCGACCGTCCCCACGGCGGCGTCGAGGCCCGCGGCGCGGTCGGAGATCACCGAGGCGGCGACGCGCAAGCGCGCCACGTCGAAGCCCGGGGGAAACTCGTGCGCGAGGAGGTTCCCCTGCGCATCGGACACCAGGCTACCCACGACGCCCGGGACCGCGTTGAGCTGCGCCAGGATCGCTCCCACCTGAGCCTCCCGTTCCACTCACTTGACCTTTGCGAGCGCGCTGCGAAGCGCCGCGTCGACGGCGCCGACGTCGGCCCCCGCCTTCGCCTTGACGCCCAGGGTGTGGGTCTTCGCGGCGAACAGCAGCAGGTGACTGCGGGTGCCCTCGACGGACGCGGAGCGCAGCTCGCCCGCGTCGAACGCGGCTCCGAGCTCGCCCGCGAACAGGCCGACGAAGAGGGTCTGCCCTCCGAGGACCTCGCCCTCGTACCCGTTGCCGCCGACGCGGTTCCCGGCTCGCGTGAGGAGCACGGCGTTCGTGACGTCCGGGACGCCCTTTGCGATCTCGACCGCCGTCTCGATCGAGGGCTTCCGTGGCGGCTCGGTGGGGGGCGGCGTGGCGACGGGGACCTCCCCGCGCGCGCGCCGCTCGTCGAGCACGCGGTGCGCGTCGAGGAGCAGGTGCTCGCAGCTCTTCTGGATCGTCCGGAGCGCAGCGAACACGTTCGTCTCGACGCTGAAGCGGCCGCCCTGCCACACGATGATGTCGTAGAACGCTTCCTCGCCGGTCTTCGCGCCGAGCTCCGCGTGGACGATGTCGCCCGTCGCGAAAGAAGATCGCCCCGGTCTGGGTCCCGTGCTGAACGCGGATGGAGCCGGAGAAGCCGTTCCGGGCGTTGATCTGGATGATGTCCGTCAGCCCGAGCCCGGCGACCTCGCCCTCGAATCCCGGGGAGGAGCGGCGCGGTGCATCACTGGAAGATGTCATGCGAGCCTCGTCATACGCAGCGTACATGTTTCCCGGCGGTGTGTGTACCAAGGTTACGGTACGCAAATAGGGCGCGAAGCCGCCGGAGCCCGGGGTAGGTGGCGCTCCCACCTCGCCGGCGCGGCGGCCCGCCGCAGGCCGTCGCGGCGCCGGGCTCGGGCTGGCGCGCGGTGGCGATCGCTTGCGCGCGCGCCTTCAGCCCATATACACGCAGGATGCGGCCGACCCTGAAGCCCGGACTGACCCACGAGCACCGTTACCGGGTGCCCGAGACGAAGACCGTTCCCCACGTCTACGCGGAGTCCGACCTGTTCCGCCCCATGCCGCCGGTGTTCGCGACCGCCTTCCTCGTCGGGCTCGTCGAGTGGGCGTGCATGGAGCTCCTGCGCGACCACCTCGACGCGGGCGAGGCGACCGTCGGCACCGACGTGAAGCTCTCCCACACCGCGGCGACGCCCGTGGGGGCGACGGTGACCGTCTCGGTGAGGCTCGAGGCGGTGGAGGGACGGCGGCTCGTGTTCTCGGCGAGCGCCCACGACGGGCAGGACGAGATCACCCGCGGCAGCCACGAGCGGTTCGTGATCGACGCGGAGAAGTTCACCCGGAAGATGGGCGAGAAGGCGAGGGCGCTCGGCGTGTGATGGCTCGCGCCGCGGTGGCTGGTCGGCTAGGGTTCGTCCGATGCGACTCGAGTGGATCGCGCACGACGGCGGTGCGCTGGTGGACCTCGCCGCGACCGGCCCCGCGGGCGCCGGGCTCTCCCTCTTCGTGCGACCGCACGCCGAGGAGGGGTTCTTCCGGCCGTGCTGCGTGCTCGTGGCGGGCGAGGAGGAGCGGGAGCTCGGCGACGGCGTGCTCGGGATCGAGCACGCGAAGGACACCATCGTGAAGTACGCGATCCAGGTGCTCGCCGCGGCGCACGGCGTCGTCCCCGACGGGCGCGAGGCCGCTCCCGACGCGCCCTGGGCCGAGCAGGTGGTCGCCGCGCTGTGGGAGCTGCTCCAGTCTGCCCCGCGCACGCGCTGAGCGCCCGTCGGGCTCGCCCCTTCAGCCCCGGAGCTCGTACCCGGAGCGCAGGAGCGAGTAGGCGACGCCGACCGCCGCGGTCGCGAGCGTCGCGAGGAGCGCGGCGCCGGCCCACGGCGAGGCGTCCGAGAACCCGAGCATCCCGAAGCGGACCCCGTCCACCATGTAGAAGATCGGGTTCGCGAGCGTCGCGCGCCGGAACGCGGGCGGGAGCATCTCGACCGAGTAGAAGACGCCGCCGAGGAAGGTGAGCGGCGTGATGAAGAACGTCGGGATGAAGTTCACCTGCTCGAAGCTCGAGGCCCAGATCGCCGTGATGAGCCCGAGCGCGGCGAAGAGGATCCCGGCGAGCAGCACCAGCGCGAGCGCGACGAGGGGGTGCGCGACCCCGTACCCCTCGAAGAGCCCCGCCACTCCCCAGGTGACGCCGCCGACGAGGAGCCCCCGCACGACCCCCGCCGCGACGAAGGCCCAGAGGATCTCCGCGTAGGTGAGCGGCGAGACGAGCAGGTCCACGATGGTGCCCTGCAGCTTCATGACGAAGAGCGACGAGGCGGTGTTCGAGTAGGCGTTCGAGACGACGCCCAGCGCGACGAGCCCCGGCACGATGAAGCGTGCGTAGGGCACGCCCTCGACCTCGCGCAGCCGGCCGCCGAGCGACCACCCGAAGACGACGAAGTAGAGGACGGTCGTGATGACCGGCGAGAGGAGGGTCTGGCCGGGCACGCGCGCGAAGCGGCGAACCTCCTTCACGAAGAGCGTCCGGAACCCGTACGAGATCACCGGCCGACCCCCCGCGCGGCGCCCGCGCCGACGAGCCGCACGAACACGTCCTCGAGCGTCGTGCGCCGGGTCTCGACGTCGGCGACCACGAGGCCCGCCGCCGCCACCGCCGCGAGCACCGGCGCGGCGGTCGCGCCGGGCGGCACCTCGACCTCGAGCGCGGCGCCGCCCTGGAGCGCGTGCGCGCCGAGCGCCGCGAGCGGCCCGGGCACCCGGGCGATCGGCACCGAGAGGACGAGCCGCAGCGTCCTCGTGCCGTGGCGGGAGAGGAGCGCACGCTTCTCCTCGACCGCGACCAGCCGGCCGCGGTCGATGACGCCGACCCGGTCCGCGAGCTCCTCCGCCTCGTCGAGGTAGTGCGTCGTCAGCACGACGGTGGTGCCGCGGTCGCGCAGCGAGCGGACGTAGCGCCAGAGCGCGCGGCGAAGCTCCACGTCCACGCCCGCCGTCGGCTCGTCGAGGAAGAGCACGCGCGGCTCGTGCACGAGCGCCTTGCCGATGAGGAGCCGCCGCTTCATGCCGCCGGAGAGCGCGCGGCTGTTGACCCTCCGCTTCGACGTGAGGTCGAGCGCCTCGAGCAGCTCGACGATCCGGGCCTCGGAGAGGCGCACGTCGAAGTAGCCCGCCTGGATCCGCAGCGTCTCCTCGACCGTGAAGAAAGGGTCGAAGTTCAGCTCCTGCGGGACGAGCCCGATGGCGCGGCGGGTCAGGCGGTAGTCGCGCACGACGTCGTGCCCGAGCACCCGCACCTCGCCGGCGGTGGCGCGGAGCAGCCCCGCGACGATGGAGATGAGCGTCGTCTTGCCCGCGCCGTTCGGGCCGAGGAGGGCGAAGATCTCCCCGGGCAGGACGTCGAGGTCCACGCCCGCGAGCGCCTCGAGCGCGCCGAAGCGCTTCGTGACGCCTCGGAGGGTGACGACCGGTTCCACGCGCGACACTCTAGCCGGGTGCCGGCTCGCGGTCGCGTCCGCCTGCGCGGCGACCCGCGGCCGGCTCAGGCCACCGGCACGCCGGCCGCGCGGCCCCAGGCCTCCGGCACGCGCGCCAGCGTCTCGCCGCCGCGCCCCTCCACCACGATCGACGCGGCCGCCGCGCCGAGCCGGGCGGCGTCGACGGGATCGCTGCCGCGCGCGAGCGCGAGCAGGAACGCCGCGGCGAAGACGTCGCCGGCGCCGGTCGGGTCCACCTCGGGCGCCGGGTGCGTCCCGACGTGCCGCGTCCCGCGCCCCTGCACGAGCACCTCGCAACCGGCCGCGCCGTGCGTGAACGCCACGATCGGGATCGCCGCGGCGAGCTGCTCGACGAGGTCCGGCTGGCCCGTCGCCTCGTCCTCGCCGACGACCGCCGCGGTGACCCCCGCGAGGGCAGGGAGCGCGGCCTCCCAGCGGCGCGGCACGACCGAGCCGTCGGCGCGAACGGCGCGGACGAGCCCCTGTACGCACAGCCCGACGCGGCGGGCGCGGACGGTCCGGACGAACGCGGACGGGATCGATCTCCCCGAGCACCGGCGCGAGGAGGAGCAGGTCCGGCTCGTGCCATGCGGCCGGCACGCGCGCCGGGTCGAGCGCCGGCGCGACCGAGAGGACCCGCTGCGTCCTCCGGCCGTCGGGGCCGTAGACGTTCTCGAAGACGGTGGTCGCCGGGGCGGGGACGACGAGGGCCGCGAGGGTGCCCACCGAAAGCTGCTCCTCCTCCTCGTCCTGGTCGTCGTCTGGGTGTGGGTCTTGCGCGGGGGGTTCGGGCTCCGCGAAGCGGAACATCCCGGCGGGAAGGTCCGGGCCCGCCGTCGTCAGCACCCGGACGTCCGCCCCGAGCGCCGCGAGCGTGTGGGCGGCGTAGAAGACCGACCCGCCGGGCACGAGCCCGCAGTCGAGCCGATCGAGCGTCGCGTTCCCGCAGACGAGGACGACGGTCCGGTCGCTCATGGCGCGGGCACCTCGAAGCGGAGCACGCGCGCGCGGCGCACGGGCGCGTCCTCGATCTCGACCGTCGTGGGGACGTCGTGCGCCGAGACCTCCACGAACCCCGCCGCCGGCGCGTAGGCCCGCCCCGCGTCGCCGGCGAGCACGAGCGTCCCTCGCGCGGCGAGCGCCCGGAACCAGGCCGTCGCGCCGGCGGCGAGAGCCCGCTCGTAGAAGACGTCGCCCGCGAGGACCACGTCCGCGTCCGGGAGCGGGAGGTCGAGCGGGCTCTCCGCCCGGAACGGCACCTCGACCCGGTTCAGCGCGGCGTTCAGCAGCACCGCGGCGCGGCAGAACGGATCGACGTCCACCGCGATCGCCTCCGCAGCGCCCGCGCGCGCCGCTGCGATCGCGACGAGGCCGCTCCCGCTCGCGAAGTCGAGCACGCGCCGCCCGCGGACGAGCTCGGGCCGGTCGAGGATGTGACGCGCGAGCGCCTGGCCGCCCGCCCATGGGAAGGCCCAGTACGGAGAGTCGTCCCACCCGTGCAGCTCCGCCGCGGTGGCGTGCCAGAGAGGCGTGAGCTCCGTCGCCTGGTAGAGCGACAGCTCCGGCGCGAGCGGCACCGCAGCGGGCGCCGTTCGCTCGCGGATGAACCGGACGGTCTCGTCGAGGGAGGGCACGCGCGCGCGATCCTAGTATGCCGCACGCCTCGCCGTGTCAGCGCCGCAGCGCGTCAGGGCTGGCGACCCCGGCCCGCCGCGCGTTCGCGGTACCGGGTCGCAGCGACTCTGCCCCTCCGGGCACTTGGTCCGCGCCGGTCCCCGACGGAATCGTGGTCGAACCGCATGTGGACGATCGTTCGCTTCGCGCTCCGGCGCGACCCCGACTACCGCGCCGCGTTCGAGCTCCTCGGCGCCGCAGGGTTCCAGCCGCACCGCACGCCCGGTGCGAGCGGAGGGGACGCTTTTCCGGCCGCCGTCGTCGCGGACCTGTTCCAGGACCCGGCGGTCGTCACCCGCGCCGTGTTCGAGGGACTGCACGAGGCCGGTCTTCTCCCGGTCGGCGTCACCGCCGCGCACGTGGACGTTGGCCGGGCGCCCTGCGTCGCCCGGGCGCTTGCGCATCGCTGATCACCCCCGGAGAATCACTTCGGAGGACGCCATGAGCCCTGCCCGATCCGACGAGCGCCGCCGCTTCTCGCGCATCACGTTCCACCGACCGGCGGAGCTCGACGCCCGCGTCGAGCAGGCCACGTGCGAGCTCCTCGACCTGTCGCTCAAGGGCGCGCTCGTCGAGACCGCCGCGCCGTTCGCCGTCGCGGTCGGCCAGCCCTGCACGCTCACGATCCGGCTCGACGCGGGGGAGGCGGTGATCCGGATGGAAGGGGTGATCGTGCACCGCGAGGGGCGGCAGGTCGGCGTCCGCTGCACCGAGATCGACCTCGACTCGATCGCCCACCTGCGCCGGCTCGTCGAGCTGAACCTCGGCGACGAGGCGCTCCTCCAGCGCGAGCTCTCCGCCCTCATCGACCGCTGACGGCCTCGAGGGATGCGCGAGCCCCTCCGCTGGAGCCCTGTCGATCCCGCTGCCCCCTCTCCCTGACCCTCTCCCCCGCTCCGCGGGGGCGAGGGAGACCAGAGGCGACCGGCTCCTGTTTCCCCTCACGCCGACGTCTCCCCGCTTCGCGGGCGAGGGAGACCAGAGGCGACCGGCTCCTGTTTCTCCCCTCAGCCCCGAGCCTCTCCCCCGCTCCGCGGGGCGAGGGAGAACGACGGCCAGGGGCTGACGCCCGGGCATTTCAACAGCCTGTCAGCGCGCGGAGGGCGGCGTCTCCGAGGGCGCGGCAGGCGGCACGGCGGGCGCCGCGGGCTTCGCGGCGCGCTTCTTCTTGTCCATGTGCTTGCGCAGCCCCTCGCACGGATCCTCGCGCGTCGCGCCCGCGGTGAACACGGCGAAGTCGTACGGCAGAGCGGCCCTTCTCCCCGTCCTCGACGTAGGCGGCCGGGTCGTTCTCGCCCGCCTGCGCCTCGTAGAACCCGACCGACACGACCTTCTTCCCGGGGGCGTCGCGCGCGACGAGCGCCGGCACGCCGCGGTCCGTCCGCGCGTGGCCCTTGCCGGTGATGAGCACCGCCCCGCGTTCCGCGCCCGCCGAGACCATCCGCTCGGCCATCCGCGCGTCCCGCGCGCGCTGCCCGAGCACCATCGGGTCCACCATCTCGTCCGGCAGCTCGCCGCAGTGCGACTCCTTCATCTCCTCGCGCAGCGCCGAGAGCGTGCCGTCCGGGAGCGGCTCCTCGCGCGCGAGCCGCACCTTCAGCCCGTCGTCGAGCCCGTCCCGCCCCTTCGAGATGATCTCGCTCATCTGCTTGCGCGGCAGGTTCGCCGCGACGATCGGCAGCCCCGCCTCGAGCCCCGCGGCGAAGATCGGCCGGTAGAACTTCCAGTCCGGCCAGCGGCTGTGCGCCCAGTCCACCGCCCTCGCGAGCGCGTCCGCGTCGCGCGGCGCAGCCTTCACCGCGGCGTCGATGGCGGGCTGCTGGTCGGTGGTGAGCATCTCGAAGGCGAGCGCCGGCCGGCGGCCGGCCGCGACGATGGCGCGCAGCAGGCGCGCCTGCAGGAGGTGGTGGTCGGGGTTGTCGTGGACCTCGCCGAGCGCGACGAAGTCGGCCGCGGTGATCGCCGCGACGAGCTCCGCCTCCTCGACGAATCGTCCGGTGGACGGCTGCCAGATCCGTCCGGCGAGCGGGTGCGCGCGCTGCTCCGCGCTCACCCAGGTGCGGCCGGCGATGGGAGCGTCGACGAGACGCGGGTCGAAGCGGGGGGCGCACGCGGCGGCGAGCGCGAGGAGGGCGGCGAGGGCGCGGGTGCTCATCGTCCGGACGATAGCAGCGGACGGGCGCGCCGGCAGGTTCGCGGCGGGTGCGGCCGTCCTCCGGGGGGGCGTCGGAGAGGCGCCCTCTAAGCGCCGAGCGCCGCATCGATCCCGGAGAGCGCCTCGAGCGCGCCGGCGGGAATCGAGAGGTGCGGCGGGGCGAGGTCCGGCTCGCGCGGGTTCACGCGGATCACGCAGGCGTCGCCGCGGCCGAGCCGCTCGGAGGTCCAGCGGATGGTGGGGATCGCGGTCCCCGCCCCGAGCTCGACGACGAGGATCCGCCGCCCCCGGAGGTCCTGCAGGAACTCCTCGAACCGCTCGCGCTGCCCGGCGGTGCGCTCGTCGAGCCAGGAGAAGTCGCCGAACATGAGGATGTTCGGGCGCGAGACCGCCCCGCAGTTCGGGCAGCGCGGCACCTGACGGGACCGCATCGTCGCCGGATCGACGTCGAGCGACTCCCCGTTCGTCCAGATCGCCGGCGAGCAGGGGGTCGTGCACTGGAGGTGGTGGATGGAGCCGTGCACCTCGAGCACGCGCTCCTCCGCGAACCCGGCCTTCTGGAACTGGCCGTCCACGTTCGAGGTCACGACGAAGCAGGGGAGGTGGAAGCGCGCCGCCCAGGCGAGGAGGATCCGGAAGCCCGCGTGCGGTGACGTGGACCGGTAGAGGTTCGTCCGGTGCCCGTAGAACCCCCAGCCGAGCTGCGGATCGTCGTCGAAGTGCGTCGGGTTCGCCGCGTCCGTGAACGAGAGGCCGAGCCGCTCGTAGGGCGGGTAGGCCTTCCAGAACCCCTGGTCGCCCCGGAAGTCGGGCAACCCGGAGTCGACGCCCATCCCGGCCCCTGCGGTGACGACGAGCGCGCCGGCGCGCCGGAGCTCCGCCGCCGCACGCACGTAGACTTCTCGCAGGTCCATGACCGCCTCCGGCGACACGCGGGTCACCGGGCGGACGCGGCGCCGCGCTACCCGCCCGACGGGAGCTTCTTCGCCTCCTCGATGGCGGCGCGGGCCTGCGCCGCCTGCTCGCTCTGCGGCGCCGACTGGATCACCTTGTTCCAGACCTCGACCGCCTTCTTCGGCTGCTTCAGGTCGTTCAGGTAGACGACGCCGAGGTTGTAGAGGCTCTGCACGTGCTTCGGGTCGACCTGGTTCGCCTTCGAGAAGTTGGCGATCGCCTTGTCGAACTGGCCGATGTCCCGGTACATGACGCCCTGGTCGGTGAGGACGTTGGCGGTGTCGGGCTTGAGCTCGAGCGCGCGCCCGTACGCGTCGATGGCCTTCTGCGGCTGGCGCGTGTCGAAGTAGTCGTTGCCGAGCTGCACCCACGCATCGAAGTTCTTCGGGTCCCGGGCGACGACCGCCTGCATCGCGGTGATCCGCGCCTGGAAGTTGTCACCCTGCGCCGGCGCCGGCATGCCGCCCTGGGGCATCCCGGGCGCCGCACCGGGAGGCATCCCGCCGCCCATCGCGCCCGAGCCGGGGGGCGGGTTGGAGGAGCCGGCCTGGTAGCCGATGAAGACGCCGACGACGAGCCCCACAGCGAGGCCGATGAGCATGTTGCGGTTCAAGGACAACCTCCGGGCGCGCGGCGCCTGATTTCGCGCGGGATTCTGCCAGGGGTCGCGGAGAGTTGCCACCGGGTTCGCGCGCGGGCGCGCCTGGCGTGGCCGTCCCCCCGGTCGCTGGTTAGACGTTCAGCCCGGAGGCTGCGATGCCGCACCTGCACTTCGACCTGAACCTCTCCCCCGCCGCCGAGGCCCGGCGCCGCTTCGGCCACGCGATCGTCGCGCGCTTCGCGGAGATCATGGACACCGGCACCGACCACATCGGCGTCACGCTGCGAGCCCACGGACCGGACGACCTCGTCTTCGGACGGGCGGCGGACCCGGCCAGGGGGATCTGCTTCGTGAACGCCGACATCCGGCTCGGCCGGACGAAGGACCAGAAGCGGCGGCTCGCGCTCGCCTTCATCGACGAGGTCCACCGCGCGTTCGGTGTGCCGAAGCCGGCGGTGTACGTCATCTACACCGAGCACGACGGGGAGCACTTCCAGCTCGAGGAGAAGGTGCTGCCGTCGTGGACCCCCGGCGAGGACCCGCTCGCCGATCCCTGAGGCCGCGCGTCGGACGCCCTCGGAGGCCCGGATTGGCGTAGGCTACCGACCGTCCCTCGACGAGGAGGTCCGATGCTCCGCCCCGCGCTCGCCGCCGCCGTCCTCGCGCTCCTCGCAGGAGCGCGTCCCGCCGCCGCGTCCACCTCGCTCGGGCTCGGCGCGGACTGGCTCGTCGATCCGGAGCGCGGGGCGCTGCAGCTCACCCTCGCGGCCGACACGCGGCTCGCCCGGCGCGTCGCGCTCGGCGTCCGCTTCGGCGCGCTCGGGCTGGGCGATCCGTCCCGCTTCGGCGCCATCGCCGACGGGCGGCTCCGGATCCGCGGGGCGCGCCTGTACGCGGAGGGGCTCGTCGGTCCGTGGCTCCTCTTCGACGACGACGACCACGTCCGGCTTCACGCCGCGTTCGGTTTCGGCCTGCTCACCCGCTCGCTGTCCTTCGGGCTGGAGGTGGGCTGGCTCGACCCGACGTCGATGATCGGCGTGCGCGTCGCGTTCCCGCTCTGATCTCCGCGGGCTCGCCGACTCTGACGCACCGCAGGACGGATCGTCACTCGGCGTGACGCGGCGCGGCGTCGGCGCTGGCGCGCCCGCCCGCTCGCCATTCACGATCCGTCAATGACGCGCCCCTGCGCGAGCAATCCCGCGGCCCCCGCGGGGGTGTGATCACACAGACGGTTAACCGTCGCCCCCTCTGGGACGCGCGGCCACCCTCGCAATACCCCGTCGAGAGGTTGAATCTGCAAAAGCCGGATGAAAGAGGTTTGACTTCACCCTCTCCGCAGGAGCCCTCCCATGAAGAAGAAGACGGTCCAGGACCAGTCCAGCGACAAGGTGCGCGCGTCCCGGCGCTCCTTCCTGAAGAAGGCCGCGGTGGGCGCGGCCGGCGCCGCGGTGGCCGTCGCGCCGACGATCCACGTCGCGCAGGCGCCCATCAGCCTCCGCTTCCAGTCCACCTGGCCGACGAAGGACATCTTCCACGAGTACGCCCTCGACTACGCCAAGAAGGTGAACGAGATGACGGGCGGGCGCCTGAAGATCGAGGTGCTGCCCGCCGGCGCGGTCGTGAAGGCGTTCGACCTCCTCGACGCCGTCGCCAAGGGGACGCTCGACGGTGGTCACGGCGTCGTCGCCTACTGGTACGGCAAGAACTCGGCGCTCGCGCTCTGGGGCTCCGGGCCGGCCTGCGGCATGGACCCGAACATGGTCCTCGCCTGGCACTACTACGGCGGCGGCAAGCAGATCCTCGACGAGATCTACAAGACGCTCAACATCGACGTGGTCTCGTACCTGTACGGCCCGATGCCGACGCAGCCGCTCGGCTGGTTCAAGAAGCCGGTGACGAAGCCGGACGACTTCAAGGGGCTCAAGTTCCGCACCGTCGGCCTGTCGATCGACATCTTCAACGGCCTCGGCGCGGCGGTGAACGCGCTGCCCGGCGCCGAGATCGTGCCGGCGCTCGACCGCGGCCTGCTCGACGCGGCCGAGTTCAACAACGCCTCGTCCGACCGCGCGCTCGGGTTCCCCGACGTCTCGAAGATCTGCATGCTGCAGTCCTTCCACCAGTCGGCCGAGCAGTTCGAGATCATCTTCAACAAGACGAAGTTCGCGACGCTGCCCGAGGACCTCCGCTCCATCATCGGCTACGCGGTCCAGGCGGCGAGCGCCGACATGTCCTGGAAGGCGATCGAGCGCTACTCCACGGACTACATCGAGATGCAGCAGAAGCAGGGCGTGAAGTTCTACAAGACGCCGGACGCGATCCTGCAGCGGCAGCTCGAGATCTGGGACGACGTCGTGAAGAAGAAGTCCGAGGAGAACCCGCTCTTCAAGAAGGCGTTCGAGTCCCAGCTCCAGTTCGCGCGGCGCGCCGGCATCTGGCAGCGCGACACGAACGTCGATTACCGCATGGCGCTGAACCACTTCTTCGGCCAGAAGAAGGCCAAGAAGACCTAGCGCGCAGCTCGGCGTCGCCGGTCGCCCGGGGCCCCGGGCGACCGGATCCTCCACCGCCCCACCGGGAGCCGCCCGATGCAGAAGGTGCTGCTCGGTATCGACAAGCTGACCACCCGGATCGGCCAGGCGTTCTCCTGGCTCATCGTCGCCCTCACCGCGATGATGACCTGGGAGATCCTCTCCCGCCGGTTCCTCGACCGGCCCCACGCGTGGACGTTCGACGCGCAGATCCAGATGTACGGGATCCTCTTCATGACCGCGGGCGCGTACACGCTCGCGAAGAGCGGGATGGTCCGCGGCGACGTGCTCTACGGGTTCTTCTCGCCGCGGGTGCAGGCGTCGCTCGACCTCGTGCTGTACGTCTTCTTCTTCATCCCCGGGATCGCCGCGATGGTGTGGGCGGGCTGGTACTACGCGGGGGAGTCGTGGGCGATCCGCGAGAGGTCCACGATCATGCTCGAGGGGCCGCCCATCTATCCCTTCAAGGCGTTCATCCCGATCGCGGGCGCGCTCATGGCGCTGCAGGGGTTCGCCGAGATCGTCCGTTGCGTGCTCTGCCTGCGCACCGGGGAGTGGCCGTCGCGGGTCGAGGACGTCGTGGAGGTCGACGTCGACAAGCTGAAGGCGCTCGTGCACGTGAAGGACGAGGACCTCGCGAAGCTCGACGAGCTCGTGGTGGACCAGGAGAAGCAGCACGGAGAGAAGGGGAGCGACGCGTGAAGATCCGCAAGGAGCTCATCTTCGGCTTCACCCTGATGGCGGTCATCATCCTCGCGACCGCCATCGCGCTGCCGGCGCCGTGGAAGTGGGCGAACGGCCACTACGGCCTGTTCATGCTCGCCATGGTCGTCGTCGCGATCATGCTCGGGTTCCCGACCGCGTTCACGCTGATGGGGATGGGCGTCATCTTCACCTTCATCGCCTACCGCTCGCAGGCGGGCAGCGCCGTGGCGCTGCAGCAGACGCTCGACCTCATGGTCCAGCGCACCTACGCGGTGATGACGAACGACGTCCTCATCTCGGTCCCGCTCTTCGTGTTCATGGGCTACCTCGTCGAGCGGGCCGCCCTCATCGAGAAGCTGTTCAAGGCCCTGCACCTCGCCATCGGGCGCATCCCCGGATCGCTCGCGGTCGCGACCCTCGTGACCTGCGCGGTGTTCGCGACCGCGACCGGCATCGTCGGCGCGGTGGTGACGCTCATGGGGCTCCTCGCCTTTCCGGCGATGCTGCGGGCGAGGTACGACGTCAAGCTCTCGGCAGGCGTCATCACCGCCGGCGGCACCCTCGGGATCATGATCCCGCCGTCGGTGCTCCTCATCCTCTACGGCGCCACCGCCTCCGTCTCGGTCGTGCAGCTCTACGCGGGCGCGTTCTTCCCCGGGATCATGCTCGCCGGGCTCTATGTCCTGTACGTCATCGTCCGCGCGATCATCAACCCGAGCCTCGCCCCGAAGCCGCCGCCGGAGGAGACGCGCGTCACGCAGCCGCCGTGGTCGATGCAGCTCTCCGGGGGTGAGCCCATCCGCGCGCTCCCCGCGATCGCCGGCGCGCTCGCGTCGGGCCGCTCCAGCGTTCCGCGGCGGACGCTCGCGGCGCAGCTCGGGCTCGCGCTCCTCCCTGCGGTGCTCGTGGCCGCGCCGCTCGCGGCCATCTACTCCAGCGTGACGCACGTGGAGGTGATCGACTACGGGGGAATGAAGGAGATCGGCGCCGACGACGCGAGCGAGACGCCGTCGGGCGGCCTCGCCGAGCCGCCGTCGGACGGGCTGCAGGAGCCGCCCGCCGACGGCCTGCAGGAGCCGCCCGCGGCTGGCGCGGTGAAGCCCGGGGCGGCCGCGCCCGCGGCGCCGTCGGGCGCCCTCGCGGAGCCTCCGGGCGCGGAGCCCTCGTCCCCCGCCGTTCGCGCCGACGCCGCCCGGGCGGAGGGTGGCCCCGTGACGGAGACCCGCCGCCCCGCGCCGCGCTGGTTCTGGATCGTGGTCGCGGTGGGGGTGCTCGGGCTCCTGCTCAACTACTCGATCTTCACGCTCGAGCGGCTGCAGATCTTCAAGATGCTGCTCGGCTCGTTCTTCCCGCTCTCGGCGCTCATCCTCGCGGTGCTCGGGACGATCATCTTCGGCTGGGCGACACCGACCGAGGCGGCCGCGATGGGCGCCGCGGGCGGCCTGCTGCTCGCCGCGGGCTACCGCAAGCTCACCTTCGGGATCGTGAAGGAGTCGGCGTTCCTCACCGCGAAGACGACCGCGATGGTCTGCTGGCTCTTCGTCGGCTCCTCGATCTTCTCGGCCGCGTTCGCGCTGCTCGGCGGGCAGGAGATCATCGAGCGCTGGGTGCTGTCG
Organism: uncultured delta proteobacterium; assembly: GCA_963736795.1. Taxonomy (GTDB): domain Bacteria; phylum Myxococcota; class Myxococcia; order Myxococcales; family Anaeromyxobacteraceae; genus Anaeromyxobacter. Next base: position 165,441 of record CAVTRF010000039.1, on the reverse strand, counting down.
CTCCACATGTCCCCGACCCAGTTCATGCTGCTCGCCCAGTTCATCATCTTCATCCTGGGTTGGCCGCTCGAGTGGACGGAGATCATCGTCATCTTCATGCCGATCTTCCTGCCGCTGCTCGGGCACTTCGACATCAACCCGCTCTTCTTCGGCCTGCTCGTCGCGCTGAATCTCCAGACGGCGTTCCTCTCGCCGCCGGTCGCGATGGCGGCCTTCTACCTGAAGGGCGTCGCCCCGAAGCACGTGACCCTGAACCAGATCTTCGCCGGCATGATGCCGTTCATGGCGATCCAGGTGCTCGCGGTGTTCCTGCTGTACATGTTCCCCGGCATCGGGCTCTGGCTCCCGGAGGTGCTCTACAAGTGACGGACGTCGCGGGGCGGATGGCGGAGGTGGTCGGCGCCGGGAACGTCATCACCGACGCCGCCGAGCTCCTCGTCTACGAGGCGGACGGCCTGACGCACGGCCGCACGCGCCCCGCGCTCGTCGTGCTGCCCGGCTCGACCGAGGAGGTCGTCGGCGTCGTCGCGATCGCGCGCGAGGCCGGCATGCCGCTCGTCCCGCGCGGCGCCGGCACCGGCCTCTCCGGCGGTGCGCGGCCGGTCGAGGGCTCCGCGGTCGTCTCGCTCTCGCGGATGCGCCGCATCCTCGAGGTGGATCTCGCGAACGGCTGGATCCGGGTGGAGCCCGGCGTCATCAACCTCGACGTGACGCGCGCCGTCGCGGCGGCGGGGCTGTACTACGCCCCGGACCCGTCCTCGCAGGGCGTCTGCTCGATCGGCGGCAACGTGGCCGAGAACTCGGGCGGCGCGCACTGCCTGAAGTACGGCTTCACGACGAACCACGTCCTCGCCGCCCGGGTGGTGCTCTCCGACGGGACGGTGGCCGAGGTCGGCGGGCCGGCGCCGGACGTGCCGGGCTACGACCTGCTCGCGCCGCTCGTCGGGTCCGAGGGGCTCGTCGGGATCGTGACCGAGGTCACGCTGAAGCTGCTGCGCAAGCCCGAGATCACCCGGACCTTCTTCGCGACGTTCCCGTCCACGGACGAGGCGGGGGACGCGGTCTCGGGCATCATCGCGGCGGGCATCCTCCCCGCCGCCATCGAGATGATGGACCGCCTCGCGATCGAGGCGGCGAAGGCCGCGACCGGGCTCGACTGGCCCGACGTGGGCGCAGCGCTGCTCATGGACGCCGACGGGCCGCGCGCGGAGGTGGAGCACGTCGCGGGCCGCGCCATCGAGATCGCCCGCGCCGCCGGCGCGCTCGAGATCCGGGTCCCCAAGGACGAGGCCGAGCGGCAGCTCATGTGGAAGGGGCGCAAGTCCGCCTTCGCCGCGGTGGGGCGCATCAGCCCGAGCTACCTCGTCGAGGACGGGGTCATCCCGCGCTCGGAGATCGCCCGCGTGCTCCGCGAGATCGAGCGGATGGCCCGCGAGGTCGGCCTGCGCGTCGCGAACGTCTTTCACGCCGGCGACGGCAACCTCCATCCGCTCGTGCTGTACGACGCGCGGAACCCCGGGGAGGAGGAGCGCGCCGCCCGGCTCGGCGGCGAGATCCTGCGCCTGTGCATCCGCTCCGGAGGCTCCATCACCGGCGAGCACGGCGTCGGGGCCGAGAAGGCGCAGTTCATGGCGGAGCAGTTCACGAAGGACGACCTCGAGACGATGGCGCGGGTCCGCTGCGCCTTCGACGGGCTCGCGCTCATGAACCCGGGGAAGGTCTTCCCGACCCCTCGGCTGTGCGGCGAGAAGCCCGGCCCCTACCGCCCGCACCCGGCCGAGGTCGCGGGGCTCGCGGAGCGCTGGTGATGATCGTCCCCTCCGCCCCGCGCCCGGCCGAGCCGAACGACGCCGTGCTCGGCGTCCGGCCCCGGCTCGTCCTGGAGCCGGGGACGGTGGACGAGGCGGCGGAGGCGATGCGCGCGCTCGCCGCGGACCGGCTCGCCGTCACGTTCGTCGGGGGCGGGACCGACCTCGAGCTCGGCGCGCCGCCCACGCGGCTCGACGCCCTCCTCCGCACGACGCGGCTCGCGCGCGTCCGCGAGCACGCGCCCTCCGATCAGATCGTCGCGGTCGAGGCGGGGATGACGGTCGCGGCGCTGCAGCGGATGCTCGCCCCGCACGGGCAGCGGCTCGCGCTCGACCCGCCCGATCCGGAGCGCGCGACCCTCGGCGGCGTGCTGGCCGCGAACGCGTTCGGGCCGCGGCGCACCCGCTACGGCGCGGTGCGCGACCTCGTCATCGGCATCACCGTGGTGCGGGCGGACGGCGTCCTCGCGCACGGCGGCGGCAAGGTCGTGAAGAACGTCGCCGGGTTCGATCTGCCGCGCCTGTTCTGCGGCTCGCTCGGAACGCTCGGGCTCGTCGCCGAGGTGGTGTTCCGCCTCCACCCGCTGCCCGAGGCGTCCGCGACCGCCGCCTTCGAGGGGCTCTCCGGCGTCGACGTGGCGGAGACGATCCCGGTGCTGCGCGAGCTCGCCGTCGAGCCGACCGCCGTCGCCGCGCTCTCCGAGGGCGGCCCCCTCCCCAGCCCCGCTTCGCGGGGCGACGGAGGTCCGGGGGTGAACAAGTTCACCCTCGCGATCCGGTTCGAGGGGTTCGCGCCGGGGGTGAGGGACCAGGCGGAGCGGACGCTCGCGCGCGCGGGGGGCGGCACGAGGCTCGACGGCGCGGAGGAGGCGGCGCTCTGGGCACGGCACGACGCGCTGCGCACGGGCGGCAGCGTGCGCGCGAAGGCCACCTTCGCGCCGGCGGCGCTCGTCAAGGCGCTCGACGCGCTCGCGCCGCTGCGCCGCTCGCTCTCGGGCGGAGGGCTGGTGCTGCACCCGGCGCTCGGGATCGCGCTCCTCGCCGGGCGAGCTCGCCGACGCCGACGCCGACGCGGCCGGCGCGGCGGTGGCCTCCGCGCGCGCCGCGCTCCACCCGCTCGCGAACGGGGCGCTCGTGCTCTCCGCCGCGCCGCGCTCGCTCCGCGCCCGCGCCGACGTGTGGGGGGCCGCGCCCGCCGCCGTCGAGGTGATGCGGCGGCTGAAGCGCGAGCTCGACCCCGACGGGCGCCTCGCGCCCGGGCGCTTCGTGGGGGGGATCTGATGGCGAGCGGGCCGAACGCGAGCGGTCCGGAGCTCCGGGAGTTGGACGCGACGCGCCCCCCCGAGGACGACTGCGTCCACTGCGGGTTCTGCCTGCCGACCTGCCCCACCTGGCAGAACTGGCAGGAGGAGATGGACTCGCCGCGCGGCCGGATCGACCTGTTCCGCGCCCTCGAGGACGGCCGCGTCGCGATGTCCCCCGCGGTGGCGGAGCACTTCGACCGCTGCCTCGGTTGCATGGCGTGTCTCACCGCGTGCCCTTCCGGCGTCCGCTACGATCACATCATCGATCGCGCCCGCGAGCGGGTGGAGCGGGAGCACCCGCGCCCCGCCGCCGACCGGCTCTGGCGCTCGGCGGTGTTCGCGCTGTTCACCCGGCCTGCGGCGCTCCGCCTGGCGGCGCTCTTCCTGTGGCTCGGCCGCGTCACCGGGCTCCGCTGGGTCGTCCAGCGGCTCGGCCTGCTTCGGCCGTTCCCGCGGCTCGCGGCCCTGGACGGACTCGCGCCGCCGGTCACCTGGGCGGAGGTCGCCGCGACGCTGCCGGCGCGCACGGCGGCGGTGGGAGAGCGCCGGCTCCGCGCCGCCCTCCTCGGCGGCTGCGTGCAGCGGGTCTTCTTCCCGAACGTGAACGGCGCGACCCTCCGCGTGCTCGCCGCGGAGGGGGTCGAGGTCGTCGTCCCCGAGGGGCAGGGGTGCTGCGGCGCGCTCTCGGTGCATGCCGGACGGCACGAGGAGGCGCTCCGGCTCGCGCGCGACCTCGTCCTGCGCTTCGAGCGCGAGCCGGTCGACGTCATCGCGGTGAACGCGGCGGGCTGCGGCTCGCACCTGAAGGACCTCGCCCACCTCTTCGAGGACGATCCCGAGTTCCTGCCGCGCGCCCGCGCGTTCGCCGAGAAGGTCAGGGACGTCTCGGAGATCCTGGCGCTGCTCCCCGCGCGCGCGCCGCGCCACCCGCTCCGCGCACGGGTCGCGTACCACTCGCCGTGTCACCTCGGTCACGCCCAGCGGCTGCAGGACCCGCCGCGCGCGCTGCTGAGGTCCATCCCCGGGCTCGAGCTCGTCGAGGTGCCGGACGGCGAGCAGTGTTGCGGCTCGGCGGGCGTCTACAACGTGCTCGAGCCAGGGAGCGCCGACGCGATCGGCCGCCGGAAGGCCGAGGCGGTCGCTTCGACCCACGCGACCCTCGTCGCGAGCGCGAACCCGGGCTGCTCCCTGCAGATCCGCCGCATGCTCCTCGAGCGCGAAGCCGACGTCGAGGCTGCTCATCCCATCGAGATCCTCGACCGCTCGATCCGCGGCGAGTGAGCGCCCGCGCGCTCGCGCGCCTGCGCCGGTGGCGCGACGCCGCGAGCCGCCGCACCGTCCCTACGGGAGGCGCGATGGCGAACGAGAACACGACGGGCGAGCCACTCAAGGCGACGCTCGCAGACCAGCTCGGCGAGAAGGCCCACCTCGAGGACGTGCACGAGCAGGAGAAGCACGCGAGCGACCCGCAGGAGCGCCGCGTCGAGAAGAAGAAGGAGCAGGAGCGGCGCGCCGCGGCCGAGCACGCGGGCTTCGAGGCGGAGGCCGGGCGCTCGGCGGCCGCAACCGGCGGCAGCCGACCCCGCGGCGGCTCGCGGCGTCCCGAGGAGGGCGCGCAGCGCCCGGAGGGCCCGGCGCGGGTCGCGCCGGGACGCAACCGCCGAGCCGCGCACCGAAGCTCACGGCACGGCGCGGCGCCGCACCGGCTTCCAGTTCCCCTGGGCCGCCCTCGCCATCGCGGCGGTGGGCTACGGCATCGCGAGCAGCGCCATCCGCGGGGTCGTCGGCGGCGTGCGAAGGCGGCTCCCGCGCGTGAAGCGCCGGCGCCGCCTCTGGCATTGAGCGCGTCCGACCGAGCCCGCTCGCGAGTGCCCGTGCGGGGCGGCCTCGCCTCCGTCCGGAGCCGCGCGGCCCCGTGGGCGCGCCCCCCGGGGCGGAGTGTGGTACGCGGGAGGCATGGGTCACCTCGGACGGCTGAAGGAGGAGTACCAGGACCTCGTCGCGCGTCTCGAGCGCGGGACGGTAGGCCTCCCGGAGGCGGAGGACGAGCGCGCCGAGCAGGGACGCCGCGAGGTCCTCGAGATCCTCTTCGCGCCCGAGGAGGCGGCGCTCGCCGCGCGCCTGCCGGTCCGGCCCATGTCGCTCGACCGGCTCGCGAACCGGCTCGCGATCCCCGCCGCGGAGCTCGAGGCGCGCCTCGAGCCCATGTGCGACCGCGGGGTGGTCCTCGACCTCGTGAACCCGCGCACGAAGCAGCGCTCGTACGTGCTCGCGCCGCCGGTGGTCGGGTTCTTCGAGTACTCGCTCATGCGGGCTAGGGACTCGATCCCGAAGAAGCGGATGGCGGAGGCGCTGCACGCCTACACCCACGGCGACCCGGCCTTCGCACGCGAGGCATTCGGGAAGGACACCGTCATCGGCCGGGCCCTCGTCGCCGAGCCCGCGCTCGCCGACGAGCTGCCCGACGTGCTCGCCTGGGAGCGCGCGAGCGAGGTCGTCGGCGGGGCGCGGAAGTGGGCGGTCTCGCTCTGCTTCTGCCGCCACAAGGCGGAGCACCTCGGGCAGCAGTGCGACGCGCCGATGGACAACTGCCTCTCGCTGAACGGCGGCGCCGAGTTCGTCGCGCGGCGGGGGTTCGGCCGCGAGATCGGCCGGACGGAGGCGCTCGAGATCCTCGCCCGCGCGCGCGAGACCGGCCTCGTGCAGATCGCCGACAACGTCAAGAACCGGCCGACGTTCGTGTGCAACTGCTGCGGCTGCTGCTGCGAGCAGCTCCAGGCGGTCTCGCACTGGGGGCTGCCGGCGGTGAACCCGAGCGGCTTCGTGCCCCGCCGCGACTCCGCCGCCTGCGCCGGGTGCTCGCGCTGCGCGCGCGCCTGTCCGGTCGGGGCGATCGCGATGGATCCGGTGCGGTCGGTCGGGCAGCCGCAAGGCGTCGCTCGCGCCGCGGATCGACGAGGAGCGCTGCGTCGGGTGCGGGGTCTGCGCGGGCGCCTGCCACAAGGGCGCGCTCGCGATGGTCCGCGGAGGTCGGCCGCGCGCCGTGCCGGCGAACACGGTCGAGCGGGTCGTCCGGATGGCGCTCGAGCGGAACCGGCTCGCCGAGCTGCTGTTCGACGAGGGGGCCGGGCTCGGGAGCAAGTTCCTCCACGCCGCGGTGGACGCGATCCTGAAGCTGCCGCCCGCGCAGGCGCTGCTCGCGAACGAGCAGGTCCGCTCCCGGTTCGTGAAGGCCGCGCTCGCCCGGCTCGGGGCCTGAACTCCTGGTTGCTCTCCGCCGCCGGAACCGTCTAGCGTCGCGCACATGACGATCGGGACGGCGGTACGACTCGCGGTGCTGTCGGTGGCGCTCTTCGCCGCGGCGTGTGGCGGCGGCGCGAGCGCGCCCCCGCCGCCGGCCGGCTGCACGTCCCCGGCGCAGTGCCCGGGCTCGGACGCGACGTGCAGCGTCCGGACGTGCGCCGCGGGCGTGTGCGGGACGTCCGACGCCGCGCCGTCGACGGCCTGCACCGAGGACGGCGGACAGGTGTGCGACGGCGCCGGCGCGTGCGTGACCGTCTGCGCGCTTTCGAGCCCGTGCTCGGCCCCGCCGGGGTTTCCCCCGGCCTGCTTCTGGGGAGATCGCGGTGACGTACCCGTCCGCCGGCACGTGCTCGTACGCCGCGGTCGCGCCCGGGTACACGTGCACCTATCTGTCGTCGCAGGTGGACTGCGCCGCGACGGGGCTCGTCTGCCAGGGCGGCGTCTGCCTCGCGCCTCCGCCTCCGCCGCCCTCGGAGCAGCTCCAGGCGATCCGCGACGCCGCGGCGGCCTGTGCGTCCTCGTACTGCCCGTCGTCCCTGGCCGTGAACGGCGCGGTGGTGACCTACCTCCGGCCGGCCATCGGGAACGAGCCCGCCGGGTTCTACCTCCAGGCCGACGCCGCCGGCCCGGCGCTGCTCGTCGAGGTGGACCCTGCGACCGTCGGCACCACCGGGCTCGCGGTCGGCGATCGCGTGAGCCTCACCGTCACCCGGGTGTCGACCTGGAGCGGAGCCGTGTTCGCCGAGCTGATCTCCGGCTTCTCGCGCCAGGCGCGGGGCGTGGACGTCGCGCCGCTCGTGCAGGACCTGTCGGCGGCGGGCGACATCGTGAGCGCGCTCGACTCCTACGCGGACGAGCTGGTCACGGTGGAGGGTGCCCTCTCGGGCAGCTCGGTCGCTGCCGGCACCGGCTTCGTGCAGTTCCCGCTCGAGACCGCCGGGTATCCGTCGGGCAGCGCGAACCTCCGCCTCCGGGCGGCTTCGACGGTGCTGGACGCGCTCGACCTCGTGTGGGGCTGCACGCTCGTGGCCGGCCCGGCGCCGCTCGGGCGCCTCGGCGGCACGGCGCAGCCGACGGCGCGCGCCGCCGGCGAGGTCACGCTCACGGGCTGTCCGGCGCCGCTGGTCGTCGCCGCGATCGCGACCGGCACGACGGAGGTCCGGATCACCCTCGACCGGCGCATCGATCCCGCGAGCGTGCTCGCGGACGGCTCGCAGGTCGCGTTCACCGGCGGGCTCGTCGCGCTCGCCGCTTCCGCGTCGGGCCGGGAGCTCACCGTCGTGACCTCCTCGCAGATCCCCGGGACGACCTACACCGCGACGGTGGCCGGGACCGTCACGGACCAGGTCGGGACCGGGGTCGCCCTGGGCGCGAGGACCGCGAGCTTCGTCGGGTACGTCGTGCCGGCGGTGCTGCGGCTCACCGAGCTCGCACCCACCATCGACTCCTCGCGGGATCTCGTGGAGCTGCTCGTGATCTCCGGCGGCAGGACGGGTGGTGGCCGGCTCGTCGAGCTGGGCACCGCCACGAAGGTGCTCGCGACCCTGCCCGACGTGACGGTCGCGACGGGGGATCTCGTCGTCGTCCACTTCGTGCCGCTCTCGGATGCTGGCGGCAGAGACGCGCCGGGGGACGAGACCACCGGGAAGGCGCAGTACCCCGCGGCGGACTACCTGAGCTACGACGACGCGTGGGACTTCATGAACGGCGGTGCAGGCATCTCCTCGGACATCGACCCGAACAGTCGCGTGCTCCGCGTCGAGGATTGGCTCGGCCGGCTGCAGGACGCGGTGCCGTTCGTCGATCCGAGCTCCCAATCTTTCGGCTTCTTCGCGGCGCTGCAGGAGCTGCAGGTCGGGGGCCTGTGGCTCCCGGCGAGCTGCGGCGGCGCGCCGTGCACGAACCTCACCACCCCGAACGCGTCCGCGGTCTCCGTGAACTGGACGGGCACCGGCAGGACGCCGGGCGGGAGTACCGTGCAGCGCAAGCTCGGGACGAGCTCGAAGTCGAACGCGGACTGGGAGGTTCGGACCTCGACGCTGGGCGTGGCGAACGCCCCCTACCGCCGCTCACCGCGGCGCGGCGATGGCGCGCGCCCGGCACACGGGCGTGCACCGGCCGCACCCGCTGCACGCGGTCACGTCCACGACGAGCGCCTCGCCGCCCGCGTCCGAGATGGCCGGGCAGCAGAGGCGCAGGCAGGCGCCACACCGGTTGCAGCGCTCCGGCGCGATGACGAAGGCTCGCCCGGCGCGCGGGCCCGCGAACCGCGCCGCAGCGCCCGCCCGGGACGGAACCGCGGGACGGCACCGGGCGAGGATGCGGGGCTGCTGCGCGGCGTCTTCCACGCGCACATTCTAACGGTCCGGAGGCGCGAATGAACCTGGGGGCCATGCTTCGGGAGCGCGGCGCGGAGGGGCGGCCGCTCCGGGTCGCCCTGGTGGGCGCGGGGAAGTTCGGGACCATGTGGCTCGCGCAGGCCGTCCGGACCCCGGGCGTGCACGTCGTCGCGGTCGCCGACCTCGCCCCGGACCGGGCGCGCGCGGCGCTCGCGACCGCTGGCTTCGCCCCGGAGCGGACGCGCGCGACCGCCGTGGCGGACGCCGTCCGGAGCGGCGCCACGTTCGTGACCGACGACGCCGAGGCGCTGCTGCGCGCCGGTGAGCTCGAGGTCGTCGTGGACGCGACCGGGAGCCCGGCGGCGGGGGTCGCGATCGCCCTCGGCTGCGCGCGCGAGGGGAAGCACGTCGTGATGGTGAACGTCGAGGCGGACGCCGTGTGCGGGCCGCTCCTCGCGCGTCGCTGCCGGGAGGCGGGCGTCGTCTACTCGCTCGCGTACGGCGACCAGCCGGCGCTCATCTGCGAGCTGGTGGACTGGGCGCGCGCGTGCGGGCTGCCGGTCGTGGCCGCGGGGAAGGGGACGAAGTACCTGCCGCGCTACCACGCCTCGACGCCGGACACCGTCTGGAAGGACTACGGCATCTCCCCCGAGGACGCGGCGAGCGGCGGGCTCAATCCGCAGATGTTCAACTCGTTCCTCGACGGCACCAAGTCGGCGATCGAGATGGCGGCGGTGGCGAACGCCGCCGGGCTCGAGGCGCCCGCGGACGGCCTCTCCTTCCCGCCCTGCGGGGCCGAGGAGCTGGCGAGGGTGCTCCGGCCGCGTGCGGCGGGCGGCGTGCTCGAGCGCGCCGGCCAGGTGGAGGTCGTCTCGAGCCTGCGCCGCGACGGGACGCCGGTGTCGCGCGACCTGCGCTGGGGGGTCTACGTCGTGTTCGAGGCGCCCTCGGAGTACGCGGCGCGGTGCTTCGCCGAGTACGGGCTCGTCACCGACGAGAGCGGCCGCTTCTCGGCGCTCTACCGGCCGTCCCACCTCATCGGGCTCGAGCTCGGGATCTCCGTCGCGTCCGTCGGTCTGCGGCGGGAACCGACCGGCGCCCCGCGGGCGTGGGCCGCCGACGCGGTCGCCACCGCGAAGCGCGACCTCGCGGCGGGCGAGGTGCTCGACGGCGAGGGCGGTTTCCTCGTGTACGGCAAGCTGCGGCCCGCGCCGGAGTCTCGCCGCCTCGGCGCGCTCCCGATCGGCCTCGCCCACCGCGTCCGGCTCGTGCGAGCGGTGCGCGCCGGCGAGCCGGTGCGCCAGGCGGACGTCGTGCTCGACGAGGCCGCGGCGCTCGTGCGCGCGCGGCGCGAGATGGAGGCGGCGTTCGGGCGCTGAACGACCCTAGGCCCAGCGGCAGACGTACTCGCAGCAGTCGGCGCCGCGGCTCCGGCAGCGGGTCTCCTCGACCGTCACGATGCGGCCGCCGGAGAGCTCGATCGCGCGCTTCAGCCAGCCGATCGCGGTGAGGCAGTCCTCCGCGTTCGTCTGCTCGCCGTCGAGGGTGCGGATGAACGCGCTCTTCGGGCCCAGCTCCTCGTAGGTCCGGAGGCCGGCGCTGTGCTGCGCCGCGTACATCCGCGGCACGTTGCGGAGGAGGTAGTGCGGGTCGTCCTGCTTGAGATACGGCCGCTGGACGCCGTTCGGCCCGAGGTTCGTGTCGGCGGTGAACCGGCCCATGTCGAGGAACAGCTCGCCGCGGTCGCCGTGCGCGAGCAGGGCGACGATCGTCATCTCGAGGCGGAGGACGAGGTCGGCCGCGTACCAGCTGCTCGGCAGGAGCATCCCGCGCAGCACCTGCTGGTCGGTGGTCGACGAGCGGCGGAGCACGCGCTCCGCGTCGTCGGCGCCGCGCGCGCGGAGGTACTTCATCCGCGCGATGAGGAGCGAGCCCTTCACCTTGCCGAGCGGGACGCCCGGTGGCGGCGTCACGCTCCGGAGCGCGGTCGTGTTCGGGAGCGGCGTCAGGCTCGGGAGCGGCGTCAGGCTCGGGAGCGGCGACATGCGCGGGCGCGGCGGCGGGGTGGCGCTCGAAGCGGCACCGAAGCTCGGGTACGGCGTCGTGCGCGGCACGGGCGTCGCGGCGGGCGCGGGCGTGGCGCTCGTCGGGCCGGAGGCCGTCGCCTGGATCGAGGGCTTCGGGAGGAAGGCCGCAGTCGTCATCGTTCGGTTCTCCTCAGGCGCGTGCGGCCCCCCGCGTCGCGCTGCGCAATCAGTGCGCGACAAGTTTGCACACCAACGTTCAGGTGAGTAAAGATGTCGCACGCGGAAAGTGAAAACCCGTTTTCCTACGCGGACGTTAAGCCCTGTGGGTGAAGGCACGGAAACATCGCAAGATGTGGGTATTGCTCGTTCGATCACTCGGGGTGCGCCGCGCGCGTCTGCGCCGCGGGCGCCGCGAGGTAGCAGACCACCCGCTGGTCGATGCAGCTCGCGTTGAGCCAGAGGGACCGCCCGTCGCCGGGTCGAGGGAAGTCCACCACCCGCACGACGTCGGCGAGCCGCGCGTCGTCGGGGAGGAGCTCCGGCAAGCGGTTCCGCTCGGCGCGGAGTGCCTCCTCGCCGAGCCGGTCCCCTTGCCGCTCGGGGTACACCGCGAGGTAGAGCATGTTCGCCTCGACGAGGTCGTTGAAGAAGTGGGATCCGAGCGAGACGTCGGGGACGACGTTCATCCGCGTCTTCACGATCTCGCAGATCGCCGCGACGCGCTGGATCTCCGCGAACGTCACCGGCACGCCGAGCGCGACCGTGCTCGTCCCCCACCGCCCGGGGCCGAGGAGGAGGATGCGGCGCGTCCCCGCCGGCTCGAGCCGCGTCACCCGCCCGACGACCCGCGCCACCTCGTACCGGTCCTGCGTCGCGAGCCGCTCGTACGCGTCGGGATCGACGAGCACCACCCGGTCCACCGGCGCGTTCGTGCTCTGCCCGACCACCGGCCCCCGGCTCTCCAGGACGATCGCGGCCGCGGCGAGGTCGGCGGGGGGCGGGGCGATGGTCCCGCCCTCCTTCACCTGAAGCGGGCGGCACTGCACGACGTTCAGGCGGAGCCGTCCGCCGGAGAGGACGTTCAGCGTGAACTCGACGTCCACCGGGTAGCGGTAGGCGTCGGCGAGCGTGCGGAGGATCTCGCGGAGCTCCTCCACGAACGGCGTCGCCGAGAGCAGCCGGTCGAAGGTCAGCACCGGCGGGGCCCCGCGCCGGAGGGTCGCGAACAGCTCGAGCGGCACGTCCGGCGCGCGGCGCGTCACCTCCTCGAGCGGCAGCGACGCGAGCCGGTTGGCGGCGAGGTCGAGCACGTCCACCCGGCGCTGCGCGTGCTCGCTCGCGTCGTCGAGGCTCGCGTCGGGCCGGCGGGTGGGGGCGTTCAGCGCCACGAGCCGCGTGTAGTCGTCGTCGGCGCGGTCGACCGCGCGCGTGCCGAGCCCGAACACGATCCGGGCGAGCCCGGCGTGCGGATCGATCTCCCGGCTCCAGACCCACGGGTTGTAGGAGAGCGCGACCCCGGCGGCCTGCGGGAAGAAGAGCGTCCCGCGCACCGCCCCGGAGACGCGCTGGACGAGGATGGCCATCTGCTCGTCGCGGTCGAGCAGGCCCCGGTGCTCGCGGTAGCGCAGGGCCTCCTCGCTCATCGCGCTCGCGTACACCTCGCGGACGGCGGCGAGGAACGCCTCGAGCCGCTCGGCGGGCGCCCCCTGGTTCGCGCAGAACACGCTGTCGTACTTGCCGGTGAAGGCGTTGCCGAACCCGTCCTCGAGCAGCGACGACGAGCGGACGATGATCGGCGACTGGCCGTAGTACTCGAGCATCGCCGCGAACTGCTTCAGGATGAAGTCGGGGAAGACGCCGCCCAGGATCCGCTCGCGCGCCTCGGCGGCGCCCGCGAGGAACGACTCGGGGCTGCGCTGCTCGCGCCGCGCGCGCCAGCCGCCGTTCCGGACGAGGTACGTGTAGAAGACGTCCGAGCCCACGAACCACGAGTCGTGCGGCTCGAGCCGCTCGCGGATCCGCGGCAGCTGCCGCGCGAGGATCGCGCGGGCGAGGAGCATGCCGAGCGCCTTGCCGCCGATGAGCCCGGTCCCGATCATCCGTCGCCGGACGGCGAGGAGGTCGGGCAGGTCGAACCATCGCGCGGCGAGCTCGGCGACCTGCTCGTCGCGCGTCACCATCATCCGCAGGAGCTGCTCGAAGATCTCCTGCGCCTCCGCCTCGGGCGCGGCGTCCGCCCGGTACGCCTCGAGCACGTCCTTCGCCTGCTGGAACTTGCGGTCCCACAGGTCGTGTCGCGCGACCGCGTCGAGCCGCCGGTCGGCGAGGCCGGCGAGCACCTCCGAGAGGACCGCGCTCTCGGTGACCGGGCGCCACTCCGCGCCGTCGCGAGCGTGCGGCAGGTACATGGTCGTCGTCTGGCGCGCCCACACCTTGAGCGGGTGGACGTAGAGCGTCCCGTCGCGGCGGAAGACGTCGAGGAGGAGCTGGGTCGTGGAGCGGATCGAGTCCACCGCCTCGTGCGAGTGGCTGTCGCGCAGGAGCGCGAAGTAGGTGACGGTGTCGAGGTCGTACAGGTACGGGCAGGTGACCATGAAGAAGTTGCCGAGCATCAGGTCCGAGTACCAGTCGGCCGCGAGGTCGGAGAGGCAGTCGAACACGTAGTACGCGCCCGGCCCCGCCTCCTCGATGACGCGGTGGATCTCGGCGGTGAAGCTCTCGAACCCCACCGCCGGGGACAGCCGGTGCACGGCGGCGCCGCAGCCGTCCGGCACGAGCGGCGCGTGGCGGGCGAAGCGGAAGTAGACGAGCCTGCGCCGCTCCGCGAGCGCCTGCGCGACGAACGGCTCGACGAAGGGGACGTAGTCCTCGACCGAGTCGACCTGCCACACGACGTTGTCGCCGAGGCGGAGCCCCTGCAGGACGTGGTCGAGGGCGGGCAGCCCGGTCCCGGGCGTCGGCGCCGCGCCGCCGGCGATCACGGCGGTCACCGCGCCTCCATCCGCTCGAAGCGCGCGCCGCCTGGCGTCCCCGTCACCGCACCGTTCGTCATGAGGATCACTTGTACTCGGAGCCGAGGTCGAGCGCCGCGCGTGAAGCGGTGCGCGGCGCGAGCGGGGGCGGCCATGGGTACCTCCGGTGCAACGCCCATGGTGCGACACCGGGTCGCGGTGCGCGAACGAGCCGGACCATGCGACCGACGGCACCCGAACTTCGCGTCCGGGCCGCTCGGCGAGTTCGGCTAGCATGCGCCCCTCCATGAAGGCGCTCAGCTCCGTCGTCCTCCTCGCCGCCGCGCTCCTCACCGGGTGCGGCGGCGTCCCGTCCCGCGGCAAGGGGTCGGAGTGCGCCGGCTGTCACGCGAAGCGCACGCTCGACGCGCAGCGCGCGCTCCCCCACCTCCACGAGCCGTTCAGGGAAGCGACGGGCTGCGACGCGTGTCACCAGCCGCACGGGGAGAAGGGGAAGAACGTCCTCGTCGAGGCCGAGCCGGAGCTGTGCCTGCGCTGCCACGACGGCGACGCCTTCCAGGGGGCGAAGCAGCACTCCGCGATCCAGATGGGCGGCTGCTCCGGCTGCCACGAGCCGCACGCGGGCCGCGAGGCCGAAGCTGCTCGACGCGCCGCGCGAGCAGCTCTGCGGACGGTGCCATGCCGACGTCGCGAACGTCGCACGGCGGCTATCCGGTCGACCCGGCGCGCTGCGAGACCTGCCACGGCCCGCACTCCGCCTCGAACGAGAAGCTCCTCCACGAGGTGAGCCACGCCGTGCTCGCCGACTGCTCGGGGTGTCACGCGGCGCCGACGTCGAAGACGCCGTTCGCCCTCTCGAAGCCGCAGCCGGCGCTGTGCTGGGACTGCCACTCCGACCGGCAGGCGCGGTTCGAGCGGCGGAAGGTCGTGCACGCGCCGGTGCGGGAGGGGAAGTGCACCGCCTGCCACTCGCCGCACGCGGTGAACGAGCCACGCCCTCCTGGTCGCGCCGCGCCCGGCGCTCTGCTTCCGCTGCCACACGGCGATCGCGAAGCGAGCGAGCGCGGGCGACCGGGCACGCGCCGGTGCGGGAGGGGCGCTGCGACGTCTGCCACGACGAGCACGGAGGCGATCGCCCGAAGCTGCTCGCGGCCGCGCCCGAGCTGCTCTGCACCGGGTGTCACCGCGCGGCCCGCGACTGGGCGACCGCGCGGTCGAGCCACGAGCCGGCCCGCTCCGGCGAGTGCGGCGAGCTGCCACGATCCCCACGGCGGCCCGGCGAAGCTCCTCGTCGAGGCGGACGGCGCGCGCGCTCTGCGGCCGCTGCCACGCCGTGCAGGACGTGGAGCGGAAGCGCGCCGGCAAGCAGCACCCGCCGGTCGTGAAGGGGGAGTGCGCCCGCTGTCACGTGCCGCACGCGTCGGAGCGCGCCCCGCTGCTCGCGAAGTCCGAGGAGTCGCTCTGCCTCGCCTGCCACCGCGGGATGATCGAGCGGCTCCGCGACGCGAAGCTCCACAACCCGTTCGCCGGCGGCAACTGCTCGCAGTGCCACGTCTCCCACGGCACGCAGCGGCAGCACCTCAAGGCCGACGACGCCTCGATCTGCCTCGAGTGCCACGTCGGCGCGCGCAAGGCGCGCGCGCGCGGCCGGTCGCAGCACCAGCCCTTCGTCGCCGGCCGCTGCTGGTCTTGCCACGACCCGCACGGCGCGAAGCGCGATCACCTGCTCGCGCGCGAGGGGAAGGAGCTCTGCCTGTCGTGCCACGAGGCGATGCGGCAGCGGCTCGCCGACAAGAAGCTCACCGTGCACGCGGCGGTCGCCGACGGCGCGTGCGCCGACTGCCACGCCGGTCACGGCGCGATGGCGCCGGCGCTCCTCGAGAAGGACGAGCCCGCCCTCTGCCTCGCGTGCCACGAGGCTCGACGGCGAGAGCGTCCGGAAGGCGCACGGCGGCTACGCCGTGGCGGAGGCGCGCTGCACCGGGCTGTCACGATCCGCACGCCTCCCCGCGAAGAAGCTCGTCGCCGAGAAGGCGCACCCGCCCTTCGGCGACCGGGACTGCTCGACCTGTCACCTGCCGCCCGACGAGAAGCGGGCCCTCGCGCGGCTGAAGAAGGACCTCCTCACCGAGTGCGACAGCTGCCACGACTTCGCGAAGCGCGCCGCCGCCGTGAAGGTGCCGCACGCGCCGGTGAAGGCCGGGCGCTGCTTCGAGTGCCACACGCCGCACGCGTCGTCGCGGGATCACCTGCTCGTCGAGGGCGGCGGCTCGCTGTGCTGGGGCTGCCACGCGAAGACCCAGAAGGTCCTCGAGCAGCCGTTCGTGCACTCCCCCGTGAAGCTCGGGGAGTGCACGAAGTGCCACGAGATCCACGGCGGCGCGCTGAAGAAGCTGCTCGTGCGCGCGGGCGCGGACCTCTGCTTCGGCTGCCACGCGCCGCAGAAGGCGCTGCTCGCGTCGAGCTGGGTCCACCAGCCGTTCGGCGACGGGGACTGCGCGAGCTGCCACGATCCGCACGGCGCGGCGAACCGCGCCCAGACCCTCGAGCCGCTGCCCGCGCTCTGCACGAACTGCCACGACCTCTCCGAGCCCAAGGCGAAGGCGAAGCACGCGCGCGTCCCCCCGAGCACGGCCTGCACCGCCTGCCACGACCCGCACGCCGCGAAGGCGAAGCTGAAGAGCTGATCGGCTGCGCCGGAGCACGTCCGCGAGGGCGCTGCAGCGAATCGCCGCACCCCGCGCCAGGGAGACGCAGCCTTCGCGCGTACCGACGATTGCGCTGAAGCGACGAGTGGGACGCGCGAATCTGGCGCTCGCGCAATACCTGACTCGCAAACATTGCGTCGTCGCCTTGATCTGTCCACTATGAAAATGCCCCTGGGTACGAAGGCTTGGGCTGCGTGCGCACCCTTTTCTGCTAGTGTCCGCGCCCGCAATCCGCGCGCTCGCGCGAGTTATCATCGGGTCGTCGATCCGGAGGGGAACGGCATGAATCGCAGGGGTTGGGTGGTGACGCTGGCGGGGATGGGGCTGAACCTCGCCCTCGGCATCCTGTACGCATGGTCGGTCTTCTCGAAGCAGCTCGTCGAGACCGTGGACAAGGGCGGCTTCGGCTGGACGAAGACGCAGGCGACGCTCCCGTACACGGTCGCCATCGCCGTCTTCGGCGTCATGATGATCCCGGCGGGCCGGCTGCAGGACAAGTTCGGACCCCGGATCGTCGCCTCGGCGGGCGGCATCCTCACCGGCGTCGGCCTCATCGTGGCGAGCCTCGCGACGCCCGAGTCGGTCGTCGCGGCGATGATCGGGTTCGGTCTCCTCGCCGGCACCGGGTTCGGCCTCGGCTACTCCGCCACCACGCCCGGCCGCGGTGAAGTGGTTCCCGCCCGAGAAGAAGGGGCTCATCACCGGCCTCGTCGTCGGCGGCTTCGGGATCGCGCCGGTCTACATCGCGCCGCTCTCGAAGCACCTGCTCGGCACCTACGGGATCCCGACGTCGTTCCGGATCCTCGGCGTCGCGTTCCTCGTCATCGCGACCGCCTTCGCCCAGTTCATCAAGAACCCCGAGAAGCCCGCCGCCTCGCTGAAGCCGCCCGTGCCCGGGCGCGGCCGTGAAGGTCGAGGGCACCTGGCGCGACATGCTGCGGTCGCCGATGTTCTACATGCTGTGGGTCCAGTACGCCTGCGCCGCCACCGCCGGCCTCATGATCATCGGCCACATGGCGAAGATCGTGTCGGTGCAGTCCGGCAACACCATCAAGATCGGCTTCGTGTTCGTCGCGCTCCTCGCGGTCTTCAACGCGAGCGGCCGCATCATCGCCGGCATCATCTCCGACCGCATCGGCCGGGTCGTGACGCTCGGCATCGTCTGCATCATGCAGGCGACCGCGATGTTCTTCTTCCCGTCGTTCACGACCATCGGCGCGTTCGTCGTCGGCTCGGCCGTGGTCGGCTTCAGCTACGGCGCCTGCCTCTCGATCTTCCCGTCCGCCACCGCCGACCAGTGGGGCACGAAGAACATGGGGCTCAACTACGGCGTCCTCTTCACCGCGTGGGGGGTCGGCGGCGTCATCGGACCGATGCTCGCCGGGAGGGTGGCCGATCAGACCGGCTCGTACACCGGCGCGTACAACATCGCCGGCCTGCTGCTCATGGCGGCGTTCGTCCTCGCGATGCTGAGCTACATCGAGGTGTCGGTGGACGTGGAGGCGCGCGAGCTCCGCGTGAAGCTCGGCAAGAGCCGCAAGGCCGCCGCGGCCTAGCGCCCTTCCGGCGCCGGCGCCGGCGCGCGCGCCCCCGGCGCCGCGCCGGCGAGCCCGCGCGCGAAGTTCTCGAGCATCCGGCGGCCCCACGGGGTCGGGCGGAGCCCCGCGAGCACGGTCTGCGCGGTGGGTCCGCCACCGCGCGCGCGCGCCTCGGCGTCGAGGAGCGGCGCGCGCGAGGTGGCGAGCGCGCCGAGCGCGGCGGGCTCGAGCTCGGGGTGGAACTGGACCGCGCGGACCCGGGGGCCGATCCGGAACGCCTGGACGGCGGACGCCGCGTTCGTCGCGAGGAGCTCGGCCCCCCGGGGCAGCTCCCGCACCTCGTCCTCGTGCGTCGCCTGCACCTCGAAGATCTCCGGCACGCCCGCGAAGAGCGGGTCGCCGCGGCCCGCCCGCGTCAGGGTGCACCGGACGGTCCCCAGCTCGCGACCGCGCGGATTCCTGCCCACCTCGCCGCCGTAGACCTGGGCGAGGAGCTGGTGCCCGAAGCAGACCCCCAGCACCGGGACGCCGCGCTCGGCCTGCTCCCGCAGCCACGCCCCGGCGCGGTCCATCCAGGGCGCGCGCTCGGTGACGGAAAGCGGTGAGCCGGTGGCGACGATGCCGTCCACGCCCGCCGCCCGCGCGGGGAGCGGCGCGCCGGCGTGCGCCTCGATCACCCGCACGCCGACGCCGCTCGGCGCGAGCGCGCGGAGGAACCAGCGGTCGTAGTCCCCGTGCGCGAGGCGGACCTCCGCGCCCGTCGTCCCGCACTTCAAGAGGAGGAGCGTCGCCGGCACCCAAATGCCCATAGCGGCGCGACGGCCGCGGCGCAGAAACACCGAAGGCCCAGTGAGGTGCCGCACGCGATGACCGATCCCCGCAACCTCGTCCCGCGGCTCCCGCCGGCGAAGCTCTTCGTGGGTGGCCGCTTCGTCGAGCCCAGGGAGGGCGGCACGCTCCCGGTGTCGAACCCGGCGACCGGCGAGAAGATCTGCGACGCGCCCGCGGCCGGCCCGGCCGACGTGGACGCGGCGGTCCGGGCGGCGCGCCGCGCCTTCGAGGGCGGGCCGTGGCGCACGATGACGGCCCGGGAGCGGGGCAAGCTCCTGCGCCGCCTCGCCGAGCTCCTGTGGGACCGGCGGGAGGAGTTCGCGCTCGTCGAGTCGATGAACAACGGCAAGACCTTCGGCGAGGCGATCCGGGGGGACGTCGGGCCCGGCGCGGCCTGCCTCGCCCACTTCTCCGAGGAGCCGGTCCGGGTCCGCGGCGAGGTGCTGCCGGTGGACGGCCCGTTCCACACCTACGTCGTGAAGGAGCCGGTCGGCGTCGTCGGCGCCATCATCCCGTGGAACTACCCGACCTCGCTCATGTGCTGGAAGCTCGGGCCCGCGCTCGCGGCGGGCTGCACGGTGGTGCTGAAGCCCTCCGAGCTCACGCCGCTCACCGCGCTCAAGCTCGCCGAGCTCTCGCAGGAGGCCGGCTTCCCGGAGGGCGTGCTGAACGTCCTCCCCGGCTACGGCGACCCCGCCGGTGAGGCGATCGCGCGGCACCCGGACGTCGACAAGATCAGCTTCACGGGGTCCATCCGCACCGCGCGCCGGCTCGTCGCGGCGTCGGGCGAGACGAACTTGAAGAAGCTGACCCTCGAGCTCGGCGGGAAGAGCCCGCAGATCGTGTTCGCCGACGCCGACGTCGAGAAGGCGGTCCACGCCTGCCTGTGGGGGATCTTCGGGAACAAGGGGGAGACCTGCAACGCCGGCTCGCGCGTCCTCGTCCACGCGCGGGGGTACGACGCGTTCGTCGCCGCGCTCGCCGACCGCGCGCGCGCGCTCCGGGTGGGGGACCCGCTCGACCCCGCCACGGAGATGGGCGCGCAGGTGTCGCGGCGCCAGCTCGAGACCGTGCTCGGCTACGTCCGCGCCGGGCGGGAGCAGGGCGCGCGGCTCGTGACCGGCGGCGAGCGGGACGTGGAGGGCGCGAAGGCGCGCGGCCACTTCGTGCGTCCGGCGGTGTTCGCGGACGTCCGGCCGGAGATGACCATCGCGCAGGAGGAGATCTTCGGCCCGGTGGTGGCGTGCCTGCCCTTCGAGGACGAGGAGGAGGCGGTCGCGATCGCGAACGGCACGCGCTATGGCCTCGCCGCGGCGATCTGGACGGGGGACGTCGCGCGCGCCCACGCGCTGGCGCGCCGGATCCAGGCGGGCGTCGTCTGGATCAACTGCTTCAACGAGTTCGACGACGCGGCGCCCTTCGGCGGGTTCAAGGAGTCCGGCTGGGGGCGGGACCTCTCCCACCACGCGCTCGACGGCTTCCTGCAGCTCAAGACGGTCTGGACCAGGCTCCCGGGGTGACCGATGGGTAAGACGGCGCAGGCGAAGGTGCGGCACGTCCCGGAGGCGCGGCCGCGCACGGTGCGGGCGGCGCGCCACGCGCGTTCGCCGGCGGCGACGGCGGACCCGGTGGGGACGCTCCG
Source organism: uncultured delta proteobacterium (assembly GCA_963736795.1). Taxonomy (GTDB): domain Bacteria; phylum Myxococcota; class Myxococcia; order Myxococcales; family Anaeromyxobacteraceae; genus Anaeromyxobacter. The sequence goes on along the minus strand of CAVTRF010000039.1, from coordinate 144,969 downwards.
CGGGTGGCTCGACGCGAAGCGCGTCGCGAAGGCGAAGATCGGCGCGTTCGACGTGGACGGCGTCTGGCGCGGCAAGTACGTGTCGCTCGACAAGCTCCTCTCCGCCGCGAAAGGCGGGCTCGGCTTCTGCGACGTCGTGTTCGGGTGGGACCTCGCCGACGAGCTGTACGACAACGCGCGGGTGACCGGCTGGCACACCGGCTACCCGGACGCGCAGGCGCGCCTCGACCTCTCCACCGCGCGCGTCATCCCGTGGGAGCCCGACACGGCGGCGTTCATCCTCGACTTCGTGAACGCCGACGGCACGCCGTTCGAGCCCTCTCCGCGCCAGCTCCTGCAGCGCGTCGGCCGCAAGGCGCGCGCGCTCGGGTTCCTGCCCCGCGTCGGGTCCGAGTACGAGTACTTCCTCTTCCGGGAGACGCCGCAGTCGCTGCGCGACAAGGGGTTCCACGGCCTCTCGACGCTCTCCCCGGGCATGTTCGGCTACTCCTGGCTGCGCAGCTCCGCGAACGCCGGGCTCGTCCACGCGCTCATCGACGGCCTCGACGCGTTCGACGTGCCGGTCGAGGGGATGCACACCGAGACCGGTCCGGGCGTCTACGAGACGGCGATCCAGTACGACGACCTCGAGCGCGCCGCCGACAAGGCGGCGCTGTTCAAGACGGCGACGAAGGAGATCTGCGCGCGGCACGGGGTGACCGCCTGCTTCATGGCGAAGTGGAACGCCGCCTTGCCGGGCTGCTCGGGGCACCTGCACCAGTCCCTCTGGGATCTCTCGGGCGAGACGAACCGGTTCAGCGACGGGTCGAGCGGACGCGAGAGCAAGCTGCTGCGCCACTACCTCGGCGGCCAGCTCGCGCTCATGCCCGAGCTCACCGCGCTGCACTGGCCGACGGTGAACAGCTACAAGCGCTCGGTCGAGAACACCTGGGCCCCGACGACCGCGACGTGGGGCCGCGAGAACCGCACCTGCGCGGTGCGGCTCATCGGCGGCTCGCCGAAGGCGACGCGGATCGAGTACCGGCAGCCGGGGGCCGACGCGAACCCCTACCTCTCGATCGCGGCGTCGCTCGCCGCGGGGCTGTGGGGGATCGAGCACGAGGTCGAGCCGCCGCCGCCGTGCGAGGGCAACGGCTACGCCGCCGCCGCGCCCGCGCTGCCCCGCAACCTGCGCGAGGCGGTGGACCTGCTCCGCCGCTCGGAGCGCGCCCGGGAGCTCCTGGGCGAGGGGTTCGTCGACCACTTCGTGCGTACGCGCGAGTGGGAGGTCCGCCGCTTCGAGCGGGCGGTCACCACCTGGGAGCTCGAGCGGTACCTCGAGCTCGTCTGAGGCGGCACCCGTGATCCCATTCGATCTCCCCGCGGAGCTGTCGGTCGTCGAGCTGTCCTGGCCGACGCGCGTCGTCCTCGGGCCGGGCGCGCTCGCGCGGCTGCCCGCCCACCTCGTCCGGCTGGGCGTCCGCCGTCCGCTCGTCGTCACGGACGCCGGCGTCGTCCGGGCGGGGCTCGCGGCCCGCGTCCACGCCGTGCTCGACGCCGCGGGCGTGCGCGCCGAGGCGTTCGAGGACGTGCAGCCGAACCCGACCGACCGCGACGCGGCGCAAGGGCTCGCCGCCTACCGGCGCGGCGGCTGCGACGGGCTCGTCGCGGTGGGCGGCGGCAGCGCCATCGACGCGGCGAAGCTCGTGCAGCTCCTCACGACGCACGAGCCGCCGCTCTCGCGCTACGACGACGCGGCGGGCGGGGATCGGTTCGTGCGGGACGACCTGCCGCCCCTCGTCGCCATCCCGACCACCGCCGGGACCGGCTCGGAGGTCGGCCGCTCCGGCGTGGCGACGCTGCCCGACACCGGGCGCAAGACGGTCATCTTCAGCCCCTACCTCATGCCGCGGGTCGCGATCTGCGACCCGGAGCTGACGGTGGGCCTCCCCGCCTCGATCACCGCCGCGACCGGCATGGACGCGTTCACCCACGGGCTCGAGGCGTACGTCGCGGCGGGGTTCCACCCGCTCGCCGACGCCGTCGGGCCTCGACGCGGTCCGGCGCGCCGCCCGGTCCCTCCCGGTCGCGGTGCGCGAGCCCGGGAACCTGCACGCCCGGACCGACCTCATGATCGCGGCGATGGAGGGCGCGATGGCCTTCCAGAAGGGGCTCGGCGCGTCGCACGCGCTCGCGCACGCGCTCACCCCCATCGCCGGGCTCCACCACGGGCTCGCGAACGCCGTCGTGCTGCCGGCGGTCGTCGCGTTCAACCGCGCCGCCGCCGGCCCCCGGCTCGCGCAGGTGGCGGTCGCCATGGGCGCGGACCCCCGCGCCGGCGAGGCGGCGCTCGCCGACGGCGCCTCCGAGCGCGTCCGGGGGCTCGCCGCCGGGGTCGGCATCCCGGCGCGGCTCCGCGACGCGCGAGTGCGGGAGGAGGATCTCCCGCGCATCGCGGCGAAGGCGTTCGAGGACGCCTCCCACCGGACGAACCCGCGCCCGTGCTCCGAGGCGGACCTGCTCGCGATCGCGCGCGCCGCGTACTGATCGACCCGCCCGCCTGGACGCGCGAGCGCGCCAGCGCCCGGCTACCCGGAGGTCATTCGCCGATCCGCCGGCTCGCCGCGTCGATCGCCGCCGCGAGCCCCGGGTAGTCCCGCACGACCGGGAACTGCGGGAACTCGTCGATGACGTTCTGCGGCGGGCGGAACAGGATGCCGGCGTGCGCCTCGGAGAGCATGGCGGTGTCGTTGTACGAGTCGCCCGCGGCGATCACCTGGAACGAGAGCCCCTTCAGCGCGCGCACCGAGGCGCGCTTCTGGTCGGGCATCCGGAGCCGGTAGCTCACGACGAACCCGCTCGCGTCGGTCTCGAGCCGGTGGCAGAAGAGCGTCGGCATGCCGAGCTGCGCCATGAGCGGCATGGCGAACTCGTAGAACGTGTCGGAGAGGATGAGCACCTGGTACCGCGCCCGGAGCGCGTCGAGGAACGCCTTCGCGCCGGGCTCCGGGCCCATCTCCCGGATCACCTTCTGGATGTCGGGGAGCCCGAGCCGGTGCTTGCGCAGCAGGTCGAGCCGGAACCGCATGAGCTTGTCGTAGTCGGGCTCGTCGCGCGTCGTGCGGCGCAGCTCCGGGATCCCCGTCCGCTCGGAGAACGCGATCCAGATCTCCGGGACGAGCACGCCTTCGAGGTCGAGACAGACGATCTGCACGCAGGGATCTCCCGGGGCACGGTGCGGAGCGCGGATTGTAGCACCGGTCGCGCCGCGGCCGAGAGCGCCGCGCGGGCACACGACCGGCGTCGCGGCGGCGCCGCGCCGGCGTGCGGGCGGTCGTCGCGCCGGCCTACGGCGCGGGGTCCACCTGCGCGCGCTCCGCCGCGGCGGTGGACCGCCCCGGGATGAGCGACAGCGCGAACACGGCGGCCGCGACGAGCGCGGTGTTCACCTGCGCGAGCCCGCCGACCCCCGGCATGAGCAGCGCCGCCCAGCCGAGGACGAGCGCGAGGCCGGCGTTCACGAAGCGCAGGCCGGGGAGGCCCGGGGAGGCGAGCGCGAACGTCCCGATGAGCACCGCGATGAGCCCGGTGAGCGCGGCGGAGCCCTCGCTGTGCGGGAAGGCGAAGGCGGTGATGAGCAGCCAGGCGGCGACGGCCATGTTCCAGGCGATGAAACGCATTCTCGGCTCCTTCGTGGTCGGCGACCAGACGGCGTGAGAACGGCTCGGCGCTGTTCGGGCTCGGGAGTGCGAAGACCATCCCCCGACCGGAGGGAGCTGCCATCACCCGGAAGTGTCAGCGCGCTGCGCCAAGCGCAGGTGCGCGGCCCACCTCGCGAATCGGGCGATCACGCTGCGTGAACGGGACCGCGCCGCGGCGGCCGGGCCCGGCGCGCGTCAGAACTCGACGTTCGGTCGGACGAGCACCTGGACCCGCTCGGGCGTGTCCGCCCCGAGCGCGCCGCGGTAGGAGCGGCCCCGGTCCCACAGCACGCCGAGGGCGAGCGAGGCGACCACCTTCCCGAGCGGCCACTTCTTGTCGACGATGAAGTAATGGCGCAGCGGGGTGCCGTCGAGCGCGGCGTCGAAGCGGTACTCGACGCCGGAGTTCGCGATGAGCGCAGGGCCGCCGGCGCGGTCGACGCGGCTCCGCCTGATCCCGAGGTAGACGGTGTCCACCACGTCCGGGTTCGAGTGCAGCTTCGCGCCGACCCGGAACGACCAGGACAGCTTCTTCACGGGCGAGCGCCGGTCTCCCTTCAGCTTCGCCTCCGCCTCGAGCCAGGGGTCGTCGATCGCGACGTTGTCCTTGATGTGCCAGTTGCCGGCCGAGAGGACGGTGCCGAAGTAGCCCTTCCCCTCGATCTCGCCCCGCCCGCGGACGTCGAAGTTCACGACGTTCCCGACGAACAGCGAGGCCGCCCACGGCTCCTCGAACCCGGCGGTCGCCGCACGGACGACGTTCATGTTCCGGTCGAGCTGCGCGCGCCCGTACACGGTCGGCGTCCGATCGCGCACGAGCAGGCCGAGGCACGGCATGGGGTTGACGCTCACCTCGAGCACGACGAAGCGCGGGACGAAGGAGCGCGGGAGGAGCGCCCAGTACAGGTCCACCTCGCCGTGCTCGCCGACGTGCGGGACGGGATCGCGCGCGAGCGGCAGGTAGATCCCGGCGCTCGAGTAATAGGCGCCGAGCTCGAGGAGCAGCGTCGGGAGGTCGGCGGCGTCGCCCGCGGCGGACGGCGCGGTCCCCGGCGGCGCGCTCGACACCTCGGCCGACCGCGGCAGGTCGAGGTCGGGTGCGCCGGCCGCCACGAGCTCGTCCGCGCGCGCCGGAAGCGCGGCGAGGAGGAGCGCCGCCGCGATCGCGCGCGGCGAGACGAGGAGGGTGGTGGAGCGTGCCACGACGGAGCCGCGAATCCTACCCGGCGCGGACGGCGGCGCACCACCCGGCGTGCGGGGGACACCGCCGCCACGCCTCAACGCGCCGCAAGCCAGTCCCTCGCGGCGGCCCGGGTCTCGAACAGCTCGACCGGGACCTTGTAGAGCGGCTTGATCCCGCCGAACACGACCTTCTTCAGCCCGGTGATCCCGACGAGCGCGTTCGCCTTGAGGAACGGCATCGCCGCGGACGCGAACCGCTGCATCTCGAGCACGGTGCCGGGGTCGAACCGGACGTTCTCGACGCAGGTGAGCGCGAGCACCGACGCGCGGGGCGCCGCGGCGATCGCGCGCTGCGCCTCCGCGATCACCGGCGCGTACGCGCCGGGCAGGCAGCCGTCGAAGTCGATCTCGAGGAGGGTCCTGCCGCCGTGGAGGAGGGTCGTCACGCTTGGCATGTCACCGATCGTTACAAGATGGCCGAACGTCGAGCCATCCCTCGTACGTGGGGTGAGGACGTGTCGGCGGTACGCCCGAGATGTGGGGCGGGTCGCGCGCGTGGGCGCCCGACGACGGCGCCGCGGTCAGGCCCCGCGCCGCGGACGCGGGTGCGCGTGCGGACCTCGCGGCGCCGACCGCGGGGCGGCGGCCACGTGCGGAGCGGACCCGAGCGGCTCGATGCGCGCGTCCGGCATCCGCGGGTCCGGCAGCGAGGCGGCCTTCTCGAACGCGCCGGCCGCCGCGCGCGCCACCTCGAACCGGGTCTCGCCGGGCAGCACCTGGATCTTCCCGATCTGGTCCCGGGTGACGTCGCCCCGCCGGCACAGGAGCGGCAGGATCCACTTCGGGTCCGCCTTGCGATGGCGCCCGAGCAGGAGGCGGAACCAGACCACGTCCTGCGGCGGGCCCCGGCGTGGCGCGCGCGGGCCGCTCGCGGTGCGGGCGGCGGCGGGCGTCTCCTGCGCGGCGCGGGCGGTCTCCGGCAGCTCCTCGGGCGCGGGCAGCCGCGCGCGCTCGCGCTGGACCAGCGCGACGGCGACGAGGAGCGGGTCGTGGGCGGCCAGGAGGCGCCGCGCGGCGTCGCGGTCCTCGTCGCTCGCGTCGTCGGCGAGCGAGGTGAGCTCGCCCGAGAGCCGCTCGGCGTCGCGCGCGCGGACGTCCTCGGGGGAGGGGACCGGCGACCACGCCGCTTTGACCCCGCTGTCGCGCAGCATCCGCTCGAGCTTGAACCGCTCCGAGGGCGCGGCGAGGAAGAGCGCCAGCCCCTTGCGGCCCGCGCGCCCCGTCCGGCCGCTCCGGTGCTGCAGCGCCTGGGGATCGCGGGGCAGGTCGGCGTGGAGCACGAGCCCGATGCCGGGCAGGTCGAGGCCGCGCGCGGCGACGTCGGTCGCGACGAGGACGCGCGCCCGGCCGTCGCGGAGCGCCTTCAGGGCGCGCGTCCGCTCGGGCTGCGTGAGCTCGCCCGAGAGCGCCACCACCTCGAAGCCCCGCTCCGAGAGGCTCGTCGCCGTGTGCTGGACGGCGTCGCGCGTGCCGCGGAACACGAGCGCGCTCGGCGGGTCGAGCGCGCGGAGCACGTTCACGATGGCGTGCTCGCGCTCGCGGGCGGAGACGACGTGGCCGCGGTACTCGATGTCGGCGTGGGCCTCGGTCGGAGGCGTCGCCGCGACGCGCGCCGCGTCGCGCGTGTACTTCCTCGCGAGCTCCAGGATGGGCCTCGGGAGCGTCGCCGAGAAGAGGACGGTGCGGCGCGTCGCGGGGGTCGCGTCGAGGATCGCCTCGAGCTCCTCGCGGAACCCCATGTCGAGCATCTCGTCGGCCTCGTCGAGGACGACCGTGCCGAGCGCCGACAGGTCGAGCCTGCCGCGCTCGAGGTGATCCCGCAGCCGGCCGGGCGTCCCGACGACGACGTGCGCGCCCGCGGCGAGGGCGCGGGCTTCGCCGCGCGGGTCCATGCCGCCGACGCAGGCCGCGACGCGCCCGTGCGCCGCGCCGAAGAGCCACGCGAGCTCGCGCTGCACCTGGACGGCGAGCTCGCGGGTCGGAGCGACGACGAGCGCGAGCGGCGCGCCGGCTGCCGGGAACCGCTCCCCGTCCTCGAGGGCGGCCTCCGCGACGAGGAGCCCGAAGGCGATCGTCTTCCCCGAGCCGGTCCGGGAGGAGACGAGCAGGTCCTTCCCGGCGAGCGCGGGCGCGAGGACCGCGGCCTGGACCGGGGTCGGCTCGGCGTAGCCGCGTGCCTCGAGCGCGGGGAGGAGGGCGCGGTGCGCGCCGGCGTTGGCGAAGTCCACGCGCCTCTTCTACCAGACCGCCGCGCGCCGCGCCGGACCGACCGCGACCTCGGTGCTATGAAGGGGGCCGATGACCCTCCTCCACGCCGCCGGTCTCGGCCTCGCCTTCGGAAGCCGGACCATCTTCGAGAAGCTGACGTTCACGATCGAGGAAGGGGAACGGGTCGGCCTGGTCGGCGTCAACGGCTCGGGCAAGTCCTCGCTCATGAAGATGCTGGCGCGCGTCTCCGAGCCCGATCGGGGTGAGCTTCAGCTCCGGCGCGGCGCCACCGTGACGTACCTGCCTCAGGAGCCGGTCTTCCTCGAGGGCGCCACCGTCGCGTCCGAGCTCGAGGTGGCGCGCGCGCCGCTCCGGGCGGCGCTCGACGCGCACGCGGCGGCGACGGCGCGCCTCCAGGCCCCGGCGGACGAGGCGACGCACGAACGCATCCTCGCCGAGCTCGCGGCGCTGTCGGACCGGATCGACCACCTCGGCGGCTGGGACACCGCCCACGAGGCGCGGCGCCTCCTCGACCGGCTCGGAGTCCGGGACTGGGACCGGCCGGTGGCCGAGCTGTCGGGCGGGACGCGAAAGCGCGTCGCGATCGCGCGGGCGCTCCTCACCCGGCCGGATCTGCTCCTGCTCGACGAGCCCACGAACCACCTCGACGCCGACACCGTGGACTGGCTCGAGGAGGAGCTCGACGAGCTCCCCGGCGCGCTGCTGCTCGTCACCCACGACCGCTACTTCCTGGACGACCTCGTGGACCGGATCATCGAGATCACCCCGGGCGCCGGCGTGACGAGCTACCCGGGGAACTACGAGGCCTACCTGGAGCAGAAGCTCCTCGCGGAGGACCAGCGCGAGCTCGAGGGGCACAAGCGGGACCGCTGGATCGCCCAGGAGGTGGCCTGGCTGCGGCGCGGGCCGGAGGCGCGTCGCACCAAGTCGAAGTCGCGCATCGAGCGGGCGCGCCGCCTCATGGCCGAGCGCGGGTTCGCGCGCCCCAAGGTGGCCGACTTCAAGGTGGCCGCGCCGCCGAGGCTCTCCGCCACGGTCATCGAGGCCGAGGGGCTGGAGAAGCGCTTCGGCGAGCGGGTCATCCTCGCAGGCGTGGACTTCCGGCTGAAGGCCGGTGAGCGCGTCGGGCTCGTGGGGCCGAACGGCGTCGGCAAGACCACCTTCCTGAAGGTGCTGCTCGGCGAGCTGGAACCGGACGCCGGCACCGTCGTCACCGGCAAGCGCACCCAGGTCGCCTACTACGACCAGCAGCGAACGACGCTCGACGGGGAGCAGACGGTCTACGAGGCTGCCGGCGGCAGGCCGCCGGGCAGGGTCGGCGAGGACTTCATCGAGCTCTCGGGCCGGCGCGTCGTGCTGCGCGACTACCTCGACGACCTCCTGTTCCCGCCGAGCATCCAGAAGATGCAGGTGAAGGCCCTCTCCGGCGGCGAGCGAAACCGGCTCCTCCTCGCGCGCCTCTTCCTGCAGGGCGCGAACGTGCTCGTGCTGGACGAGCCGACCAACGACCTCGACCTCGTCACCCTCAACGTGCTGGAGCGGCTGCTGCTCGACTTCGACGGGAGCGTGCTGCTCGTGACGCACGACCGGTACTTCCTCGACAAGGTCGCCACCGCCATCCTCGCGTTCGACGGGGGCGGCCGGATCACGCGGTGGGAGGGCAACTACGACCTGTATCGGCGGCTCAAGAGCCAGCTCGAGCGCGCGGACGCGCGCGCGCAGGCGGCAGGATCGGCGTCGGCTGGGGAGTCGAAACCCGCGTCGAAGGGCGGGACCGCCGCTCCCCCCTCGGCGGCGCCGGTGCGGCGCGCCGCGAAGCTGGGGTTCAAGGAGCAGCGCGAGCTCGAGGGGATGGAGGCCGCCATCCTCGAGGCGGAAGGGCGAAAGGCTGCGCTCGAGGCGACGCTCTCGGAGCCGGCCACCTACCAGAAGGACCGTGCTGCGGTCGCGGGACTGCGGGCGGAGCTCGAGGCCGCGACCGCCGACGTCGAGCGGCTCTACGGCCGCTGGCAGGCGCTCGAGGCGCTGCGCTCGGAAATCTGAGGGCTCGGCCGCCGGGTTGCGCAAGGAATGCGCGCCCGTGCGCCGTCCCGGGATGAGAGGCGCCCCGGGTCCAGCGGTCGCCTGAGCCCCGCCGGTGTCCCTGGAACGTGGGACATGGCGTCATGACACGAGAAACCTCCCGGCGGGCGGTCCCGGCCATCGCCGGGCATGCAGGTTGCTCTGGGGCCCGCCCACTTCGCCCACTTTTCAGCGGGGCGACCGTCCGGGCACGCAAGCGCACCAGCTCCCGGTCCTTCCTTTTTCGGAGGCCGCATGCCGTCGATGAAGCTCGTGCTCTCGATCACCTTCGCCGCCGCGCTTGCGGCGTGCGGCGTTGCACGCGAGCTCCCGCTGGACGCCGGAGCACCGGCGACCGCGTGCACCACGTGCCACGGGGATCGCTCGAGCAGCGGCGACGCGCTCGCCCGGGCCGCGCCCGCGACCGGGGCGCACCTCGCCCACCTCGGCAAGGACGTCGCGTGCGGCTCGTGCCACGTCGTCCCGGAGAGCCCCGATCACATGGACGGCACCGTGCAGGTGACGTTCGCCGGCAAGGCGCTCCTGCACGGGGCGACTCCGTCCTACGACGCGGGCACCTGCTCCAACGTCTATTGCCACGGCACGACGCTCGGCGCGGGCGGGAAGGTCCCGGCGCCGTCGTGGACGGCGGGTCCGCTCGCCTGCGACGCCTGCCACGCGGCGCCGCCGCCGTCTCACGCCGCCACCTCGACCGCGTGCGCCGGCTGCCACCCCGGGACCGTGAAGCCCGACGGGACGATCGACGCCGCGAACGGGCTGCACGTGAACGGCGAGACAGTGGCGGCGGGCGCCGGGCACGCGCAGGGCTTCGGCGATCCGGTCGCAGCACGGCCCCGCGGCGAAGCAGGACCTCGCCTCGTGCCAGGGCTGCCACGGCGTCGCCTTCGACGGGGGCTCCGCAGGCGTGTCCTGCAACGCCTGCCACGGCGGGTCGGCCTGGATCTCGAACTGCACCTTCTGCCACGGCACGAAGCTCGCGGTGTACACGGTGTCCGACCTCGGGCAGGCGGCGCCGCCCCGCGGGTCGGCGGGTGAGACCGCCACGACCGACCGCGCCGTCGGGGCGCACCAGCGGCACCTCGCCGGCGGCACGCTCGGGAAGGCGATCGCGTGCGCCGAGTGCCACGAGGTCCCGACCGATCTCTCGCACCTCGACGGCACCGCGGCGGTGGCGTTCGGCCCGGCGGCGGCCCGCGGCACCACCCCGGTCTGGAACGGCGCGACCTGTGCCGCGAGCTACTGCCACGGCGCGACGCTCGCCGGGGGCCGGAACACGGCCCCGAGCTGGACCGGCGGCGCCGCGCAGGTCACCTGCGGGAGCTGCCACGGGGTGCCGCCGCCGGCGCCGCACACGACCTCGTCGGCCTGCGACAGCTGCCACAGCGGCTACACGGCGACGTCGGTGAGCGCCTCGCTCCACATGAACGGCACGATTGACCGGACGTCGAGCCACGCCGCCGGCTGGAGCGCGAAGGACCAGCACGGCTACTCGGTGAACCGCGGCGGCCTCTCCTCCTGCAAGGGCTGCCACGGCTCGGCGCTCGACGGAGTGGGGGGCACCGGCCGTTCGTGCGCGTCGTGCCACTCCACCGCGGGGTTCGCGTCCTGGCAGTCGTCCTGCACCTTCTGCCACGGCAACCGCACGACCGGCGTCGCCGCGCCGCCGGTGGACACGCAGGGCGGGACCGCGGCGACCAACGTCTCGGTCGGCGTCCACGCCTCCCACCTCGGCACCACGCTCATGGCGGCGCCGGCGTGCACCGCCTGCCACCCGGACCGGACCGGCTCGAACGTGATCACCGACGCCGCGCACGTCGACGGAAACGGGCTCGCCGAGGTCGTCTTCGGCGCGCTCGCGCGCACGGGCGGAGCGGCGGCGACGTACACGCGGACCTCCGCGACGTCGGCGTCGTGCAGCTCGGTCTACTGCCACGGGCGGTTCACGGGCGGGGTGAGCTCCGGCGTGGGCGCGACGATGAGCTGGACGTCCACCGCGCAGGTGAGCTGCAGCTCCTGCCACGGCGCCCCGCCCTCGACCGGGCAACACTCCAGGCACTCCGGGCGCTCGTGCGGCGACTGCCACCCGGGCTACACGACCTCCGCCGTCAACCGCACGACGCACCTCGACGGCGCGAAGCAGGTGGGCAACCGGATCACGACGTACTCCACGACGACGCGGAGCTGCACGAACAGCTGCCACGGCAACCAGACGTGGTGAACCGCCGAGTCCGCCGCCGGCGCGCGTGACGCCGCTCACGCGCCCGGCGGGCGGCCGCTCGTCTCGTCGCCTGCCGCCCTGGTACCATCGGCGCCTCCCGGGAGGCCTCGATGCGCCGTGGTGTGACCGTGTTCCTCGCCGTCGCCTCGCTCGCGGGCTGCAAGCGCGACGTCGAGATCCCGCCGAAGCCGTCGGTCGACGCGCTCGGGGTCGTGCCGGCCTTCCAGAGCGCGGCGCCGCGCCAGTCGCTCCAGTTCGCCGGCGCGGGCGGCGTCGCCCCGTACCTCTTCGCGTTCGCGCAGGGCGGGCAGCTCTCCGGGACGGACGCGAGCCTCGACTCCGTCCGGCGTCTACACCGCCGGCTCCGCCGGCTCCGCGCAGGACGTCGTCGAGGTGACGGACGCGCTCGGCACGAAGGCGATCGCCACGGTGAGCGTCGGGCAGCGGATCGCCATCACGCCGGCGTTCACCGGGGTCGTCCCGGGCGGCCGCATCTCGTTCCAGGCGACCGGCGGCAGCGGCAACTACGTCTTCGCGGGCGGCGCCGCCGCGTCGGGCGCGTCCGTCACCCCGGAGGGCGTGTACGTCGCGGGCTCGGTCGGCGACGTCGTGGACACGGTCCTCGTCGGCGACCTCTACGGCGCCTTCGCGAAGGCCGAGGTCCTCGTCGGCGCCCGGCTGCAGCTCTACCGGTCCGAGACGCGCGCGGTCGCCCCGCACGAGACGGTGGCGTTCATCGCGCTCGGCGGGCAGCCGCCCTACACGTTCTCGGTCGCGGTGAAGGGCTCCGGCCCCGACGCGCGGATCGACGCCACGGGCGGCGTGTACGTCGCGGGGACGCGCTCGGCGGATCCCGACCCGGACGCGGTGACGACCGACGTCGTGCGCGTCACCGACTCGGCGAGCGGCCAGCCGCAGAGCGCGACCCTCGAGCTCCCGGTCGGCCCGCGGCTGCGGCTCCGGCTCGCCTCCACCCAGGTGTTCCCGGGGGTCGTGGCGCAGCTCGCCGCGGGCGGCGGCAAGCCCCCCTACACCTTCGGGTTCGCGCCGCGGGTTCGCGCCGTCGCCGGCGATCCCGCGACCGACCCCGACCGCACGCGCGGGGGGAACGGCGGCAACCGCAGCCGCGGCAGCGTGAACGCCTTCAGCGGCGAGTACGTGCCCGGCTTCAGCCCGGGCGCGATCGACTTCGTCCAGGTGACCGACGCGACCGGCGCGCCCGCGGCGATCCTCGAGGGGCCGCCGGTGGGCGGCGTCCCGTTCGCGATCGGGAACGGCGTCGAGGGCTGCGTCGTGGCGGATCTCAACGGAGACCGGAGCCAGGACGTCGTGTTCGCGATCGGCGGCGACGGGTCCTCGAAGTTCACCGTCGGCGAGCTGCTCGACACCGGCACGCCCGTGCTGCAGTCCTACTTCACCCGGCGCGATCCCTCCGCGACCGCGATCCCGTCCGACTTCGGCGGCACGGGGAGGGATCGGATCGTGATGCTCGGCGGCGATCAGCGGTGCTCGGGCGGCTTCTGCCCGGCGCTCGATGTCTGGTCGGTCACCCCGAACTTCGCGGGACAGCTCTCCGAGGAGCAGGTGCTCGGAGGCGAGCCGGAGCAGTGGACGACCGTCCTCAACGACCCCGCGTTCCAGAACGGCTCCGGGACCGCCTACCACCAGCTCACGAGGAACTACGGCATCCGGAACGGCACGGCCCGCTACGACGCCGCGGCGGCGACGTGGCGGTTCTACGCGCCCGGGCAGATCTCCGACACGATCCAGACCGCGAGCTTCTCGCCGGGCCAGTCCCTCTGCGCGGACTCGGGGCCGTGGGATCCCACGGACGCGTGGCTCACGCGCATCGACTGGGCAGTGGGCGCGGCGCGCCCGGCCGCCCCGGCGTGCCTGCGCGTGAAGAGCTTCTGCCCGGCGTGCGACGGGAGCAACTACCAGACGCGATGGGGCTCGCGGTGGGGGACTTCGACGGAAACGGCAAGACGGACCTCGCCTGGATCCTGCAGACGGACGACCGGAACCGCCTCGCGAGCGGAGCCGCCGGCGCGAAGCTCCACGTGGCGTTCGGGACTGCCGCGAGCGATCCGACCGGCCTCACCACCCTCTACCCCGCGTCGGGGCAGAAGAGCGGCTGGCCGGGCGTGGGGTATTCGTTCGAGCTCGACTCCACCTCGTCCGACACGAGGCTCGCGGTCGTTCGCCCGCCGCCGGGGAGCCCGCCGGGCACCGCCGACGCGCTCCTCGTTCGCCTGCGGGAGGACTCCACCGGTCGCGGGCGGCTCTTCCTCGTCCGCGATCCCGCGCAGCCGTGGGTCGGGCCGCTCCCCGGCGCGGGGGCGTCGGACGTCGACGGCGTCCGCGGCTACGCTCCGGCCCCGGGCGCGCCGACCTCCTGGGTCTCCTGGAACGGGAACGACGGCGTGCTCTCCGGGTTCGGCGTCGCGCTCGCGCCCGCCCTCGCGTTCGGGCCCGTCTCCACCACGGCGGTCTTCCCCTTCGCGGTCAACACCGTGTGCCTGCCCGACGTGAACGCGGACGGCGCCCCGGACCTCGTCGCCGCGAGCGACAACGGCGCCACGGCGCAGCTCGTCATCGGCGACGGGACCCTCGGCGCGGCCACCACCGGGACGTTCGGCGCGCAGACGCACCAGCGCGGCGGCGTGTTCCCGCTCGCCGTCGGCGACCTCGACGGCGACGGGTTCGGCGACGCGGTCGTCGCGAACCAGGGCACCGGGATGTCCGTGCTGTGGGGCGGCGGAGGGATGCTCGCGTGGGGTGAGCAGCTCTCGCCTGCGCCGGTCGGCGCGCTGACCCTCGCCGACTACTACGGCGAGGGCAGGCCCTCCGTGCTCTACCAGGAGAAGTCAGGGCGGTTCGGCAAGCTGCGCAGCCGCGGCGACGGCACCTTCGACCCGGCGGAGGCGCTCACGGGGTACTCGGGGACGGGCGGCGCCGCCGGGAGCCACTTCTTCATCTGGCCCGCCGCGCTCGGCACCTCCGAGGCCGGGCCGGACGCCTTCGCGATCACGAAGAACGGCGGCTTCGCCGCGCTGCTCGTCCAGAATGGGCAGGTCGTCGAGGTGACGCCGAAGCCGGTGCCGGCGCTCGACCCGAACCACACGAACACGCGCGACTGCTGGCCGGTCGCCCTGGGCGGCGACTCGGGGGCGGTCGCGCTCGGCTGCTCGTACGAGAACCGGCTCCTGAACGGGGTGAGCGATCGCGGTCGCCGTCTTCGGCGCCGTCATCTCGAACCCCGACGGCGAGCCGGGCACCGGCGGCGGTGCAGCCGGCCTTCGGCGACTGGGTGCTCCTCACGTCGACGGTGGTGAGCCCCACGAACCCGTTCACGAGCTCGCCGCCCGCGGGCGCGAACGCCCACGTCGCCATGGCGGGAACGCAGGACGTCCCGGGCTGGGGCCCCGGGACGGCGGTCTTCGTCATGGGGACGGACAAGCTCTACGCGATCGAGGTCCGGAAGACGGCGGGGCCTCCGGCCCAGTGGACGGAGGCCCTCGGCGGCGTCCGGGCGATCGCGGTGACGCCCGACACGGTCGGCCAGCCGTTCCTCGGCACGGCCGGGATCATCGACACCACCTCGGCCTTCGGGATCGCGGTGGCAGGCGACTCCGGCACGTTCGTCATCCGGCGCACCGACACCGGCTACGAGCTCGTGCAGCAGCTCAGCTCGCGCGCGTTCCCGCTCGGGATCGCGCCGCTCTCGATGATCGCTCCCGGCCTCCGGTCGCCCGGGGACGTCGTCACCTTCCTCGGCGACTTCGGGAACACCGGCCTCACCCCGGAGATCGTCCCGCGCCTGAACGACGGGACCGGGAAGCTCAAGTAGCTACGCGGGGGCGGCGAGCGCCGCCCGCATCCCGCGGGCGGCGCAGTCCATCGCCTCCGCCGCGCGCTCGAGCCGGAACGGCCCGAGCCGCGGCAGCCCGTCGAGCGCGACCGCGCGCAGGCCGGGCCGCTCCGGCAGCCGGAGCGCCGGGCTCGAGCGCCGCCGCCAGGGCGAGCGCGACGTGAGGTGGTGGAACAGGATGCGGCCGCCCGGGCCGGCGCCCTCGAGCCCGTGCCGGTCGCGCACGCCGCCGTCGGAGTAGAGCCGCGCGCCGATCCGGACGGGCTGGAACAGCACCGGCGCCGCGCAGGACGCGTGGATCGCGGGCGCCAGCGGTCCCGCCGCGAGCACGGCCGTCCGCCACCCGATGAGGTCGAAGGCGGAGAGCGCGAGCGGCGGTCGGGCACTCCTCGAACGTCTGCACCGGCAGCATCGCCTCGAGCCGCCTCCGGAACATCCGTCCGCGCAGGAGCCCGAGCCCGGGCCAGGGGTCCCAGAAGTGCTCGCGTCGCAGCGCGAGCAGCTCGGCGCAGAGCCGGGGCGCCGGCACGCCCGCGGCCCACAGCCCGCCGACGAGCGCGCCGGCGGAAGACCCGACGATCCGCGCGGGCCGGAGGCCCTCCTCCTCGAGGACGGACACGACCCCCGCGTGGGCGAAGAACCCGAAGAACCCGGACGACAGGCCGAGCGTGAAGGGTCCTTCGTGCAGCCAGTCTCGAAGCGTCGGCACGGCCGGAGTGTCGCCTCGCGGGGGCGCCGCGATCAACGTCGCGGTCGTGAAAGCGCGCCCCCGCCTCCCCGACGCTTCGGGCTCGGCTCGGCCCGGCGGCAGAGCGGCCGCCGGCACGCCTGGGGGCCGCGCCCCCGCCCCGTCGCCCCTCGACTTGGACGGAGGGTGCGCGCACGATTGCGCTGCTCGCGCCCCATGCGCGGGCGCCGCACGCGTGAGCGTCCGCACCCTCCTCGTCCCGCTGTTCCCACGCCACCCCGCCGTGGCGCGGTTCACGGTCGCGCTCGCGCTCGGCGCGGCGGCGCTCGGGCTCGCGGTCGCGCTCGCGCCGTTCCCGCAGACCGCGCTCTTCCTCCTCGGCGTGGGCGCCGTCGCCATCGCGGCGGACCTCGGTGGGATGGGGCCGGGGCTCGCCGCGGGAGGGATCGTGGCGGCCGGAGCGGTCATCGTCGGCCCCCTCGACCGGGCCGCGGTCGAGCGCATCGCGCTGTTCGTGGCGGTCGCGCTCCTCGTCGCGCGGACCTCCCGCTGGTCGCGCGAGGGGCTCGGGTCGCTCGTCGCGCTGCGCCACGAAGCGGCGCGGCGCCTCCGCGCGCGGCTCGAGGTCGAGCGTGCGGTGGCCAAGGCGGTGGACGAGGGCATCTACGCCATCGACGCCGCAGGCAAGATCACGTTCGTGAACGCCGCGGCGGAGCGGATGCTGGGCTTCCGCGCCCGGGAGCTCATCGGCAAGCCGATGCAGCGCGCGCTCCACTGCTCGAAGCTCGACGGCACCTGCGGCGGCATCGAGACGTGCCGGGTGCTCGGGGTGATGCGGACGGGCGAGCCGTTCCGCTCGGAGGACGACCTGTTCACGCGGCGCGACGGGACGAAGTTCCCGATCCGGTACAGCTCCGCACCGATCCGGCGCGGGGGCCAGACCGTCGGCGCGGTGGTGGCCTTCCACGACGTCACCGTGGAGCGGCGCGCGAGCGCGCGCGAGCAGTTCCTCGCCGCCGCCTCCGAGCAGCTCGCGTCCTCGATCGACTTCGACGAGACGCTCGCGCGGGTGGCTCGCCTCGCCCTCCCGTTCCTCGGGGACTGGTGCATGGTGGTCCTCGTGGGGGACGACGGCATCGCGCGCCGGGTGGCGGTCGAGACGTACGACCCGGCGCTCGCGGCCGCCGCGCGCGGGATGCTCGAGCGCTACCCCATCGACCTCGAGGCCGAGCACGGCGTCGGGCGCGTCCTCCGGACCGGCGCGTCGGAGCTGCTCCCGCAGATCGAAGACTTCGCGGGTCAGGCCGGCAAGACGGCGGGGGAGCGCGCCGCCCTCCTGGCTCCGATCGGGCTCCGCTCCTTCCTCGCAGTTCCGCTCCGGGCGCGCGGGCGCCTGGTCGGCGTGCTCGACTTCGCCATCTCGGGTGTGGAGCGCCGTTTCGGCCCCGAGGATCTGGCCGTCGCCGAGGACCTCGCCACCCGCTGCGCGCTGGCGCTCGACAACGCCGACCTGCACCGCAAGGTGCGCGAGGCGGTCCGCGCCCGCGAGGACACGCTCGCGGTGGTCTCGCACGACCTGCGGACGCCGCTCGCCACCATCGGCGCGGCCGCCGAGGTGGTCCGCCGGACCGCCTCGCCGCGCGAGGACGGAAGGCCCGCTCGTGCCGCGGCCGCGACGATCGCGCGGGTCGGCGGGCAGATGTCCCGGCTCGTCGGGGACCTCCTCGACCTCGCGTCGATCGACGCGGGGCGGCTCGCGATGGCGCCAGGCAGCGTCGCGCCGGAGGACGTGGCGCGCGACGCCGGTGAGGTCGTGCAGGCGCTCGCCGAGGGTGCCGGGGTGCGCGTCCTCGTCGCCGCGCACCGGGCTCAGCCGCGGATCGAGGCGGACCGTGAGCGCATCCAGCAGGTGCTCGCGAACCTGCTCTCCAACGCGATCAAGGTGACCCCGCGCGGGGGCGCGGTTCGCGTCTCCTTCGAGCCGCGGCGCGGGCACGTCGTCTTCTCGGTCCGCGACGCGGGGCCGGGCATCGTGCGAGAGCACCGTGACCGGGTGTTCGACCGGTACTGGCGCGGGGAGGCGGGCTACCGGGGCACCGGTCTCGGGCTCTCCATCGCGAAGTCCATCGTCGAGGCGCACGGCGGCCGGCTGTGGGTCGGGGGCGGGTCCGGCGCCGGGGCCACCTTCCGCTTCACGATCCCCGCCACGCCCGCCGCGTAGCCGACCTCGAGGCGTCTCGGCCGTCCGCCAGCCAAGCTCCAGCGCTCCAGCCGAGCGGCGGCAGACGCCTTCGCATCGCGGTGGCTACGTTTCCCCGACGCGGGGCGGGGGGAAACGGTGCGAAGGTCTCGAACGGGATGGATCGCAACCACCGCCGCAGCCGGAGCGGCCGCGGCCGCGGCGGGGGCGGTGATCGTCGGCGCGCGGCGCTCCGCGCGGCGGGCCGCGCCTCCGCGCGACGCCCCGCGGATCGTGCTCGTGGGAGCGGGCTTCGCCGGGCTCACGGCCGCCCGCACCCTCGCCGGACGCCCGGTCCGCGTCACGGTCCTCGACCGGCGGAACCACCACCTCTTCCAGCCGCTCCTGTACCAGGTCGCGACCGCCGCGCTCTCCCCGGGGACATCGCGGCGCCGATCCGCCACGTGCTGCGCCACCAGCGCAACGCGGAGGTGCTGCTCGGCGACGTCGCGGCGGTGGACGCGGCGGCGCGCGCGGTCGTCCTCGACGACGGGACGCGCGTCCCGTACGACGCGCTCGTCCTCGCCACGGGCGCGACGCACTCCTACCTCGGGCGGGACGATTGGGCGCCGCTCGCGCCCGGGCTCAAGACGCTCGAGGACGCGCTCGAGATCCGGCGCCGCGTGCTCTCCGCCTACGAGCTCGCGGAGCGGGAGGCCGATCCGGCGGCCCGCGAGGCGCTCCTCACCTTCGTCGTCGTCGGGGCGGGGCCGACCGGCGTCGAGCTCGCCGGGGCGCTCGCCGAGATCGCGCGGCACACGCTGGCGGCCGACTTCCGGCGCATCGCGCCGGAGAGCGCCCGGGTGGTGCTGCTCGAGCTCGCGCCGCGAGTCCTTCCCGGCTACCCGGAGCGGCTCTCGGAGGCGGCACGCCGCCAGCTGACGCGGATCGGGGTGGAGGTGCGGACCGGCGCGCGGGTGAGCGCGGTGGACGCCGCCGGCGTCGAGATCGCGGGTGAGCGGATCGCGAGCCGGACCGTCCTGTGGGCCGCGGGGGTCGCCGCCTCGCCGCTCGCCCGCTGCCTCGGCGTGCCGCTCGACCGGAGCGGGCGGGTCGAGGTCCGCCCCGACCTCTCCATCCCCGGGCACCCGGAGATCTTCGTCGCGGGGGATCTCGCGCGGATCGTCCAGGACGGCGAGCCGGTCCCGGGGGTCGCGCCGGCGGCCATCCAGGCGGGGCGCCGCGCCGCGCGCAACGCGCTGCTGCGCGTGCGCGGCCGGCGCACGCGGCCGTTCCGCTACCGGAACCGGGGGACCCTCGCCACCATCGGGCGGGCCGCAGCGGTGGGGACGGTGCGCGGCGTCGAGCTGACGGGGCTCCCGGCCTGGCTCGCCTGGCTCGGCGTCCACATCGCGTTCCTCATCGGGTTCAGGAACCGCATCGCAGTCCTGCTCGAGTGGGCCTGGTCGTACGCGACGTTCAAGCGCGGCGCGCGGCTCATCACCGAGACCGCGGGGCAGCGCCGGCTGGAGGAGCGGCTCCGGGCGGCGGCGCCGGCGCCCGGTGCAGAGGGAACGGAATCCCCGGCGCGGGCGTGACCCGCGCGCCTGCGCTCACCTCGCCGCCGGCCGGGAGGGGAACCGCGCGAGGTAGAGCGCGCTCCCGAGGACCACCGCCGCCATCGCCGCGACGCCGTACCACGGCGGACGGATCGCGAACGCCACGACGAGCAGGCTCGCGGTCATCGACGAGAGCGCGACGACCTTCACCCAGCGCGGAACGGCGCGGTCGCGCCGGAAGCGCTGGAGGGGAGGACCGAAGATCCGGTGGTGATAGAGCCAGTGGTGGAACCGCTCCGAGCCGCGCGAGAAAGCCCACAGCGCGAGGAGCATGAACGGGGTCGTCGGCAGGATTGGGAGCGCCAGGCCGACGATCCCGACCCCGAAGAAGAACCAGCCGAGCGCGACGTAGGCGTAGCGCCGGTGGCGAGGGATGGGACCGCTCGCGGAGCGGTCGCCGGGTGCGGGTGCTCCGTTCAAGGCGGGTGATGTGTACCGGCTGACCTGGTGGCGTCAACCCCGCCGATCGGGTGGCGCGCTGCAGGGCCTCCGCACCCCGCGCCCCCGGCTCCCTCACGGCGTCCGGGAGGAAGTGACCGGCGCGCCGGGCGCGACGTCGCCCCGGTGGCGGCTCAGGATGCCCGGGGGCACCGCGACGAGCGGGAGGAGCAGGAGCGCACAGGTGGCGACCGCCGGCGAGAGCCTCCGGCGCGCGAGCCAGAGGAGCGCCGCGAGCGCGAGGCCGCTCGCGGCGAGCGCCTCGAGGAGTCCCCCGTGCCACGCGCCCACCTGCCCCCAGTGCCAGCAGGTCGTCCACGCCGCGGCGAGCGCGGACCCCGCGAGCAGAAGGGGAGGGGCGAGGCGCGGGCGCGCGGTGAGCGCCGCCTCGAGCGCGGCGGCCGCGAGCAGCGCGAGCGCAGGGCCGATCGCGACGAGGTAGCGGCTCTCGCGCCAGGCGTCCGTCGGGCCGATCTTGAGAAACGTGAGGAGGACGAAGCTCGCCGCGACGGGCGCGAGCAGGAACCGCAGCCGCTGCGCGGGCCGGGTCAGCGCGAGGACCGCGCCGGCGACCTCGAGCAGCGCGAGCGCGGGCCCCTGCGAAAGCCGCAGCGCCTCGAAGAAGTAGCTCCGCAAGAGCTCGGCCGGATCGAGGCGGACGGCGACGAGCGCGCGGTACGGGTTCCGCGTCGCGAGCCAGTGGAGCTCGCCGAACGCGGCCGCGCCCGCGAGCACCCAGAGCGCGAACGGGAGGCCCACCGCG
Organism: uncultured delta proteobacterium; assembly: GCA_963736795.1. GTDB lineage: Bacteria > Myxococcota > Myxococcia > Myxococcales > Anaeromyxobacteraceae > Anaeromyxobacter. The sequence goes on along the minus strand of CAVTRF010000039.1, from coordinate 123,960 downwards.
AGCGCGGGCCGGACGCGGCGCCAGCGGAGGACGATCCCGAGCGCCCCGGCGGCTGCGAACGCGGGTCCCTCCGGGCGGGTGACCGCGAGCCAGCCGAGCCCGGCGGCGACGATCCACGGCCGGTCCTCGGCCCAGCCGAGGACCGCGACCGCGAGCGCGGCGGCGAACGGCAGCTCGGTCATGGTGGACGTCGCCTCGCCGAAGAAGTCGTACTGCGCGAGGAGGAGCGCACCGGCGAGCCAGGGACGCCGCAGCCCGAGGACGCCCGCCGCACGCGCGGTCGCGGCGAGCGCGACGAGCGCGGTGGGGATCGCGGCCAGGCGCGCCGCGCGGATGCCGAGCGCGGCGGGGCCCGCCGCGAGGAGCGTGAACCCGGGCCGGTCCCACGGGTCGAGCAGCCGCGCTGGATCAGAGAGCGCCGCGCGCAGGTGGAGGTAGTGGGTCCACGGGTCGTGCACCGGCGCGATCGGTGAGGCGAGCGCCGACCCGAGGAGCAGGAGCGTGGCGAGCACCAGCACCGCGCGGTCGGCGGGGCCGAGCCGGCGCGCCAGCGCGAGGGCGAGCGCGGCCGGCCCGAGCGGGAACACGAAGAGGAGAACCGGCACCACCGCGGGCGGATGGTGTGCACGGGCGCCCGGAGCGGCAGCGGCGCACCTCACCGGGACGCCGGACGGGCGCACCCTTACCGCGGCGCGACCGCCTGAGGGAACGTGAAACAATCCCCTCCCTTCGCCGCGCGGCCGATCCGCTTCGCGGCGCTTCGTTGCTCCTCCCTCAGATACCAGCGAGGTATCCTCGGTCGTCGCGCCTCGCGCCGCTCGCGTCTCGACCGCCTGGCTCGGTCCGGGTATTGATTCACGCTCCCTGAGCCAGAATGGGGCGCCGTCCGGATCGGACGGAGAGGAGACGCGAACGTCGACCCCGATGGTGAGCCCCTGCGGTACCTGCGACGCGCGCTGCTGCCGCGCGTACGTCGTGGCCGTCACCGTCGAGGACGCGCTGCGGCTCTCGGCGGGGTCGAACGTACCGCTGCACCGGCTCGTCGCGTGTGCGGCGCAACCCGCGCGGACGCCGCAGGGGTTCCTGCTCGCGCGTGGGGGCCCGGCGTACGAGCTCGTGCTCGCGGAGCAGGCGGCGAACCCGCCGCGCCCCTGTCTCTTCCTCCGGGAGCAGGGCGGACGGGCCCGCTGCGCGGCGTACCCGTTCCGCCCCGCCGCCTGCCGCCGGTTCCCCGCGACGCGCCGGGAGGGGAGAAGCGCCGTGCGCGAGGGGACCGTCTGTCCGCCGCAGGCGTGGACCCCGGCGCACGTCGAGCGGCTCTCGTACCGGACCGCGCTCGCGCGCGAGGCGCGGAGCGCCGAGATCCACGCCGAGGTGGTCGCGCGCTGGAACGCCCGCGTGGAGGCGGGGCCGCCGCAACAGCCGGCGACCGCGCTCGCGTTCCTCGACCACGCGGCGGAGACCTACGCGTGGCTCGTGCGGTGGCGGGCGGCGCTCCGGCCTTCGGAGCGCGCGTCGCCGGAGTTCGTCGTGCGGCTGCGCGACGCGCTCCGCGAGCTCCCACAGACCTGACGCGCGGGTCAGGTCTCGGGGAGCTTGTGGAGGGCGACGCAGAAGCAGGCGCCGCCGCCGGGGGCGTCCTCCACCCAGATGCGGCCGCCGTGCAGCTCCACGATCCGGCGCGCGATGGCGAGGCCGAGCCCGGTCCCCTTCACGCCCTCCTTGCGAAGCCGCTCGAAGCGCCCGAAGACCTTCTCCTTGTCCGCGTCCGGGATCCCCTCGCCCGCGTCGATCACGCACACCTTCCAGCGGGCGCCCTCGTCGAGCACCTCGACGCGGACGAGGCCGCCCTCCGGTCCGTACTTCGCCGCGTTCGAGAGCAGGTTGTCGAACACCTCCGCGATCATCGGGTTGCCGCGGACGAGGTGGATCCCCGGCGCATCCAGCAGGACGACCGTCCTCCGGCCATCCCGGCGCGGGTCGAAGTCGCCCACGACCTCACGCAGCACGGCGCCGAGGTCCACCTGCTTGAACTCGATTCCCTTCGCCGTCGAGAGCTTGGCGTACGTCGCCGCCCCGTTGATCATGTCGATGAGCTTCGTGCAGCTTCGGCGCGCGGTCTCGAGCATGCGGCGGGTCGGGTCCTGCTCCGGCGCGCGCCTGAGCAGCGACTCGACGGCGAGCTGGACGGTCGAGGCCGGGCCGACGAGGTCGTGCCGGAGGATGTCGGCGAAGAGGTCCTTCAGCGCCGTCGCCTGCTCGAGCTCGCGGGCGTACTCGCGCAGCTCGCGCTCCGCGCGCTTGAGCTCGGAGACGTCGCGGATCACGCCGATCGCCGCCATCGGGTGGCCGCGCGGGTCCTTCACGACGGAGGCGGTGAGCCAGATCGGGAAGGTGTCGCCGTTCTTGTGCTTCACCTCGAGCTCACCTTCCCAGTGACCGTATCGCCCGATCGCGGGGAGGATGACGCGGCTCGCGGTGGTCGGGTCGGCGTTGAGCTCGTTCACGTGCCGGCCCTGGAACTCCGCCGGGGTGAAGCCGTAGATGTCCTCCACCGCCCGGTTGGAGTAGGCGATGCTGCCGTCGAGGCTCGTGATCTGGATGCCGTCCGGCGCCGCTTCGAGCGCCGACCAGAGGAGGTGGAAGCGGCGGCGCGCGAGCCGGGCGCGCCAGAGGAGCACGACGAGCGCCGTGACCAGCAGCCGGACCCAGACCTCCGCCCGCGACGGCGACAAGAGCGCGTCCCGGAAGTCGGCTCCGCGGGTGAGGAGGGTGTCGATCGCGGCGTCGAGCACCCAGAACGCGGCACCGGCAACGAGCGCAACGAGCGCCGTCTGGCGCGCACGACGCTCGAGCGAAAGCAGCGGCAAGACCGAACGAGGCATACGGGCTCGCCCCCCCTCAAGCGCGAGTCCAATGCCCATCGTATCAGCGCGGTCGACCGGCAGGAACGGCGCGCTCCACCGGAGTCGCGCGGTGGTTCAGCGCAGCGCACCGATGGCCGCGTCGACCGCGACGAAGTGACACACCGCCGCGGCGATGACGAGCAGGTGGAAGACCTCGTGGAACCCGAAGACGTCCGGGAAGGGATCCGGGCGGCGCAAGGCGTAGATCGCCGCCCCCACCGTGTAGAACGCGCCCCCGACGATCAGCAGGGCGAGCGCCTCGTCACCCAGCCCGGCACGGATCCCCGGGATCACCGGCAGGATGAACCAGCCGAGGAGGACGTAGAGCGACGCGCGCACCGGCTTCGGGGTGCCGGTGAGCCACACGACGGTGACGATCCCGGCGAGGGCGCCGATCCACACGAGCGCGAGGAGCCGGTAGCCGAGCCCGGGCCCGAGCAGGAGCCCGAACGGTGTGTAGGTGCCGGCGATGAGGAGGAAGATCGCGGCGTGGTCGACCCGTCCGATGATGCGTCGGATCGAGAGCGGCCAGTACATGCGGTGGTATACGGCGCTCACCGAGAAGAGCAGGACGAGCGTCGCCCCGTAGACGACCGCGCCCGCCGTCCCGGTGGTGCCCTTCGCGCGGAGGAAGAGGGCCCCGGCGGCGGGGAGCGACGCGAGCGCCGCGATCTGGTGCGAGACGCCGCGGAGGCGGGGCTTCTTGCGGGGCTTCGGCGTCCGGGCGGGGACGGGCGCGACGCCGCCGGCGAAGGCGTTCGGAGTGGCAGACTCGGTCATGGATGAGGTCTCGAGCATCCTGACACCGACGCTAGCCGCTTTGGGCCACCGCCGTGTCATGGGAGCCCAACCGCGTCGTCCCACGGCCGAGCGATGGCCCGCCGGCGTGCCCCGCCCTGCGGGATTCCCTATGCGGCGGCCGCCGGAGGCGTGGCGCTGGTCGGCACATCGGCCTGCGGCGTCGGAGGCGGAGCCCCGAACCCTTCGGGGCGCGCCCTGAGGTGGTGCCAGAGCCGGAGCGCTTCGCGTTCGTGAACGACGCAGGCCGCGTCGCGCTGGAAGAAGCCGAGCAGCTCCGCCGGGGTCGTCCCCTCCGGGTCGAGGGCGTCGCTACCCGGGTATCCCGCCGCCTGCAGGGTACGAATCACCGCCTCCGAGCAGAAGAGCGCGCTCGGCGTCGGGAAAGGGTTCCGCCAGGGCCGCTGGCGGAACCAGCGCCCGAGGAGGGTGAGGAAGATCCCGAACAGGCCGATGACGTCGAAGCTCTCGCCAAGCCATTCGCCCGCCGCGGGGAGCCCCGGGTCGACCGGGTGCGAGGGCTCGACGAGCGCGACGACGACGTTCTCCTTCACGAACCGGGCGAAGGAGACGAGCCGGAAGCCCGACGAGTGGGCCTCGAGCACGAGCCGCAGCTTGAACGCGGGGTCCTCGACGAGCAGCCAGGCGTGGCTCGTCCGCGAGTGGGTCATGGCGCGGATGAGCGCCGAGAGCGGGTTCCAGAGCCGCGGGGTCGAGAAGCCGACGAAGACCATGGCTCGAGAAGAGCACGGCGATTCGCCGATGTCACGCCAAGTGCGGCGCAGCGCGACCTTCACCTGGACCACGCGGCGGTGCGCCGTGGTCCAGGCGGAACCCCTCCACCGCCATCAAACCGGGTAGACGAGCTCCTCGAGCGGCCGGCCAGCGGTCTCGGACCGCTTGAACACCGCCGTGAGGTCCAGCGCCCCCGGGCGAGCGCCGTGCGCGAGCGTCGTGAAGGTGCGGCCGAGCTCGCTCCGAGCGTGGGCGAGCGCGGTCGACACGAGCGCGAGCCCCCAGGCGAGGTCGTCGTGCGACATCCGCGAGAGCGCGCGCCGCGAGATTGCCTCCTCGAGCGTCGTGAACGCCGCCTCGACCTCGGTGAGGTCGAAGCCCCCCTCGAACCGCTCCCGCGCGATGCGGGTGGCGTGAGCGAGCAGGTCGTCGAGGTCCTTCGCGCGGACCGCCCTCGTGACGTGGCGGTACAGCGCCGCCACGCGCCGGCGGGTCGCCTCGCCGCCGTCGCGCCGGTAGTGGGCGAGCTGCGCGATCGTCGGCGTGGCCTCGTCGAGGATGGCCGGCTCGTCGTCGCGCAGCAGGTCTTCGATCTTCATGTTCTCTTCTCCGTTCGCTTCGGGGCCCCTCGGCTCCCGAGCGATTCGCAAGGTAGCCGGGACCATGGCATAAGGGAAATTCATTCCTGCTATGATAACCATGCCCAAAAGGAATGGAGGAATCATGGACGTCCAGGCGCTCCGCTACTTCGTCGAGGTCGCCCGCCAGCAGGGTTTCACCCGCGCGGGCGAGGTGCTGCACGTGACGCAGCCCGCGATCAGCAAGATGGTCCGGCTGCTCGAGGAGGAGCTCGGGACGCCGCTGCTCGTGCGCGAGCGCCGTCGCGTGACGCTCACCGAGGCGGGCCGCGTCGTCCTCGAGCGCGCGCAGGGGATCCTCGACGCGATGCGGGGCATCGAGGAGGAGGTCGTCGAGCTCGCCGAGCTGCGCCGGGGCCGCCTGCGGATCGGCATGCCGCCCATCGTCGGCGTCGCGTTCTTCCCCCCGCTCCTCGGCGAGTTCCACACCGCGCACCCGAACATCGTCCTCGAGCTGCGCGAGGAGGGCTCTCACCACATCGAGGCGCTGGTCCTCGACCGCCAGCTCGACGTCGGCGCGGTGGTCCTCCCGACGGACGAGAAGGCCTTCGGGACGATGCCGTTCGTCCACGACGAGCTGCGCGCGGTGCTGCACCCCTCCCACCCGCTCGCGCCGCGGCGCTCGCTCGCGCTGCGCGATCTCGAGGGGACGCCGTTCGTCCTCTACCGGCCCGAGTTCGCCCTCCACGGCCACATCCTCGACGCGTGCCGCCGGAGCGGCTTCACCCCGCACGTCTCGAGCGAGAGCTCCCACTGGGACTTCATCGTCGCGATGGTCGCCGCGAACATCGGCGTGGCGCTGTTGCCGCAGACGATCTGCCGTCAGCTCGACCCGGTGCAGGTGCGAACGATGCCGATGACCGACCCGGTCATTCCCGTGGGACGTGGCCCTCATCTGGCGGCGCGATCGTCACCTCCCGCCCGCGACGCGCGCCTGGCTCGATCTCGTGCGCCGCCGCTTCAAGACCGGGGTGCCGCCGGGCAGCGCGCGGGGCGCGCGACGCAAGGCGTAGCGTCGGCTCGGCGTCAGGGCGGGCGGGCGCCCGCTCGCGTCCAGGAGCCCGACCGTGTGTTCCGCCGCGCCCGTGCGCAACGTACGGGCGGCGGCGGTGCCCGCCCGGAGGGAGAACATGCGCAAGCTCATCAGGAAGGCCGCGGTCCTCGCGGCGCTCGGCCTCACCGTGCCCGCGTGGGCGCAATCGGCGGCCGGAGATGCCAAGGACACGGCGAAGGAGCAGAAGGCCGACGCGAAGGACACCGCGACGGAGAAGAAGGCGAACGCGAAGCGGACGGCCCGGAACAAGAAGCCGGGCGGCGAGACGGCGAAGGATCAGGCGAAGGACGCGCAGGACGCGACCACCGCCACGACCGCCAAGGCGAAGAAGAAGGGGCGGAAGGCGGTACACAAGACGAAGCGGTCCGCGCGCGGCGCCGGCGACAAGGCTCAGGACACGACGACGAACCAGGGAACGGCGAAGTAGCTCGGGCGGTCAGGCGAGCAGCCGCTCGATCGCGTCCGGATCGGGCGGCTTCGCCACGTGCGCGTCGAACCCGGCGCGGGTGGCCCGCTCCACGTCGTCCGGCTGGGCGTACCCGCTCACCGCGATGAGCTGGACGCGCGGGCCCGGCGCCGCGCGCAGCGCGCGCGCGACGTCGTATCCGCTCAGCCCGGGCAGCCCGAGGTCGCACAGCACGGCGCTCGGGTGGGTGGCGTGCGCGGTCGCGATGGCGCTCGGCCCGTCGTAGGCGATCTCGGCCGTGTGCCCGAGCAGCTCGACGAGCTCGGCGAGCGATTCGGCTGCGTCGACGTTGTCGTCGACCACGAGGACATGCTTCGGGCGCGTCGGCCGCGGGAGCTCGGGGCCCGGCGCCTGCGGCGCCCGGACGGCCGCCGCCGGGAGGCGCACGACGAATCTCCGTGCCCCGGCCCTGCCCCGCGCTGAGCGCCTTCGCGGATCCCCCGTGCAGCTCCGCGACGCCCTTCACGAGCGCCAGCCCGAGGCCCAGGCCGCCCTGGGTCCGCGCGAGGGACCGCTCGCCCTGCACGAACGGCTCGAACGCGCGCTCGAGCAGGTCGGGGTCGATCCCGATCCCCGTGTCGCGGACGCGGATCACCGCCTCGTCCCCGTCCCTCGCGAGCGCGAGGGTCACCCGCCCGCCACGGGGCGTGAACTTGGCGGCGTTCTGCAGGAGGTTCCCGATCACCTGCCCGAGGCGCGTCGCGTCCGCGTCGGCGAGGATCGGCTCGCGCGGCACGTCGAGCGCGAGCTCGAGGCCGCGCCCCTCGACGATCGAGCGCAGGTCCTCGCCCGACCGCCGCAACACCTCGCCGAGATCCACGCGCGCCCGCCGGAGCTCGATCTTGCCGCGGGCGATGCGGGTGACGTCGAGCAGGTCGTCGACGAGGCGGGTGAGGTGCTCGGACTGCCGCTCGATGACGGCGCGCGCGTGCCGCGCCTGCGCGCCCGCCGGGTCCGTCCGCTCGAGCACGAAGATCGCGTTCCGGATCGGCGCGAGCGGGTTGCGCAGCTCGTGCGACAGCATCCCCAGGAACTCGGTCTTCCGCCGGTCCGCGTCGCGCAGCGCCTCTTCCGCCTCCTTGCGCGCCGTGATGTCCATCGCGGCGCCGATGAAGCGGGCGACGCGGCCGTCCGCCCCCCGCATCGGCGCGAGCCGTGAGAGGAACCACCGGAAGCGGCCGTCGGCGCTGCGGTAGCGCAGCTCGACCTCCTGCGGTGCCCCGGTCTCGAGCGCGCGGCGGCGGCACGCGGCCGCCGCGGGCACGTCGTCCGGGTGGAGGAGCCCCTGCCACCCGGCGCGCGCCGTCTCGGCGAGGGTGAGGCCGGAGTAGACCGTCCACTGCTCGTTCACGTACTCGGCGGCCCCGTCCGGAGCGAGCACGCAGACGATCTGCGGCATCGCCTCGGTGATGGCGCGGAAGCGCGCCTCGTTGTCGCGGAGCGACTGCTCCGCCTCCCGTCGCTCCGTCACGTCCTGCACCGCGCCGACGAGGCGGAGCGGCCGCCCGTCCTCGGCGACCACGACGCCCGCGCGGGCGCTGACGAACCGGACGGTCCCGTCCTTGCGCACGATCCGATGCTCGAGCGCGCAGGACTTCCCCTCGGAGAGCGCGCCCGCCACGCCGGCCACGACCTTCGCGCGATTGTCGGGCGGGATGTGGTCGAGGTACATCGGGTACGACGGCAGCACCTCCCCGGAGGCGTAGCCGAAGATCCGGAAGACCTCCTCCGACCAGCGGACCGGGACCGCGTCGAGCGCCTCGACCCCGTCGAGGTCGACCCACCAGGCGCCGAGCCGTGCCATCTCTCCCGCGTGCGCGAGGATCGCCTCGCTCGCCTCCGCACGGGCGCGGCTCGCCTCGAGCTCGCCGGCGACCCGGCGCAGCCGTGCGCCGGCGCGGCCGACGACCGCCGCGCCGAGGACGAGGATCGCGAGGCGAGCGACGTCGACCCCGCTCACCTGAACCGCCCCGGACGCCCGGGCGAGCCACGCCTCCGTCGCGAGCGTCCCCGCGATGCCGGCGACGATTCCGGGCGCCGGGCCGGCGAGGAGCGCGACGAGCAACGAGGCGGGAAACAGGAACAGGTAGGAGGATTCGGTCCCGAGGGCCGGTACGAGAGCGAACCGCGCGAGGGTCGCAGCGAGCGCGACCGCGATCGCGACGCCGTGGCGCGCGACCGGAGCGAGGAGCGAGAGCCGCCCGAGCGTTCCGAGGACGACGTGACCTCGCGCGGCGGGGCGGGCGTCGCGCACGTCGGTGGGGCGCGCGGCGCGCGGGTCAGGGGTTTCTTCGATCATGGGCTCCGCGAAGGGCTGCCGACGCCGACGGCCCCGCGGGCTGGGAGGCTACGGCAGTGTCGCAGGGGAACGCGACGCCTTGCACGGGGCGTGAGAGGGGGCGCTCCAGCAACGGGAGTGGGAGCGGGCGCCGGCGAAGCGGAGCGAGCGCCGCGCCGCTGCGCGGGCACGGGCGTAGCCGCAGGCGGGCCGCGTACGCGGAACCTCGGGGACTCCGCTCTGCGCGGGTGTTCCCGTCTGCCGTCCCGGCCCCAACGTTCGGCCCGAGGCGGTGCGAAGTGCCGCACCCGCACGGAGGAACACGTGATGCGGGCAGCCCCAGCCGTCGTCCCGCTCCTTCTCCTCGTCGCCTGTGCTCCCGAGCAGGGGCCGCTCATGGCGCCGGGCCAGGACTGCCTCGCCTGTCACGACGGCGCGGACGCGGAGCGCTGGACCGCGGCCGGGACGTGGACCCCCGGCGCGCACGTCACGATGTCGGACTCCGCGGGACGGACGCTGACGCTGCGCGGAAACAGGGTCGGGAACTTCTACACGGCCGAACCGCTCGCGTTGCCGCTCTCCGTGACCGTGAACGGCAAGCGGATGCCGGAAGCGGTCACCTACGCCGGCTGCAACCGCTGCCACGGGTTCGGTCGCGGCCTCGAGACGGGGCCACTCATGGCGCCCGGACAGGATTGTCTCCTCTGCCACGACGGGCGCAGCGCGACGCGCTGGACGGTGGCCGGGACGTGGGGCGGCCCGGGCGCGCGCGTCACGCTCACGGACTCCACCGGAAAGACCCTCACGCTCGCGACGAACCAGGTGGGCAACTTCTACACGGCCGAGCCGCTCCGGTTCCCGCTCACGGTGACCGTGGGGAGCGCGCGGATGCCGGATTGGGTCACCTACGGTGGCTGCAATGATTGCCACGGCGCCGGTGGCTCCGGCGGGGACTGAGCCTCGCGCCGCGGCCGAACCAGCCCCGGAGAAGCGCCCCCCTGCCCGGGTGGTCGGCCGGACGGACGTTCCGTCCGTCGCGAGGCTCGATGCCCGCTCGCAGGAAGGCCGCGAGGGACCCCGGGCGCCCGGGGCGGCGCGCCGTCGCCTCCTCCGCGGGCGATGCCCGGCCCTGGTCGCGTCCGTACGCTTCAGGCGGGGAGGGGCGGCGCGGGGGCGGGCCGCGCGCCGGCCGGCTTCGACCTTGCGCCACACACGGACGACGCTCGCGATCGTGCTCCTCGCGGCGGCCTGCCGTCCCGCACCGGCCGGGCCGCCCGTCCTCACCTGGTACGCGAACCCGGACGGCGGGGGCCAGGCGCGGCTCGCCGCGCGCTGCGCGGCCGAGTCGGGCGGGCGCTACCGGATCCAGGTCGAGGATCTCCCGCGGGACGCGACGCAGCAGCGCGAGCAGCTCGTCCGCCGGCTCGCCGCGCGAGACGCCTCCATCGACCTCATGAGCCTCGACCTGCCGTTCGTGCCCGAGCTCGCGGCGGCGGGGTTCCTGCGCCCGTTCGGCGAGGCCGACGCAGCAGCCCTCGGGGAGGGCGTGCTGGCGGCTCCGCTCGCGGTGGCGAGCTGGAGTGGCCGGCTCGTCGCGGCGCCCTTCGTCGCGAACACGCAGCTCCTCTGGTACCGCCGCTCCGTCGCGCGCCGCGCCGGCCTCGATCCGGCCGCGACGCCGCTCACGTGGGACGCGCTCATCTCGGCCGCGGAGCGGACCGGCACGACGGTCGAGGTCCAGGGCGGTCGCTACGAGGGATACCTCGTCTGGATCGCCGCCCTCGTCGCCTCGGCGGGTGGCGCGATCCTCGAGCGGCCCGAGGAGGGCCGGGGCGCGCGCGCCGCGATCGGGTCGGAGCCGGGGAGGCGGGCCGCCGCGGTGATCCGGCGGCTCGCGCGCTCGCCGGCCGCCGACCCGGCGCTCTCCACCTCCGACGAGGAGTCCGCGCGGGCGGCGTTCCAGGGTCCGCGCGGCGGGTTCATGGTGAACTGGGCCTACGTGCACCGCGCCGCCGCCGACGCGGTCGCCGCGGGCGCGCTCGATCCCGCCGTCCTCGAGGACGTGGCCTGGGCGCGGTACCCGCGGGTGGACGCGGCGCGCGCGAGCCGGCCGCCTCTCGGGGGCATCGCCCTCGCGGTGGGGGCGTTCGCCCCGCGGCCCGAGCTCGCCGTCGAGGCGGTGCGCTGCCTCACGTCGCTCCCGCACCAGGTCGAGTACATGGCCGAGACGCTCAACCCCGCCGCGCGCGAGGCGGCCTACGACGCGCCGGAGGTCCGGCGCGTCTTCCCGATGGCGGAGCTCGTCCGGGAGTCGCTCCGCGACGCGGCCCCGCGCCCGCGGACGCCGTTCTACGCGGACGTGAGCGCCGCGACGGTGCGCGAGTTCCACCCGCCCGGCGAGGTCGACCCGGAGCGGACGCCGGCGGCCGCCGCGCGCCTCGTCGAGGACGTGCTCGCGGACCGCGCCCTCCTCTGAGCCGATGACCGCCCGCAGGGAGGCGAGCCGGCTCGGGCTCCTCCTCGCCGCGCCGGCGGTCGCGGTCATGCTCGCGGTGACGGCGCTGCCGATCCTCGACGCGGCGCGGCTGTCGCTCCACAGCTACCGGCTCACCGATCCGGCGGGACGCGCCTTCGTCGGGCTCCGCAACTATCGCGTGGTCCTCGGCGATCCCCTCTTCTGGAGCGACGTCGCGACCACGGTCGCCCTCACCGTGGTCTGCGTCGCCGCCGAGCTCGTCCTCGGCCTCGCCGTCGCGCTCGTGATGCACCGCGCGAGCGCGGGGCGGCGCTGGGTCCGGGCGGCGGTGCTCGTGCCGTACGGGATCGTGACGGTCGTCTCCGGGTTCTCCTGGAGGTACGCCTTCGCGCTCGACACCGGGTTCGTGAACGGCTGGCTCGGGCTCGGCCCCTTCGCCTGGTTCGGCCACCCCGCGTCGTCGTTCGCGGCGATCTGCGCCGCCGAGATCTGGAAGACCACCCCGTTCACGTCGCTCCTCCTCCTCGCCGGCCTGTCGCAGGTGCCCGAGGAGGTGCTCGAGGCGGCGCGCGTGGACGGCGCGGGTCCCTGGCGGCGCCTCGTCGCGGTGACGCTGCCCTCGATGCGCGGCGCGATCGGGGTCGCGGCCCTGTTCCGGACCCTCGACGCCTGGCGCATCTTCGACAGCGTCTTCGTCATGACCGGGGGCGCGCAGCGGACCGAGACCGTCTCGTTCCTCGCGTACCGGCAGGTGATCGGGCGCACCGCGCTCGGGCTCGGCTCCGCCGTCTCGGTGCTGATCTTCGTCGCGGCGGTGCTCCTCGCGCTCGGCGTCGCGCGGGCGCTCCGGGTGGACCTCGGCGCCGGGGGCGGGCGGTGAGCCGCCGCCGCGCCGACCTCGCCTGGACGATCGCCGGCGCCGCGGTGATCGGGTACAGCCTCCTCCCGGTCGCCTGGATCGTCTCGCTGTCGCTGAAGCGCGGCGACGACCTCCTCGCGGGCGGCTTCTGGCCGCCCGCGGCGACGCTCGAGAGCTACCGGACCGTGCTCGCCTCGCCGCTGTTCACCCGGGCGCTCCGGAACTCGGTCGGCATCTCGGCGATCGTGACCGCGCTCTCCATCGGGCTCGCCGCGCCGGCGGCCTGGGCGATCGCGCGGCTCGAGTTCCCGGGGCGTCGGGCCGTCCTCGCGACCGCGCTCGCCATCGCGGCGTTCCCGGTGGTCGCGATCGTGGGGCCGCTCTTCGACCTGTGGCGCAAGATCGGGCTCTACGACACCTGGGCCGGGCTCGTCCTCCCGGAGCTCTCGTTCTCGCTCCCGCTCGCGATCTGGGTGCTCACCACGTTCTTCCGCGAGCTGCCGCGCGAGGTGGAGGAGGCCGCGGCGGTGGACGGCGCGAGCGGGTGGCGCATCTTCCGCGCGGTGACGCTCCCGCTCGCCGCGCCCGGCGTCTTCACCGCGGCGATCCTCACCTTCCTCGCCGCGTGGAACGACTTCGTCCTCGGGATCTCGCTCACCTCGACCGACCGGGCCCGCCCCGTCCCGGCCGCGCTCGCCTTCTTCGGCGGCGCGTCCGAGTTCCAGCATCCCGCCGCGGCGATCGCGGCGGCGGCGGTGATCGTGACGGTCCCGGTCATCCTGCTCGTGCTCCTCTTCCAGCGGCGGATCGTGGCGGGGCTCACCGCCGGCGCGGTGAAGGGATAGGGCGCGACCCGACCGTGCGCTGGTCCCGCGGGCGGGCGGGTGCTACGACCGGAGCGGAGGGACGCGGACATGCGACGGACGACGGGGATCCTCTTCGCGGTGGCGCTCGCCGCCGCGGGGTGCCGGGAGCGGGGGGCCTCCGCCGGCGAACCGGTGAAGATCACGGTGACGAAGAACGGGTACGAGCCCTGGCGCGTCGAGGCGCGGGCGGGCGTGCCGCTCACCCTCGTCGTCACCCGGACGACGGACGAGACCTGCGCGACCGAGCTCGTCCTGCCCGAGTACGGGATCGATCGGAAGCTGCCGCTCGGCGAGCCGGTGACGATCACCTTCACGCCGGCGCGGAGCGGGACGCTCCGCTACTCGTGCGCGATGAAGATGTTCCAGGGCACGATCGACGTCCGCTGACCGCCCCCGTTACAAAGAGCGGGTGGGTGACGTCGCCTACGCGTCGCGGGAGGGCCGCGGGATCCTGGTCGCGACGATCCTCGCGTCGGGGGTCGCCTTCCTCGACGGCACCATCGTGAACGTCGCCCTCCCGGCGATCGGCCGGGCGCTCGGCACCGGCCTCGCCGGCCTGCAGTGGACGGTGGACGGCGTACCTCCTGACGCTCACCGCGTTCCTGCTCCCCGCGGGGGCGCTCGGCGACCGGATGGGCCGGCGGCGGGTGTTCGTCGCGGGGCTCGTCTCCTTCGCGGTGGCCTCGGCGCTGTGCGGGCTCGCGCCGGGGGCGCGAACGCTCGTCCTCGCGCGGGCGGTGCAGGGGCTCGCCGCCGCGCTGCTCGTGCCGGGGAGCCTCGCCATCCTGCGCGCGTCGTTCCGCCCGGAGGACGCGGGGCGCGCGGTCGGGACCTGGGCCGCGCTCTCCGGCGTGACGACCGCGATCGGGCCGCTCGCGGGCGGCTGGCTCGCCGACGCGGTGTCGTGGCGCGCGATCTTCTTCGTGAACGCGCCGCTTGCGGCGATCGCGCTCCGGGCCGCGCTCCGCAGCGTGCCGGAGTCGCGCGATCCCGCGCGCGGTGGGGTCGACGTCGCCGGGGCGGCGCTCGCGGCGGCGGGCCTCGGCGGCATCGTGCTCGCCCTCATCGAGGGCGGCGCGGGCCGCGCCGGGGGGGGCGCCTGGGTCGCGGGCGGGGCGGGGGTCGCCGCGCTCGCGGCGTTCTTCGTGGTCGAGGCGCGCCGGCGCGATCCGATGCTGCCGCTGTCGCTCTTCGCGTCGCGGACGTTCTCCGCGGTGAACGGGGTCACGCTCGCCGTCTACTTCGCGCTCGGCGGCGCGTTCTTCCTCGTCGTGCTCCAGCTCCAGGTCGGCCTCGGCTGGTCGCCGCTCGCGGCGGGCGCGGCGCTCACTCCGGTCACGCTCCTCATCCTCGTGCTCTCGCCCGCCGGCGGGACGGCTCTGCGGGCGCGCAGGGCCGCGCCCGCTCCTCGTGGCGGGCCCGCTCGTCTGCGCGGTGGGGCTCGCGCTGCTCGCGCGGGTCGAACGCCGGCGGCGGCTACCTGCGCGACGTGCTCCCCGGGGTCGCGGCGCTCGGGGTGGGGCTCGGGCTCACGGTGGCGCCGCTCACGACGGCGGTGCTCGGGGCGGCGCCGCCGGAGCGGGCCGGGATCGCCTCCGCCGTGAACAACGCGGTGGCGCGCCTCGCCGGGCTGCTCGCCGTCGCGGGCCTGCCGCTGGCGGGCGGCATCTCCGCCGCCGAGCTCGCGCAGGGGGGGCTCGGCCCGGGGTACCGGCGCGCGATGCTGCTCGCCGCCGCGCTCGCGGCGCTCGGCGGAGCGATCGCGGCCGCGGCGCTCCGCCCTAGCGCGCGCGGCGCGGCCCGCCCGCGCCGTCGCTCCGGACGGAGCCCGGCCGGCACCACCGCCCGCTCCACGAGGCCGAACGCCGCCTCCACCGCGAGCGCCAGGAGCGCCGCCGGGATCGCCCCCTCCAGGATGAGCGGGACCGACGCGAGCCGGACGCCCGTGAGGATGGGCTGCCCGTAGCCGCCCGCGCCGACGAGCGCGCCGAGCGTGGCGGTGCCGACGGTGATCACCGCCGAGGTCTTCACCCCGGCGAGGATCGCCGGCGCGGCGAGCGGCAGCTCGATCCTCCGGAGGCGCGCACCGGGCGGGATCCCGAGCGCGAGGGCCGACTCGCGCAGCTCCGGCGCGATCCCGGTGAGCCCGGCGTGCGTGTTCCGCACGACGGGGAGGAGTCCGTAGAGGAACAGCGCCGCGACCGCGGGGGCGCCCCCGATCCCGAGGAGCGGGATCATGAACACGAGGAGCGCGAGCGACGGGATGGTCTGCACGACGCCGACGGCGGCGAGGATCACCCGCCCGGCTCCCGGGCGGCGCGCCGCGACGACCCCGAGCGGCACCGCGACGGCGATGGCGGCGAGGAGGGCGGCCGCGACGAGCGCGAGGTGCTCGCGGGTGCGGCGCAGGACGCGCGCGGGGGCGCTCTCGACCGAGAAGCGCGGCGCCGTCCCGAGTGCCTCCTCGAGGAACTCGGCGGCGACCTCCTCGGGCGGACGCCGCTCGAGCTGCACGCGCGCGTTGAGCGCGATCATCGCGGCCGCGGAGAGGCGGCCCTCGAGCTGCCGCACCGCGGCGAGCGCCCCGGGCGCGCGCCGGGAGAGGTCCTCCCGGTGGACGAGCACGGCGTCGTAGTCCGGGAACACCCGGAGATCGTCCTCGAGGAGGACGAGGTCGAGCCGCGGCGAGCTGCGGGTCGGTCGTGTAGACGTCGGTGGCGTCGATCTCGCCCGCGGCGATCGCCCGGTAGGCGAGGTCGTGCTCGAGGCCTCGGACCGAGCGAGGGCGGAGGCGGTAGGCCTCGCGCAGCGCCGGCCAGCCGTCGGCGCGATCGAGGAACTCGTTCGTGAGCCCGAGCCGCAGCTCCGGGTGCGCGGCGAGGTCGGAGACGCGGGTGAGGCCGAGGCGCGCCGCGACCTCGCGCCGGACCCCGACCGCGTAGCGGTTCTCGAAGCCGAGCGAGCGGCTGATCGCGACGCCCTGGGCCGCGAGCGCCGCGCGAAGCCCCTCCCGGTCGAGCGGGACGCGCGACCCGAGGATCTCTCGCGCGAGCGTGCCGGTGTAGTCGGGGTAGAGGTCGAGCTCGCCGCGCCGGAGCGCCTCCCACAGGACGCGCGTCCCCCCGAGCGCGCGGCGATGGACGCCGGGCGTCCCGGCGGAGCTGGCGAGCTGCGCCGCGAGCTCGCCCAGGATCACGGACTCCGTGAACGCCTTCGAGCCGACGCGGAGCGGCGGCTCCGGCGCCGCGGCGGCGGCGACGAGCAGCGCGGCGAGACCCGCGGCGGCGGCGATCACGCGCGCGGCTCCGGCGGCAACGCGAGCCGCCGCTGCGCGCCGACGAAGCGCGCCACGAACGGCTCCGCGGGCGACCCGGCGAGATCGCCGAAGGAGCCCTCCTGCGCCACGCGCCCCTCGCGCAGCAGCACGAGGCGCGACGAGAAGAACGCCGCCTCGGCGAGGTCGTGCGTCACGAACACGACCGTCTTGCCGAGGTCCTCGAAGGCGCGGCGGAGATCGGCCTGGAGATCGGCGCGGGTGAGCGGGTCGAGCGCGCCGAGCGGCTCGTCGAGCAGGAGGAGCTCGGGGTCGAGGAACAGGGCCCGCACGAGCGAGACGCGCTGGGCCTGTCCGCCCGAGAGCTCGCGCGGCAGCCGGGAGAGCGCGTCCAGCGGGAGCCGCGCCAGCGTGGCGAGCTCGCCGAGCCGCCGCGCGATCCGCGCCGGCTCCCAGCGGAGGTGCCGCGCGACGAGCGCCGCGTTGTCGGCGGCGCTCAGGTGGGGGAAGAGCCCGCCGCCCTGGACGACGTACCCGACCCGCCGCCGAAAGGCCGGATCGTCGCCGCGGACGGGTTCGCCCGCGAAGCGCACCTCGCCTTCGTCCGGGCGGAGCAGGCCGAGCAGGAGCCGCAGCAGCGTGGACTTGCCGGAGCCGCTCTCGCCGAGCAGCGCGACGGTCTCGCCCCGGTGCACGGCGAGGTCGATCGGGCCCACCACGGCGCCGCCGGGGTGGCGCTTCGTCGTGCCGCGCAGCTCGATGAGGACGGGGGACAACCGCCATGGAGTGACCGCGGGCGCCGGCGCGCACAACGCCGAGGCGGGGCGTGCCGCGCAGGTCGCCCCGCCCGCGGCGCGCCGCCGCCGCGCCGAAAACGCGATAGGCTCGCGTCGGACCGGCCGCCCGGGTGAGGGCGGCGGGCGGACCCGGCAGGGCGCCGGGCGCGAGGAGGACCGCGTGGCGACCGAAGAGGAGCTGAGGGCGGAGCTCGAGAAGCTCAAGGCGGAGAACGCGGCCCTGAAGTCGCGCGGCAGCAAGGGCATCTCGCTGAAGGTGAGCGAGAAGGGCGGCGTCTCGGTGTACGGCCTCGGTCGCTTCCCGGTGACGCTCTACATGGAGCAGTGGCTGAAGCTCCTCGACATGGCCGAGGACCTCCGCGGCTTCATCAAGGAGAACGAGGGCCGGCTGAAGAAGAAGGAGTGACGCCGGCGCCCCCGCGATCGGCCCCGATCCGGTCGTCGAGCGGGCAGCGCGGCCACGCCCGCCTCCTTCTCCGGCGACGACTCGGTGTGGATGACGGGCCCGGAGCGGATGACGTTGGAGCGGAGGCGCTGCCCGAGGACCTCCTCCCCGCGGCGGCCGGCCTCGAGCATCCGCGGGACGTCCACGCCGGTGCGGACGCCCATCTCCTCGAGCAGCGCGACGAGGTCCTCGGTGCAGGCGTTCCCGGTGAACCCGGCCGAGTACTTCGCCTTGCCCGTCGCGGGCTGCCCGCCGATGGCGCCGAGCGACGAGTCCACGTACCGGACCCCCATCTCGAGCGCGGCGATCGAGTTCACGATCCCGGTGCCGCGCGTGTCGTGGAAGTGCGCGATCCACTCGGCGCGCGGGAACTCCGCCTGCAGCGCGGCGATCCGCTCGCGAACTTGAAGGGGGTTCGCCATGCCGGTGGTGTCGCCGAGCATGATCGTCTGCGCTCCCTCCTCGAGGTAGAAGCGGACGATCTTCGCGACGTCGCGGAACGGCACGTCTCCCCCCACCGGGCAGCCGTACACGGTCCCGGCGCACCCGATGACGCGGATCCCGAGCCCGTGCGCCCGGCGCATCACCCGCCCGTGCTCGTGCATCGCGTCGGCGTGCGACATCCGGAAGTTGAGCAGGTTGTGCTGCTCGCTCGAGGAGATCATGAGGATGATCTCCTCCGCGCCGTGCCCCTCCTTCTGGCAGGTCTCGAGCCGGTCGAAGCCGCGCTCATTCGGCATGAGCACGACGTGCGAGACGCCGGGGCGCCGGCGGATGCCCTTCAGGACCTCCACCGCGTCCGCGAACTGCGGGAGCAGCTTCGGGTTCGAGAAGGAGGTCACCTCGAGCTTCTTGAACCCCGCCTCGGTGATCCGGTCGATCATCTCGATCTTCCGGTCCGTCGGGACGAGCGTCGGCATCGACTGGAGCCCGTCGCGGGCCCAGCACTCGCAGACGACGACGGACTCCGGGAGAGAGACTCGGGGGTTCGTCGCTCGGGCCACGTGGGCTCCTAGACGTCGGGCGGAGCGTGAGACAGCCCGCGCCGGGCGGCCACCTCGCGCGCGCCGTGGACGAGGTCGGGATGCACGCCGAACACGACCGCGGCGGACTCGGCCGCGGCGGAGAGGAGCAGGGTGAGGCCGTCCGGCCGCTGCGTGGCGGCCGCGAGCAGCTGCTCGGGATCCCGCGGCGTCGCGGCGCGCGGGGCAGCGGTGGGCGGAGCGGGGCGCCGGGCCGTCGCCGCGGCGAAGTGCGCGCGGGCGTCGGCGAGGGAGGGCGGATCCTCGAGCGCGAGGCGGACCCGCTCGACGACGCGCGGGGAGACGCCGAGCAGCACCGCGACGCACTCGAGCGGCGCGCCGGTGAGGAGCGCGAAGCCGTCCGGCACGCGCGCAGCGCGCTCGACCACCTCGCGCAGCTCGGCCGCCGTCGCGCGCGCCGGCGGGCCGGCGCGGCGACGGCGCGGCTCCTCGGATGCTGCATCGAGCGGCAGGGATCGGTCGGGCATGGTTCGTCTCCGGGGGACGAACCATGCCACCGATCTTGGGGGGCCGTACAGTCCCCGGCCGGCGCCGCGGTGCGCCATCCAGGGGCTCGGCCGACGACGCGGCGCGGCACGTTCTTGGCGCGCTGCGCCGCGAAGGGTCTGCGCGGTCGCGCGCGGTCGATGCGCTCGGTCGGGGAGAGGATGACCGTCCGCCGGCTCGGCGGCGACGCTCGCCTACTTGATGAGCTTCAGGAAGGTGAGGGTGTCCCGGATGATCCCGATGACGACCCATACGAAGACCGCCCCGAGCACGAACACCGCGAAGACGAGCAGCGAGAGGTACTGCGGCGGCAGCCCGAAGTAGATGGCGAGCGGCGAGAACAGGTAGCCGACGAAGAAGACCGCGACGAGGAAGGTGAGCGCGCTCCACTTCGCGCCCACCTCGCCGCCGACGATCGCCCGGCGCAGCCGCACCGCCTGGAAGACATTCGCCGCCATGACGAAGATCGCGAGCGCGGCCAGCCCGTATGCGACGAGGTCCATGTGCTCTCCCGCCGCGTGCGCGGCTAGTCGCCGAGGACGTCGCGCATCCTGCGGGCGATGTCGTCGGCCTTCTTCCTGCTGATGAACAGCCGCGTGAGCTTCTCCACCTCTCCCGCGGCGCGGACGAGGTCCCTCGGCTTCGTGCCGGCGGCGGTGAGGATGTCGATCGCCTTCCCGGCGTGCTCGCCCAGCTCCGCGGTCACGATCTTGCGCAGCTGGTCGATCGGCGACGGGGCGGCCGGAGCGGCGGGGATCGGGAGGGCTGCGGCAACAGGCGGCGGAAACGCGCCGGTCGGCGCGCCCGGCACCCGCAGGCGCCGAACGACCTGGGTGAGGGACATCGAGAGGAGCTGCGCGTTCGCGTGCGCGGTGCACAGCACGAGCAGCCAGGAGCGGTCCACGGTCCGGACGGACACGTGGCCGTCGAGGTAGCGGAGCTCGAGCGCGCCCCCCTCGCCCGCCATCCAGTCCTGGAAGTACGCGTCGGCTCCGAGCCTCCCGGCCAGCGCGCGGAGACCCGCGGGATCGAACACGGGCGGGAAGGCGGCCGCCGAGACCTGGCCGAGCTCGTCGAAGACGAGGCTCCCGACGACGCCCGGGATGGCGGCGAGCTGCTGCAGGGCGGCCTCCTGGTGCGGGCTCACGGCTTCCTCGGCGCGGGACGGGTGAGGAGCGTGCGGAGCTGCGACACGATCGGGTCGAGGGCGGCGTCGGGTGCGACCGCGATACACAGATATTGCCCCTGCGAGTGGAGCAGGACGAACGGATCGCGGCCGTTCCCCATCGACGCGACGCTGAGGTCGTGGAGCCCGAACGCCTCCGCGACCGCGGCCGCGTGCGTCATCGCGAGGTAGAGCCCTCGCGCGGCGAGCGCCTCGGCAGCGGGTCCTGCATCGCCGACCGGCCGGCCGTCCTTCCCGAAGCGTACGACGGCGGTGACGCCGCGGACTGCGAAGATCTGGTCGAAGAGCGGAGGGCGCATACGCGCAGAGGAGACGTTCGACGCGGGCGCGGGCGCGGGGGTCGGGAGCGGGAGCGGGGGCGGGGGCGGGGGCGGCCGCGCCGCTGCCTGCGTGGACGCAGGCGGGCTCGGGTTCCGGCGCTGCTCGTCGAGCTCGCGGTGTGCGTCGAGCAAGAGGTGGCTGAGGCTCTTCTCGATCGTCCGGTGCAGCGTCGTCGTGTTCGGGTGGAGATCGAACGAGCCCTCCGGCCACGCGAGGATCCGCTGGACCGCCTGCTCTCCGGTGAGGCCGTCCGCCTCCGCGTGAACGATCCCGCCCTCGACGAAGTAGAGGTGGCCCGCGCGACTCTGGGAGCTGACGGTGACGAGGCCCGAGAAGCCGTTCATCGCCCAGACCTGGAGCAGATCGACGAGCGGAAGGTTGTCGATCGCGCCCTGGAAACCGGTGCGGGTGGATGCCGAGGGGCCTTCCATGTCGTCGTCTCTCACGTTGCGCTCGTGGCTGGGTCGCTCGCTCGCGCCCTGCCAGGCCCGCCCAGAGCTTCGTTCCGAGCACGCCGATGATCGCAGAGGAGCGTGCCCCGCGCGACTCCCTCGCTCGTGGGACGTGCGACCGAAGGTCGCAGTGCGCGTCGCGCTCGCAAGCGCGGATCGGGCTGCGCCCCAGAGAGAAGAGCAAGCAGAGGCGCTCTCGAGCGCGAGCGCCCAAACGGTGGAGGTGCGTCAGTTCGCCGCACGTCCACTGGTACGCATCGTGAAGGGCCGCGACGGGAGTGCCAAGCAAGCGCGCAGCGCCGCACCGGCGGTCACGCTTGCGGCGGCTTGCGACGTCGTCGCGGAAGAACCCGTCCAGCTCCGAGTACGGCGTGAGTCCACCGAACCGATCGGAGCCCGGAGGTTGATCCATAAAGTACGACGCCGAGCGAGGCACCGCCCGTCCGGGCGCGGTTCGCGGCGCCTGTCTCGTCGCGGTATTCTCGGGGACCGTGGGAGAGCGAACGACCGAGTATCCGCGGCGCGCGCCGGACCCGACCGTCGACCGGGACCCGTTCGCGTTGCCCGGAGACGCGCCGGACCCGTTCGCGCGGACCGGAGCGGCGCGGGACCCGTTCGCGCCCACCGGAGCTCCGCCCGAGGTCACCCCGACGCTCATGGGACCGCTCGCCCGCCGCGATCCGCGCGCGAGGGCGGACGAGTCCGCCGAGTTCCGGGTCGCAGGAGAGTCGTCCTTCGACGACCTCCTGCACCGGGCACGAAAGCAGGGATTCCTCGCAGGCGGCGCGGCGGGTTTGCTCGCCGCGGCGGTCGTCGCGGCGGGAGCGCTCGCGCTGTCCGGGCGGGCGCCGTCTCAGGCGGATCCTCCGGCGCAGGCGGCGCCGTCCTGGCAGACGACGGACGCGCCGTTCGCGCCTCGGGACCCGGGCGTTCCACCCGCCACGATCGACGCGCGATCCGCGCCCGCCCCTGCGCCTGCGCGCCGGGGCGAGGCAAAGCCCTCCGCCCGCGGCGACTCGCCCATTCCCCCGGACAGGATGGGGCTGTCGCTGCGCGAGGAGCGGACGGCGGCCGCGTCCTCGGCCGCGGCCGCGGCCGCGGACCCGCGGGCGCCCGCGCCACCGCCTTCCGCGCGGCCCGACGCCCGAGCCGGCGAGGCTCCCTCGCTCGCACCCGCGGCCAGCGACGCGGCCGCCGGGCGCGAGGCTCCCGCGCTCCCACCCGACTCGACCGACGCAGCCGCGGGCGAGGCTCCCTCGCTCGCACCCGCGGCCAGCTCGGCCGGTGCGCGCGCGATCGTCGGCGCGCGCGAGGTGGCCGCGGCGATGCGCGAGCGGCAGGACGCGGTCGAGGGGTGCGCGGCCGCGACCCTCACGGACGAGGAGGCGGCGCGCGGCCTCGAGCTCCGGCTCGCCGTCGTCATCGAGCCGACCGGC
Organism: uncultured delta proteobacterium; assembly: GCA_963736795.1. Classification (GTDB taxonomy): domain Bacteria; phylum Myxococcota; class Myxococcia; order Myxococcales; family Anaeromyxobacteraceae; genus Anaeromyxobacter. The sequence continues at coordinate 101,444 of CAVTRF010000039.1, read as the reverse complement.
CGGGTCTCGGCGGCCCGGGTCGACGATCCCGCCGTGGAGCGGACGCCGCTCGGCGTGTGCATCGGACGGCTCGCGCGCGCGATGTCGTTCGCGCCCTTCGAGGGGGAGCGGGTCGAGGTCGAGGTGCCGGTGCGCGTGGGCGGTCCATAGACTGAAAGAGATCATCGACGCCCGCGACGCGGCGCCGCGGCCGTTGCGCTCATCGTGCGGGTCTGGCACGAAGGTGCCCATGGCATCCGGCCCCGAAGGCGTGACGTACGACGGCGCGACCACGATCGGCTTCCACCTCCTCCCGGACCTCGCCGCACCGTACGAGCGGCTCGGGTTCCGGTTCGGCGCGATCGGCGACCGCGGCACGAACCGCGGGCTCGACGCGGCGCGTGCCGGGAGCGTGGACGTGGCAGGCGTCCTGCGCGAGCTCAGCGCGGCCGAGAAGGCGGAGCTGCGCTGGGTGCTCGTCGGCCACGACGCGCTCGGAGTCTTCGTGAGCGAGCGCAACCCGGTGCGCGGCCTCTCTCGCGCGCAGCTCAAGGACATCTTCACCGGCCGCGTCCGGAGCTGGAAGGACGTCGGCGGTGCGGACGGACCGCTGCTCCCCGTCACCGAGATCAAGACCGGCGGGCGCGGCACGGTCCTCGAGCTCAAGCGGCTCGCGCTCGCGGGCGAGGAGTACGGTCCGACGAAGGAGTACGAGGACGCGCCCGACTGCCTGCGCCACGTGGCGTCCGACCCGACGGCGGTGACCGCCGCGTCGATGTCGATGGCCATCCCCGGCGTGCGCGCCATCGCGATCGACGGGGCGGACCCGACCGCCGCGAACGTCCGCGCCGCGGTGTACCCGCTCGGCCGCCCGATGTACCTCGTCGCGCGCCCGCATGCGCCCGCGTCCGTCGAGGCGCTCTTCGCGCTGCTCCTCTCCCCGGAGGGACAGGCGATCGTGGGCCGGAAGTTCACGCCGGCCCGGTGACGCGCCGGCCCGCGTGGCGGCTGCGGTGATTCATTGAACTGTGCGTCAGATTCGCGGTAGCGTCCCCTGCACGTTCAGTACAGGGCGCCATCACGGCGGCGCGCCAACCCGGAGGCCTCGATGGCGGCGAAGAGCGGACGGCACTTCCTCCAGATTCCCGGTCCCACGAACGTCCCGGACCGGATCCTGCGGGCGATCGCGCAGCCGACGATCGATCACCGCGGTCCCGACTTCGCGAAGCTCGGGAAGGAGGTGCTCGAGGGGCTGCGCCCCATCTTCAAGACCTCGGGCCCGGTCGTCATGTACCCCGGCTCCGGCACGGGGGCGTGGGAGGCGGCGCTCGTCAACACCCTGTCGCCCGGCGACAAGGTGCTGATGTTCGAGACCGGCCAGTTCGCGACGCTCTGGAAGGACGTCGCGCTCCGCTTCGGCCTCGTCGTCGACTTCGTCCCGGGGGACTGGCGCACCGGCGTCGATCCGAAGGTCGTCGAGGCGAAGCTCGCGGAGGACAAGGGCCACGCCATCAAGGCGGTGGCGGTCGTCCACAACGAGACCTCGACCGCCGTCGCGAGCCGCATCCCCGAGATCCGCAAGGCGATCGACGCCGCGCACCACCCGGCGCTCTTCCTGGTGGACGTCGTCTCGTCGCTCGCGTGCATCGACTACCGCCACGACGAGTGGGGCGTCGACGTGTCGCTGAGCGCCTCGCAGAAGGGGCTGATGCTGCCGCCCGGCCTCTCCTTCAACGCGCTGAGCCAGAAGGCGATCGCCGCGACGAAGACCGCTCGCCTGCCGCGCTCGTACTGGGACTGGCAGCAGATGCTGCGCGACAACGCGGGCGGGTTCTTCACCTACACGCCCTCGACGAACCTCCTCTACGGGCTGCGGGAGGCGCTCACGATGCTCCGCGACGAGGGGCTCGAGGCGGTCTTCGCGCGGCACGCGCGGCACGGCGCGGCGGCGCGAGCCGCGGCGAAGGGCTGGGGGCTCGAGCTCGTCACGAAGGACCCGCGGGAGTACAGCGCGTGCGTGACCGCCGTGCTGATGCCCGCGGGCCACGACGCCGACGTCCTGCGCAAGCTCATCCTCGAGCGGTTCGACCTCTCCCTCGGCACCGGCCTCGGGAAGCTCAAGGGGAAGATCTTCCGGATCGGCCACCTGGGCGACTTCAACGATCTGATGCTCGCGGGGACGCTCGCGGGCGTGGAGATGGGGCTCGCCCTCGCCGGCGTCCCGTTCACGAAGGGCGGCATGAGCGCCGCGCTCGACCACCTCGCCGCAGCCTGACCGCCGCCCAGTAGCCAACTCACCAGCGCAACCGAAAGGGGGGAATCGATGTCCGTTCCCGTGATCTCGCTGATCGCACTGCTCTTCGCGATCCTCGTCTCCGTCGTGTACAGCTCGCTCAACATCGGCGCGCTCGCCATCGGCCTCTCGCTCATCGTCGGATACCTCGGCGGCGTCAAGATCGATCAGATCGTGAAGGGGTTCCCCACGAGCCTCTTCGTCCTGCTCGCCGGGACGACGTACCTGTTCTCGATCGCGAACACGAACGGGACGCTCGAGAAGGTGTCGAACTACGCGGTCCGGGCGGTGCGCGGCCGGGCGGCGCTCCTCCCGATCGCGCTGTTCGTGCTCGCGTTCGGGCTGTCGGCGATGGGCCCCGGGCAGATCACGACGTCGGCGCTGCTCTCCGCGCCCGCGATGCTGCTCGCCGAGCGCGTCGGGATCGCTCCGCTCCTGATGGCGCTCGTCGTCGGGAACGGCGCCCAGGCGGGCGCGATGTCGCCCATCGCGCCCCCCGGGATCATCTCGGCGAGCATGCTCGCCAAGATGGGGGTCACGGGCGTGAGCGGGCAGCTCTGGCTCAACATGTTCATCGTCCACGTGGCGGTGACCATCCTCGCGTACTTCCTCTTCGGCGGGCTCGCGCTGTGGCGCCGAGGAAACACCGAGAGCGCGGCGGCGGTCCTGGCGGCGCCCGTCGACCCGCCCACCCGGAGCCAGGTCGCGACCCTCGTCGGCATCTTCGCGCTCATCGTCGCGGTGGTGGCGTTCAAGGTGGACCTCGGCCTCGGCGCCTTCCTCGTCGGCGCCATGCTCTCGCTGTTCAAGGCGGTCGACGAGCCGAAGGCGATCAAGGGCATGCCGTGGGGCACCATCCTCATGGTGACGTGCGTCACGGTGCTCGTGAACCTCATGAGCTCCGTCGGAGGGATGGACCTGTTCGCGAAGCTCATCGCGAAGATGTCCACCGCGGGGACCGTCACCCTCGTGGCCGGCTTCTGGTCCGGGCTCATCTCCGCATACGCGAGCACCACCGGCGTCATCCTGCCGGCCTTCCTGCCCATGGCGCAGCCGCTCCTCAAGGAGGTGGGCGGGACGGACCTCCTCGCCCTCGTGTCGTCGATCGTCGTCTGCGGGTTCATCGTGGATCTCAGCCCGCTCTCGACGACGGGGGCCGTGTTCGTGTCGAACGCGGGCCCGAAGGCCGACAAGAACAAGCTGTTCCGGGACCTGCTGATCTGGGGGTTGTCGATGTCCGTCGTGGGCGCGCTGACGAGCTGGATCGCGTTCACGCTGCTCGGGCTGCCCTAGAGCCCATGCCGGGCGGGCCTGCCGCGCCGCGGCAGGCCCGTCTCCCGTCGGTCGGGTCGGAAGCCGGCCGGCCAGTCCGGTCGAGTTCGACGGAGGCGTCCGAATCGGAATCGCGAATGGGGGCATCGAGTGAAGCTGCGGCCTGCGAGGCGTCACCGCTCGCGGGAGCCGGCGCCGGCAAGATCGGCTTACCAGAGACCTGAGTGAGCGCTCTCCGCGTCAGCAGCGGTCGACGGCAGCCGCCCTCAGGGCGGCGCGGCCGCGGCGGCATCGTCGTCGCTTGACGCCAGCGCGGCGGTCCGTGTGAACCGAGCCATCCACTCATCGCCGTAGACCTGGCGAGCCGCGTACTGATTGTGAACCCGGCATAGCAGCTCGCGTTCTCGATCGTCGGCGGGCCGCCGCGCCCGCGCGGCACGACGTGGTCGAGCTCGACCTGGTGGGTGGAGCCGCAGACGCCGCCCGCCGTCACGGGCCACTGGCAGCGCCCGCCGTCCCGCTTCCAGACCGCCCGCTTCACGTGCGCGGGCACGTGGTCCGGCTTCGCAGCGCGCGGCTCGCGGCGCGGCTTCTCCACGAGACCCCTTCGCTTGTCGTGGCGCTCCATGAGGAGGTCGAGCCCGGCTTCGAGGACGTCCTGCGCGCTCGCGCCCGGATGCGAGTGGGAGAGCGCGGCGCGAGCGGCCTCGAGCTTCGCGAGGAACTCGCGGGACACGGTCACGTGAAGCCGGCTCAGCTCGGCGGTGAGCGGCTCGATGCCCGGGCGCGGCGGAGAGGCTGGCGGCAACGGTTCGGACCGCGAGTTGGCACGCGGCGCTTCATCCAGATGAAACGGGGGCTCCGGCGCCGGTTCGACCGCTGCCCGACCGGAGAGCGGGAGGGTGGCGGCCGCGACCGGGGCGCGCACCGCGGTGACGACGTCCCGGTGCGGCGCGGCCTCGTCCGGCCGCAACGCGGCCGAGACCGCCTTCGCGCCTGACTTCGACAGGTGGAAGAACCGCGGCAGGACGTCTTCGCGGTTCTCGGGCGTGAGGACCTTCGCGAGCTCGACGACGCTCGTCAAACAGAGCCTTCCGTCGCGAAGTGGCTCGATGATCTCGGGGAACTTCTCGATGAGCTCGGCGGCGGTCTTCCGGTAGAACGCCGCGCCGCTCGAGAGCCCGAGCTCGCGGTGCAAGAAGTAGAACAGCGAGGCGTGGCCGAGCTCGAGCCATAGCCTGCGCCGGTGAAAGTCCGCGAGGGCGACGAGAAATTCGGAGAGCGCGGCGCGCTCGCACCGGAGGAGGTCGGCGAGATGGGTGGATAGATCGCGTGCGGAGGTCATTTCGCGAGCATCGCATGCGATTTCGGGGCCTCGCCAAGCGCACGCATTCGCGTCCGGACGCGAGAACGCGAAGCGGAGCGCAGCGAGCCGCCCGGTCTGCGGGACGCTGCGCAGTCGAAGGCCTGATGAGCCTGGAGCGCCATTCCAGCGGCACGTGCCGCTCGCGGGTCATCTCGCCGTGGACGCTGTCAATCACGCTGCGCACGGGAAAGTGGGGCCCCACCAATGGTGAACCGCGATCGTGAACCTCGATCCGCCGCGAGCCGATCTCGTCACGGCGGTTCCCGGTCACGGAGACGCCACGGCCGCCGCACTCGTCGTTGCCGTACCCGGTGCGTGCTACGGGCTCGCCACCCTGTGCCTCGCCCGCTCGCCCGGAGGTCCGCGCCGACTTGTGGCGAATCATTCAACAGCCTGCTAGCTCGCCGCGTCGAGCGCGGCCTTCAGGACGACGGCGGCGTGGACTGCGCCGCGGGCCGCGCCGTCCTTGATCTGGTGGCGGCAGCTCGTGCCGTCGGCGACGACGATCGTCCCCGCGTCCGCCGCGCGCACGGCGGGGAGGATCCCGCTCTCGCCGAGCTTCATCGAGGTCTCGTAGTGCTCGGCGTGGAAGCCGAACGCGCCGCCCATGCCGCAGCAGGTGGACTGGATGGTCGTGACCTCGAGCCCGGGGATGAGGCGGAGCACCGCCTCGACCGACGGGAAAGCGCCGAGCGCCTTCTGGTGGCAGTGTCCGTGGAGGAGGGCCTTCTTCCAGGGGACCGCTCCGAGCGAGAGGGCCATCCGGCCGGCGGCGCGCTCCGCCACGACGAACTCCTCGAACAGCACCGCCCTGGCCGCGACCGCCTCGGTCGCGTCGCCAGGCAGCACCACGCGCGCCTCGTCGCGCAGCGTGAGGAGACACGAGGGCTCGAGCCCGAGCACCGGGATCCCGCGCCGTACGTAGGGCAGCGCGGCGTCGACGAGCCGCCGGAGCTCCTCGCGCCCTTCCTCGACGAGCCCGGAGGCGAAGAAGGTGCGGCCGCAGCAGAGGGGCCGCTCGCCGTCGGCGGGGGTGAGGGTGTGGACGGAGTACCCCGCCGCGTTCAGCACCGCCACGGCGGCGCGCAGGGTCTCGGGCTCGAACCACCGCCCGAACGTGTCGGCGAGGAGCGCGACCTCGCCGATCGGCGCCGCCACCGGGAACGCGGCGTCGCGGAAGGGATCGCGGTGCCAGGCGGGCAGCGAGCGGTGCCGGCTCATCCCGGTGAGCCACTCGCCCACCTTCGCGAGGGCGGGGCTCCGGTTGCGCAGGTTGACGAGGCTCCCCATGCGCGAGGCGACCGGGGCGTAGCGCGGGAGCCACGAGACGAGCCGGTCGCGCGCGGTGAGGCCGTGCTCCTTCTGGTGCTGGTAGAGGACCTCGATCTTCATCCGCGCCATGTCGACGCCGGTGGGGCACTCGCTCTTGCAGGCCTTGCAGCTCACGCACAGCGCGAGCGCGTCGTGCATCTCGCGGGAGGTGAGCGCGTCCGGCCCGAGCTGGCCGGTGAGCGCGAGCCGCAGCACGTTCGCGCGCCCGCGGGTGACGTGCTGCTCGTCGAGCGTCGCGCGGTAGGACGGGCACATGACGCCCGCGTCCCGCTTGCGGCACGTGCCGTTGTTGTTGCACATCTCGACCGCGCCGAGGAGGCCGCCCCACTCCGACCAGTCGAGCCCGGTCTCGAGCGGCAGCGCCGCGTAGCCCGGCTTGAAGCGGAAGAGCGCGCGATCGTCCATCCGTCCCGGGTCGACGATCTTGCCGGGGTTGAGGCGGTTGCCTGGGTCGAAGGCCGCCTTCACGTCGCGGAACGCCTGGACCAGCCGCGCTCCGAACATGGGCAGGTTGAACTCGGAGCGGACGAGCCCGTCGCCGTGCTCGCCGGAGTGCGAGCCCTTGTACTCGCGGACGATGGCGAAGGCCTCCTCGGCGATCGCCCGCATCTTGCGGACCTCCAGCTCCTGCTTGAGGTTCAGGACGGGCCGGACGTGGAGGCACCCCTCCGACGCGTGGGCGTACCAGGTCCCGGTCGTGCCGTGGCGTGCGAAGAGCGCGGTGAGGCGCTCGGTGTAGTCGGGCAGGTGCGCGAGCGGCACCGCGGCGTCCTCGATGAAGGACACCGGCTTCCCGTCCCCCTTCATCGACATCATGATGTTGAGCCCGGCCTTGCGGACCTCCCAGATCTGCGGACTGGAACGCGGGCTCGAGCGCCTCCACCACGCCGTCGTGGATCCCGAGGTCCCCCAGGAGCTCGACGAGCGTCCTCAGCCGCGCGACCTCGGCGTCGCGGTCGTCGCCTGCGAACTCGACGAACAGGAGCGCGCCCGGCTCGCCGCGCACGAACCGGTCCATGATGGCCCGGTACATCGGGATCTTCCGGCCGAGCTCGATCATCGTCCGGTCGACCAGCTCCACCGCCGTGGGCCGGAGCGCGACGATCGCCTCGGTCGACTCCATCGCCTTGCGCAACGTCGGGAAGTGGCAGACGCCGAGCACCTTGTGGCGGAGCAGCGGCGACAGCGCGAGCTCGATGCGGCGGAAGACCGCCAGCGTGCCCTCCGAGCCGACGAGCAGCTTCGCGAGGTTCGGGCGTTCCCCGGCGAGCAGGTCGAGGTTGTACCCGCTGACCCGCCGACGGATCTTCGGGAACCGCGCCGCGATCTCGTCCGCCTCGCGGCGGTGGATCGCCTGCAGCGCGGCGGCGAGCTGCGGCGGGGCGTGCGCGCCGCTCTCGTCGAGGCGGGCGCGGGTGCCGTCCGCGAGCACCGCGTCGATGGCGCGGACGTTGTGGACCATGTTGCCGTAGCGCAGCGAGCGCGTGCCGCAGCTGTTGTTCCCGGCCATCCCGCCGAGCGTCGCCATCGCGGAGGTGGAGACGTCCACCGGGAAGAACAGCCCGTGCGGCTTCAGCCGGGCGTTCAGCTGGTCGAGGACGAGCCCGGGCTGGACCACCGCCGTGCGCCCCTCCACGTCGAGCGCGACGACCTCGCTCAGGTACTTCGTGAAGTCGAGCACGAGCGCGGCGCACACCGCCTGACCGGACTGCGAGGTCGCCGCCCCGCGCGCGAGCAGCGGGACCCCCTCGTCGTTCGCGATCTGCACGGCGGCGACGACGTCGTCCTCGCTCCGCGGCACGACCACCCCGACCGGCTCGACCTGGTAGATGGAGGTGTCGGTGCTGTACCGGCCGCGAGAGAACGCGTCGAAGAGCACCTCTCCCGCGAGCTCGCGGCGCAGCCGCGCCGCCAGTCGGCCATCTCCAGCTCGTCGCGAGCCGCCCACCGGGGCCGCCGTCTCGTCGCCCATCAGATGTCCCCGCTGGGCTCGCGCCGCGGTCCGGGAGCGGCGGACGAGGACCCATCGTGAATCCTCGCAGGCTCCGCGCGGGGTCGCAAGCGGGGAGGGTCCCGGATGACGGCCCTCACTCGAAGCGCCGCGCGAGCGCCTCGAGATACCGCGACCGCACCTGCTTCGTCGCGAGGAGCCGCTGCGCCGGCGGGAGCTTCAGGACGACGCCGAGGAGCGCCGCGAGCGCGCGGTGGCTCCAGAGCAGGCGGTTGTCGAGAATGGCGAAGAGCTGCTCGGACGGCGGCGCACCCTGCGGAAATCGGTTCAGCCGCTCCGTCAGGCGGTCGTAGACGGAGCGCGAAGAGTGGTGGGCCATTCGGACGATCCTCCAGGTACCGGGACGGTCCAGGAAGCCGAAGGCGAGCGTCGCAGACGTCGCGGAGGCGAGCAAGCGCGGAGCGGGCGAGACGGCCGCCGGGTGGGGAGCACGGCACCGCTCGCGCCGTCCCGTGGCAGGCGACACCACGGTGGCAGCACTAAGATTGGGGCCGTGGCGGCGGAGAGATACTTCAGAAGCTGCGCGCTCGACCGCGAGGGCGCTCCGGGACGAGGCGGCGGTCGCTCGCAAGCAGGCGGAGGCGGCCCGCGAGCGGGCTCTGCGCCATCCGAGCGGTCGCGGAGGCGACCCGGCGCGAGGCCGAGGCGACCCCGGACCCGCAGGCCGCGTCCTTCCGGGCGCGGCAGGCGGACATCGCCGAACATCACGCACGGATCGAGGACCGGGAGGCGTCGAACCAGGAAGCCGAGGCACACCGTGCCGAGGCGGAAGCCGCGAGCGCGGACGCTCGCGCCTCGGTCCCGCACGCCACCGCCAGCCTCGCCCCGTGGAGACCCGGGGCACTCGTGACGGCCGCCCGAGATTCCATGCGGCGCCCCCACTTTAGTCTTGGTCCCAGGGCGCAGCCTGGAACAATGCACCCACGGACGGGGCGGTCGAATGAGCCGCACGAGGGACGATACGGGCGACGAAGGCCCCGAGAGGGGTGCGGACGAACGAGCGGCGCCCGACCGATCCGGGCGCGCCGACTCTCGCGCAGGGCCGCCGCCCCCCGCGGGTCATCGCGGTCGGTGCGAGCGCGGGCGGACTCGATGCCCTGAAGAAGCTCGTCGCCGCGCTCCCGAAAGAACGCGAACCTCGCCGTCGTCATCGTCCAGCACCTGTCCCCGACGCACGAGAGCCTGCTCTCCTCGGCCCTGGAGGCGATCTCGCCGCTCGAGGTCGCCGAGGTGCAGGACGGGATGACGGTCGCGGCGGGCCGCGTGCACGTGATCCCGCCGAACACGTCGCTCGTCCTCGAGGGTGACCACCTCAGGCTGCACCGGCGCGACGAGTCCGCGCGGCCGCCCATGCCGATCGACACGTTCATGCGATCGCTCGCGGCGGCGCGCGGCGCGGACGCGGTGGGGATCGTCCTCTCGGGAACCGGGACGGACGGTACGCTGGGGCTCTCCGCGATCCGGGCGGCGGGCGGCAGGACGTATGCGCAGGACCCCTCGACCGCGATCCACGACGGGATGCCGCGCGCCGCGATCGAGGCGGACGTGGTCGATCTCATCCTGTCCCCCGCGGCGATGGCCGAGGACGTCGCGGCGCTCGCGCGCGGCGCCGCGGCGCTTCCGTCGGACGGGGAGCCCGCCTCCGAGCGCGACGAGGAGGGGAGCGCGTTCCGCCAGATCCTCCAGCTCCTCAGGGTGCGGATGGGGGTGGACGTCTCGCACTACAAGCCCACCACCCTGCACCGCCGGATCGCGCGCCGGATGGCGCTCCTCCGCGTCTCCGAAGACGCCGAGTACCTCCGGCGCGTCCGCGAGGATCCGGTGGAGCTGAGCACGCTCCACGACGACCTGTTCATCCACGTGACGAGCTTCTTCCGTGATCCGGAGGTGTTCACGGCGCTCGAGGAGAAGGTCCTGCCGGCGCTGCTGGAGCGGCGCGACCGCGACGCGCCCGTCCGGATCTGGGTGCCCGGCTGCTCGACCGGGGAAGAGGCGTTCTCGCTCGCGATCGCGGTGCTCGAATTCCTCGAGTCGCGCGGGAGCAACGCGGGAATCCAGGTGTTCGGGACCGACATCAGCGAGGGCGCGATCCGTCGCGCGCGAGCTGCCGAGTTCTCGCCCGAGATCGCGGAGCAGGTCTCGACGCGGCGGCTGGAGCGCTTCTTCGACCGGACAGCGAAGGGGTGGCGCATCGCGCGGCGGGTCCGCGAGGCGTGCGTCTTCACGCGGCACGATCTCACGGCCGACCCGCCGTTCTCGCACATCGACCTGATCTCGTGCCGGAACGTCCTCATCTACTTCGACGCCGTGCTGCAGAAGCACGTCGTCCCGCTGTTCCACTACGCCCTGAACGAGCCGGGGTTCCTGCTCCTCGGTCGCGCAGAGGCGCTGTCCGGGGTCGGCGAGCTGTTCACGGTGGTCGACTCGCACCACAAGCTCTACGCGCGACGCCCCGGTCCGGGCCGCACCCGGGCGCAACCGCCGCGGGGCGCCGGTCTTCGCGCGCGAGGCGTGCGGACGCCGGCCGGATTGCCCGAGGGCGGCCACCCGAGACGCCCAGCGCGCCCTCGACGTCCTCCTCCTCACCCGGTACGTGCCGCCCACGGTGCTCGTGAACGACGCGCTCGAGATCGTGCAGGTGCGCGGGAGCACCGGCCCGTACCTCGAGCCCGCCCCGGGTGCCGCGAGCCTGAGCCTGCTCAAGATGGCGCGGAACGGGCTCGCGGCGGACCTCGCCCAGCTCTTCCAGCGCGTCCGCGCCGAGAACGCGCCCGCCGTGAAGGAGGCGGTGCGGCTCGACGGACAGGGGAGCGTCACCTGGGTCGATCTCGAGGTCGCTCCGGTGGAAGGGCCGTCCTTCAACCGGCGCCACTACCTCGTGGTCTTCCGCCCTCGCGGCGCCCCGTCCCGTCCGCTGTCCACCGCGGCCACCCAGGGCGCGCCGGAAGAGGCGGGGACCGTGCCCGACCTCCGGCAGGAGCTCGCGGCGAGCAAGGCCTACGTCAGCACCATCGTGGAGCAGCACGCGGTCAAGAACCAGGAGCTCGCCGAGTCGAACGAGGAGCTGCAGGCCGCGAACGAGGAGCTCCAGTCGGCGAACGAGGAGCTCGAGACCGCGAAGGAGGAGCTCCAGTCCACGAACGAGGAGCTCACCACCGTCAACGACGAGCTGCAGGCCCGGTACCACGAGGTGAACGAGCTCGGGAACGACCTCCTGAACCTCGTCACGAGCGCGGACATCCCCATCGTGATCGTGGACCGCGAGCGGCGGGTGCGGCGGTTCACCCCGAACGCCCGGGGCGCGTTCAACCTCATCCAGGGCGACCTCGGCCGCCCCATCGCCGACATCCGGCCGAACGTCGAGGCGCCGGAGCTCGACGCGTGGATCGCGCGGGTCATCGAGACGGTCACCGTGAAGGAGGTCGAGGTCCGGGACCGCGACGGTCGCTGGCAGCGCCTCCAGATCCGTCCGTACCAGACGGCGGACGGGCGCATCGACGGCGCGGTCGTGTCGCTCATCGACGTCGACGCGCTGAAGCGGGCGGTGACCGACGCCCGCCGCGCGCGCGACTTCGCCACGGCGGCGCTCGAGACGGCGCCGGTCCCGGTGCTGGTCCTCGACACGACGCTCCGGCTCACGTCGGTGAACCAGGCGTTCTACGAGGAGTTCCGGGCGTCGCCAGGCGCGTCGGCGGGGAAGCTCGTCACCGAGCTCGGGCCGGGTCCGTGGCAGAGCGACGCGCTCCTGGCTCGGCTGCGGGAAGGGATCGAGCGCGGCGTCTCCTTCGAGGACGTCGAGCTCGAGTACGAGCTCCCCGAGCTCGGGCGAAGGTGCGCGGTCGCGTCAGGGCGCGTCGTCGCGGGTGCGCCGGACGGCGCGAGGCTGCTCGTCGTCGCCATCCAGGACGTGACCGAGCGGCGTCGCATCGAGGAGGAGCACGCGCGAGCGCGGAGCGAGGAGGGGCAGCGATTCCTGAACGAGGCCGGGGCGGTGATGCTCCCCGAGTCGCTCGACGTGGACGCGACGCTCGGGGCGCTCGCCCACCTCGTGCTGACGCGCCTCGCCGACTGGTGCCTCTTCGACCTCGTCGAGGCGGACGGCACGATCCGCCAGGCGGCGGTCGCCCACGTCGACCCCGCGAAGGAGCAGCGCGCGCGCGCGCTGCGGCGCCGCCTCGCGCCGGAGGCGCAGCCGGAGCGAGGGGTCGCGTGGGTCATCCGCACCGGGACGCCGCTGCTCTTCCCGGAGGTCGAGGACGCGGCGTGGCTCGGCGGTGCGCTCGGAACCGAGCACCCCGAGCTCCTGCGCGAGCTCGGGGCGCGCTCGTACCTCTCCGTGCCGCTGCGCGGCCGCAAGGGCGTCATCGGCGCGATGTCGCTCGTGCGCGGGCTCCCCGGGAGACGCTACGGTCCCGAGGACCTCGCGCTCGCGGAGGGGCTCGGACAACGCGCCGGGCTCGCGGTCGAGAACGCGCGGCTCTACCTCGCCGCCCGCGAGGCGCTCGTCGCGCGCGACGAGTTCCTCGCCATGCTCTCGCACGAGCTGCGCAACCCGCTCGCGGCGCTCCGGAACGGCCTGTACGTCCTCGATCGCGCGGAGCCGGCGAGCGGCGAGGCGCACCGCGCGCAGGGGGTGGCGAGCCGGCAGGTCGGCCAGCTCACGAGGCTCGTCGACGACCTGCTCGACGTGACCCGCATCGCGCACGGGAAGCTGCACCTGCGCACGGCCGATCTCGACCTCGCGAGCCTCGTCCGGAGCGCGGCGGAGGATCACCGCGGGCTGCTGGAAGGCCGCGACATCCGGTTCGAGGTCCAGACCCCGCCCCGCCCCGTCTTCGTCCACGGAGACGCGACCCGTCTCGCGCAGGTGATCGGGAACCTGCTGCAGAACGCGGCGAAGTTCACCGGGGCGGGGGGCGCGTGACGCTCTCCCTCGAGCGGAAGCCCGCCGTCGCCGAGATCCACGTCCGGGACACGGGCGCGGGCATCGAGCCCGAGCTGCTGCATGGGCTGTTCACGCCGTTCACGCAGGCGAGGCAGACGCTCGCGCGCACGGAGGGCGGCCTCGGGCTCGGCCTCGCGTTCGTGAAGGGACTGGTCGAGCTCCACGGCGGGAGCGTGACGGCCGAGAGTGCCGGTACCGGGCGCGGCACGGAGGTGACCGTATCCCTGCCGCTGCTCGCGTCGGCGAAGACGGCGCAGGACCCTGGCGCCTCGTCCCCCGCGAGGTCACAGCCCCGCCGGGTGCTCGTGGTGGACGACAACCACGACGCGGCCGAGTCGCTCGCCGACCTGCTCCGGACGCTCGGGCACGAGGTGGAGGTCGCCTACGACGGGCCGACGGCGGTCGAGCGGGCTCGGGCGGGCACGCCGGACGTGGTGCTCTGCGACATCGGGCTGCCGGGCATGAGCGGGTACGACGTCGCGAGGGCGCTCCGCGCGGACGGCGCCGGTGGGGGCAATGGGGTGAAGCTCGTCGCGCTGAGCGGGTACGCCCAGCCGGAAGACGTGAAGCTCGCCGTCGAGGCGGGCTTCGACGTTCACGTGGCGAAGCCGGCGGAGCTCGCGGTGCTCGAGCGGCTGCTCGAGTGAGCAGCGTTCGTCTTCCGGCGACGCCCCTCCCCGCGCGGTGCCCGCGGCGGGTAAGCCGCACAGGGAGAACCGCGCCCGTTCCCTCGCCGAGCGGGCGCTCGCCCTTCCGTGCTCCGCTCCGGACGGGGCGCTGCGCCCGATCGCCGGTCCGAACTCATGTTGAAGGCTGCGCCACGTGTCGCGTGGAGAACGAATGGGTCTCGCCAGCTTCGTCGACGGGTTCTCGCGCGTGCTCCGCGACAAGGCGGTCGTGGAGGGCAAGCTGCCGTCTTCCACTCGCTACCTCGTGGTCGACGGGGTGCGCGGCTGGCTGTACCCGGTCGCGACCGAGCTCGGCGACGCGTTCCGGCTCTTTCTCTACTTCGACGGGGCCGGCTACCAGGTGAAGGTGGTCGACCCGGCGGTGGAGGGCCGCTTCGACCCGCACGTCTGCCACGTGCGGCCGGACGGCCGCCTCTGCCTCTCGGACGAGGCCGGGGGCGGGATGCCCTCGCTCGAGGCCGCCTACGCGAGGAGCATCGTGTGGGCGAACGGGTTCAGCGTTTTCGTCCGGGATGACCACTTTCCCTTCTAGCCCGCGCCCGGCGCGGAGCCCCGAGGAGGCAGCGATGGCCCATATGGTTCTCGATCGACTCCGCAAGGTGGTCCTCGACGGTCGCCGAGCGGAGGAGTCCCAGCCGAAGCCCGCGCGCGATCGCGTGTACGTGACCCCGAGCGGCCGCGTCGTCATCGGCGACCCGGTGGAGGGGCGCGAGGAGCGGGACCTCTCGGAGGTGCACCCGGCCGTGTTCGCCTCGCCACGGGGCTGACCGGTGTACGTGGCGGACTGGGTGCTCCGCGCGCTCGACGCGGAGCTCGGCAGCCGTCCGCCCGAGCGCGGCGGCGCGCTCCTCGGTCCGCGCGGCCGGCCCGTCCTCACGCACTTCGTCGCCGACGCCGAGGCGGTCGCGACCGCCACCAGCTTCGCGCCCTCGCGCGCGCTCGCGGCGCGGGTGAGAGCGCTCGAGCGCGACGCGGAGCTCGAGCTCAAGGGGATCGTTCACTCCCACCGGGACGGGCTCGATCGCCTCTCCAGACGCGATGTGATCGAGCTCGCGACCGGGCTCCGCCTGAACCCGCACCTCGCGAGCTACGGCGGGCCCATCGTGACCGGCCCGCGCGACGGCGACCTCGTCGCGCACGAGCTCCCGGTCGGAGCGGGGAAGCTCTCGTACTTCGCCGCGCACCGGACGCGCGACGGCGGGGCGGAGGTCCGGGCGGTGCCGCTCCGGCTCGTGCCCCTGCTGCGCGATCTCGAGCACGCCGCGGCCGAGCTGGGCGGCGCGGCCCCCGTGACGTTCGTCTCCGACGCGGGGAACGGGGCGCTGCTCGGTGGCCGGCTGCAGCTGCCCGAGTCCCTCGAGCTGCTCGTCCTCGCGAGCGAGCTCTACCCGTCGCTCCCGCCGGTGCTGCTCCTCACCGAGGGAGGCGGCGCGACCGAGCAGCTCCAGCTGCCGTGGGAGCTCGCCGCGCCGGAGGAGGAGCGGCTGCTCGCGGCGCTCCGCACCGTGTTCGACGGGCGCGGGCCGTTCCGGCGCGCTCACGGTCCGCGGGGCGGTCCCGCGCTCACGCGCGACGGGATCCGGGCGCGCCTCGCGGGGTGGGAGCCGCGCCTCGCCGGCGACGAGCTCGAGGCGCGAGCGGTCGCGCTGCGCGCCGGGCTGCTCTCGCGCAGCGAGGGCCTCCTCTCGCGTTCGCTGCGCGACCGCTCCGCGCTCGTCGCGGGGTGCGGATCGGTCGGCTCGTACCTCGCGGAGCAGCTCGTGCGCAGCGGGGTGGGACGGCTCGTCCTCCTCGATCCCGAGGAGGTCGAGGCGGAGAACCTCTCGCGCGCCGTCTACACGGCCGACGACGTCGGGCGGCCGAAGCCCGAGGCGCTCGCGCGCCGGCTGCTCGAGATCGACCCGGCGGTGGAGCTCGCGCTCGTGCCGTCCGCCGTCGAGGCGCTCGCCCCCGCCGCGCTCGACGTGCTCGTGCGCGGCGCGGACGTGGTGCTCGCCGCGACCGACGATCCGGCGGCGCAGCGCGCCCTCGATCGCTTCGCCTTCGCGCGCGGGAAGCCCGCGCTCTTCGTCGGGCTGTACGCCGGGGCGCAGGGGGGCGAGGTCATCGTCGACGGTGCCGGAGCGGACCCCGTGCTACCTGTGCGCGACCCGCAGCCGGCACGAGTTCGAGCGCGCCAGGGGGCGGGTGAGCCGCGCGGTCGACTACGGTACGGGCCGGCTGAGGGGCGAGGTCGCGCTCGGGGCGGACGTCCACCACGTCGCGAGCGCGGCGGTGAAGCTCGCGCTGTCGCTGCTGCTGCCGGCGGGGAGCGACGCCGGGCTGCGAACCTTCGCCGAGGAGGCGCTCGCCGCGGGCATGCCGTACCTCACGCTCTCGACGGTCTCCGGCTACTGGTTCTACCCGCAGGTGTTCGGCGAGACGCCGGGGCAGGGTGCGTACCAGGGCGTGTGGCTCACGCCGCGGCCGAGCGAGGACTGTCCGGTGTGCGGTCCTCCCGCGGCGCGGATCGACCCCCTCGAGGTTCCCTTGCGCGTGCCGAGCCGCGCCGCGTTCGCGGAGGTCCTCGACGAGGAGCGCGCGGGGAGCTGAGTCGGCCCTGCGAGGACGCTCGCTCCGGCGCTACGACCCACGGTACGGCACGGACGGGCTGTACGGATCGGCCCGAGCCGCGCCGCGCAAAAATGGCGCCGCGCCGTCCGGTCGCCGGCGAGAGACCCGAGGCCTGGAAATCAACGGCAGAGCGGTGATCCGCGCGCGAGCGAGCTCCCGGGAACGGTCGCGCGACCTCTGCGCCAGGTCGCGACGCGCCGCGGCGCAATCATGTCACGGACGGAGCGTAGAGCCCGCCAGGCAGGAAAATCACCACCGGGAGGCTTGCGCGAACGGTGTCGGATGTGCGACCGATGGAGGATCCGAGGCCATCGAGCAGTCGCGAGGCTTACGGTCCCAACAACTGCAGTTGGCTGATCGAGGCGTCCGCACCGGGCGCTCACCAACCGATTCTCTTGCTCGCGGATCGAATTTGCACGCGGAGTTCCGATGAACATCTTCGTCCTCAACTGTGGCAGCTCCTCCGCGAAGTTCGCGGTGATCGACCCCTCGACCGGGGAGGAGAAGATCTCCGGCATGGCGCAGCGGCTCGGCTCGGCGCACGCGACGCTCGACTGGAAGGTCGGCGGACAGAAGCGGTCCAAGATCCTCCACCACTCCGATCACGGCGGCGCGCTCCGCGAGGTCGGCGAGCTCCTCCACGAGGTCGGACTCGCGGAGACCATCCAGGGCGTCGGGCATCGCGTGGTGCACGGCGGCGCCCGCTTCTCGGGCTCGATCCCGGTGACGCCGGAGGTGGTGGACAAGATCCGCGAGTGCATCCCGCTCGGCCCCCTCCACAACCCGCCGAACCTCCTCGGCATCGAGATCGCCCAGGAGCTCTTCCCCGCGCTGCCGCAGGTCGCGGTGTTCGACACCGCCTTCCACCAGACCATGCCGCCGCGGGCCTACCTCTACGCGGTGCCGTACGAGTGGTTCGAGAAGCACGAGGTGCGTCGCTACGGGTTCCACGGCACGAGCCACCGCTACGTGTCGCACCGGGCGGTGGAGCAGCTCGGGCTCGACCCCGAGGACCACGCGATCGTCACCGCGCACCTCGGCAACGGCTGCTCGCTCGCGGCCGTGCGCAACGGCAAGAGCATGGACACGACGATGGGCCTCACGCCGCTCGACGGCGTCGTGATGGGCACGCGGAGCGGCTCGATCGATCCCTCGATCATCGCGCACATGAAGAAGGCGCTGCACCGCTCGGCCGACGACGTGATGGACGCGCTCAACAAGCGCTCCGGGCTCCTCGGCATCTCCGGGCTCAGCAACGACATGCGCACCCTGCAGGAGGCGGCGGACGGCGGGCACGACCGCGCCGCCCTCGCGATCGACAAGTTCTGCTACTCGGTCGCGAAGGCCGCGGCCGGGATGATCGTGTCGCTCGGCCGGGTGGACGCCCTCGTCTTCACCGGCGGCATCGGCGAGAACGCGGTCCAGGTTCGCGCCCGGATCGTCGAGCTGCTCGGGTTCGCCGGGTTCGCGCTCGACCCGCACGTGAACGAGTCCCACGGCAAGGCCCAGCGCGGCCGCATCACGCGGAGCACGAGCCCGATGGCGGCGGTGATCGCCACCAACGAGGAGCTCATGATCGCGATGGACACCGCCGAGATCATCGGCGGGTCCGCTCACGTCGCCGCCGCCTGATCCTCCACTCCGCCTACGGAAAGAAGGGAATCCCCGTGCCCCACGTGCTCCTCGTCGCCCCGGCGGGCCGGCAGGTCGGCCTCACCACCGTGTGCCTCGGCCTCGTCCGCGCCCTCGACCGCGAAGGCCTCCGCGTCGCCTACGTGAAGCCGATCGCCGGACGCGGCGACGACCACTCCGCGGCGCTCATGAAGCTCGGCGCGAACCTCTCCCCGCCGCGCGCCGATCGCGCGCGCGGCGGCCGACGAGCTCCTCGCCGCCGGCGACGACCAGACGCTGATGGAGCGGGTGGTCGCGCTGTGCGGCGCCGCCAGCGAGGGCGCCGACGTCCTCGTGGTGGAGGGGCTCGCGCCCGAGCCGGGCATGGTGCACAGCGTCCGCGTGGACGCGCTCATGCTCCGGGCGCTCGACGCCGAGCTCGTGCTCGTCGGCTCTCCGCGCGGCGAGACGCCCGCGGAGCTCGCGAGCGCGATCACGATCGCCGCCCACGGGTACGGCGCGCACGTGCCGGGCCGCAAGGTGAGCTGCATCCTGAACCGCGTCAGCGCGAACGCCGCGGCGGCGCGCGCGGACGAGCACCGCAGCCCGTGGGTCGCGGCCGGGCTCCGGGACGAGGACCTCGGCGAGGGCGAGATCGCGGCCTACCGCGCCGCCCTCGAGGCGGAGAAGCTCCACCCGGTGGCGGTCGTCCCCACGCGCGCGGAGCTGGCTGCCCCGCGGGTGAAGGATCTCGCGGACGCGCTCGGCGCGACGGTGGTCCACGCGGGCGACCACGCGCGGCGCCGCATCCGGCGCGTCGCGCTCTGCGCGATGACGGTGCCGAACGCCACCCGCGCGTTCGCGCCGGGGACGCTCCTCATCACGCCCGGCGACCGCAGCGACATCCTGCTCGCCGCGTCGCTCGCGGTCCTCGGCGGGACGCCCCTCGCCGGCCTGCTGCTGACCGGCGGCCTGAAGCCCGACGGGCGGGTCCTCGAGCTGTGCAAGGACGCGATCGCGACCGGGCTGCCGATCCTCTCGGTGGACGTCGACAGCTACCCCGCCGCGAGCGCCGTCGCCGCGATGCCTTCGCGCATCCCGCCGGACGACGCGGAGCGGGTGGACCTCGTCATGAACGCGGTCGCCGACCGGATCGACGCGGCGTGGCTGAAGACGCTCTCCCGCGAGAACCGGGCGAACCGGCCGCGCCGGCGCCTCTCCCCGCCCGCCTTCCGGCACCGCCTGGTCGAGGCGGCGCGCGCCGCGAACAAGCGCATCGTGCTCCCCGAGGGCGCCGAGCCGCGGACCGTGGCGGCGGCCGCGATCGTCCAGCAGCGCGGCATCGCGCGGTGCGTGCTGCTCGGCAACCCGGACGAGGTGCAGGCGGTGGCGCGCAAGCAGGGGATCACCTTGCCGGGCACGCTCGAGATCATCGACCCCGCGACGCTCGCGGCGCGCTACGTCGGGCCGCTCGTCGAGCGCCGCAAGGCGAAGGGGATGACGCCCGAGACCGCCGCCGGGGAGCTCGGCGACACGATCATGATCGGGACGATGATGATGGCGCTCGACGAGGCGGACGGGCTCGTCTCGGGCGCGGTCCACACGACGGCGCACACGATCCGGCCCGCCCTCCAGCTCATCAAGACCGTCCCGGGCTGCGATCTCGTCTCGAGCGTGTTCTTCATGTGCCTGCCCGAGCAGGTGCTCGTGTTCGGCGACTGCGCGGTCAATCCCAACCCGACCGCCGAGCAGCTCGCCGACATCGCCGTCCAGAGCGCCGACTCGGCGAAGGCGTTCGGGATCGACCCGCGCGTCGCGATGCTCTCCTACTCGACCGGGACGAGCGGCGGCGGCGAGGACGTCGCGAAGGTGAAGCGCGCGACGGACCTCGCGCGGAAGCTCCGTCCGGACCTCGCGATCGACGGACCCCTGCAGTACGACGCGGCGATCGTGCCGGAGGTCGGCAAGCAGAAGGCGCCGACGTCGCCGGTCGCGGGCCAGGCGACGGTGTTCGTGTTCCCCGACCTCAACACCGGCAACGTGACCTACAAGGCCGTGCAGCGCAGCGCCAACGTGGTGAGCATCGGGCCGATGCTGCAGGGGCTCGCGAAGCCGGTGAACGACCTGAGCCGCGGCTGCCTCGTCGAGGACATCGTCTTCACGATCGCGCTCACCGCCATCCAGGCCGAGCAGCGCGCCGCGGCGCGGCGATAGCGGGGCGCCGGGCGGCGGCGACGCCCGCGAGCCGCCTCCGGTCAGGGGTCGGAGGGCTCCGGGTCCGTCGAGAGCCTCCACGGCTCGATCCGGTGCGCCGCGCCGTGGCCGTTCAGCCACTCGAAGGCTTCTCCCTGCCCGTCCACCTGGACGCGCTGGTGACCGGGCCCGCGCCACACGCTCCCCGCGATGACGCGGCCAGGGAGCCAGGGGAAGCGCGTCCGGCTCTCGTCCGAGACGAACACGACGGGCGACGTGAGCGGTGCGTCCGGCGTCGCCGCGGGGACGCCCTCCTCGGTGAGGATGATCGCCGGCTGGTCGCGCCGCTCGCCGTTCGGGCCGCGCCGCTGCCGGCGGCGGCCGCGGCGGTCCTGCCCGCGGTTGTCGTGTTGCGGTCTGCTCAACGTGGACTTCCTGGTGGCAGCCGGTCCTCGCCGCGGCGCTCGCGAGGAGCCGCACGGCGGGTGATCCGGTGGGCTCGGACGCCGAGCCCGGGAAAAGTAAGGAGACCGCGCGGCACCGCCGCAAGTCCCCTGCGATGCGGGTGAAGAGCGTGGAGGCGCCGGGAATCCGAACCGCCGAGCGCCCATCGGTTATAGCGGGCTCCGGGGTGGAACGCCAGCAAGCCTGCGAGATCCGAGGTGGTTCGCGCGCGACGACCCTTCTGCGGACGGGCTACCGGTCGACGAGCCGTTGGCGCGAGACGCCGCCTCGCCGGGTCGCGTACGAGGTTCGCGACGGCGGCCGAGGAAGTGCTCGGCCCCTGATGCGCGGCCTGCGGCGTCCTGGCGCACCCCGAGCCCTGGACAGGAAGGGGGCCGAAAGGGTTCGCTGCAACCAGGGGCACGGGCCGCGACGGCCTGGCGGGCTGGAGGGGGGAAACGCTCCAGGTGAACAAGCTTCTGGCGCTATCGATCCGCGTGCAGCTCCCGCTGCTCGCCGCGCTCGTCGCACTTCCGGCGGCGGGCATCATCGTCGTCTCGGGGCTGCGGCTCCGCGACGAGGCGATGGCCCACGCACGCCTCGAGACGCAGCGGCTCGCGGACACGATCGAGGCGGAGCAGCGAAACCTCGTCGCCGGCGCGGAGCAAATCCTCACCGTGCTCGCGCAGCTCCCGGAGGTGCGGGCGCGCGATCCGAGGGTCACGCCCGTGCTGACCGCGCTCCTCGCTCGCAACCCGCTCTACTCGAACCTCTTCATCGCGGACCGCGCCGGGCGCGTGTGGGCGTCCGGTGTGGCGACCTCCGCGTTCAACATCGCCGATCGGCGCTACTTCGTGAACGCGGTGAGGACCGGCCGGCTCTCCTCGGGCGAGTACGTGGTCAGCCGCGCGACCGCGCGGCCGGCCCTGAACCTCGGCTACCCGCTGAGGGACGAGCGGGGCGAGGTGGTCGGCGCGGTGTGCGTCGGGCTCTCGCTCGAGTCCTTCCGGCACAGGCTGTTCGAGGCGAAGCAGGGCGGCGCGAACTACGTGCTGCTCGACCATCGCGGCGTCATCCTGAGCCGCGCGGTGGACGAGGCGCAGCACGTCGGGAAGCCGTACCCCGCGGACTCCTTCGCCGCGATGGTGGCCGGGCCCGACGCCCTCACGTTCGAGGGGCCGGGGCTCCTGCGCGACCGCCGCATCATCAGCTACCGGAAGCTGTCGCTCCCGGGCGAGGACGTGCCGTTCATGTACGCCCGGATCGGGATCCCGGTCTCGAATGTGCTCGCCGCGGCGAACCGGGCGCTCGCGAGGAACGTCGCGCTCTTCCTCTCCTTCCTCTTGCTCGCGAGCGCGTTCGCGGCGTGGCTGGGCAAGCGCTCGATCGCGGACCGGGTCGCGGCGCTCGAGGACGCCTCGCGGCGGGTCGCTGCGGGGGATCTCGGCGTCCGGGTCTCGGAGGTGGTCCGCGGCGGTGAGCTCGGCCGGCTCGGCGAGTCCTTCGACGCCATGGCGGCGAAGCTCGCGTCGCGCGAGCGGGCGCTGCTCGAGAGCGAGCGGAACTACCGCGAGATCTTCGACGCGACGAGCGACGGGATCCTCGTCGCGAGCGCGGCCGACGGCAGGATCCTCGAGGCGAACCGGGCGGCGCAGGCGGTCTTCCGCTGCACGCGCGCCGAGCTGCTCGCGCTCACCGTCGAGGAGCTCTGCGCCCCGGCGGCGGAGCGCATCGCGCGGACGTGCCTGGTGAGCGAGGGCGAGCAGTCGTTCGAGTGGGTGTCCACGCGGAAGGACGGGAGCGCCTTCTGGGCGGAGGCCACGGTCCAGCCGACGCGCATCGGCGGCGCGGGGTGCGTCCTCGCGGTGGTGCGCGACGTGAGCGGCCGCAGGACGGCGGCGGAGGAGAACGAGCGGCTCCAGGCGCAGCTCCTCCACGCCCAGAAGATGGAGTCGGTGGGGCGCCTCGCGGGCGGCGTCGCCCACGACTTCAACAACATGCTGACCGTGATCCTCGGCGAGGCGGAGCTCATCCGGGAGGCGATGCCCGAGGGGAGCGCGTGCCGGGAGAGCGCGGAGGAGATCTCCCGGGCGGCGCACCGGTCGCGCGACGTGACGCGGCAGCTCCTCGCCTTCTCGCGCAAGCAGGTCGCCGCGCCGCGGGCGGTGGATCTGAACGCCCTCGCGGAGGAGATGCGCCAGGCGCTCGCGCGGCTGATCGGCGAGGACATCGAGCTCGTGCTCGCTCCGGCTCCGGCCCTGTGGCCGGTCCGCCTCGACCCGGCGCAGCTCGATCAGATCCTCGTGAACCTCGTCGTCAACGCGCGGGACGCGATGCCCGACGGCGGCCGGATCACGATCGAGACGACGAACGTGGTGGTGAGCGACACGCGCGCCGCGCCCGCGCTCGCCGGGATCCCGGCGGGACGTTACGCGCTGCTCGTCGTGCGGGACGAGGGCACGGGGATGGACGAGGAGACCCTCGCGCACCTCTTCGAGCCGTTCTTCACGACGAAGCGGGCGGGGACCGGGACCGGGCTCGGGCTCGCCACCGTCTACGGGATCGTCACCCAGAACCGCGGCTACGTCCGGGTGGAGAGCGCGCCCGCGCGAGGCTCGACGTTCCGCATCTACCTCCCCCGCACCGACCTCGAGCTCGAGGCGCGCGGAGGGCGCATCGCCGACGGTGGACGCCGGGGGCGGCCGGATCCTGCTCGTCGAGGACGAGGACCTCGTGCGGACGACCGCCGGCAAGATGCTCGAGTCGCTCGGTTACCAGGTGACGTCGGTGACGTCCGCCGCGGAGGCCCTCGAGCTCTGCGCGCGCGGGGATGTCGCGCTCGACCTCCTCCTCACCGACGTGGTGATGCCGGAGATGAAGGGCACCGAGCTGCGGCAGAGGCTCGAGGCGATCCGGCCGGGCCTGCCGACCGTCTTCATGTCCGGCTACACGTCGGACGCGGGAGCGGACGCGGCGAGGGTCGGCGCGGGGTTCGTCCAGAAGCCGTTCAGCGCCGGGGAGCTCGCGCGCGAGATCCGCAGGGCGCTCGGGTAGACCGCGGCCGACCGCTGCGGCGCGGAGCCGTCCGCCGCGACGCTCGTCCCGCGGCCGCCCTGCCAGGCCCACGGGGCTCGAGCGCTCGCTCGTGTCATACGCAGGGTGCACGGGGACGCCGTTCGGGTTCGCGCGCCCCAACGGAACGCTGCCGCGCGGGATCGCCATTGCTCCCTGGCGTTCGCAGCCTGAGACGCAGCCGTATCGGAAAGGGAGGACACCATGAAGAGGCTGCTGCTCGCGCTGTTGCTCGTTCCCTCGCTTGGGCTCGCCGCGGAAGAGAAGAGCGCCGCCGCTTCGGACCCGATGGCGGGCTGGGTGCCGCCGAAGGTGAAGAACGAGGCGAAGGACAAGCAGGAGATCCAGGCGCTGTTCCGCAGCATGGACGTCGCCAGCCGCTCGGGCGACCTCGACGCAGCCGCGGCGCTCGTCGACTTCCCGGTCACGATGATGACGGACGACTCGAAGGGAGAGGCGACAGGCGACGCGTGGAGCCGCGAGCAGTGGACCCAGACGATGCGGCCCTTCTACGAGAAGCCGATGAAGGACATGAAGGTCACCCACAAGCCGACAATCTTCATGCTCAGCGACTCGCTCGCCTCCGTCGACGACGTCTGCACGATGACCCAGGGCGGGAAGACCATGGTCACGCGGAATTCGATGTTCGTCGTCCGCAAGGACGGCAAGTGGCGCGTGAAGGCCATGGCCGAGGGTGGCTGGGGCGACATGATGGCGGCTCAGGGCACCGCGAGCGGCGCGCAGGGGCCGGCATCGGAGGGGACGGGCAGCGCGTCCCAGGGGCCGCCGTCGGAAGGAACCGGGAGCGGCGCGCAGGCGCCGACCGAGCCCAAGACGCCCCCCGTGCCCCCGACGCCCACCGAGCGCCAGACGCCCGCCGAGCGCACGACGAAGTAGCCGCTCGGGTCCGACGCGGTGCTGGGCACCCACCAGGGTGCCTACCGGCGTCAAGGTCCGGCCCGCCATGGGCGCGAGCCCGTCGACGAGGGGGGGGCCGCCGTCGCGCCCCATCGAGCGTATGCTCTAGCGATGCAAAACGAGATCGTCGTCGACCTGCGGCGGACGCAGTTGCTCGCGGTGGACACGAGCCTCGATGACGCTCGGCGGGCGCTCGCGCGTGCCGCGCAGATCCGGACGGTGTTCGCGGCGGAGTGCCGGTCGCTCCTGCTCCTCGTCGCCGATCTCGAGCGCCGCGTGCTGGCCGACGCGAAGTCTTAGGGCGCGGCAGGCGATCTCGGACGAGCTGACGCGTCCCGCCCCCGCAGGCGCGGGGGCGGGACGTGAGCCGCTCGAACGGCCGACGAACGATCTACGCGCCTCGCCCACTGCCCGGCCGCGCGCCGAGGCGGTGCGCAGTGTCTGGAGGTCGACACTGGACCCGACGGAGAGACGACCGTGACGCGCCCGATGCTGCTGCTGCTCCTGCTCGCCGAGGCGGCGTGCTTCGGGGCGGCCTCCCTCGTGCATCGCGGCTTCCTGGTCGGAGGCTACGAGCACGACCGAGCGGCGGTGGCGGAGACGGTCATCGGTGCGGTCCTCCTGCTGGGCGCCCTGCTCACCGCGCTCCGACCGTCGAGGGCTCGCGCGTTCGGGGTCGCTGCCCAGGTGTTCGCGATCGCCGGCACGCTCGTGGGGCTGTTCACGGTGGCGATCGGCGTGGGCCCGCGGACCGCGCCCGACCTCGCGTATCACGCCTCCATCCTGGCGTTGCTCGTGGCCGGTCTGGCGCTCACCCGGCGGGGGCACGTGGAAGGCGGGGAGCTCCGAGCGCACCGCTGAGGGGTCAGACGGGTCGACGGGCTGCCTCGCCGCGCGCTCCAGCCCCGCCGCCTCGCCGCATCCCTGGCGCCCCCCGCCGGAGGTCGCCCGACGTTCTCGGGCGCGGAGCGTGCGGGATCGCTAACCAGCGTGCAGGCCGCCCAGTCCTCGGCGGCCTGTCGACGAGGAGGAGGCGATGAGGTCCTGGAGGAGCTCGACTGCCGGCTGGCTCGCGCTCGCGACCGCGCTGGGCGCAGCGATGAGCAGCACCCCGGCGCAGGCGCAGCAGAGGGAGATGACCTTCTTCGTCACGAGCGAGGGCAAGGGAAAGGGCGCCGATCTCGGCGGACTCCAGGGCGCGGATGCGCACTGCGCGGCGCTCGCCCGCGCCGCGGGCTCCACGAGGACGACCTGGCGCGCGTACCTCTCCACCACCGGGCCGAACCGTGAGGCCGGGGTCAATGCGCGAGACCGCATCGGCAAGGGGCCGTGGCGCAACGCCAAGGGGATCGTCGTCGCGAAGGACGTCGAGGACCTGCACTCGCCGTCCAGCAATCTCAACAAGCAGACCGCCTTGACCGAGAAGGGCTCGACCGTCAGCGGCCGCGGTGACGCCGTCAACACGCACGACATGCTCACCGGCTCGGATCAGGCCGGCAACTACTCGACCGCAGGCTGCGACACGACCTGCAACAACTGGACGAGCAGCGCGGAAGGTTCGGCGATCGTCGGGCATCACGATCGGATCGGCGTGAACGACAGCCGGCAGATGAAGTCCTGGAACTCGTCGCACGCGACGCAGGGCTGCAGTCAGGACGGGCTCAAGTCGACCGGCGGAGCCGGGCTGTTCTACTGCTTCGCCGCAGACTGACCGCCCGGACGAACCGGCTCCGCGGCGCGCCCCTCCGCTCGCAGCGCGAGCACCGCGAGGACCGGCCGATGATCCGAGCCTCCGGAGTCCTGCAGCGTCTCCGCGCGGAGCGCCACGAGCTCGCGGCTCGAGAAGACGTGATCGATTCGCACGACCGGGAACACGGGCAGGACGCCGAGCAGCCGCAGCCCGGCGGCGGGATAGCTGAAGCCGAACCCCGATCCTGCCGCGCGGTGCGCGTTCACCAGGTGCGCCGCGAGGAGCCCGTACAGCTGTGAGTGCTCGGGCGCGTTCAAGTCGCCGCCGAAGATGACGGGCGTCCGTTCGGGCAGCACGTCGTGCTCGAGGAGCGCCGCCGATCTGATTGTATCGGTGGCGCCACCCGCCGGTCCTCAGCGGATGGACGTTGAAGACCGTGACCGGGCCCGCGGGAGTGCGGAGGACCAGCTTCTGGGTCTGGCCCTTGTCCTTCATGGCTGTCGAGACCCCGAGCGGCCATCGGCTGACGATCGCCTGCTGGATGGCGGGTTCGTACGCGCTGTGAACGGCGCCCCCGCCGTACAGCGCGCCGAGGAGCCCCTTGACCCCGTCGAACACGGCCGGCGGGATCTCCTGGAGCAGGACGAGGTCGGGCGCGCTCTCCAGCAGCACGCGCGCGATCTTCGCCTGATCGCGGTTCTCGGACCACGTGTTGTAGCTCATCACCGAGAGTGTCAGCGGGAAGGGCGGCGGGACGGCGACGTGCCGCTCGAGCAGCGGGAGGTGAGCGACGGCGATCGTAGCCGCGGAGAGCCCGAGGATCGCGGAGAGGGCTCGCGCGCGGGTGCGCCACGCTAAGGCCGCGCCGGGGACGAGCCCGAGGAGCAGCCAGGGCATGACGTAGCCCGTGTAGCGCCCGACGAGGAGCTCGTCTCCGGCCACCTGGCGAACGACGAGCCCCGCGAGGACGGTGCAGCCGACGAGCCACGCCGCCGAGAGGACGACACGACGGATCATGAGGTGACCGTGGGCTCCCTCCCGACGCGGATGCGTCGCCTCCTGAATACCGCAGGCGGCGTCCGCCGCGGTCGCCGATCTCGCCATCCGAGCGGGGGGGCGCGAGCTCCGCGGAGGCGGAGCGAGTGTCCCCCGTCCAGATCCTCGCGCTGCGGGCGGCGGTCCGGTCGCCCGTGGCGGCCCCGTGACCCGGCAGTGACGAGGTTTCCGTGAAGCCAACCGAGGAGAACGCATGGAAACCGGCACACACCATCCCGAACCGTTCGGCGGCAGCACTGGAAGGACGGAGTCCGTCAGCACCGGCCAGGCGAAGGAGAAGGCGACCGAGCTGTCTCACCGCGTCCGCGACCGGGCGATGGCCACCCTCGATCAGCGGAAGGAGCAGGTGTGCGAGCTGCTCGAGCGCGTGGCGGACGGGACGCGCGACGACCAGCTCGGCGGGTACGCCTCCGAGTACGCCCGGCGGGGCGCGGAGTTCCTGCGCAGGCAGTCGGCGGACGAGCTCTTCGACTCGATGCGACGCGGGTTCCGCTCGCGGCCGGGCGTCGTCCTGTCGGCCGCCTTCGTGGCGGGGCTGGCCTTTGCGCGTCTGATGAAGGGCAGCATGGGGGCGGGCGGGGGCGAGTCGGACGAGCGCCGCTTCGACGCGGGGCGCTGGGCCGAGCGGGGGTACGGCGAGAGCGGATACCCCGAGCCGCGCGGATACGGCGCGAGCGCGTACCCCGAGCAGTCCGAGTACGGCGCGAGCGCCTACCCGGAGGGCAGCGCGCGGCGGTCCGACATCGAGCGCGACGCGCCGTGGCGCGAGGACGAGCCGTGACACCGCTCGAACGCGCGTCGAGTCGCGAGGGGCGCTTTCGCCCCGGCGACGGTGACCTGCGCGACCGTCCCCTCGGCGAGTTGATCGGCGAGCTTCTCGCGGACGGACAAGCGCTGCTGCGGGACGAGGTGCGGCTCGCGAAGGCGGAGGTGCGCGAGGAGGCGAGGAAGGCCACGAAGGGCGGCGCCGCGATCGGCGCCGGCGGCGCGGTGCTCTACGCGGCGCTCCTCTTCTTCGGGGTGACCCTCGTCCTCCTCGGTGCGACGTTCCTGCCGCCGTGGGTCTCGGCGCTGATCGTCACCGCCATCTACGCGGCGGCCGGGTGGGCGGCGCTGAACTTCGGCAGGCAGGAGCTGCGGAGGACCCGGCCGACCCGGGCCGTCGAACACGTGAAGGAGGACGCACGGTGGGCGAAAGAGACGATGCGCGACATCAAGTCGAGCAGAAGCGCGAACGCATGAGCCGCATCGCGCACGAGGTGTCGCGGCGGCTGACACCCGAGTACGCGAAGGAGAGGGCACGCGAGATGGCACGAGACAGGATGTCCAGCGCGAGGGATCGCGCAGTGGAGAACCGGTGGTTTGCCCCGCTGCTCGGGGCGGGAATCGGGGCGCTCGTGGCGAAGGCGCTGCAGTCGAGGGCACAGGAGCGAACCTGGGACCGCGACGATCGCTTCCGTTACCGCCGCGACTTCGAGGCGCGTTACGGGTACGGCTATCCGCGCGGAGACTCGGGGTACGCCGCGACGGGCCAGGAGGAGTTCGGAGCGGAGGCGGTGATGCCCCCGGAACGGTTCACCGGCCGCTCCGAGACGGGGGTCGAGGCAGGGACCGGCATCGGCGAGAAGGCCGCCGACGTGAAGGCGCGCGCGCGCGCAACGGCCGAGCAGGTGAAGGGGCGCATCCAGGAGGCCACCTCGGCCGTGAAGCAGCGCGTTCCGGACCGCGAGCGGATCCGGCAGAGCACGCGCGAAGACGCCGGTCTCTGGGCCTTCGGTGCGATGGCGCTCGGCGCGCTGTTCGGGTTCGCGCTGCCCGAGACGCAGCGCGAGCGCGAGATGCTCGAGCCGGCCCGGCGCAAGGCGCGCGAGCTCGGGCAGCAGGTGAAGGACAAGGCGCTCGAGAAGGGTACCGAGGCGATGGACAAGGCGACCGAGAAGGTCGACGAGCTGGGTGCTCAGGGGCGGGTGCCGGGGCAGCCGGGCGCGACGGGTAGCCCGTCGGAGCCACCCGCGCTGCACTGAGAAGCTGGGGAATCTCCCTCGCCCCGCGCAGCGGGAGAGGTCGGGAAGGGGTAAGTGCCGCCACCGCCCCGTCGAAGACGAGGGAGGCGTCGGCTCGGAACATCGCGTCGAAGACGCACGGCGCCGCGGCGTGTCTCGCGCGGCGCCGTTTGCGTCGGGCGGCAGGTCCAGGAGGCGGGCAAGCCCGCCGACGTGACCGGCTATCGCTGAGCCTCGTTGCCGCTCTGGCCGTCCTGCAGCGAGCCTCGGCGACCCTCCGCGCGCGTCGGACGCCAGAAGCTGGTGGAAGCAGCACCGAGCCGGGGCGCCGGGTGCGTGCGCGGGAGGCAGACGGTGAACGTCACCGGCCGCGCCGGCGGCGACTCGACCTCGACCATCCCGCCGTGCGCCTCGACGATGCTCCGGACGATGAACAACCCCAGGCCGAGGCCCGCGTGCGCGCGCGGGACGTCCGTGGCGGCGCCGGAGGACCCCTGGAATGGGTCGAACAGCGAGCGCACCGCCTCGGGGGGGATGGGCGGCCCGTCATTCTCGACCTCCACGCGCACGCGCTCCCCCTCGCCGCGCGCGCGGACGCGGACCGGCGTGCCGGGGGGCGCGTGTCGGACCGCGTTCGCGACCAGGTTGCCGATGGCCTGCTCGAGCCGGTCGGCGTCCCACTCCCCCCGAGATCGCCGTCGCGGTGGAGCTCCAGCGCGACGGCCCGCTCGTGGAGCCCGGCCTCCGCGACGACGCAGGCGCAGACCTCGCCGACGTCCGTGGCGCGGATCGAGAGCGGGATCCCCTTCCGCGCACGCGCGCGGGTGTAGTCCAGCAGGTCGCGGATGAGCCGCTCCATGCGCCGGGAGCTCGAGTGCATGATCGTGGCGATGCGCGCCTGCTTGGGCGCGAGCCCGCCGCGCGACAGGAGCGCCGCGCCCGCGTCGATCGCGGAGAGCGGCGTGCGCAGGTCGTGGCTCACGATCCCGAGGATGCGCTCCTGGAGCTCGAGCATCCGGAGCCACTCCTGCCCGCGCTGCTCGCGCCGGCGCATCTCCGCGCGCGCGGCCAGCCCGGCGAGGACGACGAGGGCGAGCAGGACCACGTTCGCGGCGAGGAAGATCGCGTCCGCCACCGCGATCCGCTCGAACCAGGCGCGGCGGTGCTCGCGGAGCTCCGCGCGCTCGATCGTCTCCATCTCGGCCCGGACCGCCTCGACCGTCTCCGTCAGCCACCGGCCGTCACCGGACTTCAGATCGCGCAGCGCCTCCGCGAGCCCGTCGGCGTCCCGCACGTCCACGCCGTGGCGCAGGTTCGCGAGCTTCGCCTCGACGAGCGCCGCGAGCGCGTCGCTCGGGAGACCGCCGGGAGCGGTCGCGACGCGCGCCTTCACCCCGTCGAGCTCCGCGTGGATGTCCGCCACGGCTCCCCGGTACGCCTCGAGCAGGCGCTCCTCGCGGGTCAGCAGGTATCCGCGCTGCGCGCTCTCGGCGCGGGTGAGCGCGTCCTCGAGCCGCTGCAGCGAG
Organism: uncultured delta proteobacterium; assembly: GCA_963736795.1. GTDB lineage: Bacteria > Myxococcota > Myxococcia > Myxococcales > Anaeromyxobacteraceae > Anaeromyxobacter. The sequence goes on along the minus strand of CAVTRF010000039.1, from coordinate 70,431 downwards.
AGGACGCTCTCCGAAACCTCCGTGACGTCCGCGGCCTTCCGGTCCCGGTCGGCGACCACGATGAAGTACGCGGCCACCGCGATCAGGATCGCGCCGACCGCGGCGACGAAGCCGGCGAGCGTTCGTGCGGGCACGGTGGGTAACCCATGAGCGGTCGAACGCTTCCCGCGATTCCGCGGGGGGCCGAACCGTGGGAGTGGACGGCGCATTTTCACGGTGAGCGGAACGCCCACATGGCCCGCAGCGCAGGAGTGGAACCGGCGACGCGCGCCTCGAATGACAGCTCGCTCGGGTCGCGCCCCATGCTGACACCGGGTCCGTGCGCCTCCGCGGCGTCACGCCGGTGTTTATCGTGGAGGCCGCGAGGTCGACGCACCTCGCGGCGACGTCGTCCGTCCTTCCAAGGGAGAATGTATGAAGAAAGTCCTTCTCGGCGCGGTCGTGGCGGCCCTGTGTGGTGTCCCGGTCACCTCCCGGGCCGAGATCGCAGACGCACCCCGGCAGGTCACCGCTCAGGCTCCGCACGAAGCTCAGGCCGGCGCCGCGTCGGGGGACGCCCAGAAGTCCGAACGAGAGGCCAGCGACTACGCCGAGCGCGAGAAGGCCGCGCCGCAGCTCGCGGAGTTCTCGGGCGGTGACCAGGGGATCTACATCGGGACCGGTGCGCTGCTCGCCGCGATCCTGGTGGTGCTCCTCATCACCGCCCTCTGAGTGGGCACCCTCGCCGCGAGGGGCCGCCCGGCCCTGCCCGTCCGACTCACGCTCGCGGTCTGCCTCGTCGCGGGCGGCTGCTCGAGCGTGTCCCGGGAGGTCGCCCGGTCCGGGGCGGCCCCCGGCGACGGCTGGACGCGGGTCGAGAACGTGGCCGAGGTGCGCCAGGCCAGCCGGCAGGGCTGCGGCGCTGCCGCGCTGGCGATGGTGCTCGGCCACTGGGGGCTCCCGGTCACGCAGGCCGAGATCTGGGCTGCGAGCCCGCCTCCACCCGGGCAGGGCCTCCGCGCGGACGCCTTGCGCGACTTCGCGCGCGGGCAGGGCCTCCAGGCTTTCCTCGTGGAAGGACAGGTCGGTGACCTCGAGCGCGAGGTCGGCCGAGACCGGCCGGTCCTCGTCGGAGTCGTGAAGCGCCAGGGCCGGCGCGCCTACCCGCACTACGAGGTGGTCGTCGGGATCGACCGCCGCCGGCAGCGCGTCCTCACGCTCGACCCGGCGCGCGGGGCGCGCGAGCGCAGCTTCGAGCGGTTCACGGCGGAGTGGGCTGCGGCCGGCCGGCTCACGCTCGTCGTCTTCCCCCGGACACCGGCCCCGCCCCCCGTAGCGCAGCAGGCTCCGTGAGCGACTGGTTCGCTCGATGCCGCGATCGGGCGCGGAAGGGCAGGACGTAGCGCGCCTGCGCGGGGTCGAACCGCGCATTACGATCGCCGCAGGAGGTTCACCGCATGGCGAACGTCGCTTATCGATCCGAGATCGTCATCGAGCGCTTCCCGGGCTCGCTCCGCAAGGCGCAGCTGCCAGCCGAGCACCAGCCGATCTTCTACGGCACGCACGGCGCAGTGGCGGTCCATTACGGGCGGGCGCCCGGGACCTTCGAGCCGCACGCGACCACGCTCGATCACGTGATCGGCGCGACCGGCGGTTGAATGCTCGGGACCTTCGGAGGCGCGCTGGAGGCGCGCCAGATCCCCGCGCTCTCGGACCACCTCGTGGCCCGGGTGACGGGGGAGGTCGAGCTCGAGGAGAAGGTGCTCGTCATCCGGCGCATTCACGTCCGCCTGGAGCTCAGAGCCGCCCCGGAGCACCGGGAGACCGCGGAGCGCGTGCACGGGTTCTTTGCGAGCTCCTGCCCGCTCTACAGAACGCTCCACTCCGCGATCTCGATCACGAGCGAGCTCGTGTTCGTGTAGGCGGCTGGAGGAGCGCAGGAGTGGTCCCCGGCGAGGCCGTCCGGTAGGCTGTGCCGATGCGACGACTCGCGTTCCTGCTCGTCCTCGGGGGTTGCGGCGCCGGGCAAGCTCGTCCGCACGCGCAGTCCGACCGCGCGTTCGACGCCTGCTACGACTCCGTCCGGGCGCACAGCTGTGCACAGCTCACCGCCGCGGAGCAGGGCCCGTGCATGGATCGCCTCGGGCTGCAGTACGAGGGGCTGAGATCACGCTCCGAGCGCCGCGCGCTCCTGGTTCGCGAGGGGTGCCCCGAGGAGCTCGTCGGGAAGATCCTCGGCCGGTAGGGTGCTCGGTCGGGGCGGTGGGATGGGCGCTCCCCACTCGGCGCTTTCTCCAGAGAGAGGCAGTCCCGCGACCCGAACAGGCGGCTGCGCTCGGTGCGTCGCGGACGGCGCAAGCGCGACGCCCGGTTGATATAGAGGAGGTCGCGATGACCCTCGCCAATCTCGTCGACGTGGAGGCGCAGCTCGCCCGCGATCGAGGGGCTGACCCGGCCACGCTCGACGCGCGCGAGCGAGCCTCGCTCCCGCGCCCGCCGGGTGCCGGCTCCCGCGCGGCCGTGCTCCAGCGGTGGGTGAGCGCGCTTCGCGAGCAGGATCCGAGCACCCCCTGGCCCGGGCGCACCGTCGCGAGCGCCCTCCGGACGGTGAGGGCGGTCCTGGTGGTCGTGGGGCTGGTGCTCGGGTGGGGGGCCGCGAGCGCGATCCTGCAGTTCACCGGCGGTCACCCGGTGAACATCTGGGACTTCCTCCTCGTGTTCGTCGGACTCCAGCTCCTCCTGCTGCTCCTCCTCCTCGTCTCGTTCGTGGTCCCGTTCGTCGACTCGGCCGCCCCCCTGTTCGGGTTGTTCCGCCGGGCGGTCGGGGCCCTGTACCTGCGGCTCGTGGCGCGCGGCTTCCGAGGAGAGGCCCGCGTGGAGGAGTGGCGCGTGGTCTGGCACACGCTCCGCGCGCGCCGCTCGCTCTACCACGCGGTCGAGCCATGGGTGTTGCTCGGGCTGACGCAGAGCTTCGGGGTCGCCTTCAACGTCGCCGCGCTCGCCGGGTGCCTTCGCCTGATCGTCTTCTCGGACATCGCATTCTCCTGGAGCACCACGCTCGTGGAGCTCGATGCCGCCCGCTTCCACGCGATCGTTCGCGCCCTCGCGGCACCGTGGGGCTGGGCGTGGCCCGACGCGGTCCCGTCGAGCGCGCTCGTCGCCGCGACGCGGTACTCGAGGCTCGAGGGCGCCTATCTCCTGTCCGGCGCCGGCCGGACCTCGCAGCAGGCGCTGGTCGGGGGGTGGTGGCCGTTCCTGGTGGCGGCGCTCACCTGCTACGGGCTGCTGCCGCGGACCGTGCTGCTCGTCGTCTCGCGGCTCGAGGTCTCCCGCTTCATCGCGAAGCTCCCGTTCGACGATCCCGAGGTCTCGCGGGTCGTGGAGCGCCTCTCCGGCCCGGACGTGCAGACCCGCAGCGTCGTCCCGGAGACCGCGGGCGCGGCCTGGCCGACTGCGAGCTCCGAGCCTCGGGACGAGCCGCAGACGCCCGGTAACCGCTGCGTCACGGTCCTCTGGCGCGACGTGCCGGGCGGCCCCGCCCTCGACGCAGCCGTGGCGCGCCAGGTCCGGTGTCTCAGCAGCACCGTCGCGGTCGCGGGCGGCCGCGACTACGACGAACGCCCGGTGGACTGGGCGCGGCTGACCGACGGAGCGGATGCGGTGATCGTCGTCGCCGAGGGGTGGGAGCCGCCCGACCGCAGCGTCCTGCGCCTGCTCCGGAGCCTCCGGAGCGCGCTGGGGACCAGCCGACCCGTCCGCGTCGTCCTGGTCGGGCCGGCCGATGGGGCGCGGATCGTGCCGGCGGAGAGCCACGACGTGCAGCTCTGGCGCGACGGGCTCGCGCGCCTCGCCGATCCCTACGTCGCGGTCGAGCCGCTGGGGGAGCCCGCGTGACCTCGGGGGACGGCGGCGGGGTCCCGCGCTTCGCGGTGGTCGGGCGCGTCAACAAGGGCAAGTCGAGCATCGTGTCGACGCTCGCCGAGGACGACTCGGTGCGGATCGACGCCAGACCGGGCACCACCACCGAGGTCCGCGAATATCCGGTGCGCGTCGACGGCCGCACGCTGTTCGTGCTGATCGACACTCCCGGCTTCGAGGACGCGCCGCGCGCCCTCGCCTGGCTGCGCTCGCAGGAGGTGAATGCCGCGGAGCGGCCCGCCAGGGTGGAGCAGTTCGTGCGCGCGCACGCCGACTCCGACGACTTCATCGACGAGCGGCGCCTCCTCGTGCCCATCCTGAGCGGCGCGAGCGTCCTCTACGTCGTGGACGGCACGAAGCCCTTCCGGCGCAACTACGAGGCCGAGATGGAGATCCTGCGCTGGGCAGGTCGGCCCGGCATGGCGCTCGTGAACCGGATCGGCGAGGGGGATCACGTCGCCGAGTGGCACCGCGCGCTCGGTCAGTACTTCCCGATCACCCGGGACTTCGACGCCTTCTCCGCCACGTTCGAGGAGCGCCACCGGCTGCTCGAGACGTTCCGCGAGCTGCGGCCGGAGTGGCGCGGCGCGATCGAGGAGGCGGTGACCGCGCTCGTCTCGCAGCGCCGGCGCCGCAGGGCGGAGGCCGCTGGCCAGATCGCGGAGCTGCTCGTCGACGAGCTGACCCACGTGGAGGAGGTCGCGGTCGAGGGTGAGGCGGAGCTCGAGGCGGAGCGGGACCGCCTCGAGCGGAGCTTCCACGACGCGCTCCGCCGCCGCGAGGAGAAGGAGCGGAGGAACGTCGAGGCGATCTACCTCCACCGGAGTGGATCGTTCGGCGACGGGGAGGCGGAGCTCGCACGGCCGGTCTTCCGCGAGGACCTCTTCGCGGAGGAGACCTGGGACGTCCTCGGCCTGTCGCCCGGGCAGATCGTGGCGGCGAGCACGCTCGCGGGGGCTGCGGCGGGCGGCGTGGTGGATGCGGCGGTCGGCGGCGCGAGCATGCTCCTCGGCGCGGTGCTCGGGGGTACGGTCGCGGGGGGCGCCGCCGTGTACGGTCTCGGCCGGCGGATGGTGCGCGCCCGATCCCTGGGACTCGGAGGGCTGCCCGGCATGCTCGCCGGTCGCCGTCGAGGTGCGGCGCCGACCCGCCGCTTCAGCATCGGCCCTCATGCCCAGGCGAACTTTCCGTGGGTCCTGCTCGACCGCGCGCTGCTCCACTACGACGCGGTCACGCGACGGACTCACGCGCGGCGCCTCGCCACTCCCGCCGTCGACTCCGAGCGAGCGGGCATCGTCACCGAGTTCGGACGGCGCGAGCGCGAGCAGCTCGAGGGACTCTTCCGCGCGCTGCGCCGCGCCCCGGGCGATCCGCCGCGCGAGACCTGCGCCGAGCTGGAGCGGGTCATCCAGCGGATCGTGGAGCCGGATCGATCCGGTTCCCGGCGAGGAGCCTCCGCGGGAAGGCTGAGGCGGCCTGGCGGGCCTGTCGTGGCCCGTCACGTCGACCCCGAGGAGCTGACGCGAGTGTCCGTCAGCCGTTCGCGGCCCGACCTCAGAGGTGCTCGCGCAGGAACGCGACGATCGCGGCGAGCGTCCGGGCGTCCACGTCGGCCTGGGTCTCGCCGGCGGCGCGAAGGGCGCGGGCGCCGAGCTCGAGCGAGTGGTTGCCGCCCTCGACCCGGTGCAGGGCCGAAGGCGCCTGCATCCGGCGGCGGACGTCCTCGAGGGCGTCGAGCGGGCAGAGTGGGTCGCGCGTCCCCTGCACGAAGAGGATGGGCGCGCGAAGCGCGAGGAGGACCTCGGATCGGAGCTCCCCCCGCCCACCGCGCAGCGGATACCCGAGGCACACGAGGGCGTCGACCGTCTCTTCGAGCGCGAGGTGGCAGCCCACGCGCGAGCCCATCGACTTGCCCGCGAGGACCACGGGGCCGCGCCGCCCTCTGCGGGCCGCCGCGAGCGCCTCGCCGTGCGCGTCGACGAGGACCGGCAGCCGATCCGGGCTGCGCCGCCCCGCCTGCATGTACGGGTAGTCGAACGCGACCACGTCGCCCACCGCGCCGAGGCGCTCGGTCCACGCGGTCATCCACGGGGAGGTGGATGGCGCACCCGCGCCGGGCGCGAAGAGCACGAGCGGGCGGGCCATGCGGCGAGCGTAGTGGCTCGAGCGATACGGGGCTACGCGTTTCTCTGCGCTGCGTACGCAAGTCGTCGGCAGCAGGCGGCTCGACATGATCGCCAGCGAAACCCAGGTCCGCGCCCGCCCAGCGTCCACGGTGAACCTGGTGTACCGTCCCCACGTGAACCAGCGGAAGACGATCGCGGACGCGGCGCGCAAGCTGCCGGGAACCGGGTAGCGCTTGCGCTACGAGGGATCCATCTTTCGCCCGCCCAGCGAGGCCGAGTCGCTCATCCTGCAGGCGACCGTCGGCTGCTCCTGGAACCACTGCACCTACTGCGCGATGTACCGGGAGAAGTCGTACCGGGTCCGGCCGCTCGACGAGGTGATCGCGGACGTCCGGCTCGCCGGCCGCGAGCACGGAGCGGAGGTCCGGCGCCTCTTCGTCTCCGACGGCGACGCGCTCGCGATGGAGCTCGGGCACTGGGAGCCGCTGCTGCTCGAGTGCCGCGACGCCTTCCCGCGGCTGCGGCGCGTCAGCGCCTACGCAACGGCCCTGAACGTCGCCGAGAAGACCGACGCCGAGCTGCGGCGGCTGCGCGAGCTCGGCCTCTCACTCCTCTACGTCGGGCCGGAGACGGGCGACGAGGTCACTTCGCGCCGGATCGCAAAGGGGGCTGGCTTCGCCGAGCACGCCCTCGCGGCGAAGCGGGCACACGCGGCGGGGATCAAGGTGTCCGCCATCTTCCTGCTCGGCGTCGGCGGGATCGAGCGTTCGCGCGAGCACGCCGAGGGCTCGGCGCGGCTCGTCACCGAGATGAATCCGGAGTACCTCTCGGTGCTGACGCTGACGGTCGTCCCCGGTACGCCCGCGGCGACGCTCGCCGCGCGCGGGGAGTTCGAGCTGCCCTCGATACAGGGGATGCTGCAGGAGCTGCGGACCATCGTCGCCGCCTCGCATCCGACGGCAGCCATCTTCCGCACCAACCACGCGTCCAACTACCTTCCGCTCGAGGGACGCCTGCCGCGCGACCGCGACCGGATCGTCGCCACCGTGGACCGCGCCCTCGGCGGCGCGATCCCGCTGCGGCCGGAGTGGGCGAGGAGACTCTGACCGCGAAGCGGTCGTTCGAGCTCGACCCACCGTCCCGAGCGGACACGTCCGGAGGCCGAGGCCGCCCCGCGATCGGTGCGGCCACCGCCTTGGACGAACCCGCTACTTGTCGCGATAGGTGATGCGCCCGCGGGTCAGATCGTAGGGCGACAGCTCCACCTTCACGCGGTCGCCGGTGATGATGCGGATGTGGAACCGCTTCATCTTCCCGGACGGATACGCGAGGACGATGGGGCCCTGATCGATCTTCACGCGGTACATGCCGCCGCTCGACTCCTCGACTCGGCCCTGCACTTCGATGCCGGCTTCCTTCTCGCTCAACCTGGCTCCTTGCGTCGGTGAATCCGTACTCGAAAAGAAACCCCGCCTCGGAGCAGGGCTTCCGGTGAATGGAGGCACCGGACATCTCGTCAGGCGCCTTCAACGGTTCGGCACCATACACCCTACTTGCGGGCGCTTGCGAGGCCCCCGCGCCCGTCCACGCCACATCCGGGGCGTGCGCTCCACATCCGTCATGGAACGTGGTGACCGTCGCGGTCGTGCGCCACCCGGCGGATAGCCATCTGAGCGCTCCTGGAGACGGGGCCGATGATCGCCTGGCCGGCGCGTCAGCTCATTGCGGGCGGGGGCTCACGACCACGACGAGCGCCGGGACCTTCGGGGCCCGGGTCCCCCGAGGGTAGTGAGCCCACGGCGGGGAAACCCGCACGGGCTCGCGATGCAGCACCGCAAGGTGCGGATACTTCGCTGGCGTGCGGCCTGGTGAGCAGAGGTGAGTCCCGCCGCGGTGCGGACGTGTGGCGGGGCGAGGGACCGTGATCTCACACCTACTCATCGCGATGGCGTGCATGGCCCCCGCTCCGGGGGGCGAAAAGGGCGAGGTCGAGGGGGCATGGGTGACCATGCCAGCGGGCGACGTGTTCGAGCCGCTGCTCGCCGACCCCAAGCAGCCGCACTCGCACGCGGCCGCGCTGGGGGCCCGCAGCAAGGCCAGCTCCGATCTCGTCGGCGCAGTCGGTTACGGCGACACCGTGGGGTTCGTGCGCTGGCCAGGGCCCGGGGAGGGCGGATGGCAGCTCGGGATGAGCGGGGCCGTGTTCGCCCAGTTCGACCTCCGTGCCTATTCGACTCGCCTCCTGAACGCCGACTACACGATCGGCGTCGCACTATCGCGACGCCGCCATGCGTGGTCGGGGCGGATGCGCGTCTATCACCAGAGCTCCCATCTCGGAGACGACATCTTGGTCGTCCGGAAGGTCGAGCGGATGAAGCTCGACTACGAGGCGGTCGAGCTCATCGCGGCGGCAGAGCGCCGTGCGTTCCGCCTCTACGGCGGCGGCGAGCTCCTGATTCGCCGGCTCCCCTCGGCGCTCCCGGTCGCGATCTGGCACGTCGGGCTCGAGTACCGGCATCCGAGGAGATTCGCGGTCGGCGCGCGCGTGCAGGGTCAGCTCGTCGCGGGGGCGGACGCGAAGCGCTCCTGGTCGAGCTCCAGGATCGCGGACGTGAGCGCCCGCGGGGGAGTCGAGTTCGGCCCACCGGTGGTGGACCACCGGTGGAGGCGCCGATGGGCCGTCCTCGCGCAGTGGGACGAGGGCGGCTCTTACGGACAGTTCTTCGCGGAGCGGGCCTCGTCCCTCGGGATCGGCGTCCATCTCATTCTCTGATGCGACTCGCGCCGACCGATTCACCGAAACTCAGGTCCGCGCAGGCACTTCGGGCTCTCGGGCGCCCACACCCGAGAGCCCTCGCCGTGCCACGGCGCGACTCACGGCTGCTGGATGCGTGGCCTCCAGTGCTGCAGCGCGATCGGACGGGAGTCCGGCGTGGACCCGTCCCGTGCGGGATCGGCGGTCTCGTCTCCGACGTAGAGGACGTGCGGCGTGCTCGTCGTATCGAGGTACATCGTCGAGTAGAGCCGCCGTCCCGAGGCGAACACCGCGTCCGCCGCGCGGGCGAGGACGACGCTTCCGTCGAGCGTCGCGGGCGTAGTCCCGCGGAGCACGAACGAGACCATGTCCTCGAAGACGGGCGTGGCCGTCCCGCTGCACGAGCCGTCGCTGCTCGAGTACGACGTGGCTGCGACGGAGATGCGGTAGCCGTTCACCGTGAACACCTCGCCGAGGTCGCCCGTATCGAACGTCGCGCACGAGTCCCAGACGCCCTGGAGCGCGGGGGCGGACACCGCCTGCGCCGCCTCCTCCACGTAGGCCCTCGGCCAGAGATCGGGGAAAGCGTCGATACCGAGACGAAGCTCGTTCGGGTCGCGCGTCGTGTCGACGTAGAGCATCCCGCTCAACGGGGTGCCGTCCTCGGTGAGCGCGTCGAACGACCGCGCCGTCACCGTCACTCCGTCGAGCGTCGCGGCAACGTTCCCGCCCAGCGCGTACGCCAGCGACCACGCGTTCTGCACCTCGCCGTGGAACTCGCCCGTGCACGAGCTGTCGGTGCTGGCGTACTCGAGCTGGGTCCGGAACATCGTGTCGCCGATGAATGTGAAGCTCTCCCACTCGTCCTGCGGCATGTTCTGCTCGAGGCGGCAGAAGCTCCACGTCGCGCCGTCGACGGTCCACGCGGCGATCCCCGCGAAGTCCTGGCCGGTCAGCTCCGTCGATCCCTTCACCTCGACTGCGAGGCTCCCGGGGCGGAAGGCGTACCCCACCTTCGCGGCCGTCACGGTGTAGCTGCCGCGGGGAAGGTCCGCGAACGTGTACGCGCCCGCCGCGTCCGTGGTCGTCGAGGCGGTGACCGGTCCACCCAGGGTCACCATCACGGCGCTCGCGCCGGTGACCACGCCGCTGATCGACGCGTGGCCGTTCTTCGCCTCCTTCTCGCCGCTCTCGGCTCCCGCGACGGTCGCCGCGCAGGCGACCATCACAGCTACGAATGCTCGGATTCCCATGAACCCTCCTTGTGTCGTTTCGAGGAACTCCTGCACCACAGGGGCGGGGCAGGGTATGCGATGAAGATCGGAGGACGCGCCGTTTGTGACAGCCAGGCGAGGGCGGCGCGGCGCCAACCGGCGCGAACCCGGCTCGACGCGGACGGAAACGCTTGGGGTGACAGGCGTTTGTGCGCACCGGGAGTGCGCGGCCTGCCCGGTCCCCCCATACCGACGTTCCGATTTCCGCCGGCGCAGCGCGGCGGTGGCGGCGGGCAACGAGCGGGCCGCGCCATCTGGCGTGAGCGCACGATCCGCGCTCTTCATCGAATCTCGCGGGCCCTCGGGTCCTCGATGCGTTGCCGCTGCGTGAAGCTCATAGTACCGTCGCACCCGCGTGGAGCGCGCGGAGCGTTCCTCGTCCGGCCCACGAACGACGGAGCCAAAACGATGATGAGGCGCCTCATCCTGCTCGCAGCGCTCGTCCTCTCCGGATGCGCGCACAAGCTCTCGCAATTGCCGAAGGCGACGACGCATCAGTCGTTCGTGCTCCCGAAGGACCACGCGCGCGTCGAGACCCGAGGGCTCGGATACAAGTGGGTGGAGGGCCTGCGCGCGGGCACCTACACGCTCGTCGCGGAGGACGAGGACGGGCTCTACTTCCTCGGCGAGGGTAACAGCGTGCTCCACATGAGCGGGGACGCGGGCGAGAAATACCTGAAAAAAGGAGAGGTCGCGATCCCGACGCGCGGCGGGCTCTGGCTGCCGAAGCGCGGCGTCGAGAAGGATCCGAAGATCTGGTACGAAATCCACTATGGCGCACAGCCGTCCGCATCAGGTGGCGGCGTCATCGGCGCGATCGGCACAGCGTCCGCCTCCGCGGCAGAGGGCGACATCCTCTTCATCGGGTACGGGAGCGAGAAGGACTTCCTCTCGCGGGTGAAGATCGTCACGAAGTAGGCCTTCGGGGCTCGTTCCCGTCGGCCGGCCTCGTTCGCGCCGACGAGCCGTGTCAGGTAGCGGCGAATGCGTTCGCCGTGCTCGCGGTGAAGCCTCTCGATGGTCAGCGCTGGCGGTTCAAGGGTCATGGCCGGCCGCTCCTGCGGTCTGCGCCCTGAACACGACGGTCAAGCGGCGGCGCAGCTCGTCCCTGACCTGGCGGAACGCCTCGAGGCGCGTGGCGTCGTCACCCGCAGCGTTCGCGGGGTCCGGCAGCCCCCAGTGGATCCGCCGCGCCTCTCCGAGGAACACCGGGCAGACCTCCTCCGCGCACAGCGTGATGACGGCGTCCACGTCGCCGGGGGGATCTCGTTCACGCTCTTCGAGCGATGGCCGGAGATGTCGATCCCGATCTCCGCGAGCGCCCTGACGGCGAGGGGGTTCAGCTTCGAGGGCTGCGATCCGGCCGAGGAGATCTTCACGGAGGGCGGGGCGACCGCGCGGGCGATCCCCTCGGCCATCTGGCTGCGCGCCGAGTTCGCGACGCAGAGGAACAGGACGTGGCGCGGAGCGAGCCTCCGGAGCTCCTCGGCCTCGGCTTGCCACGCGGTGGTCACGCCGGCTTCTCCGTGGCGGAGGGGGCGGGGAAGTCCCCCACGCAGTTGCGCAGCGCCTCGAGGCGGGCCTGCTCGCCGGGGAAGAACCGGTCGCGAAGCCTCAGCGCGACGTTCACGAGGCCGATCAGGACGGGCACCTCGACGAGCGGCCCGATCACCGCCGCGAACGCCGCGCCGTGGGACATCCCGAAGGTGGCGACCGCGACGGCGATGGCGAGCTCGAAGTTGTTCGAGGCGGCGGTGAAGGAGAGGGTGGCGGTCTGCCCGTAGGTCGCGCCCACCTTCCGGCTCATCCAGAAGGAGACGAAGAACATGATGAGGAAGTAGACGAGGAGCGGGAGGGCGATCCGCACCACGTCGAGCGGGAGCTGCACGATGGTCTCGCCCTTGAGCGAGAACATCACGACGATGGTGAAGAGGAGCGCGACGAGGGTGATCGGCGAGATCTTCGGGATGAACACCTTCCGGTACCACTCCTCCCCCTTCATGGCCCGGAGCCCGAACCGGCTCGCCATGCCGGCGAGGAACGGGATGCCCAGGTAGATGAAGACGCTCGTCGCGATCTCGCCGATGGTGATGTGCACCTCGGCGCCGCGCAGGCCGAGCCAGCCCGGCAGCACGGTGATGAAGACCCAGGCGTAGACGGAGAAGAAGAGCACCTGGAAGATGGAGTTGAACGCCACCAGGCCCGCGCAGCACTCGGTGTCGCCCTGGGCGAGGTCGTTCCAGACGATGACCATCGCGATGCAGCGCGCGAGGCCGATCAGGATGACCCCGACCATGTACTCGGGCTTGTCGCGCAGGAAGACGACGGCCAGGCCGAACATCAGCACCGGCCCGACGATCCAGTTCTGCACCAGGGACAGGGCGAGGACCTTGCCGTTGCGGAAGACCCGGGGGAGCTCCTCGTACCGGACCTTCGCGAGGGGCGGGTACATCATCAAGACGAGCCCGACGGCGATGGGGATGGACGTCGTCCCGACGCTCAGGCGGTCGAGGGCGGGGACGACGCCGGGGACTGCCCAGCCGAGGGCGATGCCGCCACCCATGGCCAGGAAGATCCAGAGCGTGAGGTAGCGGTCGAGGAACGAGAGGCGGCGCGCGACGCTCGCGGGTGCCGGGGTGGCGAGGATGGCTTCGGACATGCTGGGCTCCTAGAGGCTCCCGACGAGCGCCTTCAGCCGCCGCAGCGCGCGGGGCTCGACGCAGTAGCAGACGCGGGGACCATCGATCTCACCGCGGATGAGGCCCGCCTCCTTCAGCACCTTCAGGTGCTGCGAGACGGTGGACTGGGCGAGCGGCAGCTCGTCGACGATGTCCCCGCAGATGCACGCCTCGCGGCGGACGAGGAGGCGCATGATCTGGACGCGGGCAGGGTGGCCGAGCGCCTTGGCGAGCGTCGCCAGCTCCTCATCGGCCTGCTCGCCCTCGACCGGCCGGGTGTCCGGGGCCTCCCGCGGGTCGGACGGGGGAGGGGCGCAGGTGATCTTCTTCGCGACGATCTTCATGTCGATCCCTCAGGCGCGGCGTGGCGCCCAGAACGGCGATCCCCGGGTGACCTCCCGGATCCGGTCGAAGAACGCGGCGGCGTACTCGGGCGCCGACGACAAGTAGCGGCCATTCAGCTTCTCCCGGTGACGCGGCGTGCTCATCATCGCCATCACCGAGGAGAGGGGCAGGATCCCCTCCTCCGTTCCCGGGCGGAATCCCGCCCAGCGCCGCGCGTGCTCTTCCGACCGGAAGAGGTGGATCCGGCTTCACGTGAAGGGCCAGTCATTCGCCCACCGCGCGAGTGGCAGCTCGATGTAGCCGACGATCTCGTCAGGCTCGTGTCGCTCGATGACCCCGTCTCGCACCACGACCTGCAGCGGCTCGCCGCAGTCGAGGCATGGCGCGTCGATCTGGAGCGCGCGCCGGGGGAAGACCCAGGTGGCGGCCAGCGCCTCGAACCCGCACTGTCCGAACCAGCCCGGGCGACCGTCGACGGTGAGCCGGTACGGGGTCGGCTGGTTGTTGAACGGGGCCACCGAGGCGATGAGATCCGTGCCGGGGTAGAGCCACATCGGGAGCCCGCTCGTCATGAGGTCGTGGAGGAGCGCCTTCCCGTCCTCCGGGGCGAGGCCGAACCGCCTCGCGATCTCGGTGTAGTGGGGCGCGTACCCTCGCGCGACGAGGGTCTCGAGGATGAAGTGGTGGGTCCGGTCGCGTGGGCTCGCCTCGCTCATGGCGCTCGTGATCCTATCGCAGAACGACGATAGGAAGTCCATGGCCGTCCCGCTGATCCCGTTCGTGCCTCCCGCCGCATGCTGCCCCGCCCGGCTGGCGGGCCACTCACGAACAGGCGCGCGCCGGATCGCTCGCCCGCACGACTGGCGACCCCGATCTTCCTCGGCTTGTCGAGGTCGGGATCCCGCTCGGCGTCACGCTCTCGTTACCCATCTCTGCGCCGAGCGTGAACGAGGTCGCCCTCGTGCTCCTGTTCGCGCTCACCGACGGTGAGTCCGCGGCGTAATGGCGCACCCCCGCTACTGGGACGGGGCGTGTAGAGTTCGCCCCCTCACCCGTCGGAGGGGCTCATGCCGCAAGACATCCTCGTCACGATGCACGAAGACCTCGTGCGCGCCCTGGAGAAGCCGCCGGAGAAGCGGCGCTGGGCGATGCTGATCGACACCCGCAAGTGCGTCGGCTGCCACGGCTGCACCGTCGCGTGCGTCTCCGAGAACAAGCTCCCGCCGAAGCTCGTGTACCGGCCCGTCTTCGACTACGAGCGGGGCAAGTACCCGGCCGTCACCCGCACGTTCCTGCCGCGGCCGTGCATGCAGTGCGACAAGCCCGCCTGCGTCAGCGCCTGCCCGGAGAAGGGGAAGGCGACCTGGAAGGAGACGAAGGGGGTCGCCGCTGGCATCGTCCCCATCGACTACAAGAAGTGCATCGGCTGCGGGAAGTGCGTGAAGGCGTGCCCCTACGGCGCGCGCGCGCTCGACCCGGGGACCTTCCACTCGGACGGCACGCCGGAGCTCCAGAAGTACGAGACCGCGCCGTCGTTCGAGTACCTCGTCGCGCGACGTCGTGACGACAAGGCGAGCGGCCTCGCGAACGCGGCGCGCAAGTGCTCCTTCTGCGCGCACCGGCTCGCGAACGGCCTCCTCCCGCAGTGCATCACGACCTGCATCGGGCGCGCAGGCTACTTCGGCGACGAGAACGACCCCGGGAGCCTCATCGCGAAGGTGAAGAAGGCCAGCAAGGTCCAGATCCTCAAGGAGAAGGCGGGCACGGCCCCGCGCGTCTTCTACGTCTCGAACGAGAAGCTGGAGGTGATCCATGGCTGAGAAGAACGGCACCTCTCGCCGAGACTTCCTGAAGCAGGGCGCCATCGCCGGATGCGGCGCGCTCGCGGCGTCCCAGCTCGAAGGCCCGCTCGGGCTCGTCGGTCGCGCGGAGGCGGGCGAGCTCGGGCCCGCCGAGCTGTACGAGCTCAACCGGGTCGAGAAGACGCTCTACACCGCCTGCCTCAACTGCAACACCGGCTGCGGCGTCAAGGTGAAGGTGCTCGACGGCGTCGCGGTGAAGATCGACGGCAGCCCGTACAACCCGTTCACGATGAGCCCGCACCTGCCGATGGCGACGGACCTCGCCACCGCGGCGAAGCTCGACGGAGGCATCTGCCCGAAGGGGCAGGCCGGGCACCAGGGCGCGTACGACCCCTACCGCATCCGCAAGGTCATGAAGCGGGCCGGGAAGCGCGGCGAGAACAAGTGGACGTCCATCCCGTTCGATCGGGCCGTGGACGAGATCGTGAACGGCGGGAAGCTGTTCGCGCACGTTCCCGGCGAGGAGAACCGGGTCGTCACGGGGCTCAAGGAGGTCATGGCGCTTCGCGACCAGAAGGTCTTCGCGGACATGGCCGAGGACGTCACCGCCATCCGGAAGAAGAAGATGACGGTCGAGGAGTTCAAGGCGAAGCACGCCGCGAACCTCTCCGTCCTCATCGACCCCGACCACCCCGACTTCGGACCCAAGAACAACCAGTTCGTCTACATGTGGGGCCGCAAGAAGGGCGGCCGGAGTGACTTCGCGAAGCGGTTCACCGACGCCTTCGGGACCGTGAACACGCACGGGCACACCACCGTGTGCCAGGGGTCGCTGTACTTCGCGTGCAAGGCGCTCTCCGAGCAGTACGACGGGCAGGGGTTCAAGGACGGCCAGAAGTTCTACTGGCAGGCGGACACCGAGAACTCCGAGTACGTCCTCTTCGTCGGCTCGAACCTGTTCGATGCGAACTACGGCCCGCCCAACCGCGCGCCGCGGATGACCCAGCGCCTCGTGGACGGCTCGCTCAAGATCTCCGTCCTCGACCCGCGCTTCTCGAAGCTGGCGTCGCGTGCGCCCGGGAGCTGGGTGCCGGTGAAGCCGGGCACGGACGCGGCCTTCGCGATGGGGATGACCCGCTGGATCTTCGAGAACGAGCGGTTCGACGCGAAGTACCTGGCGAACGCCAACAAGGCCGCCGCCGCCGCCGACAAGGAGTCCACCTGGTCGAACGGCCCCTGGCTCGTGAAGCTCGGGAAGGACGGTGAGCCGGGCGGCTTCCTGCGCGCGTCGGAGATCGGCCTCAAGGCGGCCGAGGTTCGCAAGGACAAGGACGGGAAGGAGTCGAGCTACGAGCTCCTCGTCGTGATGAAGGAGGGGAAGCCCGTCGCCTTCGACCCGAACGACGAGAAGGAGGCGGTGGAGGGCGAGCTGTTCGTCCAGGCCGAGCTCGCGTCGGAGAAGGGTCCGGTCAAGGTGAAGAGCGGGCTCCAGCTCATGAAGGAGGCCGCGGCCGAGAAGACCATCGCGCAGTACGCCGAGATCTGCGGCGTGGAGGCGAAGGTCATCGAGGCCATCGCGAAGGAGTTCACCTCGCACGGCAAGAAGGCCGCCTGCGACGTACATCGCGGTCCGGCCCAGCACACGAACGGCTTCTACACGATCTCCGCGCTCATGAACCTCAACCTCCTGGTCGGCAACTTCGACTGGGCGGGCGGGATGATCGCCGCGTCCACCTTCAACACCGATGGCACGAAGACCGACGCCCAGCCGTTCAATCTGAAGAAGCTCACCCCGAAGGCGCCGAAGTCCTTCGGCCTCTCGGTGATCCGCCACGACGCGAAGTACGAGGAGTCGACCCTCTTCAAGGCCGGGTACCCGGCGAAGCGCAACTGGTGGCCCCTCTCCTCGGACGTGTACGAGGAGATCCTGCCGTCGATCCAGGACGCCTACCCGTACCCGGTGAAGGTCGTGTACTCGTACATGGCGGCGGCGACGTACTCGCTCCCGGCGGGGCAGACGAACATCAAGGCCCTCCAGGATCTCGAGCGGGTCCCGCTCTACTTCGCGAACGACATCACCGTCGGTCCGACGTCGATCTACGCGGACTACGTCTTCCCCGATCTGCACTACCTCGAGCGGTGGGAGATGCAGGGCTCTCACCCGAACATGCCGGTGAAGGTGCAGCCGGTCCGGAACCCGGTCATCGCGTCGCCCAACGAGACGGTGAAGGTGCTCGGAGAGGAGCAGCCGATCTCGTACGAGACGCTCTGGCTCGCGCTCGCGGAGCGGCTCGGCCTCCCTGGCTTCGGGAAGGACGGCTTCTCGCCCGGGCAGGATCTCACCCGCCCGGATGACTTCTATGTCCGGCAGGTCGCGAACGTCGCGAACGACGGGAAGCAGCCGGTGGCGGACGCCTCGGACGAGGAGGTGCGCATCTTCGTCGAGTCGCGCCGGCACCTGCCCAAGAGCGTCTTCGACGCGGCGCGCTGGGAGCAGATCGCCGGGCCGAGCTGGCGCAAGGTCGTGACCGTCCTGACTCGCGGCGGGCGCTTCGACACGGCGGAGGCCTCGTACAAGGGCGACCACGTCGCGAACAAGTACGGGAAGCTCATCAACCTGTACCAGGAGAAGACCGCCAAGGTGAAGGACGCCTTCACCGGGAAGCACTACTTCGGCGCCGCCCGGTACGTTCCCGTCGCCGACACGCTCGGGAACGATACGAAGGCGTTCGAGGACGGATACGACCTGCAGCTCATCACGCACCGCGACGTCCGGATGACGAAGTCCCGGACGATCACGCACCCGTACCTCACGGACTCGCTCCCCGAGAACGCGATCTTCGTGAGCGCGAAGGATGCCAGGCGGCTGAAGCTCAAGAACGGGCAGAAGGTGAAGGTGAGCTCGGCCACCAACCCCGAGGGCGTGTGGGACCTCGGGAACGGGGTGAAGAAGCCGATGATCGGGAAGGTGGCGATCCTCGAGGGCATCCGGCCCGGGGTCATCAGCTTCACGGTGGGCCACGGGATGTGGGGCTCCGGCGCGACCGACGTGGTCATCGACGGGATGCTCTACAAGGCGACCGAGAAGCGGCAGGGCGGCGCCCACCTGAACGCGGCGATGTGGATCGACCCGCACCTCAAGAACACCTGCATGATCGACAAGGTCGGCGGGTCCGTGTCGTTCTACGACACGAAGGTGAAGCTGACCCCGGTGTAGCGGCCCCCTCCGGTCGGGGCGCGCCACGTCGCGGCCGCCTGCCGCCAGCTCGAGACGAGAAAGCCCCCGTCACCGGGGGCTTTCTCGTTCTCATCGGCCCGCGCCCTTCATCGCGCCCGCGGAGGCCCCTCCGCTAGACCGTGCGCCGCCGCCCGACGCGCCCGCGGAGGAGCGCCGCGACCGCCATGAGGACGAGCGAGGCTGCCCCGCCTGCCCCGGAGCTGCAGCCGCCTCCAGAAGCGCCGTAGTCGGCGACGCGCGGGTCGGTCTCGCCGGGACCGACGAGGCCGTTGTGGTCGGCGTCCTCCCCTCCGTCGCGGAGGCCGTCGTCGTCGGTGTCGGGATGGAGCGGATTCGTCTCGCCCGGATCGAACCGGCCGTCCCCGTTCGTGTCCTCGATGCCGTCGAGGAGGCCGTCGCCGTCGGAGTCCGGGTTGCGCGGGTCGGTCTCTCCCGGATCGACCGTGCCATCGTGATTCGCGTCCTCGATGCCGTCGAGGAGGCCGTCGCCGTCGGTGTCCGGGTTGCGCGGGTCGGTCTCTCCCGGATTGACCGTGCCGTCGTGGTTCGCGTCCTCGACGCCGTCGAGGAGGCCGTCGCCGTCGGTGTCCGGGTTGCGCGGGTCGGTCTCTCCCGGATCGACCGTGCCGTCGTGGTTCGCGTCCTCGACGCCGTCGAGGAGGCCGTCGCCGTCGGTGTCCGGGTTGCGCGGGTCGGTCTCTCCCGGATCGACCGTGCCGTCGTGGTTCGCGTCCTCGATGCCGTCGAGGAGGCCGTCGCCGTCGGTGTCCGGGTTCCGCGGGTCGGTCTCTCCCGGATCGACCGTGCCGTTGTGGTTCGCGTCCTCGATGCCGTCGGGGAGGCCGTCGCCGTCGGTGTCCGGGTTGTGTGGGTCGGTCTCTCCCGGATCGACCGTGCCGTCCCCGTCGCCGTCCTCCACCCAGTCGGGCAGGCCGTCACCGTCCGAGTCGAGGGGCGGCCCCACGACGACCGTCACCGTCGCCGCGTCCGAGAGGAGGCCATCGGTCATCGTGTACGTGAAGACGTCCGTGCCTTCGAACTGCGGAGTGGGAGGCACGTACGCGACCATCCCGTCTGGACGGACCACAACCGTCCCTCCGCTGGCTCCTTGTGTCACCCCCGAGACGGCGAGGACGTCGCCGTCCACATCTACGTCGTTCGCCAGGACTGCGATCCCGATTGCATTGGTCCCGGCGAACCCGGTGGCTACATCAGCCGTCGCGACAGGTGCGTCGTTCACCGGAGCGACAGTGACCGTCACGGTCGCGGCATCGTTCTCACCGTCGCGATCCGCGACCTGGTACGTGTAGCGATCGGTGCCGTTCCAGTCGGGATCGGGGGTGTACGTCACGCGACCGTCGGGCTCGACCGCGACGCTCCCGTGAGCGGGAGGCGACGCGATCGTGACCACGATCGGCGCCTCTGCGATCCCGGTGTCGTTCGCGAGCACGGAGGTGGTCACGGGGGTGTCCTCGTCCGTTCCCGCCCGATCGGGAACCGCGTCCGGGACGTGCTCGGGATCGAGCGGCGCGGGGTCGGTCGCGCCGTCGCCCAGGTCGAAGTCCATCCCCACGGCGCAGCTGTAGTCGGCGTTGAGCGCGTAGTTCTGAGCGTTCGTGCCGCCCCACACGACGAACGGCCTGGTGAGGTCGAGCCCCGCGGCCTCGAGCGTCGCCTTCGGGACCGTGAGCGTCACGAAGAAGTCGAGGTCTCCGCCGAACGCGCTGCCGTCGCCCGTCGGGGTGACCGTCCAGTAGTCGCTCGCGGGACCGAAGTCGGCGAGGACGTCGCCGGGCGCGTCGTTTGCCGGATCGAGCGGATTCCCCGGCTCCTTCACGCTGTTGCGGACCCACTGCACCCTGGTCTTGCTGTCGAAGTTCCCATCGGCCGTGAACATGAACTCGTACGTGGACCGATCGCCGTCCGTGTCGAAGAGCACGTCCCAGCTCGAGGGCTGGAGGACGGCGCTGCCGGGCTTGCGGGGATCGCCGCTCACGCGCATCCGGAAGAACACGTGCGTCGCAGTCGCGGCCCGGTAGAAGGCGGGGTGCGTCGCGTCGCCCACGATGTCGCGGAAGGAGCCGCCCGTCACGGAGTCGCCGACCGGGTCGGCGGCGAGCCCGCCGCTGCTGCAATGGAACGGGTAGAAGCTCCCGTCCGGGGGAGCCGCGATCGCTGCGCTTCGGATGAGCGCCGGCGAATCGCCCGGACTCGCGGAGCAGCCGGCGAGGGCGGCAGTGAAGGCGACGAGGACGGCCACGGCGGGGCGGATCGGAATCATCGCAAACTCCTTACTGGTCCATGCCGGCGGTGCGCGCGTCGACGACGTGGATCTCGACGCGGCGGTTCTTCGAGCGCCCTTCGTGGGTGGCGTTGTCGGCTATCGGCCGCTCGAGCCCGAAGCCGACCGCGCTGAGGGTTTCCGCGGAGACGCCGCGCGCGACGAGACCGCGCACGACCGATTTCGCCCGGCGCTCCGAGAGCGCCTTGTTGTACGCGGCGCCGCCGTGGGAATCGGTATGCCCCTCGACGCGAATGCGTGCGATCTCGGGGTGGGCCTTGATGACGGTGGCGATTCCGTCGAGCAGCTCGGCGGAGCGTCGCTGGATGACGTGGCTCGCGACGTCGAAGTGGACGGTGCCGTCGAACCGGATCCGGTCTCCCACGAGCTTCACCGCCGCCTGCGGCCGGCAGCCGCCGTGCTCCGCGGGCCCCGCCAGGTCCGGGCACTCGTCCTTGCGGTCCACCAGGCCGTCGCCGTCGCGGTCCTCGTCCGGACAGCCGCCGTTCTCGGCGGGCCCGACAGCGGCCGGGCAGCGGTCGTCCGCGTCACCGATGCCATCGCCGTCCGCATCGAGCAGCGCGACGAGGACCGGTTGTGCCGCCTCCACCGCAACCGGCGCCGTATCGACCGGTGCCGCAGCGATCGGTGCCGCAGCGACCGGTGCGGCGGCTTCCGGCGCCGCAGCGAACCCCACCGGGACGATGGCAGGGACCGGCCGGCGCGCGAACCCGAGCTGCGCGCCGGCGAAGATCCGCCAGTCCGGCGTCCCCCAGCCGTTCTGGAGCCCAGCGCCCCCGCCCGCGAGCAGCCGCACCGCCGGCGCCGGGTCGAACGCGCCATACCCCCGGAGCTCCATCGACGTCTCGTCCGAACGCCCGAATGGATTCGACGCCGACACCGCCGCCGCGAGCACGAGCCCTGCTTCGAGCGGCAGCCTCCATCGAGCGTTCAGATCGTAGGCCGCTCCGAGCTGTGCCGACAGCTCGTTCCCCATCTTCACGTCGAGCAGCGTCGCCTCGTCCCGGAGGGTCGCGCCCACGTTGCCCGCCAGGCGCACCTCCCGGAAGCTGCGCGAGGCTGCGATCTCCGGCTGCAGCGTCAGCTCCGACCCGACGAAGTCGTGCGCGCCCAGCGGAACGTTCACGCCTGCGAGGACGGCCAGGTCGATGCCGTGCCGTCCGGCCTCGAGCAGCGGCACCTTGGGGACGAGCCGCATCGACCCGAACCCGAACGCGTCCACCGAACGGGGCGTGACCGCGCCCGACTGCCGGGATTGATTGAAGACGACGGGGATCTCGATCGCGAGCTGGGCGCGGTCGAGGATGCCAACTGCAGCCGACACCGCGCCGCCCGACCGATCGCCGACGAGGCTCGCCACCCGCCGATCGTCGCCGAGACGGTGCAGGACGAGAGGGTCGTTCGCGTAGCCGATCCACGTCGCGCCCACCGCCTCGCGGTGCGGGAGCACGCGTCCGCTCTCGATGCTCAGCACGCCGGCGCGGTCCGTCGCGAGCCGCATGCGGTCGATTCCGACCTCGCCGGGCTCCGCGGCCACGGCCGGTGGCGCAGCCATGCCCATGGCGGTCGCACAGACGCACGCGACGATGACGCTCCATTGCTCTCGAGTTCCCATGATTTTCCTCGGGTGTGTCGTCGCGCGAATGTGTGACCGACGCACACATTGGCAAGCATTGAAACGGGGCGGCGCGAGTTGACGCAGCGTGCAGTGCCGTTCGGGCGACCGGTCCGGGCGGCGGCGCCTTTTGATGAGCGGGCGGGTCGACCACTCGCGCGTGACGGAGTCGACGCCGGACGGATGCGGCGCCTGCCGGAAGGTCGGCGACGACGGCGGTGACGAGCCGTCCGGGCGGGGTGTTCGCTTCGACCCGCTCCGGTACGCTTTCTCACGCCCCCGGAGCGTCCCGACCCCACCACCGCATCGGAAGCCTCGACCCTGTCGGATGGCCCATCTCGGGACATCGTCGGCGCTCGCGAGGGGCCTCATGAGCGCCCATCGAGAGCCCATGGCGCCGCTTCGTGCCGAAGCGACGCTGTGCCCAGGTCAGGTCCGGCGGAGCTCGACGGCCGGCTGCGCCGTCGCTGCGGTGACGACGACGCATTGCCGTCGGAGGATCGTCAGGATGCTGAGCACCCCGGTATTCGAACGGCGACGCTCGGTCAGCGAGGCGCTCTCGCGGAAGGGCGCGCATTCGTCGTCGTGTGTCGCGCGAGCCCGCGCTGGAATAGCCAGATCCCGGGGCGGACCATCGGTCGATAGAGATAACGCAGGAGCCAGCCCGGCACGCCGCTGCCACGCTCTTCGAAGGCGACCCGAGCGCGCGGGTGGGTCATGAATCGAAAGGTCGAAGGTGATCGGAAGTGTCGATCGTCCCGCCAGAACTCGATGGCACACAGATGCTTGGCGCTCTTGTGCCCGTAGTGGGCCGGTGCCACGAGGCGCAGCGGAGCGCCATGCTCGACGGACAGCGGCTCGCCGTTCAGGCGGTCGGCCAGCACGACGGAGTCGGCCAACAGGTCCGCAAGCGGCAGGCTCGTTCCGTAACCGTCTCGCGCCCGCAGAACGACGAACGAGGCGTCTTGCAGAGGGCGGGCTCCGGGAACGACGAGTCGCTCGTAAAGGTCCGAGAACCGGAATCCGCTCCACGTCAGCGAACGGCGGGTCCAGGTGGTGACGCAGTGGAAGTCGGACGTTTGGTCGATGCGGGGAAGCTTGAAGAGCTCATCCGAGACCGTGATGGGTTCACCGACGTCCCCCTTGATCTCCAGAGAAACGTGGCGCGTTTCCTTCGGGAGGCGGTTGGCGAACTGGG
Organism: uncultured delta proteobacterium; assembly: GCA_963736795.1. Lineage (GTDB taxonomy): Bacteria > Myxococcota > Myxococcia > Myxococcales > Anaeromyxobacteraceae > Anaeromyxobacter. The sequence goes on along the minus strand of CAVTRF010000039.1, from coordinate 47,201 downwards.
GCAAACCAAAACGCGGAAACTCAGTCAACTCGTACTGACCGGGAGGAAGTTGCGTCTCGTTGCTCATGTCGGTCTTGCCTCCAGCCGCGGGTCGCCGCGCAGGCACTACGTGCGGCGGAGCGGCCCCTACTCGGTCGTCGCTGCGGTGACGACGACGCATTGCCTTCGGAAGATCGTCAGGATGCTGAGCACCCGCAGGTCGGCGCGTACGTCGGTGAGCAAGGCGCCTGGTGCCTGCGCTTGCGCCTGCCGGACAGCGTCGCGATAGCCTCCGTCACCCCACGCGACGGATGCCGGAGTCACCGGCACGAAGATGCCGGTCTGGCACGCCTCGCCGCGGACCTCGCGCGAACCGCGGCGTGCATCGGCGCGGTATTCGAACGGCGCGGCGACGTCCGCGTAGATCGTCGCGGGTCCGAGCACGCGCATCGCGGGCCCCGCGCAGCTCGCGCACAGTAGCAGCGCGAGCGTCTTCACCGGACGGCCCTCCCGGTCACGCGCGTGCACGCTCGCGAGTAGAAGAAGAGGATGTTGTAGAAAGTGGTGTCGGCGCGCAGGTCCGCGAGCTGCGCCGCTCCGGAGCGGGCGCGGGCGTCCGCGACCGCCGCTGCGTAGCCGCCATCACCCCACGCGACGAGCCCGAGCACGGATCGATTGCAGGCGATGCCTTCCACGTCCGTCGCCGCCTCGGCGTGCGCCTCGACGGTCGTGGGTGCGCGATACGTGAGCGGCGTGGTCACGTTGGCGTAGATGCAGCCAGTGGTGGCGAGGGCCGCGAGTGCGACGAGCGAGCGCATGTCAGAGCCTCCGGGGTACGGCGCACGCATGCTAGCTCGCTGGGACGCGCGGCGTCCGCACTCCGCGTGGGGGTGTTCACGCGAGGAGCGTGGTCCCTCGCCGCACCCACAGCGACGCGGCGCCTCGAGGACCGACGAGCGCGCGCTTCCTGTTGCGCTCTCGGGCGTCACGGACCGCCGCGACGCCGAAGTACGGAGCCCGAGAGCGCTGGCGAAGCGAGCCCCATCCGGAATCGGCAAACCTCATCGACGAGCAGCCGGAACGAGAGCCCATGTCCACGACGCACGTCAGGACGGATCCGCCAGAGCATTGATGTCGTGCGGAGCCAGGACCTGTTTCGGGTAGCCACGCTGCACCGCGTGAATCATCGCGAGGCCCACCTTCTCGGTGGTCGTCACATGGGAAGAGAAGAGCCCCTTGAAGCACCGGAGTAGAACGGAGTCAGGACACGGCATGAGGAGCTCGGTAGATCGCGTTCCTGGGTCTCACCGCCTTTCCGCGGGTGGATGTAGCCCGGTCGGAACATGAACGCGGCCTTGAAGCCCATCCTCAGGAGGTCGTTCTCGGTCCTTCCCTTCACTCGAGCCCACATCGAGGAGCCGCGCTCCGTGCTGTGCTCGTCCCGGCACGCCGAGACGTAGATGAAGACGAGGCCCGGATTGAGGCGAAGGAGCGCACGTGCCACGGCGACGGTCAGCTCATGGGTCACCTGGAAGTAGTCCGCTTCCTTCATCCCCACCGAGGATGCACCCAGGCAGAAGAAGCAAGCGTCGTAGCCCGAGAGCTCTTGCTCCACGGCGGCGAGGTGGAAGAGGTCACGATGGACGACTTCTTCGAGCTTGGGGTGCGCCATCCCGAGCGGAGTGCGTCCCAAGCTGAGGACCTGCGCCACGCCGGCGTGCTCGAGGCACTCCAGGAGGACGCCCTTGCCGACCATGCCGGTGGCGCCGGTGACGATGACCTTCATGTCGTGATCCTGACCGTGTGATCCTGCGTGTGATCCTGACCGAGAGCAGTCCGGGGCCCCCCGAGAGTAACCGACCGCGGTACGCTCGGTCGCCGCGACGAGGTGCTAACTCGGGAGGGCGGGTGCCGCTGCCTTGAGCCAGATGGTGAAGGTGCTCCCCGCGCCCTCGCTGCTGCGAACGCTGATGCGGCCTCCGAAGCGCGCGAGGATGTCCCGGCAGATCGAGAGCCCGAGGCCGCTGCCGAGCCCGAGCGGCTTGGTCGTGAAGAACGGCAGCCAGATCTGCTCCAGGTGTTCGCCGGAAATCCCGCAACCCGTGTCCGCGACCTCGACGACGACCTCGCCGCCGGACGCCGCCGGACGTGTGGCGACCCGGATGCGGTGCGTAGCAGCGTTCCCGTCGGGGATCGACTCGGTCGCGTTGAGGAGCAGGTTGAGGAATACCTGGACCAGGTGGGTGTGGCCGGCCATCACCGCAGGCACGTCGCCGTATTCGCGCACGAGCGTGGCGCGCGAACGGATCTCGCGGTCCGCGATGCCGATCGAGAAGTCGAGCGCGGCATGGAGATCGACCGGCTCGACCGCCGCGCGGAGCTCCACGCGCGAGGCGTCGTTGAGGTGGCGGACGATGCTCTTCACCCGATCCACGCCGGTCGCGGCCTCGTCGAGCGCGGTGAGCATCGCCGCGTGCAGCTCCGCGTCGGTGATCTCGCGCCCGAGCTCCTCGCGAACGAACGTCAGGTTCGAGCTCACGTACGCGAGCGGGTTGTTCACCTCGTGCGCCACGGCCGCGGCGAGGGTACCGAGGCTCGCGAGACGGATCGAGCTCCCGAGCTGTCGCTCCGCCTCGCGCTCCCGTGACACCGACGCCTCGAGCTGCGACGTACGCTCGACCACGCGCCGCTCGAGCTCAGCGGCGGCGGTCGCAAGGTGGTCCGCGAGGTCCGCGTTGCGAAACCGCAGGCGCGTGGCTTCGGCGAGCGCCCGGCCGCCCGACCTCGAGATGGCAGTGACCGCGACCGCGAACACCGCCAGCAGGACCGCCACCCCGAGCTGCAGCCGCCCTCCGGTCGAGAGGAAAGCGATCGTCACCGGCAGGAGCGCAGGCACCGTGAAGGCCAGGAACGCGGGTTGATGGCTCGCGTTGCTGAGGGCGCCCCCGGCGGTCATCCCGGTGAGCACAAAGGCGAGGAACAGGACGTACGCGAGGGGGGCGCCGCTGGGAAGGAGCAGCGGAATCGAGCCCCACCCGAGTCCGTTCAGTGCGGCGCCTATCGTGAAGATCCGTCCCCAGCGAATCGCCTCCTCCGCGTCGCGCTCCGAGCGGCGGTAGGTGACCCCCGCAGCCAGGCGCGCGGCGGCGATCAGCCATACCGCCGCGATCCAGGAGAGCAGGCGGACCGGGCTGGACTCTCCCCAGAGCACGAGGACGACGATGAACGAGTTCAGGAGGACCGCCGCCTGCGCAGCGGAGTTCCGCTCGAACAGCGCGCGTACCCGCTCCACATCGACGAGCGACTCGATCAGCGCGGAGTCCTGAAACTCCGAGGAGCCTGCGGCGGGTGTCCCGGTCATCTCGGTTCGGCGCTCCTCGGCCACGCGGCGCGAGCGCGGGACCATACCAGTATGCGAAGCGCGTCGTCGTGACGGCCAGGAGCTCGAGCCGGCACGCGAGCGCTCATCGAGCGATCGGTACCGGAACGCACGAGGTCGCAAACGCTAGGTACGGGTTCGCGGGACTACGGGTCCCGGCCCAGCGGCGAAGCTCGCGGACCCGACCTATACACAGCGGCGCGCCGCCCGACCTTGCGCGCGAGGAGGCTCGCCGTGCCGACCCACACCCGATCCGCCACCCTCGCCGCGGTCCTCGCCGCATCGCTCGCCGCGTGCGCGGCGTCGCGCTCCTCGACGGCCGCCCGCCCCGCGGTGCCGGCCGCGCTCGCGCTCCCCGCGGGCGAGGAGTCGGCACTCAGGCTCGACGCCCGCGGTACGCAGAACTACGAGTGTCGGTCCCGGGCGAACGCGCCGGAGCAGACGGAGTGGGCGCTCGTGGCGCCCGAGGCGGAGCTGTTCGACGGCTCCGGCAAGCCGGCGGGCAAGCACTACGGAGGTCCGACCTGGGAGAGCACCGTCGACGGGTCGAAGGTGGTCGGGACCGTGAAGGCGCGGGCCGACGCACCCGCACCGGACGCGATCCCGTGGCTGCTGCTCGAGGCCAAGGAGGCGAGCGGCGACGGTGTGCTGGGACGAGTGAAGAGCATCCAGCGCACCGACACGCGCGGCGGCAAGGCGCCGGCCGGCGCGTGTGCGGTCGGGGAGAAGCTGAACGTGCCCTACAGCGCGGTGTACTGGTTCTCGCGGGCAAAGCCGTAGGCGAGCCCGCCCGCGCGACTCGGCGTTTCGACCGCCTACTCCCCGGCGCGCGACGAGCCTGCGCCGCAGTCCGCGAGCCGCTACATCAGCTTTGAGCCGACGGAGGTCCCCATGAGCACTCACGAAGCCTTCAATCGCTCCGCGTTCTCGCAGTTCATCAACAGCCCGCCGGGCCGCATCTTTCGCTTGGCCGCCGGCACAGGATTCCTCGTCGGCGGCTATGTGCGCCGGCGCCGTGCGCTCGGCCTGCTGTCCATGGCCTGGAGTGTTCTCCCGTTGAGCGCCGGAGCGTTCGACCTCTGCTACATCAGCGCCGTGCTGGGCGGCCCCGTGTCGGGCGCGAAGATCCGGAGCATCCAGCGCGGAAGCACTGGCGCGGAAGCGCCCCTTCCATCAGGCACCCCGGAGGCTGTGACGACGCGCACCGTGGAGGCGTGACGTTCGCACGGGGGCGCGCCTCCCTTCACGGGAGCAGCCCCTCGAGCAGTGCCCCCCGCATCACCTCCGCGAGGGTGTCGAGCGCGCTGCTCGTGTCGGTGCGTGTCGCCGCCGTCGTGGGCGTCTGCGAGCGCGATTCGACGGCCGCCACGAACGGCAATGGCCGGCGGCCCAGCCGGAGCAGTCGCTCGTCGTAGAACGCGCTCGTCGCCTTCTCGCGCAGCCGCCTGGCGAGCTCGAGCATGTTCCCGGTGCTCGAGGGCTGCATTCCCGCACCCAGGCACGAGAATGCGAGCTGCCCCTCGGCGAGGACCGCGGCACGCCCATCGCCCGCATAGACGAGGATGACTTGCTCGATCTCCTCCTCCGACGAGCGCACGGTGTTCGTGGCGGTGCGGGTCGTCTTGAGCCCGCCCGTCACGACGGCGGTGCCGACCGAGAAGCTCTTCGTTCTCTCGGTGCGCTGGACCTCGATGCGCGAGGCGCGGACCCCGCGCAGGATGGCCGTCACGTCCTTCCACTCGAACACCGTCGAGTCGCCGAAGCGTGGCGTGAACGTGACGCTCGCTTCGCCGATGGCGAAGGTGTGTGCGACCGTGCGGTCCTTGTCGGTCGGGCAACGGGCGTCGATGGCGAGCGCCGCCACACCGGCCTTGCGCAGCGCGGCAACGAGCAGCTCGGCCTTGCCGTCGTCGAGTCGAGCGAGCAGCGCGGGCGGCTCGGGGGCCAGACGCATTCGGGCTTCTGCCAGCGCGAGCCCTGCGGCATCGGCCAGCGCCCGGGCCGCTTCGTCGGGGCGCGTCACGGCGCGCAGGCTGGCCACGAGCTTCATGCCGTCAGCTTAACGGAGCAGGTTCGGAATGCTCACTCGTCGCGCTCTGGAATCCCTCCAGACGGACTTCCCGCCGCACCCGGACGGCCGGTCGCATGACCGAGCAACCCCGGGTTCGGGCGGGCCCCATCAGAGCGACGAAGCGTCTTTGACCGCGGGCACCGGATCGCTCTCGCGCCGGCGGGGACCTGCACGCACAGTGAGTATCACGACTTGTGCGCCCAGGCGGCGGGTCCGTAGTCACCGTCCGTGAACACCGCAGCCGGGATGACCCCACGGTACGGGTACCGGTCGATGGCCGCCCTGCCTACCTACTCCCCCGCGTGCCTACCGAGGCGCCGACAGTCAGCCTGAAGCTCGTCCGTCCACAATTCGACGCAAAGGACTACACCGACATGAAGCTCACGATTCGCATCTTCCTCGCCGCGATGATGCTCTCCGGCTCCGCGCTCGCCGGCAACGGCGCGCCGAGCGGCGCTCACTACAACCTGAACCTGCTCGGCAAGAACGACTGCACGCCGGCCAATCTCACGGGCTCCAACCGGCACACCATCCAGGTCCTGCTCGACTACTCCGATCAGGACGGCGGCTACTGGGACAACGGCGTGTGGGTCCCGCTGTACGCGACCCAGCTCGACAAGCGGAACAAGATCTTCCTCCAGCAGGGTGAAGACTTCCAGGTGCTCGACGGGAACGCCTGCGACGGCGCGCTCTTCCAGCTCCCCGCGAACCCGTACACCTGCCCCGCGAACGACCCGAACTGCCTGAACAGCGCTCCGGCGTTCCAGAAGTACGAGGTGTTCGTTCGCGAGGGCGGCAAGCCGGGCGGCTACGGCGACATGAGCACCTGCGCGACCGCCGCCGGCGTGGACGGCTTGCTCGGGACGGGTGACGACGAGATCGTCTGCTCGACGGAGTCGGTTCTCCTCGTCCGTGACTCGGACCGGAAGTTCCAGAACGTGACGAAGGAGCTCACGACCATGTGCCTCGACATCGACGGCGTGGTCGAGAACCAGAAGTGCGACGTTCGGTTCGGCATCTTCGACAACACGTTCCAGGACTACTTCTGGGACTTCGACAACCACGGGGTGCGCCTCGTCCAGCTTCGCTTCTACATGCTGGCCGACTGATCGCGGAGCATTTGCACCAGGGCCGCGGGCAGTAGGCTCGCGGCCCTCCTCGTCAGGGGGGAGTATGCCCGGAGTCCTCTCGTCCGCCGCAGTCGTGGCCGCGCTCGCGCTCGGGAGCGCGGTTGCCGCATCCGCGCCAGCGCCAGCATCGATGGGCGTCGGGATGGCGGCGATCGACGAGGCGCCCTTCCGGTTCGGGAAGGTCCTGCGCGGGGCCGTCGTCGAGCACGAGTTCGTGCTCCGGAACCTGGGAACCGCGCCCCTCAAGCTCGTGCGGGCCCGGATGACCCCGCCGCTCACGGTCACGCGCATGCCGGCCTTCGTCGCGCCCGGAGGCGAGGCGACCCTCCGATTCCGCCTCGACACGGCCCCGCTCGACGGCCCGTTCGACGGCGTCGTTCAGCTCGAGGTCGACGATCCCGCCCGGCCGCGTGTCGAGCTCGCGTTCGAGGGTACCGTCGTTCCGACCGTCGAGATCTCCCCGGCGCCCGCGTTCTTCCTCGCGACCGTCCGTGGCGCCCCGAAAGAGGCGGCGGTCGAGATCATCAACCATGAGAAGGCTCCGCTGCGGCTCGGCGAGCTGCAGGGCGCGTCCACGGAACGGTACACCGCCCGGCTCGAGACGATCGAGGCTGGCGTGCGCTACCGGCTCACCGTCGCGATGAAGCCGGACGGTCCGCGCGGAAAGCACACCGAGCTGCTCGAGGTGAGGACGTCGAGCTCGCGGGAGCCGGTGCTCCGGATCTCCGTGAACACGTACCTGCGCGAGCGCGTCTACACCTTCCCGGAGGCGATCGACATGGGCGCCGTCCGGCTCTCCGAGCTGCGCGACCCCCGGTTCGCAGCACGGATCGCCCAGACGCTGATGGTGTATCAGGTCGGCGGTAAGGATTTCCGAGCGACGCTGCGGACGGACGTGCCCTCCCTGAAGCTCGACACCGAGCGCGGCCCGCGCGGCGATCGGTACGAGACGACGATCGCCTTCGCTCCCGAGCGCGTCGAGCCGGGACCGCTCTCGGGAGAAGTCGTGATCGAGACGAACGACGCGCAGTTCCCGCGCGTCGTCGTTCCCGTCACGGGTCAAGTCCTCGAGTGACCCGCGCTAGCGTCATCGAGCTCAGTTCTGCGGCTGATGGCGTTGCTGTCGTCTTCATCGTCATCGTCCTACGGGGTCTCGTACTCCCACGCGCCGACGACGGCGATGACGAGGAGATGACCCACGCGCGCTCCTAGCGGTCGAGAAGGCCAAAGAGCTTCATGAAGACGACGCCGATCAGGAAGATGACGAGGAGGACGCAGAAGAGGCCGAAGGCCGCCCGCGAGACGAGGAAGATCAGGACGAGGGCGCAGACGGCCCAAAGAATGGGGGACCTCACCAGATCTCCTCTCGCGAAGCATCCCGTTGTAGCGGAACGAGCATCGTAGCAGGGGAGCCCCCGAAGGCGCCGCAGCGCCTGATCGCCCCGGCACGTATTGAAAACCCTTCTGGTCGCGCGCGGCTCTGACCCGCCGTGACCCCGAAATCTCCCGTTCAGCGCGGAGGGCGAACGCCCTCCGCATGGCCCCTCCTCGTCCTCGCGGCGCTCACGCTGGCGGCGCCCGCCGCAGCGGCCGACCTGACCCTCGACGCCGCGGTTCGCGCCGCATGGCAGCGACACCTCGGCCTCGCCGCCGCCGACGCCCAGGTCGCTGCCGCCCGCGCAGACGCCGCCGCGGCCGGCGCCGCGGCCTTCCCCGCCCTCTCCGTCCAGGCGCGTGCGGTCCGGACGAACGAGCCCGTCGGCGCGTTCGGCCTGCGGCTCGACCAAGGCCGGATCGCGATGCAGGACTTCGTCCCTGAGCGGCTCAACGACCCGCCGGCGCTCTCGGCGGTCGGCGCGGGGGTGACGCTGACGCAACCGATCTATGCGGGCGGACGGATCTCCGCGGGCCACCGGGCGTTCAGCGCCGCCGCCGACGCCGAGGCGGCGAGCCGCGAACGGCGCGCGCAAGAGCTCGCCCTCGGCGTCGTCGAGGCCTACTTCGGCGCCCAGGTCGCGGCCGAGGGGCTCCGCTACGCCGACGACCTGCTCGCGCAGGCGCGGGAGACCGAGCGGTTCGTCCAGTCCCGCAACCGCCAGGGGCTTGCACTCGACTCGGACGTTGCGCGAGCCACCGCGTTCCGCGCGACCGCCGAGGCGGAGCGCGCGGCCGCGGCTCAGCGCGTGGAGACGGCCCGCTCCGCCCTCGTCGTTCTCGCCGGCGACGACGTCGCGTCGGCGCCGCTCTCGACGCCCGTCGACGCCCCGCCGCCTCCGCTCCCTGTCGCCGGCAACCGCCCGGACGTCCGCGCCGCCCGCCTGCGCTACGATGCAGCGACGGCGGGCGTAGACGCCGCGCGAGGCGCACTTCTCCCCGAGGTCGGCGCCCAGGCGTCCCTCGAGACGCTGCGCACGCCGGCGCTCGACGCCGGCACCTCCTGGTACACGATCGGCGTAGTCGCGCGGTGGCAGGTCGGCTTCGCCGATGCGAGCCGCGTCTCCGCTGCCCGTGCCCGCGCTCGCGCCGCCGCCGCCGCCCTCGGGTGGTTCGAGCGCGAGTCCCGGCGCGAGGCGGAGGAGGCGGATCGGACGGTGAAGACCGCCGCCGCACGCGGCCGCTCCGCGGACGAAGCGGTAGCCGCGTCGGAGTCCGCCCGCACCCTGCGCCTCGCCCGCCACCGGCAGGGGCTCCTGCCGCTCACGGACGTCCTCGACGCGGAGTCGGGCCTCGCCGCGGCCCGCGCGCTTCTCCTCCAGAGCCGCCTCGACTCCCGAGTCGCCCGGGCCCGCCTCGCCCTCGCCCTCGGAACCCCCATCGAAGGGATCACGCCGTGAACCAGACGAAGCTCGCCCTCGCCGTCGCCGCGTTCGCGGCGTTACTCTCCCCCGGTCCCGCCTCTGCCGACGGTCGCACCGACCCGCCGCGGGCGCAGGTCCGCGTCATCCAAATCGGTCCAGCCAGCGCCACCCGCTGGATCGGCGCGAACGTCCGCGCCGTGCGCCGCGCGCGGATCGCCACGCGCCTGTCCGCGACCGTCATGGCCGTGCACGTCCAGGAGGGCGCCCGGGTCCGCGAGGGCCAGCTCGTCGTGTCCCTCTCCGACCCCGACGTCCGCGCCGCGGTGGAGGCCACCGAGGTCGCCTTCGCGAGCGCCACCGCCCACGAGCGGCGCATCTCCGAGCTCGCCCGCGAGCGCGCCGCCACGCCGAGCGAGCTCGAGGCGGCCCAGGCGCAGCGCGCCCAGGCGAAGGCCGCCGTCGCCGCGGCGCGGGCGAGCCTCGCCCACACCGAGCTGCGCGCGCCTTTCGCCGGCATCGTCCAGGCCCGCCGGATCGAACCCGGTGACCTCGTCGGCCCGGGCCAGCTGCTCGTCGAACTGGAGGGCGACGCCCTCGAGCTCGAGGCGAGCGTCTCCGAGGAGGAGGCGCGCGGACTCGCGGTCGGCCAGCGCGTCACCTTCCGCGCTGGTGACCACGATGCGACGGCCGAGCTCACCGCCCTCACGCCGGGCGGCGACGCCCTCTCCCACCGTCGCGGCCTGCGCGCTCGCGTGGTCTCGGGGCAGGAAGGGCTCCGCTCCGGCACCTTCGCCCGCCTCGAGGTCCCGCTGTCGACCACCGCGCCCGCCGCCGTCTGGGTCCCGCGGTCCGCGGTCGTGGTCCGGGGGGACCTGACCGGCGTCTTCGTCGCGGCGGCGGGCCGCGCCGAGCTCCGCTGGATCGCGCTCGGCGAGCCCATCGGCGATCACGTCCCGGTGCGCGCGGGCCTCTCGCCGGCGGACCGCGTGATCGACGCGCCCGGTGTCCTCCGCGACGGGCAGGAGATCGAGGTGATCCATGGCAACTGAGTCGCGTCTCGGGCTGGCCGGGCGCATGGCGAAGCCGTTCCTCCGCTCCAAGCTCACTCCAGTCATCGTCCTCGCCTCGATCGGCCTCGGGGTCGCCGCCGTCGTCCTCACGCCGCGCGAGGAGGAGCCGCAGATCGTCGTCCCGATGGTGGACGTCATCGTCCCCATGCCCGGCGCTTCACCCGCCGAGGTCGAGACCCAGCTCACCACGCCGCTCGAACGCCGCCTGTGGGGCATCCCCGGCGTCGAGTACGTCTACAGCGTCAGCGGCCAGGGCTCGGCCCTCGTCACGGTGCGGTTCGCGGTGAACGAGCCGCTCGAGCCGTCGCTCGTCAAAGTGCACCAGGAGCTCGCGGCGCACCCCGAGGTGCTCCCGCCCACCGCGATGAAGCCCATCGTGCGCGCCCTCACCATCGACGACGTCCCGTTCCTCACCCTCACGCTCCACGCCGACGACCCGCTCCCCGCCGGGGAGCTGCGCAAGCTCGGCGAGGAGGTCGCGAAGGAGCTTGCCGACGTACCCCGCACGGCGAACGTCTCTGTCATCGGCGGCGCGCGCCGGACGATCCGGATCGAGCCCGACCCCGACCGCCTCCGGGCGCTGTCGGTCTCGATCGGCGACGTCGCCCACGCGGTCCAGACCGCCCAGGCGGAGCTCCCTGCCGGCGCCCTCGTCGCCGGCGGGCGCCGGGTCGAGCTCGAGGCGTCGGGCTTCTTCCGCTCCGCCTCCGAGCTGCAGCAGGTCGTGGTGGCGGTCCGGGACGGGCGTCCCATCTACGTGACCGACGTCGCCCGGGTCGTCGACGGGCCCGAGCCCGAGCCCGCGGTGATCCTCACCGCCGACGCGAAGCACCCCGGGTTCTCGCAGGCGGTCTCGATCGTGGTCGCGAAGCGACCGGGTACGAACGCCACCGAGCTCGCGGAGCGCGTGCTCGCCAGGGTCGAGGGGCTGCGTGGTCGGCTGCTCCCGGGTGCGGTCCATGCCTCGGTGACGCGCAACTACGGCGAGACCGCGGGCGAGAAGTCCTCGGAGCTCATCGAGCACCTGCTCATCGCGACCCTGTCGGTCATCGTCTTGATCCTCCTCGCGATGGGCTGGCGCTCCGCGGTGGTGGTGGGCGTCGCGGTCCCGGTGACGCTCGCGCTCACCCTGCTCCTCACGTACCTGAACGGCTACACGCTCAACCGCGTCACGCTGTTCGCCCTCATCTTCTCGATCGGCATCCTCGTCGACGACGCCATCGTGGTGGTCGAGAACATCCACCGCCACCTGTACCTGCCCGGCCCGAAACGCAGCTTTGCCCAGGTCATCCTCGACGCGGTCGACGAGGTCGGGAACCCGACCATCCTCGCCACCTTCGCGGTCATCGCGGCGATCCTCCCCATGGCGATGGTGCGCGGGCTCATGGGCCCGTACATGCGCCCGATCCCCGTCGGCGCGAGCCTCGCGATGATCTTCTCGCTCCTCATCGCCTTCGCGGTCTCGCCCTGGGCGGCGATGCTCGCCTTCCGCAAGGAAGCCAAGGTCCCGGAGCTCGATCCAACCGGTATGCACCCGGGCGACCCCGACCGCGACGCGCCGGAGCCCGAGCGCGACGTTCCGAGCGCCCACGCCGAGTCGGCGGCCGAATCGCGCTTCGCCCGCCTCGATCGGCGAATCGTCCGGACGCTGCTCGGGTCGTGGAAGGTCCAGCTCGCCTTTGGCAGCGGGGTGATCGTGCTCCTCGCCGCAGCGGTGGCGCTCCTCGGTACCGGCGTCGTGAAGGTCAAGATGCTTCCCTTCGACAACAAGAGCGAGCTGCAGGTCCAGCTCGACCTCCCGAAGGGCGCCGCGCGCGAGGAGGCCCTCGCGGTGGGCCAGGCGCTCGCGCGCCGGCTGCTCCAGGAGGCGGAAGTGAGCGACGTCCAGATCCATTCCGGTGTCGCCGCGCCGTTCACGTTCGTGGGGATGGTCCGGCACAGCTTCTTCCGCGAGGCACCGGAGCAGGTGGACCTCCAGGTGAACCTCGTCCCGAAGCACGATCGGAAGGCGTCGAGCCACCAGATCGCGGTCCGGATCCGACCGGAGCTCGCCCGTCTCGCGGAGCCCTCCGGGGCGAAGCTCAAGGTCGTGGAGATCCCGCCGGGCCCACCGGTACTCGACACCCTCGTCGCCGAGATCTACGGGCCGACCGCGGCCGAGCGTCGTCGCATCGCCGGCGAGGTCCGCCAGGCGTTCGGCGACGTGAAGGGCATCGTAGACATCGACTCGACGCTGGACGAAACCCGGCCCCGACTCGTCCTCGCCCTCGACCGAGAGAAGGCAGCGCTCCACGGCGTCCAGCCGTCGGCAGTCGTCGAGACCCTCGCCCTCGCCGGTCATGGCGGCGAGGTCGGCGCGTTCCAGGTCGAGCGCGGCGCCCGCCGGGTGCCGCTCGTCCTCCAGCTTGCCCCCGAGCGGCGCCAGGAGCTCGCGCCGCTCCTCTCCCTCACGGTCGCCGGCTCCATGGGGCAGGTGCCGCTCTCCGAGCTCGTCCGCGCCGAGGAGGCGCGCGAGCCGCCGGAGATCCACCACAAGAACCTGAAGCCGGTCTCCTACGTATTCGCCGAGCTGGCAGGCGACATCGAGAGCCCGCTGTACGCCCTCCTCGCGCTCGAGAAGCGCCTCGCGCCGCTGCGCGGGGACGACGGCGGGGCGGTCGCGCGCTACGGCCTCGACCACCCGGCCACGACCGAGTCCGCCGGGCTCAAGTGGGACGGCGAGTGGCACATCACCCTCGAGGTCTTCCGCGACCTCGGCCTCGCCTTCGCGGCGGTCCTGCTGCTCATCTACGTGCTGATGGTCGGGCTGGTTCCAGAGCTTCACGATGCCGCTCGTGATCCTGGTCCCCATCCCGCTCTCGCTCGTCGGGATCCTGCCCGCCCACGCCCTCACGGGTTCGTTCTTCACGGCGACGAGCATGATCGGCTTCATCGCTGGCGCCGGCATCGTGGTGCGCAACTCGATCATCCTCGTCGACTTCGCGGAGCTGAAGCTGCGGGAGGGGATGCCGCTCGCCCTCGCCGTCGAGGAGGCGGTCGTGGTGCGGTTCCGCCCGATGCTGCTCACCGCCCTCGCGGTGATCGTGGGGAGCGCGGTGATGCTCGCCGACCCGATCTTCCAGGGCCTCGCGGTGGCGCTGATGTCCGGCGCGATCGCGGCGACCCTGCTGTCCCGCTACGCGGTGCCGATCCTGTATCACCTCCTTGCTCGTCACGGCCGCGCGGCCGAGCTGCAGCGCGCAGGAGCGCGGGCGCTGGCCGCGCAGAACGAGCCGCAACGCTGCGAATCGTGCGCGGAGCCCGTCGAGGCGCGGACAGCGTGACCGGGATGGCCTGACCCTCCCGGGAGCGCGCGCGGCCACTGTCAGGCGCGGACGTTCGGCCGCGCCCAGAACTCGCCGCCGCGCACCTCCCACCTCCGCACGAGTGACGCGGCCGGCGGACAGCTCCGATGCGAGCTTGCGTGACCTCCGCTGCGAGCCGGAGCTGGACGTCCGTACGTTGCGCCTGCGCCCGCTCCGTCAGCGCGGCGCGCCGCAGGCGACGCAGGAAACGGTGCGGGTGACTTGTCGAGGAGCGGAGTGCCAACGCGCCTTGGGGCCGCCGACCGCCCTGTCCGTCTCCTTCCCTCCAAGTGAGGGTGCGGACGAACCTGTCCTCCGCACGCCGCGAATGACCCGCGGACGGGCTGACATGCGGCGCGGGGGTCGCGGCGCGCGGCGTCGCGGGCGGCCTTAAGGTAGAGGCGGAGGATTACCCTATGCTCCAGAGTTCCCCCTTGTACGCCTACCTGCCCGCCAGGGACGTGCCCCGCGCGCGGTCGTTCTACGAACAGAAGATCGGCCTGCGGCCGAAGGAGGAGAACGCGGGCGGCGTGGTCTACGAGTTCGCCGATCACACCGGCGCGTTCCTGTACCCGACCTCGAACGCCGGGACCAACCAGGCGAGTCAGGCGTTCTGGCTGGTCCACGACATCGAGCGCGAGGTCGCCGAGCTGAAGGCGCGCGGCGTGAAGTTCGAGCGCTACGACCTGCCGGGCATGACCTTCCGCGACGGCATCCACGAAGGCGTGGGCGGCAAGGCGGCGTGGTTCAAGGACACCGAGGGGAACATCCTGGCGCTGATCCAGGATGGGAAGTGAGGCGCGGGCGGGCGAGGCTGGTCACCTCGCCGCGCCCAATGGGTGGCGGCCGGCGCGTCCCTTCGTGCACCTTGCTCCCGGAGGATGGGTCGTGACGCCGTTGCCACGGGCCATCCCGGTTTGCCACGGGGCCATCCGGCCCCGACCAGAAGAACGCTGACGCCCCCACGCTCCTCACGGCCGTCGAGCCGATCGACCATGCCGTTCGGCGCACGGAGGAGCTTCGCAATGGCTGAAGAGCTGAAGGCGGCCGCGCGCCGCGGCGGCTCGCGGGCCGGCGAGGCCCACCCTCGACGAAGGCGCCATGGGGCCCACCTCCTTCGCGCTGAAGGAGTTCACGTCGTTCGTCGGTCGGTCGGTTACCGCGCACCGGAGCGGGTCAGGCTCTCGGGCAGCCCCTGGCGCCGGGGCGAGCACGAGGTCGAAGTCCACCTGGATCTCGTCGTCGACGCCGATGGTCCCTCCGGCGGTCGAGAACGGCGTCATCCCGAAGTCCGTCTGGCGGAAGCGAACGCTGCCGGAGACGCGGTAACCGGACGCATCCGCGCGCGCGTGGAACGGGACGTCGAGCGGCCGCGTCGTGCCGTGGAGCGACAGCGCTCCGTGCAGCACGCCCTGGAGGCCGTCGTCCTCGCCTCGGGCGCTGGCCGACTCACCGTGAAACCTGATCTCGCGGTAGCGCTGCGCGTCGAGGACCTTCGGTCCGGCGGTCTCGCGATCCACGTAGTCCCGCATCTTCGGCGAGAGGCGCGCGACGTGGTCGTGCAGCGTGGCTGCGTCGATCCGCACGTCCACGCGGACCTCCTGCGGACGCTCCGGATCGAACTCCACCTCGGCTTGCCACCGCGCCGGGGTGAACTGGTGGTCGTGGGAGAGGGCGGAGAGGAGGCCATTCCTGCCGGCGCGAATGACGAGCTGGCTCGCCGAGGTGTCGGCCTGGAGCGGGGCGCACGGCGAAAGCCGCGGCCAGGCGAACAGGGCGACGACGAGAAGGCACTGCGTCCACTTCGTGACCGCTCGCTGCATGAGGGCCTCCTGCGGGCCGAGTCGATGAATGTTCGGTGGGTCGCGGCCGGCGCCGCGGGCGAAACGTCTCGGGCGCGAACGCTCCTCGAGCGAGCCCCCGCGCCGCGGGCCTGGGCAGCTCGACGGCGGTGACGGCGTCCGCCGCCGCGCAACCCCATGCGACTACAGCGCGGTCGGGTCGATCGTCTGCCAGTTGGGAACGCCTCGACCGTTCGTCTCGCCGGGGGCCGTGTCGCCGACGTAGTAGTACAGCGGGTGCCCCCTGTACGCCGACTGCTGCATGCCGTCCGCGCGCGTGTAAACGGTGAAATCGGCTCGCGACGAGGTCGCTCGGCACCGTGACCTGGTCCGTCAGGAAGATGGGCCAGTTCGTCATGCACTGGGCGCTGGTGCAGGCGGTGACCGGTGCCGTCGTCGGCGTGCCGACGGTGTCCAGGGCAGAAGGAGTACAGGGCACGGCCTGCACCGTCGGTCAGGTAGCTCGCCGCCTCGTTCGCCTTGCTGAGCAGCGCGATCGAGTAGGTCGGGTCGTGCACGACGTACCAGATCCCGTTCACGCCCTCGCCGTTGGTGTCGCCCGCCGCCGTGTCGCCGGCGTAGTAGTAGAGCGGGAACCCCTTGTACGTCGTCTGCTTGCTCCCGTCGGAGCGGGTGATCTCGTCCGACGTCCGTCGCGTCGATCCCCTGCGCGACCACGCTGTCGGTGTGGAAGATGGGCCAGACCGGGAGGCATCCCGCGTTGCAGTTCGAGACCGCCGCCCTGGAGGCGCCCGCGGGCACGTCCTTCGCGAAGTAGTAGAGCGACCGGCCGTTACCGTCGACGAGGTGAACGCCGAGCCGGGGGTCCGTCGCGACCGTCAGCGTCGCCGACCGGGGCAGGGGTTCCGTCTGATTGGGCGGGGGCCCCGGCCCCGTCGCTGCTGCCTCCGCACGCCGCCGTCAGGGCGATCAGCCCCGTGAACGCCGCTCCGGCGAAGACCACGTTCCTGTGTTTCATCGCACCATCCTCTTCTTGGCGCCGGCGGGATTGCGCGGCGTACGTTCGTTTCGCTCCTCGAGAGACCGCCCGCGGCGGACGTTGCACCGCCCGGCCTTCCCTCGTGTGCCTGTGATTCCCGCCAGCGACGAGAAAGGTTCAAATGCTCGCGAATGAACTCGGCTGTGCAGTCCTCGGCGATCTGCCGTGGCGGTTCGGCGCGGGGAGGGCGCCCGGGACGAGCGCGTCGAGCGACCGCAGCGGGAAGTGCACGAACAGCTATCCGGCGCGCGCGGCATGGCTGCCATCGGGCTCTGACATGCCGATGCGCGTTGATGACCTCGCGCTGCTCCAAGAAGCGGTGGCGAAGCCTCGGTTCGAGGTCCCGCGGCGCGAGACGCTGTCGGAGCTGGTGCCATGCGGGCGCGCATGGCTGCGCTCGGTGCGCCGGTGCCGCTGATTCGGCTCTGGAAGCGCGCGGAGGCACGCAGGAACCAGCCCTCCGCCGTCGCGCGGGCGACCTGCTTGCCGCGACGGCGAGGCGTCTCGAGCCCTCCGGGACCATGCTGGAGCGGATGCTCCCCTGGCGCTCGCAGACGTAGCGCGAAGCTCAGCGGAGACGAGCGCCGGATCGCCGCCGTTCGCCGCTCGCTCGCCTCGAGTCCGCGACGAGCTTCTTCCACCGCGTTCGCTCCTGGTCGGTCATGTGTCCCCCTCTTCGGTCGCTCGAGCATTTGAACCTTTCCCATCCCGGCGGGGAACCACCGACACCACCAGGGAAGGTCGCAACGGGCTTCCTCGAGCAGTCGGTTCTCGCCGGGCGCGACGCGCCCGCATCATCTGAAGGGAGATGTGGGAATGAAGCGGACGATCCCTGCTGGCGCGCTCGTCAACGACACGCGCCGACGCCCTTCAACGGCGCGCACAAGGCGGGACCGCTCGCGATGATCAGTACGCCGGACGCGAGCACCGGGCTGGGCCCGCTCTGCACGCAGCCCGACACCTCGACCACTCGCGCGCGCTGCTCGCCATGACGAACGCCGAGCCTAAGGAGGGTCATGCGCGTCGCGCGCCCGCCCTCTCGCTCGTCGCCCGGCGGCGCATGTACCCCATCGCGACGCGTTCCTCGCCCGCGCCACTCCTAAGTTACGCGAGGACGGCGGTGCTCACCGAGGCGGAGACGACCCTGGAACACGAGGAGGACCTCGCGCTCATCCGCTCCATCGCGCGGCGTGATCGCAAGGCCTTCGAGACGCTCTACTACCGGTACGCACCGCGCCTCGGGCGCTATGCGATGAGGCTCCTCGAGCAGCGCGAGGCGGTGGACGAGGTGATCGACGACGTCATGCTGGTGGTGTGGCAGAACGCGGCGCGATTCGACCCGGAGGTCTCGCGCCCCTCGACGTGGCTCTTCGGCATCACGCATCACAAGATCCTGAAGATGCTCGCCCGTTCGCCCTCGCGCGGCGAGATCCTCCCGCTCGATCCCGATGCCGACGCCGCGGCCGAGGGCTCGCGAGATGCGTCGGCGGCGCTCGATCCGGAGCAGGCGGCCATGGGTCGCCAGCTCGGCACGGCGCTGGTGGATGCCCTGTCGCAGCTCTCCGCCGACCATCGGGCAGTCATCGAGCTGGCATTCCGCGAGAACTACTCCTACCAGGAGATCGCGGCGGTGACGGGCTGTCCGGTCAACACCGTCAAGACCCGGATGTTTCACGCGCGCAAGCACCTCGCCCGGTTCCTCAGACGACGGGGCGAGCCGCACGGGAGCACCGCTCCATGACCGCTCCTCACCGAGACCCTCCGGGAGGCTCCGTGCACGAGCACGTCGCTGAGCTCCTGCCCTGGTACGTGAACGCGAGCCTGAGCCGGGAAGAGACGGCGCTGGTCGACGAGCACCTCGCCGCGTGCGCCGCCTGTCGCGATGAGCTGGCGCGCTGCCGAGTGCTCTCCCTGGCCGCGCGCTCGGCGCCGCAGGGCGATGAAGGCTGGGTCCCGTCGCCTCGCCACTTCGCCCGGGTGCTCGAGCGGGTCGAAGCGAGCGAGCAGCACCGGCTCGGTGCGCGCGGGCGAGCGCTTCTCGACCGGCTTCGCTCCTGGGTGATCGACACGCCGCGTCCGGTGAGGTGGGCCTTCGCCGTCCAGGGCGTCGCAGCGGTCGCGCTCGCGGCGGCGCTGCTCTGGCGCGTGCCGGGACCGCCTCCGGCCTACGAGACGCTCTCGCGCCCCGCGCCCGCAGTGACGGGAGATCGCGCCCGGCTGCACCTCGTCTTCGCCGAGGAGACGACGGAGCGGGAGCTTCGCGACCTGCTCCACGGCGTCGAGGGCGTCGTGGTGGGGGGACCCTCGTCGAGGGGCGTCTACACGGTCGAGCTTCCCGTCGGCGCGTCCGAGCGCGAGCGCATCGAGGCGATCGCGTCGCGCCTGAGAGGCGAGCCCAGGGTGCGCATCGTCGCCATCGAACCCAGGAGGTCTCCATGACGAGAATGGCGCTCGGATTGGCGACGCTGACAGGCGTCCTGAGCGCTGCCACGGGCTGCGCGGGGGCCCACGCGCAACGGTCGACTGCGACCTCGGGAGAGGTAACACTCACACCGAAGCAGCTCCAACCGCGGCAGATCATCGTCGCCCTCGCGGCCGAGGCGCGCGAGCGGTTGGCCGCAGTCAAGCAGGCGCTGGTGGCCGAGTACACGCTGGTCGAGATGGGCAGCTTCCCGCTGGGGTCGATCGGCCTCGAGTGCGTCGTGTTTCAGGTCGCTCCCGATATATCCATCGTCGAGCTGCTCGCGCGCCTCGCAGATGACCCGCGCGTCGCGCTGGCGCAGCGCAACGAGGTGTTCCGGGGCATGGCGCAGCCGCGCGCCGAGCCCGCGGGACCGCTCGCTTACGGGGCAGCGCTCATCCACGCGGACACGGCACAGCGCACGCGATCCGGAAAGGGTATCCGCGTCGCAGTGATCGACACCGGTGTCGCGAAGGATCACCCCGGCCTGCACGGTCGCATCGCCGCGACGCACAACTTCGTCGACGGCGGTGAGCGCAGCTTCGAGCGCGACCGGCACGGCACGGCGGTGGCGGGCGTCATCGCCGCCGGCGGGGACGGCGCGCGCGTGCACGGCATCGCGCCGGACGCCGAGGTCCTCGCGATCAAGGCGTGCTGGTACGTCGGCGCCGACGAGGCGAGGGCGCTCTGCAGCAGCTGGACGCTCGCCAAGGCCGTCGATTTCGCGATCGCTGCTGGCGCGCACATCGTGAACATGAGCCTGAGCGGGCCTCCGGACGAGTTGCTGGCTCGGCTCATCGTCCGCGCCCATGAGCGAGGCATGATCACAGTCGCCGCGGCCGCGGAAGAGGGCGACGCGCCCGGGTTTCCCGCTTCGCTGCCAGGCGTCATCGCCGTGCTCGCGAGCGACGACCGCGGCCAGGTGCGACTTCCCGCCTGGACTGCGCGGGTGTCCGCGCTGGCGGCGCCCGGCGTGGACATCCTCACCACGGTCCCGAGCGACGGATGGGACTTCCTGTCGGGGAGCTCGCTCGCGGCCGCGCACGTCACCGGCGTCGTCGCGCTCCTGCGCGAGCAAAGCCCTCGCCTCGCCGCCGGCGAGGCGCTCGACGTCTTGAAGAGCACGGCGCATGCGACGCCGCGCGACGTCCGGGAGCCGCCGAGCGAGGTCGGCCTCGTGGACGCGTGCGCGGCGCTGGCGCTGTTGATGGGCGTCGCGAGCTGCCCGTAGCCGGCAGCGAAGGGCCGCGCTTTCTCTGGCGCGTGATCGCACCCTGACCCGTCAGCCCCCCCATCGTCGAGGATTTGAACCTTTCCCATCGCTGGCGGGAATCACCGGCACCACGAGGGAAGGCCGCAGGGGCCTTTCCCCGAGCAGTCGGATCTCGCCGGGCGCGACGCGCCCGCATACTCGAAAGGGAGCAGAGGAATGAACCGGATCAAGCTCGAAGAGTCGAAGAACGCCACGATGCGCGCGCAGCCGAAGTGGATCACCATGCTGCTGAGCGCAGCAGTCGCCAGCGGGACCATCGCTGTTGGTGTGCTCGCCGACGAGGAACCACCGGCGCCGGGTGACGCGCCCGGTGACGTGGTCCGCTTCGACCTGCACCCGAACCCGCAATTCCAGCGCTGCCTGGCGCAGTTTCCGGATGATGCGCAACGCCCGCCCTCCGTGGAGGTGACCGTCGTGCGCGGCTCGCAGAACGACGGCCTGTCCCTGCGCGGGCGCAACATCAAGCCCGGGCTCGAGTTCGACCTCTTCACCGTCGAGCACACCAATCTGGCGGCGGACGCGACGGCCGATCCGGGCTTCAGGGGCGTCGGCCTCGCGACGTATCAGTCGGATCTCGAGGCGGGCGCCAGCGGCCGGATCCGCGCCGACATCCGCACGATCCTGCTCGACGAGAGCTTCAGCTTCGATCCGACAGTCGCGCTCGCGCCGACCGGCACCTTCAACGTCGGCTTCTGGTTCGACGATCCGAACGCCGCCGCTGACTGCGGCTTCAACCCGCAGAACCCGACGCCCTTCAACGGCGAGCACAAGGCGGGACCGCTCGCGATGATCAGCACGCCGGACGCGAGCACCGGGCTCGGCCCGCTCTGCACGCACCCCGACACCTCGACCACTCCCGCAACCTGCTCGCCGTGACCGACGCCGCCCACAAGGTGTGGGCGTCACATCGCGCGCACCGCAAGCTCCTTGGCCGCCTCGATGAAGAGCCGCAGCGGCGCGGAGCGCTGCGCTCGGCTGGGGAAGTAGAGGAAGTACCCCGGCGTCGTGGCGGCGTACGGCTCGAGCACGCACCGCAGCCGTCCCTCGCGGAGATGCTCCCTCACCGTCGGCTCGAACGCATACGCCAGCCCGAGGCCCTTCTCGGCCATCCTGCGCCGGCATCACGACGTTCTCGCCCATGCAGCACTGGAAGCTCTCGTCGCGACAGCGGGTCGGGGTGATCGGGCTCGGCGGGCTCGGTCACATGGCGGTGAAGCTGGGCGCCGCTCGAAAGGCCGAGGTCACCGTGTTCACGACCTCGCCCGGCAAGATCGCGGACGCGCGGCGGCTCGGCGCACAGGAAGCCGTCCTCTGGAGCGACGCCGCCGCGATGAAGCGCCTCGCGAACCGCTTCGGCCTGTTGATCTCCACGGTCCCGCAGTCGTACCCGATGCAGCCGTTCATGGACCTGCTCGCCCTCGATGGCACGCTGGTCAACGTCGGCGCGCTCAATCAGCTCGATGGCGGGCTGATAGGGATGTCCATGGCGTTCGGACGAAAGAGCCTCGCAGGGTCGGTGATCGGCGGCATCGCCGAGACCCAGGAGCTCATCGACTACTGCGCGGCGCGAGGCATCAAGGCCGACATCGAGCTGATCCGCCCCGAGCAGATCAACCAGGCATGCGACCGCGTGGTCCGGAAGGACGTGCGCTACCGGTTCGTGGTGGACCTCGCCACTGGAAGGAAGGCGTGAAGATGAACCTCCTCCCCGCGGTCCTTGCCTCATCCCTCCTGGCCTCACCGTCCGCGGGGGCGGGTGAAGGCCCCGCAACCGCAGCGACCGAAGCTCGACGGACGACGTCCGCCGGAGGTCCGAAGACCGTCAAGATCGCCCGTGCAGGCACGCAGCCGTCGCAGATGGGACCCGCCGAGTGGTTCACCGGCACGGTCCGCATCGACCCGCTGTTCCAGGCGAACGACCCGGCGCGCGCCGGCGGCGCGCAGGTGACCTTCGAGCCGTGCGCTCGCACCGCCTGGCATACCCATCCGCTCGGTCAGACCCTGATCGTCACGTCGGGGGTCGGGCGCGTGCAGCAATGGGGCGGGCCGGTCGAGGAGCTCCGGCCCGGCGATGTCGTGTGGACTCCGCCGGGCGTGAAGCACTGGCACGGAGCGTCGCCGACGACCGCGATGACGCACCTCGCGATCCAGGAGCACCTCGACGGCAAGGTCGTCGAGTGGATGGAGAAGGTCACCGACGAGCAGTACGAAGGAGCGAAGCGATGAAGGGAGCCGTCATCCACGGGCCGCGCGACGTCCGCTTCGAGGACGTTCCCGCGCCGAAGATCGAGAAGCCGACGGACGCCGTCATCCGCATCACCGCCGCGTGCGTGTGCGGGTCCGACCTCTGGCCCTACCGAGGGGCGAACCCCATCGCGCAACCGACACCGATGGGGCACGAGTACTGCGGCGTGGTCGAGGAGGTCGGCAAGGAGGTCACGCGCGTGAAGAAGGGCCAGTTCGTCATCGGGTCGTTCTTCGCGTCGGACGACACCTGCCCTCACTGCCGGGCCGGATTCCACTCGTCCTGCCAGCACCGCGAGCTCGTCGGCGGCGCCCAGGCGCCATTCCTGCGGGTTCCGCTCGCGGACGGCACGCTGGTCGCCACGCGGGAGGTTCCCTCGGCCGACCTCGTTCCGAGCCTGCTCACGGCGTCCGACGTCCTGGGCACCGGCTGGTTCGCGGCCGACGCCGCCAACGTGAAGCCCGGGATGACGGTCGCGGTCGTCGGGGACGGCGCGGTCGGTCTGCTGGGGGTGCTCTCCGCCCGGCAGAAGGGCGCCGAGCGCATCATCGCCGTCAGCCGTCACGCCTCGCGGCAGAAGCTCGCGCGCGCGTTCGGCGCCACGGACATCGTGACCGAGCGCGGGGACGAGGGGATCGCGCGGATCCGGGAGCTGACCCACGGGATCGGTGCCGACGCCGTGCTGGAGTGCGTCGGCACGCCAGAGGCGATGCAGCAGGCCATCGGCTCCACCCGGCCCGGCGGCACCGTCGGCTACGTCGGCGTTCCGCACGGCGTCTCTCTCGATGGCCAGGCCCTGTTCTTCGCGCACGTCCGCCTCTTCGGCGGACCCGCTCCCGTGCGCCGGTACCTGCCGGAGCTGATCGAGCTCGTGCTCGAGGGCAAGATCGACCCGGGCAAGGTCTTCGACCTGACGCTGCCGCTCGAGGAGGTCGCAGAGGGCTATCGCGCGATGGACGAGCGGCGCGCAATCAAGACGCTGCTGCGGCCGTCATGAGGTCCCGAGCGTCGCAATCATTGAGAGAACGGAGCCACATGGCCATGAAGCACATCTCGCTCGGCGGACTCGACGTCTCCCGCATCGGACTCGGCGCCATGACGATGTCCGGCTACTACAACATCGGGGCAGGCAGCGACGCCGAGTCGATCCGCACCATCCACCGGGCGCTGGACCTGGGCGTCACCCACATCGACACCGCCGAGATCTACGGCCCCTACCCCAACGAGGAACTGGTCGGCCGGGCCATCAAGGGCCGCCGCGACCAGGTCGTGCTGGCGACGAAGTTCGGCATCGTCTCGCACTCCGGTGGCGGCCCCGGCGTCCTCGACAGCAGCCCGGCGAACATCCGCGCCGCGGTCGAGGGCTCGCTGAAGCGGCTCGGCACCGACCACATCGACCTGTACTACCAGCACCGGGTCGACCCGAACACCCCGATCGAGGACACCGTCGGCGCCCTGGCCGAGCTGGTCGCCGAGGGCAAGGTCCGCCACATCGGCCTGTCCGAGGCCGGCCCCGACACGATCCGCCGCGCCCACGCCGTGCACCCGGTCGCCGCGCTGCAGACCGAGTACTCCCTGTGGACCCGTGACCCGGAGGCCGAGCTGCTGCCGCTGCTGCGCGAGCTGGGCATCGGCTTCGTTCCCTACTCGCCGCTCGGCCACGGCTTCCTCACCGGCGAGATCCGCTCGCCCGAGCGAGCTCGCCGACGACGACTGGCGCAAGACCAACCCGCGCTTCACCGGCGAGAACTTCCAGCGCAACCTGCGCATCGTCGACGAGGTCGAGGCCGTCGCCGCCGAGGTCGGTGCAACACCGGCACAGATCGCTCTGGCCTGGCTGCTCGCGCAGGGCGACGACATCGCCCCGATCCCCGGCACCAAGCGGGTCGCCCGCGTCGAGGAGAACACCGCCGCCGACCGCATCGAGCTGAGCGCCGAGCAGATCGAACGGCTGAACAACCTCACGCCGGCCGCCGGCGAGCGCCACGACGAAGCGAACATGGCCGTCATCGACCGCTGACCACGCCACGGGACTGAAGGCTAAGGGGACTGCTTGATCCGCGGCGTTCTACGACAGGATCGCGGACCGCCTCGACACGTTCTTGGAGTCGCAGCCCGGCGGCGGCCTCCGCGGCGCGGCCTACGTGCGCGGCGACTTCTTCTTCACCCGAAGCGAGGAGATGCACGCCCGACGGCAAGCGATTCACCGGGCGCGTCGTTGCCGCCGACGTCTTCCATGCGCGTGTCGAGCGGGGCATGCCCGGCGGCGATACCGCCGAGCGTGCGGAGCGCGGCCCACGCGCCGTCGGGTGCGAAGGTCGAGGGCGAGGCGCCGCGATGGTGGCGGGCGATGCGGCAGCGCACGGCGGCCGGCAGGATGCGGAAGCGCAGCGGCGGTTCGAGGACGAGCGCTTCACCGTCGACGCCGGCGGGCACGTTGGCATGCGCGTCGATCTCGAACGACGTCGTGGTCCACTCCCGCACCGGCGCCTCGCCACCAGGCGAGCCCAGCACGGTGATACCGAGGACGCCGTCGTCGAGGTGCGGTCGCATGCCGGATCCCGGTCGGCGTTCGAACCGGTAGCGGTTGTTCGATACGAGGATCGCGGCGCCTCCCTCGTGCTTGTCCCCGCCGGGGCCGCGCCACCGCAGCTCCGGCCTCCGCCCGGAGCCCAGGACGTCCGGCGCCGTTTCGAGCAGCGTGCGCACCTTCGCGTCGCGATAGCCGGCGTGCTGGACCGCCTCCCCATACAGTCCGAGCGAGACGTTATTGACGAAGGCGCGGCCGTTGACCTCGCCGACGTCCACCAGTCGCTCGCTGCCGTCGACGAAGGCGTCGAGCGCGCCGACGACGTCGTCGGGATCGACGCCAAGGTCGAGCGCGAAGTGGTTGCGAGTGCCCGCCGGGATACACGCGTACGGAGCGCGGGGCATCGAGCCGATCGAGCTGACGCCCGGCACCCACCTCGAGCAGCTCGTCCGCCGCGCGCTGGACGATACGCGATCTCGGTCCAGCGATGCAGCCGGACGCCGAGCGCGACGAGCAGCGCGCCGAACAGGACCGTGTACACGCCGATGAGCCACGTGACGGCGAGCGCACCCTGCCCCGGGTTCATGACCAGAAGCACGCCGAAGACGATCGACAGGACTCCGCTCGCGGCGAGCAACCACTCGCCGCGCAGGTGGCGGCGGAGCCAGATCGCCGCGTTCACGTCGCGGAGGCGCTCCCGATCGGCGCGCGGCCCGCGCGTCAGCTGCGACGCGGGCTCGGAGGTCTCGCTCCGAAGAAGCGCCGTCGATACGTTGCCGGCGACTCCCCGGTCCAGCGCCGAAGCCATGCTTCCCTACGCGACCGGTGGAACATGCCGCGGGCGTTCCGAGTCATCGCCAACTGAACGTGAACGTCCAGGCTAGCGCCTCAAGCGCCTCCTCGGTCAACGCGGGATGCCGGCTAGCCATGAATCGGAATGCCTCGTCTCCTGCAGAGGCGAGGCCATGCCTACTCCAATCCACCTGCATGCCGTCCAATTCCCCCAACACCAGTTGGACCTGCGACGACAACTTTCGGGCTCGCGTTTCTCCGAAGACACTCGCCAGCGCCGCGTAGTCGCGCGTCGGGCTGTTGCGCGTTCGGGACCCTATCACTACGACCAGAGCTTCACTCAAATCATCCACAGCTGCCACGGGTCGAGGGTGAGTCCGCTTTCGCTGGCGGGATTGCGCCATCCGCCATGCCACTCCGCCGAGCAGTCCCAAGAGCCCGCCGGTCACCAGGCCGAATACCAAACCGAAGAATTGCTTCCCCAGAGCATCTCGGAACCCGAACCAGAGCTCGAGACTTGTGTGAACCAGGCACGAGACTAGAACCCCGGCCAGGGCTCCGGTGGCCACGCCCGAAGCGGTGATCCTCGGCTGGAGGTCACGGTTGGCAGTCCTCACCCGCGTCCACCGTACCCAGACCACGCCGACGGCCAAGCCGTAGACCGCGCCGAGGACGGCCCCGGGCCCGAACGCGGGCCCACCATCGTTGCCGTGCTCATAGAAGACACCTGCAGCGCTACCGAACAGCGCTCCGAGGACGCTGATGGCGATGATGGCCGCCGCAGTGACCCGCGGTGTTCGAGTATCCACGCCGCGATGATACCGCGCCTCACGACTCGCCGCGGCCGTGCCCGGCAGCGCGAGCGCGTGGGCGTCGTGCACCAGCGTGCTCACCTCGTCCGCCGCCAGCGCGGGCCGGCACGGTACGCAAGGTGGCAACCCGTTCGATGCTCTAGGTCCCGATCTGCCCGTACTCCGGCTTCCCGCCGCGCTCAAACCGGTGGTACGTCGCGCCCTTGCCGGTCGTGACCGACTCCACTTGTTTGAGCGCCACCGGCACCGTGCCGCTGCCGAAGAGCCGCTTGCCGGAGCCGAGCACCACGGGGAAGATGAACAGCCGGTATTCGTCGATGAGGTCGTTCTTCTGCAGCGTCTGGAGCAGGTCGGTGCTGCCCCAGGTTTGCACGGTCCGGCCGGGCTGCTGCCCGAGCTTCCGGAGCTCGGCGACGACGTCGCCCTTGATCAGGCTGGAATTGTTCCAGGTGACGCGAGCGAGGCTGCGCGACACCACGTACTTTGGCCGCGAGTTGAGCGCCGTCGCGATGGGGTTGTTGGGGTCAGTGACCTTGGGCCAGTAACTGGCGAAGATGTCGTAGGTCTTGCGCCCGAGCAGGAACCCGTCGGCGTCCGTGATCCCCGCGGTGACCAGCCGTCCCATGACGTCGTCGGAATAGGGGGCCTGCCAGCCTCCGTGCGCGAAGCCACCTTCGCGGTCCTCGTCGGGGCCGCCGGGAGCCTGCATGACGCCGTCCAGGGTCAGAAATGCATTCACGATGATCTTGGGCATGCTCTCTCCTCCACCAGGACGACGAACCACACCGGCCCGAATTGACAGACTAGGAACGGAAGAGATGGCCGGCCCGATGGCCTCCCGACGCGGATGGGGTTTCTCGGGGGACCATTGGCACCGTCGCCGCGTCATTTGCGCGCGCCCTGACCACGCGAAGGCTCCCGTGCTGACGTACAGGGGTACGCTCGAGGTGCCGCTGCCCTGGCAAGGCTTCGGAGGGTTCGAGGGACGCGCCTCGCTCCAGGTCTCGACGCGGTCGAGGAACGCCACGACGTCCGGGGGCTGGCCGGACCTTCAGGGCCGTCCACGGATCGGCGTCGATGTCCCGTTTCTCGCCAGCGAGCGCCCTGTCGCAGCGGTTCGGGCGCACGAGATGGCCCAGGTCCTCCTGGAAACCGGGTTGTGCCCCGTCCGCGCGACCTCTATCGGCCAGTGCGTCCTTGATCGTCGCGCTCGGCGTCCCGCTGCACCGCTGGACCGAGATCGCGTACCACGCCTCGTCGCCGGAGCGGGCTCCGACCTCGCGCCCGACGAAGGGCTCCCCCTCGCGTCCGCGGGAGCGGCGCGGGATCAGGGAATGGTCAGGAAGGGCGGACTCGGCGCGAGATCAGGGTTCGGTCAGGACGTGGCCGGAACGCGCTCCGTATGTTCTCCCGTGACGCCGACGTGCGCACGAGGAGGACGGACATGCACCTGCACCTAACGGACACGATAACCGCGAGCGAGACCCTCGACCACCCCATCCGCGCCCGGATCAACGCGTGGTTCTTCCGCGCGATGGACGGCTATGTCCACCGGAAGTACCGCTACATCAAGCGCGAGCTCTTCGGAGGGCTGCCGCGCACGATCCTCGAGATCGGGGCCGGGGGCGGCGCCAACTTTCGCTACCTCGAGCCGGGAACGCACGTGATCGCGGTCGAGCCCAACGTCCACATGCACGCGAACCTGCGGACGGCAGCCGCTCGGCACCGCGTCACGGTGGACGTCCGCGCCACGGTCGCGGAGCGCCTGCCGGTGCCGGACGGGAGCGTCGACGCGGTGATCTCGAGCCTCGTGCTCTGCACCGTGACTGATCCGGTGCGCGCGCTCGCCGAGGTTCGGCGCGTGCTCCGACCCGATGGCCGCTTCTGGTGCGTCGAGCACGTCGCGGCGCCGGAGGGGAGCGGGATCGCGCGCGTGCAGCGGCTCGTGAAGCGGCCGTGGCGGTGGCTCTTCGAGGGCTGCGACACGCACCGCGACGTCGCCGGGCTCTTGCGGGAAGCCGGGTTCGCCGCCGTCGAGATCACGCCGTTCACGCCGGTATCCCTGACGCGCGTGGGTGCGCAGCAGCCCGCGATCTGCCGGTCGGAGCGCGGCGCGCGAGGCTCACCGCGCGCTGCAGCGACGCGTCCGTGACGACCGCGTCCGGCCAGAGCTCCCGCAGGATCTCCTCCTTGGGGACGACGCGATGCCGGTTCCGGACGAGATAGGCGAGCACCGCGAAGACCTGCGGCTGGAGCGGCCGCGGCTCCCCGGCGACTCTCAGCTCGCGGCGCGCCAGGTCGAGCTCGTACGCTCCGAAACGCCAGCTCACGCTGCCCATGTAGCTTCTGCGTCGCGCGGTCGCTGCTGCCTGGACGTCGGCGCGAGGTCGGGCTGCCGAGCGCTCGGGCCGACGATCGCCCACTCGCGCCGAGCGAGCACGGCGCGACGCTCCCGGGCGACCCAACGTGCGCGGCGCGGCTCAGGAGGTGCACGGGCTTTGGGTGGAGGCGCCGGCTTTCCGGACGTTCGCTCCACGTGCGTAGGGAGCGCCGGAACCGTGGTTTCCGCCCTCACGGTCTCGCGGGTGGGGTGCGGTTCTTGACGACGCCGCTCCTGTCGATCTCCCTCGCGATGGTTCGACCGACGTCGCTCATGGAAAGGGTCTTCATGACCTCGCTCGTGAGATCGTACGAGTAGCGCTTGTCGAACTCTCCCTTGAGCTGTGCAACGGTACCTCCGCCGGAGCGCTCAGCTCCGGCCAGAGTCCGGCACGAGGACGCTCGCAGCGAAGCCGAACTTGGGCGCGGTGGCGGAGGGCTCGACGAAGTGGCTGACCTGCACGAGCCGATTGCACTTTCGAGTGGCCATCTCCCTGGCGACGAGCTCGAGCCTGGCGTCCGCTGTGCGGAGGTCGGACACGACCTCCTCGACATGGTAGCCGAGCGCTCGAAGCTCGCTCGTGACCGCGTCCGTCACCACCGTGTCGATCTTCAGCCAGTTCTGGTTGATCCTGTCGTCAGGGAAGACCGTACCGCCGCCGCCGAGGACGAGCGCGCAGGACTCCGGCGAGCTCACGTACGCGGGTACCTGGGGTGTACTCGCGCACGCGGTGAGCGCCATCGCGAGGGCGGCGAGTGTCGTCATGACGCTTCGTGACCGTGGCAAGAGGACCTCCGGAGGATGTGCCCGGGCTCATCGTGAGAGGATCAACCGAGGGTGCGGATGACCATATCAGCCTATTCAAGTCTGGGATTCCAACTGAAAGCGAGCGAACCCCTGGGCGGCCCGGGCGGCTGGTTCATGACGTGGCACGCAATGGAGGAGGTGGCAGGAGGGAACGGGGCTCATCGAGGAGTCGTCGCGCCCTACGAGGTGCCGTGACGCTGGGTGGTCACGGCGCTTGCCCCGTATCGATCTCGGTGAAATCATCGGCGGCATGACACGGACTCCACTCGCCGCCTCGGGAGTGCTGCTCTCGCTCGCCCTACTCGCCGTCGTCGGTGCCGCGCGCGCGCAGGGAGCCTCTGCGTCGAATGACGCGGAGGTGCGCCGCTTCGTCGTCGCCGTCCGGTACACCGGCATCTACAAGGGGGGGGCGGCGGGGTTCGTCGTGCGCGCCGGCAAGCCGGCGAACGCGGACGACGCGAAGTTCCAGAGTTTCATGCGCCGAGTGGCCGCCCAGCCTGAGGACTCGTTGGTTCCGCCCTTCGCCACGGTCTTCCAGCGGAGCCTCAGCACGGCGGAAGCCAAAGAGCTTGCGGACTTCTTCGAGTCCCCGACCGGAAGGAAGATCGCGGACCTGGCCGTAGCGCGGGCGCAGACCGGCGAGTCCGGCCAGGCGGCCGCGAAGAACGTGAGCGTGACGCGAGGGGGACAAGGCGGCGTATGCGCGGTTCGCCGCGACCCCCGTCTACAAGAAGTACGCGGGCCTCGTCTCGAGCCTGGCGTTCGGCAACGCGCTCATGACCGAGATCGCGAGGATGCCGGCGTTCGCAGACCTCGGGCTCACCGCACCGGCGAGCGGGCGCAAGTGAACGCTCCCGGGGGATTCGAATCCGCGGCGAGTCATGACGCCGAGAGAAGGTCGTGCGAGTCCAGCGCCGCAGTCTCAAAGGCGTCCTCGCAAGGCGTCGTGACGCGCTGGCATGGCGTCACGCACGGTGAGCCGTCAGCGGTCCGCGCACACATTTCCGGGCGCCCGCTCCACTTCCATGTGGAGCGCGCCAGAAACCGTCACGTGGTTTGGACCACCAGGTCGGCTTCCTGGTGGGTGCACTCGCGCCCGCAGACGAACAGGTAGGCGTACCCGCCCGAAGCCCACGGGCTCTCCTCACCGAGCTCGTAGTCGAGTTGCATGACGAACGTCATCCGGCGCCCCTCGCCGCAGGTCGGCCACTCGGCAGACTGTTGCCAATGTGGCCAGCCACCGAGCTTCGAGCGCGCGACGTGAATCAGTCCGAGACCAAGCTTCTCGTCGAAGTCGTCCTCGCCTTCGACAGGGATTTCCAGCTCGAGCGCCCACGCGTCCTCCTGCCCGAGCACCTCTTCCGCGTCGGCGAACGCGACACGCATCTCTGGCAGGCATCCCGGGCTCGTGACTCCCAGGCTGTCCGGCGGGATATCGTCCGCGTTCTCGAACAACGTGACGGCGTAGCCTCGGTTCTCGTCGTCGTTGCGCCCGAACGACGTCCGTCCGTCATACATGCAGGAGAGGCAGTAGTGGAACGAGAGGAGCCCGCCGTGGTCTGCGAGCGTCGGCACGTCCGAGAGCCGGACCTGGGCCATGAACGCCATGCTGTGGCCGTGTTCACACTCCGGACGAGGCCGGCCGCGAGGCCACCAGGGCATGCCCCCGACCTTCGTCACGGGCGTGGGGCCGGCGTCGCCGGGCGTGAGCACCAGGCGCCGCGTTCGACGGAGATGACGGAGTAGTTGCTGCTTCGTGGAGGGCACGTCACCATCCTGCCCGACTTAGACTCGGAGGGGTGGAGACCAAGCCAGAACGACAAAGCCACCGGCACTCACCAAGCCGATCGTGTGTGGTCGCGGAGTGGACTCCGACGGGCGCTGCGGCGATCTCGGGGGGCGCAGTTCACCGCCGCCACGGTCGTGTCTCGCTCCTCCGCACGGTCGCGGCGAGGGCGGCGCCCGCGCTGAGGACGACCGCGTCCTCGAGGAGCCCGCTCACCGAATTCGGCAGCCGCCGGTTGGCGGCGCGCCGGAGCCAGTACGACGCGAACGCCGATACGACGGCGCTGGCGGCCGCAATCGCGATGTCGCTGCGCCCGGCGCGGCCGTGCCCGAGGGCGCTGCCTACGAGCCCGGCGGAGAGCACGCGACCGAGGAGCGAGGGCGGCGCAATCCGGGCCTGAAGTTCAGGCCATTGATCGGCCGCCAGCTCGAACGCTGCAAGCGCCCCGAGAAGCCACGGCGCCGCCCTTCCCCTGAGCACGCGCTCGGCCACGGGCGCCAGCGGACGCCGCCCGTCTGCCCAGGCAATGCTCAGGAGCGCCGGCGCGGTGAAGGTCCGCACTCCTGCCACTGCCCCCCACGCCGCGGCCGCCACCGGACCGTAGGTCCTCTCTCCCATCACCGCTCCCCTCCCTGCCTGACAACGTGCGCTCTGCATCGGTCGGCGCACGCGCGTCTCTGGTCTTGGTCCATCACGTTGGTCGCCCGTCAAAGGATCTCTTCAGTCAGGTGAACCGGTCCATCGGAGCGAATCTCCGCCGCGCCCGACGGCCAGCACACGGTTCAGGAACGCGTACTTCGCTGCAGCAGCCTCGAAACGCGGCACGGTGCGGAAGTAGGTGCCTCCTGGCGCACCATCGTCGCGGATGCCCTCGAACGTCATGTGGATCAACGCGCCATCGTCGGTCTCAGAGGGTGATCCGGAGGTCGAGCTCGACGACGCCGTCCGAGCGATTGACCGTCCAGTCATCGCCGCCCGGCAGCACGTTGCCGCGAAGCCGGTCGCCCTCGAAGGTGCCTCCCGTGATTGAAAACGTGACACGAGTGCCGTGAGGTCCGGCTCCGACGTCCTGCGTGGGTCCGGTTCTCAGACGAAGCGACATGAGTGGGCGCGTTCGCATACCAGCCCTCACAGGATCTCGTAGATCGTGTAGATGGGGCCTTCGGCGTGGCGATCGCCGATGGCGACTGCGAGGATCCGGTTCAAGAACGCGTACCTGGGATCCGCGGTCTCGAAGCGAGGGGCGGTTCGGAAGTAGTAGGTCGAAGGATCGACCTTCTCGCCGCGCCCGAGGGCGGCGATCACTTCCGGCGGTCCGTGACGGAGCCCAAACGAGGTCATGTGGATGAGCGCCCCGTCGTCGGTCTCGAGCGTGAGGCGCAGGTCGAGTTCCAGGACTCCGTCTCCTCGGAGAAGCGTCCAGTCCCCGCCGCCGGGCAGTACTCCTCCTCGCAGTCGAGAGCCCTCGAACCGACCCTCGGCGACGGGTGCCGTCACACGGGTACCGTGAGGCACTGCGCCAATCTTCTGTGAACCAGCCACCTTGACCTGCAACGTCATCAAGAGGCGTGAATTCATCGGTCACCTAGCTCCGGCTTGCCGCTCACGCTGCCGCCTCCGCGTTACGGTGATAGCCAGGGCGCTCACGACGGCAGTTCCCCGCCCGGCCTGCTCCGCCACCATGTACGCGGCGTACCAGTCGGGCCAGTTCGCGTCTCGCTGCCCGGTGCGCTTCTCGTGCTCGCCGTGGGCAGCCTCCGCGCGCCGAAGCGCGCCCGCCAGATCGCTCGCCGAACCGAACGTGGTCGCCGCGGGGTCGATCCGGCCGGGCAGTCGCGTCGTGATCTCCTGTACCAGCCAGCCGTTGCCGTCCGGGTCGCGGAACGACACGAACGACCCGTAGCTGCGCCGGTCCGGAGCGGGGCCGCTCAACCGAGCGTCCGAGTCGACGCGGTTGAGGCCCGCGTAGTGGAACACCTCGCTCACCTCGACGCCGCGCCTCACCAGCTCGTCGCGCGCGGCCTGGATGTCGGAGACGACCAGGAACAAGTTCTGGGCGGAGCCGGGCGCGGCGGACGTGATGTTCGTTCCGAAGTGAACCGAGCACCCCGAGCCGGGAGGCGTGAACTGGACGACGCGGCCGCCGTCCTTGCTGAAGTCGGCGTCGAGACGCCACCCGAGCCCCCCGTAGAACTCCTTCGCGCGGTCGACATCCGAGACGGGGATGGCGACCACCTCGAGCTTCATGTCGAGCTCACCGACGCTCGCTTCGCTGGTCGCGTCGTGACTGCGAACTTCGGTGGTGCTCATGGCTGCCTCCACGTCTCCGACGGCCGTCACGCCCATCTCGGTCAATTGGTGCCTCAGCGGCTGAGCAGCTCAGAAGACATCGTGGTACCGCTCGAATGACTGGCTTCGGGACATCGGCGATGACGTAGACTGCCTCGTGACCACGAGTCATCGCACCACATCCGTGCGAGCCGTGCGCAGGGGCCTAAAGGCAGCACGGAGCTCGGTCGTGAAGAGCTCCGGCTGTTCCCAGGCTGCGAAGTGCCCGCCCTTGGCGAGCCGGTTGTAATGAATGAGCTTGGGGTAGGCCCTTTCCGTCCAGCTCCGCGGGGCCGTATAGATCTCGTCAGGAAAGGCGCTCACGGCGACGGGTATGGCGACCCCCTTCGGGGCGAAGAAGGCCAGCTTGCTTTCCCAGTAGAGACGAGCCGAAGAGACCGCCGTGTTCGTCAGCCAGTAGAGCGTGACGTTGTCGAGGATGTCGTCTCGGGTGAGTCCCTCGGGCTGACCGGCAAAGACGCGTGCGATGAGCGCGTAACTGCGCGCGTCGTGGTCGAGCATCCAGGCGGCGAGGCCGACCGGTGAATCCTCGATCCCGTACAGCGTCTGGGGGCGGTTGCTCATCTCCTGGGCATACGCGACGCCGTGCTTGTAGAAGAAGGCGAGCTGATCGTACGCATTCTTCTCGTCGGCCGAGAGGCCGGACGGTGGCGGGCGGCCAGACTGGAGCGCCTTGTCGATGTCGTCCGGGACGGTGGCGGGCATGTTGGTGTGAATGCCGATCAACTCCGGGCGGCGCCTGCAGGGCCATCTGCTCCGTGACTGCGTTACCCCAATCGCCGCCTTGCGCCACGTATCGTGTGTAGCCCAGGCGCTTCATCAGGACGATCCAGGCGCGTGCGATGCGAACGGGATCCCAGCCGACGGTGCTGGGCTGTCCCGGAGAAGCCATGGCCCGGCAGCGATGGAATCACGACGTCGAAAGCGTCCGATGCGCTCCCGCCGTGGGCCGTCGGGTTGGTCAGCGGATCGATGATCTTCAACTGCTCGATGATCGAGCCGGGCCACCCGTGCGTGACGATGATCGGCAACGCATTGGGATGTTGCGAACGCACGTGGACGAAATGAATGTCCACCCCGTCGATCGTGGTGACGAATTGGGGGAGGGCGTTGAGCCTCGCCTCGAGCTTGCGCCAGTCGTACTGGGTCTGCCAATAGCGCGCGAGCTCGCGCATCGTCGCGAGCTGCACGCCCTGCGATGCATCCGTCACCAATTCCCGGGAGGGCCACTTCGTAGCGCCGATCCGCCGACGCAGATCCGCGAGCGCCTCGTCGGACGCGTGAAACTTGAACGGCCGGATCGATGCGTCGCCGGGGCGGACCTCACGTGCGTCGGGCATGGAGTTTCCTCTCCTGGAGGCGGTCACATGCGCTGCGCCCGGAGCCGCCTGTGCATGCCAGCCGCCGGCGAGCAGGATGAAGCCGAACGCGCTCGCCGCCACAGAAGTCACGACGACAGGGCGCCGCGGGTGTGACGACGATCCAGCGGACATGATCACCTTCGTCGGCTCTCGGGGGGGCGGCGCGCAAGACGAACCGCGGCGCCTGGGCGGCTGGAGGGCCTAGTCCGTAGTTGCGGCGCTGTGGCGGAGGATGCAAGAGACGAGCGTTCGCATTCCTTCCGCCTGTCGGCGGATCGGTTGAAGCCACTCCCAGCGGCAGGTGCCCCGCCCGGCTGGCGTTGACTCTGGCGCGTGGTGAGGTCGTGACGATATCGAAGGGGGCCGAAGAAGGAGGCTCACCGTGAAGCACGCGAGCTCGAACACGCTCTCCCGCCGGCATGCGTTGAAAGCGCTCGGCGTTGCCGGCGGAGCCGCGCTGATCGGCCGCGTTCCAGGCTTCGCCAGCGAACACGCGATCGGCTCGACCGGAGGCAGTACACCATCCGGTCCCAAGAGCACGTCGTTGGGCCCCGTTCGGCAGATCGACGCCGGACTCCTGAACGTCGGATACGCCGAGCTCGGGCCGCCACAGGGTCGCGCGGTCGTACTCTTGCACGGATGGCCGTACGACATTCACAGCTACGTCGAGGTCGCGCCCTTGCTCGCCTCGAAGGGCTACCGTGTGGTCGTGCCCTATCTGCGGGGCTATGGGACGACGCGCTTCCTTTCCGGCGAAACGATGCGAAACGGGCAACCATCTGCGCTCGCCGTCGACCTGATCTCGCTCATGGATGCGCTCGAGCTCGAGACAGCGACCATCGCCGGCTTCGACTGGGGAGCTCGCACCGCCGACATCGTGGCCGCGCTGTGGCCCGCACGGTGCGAGGCGCTCGTCTCGGTCAGCGGATATCTGATCGGGAGCCAGAACGCCGGCAAGCTCCCGCTTCCGCCCCCGGCGGAGCTCCAGTGGTGGTACCAGTTCTACTTCGCGACGGAGCGCGGCCGGGCCGGCTACGACAAGTACCGGCGCGACTTCGCGAAGCTGATCTGGCGCCAGGCCTCGCCGCAATGGTCCTTCGACGATGCGACCTTCGATCGCAGCGCAGCCTCGTTCGAGAACCCCGACCACGTCGACATCGTGATCCACAACTACCGTTGGCGGCTCGGGCTGGCCGAAGGCGAGCCGAGGTATGAGGACCTGGAGAGACGGCTCGCCCACGCCCCGACCATCGGAGTGCCCACCATCACGCTCGAAGGCGACGCCAATGGTGCGCCGCATCCGGACCCGAGCTCATATCGAAACAAGTTCTCGGGCCGCTATGAGCACCGCCTCGTCGGACGGGGCGTTGGGCACAATCTTCCCCAGGAGGCCCCGAGGGATTTCGCCCAAGCCGTCCTGGACGTCGGCAGCATGTGATTCGGGCTCCCGATCTCCCCGCGCGTGTTGGGTCGAAAGCGAGCGGGCCGACGGATCACGGCTCGCGCCCCAGGCGTGCGCCCACCGGGCCGCCGGCGCGGGTCGCCGGGCCTGCGGTTCCGGCGCCGCCGCCCCATCGTGTCGACCGTGGTCCGCATGAGAGCCGCTCGAGTCTTGCTCGCCGCGGTGCTCGCGAGCGCGCCTGGAGCGCTCGCGAGCACCGCGGCGAGCGACGGGAACGGGTCGCGGCGAGCCGGACCCGGGACGAGCTCCTTGCCGATCGAACGAGAGGCGCCTTCCCTGGCCGGCGCGACGTCGTGGCTCCACTCGGAGCCGCTGACCCCTGCCGGCCTGAGTCGGGAAGGTCGTGCTCGTCGAGTTCGGGACGTACACCTGCATCTACTGGCGGCGCACGCTCCCGTACGTTCGCGCGTGGGCCGACAAGTACAGGGATCACGGGCTCGTGGTGATCGAGGTCCACACGCCCGAGTTCGAGTTCGAGAGATCTCTCGAGAACGTTCGCCGATCGGCGAAGGACCTGAACGTGGACCTCCCGATCGCCGTGGACAGCGACCGCCGGATCTGGAGCGCCTTCGACAATCGATACTGGCCGGCCCTGTACTTCATCGACGCGCAGGGGCGCATCCGGCATCACAAGTTCGGCGAGGGCGAGTACGAGCAGTCGGAGCGGATCATCCAGCAGCTGCTCGCGGAGGCCGGCCACCACGGCTTCGGAACGGAGCTGGTGTCCGTCGTCGGGCGCGGCGTGGAGGCGCCCGCCGACCGGGAGAGCCTGAGGTCGCCAGAGACGTACGTCGGGTACGGGCAAGCGGAGAACTTCGCATCGCCCGGCGGCGCGGCAAGGGACGAGCGCCGCATCTACGCGGCCCCCGCGCGGCTGGGACCCGAACGCGTGGGCCCTGGTGGGTGACTGGACGATCCGCGAGCCCGCCGCCGCGCTCAACGAGCCCCGTGGCAAGATCGCGTACCGCTTCCACGCTCGCGATCTTCACCTCATCCTCGCGCCGCCGGCGTCGGGCAAGTCCGTCCGATTCCGCGTGACGATCGACGGACGGCCACCGGGCGCCGCCCACGGGCTCGACGTGGACGACCAGGGCAACGGAACGGTCACGGACCCGCGGATGTACCAGCTCATCCGCCAGCCGGCGCCCATCGCCGATCGGCTCTTCGAGATCGAGTTCCTCGATCCGGGCGTCGAGGCGTTCGGGTTCACGTTCGGCTGATCGTTTCCTTGCGGCGACCGAACGCCGGACCGCCAGGGCCGGTCAGGGAGCGGACGCAGGCCCCGGCGGAGCCGGAAGGCAGGAACTGACCGTCGGTTCGTGCACGCGCGAGCGGCGACGACTCACCGGAAGGCGTGACTCTGCGCGAGGCCCCGTGCCGTTCGCTGACGTTCGCGCCATATTCGCATTTGGCTGTCGCTCGCGACCGGGCAGCCGCGGAGTCTGCAAGGGACCGGGCAGCTAGACGATCCCTCAGGAGGAGGGCGGATGTTCACGAGGAACGTTGGACGAGCCGTGAGGGTGTCAGCGCTGATCGCCGCGGTGGCCGCTGGACCGATGGCGGCGGCAGCGCAAGGAGCGAGCGGGTCGAGCGGGGGGACCGGGTCGAGCGGGTCGAGCGGGGGACCGGATCGAGCGCGTCGGGCGGAGGGACCGGGTCGACCGGCGCGAGCAGCGCGGACGCCGGGACGAGCCGCATGCCGCCGAGTCCTTCCGCCATGCAGAAGATGAAGCCAAGCGAGCTGTACAACATGATGGACAAGGACAAGGACGGCTACGTGACGAAGGAGGAGTTCCTGAAGTTCGAGGAGCGGGTCTTCGAAAGCTGGGACAAGAACAAGACCGGCCGCGTCGGCCAGGCGATGTTCAGCGACGCGGGATGACCGCTGTCGATTGCGCGCGGCGCCCGCCGGCTCGACAGGGCCGAGAACGATCCGCCCTTCCACGTCAGCGTCCCCGACGCCGAGCTAGGAGCCTGTCGCCCTAACTGCCCGGCGGTGTGGGTCACTGGAACCGAACGAGGTCCTCGAATCGCGCTCCGCGGCGACTAATGCCTGCCGAACGCGCGGGTGGGATGGCGGAGCGCGCAGGGCGTCGCTAGGACCGGGCAGCATGGCTTCGACCGCGCGTCCGACGTTCGACACCCGCTTCGACCAGATGTTCCCGGTCCTCGACCCGGCCGAGATCGAGCGGCTGCGGCGCTTCGGCGAGCGGCGCGCCTTCCGCGCAGGCGAACGGCTGGTGGCGACCGGGGCGATCAGCCCCGGCATGTTCGTCATCGTGAGCGGCGAGGTCGCGCTGAGCCAGCACAGCGTGCTCGGCGGCGACCAGCACATCCTCACTTACGGCCCCGGCTCGTTCACGGGCGAGCTCGCCCAACTCTCGGGGCAGCCATCGCTCGTCGACCTGCGAGCCACGAGGCCGGTCGACGCCTTCGTCATCCCCTCCCGGAGACTGAGCGACGTGCTCGTGGCGGAGGCGGAGCTGGGAGAGCGCATCATGCGCGCGCTCATCCTGCGGCGCGTCGGCCTGCTCGAGAGCGGCGTCGGCGGGCCGGTGATCGTCGGCCGGGCCGGAAGCGGCGACGTGCTCCGGCTGGCCGGATTCCTGTCGCGGAACGGCCATCCGCACCACGAGCTCGACCCGGACACCGACGCGAGCGCGCGGACGCTCATCGAGGGCTTCCACGCGGACGCGGAGCACCTGCCGATCGTGCTCTGCCCGAACGGCTCCTTGCTGCGGAATCCGAGCGAGGTCGAGCTCGCGAGGTGCCTCGGCCTCGTCCGAACGCTCGATCCGAACGAGATCCACGACGTCGCGATCGTCGGCGCCGGGCCCGCGGGTCTCGCCGCCGCCGTCTACGGCGCATCAGAAGGTCTCTCCCTCATCGTGCTCGACGGCCGCGCCTTCGGGGGGCAGGCGGGCGCGTCGGCGCGGATCGAGAACTACCTCGGGTTCCCGACCGGGATCAGCGGGATGGCGCTCATGGCCCGCGCCTACAACCAGGCACAGAAGTTCGGCGCCGAGATGGCGATCCCCGACGAGGTGGTCGGCCTGGACGAGAAGGAGGGCCGCGACGCGGCGCGATTCGAGCTCCGCCTCGCGAACGGTGAACGGATCAGGGCTCGCGCCGTGGTGATCGCCAGCGGCGCCAGGTATCGGCGCCTCGACGTCGAGAACCTCGCGTCGTTCGAGGGCGCCGGCGTCCACTACTGGGCCTCGCCGCTGGAGGCGAAGCTCTGCGCCGGGCAGGAGGTGGCGCTGGTGGGGGCCGGCAACTCCGCGGGACAGGCGGCGGTGTATCTCGCGAGCGCGGTGGCCAAGGTGTGGCTGCTCGCGCGCGGCGGGAGCCTCGAGGCGAGCATGTCGCGCTATCTCGTCGATCGCATCGGCGGGCTGCCGAACGTCGAGGTGCTGCTCCAGACGCAGGTGTCCGCGCTCGAGGGGGACCGCGGCGTCCTGGAGGCCATCCGCTGGCGCCACGTGCCCTCGGGGAAGGAGACGCGCCGAGCCATCCGACATCTGTTCCTGTTCATCGGTGCGGACCCGAACACGTCGTGGCTCTCCGGGTCGGGCGTGGCGCTCGACGCCAAGGGGTTCGTTCGAACGGGCGCGGACGTCGCCGAGGGCCGGCAGGCGCTCGAGACCAGCCGGGAGGGCGTGTTCGCGATCGGCGACGTGCGCGCGGGCTCGACCAAGCGCGTCGCCGCGGCGGTCGGCGAGGGCGCGCAGGTGATCGCGACGGTTCACGCGTTCCTGGCGCGCACGGGGGCGCGGGGCGCGGAAGGAGCGCGGCCGCCGGTTGCCGGTCAGGGAGCGCCCTGAGGGCGACAGGCTGGCCACTGGACGGCTGCAACTCCGGGAAGACAGGTTGGCTGGTGGCCGCATCGCAGGATGGGACCCTCGATCACGACACGAAAGCGCCGCCTCGTGCACGGCGTCGTGCCGCTCGCCAGTGCCCTCGCGCGCCGCGCGAACGTGGGGGCTTGCCCGCATCCGAAGCGTCCCTCTCGGGCGCGTGCCGCCGATGAACGTTGCGAGCGAACGACCGCGAGGCGAGCGCAACATGGGCCGCTGGTCTCTTGCGCTTCTGGCTCGCCGATGACGATCGGTTGGGCTGCTACGCGATAGGCCGCACCACGAGCACAAATGCCGCCGCCTAGAGAGCGGTTCGGCCCTTTACGCCCAGGACCACGGATCGTTCCCGGGCGGTGAGAAAAGGTCTGAAGCCATGACTGATGCGGCGCTTGTCCGCGCGCAGCGCCACGGGAGCTGCGCCCTCGAAGTCTCAACTAGAGGAACCGGTATCCCAGAAGGAAGCGGAGGACCTGCCGTAAATAGAGGTCGGGCGCGGTGAGTGCGCACGTGCGGCTGCCCGGGCAGGACGACGAGGCGGTTGTCCGGCAGCGACGAATGCAGCGCCTCCACGCGCCGCGGTGTAGACCGGGGAGGTTTCGCCCCCCACCAGGAGAAGGACCGGGGTCTTCAGATTCTCAGCCGGCCCCGGGTCGAATGAATATGCCCTGACGCTGAGGATCTCTCGAAGGATGGTGGGCGCCGCCTGGATCCTGGCGCGCCAGCTTGGGCAGTGATCTCAGCACGCTCAATTCGGCCGCTGACATTCCTCCGGCCTCGTAGAGCATGACGAGCACCTTCTCCATTCGCCCGCTCCGGCACAGGCGAGGACCTTGGCGCGAGCGTCTTCCGGA
Organism: uncultured delta proteobacterium; assembly: GCA_963736795.1. Taxonomy (GTDB): domain Bacteria; phylum Myxococcota; class Myxococcia; order Myxococcales; family Anaeromyxobacteraceae; genus Anaeromyxobacter. The sequence continues at coordinate 5,623 of CAVTRF010000039.1, read as the reverse complement.
AAGGAGACCTCGACCGTGGTGTACATCGGCGGTTCATTCAAGATCACCTTGCGGATGTTCTTCGCGAGAAGGGCGGCTTCGAGCGAGCAGAGCGCACCATAGGAATGCCCGAGCAAGAAGACATCGCCCGCGATGGACGCAACGATAGCGGCGACGTCCTCGAACTCGCGCTGGATTGCATAGGGCGCCGTTTCTCCGCTTTGACCTCGTCCACGCCGATCGACGCTGTAAACGGTGAAGTGCCGTCGGAGCTCTGGAGCGACGGGATCCCAGTACGAATGGTCGATTCCGGTGCATGAACGAGCACGAGCGGAGGGCCTTCTCCCCTGCGCTCATACGCGATCCGCGTGCCATCGCTGGAAACCACGTATTCCATGTTCGCCTCCCCCATCCGCTCGCCGGACTCAGGGGGTTGCGCCATGTCCTCTCGTGCTCCCGCGGACGATAACCGCCACGGCTCGCCCCGCACGTCGCGGTCATTACGCTCACGTCCTGCTGACGTTGCCACACCCGGCACGTAGAGGGACCCGACCGACAGTAATCGATGACGCGCGCCGGGTACCGCTCGAGCCGCGTCAGCGCCGCCCGCGAGATCGCTAGGAATCTCTAACTGATGACGCGCGCCGAGCCCGTTGAACTGCGTCAGCGCCGCCCACGAAATCGCCAGGGATCTCTGGGCCATTGATGACCGACGCGCCCTCAGACCGCGTCACGAATCACTCCCGGGTGCCGGCCCTAGCACGCGCACAGGGCGCGGTCGTGCGTGTGGAGCTCGCCCCCGAACCAGCCTCGACCGACGGGGAGCGCGATGCGCAGGTCCAATTCGAGGATATCCGCTCCCGCCGCGCCCTGTCCGAGCTCGGTGTCGTGGACGATTCGGCGTCCGCGCTCCGAAGCGCGCGGAGCACTGCGGTCGCTTGCTCGCGGCCACCATCTGACCCCGGAAACACGACGAAGCCCTCTCCGTACGCGATGTCGGGTGCGTCGCGCTGCTGTCCGTCCGCTCCGGCAGTCTCGAACCCGGCGAGTCGTGCGACGACGATTCGACTCACCGCGCGGCGCTCGACCTGCGCGTGCAGACCAACGATGGCGGAAAACGCCGGCACGGCGAGGCTCCACCCCGGAACGTCGCGGACGAGCTCCCCCAACCTGCTCGCGTCCTGAGGCGGTCGAGGCTCGCGACCCCGAACCCCGCCGCATCGCTCTCGAGGTCCAGTGCCCAGTCGATCGTCCCGACGGTGAAGAGCGCGTCCGGGATTGTCGAGGCCAGCTCGATCCGGGGGTCCCGGTTGCATCCAGCGACGTGGCCGCGACGCGCTGCTCCAGTGCAGAGAACTGCGTGAACTCCTTCGTTGCCTGCGCGGGATAGTGGCGCACGGTGAACCGTCCGACGAGACCCGTGCCGGAGCCGACGCCGTCGAGGGTTTCCGCGGCGACCAGCTCGAGCTGCCACGCGCCCGGCCTGTCTCGCAGCCACAGGTACCAGGCGGGTCGCTCGCGCGGATGGTCCCCGCCCCACACCTCGCTCGCCGCCGCGATCCCCACCCGCTCGGCGATCGGGCTTGATGCGAGCCCCGCAGCGAGGAGCGACTGGAACCGCAGACGGAACACCTCCGCAGCGTTCACGAACGCTCCTGGCCCTGGCTCAGCGGCCATCGATCGAAGAGGTCGCGTTGCACCAGGACGACAGCGAGGAAGAGCAGGGACCACACGAGGGGGGAGTCCTCGGGCTGCCCGAATCCGGGGACCTTCCCGAGGAGCTGGGTCGCTGCATCCGAGTAGTAGAAGACGTGGAGCGCGGCGGCCGCGACGAGGGCGATGAGGGTCCGCGCCGTCCGCGCCGCTCCGGTCCGAGGGGTCCCGAACGAGGCGTCGAGAGCGAACGCGGCGAGCACGAAGAACCCGGCCATCTCCGCGACGTGCAGGTGGCGAAAGTACGGTGCGTCTGTGTACTGACCCCCCTGGAACGCTTCCCCCCAGACGGCATTGATCGCCCGCTCGGCGATGGCGAACACCGCGGCGCCGATGAGGGCCGATCCAGCGAACGCCGCGAAGCCGCGGAACGGGCCTCCCTCTCCGATGAGCCGCCAAGGCCATCCCGCCCAGAGCACGTCCGCAGCGACCAGCACCGCCACGGACGCCATGACCCAGCCGAGGTTGAAATACGCGCTCCCGGTCTGAGCCACGCCTGCCCACCACGGAGGCACGCCGGCCATCGTCTGCGCGGGGAAAGAGCTGCGTCACGTGCGGATGGAAGAGGACGGCGTACGCCACCGTGGCGAGCAGGGTCGCGAGCGTGAGGCGGGAGAATCCGCGCACGCCCGGCTCCGAGAGCCGCCACGGCCACGTGCCGAATCCCGAGCGGCAGGACCAGCGCCATCCAGAGGAACGCCGCGGCGAAGTAGACGATCGCCGTCGAAGCGTTCTCGCGTGCGTTGAAGAACTCGGCGCCGACGCCGCCCGCCGCAACGATCGCGCGCGGGCTGAAGTAAGTGATGCCATACCGCCCGAGGAAGCCCCAGAAGAACCCGTGTACGACGAGCGCGGTGATCCCGACAGCGAGCGCAGTCCCGAGCACACCCCGGACCGGGGGAGGGGAGCCGCGACGCACGGACGGCGACCCCTCTCCAACGCGGGTCATCGCCACGAGGACCGAGACGAGCACCGCCACGAGCGAGAAGCCGTACATCGGCGTGTACAGCTTCAGGACGCCGTTCGGGTGAAGGCAACAGGAGCCACAGAGCCGAGGTGATCGCGAAGGCGACTGCGAGATGCATCGAGCCCGCAAACCAGCGAGTCCCGGTCGCCGCGCGAACCGAGTCGCCGGGCCGGGCGGCCTGAGTGACCGCGGTTTCCATGTGGGCGCCTAGAACAGGACCGAGTCGCCGTTCGTGAGGTACGCGTTGCTCGCGCGGGCGACGAGCGACTGGCGCTTGTACGTCTTGTAGGTGTCGGTGCCTTTCACGATGGGGACGCCGCTCGCGGCCGCCTTCTCCGCCCACAGCCACCCGGTGCAGTGGTTCGCCGCGACCTTCTGGAGCTTGAAGGCCTTCACGCCGGCGATGACGTCGTCGAACTTCGGATCCCAGGTCTCGAACAGGCTGAGGTGCAGCCCGCCGTAGGCCCCGTACGGCTGGTAGCCGGTGAAGTTCTGCTTCGCGAAGGAGAACAGGGAGAGGATGCCGGGGTGGCAGCAGCCCGTGACCGTGACGATCCCCTTGTCCTGCACGTTGAAGTACAGGACGTTCTCGCCTCGGACACGCAGCAGGATCGGGACGTCGAACATCTTCACGGCCACGCCCCGGCATGAGCTTGTACAGCCCGGTGTTGTCCTGGCCGTCGGGGCCGGTGAGCACGAGCTCGCCCCTGTGCGGGACGTCGTTCTTCGCGAGGACGACCTCACGGCCGGCCTTGTCTTTCGCGGTGAAGCGGCTCTTCTCGCGGAGGAGGGCGAGATCCTCCGGGAAGTGTGTCCGAGGGGCGATGGATCTCGATCTTCGGGTTGTGCTTCAGGGTCGACTCGATCCCCCACAGGTGATCGAGGTGCCAGTGCGACAGCACCATGAAGTCGATCTCCCCGCGCTCGAGCATCCGCGGGATCCCCTTCTTCTCGAAGACGTAGTCCATCCACGCGTTGTTCCAGCCGCTGTCGAGGAGGATGCGCTTCTCCTCGCCCTGGAGCGTCGTGACCGTGATGAGCGCCGAGTACCCGCCCGAGCTCCGGGATCCCAGGCGATCGTGTACTCGCTGGTCGACGCGCCGCCGCCATCCGTCATGTTGGCCTTGAACTTGTCGTTATCGAACCAGCTCGTCTCGGAGATGACGTCGACCTTCACCGAGCGCACCATCCCGACGTCGAGCTTGTCGGCCGCATCTGCGCGATCGAAGATGAACATCGGGCCGGCCGCGGCGGCAACGCCGGTGACGGTCGCCGCCTTCAGGAAGTCCCTGCGCTTCATCGCCATGGATCGCTCCTCACGCCGGCGATGCCGGCGATTTCGTGCGGGCGCGGCTGCGCGTTCGCCCAGATGTCCCGCCGTGGTGATGCGCAGCGCACGCTGATGCGATGGACGACGTCGTTCGGAGGCCCTCTCTGTGTCGAGCGCGAGGGGGCGAAAAGGGTTCGCCGGATCCGCAGCGAATCGTTCGACGCGGCTCGTCGAACGGAGCGGTTCCGTCCATGAGTGATCCGGAGACCCCGCCGAGACCCCGACCGAGAGTACCGTGGCGCGGACCGACCGGCTGCGAGGCGACCGGCCTGGCAGACCGAACTAGCGGTAATTCCACGGGGAGCGCAGGCATGTCGCGTGCGCTACGCGCGGCCATGACCGCTCCCCGCCAGGTATTGCCCGGGACCACCAGTCTCGTGACGCGCCGCTGCTCGGAGAGACGCTTCTTCCTCCGGCCCTCGCCCGCGATCAATGAGATGTTCCTGTACGTGCTGGCCCTTGCGGCGCGGCGCTACGGCGTCGAAGTCCACGCGTTCTGCGTCCTGTCCAACCACTTTCATCTTGTCGTCAGCGACCCGTTCGCGTGCCTTCCTGAGTTCGTTCGCTACCTCGACTCGCTGGTCGCACGCGCCGCGAATGCGTCCCTCGGTAGGTTCGAGGGATTCTGGGCCTCCGGTACGAGCTTCAGCGCCGTCGCGCCGGTCGCGCCAGACGACGTCGTCGCGAAGACCGCCTACACCCTGGCGAACCCTGTCGCCGCAGGACTCGTCCAGAGCGGCGCCGAATGGCCCGGCCTTTGGAGCGGACCCGACCAGATTGGCTCCGGCAAGCTCACCGTGCGCCGACCTGGAAGAAGTTCTTCCGCGCCGACGGCTATCTGCCAGAGCTCGTCGATCTCGAGCTCACGGCACCGCCTGGCTTCGCCTCGGTGGGAGAGTTCAGGGCCCGCGTCTCGGACGCGCTCCGTAGACTCGAGAAAGAAGATCCGGCGCGAGGTCGCCGAGGCGCGGCGGGGCTTCCTCGGCGTCGCGAAGGTGCTCGCGCAAAAGCCGACGGCGCGTCCCGTGCCCGGCGAGCCGCGGTTCGGGATCAACCCCCGGGTCGCCGCGCAGGACAAATGGAAGCGGATCGAGGCGCTCACGACCCTCACCGACTTCCTCGTGCGTACCGCGAGGCCTGGGACGCCCTACGAGCGGGCGTGACCGGCGTCGTATTTCCTGCCGGCACGTATCACCTGCGCGTCATGCACGACGTGCGGTGCGCCGAAGCCGCGTAGCCGACGCCCTGACTGCCGGTTCTGTTCGACGGTCGTGCGTCGACGCCGACGAGCTCTGCCCTGCGGTCGCCCGCGCACGGCGAGGCAACTGCTCCCGCGTCGTTTGTCGGTGTCCGAACGCCTGGAGTGAGTCGCCGAGTTCAACCACAGACGTTCCGGCGCTCGCCACCTCTCATTTGGCAGCAAGCTACGTCGTCCGACGGCTGCCAAAAGGGAATTACTCCCGGTCGGGGTTCCGGCGCACGGCGAGGAAACCGCTCCCGCGTCGTTTGTCGGTGTCCGAACGCCTGGAGTGAGTCGCCGAGTTCAACCACAGACGTTCCGGCGCTCGCCACCTCTCATTTGGCAGCAAGCTACGTCGTCCGACGGCTGCCAAAAAGGGAATTACTCCCGGTCG
>CAVTRF010000038.1:0-252500 GCA_963736795.1 uncultured delta proteobacterium | reverse complement strand
GGCGAGCGTCACGGACCCGGCGAGCCCGAGCCGCACCCGGAGCTCCTCGTACGCACGGGCGTACCCCTCGGCGAGCACCAGGTCGACGCGCGGCGCGATCGCCGCCGCTGGACCCGACCGCCGGACGCTCACGTCGATCCCGCCCCGCGCGAGCCGCTCGCGGACGAGCTTCGTCGCGTCGATCTCGAGCGCCGCGAGGTCGCGCGGCAGGCGGGCCTTGACCTCGCAGAACTTGTGGTTGACCGAGCGGACCTCGACGTCGAGCTCCTCGCCCGAGGCGCTGCCGCGCCCCGAGCCAAAGCCGGTCATGCTTCGGATCATGGCTCCACCCGCCCGAACATGCGTGCGGGGACCGTAGCGGCCAGCCGCCGGAGCGTCAAGGCGCGCGGTGCGGCGCTGCGGCGAGCGAAGGGGCAGGGAGCCCGGACACCCCTCCGGTCCCCCGTCTAGAACGCCCGCGCCTCGTCGAGCAGCATCACGGGGATCCCGTCGTCGATGCGGAACGCGAGTCGGCAGGTCAGGCAGCGGATCTCCGCCTCCGCCTCGCGAAACTCGAGCTCGCCCTTGCACTGCGGGCAGGCGAGGATCTCCTTGAGCTCCGCCGCCAGCGCGCGCGGCCGCCCGTCGTCGGGGGTCATGTCGGGGTCCTCGTCTTTCCGAGCTTGTCGATGAGCTCCGAGGTGGAGTGGTCCTTCGGGTCGCCCGCCACCGCGACCCTCCCGCCGTAGGCGCGCACCTCGGCGGCCTCCGGGATCGTCTCGGGAGTGTAGTCGGTCCCCTTCACGTGCACGTCCGGGCGCAGCGCCCGGATGATCGGGACGACGTCGCGCGCATCGAAGAGCACGACGTGGTCCACGCAGGTGAGCGCCTCGAGGATCTCCGCGCGCTCGCCCTCCGGCACCACCGGGCGTCCCGGCCCCTTGTTGAGCCGGGTCGAGAGGTCGCTGTTCACCGCGACGACGAGGAGGTCCGCTTCCGACCGGGCGCCGCGGAGGTAGCGGAGGTGGCCGACGTGGAACAGGTCGAACACCCCGTTCGCGAGGGCGATCGTCCGCCCGCCGCGCGTCGCGGCCGCGCGCACCGCGGGCAGGTCCTCGAGGAGGATGCGCTTGGTGCCGGTCACGGCCGCAGCAGCTCCGCGGCGAGCTCGTCGCACGACACGGTCGCGGTGCCCGGCTTGCGGACGACGAGCGCCCCGGCGACGTTCGCGAGCCGCGCCGCCGACACCGCGTCGCCTCCGGCCGCGAGCCCGGCGCAGTACGTCGCCGCGACGGTGTCGCCCGCGCCGGTGACGTCCACCGCGTCCTGGCTGCCGTGGGCCGGCACGTGCACGGGCGGCACGCCCCGCCGGAACACGGACATCCCGTTCCGGCCGCGCGTGACGAGCAGGATCTCGCACCCCAGCTTGCGCTGGAGCGCGCGCGCCGCCCGCTCGAGCCCACCGCGCGGCGAGAGCGAGACCCCCGAGGCCGCCTCGAGCTCGACCTCGTTCGGCTTGACCATCGTGAGGCCGCCGAACGCGCGCAGGTTGTACCGGGAGTCGACGCACACCGGGATGCCGCGCCGCGCGATCCGCCGGAGCGCGTCGATCGCGGCCGGCCCGGCGGTGCCCGACCCGTAGTCGCTCGCGAGGACCGCGCGCGCCCGGACGCCGAGCTTCTCGAGCGTCCGGACGAGCTTGCGCTCGACCTTCGCCGGCAGCGGGTCGGCCGGCGCCCGGTCGAGCCGGATCATCTGCTGGCGCCGCGTCGAGCGGCCGCCGGCGAGGATCCGGGTCTTCGCCTCGGTCGGCCGTCCCGCGACCCGCTCGATGCCGGAGACGTCCACCCCGCGCTCCTCGAGCTCGTCGAGCAGCGCCGTGCCGAGCACGTCGTCGCCCACCGCGCCGACGGCGCGCACCCTGAGCCCGAGCGCGGCGAGGTTCTGCGCGGCGTTGCCCGCGCCGCCGGGGACGAGCTCGGAGGACTCGTAGCGGACGACGAGGACCGGCGCCTCCCGGCTCACCCGATCCGTCTCGCCGTACACGTACTCGTCGGCGACGAAGTCCCCGACGACCACCACCTCGCGCTGCGGGAAGCCTGCGAGCAGGTTCGCGAGCGGCGGCAGCTCGGGTTCGCGGAGGCGGCGCACGCCGAAGGTCCTACCGCGCGCGGTCAGGACGGTCAATTCGGGCGCGGCGCCGTGGCGCGCGGCCGGGAGCGTGCGCCCCGGGGCGGGCGCGCCCTCACCCCGCCACCCCCGCGCTCGGCGCCTGGCCCTGCTCGGGCCGGGGCGCCGGACGCGTCTTCCAGCGGCGGTGCAGCCAGTACCAGCGGTCGGGATAGACCCGGACCCACCGCTCGAGCCGGTCGTTCAGGTCCTGCATGAAGGCGAGGACGTCGCGGTCGCGGTCGCCGGTGTCGGGCGGCGAGAGCGGGCCCTCGAAGATGACCTTGTGGCGCCCATCGCCGAGCGGGACCGACAAGGTGAACACGACCGCCGCGCCGCTCCGCATCGCGAGCACCGCCGGGGTCGGCGCGGTGGCCGCCGGCACGCCGAAGAACGTCGGGAAGACCGCGTGGCGGAGCGCCTGGTTCTGGTCGATGACGTAGCCGAGGAACCGGCCCGACCGGATGGCGCGGACGGCCGCGGCGAGGGTCGAGCCCTTCGTCACGACGAGATCCTCGACTCCGGAGCGGCGGCGGATCGCGCGCCAGAGATCGTTCGCGCCGGACTTCCCCATCTTCCGCGAGATCATCGTGACCGGCACGCCCTTCAGGGTGTGCGCGGCGGCGAGCAGGTCGAAGTTCCCGAAGTGGGCGGTGCAGGCGATGACCCCCTTCCCGCGCGCGATCGCCTCCTGGAAGCGATCCCACCCCTCGTACACGAACATCGTCTCGATCTCCTCCCGTGGGAGGAACGGGACGCGCACGAAGTCGGGGATCATCTGCCCGAGGTTGCGGAAGGTCCGGCGCGCGATCGCGCGCCGCTCCTCCTCGCTCTTCTCGGGGAACGCGAGCCGCAGGTTGTCGAGCACGACCCGCCGGCGAATGCGGAGCGCCCACATGAGCGCGCCGAGCGCCGCCCCGAAGGCGTCGAGCCAGCGGCGGGGGGTACGGACGAGGAGCCAGCCGAGCAGTCGCATGGGGTCAAGCCGGGGTCGCGGTGGACGCGGACGTCGAGGTGGACGGGGGTGCGGCGCCGAGCACGGCGCCGAGGACGCCGTCGAGCCCCTCGCTCCCGCGGACGATCTCCGCCTCGATGCGGACGGCGCGCACGCGGGGATCGCGGGCCACGTCGGGGGGGAGCCGGACCGCGTCCTTCTCGGTGGTGACGACGAGCTCGCAGCGGGCGTCGGCGGCGGCGCGGAGGGCCCCCTCGAGGTCCGCCGCCGAGAACCGGTGGTGATCGGGGAAGACGCGCTCCGCGGCGACCTCCGCGCCCATCGCGGCGAGCGTCCGGCGGAAGCCGACGGGCCGCGCGATGCCGGCGAGGAGGAGGACCCGGCGGCCGCGCAGCGCCTCGACGCCGGACGGCCGCGCGAGCGTCCCGTCCACGACGTCGACCGCGGCGTGGCGCGACTCGACCGGCTCCCGGCCGGTCGCCTCGCGGGCGAGCGTCCGGAGTCGGGAGAGCGTCGCGTCGTCCGCCTGATCCACGCGCGAGAGCCAGACGAGACCGGCGCGTCGCAACGCCGAGCGCGGCTCGCGATTCGGGCCGGCGGGGAGCAGCCGGCCGTTCCCGAACGCGTTCGCGGCGTCGAGCACCACCACGTCGAGGTCGCGCGCGAGCGCGCGGTGCTGGAAGCCGTCGTCGAGGACGAGCGCATCCGCGCCATGGTCGCGCACGGCGGTGCGCGCGAGCTCCGCGCGGTGCGGGCCGCACAGGACGGGCGTCCCGGGCAGCCGCGTCGCGACGAGCACCGGCTCGTCGCCGCCGTCTGCCGCGTCGAGCAGGAGCCGCGCGCCGTCCGAGACGACCCGCGCGTCGGTCCGCGCCGCGCCGTAGCCGCGCGACAGCACGGCGACCCGCCGCCCGCGCGCGAGCAGCCGGCGCACGACCGCGATCGCGGCCGGCGTCTTGCCCGCGCCCCCCACGGCGAGGTTCCCGATCGAGACGACCGGGACCCCGGCGCGCGTCGCGTGGAGGATCCCGGCGTCGTAGAGCGCCCCTCGCACCGCGACCGCCGCCCGGAACAGGAGCGCGGGGAGGAGGAGCGGCGGCGCGAGCAGCGCGTACCCGGGGCGCTCGGACCACCAGATCCGCTCGAGGAGCCCGCTCATCGCCGGAGCAGCTCGCGTGCGCTCGCGAGCACCGCCTCCGGCGCGAGGTCGGAGAGGCAGCGGTGGTGCCCCTCCGGACAGTAGTCGCCGCCGTGGTTCGAGCACGGCGCGCAGGCGAGCCCGAGGGCGAGCGCCCGTCCGGGGGACGGCGGTCCCCAGCGCTCCGTCGAGGTGGGCCCGAAGATCGCGAGCGCCGGCGTCCCGACCGCGCTCGCGAGGTGCACCGGGCCGGAGTCGCAGGCGACGAGGAGCTGGACGCGCGCGAGCGCGGCGGCGAGCGCGTCCACGGGGAGAAACGACAGGTCGGCGGCGATCCGGGCGCGCGTCGCGGCCCGGAACGCGGCGAAGGCGTCGCGATCCGACGGGCCTCCGCACAGCACGATCGCGCAGCCCTCGGCGGCGAGCGCGTCCGCCACGGCGGCGAACCGGTCGGCCGGCCACCGCTTCGTCGCCCAGCGCGCCCCCGGGGCGATCGCCACGGCGGGCGAGGGCACACCCTGCAGCGCGTCCTCGGCGAGCGCCCGCGCCTGCTCCGAGAGCGCGATCTTGATCGGTCCCGGCTCGAACGCGCCGAGCGGCGCGAGCGCCTCGGCGTAGAGCCGCGTCTGGTGAGCGCGAACGAGCGGCGGATCGGACCCGAACAGCGAGAGGACCGCGCGGAGGGCGGTGCGACGCCGGAACGCCGCGCGGAGCGGCGCCGCCGAGCGGGCGATGACCGCGCTGCGGAGCTTGTTCTGCAGGTCGATCGCGAAGTCGAAGCGCCCTCGCAGACGGGCCGCGACCGACAGGACCGAGTTCGGGCCCTCGCGAGAGAGCCGGTGCACGGCGGCGAGCTCGGGGAGCCCCTCGAGGAGCGGCGCGTACGGTGCGTCCGTCACCCACTCGATCCGGGCGCGCGGGAAGCGGGCCCGCAGCGGCTCCAGGATGGACGTCGCCACGACGACGTCTCCGAGCGCGCTGTAGCGGACGACGAGGATGCTCGCGGGATCGGTCATCGCGCGCGCCCCCGAGGGCGGCCCGGTGTCCGCGTCGGGTTCCTGGTCGTCGCGCCCCTCACGCCGCCACCTTTCCGCGCGGGAGGATCGAGAGCATGTGCTCGACGTTGCGCGCGCTCGCCCCCCGGATCGCTCCGACCGACCGGCGGGCGAGCGTGCCGAGCTCCTCGATCTGGTCGGGGCGCGAGAGCAGCTCGTCGGCCACCTTGAGGAGCTGCTCGGTCGTCGAGACCTGCAGCCCGCCGCGCCCCTGCAGCACCTGGACCGAGTCCTTGAAGTTCTCCATGTGCGGGCCGAACAGCACCGGCTTGCCCTGCGCGGCGGGCTCGAGGACGTTCTGGCCGCCGCGGGTGACGAAGCTCCCGCCGACGAAGACGAGCGTGGCGAGCCGGTAGGCCGCCGCGAGCTCACCGATGGTGTCGAGCACGGTGACGTCGGCGTGCCCCGCCGCCGCGCCGCCGCTCCGCAGGCGAACGGGCAGCCCCGCCTCGACCGCGAGCGCCATGATCCGTCCGGCGCGCTCCACGTACCGCGGCGCGAGCACGAGCTGGAGGCCCGGGTGCCGGGCGCGCAGCCGCGCGTACACGGCGAGCAGGAGCTCCTCCTCCCCCTCGTGCGTCGACCCCGCCATGAAGACCGGGCGCCGCGCGTCGAGCCCCATCTCCACCCGCAGCGCCTCCTCGCGCCCCGCCCCGCCGTCGAGCACGAGCGCGTCGAACTTCGTGTTCCCGGTGACCCAGACGCGGTCGGGGGCGGCGCCGAGCGCGAGGACGCGCTCCGCCTCCTCGTCCGAGCGCATGAGGAAGCAGTCGATGCGGCGGAGCGGGTTCGAGATCGCGCGGAACAGCGCGCGGTACCGCGACATCTTCGCCGGGTTGAAGCGCCCGTTCGTCAGGGCGATCCGGACCCCCGCCTTGCGCGCGGCGCGGATGAGGTTCGGCCAGATCTCGGTGTACTCGAGCACGAGCAGGTCCGGCTGCAGCGCCGCGACGGCGCGGCGGGTCGCGCCGAGGAGGTCGTACGGCGCGTGAACGATGACGTCCGCCTCGACGAGCTTCTTGCGCGCCATGGCGAGGCCGCTGTTCGTGATGGTCGTCACGATGATGCAGCACCCGGGGAGGCGCCCCTTCAGCTCCTTCATCATCGGCTGGAGCGAGAGGAGGTCGCCCGCGCTCGCGCCGTGGAGCCAGATCCGCGGGGTCCCCTGCCCGCGATCGAACGAGCGGCGATAGAAGCCGAGCCGGAAGGGGACGCCGTGGCGCAGCTTCGGGTGCCAGAGGAGCACGGGGAGCGCCACGACGAACAGGAGGTAACTCGCGATGGCGTAGAGGAGGTGCACGTCGGTCTGTCCCGCTTCTTACTCGATGCCGACGGGGTTCGTGAAGATCCAGGGCCGGCCGTCCCACCGGCCCTCGACGCGGTAGTCGCCCGGCGGGCACGCCCCGGCGCCGCAGTCGAAGGGGATGATCGCCGCCCCGGCGGTGGCGGCGGGGGTCCGGTGCGCGATCACGGCGCCGTCGCGCAGCAGCGTGAACCGGGCGAGGGAGAGGTCGGGGGCCTCGAGGTGGAGGTCGAATCCCCTCCCCCCGCGCGCCACCACGAGCCGGACCGCGCCCGCGGGCGCGACCCCGTCGAACACGCAGGTGGCCCGCCCGTCGGTGAGCGCGGCGGTGACGGCCCGGACGTCCCGGGCGGCGTCGCCGCCGAGCGTGACCGGCAGGTGCATCGAGAAGGCCTCGAACGCCGCCCGGTAGCTCGGGTACCCGTGCGCGTCCGCGGAGCAGAGGAGGAACCGCGCGGGCCGGCGCGGGCCGTCCTTGCGCGCTGCGCGCAGCTCCGCATCGAACCTGCGCCGCTCGTCGTCGTCGCCGTCCTGGAGCGCGAGCACCGCGCGCGCGCGGTCGAACGGGAGGACCACCGCGGCGAGCGCAATGCGCGCGATGTCGCGGCTGGCCACCACCTCCGCCCACGAGGTGTCGTTCGAGACGATCTCCATCCCGCGCCACGGGCCCATGCGCCAGCCGGTGAACGGTCGCCGCGGGTGGAGCGGGTGCGCGAGCACCGCCTCGCCGCCGAGCCTCGCGATGGCGCCGAGCGGGTCCTGCTCACGCTCCTCGGGGGTGAGGGCGCGGGGCACCCCGAGGGCGGCGATGTGCCCGAACGGCGTCGAGGCCTCCGTCCCCTCGACGACGAGGACCCCGTCGCGCCAGCCCTGCTCCGCCGGCGTCAGGAGGTTGTGGTCGGTGACCACCACGAACTGGAGCCCGGCCTCGCGCGCGGCGGCGACCACCTCGTCGAGCGTCCCGCGCCCGTCGCTGCGGGTCGTGTGCACGTGCCACGCGCCGCGCACCTCGCCCTGGAGCGGAGCGATGCGCGCGGCCCGCTGCGCGCGCAAGAGGGCGCCGCCGCCGAGCCCGGCGACGAGGGCGACCACGAGCGCGGCGAGGAGGAGCTTGCGCATCACGCGGGGCTCCGGGACCACCGGGTGCGGCTCGACGGCTGCATCAGGCGCGCGCCGCGGCGAGCGCCGGACCGAGGAGGTTCGCGTAGGCGGCGGTCGCGAACGAGAGCACCGCCATGCACGCCACGGCGGCCGCGATCCGCAGCTTGTAGGGCGCCGCGTAGCGGAGGAGGCGCAGGTAGGTTCGCAAAGCGCGGCCATCCTATGCCAGAACCGCTTCTGGTGCAGGCGGCGCCCCCCCTCGCGGGACGGCGCTCCCACGCCCGGCGGCTCGGGCGTCGCGGCGTGCAGCGGCGGCCGGCCTACTCCTCGACGCCCTTCACCTTCCCATCCGCGCGCCGGCGCTCGATGATCTTCTGCGCGATGTGCGGCGGGACGGGATCGTAGTGCGCCGGCTCCATCGTGAAGTAGCCGACGCCCTGGGTGAGCGAGCGGAGGTCCGCGTCGTAGGTCATCGCCTCGGCGTGCGGACAGAGCGCCCGGATGAGGACCCCGCGCGCGAGCGGCTCCATGCCCTGCACCTTCGCGCGACGGCTGTTGAGGTCGCCCATCACCGCGCCCACGTACTCCTCGGGCACCCGCACCTCGAGCTTCATCACCGGCTCGAGCAGGATCGGCCGGGCGTCGAGGACCGCCTTCTTGAAGGCCATCGACCCCGCGACCTGGAACGCCATGTCCGAGCTGTCCACGTCGTGGTACGTGCCGAACACGAGCTTCGCCTTGAAGTCCACGACGGGGTAGCCGGCCAGCGGACCGGCCCCGAGCGCGCCGCGGATCCCCTTCTCGACGGACGGGATGAACTGACGCGGGATGGAGCCGCCGACGATGGCGTCCTCGAACTCGAACCCCTCGCCGCGCTGCCTCGGGACGAGCTCGACGTGCGCGTCGCCGTACTGGCCGTGCCCGCCGGTCTGGCGCTTGAACTTCCCCTGCGCCTTCGCCGCCGCGGTGATGGTCTCGAGGTAGGCGGGCGAGGGCGGCGCGAGCGAGATCTCGACGCCGTGCTTGCGCTTCACGCGCTCGACGGTGACCTCGATGTGCGCCTGCCCCATCCCCTGCAGGAGCATCTCGCCCGTGTCCGAGGAGCGGCTGAGCTCGAGGGAGGGGTCCTCCTCGATGAGCTTGTGGAGCGCCGCCGCCGCCTTGTCGTCGCCGGTCTTCGCGTGGACCGCGTACGACACCGGCCGGGTGTGCTGCGCGAACGGCGGGAGCACGACCGGGGCGTCGCGGTCGCAGAGCGTGTCCCCGGTGTGCGCGTCCTTCAGCTTGAGCAGGACGACGAACTCGCCCGGGCCGGCCTCCTGCACCTCGGCCGTCTGCGCGCCGTCCGTCCGGTAGAAGTGGGTGACCCGCTCCTCGGTGCGGGTGCGCGGGTTCATGATCGACACCTCGGGCTTCAGCACGCCCGAGAACACGCGCACGTAGTCGATGCGCCCGGCGAAGTGGTCGATGGTCGTCTTGAAGACCTGCCCGGAGAACGGCGCGTCGGGCGCGGCGTTCCGCAGCGTCTCGCGCCCGCCGATGTCCTTGCCCTTCACCTCGCGCCGCTCCGGCCCGGGGAACAGCTGGACGGCGAGCTCGAGCATCTCGCGCACCCCGACGCCGCCCTTCGCGCAGGCGACGGCGATCGGGAGGAACCGCTGCGCCGCGGCGCCCGCGGCGACGCCGCGGACGATCTCCGCGGGTGAGAGCGCGCCGCCCTCGAGGTACTTGCCGAGGAGCTCGTCGTCGGACTCGGCGGCGGCCTCGACGAGGGCCGTCCGGAGCCGCTCCGCCTCCGGCTTGAGGTCCGCGGGGACGTCGGCCTCGGTCCACTTCGCGAACGTCTTGCCGTCGTAGACGTGCGCCTTCATCGTCACGAGGTCCACGAGCCCGGTGCACTTCCCCGGACCCCCGAGCGGCAGCTGCAGCGGCACCGGCTTCACCCGGAGCGACGCCTCGATGTCCGCGAGCGTCTTCGCGAAGTCGCCGAGCTCGTGGTCGAGGCGCGTGACGACGCAGACCGCCGGCCGGCCCGAGTCGGCGAGCACGTCGTACGTCCGCTCCGCGCGGTGCCGGGCGCCGTCCGCCGCCGAGACGGCGAGGAACGCGCCGTCCGTGACCTGCAGCGCCCACTCCACCTCGGTGAGGAACGCGGCGAAGCCGGGGCAGTCGAGCACGTGGAACGCGCGCCCGCCCTCCTCGAAGCTCTCCGGGTGGAGCGTCAGCGTGAAGTTCCGCTTCTTCTCCTCCGGCTCGGCGTCGAGGCGAGAGGTCGAGCCCTCGGGCGACGCGCGCTTCGCGTCGGCGACCCGGAGGAGCGCCTCGACGAGCGCGGTCTTCCCGGCTCCGTCGGCGCCGAGGATCGAGAAGGTGCGGATCACGCGGGGGGTGGCCATAAGTCGTCTTCTCCGAGCTGGCGTGAAGAACCAAGGATGCACCGGAACCGGCCAGCCGCGCCACGGCTTCTTTCGCCGCGCGGGCCGCCCGGAGTCCCTTTCGGCACCCGGCCGGGGAGTCAACGGCCGGCGCCCGCGCGCCCACGCCCTAGAAGAGGTGGAGCCCCTCGCGCATCCCGTCCAGCATGAACTGCACGGCGACGCCGACGAGGAGGAGGCCGGCCGCGCGCTCCACGATGGCGAGGCCCGTGCGCCCGAGCACCCGCTCGGTGCGCGTCGCGCCGGCGAGGAACAGGTAGCTCGCGGCGGCGGTCACGGCGATGGCGCCGAGGACCGGGAGGACGTGCCACCAGGGCCCCTCGCGCGCCCGCGCCATGAGGACGACCGCCGTCGCGATCGAGCCGGGCCCGGCGAGGAGCGGCATCGCGAGCGGGACGATGGCGATGTCCTCCTTCACCGCGCCCGCCTCGACCTCCTTCTCGGTGATGCGGGTGCGCGACGGCTGCGTCCGGATCATGTCGAGCGCGAGGAGCAGCAGCACGATGCCGCCCGCGATCCGGAACGCCCCGAGGCTGATCCCGAGGAGCCGGAAGATCCAGTGGCCGGCGAGCGCGAACGCGGCGAGGACGACCCCGGCGGTGAGCGCCGCGCGGAGGGCCGTGTCGCGGCGCTCCTCGGCGGAGTGGCCGCGCGTCATCGCGAGGAAGAACGGGACCGCCGACAACGGGTCGACGACGAAGAAGATCGCCGAGAGCGACACGAGCGACAGGCTGAGGATCTCCGCGGCCACCGCGGAGGATCGTACCCCGCGGGCGGGGCGGAGGCCACCGCCGCGACGGCGGTCGCGCTCAGGCGGCGCGCGGCCGTCCCGCGCGCGGTCGCGCCGCCCGCGCGAACGGCGAGAAGCGCATCGACCAGACCTTCCGCATCGCCTCGAGGACGATGCGGCGCGACATCTTCGGATCGCCCGACACGCCGGTCGGCGAAGACGATGGGGACCTCGACCACCCGGAAGCCGCGGCGGAGCGCGCGGAAGGTGAGCTCGATCTGGAACGCGTAGCCGGTGCACTCCACCGAAGCGAGGTCCACGGCCTCGAGCACCTCGCGGCGGAAGCACTTGAACCCGCCGGTGAGATCCCGAACCCGCACGCCGAGGATCGCGCGCGCGTACAGGCTCCCGCCCCGCGAGACGAGCTTGCGCGCGAGCCCCCAGTTCACGGTGCGTCCGCCCGGCACGTACCGCGACCCGAGCACGAGATCCGCGTCGCGCGCGGCGGCGAGCAGCGCCGGCAGGTGACGGGGATCGTGCGAGAGGTCGGCGTCCATCTCGAGGATGAGGTCGTAGCCCCGCTCGAGCGCCCACGCGAAGCCCGCGAGGTACGCGCGGCCGAGCCCCTGCTTGCCCGGCCGGTGGAGGACCTTCACGCGTCCGTCGAGCGCGGCGAGCTCGTCGGCGAGCCGGCCGGTGCCGTCGGGCGAGTTGTCGTCGACGACGAGGACGTCGACGTCGGGGACGGCCGCGTGGATCCCGGCGAGCATCGGCGCGAGGTTCTCGCGCTCGTCGTACGTCGGAAGGCAGATCACCGCGCGCCGCGCCCGGTCCATGTCTCACCCCATCGCGCGCGCGACCTCTTCGGCCACCCGCCGCGCCGCCCCTGGCTCGCCCAGGGATGCGCGAACGTCGCGCAACCCCTGGAGCTGCAGCTCGCGGGCGGCGCCGTCCCCGAGCAGCCGCTCGAATCTCCGCGGCCATGCGCTCGGGGCTCGCCTCCCCCTGGAGCAGCTCCGGGACGAGACCCCTCCCCGCCAGGATGTTCACCAGCGCGAAGTGGGCAATCCGCACGAGGAGGCGCCCCACGAGGTACGACAGCCACGACAGGCGGTACACGACGACCATCGGGCGCAGCATCAGGGCCGTCTCGAGGGTCGAGGTCCCGCTCTTCACGAGCGCCGCGTCGCTCGCGCCGACGACCTCCTCCGTCCGGCCCTCGACGAGCTTCACGTCGATGGTCCGGTGGCCCTCGAGGTAGGGGACGAGCTGCTCGCGCGCGAGCGTCGGCGCGATCGGGACGACGAACTGCGCGTCGGGGCGGACGGCGCGGATCCGCTCCGCCGCGGCGAGCATCGCCGGGAAGATGCGGCGGAGCTCGCTCGGGCGGCTCCCGGGGACGAGCGCGATGGTGGTGCGGGACGCCGGGAGGCCGAGCTCCGCGCGGTACCGCTCCGGCGGCCCAGGCGGCGGGCGCTCCGCGAGCGGGTGTCCGACGAAGCGCGCCGACACCCCGGTCCCCTCGTAGAACCGCTCCTCGAACGGGAGGATGCAGAGCATCCGGTCGACGACCTTCGCGATCTTCCGCGCGCGCTTCGGCCGCCACGCCCAGATCGTCGGCGACACGTAGTAGATGACCGGGATCCCGAGCTGCTTGAGCTTCGCGGCGAGCCGCAGGTTGAAGTCCGGCAGGTCGACGAGGAGCGCCGCGCGCGGGCGCCGCTCGGCGGCCGCGCGCCGGAGCGCGCGCAGGATCCCGAGGATGCGCGGGATGCGCGGCAGCACCTCGGCGATCCCCATGACGGAGATGTCCTCGGCGGGCGCGAGCGCCTCGAGCCCCGCGGCGCGGAGCCGCGGACCGCCGACGCCGAAGGCGTGGACCCCGGGCCTGAGCCGCTGCAGCTCCTCGAGCGCGCGCGACGCGTGCAGGTCGGCGCTCGCCTCGCCGGCGACGATGAGGATCTCCTCCGCCACGCGCGAGGTCATACCACGCGCGACCGCGCACGACGGAGCGGCCCCGTGGTAGCTTTCGTGCCGCGCCGCGCCGCGGCGCACCGAACCCGTGGCACTCTTCTCGCGCAAGCCCAGGACGCATTCCGAGATCGTCGCAGCCGCCGACCGCGCCCGCACGCGCGGCCGGGTGAAGAAGGCGATCGCGGGCTACCGCGAGGCGCTCGGGCGGGACCCGACGGACCCCGCGCTGAACGTGAAGCTCGCGC
Organism: uncultured delta proteobacterium; assembly: GCA_963736795.1. Classification (GTDB taxonomy): domain Bacteria; phylum Myxococcota; class Myxococcia; order Myxococcales; family Anaeromyxobacteraceae; genus Anaeromyxobacter. Next base: position 239,416 of record CAVTRF010000038.1, on the reverse strand, counting down.
CGCTGCTCGCACGGACCGGCGACGCGGAGGGCGGCGCGTCCTGCTTCCGCGTGGCGGCGAAGCACCACCTCGAGAAGGGGTTCACCGACCGGGCCGCCGCGGTGAACCTCACCGCGTCCGGGGTGTTCCCCCTCGACGCGGGCTTCCGGCTCGAGCTCGCGCGGCTCAACGTCGCGCGCGGCCGGAAGCTCGACGCCGTCGGCGCCCTCCTCGACGGGGCGCGGGCCCAGTCGCGGGCGAGACGGCCGGACCTCGCGGCGTCGCTCCTCGCGCCGGGCGCTCGAGGTCGAGCCGTGGCACCTCGAGACCTGCCTCGCGCTCGTGCCAATCCTCGCGCGGAGCGGCCACGCCGCGGAGGCGCGCCAGTTCGTGGACGGGCTCCTCTCGCGCGAGCGCGGCCCCGCCCGGCGGCGCGTCCGCTGGGTCGCCTTCCGCACCTGGCCCGGGGTGCGGACGTTCTGGCGCTGGCTCGTCGCCTCCTAGAACGGGGGGACACTCGGGCTGCGCCCTCGCGCCCCCCCGCGCCCCCCGCTCGCTCTGGGGCAGCCTCAGCCGGCTGCCCCTCCGCGAGCCTCTTAGACGGGGGGACGTCCTAACGCTGGCCGGCGGCGACCAGGATCCAGCGCAGCGCGAACCCGCCCGCGAGCACGAGCGCCGGGGCGACCGTGGTCGCGGCGAGGTGGAGCCGACGCTCGAGGAGCTCCATCGCGGACGGCACGACGAGCCCCGCGACCACGACGAGCGACCAGAACGGCGCGGTGAACGGTCCGCCGAGGACGAGCTCGGCCGCGGCGCGGCTCTCGGCGCCGCCGGTCGACAGGCCGACGAGGAAGAAGAGGATGAGCGCCACCTCGAGCCACATCGCGTGGACGTCGGCGCGCGCGAGGAACGCGCGCTCCTCCGGCGTCACCCGGAGCAGCATGACGGCGGCTGCGCCGCTCGAGATGCCCGAGACGAGGAAGAGCGGCCCGAGGAGCGCCGAGCCCCAGAGCGCGCGCGCGCCGAGCGCCGAGAGCAGGACGCCCGTGTACCCGCCGAGCCCCACCGCGGCGACCACGCTCGCCATCCGCAGGCCGCGCACGTGCCGCAGCGCGAAGCCACGGAGCGTCCGGAGCACGCCGGCGAGCGCGGGCAGCCGCGCGGCGACCCCGTCGACGTCCTCGTCGGCGAGCGTCGCGGCGCCGTAGACGATCGCGATCGGGATCACGACGAGCAGGATCCACGCGCCCCACGACATCGGGCTCGTCCACCGGAACGCGAGGTAGAAGCGCAGGACGTGGAGCTTGTTCGATAGGTCGAGGAACAGCGCCAGCATCCCTCCCCCGAGGAGCACGGGAGCGAGGAACGGCAGCCAGCGCACCACCCGCGAGCGCGCCCCGGGGCGGGCGTTCAGGAGCGTGGCGAGGAAGAGCGTCCCGGCCGCCATGCCGCCGAGGAAGAGGTAGACCGGGATCTCCCAGCCCCAGACGTGGAGCTGGGGGTCGACGAACCGGCTGTGCCGCGCGATATCGAGCTCGTTCATGTGGTGATCCTCCGCTACCCGCTGCAGCCGCCGCCGCCTGCCTTACGCTTTGCCGGCGCCGCGCCGCCCGCCGCCGGCGGCGGCGGGGGCGCAGCCTTCATGCCCGTGAGCGCCGCCTGGAGACCCGCGCGGAGCCGGAAGCTCTCCTGCTCGGAAGCGCCCGCGCCCGGCGCCGGCGGCGCCGGGGGCACGAGCGCGAAGCTCCGCCAGCTCTCGAAGCCGCCGTCGAGCACGAGCACGTTGCCGCGGTACTCCCGGACCTCCGCCGGCGTCTCGGCGAGGTCGCCCGCGCCGACGATCACGAGGTCGCGCGCCGCCGAGACGTCCGCGAGCGCGAGGTCCTTCAGGGTGGCGGCCGGCGCGCACTCCGCCCCCGGCACCCGCTGCGCCGCGCAGTCCGCGAGCGGGCGCACGTCGAGGACCCTGACCTTCCACGGCTCGGCGAGGACGCGCCGGGCGAGCTCCGGGGCGGCGATCCGCCTCGGCGCCGCCGCGGCGGGGACGGCCGCCGTGCCGATCGGGAGCAGCAGGGTGACGAGGCCCAGGAGGCCGATCGCGCCGGCGCCGGCGAACACCCACCGGCGCGGGGCCGGATCGGTCGTCGCCGCGGCCCCGAGCATCCGCTCGACCTTCTCCCCGAGCAGGAAGGCGCCGATCGCGACGGCCACGAGCGCCGCCCCGACCGCCGCGGGCGGAAGCCGGACGAGGTCGTAGAGGTAGACGTGGCCGAGCGCGCCGCTCGCGTGGAAGCGGGCGAACGGACCGTGCGTCTCGAGCTCGGCCCAGATCACCTGCCCGACGAGGACGCCGCCGTAGGCGACGAGCGCGTCGAGCTTCCCGGACGCGATCCCGACGAGCGACGTCCCGGGGCAGTAGCCGGAGGTGATGATGCCGACCCCGATGAGGAAGCCGCCCGCGATCATCGGCCAGAGGAACGTCTCGCTCGCGACGGAGCCCGCGAGCGAACGCAGGTCGAGGCCGCCGAAGCCCGCGACCACCACGACGCCGAGGGCGGCCGTCACGATCGCCGTGAACATGACCTTCAGCATCACCATCTCGGTGCCGAAGAACTGCCGGGCGAGCTTGCGCGCGTCGCCGAACCCCGCGCGCTCGAGCACGAACCCGAACCCGAACCCGACCGCGACGGCGGCGGTCATCGCAACCTGCGGGTTCGCACCTGCCGCCTGAAACGGGAAGAACGTCATCGCCACTCCCTCCTCGCGAAGTACGCGGCGGCGTAGCCGCCGGCGAAGATGGCAAACATGAACGCCCAGCTCCCCGCCGACAGCAGGGCGCCGCCGGTGAGCGCCTGGCCCGACGCGCAGCCGCGCGCGAGGCGCGCGCCGACGCCGAGCAGGACCCCGCCGCCGACCGCGAAGGCGAGGCGGGAGCCGAGCGGAGCGGTCGGGCCGCGCGTCACGCCGGGCGCGAGCCTCCCCGCGCTGTAGGCGGCGACCAGACCGCCGAGGAGCGTCCCGATCCCCAGGAACACGAAGTAGTTCGAGAGCGGGTTCGGCTCGGCGGCGAGGTGAGCGAGCGGCGGCGTGGCCGCGACGTGGCCGGGCGCGAGCTCGCGCAGGCCCACGGCGGCGACGCGGAGCGCAGGCCCGGACGCGCCGAGCCCCTTGCCGACGAACAGGTACGCGGCGAGCAGGACGAGCCCCATCGCGACGCCTGCGAGGTACGGGTTCCAGAACTTGGTCGGATCGCGCTGCATGTCGGCTCCCTAGGTGAGGAAGAACACGTTCGGCTCGGTCCCAGCCTCCGGCTTCACGACCGAGTGGCGCCGCGAGGCGAGGAGGCGCGACACGGCGCTCGCCGGGTCGGCGCGGTCGCCGAAGGTCAGCGACCGCGTCGGGCAGACCTCCGCGCACGCGGTGACCTCGCCGCGCGCCACCCGGTGCAGGCAGAACGTGCACTTGTCGGCGTGCCCGTCCGGGTGGACGTACCGGGCGCCGTACGGGCACGACGCCATGCACGCCTTGCAGCCGGTGCACTTCGACGCGGTGACGAGCACGACGCCGCCCTCGCCGAGGTGGGACGCGCCGGTCGGGCACGACGCGACGCAGGGGGCGTCCGAGCACTGGTTGCAGCGCTCCGAGCGGATCTGCATCCCGAGGTCGGGGAACGTCCCCCACACCTCCTGCACGATCCAGTCGCGGAACCCGCCCTCCGGCAGCGCGTTCTCCGTCTTGCACGCGATGACGCAGGCGTTGCAGCCCACGCACCGCCGGGTGTCCACCGCCATCGCGTAGCGCTTGTCCGCAGCCATCTACGCCGCCTCCCCCGCGCGCTCGACGCGCACGAAGTTCACGTTCATGCCGGTGCCGCCCATGATCGGGTCGACCTTGTACCGGGTGGTGAGCTGCGCGTCGGATGCGCCGCGGCCGTAGGCGTACCGCTGCTTCTTCGCGGTCTGGCCCCAGCCGTGGACGAGGTAGACGCAGTCGCCGCGGATCCGCTGGGTGAGCTTCACGCGCACCGGCGTGGAGCGGACCCCGTCCTGGTTCACGAGGACGACCCGCTCGCCGTTCACGAGCGGAGCGACCTCGAAGCCGGGCAGCGACCGCGCCGCGTCGGCGTTCAGCCAGACCTCGTTCTCCGGGAAGGCCTCGGCGAGGAGCCGGTTGTTCGTCGTCCGGCCGAAGGTGTGGAGCGGGGCGCGCCCGGAGAGAAGCCGGAACGAGCCCGCCGGGCCGTCATCCTGCGGGCGGTAGACCGGCAGCGGATCGAACCCGAGCGCGCCGAGCTCCTTCGCGTACAGCTGGATCTTCCCGCTCTCGGTGGCGGCGCCGACAGGCGCCCCCTCCTCCTCGCAGGTCGGGGACGGGCGCGCCGAGCAGCACGCCCTTCGCGGCGAGCTCCTCGTAGGAGAGCCCCTTCTGCGCGAGCCGCGTCCGGACGTACTCCTTCGCGTCCTTCCACGGGAACCACGCGCCGAGGCCGACGCGGTTGGCGAGCTCCTTCGCGATCCACCAGCCCGGCTTCGAGTCGTACAGCGGCTCGACCGCCGCCTGCCGGATCGCGACGAACGGCCGCTTGTACGCGGGGGCGGAGACGTCGTCGTCGCGCTCGAGGTAGGTCGCCTCCGGGAGGACGACGTCGGCCCAGCCCGCGATCTCGGCGGGGAGGACGTCGACCGCGACCAGGAAGTCGAGGTGCTGCATCTTCTCGATCAGCTCCTGCCGCCCCGGCATCGCCTGCACGAGGTTGCAGCCGTAGACGATCCAGGCCTTCAGGTCGTAGAGCGCGTGGCCCGGCTGGGTCGCGTCGCACAGGCCGCTCGCGAGCACCTCGGTCGCGAGGGGGTATCCGCCCGCCTTCGGCCGGTCGGCGACGGTCGCCGCGCCGCCGTGGTGCGGCAGGTCCGGCGGGAGCGGATACCCGGGGAGCGGGAACTTCGCCTGCGTGAGGTAGCCGCCGCGCCGCCCCCAGCTGCCGAGGAGCGCGGCGAGGATGGCCATCGCGCGCTCGCGCTGCGTGTCGTCGCCGTACCAGACCGTGTGGCGGCCGGGGTGGATGAGCGACGCGGGGCGCGCGCTCCCGATGAAGCGCGCGGAGGCGCGGATGAGGGCGGGATCGATCCCCGTGATCGCGAACGCCCACTCCGGCGTCTTGTCGGCGACGTGCGCCGCGAGCGCGTCGAACCCCTCCGTGTACCGCGTCACGTACTCGGCGTCGTAGAGCTTCTCCTGCACGAGCACGTGGATCCACGCGAGGAGCAGCGCGATGTCGGTGCCGGGCTTGATCGGCAGCCAGTAGCGGGCCTTCCCGGCGGCGACCGAGAACCGCGGATCGACGACCACCAGGCCGGCGCCCTTGCCGATCGCCTCGGCGAGCTCCTGCACCTGGGTGTTGTGCATGTTCTCGCCGAGGTGCGAGCCGATGAGCGTGATGGCGCGCGCGTTGGCGATGTCGATGGGCTCGGGCGAGCCGAGCGGGGTCCCGTAGGTCACGGTGAACGCCGCCTCGCGCGGCCCGCGGCACTGGGCGTAGGACGGGGCGCCGACGTTCGGCGAGCCCCAGGCCTTCATGAAGTGCTTGAACCAGACGCCGCCCGAGCCGTGGGTGAAGAGCGCCACCGCCTCGCGGCCGTGCCGGCGCGCGACGTCGTCGAGCCGCGCGCCGACCTCGTTCAGCGCCGCGTCCCAGGAGACCTCCTCGAACACGTCGTCGCCACGGTTCGCGCGCCGGACGAGCGGGCGCCGCAGGCGGTCGGGGTCGTAGAGCTGCCCGGTCGCGCCCGCGCCGCGCGGGCAGAGCATGCCGCGCGAGAGCGGGTGGTCGGGGTTCCCGGTGATCTTCGTGACCCGGCCGCCCTTCACGTGGGCGCGCACTCCGCAGCCCCAGAAGCAGAGCTCGCAGTAGGTCGCGACCACGCGGTCGCCGTCGGTCCCCGGATCGGAGACCGGATCGCGGTCGAGCCCCCACCAGCGGGTCGCGAGGCCCGACGCGGCGGCGACGCCGCCCGCGGCGGCGCCGATCTGGATGAACTTCCTTCGGGTGATCGCCATCCGTCCCCTCCGTCCGCGCCGCCTCAAGGGCGGTCGCACTTCTCCATGCAGCCGACGAGCTCGCGCAGCGCAGGCTCGGCGAGCCGGTAGCGCGCGAACCCGTTCTCCCGCGTCGCGTCGACGAGCCTGCGGGCGCGCAGGATGCGCAGCTGCTGCGACACGATCGGCTGCGGGGTGTCCAGGCGCTCGGCGAGGGCGCCGACGTGCGCCTCCCCCTCGCAGAGCAGGGCGACGATCCGCAGCCGCAGCGGGTGCGCCACCGCCTTCAGCACCTCGGCCACGTGCCCGGCCCGCGCCGGATTCTCTCGAATGCGAATCATAGTGAGATTGCTATATCTACATATCGCTTGCACGCGGCGGGCCGGGGGGAGCCGAGCGAGGCGCGGGGAGCGGGCCCGGAGCCGCCGGAGCGGCGGAAACGCCTCGGGCGACGGGCGAATGCCCCTCAGCCGCCGGCGCACGCGCTGCGCGCCACGGGGGAGGACGCGCCAGATTCGCGCACCCTCACCCTCTTCGGCGGGTCAGGATGGGTGCGTGAGAACGCGCAGCGGTGGGGCAAAGCACGCGGACGCGCGCGCGGCGGCGGTCAGCGCTCGCACTTCTCCATGCAGCGGACGAGGCCGCGCAGGTTCCGCTCGACCAGCCGGTACTTCGCGAACCCACCCTCGCGGCTCGCCGCGACGAGCCCGTGTCCGCGGAGGATGCGGAGCTGCTGCGAGACGATGGCCTGGCTCGCGCCGAGCTTCTCGGAGAGCGCCGTCACGTTCTCCTCGTGCTCGCAGAGCGTCGCGACGATGCGGAGCCGGAGCGGGTGCGCGACGGCCTTCAGCACCTCCGCGACGTGCAGCGCGCGGGTCGGGTCGGCGGAGATGGGCGGGGTGATCCTGGGTGGCACGGAGACGACTCTAACCCACCCGGGGCCCGAGGTGCGCTCTCGCAGGCGTCCAGACGAGCGCGGCGGCGCAGCGCAGCGGCTCCCGCCCCCCTCCCAGGCGGGTGACACCGTACGGCCCGGGCGGTAGACGACGAGGGTGGACCCGAGCCGTCCCATGCCGGGGTCCGGAGCTCCGACCAGAGGAGACGACCGCGCCCTGCTCTCGCGCTGGTGGCGGCCGCACCCGACGGGCGCCTCCGCAATCGCCGGGCTGTACGCCGTCGTGGCGCTCGCCTGGATCGCCTTCTCCGACCGGCTCGTCGCCGCGATGATCGTGGACCCCGCGCTCCACGACCGGGTCCAGACGGTGAAGGGCACCGCGTTCGTCGTCGTCACGGCGTTCCTCCTGGCGGCGCTCATCAGGCGAAACGAGCGCGCGACACGCGCCCTCGGCGCCGAGCTGCGAGCGACCGTCGACGGGATGGCGGACGGCGTCCTGCTCGTGGACGAGCGCTCGGTCATCGTGGAGGCGAACCGGGCGGCGCTGGCCCTCGTCGGGGCCACGTCGAAGGACGAGATCCTCGGCCCGCTCGAGGAGTGGGGCCGCCGCTACGAGGTCCGCACGCGCGACGGGGCACCCATGCCGTTCGAGCGGTACGCGACCGTCCGGGTGCTCTCCGGCGAGCCGGTCGCCCACTACGACGCGGTCCTCCGCCGCGCCGACGGCAACGACGTCTTCGTCTCCGTCGCCGCCACGCCCGTCGTCCGCGAAGGGCGACCGACCCTCGCCGTCGCCGTGTTCCGCGACGTCTCGTCCGCGCGGCGGCTCGACGAGATGCGCGACGAGTTCCTCGCCACGGCGGCGCACGAGTTCAAGACGCCCCTCGCGGTCATCAAGGCGTACGCACAGCTCATGGCGCGGCGCGAGCCCGCCGAGCAGCGCCCGCTCGCGGTGATCGAGCGGCAGGTCGACCGCCTGACCCGCCTCGTCGAGCACCTGCTCGACAGCTCGCGGCTCCGCGTCGAGGACGGCGCGGGGCGGCCGGAGCGGTTCGATCTCGCGGCGCTCGCGACGGAGGTCGTCGAGCGGGTGCGCCCCGCGTCCGCCGCGCACCAGCTCGTGCTCGACGATCCGGGTCTCGTGGTGCCGGTCGTCGCGGACCGCGAGCGGATCGAGCGCGTGATCGGGCACCTGCTCCAGAACGCCATCCGCTTCTCCCCTGGAGGCGGCGCGGTGCGTCTGCGCGTCGAGACGTCCGGGGGAGAGGCTCGGGTCTCCATCGCCGACGACGGCGTCGGGATCCCCGCCGAGCGCCAGGAGCACGTGTTCGAGCGTTACTTCCGCGCCCACGCCGGGACGGCCGAGGACTTCGGCGGGCTCGGGCTCGGGCTCCAGGTGAGCCGCGCCGTGGTGGAGCGACATGGCGGCCGGATGTGGTTCGAGAGCGCTCCCGGGCGCGGCTCCACGTTCCATTTCGGGCTGCCCCTCCCCCGCGAGGACTCTTGAGCCCGGTCTCGCCGTCGATCCTGGTGGTCGAGGACGATCCCGACCTGCTCGCCCTCGTCGAGATGATCCTCGTCGACGCCGGGTACCGGGTGCGGACCGCGAGGGAGGGGCGCGCCGCGCTCGCGCGGGTCGCGGAGGAGATGCCGGCGCTCGTGTTCCTCGACATGCGCATGCCGGGGATGAACGGCTGGGAGTTCGCCCGGGAGTTCCGCGCGCGGCACGGGCGCGCCGCGCCCATCGTCGTGGTCACCGCCGCAGAGAACGCGCGGGCCCGCGCCGAGGAGATTGCCGCGGACGGCTGGCTCGCCAAGCCCTTCGACCTCGACGACGTCCTGCGGGCGGCCGCGCGGCACGCGGGGCAGCCTGCTGCCGCTGCTGGCGGCACGCCGAGCGTGCCGTAGGCGGCACGTCCACGACCACGACCACGCGATCGCCGTGGTCGTGGTCGGTGGACGCGAGGTCACGGGAACAGGGTCATGCGGATACCGGCCTCGACCGCGGTGTGCGTCGTGGTGTCGCTCAGGCTCACCGTCTCGGCGGAGTTCTTGAACTCGTCGAACCGGCTGAAGCTCACGCCGCCGTAGAACCCGACGCCGAACACCGGATTCGATCGGACGTCGAATCCACCCTGCAGCCTGAGCATCTCCCAGCCCGAGTAGCGCACGACGGTGTCGGACCCGCCGCCGGACATCCCGTCGTGAGTGGTGACGGCCCCGTACGAGAGCCCGGTGCCGACGCCGATCCAGGGCGTCACCCGTGCGGCGGGATCGAACGTGTGGCGCAGCATGAGGCCGACGCGGGTGGTCGACCCACTGCAGTCGATCGCGGGCGCCTCGTTGCAGAAGGCCTGGACGTCACGCCCCGGGTCCCCGACGCCGAAGTCGCCGTACAGCGCGAGCGCGAGGTGACGCGAGAGGCGGAGCCCTCCCTCCACGCCGAAGTTGACCTGGTTCCCGAGGATGTCGCTCACCGGGACCCCCACCTCGGCATTGCCGGAGAGGAACAGTCCGCCGAGGCCGAGCGACAGGTAGAAGGGCGAGATCGGCGCCCCGCGCTGCGGGTCCGCCCACGCGGGCTGCTGCGGGCGTCGCGGACCGTACGCCTGCGGCGGGGGCGGATACCCCTGGGGCGGCGGAGGAGGCGTGTAGGCGGGCGGCGGCGGGTACCCCCGGGCCTGCGGCGGTTGGCTGTAGGGCGGCGGCTGGGGCGTGTACGTGGGCGGCGCCGGCGGGGGCTGGGGCGTGTACGTCGGCGGCGGGAGCGGCGCGGCCGAAGGAGGCGAGGTCGGCGGCTCCGCCGGGCGAGCGTTCGAGACCGAGCCGTCCGCGTACTCGACGCGGACGACCTCCCGGCGTGGCAGGCGCCGGTACGTCCCGTCCGAGAGCTGGACGGCGACCCCCTGCGGGCCCTCCTCGACGACGGTGCCGACGACGCGGCCGCCGTCGGTGGTGAACACGGTGTCGTGCTGCGGCGAAGCCGCGAGCATCACGGCGGCGATGATGGCGAGCATGTGAATCCTCCGGTCGAGTCCCGAGCAACCCGATAGCGAGGACCGTGCCGTGCTGCCCTCGCCACCGACCCGCCACGAAATTCGCCCCGGATTTCGAGGCGATACGGCGCCCGAGCGGCCGGACCCGCGCACCGTCCCGCGCACGCCCGGCGACGGCGAGCACGCCCACTGTCGCCGCACCGCCACGCTGCCGACGACGGGTGCCCCGAGAACGGGGGTGCCGGAACGGGGGTGCCGGACAGCGAGGGAACGGGGTGCCGGACAGCGAGGAATTGGCTGCGGGACAGCGCAGCTAGCCTCCGCGAGGGGGCGGAGGGGCGGAGGGACCCCGCCTCTACGGGAACAAGGTCATGCGGATGCCGGCCTCGACGTCGGCGTGCGACGAGCGACCGAGCTTCTCCGTCGGCCCGATCGTCGACCATTTCTTGAACTCGTCGAACCGGTTGAAGCTCACGCCGCCGTAGACCCCGACGCCGAACACGGCGGTCGACCGGACGTCGAAGCCACCCTGGAGCCGGAGCAGCTCCCACCCCGCGTACTCCTCGATGAGACCCGGGGTGCCGCCCGACGTTCCGCTACCCGAGGGAAAGGAGACCCTCCCGAACGCGAGGCCAGCGCCGACGCCGAGCCACGGCGTCACCCGCGCGGAGGGATCGAACGTGTGGCGGAGCATGAGCCCGACCCGCGTCGTGGACGCATTGCAGTCCGCGTAGATGAAGGTGCCACAGACGGCCGCGACAGCACGCCCCTCTCCCCCGGCGCCGAAGTCGGCATACAGCGCGAGCGCGAGGTGGCGCGAGAGGCGGACCCCTCCCTCGACGCCGATGTTGACCTGGTTCGAGAAGATCTCTCCGATCGCGACGCCGGGCTCGGCATCACCGAAGAGGAACAGCCCGCCGATCCCGAACGACAGGTAGACGGGCGCGATGGGCCCGGTGTGCTTCGGCTGCTCCGCCCCGAGGGGCCGAGGCGCGGGGGGCTGAGGGCTCCCCTCGACGACCGTCTCGACGGGGCGGCCGCCATGCCGTGAGCACGGGCTCGTGCTGCGGAGAGGCCGTGAGCATCACGGCGGCGATGATGGCAAGCATCGACTTCCTCCGGTTCGGGTCTCGCTGGATCCCGATAGGAGGACCGAACGGTGCCGCCGTGTGACCCGTCCGCCCGGCGCGCCGCCATTTTCCCGCACATCGGGAGCTTCGGCCACGCCGCCGAGCCGACGCGGGTGGCGTCACGTGGAGCGGGTGTCGATCCACCTCTCGACGGCGGGCGGCTGCCACGCGGCGAACCGATCGAGGAGCGCGCCCGGCTCCTCGCCGACGACCATGAGCCGGCGGTGCTCGGGGCGGACGAACCCCTCGGCGACGGCCCGGTCGAAGAACGCGATGAGCGGCTGGTAGTAGCCACCGACGTCGAGCAGCCCGCACGGCCGGGCGTGGAGTCCGAGCTGCGCCCAGGTGAGGACCTCCGCGAACTCCTCGAGGGTTCCCATCCCGCCGGGCAGCGCCACGAAGCCGTGCGAGAGCTCGGCCATCTTCGCCTTGCGCTCGTGCATCGAGCCGACGACGTGCAAGGTCGTGAGCCTCGCGTGCGCGAGCTCCCGCAGCTCGAGCGCCCTGCGGGATGACGCCGACGACGACCCCGCCCGCCTCGAGCGCCGCGTCCGCGACCGCTCCCATGAGGCCGACGCTGCCGCCGCCGTAGACGAGCTCGATCCCCCGCTCGGCGAGCGTCCGGCCCATCGCCCTTGCTGCCTCGACATACCGCGGGCTCGCGCCCGGGCTCGACCCGCAGAACACGCACACGCGCTTCATGACGGCACGTTAAATGATCGAGGCCTCCCCGTCGAAACGGGTTCGATGGGGCTTCCCGCGTCCCGGACCGGGACGCACCGTTTCATCGCGGATGGCCGCAGAGACGCACATCGCGAGCGCGCTCCACTGGCCCGCTCCTTCCCGCGCCGGCGCCCTCTGGCAGAGCTTCATCGGCAAGAAGGCGCTCATGGCGGTGACCGGGCTCGTCCTGTTCGTCTACGTGCTCGTCCACATGCTCGCGAACCTGCAGGCGTTCGAGGGCGCGGCGCGGCTCGACCGCTACGCGCGAGCAGCTGCGCGTGTTCCCGGCGCTCCTGTGGGCGGTCCGGCTCGTGCTGCTCGCGCGCGGTGCTCCTGCACGTCGTCGCCGGGCTGCAGCTCTGGGGCGCCCGGCAGCGGGCGCGCGCCGGTCGGCTACCGGGACTACCACCCGCAGGGCTCGACGCCCGCCGTCCGGACGATGATCTGGAGCGGGTTCCTCATCCTCGGCTTCGTCGTCTACCACCTGCTCGACCTCACCTTCGGCGTCGCGAACCCCGACTTCCGGCCGGGCGAGGTCTTCCACAACGTCGTCGTGTCGTTCGGGCGCGGCGCGGCGGTCCTCTTCTACGTCGTCGCCGTCGCGGGCCTCGGGTTCCACCTCTGGCACGGGCTCTGGTCGGCGTTCCAGTCGCTCGGCGTGTCGAACCGCGCCTTCACGCCGACGCATCCGGCGCCTCGCGGCCGCCTTCGCGACGCTCGCTCGCGGTCGGGTTCGCGGCGGTGCCGCTCGCGGTCCTCTTCGGGCTCCTGGGGTGACGATGGCCGCTCGACGCACGCATCCCGGACGGGCCCGCTCGAGCGCAAGTGGGAGCGGCGCCGGTACGAGCTGAAGCTCGTGAACCCCGCGAACAAGCGGAAGCACCGGATCATCGTGGTCGGGACCGGGCTCGCCGGCGGCGCCGCCGCCGCGTCGCTCGGGGAGCTCGGCTACGAGGTCCTCTCCTTCTGCTTCCAGGACTCACCGCGCCGCGCCCACTCCATCGCCGCGCAGGGCGGCATCAACGCCGCGAAGAACTACCAGAACGACGGCGACTCGGTCCTCCGCCTCTTCTACGACACCGTGAAGGGCGGCGACTTCCGCTCGCGCGAGGCGAACGTGTACCGGCTCGCCGAGCTGTCGCTCAACATCATCGACCAGTGCGCCGCGCAGGGGGTCCCGTTCGCGCGCGAGTACGGCGGCGCGCTCGCGAACCGCTCGTTCGGCGGCGCCCTCGTCTCGCGGACCTTCTACGCCCGCGGCCAGACCGGCCAGCAGCTGCTGCTCGGCGCCTACCAGGCGCTCGAGCGGCAGGTCGCGGCGGGGACGGTGACCCAGTTCCCGCGGGCGGAGATGCTCGAGCTCGTCGTGGTCGACGGGCGCGCGCGCGGCGTCGTCGTGCGCGACCTCGTCACCGGGCGGATCGGCTCGTTCGCGGCGGACGCGGTGGTCCTCGCGACCGGCGGGTACGGCAACGTCTTCTACCTGTCGACGAACGCGAAGGGCTCGAACGCGACGGCGATCTGGCGCGCGCACCGCAAGGGCGCGCTGTTCGCGAACCCCTGCTACACGCAGATCCACCCGACCTGCATCCCGCGCGCCGGCGCGCTACCAGTCGAAGCTCACGCTGATGAGCGAGTCGCTCCGGAACGACGGGCGCGTCTGGGTGCCGAGGCAGGCGGGCGACGCAGCGCCGGCCGGAGGAGATCCCGGACGACGGACCGCGACTACTTCCTCGAGCGGATGTACCCGACCTACGGCAACCTCGCCCCGCGCGACATCTCCTCGCGCGCCGCGAAGACCGTCTGCGACGAGGGCCGCGGCGTCGGGCCGGGCGGGCTCGGCGTCTACCTCGACTTCCGCGACGCGTTCGCGCGGCTCGGGCGGCGGGTGCTCGACGAGCGGTACGGGAACCTGTTCGACATGTACGAGCGGATCACCGGCGACGATCCGCACGTCGCGCCCATGCGGATCTACCCGGCCGTCCACTACACGATGGGCGGGCTGTGGGTGGACTACGACCTCATGAGCACCGTCCCCGGCCTGTTCGTCGCCGGCGAGGCGAACTTCTCGGACCACGGCGCGAACCGGCTCGGCGCCTCCGCGCTGATGCAGGGGCTCGCCGACGGCTACTTCATCGTGCCGTACACGGTGGGCGACTACCTCGCGCACGGCGGGATCGCGAAGCTCGACGCGGGGCACGCGGCGTTCCGCGACGCGGAGCGGGAGGTCGCGGCGCGGACGAGGCGGTTCCTCTCGATCGGCGGCACGAAGCCGGTCGACCACTTCCACCGCGAGCTCGGCGAGCTCCTCTGGAACGACTGCGGGATGGCGCGTTCGCGCGAGAGCCTCACCCGCGCGCTCGAGCGGATCCCCGCCATCGAGGAGGCGTTCTGGCACGACCTGCGCGTCACCGGGTCCGGCGAGGAGCTGAACCAGGAGCTCGAGCGGGCGGGGCGCGTCGCGGACTACTTCGAGCTCGCCGAGCTGCTCTGCTTCGACGCCCTCCACCGCAACGAGTCGGCGGGCGGCCACTTCCGCGTCGAGTACCAGACCCCCGAGGGCGAGGCGGCCCGCAACGACGCCGAGTTCGCCTACGTCGCCGCGTGGGAGTGGCGGGGGCCCGGCGCGGCGCCGGCGCTCCACAAGGAGCCGCTCCGGTTCGAGAACGTCCCCCTCCAGCAGCGCAGCTACAAGTGACGGAGCGCCCGTGCGGATCCTGCTCGACATCTGGCGGCAGCGCGACGGACGCGACGCGGGCCGGTTCGTCCGGTACGAGGTCGCGAGACGTCAACGAGCACATGTCGTTCCTCGAGATGCTCGACGTGCTCAACGCGCGGCTCGTCGAGCGCGGCGAGGATCCGGTCGCGTTCGACTCGGACTGCCGCGAGGGGATCTGCGGGACGTGCGGGTTCCTCGTGAACGGCGAGCCGCACGGCCCGCTGCGGAACGCGACCATCTGCCAGACGCACATGCGCCACTTCCGGGACGGCGACGTGCTCCGGCTCGAGCCGTGGCGCGCGGCGGCGTTCCCCGTCGCTGAAGGACCTCGCGGTCGATCGCGCCGCGTTCGACCGGATCATCGCGTCCGGCGGCTACGTCTCGGTGCGCACCGGGAGCGCGCCCGAGGCGAACGCGATCCTCGTGCCGAAGCCGGCGGCGGATCGGGCGATGGAGGCGGCCGCGTGCATCGGCTGCGGCGCGTGCGTGGCGGCCTGCCCGAACGCCTCCGCCGCGCTCTTCACCGGGGCGAAGATCTCGCACCTCGGCGTGCTGCCGCAGGGTCAGCCGGAGCGCGGCGCGCGCGTCCTCTCCATGACGGCCCAGGCGCGCGCCGAGGGGTTCGGCCACTGCACGACCATCGGCGAGTGCGAGGCGGTCTGCCCGGCGGGGATCCGCCTCGAGGTGATCGCGCGGATGAACCGCGACTGGCTGAAGACGTCCCTCGCGCGTCGCGACGACGGCCGAGCCGCTCGCCATCGCGCCGCGCAGCTCGCCGATGAAGTTCTTCGAGGACGAGCCGCCGAAGACCCGGACCTGAGTCACGCCGGGTCGGACTCGAAGAGCACCGGCTGCGCGTCGCGCAGCTCGCGCGAGAACCAGTGCTCCCACGGGAAGCGGCCCCCGTCCGCCCAGACCGCCTGGAGCGCCGGGAAGCGCGGGCCGCCGTGGTACCAGACCGCGTAGCCGAGGTAGGGCGGGTAGTGCCGCGGCACGATCGCGCCGGAACGCGATCGCGCGGCCGTCGAGGAGCCCTTCGGCGACGTCGCGGCTCGTCGAACCGCCCTCCGGCGCGCACCCGCTCGCCGATCGCGCGCACCGTCGCCTCGAGCGCCTCCGGGGCGAGCCCGAAGATCGCGACCTCGGGGTGGTCGAACGTCCGGAACAGGCCGACCGAGAACGCGAAGGCCGGCGCCTCTCCGTTCGAGGCCCCGAGCACCACGTGGAAGCCGAACTGCGCGACGTCCGCCAGCAGCCGCAGGTCGCAGGCGTCGAGCGGCTCGCCGCGGCGCGGCGGGTACCGCGGATCGAAGCACGGCCAGCGGCGAGACGGCCGGTGCGGGAAGAGGACCGGCCCGGCCTCGGTGCGCCAGCGGGCGGCCGCCGCCGGGCGCTCGAGCGCGGTGCCGCGCGGGTGGAGGACGATCTCCACCGAGGTCGGGTCGCGGCGCACGACGTCCTCGAGCGGCATGACGCGCAGGTCGGCGGCGCCCTCCTCGTCGGCGCCGCAGCCGAACTCCCACTCGCACGGCGCCGAGTCGGCGAGGTCGTCACGCGCCGCGAACAGGATGGGCGCGCCGTCCGCGACGTGCCGACAGACGATCGCGGTCTCGCGCAGCATTCCACCGGAGGAGAGCACCTTCGATCGGGGTTGTCACCGGCGTGCCGCGCGCCGCCCCGTGGAGGGGGCGGCGCGCCCGCGAGCGCGACCCCTCACGCCGCGCCGTACATCACGCGCGGCACCTTGAGGCCGGTGAGGTCCTCGTAGAGCGCGTCGTAGCTCCGGCGCATCTGATCGACGCCGAACTCGCGCTCGACGACGCGCCGGCCCCGCTCCCCCATCCGCTTGCGCCGCTGCGGGCGCGCGAGCAGCTCGACGAGGGTCCGCGCGAGCGGCGCGGGCGCGCCCGGCGGGACGAGGTGGCCGGTCACCGCCGTCCCGGACGAGCTCCGGCGAGCCGCCCACCGCCGTCGCGACGACGGGGAGGCGCGCCGCCATCCCCTCGAGGATCGCGTTCGAGATCCCCTCCGCGTAGCGAGGCGGACACCGAGATCGCCGCGCGCGCCAGGATCGCCGGACCGTCGAGCCGGTGGCCCAGGAAGTGGCAGCGCTCCGAGATCCCGAGCTGGCGCGCCGAGCGCTCGAGGTGCGGGCGGCGGACGCCGTCGCCGACGAAGATCGAGGTGCGCCTCCGGTCGCTCGCGGAGCACGTCCTTCATCGCGAGGAGGAGATCCGTCTGACCCTTCACCGGGTGGTGCATGTTCGCGATGCAGACGATCCCGCCCGGCTCCGGCGCGGGGCGCTCGGGGGCGCGCCGCGCCGCACGGTCGAACGCCTCGAGGTCGAGCCCGTTGCGGACCACCACGATCCGATCCGGCTCGACGCCCTCGCGGATCGCCAGGTCGCGGATGCAGAGTGCGTTCACGAGCACCCGGTCGGCGTGGCGCGACACCCAGCCGAGCACCGGGCGCTTGTAGCCGACGACCGAGTGGTTCAGGTCCACCCGCGTGACGATCGCCGGGACGCCGGCGAGCCGCGCCGCGATCGTCCCGAGCGTGTTCGTGTACAGGTCCTGGGCGTGGACGAGGCCGATCCCGCTCGACCGGATGAACCGGGCGATCTGGGCGACGACGAGCGCGGTCCGCGGGCGCAGCATCGAGGCGCCGACGTCGAACACGGTGGGCCGGAACCCCGCCTCGGCGAGCTCCGGGAGCAGCTCGCCGTCGGCTCGCAGGCAGGCGACCACCGGCTCGAAGCGGGTCCGGTCCATGGTCTTGACGTTCATCACCGTCTGCCGCTCCTGACCGCCGAGCAGGAACCGGTTCTGGAACACGAGCACCTTCGTCGGAACCGTCACGCCGCCTCCCGTGCGAGGGCCGCCCGCGCGCGCGCGGTGCGCACGACCGCGGCCGCGCACGCGAACAGGAAGTAGAGGAACCACGAGAGCGAGTAGCCGTTCGCCATCTCCGTCACGAGGTAGCCCGCGAGCGCCGCGAACACCGCCCGCGCCTCGACCCCGACGAGCGGATCGTCGCCGGCTCCCCAGAGCCGCAGGAGGAGCCACCCGGAGAACGCGCAGAAGAGGACGAAGGCGACGACGCCGAGCTCGCCCACGATCTCGAGCAGGATGTTGTGCGCGATGTACCGGCGCGCCCCCGCCTCGAGCGGCGCGAAGTGTCCCCAGGCCTGGACGA
Organism: uncultured delta proteobacterium; assembly: GCA_963736795.1. Classification (GTDB taxonomy): domain Bacteria; phylum Myxococcota; class Myxococcia; order Myxococcales; family Anaeromyxobacteraceae; genus Anaeromyxobacter. The sequence continues at coordinate 221,742 of CAVTRF010000038.1, read as the reverse complement.
AGGCGCCGGCGCCCACCCCGGTGAGCGGCCGCTCGTCCACCACGACGCCGAGCACCTTCCAGGCGTTCTCCCGGCCCTGCACCGACTCGTCCGCCTCGAGGTTCACGAGCGTCGCCGAGCGCTGCCAGAAGGTCTCCGGCGCGAACGCGGCCAGACCGACCGCCACCGCGACCGCCGTGACCGGCCCCGCGCACGGCCGCCCCTCTCCCCCGCGCCATGAACAGGAGGACGGCGACGCCGGCGGCGATCGAGCCCGAGCGCGAGTGGGTGAGGACGATCGCCGTCGAGCTGGGCCGCGGCGATGGCGGTGAAGAGGACCTGGTTCCGGCGCCGGCGCGCGGTCACCGCGCCGTAGAGCGCGAACGGCAGGACCGCGACGAGCGCCATCGCGAGCCGGTTCGGGTCGGCGTACGGCCCGCGCCAGTGCGTACGGAATCCGTCGACGAGCGCGTCGCCCGTTCGCCACACCTCGATCGACCCGAGGGCCGGACCGAGCGAGGCGATCGCGGCGACGAGCAGGAAGCGGCGGAGCCGCGCACGGGTGTCCACCACGTTCTGCACGGCGACGAAGACGACCGCCATCTTCCACGCCTCCCCGATCGCGAAGCGGGTGTCGCCCTCGGACAGCGTCCAGGCGAGCGAGGCGGGGATGAAGGCGAGGTAGGTCCAGAGCGGCGCCGCGGCCCAGCCGCCCATGCGGATGCGCTCGCCGGAGACGAGCCGGTTCGCGACCACCGCGGCGCCGCAGAGCCCCGCCGTCACGAACGCGAGGCGGAACCGCTCGAACCACGGCCACCAGAACTGCGGGTTCGAGTAGAGCATCAGGAGGAACGCGAGCGCCGCGCCGTGCGCGAGCCGGGAGAGGCGCCGGGTGGCCGTGTCGAGCCACGCGCCGCGCGCGAGGAGCCCGGCGTCGAGCGCCGCCGTGGATTCCCGGACCTCCAATCGCCCCTCCCTCTACGACGCCGCCCGCTGCTCGGCCGCCGCCGCCGGCTCGGCCCGCTCGGGCGCCGGGTCGGGCCTCTCGCCCCCGACCCCGCGCGTGAGCCTGAGCGCCCCGAACACCCCCTCGAAGCTGCACGTCGCGAGCGCCTGCGCTGTACCCGAGCGGCCCGTGCGTCGTGCTCTCCCACAGCACCTTGCGGCGGAGCGCGAACAGGTCGCACCCGCGGACGTTCTCGCGGTCCTCGGTGGTCGAGCCGGTCTCGAAGCCGGCCTCGCGGACCGCTCGCCGGATCGCGGGCGAGTGGTAGCCGTTCGGGTACGCGAAGTGGCGCGGGGCCCTCCCGAGCCGCTCGGCGAGCGCGTCGCGGCAGCCCTCGATCTCGCGCCGGACCTCCGAGAGCGGCAGGTTCGGGAGGGCGGCGTGGCTCACGCTGTGGCCGCCGAGGTCGAGCCCGGCGCCGGCGAGCTCCCTCACCTCGTCCCAGTCGAGCGGGCGCGCCGCGGCGGGCAGGTCCGCCGGCGACAGCCCCGTGCGCGCCTCGAGCGCCGCGGCGACCGAGAGGAGCGCCGGGTGGGGCAGCCGCGCGATGAGCCGATCGAGCGTCGCGGCGGGGGTCTTCCCCGCGCAGCCCGCGAGGAGGATCTGCATCGGTGCCTCGAGGCCCGCCTGCTCGGGCGGCACCCCGCGCCGCGCGAGCTCGCGCAGGGTCGCGAAGAGGCGATCGTGCGGGAACCGCGCGCCGGTGCCGGTGAACCCGGTCGCCACGTAGACGGTGGCCGGGATCCGCAGCGCGGCGAGCACCGGGAGCGCCACCGCGTGGTTGTCCGCGTAGCCGTCGTCGAAGGTGATGGCGGCGAAGGCGCGGGCGGGGCCGCGCGCCCCCTCGGCGAGGACCCGCGCCGCCTCGGAGAGCGAGACGAGCTCCCAGCTGCGCGCGACCTGCTCGAGGTGGCGCCGCAGCGTCCCGGCGGAGACGAGCATCGACGGGATCGTGTCGCGCGCCGTCTCGGCGAAGTCGAGCGTCGCGCGGTGGTACGAGAGCAGCAGCACGCGCGCGCCGCCCGACGTGCGGCTCCGGATCGCGCGCACGACGTGGTGGGCGCCGGCGGCGAGCAGCGCCCCGGCGGCGGCGGCCTTGGCGGTGCGCCGCAGCGTGGCGAGCGGGCTCGGGTCCAGTCGATCGAAGATCACGCGTCTCCCCCTCCGGTCCTCGCCCCCGCGAGCGCGCGCGCCTCGAAGCCGCGCCGCGCCCGCCGGAGCGCCTGCCACGCGCGCGCAGGAGCGATCGCCCGCGCCGCATCCCTCGCCCCGCGCCACGCGTCGCGCGCGAGGGCGGCCGTGCCGGCGCGCAGCGAGGGCGCGCGGAGCCGGAGCGTGCAGGTCTCGCGGCGGTCGGACGCCCACTCGAGCTTGTACGGCTCGGTGCCGCGCAGGAAGTCGTAGTCGGCGAGGCCGCGTGCGTAGGCGTCCTCGATCGTGCGGCCGACGAGGACGAGGCCGGGGCTGCGCGCCGACCACCCCGGATCGTAGCCGGACTGGTAGTAGAAGAAGCGGCGCCCGACCTCGATCCCGTAGACCGCGGCGATCGCGGCGCCGCCCACGTGGAGCAGGTACAGGCGCAGCCACCCGCGCGCCGCGAGCCGTGGCGCGACCTCCCGGTGGAAGTCCTCGACCGCGCCCTGCGGGATCCCCGAGGAGCCGCCGTCCGCGGCCCAGCGGAGCCGGTGCAGGCGGAGCAGGTCCTCGAGCGCGGCCGGCGCCTCCGCGGGCGTCGTCGCGACGTCGAGCAGGAAGCCCGGCTGGCGCGAGAGCCACCGAACCCGGCGGCCGTAGGTCTCCCGGCGCGGGACGCGGGCGAGGTGCGCCTCGAAGGTCCCGCGCAGCGCGAACCCGGGACACGCGAACCCGCGCTCCACGGTCGCGCTCGCTCCCCGCGCGCCCAGGGCGTGGCGAAGCACGCCCACCGTCGGCGAGCCGCAGGGGAGGTCCTCGAGATCGAGCACGTCCCACTCGCCCCCGGCCTCCACGAGCGCGCGCGCCAGCGCGGCTCGCGACCGCCGGCGCGTCGCCGGCACGCGCGAGCACGTCGAGCCCGTCGGCGCCGGTGACGCCGTTCCCGAGCAGGCGCCAGCGGCGCACCCCGAGCGGCCCCGCGCCGCCGACGAGGAGGAGCAGGCCGGCGAGCGCGCCGGCGCGGTCGCGCGCCTCGAGGATCCACGGCTCGCGCCGCCCGCCGAACGCGCGCCACCAGCACGAGAGCCACTCGTAGGACAGGAACGGCGAGGGGTCCGCCGCCGTGTCGAACAGGGCCGTCCACTCGGCGCGCAGGGCCTCGATCCGGCGCGGATCGCGCGTCGCCGCGACGGAGATGGCCGGGCCGGCCGCGCTCACGGGAGCGCCTCCTCGACCGCGCGCGCGACGTCGGCCATGTCCTCGGGCGCGAGGTCCTGGTGGACGGGGAGCTCGAGCACGCGCCGGCGAAGCGCCTCGGTCTCGGGAAACTCCCCCGCCGGGCAGAGCGGATGCCCCTCGCGCCAGAAGTCCACCGTCTCGATCCGCCGCGCCGCGAGCCGCGCCGCCACCGTGGCCTTGTCCTCGCACAGCAGCGGGTAGAAGAGCGGGCACGCGCCGGCGGGCAGCTCGCCGAACACCGGCGGCACCCGGTCCCGGAGCCGGCCGAGCAGGAGGAAGTAGTTGCGGCGGCGGGCCGCGACGATCGCCGCCGCGTCGAGGCGCCGCGCGACGAGCGAGGTGAGCCGGCTCATCCCGAGGTCGACGTGGGCGGGGTCGAACGTCGAGGTGCCGGTCGACACCGGGCGGAGCCCCGCCCCGCGCGCGACCGCGTACGCGCGCCGCACGCCGCTCCGGAGCGCCTCGCCCGGATCGCCGGCGCGCAGCGCGACGTTCGCGAGCAGCGAGCCCGCCGCGTGCGACAGGGTCGAGGCGAGCGGCGCGGCGCGGGGCTCCGGCGGCGCGCCCTCGACCTCGGGGTCGTTCACGACGAGCGCGCCGCCGTTCGGTACCGGCAGCGTCTTGTAGAAGCAGAAGACGCCGAGGTGACCGGTCGAGCCGAGCGGCCGCGTCCCCTCCGCCGCGAGCAGCGAGAGGGCGCAGTCCTCGACGACGAGCAGGCCGTGGCGCCGGGCGAGCGCGCGGACGTCGTCCATCGGCTGGGGGAACCCCCCGTAATGGATGACGTACAGCGCGCGGGTGCGCGGCCCGATCTTCTGCTCCGCGTCGTCGAGGTCGAGGCGCATCCGGCCGTCGACGCGGACGAAGCGAGGGACGGCTCCGGCGGCGGCGAGCGCGCCGACCTCGACCCCGTGGTGGTACGCCGGGACGAGCACCTCGCGCCCCTCGAGCCCGAGCAGGCGCGCGCCGTGGAACACCGCGTTGCGCGCGAGATAGTAGAAGGTCGTGCGGGGTGCGGCGAACGGGAAGACGTCGTCGCGCGCGGCCGCGAAGGGGGAGAGCATCCCCGGCCAGAGCGTCGGCAGGGCGGGGATGAAGCGGCTCCGCGGCGGGCGGGCCGCGCTCCACGTCCGGACCGCGATCGCTCGGCTCACCGCAACCACGAGAGGACCTCCTTCACGACCGGGCGCATCCGGTGCTTCAACGTGTGCACCGCCCGTCCCGCGAGAGAGGGCCGGTACACGTAGAGCCAGTCGTGCGGGGCGTGCTCGGGCTCCCAGTCGCGCTTCCAGGGCATGTCGGGCCCGAGGAAGTCGAACCCGACGAGGCCGCGCGCCTCGCACTCCGCGAGGACCTCCCGCTGAAGGAGCTGCCCCGGCGAGACGCTCGCGAGCCGCTCGTCGTACGCGGTCTTCGGGAGGAGGTAGATCCCCCGGTGGACGAGCCCGAGGTGCACCGCCACCGGGCGGCCGTCGAGGGTGAGCGCGCGGATCGCGAGCGCACCCCGCGCGGCAGCGTCCCGGGCCACCCGCTCGTAGAACCCGACGAGGGCGGGATCGAGCGCGATGGCGGTGCCCCCCTCGCCCTTCCACCCGGACGCCTCGACGGCGAGGAAGTCCGCGAGCGCGGCGTCGACCTCCTCCGGCGCCGAGGCGCGCCGCACCGCCACCGCGCCCATCTCGTGGAGCCGCCGCGCGCGGCGCCGCAGGTTCGCCCGGAACTTCGCGCTCGTCCGCTCCTCGACGGGGGTCCCCCCGAGCCGGACGAAGGGCGTCCTCAGGGACTCCCACCGCCCGGTGAGGTGCCGGTCGGCGCGGGCGAGCGGCTCGAGCAGCACCGAGGTCGGCCCGTCGCGCAGCACGTCGCGCAGGAGGAGCACGTCCCAGTGGACCCGGTCGCGGAGATGGGCCCAGAGCGCGGCGACCGCCGTGCCCGGATCCGGGCCGAGCGCCCACTCGACGCGGCACGAGTGGTCGTTCGCCGGCGCCACCAGCCGCACGAGCCCGCGCCGGCGCTCCACGAGGAACGCCGCCATCCCGAGCGCCGCCCCGCGCGGCCCGCGTGCGACGAGGACGAGCGGCTCCGCGGCGGGAGCGAACGCGTCGAGCCAGGCGGAGAGCCAGCCGTGCGACGCGAACGGGACGTCGGCCGCGCCGCACGCGACGAGCGCGTCCCACTCGGCGCGGAGCGCGTCGAAGCCGGCGCGCCCGCGGAGCTCGTCGACCTTCGCGGGGGCGCCCGCCGGCGCCACCCTCTCCGCGCTGCGCTCCGCGAGCACCCCCGCCCCCTCACCGCGCGCGCGCGATCCCGAGGAGCGCGCGCGCGAGCTTGTCCGGGTCGTGCCGGGCGACGTCTCCGGCGGCGAGGAGGTCGAGGACGACCGGCACCACACCGAGCGACTCCAGCTCGGCGCGGTCGATCTCGACCGGGTGGGCGCCCTCGGCGGCGTGGGCGGCGGCGACATCCGGCGGCAGCCCGCCGCGGTGGACGAGCGCGACGTCGACGACGTCGCCGAGGTGGTGCTGCACGGCGCGGACGTGGTCGGCGGCGGTCAGGCCGTCGGTCTCTCCCGGCTGCGTGAGGAGGTTCACCGCGAGGACGCGCGTCGCGGCGGTCGTGCGGAGCGCCTCGGGCATGCCGCGCGCGAGGAGGCTCGCGAGGACGCTCGAGTAGAGGCTTCCGGGCCCGAGCACGACGACGTCGGCCCCGAGCACCGCCTCGAGCGCCGCGCGGGGAGCGGCCACGGGCCGGGCGAGGCGGAGCTCGGCGACGCGGCCGCCGGCGCGCGCGATCCGCGTCTCGCCCCGGACGATCCGGCCGTCCTCGAGGCGCGCCACGAGCTCGACCGGTCCCTCCGACGCGGGGAGGACCCGGCCGCGGACCCCGAGCAGCGCCGCGGCGGCCCCGACCGCCTCCTCGAAGCTCCCGAGCCGCTGCGCGAGCGCGGTGAGGACGAGGTTTCCCACGGTGTGGCCGGCGAGCCCACCCTCCCCTTCGAAGCGGTGCTGGAAGACCACCGCGAGCGGGTTCGCGCCCGCCGCGAGGGCGACGAGGCAGTTGCGTACGTCCCCCGCGGCCGGGACGCCGTACGCGCGGCGCAGCGCGCCCGAGCTGCCGCCGTCGTCGGCGGTCGTCACGATGGCGGTGACGTCCACCTGGCGGTCCTCGTCCGGCTCGACCCCCGCGGCGAGGCCGGCGAGCACGCGCGGCAGGCCGGTCCCGCCGCCCGCCGCCACGACGCGGATGGGGCGGAGCGCGGCGGCGGGCGCGAACCTGGACAGCACCGCGTCCTCGAGCGTCCTCATCGCGCACCCCTCCCGAGCAGGACGACCTTCGCCGTCGCGAGCAGGCAGACGAGGTCGAGGAACAGCGAGGTGTTCTTGATGTAGTAGAGGTCGTACTCGAGCTTCCGTCCCTGCTCCTCGACGGTCGACCCGTAGCCGTAGCGGAGCTGCGCCCACCCGGAGAGGCCCGGCTTCACGAGCTGACGCAGGCGGAAGAGCGGGTAGCGCGCCTCGAGCTCGCGCAGGAAGACGTCGCGCTCGGGCCGCGGCCCGACGAGGCTCATGTCGCCGCGGAGCACGTTCCAGAGCTGGGGCAGCTCGTCGAGCCGCGCCGCGCCGGAGGAAGCGACCCACCCGCAGGACGCGCGGATCGCGGTCGACCGCCCAGGCCGCGCCGCGCAGCTCCGCGTCGCGGCGCATCGTGCGGAACTTCCGGATCCGATAGGTCCGCCCGCCCTGCCCGGTCCGCTCCTGCGCGTACAGGATGGGGCGCCCGTCCGCGAGGAGCACGACGAGGGCGACCACGACCATCACGGGCGCGAGGAGGACGAGCAGCAGGAGCGCGATCGCGACGTCGGTGAGCCGCTTCGCCGTGCGCGTCGCCCGCGACACCCGGAAGCCCTCCTCGAAGATGAGCGCGCTCGGGCGGACGAGCGAGAGGGGCAGCCGCTGGAGCGCCGCCTCGGCGAAGCTCACGTCGTCCAGCACCCGGCCGCCGCGGGTCCGGATGGCGAGCAGCGACTCGAGCGGGAGCCCCTGGCGCCGATCCTCCATCGCGACGACGATGGTGTGCGCCCGCAGCCGCTGCGCGATCTCCTCCACCGCGCCCCTGCGCACGAGCGACTCCGGCACCGCGGTCGGGCCGCGGTCCTCCGCCGGGACCACGAACCCGACCACCTCCCACAGGCCGTCCGCCTCGCGCTCGACCGCCCGGGCGAGATCGTGCGCGCGAGGGCCGGCGCCGAGGAAGAGGACGCGCGTCGGCGACCCGACCACCGCCGGCATGAGCGCGCGCGCCGCGATGACGCCGAATGCTCCGCCGGTGGCGGCGAGCACCAGCGACCGGTGCAGCATCCAGCCGGGCAGGAACAGGGAGAGGGCGAGGTCCGCCAGGGCGAGCGCGATGGTGGCGACCCCGAGGGCGCGCAGCAACCTGCGGCCGTCGGCGCGATCGCGGACCGCGGCGTGGAGGTCGTAGAGGTCGCCGAGATAGAGCGCACCCGCGAAGAAGAGGGAAGCGAGCGCGGCGCGCGCGATCGCCGGGGCGACCGGGGTCGCCACCGCGCCGCCCTGCGCGGCGACGGGCCCGAGTGAGGCGCCGGCGAGCAGCGCGACCACGAGGACCGCCTCCTCGGCGAGGAAGTAGGCCGCCTTGCGCGGCGAGAACCAGTGGTTGAAGACCCGGACCACGCGCCCCCCGCCGCTACGGCGCCGCGGGCCGCGGCGCCTCCCCCGGGTAGATCCAGCGGCCATGCGCGACCGCGTCCGGGTCCACGTCGTTCAGGACGATCCCCGCGGCGCGCTCGCCCAGCGCGTCGAGCGCGAGGCGGACCACCTGCCGGGGCGTGGTGCCCGCCCGCACGACGAGCAGCGCCGCGTCGGCGTCGCCGGAGAGCCGGTCGCCGTCCGCGAACGCGAGCGCCGGAGGCGCGTCGAGGACGACGAGCTCGTACGAGCCGCGGAGCTGATCGAGCAGGGCCGCCGCCGCGGGGCCGCGGAGCAGCGCGCCCGGATCTCGAGCCTCCCCGGCGACGAGCACCGCGAGCGGCCCGAGGCGGGTGATGGCCTGGTCGAGCTCGGCACGCCCCTCGAGCACGTCCGCGATCCCGGCGCGCGGAGCGAGACCGAGCAGCTTCGCGAGCGCCGGCCGGCGCAGGTCGGCCTCGACGAGGATGGTGGGACGGTCCTGGGCCGCGGTGAGCGCGAGGTTCGCGGCGGTCGTGGTCCGCCCCTCGCCTCGCCCGGCGGAGGTGACCGCGACGACGCGGAGCGGCCGGCGGGCCGCGAGGCGCAGGATGCGCTGGTACAGCACCCGATACTGCTCGGCGGCAGCGGAGTCCGGCGCGGCGAGCGCGACGAGGCGCGCCTCGGGCTGGAGCTCTGGACGGGTGGCCTGCAGGGTCTCGGCGGGCATCATGGTCGGTCTCCTCCTCCGCTACGCGCGGCCCCTGCCCGGGCCGATCCTCGGAATGGCGGCGAGCACGGGCACGCCGAGCGACCCGGCGTCCTCGGGCCCGCGCACGGACGCGTCGAGCCACTCCGCGACGCCGGTCACGGCGAGCCCGGCGCCGAGCGCGGCGAAGACCGCGAGCCAGATGAGCCGCGGGCGATCGGGCGCGAACGGCCGCGTCGGCACGGAAGGTGCCTCCACGACCCGGAACATCGACGGCTCGTCCGCCGCGAGCAGCGCCTCGGCCGCCTCCGCGTCGGCGCGGCGCGAGACCGCCGCCGCGTACCGCCCGCGCAACACCTCATAGTCGCGCGACAGCCCGAAGAGCTCCTGTCCCCAGCGCGGCGCCGCGTCGACGCGGCGCTGCAGCGCCTGGCGCTCCTCCTCGAGGGACACGAGCGCGGCGCGGTCCTCGCGAACGTCCGCGTCGATGCGGGCGAGCTGCTCCTTCACCCGCTCGCCGCGAAAGCGCGCGAGCTCGCCGTCGCGGCGCGCCTGCGCCTCCTCGACCTCGCGCCGCGCGCGCCGGACGTCGGGATGGTCCTCGGCGTACGCGGCCTGCGCCGCCTGGAGGCGCCGGATCGCGGCGTCGAGCCCGGTCTCGGCCATGCCGGGCACGCTCGGCGCCTCGGGGATCATCGCGAGGAGGTCGGCGCGGCGCCTCCGGGCGTCCGCCACGGCCCCGAGCCGCATGTCCATCAGCGACTGGACGCGCGACATCGCGCGTGCGTTCGTCTCGACCGTCTCGGGCAGCTCGGTCTGGTGCGCGAGCTTGAAGGCGAGGATCCTGCCCTCGTGCTCGGAGAGCGTCTTCCCGAGCGCGGTCGCCTGCTTCTCGAGCGTCTCGCGCAGGCTCCGCGCCTGCGCGGCGAGCACCTGGCGCGTCATCTCCGCGTAGACGCGGGGCAGGAGGTCCGCCGCCTTCGCCACCTTGTCGCGGTCCTTCCCCCGCACCTCGACGACGAAGAGGAGCCCGGGGGGGCCGCCGGCGACCTCGCCCTCGAGGCGGACCTCGATCGAGCGCCGCAGCCGCGAGACCGCTTCGTCCAGGTCGTCGCGGAGGTCCGGCGCATAGTCCGTCTCGCGGATGACACGCTCGAGCACCGGCCGCGCGAGCACGCCGTGCTTCACGGTCCGCATCCGCTCCTCGAACGAGGTCCCGGATTGGGCCGGGAAGAAGTCGGCCGGGAGCCGCCGCGGCTCGATCTGGACGACGCTCGTCGCCGACCACTCGGACGGGATGGCGAGCGCCACCACGACCCCCACGGCGAGCGCGGCGCCCGCGACCGCGAGCCCGAGCGCCCTCCGACGCTTCAGCACGGCGAGCACGTCGTGCGGCGTGTACGTCCGATCCATGGTCCCCCCCGACTCCTCCTCAGCGACCCGGGAGCTCCCATCCCAGCCGCAGCCCCACCGTGGTCCGGCGGAACTCCGCCGCCGCGAGGTCCATCCGGCCGAAGTGCGCCCCCGTCATCGACAGCCGGAGATTCCCTCCCAGGATCGCTCCGGCCTCACCTGCCACCATGTACCCGGTCACCGCGTCGCGCCCGGAAGGTACCGTTCCGGAACGCCACAGGCCCCCATCGCCCCGCGCGAACCAGCGACGCCCCCACTGGCGTCTTCCCCCGACCTCCGCCCAGTCCACGAGCCCCGGGCGAGCCGTCGCGCCGATCCCGAGCCCGTGCCCCGCGTCCACGCGCAGGTCGAAGCCACGCGTCGCGACGAGCACCTCGACGAACGCCTCCGGCACCACCGAGCCGCTCCCGCTCGGGAGCCAGAGCGCCGGCCCGGCCCACCCGTCCACGGTGACGTGCCGCTCCGCGCGCCAGCGCGCCCGCATCCGCAGCGCGTGTGCGTACGCGACCTCGTCGGAGACCGGCGCGCGCTCGAAGCTCTGGTAGACGCCGAAGCCGTAAGCGGCCCCGAGCTCGAGGCGCCGCCGTCCCATGCGCCGGAGCACCTCGACCGAGGGCGCGTGCATCGCGCCGCCCGTCCCGTCCTCGAACAGGACCGTCCGCTCGTCCACCGTCACGGCGGTGTCCAGGAGCCGGTCGGCCCGGAAGTCGAGCCGCCCCCGCCCCGCCACGACGACGGCACGCTGCAGTCCCGTGCGGAACACCCCCGCCTGGGCGAGCCCCGCCGGATCGAACGCCTCCGAGAGCCGCAGCTGGCCCACGAGCAGGGTGCGCCGCGTGAGGTGCGCGTCGAGCGAGACCCCCGCGCGGTGGTTCCAGATGCCGCCGGGCGCGAGCCGCTGGAAGTAGACGAGGTCGCCGCCGTACGTCGTCTTGAGATCCCACAGCGGGTTGCGCAGCCGAAGCCCGACCTCGGGTGCGATGCGGCCGGTGGTGTCGGCGCTCCGCCCGTCGTACAGCGCATTCGAGTCCCACCCGCCCTCGAGGGAGAGGCGGGCAATGGGCTCCATCACCGTACCCGCCGCCGCCGGCGTGGCACCCAGGAGCGCCGCCACCACCACGGCTGCTCCGATCTCGCGCCACGCGCCCATTGCCCGCCTCCGCCTCGCGCTCTCGCTGCCGCCCTACGGCACGTACAGCACGTCGCCGGGCCTCAACGAGAGCGCACCCGCCGCCTCCCCCTGGATCAGCTCGCGGAACGAGAGCGACACCCGCTCGGTCTTTCCGCCTTTCACCTGTCGCAGCCAGACCACCTGGTCCTTCGCGAACTCGGTCCGCCCGCCCGCCAGCGCGATCGCCTGCATCACCGACATGGGGCCGCGCAGCGGGAACCCGCCCGGCTTCGTCACCTCGCCGTGGACGAACACCTTGTCGCCGTTGATCTCGCGCACGAGCACCGCCACGCGGGTGTCGTGGATGTACGGCTCGAGGGCGCGGGTGAGGCCGACCTGGAGCTCCTCCGGGGTCTTCCCGGCCGCCTCGACCTCTCCCGCGAGGGGCAGCGAGATCCGACCGTCGGGACGCACCGGCACGATCCGCGTCAGCTCGGGCTCGTGCCACACGACGACCTCGAGCACGTCCTCGCGGCCGATGCGGTACTCCCCCGCGTCGGGCCGCTCCGCCACCCTCTCCGAGGGTCGTGAGGAGGCGCACCCCGCGGCGAGGAGCAGACCCGCCAACGCAACCCTGTTCGCTCGGACCATCCGTTGAGCCTCCCGGGCACATCGTTTTCGCGAATCGCCGACCCTCCGAGCACGCCGCGTGCCATTCGCCGATGCGCGAGCGTCTCCGCGCCGAGAGTGGCGACTCCACGCACGTTCCGGCAGACGCTCCCACCTTCAGCGAACAGGCGAGCGATGGGACCGTCGTGAGGTGCGGACGCCGCGGCGGGTGAACTGTTTTCGCCACGCGCGGAACCGCGCTGCCCGCGTTGCCGCGGGGCCTCCCGCGCATGACGTTCCCTTGGGACGCCGCGCGGGGGCCGGAGCTGGGCCGCCGCGCGACGCGGGGGGCGCGGATGCTGAGGGCGACGGTGTGGACCTTGGGCCTGTTCGGTGCCGGCACGGCAATCTCGCGCATGCTCCCCGGGACGTGGACGGAGCCGCTCGTGCTGTTCGCGCTCGGCCTCGCGCTCCTGTTCGTCTCGGCGCGGACCGCGCGCGAGTACCCGAGGAGCGAGGACGCGGTCCCGAAGGTGGCGAAGGTCCCGCAGCCCGCGGCGCAGGTCGCCACGGCGGCGGCGGTGGCCGCCGTCGCGGCCTCCGCGTCGGTCCAGGTGGAGCGGACCGCGTAGGGGCTCACTCCCTCATCGCGGCGTCGCGCGGATCGACGATCTCGCAGTCCTTGATCTTGTAGAGCAGCGCCTTGTAGCTGATCTGGAGGCGCTTCGCGGCCTTCCGCTTGTTCCAGCCGGTGCGGATCAGCGCCCGGAGGATGGCCTCACGCTCCGCGATCCTCGCTGCGCGCCGCGCGACGTCCTTCAGCGGAGCGTCCTCGGGGAGGGTCGCGTGGAGTCCGCCCACGCCGCGGACCGTGTTCGCGACCCCGTTCAGCGGACGGCACCGGCGCGCGACCGGTGAGCGCGAGCTCGCCGAGCACCATCGCCGGATCGCGCAGCACCACGAGCCGCCGGACCAGGTTCTCGAGCTCCCGGACGTTGCCGGGCCAGTCGTAGCTGTGGAAGCGCTCCATCACGTCGGATGGCACCTGCTCGAGCCCGCCGTGGTACCGGGCCCGGTACTTCGCGACGAAGTGCTCCACGAGCGGGCCGATCTCCTCCTTGCGCTCGCGCAGCGGAGGCACCCGGATCGTGACCACGTTCAGGCGGTAGAAGAGGTCCTCGCGGAAGGTGCCCTGGCGGATGGCGGCCTCGAGGTTCCGGTTCGTGGCGACGACGACGCGCGCGTCCACCCGGACCGACCGCTTGCCGCCGACCCGGTAGAACTCCTCGTCCTGCAGGACCTGGAGGAGCTTCGCCTGGAGGCGGGGATCCATCTCGCCGATCTCGTCGAGGAAGATGGTGCCCTGGTCGGCGAGCTCGAACTTTCCGGGCTTCTCGGCGTGCGCGCCGGTGAACGCGCCCTTCTCGTGGCCGAAGAGCTCGCTCTCGAGGAGCTCGCCAGGGAGCGCGGCGCAGTTGATCTTGACGAATGGCCGCGTCGCGCGCCGGCTGGTCGCGTGGATCCGGCGGGCGACGACGTCCTTGCCGACGCCGCTCTCGCCGACGAGCAGCACCGGCACGTCGGTGTCCGCGATCCGGTCGGCGAGCGACCAGACGCGCTCCATCGCGCCCGAGAGGGTCGGGGCCGGCTCGGGGTCCGCCTCGGCCTCGCCCGCCGGCGCCCGGGGCGGCGGGGCGTCCGGTGCGCGGCGACCGGGGCGCTCGAGGGCGCGGCGGAGCACGAGATCGAGCTCGTGCACCTCGAACGGCTTCGGGAGGTAGTCCGCCGCGCCGAGCTTCATGGCGCGCACGACGGCCTCCGTCTCGGAGAGCGCGGACATGACGATGACGGGCAGCCCAGGGTCGGCCGCGTGGAGGCGGCCGAGCACCTCGAAGCCGTCCGGCGCCGGAATGATGAGGTCGAGCAGCACCGCGTCGGGCTGCTCCGCGGCCGCCGCCGCGAGCGCCTCCACGCCCCCGCGCGCGAGCCGCGGCGCGAACCCGGCTGCCGACAGGTACTCGCCGAGGGCGTCGCGGGCGGCTTCGTCATCCTCGACGACTAGCACCCTGGTGTCGTGTTCCATCGCCGTTCCGCCCGCCGCCGATCTCGTTGCCGACGCTGGGAAAATGCGGCGACCACCTGTCGCCCGCATCGGCCCTAACGAGCGGGACGCGGCAGGGCCCCGTCGGGGCTCTGGGACGGGGCGGGCAGCCCGGGCGGGAGGTGTGCAGCAGGCGCAACGGCGTCGTGGACGTGGACGTGGACCTGGACGTGGTCTTCGACTTCGACTTGAACTTCGACTTCGACTTCGACGACCTGGTCGAGGTCGAGGTCGAGGTCGAGGTCGAGGTCGAGGTTCAGGTCCACGACCACGACCACGACCACGTCCACGGCCACGTCCACGTTCGGGGCGGGGCGGGGCGGGGCGTGCACTCAGTACACCCGCGCGACCTCCGCGCCCGAGAAGTAGGCGCGCAGGATCTCGCGGTAGCCTTGCCCCGCCTCGGCGCGGCCGACCGCACCCCACTGGCACATCCCCGCCCCGTGGCCCCAGCCGCCGCCGCGGAGCACCGTCGCGCCGGCCTCGCGGTCGACGACGAACATCGCGGAGGGCAGGTTCCCGAGCAGGCGGCGGATCTGGAGCTCGCCGTGGACCTCGGCGCTCCCGTCTCCCCCCTCGACCTCGAGCGTCCGGGCGCGGCCGGACACCCCGCGCGCGCGGACGGAGAGCCGGCGAACCGGCCCGACGCCGAGCGGCGCAAGCGCCGCGTCGAGCTGCGCCCCCGAGAAGCGCCGCTCCCAGCGGAAGCGATCCTTGCGGGCGGCGGCCGGGCGTTTGCAGAACGCGTCGGGCGCGGCGGCGAGGAACGCGCGGAGCGTCTTCTCGTCGCGCAGCGCACGGGTCCAGCGCGTCCCCGCCTCCGGCGGCAGGTCGGGGCGGCCGCGGAGGCTCGGGTTCGGTACGTTCCCCCACACCTGATCGTTGTCCTCGCCGTGGCCGCCGCACATCGCGGAGTAGACCGCGTCCACGAGGGTCCGGTCGGCGCCGCCGAACAGCGCCTCCCCACGGGTGGCGCGAACCGCCTCGTCGGTGCGCGCCGTCCGCGCCGCGTCGCCGCGGTACGCCTGGCAGTGCACCTCGGCGCACAGCATGAACGGATCGGTGAGGTGACGCGTCCCGATCTGCGCGAGCACGTTCGAGCGAGCGGTGACCGCCTGCGCCTTCAGCGCCTCGACGTGCGAGGACCCCGGCATCTCGCTCGGCACGAGCCCCCGGAGCAGCTCCTCGAGCGCCACCCCGTGCACGGCGGTGAGCGCGCCGGTCGCGTCGAGCGTGACGTAGAGGCGGCCGCGGTAGGCGCGGTCCTCCCGCGCGCGCGCGGTCGGGCTGCGCTCGTGCTCGACGCCCTCGACGACGAACCCCGCGTCGCCGTCCACCTCCATCCAGAGCGCGGCGTCCGCCTCGCCGAGCGGGGCGCCGCCCTCGGCGTGCAGCGCGAGCGTTCCGCGTGGCCGCGCCACCACCTCCGAGTGGATCGCCGGCCGCGCGCCGAGCCGGACGCGCAGCTCGTCGGCGCTGCGGCGCGCACCCGCCTCGCTCCCGTCGGACGCGGCGAGCAGGAGCTCGCGGCGGTTGTCCACCACCCGGCCACCGAGCCCGTACACCGCGCCCACGACGCGCGAGAGGACGAGGAGCCCCTTCGCCTCGAACTCCCGCCGGGCGGGCTCGAGCCGCTCCCGCTCCGCGATGGGCGCCTCGGCGAGCAGCGGCTGGTACACGATCGCAGCAGGCGCGGTCCGGTGCACGCGAACCGTGAGCCGGGCGCCGGCGGGCACCTCGACGGCTCCGCCGCCGCGCAGCACCACGCGCGCGGCGCCGCGAGCGCGGAACGCGATCTCGCGCTGCCCCTCCATGAGCCGGATCGAGACGAGGGGCTCGCCTCGGCTCGAGAAGTCGAGCCGGTGCCCCCAGAGCGCGTCGAGCGGATTGGCGCGGTCCGACGCGGCGGGCGGCACGAGCGGCGGCGGCTCCGGCGCGGGGAGCGGCGGCGGCAGCGGTGCGGGCGCGGGGGCCACCGTCGTCGCCCCCTCGGGGGACGGCGCCTCGGCGCCAGGCGAGGAGGCGGCCGGGGCGCCCACCGTGGTCGCGACCTCGGGGCCGGGCGCTGCGGTCGAGATCGCCTCTGCGTCGGGCGCCGGCGGAGACGGCGGGAGCTCCGGGGGGACCGACCCGCGACTCGTCACGCAGGCGGCGACGGAGACTGCGAGGGCGAGGGCGAGGCCGGCGAGCGCGGACCTGCTCACGGCGCCACCCAGGTGCGTCGACCTGCCGGGAGGTTCACCGCGACGGGGCGGCGCCTCACGACCGGAGCCGCGCCTCCTTCTCGGCGGCGAGCCGCTCGAGCTCGGCGGCGGCCGCGGCGCAGGCTTCCGGCGTCGCGCCCGGATCGCGCAGCGTCGCCGCGGCGTGCGCCATCGCCGCCTGGTCGATCGCCTCGCGGTCGCGCAGGGCGTCCACCATCATCGCCACCGAGTCGGCGAGGTCGACGAGGAGGTCGTGGTCCCGCAGCGCGCGCGGCCGCGCGAGGTTCCCCTCCCCGACCTGCGTGCAGGTGCGGCGGATGGCGAAGGCGGGGCCGGCGACGCGGTGGGTGATGACGACCGCCGCGCCGAGCAGGCACAGGAGCACGAGCACCAGCGCGACCGAGACGAGCACGATGCGCCAGCGGTCCTCCGTCGCGAGCGCGGCCGCGATGGAGTCCCCGACCTCGGGATCGCCGAGCGCGACGACCCGGCTCGTCTCGCGGTACGCCGACCAGAGCAGCCACCCGAGGCCGACGGAGAGCGCCGTCGCGGCCGCGAGCAGGTAGCTCGCGAGCTTGAGCTGCAGGCTCGTGTCGAGGAGGTAGTTCTTCAGCTTCCGCTTCGGCGCGCGCCCGTCCGGGCCGCCCGGAGGCGGAGCGGCGGGCGTCTCCGGCGCGGAGCCGGCGGGCGGCGGGTCGATGGCGGGTTCCATGGACCCTCCCCTTTTACCGCTCTCCGAGCTTCGCCGCGAGATCCTCGCACAGCGTCTTGGCCGCTGCCTCGAGCGCCCTCGCCGAATACGTCCCGAGCTTCGAGTCCGGAATGGCCCCGTTCGCGGAGAGCTTCGCGCCGCTCTCGAGCATCGCGGCCATCCGGCCGTCGTCGTCCACCGCGACGAGCGACGCCCTCACGGCGATCACCGTCTTGCCTCCCCTCGCGTCCACGTCGACGCGCATGACCGAGGGCTTGAGCCGCATGCCGCCGCGGTCCACCACCGCGAAGCCACGCTCCCGCAGCAGCTTCGTGAGCGCGTCGCGCAGCGCGCCGCGCGCCGACGCGCCGCCGGTGCCGCCGGGCTCGTCGATCGAGAAGGAGAGCGGCCCGAGATCCTCGAGCGCCCTCGCCGCGGCCTTCCGGACCGAGTCCGCCGGGTCGGCGTCGGCGGCGGCCCGCAGCGTCTGGCGCGCGGACCGGTCGCGGATCTTCGAGAGCGCGCCCACCGCGGCGAGCCGGACCGCAGCCGCTTCATCGGTCGCCACCGCCTCGCGCAGGGCGGGGACCGCCTCCGTGAGCCCCCGCTGGCCGAGCAGGATGGCGGCCTGCGTACGGACCTTGAGCGACGAGTCCTTGCGGAGCGCCTCGATCATCGATTCCACCTGCGACTCGGCGCGGGCGGGGATCGGGAGCGCGGCGAGGGCGAGCAGGACGACGAGGGAGCGACCCATGCGTGCCCGCAGCTTAGCGTCCCCCGGGCGTTCCAGGGTGCGGGATGTCACGCCCACCTTCGCGCACAGTGCGCCCGCGTTTCCTCAGTCCAGGCCGGGCGGGCCGCCGGCGCGCTCCCTGAAAGCGCGGTGCAGCCGGCGTGTCAGTGGTCCCGGGCGTCCGCCGCCGACCGGCCGCGCGCCGAGCCGCGTCACCGGCACGATCTCGCGCACGGTCGAGGTGATGAAGACCTCGTCCGCCCCCTCGAGCTCCTCCGGCCGGAGCGGGACCTCCTCTGCCTCGACCCCGAGGGCGCGTGCGAGGCCGAGGACCAGGCCACGGGTGACCCCCTCGAGGATCCCCGCCGCGAGCGGCGGCGTCCGGAGGACGGCCCCCGCGACCGCGAACACGTTCGACGACGATCCCTCGGTGACGTACCCGCGCCCGTCGAGGAGCAGCGCCTCGTGGGCGCCGGCCGCGCGCGCCTCGCGCACCGCGAGCACGTTCGGCAGGTGCGCGCCCGTCTTCGCGGAGGGATCGATGGCCTCGGGCGCGGCACGCCGTACCCCGACGATCGCCGCCGCGACCCCGTCCCGGTAGGCGCGCGCCGGCGGGCCGGAGAGCGGCTGGACGACGACGAGGGCCACCGGGTCGACCGCGAGCGCAGGGTCGAGACCGATCTCCCCGGCCCCGCGCGTCATCACCACCCGCACGTATCGCTCGCCCACGTTCCAGGGGGCCGCGGCGTCGTCGGGCAGGTCCCCGCCGCGGGCGGCCTCGAGCGTCCGCGCGATCTCGCGGGCGGTCCGGTCGCCGTCCCACTTCGGCGCGAGGCCGATCCGGTCGGCGGAGTGGCGCAGCCGGGCGAGGTGCGCCTCCTCCTCGAACGGCCGGCCACCGTAGGTCCTGATCACCTCGTAGACGCTGTCGCCATACAGGAACCCGCGGTCGAACACCGAGACCTTCGCGCGGTCGGGGGGGACGAGCGCGCCGTCGAGGTTCACCACCGTGGGCATGGAGCGACGATAACCCCGGGCGGCGCGCCCTGCCTTGGATCGCGAGATCCCCGAGTGATCCCGGCGGTTTTCTTGACCGGGGGGCCCCCGGTGATATCTCCGGAGGTCGAATGGAAGCGTCCGTCGAGTGCACGCACTGCAGGGTCGTCATGACCTCCTGGGCCGCCCCCGGGAGCACGATCCGCTACTACCAGTGCCCGTTCTGCTCGCGGACGCTCAGCTCGGCCTATGGCGAGGTGTTCCGGCGCCGCGCCGGAGCGCGCCTGCTCGATGCGCCCGCTCGCGCCTCACGTCCGTCCGAGATTCCGATGCCGAGCCAGGAGGACGTCCGGTGGGCGCGCGTGAAGGCGACGGCGTCCCGCTGGTTCGCGCGGCTCGAGGAGGACGAGCGACGGGTCGCCACCGGCCCCGGACGCACGCCGCTCCGGGCGGCGCTCGCCGACGAGGTCCCCGAGATCGATCCGGCGGAGGTCGTGGAGCTCGCCCCCGCCGTCGCAGGCCGCAAGCGCTAGCGCGCACGCGGCGCGCGCACGTTCAGCGAAGGGCGATCGGTACGAACGTCGGCACGGCGAGGCCGACCGAGACCTCCGTGACCTCTCCGTCCTTCACCTCGACCTCGCCCGCGTCGGCGGTCCGCCCGAAGGAGAGCGCGACGACGCGGTAGCGCCCCGGACGCAGCCGCTCGAAGGCGAACCGCCCGGCCGCGTCGGAGACCCCTTCGGCGCCGTCGTTCGCCTGCTTCGAGAGCGCGACGACGCGGGCGCGAGCGAGCGGCGCACCGTGGCCGTTCCGGATCGTCCCGGCGAGCGTGCCGCCGCGGTGAAGCAGGACGGTCGGCAGCGCGTCGCGAGTGTTCACCGGCACGAACTCGGGGAGGTAGCCGGGCGCGCTCACGACGAGCACGAGGAGCCCGCGCGGCGTGTGGCGCAGCTCGTACCAGCCGCCCGCCCCGCTCACGCCGAGCGGCGCGACGCGCTCCGGGCGGATGAAGCGGAGCCGCTCGAGCTTCGCCGGATCGGCGAGCGAGGCGCGCGCGTCGGCGACGGGCATCCCGCTCTCGGCGTCGAGCACCTCGCCGAGGACGTGCTCGCCGTCTCCGAGGCGGATCTCGGGGATCTCGAGCTTCTTCCCGGACGCACCCTGGACGTGGAAGACGTTCGGCGCGAAGCCGTCCGCGCGCACGACGACGCGGAACTCGCCCTGCGGAGGCGTGAGGACCTTGAAGCGGCCGTCCGCGCCCTGGAACCGGACCCCGTTCACGGTGAACTGCGTCACCGGGAGGCCCTTCGGGCCGATCACGTGACCGCGCAGCTCGCCCGGGGGCAGCGGGACGTCGAGCGCGGACGCCGGGGCTGCGGCGACCACCAGCGCGAGCAGCGTCGAGATCATGGGCTCCTCCGCATTCTCCGGTTACCAGCTTGCACGCAGCGCGCCTGCACAAAACCTCATAGCGCCGCGGAGCTGAGGGGGGTATCCCCGGGTCCGGGGTCAGCACCGCCCCTTGGGCGGGAGCGTCGTATCTCTCGGTCAAGGGACACACCGAGGCGCTCGGCTCGAGTGACGGAGCGTCGGCCGTCCAGGGCACCCCCGACGCGCGTTCTTCAGGCGAGCTGGAATGTCGCCCCGGTGGTTCGAAGACGCTGTCGTAGGCGGGGGCGAACCGCGCTATACCCGACGTGCTTCGCTCCTGCGCCGCATGCGCGCGCGCGGGCGCTCGGCGGTAGAGTCGAGGTACGGGTCGGTGGCGCAACGGTAGCGCAAGGGCCTTTTAAGCCCGAGGTTGTGGGTTCGAGCCCCACCCGACCTACTTCTGGTTCGAGGCGTCGCTTCGCTGGACGGGCGAGCGAAGCGATGCCGTGAACCGCGGAACGACCTCGAAGCAGTTCGTCCCTTCCGCACCAACGAGCAATTCGCGCTCGCTCGGCCGACCACCGCCTGGGCCCCGGCGTCCGAGGCCCCTGCGTCGAGCTGACGGCGTTCAGACGCTCACCTGTCCCGCAGCCGAACTCTGGCGAAAGCGGCGACCCGGCGGGGACGAACGGCGCTCCCGTCTGCGGCGCCCCGCCACATCGGGAAATCACCCGAGGCCGTCTCGGTACTCATTCCCGCGCGACCGGGGAGTCCTCCCAATTTCGGCGCGGCCGCCGGATGCGAGAGATTCAGCATCGAGAGGAGCACGAACATGACGACGACCTACGAGAGCGGCAGCACGGTCCCGAGCGGCTACTACCTCGACACGGCGAGCTGGCACGTCGCCCCGGTGGCGGACGGGGAGCGCCTCCCCACCGGGCGCGGACGCTGGACCCGGATCCCCACCGCGCTCGCGGTGGCGCTCGCGCCGGTCCTCGGCGCGGCCTTCGTCGTCTTCCTCCCGGTCATCGGCCTCTTCGTCACCCTCGGGGCGATCGCCTCGGCGATGGCGAACCTCGTCCACCGCTCGGCGACGGACCTCGCCGCGACGGTCACCCCCGGCTGGCAGCCCGGCGAGGCGCACTTCACCGGCCGGAGCGGAAGCGCCCCCGCGGACCGCCTGAGCCCGACGCGGGAGGACCGGCTCGACGCGCTCGAGGCGGAGATTCGCAGGCGGCGGAACCGCTAGACCCACGGCATCGCGCACACGAACGCACCGAACGAACGAAGGAGGGCGTCATGGCCAAGTACACGGGCGGAATGAAGGTCGGCGGCGGCTACTACTGGAACACGAGCAACTGGGAGGTCGAGGTCGTCTCGGCCGAGGGTGGGCGGCTCAAGGCGATGGACGGGGCGCGCTACGTGAAGGTCCCCTTCCTCGCGCTCTTCGCCATCGTCCCGCTGCTCGGCGCGCTCTTCCTCATGTTCCTCCCCCTCATCGGGTTCGCGCTCTTCGGATACGCCATCGTGAAGAAGGTCACGGGCACCGTGACGAAGGGCGCGACCGAGCTCGCCTCCACCATCCAGCCCGGCCAGTTCGCCGCGGGTGAGTCGTACTTCGCCGGCAAGCCCGAGGAGGAGAAGAAGGCCGAGGGCGCGGCACCGAAGAACCCCGAGCTCGAGAAGATCGAGAAGGAGATCGCGGAGCGGAAGGGCGAGAAGTAGCCTTCCCTCGCGACGCGAGGAAGACCGCGGGGCCGGGGAAACCCGGCCCCGTTCGCGTTGGCTCGCGTCGTGCGCATGCGGCGGCCGCGGCTCGAGACTGGCTCGTGACATTCACCGCTGGTGCTCGAAGAGACGCGGCTATACTTGAGCACGATGCCCAAGGCATACCGCGCCGTCGCCGTGCTCGCCTTGCTGACCGGCTGTTCCCCCGAATCCCCGGCGCCGCCTTCGCCCGACCCGACGATCCTGTACTCGTACGGGCTCGTCGGCATGAGCGGCGGCAATCGGGATCTGGTCGCCGACATCGGCATGACCGTGCATGCGTACTCGTACGTCCGACGGCCGACGACGCTCACGATCACGTCGGCCGCGCTTTACCCTCCGGCCGATCCGCGGACGCCGCTCGCTGCGCTTTCGCTCACCGTCGTCGATCGGCAGCTCGATTTTGCCGGCGTGGACGACGAGTACGTCTCGCTCGTGAACGACGGCACGCTCAATCGCACGCTCGCCCCCGCCTGCGGAGCGGTCCGGGTCGTCCTCGTGCTCCACAGCTCCTCTTGCGACTGCGACGTCCGAGTCGAGGGCAATGCTGCCGTCACGTGCTACGCCGACAACGGCGCCGATCCCGAGCTCGCGGCGGTCGGGGAGCCCGCCCCCGCGGGGAAGCCGTGCGGAGCTCGCTTCTTCTCGACCCACGCCGGCGTCGAAGAGCTCGACATCGAGCATGACCTATCGCTACGACACCGAGGGGCGGCTGCTCTTCTCGGACGAGCTCGACGCGACGCCCACGTACCTGGAGCGCGCGTTCTACACGTACGAGAGCGGCGTGCTCCTGCGCGAGCGCGAGAGCATCAGCCCGACCGCGCGCGCGGTGACGTCGCGCATGACCTACGGCTACACGAGCGGCGTCCTCTCGACGATCGAGCGCGACGGCGACGTCGCGCATCCGCCCGACGGCGTGCCTGACGCGACCTGGACCTACGGCTTCGACGGAAACGTCTGGACCGAGGCCGGCTCCACGCAGACCCGACGTACACCTACGATCCCGGCGCGCTCACGGTCGGTCGCAGCGATGCCGTCTTCCATCTCCTGGCGCCCATCGACGCCCCGAGCCGCTTCTTCGCCACGACGTTCCTCGACGCGCCCAGGCTGTCGAGCAGCGTGTTCACCGCCGGCGGCACCAGCGCGACCGTCACGTACACCTACAGTGGGGACGCGCTCGTCGAGATGCGCTCGTCGGACGTCCTCGGCACGAGCTTCCGCGAGGAATACCTGTACGCCTGCCCGTAGCTGCGAGGCGACTCCCTTCGCCGGGGTGCGCCTCGGGCGCGAAGCTTCAGCACGGCGCCCTGGTCCTCCCGGGTGCGCCTCGCCCGTGCGCCGGCGCCGCGGCGCCGTCCTGCGGCGGCGGCGCGGTGGGTCCCCCGCTCCCGTGCGGCGGGCCGCCGTGACCGCCGCCCACGCTGCTCATGCCGTGGTCGGACGGGAGCGGCTTGGCGCCCCCGGAGAGCGCCTCCGCCTCCTTTGCGCTCGCCTTCACGAACGCGGCGAGCGCGTCGCGATCGACCTCCACCTTCGAGACGGCGCGCAGGCGCGTCGTCCACGCGGCGAGCGCGTCGTTCTTGCGCTTGCGGCGCAGCGACGTGAGCGCCTCGTCCTTCACCTGCTCGTACGGGCGCGCCCGCGGCGGCACGATCGTTCGGACCTGGATCACGTGGAACCCGCCCTTCCCGGCGATGGGCTCGGTCGTCTCCCCTTGCCCGAGCGAGAAGACCACCTCGAACTCCGGCGGGCAGTCGGCGCGGGTCACGAATCCGAGCGAGCCGCCCACCGGCTTCGTCTTCTCGTTCTTCGAGTGGGTGCGGACCAGCTCGTCGAACGGCGTCCCGCTCGCGAGGAGCGCCTTCACCTCCTGGGCGGACCCGAGCGTCTCGACCTCGACGTGCGCCACCTCGCGCTCCTCCTGCGTGGCGAACGCCTCCGGCTTCGCGTCGTAGAGCTTGCGCGCGTCGTCCTCGGTCACCGCCACGTCCTTCACGACGTACTCGCCGAGGAGCAGGTCGACCGCGAGCCGGTCGCGCTTCGCCGCCACGGGCTCGGCGACGGCGGGCACGCGAGCGTAGCCGCGCGCCGCCGCCTCCTGGCGGACGAGCCTCGCGTACGCGGAGCTCGTCGCGAGCTCCTGGAAGTTGCGCCGGTACCGCTCGGGCGGCAGCGCCGCGAGCGCCTTCGCGTTCACGAGCGCCGCGAGCTCGGCGAGCGTCATCCGGCCACCCTCCCAGGACGCGACGACACGGTCTCCGTCCGGATCGCGCTTCGCTGCGTCGCCAGCCTCCGCCGCCCGCACGAGGACGTCCGGGGAGACCGGCTCCGCGAGCTCGACCCGGTACTTTGCCCAGAGCGCGTCGCGCAGGCGGCGGTCCCCCTCGAGCTTGCGGCGCGCCTCGAGAGTCGCCCGGATCTTCGGGGCGGCCGCGGACAGCGGCGCCTTCGTGATCGGCCGCCGCTCCTCCACCCGCACGAACTCCCACCCCTGCCGCGTCTCGTAGATCGCGCTCGTCTCGCCGGTCTTCGTCGCCGCCACCGCCGCCTCCCACTCCGGCGGCTTCGAGCCCCAGCCGATCCCGTTCGCGAGCCCGCCGTAGACGCGGCTCGGCGCGGTCGAGAGCTCGCGCGCGACCGCGTCGAAGTCCTCGCCCGCCTGGACCCGCGCGAGCGCCCGCTCCGCGCCCTCGCGCGTCTCGGCACGGAACTCCCGCGCGTCCACGAGCTCCGTCGCGCCCTCGTACACCGCCTTCACGTCGGCGTCGGACGGCTTCGCCTTGGCCTCGACCTCGATCGCGAGCAGGTGGCCGGCGGCCTGCGCCGCCTCGAACTCGACGACCTCCGCGCGGACGTCGGCGCGCTCGTGCAGCCCCATCCTGCGGGCCTCCTGGAGCAGCAGGTGCTTGTCCACGAGCTTGCCCAGGAACTCCCGCGCCTCGCTCTCCCCCGCGACGAGGAACTTGGAGTGGCCCTCGTGGCTCTGCCCGAACTCGGACTTCATCTCGGCCGCGGTGATCTCGTCGCCGTTCACGCGGGCGAGGACGGGCTCGCGCGGCGGCCTCCGGGCGGCACCGGGACCGGCGCAGGCGGCCGCGGTCGCGGCGAGGACGGCGAGGAGGATCGGCCTGTGGGTGGACATCGTCTGCTCTCCTTCGGCTAGTTCCAGAGGGTGTCGACGAGCTCTTCCACGACGCGATCGGCGAGGGTCACGACGTCGTGGACCGGGCTCGTGCGGAGCGGCGCGACGTACTCGTCCCCGCGGCGCTCGTGGTAAGCGGTCCAGACGATCCGCTCGGTGTCGGCGTCGACGAGCGTCATCTCGAGCGCCACGCGCGCGTCGCCGACGGGCGCGTCGGCGGAGGGGTCGAACCGCAGCACCGTCGTGCGCAGGAACAGGTGCGTCCCGACGGCCGGCTGGAGCCGCTTCATGTCGTCCACGTCGAGCCGGCGGGACAGCCGCAGCTCGGCCGCGGGCGCGGCCTGCCGGAGCTCCGCCGCTTCGACGAGCCGGACGCCCCGGTGGGCGCGGGCCCGCACCGCGAGCAGCTCGCCGACGACGCGGGCGGCGCGCGGGTCCGGGGTGTAGTTCGTGGGTGGCAGGATCGCGATGGGCCCACCCGGCGCGGCGCCGCGCGCGCGGTACGAGACGGGCCCGCCGCTCGCGGAGAACGTGAGCCGGGGTCCGCGCGCGTGCGCCGTCCGCGACGAGCGGCCGTCCGGCGCGCTGTCCGCGAGGGCGCGTGCGGCCTCGGCGATCGCTTCGCGGAGGGTCGTGAGCTTGCTCGACCCGAGGAGGCCCCCCGCGTGCGCCTCCCGGACGATCGCGACGTCGTTCCAGACGACCTGCCCGCCGGGCCCGACGAGCCGGGCCGAGACCGCCACGAGGAGCGGCCGCTCGCTCGCGACGAGCACGTTCCCGAAGAGGGCGCGCGTCGCGCCGAGCTCGCGCAGGAGCCGCTCGAGCGCAGGCGCCGGCAGCGAGTCGACGTAGCGCACCCGCTCCCGCTCGAGGAAGCGCTCCACGGCCTCGCCCGCGACGGGGTCGTAGCGGCGGGCGGCGAGCTGCGCGGCCAGCGCGGCGCTCACCTCCGCCCCGACCCGGACCCGCGAGGACTCCTCGAACGGCAGGACGACGACGCGGTGCGCGGCGCGGGCGGCGCCCGGGGCGGCGGCGGCGAGCGCGAGCGCGAGCAGCGTCCCGGTCCGCATCCCGGATCACCGGCCGATCGTGTGGATGGCGTCGCGCACCGCGTCGGTGACGACCACGGTGGAGCTGCGCCGGCGAGAACCCGAAGAAGCGCGAGCTGAACGTGGTGCCGGTCCGCTGGCGCGTGGCCGCCCAGACGGTGGTGCCGGTGCCGGTCTCGACGAGCTTCAGCTGGATCGTCACGGACGGCGCGGCGCCCTGCGCCCCCTTCGTGTCGCTGAGCTCGAGGACCGTGCCGAGGAGGAGTCCGTCCGCCTTGAGCGCCTTGCCGACCCGCTGCACGTCCTCGGGAGACATCGCGCCCGGCGTCTCGATCTTCTCCTCGCGCAGGACCCGGATGACGCGCCCGGGCTCGATCACCTCGAAGGTGCCCGCGTTCAAGAGCTCGGTCACGAACAGCCGCTGCACCTTCTCCCCCGCGAGCCGCTCGTCCGACATGTTGTCGAACGGGAGCACCGCGACCTTGCGGAGGCTGGAGAGGTCCGCCCGCCGGTTCGTGTAGTGGTTCGGCCCGGCGCAGCCGGCAGCGACCGCGGCGGCCGCGGCGAGCCCGAGGAGGGCCGTCCGGGCGAAGTGCGGTGGGAGGGGGCGCAGGGTCAGGTCCGGACCGTGAAGGCGAGGTAGTAGAGCTGCGTCTGGGAGCGCGGCGCCGGCTCCTTGCGGAACGTGTCCGACCAGCTGCCGTCGAGCGTCGCGTGCCGGTTGATCCGCCAGCTCGGCTGGACGAGCAGCCGCGCGAGCTGGTTCCCGTTCACCGCGTCGATCGACTCGTCGTACGAGAGCGCGAGCCGGAACGCCCCCCCGGGGAAGGGATCCCAGGCGACCCGGTACTGCTGCGCGATCCCGGAGCGCTCCTGGGTGTCGAGATACGAGAGCGACGCCGCGAGCTGAAGCCGCTCGCTCGCCCGCCAGAGCGTGGTCCCGGAGTAGACGCGCGACGCGGGCGGCTGCGGAAACAGGACCACCGCGGACGGCGGCTGCGTCACCCTCCCCGTCTGAACCGCCGCCGAGCCGGTGAGCGTCAGGCTCGGGAAGAGCCGCGCGGACGTCGCGGCGCTCGCCGACAGGCGGTCGGTCTCGACGCCGTCGGGCTCGGTGCGGACGCGATCGAACCCGGCGCTCGCCGAGAGGTCGAGCGTGGACGGGACGAGGACGAACGCGGCGCCCACCCGCGCGCCGACGCTCAGCAGCGCGTCCGCGGGCCCGCGCTCCTCGGTGCGGTGCCCCTCGCCGCTCACGCTGATCGGGTCGATCACGCGCAGCTGGACCGTCCCGGTCGACTGCGACCCGAGCCGCGCCGCGGTCTGGGTCGTGCGCGAGCCGCGGACCTCCTCGGCGAGCGTCGCGGTGAGGCGCTCCCAGAGCGGGCCGGCGGCGGCGCTGCCGTTGACCTCCCACCCCGTGCTCGAGAATTCGGTCGTGGACGACGCCTGCGACGCGCGGCTGAGCGACCCGCCGCCGGCGAGGCGCAGCTTCGGGTGCGGCGCGGCGGTCGCGCTCACGACACCCGACTGCACGAGCACGGTCGAGTGCGCCGTCGCGCGCGGCTGGACGAGGACGTGCTCGAACGCCTCCACCTCCGTGACGAGCGTCTCGGTGGTGCTCGTCCCGAAGTTCACGACCTTGTAGTAGCGGGCGGTCATCACCGGAAAGCTCGTCTCGAACCGGCTGAAGGTCGCGTCGAAGCTCGTCGAGGCGCCCCCGATCGGCGTCCACAGCGCGCCGTCCGCGCTCGAGTACGCCGACCAGGTGATCCCGCCGCCGTAGCTGACCGGAAACCCGGAGGACGTGCGAACGGTGACGCGGAGCGCGTCGATGGGGACGAGGCGGCCCATGTCGAGTCCGATGTTCTGGAAGGAAAAGCCGTCGGGACCCACCGAAATTCCGGTGGAGACCTCGATGTTGCCGTCCACGAGAGCGGGCGCGGGGACGAGCGGCTGCCCGGTCGTATTCGTGGGCTGATTCCACACGACGTAGAGCTCGCGCGATGGGGAGCGCGGCTCCGGCGACGACACCGGTGCCCCTGCCAGGGACTGCTGCGCGATGTCGGTGTAGGCGACGTTGTAGCTCGCGCCGAACGTGCCGGCCCTTCCGACCGCCCTGTCGAAGAAGACCGTCGCGCGGGGCTGGATGGTGCGCGTCGTGACGTCGGTGCCGGTGTTGGTGAGCCACCCGACGTGGGTCGCCTGGTTCACCCGGAACGGGCCGAACGCGTGATCGAGGGTGAGCTGCGCGGTCGTGTCGCGGATCTCCGCGTCCTGGCTCAGGTCACGGGTCGTCTGGCGCGCCGCGGCGAGCTTCGCGGACGGGAGCCCCGGGGACGCGAGGGTCGCGGTGCCGTGGACCCGCTGCGCCAGGCTGCGAATCGGGCTTTCCACGGACGTATCCGACCGCGCGAGCGCGAGGTCGTACCCGAGCTGCAGCTCGACCGGCGCGAGCCGGTAGCGCAGCTCGGCCCGCGGCTGCAGGAGCTGCGAGTCGCTGGAGGTCCGGAGCGTCCGCTGCGCCGTCGTCCCGCGCGTGTCGTCGAGGCGGAGCTGCAGCTTCCCGTCGAGCGCGGGCGACACCTCGAGCCGCAGCCGCCCCTCGTACGTCTGCTGGAGGGTGCGCGCGTCCGACCCGGGAGCTTCGATCCCGCCGTACGAGACGGTCGCGCGGCCGTCGAACGGGTCCTCGCGCGCCCCCGCCGCGGGCGCGACCGCGAGCGCGACGGCGAGCGCCGCGAGCCGGGCCGCGCGGCGCGCGGGCGTGGGCGGGTGGGTGCTCGGGCGGGCCATCGTCGGGTCTCGCCTCACCGCGGGTACGCGACCGTGTAGGTCGCCGACGCAGGCGAGCGCACGTGACAGGTCGCGACGCAGCTCCCGCCCACCCCGGTCTGCGCGTAGCTCGGCATGCCGGGCGCACGCCCGACCGCGACGAGCGCCGGGGCGGTGGGGCTCCCGTGGGACTCGTGGCACCCGAAGCAGCCCGCGCCAGCCGAGGCGTGGGGCGCGTGAAGGCGGAAGCGGCTGTACGCCCACGCGGCCCCTCCGGCGGGATCCGCGTAGGTCGCGTACGCGTGGCAGCGGAAGCAGAGGTCGGTCGGGAGCGCCCGCTGCGGGCCGGGACCCGCGACGTACCGCGCACGCAGGAGCCAGCGCTCGTTCGAGCCGTGGACGCCGGCTGCGCTCGGGTCGTCGGAGCCATGGCAGTCGCTGCAGAGCACGAGCCGGTCGGCCGTCCAGCGCGGGGCGAACGCGCGGAAGTCCACGTTCCGGTTGCGGCCGGCCGCCTCGACGGGGTGGAACGACGCGTTCGCCGGGTTGAGGAGGACCGCGAGATCCGGCGAGCCGGGGCGGCGCTGCGCCGCGAACCCCGAGTGGCACTTGAAGCAGACCTCGTACTCGAGCACCGGGCTCGGGTCGGTCGCGTCAACCCGGGCGTAGACCGGCGGCGCTCCGGCCGTCCCGTTCGACACCCGCACGCGCTCGACGCCGGCGAGGCGAGCCGACGCGTCCGGCGCCCGCGGCGCGCCCGCGTCGGCGCGGACGAGGTGCGGGTTGTGGCAGTCCGCGCACGCGACGGCGCCCGGGCCGGACGGGGAGCCGTGGCGGTAAGGCTTGCGGAACTGCGCCGCGACGTCGGTGCGGGTGACGCCGCCGTGGCAGGCAAGGCAGAGCGCCTCGCCGCGGACGACGCGCATCGCGGGGATGGGCCCGTTCGCGTCCACCGCGCCGTGCGGATCGTGGCACGTCACGCACGCGCCCGCGCTCGTCGATCGCCGCGGGCTCGGCTTCGGCCCCGGCCAGGCGACGCTCCCCGGGCCCCCGTGGGCGGAGCGGTCGTAGGTCGCGCTCCCCTGGAACGACGAGCCGGGGAGCGGCGAGCGGTGGCACTCGACGCACAGGTCATTCGCGGCCGAGCGCTCGGCGCCCGTCCCGCGGCGGCGGTTCCCGCCGTGACACTGCAGGCACGCGCCCGGCGCGTGGCGCGGATCTCGCCGCACGGCCGCGTGCTTCGACGCCGCGACCCGGCTGCGCGCGCCCGCGACGGCCGGCGCCGCCGCGACGCGCATTGGCGCCGCGGCGAGCAGGGCCGCGAACGCGAGGGTCGCGGAGAGGAGGGCGCGAGCGGGCGTCACTGGGTGTGGCACTGCGCGCAGAGGGTGTCGGGCCCGTTCGGCTCGCGGAGCCCACCGGCCCCTCCACCGTGGGCGAGGTGGCAGGAGACGCAGGAGACCTGGTCGTCCTGCGACGGGACGGCCGGGTCGCTCGGGTTCTGGACCGGCACCCGCGTCCCCTGCACGGCGAGCCAGGTGTCGTACGAGGCGCCGGCGGCGCCGAAGATGGGCCGGTCGAAGGGGTGCGCGTGGTCCGTCGGGGCGAGGTCGTGGCAGTCGATGCACCACGCGCTCGAGCCCGAGCGGTAGCGCAGGTTCGAGGTGGAGTAGACGTCCGGAGGGTTCGCGCCGTCGGCGCGCTTCGTCTGGTCGACGACGACGGCGAGGGCGGCGCCCGCGCCGCCGCCCGGCCGCGCCCGGAGGTTCCGGTAGTTGCCGTTGCCGTGCGTGTCGTGGCAGCTCGCGCAGGTGAGGACCAGCTGCTGCGATCCCAGCGGGACCTGCACCGGCGCCGGCTGGAGCAGCCCGTGCGCGCCCTCGACGCTCGTCCCTCCCCGGCTCGCGAAGGCGCCGGCGGCGGGGTCGGCGACGTAGCCGACCGGCGCGAGGACGTCCGGCGCGCGCGGGTTCGACCCGTCGTGGCAGGCAAGGCAGAGCGACACCTCGTCGGCGCCGCGCAGCAGGTACCGCGACAGCCCCGGCGCGAGGTCGTAGCGCATGGGCGCTCCGTCGCGGCTGTTGTGCGTCGTGTGGCAGTCCGAGCAGACGAGCAGGCCGCCCACGTGCCAGTCGCCGGCCGCGCCCCGGCGCGGGGCGAGCAGGAGGAGCAGGGTCGCGGCGCCGAGCGCCGCGCACGTGAGGATCGGCCGCGCGCGCAAGTCGCTGGAAAAACAGCGAGGGGGGAGCAGAAATTCTGCTCCCCCCTCCGATGAAGCCTGCGCGACGAGGTTAGTGGACGACGCTCTGGAACGGCGTCCCGGTGTAGTCCTCGACGTTCGACGTGCCCTGGCCGTGGCACTGGTTGCAGAGGTTCGCGTACCGACCGGTGCCGTTCTCGATCTGCGCCGGGTCGGTGAGCGCGACGTTGCCCGCGATGAGGCGGAGCCCGAAGCCGTTCGTCGAGCCGTGCGCGTTGTGGCAGCTGACGCACATCGGGGCCGCGTTGACGAAGTCGCTCGCGTTCTTCTGCGCCGCCTTCACCTTGGTGGTCTTGAGGTTGAGGCCCGTCGAGCTCGTGTGGCCGTGGTTGCTGGTGGCCGGGGCGTACGGCACGAGGCCGCCGACCTGCACGCCCGACGTCGGGTGGCGGGTGAACGCCTCCCAGCCGGTCATGTCGGCGCCGTTCGTGCCGCCGACGAGCATCTCACCGCCGACGCCGGCGCCCGTCGCGCCGTTGCCGACCGCGCCCGCGCCGGGCGCGCCGTGGAACTCCGCGTGGCACAGCGAGCAGAGGTTGTTCATGCGGTTCGCGGACGCGATCCCGCCGACCGTCTGCTGCGCGTAGCTGACCTTCGTCATGTCGTAGTAGCCGGCGAACGCGCCGTCGATCTGCGGGACGTACTTGCCCGCGGCGATGGCGGCCGTCGCGACCTTGATCGTGACGTCCTTCGTGAGATCGGTGCTCGTGTCGGTGCCCGCGGCGTCCTTCACGATGTAGCTCGGCTGGGTGTTCACGTCCGCGCGGCTGCCGAGGTTCCGGTAGCTCGCCGCCTGGCCGTGCTGGATGTGGCAGCCATAGCAGGTGAGGGTCTGGGTCGCGCCGCCCGGCGCCTGCGCCGAGACGTCGAGGCCGTGGCCCTTGTACATCTCGTGGCCGGCGCTGCCGTCGGGGATCGAGCCCGCCGACCGGGCATACGCGTTGGAGTTCTCGCCGACGACGTCGGGCGCGAACGTCTTGCCGTCGTGGCACGCCTTGCAGGACTCGCTCTCCGACCCCTTGAGGAGGAAGTCGTAGACGGTGCCCTGGGCGAACTGCCAGTCACCGCCGAGCTTCGCGCTGCCCGCACCGGGCGTGCCGAGCGCGGCGTCGCTGCCGAACCCGTGCGACTGGCTGCCGTGCATCGAGTGGCAGTCGTAGCAGAGGAGGTACTTGCCGACGTGATACTCGCCCGCGGTGGCGATGCCGGCGAAGGCAAACAATGCCGCCGCGACCATCAGCTTCTTCATGACCATGAACTCCTTGTGGTTGATGCTTTTCCGACCCAGTGGCGTGAACCCCACCCGGCGGGTCGCCATAGCATCAGGCGTACCAGCTAAGGATCTGCATTTATGGGCATTTTTCGCGTGTCTCGGTTCTTGCGCTGTGGGTTTTCCCCCACCCACTTGTAGGACCCACTCGAACGGTCTGTCCCATGAACTGCGTGATATCGCTGCGCCGCAGCCTGGTGATCGCGGCACCCAGGGCGCGGAAACGCTGGGTGAAGGCACCCACTCGCGAAAGCGCACCTCCGAGGAGCGACAGCGCAGCGGCGCGACCGCATTCGCTGCGCTCCGCGCGTCGGCTCCCGCGATGTGGGAACAGGCGCGGGCGGCATCCGACGGGAGCGGACGGGAGGACCTACGGCGTGGACGATCCGGGCGCCTGCGGCTCGGGCTGCGACGGCGGCTCGGTCACCCGGAACCGCTGCACGCGCCCGTTCAGCTTCTCGAGGACGAGGAGTGCCCCGCCGGAGTCGAACGCGAGCTGGCCGGGGTAGGCGAAGTCGCCGGGGGCGCGCCCGCGCCCGCCGAACCGTCCGAGAAACGCGCCGTCCGGCGCGAAGACCTTCACCTCGTGGCGGAGCGCGTCGGCGACGAACACCTTGCCGCTCGGCGCGACGGCGATCCCGGACGGCAGCGAGAACGCCTCCGGGCCCACCGCGTGCTCTCCCCACCCGCGCAGATAGCGGCCGCGCCGGTCGAACACCTGCACCGCCGTCCCCACCTGGTCGAGCACGTACACGCTCTCGGCGTCGGTCGTGATGCCCGAGATCGCGATGAACTGGCCGCGGTCGTAGCCGACCGTGCCGAACCGCGCGACGAGCTTGCGGCTCTCGTCGTACACGTACACCTCGGAGAGCTTGTTCTCGGCGACGTAGAGCCACCCGCGCCCGTCCACGTGGAGCGCCGAGAGCACGACGTCCTTGCGGCCGTCGAGCCCCGGGAGCTTCAGGTCGGCGAGCGGCGCGCCCCGGTAGCTGAAGGCCCGCACCCGCGCCCGCCCCTGGTCGAGCACGTAGACGTGGTGCTCGCGCGGGTCCACCGCCACCGCGAACGGCGCCTCGAGGAGCCCCGCCCCGAACGCGAAGAGCGGCGCGCCCTTCTCGTCGAAGATCCCGATCATGCGGCCGTCGGTGTCCGCGACGTAGATCTCGCGCTGCGCCGGGTCGAAGAACAGGCCGAGCGGCGCCGCGAGCCAGCCCTCGTAGGTGTGCTCCGAGAAGACGCCCGCCGCCTCGACGAGCGGCATCGGGTTCACCTTGCGCGCGGGCGGCCCGGGCTCCTGCGCGCGCGCCGCCGACAGCGCGATCGCGGCGAGGAGGACGGCGGTGGCCCGCCTCGAGGTCACTTCCCTTCCTTCTTCCCTTCCGGCTTCTTCGCGCCGAGCGCGCGCATCGTCCCGTCGTCGCCGCCGCCGTGGCACTCGACGCACAGGTCGCGCTTCCCGTCGGCGACGAGGATGTACCGCTGCGGCGTGCCGTGCGGCCCGTGGCACGACAGGCAGGTCATCTCCTCCTTGGTGCGCGGATCGACGACGCCCTTGCCGAACGGGTGAGTGAACTTCGCGTGGGTCTTGTGGCACGTGCCGCAGAGCTCCACCTTCGGCGCCACGAGCAGGGCCTTCTGGTCCGACTGGTGCGGGCGGTGGCAGCTCGTGCACCGGCCCCCGTTCGCGCGGAGCGGGTGGACCGACCGCGACGCGTCGAGGTGCTTCTTCACGTCGTCGTGGCACGAGAGGCACTTCTCGCGCTCGCTGCCCAGGACGAGCCCCTTCTCGTCCGCCGCGTGCGGCGTGTGGCAGTTCAGGCAGTCGTCCTTCGCCGCCTCGTGCGCGCCCGGCTTCCCGAGCGCGTCCCCGATCGACGAGTGGCAGGTGAGGCAGAGCTGCGGGCTCTTCGCGACGAGCGCCGCCGGGTTCGCGCCCTTCCCCACGTGGCAGCGGTCGCAGGCGGAGAGGACCCGGTGCGGCGCGGAGCGGACGAGCTTCGGCTGCGCGGAGCCGTGCGGGCTGTGGCAGGTGGCACACCCGGCTTTCGCAACCGGGAAGCCGCGGTGGGCCTTCGCGAGCTTCGCGTCCTTCGCGTCGTGGCACGACGCGCACAGCGCGTTCGCCGGCTTCACGAGCTGCGCGGGGTTCGCCGAGCCGTGCGGGTCGTGGCAGTCGGAGCAGTCGCCGTCCGAGAACGGCGGGTGGACCGACTTGGCCTGGAGGAGCGCCTTCTGCTTCTCGTGGCAGGAGAAGCAGAGCTCGTTCCCCTTCTTCGAGAGGAGCCGCTTCTCGCCCGAGCCGTGCGCGTCGTGGCACTTCCCGCACTCGCCCGCGGCGACCGGGGTGTGCACGGCCTTCGACTGGAGCACCTTCTGGAAGGACGAGTGGCAGCGCAGGCAGAGGTCCTTGCCCTTCGCGAGGACGAGCCGCGGCGAGTCGCCCGCGTGCGGGCCATGGCAGGAGAGGCAGTCACCCTTGCGGAACGGCGCGTGGGCGTTGGGCCGCTCGGTCTTCTTCACGACCTCGTCGTGGCACGACGCGCAGAGCTTCTGCCCCTTCGCGAGCAGCGCAGGGCGCGCCCCCGCCCCCGGCTTCCCGGGCTCCGCCTTGGCGTGGCACGCGCCGCAGTCGCCGTTCAGGAACGGGAGGTGACGCACGGGCCGGAAGAGCCCCTTGCGGTCGGAGAGGTGCGGATCGTGGCACGAGACGCACGAGGCCCCGTCGACGGCGAACCCCCGGTGCGAGGCGGTGAGCTTCGCGTCCTTCGCGTCGTGGCAGGTGGCGCACAGCGCGCGCTCCGGCTTCGCGAGGAGGTGCGGCTGGTTCGAGGAGTGCCCGGCGTGGCAGACGAGGCAGTCCCGCTTCAGGGGCGCGTGGACGACCGACCGCGGCCGCATCATCCGGACGAGCATCGCGTCGTGGCAGGTGAGGCAGGCGCGGCTTCCGCCGTCGAGCAGCTTCTTCGTCGTCCCGTGCGGATCGTGGCAGTCGGCGCAGGCGCCGTTGCGGAACGGGGCGTGGACGGAGACCGCCTTCGGCTGGGCCTTCTGGTCGGCGTGGCACTCGAAGCAGACCTCGGCGACCGGACCCTTGAGCAGCCCCGGGCGGTCGCTCGCGTGCGCCTCGTGGCACGCGTCGCAGGAGCCCTCCGCCACGGGCGCGTGGCCGATCTTCTTCTCGGCGAGCGCCCCGATCTTCTCGTGGCAGCGGGCGCAGAGCTTCGCGGCCGCCACCGGGAGGAGCGCCTTGTTCGGCGCGCCGTGCGGCGCGTGGCAGGTCGCGCAGGCCCCCTCCTTCACCGGGGGATGGACGCGCAGCTTCGCGAACGCGGCCTTCTGCTTCTGGTGGCAGCCGAAGCAGACCTCCGCCTGCGGCTTCGCGAGCAGCCGCGCCTGCTGGGAGCCGTGCGGGTCGTGGCAGTCGGAGCAGCGCCCCTTGCGGACGGGATCGTGCTGGACCTTCTCCGCCGCCCACGCCCCCTTCTGCTTCTCGTGGCAGCCGTAGCAGAGCGCGGGCTGCGCCTTCGCGAGCAGCTTCGGCTCGTCGGCCACGTGCGGACGGTGGCAGGCGGTGCACTTGCCGTCCGCGGCAGGCGCGTGCCTCGACTTCGACGCGGGCGCGAGCTTCGCCTCGATGCCGTCGTGGCACTGGCCGCACGTGGCCCGCTGCGGCGCGGCCAGCATCCCCTTCGTGTCGGAGGCGTGCGGGCTGTGGCAATCGGTGCAGGAGCCGTCGAGCGCGGGGTGGACCACCTGCTTCGTCCCCGGCTTCCGCGGGTCGTCGTGGCAGTCGAAGCAGAGGGCGGGCTGGGTCTTCGCGGTCGCGAACGGCTTCTCGGCGGTCGGCGCGACGTGGCAGCTCGCGCAGTCGCTCGCGACCTCGTGGACGACCGAGCGGAGCAGGCGCTTGTCCCCGCCGCGGTGCGGCGCGTGACACTTCGTGCAGTCCTGGCCCTCGACGCGGTAGCCGGCGTGAACGCCGGGCTTCGCGGGCTTGCCCGCCCCGTGACAGGTGGCGCAGAGGTCTCCGCCCTTCCGCGCGAGGAGCCCCGGGTCGGCGCTCGCGTGCGGGACGTGGCAGGAGACGCAGGCGCTCGCCGCGGGGGCGTGCACCGTGGCCTGCTGGAACGGCTCCGGCTTGTGGCACTCGAAGCAGGCGGCCGCGCCCGCCTTCTTCTGGAGGTGGGCGAACCGGGAGGCGTGCGGTTCGTGGCACGCCGTGCACTTGCCGCCGCGCGCGAGCGCGCCGTGCACGTGCTTCTGCTCGAGCAGCTTCTCCGTCGCGGAGTGGCAGCCGAGGCAGAGCTTCGGCTCGTCCTCCTTGAGGACGAGCGCGCCCACCACGCCATGGCGCCGGTGGCACGCCTCGCAGCCGTTCCCGTCGGCGAACGGCGCGTGCACCACGCCGCGCGAGGTCTCCTGCCGCGTCGTCGCGTGACAGGCGACGCACGCCTTCTGCGTCCCGGGGACGACCGGCCCGCTGGAGGCGCACCCGCTCGCGAGCAGCAGGGCGACGGCGCCGACGAGGAACGAGACCGCAGCGGAGGGCGACTTCATGCGTGAGGACCTCGGGGGCTACATCGACCCATGGCTGCATACGTCCCATCGGCGGGCCGGGTCTCGTTTGCCCCGGCTCGTCGATCCGTCTGCCACGGATCGGCTGAGAGCGACGAGGAGGCGGAGTGGCGGGGAATGGTCACGGTCCGCCTTGAAACAAGCAAAGCGCGCAAGACCTTCCACCCGTTTTGCCGCGTGTTGCGCACATCGGCGCCAAGGGAGTCCGCTCGCCGCCCTGCCGCGCTCGGCACCCGCGAGATCGCCTCTCCCGCTCGGCACTTTCGCTATCCAGGGTGGGTCGTCCGCGCCGATCGAGGCACGTCGTCCCGGGCTCCATGGGTAGGATGACCACCTCCAGCGACCTACCCGGAGCCTACCGGAGCCCGAAGCCGGGGCGCGAGCCGGGCGTGGCGGGTCGCCCTCGGCCACGAACCCATCCGTTCCTGCGCGCCCGCCGGCGCCGGGAAGGAACACGAGAGGCGGCACGGGAGGAGCTACGGCGCTGCGCCTGCACGCGGCTCACCTTCGCGGATCCCTCGCCCCGCCCGCCCGCAGGCGCCACGCCGTGGGGACCGTCCCGGTCCAGCGCCGGAAGGCGCGCGTGAACGCGCTCTGCTCGGCGAACCCGACGAGGAAGCTCACCTCCGCGATCGAGACGTCCGGCGCGCGCAGGAAGGCCTCCGCGCGCTCGCGGCGGACCGCGTCGACGACCGCCGCGAAGCTCGTCCCCGCCGCCCCGAGCCGGCGCTGCAGCGTGCGCGCCGAGGTCCCGAGCCGGCGCGCGACGCGGGCGAGCGAGGGCTCCTTGCCGGGGAGCTCCGCCGCGATCGCGGCGCGGACCGCCGGCGCGAGCGGGTCCTCCGGCGCCGTGCGGCCGAGGAGCTCCCGCGCGTGCTCCTCCAGCGTCGCGAACAGCCCCGCGTCCGCGGCGCGGGGGGCCGCCTCCCAGGTCGCGCGCGCGACGACGAGCGCCGGGACCGCGGCGCCGAACACCGGCTCGAGCCCGAGGACGCGCGCGTGCTCGGCAGCGCTCACCGGGCGCGGGAAGGCGAAGCGCACCCCGAGCCCGACCGGCGAGGCCGCGCAGTGGCGGACGCGGGAGACGAGGATCGCGAGCGTGTACTCCTGGGCAGGCTGCGGCGGCACGCCGTCCGCCCCGCGGAACGAGAGCGCCACGGCGTCCTCTGCCGGCTCGACGGTGATCGAGCCGCGCGGATCGACGAGCGGGAAGTAGGCCGCGACGCGCGCGAGCCCCTCGCCCACCGTCGCCCCGGTCGCGCCGAGGAAGTCGAGCACCCGGAAGGCGCCGAACGGCGTCTGCTCGGCAGCGCGGAGCGCGAGCGCGGGATCCCCCGAGAGGAGCGACGCCTCGCGCCAGACCGCGTCCGCCAGCGAGGCGGGGAGGCGGGCGTCCGGCGCGTCGAGGCGACCCGGGTCCAGCCCCGCCCGCGCGAGGAGCGCGGTCGTGTCGAGGCCGAGCCTCGCGCAGGCATCCACGAGGGCGCGCGTCGCGACGGGAAGGACGGTCGGAGCCACGGCGGACGCGAGCGTATCACCGGGGTGGCGCCCGGGGCCGAACGGTTGGCGCGCACGGTCGAGCCGGCGGGCGTCCCCCGCCGCTAGCTTCCTCCACGACGCTGCGGCTCGCTCGCCGCGGCCCCGAAGAGGCCCGACCATGACCCCCGCCCCGCTCTCCGAACCTCCCGCCGCCCCCGCTTCCCCGCCGCAGCGAGCGCCGGCGGCGACCCCCTCCGAGCCGCGCTCCGCGGCCCATCGTGCCCCGACCTGGGCCCTCCTCGCCGCGGGCGTCGTCTTCGTCGCGCTCGCGGGGAACCGCGCTGGCGTGGCCGCGCTCGGCTGGATCGCTCCCGTCCCGCTCGCCCTGGCGGCGACCCGGCTCCGCGGCTGGCGCGGCCGAGCGCTCCTGCTCCTCGCCTGCGTCGCGGCGACGTCCTTGCAGACGCTGAAGCTCGTCGGAGGCCCTGCGACCCCCGCGTTCGCGCTCGTCTTCGGCGTCCCCATCGGCGCGCTCGGCTGGGCCGTCCTCGCGCTCTGGGACGTCGTCCAGCGGCGGGCCGCACCGGCGTGGGGGATCCACGCGTTCGCCGCCCTCACCGCGCTCGCCGACGTCGCGGGGTTCGCGCTCACGCCGGGCGGCCACTGGGCCGCGTCCGCGGCGAGCCAGGCCGAGAACCTCCCCCTCATGCAGATCGCCTCGCTCGGCGGCCTGGGACTCGTCGGCCTCGTCTTCGCCTACCCGGCCGGCGCCGCGGCGGTGCTCCTCCTCGCTCCCGCCGGACGGCGCCCGTGGCGCAACGCCGCCGCCGCGCTCGCGATCGCGCTCGCCGCGCACGCGTTCGGCACCTTCCGGCTCGATCGGCAGCACCTCGGCCCGACCGTGCGCGTGGCGGGGGTCACGGTGGACTTTCCGGAGACGCTCCGCTCGATGGAGGACCTGCGCGGGAACCTCGACGTGCTCTTCGAGCGGTCCGAGCTCGCCGCCCGCCGCGGCGCACAGCTCGTCTCCTGGAACGAGGTCGCGACGCTCGTCGACCCCGACGAGGAGCCGGCGCTCGAGGCGCGCGCCGCCGGGGTCGCGCGGCGTCACGGGATCGACCTCGTCATCGCCTACGGGGTGGTCGTCTCGAGGGAGCCCTTCCTCATCGACAACGTCCTTCGCTGGTTCGGCCCGGACGGCGTCGCGCTCGAGCGCCAGCGCAAGCACTTCCTGCCGCCCGGCGAGCCGTCGATCGCGGGCAGCGAGCCGCTCCACGTGCTCGAGCGGCCGTGGGGCCGGTCCGGCGGCGCGATCTGCTACGACTACGACTCCCCGGCGCTCGCGCGGCAGCACGCGCGCGGCGGAGCGGGCCTCGTCGTCCTCCCCTCGTCGGACTGGCGCGGGATCGACCCCCAGCACACGTTCATGGCGCGGGTGCGCGCGATCGAGGGCGGCTTCTCAGCTCCTGCGCCCGGCGCGCGCCGGGCTCTCGGCGGCGTTCGATCCGTACGGCCGCGTCCGCGCGTCGATGTCCGCCTGGGAGGAGAACGACCGGGTGATGCTCGCGACCGTACCGACGCGGCCGCTCCGGACGCTCTACGCGCGGCTCGGCGACGCGCCGGTCGTGATCCTGGCCGCGCTGCTCCTCGGGGGCGCCGTCCTCGCGGGACGCCGGTTCACCAGATGAGGCTCGGCGGGTCGCCGCTGCAGTCGCCGTGGGCGACGCGGGCCCAGAGCGGTGCCCAGTACGCCGGGTCTTCCCAGCGCGGATCCGAGTGCGTGCTGTCCCCGATCTTCACGTGCAGGAGCTCGTGGGGGATGGGAGTGTCCTCGACGCACGGGACGAGCGGGTACGCCGAGGCCCAGGCGAGCGTCGAGACCGCGACGACCCCGTCCGCTCGCCACGTGCAGCCGCGGGCCCGCGACACCACGCCGCAGGCGATGTCGTCGTCCTCGATGCGAAGCGTCATGCCGTAGAGCAGGCTCGGGTCGAGGCCGTGGTGTGCGCAGCTCTCCGCGACGAGGTCGTGCAGCCGCCCGCGGAATGCGGCGTCGGTCGCCCAGGGCTGGCTCGAGCCGACCTCGAGCGTCATCCCGAAGAGATCGTCGTCGCGCGCGGGAGCGCACGCGAGTCCGGCGACGACGACCAACGCGGCGAGGCGCAGCGCGGCGCCGGGGGCGCGCCACGGCGGGCTCGGGTCTCCTTCGCCGTTCGGCTGGCGCACGCAATCCTCCACGCGAAGCGACCCACGGTTGTTGCACGCATCGTGGGAGCGCGGACAGGCACCGTCCGTCTGTCGACGTGGGTCCGCACCCACCCAGTCCCGCGGCGGCTATTCGCAGGCAAATCGCGCGGCGCGGCGGTGCGGCGGTGCTAGCATCCAGCCCACGATGGCCCCCCAGCGGCGCGTCCTCGTCGTGGACGACAGCGAGCCGGTCCGTTCCCTCCTCGCGAAGGCGCTCCGTCACCACGGGTACGAGGTGTACCTCGCCGAGACGGGCACGGCCGCGCTCCGCATCGCCTTCGACGTGCTCCCCAGCGTCGCCGTCGTGGACCAGTGGATGCCGGGAATGACCGGCACCGAGCTCATCCGGCTCCTTCGCGCGGCGCCGCGACCGGAGCTGCGGGCCATGCCGATCATCGGCCTCTCGGGCCGCGCGGGCAGCGAGCGCGAGCTGCTCGGCGCCGGCGCGGGCGCCTTCATCGCGAAGCCGTTCGGCGAGGCCGAGCTCATCGCCGCGGTCCGCGGCGCCGTCGGGGACGACGTACCGGAATCCGGCGCGATCCCGGCCTAAGGCCGAGACCACTTGCTGCCCTGATTCGCTGCTGCGACGCGATCAGGGCAAGCGGGCTCGGCTAGCCGCGCGCTCACTCGAGCGAGACGTCCACGACGACGGGCCGGTGGTCCGACGCGGCCGCGACGTCGGCGCCGGCCGCGATCTCCACCCCGGAGAGCGCGGCCGCCTCTCCGCGCGGCACGAGGAGGTAGTCGAAGCGTGCCGTGCCGGACGCGCCCACCCAGGTGACCGCGCCGGGTGGCGCCGGGTCCATCCAGAGGCCGTCCCCGAGGAGCGGCGCGAGCGCCGCGCTGGCGGGACGATCGTTCAGGTCGCCGCCCGCGAGGACGAGCGCGGCCGGGCTCGCCGCGCGCACCCCATCCGCGATCTCGCGCATCCGCGCCGCCTGGAGCGCCCGGCGCGTGCCGTCGTCGGACAGCGCGGAGCTGAGGTGGCTCGCGACGACGACGAGCGGCCGCCGCCCGGAGGGGCGCAGGTGGACCTCGACGCAATCGCGCGGCCAGAGCGCCCTCCCCCACCCGTCCGCCTCGCCGAGGTGGCTCACGTACCGCTCGATGGGCAGCCGCGACAGCGCGGCCACGTCGATGCCGCGGGGGTCCGCCCCCTCGGCGAGACGCGCCTCGACGTAGCCGGCGCGCGCGGCGAGCCTCGCGAGCACCCCGGCGTTCTCGACCTCCTGCAGCACGACGACGTCCGCATCGAGCCGCGCGAGCACCGCGGCGACCGCGTCGAGCTTTGCCTCGACGTCGACCGCGGTGAGCACGAGATCGAGCTCGCCCGGCGGCGCGAGACGGTCGTCCGCGTCGAACAGATCGTGGACGTTCCAGGTCGCGACGCGGACCACGGCCGCCGGACGGCCGGGGAATCGCGGCGG
Organism: uncultured delta proteobacterium; assembly: GCA_963736795.1. GTDB lineage: Bacteria > Myxococcota > Myxococcia > Myxococcales > Anaeromyxobacteraceae > Anaeromyxobacter. Next base: position 179,767 of record CAVTRF010000038.1, on the reverse strand, counting down.
GCCGAGGTCGGGACCGCAGGCTGCGAGGAGCAAGACGAGGTGGAGCGGCCGCATCGCCGCACCGGAAGCAAGCCATGGGCCCCGCGGGCCCGTGCAAGGGCACCCGACCGTGTCCCACGTCTCCGCCTGGCCGCGCATCCGGCGCGCCTCGTTCGCGGCGCGCAAGAGCGGCCTGGAATCCGCCGCGGACCACCAGGCGCTCGCTCGCTCGGGCCCTGGCCGCGGCGCGGAGGAGTCGCCACCATGGGATCGGGGCCTCGAAATGACCCAGGAAGCCCGGTCCGAGCTACGCGCAGACCTGCTCGCGCGCCTCCCGCACCGGTACTCTCCGTGGCTCCACCTCGCGCTCCCCGCAATCGCCGGGGCCTCCATCGCAGCCCTCGCGCTCTCCCGCATCGAAGGTCTGCGCGCGTGGCAGCTCGCGCTCGTCCCGCTCTTCCTCGTCGCGGCGAACGCGATCGAGTGGCACGCCCACCGCGGCCTCCTGCACCGGCGAACGCGACCGCTCGAGACGCTCTACGTGCGGCACACGCCGCAGCACCACGCCGTCTACGTCGCGGACGACATGTCGATCCGGGACTTCCGGGAGCTGAAGCTCATCCTCCTCCCGGCGTGGGGGGTTCTCGCGATCGTGGCCGCGTCGTCCCCGGTCGCGGTCGCGCTCGTCCTGCTCGGCGAGACCAACGTCGCGGCGCTGTGGATCGCGACGGCGGTCGGGTACGTGCTCTCGTACGAGTGGCTCCACCTCGCCTACCACCTGCCTCCGGGCGGCCGGATCGGCGGGCTCCGCACGATCCGGTGGCTGCGCCGCCATCACCAGCGCCACCACGCGCCGCACCTCATGCAGCGGTGGAACTTCAACGTCACGCTGCCGCTGTGGGATCACGTCCGCGGCACGGTCTGGCACGCCCAGGACGCCGCAGCGCAGGGCGCGTTGCCGCGGCGCGCGTGAACGCCCGCACACCTGCGCAGGTGCACCGCGCGATGAGCCGCGGACGCGAACAAAAACCGGCGTTCCGCCCTTTGACATGCCCGCTGGGGTCGCGGTATTTGCAGCGCGACCCCATCGTCTAGAGGCCCAGGACGCTGCCTTCTCAAGGCGGAAACCGGGGTTCGAATCCCTGTGGGGTCAACGAGTAGTAGGTAGTTCACATATCCCGGGCCTCTGAGCGCGCCTTCGGCGCGCGTGACGATGGCTTCGCCAGCGTCAGATGAGGCCCGGGCCGCAGCCTTCTCAAGGCGGAAACCGGGGTTCGAATCCCTGTGGGGTCAACGAGTACGTAGGTCGTTCACATATCCCGGGCCTCTGAGCGCGCCTTCGGCGCGCGTGACGATGGCTTCGCCAGCGTCAGATGAGGCCCGGGACCGGCCTTCTCAAGGCTGTAACCGGGGTTCGAATCCCCGTGGGGTCATCTCTCCGTCGAGCGGTCCGCTGTCCCAGGCCTCTGGCGCGCGCCTGCGGCGCGCGAGACGATGGCTTCGCCAGCGTCGGAGAGGCCTAGGACACGGCCCTTTCAAGGCTGTAACCGGGGTTCGAATCCCCGTGGGGTCATTTCTCCGTCGAGCGGCACCGCCTGTCCCAGGCCTCTGGCGCGCGCCTGCGGCGCGCGAGACGATGGCTTCGCCAGCGTCGTAATGGCCCAGGACACGGCCCTTTCAAGGCTGTAACCGGGGTTCGAATCCCCGTGGGGTCACTTCCGCCGCTTCGGCCTCTCCGCGCGCCTGCGCGCCTGCTTTCGCGCGAGCGCGCCTGAGCACCCGGCGCACCGCCCGGCCGGACTCCCTAGCTTCCGGGTTGGGTACCGCGAGGGCCGGAGGCCGGCGCGGTCTCGGGGTCCGCTCCCCGCACCGGAGGGAAGATGGCCGAGCTCGCGTGGAAGAGGGTGTGCTGCCCCGTGGACTTCTCCGAGGAGTCGCGCTCGGCGATGCGCGTCGCGGTCGATCTCTGCCGGCGCCTCGGCGCCGAGCTGACGCTGCTCCACGTGGACGAGCCGGCGCGCGCGGCGGACGCCGCGCAGGCGGAGGCGTGGCGGGAGGACGTCGCCAGGGCCGGGGTCCCGGTGACCGTCGCGGAGACGACGGGAGACCCGAAGACCGCGATCGCCGAGTGGACCGATTGCAACGCCGTCGACGCCATCGTGATGGGGACCCACGGCTGGACCGGCCGGGCGCGCGCGCTCGTCGGCTCGGTCGCGGAGAACACGCTGCGCCGCGCCCGCTGCCCGGTGATGGTCGTCCACGCCGGGTGGACCGGCGCGCACTGACGGACGCGCCGGCGGGCCGGCTACCCGGCGCGCCACGGCTCGCTCGCGCGGAGCGCGGCGACGATGGCGCGGGTCGAGGGCGAGCGGTTCAGCGTGTAGAAGTGGATCCCCGGCGCACCGCGCCGGAGGAGATCCGCGCACTGGAGCGTTGCGTAGGCCACGCCGAGCTCGCGGGCGCCGTCGGGGTCCTCGCGGCGGACCTCCATCGCGGCGCGCAGCGGCGGCGGGATCGACGCGCCGCAGAGCGCCGTGAACCGCTCCACCTGCTCGACGTTCGTGAACGGCATGATGCCCGGGATGATCGGGGCGGCGATGCCCGCGGCGCGCGCGCGGTCCACGAACCCGAAGTAGCGGGCGTTGTCGAAGAACAGCTGCGTCACGAGGAAGTCCGCGCCCGCGTTCACCTTGAGCGTCAGGTGCGCGAGGTCGCGGGCGAGGTCTCGCGTCTCGACGTGCCCCTCCGGATACGCCGCGGCGCCGACGCAGAACTTCCAGCGGGCGGGCTGCGAGCGGATGAACGCGACGAGCTCGCTCGCGTACCGGAACCCCTCCGGGTGGGGCGTGAAGCTCGTCTCGCCGCGAGGCGGATCGCCCCGCAGCGCGAGGACGTTCTGCACGCCGGCGCCGGCGACCTCGTCGAGCACCGCCGCGATCTCCTCGCGCGACGCGCCGACGCAGGTCACGTGCGCCATCGCCTCGACCTCGCTCTCGCGCTTGAGGCGCTTCACGAGCTCGATCGTCTTCTGCCGGGTCGAGCCGCCCGCGCCGTAGGTGACCGAGACGTAGGCCGGCCCGAGCGGGCGCAGCGCCTCGACCGTCTCGAACAGGGTGCGCTCCCCGTCCGCCGTCTTCGGCGGGAAGAACTCGAACGAGAAGACGGGCTCTCCGCGCTCGCGGGCGTACCTGAGGAGATCGGTGATCTTCACGGCGGGGCAGATTATAGGCGCGGGGCGGGCGACGCCAGCCTCCCGCCCGCGATCAGCGGGCGGTCCAGCTGACCTCGTAGGTCGCCGCCGGGGGCGGCGTCCCCGGCACCACCCGCGCCTCCACTCCGCTCACGTTCGCGAGCTCGAGCCCGCGCTGGAGGATCCCCCGGTACCACCCAGGGACGTCGCCCACGTCGTTCATCCAGATCTCGCTCCGGGTCGGACCGAGGGCCCGGGCGCGGGACTCGGTGAAGTTGTTCCCGAGGCGGATGAAGGTCGCGGTGTACTCGAGGATCATGCGCGGCTCGATCTGCCGCGCCAGCGCCACCATCATCTTGCCGGGGTACGACTGGATGAACGCGTCGATGTGATCGCGCCCGACGCGGTACAGGGCTTCGTCGCGCGGCGCCGCCGGGTAAGCCGACTCCGCCGCGATGGCGACGCACCGGTGGAACACCTCGGCCGGGTAGACGGACAGGAGCGGCTCGTCCACCGCCAGGCCCGCCTCGCGCAACCGAGCCTTCGCGACCGCGTCGAGCTTGCCATGCATGGCGCGCAGGAAGAAAGACTCGGCCGCCACCTGGTAGATGTACCGATCCGCCATGGTCCTCCCCTCGTCGGCGGCGAGAAGTACACCGTGCGCCGGAGCACCGCGCAAGCTTCCGGCAGATCCCTCGACGCGCCCTCTTCCCTACATCGTTGACAGCCGGACGGTCCGCCCCCATTCACTACCCACCCGCGATGACGAAGGCACCCCGTTACATCACCCCCGCCGGGTTTCGCACGCTCGCGGAGGAGCACACCCGCATCTGGAGCGTCGAGCGCCCGCGCATCGTCGCCGAGGTGGAGGCCGCCGCGGCGCTCGGCGATCGCAGCGAGAACGCCGAGTACATCTATGGCAAGAAGAAGCTGCGCGAGCTCGACCGCCGCCTGCGCTTCCTCTCCGAGCGGATGGACGCGCTCACGGTCGTCGACCCGAAGCCCCATCCAGGCGGGCGCGCCTTCTTCGGCGCCTGGGTGACGGTCGAGCACGAGGACGGAGGCGAGCGGACCTTCCGCCTCGTCGGCCCCGACGAGTTCGACGCCGGGCGGGGGCTCATCAGCGTCGAGGCCCCGCTCGGCCGCGCGCTGCTCGGAAAACGCGAGGGGGACACGGTCCTCGTGCAGCGGCCGGCCGGCGCGATCGACGTCACCGTGGTCGAGATCCGCTGGACCCCGCCGGAGGAGTGATGGCCGCGCTCGTCGACCGATCCGCGCAGCGCGCCCTCATCGAGCGGAGCGTTCGCGCCCGCCCCGGGAGCGTCGTGTACGACCAGGCGACCTCGACCCTGCTCGACGTCTTCTCGGGTAAGGCGCTCGCGCTCGATCTCACGCACGTCGTGAGCGTCGAGGAGCGGAACGACGGCGCGACCCGCCGCCCGTACGTCGCCGTCCAGCTCGCCTCCGGGGTCGAGATCGCGCTCGCCGATCCGGGCATCGCGTTCCCCCCGTCACGTCGGGCACCGGGCCGCTCGAGGGCCTCCCCGCCGCCGTCTGCTTCCGGGACCTCGCCGCCGCCGAAGGACGGCTCGAGCACTTCCTCGTCGGCCACCCCGGCGAGAAGCCCGAGCGCGCACACGTCGCCCTGTTCCTGCTTTGCCTCGCGATCGTGGACGGCGCCCGGGCGGCCGGCTTCGACGTCTCGCCCGAGGAGCGCAGGCTCGACCGGCTCCTCGGAGAGCTCGAGACCCGGCGGCAGGGCTGAGCGACCCCGCGGCCGCGCGGGGGGGCCTAGCTTCGAGGGGTGAGGCGCGGGATTGCGGACTGCGAAGGGCGCGAGCGGGCGCGGACACTGCGCCGGCAGGCGGTACGCCTCGCAGACGCGGGACGCCTCGCGATGCGTGGCCTGCTCCGGCCGCTCGCCGGCCTGGGCCGCTTCTCGGGCGCGCCGCGGCGCGTCCCGCCTGGTGATCGTCCAGGTGGACGGCGTCTCCCGGTGCCGGCTCGAGCGCGCGATGGCGGACGGGTGGATGCCGGCGCTCGCGGCGCGGCTCGCCTCGGGGCGGCACGTCGTCGCCTCGGCGCACAGCGGCGCGCCCGCGTCGACCCCCGCGTTCCAGGCCGGCCTGTTCTACGGCGTGGCGCCGAGCGTGCCCGGGTTCGTCTGGTTCGACCGGCGGACCCGCCGCGAGGTCCGGATGGATCGCCCCGAGGACGCCGCGTGCGTCGAGCGGCGGCTCGCGGAGGCGCGCCCGGGGCTGCTGCGCGGTGGCACGTCGTACTTCTCGATCTACTCCGGCGGCGCCTCCCTCCCCCACTTCTGCCTGTCGGGGCTCGCCGGGGAGCTCGAGCTCGATTGGTACGCCAACCACCTCGGCCCGTGGGACGCCGTCGCCTCGACGGTCGCTCACTCGGTGACCGCCGCCCGCGGCACGCTCCGGCTCGCCCACGAGGTCGGCGCCGGGGTCGTGGACGGGCTCCGGTGGTCCGTCGCCCTCGGGCGGCTGAAGCACGAGCCCCGCTTCCTCGCACACCGCGTGCTCATCGGAGCGGTCCTGCGGGAGCTCGCGGTGCAGGGCATCCTGGTCGACCTGTCGCGCGGGATCCCGGCCGTGTTCGTGGACTTCCTCGGGTACGACGAGGCCGCCCACCGGCGCGGCCCTGGCTCGCTGACGGCCACCCGCTGCCTCGCCGCGATCGACCAGGCGCTCGCGACGATCTTCGCGGCGGCCGACGCGGTGCCGGAGCTCGGCTACGAGGTCCACGTGCTCTCCGATCACGGGCACGTGCGCACCGCGCCGTTCGAGCTGCTCGCCGGTGCGACGCTCCCCGAGTTCGTGCTGCGCGCCGAGCGCGGCGAGCCGCTCCCGCGCGGCCCGCGCACGACCGGCGGCCCGCGGGAGGGACCGGGACTGCGCGTCGGGAAGGCCGACGCGGCGCGGGTGGACGGCGTCGCGGTGGCGGAGGCCGGCGATCTCGCCCACGTGTACTTCCTCGACGATCCGGGACCGCTCCCGCTCGAGGCGCTGCGCGCGCGGCACTGGCGCGTCCTCGCCGCGCTCTCCGCGAACCGCGCCGTCGGCATGCTGGCGGCGAGAGGCGGCCGCCGCGGCCTCGCGCTGGTCCGCGGCGACGTGCTCGACCTCGCCGACCCCGCGGACGTCGCACGCCTCCCCCACCCCGATCCGCCCCTCCTCGCGACCTACCTCGCGGACCTCGTCTCGCTGCCCGAGTCCGGCGACCTCGTCGTGCTCGGCTGGCGCGGCGAGGGACGCGAGATCGTCGCGTACGCGTGGGAGTTCGGCTCCCACGGCGGGGTCGCGCCGGAGGAGCTCGAATGCTTCGTGGTGCACCCGGCGGACCGCCCCTTCCCCTGCGCGGAGGCGCTCCGGCCCTCCGCGCTCAACGCGTGGTTCGAGGGGATCCGCGCCGGAGAAGCAGACGGTGGGCGGGAGGCGCGCTGCGACGACGGACGCCGCGGCGCTCCGGCGCCGTGAACGGGGGCCGCGTGCGGATCGTCTCCTGGAACGTTCACGCGATGATCGGCACCGACGGTCGACACGACCCGGAGCGGATCGCGCGGGTGGTCGAGGAGCTCGGGGCGGACGTGATCGGGCTGCAGGAGGTGGGTGCGCCGGCGCTGCCGGCCGGGGTGGAGGATCCGGCGGCGCTGCTCGGCGCGCTCACCGGGCTGATGAGCGCCTTCGGCCGCACGATGCACCACCGGCCGGGACAGCCGGGGTTCCCGTACGGCAACGCGGTCCTCTCCCGTCATCCCATCCAGGCGGTGCGCAACTACGACCTGTCGGTGCCGGGTCGCGAGCCGCGCGGCTGCGTCCGCGCCGACGTCGAGCTCGGGAACGCCGTGGTCCATTTCTTCGCCGCCCACCTGGGCCTCCACTGGCGCGAGCGCCGGCGGCAGGCGGCGCAGCTGCTCTCCGCCGACATCCTTCGCGACGCGGCGCTGGCTCACCCGCTCGTGCTCGTCGGCGACTTCAACTCGCTCTCCAACCGCTCGGCCGTCCCCCGGTGGCTCCGGCGCCAGCTCGTCGACGCAGCGCAGGCCGCGCGCAACGAGGCGCCGACCTTCCCGTCCCGGTTCCCCCTCCTGCGCCTCGACCACTGCTACGTGGACGCGGCGTTCCGGGTGGCGGCGGTCGAGGTGCACCGCTCGTCGCTCGCGCGCCGCGCCTCCGACCACCTGCCGCTCGTCGTGGAGCTGGCGCTCGTCCACGAGGCCCGCCGTCCCCCGACCGCCCGTCCGCTCGAGGCGTCGGGCGTCTCCACGATCGTGGGAACGCCACGCCGCCCGGTCGGGTGATCGTGATGGCCCGCACGGATGCGCACCGTGTACGAGGCCCAGGGACGGGCGGGGGGATCTCCAATGGCGATGAGCTGGAAGGCGATGCAGAAGGTGCTCGACCGCGACGTGGTGCTCGACCGGCTCGGGCTCGAGCGGCGGACGCCGACGGGCGATTTCTTCACGAGCCTCGGGCTCTTCTCGGTCGGGGTGCTCGTCGGCGCAGGGCTCGGGCTCATGTTCGCGCCGAAGCGCGGCGAGGAGATGCGCTCCGCGCTGAACGAGGCGTGGCGCAACCGCGGGCGCGGCGGGCCGGACTACCAGCGCGACCTCGGGGTGGAGTCGGGCGTCGCGCCGCCTGCGGGAGGCCACTAGGCGAGGGTGGCGGACGTCCGCGAGGGCTACTCCGACAGCTTCGCGGCGTCCGGCGCCGTCACCGCCGCGATCCGGGCCCACAGCGCGTCCGAGCCGGTGCGCTCGATCGACGAGAACGGGACCACCTCGCCGCGGGCGAGCCCGAGCTCGGCCTCGACTGCGCGGAGGGCCGAGCCGAGCCGCGTCTTCGCGATCTTGTCGGTCTTCGTCGCCGAGACGATGACGAGCCGCCCCCCCTCGCGGAGGAACGCGAGCGCGTCGTGGTCGCTCTCGGACGGCGGGTGGCGCGCGTCCACGATGAGGACCACCGCGCGCAGCACGTCGCGGGTCCTCAGGTAGTCCTCGATCATCGCCGCCCAGCGGTCGCGCTCGGCCTTGGACACCTTCGCGTACCCGTACCCCGGCAGGTCGCAGAAGCGGAGCTGGCGCGGGCGGGCGTTGGGCGTCGGGCGGACGGCGAGGTCGAAGAACTGGAGCGCGCGCGTGCGTCCGGGGGTCTGCGAGACGCGCGCGAGCCCACGCCTCCGCGTGAGCGCGTTCAGCATCGACGACTTCCCGACGTTGGAGCGCCCGACGAAGGCGATCTCCAGGGAGGGGCCGCGCGGCCACTCGTCGGGCTTCGTGGCGGTCTTCGAGAACTCCGCCGAGACGACCTGAACCGGCACGTGGCCTCCCTCTACTTCTTCTTCGTGGCCGGCGGATCTTCCCAGTGCCGGATGAGCGGGAGCTTCCGCTCGTACTCGAAGCGAACCAGGCTCGGCGTGGACTCGGTGTGGCAGCCCGCGCAGGTCTTCTCGCCCGGGTCGGCGAGGCCGAGCGCGCGCGCCAGCTCGGGGTCCCGCATCACGTAGCGAGCGGCGTAGAGCCGGCCCGGGCCGTGGCACGACTCGCACGAGACGCCGGCGAGCCCGTCCTCGAGGTCGGGGGCGTGGCACGACAGGCACCGGCGGTCGCTCCGATTGCGCTCCGGAAGGCTCTCGCGGGCGCGGGCGTGCGGCGATGCGCGCCACGCCTCGTACGCCGCGGGGTGGCAGGCCTTGCAGCTCTCGGGGCCCACCTTGTCGGCGGCGCGAGAGAGGGCCGGCGCGGCGAGCGCGAGCAGGAGTGCGACGAGGGCGCGGGCGCGGGCCCCCGAAGCTCCGGGGGCGGCGGCAGGGGCGCTGGCGGACGGGCGGGTCACGGGGGCCGGAGTATAATGCCCCATGCGCTCGATCCGCCTCGCTCTTCTCGTCCTCCTCGCGTTCGCCCCGGCGCTCGCCACCGCCCGCGCCTGGAAGGGCATCAACCCGGGCACGACCACCCAGGCCGACGTGGTCGAGAAGTTCGGCGAGCCGACCACGAAGACGAAGCGGACCGGCCGCTCCGTCCTCGCCTACTACGGGGAGCAGGCGCTGGAGGGGACGCGCCAGGCGCAGTTCCACGTCGACCCGCAGGGCGTCATCGTCGAGATCACGATCTTCCTCACCGCGCAGCTCGACGCCGAGTCGATCGAGGGCACCTACGGGAAGCCCCCGCAGCGCACGTTCGTCGAGGACACGTTCCAGAAGGTCTGGCTGTACCCGGCGGCGGGCGTGACGGTCTACTTCAACAAGGAGGGCAACGTGGAGGCGCTGACGTTCGCGCCGGGCACGAAGTCGCAGCCCCGGGCCGCGGCCGCCGAGAAGGAGGGCGCCGCGCAGGCGCAGCCCGCCGCGGCGCGCTGACGTGCGGGTCGTCGGTCTCACCGGCGGGATCGCGAGCGGCAAGTCCACCTTCGCCGCGGCGCTGCGGTCGCGGGGTGTCCCGGTCGTCGACGCGGACGCGCTCGCCCGCGCGGCGGTGGCGGCGGGCTCCCCCGCCCTCGCCGAGATCGCACGGGAGTTCGGGGCCGGGGTCATCGCCCCCGACGGCAGCCTCGACCGCCCCCGGATGGCGGCGATCGCGTTCGGCGATCCCGAGGCGCGCCGCAAGCTCGAGGCGATCACGCACCCCGCCGTCCGCCGCGCGATGGCGGCGGAGACCGCGCGCCTGGCCGCGGCGGGACACGAGCTCGCCTTCTACGACACGCCCCTCCTGTTCGAGGTCGGGCTCGACCGGACGCTCGACTGCGTCGTGGTGGTCTGGGCTCCCCCGGCCGTGCAGCGAGCCCGCCTCGCCGCCCGCGACGGGCTCGCCGCTCCGGCCGCCGACGCGCGGCTCGCCGCGCAGCTCCCCATCGACGAGAAGGCCGCGCGCGCGGACTTCGTGGTCGAGAACACCGGCGGGGTTGCCGAGCTCGGCCCGAAGGCGGACCGGCTCCTCGCCGACCTCCGTCGGGGCCTCGGGCGGAAAGCCTTTCCCAACGCGGCGCCCGTGCGCTATTGACCGCGGGGATGCCTCCCGAGCGCGTCCAGTTCGTCACCGGCTACCCGGGGTTCATCGGGAAGCGGCTCGTCCGCCGCCTCGCGGCGGGGGCGCGCGCCGGGGAAGACCGGCTCGTCCTCCTCGTGGAGCCCCGCGGCGCCGCCCGCGCGCGCGCGGCGCTCCAGGCGGAGGGGATCGCGGCCGAGGTGGTCGAGGGGGACGTCGAGCAGATGCACCTCGGCCTCTCCGGCCCGGAGTTCAAGGCGCTCGCCCGCGAGGTCACCGACGTCTGGCACCTCGCCGCGCGCACCTCCCACGGCGCGCCGCGCGCCGAGCTCCGGCGCGCCAACGTCGAGGGGACCCGGAACGTCCTCGAGCTCGCGAGCGCCGCGCGGAGGCTTCGCCGGTTCAGCCACTTCTCCACCGCGTACGTCTCCGGCGATCGCGTCGGGGTCATCCTCGAGGACGAGCTGGCGATGGGCCAGCGCTTCCACAACCCTTACGAGGAGACCAAGTTCCAGGCGGAGCTCCTCGTCCGGCGCGCCCAGGCCGAGCTCCCGGCGACGATCTTCCGGCCGTCGATCGTGGTCGGGGACTCGCGCACCGGCGAGATCGACCGGTTCGAGGGCCCGTACGCGCTCGCGATCCTGCTCGTCGCCTCGCCGCTCGCGGTGCCGCTCCCGCTCCCGGGCGACGCGGTCGCGCCGCTCAACGTGGTCCCGGTCGACTTCGTCGTGGACGCTGCGATCGCGATCGCGGCCGACCCCGCGGGCGCGGGCCGGACGGTGCACGTCGTCGACCCCTCCCCCCTCTCCGCCCGCCGCGTGTACGAGATGATCGCCGCCCGGGCCGGGAAGAAGCTGCCGCCGTTGTCCGTCCCGGCGCGCGTGCTCCAGGCGCTCCTCCAGCTCCCGCTGCTCGAGCGGCTCTCGCGCGCGCACCGGCCCGCCATCGAGTACGTGAACCACCTCGCCATCTACAACTGCCGCAACCTGCTCGAGCTCCTCGACGGGACCGGCATTCACTGCCCGCCGATCACGAGCTACCTCGACCGGCTCATCGAGTTCGTCCAGGCGACGTACGCCCGCCGGCGCGAGCAGGAGCTCGAGGCGGAGAGCGACGATCCCCTCGACCCGCGCGCGCCGGCCGCCGGAGGCGGCGCGTGAAGACGCGTGGCGACTTCGCGGTGGGCGACACCTTCCGGGCGGTCCGGGAGGTCGACCCGTACCGGCCGCTCTACTACGCAGCGGTGTCGGGCGACTTCAACCCGATCCACGTCGACCCGCGCGTCGCACGGGCCGCCGGGTTCCAGGGCGCGATCCTCCAGGGGATGTGCACCTACGCCTGGCTCGCCGACGTCTGCGCCGAGTACCTCGGCGACCCGGCGAGGGTGCGGCGGCTGCGCGCCCGCTTCGCGCGGCCGCTCCAGACCGGGGACGTCGTCACCTTCGAGGGCCGCTGCACGAGCGTGACGGGCGGAGCCGTGCAGCTCGAGATCACGGCGCGGAACCAGGCCGGCGAGGACGTCCTCAAGGGGGCCGTCGCCGAGGGCCTGGTCGGGGAGGGCTGAGCTTGCCGATCGACCGCGCGCACCTCGGCCGCCGCTACGGACCGTTCGCGTTCGCGGTCGGGCGCGAGCACATCCGCGACTTCGTGACCGCGGTCGGAGGCGGGATCCCTGGACACGTGCTCTCGGCACCGCCCGACCATGCGCACCCGCTCACCTACGACGAGGCCGCGGCCCGCGCCGGGCCGCACGGCGGCGTCGTCGCGCCTCCCGGCTTCGCGGCGACGTTCGCCATCGAGCCGTTCGCGCGCGCCGTCGCCGACCCCGCCCTCGCGCTCGACCTCGTCCGGCTCGTCCACGGCGAGCAGGAGCTCGAGCTCCTCGAGCCGGTCCGCCCGGGAGACCTCCTCTCCACGACCGGCGAGATCACCCGCATCGACGAGCGCGGGAACCTCGACCTCGTCGAGGTGACCACCGCGACGGTGAACCAGCACGGCCGCACGGTCGTGCGCGGGGTCTGGACCGCCGTCGTGCGGCGCTGACCCACGCGCGCCCGAGCGCGCTCAGCTCGTGATGACGCCGTCCGCGATGAGGTTCGCCAGGATCCGCGCGGTGTCGAGGCGCGGCAACCCCGACAGCGCGAACAGCGAGTCGTAGTCGACCATGCCGTCGATCTGCGCGAGCAGGAATCCCGCGCGGTGATCGAGGTTCAGCCAGAGGACCTCCTCCGGCTTGATGGCGAGCCGTGGCACGCGCGTGAGGGAGCCGAGCTTCGACTCGTACATCGAGATGAGGGTGGCCTCGTTCTGGCGCAGGTAGTCGCGCGCCTCGCCGTGATCCGGGTCGACCTGCAGGATCTTCTCGATGAGCTCGAGCGAGCCCGAGAAGTCGCCGAGCGCGAACAGCTCCTTCGCGGCCGCGAGCCAGACCTCGACGTCGCTCCTCGGCGCGAGGATGGGCCGGGCGCCCTCCGGCACGAGCGGGCGGAGGTCGGACTTCTCCGAGACGGCGCCGAGGTCGAGGCCCCCCGTCTCCTCGAGGTGGATCGTGGCGCGGGCGGCCGGTCCCTCGTCCCACGGTGAGGGCGCGTAGTCCTCCTCGAGCGCGGGGAGGAGCGACGCGTCGAGCGGCGTCGCGCCCGGAACGGGGCCATCGTCGCGGAGCGCCGCGCCGTTCGCCGGGGCCGACGAGGTCGGGCGCGCGGGCGGCGGAGCGCGCGGTGCCGGCGCGGTCGCCGGCGGCGGCGTGAAGTAGCTGTGCAGCTCGGCGGCGAGGTCGAGCTGAACGCGCCCCTCGGCCGCCCGGGCGGCCGCAGGGCCCGGGGGAGGTGCCGCCCCGACGCGCCGGGCGGCGCCGAGCTTCTCGAGGTACCAGCGGGCCTTCGCGTTCTCGGGCTCGACCGCGAGGACCTGGCGGAACGCCTCGAGCGCGTCCTTCTCCCGCCCGGCGAGGTAGGCCTTGATGCCGCGGTCGATGAGGTCGGAGACGCCCACCGGTCACTTCCCCTGACGCGGGCGTTGCGCGGCGAGCCCCTTGAAGAGCTGGAGGGTGCGCTCGAGCCCCTCCTCCTCGCGCGCCAGCGCGGCGAGGTCCTGCACCTCGATCGCGGCGCGGACCCGCGCGAGCACGCCCTCGGACTTCTGCACCGCGTCCTTGCCGAACTTGGTCCGCTCGAGCGCCTCGTGGACCGCGGGCACGAGCCCCTCGATCTCCCGCACGATCCCCTGCGCCCGGTCGCGGCGCTCCTCGAACTCGCCGGAGGTCGCCTTCTTCTCGAGCCGGTCGTCGAGCCGCTCGTCGAGGATCCGCCGCAGCTCGTCCTCGGTGAGCCCCGACGTCGCGGTCACGGTGATCGACTGCTGCTGCCCGGTGTCCACGTCCCGCGCCGAGACGCCGACGATGCCGTCGGCGCTGATCTCGAAGGTGACGTCGATCGACACCTCGCCGCGGCGCGCCGCGCGGATGCCGTCGAGGATGAACTCGCCGAGCAGCTCGTTGTCGATGGCCCGCTCGCTGTCGCCCTGCAGCACCGCGATCCGGACCGAGGTCTGGTTGTCCTGCACGGTGGTGAAGAGGTGGGTCTGGCTCGTGGGGACGGTGGTGTTCTTCGGGATGACCGTCTGGAAGTACCCGCCGACGACCAGGATCCCGAGGTTCTGCGGGGTGACGTCGAGGAGGAGGACCTCGTCCGCCTTCGCGCCGGGCTCCGTGAGCGCGTGCGCCTGGATCGCGGCGCCGAGCGCGACCACCTCGTCCGGGTGGACGCCGCGGCACGGCTCGCGCCCGAAGAACTCCTTCACCGCCTGCTGCACGCGCGGCATGCGGGTCATCCCGCCGACGAGGATCACCTCGCCGACCTGCGACGGCCGCACGCCCGCGTCCTTCATCGTCCGATCGGTCACCTGGATGCAGCGCTCGACGAGATCCTTCGTCAGGTCCTCGAGCTGCTCGCGGGTGAGCTGCTTGTCGAGGTGGAGCGCGCCCTTGCCCTCGCCGCCCGAGACGAGGAACGGCAGGTGGATCGCCGCGCTCGCGACCGCGGACAGCTCGCACTTCGCCTTCTCGGCGGCGTCCTTCAGCCGCTGGAGCGCCATCTTGTCCTGGCGGAGATCGACGCCCGCGTTCTCCTTCGCGAACATGAAGGTGAGCCAGTCCATCACCCGGCGGTCGAAGTCCTCGCCGCCGAGGTACGTGTCGCCTCCGACGGCGACGACGTCGTAGACGCTCTTCCCGATGTCGAGGATCGAGATGTCGAAGGTGCCGCCGCCGAGGTCGAAGACCACCACCTTCTTCTCGACCTGCTTGCCGAAGCCGTAGGCGAGCGCGGCGCTCGTGGGCTCGTTGATGATCCGGAGCACCTCGAGCCCGGCGATCCTCCCCGCGTCCTTCGTCGACTGGCGCTGGCCGTCGTTGAAGTAGGCGGGGACGGTGACGACCGCCTTGTGCACCGGCCGTCCGAACCACGCCTCGGCGTCGGCGCGCAGCTCCGCGAGCACCATCGCGGAGACCTCCGGGATCGAGGTCATGCGCCCGGCCAGCTGCACCCGGACGTCGTTCCCCTCGGGCCCGGCGACGAGCTGGTACGGCAGCACGCGCCGCGCGTCCTCGACCTCCTTCGCGCCCCAGCGCCGCCCGATGAGCCGCTTCGCGGCGTAGACGGTGTTCTCGGCGTTCGTGATCGCCTGCCGCTTCGCCAGGCTCCCCACGAGCCGCTTCCCGTTCTTCGCGACCGCCACGATGGACGGGGTGAGGAGCTGCCCGCTCCGGTTCGGGATGACGCGCGGCACGCCGTCCCGCACCGTCGCGACGACCGAGTTGGTGGTGCCGAGGTCGATGCCGATGACGGGGTCGAGATCGCTCATCCGAGGAAGCTCCAGCGCAGCCGCTTCAGCCGCTCCTTCGCGCCCTCGAGCCGAGGATCGAGCTCGAGCGCCTTCTCGAGCGCCTTGCGCGCTTCCTTCTTGTGCCCCTCCGCCTCGAGCACCGCCCCGAGCGCCTCGTGCGCGAGGCCGGCGTTCGGCCCCGCCCGGAGCGCGGCGTTCGCGAGCGCCCGCGCCGAGGCGAGGTCGCCGAGGGCGACGGCCGCCCTGGCCGCGTGCGCGGCGGCGCGGACGTTCGCCGGATTGGCCTCGAGCGCCTCGCGGTAGCCCTCGAGGGCACGCGCGGGGTTCCCGGCTGCCTCCGCCTCGAGCCCCTTGCGGAAGAGCTCCGACGCCTTCGCGGCCGCCGCGCGGCGCCGCGCCTCCGCGGCGAGGGTGCGCGAGCTCGGCGTTCGCCGGGTCGAGCCCCTGCGCGAGCAGGAGGTCGTTCGCGGCCGCGGCGAGCTGGCCCGCGGCGAGCGCCGCCTTGCCGCGCTGGACGAGCTCGGCGACGCGTCCGGCGCGCGCGAGCAGCGGATTCTGCCGCGTGAGCCGCGCGCGGCGCTCGTCGGCGCGGCGCTCGTCCTCGAGCTTGCGCGCCTCCATCCGCACGAACTCCTCGGGAGGCGCGCTCTGCTTCGCGTACGCGGCGCGCCGCGGCTCGTCGGCGAGGACGTCGCGCGCCTCGGTGACCCGGCGGAACACCCGCTCGAGCCGCGCGCGGTAGGAGCCGAGCCGCTTGCCGGCGTAGCGGTCCGGGTGGAAGACCTTCACCTGGTCGAGGTGGGCGGCCTTCGCGGCGGCGCACGGCGCGTTCCACGGGACCCCGAGCACCTGCCAGTGCGACCACTTGGCGAGGTGAGCGTCCGCGAACAGGATCTGCTTCCGCCGCTCGACGTCGAGCTCGACGTCCTCGGACAGCTCGGCAGCGTTGAAGACGAAACCCTGGTAGCGATCGCTCACGTGCTGCGGCCCCCACGCCCTTCCCGGAGGGAGAGTAACGACGGGTGCCTCGGGGGGTCAACGCGGCGTCCCGACCCGCGACTACCATGAGCCCGGGACACGCCGGGGCGTCATCGCCCCGCGAGCAGGAGCTCGAGGAGGGCCTTCTGGGCGTGGAGCCGGTTCTCCGCCTCGTCGAACACCGCCGACTGCGGGCCCTCGAGGACGTCGTCCGTGATCTCCTCGCCGCGGTGGGCGGGCAGGCAGTGGAGGACGATCGCGTTCGGGCGGGCTCGTTTCATGAGCGGCGCGTCGACGATGTAGCCGTCGAACTTGCGGCGGCGTTCCTCGGCCTCCGCCTCCTGCCCCATGCTCGCCCACACGTCGGTGTTCACGACGTGGGCGCCCTCGACCGCCTCGGCCGGCTTGCGGAAGACCCGCGCCCGCGCACCCGCGCGGGCGAGCAGCTTCGGGTCGGGGTCATACCCTTCCGGGCAAGCGATCCGCAGCTCGAAGCCGAGCAGCGCGCACGCCTCGAGCCAGCTGTTCGCCATGTTGTTGCCGTCGCCCACCCACGCGATGGCGAGCCCGCCCCGCGAGAGCGCGTCCGCGCCGAACCGCTCCGTCACCGTGAGCAGGTCCGCGAGGATCTGGCACGGGTGCGAGGAGTCGGTGAGCGCATTCACCACCGGCACGTCCGCGAACCGCGCGATCTCCTCGAGCTTCTCGTGCTCGAAGGTGCGGACGACGAGCCCGTCGAGGTAGCGCGCGAGGACCCGGGCGGTGTCGCGGATCGGCTCGCCGCGGCCGAGCTGCGTGTCGCGCGGCGAGAGCAGCATCGCGCCGCCCCCGAGCTGGTACGAGGCGACCTCGAACGACACGCGCGTGCGCGTCGAGGCCTTCTCGAACACGAGCCCGATCGTCATCCGCTCGAGCGGGCGCGGTCCGCCCTTTCCGAGCAGCTTCCACTCCGCCGCGCGCTCGATGAGCTCGAGCAGCTCGGAGCGGTCGAGATCGGTGACCCGGAGGAAGTCCCGCTTCGTGCGTGTCGTGCGTGCCATGTGGTCAGCCCTTCGCCGGCGCCGCGGCGAGCGCCGCGCCCAGCCGCTCCACCGCCAGGTCCGCCTCCGCGTCCGAGAGCGTCAGCGGCGGCATGAGCCGAAGCACGTCGTCTCCGATCGCGTTCACGAGCAGGCCACGCTCCCGTGCGCTCTTCATGACCTCTCCCGCCGCCGTCCCGCGGAGGACGACCGCGAGGAGCATACCCCGGCCCCGCACGCGGTCCACCCGGCCTGACGCCCGCAGCGCCTCGAGCCCGGCGCGGAGCCGCGCGCCGACCTCCCGCGAGCGCTCGAGCAGCCCGCCCCGGAGCTCGCGCAGCACCGCGAGCGCGACGGCGCAACCGAGGGGGTTCCCGCCGAACGTGGAGCCGTGGCTCCCGGCGGACAGGTGCGCGCCGACCTCCTCGCTCGCGAGGATCGCGCCCATCGGGAACCCCCCTGCGAGCGCCTTCGCGACGGAGATGACGTCGGGCACGACCGGCGTCCACTCGTGGAACCACATCTTCCCGGTCCGCCCCACCCCGGTCTGGACCTCGTCGAGGCAGAGCAGCACGCCGCGCCTTCGCGTGAGCTCGCGCGCCGCCTCGAGGTAGCCCTCGGGCGCGGGGACGACACCGGACTCGCCCTGGATGGGCTCGACCAGGAACGCCGCGGTCCGCTCGTCGAGGGCGGCGTCGAGGGCCGCGAGGTCGCCGTAGGGGACGTGGCGCACGCCGGGGACGAGCGGCTCGAAGCCGTGCTGGTACTTCTCCTGCCCGCCCGCGGTCACGGTGAACAAGGTCCGGCCGTGGAACGAGTCCACGCAGGAGACGATCTCGTTGCGCTCCGGGTGGCCGAGGTCCGCGTGGTACTTCCGCGCGAGCTTCAGCATCGCCTCGTTCGCCTCCGCGCCGCTGTTGCAGAAGAAGACCCGGCGGGCGAAGGGCGTCACCGCGAGCAGCTGCTCGGCGAGCTCGATCTGCCGCGGCACGAAGTAGTGGTTCGACACGTGCCAGAGCGTCCGGGCCTGCTCCTCGAGCGCGCGGACGAGCGCCGGGTGGCAGTGACCGAGGGCGTTCACGGCGACGCCGCCGAGGAAGTCGAGGTACTCGTTCCCGTCGGCGTCCCACACCCGCACGCCCTCGCCGCGGACGAGCGCGACCGGCTGCTGGCGGTAGTTCGGGGTGAGCGCCCGCTGCGCGCGCGCGGCCCACGCGGCGTTTCCGTTCATGCCAGCGCTTATAGCACGCCTCAGAGGATGTACCGCGAGAGGTCCTCGTCGGTGGCGATGCCCTCGAGCCGGGTCCGGACGTAGGCCGCGTCGATCACGATCCGCTGGCCGCGCAGGTCCGCGGCGTCGAACGAGAGCTCGTCGAGGAGCCGCTCCATCACCGTGTAGAGCCGGCGCGCGCCGATGTTCTCCATCCGCTCGTTCACCTCGGCGGCGATGCGGGCGACCTCCTCGATCGCGTCGTCGCGGAACTGCACGTCGAGCCCCTCGGTCGCGAGGAGGGCGGTGTACTGCCGGACGAGCGAGCTGCGCGGCTCCTTCAGGATGCGGACGAGGTCGGCGCGCGAGAGCGGCTCGAGCTCGACGCGGATCGGGAAGCGGCCCTGCAGCTCGGGGATGAGGTCCGAGACCTTCGACACGTGGAACGCTCCGGCCGCGATGAAGAGCACGTGGTCGGTCTTCACCACGCCGTACTTCGTGTTCACGTTCGATCCCTCGACGATGGGGAGCAGGTCGCGCTGCACGCCGCCGCGCGACACGTCGGGGCCGTGGCCCGCGTCGCGGCCGGCGATCTTGTCGATCTCGTCGATGAAGACGATGCCGGCGTTCTGGGCGCGATCGAGCGCCTCGCGCACCACCCGCTCCATGTCCACCATGCGGGCGGCCTCCTCCTGCGTGAGGACCTCGAGGGCCTCCTTCACCTTGAGCCGGCGCTTCCGCTTCTTCTGGCCGCCGCCGAGCATCGAGACGATCGGGTTGTTCCCGATCGACTGCATCATGTCCTGGAGCCCCTGCGCCATGTCCTCCATGCCGGGCCCCATGAACGGCATCACCGGCGCGGCGGCCTTCTCCTGGACCTCGACCTCGACCGGGTCGTCGTCGAGCGTGCCGGCGCGCAGCTGCGCGCGGGCCTTGTCCCGTCCGCCCGCGGCCTGCGGCGGCTCGCCTTCGCCCTGACCCTCCCCGCGCACGCGCTGGACGGCGCTGCGGAACCCGAGGCCGAAGCCGGAGCCGAACCCGAGCGCGTCGAGCACCTTCTCCTCGGCCGCCTCGCGGGCCCGCTCGCGGAGCTTCTCCGTCTCCTCCTCCTTGACGAGCTTCACCGAGGCCTCGACGAGGTCGCGGATCATCGAGTCCACGTCGCGGCCCACGTACCCGACCTCGGTGAACTTGGAGGCCTCCACCTTCACGAAGGGGGCGCCGGCGAGCTTGGCGAGCCGCCGCGCGATCTCGGTCTTGCCGACGCCGGTCGGTCCGATCATCACGATGTTCTTCGGGAGGATGTCGTCGCGCAGGTCGGGAGAGACCTTCTGCCGCCGCCAGCGGTTGCGGAGCGCGATCGCGACCGCCCGCTTCGCGCGGCCCTGCCCGACCACCCACCGGTCGAGCTCGGCCACGATCTCCTTCGGGGAGAGGTCCTGGGCAGTCGCCATCACAGCTCCTCGATGGTGAGGTTCGCGTTCGTGTAGATGCAGATGTCCGCCGCGATCCGGAGCGCCTCTTCGGCGATCCTCCGCGCGTCGAGGGTGGAGTGCGCGAGCAGGGCACGCGCCGCGGCGAGCGCGTAGGGCCCCCCCGAGCCGATCGCCACCGTTCCGCCACCCGCGACGACGTCCGGCTCGATGACGTCCCCGGCTCCGGAGAGGACGAGCACGTGCTCGCGGTCGGCGACGATGAGCAGCGCCTCGAGCCGCCGCAGGAACTTGTCGGTGCGCCACTGCTTCGCGAGCTCGACCGAGGCGCGCGGGAGCGAGCGCGCGTGCTCCTTCAGCTTCTTCTCGAACAGGTCGAAGAGCTGGAACGCGTCGGCGGTCGCGCCCGCGAAGCCCGCGAGGACCGAGCCCTCCGCGAGCCGGCGCACCTTGCGGGCGGTCGCCTTCATCACCGTCTTCTCGAGCGTCACCTGCCCGTCGCTCGCCATGACGACCTTGCCGTCGCGGCGCACGCAGAGGACGGTCGTGCCGTGCATTCTCTCCATGGCGGAGATGCGTAGCGCGCCGGGCGGTGCCGGGCAACGCCGTTCAGGCGCCCGGCGAGGACTTCTTCGCGCGCGGGTGGGCGCGGTCGTACACCTCTGCGAGCCGCTTCCAGTCGAGGTGCGTGTACCGCTGGGTCGTGGAGAGCGAGGCGTGGCCGAGGAGCTCCTGGATCCCGCGCAGGTCGGCGCCGTTCCCGAGCAGGTGGGTCGCGAAGGAGTGGCGGAGCACGTGCGGGTGGACGTGGCGCGGCAGCCCCGCCGCGAGGACCCACAGCGAGATCCTGCGGGCGACCGACCGCGCGGTGAGCCGCCCGCCGCGGTGGTTCAGGAACACCGCGCTCGCGCTCGCCCCGGGGGTGGCGGCGAGCGCCGGCCGGCCCTCGGCGAGCCAGCGGCGGAGCGCGTCGGCCGCGGCGGACCCGAACGGCACGATCCGCTCCTTGTTGCGCTTGCCGAGGACCCGCACGAGTCCCTGCGCGAGATCGAGGTGCTCGACATCGAGCCCGGTGAGCTCGGAGACGCGGAGCCCGCTCGCGTAGAGCAGCTCGAGGAAGGCGCGGTCGCGCAGCGCGAGGGGCCCCTGGAGGGCGCGGGGCGCATCGACGAGCGCGGCCACCTCCTCCTCCGGGAGCACCTGCGGCAGCGGCTTCGGCCGGCGCGGGCTCGTGACCGCCCGCGCCGGGTTCCCCGGCGCGAGCCCCTCGCGCACGAGGAACCCGTAGAACGAGCGCAGCGTCGAGAGCTTGCGGCCGAGGCTCGCCGCGGCGGCAGTCCCCGCGGCGCGCGCGACGAACGCCCGCACGAGCGCGGGCGAGGACGGCACGACCGGGGCGCCCTGCTCCGCGAGGAACGCCGCGTACTGGGCGAGGTCCGTGAGGTAGGCGCGCCGCGTGTGGGCGGAGGCGCGCAGCTCGGTCTCGAGGTGCGCGACGAAGCGCGTGACCTCCGGCGGGAGGGCGGCGGAGTCTGCGGCCATCGCCGGCGAGCGTGCCACCGTGACGGCGGCGGCGCGAGTTCTCTACCGCGGCGACGCGCCGGGCCCGCTGCGCGCGTGGAGGCGGAGCGCGAGGACGGCGGCGCCGGCGCGCAGCGCCGCGCTCGCCACGAACGGCGCGGTGAGCGGCCCCGCGAGCGCCGCCGCGGAGGGGAAGAGCGCCGCGAGCGGCCCCGCCGAGGCGGCCCCCGCCGCGAAGGCGAGACCACCGGAGATCGCGAACACCGCGTGGTAGGCGGGACGCGCCGCGGGCGGGGCGAGCGCGAGCGGGACGGCGAGCCCGGCGACGCCGGCGCCCGCGGTCGCGACCCCGCCGGTCACCGCCTCCGCCGCGAGGACCCACGGGCCGGCGGTCGCCGCCGCGATCCAGAGGAGCGGGCTCGCGGCGAGCATCGCGGTCGATCCGGCCACCGCCGCACGGGCGCCGCGCGCGCGATCGACGAGCCGGCCCCATCGCCGCGCCGAGGCGATGCGCGCGAGCGCCGAGACCGCCCCGTAGCCGGAGAGGAACGTGAACCCGAGGCCGCGATCCCGCAGGACGTACAGCCCCGCGAAGGGCACGATGAGCCCCGCCCCTGCGCCGGAGACGACGAGGTAGGCGACGTACCGGCGGGCGGCGGGGACCCGGAGGACCGCGACGAGGCTCGCGTGCGCGCCGGCCGCGCGCGGCACGGGGTGCCCGCCGTGCTGGCGCGCCATCAGGACGGCGCTCGCCGCCCCGGCGACGCAGGACACGAGGGCGAGCGCCGCGAGCGCGTGCGGCCCCGGCGCGCGATCGAGGAGCGCGCCGGCCGCCAGCGCGGCCACCGCCCCCGCCGCCGTGCAGACCGCGGTCCGGCGGCCGAAGTAGCGCCCTCGCACGCGCGCGGGCACGAGCTCGCCCATCCACGCGACCCACGCGTTGTTGCAAGCGATCCCGAGCGTGTGGTGGGCCGCGGCCGCACCGAAGAGCACCGCGCGGGCCGCGCCCGGTCCCACCGGCAGGAACGGCAGGACGACGAGCGGCAGGAACGCCTGGCGCGACAGCGCGACGGAGACGAGCGCGACCCGCCGCGCGCCGAAGCGGGCGGTGAGCCGGGCGGCCGGCAGCTGCACGAGCTGGGCGACGAAGGGGAGCACGCCGAGGAGGCCGATGAGCGCCGGGCCGCATCCGAGGTGCAGCGCCCAGCCCGTGAGGACCGCCCCGCCGCAGCACGCTCCGACCACCTCGGCGGCGACCCCTTCGGCCGTGGACGCCCGCAGGGACCGCAGCAGCGTCGCGCTGCGGCGCGGGGTGGGAGCAACACGCAGCGCGGGCGCCGGCGGCGCCGCCCAGCCTGGCGCGGCCGATGGGACGAACGCGTGAGCCTGCGGCGACGGGGCTGCAAACGGGAGGGGGACGGGCATGGCGGCGAGCGGGCCGCCACTCTACGTGCGGAGGTGCGCACGTGCTACGAGCAGGCGAGGGAGCGGTTGGCTCCGCGCGTGGCCGCGAACGTGGCCGCGAACGTGGACGTGGAGTTGGACGTGGACGTCGACGTGGTCTTGAACTTCGACTTCGACTTCGACCTGGTCCTCGTCCTCGACGACCGATAGCTGCCGTATTCAGTCAACGTCGAAGTCGAGGTTCAGGTCGAAGTCGAGGTTCAGGTCGAAGTCCAAGTCCACCTCCACGACCACGACCACGACCACGTCGTCGTCACCTCGGCAGCTCCGCCACGTAGACTCCC
Organism: uncultured delta proteobacterium; assembly: GCA_963736795.1. Lineage (GTDB taxonomy): Bacteria > Myxococcota > Myxococcia > Myxococcales > Anaeromyxobacteraceae > Anaeromyxobacter. Next base: position 156,841 of record CAVTRF010000038.1, on the reverse strand, counting down.
GCTCGCTTCGGGTGCGCCACCACGTAGGCGACGCGCCGCGAATCGGGGCCGAGGAACGCCGCCGAGCCGGGCAGGATCGCGGTGTCCACGCGCGTGAGCTTCCCCGCCTCCCACACCGCGAGGTCGAGCGCCACGAGGTCCATCCGCTGCCAGGTGACGAGCAGCCGGCCGGGATCGCGCGGGTCGAACTCGAAGCTCTTCACCCCCTGGGCGACGATCTCCGGCTTCCCGCCGGGAGCGGGCCCCGCGCGCGGGGACCCGCTCGAGGTCGCACGCCTCGCCGTTCCGGACGCAGCGCGTCCGGAAGTAGAGCCACTTCCCGTCCGGCGAGAAGGAGAAGCCGAACGCGCCCTGCGCGATCGGCGTCGCCTTCTCGGCCGCCGGCGCGTCGAGCCGCGCGAGTCCGAGATCCACCGAGTAGCCGCCGCGCGTCGTGTGCTGCAGGAACGCGACGTGGCGACCGTCCGGCGAGATCTCGACGTCCGAGACGTTCTGAGCGATGACGCGCGGCGCGAGGTCCCGCCCACCGGCGCCGAGCACGCCCGAGCGGACGCGCGGGTCGTACTTCTCGAGCCAGGCGAGCCGCGGCGCCGCGGAGGCCCAGCGGAACTCGCCCACCTCGCGCGCGAGCACGAGGTCCTTCTTCCCGGGAGCACCGAGGTGCAGGTTCCCCTGCTTGCCGGGTACGACGTCCGCGAGGAACGCGACGGTGCGCCCGTCCGACCCGAACGCGAAGGCCTGCGCCGCCCGCCCGAGCTCGACCGTCACGAGGCGCTCCACGGTCTGGACGAGCCGGAGGGTCGCGCCCTCCTTCGCCTGCACCGTGTAGGCGAGGTACGGGCTCGCCTTCGCGAAGCCGTACTCGCCGACCTGCCCGCGATCGAGGGGCCTCGCCTCCTTCATGCGGCAGTCCGAGACGAGGAGCTCGCCGCCCGCGGCGTAGGTCCGGCGCGCGACGAGCCGCACGAGCATCCCGTCCACGGCGTCGCAGCTCGGGAACGCCATCGGCGCGAGCTCGAAGCTCGCCACCCGGTCCGCCCCTGCGACCGGGCGCGGCGCCGCGTCGCCGGGGAGCATCACCGAGAGCCGTCCGCCCGAGACGAGCCCGAGCTCGCCGTGCTCGCCGAAGCCGTGGAAGGTGACCCCTTCCGCGAGCGGGCGGGCGGCGCCGTCGCGCCACAGCACGAGGGTCGCGGCGGCGTTCGCGTGGTCGTAGTCCGCCATCGCCACGAGCGCCTTGCCGTCGGGGCTCCAGGCGACGCCGTGCGGGAGCGTCGTCACGCCGGTCGCGACCTTCGCGACCGGGCCGCCCGCGGCGGGCACGACCTCGAGGTCGCACCGGCCGGTCTGCGGCGGGAGGAACGGGGCCTTCACGTCCTCGCAGCCGCCGAGGAACGCGAGCGCGGTGCCGTCCGGTGCGGGCGCGAGCGCGCGGACCGGCCCGGCGTGAAGGAGCCTGCCGAGCCCGGGGGCCTCCTTCGACGTGCGGCTCCCGCACGCGAGCAGGACGCCCACCGCGAGGACGGCGAGGCGCGCGGCAGGGGACCTCGTCGCCGCGGCGGGCGGCGGGGCTACGGTGCGGGCTCCAGCCACGGCTCGATCTCCTTGCGCGCCCGCTCCGAGTGGGCCTCCTTGCGCGCCGCCTTGCCACGGTGGCGGCCCACGAGAGGCGGGAACAGCGCGAACACGACGTTCGACGGCTGGTAATCGTACCCCGGCGGATGGGCCTCGCCGGTGAGATGTCGATGGAGCGCCCCGATCGCGGTGCCCGCGGGCGGCGCCCGGAAGGGCCGCCCCGCGAGCCGGTCGAGGATCGCGCGCGCCGCGAGGAGGCCGCACGCCGCCGACTCGACGTACCCCTCGACGCCGGTGATCTGGCCCGCGAAGAACAGGTGCGGGCGCTCGCGAACGGAGAGGTCGGGCGCGAGGAGCCGCGGCGCCTCGAGGAAGGTGTTCCGGTGGATCTGGCCGAGCCGGAGGAACTCGGCGCCCGCGAGCCCGGGGACGAAGGTCCGGAAGATCCGGCGCTGCTCGGGCCAGGTGAGCCGCGTCTGGAAGCCGACGAGGTTGAAGGCGGTCCCGGCCGCGTCCTCCCGCCGGAGCTGCACGACCGCGTGGGGCCAGCGCCCGGTGCGCGGATCGTCCAGCCCGACCGGCTTCATCGGCCCGTGCGAGAGCACCTCGAGCCCGCGCTCCGCCATGACCTCGATCGGCAGGCAGCCCTCGAAGTAGCGCGGCTCCTCGAACTCGTGCGGCTTCACCTTCTCGCCCTGGACGAGCGCCTCCACGAACGCGCGGTACTGCGCCTCGTCGAACGGCAGGTTCAGGTAGTCGTCGCCGTTCCCCTTTCCCCAGCGCGACTTCGCGTAGGCGATCCCCATGTCGATCGAGTCGGCCGCGACGATGGGCGCGAGCGCGTCGTAGAAGTGCAGGCGCTCCCCGGCGAGCGCCGCGATCTCCGCGGCGAGGGCGTCGGCGGTGAGCGGTCCGGTGGCGACGAGCGCGAGGCGCGGCGGCGGAGGCAGCGCGAGCACCTCGGCGCGGCGGAGCGTCACGCCCGGGTTCCCCTCCAGGCGCTGGGTCACGAGGGCGCTGAACTTCTCGCGGTCGACCGCGAGGGCATCCCCCGCCGGGACGCGGGTCGCGTCCGCGGAGGCGAGGACGAGGCTCCCGAGCCGGCGCAGCTCCTCGTGCAGGAGCCCGACCGCGTTCGCCGGGTTGTCGGAGCGGAGCGAGTTCGAGCAGACCAGCTCGGCGAGCCCGTCGTGAGCGTGCGCGGGAGACCGGCGAACGGGCTTCATCTCGTGGAGCTCGACCGTGACCCCCGCGCGAGCGAGCTGCCAGGCCGCCTCGCTGCCCGCGAGTCCGCCGCCGATGACCGTGACCTCGTCCTTCATCCGAAACGACCTCCCGTGACCCTGGCAGCCGGACGAGCCCGCGCTTACCGTCTTTATCACCCGCCGTGGCCGCCCCGGGCGCGGGTGCCCACATTCTGCCGCGGGCGCGCCCAGCCGGCCGCTGGGGCGGCGTCGATGGGGGGGGCCGGCGACGGGCGCGCTCTGTCCCCGCGCAGCGCGGTAGGACGACGAAGGCGGGGGCTCCATGTAGCCCCCACGGGAAAGGATCGCAACGTGAGCAAGAAGAGCCCCGAGGCGCTGAAGACGGAGCTGCAGCGGCGACGTCGAGTGATCCTCGAGACGAGCCGGCGCGCCGACGCGGAGATCGAGGCGCTGCGCGCCGCGGAGCGCGATCCCGAGTTCGAGGAGGGAGCCCAGTCGGAGCACGAGCAGTTCAAGCTCGCGCGGCTCTCGGAGACGCAGCGGCGCGAGGTCGTGCAGATCGACGCCGCCCTCTCCCGCCTCGAGGCCGGCGAGTACGGGGTCTGCCGCGACTGCGAGCAGGAGATCGACCCCCGCCGGCTGGACGCGCTGCCGTACGCCCTGCTCTGCACCGAGTGCGCGACGCGCCGCGAGCGGATGCCGGGCGCCTTCGTCGAGGAGCCGCCGAGACTTCGTGGAGACGGCTCCGCCTGGCGCTGCGCGACTGCTGCGCCTGGACCTGCGCAGACGAAAAGGCCGGCTCGCGCCGGCCTTCGTCGTTCCGGGCGAGGGCTCGGCCTCAGTCGTTCTTCAGCACCATGAACTTGTACTCGCCGAGCTCCGCCTGGCCCGCGGTGTAGAGGACGTCCATGAGCGTCCGGTACGGGATTCCCCGATCGGCGATCACGTTGACGCGCCCGGTGAACGGCGCGTCCTTGTTCCACCGCGCGATGGTCTTCTGCTTGTCGACTTCCTTCTTCAACGCCTCGTAGACCGACCCGACGAAGAACGCGTCGGCGCGGCCGCCGTCCTTCGCCGTCGCGGGGATGAGGCCACCCTGGACGTCCGCCACCCGCCGGTCGTTCACGGCGACTTCCTTGAGCGACACGGTGATGCTGATGTTCTCCTGCGGGTGGAGCTGCGTCGTGGACTGCGGGATCGTGAGGTCCGCGCCCATGTTCACGTTGATCGCGGACGCCTGGTACGACTTGAGGAGGAAGACCAGGATGATGGTCATCATGTCCATCATCGCGACGATGTTGAGCTCGCGGATCTCGCCCGCGGCCTCGCGGGCCTTGCGGCGAGCCCTGCGATAGCCCCGCGACTCCTTCTCGCGCCGGAGCTGCTCCTGGGTGGGCTGGGCGGTCGTCGTCATCGGCTCACCCGATGAGCGACAGGGAGACGTCGAAGAACAGCGGCTTGCGCTCGCTCTTCCCGTCGGCGCCCTGCGCGCTCACCTCTCGGCACGCGTCCATCGTCTGGATGAGGACGTCGTACACGATCTGGGGGTCGGCGGAGAGGATGACCGCCGTCTCGCTCGGGAACTGCTCCTTGATCTTCTTCATCTGCTCCGAGAGGGAGGCGTAGTCGTACTTGCCGTCGCGGAGCGGGATGGTCGGCGGCCGGTTCCCGTCGGGAGAGGGCGCGTCCGCGCCGAGGACGCCGCCGGCGCCGGCCACGTAGAACCCCTGCCGGCCGATCGCGACGGTGAGGAGCAGCTTCGGCTGGTTCTCGGCGGCGCTCGCCGCGACGGCGTCGCCGCCGATCTTGGGCGTCGAGACGTTGAGCACGCCCAGCGTGATGAGGCCCGTCATGCTGAGGAGCATGAACATGACGAGGTTCACGACGACGTCGAGGTACGGGATGACGTTGAGCTCACCCGTGTGCTCTTCCTCGCGAACCCGGCGACGCATCCAGATCTCCGTTCGTCCTGCGCGCAGACGGCGCGCGAGCTCGGGCGAGGTCGAATGACCCGCCGCTCGCGCGCGGAGGAGCTAGCCGGCGGACTCGAGGGGGTTCGTCTCGCCCGCGCCGCGCCGCGAGAGCCAGTTCTCGAGGCGGAGCGAGTTGTACTCGATCTCCTCGATCATCTGCTTCGCCTTCGACGACAGCATGAGGTGGGCGACGATGCAGACCACCGCGATCGTGAGGCCGAACGCGGTGTTGTTCATCGCCTCCGAGATGCCCTTCGAGAGCATGAGCTGCTTCATCTCGGGGCTCGCCGCGCCGAGCGACTTGAAGGTGCCGATGAGGCCGGTGATGGTGCCGACGAGGCCGATCAGCGTCGCGATGTTCGCGAGCGACCAGAGCGGCGCGATGCGCTTCGAGATCGCGGGGGTCACCTCGAGCACGGCCTCCTCGAGCGACCGCGCCACCTCATGCTCGCCGCGGTTCGCGCGGGTCAGGCCGGCGCGGACCACCTTCGAGAGCGCCGCGTTCGGGGCGGCGTCGCAGAGCTTCACCGCGCGGTCCACGTTGCCCGAGAGGATGAGCTTCTGGACCTGGCTCATGAAGGGCGGGGCGTTCAGGTTGAGCTTGAACGCGAGCACGAGGATCCGCTCGACGACGATCGCGATGGCGACCGCGCTCGTCGCCACGTTCACGAACATGAACGGGCCGCCTTCTCTGAAGAACTCGGCCAGGGTCTGGATCATCGGCTTCCCTCGGGGGGTGGTGGGGAACGCGCGCACGACGTGTGCGCTTGTCCCGCGAATGCACAGAGGAATTTCCTACCAGCAAGCCCGACCGGAGGTCAAGCGTCCGACGCGGCGAGCGCAGGGCGTCGGACACTCGCTCCGCGAGCGAGTGTCCCCCGCCTCTCAGGCGGTCTGCTGCTGCGGCGCCTCGCGGCGGTAGTCGCACTCCTTGTTCGCGCACGCGATGAACGGCCCGGTCTTCTTCGAGTACTTGTCGAGCAGGTAGACGCCGCCGCACTTCGGGCAGGGCTCGTTCCGCGGCCGGTCCCAGGCGACGAAGTCGCAGTTCGGGTAGGACGAGCAGCCGTAGAACGTCCGGCCGCGCCGCGAGCGCTTCTCGCTGATGTAGCCGCCGCAGGCCTTCGGGCAGGTGACGCCGATCGAGACCGGCTTCGTCCCCTTGCACTCGGGGTAGCGGGTGCACGCGAGGAAGCGGCCGAAGCGCCCGCGCTTCATCACCATCGGCGCGGTGCAGGTCGGGCACTTCTCGTCGGTGGGGACGTCCTCCTCCTTCTGCGCGACGATCTTCCCCTCCTCGCGCCGGAAGTTCATCGTGTTCCGGCACTCCGGGTAGCCCGGGCACGCGAGGAACTCGCCGTTGCGGCCCCACTTGATGACGAGCTTCCGCTCGCCGCACTTCTCGCAGGTGATGTCGGTCTCGATCGCCTGGGCCTTGACGTTCCGCATCGACTCGTCGGCCTTCGCGAGATCTTCCTTGAACGTCTCGTAGAACTCCGACAGCACCGTCTGCCAGCGGGCGTTCCCCTCCTCGACCTCGTCGAGCTTCTCCTCCATGCCCGCGGTGAAGGCGACGTCCATCTCGCGCGGGAAGGCGCGGACGAGCTCGTCCGTCACGAGGGTGCCGAGGTGCGTCGGCTTGAAGTTCTTCTCGATCTTCTCGACGTACGCCTTGTCCTGGATCGTCTCGAGGATCGCCGCGTAGGTCGACGGGCGGCCGATCCCGCGCTGCTCCATCTCCTTCACGAGGGAGGACTCGTTGTAGCGGGGCGGCGGCTGGGTGAAGTGCTGCTCGGGATGGAGCTGCACGAGCCGGAGCTCGTCGCCCGCCTCGAGCGGCGGGAGCTGGCGCTCCTCGTTCTTCTTCTCTGCCTCGGCGTCGTCCTTCTTCTCCTCCTCCGCGCCCGCCTCCTCCTCCGGCGGCTTCGCGCCGTACACCGCGAGGTAGCCCGGGAACTTCAGGATCGAGCCGGTGGCGCGGAACGTGGCGCGGCCGGCGGAGATGTCCGCCGCGGTCTGGTCGTAGACGGCGGGCACCATCTGGCAGGCCACGAACCGGTTCCAGATGAGCTCGTAGAGCCGGTACATGTCGCGCTCGCCCATCTGGTCGAAGAAGGGCGCCACGCGGTCCGGACCCCACTCGAGGTTCGTCGGGCGGACGGCCTCGTGCGCCTCCTGCGCCGACTTCGCCTTGGTCTTGTAGACGTTCGGCCCCTCGGGCAGGTGGTCCTTCCCGTACCGCTCCGCGATGTGGACGCGGGCCGCGTCGACCGCCTCGCTCGAGAGCCGGACCGAGTCGGTGCGCATGTAGGTGATGAGACCGACGGTCTCGTCGCCGAGCTCGATGCCCTCGTAGAGCTTCTGCGCGAGCGTCATCGTCTTCTTCGCCGTGAAGCCGAGCCGGTTCGCCGCCTCCTGCTGCAGCTTCGCCGTCGTGAACGGCGGGGGCGGGTTGCGGCGCCGCTCCTTGCGGTCGACCGTCTCCACGACGAAGCGGGCCTTCTCGACGTCGGCCGCGAGCGCCTTCGTCGTCTCGCCCTCCTTCAGCTCCGCCTTCTGCCCGTCGATCTTCGAGAGCTTCGCGGTGAACTCGGGCGGGAGCCGCGCCGCGAGATCGGCGTCGAGGCTCCAGTACTCCACCGGGTTGAACGCCTCGATCTCGCGCTCGCGCTCGACGACGAGCCGGACCGCGACCGACTGGACGCGCCCGGCGGAGAGGCCGCGCCGCACCTTCTTCCACAGGATGGGGCTGATCTGGTAGCCGACGAGCCGATCGAGGATCCGGCGGGCCTGCTGCGAGTCGAACTTGCGGCGATCGAGGTCGATCGGGTGCTCGATCGCCTTCAGGATCGCGTTCTTCGTGATCTCGTTGAAGAGGACGCGCCGCACGCGGGCGTCCCCGCCCTCGGCGCCGATCTCCTCGGAGAGGTGCCAGGCGATCGCCTCGCCCTCGCGGTCGGGGTCTGTCGCGAGGAAGACGCGGGAGGCGCCGCGGGCGGCGCGCTTGATCTCGGAGAGGACCTTCGCCTTGCCCTTGATGACGTCGTACTGAGGCGTGAAGCCCTTCTCGATGTCGACGCCCATCTTCGACTTCGGCAGATCCTTCACGTGCCCGACCGAGGCGAGCACGTCGTAGGCGCGGCCGAGGTACTTCTTGATGGTCTTCGCCTTGGCGGGGGACTCGACGATGACGAGGCACGGGCCGGCGCCGTCGCCCTTGCGGGCGCGCTTCGTCGCGCCGGGGACCTTCACGGTCTCGACCGTCTCGACGTCGCCGGCCTGCTCGGCCTGCTCCGCCTGCTCGGCGGGCGCGACCTTCCGGGCCTTCTCGACCTTCACGGCGCGCACGGCCTTCGCCTTCTTCGCGCCCTTCGCGCCCTTCGGGGCCGCCGTCGTCGTCGCTTTCGCCATCCGTCTCCTCTAGTTCAGGCGCAGAAAGTAATGGCCAGGGCGCTGCTCGCACAGGCCGCGGATCTCGAGTGCGAGGAGCCCCGCGAGCGCCGCTCCCGGCGCGAGGCGCGCCTCGCGCGCGACCTCGTCGGCGTGCCGCGGCCGCCGCGCGAGCGCGGACAGCAGCGCCGACTCGTCCCCGCCGAGGTCGGGGAGCGCCAGCTGGCGCTCTGCGGCGGCCTCGAGGCCGAGGGCCTCGAGCACGTCCGTCGCGGACGCGGCGACGCGCGCACCGCCCCGCAGGAGCGCCGTCGTGCCCGCCGACAGGGGGTCGCGGACGTCGCCCGGCACCGCGAGAATCGGCACGCCCTGCGCGCGCGCCCAGCTCGCCGTGATGAGCGCGCCGCTCCGCTCGCCCGCCCGCACCACGACGACCGCCTCGGAGAGCCCCGAGACGATCCGGTTCCGGCGAGGAAACTGGTGGCGAAGGCCAGGGGTCCCGTCCGCGAGCTCCGAGACGAGCGCCCCGCCCGCTTCGAGGATCCGGTCGAACAGGTCGCGGTGCCGCGCCGGGTAGGCGACGTCGACCCCGGTCCCGAGGACGGCGATCGTGTGCCCTCCCGCCGCGAGGGCCGCCTCGTGCGCGATGGCGTCGATCCCGAGAGCGCCTCCCGAGACGATCGAGAGCCCCGCCCGGGCGAGGCCCGTCGCGAGCTCGCGCGCGAGATCCTCGCCGTACTCGTCCGGATGGCGGGAGCCGACCACCGCCACGCGCCGCCGCTCGCCGAGCGCCCCGCGGACGCGCAACACGTCCGGCCGCTCGGCGACCTGCGCGAGCGCGTCGGGGTAGTGGCCGTCTCCCGGCCGGAGCGTGCGCGCCGCCTCCATAGAGCGGGGGCATATACCGGCGGGGTGACAACCGGTCAAGGCGGGGGCGTGCACGGCGCGTACCCGCGGCGTCTCGGGGCGCGAACGGGAGCGGCGCGGCAGGAAGCCCGCCGCGCCGCGAAAATCTCCTGGAACCGAGCGGAGTTAGTTTCCGCCCGACCCGGCGGTGACCCGCATCTCGACCCGGTCGCCGACCATGAGCTCCTTGAGGCTCTTCGTCACGAGCGCCGCGGAGGCCTTCTCCTTCACGTCGATGACGAGGAGGTCGCCCACGGGCTCCGTGGGAAGCGACGGATCCCACGTCGGCGCCCGCGCGTCCTTCGCGTACTGGTCACCTGAGCGGACGACCGTGAAGACGTTCCCCTCCTCCACGCCGTCCTTCTCGCCGCGGTCGAGGAACACGATGTGGTGTTCGCCCATCATCGTGACGACGTCGACCTGCGCCGCGATGATCCGGCCCTCGACCGCCTGCCGGTTGGGCTTGCGGTCGACCGGGCGCAGGAACTTCTGCGTCCAGGGCCCGAGCAGCGCGCCGCGCTCGATGGGCTCGAACGTCTGGGCGATGACGAGGGTCGCGGCGCGTTCCTCCACGGCGACCACCTTGGCCGAGCCGAGCACCGCCGACTGGTAGCCGAAGAGCTCCTTCGTCACCGGGTGGTAGATGGGCCGCTCGGTCTTGTAGATCACGTAGGTCTCGCCGACCTTCACGTCGGCCGCGACCTGGAAGGTGGCGTAGGCGCGGTCGAGCGAGGAGAGCATGAGCTTCTCCTCGAACGCCGCGCGGATCGAGCCGGACTCGGCGAGCTCGCGAGGGGTCACGAAGGTGTCGTGGCGGGCGAGGCGGGCTCGCGCCGGGACGAAGCCGACCTTGTACGGACCGGCCACCGCGACGGCGTCGCTCTCCTCGATCGACGCGGGTGCCTTGAGGTCCGCCCGGGAGAAGTCCTCGAGCTCCTTCACTCCCTCGGTGGCCGGTTCGTCCTCGGGGGTCCCCGCGTCCGCGATCGGCGTCCCGGCGTCCATCGGCTCGACGCGCGTCGGCGCCTCCTCGGCGGACGGGTAGAACTTCACGAGGTTGCCCGGGTAGATCCAGTGCGGGTTCTGGATGTCGGGGTTGTACGACCAGATCTTCGGCCAGTACCACGGGTTGTTGAGGAACCGGCCGGAGAGATCCCACAGCGTGTCCCCGGGGCGGACCGTGTACGTGTCGGGCGGGGGGACGGTGCCGCGGCCCTCGTCCGCGGAACGCGCGCCGCCATCGGGCGCGGGCAGGCCGTCGTCGGCCCCCGCTTCGGCGGGCGCGCCCATCGCAGACGACGTGTCGATCGGCGCCGCGGACGGCGCCGCCTGCCCACCCCGACCCGTCCCGGTGCGCGGCTGCCCACCGGGCATCTGAGCTCCCTGCGCGAGCGCGAGGGCCGGGACGAGCGCGAGCAGCGCGACGAGGTTCGTGCGGATCATGGACCGCTCCTTGCCGGACCCTCCGGCGTGTCGCCGGTGCGTCCGGAGATGTGGGCGAGGCGGGTGCCGGCGCGCTCCGCGGCCGGCGTCCTCGGGAAATCGGCGACGAGCCGCTCGAGCAGCCGGCGCTCCGCGTCCTTCGCGCCGCGCCGCGACTCGCACCAGGCGAGCCGCTCGAGCGCCTCGCTGAGGGCGTCGCCGGCCGGGTACTCGCTCGAGGCACGCCGTGCGAGGTCGCACGCCGCGTCGGCTCGGCCGGCGTCCGCGTACGCGGCGGAGGCCTCGACGAGCGCGTTGTCGGCGGAGGGGTGGCGCGGGTAGCGGACCGCGAACTCCTCGAGCTCGTGGGCGCGGTCGAGCTCGGTGTGGCCGCGCGCGCGGCGCAGCTCCGCGTCGGCCTCGGCCCCGATCTCGCGCCCGCCCTTGCGCGCGAGCGCGTCGAGGCGCTCGGGATCCGGGTCCGCGATCGGGACGGTGGTCGGCACCGGAGGGGCGGTGCGCGGGCGCTGCGCCGGCTCGTGCCGCTCGGGCGCGGGCTTCGGCTCCACCCGCACGACCTCGAGATCGGGAGGGATGACGGGCCGCTCCGGCTCGCCCTTCGCCGCGCCGGCGGCCGCCCCGACCGCTGCGCGCGCGTGCTGCGCCCACATGCCGTCGAGCTTCGCGGAGATCCCGTCGAGCTTCCGGGAGAGATCCTCGTTGTCCCGGCGCAGCACGCGCACCTCGGCCCGCAGGGCGTCCACGTCCCGCCGCGCGGCGTCCCCTCCCCCCGCGCACCCGGCGAGGAGGAGGAGCGCCGCGGGAACCCTTCGCGCGCGCGTCGTCAAAGCTCGGAAAAGTGTAGGGGAGTCTGGGATTTCGTCAAGGAAGGGGCCCCCCGCGCGTGGGTGCGCGTGGGGCGATGAAGGCGACCTGGCGCCCGGTCCGGCCCGCGTCGCGGCGATGCGAGAAGAAGAGGTCCCGCTCGCACGAGGTGCACCGCCCGAGCACCTCGATGCGTTCCGGCGAGACCCCGGCGCGCGCGAGGACGCCCGCGTTCGAGGCCCAGAGGTCGAGGTGCGGGGATCCGCGCGGCCCCGCGCCGGGCGCGACGGTGCTCCCGAGCTCCGCGCGGAACCGCGCCGCGAGCTCCTCGGAGACCTCGTAGCAGCACGGGCCGATGGAGGGTCCGATCGCGGCGAGGAAGCGCGAGGGCGGCGCGCTCCCCTCGCGCGCGAGCGCCGCCACCGCCGCGGCGGCCGCGCCGGCGAGGGTGCCGCGCCAGCCGGCGTGGACCGCCGCGACCGCGCCGGTCTCCGGGTCCGCGACGAGGATCGGGGACGCAGTCGGCGACCGACACGCAGGCCGCCACTCCGGCGGCGGACGACACGACGACGTCCGCCTCCTCCGTGGGCTCGCCCGGCGCGGTCGCGCGCAGCACGCGCGCGCCGTGGACCTGCTTCACGCGGGCGAAGCCGAGGCCGGTCGCCCGCTCCAGGCGGCGCCAGTTCTCCGCGACGCGCGCGGGGTCGTCGCCGACGAGGCCGCCGAGGTTCAGCGCGTCGTGCGGCGGGGCGGAGACGCCGCCGTCGCGGGTCGTGTAGCCGTGGGGGAACCCGGCGAGGAGCGGGCTCTGGAGGATCTGCATGCGCTCGTGCATATTAGGAGGCTCCCCCATGCTCTACGTCCGCCGCTCCATCGGTCGCAAGCTCATGCTCGCGCTGGGGCTGCCGTCGCTCGCCTTCGGCGTGGCCGGCGTCCTCTGGTTGCGGCGGGAGACGGCGGCGCATCGCGCCCGGCATCGAGCCCGTCTACCGCGTCGCCATCGCGGCGCTCCTCGTGTTCGCCGCCGCGATGGGGGGCACGTACGCGCTCGTGATCCGCGTCCTCGTGCGGAACCCGCTGAAGCGGCTCGTCGCCGCGATGAAGCGGGCGCAGGCGGGCGACTTCCTGCACCGCGTCCCGGTGGAGAGCGACGACGAGATCGGTCGGCTCGCCCGCACCTACAACGAGACGCTCGCCGCCGTCACCGACCTGAACGCCCGGCGCATCGAGGACGCGCTCGCGATGGACGCGCTCCAGCGCCAGCTCGCGGTCCGCGCGGAGGCGGAGCGTCGCGCGCGCGATCTCTCGTTCCTCGTCGACCTCGGCCGGACGCTCGCGTCCACGCTCGAGCTCGAGCCGCTCCTGCGCGCCCTCGCCGAGCGCGCGGTGCGCGGGCTCGGCCTCGAGGCGCTCGAGGTGCTCCTCGCCGACGAGGCGACGGGCGACCTCGTCGTGCGCGCGGTGCACGGCCGCGACGAGGCGCGGGTCGGCGTGCGCGTCCGGCCGGACGATCCGCTCCCGGGCCTCGACCCGGTGCGGATGGTCCAGGGCGAGGAGCTCCTCGGCCTGCTCGCGCTGCGCCGGCAAGGCGGCGCGGCCGATCGGGCCGGACGAGGCGCGCCTGGTCGAGTCGGTCGCGAGCCTCGCCGCGATGGCCATCGCGAACGCGCGGCTCCACCAGCGGATGGTCCGCCTGTCCCAGACCGACGCCCTCACCGGCGCCCACAACCGGCGGAGCCTGTTCGCGCGCCTCGACCAGGAGCTCGAGCGGAGCCGCCGGTTCGACCACGCCATGGCCGTGGCGCTCGTCGACGTGGATCGCTTCCGCGAGTACAACGAGGCGCTCGGGCACGCCGCGGGCGACGCGGTCCTGCGCAGCGTGGCCACCGTCCTCGGCGGCGCCGTGCGCAAGGTGGACCTCGTCGCGCGCTACGGCGGCGAGGAGTTCGCGGTCGTGCTCGCGCGGGCCGACCGCGCCGCGGCGCTGCAGGCGGCCGAGAAGCTCCGCGCGGCGGTGGAGGCGGCCGCCCTCCCCCACCCGTCCGCCGAGCGCGGGCGCGTCACCATCTCCATCGGCGTCGGGGTGTTCCCGGACGACGGCGGCGATCTCGGCGCCCTCGTCGACGCCGCAGACTCGGCGCTCTTCGCGGCGAAGCGGGCCGGCCGGAACGCGGTCCGCGCGCACGAGGTCGGCATGCGGGAGCACCCGGGGCGCCGGCGGGACGAGTCGTTGACGGCGGACGCCGACGTCGAGGGGTCGGTCGAGGTCGCAGTCCTCGTCCGCCCGGGACGGCGGCGGCGGGCGGCCGCCTCGGTCGGCGGCGCCTGCACGACGTTCCGCCCGCCGCGCGCCCGCTGCAGCTCGAGCTCGAGCGACTTCTCGCGGCGAGCGCGCTCCTGGAGCGCCGCCTGAAGCCGCTGCGCCTCCTGGGCCCGGAGCTGGTCGCGCCGGGCGAGCTCGTCGCGGAAGCGCGCCTGGGCCTCCTCGACCGCCTTGACCGCGCGCGCCTCCGCCTCGCGACGCTCGGCGGCGAGCTGCTCGATCCGGCGCGCGCCGTCGGCGGCGCGGGCCTCGGCCGCGGTGGCGCGCGCGGAGAGCTCCTTCTCGAGCCCGCGCCCGCGCCTGGCCCGCCTGGGCGAGCTGCGCCTCGAGCTCCTGCACGCGCGCGCGCGCCGCCTGCGCGAGGCCCGCGTCGCGTGCGGCGTGCTCCGCGCGCGCGGCGAGCTCCTGGGCGCGGGCCTCGGCCCGCCCCGCGCGGGCCTGCAGCTCGGCCTCGACGCGCTGCCGCTCCCGCTGCGCCGCCTGGAGGGCCTGCTCGCCCTCGCGAGCACGGACCTCCGCCCGCTCCGCGCGCGCCTCCGCGAGCTGGAGCGCGGCGAGGGCCTCCTCGAGCCGGCGCCGCAACTCCGCCGCCGCGTGCTCGCTCGCCTCGCGCGCGCTCGAGAGCGACGCGATCCGCTCCTCCGCCTCGGTCACGCGCCGCCGCGCGTCCTCGGCGCGCGCCGCGGCGGCCTCGACCGCCGTCCGCTCGCGCCGCTCCGCGCCGCGGAGCGCCTCGGCGCGCGCGGCGAGCTCCTTCTGGAGCGCCTCCTCGCGCTGCGCGCGCTCCTGGACGAGCGTCTCGAAGCGGGCGTGGAGCGCCTCCGCCGCCTCGGTCTTCTTCGAGAGCTCGGCGAGGAGCTCGTCCTCGCGGCGGCGGTGCTCCGTCTCCACGGCCGCGAGGTGGGCGCGCGCCCGCGCCTGCGCCTCGGCCCGCGCCTCGACCTCGGCGCGGAGCTCGCCCTCGAGGCGAGCCCGCTCGGCCTCCGCGCTCCCCCGCGCCTCCGCCTCGCTCCGCGCCCGCTCCCGCAGCTCCACGCGCTCCGCCTCGCGCGCCTCGAGCTCGCTCGCGAGCCCGTCCCGGACCGCGCGGGCGTCGTCGCGCTCCTGCATCGCGACCGCGAGGCGCGTCTCGACCTCCTCCGCGCACGCGCGCGCGCCCGCCGCGTCCGCCTCGAGCTCGGCGGCGTGCGCCGCGGCCGCCGCGCGCGCCTCGGCGAGCTCGCCCGCGAGCCGCGCCGCGTCGCCGCGCGCCCCCTCGAGCAGCCGCTCCGCGTCCCCGGCGCGCGCCTCGAGGGCGGCGGCGCTCCGCTCCGCCTCGCGCGAGAGCGCGTCGAGCGCCTCGCGCCGGCCGCGCAGCTCCGCCTCCAGCTCGGCGATCCGCTCCTCGCGCGCGACCGCGTGCAGCCGGGCCTCCTCCGCGAGGGCGCCCGCTCGGCTCGCCTGCTCCGCGCGCGCGGCGACGTCCGCGGAGAGCTCTCCCTCGCGCCGGCGGGCCTCGGCGAGCGCCTCCGTCGCGCGCGCCACCTCGGCGCGGAGCGCCTCCCGCTCGCGCTCCGACTCCGCGCGCATGGCTTCGGTGGCGGCCCGGGCGCCCTCGGTTGCCGCCTCGAGCGTGGCCGCGCGCGCCCGCTCGGCGGCGAGCGCCGCGTCGAGCTCGCCCGCGCGGGCCGCCGCGGCCGCCTCCACCTCGGCGCCGCGGGCGGTGAGCAGGGACACCTCGACGCGCGCCGCCTCGACCGTGTCGGCGAGGCTCCGGACCTGCTCCTCCGCCGCGGCGAACCGGGCGCCGGCGGCGTCGCGCTCACCCGCGATCCGACCCGCCTCCGCGTGCGCCTCGGCGGCCGCGGCGCGGGCGGCCTCGAGCTCCGCCTCTCGCGCGGCGAGCCCCGCGTCGCGCTCCGAGAGCGCCTGCCTGAGCGCGTCGCGCTCGCGCCCGGCCCCTTCCGCGAGCGCGCGCTGCCGCTCGGCCTCCTCGCGCGCGCCCGTGAGCTCCCGGCGCGCCTCGTCCCGGTCCGCGGCACGGGCCGCCTCCACCGCGGCCGCCTCGTCGCGCGCCGCCGCGAGCGCCCGCTCGAGCGCCGCCGCGCTCGCGCGCGCCTCCGACAGGGCCTCGCCGGAGGCCACGAGCGCCCGCTCCGCCTCCTCCGCGCGCCGGGCCGCGGCGCGCGCGGCTTCGAGCGCCTCGTGCTCGGCGCCGACGTGCTCGGCGACCTCGGCGTGTCGCAGCTCGTCGAGCTCGGCACGCAGCTCCTCCTCGCGCTCGGTCATCTCGCGGGAGAGCCCCTCGATCTCGCCCTCGAGCGCGCCGATCTGCTGGAGGTGGTCCTGGATCTCGCGCGAGAGGTCGTCCTCGCGGGCCCGCGCACCGTCGCGGAACTGCCGGTACTCGTCGTCGAGCAGCCGCACCTTCTGCTCGCGCTCGCGCAGCACGCCCTCGCGGTCCTCGATCCGCGCCTGCCACGCCGCGGCGGCGTCGCGCGCCTGCGCGGTGGCCTTCTCGAGCGCCGCCTCCGCGTCCGCGAGCGCCCCCTCGAGCCAGCGGGTGCGCTCCTCCTGCGCGGCGCGCGCTCGCTCCGCGTCCGCGCGGAGCGCCTCCCGGTCGGCGACGACGGCGCGCTCCCGCTCGTCCGCCGCCGCACGGGCCTCCTCGCGAGCACGCGCGCCCGCCTCGAGCTCCGCCCGGAGCCCTGCGACGCTCGCCTCGAGCGAGGCGCGCTCCCGCTCGCCGGCCTCGAGCCGCGCGGCGGCGACGCGGGCCGCGTCCTCCGCCTCGCGCCGCGTCCGCGCGAGCGCCTCGGCGCCGGCCGCGCTCTCCTCCGCGCGCCGCCCGAGCTCGGCCTGCAGCTCCTCCTCGCGCGCGGTGGAGCGCTCGAGCTCGGCCCGCGCCTGGCGCTCGAGCCGCGCGCTCTCCTCCTGCGCCTCGGACAGGGCGAGCTTCCGCTGGGCGAGGTCGTCGTCGCGGCGTCGCAGCTCACGCTCGAGGTCGTGGTTGCGCCGCTCGTTCGCCGCGACGACCTCGATCAGCTCCTTCTCCTGGCCGAACTTCTCGAGCAGGAGGTCGTCGAACGAGGCGCCGAACTCGCGCTCCTTGCTCACGAACAGGTCTCGCGCCTCCGCGAGCCGCCTGAGCAGGTCCTCGATCTGGAGCTTCAGCCCCTGCACCTCGACGTCGCGCTCGTGCATCCGCTCGTCGAAGGACGCGAGCTCGCGCTCCCGCACGTCCCACACCTCGGCGAGCCGCGCGATCTGCGCCTCGCGCCACTTCAGATCCTCGCGCAGCACCTGCAGGCGCCCGTCCGCGGTCTGGAGCAGGTCGCGGCGCGGGGGCGGCCGGCGGCGATGGGCGTCGGCGAGGAGCACGTCGCGGTGCTCGGAGATCGACTGGAAGACCCGGTCGGCGAACAGCCGGTCCTCCTCGGTGAGCACCGAGCGCTGGATCCGCGCGGGCATCGGCGGCGGCCCCTCGCCGGCCTCCGCGACGGCGGGCGAGGCGGCATCTCCCGCGTCCGCGTCCCCGGGCGCGTCCGAGATCTCGAGCACCTCCGAGTCGTCGAGCACCGCGTCGTCGGCGCTCTCGACGGGCTCCGCCGCGGCGAGGATCCGCGACGAGAGGACCCGCAGGGCCGCCGTGTCGAGCGGCATCGCCAGGTACCCGTTCGCGGCCCACGGCGTGCGCGCGTGCTCGGCGAGCGACTCGGCCGGCGTCTCCGAGGAGTACAGGATCACCGGGATGCGCGCGGTCGCCGGGTCGTGCCGGAGGCGGGCGCAGAGCGAGAACCCGGAGAGGTCGGGCAGCTCGGCGCGGACGACGACGAGGTCCGGGCGGCGGGTCGCGATGTCGAGCTCCGCCTCGGCGGCGCTCGCGGCGACGGCGGTCGCGCAGCCGTCCTCGTGGTAGAGCGAGGCGAGCGAGAGCGCGAACGCGTTGTCCGGCTCGATGATGAGGACGCGCTTCGGTTCCATCGCGGGATCCGGGCGGGGCGCCCGGCGGGGTTCGAAGTCTATCCCCGGCCTCCGGCGCAATCTAGCCATCAGGATTGGTCGGCCGCGCGGGCTCCGCGGTGCGCACGCGGGGCGTCGCCGGGCGGGCAGTTGCCGCGCCGCGCGCCGCGACTGAAAGTCCGGGCAGGCCGGACCCTCCAACCGGGACCACATGCACGCACCCGCGCTCCTCCTCGTCGCCCTGTTCACCACCGCGTCGCCGACCCCGGCGGAGCCCGTCCCCGAGAACCTCCTCGCGGGGCCGGTCCGGTGCGTGCTCCGCTACCTGGACGCGGTCCGGCTCGCGGGTCCGCATGCGGTGGTGGTGCGCCACGGACGCCTGCCCGCACCCGACGAGCGCGCCTACGGGCCGGTGAAGCGGCTCACCGCCCCACGCACGCTCGAGGAGATCGAGCGGTGGGCTGCGCGCGGGGTGGACCACCCGCTCGCGCCCTGGCGCGACGCGGCCCGCGCCCGGATCCTCGAGACGTTCCACCTGCTCGCGGTCCGGCGCGCGCCGCACGGAGCCGCGGTGGTGACCGTGGGCGAGCGGTTCTGGCGCGGCACGGCCGACGGCGCCCTCGACCGGATCGTCTCGGAGTACCTCGTCGCGCGCGTCGCGGGCGCCTGGAGGATCGTGGACCGGCGCGCCGGCTCCGCGTTCGACGACGTCGAGATCGCGGAGGGTTACGCGGGATTCTTCGACGCGGCGCCGGTCGCCCGGTAGATTGCGGCGGTGACCCCGGACCGCACCCTCGTCGTCGGCGACGTGCACGGATGCCTGGAGGAGCTCGAGGAGCTGCTCGAGAAGACGCGGTACGTCTCGGGCCGCGACCGGCTCGTCTTCCTCGGCGATCTCCTCGATCGCGGCCCCGATCCGGTCGCGGTCCTCCGGCGCGTCCGGTCGCTCGGCGCCGAGTGCGTCCTCGGCAACCACGAGGAGAAGCACCTCCGCTACGCCGCGCACGAGGCGCGGCGGCGGAGCGACCCCCGCTACCGCAATCCGATGCGCGCCTTCGACGCGCGCCGGGCCGAGGAGCACGCGCGGCTCGCGCACGAGGACCTGCTCTGGCTGTCCTCGCTCCCGCGCTGGATCGGCCTCGGGAACAAGTGGGTGGCGGTCCACGGCGGGCTCGTCCCGGGGCTCCCCGTCCGGGCGCAGCCGCCCGACTGGGCGGTGAAGCTCCGCTACGTGGACGCGGCGGGCAAGCCCGTTTCGCGCGACGTCGGCGACGCGGGCACGCCCGGGGTCCGCCGCTGGGCGGAGGCGTGGACCGGCCCCGAGTCGGTCGTCTACGGCCACTTCCCCGAGGGGCTCGGCGCGCCGCGGCGGGACGAGCCCCGCGAGGGCGTCGTCTGCCTGGGGATCGACACCGGCTGCGTCTACGGCGGCGCCCTCACCGCGCTCGTGCTGCCGTCCCGGGAGATCGTGCAGGTGCGCTCGCGCCAGCGCGCGGAGCGCGCGGCCGACGCGGAGGACTGAGAGCCTTTCAACGAATCCCCGAGCCGGCTGCGGCGCACGCCGGCTGCCGGCCGCCGGGCGGGGATCGCTCCACGCTCCCCGAGCGCCGCTCACCCGGACTGCGCCGCCCCGAGCACCTCGGCGCGGCGCTCGCGCGCCCGGACCGCGTCGGCTTCGTGCTTCAGGACGAGGCCGAGCGTCTCGTCGAGCAGCGCGGCGTCGAGTGTGTCCGCCCCGAGGAGCGCGAGGGCCCGCACCCAGTCGAGCGTCTCGGAGATCGACGGGGGCTTGCGGAGGTCGAGGGTCCGGAGCTTCGCCACCGCGGCGACGACGGCGCGAGCGAGCGCCTCGGTCGCGGCCGGCGCGCGCAGCCGCACGATGGCGAGCTCGCGCTCGCGCTCCGGGAACTCCACGTGGAGGTGCAGGCAGCGGCGGCGGAGCGCGTCCGACAGCTCGCGCGCCGCGTTCGACGTGAGGACGACGCGGGGGATCGACCGCGCCCGCACGGTGCCGATCTCCGGCACGGTGACCGTCCAGTCGGAGAGCACCTCGAGCAGGAACGCCTCGAGCTCGGGGTCCGCCTTGTCGATCTCGTCGACGAGGAGGAGGACCGGCGCCTCGGCGGTGATGGCGCGCAGGATCGGGCGCGGCAGCAGGAAGCGCTCGGAGAAGAAGACGTTCCCCTCGGCGGCGATCCGGTCCGCCGCGTCGGCGAGGGTCGCCGCGCCGCGCACCGCCTCGCCGATCCGTCCGGAGAGGAGCTGCGTGTAGAGGAGCTGCTTGCCGTACTCCCACTCGTAGAGCGCCCGCGACTCGTCGAGGCCCTCGTAGCACTGGAGCCGGACGAGCGCGCGGCCGGTCGCCTCGGCGAACGCGCGCGCGAGCTCGGTCTTGCCGGCGCCGGCGGGGCCCTCGACGAGGATCGGCTTCTCGAGCCGATCCGCGAGGTAGACGGCGGTCGCGATCTCGCGCGAGGGCAGGTACCCGGCACGTCCGAGCCCCTCCGCGACCTCGTCCACCGACGCGAACATCGCCGCGAAGGTAAGGCGGCGGCCGTCGGAGGACACCCCCGGCGTTCGCCCCCGTCGGTCGGTCTTACAGCCACGTCCCGGAGTGGGGGCGCGCAAGGCAGCGATCTCGCACGCGCTCGCCCGCGCGGGGGCGCGGCACGCGGCTTGAAGCACCGCCACCCGAGTCCCGCCGGAGGCCGGTCACGGACCCTGCCATGACGCTCCCATCCAAACGCTCGTCGCGCAGGGCCCACCTCCCGTCACACGTCCCTGTCGAGACGAGGCCGGAAGCTCGACTCCTCCCTCCGCCGTCCGTCTCGGGTGAGGCGACCGGCGACGTGCTGTCATGACGGGGGGCACTCGCCCCGCGGAGCCTTCGGCCCGCGGGGCTCGTGCCCCCCCGATTAGACGTCGATCCTGACGCGGAGTGGACCGCCCTGCACGTCGACGACCTCGGCGTGTGCGCCCTGCCGCCCGCGCGCGAAGCGGATCGTCGCCCGGGCGGCACCGACGCGGACGCCCTCGAGCACGATCTCGTCGAGCCATGCGGGCAGGCGCGGCGCGACGATCCGGAGCATCGCCCGCGGCGCGTCCGGGAAGAGGCCAAGCCCGGCCCGGAGGAGCAGGAACCACGACGCGCTCGACCACGCCTGCGGCGAGCACGCCACCGGGTAATGGACCGGGAACGAGCCCGCGTCCCGCGAGAGCCCGCAGTACAGCTCGGGCAGCCGCAGCTGCCTGAAGTGCTGCGCCGCCTGCCACAGCGCGGTGAGCACCTCGACCGCCTCTTCGGTCATCCCGTAGGAGGCCATCCCCATCGCGCAGAGCGCGTTGTCGTGTGGCCACACGGTGCCGTCGTGATAGCTCAGCGGGTTGTAGGCGGGCTGCCCGGCCGCGAGCGTCCGGATCCCCCACCCCGTCCACATCGCCGGCCCGAGCAGCGACGCGGTGACCGCCCGCGCGCGCTCGTCCGTGACCGCGCGCGAGAAGAGGAGGTGGCCGGGGTTCGAGGTCACGGCGTCCACCTGCCGCCCCGCGCGGTCGAGCGCGAGGGCGTAGGTGCCCTTCCCCGGCATCCAGAACCGCGCCTCGATGAGCTCGGCGTGGGCGCGTGCCGCCGCCCGCAGCCGCGCCGCCTCCTCGTGCCGGCCTCGCCGCTCGAGGAGGTCCGCCGCACGCCGCCGCGCGTCCACGGCGTACCCCTGCACCTCCACGAGCGCGATCGGGGGCTCGGCGGGGATCCCGTTCGCGAACACGACCCCGTCGTGGCTGTCCTTCCAGCCCTGGTTGCGGAGCCCCGCGCGCGAGCGGCGCTCGTACTCGACGAGCCCGTCGCCGTGGTCGGTGTGCCGGTCGATCCAGCCGAGGGCCGCCTCCGCGGAGGGCCACAGCGCGTCCACGGTCGCGGTGTCGCCGGTCCACAGCTCGTACTCCGAGAGGAGCACGACGAACAGCGGGGTCGCATCGGCCGAGCCGTAGTAGGGCGTGTGCGGGACCTCCCCGGCGGTCGCCATCTCCCCGAACCGCAGCTCGTGCGGGATCTTCCCGGGCTCGGCGTCCCGCGCGGGGTCGTCCTCGCGCGCCTGCAGCCGCGCGAGGAAGCGGAGCGCGTCGCGCGCGAGGTCGGGCGTCGCGAGGAGGGCCTCGAACCCGGTGATGAGCGCGTCGCGGCCGAACGGGCAGGTGTACCAGGGGATCCCGGCGGACACGACCGGCGCGCCGAAGTGGTGGACGGTGAGCGCCTTGAGATCCGCGACCGCGTGCGCGAGCGCGACGTCGAAGATCTCGTGGGAGGTCCGGAAGCGGGTCGCGTTGCGCGCCCAGGCCGCGTACGCCTCGTGGGTCGCGCGCGCTCGGTCGTCGAATCCTCGCCCGGTCCAGGCGGGCAGCGGTCGCTCCTCGTCCGGCCCGCGCGGTCTGCCGGCGGCGCCACGCTCGATGCCCGCCGCGACGAGGAACGAGACCTCGACGCGCTCGGCCGGCGCGAGCTGCAGCTCGACCCGCGCGCCCGTCCCGCCGATGCGGGCGAGCCGCGCCGGCCCGCCGTCGCCGACCCCGTCCACGCGGACCTCGGTCGCGTACCGGCGGCCGTCCCGGCCCTCGTAGCGGAGCACCGCGTGGCCGTCCTCGACGACCGGCGCGAGGTACCGCCCTCGCGCCGTCCGTCGGGCACCCCGGATCTCGAAGACGTCGGCGAAGTCGGCCGCCCACTCGAGCTCGAGCCAGAAGTCCACCCGTCGCCCGAGGAAGTTCGTCAGGACGAGCCGGTCGAAGAGGACGTCGTCGATGAGCATGTCGCGGCGCAGGTGCAGGTAGTTCACCGGCTCGTGGCCGAGCAGGTCGCCCGCGTGCAGGCTCGTGACGGTGAAGTCGATCTGCGCCACGTAGTCGTCCGAGATCTGCGACGACAGGCACAGCGGCGGCCCTCCCTGCACCGCGAGCCGCCAGCCGGAGAGGTGGCGGGTGTCTCCCTGGAACAACCCGAGGTCACGCGCCCCGGCGGGCGCGACGTCTCCCACCGCGTTCGCGACGAGGAACAGGTTGCCGCGCTTCAGGACGAGCTTCTCGATCCCGGTCGCCTCGGGCTGGGCGGAGGGATCGGCGTAGCCGAGCAGGTCCTCCGGCCGGGCGTGGGTCAGCTGACCTGCGTCCATTCGCCCTCCGCGACAAGCGGCGTGCGCCCCCGCGCACCCGCCGCGAGGTAGACCGCGACGTAGTCGCGCGCCATCCGGTCCGCGGAGAAGCGGCGCCGCGCCCGCGCCTGGATCGCCTGCCGGTCGAGGGCCGCCGCGGCGTGCAACGCGGCGGCCATCTCGTCCGGCACCGGAGACGAGGAACCCGTCCTCGCCGTGGACGACGATCTCGGGGGAGGCGCCGCGCGGGGACGCGATCACCGGACATCCCGCGAGCAGCGCCTCGATCATCACGAGCCCGAAGGGCTCCTCCCAGCGGAGCGGCACGAGGAGCGCGCGGGCCCCCGCGAACAGCGCGCGCTTCGCCGGGGAGGTCGACGCGCGGGAGCCAGGTGACGCCCCGTCGCGCGCAGCGCGGGCGCGAGCACCCGCTCCCGCCAGCCGCGGGGCGCGGCGTCCTCCGGGTGTTGCGACCCGGCGACGACGATCGGCAGGCCGGCGCGGCGGGCCGCGTCGATCGCGAGGTCCGGCGCCTTCACCCACGAGAGCCGGCCGACGAAGAAGGCCGCGTCCCCGCCCGCGCCGAGCTCCGGGTACATCGCGGGCTCGAGGCCGTGGTGGACGACCGCGAACGGCGGCGTCGACGCGAGGGCCGCCTGCCGTGCGGAGATCGCGACGTGGCAGACGGGCGCCGGGACGGTCGCGTAGTAGCGCGAGAGCGCCTCGTTCGCGTCGTGGTGGAGCGTGTAGACGAGCGGCGCGCCGAGCTCGTCGCCGAACGCGAGCAGCGCCGGCGAGTGCGCGTGGACGACGTCGAACCGGCCCCGCCCCATCTCGCGCGCCGCCGCGCGGCAGTGGACGAGCTCGGCGTACGGATCGGGCGGCCAGACGGCGCGCTCGAAGACCGAGTGGAGCCGCGGCGCGCGGGAGTCGCCCGTCGCGAACACCGAGACCTCGTGCCCCATGCGGCCGAGCGCGTGTACGAGGGCATCCACGACGAGCTCGGTGCCGCCATAGGCGGGCGGCGGAAGCCGCACGAAAGGGGTCGAGACCAGCGCGATCCGCACCCTCACACGGTAAGTGTCCGGGTCCGGCGGGGCACGCGGAGCCCCTGCCGCACCCGGCGCGGACGCCGCGCCGGCCGGTGGGACCCCTCGCCCACGCTCGCCCGGGCGGAGGGGGACGTGCCGGCGCGCACGTCGTCCCACACCGCGTCCCACGATCCGCCGCGCGGAACCTTGGGAGCCCCCCCGGTCCGGGGTACACTCCGCGCCCATGGAAGGCCAGGGTCCTCTCTCCGAGGAGATGTTCCATTCGTTTCTGCAGCTCGCCGTGAAGCGGCAGGCGAGCGACGTCCACTTCGAGGTGGGCTACCCGCCGACGTACCGCGTGTTCGGCGAGCTGCTCGCGGCGAAGTACCCGCCGCTCACCCACTCCGACACCGAGGCGATCGCCAACTTCGTGCTCCAGGCGCCCGGCTCGGGGTACACGCCGCTCGACTTCCGCGAGGTGGACCGGAGCTACTCGCTCCCGGGCGTCTCGCGGTTCCGCGCGTCGATCTTCAAGCAGCGCGGGAGCTGGGGCGCGGTGATGCGCACCATCCCCTTCCAGATCCCGGACTTCGAGACGCTCAACCTGCCCGACGTCGTGAAGACCATCGCCGAGGCGCGCCGCGGGCTCATCTGCGTGACGGGCGCGACCGGCAACGGCAAGTCGACCACGATCGCCTCGCTCATCGACTTCATCATCCGGCAGGAGCGGCTCCACGTCATCACCGTGGAGGATCCGATCGAGTTCATCTTCGCGGGCGGCAAGGGGCTCGTCATCCAGCGCGAGGTCGGCGCGGACACCGCGAGCTACTCCGACGCGCTCCGCGCCGCGCTCCGCCAGGACCCCGACATCATCATGGTCGGCGAGCTCCGGGACCGCGAGGCCGCCGACATCTGCCTCAAGGCGGCGGAGACCGGCCACCTCGTCATCACCTCGCTCCACACGCCCGACGTGCCGCGCGCGATCGGGCGCATCACCGGCCTCTTCCCGGCGGAGGAGCAGGACAACGTGCGGGCGCGCCTCGCCGACAACCTCCAGGCGGTGGTCGCGCTCCGGCTGCTCATGCGCGCCGACGCGACCGGGCTCATCCCCGCGTGCGAGGCGCTCCTCGCGACGTCCACGGTCCGCGAGCTCATCCGCGACGGCTCGAAGATCCAGGAGCTCAAGACCTACATGGAGACGGCGGGCTCCGACCTCGGCATGCACTCGTTCGACCAGTACCTGTACAAGCTGCACGAGGCGAAGCGGATCTCGCTCGACTCGGCGCTCGCCAACGCGACGAACCGCGCCGATCTCGAGCGCCGGATCATGATGGAGACCGGAGGCCGCTCCGCGTGACCGCAGGCGCCCCAGTGGCGTCGCGCGTTCTCGTGGTGGGGCAGGACGCCGACGTCTCGATCGCGCTTCACCTGCACCTCGAGCGGGCGGGGTTCGCCGTCTATTGCCTGCCGGGGCCGCAGGACCTCGAGTCGATCGCGCGCGTGGTGGCGCCGCACGTCATCGTCCTCATGCTCCCGGCGTCTCCGGACGGGACCTGGGGCGCCGCGCTCACGGCCGCGCAGAACGCGGCGAAGGTCGGGGTGCGCGTCGTGATGGTGGCGCCGTCGCGCGAGGTCGTGGAGCCGCTCGCGGCGGTCGCCGGCGCGGAGCGGGCCCTCGCGCGCTCGGAGGTGCTCTCGCGCCCGCTCGTCGTCGTCGAGCGGGCGGTCGGGTCCGGGCTCATCGGCGGCGCGCCCCCGCCGCCCGCCCGCGCCGTCGCCTCCCAGCCCCCGCCCCAGCCCCCGCTCCTTCCGGCAGCCGACGCTCGAGTCCTCCGGGGCAGCGCCGGCCATGCGCCCGCGCGGCGCCGGCGTGGACCTCATGGCGCTCATCGACGAGGAGCTCGTCGACGAGCCGAAGGCGCGGCCGCTGCCGACCCGCGTCGAGGTGAACGTGAGCCTCGTCTCCGAGCACAACTTCTACGTCGGGCAGACGCGACGGATGGACTCGGGCGGCGTCTTCATCGCGACGGCGATGCCGCCCCCGGTCGGCACCCGGCTCCAGATCCGGCTCGGCCTCGCCGACGGCCGGAAGATCGAGACCGAGGGCGAGGTGGCCTTCGTCCGCGAGAAGAGCGCGACCATCGGCCGTCAGCCGACCGGCTGCGGCGTGCGGCTCCTCACCGTCCCCGGGTGGGCGATCGACGCGATCGAGCGCTTCATCCTGGCGCGGCAGCCGATCGTGTACACGCCGCTGTAGCCGCGGCCGGCGGCGGAGCAGCTGCTCTAGTCGTCCACCGCGCGGTCCGTGCGCCGGATCCCGAGCAGGTACGGCTGGATGAACCCCTCGATGTCGCCGTCGAGCACGTCGTCCACCTTGCCGGTCTCGACGCCGGTCCGGAGGTCCTTCACCATCCGGTACGGCTGGAGCACGTAGCTGCGGATCTGCGAGCCGAAGTCGATGTCCTTCTTCAGCGCCTCCGCGGCGTCGCGGGCGATCGCGCGGTTCTTCTCCTCGAGCTCGTAGAGCTTCGCGCGCAGGATCTTCCAGGCGACGCCGCGGTTCTTCTGCTGGCTGCGCTCGTTCTGGACGGCGACCACGATGCCGGTCGCGAGGTGGGTGATCCGGACGGCGGAGTCGGTCTTGTTCACCTTCTGGCCGCCCGCGCCGGAGGAGCGGTACGTGTCGATGCGCACGTCCGCCTCCTTCACGTCGATGACGATGTCGTCGTCGATCTCCGGCGTCACGTCCACCGCGGCGAAGCTCGTCTGGCGGCGCGCCGCCGCGTCGAACGGGCTGATCCGCACGAGGCGGTGGACACCCTTCTCCGCCTTCATGAAGCCGTAGGCGTACTCGCCGCGCGCGATGAACGAGGCGGAGCTGATGCCGGCCTCCTCCCCCGCGGTCAGGTCGGCCGGCTCGACCGTCCAGCCCTTCCGCTCGCAGTAGCGCGTGTACATCCGGTAGAGCATCGCGGCCCAGTCCATCGCCTCGACGCCGCCCGCGCCACTCTTCACCTCGACGATCGCGCCGGCCCGGTCGTGCGGCCCGGACAGCATCTTCTGGAACTCGAGCGCGGCGAGATCTCGCCCGGTCGCCTCGACGTGGGCGGCGGCCTCGGCGCGCGTCGCGTCGTCGCCCGCCTCCTCGGCGAGCTCCGAGAGCGCCTGCGCGTCCTCGAGGGCGCGCCGGACCTTGTCGTACGCGCCCGTGACCTGCTCGAGCTGCGCCTTCTCCTTCAGGAGCGCCTGGGCCTTCGCGTTGTCCGTCCAGAAGGAGGGCGACTCGGACATGCGGGCGATCTCGTCGACCCGTCCGCGCTTGCGGTCGACGTCAAAGCGACCCCCGGAGCGCCTCGAGGCGGCGCGCCAGCTCGGCGAGGCGTTCCTGCGTCGGTCCGGCCATAGCGTCAGGTCTCCGTGCGTTCGGCGGGGCGGCGGCGGCCCGCCCGCACCGCCGCGCCGAGCGCGGCGAGGGTCGCGGCGGCGCACGCCCAGGCGAAGAGGTCGCCGAATCTAGTGTAGAGGGTCGACCCCCGCAAGCGCGGGACCTCGGCGAGGAGGAGCCGCGGCGGCTCGTCCGGATCGGGCGCGCGGTCCGGGTCCACCGGGCCCACCTCGAGCGCGCCGGGAGCGACCGCCCCGGTCGGGAGGATGACCGCCGAGACGCCCGCGTAGGCGGGGCGGATGACGGCCTTGCCCGCCTCGATCGCGCGCATCCGGACGATGGCGAGGAACTGGTACGGCCCGGAGCTGTAGCCGTACCAGGCGTCGTTCGTCGGGTTCACGAGGATCTCCGGCTCCGGCTCCGCGCGCGCGAAGGCGACGTTGATCTCGGGAAAGATCGCGTCGAAGCAGATCATCGGCGCGAGCCGGACCCGATCGGCGCCGCCGGCCGGGGACGCGGGCGCCGCCGCTCGACTTCGCGGCTCGGCGTCGGCGCTGCCCCGGGGCGGACGGCGGCGCTGGAGATCGTCTCGGAGCCCCTTCGACTCGCCGCCGACCCGTCCGCCGCGGCGCTGCCCCCGGGGTGAACGGCGGTGTCCCCGCGCTCTTCGAACGGCCGGGACGGCGCCGGCATCTCGAGGACCGTGAGCTCGCTCCCCGGCGTCGCCGGGGCGAAGCTCGGGACCACCTGCTTGAGGAACGGCAGCCACTCGGCGAGCGGCACGTACTCGCCGAACGGCACGAGGTGGTGCTTCTGGTAGACGCCGAGGACCTCGAGCGACGGCGAGAGCAGGTAGTCCACGTTCCCGATCCGGGGCACCCGCTCGCCTCCCGCACCGCGGAGCCACTCCACCGTCGCCGCGCCCATGAGGAGGTGCGCGCGGGAGAGGACCGGCACGCCCGTCTCGCGGGCGGCGAACGAGCGCGTCCCCGGCCGCACGTAGAGCGGATAGGTCGCCTCCGGCCAGGCGACGAGATCGGCTCCGCGGCGGTCCGCCTCGAGCGTGAGCGGGACGAGCCGCGAGAGGATGAAGTCGGCGCGGTCGCGCGCGCGGTTCTTCACCGACTGGTCGATGTTCGGCTGGACGATCCCGACCGTGATCGTCGGAGCGGCGGCCGTCCGCGCCCGCACGGCCCGGAGCCGTACGACGCCGTGCACGACGGTCAGCGCCACGAGGGCCGCCGCGACCGCCATCGCCCGGCGGGGGAGCCGCGCGCCCTCGCGGCGCGCCGCGAGCGCCTCGGCGATCACGGCGTTCACGAGGACGACGAGCGCCGCGATCCCGTACGGCCCGGCCAGCGCGGCGAGCTGCGCGACGGCCGGCGTCCGGACCTGCGAGTACCCGAGATTCGCCCACGGGAAGCCGCTGAAGAGGTGGTTCCGGGTGAGCTCGAGCGCGACCCAGACCACCGGCAGGTGGAGGTACATCGGCCAGCCGAGCCGCGCGCGCAGCGTGAAGGACACGGAGAACGCCGCGGCCCAGTGCGCCGCCATGAAGAGGACGAGGAGCGTGAGCCCGAGGAGGGCGACGGCGAACGGCAGGCCGCCGAACGCGGTCATCGCGTGCGACACCCAGTGGATCGCCGCGTAGAAGCAGGCGAGCCCCGCGACGAGCCCGCGCGCGAACGCGGCGCGCGCGGTCGGCGCGGCCCGCACCGCGAGGATCGCCGGGACGAGCGCGATCCACGCGACCGCCTCGAGCCAGCCGGCAGGGTCGACCTCGCGCAGCGACACGAACGGCACGACGAGCGGGAAGGCGAGCGCGACGAGGAGGCCGGACGCGGCGGCGGCGGCGTACCAGACCAGATCGACGCGGCGAAGCCGCCACGTCGCTCGGGGCCCGCTCGGGGGCGGGAGGGAGCGCTTCATCGGGGGACCGTTCTAAGCGCCGCGGCGGCGGCCGTCAGCGCGCCTTCTTCACGAGGTCGCCCGAGTCCTCTGAGATGTCGACGTCGTCGTGCTGCGGCGCGGGGGGCTGCGGCGCCGCCTGGGCCGCGCCGTAGGCGGCGGCCGCGGCGAGGTAGTAAGCAACCGCCTCGCGCACGAGGTGCCCGACGGGACGCCCGAGCCGCGCGGCCGTGGCGCCCACCGTCTCGGCGAGGTCGGCGGGCATCCGGACGGTCACCACGCGCGCCTGCGCGAGCGCCGCCTCCAGCCGCTCGAGTGCCTGGCTCGGCCGGGAGACCCGGAAGTCCCCCGTCTCGATCATCTCCTTGATCCGGCGCGCGAGGTCCTGGCGCGTGTACCACGCGCCGTCGAGCCAGACGGACTCGGAGTCGAGGTCGATGTCCGCGAACGGGTCCATCTCTTCGTGTCCGCGCCTTCCCTGAGCGCCGCGGCGACGAGGCCTTCGCCGCGTGCGAGCGCCACTTCCTTCTCGGCCATCCTCCGCGCGTCCGCCGCCCGCTCGTGGTCGTAACCGAGCAGGTGGAGGATCCCGTGCGCGAGATAACGCTCCAGCTCCTTCGCGGTGGAGCGCCCCTCGTCGCGCGCGCGGCGGGCGGCCGTCTCGAACGACATTACCACGTCGCCCAAAACCGGCCCAATCCCGGGCGGATCCGATAGCGGGAAGGAGAGGACGTCCGTGGCGCGGTCCTTCCCGCGCCACTCTCGGTTGAGCGTCCTGATCCGACGGTCGCCCACGACGAGCAGGGACAGCTCGGCATCCTCCCGTCCCAGCGCGCGCAGGAACACCCGCGCGCGAGCGCGCAGCCGCCGCGCGGCGGACGCCCCCTCCGGGTGCTCGCAGGTGATCCGGACGATCAAGGCTTCGCGACCAGGTGGATCGGGAGCTGCCGGGGCGGTGCGGCGGAGTCCGGGCCCCGCGCCGGGTACTCGGGGCGCGTGTGGTAGATCGCCTCCAGCGCACACACCATCGCGGCGGCGATCGCGTTCAGGTCGCGCAGGGTCAGCTCGCAGTCGTCGAGCTGCCCCTCGCTGAAGACCTCGTTGATCCGCTTCGAGACGAGCCCGCGCAGCGCGTCGCCGCTCGGATCCTCGAGCGCGCGGGAGGAGGCCTCGCACGCGTCGGCGATCATGACGAGGGCGGCCTCGCGCGACTGCGGCTTCGGCCCGGGGTACCGGAACAGCGCCTCCTCCACCGCCACCCCGCGCCGCGCGCCGTCGCCCTGGGCCGACCGGATGGTCCCCTCGTCCGCCCCGCGCTGCGCCTTCGCCCAGAAGTACCCGACGTGCCGGGTCCCGTGGTGCTGCGGGATCGTGTCGGAGACGAGGCGCGGGATGCGCCAGTGGTGTGCGAGCTCGAGCCCGTCCGTGACGTGGCGCTTCACGATGAGCGCACTCATCGAGGGTGCGAGGTGGTCGTGCCGGTTCTCGCCCCGCTGGTTCTCGGCGAAGAAGAGCGGGTTCCGGATCTTTCCGAGGTCGTGGTAGTAGGCGCAGACGCGGGCGAGCAGCGGGTTCGCGCCGATCGCCTGCGCCGCGGCCTCGACGAGCGACCCCATCAGGATCGAGTGGTGGTAGGTCCCCGGCGCCTGGACGATGAGCTCCTTCAGCGCCGGGTGGTTCAGGTTCGCGAGCTCGAGCAGCTTCACGTCCGTCACGTAGCCGAACGCCCCCTCCACGATCGGGAGGACGCCGACCACGGTGACGGGCAGCAGGAGCGCGCCGCCGGCGAGGGCGGCGAGCGCCGCGAGCGCGACGTCCCCCGGCCCCTTCCCGGCGAAGAGGCCGATCGCGATCGCGAGCGCGACGCCCACGAGGCCGACCCCGAGCCCGGCGCGGAAGAGCCCGCTCCGGTCGCGCTGGCCGGCGACGAGCCCCGCCGCGGCCACCGACGTGAACGTCGCGTACAGCGCGTACGGCATCGACTGGCCTGCGAGGAGCCCGGCGGCGAGCCCGGCGGCGACCGCGAACAGGAGCGCCGTCTCGGCGGCGAGCACCTGCCGAACGAGCATCGCCCCGGCCGCGAACGGCACGAGGTACTCCAGCGACGCCGAGCGGAGGGACGGGAACCGCTCGCGGACCGCGTCGGCGATCGCGAACCCGACGAACCCGAGCGCGAACGTCCCGACGAGCAGCGTCGCGAGCAGCAGCGCGTCGCGGCGGGCCGGGCGGAACCGCTGGAGGTTGCGGCGCGCGAAGCGCCACAGCAGCGCCACCATGAGCGCGACGAGCGCGCCGGCGCCGAACCGGGCCCGCGCGAGCACCTCGCCCTGCCGCTGCGTGCGCATCCCGTCGAACACGAGCAGGTGGCGCTTCTCGATGCGCTCGCCGTCTCCGATGATCTTCTCGCCCCGCTTCACCGGGATGACGACGGGCTTCACGCGCGCCGCCGCCTCGTCCCTCCGGCGCGCCGTCTCGACCTGGTCGTGGACGAGCGTCGGGCGGATCATCGCGGTCGCCACCCGCTGCACCGCGAGCCGGAGCGCCGCCGGCTCGCGCCCGAGCCGCACCTGCGCCGTGCGCGCGACCTCCTCGGTGGCCGTGGCCACGTCGCGGGCGAGCGCGACGTCCGTGACGACCCGCTCGCGCTGCAGCGCGCCGTCGCGGAGGGCGCGGACGACGAACCCGCGCTCGCGCTCGGCCGCGAGGAGCGCGACGTCGCCCACCACGATGCCCTCGAGCCCGTGCCGCGCGAGGGCGGCGACCTCCTGCTCGATGCCCTCGCCGAACCGGGCCTGGGCGAGCGCCGAGAGGTCCTCGTCGCGCACGAGCACCTGGAGCCGGGAGAAGAACGCGTCGCGCGCCGCGGACCGGCGCTCGACCTCCCCCGCGTCGCGGCCGGAGTGCCGCGACGACGGCGCGCCCGCCTCGCGCATGAGCTCGAAGGCGGCGTGGACCCGGGCGCTCGCCTCGTCGGCGGCTCCCTCGTCGAGCAGGTAAACCGGCCGCTCCGCCTCGGTCGCCTCCGCCCGGCGGCGCGCCGTCGCGTCGGGATCGACGATGTCGTAGTCCCGGTCGGCCTTCACCGTCGCGGCCGCCGGCGTTCCGAGCGCCTCGAGACCCGGGAGCCGCGCCGCACCGGCGGGCACGAGCAACCACGCCGCGCCGGTCGAGACCACCGCGATGAGCAGGAGGCGCAGGAGCCGCCCCGCCCAGTCGCCTCGGGCGAGTCGGCCGAGGAGCCCCTCCTGCGTGGGTGGATGTGGGACGGCGGGCTGGGTCACGGCGCGGAGAGTTGCACCCGGGTCGGACGAAGGCAACGCCGTTCGGGGGCGCCGAGCGAACCCGCGAGACCGGCGGGTTGTTTCGCGCTCCGCGCGCTACCCGTCCGATTCGGACCCGTCGGACCCTCGGCGGTCGGCGCGCGGCGCCTGGGCGCGCTCCGTCCGGGGTGCATCCGCGCGCTCCGCCTTGGCAGCCTCCGCGCGCGCGCGCCGCTCCGCGTCGAAGACGTCGTACGCCCGGACCACCTCCTGCACGAGCGGGTGCCGGACGACGTCCACCTCGCTGAAGAAGCAGAACGACACGCCGTCGATGTCGCGCAGCACCTTCTGCACCTCGACGAGCCCCGACCCGCGTCCCGAGGGGAGGTCCACCTGCGTCACGTCCCCGGTGATCACCGCCTTCGAGCCGTAGCCGAGGCGGGTGAGGAACATCTTCATCTGCTCCTCGGTCGTGTTCTGCGCCTCGTCGAGGATGACGAAGGAGTCGTTGAGGGTGCGCCCGCGCATGAACGCGAGCGGCGCGACCTCGACCGTGCCCCGCTCCATGAACGCGGTCGCCTTCTCGTAGTCCACCATGTCGAAGAGGGCGTCGTACAGCGGGCGAAGATAGGGGTTCACCTTCTCCGCGATGTCGCCCGGGAGGAACCCGAGCTTCTCGCCGGCCTCGACCGCGGGGCGGGTGAGCACGATCCTCTTCACGCGCCGCTCGACGAGGAACGACACGGCCATCGCCATGGCGAGGTAGGTCTTGCCCGTCCCGGCCGGCCCGACGCCGAACACGATGTCGTGGTCGCGGATCGCCTGCACGTAGCGCTTCTGCGCGAGCCCCTTCGGCGTGATGACGCGGTGGCGCGAGGAGACGAAGACGGTGTCGCCGAAGACCTCGCTGAGCGGCACGCCCTGGCCGGCGAGCTTCGTCGCCTGGTCCACGTCCTCGAGGTAGAGCGGGTACCCCGCCGCGATGAGGTCGTAGAGCTCGCGCACGAGCCCCTCCGCCATCCGGACCTTCGCCTCGTCGGCGGCGGCGACGACGATCTGCCCCCCTCGGAGCCCGAGCTGAACCCCGAGGCGCCGCTCGACGAGCTTCAGGTGCTCGTTGTGCGCGCCGCAGAGGGCGCGCACCTTGTCGTTGTCCGTGAACTCGAGCCGTGCCGTGAAGAGGGGTTCCGCCGCGCTCTGACCCAAGTAGCCTCCTGTCTGAATGGGGGAGTGCTCGGCTCCCCTCGTACTGCGTGAGGGGAGTCTGCGCTCCCCCAATCCAATGAAGGCACGATAACCGGCCTCGCGCCGGGCGGCACGGCGCGCGCTCACTCCACCGGAGGCAGGAGCACGAAACGGCCCTCGGGCCTGCGCCGGTAGTAGTACGGCTCTGGCCACGGGTAGCTGAGGTCGCGGCCGCTCGCGAGGCCCGTCTCGACCAGCCGCCCGAGGCGCTCCGGGTACTCGCCGCGCTCGAGCCGGTACACCTCGAGCGCCCCGCGCAACCGCTCCATCTGGTACCGGGCGAGGAAGCGCTGCGCCGTGTTGTCGCGCAAGGCGGTCCCGTCGTTTCCGCCGAAGGCGAGGCCGCGCCGATCGACCCAGTACGCGATCCCGGCGAGCGCCGCTGCGATCGCGAGCGTCGCGACGACCCGCGTCGCTCCGCGTCGGATTCGCGCCTGCCAGTCCTGCGCGTACGCGCCCACCGCGGCGGCGGCCCGGTTCGCGGGCGGCAGCGCCTTGAGGTACCCGCGGTTCACCAGGTTGAGGAGCGCCTTGCACGTCTCGAACTCGCCGAGGCGGGAGAGGTCCACGATCCGCTCGACCGTGCGCCCCGGGTCCGCGAGGCCGAAGCAGCGGCGCTCGTTCTTCCCGAGCGACGCGAACTCGCCGCGCTTGGGCTCGGGCTCGTCCCCCATCCCGTCGAACGACGCGTCGGACTGCTCGCGCTCCTTCCTCTCGACCCGCGCCGCGCGGTCGGGCTCGAGCGCCTTCGTCCGCTCGAACGTCATCGCCGTGGAGGAGATCCGCCTGCGGACGAGCGGCCACTCGTCCACCTGCCGGAACCCCTCCATCAGCACCGACTCGGCGCGCAACGGCGTCACCGTCTCGCGGTCCCACTCGACGTCGCCGGGCTCGAACTCGTAGGTGCCGCTCTTCCAGTGGAAGAGCCGAAAGACGGTCTCGGTGGTCTGCAGTGCCGTCATCTCGCGCAGGTCCTGCTTCGACACGAGCGCGAGGTCGACGAGGATGTCGCCGAGGCGCCGCAGGCTCCGCTTCTGGGCGTCGAGCGCGTACCCGAGCTCCTCGGGGGTGATGATCGCGGCGCGCACGAGCAGGTTCCCGATCCGCTCCCGCGTCTTGCGCCCTGCCGACTCCGCGCGGACGACGTTGCCGTCGGCGATCGCGATGTGGATGAGATCGTCGCGCGACTCGAGGTGCAGCACGCCGCTCTTCGCCTGCTGCCCGATGAGCTGGAGGATCTCGGCGATGCCAAAGTCCTTGAGGGTCCCCTTGAGCGCCACGATCACCCTCCCCTACTGCGTGCGCCGGAAGGCGTCGCGGATCGCGAACGCCCACAGCGCCACCCCGAGCGGCGCCGCAACGAGGAGCTTGCCGACGAGCACGTACGGCGAGGGCTGCGGGGGCGGCATGATCCCCCGCCAGAACCAGACGAGGAACCCGGCGAACAGGGTCGCGAGCAGGAGCAGCGCCCCTCGCGCCGGGGAGCCGTGGAACACCTGCGCCGCGCCGGCGCCGACCAGCGAGAGGATCCGCGTCGCCACGTTCACGAGCGTCTGGTGGCGCCGGACCTGCGCCTCCTTGCGGAGCCGGTCGCGCGCGTCCACGAGCCCCTTGTGCACGAACACGTTCACGCACTGCCCGCAGAGCTCGCCCGCCGCCGCGTCGCAGCGGCGGCACGCGGCGCCGCCGCAGCGCTGGCACGCCTGCGCGGGACGCAGCCGCGGCCCGGCGAGGCCGAGCACCCAGAGGGCGCCGACGAGCGCGACGGGCCACCACGGCCAGGCGTCGCGCGGGAGGCTCCCGGCGAGCCGCCGCTCCGCCCAGGCCGCCATCGCCTGCGGCGTCCCGTCGGTCGCCGCGAGGGCGTTGACCTTCTCGTCCGGCACCGGGACGTCCACGAGGTAGCGGTTCGCAGAGAAGTCCTCGTCGGAGCCGTACCGGCGGAGGAAGTCACCCGCCTCCCGCTCCGCCTTCTCGCGCGCGGCCGCGCTCTGGGTCATGTCGGTCGTGCGCAGGTAGAGCTTCGACAGGCCGTAGTGCGCCGCGCCCAGGACGACGAGGTCGCCGTCGGCCCGGTCCGTCGCCGCGAGGTAGGCAGCCTTCGCTCCCTCGAGGTCGTCCTGGAGGAAGAGCACGTTCGCGATGTTCACCTGCAGCTCGGGCGCGCGGGGGTCGGCGGCGACGGCGAGCTGGTAGTACCGGAGCGCCTCGTCGAGCTTGCCGCGCCGCTTGTGGTGCCGCCCGAGCGCGGCGTCGATCTGGGGCGGCGCCGGCTGCTCGCGAAAGCGCGCCGCGATCTCCGTCGCCGCTTCGTCCGAGACCGCCCCGTACTCGAGGTCGTGGACCACCTCGGCGAGGCTCCCGGTCCAGGCGGTCGCGCGCGCGACCGCCCCGGTGCCCCACGGCATCGCGACGAGCGCGAGGAGCGCCGCCGTCGCCACGAGCCGCTCGGCGAGGCCGAGGTACAGCCACATCGCGGCGAGCGCCACCGCGACGCCGGCGACCGGGCCCAGCCCGAACGCGAGCGGCACCCCGAGCAGCACGAGCGCGAGGAAGCTCGCCTGGACGTAGGCGGTGCCCCGCAGCAGGGGCAGGTGGTGGAAGTCGTGCAGGAAGAGCCGCAGGCGGCGCACGAGCAGGAGCAGGATGATCGCGACCGCCGAGACGAGCACCGCCGCGAGCGCAGCCGAGAAGAGGTCCCCGTAGAACGCGCGCCGCGTGTGCGGCTCGCGCAGGGCAGCGCCGAAGGCGTCCGCCAGCGCAGAGAGGGCGGCGCCCGGCGCGCCCGGCGCCTCCGCGAAGAGCGCGCGGGCGAGCGCGAGGTGGCTGTCCGGGAGATCGGGCGCGAGCTCGACGGCCGTCCGGGCGTGCGCGACGGCCTCGGCGGGCAAGTTCGACTCGAGGGCCCGGCTCGCCTCGCGGACCTCCACGGCGGCGAGCGTGAACAGGTTGCCGATCGCGAGCTCGCCGCGAGCGGCGAGGAGCGCCCGCTCCGCGATCTCGGCCCGGATCGGGTCCGCCTCGCGCAGCGCGGTGCGACGCTCGCTCCAGAACGCCATCAGCTTCGGGAAGCTCGCCTGGACCGGCGCGATCCTCCGGGCGAGGTCGGCGGTGCTCGGCGGCGGCGGCGTCGTCGGAGGGGCGGCGGCCGGCGGCGCCGCGTCGGCCGCGGCGGGTGAAGCGTCGGACGGCGTCCGCGGAGCCGCTGCGGCGGACGGCTGGGATGGGGGGGGCTGGGGCAGGCCGGGCTGCGGCGTGGCTCGCTGCGGGGCCAGCGGAGGCATCGCGCGGACCGGCGCCCTCGGCGGCGGCGAGAGCTCCTCGGTGGCGAGGTCATCCCCCTCCTCCACGAGCTTGGGGGCGGCGATCTGCGCCCAGGCGCGCCCCGGCAGCGCGGCGGCGGCGAGCAGGAGGGCGGCGGCGACGATGTTTCCGCGGGTCGGCACGCGAGAACCGATGCTAGCACGGGGGCCTTTCGGCTAAACAGTCGACGCATGTCGCGCGCCCAGGCCGCGATCGAGCGGCTCCTCTCGATCATGGAACGGCTTCGTGGACCCCAGGGCTGCCCCTGGGACCGCGAGCAGACGCTGAAGACGCTCCGCCCCTACGTGCTCGAGGAGACCTACGAGGTCCTCGAGGCGATCGACGCCGGCGACCCCCGGGAGCACTGCGCCGAGCTCGGCGACCTGCTCCTGCAGATCGTCTTCCAGGCGCAGCTCATGAAGGAGGAGGGGCGGTTCGAGTTCGCCGACGTGGCGGACGCGATCTCGAACAAGCTCGTCTCGCGGCACCCGCACGTCTTCGGGGACGCCATCGCGAAGGACGCCGACGCGGTCCTGCGGCAGTGGGCCGCGCTGAAGCGCGAGGAGAACTTGAAGAAGGGCGGCGGCGAGAGCGTCCTCGAGGGGGTGCCGCGCGAGATGCCGGCGCTCGCCCGGGCCGACCGGCTCACCGAGAAGGCGAGCCGGATCGGCTTCGACTGGCCGGACGTGGCCGGCGCGCGCGCGAAGCTCTCGGAGGAGATCGGGGAGCTCGACGAGGCGATCGCGAGCGGCAACCGCGAGGAGATCGAGCACGAGCTCGGGGACGCCCTCTTTGCCCTCGCGAACGTATCGCGCAAGCTCGGGATGCCTCCGGAGGAGGCGCTGCGGGGCACCCTCCGCCGCTTCGTGGCGCGGTTCACGCACATCGAGCGCGAGCTGGCGCGCCGCGGGGTCCCGCACGGAGAGGCGACGCTCGCGGAGATGGACGCGCTGTGGGACGACGCGAAGATTCTGGAGCGTCAAGCGAAAACCGACTCCCTCCCGAGCTCGAGCGTCGCGCCAGACGATTTGGGGAAAGATCGTGGATAACTCCGTGGACGCAGCCGCGCGGCGCGCCATTTTCCCTCCCCAGCGTACGTGCAAGACGACCTCGCGCAGACGTTTTCGCGTGAGAGTTCGCGGTGTTGAACGTGAAATCGCTTCGCTCGGTCCGGGACGGCAGTCGGTCCAGCCCCGCGACGTGATTCGGGATTCTGGCGGAGGTGGACAACTCCCCGCGCACCCTCGCGTTTCCGGTCCGCGCGGGGTGCGGCTGCGCCGAGCACGTTCCCGGCGCCCGCTTGAGCCGCAAGGGATCGCCGTCGCCGGTGTGCGCCGGTCCGCATGGCTCTAGGGCGAGCGGCGCGCCTGGCGAGCGGGTCCGCGCGGTTCTAGGGCGGAATCCGCACCGGGGCCTCGGCCGACGCCCGAGACGCCCCCTCCGTGGCGCCGCCCGGGGACCATAACCCCTTGACGCCGCTCGCATTGGGCGGTAATTAGCGCGCCCCAAATCCTTTCACTCACGAGGTCAGCTTGGCGAACACCGCATCGGCCGAGAAGCGTAACCGGCAGGCCCAGAAGCGCCGCGCCCGCAATGTTGCCGTCCGCACCGGCGTCAAGGGCGCCGTGAAGAAGGTCCGCGACGCGCTCGACAAGGGCGACGGCGCGGGCGCGAAGGCGGCGCTCAAGGTGGCCGAGAAGGCGATCGGCCGCGCCTCGTCGAAGGGCGTCCTGCACCGGAACGCCGCGTCGCGCCGGATCTCTCGGCTCGCGCACGCCGTCGCGAAGGGCTCTGCGGCGCCGAAGTCGGCCGCCAAGTAGAGCGGGCCCGAGAGCGCCGAGGCCGAAGCGAGGCGGGCGCGCGACGAGCGAGCAGCGCAGGCGTTCTGCGTCCGTACGTCGAGCAGCGCAGCGAGGAGCCTGCCCGCCGCAGCGAGAGCATCGGCGTTCGAGCTACCGCTCCAGCGCGCGAAGGAGCTCCCGGGCGGCGTCGCCCGCGACCCGGCGCAGCGCGAGCGCCCGCCGCCCCTCGGTCTCGAGCGGATCCGCGCCCGCGAGGAAGTCCGCCTCGCGGCGAACGGTCCGCTCGACCGGGGGCCCTTGCCCCGCCGACAGCCGCGCCCGCAGCTCGATCCCGATGCGCCACGTCGCCCCCGCGCTCGAGGTGAGCACGGGGTCCGTCGCCCGGACCTCGCCGTCGAGGAGCGCCGCCGCCCCCGCCTCCGATGCCGCACCGCGTCGAGCGAG
Source organism: uncultured delta proteobacterium (assembly GCA_963736795.1). Taxonomy (GTDB): domain Bacteria; phylum Myxococcota; class Myxococcia; order Myxococcales; family Anaeromyxobacteraceae; genus Anaeromyxobacter. The sequence continues at coordinate 117,758 of CAVTRF010000038.1, read as the reverse complement.
CTCCTCCCGGAGCGCGGCCGCCACGACGGCCCCGAGCTCCGGCTCGGTGGACCGATTCTCGAATGCGCGCACGTGGATCCGCCCCACGCCCCCGACCGCCACGTAGCGCTGGCTGAAGCCGTACCCGCAGCCGGCGAGCGCGAGCGGCGAGCGCGAGCGCACCCAGCACCGCTTGCGAGCGCAGGGGCAGCCGGCTGAGGCTGCCCCGGAGCGAGCGGGGGGTTCGGGGGGTGACCCGCTTCATGGGTCACCCCACGACGAAGTTGATGAGCCGCTTCGGCACGAAGATCACCTTGCGGACGGTCTTGCCGGCGAGGTGGGCCTGGACCCGCTCCTCGCCCTCCGCGAGCGCGCGGACGTCCGCCTCTCCCGCGGCCGCTGCGATCTGCACCTCGCCGCGCAGCTTCCCGTTCACCTGCACCGCGATGGTGACGGTGTCGGCCACGACGAGGACGGGGTCGTGCGCGGGCCAGGGTTCCTCGGCGAGGAGCCGGTCGCGCACCGACGCTCCGAGCACCTCGTGCCAGAGCTCCTCGGCCACGTGGGGCGCGAACGGGGCGAGCAGCGTCGCGACGGCGACGAGCGCCTCGCGGACCGCGGCGCGGTCCGGATCCGTCCTCGGCTCGAGCTGGTAGAGCGCGTTCACGAGCTCCATCAGCGCGGCGATGCCGGTGTTGAACTTGAGCTCCTTCTCGAAGCCCTCCGTCACCCGCTGGATGGTCCGGTGCGTGCGGCGACGCAGCTCGAGGGCCTGGCCCTGCGCGGCCTCGAGCACCTTCGGGTCGGAGACGGCGAAGCACTCCTGCCGCGCGTGGAAGATGCGCCACACGCGGGTGAGGAACCGGAAGAGCCCGTCCACCTGCTCGTCCGACCAGTCGATGTCCTTCTCCGGCGGAGCCGCGAACAGGATGAAGAGGCGCAGCGTGTCGGCGCCGTACTTGTCGACCATCGGCCCCGGCTGGACGACGTTGCCCCAGCGCTTCGACATCTTCCGGCCGTCGGGCCCGTTCACGATTCCTTGCGTGACGAGCCGCTTGCAGGGCTCGGCCTCGTGCACGAGGCCGAGCTGCTGCATCACCCGGTGCCAGAACCGGAAGTAGAGGAGGTGCATCACCGCGTGCTCGGGCCCGCCGACGTAGACGTCGATGGGGAGCCAGCGCTTCGCCTCCGCGGGGTCGAACGGCCGCGTCTCGTCGTGCGGCGAGAGGTACCGCGCGTAGTACCAGGACGAGTCGACGAAGGTGTCCATCGTCTCGACCTCCCGGCGCGCGGGCTTCCCGCACTTCGGGCAGGTCGTGTTCACGAACGCGGCGACCTTGGCGAGCGGCGGCTCGCCCTTGCCGGTGATGATCGCCTCGTCGGGCAGGACGACCGGCAGCTCGTCGTCCGGGACCGGTACGATCCCGTCCACGTCGCAATAGACGACCGGGATCGGCGTGCCCCAGTAGCGCTGGCGCGAGAAGCCCCAGTCACGCAGGTGCCAGCGGACGGTCGGCTTCCCGAAGCCCTTCGCGCGCGCCTCCTCCCCCATGACCTCGCGCGCCTTCGCGCTCGGGAGACCGCTGAACGGGCCGGAGCTCTCGACCACGCCGTCCTCGGTGAACGCCTTCGCGAGCGCATCTCCGGAGGGGAGCCGCTCGCCCTTCGCCGGCTGGATGACGACCCGGATGGGCAGCGCGTACTTCTTCGCGAACTCGAAGTCTCGCTGGTCGTGGGCCGGGACGCTCATCACCGCGCCGGTGCCGTAGCCGGCGAGGACGAAGTTCGCGATCCAGACCGGGACCTGCTCTCCGGTGTACGGGTTCACCGCGTGGGCGCCGGTGAAGACGCCCTCCTTCGGAGCGCCCTCGCCGGTCCGCTCGGAGGCCTCGGTCTTGCGCATCCGCTCGACGAACGCCCGGACCTCGGCGCGCCGCTCGGGGACCGTGAGCCGATCGACGAGCGGGTGCTCGGGGGCGAGGACGACGTAGGTGCACCCGAAGATCGTGTCGACGCGGGTCGTGAAGACGTCGATGGCCGGTTGGCCCGGCACGACTTGCCCCCGGATCTCCGTCGCCCCGCGGAGCGGGGCTGGGGAGGGGGAAAAGGCGACCTCCGCGCCGACGCTCTTGCCGATCCAGTTCCGCTGCATCGTCGTGATCCGCTCGGGCCACTCGGTGAGCGTATCGAGCCCGTCGAGCAGGTCCTGCGCGAGCGCGGTGATCCGGAACGCCCACTCCGGGATCACCTTCTCCACGACGGGCGACTCGCACCGCTCGCAGTGGTCGTCCACCACCTGCTCGTTCGCGATCACCGTGTTGCAGCCGGTGCACCAGTTCGCCTTGCCCTCCCTGCGGTAGGCGATCCCCCGCTCGAGCATCCGCAGGAAGAACCACTGGTTCCAGCGGTAGTACGCAGGATCGCAGGTGGCGATCTCGCGGCTCCAGTCGAACGAGTAGCCGAGGCTCTTCATCTCGCCGCGGAACGCGACGATGTTCTCGCGGGTGCGCTCGGCCGGGTGACGACCGTCCTTGATGGCTGCGTTCTCGGCCGGCAGCCCGAGCGCGTCGAAGCCGATCGGGTGGATGACGTCGAACCCACGCATCCGCAGCTGGCGCGCGATGGCGTCGCCGATCGTGTAGACGCGGCCGTGCCCCATGTGCATCGCGCCCGACGGATACGGGAACATCTCGAGCACGTAGCGCGGCTCCGCGGCGGGACGGCGGCCGGCGCGGAAAGCGCCCGCCTCCTCCCAGCGGGACTGCCAGCGCGGCTCGATCGAATGGGGCTCGTAGCGCTCGTTCATCGACATGGGGGGCGGATATTACCGGAGGGCTCGCCCGCCGTCTGCCCTTCCTGCCCCCGCGCGCGGCGGCGACGGGACGGGACGCGCGGCCCGCCTCCCCCAGGGAGTCCCGCGGAGGGCCAGGTCCCGGCGGTCCTCCCCGCACGGCCCGGGCCGGTACGCCCCGTCGTCGCGACGCACGCCGCGCCGCGTGCACCCGCTATATCCTCTGGGCTTCTTCCGCCGGAACGCGAGGAGCCCGCGCCCATGTACCCGACCGTCCACATCGCCGAGATCGCCCGCCACGAAGGCAAGGAGGTGACCCTCCACGGCTGGCTCCACGGCCGCCGCTCCTCCGGGAAGCTCCACTTCCTGCAGCTGCGCGACGGCACGGGCACGATCCAGTGCGTCGTGTTCAAGGGGAACGTGAGCGCCGAGACGTTCGTGGACGCGGATCACCTGCCGCAGGAGACGAGCCTGTCGGTGACGGGCCTCGTGAAGCGCGACGAGCGGTCGCCGCTCGGGTTCGAGCTCGACGTCCGCGGCCTGCGGGTGTTCGCCCGCCCCGCGCGCGAGTTCCCGCTCGGGCACAAGGAGCACGGCGTCGCCTTCCTGATGGAGCAGCGGCACCTGTGGCTGCGCTCGCAGCGCCAGCAGGTCATCCTGCGCGTCCGCCACACCGTCGAGAAGGCGATCCGGGACTTCTTCGACGGGCGCGGGTTCACGCTCGTGGACGCGCCGATCTTCACGCCCTCCGCGTGCGAGGGGACCTCCACGCTCTTCGAGGTCCCCTACTTCGACCTCGGCAAGGCCTACCTCACCCAGTCCGGCCAGCTCTACATGGAGGCCGCCGCGATGGCGCTCGGGAAGGTCTACTGCTTCGGCCCGACCTTCCGCGCGGAGAAGTCGAAGACCCGCCGCCACCTGACGGAGTTCTGGATGGTCGAGCCGGAGGTCGCGTACATGGACCTCGACGGCGACATGGCGCTCATGGAGGAGTTCGTCTCGCACGTCGTCGGGGCGGCGCTCGCGAAGCACGAGCAGGAGCTCGCGAGCGTGCTCGAGCGCGACGTGTCGCGGCTCCGGGCGGTGACGCCGCCGTTCCCGCGCATCACCTACACCGACGCGGTCGAGGTGATCCGCACGGCGCAGCGCGCCCTCTCGGCGGACGGGAAGCGGGATCCGGCCGCGCCGCTCATGAGCTGGGGCGAGGACATCGGAGGAGACGAGGAGACGCTCGTGGCGAGCCGGTTCGACCGGCCGGTGATGGTGCACCGCTACCCGGCGGAGATGAAGGCCTTCTACTTCAAGAAGGATCCGGCGGACCCGCGCGTCGCGCTCGGCTGCGACGTGCTCGCGCCGGAGGGGTACGGCGAGATCATCGGCGGCGGGCAGCGCGAGGACGACCTCGCGAAGCTCGAGGCCGGCATCGCCGAGCACCGGCTCCCGGCGGAGGCGTTCGAGTGGTACCTGGATCTCCGCAGATACGGCAGCGTCCCTCACGCGGGGTTCGGCATGGGGGTCGAGCGGTGCGTCGCGTGGATCTGCGGGCTCCACCACGTGCGCGAGACCATCCCCTTCGCACGGATGATGGAGAGGATCACGCCGTAGCACGGCGGGTCGGCGTGCAACTTGGACCTGGACCTGGACTTGGACCTGGACCTGGACCTGGACCTGGACCTGGACCTCGACTGGTCCGAGGTCCGAGGACCACGTCCACGTCCACGTTTAGGTCCACGACCACGTGATCAGCACCTGGTCCTGGACCAGGAGCCCGCCGTTCACGGAATCCTGAGCAGCGCGCGCACCGCGTCGACGACCTGGGTCGCCTGCACGGGCTTCACGAGGTAGGCGCTCGCGCCCAGGCTCATCGCCCGCTTGCGGTCCGCCTCCGCCCCCTCGGTCGTGATGACGACGATGGGCACCCGCTGGTGCGCTCCGCTCGCGCGGACGAGCGCGACGAGCTTGAGGCCGTCGAGGAGCGGCATGTTGATGTCGGTGAGCACGATGTCGAAGGTGGCGCTCGAGAGCTTCCGCCACGCGTCGGCGCCGTCCGCCGCCTCCACCGCGGTCACCCCGTCGATCCGCTGGAGCGCGTAGGCGAGCTGCCGGCGCATGGCGCCGCTGTCGTCGACGACGAGTGCGTGGAGGAGCGCCATGGGTCAGGTCCCGCGACCGAAGCGGACGATCCGCTCGGCGATCCCGTCGAGCGGCAGGAGCTCGTCGAGCGCGCCGCTCTCCGCCGCCGCCTGGGGCATCCCGTATACCACGGCGCTCTCCTGGGACTCCGCGAGCGTGAGCCCGCCACTCCGCTTGATCGCGACGATCCCGGCGCGCCCGTCCTGGCCCATGCCCGTCAGCACCACCCCGCACGCGCGGCCTCCGAGGACACGGGCGACCGAGGTGAGCAGGCGGTCCACGGAGGGGCAGTAGCCCCTCCCCTTCCCCGCGGCCACCGGCTCCGCCGCGGGCACCACCGCCCGGAGCGCGCCGCCGACGTCGCGTGCGATCTCGAGCTGGCGGCCGCCCGGGGCGACGAGCACCCGCCCCGGCGCGACGAGGTCGCCGTCCGCGGCCTCCTGGGCGCTGAACGGGCACGACCGCGCGAGCCGCTCGGCGAAGGCGGCGGTGAACTTCTCGGGCATGTGCTGGGCGATCAGGAAGGCGACCGGCAAGTCGCCCGGCAGGGCGGCGAGGAGGCGGACGAGCGCCTGGGGCCCGCCGGTCGAGGCGCCGATCGCGACGACGCGCGGCGGCTCCGCCAGCGCCGCGGCCCGGCGGCGGCGCCGAGCGGGGCTCGAGCCGCGGCGCGAGGTTCTCCGGGCGGAGGGCACGCAGGAGCTCGCACTTCTCGACGAGCGCATCTGCGATGGAGTCGAACGACGCGCCGTCCTCCGGCTTCGCGATGAAGTCGAGCGCGCCGAGCTCGAGCGCCTTGAACGCGTCGCTGCGGCGGGTCTGGCCCGAGACGACGACCACCGGGGTCGGACGCTGCGACATGAGCAGGCGGAGGAAGGTGAAGCCGTCCATGCGCGGCATCTGCAGGTCGAGGAAGACGAGGTCGGGCTCGAGCCGCAGCACCTCCCGGAGCGCCTCCTCTCCGTCTCGCGCCGCGCCGACGATGACGACGCCGCTGCGGCCCTGCAGGATGCGGCCCACCGCGGTCCGGCTCGCCTCGGAGTCGTCCACGAGGAAGACGCGGGTCGGCTTCGCCCAGTGGCGCCCCCCCGGCGTCACGGCGCACCTCCCGGACCGGACCGCGGCGGCCTGCGGTACACGAGGTCGGACCTCAGGTGGACCATCTCGAAGTCCGCGGTGAGGTTGACGAGCGACTCGGAGTGCCCGAGCAGGAGCCAGCCGCCCGGCCGCAGCTTGGCGTGGAACGTCGCGAGGACCTGCCGGCGCGCCGCCGCGTCGAAGTAGATCATGACGTTGCGGCAGACGAGCACGTCGAGCCGCGACACCGTCGGGAGCGCGCGCGGGTCGAGCAGGTTCTCGTGGGTGAAGCGCACCATCCGGCGGATGGCGTCGTGCACCGCCCATTTCCCGCCGCGCAGGTTGAACCAGCGGCGCATCGGCTCCGCCTCGGCGTTGCGGAAGGCGTGCTCGCCATAGACGCCGGCGCGCGCCTGGGCGACGCAGCGCTCCGAGATGTCGCAGCCGACGACCTCGACCGCCCATCCGTCGAACAGGCGCGACTCCTTCACGAGCACCGCGATCGTGTAGACCTCCTCGCCCGTGGAGCAGCCCGCGGAGAGGATCCGCAGGCTCCGGTCGGCCGCGCGCGTGCGCGCGAGCTCGGGGAGGATCTCGCGGGCGAACGCGTCGAGCTGCAGCGGCTCCCGGTAGAAGTACGTCTCGTTCGTGGTGAGCAGGTCGATCGCGCGCTGGAGCTCGGTGGCGCGGCCCGGGTCGAAGCGCAGGAAGCGGTGGTACGCGCCGAAGGTGTGGAGCCCCTGCGCCTCGAGGCGCGGCGCGAGCCGCCGCTCGAGGAGGTAGCGCGTGTCGTCGCGGAAGTAGATCCCGCAGTGGGCGTGCACGAGCTCCCGCAGCAGGCGGAACTCGTCCTCGCTCATGCGCGGGGGCTCGCCGTCGGCGCGCCACATCGCGGCTACCGTCCCCCGAGCGCCCGCGCCGCGGCCGCGAAGGCGCGCGCGACGAGCGGGTCCGGGTCGGCGGCGGCGAGCCGCTCGGCGTCCGGAAGCAGGGCCGGATCCGCGCGCTCCTCCATCGCGCGCGCCACCGCACGCCGCACGTCCCAGTGGGCGCTCGCGGCCACGAGCCGCAGCAGGCGCACGCCCTCCGCACCGGGCACGCGCGCGGCGCCGAGCACCGCCTCCTTCACGACCTCCGGGTCCTCGTGGCGGATCGCGCGCTCGAGGGCGGGGACCGAGGTCGCCCCCAGCGCGGCGAGCGCGTGCAGCGCGGCGACGACGACGACCGGAGTGGCCTCCGGGTCGGCCGGCGAGCGACGCGAGCTCCTCCGCGTGGCGCAGCTCGCCGCAGGCGCCGAGCGCCTCGGCGGCTGCGGCGCGCACCGCGTGCTCGGGATCGCGGAGGGCGGCGGCGAGCGCGCTCCGGGCCTGCTCGCGCGGCTCGTCCCGCTCGCCCGGGTTCGGCCGGAGGAGCGCCTGCGCCACCTCTCCGAGCGTCCGCGCGGCGGCGGCTCGCACGCCCCACGCCGGGTCGCCGAGCGCCGCGAGCACGCCCGGCAGGAGGCGCGCCCCCGACGAGCCCGCGGTGCGCGAGCGCGCCGAGCGCCGCCGCGGCCGCCGTCCGCTCGTGCGTCGCGGCGGCGCGCAGGCCCGCCTCGAGCAGGGCGACGTCGTCCGCTCCGCCGAGCGCGCCCAGGGTCCGGTGGGCCGCGGCGGACGCGCTCGCCTCCGCCCGGCCGCGCACGGCGGCGAGCACGGCCTCGCGCCCGGCCGCTCCCGACTGACCGATGCGCACGAGCGCGGCGGACGCGAGCGCGCCGGTCCCCGCGTCGTCGTCGCCGAGGAGCCCCGCGAGCGGCGGCCACCCCGCGGGCGTCGCCCAGCCGCCCGAGGGCGGCGATCGCCTCGGACTGCACGTACGACGCGCCGTCGCTCGCCTCGCGAACGACGCTCTCGAAGGCCGCCGGGCTCCCGAGGCGCGCCAGCGCCGCGAGCGCGGTGATGCGGGAGAGCTGTCCGAGCGACGGGAGGGCGTCCGCGAGCGCGGTGCGCAGCTCCGCCCCCTGCGGCAGCGCCTCCAGCGCCTCCTCGACCAGGGCTCGGAGCCGCACGTCGTCCGCGAGCTTCACGAGGGCGCCGCCGTGCCTCCCCGCCCCGGCGGCGGCGAGCGCGGTGAGCGCTCCGACCGCGGCGAAAGGCTCTTCCGACGCGAGCGCGCCGGCCCACGCGTCCGCGAGACCGGGAGCCCGCACCGCGGCCGCGCGGATGCCCGCCATCGCGGCGGACGAGCTCCTCCGCGGTGCGCCGCGCCCGCTGCTGCCCGAGCGCGGCGAGCGCGGCCTCGCGGCCCGCGCGCGAAGGATCGGCGACCCCGCGGGCGACGAGCGCGACCGCCGCGAGGTCGTCGCAGGCCCCGATCATCCGGTAGAGCGCGCGGCGCAGCGACCGATCCTCGAGCAGCTCCTCGATGCGGCGCGCCGGCAGCGAGGCACGCATCGCGGCGAGCGCCTCGATGGCGGAGAGGCGCAGGGCGGGGTCGTCCGAGTCGGCGGCGCCGCGGAGGGCGGAGAGTGCGCCGGGACCGCCGACCTTGCCGAGCGCGTCGGCCGCGGCGGCGCGGACGTTCGGGTCGGGGTGGGCGAGCTGCGCGGTGAGCGGCGCCACCGCGCGCCGGTCCGCGATCGCGCCGAGGACCCCCGCCGCAGCCTGCCGGAGGTCGGCGTCCGGCCCCGAGAGCCGCTCGACCAGCAGCGGCACGGCCGGGGCGCCGATGCGCGCGAGCGCCGCCGCAGCCGCCTCGCGCGCGCCCACCCCGGGGCCGACCGCGAGCACCCGGACGAGCCCCTCCAGCGCGGCCGCCGCCCCGGCCCCCGCCGCGATCCGGTCCACCGCCGCCGCCCGCACGCGCCAGCTCGGATCGGCGAGGCGCTCGAGCAGCACCTCCCGATCTTCGTCGTCGGCGCCGTCGAGCTCCGCCACCGCGCGGTAGCGCGTCTCCTCGTCCTCGGCGGCGGCCCGCGCGCGCCGGCTCGCCGCTCCGCCGCCGATCACGCCCGCCTCGACGCTTCGGCCTGGGCCCGCGCCGCGTCGGCCTCGCCCGGCACCGCCGGGTCGAGCAGCGCCTTCACGTTGAGCAAGAGCCGCAGGGCCGCGGCGCCTCGACCGGCCGCCCCGTCGCCCCCGCAGACCCCGAGGAAGAAGCGCGGCGCCCCGGGCGCCCCGAGCGAAGGCGCCGCGCGGATGTCGGAGCGCGGGATGCGGAGGACCTCGCGCACCTCGTCGACCACCAGCCCGATCCGCCGCCCGGCCACGTTCACGATCAGGAACCGGCTCTTCCGCGTCGGAGGGGTGGCCGGGACGCCGAGCCGCTTGCGGACGTCGAGCACCGGGATGACGTCGCCCCGCAGCCGGATGACCCCTTCGACGAAGGCGGGGGCGCGGGGCACCGGCGTGATCGGGAGCGGCTGGATGATCTCGCGGACGCGCATGATGTCGAGGGCGTAGTCCTCGCCGCCGATCCGGAACGTGCAGAGCTGGACGAGCGCCTCGGCGCGGGCCACCGCGCGGCCGGCCTTCGCGGGTTCAGCGGCCGGCATCGGCCCTCCTCGCGTGCGCCTCGCGTGCCGAGGCCGGCCGCAGCAGCGCGCCGAGGTCGAGCACCGTGAACAGGCGGTCGCCCTCGCGGCCGATGCCGGCGAGGAACTCCGAGCACTCGCCGGCGATCCCCTGCGGGCACGGCTCGATCGACCCCGGCCGGAGCCGGACCACGCTCGCGACCCGATCGACGTGGAGCCCGCACGGCCCGTCGCCGGCGTCCACGATGACGATCTTGGCCTCGCCCGCGACGATCGGCACCGGACGGAGGCCGAGCCGGCGGCGCGGGTCCACGACCGCGACCACCTCGCCTCGCACGGTGACCACGCCGAGGATGTGGACCGGCGCCCGGGGGACCTCGGTGATGGGCGGGGACCTCACGACCTCGCGGACCCGCTCGATCGCGACGGCGTACTCCTCCGCGCCGAGCATGAAGGTGAGGAACTCCTCGCGCGCGAGCCCCTCCGCCTCGAGCGGCGGCAGCGGCTCGGCCGCGGCGATCTCCGGGAGGGCGGGCGCCGTCTCGTCGGGGCGGAAGAAGAACTCGTCCAGCGGATCCTCGGCCGCGGCTGCGTGCGGGTGCGCGAGGGCCCCGGCGGCCACGTGGGGGTGGAGGTGCGGCAAGGGCGCGCCGAGCGAGGGCGCCACCACCGCGAAGTCCTCCGCGTGCGGGATGAGGAGGTCCGCGATGCCGCCGCCCACCGGCTCCCCCACGTCGGGCGGAGCCCCCGCGCCGGGGCGCCAGGTGGTGAAGCGGGTGTCGTCGGTGGCCCCCACGGCGTCGGGGGGGCGGGGCGGCGGCTCGCCCGGCGCGGGCAGTCCTTGCAGCCGCGCGGCGAGGGCTCCCTCGAGGAGGTCCGCGTCGGTGACGATCGGGGCGTCGGAGGGGGCGCGCCGGTCCGGCGCGGCGGCAGCGGAAAGCTCCGCCGCCGCTCTCTGCACGGACTCCATCGAGGGCGGCGCGTGCGGAGAGGCCGGCGGCGCGCGCTCCTTCGCGGCCGCGTCCGCGGCGGCGCGCGCCTGCGCCCGCTCCTTCGCCTTCTTCCGGATGTCGAGGAAGTCCATTGCGGCTGCCCCGCGGGCGTTCCGAGTCTACCGCGCCGGCGCGGGCGTTCCCAGGTACGCGGCGAGATCGGCCGCCGCCGCCTCCACCACCTCGCCCGAAATCGGGTCGGCCTCGCGCGCGAACGCCTCGAGGAGCGCGCTCGCGGCGACCTGGTTCACCCGGCGCGGCAGGCCGCCGGAGAGCCGGTGCACGGCGGAGACCGCGTCCGGCTCGAAGAGCGGCGCTCCGCGGCCCGCGACGGCGAGCCGGTGCGAGAGGTAGCGGCCGGTCTCCTCGAGGTCGAGGGCGCCGACGTGGTAGGCGACCCCGATCCGCTGCGCGAACGCCTCCCCGCCGCGCTCGCGAAGGCGGTCCCGGAGCTCCGGCTGGCCGATGAGCACGAGCCCGACGAGCGCGCGGTCGTCGGCGGAGAGGTTCGTCAGGAGGCGGAGCTCGTCGAACGCCGCGCGCCCGGACAGGAGCTGCGCCTCGTCCACGACCACCACCGCGAAGCGTCCCTCCGCGTCGAGCCGCGCGACGTGATGCGCGAGCGCCGCGAAGACCTCCGCCTTGCGCCGCGCGGGCGGGAGGGCGAACCCGCCCGCGATGGCGGAGAGGAGCTGGGCGGGCGGGAGCCCGGGGTGGACCACGAAGCTGAAGCGGCAGCGCTCGGCGAACGCGTCGACGAGCGCGCGGGAGAGGGTCGTCTTCCCCGCCCCCACCTCGCCGGTGAGCACCGCGATCTCCCGTTCCTCGACGGCGTGCGACAGCCGCGCGAGCGCCTCGGCGTGCTGCCGCGACGGGAACAGGAACTCGGGATCGGGGGTCTTCGAGAAGGGCTTGCGGGCGAGCCCGAAGAAGTCGAGGTACATCGCCGGGCCGGAGCCTTTCGGCTCACGCCCTCCGGGCGTGCGTCGCATCACCCGAGACGACGTCCTCGATGATGGCGCCGACGTCGAGGACGAGCACGGTGCGGCGGCTGCCGAGGTCCGTCGCCCCGGCGACGCCGCGCACGCCGCGGAGCTGCGCCCCGAGCGGCTTCACGACGATGTCCTGCTGCCCGACGAGGTCGTCCACCGCGATGCCGAGCCGCTCCTGCGCGAGCCCGACCACCACCACGAAGAAGGCGCCCGGGGCGGCGGCGCCCCCGAGCTCGAAGAAGCGCGCGAGCCGGACGAGCGGCAGGGTGGCGCCGCGCAGCGAGATCACCTCTCGGCTGGAGAGCGTTCGCACCTCCTTCGCGCGGACCTCCAGGATCTCGAGGACGCTGTTCAGCGGGACCGCGTACGTGCTCCCGGACACGGACACGATCAGCGCGCGGATGATCGCGAGCGTCACGGGCAGCGTGATCTCGAAGCGGGTGCCGCGGCCGCGCTCGCTGTGGAGGTCGATGATCCCGGAGAGGTTCGCGATGTTGTTCTTCACGACGTCCATGCCGACGCCGCGCCCGGAGAGCGAGGTGACCTGCCGCGCCGTCGAGAAGCCCGGCACGAAGATGAGGTTCATCACCTCCCGGCGCGAGAGCTCGCGCACCGCCTCCGCCGTCGCGAGCCCGCGCTGCACCGCGACCTCGCGGACCCGGTCCTCGTCGATCCCGGCCCCGTCGTCGTCCACCACGATCTCGACGTGGTTCCCCTTCTGCTCCGCGGCGAGCCGCACCCGGCCCGCGCGCGGCTTCCCGGCGCGCGCGCGCGCGTCCGGCGGCTCGATCGCGTGGTCGATCGCGTTCCGGATGAGGTGCATCAGCGGATCGGAGAGGTCCTCGACGATGAGCTTGTCGAGCTCGACGTCCCCGCCGGACACCTCGAAGTCGATCTCCTTGCCGACCTCGCGGGCGATCTTCCGGACCATCCGGGCGAGCTTGTCGAAGACTTGCTCGAGCGGGACCATCCGCACCTCGAGGATGCCCGCCTGCAGCTCGGACAGCCGCCGCTCGAGGCCGCGGTTCGCGACGAACAGCTCCGACACGAGCGCGGCGTCGCCCCCCTGCGCCTTCACGCGCTCCGCGAGGCCGTGGAGCGACGACTTCACGAGCACGAGCTCGCCCACCAGGTTCATGAGCCAGTCGAGCTTGCGGATGTCCACCCGCACCGACTGCGACACCGATCGGAGCGACGCGGCGTCATCCGCCGTCGGCTCGGGCACGGGCGAGAGGCTCGCCGGAGCGGCGGGGACCTGCGCCGGCGTGGCCTCGGGCGCGGCGGGCGCCGCTCCGGGCGGCGGCTCCGCGCGGGGCTCGCGCAGGCGGGCCACCGCCTCGACGATCGCAGCAGGCCCCGCCTCGCGCTGCACCGCCGCGCGCCCCTCCTTCGCCGCGAAGAGGAGCTCGAACGCGATCGCCTGCGGGTCGCGCCCGTCGGACGAGGGCAGCGTCGACACCACCTCGCCGATGCGCTTCAGGCGCCCCGAGAGCGCGGAGAGCTCCCGGTCGAACGTCGCGAGATCGTAGCTCACCCGGACCCGGAAGAGCGCGAGGCCCTTCGAGACGTTGGCGCGGAGCCGGTGCTCCTCGTATTCCGTGAGGACGCCGCGGACCTCGGGCCCGAGCGCGACGCCGTCGAGCGGGTCCTCGGCCGCCGGAAGGCGCGGCGCCTCGTGCGCGCGCAGCCGGTCGGCGAGCCGCGCGGCGGCGTCGGTCGTGCGCGGGGCCTCGCCCGCGGCTTCCTCGGCGATGATCCGCGAGAAGACCTCGGGCGCCTCGAGGAGCAGGTCCACCGCGGGGCGGTCGAGGCGGCGGCGCCCCATGCGCACGTCGTCGAGGAGGTCCTCGAGCGCGTGGGCGAGGCGCGCCATCCGCTCGACCCCGAACATCGAGGAGAGCCCCTTCAGCGAGTGGGCGGCGCGGAAGACGGCGTTCAGGACGTCGGGGGCGGGCTCGTCGCCGGGGCCGGCCTCGAGGTGCATCAGCTCCCTGCCGAGCAGGTCGATCGTCTCCTGCGCCTCGGAGACGAACTCGGTGAGCGCCTTCTGAGACTTGTCTGGCATTTTAGCGGGGGGACAGGGCAGCCTCAGCCGGCTGCCCTTGCGCTCGCACCGGCACTACCGGATGTATTCGCCGTTCACCGTACCACGGTGCCGAGGTGCGGCAAGCCACGGCCGCGCGACGGCATCTCGACGCGCGAGGGCGGTGCGACCACCTCCACCTCGACTCCGAGCGCATTGCGCGCCGCGGTGAGGTCGCGCTGCAGGGCCCGGGCCTCTCCGAGCAGCACCTGGCGGCGTACCGGCCGGACCACGCTCGCCTCGAGCCAGAGCTTGGCCGCGAGCGCCCCGTCCTCGCCGACGAGCGCCGGCACCGTCGCCGCGAACGCCTCGCTCCCGGCGCGCGCGAGCGCCTCGCACACGGTCCGGGCCGCGTGGAGGAACGCCTCGGGCGAGAGCGTCACCGCAGCGAGCCCGAAGCAGAAGATCCGCGCCGGCGCGACCCGCCCGCCGGAGGGGAGCAGCAGCGCCTCCCCGTCGTCCGCCTGGAACAGGCCGTTGCGGATCGCGCGCGAGATGGCGCCGCAGAGCCGCCAGTCGGCGAACCCGGCGAACCCCTGCAGCGGCCGCTCCGGGCCGACGAACACGGCGAGCGCGTCGACGTCGAGCCCGTCGATCGCCGCGAGCCCCAGCTCCGCTACCTCGATCTTGAGCGCCACGCGTGGACCCCGGGCCTACCCGCCCCCGGCGCTGCGGCGACTCGCCGGCAGCCCTGAGGCGATCTTGTCCAGCACCCCGTTCACGAAGGCGCCGGTGCTCTCCGAACCGTACTTCTTGCCGAGCTCGATCGCCTCGTTGATGACGACCTTCACCGGCACGTCCGTCCGGAGGAGCTCGTAGACGGCGAGGCGGAGGACGTTCCGGTCCACCTTCGCCATCCGGTCGAGCCGCCAGTTGGCCGAGACCCGCTCGATCTCCTCGTCGATCGCCCTCCGGTGCGCCGCGACGCCGCGGACGATCGTCTCCGCGTGGGTCATGACCTCGCGCTCGACCGGCTCGAAGCTCCGCCAGAAGCGGGCGAGCGCGTCGTCGATGCCCTCCGCCGCCACGTCGATCTGGTACAGCGCCTGGAGCGCGCGCTCGCGGGACTTCGTCCGCTTCGCCGGCAAGGTCACTCCCTCCGGCGGGCGCCGCCGAGCTTCGCGGCCTCGCGGAGGACGTTCGCCTGCTCGATCGCCGCGACCGCGGCCTCCGCTCCCTTGTTCCCCGCCTTCACGCCAGCGCGCTCGAGCGCCTGCTCCATCGTGTCGCAGGTCAGGACCCCCAGCGCGACGGCGCAGTCCGAGTCCATCGCGACGATCCCGACGCCCTTCGTCGCCTCGGCGGCGACGTACTCGAAGTGCGGGGTGCCGCCGCGGATGACGGCCCCGAGCGCGAGCACCGCGTCGTGCCGCCCCGCGCGCGCGACCTTGCGCAGGAGCGGCGCGAGCTCGAACGTCCCCGGGCAGCGGAACACGTCGATGTCGGCGTCCTTCACGCCGTGGCGGCGGAGCGCGTCGACCGCGCCCGACAGCAGCTGCTCGGTGACGAGCCCGTTGAACCGGGCCACGACGATGCCGACCTTGAGCCCGGTCGCGACGAGCGATCCCTCGTAGACGTTCATCGTCCGTTCCTTCCTTTCGGCCGGGGCGACCGCGCGGCGCGCCGGCCCTTCGCCGCGCGCACGGGGGCGCCGGCCTTGAGCGTGAGGAGGTGCCCGAGCTTGTCGCGCTTCGTCGCGAGGTACGCCCGGTTGCGGCGCGTGGGCACCATCTCGATCGGCACGCGCTCGACGACCTCGAGCCCGTACCCCTCGAGCCCGATGATCTTCTTCGGGTTGTTCGTGAGGAGCCGCATCTTCCGCACGCCGAGGTCGCGCAGGATCTGGGCGCCGATCCCGTAGTCGCGCAGGTCGGGCTTGAACCCGAGCTGCACGTTCGCCTCGGCGGTGTCGTAGCCCTGGTCCTGGAGGTTGTAGGCCCGCAGCTTGTTCACGAGGCCGATCCCGCGCCCCTCCTGGTCGAGGTACAGGAGGACGCCCTTGCCGGCGCGATCGATCTGCGCGAGCGCCGCGTGGAGCTGGGGGCCGCAGTCGCAGCGCTGCGACGAGAAGACGTCCCCGGTGAGGCACTTCGAGTGGACGCGGACGAGCACCGCCTCGCCCTCGCGCCACCGCCCCTTCACGAGCGCGACGTGCTGGTTCCCGTCGATGTCGTTCTCGTACGCGACGGCGCGGAACGCGCCGTACTCCGTCGGGATGGGCGCCTCGGCGCCGCGCCGCACGAGCGTGTCCTTCATCATGCGGTAGCTGATGAGGTCCGCCACCGAGACGATGGGCAGGTCGTGCTCGGCCGAGAGCTTCTCGAGCTGCGGCATGCGCGCCATCGTGCCGTCGTCGTTCATCACCTCGCAGATGACGCCCGCGGGCTTCAGCCCCGCGAGCCGCGCGAGGTCGACCGAGCCCTCGGTCTGGCCGGCCCGGACGAGCACGCCGCCGGTCCGGGCGCGGAGCGGGAAGACGTGGCCGGGGCGCGCGAGGTCCTCCGGGCGCGCGCCGTCGCGGACCGCCGTCAGGATCGTGTGCGCGCGGTCCCGGGCGCTGATCCCCGTGGTGACCCCCTCCTTCGCCTCGATCGAGACGGTGAAGGCGGTGCCGAACGACGAGGTGTTCGCGCCCTCGTCCACCATGAGCGGCAGGCGGAGCTGGCGGACCTTCTCCTCGGTGAGCGACAGGCAGACGAGGCCGCGGCCGTGCTTCGCCATGAAGTTGACCGCGGCGGGCGTCACCTTCTCCGCGGCGAGGCACAGGTCGCCCTCGTTCTCGCGATCCTCGTCGTCGGTGAGGATCACCATCCGGCCGTGCCGGATCCAGTCGAGCGCCCGCTCGACCTGCTCGACCGCGTGCTTCGCGTGATCCTTCACCGTTTACCCCCGGAATCCTTCTGCCCCGCGGAGCGGGGCTGGGGAGGGGGCGTCCCTCCGTAGCCCCACCGCGCGAGATCGTCGCCGGCGACGCCGGGCCCCGCCCCGAACTCGTGCAGGCGCGCGACGTGGCGCGCCACGACGTCGGCCTCGAGGTTCACGCGCGTGCCGGGCCGCGCCTCGCCGAGCGTCGTGCGGGCGAGCGTCTCCGGGATGAGCGCCACCTCGAAGCGGTCGCGACCCGCGGCCGCGACCGTGAGCGACACGCCGTCCACCGTGATCGAGCCCTTCTCGGCGACGAGCGGCGCGATCGACGCGGGCAGCGAGATCGAGAGCCGGGCGCCCTGCCCCTCCGCGGCGCGCGAGAGCACCTCGCCGACCGCGTCGACGTGCCCCTGGACGAGGTGACCGCCGAGGCGGTCGCCGAGCGCGAGCGCGCGCTCGAGGTTCACGAGCGAGCCGGGACGCCAGTCGCCGACCGTCGTCCGCGAGAGGGTCTCGGGGACCGCGTCGAAGGAGACGAGTCCGCCGCCGCGCTCGACGACGGTGAGGCACACCCCCGAGCACGCGACGCTCTCGCCGAGGGCGAGCTCGTCGACGGAGAGGAGCCTCGGTCGGAGCGCCAGGCGAGCGCCGCCCTGCCGCGGCAGGAGGCGCTCGACGGCGCCCATGTCGGAGACGAGACCGGTGAACATGGCCGGCGCAATCCTAGTCGCGTCCTGGGTTTTTCGCCAACGGCGCCGCCCCGCCCCGCCGCGCCGCGAGGGCCACCGATCCGCTCACCGCGCACGGGCCGGCGCACGCCCGCGGCGCACGCCCGGGCGTACCGGCCGGCCGATGACGAGGACGTCTTCCCCGATCCGCTCCACCTGCACCTCGTCGAGCCGGAGCGCGTCGGCCATCCGGGCCGGGCCGCGGCCGGCGACGAGCGGCACCCCGTCCGCGCCGGCGATCTTCGGCGCGACGAGCACGGCGACCCGGTCCACGAGCCCGGCCTCGAGGAAGCGGGCGTGGACGCGCGCGCCGCCCTCGACGAGCAGGTGGGTGATCCCGCGCGCGGCGAGCTTCGCGAGCAGGTCGCGCAGGTCCACCCCGCCCTTCCCGCGCTTGCAGCGGAGGAGCTCGACGCCGGGGCCCACCCGCCGTGACCGCGCCGAGGCGTGCGCGACGATCGTCGGCGCGGGCGAGCGCGGGTGGAGGAGCGCGAGGCGGGGCGGCAGGCGCAGGTCGGTGTCGAGCACGACCCGGACCGCGTCGCGCCCGCGGCCACCCGGGAGCCGCGTCGTGAGGAGCGGGTCGTCGGTGCGCGCGGTGCCGGCGCCGACGAGCACCGCGTCCACGCGGTCGCGCAGCCGGTGCACCCAGCGGCGCGCGGCCTCGCCGGTCACCCAGCGCGCGTCGCCGGTCCGGGTGGCGATCCGGCCGTCGAGCGTCACCGCCGCCTTGAGGGTCACGTACGGCCGCCGCTCGCTCATGAACTTGAACCAGTGGGCGTTCAGCGCGTCGCACTCCGTCCGCAGGACCCCCTCGGCGACCTCGAGTCCCGGCGCGGCGCAGGCGGGCGATCCCCTTGCCGTTCACGAGCGGGTTCGGGTCGGCCGAGCCGACGAAGACGCGGCGAACCCCCGCCGTCGACGATCGCGATCGAGCAGGGCGGCGTCTTCCCGTAGTGATCGCAGGGCTCGAGCGTCGTGTAGAGGTCGGCGCCGCGGGCGCGCCCCCCCGCGGCGCGCAGGGCGACCACCTCGGCGTGCGGCCCGCCCGCGCGGGCGTGGTGCCCGCGCGCGATGACGCGGCCGCCTCGCACGAGCACCGCGCCGACCGCCGGGTTCGGGCTCGTCCGACCGAGCCCCTTCGCCGCCTCGCGCAGCGCGAGCCGCATGAAGAGCTCGGGCGTCGCGCGGCGCCGGGACGACCGCCGCGGCGGCGCGGCGCGGGGCACGCGCCGGGACGCGGCGGGCTCGGGCGAGGACCCGGATCATCGCTCCTCCGGCCCTCCGTCGCCCTTCTTCGCGAGCCCCTCGAGCTCGGTCATGAACTCGCCGACGTCGCGGAACGCCCGGTAGACCGACGCGAACCGCACGTAGGCGACCTCGTCGAGCGAGCGCAGCCGCCGCATCAGCGCCTCACCGATCACGCTCGTCCGGATCTCCTTCTCGCCGAGCTCCTGCAGGTCCCGCTCGACGCCGGAGACGAGCGCCTGCACCTGCTCGGCCGAGACCGGCCGCTTCTGGCAGGCGGTCGCGACGCCCTCGACGATCTTCGTCCGGTCGAAAGGCTCGCGCCGGCCGTCCTTCTTCACGACCTGCGGGAGCACCTCCTCGATCCGCTCGTAGGTCGTGAAGCGGCGCGTGCAGCCGAGGCACTCGCGACGGCGGCGGGTCGCCTGCCCGTCCTGCGCCTCGCGGGAGTCGACGACCCGGTCCTCGAGGTGACCGCAGTGCGGGCAGCGCATCGGCGTGGGCGTCCTTCGCCGGGCCCATCCCCTCTCCCGTGCACCCTCGGCTCGTCGAAGGGCCGCGGCGGGCGCGAGGGACGGGCGAGGGCTCGTCGTCGCTACTGGCGGTCCTCGTACATCGGGAACTGCTTGCAGAGGTCCTTCACCTCGCCGCGGATCTTCGCGAGCACCTTGTCGTCGGTCGGCGCGTCGAGGACGCGCCCGATGAGCGCGGCGACGATCGTCATCTCCCGTGCGCCCATCCCGCGCGAGGTCAGGGCCGGGGTGCCGACGCGGACGCCGGAGGTGGTGAAGGGCTTCTCGGGATCCCACGGGATCATGTTCTTGTTCACGGTGATCCCCGCCTTCCCGAGCGCCTCCTCGGCCACCTTGCCGGTGAGCTTCTTGGGGCGCAGGTCGACGAGCATGAGGTGGTTGTCGGTGCCGCCCGACACGAGCCGCAGCCCGGCGCTCTTCAGCCCCTCGGCGAGCACGACCGCGTTCTCGACGATCCTGCGCTGGTAGTCCTTGAACGCGGGCTGGAGCGCCTCCTGGAACGCGACCGCCTTCGCGGCGATGACGTGCTCGAGCGGTCCGCCCTGGATGCCCGGGAAGATCTGGGAGTTGATCGCCTTCGCGTGCGCCTCGCGGCACAGGATCATGCCGCCGCGCGGACCGCGGAGCGTCTTGTGCGTCGTGGTCGTGACGATCTCCGCGTACGGGACGGGGTTCGGGTGGAGCCCCGCCGCGACGAGCCCGGCGATGTGCGCCATGTCCACCACCATCGCGGCGCCGACCTCGCGCGCGATCTCGGCGAACTCCTCGAAGAGGAGCGTCCGCGGGTACGCGCTCGCGCCCACGACGAGGATCTTCGGCTTGTGCTCCCGCGCGAGCCGCCGCACCTCGGCCATGTCGATGGTCTCGGTCTCGCGCGAGAGGCCGTACGGGACGATCTTGAAGAGCTTGCCGGAGAAGTTCACCGGCGAGCCGTGGGTGAGGTGCCCGCCGAAGTTGAGGCTCATCGCGAGCAGCGTGTCGCCGGTCGGCCCCCCGGCGGCGCTGCCGCCCCAGCTCGTCGCGAGGGCGAAGTACGCGGCCATGTTGGCCTGCGACCCGGAGTGCGGCTGGACGTTCGCGTGCTCGGCGCCGAAGATCGCCTTCGCGCGGTCGATCGCGAGCTGCTCGACCTGGTCGACGACCTCGCAGCCGCCGTAGTAGCGCTTGCCCGGATAGCCCTCGGCGTACTTGTTCGTGAGGGCGGAGCCGAGCGCCTCGAGCACCGCGGGCGAGACGAAGTTCTCGCTCGCGATGAGCTCGAGCCCCTCCGCCTGCCGCCGCGTCTCCTCGCGGATGAGCCGGTCGATCTGCGGGTCCACCTCGGCGAGGCGCTTCTTCGACATCATGGATCTCTCCAGCGGGGGCGTGGGAACGGCCGTTCATACCGCGCCGCGCCGCCTCCGGCAACGCCGCGCGCACACCGAGATCAGCGCTCGAGCTCCTTCATCTTCTCGACCCGGCGCGCGTGCCGGCCGCCCTCGAAGGGCGTCTCGAGGAACGCCTTCACGATGGCGCCGCCGAGGCCGAGGCCGACCACCCGCTCCCCGATGCAGAGCACGTTCGCGTCGTTGTGCGCGCGCGCCATCCGGGCCTCGTACTCCGTCGTGCAGTGGGCGGCGCGCACCCCGCGGACCTTGTTCGCGGCGATCGACATCCCGATCCCGGTGCCGCAGACGAGCACGCCGAGCCGGGCCCTCCCCGCCGCGACCGCCTCGCCCACCTGCCGGGCATAGTCGGGATAGTCGACGCTCTCACCCGAGAACGGCCCGAGGTCCTCCGGCTCGACGCCGGCCGCCCTCGCCACCTTCACGGCCTCCGCCCGGAGCGCGAGGCCCGCGTGGTCCGACCCGAAGATCACCCGCTCCGACATGGCTTCCTCCCTGGAAGGGGCCGGGATTCTTCCATATCCGCGGCCCGGGTGGGAGGCACGCGTCAGGCGTCACGTCGATTCCGCCGGGCGGGGTTTCGCCCGCCCCTTCGACGGGCTCGGGGCGAACGGATGAATCAGGGCCGCCCTCGCGCGAGCTTCTCGCGCGTGACGCCCTCGCGCAGGAGCACGGCCCCGCCGAGGAGCGCGACGGGCACCACGTGGACCGCGTGGAACGCGAGGGCGAACGCGACGGCCTCGCCGGTCGGCACCCCGAGCCCGGCGAGCGCGACGACGGTCGCGACCTCGAAGGTGCCGGCGTTGCCGGGCGAGATCCCGACCGCCGCCGCCGCGGACGCCGCGACGACGACGAGGGCGGCCGCCGTCGGGGTGGCGGGCAGCCCGAGCGCCGCCAGCGTCGCGAGCGCGATCGTGCCCTCCGCCACCCACCCCGCGAGCGCCCAGCCGACCGAGGTGGCGAGCGCCCGCGCGTCGTGGAGCGCCGCGAGCCCGGCGCGCAGGCGCGCGACGAGGCCGGTCGACCGGGTCGGTCCGTGGCCTGGTCGCAGGAGCCACGCGGCGGCCCCGGCGGCGGCGGCCAGGGCTGCGGTGAGCGCGAGCGCGCGGAGCCCCCACCCGGGGAGCGGCGCCGCCGCGCCGAGGGCACCGAGCGCGACGACGAACGCGACCGTGCCGACGACGTAGTCGAGCGCAGAGGCCGCCACGACCCCCGCGGTGGAGATCCCGGCGCGCCGCGCGAGCAGGTGGGCCCGCAGGAGATCCCCCCGCGGCCGGGCAGGACGAGCCCCGCCGCGAACCCGGCCAGGATGGCGAGGAGGGCGTCGCGGTACCGGACCCGCCCCTGCGGCGCGAGGACGACGGCGCGCCACCGCGCGGCGTGCGTCGCGAGCGACACGAGGTTCGCGCCCACCGCGAGCGCGAGGAGCGTGGGGCTCGCCGCCGAGAGGCTCGCGCCCACCGCGCGGAGATCGACGCGGGCGAGCGCGAACGCCGCGAGCGCGGCGCCTCCCGCGAGCGCGGCGAGCCGGAGCGCGCGCCCGGCGAGGACGCCCGGCGCCGTCGTCTCGGCGAGGGCGCCCACCGTCACGAGCTCGAACCCGGCGGCCCGCCAGCGCCGCACGATCTCGGGCACCGCCGCGGCGGTCTGGTCGCGGCGCGGATCGATCCCGGGCGTGCCGCAGCCGTCGTGCAGCAGGACGATCTCGCCCGGCCGCGGGCGTCGGGCGGCCCGCTCCGCGATGACCGCCGCGCCGGGGCGCTCGGTGTCCCACGCCCCGCGGGTCCAGGCGACGAGCCGCAGCCCGCGGGCGCGGAGCGCGCGCCCGAGGAACGGCCCCTTCCACCCGTGCGGCGCGCGGAACCACGGCGCCGGCTCGATCCCCGCCCGCCGGATCGCCTCGCGGCCCCGGTCGATCTCGTCGGCGACGGCGCGCGGCCCCGCGAGCGCGAGGCGCGCGTGGGTGTGGCCGTGCAGCGCCACCTCGTGTCCGCGCCGCGCGAGCTCGCGGACGAGCTCGGGCCGGCGCTCGGCCGCGACCCCGAGGACGAAGAACGTCGCCCGCACCCCCGCCGCGTCGAGCGCGTCGAGCACCGCCGGCGTGTCGTCCGAGGGGCCGTCGTCGAAGGTGAGCGCGGCGCGGCGGGCCGGCCCCGCGCCGCGCCGCAGCGAGCCGAGCCCGAGATCGAACCTGGGCCAGAAGACCTGGAGGGCCGCGACGCCGGCAGCGAGCGTCCCCGCGGCGATCCCGATCCCGCTCGAGCGCCAGCCCGCGCGCGCGAGCGCCACCCCGACCGCCACGAGGGCCAGGGTGGCGAGGACGACGCCGACGACGGCGAGCCTCTTCCGCAGCGGCACGCGATCACCCCGTCACGCCGACGGCGCGGTAGACGCCGAGCACCTCGCGGGCCACGGCGGGCCAGGCGTAGCGCTGCGCGGTGTGGCGGCCCGCGGCGCCGTAGGCGCTCGCGCGCGCCGGATCCCGCGCGATGCGGATGATCGCCCGCGCCCAGGCGGCGGGGTCGTCGGGCGGCAGCAGCTCACCCTCGCTGCCCGGGTGGAGCACCTCCCGGAATCCGTCGATGTCCGAGGCGAGCACCGGGGTGCCGGTCGCCATCGCCTCGAGCAGCGTCACGCCGAAGCTCGCGATCCGGGTCGGCGCGCAGTAGACGTGCGCGCTCGCGTACCAGTCCGGCCGCTCGTCCACGATCCGTCCCACGAACTGCACGTCTTCCGCGAGCTCCGGCGGGACGCGCGATCGGTAGCGCGGCAGCAGCGGCCCGTCACCCATGACGATGAGGCGCGCCTCGACCGACCGCCGGGCCAGCGCGAACGCCGCGAGCATCCGGTCGAGCCCGTTCCGCGGCTCGAGGCGCCCGACCCAGAGCACGTTCAGCTTCCCGTCGTCGAGGTGTCGCAGCCGCCGGCCGCGCCCGAACCGCTCGGCGTCCACGCCGTTCGGCACGATGCGGAACTCCGCGCGAAGGCGCCCCTCGAGCGGCGCGAGGCAGGCGCGCGATACGGCGATCGGGGCGTCGAGCCGGTCGAGGTAGCGCTGCAGGAGCCGCCCCGCGAGCCGGAACGCGAGCCCCGGGCGAAAGTGCGTGTGGAACGTCCCCACCACCGGTCCGGTGGCGTGGTGGATCGCGAGCAGGGGGAGCACCGGCGTGAGCGGCGCGTGCACGTGGACGACGTCGAACCGCGCCTCGTGCAAGAGATCGCGCACGGTGCCGAACAGCCGGGGCCCCCCGGTGACACGCCCGACTCCGCCGTTGTTGTAGAGCGGGTAGGAGCGGCCGACGCGCACCACGTCGGGGCCGTCGGAGTCGGGGGCGGGGCGCGGTCCGTCGAGCACGTCGGGCATCTCGCTCGTCACGACCGTCACCCGGTGCCCGAGCCGTCGCGCCTCGCGCGCGAAGTGGCGGACGTGCTCCTGGATGCCGCCGACGCTCGGCTCGTAGTACTCGGTGACGATCCCGATCCGCACGGTCGTGTCCGGCGCAGTTCAGCGAGGCAGCGCCTGCTCCTCGACCTCGTCGGCGGCGGGGGAACCTCGCTCCCCGGCGGGCCCGCCGCGCAGGGCGGCCGGAGCGAGCGCGAGGACCGCCGCGACGATCCCCGCGACGGTGGAGAGCGCGAGCACGATCGGCGCCAGCGCGGCGCGGCCGCGGCCCGCGCGAGCCGTGCGCCGGTCCGCTCGTTCGTCGGTCGCGCCCGCCTCGGCGAGCGCGCCGCCCGCAGGGGAACCCCAACGCGTCAAACACACCTCCGCGAGCGAATCATAGCTACGGCGGGGTTCGCGCGCAGGCGGGCGAGCGAGGCCCGGTCGGGCCCCTCGCATTCACCCGGTGTATCGGCCGCGCGGCGAAAGGTCGCGCGCGGCGACGCCCTACAGGCGCACCGCGACGCCGCCGATGAGGAGCCCCTCGAATCCGAGGCCGAGCTCGCCGAAGATCCGCACGCGCTCGCTACCGACCGAGAGGCCGACGAGGCGGAGCTGGAACGCGTACCCCGACTGGCGCTCGCGCTCCGCCGTGGCCGACCTGCGCTGGCCGAGCGTCGCGACCCCCGCCCCGGCCCCGCTGTAGAGCTCGAGACGCCGCGTACGCACCCACCGCAGCGTGAGGTCCCCGACGAGCACGTGCACCGCGCTGTCGATCTCCTCGACCGACGACCCGGCCGAGGTGAAGTACCCCCGCGTCCAGCGCAGGTGCGTGTACGCGATCCCGGCCCGGACGCGCGGTCCGAGCTCCCGGTCGACGCGGGCGTTCACCTGGAAGCGTCCGCTCTGCGTCGTCTGGTAGCCGACGAGCCCCGCGCCGATTCCCCCGACGGTGGCGTCGGCGAACTCGAAGATGCTCCCGGCGCCGGTCCCGGCGCTCAGCGTCCAGCGGCGATCGCCGCGGTCGTCGAGCGCCCGCTCCGGGGCGGGCGGCGACGCCGGCTGCCGCGCCTCCTCGTCCGCCCGGGCGGGAAGAGCGTACGAGGCGATGGCGAGCACGGCGGCGAGGGCGAACGTTCGGCGCACTGGCGACCTCCCTTGGACGAGCTCGAGGCTACCCCCGCCCCCGCCCCGGGGACAGGGGCAAGAGACGCGCGCGCCGCCTCCGGCGGGGCCGGGGCGGCGCGGGTGAAGCTCGCAGGAGGAGCGGGGCGGCTAGAAGCGCTTGAAGAGGACGACCGCGTTCGTGCCGCCGAACCCGAAGGAGTTCGACATGGAGTAGTCCACGCGCTTCTCGCGCGCGTGGTTCGGGATGACGTCGAGCGGACACTCCGGGTCCTGGTCGTCGACGTTGATCGTCGGCGGGAGGACGCCGCGCGAGAGCGTGAGCACCGTCACGACCGCCTCGAGCCCGCCGGCCGCGCCGAGGAGGTGGCCCGTCATCGACTTCGTCGACGAGACCATGAGCCCCTTCTTCGCGTGATCGCCGAAGACCCGGCCGATCGCCTGGCACTCGGCGACGTCGCCCGCCGGCGTGGAGGTGCCGTGGGTGTTCACGTACCCGACCTGCTCGGGCGCGATGGCCGCGTCGCGGAGCGCCATCCGCATCGCGCGCTGCCCGCCCTCCCCCTCCGGCGCCGGAGAGGTGATGTGGTTCGCGTCGGCGCTCGCGCCGTACCCGACGAGCTCCGCGTAGATCCTCGCACCGCGCTTGCGGGCGTGCTCGTACTCCTCGACGACGAGGATCCCGGAGCCCTCGCCGGCGACGAAGCCGTCGCGGTTCTTGTCGAACGGCCGGCTCGCCTTCTCCGGCGCGTCGTTCCGCTCCGAGAGGGCGCGCGCGGCGCAGAAGCCGCCGATGCCGAGCGGCGTGATCGTCGCCTCGCAGCCGCCGGTGATCATCACGTCGGCCATGCCGCGCTCGATGTAGATCATCGCGTCGCCGATCGAGTGATTGCCCGTCGCGCAGGCGGAGACCGGCGAGAAGTTCGGCCCCTTCATCCCGTACTTCAGGCTGATCTGCCCGGGCGCGAGGTTGATGATGAGGCTCGGGATGAAGAACGGGCCGATCTTCTTCACGCCCTTCGCGACGAGCGTGCCGTGCTCGTCCTCGATGGTGCCGAGGCCGCCGATGCCGGCGCCGACGATGCAGCCGACCCGCTCCGCGTCCTCCTTCGACATGTCGAGCCCGGCGTCCTTCACCGCCATGTCGGCGGCCGCGAGCGCGAAGTGGATGAAGCGGTCGTTCCGGCGGACCTCCTTGCGGTCCATGAACTGCGCCGGGTCGAACCCCTTCACCTCGCCCGCGATGCGCGTCGGGTACGTCGAAGCGTCGAAGAGGGTGATCGGCGCGATGCCGCTCTTGCCCGCGACGAGCGCGGACCAGGACTCCTCGACCCCGATCCCGACGGGAGAGACCAGCCCGAGGCCGGTGACGACGACACGACGCCTGCTCATTGGAACCTCCACCCTCGAACGAACTTCCGGGGCGGCGAGGCCCCCCGGCCTCGCGCCCGTGCGGCTGGCGCGGCGCACCCGGGCGCGCGGCCCGGGGACGCTCCGCCTACTTCTTGTGCGTCGTGATGTAGCTCACCGCGTCCTGGACGGTCTTGATGTTCTCCGCCTCCTCGTCCGGGATCTCGACCTCGAACTCCTCCTCCATCGCCATCACGAGCTCGACGATGTCGAGAGAGTCCGCGCCGAGGTCGTCGATGAAGGAGGACGTGATCTTGATCTCCTCCTCGCTGACGCCCAGCTGGTCCGCGATGATGTTTCTCACCTTCTGCTCGATCGTAGCCGACATGGTGCCTCCTCCTCCGTGGTTGGGTCCTTCGAAGCCGAGCGGCGAGGCCGCCGCTACATGTACATCCCGCCGTTGACCCGCAGGACCTCGCCGGTCACGTACGATGCCTGATCGCTCGCGAGAAAAGCCACCGCGTTCGCGACGTCCTCCGCCGCCCCGAGACGCGCGAGCGGAATGAGCTCCATCATCTTCCCCTTGGCGGCCTCGGGAAGTCCGGCGGTCATGTCGGTCTCGATGTACCCGGGCGAGACCGCGTTCACGCGGATGTTGCGGGACGCGAGCTCGCGCGCGACCGACTTCGTGAGCCCGATCTGCCCGGCCTTGGCCGCCGCGTAGGCGGCCTGGCCCGCGTTGCCCATCTCGCCGATGACCGAGGTGACGTTCACGATCGCGCCGCCGCGCGCCTTCATCATCGGACGCGACGCGGCGCGGATGAGGTTGAAGTTGCCGGTGAGGTTTACTTGAAGCGTGCGGTTCCAGTCATCGTCCTTCATCCGCATGACGAGCTGATCGAGCGCGATGCCGGCGTTGTTCACGAGGACGTGGAGCCCCCCGAGCTCGCCGACGACGGCCTCCACCGCGGCGGCGCACGCCGCGGGATCCGCGACGTCGAACTGGTAGAGCTTCGCCTTCGCCGCCCCCGCCTGCTCCACCAGGGCGAGCGCCTCCGCCGCGGCGGCCGCGTTGCCGGCGTAGTTCAGGGCGACGGTCGCGCCGCCCCTCGCGAAGGCGACGGCGATCGCGCGCCCGATGCCGCGCGAGGCGCCCGTGACGAGAACGGTCTTTCCCTTGAAGTCGAACGCCATGGCGATCTCCTACCCTCCGAGCGCCGCGAGGGTCTTCTCGAGCGAGGCGCGGTCCTCGACGTTCCACACCTCGACCGACTTGTCGATGCGCCGCGCGAGCCCCGAGAGGACCTTCCCGGGCCCCACCTCGACCATCCGCGTCACGCCCTGCCGCACGAGCTCCTCGACGCACTCGATCCAGCGCACCGGCGAGGTCACCTGCTCGACGAGGAGCGGGACGACTCGGGCGAGGTCGGTGTTCGGCTTCGCCTCGACGTTCGTGACGACCGGTCGCGCGAGCGGCCGCCAGCTCACGGCGCGGAGCACCGGCTCGAGGCGACCCCGCACCGGCGCCATGAGCGCGCAGTGGAAGGGGGCGGAGACGGGGAGCGGCAGGACCCGCTTCGCGCCGGCCTCCTTGAGCTTCACGCCGGCCTTCTCGACCGCGCCGGCCGCGCCCGCGATGACGGTCTGCGCGGGCTCGTTGTAGTTCGCGGGGGACACCACCTCGCCCGTCTCGGCCCCGACCGCGGCGCAGATCTCGCGGACCTTCTCCGGGGCGAGCCCGAGGACGGCGCTCATGGCGCCCCTGCCCTGCGGCACCGCCTCCTGCATGAACGTCCCGCGCGCCCGCACCGCCTTCGCGGCGTCGGCGGCGGCGAGCGCACCCGCGGCGACGAGCGCGGAGTACTCGCCGAGCGAGTGGCCGGCGACGAGATCCGGGACGACGCCGCGCTGCCCGAGCACCGCCGCGGCCGCCGCCGAGACGGTCAGGATCGAGGGCTGGGTGTTGGCGGTGAGCTTCAGCGCCTCCTCCGGCCCCTCGAAGCACAGCCGCGACAGCGGCTCGCCGAGCGCCGCGTCCACCTGCTCGAACACGGCGCGCGCCTCCGCGAACCCGTCGAAGAGGTCCTTGCCCATCCCGACCGTCTGCGATCCCTGGCCGGGGAAGATGAACGCGAGCTTGCCCATCGTCGTCGTCTCTCCGATCACCAGCGAACGACGCTCGCGCCCCACGCCATCCCGCCGCCGATCGCCATCATCAGGATGACGTCCCCGGGGGAGAACCAGCCGGCGCGGTTCGCCTCGTCGAGCGTCATCGGGACGCTCGCGGCGGAGGTGTTGCCGTACTTCTCGAGGTTCATCCAGCACTTCGAGGCCGGGATCTCGAGCCGGTTGAGGGTCGCGTCCAGGATCCGCTTGTTCGCCTGGTGCGCGATCACGTACTTCACGTCGCCCGGCGTGAGCTTCTCCGCGGCGAGCACCTCGCGGCAGGTCTCCTCGAGCGCGCGCACCGCCACCTTGAAGACCTCCGCGCCCTTCATCTTCACGAAGTGGGTCCGCTCCCGGACGACCTTCTCGGAGATCGGGTCCTTCGAGCCGCCGCCCGGCTGGAACAGGATCGGGACGTAGGATCCGTCGGCGTGCAGGCGCGTCGTGAGGACCCCGCGGTGCGGGTCGTCGGTGGGGCGGAGCACCATCGCTCCCGCGCCGTCGCCGAAGAGGATGCAGGTGTTCCGGTCGGTCCAGTCGGTGAGGCGCGTGAGCGCGTCCGCGCCCACGACGAGGGCGTTCTTGACCGCGCCCGACGCCACGAACCGGTCCGCCACGGCGAGCGCGTAGATCGAGCCGGCGCAGGCGGCGGAGACGTCGAACGCGAACGCCTTCTTGTTCCCGAGCTTGCCCTGCAGGACGGTGGCGAGCGAGGGGAACGGGTAGTCGGCGCGTCACCGTCCCGACGATGATCGCCTCGACGTCCTTCGGATCGAGCTTCGCGTCCTCGAGGGCGCGCTGCGACGCGCGGAGCGCGAGGTCGGAGGTCGCCTCCCCCTCCGCGACCACGCGGCGCTCGCGGATCCCGGTCCGCTCCACGATCCACTGGTCGTTCGTCTCGACGAGCTTCTCGAGGTCTGCGTTCGTGACCACCTTCTCGGGGACGAACGAGCCGGTGCCGGCGATGAGGGAGCGCATCGAGGTTCTCCGGGGTCAGGCGCCTTGCTTCGTTACGGTGGCGCGGGTGGGGTCGGCGTCCGAAGGCGCGCCGGGGTTGGTGGATTCGGCGAGCAGCGCCTCGGAGGGCGCGACCGCCTGCGCGATCTCGTCGATGTAGTGCGAGCGGGCTGCGTCGCCCGCGCGGCGGATCGCGTTCTCGATCGCGAGCGCGTCGGAGCGGCCGTGGCTGATCACGCCGACGCCGTTCACGCCGACGAGCGGCGCGCCGCCGACCTCGCGCCAGTCCATCCGCTTCTTCATCCCCTCGAGGGCGGTCTTCGAGAGCAGGCCGCCGATCTTCGCGCGGATCGAGGAGTGGAGCGCGCGCTTCAGGTACTCGCCGACGACCTTCGCCGTGCCCTCCATCGTCTTCAGGGCGACGTTGCCGGTGAAGCCGTCGGTCGTGATGACGTCGAACTCGCCGGTGAGGAGGTCGCGCCCCTCGCAGTAGCCGACGAAGTCGATCGCGGAGCGCCGGAGCGCGGCGGCCGCGGTGCGGGTGAGCTCGGTGCCCTTCGAGTCCTCCTCGCCGTTCGCGAGGATGGCGACGCGCGGGCGCTCGACCCCGAACACGCGCCGCGAGTAGGTCTCGCCCATGAGCGCGAACTGCACGAGGTGGATGGGCTTCGCGTCCACGACCGCGCCCATGTCGAGCATGATCGGGGAGCCCTTCAGGGCGGGGAGCGGCGTGATGATGGCGGGGCGCTCGACGCCGTCGGGCCGGCCGAGGACGAAGATCGCCCCCGCCATCACGGCGCCGGAGTTGCCGGCGGACACCATCGCGCACGCCTGCTTCGACGCGACGAGCTCGAAGCAGATCCGGATCGAGTTGTCCTTCTTCCGGCGCATCGCCTGGCCGGGGTGGTCGTGCATCTCGACCACCTCGGTGGCGTTCCGGACCTCGATCGGCAGCGCGTTCCCGGCGTGGTGACGCTTGAGCTCGTCCGCCACGCGCTCCGCGGGACCGACCAGGATGACCGGCCGGCCCTTGCGCGCTGCGTTAATGGCGCCCTGCACGATCGCGCCGGGGGCGTGATCTCCCCCCATCGCATCGACCGCGACGGGCGCGACGTTTTCCATCACGGGGCTTACTGCGCCTCGGTGATCTGCTCGCCCTTGTACGTGCCGCAGGACGGGCACACGCGGTGCGCGAGGACCGGCTCCTTGCACTTCGGGCACTTCGTCACGTTGACCGGCTTCAGCTTGAAGTTCGCCGCGCGGCGACGGTCGCGCCGCATGCTGCTCGTCCGCTTCTTGGGAAGACCCACGTCGTGCTCCTTTTCCTGCGCTCGGTACGGGTTAAAGCTTCAGGTTCTTCAGCCCCGCCCAGCGCGGGTCCGGGACGTGGCGGTCGCAGCCGCAGTCCCGCTCGTTCAGGTTCGCCCCGCACACCGTGCAGAGCCCCTTGCAGCCTTCGTTGCACACCGGGTACCCGGGGAGCGCGAGCAGGACCTGCTCGCGGACGAGCGGGTCGAGGTCGATGGTCTTCCCCGTGTACGTGTCCTCCTCGGCGTTCTGCGGGGTGAAGCTCCCCCCCACCGGCCCGTGGTCGCGGTCGTCCTTCGTCCTTGCCGCTGGAGGCCTCCTCGGCGGGGACGAGGATCACCTCGAAGTCGACGGGCACGTCCACCTGCACCGGCACGAGGCAGCGGCCGCACTCGGTGGCGAGCTCTACCTTGGACTTCGCGACGATCCGGATGCGCCGCTCGAGCTTCTCGAACGTCGCGTCGACGTGCGCTGCGCCGCGCGCGCGGTAGCGCGCGGGATCGCCCGCCGTCATCTCGTCCAGCTGCTCGCGAGGCACGTCCCAGCTCCGGCGAAGTCCGGCCTCCTTGATTTCATCAATGTTGACGCGCATTTATGCTGATTCCACAGGTCGGAAAAGGGCCTCATTATAGGGGTCGATCGGGGGAAGTCAAGGAGCGCCGACCCGGCAGGCAGGCGCCGCAACCCCGCGACGGCACGCAGCGACCTCGTCTAACCCCTGCGCGCGCGAGCGGCGACCCGACGTGCCCGGTCGATCGCCCTCAGGGCTTCACGAGGCCGCGAGCCACCGCGAGGAGCGCCGCCTCGGCCTTGGTCGAGACGTCCATCTTCTCGTAGATCCGCTTCACGTAGGTCTGGACCGTGCCCTCGGCGATCCCGAGCGCCTGCGCGACGTCCGCGTAGGTGTGCCCGTGGACGAGGAGCTGGAGCACCTCGAGCTCGCGCTTCGACAGCGCCGGGCCGTCCTTGGCGCGCTGGTCCGGCGGATCGCCGCGGAACTCCTGGAGCAGGACCTTCGCCGCGCGCGGGCTGATGGGCGCGGCCTCTCCGGAGAGCACCTCCTCGATCGACCGCGCGAGCTCGTTCGCGTGGAAGGGCTTGAGGATGTACCCGGCGGCCCCCGCGCGCATCGCGCCGAGCACGCGCGCCGGGATGTCGACCGCGGTGAGGGCGATGCAGGCGGTCTTCGGCAGCTCCTGCCGGATGGTGGCGATCACGTTCTCGCCGCTCATCTTCGGCAGCCCGAGGTCGACGAGCGCCACGTCGGGCCGCTCGCGGCGGGCGAGCGCGACGCCGTCCTCGCCGGTCCCGGCCGTGCCCGCAGACCTCGAACCCGTACGTGGTGAGAACCTGCGCGATCAGCTTCGCGACCGCCTCATCGTCCTCGACCGCGATCGTCCGGATGGCCATCCCACCAGCCTCGGGATACGAAAAACCTGCGTGGTCGCTCATGAGTAGCAGTCCCCCTACGAGGGGTCAAGGCGAGCGTCCCCCGAGAAAGGGACGGCAGGGCGTCGCACCCGTCCGGCGGCCGAATCGCCGCCGTAGCTCCGGAAACGCGACGGCCGCCCACGTCTCCGGGAGCGGCCGCCGTCGAGCCCAGCGAGGGGTCTCAGCTGCTCTTCGGTTCGCCTTCGCCGTCGCGCTCGCCCTCGAACCCGATGTGCGGGGCGATGGCGTCGTGCTCGCCCACCCCCTGCAGGTCGAGCACGATCGCGAGCAGGTAGAGCGCGAGCGACAGGGTCCCGAAGAGCTGCCCGAGGCTCATCGCGAGCACGAGCAGGATGGGACGGGGAAAGACGATGCCCATCACCATGAGCCCGAGCGACACGAGGGTCGTGATGGTGGAGATGAGGACGAGCCGGCGGATGGTGAGGCGCGAGATCACTGGTGGCCCCCCTTCTGCG
Organism: uncultured delta proteobacterium; assembly: GCA_963736795.1. Lineage (GTDB taxonomy): Bacteria > Myxococcota > Myxococcia > Myxococcales > Anaeromyxobacteraceae > Anaeromyxobacter. Next base: position 85,243 of record CAVTRF010000038.1, on the reverse strand, counting down.
CGTCGGGCTGCGCCGCGTCGGCGATCGGCGGCTTGCCCTCGCCGCCGTGCGCGAACGCACGCGGGTGGATCTTATCCCCGGAGTGGCAGTCGATGCACTTCGCGTCGCCCTTGCGGATGTCCTCGAGCATCCCCGCGTGATCCTCGTTCGCGAGCCAGTTCGGCGCGGTGGTCGAGTGGCAGCGCGTGCACATGCCGTTCTGGAACGGCTTGTACATGTGGATCGGCTTGCCGCCCTCGCCGTACGGACCGGTGTTCGAGTACTCGGTCACGTAGAAGAAGAGGTGCTTGAGGCCGTTCACCTTCGTCGTCATCGCGCCGAACAGCTGATAGTCGGCGTGGCAGTTGTAGCAGCTCTCCTCGCCGAAGCTGTGGTTGCGGCTGTGGACCGCCGCGAGGCTGTTCGACGCCGGATCGGCCGCGTCCTGCGTGTAGGGCAGCATCACGTGGCAGGAGCCGCAGAACTCGCGCTTCAGCGTGAACTCGAAGCCGGCGATGTTCCCGGTGAGCGCCACGCCGATCGGCATCACCCCGAGCCCGAAGAGGAGCATGACCTTCGTCATCCGTCCGAGCGGCGGACGGCGCACGAGGTACCACAGGAGGATGAAGATCGAGATGAGGGCCGCGACGAGGGCCGTCATCTTGAGGAGCTGTTCTAGTGAGTGGATTTCGTACACGGCACGCCTGGCTACAGCGGGTGGACTGCGAACTCGGCGCGCCTTGCTAACATGCGGGATGAGGGGGTTCAAGCCTCAACTGCGGCAGAGCGCCGCAGGGATCAGGCCTGGGGGCGAGCCAGCCGTAGGGGCGCGAACCTCCTTGCCTTCCTGGGGATGCTGCACTAGATACGGCGCTCGTCCTGCGCGGTTAGCTCAGATGGATAGAGCGTCGGCCTCCGGAGCCGAAGGCCACAGGTTCGAATCCTGTACCGCGCGCCATTTCCGAAGAACAGAGCGAAGCCCCGGCGACCCCGGGGCTTTTCTCGTGGTCGTTCCCCCGTCGCCGCGAAACGGCCGGCGTTCCGGGGCCCCGAGCCGCGCACCCCCGCCCATGAACCCTCAGGCCTGCAGCCGCGCGGGCTCGGCGGGCGCCTCGCTCGCCGGGCGCCGTCCCGCGATCATCGCGTAGATCGTCGGGACCACGAGCAGGGTGAGCAGCGTCGACGTGACGAGCCCGCCCATGACGACGACGGCGAGCGGCTTCTGGATGTCGGCCCCGGAACCGGTCGCGTACAGCATCGGCAGGTGACCGATGAAGCTCGTGAGCGCCGTCATGAGGAGCGGCCGGAACCGAAGATGGCAGCCCTGCTCCACCGTCTCGGCGACGGAGAGCCCGCGCGCCCGGAGCTGCTTGAAGAACGCCACCAGCACGACACCGTTCTGGACCGCCACGCCGAGCAGCACGATGAACGCGACGGCCGCGGAGACGGAGAGCGGCATCCCGAAGATCACGACGGCGACGACGCCCCCGACGAGCGCGAACGGGAGGTTCAGGAGGACGAGCGCGGCGTACGGGACGGACCCGAGCGCGAGGTAGAGGAGCAGGAACACGAGCGCGAGCGCCACCGGTACGACGATCGCGAGGCGCTTCATCGCGCGCTCCTGGTTCTCGAACTGACCGCCGAGCCGGAGGAAGTACCCCGGGGGCAGCTCCTCCTCGATCCCCTGGATGCGCGCGCGCACGTCCTCGACGAAGCCGCCGAGGTCCCGCCCGCGGACGTTCGCCTCGACGACGACGCGCCGCATCCCGTTCTCCCGGCTCACCTGGGCGGGCGCCTCGACGAGGTTCACCTTCGCGAGCTGGGCGAGCGGGACCCGCTCGCCCTTCGGAGCCGGGCACGAGCAGCCGCTCGATCTGCGTCGATGTCCCGGCGGCTCTCCTCCGGGAAGCGGACCGTGACCGCGAACCGCCGCTGCCCCTCGATGAGCGTCGTCGCGCGCCGGCCCCCGATGGCGGTCTCGATGGTGTCGTTCACGTCGCCGACGCGGATGCCGTAGCGGGCGGCCGCCTCGCGATCGATGTCGAGGTCGTACTGCGGCATCCCCGACACCTGCTCCACCTTCACGTCGCCCGCGCCGCGGACACCGCCCACCGCGGCGCCGATCCGGTCCGCGAACCCCTTCAGGATCTCGAGGTCGGGTCCGAAGACCTTCACGGCGAGGTCGCTCTTCACGCCCGAGATGAGCTCGTTCACGCGCAGCGCGATCGGCTGCGAGAACGAGAGCCGGAGGCCGGGGACCTCGGCGAGCTCCTTCCGCATCGCCTCGACGAGCTCGGCCTTGTCGCGCCCGCCCTTCCACGCGCGGCGCGGCTTCAGCATGACGAACACGTCCGTCTGCTCCGGCCCCATCGGATCCTCGGAGATCTCGGCGCGGCCGGTCTTCGACACGACCGTGTCCACCTCCGGAAACTCCCGGAGCCGTTTCTCCATGTAGCTCGCGACGTTCACCGACCCGGCGAGCGACGCGTTCGGCAGCCGGACGACGTTGATGGCGATGGAGCCCTCGTCGAGCGGCGGCATGAACTCGGTCCCGATCAGCGGGACGAGGGCCGCCGACACGACGAGCACCACGGCGCTGATCGCCAAGGTCCTGCGCGGGTGCCCCACCGCACGGCGGAGGAGCTTCGAGTAGCCCTCGTGGAAGCGGCGCACGAGCCGGAACTCCTTCTCGGGGGCCTGCTGGAGCAGCGTCGCCGAGAGGACGGGAATGACCGTGAGCGCGACGGCGAGCGACACGAGCAGCGCGATGAGCATCGTCGTCGCGAGCGGGGCGAACATCTTTCCTTCGATCCCCTGCAGCGAGTACAGCGGGACGAGGATCACCGCGATCACCAGGACCGAGAAGGCGACGGGCCGGGCGACCTCACGGACCGCCATGGCGACGACGTCGTGCCGGCTCCGCCTTGGATCCTCGGCGAGATGCCGCCGCACGTTCTCGACCACCACGATCGAGGCGTCCACGACCATCCCGACCGAGAAGGCCAGGCCGCCGAGCGACATGAGGTTCGAGGTGACGCCCGCCCAGCCCATGACGATGAAGGTCACCAGGAACGTGAACGGCAGCGAGAACAGGACCACGACGGCGGTGCGGAGCTCGGCCACGAACAGGAACAGGACCAGGATGACGAAGATCCCGCCCTCGAGCAGCGCGTCGACGACCGTCTTGATGCAGGCCTCGATGAGCGAGGTGCGGTCGTAGAAGACGTTGATCCGGGCGCCCTCCGGCAGGGTCGTCCCGGCGCGGCCGATGGCGTCCTTGACGCCGGCGACGACGTCCTTCGCGTTCGCGCCCTTCAGCATGATGACCATGCCGGCGACGGCCTCACCCTTCCCGTCGCGGGTGACGGCGCCCTGGCGCGGCTCGGCCCCGATCACGACGTCGGCGACGTCGCGCAGGTACACGGGCGATCCGTCGAACGCGCCGAGGACGATCCGCTCGATGTCCGGCACGTCACGGAGGAGGCCCACGCCGCGCAGGTACGTCTGCTCCCACCCCGCGACGACCACGCCCCCGCCCGCGTTCCCGTTCGAGCGCTCGATCGCCTCGGAGACGTCGCGGACGGTGAGCCGGTACTTCACGAGCCGGTCCGGATGGACGAGGACCTGGTACTGCTTCACCTCGCCGCCGAAGCTGTTCACCTCGTTCACGCCGGCGATCGGCCGGAGCTGCGGCGCCAGGATCCAGTCCTGGATCGTCCGCAGGTCCATCGCGGTGAGCCCCTCCCCTTCCAGCGTGTACTGGAAGATCTCTCCGAGGCCGGTGGAGATCGGGCCGAGCTCCGGCTCGACGCCGGGCGGCAGGTGCTCGCGGGCGCCCGCGAGGCGCTCGAAGACGATCTGCCGCGTCCAGTACGTCTCGGCGCCGTCCTCGAAGACGACCACGACCTGCGACAGCTCGGCCTTGGAGAGCGAGCGCACGCTCAGGACGCGGGGCAAGCCTCGCATCTCCTGCTCGATCGGGAAGCTGACGCGCTGCTCCACGTCCACCGCCGCGAGGCCGGGCGCCTTCGTCAGGATCATGACCTGCGTGCTCGTCACGTCCGGAAACGCGTCGATCGGCAGGCGCGTCCACGAGACCCAGCCCGCGATCGAGAGCGCCCCGGTGATCCCGAGGACGAGGAGGCGGTTCTTCAGGAGCCACTCGATCGGTCGCATCGTCGCCCCTAATCCGCGCAGCCGGCGCCCATCTTCGAGCGCAGGACGTCCGACTTCAGGAGGAAGGCTCCATCGGCCGCGAGCGTCTCCGCGCCCGCGAGCCCGGCCTTCACCTCGATCCAGTCGAGCCACTTCCGGCCGGCCTCGACCGGGCGCCGGACCCAGTAGTCGCCCTGGTGGTGCACGAAGACGAACGAGCGACCCTCGTCCGAGAGCATCGCCGCCCTGGGAACCGCGAGCGCCTCCTCCTGCCCGGGCAGGAAGATGCGAACGGTGGCGAACATCCCGGCCCGCAGCTTCGCCTCGGGGTTGGCCGCCGCCACCCGCACCTTCACCGTCCTCGTCCGCTCGTCCATCGTCGGGCCGACGAAGTCGACGGTGCCCGGGAAGGAGCCGTCGGGAAACGCCTTCACCGCGATCTCCGCGCGAAGCTTCTCTCCCCGCTGCGCGTCGAGGACCTTCCCGAGCTGGTCCTCGTGGAGATCCGCCCACACCCACACCGACGAGACGTCGCCCACGGTGACGATGCTCTCGTCCGGCTTCACGAGCTCGCCGGGGACCGCGTGCATCTCCAGGACGATCCCGTCCGCGGGCGCTCGGACGACGAGCGCGCCGTCCCCCGCGCTCCGGCTCGCGGAGGCGAGCCGCTCGACGTCGCCCGGGGTGACGCCGAGGCGCGCGAGCTTGTCATGCGCGGAGCGGGCGCGGATCTGCGCCGCCTCGTGCTCCTGCCGAGCGGAGAGGTACTCCTTCTCGGAGGAGATCTGCTCCTTCCGGAGCTGCTCCTGCCGCTCGAAGCTCGACCGCGCGAGCCGCAGCGCAGCCTGCGCCGCGAGGTAGTCGCTCTCCGCCTCACCGAGCTGGACGCTGTCGAGCTCGATGATCGGCTGCCCGCGCCGAACCCGCTCTCCGAGGCTCGCGTGGACCTTCCGGACGGTCCCCTCGATCCGCGGCGAGAGGTGCGCCACGTGCCGCTCGTCGAATCGGACCTCGCCGGTGAGCACGATCGGCGCCTCGACGCGCCGCTTCGAGACGCTCGCCGTCTTCACGAGGCCGCCCTCCACGAGCTTCGCGGGCACGCGCACGACGCCCACCTCGTAGCGGCACTCGTCGCACGCGTGCGTCTTCTTCCCGTGCTCGCAGGTGGCCGCGAAGAGCTCGTCGAGCGGACGGTCGAGATCGGAGGACTCCTCCTCGCCGTGCCCGTGGCCGTCCTCTTTCCCGTGCGCCGCGTTCGCCGCTGCCGCCGTTGGGCCGTGCTCCTCGTGCCGCTCCTGGCCCGCCTCCTTCCCTGCCGCGTCCGGCTGGCCCTGCGCCGCGTCGGCGTGCCCTCCTCCGCGGCAGGCGAGCGAGAGGACCGCGACCGCGAGGACGACGACGTTCGGATTGCGACGGATCATGGCAACTCCCGGCCGGACAGCAGGATGAGCGCGCCGCACTCCACGTCTCGTTCGCGGGCGCTCGAGAGGTCTTCGCGGCGGGCCTCGAGCAGCACCCGGCGCGCGTCGATGACGTCGAGGATCCCGGCCTCCCCGAGCTGGAACGTTCGCTCCAGGGTGCGGGCCGACTCCTCGGCGCGAGGAAGGATCTTCGTCTTCTGCCGCTCCGCGACGTCGCGCGCCCGACCGCACGACGCGGTCGCGTCCGCGAACGCCGCCCCGAGGCCACGGCGCTCCGCGTCCGCGCGGCTCGCCTCCGCGGCGGCCGCCGCCTCGGCCCGCTGCACGCGCCCCGTCTTCCAGTCCCAGAGCGGCAGCTCGATCGCGAGCCGACCGCCGACCGCCTCGCGGTCGAGCTCGCTCGCGTAGAACCCTCCGACCGAGAACGCCGGGATCCTCGAGCGCCGCGCCACCGCAGCCTCGGCGGTCGCCACCGCGGCGCGCGCGAGGGCTGCCCGGACCCGGGGGTGCTTCGCCAGGTCGCTCGCGAGCTCCGACGACGTCCGTCGCAGGCGCCGCGTGGAGCTCCACCCGGCGAACCGGCGTCGCGAGCCAGGCCCCGAGCTGCGCGAGCGCGCCGTCGAGGTTCCCGCGAGCCGCCGCGACCTCGTTCCGGACGCGCTCCAGCTCGAGCTCCACCCGAGGGACCTCGACCGGGCGGCCCTCACCCGCCTCCACCCTGCGCCGCACGAGCCGCGTCAGGGCCTCGACCTGCTGCTCGGTCGCCTCGAGCGTCTCGACCTCGGCCTGCGCGTAGCCGGCGCGGGCGAACAGCCTCCACAGCTCCGCTGCGACCTCGGCCCGCAGCCCCTGGGCTTCCGCCGCCACCTCGTCGACGGTCGCGCGCGCGGCGTCGACCTCGGGGCCTCGCCGCGCGAGCCAGTCGAGCGGGATCGAGATCGCGAGGCCCCATTCGTTCCGGCGGGCGGGACCCTCGCGGGCGGTGCCCCGGCCCGCGGTCGCCTCGACCTCCGGGTTCGGAGGTGTTCGCGCGACGCTGACGCCGCCCTCGGCCGAGCGGACGCGGGCGCGCGACGCCGCCACGCGCGGGTCCCGCTCGATCGCCGCGGCGACGTCCACCCACCGGAGAGCGGCGGCCTGGGATGCGACTTCCTGCGCGAGCGCGGGCGCTCCGTACGCGAGCACGAGCGCACACGCCCATCGACGATGTGCTGACAAGTCCGGTTCTCCTGACGTGAGACGTGCGGCCGGCCGGCGCGAGCGCGCGGACGACCCGGGACGCGCGAGGTCCGGGGCCGAATGCGCCCGGCGCTCGCGCGAACGAGACGTCACTGCGTCAGGAGATCGGGGGGCGGAACGGGCGAGCCGGCTCGCGCGCGACGAGCGTCAGCTCCGGCGGAGCGAGCGGCCTGGCGGCGCCGCCTTCGAGCGACGCGACCGCGACCTCGGCCGCCTGAGCCACCGGCTGCGTCGGGCAGCACGTGCAGTTGTGCTGCGTCGTTCCGCAGCCGTGCTCGGGGTCCTGATCGCCGAGATCGCCGGCGTCGGCCGCCGTGTGGGCGACGTGCCCCGTCCGGGCGTAATGGACCACGGCTTCGCCGACCTCGGCGAGGCCGGGAGCGAGCCCGTGGACGAGCATCAAGACGAGGAGCATCCGCACGACGCCGGCGATACTAGCGGCGGAGAGGGGCGCCGGCAACGCCGCGGCGCCAAGTCCCGAGCGCGCCACGACGCGTGATCCAGCGCACGCACCGTGGCCCGGAGACGACGCCGTGCCGCCCGTTCACGGCGCAGAACCCCGCGCGCGCACGGGTGATTTCGCCCCCGCGTGAAAGGGAATCGGGCGCTGAATAGCGCCTGCTGCGAGGCCGTCTCCGGGGCATGACGACGACGAGCGCGAACCGGACCCCGAAGGCCCTCCTCCTCGACGACGACTCGACCGTGCTGCGCCTCCTCGGCACCGCCCTCGAGACGAGCGGCTTCGTCGTGCGCGCCGCGACGGACGGCGACGCGGGGCTCGCGACTCCTCCTCGACGAGCTGCTCGACCTCGACGTCCTCGTCGTCGACCTCGACCTCCCCGGCCGCGACGCGCGCGCCCTCCTCCACCTCGTGCGCTGGGCAGGCGGCGAGCGCGACCTCGGCGTCGTCGTCCTCGCCGGCGCGGTGGACCGCGAGGTCCGCCGCGAGCTCCTCGCCCTCGGCGCGGACGCGGTGGTGGATCGCCGCGCCGGCCACGCGGTCGCGCTCGCCGCCATCGCCGCCGTCGCGCACCGGAGCGCCTCCCCCGCGCGCCGCCTCGTCGCCGCCGCGCGCCCGGCGCTCGAGGGCGCCCTGCAGCCTCGCCCGCGCCGCGCTCGCGCCCGCCCCGCGGCTGGCCGCGTCGGCCGGGTAGCCGACCCCGCGATCCGATTGCCTCCGGCGGGGCGGCGGGGTACCTCTGTCCCCAGACCTCTGGATTCGGAGTCAACGATGCCCGTGAGCAAGAAGCGGAAGAAGGAAGGCAAGCCGGTCCAGCGCAAGGAGCCCGCGGTCGAGGGCGGCGAGCACGTGGCCCACCCCGACGAGAAGCCGGCGCACCCTGCCGCGCGCGCCGGGAAGCCGACGAACCCGTTCGTCCAGGGGCAGCAGGGACGGCGCGGCGCACTGCGCGGACGGTGACCGCTCGCCGGCACGGTGCGAGCGCAGGGGCAGGCGGATGAGCCTGCCCCGGACCGGCGGGGCCCGGGAGGAGGAGCTCCGCGAAGGCGAAGCGACGGCCCCCCGGCTCCGGCTGGCGCGTGTACCTGCTCCGGTGCTGCGACGGGTCGCTCTACGCGGGGGCGACGAGTGACCTCGCGCGGCGCCTCGCGGCGCACGCGCGCGGCAAGGGGGCGCGCTACACCCGCTCGCGCCTGCCGGTGGCGCTCGCGTGGTCGGCGCGAGCGAAAGACCGGAGCGCCGCCCTCCGCCGCGAGGCCGCGCTGAAGCGGCTCTCGCGCGCGGAGAAGCTGGAGCTGGTGCGCACGGCGAGCGAAGGGGCAGCCGGCTGAGGCTGCCCCGGAGAGAGCGGGGGGTTCGGGGGGGCGCGAGCTCCGCAGGCCGCAGGCGCTGCGGAGCGAGTGTCCCCACGCCCTAACTGATCTTCTGGTACTTCGCCGCAGGCGCGCCGCAGATCGGGCACTTGTCGGGCGGCACGCCGAACTCGACGTCGCCGCAGACCGGGCAGAGGAAGACCTCCATCTGCGAGAGGTCCTTGCCGGCCTGCAGCGCCGCGAGGGCCTGCCCGAACAGCCCGGCGTGGACCTTCTCCGCGCGGTTCGCGTAGTCGAGCAGCGTCTTCGCCTTGTGCCCCTCGGCCTTCGCCTGCTCGACCATCGGCGGGTACATCTCGGTGAACTCGTAGGTCTCCCCGGCGACGGCGGCCGCGAGGTTCTCGAGCGTCGTCCCGACCCCGTCCATGTTCCGGAGGTGCCCCAGCGCGTGGATCGTCTCCGCCTCGGCGGCCGCGCGGAACAGCTTCGCGATCTGGCCGAGCCCCTCCTTCTCCGCCTGGCGGGCGAAGGCGAGGTACTTGCGGTTGGCCTGGCTCTCGCCCGCGAACGCGGTGGCGAGGTTCTGCTGGGTGGTCGGCATGCTGTTCCCCTGGCTCGTGGTGGAGCGACCTCCGTACCACGGAAGCGGCGCGGCGCGGACGCCCTCGCGCCCGCGCCGCCACTCGACGAGGAGCGGTCCGGGGACCGATCAGGCCGCGCCCGGCGACACCCCGTGCGCCGGGGCGTCGTCGTGCTCCGGCGGGTGCGCGCCGGGAGGCGCCTCGATGGGGAGGAGCCGGTCGAAGAAGTAGAGGAACACGAACGGCATCAGGAACAGCACGATCGCCATCAGGATCCCCTCGCGCCCGAACAGGTGCGGCTCGTACGCCGAGCGCAGGCCGCGGAACGACTTCGAGAGGAGCTGGCCGCCGATGACGACGTTCCAGCGCATCGCGAACACCTGGACGAGGAGCAGGAGCGACGCCATGAAGGTGAGCGTGTTGCGGACCCGCTCGTGCAGGTAGCGGTTCATCACCGTCACGATGAACAGCAGGATGAACGGGATGAGGCTCCCCACGATCATCTGGATCGAGATGAAGGAGAACTGGAGGCGCGTCGTGAGCAGCGGCGAGATGATGTGCCACTCCTCCGAGTTCTCGTACGCCAGCATGATGATCTCGAGCAGCTCGAGCGTCACCGTGACGATGAGGAAGAACCAGAGCCACCGCGCCATCGCGGTGATGGTGTCCGCCTGGACGGCGCGCCGGCCGAGCTTCGCGGTCACCTGGTAGACGATGATGAGCAGCGCGATGCCGGAGACCGCGGCGGACAGGAGGAAGATGACCGGCATGAGCGGCGTCGACCACCACGGGTTCGCCTTGATGCCGCCGAAGATGAACCCCACGTAGCCGTGGAGCATGCACGCCGACGGCAGGCCGATCGCGGAGAGCAGCTTCACCGCCCGGTGGTCGATCTCGAGCGCCGCGGGCGAGGTGTCGTAGGTCCCGAGCGCGAGCGCCGCGTAGAAGGCGCGCTTCAGGCCGCGGCTCCGGCGCGCCGTCTCGATGATCTCCTTGCGCCAGACGAACCAGACCTCGAGCGTCACGATGACGAGGTAGAACGAGTAGAGGATCCCGAAGCCCGCCATCGCGGAGGTGAAGTTCGGGGTGACCATCACGAACAGGCCGCGCTCGGGGTGGCCGAGGTGCAGCTGGAGCGGGAGCCCCGCGACGAGCAGGAAGCAGAACGACGCGGCGAGCGAGAGCCGCGCGATCGGGCGGAACTCGTTCTTGCCGAACAGGTGGAAGAGCGCGGTGACGATGAACGATCCCGCGACGAACCCGGTGATGTACGGGTACATCACGATCATCAGCGACCAGTGGATGTGAATGTCGTTCGGGAACGCGAACCCCGTGATCTCAGGCATCACCGCACCTCCTTGTCGATCCCGAGGTAGTAGGCCTGCGGCTCCGTGAGGAGGTTCGCCTGCAGCACCTGGACGCGTCCGTGCGCGATCGCGAGCCGCACCGGGTCGTCCTCGCGCTTCATGTCGCCGAACATGCGGGTCGAGGTCGGGCAGACCTCGACGCAGGCCGGCTTCAGGCCCTTCGTGATCCGGTGGTAGCACCAGGTGCACTTCTCGGCGGTGTGGGTCTCCGGCGAGAGGAAGCGGCTGCCGTACGGGCAGGCCTGCACGCAGTACCCGCACCCGATGCAGCTCTTCGCGTCGACGAGCACCACGCCGTCCTTCGTCCGGTAGGACGCCCCGACCGGGCAGACCTGGACGCAGGGCGTCTCCTTGCAGTGGTTGCAGAGCTTCGGGACGAAGAACGCCTTCGTCGGCTCGAACGCGGTCTGCACCGGCGCGAACCCGTCGAGCCCGCCGTTCGGCGAGTCCACGTGCGACGCCTCCGGGGAGACGAGGTAGCGCTCCACCCACGTGCGGAAGTAGCCGTCGGGGACGCCGTTCTCGGCCTTGCACGCGCGGACGCACGAGCCGCACCCGATGCACCGCTCGGTGTCGATGAGGTAGGCCCACTGGTGGGCCTCCCAGTCGTAGCGCTCCTCGCCCTTGTCGCCGCCTTCGGCCTGGGCGGCCGAGGCGAGCGCGTCGCCCCCGGCGAGCAGCGCGAACACGCCGCCCGAGGCGCGCAGCGCGGTCGCGAGGAAGTCGCGGCGCCCGGGCTGCGTCGCCGCCGGCGCGGTGGGCGCGCTCGAGGGGGTTTCCTTCCGAGTCTCGTCCATGAGGCCTCCGGCTGGATGCTCTAGAGCTTCGGCGAATGGGGGTCGTGGCAGTCGAGGCAGCCCTTCGGCCCGAGCCCGCCGTCCACGTGCTTCTCGAGGACGATCTGCGGGAACTTCGCGGGGCGCCCGTCGAGCTTCCGGTGGCAGTTCGCGCAGAGCCGGACGGAGCGATCGACCGGCATCTTCGCGACGACGTCGCCGTCCCGCACGTGCTTGCCGAGCGGCGCGTGGCACACCTCGCAGCTCACCGTCGCGTGGCGGCCCTTGCCCAACGCGGCGTACCGATCGTCGTGGCAGTCGGCGCACGACCGCGCGCCCCCGTGGAGCGGCGGCCGCGCCGCGGCCTGCTCCGCCACGTTGTCGAACCGGTAGTTCCCGTAGGTCCCGTACGAGCGCGGGATGAGCAGCGAGCGCCCGATCACGACGACGATGAGCCCGAGGAGCAGGACGAGGACGACGCGGAAGACGTGCCGGGCATGCTCCATCGGGATCTCCTCAGGCGGAATCGGAGTCGTCGAGCTTCTCGGGGGCGAAGAGCGCGGCGAGCCGCCCCTTCCCTGCGCGCGCGGGCGGCTCCGGGTCGCGCGGCAGCGGCTCCGGCGCGAGCAGCCATCGCAGCAGCGGGCGGCGGCGCCGGGGTGGCGACGGCGGGTCGAACGGGAGCGGCTCGGGCGCGAACACGGCGCGGAGCAGGCGTCCCCCAGCGAGCGCGGAAGGCGCCGGGGCCTCCGGCGGCGCCTCGCCGAGGGCGTCACGCGAGAGGCTCAGCTTGAGGATGTCGAGCGCGGCGCGCGCAATCCGCTTCACGCAGATCAAGGAACCACACTCCCCTGCGGCGATCAACCACACCCCCGCACGCCCTGCGCAATGCGCACCGTTCGCGCGTTATTTCTGCGGCCCGATCTTCGTGCATTTTGGGCGCCCAGACGAGGTTTCATCCGTGCGACATCACACGGATCTGGACCACTCCGGATTGTGGACCGAATCACTCCGCGGTTGATCGCGATCAATCCCGAGTGCGCGTGAGGGCGGGGCGGTCAATGGACAACGCGCCGGAAAGATGCCCTCCTTGCACTTCACGCAGAGGGAAAAGAGGAGGTGCGAATGGACACGAAAGTCGTCGCCACGCCGTCCAGGGTCCCGGACTATGCGGTCGCCGCCGTGGTCGTTCTCGCGCTGCTCGCGAGCGTCGCGCTCCTCTTCGGCGTGGTCGGGGTCTGACCTCGCCCCGCGCCCGTCGTCTTCACCGGGCGGCGCGCCGACGCGGCCGGGCGCGCGCGGGCTGCGGGACCGCCTCGCGCGTCATCTCGACCATCGTCGCGCGGAACCCGAGGGACGCGAACAGCCGCGCCGCACGCCCGTTCACGGCGGCCACGTCGATGACGACCTGCGGTGCTCCGCGCGCGACGAGCGCTGCGACGAGCGCCTCGACGAGCGCGGTCCCGATCCCGCCCGCGCGGGCGCGCGGCTCGACGAACAGATCCACTCCTACGCCGCAGGCGGCCCGGAGCGTGACCCAGTCCCGCGGCTCGAGCCGGCCGTAGGCGTACCCGACGATCCGTCCCCGCCGGACCGCGGCGAGGACGACCGCCTTCCGGCTCGCGCGCTCCTTCCCGAGCCACCACGCGTACCCATCCTCGATCGGCTCGTCCGGCAGGAAGAAGCGCGCCGGATCGAAGGCGTGGTGCTCGCGGGCGAGCCGCGCGCCGAGCCGCGCGAGCGCGGGCACGTCCGCCGCGGTCGCTTCGCGGATCTCGAGCGGCGGGGCGGGGCGGGTGCGCGGAGGCTTCGGGGCGGCCACGGGCCGATGCTACCTCGCGGCGGCGCCGCCGGGCACGGCTCTCAGGCGCGCCTCGGCTCGAGCGGGCGCGGCGGCGTCCACTTCTCGCCGGCGGGGCGGCCGGACAGCGAGCTCGGGGCGTCGAGGTGCGCGCCGTCGTCGACCCCCACTCCGAGACGGTCGACGAGCTCGCCGCCGAGCCAGCCCGAGACGAGCGCGAGCAGCACCGCGATACCGGAGAGCAGGACCGCGCCGCCGTTCTGGCGCGCCGCGTCGGCGTACCGGATCCCCCACGAGGCGACGTAGAGGCCGACGATGACGAGGTTCGCGAGCCCGTGGAAGGCGCCGATGGTCTTCGCGCGGGTGCCCCGCGGGATCGCGAGGTAGTCGACGAGGCCGAACACCGCCGCGGCGAGCCCGCCGATGATCCCGGCGGCGATCATGTAGAACGCCGCGACCGAGAAGCTCTCGGCGCCTCCGCCGAGCCGCACGAGGTCGAACACGAGCGACGTCGCGAAGAGCCCGAGCGGGAACACCACCAGCATCGGGTGGACCGGGTGCCCGAACACCTTGGCCTTGCTCTCCATGGAAGACTCCCCCCGGGCGCGACGACCACGCACCCGTCCCCAAAATGCGGAGCGCCCGCCGCCCCCGCCACGGGGGGCGGGGGCGCGCGGGCGCGTTCGCGGAGGAGACCGAAGGCTCGGCGGAGCGGGTGTTCCCCCGCTCCTAGAGCAGCCCGGGCTTCCCGATCTTCCAGCGCTCGAGCTCGGTCGTCAGCAGGGCGACGTGCTCCCGCTCCTCGGCCGCGAGCTCCTTGTACAGCTGCCGCTCGACCGAGCCGGGCGCCGTCTGGGCGAACCGGTCCTCGAAGAACTTCACCGCACGCTGCTCGAACGCGATCGCGATCCGGAACAGGTTCGCCGGGTCCTCCGGCTTGTTCGGGATGCCGGCGTACACCGCCGCGCGGTCGACCTTGAAGTCTGCCGCCGGGGCCGGCACCTCCGCGTGGTAGCGGCGGGACAGCGTCGCCATGTGCTCCTTCTCCATCTCGGCGAACTTGCCGAACAGCTTCTGGAGCACCGGGTCGGACGTCTCGCGGGACGCGCGCGTGTAGAAGGCCATCCCGCCGAGCTCGATCTCGAAGGCGATCCGGATCGCGTCGAGCGCCGCGGCCTCCTCGACCTTGCGCGGGTCGAGGACCTTCAGCTTGCCGCCGCAGGCCGGGCACATCCCGTAGGGGAAGGCGAAGCCCTCGCTCACCTTGCCGCAGTCGTCACAGCGCCACTCGAGCTTCGCCGTGCCGCAGCAGATGTACTGCTCGTCGCCGTCGATGGGCTGGTGGCACTTCGGGCACTTCATCGCGGGCGTCTCCGCGCCGGTGGCGGTCGCGCCGGCGTGACCGTGGGCGCCGCTGCCGACGGCCTTCATCGGCTCGTACTTCGCGACGTCCTCGGCGGTGATCGGCCACTTCTTGCCGGACGAGAGGTAGGTCGCGATGGACTTCGCGGCGCGACGGCCGGCGCCCATCGCGAGGATCACGGTCGCGCCGCCGGTGACGATGTCGCCGCCCGCGAACACGCCCTTGAGGTTCGTCGCCTGCGTGGAGTCGCCCTTCCCGTCGTCCGCGGCGATGTTCCCCCACTTCGTGAGGGCGATCCCGGGCGTCGACTGCGTGACCACCGGGTTCGCCTTCGTGCCGAGCGCGATGATGACCGTGTCGCAGTCGAGGTCCTTGAACTTGCCCGTCGGGACGGGCTTGCGGCGCCCCTTCTCGTCGGGCTCGCCGAGGACCATCTCCTCGACCTTCATGCCCCTCACGTTGCCCTCGGCGTCGGGATAGATCTCGACGGGCGCGTGGAGGAAGAAGAACTCGATGCCCTCCTCCTTCGCGTGCCGGATCTCCTCGATCCGGGCAGGGGCCTCCGCCTCGGTGCGGCGGTACACGCAGCGGACCACCGGGGCGCCGAGGCGCTTCGCGACGCGCAGGCAGTCCATGGCGGTGTTGCCGGCGCCGACGACGGCGACGCTCTTCCCGAGGGTGATCGGCGTGTCCTTGAAGGGGAAGACGTTCCCGCCCATGAGGTTCACGCGGGTCAGGAACTCGTTCGCCGAGTAGACCTGGCTCGCCGACTCGCCGGGGATGTTCATGAACGCCGGGGCGCCCGCGCCCACGCCGAGGAACACGGCGTCGTAGCCCTTCTCCTCGATGAGCTGGGAGACGGTGAAGGTCTTGCCGATGACCTTGTTGGTCTCGATCTTCACGCCCTGGTCGACGAGCTGCTTCACCTCGCGGTCGATGATCTCGCGGGGGAGGCGGAAGGGCGGGATGCCGTACTGGAGGACGCCGCCCACGACGTGGAGCGCCTCGTAGATCGTCACGTCCGCGCCGAACTTGACGAGGTCGGCGGCGGCGGCGAGGCCCGCGGGGCCCGAGCCGCAGATGGCGACCTTGCCGAGCTTCTTCGCGAACCGCGGGGGCGCCGCGGGCTTGGACTTCGCGTTGTCACCGACGAACCGCTCGAGCCGGCCGATGCCGACCGGCTCGACCTTCGCCCTGATCACGCACTGCGCCTCGCACTGCGACTCCTGCGGGCAGACGCGGCCGCAGATCGAGGGGAACGCGTTCGCCTGCTTGATCACCTCGAGCGCGCCGTCGAAGTCGCGCACCGCGACGTGCTTGATGAACGTCGGGATGTCGATCGAGACCGGGCAGCCCGAGATGCAGGTCGGCTTCGCGCACTGGATGCAGCGCTCCGCCTCGCCGAGGGCCTGCTCGAGCGTGTAGCCGAGGTTGACCTCCTTGAAGTTCCGCGCCCGCTCCTGCGCGTCGCGCTCCGGCATGTGCGTCTGGTGCGGAGCGAGGTCCTTGATCTTGCGGTAGTTCTTCTTGTTCTCGACGAAGAGCTGCTTCTCGAGGTTGCAGACGTGCGCGTAGTCCTCGCTCGCGCGCGTCTCCATGCTCTTGAAGCGCTTCTGCCGCGCCATCAGCTCCTTGAAGTCGACCTTGTGGCCGTCGAAGTCCGGGCCGTCCACGCAGGCGAAGGCGACCTTCTTGTCCACCGTCACGCGGCAGGAGCCGCACATGCCGGTGCCGTCGACCATGATCGCGTTCAGGGACACCATCGTCTTCACGCCGAACGGCCGCGTGGTCTCGACGCAGGCGTTCATCATCGGGAGCGGCCCGATGGCGATGACGAGGTCCGGCTTGTCCTTCTCGCAGATCTCCTTCAGCGCCTGGGTCACGAACCCGGGCTTCCCGTAGGAGCCGTCGTCCGTGCAGACGACGAGGTCGTCGCAGTACTTGCCGAACTTCTTCTCCCAGAACACGAGGTCCTTGTTCCGGAAGCCGATGACGCCCGTGGTGCGGTTGCCCGCCTCCTTGAAGGCGCGCAGCTGCGGGTAGACCGGCGCGACGCCGAGGCCGCCGCCGACGAGGACGACGTGGCCGACCTTCCCGACGTGCTGGGGCATCCCGAGCGGACCGACGAAGTCGGCGAACGTGTCGCCGACGTTGTAGTCGGTCATCATCTCGCGGGTCGTCTTCCCGAGCGTCTGGACGACCATCGTGATGGTGCCCTTCTTCCGGTCGAAGTCGGCGACCGTGAGGGGGATGCGCTCGCCGCCTTCGCGGAGGCGGAGCATCACGAAGTGGCCGGGCTGGGCCGCGGCGGCGACGTCGGGGGCCTCGACGTCCCAGAGGAACGTCGTGTCGGAAAACGCTTCGCGGCGGACGATGGTGTACGGCATCGGGGTCCGAACCCTCCGGGAAATGGGGTGCGTGGAAAGGGGTGCGGGATATCAGCCCGCGAGGCGACCCGTCAAGGGATGGGACGGAAACGTCTAGGGAAATTGCCGATGGCTCCGGTCCACTTTGCGGCGCGAGGCGCTCACGGAGAGACGTCGAACGCGAGGTCGTCGTGGTCGTCCATCGCGCCCGAGGAGCACGCGTCGGGCACGGCGGCGGTCGTCGCGGTGGGGCGCGGGCTCCGCTCGCCCTGAGCGCCTGCGACGGTGCCGTTCCCGGGCGTGACCTCGGCAGCGAGCGTCTGGACGCCCGCCCGCTCGGGCCTGAGCTGCTGGTGCCGAGCTGCTGGTGCCGGACACCATCTGCTCGCTGCGGGTGCCGGACACCATGGCTCTTCGGGTGCCGCGCGCCCGGTGCCGGACACTTGCCCCCCCGGTGCCGCCCCCCGGTGCCGCGGGCTGGGTGCCGGACACCATCGAACTCCGGGTACTGCGGGTGCCGGACCCCGGTGCCGCGCCCCCGGTGCCGGACACCCTGCCCCGCATCAGACGAGCCCCGGTGCCGGACACCTGCTGCCCCCCGGCCCCCGGTGCCGGACAGCTTGCTGCCGGTGCCGGACACCGTGCCCCCGCTCGGTCGCGCTCCCGGTGCCGGACAGCCATCGGCTGCCGGTGCCGGACACCGCTGCGGTGCCGGGCTGCGGTGCCGGACACCATCGAGCTGCGGCGGGCTGCGGGTGCCGGCGCCCCCGGTGCCGCGCCCCCGGTGCCGGACACCCTGCCCCGCATCAACCCCCGGTGCCGGACACCCCCGCGCCCCCCGGCCCCCGGTGCCGGACACTTGCCCCCGGTGCCGGACACCGTGCCCCCCGGCCCCCGGTGCCGGACACTGCCCCGGTGCCGGACACTGCCCCGCTCAGGTATCGGACGAGCTTTGGGTGCCGGACACCATGGCTCCGGCGCGGGTGCCGGACAGGGCCAAGGTGCCGGACACTCCCGGCAGGGCCCAGGTGAGGGCCCAGGTGCCGGACACTCCCGGTGCTCCCGGTGGAGCAGGTCCCGGCGCAGCACACGGGCCGCGCCTGCGCGCTCCCGTACAGCGTCCCGGCCGACCGCTGCGCTCGGCCGCTAGTTCGGTCGAACCTAAATCGCGGTTCGCGCCGTCGCAGGGTTTCACGAGCCCGGCGGTGCATCGAGGGCGGCAGGCAAACATCGGCCGGGTTCGCGCCCGGGCGCGCTGCTCCATCAGGAGCCGGAGCCCGGCATCCGGTCCTTGAAGGCGAGCTCCCCGAGCTGCGCCGCGATGTCCGGGTCCCCCGGCGCGAGCGCGAGCGCCCTGCGCAGCAGCGCGATCGCACCGTTCACCCGCCCCGCATGGAGCTCGAGGAGGGCACGGTCGTACACCGCCTGCGCCTCGCCGCTGCGGTGGCGCGGCGCCTTGCGCCATCCGCCGCCTGCGCCGGTAATGTCCGCGTTCGGGGTCATCGCCCTCCCCGGCTCCGTCCAGGCCTGCCCGGCCCCGGACGCCGCGATCTCGAGCGGCGGCCCCTCGTCGTGCTCCAGCTCGACCACGCGCGAGGGGTCGTGCGCCTGCTGAGCGGCCCAGCCGGACTCGTACGCCCGCGCCATGCCGCGCTGCGACCGCTCGACGGGCGGCGGCGTCGCGGTAGGGCGCTCGGCGGCGCGTTGGTACGTGGGCGGCGGCGCCGCGACAGGGGCGGCCATCGAGGAGTCCTGCCCCATGGACTCGACGGCCAGCGAGGCCTCGACGTCGGTCAGGATCTTCTTCCAGCTGTCCGGGTGGACCGCCTGGCCGCGCACGAACGTGAGCGCCCCGCGCGCCAGAAGCGAGAAGAGCGCGCGCTGGCCGGCCGCCCAACGGTCCCGCAGCCGCGCCATGAGCTCATCGATGCGGGCGCCGCTCGCGATCGCCCGCAGGAGCATCGCCTCCTCGCCATTGAAGTCGAGGAGGAAGCGCGGGGGCGGGCCGAGGTACACGGTCGCGTCCGCTCGGATCCGATCCGGGACGCGGCGAAACCCGCCGAGCCCCGGGTGGGTGACGACGAGTCGGTCGAACCAGTGGGCGCTCTCCTTCAGCGACCCCTCGTCGAACGCGATCCCGACGCGCAGCGGCGCCTGCGGGCTCACCCACGCGACGCGCCCGTTCACCTTGAGTTGCTCGCCGACCTCCTGGTTCGTCACGACGAGCTGTACGTGGTCGCCCTTGTGGACGAGCTTCGGCGAGACGACCTGGCACCCCATCGAGCCGATGTCCTCGGTCTCGGCCTCGAACCACCCCTGTGGCGAGACGACGGCGGCGCGGCATCGGGCCGGGGCCCGCGGGACGCGGCGCGGGTTCACGATGAACTCCGCCATGACATGTCATCCTAGTCGAAACGGGGGCACGAACCCAGCGCTCGGCACCTGCGCCGCAGAGGCATCCCCTCCCCGGCCGACGCCAACCCATGAAGACGGGCTTGCCGCATGCGGGCCCGTGCGGGATCGTGATCACGAGAGGTGAAGATGAGCGTCTCGACGCAGGAGCTGATCCTGAATCACGAGCTGCTCGACGCCCAGCACGCCGACCTGTTCCATCGGCTCTCGATGGTCGCGGAGATCCTGGACGGGCCCGAGGCGCAGGTGGAGGCCGCGGTCGCCGCGTTGGGCGATGCGCTCATGGCGCACATCGCCGAGGAGGAGCGGATCATGGACGACGCGCTCTACCCGGAGCGCAGGCGCCACAAGTCCGCCCACGAGATGTTCATGTCCGACTTCGTCCAGTTCCGGCGCGAGCTGGCGGAGGAGGGCGCGACGCCGGCGGTGGCGGATTGGCTCACGCACCGGATACCCGACTGGCTCCGCTTCCACATCACCGTGAACGATGTCCCGCTCGGCATCTATCTCTCGCGGCGCAAGCCGAGCACGGCGGGAGCGCGGCCGGGCAGCCCAGGCGGCCAGCGACCGTCCTGAGGAGCGCCGCCCGGGTCCCCACCGGTCGCGCCGTGTCGGTGCTGCCGGGCGACGCAGCGTCACGACCGGCATACCTCTGCCCCTCCGTCGGGTCACGCGCGAACCGACGCCGGCGCCGTCGCTGGGGAGCCGAGCAGCTCGTCGATCTCCACGCGCAGGAGCCAGTCGTCCCGGAACCGCTCGGCCTCGGCGCGGAGCGCGAGGAGCCGCTCGACGGTGCCTTCGCCCGAGTCGCGCAGCCTCCGCACCTCGCCGTAGAGCGCCGCCAGCGGGGCGGGCAGCGACGCCGCCTTCCGGGCCCGGGCGCGGGCCTCGCCCTCCCCGGCGGTGAACGAGGACAGCTCTCCGAACCAGTGGTCCCATGCGCCTGGATCCGCCGGCCCACCGCGGACCGACGGGAGCGACGCCGACACGAAGAGGAGCGCCCACGGCGGCAGCTCGAGCGGCCGACCCGCGAGCGACGCCTCGAGCCGGAGCACCTCGCCGCCTCCAACCGCGAACCCGGAGAGGCTCAGCCCTGACGCGAGCTTCACCTCGAAGGGACCGCGCTCGGGGAGCGAACCATCGCCGAACGCCACGATCGCGTCGCCCGGGAACGGCCGTCCCACCGCCACGCCGGCGCGCGATGCGAGGACGGGTCCGGAGAGCCGCGCGAGCGCCGCCGGCAGCCGAGGGGCCGGAACGGTCTCGACCACCCGTCCGGTCAACTCGCGTCCCCCGTCGAGAACGAGGTGGTTCACCGTGCGCGCACGGAGCGCCTCGTCGAGGCCGTGCTCGCCGCCGCGCGCGGCGGACAGCGTCGCCTCCACCTCTGCGAGCACCTCGAACAGGTGGTCGAAGTCCCTCGCGACGAAAAGGCGGGGCTGCATGCGGGTGATGTCGAACGGCTGCTCGACGCAGGCAGCGGTGAGCGGGAGGCGCTCCACCTCCGGGCCGAGGCAGTGGACCGCCTCTCCGATCGAGGACAGGAGCCCCGCGCCGTAGATCTTCGGATCGTCGAGCGCGCCCACGAGCCCGTACTCCGCCGTCCACCAGTAGAGCCGGCTCGCCCGGGCCGCCTCCGAGACGTACCGGGCGCTCGCGGTCGCAGCGCGGAGCCGCTCGTCGGCGAGCGCGACCTCCTCCGGCGTCGCCTCGGGGTCCTCCTTCACGACCGAGAGGTCGCGGATCGCCTCGAACACCGCCTGATCCTCCGCCGACGCGATGGCGCGAAATCCCGCCTCGCCGCAGCGCCGCAGGTATTCGGCGTACGTCGGGTCGGCGACGAACGGCGCGTGCCCGGCGCTCTCGTGGACGATGTCCGGGGCCGGTGTGTACTCGACGTGCTCGTGCGTCCGGACGTCGGCGGCGATCGCGAGCACGCGCCGCGACTGAAGCTCGGTGAACACCGCGGGCGGGATGAAGCCGCGCACCGCGACCGCCGCCCAGCCGACCCGCGCGAGCTTCACGTTCATGTCGTCGAGCCGGGGGATGCGCTCGACGTCTATGCCGGTCGCCGCGAGCCCGGCGAGGTAGCGGGGGTGCGCCCGCGACGCGAGGTGTGCCGTGAGGCGCCGGAGCACGTGCCGCCACACCGCGTGGTCACGGGGAGTGTATGCGGCGTGATCCTGCGCGACCACGAAGCGGCGCAGGTGCGCGGGAAGGGCCGCGATCGCGCGCTCCGTCGGGGTCATCGCCGCCTCCTTCCCTCTGTGGAACGTGCGGCGGGCGGCTGCGGCGGGCACGTCGTCTGGGGGCCTCCGGGAGGGCGACACCCAGGAGAGGGGGCACCCGGCCGGGCGCCTTCCCCTTGCCCCCGTGAGGGAGCGGGCCTTATGTACCCGGCCGACCGATGACCATCCCCTCTGCTCGCATCCTCGTGGTGGACGACAACGACGCGCTCCGCGAGAACATCGCCGAGGCTCTGCAGCTCGAGGGCTACGAGGTCGCGGTGGCGTCCGACGGGTCCGGGGCACTCGCGCGTCTGGGCGAGGACCCCTCGTTCAACGCCGTCCTGCTCGACCTCGTGATGCCCGGCATGGACGGCCGGGAGCTGCTCCAGCGAATCCGGCATGACCCGCGGCTCGCCGGCCTCCGCGTGGTCATGACCACCGGCCACACCGGCCCGCGCGCGCGCAGCGGGGTCCCGGCGGACGCCTTCCTGACGAAGCCGTTCGGCGTGAACGAGCTGCTCGCGGCGCTGCACAAGGTCGGCGCGTAGCGGCCCGACGACGCGGGGCAGCGCTGGCGTCCCTTTCCGCACGCGCGGCGGAGCTCCAGCGCGGGGTTCTCTCGGCACGTGCGGGGCCCGCCGCGCGCCGGTTGCCCTTTCCCCGGCGGCGCGTCGGGGCGCGACCGACCACCGCGTCGGGTATGCTCGTCGGGCTCGGCGCCGCAGATCGGCCCGACCACGGAGGCCACATGGAGCTCGCTTCGGTCATCGAGCGCACGTCGCTCGTCGACCCCGCCGGAAGCCGTGTCGAGCAAACGATCGAGCACCGGATCGACCCGCTCACCGGGACGGTCGCGTCCTTGAACAGCGTGCTCGGGGAGAAGGCGAAGGCATTCCTCGGCACGGCAGACCTCGCGTTGCTCGAGGACCTGCAGGAGAAGTCGAAGGCCAACTGCCCTTTCTGCACCGCCGCCGAGCGCGGGACACGGTTCGTGCCCGAGGTCTCCCCCGCGCCGCAGCTCAGGGTCGGGCGCTCGGTGGCTGTCCCGAACCTCTTCTCGAAGTGCGGCCTCGACGCGGTCGTCATCCTCGACCCCGCCCTGCACGTCCTCTTCCCCTCGAAGCTTCCGGCCGACGCGCTCGGAGACGCGCTGCGTGCCTCCGCCGAGCTCGTGCGCCGGGCGCGCGCGGGCACCTCCTCCCTCGTGCACCACGTCGCCGGGATGAACTTCCTGAACCCCGGCGGTTCGTCGGTCCCCCACCCGCACCTCCAGGTGCACGCGCGGAGCGTGCCGTACTCCGGCCTCACGCGGGCGATGGCGCTCGCGGCCGAGCACCGCGCGCGGACGGGGCGATCCTTCTTCGACGCGCTGCTCGAGCACGAGCGCGCGGCGGGGGCGCGGTACATCGGCCGCTCAGGCGCAGTCGAGTGGATCGCGGCGTGGGCGCCGTCGCACCAGCGGGAGATCTGGGGGGTGCTCCCCGGCACCGCGAGCCTCGTCGACGCGCGAGACGAGGACCTCGCCGCGTTCGGCGACGGGATCGCCCGGGTCGTGTCGTTTTACGAGGAGAGCGGCGTGCACCCGTTCACGCTCGCGTTCCACTCGAGCCCCGACCCGGCGAGGTCGGACTCCTGGGCGCTCCACGTCAAGATCTGCTCGCGCCCGGCGTTCAAGGCTCTCTACGCGAACTACGACACCTGGTTCACGCCGATGTTCCTCGGTGACGAGGTCCACACCGAGGCGCCGGAGGTCTACGCCGCGCGGCTCCGCGCGAAGTTCTAGCCGGGCGCGAACACTTCGGGCGTTGCCTCCCCCTCGGTCGAGCAGCTGGTGCCGAGTCGCCAGCTGGTGCCGGTGCAGCTGGTGCCGGACAGTCTGCTGCGCCAGCTGGCAGCTGGTGCCGGACAGTCTGCTCTTCCTCTGGTGCTCTTCCTCTGGTGCCGGACACCTGCTCCTGGTGCCGGACACCTGCTCCTGGTGCCGGACACCTGCTCTCTCTCGCTCTTCCTCTGGTGCTCTTCCTCTGGTGCCGGACACCTGCTGGGAGAACGAGTGCGCGCTGTCGCGGATGGGGTCCGGATGGGATCGGCGGGACGCGCGCAGGACGGGCGGCCGAACGCCGGACCCAGCCAGATGAGAAAAGCGTGTGCGTTCGCATCGCGAACGAACTTCGGCTCGGCGCGCCGTTTGCTTCTGGTCCGCGCGTGGGCCGGATCTCACGCGAGCTGCTCGTCGAACCCGACTCGACGAACCACTGCACCTGGAGGGCGCACGACCACAGCTTCGTGTTCGAATTGGAGGGCGCGCGAGAGAAGTTCCTCGAGCTGCTCGGCAAGTACAAGGAGCGTCACGGCATCCGGATCCACTCGTACTGCCTCATGGGGACCCACCCGCACGTCGTCTGCACGGCGGCGAAGGGCCAGGGGGCCTTCAGCAAGTTCTGGAAGGTCGTGAATCACGGGTTCGCGTGGTGGTTCAACCGCCGCGAAAAGCGGCGCGGCCAGGTGGTCATGGAGCGGCTTCGCTCTCCACGCATTCAAGCGAGCGGCAACCACCAGCTCATGGTGATGCGGTACGGCGACCTGAATCCGGTTCGCGCCGGGCTCGTGCGAAGCCCGAAGGAGTGGCGCTGGTCGTCGTACCGCCACTACGCTTTCGGTGAGCCGAACCCGCTCGTCGATCCAGCTGCCGAGTATCTGGCGCTCGGGCGGACCGCGGTCGCGCGCCGGAAGGCGTACCAAAGCCTCTTCGCGGTGCCGCTCAGCGAAGGTCTCCTGAAGCGCCGCCCTGACCTCATCCTGCTTCCTTTCATCGGCGACTCTACCTGGGTGATGACGAGGCTCGAGGCCGTGGGCCTCCTGTCGCGTGCACAAGCGGGCCGCCCCTTCGGCTGACCGGAGGGGCGCTCAATCACCGTAGGCGCCACGTCTCGCGCTGTTCGGCGCACGAGCGATCGCGTCCCCTCAGCTCCGCGCGCTGAATCGCTCCGTGACGACCGACCTCGGGAACGTCGACGCCGTTCGAAGGCAGATGCGCGTCGTGGCGACGTTCGGCTCGATCATGCCGCCCGTCCCGGCGCGGGCTAGAACGCGTGCACGAAGAGCCCGCTCCGCAGCTTCGGCTCGAACCAGGTGCTCTTCGGCGGCATGAGCTTCCCCGCGTCCGAGACCGCGATGAGCTGCTCGATCCGCGTCGGGAACAGGTGGAGCGCGAGCGACCAGCCCTCCTCCTTCACGCGCCGCTCCAGCTCCTCCGACCCGCGAATGCCACCGACGAAGTCCACGTCCTTCGAGGTGCGCGGGTCGGCGACGCCGAAGAGCGGCGCGAGCAGCTGATCCTGCACGATCGAGCAGTCGAGCGCCGCCACCGGGTCCTTCGCGTCGTAGCTGCCGGACCGGACGCGCGCGCGCCACCAGCGCCCGCCCACGAAGACGCCGAGCGAGAGCGGCGCGTCCGGGCGCGGCGCAGGCGCCGGGTCGAGGTCCATCACGCTTCGCAGCGCCGCGAGGAGCGCATCCGGCCCGCGGCGGCGCGGATCCCGGACGAGCCGGTTGTACGCGAGGATCTGCATCTGATCGTGAGGGAAGACCACGGTGAGGAACGCGCCGTGCTCGCCCGGCTGTCCCGCGCGACGCGCATGCACCCGCGACGCGGCCGCCGAGCGGTGATGCCCGTCGGCGACGTACAGCGCCGGCACGGGGCGGAAGAGCGCCTCGATGCGCTGTCCGGCACCGGGCGGCACGACCCAGAGCTGGTGGGCGACGCCGTCCGGCGTCACGAGGTCGTACGTCGGCGCGGCGCGCTTCACGTCCTCGATCGCGCGGTCGATCTCCGCGACGGCGCGGTAGGTGAGGAACACCGGCTCGTCGTGCGCCGAGAGGGTGTCGATGTGGCGGACCCGGTCGTCCTCCTTGTCCGCGCGCGTCTTCTCGTGCTTCTTGATGACGTCGCGGTCGTACTCGTCCACCGCCGCGCAGGCGACGAGGCCGGTCTGGCGATGCTCGCCCATTCGCTGCGCATAGACGTAGAGGCGCGGCTCGGGATCCTGCACGAGCACGCCGCGTCGGACGAGCTCGGCGAGGTTCTCGCGCCCCTTCGCGTAGACGGCGTCGGCGTGCTCGTCGATCCCATCCGCGAGGTCGATCTCCGGCCGCGACACGCGCAGGAAGCTGTCCGGATTCCCCCGCGCGAGCGCGCGCGCCTCCTTCGTGGAGACGACGTCGTACGGCGGCGAGGCGACCCGGGCGGCGAGCGCGGCCGGAGGGCGGAGGGCGCGGAACGGCGAGAGCGTGGCCATGAGGACCGGGATTCTAGAGCACCACCCGGCGCGGCGCAGGCAGGAACTGCCGGCTGCCCGGGGCGCACCTCACGACCGGACCCGCCCCGCTACCCCCAGAGCTTCTCGTCGCGCGCCTTGAGGAGGCGCCCGCAGATCGCGCAGATCTTCACGCGTCCGCCGGTCGCCGCCCCGCGTCCGTCCGCGTAGAGGTGCTCGCACGTCTCGAGCAGCCGGCTCTCTTCGGCCCGCAGCTGCTCGAGCTCGACCTCCTGCTTCGCGATGTCCGCGCGCAGTTGCTCGCGGCGAGCCAGGCGTTCGGCTTGCGTCACGCGGCGCTCCTCCTCGTTCTTGCTGCTCGTACCAGTGTAGCGGGGTCGCCGCGGGAAGTCTCCGCGCTTCGACCCTCCCTCGCCGGCCCCTCGCCGGGTCCCGCGCGGCGGCCCTCATGGTAGAACGCCTGCTCCTCGACCGACCGGAGGTTCCGATGCGAACGGCCGTCCTCGTCGCCACCCTCGTCCTCGGCGTCGGCCCCGCGCGCGCCGCGGCGCCCGCGAGGGACGAGGAGCCTTCCGACGATGAACGTACCTTCTGCGCGTCGGAGCACGAGGTCGTCGACAAGCGGCGCAAGGTGTTCGAGGGCCAGGGGCTCACCGCCACCGAGGTCGCCCGGCGGAACGAGCCGCAGCAGCGCGCGCTCGCCGAGTGCCGCGAGCGCCTCCGCGCCGAGCAGCGCCGGGACGGCGAGCAGAAGCAGGACCTCGCCGAGGTGACACGCCGCGCCGGCCCGAACGCGACCGAGCTCGAGCGTGACCGGGTCTGGAAGGAGGTCCGGCGCGAGCGGCTCGCTTCGAAGAGGAGCTCCGAGCTCAACGACGAGGAGCGCGCGGAGCTCGCGGCGGGGATGGGCGACGAGCTCAAGGCGACCCACCACGCGCTCGACGACGCGCACCAGCGCGATCCAGGTTTCATGCGGGTCATCCACAGCGCGCTCGCCTGCTATCACGGCGAGCGCCGGACCGAGCTGTCGGAGCTCATCTCCTCGGAGGAGAGCCTGCTCAAGCTCGGGACCGGCGACCGGCAGAAGCTGTACGCCCTGAGGAGCGAGCTGCGCGCGTCGGAGGAGGTCCTCCACCGGAACACCGAGGCGTCGCGAGGGCTGCCGGGGGGGCTCGACCGCTGCACGGCGCCCACCGTCGCGGTTGTCCGGCACTGCCTCGCGATCCGGCTCTCCGGCACGCGCCTCGAGCCGGCCTGCGAGTCCGAGGAGATCCAGCAGTACGTCCGGTTCGTGAAGTGACCGCTTGGCGGCGGGCTCGACGCTCCCGACCAGCGACGGCCGCGGCAACCGGTCGCGGTTGATCGCCGCCAACACCTCTTGCGGTCCGTCCGGTCCGTCCGAGCATCCTCGTGGGTGAGGTGATCGAATGCGCAATCTCGCCGGGCTGTCACCGCTCGGCGAGCTGGTAGCCCTCGACCTCGCCCGGGCCGAGCCCCGAGGGCGCAGCGCGCGTCCTGGCTTGGGCGCAAACACTACCGCTCGACGAGCCAGTCGCGGGCCGCCTCGGCGTCGTCGAAGAGCGCGTGCTCCCCCGGCCGCGCCGCGCGGTCGAACGTGCGCCGCTTGAGGCCGGACGCCCCGACCACCGCTCGGGCGCGGATCTTCGCCGCGGTCCGGGTGACGAACGCCGCCACGAGATCGTCGGTCTCGTGGTTCACGCCCGCGCCGGTCACGTCGAGGAGCAGGAGCAGCGAGCTCACCGGGTGCGCGAGGATCGTCCGCTCCGCAGCGCGGATCCCGTCGGCGTGCTGCCCCGGGCTCGCGTGCGCGAGGTTCAAGAACAGGATGAGCTTGCCCCTGTGATCGATGAAGCGCGGCCTGTGCATCGAGCCCCCCCGGGCCGAGTGCTACTGCGACTGATCGTACACCACTCGCAGGCGCCCGAGGGGGGGCGTGAAGCGCGAACCCCGACGGGACCTCGCGGCTCCTACATGCGCGGGGCGATCTTCCCCTGCCCTACCCGGATAGAACCATGCGACTCAGCCGCACCACCTTCGTCGCGCCGATCCCGGGCCGCGCCGAGGCGCTCGTCGTCCAGCCGCTCACGAGCCAGGCCGCGATCGTCGGCGAGCGCGAGGCGCGCGCGCTCGAGGCGCTCGATCGCGGCGGAGCCCTTCCGCCGGCGCTCGACGAGGCGACGCTCCGCGAGGCGCGCTTCGTCGTCGACTCCGACGCCGAGGACGACGCGCTCGCCGCGGCCGCGTGGAGCGCGTTCGCGGCCGAGGCGGCGAAGACCCCGACTCAGCTCGTCGTCGTCCCGACCTTCGGCTGCAACCTCCGCTGCACCTACTGCTACCAGGAGGTCTTCGACCCCGCCGCGCGAGGACTCGTGGCGCCGGAGGTGATCGACGCCTTCTTCGCGTACGTGGACCGCTTCCATGCGGGCGAGTCGCCGCGGCCGTACCTGACGCTCTTCGGCGGCGAGCCGCTCGTCGACACGCCCGCCCACCACGATCGCCTCGACCGCTACCTCGACGGTGCGCGTGCGCGGGGGCTCCGGGTCGCGACCGTCACGAACGGCTACGACCTCGAGCGGTTCGTCCCCGCGCTCGCCGGCGCGGGCGTGAAGGAGGTGCAGGTCACCATCGACGGCCCCGCCGCGGTCCACGACGCGCGCCGCCCGCACGGGAGCGGGCGCGGGACGTTCGACCGCATCGTGCGCGGGGTGGACGCGCTCGTCCTCGCGGGCGTGCCGGTGAACCTGCGGGTCGTCGTGGACCGGGAGAATCTCCCCGCCCTCCCCGCGCTCGCGCGCCTCGCGGAGGAGCGCGGCTGGCTCGACCTTCCCGACGCGCGCTTCAAGACCCAGATCGGGCGCAACTACGAGCTGTTCGGCTGCGCGAGCCGGCAGGCGCGCGGCGCGCTCTTCGATCGCGTCGAGCTCTGGGCCGAGTTCGTGCGGCTCGCCGAGGCACATCCGCTGCTCCGGCGCTTCCACCGGCCGCGCCTCCACGGCGCGCGCCACCTCGCCGAGCACGGCGAGTTCCCGGTCGCGAACCTCGACGCTTGCCCTGCCGCCAAACAGGAGTGGGCGTTCGCGCCGGACGGCGGCCTCTACGGCTGCACGGCGACCGTCGGCAACCCGAGGTACCGGCTCGGAAGCTTCCACCCCGAGATCGTCCGCGACGAGGCGGCCCTCGCGCCGTGGCGCGCGCGCTCGACACGGACCATCCCGGAGTGCCAGGGCTGCGCGGTCGCGGCCGTCTGCGGCGGAGGGTGCGCCGCGCTCGCGGACGCGCAGGGCAAGGGGATCTCCGGCCCGGACTGCCGCCCGGTCCGGGAGTTGCTCGGGCTCGGCGCGCGTCATTACGGGCTGGGCGTGGACGGCTGAGCGGGCGCTTCCTGCCCCCGGCCCTCCCGCGCTGCCCACGACTCCACCGGGCCCCTGGTGCCGGACAGCGGAATCCGCCCGGGGCCCGCCAGGGTGCCGGTGCCGGACAGCGGAATCCACCAGTGGTGCCGGACGCCGGGCCGTGCCGAATGCCTGTGCCGGACAGCGGAATGCCGGTGCCGGACAGCGGAATCCGCCGGAAAATGCCGGTGCCGGACAGCGGAATCCGCCAGTGGTTCCGCGCCAGTGGTGCCGGATACCGGAAATGCCGGTGCCGGACAGCGGAATCCGCCAGTGGTTCCGCGCCAGTCGTGCCGGACACCGGCCCCGTGGTGCCGGACACCGGGCCCCGGGTGCCGGACGCCGGCGCCAGTGCCGGAGGCCGGCACCGGGCCAGGCCCCCGGCCAGGGACACCGGCTACCGGACGGGTGAATGACGCGCGCGGGACCGCTTGCCGGCCCGGGACGCGCCCGCACCTTTCCTCGTGGACGCCGATCGGCCGAATCGCCTCGCCGCCCTGACCGGGCTCAGGTTTGCCGCGGCGCTCGGCATCCTGCTCTTCCACCAGGGAGGTCCCCTCCTCGCGGGCGCCCCGGCGTGGGCGGAGCGGATCCGGACCGGCGGCCACGTCTGGGTCGGGCTCTTCTACGTGCTCTCCGGGTTCGTGCTCGCGCGCGCACACCCCGCGCCGATGACCGCCCCCGAGCGGGGCTCCTTCTGGACGGCGCGCCTCGCGCGGCTCTACCCCGCCTACCTGCTCGCGTTCCTCCTCGCCGCCCCGTTCGCGCTCGAGCGGTGGGCGGACGGCGGCCCGCTCGCGTCCGCGAAAGCCGCAGCGGTCGGCCTCGCGTCGCTCCTCCTCGTCCAGGCCTGGGTGCCGCCGCTCGCGCGGCTCTGGAACGCGCCGGGCTGGTCGACGTCGGTCGTGCTCGCCTTCTACGCCGCCTTCCCGTTCGCGCTGGCGCGCCTCGCGCCGCTCTCACGCCGCCGCCTCGCCGGCGTGCTCGCGGTCGCGTGGGCGCTCTCGCTCGCCTTTCCGCTCGCGTGGCTCGCGCTGCGGCCGGACGGCGCCGTCTCGGACTTCGGGTGGGGCGAGCCGCCCTGGCTCCTCGCGCTCAAGTTCCACCCCCTCGCGCGCGCGGGCGAGTTCCTCGCCGGGGTCGCCCTCGGGCTGCTCCACTCCCGCGGGGTCCGCCTTCGACCGCGGCGCCGCGCTCGCGGGTCCGCTCGCCCTCGCTGCGATCGCCGCGGTCCTCGCCTCGGGCGCGGTGCCGTACGTCCTCCTGCACAACGGCGTCCTCGTCCCGCTCTTCGCGGTCGCGGTGCTCGCGCTCGCCGAGGGCCGCGGGGCCCTCGCACGCGCGCTCGGCTCGGCCCCGGCGCGCGCGCTCGGCGACGCGAGCTTCGCGCTCTACGCGCTGCAGGAGCCGCTCTGGATGTGGGCGCGCCGGCTCGCGGGCGCGACCGGGCCGGCGTCGCCCGGGTTCGTGCTCTGCTACGCGGCGGCGGCGGTCGCGATCGCGTTCGCCGTCGCGCGCGGCCTGGAGCGCCCGGCGCGGCGCGCCCTCCGGGCTGCGCTCGGGAGCGGCGCGCGCGCGCGTCCGAGCGCGCGCGGCGCGTCCGGCACCGGGTGACGCCTGCGCCTACGGGGACCGCTCCGGCTCGGCGGCGCGCGCCTTCGTCGGCCCCGGGAACCCGACCACGCCGCCGGTGAATCCGAAGAAGAGCGCCGCGGTCCACACGTTCGACGTGATCATGCAGGTGCCGGTCTGGCAGCCGATGAAGTGCGCGTAGAGCGCGCCGCCCACCGCGCCCGCCGCGGCGCCGGCCACGGTGCGCCAGTGGCGACGGAGGAGGCCCGTCATCGGTGCTCCTTCAGGAAGCGCTGCGCGGCGAGGGCAGCGATGGTGCCGTCCGCGACGGCGGTCGTGATCTGCCGGAACCGCTTCACCCGGATGTCCCCCGCGACGAAGAGCCCCGGGACGGCGGTCTCCATCGCCTCGGAGGTCTCGACGTACCCGCCCTTCCCGAGCGGCAGCACGCCCTCGAGGAGCTCGGTGCGAGGCTTCATCCCGACGAAGACGAACACTCCGTCGGTCGCGAGCACCTTGCGCTCCCGCGTCTTCAGATCCTCGACCTCGAGCCGCTCGAGCGCCTGCTCGCCGTGGAACCCGCGCGGCTCGTGCGAGAGCAGCGTCCGGATCTTGGGGTTCGCGAGCGCCTCCTGGACCGAGGCGGGCTCGGCCTGGAACTCGTCGAACTGGTGGACGATCGTCACGGTGCGCGCGAACTGGGTGAGGAAGAGCGACTCCTCCACGGCGGAGTTGCCGCCCCCGATGACGTGGATGTCCTTCCCGTCGAAGTACGCGCCGTCGCAGGTGGCGCAGTAGGAGATCCCGCGTCCGCGGAAGCGCGACTCGCCCGGCGACGCCGAGCTCCCGCGGCTTCGCGCCGGTCGCGACGACGACCGCCGGCGCGACGACCTCCTCCTCCTCGTCGAGGACGAGCCGCTTCTCCGGTCCGCCGAGGTCGTGGGAGGTGATCTCGACCGCCTTCGCGATGCGCGCGCCGAAGCGCAGCGCCTGGGCGGCGAACGCTGCGGCGAGATCCTTGCCGGACACGTCCTCGGCGAAGCCGGGGTAGTTCGACACCTTGTGGGTCGTCTTCACCTGCCCGCCGGGGACGCTCTCGTCGACGACGAGGGTCCTGAGCCGCGCGCGCGCCGCGTAGATGGCGGCGGCGAGCCCCGCGGGGCCGGCGCCGATCACGATGAGGTCGTACGGGGTCTTCATCTGTTTCCTCCCGACCGTGAGAGTCGCGGCGCGGCGCACGGGTTCAGCGGCCGGAGACCAGCGCCTCGACCTGCGCCTTGAGGGCGGTCTTCTTGATGTCCTCGCCGGTCATGCGCTCCCCGACCTCCCGGCCGGCCTTGAAGAAGACCAGGGTCGGGCTGCCGGTGACGCCGAGCCGGGTCGCGAGCTCGCGGTTGCCCTGCCGGAAGATCTTGAGGAAGCGCGCCTTCCCCGCGAACACCTCGGCGACGGAGTCGAACTTCGGGGCGAGCGCCTCGCAGGGCGGGCACTCGGTCGAGTAGAAGTCGAGCACGACCGGCTCCGCCGCGGCGAGCACCTCGCGGTCGTAGTCCTGCTGGCTGATCTCCTTCACCTGGTCGCTCATGTCGGTCCTCGGATGAGATGCGGGCCCGGCGGGACGTCCCCGCGCGGGCCCGCGAGTGGTTCCTGCTGCTTGCTTCAGTCGTGACAGCCGGTCACGAGCCTCGACGACTTCGCGCAGCACTGGGCCGCGGCTTCTGCGTTACCGCATGCTGCGGCTTCGCCTCCGCCCGTCGGTGGGCGAAGCCCACCTCCTGCGCACCCCTTCTTCGGCTTCGTCAGCATCTTCATGGTCGGTTCTCTCCGGCGTGGGGCCGTCACGCCCTGAGCTGGCCCTGGAGCTTCTTCTGCAGCGACCGCGCGGCGTCGCAGTCCTCGCACGGCGCGTCCGGCTTCTGCTGCCGCGTCTCGCACGTCTTCAGGCAGTTCTCGAGCGACTGGACGAGGATGCGGACTTCCTTCTCGTCGAGGTCGAGTCGCGTCGTCATGACTTGGTCCCCCGGAGCGTGAGGGAGAGAACCCTCACGCCTCCCTTGTCGTACGGCTCCGTTCGCTCGCAGCACGCGAAGCTCGCCGAAGCCCGCGCGGCGCGCGGCGGCGAGGTAGTCGGCCTCCGGGATCGCCCCGCCGTAGCACGCGGCCCAGGCGGCGGGATTGCTCCGCACCGCCGCCGGCAGCTCGCGCTCGGCGACGACGTCCGAGACCACGAAGCGGCCGCCCGCGCGCAGCACGCGGTGGATCTCGCGGTAGACCGCCTCCTTGTCGGGGGCGTGGTTGATGGCGCAGTTCGAGACGACCACGTCCGCGGAGGCGTCCGGGAGGCCGAGCGGCGCGAGCGGGGAGCGCACGAAGCGGACATTCGCCGCGCCCGTCGCGAGCTGCCCGGCTGCGGCGAGCATCTCCTCGGAGAGGTCGACGCCGATCGCGAGGCCACCGTCGCCGACGAGCGAGGCGGCGCGCACCACGTCCTTGCCGCGCCCGCAGCCGAGGTCCACGACGACCTCGCCGGCGCCGGGGCCGCACGCTCGAGGGCGGCGCCGCAGGAGAGCGACCCGCACGTCGAGGCGAGCGCGGCGTACCGGGCCCCGACGGCGGACTGGATTCGGGCTGGGCTGGGTACGGCGGCGGTCACGGGCGATCCTCCGACTCCCCGGGTCTGAGCCCGGGAACCCGGCGAGGGTTCGTGCCGGGCGCCGGGTTCTCACCGGACGCATCCCCCCGGTCTCTGCCCGAGGTAGGCAGACGGACGCGGTGCGCGCGCCCGCCCGCGGGACGCGCGCCCCCCCACCCGAGCTCGACCGGCGAGGCGCGAGACGCGCTCAGATCACTTTCGCGACCTTCGGCTCCGCCTTCGACTCGACCGCCTTCACCGCCGTCGGCGCGGGCGGCTCGAACTTCTTCGCCATGTCCGCGAGGCTGCGCGCGAGGTTCTGCAGCGGCGTGCGCGTGCCGGTCGCGAGCTTGCTGACCGCGTCGCCGGGCATCTCCTGCGCACGCTTCACCGCCGTCGCGCGCAGGCGCTCCGCGCGCGCCTTCAGCTCGTCGAGGTGACGTCTCAGTCCGGACACGGTCCAGTCGTCCTTCGCGACCTTCGCGAGCGCCTCGTCGATCTCCAACAGCTTCGCGTTCCCCGTGCTCAGTGCGCGGCGGATCCGCCCCTTCGCCTCCGCCTCGAGCGCACCGAACCGCTCCTGGATGTTCATGTGCACGCCTCCTGTGCCGACACCGTACCTTCCGCGCGACGCGTTGCGGCGGAACCTATCGGGTCAAACCGAACCGGGTACCGCGGTGCCTGGACGGCGTACCGACCGTGTCAGACCGAGCTGCCAGACTTCTTCTCGTGCGGCGATTCGTCACCCTCGACCTGGAGACCGTGGCCGACGAGGCGCTCGTGTCCGCCGTGGACGGCGAGCCCACGCGCCCGTACCCCGAGCAGCTTCGGCGCGTCCTCGCGGAGCGGCGCGCCCGCACCGGCGGCCGGAGCGACTTCCTGCCGCTGCCGTACCACCGGCCCGTCGCAGCCTGCACGCTCGAGGCGGTCGAGGAAGGCGGCGTCGTCCACCTCGTCGACGCCGCCTCCTGGACCGACCGGCGCGGCGACGAGCCGGCGCTCCTCGCTCGCACCTGGGACCGGCTCGCTGGAGCCTCGCTCGTGACGTTCCACGGCAAGGGCTTCGACCTGCCGGTGCTCGAGCTCCGGTCGCTGAAGCACGGCGTTCCGATCCCGAGCTGGTTCCCCGGAAGGCGGGGAGGCGGCGTCGCCGAGCACCTCGACGTGAAGGACCTCCTGACGGGTGACGGCGCGGCCGTCGCGGCGCCGCTCGACCTCTACGCCAAGCTCGTGGGGCTCCCTGGCAAGGAGGACGTCGCGGGAGAGGACGTGCAATCGCTCTACTCCGCCGGCGCGCTCGAGCGGATCGCGGCGTACTGCATGACGGACGTCGTCCAGACCTGGCTCCTGTACCTGCGCTGGCGCCTCGTCGAGGGATCGCTCACGCCCGACGGCTACGAGGAGAGCGTCTCGTCGGCGCGCGACGCCCTCCCCGCCTTGTTCGCCCGCCGGGTGCCGGCGGAGCAGCGGGTCGTCCTCGATGGCTTCCTCGCGCGCTGCCAGCCCTTCCTCGGCCGATCCCGCGAGCGCGACCGCGAGCAGCGGCAGCTCGTCTGAGCCGGAGCTCGCGGGAGCTCGGCGCGATCCGGACCGACCGCTGAGGCGCCGCCGGGAGCGGGCGCGGTAGGCTCCCCTCGCGAATGCCGCTCATCGAACCCCTCCAGGTACCCGAGGAGCTCCCGGTCCTCGGGCTCCGCGGAGCGGTCCTGTTTCCCGCGGTGACGGCGCCGCTCGCGCTGCACAGCGCCGAGGCGGTCGCAGCCGCGCGGGCGGCGGAGCACACGGGGGGACTCGTCGCGGTCGCGCTCCGCCGTTTCCCGATGCGGGACGGCGAGCCGTTCCACCGCGTGGCGACCCTCGGCGTCGTGCGGGACCTCCTCGGCGGAGCGCAGGTGCGCTGCCTCGTCCAGGGGCTCGTGCGCGTCGAGCTGTGCGAGCTGCGCCCCGGCTCGAGTCACGCCACCGCGCGCCTTCGCCGGATCGACGACGCGCCCGACGACGCGCTCGCCCTGGGAGGCCCGCGCGATCGCCGCTTGCGCGAGCGGCTCGTCGAGGACGGACCGGACGCATTTCCGGAGCTGTCGCTCGCCGCCCTCCGCGCCATCGCCCGCATCACGAACCGGTCCCAGCTCGCCGATCTCGTCCTCGCGAACCTTCCCATCGCCGCCGAGGAGCAGCAGCGCGGCCTCGCGGAGCGGAACGTCGAGACGCGGCTCGCCCTCGCGTCGTCGCTCCTCGACCGCGCCGCGGCGGACCTCGGAGGACGCCGTGGCGTCGTGGACGCGGCGGTGGCGAGCCTGCGGATGCTGGTCTGGCGCGCCTGGATGCGGTCCGGTCGGAGCGCCCTCACCTAGGGCGCGTTCCTCGCGCTTCAGCCGGGCCGGAACGGGGGCCCGTCCGCCGCGGTCGAGACGACGGGGGCGGGCGCGCCGGCGAGCGCCGCCGCGCGCGCGGCGAGCCCGTTCACGTCATCGCGGCTCCAGCCCTCGAGCACCGCCGCGACCCGCGCGCCCGGGGCGAGGAGCACGAAGGTGGGCGTCGCGAGGACGCCGAAGGCGTCCGACGCGAGCCACGGCTCCGGGTCCACGAAGACGTGCACGCCGCCCTCCTCGAGCCGATGGGCGCCCGAGAAGATGGCCGTGTCGAAGGCGGGGTCCTGCGAGACCGCGGCGACGGCGAGCCCCGGCACGCGCGCGAGCCGCGGCAGGACGTGCGCGGCGGCGTCGCTCGCGCCACAGTCGCCTTTGTAGAAGAAGAGGAGCGCCGGACCGCGCGCGGCGAGCCCGGCAGGCTCCACGGCCGCGCCGAGGACGGCGAGGGTCGGGTCCTCCGGGTCGCGCTCGAGCGCGAGGATCTCCGCGGAGGGGGCGAGGCTTCCGGGCGCGACGGGCACGCGTTCATCCTGCGGCCCGCCCGCCCGGACGGCAACTTGATCGCCGGTCTAGCGGGGGCCGCGCTTCGCGCGGCGCTTCCGCTTCACGGAGAGCTTCCGCTTCCTCGTGGCGGTGGCGCGCTTCACCTTCGCGCGGTTCGAGACCTTCCGCTTGGTGCGGTTTCCCTTCGGTGTAGGCATTCGCTACCTCCTGTTGCGGCGGAGTTTCGCCGCGTCGTGGGGCCTAGTCAAAGTTTTCGGGCGCGCCTGGAAGCGCAGCGACGCTCGTCGCGCCGAACACGTACGCCCGCCGGAACGTCTCGGGCGCGGCCATGAAATACCACGAAGTACCGCCGGCACGCCGAGGCGGAGCGCCCGCCGCGGCGGAGGACCCTACTCGAGCCAGTCCTTCTCCTTCAGCTTCTGCGGCAGGTACTCCTCGGTGATGAAGCTGATCCCGCGGCGCGAGAGCGCCTCGAGCTCGAACTTCACCCCGGACCGCACCATCTCCTGGATCTCCTCCTGCCACCGCTTCGCCGCGAACCAGGGGTACGCGAGCATCTGCTTCGCGCGCGAGACGTCGCCGTCGTCCATCTTGATCGAGACGTTCGAGGGGAGCTTGTAGGCGAGCTTGTCGAAGGAGGACAGGCCGATGAACCGGGCGTCGGGCACCGCCATGCGCATCGACTCGTAGGCGAGGTTGATCGAGCCCTGCTTCACGACCGAGTAGATGTAGAAGCCCCACGGATCGTTGTCGACGAGCACGTAGACCGGGAGCTTCAGCTCGTGGTTCAGGCGGCGCACGAGGCGACGGACGCCGCGCGGCGGCTGCCCTCCGCCGTGCACGATGATGCAGCTCTGCGCGCCTCCAGAACTTGTCCTCGTTGAAGCGGCTCCAGACGGCGTCCTTCTCGACGAGCAGCACGTACTTCGCCTCGTGCTTGCCGAACTGGATGACGTTCTCCTCGACGATGGACGGGACGCCCCAGCCGCCGGAGCCCATCCGCCGCAGGTCGATCGTGTCGCCGGAGTCCCGGATCGTGATCGGGCCGACCATCGTCCCCTTGCGGGAGGCGAACAGGTGGAGCTCCTCGCGGAGGGTGTCGAGCGCGACCTCGAGGTCCTCGATGATCGGGTCCGACTCGTCCTGCTCCTCGAAGGTGTTCTGCTTCGTGTCGCCGACCGTGTGCTTCGTCATGTAGTAGAGGTCGCGGATGCTCGTCGTCTTGCCGGACTCGACGAGCTCCTTGCAGGCGTCCGAGACGAGGAACGTCTGCATGAACTTCTTCGCCATCGAGACGTTGAAGAAGTAGCGCTTCTGGCGCTGGCTCCCGAGCTCGATGAGCCGCCGCTTCTCGTTGAACTTGACGTTCGCGAGCGAGCGGATCGGGATCTCGACGAACGGGTTCTTCCCGCCCTTCACCGCCTTCAGGACCCCCTCGGCGAGCTTCTCGATCTTCGCCGTGGTCGCCTTCTGCGTCGCGTCCATCCTCGCCATGACTTACTCGTCCTCGTCGCGGCGCGGCCGCTTCGTGGGCTTCCTGGACGACTCCTCGAGCGCCGCGTCCTTCTCGTCCAGCTCGGCCTCGGTCACCTTCTCGGCCACCCGCAGGAACTCGCGCTTGATCGGGTCCTTCGCGCGTCCGGTGATCTTGTGGATCGCCTGGGCGACCTCCTCGATGTAGAGCTCGAAGATCGACCGGCGCTGCGCCTGGTAGTCGGCGTGCTTCGACTTGCGGATGTGCGCGGCGAGCTTGCGGCCGCACTCCTGCGCCGCGAGCTGGATCTCCCGCATGATCTCCGGGTAGTGCGCCACCGCCTCCTTCGCCTCGGAGGTGAACGGCACCCACACCGACGCGATGTGGACGATGAGCGCCATCGGGCCGACCGGGAGCGACCCCTTCGGCTGCGAGAGGAGGTAGTTGCGCCAGTCGGTCTTCACGATCGCGTCGGTCATCCCGCACGCGCCGCGCTGGAACAGGAGCGGCACGCGGTTCGCGAACCGGAACAGCTCGATGGTCTTGTCGGCAGGCCACGACCCGCCGAAGGCGAGCCCGACCTCCACCTGGAACGGGTTGCCGCGGTAGACCTTGGGCGGGCGCGTGACGGTCGCGATGAAGTAGTTGTGCCCCTTGATCTTCTCGACGCCCTCCTCGGGCGGCGCGTCGGGCACCTCAGGCGCCTGCACCTTGGCCGCCTTCTCCTTCTTCGACGCCTTCTTCTTCGAGGCGGAGTCGAGGTCGAGCTGCTCGTCGATCTCCGGCCCCTCCGTCTCGATGACGTTGAGGAACGAGATGAGCCCGCGCTTCATCAGCTCGTCGCCGATGGGCGACAGGCAGTTCGTCGGCGGGTTCATCATCTTCGTCTCGCCGATGGCGCGGTGCAGCTTCTCGGCGAGCAGGCGGTCCTCGCCGAGGTTGCGCGGGCGGACCTTCCCCTTCAGCCCCGCGCGCTCGACGATCTCGTCGGCCACGCTCGCGGAGACGCGCGAGAAGGACGACTGGAGGAAGCCCTTCACGTCGTGGCTCTTCGACTCCGAGGCCATGAGCATGAGCGCGCCGAGCTCGACGCCGTGCGGGTGCGGCTTGATCTCCGCCGCCTCCTTGGGCAGCTCCTCGGTCGCGCGCGGGAACGAGATCGGCGGCCTGCCGCGGGCGCAGGTAGTGCAGGGTGCAGTGGGGGTTCGAGAGCGCGGTGTGCTCGACGTAGCGGTTCACGAACCGCTGCCCCGCCTGCCAGTTCGCGACGATCTCGAGCTCGACCCGGGTCCCGTGCTCCTGGGTCCAGCCGTCGAGCTCCTCGTCCTTCGTGACCACCGGGTTGTTCTTCCGGGTGTCGATCTGGATCTCGAAGTCGTGGGCGGGCTTCCCCTTGCCGGTCCGCGAGGTGACGCGGATCGGCCGCCCGGTCGTGAGCTGGCCATACATCGCGGCGGCGCTGATGCCGATGCCCTGCTGGCCGCGCGACTGCTTCAGCCGGTGGAACTTGGAGCCGTAGAGGAGCTTGCCGAAGATCTTCGGGACCTGCGCCTTCACGATCCCGGGGCCGTTGTCCTCGATGACGACGACGAAGCGCCCCTCGCCCTTCGTCAGATCGCCGTCGCCCTTCGCGTTGAGCGCGAGGTCGCGGACCTCGATCGTGATCTCCGGGAGGATGCCCGCCTCCTCGCAGGCGTCGAGCGAGTTGTCCACCGCCTCCTTGATGGTCGTGAGGAGCGCCTTCGACGGGTTGTCGAACCCGAGCAGGTGCCGGTTCTTCGTGAAGAACTCGGAGATCGAGATCTCGCGCTGCTGCGTCGCCATCTGCTCGGCGGTGGCGCGGCGCTTCGGACCCTTCTCCCGTTCGGGCGCGGTCGGGGGGAGGAGCTCGGGGGCGGGCTCGAGCGCGAGCTCGGCAGCGGGAGGGGCGCGACGCGTCGCCTTCCCCTTCCCCTTCGGCGGGGCCGGCGCGGGCGCCGCGACCTTCGCCTTCGCGCCCTTCCCGGCCGAGCCGCCCGGGGACCCGCCGCGCGCGGGGCGACCGGCGTCGGGGCGTGCCGCCCGGGGTCTCGGCGTCGACTCGACCGGGACGAGCTCGAGCTGCTTTGCCGCCCTGCCCTCGGGCTTCTGCGCCTTCGGCCCAGGCTTCGCTTGCGCCCGGGGCGCCGGCTTGGCCTTGCTCTTCACCGCGACCGCTTTCCGACCCATCGGCTCGTAACCTCGCGATATCGCCTGACTCGCTTTAGCACGGAGGGGATCCTCGCGCGAGAAAGTGGCTGTCCGGCACCGGGGGGCGGGCGCTCGCGCGGCCGGCGGGGATTGCCATGGTCGATCGAGTGGTTACACAGGTCCCATGGCCTGGAACGAGGCGGAGACCCCGCGCGGAATGCAGCAGTCGGTGAGACCGGCCGGCTTCGGCCGGAACTACGCCAAGACGGCGATGCTGATGGGCTTCCTCATCGCCATCCTCGCCATCGGCGGGCAGATGGCGGGCGGGACCGGGGGGATGCTGCTCTTCGGCCTCATCGGCCTCGTCTTCAACTTCGTCTCGTACTGGTTCTCCGACCGGATCGCGCTCATGGCGCACCGGGCGCAGCCGGTCACGCGGGAGCAGCTACCCCAGGTCTACGAGATCGTCGAGCGGCTCGCGCGGAAGGCCGGGATGCCCGTCCCGCGCATCTACGTCATCCCGTCCATGACGCCGAACGCGTTCGCGACCGGGAGGAGCCCCTCGCACGCGGCGGTCGCGGTGACGGACGGGATCTTGAAGCTGCTCGACCGGCGCCAGCTCGAGGGCGTGCTCGCCCACGAGCTCTCGCACGTCGCGAACCGGGACATCCTCATCGCGACGGTCGCCGCCGCGGTGGCGGGGCTCGTCTCGGCGCTCGGCCACGCGATCCAGTGGGGCGCGATCCTCGGCATGGGCCGGCGGGACGACAGCGAGGGCGGGAACCCCATCGCCGCGCTCGCCTGGGCGCTGCTCGCCCCGCTCATCGCGCTCGTCGTGCAGCTCGCGGTCTCACGCTCGCGCGAGTTCGGCGCCGACGCGTCGGGCGCGGCGCTCGTCGGGGATCCGGAGCCGCTCGCCGAGGCCCTGCTCGCCCTCGAGCAGGGGAACGAGGCCCGCCCCTACGAGTTCGGCGGGCCGGCCACCGCGCACCTCTTCATCGTGAACCCGTTCAGCGGGGTCGGCGGGAAGATGCTCTCGCTCTTCTCGACGCACCCGCCCCTCGAGGAGCGGGTGCGCCGGCTGCGCGAGATGAAGCGCGGCGTGCGGTACGCCTAGAGGCTGAAGTTGTCGCAGCTCAGGGGGCCGGACGAGACGACGGTGAGCGTCTTCGTGACCTGCCTGCCCGCCTCGGTGACGACCACGATCGAGTAGTCGTCGGGCGTCGCCGGGCGCGGTGAAGGTGCAGCCCGCCGGCTTGGCCGGGCACGACGCGGGGTCGACGATCGGGCAGCTCGAGCTCGCGTCGCACACCTGCGAGAGCGGCACGAGCTCGATGACGTTGCTGCCGATGTTGGCCATGTCGACGGTGCAGGTCGACGCCTCCTGGTCGCACTTCGGGCAGACCTGGATCGGCACCGTCACCTGCGTACCCGCCTGAGCCGTGCAGTTCGGCACGCCGGCGACCGGCGGGGTCTGCTCGTTGCACTTGTCCCCGCAGCCCGCGAGCGCGCCGAGCGCGGTGACGGCTGCTGCGAAGGTGATGGCGCGGATCCTCATGGCGTCCTCCGTATCACGGCCTGAGCACGATCTTCCCAAACTGCGCACGCTCGGAGAGGAGTCCCTGCGCCGCGCGGGCGTCCCCGAGAGGGAGGACCCGATCGACCACCGGGCGGAGCTTCCCCTCCCCGACGAACCGGAGCACCTCGACGAGGTCCCCGGCGGTCCCCATCGTCGAGCCGAGGATGGAGAGCTGGCGGAAGAAGACGTGGCGCAGGTCGGTCGGGGGGTCGTAGCCCGTCGTCGCGCCGACGGTGACGATCCGCCCGCCGATGCCGGCGGCGAGGAGCGACTTCTCCCAGGTCGTCTTGCCGACGTGCTCGAACACCACCTCGACGCCCTTCTTGTCGGTGAGCTTCCTCACCTCCTGGACGAAGTCCTGGGTCTCGTAATTCACGACGTGGTCGGCGCCGAGCGCCTTCGCCTTCTCGAGCTTCGCGTCCGAGCCGGCGGTCGCGATGACGCGGGCCCCGAGGAGCTTCGCGATCTGGACCGCCGCGACCCCCACGCCCGAGCCGGCGGCGTGGACGAGGATCGTCTCGCCGAGCCGCAGCTGCGCCCGCTGGACGAGCGCATGCCATGCGGTCATGAAGGTGAGCGGCACCGCCGCCGCCTCCTCGAACGAGAGGTTCGCCGGCTTCGGGAGGACGTTCCGCGCCGAGACCGCGAACTTCTCGGCCATCCCGCCGGAGACGTGCTCGCCCAGGATCGAGAAGCGCCGGCAGAGGTTCTCGTGGCCGGCGAGGCAGCGCTCGCAGCGCCCGCAGCCGACGCTCGGGTTCACGACGACGGCGTCGCCCGCCTTGACGCCGTCCACCCCCGCGCCGACCGCCTCGACGACGCCCGCCATGTCGGAGCCGAGCACGTGCGGCCAGGCGAGCTTCAGCCCCGGCCATCCCTTGCGCACCCAGATGTCGAGGTGGTTCACCGAGGCGGCCTTCACCGCGACCACGACCTGGCCGGGCGCCGGCTGCGGGTCGGGGAGGTCCTCCACGTTCACGACCTCGGGGCCTCCGTGCGCACGAATCGCGATCGCCTTCATTCGTCCTCCAGGAGAGGTGGGGTTCAAGAAGGGTGAGACGCCAGGTTAACGGACCGTGCCCCTCTCTTGCCAGCGGCACCGCGGGCCGGGTACGAAGACCTCCGGACGGGGCGCACGGTGCTCACGATCGAGACGGTGGCCGTGATGGGTGCGAGCGAGCGGGGGACCGCGTGTGCGGTGGTCATCGCGCTCGCCGGCTGCGCGGTGCGCCTGCACGATCCCGACGCGACCGTCCTCGCCAGCGCCGCGGACGCGGTCCGGCGGTACGTCGACCGCGCGCTCACCGACGGCGCGATCGGGGCTCCGGGGCGGCAACGCATCCTCGACGGCGTCCTCGTCACGCCGGACCTCGACGAGGCGCTGACCGGCGCCGACCTCGTCGTCGCCGCGGGCGCGGCCGAGCCCGCGGCAGTCGTCGAGCAGCTCTCGCACGGCCTCCGCGCCACCTCCGCGATCGCCGCCGCCGGAGCGACGACGGCGGCCGAGCTGGCCGCGCGCGTGGCGCAGCCCGGCCGCGTGCTCGCGCTGCGCCTGCGCGACGCGAGCGGGTCCGTGCCGCGGTTCGAGGTGGTCGCCGGCGCGGCGACGAGCCCGCACGTGCTCGCGCGCGCCCGAGCCTTCGCGGCGCGGGTGAACGAGGCGGCGTGCCCCCGGGGGTGCCGTGATCGTCCGCGTCGACGTCCTGCCGATCGTGCTCGCGAGTGAGCACCCGCGGCGCAGCCGCGCTCATCGTCAGGGCCCCCTGGGGGAGGCGCGGCGCGTGCTCGTCGCCGAGGTGATCGGCGGCTTCCACGGGCAGGCGCAGCTCGGCCGCTGGTGGCTCCCGTCCGGGCTCCTCGAGGAGGGAGAGCAGCCCGGCGACGCGGCGATCCGGATCGTGAAGGGCCAGCTCGGCCTCGACCTCGAGGGCGTCGTGGTGGTCGGGACGCGGCAGGCGAAGATCCTGGACGCGTGGCACCTCGCGCTCGTCGTGGCCGGCGCGGTGGGCGGCGAGCCGGACCCGCACGCGCCGGTGTCCGGGTTCGCGGCGCGCACGCTCGCGGAGCTGCCGGACCAGCTCGGCTTCTGGCACCGTGACGACGTGGCGATACTGGTCGCGCGGTACGAGCGGCTCCGCTCCTGACGCCTGCGCGGGCCCCCTCGGGTCGCGCCGTTGCCCGGGCAGGGGTGCCCCGCTATGCCTCCGCCCGGAGGTCGACCGCTCGCCATGAAGATCGGGGTGCTCGCCATGCTGCTGGGATCCGCCGCGTTGAAGGTGGGCGACAAGGCCCCCGACTTCACCCTCCCCGACACCGACGGAAGCCCGGTGACGCTCTCGAGGCTCCTCGCGACGGGTCCGGTGATCCTCGCCTTCTACCCGAAGGCGTTCACCCCTGGTTGAACGCGCGAGGTGAGGGCGTACCGTGATCAGTACGCCAACGTGGTCGGGAGCGGGGCGCAGGTCGTCGGCATCTCGACGGACGACGTCGCGACCCAGAAGCGGTTCAAGGACGAGAACCAGCTGCCGTTCCCGCTCCTCGCGGACGAGGGCGGGAAGATCGCGAAGAAGTACGGCGGCACGGTCGCGCTCCTCGGCATGGCGCACCGCGCGACGTTCGTCGTGGACCGGGACGGCACGGTGAAGGAGATCGTGACCGGCAACGACGCGATCAACCCGGCCGGCGCGATCAACGCGTGCACGGCGCCGGCGAAGTGAGCTGGATCAGCACCCGGGCGGCGTGATGCCGTCCTCGACGAGGACCCGGCGCACGATCGCCTCTCCCGCGGGGGTCGTGAGGCGCTCGCCGTCGTTCCAGTGGGCGCGGCGCAGGTAGCCGAGCCCGACCCGGCCCTCGGGCGTCTCGGCGGCGCTCGTCACGAGCCCGACCTCCTGTCCGGCGGCAGAGAGCGGCGTCCCCGGACCCGCGCCCGGCGGCAGGACGAGCTGCACGAGGCCGCGCTGCAGGTGCCCCCGGGCCGTCGCCCGGAGCACGACCTCCTGCCCGGTGTAGCAGCCCTTCGTGAACGAGATGGCGAGCCGCGTGAGCCCGGCCTCCATCGGCAGCCGCGACGCGTCCATGTCGGCGCCGAAGCGGGCCTGCCCCTCGAGGATCCGGATCGCCTCGAGGTCCTCCGCCGAGAGGTCGAACGCCCCCTCACCGACGAGCGCGGCGCGGAGCGGGCCCGCCTCGCCCTCCGGCACGAGGAGGTCGAGCGCGGGGACGCCCCGGCGGCGGTTCGAGATGCGGCGACCGGTGGCGGCGCGCCCGCCGAGTCGCGCCGCGGACTCGGGGCCGAGCACCGGCACGATCCGCAGCGAGGCGGAGAGGTCCTCGAAGACGACGTCGTCCATGATGACGTACTTCTCGAGGTGCGGCAGCGCCTCGGCGACCGCGCGCGGGTCCAGGACGAGGAGGACCCCGTCCTGCTCGACGAGCACGTGGGCGTC
This sequence comes from uncultured delta proteobacterium, assembly GCA_963736795.1. Classification (GTDB taxonomy): domain Bacteria; phylum Myxococcota; class Myxococcia; order Myxococcales; family Anaeromyxobacteraceae; genus Anaeromyxobacter. The sequence goes on along the minus strand of CAVTRF010000038.1, from coordinate 40,341 downwards.
GGCGAGGAGATGCCCCTTCGCGTTCAGCACGGCGGCGTAGGCGGACCCGCCGGGCGGGAGCGCGTTCACATCCTGCGTCGTCATGCGGTGCAGGTAGTCCTTCGCGTCCTTGCCGGCCGCGCGCAGGATGGCCGGCGCCTCGACGGGCCCCACGCCCCAGCCGTCCTTCACCGCGCGGAGCGCCGTCGCCGAGAGGCTCATGCGGTGAGGCTTAGCCCCGCGGACGTCCGGGCTCAAGGGGCGAACGGGCCATCACACCTCTCCGCCCTGCAGGAACCGCTCGACGTGCGCCGCGGCCTCGTCCGGCCGGCCGGTCTTGCGGATGAACCCGTCGGCGCCGCACTCCTCCGCGAGCCGGTGCAGCTCGTGCGGAGCGCGGTTCGCGTAGAGCAGGATGGGGCGGTCCACGTGCCGCGTCTCCCGCAGCCACGGCACGAGGTCGTTGCCGTAGACGTCCGGGAGCTGCAGGTCGACGAGCAGCACGTCGACCTTGCCGCGCCCGAGCGCGACGTCGAGCTCGTCGAGGTCGCCCGCGGCGAGGACCTCGAAGCCGAGCCGCCTGAGCGCGTCCGCGAGCGCCTTGCGCGCGGCCGCGACGTGATCGAGGAGCAGGACGCGCTGTCTCATCTCACCCCCGGAGCAGCATCCCCGTCGTGTCGAGGAGCGACTTCATGCCGACCGGCTTCTGGATCGTGAGCGTGTACCGATCCTCGAGGCGCCCCGTGCGCGTCCGCGAGAGCAGCACGAGCGGGAGGCGCGCGTAGTCCGCGTGCGAGCGGACCGCGTCCACGAGGGCGTCGGTGGCCGCGCCGATCCCGTCGCAGTCCACGAGCGCGAGGTTCCGGCGGCGCTCGGCCATCGCGGCGAGGAACGCGTCCACGCTCGCCACGGCGTCGAGCTGCAGGTCCCACCCGTTCCCGTCCCGGGCGAGCCGGACGAGGGCGCTCGAGATCACCTCGCGGAGGATGCGGTTCGGCTGGAGCATCGCGACCGAGAGGAGCGGCAGCGCGGGCGCGGCGATGCCGGGCAGCAGCGCGGCGTTCGCCGCCGCGTCGGGCCCGCGCGACGCGGACCGGATCCCGAGGAGCAGATCGAGCTGGACCTCCTCGCGCCGGGACGGCCCCTCGAGCTCGAGGCCGGCGAGCGAGCCGCGCGCGAGCGGGGTCATCCACCGGATCCGGGCGCGCGCGTCGATCGACACCTTCTCGCGGTCGAGCTCGATGCGGATGGGCACGACGTCGCCCTCGCGCACCACGATCTTGAGCCGCGCGATGACGCCGCGCGCCACCTCCGGGAGCCGGTCGCGGCGCGCGTGCTCGGCGGAGCCGTATCTCAGGGTCAGCAACGTCCCGGCCGCGCTCTCGTCCACGCCGCTCCTTCCCCCCGCCGCGTCCCTTCAGCCCGCGACGGTTCACGCACGGTAGCAGGAATGGACTCGGCGCCCGCGTCCCGTGATCGGGTGAGGCGACGATGGGCGTGCGCCGCGGCGCTGTACTTCTCCGTCCTACAGCGTCCCGGAGGTGGTCCCCGACGCGGACGTGGTCTTCGCCTTCGACCTCGACGTCGACGGTCCAAGGCGCAAGGCCGAGTCCACGTCGCTCGCGTCTCAGCCTTCCCCCAGCGCGCCCATCGCCCACGCCGCCGCCGCCCGCACGCCTTCGTGCGGGCTCGCGAGGTGCGGCCGGATCGCCTCGACCCAGCGCCGCTCGCCGCTCGCGCCCGCGACCAGGATGGCGTTTCGCACGAGGCCGTCGAAGCGCGCCCGCGCGAGGGACGTCCCGTAGAACCGGGCGCGGTAGGCCTCCTCGGTGAGCGAGAGGAGGTCGTCGAGCGGCAGGGCCTCGCGACCGGGGCGCGGCAGGAGCTCCGGATCGCTTCCGCGGCGGGCCGCGTCGTTCCACGGGCAGACGACCTGGCACACGTCGCAGCCGAACACCCACCGGCCGACGTGAGGCGCGATCTCGGCCGGCACCGGCCCGCGCCGCTCGATGGTCCAGAACGAGAGGCAGCGCCGCGCGTCCACGACCCCGGGCTCGGGGATCGCGCCGGTGGGGCACGCCGGGAGGCACGCCTCGCAGGACCCGCAGCGTTCGGGGTGCGGCGCATCGGCGGCGAGCTCGCGGTCGACGAGGACGGTCCCGAGGACCACCCAGCTGCCGTGCGCGGGGGTGATGAGGCAACCGTTCTTGCCGATCCACCCCACCCCGGCCCGCTCCGCCCACCGCTTCTCCATGACCGGCGCGACGTCGCTCGTCGGAAACGTCCGCGCGCCCGGGTCGGCGGCCGCGAGCTCGGCGACGAGGGCGCGCAGCCTTCGCTTCATGACCGCGTGGTAGTCGCGGCCGCGCGCGTACCGTGCGATCTCTCCCGCCGCCTCCGGCGCGGAGGGCGCCTCGCCCGCGTGATAGGCGAGCGCCACCACCACGACACTCCGGACCCCGGGCAGGAGCAGCGCAGGGTCGAGCCGCTGCGCGCGCTGCGTCCGCAGCCAGACCATGTCGGCCTCGAACCCGCGCTCGAGGACGCGGTCGAGCGGCCCGGGATCGAGCGGCTCCGCCCGCGCGATCCCGCAGGCGTGGAAGCCGGCCCGGCGGGCGGCGTCCTTCACCAGCGCGGCGTCGAGGGCGGGCACGTCCCTCTCTTAACACCGGCGTCCCCTTGGTCTTGGACTTGGAGGTGGTCTTGGACTTGGAGGTGGTCTTGGACTTGGACTTGGACTTGGTCTTGGACTTGGACTTGGAGTGGTCTTGGTCCTGGACGGCGGACCGGACGCGGGCGGACGCGACGTCACTCCCGGCCGAAAACTAGACGCGATCGATATCGCTCATACGATCCTCGGATGGCTCGACGTCTCGAACTGCACACGTGGGATGGGCTCCCGGGAACGGCGGAGCGTGGGCGCGCCTGGGCGCTCGTGCAGGGCGACTGCGTCGAGGCGCTCGAGAAGCTCCCGCCGCACTCGGTGGACGTCGCGTTCGCGGACCCGCCCTACATGCTCTCGAACGGCGGCACGACCTGCCAGGGCGGCAAGCGCGTGAGCGTCAACAAGGGCGGCTGGGACGCGTCCCAGGGGGTGTCGCAGGACCACGCCTTCCAGGCGCGCTGGCTCACCGCGGTCCGCCGCGTGCTGAAGCCTTCCGGCACGCTCTGGGTCTCGGGCACGCAGCACGTCATCTTCTCGATCGGCTTCGCGATGCAGGAGATGGGCTTTCACCTCCTGAACACCGTCACCTGGTACAAGCCGAACGCCTCGCCCAACCTCGCCTGCCGCTTCTTCACCCACTCGACCGAGATCCTGCTGTGGGCGAGTCCGTCGAAGGCGCGGCCGCTCCCGCACCGGTTCAACTACAAGGCGATGAAGGTCGCGAACGGCGGGAAGCAGATGCGCGACCTGTGGGAGATCTGGGAGGCGCCGGTGCCCGGCGACGAACAGGTCATCTGGTCCGTCCCGACCCCCGGCCCGAAGGAGAAGATCCACGGCCGCCACCCGACGCAGAAGCCGGTGGCCCTGCTCGACCGCATCCTCGCCGCGAGCGCCTCGCCCGGCGACCTCGTGCTCGATCCCTTCGCGGGCTCCGCCACGACCGGGGTTGCCGCCCTCCGCGCGGGCTGCCGGTTCGTCGGTCTCGAGCGCGACCCCGCCTACGTGGACCTCGGGGCGCGCAGGCTCCGCGCGGTCGAGGCGCTTCCGCCCGCGGACGCGACCTGAACGTCCCGCGCGGGGCGCGAGGCCCTGCCATCGGACGAGGCCGTGAGGATCCTTGCACGAAGCACGCTTCCCGCGTGCGCCGCTGCTGCCCTCGCGGCGATTGCCGCCCCAGGGGTCGCGTGGTAGGAGCTTGAACGTGAGAGGCCCGCCCGTCCGACACCCCGACGAGCAGCGCGAGCAACTCCCCGCGGTCGAGGGGACCATCGCCGATGCGTCCGAGATGAAGCCGGGCGACCGCGTGGTCTACCCGAACCAGGGCGTCTGCGCGGTCGTCGGCGTCGAGGAGAAGGACATCGCCGGGCAGAAGCTCGAGCTCGTGCGGATGAAGCGCGAGGAGGACGGCGCCGCCGTCCTCGTCCCGAAGAACAAGGTCCCGTCCATCGGCCTGCGCCGCGTCGCGACCGGCGAGCAGATGGAGGGGGTGTTCCACTATCTCGCGGCACAGTTCGACGACCCGGAGCTCGACTGGAAGGTCCGCCACCGCGACAACGCCGACCGGCTCATCGCGGGCGGCGTGCTCGGAGTCGCGGAGGTCGTGAAGGGGCTCCACTCGCTGTCGCGCATCCGCCCGCTCCCGACCAAGGAGCGCGAGCAGTACGACAACGCGCGCCACCTGCTCGTCCACGAGATCGCGGTCTCGCTCGGGGTCCCCCCGGTGCTGGCCGAGGACTACGTCGACTACGCGCTCATGCCCCCGGCGGGCGTGAAGTTCGACCTGAAGCCGCCGCCCACGCCGGTGCTGCTGCCGTCGCGCCCGAAGAAGCGCCGGCCGGTGGCGTCCGACGAGGACGATCTCGGCCTGTCCGACCTCGGCATCGACATCGACCTCGCGGGCGCGCTCGAGGGCGCCGCCCCCGCGATCCCGGAGATCGAGGTGCCCGCCGTCGAGGGGGAGGACGCCGAGACGGCGACCCCAGCCGCCGAGGGCGCCGAGGCCGGCGAGGGCGCCGAGGACGAGGACGACGGCGAGGAGAGCGTGGCGCCGGCGCGGCCCGCGCCGCGCGCTGCGAAGCCCGCCCGTGCCGAGGCGAAGCCGGCCCGGGAGAAGGCCGCGCCGAAGGAGAAGCACGCCGCGAAGAAGGCGGCGGCCCACAAGAAGCCTGCGGCGAAGAAGCCCGCCGCGCCGAAGAAGGCCGCGAAGCCCGCGCCTGCGAAGCGCGGAGGGAAGAAGAAGTGATCCGGATCGTGACGCTCGAGCGGATGGACCCGGCGGACCTCGCGTTCCTCACCGGGACGCTCTACCGCGCCTTCGGCGTCGGGACCGAGCACGCGGGCGAGAAGCCGGTCCCGCCCGAGGCGGAGCGGGAGGACGGCCGGATCGACGCGGTGAAGCTCCTGCGCGAGGTGGCGCCGATCAGGACGCTGCCCGACGACAAGGTGCTCTACGTCACCTCGGCTCCCCTCGCCCTGCCGCCCGGACCTCTCGGCGAGCCGCCGTGCTGGGGCTTCGCCGACTTTGGCGGCGAGCGCGCGGTCGTCGGCCTCTCCCGCCTGCCCCCGCGCGGCGTGACCGAGGCGTCGATCGAGGCGTGGCGCAAGCGGCTCGCGCGCGAGGCGATCCACGCGATCGGGCACACCTGGGATCTCCACCACTGCTACGACGCCAAGTGCGCGATGCACCCCTCGTGGTCGCAGGGCCTACCGGCGAGCCCCGAGATGGACCTCTGCACCTTCTGCCGCGAGAAGAGCGAGCGGAAGATCCGCCTCGCGAAGACATGAGCGAGCTCGCGGGGCTGGCTCGCCGCGCGGCCACGCTCGCGCGGGAGCGGGCCGCTGCGCAGGTCCGCGATGGTCTCCGGGGTGGGCGGCGGAAGCTCGCGTGGCTCTGGTCGCACCGCCCGCCGGCGCAGCGGGCCACCGCGCTCTTCTTCGTCGCGTTCGTCGCGGTGGTCGCGTCCTGGGCCATCCTCGCGCAGGCCCGCCTCCCCGGCCGGCTCCCGACCGCGCTCGACTGGGCTGCGGCGCGCGCGCTCGTCGAGCGGGACGCCCGCCCGGGCGACGCGGTCGCGGTCGCGCCGGCGTGGGCGGAACGGGCGAGAGAGATCCTGCCCGCCTCGGTCGCGGTCCTCGCCCAGCCCCGCTTCGACCGTGAGGACCTGGTCGGCGTCCGCCGCGTCTGGCTCCTCTCGCTCGCCGAGACGCCCGGGCTCCGGTGGGATGCGGAGGTGGACCTCGCCGATCGCGCCGCGCGGTCCGAGGAGCCCGCGCGCCTCGGTGCGTTCGAGGTCACGCGCTACGATCTCCGCCTTCCCCACCCTCCCGCTCGCGTTCCTCCCGGACCGGCTCGCGCATGCCTCGGTGTCGCTCGGCGACGAGCGGTGCACGCCCGACGGCGCCGGACGCTTCCGCTGCCGCGACGGCGCGGTCGAGCTGGAGCGGTCGGTCCGCGAGATCGGCGGCAGTGCCCCGCCCGTGTCTGTCGATCGCGGCGGCGACGCCCCTCGACGCGCCGCTCGTCCTCGCCTTCCCGGGGTCGCGCATCGGGCGGACCCTCCAAGGCCACGCCGGCGCGACCGTCGGCGCCGCGTCCGCGCCGGTCCGCGTCGCGGTGCTCCTCGAGGACGAGGAGGTCGGATCCGCCGAGGTCGCGAGCGGAGGGTGGGCGCCGTTCCGCATCGACATGTCCCGCAGCGCCGGCCAGGCGCAGCGCCTGTCGCTCGTCGTGACGAGCCCGGGGCCGCTCTCGCTCTGCCTCGACGCGGTGGTCCTGCCGTGACGGTCGCGAACGCCCTCGAGCACGGGCGCGAGCTCGCCGCCTGGGTGGTCGCGCGCCGCGCGCGGGCGGCGCTCGCGGCGGCCTCGGCGACCTTCCTCGTGCTCGCCGCGCTCGCGGGCGGGCCCGGCGTCTCGCGCGACGAGGCGGCCGTGCTCGAGCGAGCCGACCCGTCGCTGGCGGTGCCCGGGTCGGCCCCGCTCGACGCCCCGCCGCTCGCGGCCTCGCTGGCGGCGGCGACGCGGGCCGTCGCGGCGCCGCTCGGGGTCTCCCCGCTGCGCGCCGCGCGGCTCGCGACCGCCCTCCTCGGCGCGCTCCTCTCCGCTGCGCTCGCCCTGCTCGCCTGGGACGTCGCGGGCCCCGTCGCGGCGGTGCTCGCGCCGGCGCTCTTCTGGGCGGCGCCGCGCCACCTTCACGCCGGACTCGTCGCGACGCCGGACCTCGCGCTCGCCGCGCTCGCCGTGGCGATGGCGCTCGCCTGGCGCCGCGCCGCCCTCGATCCGGACGCGCGGCACCGTCTCCGCGGCGCGGCCCGGGCCGGGCTCTTCGCCGGCGCCGCGCTCGCGACCCGCGCCGACGGGTGGGTGCTGGTGGCCGCGCTCGCGCTCCACGGTGCGCTCTCCCGCGCTTTCCGCGGACCCCCGGCGCCGGGCGCGCTCGAGGCGCGGCTCCGCGGCGTCCCGCTCGCCCTCGTCTCGATTGCCGTGCTCGGCCCGCTCGGGCTCGTCGCAGCGTGGCCGTCGCTCCTCGTGTCGGCCCAGGCCCGTGCTTCCGCATTCTCAGGCGTGGGTGCCGCCGCCCGACCGCTCGGCGCCGCGCTGCCGGGCGTCCCCGGGTTCGCGCAGGCCGCGGTCGCCGCGGCGCTTGCGCTGCCGGCGACGATCCTCGTGGCGTACGCGGCCGGGCTCGCGCTCGCGCTCTTCCGGCTCGTGCGCGCGGCGCGCGGTGACGCGCCGGCCGAGGAGGCATGGGACGACCTCCTCCTGCTCGTCTGCGCCCTCGCGCCGTTCGCCGCCGCGGCGGCGGGGATCGCGCCCAGCTCGGGCGGGATCCGCCCGGTCCTCCACGCGATGCCGTTCCTCGCGCTGCTCGGCGCGCGGGCCCTCCTTGCCGCCGCCCGCGTCGCATGGGCGGCTCGCGCCGCCCCGCTCGCCGCGTCCCTCGCCCTCGTCGTCCTCTGGCCGGCGGTCCGCGCGACCGCGCACTTCCACCCCTCCGGCGCCTCCGCCTGGGGCGAGCTCGCCGGCGGCGCACCGGGCGCGGCGACGCTCGGCCTTCCGCGGCAGGACGGCGGCGACGGCGTCGCGCGCGTGCTCGCGGCGGTGAACGCGCGGGCCCGCGAGGGCGCGCGGGTGTTCTGGCCGTCGATTGCGCCGGCCGCGCTGCGCGCCTTCGCCCGCGACGGCCGCCTCCGCGCCGATCTCGCCGTCGCGCCCGGCCCCGAGGAGGCGGACCTCGCGGTCGTCCCGGTCGACGCCGCGGGACGCGACGCGGAGTACCGGACCTGGGCCGCGTTCGGCACCGCGCGGCCGGTCGCGGGCGCGTACCTCGACGAGGTCCCGCTCGCGCTCGTGTACGCGCGCCCCGGCGCCTGGCAATAGACGGCGCCCGACCGGTTCACCCCGGAAATCCGTGCCGTTGGATCACCTCGACGGGATGACTCGACGGTTTCACCTCCCGACGGGGGTGAGACAGATTGATCCAGATGTGCTCTTCTCGGTCTGCGCGGTTTTTGCGCGCACGAACTGCACGGCCAGGAGAGCCCATGGCGACTGGCGCCGCGATCCCGCTCCACCCTGTCCGCAAGCCCGCTCGCGCGCCGCTGGCCGCGCGGGCCGCAAGCCTCGCCGGCCACTTCCTGCTGGCGGCCGCGCTCATCATCGGAGGCTCGGTCGCGCTGGCGATGACCCTGACGCTCGTGTTCGTGGCCGCGCCGCTCGCCGCCGCGCTCGTGCTCTGGTTCGTCTGGCGCGCGGGCGACGGGACCGCCCGCCAGGCGAATCGCATGCGCGCGCGCGTCCGGCGCCGGGCCCGCGCGCTCGGCCTCACCGTGCTCGCCGGTGCCCAGTCCGGGCTCGTGCTCCGGCTCGCGACGGCAGGGACGCGTTCGCGGTCCCGGCCGCCGCGCTCCGGCGTCCGCTAGAGCCGAGCCCGCTTGCCCTGATCGCGTCGCGAGGCGCGCGATGGCGTCGGCGAGCCGGGCACACGAGGACCGAGCAGCGGAGGCTTACCTATAGCTGCGTCGAGCAGCGCAGGGCCGACGAGATCAGTACTCGCGGCGAAGCCGCGCTCCGCGCCGGGGGCCCCCTGGGGGGGTCTGCCCGGCGCAGCCAGCCAGCGTGCGCCGCAGCAGCGAATCCGGGCAAGTGGTCTCGGCCTTAGGGAGCGCGCCGGCCCCGCGATCACTCCACTGCGGCGCGGACCTCCGGCGCCACCTCGAGGGCGGGCTCCGCTTCCTTCGCCGGCCGCCAGACGCGGGTCCGCGCTCCGTCGAGCAGCGAGTAGACGACGGGGACGATCCCGAGCGTCAGCACGGTGGAGGTGATGAGGCCGCCGATGATGGCGACCGCCATCGGGACGCGCGTCTCGGCGCCGTCGCCGCGCGCGAGCGCGACCGGGATCATGCCGGCGATCATCGCGACCGAGGTCATGAGGATCGGGCGGAGCCGGACCGGACCGGCCTCGAGGAGCGCGTCGCGGGTGGACTTCCCCTGCTCCTTCAGCTGGTTCGTGAACTCGACGAGGAGGATCCCGTTCTTCGTGACGAGCCCCATCAGCATGATGAAGCCGATCATCGCCATCATCGACATGTACTGCTGGGCGATGAGGAGCCCGCCGATGCCGCCGATCACCGCGAACGGCAGGGACATCATGATCGTGAACGGGTGGACGAGGCTCTCGAACTGGGCGGCGAGGATGATGTAGACGAGGATGATGCCGAGGAGGAGCGCGATGACGAAGGCGATCGCCATCTTGCCCATCTCGCGCCCCTGCCCCTCGAAGTCGTAGGTCACGGACTTCGGCAGCTCCTTCGCGGCGAACCCGCTGAGATACTTCATCGCCTCGCCGAGCGGGTAATTCCGCAGGTCGGCGAGCAGGGTCACCTGCCGGATCTGGGCCTGGTGCTCGATCTGCGACGGCCCGAGCGTCGGGCGGACATCGGCGATCGCGCGCAGCTCGACGAGCTGACCCGACGCCGCCCGCACCGGGATCGCGCCGATCGCCGCGGGATCGGCGAGGAACGCGGGCGGGAGCCGAACCTTGATGTCGTAGCTGTCGTTCCCCTCGTGGAAGTCGGCGACCTTGTCGCCGCCCATCAGGGCCCGGACGTTCTGGCCGAGCGCCGCGGCCGGGATGCCGAGCGACGCCGCCCGCTCGTGGTCCACGACGACGTCGAGCTGCGGCTTGCCGCCGCGCCAGGTCGAGTCCACGTCGACGAGGCCCGGGTTCTTCAGCATCGCCGCCTTCGTCTTGTCGACCGCCGCCAGGAGCGCGTTCCAGTCGGTGGAGCGCAGGTTGAACTGGACGAGCTGCGAGCGGTTTCCGCCGCCCGCCATCGCGTTGTAGTCCTGGGCGGAGATGATCGCGTTCGGCGTCGCCCGCAGCGTCTGGCGCAGGTACTGCTTGAAGTCCTGCTGCCCGTAGGCGCGATCCTTCAGCTCGACGAGGTCGACGACGATCTCGCCCTTGTTGACCTCCTCGAGCGCGCCGCCTCCGACCGTCGTGAACGTCTGGCGGACGCCCGGGACATCCGGATCTGCGCGGCGAGGTCGTCCACCTGCGCGCTCGGTCTCGAGCAGCGGGGTGCCGCTCGGGAGCTCGAGCGTGACCTTCGCCATCGACATGTCCTGCTGCGGGAGGAAGGTGAACTTGAGCGCGCCGGCGAGGAAGACGGTGAGCGACGAGCACGCCCGACGCGCCCCCCATCGTCACCAGCCGGTGATCGAGCACCCAGGTGAGCGCGCGACGGTAGACCGTCTCGATCCCGTCGAGGGCCCGCTCGATCGCGGCGAACAGCCGCCCGTGCGCCTCGTGCTCGCGGAGCACGCGCGCCGAGAACATCGGCGTGAGCGTCATCGAGACGAAGTAGGAGATGAGGACCGCGACCGCGACGGTGACGCCGAACTGGTAGAAGAACCGGCCGATCATCCCCTCCATGAAGGCGACGGGGACGAAGACGGCGACGACCGACAGGGTCACCGCGAGCACGGCGAGCGCGATCTCGGAGGTCCCCTTCCGCGCCGCCTCCCAGGGCGACTCCCCCTCCTCGAGGTGCCGGACGATGTTCTCGATGACGACGATGGCGTCGTCGATGAGGAGGCCGATCGACAGCGTCAGCGCGAGCATCGTGATGACGTTGAAGGTGAAGTGGAGCGCCCGCATGACGGCGAAGGTGCCGATGATCGCGGTCGGGAGCGCGACCGCCGCGACGAGGGTCGAGCGCCAGTTGCGCAGGAAGAGGAGCACGACGAGGACCGCCAGGATCCCGCCGATGATCATGTCCTCCTGCACCGACGAGATCGACGAGCGGATGAACTTGGCGCCGTCGATGACGACCGCGAGCTTGCTCCCCGCCGGGAGCTGCCCCTCGATGCGCGCGAGCGCCTCCCGCATCTGGGCGACGACCTTGACCGTGTTCGCGCCCGACTGCTTGCGCACGACGAGGCCGATGGCGCTGTGCGCGTTGAGCTTCGCGCCGCTGCGCGCCTCGCCCGGGCCGTCGAGGACCTGCGCCACCTGGCCGAGGCGCACCGGCACGCCGCCGGGGCTCGCGATCACGATCGCCCGCATCGCCGCGACGGAGCGCGCCTCGGCCGCGACCTTCACCGACCGCTCCGCCCCCGGCTCGAGCGTGCGCCCGCCCGGGACGTCCAGCGACTGCGCCCGGAGCGCCGCGACGACGTCCGCCGGCGCGAGCCCGTGACCCTTGAGGAGGCGGGGATCCGGGACGACGGTGATCTCGCGCTTGCGCCCGCCCATCAGCTCGACCGCGCCGACCCCCTGGATCTGCTGCAGGGCGGGCTTCACCACGTCGTCGGCGAGCTTCGTCAGCCGCTCGACGGGGACGTTCGCCGAGAACGCGAGCGTCGCCACCGGGGCGGCGCCGATGTCGAGCTTCTGGACGATCGGGGTCTGGATCTCGCGCGGGAGCTTCGAGAGCGTCGCCTGGACCTTGTCGCGCACGTCCTGGGCGGCGATGTCGGCGTTCCGCTCGAGATCGAAGCGGATGATGATCTGGGAGACGTTCTCGAGGTTCACGGACCGGAGCGTGTCGAGCCCGGCGAGCGTGTTGAGGGTCTCCTCGAGCGGCTTCGTGACGGTGCGCTCGATCGCCTCGGGGTCGGCGCCGGGGAGGACCGTCGTCACCGTGACGAACGGGAAGTCGATCTCGGGGTACTGGTCCACGCCGATGCGCGGGTAGGCGACGACGCCGAAGACCAGCACCGCGAAGGTGAGCATCCCGGTGAAGACCGGGCGATGGATGAAGGTGCGGATGGGGTTCACGTGGGCTCTCCGCTTCCGTCAGTCCACCAGGAGTGAAACGGCCGCGCCGGCCTGGAGCGCGCCCGGATCGACGATGACGTCCGCCTCCGGCGCGAGCCCCTGCTTCACGACCACCGTGCCGGGGTGGACGGGGTTCACGAGCACGTCGCGCCGCTCCGCCTTGCCGCCCGCGACGACCATGACCCAGCTCACCTTGCCGTCGGTCTTCACCGCCGTCGACGGCACGAACATGCCGCCGCCCTCGCCGAACCGCCCGAAGTCGGCGGTGACGAGGGTGCCGGGACGGAGCCCCTCTGCCTTCACCACGTCGGCGAGCACCTCGATCGTGCGCGTCGCGAGCTCGACGACCGCGTTCTTCACGCGCACCTTCGCCTGGAAGCGCTGGCCACCGGGCGTCGTGATCCCCTCGACGGTCTGCCCGAGCGCGATGGCGGGCTCGAGCGCCTCCGGGACGGAGAGCCGGACCTCCAGGTGATCGACGTCGGTCAGGGCGACGATGGGCGAGACCGGCATCATGGTGACGGTGTCGCCCGCGTTGCGGAACCGGCCGGTGACGATCCCGCCGAAGGGGGCGGTCACGGTCGAGTCGCGGACGGCCTGCTCCGCCTGCTTCACCATGGCGCGCGCCTGGTCGAGCTGGGCCGCCGCCATCTCGCGCCCGGTCTGGACCTCCTCGTACTTCGCCTGCGGCATGCCCTCGCCCTCGAAGAGGACCTTGGACCGGGTGAGCCCCCGCTCCGCCTCGGCGAGCCGCGCGACCGCGAGACGCTCGAGCGCCCGCGCGTTCTGCAGCGAGATCTGCGCGTTCGTCCCGTCCATCTCGGCGAGCACGGCGCCCGCCTTGACCCGGTCGCCGACCTCGGCCCGGATGCGCCGGATCTGCCCGGTCGCCTTCGCGGAGAGGACCGCGTCCTCGCGGGACCGGATGGTGCCCGTCGCGCGGGCGAGCCCGGTCTCGATGGTCGCCGCCGGCCGGATCACACGGACGGCGCGGGCTGCGGCCTCGCCGGCCGGCGGGAGGGCGGCCTTTTCCGCGCGGCCGGAGCACGCCGCCGCGAGGGCAGCGGCGAGGGCGAGGGAGAGGCGGCGGGTGCGGGTGCGGCGTTCCATGTGTTGACTCCTCGCCGGCGAGTCGCCGGCGCTGCGAGACCTTCGAGTGCGACCGAGACGACGAGCCGGTGGCGTGCGGGGCCGCGCGGTTCCTCGCGGTCGCGCGGGGTGGAAGGAGAACAGGATCGCCGCGAACACGCGCGCGGCGAGCTCCGGCGGATGGCGCAGCTCCGCGGGCGAGACGTTCCGGCGCAGCCACGCCGCGAGCCGCTCCTCGTAGAAGGCGAGCCCCGCGTTCCGGCAGCCGAGCCGGCTGACGTCCTCGGGCGCGCCCGGCCCCGGGTTCCGCAGGACCTCGAAGAGCGCGCGCCGGGATTCGGCGAGCCGGTACTGGACGGCGAGGAGCGCCTCGAGGCGGGCTTCGAGCGGCAGCGCGCGGTCGACCGCCGCGTCGAAGGTCGCGTCCATCTCGCCCACGACGAGCCCCACAATCTCGCGGAAGATCTGCTCCTTGCTCTGGAAGTACCGGTAGAGCGAGGGCGCGGCGAACCCGGCGCCCGCCGCGAGCTCGGCGAGCGTCGCCGCCGCGTACCCGCGGCGCGCGAACAGCTCGGCGGCCGCGAGGAGGATGTCCCCCCGCGCCTGCGAGCGGGCGCGCTCGCGCCGGGAGGCCAGACTGCGAATCGGCATTCGCGGCGATTTAGCACGCGTTCGCTCCAGCGGGCAAGCGGCCCGCCCCCCGCCCGGGACGTCCCCCCACGGGCGCTCCCCGTCGGGGCGGGCGGCACGTTCGCCGCGTCCGGGTTACGAGCGGGCCATGCGCATCCTCGTCGCAGACGCGTTCCCGAAGGAGCAGCTCGCCCCGCTCGCCGCGCTCGGCCTCGAGGTCGATCACCGGCCCGAGCTCACCGCGAAGGAGCTTCCCGCCGCCGCGCGCGCCGCCTCGATCCTGGTGGTCCGCTCGAAGCAGGTCCAGGCGGAGGTGTTCGAGGCCGCCCCGGCGCTCTCGCTCGTCGTCCGGGCCGGCGCGGGGGTGAACACCATCGACGTCGCCGCCGCCTCCCGCCGCGGCGTGTTCGTCGCGAACTGCCCGGGCCAGAACTCGATCGCGGTGGCCGAGCTCGCGATCGGCCTCATCCTCTCGCTCGACCGGCGCATTCCGGACGCCGTCGCGGCGCTGCGGGCGGGCCGCTGGGACAAGAAGGGCTTCTCCGAGGCGCGCGGAGTCTTCGGCCGGACCCTCGGCCTCGCCGGCCTCGGGGCGATCGGCCGCGAGGTGGCACGCCGCGCGCTCGGGCTCGGGATGCGCGTCGTCGCCTGGTCGCGCTCGCTCGACGACGAGCGCGCCCGCGAGGCGGGCGTGGAGCGCGCGCCGGACCTCCTCGCCCTCGCGCGGGCCTCGGACTTCCTCTCGCTGCACCTCGCGCTCGGGAAGGAGACGCGCGGGATCGTGTCGCGGGAGGTGCTCGCCGCGCTCCGCCCCGGCGCGGCGCTCGTGAACACGGCGCGCGCCGAGATCGTGGACCAGGACGCGCTGCTCGAGGCCGCGCGCGCCGGGCGGATCCGCGTCGCGACCGACGTGTTCGCGGGCGAGCCGGAGAAGGGGCAGGCCGAGTTCGACAGCCCCCTCGCGAAGCTGCCGGGCGTGTACGGCACGCACCACGTCGGCGCGTCCACCGAGCAGGCGCAGGACGCGATCGCGCGCGAGACGGTCCGGATCGTCGAGACCTTCGTCCGCGCCGGACAGGTGCCGAACTGCGTGAACCTCGCCCGGCGGACCCCGGCGCGCGCGCGGCTCGTCGTGCGCCACTACGACAAGGTGGGCGTCCTCGCGAACGTGCTCGCGGTCGTGCGGGAAGCCGGGATCAACGCGGAGGAGATCCGGAACACCGTGTTCGAGGAGGCGCAGGCGGCCTCCTGCGCCATCGATCTCGACGAGCGCCCGCCGGAGGCGGTCCTCGACCGGATCCGCGCCCGCAGCGACGAGGTGCTGTTCGCGCACTGCTTCGACCTGTGAGGCCCCGTGCGCGCGATCCGCTACCACGGCCCGCTGAAGCCGCTCCGCCTCGAGGACGTCCCGGTCCCCGAGCCCCGGGCGGGCGAGGTGCTCGTGCGCGTCCTCGCGGCGGGCCTGTGCCACACCGACCTCCACTTCACCTCGGGGCTACTCGACCTCGGCGTCGCCCCGCTCACGCTCGGCCACGAGATCGTCGGCCGGATCGAGCGGGCCGGCCCGGGGGTTCCCCCGGAGCGGATCGGCGAGCGCGTCGTCGTCTACTACTACGAGGGCTGCGGGAAGTGCCTGCGCTGCCTCGCCGGAGAGGAGAACCTCTGCGAGGCGCTCCGCGGCGAGCACGGGTTCGTGACCGACGGCGGCTTCGCCGAGTGGGTGCGGGCGCCGGCGCGGAACGCGGTCCCCCTCCCCGCCCACGTCTCGGACGCCGCGGCGGCCCCCATCGGCTGCGCGGTGACGACGGCGATCCACGCCGCGGCGCTCGGGCGCGTCGGGCTCGGCGACTGGGTGGTCGTGCTCGGCGCGGGGGCGGTGGGCTACGGCCTCGTCCAGGTGGCGCGGCTGCGCGGCGCGCGGGTCATCGCCGTCGGACGGAGCGAGCCGAAGCTCGAGCGGGCGCGCGCCCTCGGGGCGGACGCGACGGTCCGGGCCGGCGCGGAGGACGTCCCGGCGCGCCTCCGCGCGCTGACGGGGGGACGCGGCGCCGACGTCGTGTTCGAGCTCGTCGCGACGCGCGAGACGATGGGCTGGAGCCTCGCCGCGCTGGGGAAGCGCGGCCGGCTCGTGTTCGTCGGCTACTCGGAGGACGACCTTCGGGTCCACCCGATCCAGCTCGTCGTCGGAGAGCAGGTCGTCACCGCGTCGGTCGGGTGCACGCTCGCGGAGCTGCGGCAGGCGGTGGACCTCGTCGCCGAGGGGCGCGTCCAGACCGTCGTCGACCGCACGCTGCCGCTCGAGCGGTTCCAGGAGGGCGTCGACGCCCTCGCCGCCGGCGCGCTCGTCGGGCGGGCGGTGCTCGTGCCCTGAGGCGCGCCCGCGCGGGCCCTTCGACTCCGGGTCCGCTGCGCGGCCCCTACGCTCAGGGCGAACGGGCTCCCCTCTCCCCCACCGGGGGAGAGGGCCAGGGAGAGGGGGCCGCGGCGTGCGTCGCCGTCACGGAGCCGGTGCGTCGGGGACGGTCAGGTAGACCATGGTCTGGTTCAGGAGCTGGTAAGCGATCTCGCCGAACGTGATCGGACCGACGACGCCGCCGGTGCTCCGGCCCTCGAGCGACGAGTGGACGTAGTTGAGGACGCAGTTGCACGACGCCGCGATCACGTGCTCGAGCCCGCGCGGGAGCGCCGAGACGAACGTGCTGACGTAGTCCCCCACCGGTCGCGCGTGGTGGTACGCCACGCCGGAGAAGACGGGAGCGAAGAACCGCACCTCGCGCTTCTTCCGGTCGACCGCCTGGAAGCTGACGTTCACGGACGCGCCGCAGTAGTCCGCGACGAGCGGCAGGCGCGTATCGAGCTCCGCCTCGAGGAGGTAGTCCACGAAGTTCCGCGGCTGCCCGTCGATCAGGGCGGTGGTGACGCAGAAGCTCGTCCGCGGGAACGTGATCGCGGGGCCGTCTCCGCGCTCGAAGATGTTCAGGATGGCGAGCTCCGCGATCTTCCCGCGCGGGAGCGAGACCTGCATCACGACCGCGTGCTGGTCGAGCGCGGCGGCGGTCGTGCCGTCGAACACCCGCGGGGTCGCGCTCCCGAGCTCGTCCAGGTGGACGCCCGAGATCCAGCCGAAGAGCGGCGTGGACGCGAACCCCTCGTAGCTCGGCGCGTTGAGGGCGAACGACATGTGCACGGGGCTCATGAACGGCGCGATCATCACGCCGATCGCGCCCGGCGGCAGCTCCGCGTACACGCGCGCGACGTCCTCCGCACCGTAGCGACGGACGCCGAGGTACTCGAGCCCGCCGCCGAGCCGCTCGGCGAAGATGCGGTCCCGGTCGCAAACGCCCCCCTGCTCCGTCATGAAGTACGGGATGGTGCCGCCAATCCAGCGGCCGGGCGGCAGCCGGCGGAGGAGCCGCTCGTCCCCTGCGAGGAGCAGCACGTCGCCGCGGCGCACCAGCGCCTCGACCTCTCCCACGTCCAGCAGATGCCTCATCGCCTCTCCAGATTGAGCGTAGGTGCGCTCCGGGCCGACCGCCGTCGGAATTGGAGTGCCGCGTCGGACGCGCGCCCCGGGCGGGGAGGGCGCGACCCATGAGCAGAGTCCGTCAGCCGCGAGCGCTCGGCGAGCAGAAGCCGTGACGGTGCGCGGCGTCCTGCTGCCGCTCGTCGCCGGCGCGCTCGCCGCCTTCGCGGCCCGCGCGCTGTGGCCGGCGCTGCCCATCGGTCCCCTGCTCGTCCTCGCCGCGATGACGATGGTCGCGGCCGCGGCGCTCCTGGAGGCGAGGCGCCGTCCGGAGCCCTCCAGCGCGAGCGCCCCCGCGCCGGGCGGCAACCTGCTCGCCCGTCAGCTGCGCGCCAGCGCCGTGGCGGCAGAGGCGCAGCGCTTCCAGCGCTTCGCGCGGGACGCCCCGCTCGGCGTCGTGTTCATCGGCCGCGACGGCGCGGTCCAGTTCGCGAACGACGAGTACCTGCGGATCGTCGGCCGCTCGCGCGAGGCGCTCGAGGCGGAGCGGTTCCAACCGGCCCCGAGCGCGCCGACGCAGTGGCTCCGCCCCGATCTCGGCCCGCGTCACGAGAGCGAGTACGTGCGCGAGGACGGTACGCGCGTCCCCGTGCTCGTCGCGCTCTCGACCCAGCAGGACGGGCTCGCCGCCTTCGTCCTCGACCTCACCTCGCAGCAGGCGGCGCAGCGGGCCTACCAGGAGAGCGAGGCGCGCTTCCGCACGATCGCCGAGCGCCTCGCGGAGGCGGACCGTCGCAAGGACGAGTTCCTCGGCGTCCTCTCGCACGAGCTGCGGAATCCGCTCGCGCCGATCCGCAACGCCGTGTTCCTGCTGCGGCGCGGCGAGCCAGCCGACGTGGCGCTGCGCGCGAAGATGCTCGGAGTGGTCGAGCGCCAGGTGAACCACCTCACGCGACTCGTCGACGACCTCCTCGACGTGACGCGCATCACCCGCGGCAGGATCGAGCTCCGGCGCGAGCGGGTCGATCTCGCCGGCCTGTTGCGGCGAACCGGCGAGGACCACCGCGCGATGGCGAACGAGCGGGGGCTGCAGCTCGTGACCCATGTTCCCGACACCCCCGCCGTCGTGGACGGGGACCCGACCCGGCTCATGCAGATCGTCGGGAACCTCTTGCAGAACGCGGTGAAGTTCTCGCCCCCCGGCGGGACGGTGTCCCTCGCGCTCGCCGTGCGCGACGGGGCCGCGGAGATCCACGTCACCGACACCGGGGTGGGGATCGACGAGGCGCTCGTCGATCACGTGTTCGAGCCGTTCGTGCAGGCGGAGCGGACGCTCGCGCGATCCGGCGGCGGGCTCGGCCTCGGCCTCGCCCTCGTGAAGGGGCTGACCGAGATGCACGACGGCTCGGTGGGGGCCTCGAGCGCGGGGCCGGGCCGCGGCGCGGAGTTCCTCGTCCGGCTCCCGCTCGCGCCCGCCGAGCCCGAGGCGGCGCAGCACGTCCCGGCGGCCGCGCTCGCTGGCCGCGGGGGCCGCTGCGCGCGCGTGCTCGTCGTCGAGGACAACCAGGAGGTCGCGAACTCGCTCCGCGACCTCGTCGAGGCGTTCGGCCACGAGGTCGAGGTCGCCCGCAGCGGCGACGCCGCGCTCGCGAAGGCGCGCCAGAGGCCGCCCGACGTGGTGCTCTGCGACATCGGCCTGCCGGGGATGAGCGGCTACGACGTGGCGCGCGCGTTCCGGAGGGATCCCGAGCTGCGGCGGGCCCGGCTCGTCGCGGTGAGCGGCTACGCCCAGGCAGAGGACCGGCGCGAGGCGGCGGAGGCCGGGTTCGACCGGCACGTCGCGAAGCCGCCCGATCCGGCCGAGCTGGAGCGGCTGCTCGCGACGTGAGCGCGCATCGGCGCTACTTGATCCAGACCGTCTTCACGTTCACGAACGCGCGGATCCCCTCGAGCCCGAGCTCGCGCCCGTAGCCGGAGCACTTCACGCCCCCGAACGGCAGGCGCGGGTCGCTCTTGACCATCCCGTTCACGAAGACGGCTCCCGCCTCGATCCAGGGGACGAGCCGCTCGATCTGTGCGGGGTCGCGGGTCCACAGGGAGGCCCCGAGGCCGAAGCGCGAGTCGTTCGCGATCGCCACCGCCTCGTCCGCGTCCCGCGCCCGGATCACCACCGCGACCGGGCCGAACAGCTCCTCCTTCGCCGCGACGTTTCCGGGCTTCACGTCGGCGAGGATGCTCGGGGGGTAGAAGGCGCCGGCGCCCGGCGGGACCTCGCACCCGAGCACCGGACGGGCGCCCTCGGCGATCGCCTGCTTCACCTGTCCGTGCAGCTCGTCGCGAAGCTCCCGGCGCGCCTGCGGGCCGATGTCCGTCGCCGGGTCGGTGGGGTCGCCCACGCGGATCGCCCTCATCGCCGCGGTGAGCCGCTCGAGGAAGGCGTCGTGCACCTTCGCCTCGACGATGAACCGCTTCGCGCAGATGCAGCTCTGGCCGGCGTTGATGGTGCGGGCGACCGCCGCGGTCCGGGCCGCCGCCTCGAGGTCCGCGTCGGCGAGGACGATGAACGGGTCCGAGCCGCCGAGCTCCATCACGGAGGGCTTCAGCGCCTCTCCGGCCGCAGCCGCCACCTGGCGCCCCGCCGGCTCGCTCCCGGTGATGGTCACCGCGGCGATCCGGTCGTCGAGGATGAGCCGGCGCACCCCGCGCGCGCCGACGAGCAGCGTGCGGAAGAGGTCCCGCGGGAAGCCCGCGTCGTGCATCACCTGCTCGATCGAGAGGGCGCATTGCGGCACGTTCGACGCGTGCTTCAGGAGCCCCCCGTTCCCCGCCATGAGATGCGGCGCGATGAAGCGGAACACCTGCCAGTACGGGAAGTTCCAGGGCATCACCGCGAGCACCACGCCGAGCGGGTCGAACCGCACGTAGCTGCGGCCGGCGTCGCTCGGCTCCTCGCGCGGCGCGAGGTGCCGCTGCGCGTTCTCCGCGTAGTAGTCGCAGACGAGGGCGCACTTCGTCACCTCGGCGGCGCCGTCCTTGAGCGGCTTGCCCATCTCGACCGCCATGAGCTTCGCGTACTCGGGCGCGCGCTCCCGCAGCAGCTGCGCCACCTTCCGCATCGGCGCGGCGCGCTCCGCGAAGGAGGCGCGCGCCCACGCCTTCTGCGCGGCGACCGCGGCGGTGAGGATCCGGTCGACCTCCGGGACCCCCATCTCGGGGAAGGTCCGCACGAGCACGCCGGTCGCGGGGTTCAGGGTCTCGATGGCCATGGCAGCTCCTCCGTAGGCTGGTTGGACGGACGATCAGACGTGCGGCAGCAGCACCTGGCGCACCGCCTGGCCGCTGGCGAGCGCCTCGAAGGCGTCGTTGATCTTCTCGAGGGGCATCGCGGCGCTCTGGAGCCGATCGACCGGCATGCGGCCCGCCTTCCAGAGCGACATATAGCGCGGGACGTCCCGCTGCGGAGCGGCAGACCCCATGTACGACCCGACGAGCGTGCGCCCCTCGCCGGCGAAGGCGAGGGCGGGGAGCGTCAGCGTCCGCGCCGGGTGCGGGAGTCCCATCGCGACCGTGGTCCCGCCCCTGCGGGTGGCCCGGAACGATGCCTCGAGCACTGCCGGGACTCCGGCCGCCTCGAACGCGACCTCCACTCCCCCGGCGGTGAGATCCTTGATGGCCTTCTCCGCCTCCTCGGGCGCGAACGCCGCGGTGGCGCCGAGCTCGAGGGCGAGCTTGCGCTTCGCCTCGACCGGGTCGACCGCCACGATCGGCCACGCGCTCGCGACGACCGCGCCCATGACCGCGGCGAGACCCACCCCGCCGAGGCCGAAGACCGCCACCGACTGCCCCGGTCGCACCGAGGCCGTGTTGAGCACCGCGCCGGCGCCGGTGAGGACGGCGCAGCCGAACAGCGCGACGGTCGGGAGCGGGACCTCTCGCGGGACGACCACCGCCGACTCGCGCGCCACCACGGCGTGCCGGGCAAATCCGGAGATCCCGAGGTGGTGGTGGAGCGGCTTGCCGTCCCGGTCGCGCAGGACGGACGGGCCGTGCAGGAGCGTCCCGGCGCCGTTCGCCGCCATGGCGGGGAGGCACAGCGCCGGCCGGCCCGAGGAGCACTCGACGCAGAGGCCGCAGCTCGGCACGAACGTGAGCACGACGTGGTCGCCCGGACGGACGTCGCGGACGCCGGCGCCGACCTCCTCGACGACCCCGGCGGCCTCGTGCCCGAGCGCCATCGGGAGCGGGCGCACGCGCGAGCCGTCGACCACCGAGAGATCCGAGTGGCACACCCCGGCCGCCTCGATCCGGACGAGCAGCTCGCCGGCGCGCGGGGCGAGCAGCTCCACCTCCTCGAGCTGCATGGGGCGGGAAGCGGTGTACGGGCGCTGATCGGTGACGGCGCGGAGCACGGCGGCGAGGGTCTTCATGGCGATGGCCTCCGGCTCAGGGCGCCCGCGGTGGCGCGACCTGGCCGCGATCGATGGCGAAGACGACGTCGAGCAGCGTCTTCGAGTGAGAGAGGTCCGACTCGGAGAGGATCACCGAGAGCCCCTCGTCGCGCAGGAGGGCGACGACCTCCGCGAGCCGCCGCGCCAGCACCGGCGCGACCCCCTCGAACGGCTCGTCGAGGAGCAGGAGGCGCGTCCCGGTCATGAGCGCACGCGCCAGGGCGACGAGCTTCTGCTGGCCGCCGGAGAGCTGGAGGCCCTTGCGCGCCTTCATGGCCTCGACCTCCGGGATCATCCGGTAGATGCGGGTGAGCCGCCCGGCCGCGTCCTTCGCGCCCGTCGCCCAGGCCGGGAGGAGCACGTTCTCCTCGACCGTCAGCTGCGGGATGATCCGCCGGTCCTCCGGCATGTAGCCCACGCCGAGCCGCGTCCGCGCGTGGGAGGGGACGCCCCGGAGCGGCCTTCCGTCGAGGTGGAGCGTCCCGGCCGCGGGGGACAGGGCGCCCACGATGGTGCGCATGAGCGTCGTCTTGCCCGCGCCGTTGCGGCCGATCAGGCCGGCGAGCCGCCCCTGCTCGAGGTGCAGCGACACGCCGCGCAGGATGCGGACCGACTTGATCGAGACGTCGAGGCCCTCGATGGTCAGCACGTCTCCTCCGCGTTCCCCGGCGCCGGCTCCCCGACGACGAACCGCCGAACGGCCGGGTCGGCGAGCACCGCGGCGGGCGCGCCGTCCGCGATGACCTTCCCTTCGTAGAACGCCAGGATGCGCTGGGTGTAGCGACGGACGATGTCCATGTCGTGCTCCACGAACAGCACGGACACCTTCTGCGCCTTGATGGCGTCGAGCACGAGATCCATGAGCGCGAACTTCTCGTCGGCCGAGACGCCGCTCGTCGGCTCGTCGAGCAGGAGGACCCGCGGCTTCACGGCGAGCGCCATCGCGATGTCGAGGAGCTTGCGAACGCCCTCCGGCAGGACGCTCGCCGGCGCGTCGCGGTACTCGCGGAGGCGGAACCGGTCGAGCGTCTCCTCCGCCACCAGCTCGGGCGCCTGATCGCCGAGGGCGCTCCCCACGAACGCACGCCGGCCGAGCGCCACGATGCCGAGGCCGACGAGCAGGTTCTCGTAGGCGGTGAGCGTGTCGAACACCTGCGGGATCTGGAAGGAGCGGCAGATCCCGAGCCGCGTGATCTTCCGCGGCGGGAGGCCGGTGATGTCCCGGCCGAGGAACCGCACCGTGCCGGCGGTCGGCTTCAGGTACCCGGTGACGAGGTTCAGGAAGGTGGTCTTCCCGGCGCCGTTCCCGCCGATGAGGCCGACGATCGTGTCCTCCTCGAGCGCGACGTTGAGGTCGGCGGCCGCCCTCACGGCCCCGAACGTCTTCGTGAGCCCGGAGGTCTCCAGGATGGTGCTCACGCGCGCGCTCCCTTCCGGCGCGCGAAGAGCGACCAGAGCCCCTCCGGCAGGAACAGGATCACCGCGAGCATGGCGCCGCCCACCACGAGCTGCCAGGTGTTCGGCGCGTGCTCGTAGGCGTAGCTCCGCAGCAGCTCGAGGAGCAGCGCGCCGGCGAACGGCGCCGCGACGCTCCCCGTGCCGGAGAGGATCGCGACGAACACGAACTCCCCGGAGGTGGTCCAGTAGGACATCTCCGGGTCGATGTGACCGACCGCGAGCGCGGTGAGCGCGCCGCCCGCCCCGGAGAGCGCCGCCGCGAGCACGAGGTTCACGTGAACCACGTTCCGCCCCGACGCGCCCATGTACTCGACGCGCAGCTCGTTGTCGCGCACCGCCGGCGCGAGACGGCCGAGCCGCGACCGCAGGAACTGGTCGAGGGCGAGCGCCGCCCCGAAGGCGCAGGTCGCGGCGAGGCCGTAGACGCCGTAGCGGCCGATCGGACCGTCCACCGCGAACCCGAGCACGGTCCGCGCCGCCACGTTGAACCCGTCCGTCGATCCGAGGGCGGGCGTCCGGACGAGGAGCCCGTACAGGATCATCGAGAACGCGAGGCTCAGCATGGCGAAGAAGATCGTCCGGTACCGGGCGAGCAGGACCCCGAGCACGGCGGCGGCGACCGCGGCGGCACCCGCCCCGACGAGCACCATCGGGATGGCGTCGCGGAGCTTCAGGGCGTCGGCGGCGGTTCCCGCCGCGTAGGCGCCGATCGCGTAGTAGAGCCCCTGGCCGAACGAGACGAGGCCCGTCCGCATGAGGAGGAGGAGCCCGAGCACGACGAGCCCCTTCGCGATCGACACCGTGGCGAGGAAGATCGCCCACTTCGGGAGGAGCGGGGCGGCCGCCAGGGCGGCGACCAGCGTCGCGGCGAGCCCGAGCGCGGTGGAGCGGGACGCGTTCATATCTTCCTCGCCTCCGCGGCGACGAACAGCCCGCGCGGCCGAACCGCGAGCACGAGCGCCATCACGAGGTAGATGCTGAAGAGCTCCACCTCCGGCAGGAGGTGCACCGCGCTCGAGCGGACGACCCCGACGATGAGCGCGCCGAGCGCCGCGCCCGGCATGCTGCCGAGCCCGCCGATCACCACCACCGCGAAGGCGAGCACGATCACCTCGACGCCCATGCCGGGCACGACCGAGACCGTCGGAGCGGTGAGCGCCCCGCCGATCGCGGCGAGCGTGGTCCCGAGCGTGAAGGTGACGAGGTACACCCGCCCGACGTCGATGCCGAGCGCCGCGCTCATCTCGCGATCGTGGATGACCGCGAGCAGGAGCTTCCCGTACCGCGTCTCGTAGATCCCGAAGCGGAGCGCGAGCCCGACCGCCACCGCCACGAGCACGAGGACCGCGCTGTACGTCGGGTACGAGAGGTCCCCGATCTCGATCGTGCCGAGGAGCCCGTAGGGCTCGGAGACGAAGTACGACTCGACGCCCCAGACGAGCTTCACGAGGTCCTCGAGGATGAGGAACAGGGCGTAGGTCACGAGCACGAGCACGACCTCGTCGCGCCCGTAGGTGAAGCGCAGGAGCCCGCGCTCGATCACGGGGCCGACCACCACCCCGACGAGCACCGCCGCGACGACGAGGACCGCGTAGCTGCCGAGGGGCGGGTAGCCCCCCCGCAGCCACGCGCCGACGAGCGACGCGGCGGCGTAGGCCCCGAGCGCGTAGAGGCTGCCGTGCGCCATGTTGAGGATGCGCATGACGCCGTAGATCATCGTGAGCCCCGCGGCGATGACGAAGAGCCACGAGGCGTAGATGATCCCGTCCACGAGGACGGCGACGAGCGTGCTCACGGCGTTCGAGCCTCCCGCGCGCGGGGCCCGGGGCTCACTTCGCGGCCGGCTTCAGGGAGGTCTTGATCCACTCGGCGCTCTTCACGCCCTCGGGCGGGTTCACCTTCTCCGGCGGGTACTGCTTCACCTTCACGAAGGTGAGCTTGCCGCCGACGGTCTTCGCCATCCCGTAGACCGTCCCCTCCACCGCCTGGTGACCCTTCCCGAGCGCCATCGCGATCTTCCCGCTCGGCGTCTCGAAGTTGAGCCCCTCGAACGCCGCGACGATCTTGTCCTGGTCCGGCGCGCCGCCGCCTGCCGCCGCCTTCTCGTAGGCGGCCTTCATCCCGAGGATCGCCTGCGCCATGTGGTAGGCGGGGTAGTTCGGAAAGAGGACGAAGCGATCCTGGTAGGTGGCCCGGAAGAAGCGGTTGAGCTCGTTGTCGGGGGCGTAGGCGCCGTGCGGACCGCGCGCGCCGATGATGGTGCCGTCCGGGATCTGGCCGGCGAGCTTGTGGGTCGCGGTCTCGCCACATGTCAGGACGGCGGTGCTCTTCTTGAGCGCGCCGCGAGGCACGGCCTGGAGGACGAACGCGTCGAGGTCGCCACCCCAGAAGCTCGAGTGGATGACGTCCGGCTTCCCGCCCATGAGCGCCGAGATCTCCGCGCCGTACTGGCCGGCGAGGAGCTTCGGCATCTGGGAAGTCGTCGTCTCGACGTCCGGGCGCAGCACCTTCATCGCCGCCTCGAAGTCGTTCCAGGAGTCCTGGCCCCACGCGTAGTTCTGGTTGATGCCGGCGATCCGCTTCGCGTTCGGGAGCATCTCGGTCACGTAGAGCGCGGCCGCGACGTTGTCCATGGCGGCGTGGCTGGAGGTGCGGAAGACGTACTTGTAGGACCCGTCCTCGAAGATGCGAGGGGTGCCGCAGTCGAAGAAGACCGTGAGCTTCTTCAGCTCCTCCGCCACCGGCGCGACGGCGAGGCAGTCGCCGCTCGAGATGTAGCCGATCACCGCGTCCACGTTCTGGCGCTGCACGAGGTCCCGGAACTCGCTGACCTGCTTGGTCGTGCCGCCGGCCTCGTCGATGAACACGAGCTGAACCGGCCGGCCGCCGAAGCCCTTCGTGGCGTAGGGCGCGGGCATCTTGCCGCCGTTGATCGCCTCGACGAGCACCTCCGCGCCGTTGCGTGCCGGGACTCCGAAGGGACCGGCGGCGGCGCCGGAGAGGAAGGTCACGACACCGAGCTTGAAGGGCGGTGGCTCGGCGGCGGGCGCCTGCCCCCACGCGGGGACGGCGAGCAGGAGGGCGGCTGCAACGGCGATCGGCTGCAACAGGCGGGTACGCGGCATGGTCAGGTCTCCTCTTCGGCTTCGGGGTTCACGCGGGGAAGATAAGGTCGGCGATCGGGGTCTCCTGCGACGCGGTGCGGGTCAGCGGAGCACGCCGCGGTCGCGGCGGCCCTTCTCTCGGCGCGCGCGGACGACGTCCGGAGGTGGCGCGAGGTCCTCCGCGGCGTAGGCGACCCAGCGCCCGAGCATCACCTTCGCGGGCGGAAAGCGGGCGTCCGGCACGACCTCGCCGATCGCCTGCGCCTGCTGGATCTGATGCGTCGCGGGATCGATGCGAGACGTGAACCCCGGCGGGTCCTCGGGGAGCTCGAGCCGCATCCCCTCGAGCGCCGCGACGAGCGCGTCCGTCGAGCGGGCACCGCCGGCGATGCGCACCGCCTCCGCGATCGCGACGATCCCGCTGTACGCCCCCTCGGCCGCGTAGGTCGGGTACCGCCCTTCGAGGCGGTGGAACGTCTCGACGAACCAGCGGTTCAGCGGGGTGTCGGGCCAGTTCACGTGATGGCGCGCGGAGAGCATGAGCCCGGGCGGGGGCGTGTCACCGAGCGCGACCATGACGTCGTAGTTCCCGCCGGTGTCGAAGTTCGCGAGCCGGGTCCTGTGAAAGAAGTCGGTCGCGGCGGCCTGCTTCAGGAACGCGATGAAGTCGCCGCCCCACAGCGCCGTGACGACCACGTCCGGCGCGACCTGGACGATGGCGCGGATGTAGGCGGAGTAGTCCGGCTCGTAGAGCTTCGGCCAGAACTCGCCGACGATCTCGTAGCGCGCGCCGAGCCGGTCGAGGTTGCTGCGCAGGTCGAGCAGCGACACGTGCCCGTAGTCGTAATCCGGGGCGATGAACGCGATCCGCCGCCACGGCATCGCGGCCTGGCGCTCGACCAGGTAGCGCGCACCCGCAGCCATCGACGCATAGGTGTCGTTCGTCACCCTGAAGTAGTGGCGGTGAAAGCCCTCGATGGTCAGGCGCGACGAGGCGTGATCGGTACCGATGAAGATGAAGTCCCGTTGTTCGGCGAGTCGGCTCACGGCAAGCCCGACCCCGGAGCTCACGACGCCGCAGACGAAGCGGGCGTTCTCGCGCCGGACGTAGTCCTCCGCGAGCCGGACCGCGTAGGCGGCCTTGGAGCGCGAGTCGTCGACGAGCACCCGGATCCGCGGCGTGCGCCCGCCTCCCGCGCGGAGCCGCTCGAGCGCCACCCGGATCCCTCCGACGCTGTCCCTTCCGTAGATCGCCGAGCGGCCGGTCATCGGGAACATGCAGCCGACGGTGACGTCCGCCTCGGCCGCGGCCGCGCCGAGCTCGATCCGCGCCGGCGCGCCGGCGGCTCGGCTCGCGAAGAGCGCGGCGAGCGCGACGGCGAAGAGGCGGGCGGCGCAGCAAACCGGCACGCGCCGGAGGACAGCAACCGGCGTGCCCCTGCGCGGCCCCGGAAAACTCGCTGTTCCGACGAGCCCTTCCGGGGGTCGCGGTTCCGATCCTCGGCGGGGCGAGCGGAATCCGCTCGGAACCGGCGCGCCTCCGAGCGGAAACCGCTCGCCGGCTCGCGCGCGTCAGCGGATCCCGAGCCGGTGCATCCGGCGCTTCAGGGCGTGGCGCGAGATGCCGAGCACGGTCGCGGCACGCCCCTTGTGCCCAGCGGCTTCGCGGAGCGCGCTCTCGAGCAGCCGGCGCTCGGCCTCGGCGAGCTCGTTACCGATGGAGCGAGGCTCGGGGTCGTCACGCCTCGGCGCGGCGACGGTCATCTCCGCCGGGAGGTCGGCGGGTCCGACGGCGCGCCCGGCGTTCAGGATCGTCAGCCGCTCGATGAGGTTTCGCAGCTCCCTGACGTTCCCCGGCCACGGGTAGCGCAGCAGGATCTCCTCGACGTCGGCGGTGAGCTGGACCGGGACGCAGCTCTCCTCCCGGGCGTACCGCGCCGCGTAGTGGCGCGCGAGCAGGAGCACGTCGCGCCCCCGCTCCCGCAGCGGCGGGACGCGGACCTGGACGACGTCGAGGCGGTAGAAGAGATCTTCCCGGAACCTGCCCGCCCGCACCTCTCCGGCGAGGTCCCGGTTCGTCGCCGCGAGCACGCGCGCGTCCGAGGTCAGCGCCCCGCTCGCGCCGACGCTGCGGTAGCTCCCGTCCTCGAGGAAGTGCAGGAGCTTCGCCTGGACGGGCAGCGGGAGCTCGCCCACCTCGTCGAGGAAGAGGGTCCCGCCATCCGCGAGGGTGACGAGCCCGACGCGGCGCTGGTGCGCCCCGGTGTAGGCGCCCTTCTCGGCGCCGAAGAGCTCGGCCTCGATGAGCTGCTCTGGCAGCGCGGCGCAGTTCACCTCGATGAACGGCCCGCCGGCCCGGGCGCTGTGGCTGTGAATCGCGCGCGCGACGAGCGCCTTCCCGGTACCGGACTCCCCGAGCAGCAACACACGCGCCGCGCTGCTCTCGCCGATCCGTCGCGCGGTCTCGGTCAGCCGCCGCATGACGTCGCTCTCGCCGATGAGCTCGCCGGAGGCGACCGCCGCCTCGCGGTAGCGCGAGAGCTCCTGGGTCATCCGCTCCCGCTCGAGCGCCGCGCGGATCGTGTTGAGGAGGTCGTCGAGCTCGAAGGGCTTCGTGAGGTAGTCGAACGCGCCGGCCTTGACCGACTTCACGGCGGCGCGGGTGTCCCCGTGC
This sequence comes from uncultured delta proteobacterium, assembly GCA_963736795.1. Classification (GTDB taxonomy): domain Bacteria; phylum Myxococcota; class Myxococcia; order Myxococcales; family Anaeromyxobacteraceae; genus Anaeromyxobacter. Next base: position 11,548 of record CAVTRF010000038.1, on the reverse strand, counting down.
GCGGAGATCATCACGACGGGGATCTCGGGATGCGCCGCGCGGAGCTTCTCGAGCCAGTCGAGGCCGGAGCCGTCGGGGAGGCGGACGTCGAGCAGCACCACCGCCGGCTGGAGGCGCGCGGCGGCACGGAGCCCTTCCTCTCCGGTCGCGACCCCCTCCACCTCGTAGCCGTCGTTGCGCAGCGCGAACGAGAGAGAGTTCACGAGCGCGGTCTCGTCATCGACGATCAGGACGGTCGGCATCGCGCTCCTTTCCAGCGGCCCCGAACACCAGCCGCGCCGTGGTCCCCTGCCCCGGCGCGCTCTCGAGCGAGAGCGTGCCACCGTTCAGCTCGGCGAGGAGCCGGGAGATGCTGAGCCCGAGTCCGGTGCCGCTCGGCTTCGTCGTGTAGAACGGCTCGAACACCTCTCGCATCCGGTCCTCGGCGATTCCGGCCCCGGTGTCGCGGACCTCCGCCTCGACCGCCTCGCCGTCCCGGTGGATGCGCAGCGTCACGAGCCCGCCGGGCGGCGTGGCCTGGAGCGCGTTCAGCACGAGGTTCATGAGGATCTGGTGGAGGTGGTCGGGATCGGCGACCGCGTGGACGTTCGGGTCCCCCTGCACGGTGAAGTCGACCTGCCGCGCGTCGCCCTCGGTCGCCACGAGCGACCGGAGCCGCTGGGCGATCTCCCAGACGCGGACCTCGCTCCGCTGCGGCGGACGCGGGCGGCCGAACGCGAGGATCTCTCCGAGCGTCCGCGCCATGCGATCGATCTCGCGTCCCATGTCGCGCAGCAGCGCGGAGCGCTGCGGGTCCTTCTCGACGCGCTCGAGCGCCTGGACGGTCGTCTTCAGCGTGGCGAGCGGGTTACGCACCTCGTGCGCGACACCGGTCGAGAAGGTCCCGAGCGCGGCGAGCCGCTCCATCCTCACCGTCCGCTCGACCAGCTCTCCGAGCCGCGCGGCCATGCCGTTGAACGCGAGCGCGACCGTCCCGATCTCGTCGGGGCCCGCGTCGGGGACGCGGTACGCGAAGTCGCCCGCCGAGACCCGCTCGGCGCCCACCGCGAGCGTCTGGACGCGATGCTGGAGGCGGCGGGCGAGCCGCACGGACACCCAGCCGACCGCGGCCGCGGCGATCATCGCCGCCACGATGAGCCCGTAGCGCGCCGCCTGGAAGGGCCGGAGGAGCTCCTCGGGATCGACGACGAGGCCAGGCCTCCATCCAGGGAGCACCTCCGGGCCATCCATCAGCTGGCCCGGCATCGCGGCCGGCCGCCCCACGACGTCGAAGTCCCCGGTGGGCGTGCGCAGGACCGGCTGCAGCACGCCCGCGAGCGAAGGGCCGCCGAGCAGCTCCGTCACCGACGCGAGCCGGACGTGCAGCGCGATCGAGCCGCCCCCGTGCAGCGGCTCCTGCATGAGGAACCAGCCGGCGTGTCCGTCGCGCGGCGGCACCGGGCCGACGATCTCGGTGTCGCCGAGCCGCCGGCGGGGAAGGCCGGCGAGGTCGAACGGGAACTCGCCCCAGTAAGGCGGCCCTGACGCGGCCTGCCCCCCGACCGCCGTCACGAGCGCGCCCTCGTCGGAGAAGAAGAGGATGCCGAAGAGGTCCGCCTCGTCGGCCTCGAGACGGACGAGCGACGCGAGCTCGCTGCCCGGATCCCCGGGTCCGCCGTCCCGCGCGGCGGGGTACTTCGCGAGCGTCTGGAGCTGGTAGGCGCGCGCGTCGAGGAACGCGCCGAGCCTGCTCGTGGTCGCGGCGAGCTGCGCGTTGAGCTGCTCGCCCGTGAACTGGTCGAGGAGCCCGCGGGTGTAGCGATCGTAGAGCGCTCCGACGACCACGAGCGGCAGGACGGCGGACGCGAGCAGGAGGATCGAGTAGCGCCGCACGATGCTCCTCGAGAGCACGCGCGGCAGCGGCGGTCGGAGCAGCCAGGGCACGCGGCCCCGGCGCGCCGCGACCCTCGGCCCCGGATCATTCGAGGCGACGCTGTCCTCGCCGTCGTCCATGTGGCCTCACACGGTGAGCGACTTGCGCATCACGACGTGCGGGACGCCCTGGTCGACGAACACGCTGCCCGACCCGCGCGAACCCGTGGCTCCGGTAGAACGGCTCGGCGGGGAGCTGCGAGTTGACCGTCAGCTCCGAGATGCCGCGCATCCGCGCCATCCGCTCGAGCGCCTCGAGCACGAGCGCGCCCACGCCGTGCTTGCGCTGGTCGGCGGCGACCGCCATCCGGCCGATCTGCGCGGTGCGGGAGTCCGTCCGCACGACACGTCCCGTGCCGACGCAGCGCCCCTGCTCGTCGAAGGCGACGACGTGGTCGGCGTTGAAGTCGTACGGATCGCGGTCGAGCGGCCGCGGGATGTGCTGCTCGGTCTCGAACACGTCGCGCCGCAGCTTGTACCCTGCGTCCAGGTCGGCGGGGCTCGAGGCGAAGCGCACGAGGTAGGCCATGGGCAGGACGATAGCCGGTCTACGCGCCGGGCGGCCACCCGCGCCCCGCGAGGAACTCGACCGCTGCGGCGGTGGCGCGCGCCCCCTCCCGGCTCGTGTGCGGCGAGTGGCCCGCGTCGACCCACTCGATCCGCGCACGCGGGAGCGCCCGCTGCGCCGCGTCGACCTCTCCGGGCTCCGTCCGGGGATCGCGCGAGCCGTGGAGGAGGAGCGCCGGCGCCCGCACCTCGGCGAGCCGCCCGCCGTACACGTCGTGCCGGCCGCGCCGCCCCTCGTCGATGATGTCGAGCCAGGCCCAGCCGCCCGCGGCGAGCACCTGCCGCCAGGCGTCGCCGTGGTCGCGCCGGCACGCCTCGACCACCGCCGGACCGAACTTCTCCGGCTCGCGGACCGCGGTCTCGAAGAACTCGATCGACGCCCGCTTGAAGGCGAAGTAGTGGACCGCCTCGAGGACGAGCGCGGTCACCCGCGCCGGCGCGAGGAACGCCATGTGCGCCGCGATCACCGCCCCGTCGCTGTGCCCCCAGAGCGAGGCCTCGCGGACGCCGAGCGCGTCCATCACCGCGAGCGTCTCCTCCGCCATGAACCGGTGGAAGCCGAGCGGCAGCGCCTCCAGCCGGCCCGAGCGCCCGTACCCGACCCGGTCCGGCGCGAGGACGCGGTGGCGCGGCGCCAGCGCGGCGATGGCTTCGTCGAAGGGGTACGCCTCGTACCCCCAGCCGCCGTGGAGGATCACGACCGCGGGCCCCGCACCCGCCTCGCGGACGTGGATCGACGCGGGGCGCTCGGGATCGACCGGCGACGAGGGGAGCTCGACCGTGGGCATCCGGAAAGTCTATCGCGGCCGGAGCGCCGCGCCAGCCACCCTCGCCCCCTCAGCGCGCCCACGCGGGCGCCCCGGCGCGGGACAGCCGGCGCACGAAGAGGAGGTAGTAGAGCATCCCGCGCCACGGCCCGAGCCGCTCGACGAGCCGCGCAGATCCGAGCTCCCCGAGCGCCTTCGCCGCCGCGACGTCCCCTGGCGGGAACACGTCGAGCCGGCCGAAGTAGCGGAGCGCGAGGAGGTTCGCCGTCCACGGGCCGACCCCGGGCACCTCGCGCAGCCGCGCGACGAGCGCCTCCGACGGCAGCGACGCCAGCGCCGGCTCGGAGAGCGCGCCGCTCGCGACCGCAGCCGCCGCGGCCCGGAGCGCGCGGGCCTTCGCGCCGGACGCCCCGGCGCCGCGGAAGACCGACTCCGGCGCGTCGGCGAGCGCCGCGGCCGCGGGGAAGGCGCGCAGCTCCGCGTCGCCGGCCTGGATCGCGGGGGAGAGCGCGGCGACGAGGCGCCGGAGCGTCGCCACCGCCGACGCGAGGCTCACCTGCTGGAAGAGGACGACCGCGACGAACGCCTCGTGCAGGGCGGCGAACCGCGGCGGCCGGATCCCCTCGGCGAGCGGGAGGAGCGGCGCGAGCGGCGCGAGGCGACGCGCGGCGGCGAAGAACGGCGCGAGGTCCACGTCGAGCCCGAGCGCGGTGCGCAGGCGCCTTCGCCATGGGCCGATTGGCCCGACCGCGCCGGCAAGCTCGACCCGGAGGAGCGGTCGGGCGCCATCCTGCGTGACCCGCCAGACGACCGGGCCCGCCGGTCCGTCGAAGGCGCGCAGGTACGCGCCGCCTGACCAGACGTCCACCGGGTTCGAGGGGAGGCGCTGCAGCAGCGCGACCGTCCGGTCGAGCCGGAACGGCGGGGGGACCGCCAGGGTCAGCCGTCGGATCCCGCGGCCCCCGGAGGTTTCGCGGCGTCGGGGGCCGGACGTGTCGCCTCGTGGGCGTCCCATCGGCGGCGGAAGTCCTCCGAGAGCTCCTCGAGCTTCGGGTAGACGTCCTTCTTCGTCACCACCTGGAAGCAGAGGATGCACTGGTGCAGCCCACCGGCGACCGGCCGCACCCACTGGACGTGATGCGGGCAGTTGAGCACGGCGGCAACGTAACCGCGGCAGCGGCCGCGCGCACCCGATCGCCACCGCCGACCCCGACGGGCCGGCGGCGACGAGATCGGACGGTTCAGAGCGTCAGCGGAGCGCCTTCAGCGCGGCGGCGATGTCGGAGACGCCGAGGAACACGGTCGCCTTGCGCGACTTGCCGGTGCCGACGAAGACGTGCGTGATGTTGACGCCCGCGCGGCCGAGGGCGGACGCCTTCTCCGCGAGCGCGCCGGGCTTGTCGGCGAGCTCGAGCTCGACCACTTCCTGCTCCGTCACCTGCCAGCCCTTCGCGGCGAGCGCCTTCCTCGCGGCCGGGACCTGGTCCACGATCACGCGGACGATGCCCTCGGTCCCCTCGACCCAGGCGTTCACGGCGCGCAGGTTGACCTTCTTCTCGGCCAGGGCGGCGGCGACCTCTCCCAGCGCTCCGGGCCGATCTTCGACTCGGACCTTCAGCTCCTTCGCTCTCGGCATCTCGTGGCTCCTCTCAGGGTGGAACCCCCATCCGACCGGTACGCGGGCTCGAGGGCAAGAGCACGCACGGGTGCAGCGACCCGAAGTACGGATCCCGGCACCCGTGGGGAGCGGCGAGCGAGGGAGCTAGATCTTGAAGAAGCCGCGGACGCCCGCCTGGAACGTGCCGTGGAACTTCTTCTCGGAGATGGTGCCGGTCGCGCCGCCCACCGTGATGTCCGAGAACTGGCCGAGGGTGAGGCTCAGGAACGGGCCGAAGCCGGTCGTGCTGCTCGCGAAGTCGAAGCCGCCCTGGAGGCCGCCCTCCCAGCCGCTCGCGGACAGGTCGCCGCCGGTCGCGCTCAGCTTCGTGCGCTCCCAGCCGGCGAGCACGCCCGCCCACACCTCACGGCCGGGCCGCACCTCGGAGTGGAGCGCGCCCTGGACGCCCACGCGGACCACGTTTGCGGAGCAGGAGCCCACGCACTCCGCCGCCGGCTGCCCGAAGCCGAAGGAGAAGTACGCGCCGACGTCCACCGGACCGAGCTTGAAGCCGCCGTCGAGCTGGAGCGGGACGCCCGAGGTGATGAGGTCGCGGTGCGACGTGCCGGTCGTGATCCCGCCGAACGGCATGCCGAACCCGACCCGGGCGCCCGCGTACGGCGCCTGGGCGGAGGCGAGCGAGGGGGCGGCGAGGGCGAAGGCGAACACGGCGGCGGCGAAGAGCTTTTTCATGTGGTCTTTCCTCCAGCGGGGTCGCGCTCCGTGGCGGACCACCAAGGTGGGGGAACCATATCGGGTTTGCGGCCGATCGTCAGGTCGACGGCCGCCCGGACGGGCCCTCCCTCGGTTCCGTCCGCCGGCGTGCTATGGTGGGTTCGCCGCTTGACTCAGGCGGTGGCGGTCGTATGTAAATGACTGTCAGTTCGCATATTTGGGGGCGAACTGGTTTCGACGGAGGACGGAAGGCGTCTGGTGCGCGCCGTGGTTGGTCAGCAGGCCACGTAAAAAGCAGACCACGCAGAAACGCGAACGAGCCCATGGCTCTCGCGGCCTAAAGTGGCCGCGCGTTCCCCCGTGATTGCCGGGTAGCGGGATCGAACGTCAGCACCGGCTGGACCTTGGTGGGAGGCGAGCCGCCTTACCGAGATCGAGACTAAAGGGCGAGAACGTGAGCGGTTGCAGGCCCGGAGGTTGCCGTTCACGTACACACTCCGGGATACGCGCGTAGGACCAGTCACTGAAAGTCTTTCGGACCCGGGTTCGATTCCCGGCGCCTCCACTCTTACAACCCCGCGGCGACGCGGGGTTTTTCTTTTCCGCTCCACATCGCTCCACACGAACCGCGTCCAGAACCCGTGGACGAGCGAGGGCCCGAAGACGTCCCCGCACGACGCCCCGTTGCCGTGAGACCATCCGGCGATGAGCCAGACGCATGCGTGCTGCTTCTGCGGCGGCAGTGTCGCGACGGACGGCGGAGTCACAGTGAGCTTGTCCCCGGCCCGCGCGCGCGACGAGGTTCAGGGGCTGACCGCGCATGGCAGCTGCCTCGCGGCGCGGCTTCACCCGTCCGTCCCGCTGCATCCAGACCTCCCCGATGACGGCTTCGGGGCAGACGTCGTCGCGGCCGCGGCCGTCCTGCTTGCCCTCCCGGATGCTCCGACGACGGTGGCCGACCGCAAGGACGCCCTCCGCGTTGCGCTCGACCGCCTCGCGATCGTGTACGACTCGGTGCAGCGGGCCTCCCTGACCGATGCGGACTTCCCGGACCCGCCGCGCATCGACTACGACGCGGTCAGGGCTCGCTTCGGCGTGGCGTTCCCCGACCTCGGGCTCTACGACGCCGTCACCGAGTTTTCCGAGGCGACGGGGAGCGCGAGCGTGACCGCAGGCGATGCGCTCGACGACCTCTCGGACATCGCGGTGGACCTCCGCGAGGTGCTCGATTGCGCGAAGGCCAGCAGCAGCGACGCGGTCTGGCACTTCCGCTTCGGTTTCGAGACGCACTGGGGGGCGCATCTGCGGTGGCTTCAGCTCTACCTGCACGCGCGTCGGCCGTAGCCGGCCCGGAGGAGACCAGCGTGTGGTTCGATCTCTCCCAGATAGGCCTCGACTCGAACTGCCTCTCCTACGTGATTCAGGCACTGGAGGGCGTGTCGAGACCGACCGACGCGTTGGCCGACCAGAAGATTGCGCTCGTGCGGCTCTACATCTACACGCCAGGCACGCTCTGGACGTTACCCACGGTGCGGAGCGCGGGGAACCCCGACCGGGAGTAATTCCCTTTTTGGCAGCCGTCGGACGACGTAGCTTGCTGCCAAATGAGAGGTGGCGAGCGCCGGAACGTCTGTGGTTGAACTCGGCGACTCACTCCAGGCGTTCGGACACCGACAAACGACGCGGGAGCGGTTTCCTCGCCGTGCGCGGGCGACCGCAGGGCAGAGCTCGTCGGCGTCGACGCACGACCGTCGAACCGAACCGGAACCCCGACCGGGAGTAATTCCCTTTTTGGCAGCCGTCGGACGACGTAGCTTGCTGCCAAATGAGAGGTGGCGAGCGCCGGAACGTCTGTGGTTGAACTCGGCGACTCACTCCAGGCGTTCGGACACCGACAAACGACGCGGGAGCGGTTTCCTCGCCGTGCGCGGGCGACCGCAGGGCAGAGCTCGTCGGCGTCGACGCACGACCGTCGAACAGAACCGGCAGTCAGGGCGTCGGCTACGCGGCTTCGGCGCACCGCACGTCGTGCATGACGCGCAGGTGATACGTGCCGGCAGGAAATACGACGCCGGTCACGCCCGCTCGTAGGGCGTCCCAGGCCTCGCGGTACGCACGCAGGAAGTCGGTGAGGCTCGTGAGCGCCTCGATCCGCTTCCATTTGTCCTGCGCGGCGACCCGGGGGTTGATCCCGAACCGCGGCTCGCCGGGCACGGGACGCGCCGTCGGCTTCTGCGCGAGCACCTTCGCGACGCCGAGGAAGCCCCGCCGCGCCTCGGCGAACTCGCGCCGGATCTTCTTCTCGAGTCTACGGAGCGCGTCCGAGACGCGGGCCCTGAACTCTCCCACCGAGGCGAAGCCAGGCGGTGCCGTGAGCTCGAGATCGACGAGCTCTGGCAGATAGCCGTCGGCGCGGAAGAACTTCTTAGGTCGGCGCACGGTGAGCTTGCCGGAGCCGATCTGGTCGGGTCCGCTCCAAAGGCCGGGCCATTCGGCGCCGCTCTGGACGAGTCCTGCGGCGACAGGGTTCGCCAGGGTGTAGGCGGTCTTCGCGACGACGTCGTCTGGCGCGACCGGCGCGACGGCGCTGAAGCTCGTACCGGAGGCCCAGAATCCCTCGAACCTACCGAGGGACGCATTCGCGGCGCGTGCGACCAGCGAGTCGAGGTAGCGAACGAACTCAGGAAGGCACGCGAACGGGTCGCTGACGACAAGATGAAAGTGGTTGGACAGGACGCAGAACGCGTGGACTTCGACGCCGTAGCGCCGCGCCGCAAGGGCCAGCACGTACAGGAACATCTCATTGATCGCGGGCGAGGGCCGGAGGAAGAAGCGTCTCTCCGAGCAGCGGCGCGTCACGAGACTGGTGGTCCCGGGCAATACCTGGCGGGGAGCGGTCATGGCCGCGCGTAGCGCACGCGACATGCCTGCGCTCCCCCGTGGAATTACCGCTAGTTCGGTCTGCCAGGCCGGTCGCCTCGCAGCCGGTCGGTCCGCGCCACGGTACTCTCGGTCGGGGTCTCCGGGGTCTCCGTGGACGGAACCGCTCCGTTCGACGAGCCGCGTCGAACGATTCGCTGCGGATCCGGCGAACCCTTTTCGCCCCCTCGCGCTCGACACAGAGAGGGCCTCCGAACGACGTCGTCCATCGCATCAGCGTGCGCTGCGCATCACCACGGCGGGACATCTGGGCGAACGCGCAGCCGCGCCCGCACGAAATCGCCGGCATCGCCGGCGTGAGGAGCGATCCATGGCGATGAAGCGCAGGGACTTCCTGAAGGCGGCGACCGTCACCGGCGTTGCCGCCGCGGCCGGCCCGATGTTCATCTTCGATCGCGCAGATGCGGCCGACAAGCTCGACGTCGGGATGGTGCGCTCGGTGAAGGTCGACGTCATCTCCGAGACGAGCTGGTTCGATAACGACAAGTTCAAGGCCAACATGACGGATGGCGGCGGCGCGTCGACCAGCCAGTACACGATCGCCTGGGATCCCGAGAACTCGGGCGGGTACTCGGCGCTCATCACGGTCACGACGCTCCAGGGCGAGGAGAAGCGCATCCTCCTCGACAGCGGCTGGAACAACGCGTGGATGGACTACGTCTTCGAGAAGAAGGGGATCCCGCGGATGCTCGAGCGCGGGGAGATCGACTTCATGGTGCTGTCGCACTGGCACCTCGATCACCTGTGGGGGATCGAGTCGACCCTGAAGCACAACCCGAAGATCGAAATCATCGCCCCTCGGACACACTACCCGGAGGATCTCGCCCTCCTCCGCGAGAAGAGCCGCTTCACCGCGAAAGACAAGGCCGGCCGTGAGGTCGTCCTCGCGAAGAACGACGTCCCGCACAGGGGCGAGCGCTTCGCGCCACCGGCCCCGACGGCCAGGACAACACCGGGCTGTACAAGCTCATGCCGGGCGTGGCCGTGAAGATGTTCGACGTCCCGATCCTGCTGCGTGTCCGAGGCGAGAACGTCCTGTACTTCAACGTGCAGGACAAGGGGATCGTCACGGTCACGGGCTGCTGCCACCCCGGCATCCTCTCCCTGTTCTCCTTCGCGAAGCAGAACTTCACCGGCTACCAGCCGTACGGGGCCTACGGCGGGCTGCACCTCAGCCTGTTCGAGACCTGGGATCCGAAGTTCGACGACGTCATCGCCGGCGTGAAGGCCTTCAAGCTCCAGAAGGTCGCGGCGAACCACTGCACCGGGTGGCTGTGGGCGGAGAAGGCGGCCGCGAGCGGCGTCCCCATCGTGAAAGGCACCGACACCTACAAGACGTACAAGCGCCAGTCGCTCGTCGCCCGCGCGAGCAACGCGTACCTCACGAACGGCGACTCGGTCCTGTTCTAGGCGCCCACATGGAAACCGCGGTCACTCAGGCCGCCCGGCCCGGCGACTCGGTTCGCGCGGCGACCGGGACTCGCTGGTTTGCGGGCTCGATGCATCTCGCAGTCGCCTTCGCGATCACCTCGGCTCTGTGGCTCCTGTTGCTTCACCCGAACGGCGTCCTGAAGCTGTACACGCCGATGTACGGCTTCTCGCTCGTGGCGGTGCTCGTCTCGGTCCTCGTGGCGATGACCCGCGTTGGAGAGGGGTGGCCGTTCCGTGCGTCGCGGCTCCCCTCCCCGGTCCGGGTGTGCTGGGACTGCGCTCGCTGTCGGGATCACCGTGCTCGTCGTACACGGGTTCTTCTGGGGCTTCCTCGGGCGGTATGGCATCACTTACTTCAGCCCGCGCGCGATTGTTGCGGCGGGCGGCGTCGGCGCCGAGTTCTTCAACGCACGCGAGAACGCTTCGACGGCGATCGTCTACTTCGCCGCGGCGTTCCTCTGGATGGCGCTGGTCCTGCCGCTGGGATTCGGCACGTGGCCGTGGCGGCTCTCGGAGCCGGGCGTGCGCGGATTCTCCCGCCTCACGCTCGCGACCCTGCTCGCCACGGTGGCGTACGCCGTCCTCTTCCATCCGCACGTGACGCAGCTCTTCTTCCCCGCGCAGACGATGGCCGGCGTGCCTCCGTGGTGGGCAGGCGTGGCTCAGACCGGGAGCGCGTATTTCAACCTCGGCTGGGTCATGGCGTCCGTGGCGGTGCTGGTCGCTGCGGACGTGCTCTGGGCGGGATGGCCTTGGCGGCTCATCGGAGAGGGAGGCCCGTTCCGCGGCTTCGCGGCGTTCGCTGGATTGGCCCTCATCGGCGCCGCGGTGTTCGCCATCGCCGAGCGGGCGATGAATGCCGTCGGGGAAGCGTTCCAGGGGGGTCAGTACACAGACGCACCGTACTTTCGCCACCTGCACGTCGCGGAGATGGCCGGGTTCTTCGTGCTCGCCGCGTTCGCTCTCGACGCCTCGTTCGGGACCCCTCGGACCGGAGCGGCGCGGACGGCGCGGACCCTCATCGCCTCGGTCGCGGCCGCCGCGCTCCACGTCTTCTACTACTCGGATGCAGCGACCCAGCTCCTCGGGAAGGTCCCCGGATTCGGGCAGCCCGAGGACTCCCCCCTCGTGTGGTCCCTGCTCTTCCTCGCTGTCGTCCTGGTGCAACGCGACCTCTTCGATCGATGGCCGCTGAGCCAGGGCCAGGAGCGTTCGTGAACGCTGCGGAGGTGTTCCGTCTGCGGTTCCAGTCGCTCCTCGCTGCGGGGCTCGCATCAAACCCGATCGCCGAGCGGGTGGGGATTGCGGCGGCGAGCGAGGTGTGGGGCGGGGACCATCCGCGCGAGCGACCCGCCTGGTACCTGTGGCTGCGAGACAGGCCGGGCGCGTGGCAGCTCGAGCTGGTCGCCGCGGAAACCCTCGACGGCGTCGGCTCCGGCACGGGTCTCGTCGGACGGTTCACCGTGCGCCACTATCCCGCGCAGGCAACGAAGGAGTTCACGCAGTTCTCTGCACTGGAGCAGCGCGTTGCGGCCACGTCGCTGGATGCAACCGGGACCCCCAGGATTGAGCTGGCCTCGACGATCCCGGACGCGCTCTT
>CAVTRF010000037.1:0-19500 GCA_963736795.1 uncultured delta proteobacterium | reverse complement strand
GAAGGCGCACAGCCCGTAGGTGGGGCACGCTGGGGCACGCCCCCCGAGCGGTGCCCCCCCAGGGGAGGCCCGTTCCGCCCGAGTGGCCGCGCCGAGCTCGCACGGCTCGGGAGCCGTGCGGGCCGGGGTCTCGGGAGGCGGACTGGGTCAGAAGCACATGTAACGCACGGTGCACTCCAACGTGCCGAAGGTCGGACCGGGGACACCCACGAAGCAACCGAACGTCGTTGCCTCGTTCGCGGCCACGACGACGGGGACCGAGCCGCCCCCGCTCCGGGTTTCGCTTGCCACCCAGCCCAACCCGAGAACGAAATCGCCCCCGCCGGCAGCCTGGGTGGTCGCACCTCGCCTCACGGTGGCGTTCGCCCAGGGATTCACGGTGCCTGTGGACGCGCTGCTGGCTGTGAGCTCCAGCATCCACGACATCACGCACGTGGTCGCGGTGGGGAACGTCACCGTCGCCCCGCTGGCGGGGTAGAAGAACCCGGTCGCGATCGGCCCCGTCGTCACAGTGAGGACCCCGCCGCCGATCATCGGCGACTTCGGCGCGTAGGCGGTGTCGTGGTTGTGGTCCGATCTCGCCGTCTCCTTCAGGGTGCCCGTCCCGCTGAAGATCACCCCGAGGGTCACGTTTCCGGTCGTCCCGCCGCCCGTCAGCCCGTTCCCCGCGGACACGCCGGTGATCGTTCCCCCGAGGTCGGTCCCACACGTCACGAACCCGTTCGGATCGATCGCGCGAATGTAGTAGCCAACCCCGCACGACGCGTCGAGCGTCGCCTGCTTGGAGTCGAACCGCTGATAGTCCGGGGCAGACAGGTAGCCGGACGAGGTCGTGGATGCGGGGCTCATCGAGAGCACGGGAGCCGACCCCGGCGAAACGCCAATCGGCGTGCCCGGCGCGGCGGAGACGCTCGTCACTCCGGCGTCGTCCTGGCACCGGAAGAATCCGACGCCATCGGCCTTCAGCGCCTGGCCCACCGCGCACCCGGAGGAGCTCAGCGAGATGGTGTTGCCGCTGGCCACGATCGGCCACTGCCCGAGGTACGTCGGGCTGTCGTCCTGGGCGCACTGCCACTTCCCCCCGAGGTACTTCAGGATCTCCCCGTCCCCGCAGGGCTCGAGGCTCAGGGTGACGTCGGTGCCCGTGCCGAAGTTCATGAGGCCGCCGCCGAAGGGGGCATCGAAGGTGCTCACCTTCGTGTTGAAGGCCATCCAGTCGATGGAGGTGAGATAGCCCGGCTGCAGGCTGCTCGCGGGCTGCATCGAGATGCTCGACCCCGAGACCGAGATGGGCGACACGCCGGTGTAGACCGTGCTGGTGTCGTTGTCGTCCTGGCAATCCCACGACGTCCCGCTCCACTTCAGCACCTGGTCCGGGCCGCAGTCGGCCCTCAGGCCGATGGACGGCGCGGTCACCGAGCCGGTGATGACGAGTCCGCCCGTCGCAGTCGCGCCGAGGCTCGTGACGCCTGCGTCGTCCGCGACGCACGTCCAGGCGCTGCCCACGAACTTCAGGATCGGGGTGGCGACGGGGCAGGACTGGAGGCCGATGGTCGCGCCCGAGCCGCTCACCGTGGCGGTGAGGGGGAACGAGGGCGTGATCGCGGTGACCCCCGCATCGTTGCCGTCGGCGAACCCGAGCGGCACGTTCTTCAGCTTGGTGAAGTCCACCGGGTTCGCGGCGTCGTTCACCGTCCCGGCCGCCTGGAGCGAGGCGAGGGTCGGGTAGAGGGTCCCGTGCGCGTGGTCGCCGCGCGCCACCGTGGTGGCGGCGCCGTTGTCACCGCCCGCCGTCGTGAGGTTCGCCGCGATCGCGACCGCGCCGGTGCCGCCGCCGGTTAGGCCGTTGCCCACCGCGACGTTCGTGACGCCCGTCACGGCAGGCGCGGCGCAGAAGAGGTTCCCGTTCACGTCGTAGCCCGTCGCGAACTGCCCGCCGGGGCACGGCGCCGTCGGCCAGCCGGCGATGCCGGAGAACGGGACCGAGAGCGCCCCCGGCACCGAGGTCAGCTGGATTCGCGGCGACATCGGCGCCTCGGCGTCGAGCTTCACCGCCATGTACGTCTGGGCGGTGAAAGCGGCCGCGAAGGAGGTCACGTCGAGCACCACCGAGAAGTAGCCGTCCGCGCCCACCGAGACGCTGTTCTCCGTCACGTCGGTGCCGACCTGGATGCCGCCCGAGCCGGCGGGCCAGAAGGAGAACGTGAAGTTGTGGACCCCGCCCATCGGGTTCCCGCTGCCGTCCTGGAGGAACCCGCTGTAGGTGAAGATCGGCGGGGGAGCCGCCTGCGCGGACCCGGTCGAGAGGAGGAACGCGGCGATGGCGGCGAGCAGTCGGTTCGTCGTCTGCATGTGAGCCCTCGGGTGGATCACGGGTTGGCGCCGGGGCTGAAGGCGCCCCGCGCAATCTTGTGGGAGGTCGACTCGATCGCGGCGGCCCCGCCCGCCTGGACCTTGCTCTTCTTGATCGCGGACGCGCTCGACGCGACGCCGGCCGCGCCTCCCGCGGAGAAGCCGCCGCCGCAGACCTTGTGCGTGCCGGAGAGGACGCAGCCGCCCAGCGCCAGCGGGTTCACGTTCAAGGTGACCGTGATTCTCCTTCGGCGAGGCGGTCGCGCCGGCCGAGGCGATCGTGACCTTGCCCGCGTAGCTGCCTGCGGCGAGCGAGCCGACCGCGGTCTGCACCGTGAACGCGTACGGCCCGCCCGCCGGGCCGGTCGGGCCCGTGACGGCGAGCCAGCTCCCGCCGGCGGAGGTCGTGGTCACGAACGTCGGGGAGAGGAGCGTCCCGGTTCCGGTGTTCGTGACCGAGAGCGACTGCGAGGAGGGGTTCGACCCGCCCTGGCGCGCGCTGAAGGTGAGCGACCCGGGCGCGACGTCGAGGACGGGCTGCGCCACCCCGCTGACGGTGAAGGTGACGGCGTACGTCAACGGCGTCAGCTTGGCGCCGGCGGACGCGAAGGCGATCTGGCCCGTGTAGACCCCCGGAGCGAGGGAGCCGGTGGTCGCGCTGACCGTGAACGCGTAGGGACCGTTCGACGGCCCGCTCGCGGCCCCGATCGACAGCCAGGCCCCGCCGCTCGTCACGGTCGCCGTCGGCGTCGCGAGGGTCGGGTCGCCCGCGTTCGAGATGCTGACGCTCTGGGTCGACGGGTTCGAGCCCTGCGTCGCGGTGAACGACATCGACGCGGGGGAGGGCGACATCTGCGGCAGCGCGAAGACCCTGAAGGTCACCGTGACGTTGCGGGTCTGGGGCGAGGCGCCGAGGCACGTCACCGCGAGCGTCGCGGTGTAGAGCACCCCCGGGGAGACGGCCGTGACGATCGGCTGGACGGGGATCGTGTACGGCCCGCCGGCGCCGCCCGTCGGCGTCCCGACGTTCAGCCAGTCGTTCCCGGACAGGTAAGTCACGTTCGCGGTCGGGCTCGCGAGCGTGCCGCCTCCGGTGTTCGAGACGGTGAGGTTCTGGGCGGTGGGGTTCGAGCCGCCCTCGGTGCCGGTGAACGAGAGCGAGGACGCGACCTCGATGTTCGGGGCCGCCACCACCGTGAGCTGCACCGGGAGCGGCACGGTCGGAGTCGAGGCGCCCGCCGAGGTCACGTTCACGGTGGCGGTGTAGGTGCCCGCCAGCAGCGTGCCGACGGTCGCGCTGGCCGTGATGACGTACGGACCCCCCGCGGAGCCGGTCGGCGCCGACACGCTGAGCCAGCCCGTCTCGGCCTGGTCATAAGTGACGGCGGTCGTCGGGGCGGCGAGGGTGCCGGCGCCGGCGTTCGAGACCGTGACCGGCTTCGTCGCGGGGTTCGGGCCGCCCGAAGTCGCGGCGAACCCGAGGCTCGTCGGCGCGAGCGAGATCGTGGGCTGGGAAGACGAGCCGACCGTGAACCGGACGGTGAACGATGCGGCGCCCGACGCGCCAGCGCTCGCGACCGAGACGTTCGCGTCGTAGGTGCCCTGGACGAGCGTCCCCAGCGTCACGCCGACCGTGAGAACGTAGGGGCCGCCGACCGGACCGGAAGGGGTGACCGTGAGCCAGCCCGACCCGTCGACGTAGGTGATGGTGCGGGTGGGCGAGGCGAGCGAGCCGCCGCCCACGTTCGTCACCGTGACCTGCTGCGTGGTCGGGCTGGAGCCGTCCTCGGTCGCGCCGAAGCCGAGGGAGGCCGTCGAGAGCTGGAGCTGCGGGGGCGCCGACACCACCGCGAATGTCACGTCGATGGGCCGCGGCGAGCTGGCCGCGCCGGCCGAGGCGACCGTGACCCGGGCGGTGTACGTGCCGACGGGGAGAGCGCCGAGCGTCGCCTGGAGCGTGACGGAGTACGGGGCGGAGGTGCCGAGGACCGTCGCGGTCAGCCAGCCTCCGGTCCCCGAGACGTAGGTGACCGGCGCGGTGGGTGGCGCGAGGGTGCCCGCGCCGGCGTTCGTGACGGTGACCGACTGCGCCGCGGGCGAGGCTCCCGCGACGACGGCGGTGAATGCGACCGTGGAAGCCGAGAGCGCGAGCTCCGGCCCGCTCGCGGGGGGCTTCACCGACCCGGGATCGATGCTGAGGCTGCAGCCCGCCGTGGCGAGCGCGACGGCGGCTGCCGCGGCGGTGAGCGTGGTCCTCATCTAGAACCCTCCGGAGATGGCCGCGAAGGCGCCGCCGGGGAGCGGGGCGACCTCGAGCGCCAGGGGGGCGGAGCGGCTCGTCAGGAAGAGCCAGGTCCCGACGCCGACGCCCGCGGCGCCGGCCACGAACAGGCCGTCCGCGACCATCGACATCGAGCTCGCCTTGGACTTGTTCGAGTCGTACGCGGCGAGGTCGCCGCTCGCGGCCGCCTTCTTCTCCGCGTCGAAGGCCGACTTCGCCTGGAGACCGGCGAGCGCGCCGCCAAACAGCAGCGCCGCCCCGGTCCCGCCCGAGATGTATGCCCAGCGCCGTCGAGGGCTCGCCGCGGTCGCCGAGACGCCCGTGGCCGGCCGCTCCGGGGCGGTGACGGCCGGCGCCGGCGGCCTCGCCGCGAGCCTCGGGTCCCGGGCCGTGTCGGCCCGCGCCGGATCCTTCCGGGGCGCCGCCGCGTCGGCGACCGCGGGCGCGTCGCCGCTCATCGGGCCGACGAGATCGTGGATCGCCTTCTGGATCGCGGCGACGAGCCGGCTCTCCTTCCCCTCGACGGTGACGCCGATGCGCGCCCGCACCTTGGCGCGCTTCGCGTCGACGAGCTTCAGGTCGATCCGGAAGAGGTCCCCGAGGCCGCCGAGCGAGCCGACGAGGATGTAGTCCACGCCGAGCGCGCCGCCGATCTCGGCGAGGCAGGTCGAGTCCTCGGCGCAGCCCATCACCTGCTTCTGCTTCTCGAACCCGACGATCGAGTTGATGTCCGACTTCCCGATGACGTCGATCCCCGGGATCGAGGCGGCCTCGGTGAGCGCGACCTCCGACAGCAGCTCCGCCTTGGCGGCGTCGGTGCCGAGCGCGCGGATGTCGAGGATCGCGATGCGAACCTTCTTCTGCTGCGCGGGCGCGAGGACCGGGGCCGCGAGGGCGGCGAGGACCAGCAGGGCTCGGGCTGCGTGCATGGAACCTCCCCGACGCGAGCGACCGACCGTACGGTCTCGCTCGAAGCGACCCTGGGTGCGTCCGGATACGGCAGGTAACACTCTCGGTCTCCGATCGGTCAAGTGCCGCGGTCACGGGACGGTGCACGAGTAGCGCGTCCACGGGACGACGTCGGTGACGGGGGTCACTCCCCGCGACAGCTCGGATCCGCTAACGTGGCCTCGCCATGTCCAGCATGCGGCCGAGTCGCGGGAGCGGAGCCTCGATGCGGATCCCGGTCCTCGTCGTGACGGCGGTCCTCGCGGCCTGCGCGGGCCCCGGAGCGGGCCGCCACCGACGCGTGGCCATCTCGGACGACGGCCGGAGCGCCATCCTCGGCGGCGTGAGCTGGC
The DNA here is from genome assembly GCA_963736795.1 of uncultured delta proteobacterium. Classification (GTDB taxonomy): domain Bacteria; phylum Myxococcota; class Myxococcia; order Myxococcales; family Anaeromyxobacteraceae; genus Anaeromyxobacter. The sequence goes on along the minus strand of CAVTRF010000037.1, from coordinate 13,566 downwards.
GGGCGCCGGCGGGCGTGTCCTTCTTCGAGCGGCGCGACGAGCTGCACGTCGTCTCGCTCGTGCCGGGGTCCGTGTTCGACGTCCACGTCCCGCTCGATCCGGGCGGACGTCCGCTCGCGCCGAGCGACGCCCCCTTCGAGCTGAAGGACGGGATGATCGTGCTGCGCGACCGGGCGCTCCCCCCGACGGCGAAGCTCGTCGACAGCGGGCAGCTCTACCCGCACGACGACCACTTCCACCTGACGCACCGCTGGGTGAACGAGGACTGGCAGGCGCTCTACGCGGCGAAGGAGGACGGCTCGCACGTCCCGGCGGCGATGCGGCCCGTCGCGGCCTTCCTGCTCGCCTCGCTGCTCGACCTGCGGCTGCCGGGGCGCACCGAGCAGGCGACCGCCGCCGCCATCCGTCGCATGGAGACGATCGTCTCGCGCGCGCGGCGCGGCGTGGACGCGGGGCTCCCGACGAAGCAGATCGTCGCGATGGTGCTCCACGACTTCGAGATCCTCGACGAGGGGCGGACGCTCAGCATCGACGGCCGGCAGCTCCGCGCCGCCGACGGGGTGAAGTTCGCGTACTGCGGGGATCACTTCCACGTCGAGCAGGCCGGCGGGAAGTGGGTGCACCCCGTCGCCGTCGGCAGCTGCCGAGCCGGGGAAGTTCGAGCTCCCGTCCTCGGTGTTCTACGAGGAGACGGACGGGACCGTCGCGGAGCGCCCGGGCGCGACCGCGTGGCGCGAGCTGCTCGGGCAGGAGCACATCCACCTCGTCGGCGACGCCTGGTTCCTCTCCGAGCGCTACCCGCGCCGGGGTTCGTCCGGCTGCAGCGGGCCGCGAACGACGAGGCGGTCCCCCCGGTCCTCCGCGAGGCGGCGCGCCGGAGCGTCATCGACTTCCTGAAGGTGAAGCTCGACGTCTCGGGCGAGACGGCGTTCCGCAGCCAGCTCGCGACGCTCGACCAGGCGATCGACCTGCGCTGGCGCGAGGTCGAGGCGCAGATCGGGGCGGCGCGGGCCGGGCGGAGACGCTGATCCCGGGGCGCGCCGGCGGCTCCCCGCCGCGCGGGTCGATCCGCTACGCTCCCCCTCCGCCGCTCGCGTCCGGGAGGATCGATGACCTGCCTCGCAGCCCTGCTCGCCTCCGCCCTCGCCGTCACCGCCGCGTCTCCGCGGGGCGCCATCGCGACCGCCCACCCGCTCGCGAGCGAGGCCGGCGCGGCGATCCTGCGCGCGGGAGGAAACGCGGTCGACGCGGCGGTCGCGGCGGCCTTCGCGCTGTCGGTGGTCGAGAACCAGAGCTCGGGCATCGGCGGCGGCGGCTTCGCCCTCGTGTACGACGCGAAGGAGGGGAAGATCCACGCCCTCGACTTCCGCGAGGTGGCGCCCGCTCGGGCGCGGCCGGACATGTTCCTGAAGGACGGCGCGCCGCAGCCCGGGCGTTCGCTCGACGGCGGCCTCGCCGTGGCGGTGCCCGGGGCGGTGCGCGGCTACGCCGAGCTGGCGCGGCGGTTCGGGTCGAAGCCGCTGCAGGAGCTGGTCGGCCCGGCAGCGGTCCTCGCGGAGCGCGGGTTCCGGGTCGGGCGCGTCTACGCCGAGGCGGCGACCCGCCGGCTCGGCTGCCTCGCCGCGGATCACGCCGCCTCGCGGGAGTTTCTCGGCAAGGGCGCGGATGGGAAGCCCGCGCCGCTCCTCCCCGGTTCGCGGCTCGTCCGCGGGGATCTCGCGAGGACGCTCCGCGCGATCGGGCGCGGCGGTGCGGACGCGTTCTACGCGGGGCCGCTCGCGGAGCAGATCGTGGCCGCGGTCCGCGCGCGCGGCGGCGTCCTCTCGAAGGAGGACCTCGCCAGGTACGCGGTCCGCGATCGCGCGCCGCTCGAGGGGCGCTACCGCGGGCGCCGGGTCGTGTCCTTCCCGCCGCCGTCGGCGGGCGGCGCCCTCGTGATCGCGCTCCTCCAGGCGCTCGAGGGAGAGGACCCGCGCGCCGGCGGCTATCGCCCGGAGCGGTTCCTCCACGCGACCATCGAGCTCGAGAAGCGGCTCTTCGCGCGCCGCGCCACCACCTTCGCCGATCCCGCCTTCGCCCCGGGCGTGGGGAAGGCGGTCGAGGAGCTGCTCTCGCGGGCGACGACCGAAGCGCTCCGCGCCGAGGTGGGCGAGCGGGCGACGCCGGCGGCCGACGTCTCGGCCGGCCGCGAGGCGCCGCACACGACGCACGTCTCGGTCGTGGACGCGGAGGGGAACGCCGTGTCGCTCACCACCACCGTGAACTACTGGTTCGGCTCCTGCGTCGTCGTGCCCGGGACCGGCATCCTGCTCAACGACGAGATGGACGACTTCGAGGCGGCGCCCGGGGTGCCGAACGCGTACGGGCTCGTCGGCAGCGGGCTGAACGCGCCGCAGCCCGGGAAGATCCCGCTCTCGTCGATGGCGCCGACGTTCCTCTTCGACGCGAAGGGCCGGCTCGAGCTCGTCCTGGGGTCGCCCGGCGGCTCGACCATCCCGACCACCGTGGCGCAGGTGATCGTCCACTGGGTGGACGACGGCATGCGGCTCGACGAGGCGCTCGGGGCCTCGCGCTTCCATCACCAGCACCTGCCCGACGTCGTGCAGGTCGAGCCGAACGGCTTCGAGGCCGCCACGGCGCGCGCCCTCGAGGCGCGGGGCCACGTGCTCGAGCGCTCGCCGCGGCCGCTCGGGAACGCGCAGGCGGTGCGGATCGACTGGGAGACGGGCCTGCGCGAGGGCGCGAGCGACCCGCGTTTCGAGGGGGCGGCGGCGATCCCCTGATCCGGATCGCGCCGGACGAGGAACGGCCGCGGCGATCACGAGGACCGCCGCGGCCGGGATTTCCTCGCGTCCGGGATCCCGGGTCCGCTACTGGGCCAGCGGACCGCCGAGACCGTAGATGGTCTGGGACTGCGTCACGGAGAAGATCTTCTGCGCGGACGACGCGTTCCAGCCCATCATCGCGAACCGCAGCACGAAGGGGTTGTAGCCGAGCGCGACGAGGCCGCCGAGCGCCATCGAGGCGGTGTGGCCGGTGTGGCAGATGATGACGATCGGCGTGCCGTCGAGCGGCAGGCGCGCGAGGTTCTGGGACAGGAAGAGCGTCTCGAGCGGGATGTTCACCGCGCCCGGAACGTGGCCCTTCGCGTAGTCCGCGGTCGGGCGCGTGTCGAGCAGGAACTGGGGCGTGCCTGCGTCGATGCGGGCCTTCAGGTCCTGGGCGTAGATCGTCCGGGCGCCCTTCGTCGCGGCGAAGAACTCGGAGAGCCGCTCGGCGGTGTTCGCGTAGATCCCGGGCGGGACGCCGAGCGGGTTCCCCTGCGCGACCTGCGCGGCGTAGTCGCCAGCGCCTTCCGACTCCTGCGCGACGGCGGGGAGCGACAGGGCGACGGAAGCGAACAGTGCAACGAGCTTGATCAACATGATGTGAATTCCTCCTTGAATGGTATCCAGGGATCCATCTGAGCCAAAACGGTGCGACAGGATCCAGGGACACAGCGGTGCGGTGAATAGTCGCACGAAAAGTGACCGTTACTGTTGGTCTTTCGAAACGAACGGTGAATGTGCGCTGTTGACACACCGTGTAGCCGTACGCCGAATGGTTAGCGGACCGTGAACGTCATCGGCCGTTGAAGGGATCCGGTCGCGCGCGGTCCCGCGCCGCGGAACTCCTACGGTTTTCACTTTCCGTTCAGAATGTTCTTGATGCCGTCGCTCCAGCGGTGTTCACTCCTGTGCCGCGGCGCCGCACCAATACGGGGTAGTGAAAAGTGGTCCAACGTTCCCCTTCCTCGAGGTCGATACATGTCCAAGCCGTCATCCGTCGGAACTCTCCTGGCTCTGGCCGCGCTGTGCGCCTGCGGAACGGAGGGTGAACCTCGCGGCAACGCGGACGTTTCCAGCGCCGCCGCCGTCACGCTGCCGGGCACGTACGCGGGGAAGATCTACGCCGCGGGTGTGGGCGGACACGCGGCGGTCGTGAGCCTCGCCATCGACCCGAACAACGCCGCGGCGCCGCTCACGATCTCGCGCCTCGAGCGGATCCGCCTCGGGCCCGCCCAGGACTATGGCTTCCACGACGTCCGGATCGACCGCACGCGCGGCCGCGCGGGCAAGCTGTTCTGGTCGACCATCAACGCCGACTCCACGGGCGGCTACCGGTACGGCCGCGTCGACCTCGCCTCGGGGCGCGTCGACTGCGAGGTGCACATCCCGCTGCCGGCCGGCTCGAACGCCCCCGGCTACTGCGGCTCGGGCCAGAGCGCGGACAAGTACCTGCCCGTCTGGATGGGGGTCGCGGGGCTTCGTCGACGTCATCAACAAGGACACCTGCGTCCTCGAGAAGCGCGTGTACCTCGACCAGGTCGCCGGGATGCCGCCGTACTGGTCGATGGCGCACGGGACCAACTCGAAGGACTTCCGCACCATGACGATCGCGCTCAACCTGCTCGACGCGGCGGGCGTCGCCCTGAACCAGGGAATGCTCGTGAACCTCGACATGGCGAGCCTGCTCGCCGGCGCTCCGGTGGCCACCACGATCGGCCCGGCGGTCCAGGGGCCCGCGAAGACGATCTTCTACCGGCAGGAGTGGACGCCGGACGCGAGCACGCTCGTCCAGGGCGGCAAGGCGGCGTTCTACCGGTTCGACGCGAACCTCACCGAGCAGTGCCGCGGCCTGCTCCCGCTCGAGAACGGGAAGCAGACCGAGACGCACGACCTCACGCTCGTGCCGAACAGCGACTACGCGGTGATGCAGATGCGGCGCTGGGTGGACTTCGGGCTGAGCGTCCCGGTGCTCGACGGGCAGCTCCAGCTCGTCAAGGTCAGCACGTGCCAGACGGTCGGGAAGTCCCGTCTCGATGTGCGTCGCGTGCCACAACAAGAACGGGATGATCAAGGAGAGCCCGGGTCTCGACGCCCGGTACATCTCCTGCGGTCTCGACTCGACCTGGTAACGACGGAAGCGGCGCCCGGGGGGGCGAATGGTCGCACCCCCCGGGCGGCGTAGGCGCGCGGCGAGTGAGACCACGTCGCGTGAAGGCGATCGGAAGCGTTTCGTTTGACGGAATGTGCAGTAACTAGGCGTAAATGTGGGCAGTTACCTTCGTTGACTCGCCTCGCCCGCGAATGTAACTGGATGGGTCGTTCTCGCAGTGCAAACGCTCCCGGCGTGCCCAATGGGGGCCGTCCGAACGGAGGGAATCCGACATGCGCACGCTCCTCGCCGCAATCCTCGTCGTCTCCTCGCTGGCTTCGCCCGCTCACGCGCAGGAGGCCCCCGTCATCGGGACGGACGCCCTCGCGGCGAAGATGTCCGGGGCTCCGGCGGCCTGGGGCTTCACGCTCGTGGACGCCCGCACCCAGGTCGAGTTCGCCGAGTCCCACATCCCGGGTGCGGCCCTCGTCCCGGCGCGCCTCGTGACGACGAAGCTCCCCGAGCTCGTGAAGGACAAGAGCCGGCTCGTCGTCTTCTACTGCAACGGCCCGAACTGCACGAAGACGGTGAAGGCGGCCAAGGCGGCGCTCTCGGCCGGCTACACGAACATCGCCGAGTACAAGGAAGGGCTCCCGGGCTGGGGCAAGTCGGGCCGCAAGACCGAGGGAAAGCCCATGAAGTCCGTCGAGGTGCCGGCCATCGCTCCCGCGGCGCTGAAGGAGGCGGCCGCGTCGAAGAACCCGCCGTTCCTGATGGACGTCCGCGACCCCGAGGAGTTCGCGAGCTTCCGGATCGCCGGCGCGGTGAGCGTCCCGATCGACGAGATCGCCGCTCGCCTGAAGGAGGTCGCGCCGGGCCGCACCATCGTGATCCTCGACCACGCCGGCCACCAGGCGCCGATCGCGGGCCGCCTGCTGAACCAGCTCGGGCGCAAGGACGTGAAGCGGCTCGACGGCGGGATCCTGCGGTGGCAGTCCGAGGGGCTGCAGGTCTCGAAGTAGGCGGGGACCCCTCCATGAGGCTCACGGTCGGCAGGCGGGTCGGGTTCACGTTCGCGGGGCTCCTGCTCGCCGTGGCGGCGCTCGGGGTGTACGGGTTCGTCTCGAACCAGCTCACCGCGACGCAGCTCGGCGAGACGGTCCCGGCAGCGATGGACTGCGCCGTCGCCGCGGGCGAGATGGAGCTGAACGCCCGCGGGCTCGCGCAGGTCTTCGCGGGCCAGGCCGCGGCGGGAACCTCGGACCTCGGGCCGGTCGCCGCGGCGCGGAGACGGCTTCGGCGCCGCGGTGGCGCGGCTCGAGCGCGCCACCACCACGCCCGCCGCCGCCGCACGAGGCGAAGCGGCTCTTCGCCGAGATGGTCGAGAAGGGCGAGGGCATGGTGAAGGCCACCGCCAACCAGGAGTGGCTCGAGGCCGGCGAGCGCTCCAAGGCGTTCAAGGGGGCGTCCGCCGCGCTCTTCGAGAAGCTCGAGCGGCTCCGCGTCGAGCAGGCGGCGGCGGTGCGGCGAGCCTCGCCGAGACCCGCACGACCCTCGGCGCCCGGGGCGCCGTCTTCGCGGCGGGCTTCGCCGGGGCGCTCCTCCTCGGCGCGTTCCTCGCGTACCGCCTCCTCCGGAGGGTGGTGACGCCCATCGTCGAACCTCTCGGCGGTCGCGCGGCGCATCGCGGAGGGCGATCTCACCCAGGACGTCGCAGGTGCAGGGCGGCGACGAGATCGCCGAGCTCCAGGACGCGATGCAGGCGATGACCCGGAACCTCGCGCGCGTCCTCGGCGAGGTGCGCGCGGGGGCCGACGCGCTCCTCGCCGCATCGGCGCAGGTGTCCGCCACCGCCCAGAGCGTGTCGCAGGGCACCGGGGAGCAGGCGGCCTCGGTCGAGGAGACGACCGCGAGCCTCGAGGAGATGAGCGCGTCCATCACCCAGAACGCGGAGAACAGCCGCGCGACCGAGCAGATCGCGACGGAGGGCGCGCGCGACGCCGCCGAGAGCGGCAAGGCGGTGCGCGCGACCGTCGAGGCGATGCGCCGGATCGCCGAGCGCATCACGGTCATCGAGGAGATCGCCTACCAGACGAACCTCCTCGCGCTGAACGCCGCCATCGAGGCGGCGCGGGCGGGCGAGCACGGCAAGGGCTTCGCGGTCGTCGCGGCCGAGGTGCGCAAGCTCGCCGAGGGGGCGCAGAAGGCGGCGAAGGAGATCGGCGGGGACGCCGGCTCGAGCCTCGAGGTGGCGGAGCGCTCCGGCGACATGCTCGGCCGGCTCGTCCCCACCATCCAGAAGACCGCCGCGCTCGTGCAGGAGGTGGCCGCCGCGTCGCGCGAGCAGACCGCGGGCGTCGCCCAGATCAACAAGGCCATGGCGTCCGTGGACCAGGTCACCCAGCGAAACGCCTCGGCCGCCGAGGAGCTCGCGGCGACCGCGGAGCAGATGTCGACCCGCGCGGAGGCGCTCCGCCAGCTCATCGAGTTCTTCCGGACGCGCGAGCACGGCGCCGCAGCGCCGCGGCGCGAAGCGCCGTCGCCGCGCTCGCCGGCCGCGAAGCGTTCCGCTCGCGTGATCGCGCCTGAGCCGGCGCCGGCGCGCGTCAGCCCGCCGGTACGATGTGGGCATGGACGGGATCATCGGATCGCGGCGGCGGTCGTGTTCTTCGGCGCGGGCTCGCGATCGGGCTCGTGCTGGGTCGGCAGGCGGCGGCGCGCGCGGTCCTCGCCACGGAGCGCGAGGCGCGGCGCGGCGGTCGAGCTCGCCGGGCGCTCGACGTGGAGCGGGCGCGCGCGGCGGTCGCGCGCGGGCAGCTCGGAGGGTCCGCCGCGGAGCTCGCCGCGCGCGGAGCGCCGGCACGCCGAAGCGTCCGTCGAGCTCGACGCGCTGCGCGCGCGCGGAGGAGCTCCGGCGACGCGAGCGGCTCGCGGAGCCGCGAGCGAAGCTCGCGGCCGACCTCGACGCGGAGCGGCGGGCGGCCGCGGAGCGCGTCGCCGAGGCGGAGCGGACGAGGGAGGCGGTGCGCGCGGAGATGGAGAAGCTCGCCGGGCCGCGCTCCTCGACGAGAAGGGGAAGGCCATCCTCGAGCGGAGCCGCGAGGGGCTGCAGGCGCTTGCTCGCGCCCGCTCGGCGAGCGGCTGAAGGCGTTCGAGGCGAAGATCGAGCAGACCTACGACGAGGAGAACCGCGATCGCGCGACCCTGCTCCGTCGACTCCAGCTGCTGCAGGAGACCCAGACGAAGCTGCACTCCGACGCGGCGACGGCCTCTCCCGCGCGCTCACCGGCGACTCGAAGGCGCAGGGCGACTGGGGCGAGCTCGTGCTCGAGCGGGTGCTCGAGACCGCCGGGCTCACCGAGGGGCGGGAGTACGACCTCCAGGTCTCGCACGTCGACGAGGAGGGCGGGCGGAAGCGGCCCGGACGCCCTCGTGTACCTCCCCGGCGACCGCGCCATCGTGGTGGACGCGAAGTGCTCGCTCACGGCGTTCGTCGAGGCGATGCGGGCGGTGGAGCCCGGCGGTGCGGGAGGCGGCCCTCGACCGGCACCTCGCCTCGCTCCGCGCCCACGTGAAGGGGCTCGCCGGGAAGAGCTACGCGGACGTCCTCGCGCCAGCGGACCCTCGACATCGTGCTGCTCTTCGTCCCGAACGAGGCGGCGTTCCACGCCGCCATCGTGCGGGACGCCGGGCTCTACGAGGAGGCGTTCCGGCAGGGCGTGGTCGTCTGCAGCCCGACGACGCTCCTCGCCGCGCTCCGGCTCATCGCGCACGTCTGGCGGTCGGAGAAGCAGAACGCGAACGCCCAGCGGATCGCGGACGAGGCGGGGAAGCTCCTCGACAAGCTCTCCGACTTCGTCGGCGACCTCGACAGGTCGGCGCGCGGCTCGATCAGGCGCAGGAGAGCTTCGCCGCCGCGAGGGCGAAGCTCCCGACCGGCCGCGGGAACGTGCTCCGAAGGCGGCCGACCTCGCGAGGCTCGGCGCGCGGGTGAGGGCGAGAAGGTGCACCCGCTCCTCCTCGACGCGGGCGAGGAGGAGGAAGAGGAGGAGGACGAGGACGAGGACGCGCCGCCGGCGCTCCTCCCCGCCGTCGTCCCCGCGACCCGCTCGTCCTGAGCGCCCGCTATTGGTTCGCCCTGAGCGTAGCGCCGCGAAGCGGCGCGGAGTCGAAGGGCAGGCGGGGATTGGCCCGCCTCACCGCAGCGCCGGGAATACGGCCCCGAGCAGCTTCAGGAGCGACCCCTCGACCCGCCCCGCGGCGACCTTGGCGCCCCACGAAGTTCAGGGTGGCGCGGACGTCCTCCCAGCGGACGTCGCTCACGTTCTTCTTGAGGAGCGCCGCGACCTCGTCGGCCGCGGGCGCCAGGGTCCGCAGCTGCCGGCGGACCTCCCCGGCCTCGGCGCGCGCGAGGTTGCGCTCGGCGACCGCGACGAGCACCTCGAAGCGCACGAGCAGCACGTCCGGGCTCCGCCCGGCGCGCGGCACTCCGTCCGCGTCCACGACCTGCTGCTCGAGGAGGTCGCGGTCCGCCGGGTGGCGCACGAACAGCCCGACGAAGCCGTCGCTCCGGTCGGCCGCCGGCGTGTGCCTGCGGGCGGCGTCGAGGGCACCCGGCGCGAGCAGTCGCTTCAGCAGCGCCGGGACGCGCGCGCCGGGGCCGTCCGCGCCCGCGTCGAGCCGCCCCCAGCGCGCGTCCGCGTCCCGGCGGAAGACGCGCGCCCTGGAGGGGGTGACGCTGAGACGCCGGGCGAGGTCGTGGTTCGTGGCGTCCCGCGGCAGGAACCCGTCGCGCTCGAGCAGGTAGAAGACGAGCAGCTCGAGGTCGCGCTTCGAGAGGCTGCCGAACCCGACCACGACGGCGTTCTCGACGAGCGACCGCGCGAAGGCGGCCGGATCACGGAGGTCGTTCGCATGATTACCCCTCTGGGCTGGTAGAAGTTTCTACACCGCGGACGAACCGACAGGGAGGTCCCCGGCTCCCAGAAGCGGGACCATGACCGAACCGACCCCCGATTGCGCCGCCCTCGTCCGCCGCGCGCTGCGGCTCGAGTACCTGACCGTCGGCTGGAACGTCGTCGAGGGGGTCGTCGCGGTCGCGCGCGGCCCTCGCCGCCGGCAGCGTCGCGCTGCTCGGCTTCGGCATCGACAGCTTCGTCGAGACGCGCCTCGGGCCTCGTGCTCGTCTGGCGCCTCCGCGCGGAGCGCGCGGCGCGCGACCACGAGGCGATCGAGCGGCTCGACCACCGCGCGCACCGGCTCGTCGGGCGCCTCGCTCTTCCTGCTCGCCGCCTACGTCGCGCTTCGACGCGCGCCACGCGCTCTGGGCGCGGGAGCGGCCCGAGCCGAGCGTCGTCGGCATCGTGCTCACCGCCGTCTCGATCGTCGCGATGCAGTGGCTCGCGCGCGCCAAGCGGCGCGCGGCGGCGCGCGCTCGGGAGCCGCGCGCTCGAGGCCGACGCCTTCCAGACCACCGCGTGCTTCTGGCTCTCGGTCGTCACGCTGGCGGGCATCGGCCTCAACGCCGCGCTTCGGCTGGTGGTGGGCCGATCCGGTCGCCGCGCTCGGCATGACCTGGTTCATCGCGCAGGAGGGGCGCGAGGCCTGGCGGGGCGAGGACTGCGGCTGCGCCCCGGCGCTCGACCTGACCGGCTCCGCGGCCGCGGCGGCCCCCGCCTGCGGGTGCTCGGGCGGCTGCAAGGGCGCCGCGGAGCTCCGACCGCCCGCCGCGCGCTGATCTGCCCTTCCCCGAAGACCGCGCCGCGCCGGCGCGAACCCGAGGTCCACGGCGGCGCGGCGGGTGCGACGGGGAGGAGGCTAAAGCCGAGCCCAGCTTTGCCCTGATCGCGTCGCGAGGCGCGCCATGGCGTCGGCGAGCCGGGCACACGACGACCGAGCAGCGGAGGCGTACCCGTTGGTACGCCGAGCAGCGGAGGGAGGAGTCTGCCCGGCGCAGCCCAGCCAGGGTGCGCCGCAGCAGCGAATCAGGGCGATGGTCTCGGCCTTAGCTCGGGTTCGGCACGTCGATGCGCAGCTCGACGCGGCGGTTCTTCGCGCGGCCGTCGGCGCTCGCGTTGTCCGCCACCGGCTTCGCCTCGCCGAGGCCCTGGACGATAATCTGGCCGTCCTGGACGCCGCGCGCGCACGAGGATCGTCTTCACCGCGTTCGCGCGCCGCTCCGAGAGCGCCTGGTTCAGCTTCGTGTCGCCGGTCGCGTCGGTGTGCCCCTCGATCCGGACCCGGTCGTCCGAGTACTTCGCGAGGATGTCGCCCATCTTCCCGAGCTCGGTGATCCCCTCGGCCTTCACGGCGTCGCTGCCCGTGTCGAAGAGGATGTCGTTCTTCATCTGCACGAGGAGGCCGTTCTCCGTCTTCTTCACCTCGGCGACCTGCTCGAGCTCCTTGCGCTGCTTGTCGAGGTAGAGGCCGACCGAGCCACCGGCGAGCGCGCCGACGCCCAGGCCGATGAGCGCGCCCTTCTTCCCCCCGATGAGGGCGCCCACCCCTGCGCCCGCGGCGCCGCCGACCCCTGCGCCGATCGCGGTGTCGCGGCCGGCGGTGGCGCAGCCGGTGATCAGGACGGCGCAGAGCGCGATCGCGGTGGAGGTGAGGGTCGTGCGAGTCATGGTTCTTGTCTCCGGTTGAAAAAGGGGGGGACTTCGAGGGGGTCCGTAGCGCACGGTCGGGCAGGAGGGCAAGGAGCACCCGGCCTGCGCAGGCGGGGGCTCCCTCCTCCGACCTGCCGCCGGGCCGCGCGCCGTTCGAACGGGGTGCACGTCGGGGCCGTCCACGTTCCAGCCCCGTCGGCCTGACGTCGCAGGCGAAAGTGCGCAACTCGCGCCGGTCGGTCGTGTTCGAGCGGGCATGCGTTCCTCCCAGCGGTTGCGGGACCTCGCCGTGAGCGAGAGCGGCTTCGTCTTCGACCCGTACAGCGGCCAGACCTACAGCCTGAACGCGACCGGCCGCGTTCATCCTCGAGGGGCTCCGGCGCGGCGAGTCGCCCGAGCGCCGATCGAGGCCGCGCTGCGCGCCGCCTTCGAGGTCGGACCCGGAGCACCGACGTCGCCCGCGACGTCCGCGAGTTCCTCCTGCAGTCGCCCGCGAGCAGGGCTGGCCCTGCCCGGCCGGGACCGAGCGCGTGAGCGATGCCGCGCGTCGCTCACCGTCGCCGTCACCGGGCTCAACGCCACCGACAACCCGGCGCCGGGCGTCGCGGTCATCCGCTCGCTCCGCGCCGCGCCCGGCTTCCGGGGGCGCTGCTCGTCGGCCTCGCCTACGACGCGCTCGACTCCGGGCTCTACGCCACGCGACTCGGGCTCGACGCGGCGCTTCCTCATCCCCTACCCGAGCCAGGGCGTCGAGGCGCTCGCGCGAGCGGCTCCGCGACGATCCACGCGGCGCTGCCGCATCGACGTGATCATCCCCACGCTCGACTCCGAGCTGCCGGCCTTCATCGCGCTCGAGCCCGAGCTCCGCGAGCTGGGGCATCCGGACGTTCCTGCCCGACCCGCGAGCAGCTCGAGCTCCGCTCGAAGGTGCGCCTCGCCGAGCTCGGGCGAGGGCGCGGGCTCGACGTGCCGCGCGCAGCGGGTCCTCTCCGACGTCGCCGAGCGTCTACCGGCTCCACGCCGACCTGCCCTACCCGCTGGTGGTCAAGGGCGTCTTCTACGGCGCCACGCGTCGCCCACGGCCTCGACGAGGCCGCCGCCGCCTTCCACGCGACCGTCGCGCAAGTGGGGCCTGCCGGTCATCGTGCAGCAGTTCCACGCCGGGCGAGGAGTACGACGTCGTCGCGGTCGGCGACGGCCAGGGCGGCCTGGTCGGCGCGGTGCCCATGAAGAAGATGCTGCTCACCGACAAGGGCAAGGGCTGGGCGGGCGTCGCCGTCGAAGGACCCGACACCTCCTCGAGACCGACCCGGCGCTTCATCGCCGCGACCTCGCTGGCGCGGCCCGTGCGAGGTCGAGATCCTGCGGACCCCGGAGGGGCGCTACCTGCTCATCGAGATCAACCCGCGCTTCCCGGCCTGGATCTACCTCGCCGCCGGCGCCGGGCAGAACCTGCCCTGGGCCGTCGTCCGGCTGGCGCTCGGCGAGCCGGTCGGCCCCGCTGCCGGACTACCGCGCCGGCACGCTGTTCGTCCGCATCTCCCTCGACCAGATCGCCACCATGGACGACTTCCAGGAGCTCGCCGCCGACGGCGAGCTGCTCCGCGCCCGAGAGGTGACGCCCGATGACCGCCGACGCAGCCCGCCTACGAGCGGCCCACCCTCGTCCGGCACCAGCGCCGGGCTGATGAACAAGTTCGCCCGGGTCGCAGCCGCGATGCGCCCGCTCACCGACATCGACGGCGTCGCCGGTCGCCGACCTGGTCGCGCGGTTCGGCTCGCCGCTCTTCGTCTTCTGCGAGAAGACGCCTGGTCGACGCGCGACCGCGAGCTCGCGCGACGCGCTTGGCGCTCGCGGCTGCCCACGCGCCCAGCTCGCCTGGTCCTACAAGACCAACTACCTCGACGCGGTCTGCCGGGTCTTCCACCGCGAGGGCTCGCTGCGCCGAGGTGGTGAGCGAGATGGAGCTCGACAAGGCGCTGCGCCTCGTGCCCGGGGAGCCAGATCCATCTTCAACGGGCCCTACAAGCCCGAGGGCGC
>CAVTRF010000036.1:0-138224 GCA_963736795.1 uncultured delta proteobacterium | reverse complement strand
TTTCCTCCGCGCGGGCCTTCAACCACTCCATCACCTCCGCCTCCAACCAGCCAACCGCCCGCCCACCCTGTAGCTCACCGGCTTCGGGAACGTTGCCCTCGGCCACTCGAGGTGGATGGTGCTTCGCGACAGTCCGGTGGTTGCCTTGACTCTGGGGAGTCTCAGTATCATGGGGGTCGTCATTGACCCTCCTTGTGCGAGTCTGAATGTGATAAGACCCATGATATTTGTGCGATTTGGGCGATGAAAGGGTGGGAACTCGGGAAGGCACCCGGCATATAGGTCGGGACAGGTCAATATTTTGGGTCCGTGCCCGTAATGCCATGCTATGGCACACTCACCGAATGTAAGAGTTTCTCCGTCGAACCAGATGGATGGCGGGAGTAGGGGCTGCGAAAAAAATTACGCCCAACTTCTTCAAGGTTTCATGTGTTTACGGACGCCGCGGCCGGGCGGCGATGTCCATTGGGAATCTGCTGGGCATACCACACGTCCACATATTAGGATGGCGACGCTTCAACTCCCGGCGTGCCTCCTGCCAGCGCTTGTACATCTCCTGAGTGGCGCGCTTGGCGCGCTTCGCGCCCTGCATCGTCGGCGTGTATCGCGGGTCCACCACGGCCGCCGAATCCACAGCTGGCCGATCATGGCGGCGCTCAACTGAATATTTTGCCGTCGCCATAGCACACAAGCTCCGCCAACGGCGCTTCTCGTCGGCGACCAGAGCCAAGTCCCCGCCAATACGCAGGCAGAGCATTTGACGACGCTTTTCGCCGGACACGACACCGATGTGCAGCAGGCGTCGGATCATTTGAATACTGGTTGTGCACGGACCCAGGCCGAGGAACTCTGCAAAAAGACCCAGCGCATTGGCGTCGCACCGCCAGAGCGTGAGTTTTTCAGCGGAAACGGCCACACGATTAATATCGCTTCGTTTGTCACAGACGATGAACGATGTCGAGTTGCGCGACGCCGATGGCAGCGTATGTACAGGCATGACGCATTCTTCCTCGCACCCGGGGCAGACAACGCTAGCGGCGGTTCGGGCTTCGGCAAGCAGTTCTCTGTGAGCTTCATGGCCCACTGCCGCAGGGGGCCACTGCCTCAATTCCTCGTCGCTGACCGTCACACCGCCCTTGCGCCTGCCGCCCACACGTCGACAATTCAATCAACGTCTCTTGCGGCGTCATTGGTCGTCGGATTCCACCGCCGCATCGCCTCCGGCTCCTCGAGCGGTTCCGTCGGTCCTCTTCCGGAGGCGATCAGCATCTCGCGCAGTTTCAGATCCACCTCGTCATACTTGAGCGAACATGAATTGGAGATGGGTGACGGCGGATCGTCACGGACTTCGGGGGCTTGCTGACATCCGTAATGACCATAGCCGCAAGCTCCACCTGCGTGAGACGTTGTAAAGCCTCTTAGCTCCAGCCCCTTGGCAACCTTGTCCAACGTACACCGCATCGGCATTGTTGGTCGCGTCGGCTTCCACGTGAACGCGCGACAGTCGCCCTTCTTATCTTGGACGAAAGCCGTAGCTTCTTTAGAACCACATCCTGGTTCCCCGGCTCGAACACAAATTGAAATCCTCTCTGTCGCAGGGGGTTCAGGTCATAGACGCGCCCGTCCCTCGGGTCGGGCGGCAATTCGGGCAGCTTTAGAATCGCCGCCGCGAAAATCCCCTGAAGCGGCTCGATGGGCTTGTAGGAGCCGCGAAGGTTCAGGTCGAGCGACCCCTCGTTCTGGCAGTAGACGTATGAGCTCGAAGGCGGGATTGTGAGGGCGGCGGGCGAATTCCCTGTTCACCCACTCGACACTCTGCTGAGAATAGTCTTCCGGGTAGGTCGAAGGAACATTCCCGCTCGCCGCGGCGGAAGGGCTCCACGATGCAATTGTTGCCCCTGCCCTCCGTACGGCGGAAGTAGTCCCGGATCACGCCCTCCAGGTCCTGCAGGCTGGCGCGATCCACCGCGGCGGGAACATGTGGAAGGTTCTTGCGCTTTCGCCACCAGGGAAGCGTGTCCGCGTATAGAAGAGGGCCGCGCCCTTCCAGAATCGATTATGGTCGAGGAACGTGAACAGAGCCCTTTCGAAGTGGCTCGACAGCATGGCGAGCTCTTCTACGAACGCCGTGTACGCGTCGGGGTCATGTGCCAGGTGCCATCCCGCCTCGTCGAGGATCGCCCTGAACCCGTTCTCGCAGCTCAGCTCGAAGATCTCCCGAAATTCGGCTTCCATCTGGTTGCGCCGGCTATCGGGAAGGCCGATCCAGGCCGCGAACAGCTCGTCGGGTTGCGTTTCCTTCATCGCTGAGAAGTCGAGTTCGCTGAAGAGGCCCTTGGAGTAGAAATAGCGCGCCAGCAAGGCGTTCGGCATCTGCCGGAAGAATTCCCTGATCGAGTAGTGCCGGGCCATGCGTTCCTTGCCATCCGGAGGGGGTCGGAGCCATTCAGATATTGTCGTATCTTACTGTACGTCATGATACCTCGGCATTAGAAACGCATGTAGAGGGAAAGCTGGAGGATGCCGCACCCCCTCGGGTAGTAGGATATTTGCTGGTTAACTGAGAAACTCATCGCATTCCCACTTTCAGGACACAGCCCCGACACATCAAATCGCGAAGAATGCTCTGGACAGCCCTTCCTTTAAAAGCCCTGAGACCACCAGTCCGTTCACCCCACCGCCTTTGTTTTTTTCGCGTGATTAGTACGCACCATTGGTTCTCATCGACCTTCATAGAGCTACGTTTGTTCTTGTGCCATTTCGCTGAATGGTGATAGCGTGGCACAGGTCTGGCCAGGCGCATGCCTGGCGGTAAGAAACTGCAAAGCCATGGAAATGAGAATGCCCGAATCCTGGGTTGCTGTCGACAAAGTCGCGCTTCACCTCGGTGTTGCCAAAGACTCGGTTTACCGCTGGATTGAAACCAAGGGCTTGCCAGCCCACCGAGTGGGAAGGCTCTGGAAGTTTAAACTGTCGGAGATCGATGAGTGGGTGAAGACCGGCGGGGCCGGCGACAGCGAGCAGGGTCAGACTCCTGACGGCAGGAAGAGATAACCCGGCGCGGAGGCTGATGATGCTGAACCTAAAGTTAAGAGACGAATTCCTTGGTTCCCAGATGCCGGGCACAGCCATAGCCCTGCGCAGGAAAGACAACACCGGAGCAGCTCAGAGAACACCGGATTTCATCCTTTCTATTACATACCCAACGGCGGACGTTCAGACGGCCTTGCGCGCGGTCAGCACAGATCGTTCGAAGCGGCCCATTGTCCTGATGGAGACCGGGGCCGTGGCAAATCTCACATCATGGCCGTGATGCACCACGCAGTCGAATCGTCCTCTCTGGTTCAGAAGTGGGCCAACGAATGGGGAAACAGACTTGGCGTGCAGCCTTTGAGTGGGCTTGTTCTCGATGGCGGATTCTTTGCCATTTCGGAACCGGTCCACAACCATGAGTACCCTTTGTTGTGGGACCTCATATTCGAGCGTCACCCCAAGGGAGACTTTTTCAGAGGCAAGTTCAACCAGATGGGTCGGCCATACCCTCCGCGATCCCTGCTGGAGGAGATGTTCGAGGCTCAACCCGTAGCGCTGATTCTCGATGAATTCCAGAAGTGGTTCGACGGTCTGAGTGATAAGCCGGGGCCGGAAGGAATCAAGTACCGGACCTTGGCCGAGAATTTCATCCAGAATCTTTCTGAACTATCCAAGGACCGACCAGATCTTCTGATTCTTGTCGTCTCGGTGCTCAATAACAACACGGAGGCCTTTAGACAGGTCCACCGTGACGGTCCTGTCATCGTTGATTTCCGAGGGCCCACCGCGAAGGAAGACCGGAAGAATCTGCTCCTATATCGTCTCTTTGAGAACCGCCAGAACATCCCGACGGACGAGATACGGAGTCTTCTTGATTCCTATGCATCCGAGCGTTTCCGGCTTCGTTTCTCTCATCTTCCGGAATCCGAAAGATCTCGGGTCGTATCAGAGGTCATGGCCTGTTGGCCTTTTTCGCCTGAACTGATGGAGCTACTGGAAGATCACATCCTAATGGCTGAAGCCGCTCAGGAGACACGCGACCTTATTCGCATCCTCGCCTCCTCCTACCGAGAAAGAGGAGAAAAAGTCCCGACCATTACACCGGCCGATTTCTTCGTGGATGATGATACGTGCGGCGTTCAATCGCTACTGGATTCGATTGCCACAGTTGGAGAGCAGGAGAGGCTCCGGCAAGTAGCCCAACGTAATCTCGAAACAGTCAAGACAATCGGAGCCCCTGTACCCCATGCGCGCGAACTGGTCAGCGCACTCTGGATACGATCCATGTCGCCCGGAAGAAACGCGGGCGGGACGCGACAAGAGCTTCAGCTCGACATTACACGGGAGCAGCCCGTCGACGACAATTCGTTTCATGGCGAACTCGTTCAGTTGGTTGAGGCCAGCATAAACATCCATGGCGAAGAAAGCCCGGACGGTCGACTGAGATTTGGTTTGGAAGAAAATCCACGCTCGAAAGTCCGTGCTTCAGCCAAGAACGACAAGCTATGGCAACAGGGCGTTTCGGCTGCCGAGGTGGGTCAAACGGTCTATCCGGGGAAAGATATTGAGCACGTTCGCAATACCCTGCGGCACATCCTCGTCCCGGAAACAAGGCAATCCTCCTCTCGCGTCATAGCTCTCGGCCCAAACTGGCAGAACGACCCATGGGCTGATGTCGATGATTTGGACAAGCCCTCGAAATGGGACAGGCCGGTTCTCATTGTCATGCCTGAGCCGCTGCAGACCAGAGAGGGGAAGCGGGTTGATGCTCTCGGGAAATGGCTCGCCAGTCATGTCCCTGCGAAGCGGAACACCGTCCGATTCCTGTTGCCTTCGGACGGAGTGAAAAGCATCTATCAGGACGCAGAACTTCTTTTCTGCTCAAGGTGCTCCTACCTTACCTCGATAGCGTGGCGCGATGATCCGAAATACCGCGGTTTGAAAGAGGAATTCGACAAGCCGCTTCGGGACGCGCTGAAGAAGCGCTTCGACAAGTTTGCGGTGCGCTGCGGCGCTGGAATTACCAGCAACCGGATCAATGCATATTCGACGTGGAACGTGTGACCGCGCAAGGCGGTGAAATCCCGACCGCAGTCGAGAAATCTCTTGTCGAGGACCTCTTCGATCCCGCCGAGTTTCAATCCCTGGTTTTGGAGCGCGCCAAGGAATCATGCCTGGTAGGGGACCTGCTCGACGAGCTAACTGAACCGCCGCCGCCGGACACCAAGGATGCCATACCGTTCCTTGGTGAAACCCCCGTCTATGAAGAGATTCTGAAGATCGTCTCGCGGGGCAAGATCGTGGTAAATGTCGGCGGGACCTGGGTTGGCCGCCTGCCAGAGCATTCAAGCGATGAGGAAGCACTCCGCTTTGTACGATCGAGGGCTTTCCGCTCCGGGCAAGAGATGCGACCAGATCCAACTCGGCCTTCCGGCGGCCGTTGGCGGACGACCGTTACGGGCCCTGGAACTCATCCTCCCGTGCTTCCCCCGCAGCCGCCCACCGGAGGTGGTCCGAGCCCCCTCGGCGCACCTCCGATCACGCCGCCAACAGGACCTGTGGGGCCGGTGCCCCCAGTGACTGCGGCTACGGGAGGTCCACCGGACGGACGAAGCGACCACCGGCATCAACCTGACCGCATGCTTCGAAAAGTGGGGCGTTGATCCCAGCGCTGTGATGGAAACCACCAAAATCGAATTCAACAACCTCACCGTACAGCAAGTGAAGCAGATTCTCACGCGCCTCCCTTCGAGTCTCAAAGCCTCTATGGAAGTGACGTTCACCAAGGAGGGAGGGGGACGAAGAATGAGCACACCTGTTTGGGGGGACATCATCCTGGAAACCTCCCTCGCCGACAAACCCTGGAGCGGCGTATTCGCGCGATTAGGGGAGCTGGCCGTGACCGGCGCCTCACCAGTCGATCTCCATAACCAGACTGTCGCTCCCGACCGCCTCCTTGCCGAGACCGCATGGGAATTATGGGGGTTTACCCGGAGGCCGCACCCAGGACCGCAACCCACCTAAAAGAATGGTGCGCTGCGCCATCCAGCATCGGCCGCGCCGTCCTTGTGCTTGATGCCCTGTCACTGCGCGAGATGCCCTGGCTCTTGGGAGGCGCTCAAGCACGACATATCCAGCCCACCGATGTGCGTGTGACCGGCGCTGAATCGCCATCCGACACGGACCAGTTTGCCCATGCGCTGGGCGTACCTTCTCGCAGTCATCTGACGCGAAATGGCGCTCCGGGCAGTTTCAATCTCTTTCCATCAAAGGCTTACACGGATGTGATCAGCGTCCCATTCGAGGACGCCGTCGGGGTCATTCCCCACGAGTCCAACGTCTTCGTGTGGCATAGCTGGCTCGACGATCTCATCCACGTTCACAAGAAACTCCCGGATCAAATCTACAAGACCGCGGCTGCAACGCTCCAGGACGACGGATTCTGGAAATTCGTTAACAGGCTTCGGCAGGGAAGAAGACTGGTTATTACATCCGACCACGGTTATGCAGTGAGTAAACTGTTTTCGAGCGAAGAGATCGACGTGTCCGGCACCGTATTCTCGGCGGCGCCGCTGTCCGGCACCGTCTGCCCTGTCCGGCACCGCTGTCCGGCACCGTGTTCTGCCCGCGATATCGCGGCGGTGCGCGTTCGTCAGGAGCGAGGTAGGCTCTCGGGCGCGGCCCAGGGGGACCGCGCCGGCGCGCCCGTTGGGCGTCGCCGACCGGAGGAACGCGTGAAGGCCGCCACGAAGACGGTACCGGAAGTGACGCCTGCGGAGCCGCTGGCGCCGGCTCGGGTTCGCAGCCGCCGCGCTCGGCCTCGCCGCGCTCGTCGCCGCGGCAACCGACGTCCAGATCTCCGGCAACTGGCAGGGGGTGTTCCTCCTGCGCGGCGCGGGGGACCGCCCGCTCGTCCTGAAGGACGACCTGTTCCTCGGCGACGGCTCTCGCCTCGTCATGGGCGCCTCCTTCTCCCGCATCCGGCGCGTCGTCGGTCGGGACGCGCCGGCGCCGGGGCGCGCCTGGCTCGAGCTCGACTGGGACGACGGCGGGAGCGGGCTCGTCCGCAATCACCTCGCCGACGGGACGGAGCTCGTCACGCTCTTCTCGCGCTACGCGGACGACGAGGGCAAGACGCCGCGGGGCCTGTTCGTCGGGGGCGCGCTGCCGGACGTCGCGGCGGTCCAGGAGCAGGACGAGAGCGGGATGGCCTTCCGCGACGCGCGCGGCTGGCACCACATCTGGTGCAACGTGAACGAGCTGCTGCTCGATCTCGACTCGCAGCAGCCGTGGCCGCCGGGGTCCTGGAAGTATCCTCGGGGCGCGCGTCCTCATCCGCGATCCCGAGCGCGTCGTGATCGAGAGCTCGCACGAGGTCCCGGTCGCGGGCGGCTCGCTCCGCATCGACCGATTCGCCTACTTCCGCGCCGGGAAGCCCTGGTTCAAGCTGGGCTTGCGCGTGGTGAACACCGGCGAGCGGCCCGCCCGCTACGCGTACGCGTACGGCGACGAGCCGTGGGTCGGTCACTTCGGGTCGGCGGCCGGGAACGTCGGCTGGGTCCGCGACGCGATCGTCCGGGTCGAGGGGCCCATCCCCGTCGAGGCGAACCGCTGGGCGGGCATCCTCGACGAGACGAGCGGGCTCGCCGACTTCATCGCCTGGGTGGGCGACGTCCTGCCGGACCGCGTCTACTTCGCGAACCAGCCGGGCTCGAAGTTCAAGCGGCTCGCCCAGCCGCTCGACTCGAACGAGGTGTTCATCGGGGTCGAGTGGCTCGCGCAGGAGCTCCAGCCCGGCGAGCAGCGCTCCTACCTGCTCGCGATCGGGCTCACCCGCCTCGATCCGGCGCTCGGTGTCCCCGTCCTGCCCGAGGGCGCGGGTCCACCCTAGATCGCCGGGAACGGCCGGCACATCCGCGCGACGAACGGCATGTCCGGGTTGAGCTCCGCCTTGCCCGCCTGGATCGCCCGCTGCAGCTCGGCCTCGTCCGGCACGACCTCGAGCGGCGAGAGGACGCGCTGGAACGAGCGGTGGTGGTGGATGAAGGGGCGGTTCCAGGCGACGTTCTGGGCGGCGAGCTGCTCGAGCCCGAACCAGAGCGGCTGGGTGAGCTTCGGGCCGAACCCCTCGAGCGCGAGGACGAAGGCGTTCCGCGTCCCGATGGCGCCGCGCTGCACCGCCGCCCAGGCGGCGCGCGCGGGCAGGTTGTCGACGAGCCCCCCATCGACGAGCCGGAACACGTCGTGCCGGTCGAGGAGCGCGCGCAGGAGCGCGTGCATCCGCTCGTCGTCGCGGACGACGTCGTAGTGGATGACCCCGGGCAGCGCGGACGAGAAGCCGACCGCGTCGATCGCGTCGAACTCGCGCGTCTCCTCGTCGGCGCCGAGGTAGACCCGCGCGAAGCGATCGCGCTGGACGATGAGCTCGCCGATCGCCTGGAACACCTCGGACACCACCCGGGAGATGACGTTCGGGCGCGGCTCCTCTCCCCCGAGGTCGAGGAGGTGCTCGTAGTAGCTCGGGTCGCGCGGGAGCGCACCGTTCCGGATGCCGGTGACGGCGACCACGAGCGGCACCGCGAGCTGGCCGAGGGTGAGCGGGTGGCCGTCCGGACCCTTGAGGAACTCGCCGATGCCGGCGCGGAGGTAGAGCCGCATCGCGGCGGGCAGTCCGTACCGTGACTCACCGTGCAGGAAGCGGAAGAGCGTCCTGAACGAGAGGCCGCGCATCGCCTCCGAGACGTCGTCGGGGTGCCAGCGGAGGCGGCGCGCGCGGAAGAGGAGCAGCACCGCGCCCATGCTCGTCCCGGCGAGGAAGCGCGGGACGAGCCCGTACTGCTCGAGCAGCGCGAACGCGCCGAGGTACGACCACGCGACGCCGCCGCCGCCGCCGCAGACGAGCACGAGGGCCTTCTCGCAGACCTCGCGGTCGAGCGCGCTCTGCGGCAGCTTCCCGGCGAACGCGCCGAGGAGGCGGGCGCGCCACGCGCGGGCGTGCGCGAGGGTGTTCGGCACGAGGCGGGCCGCGTCCGCGGGGACGAAGCCGCGCGGCGCGGCGAGCGCCGCGGCGGCGGGGAGCAGCTCGTCCCGGTACGGCGCGAGGAACGCGCCGACGTCCAGGTCGTCGCCGTCCGGGGTCCGGATCCGCGTCGTCCGCGCGAGGTTCAGCGC
Organism: uncultured delta proteobacterium; assembly: GCA_963736795.1. GTDB lineage: Bacteria > Myxococcota > Myxococcia > Myxococcales > Anaeromyxobacteraceae > Anaeromyxobacter. The sequence goes on along the minus strand of CAVTRF010000036.1, from coordinate 129,020 downwards.
GTAGCGCAGCGCCGCCTCCTCCGCGTCGGACACGAACGCCGGCGACGAGACGATCGCCCGGACGAGCGCCGCCTCGGCGTCCTCGAAGGGGCGGACGAGCGCGCGCTGCGCGTCGATGGGATCGTCGGTCGCCACGGCTCGATTCTAGCGCAGCGCTCCGCGCGGGCGCGCGCCTCGCCGGGTCACTGCACGACCGCGTCGAAGGCCTGCCGCACGGCGGCGGTGACGCGCCCGTACTCCGCGAGGAAGCGGCTGCCCGGGTCCGGGCCGGCGTAGCCGAGCCGTCGCGCGAGCTGGCGGAGCGCGGGGCCGGACTCCGGGAGGTGGTCGATCGCGAAGTCGTGCACGATGCGCAGCCGGAGCTCGACCCGCCGCAGGAACTCGTACCCCTCGGCGAGCGCCTCGAACTCGGCCTCGCGGAGGAGCCCCGCCTGGCGCAGGTTGCGCAGCGCGACCGGCGTCGATCCCGCGCGGATCGCCGGGTGCTCGTGCCCGTGGGCGAGCAGGAGGAACTGCGCCGCGAACTCGACGTCGACGAGCCCGCCGTGGCCGGTCTTCGGGTTCTTGCCGTGCGAGGCCTCCCGCGCGACCTCCGCCTCCATCCGCTCGCGCATCCGCCGGATCTCGGCGGCGAGCGCGGCCCGGTCCTCGTGCCCGCCGTAGACGACCGGGACGAGCACCTGCTCGCGGACCTCCGCGAAGATGGCGGGGTCGCCGGCGACGTGGCGCGCGCGGAGCAGGGCCTGCCGCTCCCACAGCTGGCTGCGGACCGCGCCGCCCGGCGCCCCGGGCACGGCGCCGCCCGTGTGATAGCGGGTGAACGCCTCGGCGCCGATGACGAGCGCGCCCTGGTTGCCGGACGGCCGCAGGCGGGTGTCGATCTGGAAGAGGCGACCCTCGCGCAGCGGCATCTGCAGGAACGACATGAAGCGCTGGGCGAGCCGCGGGTAGCGCTCCTGCCCGGCCGTCGCGCCGGAGCCCGGGTACAGGAAGATGAGGTCGAGGTCGGAGTGGTAGCCGAGCTCGCGCCCGCCGAGCTTGCCCATCCCGATGATGCAGAGCCGGCCGGGCGGCGCGAGGCCCTTCGCGGTCGCCTCCGCCTCGGCGAGCGAGAGGCAGCGCTCGAGGCACGCCTCGGCGAGGTCGGTGAGCTGACCGGCGATGCTCGCGAGGTCGATCGTCCCGGCGATGTCGTGGATCGCGATCCGCAGCACCTCCTCGTTCTTGTAGCGGCGCAGCTCGCCGAGCTGCCGCTCGAGGAGGTCGTCGGTGGCGAGCGACGGGTCCACGTCGCCGAGCCGCTCGTCGAGGTCGCGCCGGAAGGCGTCGCGGGACTTCTCGAGCAGGGACTGATCCTCCCGGAGCAGCATGTCGATGAGCTCGGGGTGGCGGAGGAAGCGCTTCGAGAGGAAGTCGGAGGTGCCGAAGAGGGAGAGCAGGAGCCGCGCCACGCGCCGGTGCTCGGCGAGCAGGCGGAAGTACGGGTCGGGGTTCGTGAGCGCCGCCGCGAAGTCGGAGAGGTGCGAGATCGCCTGGTCCGGGTCGGGGGTGCCGAGCGCGTCCGACAGGAGCGCGACGGCCGCGGCGGGATCGCCGAGCGTCGAGAAGGGGGTCTGCCGGCGCGCCATCGCGTCGATGGAGGCGAGCACGCGGTCCGGATCGACGAGCCCTCTCCGCGCGGCGATCTCGACGCGCCGCTCACGCTCCACCTGCGCGTCGGCGAGCAGGGCGAGGTCCGGGTCGAGCGGCACCGCGCCGGTGCCGGTCCCGAGGAGCCCGGCGAAGAGCCGGGCGACGCGCTCGCGGTGGGCGGAGAGGGCCGCCTCGAACGCGTCCTCGCTCGGGTAGCCCATCGAGCGCGCCAGCCAGCGTCGCTCGCCCGCCGGGGGGAGCCGATGGGTCTGCGCACCGTCGACCATCTGGACGCGGTGCTCGGCGCGGCGCAGGAACAGGTACGCGTCGGCGAGCTCGTCGCGGTCCTTCGCCGGGACGATCCCGGCGAAGAGGAGGCGGTCGAGCGCCGGCAGCACCGCGCGCTCGCGCAGCGCGCGCGCCTCCTCGCGCCCGCCGTGGAGGAGCTGCAGCGCGGAGACGAAGAACTCGGACTCGCGGATGCCGCCCTTCCCGAGCTTGAGGTCGTCCTTGCCCTCGGCGCCGGCGCGCGCGTCGATGCGCGCCTTCATCGCCTGGATCTCCTGCACCACCGTGAGGTCGAGGCTCCGGCGCCAGATGAAGGACTCGAGCTGCAGCAGCAGCTCGTCGCCGACCGCGAGGTCGCCTGCGCCGGGGCGTGCCTTCACGAGGGCGTTCCGCTCCCAGCTGCGTCCGAACGTCTGGTAGTAGAGCTCGGCCGCCCGCAGGCTGTTCACGATCGGGCCGTTCTGGCCGTCCGGCCTGAGGTTCAGGTCCACGCGGAACACGAAGCCGTCCTCGGTGGGCTTCGCCATCGACTCGGTGACGAGCTCGGCGAGCTTCGCGTAGTACGCGAAGTGGGTGACGGCGCGCTCGCCCTCGGTCTCCCCGTCGCGGTCGTACACGTAGACGAGGTCCACGTCGGACGAGAAGTTGAGCTCGCGCGCGCCGAGCTTGCCCATGGCGAGGGCGCAGAAGCCGGTGCCAGGCTCGCGCCCGGAGAGCCCCGCCGGGGCGCCGTGCCGGACCCGGAGCCGCCGGTCGTGGAACCGGATGGCGGCGTCGAGGCAGGCCGTCGCGAGCGCGGAGAGCTCGCCGGTGACCTCCTTCACGCGCGCGCGGCGCAGGTCGCGGAGCGAGATGCGCACGACCTCGCGCGCCCGGACCCGCCGGAGCAGGCGGTTGAAGCCGTCCACGTCGTCCGGCGCGAGCCGGCCCGCCGCGCGATCGATGACGTCCCTCAGCGCCGCCTCCGCGCGCGGACGCTCGAGGAGCGGCGAGCGCGCCGCGCGCCGCAGCAGGCCCGGATCGCGCGCGAGGAGGGCGGGGATCATCCGCGACGACCCGGCGAGCAGCGCGAGCGCCTCGAGCAGGTCCTGGTCGGCCGGCGGGGCGCCGGCGCCGTCCACGTACCGCTCGATCCCGGCGAGCGCGAGGTCCGGGTCGGGTGCGCCGCGGGCGGCGGCGAGGAGGGGCTCGAGCCGGTCCGGGTAGCGGCGCGCGAGCCGAGCGAGGCGCTCGGCGGACGCTTCGGTGGGCTCGGCCGGAGGGAGGCCGGGGATCGCGTGGGAGGGGCGCATCGGCGCGGGCATCATAACCGCGGCCCCGGGCGCGCGGGCCGTCAGCCGCCCGGCGCGGGCGGGAGCAGCCGCCGCAGCCCGTCCGGCAGGAGCGCTGCGGCGGCCGCCTCGAGCGCGGGGGCGAGCCGCAGGTAGCCGAAGGCGCCGGCCGCGGCGGCCACCCCGACCGCGCCGAAGGCGAGCGGCAGGAAGGCGTCGTCGACCGACACCGCGAGCACCTGGCCGAGGACGCTCGCGAGGCCGAGCGCCCCGAAGATGGCGAACACCTTCCGCCGGAGCGCGACCGCCGCGAAGACGAGCGCCACGTCCACTGCCACCTCGAGAGCGAGCGCGAGCGTGGACTCGAGCCGGACGGTGGCGAACGCGCCGCAGAACGCGACGAGGCCCGAGAGGTAGAGCCAGCCCGCGTGGTCGCGCCGGGTGCGGCCGTCGAGCGCGACGCCGGTGCCGAGCACGACGACGCCGAGGAGCGCGGAGAGGAGCGCGCGCTGGCTCCAGGACGGCCCCGCGCCGAACACGAGCGGCGCGGCGAGCATCACCAGGAACCAGACCGCGCCGACGACGACCGCGGAGAGGATCGGCGCGCGGAAGGCGCGCAGCGCCACGATCGCGGCCACCACCGCGACCGCGGCGCTCGGGAACGCCGGCCCCGCGAGCACCGCGGACGGCGCCGAGGAAGACGACACCTCGGAGAAGAGCCCGAGCGCGCGCTGGAGCCCGGCGGCGGCGGCCGGGACCATCGCGACCGCGATCGAGGCGAGCACTCCGCCCGCGGCGAGGCCTCGCCGCTCGAGCGCGCGCGCGCCGACGGCGGCGCCCGCGCCGCACGCGAGCGCCACCCCGACGAGGGCGGGGGCGCCGAGCCGCTCGCCCGCCGTGAGGAGCAGCCAGGCGGCACCAGCGCCGGCGAGGACCGAGCCCGCGAGCGCCGCGGCCTGGAGGCGGCCCGGCGCCGCCGGTCCGGTGACGGACGGGGTCACGCCCGGTGCGGTCGCTCCCCGCCGCGCCCAGAGCGCATCCGCCTGCTGGCGTGAGAGGACGCCGTCCGAGACGGCGCGGTCGAGATCGCCGCGGCCGAGCATCCCTTCAGTCCTCCTCGCCGTCGACCGCCTCGGCCGCGACGCCGCGCCCGGCGCGGGAGAGCCCGTGCTGCTTGATCTTCTTGTGCAGGTTCGTCCGCTCGACGCCGAGCGCCTGCGCCGCCTGCGTGATGTTCCAGTCGTGCTCCTCGAGCTTCTTCAGGATGTAGTCCCGCTCGACGAGGTCGCGGAGGTCCTTGAGCGGGACCTCGCCGTACTGCGACAGGTCCGCCGCGCCGGGCGCGGGGGCGGGCGCCGCGCGCGGGGCGACCCCCTCCGGCACGTCCGCGGCGGTGATCCGGTCGCCGCTCATGATCACCATCCGCTCGCAGACGTTGCGCAGCTCGCGGACGTTTCCGGGCCAGCGGTAGGTGCGCAGCCGCTCGTAGACCCCGGCCTCCACCTGCTTCGGCCGCAGCGCGTTCTCGCGCATGGCGAGCTGGAGGAACCGCTCGGCGAGGAGCGGCACGTCCTCGAGCCGGTCGCGCAGCGCGGGCGCGCGGAGCGGGACGACCGCGAGCCGGAAGTAGAGGTCCTCGCGGAAGCGGCCCTCCCGCACCTCGTCCTCGAGGTCCTTGTTCGTCGCCGCGACGACGCGCACGTCCACCTGGATCACCTTCTCGCTGCCGACGCGGGTGATCTCGCCGGTCTGCAGCGCGCGCAGCACCTTCGCCTGGGCGGAGAGGCTCATGTCGCCGATCTCGTCGAGGAAGAGCGTCCCGCCGTGCGCCACCTCGAACTGGCCCCGCCGCCGCGAGGCGGCGCCGGAGAAGCTCCCCTTCTCGTGCCCGAAGAGCTCGGACTCGATGAGCTCGGACGGGATGGCGGCGCAGTTCACCTTCACGAAGGGGCCGGCCGCCCGCTTCGAGAGGCGGTGGAGCTCGGCCGCGATGAGCTCCTTGCCGGTCCCGGACTCGCCGAGGACGAGGACGCGGCCCGGTCGTCGGCGCGACCTTCGCGATGTCCTCGCGGAGCCGGAGCATCGCCGGGCTCTCCCCGAGCATCTCGTCGGCGAAGCGCCGCTCGCGGGAGGAGAGCGTCTGGACCTTCTCCTCGAGCGTCCTGCGCTCGAGCGCGTTGCGTACGGTGACGAGGACCCGATCGCGGTCGACCGGCTTCGCGATGAAGTCGATCGCGCCCCGCCTCATCGCTTCCACGATGTCGGCGGTCTCGGCGTGGCCGCTGATGACGACGACCGGGAGGTCGCGCCACAGCTCGCGCGCCTTCCCGAGGAGCGTGAGGCCGTCCATCCCGGGCAGCCGGATGTCGAAGACCGCGAGGTCGACCGGCTCCGCCTGCAGGATCTCGAGCCCCTTCTCGCCGCTCTCGGCCTCGAGGAGCGCGTACCCCTCGGGCTCGAGGACCATCCGGAGCGCGCGGCGAATGTTGGGCTCGTCGTCCACGACGAGGATCGACTGCTTGGTGCCTTCCATCCCGGCAGCATAGCCGGGGCCCCTCGGGCGGGGCTACCGGTCGGCGCGGCGCGACAGGAGGACGAGCGAGCGCGCCTCGACCGGCACCGAGCCGCCGCCGGCGACGAGGTCGCGCTTCACGTCGGTCGCGCCGGCCGTGTCGAGGAGGATCTCCCACTCGCGCCCCCAGCCGATGTCGGGGAGGCGGTAGGTGACCGCCTCGTGCCAGGCGTTCATGAGGACGAGGAGCGTGTCGCCGACGATCCGTTCGCCGCGCTCGTCGGGGGTCGCGATCGTGTCGCCGCCGAGCAGGAAGCCGACCGAGCGGGCGAAGGGCTCGTTCCAGTCGTCCTCGCTCATCTCCTCGCCGTCGGGGCGGAACCAGGCGAGGTCCTTGAGCGACGAGTCCCACGGGGTCGCGCCGCGGAAGAAGCGCCGCCGCTGCAGCACCGGCTGCGAGAGCCGCAGCCGCACGAGCCGCCTCGTGAAGCCGAGGAGGGCGCGGCGCCGGTCGTCGAGGCTCCAGTCGAGCCAGGAGAGCTCGTTGTCCTGGCAGTACGCGTTGTTGTTCCCGCGTTGGGTGCGGCCCAGCTCGTCGCCGGCCGAGATCATCGGCACGCCCTGCGAGACGAGGAGCGTCGCGAGCAGGTTCCGCACCTGCCGGTCGCGCAGGGCGAGCACCGCCGGATCCTCGGTCTCCCCCTCCACCCCGCAGTTCCAGGAGTGGTTGTCGTCGGAGCCGTCGCGGTTCTCCTCGCCGTTCGCCTCGTTGTGCTTGTGGTCGTAGGAGACGAGATCGCGCAGCGTGAACCCGTCGTGCGCGGTGACGAAGTTCACCGACGCGAAGATCTTCCGCCCCGCCGCCTCGTACAGATCGGCCGAGCCGGTGAGCCGGTAGCCCATCTCGCCCGCGAGCTCCGGGTCGCCCTTCCAGAAGCGACGGACGACGTCGCGGTACTTGCCGTTCCACTCCGACCAGCGCACCGGGAAGCCGCCGACGTGGTAGCCGTCGGGGCCGACGTCCCACGGCTCGGAGATGAGCTTCACCCGCTCGAGCAGCGGATCCTGGTGGACCGCGGAGAGGAAGCGGGATCGGACGTCGAAGGCGGTGGGATCGCGCGCGAGCGTCACCGCGAGGTCGAACCGGAACCCGTCCACGTGCATCTCGTCCACCCAGTAGCGGAGCGAGTCCATCACGAGCTTCAGCGCCTGCGGGTCGGTCGTGTTGAGCGAGTTCCCGCAGCCGGTGGTGTCCCAGTAGTGGCGCGGGTCGTCCTCCACGAGCCGGTAGTAGCTCGGGTTGTCGAGCCCCTTGAGCGACAGGGTGGGGCCGAGGTGGTTCCCCTCCGCGGTGTGGTTGTAGACGACGTCGAGGATGACCTCGATCCCCGCGGCGTGCAGCGCCTTCACCATCTGGCGGAACTCGTCGACCTGCTCGCCCCGGCTCCCGCACGCGTACCTCTGCTCGGGCGCGAAGAAGCCGAGCGTCGAGTAGCCCCAGTAGTTCGTGAGGCCGCGCGCCCGCAGGAAGGGATCGTCCACGAACTCCTGCACCGGCAGGAGCTCGACGGCGGTGACCCCGAGCCGCACGAGGTGCTCGAGGGCGGGGGGTGAGGCGAGGCCGAGGTAGGTGCCGCGCAGCTCCGGCGGGACCTCGGGGTGGCGGGCGGTGAAGCCCTTCACGTGCACCTCGTAGATGACGGAGCGGTGCCATGGCGTCTCGGGCCGGCGATCGCCGCTCCAGTCGAAGTCGTCGGCGACGACGACCCCCTTCGGCATCGCGGCGGCGCTGTCCCGGTCGTCGCGGGCGAGGTCCTGCTCGGGCGCGCCGAGCGGGTACCCGAACACCGGTCCGTCGAAGTCCACCTCGCCCGTGATCGCCCGCGCATACGGGTCGACGAGCAGCTTCGCGGGGTTGAAGCGGAGGCCGCGCGCCGGCTCGTGGGGACCGTGGGCCCTGAAGCCGTACAGCGTGCCCGGCCGGAGGCCGGGCAGGTAGGCGTGGAACACGTGGCCGGTCTTCTCGCGGAGCGGCGTCCGGCGGAGCTCGCGCGACGGATCGTTCGCGTCGAACAGGCAGAGGTCGACCTGCTCGGCGTGGCGCGCGTACACCGCGAAGTTCGTCCCCTCGCCGTCGGAGGTCGCGCCGAGCGGGTACGGCCGCCCGGGCCAGATGATCTCGGCGTCCATGGTCCGTGCCTCCCGCGCCCGCCCCGACGGAAACATGAGGACGGGCGGCGCGCCCGGCAGCACGCCCGCGCGCGCGGTCTCTTCACGGGGTCAGCGGGGCCGGCCGATGCCGTGCCAGGTGAAGGATGACCGCGATCTTCATCGCCGCGCACCCCCTCAGGTCGCCGCGGGGCGCGCCTTCTCCTCCCGGGTGCGCCGCCTCGTTCTCCGCTCCGCCGCCTCCGCCACGAACCCCTCGAGCTCGCGCGCGCGGTGCGCCGCCGTGTGGCCGGCGAGCACTCGCCGCCGCGCGCGCGCCCCGATCGCGCGCCGCTCGTCCTCGTGGACCGCCGTGAGCACGCGGAGCGCGTCCTCGGTCGTGCGCGCGATCAGGAGCTCGCGACCGGGCTCGAAGAACGTCTCGAGCCCCGGCCACGGGTCGCTCACGATCGGCGTCCCGCAGGCCGCCGCCTCGAAGAGTCGCACCGACGGGGACCAGCCGGCGCGGACCATGTCCGCGCGCGTCACGTTGAGCGTGAACCGCTGCGCGGCGTAGAAGTCGGCGTGGGCGCCCGGCGGGAGGTGCTCCATCCGGGAGACGTTCGCCGGCCACCGGAGCGCCGCCGGGTACTGCGGCCCCGCCACCGCGAAGTGGAGCGCCGGGCTCCGCCGCGCCGGCTCCAGGAGGAGCCGATCCAGCGCGGGCTGCCGGTCTGCGCTGTACGTCCCGACGTACCCGAGGTCCCAGCGCGGCGCCGCCTCCGAGGGGCGGTGCACCTCGGGGTCCGCGCTGCAGTAGAGCGCGCGGGCGAGCGGCGCCCCGAGCTCGCGCTCGAGCCGGTCGAGCGTCGGGCCGCCCGTGAACGACAGGTAGAGATCGAGCGCGGGGACGAGCTCGGGGTGCAGGTACTCGCACTCGCCGCGCCGGACGCGCGCCAGCGTCACCGGCGTGTCGATGTCGTAGAAGGCGACCGTGCCGCGCGCGAGCTCCTGGACGAGGCGGAGCACCTCCGCGCCGTCCGGCACGTACGACCCGACGAGGACGAGGTCGGCCGCGCGGAGCGCCGCGCCGTGCACCTCTCGGAGCTCGGCCAGGCTGCCATAGAGGGCGGTCCGCCCGTACGGCGGCGCGGGGAGATCCCGGTTCGCGGCGTACCAGGGCGCGTCCCGCTCGAGGAAGGTCACCCGATGCCCGCGCTCGTGGAGCGCCCGCATCAGCGCGCGGTAGGTGGTCGCGTGCCCGTTGCCCCACGATGACGTGATCGAGAGCCCGAGGAAGACGACGTCGAGGCGGTCGGCCGTCACGCCGCACCTCCGGGCACCCCGGCCTCTTCGAGCCGAGGGCCGGTCGCGACCGGAGCGAGCCCGAGCGCCGCCTCCACCGCCTCGGCCCGGCGCGCGTAGGTGTGCTCGGCGAGGATGCGCCGGCGCGCGGCGAGCCCGATGCGCCGCGCGCGCGCGGGCGTGAGCCCGGCGAGGGCCTCCGCGACCTCGGCGCCGTCTCGCACGGGGAGCACCTCGGCGCCGGGCTCGAGGAACAGGTCGAGCCCCTCCCAGTCGTCGGTGACGATGCACGCGGCGGCCCCGGCGGCCTCGAACACCCGCGTGGCCGGCGAGAATCCGTTCCGGGCCATCGAGTCGCGCGACACGTTGAGGACCGCGAGCGGCGTGCAGTTGAACGCGTTGTGGTCGGCGGTGCCCACGTGGCCGAGCCGGCGGACGTTCGCGGGCACCGGCTTGTCGTCCCAGCCCGCGCCGCCGAGCAGGAACCGTCGCGAGCGCAGGATCGACGCGGCGCGCAGGAAGAACTCGTCCACGCGGGCTTCCCGGTCGGGGAGGCGGTTCGCGAGCAACCCGAGGTGCGCGTCGAAGCGCGGATCGGGCGGGACCGGGTGGTGCGTCTCGGAGTCGAGCGCGTTGTAGATCGGGACGCAGGCGCGGGCGCCGAGGGCGCGGTAGGCGCGGACCACCGGGTCGCCGCCGCCGTAGGTGAGGACGAGGTCGTAGCGGGGTACGAGCGCCCGGAACGGGTCGCCCGGATCGGACGCGAGCCGCTCGAGCGTCGCGGGCGCGTCCACGTCCCAGAAGGCGACGCGGTTGCCGGGCCGGCGCAGCTCGAGCACGCGCGCCTCGAGCAGCGCGTCCTGGACCCCGACGCCGCTCGCCTTGACGACGAGATCGGCGCCGCGCGCCTCCTCGAGGCAGCGGTCGAGATCGCCGGGACGCGCGGGGTCCCACACGACCGAGCGGGCCCACGGGGGATTCCGGCAGGTCGCGGTGCGCTTGCCGGTCGAACGCGTCGGGCTCGTAGAACGTGAGGGCGTGCCCGCGCCCGTGGAGGGCGCGGGCGAGCCCGCGATAGTAGGTCGCGGCCCCGTTCCAGTACGACGAGACGAGGCTCGACGCGAAGAAGGCGATCTGAAGCCGTTCGGGCATGGCGCCGCGAAATGTATGCCCCCGCACCCTCGGTCGCAGGTAACCCGCGGGAACGGCGGTCGAGCCGGGCTCCGGGGAGGGTCGGGGGTGGCCCCGGCACCCAACGCGGCGCACGTTGGTTTGAGCGAGTGGGCGCCCGGCGCCCGCTGCCGGTTCACTTCCGGTGTGACCACCCTTGGGGAGCGCGCGATGGGCGGACGGAGGATCCTCATCACGGGCGGGGCGGGGTTCATCGGGTCCCACCTCGCCGACCAGCTGCTCGCCCGCGGCGACGCGGTGCGGGCGCTCGACGTGCTCTCGCCGCAGGTCCACGGCGAGGGCGCGCGGCGCCCGGACTACCTCGACCCGCGCGATCGAGCTCCTGGTCGGCGACTGCCGGGACGCCGAGGCCGTCCGGCGCGCGCTGCGCGGGGTCGACGCCGTCGTCCACCTCGCGGCCGCGGTCGGCGTCGGGCAGAGCATGTACGAGGTGGACCGCTACGTGGCGGTGAACGACCTCGGGACGGCGGTCCTCCTGCAGGCGCTCATCGCGAGCCCCGTCGAGCGGCTCGTCGTCGCCTCGTCGATGAGCCTCTACGGCGAGGGGCTGTACCGCGACGGCGCGGGACGGCTCGTCACGGCGGAGCGGACGCGCGAGCAGCTCGTGCAGCGGCGCTGGGAGCCGCTCGGCGAGCACGGCGAGCCGCTCGACCCGGTGCCGACCCCCGAGACGAAGGCGCCGGCGCTCGCGTCCATCTACGCGCTCTCCAAGTTCGACCAGGAGCGCATGTGCCTGCTCGTCGGCGAGGCCTACGGGATCCCCACGATCGCGCTGCGGTTCTTCAACGTCTACGGCACGCGCCAGGCGCTCTCGAACCCGTACACCGGCGTCCTCGCGATCTTCGCCGCGCGCTACCTGAACGGCCGGCCGCCGCTCATCTTCGAGGACGGGCGCCAGCGGCGCGACTTCGTGTAGCGTGCAGCGACGTCGCGCGCGCCTGCCGGCTCGCGCTCGAGGTCCCGGGGGCCGCCGGGCAGGTGCTCAACGTCGGCAGCGGGCGAAGCGTCACCGTGCTCGAGGTCGGCGCGCCGCCTCGCCGAGGCGCTCGGGCGCGAGGACGTCGCGCCGGAGGTGACGCGGCGCTACCGCGTCGGGGACATCCGCCACTGCTTCGCCGACATCTCGCGCGCCCGCCGCGTCCTCGGCTACGAGCCGCAGGTCTCGCTTCGACGACGGGCTCGCGGAGCTCGGCGGGCTGGCTCGAGGGGCGGATCGCGCACGACCGCGTCGCCGAGGCGAGCGCCGAGCTGGCCGCGCGGGGGCTCGTCGCTGTGAGCGTCCGAGCGTCGTCCTGGTCACCGGCGGCGCCGGCTTCATCGGCGCGAACCTCGCGCACCGCCTCCTCGCGGCGGGCACCCGCGTCCGTGATCCTCGACAACCTCTCGCGCCCTGGCGTGGAGCGGAACCTCGACTGGCTCGCGCGCCCTGCACGGCGACGCTGCTCGACCCGTTGCTCGGCGACGTGCGCGATCGCCGCGCTCGGTCGGCGCGCGCCGTGACGGGCGCCGCCGCGGTCTTCCACCTCGCCGCGCAGGTGGCGGTCACGACCAGCCTCGTCGACCCGGTCGCGCGACTTCGAGGTGAACGCCCGGGGCACGCTCAACGTGCTCGAGGCGGTCGCGGCGCGAGGACCCGCCGCCGCTCGTGCTCTTCACCTCGACGAACAAGGTCTACGGCGCGCTCGACGACGTCGCGCTCGTGCGACGCGGCGCGCGCTACGTGCCGGTCGATCCGGCGCTGCGCGCGCGCGGCATCGCCGAGGCGCGCGGCCGCTCGACTTCCACAGCCCGTACGGCTGCTCGAAGGGCGCCGCCGACCAGTACGTGCTCGACTACGCGCGCACCTACGGCCTGCCGGCGGCGGTCTTCCGCATGAGCTGCATCTACGGCCCGCGCCAGTTCGGCACCGAGGACCAGGGCTGGGTGGCGCACTTCCTCATCCGGGCGCTCGCACGGCGAGCACGATCACCATCTACGGCGACGGCAAGCAGGTGCGCGACATCCTCTTCGTCGACGACCTCGTCGACGCGTTCCTGCTCGCCCGCGAGAACGGCTCGCGAGGTCGCCGGGCGGGCGTTCAACATCGGCGGCGGGCCGCGCGAACACCATCGAGCCTGCTCGAGCTCCTCGACCTCGTGGCGGAGCTGCGCGGCGCCCGGCCCCTGGTCGACCTTCGACGACTGGCGGGTCGCGGACCAGCGCTGGTACGTCTCCGACCCCTCCACGTTCGCGACGCTCACCGGCTGGTCGCCGCGCGTCGGAGTCCGCGAGGGGGTGTCGCGGCTCCACGCGTGGCTGTGCGAGCAGCAGGCCGGCGCTCCGCGACCGGCCCCGGTGACGGAGGTGACACCGTGACGACGATGCGGGCGGCCGTGCTCGCCGGCGCCGCGGCGGATCGAGCTCGCGAGCGTGCCGCGGCCCGCGCCCGCGCCGGGCGAGGTGCTCGTGCGGCTCGAGGGGTGCGGCGTGTGCGGCTCGAACCTCGTCCCCTGGCAGGGCCGCGAGTGGTTCACGTACCCGTTCGCGCCCGGCGCCCCCGGGCACGAGGGGTGGGGACGGATCGCCGAGGTCGGCGCCGGCGTCGCCGGGCTCGCCGAGGGCGATCGCGTGGCGCTCCTCTCCGGCGCCGCCTTCGCCGAGTACGACGTCGCCGCTGCGGATCGGGTGGTGCGGATTCCCGCCGCGCTCGAGGGCCCTTTCCCGGGCGAGGCGCTGGGGTGCGGCGTGAACGTGTTCCGGCGGAGCGCGGCGCGCGCCGGAGACCAGGTGGCGGTGGTCGGGGCGGGCTTCATCGGCCTCGTGGCGCTGCGGCTCGCCGCGCTCGCCGGCGCCCGCGTCGTCGCGCTCTCGCGGCGCGAGACGTCGTTGCGCCGCGCGCGGGAGATGGGCGCGGCGGAGGTCGTGCCGCTCGTGGACCGCGGCTCGGCGATCGAGGCGGCGAGGCGGAGCGCGGGCGGGCGCCTCTTCGACGTCGTCATCGAGGCCGTCGGCAACCAGGAGGCGCTCGACGTCGCGAGCGAGCTCGTCCGCGAGGGCGGGCGGCTCGTCATCGCCGGGTACCACCAGGACGGTCCGCGGACGGTGAACCTCGGCCAGTGGAACTGGCGTGGGATCGAGATCGTGAACGCGCACGAGCGCGATCCGCGCGTGCAGCGGGAAGGAGTGCTCGCCGCCGCAGGCGCCGTCGCCGAGGGGAAGCTCGACCCCGCGCCGCTCTTCGCGACCTACCCGCTCGACCGGCTCGCCGCGGCGTTCCAGGCGATGGAGGAGCGCCCGGACGGCTTCGTGAAGGCGCTCGTGACCCCGTGATCGCGATCCCCACCTCCGCGCCCGCATCAGCTGGCGGGGGAGCGCACCCGGCGCGTCCCCCGGACCCGGCCGGTCGCGCCGGGGCAGCCTCAGCCGGCTGCCCGCGGCTCGGCTTCCTCGGCGTCGGCTGGATCGGCCGCCACCGGCTGCGCGCGATCGTGGAGTCCGGCCACGCCCGCGCCGCCGCGATCGCCGACGCGGCGCCCGACGCCGCGGCCGCCGCGGCCGCGGACGCTCCCGGCTGCGCCGTCGCCTCCTCGCTCGACGAGCTCCTCGCGCTCGGGCTCGACGGCGTCGTCATCGCGACCCCCTCGGCGCTGCACGCCGAGCAGGCCGTCCGCGCCCTCGAGCGCGGGGTCGCGGTGTTCTGCCAGAAGCCGCTCGCCCGGACGGCGTCGGAGGCGCGCCGGGTCGTGGACGCCGCGCGCGCCGCCGACCGGCTGCTCGGGGTCGACCTGTCGTACCGCCACGTCGCCGGCGTCCCGGAGCTCCGGAGGCTCGTGCAGGAGGGCGCGCTCGGGCGCGTGTACGCGGCCGACCTCGTCTTTCACAACGCGTACGGACCGGACAAGGCGTGGTTCCAGGACGCGCGCCTCTCGGGCGGCGGGTGCGTGATGGACCTCGGCATCCACCTCGTGGACCTCGCGCTGTGGGTGCTCGGCTTCCCCGAGGTGAACGAGCTGTCCGCGACGCTGCGCGCCGGGGGCGTCCCGATCCGCGGCCGCGGCCTGGCGAGAGCGAGCGCAGGGGGAGGCGGCGGAGCCTCCCCGGAGCGAGCGGGGGCCCGGGGGGGCCGCAGGCCCCTCCGCCCTCATGTGCGGCGCAGGGCCCTCCACCTTGGTGGAAGACTACGCGACCGCGCAGCTCGAGCTGGCCGACGGCACCGCGGTGCGGCTCGCCTGCTCGTGGCGGCTCGCCGCCGGGCAGGACTGCGTCATCGAGGCGTCCTTCTACGGGACCGCGGGCGGCGCGTCCGTCCGCAACGTGGGCGGGTCGTTCTACGACCTCGTCGTCGAGCGGTTCGTCGGGACGCGGCGCGAGCGGATCGCGGGACCGCCGGACGCGTGGGGCGGGCGCGCGGCGGTGGCCTGGGCGGAGGCGCTCGCGCGCGGCGGGCGCTTCGACCCCGAGATCGAGTCGATCGTCGAGGTCCAGGCGACGCTCGACCGGATCTACGAGCTGTGAGGTGACCGGCGTGGAGCGCTACCCGAGTCGGACCTGGTGTTCGCCGTGTGTCGGACGTGGTCTCGCTTTCGTCGAAGTCGAAGTCGAAGTCGAGGTCGAGGTCGAGGTCGAGGTCCACGACCACGACCACCTCCACGTCCACGACCACGTCCACGCGGGCAAGCGGACGGTGACGTGAAGGTCCTCCTCGTCGCGGACGCGGTGGGCGGCGTCTTCACGCACGCCGTCGAGCTCTCGCGGGCGCTCGCCGCCGCGGGGGCCGAGGTCGTGCTCGCGACCGAGGGCGCCGAGCTCACCCCCGACCGGCGCCGCACGGTGGACGGGCTCGTGGGGGTCGTGCACGAGGGGCGTGCCTACCGGCTCGAGTGGATGCCGGAGCCGTGGGACGACGTCGCCGCGTCGGGCCGCTGGCTCCTCGAGCTCGAGGCGCGCGCCCGCCCCGACGTCGTCCACACCTGCGAGCTCGCGCACGGCGCGTTGCCCGTTCCGCGCGCCGAAGCTCGTCGCCGGCCACTCCTGCGTCATGTCGTGGTTCGAGGCGGTCCGCGGCGTCCCGGCGCCGCCCCAATGGGACCGCTACCGCGCGGCGGTCCGCGCCGGGCTGCGGGGCGCGGGCGCGGTCGTCGCGCCGAGCGCGTGGATGGCGCGCGCGCTCGAGCGGCACCACGCCCCGATCCCGGCGCCGAACGTCGTGCCGAACGGACGCGACGCGTCGCGGTTCTGGCCCGGCCCGAAGGAGGAGATGGTCCTCGCGGCGGGCCGGCTCTGGGACGACGCGAAGAACGCGGTCGCGCTCGCGCGCATCGCGCCGCGCCTGCCGTGGCCGGTCTTCGTGGCGGGGGACGCCGAGGGTCCCACCTCGACCTGGAGCGTGGCGCCCGCGGCGACGCGCGCGGCGACGCTCCTCGGGCGGATCGGCGAGGAGGAGCTCGCGCGCTGGCTCTCGCGCGCCGCGATCTTCGCCCACCCGGCGCGCTACGAGCCGTTCGGGCTCGCCGTGCTGGAGGCGGCGCTCTCCGGCTGCGCCCTCGTCCTCGGGGACGTGGAGAGCCTGCGCGAGCTCTGGGACGGCGCTGCCGAGTTCGCGCCGCCGTGGGACGACGACGCCCTCGCCGACCGGATCGGCGCCCTCGCCCGCGACGCGCGCCGGCGGGCCGCCCTCGCGCGGCGCGCGCGGGACCGCGCCCTCTCGTTCACGCCGGCGCGGATGGCGGCCGCCTACCTCGCGCTGTACCGCGCGCTCGCCCGCGGCGGGCGCCCGGGAGGCTCGCCGTGAAGCTGGTCCTCTTCGTCCAGTCGCTCCGCTCCGACTGGAACCACGGCAACGCCCACTTCATGCGCGGCCTCGCCTCCGAGCTCGTCCACCGCGGCCACGAGGTCGTCGCCTTCGAGCCCTCGGGGGGGTGGAGCTCCGAGAACCTCGTGCGCGACCACGGCGCCGCCGCGCTCGACGGCTGGCGCGCCGCGTACCCCGAGCTCGCCTCCGCCGTGCGCGTGTACGACCCCGACGCGCTCGATCTCGACGAGGCGCTCCATCGCGCCGACGTCGCCGTCGTCCACGAGTGGAACGAGCCCGCGCTCGTCGCGCGTCTCGGCGCCGAGCGCGCGCGCCGCCCCGGGCTGCGGCTCCTGTTCCACGACACGCACCACCGCGCCGCCACCTGCCCGGAGGAGATGGCCCGCTTCGACCTGTCGCGCTACGACGCCGTCCTCGCCTTCGGGCGGGTGGTGCGCGACATCTACCTCGCCCGGCGCTGGGCACGGCGCGCCTTCACGTTCCACGAGGCGGCCGACGTCCGCCGGTTCCGGCCGCTCGCGGCGGAGCCCGCGGCCGACCTCGTCTTCGTCGGCAACTGGGGCGACGAAGAGCGCAGCGACGAGCTGCGCGAGTTCCTGCTCGGCCCGGTGCGCGAGCTCGGCCTCTCCGCGCGCGTGTTCGGGGTGCGGTACCCGCCGCACGCGCGCGCCGCGCTCGCCTCCGCCGGGGTGAGCTACGGCGGCTGGCTGCCGAACCACGAGGCGCCGCGCGCGCTCGCGCGACACCGCGTCACCGTGCACGTGCCGCGTCGTCCGTACGCACGGGCGCTGCCGGGAATCCCGACAATCCGGCCGTTCGAGGCGCTCGCCTGCGGGACTCCGCTCGTGTGTGCGCCCTGGGACGACGCGGAGGGGCTCTTCCGGCGCGGGAAGGACCACCTCGTCGCCCGCGACGGCGCCGAGATGCGACGCCACCTCCGCGCCGTCCTGGACGAGCCCGGGCTCGCGCGCTCGCTCGCCGAGGAGGGCCTCGCGACCATCCGGGCGCGCCACACCTGCGGCCACCGGGTCGACGAGCTCCTCGCGATCTTGCGCGAGCTCGGGTGACGCGCGGGCGTTGGCCGGCGCGCGCCCGCAGGGAAGGCACTCGACGCGGCGCCTGGCAGCTGGCCGCCATGCGGGTCCGCTCGCGTCGGCCGCCGCGCTGGCGCGCGAGCAGCCGTCGTAACGGCGGCTCGCTCCACTCCCAGCTCGGCGAGCGGCCCCCGGGCGGGGTGGCCGGGAATGGCGATCGCCGGGCGGGGCGTTCCTCGCGCGTGCCCCGAACCCACCCTCCGGCCCGGCGTGCAGGTCTCCTGCGCGCGGCCGAGTTCCTGCAGCCTGCCCGGGGCGCCATCGCCGCGATCCTGGCCCTCGCCCTCGCGCTCGCTGCCGTGAACACGGCGGAGCCGCTCGCGCTGCGGAGCCTCTTCGACGCCCTCGCCGGCGGGCGCGCAGGCGGCGACGCGGCGAAGGGGCTCGTCGCGCTCGTCGTCCTCGGGCTCGCCCGCGAGGCCCTCGGCGCGCTCTCGAGCTGGCTCACCTGGCGGACGCGGATCGGGATCCAGTTCAGGCTCACCGAGGCGACGGTGGGACGGCTCCACCGCCTGCCGATCACCTTCCACCGCGCGGAGGGCGTGGGGGCGGTGATGACGCGGCTCGACCGCTCGATCCAGGGGCTCGTCGGCGCGCTCGCCGAGCTCGCGTTCAACGTGATCCCCGCCGCGGCGTACCTCGTCCTCTCGATCGCCGTGATGTTCCGCCTCGAGCCGCGCCTGGCCGTGCTCGTGCTCGCCTTCGCGCCCTTGCCCGCGCTCATCGCCCGCCTCGCCGCCCCGATGCAGACCCGCCGCGAGCGGCGGCTCCTCGAGCGCTGGGTCCACATCTACTCGCGGTTCAACGAGGTCCTGTCCGGCATCGTGACGGTGAAGAGCTTCGCGATGGAGGACGCCGAGAAGAAGCGCTTCCTCGACGAGGTGAACTCGGCGAACGAGGTGGTGATCCGGGGGGTGGGGGCGGACTCCGGCGTCGGCGCGGCCCAGAACCTGGTGCAGATCGCGGCGCGGGTCGCGGCCCTCGCGGTCGGCGGCGCGCTCGCCGTGCGCGGCGAGGTGACGATCGGCACGCTCGTGGCCTTCCTCGGCTACGTGGGCGGGCTCTTCGGCCCGGTGCTCGGCCTCTCCGGAATGTACAAGACGCTCCGGACCGCGCGCGTCTCGGTCGAGGAGGTCTACCGCATCCTCGACGCGCAGGACCACCTGGGCGACGCGCCGGACGCGCGCGAGGTCCACGGCCTGCGCGGCGAGATCGAGTGGAGCGGCGTGCGGTTCGCGTACGACGCGGACGGCCCGACGCTGCTCGACGGCGTCGACCTCCACGTCGCCGCCGGCGAGCGGGTCGCCATCGTGGGGCCGTCCGGGTCGGGCAAGTCCACCCTCGTCTCGCTCGTGCAGCGCTTCTACGACCCGACGGATGGGGTGGTGCGCGTCGACGGCATCGACGTGAAGCGCCTGAAGCAGGTGTCGCTGCGACGCCAGATCGGCGTCGTGTTCCAGGACTCGCTCCTCTTCAACGAGTCGGTGCTCGCGAACATCGCGTACGGCCGCCCGCAGGCCTCCCGCGCCGACATCGAGGCGGCGGCCCGGGCGGCCAACGCGCACGACTTCATCTCGCGCCTGCCGGACGGCTACGACACCGTCGTCGGGGAGCGCGGGAGCCGCCTCTCGGTCGGCGAGCGGCAGCGGGTCGCGATCGCGCGGACGCTCCTCAAGGCGCCGGCGATCCTCGTCCTCGACGAGCCCACCTCGGCGCTCGACGCCGAGACCGAGCACTTCGTCCAGGAGGCGCTCGATCGCGTGATGCGCGGCCGGACGTCGCTCGTCATCGCGCACCGGCTCTCGACGGTCGTGAACGCCGACCGGATCGTCGTCCTGAAGTCGGGCCGGATCGTCGAGGAAGGGTGCCACGCCGATCTCGTCCGGCAGGGCGGGTACTACGCGTCGCTCGTCGAGAAGCAGACCCGCGGCCTCCTCCCGATGGCGGCCTGACCCGATGACGGCGACGGCGATCCGGAGGGTCGGTGCGGCGGTCGCGCTCGTCGCGGCGGTCTCGCTGGCGGCGTGCGAGCGCGAGGTGCGTACCGCGCCCGCTGCGGCCGAGGCCATCGTGAACCGCGTGCACGAGCTCCGCGTCGGCCACGACGCGATCGGCCCGGGCAGGAGCGGATGGGTGCGAGCCGAGATCGCCGCCCCCTCCGGCGCGCGGACCTCGATCGCCGCCTTCCGCCGGGGCGACGGCGTCGCGATCCGCTTCCGGCCGCTCGAGCCGGGGCTGCACGCGTGGCGGGTCCTCGCCGGAGACGGCACCGTCGCCCGCGAGGTCGCTCGCGGAGAGGTCCGCGCGGTGGACGTCGGCGCGCCCGGCGGGGTCCGGGTGCGCGGCGGCGCCCTCGTCGGCGCCGACGGCCGGACGTTCCGCCCGCTCGGCGAGAACCGGTTCAACGTGTACGACGCGACCTGGTCCGACGGGCTGTCGATCGACGCGTACCTCGCCAGGATGGCCTCGGACGGGATGAACACGCTGCGCATCTTCGTCGTCACCGGGTGCGGGCGCGCCGGGGCGGCCCCGAGCCCGGGCTGCCTCGAGCCCGAGCTCGGCCGCTTCGACGAGGCCGTCGCGGCGCGGTACGACGCGGTGCTCGACGCCGCCGAGCGTCACGGGGTGAAGGTCATCCTCACCGCCTTCGCGATCGGCTTCACGCCGGGTGACGCGTGGAAGGGCTGGGAGGAGAACCCGTACGCGATGGCGCGCGGCGGGCCCGCCGCGACGCCGCGCGACTTCTTCGCCGATCCGGCCGCGCGCGAGGCCGCGCGGCGCCGCCTGCGGTACGTGCTCGCGCGCTGGGGCGCCTCTCCTGCGCTCCTCGCGGTGGACCTCCTGAACGAGCCGGAGTGGGACGGCGCCATCCCCGAGTCGGACTGGATCCCGTGGGCCGAGGATCTCGCCGGCACGTGGCGCGCCGAGGATCCGTACGGCCACCCGGTGACCGCCGGACCGGTCGGGCTCCACTGGAACGTCGAGCGCGACGAGCGCGCCTGGTGGGCGAGCGGACACTGCGACGTCGTGCAGTGGCACCGCTATGGCCCCGACGTCTACGACGTGC
Organism: uncultured delta proteobacterium; assembly: GCA_963736795.1. Lineage (GTDB taxonomy): Bacteria > Myxococcota > Myxococcia > Myxococcales > Anaeromyxobacteraceae > Anaeromyxobacter. Next base: position 108,721 of record CAVTRF010000036.1, on the reverse strand, counting down.
ACGCCCTCGCGGCCGCGCTCGTCACGACGATCAGGGACACCGCCCGCTACCGGAAGCCCGTCCTCGTGGGGGAGTTCGGCTGGGGCGGGGATCCCGCGCCGCTGCACGACCACACCCACGTCGGCATCTGGGCGGCCGCCTTCGCGGGAGCGGGCGTGCTCGCCCACTCCGCGCCGCCGTTCACGATCGACTCCGATGCGCCGATGACCCCGGCGCGCGGGCGCCACTTCCGGGCGCTCGCCGGCTTCCTCCGCCGGGCCGAGGCGCGCGGGCCGCTCGAGACCGCGCCCGATCCGGTCGTGTCGCTCCCCGGCGCGCGCGCGCTCGCGCTCAAGGGCGATCGGGCGCTCGCCGTCTGGATCCACGCGCCGTCGCAGCGCTATGGCACGACCGTCGCCGGAGCGCGGGTGACGCTGGGCGATCTCGCGCCGGGCCGCTGGCGGGCGACGTGGGTGGACGACGCGACCGGACGGGACCGGGCGAGCGTCGAGGTGGCGGTGAAGGGCGGCGACGTCCGGCTGGAGGCGCCGCCGTTCGCGCGCCACGTCGCGCTCCTCGTCGAGCGGGTGGATGGGGTCGCGCCGGTCGTGCAGGCCCGGCTCGGGCGCTGACCGAGCTCACCGCACCGTGGAGACGGCCTCGTTCACCGCCGTTCACCGGCGTGTACTGCGCGGCTGGATCACCGAACGTGGACGGGGCGTACCCAGACCAGGTCCAAGTCCAAGTCCAAGTCCAAGTCCAAGTCCAAGTTGCGGCCGTTCACGCGGCCACGCCCGAGAGGAACACCCGCCGGAACGTCACCTCGAGCTTGCCGTCCGCGCCGGTGCGCCGGGCGAGGTGCGCGCGCACGATGGCACGCACCCGGTCCGCGTAGCCCTCGGGGAGCGGGGCGGGGTAGTACGGGCCGAGGTAGCCGGCCTCCGCGCCAGACCCGAAGATCCGCATGGCGCCGTCGGGCGTCTCGCGCGACGAGAGCGTCTCGAGCCGCGCGAGCCGCACCTCGAAGCCCGCGCCGGCGAGGAGCGCCGCGTAGGCGTCCGCCGTCTCGAGCCAGAGCCACGGGCTCCGCCAGGTCGCGAACACGTCCCGGGTCGCCGGATCCCGGGCCACGTCCGCCATCGCGTCCACGAACTCGGGCGCGTACCGCGAGGTGGCGGGGGCCTGGATCACGGTCCGGCCGCTCCCCCGGAGAGCCCGACGAAATCGGGCGAGCGCGCCGGGCGCGTCGCGGAACCACTGGAGCGCGGAGTTCGAGACGACGACGTCGAACTCGGAGGTGTACGGGAGCTCCTCCGCCGCCATGCGCGCGAGCTCGACGCCCGCAGGCGCCGCCTTCCGGGCCTCGTCGACCATGCGCGCCGAGGGGTCCACGCCTGCGACCCGCCCGTGGGTGGCGGCGCGGAGCCGTGACAGCAGCGCCCCCGTACCGCAGCCGACGTCGAGGACGTCCTCGGCGGGGCCGAGCTCGGCGAGCGCGAGGAGCAGCTCGGCGGCGCTCCGCTGTGCGGACGAGTCGCGGCCGTAACGCGCGGCGATGTCGTCGAAGCTCATCGCGGGAAATTCTACATCGGGGCTCGCCCTCGTACGGTCGCCGGAACGCGTCGATCGCGTACACTTCCCGGAACTCAGTCCGGAGGAGCGCCCGCCATGACGCCTCGCCCCGCCCACCCGTTCGTCCGTCGCGCGCGCACCGCCGCGATCGCCGTCGTCCTGCTCTCCCCCTCGCTCGCGCGCACGCAGCAGGGGCTCCCGCCGCCTCCGCCGCCCGACCCGGTGCAGTACGAGGCGCAGCAGGCGAAGGCGGCCGCGCAGCAGGCGCTCGCGGAGATGCGCGCCGCACGCGCCGACGTCACCGCGGCACGCGCCGACGCGCTGGCGGCCCGGGCGGAGGCCCAGCGCGCCCGCGAGGAGGCGCAGCGCGCGAAGGACGAGGCGGCGCGGGCGCGCGACGAGGCGAACGCCGCTCGCAAGAGCGCCGACGCAGGGCGCGAGGCGGCGCAGGATGGGAAGGACGCCGCCAACGGCGCCCAGAAGGCGGCGCTCCAGGCGCGCGACGCGGCCAACGACGCGCGGCAGGCGTCCGACGCGATCCGGCGCGACATCCGTGAGCTGTCGGACCGGGTGAAGGACCTCAAGCGGTAGGCGCGCGGACCCCGTGGGGGTCCGCGTCAGAACCCCACGAAGAGTTCCGCTCGGGGGTGCAGGCCGGCCCCGGGCAGGGCGTCCCCCGTCTCGGCGCAGGAGCGCCTGCTCGGGAGCACGCTCCGCACCCGCGAGGACAGGCGTTCCCGTAGCACTTACTGGTGGTGCGCCGCCGATCTTACAGTTGGAACGATCCTCCGAGTTGGCCACGTCGCGGTTTTGGCCCCGAAGACGAGGGATCCGCGGACGGCACGCCCATTGCTGGGGCGGGGTGCGGGCCGATGCTCAATTCCAACCCGGAGGAACGATGAATCGTACGACCGGCGCGAGCAGCACCCTCGATCAGTACCTCAGGGAGATCAACCGGGTCGCGCTCCTCACGGTGGAGGAGGAGCGGCGCCTCGCGCGCGAGTTCAGGGACCAGGGAAACAAGCGGGCGGGCCACCGGCTCGTCGAGGCGAACCTCCGCTTCGTCGTGAAGGTCGCCTTCGAGTACCGCTCCTACGGGCTCCGGATGGCGGACCTCATCCAGGAGGGGAACATCGGCCTCATGAAGGCGGTGCAGAAGTTCGACCCGGACAAGGAGATCCGGCTCATCTCCTACGCCGTCTGGTGGATCCGCGCGTACATCCAGAACCACATCCTGAAGTCCTGGTCGCTCGTGAAGATCGGGACGACGCAGGCGCAGCGAAAGCTGTTCTTCTCGCTCGCCCGCACGCGCCACGAGATCGAGCGCCTCACCCCGGGCGCGGGCCTCGACAAGGAAGGAATCGACGTCAACCTCGTCGCGAAGAAGCTCCGCGTGCGGCCGTCGGACGTCATCGAGATGCAGCAGCGGATGGAAGGGCGCGACCTCTCCCTCGACGCGCCGGTCGCGGACGGGACGTCGACGCACCTCGAGTTCACCGCCTCCGACGGCGAGCCGCAGGACGAGGAGCTTGCGCAGGCGCAGGAGGACGCGCTCGTCGCGCGCCGCGTCTCCGAGGCGATGGGCCGGCTCGACCCGCGCGAGCGGCACATCGTCGAGGCCCGCGTGATGGGCGACGGCAAGGAGACGCTGCGCGACCTCGGCCAGCACTTCGGCTTCTCGCGCGAGCGGGCGCGCCAGCTCGAGATCCGCGCGCTCGAGAAGCTCCGCCGCGAGCTGCAGCCGCTCGCCGACGAGGTCGGCTGGCCGGTGTCGCCCGCTTCCGAGCTGTAACGCGGGGGCCGCCGCTGCATCCCCTGACCCTCTCCCCCGCTTCGCGGGGGCGAGGGGACGAGTCGGTCAGTCACGGCTACGTCTTGCGGCTCGCGAGCGCGCCAGATGGAACGCAGCGGAGCCGGCCAGGGCGCCGCGGCGCCGCATCGCGGAGGCGCACGAACATCAGCCATCGTGCGCGCGCGGCCCGGCCCCCCATTGCGCCGCGAGGACTGTCCGAAGCCCGCGCAGGCGCTTCAGCGCTCTGCGCGGGCGAGTTCCGCAGCGGGCGCCGAGTCGGCTCTCGTCGCGCGCGACCCTCTCGGCCCGGGCGCCGGAGCCTGCGGCGACGCGGCGACCCGCGCCGGCGGTAGCGGCTCGTCCAGCGTGAGCGGCTACGTCTTTCGGCTGATCGCGAACGGCGAGAACGCCTGCTGCACGGACATCAGCTCGATCGTGTTCACGTTCACGTGAGCCGGCAGCGAGACGATCCAGAGGATCGTCTCCGCCACGTCGGCGGCGCCGAGCGGCTTCACGCCCTCGTACACCTTCGAGGCGCGCCCTGCGTCGCCGCCGAACCGGACGACCGAGAACTCCGTCTCGGCCATGCCCGGCTCGACGCAGGTCGCGCGCACCGCCGTCCCGAGCAGGTCCGAGCGCAGGTTGAGCGTGAACTGGTGCACGAACGCCTTGGTCGCGCCGTACACGTTGCCGCCCGGATAGGGGTACGTGCCGGCGACCGAGCCGACGTTCACCACGTGGCCGCGGTTGCGCTCGACCATCCCCGGGAGCACCGCCCGCGTCATCGTGACGAGGCCCCGGCAGTTCGTGTCGATCATCGTGTCCCACTCGTCGAGCGACGCGCGCTGCGCCGGCTCGAGCCCGAGCGCGAGCCCCGCGTTGTTCACGAGCACGTCGATCGGGGCGAGCTCACCGGGGAGCCCCGCGATCGCCCGCTCGACGGCCGCCCGGTCGCGCACGTCGAGCACGAGGGGGTGGACCTTGTCCTTCCCGAGGCGCCCGACGAGCGCGTCGAGCCGCTCCCCCCGGCGGCCGGCGGCGATGACGCGGGCTCCGGCGTGCGCGAAGGCCTCCGCGCACGCCTCTCCGAAGCCCGAGGTGGCGCCCGTCACGAGCGCGATCTTGCCAGCGAGGTGGGTGTGCATCCCGCGATGCTAGCGCGCGCCCGCGCCCGCGGCGAGCGGCGCGCGTCCGGCCCGCGCGGAGGTCACGCGGCGCGCAGCGGCAGCGCGACCGAGAACGACGCGCCGCCGCCCGGGCGTTCGCCGACCTGGATCTCGCCGCCGTGCTGCAGGACGATCTTCTTCACGATGGCGAGGCCGAGGCCCGTCCCGGTCCCCTTGGTCGTGAAGTAGGGATCGAAGATCCGCTCGCGCACCGCGCGCTCGATCCCGGGTCCCTCGTCGGCGACCGTCAGCACGGCGCGGTCGCGCGTGCGGGCCACGCCGAGGAAGATCCGCGCGCGGCCGGGGAGCGCCGCCTCGATCGCGTTCGCCGTCAGGTTCGCGAGGACGCGGCGCATGAGCCCGCGGTCGAGCGCGACCGGGCAGGAGGGCGAGGCCTTCACCACCTCGACGTCGGCGCGCTCGGCGAGCTGCGGGCTCGTGCGCAGGAACTCGTCCACGAACTCGGCGAGGTCGGCCGGCTCGGCGCGGACCTCCGGCAGCTTCGCGAACGCCGAGAACTCCTCGACCAGGCGCTGCAGCGTGCCGATCTCGTCCCGCACGATCTCGCCCGCGTCCTGCACCACCTTCCCCATCTCGGGGTCGGAGCTGCGGGCGGGCGACTTCTTCCAGCGCGCCTCGAGCTGCTGGAAGGCGAGCTTCATGGGGGTGAGCGGGTTCTTGATCTCGTGGGCGAGCCGGCGCGCCACGTCCTGCCACCCCGAGATCTTCTCGAGGTAGACGATCCGGTCGCGCCCCTCGCGCACCTCGCGGACCATCGCGTTGAACGCCCGCGCGAGCCCGGCGACCTCGTCGGAGGATCGGCCCGGGTCCACCTGGACCGCGAGGTCGCCTGCCGCGAGCCGGCGGGTGGCGAGCACGAGCTCCGAGACCCGCCGGGTCGTGCGGCGCGCGATCAGGATCCCGAGCGCCGCGGCGACGAGCGCGGCGAGCACGACGAGCGCTCCGAAGGACCGGAGCAGCGTCCGCCGGATCTCGCCGCCGAGCTTCTCGAAGTCCCGGGAGCGCTCGCCGATGGCGCGCGCCTCGTCGAGCTCCGCGAAGAAGCGCGCCTCGATCGCGAAGGTGCACTCGAGCTGCCCGCCGTCGGGCAGGGCGACCCGCGCCGGTGCGTCGCGCCACTCCCCGTCCTGCGCGGGGACGTCGCTCTCCGCCTCCGCGATGATCGTGCCCGCGGCGGACACCCACTGGACCCGCTGCAGCCGCGGCGTCCGCCCGAGGGCGGCGGCGAGGTAGCGCGCCCCGCGCCCCCGATCCGATGGCAGCCCGCGCGCGATCTCGCGCGCCTGATCCCCGTAGAGCTGCTTCCGCGAGCGGAAGATCTCGAGGTACAGGGCGGGGATCGACTCGAGCCGGTCCACGACCCGCGGGTCGAGCCCGAACGCGAGCGCGTGCTCGGTGAGCCGGCCCGCCTGGTAGACGGCGAACCCGAGCGGCGCGGTGGCGGCGACGACGAGCGCGAGCGCGATCGTGAGCTCGAAGCGGGAGACGCGCAGGCGGGCGAGGGTCCGCCGCAGGGGGCCCCTGGCGGCGCCGCTCACCGTGGCCCCACGTCGCCCCGCGCGAGCGGCCGCGAGCGCAGCAGGTGGACGTCCGCGCCGGGGTCCGGCTCGCGCAGGAGGAAGCTCGCCATCGCGCCGAGCACCGATCGCGAGCCGCCGCCCGGGCGCGACCCGGCCGCCGGGTTCGCGATGAACTCGCGCGTCCGGTGGAGCTGCTCCTTCGAGACCGGGTTCACCTCGACGCGCGCCTCGAGGACGAACGACCCGTGGGGCAAGAGCGAGACCGGCCCGAGATCGAGCTCCTTCTCGTCCGCGAGCAGCGTGTGGAGCGCGCGGAAGTCGCGGAGGACGAGGCGGATCCCCTGCGGCGCCCGCGGGTCCTTCAGCGTCACGAGGTACGCCTCTTCCCAGACGTCGAACAGGATCTCGATCACGCGCCCGAACACGAGCGCGGGGCCGCCGCCGTCCGACGGCAGCACCGAGACGTAGACCGCGACGACGTTCGTGAGGCCGTTGCCGAGCTCGCGCTCGACCGCGGGCGCGAACGCGGCGCCGAGGTCCACGCTCGCGAGCAGGCGTCCCTGCCGCGCCTCGAGGCGGACCGTGAGCGGGCCGGTCGTCGCGGCCGGCGCCGCGGCGGGGGCGGCGAGCGCGAGCGCCGCGAGCGCGGCGAGGAGTGCGGCGTGGGGGCTCACAGGACGTTGTCGAGCAGGTAGCCCGCCGAGAGGTTGAACACGCCGACCGGCGTGTCGAAGCGGAGCGCCACGTCGCCCGAGACCGGCGAGCGCGAGACGCGGGTGCGCGCGCCGCCGAGCGTCGCGGTCGAGTAGACCGTCCGGACCCCGAGCGCGAGGTAGCCGCGGCGGAAGAAGGCGCGGCTCGTCCAGAGCGGGATCGCGTACTCGGCGCCGCCCATCGCGAGGAACGCGTCGTAGCGCGAGTCGGTCGAGAAGTTGAGCTCGAGCGCCCGCCCCACGGCGGGCCCGACCGCGAAGTAGGAGAAGTCCGCCGCGTAGAAGCGATCGAAGAACGGCGCCGCTCCCTGCGCCGCGCCGACCGCGGCCTGCAGCCGGAGGGGCCGGCGGAGGAGACCGAACGCCGTCTCGAGCTGCAGCAGGTAGCGGCTGTACTCGTAGTCGCCGCCCAGGAGCTTGGAGCCGAAGGTGACCTGGAACAGGCCGCGCATCCCCTCCCGCGGGAAGAAGAAGTCGTCGCGCGTGTCGAGCTCGTACGTGCCGGTGAGCGCGGACACCCGCGAGCGCCCCATGAAGAGGACGGAGTCGATGCCGCCGGGGGCGGGGGCGGGCCCGGCCTTGCTCGCCTCCACCGCCTCGTACCTGTAGCTCGCGAGGAGCCGCTCGAACGGGCCGGGCCGCATCCCCAGGGTGCCCTCTCCCATGAGGCGCCGGTAGCGGACGCGCGGCGCCGCGCCGAAGTCGCTCCGGTACGGAGTGCACTCCGGGTCGGCGCACGCGAACTCCTCGCCGTGCACGACGAGGACGGTCGCCCCGAGCACGAGCCCGCGCCGCACCCCGGAAACCTCGAGGCTCGGGACGAAGAACGACGCCCGGGCCGCGAACCGATCCGGGTCCTGTGGCCGCCCCGTCGGCGAGCCGCCGTACGCGAAGGCGCCCGAGAGCCCGAAGCCGCGGCCGAGGAAGTTCTGCTGCGAGAGGCCGAGCCCGCCATAGAGCGGCTCCGCATCCGTCGAGCCGAGGATGAAGTCCGTGACGATGAGCGTGTTCCGCTCCGAGACGTCCACGACGAGCACCACGAGCCCGCGCTCCGAGCCGCGCTCGACGCGGGTCTCGACCCGTGAGAACCACCCGAGCTGCAGCAGGCGCAGGCGCGACAGCAGGACGCGCTCGTCGTCGAGCAGCTCGCCCGGCGAGACGAGCAGGTGGCGCCGCACCTCCGACTCGCGCGCGCGCTCGAGCCCGGTGATCCGGATCCGCTCGATCTGGTACCGCCGCGACTGGGGCGACGGGTCCGTCGTGAGCGGCGCCGCGCCGGAGGACGGGCGGGGTGGCGCGGGAGCCGTCTCGGGCTGCGGGGCGGCAGCGGCCCGTGGGGGCTCGGCCCCGCTCGTGCCGCCCGGGGGCGGCGATCCCTCGCCGGCGGCGAGCGCGAGCACGAGGAGGGCGGGCAGGAGCGCTGGCATCGCGGCGATTCTACAGAACGATCGACGCGGCGGGGCCGCCGGGATTCAGAGAGGTGAGATCTGACGCCCGTTCGCCGGTCCCGGAGGGGCCAGGGAGACCACGTTCCACGACCGAGACGAGGCCCAGGTCCCCGTCGAGGTCCAGGTCGGAGCAGGCGGTCCTCGCATGGACTCCGCAACATTCGAGCGCGGTTCCTGCACCTCACGGAAGGCGTGGCGAGTCTGAGACGTGCTCACCCCTCAAAACGCTTGACGCTCCGGCGCCATCCCTGTCTTTAGGTCCTCGGCCATGCCTGATTTCAAGAAGATGACGGTCGAGAGCCTCCGGGATCTCGCGCGCAAGACGCTCGGTCCGGGGCAGTCGAAGAAGACGAAGAGCGAGCTCATCGCCGCGCTCGAGAAGGCGGCCAAGGGCTCCGCCCATCCGTCCGGCGTACCCGCCCGCGCGGCGGGCGTCCGTCCCGACGCCACGGCGAGGTCCAGGTCCGAGAAGCCGGCGCCTCGCGCGGCGGCCAAGGGTGCGATCGGCAAGGTGGGCGAGGTCGTCCGGAACGGTACGAAGGCGGTGGCGCGCGCCGGGAAGGCGGCCGCGCAGGGGGCGGCCGAGGGCGCGAAGGCGGCCGTGAAGGCCGCCGCAGTCCGGAAGCCGCGCAAGACCCCCTCCGCGCTCGCCGCCGTCGCCGGGGCGGCAGCGGGGGCGGCGAAGGGCGTCGCCGCCACGCGCAAGGCCGCGAAGGCCGCGCGGGCCGCGAGGGCGCCGGGCGAGGGGCCGGACCCGGAGGGCTACTTCGTCGCGCGGGTGCGCGGCGAGGACGCGGTCCGCGACGCCCCCCACCCGATGTCGGAGACCGCCGGCAACGGCTGGGCCGAGGTCGACGAGCCGGTCGGGGCGAACGTGTACGACGAGCAGCTCGGCGACCTGCCGTGGAGCTATGGCGACGACGCGTTCGTCGCGCTCGCGCGAGACCCGCGGACGCTCTTCGTCTACTGGGACCACGCGCAGCAGACGCTCTCGAGCAGCTTCGAGGGGCTCGATCACCCGCGCACGGAGCTGTGGGTCTTCGCGCGCGCCGGCGCCGGCTGGGACCGGGTCCGGGTCATGGAGTTCGCGCTCGAGGCGCGGGGCTTCTACGTGCACGACCTCGAGCCGGGGCGGCTGTACCGCGCGGAGATCCACGTCGTGGACCGCGGCGGCAGGGAGAGGCTGCTGGCGCCGCCGTCGAACGAGGTCGCGCTGCCGCCCGTCGGCGCGTCGCCGATCGTGGACGACCGGTTCATCCGGATCCCGTGGGACCTCCCGCTCGGGCGGCTGCTCGGGCCCGGCCACGTCGGCTCGCCGTTCTCCGAGGAGGCGCGCGCGATGCTCGCGCGCCTCTCCGACTGGTCGCGCTTCCCGGGGCCGACCTGGGGTGGGAGCGCCGGCGGGATGGGCGGCCGCCCGTCCTCTGCGACGAGCTCGCCGTCGTCGCCGTTCGGCGGGGGGGAGCGGTAGATGAGCAACGACGTCCTCGGCTACGTCTCGCTCCACCTCCACGCGCACCTCCCCTTCGTCCGCCACCCGGAGTACGAGGACTTCCTCGAGGAGGACTGGCTCTACGAGGCGATCAGCGAGACCTACCTCCCGCTCCTCAAGATCTTCGACCAGCTCACCGACGAGGGGATCCCGTTCCGGATCTCCATGACGATGACGCCGCCGCTCGTCGCGATGCTGCGCGACGAGCTGCTCATGGGGCGCTACGCGCGGCGGCTCGACGCGCTGTGCGAGCTCGCGGACAAGGAGGTCCACCGGACGCGCCACGACGGCACGTTCCACGGCCTCGCGCTGCACTACCAGCACGAGTTCCGGGACCTGCGTCAGCTCTTCAACGACCGGTACCGGCGCGACCTCGTCGGCGGCGTTCCGCCGGCTCGAGGAGGCTGGGCGGCTCGAGATCCTCACCTGCGGCGCCACGCACGGGTTCCTGCCGCTCATGCAGCAGTACCCCGAGGCGGTCCGGGCGCAGATCTCGGTCGCCGCGACGAGCCACCGCCGGCACTTCGGGAAGGATCCCGCCGGCATCTGGCTGCCGGAGTGCGGCTACTACCCCGGGCTCGACTCGTTCCTCGCCGAGCAGAACATCCGCTACTTCTTCGTCGACACGCACGGCATCACGGACGCGACGCCGCGCCCGCGCTACGGCGTGTACGCGCCCATCTTCACCGCGACCGGACCGGCCGCGTTCGCGCGCGACCCCGAGTCGTCGATGCAGGTCTGGAGCGCGGAGTCCGGCTACCCGGGCGATCCCGACTACCGGGAGTTCTACCGGGACGTCGGCTGGGACCTCGACTACGACTACGTGAAGCCGTACATCCAGCCGACCGGGCAGCGGAAGAACGTCGGCATCAAGTACTACCGGATCACCGGCAAGACCGCGCACAAGGAGCCGTACGATCCCGGCCGCGCGCGCGAGCGGGCGGCGAGCCACGCCGGGAACTTCATGTTCAACCGCGAGCGGCAGATCGAGCACCTCGCCTCGCGGATGGGCGGAGTGCGGCCGATCGTGGTCTCGCCGTACGACGCGGAGCTGTACGGTCACTGGTGGTACGAGGGGCCGATGTTCATCGACTTCCTCGTCCGCAAGGTCGCCTTCGACCAGCGCGTGTTCCGGCTGGCGACTCCGGGCGACTACCTCCGCGAGAACCCGGAGCAGCAGCTCGCGACCCCGCCGCTCTGCTCCTGGGGCGCCGGCGGGTACGCGGGGGTCTGGCTCGACGGCTCGAACGACTGGATCTACCGCCACCTCCACAAGGCGGCGGAGCGGATGATCGCGCTCGCGCGCGACTACCGCGAGCCGACCCCGATCGAGCGGCGCGCCCTCGACCAGGCCGCGCGCGAGCTCCTGCTCGCGCAGTCCTCCGACTGGGCCTTCATCATGAAGACCGGGACGATGGTGGACTACGCGATCCGCCGTACGAAGGAGCACGTGCTCCGGTTCACGCGGCTCCACGATCAGATCCGGGCGGGGCGCATCGACGAGGGCTGGCTCTCGCACGTCGAGGGGAAGGACAGCGTCTTCCCGGAGCTCGACTACCGCGTGTACACGCCGCGGTAGCCGAGGGCGGCTCGGCGGGGGCGCTCGAGCCCGCGCCGTGACCGGGACAGGCCCATGCGCGCCGGGGAGGGCGCTGGGTCGGGTGCGACACCCTTCGTCACCGACCCTTCGTCGCCACGGCGCGGGAGTGGCCGCCCGGCGGGCGCCTCCACACCGTGCGAGCGTCCGGGCCCTTCTGCCCGGGCCTCGGAGGCGACATGTCGGCTGCATGGGTGGCTGCGCTCCTCGCGGTCTCGGCGGCGGCGGGCGAGGCGGGGAACGCCGTGCCGTCCACGGAGCCGCCCCCGCCGACGCCGCCCCCTACCGCTGCGCCTGCCCCAGCCGCAACGCCTGCGCCAGCCGCAACGCCCGCCCAGCCGCGATGCCCGCTGCGCCGACCGAAGCCGCACCGCTGCCCTCGACGCCGGCCGCGGCGGAGCCCGCCCCCGCACCGGCCGCGGCGGAGCCCGCCCTCGCACCGGCCGGAATGTTCCTCTCCGAGCGCGCTCCGCTCCTCCTGACTCGCCGGGAATCCCCTGGCGGTGGAGCGATCGAGCGGCTGCTCGAGCCCTCCGGGGACATCGTGCAGCACGCCGTGAATGCGGCGGGGACGGTCGAGTCCTGCACGAAGGTGGGCTCTCTCTTCTCGCTCCGGATCCTCGAGCAGCACGACGCCGCGGGCGGGGAGGTGCTCCAGCTCGTCCTGGACGAGTCCGGGGCCCTCATCCGCTACGTCGTCGCGGCGGATGGCGAGGCGCGCGCGGTGGAGCTCGTCGGCGCGGCGGCGCCGGTCGCCGCCCCGCATTGAGCGGGGGCCCGGCGCAGCTCACCCCCAGTGCAGGATCATCGCGAGGACGCCCACGCCGAGGACGAGCGCGACGATCGCGTCGGGACGGCGGCGGAGCGCGGACCAGACGCGGCGCGCCCGATCTCGAGCGCCGTTCGCCTCGAGCCCGCGGAGCACCGCCGCGATCTTCGCGCGCCGGAGCGCGGCCACCAGCTCGTCACGGCGCATGGATGGGGCTCCGCTCGGGGGGCGAGAAGCGGACCGCGGCGATGCGCACTGCGCCCATCACGAGCAGCATCCCGGAGAGCGCGGCGATCTCCGCCGCGTGCATCTCGTGCTTGTACAGCCCGATCATCACCTCTCGCAGCACGAAGACGAGCGCGGCGTCGAGGATGAAGGTGATCTTCAGCCGGTGGATCTCGAAGTACTCGACGATGCTCTTCAGGAGCTCGATGACGACGAACATCGAGAGGATGTCCGTGACGAGCACGTCGAACGCGGCGGCGATGGACGCTCCGCGCCACACCTGCCACACGTCGAGGAAGACGCGAGCGATCCCCAGCATCAGGGCGATGATCGCGAGCGGCATGAGCAGCTTCACGATCCAGTCCACCGCGTGGCGGAACGTCCGGCTCGCCGCGCCCTCCAGCGCCAGACCCGCCTCCTTCACGCCCTCGAACATGTCTGCCTCCTTCTTTGCGGGGGGTGAACGCCGCCCGGACGGGCGGCGGGGTGGAGAACGGGCGAGCGCCCGATGCATTCCCACGCTCCCGGGGTGGCGGCGAAGCCTGCCGCGCCCGAGTGACGGCTGGCCGGCGGCGAGGTGACGTCGCGGTGAACTGGAGCGCCGAGGCGCGGCGCTTCGCGTTGACGGCCCGCCCCTGCCCGACTAGCCTCGCCCGGCGGTTTTCCCCCGAGAGACCCGACGGATGCGAGACGAGAAGACCCCCCCGCCGCCTGCAGCGGCGGCGGACGACCTGGGCGCCACCGAGCGCGAGATCCTGGCGCAGCGCGCGAAGAAGGCCGAGGCGCTGCGCGCGCTCGGCGCCGACCCGTACGGGAACGGCTTCGCGCCGCGCCACCTCGCGGCGGACCTCGTCGCACGCTACGGTGACGCGCCCGCGGAGGAGATCCAGAAGGATCCCGGCGCGTGGTCGCTCGCCGGGCGCGTCCTCGCGGTCCGCTCCTTCGGCAAGGCCGCGTTCCTCCGGCTCCGCGACCGCTCCGGCGAGCTCCAGATCTGGGTGAAGAAGGACAAGGTCGGCGAGCGCGGGTTCGAGATCTTCAAGCTCCTCGACATCGGCGACATCGTCTCGGCCGAGGGGCCGGCCACCCGCACCAAGACCGGGGAGCTCACGCTCGAGGCGGCCTCGTTCACGATCCTGACGAAGTCGATGCGCCCGCTGCCGGAGAAGTGGCACGGGCTCACCGACGTCGAGCAGCGCTACCGGCAGCGGTACGTGGACCTCGTCGTGACGCCCGGCGTCCGCGAGGTGTTCCAGAAGCGCACGAAGATCGTCTCGACGATCCGCCGCTTCCTCGACGGACGCGGGTTCCTCGAGGTCGAGACCCCGACCCTCCACAAGCCGGAGGAGGCGGGCGGCGCCGCGGCGCGCCCCTTCGAGACCTTCCACAACGCGCTCGACATCCCGCTCAAGCTCCGGATCGCGACCGAGCTGCACCTGAAGCGGCTCGTCGTCGGCGGCTTCGACCGGGTCTACGAGATCGGCCGGATCTTCCGGAACGAGGGGATCGATCGGCGCCACAACCCCGAGTTCACCACGATCGAGTTCTACCAGGCGTACGCGACGCACGAGGACCTCATCGGGCTCACGGAGGAGCTGCTCCACGTGCTCGCCGTCGAGGTCGCGGGCGCACCGATCGTGACCTTCCAGGGCCAGCCCATCGACCTCACTCCGCCCTTCCCGCGCGTGTCGCTCGTCGGGGAGGGCGCGAAGGCGCTCGGCCTCTCCGTCGACGACGCCCTCGCGGGCCGGGGGCTCGCCGAGGCGCTCGCCCGCGCCGCCAAGCGGGAAGATCTCTCCGAGGACGCCTGGAAGCTCGAGCAGGTCGCGAGCAAGTCGCCCGGCGAGGCGATCGCCGCCGCGTTCGAGGTCTTCTGCGAGCACGCGCTCCCGAAGGACCGCCCGACGTTCGTGGTCGACTGGCCCTTCGAGACCTCGCCGCTCTCCCGTCGCCGCGACGCGGACCCCCGGCTCGTGGATCGCTTCGAGCTCTTCGTCGCCGGGATGGAGGTCGCGAACGCCTTCTCCGAGCTGAACGACCCGGTCGACCAGCGCGCCCGCTTCGAGGCGCAGATGAAGGCCAAGGCGGCCGGCGACGAGGAGGCGATGCCGTTCGACGAGGACTTCGTCCGCGCCCTCGAGCACGGGATGCCGCCCACCGCGGGGGAGGGGATCGGCATCGACCGGATCGCGATGCTCCTCACCGACTCGCCCTCCATCCGGGACGTGATCCTGTTCCCGCTCCTCAAGACGAGAGGGTGACGGCGGCGCGATGAGCGAACGGCAGCCTCCCCAGCCGGCCGCCCCCCCGCCTGCGCTCGAGCCCGAGCGCGGGGCCGATCCCGGCGAGCGGGACGGCGCGGCGCCCGCGCCTCCCCCCGCGGCGGGCGCCGGTCACCCGGCGCCGGCGGTGTTCTCGCCGGCGGCGTTCGTGCTCGTCACCATCGGCGTCCTCGGCGCGATCGTCGTCGCGCCGCTCGCCGCCGCGTTCTTCGGCGACCGCCTCGGCCTCGCGGGCTCGATCGCGGCGGGGCTCGCTGCCGTCGCGGGCGCGGCCTTCGCGGGCGCGCTCGGCGCGGCGGCCGCGCTCGTCTCGCGGAGGCTCGCGTTCTACGAGGTGGCCATCGCGACGCTCCTGTGGTCCGCGCTCGTGGGGGTGGTGGCGGTCGTGCCGGCGCTCCGCTCCGCGCCCGCCCTCGCGCCGCTCGAGTCGCAGGGGACGCTCGTCGTCGTGCTCGGGCTGCTCGGCGCGGGGCTCCTCGCCGCCACGGCGGTCTTCGCCGGCTCGACCCTCGCCTACCTCGTCACCGGCACCGGGCGCCTCGACGTGTCGATCTCGTACGAGCTGTTCGTCGCGCGGAGCCACCTGCGCCTCAGCCCGCGGACGGTCGTGGCGCTCTTCGTCATGGTCGTGACCGGGCTCGTCCCCGGCCTGCTCGTGGCGCTCGGCTGGTCGCTCGTGCGCGACGCGCGCGAGCGGCGCGCCTACCGGCGCGGCGAGCTGTTCCGGCGCGGCCGGATGCCGGCGACGCTCCTCATGACGCTCATCTCGATCGGCGGCGTCGCGATCGGCGTGTGGGCGCTCACGGTGGTGCTCTCCGTGATGAGCGGGTTCGAGGCCGACCTCAAGCGGAAGATCCTCGGGCACAACGCGCACGGGATGGTGCTCACCTACGGGCAGGAGGGCTTCGAGGACTGGCGGCGGGTGCGCGAGAAGGTGCTCGGCGCGCGCGGCGTCGCCGGGGCGACCCCGTTCCTCTACAACGAGGTGATGCTCTCGGCCGGGCAGAACCTCACCGGCGCGATCCTGAAGGGCATCGACCTCGACACGGTCGGGACGGTGACGGACCTGCCCAAGAACGTCGAGGACGGGAAGCTCGAGTGGCTGCGCGCGCCGGAGGGGATCCCCCGCCCGGCCCGCGATCCGGACGCGCTCTCGCCCCTCGACAAGCTCGGGGCGAACGGGGGCGCATTCAGGGCGAGCGGAGGCGAGCCCGCCGCAGCCGGCAAGGACCGCACGCTGCCGGGGATCGTGGTGGGGCGCGAGCTCGCCCGATCGCTGCGGGTCTTCGTCGGCGACCAGGTGAACGTCGTCTCGCCGTTCGGCGACCTCGGCCCGGCCGGCCCGCAGCCGAAGAGCCGCCCGTTCCGGATCGCCGCGATCTTCTACAGCGGCATGTACGAGTACGACTCGAAGTTCGCCTACCTCGACCTCGGCGCGGCCCAGCGCTTCTTCGGGACCGGCGACACCATCACCGGCCTCGAGCTGCGGGTCGACGACGTGGACGCCGCGCGGGCGGTGATGGGGCGGGTCGTCTTCGCGCTCGGGGGCTGGCCCTACCGCGCGAAGGACTGGGGCGAGCTCAACCGGTCGCTCTTCTCCGCCCTCCAGATGGAGAAGGTGGTGATGGCGGTGATCCTCGGGTTCATCGTGCTCGTCGCGAGCTTCATCATCGTGGCGACGCTCATCATGCTCGTGCTCGAGAAGACCCGGGAGATCGCGGTGCTGAAGTCGATGGGCGCGGGGGTCCCGTCGGTGATGAAGATCTTCGTCGCCGAGGGGGTGATCATCGGCGCGGTCGGGACCGCGTTCGGGCTCCTCCTCGGGTACGGCAGCTGCCTGCTCATCGACCGCGTGGGGATCCCGCTCGACCCGGAGGTCTATTACATCTCCAACCTGCCGGTGCTCATCGAGCCGGCGCAGTTCGCGCTCGCCGCGCTCGGGGCGCTCCTCCTCTCCTACCTCGCGACGATCTACCCGGCGACGAAGGCGGCGCGGCTCCGCCCCGTCGACGGCCTGAGGGCGGAGTGACCATGACCCCTCCGTTCGTCCGGATCGAGGGGCTCGCGAAGACCTACCTCATGGCGGACCGCCGCCTCGAGGTGCTGCGCGGCGTGGACCTCGAGATCGCCGAGGGCGAGCTCGTCGCGCTGACCGGCCCGTCCGGAGCGGGGAAGAGCACGTTCCTGCACCTGCTCGGCACGCTCGACGTCCCGACGCGCGGACGCGTCCGCTTCGACGGCGAGGACGTGTTCGAGCGCACCGAGGAGGAGCTCGCGTCCTTCCGCAACGAGACGGTCGGCTTCGTGTTCCAGAGCCACCACCTGCTCCCCGAGTTCACCGCGCTCGAGAACGCCATGATGCCGGGGCTCATCCGCCGCATCCCGCGGGCAGAGGCGCGGCGGAAGGCGGCCGACATGCTCGAGCGCGTCGGGCTCGGCGATCGGCTCGAGCACCGCCCCGGCGAGCTCTCCGGCGGCGAGCAGCAGCGGGTCGCGCTCGCGCGCGCCCTGTCGCTCTCCCCGCGCCTGCTCCTCGCGGACGAGCCGACCGGCAACCTCGACCCGCAGACCGCCGACGGCATCCACGCCCTGCTCGTCGAGATCAACCATTCCCTCGGGATCACCGCCGTGGTGGTGACGCACAACGAGCGGCTCGCGCAGGCGCTGCCGCGCCGGCTCCGCCTCGTCGCCGGGCGGCTCGCCTGACGGCGCAGAGCGCCGCAAGCGGATTGAGCTTTTCCGCCCCTCGGTCTAGATTCCCCGGCTCCGTGACGCGCCTCCCGCACAGCGCCCTGGGTCTCCTCGCGGCGCTCGCCGTCGCGCTCGCCCCTGCCACCGTTCTCGCCGCTCCCACCGTCCAGGACGTACGGATCGAGGGGAACCGGCGGGTCGAGGCGGACGCGATCCGCAACGCGATCACCCTGCGCAAGGGCGCCGCCTACGATCCGAAGAAGGTCCAGGCGGACGTGCGCGCCCTGATGAAGCTCGGCTTCTTCGCCGACGTGACGGTCGAGCGGGAGGGGTCGGGCGACGCGCCCGTGCTCGTGTACCGCGTCGTGGAGCGGCCCGCGGTGCGCGAGTGGCGGGCGCAGGGGAACTCCGAGCTCTCGAAGAAGGACCTCGAGGAGACCGTCACGATCAAGGCGGGCCAGCTGCTCGACCCGGCCGTCGTCCAGAAGGACGTGAAGAAGATCCAGGAGAAGTACGTCGAGAAGGGGTTCTACCTCGCCGAGGTCTCCTCCCGGGTGGAGGAGCGCCCGGACAACCAGGTCGACGTGGTGTTCGTCGTGAACGAGCAGGCGAAGGTCCAGGTGAAGGAGGTCCGCTTCATCGGGAACGCCCACCTCTCCGCCGACGACCTCCACAAGGTGATGCAGACCCGCCACGGCAGCCTGCTGTCGTTCCTGTCCGACGCCGGCACCTACCGGGAGGAGGCGCTGCAGCGCGACCTCCAGGCCCTCCAGGCCCTCTACCTCGACCGCGGCTACGTCACCGTGAAGGTCGGAACGCCCGCCGTCGCGCTCTCGCCGGACCGGCGGCTCATCTACGTGACGATCCCGATCGAGGAGGGCGAGCAGTACACGATCGGGAAGGTCGGCTTCGAGGGGCAGCTCCTCGATCAGGAGCCGCGGCTGCGGTCGCTGCTCAAGACGAAGAGCGGCGCGACCTTCTCTCGCGCCGACGTCGCCGCCGACCTGTTCGCGGTCGGCGACGTCTACAAGGACCTCGGCCACGCCTACGCGAACGTGTCGCCCCTCACCGCGACCGACCCGGAGAAGCGGATCGTCGACCTCTCGTTCGACGTGCAGCCGGGCAAGGTCGTGACGTTCGAGCGGATCGACGTCGTCGGGAACGAGAAGACCCGCGACAAGGTGATCCGGCGCGAGCTGCGGATCTTCGAGCGCGAGCGGTTCAGCGGCTCGGCGCTGCGGACCTCGCGGCAGCGCGTGAACGCGCTCGGCTTCTTCGAGACCGCCGAGATCACGACGAAGCCGGGCAGCGCCGACGACCTGATCGTCGCCACGGTCGAGGTGAAGGAGCGGCCGACCGGCACGTTCCAGCTCGGCGCCGGCTTCTCGTCGTACGAGAACTTCATCCTCACCGGGCAGGTCTCGCAGCAGAACTTCTTCGGCTGGGGCCAGACGCTCTCGCTGCAGATCCAGTGGTCGAAGATCCGCCAGCTCGGCCAGATCCAGTTCGTGGAGCCGTACTTCCTCGACACGCGCTGGACGTTCGCCTTCGACCTGTACATGACCGAGGGCATCTACTCGACCTTCACGCGCCGCTCGACCGGCGGCTCGCTGACCTGGGGATACGAGCTCTCCGGCCTGTCGCGGTGGTGGGGCTTCGCGCGGCACCTCGAGGACATGCGGCTCTTCGCGACGTACACGAACGAGCGCGTCGACGTGACCGCGTCGCAGGCCGAGACCACCGCGATCAGCCAGTTCAAGTCGGGGACGACGAGCTCGGTGCGCCTCTCGCTGCAGTGGGACAAGCGCGACAACCGGCTCTTCCCGTCGAGAGGGTTCTTCCTCGCGATGTCCGGCGAGGCCGCCCCGCCCACCCTGGCCCCGAGCGCGCTCTTCGGCAACCAGGTGAACCTGTTCACCCGGTACTCGTTCGACGCCCGCTACTACCACCCCATCTGGAAGGGCCTCGTCGCCCGCGGGAAGCTGACCCTGGGCCTCATCCGCGACTGGGACGCGAGCCACCCGGTCCCGCTCTCCGAGCTCTTCTACGTCGGCGGCATCAACTCGGTCCGCGGCTACCGTTATCTCTCCATCTCGCCGACGAAGCCGAACTCCCTCTTCGCCGGACCCGACTCTCCGACGCGGGACGTGGCGACCGGAGGCGACAAGCAGGCGATCGTCAACCTCGAGCTCGAGTTCCCGCTCTTCGGCGAGGCGGGCATCCGCGGGGTCGTCTTCTCGGACCTCGGCAACTCGTTCGCGCGGGGCCAGTACTCGGACCCGTCGGTCTCGCTCTCGCTCTACAAGTCGGTCGGGTTCGGGCTCCGCTGGTTCAGCCCCATCGGCCCGCTGCGGTTCGAGTGGGGCTTCCCGCTGAACCGCCGCAAGGACAGGGCGACCGGCGCCTACATCGACGAGCCGCTCGACTTCCAGTTCACGATCGGAAACTTCTTCTAGTGCAGCACGGGAAGGAACGAACCATGTCGACCTCGATCTCGAAGGCCCTCGTCCTCGCGCTCGCGCTCGTCCCGGCGCTCGGTCGCGCGGAGACGAAGCTCGGTTACGTGGACCTCCAGCGCGCCCTCAACGAGGTGGACGAGGGCAAGGCGGCGAAGGCGCTCCTGAAGCGCGACTTCGACGAGAAGCAGCGGCAGCTCGACCTCAAGAAGACCGAGTTCGACAAGCTCCAGGCCGATCTCGAGAAGCAGGCGGTGGTGATGTCCGACGCGGCGAAGAAGGACCGCGCGGCCGACCTCGACCGCCGCGCCCGCGAGCTGCAGGGGCTGTTCATGCAGCTCCAGAAGGACCTGTCCGACCGCGAGCGCGACGCGACGAAGGGCATCTTCGATCGCATGGCCGTGATCGTGCGCGAGATCGCCGAGGCCGACGGCGTCTCGATGGTGCTCGAGAAGGGCGCGGGCGTCGTCTACGCGCCCCCGTCGCTCGACCTCACGAACGAGCTCATCCGGAAGTACAACGCGCGCCACCCCGCGGGCGGCGCCTCGAAGAAGGCCGAGCCGAAGCCCGCCTCGGCCCCGAAGAAGTGAGGAGCGCCCGGTGGCCTCGTTCACGCTCGCGGAGCTCGCCGCCCGGGTCGGCGGCGACGTGCAGGGCGACGGCGCGCTCTCCATCGACGGCATCGCCACCCTCGAGGACGCCGGTCCCGCGCACATCTCGTTCTTCTCGAACCGCAAGTACCGGAAGGCCTTCGAGGCGAGCCGCGCGGGCGCCGTGATCGTCGAGCCCGACGAGGACGTCCCCGCCGGGCGCACCGTGCTGCGCGCGAAGAACGCCTACCTCGCCTTCGCGAAGATCTCGACCGCCTTCCACCCGCCGCGCGAGCCGATGCCGGAGGTGGCGCCGGAGGCGGTGATCCACCCGAGCGCGCGCGTCCACCCGAGCGCGCAGGTGATGCCGCTCGCGAGCGTCGGACCGCGCGCGGAGATCGGCGCGCGCACGATCGTCTTCCCGGGGGTGCAGCTCGGGGAGGACGTCCGGGTCGGGGCGGACTGCCTGCTCTACGCGAACGTGGTCGTGCGCGAGCGCTGCGTCATCGGCGACCGGGTCATCCTCCAGCCCGGCGTCGTCGTCGGCGGCGACGGGTTCGGGTTCGCCCTCGACCTCGAGGGCGAGGGGCGCGGGCCGCGGCACTACAAGGTGCCCCAGGCGGGGATCGTGATCGTCGAGGACGACGTCGAGATCGGCGCGAACAGCTGCGTCGACCGCGCCACCCTCGGCGTGACCCGCATCGGGCGCGGCGCGAAGATCGACAACCTCGTGCAGATCGCCCACAACGTCGAGATCGGGCCGCTGTCGATCCTGGCGTCGCAGGCGGGCATCTCCGGGTCGACGAAGCTCGGGATGGGCGTCGTCGTGTGGGGGCAGGCCGGGGTCGTCGGCCACGTCACCATCGGCGACCGCGCCACCCTCGCGGCGCAGTCGGGCGTCGGCGGCGACGTCCCGCCGGGCGGCCGCGTCGCCGGCTCGCCCGCGACGCCCGACGTCCAGTGGGCGAGGAACTCCGCCGTCTTCAACCGCCTCACCGAGATGCGCCGCGAGCTCCGCGAGCTCCGCGCCGAGGTCGCGCGCCTGAAGGGCGACCAGGAGAAGAAATGACCGCCGAACGCCCCGCAGCGCCGCCGAAGCCCATCCTCGACGTCGAGGGGATCCAGAAGCTCCTGCCCCACCGGGCGCCCTTCCTGCTCGTCGACCGGGTGGTCGCCTTCGAGCCGGGCAAGAAGATCGTCGCCTGGAAGAGCGTCACGATGAACGAGCCGTTCTTCCCGGGGCACTTCCCGGCGAAGCCGGTCATGCCCGGCGTCCTCATCCTCGAGGCGCTCGCGCAGGCGGCGGCGCTCCTCGCGATGATGTCGCTCGGGCCGGAGGAGGCGGGGAAGCTCACCTACCTCATGGGGATCGACGGGGCGCGGTTCCGGAAGCCGGTCGTCCCGGGCGACCGGCTCGAGCTGCACGTGGAGGTGACGAAGCAGAAGGGACCGGTCTGGAAGGAGCGGGGGACCGCCGTCGTGGACGGGCAGGCGGTCGCCGAGGCCGAGTTCATGGCGATGCTGGCCGACCCCCCGAAGGACGCCTGAGGAGCGCGTCATGGCCATCCACCCCACCGCCGTCGTCGAGCCGGGCGCGCACGTCGATCCGACCTGCGAGATCGGCCCGTACGCCGTCGTCGGCCCGCACGTCAGGCTCGGCGCGCGCACCGTCCTCGCGGCGCACGCGGTCGTCACCGGCCACACGACCCTCGGCGACGACAACCGCGTCTTCCCGCACGCCGTCGTCGGCGAGATCCCGCAGGACCTCAAGTACCGCGGCGAGCCGACGACGCTCGTCGTCGGGCCACCGGAACACCTTCCGGGAGTGCGTGACCGTCAACCTCGGCACGGTCCAGGGCGGCGGCGTCACCACCATCGGCGACGGCTGCCTGTTCATGGCCTACAGCCACGTGGGCCACGACTGCCGGATCGGGGACGGCGCGATCATCGCGAACTCGGTCGCGCTCGCCGGCCACGTCACGATCGAGGACCACGTCCACATCTCCGGGCTCGCCGCCGCGCACCAGTTCTGCCGGATCGGGCGGCTCTCGTTCGTGTCGGGGCTCACCGGCGTCGCGATGGACGTGCCGCCCTACTGCACCGTCGTCGGCGCCCGCGCCGAGCTCGCCGGCCTGAACGCCGTCGGCCTGCAGCGCGCCGGGATGAGCGAGGAGCAGATCGGCCGCGTGAAGCAGCTCTACAAGATCGTCTTCCGCTCGAACCTCGGCCTCGCCGAGGCGCTCGCGCAGGTCGAGGCGGAGCTCGGGGGCCACCCCGAGATCGCCCACTTCGTCGCCTTCGTGAAGGCGTCGCAGCGCGGGATCACGAGGTAGCTCGCGGGTGGCGACGATCGGGATCATCGCGGGAGGCGGGCGCTTCCCCCTGCTCTTCGCCGAGAGCGCGCGCCGCGCCGGCCACCGCGTCGTGGCGGTCGCGCACCGCAACGAGACCGACCCGACGCTCGCCGAGAAGGTGGACGCGATCACCTGGGTGAAGCTCGGGCAGATCGGCCACATCCTCGAGGCGCTCCGCGCGGGCGGCGCCACCCAGACCGTGATGCTCGGGGCCATCACCAAGCGGCGCTTCTTCGCGGACGCGATGCTCGACGCGACCGGGCTGCGGGTGCTCGCCCGCGTCGCCATCCGCTCGGACGACAACCTGCTCCGCGCCATGGCGCGCTTCCTCGAGGAGGAGGGGGTGCCGATCACCGACCCGACCCCCTTCCTCGCCGACCGGCTCGCGCCGGAGGGAGTCCTCGGCCGCCACCGCCCGAGCGACGAGGAGCTGCAGGACGCGCGCTACGGGCTCGAGCTCGCCCGCGGCATCGGGCAGCTCGACCTCGGGCAGACGGTGGTCGTGAAGGACCGCGTGGCCCTCGCCGTCGAGGCGCTCGAGGGGACGGACGCGTGCATCCGGCGCGGCGGCGAGCTCGCGAAGAGCGGCGGCTTCGTCGTCGCGAAGGCCGTGAAGCCGAGCCAGGACCGCCGCTTCGACCTGCCCGCGGTCGGCCCGGACACCGTGGACGTCCTGCGCGAGGCGGGGGGCCGCGTCCTCGTCGTCGAGGCGGGCGCGACGCTCGTCATGGACCTCGAGCGGATGGTCGAGAAGGCGAACCAGGCCAAGATCGTGGTGCTCGGGGTGAGGCCGTGACCGCGTGGGCGCGCGACGGCGCGGGCGGGGCGGTCCTCGAGGTGCTCGTCCAACCGCGCGCGTCGCGCACCCGGGTCGTGGGCGAGCACGACGGACGGCTCAAGATCCAGCTCGCCGCCCCGCCGGTCGACGGCGAGGCGAACGCGGCCCTCCTCGCGTTTCTCGCGGACGCGTGCGGCGTGAAGCGCGCCGACATCGCACTCCTCGCCGGCGAGAGCGGCCGGCGCAAGCGCGTCCGGATCGCCGGTGCCGATGCGGCCGCGGTCGCCGCGGCCCTCCTTCCGGCGGGCGCCTGACGGTGGCGCGCGCGCTCGTCCTCCTCGCCGCGGCCCTGCTCGCGGTGCCCGGGCTCTTCGTCGTCGCGAAGGGGCTCGCCACGCTACGCAGGCGGAGCGCGGTCGTGCAGGGCCGCACCGTGACGGGCGTCGCCGCGATCGGAGCGGGGCTCGTCCTCGTCGCGTGGGGGGTCGGGATGCTCGGCTTCTCTGCCCTCGTCATCGCCGCGCAGCGCCGGTGAGGCGAGGCCTTCCTCGCGCCGGTCGCGTTCCGATCGGCAGGGTAGCGCTCCGCAACCCAGGGTGAGTCGCTGACCCCGGCCGGGTGCGACCAGGTGGCGCAAAGTGATCCGCGCTGGCCCTCTCTCCTGCGAGGGCGCGCGCAACTGCCGATCGCGACGTGCGGATCTCGCGGCATCGCCCCTCCATCCCGAATACAGGCGGTGCCCGGCCCGTGACCGCTCCCCCTGGCACGCCGGCTGCTAAGTCGCGCCCCGACCGGGTGCGACGAGGTGACTCACCTCCGCGCCCGTGAGATCGACGGCGGCACCTGCGCAGCGGAGGGGGACGACATGAACCTTGGGACCGACTTCACCATCCGGAAGAAGCTCATCGCGCTCGCGCTGACGGGCGCTGCGCTCGTGACCGGCGCCGGCTGGGCCGGGTACGCCGGCATCGCGGGGGTCGACTCCGCGATGGACGACATCTCCGAGGACCTCCAGGCGGTGCAGCACACGGTCGCCATGGACAACTTCCACGACGCGCTCCGTGGCGACGTGCTCGAGGCCTTCCACGTCTCGGGGTCCGCCGGGAGCGCCGCGGAGCGCGCCGAGGTGGTCGCCGAGGTGGCCGATCACTCCCGGAAGTTCCTCGAGGAGGCGGAGAGCGCGCGCCGCACCATGAACGAGGCCGAGGTCCGGGCGAAGCTCGTCCCGGTCGCCGCGAGCGCCGACCGCTACGGTCAGCTGGCCCGGTCGCTCGCGGAGCTGGCGTTCAGCGATCGCGCCGCGGCGGTCGCGCAGCTGCCCGAGTTCGACCGTCAGTTCAAGGCGCTCGAGGTCGAGCTTCGGCAGCTCGCCGAGCTCGTGAGCTCCGCCGCCCGGGAGAGCCAGCACCGGGGCGACGAGCGGGTCGGCGCGGCGAACGGGACCCTGCTCGCCGTGACCATCGCTGCGGCCCTGCTGCTCCTCGGGCTCTCGCTCACGATCACCTCGAGCCTCGTCCGCCGCGTCGAGGGGGTGGTCGGGGTGGTGCAGCGGATCGCGGGCGGCGACCTCTCCCGCGCGGTGGCGGTCGACGGGAGCGACGAGCTCTCGGCGCTCCAGGCGGCGATGCAGGAGATGACCGAGAAGCTGCGCCAGATCATCTCCGAGGTCCGCGGCGGCGCGAACGCGCTGTCGATGGCCGCCTCCCAGGTGTCGGCGACCTCCCAGAACCTGTCCCAGGGTACGGGCGAGCAGGCCGCCTCGGCGGAGGAGACGACGAGCTCGCTCGAGGAGATGAGCGCGTCGATCTCCCAGAACGCGGAGAACGCGCGTCAGACCGAGTCGATGGCGAAGGAGGGCGCGCGCAACGCCGAGGAGAGCGGCGGCGCGGTCACCGAGACGGTCGGCGCGATGAGGGCGATCACCGAGCGCATCTCGATCATCGAGGAGATCGCCTACCAGACGAACCTGCTCGCCCTGAACGCCGCCATCGAGGCGGCGCGCGCGGGCGACCACGGCAAGGGGTTCGCGGTGGTGGCGCAGGAGGTCCGCAAGCTCGCCGAGCGCGCCCAGACCGCGGCCAAGGAGATCGGCGAGAAGGCCGGGACGAGCGTGGCGGTGGCGGAGCGCTCGGGGAAGCTGCTCGACGCGCTCCTGCCGACCATCCGCAAGACCGCAGAGCTCGTCCAGGAGGTCTCCGCGGCGAGCCAGGAGCAGGCCGGCGGCATCGGCCAGATCTCGAAGGCGATGTCCCAGGTCGACCAGGTGACGCAGCGGAACGCGTCGGCCTCGGAGGAGCTCGCCTCGACCGCCGAGGAGATGTCGAGCCAGGCGGATTCGCTCCAGCAGCTCGTCGCCTACTTCCATGTCGGCGACGAGGTGCACGCGGCGCCCGCCCGCGCTCCCGTGTCACCCCCGGCCACGGCGCACCGCCAGCTCCCGACGTCGCTCCCGCACCCGAGCCCGGCTCCGCGCTCCCCGCGCCGGGCCCATGGCGCGAAGGGCGCGAACGGCGCGGGCGACACGGGCGGCTTCAAGCGCTTCTAGGAGATCACCATGCCGA
The DNA here is from genome assembly GCA_963736795.1 of uncultured delta proteobacterium. GTDB lineage: Bacteria > Myxococcota > Myxococcia > Myxococcales > Anaeromyxobacteraceae > Anaeromyxobacter. The sequence continues at coordinate 82,715 of CAVTRF010000036.1, read as the reverse complement.
CCGGCTCCGAGCCCTCCTCCCGCCATCAGCTCCTCTCGTTCGTGATCGCGGGCGGGGAGTATGCCGTCCCGATCCTCGCGGTGCGGGAGATCCTCCAGTTCGACGAGATCACGGTGGTGCCGGGGACCCCCCGTGCCGTCCGCGGCGTGATCAACGTCCGCGGGCGCGTCGTGCCGGTCGCGGATCTCGCGGTGAAGTTCGGGCTCCCCGAGATCCGGCCGACGGCGAGGACGTGCGTGCTCGTGGTGGAGGCGCGGCTCGCGGGCGAGCCCACCCCCGTCGGCCTGCTCGCGGACGCGGTGAACGAGGTGCTCGAGCTGGCGGAGGACGAGATCGAGCCGCCCCCCGCCGCCGCGGGGACCGGTTGCCCCGACTACGTGGTCGGGATGGGCAAGAAGGCGAAGGGCTTCGTCGTCCTCCTCAATCTCGATCGGCTCCTCGCCGCGCAGGACGGCGCGCTCGCCGCCGCCCTCGGCGAGGCCGCCCTCGGGGATCCGCTCGAAGAGCCGGCGAGGGCCTGAGGGAACGCGGGGCGTCACGGCACCCCCCGCACGGTCACCGGCACTCGACGGGCTGGCACGCTCCGCGAGGCCCCGCCTCGCAGCAGTGGAGCGGCTCGCCGTCGGCGCCCTGGAACCGCACCCGCCACCCCTCGTGGTCCGCCTCGAGGATCGCGAACCCCGGTGCGGTCGTGACGAACCGCGCCACGGCCGCTGCCGGCACCCTGAAGCGCAGCCGCATCGGGCCCGCCATCGCGGTGCTCCCCGAGATGAAGACGTCGAGCGGCCCCAGGGCGAGGTGCTCGAGGGTGTGGACGTGGCCCGCCAGGAAGGCGACGGCGCGCCCCTGCGCCGCGGCGACGAGCCGCGCCATCCGCGCCGCGTACGCAGGCGCGCGCCCGCGGCCGTACCCGTGCACCGCCGCGGGCGGGTGGTGGCCGGCGAGGAAGCAGAAGCGCCCGTCGCCGCACCCCGAGGTCGCGCTCCGCACGAACGCGATCTCGTCGTCGAGGGTGAGCCCGCCGTAGTCGGCGACGACGACGTTCGTGTCCACCACCACGATCCGGACCGGGCCGCGGTCGACGACGTAGTGGCGCGCCGGCATCGCCCAGGCCGGCGACCGGTGCGCGACCGAGAGGCACGCGCGCCGGCGCGTCGCCTCGTCCTCGTCGAGCCCTGGCACCGCGCAGCGCCCCCCGCCCCAGCCGACGTCGTGGTTCCCGAGCGCGAGGAACACGGGGAGCGGGCCGCCGCCGCGCGCGACGAGACCCTCGAGGGGCTTCTCGGCCACCCGGAAGCGCGGCTCGTCGGGCGGCGCGAAGCCGGGGACCACCGTCGCGCCGTCTCCGTCGAACCGGCACGCGCCGGCGCCGGGCCGCGCCGGGTCGGGCCCGCACAGGTAGAGGTTGTCGCCGAGCTGGAGCGCGAGGTCGAACGGGCGGGCGCGGCTCTCGGCGCGGATGGACCGCGCGACGAGCCACTGCGACGGGGTCCGGTAGCCGAAGTCGCCCAGGAGGAGGATCCGCACCTCGGCAGGACGCTCGGGAGCCGGCTGCGCGAGCGGACCGAGCTCGGTGGACGTCGTGCACGCAGCCGGCGAGCGCGAGCGTGAGCACCGCGAGCGCGGCCGGGGCGAAGGGGAGCGGCGGAAGGCGGCGCACCGGCCGGTGATCTGGCGTCCGGAGCGCGCCGCTGTCGAGTCACGGAGCTGTTCCGCCCGGGGTGGCAGTGGACTAAGATGCGCGCCCCATGACCCACCGTTTCATCGCCGCGTGCCGCAGGCAGCCCGTCGACCGCCTCCCCGTCTGGATGATGCGCCAGGCCGGACGGTATCAACCGTCGTACCGGGCCGTCCGGCAGAAGGTCGGCTTCCTCGAGCTGTGCCGCTCGCCCGAGCTCATCGCCCAGGTGACGGTCGCGCCCATCGACGAGTTCGGTTTCGACGCGGCGATCCTCTTCTCCGACATCCTCGTCCACCTCCCGGCGATGGGGCTCGACCTGTCGTTCGAGAAGGGCGAGAAGGGCAAGGGCGACGGCGGCCCGAAGATCGCGAACCCGGTCCGGACGCGCGCCGACGTGGACGCCCTGAAGATCCCGGAGCCGAAGAAGGACCTCCCGTACGTGCTCGACGGCGTGCGCGCGATCAGGACCGCGCTCGCCGGGCGCGTCCCGCTCATCGGGTTCGTCGGCGGGCCGTTCACGGTCGCGAGCTACGTCGTCGAGGGCGGGAGCCAGGGCTTCAGCCGGCTCAAGACGATGCTGTACTCGGACCCGGCGGCCGCCCACGCGCTGTTCGAGAAGCTCACCCGCGCGGCCATCGTGCAGATCGAGGAGCAGATCGCGGCGGGCGCCGAGGCCGCGCAGATCTTCGAGAGCTGGCTCGGCGAGCTCGACCGCTACGACCTCGAGGAGTTCAGCTTCCCGTACCTCGCCCGCATCGCCGAGGCGGTCCGCAAGGCCGGCGTGCCGGTCATCTTCTTCGGCACCGGCATGGGCGGGCACCTCGAGAAGATCGCCGGGCTCGGGTTCGACGTCGTCTCGGTCGACTGGCGCATGCCGATCGAGGACGCGCGCGCCCGCCTCCCCGACGTCGCGGTGCAGGGCAACCTCGACTCGACGGTGCTGCTCGGGCCGAAGGAGGTCGCGGTCGAGCGGGCGCTGCGCATCGTGCAGGCGGCCGGTCCCGAGGCCGGGTTACATCTTCAACCTCGGCCACGGGCTGCAGCCGCCGACGCCGATCGAGAACGTGAAGGCGGTCGTGGACGCGGTCCACGCCTTCAGCTGGAAGTGAGGCGAGCGTGATCCAGATCCCGTCCTGGGAGCTCCTCAAGAAGTACGACCGGCCCGGACCCCGCTACACGAGCTACCCGACCGCCGTCGAGTTCAAGGAGTCGTTCGGGCCCGGCGAGTACGACGCCCACCTCGCCCGCGCCGATCGCCAGCGGGCGCCGCTCTCGATCTACGTCCACCTCCCGTTCTGCCGCGAGATGTGCCGCTTCTGCGGCTGCAACGTCGTCGCGACCCACGACCGGTCGCGCGCGGACGCCTACCTCGACCAGCTCGAGAAGGAGGTCGCGCTCGTCGCGGCGAAGCTGCCGAACCGGCGCGAGGCGTCGCAGCTCCACTGGGGCGGCGGCACGCCCACCTTCCTCGACGAGAAGCAGCTCACCCGCTGCCACGAGATCCTCGCCCGCCACTTCACGTTCACGAAGGACGTGGAGAAGGCGGTCGAGATCGACCCGGCCATCACCACGCGGTCGCAGATCGAGACGCTCGCGAAGCTCGGGTTCAACCGGATCTCGATGGGCGTGCAGGACTTCGACGCGAAGGTCCAGGAGGTGGTCGGCCGCATCCAGGGCGAGAAGGAGACCGCCGACCTCGTCGCCGCGGCGCGCGCGAGCGGGTTCCACGGGGTGAACCTCGACCTCATCTACGGCCTGCCGTACCAGACGCCGGAGACCTGGAAGGACACCCTCGAGCGGATCGTCGCGATCCACCCGGACCGGCTCGCCGTGTTCGGGTTCGCCTACGTCCCCTGGTCGAAGCCGCACCAGCGGCTGCTCCCGCAGGAGGCGCTGCCGAAGACCGAGCAGCGGGTCGAGCTGTTCCTCGCCGCCGTCGAGGCCTTCACGAACGCCGGCTACCGGCTCATCGGCCTCGACCACTTCGCGCTCGAGACGCGACGAGCTCGCGAAGGCGCAGGACGGCGGGTTCCTGTACCGGAACTTCCAGGGCTACACGATCCGCCCGGCGCCCGACACCGTCGCGTTCGGGATGCAGCTCCATCTCGGACATCGGCGGCGCGTACGTCCAGAACTTCCACAAGCTGAAGGAGTGGGGCGACAAGGTGGACGCGGGGATCATCCCGGTCGAGCGCGGCGCCGCGATGTCGGACGACGACGTGATGCGCCGGTTCGTCATCAACCGCGTCATGTGCCTGCTCCGGCTCGACCTCGCGCGAGGTCGAGGAGAAGTTCGGGAAGGCGTCGCGCGACGCCATCGAGGAGGACCTCGCGCGCGGGCGTGAAGGAGCTGCAGGACGACGGGCTCGTCACCTTCGACGGGACGGTCCTGCGCGTGACGCCGCTCGGGCAGCTCCTCGTCCGGAACGTCGCGATGCTCTTCGACGCCTACCTCAAGAAGGGCGGCGTCGAGGAAGCAGTTCTCGCGCACGGTGTAGCGGCGGCCGCCGCCGGCCGCGTCGTCGGGGCCGGGCGGGAGGGGACCATGGCGCACACGGCGGTGTTCCTGATGAACCTCGGCGGGCCGCGCTCGCTCGCCGAGGTCGAGCCGTACCTCTACGAGCTCTTCTCGGACCCGCTCGTCGTGACCGCGCCGTTCGGCCCGCTCCGGCCGCTCTTCGCGAAGCTCGTCTCGAAGACGCGCGCGCCGTCCTCCGCCGAGAAGTACGCGCTCATCGGCGGAAAGTCGCCCATCGTCGAGGGCACCGAGGCGCAGGCCCGCGCGCTCGCGCAGGCGCTCGGGGCCGGGTGGACCTGTCACCTCGCGATGCGCTGCGGCCACCCGAACACCGAGGAGGGCGTCCGCGAGGCGCTCGCCGCCGGGCGCGGACCGCGCGGTCGCCTTCCCGCTCTACCCGCAGTACGCGAACGCGACCACGCGGTCGTCGCTCCTCGAGCTGCGGCGCGTCTGGCCGAAGGCTCGGCCGCTCGCCGAGATCTGCACCTGGCACGATCACGACGGCTACCTCGAGGCGTCGGCCGCGGCGCTCCGCGAGACCATCGCCCGCGTCCCGGCCGCCGATCGCGACCGGATCCTCGTCGTCTTCAGCGCCCACGGGCTCCCGATGAGCCAGGTGAAGAAGGGCGATCCGTACCCGGGCTACATCGAGCACTCGGCGCGGGAGACCGCGCGCCGCGCCGGCGCGACCGCGTTCCAGGTGACCTACCAGAGCCGCGTCGGCCCGACGAAGTGGCTCGGGCCGGACACGGTCGAGTTCCTCGAGCGCAACGCGAAGGACCGCGTCGTCGTGGCGGTCCCGATCGCCTTCGTCTCCGAGCACCTCGAGACGCTCTACGATCTCGACATCCTCGCGAAGGAGGCGGCCGGGAAGGGCGGCGCGCGCGGCTTCTTCCGCGTCCCGGCGCTCGGCGTCCGCCCCGACTTCGTCCAGGCGATGGCAGACGTCGTCCGCAAGGGCGCCGCCGCGCAGCCCGCGGCGGCGTAGCTCCGCCGGGCGGACGTCCAACGTGGACGTGGACGTGGCCGTGGACGTGGACGTGGACCTGGTCCTCGACCTCGACCTGAACCTCGACCTCGACGATTCCCGTTCGCCCTGAGCGTAGCGCCGCCGCGGGCGGCGCGGAGTCGAAGGGCCCGCGTGGACCCGTGGGACGAACGTCTCCGCCCGGGCGCTGGCCGGGGACGGTTCCTCGCCCCTCGGCTCGGCCAGGCCGCGACCGGGCGCCGTACTGTCGTGAGGGCGCCGAAGCGCAGGGGCCGGCGCACGTCCGCCCGTGCCATCTCGCGCTCGCACGTGTCCGCTCTTGGTGCGGCGGCGCAGTGGGCGCTCTACGTCACGGTCCGTGCACGCCGGCTCCGTACTTTGAGCTGGGTCCGTCCGCAGCGGCTGAGGCCTCGCTGTCGGGGCGAGGACCGCTCCCCGGCGAGCGCGCCCGAGCCCGGATTGCCTCACGCACCGGAGCCGATGGTGGACGTGAGCGGCGGGTCCTCCGCTCGTCGACTTGGTCACGCGGACTTGGTCTTGGTCTTGGTCTTGGTCTTGGACTTCACCGTCGAAGTCGACGTCGAACTCGCCTACTTCCCCGTGCACGAGCAGGTCCCGCGCGACATCCCCGTCTCCACGATGCACGACCACGCGGTCGCGCGGCCGCCGAGCGCGCTCGCGCAGTCCGTCGCCGTCGCGCAGCCGCCCGGCGGCACCATGCCGAGGTAGTCGGCGGAGTAGGTCTGCCCGGCGTCCGCCTCGCAGCGCCCGTTCGCGTGGTTGATCGCGATGCACTTCGACGTGCCCGTCGCGAGGCACGCGCCGCCCGGGGCGGCGCAGTCCACGAAGCACCAGTCCGTGCCGGGCTGGCAGGTCTTCACGTTCTCGCCGGACGCGTCGACGATCCGGACGTTCGTGATCGCGCGCGCGGCCGGAGCGGTCGGCAGCTGCAGCGTCGACGGCGGCTTGGCGAGGTCGGCGATCGCCGCGAGCAGCGGGCCGAACGCCTCGCACACCGACCCTTCCACCACGCCGAACGCCCTTGCCGCGGAGCTGGCCCGCGAGCGAGAGGAAGCGCTCCCCGGCGGCGAAGGCGCCGCCGCACACGCCCGCGGGCGGCGCGCAGCTCGAAGGGCGGCGTCACGGGACAGGTGGCGGGGCCGGAGCAGACGTCGGCGGGCGAGTAGGAGCCGTCGGCGCAGCGCGCGGCGGAGACGATGAACGCGGCGGCGACGTCGGCCACGGTGCCGCTCGCCCGCACGGCCTCGAGGAGCGCGGTGTAGTCGGACACCGGGAACTCGCGCTGGCTCCCGAGCGGCAGGTGCTTGTCGAGCACGCAGCTGTCCGCGCCGGGAGAGAAGGCGGAGACGACGAGCGGCGCGGACGAGGGGCTCGAGCAGTCGTCCTCGTCGCCGACCCAGACCACGACGAGCTTCGCGTCGCAGCGCGGGAACGTCGCGTTGCCGACGGGCTGCTGTCCCGTGGACGCGAGCTCGAGCGCGAGCCGGGCGGCCTCGAGGTGCTGCTCCTCGCCCGAGCCGCAGCTGCCGACCCGGATGTTCTGCTGGAACTGCGCGACGAGCTCGGTGAGGCGCGGGTCGGGGGCCGCGGTGCGTCCACGACGCCCAGTCGAGCGTCTTCGGGAACGAGAGCACCTTCGGGTTCGAGCCTGCCGCGACGAAGCGGCCGGCAGGGTACGCCGCGCCGGCCGTCGCGACGCCGGCGGTGCACTGGCTGGACGGCAGCGGGCTCGGGAACGTCGTCGACATCACCGGGCAGCGGTCCCCGGGCGAGCAGGACGCGGAGGGCGCAGGACGACACGGTGCAGCAGCGCGGCTGGAGGCCGGCGACGAAGGTGAAGCTCCCGTCGAGGACCTGGTCCGTCACGCAGACCTGGCCGCCGCCGCAGCCCTCCGCCGTGCCGCGCGTGCACGCCGCGACGTTCGTGCAGGAGGACACCGCGCAGCAGGAGTCGCCCGCCGACGCAGCGCGGTCGTGGCCGGAGTGGCGGCGAAGATGGACGAGGTCGTCACCGCGATCTGGAAGTCGACGGGCTGGAGCCCGCGCGCGGCGCGGCCGACGTTCGTGTCCACCATCGTCCGGATGAACTCCCGGAAGCTCGCGGCGAGCGCGGCCTGCTTCGGATCCATCGACGGCGAGTCGTCGACGACGAACAGGATGTCGGCGCTCGAGGTCTTCGGGAGGGTCACCCGGACCGAGCCCGGCTGGAGGAGGCAGCTCCCCACCGGGCTGAACTGGTAGTCGTTGCACAGGCGAGGAGCCCCGGCAGGAGGGCGGCGAGCGCGCGGAGACGTCTGGACATGCTCCGGGTTAGGGACCGGATGCCGGAGCGGCAACCTCCCGGCGCGTGCTCGAGCCACGGGCGGGCCGCGTGGCGGCTACGCGCGGGGGGTGTTCAACCGGTGAAGCACCCGCTTCAGGACCTCGCTCGAGGGGTGCGCCTTCAGCCCGGCGAGGACCAGCCGCCGGCGCCTCCGGGACGTCGCCGAGCGCCTCCGCGGCGAGCGCGAGGACCGCCGTCGCGCGAGGGTGGTCCGCCTCGAGCGCGAGCGCCTTGCGCGCGGCGCGCCGGGCCTCCTGCGCCCGCGCTGGCGGGGGCAGCACCGGGTCGAACAGCTCCGCGAACCCGAGCATCGCGTGGTACTCGGGCTCCTTCGGATTGCGCTCGACCGCGGCGTGGAGCGCCTGGACCGCCTCCGCGTTCCGCCGCGCGAGCAGCGCGCGCTCCCCGCGCTTCAGGGCGATCTCCGCGTCGAGGTCGATGCCGGGGCGCCGCGTCCCGGTCAGCTCGAACTTGAGCAGGAGGAACGAGAGGTAGGCGCGCCGCTTCTCCCCGTTCGAGAGGACGCGGTGCGCCGCGGTGACCTTGTCCTGCACCGCCGAGAGGAGGTCCTCGAGATCGCCCGCGTCGTACTCCGCGAACGCTGTCCGGGTGGAAGCGGCTCGCGACCTCCTGGTACGCGTGCTCGACCTCCGTCGCCCTCGGCGGCGATGTCCACCCCGAGCGCGTGGAAGTAGGTGCCCGGGCAGGATCTGGAGCGCCGCCTGGCGGAGCGCCTCGGCGCGGTCGGGCGGGAGCGGCTTCCTGCCGGCGCGGCGGCGCCTTCCCGCCGTACGACGTCCGCGCGGCGCCGCGTCGTCCTGGAACGACACCGCCGAGACGAGCGAGAGGAACCAGAGCAGCGAGAGCGCCTCCTTCAGCTCCTTCGGTCGGGCGTCGAGCCAGGCGCGCGTCGTCTCGTGGCCGTCGAGCGACAGCGCGAGGCGCAGGTCCTGCGAGGAGAGCCCGCACGCGGGGAGGAGCTGCTGGAACTCCGCGGTGCGGACGGGGTAGGCGTCCATCACCGCCCGGAGCGCGTCGGCGAAGTGCTTCGCCGGGATCCCGGCCCGGCCGCCCTCGAGGATCGCCTGCAGGGGCAGCACCTCGACCGCGTGGACCTCGCTCGCGAACTCCGGGCCGGGGTGGAAGCGCCAGCGGCCATCGCGCGCGGCGACCGCGCGGACCACCATCGCCTTCGAGGTGCGCGCGGAGCGCGGCCTGGAGCGGCTCGCCCGGCTCGAGGACGCCCGCGGCGATGAGCGCCGCCCCGGGCGGAGAGCCCGCTCGCCATCGCCTCGAGCGCGTGCGACGCGCTGGGCCTCGTCGAGCCGGCCGCTCGCCGCGAGCCACCCGAGCGAGGCCGTCGGCGGGGTCGTCGGACTGGTACGCGACCGGGACGCCGCGCAGGAAGAAGAGGCGCCGCTCGCGCGCCGCCGTCCTCGAGGACGAGGATCCCCTCGGACAGCGCGCGCCAGATCTGGTGGAGCATCCGCGCGACGGCGCCCGGCTTCAGCTCGCCGCGCGCGGCGGGCGCGCGCGAGAGGACGAGCGCGGCGCCGCGGAGCGCCGCCTGCGCGCGGCGCGCTGCTGCGCGACGAGGTGCTGGAGCTTGTCGACGAGCTCGCGCTTCGTCGGGTTCGCGACGTAGGCGTTCGCCTTGAGCGGGCAGGACCGCCTGGAGGCCGCGCGCCGGCCGAGGTGCTCCTTGTCGACCACGACGACGAGCACGCGCGGGTCGGCCTGCCGGAGCCGCTGCGCGAGCGCCGCCGCGCCGCCGTCCGCGAAGTCCGCGGCGAGCACGACCGCGACCGGGTGCGGACGCCGCGTAGCGCTCGTACGCCTGGGCCGGGTCCTGCGCGGCGAGCACCTCGAACCCGGCGTCCGCGAGGCTCTGGGTCACGAACTCGCGCGTGGGTCCGTGGCCCTCGGCGAGGAGGATGCGTCGCACGGCGGCGATTCTACGTGCGTTCGCCGCGGAAAGACACGGGCGCGCCGCGTCCGCCGCGCGGTGCTAGAGTCCGCGTCTCCGCGCGCATGAAGGATCTGCTCCACCCCCGCCACCGCGGCGCGCTCGCGCCGCTTCGTCGGGACCGCGCGCCGCCCCGCGCCGCGTCCTCCTCGCCTTCGACTACGACGGGGTGCTCGCGCCGCTCGTGAAGGACCCGTCCGGCGCCCGGATGCGGCCCGCGACCCGCGCGCTCCTCCACCGCCTCGTCCGGCACTACCCGGTCGCGGTGGTCTCCGGGCCGCGCGTGGCGCGACTGCGCCCGGTTCGTCGGGCGGCTCGACGCGACCGTCGTCGGGAACCACGGGTTCGAGCTCGGGCGCCCGGTGCGGGTCCCGGCCGCGGTCGCCCGCGCAGGTGCGCGGGTGGCGGCGCCGGCTCGAGCGGGAGCTCCGGGGCGTCGACGGGGATCCACTTCGAGGACAAGCGCTCGACCCTCGCCGTCCACTATGGGCTCGGGCGCGAATGGCGGAGGGCGGAGCGCGCGGTGTACGAGGCGGCCAACCAGCTCGAGGGGACGCGGCTCATCGCCGGCAAGCGCGTGCTGAACGTGCTGCCGCACGACTTCCCGTCGAAGGGCGACGCGGTCCGCACGCTCGTCGCCCGGCTCGGCTGCGACGGCGCGGTGGTGCTCGGCGACGACGTCACCGACGAGGACGCGTTCGCGGTCGGCGCGCCGCTCGTGTTCGGCGTCCACGTCGGAAAGGGCCCGTCGCTCGCGCCGTGGCGCCTCGCGGCGCAGGCGGACGTGGACCGCGCTGCTCGCGCCTGCTCGCTCGCGGCGCGCGAGCCCGCGGGTCGCGCGAGCGCGGCGACGCCGCCCCGTCGCGGCGGGGCGCGAGTCGCGCCGGGAGCGGTGCGGCGATGAGCGCGCGCGGCCGCCGCCGGCGGGCCAGACCGGCGATCTGTTCGAGCGCGCGCGCGCCGCGGCCGTGGTCGGTCGGGGAGCTCACCCGCGCGCTGCGGAACGCGGTCGAGCCGAAGTTCCGCGACGTGTGGGTCGCGGGCGAGGTCGCGAACCTCCGCCGGCAGGCGAGCGGGCACGTGTACTTCTCGCTCAAGGACGACGAGGCCGTGATCGGCGCGGTCCTGTGGGCGTCGCAGGCGCGTGGGCTCACGTTCCGGCTCGACGAGGGGCAGGAGGTGCTCGCCCGCGGGCTTCGTCGAGATCTACCCGCCGCACGGCAAGTACCAGCTCGTCGTCCAGGAGGTCGAGCCGCGCGGCGCCGGCGCGATGGCGCTCCTGCTGCAGCAGATCAAGGAGCGGCTGCAGGCGGAGGGCCTCCTCGACCCCGCCCGCAAGCGACGCCTCCCGTTCATCCCGCGCCGCGTCGGCGTCGCGACGAGCCCGAGCGGCGCGGCGCTCCGCGACTTCCTGCGCGTGCTGCACGGCCGGTTCCCGTCGATCCCGGTGCTCGTCGCGCCGTGCCGGGTCCAGGGCGAGGGCGCGGCCGCGACGGTCGTGTCGGCGGTCCGCGCGCTCTGCCGCGCGCGGGTGGACGTCATCGTGGTGACGCGCGGCGGCGGCTCGCAGGAGGACCTCGGCGCCTTCAACGACGAGCGGCTCGCCCGCGCCATCGCCGCGTGCCCGGTGCCGGTCGTCTCGGCGGTCGGGCACGAGGTGGACGTCACCGTCGCCGACCTCGTCGCGGACGTGCGCGCCGCCACGCCGACCCACGCCGCGCAGCTCGTCGCGCCGGTCACGGGACGAGCTCGCCGCGTCGCTCGCGTTCGCTCGCCGGGCGCGCCGAGCGCGCCGTGCTCTCGGGGCTCGAGGGGCGGCGGCGCGAGGTCCGCGCGCTCCGCGCCGAGATCCTCGACCCGAAGCACCTCCTCTCGCGCGAGCGGCACCGCGTCGACGACCTCGCCCACCGCGCCGCGCGCCGCCGACGCGGGCGCCCGGTCGCGCGCCGCGCGCCAGCGGCTCGACGGGCTGCGCGCCCGCCTGGGGCGGCAGGAGCCGCGCCGGCGCGTCCGCGAGGTCCTGCTCCGGATGGAGGCCGCGACGCGGCGGCTCGGCGCCTGGCAGGCGGCCTACTTTCGGCGCGAGGGGCTGCGGCTCGAGCGGCTCGGGTCGCGGCTCGAGCCGGCGAACGTCGCGAAGCTGCTGGCACGCGGGTTCGCCCTCGTCCTGCGGGACGGACGGCTCGTGACGCGCTCGGCGGACGCGGCGCCCGATGACGCGGTGCGCATCGCGCTCGCGGAGGGGTGGCTCGACGCGCGGGTCACCTCGCGGGACCACGGGCGAGGACCCGCTGCCCGGTCGCCGCGGGGCGCGCGGGCGGGACGGTCGTCCCGTCCTCCGGCGGGTCGGGCGTTGACCCCCTCCGGCGGGGCGGTTAATGGGTAGTCTGGAGGAGCGAGTGAGCGACGCGAGCGAGCGAGGCGCCCCGGCGGCGGCGAACGGCGAGACCTACGACGCGATCGTCGTGCGCCTCGAGCGCGTCGTGGGCGAGCTCGAGTCGGGCCAGCTCTCGCTCGAGCAGTCGATCGAGAAGTTCGCGGAGGGGGTCCGGCTCGCGCGCGACGCATCCCGCAAGCTCGACGACGCGGAGCGCCGCGTCGAGCTGCTCGTGCGCAGCGTCGACGGGAGCGACGAGGCGGTGCCGTTCGCGCCCGAGAGCGCCGGGAAGGGCGGCTGACGTCCATGGCCGCGGAACCGCCATGAAGAAGCCCAAGGTCATCATCGTCGACGACGATCGCGACACGCGCGAGATGCTGACGCTCGCGCTCGAGCTCGAGGGCTTCGACGTCGGGCAGGCGGCGAACGGGCTGCGGCTCATCTCGGCGATGCACGTCGACCGGCCGGACGTGATCCTCCTCGACGTGATGATGAGCTGGATCGACGGGTTCGAGCTGTGCCGGGCGATCAAGAAGAACCCGACCTTCGGCGACATCCCGGTGATCTTCATCTCCGCCCGCAAGAGCCTCGAGGACGAGCGGGCAGGGATCGAGGCGGGCGCGGTGGACTACTTCCCGAAGCCGCTCGACATGGACCGGCTCGTCGCGCGCATCCGCCAGATCCTCGACGAGCGCGCGGGCGCGGTCCCCGCGCCGGCGTGACGGCCCCGCCGGTGGGCCGCGCGGCGCCCATGTGCTAGAAAGTGGCCGCTTGGGCGCTGGCTTCCCGGTCGAGGAGTACCTCCGCGGCGTCGCCGCTCGCGTCGAGCCCCGGCTCGCCGCGCTCGCCGACTCCCGTGCCGGGAAGGGGCCCGCGCGGCTCGTCGAGGCGATCGCGCTACGCGCTCCTCGGCGGCGGCAAGCGCCTGCGGCCGGCGCTCGTCCTCGCCTCGTGCGAGGCCCACGGCGGGGACGCCTCCGACGGGTCGCTCGCGATGCGTTTCGCGGTGGCGCTCGAGGCCGTCCACACCTACTCCCTCGTCCACGACGATCTCCCCGCGATGGACGACGACGACCTGCGGCGAGGCCGGCCCACCGTCCACAAGGCGTTCGACGAGGCGACCGCGGTCCTCGTCGGGGACGGGCTCCAGTCGCTCGCGTTCCAGCACCTGCTCTCCGGTCCCGAGCCGCGCGCCGCCGCCCTCGGGCACCTCCTCGCGACGAACGCGTACCTCATGGTCGAGGGGCAGGCGCGCGACATCGCCGGGGAGGGCGCTCGGCTCGCCGAGCCGGAGGTGATGGAGCTCATGCGCACGAAGACGGGCGCGCTCCTCGCCGCGTCGGTCGCGGGCGGCGCGCTCGCGGCGGGCGTGTCCGCGGACGCCGTGTACCCGTGGGGCCTGAAGCTCGGGCTCGCGTTCCAGATCGCGGACGACCTGCTCGACCTGACCGCGGACGCGGCGACGCTCGGCAAGCGCACCGGCAAGGACGCCGCCGCGGGCAAGTCCACGCTCCCCGCCCTCATCGGGCTCGCCGAGGCCCGCCGGCGCGGCGAGGCGCTGCTCGACGAGGCGCTCGCCGCGCTCGCGCCGCTCGGCCCGCCGGCCGATCCGCTCCGCGCGCTCGCGCGCTTCGTCATCGCGCGCAAGAGGTAGCACCTGGAGGACCGCATGGCCCGGCTGCTGGACCGGATCGACTCTCCCTCGGATCTCAAGAAGCTCTCCCTCGACGAGCTCCCTGCCCTGTGCCAGGAGCTCCGGGACGAGATCATCCAGACCTGCGCGAAGAACGGTGGCCACCTCGGCTCGTCGCTCGGCGCGGTCGAGATCAACGTCGCGCTCCACTACGTCTTCGACTCGCCGCGCGACAAGATCGTGTGGGACGTCGGGCACCAGGCCTACGCCCACAAGCTCCTCACCGGGCGGCGCGACCGGTTCCGCACGATCCGCCTGCCGGGCGGCCTCGCCGGCTTCCCCGAGCGGGACGAGTCCGAGCACGACGCGTTCGGCGTCGGCCACGCGTCCACCGCGGTGAGCGCGGCGCTCGGGATGATCGAGGGGATGCGGCTCGCCGGCGATCCGGGCAAGGCGGTCGCGGTCCTCGGCGACGGCGCCCTCACCGGCGGGGTCGCGTTCGAGGGGCTGAACCAGGTCGGGTACCTCGGCCGCCAGATGCTCGTCGTCCTGAACGACAACGAGATGTCGATCTCGCCGAACGTCGGCGCGCTCTCGGAGTGGTTCTCGAAGAAGTTCGCCTCGCGCACCTACAACCGCTGGCGCCACTCGGTGAAGGACTTCCTCGCGAAGCTCCCGAAGGGAGCCGAGGCGATCGAGGTCATCCGCCACGGCATCAACGCGACGAAGGCGCTCGTCACGCCCGGCATCCTCTTCGAGGGGCTCGGCTTCCACTACGTCGGCCCGGTGGACGGCCACGACGTGAAGGGGCTCGTCGAGGCGCTCGACGAAGCTCACGAGCTTCGACGCGCCGGTGCTCCTGCACGCGATGACGCAGAAGGGGAAGGGGTACGAGCCCGCCGAGAACGACGTCGCGACGCGCGGCCACGGCCTCTCGTTCTTCGACGTCGCGACCGGCAAGCCGACCAAGAAGGCGTCGAAGGGCTACACCGATCTCTTCGCCGACGCGCTCTGCGAGGAGCTGGAGCGGAACGAGAAGGTCGTCGCGATCACGGCGGCGATGCTCGAGGGGACCGGCCTCGCGAAGGCGAAGCTGCGGTTCCCGGAGCGGATCTACGACGTCGGGATCGCCGAGCAGCACGCGGTGACCTTCGCGGCCGGGCTCGCCTGCGAGGGCGTCCGGCCCGTCGTCGCGATCTACTCGACCTTCCTCCAGCGCGCCTACGACCAGATCATCCACGACGTCGCGCTCCAGCGCCTGCCCGTCACCTTCGTGCTCGACCGCGGCGGCGTCGTCGGCGCGGACGGGAAGACGCACCAGGGCGCGTTCGACCTGGCCTACCTCCGCTGCGTGCCGAACCTCGTCGTGATGGCGCCGTCGGACGAGAACGAGCTCCGCCACATGCTCCACACCGCCCTCGCCCACGACGGGCCGGCGGCGCTCCGGTTCCCGCGCGGGGCGGGGCTCGGCGTGGCGCTCGACCCCGTGCCGAAGGTGCTCGAGCTCGGCAAGGGCCGGCTCGCGCGCGCGGTCGCCGGGAAGCCCGACGTCTGCGTCGTCGCCATCGGCTCGACGGTGCGGCCCGCCGTCGCCGCCGCCGAGGCGCTCGCCGCGAGCGGGCTCGCCGTGTCCGTGGTGGACGCGCGGTTCGCGAAGCCGCTCGACGAGGAGCTCGTCGTCGCCGAGGCGCTGCGCGCCGGCCGGCTCCTCACGGTGGAGGAGGGCTGCCTCCCGGGCGGGTTCGGGTCGGCGGTGCTCGAGGCGCTCGAGCGGCGCGGGCTCGTCGGCGAGGGGCTCGCCGTGCGGCGGCTCGGGCTCCCCGACCGGTTCGTGACCCACGGTGACCAGGCGAAGCAGCGCGCCGAGCTCGGGCTCGACGCCGACGGCATCGCCCGCGCCTGCCGCGACCTCGCGAAGGCGCGCGCGGCGCGCGGCGCGGCTTGAAGCGTCGGGGGGGCGCGAGCCGAAGGCGAGTGTCCCCCCGGGAAGACCGCGTCGACCTGTTGCTGGTCGAGCGCGGGCTCGCGGAGTCGCGCACGCGAGCGCAGGCGCTCGTGATGGCCGGTGCGGTGGTGGTCGGCGAGGCGCGGGTGGACAAGCCCGGCGCCCTCGTGGACCCGGCGCTGCCGATCAGGCTGAAGGAGGACGCGGCGCCGTCGCGCTACGTCTCGCGGGGCGCGCTCAAGCTCGAGAAGGCGCTCGACACCTTTCCGGTCGATCCGCGCGGGAAGGTCTGCGCCGATCTCGGCGCCTCGACGGGCGGGTTCACCGACCTGCTCCTCCAGCGGGGCGCCGCGAAGGTGTTCGCCGTGGACGTGGGCTACGGCCAGCTCCACGCGAGGCTCCGCGGGGATCCGCGCGTCGTCGTGCGCGAGCGCGAGAACGCGCGCCACCTCGACGCCGCGGCGCTCGGCGAGCGGGTGGACCTCGTCACCGGCGACCTCTCGTTCATCTCGCTCCGGCTCGTGCTCCCCGCCGTGAAGGCGATCCTGAAGCCCGGCGGCGACGCCCTCCTCCTCGTGAAGCCGCAGTTCGAGGTGGGCAAGGGCGAGGTCGGAAAGGGAGGCGTGGTGCGCGACGAGGCGAAGCGGCTCTCCGCGCTCGAGGCGGTCGCCGCCGCCGCCCGGGGCCTCGGCTTCGAGGTCGTCGGTCACGCGGAGTCGCCGATCGAGGGGCCGGCGGGGAACCGCGAGTGGCTCCTCGCGCTGCGGGCCCCTCCCGGCCCGGCGCGCGAAGGCTAGAACTCCCGGACGGGTGCGGCGGACGGCCGCGGACGCATCGGCACCGGTGCGGCGACCGGCCGGCCATGCGCTCGGGTGCGGCGTTCCTTGACGGTGCGGGTGCCTTCTGTTACCTACAGCCGACATTTTCGCGCCCGGGATCACCGGGTTACGAAAGTGGGCCGCCGTCGCGCCCACTTTTTTCATTTTCGGGGAACAGGATCTCGATGACGGGTATCGGACAGGACTCGGTCGTCGAGCGTGCGCGCCGCACGCTCGAGCCCGTCCTCGTCCGCGACGGCTACGAGCTCGTCGAGGTGGAGTGGGTGCGCGGGGTGGGCCGGTTCACGCTCCGCGTGTTCATCGACAAGGCGGGCGGCGTCAACGTGGACGACTGCCAGCTCGTGTCGCGCACGATCGAGCCCATCCTCGACGTCGAGGACTTCATCGAGCCCGCGTACGAGCTCGAGGTCTCCTCGCCCGGCCTCGACCGGCCCCTCCGCACGCCGGAGCACTTCGCGCGGTACGCGGGGCAGCGGGTGCACGTGAAGGCGTACGGTCCGATCGCCGGGACCGCGGAGGGGTCGCCGCCCCGCAAGAACTGGACGGGCGCGCTCCGGGGGTTCGCCGACGGCGCCGTCCTCGTGGACGTCGACGGCGTCCTCCACCGCATCCCGCACGATCAGATCGCCAAGGCCAACCTCGAGTACGACGTCGAGGCGGACCTCCGCAGGAAGGACTGACCATGCAGCCGAACGTGAACTTGAACCTCATCCTCGACCAGGTCGCGAAGGACAAGGGGATCGACCGCCAGAAGCTCGTCGAGATCCTCGAGGAGTCCATCGCGAGCGCCGCCAAGCGGCACTTCGGGATGGAGCGGAACCTCAAGGCCCGCTACGACGAGGACAAGGGGCAGATCGACCTGTTCCAGGTCCTCACGATCGTCGCGGATCCGACCGAGGAGGCGCCGCTCGCCGACCCCGTGAACATGGTCCCGGTCTCGATCGCGCACGACAAGGGCATCGAGGTGGACCCGGGCGACGAGCTCGACTTCCCCATCTACTACCGCCCCGAGGACGAGGCCGAGGCGAAGGCGCAGGACGAGCAGTGGGGGGATCTCTTGAAGCTCAAGACCTTCCGCCGCTCGTTCGGGCGCATCGCCGCGCAGACCGCGAAGCAGGTGATGATCCAGGGCACCCGCAACGCCGAGCGCGAGAACGTCTTCAACGAGTACAAGGACCGCAAGGGCGAGGTCATCACCGGGATCGTCCGCCGGTTCGAGCGTGGCAACGTCATCGTGGACCTCGGGCGCGCCGAGGCGGTGCTGCCGGTCCGCGAGCAGGTGCCGCGCGAGAGCTACCGCGCCGGCGACCGGATCCAGGCGTTCGTCATGGACGTGCTCCGCGAGTCGAAGGGGCCGCAGATCATCCTGTCCCGCGCCTCCGTGGATCTCCTGAAGCGGCTGTTCGAGATGGAGGTCCCGGAGATCGCCGAGGGCGTCGTCGTCATCGAGGCGGCGGCCCGCGAGCCGGGCGGCCGCGCGAAGATCGCGGTCAGCTCCCGCGACTCGGACGTCGACCCGGTCGGCGCCTGCGTCGGCATGAAGGGGAGCCGCGTCCAGGCCGTCGTGCAGGAGCTCCGCGGCGAGAAGATCGACATCGTGCCCTGGGACGAGGACCCGGCCCGCTTCGTGTGCAACGCGCTCGCGCCGGCGGAGGTCTCGCGCGTGCTGCTCGACGACCAGAACCGGGCGATGGAGATCATCGTCCCCGACGACCAGCTCTCGCTCGCCATCGGGCGGCGCGGCCAGAACGTCCGCCTCGCGTCTCAGCTCACCGGCTGGAAGCTCGACATCAACTCCGAGTCGCGCGTGAAGGAGATGCGCGAGTTCGCGACGGAGAGCTTCACCGCCATCGGCATCCCCGAGGCGACGCAGGAGATGCTGTACTCGCACGGGTTCCGCAAGGCGCAGGACCTCGCCAACGCGGCGGCCGAGATGCTGACCCAGTTCCCCGGCTTCAGCGTCGACATGATCCCGGACCTCCAGAAGCGGGCCCGCGACCAGTCCATCACCGACGCGGAGAAGGAGATGCGCCTCGAGCAGGAGCGCGAGGCGGCCCGCATCGCCGAGGCGCGGCGCCACCCCGACGACCTCTCGCAGGAGGAGCGCCTCGCGCGCGTGCGCGGCGTCGGCGAGAAGACGATCGAGCAGCTGAAGCTCGCGGGGTACCCGACCGTCGAGGCGCTGCACGGCGAGGCGGACATGAACAAGCTCGCCGACTCGTCCGGGCTCGGGATCAAGAAGGCTCGGCAGATCAAGCACGCGGTCGGCGTCTACCTCGAGGAGGAGGCGAAGCTGCGTGCGGAGCTGGACGCGGAGAAGCGCAAGACGCAGGGGGCGAGCGCCTAGGTGGCGGCCCCGGTCCGGACCTGCGTCGGTTGCGGCGCGAGGGCGGCCCAGGGTGAGCTCGTTCGGCTGAGGATCGACGGAGAGCGCGTGGTGATCGACGGACGACGGCGAGCAGGCGGGCGTGGAGCGTGGCTCCACCCGGCCGGCGCGTGTCTGGAGCAGGCGGCGCGGCGGCGGGCATTCGCCCGGGCGTTCCGCGGCGCGAAGGCCGCCGTCGAGGTCGAGGCGTTGCGCGTGGAGTTGACGGGAAACGCCCGTAAGGATTAGGAGACGGCTCAATGTCCAAGAAGCGGGTCCACGAGCTCGGGAAGCAGCTGAAGGAGCAGGGCATCGAGCTCTCGAACCAGGAGCTCGTCGAGAAGCTCCACGCCCTCGGCTACGACGTGAAAAGCCATTCGTCCTCGCTCGAGGACGATCAGGCTGCGTCGGCGTACGAGAAGATCGTCGGCGAGAAGAAGCCGAAGGCGCCACCGGTCCGCGTGACGGGGCCGGGGTTCGTCGTCCGCAAGCGGGCGCACACCGAGCCTCCCACCGTGATCGCGCCGGCTCCGGCGTACCACCCGGAGCCCGAGCCCGAGCCGGCCGCCGAGGCCGCTGACTACTACGAGGCGCAGCCGTCCGCCCCCGAGGTCGCCGCGGCGCCCGAGCAGGGCGAGCCGCGTCCCGACGAGGCGCCCGCCCAGGTCGCCGCGGAGGCCGCACAGCCGGCCGCCGCTCATCAGGCCCCCGCCGCCGCCGCGCCCTCGGGCGCCGCGCCGGGTACGACGGCCCCGGCGCCCGCCGCGGCTCCGGCGCCGTCGTCCGTCCCCGCGTCGGCCCCCGGAGCACACCCTCCGGCGCCGATGGCCGCTGCCCCCGCGGGCGCGCCGCACGCCCCGCCGGCGAAGCCCGCCGTCGATCCCCGGACGCTCCGCCCCACCTCCACCCAGGCGGTCGTCATCTCGCGCCCGACCTTCCCGGTCCGGCGCGTCACGCCGCCGACGTCGTCCCGCGCCTACCCGGCCGCGCCGGGGCCGCGCGCGCTCGGCGAGGTCCGCGAGCTGAAGGTCGTCCCGGGCTCGCTCGGCCGCGAGCGCGAGTTCATCGACGTCTCGCGCGACAAGAACAAGCGCGGCGGCCGCACCACGGGCCGCCCCGTGTCCGAGGAGGCCGCGAAGAACCTGTCCGGCAAGGAGCTGCTCCAGGCTGCCATCGCCGGCCGCGCCTACATCCCGATCCGCGGGAAGAAGAAGAAGGCCACGAAGAAGGGGGCCAAGACGCAGATCACCGAGCGCGCCGAGCACAAGAAGGTCATCCGCATCGAGGAGTCCATCTCGGTCTCCGCGCTGTCGCAGGCGATGGGGATCAAGGCCGCGGACCTCATCCGCAAGCTCATGCAGGGCGGCAAGATGGCGACGATCAATCAGCAGATCGACGCCGACACCGCCGCGTTCCTCGCGACCGAGTTCGGCTTCACGCTCGAGAAGAAGGGCTTCGAGGTCGAGGAGTTCATCCCCGACATCGAGGTGGACGAGTCGAAGCTCGTCATCCGGCCGCCGGTCGTGACCGTGATGGGCCACGTCGACCACGGCAAGACCTCGCTCCTCGACGCGATCCGCGCGGCCGACGTCGCCGCCGGCGAGGCGGGCGGCATCACCCAGCACATCGGCGCCTACGCGGTGAACACCGCGCGCGGGCCGGTCACGTTCCTCGACACGCCGGGCCACGAGGCCTTCACCGCGATGCGCCAGCGCGGCGCGCAGGTGACCGACCTCGTCGTGCTCGTCGTCGCGGCGGACGACGGCGTCATGCCGCAGACGATCGAGTCGATCAAGGCGGCGAAGGCCGCCGGGGTCACGATCCTCGTCGCCATCAACAAGATCGACAAGCCGAACGCCCAGCCCGAGCGCGTCATGCAGCAGCTCACCGAGTACGAGCTCGTCGGCGAGCAGTGGGGCGGCACGACCATCATGGTCCCCGTCTCGGCCCGCACGAAGCAGGGCATCCCCGAGCTGCTCGAGTACATCGCGCTCCAGTCCGAGGTCCTCGAGCTGAAGGCGAACCCCGAGGCGCTCGCCTCCGGACGCGTCATCGAGGCGAAGCTCGAGAAGGGCCGCGGCCCCGTCGCGACCGTCCTCGTCGAGGAGGGGACGCTGCGCGTCGGCGACGCGCTCGTCACCGGCATCCACTACGGCCGCGTCCGCGCCATGATGAACGAGCGCGGCGAGCAGGTGGACAACGTCGGCCCGGGCTACCCGGTCGAGGTCCTCGGGCTCTCCGGCGTCCCCGTCGCGGGCGACGAGTTCAACGTCGTCGAGGACGAGAAGTCCGCGAAGGAGGTCGCCACCCACCGCGCCGAGAAGGCGCGCCAGAAGGAGCTCGGGAGCACGAAGCGTGCGACGCTCGAGGACCTGTTCGCGAAGGCGAAGAGCGGCGGCGGCAAGACGCTCAACGTCGTCGTGAAGGCCGACGTGCAGGGCTCCTCCGAGGCGGTGACGCAGGCGCTCCAGAAGGCCGCGACGAAGAAGGTCGGGGTGAAGATCCTCGACTCCGGCGTCGGCGCGGTCACCGAGTCCGACGTCCTCACCGCGGCGGCCGGCAAGGCGATCATCGTCGGGTTCAACACGAAGCCCGAGACGAAGGTCGACCAGATCGCGAGCCAGCAGGGCGTGAAGATCCTGCTCTTCAACATCATCTACGAGGCCGTCGACAAGATCCGCGAGGAGATGGCGAGCCTGCTCGACCCGATCATCAAGGAGAAGCCGCTCGGCAAGGCCGAGGTCCGGGCGCTCTTCAACATCCCGAAGATCGGCGCCATCGCCGGCTCGGCGGTGACGGAGGGCGTCATCAAGCGGGCCGCCCACGTGCGGGTGCTGCGCGACCGGAAGGTGCTCCACACCGGCAAGATCGGCTCGCTGAAGCGGCTCAAGGACGACGTCCGCGAGGTGCAGAGCGGGTTCGAGTGCGGCATCGGGGTGGACGGGTTCGGCGACGTGAAGCCGGGCGACATCCTCGAGGTGTACGAGCTTGAGGAACTCCGCCCGTCCTTGGACTAGCGGCACATGTGCCGAGCGCAGGGGCAGGCTCGGCTGAGCGCTCGCCGCACGGTACGGCGCGCGCTCGCTCCTCGCGCGCCCGATCTCGGCTCGGGCTCGCGCGCGGCGGCACCGAGCGAAGGCGAGGCGAGTGTCCCTCCGTCTGCAGGAATGTTCGTGGGCGTGCTCAGGCTGACGCTGCACCTCCCGGAGCCGGGGTCGCTCAAGTCGAAGCGGCACCTGCTGCGGTCGGCGATCGACCGCGTGAAGGCCAAGTTCAACGTCTCGATCGCCGAGGTCGCGGAGAACGACCTCTGGCAGAAGAGCGTCGTCGGCGTCGCCGCCGTCGGCAACGATCACGCGTTCGTGAACGAGTCGCTCGACAAGGTCGCCGACTTCGTCGCGTCCATGCACGGCGGCCAGGTGCAGGTGACGGCGCGGGAGATCGAGATCGTGCCGTACGGCGACGGGATGGGCGAGGGGCCGATGCGGACGCTCGCGGAGGCCGAGGCGGCTGCGGAGCGCGACGCGGCGGACGAGATCGACGGGGAGTGACACGACCATGACGACCCACAGCCGACCCGCCCGCGTCGCCGACGAGTTCCGCCAGGAGCTCGGCGCGGTGCTCGCGCGCGGGATCAAGGATCCCCGCGTCACGGGCTTCATCACCGTGACCGGCGCGAAGATGGCGCCCGATCTGAAGGAGATCACGGTCTACGTCTCGATCCACTCGGAGCCGAAGGAGCGCGAGCGGACGCTCGAGGGGCTCCGCGCGGCCGCGACCTGGCTGCAACGCGAGGTGTCGCGGAACCTCAAGCTCCGGCACACTCCCCACCTCCGCTTCGTGTACGACGAGTCGGTCGAGCGCGGCGACCGCATCGAGCGACTCCTCAAGGAGGCGCGCACGCAGGGTCAGGAGTCCCCGCCGCCCGCCGATCCGCCGCAGTCCACCCCCGAGGACGAGTAGGCGCCTCGCGCGCCCGGGGACCACGTGACCGGCGGCGTGCTCGTCGTGGACAAGCCGGCGGGGCCGACGAGCTTCGACGTCGTGAAGCGCGTCCGCCGCGCTCTCGGGGTGGAGAAGGCCGGCCACGCCGGGACGCTCGACCCCGCCGCGACCGGCGTCCTCGCGGTGTGCGTCGAGGACGCGGTGAAGCTTCAGCAGTGGCTCTCCGACGGCGACAAGGCCTACGACGCGACCGTCGCGTTCGGCGTCGCGACCTCGACCGAGGACGCCGAGGGCAAGGTCGTCGCCCGCGGCGACGCGTCCGGGCTCTCGGCCGACGCGGTCCGGGCGGCGCTCCCGCGCTTCGTGGGCGCGATCGATCAGGTGCCGCCGATGTACTCGGCCGTTCGCGTCGACGGCCGGAGGCTCTACGAGTCGGCGCGCGCCGGCGAGCAGGTGGAGCGGACGCCGCGCCGGGTCACCGTCCACGCGCTCGAGCTCCTCTCGTTCGAGCCCGCCGGCGCCGACGCGCTCGCCAGGGCCCGGATCGCCGTTCGCTGCGGGAAGGGGACCTACGTCCGCACCCTGGCCGCCGACCTCGGCGGCGCGCTCGGTGTCCCCGCCCACCTCGCCGCGCTGCGCCGGACGGAGGCGAGCGGGTTCGCGCTCGCGCGGGCGATCTCGCTCGAGGACGCGGAGGCGCTCGGGCGCGAGGACCGCGCTGCGCTGCGGGCGCGGCTCGTGTCGCCGGCGGAGTCGCTCGGGTTCCTGCCCTCGGTCCGGCTCGAGCCGGGGGAGGCGCGGGCGCTCGCCCAGGGGAAGGTGCTTCACCGCGAGGCGCCGGCGGGCGACCTCATCCGTGCGCTCGGGGCGGGCGGCGAGCTCGTCGCGCTCTGCGCCGGATCGGAGGCGGGGCTGAAGCCGGTCCGGGTCTTCGTGACCCCCGCGCAGGTGAGCTGACCGTCCGTCGCGCTTCCCGGCCGGATCGTCAGCCGTGCCGCGACCGGACGGGCGGCTTCGACGTCCGCTTCGGCGCCCGGCGGAGCGTCACGTTCGCGACCCCGTCCTCGAGGAGCTCCACCGCGAACTTCACCGGCGTGTACCCGTCCAGCCGGAGCTCGATCCAGACGGTCGCCGCCTTGCGCGGGACGGCGACGTCGAGCGGCGTCTTCCCGAGCCGCCGCCCGGTGTCGAGCCGCACCACCGTCGCGCCTGGCGGGGTCGAGCGAACGCGCAGCTCGACGGTCTGGCGTGGGGGCGGCTTCGAAGGCGCGGAGCGGCGGGCGGTGGACGGCGCGGGCTCGGACGGAGCCGTTCGCGGGGTCGGGACCGGGGCCTGGGCCCTTCGAGTTCGCGCCGGCGCCTCCGGATCGCCGCTCCGCTCCGGGCCAGCCCCGGCGCCGCGGGTCCGGCTCGGTCGGAGCGGTCGGCGGGGCGGGCACCGGACGACTGGAGTTCGCGCTCAGCCGCGAGACGACGCTCTGCGCAGTACTTGCCGCAGCGGCCCCAGCCTGCCGCACGCTGCGAGGTACCCCGAGCGTGACCGCCGCGGCGACCCCCGCCGCGGCCGCGACCGCGATCGAGGCGAGGACCACGGTCCGCGCGACCTGGGGAGGCTTCCGCGGCCCCTCGAGCGCCGCCGCGAGCGCCGCCATCGTGCGGTAGCGGTCCTCCGGCTTCTTCTCCAGGCAGCGCGTCACGACCGCCACGAGCCAGGGCGGGATCCGCTCGCGCCGCGGCGTCCTCTTCGGCAGCGGCCGCGGCGGCTTGCCGCGGATGGCCACCGCGAGCTCGACGAAGCTCGGCGCCGAGAACGGGACGCCACCGGCGAGCAGCTCGTGGAGCACGACGCCGGCGGCCCAGACGTCGGCGTCCCTGCCGACGGGCCGCCCCAGCGCCTGCTCGGGCGACATGTAGTGGGGCGTCCCGATGATCATCCCGGTCGTGGTGGCCGCCTGGTCGACCTGGTCGAGCAGGCGGGCGACGCCGAAGTCGAGCACCTTCGCGAAGTCCTCGCCGCCGCGCTCGATCACGAAGACGTTGTCGGGCTTCAGGTCGCGGTGGACGATCCCCTTCGCGTGCGCCGCATCGAGCGCCGCGCAAACCTGCCGCATGATCGGCAGGAGCCGGGCGATCGGCGGGTACCTGCGGCCGCGGCGCTCCATGAGCTGCCGGAGGCTCTCGCCGTCGAGCAGCTCCATCACGAGGTACGCGAGCCCCGGTGCCTCGACGAAGTCGGTGATCTCCACGATGTGCTCGTGGTCGATCTCGTTCACGAACCGCGCCTCGCGGAAGAAGCGCTCGACGACGTCGGGGCGGGCGACGTACTCGGGGTTCAGCACCTTGATCGCCGCCTCGCGCCCGAGCCGCACGTGCCGAGCGCGGTAGACGCAGCCCATGGCGCCCTTGCCGAGGAGCTCGCCGAGCTCCCAGCGTGCCGAGGATGCTCCCGCGCTCGAGCTCGACGGACGCCGTCGCTGCGATGTGGGTGGGAGACGTTCCGGACATGGGCGCACGCCATGTTATCGCGTCCGCCGCCCTGCGGGCGCGCGGTCGCTCGCGAGGGGACCCCTCCTCCCCCTAGGGACAGCCGCCCGGCGCGCCGCCTGCGCACCAGCCGAGCTGAAACGCGGGACCGGGGGGCGGATCGTTCCGGCTGTCCATCCCGAGGACGCCCGTCGCCCCCCATCGTCCAGGCCAGGCGAGGAAGGGCACTCGCGGCGCGGATCGTTCGCCGAGGTTCACGAGGCCACCCGACCCTGGGCCGGTCCGCCACACGGCGCATCCTGCCGACGCGGCGCTCGCCGCGTCCGTGGCGTCGCACAGCCGATCCCAGATCGGCGCGTCCCCCAGCGCGGGGTAGCTCGCGTGCGTCCCACGCGCGGCGCGGACGATCGGGTGCTCCCCCTCGCGCGCCAGCGCGCCCCAACGCACGAACACGCCCGGGGAAGAGTCGTAGTGCGCGGCGAAGTTCACGCCCTCGGGCGAGCGGCCGGTACCGAGCCGCACCGTGACGTGCTCCCAGTCGCCCTCGTGGTCGAACACGCCGTACGCGTCGTTGAACGGGTAGAAGAACCAGTACTGCAGCAGGACTCCGCCGCCAGCGGCGGGGTAAGCGTGACCGTAGACGACCCAGTCCGCGGGATCGGCGCTCCCGGCGCGGGCATGCGCCGCCGGGTGGAGGCGGGCGGCGGGGTCCTCCACCCGCTTCGGGCGCGCGAGCAGGCCCAGCACCGAGGCGGCGAGGACGCGCGGGCGCGGGCCGGGGGCAGGCTCGAGCTCGGCGCGGCCGAGGATCCAGTCGGTGCTGCCCGGCCGGGCGGGCTCCGTCGGGTGGAGGAGCACCACCGGCGCGAAGCGGGCGAGCAGGGCGTCCTCCGCCGCGTCGTCGAGGCCGTCCCCGTCCTGGTCTCCTAGCGGTCGGGCAGATACCCGCGGCATCCCGAGCGCCCACGCGTCCGGAAGGTCGTCCGGGCGAGCGCTCGGGTCCGTCTCCGCAGCTTGCGGCGCGAGCGGGCGGAGCGAGTGCCCGTCCGGAAAGCAGACGGCGAGGACCGCGAGGGCGAGGAGGGCGCGGGCCTTGCCCGTGAGCATTCGCATCTTGGGAGGGAGCCGGTCACCACGCGCCCGGGGAGCGGGCATCGAGGCGGGCGGCGACGGAGCGTGCAGCATCCGATCCGGTGCCCTCGATCGGCAAGAGACAGGGGAGCGGGCGGACGGCGGCCCGCGGCCGTGGGGCAGTGTCGGCGCGCTTTCCATAGTGCTAGCGTCACAATCGGCCGCCTGGCCGCCTCCTAGCTCCAGGAGCCCTCATGGCCGCTCGCTCGATCACGGGACGTCTGTCGAAACGGCTGCGCGTCGCCGTCGCGACGTGTGCGCTCGGCTCGGCTCGGCCTCGGCGCGTGCACGGGCTCGAGCGACCCCGAGCCTCCGCCGCTGGACGTGCCCGACCTCGGGCTCGCCGGCGCGTGGGCGGGGACGTGGACGGGCGCGAGCGACGCAACCGGGACCGTCACGGGCGAGTGGGAGGGCGAAGTCGAGCAGTTCGGCCCGAACCTCGCGGGGACGCTGGTCCTCTCCGGAGACGTGGACTGCCGCGTCTCCGTCCTCTCCGGCGCGGCGGGCGACGATCGGATCGTGCGGGGCCGCGCGGACCGCCCCCCGTGCGAGCACAACGAGTGGGTCATGACCGCGCTCGGTGTCGCCGATCGGACGGTTGGGGGGCTGTGGACGCAGCCGGCCGCTCACGGGAGCGGGACGTTCACCGGCGTTCAGATCGGGACGGTCGGCGGCCCGCGCGTCCGGTTCTTCAGCCCGCCCGGCGGCGCGCCCGGCACGCTCGTGACGGTCGTCGGGTCGGGGTTCGACGCCGCGTCGGAGTCGGTGCTCGTGGACGTCGGCGGGGTTCCGGTCGCGCCCGCGCCGGGGGCACGCGCCGGCGTCCTGACGTTCCGGATGCCTCCCTGGCTCGAGCCCGGTCCCATTCACGTGAACGCGGCGGGCGGGACCGCGAGGAGCCCGCGATCGCTCGAGGTGGCGGTCGCCGCGCCGCGGCCCGAGGTGGGCCCGGCCCTGTCGCTCCCGAACGGCTCGTCTCCGCACGCGGTCGTGTTCACCCCGGATGGCCGGCGCGCGTACGCAGCGGATCCGAACGGGTACGTGTACACGGTCGACACCCGGACCTTCCAGGTGATCGCGCTCGAGAACGCGTGGGCCAGCTCTCTCGCGGTGGCCCCGGATGGTCGGGTGGTGTACGCCGCCGAATACTCGGACATCCGGCTCCTCGACCCGGGCACGGGC
This sequence comes from uncultured delta proteobacterium, assembly GCA_963736795.1. Lineage (GTDB taxonomy): Bacteria > Myxococcota > Myxococcia > Myxococcales > Anaeromyxobacteraceae > Anaeromyxobacter. Next base: position 55,317 of record CAVTRF010000036.1, on the reverse strand, counting down.
AAGACGTCCGCCTGGTGGTCGATCGGGGACCTGCACGGATCCCAGCGGAACCCGCGCGGCCTGGCCGTGACCGCGGACGGCGGGACCCTCGTCGTCACGGCGGCGCGCGAAGGGGGGCCGATCGCGCTGGTCGAGACGGCGACCGGGACGATCGTCCGAACGGTCTCGACCCCGCCCGGCGAGGTGCCGCGGGGGGTCGCGATCGTCCCCGGTGGCGAGCGGGCGCTGGTCGCGACGTCGCGCCCGGGGTCCGAGGGATACCTGCGGGTCGTCGACCTGCGCTCCGCGGCGGTCGTCGCGACCGCGACGGTCGGGCTCGCGCCGATCGACGTCGCGGTCACCCCGGACGGTCGGAGGGCCTATGTCGCGAACGAGGAGGACACCGCCGTCACCGCCGTCGACCTCACGACGCTCGCGACCCGAACCATCTCGGTCCCGCGTTCGCCAGGCGCGCTCGCGCTGTCGCCCGACGGCACGCGGCTGTGGGTCCTCAGCGCGGGCGACGGGACGAACCCGGCGCTCTCGGTCGTGGACACCTCGACCGACGCCGTCGCGGAGACGGTGCTCCTCGGCGGACTGAACGTGGACGCGGGCTCGGCCTCGATCGCCATCAGCCCCGACGGGCGGCTCGCCTACCTCACCCGCAGCTCCGTCGGCGGTCCGGCTGGCCTGTGCGAGCTCGAGAGCTCGGTGGCTCGACCGCGGTCACCGTCGCGAAGGCCGGGACCGGGATCGGAACCGTCGTCTCGGCGCCCGAGGGGATCCAGTGCGGCGCCCGCTGCGTCGCCCACTTCGACCCGGGCAGCATCGTGACGCTCACGGCGACCCCCGACGCCGGGTCCTACTTCGCAGGGTGGAGCGCGGAGTGTCCCGAGGGCGTCGTCACGCTCGCCTCGAGCAAGACCTGCACGGCGGCGTTCATGGTGAGCAGCGGCGGCGGCGGTGGTGGAGGAGGAGGCGCGCCCCCTGCGGATGGCGTCTACTGCTTCATCGCGACCGCAGCGTACGGCAGCCCGCTCGCCGCGGAGGTGCAGGCGCTCCGCGAGTTCCGCGAACGTTACCTGCGCTCGAACGCGGCGGGCCGCGCGTTCGTCCGCGCCTACGAGGCGCTCTCGCCGCCCCTGGCGCGGTTCATCCGGGAGCGCCCGGCGCTCCGCGCAGCGGTTCGCGGTGCGCTGTGGCCGGTGGTGGCCGCGGCGAGACACCCGGGCGCCGCGCTGGTGCTCTGCGTCGCGACGCTCGCCGCCGCGCTCGCCGCCCGCGTCACTCGCCGCGCCGGGAGGACGCCGTGAGCCGCTCCTCGCCGGGCGGCCTCGCGCTCCTCGCGGTCGTGACCGCCGCGACGGCGTGCAGCTGGGGTCCGCTCCACCGCGACCGGCCGTCTCCGCCACCGCCGCCCCCGGCGGACGTGACCGTCCCGGCGCTCGAGATCCGACCCACCGGCGGCGCGTTCGCGGCGATCCAGTACGTCACGCTCGCCGCCGACGAGCCGGCCACCATCCGCTACACGCTCGACGGCTCCGAGCCCGTCGAGGGGGCGCCCGGCACCTTCTCGGCGCCGAGCCCGGTGCTCTGGCTGCGGATGGGCGAGGGGACGACGCTGCTCCGGGCGGTCGCGGTGGACGAGGCCGGGAACGTCTCCGTGCTCGGAGCGGAGACCTACCTCGTCACCGTCCTGTCCCCCGACGCGCCGGTCGTGACCGTCACCACTCCGCCTCCCGCGCCCGTGCCGATCCTCGGCGACGTGACGCTCGGGTTCGAGGCGGACCAGGCCGGGACCGCGGTCGTCGAGCTCGGCGAAGGCTTCGCCGGTGCGGGGTCCGTCGTGTTCGAGGGGACAATCGACGCGCACGCGGCGGTGGCGCTCGTCGTCGGCGGCCTCGACGTGGCGGGTGATCGCCCGAAGTATCTCTGGATCGCGGTGACGAACGCGCGCGGCCTCACCGGCTGGAACGCCGTCCGGCTCGTGCTCGCGCCGCCGGTCGAGATCGCGAGCAGCCCAGGCACGGCGTGCGACGCCATCGCCCTCGACGCGGCCGGAACGCGCGCGTTCGCGAGCGCCGGGGACCGCGTGCGGATCCTCGACGTCGACCCGGCGAGCCCGGCGTACGAGGCCGTGATCGCGGAGCGTCCGATCGCGGGCGAGGTCTCCCAGCTCGCGGTCGTCCCCGGCGGCTCCCGGCTGTACGTGGCCGCGCGGGCGACCGAGGGCGGCGCCGGAGGACTCCTGTCGGTCGGCATCGCGACCGACGGGGCCGTCGGGCTCTCCAGCGTCGCCTACGGCGCGGGCGCCACGGTGGACGGCAAGCGGCTCTACGTGGCTCAGGACGCGGCGATCTCGATCGTCGACGTGGACGAGGCGAGCGCGACCTACGCGCAGGTCATCGGGACGGTCGCGGACGTCGCGGAGTACCCGGGCGCCGTCGCGATCTCGCCGGACGGGAAGCGCGCCATCTTCAACCGGATGGTGGTGGACGTGGAGCGCGGCAGCGGGACGCGCGATCGGGTGGTGGGCGTGCTGCCCGTCTCGGCGGTGCTCGGCACGCCTGCGTTCTCGACGGACGGCGCGTTCGCGTACGTCTCGGGTTGCACGGCAGCGAACGGCTGCACCCGCCTCGTGCAGGTCGAGATGGTCGGCCTGACGATCACGGCGGACGAGCCGCTCCCGGCGTACGCCTACTCCGCCTCCGCAGCGCCGACCCCCGACGGAGAGCACCTCGTCGTGCGGGTGGAGCGAAACGACACCCCGATCGTGCAGCTTGCGGCGCGCGGCGGACCTCGCGCTCGAGGCTTCGTTCACCGTGCCGGCGGAGCCCTTCTCGCACCTCAGGGACGTGGTCGTCACGCCGGACGGGACCCGCGCGTATGCCCAGCTTCTGGCGCGCGGAGTCGACCAGAGTACTCCTGCCGCGTCCTGCGAATCCCCCTCCATTAGGGGGTCCCCAAGGCCCGTGAGCCTTCACGGTGGCCCGTCGGCCGACATTTCGGAGGAGGGGCGCGCAGCACCGCCCGACCGGCCGGCCGGGGGACCGGCGAGACGTTGACGAATCCGGCCGGATCGCTTAAGACCCCGCTTTCACATCGATCACGACTGCCCGTGGCGCACGCCTTCGCCCCCGCGGTGGTGACGCGAAACCGAACAGGAGAAGCATCTATGGCGCTGGTCCAGGAGCGGAAGCAGGAGCTGGTCTCGAAGTTCAAGCGGCACGAGAAGGACACCGGGTCCCCCGAGGTCCAGGTCGCGCTGCTCAGCGAGCGGATCACCTACCTGACCGAGCACTTCAAGACGCACAAGAAGGACCACCACAGCCGGCGCGGGCTCCTGAAGCTCGTCGGCCAGCGCCGCCGTCTGCTCGACTACCTGAGGACGTGCGATCTGGGCCGGTACAAGGTCCTCATCGACCAGCTGGGCATCCGCAAGTAACGGATGGCAGCAACGCGCCTCGGCCCGAAAGGCCGGGGCGCTCGCGCTTCCGGGCTCCGGCGGCGCGGACGACATGGACGTTGGACGTGCCCGCTGGCCGGGCCGCGCGAAGGGACCCGACGGTCGCTTCCGATTCCGACTCCGCCGCCCCTCCGCGCGAGGGGCCGCGCAGTGAGGATTGGAGGCGCCTTTCCGGCCCCCCGGGCGAACGGCTCGCGGGCCCAAGGTCGGCGAACGCCGCGCAGCGCGCGGCCGCCGCGGAAAGGTGCACATGACCCCCATCCAGAAGACCGCCCGCGTGGGCGGCAAGGAAATCCTGCTCGAGACCGGCAAGGTCGCGAAGCAGGCTCACGGCGCGGTCTGGGTCCGCCTCGGCGACTCGATCGTGCTCGTGACCGCCGTCTCGGCGCCCGAGAAGAAGGAGGGGATCGACTTCTTCCCCCTCACCGTCGACTACCAGGAGAAGCTCTTCGCCGCGGGCAAGATCCCCGGCAGCTTCTTCCGCCGCGAGGGGCGCCTCACCGAGAAGGAGACGCTCACCTCTCGCATGATCGACCGCTCCTGCCGGCCGAACTTCCCCGAGGGCTACGCGAACGAGACGCAGATCATCGCGACGGTCCTCTCCTTCGACCAGGAGAACGACAGCGACATCCTCGGCCTCACCGGTGCGTCGGCGGCGCTGCAGATCTCGGACATCCCGTTCGGCGCGCCGTTCGCGGGCGTCCGCGTCGGTCGCCTGAACGGCGAGTTCATCGCGAACCCGACCGTCGCGCAGCGCGCCGAGTGCGACCTCGACGTGATCATCGCGGCGTCGCGCGACGCGATCCTGATGGTGGAGGGCGGCGCGAGGGAGGTGTCCGAGCAGGTGATGGTGGACGCGCTCCTCTTCGGCCAGTCCTCGGTGAAGGAGCTCCTCGACGCCCAGGACGCGCTCCGCCAGGCGACCGGCAACAAGCCGAAGCGCGCCTTCGAGCCGCCGAAGAACGACGTCGAGCTGAAGGCGAAGGTGAAGGCCCTCACCTGGGAGAAGGTGAAGGAGGCCTACGGCCGTCACGAGAAGCACGACCGCTACGGCCGGCTCTCCGAGATCAAGAAGGAGCTCCTCCAGGGGCTCAAGGAGGAGGCCGCCGGCGACGCGCAGAAGCTCGCGAACGTCTCGCTCCGCGAGAAGGAGATCAAGGGCTACTACGAGGACGTGAAGTACGAGTACATGCGCAAGATGATCACCGACGAGGGTCGGCGGATCGGCAACCGCGGGACGGCCGAGATCCGGAAGATCACCTGCGAGGTGGGGCTCCTCCCCCGCGTCCACGGCTCGGCGCTGTTCACGCGCGGCGAGACCCAGGCCATCGTCGCCGCGACCCTCGGCACCTCCGAGGACGAGCAGCGCGTCGAGATGCTGACGGGCATGCACTTCAAGAAGTTCATGCTCCACTACAACTTCCCGCCGTTCTCGGTCGGCGAGGCGAAGTTCCTCCGCGGCCCGGGCCGCCGCGAGATCGGTCACGGCGCCCTCGCCGAGCGCGCGCTCCGGCAGGTGCTCCCCCCCGAGGACAAGTTCCCCTACACGATCCGGATCGTCTCCGACATCCCCGAGTCGAACGGCTCGTCGTCGATGGCCTCGGTCTGCGGCGGCACCCTCTCGCTCCTGGACGCGGGCGTGCCGATCAAGGCGCCGGTCGCGGGCATCGCGATGGGCCTCATCAAGGAGGGGGAGAAGGTCGCGATCCTCTCCGACATCCTCGGCGACGAGGATCACCTCGGCGACATGGACTTCAAGGTCTGCGGCACGGCCGCCGGCATCACGTCGATCCAGATGGACATCAAGATCGACGGCGTGACCCGCGAGATCCTCGAGAAGGCGCTCGCCCAGGCCGCCGACGGCCGCATGCACATCCTCGGCGAGATGGCGAAGTCGCTCGCCGCGCCGCGCGACGACATCAGCATGTACGCGCCGCGCATCACGACCATCAAGATCCGGCCGGAGCGCATCAAGGACATCATCGGCCCCGGCGGCAAGACCATCAAGGACATCACCGCGCAGACCGGCACCTCGATCGACATCGAGGACGACGGGTCGGTCTCGATCGCGTCGCCGAGCCAGGACAAGGTCGAGGCGGCCATCAAGATGATCCGCGGCCTGACGCAGGAGGCGGAGATCGGCAAGATCTACACGGGCACCGTGCGGAAGATCGCCGAGTTCGGCGCCTTCGTGGAGATCTTCCCCGGCACCGACGGCCTCATCCACATCTCGGAGCTCGCCGACAAGCGGGTGAAGAGCGTGTCGGACGTCCTCTCCGAGGGCGACGAGGTGATGGTGAAGGTCATCTCCGTCGACCGCGCCGGGAAGATCCGGCTCTCCCGCAAGGAGGCGCTCGCAGAGGCCGCCGGGAAGAGGACCGAGGGCGCGCCCTCGGAGCCCGCCAAGTCCTAGCGGCGTGAGCAGCCCGCTCCTCAAGCTCAGGAGGGTCGGGGGGCGCGGGCCGCCCCTCGACCTGCCACGCTACGAGAGCGACGGCGCGGCGGGGCTCGACCTGCGCGCCGACGAGCCGTTCTCGCTCGCTCCGGGTGAGCGGCGGCTCGTGCCGACCGGCCTCGCCCTCGAGATCCCGCCCGGCCACGAGGGGCAGGTGCGCCCGCGCTCCGGCCTCGCCGTGCGCCACGGCATCGCGCTCGTGAACGCGCCCGGCACGATCGACTTCGACTACCGCGGCGAGGTGCAGGTCGTCCTCGTGAACCTCGGGCAGGCGCCCGTGCCGTTCGCGCGTGGCGACCGCATCGCACAGCTCGTCATCGCGCCCGTCACGCGCGTGCAGCTCGAGCTCGTCGAGGATCTCTCCGCGACCGATCGCGGCGCGGGGGGGTTCGGGTCGACGGGGCGGTAGCGGTCCAGAGCACGTGGACGTGGACGTGGACTTCGACGTGGACGTGGACGTGGACCTCGTCCTAGACCTAGACCTAGACCTCGACTTCGACCTGGATCATCCTGGGTCGAAGTCGAAGTTCAGGTCGAAGTCGAAGACCACGACCAGGTCCAAGGCCAGGTCCACGACCACGACCACGAGCAGCTCGACGAGGAGGACACTCGCATGATCCCCCGCTACACCCGCCCCGAGATGGGCCGCGTCTGGACGTCCGAGCGCCGCTTCCGCATCTGGCTCGACGTCGAGCTCGCCGCCTGCGAAGCGATGGTCCGCCTCGGTGAGGTCCCGCCGGAGGACTACGAGACGCTGCGCAAGGCGTTCGACGGCTTCCAGTTCTCGGCCGGCGACGTCGCGCGCATCGACGAGATCGAAAAGACGGTCAAGCACGACGTCATCGCCTTCCTCACCTTCGTCGAGGAGAAGGGCGGCCCCGCCGCGCGCCACCTGCACAAGGGCATGACCTCGTCGGACGTGCTCGACACGACGCTCGCGGTCCAGCTCCAGGAGGCGACGGCGCTCCTCCTCGCGGGCGTGGACCGGGTGATGGCCGCCGTGAAGAAGCGCGCCCTCGAGCACCGGCGCACCCCCATGGTCGGCCGCAGCCACGGCATCCACGCCGAGCCGGTCACCTTCGGCCTGAAGCTCGCCGGCTGGTACGACGCGTGGGGGCGCCGCCGTGAGGCGATCGCGCGCGCCGGTCGCACCGTCGCGGTCGGGAAGATCTCCGGCGCGGTCGGGACGTTCGCGAACGTCGATCCGCGCGTCGAGGCCTTCGTCGTCGAGAAGCTCGGGCTCGCGGGCGGCGAGGCGGCGGCGACGCAGGTGGTGAACCGCGACCGTCACGCCGAGTACTTCACCGCGCTCGCCGTCGCGGGCGGGACGCTCGAGCAGCACGCGACCGAGGTCCGTCACCTGCAGCGGACCGAGGTGCGCGAGGCCGAGGAGCCGTTCACGGCAGGGCAGAAGGGCTCGTCGGCGATGCCGCACAAGCGGAACCCGATCCTGTCCGAGAACCTGACCGGGCTCGCGCGCCTGCTGCGCGCCTGGGCGATGGCCGCGCTCGAGGACGTCGCCCTCTGGCACGAGCGGGACATCAGCCACTCGTCGGTCGAGCGCGTGGTCGCGCCCGACGCGACGATCGCGCTCGACTTCGCGCTCCAGCGGTTCGCCGGGATGATCGAGAACCTGCGCGTCTACCCGGAGCGGATGAAGGAGAACCTCGACCTGACGGGCGGGCTCTACGAGGCCCAGCGCGTCCTGCTCGCCCTCGTCGGCAAGGGGGTCGGCCGCCAGGAGGGGTACGTCTACGTGCAGCGGAACGCGATGAAGGTCTGGGAGGAGAAGGTCGACTTCCGGACGGCCCTCAAGCGGGACGCGGACGTGCGGAAGGTCCTCTCCGAGGCCGAGGTCGACGCGTGCTTCGCGCTCGAGTACCACCTGAAGCACGTGGACACGATCTTCCGCCGGGTGTTCGGGGCGGTGTGACCGGGCGGCGCCCGGCGGAGCGCCGCCGCGGCGCGCGCCACGGCGCCGCGCCTCGAGACGTCTGGTAGAACCTGCCCCGTTCTCTCGGGAGGTCGGATGCTGCGGATCGATCGCACGCCGGGGAGGCTGACGCTCGTCTCGCGCCTCGCGCGCCCGCGCGTGCTGGCGGTGCTCGCCGGCGCGCTCGTGCTCGCCGCGGTCGCGGTCCGGTCGTTCCCGGTCGCGGCCGTCGTCCTCCTCGCCGCCGCGGGGCTGCTCGCGGTGCTCGGTGGCCGCGTCGTGCGGGCGCGCTTCGAGCGCGGGCGGGTCCGCGTCTCGCCGGCGGTCCCGTTTCGCCCCGGCGCGGACCGCTTCGTCGGGGAGTTCTTCGCGGCGCGCGTCGAGACCGTGGCCGAGGCCCGCCGACGCAAGTCGGAGCGCCTCGCGCGCCAGTACCTCGCGCGAAGCGGCGGCGCGCTCCCGGAGTGGCTCCACCCGCCCGACGCGCCGGGCGCGAACGATCACCTCCAGCGGGTCGTCCTGCTGACCCGCGACGGCGAGCCGCTCGCCGTCACGGCGTGGCTCGCGCAAGACGAGGATCTCGAGCCGGTGCGGCGCGAGCTCGAGGAGCTCCTCCGGTAGGAGGCCCACTCTCCCCGGCCCTCTCCGCCGGCGGGGCGAGAGGGAGGGAGTCGCGTCCGGCTCACCCGCGCGGGAGGGTGAACGCGAAGGTCGAGCCCGCGCCGAGCCGGCTCTCGACCCGCAGCCGCCCCCCGTGCGCGTCCACGATGCCGCGCGCGATGGCGAGGCCGAGCCCGGTGCCGCCGTGGGCGCGCCCCTTCCACCAGCGCTCGAAGACGTGCGGCAGGTCCTCGGGGGGAATCCCGGGCCCGTCGTCCGCGACCGCCACCTCGGCCTCCGCGAGGTGGAGTGACATCCGGACCTGGACGTGGCCGTGGCGCGGCGCGAACGCGATCGCGTTCCCGACGAGGTTGGAGAGCACCTGGAGGACGCGCTCGCGGTCGCACCGGATCTCCGCCGGGGAGCGGGGTTCCCATCGCGCTGAGCGCGACCTCCTTCTCGAGGGCGAGCGGGGCGAGCCCCTCGAGCGCCTCCTCGACGATCGCGTCGAGGTGCTCGGGCCGCGGCTCGACCCGGAACCGCCCCGCGTCCATCCGCGAGAGGTCGAGCAGGTCGCGGATGAGCCGATCCATCCGAGCCGCCGAGCGCATCACCACCTGGGCGTGACGGCGCACGCCCGGGGCGTCGCTCGAGCGCAGGAGGAGCCCGGCCGAGAGGAGCACCGCCTCGAGCGGGTTCTTGAGATCGTGGGACACGACCTCGAGCACCTCGTCCCGGGCGCGGATGGCCCGCCGGGCTTCCTCCCAGACCCGCGCGTTGTCCACCGCGACCCCGGCGCGGCGCCCGAGCTCCTCGGCCATCGCGAGGTCGGCCGCGCCGAAGCGCCGCCGCGACTCCGCGGCGACGAAGGTGATCGCCCCGAGCGTGCGGCCGCGCGCGGAGAGGGGGACCACCATCGCCGAGGTCATCCCGAGCTCCCGGATCGTCCGGAGCTGCTCCGGGTCCTCGGCCTGCGCGACGAGCAGCGTGTCGGGGATCTCTCCGTACAGCTCGGCCCGGCCGGTCCGGATCACCGCGAGCGGGCCGCTCGGGGCAGCCGGATCGGGCGTCCACCGCCGTCGCCACGCGAGCGCCTGCTCCATCTTGGCAGGGTCCACGTGCGCGACCGCGATCGGCGCGCCCGCGGCGAGCGACTCGGGCACCTCGACCGAGCACCAGTCGGCGATCGCGGGGACGGCGAGCTTCGCGACGCTGGCGAGCGTCGCCTCCCACTCGAGCGAGGAGGAGAGGAGTGCGCTCGAGTCGGCGAGGAACGCCGCGCGCTGGCGCGCCGCCTCCGCCTCGGCGCGTGCCACGCGCTCCGAGTCGAACAACCGGGCGCGGAGCAGCGCCTGCGCCGCGAGCCGCGCGACGACGAGCAGGAAGACCTGCTCGTCGTAGTCGAACCGGTGCGCCGTCCGGAACACGACGCTGACGCCGCCGGTGACGCGCCCCTCCGCTTCGAGCGGAACGCACGCGAACGCCTGCACGGGCGCGTCCGGGCGCCCCGCTCGCACCTCGCCCGGAAACCGCGCCGCCGCCTCCGTCCGGGACGCGACGAACACGGGCTCGCCCCGGCGCAGGGCCTCCGCGAGCCCCGGCAGCGTGCACGGCACCTCGTGCCGCTCCGGCCCCCCGCCGGGAGCGTCGCGATCGAACCCGGCGCCGAACACGAGGCGCGGCGCTGCGTCGCCCGGCTCGAGCGACCACAGCGCGCTCTCGTCGGCCCCGAGCGCGGCGAGGGCGCGCTCGACGAGCGCGCGCGCGACCTCCTCGCGGGTGACGGCGCAGGACAGCGCGGCGGTGATCGTCTGGAGGCGGGCGGTCCGCGCGGCGTGGCGCGCCTGGGCTCGCAGGACGGCGACCTCGGGGCCCGGGGGCGCGTGCACGCCATGGCTTCGCCGTGTCATGGCGCCGTGAGTAGCAACATCGCCCGTGACGCGCCGCACCCCGGCGAGCGGTCATCGGGGGGTCCCTCGCGCGTGGGACCGGTGAGAGGGTGCTCCGCGGGCCGCGCTCACGCGACCGCGCCGGGGCGGGCGCCTGGCCGGGCGAGGAACTCCTCGATGCGGGCGAGCGACGCGTGGGGACAGCGCTGCAGGATCATGTGCGGCGCGTCCACGAGCGCGATCTCCGCATCGGGACGGACGGCGAGGACGTCCTCGTGCGCGTCGCGCCGGATGAGCCGGTCGCGGGTCGGGGCGAGAAACAGGACGGGCACCGCGACCTCGGCGAGCGTGGCGCGGGCGTCCACGCGCAGCGCCTCGGAGGAGCGGTGCGCGAGCACCTCGGCCGAGACGGTGGCGACCGCGCCCTGCACCTCGCGCACGAGGTCGTCGGGCGCGTCCCTCCCGGCGAGGAAGTGCCGGACGACGACGGCGGGCATCGGCAGTCCGAACAGGCGTGCGCCGACGAGCCCGCGCACCGGGTGGAGCAGCGGATCGAGTGGCCGGTGCAGGAAGGTGGCGGCGAGGACGAGCGCGACGAGCCCGCGCGGCCGCTCCGCCGCGAGCTGGATGGCGAGCGGTCCGGAGAACGACTCCGCGACGAGGACGAACCGGCCGCGCGGCAGCCGCGGGCGGACGAACGCGGCGAGCTCGTCGTAGCCGAGCGGACGATCCGCGGGGAACGAGAGCGCCTCCGCGACGAACGCGCGCGGTTCCGCCGCGAGCAGCGGCGCGAAGAGGCGCCCGCTGCCGTCGAGGCCTGGGAGGAGGATCGCCTTCGGCCCGCGCGGCACGGGGCGGGCTCGAGCTAGGCGTACCCCTTGGCCGCGAGGTTCCGCTTGATCCGCTCCGCCACCGAGCCGACCTCGGACGAGAAGGTCTCACCGGTGAGGCGCTCGAAGACGTCGATGTACTTGCGCGCGAGCATCACGCGCACCTCGTCGGTGAGCGGGGGCGGCTTGCCGTGACCGGAGAACCCGTGCTCCTTGATGAGCCACTGCCGGATGTTCTCCTTGTCGAGCATCTCCTGGTCCGCGCCCTTCGCGAAGCGGTCCGCGTACCCGTTCGCGACCCAGTAGCGCGAGCTGTCGGGAGTGTGGATCTCGTCGATGACGACGAGTCTTCCCTCCGCGATGCCCATCTCGTACTTCGTGTCGACGAGGATGAGCCCACGGCTGCGCGCCCACTCCTGGCCGCGCGCGAAGAGCCGGTGCGCGACGTCGGTCGCCTCGCGCCAGACCGCCGGGTCGACGAGCTTCTGCGCGAGGAGCTCGCGCTCGCTGATCGGCTCGTCGTGCTTGCCGTACTCGGCCTTGGTCGACGGCGTGATGATGGGCTTCTCGAACTGCTGATCCTTCTTGAGCCCCTTCGGCCAGTCGATGCCGTACGCGCCGGCCTTGCCCGCCTCGTAGTCGCGCCAGAGCGAGCCCGTGAGGTAGCCGCGGATGACGATCTCGATCGGCAGCGCCTTCGCGCGCTTCACGACCATGACCGACGGATCCGGCACCTCCAGGAGGTGCGTCGGGGCGATGTCCTTCACCTTCTCGAACCAGAAGGCGGTGAGGCGCGAGAGCACCTCGCCCTTGAACGGGATCGTCCCGAGGACGTGGTCGAACGCCGAGACGCGGTCCGTCGTGATCATCACGATGCGGTCGCCGCGTGAATAGTTGTCGCGGACCTTCCCGCGATACAGCTCGCCGAGCGCGGGGAGATCGAGCTGCTGGAGAGTGTGCGGGAGCTGCGCGTGCAGCTTCTCGTCGGGCATCATGAGCGGCGATGTTATACGGTTCGGCGGAGGATGGGGCAGCGGGATCGCGCGCCCGAACCCGTGCCATGGACCCCGGAAACGTCCTCGTCGTTCTCGACCGACCGCAGAGCGCCGACAACATCGGGGCGGTCGCGCGGGTGCTGAAGAACTTCGGGCTGTTCAGGCTCTCCGTGGTCGCGCCGCCGTCCTGGGAGGGGCCGCCACGCGGCGGGGGGCCGGGCACCGCCCGGGAGGACGTCCTGCGCCGCGCCCGGCGGCTCGCCCGGAAGGCGGGCGACATCCTCGACGCCGCCCGGGTCCACGCCGACCTGCGCGCCGCCCTCCACGGCGCGACCTGGACGTGCGGAACGACGTCCCGCGCCGTCGAGGGGAGACCGAGGCTCGACCCGGCGGAGCTCGGCCGCGAGGTCGCGCGCCGGAGCGCGGCGGGCCCGGTCGCGATCGTGTTCGGGCAGGAGCGGCGGGGGCTCTCCGACGCGGAGCTCGAGCTCTGCCAGGCGGTGTGCGCGATCCCGACCGCGCCGGCCTACGACTCCATGAACCTCGCCCAATCCGCGGCGGTGATCACGCTGGGAGGTCGCCCGCGCAGGGGGCGCGCGGCTCGAGCCTACGGCGGCGCCGTCCGAGCCGGCGCGCCACGAGACGGTCGAGGCCCTCTGGGACCGGCTGCGGACGGTCCTCAGCCTCGCGGGCTACCTGAACCCGCAGAACCCGGAGCACATCCTCGCCGAGCTGCGCCGGCTGCTCGCGCGCGCGGAGCCCACGCAGCGCGAGGCCGAGCTGTGCGTCGCCGCGGTGCGCGCGCTCGAGCGGGTGCTGCGTTCGTAGCGGCGGGCACTCGCGAAGCTCGCGCCCCCCGCGTCCCCCGCTCGCTCGAGATTCCGCACCCGCGGCGCAGGGACGTCGACTGGGGGCCCCCTGGAGGAGCGGCGCAGCCTCATCCGCCTGCGCCTGCGCTCGCCGGGGTGCGCGGGGCGTGGGGCGCTACGCGGCGGGGGCGGCCGGCGTCGCGCCCACGGCGACCTGGTTCTTCTTGCGCGACTTCGTCCACGCGTCGAAGTGGTCCTGGCAGAGGCCGTGTCCGACGACCTTCTTCTTGCAGTCCGGCTTCGCGCAGGTGTCGTAGCGCGCCGGGCGCGCCTCGAGCTCTCCGCGGCGGAACTTCTTGTAGTGGAAGAAGCACAGCCCCTTCGCGCGGTAGGCGCGCTTGCAGCCCGGGGTGGTGCAGCTCTTCTTGCCGGCGCCCTTCGCGGCGGGGGCCTTCTTCTTCGTCTGGGTCTTGGTCTTCGTCTCGGCCATGGAGCGCGGTAGATAGCAGGGCGCTTTTCGGCGGTCAATCGTCCCCGAGCATCGCCCGGGCGTGCGAGCGCGCCTGCTCGGCGGGGGGGACCTCCGCGAGGGAGACCCGGAGCGCGTGCTCCGGCCCCGCGCCGCGCCTCAGACGCACCTCCACCGAGCGCCCGACCCCTGCGGTCGAGACGTACCAGCGGAGCCGCGCGGGGGTGCGGATGGCGTGCCCCTCGAAGCCGGTGATGACGTCCCCCACCTTCACGCCGGCGCTCGCGGCCGGTCCGCCGGCCGCCACGTCGGTCACGACCACGCCCGGTGCCGGGTCCTGGGCGGCTGGCTGCACCGCCACCCCGAGCCAGCTGCGGACTACCTTGCCGGTCTGGCGCAGCTGGCCCAGGACCTCCTTCACCATGTTGATCGGGATCGCGAACCCGATGCCCTGGCCGGTCGCGTTGACCGCCGTGGCGATGCCGATCACCTCGCCCCGGAGGTTCAGCACCGGCCCGCCCGAGTTGCCGGGGTTGATCGACGCGTCGGTCTGGATGAAGTCGTACGTCCCCGGGCGCCCGACCGGCGAGATGTCCGCACGCCCGGTGTGGCTCACGATCCCGAGCGTCACCGAGTGGTCGAGCCCGAAGGGACTCCCGATGACGAGCACCCACTCCGCGATGAGCACGCCGTCGGAGTCGCCGAACGGGATGGTCGACAGCGGACGGTCCGGATCGACCTTGAGCAGGGCCACGTCGGACTCGGCGTCGGTGCCGGCCACCTTCGCGGGCAGCCGCTTGCCGCCACCGAAGTCCACCTCGACGGACGCCGCCCCCTCGACCACGTGCGCGTTCGTCACGACCCAGCCGTCGCGTTGGACGACGAAGCCGGAGCCGATCCCCCGGCGCGGACCGTCGTTGAGCTTGTCGAAGAGCTCCTTGAGCCCCTCGTCCTTCGCCCCGGGGGGCGCGGCCGCCGTGGTGATGACCCCGACGACCGCCGGGAGCGCGCCCTGGGCGAGCTTCGAGAGGTCGGGGAGCCCGGCGACGGTGGGCGGTGTGACCGGCGAGCGAACCTGGGAGTAGAGCGGGGGCTGCACGGCGGGCTTCTGCGCGTCCGCCGCGGCGATGGACAGCGTCGCCGCGATCAGGGCTCCCCATCCCGCCATGTCCAACCTCCGGCCGCGCCGCACGCGGGCTCCCGAACAAGGTGGGGACTGCGGCGAAGCAGGCGCAAGAAGGCGAACGTGGGGGCCTGCCCACGGCGGCGAACCGCCCGGGCGACGAGAACGCTCGCTGGGGACGCCGGTGACGACCGGCGATCAGCGCTTCTCGTCGAGGTGATCGGCGAGGATGCGCTCGACCGCTCGCCGGTCCGCTTCGGTGTGGGCCTCGGTCGGACGCTGCGCGTCGGCGGGCCTCTGGCGCGACTGCGGTTTCGCGGGCTTGTCGGCTCGCGCGCCGGTCGCCTCGGCGAGGCCGCGCTCGAGGAACTCGGCCGGACCTGCGGCGGCGTGCCAGCGGTCCGCCAGCGTCCGGCCGCGCACCGGCACGAAGGTCCAGACCGCCCAGAGCGCGGCGGTCGCGAACGCGAGCTTCAGCGCGAGCCGGATCATGGAACCGGCGTAGCACGGGGGAGGGGCGGCCGCGGTCGCGACGCAGCGGTTCCGTCCGTCGCGGGGACGGGTGCAGGACCCCGTTGCTCGGGCGCGAACCGTCGAACGATCGTCTCCGTCCGGGCGCTGCCCGGGGGAGGGCCTCTCGTCCCTGGCTCGGCCCAAGCCGCGACCCGGCGCCGTGTGTCGTGAGGGCGCCGAAGCGCAGAAGCCGGCGCACGTCCGCCCGTGCCGCCTCGCGCGCGGAGGGGACTCATCGCGGTGACGGGGCAGTGGGCGTCCGGTTCCGTGGGCGCTCGGCGTCACGGTCCGTGCACGCCGGCTCCGTACTTTGGCAGCGGGTCCGTCCGCAGCGGCGGGCCTCGCGGGCGGGACGAGGACCCTCCCCCGGCGAGCGCGCCCGAGCACGCGACCTCACGGTTCAACCGAGCTCGTGTCGGAGACCGTCGAACCTCGCAGCTCTGCTGCCCACCGTGAGCGGCCGCGACGACTACGCGACCCACGGCGCGAGGTCGGCCGCGCTCTCCGCGAACACCGTCGCCCCCGCCCCGACGAGCTCGGCGCGGGTGGAGAGCCCCCACGTCACCGCGACCATCTGCACGCCCGCCGCCCGCGCCGTCGCGACGTCGTGGCGGCTGTCGCCGATGAACACCGTCTCGGCCGGCGCCGCCCCGGTCCGCGCCATGATCTCGAGGAGCCCGGTCGGATCCGGCTTCCGCGGCGCGTCGTCGCCGCCGATCACGACCTCGAAGCGGGGGAGGAGCCCGAGGCCGGCGAGGATCTCACGCGCCATCTCGCCGGGCTTGTTCGTGTGGACGGCGAGGACCCGGGCCGCGCTGGCGAGGAGCGCCTCGATGCCGGGGTACGGGCGCGTCCGATCGAGGCAGTGCGCGGCGTAGTGGGGCCGCCAGGCGGCGAGCGCCGGCTCGAGCAGGTCGTCTCGCGGCGCGACCGCCTTCGCGAGGAGCAGGCGCGCGCCCTCGCCGACGAACCCGTGTACCTCGTCCCGCGTGCGCGGGGGGAGCCCCACCGCAGCGAGCGCGTGGCTCACCGACGCGTGCAGGTCGTCGAGCGAGTCGACGAGCGTGCCGTCGAGGTCGAACACCGCGAGCCGGGCCACCGCTACTCCGCGAGGATCGTGAACTCCACGCGCCGGTTCTTGGAGCGCCCGACCGCGGTCTGGTTCGAGGCGACCGGCCGCTCGAACCCGTACCCCGCCGGCTCGAGGCGCTTGCGGTCCACGGCGCCCTTCTCCGACAGGTAGCGCACGACCGAGCGGGCGCGGCGCTGCGACAGGTCCTTGTTGTACGTCCCGGAGCCCACGTTGTCCGTGTGCCCCTCGACCCGGACCTTCTTCAGCTCGCCGTGGTCGTTCAGGAGCTTCGCCACCTGATCCAGGATGCGGAAGGACTCCTGCTTGATGGTGTCCCGCCCGGTGTCGAAGTGGATCGCGTCCTTCAGCGAGAGCCGCTCGCTCTCGATCTCGACGAGCGGCTCGTCCTCCGAGACCGGGCACCCGTCGTTCTGCACCGGCCCGGGCTGGTCGGGGCACTTGTCGTCCCGGTCCGGAATCTCGTCGCCGTCCTTGTCAGGGCACCCGTCGAGCGCCTCGGGCCCCGCGTCGCGCGGGCACTGGTCCTTGGCGTTGGGGACGCCGTCCTTGTCGAAGTCGTCGTCGGGCGCGCCGACCGGCGTGTACGCCCAGCGGACGCCGCCGAAGACACGCCACGCCTCGCGGCCGACGCCGGCCTCGCCCAGTCCCGCGCCGCCGCCCACCTCGACCGCGAGGCCGGGCAGGGCGTGCCAGCGCAGCCCGCCGCGGGCAGAGAGCGGCGCCCGGTACCGCTCGCCGTCGAGGTCGTAGCCTCGCGGCCAACCTCCGGTCACCTCGCCGATGGCGCGCCACCGCTGGAACGGCCCGGCCCGCGGGAGGTCCACCGAGGCCCCCGCCGCGTAGGTGAGGCCGTCGTGGACGACCAGCTGTGCGTACTGGCCCTTGCCGCGGATCATGTACCCGAGCTGCGCGTCGACGCGGACCCGACCGAGGGAGCGGGTCGCGATCGCGGAGGGGACGACCGCGAGCCCGTCGGAGTAGAAGGCGTCGCCGTCTCCGGTCGGGAGCCGCAGGTCGACGAGGGCGGCGAGGCCGAGCGGGAACCGCGCGGCGTCGAGCACGGGGAGCTTCGCCCCGATCCGGACGTCGCCGAGCGCGGTGCTCGCGATCGGAGCGACGAGCGCGCCGGTGACGCCCTGCCGCTCGAGCAGGGAGAAGTCGGAGTTCTGCCAGAGGGCCACCGGCACGTGGACGCCGACCTCGAGCCGGCCGAAGGACCAGCCGCCGAGGAGGTGCAGCGAAAGCCGGTGCTCCAGGAGGCGGGCGCGCTCGCCTCCGAGCTCGAGGGAGATGAGCCCCGCCGCCAGGTCCACCACCGCAGCGAGGCCGCGGGCGCCGGCGGGCGCGGCGGCGGCGGTCTCGACGGCGAACCCACCGTCGAGCGAGAGCGCGAGGCGCGCCGGATCGGGATCGAAGCCACGCTGCGTCGGGTCCTCGGCGTGGGCCGGGAGCGCGCCGAGCGCGGCGGCGGCGGCGAGGGCCGCCAGCAGGCGCGTCGTCATGGGGCGAGCTTAGGCGAACCACGCCGAGACGCAAGGACGCAGCGCGCCCCGCGGCTTCACGCCTCTGGCTGCGGCGGCGTGTCGGCGAGCGCGCCGCGGCGGCGCAGGACCCTCAGCAGCGCCTCGTGCACGCCCGGATCCGTCTGCGAGCCCACGAGCCCCTCGAGGATCGCGGCGACGACGTCGCCGGGGATCGCGTCCTGGTATGGCCGGCGCGAGGTGCAGGCGTCCCAGGTGTCCGCGATGTTCACGATGCGTGCCACGAGCGGGATCGCCTCGCCGGCGAGCCGGTCGGGGTAGCCGGTGCCGTCCCACCGCTCGTGGTGGCTCCGGATCGCGGGGACGGCGCCCCTCAGGAACTCGACGCCGGCGACGATCTCCGCGCCGATGCGCGGGTGACCCTGGACGAGCGCCATCTCGGCGGGCGCGAGCGGGCCCGCCTTCACGAGGATCGCGTCGGGGATGCCGATCTTCCCGATGTCGTGGAGGATCCCGCCGTACTCGAGGGCCTGGAGCGCCTCGGGGCCGAGCACGAGCTCGCGCCCGATCTCCACCGAGAGCGTGGCGACGCGCTCGGCGTGGCCGCGCGTGTACGGGTCCTTCGCGTCCACCGCCGCGGCGAGGCTGCGGATCGTGTCGAGGTAGCCCTGCTCGAGCGCCGCGATGAGGCGCCGGTTCTCGGCGTCGTAGCTCGCGAGCTCGCGCGACATGTGGTTGAAGCCGTAGGCGAGGTCGCCGAGCTCGTTGCGCGCCCGGACCGGCACCTCGCGCCCGAAGCGGCCGCGGGCGATGTCGAGCACGCCGCGCACGACCTCGCCGAGCGGCCGGGTGACGCTCCGGGCGACGAGCGCGGCGAGGAACCCCGAGAGCGCGAACGACGCGACCACCGCGGCGACGACCGGCGCGTCGAGCGCGCCGTGGACCCGAGAGAGCAGGACGACGGCGAGCGCGGTGGGGAGAGCGCTCGCGACGAGGACGAGGAACGAGAGCGAACGCAGGAGCCGCACGTGTCAGGCCGTCCGCGTGGCGCGGGCGAGCGCGCGCGCCAGGGTGCGGCGCGTCACCGGCTTCTCGAGGAGGACGTCCACGGCGTCCGCCCCGTCCATCGCGCGGAAGCTGCCGTCGGTGATCGCGGTGAGGAGGACGGCGGGGACCCGGACCCCCTGCAGCCGCAGCGCGTGGAGGGCGTCGAGCCCCGAGAGCTTCGGCATCAGGAAGTCGAGGATGAGGAGGTCGGGGAGCTCTCGGGCGCAGAGCGCCACCGCCTCCGCGCCGTTCGTCGCCTCGACGACCGCGTGGCCGAGCTCCACGAGCAGATCGGCGAGCATGGTCCGGACGAGCCGGTCGTCGTCTGCGATGAGGACCTTCACGCGACCCCCGAGGAGCGGATCGAGGATAGCACGGGGAGAGGGGGTGGCCGGCGGGCCAACCTGGACGTGGAGCTGGACCTGGACGTGGACGTGGACCCGAACTTCGACTTCGACTTCGACCTAGACTTGGTCCTCGACGTCGACGAGGTCGAGGTCGAGGACGAGGTCGAGGACCATGTCCACGTCCAAGTCCAAGTCCACGGCCACGTTTGCCGGTCTCCTACGGCCCCAGCCCGACCCACTCCGACCCGTCCTCGTACACCTCGCGCTTCCAGATCGGCACGTCGCGCTTCAGCGCCTCGATGCAGGCCTCGCAGGCCCGGAACGCGGGCGTGCGGTGCGGCGCTGCGCAGGCGATCACCACCGCCGCGTCGCCGGGCAAGAGCACCCCGACGCGGTGGACGATCGCGACCTCCACGTCGTGGGCGCGCGCCACCGCTGCGCCGATCTCGGCGAGCTTCCGCTCGGCCATCGCCGCGTAGGCCTCGTACTCGAGCCGCACGACGCGGCGGCCGCGCGTCTCGTCGCGGACGATCCCGGTGAAGGTGACGATCCCGCCGCGCCCGTTCGCCGCGACGGCGTCCACGACCTCGGCGAGCGCGAGCGGCCGGTCCACCACCCGGAAGAGCGGCGCGCCACCCGAGACCGGCGGGACGATCGCGACCTCCGCCCCGTCCCGCAGCGGCGCGTCGTCGGAGGCGAACTCCTCGTCCACCGCGATCCGGGAGCGGGCGAGCACGGCCGCGAGGCGCGGGTGGACCGCAGCGAGGACGCCGCGGAGGGCGCCGACGGTCGCCGGCGCGTCGGCGATCGTCTCGCGGGCGGCCCCCGCCGCATCCCGCGCGCCCGCGAAGTACAGGACGTGGACTCGCACGGGGTCACCGGAGCAAGCGGAGGATGTCGCCGTAGCTCACCGCGAGGATGAGGAGCAGCAGGACGACGAAGCCGCCGGTGTGGATGAGCCCCTCGACCCGCTCGTTCACGCGCCGGCGGGTGACGAGCTCGTACCCGAGGAAGAGGAGCCGGCTCCCGTCGAGCGCGGGGAAGGGCAGCAGGTTCAGGACCGCGAGCCCGACCGAGATCGCCCAGACGAGCTCGAGGAAGCGCTCGAGGCCGGCGCGCGCGCCGCGCACGAGCTCCTGCGCGATCCCGATTGGCCCGGACAGCTCGGCCCGCTGCTTCCGCGCGAAGATGGACCCGAAGCCCGCGAGCTGCGCGCCGAGGTTCGCGTTCGTCGCACGGATCGCCGCGGGGATCGCCTCGAGCGCGCCCGCGCGGTAGGTGAGCTTCGCCGGCCCGAACCCGACCCGCCCGTCCTTCTGCTGGGGCGTGACCCGGATCTCCTGGCGCTCCGCCGCGGCGCCCTCGCCGCGCACGATCTCGAACGGCACCGCCTCGCCGGGGTGGCGCTGGATCTGCTGGACGAGCTCGTCCCAGGTGGCGACCGGCGTCCCGGCGACCGCCGCGATCCGGTCGCCCGGCCTGAGCCCCGCCGCCTCGGCGGGCATGCCGGCGACGAGCTGCCCGACGCGCGCGGAGGTGTCCGCGACGCCGAGCCCGACGCTCGAGAGGAGCGCCCAGGCGACGAGGACCGCGGTCAGGTAGTTCATGACCGGTCCGGCGAGGACGAACACGAAGCGCCGCCAGGCGGACTTGTTCGCGTACGAGCCGCGGTCGTCCGGGTCGACGTCGGCCCGGGTCGTCCCCGCGACCGACACGTACCCGCCGATCGGGACCGCCGAGAGGGCGAACAAGGTGTCGCCCCGGCGGAACGAGAGGAGCACCGGGCCGAACCCGAAGCTGAACCGCTCGACGCGCATCCCGACCGCGCGCGCCGCGAAGTAGTGCCCACACTCGTGGATCACGATGAGGAGCGACACCGCGAGGATCGCGGCGACGACAGACAGGATTCCGGTCACGCCTGCGGCCCCTCTCCGAATTCTTCCGCCTCGAACGCCTCGATCTCGCACCCGGGCTCGCGCCACGCGGTCGGCGGCAAGCCGGCCTTGAGGCAGGTGTGGCGCAGGAAGGCGCCGGCGTCCCACCCGTGCTCGACCGCCACCTTGGGGAGCAGCGCCCCGCGGTTCCAGCCCTTCTTCACGACGAGCCCGTGGCGGCCGACCTCCACCTTCAGCGGGTCGGGGAGCGGCTGCGGCGCCTCGAGCACGGAGACGGAGACGCGGAGCTCGGCGACGTCCTCCGCGACGATGGGCGGGAAGCGCGGGTCCTTCGACGCGGCGGCGACGGCCATCCGCTGGACCGTCTCGGCGAGGGAGCCCACCGGCCTGAAGCTTCCGATGCAGCCGCGCAGGTCGTCCTCGACGTGGAGCGTGACGAACGCCCCTCGCGGCGCGGCGAGCGGACCCGACCCGGGGAGGGCGGGCGCCGGCCCGCCGCGTAGATGGGCGAGCACCGCGGCGCGGGCGATGCCGAGGAGCGCGGCGCGCTCGACCGGAGAGAGCGGCGTCAAGGCCGGCGCCGCGTCCCGGTGAGGAGGAACCGGCGCGCGTCCTCGAGGATCTCGGCGTGGTCGAAGGCGACCGGAGACGGCAGGTCCGTCCAGGCGAACGCGCGCGCCTCGGCGGCGTCGTCGCCGCCCGAAGGCTCCCCCGCCGCCCGCCCCAGGAACACCGCCGAGACGGTGTGGCGCCGCGGATCTCGGCGCGGGTCGGAGTACAC
This sequence comes from uncultured delta proteobacterium, assembly GCA_963736795.1. GTDB lineage: Bacteria > Myxococcota > Myxococcia > Myxococcales > Anaeromyxobacteraceae > Anaeromyxobacter. The sequence goes on along the minus strand of CAVTRF010000036.1, from coordinate 33,612 downwards.
GTAGAGGAGGTCGACGAGCTTCACGTCGAGGCCGGTCTCCTCCTTCGCCTCGCGCACGGCGGCCGCCTCGAGGGTCTCGCCCACGTCCACGAAGCCGCCCGGCAGCGCCCAGCCGGGCGGCGGGTGCCTGCGCCGGACGAGGACGACGCGATCGCCCGGCAGCGCGATCACGACGTCCACCGTGGGCGACGGACCGGGCGGTACCCCGCCGCCGCCGCCACCGGACGCGCTCGACGAGGGCGGGGACGGAGACATGGGGCGAGACCTATCGGATGTGCCCGCGCCGGTCAACGCGCGCGCGCGGCGCGATCACCGCGGCGAGAGAACGAGCGGTGAACCCTCGGAGGGCGCCTCCGGCGGGGCGCCGGGCGTCGCCACCACGCCGGGAAAGGCCTTCTCGACCAGGAGCCGGGCGAACGGGACGCCGTGCGCCGGGGCGCCCGCGGAGAGCGCGCGTGCCGCGGCCGCCGCCGCCCGCGCCCGGGGCGCGTCGCCCCGCTCCTCGAGGTGGGCGGAGACGGCGAGGAGACGCTGCGAGAGCAGGGCGCGCCGCCCCTCGTCGAAGTAGCGCTCGACCGCGTCGGCGACCGTCCGCACGAGCTGCTCGGCGCGCTGCCGCTCGTCGACGTAGAGGGGAGAGACCGTGACCTCGTCGAGCTTCGCCGCGACCTCGCGGAGGAAGGGCTCCTCGGCGAGCCAGGTCGAGAAGAGCGGCAGCTCGTGAAGTGCGCCCGACGCGGCGAGCGCCTCACGCTCCTCGTCCGGCGTCAGCGCCGCCGCAGGCGCCGGAGCGGGGAGCGGGGCGGCGGGGCCGACGTGCGCGAGCCAGAGGTCGGCCCCCTCCGGTACGCGCTGGCCCGAGCGGTCGTTCTGGGCACGCGCCGCGGCGATGAGCGAGACCGCGCGCGCGCGGTCGAGCTCGCCGAGCCCCATCGCGGCGCCCTTCTCGACGAGCCCCTTCGTGATCGCGCGCCATTCCTTGCGCGAGATGACCCCGACCTGCAGCTCGAGCAGGCCGTGCACGTCCGAGAGCACCGCCTGGGTGATCTCGACGCCCTTCCCCGGGATGTGCCGCGGCACCCAGACCGCGCGCTCGCCCTGGCCGTCGATGGCGGTGGCGTAGGCGGGGAGCGGCGGCTCGGGGGCGATCGCCGGCGCGGGGGCTGCCGGGCGCGGCGCCTCGGGGACGGCGACCCCGCGCGCCTTCATGAGGTGGAGGCCGCGCTTCGCCTCCTTCGCGACCTCCTTCGTCGCGTGGCCCGCGAGGGTGGCGAGCAGGTCGGCGCGGCCGGCCCCGAGCGCGGCGCGGCAGGCGGCGAGCGCGAGCGGGGCGGGGAGGGTCGCCGTCTCCTCCGCCTTCGCCTTGGCGATGCTGCCGACCAGCCGGGCCGCGCGCGCGGCCTCCTCGCGGGAGACCCCCACCGCGCCCGCGATGTCGCGGCTCTCCACGTTCGGGTCCCTGAGCATCTCGAGCAGTCGGTCGGTTTCGAGCTGGGCCATGTGGCGAGGCAATCTAGTGGACGGGGAGACCCGCCGCTTGACACCGCTCAAGAGGTTTCCCTACCCTCCGGCCTGTTTGTCACCCGCGGCCGCACGGCGGCCGTCACCCAGGAGCGCACATGATCCGGATGATCCTCGCTGCGGCCGCCGCCTTCGCCCTCGTCTCGGCCACCCCTGCGTTCGCCTGCCCGAACTGCAACCAGTGCGCGCACAAGGACCAGGTCGCCGCCGCCGACAAGGCCGAGAAGAAGGACGGCGAGAAGAAGGCCGTGACCTGCGGCTGCGCCGGCGAGGGCAAGGAGTGCAAGTGCGGCCCGCAGTGCCAGTGCGCTCACTGCGGCGCGAAGAAGGCCGAGAAGAAGGACGAGAAGAAGTCCTAGCCGTTCCGCAGACGGTACCCGCGGCCGCTCCGCGAGGGGCGGCCGTCTGTGTTCGTGGATCGCGCGCTGCGGGGGCGCGGCTTGCCCGCGCGCGCCGGTCCGTCTAGCCTCCCGCTCCGCGATGCCCCTGCTCGACGAGATCCTCGAGGCGAACCGGACCGCCGCCCGCCCGAACGCCGATCCCGGCTCGTTCATCGCGCACCGGCACCTGTGCATCGTGACGTGCGTGGACCCGCGGCTGACGCGGTTCTTCCCGGACGTGCTCGGGCTCGACCGCGGCCACGCGGTCGCGATCCGCGTGCCCGGCGCGGTCCTCAAGGCGGGCTCGGAGGGCCTCCGCGCGCTCGCCGCCGCCATCTACGTGAACGACTGCCAGGAGGTCGTCGTCGTCGCGCACACCGACTGCGGCGTCGCGCGCGTGACGGAGCCGGAGCTGCGCCGCGTGATGCGCGCGCGCGGCGTCGCCGACGAGGCGATCCCGGACGACCTGTCCGGCTTCTTCGGGCTCGTGTCGGACGTCGAGGCGGCGGCGCGCGAGAGCGTCCAGGCGATCCGGAGCGCGCCGTTCCTGCCGCGGAACCTGCCGGTGCACGCGGTCCTGATGGACATCCGGACCGGCGCGCTGAAGCTGCTCGACCGCGGGTACGACGCGGTGTTTCGGTAGGGGGGTCACTTCCGCTTGAAGCGATCGAGGAGCCCCTCGACCGCCTTCTTCCCCTCCTTCTCGGCCTTCCCGCGGACGTCCTCCACGGCCTGCTTCGCCTGGACCTTCACGAGCGACGCGACCGCCTGATCGGCGCGGACCGAGACCGACGGCGAGGTGAGCGTTCCGCCCACGGCGAGCGGCACCTCGAGCTTCTCGGGGAGCGAGATCCCCGAGACGACCTCGGCGAGCGTCTTCTTCGGGATGATGGTCTTCCCCTCGAGCCCGAGCCGCCCGTCGAGCCCGATCTTCCCCCCGAGCGCGACGTCTCCCGCGGAGGATCCGAACTGGAGGGGTGACTGGGCGACGAGCGAGCCGTCCTTCACGGTGAACTTTCCGGCGAGGTCCTTGAACGTCGTCTTGCCGCCGGTCGCCCCGCCCACCTTCTTCGCGGCCCCTCCCTTGCCGAGGGCCTCGAGGCCCTTCGCGACGCCGCCGAGCACGGAGTCGCCGAGGTCGGTCGTCGTGAGCGTGCCGTCCTTCACGGCGAGCGCCGCGAGTCCGTTCACCCCGTCGCGCAGCTTCTCCCACTCGGTCCCCTTCCCCTCGACGTCGATGCGCCCGTCGAGCTTGCCGAGGAGCGGCGCGCGCCCCGCGAAGGCGGTGAGCGTCTGCGCGAGGTCGAGGCCGGTGAGGCTCGTGGCGAGCTTCCAGGACGGCACCTTCTCCGCGAGCGACACCTTCGTCCCGGACGCGGAGATCCGGCCGCCGAACACGGCGGCGGTCAGCTCGTCGAGCGTCAGCGTCCCCCGCGAGAGCGTCACGCGCCCCTTCACGTCGGTCGCCTCGAGGCGTCCGCCCTTCACCTTCTCGATCGCGATCGTCCCCCGCGCCGCCGCGGACTGGATCTCGCGGCGGGTCGCCTCGGGGACGAGCTCACCGGGCGCCGCCGCCGCACCCGGCGCGGGCGCCGCCTCGGCGGGCGTCTCCGGCAGGATGCCCATCACGGCGTCGAGGTCGAGGAGCGGGCCGGTGAGGACGAACCACGCGCGCATCGGCGCGGTCTCGACGGAGACGTTCCCGCCGAGGTCGATGCCGGGGCCGCGCAGCGCGAGGTCGGTGAGATCGATCCGCGCGGCGGCAGGCTTCGCGGGCGACCAGCTCGCGGCGGCCCGGAAGCGTCCCGAGGAGGTCTGGCCCCGGAGCCGCACGTCCTTCAGCTCGCCCGTCCCATCCACGCGGTAGCCGTGCGTCGCGGTGGTCGAGAGCTTCGCCTCGATCGAGGCGACGCCACCCCGCACGATGGCGCCGAGGTCTCCCGGCAGGAGGGAGTGGACCCGGTCGAGGGCGAGCGGTCCGAACTGGAGGGAGCCCTGGACCTGCGGCCAGTCCTCCGGCCGCTGCGGCACGCCGGCGGGGAGCTGCGCGACCGAGAGCTGCGCGTGCAGGTTCTGCTTCGCGTCCGCGAACGCGGCGGCGAGCCGCGCGTCGAGCGGGAGCCCCGGGCCGACGCCGTGCGCCTCGAAGTCGAGCTGGGTGAGCGCGAGGGCCGACGCCTCCTTGCCGGCGGTCCGGTCCACCACCCGGATCGCCGCCCCGTCGATCTTCACGAGCGACACGGCCACGCGCGCCCCGCCGCCCTCGGCCGGCGGGGGCGCCTCCGGGGCCTGCGGCGCGCCGGGCTGCGCCCCGAGCCCCTCGAAGTTCCAGGTCCCGTCCTGCGCCTTGACGAGGTTCACCGACGGCTTCACGAGCGTGAAGGCGCTGACCTCGACGTCCTTGCCGAGGGAGCGGAGCAGCGGCCAGAGCGCCACCTCGACGTCGAGCGCCTCGGCCTCGACGAGCGCCGGCTCGCCAGGGCGCCCGGCGACGACGAGGCCGGCGAGCGTGACGCGCGGGTTCGGGAACAGCTTCAGCTTCGCGTCCTTCAGGGTGACCTCGCGCCCGAGTCCCTTCGAGACGCTCGGCAGGACGAGGTCCACCGCCCGCTTCGTGGCGACGCCGGAGTTCACGACGACGAGGAGCAGGGCGACGGCAAGGACGACGACGGCGACGAGAGCGCCGAGGCCGAGGAGGAGCTTCCGCCCGAGGGAAGAGGGGGTGGACATGGGCCCCATATACCGCGGAGGATCGCCGCCGTCCTGCGCTCCGGCGGGCCCCCTACCGATGCTGACCCAGCTCCCTTCCGTCTTCCTGGACGTGGTCGCCCCGGTGTTCGCCATCGTGGCGCTCGGGTGGGCGATCGGGCCGCGCCTCGGGCTCGACGCGAGGACCCTCTCTCGCGCCGCGTACTACGTCTTCGTCCCGGCGTTCACCTTCGACGTGATCAGCCGGTCGGAGGTGGCGCTCGCGGCCGCCGGCCGGATGGCGGCGTACGCGGTCCTCGCGCACCTCGCCTTCGGCGCCATCGCGTTCGTCCTCGCGCGGCTCCTGCGCCGCCCGCGCGAGGTCACCGCCGCGTACGTGATGCTCTCGGTGTTCGGGAACGTGGGGAACTTCGGGCTCGCGCTCATCACCTTCCGGCTCGGGCCCGAGGCGCTCGCGCCGGCGACGATCTACTTCATCGTCATCCTGCTCACCTCGTTCGTGGTGTGCGTGGGCGTCGCGGCCTTCACGCGCGGCGGCGGCCTCGCCGCGGTGGGCTCGGTCTTCAGGACCCCCGCGCTCCTCGTCGCCGTTCCCGCGGCGATCGTCTCGGCGAACCACCTCGCCGTGCCGCTCTTCGTCTCGCGCGCGGTGGGGCTCCTCGGCGGCGCGATGATCCCGACCATGCTCTTCGTCCTCGGGGTGCAGCTCGCCCAGACGAAGGCGCTGCGGATGGGGTCGGACGTCGCCGTCGTCACCGCGCTGCGCCTCGTGGGCGCGCCCGCCGTCGCCTGGCTCCTCGCCGCGCCGTTCCGGCTCACCGGCCTCGAGCGCGCCTCCGGGATCCTGCAGGCGGGGATGCCGGCGGCGATCCTCGTCGCGATCATCGCGACGGAGTACGAGATCGAGCCGGGCTTCGTGACCTCCGCGGTGCTCTTCTCGACGCTCGCGTCGCTGCCGACGCTCACGCTGCTGCTCGCGCTGGTGTGATCGCCGCGCAGCGCGCCCGCTGCGCCGCCCCGCCCAGGCGGCTACGACCTGGCGACGGGTCGACGACAGCGCGTCGCCCGAGCTCCGACCGCCCGGCGGCGCGGCGGCCCGGCGAGGTGGCGATGGACGACGATCTGGACGTGCTGACGAGGGAGCAGCTGGTCGAAGAGGTGAAGCGGCTCCGCGCCGGCATCCGGGCGCACCGCGACAGCAGCGGCCACGACCTCTGCTGGCATCACCCCGCGCTGTGGAGCCTGCTGCCGGAGCCGCTCGAGCGGCGGGTCGCGGTTCCCGCGTGGCCGCAGTTCCTGAGGGGCTGCATCCGCTACCGGCAGTCGCTCGACGAGCAGCTCCCGGACGCGCCGCGGACGGGCGGCGAGCTGGACGAGTAGCGGGTCCGCGACGGCCCGCCCCGTGGTCAGCGCCTCTTCTTCGCCGCCGGCTTGGTGGCCGCCGCCTTCTTCGTCGCGACCGCCACGGTCTTGACGGGGGCCTTCGCCGCCGCGCGCGTCCTTCGCGGGCGCGGCCTTCGCGACCGCGCCGTCGATCGGCGCGGGCGCGAGCTGCGGGGTGAGCACGATCTCGATCCGCCGGTTCCGCGCGCGGCCCGTCGAGGTGCGGTTCGAGGAGATCGGCTCCCACGGCCCGTAGGCGGCGGCGACGAGCCGCCGGCCGGGGACGTTGGCCTTCTCCTCGAGGAACCGCACCACGTTCGACGCACGCGCCCCCGCGAGCTCCCAGTTCGTCGGGTAGCGGTCGCGGAGCCGCTCGTGGATGGGCAGGTCGTCGGTGTGGCCGGACACCTGGATCTTCTTGTCCGCGACGTTCGCGAGGACCGCGCCGACGCGCGCGAGGACCTCGGCGCCGCGCTCGGTGACCGACGCGTCGCCGACCTCGAACAGGATCCGATCGACGAGGTCGACCTTGATCCGGCCGCCCGCCTGGGAGAGCCGGATGTCGCCCTTCGCGATCTCCTCCTTCATCTTCGACTCGAGCTCCTGGAAGGTGCCCTGGAGCTTCTGGAGCTCCTCGTCCTTCGCCGCGACCTGCACCGAGAGCTCGTTCCGCAGCGCGAGGAGGTCGGCCTTCTCCGCCTCCATCTTCTCGAGCCGCTGCGAGAGCTGGGCCTGGTCGGCGCTCACGAGCTCGAGCGCGGCCTTCGCGCGGGTCGCGTCGGACTCCGCGAGCGCGAGCCGCGACCAGAGCATGACGGCGCCGGCCCCGCCGGCGAGCACGGCGAGTCCCGCCACCACCCACGGGAGCACGCTGGGCCTGCGGGGGAGCACGTCGTCGTCATAGACCTCGGTCCTGTCGGGATCCACCATCGGGTCCTCCTCGTGTCGGGGAGGGGAGTTTTTCACCCGAGGCAGAAACGGGCAAGGGGTACGGCGCGCGGCGGACCGTGGATTCAGCCGACGGTCGTCGTCCGCTCGCCGGCGCGCTCCGGCCCCTTCGCGCCGCTGCGCCGCCCGCGCTGCTCCGCGAGCACCTTCGCGAGGTACTGGCCGGTGTAGCTCGCCTTCACCCGCGCGATCTCCTCCGGCGTCCCCTCCGCGATGACGAACCCGCCGTCCTCGCCGCCCTCCGGGCCGAGGTCGACGACCCAGTCCGCGCACTTGATCACGTCGAGGTTGTGCTCGATCACGACCACGGTGTTGCCGGCGTCCACGAGCCGGTCGAGCACCGACAGGAGCCGCTTCACGTCCTCGAAGTGGAGGCCGGTCGTCGGCTCGTCGAGGATGTACAGCGTCTTCCCGGTGCCGACGCGGGCGAGCTCGCGCGAGAGCTTGATCCGCTGCGCCTCGCCGCCCGACAGGGTGGGGGACGGCTGGCCGAGCTTGATGTAGCCGAGCCCCACGTCCTCGAGCGTCGTGATGACGCGCGCGATGTCGCGGTGGTTCTGGAAGAGCGCCTTCGCCTCGGTGACCGACAGGTCGAGCACCTCGGCGACGTTCTTCCCCTTGAACTGCACCCGCAGCGTCGCCTCGTTGAAGCGCTTGCCGCCGCAGACCTCGCACGGGACGAGCACGTCCGCGAGGAAGTGCATCTCGACGAGCTTCATCCCGTCGCCCTGGCAGGCCTCGCACCGGCCGCCCTTCACGTTGAAGCTGAAGCGCCCCGGGAGGTAGCCGAACGCGCGCGCCTCGGGCGTCTGCGCGAACACGTCGCGGATCGCGTCGAAGAGCTTGGTGTACGTCGCCGGGTTCGACCGCGGCGTGCGCCCGATCGGCTGCTGGTTGATGTCGATGACCTTGTCGACGAGCTCGTGGCCGGAGAGCGCCTGGTGCTTCCCGGGGACCTCGCGGGTCGAGTAGAGGAGCCGCATGAGCGCGGGGCGCAGGATCGCGTTCACGAGCGTGGACTTGCCGGCGCCGGACACGCCCGTCACCGCGATCATGCGGCCGAGCGGCAGCGACACGGTCACGTCCTTCAGGTTGTTCTCGCGCGCGCCGGCGATGGTGATCGCGCCGTGGTCGGCGGCGCGCCGCTTCGCCGGCAGCTCGATCTCGCGGCGGCCGGAGAGGTACGCGCCGGTGAGCGAGGCGGGGTGCCGCTTCACCTCCTCCGGCGAGCCCTGCGCCACCACCTCGCCGCCGTGGGAGCCCGCGCCGGGGCCGAAGTCCACGATCCAGTCGGCCTCCGCCATCGTCTCCTCGTCGTGCTCGACGACGATGACCGAGTTGCCCACGTCGCGGAGCCGCTTCAGCGTCCCGAGGAGCTTCCCGTTGTCCCGCTGGTGGAGGCCGATGGACGGCTCGTCGAGGATGTAGATGACCCCGGTCAGCTCGGACGCCCATCTGCGAGGCGAGCCGGATGCGCTGGCTCTCGCCGCCCGAGAGCGACGGCCCGGGGCGCTCGAGGGTCAGGTAGCCGAGCCCCACGTCGAGGAGGAACTTGAGCCGGTTGCGGATCTCCTTCAGGAGCTCGTCCGCGATCTTCGCCTCGTTCCCGCGCAGATCGAGCGACGCGAGCCAGCCGTGCGCCTCGCGGATGGTGAGGCGCGAGAGGTCCACGATCCCGCGGCCGTGGATCCGGACGGCGCGGCTCTCCGGCTTGAGCCGCTCGCCGCCGCACGTCTGGCACGGCTTGTCCGAGAAGTAGCGCATGTAGTGGCGGCGCATCGCCTCGGAGCCGGTGGACTTGAACCGGCGGTAGAGCTGGTTCACCACCCCCTCGAACTCGATGCGGTACGAGCGGCCGTTCCCGGCCGCCTCGGTGCCGAGCATGACGACGTCGCGGTCCTTCTTGGAGAGCTTCGCCCAGGGGGTGTCGAGATCGATCTTGAGCGCCCGGGAGAGGTGCTCGACGAACTCGAACGTCCAGCCCTCGCCGCGCTCCATCCCGCTCGCCCACGGCTCGACCGCGCCCTCGCGGATCGTGAGCGACGGGTCCGGGATGATGAGATCCGGATCCATCTCGGCGCGGGTCCCGAGGCCCTGGCACTCCCCGCACGAGCCGATCGGCGAGTTGAACGAGAAGGCCTGGGGCGCGAGCTCGCCGAAGCTGAGGCCACACGAATGGCAGGCGTTCAGCTCCGAGTAGAACCGGTCGTGCTTCTTGTATTCCTCGGGGTCGATCCCGGGACCGACCTTCTGCTCCCGCTCGACGTCCGCGACGACGAGCGTGCCCTTCCCCTCGCGCAGCGCCGTCTCGATCGAGTCGGTGAGCCGCGAGCGGATCCCGTCCTTCACGACGAGCCGGTCCACGACGAGCTCGATGTCGTGCTTCAGCTTCTTGTCGAGGTGCAGCCGCTCGGTCAGCTGGTGGATCATCCCGTCCACCCGCACCCGCGCGAAGCCGCGCTTCTGGACGTCGTCGAGCAGGTCGCGGTACTCGCCCTTGCGGTTCTGGACGAGCGGGGCGAGGACGAGGATCCGCGCGCCCTCCGGGAGGGCCTCGATGGACTCGACGATCTGCTGGGCCGTCTGCTTGCCCACCGGCCGGCCGCACGAGGGGCAGTGCTGGATGCCGATCGACGCGTAGAGCACGCGGAGGTAGTCGTGGACCTCCGTGATGGTGCCGACGGTCGAGCGCGGGTTGTTCGAGGCCGCCTTCTGCTCGATCGAGATGGTCGGCGAGAGGCCGCGGATCGTGTCGTACTTCGGCTTCTCCATCTGCCCGAGGAACTGCCGGGCGTAGGACGAGAGCGACTCGACGTAGCGGCGCTGCCCCTCCGCGTAGAGGGTGTCGAAGGCGAGCGAGGACTTCCCCGAGCCGGAGACCCCCGTGAAGACGACCAGCTTCTTCTTCGGGATCTCGAGGTGGACGGACTTGAGGTTGTGCTCGCGCGCCCCCTTGACGGTGATGAAGTCGGGCTCGGACATGAGCCGCTGTTCTTAACCGAGCGGAGCGCCGTTGGCTACCCGCGTCAGCGCGTGGTACGACCGCGGAACTCATGGCAAATCCGGTGCAGCCCGCGTCGTCGTCGCGCGTCGCGGCCGGCCGCGGGCCTCGGCGGGCCCGCGCACCGGCCGAGCGCTCCCGCGCAGCGCCTCGCGGGAGCGAGGCATCGACCCGCAGCGCGCCCGCACCCGCGGCCTGCTCTTCGCCGCGAGCGTCTTCTTCGGCCTCTCGGCCGTCCTCGTCCGCCTCGCGACCCGCCACGGCATGAACGGCGGACAGGTGACGCTCGTCCGCTTCACGTTCGGCCTCGCCGCGATCGTCGGCGTCTTCGTGGCGCGCCCGGGGACGTTCCGCCCGGTGCGCCGGTGGCTCCTCGTCTCCCGCGGCCTGTTCGGCGCGGTCGCGGCGCTGCTCTACTTCCTCGCCATCGAGCGGATCCCTGCCGGCGAGGCGACCCTCCTCAACAACACCTTCCCGATCTGGGCGGTCCTCCTCTCGCTCGTGCTGCTCGACGAGCGCCCCACCGTCCACCTCGCGATCGCGCTCGCGGTGGCGAGCGCCGGCGTCTTCCTCGTCCTCGGGGGAGGGGAGATCCGGTTCGCGCTCGGCACCGGCGAGCTCCTCGCGATCGTCTCCGCCATCACCGGAGGCTTCGCCGTCACCTCGATGCGCGCGCTGCGCGCGACCGACAACTCCCCGACGATCTTCTTCGCGTTCACGGTCGGCGGCGTCCTCGTGTCGCTGCCGTACGCGGGCGGCGCGTGGCCCTCGGAGCCGCTCGCGTGGGCCGCGGCGCTCGGCGTGGGCGTCGCGGCCTTCGCCGCGCAGCTCCTCATGACGGAGGCGTACGGCGCGATCTCGGTCCCGGAGGCGGCGCTGTGGCAGCAGCTCACCCCGATCGCGAGCTACCTGTGGGCGCTCACGCTCGGGGAGTCGATCGGCTGGATGACCGTCGCGGGCGTGCTGCTCGGCGTCGCCGGGGTCGTGTACGGCAGCGTCCTCGGGCACCGGCCGGTGAAGCCGCACTCGCGCCACGCGGAGATGGCGGAGGGCATCCCGCTCGAGGAGCCGTGACGGTCGCCGGCTCGAAGCTCCGGGCGCGGCTGCTGCTCCTCGGCTCCGCCGCCTCGTTCGGCCTCATGGCGGTGCTCGCGCGCCTCCTCTCCCGCGGCGACGGGGCCTTCTCGGCCGGCCAGCTCACGGTGATCCGCTTCGTCGTCGGCGCGGCGGTGTCGGTCGTGGCGTTCCGGCTGAGGCCCGGCCTGTACGCGCCGCACAACCGGCGGCTCCTCTGGACCCGCGGCCTCTCCGGCGGGATCGTGGTCGTCCTCTACTTCCTCGCCCTGCAGCGGATCCCGGCCGGCGAGGCGGGCATGCTCTACAACCTCTTTCCCGTGGTCGCGACCGGCATGAGCGCGCTCGCCTTCCGCGAGCGGCCGACCGTGCACCTCCTCCTCGGCCTCGCCGTCGCGACGGCCGGGGTGGTGCTCGTCCTCGGCGGCGGGACCCTCCACCTCGGGGTGGGCGCCGGGGAGGCGCTCGCGGTCGCGGCGGCGATCTTCGCCGCCTTCTCGTCCGTCACCATCCGCGCCATGCGCGCGACCGACAACGCGGCGACGATCTTCTTCTACTTCTGCCTGGGCGGCCTGCCGGTCGCGCTCCCGTTCGCGCTCGGCGCCTGGCCCACCGCCGGGGGCCCCTGGGCGATCGCGGTCGTGATGGCGCTCGCCGCGTTCGCGGCCCAGGTGCTCATGGCGGAGGCGTACGGCGCGCTGGCCATCCCCGAGGCGGCGATCTGGCTGCAGCTCACGCCGCTCGCGCAGTACGTGCTCGCCGCGCTCCTCCTCGGGGAGCAGGTCAGCGCCGCGGGGGCCGCCGGGATCATCGTCGGGATCGCCGGCGTCGCCTACGGCACGGTCCTCGGCCAGCGGCGCGCAGCGGTCGCGCCGCCGCCCGCCGCGCCGGCGGCGTGATCGCGCGCCGCGACCGGGCGCCACGCCGGTGGCGTCACCTGTTCAGTGAGGGCGCGAGCGCTCGACTCCGCCGAATCCGTGACCATGAGCCGAGTCGCCCTCCAGGTGAGCGGCCGTGGCTGTTCGGTACCTGGTGCGGGCTCCCGTCGCCGGAGCTGCGCTCCACTGCAGAGTTGAACTCCCGTTGATCGTCACTCGGCACAGCGTGTACGCTCGTCAGAGGAATGGTGCATTTCGCGAAGTCGCTGTTCTTCGAGTTGAGCCTGTCGCGGACGCTCTGGTCCTGAAGTCCGCGCTGGTACCTCTGTAGCTGTCCTGTCCCTTGCTCTTCGAGCGGGAGTCGTCCGGCTTGAACTCGATGATGTCGCAGCTCGTCCGGATGCAGTCCGCGAAGCCGTTTCCGGTGTCGAACTGGAGACGTCAACCGCGTTGCAGGTCATGCTGTCGATCTGCCCTTGTCGGCAGCTGCCTTCGACGTCGTGATCGTCTGAGTCGCCGATCGTCGCCCGAGACGCTCCTGTCGGTCCTCGGGACCGTCGCGCGTCGAGGCGCTCCGCCATCTTTGTACTTCTCGATTCGCTCCTGCTTGCACTCGAGCATCCGATGTTGCAGCTCGTTCTCGCTTGAGTCCCGAATTCGGTTCGCTCGGGTCGGACAGGTGCTCTCGCAGCCGTGCTTGCCGCGTCCGTCGAGGTCCTTGCCCTTGTCGCGCCTGTACGCGACGACAGGCCGTTCGCCCGAGCACTGCCGACCTCGACGTCGACATTCGCTTCGACATATCTCGCACCTTCTGTGTCTGCGTCGGTCCTCTGATCGCCGCGCTTGACGGTAGCCGAGGTTCTCGCGCACGAGCATCGTCTTGCATCGCTTCGCGCTCGCCGTCGCTGGTGACGTCGTCGACCGCCTTGCTCCGCGTCGCGTCCGCCTTCGTGCGCGATTCCTCCGATCGTCCTTCGCGTAGCTGCCCGCGACCTGAAGCCCTCGTTGCAGCGTCGCTGGAGCGATGAGCAGACGAAGTCCTGTGCGGAGTCGCTCCGCGACGAGAGTACACGTGGCTCATGAAGCGCTCGGCAGATGCAGTTCGACGCCGCACGTCGTCGATGACGGACATCAGCGATTCTCGCATCTGCCCGTCTCGCGCGGGACGGCGTCCTCGCACGCGCCGCAGCTGTCGACTCGGTTCCTCGCTCGACGGTGTTCCCGTCTCACTCCAGCTTCTTCGGCCGCGCGCCCTTCACCTGCGCGTTCGTCGGCACGAGCTTCGCCGCCTTCCTCCAGTCGAGCGCCATCCCCACGCCCGGCTTCACCCCGCCCCCCGCGTCAGGCGGGGCGATCGCCTTCCACTCCTCCGCGCTGAACCGGCTCGTGAGCGCCGAGGTCCGCGCGAACCAGCTCGCGTAGAACGCCGGTTCGATCTCGAACCCCCCGTCGGCGACGACGTTGCCCTCCACCTTCTTGAACGGCAGGTCGTCGAGCAGCTGCATCGACTTCTCGTCCACCGTCGGGGGCGGGGCTCCCTCGGTCCAGCGGAACGTGGACCAGTTCCGGAAATACGAGTTGTTCGTGAGCACCAGCTCGGACGGGCGGATCTCCGACGTCACCGCGAAGTTGTCGACGTACTGGATGACGTTTCCGTCCACGACGGCCGGGACGTTGCCCCCCAGCACGATCCCGCTGCCGCTCGAGCTCGTGCCGCTGTGCGGTCGTCGCACGTTGAAGACGAAGAGGATCGAGTTGTTCCGGATCTCCGCAGGGCGCGTGCCCGAGCCGCCGGTGACCTTGATCCCATCATCGAAGACGTTCGCGACGATGTTGTTCTCGAACGTGACGCCGTTGGTCATCCGGATCGCCGCGCCCGCGCCGTTCACGAACGTGCAGTTCCGGACCACGCTCTCCGGCGAGAAGACCGAGACGTGCGCCTCGTCGGGCGACGTGTTGACGTCGAGGAAGCCGTCCTTGTCGTACGTGTTGAGGGTGCGGCGATCGAACACGAACCCGTCCACGACGAGGCCGGTGTGGTCGCCGCTCCCCTCGAGCAGGTGGCCCTGGGGCGTCGTCTTCGAATCCGGCGGCCAGTACAGGAGCGTCGGCGTGTTCCAGGGATCGCGCTTCTTGAACTCGCGGTCCCAGCCGCCGAGCAGCGCGAGGTACTTCTTGTCCACGACCCACTTCCCGCTCTTCAGCTTTCCGCCGTACTCGCCCTCTGCGACGTTGATGCGGTCACCCGGCTCGGCCTTCTCCAGCGCCTGGAACGGATCGCGGAACGGCTTCTCGCGCGTGCCGACGCCCCCGCTCTCGCCGGCGCGCACGTACCAGTCACGCCCCTGCGGGCGGGCGGAGATCTCGACGGCCTTCTCGAACGGCGCGATCGAGTCCACCACGATGGCATGCTTCGGATAGCCTTCCGCCGGGACGCGCGCGGTGCCGCGGATGACGAACAGGTCTCGCGGCGGGCCGGACCCATAGCTCGGGACCGCGTCGATGAACCGTTCGACGCTCGTGCCCTTCTTGAAGATCGCGACCGTGCGATTCTCGCCCTTCGCGTCCGTCAGGGAGACTGCCTTGTGCGTCTCGTCCGAGACCTCGGGGAGGTGGAGCACGGCGGTGACGCCGACGATCCCGGCGACGATCTCGAGGTCCTTGCCGTCGTATCGCTCGGGGCTCGCGGTGAACGCGGAGAGCTCGGCCGTCGTGTACTTCTTCGCCGGTGCGGCCGCCGCGACCGCGGAGAAGCCCACCGCGAGCTTCCTCGCGCGCGCCCCCTGCTCGAGCGGCGAAGTCCTCGGCGCGATGAGCGCGGGGACCGCCTCGGGTGGGTACGCCGGCGCGAAGAGCGTGATGGCTTCGCCTGCTTCCGGCGGGAGGCCGGCCGACGCGCGCGTGTCCGCCCACGCCTTCGCGTCGAACTTCGGTCCCAGGTTCGCGCGACGCAGGAACCGCTCGTACCACGTCGGGTCGAACGGCAGCTTCGGATCGACCGCGACGTTGCCGCCCCCCTTCGCGAAGCCGACGTCCTCGTCGTCCCCGATGTCGGAGTCGCCCAGGGAAGACTTCTTGCCGTCCACGTTGAACGTGACGTTCGAGTAGAGGTTCCGCCAGAAGGCGTTCCGCGCGAACGTCGCAGTCGCTGGAAGCCCGATGAAGGCGCCGTGGTTGTCCGCGTGAACGATGAGGTTTCCCTCGACGACCGCCTTCTTCGTCACGTCGAGGCCCGCACCCTCGGTCCCACCCTGCGCGATCGCCTGCGTCGCCCACACGAACGCGATCGTGTTGTTGCGGATCGTGACGGGCTCGTCCCGGTCGCCGCCCCGGCGCGCGATGACGGCCGCGTAGATCGAGTTCACGATGACGTTGTTCTCGACGAGCGCGCCGGGCGAGGTCTGCACCGCGCTCAGCGAGTTCACGATCATGCAGTTGCGCAGCACGCCGTTCTTCGCGAGGTCCACCGCGCCGTTCCGCTGGAGCGCTTCGGGGTTGAAGCTGCCCTCGGCCAGGTAGTCGTAGTAGTCCTGCATGTCGATGAAGAACCCGTCGATCGTCGCGCCGGACGTGTCGCGCCGGGTGCTGGTGCTGATCCGGGCGAGCGAGACGTCAGGCCGGTTCGCGGAGCCCTTCCGCCAGGTGAGCTCGGTGAGGTTCTTCCAGGGGTTGCGCTCCTGGAAGTTCGCGTCGTAACCGCCGAGGAGCTCGACGCCGGGGAACGGGATCTCCCAGTTGCCCTTCTCGAGCTTGCCGAAGTACTTGCCGGCCGCGACGTGGACCTTGTCGTTCGCCTCCACGCGCTCGAGCGCCATCCAGGGATCGCCGAACGGCTTCTCTCGCGTGCCGTCGCCGCCCGCGACCCCGGGTCGGACGAACCAGTCGCGTGCGTGCGTCGCGGGGGCCGGGAACACGAATGCCAGCACGAGCAGCGCGCCCAGGATACGGCGCGCGAGCACGGCTCGACGACTCGTGTGGCGTGCCATGAGCCCTCCGACCCCGGCTTCGCCCCGAAGCCGGAATTCCACCTCGGGCTTCTGCCCTCATGCTGTGGGCGCAAAGTGGTCGCACCACACCATGAGTGACGGTAAGCGGCCGGGACTCCGGGTATGAGGCCCTTGTCGGGGACGAGGAGGCGTCCTGCCTGGCCTGCCCGACGTTCCCTCCGCGGACGGTGAATGAGCAGCGAGACAAGCGACCGGTCGCGGACGGCTGGGTCGGCGGCGGTCGCTGCTCGACCGCTCCGACCCTAACGGGCCGCGCGCCGGGGCGCGCCGCACGCGTTAGAGTGGCTCCGGACCTCGTCACGGAGAGTGGATGATGAAGAACTGGCTCGGGAGCGCGCCCGCGGACGAAGATCTCCGAGTCGGGCCTGCTCGGGATGTGACGAGGGGAGTCATGAACGCCACCGACGCACTCGTCGTCCTCGTCACGACGCCGACGCCCGAGCGCGCGGCCGAGATCGCCCGCGCCCTCGTGGAGGAGCGGCTCGCCGCCTGCGGGAACGTCGTGCCGGGGCTCCGCTCGATCTACCGGTGGGAGGGGAAGGTCCAGGAGGACGCCGAGGCGCTGCTCGTCCTGAAGACGACGCGTGCCCGCTTCGACGCGCTCCGCGCGCGCGTCCTCGCCCTCCACCCGTACGAGCTGCCGGAGGTCATCGCCCTCCCGATCGAGGCGGGGAGCGCGCCCTACCTCGCCTGGATCGCCGCGGAGACGGCCTGACGGCCGTCACGGCGCGTGAGGAATCCCGGCCCGTCGCGCGTTGACGACGGCGGCGCAGACGCCGGGCGCCGGCGAGCACGAACGGTCACCGGGCGGCGCCGGTCACCCTTCCACGAGCACGGTCGCGCCGCGCCGCGGTAGCATGTGGCGTGCGCCGCCTCCTCGCCGCCTCGCTCTTCCTGCTCGCTGCGGCAGCGCGCGCCGACGAGCCCCTCGTCATCCTTCCTCCCGCGCTCGGCCGGCCCGATCGCGTCTTCGTCGCGGGCCGCGTCGTCGGGGAGCGGCACGACCGCGGCCCTGCCGTCGTCCGGAACGTCCGGCGGCTCGCTGCGACGAACGTCGAGGGCGCCCTGGTCGAGGTGCGCTTCCTCGGGACGACGGCGCGCGCCACGAGCGGCCACGACGGGGAGTTCGCGGTGGAGCTCGACGCCCCGGCCGGCGGCTCGTTCCCGCCCGGGCCGCAACCGGTCGAGGCGAGCGCCCTCGGCGTCATCGCCCGATCGACGGTCCACGTCGTAGCGCCCGACGCGCCCTATCTCGCCGTTTGACCAGGTACTGCCATTCCGCATGCCTGCGATACCACGCCACGGCGAAGACATCGCCCACGCACAGCATGGGGAGAAGGATGCCCGTTGAGGCCTTTCCCCCGAAGGAGATCGCCATGAGCGGGATGAACATCAGAGTCAGACCGGTGAGCCCGGCCTTGGACATGCCAATCACCATGGCGCTCACGACGGCGAGCACCCACTGATAGGTCTCCACCTGGGAGATGTCAAAGTGCATGTCTGCGTACTCGCTGCATCAGGACTCCTCGGAACGGACACAAGCGGGAAACCAAGGCTGCAGCCTGGCCCAACCCTACCACAGCGCTCATGCCATATCTCGGCTCGGGACCGCCCTTGTGGCATCGTCGTAGTAGCATTGATCCAAGCCATCGAGAGGAGCATCCAGTTGCAGAACAGCATCGACCCCAAGACAACCGCCCTGCTCATCCTGCACTGGCAGAATGAGCTCGTGAAGCCGGGCGGCCACATGTCCACTCCGCTCCCCGGCATCATCGCCGCGTCGGGCACGATCCAGCGCCTGCAGAACGCCCTCCAGGCAAGCAGGGAAAAGGGCGTCCTGGTGGCCTACGTGAACGCGAGCCACAGGAAGGGCTACCCCGAGGTGCCCAGGATCCCGGCGCCTCTTGCGGCCGGCCTCGTGCAATCGAACGCGTTCATCCGAGGCACGTGGGGCGCCCAGGTCATCGATGAGCTCGAGCCTCGGGAAGACGAGATCGAGATCGCGAACTTCTCCACGAGCGCCTTCATCTACACCGAGCTCGACCTCATCCTCCGCAACCGCGGCATCACCACCGTCGTGCTCGCCGGGCTGGCCACCAACTGGGTCGTAGAGAGCACCGCCCGCGAGGCCCTCAACAGAGGCTACGCCGTCTGGACCCTGGCCGACTGCTGCCACGGCTCGAGCACCGAGGCGCATGACTACTGCGTGAAGAACACGCTCCCCATGCTGGGGGTGGTCTGCGACGCCGCCGACTACGTAGAGGCCCTTTGAGGCTATAGCCTGATAGGGAGCTCTATGTCGGCAGTCATGGCCTCCAGGCGCGCCCGCGCCTCGTCGTTCTGCTTCTTGCTCTCAGCGTCGGTACGCAACCCCAGCGGCACATGGTCCATCTCGTTGAGCGCGGTGGCGACTTCGTCCAGCTTCTGGTAGGGCACCGTGATGATGTGCAGTCCCGGCGGATACGTCTGCCGCATCTGCAGGCCGAAGTGCATGCCGGTGAACAGATGGTTCACCTTGCCGGATACGTAGGGATAGACGTACGTCCACGCACAACTCATCACGTAGGAGCACTTGGATTCCCACAAGTCACCGGATATGTAGCTTGTCGCGCGAAGAAGCAGCTGGGCCTTCTCGGTGGGAGCTACGCATATGACGAGGTCCGGGTCGAACTCGCATAGACTGACCGGACAGAACACCACGTAGTTGCAGACCCCGCGCTTCAGCGTCGGCGCCTCGTGATACAAGCGTGCATTCGCCGCCGCGGTCCTGAACACGCCCATCTCGAAACCGATCTGGCCCGATCCATGGTTGGTCTCGAGGTCGGTCATGCCCAAGACGACCTTGCCCATGCACTTGTCGTTGTCTGCCGTGGTGAAGAACATCCTGTTGTCCACCTGGGCTTTCTTCAGAAAGCCGCAGAACACGTCGACGCCGTCGACCTGCTGCACCCCTTCCGGCCTGTTGCGATGAACTTGACCGCGATAGGTGGGTATGGAAGCTCGAGGTCTGAGAAGGCCTTCTTGGCCGATGCACTCAGCATGCTTGTTCCTTTCCGACTGCGATTGTTTCCGTTCCGTAAGCCGCGTGCAGTTCACGCGCGGTGCCGTGCAACCGCCTATCCAGCGTCCACAACGGCACTCCCGTCACGACCGCCGCGGCGAGAAGATGGACGTCGATGTAGCCCAAGCCCTTTGCCGGCGAGACCGCCGCGCCTCAATGAAGGCCAGCACCTCGTCGTGGGTCGGCGACCGAGGTCTGCGGCAGGGCACGCAGCAGCGAGATGATCTCCGCCCGATTGATGAGGTTGCCGCAGGCGAGTTCGCCGATGATGAACGGGTGGCACAAGACCAGGCCTTTCTCCAGGAGAGCGCATAATCCCTCATGGCCCTCCCGCAGATGGTTGATCCAGACTGAGGTGTCGACCAAGACCACTAGCCGCCACGCCTCCTCGGCACCCGCTCCAGTTGCTTCTCGGTGCCGCCCAGTCTGGCCAACCGTTTCGCACTTTCCCGCGCGATCAACGCCTCCAGTCCGAGCCGGACCAGTTTCGTCTTCTCGCTCGTTCCTGTCATCTCGGCCGCTTTCTCGAGAAGTTCATCGTCAATGTTCAAGGTCGTTCTCATGGTCACCATCCGCATCAGATTATATGTATGAGTATGCTCTATCTATACATATATCTCAAGGATCCTTGAGGACTCCGACGCGGCCACGGAGCCGCAAGCATGCCACGCGCAGCCGGCGCAGGTCCCTCGGACTTTGGATCCAGATTGGCCGGCCGCCTTGTCACGGCTGCGTCGGGTACTCACGCCATTTCCAGTAGCCTCGTCGTGGTGCTCCAACTGCGGATGGTCATGGACTTGTACTCCGGCGTCTGCCACGATCCTGCTGAGGCGGCTCTTGGTGCGTTGAGCGCTGAGACGTTGCGAGTAGATCACGCCGTCACCCGGCCAGACCTGGTCGACTCCCTCTCGGGGACGGAACACAGACATAGCCTGGGCCGAGTCGATGTCGATCAGAAAGATCGCATCGCTGTGATACGTGTCCGGCTGCTCACCGAAGCCCTCCGGCTTGCCGTCGACAATGGCTTGGAGCTGGTCGCGGGTCAGCACCAAGGCCTTGATGCGCTCGCCATCGGTCTTGAATCTCTCGGACAGAGCTTGCTCGATCTGAGCTCTGATCTCGTCGCTCCGCTTGTCGGATTCCAGGATCACGTTGCCGCTGGCGATGTACGTCGAGACGTTGGAGAATCCCAGATCCTCCAGGCATTCCCTCAAGGCCGCCATCGGTAGGTTGTTCTTTCCGCCGACGTTGACGCCGCGCAGGAGTACTACATAGGTGGTCATGGCTCTCATTGTGCCCCAGCGATGCGCGTTCTCGTCGGCGCAATCGGCAGGTGAGGTCGCCGCGAGGTGCAGACGCGGTGAGCAACTCAGTCGTCAATTGGCTCAAGACCCTTGATCGCGTCCTTCATGGCCTGGATCGCCTCGGGGGAGTGCCCCTGCCAATCCGTGACTTCGCCCGTGACCCGCAGCGGCTCCCGGGAGCGGTATGACTTCGTCGGATTGCCCGGATATTTCGTGTCCGTCAGATTGGGATCGTCCATGATCGGGCCGGTCGGTTCCACCACGTAGATTCTGCCGGGTCCCTCGCCGAGGGCCAGCTCCGCCCCCCAGGTGGCTGCATCCAGGGTGCCGGTCAGGTAGACGTAGGTCGTCTTGTTCCTCTTGCCGTAGTTGGAGGTGCGGCCGGCCTCGATCAGGTCTCCGGGTTTCAGGTCAGCCCGTGTGCCATGGTAGAACCGCTGCGAACTCACCTCGTCGGTGGCTGCCACCGGCTCCCTCATTTCATGCTGGGCGGCTGCGCTGCCGCGCTCAATCCCTTCCGGCGACAGCATACCCGCTCGCGGCGTCGTCACCCGCAGACTCCCGCCACCGGTGGAGCTTGCACGCCACTACTACTCTGTGTTACTATGTACCAGTAGCTAGTAATGCTGAGTAGCTCGAGGTGGTGTTCCGTGGGCAAGCAGATGACGGAGATGCTCAAGGGGACGCTGGAGGGCATCGTCCTCGCGATCCTGTCCGGACGGCCTGCGTACGGCTACGAGATCACGGCACGGTTGCGGGAGATGGGCTTCTCCGACATCGCCGAGGGCACCGTCTACGCGCTGCTCGTCAGGATCGAGCAGAGAGGCCTCGTCGACGTGGAGAAGCATCCCGTCCGAGAAGGGGCCGCCGCGCAAGGTGTATTCGCTCAACGCTCAGGGACAGGAGTATCTCGAAGAGTTCTGGAGGACGTGGAGCTTCCTCGCAGAACGGCTCGAACAGCTCCACGAAGGAGGCAGATGACCATGTCCATCTCAAAGATGATCGGCGAGAAGCGGCGGTGGCGGCAGTACAAGGCGCGCACGAAGCAGCTTCCCGCGAACTACCGCACGGCGGTCGATGCGCTGGAGCGGTACCTGATGTACTTCGGGGCGATCGCGAAGGGCGACAGCCTGCTGTCGATGCTCGAGGACCTCGCCGACCTCTTCGAGCAGAGCGCGGCGGACGGAACCCCGATCCGCGAGATCGTCGGGGAGGACCCGGTGGAGTTCGCCGAGACGTTCCTCCAGAACTACCCGGAGGGTCAGTGGATCAACCGGAGCGGGAACGGCTGACCAACGCCATCGATCGCGCCGCGGGCGACGAACGTGACGAGAGAGAACGGATACCCGATGACAGCCAATCAGGCCAGCGCCTGCGATCCACGTGCAGGGCCTGGAGAAGTCGTACAAGAAGCTGGAGGTGCTGCGCGGCGTGGACTTCGACGTGGCGCGGGGCAGCATCTTCGCCCTGCTCGGCTCGAACGGGGCGGGCAAGACCACGGTCGTGAAGATCCTGTCCACGCTGCTCAAGGCCGACGCGGGGACTGCCAGCGTCAACGGCTTCGATGTCGCCACGCAGGCTGCGGACGTGCGGGAGTCCATCAGCCTCACCGGACAGTTCGCGGCCGTCGACGAGATCCTCAGCGGGCGGGAGAACCTCGTGCTGGTCGCCCGGTTGCGGCACCTCAAGGACCCGGGCACGATCGCGGATGACCTGCTCGAGCGCTTCGCGCTGACCGACGCGGCCGCGCGGAAGGTGTCGACGTATTCGGGTGGCATGCGCCGCCGCCTCGACATCGCGATGAGCCTCATCGGGAATCCGCCGGTCATCTTCCTCGACGAGCCGACGACCGGGCTCGACCCCCAGGCGCGCATCGAGGTGTGGCAGGCCGTCAAGGAACTCGCCGAGCACGGCACGACGGTGCTGCTCACGACGCAGTATCTGGACGAGGCCGAACAACTCGCCGACCGGATCGCGATCCTCCACGAGGGTCGGATCATCGTGAACGGCACCCTCGCCGAACTCAAGCAGCTGCTCCCGCCCGCCAAGGTCGAATACGTCGAGAAGCAGCCGACCCTCGAGGACGTCTTCCTCGCCATCGTCGGTGACGACGGCAAGGACGGCGACGCCGGCAGCAATGACCGCAGCGTCGGCACGGACGAGTAAGGAACAACGATGACCAAGCACTTCTTCGGCGACACCGCCGTCCTGACGGGACGATCCCTGCGCCACATCACGCGCAGCCTGGACACCATCATCACGACCACGATCATGCCGATCGCCTTCATGCTGCTGTTCGTCTACGTGTTCGGCGGCGCGATCGACTCAGGGTCGGATTCGTATGTGAACTACCTGCTGCCCGGCATTCTGCTCATCACGATTGCTTCGGGCATCTCCTACACCGCATTCCGGCTCTTCCTGGACATGAAGAGCGGCATCTTCGAGCGATTCCAGTCCATGCCGATCGCACGGTCGTCCGTGCTGTGGGCGCACGTGCTGACCTCGCTGGTCGCCAATCTGATCTCGCTCGTGGTCGTCGTGCTCGTCGCCCTCCTCATGGGCTTCCGCTCGGGGGCGGGAGTGCTGGCGTGGCTCGCGGTCGCCGGCATCCTGATCCTGTTCACCCTGGCGTTGACGTGGCTCGCCGTGATCCCCGGTCTCTCCGCGAAGTCCGTGGACGGCGCGAGCGCGTTCTCCTACCCGCTCATCTTCCTGCCGTTCATCAGCTCGGCATTCGTGCCCACCGACACCATGCCCGGCCCGGTGCGCGCCTTCGCCGAGCACCAGCCGGTGACGTCCATCGTCAACGCGATCCGCGACCTGTTCACACAGCAGCCGGTCGGCACCGACATCTGGATCGCCCTTGCCTGGTGTGTCGGCATCCTCATCGTCGCGTACGTCTTCGCCATGGTCACCTACCGCCGCAGGATCGCCTGAGGATGTGGGGGCCTGAAAGACCGTGCCGGGTGGGTCGCACAGAACAGAAGGGGACGCCTTTCGGCGCCCCCGGCTTCCGCACCACGTCGTGCGTAACCAGCCGCAGCCACAGCTCATCCGGCGGCGCCTTCAACTCCGGCCGCGAGAACAGCGACCCGTCGACGCACACATGCCGAGTCTATAGGGGAATGTCTCCCAGGTTCACGTCCCGTTCGGTACTGAGCCCGGCGAACCTCTTGCTTGGGAATCCATCGGCCGTGATCTCCAAGGAATAGCTGCCGACCTCCAAGCCTTCGAACCAGAAGTCCCCGAAACCGTCGGTGGTCGCTGTCCAGGTGGCGCCGTCGCTCCGCAGGGTGCAGCGTCGCCCCGATCACCACCTCCTTCTTCACCGGGTCATACATCGTACCGGCGATGAACTTCTTGGGGACGTTCAGGTAGTAGACCCGCGGCTTCTGCTCGGCGGGGTGGAGAAGCTCGGCCTCTGCGATCAGCTCCCTGCGCCTCATCTTCTTCCAGGAACCTCAAGGCTCCGGTCGGACAGGCGTCCACGCAGCGCGGCTCGGTCCACTCGCCGCTGTCGAGGAGATGGGCGCAGCCCGTGCACTTCTGGGCGAGGTTGAGGTCCTCGTTGAAGAAGATGGCGTGGCTCGGGCAGACATCCGCGCAGCTCATGCAGCCCGTGCACTTCTCCGGGTCGATCACGACGAGCCCGTCCTCACGCTTGTAGATGGCTCCCTCGACCTTGCACGCCTGCACGCAGGCGCCGTCGTCGCAGTGGTTGCAGAGAGTGGGGAGGTAGTGCATCTTCACCTTGGGAACCGTGCCCCGTACGTATTCGTGCAGCTTGAGCCAGAACTGGCCGGTCTCGGGCTGCGGTTTTGCATACGGCGTCCAGTCGTTGCCGCAGTGCTCGTCTTTGCAGGCGATCTGGCAGCAGTAGCAGCCGTTGCAGATCGACGTGTCGAAGACGAAGACCTTGCTCATCGCGAGCCTCCTTCCCGGGATGACCCAGGCGTCGAAACGAAGCCCGGCAGCCGGGTCGTAGGCCCGGGCAAATGCCTCGGGATACTTCTCTCGCCACTCACCCATCTCGGCCATCGTCACCTTCTGCACGTCGACCAGGAAACCGCTCGTGGCCATGCCCCAGCAGTTCTGGGAGATACCGTTGAGCGGCGAGATGAGGTTGTTGGCGCCGCCGCGGTCGATCATGACGTCATCTCCCACGTGGAGCAGATCGACGCGGGCGCCGTGGTCCATGCAGACAGCTCCCGGCATGATGCGCTCCCACACGTAGGCCGCGCCCAGCACCGTGCCCCGTTCGTTGAACATCTTGACGATGTCGCCATCCTTGATGCCCCGCGCCTCGGCATCGACCGGGTTGATCCAGACCGGTTCGTAGAGGTAGCCGTCCCAGCCTTTGATCTTGCAGGTTCGGATCTCACGCTGCCAGCTGATGTCGTCGTTCTGGGCATGGGTGCGCCAGCGGCCGTGGTTGGTGACGAGAAGCAGCGGGTAGCTCTGGGCCCGTTCCCCCCCGATGCGTTCGTCGTGGGTGACGCTGCTCTCGATCCACTTGGGCAGCGGCCCGCGCTCGGTGTCGTCCGGGTAGTGGTCGGCCAGGCGCTGGGAGTAGAACTCGAGCTTGCCGCTCGGAGTCGCCAACGGATGCGCCTCCGGATCCTCGTAGAACTCACGCAGACCCGCCGGCACCTTCTCCCACTCCGGGTCGGTGGGCATGATGAAGTACTGCTTGTCCTGGAACTCCTCCCAGGTGATGAAGTCCTGGATGTCCATGTTGTCGAAGCCCAGCTTCATCTTCTCCTGGATGGTGAGGCCGCTCGCTGAACTCCTCATAGAGCCCGAGCTTCTTCGCTACCTCGCCCACGGCCTCGTAGTCGCTGAGCGACTCCCCGATGGGGTCGATGGCCTGGTTTTCCATGAGGATGCCGTGCACCGACCGTCCGCCGGCCGACATGCGGCCGATGTCCTCTTCTTCCAGCTTGGTGTTGATGGGCAGGATGATGTCGGCGAGCACCGTGTCGTTCTCGAGCCACAGGTGCTGCACCACGATGGTCTCGATCTTGGGGCTGCGGAAGGCCTCCACCGTCTTGAAGCCGTCGTTCCAGCAGGTGGTGCGGCAGGGGTTGTCCATCCAGATCATGTGGATCTCGGTGCCGCCCTCTTCCTTCGGGATGGGGTACTCGTACCGCTTGAACTGGTCTTCGAGATGCATGAACTGCTGGGTGCTGCCCGAGCTCCAGCACGATCCCTCGAGGATGGCCTGGGCGAGCTGGGGCTTGGGGATGATCTGCTTCGACGAGACCGCCAGCTGCTTCTGGCCGGGGAAGATGTTCCAGGCGGGCGGCGGACCGCCTTCCTCGGCAGAGCCCTTCTCGATGGTGGGGTCGAACTTCATGCGCATGTCGGGGATGGTGCGCTTGGGCCGGGGGGTGTCGTTCATCCAGTGGTCGTCGCCGCCCATCTTGTAGTACTGGTGGACACCGGGTTTGCCCAAGCCCTGCATGCCGAGCAGACAGGCCTCGAGGCGGGCCGGTTCGTGCGAGTAGGGGCCGCGCACGTAGGAGCCGCCGTAGAAATGCATGACCGTCGTGGCTTGCTTCGCCCACTCTCTGGCGAGAGCCTTGATGGTCCACTCGGGCACGTTGGTCTTGGCGGAGGCCCACTCCGGCGTCTTGGGTACGCCGTCCTCACGGCCGAGCACGTAGTCCTCGAACTTGTCGAAGCCGACCACGTGCGTGGCCACGTAGTCCTTGTCGTAGGTGCCCTCGGTCATCCACGTATAGGCGATGGCCAGATGCATGGCGGCGTCGGTGTTGGGCAGGATGGGGATCCACTTGCTGGCGTGGACGGCGCCGGAGTAGTTGAGGTCGGGGGAGACGAACACCTGCTTCTTGCCCAGCTTCTGCCAGAAGTAGAGGACGTTGCTGGGGAACTGGCCGGCGAAGCCCCAGGGCGTGGTCTCGAGGTCGGCGCCGATGTGCAGGATCATGTCGGTGTTCTGGGTGACGTCGTTCATCATGTTGTCGGCGGGCAAGCACGAGGCCGTTCTCGCCGTTACCCCAGACGTGCTTGGTGCCCCAGAACCAGCCCTCCCAGCTGTCGGCGTTGCGGATGGCCTGGGTGAAGCCGCCGGTGAGCTCGAGCAGGTCCATCATGACCGCGTGGGCGCCGTGCACCGTCTTGGTCTCGCCGTGGCCGTCGCCGTGGGCGAGCACCCCGTAGAGCCCGTACTCCTTGTGGATGCGCCTGATCTCGTCGGCGATGATGGTGGTCGCCTCGTCCCAGCTGATCCGCACGTACTTGCTCTTGCCGCGGTTCTGGGTGTTGCGCCCCCCGGGCCGGTGGAGCCCGGAGCGCCCGTCGGGTCCCAGTCCACGCGCTTCAGCGGGTACTTGATGCGGTTGGGGGAGTAGACCCGCTTCTTGTAGGCGATCTGGTAGGGCGGAAGCAGGCCCTTGAGCGGCGTGCGGTACGTGACGCCGTCCTTCTTCAGCTCGTACTGGCCCAGCTCTTCTTCGGTGTAGCGCTCGGTGTGGTGGTGGGGCCGGATGCGAACGATCTTGCCGTCTTTCACGTCGACCGAGGCGAGCTCACCCCCTTGCGCGAACGAGCACTGGGCGAGGGTCTTGAGTACCGTCTTGTCCTTGATCCGCACCTTCTCTTGGGTTCGTTTGCCTCCATCACAAGGACTCTCCTTTCGCCGCCCGCGAAGCGACTGATGGTCCGATAGTCCGGAGGACACTGATCTCGCGTTGTCACAAAGTATCAATCGCGAAAAGGAATTTCAAATCTCTGACTCATACCTCATACTGACATCTAATGGGGGAGCGATTGTCCGGCCGATCAGTTCGCCAATTCAGGAGGCATGGGCGGCATTTGATCCGCCAACTCGGCAACAAGGCCCTCGTATTGCCGAACCCGGGAATCGATGTCTACCTCGCCGCTCCAAGCCGCCTGCACCGCCAGGAAGAGCCAGAGATGGGTCAGGAATACGTCTTGGCGGCTGTATTTCTTGTCCGTCTGTTGTCTGAACATGGTCTGTTCGTGCGCGCCAAAGAGACTGTGAGCCAGAAGTTCCTCGGGGATTGGGCGCCCCTCCCCCTCGCGGCCGCCGGGCATCGCCCGAAGCTCCTTGGTGTAGTGCTCGATGACGTTGTCGAACAACTGCTGCAGGGGCTTGTGCAGCTCCTTGTCGCTTTGCGTCCCTTCGACGCGCGCGAGACTCAGGGCGGCCGATCCCAGCTTGAAGACATTGCCGTGCCCGAAGATGAGCCACAGCACACGTTCTGCGGGGTCAGGTGTTTCCGCCTGCTTGGAATCCACATACCTGAGACTCCATGACATCAGCACCCTCACACATTCCAGAAGGAGAACGCGCTTGCTCGAGAAGTAGCTGTAGAGCAGGCTGGGTGTGATTCGCACCCTACGGATGATGTTGGTGACGTGGGTCCCGCTGTAACCGTTTGTGGCGAACTCCCTGGTGGACACAGCAAGGATGCGGTTGCGCATCCGCTCGCGCTCCTGGCCGACCACGTCGATCTTGCTGTGGTTGGCCCGGCTCACCATCTCCTCCACCTCGTTTTCGATCTGGGCGAGCGAGAGTCCGGTCTGCTTCAGTTCGATGATCTTCTTGAGGATGTGCAGATGCTCTTCGGTATAGAGGGAACGGCTGTGCGAGGTCTTCTGGGGCCGGGGGAGCAGCCCATTGCGAAGATAGAAGTGGATGGTGGTCGAAGAGGCTCCGGTCGCTTCCTCGAGTTCTTTCCTGGTGTAGACCTTGACGGCGGTGGCGCCGTGCGCTTCATCGGCCATGGAAACCTCTCTTTTCGCGCCCTGCGACGCCAGGACCGGGACCACAGAACAGTATGTGTTTTGACTTTCTGACTACTGTCTTATACTAACTCCTCGACGGCGCGGCTGATAGATCGAGCAGTCCCTGGGAAGCGGTGCGCCCGCACCGCGGCGGGTCTATGTCGTTACCGCCTCTACAACTCGTCCGGCAGATCGCGTTCCCCCGGTCTACGCCGATAGCTCTATCTTGAGACGCTTGCCGATCGCCGTCGCCGCGCGCTGCAGGGTCGACAAGGTGACGGAGGGGTTGGCCGGGTCGAGAAGCCTGTCGACGGCCGGTCTGCTGGTGCGCATCCGGTAGGCCATCTCCGACTTGCTGAGGTTACACCGCTTCATCTCTTGCGAGATCTGGAAGGCGATCACGCGCTTGACAGCAACTGCCTCCGCGTCCTCGAGCAGACCCTCCTCAGCCAAGAAGACGTCGAAGTCGCTCCCGAGGTGTTTCTCCTTCATCGGTCAGTCCTCCCTAAGGGTTGCGAGCCGCTGCCGCGCAGTCTTTAGGTCAGCGGCCGGTGTCTTCTTCGACTTCTTGGTAAATCCATGTAAGAGAACCATTGTTTCGTCCTCCACTGTGAACAGCACCCGAGCGATCCCCTGTGCCAGGCGGCACCGGACCTCCCCACGGCCCAGGCTCCACCCTACGGATGAGCGGCATTCCGAGCGGCCAGCCGTACTGGGCTGTCTTGACGTCACAGCCAACCGACTTGCGATCCTTGTCCGTGAGACCGTGAAGCCACTCTCGGACCGGCTCGTTGCCTCCCGCGTACAGTAGAACACCACGCTGAGCGTCGGACCTTTGCCGCCCGTCGCGCTCACCATTGCACTGTATCAAAATTGATGCAATCACGTCCGCTGATGGTGGCCTGCCTACCTTCGCGTTGCCATGGAGTACCGGCGGGCGCGGTGCCGTCACCGAGAGGTGATCCTCCTCCGGTCAGGACGAGGACGCCATGCAACCTGGTACGGGACGCTGGTGATCGCGCCTGGTGCGGGAGACAGCTGTACCTCATGCCCCTCTACTCGCCCAGCACGGCCAGCCGCTCCACCGATCGAGCCGGCCGGCTGCGAGCCAGATCATGCGCAGCCAGTGCCACCTGCGTCACGCCGCGAGGCTTCAGGAACTCCTCACTCAGAACCACGCCGGGGTGCGTACGAATGCGGTTCTCCGGCATCATGACGATGTCTCCCTCACTTGTGATAGTCAGGCATCTTGACCAGGGCGGAGCCTACGATCTCCGGAGGGAACCGGCGAGCCCGGCTGGTGGGCCGGTTATGGTTGAGGTCCTCTGTCGCTCTGTCGCCGAACCGCGCAAGCACGCAACGCCCGAGATAGGGAGCAGCGCTCCTGCGGCGAAGCGCGAACGACCAACTGCGGCAGCTTGTCAGGCATCCAACTCTGCAGGTCAACCAATCCGCTTCTCCATCACAACGACCTCTGAGCGCACGGCGCCCTCGTCATAGGGCCGCATCTCGCCTGTCGCTGAATAGCCAACGGCCTCCCAGAAGACGAGCGCCTGGGCGTTGGTGCGAACGACCCCGATACGGATACGGTCACACGTCCCCCACGAGACGACGAGATCCTCGACGGCGCGCACCGCTCGGGTGCCGATGCCGCGTCGACGGTGCGTGTCGGCGATCAGGAGCAGTCCGAGCATCGCGGTCGTTGGCACGGGGAAGCCGTCGACCAGTTCGATGACGCCCACAAGCTCATCGTCAAAGTAGACGCCGAAGACCGTCTTGGCCGAGGATCGACGCCGGGGGCAGCTCTTCGAAGGTGCGGGTCGCCTCGAGAGGATCGACGGCGCGCCTGGATGGCATCCGCGTAGTCGGGCGCGAGCTCGAGTACGCGCTGAACCTCGAGCAGATCCCCAAGGGTGCCGGTCAGACGGTCGCAACTCAATGGACGGGTCATCTCGACATCCACACCGTGTTTGCCCAACACCTAGCCGGTCAGCTGCCAGCTTCGCTGGTCTGCTGCACCGACTTAGTAGGCATCCCTTTACACCATGTCCTCCAGAGCATCGACTACACTCTGCACGCAGCGCTTGCACTTGGTGTTCAGCATGTCGTTGTCGATAAACACCTTGCGCCCCTCTTCCGTAGCAATGTCGCAGCCTCCGAGAAGCTCCCGACAGCTGCAGGTGCCGTATTCGGCTTCAAAGCGGGACATGAATTCCCGTGTCTTCGCGTAGGTCTCCTCAGTAGCTGTACTATCTTGGCTGTCGCCCCTGCCGTACCTGAGGCTCAGCACCAGAATCCCGCCCGTGATCGCTCCGCAGACTTCCTGCCGGTACGCCATGCCAGCCCCTAGGCCGGTGGCAAGCCTGACAGCCGTGTCAGCGGACAAGCCAAATTCCTCGGAAAAGGCCCAGAGAACAGATTGGGCGCAGTTGTATCCGGAAAGGAACTTTTCGGTCGCTCTTTCGCTCCGCTTCATCGCCGTCCTCCCTTTGGCATTTCCAACGTTGTTGCGCTTCAGCAGACGCCGAGCGCCTCTCTTCAGCCTACACGCGCGCGGCGTTCTGCTGGAAGCGCTTGTTAGCCGGCAGGCATCGAGTCACGACTCGCGCCGTGTCTTTACCAGCGATTCGAGCGGATCGACGAACGCCCGCTTCCAGTACGGCAGGCCGAACGCCGAGACGAGCCACGCGTACAGCGGCTTGAGCCAGCGGTGGCGCACCGTCACGAAATAGGTGTAGTTGATACGCGTGCCCTCCGGGTCGTCGACGAGCAGCAGCTCCTCGTCTCCGGTGGTATCGAATGTGAGGTTGTGGGTGGTGCAGCGATAGCCTCGACCTGGAAGCAGCGTGGCCGTCATCTCGATCTTGGCCGCCGGGAACAGCGAGCCGAACGAGGCCGCCTCCGCTTCGAGCGTGAGCACATCGCCATCGCGCTCGACGAGCCTCATCGCGCGAGCGACCTTTGGGAAATGCTCAGGCATGCGCTCGAAGTCCGAGACGATCGCGTAGACCGACTCGCGGTCCGCGCGCACGAGCCAGTCGCCATGGACGGCCACTACGTCGGAATCGGTCACTTCGTCAGGCATGGCGAGAGCGAGCGTTTTCCGGACAATCCGGGATGAGCCAACTATTTTATAATCCCCCATCTTTTAAACAGAAGGGTGTAGAATTTTGGTTGTTCGAAATCCGCCTGCATCAGTTTGGTTAAATGGACATACCCGAGCTTGATCTCATCATAGTGTCTCAGGCCTTCCACCAGGATCCTTGACTTTATCTTTTGTCAGCGAGAAAATAATTTTATTTTCATCAGTCAATGCCCGCTCCTGTTCGCCCGGATCAGGGATAGTAATCATATAGCTTTGTTTACCCTCAATCAGAGGAACCAGGGAATAGATACAGGAGTCTATAGGATCAAATTCAGAAGTCACATGGACTCCTTCCTTGTATTTTATCGCCATCAGTATATTTCTCAGCTGAGCGTTGTTGGAATAAATAAAAATCACATCCGGTTCAAAGGTGGTATTCCTCAGGGGCGCAGTGAGACACCCGATATATTTTCCGGCTTCAAGACATGGGAATGTCATATTCTTTGCCAGTTCCGGCTTTTCAAGAAAATGGCCGAGGAATTTTGAACCCGTGCCGCCCAGGGCCTCCTTTATTTCCGGATCATCATCGAATTGAGGATTATACAAGCCCCCTTTTTTGAAAAAGTCGGGCTGTTCAACCAGGCCATAACCGATGACCGGCGCATAGCACCAGTGATCTTCTTTGAGCATTGCTACAGTTTTGCCCTCGCGTCGCGTCAGGGAGAAAGCCTGACATTGAGCAATATGCTGATTACGATCCCTTTTCGGCCTTATAGCTTCTGCCGGAATCTCTTCTTCCTTTTGAATCATTTTTACCGCTACAGTGAAAGAATCCAGCCTTAAAATATCTTCAATTTCTTTACCATAACTTCTGTATTCTTTAATCGTAGGCATGCGTAAACCTCCAGTCGGGCACGAAGTCCTCACACAGAACCTCACCCGGGTGGATGGGCCGGCCCTTCATCGGGGGCTCATTTGGGGCACCCATCGTGCTCACCTCTAGCTTTGTCGCGGTGCCGAGAGTCGAGTGCGCTCTGGACCACAGGATAGCGCGTACGGCCAACGGTGCAAGAGAGGCAGCAGGGGTCGTCGCGCCCGGTCTGCCTGTCATAACCGATGTCTGGAGACGCCGCGACTTGGACCTTGGAGTACGCGGACGAAGCACCCCGTAGGGTATCTTTGTCATGAAGGTAAGAGACGTGATCAGGCTGCTCCTTGAAGACGGATGGTTCCAGGTCGCCCCGTCCGGAGCCACCGAACACCGAGCAGAGCCCGGCCGAGTGACGGTAGCCGGCAAGCCGGGACACGTGGCAGCAGGGACGTTGAACAGCATCGCTGGCGAGGCATCGAGGTAGAACACCGATGAGAACAATCGTGATCATCATCGAACGGACAGCAAGCTTAGCCTACGCCCAGAACTCCCTGGCTGCGTGGCCACTGGCTCCACGGCGAAGGAGGCTGAAGCGAACATGCGGGACGCTCTGGAGCTTCACCTTAAGGGCATGAAGGGAGCATGGCCAGGTCGCGGACGCTCGCGACGTGGTGGTGCGGCGCGTTCGCGTGGCTTCCATCTGAAGGGGAGCACCAGTTCGATCTCGTCGCGCTTCTACCACTCCTGGACGTCGTCCCCGTCGGTCAAGAAGGTATACTCGGGCCGTCAGGATCGGGCCGCCGATAGGAGGGACATGAAGCTGAAGATAGTGGTCCACGAGGCGGAAGAGGGCGGTTTCTGGGCTGAGTCCGGCAATACCCGGTTGCTGCACCCAGGGCGAGGACTTCGAGGAACTGCTTGAGAATCTCTACGAGGCCGTCGAGAGAGTTGTCGGTTGACATCGCCACACCAGCACCGGCGAAGGCGATCGGATCGTGGAAATCGCTGTATGAGATCGACCTCGGGACGTGAACTCGCTCAAGCCATCGAGCGCAAGGGCTGGGTTCTTCTTCGCGTCCAGGGGAGTCATCACATATACGGCAAGGAGGGCAGCATCGTGCGGCTTTCAGTGCCGATACACGGGGACCACCCCTCAAGACCGGCCTGTTGCGGCATCTCATGAAGATGGCCGAGATCTCGGAAGAGGATCTCTGAGACCACCCCCGTCGTAGAAGGCGGCTCCTGACACCGGAAGCACTCAGAGCAAAGCCTCGAGGTACGGGCGAACGATATCCGCGACCCGGTCTATCTTCGCGTATCGCATGATTTCCGCCGGAGTGGTGCGTTTCTCGCGAATCGCCTCCTGCAGTGCTTCAACCGCAACGTCCGCCCCAATGCGAGTGCGGAACTTGAAGCAGTCGGCAACGGTCTTGGCGATCCCGAATACCCGTACCGAGTTGCCACCTATGTCCAGCGTCTCGACTCCGGCTTCAAGCGAGGTTGTGCCCATGTGGAACACCCCGACTCGTGGCCGGTCGATCTGAGAGAATCTCGTACCGTAGGGCAGGGCGATGTGGACTTCAAGGGGTATCTGTGTACCCACTTCGTGCAGGTCAA
>CAVTRF010000035.1:0-64193 GCA_963736795.1 uncultured delta proteobacterium | reverse complement strand
GAGGAGCGAGGCGAGCGCGGTCCCCAGGAACCTGCGCCGAGCACGGTGCATCGCATGGACGTCCTCCCTTCGAGAGGGTTTCATCCTACCGTGAGCCGTCGCGCCGCGCTCCGGAAACCGGAGCCTCGAGCGGCGGACGCTCGCTTGACTCGCCCCCGCTGGCGCCCTGCGGGCCCTGCCCGCTCGGGGGTCGCCGTCAGCCCACCGCGGCGGCGATTCACCTCTCGAACGGCCTCGGCCGCGCGGCGGCGAGCGCGAGCACGCGCCGGCGGAGCGCCGGCCGGCGCGACAGCGCGAGGAGCAGCCGCGTCCAGGCGGCGTACGGCAGGAACCTCCGGCGCCAGGCGGCCTCGTACGGGCGGAGCGCCGCCGCGCTCGCGCCGGCGGCGAGCGCGGCCGGCAGCAGGGCGGCGAGCTCGGCGCCCGCGTAGGCCGCCGAACCAGAGCGAGCCCTCTCCCGTAATAGCGTCGACGTAGCCCGCCGCGTCGCCGAGCAGGACCAGCCAATGCGGACGCGAGCCGGGCCGCCTGGTCGAACGGGCCGGCGCCGCGCGGCGCGGATACCTCCTCGGCGCCCGCCACCCTCCGCGCCACCGCCGGGAAGCGCTCGAGGAGGCGGCGTGGATCCCCCACGACCCGTACAGGAAGGCGACCCCGACCCGCGCGGCGGCCCGGCCGGCCAGACGTACGCCTCGGCGCGGTCACCGAAGTGGACCTCGACGTCCTCGGACCACGGCGCCGCCGCGAAGTCCCGCCTGAGCCCGTAGCGCGCCGGGACGCCCACCGGCGGCGCGAGCCCCTCGCGCCGCCGCGTCGGCGAGTAGACCCGTCCGCCCCGACGAGGACGCGGGCGGCGACCGCGAAGCCGGGCCCCTCCGCGACGATGGTCCCGCCCTCCCGGCGATGGCGGACGACGGCCGCGCCCTGCACGATCTCCGCCCCCGCCTCGCGCGCGCGGGCGAGGAGCGCCGCGGAGAGCGCCGTCCGCCGGATCGCGACGCCCCCGGGCGCGGGCAGCGCGAGCCGCGCCTCGCCGCCGGCCGCGTCGATCCAGCGGATCGCCGCGACGCGCGCCGGCTGCCGCGGTAGGCGCCGCCTCGATCACCTCGAGCGGCGCGAGCACCCGCGCACGCCGGCGGGGAGCAGCCCCTCCCCGCACGCCTGTCGAGCGGACCCTCGCGGCGCTCGAGCACGGTGACGTCGAGGCCGCGCCGCGCGGCGAAGGCGGCGAACGCGAGGCCGGCGGGGCCGCCGCCGACCACCACCGCGTCGCGGACGCAATCGCTCACCGCTGGCCCCGCCGGCGCGCGCCCGCCGGAACGCGAGCTGCGAGCGCGCCGCCTCGAGCGCGAGCCGGAGCGGGCCGACCGGCGCCGGCGGCGCCGAGGCGCCCGCCTGGAAGCGGCGGAGCGCCTCCTGGCGTCTCAGCTTGCCGGACGAGGTCCGCGGCAGCGTGCCCAGCTGGAGCGGCACGAGCGTGTGCGGCGCGATCCCGGTGCGGTCGAGGATGGAGCGGCGCGCGGCCGCCTCGACCACCGCGTCCAGGACGCCGTCCTCCCGGCGCCGCTCCGCGAGGACGAGGAGCCCTTCGCCCCGGCGCCGACGAGCCCAGCGCGACCGCGCAGCCGGGCCGCAGCCCCGGCAGGCCGGCGAGGGCCGCCTCGAACTCGTCGGGCGCCGTCGCGCCGCGCACCACGACGAGTACCTTCGAGCGGCCGTGCACGTGGAGCTCACGCCGCCGGCGACGAAGCCCAGGTCGCCGGTGTCGAGCCGCCCGTCCTGCAGCGCGGCCGCGGTCGCGGCGGGATCGCCGAATCTCGCGCAGCAGCGACGGCCCGCGCACGAAGTGCGGCCGAGCGCCCGTCGCCCGCGGGGCGCCAGCCTGGTCACGCAGAGGCTCGACGTCCACGCCGGGGATCGGGGACCCACCAGACCACCTCGCGCTCGCCGGGGCGACAGCGCCGTCGCGCGCCGGCCCGGCGCCACCGGATCGACGCGCCGCCCCTCGAGCGGCCGCCCGGCCGTCCGAAGGTCACCGCGAGCGCCGCCTCGGCGAGGCCGTAGACGGGGACGAGGGCGGCCGGGGAGAGCCCGTCCCGCGCGAAGCGGGCGGCGAAGCCGCGCATGGCGTCGGCCGAATCGGCTCGGCGCCGTCGAGGGCGAGCCGCCAGGACGCGAGCAGAGTGCCCCTCGGTTCCTCGTCCGCGCCCCGCGCGGTCGGCGTCGGCGTACGCGAAGCTCGGCGCCGCGGAATCGTGCCGCGGTGGCGCGCGACGGCGCGGAGCCAGAGCGCAGGCCGCGCCGAGGAAGTGCTCGGGCGGGATCAGCGCGGGGCGGGCCGGGTAGCGAGCGCGCCGAGCAAGGCTCCGATGGTCCAGTGTCGTCGTAGAGCGGCAGCCACGAGACCATCACGTCGTCGGGTCCGGGCGCGGTCACCGCAATCAGCGCGTCGGCCTGTGCGGCGAGCGCCGCGTGCGCGTGAGCGCGACCGGCTTCAGGTCCACCGTCGAGCCGAACAGAACTGCACGAGCGCGAGGCTCCTCCGGCGCGACGTCACGTGGAGTACGCGCGGGGACGCCGGAGAGCTCGGACGCGTCCCGGCGGCCGAGCAGCAGGCGCGCGCGCTCGACCGCGGCGCCGACAGCCCGGCGCGTCCCGCCCCCCGACACGACGAGCCGCGCCCCCGAATACTCAATCATCCGCCCGGTCGCGGCCCCGTCCTCGTCCATCCGCCGAGGCGCGCCGGAGGATAGAGCAGGGACCGGGACCGCGCCGGCAGGCCGCGCGCCGAAGAAGGCGTCGAGGAAGGCGGGCTCGGTCCGCAGCACGATGGCGACCCGGTCTGCGTCCCGGACGCCCATCGCGCGAGCGCCGCCGCGGCGCGCTCGGCCCGGCCGCGGACCTCCGCCGCGACAGCCAGGTCTCGCGCTCGCCAAATCGACGAAGGTGACGAACACCGACCGTGGCTGGAGCGCGCGCCAGGGCGTGCACGAGGTAATTGCCGCGGGCGGGGCCGCGGCCGCGCAGGATGCACGGCGCACCGTCCCTGCCGCCGGGAGGTGCTCGGGCGCGGCGCGCGCGCGATAGGGCGGCAGGTCCCCGAGCGTCCGCGCCCCGGCGGCGTCGTCGTCGTGAGCGCGACCCGGAAGCGGTCCTCCACCGCCACAACGAGCCCGAGCAGCGCGGAGGCGGATCGAGGCGCGCGCGCGAGGCTCGCCCGGCGCGGGGGGCCCGCCCTGAGCTTTCGCTGCCTCGCGGCGATGCGCGAATCTCGCGCGCCGCGACCGCTCCGCCCGGCGAGGCCACGGACCGCGTCTTCCCAGGGATCCGCCCGAGCAGGCATCGTGCCGCAATCCCCACGGAGCAGGAGGAGCTCGGCCAGAAGACCAGGGCCGATCAGGCGAGAAGGCCGACGTCCCCAGGCCGGGGCTCGTTCGAGGCGAGGAAGCCCCGAGCACGAAGAGCGCCGACGCGGAGGAGAGGGTCCCACCTCGCGGACGACGCCAGGAGCGCTCAAGCGCGGCGGGCGGGAGCGCGAGGGCGCGCCGGAACGCCTCGATCACCTTCGGCCCGCCGGTGTCGGCGACCCAGTGCCGAACGTCAGGCGCGAGCGAGGCCGTGGTCCGCCGAGGAAGGCGTCCACGTCCCCGCCGATGCGCGCCTCAATCGCCTCCGGCACCTTCGCGGAGAGGACGACCTTGAAGCCGCTGTCCACGACGTCCCAGCCCATCACCCACTCGGTGTCCGGGTACAGCACGGAGCGGGTCGCGACGACGCGCGGGCCCGCCGCGCCGTTCGCGCGGCCGCCGCCGGCGAGCACGACCGCCGCCGCGCCGTCGCCGAAGAGGCCCGTCGCGACGAGGTTCGTGACCGAGGCGTCGTCCCGCTGCAGGGTGAGCGAGCAGAGCTCGACCGAGAGCGGCACCGCCGATCTCGGCGGGGAAGGCGCGCAGCGCGTCGCTCGCGCGGGCGAGCCCGGCGGCGCCCGCGAGGCAGCCGAGCCCGAAGATCGGCGTCCGCTTCACCGACGGCTTCAGGCCGAGGCGGTTCATCAGCTTCGCGTCGAGCGACGGCGTCGAGATGCCCGTGACGGTGACGAAGTCAAGGTGATCGACGTCGCGCGGCGAGAGCCCGCGCCGCCGCGAGCCCCGCGCGGATCGCCTCCTCCCCGAGGTCCGTCCCCACGCGGATGAAGGCGTCGTTCGTCTTCCCGAACGAGTCGAGCCCCGCGTACTCGGCGAGCGGCAGGGCGAGGTGCCGCCCGCCGACCTGCGCGGCGCGGTGAACGTCTGCGAGCCGCTCGGCGTTGTGGTGCTTCGCCCCCCACTGGAGGGTGAGCGCCCGGATGAGCGTCTCCTGATCGACGTAGTTCGGGGGCAGCGCGCGGCCGACGGAGAGGATCGCGGGGAGCGGGGCGTGGGCAGGAGCCATCCGGTGTCCCCGAATGGATGCCCCGTCGACGCGCCGGTTTCAACGTCCGCGACGGGGCCCCTCGCCCTGGAGGGCGAGCGCGGGGGCGACCGCCATCCCCATCACCCTTCCGTGGTGGGCAGCGTCGAAGGTGAAGCGGCTCCCCTCGCCGACCTCGCTCTCCGCCGAATCCGGCCGCCGTGCGCCTCGACGAGCTTGCGGACGATGTAGAGGCCGAGGCCGAGCCCCTCCCCCTCGTGGCGCTGACCGCGGTAGTAGCGCTCGAAGATGCGCGGCAGGTCCCCCGCGCTGATGCCGGGGCCGCGGTCCGCGACGGTGACCTTCACCCCCGCCTCGCCATCGCGCGTGGCGGTCACGACGACTTGCTCGCGCGAGTACTTGAGGGCGTTCCCGACGAGGTTCGCGAGGATCCGGTCGAGCCGGTCGGGATCGGCGAGCACCTCGGGCAGCTCGCGCGGGACGGCGTTCTCGACGCGCGCGACGTCGAAGACGCCCTCGGAGGTCTCGAGCAGCTCCGCGACGAAGCCGCGCAGCGGGACCTTCGCCCAGGCGAGCTCGAGCCGCCGCCCTCCGAGCGCGCGGAGTCGGCGAGGTCTCGCAGCATGCGGTCCATCCGCTTGGCGGCCGTGACGATCCCGGCGGCAGCGCGGTGCGAGCGGTGGTCGGGACCGCGCAGCACCCGCTGCGCCTGGAGCATCACAATCTGGAGGGGGTTCCGCAGGTCGTGCGGAGACGCGCGCGGAGGAGGTCCTCGCGCTGCTCCGTCGTCTCCCGGAGCCGGCGGATCGTGACGACGAGCTCGTCCTCCACGTGCGCGCGCAGCGCGTCGAGCTCGTGGTACGGCCGCACGAGCGCGGCGCCGAACAGCGCGTCGAACACGAACCAGAACGAGGCGACGAAGTACACGTGCCATCACGTTGAAGGGGTCGTAGGCGTGCGAGTACAGCATGAAGCAGAGCTCGCCGAGCGCCGCCAGGACGAGCGCGATCGCGAGCTTGGCCGACGTGCGCTCCCGGGTGATCCGCCACGCGCGGGCGTGGAGGAACGCGCCCGCCGCCGCGGCGACGGCGATCGCGGCCTCGACCGCGATCTTGAGGCGCGTGAGCCCCTCCCCCTCGACGAAGAAGAGGGCGGGGTGGCGAGGGAACGCCGAGCTCGAGCGCGAGCACGCCCGCGACGAAGGCGAGGTTCGCGCCGAGGAGCCGCCCCCGGCGGAGCAGCGGGCTCTCGCTCCGCCGGTCGATCCGCGTGGCGGCGACGAGCGCGACGATGGTGACGAGGCGTGCGGCGAACCAGTAGACGATCCCGCGCTCGGTCGACGCGGCCCCGAAGAACCCGGGCATCCCGGGGAAGACGAGCAGGTGGACGAGCTCCAGGATTCGCCGCCGCGCAGGAACGCCGGCCCGAGGAAGCGCGCCCGCGCCTCGCGGAACGCGCCCGCGCCGGCGGCGAACCACTGGACCGCGAAGGTGGCGATGCTCCCCGCCACGACGAGCGCCTCGAGCGCGGTGTGGACGGGTAGGTAGAGCGAGCCTGGGACCGCGACCCCCCATGGCTGGGCGGCGAGGAGCAGCGGGATCGGGATCCCGCGGCGGCGAGCGCCACGAGGGCGTTCCAGGTCCGCTCCTCGCGTCTTCTCGTCGCGCTCCGTCATCCGTGCCGTCCCTGCCGGGTCGCAGCATGCAACCCCCGCAGGGCGGCCGCCATTCTCCGCCGCGGCGCGCCGCTTGCCAAGCCCCTCTGCGGTCTTACGTTCGCGCCATGCGACCGGAAAAGCTCACCGTGAAGGCCCAGGAGGCGCTCGTCCGCGGCGACAGGGCGAAGCGCGCCGCCGCGACCACCAGGCGATCGACGTCGAGCACCTCGTGCTCGCGCTGCTCGCGCAGGAGGAGGGAATCGCCCGCCCGATCCTCGACAAGATCGGCGCCGAGCCGTCGCGCGTCGTGTCGCGCGTCGAGGACGAGCTGCGCAGCGTGCCGAAGGTCGCGGGGGCGGAGCCGTACCTCGCGAACCGGCTCGCGAAGCTCCTCGACCGCGCCGAGGACGAGGCGAAGAAGCTGAAGGACGAGTACGTCTCGACCGAGCACCTCCTGCTCGCGCGCGGCGGCGGAGAAGACCGGGGCCGGCGAGGCGCTGCGCGCCGCCGGCGCCACCCCCGACCGCATCCGCGAGGCGCTGAAGGACGTCCGCGGCGGCGCGCGCGTCACCTCGCCCGAGGCGGAGAGCCAGTACCGCGCGCTCGAGAAGTACGCGAAGGACCTCACCGAGCTCGCCCGGCAGGGGAAGCTCGACCCGGTCGTCGGCCGCGACGACGAGATCCGCCGCGTGGTCCAAATCCTCTCCCGCCGCACGAAGAACAACCCGGTGCTCGTCGGAGACCCGGGCGTCGGGAAGACCGCCATCGTCGAGGGGCTCGCGCGCCGGATCGTGGACGGCGACGTGCCGGAGGGGCTGAAGGGGAAGCGGCTCCTCGCCCTCGACCTCGCCTCGATGGTGGCCGGCGCGAAGTACCGCGGCGAGTTCGAGGAGCGGCTCAAGGCGGTGCTGAAGGAGGTCGTCGCCTCCGAGGGGAACGTCGTCCTCTTCATCGACGAGATGCACACGATCGTCGGCGCGGGCGCCGCCGAGGGGGCGATGGACGCCGGCAACATGCTCAAGCCGGCCCTCGCCCGCGGCGAGCTGCACGCCATCGGCGCGACGACCGCGAACGAGTACCGCAAGCACGTCGAGAAGGACCCCGCGCTCGAGCGGCGCTTCCAGCCGGTGTTCGTCGGCGAGCCGTCGGTCGCGGACACCATCTCGATCCTGCGCGGCCTCAAGGACCGGTACGAGCTGCACCACAAGGTGCGGATCCAGGACGCCGCGCTCGTCGACGCGGCGCGCCTGTCGCACCGCTACATCACCGACCGCTTCCTCCCGGACAAGGCCATCGACCTCGTGGACGAGGCGGCGAGCCGGCTGCGCATCGAGATCGACTCGATGCCGACCGAGGTGGACGAGGTCCGCCGCCGGATCGCGCAGCTCGAGATCGAGCGGCAGGGGCTCGTGAAGGAGCAGGACGAGGCGTCCCGCGCGCGGCTCGCGCACGCCGAGAAGGAGCTCGCGGCCCTGAACGAGGAGTTCGCGGGCCTGCGGGGGCGCTGGGACGCCGAGAAGCAGGCGATCCAGGAGGTCTCCGCGGCGAAGCAGGAGATCGACGGGCTCCAGAACGAGCAGGCGCGCGCCGAGCGCGAGGCGAACTTCCAGAAGGCCGCCGAGATCAAGTTCGGCCGGCTGCCCGAGCTCGAGCGCAAGGTGAAGGAGGCGCAGGCGCGCCTCGCCGAGTTCCAGAAGGGCGGCGCGATGCTCCGCGAGGAGGTGACCCCCGAGGAGATCGCGGAGGTCGTCGCCAAGTGGACCGGGATCCCGGTCTCGAAGCTGCTCGAGGGTGAGACGGAGAAGCTGCTCGGGATGGAGGACCGCCTGAAGCTGCGCGTCGTCGGCCAGGAGGAGGCGGTGCTCGCCGTATCGACCGCGGTGCGGCGCGCCCGCGCCGGGTTGCAGGATCCGAACCGGCCGGTCGGCTCGTTCATCTTCCTCGGCCCGACCGGCGTCGGGAAGACCGAGACCGCCCGCGCCCTCGCGGAGTTCCTGTTCGACGACGAGCAGGCGATGGTCCGGCTCGACATGTCCGAGTACATGGAGAAGCACTCGGTCTCCCGCCTCATCGGCGCGCCCCCCGGCTACGTCGGGTACGACGAGGGCGGGCAGCTCACCGAGGCGGTGCGGCGCAGGCCGTACGCGGTGATCCTGTTCGACGAGATCGAGAAGGCGCACCACGACGTCTTCAACGTGCTGCTGCAGATCCTCGACGACGGGCGGCTCACCGACGGCCAGGGGCGGACCGTGGACTTCAGGAACGCCGTCGTCATCATGACCTCGAACATCGGCTCGCAGGAGATCCAGCGGCTCGCCGGCCGCCCCGGCGCCGACGTCACCGCCATCCGCGAGGCGGCGCTCGAGAACCTGCGCGCCGAGTTCCGCCCCGAGTTCCTGAACCGGGTGGACGAGATCGTCGTGTTCCGGCCGCTCAGCCGCGAGCACGTCGGCCGCATCGTCGAGATCCAGCTCGCCCGGCTGCGCAAGCTGCTCGACGAGCGCCGCATCACGATCGAGCTCTCCGAGGCGGCGCGGGAGGCGATCGCCGACGCGGGCTACGACCCGGTCTACGGCGCGCGCCCGCTGAAGCGCGCCATCCAGCGGATGATCCAGGACCCGCTCGCGACGAAGCTCCTCCGCGGCGAGTTCAAGGCCGGCGACCACGTCGTCGTGGACGAGGGGAAGGACGGGAACATCGTCTTCGCGAAGGGGGAGCCCGCCCCGACCGAGAAGGTGGTCGTC
The DNA here is from genome assembly GCA_963736795.1 of uncultured delta proteobacterium. GTDB lineage: Bacteria > Myxococcota > Myxococcia > Myxococcales > Anaeromyxobacteraceae > Anaeromyxobacter. Next base: position 55,382 of record CAVTRF010000035.1, on the reverse strand, counting down.
CACTAAGGCCGAGCCCTCGGCTCCGGCCCGTCCGGGACCCGGCCCGACGCGTTCGTTCACCGTCCGTGCCGATCCCTCCGGCGGCGGTCCGCCGACCGCGCTTGACACCGCGAGAGACCGCCGCCATGTACGGAGGTTCGTGGATCCAGGCGGGCGCCGATCCCCCGACCGGCCGCCTGGTGTCACGCGCTCCATGACGAGGACCCTCGCGGCCGCGGCGATCGGAACGCTCCTCCTGGCCGCCGGCTGCTCGGGCGGCGAAGGCACGCGTCCGCCCGGCGTCGTCCGGCTCGCCATGGCGGAGGAGCCCCCGCAGCTCGACTCGACCCGCGCGACCGACCAGGTCAGCAACTTCGTCCTCGGCCACGTGATGGAGGGGCTCACGAAGTACGGCAAGGCGGGCGACATCGTCCCCGGCGTCGCCGAGCGCTGGGAGCTCGGGGAGAGGCGCGCGACGTTCCACCTGCGCCCGGACGCGCGCTGGGCTGACGGGAGCCCGGTCACGGCCCACGACTTCGTGTTCGCGTGGCGCACCGCGGTCGACCCGAAGACCGCGTCCGAGTACGCGTTCATCCTCTACCCGGTGAAGAACGCCGAGGCGATCAGCCAGGGGAAGCTCCCGACGACCGCGCTCGGCGTGCGCGCGAAGGACGACCGGACGCTCGACGTCGAGCTCGAGCGTCCCACCGGCATCTTCCTCGGCCTCACCGCGTTCACGACCTACCTGCCGCTCAAGCAGTCGTTCTACGAGGCGCGGCCGGGGCGGTACGCAGCCGACGCGCAGGACCTGCTCTCGAACGGCCCGTTCGTGCTCGCGGAGTGGGTGCACGCCGCGCGCCTCGTCCTCCAGAAGAACCCGCGCTACTGGGACGCGGCGCACGTCGCCATCGAGCGGATCGAGGCGCCGTACTTCACCCAGGATCCCTCGACCCGCTACAACCTCTTCAAGGACGGGAAGATCGACGTGACCGGCCTCGACCGCGACCTCCTCGGGCGCGCCCAGGCCGACCGCTTCAAGATGAAGGCGTTCGCGGTCGGGTCGGTCTTCTACGCGGAGTTCAACCACCGCCCCGGCCGCCCCACCGCGAACCGCCACCTGCGAAGGGCCATCCAGCTCGTCTTCGACTCGAAGGAGTACGTGTCGAAGGTGATCGGCATCCCGGGGAACCGGCCCGGGGTCCGGCTCGTGCCGCGCTGGGTCCCCGCGGTCGACGGACCCTTCTGGAAGGAGTATCCGGTCGAGCCGGTCCGCCCCGACCTCGACGCCGCGCGCCGCGAGCTCGAGGCCGCGAAGAAGGAGCTCGGCGGGGTGATCCCGCCGCTCGTGTGGCTCACCGGCGACAGCCCGGGGACCTCCCGGGAGGCGGAGTACTTCCAGTACCTGTTCGAGGCGCGCCTCGGGGTCGCGCTGCGCATCGACAAGCAGACCTTCAAGCAGCGGCTCGCGAAGATGACCTCGGGCGACTTCGACCTCGTGTCGGCGGGGTGGGGGCCGGACTACGCCGACGCGATGACCTTCGCCGACCTCTTCGCGAGCTGGAACGAGAACAACCGCGGGCGCTGGAAGAACGACCGCTACGACGCGCTCATCCGCCGGGCGCAGGCGAGCGCCGACCCCCGCGTGCGCATGGACGCCATGGCCGAGGCGGAGCGGATCCTCCTCGACGAGGTCGGGATCCTGCCGATGAGCGAGGCAGGCAGCGTCTACGTCCACTCGCCGAAGCTCACCGGGGTCATCCGGCGGGCGGTGGGGACGGACCCGGACTACACCCACGCCCGGCTCGAGCCGTAGGAGAGGACGCCCGTGCTCGCCTACACCCTGAAGCGTCTCCTCGCCGGCGTCGTCACCGTCTTCTTCATCGCGACCGCCACGTTCGCGGCGATGCACGCGGTGCCGGGCGACCCGCTCACGAGCGGCAAGGCGCGCAGCGCGGAGATCCGCGCGAACCTCAAGGCGCGCTACGGCCTCGACCGGCCGGTGCTCGTCCAGTACGGCGTCTTCCTCCGCAACATGGCGAAGGGCGACTTCGGGATCTCCTTCACCCAGCAGAACCGCTCGGTGAACGACATCATCCGCGAGCACTTCCCGGTGTCCGCGATCCTCGGGGTGCTCGCCCTCCTCTTCGCGACGGTCGGCGGGGTGCTGCTCGGCTCGGTGACGGCGCGGTTCCGCGGGCGGTGGGCCGATCGGAGCACGCTCTTCTTCGTCGTGCTCGGCATCTCCGTCCCGGGCTTCGTCTTCGCGGCGCTCTCGCAGCTCGGCGTCCTCGTGCTCAACCAGCGGGCCGGCGGCACGGTCCTGCCGGTCGCGGGGTGGGGGACCTTCGGGCACATGCTCCTGCCCGCGCTGACCCTCGGGATCGGCACGCTCGCGTTCCTCACGCGGCTGATGCGCTCCTCGCTGCTCGAGATCGTGAACCAGGACTACATCCGGACCGCGAAGGCGAAGGGGCTGCCGCCCTGGCGCATCTTCCTCTCCCACCAGCTCCGGAACGGGATCCTGCCGGTCATCACGCTGCTCGGGCCCGGCGCTCGCCGGGATCACGACGGGCGGGTTCGTCGTGGAGAGCGTGTTCGCGATCCCCGGGCTCGGGCGCTACTTCGTCCAGGCGGTCCAGCAGCTCGACTACACCGTGATCATGGGGCTCACCGTCTTCTACGGCGCGTTCCTCGTGCTGATGGTGGTCCTCGTCGACATCGTCTACGGCTTCGTCGATCCGCGGATCCGCGTCGCGAAGGAGGGCGCGTGACCGCGCGCGACTCCGGGCCGGCGGGCGAGAGCGTGGCCGACGCGGCGCGCGCCCGCGGGGCCGCGGCGGGCGCCGGCGCGCTCCGGCCGGAGGACTTCGTCCCCGTCGCGCGCGCCGGGCTGGATCGCGGCCCGACGCGGCCGTCGCTCTCCTACTGGAGGGACGCCTGGCTCCGCCTGAAGAAGAACCGCCAGGCGACCGTCTCGCTCGTCATCGTCTGCGCGCTCCTCCTCTTCACGCTCGCCGGCCCGCTCCTGTGGCGCGTGAACCCGAGCAAGCCGGAGCTGTCCCGCCTCTCGGAGCCGCCGCGCTGGGACAACCGCGCCGAGGTCCTCGCCGAGCCGCCGCCCTTCGAGGAGCTGGTCGCGCCCGGCGTTCCCCCGGCGCCCGAGGCCGACGGCGCCACGCTCGCCGCGCCCGCGTCGCTCGCCGTCGTCGGACGCCCCACCGTGGAGGCGGTCCGCCTCCGCTGGTCGCCCGTACCGGGCGCGGCCGGGTACCTCGTCTATCGCTCCACCTCGGAGCCCGCGGGCGACTACCTCGGGCTGCCGATGGGCGAGGTCCCCGCGGGGAACGTCGTGTCCTTCGAGGACGCGTTCAACCTCGAGCCGACCACCTACTGGTACTCGGTCGTCGCGACGAACGGCGCCGAGTCGCGCCGGGCGGCGACGCTCGAGGTGAAGCTCACGCCCGGCATCTCGCTCGTCGACGCGAAGACCATCGACCCGGGCGCGAAGCCCGGCGACGTCGTCGCGCGGCCGCGGCGGCCGCTCGGGACCGACTTCCTCGGGCGCGACCTCCTCGCCCGGCTCATGTCGGGCGCGCGGGTCTCGCTCTTCATCGGCTTCACCGCGCCGCTGCTCGCGATCCTGATCGGCGTCGTGCTCGGCGGCGTGTCGGGCTACTTCGGCGGGCGGGTGGACCACTGGCTGATGCGCTTCACCGACTTCGTGCTCGCCCTCCCCTTCCTGCTCTTCATGATCCTGTTCAAGGTGGCGTTCGGGTCGGGGCCCGGCGAGAGCGGGGTCGCGCCGATGCTCGTCGCGATGATCGTGCTCTCCTGGACGGGCGCGGCGCGCCTCACGCGCGGGCAGGTGCTGCAGCTGCGGGAGCGCGAGTTCGTGCAGGCGTCGCGCCTGCTCGGCGCGCGCCCGGCCTACCTCATCCTCCGCCACCTCCTGCCGAACACGCTCGGCGTCATCCTCGTCTCGCTCACCTTCGCGATCCCGAGCGCGATCTTCACCGAGGCCTTCCTCTCGTTCATCGGGATGGGGGTCGCGGCGCCCACGGCCTCGTGGGGCTCGATGTGCAACGACGGGATCAAGACGTTCCTCGTCTACCCGCACGAGTTCCTGTTCCCGGCCGCCGCGATCAGCGTCACCGTCCTCGCCTTCAACCTGCTCGGCGACGGCCTGCGCGACGCGCTCGACCCGCGGATGAGGTCGGTCGAATGAGCTTGCTCGAGATCCGCGACCTGCGCGTCGAGTTCGCCACCTACGGCGGCGTGGTGAAGGCGGTCCGCGGCGTCTCCCTCTCGCTCGAGCGCGGCCGGACGCTCGCGATCGTCGGCGAGTCGGGCTGCGGGAAGTCGGTGACGGTGCAGGCGGCGATGGGGCTCATCCCGACGCCGCCGGGCCGTATCACCGCGGGGTCGGTCCGCTTCGACGGCAAGGAGCTCGTCGGGCGTCGGGCCCGCGGAGGCGAACCGGATCCGCGGCAAGGAGATCGGGATGATCTTCCAGGACCCGATGACCTCCCTCAACCCGACGATGAAGGTCGGCCCGCAGATCACCGAGGCGCTGCGCTACCACGAGGGGCTCTCGGGCGCCGCCGCGCGCGAGCGGGCGATCGAGCTCCTGCGAGCGCGTGCAGATCCCCGAGGCGCGCGCGCGGGTCGACCACTACCCGTTCCAGTTCTCGGGCGGGATGCGCCAGCGGGTCATGATCGCGATGGCGATCGCCTGCCGCCCGAACCTCCTCATCGCCGACGAGCCGACCACCGCGCTCGACGTGACGGTCCAGGCGCAGATCCTCGGACCTGCTCCGCGACCTCCAGCGCGAGCACGGGATGGCCATCGTCCTCATCACGCACGACCTCGGCGTCGTCGCGCAGATGGCCGACGAGGTCGCGGTGATGTACGCGGGGCAGATCGTCGAGCAGGGGTCGGTGGACGACGTCTTCTACCGGCCCGCGCACCCGTACACCCTCGGGCTCAAGCAGGCGATGCCGCGCGACGAGGAGGGGCCGCGCGCGCGCCTCGAGCCGATCGAGGGGAGCCCGCCCGACCTCTTCGCCCCGCCGCCCGGCTGCGCCTACTTCGAGCGCTGCCCGTGGGCGATGAAGGTGTGCGGGCCCGAGCTGCCGCCGCTCTGGCCGGTGCAGCCCGGCCACGCCGCGCGCTGCTGGCTCCATCACGTCCACGCGCCGCGGCGCCCGGAGGCGCTGCTCCACGGCGCGCTCATGCCGGCCGGGGGCGCGCCGTGAGCCCCGCGTCCGGCGGCGCGGCCGTCCTCCGCCCCGACGCGCCCCGGCCTCTCCTCGAGGCGCGGGGGCTCACGAAGCACTTCGACCTCGGCCACGGCCGCGTGCTCCGGGCGGTGGACGGCGTGAGCCTCGAGATCGGCGAGCGCGAGGTGCTCGGGCTCGTGGGCGAGTCGGGGTGCGGCAAGTCCACCCTCGGCCGGACCCTCGTCGGCCTGTACGACAAGACCGCGGGCGAGGTCCGCTACCGCGGCGAGGTCCTCCCGGCCCGCTACCGCGCCGCGGACTTCAAGCGCTGGGCGCGCAAGGTCCAGATGATCTTCCAGGACCCCGCGTCGTCGCTCAACGAGCGCATGACGCTGCGCGAGATCGTGGCCGAGGGGCCGCTCATCCACCGGATGTGGCGGCGCGGCGAGGTCCAGGAGCGCGTCGGCGCGTGGCTCGAGCGCGTCGGGCTCTCGCCCGACCAGATGTCGCGCTACCCGCACGAGTTCTCCGGCGGGCAGCGGCAGCGCATCGGCATCGCGCGGGCGCTCGCGCTCGAGCCGGAGCTCGTCGTGTGCGACGAGCCGATCTCCGCGCTCGACGTCTCGGTCCAGGCGCAGGTCGTGAACCTGCTCGCCGACCTGAAGGCGACGATGGGGCTCACGCTCCTCTTCATCGCGCACGACCTCTCGATGGTCCGGTACGTCTCCGACCGGACCGCGGTGATGTACCTCGGCCGGCTCGTCGAGCTCGGGAAGGCCGACGACGTGTTCTTCCGGCCGCTGCACCCGTACACGCGCTCGCTCATCTCGGCGAACCCCGAGGCCGACCCGGAGAAGGAGCGCCTGCGCCCGCACCTCGCGCCGCGCGGCGAGATCCCGTCGCCGGTGAACCTCGCCCCGGGCTGCCGGTTCGCCGGACGCTGCCCGTTCGCCGCCGACGTCTGCCGCGTGAAGGACCCCGCCTGGCTCGAGGTCGAGCCGGGCCGGTTCGTCGCCTGCCACCTGTTCGATCGCGCGAGCGGGCACCCGTAGGCGGGCGAGCCGTTCCGCCGCTCCCAGCGCGGGCGTGAGCGTCGAGCCCGAGGCGACCCGTCCTCGAGCGAGCGTCAGGCCGAGGCCGACGTTCAGGTCGAAGTCGAGTCCACGTCCGACTCCACGTCCAGGCCCTCACGGCGGCGGCGGCGCGCCGGCGGCCTGCGGCGGGTCGCCGAGCGCCACCCACCCCTCGCCCGTCCGGACGAACCGGCGCGACCGCGCCGCCTCGAAGCGCGCCCCGGTGAAGACGCGCAGCTCCACCTCGAGCTTCGGCCCCAGCACGCGCAGGAGGTTGTACGAGTTCGCCTCGCCGCGGAGCCGCCGCGACACCGCGCTCCCGGCGTGGAACGCGAGCACCGAGCGCGCGAGGGTGTGGCCCGGGGAGGCGAGATCGCCCGCGAACTCGCGGTGGAGGTGGCCGGAGAGCACCACGTCGAGGCCGCAGCTGCCGAACGCGGCGAGCGCCGCGCCGACGCGCCCGACGAGCCGCTCGCGCGGGGCGGTCTCCGGCGCCGAGAAGGGGTGGTGGGCGACGAGCACGTGGAGCCGGTCCGGGCGCCCGTCGCACAGGCGCCGCCGCACGCGCTCCATCTGCAGATGGGAGATGCGCCCGGCCTTCCAGGTGAAGGAACGGGCCGTCGAGATGCCGATCGCCACGAGCTCCTCGTCCTCGTAGAGGGGCTCGAGGTCCTCCGTCACGAACGCGCGGTAGTGGCCGAGGGGGACGCGAACCTTCGCACCACGTCGAAGAGCGGCACGTCGTGGTTCCCGGGCACGACGATCCGCGGGGCGGCGAGCTGCGCGAGGAAGGCGCGCGCCTTCGCGAACTCACCGGGGCGGGCGCGCTGGGTGAGGTCTCCGCTCACCGCGACGAGCGAGGGCGCGGTGTCGTCGAGATCGCGGACGAGCGCCTCGACGGCGAGCGGATCCTCCTTGCCGAAGTGCAGGTCCGACAGGTGCGCGATCGTCTTCACGGGGCCGGGCGCGGCGCGAGCACGGCGAGCGCGCCCGGGTGGATGGCGTAGCGGAGCGGGGGGCGGAGCCGCAGCACCTCACCGTCCGCGGACACATCGAGGGCGCGGCGGTGCGAGTCGACCCGCACCGTCCGCGTGGACAGCTCGGCGACGTCCTCGTCCCGGCCGCGCCCGAGCAGCCAGCGGAGCGCGATCGCGGACGAAGGCGCGACGGCCGGCGAACCGCGCGACGTAGACGCGGAGCTCGCCGCGGTCGAGCGCCTCGCGGCGCCGCTCGGCGAAGAGCCCCGGCTCGTAGCGGTTGTTCCCGACGAACAGGAACGGCGTCACGACCGGCGCCTCACGCCCCTCCGCCTGGAGCCGCAGCCGCATGCGCGGCAGGCGCCAGAGCACGGCGAGCGCGCCGAACGCCATCGCGATCCACTTCCCGAGGAGCGCGCGCAGCTTCTTCCGCCGGCGCACGACGCGCGGGTAGAACCCCACCGACGAGTTGTTCACGAAGCGGTGACCGTTCACCTCCGCCACGTCGACGTGCCGGACCGCGCCCGCCGCGATCACCCGCGCCGCCTCTGCGAGGTCGAGCGGGATCCCGAGGTCACGCGCGAAGTGGTTGAGCGTGCCGAGCGGCAGGATCCCCATCGGCGTCCCGGTCCCGGCGAGCACGCCGGCGACCGCGCTCACCGTGCCATCGCCGCCGGCGGCGACGACCGCGTCCGCGCCGGCCGCAGCAGCAGCCGCGATGCCCCGGCAGGTCGCTCCGTCGACGAGGCGCACCTCCGCCTCGATGCCCGCGACGCGCAGCGCGGCGGCCACCTCCTCGGGCGCACGGCGGCCGCCCGCCCCCTCGTTCTGGATCACCACGACCCGCACGCCTCGCTCGCCCGCCCCCTCCACTCGGCAGGGTGCGCATCGCCGCTCCCCCGAGCCACGCGCGTCCGCCGCGCCTCGGGCAGGTGCGGACCGCCGCTCGCTCGAGCGCTCGGCGAGGTCGGCGCGTGGGCGGCGTAACCGTGCCGCGGCACGAGCGCACCCCCACGTCGGCGACGGGCGCTAGCATCACGATCGTGCGCGAACGACCGGGCAGCAGGGGGTGGGCGGCCGGGGCCGCGCTCCTCGCCTTCGCGGCGCTCGCCGCGACGGTGATCCTCCGGCGCGCCACCGCGCTCGACGCCGCGCTCACCGAGGCGGTCCGGCTCGGGGCGTCCCCCCTCGGCGACGCGCTCGCCCGCGCGTTCACCGCGCTCGCCTCCGGCGCCGTGACGTTCGCGCTCATCGCCGCAGGCGCGGCGGTCGCGCTCGCGGCCGGCGCGCGCCGCACCGCCGCGGTGCTCGCCGCGGCGTGGGTCGCGAACGCGCTCGCGGTGCAGCTCCTCAAGGCGCTCTTCGGCCGCGTGCGCCCGAGCTTCCCCTACACCGTCGCGGCGCTCTCGACGCCGGCGTTCCCGAGCGGCCACGCGATGAACGCGGTCGTCGTCTTCGGCGTCCTCGCGATCGCCGCGGCGCGGCGCTGGCCCCGGAGACGCGGCGTGCTGTCCGCGCTCGCGGTCGCGCTGGCGCTCGGTGCCGGGGCCTCCCGCGTCTACCTCGGCGTCCACTTCCCGACGGACGTGCTCGCCGGGTGGGCGGCGGGCGCCGCGCTCCTCGCGGTGCTCGCGGCCCAGCTCCCGGCGGATCCGGGCGCGCTCCGGGACGGCGTCCCTGCGCGCCGCAGCTAATTCCGAGACCATCGGTGGGTCCACGACCGGACACGTCGACGTCGGGCGCGGGCGCGGTAACATGCATCGCGTGAAGCTCATCTGCGCCGCCTGCGCCGCCCTCGTCCTCTCCTCCTGCTCGCGCGAGCCTGCGCCAGCGCCCGCGGCGCCCCAGGCGGCGCCCCAGGCGGCGCCCCGGGCGGCGCCGGTGCCCGCGCCCGCCTCCGCGCCGAAGACGCGGCGCGGCGAGGCGGGACCGGCGCCCGAGCTCACCGGCCCCGCCTTCAAGAAGTTCGCGAAGGGAAGGAGCGCCGAGGTGCGCCGCTGCTACGAGGCGGCGCTCGCGAACGACCAGACCCTCCGCGGGAAGGTGACGATCCAGTTCGCGATCCTCCCCTCGGGAGCGGTCTCCGACGTCTCGGTCGCGAGGTCGTCCTTCCGCAAGGACGCGGTGCCCGCCTGCATCGCGACGATCGTCCGCGGCTGGCGCACGCCGTTTCGCCCGGACGAGGCGGTCACCGTCGAGTACCCGATCTCCTTCGCGCCTCCTCGCTGAAGGAGGCGCGAGGGAGAGCGCGCCCGCCGCCGGGGACCAGGTGACGCCGCAGCGCTCCGGCGATACCATCCCCGCTCCCGTGAAGCTCGCCCCGGCCGCCGCCGCCCTCATCCTGATCGCCTGCGCCCCGGATCCGGCGCCGCCGCTCGCGAAGACGCTCTCGTCGCACTCCGCCGCGATCGGGCACGCGCCCCCGCCTGCGCTGACGCTCGAGAGCTTCCGCGCGTTCGCGGAGACACGGCGCGAGGAGGTCGCCCGCTGCTACGAGGCGGCGCTCGCCGGGGAGCCCGCGCTCCACGGACGCTTGCAGCTCGCCTTCCCGGTCCTGCCGACCGGCGCGATCGGAGTCGTCGAGGTGGCCTCGTCCACGTTCGCGGGCGACGCGGTGCCCGCGTGCGTGCGGGGCGCCGTCACCCGCTGGCGCACCCCGTTCCGGCCCGACGAGCCGGTGGGGATCGAGTATCCGCTCGTGTTCTCGCCCGCGCCAGCGCCCTGACTCTCGACCCGAGGCGCCCGCGTGCGCGAAAGCGCCCGTGGGGCGCGGCTCACAGGGTTGTTCAGAATTCCCCGGACCGAGCCGGGCGAGCGAGACGCTAGCAGCGCAAGGCGCGACGACCGAGCATACCCGTAGGGTATGTAAGGGAGGAGCAACGCAGCGATGCGCAGCGGATCGCTCGCTCTGGCGACGGGAGGGGAGTTCTGGACAGCCCTCTCAGGTAGTCCGCGAGGCCGGAGGGCCGCCCCGCCTCAGGAGCGCGACCACCGCCCACGTCACGGCGAGCGAGAGGACCGCCGCGCCGGCGACGAGCCCCACCTCCGCGGCCGTGCGCGCGGGCCCCGCCGGCCAGCCGAGGACCGTGCCCAGGCAGGCGTATCCGAGCTGCGACGGAATCGTCCCGACGAGGCTCCCGAGCGCGAAGTGTGAGAGGGGCGTCGGGGTGGCGCCGAACGCGAAGTTGAGGACTGAGAACGGCACGATGGGCGCGAGGCGCAGGAGGACGACGAGCCGGAGCCCGCCCTTCCCGACCGCGCGCACCGCCCGCGCGGTTCGCCCCTCGCCCTGCGCGAGCGCCGCCGGATCGCGCGCGACGACCCGCCCGACGAGGAACGCGCAGCAGGCGCCGAGCGTGACCCCCGGGATCCCGAGCGCCGCCCCGAGGAGCGGACCGTACGCCGCGCCCGCCGCCACCGTGAGCGGCGAGAGCGGCAGCGCGAGCAGCGCCGCCACGACGTAAGCGGCGAGGTGGACCAGGATCCCGATGGGCCCTGCGGCGCGCGCGCCCTCGACGAGCACCGGGATGCGCTCGTGCAGCGAGAAGGCGTGGGCCGCGACGAGGAACGCACCGAGCAGCCCCGCGCCCACGAGCACGCGCACCCGGACCGCGTGCGCGCGCCCGAGGAGCTCCTCCGCGGGGGACGGTCGGTCCGCCATGGCGCCAGCATGCCACGGCGGCGGGGCGGCCGCGCGTGCGGCTACTTCGCCTGGATGTACCCTTCGGCGGTGAGCAGCTCGGCGCTGAGGAGCGCGCCGCCCGCCGCGCCGCGCACGGTGTTGTGCGAGAGCGAGACGAACCTGTAGTCGAAGAGCGCGTCCGGGCGGAGCCGGCCGATGGTGACGCCCATCCCGTTGCCGGCGTCGCGGTCGAGCCTCGTCTGCGGCCGCGCGTCGTCCTCGAAGTAGGTGAGGAACGGCTTCGGCGCCGAGGGGAGCCCCATCTTCTGGGGCTTCGGCACCCAGCTCTTCCAGAGCTCGATCACCTCGGCCCGGTCCGGCTTGCGCTCGAACTGCACGAACGCCGCGGCCATGTGGCCGTCGGAGGCGGGGACGCGGATGCACTGGGCCGTGATGATCGGATCCTTCGCCTTCTCGATCTTGCCGCCCACGACCGAGCCCCAGATCTTCATCGGCTCCTGCTCGGACTTCTCCTCCTCGCCCTTGATGAAGGGGATGAGGTTGTCCACCATCTCGGGCCAGGTCTCGAACGTCTTCCCGGCGCCGGAGATCGCCTGGTACGTGCAGACCGCGATCCGCTTCGGCCCGAACTTCATGAGCGGGTGGAGCGCCGGGACGTAGCTCTGGATCGAGCAGTTCGGCTTCACCGCGATGAACCCGCGCTTCGTCTCGAGCCGCTTGCGCTGCGCCTCGATCACCGCGGCGTGCTCGGGGTTCACCTCCGGGATCATCATCGGGACGTCGGGGGTGCCGCGGTGGGCCGAGTTGTTCGAGACGACCGGCGTCTCCGCCCGCGCGTAGTCCTCCTCGAGCTTCGCCGTCTCCTCCTTCGACATGTCGACGGCGCAGAAGACGAAGTCCACCTGTCCGGCGATGTCCTTCACGTCGGAGGCGTTCTTCACGACGAGGCCGGAGACCGCCGAGGGGATGGCGGTCTTGAGCGCCCAGCGCCCCTTCACCGCGTCGGCGTACTTCTGACCGGCGGAGTTCGCGCTCGCCCCGAGCAGCGTCACGTCGTACCAGGGGTGGTTCTCGAGCAGGGCGAGGAAGCGCTGACCGACCATGCCGGTCGCGCCGAGGACGCCGACCTTGAGCTTCTTCTGGGACATCGGGTGCTCCTCCACGGAGGGGCGGGTTGTGGGTTGGAAAAGGCCGAAAAAGATAGCACGGCCGCCCCGACCGGCGCAGCGGGGCCCCTGGTCGCTAGTAAAAGACCTCTTCCAGGAAGAGGCCCTGCGGCGGCGCGGTCCGCCCGGCGGCGCGGCGGTCCCGCGAGGCGAGGAGCGCCGGCAGCGAGCCGGGCGTCCGCTTCCCCAGGCCCACCTCGACGAGCGTGCCGACGACGTTCCTCACCATGTGCTTCACGAACGCGGTCGCCTCGACCACGAGCTCGATCCGGCCGCCGGGCTCGCCGAGCACGTCGAGGCGGCGGACCTCCCGCACCGCGTGCTCGCAGGCGCAGTCCGCGGCCTGGAAGGCGGCGAAGTCGTGGCGGCCGACGAGGTGGACGGCGGCCTCGCGCATCGCCGCGACGTCGAGCGCCGCGAAGAGCTGCCAGGCCTGCAGGCGCCCGAGCGGCGCCCGGGTGCCGCCGTTCTCGATGACGTAGCGGTAGCGCTTGCCGCGCGCGGATCTCCGCGCGTCGAAGCCCTCCCGCTCGAGCGACGCGGCGCGCACGGCGACGTCTGCGGGGAGGAGGGCGTTCATCCCCTTCACGTACGCCGACAGCGGGAGCGGCCGCTCCTCCGCGAAGGAGACGACCTGGCCGCGGGCGTGGACGCCGGCGTCGGTGCGGCCGGCGGCCGTCACCCGGCGCGGCGCCTTGTGGAGCGTCGCGAGGGCACGCTCCACCTCCGCCTGCACCGACGGGCCGTTCGGCTGCACCTGCCAGCCCACGTAGCGCGTCCCGTCGTACTCGATGACGAGCTTCACGACCGGCACGGGCGGAACCTAGCACGCACCGGCGCAGGAGGCGCCGCTTCGTCCCGTCCCGTCCGTCACTGCGGCTGCGCCGCGGCGGGTTCGTCCGGGCGCGCCAGCGCGGGCGCGGGCGCGGCGGCGAGGAAGGCGACGACGAGCCCCACCGCTCCGAGCGACGCGAGCGCGAGCGGGAGCGAGCGATCGAGCAGCAACCCGAAGATCGGGTACGCGACGGCGACGGCCACGGTGCGGAGCGCCGAGACCGCCGAGAGGACGGTCGCCCGCTGCTCCGACGGGATCCGCTCGTTGAGTTGCGCGCTGAAGAGCGGGATGCGGGCGAACCCGAGCGCGGCGGCCACGACGACGAGGAGGACGCTCGCGGCGGCGTTCGTCGTGATCGCGAGCCCGACGAGGCAGCAGGCCGGGACGATCGCGGCGAGCTGCATCAAGCGGCGCGGACCACCGACGAGCCGCTCCGCGGCGCGTACGCGAGAGAGCAGCGCGATCTGCGCGAGGGTCAGGGCCGCGTGGACGATCCCGAACGACCAGAGCGGCAGGCCCACGCGGCGGAGCTGCGCCTGGTAGAGCCACACGATGAGCCAGACCACCGCCCCGTTCGCCGACACGTCGACGGCGAGCCCGCGGAGGACCGGCGAGCCCGCGAGCAGGCTCACCCCCTGCTTCACCGACCCGAGGTAGCCCGCAGCGACGCTGGCGCGGGCGGGAGCGCGCGGGCTCGACGATCGCGAACGCGAGGAGCCCGGCGGCGAGCGCCGGGATCGACTGGAGCAGCATCGGCGCGCGTGGCCCGAACCGCGCCGCGAGCGCGGCGCCGGCGAGCGCACCCGCGAGCATGCCGCCGAGCTTCCACGCCTCGAGCCGCGCGACGACCTCCGTCGCGTCGCCCTCCCGGCCGTGCGCGAGGAGCGTGTCGTAGACGAGCGCCTCGTCCGCGCCCGAGACGAGCGTCATCGAGACCGCGAAGAGCACCTCCGCCACGAGGAACACCGCGAGCGTCGGGACGCTCGCGTACACGAGCGCGCCGGCCGCGAGCACGATCCCGCTGCACGCGACCGAGATGCGGCGGCCGAAGCGATCCGCGATCGCGCCCGTCGGGATCTCGAGCGCGAAGCTCCAGAGCATGAACCATGCCTGCACGAGGAAGATCGCCGCGAACGACAGCCGCCCCCACTCCCGGAAGAACGGGACGATCACCGCCGCGAAGAGGTGCATCCAGAGGAGGAAGCGCACCGCGGCCATCACGATCAGGTTCCGGCGAAGGTGGGCGGCCACGGCGCGTCTTACCACGGTCGCTGCACGCTCCCCGCCGGTGAGGTCCCGAGCCGCGGGGCGGACGGCCGCCCCGACGCCCTGAGGCGGGCGCCGCGCGGTGGCGTCCGGGTTTGACCGCCTTGCGCGAGGCGCGCTATACGCCTTCAGTTTTCGTTGAACGAAGGACCTGCGCCAGGGAGGCGGGAGCCATGTCGAAGGACCTCGCCATCCTCTCGCAGCTCGACGCGACCGCCGAGCGCGGCGTCCGGCCCGAGCGCGCCAAGGCGGCGCTCGCCGACGTCCCCGCCCTCTCCGAGAGCCTCTTCGCGCTCGAGGAGCAGCTCACCCGCGCGACCGATGACGCCGAGGAGAAGCTCAAGGGGGCGGCGCGCCACCTCGTCTCCGCTGGCGGCAAGCGGATCCGCCCGATGGTGACGCTCCTCTCCTGCGGCGCCTGCGGCGGGGCGATGCGCGCCGCAGTGCCGTACGCGGTCGCGGCGGAGCTCACCCATTCGGCGACGCTCCTCCACGACGACGTCATCGACGACGGTCCGGTCCGGCGCGGTCAGCCCGCCTCGCGGGTCATCTGGGGGAACGCGGTCTCGGTCCTCTCCGGCGACTGGCTCCTCACCCGCGCCCTCGAGATCGTCTCCGCCGAGCCCGCCCACCGCGCTGCGCTCGCTCCACTCCTCGCGACGATGCGCCGGCTCGTCGAGGGTGAGGTGCTGCAGCTCTCGCTCCGTGGCACGTTCGCGGCGAGCGAGCAGGACTACCTCGCGGTCGTGATCGGCAAGACCGCCTCGCTGTTCGGCTGGGCCGCGGCGGCCGGAGCCTGGGCGGCGGGGCTGGAGGGGAAGATCCCGGCCGCGCTCGTCCGCTTCGGGGAGGGGATCGGGATCGCGTTCCAGCTCGTCGACGACGCCCTCGACTACGACGCCGACCCGGGGCTCCTCGGGAAGAAGCTCGGCGCCGATCTCCTCGAGGGCAAGGCGACCTTGCCGCTCATCCGCGCCTGCGAGGCGCGTCCGGCGCTGCGCGATCGGCTGCGCGCGCTCGTCGATGGCACCGCCGACGGCGAGGCGGTCGCCGCCGAGGTGGTCGAGGTCGTGAAGAAGGTCGGCGGCGTCGACGCGGCGCGCGCGATGGCGCGCGAGCACACCCGCACCGCGATGGCGGCGCTCGACGAGGTCCCGGACGGCGCCCACCGCCGCGCGCTCCACGAGGCCGCCGTGTCGCTCACCGAGCGCGCGTTCTAGCAGCTCCCCCCGCATCCCCCCGCGGCCCTCGTCGCTGCGCCATCCGCGTGGGTTGACGGCCGTCACGGGCCGACGACAGCGACCGGCGGTAAAATGGCGGGCACCTCTCGGGGGGGGAACCCATGCCAAGGCTGCTCGTCGCCGCGCTCGCGGTCGCGCTGTTCTCGATCGCCGCCTGCTCCAGCCCCGCGGAGCGCTGCAAGGACGCCGATCACGACGGCGTGACCACCTGCGACGGCGACTGCAACGACGGCGAGTTCGCCGTCCACCCCGGCGCGCCGGAGACGTGCAACGGACGCGACGACGACTGTGACGGACAGGTCGACGACGGGTACGACCTCGCGACGGATTGCGACAACTGCGGCGGGTGCGGCACCACGTGCACGGCCGACAAGTCCTGCGCGGGTGGCGCGTGCGTCGCGTGCTCGAACCTCGCGAACCCGCCGGCCGAGAGCTGCACGAACGGGGCGGACGACGACTGCGACGGCCTCGCGGACTGCGCGGACCCGGACTGCCTCGGCCACGCCTGCGAGACGGGCAGGGCCTGCGAGGTCGCCGCGTGCAGCGGCGGGAGCTGCGCGCCCACGGGCGTGAAGGACGCGAGCACGGTCTGCCGGCCGCTCGCGAGCGCGTGCGACGTCGCCGAGAGCTGCGACGGCTCGCACGCGGATTGCCCGGCGGACGCGTACCGGCCCGCGGCGACGGCGTGCCGCGACTCGGCCGGCGACTGCGATCCTGCCGAGTCCTGCACGGGCGACAGCCCGCAGTGTCCGGCCGACCTCCTCGCGAACGCGGAGACGCTCTGCCGGGCAGCGGCCGGCGCCGGGGCCGGCACCCTCGCGACCTGCGACAGCGCGGAGTACTGCACCGGCTCGAGCCCGGTCTGCCCCGCAGACGGGTTCGAGCCGGACACGGTGAAGTGCCGGGACCCGGCGGACGCGTGCGACCTCGCCGCCTACTGCAGCGGCGCCTCCTCGACGTGCCCGGCGAACGGCTTCCGCGAGAGCTCCTACCTCTGCCGGGACTCGGGGGGCCCCTGCGACCCGGCCGACCACTGCACCGGGGCGAGCGCGGAGTGTCCGGCGAACGTCCTCGCGGGCCCCGCCACGGTGTGCCGTTCGGCGGCCGACGTCTGCGACAAGGAGGAGACCTGCTCCGGCGCGAGCGCCGAGTGCCCGGCCGACGTCTCGAAGCCCGCGACGGTCCAGTGCCGCGCGCCGCAGGGAGCGTGCGATGACGGCGCATACTGCACCGGGACCGCGACCTCGTGTCCCGCGAGCACGTTCAAGAGCGACGTCACCGTGTGCCGGGCGTCGGGCGGGACGTGCGACGTCGCCGAGACTTGCACCGGGTCCTCTGCCCTCTGTCCGGGGGATGCCTTCCTCCCGCAGACGACCCTCTGCCGCGGCGCGACGCCGGGCGGCTGCGACGTCCCCGAGTTCTGCAGCGGCGCGGGCACGCAGTGTCCCGCCGACGCGTACCTGCCGAGCACGGTCATGTGCCGGGCGGCCGCGGGCTTCTGCGACGCGGAGGAGTACTGCTCGGGCGCGACGCCGTCTTGCCCTGCAGACGGGTTCAGGTCGAGCGCGACGACGTGCCGGGCGGCCGCGGGCCCCTGCGACGTCGCCGAGACCTGCTCGGGCAGCGGGGCGCAGTGCCTCCTGCCCTGCCGACGGGTTCAGGTCGAGCGCGACGACGTGCCGGGGGGCCGCGGGCCCCTGCGACGTCGCCGAGACCTGCTCGGGCAGCGGGGCGCAGTGTCCCCTCGACGCGTACTCGCCGAGCACGACGGTGTGCCGGTCGCCGCGGGGGCCTGCGACCTCGCCGAGGTCTGCAGCGGCGCGAGCGTCGCGTGCCCGCCCGACTCCTTCTCGCCGGCGGGGGTCACCTGTGGCGCGGGGACGGCGTGCACGTTCTCCGCCACCTGCAACGGGGCGGGCGCGAGCTGCCCGGCGCCCCTCAACAGGCCCAACGGGACCGCGTTGCGGGGGAGGCCTCTGCTACGTCTCGGGCACGTGCCAGTCGGGGACGTGCCAGGGGAGCTCGGTGGACCTGGGCGCGAGCTGCGGCGACATCGGCGACGTCTGCGGAACGTCCGGGACGTGCAACGCGGGCGCCTCGTGCTGCGGGGTCGACTGCGAGACGGGCGCATCGATGTGCCGCTGAGGTCCGGCTCGCCGCCGCCCGCCGTCAGGAGGTGGGGATGAAACGCGTCCGCGAACTCGTCGGCGAGATCACGCCCGAGCAGCTCCGGTACGTCGACTGGGCGCTGGCGCGCGACGTCGGAGTCTTCATCCCCGTCGCTGGCCCGTGCGGCTACGCCGTCACGGTCGGCCACGCGCATCCGGCCTGGTCGTTCGTGGTCCCGTTCGACGATCGGTGCCGCGTCCGGATCGACCGGCGCGTCATTCGCTCCCGTCCGGGGCAGATCTGCGGGATCGGCCCGGGCGTCCCGCACGAGGAACTCCTCGGTGACCAGCCGGCGCGGTACGCGGCGGTGTTCGTCGCGCCGCGGGCGCTGCAGCGGGCGCTGCGCCACCACGGCGTCGAGCGGCTCGAGCCGATGCGGGGCGTGCGCTTCGCCGGAGCCCCGGAGATCGTCGGCGCCATCCGCCAGATCATGCTCGAGCACTCCGCGCGACTCCCCGCCGCTCGCGTCGTCATCGAGGCCGCGGCGATCAGGCTCGTGCACCTCATCTTGCGAGCGCTGCTCGGGGCCCGGCGGCTGCCCGACCGGATCCCCGAGCGCGAGGCGATCCGGCGGGCCGTGGACCTCGCCGAGGCGAGCGTGGGCGAGCCGCTCGCGGTCGCGCACCTCGCCCGCGCCGCCGGCATGTCGCCCTCCCACTTCTCCCGCGAGTTCAAGCGCGAGATGGGGCAGACGGCCCGGACGTACCTCCGCTGCCTGCGGCTCGAGCGCGCGAAGCGCCTCCTGGCGGCCGACGACCGCCCGGTGACGGAGGTCGCGCTCGAGTGCGGGTTCTGCAGCGCCTCGCACCTCGCGACGTCGTTCGCGCGGGCGTTCCGGATGCCCCCCTCGCGGTACCGCGCCATGCTGCGACCGGTCCGCCATCGGCCGCAGCGCGGCTGAACTCTTCCGCACGGCGGTGGAAGCCCACCTCGCGGCGCCGCGCTAGGGTCGCCGCCATGCTGAACCACGACGTCATCGAGTTCGCGAACCGGAACCCCGCCTGCTGGATCGCCACCTGCGAAGGGGAGCAGCCGCACGTTCGCGGCCTTCTCCTCTGGTACGCCGACGCCCACGGCTTCCACTTCCACACCGGATCGACGAAGAGCCTGCCCGGTCAGCTCCGCCGCAATCCACGCGTCGAGATCGCCTTCTTCGAGCCTTCGCCCGAGGGCGGCCGGATGATGCGGGTCACCGGACGCGCTCGGTTCCTGAACGCTGCGGATCACCGCGATCGGCTGATCGCGGCGCGCCCGTGGGTCGCCGACCTCGAGCGGGCGCTCCCGGACGGCGAGCTGGTCGTCTTCGTCGTCGACGAGGGCGAGGTCCACCACTGGAGCATGGCGGTGAACGGCCGGGAGGCGGCGCAGCCCCGCGTACGCTTCTGAGCCAGGGCGTCACCACGCCGCGGCGGCGGCCGCGGCGCGCGCCGTCGTCACGCGTTCCGCCACGCCCTCTCGGCCCGGAGCACGAGCGCTCCGAGCGGCAGGTCGAACGGCCACGCGTCGAGGACCATCTTCCCGAGCCCCTCGCCGCGGTCGCGCCGCGGCGGCAACGTGCCCCCGTCGATCTCCGCGAGGTAGCCGCGGAGCGTCACGCGCGTGGCGCCGAGCTGCTCGGGCGACAGGCCGTGCTGCGGCGCCGCGAGCTCGGCGTCGACGCCCTCGATCGCGGTGGCGACGAGCTCCCGGGCGCGGCGGCGGCGATCGTCCATGCGCCTGGTTCTACCGCGCGAGCTCTTTTCTTCAACGATCGTTGAAAGAAGGCGGCGCCCTGCGGTAGAGATCGCGCGCCATGGCCTACCGCTCGCTGCGCGAGTTCCTCGATCGGCTGGAGGGCGCGGGTGAGCTCGTCCGCGTGAAGGAGAGGGTCGACCCCGTCCTCGAGATGGCGGCGCTCGCCGACCGCGCCGCGAAGCAGGGCGGCCCGGCGCTCCTCTTCGAGAACCCCGCGACCGGCGCGTTCCCGGTCGCGATGAACCTCTTCGGCACGCGCCGCCGCACGAGCTGGGCGCTCTCCGCCGACGATCTCGAGGACCCCGCGCGCGAGCTGCGCGCCCTCCTCAAGACCGCGCCGCCCCAGACGTTCTGGGAGAAGCTGAAGATGCTCCCGAAGCTCGGGAAGCTCGCCGCGATGGCCCCGAAGCACGTCTCCTCCGGTCCGTCGCAGGAGGTGGTGGACCGCGAGCCCGACCTCGGGAAGCTCCCGGTGCTCACGACCTGGCCGCACGACGGAGGCCCGTTCGTCACGCTCCCGCAGGTCATCACCCGCGATCCGGAGACCGGCATCCGGAACGTCGGGATGTACCGCCTCCAGGTCCTCGGCCCCCGCCGGCTCGCCATGCACTGGCAGCTGCACAAGACCGCGACGGCGCACTACCGCGAGTACCGGCGGCGCGGCGAGCGGATGCCGGTCGCGATCGCGCTCGGCGGCGATCCCGCCCTCACCTACTGCGCCTCCGCCCCGCTCCCCCCGAACGTCGACGAGTACCTGTTCGCGGGCTTCCTGCGCGGCGAGGCGGTCCGGATGGTGAAGGGGGTCGCGACCGGGCTCGACGTGCCGGCCGACGCGGACCTCGTCATCGAGGGGTTCGTCGACACCGCCGCGCCGCTCGTGCGCGAGGGCCCGTTCGGCGACCACACCGGCTTCTACTCGCTCGCGGACGACTACCCGGCGCTCGACGTCGTGGCGGTGACGCACCGGAAGGACGCCGTCTACCCGGCGACGGTGGTCGGGCCGCCGCCGGTCGAGGACCAGTGGCTCGGGAAGGCGACGGAGCGGATCTTCCTGCCCATGCTCCAGCTCGTCTTCCCGGAGATCGTGGACATGGCGATGCCGGTCGAGGGCGTCTTCCACAACCTGTGCCTCCTCTCGATCAAGAAGGAGCACCCGGGGCAGGCGAAGAAGGTCATCCACGGGCTGTGGGGCTCGGGCCAGATGGCGCAGACGAAGACGCTCGTCGTGTTCGACGAGGACGTGGACGTGCAGGACGTGTCGCAGGCGGCGTGGCGCGCGTTCGCGAACGTGGACGTGAAGCGCGACCTCGTCGTCGCGGACGGGCCGGTCGACGTGCTCGACCACGCCGCGGCCCACTTCGCCTTCGGCGGGAAGATCGGCGTGGACGCGACGCGGAAGTGGCAGGAGGAGGGCGGGCGCGAGTGGCCGGAGGTGTGCGTCCACCCGCCGGAGGTGCTCGCCCGGATGGACGCGCTGTACGAGCGGCTCGTCCCGGCCGCGCCGCCGCCGCGGCGCCCGCGCATCGCGCCGCCGCCCGCCGCGTCCTGGACTCCGCCGCGCGGAGGGACGCTCCAGTGACCGTCCCGCTCCCCGGTGAGGGCACCGCGGCTCCGCGGTGCGCGCGATGTTCGACCGGATCGCGCCCCGCTACGACCTCCTGAACCGCGTCATGACGCTGAAGGTGGACCAGGCGTGGCGCCGCCGGCTGCTCTCCGACCTCGCCCCGCGGGACGGCGAGGTGATGCTCGACCTGTGCGCGGGCACGATGGACGTCGCCGACCTCGCGCGCCGGCGCGCGCCGGGCCTGCGGGTGGTCGGGGCCGACTTCTCGTTCCAGATGCTCCGCCGCGGCGTCGACAAGACCGGGCTCCCCGCCTCGCAGGCCGACGCGATGGCGCTGCCCTTCCACGCGTCCCGCGTTCGACCTCGCCACCGTCACCTTCGGGATGCGGAACCTCGACGCCTACGAGACCGGGCTCGCCGAGCTCGCGCGCGTGCTCCGCCCGGGCGGGCGGCTCGGCGTGCTCGAGTTCTTCCGGCCGGAGTCGAAGGGGTCGCGCCTCGTCCACGGCGCGTACAACCGGCTCGCCCTGCCGGTGCTCGGGCGGATCCTGTCGCCGGACCCGGAGGCGTACCGCTACCTCGTCGCCTCGATGGAGCGCTTCGCCTCGCGCCCCGAGTTCGAGGAGTCGGCGCGGCGCGCCGGCTTCCGCGAGGTGCGCGGCGAGACGCTCTTCCCCGGCGTGTGCGGGCTCGTGACGGCGGTGCGGGGATGAAGCTCGTCGTCGCGGTCTCCGGCGCCTCGGGCGCGCCTTACGCGAAGCGGCTCCTCGACTTCCTCGCCGCGCACGGCGCGAGCCACGGCGTCTCGGCGGACCTCGTCTTCACCCAGACCGGCAAGCAGGTCTGGAAGCAGGAGATCGGGGCGGAGCCCGCCTACCCGTTCCGGATCTGGAAGAACCAGGACTTCACCGCCCCGTTCGCGTCCGGCTCGTCGCTCTACGACGGCATGGTGGTGATCCCCTGCTCGGCGGGGGCGCTCGCGCGGATCGCCTACGGCATGTCGATGGACCTCGTCGGACGGGCCGCCGACGTGATGCTGAAGGAGCGGCGCCGGCTCGTGCTCGTCCTGCGAGAGACGCCGATCTCGCTCGTGCACGCGCGGGCCATGACGCAGGTCATCGAGGCGGGGGCGTTCGTCATGCCCGCCTCCCCGTCGTTCTACTCGGGTCCGCGCACGATCGACGCGCTCGTGGACACCGTGGTCGCGCGCGTGCTCGACCGCCTCGGCCTGCCGAACGACCTCATGAAGCGCTGGGAGGGAATATCGCCCCGAGCGCCGGACCCGGTGGAGGAGCCGTAGATGGCCATCTCAGATCTCGCGCACCGCGCGCTCGAGCGGGACGGCCTCGGCCGGATCCGGGACGCGGTCCTCGCCGGCGAGCGCATCTCGGACGCCGACGCGCTCCGCCTCCTCGAGACGGTCGATCTCGCCGCGGTCGGCGCGCTCGCGAATCACGTGCGCGAGCAGCGCCACGGCGACCTCGCCTTCTACAACCGCAACGTGCACCTCAACCCCACGAACGTCTGCGTGGCGAGCTGCAAGTTCTGCTCGTTCGCGCGCAAGGAGGGGGAGACCGCGTCGCCGGGGTACACGATGACCCTCGACGAGGCGGTCGAGAAGGTGCTCTCGCGCCGGCCGCTCGGGATCACCGAGGTGCACATGGTGGCGGGGCTCCACCCGACCCTGCCGTGGGAGTACTACACCGAGCTCTTGCGCCGGATCCGCGCCGCCTGGCCGGAGCTGACCATCAAGGCGTTCACCGCGATCGAGATCCACTTCTGGGCGGAGAAGTACGGCAAGAGCTACGCGCAGGTGCTCACCGAGCTGCGCGACGCGGGGCTCGACACGATGCCGGGCGGCGGCGCCGAGATCTTCGCGCCGCGCGTGCGCCGGAAGATCTGCGACGACAAGGCGACCGCGGACCAGTGGATCGAGATCCACCGGACGGCGCACCGGCTCGGGATCAAGACGAACTCGACCATGCTCTACGGGCACATCGAGCGGCTCGACGAGCGGGTCGACCACATGCGGCGGCTGCGCGAGCTGCAGGACGAGACCGGCGGGTTCCAGGTCTTCATCCCGCTCGCGTTCCACCCCGAGCACAACATGATCGGGAAGGCGTTCCCCAAGCCGACCGGCCACGACGCGCTGCGCACCCTCGCCGTGTCGCGCCTGTACCTCGACAACTTCGACCACGTGAAGGCCTACTGGGTCTCCCTCGGCGAGCGGCTCGCCCAGGTCGCGCTCGCCTTCGGCGTGGACGACCTCGACGGCACCGTGCTCGAGGAGCGCATCTACCACATGGCCGGCTCCACCGTGCCGCAGGCGCTCTCCGAGCGGACGCTGCACGAGCTCATCCGCGCCGCCGGGCGGGTCCCGGCGGAGCGCGACTCGCACTACCGGATCATCAAGGTGCACGGGCCCCTCTCCCCGACCCTCTCCCCGCAGAGCGGGGAGAGGGAGCACCTGTCTGAGAGGGAGCACCTGTTTCCCGGCGGGGAGCGCAATCCAACTCCCCTCGCCCCCCGCGAAGCGGGGGGAGAGGGTCAGGGAGAGGGGGGGCGGAAGCTCCATGGCTAAGCTCCGCGCCGCCGCCGTCTCGTTCCTGAACGCCTGGCCGCTCACCGCGGGGCTCGAGAAGTCCGACCGCATCGAGCTCGTCCTCGCCGAGCCCTCCCGGTGCGCCGCCCTCCTCGAGGCGGGCGAGGTGGACCTCGCGCTCGTCTCGGTCGGCGGGCTTCCCGGCGGCGAGTACGACATCGTCCCGGGGATCGCGATCGGCGCGGACGGCCCGGTCCAGACGGTCGTGCTCGCCGGGGAGCAGTCGCCCGCGATCTGGGACGAGGTGTTCCTCGACACCGCCTCGCGCACCTCCCACGTCCTCACCAAGCTCGTGCTCGACGAGATGGGCGTCCACCCCAAGTTCACGCTCCTGCCCGCGGTCGAGGGGCTCGCGCGGGCGAAGGGGACGAAGGGGGCGCTCGTCATCGGCGATCGCGGCTTCGACGTCCGCGCGAACCAGGTGCTCGACCTCGGGCGCGAGTGGAACCGGATCACCGGCCTGCCCATGATCTTCGCGCTCTGGGCGGCGCGGCCCGGCCGCGTCTCGCCCGAGGACGTCCAGGAGCTGTCGCGCGCGGCCCACCTCGGCCTCGGGATGCGCACCGAGCTCGCGCAGAGGTTCGCCGCCCAGAAGGGCGGCGACCCCGAGCGGTACCGGCGCTACCTCACCCAGCGGATCCGCTACGGCCTCGGCCCGTACGAGCTGCAGGGGCTCGAGGTGTTCCTCGAGCGCGCGGCCGCGAAGGGGTTCCTGCCGCCCATGAAGCTCCGCTTCGTCGACGACGTCGTGCGCTCGCGCAAGGTGCGGCGGACGAGGTCGCTCGACACCACGCTCGCGAAGGCCGCCGAGGGCGCGCGGCTCGATCCGGACGAGGGCGAGCTCCTCGACGAGAAGGCGCCGCTCCTCGACCTCGGGCTCGCCGCCGACGCGCGCCGCCGGGCGCTCCACGGCGACGGCGTCGTGACCTACATCGTCTCGCGCAACGTGAACTACACGAACGTGTGCACGACCGCGTGCCACTTCTGCGCGTTCTACCGGCCCCGGGGCCACCAGGAGGCGTACGTCCTCTCGCGCGAGGAGCTCGCCGCGAAGCTCGACGAGACGGTCCGGCTCGGCGGGATCGAGGTCCTCATGCAGGGCGGGCTGCACCCGGACCTCGCGATCGAGTGGTACGAGGAGCTGTTCCGGTGGATGAAGCGCGGCTGGCCGACGATCAACCTGCACGCGCTCTCGCCCGAGGAGATCTGGCACATCGCGCGGACGAGCGAGCTCACCCTCGACGCCACCATCGACCGGCTCGTCGCGGCGGGGCTCGACTCGATCCCGGGCGGCGGGGCGGAGGTCCTCGACGACGAGGTGCGCCGCCGCATCGCGCCCCTCAAGTGCTCGACCGACGAGTGGCTGACCGTCATGCGCGCCGCGCATCTGAAGGGGCTGAAGAGCACCGGGACCCTCATGTTCGGCGTCGGCGAGGAGAGCACCCACCGCGTCGCCCACCTCTCGCGGCTGCGCACGCTGCAGGACGAGACGGGCGGGTTCACCGCCTTCATCTGCTGGCCGTTCCAGTCGGCCAACACCCGCCTCGTTCCGGGCGACGGCAGCGCGCAGGCCTACCTCCGCACCAACGCGCTCGCGCGGCTGTACCTCGACAACGTGCCGAACCTCCAGGCGTCCTGGGTCACGATGGGCGGCGGCGTCGCGCAGGCGGCGCTGCACATGGGGTGCAACGACTTCGGCCAGGTGATGATCGAGGAGAACGTCGTCTCGGCCGCGGGCACCTCGTTCCTGATGGACGCCGAGGAGGTCGAGCGGCACATCCGCGACGCCGGCTTCCGCCCGGCGCGACGCAACATGAAGTACGAGCGGCTGGGAGGGGCGCCGGCGTGATCCGGGTCGTCTCGGCGCCGTGGGTGCTGACGGGGCGCTCCGCGCCGCCCCTCGTCCGCACGCGACGCCGGTCTCCCCGCACGGCGGGGAGAGGGGGAGCGTTCGATCACCGGCCCTCTCCCCGCACGGCGGGGAGAGGGGGACGTTGAATCACCTCCCCTCTCCCTCCGCGAAGCGGGGGGAGAGGGCCAGGGAGAGGGGGGGCGGGCGATCCGCGACGGCGCGGTGGCGCTCGACGGCGACCGGATCGTCGCGGTCGGACCCCGCGCCGAGCTCGAGGCGCGCCACGGGGTCGCCGAGCGGCGCGACGCCGTCCTCCTCCCCGCGCTCGTGAACGCCCACCTCCACCTCGAGCTCTCGCACATGGCGGGGACGGTCGCCGGCGGCGAGGGGCTCCCGGCCTGGATCGAGCTGTTCGTCTCGGCGCGCGCCCGCGCCCGCGAGAGCGACGCCGGGCCCGCGATGACGATGGCGGCGGAGGACCTCGTGCGCGCCGGCGTCGCCGCGGTCGGCGACGTGTCGAACACGCTCGGCTCGATCGGGCCGCTCGGGGCCGCCGGGATCGCAGGCACGATCTTCCACGAGGTGTTCGGCACCACGCCGAGGCGGCTCGCCCACGCCGTCGCCGCCGCCGACGAGACCCGGCGCGCCGCTTCCGCGCCCGCCGCCGGGCTCCGCGTCGTGACGAGCCCGCACGCGATCTACTCGACCTTCCACGCAGCGCTCGTGGAGCTGCTCCGCGCCGGCCCGGGGTCGCTCCACCTCGCCGAGGATCCGGCGGAGCGGGCCTTCGTCGCGAGCGCCGCGGGTGGCTTCGCCGCCCTCGTCGCCCGGATGGGCGGACGGGCGGAGGAGATCGCGCCCCGGGCGCGCTCGGCGGTGGCGCTCGTCGCGCCGCACCTCGCCGCGCACCACCTCGCCGTGCACTGCGTGGACCTCGACGACGAGGACGTCGCGCTGCTGCGGGCCTCGGGGGTGACGGTCGTGCTCTGCCCGCGCTCGAACGCCTTCATCGGCGGGCGGCTG
This sequence comes from uncultured delta proteobacterium, assembly GCA_963736795.1. GTDB lineage: Bacteria > Myxococcota > Myxococcia > Myxococcales > Anaeromyxobacteraceae > Anaeromyxobacter. Next base: position 29,038 of record CAVTRF010000035.1, on the reverse strand, counting down.
CCCCGCCTCGACGCGCTCCTCGCCGCGGGCGTCCCGCTCGCGATCGGCACGGACTCGCTCGCCTCCTGCCCGTCGCTCGCGCCGCTCGCCGACGCCGCCGCGCTGCGGCGCGCCTTCCCGGCGATCCCGGCCGGCCGCATCGTCCCCCTCCTGTGGAACGGCCCCGCGGTCGGCGCCCCCCACGTGGGCGCGCTCGTCCCGGGCCGCGCGCCGGGGCTCCTCGCCGCCCCGACCGGCGGCGCGCGCGTGGACGATCCCGCACGAATTTCTCCTCGCCTTCGGCGCGGAGGGGCGCCCGTTCGAGTGGCTCACGAAGCAGGTCCCGGAGGCCTCGGCATGAACGCTGGACGTCCCGTCTTGAACGGACCGCCGCCGGCCGGCGCGAACGGGCTCGCCGCCCTCGCCCGGATGGTGAAGCTCTCCCACTCGCTGTTCGCGTTGCCGTTCGTGGCGAGCGCGGTGGTGCTCGTCGCGCCCCAGGCGACGCTCGACGCGTGGCGGCTCGTCCTCGTCGCGGTCGCGGTGGTCGCGGCGCGGACCGCCGCGATGGCGATGAACCGCGTGGCGGACCGCTGGTTCGACGCGAACAACCCGCGGACGAAGCGGCGCGAGCTCGTCACCGGGGAGGTCTCCCCGCGCGCGGCCTGGACGCTCCTCGGCGCGAGCGCCGGGGTGTTCGTCCTCACCGCCGCGCTCATCTCGGAGCTCTGCGGCTGGCTCGCCCTCCCGGTGCTCGGGATCCTGCTCGGCTATTCCTACGCAAAGCGGTTCACCTGGGCGTGCCACCTCTGGCTCGGGGTCGCGCAGGCGCTCGCGCCGATCGGCGTCGCCGTCGCGCTCACCGGAACGGTCCCGCCGGCGTCCGTCGTGCTCGGCGTGGGCGTGGGGGCCTGGATCGCCGGCTTCGACGTGTTCTACGCGCTGCAGGACATGGACTACGACCGCGGCGCCGGGCTGCGCTCCATCCCCGCCCGCTTCGGCGCGCGCGGGGCGCTCGTCTGGGCGCGGGCCCTTCACCTCCTCGCGGTGGCCAGCATCGCGGTGGCGGGCGCGCAGGCGGGACGAGGTGCGGGGTGGCTCCTCGGCACCGTCCTCCTCGCGGCGGTGATCGCCGCCGAGCACTGGCACGTGTCACCGCGCGGCGAGCTCAAGCCCGAGCGGATCGACGTCGCCTTCTTCAACTACAACGCCTTCGCCTCGGTCGCCTTCGCGCTGTGCGCCCTCGGCGACCTGGTGCTCTGAGACCGCGATGTCCGCCGCCGCCCCGCGCGATCCCGCGAACCCGCCTCCCGACGCGCTCCAGCGGGCCGACCTCGCCGTCGCCGACGCGGTCGGCGCGCTGATGGAGCTGTGGGGCTTCCGCCGCCAGCTCGGGCGGGTCTGGGCGGTCCTGTTCCTCTGCGACCGGCCGCTCGCCGCGCCGGAGCTGTGCGCCCGGCTCGAGATCTCGACCGGCCTGCTCTCGATGAGCCTCGCCGAGCTGCGCCGCTGGGGCGTCGTCCGCCCGGTCGAGGTCCCCGGCGACCGCAAGGAGCACTACGAGCCGGAGACGAACGTGTGGAAGCTCGTCGCGCGCGTCCTGCGCGAGCGCGAGAAGCGCGCGGTGGAGGGGGCGCTCGCGGCGTTCGAGCGGGCGCTGCACGACGTGCGCACCGCGCTCGTGGACGCGGACCCCGCCGTGAAGGCGGCCGCCCGCTTCAAGGCGAAGCGGCTCGAGCTGCTCGTCGATCTCTCGCGCGCGGCGCTCAACGTGCTGCGGGTGCTCGTCGAGAGCGCGCGCGCCGACGCCGGCCCGATCCGCGCGCTGAGCGCCGCGCTCGGCCGCGGCCGCCGGGCGCTCGGGGACGCGTAGCCCCTCACGCCGGCGATCCCGGCGGTCAGCGCGACGCGAGCGCCGCGAAGTAGTCGGCGAGGGCGGCGAGCGCCTCGGCCTTGGCGGCGTGGTAGGCGCGCGCGACCTTCGCCCGGTCGGCGTCCGCCGCGCCCTGCATCGTGTTCACGGCCTCGAGCACCTTCTCCTGCGCGGCCGCGTAGCGTGCCGCGTGTGGCGCGAGCGACGGCGGGAGCTGGGCCGCGGCCGCCTTCGCCCGCTGCACCCCCATCTGCCCGGTCATGCGAGCGGCTGCGGGATCGAGCTCGTGTCCCTCCTCGCGCGGCGCCACCCGCGTGCGGGACATGAACCCCGACTCGGCGCGCTCCATGTCCCGGCGCGCCTCGGCGAACTCGCGCTCGAACCCCTGCGGCTCGGCCGCGTCGAGACGCCAGGCCGCGCGCGACTGCCGGTAGGCGCCGAGCGCCCCCGCGAGCTGCTCGCGCACCTGGGCGAGCTCCGCGGGCGCGGCGCCGACCCGTTCGCCGCGGCGGCGAGCTTCTCCGCGTACTCCCTCGCGACGGCGGCGATCCGCGTCGCGATCGGCCGATCGATCGGGTTCGCGACCGCCTGGATGGCCTGCTCGGCCTCCGCGCGCGCGACGTCGAGGGCCGGGAGGAGCTCCCTCGCCCTCGCCCGCTCCTTCGCGGCGGCCGCGACGACCGCCGCCTCGACGTCGGACCCGGCGAGCGACAGACGCGCGAGCTTCGCGTCCACCGCCGTCGCGAGCGCGAGGTCTCTCATCGAGAACGCGCCGGGGCGCGCCATGGGTCGGGCGGCCGGCGCCGCGGCCGGCGCGGGCTGCGTCTTCTCCTGGCAGGCGGCGACCGCGAGCGCGGAGACGAGCACGACGGCGGAGGTGCGGGCGAGCTGGCGCATCGCCGGAAATGACCATGGGGCTTGATCCCGCGCAAGCGCCGACCCGCCGCCGGCTCGCACCTGTGCCTTTGCGTCACGAGGGTTGTTCAGAATTCCCCGGACCGAGCCGGACGAGCGAGACGCAAGCAGCGCAAGGCGCGACGACCGAGCATACCCGTAGGGTATGTAAGGGAGGAGCAACGCAGCGATGCGCAGCGGATCGCTCGCTCTGGCGACGGGAGGGGAGTTCTGGACAACCCTCTCAGGGGCGGAGCGCGGCGGCCGCCTCGCGCGCGGCCGCGGCGATGGCACCCTCGTCGCCGCCGAGGAGCCGCCCTTCCCGGAGCCGCACCTCGCCGTCCACGATCGCCCACGCGGCCGGCGCCCCGGCCCACAGGATCGCGAGGTCACCGTCCGGGACGTCCGGGATGGGCACCGGCGGCCGCCAATCGAGCACGACGACGTCGGCGAGCGCACCGGGCTCGAGCACCCCGAGCGGCTCGCCGAACAGCACCGAGAGGAGCCGCGCCGCCGCCGGCCACGCGACGCGGCCGAGGAGTCCGGCCGCGGCTCCCGCGCTCCGCTCGGCGTGGCGGTGCATCATCGCGGCGGCGACCGCCTCGCCGGCGACGTCGGGGAAGAGCCCGTCCGTCCCGAGCAGCACCGGCACTCCGAGGGCCGCGAAGGGCAGGAGGAGCGGCACCGGCGCGCCGAAGAACATCGCCGCGCGCGGGGTGACCGCGAGGGAGGCCTGCGCCTCGGCGAGCAGGAGCGCCTCCGAGTGGATGGTGGTCCCCGCGTGCGCGACCACCGTGCGCGGCGAGAGGAGCCCGCGCGAGGACAGCACGTCGATCGGACGGCGGCCCCAGCGCTCGAAGGCGTGGGCGAGGTCGGCCTCGTCCTCGGCCGCGGACGCGACGAGGCCGTGGCGGCGCGCGGGCTCGCCGGCCGCGGCGAGCAGCTCGTCCGAGGCGTCCGCGAGCCCGCAGATCCCGATCGCCCCGCGCAGCCGCGGGTGCGCCGCATGACGTTCCGCGAACGCGGCGGCGGCGGCCACCTCGGCCGTCCCTCCGGCGCGCCCGCCGCGCTCGCCTCGCGCGCCGTAGGCGACCACGGCGCGCAGCCCGACGGTGCCGAGCGCGCGCGCGGTGGCCTCGAGCGCCGGCGCCGCCGCCCCGGGCGCCCCTCGCACGAGGTCGACCACCGAGGTGACGCCGGCGCGGAGCGCCGCCAGCCCGGCCGCGCGGACGAGCGGCTCGAGCCGCTCGGGGGTCGCGCGCTCCTCGAGCGGCTCCCGCACGCCCATCCGGAGATCGAAGGGCGTCGGCGGCGGGCGACCCGGGAGGCCGGCGAGGCGGAGGAGCGCGCCGAGCGCGAGGTGCGCGTGGGCGTCGATGCCACCGGCGACGACGAGCCGGCCGTCCGCGTCCACGTCCCAGTCGCCCGGGCGCGGCTCGACCGCGCTCGTCGCGGGCGCGACCTGCACGATGCGCCGCCCCTCGAGGACGAGCGTCGCCCCCGCGCCGACCCGGGGCACGACTCCGTTGCGGATGACGATCCGGCCGTCCACGGCGCCATCATGCGGTGGGCGGAGAGGTGCGTAAAGCGACCGGCGCGCATCGTCCCGGCGCGCCCGCTTGCCGGGGGTCTAGGGACCGGCTAGACACTCCCACCCATGCTGTCCCCGGAAGTCCTCAAGAAGCTCGACGCCATCGAGGGGCGATTCGAGGAGCTGACGCACCAGCTCTCCGACCCGGCGGTCGCCTCCTCCGGCGAGCGCTTCAAGAAGGTCTCGAAGGAGCGCGCCTCCCTCGAGCCGACCGTCGACGCGCTGCGCGCGTGGCGGAAGCTCATGCAGGACATCGCGGACAACGAGGCGCTCCTGGAGGACCAGGATCCGGGGCTGCGCGAGATGGCGAAGGAGGAGCTCGCGGAGCTCCGCCCCCGGCTCGAGCCGGCCGAGGAGCAGCTGAAGATCTACCTCGTGCCGAGGGACCCGGCCGACGAGAAGGACGTCATCCTCGAGATCCGCGCCGGCGCGGGCGGCGACGAGGCGGGGCTCTTCGCGGCGGAGCTGCTCCGGGCCTACCTGCGCTTCGCGGAGCGGCGCGGCTGGAAGGTCGAGATCGCCGACACCTCGCCCGGGAGCCTCGGCGGCATCAAGGACGCGACCCTCAACATCGCCGGCGACGCGGTCTACTCCTGGCTCAAGTTCGAGTCGGGCGTGCACCGCGTGCAGCGCGTGCCCGCGACGGAGGCCCAGGGCCGCATCCACACCTCCACCGTGACGGTCGCGGTGATGCCGGAGGCGGAGGACATCGACATCCAGGTGACCGCGGCCGACGTCGAGATGGACGTGTTCCGCTCGACCGGCGCGGGCGGCCAGAGCGTCAACACGACCGACTCCGCCGTGCGGCTCACCCACAAGCCGACCGGCATCGTCGTGAAGTGCCAGCAGGAGAAGAGCCAGCTCAAGAACCGCAACATGGCGTGGCGCATGCTGCGCGCGAAGCTCTACGAGATGGAGCTCGAGCGGCAGCGCAGCTCGCGCGACGCCACGCGCAAGAGCCAGGTCGGCACGGGCGATCGCTCGGAGAAGATCCGGACCTACAACTTCCCCCAGGACCGGCTCACCGATCACCGCGTCAACTACACGCGCCACAACCTGCCCGCGGTGATGGACGGCGACGTGCAGGACGTCATCGACGCGTGCCGGACCTTCTTCGCCGCCCAGGCGCTGCGCGAGGCCTCGCGGCCCGAGGAGCAGAGGGCCTCCGAGAAGCGGGCGTGACCCTTCGACTCCGGGCGCGCCGCCGCCCGATGACGCCCGCGCGGCGCGCGCCCTACGCTCAGGGTGGTCGGTCATGACGGACAGCTGGACCACCCTCAAGCTCCTCGCCTGGACGCAGGACTTCTTCGCGAAGAAGGAGATCGACGCGCCCCGGCTCACCGCGGAGCTGCTCCTCGCGCACGCGCTCTCCTGCGACCGCGTCCGGCTGTACCTCGACTTCGACAAGCCGCTCGGCGACCCCGAGCTCACCCGCTACCGGGAGCTCGTCCGCCGGCGTGCGGACGGAGAGCCGACGGCCTACCTCCTCGGCCGGCGCGAGTTCTACGCGCACCCGTTCCGGGTCGATCCGCGGGTGCTCGTCCCGCGTCCCGAGACCGAGCTCCTCGTCGAGGCCGCGCTCGCCGCCCTCCCCGAGGGGGGCCGGGCGCTCGACCTCTGCACCGGCTCCGGGTGCGTCGCGATCTCGCTCGCCCTCGCCCGGGGCGGCGCGCGCGTGCTCGCGACCGACGTGTCCGAGGACGCGCTCGCGGTCGCGCGCGAGAACGCCGCCGCCCTCGGCGCCGTGGTCGAGTTCGCCACGGGCGACCTGTGGGCGGCCGTCCACTCCGGCGAGCTCTTCGACGTCGTCGTCTCGAACCCGCCCTACGTCCCGACCCGGGAGCTCGCGGGGCTCTCGCGCGAGGTGCTGCGCGAGCCCCGGCTGGCGCTCGACGGCGGCGACGACGGCCTCGCCGTGCTCCGGCGGATCGTGGAGGGCGCGGCCGCGCGGCTGAAGCCGGGCGGGACGCTGTGCCTCGAGATGCACGAATCGCACGCCGAGGCCCTGCCGGCGCTCTGCCGCTCGGCCGGCTTCGCGCGGGCCGAGGCGCGGAAGGATCTCGCCGGGCTCCCCCGCCTCGTGGTCGCCGCCGTGGCGGGGGGCGCCGACCCGGCGTAGAATCCCGCCCGTTTTGGCCGGGCCGCGCGATCGCGTGCCGGGGGGGCGGCCCACGGCCCGCCCGCTGCAAGGACCAGAGAGGACATGGACCAGATCGTCGTCGAAGGAGGCGTTCCCCTCCGCGGGAGCGTGGACGTCTCGGGCGCGAAGAACGCCGCCCTGCCCGTCATCGCCGCCGCCTTGCTCGCGGAGGGCGACCACGTCGTGCACAACGTCCCCGACCTCGCGGACGTGCGGACCCTCGGGCGGCTCCTCGGCCACATGGGCTGCGCGGTCGAGCGGAGCGCGGCCACCCGCGCGGTGTCGCTCCGGGTGCCCGCGGCCGTCCGGCCCGAGGCGCCCTACGAGCTCGTGAAGACGATGCGGGCGTCGGTCCTCGTCCTCGGGCCGCTCGTCGCGCGGTGGGGGAAGGCGCGCGTGTCGCTCCCGGGCGGCTGCGCCATCGGCGCCCGCCCGATCGACCAGCACCTCAAGGGGCTCGCCGCGCTCGGGGCCGAGATCCGGCTCGAGCACGGGTACGTGGAGGCGATCGCGCCGCGGGGACGGCTCCACGGGGCCGTCTTCACGTTCGACGGCCAGACCGTCACCGGGACCGAGAACATCATGATGGCCGCGGCGCTCGCGGACGGTCGCACCGTGCTCCGGAACTGCGCGCGCGAGCCGGAGGTCTCCGATCTCGCCGCCGCCCTGGTCGGGATGGGGGCGCGGATCGAGGGCGCCGGCACCGACGAGATCCGGATCGAGGGCGTCTCCACGCTGCGGCCGCTCGACCACCGCGTGATCCCGGACCGGATCGAGGCGGGGACGTTCCTCGTCGCCGGGGCGCTCCCCGGCAGCGACGTCACCGTCACGGGCTGCGTGCCCGAGCACCTCGAGGCGCTCGTCGAGAAGCTCCGCACGGTCGGGGCGGAGATCGGCGCGGTGAAGGGCGGCCTGCGCGTCGTCGGCGACGGCCGGCCCCGGCCGGTGGACGTGAAGACCTCCCCGCACCCGGGCTTCCCGACCGACATGCAGGCGCAGCTCATGGTCCTGCTCTGCCTCGCCGAGGGCTCCTCCAAGATCACCGAGACGGTCTTCGAGAACCGGTTCATGCACGTGCAGGAGCTGCAGCGCCTCGGCGCCGACATCGCGGTCGACGGCAAGACCGCGATCGTGAAGGGGGTGCCGGCGCTCTCGGGCGCGCCGGTGATGGCCTCCGACCTGCGCGCGTCGGCGGCGCTCGTCCTCGCCGGGCTCGCGGCGCGCGGGACGACCGAGATCCAGCGCGTGTACCACCTCGACCGCGGCTACGAGCGGATCGAGCAGAAGCTCGCGCCGCTCGGCGCGCGCATCCGGCGGCAGAAGGCCTAGACCTCGCGCCCGCCGCGCGGGCGCTGCCCTCGGGGGCGAACGGAGCTTCGATGGCGATGGAGATCATCACGGTGGCGGTGCCGAAGGGGCGGCTCCTCGAGGAGTCGTCGGCGCTGTTCGAGCGCGCCCTCGGCGTCTCGCCGAAGAAGCTGCTCGAGGGGACCCGGAAGCTCGCGGCCGACGCGCCGGAGGTCGGGCTGCGCTTCATCTCGATCCGCGCCGCCGACGTCGCGAGCTACGTCGAGCACGGCGCGGCCGCGGTGGGCATCGTCGGCCTCGACGTGCTGCGCGAGGACCCGGTCGACCTCTACGAGCCCCTCGACCTGGGGATCGGGCGCTGCCGCGTCATCATGGCGCGCCCGCGCGGGGCGAAGCCGCTCCCCCGCGGGGTCGCGCCGCGGGTCGCCACGAAGTACGTCTCCCTCGCCGCCCGGTACTTCGCCCGGAAGGGCGTGCCCGCGGAGATCATCCCCTTGCACGGCTCCATCGAGGTCGCCCCCTCGCTCGGTCTCGCCGACGCCATCGTGGACATCACCGAGACCGGCGCGACGCTCGAGGCGAACGGGCTCGTGATCGAGGACGAGGTGCTCGAGATCTCGGCCCGCCTGGTCGTGAACCGGGTCGCCCTGAAGCTGCACGCCGAGCGCCTCCGGCGCCTGATCGAGTCCCTCCGGGAGGCCGTCGCGGACGCGGCGGCCGCTCGTTCCCGTTGAAAGGGGCGGCCGGTTCTGCATAGTATTCGCCCGAGTTTTTCCCAACTCACCCGCCCTCACCTTGATCCCCCGTACCTGATCGAATCGCCCCACGGTCCCGAGGAGGACCGAATCGTCATGGATTGCCCGCGGTGCAGCGTCGAGATTTCCGAGATCGCGCGCGACAACGGCGCATTGCAGCGCTGCGCCGAATGCGGCGGTTTCTGGGTAGGTGACGTGGCGGATCTGAACAAGATCCTGCTCCACGCGAACCTCCCCGCGCTCTCGTCCATCGGCGGGTTCGTGAACGCCGAGGAGATGACGGGGCTGTGCCCGGCGTGCAGCGTCGACCTCGTCGTGGTCGAGAACGCCGAGAAGCGCGCCACCGAGAGCTACGACACCTGCGAGGCGTGCGGCGGCATCTGGATCGACAGCGACGCCGACGAGCCCGCGCCCGAGATCGACGCGAAGAAGGCCGCGCAGGAGATCGTCACCTTCTTCCAGCGGTTCTCGAAGAAGAAGTAGCCCCGCGCAGCGAGGTCGAGGGCACGCGGGCGGGCGCCGGAGCGCCACCCGCGTGTCGACCTGCGCCTCTCACCACATCCGGTCGTCGCGCCATGGATGGGCGGTGTTCGAGTAGCCGCGGATCTCCCAGTAGCCCCGCCGGTCGTGGGTGAGGAACTCGAGCCGCTTCACCCACTTCGCGCCCTTCCAGGCCCAGAGCTGCGGGACGACCACGCGCACGGGGCCGCCGTGAGCGGTGGAGAGCGGCTTGCCGTCCACCGTGTGAACGAGGAGGACGTCGGGCTTCAGCGCCTCCCAGAGCGGCAGGTTCGTCGAGTAGCCGTCGTACGCGTGGACCATCACGTGCGTTGCGTCGGACCTCGGCCGTGCGAGGGCGGCGAGCGTCTCGAGGCGGACCCCGCGGAAGGCGACGTCCAGGATCGACCAGCCCGTCACGCAGTGGAAGTCGGCCTCCTCGTCCGCCTGCGGCAGGGCGAGGAGGTCCTGCCAGCCGACGGTGAGCGGGGTCTCGACGGCGCCCTCCACGGACAGCTGCCACTTCTCGGCCGGGAGCTCGGGGGTCTCCCCGAGGGAGAGCACCGGCCACTCGGACTTCCCGAGCACGTTCTGTCCGGGTGGCTCCTTCGGCATCCCGTGGCGGTTCTTCGGCCCGTCTCCCTGCGGGTTCGCATCGGCGAGCGAGGGGGTCGCTCGCAGCTGCTCGGCGAAGCGGGCGCGCAGCTCCGCGACCCCTTCGGTGATCCGGCGCTCGAGATCCGTCACGGGCAGGTTCTATCAAGCGAGCGGGCAGCCCGCAGCGGAGCAGGTGTCGCGACCCGCCGCGGCCCGCGGATCGTCTTGACTCCCCGCCGCCTTCACGGCAGAAACAGAGGCCGCAACGCGGGAATAGCTCAGTTGGTAGAGCATCAGCTTCCCAAGCTGAGGGTCGCCGGTTCGAATCCGGTTTCCCGCTCCAGTTCTTCGAAGGCCGGAATCCGGTGGCTTGGTCGCCCTGGGTTCCGGCCTTCGTCTTTCTGCGCGGCGCGCGGGTCGGGTCAGCAGCCGCGCCGGGCTCGTATCTCCCGTTCGCCCTGAGCGTAGCGCCCGGTGCGGGCGCGGAGTCGAAGGGCCGCCCGCGTCGCCGGCACCCTCTCCAGCACGGCTGCCCCGATGCTCGGCGCAACTCGCGACGTGCAGCTTCGAGGGCCGCCAAAGATCCGGTGGAACCGGTGCAGCACCCAATGCAGCAGCGTGGCGAAGCGGTTCGCAGGCGGACGGTGGAACCTTCCGACCTCCGGCGCGTTCTGGTCGGGGAAAGGGAGGCCGAACCGATGAAGGCGACTGCGCGTCTCGAGAAGTGGCTATTCACTCCGCCCGTCGATGGACCCACCGCGACGCTCCTGCTGCGTCTCATGGCAGGGGGCGTGTTCGTGTGGGAGGGGATTCTGAAGTTCGTCTACCCGAACCAGGGGGTCGGACGCTTCGCCAAGCTCGGGTTCCCGGTGGCACACCTCACCGCGTCGCTCGTCGGCGGGTGGGAGATCGTCGGGGGCGTTCTCCTCATGCTCGGGCTGCTCACCCGCGGCGCCGGGATCCTGTTCGCGATCGAGATGGTGGTCGCCATGCTCTCGACCAAGATCGGGCTCTATCTGGGTACGTCGCCGCTGCCGCTCCCTCCGGTAGCGCCCCAGGTCGGCTTCTGGGCGGTCCTGCACGAGAGCCGGTCGGAGTACGCCCAGCTCCTGACGTCGCTGTACCTCGTGATCGCCGGACCCGGCGTGCTCTCCCTCGATGCTCGCCTGCGGCGGGCGCGCGCCTGGGTCGCACGCGGGCGGGAGCGCACGGCCGTTCGGGCACCGGCCCCCTAGCGCCGATCCGTTCGGAGGCCCGTCCATGACCCCCATCGTCGTCGCCGCATGGCTCGCGATCGTCACGAGCGCCCCAGCCACCCGCACCGAGCACCTGGAAGCGCGCCCGGCGGATGGGCGGATCGTCGTGAACGTGTACAAGGCGGGCCTGTTCTCCGCATTCGCGCACGACCACCACTTCGAGGTCTCGGAGTGGCGAGCGACCGCGGCCGTCCCCGAGGGCGACCCGAGCGCCACGTCGGTGGACGTCGTCCTCTCGGCCGGATCGTTGCGCGATACGCAGCGGGGCCTCTCGGACGGGGACCGACGGAAGATCGATGCGCAGGCCGCAGGGCCGAACGTGCTCGACGCCTCTCACCATCCCCGGATCGAGTTTCGGTCGGAACGGATTGAGCTCACCCCATCTCCTGGCGACGCGACCACGCACGCGCGCGGCACGATCCACGGAGTGCTCACGCTTCGCGGCCGGTCCGTTCCCACGAACGTCCGGTTCGATGCGGAGCAAGCCTCGGGGGCGTGGCGTGTGCGTGGCACCGCCCGCGTGAAGCAATCCGACTTCGGCATCAAGCCGTTCAGCGGCTTCGGGGGGACGGTCCGCGTGAAGGACGAGATGAGCGTCGAGATCTCGCTGACGCTCCGGTCGAAAGCGAACTGATGGCCCGACGTCGTTCGAGAGGAAACCCGGGCGATGCGGTGCGGCGGCTGCGTGCGGCCGGAGCCTGAGGCCGGGAGCGGTTCGCCCCGGAGCCGGGCTTCGATCGAAGGGAAGGAGCCTCGCGGCGCCTCCGCGCCGCAGCCCTCGCCCGCGTCTGGTACACTCCGCGCGAACCGCGTGAAGGGGGACTCCGATGAAGTCGCGCGCACTGCTCATGCTCCTCGCGCTCCCGCTCCTGGCGTTCGACTGCGGCGGGAACGACGCGCCGGCTGCCGGGCGGAGTCCGTTCGGCCTCGACTGCAAGCTTCACGTCGGGGGCGGCGCACCCGCCGAGGACCTGTGGTGCATCATGACCGCCCACGACTACACGAACGATCCGGGCTCGACGCAGACGACCTGGGTGTTCGAGCTCGTCGCGTACCGGGGGATGGTCGAGGTCGGGGCGGGCGCGGGCATCTTTCTCGCGCACCGGCCAGCGCTCGGGACGGACTACGGGTGGGACGGGACCTCCGCGACGACGCTCGTCGTGTCCGGCGGCGCCCAGCGGTACACCGGCTCGCTGCAGGGCGGCAGCCAGTTGACCCACGACTCGTACTCGCTGGGCGCGGCCGATGGGACGGGCACGCTCTCGGTGAGGTTCAGCGAGATCCCCCCGATCGACGCGGCGAGCGAGCAGTCGCTCCAGGTGCACGGGACGCTGAGCGCCACGGTCCCGTCGCTGACGACGGGGGAACCCGCGACGTTCTCCGCGACCTTCTAGGAGCATTCGCAGTGAGGGCCTCCGTCGGCCCTCGCCGTGCGATGGCGGACGCCCTCGCGCCTCACACCGCCGCGACGGACGACCCTCCTGTTTCGAGGCGGTCCTCCGCCCTTCTAGCGCGTTCCGGCACGCCATCCCGGACGAGGTTCGGACAAGGATCCCCCGGCCCAGCCGGACTCAACTGGCCCAAACCAGCCCAGCGGGACACGTGATTCCGCCAAGTTGGCGTCCCCTCGACGGCGAGGATTGTCGGCGGGGATCAGGCTCGCCAGGCGTCCGTAACCGGGCCGATACGCTAGTAGAACACCATGTCCACGCCAGCAGCATCGCCGGGGTTCAGGTCGAGCACCTGCGCCGTCCCCGCGGCCGTGCCGTCGCTCCTCCACAGCTCCGTGCCGTGGATGCCGTCGTGAGCGACGAGGTACAGCTTTCCGCCGATCGCCGTGAGGGCGTCTGGGTCGCTGGAGTTCCCTCCCGCGGAGATGTCCTTCACGAGCCGGGTGCCCGCCTCCGTACCGTCGCTCGTCCACAGCTCCCAGCCGTGGCTGTCGTCCCAAGCCGAGAAGTAGAGGGCGCTGCCGACGGCGGTGAACCTGAACGGGGAGCCGCTGCCAGGGCCGGGGTTGATGTCCTTGACCCGCACCGTGCCCGCCTCCGTGCCGTCGCTCTTCCACAGCTCGTGGCCACTGAGCCCGTCGGTCGCCGAGAAATAGAGCGTGGCGCCGACGGCGGTGAGGTGGCTCGGGTAGCCGTCGTCGACCCCGGGAGCGAGATCGGCCACCCGCACCGTGCCCGCGTCCGAACCGTCACTCCTCCACAGCTCGCGTCCCCTGATCCCGTCGGTGGCCGAGAAGTAGAGCGTGTCGCCGAGGACCGTCAGGAACTGGGGGTAGCTGTAGCCTGCACCTTCGTCGATGGCCTTGACCAGCACCGTCCCCGCCTCGGTGCCGTCGCTCTTCCAGAGCTCGTACCCGTGAACTTCATCGTAGGCGTTGAAGTACAGCACGGAGCCGATGGCGGTGAAGTAGTAGGGCGCGCTGCTGGCCGGGCCGACGTTGATGTCCTTGACGAGCATCGTACCGGCCTCCGTCCCGTCGCTCTTCCACAGCTCACTCCCGTGGGCGCCGTCGCTCGCCGCGAAGTAGAGCGTGTCGCCGACCGCCTTCAGCCGTTCGAGGGAGCTCGCTCCCCACCCCGGATAGATGTCCTTCACCTTCACCGTACCGGTCTCCGTGCCGTCGCTCTTCCACAGCTCCCGCCCGCTCTCGGCATCGTAGGCCTCGAAGAAGAGCGTGCGGCCGACGACGGTGAGCTGCGAGATTATGCTGCCGCCCGTCACGTTCGTCGCCTTCACGACGTACGTTCCGGCCGGGGTACCGTCGGTCCGCCACAACCTGTCCGCGCTGCTCGATCCGTCGTTGGCGCCGAAGTAGCCGATCCCGTCGAGCATGACGAAGGAGAAGAGACCCGAGCCGGCGCTGACCTTCCCGATGTCCGCGACCATGCGGGTGCCTGCCTCGGTACCGTCGCTCCGCCACAGCTCTCGCCCGTGGACGCCGTCGTAGGCGCTGAAGTAGACGAAGCTGCCAGCGGCGATCAGGTTTGCGGGCGTGCCGCCGCCGGAGCCCGGGTCGATGTCGCGCACCTCGACGGTCCCCGCCTCGGTGCCGTCGCTCTTCCAGAGCTCGGCGCCATGCGTGGCGTCCTGGGCCGCGAAGTAGACCGTAGAACCCACAGCCGTGAGGAAGCTCGGGTTGGCGCCATTCCAGCCGACCATGATGTCCTTCACCAGCACGGTGCCGCCGGCCGTGCCGTCACTCTTCCACAGCTCGTCGCCGTGGGTGCCGTCCGATGCCTGGAAGAACAAGGTGCCTCCGGCGGCAGTGATGGACGTGACGGAGCTGTCACCCGGGCCGGCGCTGATGTCCTTGACCAGCACCGTGCCGGCCGCCGTCCCGTCGGTCTTCCAAAGCTCGCTACCGTGGGCGCCGTCGTAGGCCGTGAAGTAGAGCGTGCTGCCGAGCACGGTGAAGGTCGCCGGGGGTGCTGCCGTCTGATCCTGGGATGATGTCCTGGACCAGCACCGTGCCGGTCGCCGTGCCGTCGCTCTTCCACAGCTCCCTGCCGCTCGCGGCGTCATCCACGGTCAGGTAGATCGTGCTGCCGACGGCAGCGAGGCCACCGATGATCCTGGCCTTGACCAGCTCCGTCCCGGCTGCCGTCCCATCGCTCTTCCACAGGCCTCCGGAGCTGCCGTCGTACGCGGTGAAGAAGAGCGTGCCGCCCACGGCGATCAGGCTGAAGGGATCGCTGCTGCCCGGGCCGCCGTTGACGTCCTTGACCAGCACGGTGCCGGCCGCCGTACCGTCGCTCTTCCACAGCTCTTCCCCGTTCAGGCCGTCGCTGCCCATGAAGAAGAGCGTGCTGCCGATGACGACGAGCGGGCTGTCTTCGTTGAAGCCGCTCCGGTCTGCGTCCCCGTTGACGTCCTGGACCAGCACCGTGCCCGCCGCCGTGCCGTCGCTCCTCCACAGCTCCCGGCCGTGGATGCCGTCGTCGGCCAGGAAGTAGAGCACGCTCCCCACGACCGTCAGGGAGCTCGGGGAGCTCTCCGGCGCGCCCGGGTTGATGTCCTTCACCAGCGAGGTGCCTGCTGCGGTGCCGTCGGTCTTCCAGAGCTCCCGCCCCTTCACCCCGTCGCTGGCAGCGAAGTAGGTCACCCCGCCGATGGTCGCCAGGTTCTTCGGGTTGGCGTCGCTGTTGGTGTTGATGTCCTTCACCAGCCGGGTCCCGGCGGCCGTGCCGTCGGTCCGGAACAGCTCGAGACCGGTCGTGCCGTCGTCCGCCCTCAGATAGAAGGTCGGGCCCCCGGGTTCCGTCGCCTTGTCCGCCGCCTTGCCGCCACAGCCGCCGACGCCGATGAGCGCGGCCGCGCCCAGCAGCACGGAGACGGTCGCCGTCCTGAGCCTGCTCGTCATGGAGTCGCTCCTCGGAGTTCCTGCCGGTCACTGGACGGTGCTGACGGTGGCGATGGAGACGGGGGCGACCCCGGTCGCCATGCTCCCGGCGGCGGTCAGCGCACCGGTCACGCCGTCGATGGAGTAGATCGACACCGTGTCCGAATCCAGGTTCGCCACGTAGGCGAACCGGCCCGAGGCGTCGATCGAGATCGACGACGGAGTCGACGACCCGACCGCCGGGCCGACGCGGGTCAGCGCGCCCGTGGCGGCGTCGACGCCGTAGGCCAGGATCTCGTTGGAGTCGAGGTTGCTCACGTAGGCGAATCGGCCGGTCGGGTCGACGGCGACGCTGGTGGGCGTCGTCCCTGCAGCCACGGCGCCCAGGCTCGACAACGCGCCCGTGCGGCCGTCGATGCGATAGGCCGAGATGGTGTGGGCACCGGCGTTCGCCACGTAGGCGAACCTGCCGGAGGGATCGACGGTGACCGAGGACGGCTGGACGCCCGCGGCGACGGGGCTGCCGATGATGTTCAGGGCGCCGGTCGTGACGTCGATGGCGTAAGCCGAGACATTGGCGGAGCCCTGGTTGGCCACATAGGCGAATCGCCCGCTCGGGTCGACCGTCACGGCCGTGGGGAATACGCCCGCACCGACGGAGCCGACGCTGCTCAGCGCCCCCGTGACCGGAGCGATGCGGTAAGCCGAGACGCTGTCGGAGGCCTGGTTCGCCGCGTAGGCGAACCGACCGCTCGACTCGACCACGACCGACATGGGGTTGCTCGCGTTCCCGGCCACCGGCGGCTCGATCGTCGTCAGGGCACCGCTGGTCTGATCGATGCTGAAGGCGAGAACGTTGACGACGGGAGTCTCGAGCAGCAGCTCCCTCGTGGCAAACGCGAAGCGCCCAGACGGATCGGCCGCGACGGAGCGGGTGAGCACCATGGCGAGCTCCCCGGCGGCGGACAGTGCGCCCGTCCTGGCGTCGATGCGGTAGGCGGAGAGCCCCGAGCCGTAGTTCGCGACGTAGGCGAACCTCGGCACGTGCGCGACCGGCGCCGCGCCCTGGCCCATGGCGATGGCGAACGGGCCGGCGCGGCCGCTCACGGAGCCGGCGGCGGTGAGCGCACCGGTGCTCGCGTCGATGGCGTAGCGCAGGACCTGGTTGGAGCCGCTGGCCGCCACGTACGCGAACCGGCCCGCCGCATCGACGCGCACGGAGCGCGGGTTCTGCTCTGTCGCCACGACGCCGATGCTCGTGAGCACCCCGGTGCTGCCCTCGATGGCATACGCCGAGAGGTCGTGCGAGCCGTAGTTCGCGACGTAGACGGTCTTGCCGCCGGGGGCGATGGCCACCGACGAGGGGTTGACGCCCGCCGCGACGGCCGCGCCGAGGCTCGTGAGCGCACCCGTGCTGCCGTCGATCGCGTACGCCGAGATGGTTTCGGAGGTGGAGTTCGCGACATACGCGAATCGTCCCGAGGGGTGGACGGAGACCGCCTGCGGGACCATCCCCGTCGCGACGGCCGCGCCGACGCTGGTGAGCGCGCCGGTGGCGGCGTCGATGCGGTAGGCCGAGACGGTGTGGGAGCTGGCGTTCGCCACGTAGGCGAAGCTGCCGGAGGGGGAGATGGTCACGGACCGCGGATCTCGCTCCGTCGCCACGGCGGTCCCGGCCGCCGCGCCATTCTGGTCGATCTCGGTCAAGGCGCCGGTGCTCGGATCGATGCGGTACGCCGAGACGCTGAAGGAGGCCTCGTTCGTGACGTATGCGAAGCGGCCGGTCGGGTGGACCGCGACGGCGTACGGCCAGGTCCCCGCCGCCACCGCGCCCGCGCTCGTGAGCGCGCCCGTGCCGGGTTGGATGGCAAAGGCCGAGACGCTGTTGGATCCCCAGTTGGCGACGTAGGCGAACCGGCCCGACGGGTCGACGGCGACGTCGTGGGGGCTGCTCCCGGTCGCCGCGTAGCCGGCGTGCCGGAGCCGCCCGCCCGTGGCGTCCACGGTGTAGATGGAGACCGTGTCGTCGCCGGGGTTGGCGACATAGGCGAAGCGCGGCACCCTGCCCGGTGACGGTGTCCCCGGTGACGATACCCCCGAGCCGCCTCCGCCACATCCCGTGAGCGCCGCGACGACGAAGAGCACGAACGCCGCGAACGACCGCTGCTGGATCCGCATGAGTCCCCTGTTCATTGGTGGCGCCGGCGAGGGTCCGGAGGACCTACCGGAAGTGGTTGGCCCAGACGTCGTCGATCGGGCCGCTGGTCTGGGTCCAGACCACGATGACCTGCCCCGAGGCGTCCACGCCGAGCTGCGGCGTGCGCGCCGGTTCTCCGGCCCGGTTGATCTTCAGCGGCGCTCCCCAGCCGGTGCCGCTCGTGAAGCGAGTCGCCCAGATGTCGAACGTGAAGCCGGCGACGTTGCGGTGTGACCAGACCGCCGTCGCCGTTCCGTTCGCGTCGATCACGATGTTCGGCTCGAACACCGAGCCGGCGTCGTTCGTCTCGATCAGGACCGCCGGTCCCCATCCACCCGCCGTCGTGAAGCGGCTGGACTTCACGTTGTCGCGCAATCCGTCGGACTGCTTCCACACCGCGATGGCATTGCCGAGGCGGTCGAAGGCGACCTGGGGATCCCGGGCGCTCAGGCTGCCCTCGGTCTCGACCAGCGCCGGCGCACCCCAGCTCCCGCCAGCGCCGAGGTAGGCCGACCAGATCTCCCCGAAGCCCGAGACGTTGAACTGCTCCCAGACGGCGATCGCGTTGCCGCTGGGGTCGAAGGTCACTTGCGGCACGGGGTTCGCGTCGTTGATCGGGCTGCCACTGACCGGTCCGGCGGTTCCCCAGCCGGTGCCGGCCACGTACCGGTTGGCCCAGACGCTGTGGACGTAGTTGAAGCCTCCGGCATCGACCGCGCGCGGCCAGATCGCGATGGCGTTGCCGCCCCCGTCGACCGCGATCCGTGGCGCCGCGCAATCTCCGACGGCGTCCGTCTCGATGACGCCCTCGGCTCCCCAGCCGACGCCGGGCACGAAGTGGCTGGAGACCAGGTCCCGCTGCGCGCCGCCGTACTGCCACCAGACGGCGATGGCGTGGCCCGCGGCACCGACGGCTACCTGCGGGCTTCCCGCGTGTCCGGCGCCGCTCTCGATCATCGCGGCGTCGCCCCAGCCGCTGCCGGCGACGTAGCGGTTCGCCCAGATGTTCGAGGCGCTCGTGCTCGACGACTGCTCCCAGACGGCGATCGCGTTGCCGGCGGCGTCGATGGCGACCTGGGGCTGCTGAGCGACCTCGGCGGGGTTTCCGTCCGAGATGCGCTGGGCGCTGCCCCAGCCCGAGGCCGGGGTGTAACGGTTCGCGTAGGCGCTGGTCACGGCGCCGGCGGACTGCCACCAGACCGCGATCGCGTGTCCGTCCGGATTGACGGCGACCTGGGGTCCGATCGCACCTCCGCCGTTCTCGGTCTCGATGAGCTGCGCGGTGCCCCAGCCGCTGATCGCCGCCGAGACGGTCAGCACCGCGACGGCGCTGGCGACGCTGCCCGCCGCGTTGGTCGCCACGGCGCGGAGCCGCATCCCGGAGCTGCCCAGGGTCGCGCCGACGACACCGAGCACGGCCCCGGTGGCGCCGTCGAGGTTGGACCAGGTGGTGCCGGCGTCCATGCTCCGCTGCCACTGCAGCGTCGGAGCCGGCGTGCCGGCGGCGGCGACGGTGAAGCTGGCGTCCTGGCCCTCCAGGACGGCGACGTCGACAGGCTGTGTCGTGAAGCGGGGCAACACCGACGCGACCTCGACGGTGAGCGTCGCGACGTCGCTGGTCGCGACCCCCTCCGTGTTGCTGGCGACGACCCGGTACTGCCGCCCGCTGTCGCCGAGGACCGTCGCCGGCGTGGTGTAGCTGCTGCTCGTGGCCGCGGCGATGTCGCCGAAGGTGGCGCCTCCGTCGACGCTCGACTGCCACTGGAGCGTCGGGCTCGGCGTGCCCGTCGCGACCACGGTGAAGGTGACGGGCCGGGGGGCGACCACCGCGAGGCTCGCCGGCTGGGTCGTGAACGCTGGAGCCGCCGGGATGGCGTCCACCGTCAGGGACGCGGCGTCGCTCGTGACGGTCCCGGCCAGGTTGCTCACCACGACCCTGAACTGCCGGCCGCTGTCCGCCAGCGTCACCGCCGGCAGGGTCAGGGTGGCCCCGGCTTCGGCTGGCAGGTTCGTGAAGGTGCCACCGCCGTCGGTGCTGCGCTGCCACTGATAGCCGACCGAGGTCCCGCTGGCGGTGACCGCGAAGCTGGCGTCTTGCCCCTCCATGACGTGCTGGTTCACGGGGTGCCCGGTGATGACCGGCGCGATGGGCGCCGCCGTCACCGTCAGGGTGACCGTCGAGCTCGTGACGGTGTTGCTCGCGCCGCTCACGACGACGCGGTAGCGCGTGCCGGAGTCCGCCAGGACGGTCGTCGAGGTGGTGTGACTGGCCAGCGTGGCGCCGTTCACGGCCGCGAAGCTCGCGCCGCCGTCCGTGCTGCGCTGCCACTGGTAGCCGATGGCGCCGCTGGCGGCGACGCCGAAGGTCGCAGCCGCGCCCTCCACCACGCTCTGATCGGTCGGCTGCCCGGTGATCGCCGCGATGGGCGGGGGCGGGGTCGAGGAGCCATCGCCATCGCAGGCTGCGAGGCCGAGCGCGAGCGCTGCTGCCACCGCGAGGCTGCGCATCGCGCCCGTGACCGGGCGCGTCATGCCCGGCGTCGCCTGAGTTGGAGTCGCCATCCGCGGGAGGGTAGGCGCTCGGCGGTTACGGATCGGTTACGCGAGGGCCCGGAGCGCGCGCGCGAGCGCCTGCGTCTCCGGGGCGGGGACGACCTCGAGCTCCGCGGCGAGCAGCCGGCGCAGGCGCTCGTAGGCGGCGAGCCCCTGGGCGGCGCGGCCGTGCTCGAGACAGATGCGCATGACGCCCTGGTAGAACTGCTCGGCCAGCGGCTCGACGTGAACCCCGCGCTCGTACCAGGCCAGCGCCGGCTCGACGTCGCCATCGGACCGCGAGCCCGAGGCCAGGATGTCGATCGCGCGCAGCCATGAGCTCAGCAGGCGCTCGCGAAGCGGTACCGCGTAGGGAGCGTCCTCACCGCCGAGGAAAGGCCCGCGGTAGAGGGCCTGCATCCGCTCGCCGAGCCGGACTCGCTCGGCCGGAGAGAGCCCGTCCGAGGCGAGCTGGTGGGCCATGCGCTCGAAGCTCCACGCGTCGACCCAGCAAAGCCGCGGGTCGAGTGACAGCTTCGACCCGCGCAGCACGATGGCGTCGTGGCCGATGACGCCCCGCAGGCGGTGCAAGGTCATCTTGAGGCTGGTGCGCGCCGCGTCTCCGTCGGCGTCCGGCCATAGCGTGTCGCAGCAGCACTGCTCGCTCACCTCACGCCCGCCCAGGGCGACGAGCACGCGCAGCAGCTCGACCGCCCGCTTCGGCACGCGGCCTTCGAAGCTGACCGGCTGTCCGTCGCGCTCAAGCGCGAAGCGCCCGAAGGTGTGAATCCTCAGCATCCACGGCCAGTCGTCCGGCGGCTCGACCTCTGGCGGCGGCGTGAGGGCGCGGCGGCGAATCAGGCCCTGGACGTAATCGGTCTCGATGCCGGCCTCCAGCGCGCGGGAGCAGAGCCTCGCCATCGGCGCTGCCTCCCAGCCGTGAAACGTGACCAGGCCCTGCTGCCGCCCCAGGCCGAAGGCACGCGTCAGCCACCGCCGCACCGCCGCCTCGTCGCCGAGCAGCAGGGCGAGGACGGCCTCGTCGATGCAGACGGTGTATTCGATCAGCATGCTGCCGGTCGTGGCCGCGAGGAGGTGCACCGCGTCGAGCCACGGTCGCGCCGCCTCGAGCTGGCCTCGCGCGACACAGGTGCGGGCCCGCATCAGGTCGAACAGCATGTTGCCGAAGGTCAGCCCGATCCGCTCGCGCAGGGGAGCAGCCGCGTCCGTGTGCCACTCGGCGGCAGCGAGGTCGTGGCGGCCGAGCGCCTCCCAGTGACACAGGTAGTGGTAGTAGCCGACGTCGATCAGACGGGCCTGACCGACCCGCTCGCCAAAGCGCCGCAAGAGCTGCTGCGCCGTGGTCGCGTCGCCGGCCGAGAGCGCCGCCGCTGCACCGTGGCAGAGCAGATGATGCTGCCACACGTACACCCCCGCCTGCTCGCCGCAGGCGAGGCCCTCGTCCATGGCGGAGAGGCTCAACGCGGTGTCGGCCTCCGCGAGCCAGGCCACCATCGCGATGGTGGCGCCGACCAGCTGCGTCATCAGCGGCGGGGCCGGAACGCCGCGGACCAGGCTGGTGAGCCAGTCGAGACTCTGGCGTGCGCGCCTCGGCTCGCCCATCCAGACGAAGAAGATGCACAGATACACGCCTGCGCTCAGCCGCAGCCGGAGATCGGAGCCGGTCTGCAGGATGACGAACGAACGCTCGGCCCAGGCCCGGATGCCGGGATGGGTTGGCTGTCGCAGCAGGAGCGCATTGAACATCTGCACGACGATCTGATCGTGAAGCGCCGGCGGGAGCGGCTCCGCTCCGGCGATGCGCTCGAAGACCTCGATCCAGCCGTCGAGGGCGCCGAGGCCCTGCCCCTCGTGCAACGGGGTGTCCACCAGGGCCGTCCACGCCAGCAGGGCGCCAGCACGTTCTCCCTGCGCCTCGAACAAGGCGAGCGCGCGCTCGAACTGCGCCCGCGCTTCGCCCGGAGCGAACGGCAGCCGACACTGGCCGAACCAGAAGTGCAGCCAGGGATCCCGCGCCCGCCGGTCCGCCGGCAGCGACTCGATCCACGCCGCCAGCGTCAGCCCGCGGCCCTGCTCCAGGAGCGCGGGGGCCATCTGGCACACGCACCGGACGATCGCCTCCCAGGCCCCGGCCGCGTGCCACAAGGACACCGCCTCGTCCATGCTGCCGGCCGCCGCGGCGCACTCGGCGGCTCGCACCTTGAGCGCCGCGAGCGCCTCGGGAGCGAGACTGCCTTCGAGCCGCGCGAGCAGGAATTCACGGAACAGCGGGTGATATTCGTACGTCGGCGTCTTGGGCGAGAGACGATACGTGAAGTAGTTCCGCTGCTGCAGCTCGGCAAGCAGGCTGCCGGCCCCGGCGTCGCCGCACAGCAGCTCGACGTCGCTGACGCGCATCTTCGCCAGCAACGCGCTTTGGAGCAGCATCTGCTGCCTCGACGCATCCAGCCCGCCCACCACCTCGGAAGCAAAGTAGGCGAACAGGCTTCGCAGATCGGGCGCCGCCGCGTCAGGCACGCTGGCGGCGTCCCGTTCGCGCGCGCCATGCAGCATCAGGACGAGCCCTGCGACCCACCCATGCGTCCGCCGGTGTAGCGCGGTCACGTCCACTTCTTCGGCGACCCCGCGCAAGGCGGCGATGCCTCTCGCTTCATCGAGGGTGAGGTGGATGCTGGCCGGGTCCAGCACCGCGAGCTGACCATTGGCGCGCAGGCGCGCGAACGCTTCGGGCGGCTCGAGACGCGAGATGCACAGCATCTTCACGTGGGCAGGGAGGCTCTCGATCGCGATCCGCAGGATGTCGTCGAGCGGACCACCGACACCGGCCTCCTGGAGGTCGTCGAGCACCAGGACGCAGTCTCTCGGGAGCCGCCGAAAAAGCTCCTCGAAGAATCGTCGGGCGAAGATTCTCGACCCCGAGCAGATATTCGGGCGTGAGGTGGGGCAGCGGAAGCTTGTGCCGGGGCGCGAGATGCTTCGCCGAAAGCCCCAGGTAATGGAAGAAGGTGCCGAGGTCGGCGTCACCTGCATCGACCTGGTACCAGAGGCTGGTGCGCTTGGCCGCGTCGAGCCAGCTCGCCGCGAGCGTGGTCTTCCCGCCTCCCGGCTGCGCTCCGAGCCACACCGCAGGAGCACCGAACGCCTTGCCGAGCAGGTCGACGAGTCGGCTGCGCTGATACGCTGTCGTCAGCCGCGGGCGCGTGAGTTTGGCGGAAAGCTCGGTCTTCGTCTTCTCGGCCACACGAGAACCCGTGGTGTTTCTAGGTGGGATCGCTGTTGAACTCGAGCTTGTCGCCGAGGACCCGAGAAGACCGTCTCGAAGGCGAGGCTCGCGCGCTGCTCGACGAGCGCCTTACGGGATCTTTCCCGCCACCTTCGCCGCCTCGTAGGCGTCGATCTCCAGCTCGCGCGCGAGCTCGTCGGCGTTCACGAACGCTACCTGACCCGGGCCTGACCGCGCACACGCACGTGCTCCTCCCGCGATGCCTCGATCTCGGTGACCTTGCCTTCGAGGGTCCGGACGATCGGCGCGACGTCGATCGCAATCACGACCTGCCCTTCTGCCGTCGCCTCGATCATCCTCTCCGGGTCCTCGGTGAGGGCGAGGATCCGCTGGCCATCCGTGATGAGCGCCAGCTTCGAGAGCGGGCGATCAGTGTGGCGCCTCAGGTACTGAACGACCCGCCGGACCGCCTGGAGCGAAGCGCCGGCGCCCAGCAGCCGCGCCACGACGCGGAACGCCACGAGATCTTCGAACGAGTAGACACGCCGGGACCCGCGTCCAGCCGCCTGGCGAACGGATGAGCGAACGAGTCCCGTCCGAGCCCAGTAGTCCAGCTGCCGGTACGTGATCCCCGTGAGATCGAGAACAACCGTCGAGCTGAAGCCCGTGCTCGTCATGCCTCGCTGATAACACCCGTGTAATCACGAGGCAACATCGAGGTGCGTTCGGGCAGGTCTGGGCAAGGTCTTGCCCAGCCGGACGGGATTCAGCGGGCCTGAACCAGTCCAGAAGCAGCGATTTCGGCCCAGTTCCGCGGGTGCCGCGGCGTCCGATCAAATTCCCAAGCTGAGGGTCGCCGGTTCGAATCCGGTTTCCCGCTCCAGTTCTGAAGGCCGGAATCCGGTGGCTTGGTCGCCCTGGGTTCCGGCCGTCGTCTTTCGCGCGCGAGGCGCGGGCCGCGCGGCGGAGGGTCCTGCTCGATTCGGCGGGTATGTCACCGCGTGACCGGATGCGCGGCCTCGCGGCGGCGCCCCGGCCGAGGTTGCACCCCGACGAGCGTGCGTCGCGGCGCAGCCCGGCTCGGCCGGCGCTCACTGTAGACTTGGCGGAGGCAGGAACGCGTAGGGGCGCGCGTCCAGCCATTCCCAGGAGCTGCCCTTCTTCCGGGCGAGAAGGACGAGGTGCAGCTTGAAGGGGCCGGTCGTGCCGTCCGGTCTCGCGAAGTTCGAGAGATCGTGATCGAGATCGAGAAGCGCGGCGTCGGTGCCGATCCGGCGCATGCCGACGATCGTGAAGGTGGACCTCGAGCCCGCGAGAATCGTCGAGGCGTCCTTCTGGAAGGCCCTCTCGACGCCGGATCGTCCTTTCCCGAAGTCACCGCCCGGAGTGAGAAGGGTCCCGTCCTCGGCCCAGAACGACGCCACCTCCTTCGCGTCGAAGCGGTTGAAGGCATCGTTGAACTTCTGGCGGGTCGCTTCCAGCGACGGGTCGCGGTTCGCCTCTTGCTGCGCGGTGTTCGGGTTCGTCGAGTCCATGTGCACCTCCTGCGAACCGGATTCTCCAACGGCCGCGGCGGTGCAACGGGAACTCGGGGAAGCGAGTCCCGAGTCGTGCGCTCGCCCGCCGCCCGCTGCGGGAGCCTGCGGCGCGTGCGCCGGTGCAAGGGACGCGTGCCGAGGACGCGGTGGCGGACAAGTGGGAGTGGGACGACTACGGGTTCCCGCCCCCGGCTCCCGGAGCGGCGGGGTCGCCGACCCCGACGCGACGAACGAGACCGCCACCGTGGCGCTCCAGGTGAACGCGCCGGATTCTCGCCGTCACCTCGGTCGCTGCGCCCGCGACCGCGGCGACGATGCAATCGATGCCGGTCAGCTTCACGGTCGCGAACCCCGGCCCGGGCACCGCCCCAGCGTCGAACGTGCAGCTCATGTTCGTCGCGAACACGACGACGCCGGCACATCGGCCGGAAACATGGGCCAGGTGGCCGTTCCCGCGCTCCCCGCCGGACGTGAACGTCGACGGGCTCCTCGATCTCGTCGTGCACGTCGCGACGAGCACGCTGAAGCTCACGAGCGAACCCACCGAGGCCGTCCTCCAGGGTCGCACCTATGCGGGCGTCGCGGTCGCCGGGACGGACTCGGTGAACATCGTCCCCTGAGGGCCGGTGCGCGCAGCGGGGCTCCGGATCGCGGGCCAGGTCATCGGCGCGACGGGGCACGCGGGCTGGCGCTTCGGGGCGGAGGACCATCTCGCTGCGCTCGCCGCGGGCTGCGCCGGGCCGGCCCTCGCCGACGCCCGCTCGTTGTCAGCGTGAGACGAGCGCCTCGGCCGAGAGATAGCGCGCGCAGCCGTGAGTGTCCTGGAGGAGCGGCTCGTGGCGGAGCTGATCGGGGATCTGGCCTGGCCTTCCTCACCGCGAAGCGATGCAGCGCTGAATCGCGGAAAACAGCGTCTGGGAGCCGAAGGGCTTCTCGACGTGAAGACTCGCACCGCGATGTGCGCGTAGACCGGAGGCGGAAATCACGATCACGGGGATGGGGGAAAGACGAGCGTCGCGTCCCTTCCGGGCGAGGAACTCCCAGCCGTCCATGACAGGCATCATGAGGTCGAGCAGAATCGCCGCGGGGCAGGTCTCCGCCCGGCTCAGCAGCTGAAGCGCCTCGCTCCCGTTGGACGCCGATGCGGTCTCGTATCCTTCTTCTCGAAGCAGCTCGGAGAGGGACTCGCGAACATCGCGGTCGTCGTCGATGACGAGGACGGTCTCCGGCTGTAGGGGAGAATGCCGTATCGACGATGCACTCGCGCGCGGTTCCATCCGTTGTCATCCCGTTCCGTGTACGCGCCCTGATGATGACCGCGCCGCGCCGACTGCGACCGGACGGACCCGACGTTAACGTCCTGTGGGACATCCTACTTTCACGTCCTAACGCGAGAGCGTGGTTAGGACGTGAAAGTAGGATGTCCCACAGGACGTTAACGTCGGGTCCGTCCGGTCGCAGTCGGCGCGGCGCGGGTGGTCCTCAGGGCGCGTACGCGGAACGGGATGACAACGGATGGAACGGCGCGAGTGGTCGTCGATACGGCATTCTCTCTACAGCCGGAGACCGTCCTCGTCATCGACGACGACCGCGATGTTCGCGTCCCTGCTCCGAGCTGCTTCGAGAAGAAGATTCGAGACCGCATCGGCGTCCGACGGGAGCGAGGCGTTTCAGCTGCTGACCGGGCGGAGACCTCTGCCGCGGCGATTCTGCTCGACCTCGTGATCCTGTCCATGGACGGCTGGGAGTTCCTCGCCCGGAAGGGACGCGACGCTCGTCTCCCCCCAATCCCCGGTGATCTTGTCTCCACCTCCGGTCTACGCGCACATCGCGGTGCGAGTCTTCACGTAGAAAGCCCTTCGGCTCCCAGACGCTGTTTTCCGCGATTCAGCGCTGCATCGCTTCGCGGTGAGGAAGGCCAGGCCAGATCCCCCAATCGGCTCCACCACGAGCCGCTCCTCCAGGACACCTCGCGGCGCGCGCTATCTCTCGGCCGAGGCGCTCGTCTCACGCTGACAACGAGCAGGGCGTCGGCGAGGGCCGGC
Organism: uncultured delta proteobacterium; assembly: GCA_963736795.1. Classification (GTDB taxonomy): domain Bacteria; phylum Myxococcota; class Myxococcia; order Myxococcales; family Anaeromyxobacteraceae; genus Anaeromyxobacter. Next base: position 2,240 of record CAVTRF010000035.1, on the reverse strand, counting down.
CCGGCGCAGCCCGCGGCGAGGCCGCGAGATGGTCCTCCGCCCCGAAGCGCCAGCCGCGTGCCCCGTCGCGCCGATGACCTGGCCCGCAATCCGGAGCCCCGCTGGCGCCGGGGGCGATCCACCGAGTCCGTCCCGGCGACCGCGACGCCCGCATAGGTGCGACCCTGGAGGACGGCCTCGGTGGGTTCGCTCGTGAGCTTCAGCGTGCTCGTCGCGACGGATGGGCGCGAGCGAGATCGAGGAGCCCGTCGAGCATCCGGCGGGAGCGCGGGAACGGCCACCTGGCCCATGTTTCCGGCGATGTGCGCGTGGTCGTGCTCGCGACGAACATGAGCTGCACGTTCGACGCTGGGGCGGTGCCCGGGCCGGTCGCGGAGCCCGTGAAGCTGACCGGCATCGATCGCATCGTCGCCGCGGTCGCGGGCGCAGCGACCGACGGCGGAATCCAGCACGTTCGCCTGGAGAGCACGGTGCGCGGTCTCGTTCGTCGCGTCGGGGTCGGCGACCCCGCCGCTCCGGGAGCGGGGCGGGAACCCGTAGTCGTCCCACTCCCACTTGTCCCCGCCACCGCGTCCTCGGCACGCGTCCCTTGCACCGGCGCACGCGCCGCAGGCTCCCGCAGCGGGCGGCGGGCGAGGCACGACTCGGGACTCGCTTCCCCGAGTTCCCGTTGCACCGCCGCCGCATTGGAGAATCCGGTTCGCAGGAGGGCGTGCACTTCGACGAACCCGAACACCGCGCAGCAAGAGCGAACCGCGACCCGTCGCTGGAAGCGACCCGCCGGAATTTCAAGACGATGCCTTCAACCGCTTCGACGCGAAGGAGGTGGCGTCGTTCTGGGCCGAGGACGGGACCCTTCTCGCTCCGGGCGGTGACTTCGGGAAAGGACGATCCGGCGTCGGAGGGCCTTCCAGAAGGACGCCTCGACGATTCTGGCGGATCTCTGAAGAGGTCCACCTTCACAATCGTCGGCATGCGCCGGATCGGCGATCGACGCCGCGCTTCTGAATCTCAATCACAATCTCTCGAACTTCGCGAGACCGGACGGCACGACCGGCCCCTCAAGCTGCACCTCGTCCTTCTCGCCCGGAAGAAGGGCAGCTCCTGGGAATGGCTGGACGCGCGCCCGTCTCGCGTTCCTGCCTCCGCCAAGTCGCATGAGCGCCGGCCGAGCCGGGCTGCGCCGCGACGCAGCCGTCGGGGGTTGCGACCTCGGCCACACGCCCACGAGCCGCGCCCGGTCACGCGGTGACATACCCGCCGAATCGAGCAGGACCCTCCCCGCCGCCCCTCGCGCGCCGAACAACAGCCGAACCCAGGGCGACCAAGCCACCGATTCCGGCCTTCAGAACTGGAGCGGAAAACTGGGATTCGAACCGGGCGAAGTTCGGCTTGGGAATTTTGAATCGGACACCGCGGCGCCCGGAACTGGCCGAAATCGCTGCTTCTGGACTGGTTCAGGCCCGCTGAATCCCGTCCGGCTGGGCAAGACCTTGCCCAGACCTGCCCGAACGCACCTCGATGTTGCCTCGTGATTACACGGTGTATCAGCGAGGCATGACGAGCACGGGCTTCAGCTCGACGGTTGTTCTCAATCTCACGGGGATCACGTACCGGCAGCTGGACTACTGGGCTCGGACGGAACTGTACCCTCATCCGTTCGCCAGGCGGCTGGACGCGGGTCCCGGCGTGTTACTCGTTCGAAGAGAATCTCGTGGCGTTCCGCGTCGTGGCGCGGCTGCTGGGCGCCGGCGGCTTCGCTCCAGGCGGTCCGGCGGGTCGTTCAGTACCTGAGGCGCCGCATCGCCCCCACTACGAAGCTGGCGCTCATCACGGATGGCCAGCGGAATTGTCGCCCTCACCGAGGACCCGGGAGAAAGGATGATCGAGGCGACGGCAGAAGGGCAGGTCGTGATTGCAATCGACGTCGCGCGAATCGTCCGGACCCTCGAAGGCAAGGTCACCGAGATCGAGGCATCGCGGGGAGGAGCACGTGCGTGTGCGGTCCGGCCCGGGTCAGGTAGCATTCGTGAACGCCAACGAGCTCGCGCGCGAGCTGGAGATAGACGAACACGAGGCGGCGAAGGTGGCGGGAAAGATCCCGTAAGGCGCTCGTCGAGCAGCGCGCGAGCCTCGCCTTCGAGACGGTCTTCTCGGGTCCTCGGCGACAAGCTCGAGTTCAACAGCAATCCCACCTAGAAACACCACGGGTTCTCGTGTGGCCGGAGAAGACGAAGACC
>CAVTRF010000034.1:0-13265 GCA_963736795.1 uncultured delta proteobacterium | reverse complement strand
GCGGCTCAGACGCATCGGCGAGCAGCCGCTCCTGGGCTGTCTGCGCATGCGAGGGACGCAAGTGGGTGTGACAGCGATGGCTGCACGCGCCGCCGTCGATCTGCTGCCAACGCACTCGTACGCGGGGACTTCGTCCGGCGTGACCGGGTTCGTCACGGTGTAGCGGCACCGAGCGCGACGGCGCGACGCTCTCGCGCGGAATGGGCGCGATTGCGGCGAGTCCGCCCCTCGGCGTGTGGCCCGCGACCTGCAACGACTTCCGACAGGACGCCGCGCCGGCCTCGGGCGCTCCACACCAACCCGCCGGCACCGAGAGGCCATCATGTTCAACCGGATCCTGTTCTCGACGATCGCCGCAGCGACGCTCGTGACCGCCGCCCCCGCGCTCGCAGCCGAGGGCGGTACGTCCAAGCAGCCGTGCAGCTGCTGCTCGGACGGACCGATCCACGACGTCGACCACCCACTGCGCCAGGGCCAGAAGCAGAAGAGCGCCGACGAGCGGAAGGCGCAGCCGAGCACCAACCAGGAAAGCCCGAACAGCCCGGACGTTCGCAACCAGTCGTGGGGTGGTTAGCGCAGCGCTTCAGGGTTCGTGGAGACGGTCCTCGTGAGGCGGGTTCGTACGCGAAGGAGCTCACGCACCCGCCTCACGACCGGCGTCCTGCATGACGGATTCCTCTCCCGTCGAGCGGATGACGGAGGCGCGTCCAGCTTAACGGAACGCTCGGCGCTGTGAGGCTCAGGGGTGGAGTTTCCGCGCGCCCCGGCACGCCGGATTGCCTCATCCGGTATAGCGGACATTCCGCTTGACTGGTCGTCCGCGATAACGGATGCTCCGCGGGTATGACCCCCACGAACGCGGCCCGCGAGATCGATGCCTCCGTACCCCCGGACTCCACGGATCCCGGCCCGGCTCCGGTCCCGCCGCCGCGACCGCCGGTCGTCAAGAGCGAAGACTGGGTGGCCGCGTGGCTCGGCCTCGCGGTCATCGGCCTCGTGCTCCTCGGCGTCAGGCCGGAGCTCCCGAAGTTCAAGTGGGCTACCGATTCCGCGGTCGCTGACACGGTCGCGGAGAAGGTGCCCGCGGTCGAGGCGCTCGCGGCGGACGCGGCGGCTCGCGGCGACCAGCCGCTCGCGATCGCCGCAGCGTCGCTCGCGAAGGCCGCGGCGAGCGGCGACCGCGCGGCGATCGGCAAGGCCGCGCGCGCTCTCGGCGATGCCGCAAAGAGCGCGAAGGACGCCTCGCTGAAGAAGAAGGGCGCCGACCTCGGCAAGAGCTTCGCAGACGCTGGCGCGCTCCTGGGCGGCGTCTTTTCGGCGAAGAACCTCGGGACTTCGGCCCTGGTCGGCCTCGCCTACCTGCTGGCGTCCGTCGTCGGCATCTGGCTGCTGGGCGGGAACGCCCTCCGGTACGCCGTCGGATTCCCGATCGTGTTCGCGCTCGCGTGGCTCGCCCAGGTGATCGCGGGCAACTCGACGCTCGCCTACTGGGGGCTCGAGTACGTCATCTTCGCCCTCCTCATCGGCCTCTTCGTCAGCAACGTCATCGGCCTGCCGCGGTGGCTCCGCGAGGCGGTACGCACCGAGTACTTCATCAAGACGGGGCTCGTGATCCTCGGCTCGAGCATCCTCTTCCTCGAGATCGTGCAGGCGGGCGCGCTGGGGATCGCGCAGGCGCTCCTCGTGGTCTCGGCCGTCTGGTACTTCTGCTTCTGGCTCGCCCGGAAGCTGAAGGTCGACGAGGAGCTCGCGGTCATGCTCTCCACCGCGGTGTCGATCTGCGGCGTCTCGGCGGCGATCGCCGCCTGCGGCGCGATCCACGGGGACAAGCGGAAGCTCTCCTACGTCACCTCCCTCGTCCTCATCGTCGCGGTCCCGATGATGGTCCTCATGCCGTGGGCGGTGCGCTCGCTCGGCATCCCGGACGTCGTGGGCGGCGCGTGGCTCGGCGGCACGCTCGACACGAGCGGCTCCGTCGTCGCAGCGGGCGCGCTCATCAGCGAGGCCGCCATGAAGGCGGGCGTCGTCGTGAAGTTCTCGCAGAACGTCCTCATCGGTGTCGCCGCGTTCGTCCTGTCGGTCTGGTGGACGTTCCGCAACGGCAAGGCCGGCGGCGAGAGGCCGAGCGCGCGCGTCATCTGGGAGCGGTTCCCCAAGTTCGTCATCGGATTCGTCGCCGCCTCCATCGTGTTCTCGTTCGTGCTCGACCCAGCGACTGGTCGCCGCGACGAAGGGGACGCTCGGTGGCCTTCGGACGATGTGGTTCGCGCTCGCGTTCACGTGCATCGGCCTCGAGACGCGCGTCGCGGACCTCGTCGGGATGCAGGGTGGCCGGCCCGCCGCTGCATTCGTTGGCGCGCAGGCGTTCAACGTCGTCTGGACGCTCGCTCTCGCGTTCCTGTTGTTTGGCGGGGTGCTCTTCGCGACGCCGGTATTCAAGTAGTCGTGGCGCGTCCGAACGGTGAGCCACCGCGCGGCGCCTAGCCACCTCGCCCCCGGTTTGCGGAGGAATCCCTTTCGGTCAGTGCCTCCTGATCAATGGCAGGTCCCGCGTCGGCTCACGCGCGCCGTTCGCGCGCGGTCGTGACGACATTGAGGCCGCGCCGATGTTTCGGTCGAAGCAGGTCGGGCGTCCGAGGGGGAGTGCGTGCGCCTCCTCGTGTGGATCGTAGGCGGCCTCTTGCTCGCTCCTGGGGCCGCGTTCGAACAGCACGAGCATCTCCGGGTCCGGAGGTGAACATGAGCGAGCACGCGGGACACGGACAGCATGACACGCACGCTGCGCCGCGATCCGGCGCCCCAGCCGCCGGCACTGTGAAGCCGGGGTACCCCGAGCTGCCCGAGCTGCCCGGCCGCGCGAGCGCCGGCGAGCACGGACGAGCGCAAGAAGTCGCGGCGCAACCGCCCTCGGCCGCGCACGGCGACGAGCACGCGGCGCATGACCGCCACGCCGGCCACAGCGTCGCGATGTTCCGGACGCGGTTCTGGATTGCCCTCCTGCTGACCCTGCCGACCGTCGTCTGGGGTCACATGCTCACGTCGGTCACCGGGTGGCATGCGCCGGCTTTCCCGGGCTCGACCTGGCTCGCCCCGGTTCTCGGGACGATCGTCTTCGCGTACGGCGGGAGCCCGTTCGTCCGGGGCGCGGCGCGGGAGCTCCGCGACCGGCTCCCCGGGATGATGACGCTCATCGCGCTCGCGATCGGCGTCGCCTTCGTTTTCAGCGTGGCGGTGACCATCGGCTACCCCGGCATGCCGCTGTGGGAGGAGCTCGCCACGCTCGTCACGGTGATGCTGCTCGGTCACTGGATCGAGATGCGGTCGATCTCGCAAGCACAGGGCGCGCTCAAGGAGCTCGCGAAGCTCCTCCCCTCGGTTGCGGTGCGGATCGCGGAGGGCGGCGAGGAGGAGGTCCCGCTGGCGGCGCTGCGGGACGGCGACGCGATCCTCATCCGCCCCGGAGCGCGGGTCCCGGCCGACGGCGCGGTGCAATCGGGCGAGAGCGCGGTGGACGAGTCGATGATCACGGGTGAGTCGCGTCCGCTCAAGAAGCGGGCCGGAGACCGGGTCATCGCCGGAACGGTGAACGGAGCGGGGTCGCTCCGGGTCCAGGTGACCGGGACCGGAGAGCGGACGGCGCTCGCGGGCATCATGCGGCTCGTGGATCGCGCTCAGACCTCGCGCTCGCGCGCGCAGGCGATCGCGGATCGCGCCGCGTTCCTGCTCACCATCGTCGCGCTCGCCGCTGCCGTCGTCACGGCGATCGCCTGGGGCCTCGCCGGTGCGCCGGGGGCGTTCGTCGTCGAGCGCGTCGTCACGGTCCTCGTCATTGCCTGCCCCCACGCGCTCGGCCTCGCCATCCCGCTCGTCATCGCCATCTCGACGACGCTGGGGGCGCGGTCGGGCCTGCTCGTCCGCGACCGGCGCGGGCTCGAGGAGGCGCGCAGGCTCACGACGGTGGTCTTCGACAAGACCGGCACGCTCACGCTCGGCGAGTACCGCGTGGTCGCGGTGCGGACCGTCGGCGGCCTCTCCGAGGCGGAGGCGCTCGCGGTCGCCGCCGCGGTGGAGCGCGACTCGGAACACCCGGTCGCTCAGGCCGTCGTGCGGACCGCGCGCGACCGGGGCCTGGCGGTGCCGCAGGCGAACGGCTTCGAGGCGATACCCGGACACGGCGTCAGGGCGCGCGTGGACGGGCGCGAGAGAATGGTCGGCGGGCCGAACCTGCTGCGCAAGCTCGGGGCGACGCCCCCTCCCGAGCTGGACGCCCTCTCGCGCGAGGCCGCGGGGCGCGGGCAATCGGTGGTGTTCCTGATCGAGGACGGACGACCGATCGCCGCGTTCGCCGTGGCGGACGCGGTACGGCCCGAGTCGCGGGAGGCGGTCGCCCGCCTTCACGAGATGGGCATCGAGGTCGCGATGCTCACGGGGGACTCGCGGGCGGTCGCCGAGGCGGTCGCGCGGGAGCTCGGGATCGACACGGTGCATGCGGAGGTGCTGCCAGACCGGAAGGCGGAGGTGATCGAGACGCTCCGGAAGAGCGGGAAGCGCGTGGCGATGACGGGCGACGGGGTGAACGACGCGCCGGCACTCGTGACCGCCGATGTCGGGATCGCCGTCGGCGCGGGCACCGACGTGGCGGTGGAGGCGGGCGACATCGTCCTCGTGCGGAGCGACCCGCGGGACGTTCCCCGCATCATCGCGCTCAGCCGCGCGTCGTACCGGAAGATGATCCAGAACCTCTGGTGGGCGGCCGGCTACAACATCGCAGCGATCCCGCTCGCGGCCGGGGTCCTCGCGCGGTGGGGAATCGTCCTCGCGCCGGCAGTCGGAGCGGTGCTGATGTCCGTCAGCACGGTCATCGTCGCGGTGAACGCGCAGCTCCTTCGGCGGGCGAAGCTGTGACCTGTGGCGTGCGAACGGGCCGGAAAAGAAAAAACCCCGCAGCCGGACGAAGCTGCGGGGGCACAGATGGTGACCCGTACGGGAATTGAACCCATGTTTTCGGCGTGAGAGGCCGACGTCCTAACCGCTAGACTAACGGGCCAAGATCCTCCGCTTTCCTACTCGCGAGCGCTGCGGCAGTCAACGCCCGACTCATCGAAGTTGCTGGGGGACTAGGATTCGAACCTAGATAGCCAGATCCAGAGTCTGGCGTCCTGCCGTTAGACGATCCCCCAAAGCGTCATTTCCGTTTCACGAGCACGAACACCCGCGCCTCGTTCTTGAGCTCGTAGACGTTCAGCCCTTCCCACTGCCCCGGCCTCGCGTCCGGGTTCTCGATGTGCACGGCCTTCACCGAAGGTGTGTTCGCGATCGGTCGCCTCGCGTACCGCGGCCCGTACACCGCGCGGTAGAACTTCACCGTCTCCTCGTAGCTCTTCGGACTGCGATACCGATTCTCGCCGATCTTCACCGACTCGTCGGGGAGGATCGCGCCGCCCACTTTCTCGGCCGCCGGCGCGAGCCCCGGCAGGCAGAGAAACACCGCTGCGAGCGCGGCCTTATAGCGAGGGACGGGGCCCATGGTCAAGCGGCACCATGTACCGGTACCGGGCCCCCGCGTCAACGGTCCGGGCCCCGCCGCCGGAACCCGGCCGGGCAGGCCTAGCGCCACACGCCGATGGACCTCCCCTTGTGCCCGGCCTCGCGCAGGACGAGCTCGCCGCGCTTCCAGACGGCGGCCGCGTGCGGCCCGACCCAGAAGCCCTTCGGGTCGCTCCGCCGCCAGTTCTTGCGGAAGAGGTCGTGGACCTCCTGGAAGATGGCGCGGAGGGCGATCGGCTTCCCGCGCTTGTCGGACACGTCGTCCGTGATGTCGAGCTCCGCCCAGAGGCGGCCGGCCACGAGCTCGCCCGCGTCGTTCGGGATCGAGCGCTCGTAGTGGAACACGGGGGACGGCACCTCCTCGATGACGAGCATGCCCCTGTCCGGACCCTTCTTCACGGGGTGGACGATGACCGGACCTAGCCGCTCCGCGGCGATGTACCAGGACGACCCGGCGAGCTTCTCGACCGCGTGCTCGTCGAGGGGGATGGGGACGTGCCCCGGCGGGATGAGCTCCGGGTAGAGCGTCAGCTGGCGGCGGGCGAGGTGCCGGAACACCGATCGCTCGTCCTCGGGCGCCATGAAGTAGTGGAGGGTCGCGGCCATCGGGGAAGGGGACACTCGCCCCCCCGCGCCTCGATGTCAACGCCGGCGCGGGCCCGCGCTCCAGGTCACCGCACGCGGTCGAGGAGCGCGCCGTAGCTCTTCGCGATCCGGGTCGCGAGGATGAGCAGCTCGCCGACGCCGCCGGAGTCCACGGTCCCGCCCCTGCCGTCGTCGCCGTAGAACAGGTTCACGACCCGGCCGATCGCGAGGATCGGCACGACGAGCGCGTTCGCCGGCACGCCTCCGCCGAGGGCCTTCAGGAGGCGGATGTTGGCCTCGGTCTTCGGGATCGGCCCGAGGAAGTGCGCCTGTGTCTTCACCACGGTCTCGAGGATGCCCGCGGTCCCGAGCGCGAGGTGCATCCTGCGCACCGCCTCCGGTCCGAGCTTCTCGCCGAGGCCGGCCCACCCGTGGGCGGCGCCGCGCTGGACGGTGAAGAGGACGGCGCGCCGGAACCTCGAGCGCGCGTACCGCAGCACGGTGTTCGCGATCGCGTCGCGCTCGTCCACCCCCTCGAGGAACCGCACCGCCTCCTCGAAGGACAGCGCCGACGGCTCCGCCTGGACCTTGGCGGGCGAGACGAGCCGGGCGGGCGGGGCGTGGCCGGGGCGCTGCGACAGCGCGGCGAGCACCTCGGCCGCCACCTGCGGCGGCGCGGGGGGTGGGGGCAGGGGCGCGGCGGGCAGCTCGGGCTCGAGGAGGTCCGTGAGCTCGATGACCTCGTCGAGCAGCGGGGGCGGCGGCACGGAAGCCCGGGGCGGCGGGGCCGGCGGTCGCGGCGGGGCCTGGGGTGACGGCGTGGGCCTCCGGGGCGCGACCGGGGGCGGAGTCGCGACCGGAGGCTGGTCGGCGCGGGCGGGCGGCGGAGCGGCAGCGGGCGGAGGCGTCGCGGCGAGCGGACCGGCCCCCTTCCCGGCCTCCGTCCGGTAGAGCGCGTGGAACGCGCCCTCGTCCATCAGGTCGCCGCCGGGCGGCGGCTTGCTCGCCGCCGGGGGCGCCGGCGGGGGGCGCGGCTCCTCGACCTTCCCGCGCAGGTGCGCGAAGTCCACCTCGATTCCCCGGAGGTGGCGGTCGATGGCGTAGTGCTCGCGCACGAGCGCCCAGACCCGCGCCTCGGGCGCGACGATGGGGTGGACCTGCTTCCCCGTGACGAACGCGACCTCGTCGAGCATGGCGAGGTTCCGCGGGTCCACGACCAGGAGCGCGAGCCGCTTCCCCTGGAGCAGGTAGGGGATCGCGTCGTAGCGCTCGGCGACCTCCGGGGTCAGCAGCGCGACGGCCGCGGGGTCGAGCCGCTGCGGCCCGAAGACGCACGGGAGCCCGTGCTGCTTCCCGAGGCCCTTCGCGAGCGCCTCCTCGGAGACCGCCTGGAGCTCGAGGAGGTTCGTCCCGAGCCGACCGCCGAAGATGATCTGGTTCCTGAGCGCGTCCCGGACGGCCGTCTCCGAGCACGCGCCCGACTTCACCAGGATGTCGCCGAGGCGGACCGCCACCGGCGCATCATACCCCGCGAGCCCGGCTCCGCCGCCCCGCCGTCAGCGGCGGCCGGGCGTGGTGAGCTTCGCCGGGTCGAGCAGCCGCTTCGCGTCCTTCGGCGCGAGCCCGCCGAGCTCGACCGCGAGGTCCACGATCGAGCGGCCGCTCGCGACCGACGCCTTCACGATCTCGGCCGCACGGGCGTACCCCAGCCTCGGCGCGAGCGCGGTGGCGAGGCTGACCGTCCTGTCCGCGAAGTGGCGCGCCCGCGCCGGCTCGGCCTCGAGCCCGCGGGCGCAGCGGAGGTCGAACGCCCGGACGGCCGAAGCGAGGACGGACAGGGAGTGGCACAGATCAAACGCCACGAGGGGCATCATCACGTTGAGCTCGAGCTGGCCGCCGCTCGCCGCCCACGCGATCGCGCCGTCCAGGCCCACGACCTGGTACGAGACCATCGCGAGCATCTCGGCCATCGAGGGGTTCACCTTCCCCGGCATGATCGACGAGCCCGGCTGCACCGGCGGCAGGCGCAGCTCTCCGAGCCCGGTGTTCGGGCCGCTCCCGAGGAGCCGCACGTCCCCGCCGATCCGGAGGAGCTCGACCGCGGTCGTCCGGAGAGCGCCCGAGAGCGCCACGAAGGGCGCGAGGGACTGCATCGCGTAGAACGGGTTCGGCGCGACGGTGAGCGGGACGCCGGTGAGCCGCTCCAGCTCCTCGACCACGAGCGCGCGATAGCGGGGGTGCGCGTTCAGCCCCGTGCCGACGGCGGTCCCGCCGATCCCGAGCACCGAGAGCTCCGGCAGGGCGTCGCGGACCCGGCCGGCCGCGCCGGAGACCGCCGCCGCCCAGCCCGACACCTCCTGCCCGAGCCGGATGGGGGTCGCGTCCATGAGGTGCGTCCGGCCGGACTTCACGATCCCCTGCCACCGGCGCGCCTTCGCCTCGAAGGTGCGCGCGAGCGCGGCGAGCGCCTCGATCACCTCGGGCGCGAGCTCGAGCGCCGCGAGGCGAATGGCGGTGGGCACCACGTCGTTCGTGGACTGCGCCATGTTCACGTCGTCGTTGGGATTGACGAGCCGCTCCGCGCCGCGACGGCCGCCGAGCAGCTCGGTGGCCCGGTTCGCGAGGACCTCGTTCACGTTCATGTTGTGAGAGGTGCCCGCCCCCGCCTGGTAGACGTCCACGACGAAGTGATCGCGCCAGCGGCCGGCGAGCACCTCACGGGCCGCGGCCTCGATCGCGCGGGCCTTGCGGCGGGGCAGGAGGCCCAGGCGGGCGTTCGCGCGCGCGGCCGCGAGCTTCACGCGGACGGTCGCGTCCACGAACGCGGGGTGCGCGCGCAGGCCGGAGATCGGGAAGTTCTCGACCGCGCGAGCGGTCTGCGCTCCCCAGAGCGCCGCCGCGGGCACCCTCACCTCGCCCATCGTGTCCTTCTCGGTCCGCGTCCGCGGCCCGCTGCGCTTCGCCATCGTGCTCCCTCCCCGCTCGGCGCGCTCGCGAGCGGGTCGACCGTATCAGGTGACGACGAGCCGGACCGGCGATTCGAGCACGAGCCGCAGCGTCTGGAGGAACCGCGCCCCCACCGCGCCGTCCACGACCCGGTGATCGCAGGACAGGCCGAGCCGGACCCGCTCCATCGCGACGAGCGCGCCCGTCGCCTCGTCCACCCACGGCACCTTCTGCACCGCGCCGACGGCGAGGATCGCCGCCTCGGGCGGGTTGATCACCGCGTAGAACGCCTCCACGCCGAACATCCCCAGGTTCGAGATGGTGAAGGACGCGCCCTGGTACTCCTCGGGCCGGAGCTTCTTCTCCCTCGCGCGCGCGGCGAGGTCGCGGATCTCCGCCGCGATCTCGAAGACGTCCTTGCGGTCCGCCCCGCGCACGACGGGGGTGAGGAGCCCGTCCTCGAGCGCGACCGCGACGCCGATGTCGATGGAGCCGCGGCGAACGATGGCGTCCGCGCCCCACGCGGCGTTCACCTCCGGGTGGCGAGAGAGCGCCTCGGCGACCGCCTTGACGAGGAGGTCGTTCACCGAGACGGTGCCCTCGTCCAGCTCCTCGAGCTGCTCGCGGAGCGCGACCAGCCGGCGCGCGTCGACGGAGGCCTCGAGGTAGAAGTGCGGCGCGCCCGGCTTGGCCGCGGTCAGGTTCCGCGCGATCGCCCGGCGCATCGAGGAGAGCGGGAGCGTCTCGTCGCGCAGCTCGGCGCGCGGCGGGAGGGGGCGACGCCGGCGCGCCGCCGCCGCGGCCGGCCGGGCGAGCTCCCTCGCCGGCGCGGCGGGAGCGCGCTCCTCGGGCGCACCCTCGACGTCGGCGAGCACGACGCGCCCGCGTGGCCCGGAGCCGTCCACCGCGCCGAGGTCGATCCCGCGCTCGCGGGCGCGCTTGCGCGCGGCCGGCGAGGCGATGACCCGTCCCGAGGCGGTGCGCGCCGCGGCCTCCGCGGGCGCCGCCCGCGCGCCGCGCTGGGGCGCCTCCGCGCGGGCGCGGCCCTCCTCGCGTGGACGGGGCGGCGCGGCGGGCGCTGCCGCAGCCCCGGCGGGCGCTGCCGCGGCCTCGGCGGGCGCCGGCTGCGGGCGCGGCGCCACCGGGACCTTCGCCGCGGTCGGCGGCGCGGCCTGCGTGGAGACGTGCGACGCCTCGCCCCCGACGCGCGGCTCGAGCGCGGCGTCCGGCGCCGCGGACGAGGCCGCGGCCTCCGCGGCGGGCACCTTCTCGCCGCGGGCGCCGATCCAGGCGATCGGCTGGCCGACTGGCGCGGACTCGCCGGCCTTCACCACGAGGCCGATCAGGACGCCGGACTCGAAGGCCTCGACGTCGAGCGTCGCCTTCTCGGTCTCGACCTGCGCGACGACGTCCCCCGCCTTGATCTCGTCGCCCTCCTGCTTCAGCCACTCCGCGATCTTGCCCTCGGTCATCTGGTCCGAGAGCTTCGGCATCTTGATGGGCTTCGCCATGTCGCGGCCTAGGCGCGGTAGGTGACGTCGTGGACCGCACGCCGCACGCGCTCGGCGGTCGGGAGCACCACGTTCTCGAGCGGCTTCGCGTAGGGCATCGGCACGTCGCGCCCCGTGACGCGCACGACCGGCGCGTCCAGGTCGTCGAACCCGTGGCGCTGGACCGAGTCGGCGAGCTGCGCGCCGCTCCCCATCCACGGCCAGCCCTCCTCGACGACGACGCAGCGGTGGGTCCGGGCGACCGAGGAGAGGACCGCATCGAGGTCGAAGGGGCGCAGCGTCCGCGGGTCGATGACCTCCGCCTCGATCCCCTCCTTCTCGAGCACCTCCGCCGCGGCGAGAGCGACGAAGCGCATCTTCTGCCAGGCGACGATTGTCACGTCGCGGCCGGGGCGGACGGCACCCTCGGCCTTCCGAACGGGACAAGGACCTCGCCGTCCTCCACCCCGTCCGTTCGCCGAGTTCAGCACCTTCGGTTCCACCACCAGGCCACATTGCTCGGTTCAAGGAAAGTCGCCTTGCTCTAGGCGAGCTTCAGGCGTGGGGTAGGGCGGCTGGAGGAGAGTTGTGATTTAGTCCGGTGATGGCGGCGGAGGGCGACTCGAGCATCTGGCCTGCTCCGCCTCGCCCAGGCGCTGGCCGAGCGCCTCGCCGCCTGCCCGAGGCACGACGGGAGCGGTGAGCTGCCCGCCGGACATCTGCCGCACCTTCGCCGCCGAATTCACGATCTGGTCCATCGCGAGCAGCGCGAAGTTCCAGGTCATCACCCGAGTGACCGGTCGGAGCCGGTCCATTGCCCCTTGCCCATGCCGAGAGCCGAGCGGCTTGAGAGCCGGGTGCATCGGCCAGGTCGACGACAGCTCCGTCAGGCGCCCAGTCCCTTCGAGAGCGGTTGGCTGGGCTTGGGCGTCGTCCTTCGCCAGTCGCTCCATGTCCCCTTGCCTTCATACCCGAGCCAGAGGGCGCGCGCGCTTCCCCGTGCGCTCACCACCGGCTGCATATCCCTTGCTTCGGATAGCGGTTTCGCTGGGCGGGGTCACGGCCATATGGCGAACGCGCGCGGGAGCGCGCCTGGTTCAACGATGCTTGTCCTTTCTTTTCCCCCTTCCCCTGCTCGCCTCGCCGCCCTCGCCGCTGGAGGCCGGAGCCGGCCTTGTTAGAGCCTCGCTCGCCCCCGAGGCCCCTGGGCCGTCGGCTCAGCAGGCCCGCCTGGAGGATCACACGCCGCGTGCGCGTGCTCACCTTGAGCCGCAGCGTGACGCCGGCGGCCGCAGGCGCTCGCGCGGTGGCCTGGCGGCCCGTGGAGGAACGATGACTAACGCATGGCGAAGCGCGGGCCTCGCAGCGGTGGCAGCGATTGTGCTTGCAGGGTGCGGGGACGACGACAAGAACGCGGCGGCCGCGCCGCCCCAGGTCGAACCGGATCCGCTGACCCTCGAGATCCAGTCGCCGTCGTCCCGGAGTTCGCGACGTCGGCTCGTCCGACCGTCCGATTCCGGCTCCTCGACGGCGCCGGCGCGCCGGTGAACCTCGATGCCGAGATGGCGACCACCACCACCTTCCCGAACACCACGGGGCCGCGCTTCACCCTCGCGATGCTCGACGAGCACGGGGACTACCGGTCGTACTACGAGGCGACGCGCCAGCCCGCCGCCTACACCTACGACGGTCCGAAGCCCACGCCGGCGGCGCGGACGCAGGCCACCTCGGCGACGCCCACGCGGGCGGACCTGCGAGCGATCGGGGGCGGCGTGTACGAGTACACGTTCCCGGCGCCGACCGTCACGACCGGCCTCGACCGGACGAAGACGCACACCGTGGCGGGGTGGATCTCGCGCAACACCGGCGCGGACACCGACGCGGCTGGCGGCTCCTTCAACTTCGTGCCGGCCGGAGGCACCGCCCAGAAGCTCGAGACCATCACGGACGCGGGCTGCAACCGCTGCCACGGCGCCCTCACCGCGCACGGGTCGCGGCGCACGACGCAGCTCTGCCTCACCTGCCACTCGCCGCAGACCGGCGATCCCGAGACCGACCGGACGGTCAACTTCAAGGTGATGATCCACAAGATCCACAGCGGCGAGACGCTCCCGAGCGTGCAGCAGGGGATCCCCTACTTCATCGTCGGCAACCGTCAGAGCATCGCCGACTGGTCGCCGAGCTCGCCTTCCCGTGGCACGACCACGGCGTCCGCCACTGCACCGTGTGCCACACGGGCAAGGACGCAGACAACTGGAAGACGAAGCCGACGCTCGCGGTCTGCACCTCGTGCCACGACAACGTGAAGTTCACCGCCGGGCAGGCGCCGGTGCCGTGCCCGGTCTCCGCCTCGCCGACCGGGACGCTCGGGTTCACCAAGGACTGCATCCACGCCGGCGGCCCGATCAACGTGTCGAACCCGAACGACGTCGCGTCGTGCCAGGGTTGCCATGGGCAGGGGGCGGCGAACGCCACTGAACGCTACCACCACGGCGACTGAGCGCTCGCGCGGTCGCCGAGCGTCCGCGCGGTGACCGGGCGTCCGCGCAGCGAACTGGGAAGTGAGGGTCCGCCGGCGCGTCCGGCGGGCCCTCCGCATTTCGGTCCGCGCCTGGCGTCTGCCCTCGGGGGGCTCGCGCTCGCCCGAGCAGCGGACCACTTACGACTGGACCGTTCCCACGGGAGGAGACCCGAACC
>CAVTRF010000033.1:0-11113 GCA_963736795.1 uncultured delta proteobacterium | reverse complement strand
TCAAGGCGGGGGACGTCGTCGCGCAGGTCGAGACCGAGAAGGCGACGCTCGACGTCGAGGCCTTCGAGTCCGGCGTCCCTGATCGGCCTCGTGCTGAAGGTCGGCGAGTCCGCGCCGGTCGGCCAGCCGATCGCCTGGATCGGCGCGCGCGGCGAGAAGGTGCCCGCCGCGGAGGCCGCTTCCTCCCCGCGGCGCCGGACGCCGCGCTCGAGCCGCGCGTCGGGGGCGAGGTGTCGCACGACTCCACGCAGGCCGCGCCGCCGACCGCGGCGAAGGTCCCGGTGGCGCCGCGCCCGCAGCCGGCGCCCGCCGGGGCGGCGGCAGCGCCTGCCGGGGCCGCGGCAGCGCCCGACGCGCCGCCTCGTCCACGCGACGAGGGCCGCGCCCGCGCGGAGGCGCCCCAGCGCGGCGCGCGAGCGGCGCCCGCGGAGGCCGCGGCGCGCACCGCCTCGGGCCGGGTCATCGCCTCGCCGGCCGCGCGCAAGCGCGCCCGCGAGCGCGGGATCGAGCTCGGCGCGGTGGACGGCTCCGGGCCGCGCGGGCGCGTCGTGCTCGCCGACGTCGAGGGTGCGCCCGAGGAGCGCGCTCCCGCCGCGCCGGCGAGGGAGCTCCCCCGGCCGGCCGCGGCGGCGGCGCCGCGCCGGCGGCGCGCCCTCCCGCCGCGCGCGGAGCTGCGCGACGAGACGCTCCCGCTCTCCTCGATGCGCCGGGCGATCGCGCGGAACCTGGCCGTGGCCAAGCCGGGCGCGCCGCACTTCTACCTCGAGGCCTCCGTCGACGCGCGCCGGCTGGTCGCGCTCCGCGAGCAGCTCGAGGAGCTGGACGAGGGCGCCGTCTCGGTGAACGACCTCGTCGTCAAGGCGGTCGCCGAGGCGCTCTCTCGCCACCCGGAGGTGAACGCCGCGTGGGGCGCGGACGCCATCGTGCGCCGGGGCTCCATCGACATCGGCGTCGCGGTCGCGCTCGAGGACGGGCTCCTCACCCCCGTCGTGCGCGGAGCGGACCGCAAGGACGTCTTCGAGATCGCGGCGGAGATCCGCGACCTCGCCGCGCGCGCGAGGGAGAAGAAGCTCCGCCCCGAGGAGTACCAGGGCGCGTCCTTCACCATCTCGAACCTCGGGATGTTCGGCGTGGAGGCGTTCTACGCGGTGATCAACCCGCCGGAGGCGGCGATCCTCGCCGTCGGCGCGGTGCAGAAGGTGCCGTGGGTGGACGAGGCGACGGGCGCGCTCGTCGCGATGGAGCGGGTCCGGCTCGGCCTGTCCTGCGATCACCGGGTCGTGGACGGCGCGGTGGGGGCGCGGTTCCTCCAGACGCTCCGGCTCGTGCTCGAATCGCCGGTCCGGCTCGTCGTCACCTGATACGGTCGACCCGCTCGCGAGCGCGCCGAGCGGGGAGGGAGCACGATGCCGAAGCGCAGCGGGCCGCGGACGCGGACCGAGAAGGACACGATGGGCGAGGTGAGGGTGCCCGCCGCGGCGCTCTGGGGAGCGCAGACCGCTCGCGCGGTCGAGAACTTCCCGATCTCCGGCCTGCGCGCGCACCCCGCGTTCGTGGACGCGACCGTCCGCGTGAAGCTCGCGGCCGCGCGCGCGAACGCCCGCCTGGGCCTCCTGCCCCGCCGCAAGGCGCGCGCGATCGAGGCCGCGGCCCGCGAGGTGCTCGCCGGCCGCTGGCGCGATCACTTCGTCGTGGACGTCTACCAGGCGGGGGCGGGCACCTCTCACAACATGAACGTGAACGAGGTCCTCGCGAACCGGGCCACCGAGCTGCTCGGCGGCCGTCGCGGCGCGGAGCGGCTCGTCAATCCCAACGACGACGTGAACATGGCGCAGTCCACGAACGACGTGGTGCCCACCGCCATCCGCCTCGCGGCGCTCGAGCTCGCGCCCGGGGTGATCGAGGCGCTCGCCGCGCTCGCGCGCACCTTCGAGGCGAAGGCGCGCCGGTGGCAGGGGATCGTGAAGTCCGGCCGGACGCACCTCATGGACGCGACCCCCATCCGGCTCGGGCAGGAGGTGTCGGGCTGGGCGGCGGCGCTCTCCGGCGCGGCCGTGCGGGTCCGCGACGCGCTGCCGGAGCTCTCCGTGCTCGGGATCGGCGGGACCGCCGTCGGGACGGGGCTGAACGCGCACCCTCGCTATCGCGCGCTCGTGGTCGAGGAGCTGGAGCGGCTCACCGGCGTCCCGCTCACCGTCGCGCCGAACCCGTTCTACGCGATGCAGTCCCTCGCGCCCTTCGTGGCGCTCTCGGGCGCGCTCCGGACGACCGCGGTCGAGCTCCTCCGGATCGGCGGGGACGTGCGGCTCCTCGGGAGCGGGCCGAACACCGGGCTCGGCGAGCTGCGCCTCCCGCCGGTGCAGCCGGGCTCGTCGATCATGCCGGGGAAGGTGAACCCGTCGATGGCCGAGATGCTCGCGATGGTCTCGTACCAGGTCGTGGGCCTGGACGGCGCGATCGCGTGGGCGGCGAGCGGCGGCCAGCTCGAGCTCAACGTGATGATGCCCCTCGTGGCATTCGACCTGTGTCACGCCCTGTCCGTGCTCGCGTCGGCCGTCCGGGAGTTCGACCTCCGCTGCGCACGCGGGCTCGAGGCCGAGCCGGCGCGCGCGCGCCACTTCGCCGACCGGACGGTCAGCCTCGCCACCGCCCTCGCGCCGAGGCTGGGGTACGCCCGTGCGGCCGAGATCGTGAAGGCGTCGGTCGCGAGCGGGCGCTCGATCGTCGACCTCGCGGTCGAGCTCGGCGGGCTCGCGCCGAAGGACGCGAAGCGGCTGCTCGACCCGGCGAAGCTCACCACGCCCGGCCGCCGCTGACGCCGGGGCGGCGGAGCCGGGTTCGCGCGGTATGATGCGCCGGTGGCAGCCCGCCTCGGCGACATCCTGGTGAAGTCGGGCGCGTGCTCGGAGACGGCCGTCCGGGACGCGCTCAGGAACCAGATCATCTTCGGCGGTCGGCTCGGGACGAACCTCCTCGAGCTCCAGGCGGTCTCCGAGGAGGCGCTCGCGAAGGGCCTCGGGAAGCAGCACGGGCTGCCGTCCGTATTCGGGCCGCAGCGGCTCGACCCCGCGGCCGTCGCGCTCCTGACCCCGGAGGTCGCCGAGCGCTACGACGCGATCCCCTACCTGCTCCAGGGGAAGCGGCTCGCGCTCCTGGTCGTGGACCCGCGGAACCTCGCGATGCTCGACGAGGTCGCGTTCGTCACGGGGAAGCAGGTGCACCCGATCGTCGCGCCCGAGGCGCGCGTGTGGGCGCTGGTCCGGGAGCACTACGCCATCGACCGCCACCTCCGGGGAATCGAGGTGGACTTCGCGCACTTGCGCGGGAAGGTCGAGGCGCCGCGCCCCCCACCGGCGGCCCCGGCGGCGAGCAAGCCGCCGCCCGGCGGCGACCTGATGGACGAGGGCGCGTTCCACGCGCTCTACCAGACGGACGCCGGTAAGCCGACCACCCCCGCGGCGGCTGCGGCGCCTCCGCCCGCGGCCGCTCCGCCGCCTGCGCGCGCCGCCCAGCTTCCCGTCGCGACCCCGCCCGCGGTCGCGCCCCGGAGGCCCACGCCTCCACCCGCGGCCCAGGCCCCCCCGCCAGCCCCGCCGCCCCGGGCTCCCGTGCCGCCGCCCCCGCTGCTCGACGACGTCATCGAGCTCACGGACCTCCTCGAGCCCGAGCTGCCCGACACGCCCGCGCCCCCACCCCCCGCTCCGCCGCAGGTGGCGGCCGAGGTGCTCGCCGCGCTGTCGCAGCGCCCCGGCCACGCCCCGCCCTCCCGGCTCGTCTCGCCCGCGAAGGTCCAGGCGGAGCCGTCGGCGCTGTCGTTCGAGGAGGCGGTGCGGTTCCTCGAGGGGGTGGACGAGCGCGACGCGATCGCGAACACCGTGCTGCGGTACGCGCGCTCGAGGTTCCGGCGCGCCGTCCTCTTCACCGTCCAGCGCGGCGTCGCCCACGGGTGGGCCGGCCTCGGCGAGAAGCTCGGGCCGGAGGCGGTGCGCAGGATGCACCTCGCGCTCGGAACCGCGGGCATCCTCGAGACCGTGGTGAAGACGCAGGCGCACTTCCTCGGGCCGATCCCGAAGACCGAGGCCAACATCCGCCTCCTGAAGGCCCTCGGCGGAGGCGTGCCGGCGAACGCGCTCGTCGTGCCGATCCTCGCGATCGGTCGGGTCGTGAACCTCTTCTACGGCGACGACGGCAGGGGCGGGACCGTGGACTCCGGCGGCGTCGGCGAGCTGCTCATCCTCGCGACCCGGATCGCGAAGAGCTACGGCGCGCTCCTCGATCGCGTGCGCTGACCTGGAGCGCGGGTCCGCCGGCGTTGACATCGAGGCGCGGGGGGGCGAGTGTCCCCTTCCCCGAATGGCCGCGACCCTCCACTACTTCATGGCGCCCGAGGACGAGCGATCGGTGTTCCGGCACCTCGCCCGCCGCCAGCTGACGCTCTACCCGGAGCTCATCCCGCCAGGCCACGTCCCCATCCCCCTCGACGAGCACGCGGTCGAGAAGCTCGCGGGGTCGTCCTGGTACATCGCCGCGGAGCGGCTCGGTCCGGTCATCGTCCACCCCGTGAAGAAGGGTCCGGACAGGGGCATGCTCGTCATCGAGGAGGTGCCGTCCCCCGTGTTCCACTACGAGCGCTCGATCCCGAACGACGCGGGCGAGCTCGTGGCCGGTCGCCTCTGGGCGGAGCTCGACATCACGGACGACGTGTCCGACAAGCGCGGGAAGCCGATCGCCCTCCGCGCCATCTTCCAGGAGGTCCACGACCTGTTCCGCAAGAACTGGCGGCGGAGCGACCCGAAGGGCTTCTGGGTCGGACCGCATGCGGCCGCCGTCTGGAAGCGCGGCGAGCTCGTCCTGCGCGAGGCCGGGCACAAGGGGAGGTCCATCGGCGTGTGGCGATAGGCCTGCCCGGCGGGGTTCCGGCGGCGGGGCCCGGACCGTTGACGTGGGGGCCCGGTACCGGTACATGGTGCCGCTTGACCATGGGCCCCGTCCCTCGCTATAAGGCCGCGCTCGCAGCGGTGTTTCTCTGCCTGCCGGGGCTCGCGCCGGCGGCCGAGAAGGTGGGCGGCGCGATCCTCCCCGACGAGTCGGTGAAGATCGGTGAGAATCGGTATCGCAGTCCGAAGAGCTACGAGGAGACGGTGAAGTTCTACCGCGCGGTGTACGGGCCGCGGTTCGCGAGGCGACCGATCGCGAACACACCTTCGGTGAAGGCCGTGCACATCGAGAACCCGGACGCGAGGCCGGGGCAGTGGGAAGGGCTGAACGTCTACGAGCTCAAGAACGAGGCGCGGGTGTTCGTGCTCGTGAAACGAAAATGACGCTTTGGGGGATCGTCTAACGGCAGGACGCCAGACTCTGGATCTGGCTATCTAGGTTCGAATCCTAGTCCCCCAGCAACTTCGATGAGTCGGGCGTTGACTGCCGCAGCGCTCGCGAGTAGGAAAGCGGAGGATCTTGGCCCGTTAGTCTAGCGGTTAGGACGTCGGCCTCTCACGCCGAAAACATGGGTTCAATTCCCGTACGGGTCACCATCTGTACCCCCCGCAGCTTCGTCCGGTTGCGGGGGTTTTTCGTTTCAGACCCGTTCACTGTACCTGCCGACTGTACCTGCGCCAGGTACAGGGGCGCGGGCCACGCGCTCGCCGGGATCGCCTCCACCGCCGCGCACATCGCCGGCCACTGCATCTCGAGCCGGGTGTAGAAGTCCGACGCCCGCTTCGGGGCCGGGTGCGTGATCATGTTCACGTGGAACTCGCTCGCGCCGGCGAGAAGGGCGAGGTTCCGGAACGTGCTCCGGCTTTCGTACTGGCGCTGCCGCGGCATCCCGACAGTTGCCAGGTCGGCGTGGAACTGCTCGAGGGAGACGTTCACGCGGCGCTGGCTGGCGTCCTGGCGCGGGACGATGAGGTCGTCCGCGGTCGGCTCCCGCCCGATGAAGCGCGTCCACCCCTGCGCGCAAGTCGGCAGCGAGACCCGGTCTCCGCCTATTCAGCGGTGCGTCGCACTGGGTCCAGCTTCCCGAGTCGCGCGCCTTTTCGGGCCGAAAACTGGCAACGAATACCCACATCTCGCGCACGTCCCGCACATGTGGGACAGGCGCGCCTGCATCGGTTGCGATGCACTGAAGTGCTGCGCCGTCGTTCACTCACAGATAGGGGGGTCACGCATGTCACGGTTCGTCATCGCGGCATCTCGGGCCGCGTTACTGTTCGTCGTCGCTTCGCTTCCGCTCGCTGCGTTCCCTGCAACGAACCCGCCGCTCTACTCCGGCACGTTGGCAATCTCCGCCTGCTACAACCAGACGAATGGCCAGGTCCGGGTGGTGAAGCCGTGGGCTCCGACGGGCTGCGACCCGTCATCGCTTGGTTACCCACCGGATGGCGCGCTGCCCGGTAGCGCGGTGTGCACGTCGGGCGGCGCATTCGACTGCAAGCCGAGCGAGTACTTCGTCGACATCGACACGGTCGGCACGCAGGGACCTCCGGGGCCCGTTGGCCCGCAGGGAATCCCGGGGCCCGTCGGTTCCCAGGGCCCGAAGGGCGACATGGGCGCGCAGGGCCCGCAGGGCATCGAGGGGCCGATGGGCCTCCACGGGCTGAACGGTGTAGACGGACTCCCCGGCCCGAAAGGCGACACCGGGGCGCAGGGCCCGCAGGGCCTCCAAGGCCCGAAGGGCGACACGGGCGCGACGGGGCTGCAGGGACCGAAGGGCGACAAGGGCGACCCGGGCCCGACGGGACCCGCCGGCGCTGCGTCTCTGGGCGCACTGAACGGGACGCCGTGCACGCTTCCGAACGGCGCGACCTCGACCGTGAGCGTGAAGGTTAACGCGAGCGGCGCGGTTACGATCACGTGCCCGGCCTGCGTCCCGCAGGGCGTCTGTGCGTATGCGAACGGCACGTCGCCGGGCGGCACGTGCGCATATGACTCGGACTGCCGAAATTTCCCGTACACAAAGTGCGTCTACCAGGGCGCGGACCGGTACATCGTCGATCACGCGCAGGGCACGGTGACGGACAAGCGGACGTGCCTCATGTGGGAACGGAAGACCGGCATTTACAGTTCGTCAGTGTTCTACGATTGCCCGAACGCAGACTTCCCGAACTGCGCCGACGCTCACAACGTCAACAACACGTACTTCTGGAGCACCGGCGAGCCCTGGTGGACGTTCAACGGATCGGCGGTGAGTGACTTCCTCGCGAAGCTCAACGCGAGCGCGTTCGCAGGCTACACCGACTGGCGGCTGCCGACTTCCGGTGGCACGCCCGCGAACCTCACCGGCGAGGACCCGGAGTTGGAGTCCATCGTCATCGCGGGTCCCTATGCGACCTTCACGTGCGCGACGCCGTTCCCGTGCATCGACGAGGCGATCTTCGGGCCGGTCCATCCGACGATTGGGTACCTCACGGCGTCGAACGACCTCCAGGGAGCGCCGGCCGGCATCTGGAAGGTCAACTTCGGCGTCCTATATCCCCTGCAGCCGAGCCCGAAGGTCGTCCCCGGGCCGGCGCGCGCCGTCCGAGGTGGCCCTCGATGACGAACCGGGCCGCGGCGGCTATACGCCGCGGCCCAAGTTGGTCCGGCGCTCGGGTCTGAAACGAAAAACCCCGCAACCGGACGGGCGTCGGAAACGGCGGGCGAGGGCTCCCGATCCGCGCGGGGGGAGCGGTCACCGCGTGCGCGTGACCACGTCGTCGACGAGCCCCGTCTCCTCGTCCACGAGCACCCACATCTCCTTCAGACCGTCCACGCGTATGTCGAAGAGCCACCACGGGATCCAGGTCACCCCGCGCTCCACGATCGCGTACCAGTAATAGACGCGGTTCGAGGGACGCAGCTCGCGCCGGGTCGAGAACGGCTCGAACCACGCATCGGCCTGTTGCACCCAGCCGTACATGCCCTCGTCGAAGATGACGCGCGTCCAGCGCAGCGACTGATGAAGCACGAGCGGGGTCCACGGAACCTCCACCTCCTCGCCCCGCGCGGCGATGGCCATCGGCGGACCGAAGCGGTCGAGGAGCGCGGCCTTGGTCGTGAGCCCGGGCTCGATCGACCCGCTGCGCCAGAGCGATTGGCCGACGCGCGGTGAAAGGCCGAGGCTCGGAAGACAACCCGCGCCGGCGGCGAGCGCGACCGTCGCGAGGAGCGCGCGCGCCCCGCGGTTCACCGGAGCACCCCACGGGGCGCGCTCGGGCTCGGATCGTAGCCGGAGCCGCTGTCGTCGATCGCCGGTGGAGGCGGCGGGTAGACGTCGACGACGTGCGCCTTCACCACGCCCGCGGTCCCGTCCACGAGCAGCCACAGCCGAGCATCGACCTGGAACCGCTGTCCTCCGATCCGGAAGGACGTGTTCGAGACCCGGCGCTCCGCCCAGTAGTACACCGCGTCACCAGGGGCGATTCGCGCGGTGGTCACAGCCTGGAAGGGATCGAACAGCGTCGTGGTTGGGACGGAGCTTCCCCCGACGCGGACGAAGCCCTCTCGCCCGCGGGCGACGGTCGAGGGCGGACCGAGGAGGTCGAGCGCCTCGCGCCGGGTGGTCGCGCCGTCGCGGATTCTCGGCGCGCTGTCGGTGATCGAGAGCGGTGCGGTCGAGGCGTAGGTGATTCCGTACCCCGGCATGAAGCACCCACCGACGAGCGGTGCGGCCGCGAGCGCTGCACACAGCGCGAGCGTCTGGGTCTTCGCGGACGCGGCGCTCACGGCGTCTCTTCCCGCTCGACCGAAACCGGATCCGGTTTGCGGGGCGGAGCTGGCGGCGCGGGGCGTACGGCGTCGAGGCGGGGCCGGCGCCCAGGCGCGGTCTTCAGCACGATCACGAGGTCGTCGATGGCGCGGTCGGTGGAGCCCATGGCGAGCGCGTGCACTCCGTCGCGCGCGGCCCAGGAGCCGCCGGCACGCCGAACGGTCGCGATCGCGACGGCGCTCTCGACGTCGACGAGCGCGAGGTCCGCGGCGCAGCCACCGAAGTGGACCCGGCCGATCACCACGGCGTCGGCCCCGGTGCGGCGCGCGAGCGCGGCGGCATCAGCCCGCGTGCCGTCGCGGAGAAGCGGCAGCTCGCCGCCGATCTCCTCCCGCTCCCAGCCGGTGGCGACCTCGAGGAGGCTGGCGTCCTCGGGGGGCGCGAGCGCAGCGCGCACGGCGACCGGCGACACGATCTCGAGCGTGGTTTCGCGACGCAGCCGGTGCGCGACCCATTCCTCCGCCGGACGCCGGTGTGGCGCCGCACCCCCGAACGGCAGCACCGCGATCCTTCTCCAGGCGCGCGGCGGCGGCGTGACCTCGACTTCGTCCGTGGCGTCGGGCTCCATGAACGCGGGCTTGGCCCGGGTGAGCGGCCAGCCTCCGCACGCCGAGCCGGCCACCGCGAGGATCGACAGGACGACGCAGGCGCAGCGTTTCGAGACATGCCCCACCGCGGCAGCAGACGACAATGATGGCGCGATGGCAAGCGGTGGCTTGCCTCGTGCGCCAGGGTTGCGACGGGCTCTCATCGTCGCGTCACTCGCAGGATGCACGAGGACCGGCGAGTCACGGATTCTCGTACGTGACCTCCAGCTTCGGCGGGCGCTCGCCGCGCTTCGGGCCCACGGCTCAACCGGAGGAAGCGGCTGGAGCCCAACCATCGGAGTCACACCCCGCGTCACGTGGCCTGTGGATTGCGCATCCTGGAGTGCGGGGTTGCGCAACCGCCAAGTGCCGCGCCGCTGAGGGCGGCACAGGCCTGTGCCGGATCTTGCCAGCTCGAGCTCGCGGACCCGGGGCACTTGGGCTGACCCCTTCTCCTGCGGCGAATCGGAAGACGGATGATCGACCGCGGGTACGGTGAGATCGCACCGCCCACTCGCCCGCTCGCCGGGCAGGCGCCCCATGTCTCCGCCCGGTGGCGGCCACGGCAGGACTCGCTTGCCGTTACGTTGACCGACGTCTTGAACGAAGGAACGAGGGGAGCACACATGATGAAGATCGTGACTGCACTGGCGGTGCTGGGCCTGGTGGCAAGCGGCCGCGCCTTCGCCGACGGCGACGCATCCCGGACCACCACCGCCACCACCACGGAGCGAGAGACGGGCGGCGACGGCGTGAAGGCGACCGTGGAGACCAGCCGGACCACCACCACCACGGAGCGAAAGACGGACGGCGATCGCGCGACGACGACCATGGAGACCAAGTCGAAGAGCGACGGCGCCGCCGGCGAAACGACGCGCGACGAGAGGCTCACGTTCGAGAAGAACGTCAAGCCGGGTGGCGGCACCGAGGTGAAGAAGGACGTGAAGACCTCGCACAAGGGCCGCGCCTCGCGAAGCGCGCACAGGACGCACGTCGAGGAGACGACCGTGCGCGACGCGCAGGGGAACGTGACCAGTGAAGAGAAGCAGGCGAAGTAGCGCGCGGGTCGCGATGACGCCGTGAGCGCAGACTCCGCCTCTCACCACGCGAAAGGAAGGGCAGCCATGACTCGAGCGCTCCTCGTCCCCGTCGTTCTCGCCTTCGCCGGCACGGCCTGCATGCACGCGGGTCGCGCCGCGCCGGCTTCGAACAGCCAGCCAGCAATGGCCACCCGGCCGTCCTCCGACACGCCGATGGGCGGCGGGATGGCGGGCATGTGCCCGATGAGCGTCCCCGGCACTCGGGTTTCGGCCACTGAGACCGCCACCGGGGAGGCGCTGGCGTTCACGACGAGCCCGGACCAGGCAGTCGCGCTCCGGGAGAAGGTCCACGCGATGGCGGACATGCACAATCGCCACCACGCCTCTGGCGACGCGGGGCACGGTGCGATGGGCGGCATGATGGGGCAGGGCGGAACGGGCGCGGGGGGCATGGAGGGCATGCAGATGCCGCCGCCGTCGCGCGCGGCCGTCGAGGATCTCCCCGACGGCGCCCGGATCCTCGTGACCCCGAACGACCCCGCCGACCTTCAGCGGCTGCAGTCCACGGTGCGGAAGCACGCGGAGCACATGCAGCAGCACGGGTGCGGGATGATGGACCGCTCGCAGCACGGGTCCTGACGCTCTCGCCGCTCGTTGCGCTCGTTGCGGTGACTCCGCCGCCGCGTGCGGCCGCGGCGGGCGCCGTTCACCCGCGCGGGGCGGCGCCGGCCGACGTC
>CAVTRF010000032.1:0-12037 GCA_963736795.1 uncultured delta proteobacterium | reverse complement strand
ATCTTGTGGATCATCACCTTGAAGTCGACCGTCCGGTCGGTCTCGGGATCGCCGGTCTGCGGCGAGTGGCAGGTGAGGCAGAGCTGCGTCGTGCGCCGCGACCCGTGCGCGGTGAGGGCGCCGTGGCAGCGGTTGCAGCCCGCGTCCGTGATGGTCTCGAGCTTCTGCGCGGCGCCTCCCGCCGGCACGAAGTTGAGCGAGCCGCCGGCTGCGTCGGTGTCCGCGCCGTTGTTGCGGGAGATCCACCCCGCGACGGTGTGCGTCTTGGTCCGGTCGAGACCCGTCGTGACGGTCGGCGCCGGGAACGTGTACTCGTACACGCCACCGCCGACGGCCCTCAGGTCTGCCCTCGTGACGGTCGGCGCGGTCGCCTGCGTCCGTGCCGCCGGCGTGGGCTTCGGCCCGTCGTAGGTGTAGGCGGCGGGCTGCCGGGTCGCCTCGTAGTACGACCGGTAGTCGCCGCGGTCGTCGAGCATCGCGAGGGTGAAGCGCGGCCCGCTGGTGTTCGGGAAGGTGGTGGTGGTGGCCATCTCGGCCTCGAGATTCACCGGCGCGCCGGCGGCGTCGAGGACCCGGAACCGGACGGTCGGACGGGCCGACGTCGCGAACTCCGGGACGACGGCGGATTGGATCTCGAGGGTCAGGGGATCCGCGTCGACCTGGGGCGGCGCGGCCGCCGCGGTCTTGTCGTCGTCCCCGCACCCAGCCAGCACGATCGCTGCCACCGCTGCGAGGCCCGCGCTTCGCCATGCGTTAGTCATCGTTCCTCCACGGGCCGCCAGGCCACCGCGCGCACGCCTGCGGCCGCCGGCGCCACGCTGGGTCTCAAGGTGAGCACGCACCCGCGGCGTGTGATCCTCAGGCGCGCGCCGCTGCGGCCGACGCCCCACGAGTGTCGCGGCCGGGCAGGCCTTCGCACGAGGGCTGGAGCCGTCTCCCGGCGCACGGCGCCATGAGCGCAGGCCGGCCCGCCCGGGGGGCGGGCGTTTTCGTTGAACCAGGCGCGCTCCCCGCACAGATTCGCGGTATGGCCGTGATCTCTTACCGGGAGGCGCTGAACCAGGCGATGCGCGAGGAGATGGCGCGGGACCCGCGCGTCTTCCTGATGGGCGAGGAGGTCGGGCAGTACAACGGCGCGTACAAGGTCAGCCAGGGGCTGCTTAAGGAGTTCGGGCCGTGGCGCGTCGTGGACACCCCGATCGCCGAGCTCGGGTTCGCCGGGGTCGGCATCGGCGCGGCGATCAACGGGCTGCGCCCGATCGTCGAGGTGATGACCTGGAACTTCGCGCTGCTCGCGATGGACCAGATCGTGAATTCGGCGGCGAAGGTGCGGCAGATGTCGGGCGGGCAGCTCACCGCCCCCATCGTGTTCCGGGGACCGCAGGGCGCGGCGCATCAGCTCGCCGCGCAGCACTCCCAGGTGTTCGAGTCCTTCTACGCCCACATCCCGGGGCTCAAGGTCGCGGTCCCGGCCACCCCTCGCGACGCGAAGGGGCTCCTCAAGGCGGCGATCCGGGAGGACGATCCCGTCGTCTTCATGGAGTCGGAGGTCCTCTACGGCTCGAAGGGCGAGGTGGAGGACGGCGAGGTGCTCGTGCCTTTCGGGAAGGCCGAGGTCGTCCGCCCCGGCCGCGACGTGACGATCGTCGCCTGGCAGAAGATGCGCTTCGTCGCCCTCGCCGCGGCGGAGGAGCTCGAGAAGGAGGGGATCGAGGCCGAGGTCATCGACCCGCGGACGCTGCGCCCCTTCGACCTCGACGCGGTCCTCTCCTCGGTCGCCCGGACCCACCGCTGCGTCGTCGTCGAGGAGGGCTGGCCGTGGATGGGGAGCGGCGCGCAGCTCGCCGACTCGGTCCAGCGCCACGGGTTCGACGATCTGGACGCGCCGGTCGTGCGCGTCACGGGGCGAGACGTGCCGATGCCCTACGCGAAGCCGCTCGAGAACCTGGTGCTCCCGTCCGCCGAGCGCGTGCGGCGCGCGGTCCACGACGTCACCTACCGCGCCTAGGCCGCGAACATGGCGAAGCCCATCAAGATGCCGAAGCTCTCGGACCAGATGACCGAGGGCAAGATCGCGGAGTGGCTGAAGCAGGAGGGCGACGAGATCAAGGCGGGGGACGTCGTCGCGCAGGTCGAGACGGAGAAGGCGACGCTCGACGTCGAGGCCTTCGAGTCCGGCGTCCTGATCGGCCTCGTGGTGAAGGCCGGCGAGTCCGCGCCGGTCGGCCAGCCGATCGCCTGGATCGGCGCGCGCGGCGAGAAGGTGCCCGCCGCGGAGGCCGCGCCCTCCCCCGCGGAGCCGGACGCGGCCCTCGAGCCGCGCGTCGGGGGCGAGGCGTCGCACGTCTCCACGCAGGCCGCGCCGCCGACCGCGGCGAAGGTCCCGGTGGCGCCGCGCCCGCAGCCGGCCGCGGCAGCGCCCGCCGCTCCGCCCCGTCCACGCGACGAGGGACGCGCCCGCGCGGAGGCGCCCCAGCGCGGCGCGCGGGCGGCGCCCGCGGAGGCCGCGGCGCGCACCGCCTCGGACCGGATCATCGCCTCGCCGGCCGCGCGCAAGCGCGCCCGCGAGCGCGGGATCGACCTCGGCGCGGTGGACGGCTCCGGGCCGCGCGGGCGCGTCGTGCTCGCCGACGTCGAGGGTGCGCCCGAGGAGCGCGCTCCCGCCCCGCCGGCGAGGGAGCTCGCCCGGCCGGCCGCGGCGGCGCCGCGCCGGCGTCGCGCCCTCCCGCCGCGCGCGGAGCTGCGCGACGAGACGCTCCCGCTCTCCTCGATGCGCCGGGCGATCGCGCGGAACCTGGCCGCGGCCAAGCCGGGCGCGCCGCACTTCTACCTCGAGGCCTCCGTCGACGCGCGCCGGCTGGTCGGGCTCCGCGAGCAGCTCGAGGAGCTGGACGAGGGCGCCGTCTCGGTGAACGACCTCCTCGTCAAGGCGGTCGCCGAGGCGCTCTCTCGCCACCCGGAGGTGAACGCCGCGTGGGGCGCGGACGCCATCGTGCGCCGCGGCGCCATCGACATCGGCGTCGCGGTCGCGCTCGAGGACGGGCTCCTCACCCCCGTCGTGCGCGGAGCGGACCGCAAGGACGTCTTCGAGATCGCGGCGGAGATCCGCGACCTCGCCGCGCGCGCGAGGGAGAAGAAGCTCCGGCCCGAGGAGTACCAGGGCGCCTCCTTCACCATCTCGAACCTGGGGATGTTCGGCGTGGAGGCCTTCTACGCGGTGATCAACCCGCCGGAGGCGGCGATCCTCGCCGTCGGCGCGGTGCAGAAGGTGCCGTGGGTGGACGAGGCGACGGGCGCGCTCGTCGCGATGGAGCGGGTCCGGCTCGGCCTGTCCTGCGATCACCGGGTCGTGGACGGCGCGGTGGGGGCGCGGTTCCTCCAGACGCTGCGGCTCGTGCTCGAATCGCCGGTCCGGCTCGTCGTCACCTGATACGGTCGACCCGCTCGCGAGCGCGCCGAGCGGGGAGGGAGCACGATGCCGAAGCGCAGCGGGCCGCGGACGCGGACCGAGAAGGACACGATGGGCGAGGTGCGGGTGCCCGCGGCGGCGCTCTGGGGAGCGCAGACTGCTCGCGCGGTGGAGAACTTCCCGATCTCCGGCCTGCGCGCGCACCCCGCGTTCGTGGACGCGACCGTCCGCGTGAAGCTCGCGGCCGCGCGCGCGAACGCCCGCCTGGGCCTCCTGCCCCGCCGCAAGGCGCGCGCGATCGAGGCCGCGGCCCGCGAGGTGCTCGCCGGCCGCTGGCGCGAACACTTCGTCGTGGACGTCTACCAGGCGGGGGCGGGCACCTCCCACAACATGAACGTGAACGAGGTCCTCGCGAACCGGGCCACCGAGCTGCTCGGCGGCCGTCGCGGGGCGGAGCGGCTCGTCGATCCCAACGACGACGTGAACATGGCGCAGTCCACGAACGACGTGGTGCCCACCGCCATCCGCCTCGCGGCGCTCGAGCTCGCGCCCGAGGTGATCGAGGCGCTCGCCGCGCTCGCGCGCACCTTCGAGGCGAAGGCGCGCCGGTGGCAGGGGATCGTGAAGTCCGGCCGGACGCACCTCATGGACGCGACCCCCATCCGGCTCGGGCAGGAGGTGTCGGGCTGGGCGGCGGCGGTCTCCGGCGCGGCCGGCCGGGTCCGCGACGCGCTGCCGGAGCTCTCGGTGCTCGGGATCGGCGGGACCGCCGTCGGCACGGGGCTGAACGCGCACCCCCGCTATCGCGCGCTCGTGGTCGAGGAGCTGGAGCGGCTCACCGGCGTCCCGCTCACCGTCGCGCCGAACCCGTTCTACGCGATGCAGTCCCTCGCGCCCTTCGTGGCGCTCTCGGGCTCGCTCCGGACGACCGCGGTCGAGCTCCTCCGGATCGGCGGGGACGTGCGGCTCCTCGGGAGCGGCCCGAACACCGGGCTCGGCGAGCTGCGCCTCCCGCCGGTGCAGCCGGGCTCGTCGATCATGCCGGGGAAGGTGAACCCCTCGATGGCCGAGATGCTCGCGATGGTCTCGTACCAGGTCGTGGGCCTGGACGGCGCGATCGCGTGGGCGGCGAGCGGTGGCCAGCTCGAGCTCAACGTGATGATGCCCCTCGTGGCATGGGATCTGTGTCACGCACTGTCCGTGCTCGCGTCGGCCGTCCGGGCGTTCGACCTCCGCTGCGCGCGCGGGCTCGAGGCCGAGCCGGCGCGGGCGCGCCACTTCGCGGACCGGACGGTCAGCCTCGCCACCGCGCTCGCGCCGAGGCTCGGGTACGCCCGTGCGGCCGAGATCGTGAAGGCGTCGGTCGCGAGCGGGCGCTCGATCGTGGACCTCGCGGTCGAGCTCGGCGGGCTCGCGCCGAAGGACGCGAAGCGGCTGCTCGACCCGGCGAAGCTCACCTCGCCCGGCCGCCACTGACGGCGGGGCGGCGGCGCGGGGTTCGCGGGGTATGATGCGCCGGTGGCAGCCCGCCTCGGCGACATCCTGGTGAAGTCGGGCGCGTGCTCGGAGACGGCCGTCCGGGACGCGCTCAGGAACCAGATCATCTTCGGCGGTCGGCTCGGGACGAACCTCCTCGAGCTCCAGGCGGTCTCCGAGGAGGCGCTCGCGAAGGGCCTCGGGAAGCAGCACGGGCTCCCGTGCGTCTTCGGGCCGCAGCGGCTCGACCCCGCGGCCGTCGCCCTCCTGACCCCGGAGGTCGCCGAGCGCTACGACGCGATCCCCTACCTGCTCCAGGGGAAGCGGCTCGCGCTCCTGGTCGTGGACCCGCGGAACCTCGCGATGCTCGACGAGGTCGCGTTCGTCACGGGGAAGCAGGTCCACCCCATCGTCGCGCCCGAGGCGCGGGTCTGGGCGCTCGTGCGGGAGCACTACGCCATCGACCGCCACCTCCGCGGAATCGAGGTGGACTTCGCGCACCTGCGCGGGAAGGTCGAGGAGCCGCGCCCCCCACCGGCGGCTCCCGCGGCGAGCAAGCCGCCGCCCGGCGGCGACCTGATGGACGAGGGCGCGTTCCACGCGCTCTACCAGACGGAGGCAGGGAAGGGGGCCGGCCCGCTCGCCGCGGCGCCTCCGCCCGCGGCCGCTCCGCCGCCTGGGCGCGCCGCCCAGCCTCCGCCGGTCGCGACCCCGCCCCCGGTCGCGCCGCGGAGGCCCACGCCGCCACCCCAGGGCCAGCCTCGTCCGCCAGCCCCGCCGCCCCGGGCTCCCGTGCCGCCGCCCCCGCTGCTCGACGAGGTCATCGAGCTCACGGACCTCCTCGAGCCCGAGCTGCCCGCCACGCCCCCGCCCCCCGCTCCGCCGCAGGTGGCGGCCGAGGTGCTCGCCGCGCTGTCGCAGCGCCCCGGACACGCCCCGCCCGCCCGGCTCGTCTCGCCCGCGGTCCAGGCGGAGCCGTCGGCGCTGTCGTTCGAGGAGGCGGTGCGGTTCCTCGAGGGGGTGGACGAGCGCGACGCGATCGCGAACACCGTGCTGCGGTACGCGCGCTCGAGGTTCCGGCGCGCCGTCCTCTTCACCGTCCAGCGCGGCGCCGCCCACGGGTGGGCCGGCCTCGGCGAGAAGCTCGGGCCCGAGGCGGTGCGCAGGATGCACCTCGCGCTCGGGACCGCGGGCATCCTCGAGACCGTGGTGAAGACGCAGGCGCACTTCCTCGGGCCGATCCCGAAGACCGAGGCCAACATCCGCCTCCTGAAGGCCCTCGGCGGAGGCGTGCCGGCGAACGCGCTCGTCGTTCCGATCCTCGCCATCGGCCGGGTCGTGAACCTCTTCTACGGCGACGACGGCAGGGGCGGGACCGTGGACTCCGGCGGAGTCGGCGAGCTGCTCATCCTCGCGACCCGGATCGCGAAGAGCTACGGCGCGCTCCTCGACCGCGTGCGGTGACCTGGAGCGCGGGGCCCGCGCCGGCGTTGACATCGAGGCGCGGGGGGGCGAGTGTCCCCTTCCCCGATGGCCGCGACCCTCCACTACTTCATGGCGCCCGAGGACGAGCGATCGGTGTTCCGGCACCTCGCCCGCCGCCAGCTGACGCTCTACCCGGAGCTCATCCCGCCGGGGCACGTCCCGATCCCCCTCGACGAGCACGCGGTCGAGAAGCTCGCCGGGTCGTCCTGGTACATCGCCGCGGAGCGGCTCGGTCCGGTCATCGTCCACCCCGTGAAGAAGGGTCCGGACAGGGGCATGCTCGTCATCGAGGAGGTGCCGTCCCCCGTGTTCCACTACGAGCGCTCGATCCCGAACGACGCGGGCGAGCTCGTGGCCGGCCGCCTCTGGGCGGAGCTCGACGTCACGGACGACGTGTCCGACAAGCGCGGGAAGCCGATCGCCCTCCGCGCCATCTTCCAGGAGGTCCACGACCTCTTCCGCAAGAACTGGCGGCGGAGCGACCCGAAGGGCTTCTGGGTCGGACCGCACGCGGCCGCCGTCTGGAAGCGCGGCGAGCTCCTCCTGCGCGAGGCCGGGCACAAGGGGAGGTCCATCGGCGTGTGGCGGTAGGCCTGCCCGGCCGGGGTTCCGGGGGCGGGGCCCGGACCGTTGACGCGGGGGCCCGGTACCGGTACATGGTGCCGCTTGACCATGGGCCCCGTCCCTCGCTATAAGGCCGCGCTCGCAGCGGTGTTTCTCTGCCTGCCGGGGCTCGCGCCGGCGGCCGAGAAGGTGGGCGGCGCGATCCTCCCCGACGAGTCGGTGAAGATCGGTGAGAATCGGTATCGCAGTCCGAAGAGCTACGAGGAGACGGTGAAGTTCTACCGCGCGGTGTACGGGCCGCGGTACGCGAGGCGACCGATCGCGAACACACCTTCGGTGAAGGCCGTGCACATCGAGAACCCGGACGCGAGGCCGGGGCAGTGGGAAGGGCTGAACGTCTACGAGCTCAGGAACGAGGCGCGGGTGTTCGTGCTCGTGAAACGGAAATGACGCTTTGGGGGATCGTCTAACGGCAGGACGCCAGACTCTGGATCTGGCTATCTAGGTTCGAATCCTAGTCCCCCAGCAACTTCGAGGAGTCGGGCGTTGACTGCCGCAGCGCTCGCGAGTAGGAAAGCGGAGGATCTTGGCCCGTTAGTCTAGCGGTTAGGACGTCGGCCTCTCACGCCGAAAACATGGGTTCAATTCCCGTACGGGTCACCATCTGTGCCCCCGCAGCTTCGTCCGGCTGCGGGGGTTTTTCGTTTCAGACCCGTTCACTGTACCTGCCGACTGTACCTGCGCCAGGTACAGCGGCGCGGGCCACGCGCTCGCGGGGATCGCCTCCACCGCCGCGCACATCGCCGGCCACTGCATCTCGAGCCGGGTGTAGAGGTCCGACGCCCGCTTCGGGGCCGGGTGGGTGATCATGTTCACGTGGACCCCGCAACTCGCTGATTCAGCACCCGGACGGCCGCTCGCAAGGGCAGCCGTTTCGCTTTTCAGCCGCAGGGTCGCGCGCATCTTCTCTTCCAGGCCCGGCGTCAGGACGATCGACTCGACGACGGATGTGGCGGCGAGGGCCTAGTTGGCACCGCTCAAAGGGCGCCTCGGTGGGACTCGTTCGCAACCGCTCTGCGCCGGGACTCGGCTCGATTCGACGCTCGGTCGTTCCGCGGATGAAGGGGTGAAGATCCCTGGGCATTTCACCTTAGGTTGACATCCGTTTCGACGTAAGTGCTAGCGTCGGGAAAGGTGGGTGAACCGGGTATCCACACGCGGCCGCGAGCAGCCGTCTCGATGCCCCGGTGAGCGGAGCCAACCGATGCGAATGCCCGCGAGCCACCCCTGCCGAGTTGCTGCCATCGCAGTGCGGATCGCTTTCGCGGCAGCGCTGGTCGCGCAGTCCGCCCGGGCGGCCGACCTTGAGCCGCCGGACCTCGAGGCGGCGGGGTTGATCCGGCACATGTCCCAGTGGGACCGGCGCTGGTTCAACCACGCCATCGGCCCCATGGAGAATTGCGACGAGGGGTACCTAGAGCCGATCCTCAAGGTGTCTGAGGTCCGCCTTCCCCGATGCGCAGACCATCCTCTCGGTCCCCATCCCGGGTACCAGGCCGACCACGACGGCGTGGTCGGGACCATGGGGTGCTTGCTGACGTCGATCGCGATGACCGCCGAGCGCTACGACCTCCTACCGGGTGAGTTCATCCCATTGCCGCGGTGGGATTTCCAGCGGGTCTCGCCCGTCCACGTGCACTTGGCTCTCATGAAAAACGCGGGCTACGTGCCCGCCGAATGGCCTCAGATTGCCTTCCTGAACCGCCCGCTCCGCGCGGCGTTCAAGGACGCGGCGATGTCAGTGATGGGATTGCGGGTCAGGGAGCGCGGGTGGCCGCTTGGCAAGCAGGACGTCGATGCCGACCTCGCCCGCGGGATCCCCGCCATCCTGGTGGTCAGGATGCCCCGGTATCTCCACGCGGTCGTTGCCCTTGGACAGCGGGATGTCCTCGACGTGCCCCCCCGTCGCGAGTACGTCGTCCTGGACCCTTGGGAGCACAGCGACGCCCTCGCGCCTGGTCTTCACGCGAAGACGCTGGACGAGGTGCTCGGCGGGACCACCGAGGGGCGGATCGTGAGCGCCATACAGGTCGCGCCCATCGGGAGCAACGGCGAGAGCTGGGTGGACTTTGCGCTTCACTCGCCAGTGGAGATGCTCCTCGTTTCGCCGGACGGACGGCGCACCGGGTTCGATCCGGCGCGGGGAGTCGTTGTCGAAGAAATCCCGGGTTCGTCATACGTGCGTGAAGCGATGTGGGACGCGTCGCAGGAGAGCGATCCGACGAAGTCGCTCTCGCTCGACGGGCTGGCCGCGGGCACATGGTCGCTGACGCTGTACGCCACGGGCGACGGACCGTTCACGTTCGAGGCGGCCGGTCAGGGCGCGGCGGGGGGTGCGTTCCGGGAGGTGGTGACGGGAACCGTGCGCGCCGGAGAGGTGCGGCGGTTCACGCTTCATCACGCCCCCGGAGCGCAGGTCCCGATGGCGCTCGCGGAGGGCACCACGATCCCCCCGATCGCCGAAGCCGGCGCCGGGCACGCGGTCTTCGAGGGAGAACCGGTCCGGTTCGACGCTTCCCGCTCGCGCGACCTCGACGGCACCATCGCCTCGTTCGCGTGGGACTTCGGCGACGGCGCACTCGGCGAGGGCGTGACCCCGTCCCACGCCTACGCCGGAGCCGGCGTTTACACCGCGACGGTCGTCGTGACCGACGACGCCGGAGCCTCGGCCTCGGACGCGGTCACCGTCTCGGTCTTCCCGGCCGTGACGGCGGCGCGGCCCGGGCTCACCGAGATCGCGGACCTGATCTCAGGGGCGATCCCGGGCTCCGGCTCTGAGTACGCGTCGATGAGCGGCGACGGCCGCTTCGTCGCGTTCACCGCAGGCGATTCCGTGTACCTCCGGGATCGACTCGCCGGGAACACGACCCTCATCTCCAGCGGCAGCGACCCGACCGTGAGCCGGTCCGGGCGGCACGTCGCGTATTCGGGACGCGGTGGCATCTTCGTCCTCGACCGCGAGACCGGGCTCGAGGAGCGGGGGGACCTCGCCTCCGGCGGCGATCCCGCCAATGCGCGGAGCTGGGCTCCCGTGCTGAGCGGCGACGGGCGTCATCTCCTCTTCGTGTCGGATGCCACGAACCTCGTCCCGAGCCGGCCCAATCGATACGGCTGGCTCTATCTGCGCGACCTCGACGCGGGCACGACCGTCCTGGTGAATGCGTTCGACCTGAACAGCCCGTACTCGCCTGGCTCCTTACGCGACGCCTTGGGGGTGAGCGACGACGGAGGCGTGGTCGCCTACAATACGCCGTCAGTCAACTGGGTGTTCCGGCCGGCGGTCTGGACACGCGCCACCGGCCGGACCGTCCGCGGCCCTGGAGTGGTCACGTATGGGGGCCTCTCGCTCAGCGGGGACGGCCGCTTCCTCGCGGTCGCCGGAGGGCAAGACCACACAGCCACCGGCGGCGTACTCCTCGTGATGGACCTCGCGACTTCGGCGGTCGAGTCGGCCTTCGTCTCGTCCCTGGGCGTCAGCGGGGAGGGGCACTGCACGGCCCCCTCGTTGAGCCGCGACGGGCGCCACGTCGCGTTCGCCTCCGACGCGAGCAACCTCGTCCCGGGCGACGTCCACGCTCCCGGCGAGGCCATCGACGTGTTCGTGCGGGATCGCGCCCTCGGCACCACCGAGCTCGCATCCCTCTCGAGCACGGGCGAGCAGCTCACCGGCTGGGGGCTCGCCACCGGGTTGCCGGTGGGCGGGGTCTGCGACGACGGGCGCTGCGCGTGCTTCGTGACGAGGGCGCGCGCGGTGGCGGGGGACTGGAACGACGCAAACGACGTCTTCGTCAGGACGTTCGGTAGCCCCGCCGAGCCCGCGGCGCCGGTCGCGGACGCATCGGGGCCTTATCACGGCTGGTCCGGGCGCTTCGTTACCTTCGACGGGGCGCGCTCGATCTCAGCCCGCGGGCTACCACTCGCGGCCACCTGGGACTTCGGCGACGGCTCGGCGCACGCGACGGCGCCCGCCGGCGAGCCCGCGCAGCACGTGTACGCCGCGGCGGGAGCGTACACCGCCACGCTCACGGTGAGCGATGGCCAGCGCAGCTCGATGCCGACGCAGGCCCGCGTCGAGGTCCTGTCCGCGCCCGCCGCGGGCGCATCGGCGCTCGGCCTCCACCCGCGCTGCGGCCGGTCAGGTGCGGCGGTCACGGTCGTCCTGGAGAGACACCCGGTCACCGCCGGAGCCTCCTGGAACGAGGCGGCCGACGGCGAGCCGGGGAGCGTCCTCGACGCCAACCCGCCCGCCGCGCTCGAGCTGTCGGTGTCCGGGCCGGGCGGGGACCTCGGGGTCACAACCGCGGCGGTCACCGGGCTCGCCCGGACCGCGCCGCTCGAGTATTCGGTGTTCGCCACTTGGGAGGTCCCCGTCGCCTTCGGTGAAGGGACCTA
Source organism: uncultured delta proteobacterium (assembly GCA_963736795.1). Lineage (GTDB taxonomy): Bacteria > Myxococcota > Myxococcia > Myxococcales > Anaeromyxobacteraceae > Anaeromyxobacter. Next base: position 651 of record CAVTRF010000032.1, on the reverse strand, counting down.
CACAGTCACCGTCGGTGACGCATCGGCGCCATTCGAGGTGCCGTGCCCGATTCCCGCGGCGCTCGCGAACCGACCGGTCTCCGTCCCGGGCGGCCCATCGCCGGCATCGCGGGCACGCCGGTGGCGTTCGACGGGACCGGGTCCACCGACCCAAGGGGACGGGCCCTGACGTACGCCTGGGACTTCGGGGACGATGCGATCGCCGCCGGTGCCCACGTCCAGCACACCTACGCGGAGCCCGGCACCTACCGCGCCGTCCTCTCCGTCGAGAACGGCGAGCAGGCGTCGAATTGCGGGATCACTGGCGACTGCGCGGTCTTCGTGACGGTCGCGGCGCCGGCGGGCGCTCCACCGACTCCTCCACCCGTAACCGCGGCGAGCGCCGGTGGGTGTGGCTGCGGGAGCGCTGCGCCCGACGCAGGGCTCCTCGCGGTGGTCGTGGCCCTGGTCGCGCGGATGGGCGGCGGTCGCCGTCGAGGATCGCGCGCCTCGATCGACCGCACCCCACGCACCCCAGCTCCGGAAGGACACGGCAGGTCACCGTGATCGAGCCGTTGCGCGCCTGAACGATGTCCCCGTCCGGCTGCGGGGCTTCTTCTCTCGGGTCGCTCACGCGCGCGGGGCGGCGTCCGCGCCGGCCGACGTGAGCGC
>CAVTRF010000031.1:0-223906 GCA_963736795.1 uncultured delta proteobacterium | reverse complement strand
AAGAGCATTGGCTTCGTCAATCTATTCGCGGTGAAGCACCTTGGAGGGTTGCGGCGCTGACTTGGAGCGCTTGCCGGTGGAGCGCAGGCGCTTCCAGCGAAGGGCCGCGAAGCATCCTCATCTATTCGATGCACGCGCCCTTCCTGCTGGCCGCAGCGATGGCAAAAGCAGTCGACCGCTCACTGAAAGTGTGCGTTGTCGTCAGACCTGCCCGAGCACATGAACCTATCGCACGTGGGTCGTCTTCTTCGTGCCTTCAAGGCAATGGATCGGTGGATCCTCCGGATCTTCGTGCTCACGCATATGGACTGCTTCGTCTTCTTGACGCGCCACATGGTCGAGCGGCTCGGCGTTGCCGGTAGACCGTGGATAGTGATGGAGGGGGCTGTCAATCCAGAGGACGCGAACGCGGAGTCGCGGCCGCCGGTGGCGGACAGCGCGCTGAAGGTGGTTCTGTATACGGGCACGCTGCACAAGGCGTACGGGATACTGGATCTATTAGAAGCCTTCTCGTTGGTACCCGACCCGACATGCCGAATGTGGATCTGCGGCGCCGGTGACGCCGAGCCAGAGGTTCGCAGCATGGTCGCTCGTGACCCTCGGGTCCGCTATCTCGGACAACTAACTCGGAGCGAAGTTCTGACGCTGCAGCGAAACGCGACCGTTCTCATCAACCCGCGCGGCGATACTGCGGAGTTCACGAAGTACTCCTTCCCGTCGAAGATACTGGAGTACATGCTCTCCGGGACGCCAGCCATCGTTAGAAGGCTGCCGGGCATGCCGGATGAGTACCTCAACTATCTGTTCGTCGTCGAGGGATCCGCGCCAGCGGACATGGCCAAGAAGATATCTGAGGTGTGCAACCGCTCGAGCGTTGAGCGAGTGCAGTTCGGCGAACGAGCGCGGCGCTTCGTCATCGAGCAGAAGAGCGGTGTGGTGCAGGCTCGCCGTATTCTGGACCTGATCCGCAGGGCGTGGAATCGGCAGGGACCCGTGGTCCGAGCTCAGGGCGCACTCGGCGCGCCGGAGGCGAGGCGCTGGAGTTCGTGCGCGATCTCAAGACGCGTTGCGTCCGCAACCGTACGATCCTTGGAAACACTCCAAGGGTACGCCTCGACGCGGGACGTGCGGAGTACCCGGCTCAATGCGGACGATAGGAGTGAGCGCGCGTGCGCCAACCCCGCGTCGTCCGGAGGCCTGTTCATCGCCTCTCTCGCGATGGCGTCGCGCAGCAATGCGAGATACTCGTAGTCTTCGACGCCTTCCTGAATCGCATACATGTGCTTTCCGGCCTGGGCGGAGCGGCCGTCCAGGAACAGCGGCGAGTACGATGCGCGCGGCGCAAGGTACTCGCGCCACGAACTTTCGCCCGTATCGTTGAAGCTCCAGAAGTTGACGGCGCTCGCGCTCACGTCGAACGCCCGCCAGGCCATCAGGCGGTAGTAGGCGTACGGATCCAGCCTCGTCGCCGGTCCGTCAGTGCCGTAGAGTTCGACGGTTTTGCCGGCCGTTACGAGAGCGCGGGCGAACGCGTCGTACGGCTGGCCGGAGTGCTCGAGCAGGCGTCGGTTCAGGCAGAGGGTATTGGTCGTGCGGGAGCGAGTTCGGCCGGTGTCTTGTCGGGGGACACGTGAAGCGGATCGAGCCAGACTCGGAACGCGCTACGCGAGGCGCTGAGCGCGCGAGCCCAATCGACCTGGCGTTCAGCGTCGCCTTCGTTTCCGCGCGCGGCTCATCTACGAACAGAAGGTCGATGTCACTCGGCCGGATGCCACGCGCAGCGATGTGCTCCGCCCAAAATGTCGCCCACGCCTGGATCGCGGATGCGAACGCCTGCGTCCCGCGCTGAAGCCCGGCAATGTTGTCACCCGCAGAGACGAACACACGATAACGCGCCGCATGTGGCCATCGGAGAACCCACGAATCGAACACGGTCGTGTCGGGGGACGCAACCATCGTTCCGTCTGCCCTGTAATCACCGAACGGCATCGCGGCTGGTGTCGCCCACGGCAGGTCCACTCCAAACTCCCGGAGTAGCGACACCGTGCCGGCGTGTGTGTCTGCAGAGCCGGCGTCACGGCGGGCGTCGAGGTAGTCCCAGCCGCCAAGGTGGAGTCGTGGCGTCACTGGGAATCGGCCGGGAAGGACCGTAACGTTCACAGGGACGGACGCGTCCGGCCGTCGTGGCGATCCGACGCGAAGAGTTCGTTCGTGTTGCCCTTGCGGAAGTCTCGTCGGTGCGAACGTGAGCCATATTTGGGTCGTCACGCCAGCCGGAATGTCAACGACGGTCACCGCGGAGCTTCGCGTCCGCTCGGGCACCGCCAGCGCGACCGGGTTGGCTTCGGAGTCTCCGGACCAGGCGACCGCACGCGCTTCGATCCAGACAGGCTCCAGCGCATCGGGATCCCGCAAGAGTTATCGCGACTGCAATGGGTTCTGCCGTGGAGTTTCGGAGATTGAGTGCGGCGGAACGAACCTCGCCGTTCATGAGGGCCACCGCGATGGCACGAGACCCCGTGCGTGGCGGGGGCGTCGTCATGTCGAGCGGAGTCCATGGATTGGCCGGCCATACGCTTAGAGAAGGTGCACCTTTTAAGTGCTCGAGTGCTCCGATGATCCTAAGTGCGGCAGAGTGAACATCATTCATGGGGTACTTCTTGCTAACGGCGTTCCAGTCATCCACGGTGAGACGCGACGTTGCGTCACCGATGTCGCTGAGTGCTGCGAGCAGGGCTGTCCGGTCATTCGTCGCCAATGCGTGCGGCAGAAACGCGCGTTCGGGCCTCCACAACGCGTCGCTCGACCTCGCTCCGAAGTCTCGAGGCCCCATGAGTGCGCCGGAACAACGCGTCGGTGTCTGCCGTCGCGGAGCGAGGCTCCGCTCGATGCGACGGCGGGCTGCCCGAAGACCTCGATTTCATCGACGAACACGTATGGACCGGACGCGCCGACCATGAAGCGCACGAACCGCGCTTGCCCCGTGAGTTCGTGCGACGCGACCACACGGCGTTCGAACGAGCGATCGGAAGCCCGCTCGCCTGTTGTTGCCTGGTGCGAAACTGATCCCCGAGCAGGCTGTACCGGCGCCCGTCGACGCTCCCCAGAACCAGCAAGTCGGACGGCCATTCGACATCCGCCCTTCCCCCCCGCTGCGGTGCTGAACGATGCACCGCTGATCTGAAACTGCCAGCCCGAGGTCGATCGTGATCGACACGACCCTACCACTCCCGTCCAGCCGACGCATCCCTTCTCGGTCCAGAAGCCCCCGCCTGCAGGCCTCCCGTCCGTCAATTGAGATGAATCGCCTGCGTCCGTCGTCAGCTTGTAGTTCGGCTGGGGAGTGAGGGCGTAAGGCCTATGAAGCGCGACGTTAACCGGCGACGGCTGCCCCTTCGTTGCGTTCGGCAGCGTCAGCAGCGCCAGGGCGAGAACGAGGGGAGGCTTCAATCTGCATCCAGTGGTAGTTGCACAACAATCGGCCCTGGTAGAGATGATCGCGGCTCCGGGCTGCAGCGGGCGCCCAGGGTTGACCAACCATATCTGCAAGGGCTAGCGTCCGTCCGTACTCGCCGGGTGCCAGCGTCTGTCACGGGTGTAAGTGTGGCGGCGCAGGCGCGCGGGTGCGCCGCGGGCCGAAGGAACCATTCAAGCGTGTTCAAGAACAAGACCCTCCTCATCACCGGCGGCACCGGCACCTTCGGCAACGCCGTGCTCCGCCGCTTCCTCGAAACGGACATCGGCGAGATCCGCATCTTCAGCCGCGACGAGAAGAAGCAGGACGACATGCGGCAGGCGCTACGCGAACCCCAAGCTCACGTTCTACATCGGCGACGTGCGCGAACGCGACGAGCCTCGCGCGACGCGATGGCCGGGCGTGGACTACGTCTTCCACGCCGCCGCGCTGAAGCAGGTGCCCTCCTGCGAGTTCTTCCCGCTCGAGGCGCTGCGCACGAACGCGCTCGGGCACCGAGAACGTGCTCAACGCGGCCATCGCAGCCGGCGTCAAGCGCGTCATCGTGCTCAGCACCGACAAGGCCGTCTATCCCATCAACGCCATGGGCATCTCCAAGGCGATGATGGAGAAGCTGGCGGTCGCCAAGTCGCGCGTCGCCGGGCACCGGCACGACGATCTGCGTGCACCCGCTACGGCAACGTGATGGCCTAGCCGCGGCTCGGTCATCCCGCTGTTCATCAAGCAGATCCAGGACGGGCACAGCCGCTCACGGTCACCGATCCCGAGCATGACGCGGTTCATGATGTCGATCGACGACGCCGTCGACCTGGTGCTCTACGCCTTCGAGCACGGCGACCCGGGCGACATCTTCGTCCAGAAGGCGCCGGCCGCCACGATCGAGACGCTGGCGCTGGCGCTCAAGAAGCTCTTCAAGGCCGACAACCCGGTCAAGGTCATCGGCACGCGGCACGGCGAGAAGCTCTACGAGACCCTGCTCACGCGCGAGGAGATGGCCGTGGCCGAGGACCTGCGGCGGCTACTACCGCGTCCCGGCCGACAACCGCGACCTGAACTACGCGCTGTACTTCAGCGAGGGCAGCAGGACGTCTCGCGGAAGGAGGACTACAACTCGCACAACACCCGCGCGCTCGACGTCGACGAGATGGCGGACCTGCTGCTCAAGCTCGAATGCGTGCAGCGGCGCTCGCGCGGCGAGAAGGTCGAGCTGTGACGAGCGAGGTCGGCTGCGTCACCGGCGCGGCGCGGGTTCGTCGGCAGGAACCTCGTGCAGTCGCGCTGCGGCAGCGGCAAGGACGTCGAGGTCTGTCGAGCTACGACGTGGGCGATTCGCCGAGCCGCGCTCGAGCGGCGCTCTGCGCGCGCGCCGACGTCGTCTTCCACCTGGCCGGCGTCAACCGGCCGCGAGAAGCGTCGAGGAGTTCGCGACCGGCAACGCCGGCTTCACCGGCGAGATCTGCTCGAGCGACTCGCGCTGGCGCGCGGCCGCACGCCGAAGATCGTGCTCTCGTCCTCGATCCAGGCCGAGCTGGACAACCCCTACGGCCGTCAGCAAGCGGGGCGCCGAGGAGGCGCTGCGCCGCTTCTGCGCGAGCGACCGGCGCGCGAGGGCGTCGTCTACCGGCTGCAAGAACCTGTTCGGCAAGTGGTGCCGGCCGAACTACAACTCGGTCGATCGCCACCTTCTGCCACAACATCGCCCGCGACCTGCCGATCCAGATCTCCGATCCCGGCACGCGTGCGTCGAACTGGCCTACATCGACGACGTGGTGGCGGCGTTCGTCGCGCGAGCTCGACGCGACCGGCCGCGGCCGGGGTTCCGGTTCGCGGACCCGCTGCCGTCGCACCGCGATCACGCTCGGCGAGCTGGCCGAGCACGATCCGGAGCTTCCGCGACGCGCCGCACGACCCTGCGGCTGCCGGACTACTCGGCGACCGGTTCGTGCGCGCGCTCTACGCGACCTACCTGTCGTATCTCGAGCCGGAGGCAGTTCGGCTACGCGCTCGACATCAAGGCGGACGACCGCGGCGAGCCTGGCCGAGTTCCTCAAGTCGCCGCACTTCGGCCAGATCTTCGTCTCGCGCACGAAGCCGGGCATCACGCGCGGCAACCACTACCACCACACCAAGATCGAGAAGTTCATGGTGGTCGCAGGGCGAGGCGTCATCCGCTTCCGCCAGATCGACGGCGGACGAGGTCGTCGAGTATCGCGGTGCGGGGCGAGGAGTTCCGGGTCGTCGACATTCCGCCCGGCTACACGCACTCGATCGAGAACGTCGGGGCCGGCGAGATGGTGACGCTGTTCTGGGCGAGCGAGATCTTCGACCCGGCAGCGCCCGACACGTCTTCGATCCGGTCTGAAGGTAGCGCGCGCTGCGCGATGCGGAAGGAACGCATGAAAGTGATGACCGTCGTCGGCACCCGGCCGGAGATCATCCGGCTGTCGCGGGTGATGGCGGCGCTGGATCGCCACGTCGAGCACGTGCTCGTCCACACCGGCCAGAACTACGACTACGAGCTGAACCAGATCTTCTTCGACGACCTGGAGATCCGCAAGCCGGACCACTTCCTCGACGCGGCCGGCGAGACGGCCGCCGAGACGATCGGGCAACGTCATCGCCAAGGTCGATCGCGGTGCTCGGCGAGGTGCACGCCCGACGCGCTCCTCGTCCTCGGCGACACGAACAGCTGCCTGGCCGCCTATCCCGGCCAAGCGCCGGAAGATCCCGGTCTTCCACATGGAGGCCGGCAACCGCTGCTTCGACCAGCGCGTGCCCGAGGAGATCAACCGGAAGATCGTCGATCACATCAGCGACATCAACATGCCGTACAGCACCATCTCGCGGGAGTACCTGCTGCGCGAAGGGCTGCCGCCGGACCGGGTCATCAAGACCGGCAGCCCGATGTTCGAGGTGCTGCACCACTACCGGCCGAAGATCGACGCCTCGCGACGTGCTGGCGCGGCTCGGGCTCGACGCGCGGGCAGTACTTCGTCGTCAGCGCGCATCGCGAGGAGAACATCGACGCGCCGGAGCAGTTCGCGAAGCTCGTCGAGGTGCTGAACGGCCTGGCCGACGACTACGGAAGCGGGTGATCGTCTCGACGCATCCGCGCACGCGGAAGCGGATCGACGCGGAGCACGTGACGCTTCGACCCCCGAGTCGAGCTGCTGAAGCCGCTCGGCTTCTGCGACTACGTGAAGCTCCAGATGAACGCGAAGGCCGTGCTCTCCGACAGCGGCACGATCACCGAGGAGAGCTCGATCCTGAACTTCCCGGCGCTCAACATCCGGGAGGCCCACGAGCGGCCGGAGGGCATGGAGGAGGCCGCGGTGATGATGACCGGTCTCGAGTGGCCGGTGGTCGAGGCCGCGCTCGGCGTCCTCGAGAAGCAGCCGCGCGGCGCAGAGCGCTCGCTGCGAGTCGTCGAGGACTACAGCGTCGCCGAACGTGACCGAGAAGGTCGTCCGCGATCATCCTCAGCTACACGGACTACGTGAACCGGGTCGTGTGGAGGAAGGCTTAGCGCCGGCGCGCGTTCGCGGCCTCGGCGAGAGTCTGTTCCAGGGCGTCGAGGCAGCGCTCGCGGGCAAAGTTGCGCAGCGAGAACTCGCGCCCGCGCCGCCCCATCTCCTCGCGCTCGGGGTCCGGCAACGCCTTCATGCGAGCCACGATCTCGGCGAGCCCCACCGCGTCGCCGGCAGGCGCGGCCCAGCCGGCGCCGGACTCCTCGATCACCTTCGCCGCCTCGCCATCGATCGAGCCGATGATCGGGCGGCCCGCGGCAAGGTAGGACTGGACCTTCGCAGGAACCGTGAGCGCCATCGCCTCGTCCGGCTTCAGGCTGACGATCATCGCCCCCGCCTTGGCGAAGTACGCTGGCATGTGCTGGACCGGTTGCCGTCCGAGGACGAACACGCGATCGGCGAGGCCGCGGCGCGCAGCCTCCGTCGTGAGCCACTCGCGCCGGGACCCGTCGCCGAGAAAGATCCAGCGGATCGCGGCGTCGCTCTTGAGCCGGTCGGCTGCGTCCAGGAGGGTCTCGAGCGCCTGCACGCGCCCGAGATTTCCCGCGAACATCACCGGGAACCCGTCCGACCAGGGTGCGTCCTGCATCGCAGGCGAGCCGGCGCCGTCCTGGAAGAGGTCCTCCGCCCACTGCGGAAGGTAGCCGCACCGCTCGGCGGGAACTCCAAGCGCCTCGAGCCGCGGCTGGAACGCTCGGCTCGTGCCCAGGATGCGATCGCAGCGCCGATACAGCCAGCCGGAGATCGCCCGAGCGGCGCGGTAAAGCGTGGGTGAGCGCGCGAACCCTGCCGAGGCGATGCTCTCGGGCCAGAGATCCTGGACCCACGCGACGATCGGCACACCGTGGAGCGCGCGGATCACGGCGGCAGGAAAGAGCGTCGTGACGGGGCTGAGCTGGAACACGAACACGACGTCCCACCCGCGCGCGCCCATCGTCAGCCCACGGAGCGCTGCGGTCGCGGCGAACGAAGCGTAGTTCAGGAGGAGACGCGCCCCTCCTCCGTTGCCACGCGCGACGACGGGAACCCGCGTGATCCGGATCCCGTCATGTTCCTGCCGAAAAGGACCCGTGAGCCCGTAACCGTCGAAGAACCGGCCAGCCGGGTAGTTCGGGAGACCGGTCAGGACCTCCACCTCGTGTCCGCGCGCCTTGAGACCCGCGGCGAGATCCGTGATCCGGAATCCTTCCGGCCAGTAATACGAGGTGACGATCAGGATCCGCATCGGGAGCTTGCGCACGTCGAGCGTCCCTGCGAACGCGCGACGAGATCGAGGGTCGCGAATATCTCGCGGGACGCAGCGGGCGCGCAACGCGCCCTCAGGATGTGCGCAATCTCACGGTACGGGCCACGGCACGGCCCGGCTTGGCGAGCCCCACCCCGGAGTCGTATACCGTCGTTCCAGATGGGCTCGTGATCGGGCCCGGAATGGAAACGAACTCTGCGCCTCACGAGCGTACTTCTGCTGGTCACCGTGCTCGGCGCCTCCGCGTGGATCACGCGGCTCGTTCGCGAGACGGCGAAGCGCAAGCAGCTCCTCGACAGGCCGAACGAGCGCAGCGCGCACAAGAACCCGACCCCCAGGCTCGGTGGGATCGGAATCATCGCCACGTTCGTCCCGGCGTTCGCGACGCTGACGATCATCTTCGATGGGGGCACCGTCGCCCTGGTCGTGCTCGTCGCGACCGCCGCGATCTCGGTCGTCGGCCTGTGGGACGACCTGCGATCCCTCCGGGCGCGAACTCGCCTCGCCTCGCAGACGCTCGCGGCGACCGCCGTCGTCGTGTCCGCCTGGGAGAGGCTCCCCGACGCCTGGTCACTGTTCGGCTGGAGCGTCCCGCATGTGCTCGTGGGCGCGCTCTCGGTGCTCTGGATCGTGTGGATCACGAACCTCTACAACTTCATGGACGGGATCGATGGACTCGCGGCGGGCCAGGCGGTGATCGCCGGGGGCGCCCTCGCGCTCGCGGCCAGCTGCCTCCGGTGCGCTTCTCGTCGCGAACGCGAGCGCCGCGCTCGCGGTTGCGGCGCTCGGGTTCCTCGCCTTCAACTTCCCGCCGGCGTCGATCTTCATGGGAGACGTGGGATCGACCGCGATCGGCTTCTTCTTCGCGTGCACCCCGTTCCTGGCGGGGAGCGGCGCCGTACCCGTCGAAGCAGTCGGTCTCGCGCTGGCGCTGTTCATCCTGGACGCGACGGTGACGCTCGTGCGGCGGGTCGCACGGCGCGAGCGGCTCTCCCAGGCCCACCGAACGCACTTCTATCAGCGCCCGCTCGCGCTCGGCTTCGGTCACCGGTCGATCACGCTCTCGGCCTATGCGGGGATGGCTGATCGTCGCAACGCTGGCGCGCGCTACGGCCAGGCCGACACGCGCGTCCGCGTTCTCCTCATCGTCGCCGCTGGAGCGGTGTTCGCGGTCGGCGCGTCAGTCGTGATCTGGGCCGAGTCGAGAGCCGTTGCGAAGACGAACGCGCAAGCCGAGCTGCTCGACGGCTGATCGAGCCTGGTCTCTCGGTGCAGCTCGCGAAGGCGCACGAAGTGAGTCTGTCAGGCCTTCACGACGCGAACGGGCGCCTTCCTGCCACCGAACAGCGGCACGAGGATGTTCCGCGTGTCCACGACGAGCTTCGCGCTCGCGTAGAGCTCCGCCTTCTTGAACAGGTCGTGCGCCGTCGAGACGACGAGCGCGTCGTAACGGCCGAACACCTCGGCCGTGCACGGCACCGATTTCAGGCCGAGGTCGTGCTTCCGCGTGTGGTGCGCGACCGGGAAGTACGGATCGCAGTAGTCGACTGCGCTCCGAGCTCCTTCAGAAGCTCCAGGAGCTCGTACGAGGGCGACTCGCGGTCGTCGTCGATGTTCGCCTTGTAGGCGAGGCCGAGGACGAGCACCTTCGCGCCCTTGAGCGCCTTGCCGTCCTCGTTCAGCGCATGCATGACCTTGTTCACGACATACCGCGGCATGCGCGTGTTGACCTCGCCAGCGAGCTCGATGAAGCGCGCCCACTCGCCGTGCTCGGCCGCCTTCCACGAAAGGTAGAACGGGTCGAGCGGGATGCAGTGCCCGCCGAGGCCCGGTCCCGGGTAGAAGGGCATGAAGCCGAACGGCTTCGTCTTCGCCGCTTCGATGACCTCCCAGACGTCGATGTTCATCCGGTCGAGGATCGTCTTCAGCTCGTTCACGAGCGCGATGTTCACGGACCGGAAGATGTTCTCGAGGAGCTTCGCCGACTCCGCGACACGGGACGACGATACCGGCACGACCCTGTCGAGCGCGGCGGCGTACAGCGCAGCGGCCGCCTCGGTCGAGGCCGGGTTCACCCCGCCAACGATCTTCGGGATCGACTTCGTCGAGAACTTCGCGTTTCCCGGGTCCTCGCGTTCTGGCGAGAAGGCGAGGAAGTAGTCCGCGGGTGTCGAGAGTCCCGACTTCGCGAGGATCCCCTGCACCTCCTCGTCGGTCGTTCCCGGGTACGTCGTCGACTCGAGGACCACGAGCTGCCCGCGTCGGAGCCGCTTCGCGATCTCCTCCGCCGTCCGGTGGATGTACGAGTTGTCCGGCTCGCGGTGTGGACCGAGCGGCGTCGGAACGCAGATGAAGATCGCGTCGCATTCGGCGAGCGCGTCGAAATCGGTCGTCGCTTCGAACTTGCCGCTCGCGACCGCCGCCGCCACCCGCTCGGGCCCGATGTGCTTGATGTACGACTCTCCCCGCCGGAGGGCATTCACCTTGACCGGATCGAGGTCGAACCCGATCGTGGGAAAGCCGGCCTCCCGAAACACGAGCGCGAGCGGAAGGCCGACATAGCCCTGTCCGATGACGCCGATGCGTGCCGTGCGCGCCTGGATGCGATCGAGAAGCACTTTCATGAGTCCCCGCCAGCGCTTCGGTTAAGCCGGGCAGTAGGGGCAAGCGGTACCTCACGAGAAGATAGGGGCAGCACCGGTGATCGGGGCCCTCGGCCAATCGGGTCTCGGCCTGCAGATCTTCCCTCGTTCGATGGTCGTCAAATGGCTTACGTCGATTTCGCTCGTCGGCGGGATGGCTCTTTCGATCCGCTGCCCGCCGCGCGCGCATCTTGCGACCGATCCGCCGATCGGGGTGGGCTCGAGTCGAGAGCTGCCGCCGGCGCCGCGGTGACGGCCAAGCCCGTCGACGGCTGAGCACGAGCTCGCATGTCCCCCGATCGCGCGACGAGGTGCCACTATTCGTGTGGCGTCCGTTCTGGTATCGATCCACTCCGCATGACCGACCGGGGGGTCGCAATCTCAGTGAGCGCCCGACGCGCGCTCGTGATCGCGGTCCATCTCGGACTGTGGACGGCCGCGCTCGGCCTCGCGTTCCTGCTCCGCTTCGAGTTCCGGGTGCCGCGCACTGCCGCCGAGCTCGTTCCGATCTGGCTCCCGGTGCTGCTCGGGTTCCGCGTGCTGACGTTCTACCGGCTGGGCCTGTTCCGCGGCCTGTGGCGCTACACCGGCGCGAAGGACCTGACCGCGATCGTCAAGGCAACCACGATCGCGACGCTCGCCGTCACGGCCTTCCTCGTCCTCGGCTTCCAGACGTTCCCGCGATCGATCCTCATCATCGAGTGGCTCGCCGCGATCTCGCTCGTCGGCGGCATGCGGTTCTCGATCCGCTGGCTGAAGCCCACGAACGGTCCGCTGCCCGCCGCGGAGACGAAGAAGCAGTCGGATCCTCATCCTCGGCGCAGGCGACGCCGGCGAGATGCTGCTGCGCGAGCTTCAGCAGCGCCACGCCGCTCGCTACGAGGCGGTCGGCCTCCTCGACGACGACGAGTTCAAGCGCGGCGCGCAGATCCACGGCGTCCGCGTCCTGGGCCAGATCGAGGATCTGCCGATCCACGTCGCGGATCGTGAAGCGGACGAGGTCATCATCGCGATCCCCTCCGCGACCGGGCAGCAGATGCGCCGGATCGTCGACCTCTGCAAGGCGGCCGGCGTCCGCTTCCGCACCATCCCAGGGATCGATCACCTCATCGACGGCCGGGTCACGGTGAGCCAGCTCCGCAACGTCGCGATCGACGACCTCCTCGGGCGCGATCCGGTGAAGCTCGACATGGAGGCGATCTCGGCGGCGATGAAGGGCCGGGTCGTCATGGTGACGGGCGCGGGCGGCTCCATCGGCTCGGAGATCTGCCGGCAGGTCTGCCGCTTCGCCCCGTCGGCGCTGCTCCTCGTCGAGCGGGCCGAGAACAGCCTCTTCCAGATCCACCGCGAGCTGGTCGCGACGCACCCGGAGGTGCCGCTCATCCCCTGCATCGCCGACGTCGGCGACGCGGCGCGGATGGAGGACCTGTTCGAGGAGCACCGTCCGACCGTCGTGTTCCACGCGGCGGCGCACAAGCACGTGCCGATGATGGAGTGGAACCCCGGCGAGGCGGTGAAGAACAACGTCCTCGGCACGCAGAACGCTCGCCGAGCTCGTCGGACCGCCACGGCGTCGAGCGGTTCGTCATGATCTCGACCGACAAGGCGGTGAACCCGACGTCGGTGATGGGCGTCTCGAAGCGCGTCGCCGAGATCTTCGTCCAGGCGCTCTCGCAGCGGAGCCGAGACCAAGTTCGTGACGGTCCGCTTCGGCAACGTGCTCGGCTCGGCCGGCAGCGTCATCCCGATCTTCCAGGAGCAGATCGCGAGCGGCGGGCCGGTGACGGTGACGCACCCGGAGATGAAGCGCTACTTCATGACGATCCCGGAGGCGAGCCAGCTCGTGCTGCAGGCCGGGGCCATGGGCGAGGGCGGCGAGATCTTCATCCTCGACATGGGCGAGCCGGTGAAGATCGTCGACCTCGCGCGCGACCTCATCACGCTCTCCGGGCTCAAGCCGGACGAGGACATCGAGATCCAGTTCACCGGCGTGCGGCCGGGCGAGAAGCTCTTCGAGGAGCTGTCGGTCGACGACGGAAGCCGCGGAGAAGACGACGCCACCCGAAGATCTTCGTCGGGCGTTTCCGGCCGCACGCGTGGGAGAACGTGCAGCGGCAGATCCGCGACATCGCCGCCCTCGCGCACGAGCGCGCCGAGGTGATTCGCGGGAAGTTCCGCGAGATCGTCCCGGAGTACCGATCCCCGGGCGCGCCGGTGATCGAGCCCACGCCGGTCCCGATCGACCTGGCTGCGCGGCGCGTGGCGAACGAGTAGAACTCCGGCTCCGCTCGTGGGTCGAGGCTCGCCGCGTGCGGTCTGCCCATGACCCGCACCGGCGCGATTCCAAGGATTCTCGGCCTCCTCCGCGAGGAGCTCCCGGCGCTCTCTGCCGGCACCGTCCTCCTCGTCACGGGTGCGGGCCTGTCGCTCGTCTACCCGCAGGGTATCCGCGCCATCGTGGACGGCGCGATCGCGGGGCGCGATGCCGGGCAGGTGACGCGGATCGCCCTGTTCCTCGCCGCGCTCGCCGTACTGCAAGGCGCGGCCATCGCGGGGCGCGCCGTCCTGTTCTCGCTCGCGGGCGAGCGCGGGGTCAGGCGCGTGCGCGAGCGGCTCTACGCGAGCCTCGTGTCGCAGGACATCGGGTTCTTCGACGCCTCGCGGACGGGGGAGCTCGTGTCGCGGCTCGGCACCGACTGCGCGACGCTGCAGTCGCTGCTGTCGTCGCAGATCTCGATGACGTTCCGCCACGTCATCACCGCGCTGGGCGGGCTCGTCCTCCTGTTCTTCACGTCGCCGCGGCTCACGGTCGTCATGCTCCTCGTGGTCCCGCCGGTCGCGATCGGCGCGGTGGCGTACGGTCGCAAGGTCCGCGCGCTCGCGCGCCGCTACCAGGACGCGCTCGCCGAGGCGAGCCACGTCGCGGAGGAGTCGCTCTCCGCGATCCGGACCGTCCGCGCGTTCGTGGCCGAGGATGCCGAGCGCGCTCGATACGGTCGGGCGGTCGCGGATTCGTACGACGCAGCCCGGAAGCGTGCGTTCGCGGGGTCCACGTTCATGGGCGCGGCCGCGGCGGGCGGCTACGCGTCCATGGCGGCGGTGCTCGGGTACGGCGGGAGGCTCGTCGCGCGAGGCGAGATGACCGCCGGCGCGCTCACTGCGTTCCTCGTCTACACGCTCCTGATCGCGATGAGCCTCGGCTGCGCTCGCCGAGGTCTGGGCGGAGGTGATGCGCGGGCTCGGGGCGGCGGAGCGGGTGTTCGAGCTGATGGACCGGAAGCCGGGGATGCCGCTCAGGGGAGGGGTGATTCCGGGGAGGCTCGCGAGAGCCCCCTCTCCCTGACCCTCTCCCCCGAGGGGGGAGAGGGGACGCAGCCTTCGTTCGCCCTTCGACAGGCTCAGGGCGAACGGACGAGGTCTGACGTTCCGTCGACAGGCTCAGGACGAACGGAAGAGGAGCCGAACGGCGCGTGCGAGGGGCGGATCACGTTCGAGGCGGTCCGCTTCTCGTATCCGACCCGCCCAGATGCAGGGGTCCTCTCCGGCCTCGACCTCGACATCCGCAGCGGCGAGGTGGTCGCGATCGTCGGCGCGTCCGGTGCGGGGAAGTCCACCGTCGCCGCCCTCGTCGGCCGGCTCTACGACCCGACCTCGGGCCGCGTCCTCCTCGACGGCCGCGACCTCCGCGAGCTGGATCCCGCCTGGCTGCGCGCCCAGATCGGCGTCGTACCTCAGGAATCGGTCCTCTTCTCGGCGACGATCGAGGAGAACGTCCGGTACGGCCGCCCGGGCGCGTCGCACGAGGACGTCGTCGAGGCCTGCCGCGCTGCCCACGCCGACGCCTTCATCCGAGCATTTCCGGACGGTTACGGGACGAAGGTCGGGGAGCGCGGGCAGCAGCTCTCCGGCGGCCAGCGCCAGCGGATCGCCATCGCGCGCGCGGTGCTGATGGACCCCCGCATCCTCCTTCTCGACGAGGCGACGAGCGCGCTCGACGCCGAATCCGAGGCGCTCGTCCAGGACGCGCTCGACAAGCTCATGGTCGGGCGGACCGCCCTCGTCATCGCCCACCGGCTCTCGACCGTCGCGCGCGCCGATCGCGTCGTGGTGCTCGAGGGCGGGCGGGTCGTCGAGGCCGGCGCTCACGCGGCGCTCATGGAGCGGGGCGGGACCTACCGGCGGCTGGTCGAGAAGCAGCTGGTACGGGCGTAACCCGCTCGCCCTTCGACAAGCTCAGGGCGAACGGAGACGGCGTGGCTGCACGGGCGTAGCGAACCCGCTCGCCCTTCGACAAGCTCAGGGCGAACGGAAGGCTGTCACACGCGTAGCGCCCCCCGTCTCCCTTCGACAGGCTCGGGCCGAACGGAGGGCTGCCACGGGCATAGTTCAGGTCCCGTGTGCGGGGGACTTGGGTCTCACGCTGGGAGCGGGTACACTCCGCGCTTCGTCCGGCCTCCGGGGGGAGACCGTCAAAAACCGCTTTCGTTCGCGTGTCCGGACCCACTCCATGCTGGACCGTATCCTCATGATCTGCACCGGTAATATCTGCCGGAGCCCCATGGCCGAGGGGCTGCTCCGCGCCCGCTTCGCGCGGCGCGGTCGCGGCACCGTCGCGTCGGCGGGGCTCGCCGCGCTCGTCGGTCGTCCGGCGGATCCGCTCGCGGTGGACCTCCTCGCCCGGCGCGGCATCGACATCTCCTCGCACCGGGCGCGCCAGCTCACGCCCGAGCTGCTCGCCGACTTCGACGTGGTCCTCGTGATGGAGGCCGCCCAGCAGAAGGAGCTCGAGTCGCTCTCCGCCTCCGCCCGGGGCCGGGTCCACCGCATCGGGCGCGCCGGTGGCTACGACGTCGCCGATCCGTTCCGCGGCACGCCGGCGGCGTTCGAAAGCGCGCTCGGCCTGATCGAACGCGGGCTCGACGATCTCGGGCGCGTCTTCTGGGGCCACTCGTGAGAAGGCTCGTCGCGTTCGCCATCGTCGGGTCCGGTTGTGCTTCGCTCGGCCCGGGGATGCACGTCTCGGACTCCGAGCTCGCGGCGCGCGGAACGCGCGAGGCGCCGGTCGAGGTCGTCGCGATCACCCCGGAGGTCCTCGTCGCGCTCGCGGAGGACCGTAGCCGCTCCGCTGGCGGGCGTCCCCACGATCCGCTCGCCGGGGAGGCTTGCCCGGTACCAGTACCGGGTGGCGCCGTTCGACGTCCTCTCCGTGATCGTGTGGGACCACCCGGAGCTGACGATTCCCGCGGGAGAGTTCCGCCCTGCGGAGACCTTCGGCAACGCGGTGCAGGCGGACGGCACGATGTTCTACCCGCACGTCGGCGTGGTCGACGTCGCCGGGCAAGACGCTCCCCGAGATCCGCGCGCTCCTCACCGAGCGGCTCCGGAAGTTCGTCGAGCACCCACAGCTCGACGTGCGCGTGGCCGCGTTCCGCGGCCAGCGGGTGCAGGTCACCGGCGAGGTCGCGAGGCCGTCCGCCCAGTCGATCAGCGACGTGCCGCTCCGGGTGCAGGACGCCATCGCCGCCGCAGGCGGCCTCGGCCCGAGCGCCTGGAGCCGAGCGGTGACGCTCACCCGGGGCGGGAAGCCCCAGCGGCTCGACCTCCAGGCGCTCTACGACGAGGGCGACCTCTCGCAGAACTGGCTCCTGCAGGACGGCGACGTCCTGCACGTTCCTTCGCGCGAGGAGAACAAGGTCTTCGTCCTCGGCGAGGTCCGCCAGCCCTCGTCGAAGCTCATGGCGAAGGGGCGGATGAGCCTCGCCGAGGCGCTCGGCGACTCCGCCGGGCTCGACCCGCTCACCTCGAACGGAGGCGTCTACGTCTTCCGCGGGCGGTACGAGGCGCCACGCGTCTACCGGCTCGACGCCTCGAGCGCCGACGCGCTCCTCCTCGCCGTACAGTTCCAGCTCGAGCCGCACGACGTCGTGTACGTCTCGACCTACGGTCTCACCGCCTGGAACCGGATCGTGACGCAGCTCCTGCCGACCGTGCAGGGGCTCTGGCAGACCGCCGATCTCGCCAACCGCGGAAGCGACGCCCTGCAGAGGTAACCCAATGACCCCCCCGAAACCTGGCGAAGCGACGTTGGAGGTCGTGAGGAACGATCCGGCACCGCCAGCCGGTGACCGGTACGATCCGCCGCCGCCCGACGCCGACGACGAGGTGTCCCTTCGGGAGTACCTCGACGTCATCGTCGAGGGGCGCTGGATCGTCGCGGCGGCGGTGGCGCTCGCCATCGCGGTGGGCGACGGCCTACGCCTTCCTCGCGACCCCGACCTACCGCACCGACGCGCTCGTCCAGGTCGAGGACAAGAAGGGCGCGAACTCGTTCCTGAGCGAGCTCTCCGGCATGTTCGCTGAGGCGTCGCCCGCCGAGACCGAGATCGAGGTGCTCCGGTCGCGCGCGATGCTCGGCGCGGTCGTCCGCGAGCTTCGGCTCGACATCGTCGCGACGCCGCGCCGCTTTCCGCTCATCGGTCGCGCGATCGCCCGACGCCACAAGGGGCCGAATGTCGCCGGGCCGTTCCTCGGTCGCGCCTTCGGCTGGGGAGGCGAGCGCATCCGGGTGGACCGGCTCGAGGTCCCGGAGGAGCTCCTCGGGGAGCGCCTTGACGCTCGTCGCGCTCGAGAGCGGCCGCTTCACCGTCGCGGCGGACGGCGAGCCGCTCCTCGACGGCGAGGTCGGGAAGGCCGCCGCCGGCCGCGGCATCGAGATCTTCGTCTCGGAGCTGCACGCCCGCCCCGGCCTCGAGTTCTCGGTCGTGCGCCGAGCGGCACGACGACGTGGTCGAGGAGCTCCAGAAGGAGGTCCGGATCGCCGAGAAGGGGAAGAAGACCGGGGTCTTGCAGCTCACGGTCGAGGGCGAGTCGGCCCGCGGGATCGCCGCCATCCTCGACGCCCTCTCCCGCGCGTACCTCCTGCAGAACGTCGAGCGGCGGAGCGCCGAGGCGGAGAAGACGCTCTCGTTCCTCCAGACGCAGCTGCCCACTTTGCGCGCGAGCCTCGACGCCGCGGAGGCCGAGCTGGAGGGCTACCAGTCGCGGCGCGGGAGCGTGGACGTCACCCTCGAGGCCCAGGCGACGGTCGCTCGTTCGGTGGAGATCGAGAAGGGCGTGGCCGAGCTGCGCGTCGAGCAGGCCGCGCTCCGCGAGCGGTTCACCGAGGCGCACCCGGCGTACGTCGCGGTCGCGCAGAAGGCGCGCCGTCTCGAGGCCGAGCGCGCGACGATCGAGGCGCGCCTGCGCAAGCTCCCTCAGGCGGAGCTGGAGTCGGCGCGGCGGATGCGCGACGTGAAGGTCGCGAACGAGCTGTATCTCGCCGTCCTCAACAAGGTTCAGGAGCTGCGGGTCGTGAAGGAGGGGACGATCGGGAACGTCCGGATCCTCGACGCCGCAGTCGTCCCGGTTCGTCCGGTCGCGCCCAAGAAGGCGGCGCACGCTGGCGCTCGCCCTCCTCCTCGGCATCGCGCCTCGGAGTCGCCGGAGCATTCGCACGCCGCGCCTTTGCGGAGGGCGTCGAGGATCCCGAGGAGGTCGAGCGCGGGACGTCGGTGCCGGTGAATGCCAGCGTTCCCCACAGCGCCGGACAGGGCGACGCCGAGCGCCGGGCTCACGGTGACCGGAGCCTCATGCCGCTCCTCGCCGCGGAGAACCCGAAGGACCTCGCGGTCGAGAGCCTCCGGTCCCTCCGTACGAGCCTCCAGTTCGCGCTCGTCGAGTCGCGGAACCAGATCGTCGGCATCGGCGGTCCGGCGCCGGGGGTCGGGAAGTCGTTCGTGACGGCGAACCTGGCGCACCTCCTCGGCGAGGCCGGGAAGCGGGTCCTCGTCGTGGACGCGGACCTCCGCCGCGGGCAGCTCCACCACCACTTCGGCCTCGATCGCGGCGTCGGGCTCTCCGACGCCATCGCCGGCGAGGTCCCGGTCCTGAACGCGATCCGCCCGACGCGCTCGCCCAACGTGAGCGTCCTCACGACCGGCCGGATCCCTCCGAACCCGGCCGAGCTGCTCGGGAGCGAGCGGTTCCAGCGGCTCCTCGCCGACGTCTCGTCGCGGTACGACATCGTCCTCCTCGACACCCCGCCCGTCCTCGCCGTGACGGACGCCGCGCTCGTCGCCCGGAACGCCGGCGTGAACCTGCTCGTCATCCGCTCCGGTCGTCACCCGATGCGCGAGATCGTCGCCGCGCTCCGGCAGTTCGGCCGGAACGGCGTCCGTGTCCACGGGATCGTGATGAACGACGTTCGGCTGGACCGCGGCCTCGGGCGGCGCAGCGCGTATCACTATCAGTACAGCTACGAGTAGCGGGGCGCTCGCCGGCCTACGGTATCGACGAAGCCCACTGAGCGCTGAGCGGACCGCGCTTCGCCGCCAGCGCGGCGATCGAGAGCGCCACGCGCGCGCTCGGCTCGTTCCGGCCGAAGTCGCGGTTCCAGCGGTAGCCCGCCGGCCGCCTCCCAGGAGAGCTCGACCCCTCCCGCGACGACGACGTGGCGGAGCCCGACCGTGATCTCGGTGTCCCGGTCGGTGCTGCGGTTCGGCTGAGGCGCGATCGCGGCGTCGAACACCGCGACGTTCCGCTCGAGCCGCTCGACGAAGCCGCCGAACCGCCCGCGCGGCCCGAGGACGTCGATCGCGAGCGAGGTCGAGATCCCGCCCGGACCCGCGTAGGCCCCGAGCGGCTGGCCACCCTGCGTCCAGCCGAGGCCGTGGCTGTGCTGGTAGAAGGAGTGCCGGCCGCCCTCGAGCTTCGCGAGCTCGACCTGGATGCGCACCCACCGCGATCGCACGCGCGCGAGCTTCTGCATCCCGAGGAGCCACGCCTGCGTACGCTCCGCCTCGCGGATGAGCGCGCCGACGCTCGCCGGAAAGTCGTCCTTCCCCCACTCGCCGTACAGCTCGGCCGCGCTCTCGGCGAGCACCCAGCGAAACCAGAGCGCGATGACCTGGTTGTCGTCCGCGTTGTCGCCGCCGGGCACCTGCGACTTCCAGGGTGACTCGAGGATCGTCAGGTACGCGTCGTCGCGCAGGCTCGCCGCGGACTCGACGAAGGCGCGGGCGGCACCGAGGTACAGCCCCGGGGTCCAGCGCGGCTCCCAGTCGATCGCGAGCGCCGTGAACCACGGGTGGCCGCGATCGCCACCGTACCGGGAGCGGTCGAGCCGGCCCCACAGCGCGAGCGCCTCGAGCTTTCCGACGCCGATGTCGACCGGCTCGGAGGTTCCGAGAAAGAGGTGCGGGACTCCCGGGCCGGCGTTCGTGAGGACGAGCGCGTTCCGCAGGCCCGGGCCGAGCCAGCGGTTCTCGGTCGAGACCCCGATCGCCGCGCCGAACGCGTCGACCCGGACGAAGCTCTGCCCCGGCGACACGCGCGTGAACGGGCCCGCGCCGAACCGCTGCGGCACGTCGAAGTCACGTCCCGGTACCAGGGGTTCCGGAACGCGAGATCGCCCGTGCCGCCAGTCGGGACCGTCTCGAACCAGGCGTTCTGCTGCCACGCCACCTCGGGGGCGATCGCGGCCGACAGCACGCCGAGCCGCGCGTACACGCCGGCGGACGCGAGCGTCGAGAAGCCGCGCCCCGCCCAGAGGAGGCCGTCGTTCCCGGCGCTCGGGTAGCGGAGGTTCCAGACCGAGTCGAGCCGGACCGGCCGCACCGAGAACCGGTCGTCCGCGGCAGGCGAGGGCAGGCGAGCGGCCCAGGCGAATCCGTCGCCATCGGCGCAGAGGCGGGCGGGCTGCGCTCCGCCGCGGCGGAGGAGGTCGGGCGCGAGCGGGGCGGCGCCGGCGAGCTGGGCGGTGCGGAGGAGGTCGGCGGCCGTGCCGAGCCCCTCCAGCAGAAGCTCGCGGCCTGGCTCGCAGGCCGCCTGGACTGAGGCGGGGACGGCTGCGAAGGCCGCGAGCGCGAATGCGACGGCGAAAGGGCGGGTGGGGCGCATCGGGCGGGGACTGTACGACAGCGCCCCGGTCCTTCGACAGGCTCAGGACGAACGGGGAACCGAGCATCGTCCTTCGACTCCGCTCGGCCTGCGGCCTCGCTACGCTCAGGACGAACGGGGGGAGGTTCGCCTCGACAGGCTCAGGACGAACGGGGAACCGAGCTTGTCCTTCGACTCCGCTCGGCCTGCGGCCTCGCTACGCTCAGGACGAACGGGTTACGGCCACGCCAGCACGGTGATGAAGAAGGCGCTGCCGCCCTTCTCCCCCGACACCTGGTGCAGGATCCGCTGGCCCTTCTCGATGGTGAGCCGCGACTGCGTGTTCCGCGCCGCGAGCGCCACCTCGATCGTCACCGTGCTGCCGCGCAGCTCCTGGAGCGTCACGGCGACGTCGTCGCCGCCCGGGAGCGACAGGAACTGCGGCTTCCCCTGCGCGAGCTGGAGCTGCTTCTCGTCCACCTGCTCCCACTTCACGTACGCGAGCGGCGAGAGCTGGCGCTTCAGGTCGTCGAGCCGCGCGTCCACCACCGCCGGACCCTGGCGCGAGCCCTTGATGACGCGGATGCGGACCGGGACCTGCGCCTCGGCGACGGCGGGGAGCACCGCGACGAGCGCGGCGGCGGCGAGGAGCGCGGCGACGGACCTCCGGATCATCTGCTGCCCTCCGGGCGGCGGCTCAGGACCCGCTCTCCTCGACGAGGAGCACCACTGGGCCGTCGGAGGTCTGCAGGATCGTCGTCACTTCGCCCTCCGACGAGAGCTCGAGGAGCGCGATCGTGTCGCGCCCGCCTTCGACCCGAACGTACACGAGGAGCGCGAGCGCCGCCAGAACGGGGACCAGGGTCCCGGCCGCTGCGGCGCGGTGTCGCGAGACCCAGGCCCAGAACGCCCCGGCCGCTCGCGGTGCGCCCGACCCGCTCCATCACCTCGTCGGCGAAGGTCGAGAAGTCGCGGGCGTTCGCGCGCGCGAGGAGCGCGTCCGAGACCATCCCGTCGGTCGCGGCGAAGTCCGCCGCGAGGGCGCGGCACGCCCCGCACGCCGCGAGGTGCAGGTCGAGCGACTTCGCCTCGTCCGCGGCGAGCTCGCCCGGACGCGCGCCGATCATCGGAGCGAACCGGATGCAGTCCTTCATGGTTCGTCCTCCTCTCTCAGCTCTTCCTTCGACTGCGCTCGCCCTGCGGCCTCGCTCCGCTCCGACCTGCCGGACTCTCCGGCGGCCGCGTCGACCGGCACCCGCAGCCCCGCGTACCTCCGGAGCGCCGCCTGCATCTTCTTCCGCGCGTGGAAGAGCCGGCTCATCACCGTGCCCTTGTGAAGGTCGAGCCGCTCCGCCAGCTCCTCGTACGAGAGCCCCTCCACCTCGCGCAGGACCAGGATCGTCCGGTGCTTCTCCGGGAGCGTCGCGAGCGCCTCGTGGATCTTCCCGGCGAGCTCGCGCCGGAGCAGGTTCGCGCGCGGGTCGTTCCCGAGCGCGGTCGAGAGGATGCCCTCGCCGCCCTCGGCGAGGTGCGCCTCGTTCACCTCGTCCACGTCGTCCTTCTGGGCGCGCCGCTCGCGGCGGACCGAGTCGATGGAGAGGTGCGTCACGATCCGGTAGAGCCAGGTCGAGAAGGACGCCTTGCCCTCGAACTCGGCGAGGTGGCTGTGGACCCGGATGAACGCCTCCTGGGCGACATCCCACGCGAGGTCCGCGTCCTTTACGATACCGAGCGCCAAGGCGTACACCTTCCTCTGGTAGCGGACGACCAGGGTGCGGAAGGCTTCTCCGTCACCAGCCTGGGCTTTCGAGACCAGCGAGAGGTCGTCGGCTTCCATCTGAGGGACGGCGGCTCGGAGCGGTAAATTCACGAGTCTGGCCCAGGACCGTAGCACAGGTCGGCGTTCAGCCCCCACCCGCGTTATCCTTCGTCGGACCGCCGGCGATCGAGGCGGAGAAAGGTCGGACCGTTCGCCCCGAGCCCCTCAGGGCGGACGGGGCGAGGGTCGAAATCCCGGCGGATGTCCGTCGCATACGGCGAGATCGCCCGCGTCCTCGGTGGGGCGCGCAGGCGCCAGGTGTGGGTGGTCCTGCTCGGGGCGCTGGGGTTCGGCGCCGCCGCCGCGCTCCTGTGCCTGCTCGTGGGCGCGTCCGCGCTCGCGCTCGGAGCGCGACCCTGGATCAGGAGCGCCTCGCTCGCCGCCACCGCGCTCGTCCTCGCCGCGACCGCCGCGCTCGCGGTCCGCGCGCTCCTCCGGACCGCCTGGTCGGACGAGGCCGCGGCGCGCACCGTCGCCGGCGGCGAGCCCGCCCTCCGCTCCGACCTCGTGTCGTCCGTCGAGCTCTCCCGGGAACGGGGCGACATCCAGGCGTCCGGCCGCTTCTCCCTGGCGCTCGTCGACGCGCACCTCACCCGCACCGCCGAGCGGGCGCGCGCGGTGGTCCTCGCTCACGTCATCCCGGACCGCCTCGCGCGCGCCGGGCTCCTCGCCCTCGCCGCCGTCGCGGTGGTGAACGTCGTCGCGCTCCTCTCGTCGGGCGGCGCGCTCTCCCGCGGCTACGGCCGGCTGTTCGCGAGCGCCCCGCCGACCCCGGTCGCGGTGGACCCGATCACGGGCGACATCGAGCTCACCTTCCGTTACCCCGCGTACATGAAGCGCGAGCAGCGCACGCTCTCCGGCACCGGGGGCGAGATCCGGGCGCCGCGGGGGACGGAGGTCGAGCTGCGGACGCGCGCCGACCGGAAGGTGGAGGCGGCGGAGCTCGAGGTCACGCTCGAGGCGGAGCCCGCGGATCGCCCTTCGACTTCGGGCCCGAACGCGAGCGCCGGGCAGACAGATTCCGGGCCCTCCGCTCAGGCGCCCCCTCTCCCCGACCCTCTCCCCCGCTGCGCGGGGGCGAGGGAGCAATTGGGGGAACCGCTCCCGTTCGCCCTGAGCGTAGCGAGGGAGCACCGGGGGGGACCGCTCCCGTTCGCCCTGAGCGTAGCGAGGCCGCAGGCCGAGCGGAGTCGAAGGGCCGCACCCGGCACCTCGCCCTCACCGTCCAGAACGGCCGCGACCTCGCGGGCCGCCTCCTCGTCGAGGAGAGCGGGAGCTATCGGTTCCGCTTCCTCGACAAGCGCGGCCGCGCCGCCGCCGAGGGGCCGCCCATCCCGGTCGCCGTCGAGCCCGATCTCCCCCCCGAGGCGCGCATCACCGCCCCGGACCTCGAGATCGAGGTGGACGCGGGCGCGGTCGTCCGGATCGACTGGCAGGCGGAGGACGACGTCGGCCTCTCGGAGGTCGCGCTCGTCGTGCAGCCGCCCGCGGGCGAGGAGCAGCGGCGCCTGCTCCGCGCCGGCGCCGAGGTCCGCCGCGACGGCGGCACCTACGACCTCGACCTCGTGCCGCAGAAGCTCGGGGAGGGCGAGGTGCTCTCCTACTGGCTCGAGGCGGTGGACGGGGACCAGGTCTCCGGCCCGAAGAAGGGCGTCTCCGAGACGCACAAGGTGAAGGTCTACTCGGAGGCCGAGCACCGGCGGGAGGTGCTCGAGCGCGCGCGCCAGCTCTTCGAGGAGATGGTGGTCCTCCTCGGCGACCGGCTCGAGGCGCTCGCGGCGGGGCCGGTCTCGACGGCCGACCGGCTCGTGCAGCTCGACCAGCTCGACCTGCGCACCCGCCAGCTGCACGAGCGGCTGCGCGAGACGGCGCGGGAGCTGCGGCGGGACCGGGCCGCGCCGCGCCAGCTCGCGGCGGCGCTCGACAACGTCGGCGCCCAGCTCCGCTTCGCCGAGCAGCGGGTGTCGGCGGCGCGGGTCCCGGTCGCGCAGGCGTTCCGGATCCGGACCCGGCCGGACCCGTCGCTCGTCCGCAGCGTCGCCGCGTACGACGCGCAGCTCGACGCCGAGCTCGAGAAGGGGATCCTCTACCTCGAGCAGCTCCTCGACAAGCAGCGGGCCGAGGACCTCGTGCGGCTCGCGAAGGACCTCCAGAAGAAGCGGCGCGAGCTCGGCGACCTCCTCGAGAAGTACAAGGCGGCGCCGACCGACGCGGCGAAGAAGGAGCTGCTCGCCCGCATCTCGCGGATGAAGGACCGGGTGAAGGAGCTGCTCGCCCGGATGAGCGAGGCGGCGCGCGGCTTCAACGACGAGCACATGAACGCCGAGGCGCTCTCCGAGATGGCGAAGGCGCAGGACCTCGCCGGCGGGCTCGACGACGTCGAGAAGCTCCTCGCGAAGGGCGACGTCGAGGGCGCGATGAAGGCGCTCGATCAGATGGCGTCGCAGGTCGACAAGATGCTCGCCGGCATGGAGAAGACCGCCGGGATGCCGGACGAGAAGGCCCGCGCCCTCATGAAGGACATGCTCGCCTTCAAGGACGCGCTCGCGCAGGTGAAGGGGGAGCAGGAGCGGACCGCGAAGGACACCGAGGCGATCCAGAAGAAGTACAAGGACGCGCTCGCCGAGCGGATGAAGCAGGCGGAGCAGAAGGTGAAGGACCTCGCGAAGCTCGCCGGGGAGGCGCGCCGCGACGTCGAGGCGGCGCAGCCCGGCATCACCTACCGCGCCGAGCCCGAGTACGACCAGTCGCGCGAGGCGCTCGGCGACCTCGAGCGCGCGCTCGGGATGCGCGAGCTGCAGGCGGCGTTCGAGACCTCGCAGCGCGCCGCGCCGGCGGTCGAGCGGCTCGCCCGCTTCCTCGAGGAGGACGTCGCCCTCTCCGAGCACAGCTCGGCCTACACGAAGCGCGAGCCGCAGGTCGTCCGCGAGGCGCAGCGGAACGCGCGCGAGGCGGTCCCGAAGGCGCGCGAGATCCGCGACCAGCTCGCGCGGCTCTTCCCCGACCCGCGCTCGACGATCGGCGACGGCGACCAGAAGAAGCTCGACGCGCTCTCGCAGCGGCAGCAGGAGCTCGAGAAGAAGGCCGGAGATCTACAGAGGCGGCTCGAGGAGCTCGCGCAGCAGGCGCCGATCTTCCCGCCGAACGCGAAGGGACAGCTCGGCGAGTCGCGCGGACACATGGGCCAGGCCGCCTCGCAGCTCGGGCAGAAGAACCCGCAGCGCGGCCACGGCGAGCAGGAGCTCGCGCTCGACGCGCTCTCCCGCTTCCAGAAGGGGCTCGAGGAGGCGGCGAAGCAGGGCGGGGGCGGCGGCAGCGGGCCGGGGTTCCCGTTCCCCTTCGCGGACTCGGGCGGCGAGCGCGACGGCGAAGGCGCCGATCCCTCGCGCGAGAAGGTGAAGATCCCGGGCGCCGAGGCGCACAGGGTGCCGGAGGAGTTCCGCCGCGACCTCCTCGAGGCGATGAAGCAGGGGACGCCCGAGCGCTACCGCGGCGACGTGCAGCGCTACTACGAGGAGCTCGTGAAGTGACCCTCGCGCTCCTGCTCTCCGCGGCGCTCGTCGCGACCGCTCCGCCCTTCGACTCCGGGCCGGCTGCGCCGGCCCTACGCTCAGGGCGAACGGGTGAGCGCTCCGGGCGTTCTTCTTCAGTCCTTCAAGCGAAGTCGGCCTCTTCTTCCGTTCGTCCTGAGCGTAGCGAGGCCGCAGGCCGAGCGAAGTCGAAGGACGAAGCCGGCCCCGCCCTCCCTCGCCCCGCGACGCTGGCCGCGACCGCCCCTCCGACTCACCTCCCTCGCCCCGCGAAGCGGGGAGAGGGTCGGGGAGAGGGGCACAGCGAAGCCGAAGGCCGAGCGAACGTCGAAGGACGAGGCCGGTCCCGGCGGTCCCGCCCTCCGCGCGCTGCGGCTCCTCGCCGACGAGGACGTGGACCGCGCCCGCGACCTCGCCGAACCGCTCCTCGCCGACCACCCCGCCGACCCCGGCGCGCAGCTCGCCGTCGGCGTCCTCCGCCTCTACGAGCAGCGCTACGACGAGGCGATCGTCCTCATCGAGGGCTCCGGCAGCGGCGACGTGGGCGGCTTCCTCTCGGTCGCCCGTGCCGCCCGCGAGGTCACGAAGGACCACGTCCGCGCGGAGAGCGCGCGGGTGGTCGTCTCGCACCCGCCCGGCAAGGACGAGGTGCTCGTGCCGTACCTCGTCGACACGCTCGACCGGCAGCGCGCCGCGCTCGAGCGGGCGCTCGGGTACGCGCCGCCCGGCAAGTTCGTCGTCGAGATCGTGAACGACGTGAAGGAGCTCGCGCGGCTCACCACCCTCACCGAGGCGGAGATCCGCACCTCCGGCACCGTCGCGGTCTGCAAGTTCAACAAGCTCATCCTCCTGTCGCCGAAGGCGCTCCTCAAGGGCTACGAGTGGCAGGACACCGCCGCGCACGAGTACACGCACCTCGTCCTCACCCGGAAGAGCCGGAACGAGGCGCCGATCTGGCTGCAGGAGGGGCTCGCGAAGTGGTTCGAGGACGACTGGCGCGACGGGACCGAGCCGCTCTCTCCCTTCTCCGCCGCCCTCGTGAAGGACGCCGCGCAGAAGGGGACGCTCGTCTCCTTCGAGGAGATGCACCCCTCGATCGCGAAGCTCCCCTCGCAGGAGCGCGCCGCGCTCGCCTACGCCGAGGTCGTGCTCGCGATCGAGAAGATCGTGCAGCAGGCGGGACCGGCCGCGCTCGGCCGCGTGCTCGATCTCACCGCGGAAGGGAAGGACGCGAAGGACGCGGTCGCCGCTGCGGTCGGGATGCCGTTCGACCGGTTCCTCGAGACCTGGCGGCGGCACATGGTCGAGCGCCCCCTCCCGCGCGGCGGCGAGCACGCCCTGCGGAAGCTGCGCTTCCGGGACGATCCGAAGCAGGGCGGGACCTGGTCGGAGTGGGCGGAGATCCCGGACGAGAAGGCGCGCGGCTTCGCGCGGCTCGGGGAGATGATGCGCGAGCGCGGCCGCTGGACGGCGGCGCGGATCGAGTACGGGAAGGCCTACGACCGGGTGGGCGCGCGCATCCCCATCCTCGCCGACCAGTACGCGCTCGCCGCGCTGCAGTCCGGCGCCGATCCGATCGCCGAGAAGGTGCTCGGCGAGGCGATCTCGTGGAACCCGGAGTACGCGGCGCTCCACGTCCACCTCGCCCGCATCCTCGCGAAGCGCGAGCAGTGGCCGCGCGTGCGCGAGCACCTGCTCCTCGCGAACCAGAACGACCCGTTCGACCCCGAGATCCACGCGGGCCTCTCGAAGGCGCTCGCCGCGCTGGGAGACCCCGCCGGCGCCTCGCGGGAAGAGGGCTTTGCGCGGATACTGCTCCCGGAGGGACACAAATGACGACCGAGACGGTGGCCGCCACGCCCGACGCCGATCTACAGACCGTGAAGGAGCTCGCCGAGGCGCGCCGGCTCCTCGTGGGCGAGATCGAGAAGCGCATCGTCGGGCAGAAGGACGTCGTGGACACGCTGCTCGTGTCGCTGTTCGCGCGCGGGCACTGCCTGTTCGTCGGCGTGCCCGGGCTCGCGAAGACGCTCCTCATCTCGACGGTGGCGGACGTCCTCGACCTCTCCTTCAACCGGATCCAGTTCACGCCCGACCTCATGCCGTCGGACATCACCGGCACGGACATCCTCGAGGAGGATCACACGACCGGGCGGCGCGCCTTCCGCTTCGTGCGGGGGCCGATCTTCGCGAACCTCGTCCTCGCCGACGAGATCAACCGCACGCCGCCGAAGACGCAGGCGGCGCTCCTCCAGGCGATGCAGGAGTACCGGGTGACCGCCGGCGGGGAGACCTACCCGCTCGACCTGCCCTTCCTCGTGTTCGCGACGCAGAACCCGATCGAGCAGGAGGGGACCTACCCGCTGCCCGAGGCGCAGCTCGACCGGTTCATGTTCTACGTGTCGGTCACGTACCCGTCGGCGGAGGAAGAGCGCGCGATCGTGCGCGCGACCACCGTCGCGAGCCGCCCGGCGCTCCGGCGCGTGCTCTCGCCCCACAAGATCCGCGAGCTGCAGGACCTCGTCCTGCGCGTGCCCGCCGCCGACCACGTGGTGAAGTACGCGGTGGACCTCGTCCGCGCGACGCGGCCGGGCGAGCCGGACGCGGCCGACTTCGTGAAGGAGAACGTCTCGTGGGGCGCCGGCCCGCGCGCGTCGCAGTACCTCGTGCTCGGGGCGAAGAGCCGGGCGATCCTCGACGGGAGGATGGTCGCGTCGGTGGAGGACGTCCGCGCCCTGGCGAAGAACGTGCTCGTGCACCGGGTCCTCACGAACTTCAGGGCCGAGTCGGAGGGAGTGACGAGCGAGAAGATCGTGGACCGGCTGCTGGAGCGGGTGAAGGGGTAGTCGCCGAGACTACGAGCGGACGTGGTCTTGGACGTGGACGTGGACGTGGACGTGGACGTGGACGTCGACCTGAGACCTCGACCTCGACCTGACGACCTCGACCTGGACTTCGACTTCGACGGGCACGCGATGTCACCGGCTCGCCCGACACATCTTCGAGAGCATCCGAACCGCGGACTCCAAGAGCTCGTTCGCGTCCTTCGCGCGGTCCGCCCGATCAGGTTCAGAGCGACGCAGGCGTCGATCACGATGGCTCCGCACTCCATCGCGGAGCCTCCGGGCCATCGCGTAGAACCGGCGCTGATCGGGTCGCGGTCGTCTTCCCGGAGCCTTCCGCGATGTTGAGCGAAATGGACAGCGATGCGCGCCGGATCTGATCGGCGAGCGCGGCCTGCTTCGGCGGCAGGGCGGACGCGATCTCGGATGCGAGCGGAAGGAAGCGGATCGCTCGCTGGTAGACGTCGAGGTTCCGGAAGTTCATGCGCCGGGTGTCTGCATGCGGTCCGGACCACGCGCCCCCAGCTTCAGGTCGAGGTCGAGGTCGAGCGAGCTCGACGAGTCCACGACCACGTCCACGACCACGTCCACGTCCACGACTCCACGTGAGCCTCGCGACGAGCGCGTTCTCGCCCATGCCTGACCGCCCGCGCTCCCCGCTCGACCCCGCCGTCCTCGCGAAGCTCGGCAACCTGCGCCTGCGGGTCCGCGCGATCGCGGAGGGCGTCCTCACCGGCCTCCACCGCTCCCCGCACCACGGCCAGTCCGTCGAGTTCGCCGAGCACAAGGAGTACGCGCCCGGCGACGAGATCCGCCACATCGACTGGAAGGCCTACGGCAAGTTCGACAAGTACTACGTGAAGCGGTTCGAGCAGGAGACGAACCTGCGCGCCTACCTCGTCGTGGACGCCTCCGGCTCGATGGGCTACCGCGGCCGCCCCGGCGCGCTCTCCAAGCTCGAGGTCGCGAGCGCGCTCGCCGCCTCGCTCGCCTTCCTCCTCTTCCGCCAGCAGGACGCGGCCGGGCTCGTCCTCGTCGGCGACGAGGTGCGGGGCGCGATCCCGCCGCGCGCCTCGCCGAGCCACCTCGGCCCGCTCGTCGAGGCGCTCGAGGGCGCCAAGGCGGAAGGCCCGACCCGCCTCGCCCGCGCGGTGGACTGGATCATCGAGCGCGCGCCGCGCCGCTCCTCGGTGCTCGTCTTCTCCGACCTCATGGACCAGGACGACAAGGTCCTCCGCAAGATCTCCCAGCTCGGGCTGCGGCGGCACGACGTGACGCTCTTCCACGTCCTCGATCCGGCCGAGCTCGAGTTCCCGTTCGAGGACCCGACCCTCTTCCTCTCCATGGAGGACGGGCGCCAGGTCGAGGCGAACGGGCGCGACGTGCGCAAGGGCTACCTCGACGTGCTCGGCCGCTGGCTCGCCGACGTGAAGCGCACCGCCGCCGAGGCGGACGTGGACTACCAGCTCTGCCGCACCGACCGGCCCCTCGACGAGGTCCTCCTGCCGTTCCTCGCCCGGCGCGAGCGGACCGCCGCGTGAATCGCTGACATGCCGCGCGCTCCCATTCATCCGTTCGCCCTGAGCGTAGCCGCCGCGGAGCGGCGGCGAAGTCGAAGGGCGGAAGCTCGTCCATGAACCTCGGCTTCGCGAACCCCGCGCTCCTCTGGGGGCTCCTCGCGGCGGCGATCCCCATCGCCATCCACCTCTTCTTCCGTCGCCGCCCCCGGCCGACGCCGTTCCCGGCGATCGACTTCATCCTGCGGGCGCGCCGCGAGACGGAGCGGCGCCTGCGCCTGAGGAAGCTCCTCCTCTTCGCCGCGCGCACGCTCGTGCTCGCCGCCATCGCCGCCGCCATCGCCCGCCCGCGCCTCGAGGAGCCCGCCGCCGCCGCCGCGCCGGTCCCCCGCGGCCCGCGCGCCACCGCGATCGTGCTCGACGCCTCCGGGTCGATGCGCTACCGGCTCGGCGGAAAGGCGCTCTTCGAGCGCGCCCGCGCCGACGCGCTCGGCGCGCTCGCCTCGCTGTCGGCGGAGGAGCCCGCGACGGCGGTCGTCTGCGGCGGCGCCGACCCCCAGGTCGCCGCGCCCTCGTTCGACCGCGCCGAGGTGCGGCAGGTCCTCGAGCGCGCCGAGGCCGAGGCGGGCTTCGCCGACGTGACCGCCTGCCTCTCGGCGGCGGCGCGCGCCCTCTCCGGCGCGACCGCGCAGGCGTCGCTCGGCAAGCGGATCGTGATCGCGACCGACCTCGCCGCGAGCGCCTGGCGGCTCGACGTCGCGCCGCCGGAGGTCGAGACGCCCTCCGGCAGGGTCCGCCCCGAGGTCACCGTGCTCGACGCCGCCCGCGGCGCGCCGCTCCCGAACTCGGCGGTCGTCGCGGCGGAGGCGGAGCCGGACCCCGGCGCCGGGCCGCGCGGCTACCGGATCACCGCCCAGGCCGCGAACTACTCCGACCAGCCCCTCGCCGAGGCGACCCTCTCGCTCGTCGTCGGGACCGGCAAGGAGGCGCGCACCGCCATCCGGGCGTTCGCGGACCTGCCCGCGGGCGGCACGGTGCGGAAGACCTTCTCGCACGCCTTCTCGCAGGGCGGCCCGGCGGTGCTTCAGGTCACGCTTCCCGGCGACGCGCTCGCCGAGGACGACGCGCGCGCGCTCGCGGTCGTGGTGCCGCGCGAGGTCCGCGCCCTCGTCGTGGACGGCGCGCCCTCGCCGGTCCGCTACCGCGACGAGGCGTACTTCGTCGAGTCCGCGCTCGCCTCGCCCGCCTCCCCGGTGCGGCCGACGCTCGTCGACGCCGAGGCGCTCGCCGCGCAGGACCTCTCGAAGTTCGACGTCGTCTTCCTCCTCAACGTCCGCGCGCCCGGGCCGAAGGCGGCCGAGCTCGCCCGCTTCGTCGAGCAGGGCGGCGGCCTCTTCGTCGCGCTCGGCGATCAGGTCGAGCCGGAGGAGTACGCGAAGGAGCTCGCCGGCCTCCTCCCCGCCGCGCTCCACGTCGCGAAGACCGCGCCGGAGGGGCGGCCCGCCCGCTTCGGCGAGGTGGACGTCTCGCACCCCGCCCTCTCGGTGTTCCAGGGCGAGGCGCGGGAGGGGCTCCTCGGGGTGCGGACGCAGCGGTACGTGCTCGCGAAGCCCGACCGGCCGCGGCGACGCGCCCCGCGTCCTCGCGAGCTTCGACGACGGCGCGCCGGCGCTGCTCGAGGCGCGGCGCGGGAAGGGGCGCGTCCTCCTCTTCACCTCCTCGGCCGACCGCGACTGGACCGACTGGCCCATCCGGACGAGCTTCCTCCCGGCGATGCAGCGGTTCGCGGGCTGGCTCGCGGGCGGCCTCGACGATCGCCGCGAGCCGGCCGGGAAGGTCGGCGAGCCGCGCACGGTGCGGCTCGAGCCGGGCGAGCAGCTCACCGCGCTCGTCGGACCGGACGGACGCGAGCGGCGGCGCCCCGAGCTCGAGCGGGCGGGGCTGCGCGACGAGGGCGGCGCTCCGCGCTTCGTGCCGCGCGAGCCGGGGCTCTGGCAGGTGAAGCTCACGGCGGGCGGGGCGGAGCGGCTCGAGCCGCGGCTCGCCTTCGCGGTCGCCTTCGATCCCCGCGAGTCGGACACCCGCAGGCTTCGCCCCGACGAGCTCACCGCCTGGCTCGGCGGCGCGGCCCACGCGAAGGTCGAGGGGGACGCGCAGGCGGCGGGGGGCGGCCGCCAGGTGCCGCTCTGGTCGATCCTGCTCGTCATCGGGCTGGCGGCGTTCTTCCTCGAAGGGTTGCTGATCGCGTGAGCGGCGAGCCGCAGCGCAACGTGGACTTGGCCCTGGAGGTGGACGTGGACGTGGACCTGAACCTCGACCTCGACCTCGACCTAAACCTCGACCTGGACCTCGACGTCTTCGAATGGTCCAGGTCGAAGTCGAAGTTCAGGACGAGGTCGAGGTCGAAGACCACGACCACGACCACGACCACGTCCACGTCCACGAGCGAGAGCATCGCGTGAGCCTCGACCACGACATCGCCTCGCTCCTCTGCGTCGGCTTCGAGGGCAAGACCCCCTCGCCCGAGGTGAAGGAGCTCGTCCGCCGCGGCGTGCACGGCGTCATCCTCTTCTCGCGCAACGTCGAGGACGCGGAGCAGGTGGCGGCCCTCGTCGCGGAGCTGAAGCGGCTCGCCGGCCGCCCGCTCCTCGTCGCGATCGACCAGGAGGGCGGGCGGGTCGCGCGGCTGCGCTCGCCGCAGGGGTTCACCGAGCTCCCCCCGATGCGCGCCATCGGCGAGACCGGGGACGAGGCGCTCGCCCGCGAGGTGGGCGCGCTCCTCGGCCGCGAGCTGCGCGCGGTCGGGGTGGACCAGGACTACGCGCCGGTCGTGGACGTGGACACGAACCCGGCGAACCCGGTCATCGGCGACCGCGCCTTCTCGCGCGACCCCGGGACGGTGGGGCGGCTCGGCGCCGCGCTCGCGCAGGGGCTCCAGGCCGAGGGCGTCGCCGCCTGCGCGAAGCACTTCCCCGGGCACGGCGACACGAGCCAGGACTCGCACCGCGACCTGCCGAGGCTGCCGCACGCGCTCGAGCGGCTGAGGCAGGTGGAGCTCCCGCCCTTCCGCGCGCTCGCCCGCGCCGGCGTCGCGGCGGTGATGACCGCGCACGTCGTGTTCGACGCGCTCGACCCGCGCCGGCCGGCGACCCTCTCGCCGGAGGTGATGCGCCTCCTGCGCGACGAGGTCGGGTTCCAGGGCTGCGCCGTCTCCGACGACCTCGAGATGAAGGCGGTCGCCGAGCACTTCCCGCTCGAGGAGGCCGCGCCGGGCGCGGTGCTCGCCGGGGTGGACGCGCTCCTCGTCTGTCACCGAGCGGAGGTGCAGCACCGCGCCATCGATCTCGTGCGCGCGGCGGTCGAGGACGGACGGATCCCGCGCGCGCGGATCGCCGAGGCGCGCGGGCGGATCGCGGGGCTCCTGCGCTTCGCCGGGCCCCCGCCCGATCCGGCCCTCGTGAAGGCGCGGCTGCGGACCGGGGCGCACCTCGCGCTCGCGGCGCGCATCCCCCGGCTCGAGGCCGGGCGCGATCCGACCGCGGTCTAGGCGGCGCCGACCCCTCTCCCCGACCCTCTCCCCGCTGCGCGGGGCGAGGGAGATTCACGTAGAGGGTCTCTACCCCTCTCGTGTGTGAGGGCGAGGGAGATTCACGTAGAGGGTCTCTACCCCTCTCGTGCGTGGGGCGAGGGAGATTCACGTAGAGGGTCTCTACCCCTCTCGTGCGTGGGGCGAGGGAGATTCACGTAGAGGGTCTTCCGTAGAGGGTCTCTACCCTCTCGTGTGTGAGGGCGAGGGAGATTCACTGGGGTTCTCTCCCTCTCCCCCGTCGAAGACGGGGGAGAGGGCGGGGAGAGGGGGGGCGCGCGCGGCGAGTCCGTCAGGCCGACTGCGATCCGCGCGACGTTCGCGCCGCGTCGATCGCCGCCCGCACCTTCGCGCTGCGGCGCGCCCGGGCCGGCGGCACCACCACCCGCGCCTCGAGCCGATCGAAGGCGTCGGAGATCGCGTCGCGCATCGCGCCCTGGTGCCGGAGCACCGCCGAGACGTGGCCGGCGGGGAGCCAGCGCAGCTCGCACCCCCAGTGAGCGGCGATCCGGCTCATCTCCGAGGGCGGCACGACCCCGTCCGACGCCGTGCCGACCACGATCGCCGCCGGCGGGTAGGCCGGCGGAGGCAGCGTCGTCACCGAGAAGCGCGACAGGTGCGTCCAGAGCGCCCGCCGCGCGACCTCGACGTCCTCGCCGTTCGCGATGGCCGCCCACTCCGCCACGTGGCGGAGCACGCCCTCGCGCAGGACCGTGTCGGGCGAGCAGGTGGCCGCGACCGGGACCACCGCGCACGGGAACGGCATCGCCGCCCCCGCCATCGCCGCGAGCTGCCCGCCCATCGAGTAGCCGGTGACCCCGACGAGCGGGACGCTCCGCACCTCGCGCAGCCAGCGGAGGAGCGCGCGCGCCTCCTGGAAGGTCGCCGAGCCCATGAGCTGCAGATCGGAGACGCTGCGGACCGCGTGGTGGGGCTGGTTCGCGGGCCGTCGCGCCCCGTAGTACGCGTTCTCGAGCACGAGCGCCCCTATCCCACGCTCGAGGAGCGGCGCCGCGAACCGG
Source organism: uncultured delta proteobacterium (assembly GCA_963736795.1). Lineage (GTDB taxonomy): Bacteria > Myxococcota > Myxococcia > Myxococcales > Anaeromyxobacteraceae > Anaeromyxobacter. Next base: position 188,784 of record CAVTRF010000031.1, on the reverse strand, counting down.
AGGCGCACCGCAAAGCCCTGGTCACCCGAAGCGGCGAGGTGGACCGCCACCCCGCGCAGGGGCCGCTCTTGCGCCGGTAGGAGGAGACGGATCCGCGCCGTGCGGGCGCAATCGGGCAGGCGAGCTTCCGGGCTCGCGAACGCGCCCTCGTGGAGCAGGCCTCCGAACGCCTTGCGCCCGGGAGTCAACCGGACGTGCAGCCTCGGAATCCTGCGCCGCGAGAGCGCTTCGGGGTCCATGGCCTCGCACAGCGCCCGATCACCCCACCCGTCCTGGAAGAACCGGGGACCACGCGCCGCCAGGCCGAACATGAGATCGAGTACGTGCATCGCCTCCCACCCGGTAAGAAAGATGTGGATCGCTCCACGGCGCGGGGGCCCCTCGGGCGCGCGACCAGGCGGTCGGCCGCCGGGGGGAGGAGTTCTTACAGCGAGGGGAACGGGACAGCGACGGCGGGACGGCGACGGAACGGCGCGAGGGAAACGGCGAAACCTGCACCTGGACTTAAGCGTGAACCTGCCTCAGGCGCATGACCGAGCGAGAAGCCGCTCGCTTCGTCCGTGATCAGCGCTCGAGCAGCTTGAGCGCGACGAGGCCGTAGAGCGCGCCAAAGACGACGTGCTCCGGTCGCTGCGCGAGGCGGACGATCTCGGCGACCGTGCGCGTGCCGTCCACCTTCGGGAGGAGCTCCGCCTCCCAGCGCTCGAGCTCGACCTCATGCAGCGGGTAGGCGGGCTGCGCCGAAACGGCGAGCCGGTCCTCGGGCGAGAGGAGCCGGTAGAGCCGCTCGGGCTTGTAGAGCTTCTTCACGCCGCGGGCGATGAGGTTCGCCGGGTGGAGGTCGATCTTGAGCGCCTCCTTCGCGGCGCGGTCGGTGAAGTGGAGCCGGAACTCGCCCTCCTCCCAGCCGAACACCGAGTAGACGATCGCCTTCACCTGCTGTGCGACGTAGTAGAGCTTCTCCGTCTCCTTGAGGAGCCCCATCTCGACGAGCACGTCGCCGGTCCGACGCCCGGTCTTCTCCCCCGCCGCCTTGGACAGCTCGAGCTGCGGCGGGTTGATCTTCCCGACGCGGACGAGGAACGGCCCGAACCGGTCGGTGACGAGGTTCGAGATGGCGAAGCAGGGCCGCCCCTTCTCGAAGAAGATGGTCTTCTTGACCTTCCCCTTCTGCAGCGTCAGCTCGCCGGTCTGCTGCGTCAGGTAGAAGGCGGTGATGAGGTCCGGGAGGTTGTCCTCGAGCTTTCCCTCGGTGCGCGAGAGGTCGGGAGCGCTCTGCGGCCTCGCCGCCGTCGCGGCGCGTGCGCGAACCTCGACGGGGGGGCGCGGCGCGGGGGTGCGCCCCGCGGGGGGCCGCGCCGGCGCGCTGATGGCGCCGGCGTGCACGGTGTCTCCCCTCAGCACCGTCGAGACCTTGCCGTCCTCGGTGAAGACGACCCGGCCGGTGAGGTCCATCGCCTCGACCGGCTCGTCCGCCTCGACCGCGACCTCCACGTCGAAGTCGGAGAGCTCGATCGGCTCGTCGTCGGCGGCGCCGAACGAGCCCGGCACCGGCGGGGGCGTGATGTTCGGCATGAGCGCGCGGAGCGCCTCGATGAGCTTCTTCGCCTCGAACGGCTTCTCGAAGTAGCCGGCGGCGCCGTGCTGGGCGCGCGCATCCGAGCGCCGCGCGGCCCCCCTTGAACACGCCGGTCATGAAGACGAACGGGACCTGGGCGGCCCGGAGCGCCTGGGCGACGTCGTAGCCCATCATGTCGGGGAGCAGCACGTCGACGACGGCGGCGCTCGGCCGCTCGACCTTGAGCTGATCGAGGGCGGCCTTGCCCTTCGTGACGGGGATCGCCGTCCAGCCCTCCGCCTCGACCAGGCGCGCGAGCAGCGTGAGCAGCTCCTGGTTGTCGTCCACGAGAAGGATCTTCGCCGGCACCTACGGACGATACCGGCGGGGGGGCAGGCGATCAACGGCCCCGGCGTTTCCGTGGAGCACGGCGCCGCACCGTGCTACAGACACGGGGCTTTCCCGACATCAGGAGGATCCGCCATGGGCTCCCGACGCGCACTCGTTTCCGCCGCCGTCCTGCTCCTCTCCGCCGTCGCCTGCGAGCAGAAGAAGCCCGCAGAAGGCAGCGCCCCCGCCACGCCGCAGGGGGCCGCCGCCCCGGGCACGAAGATCTGGTTCGGCCACGTCGGCTCGCTCACCGGGGGTGAGGCCACCTTCGGGGACTCGAGCGACAAGGGGTTCAGGCTCGCCATCGAGGAGCTGAACGCGAAGGGCGGCGTGAAGGGCAAGCAGGTCGACCTCAAGACCTACGACGATCAGGGAAAGCCGGAGGAGGCCGCGATCGCCGCGACGCGCCTCATCACCCAGGACAAGGTGTCGGTGCTGCTCGGCGAGGTCGCCTCGAGCCGCTCGCTCGCGATGGCCCCCATCGCGGAGGCGAACCGGGTCCCGATGATCACGCCCTCCTCGACGAACCCGAAGGTGACGAAGGACGGCGACAAGACCCGGCCGTTCATCTTCCGCGTCTGCTTCATCGACCCGTTCCAGGGGACGGTGATGGCCAAGTTCGCGACCGAGCGGAAGATCAAGAAGGTGGCGATCCTCCGCGACGTGGGGAACGCCTACTCGGTCGGGCTCGCCGACTACTTCCTCTCCAAGTACAAGGAGCTCGGCGGGTCGATCGTGAACGACCAGAGCTACAAGGCGGGCGACCAGGACTTCAAGGCGCAGCTCACCGCCATCAAGGCGAAGGGGCCGGAGGCCATCTACGTGCCCGGCTACTACACCGACGTGGCGCTCATCGCGCGGCAGGCGAAGGAGCTCGGGCTCCGGGTCCCGCTCATGGGCGGCGACGGCTGGGACTCCGCGAAGCTCTTCGAGATCGGCGGGGCCGCGATCGAGGGCTCGTTCTACTCGAACCACTACTCGCCGGACGACCCGTCGCCGCGCATCCAGGACTTCATCTCGCGCTTCAAGGCGCGCTTCGGCGCGGTGCCGGACTCGATGGCGGCGACCGCCTATGACGCCGCGATGGTGGCGGCGGACGGGCTCACGCGCGCGAAGGACGACACGGGCGAGGCGGTCGCCGCGGCCATCGCGGCGACGAAGGGGTTCCCCGGCGTCACCGGCGTCATCACGCTCGACGAGGACCACAACGCGGTGAAGCCCGCGGTGGTGCTCGAGGTGAAGGGCGGCAAGGCGGTCTACGTCGCCACCGTCTCGCCGGACGCCCCCGCCCCTGCGGCGGCGCCGATGACGGCGCCGAACGCGGCCCCGCTGCCCGCGTCGAAGCCGGCCGGGAAGTAGCCCCGGCGCAGTTCCCGGCACGGCGAGGCCGCGTTGACCGAGCTCCTCCAGCACGTGGTCAACGGCCTCTCCCTCGGGACCATCTACGCCCTCGTCGCGCTGGGCTACACGATGGTCTACGGGGTCCTGAAGCTCATCAACTTCGCCCACGGCGACGTGTACATGGTGGGCGCGTTCGCCGGGTACTACCTCGGCGCGGTGCTCGGCACCCCGCGCGCGCCGAACGTGGGCAAGGCCGCGCTCGTGGTCATCGGCGCGATGGCGGTGTGCGGGGCGCTCGGGTTCGTGATCGAGCGCTTCGCCTACCGGCCGCTGCGGCAGCGGGCGCGCCTCACCGCGCTCATCACCGCCATCGGCGTCTCCTTCCTGCTCGAGTTCGGCTTCCAGCTGAACCCGATCCTGCGCTCGCCGGTCGAGTTCCCGCCCGGTCCGAGCCCGCGGTTCTTCCCCGCCCTCGTGGAGCTCGGCGAGCCCTTCGAGCTGCTCGGCGCGACGGTGCCGCGCATCGACGTCGTCGGGCTCGCGGTCGCGGTCGTCCTCATGCTCGGGCTGCAGTGGATCGTCTACCGGACCCGCTTCGGGGTCGCGATGCGCGCGGTCTCGTTCGACCCGCAGGTGGCGGGCCTCATGGGCATCCCGGTCAACCGGATCATCTCCGGGACCTTCGTCCTCGGGAGCGCGCTCGCCGCGGCGGCCGGCATCATCAACGCGTCCGCGCGCCCGCGCATCGAGCCGCTCCTCGGGCTCATGAGCGGCCTCAAGGCGTTCGTCGCCGCGGTGCTCGGCGGGATCGGGAGCGTGCCGGGCGCGATGGTCGGCGGGCTCATCCTCGGGTTCGTGGAGGAGTTCGTCGCCGGCTACACCTCGTCGCGGTACCGCGACGCCATCGCGTTCACCGTCCTCATCGTGGTCCTGCTCGTCCGCCCCGACGGGCTGTTCGGCAAGGGCCGCGTGGAGAAGGTGTGACGTGATGCGCGCCCTCCTCCGCTCGGTCCTGCCGTTCGTCATCGGGATCCCGGTCCTCGTCGTCGTGCAGGCGCTCCTGCCGCCGTCGTACTTCCTGTGGGGCGTCGCGATCGGCGTGAACGTCGTCCTCGCCGTCTCGCTCAACGTCGTGAACGGCTTCACCGGCCAGTTCTCGCTCGGCCACGCCGGGTTCATGGCGGTGGGCGCGTACACCGCCGCGAAGATCTCGCTCCTCCTCGCCGGGGTCCGGATCTCGGTGCTCCCGGAGGCGGTCTCCGACCAGCTCGCCTTCGCGGTCGCGCTCGCCGCCGGGATGGGCACCGCCGCCCTCGCCGGCCTCCTCGTCGGGATGCCCTCGCTCCGGCTCCGCGGCGACTACCTCGCCATCGTGACGCTCGGCTTCGGCGAGATCATCCGCTCGCTCATCGAGAACATGGGCTTCCTCGGGGAGGCGCTCGGGCTGCAGGGGCTGCCGCAGCGGACGAACGTCGTCTGGCTCGGGGTCTCCGCCCTCGCCACCATCGTGATGGCGCGGCGGCTCGCCATCTCGACGCAGGGCCGGGCGCTCTTCGCGATCCGCGAGGACGAGGTCGCCGCCGAGGCGATGGGCGTCGACACCACCGGCTACAAGGTCCGGGCCTTCACCATCTCGGCCGCCTACGCCGGCCTCGCCGGGGGGCTCGTCGCCCACGCGATCCAGATGGTCACCCCGCAGATGTTCACCTTCATCCGCTCGATCGAGGTGGTGGTGATCGTGGTCCTCGGCGGCCTCGGCTCCGTCACCGGGTCCGTCCTCGCCGCGGTCGTGCTCGGCGTCGCGATCGAGAAGGCGCGCGAGTTCGAGCAGTTCCGGATGGTGGTCTACGCGCTCCTCCTGCTCGTCCTCATGCTGCTCCGGCCGCAGGGGATCTTCGGCACGCGCGAGCTGTGGGACCTGCCGCTCTTCCGGCGGCTGCCGCGCCCGCGCCCGCTCGCGGCGACCCCGGGCGGCGCCTCTCCGACCGAGGTCCGCGACGAGAGCGGGCGGGGAGGGCAGGGGTGAGCGCGGCGGAGCCCGTCCTCGAGCTGCGCGCCGTGAGCATGCGCTTCGGCGGGCTCAAGGCGCTCGCGCGCTTCGACCTCGCCCTGCGTCCCGGCGAGCTCGTCGGCCTCATCGGCCCGAACGGCGCCGGGAAGACCACCGCCTTCAACGCCATCACCGGCGTCTACGTGCCGACCGAGGGCGAGGTCCGCGTCGCCGGCGCGCTCGTGAACGGCCGCCGCCCCCACGAGATCTGCGCGCGGGGCGTCGCGCGCACCTTCCAGAACATCCGGCTCTTCAAGGAGCTCACCGCCCTCGACAACGTCCGGATCGCCTGCCACGCCGGGGCGCGCTCGGGCTTCTTCGACGCCCTGCTCCTCACCGCGCGCCACCGCTCCGAGGAGGCGCGCATCGTCGCGCGCGCGGAGGAGTACCTCGCCGTGATGGGGCTCTCGCACCGCCGCGACGAGATCGCGCGCGGGCTGCCCTACGGCGAGCAGCGGCGGCTCGAGATCGCGCGCGCCCTCGCCACCGGCCCGAAGGTGCTCTGCCTCGACGAGCCCGCCGCCGGGATGAACGCGGGCGAGAAGGTCGAGCTCCTCCAGCTCATCCGCGCCATCCGCGACCGGTTCGGCCTCGCCATCCTCGTCATCGAGCACGACATGCGGCTCGTGCTCGGCGTCTCGGAGCGGGTGCTCGTCCTCGACCACGGCGTCACCATCGCGGAGGGGCGGCCGGAGGTCATCCGCAAGGACCCGAAGGTCATCGAGGCGTACCTCGGCGACGCCTACCTCGAGGAGAAGCACATCGCGGTCCCGCGCCCGTCTCCCACCGCGGACACACTCCCGTTCCCCGCTCCGCCGCGAAGCGGGGGAGAGAACCAGGGAGAGGGGGAGAAATGACCGCCCCGATCCTCGAGGTGACGGACCTCCGCGTGCACTACGGCGGGATCGAGGCGCTGCGCGGGATCTCGCTCGCGGTGCCGGCGGGCGAGGTGGTCGCGCTCATCGGGGCGAACGGCGCCGGCAAGACGACGACGCTCCGGGCCGTCTCGAAGATGCTCCGCCCGACGGGAGGCACGCTCCGCTTCCTCGGCGAGGACGTGACCCGGCTCGCCTCGCACCAGCTCGTCGCGCGCGGGATGGCCCACGCGCCGGAGGGGCGCGGCATCTTCCTGAACCTCACCGTCGGCGAGAACCTCGCCCTCGGGGCGTACCTGCGCCGCGACCGGGACGGGATCGCGCGGGACGCGGACCGCGCCTACGCGCTCTTCCCCATCCTCGCGGAGCGGCGCGCGCAGGTCGCGGGGACGCTCTCCGGCGGCGAGCAGCAGATGCTCGCGGTGGCGCGCGCGCTCATGAGCCGCCCGAAGCTCATGCTGCTCGACGAGCCGTCGCTCGGCCTCGCGCCACAGGTCGTCGCGCGGATCTTCGGGGTGCTGCGCGAGGTGAACGAGAGCGGGGTCGCGCTGCTCCTCGTCGAGCAGAACGCGCACAAGGCGCTGCAGCTCGCGCACCGCGCCTACGTGCTCGAGACGGGCGCGGTGGTGATGCGCGGCACCGGCAAGGAGCTCCTCGCCTCGCCCGAGGTCCGGAAGGCCTACCTCGGGGAGTGACCGCGACCGGGCGGCGCCCGGCGCGGGCGCGCGACCGAGAGCGCGACGCCCGCGAGGATGGCGGCCCCCGCGCCGACGAGGCGCAGCGTCACCCGCTCGCCGAGGAAGACCGCGGCGCCCGCCGCGGCGAGCACCGGGACCGTGAGCTGGAGCGTCCCCGCCCGCGCCGAGCCGAGCGCGGGGAGCGCCGCGTACCAGATCGCGTACCCGATGCCCGAGGCGAGCGCGCCCGACGCGACGGCGAGGCCGAGCCCGGCGGGGCTCGGGTGTGCGCCGCCGGCCTGCGCGAGCAGGAAGGCGATCCCGAGCGGTGCCGCGCGCACGAAGTTGTCGGCGGTGGTCGCGAGCGGATCCGTCGCGCGCCGTCCGCGCACCGAGTAGACCCCCCACGCGAGCCCCGCGATCGCCATGAGCACCGAGCCGGCGAGGTCCGGCGCGCCGGCGCCGGGGAGCGTGAGCCAGGCGAGGCCCGCGGTCGCGAGCGCCACCCCGATCCACCCGCGCGGCCCGAGCCGGGCGCCGGTCGCGAGCCCGTGGCCGACCATCGTCGCCTGCACGAGCGCGAACAGCACGAGCGCGCCGACGCTCGCGCCGATCCGGACGTAGGCGAGGGAGAACGCGGCCGCGTACGCGAACAGCGCCAGCGCCGACGTCCAGCTCCCGCCCGAGGGGCGGGTCCGGCGGGTGGCGCCGAGCAGGAGCGCGAGCGTCGCGGCGCCGGAGGCGAGCCGCACCGCCGTGAAGGCTCCGGGGTCGGCGAGGCCGCGTCCGAGCGCCGCGCGGCAGAGGAGCGAGTTCGCGGCGAAGCAGGCGAGGGCGCCGCCGGCGAGCGCCGCGGTGCGCGCTCCGGCCTGCGGAGGAGCGTCGGCGGGCGCGCGGGCGGCGGGCACCGCCACACGATACCGGCCTCGCGCGCGGGGCGCAGCGCCTCGCGCGCTCCACGGGCGGTCCGGTGGCTCGGCGCCTCGACCCGGCTCCCGGTCACAAACCGGGCGGCCGGGGATCTACACCTCAGATCGGGGGCGCGAGGCCCGAAGGGCCGCAGGCGCGGGCGAGCGCAGGGGCAGACGGATGAGTCTGCCCCGTAGTGAGCGGGGGGTTCGGGGGGGCGCGAGGCCCGAAGGGCCGAGTGTCCCCCCGTCTAGACTGGAGGAGCTCGCATGACGAAGACGATCGCCGCTGCGCTCGCGGTGCTGGCGCTGACCGGCTGCGCGACGCAATTCTTCGGCGCACCGCACGTGAACGGTGGGCCGCGCGGCTGCTGGGACCAGTGCCAGGCCTGGGGGATGGACCTCGCCGGGATGGTGAAGATGGGCGAGTACTCCGACGGCTGCATCTGCCAGGTGAGGCCCGCTCCGGCGCCCGTCGCTCCGCAGGGATGGACCCCCTCTTCCGACGCGAGCCCGGCGCGCGGGGCGGAGGGCGGGCCTGCCGTCGCCGGCGTCTGGATGCAGATGCAGGCGGCTGCGACCGCCGCGCAGGTGACCGCGTCCCAGCAGCAGGCCGGCTACCCCGGCGGCTCGCAGAACCGCTGGTGGGGCGTCCCCGGCCACATCGGCCCGCGCTGACGTCGGACCGAGCGGACAGCAGGACGACGAAGCGCGGAGGAGGGCGCCCCCCGCGCACCGGGTCACGGATGGACCCCGGCCCGGGCGTCGCCGCGCAGGAGCGCCTTCAGCTCCGCCACCGCGCCGTGCCGCACGTGGAGCCGCCGCGGGTGGAGGCCGCACCGCGCGAGCAGGACGCTGCGCAGCTCGCCCCACGGCGCGCGCACGTGCGCGATGAGGGCGGCGGGTAGCCCGGGCTCCTCCGAGAGCGGCTCGAGCTCGACCCAGAGGGCGCGGCCGGCGGGGTGCGTCGCGAGCCACTCGAGCATCCCCTCCTCGTAGTCCTCACGCTCCGCCGGCTCGAGGTAGTCGCGCATCACGGTCTGGTACGCGAGCACGAGCGCGCTCGCCTCGGCGGCGGAGAGCAGGTTGAGCCGCGCCGGCACGCTCGACGCCGCGATCGGCACGAGCACCGGCGCGTCGGGGCGGACGCGGGCCGCATGGAACGCCGCGAGCGCGGCGTCGAACCGCTCCTCCCGCTCCCCCGCGCCGGGCCAGATGCAGGCGCGCAGCCAGCGCGCGTCGTCCTCGCGGAAGGCGTCGAGCGGCGCGGGGTCGAGCCCGAGCCGCGCGACCGGGTGCACGCGCCCGGGGAGCTCGAGCGGAGAGCCGTCGGCGGTGTGCCAGAACGGGGGGAGGGCGTCGGCGACGAGGTTCAGCCCGGCGCTCGCGCCCACGTCGGCGAGCGCGAGCGGGTGCGCCTCGTCCCCGGCGCGGGCGAGCGCGGCGGGCCAGAGCCAGGCGATCGCGCGGGAGGTCTCGTTCGTCTGCACTCCGCGGTGGGCGAGGGCGTCGAACACCGCCTCGCGCGAGCCGTCGAGCGCCGCCGCGAGCCGCGCGGTCGTCACCGCGTCGGGATCCGCCGCCGCGGCGAATCCTGCGTGGAGCGGGTGCCCGCGCCCTTCCGCGAGCGCGTCGTTCCGGAGCGCGGCGAGGAGAAGCAGCGGCCGGTCGTACCAGGCGAAGAAGCGGCGGTGCTCCCACGCCGCCTCGAGGTAGCGCCCGGCGGGTCCCGCGAGGACCTCCGGCAGGAGCGCGAGCGCCCGCTCGTAGGGCGGCGATCGCCCCCGCATCGCCTCGCGCTCGCGGGCGAGGTCCTCGTCGAGCCCGGCCGTGCCGAAGCGCGCCATCGCCTCTCCTTGCGGGGAAGCTTGGTACGACCGCGGCGCGACGCCGCGGAGCCAGCCCGTCAGGCGGACGGCGGCCCAGCGGCGGCGAGCCGCCGCCGGCGCGCGGGTGCCGCGGCGAGGTGGCCGGCTGCCACGAGGAGCCCCGCCCCGAGGCAGGCGAGCCAGAGCGCGGTCGGGCCGGCCCGGGCGAGGAGTCCCCCGCCCGCGATCGGCGAGAGGGTGAACGCGAGCCCCCAGCACATCGAGAACGCGCCCTGGTAGCGCCCGCGCAGGTCGCGGGGGGCGAGGTCCGCGACGAGCAGCGCCGCGAACGGGAACCCGACCACCTCTCCGACGGTCCAGAGCAGCGCGGCGCCGAGATAGGTGGGGAGCGGCGGGAGGATCGAGGCGAGCGCGTTCGCGCCGTAGCCGAGGCCGAAGAGGAGCGCGGAGAGGGCGAGGAGGCGCGACGGGTCGCGGCGGCCGACCGCCGAGGCCTGCAGCGGCTGGAGCAGCACGACCCCGAGCCCGTTCACCACCATGGCGAGCGCGAAGAACGGCTCGCCGAGCCCCTTCGCCTTCATGCCGCCACCCACCCGACGTTCATCACCCAGTACGAGAGTCCCCAGGCGCGGGCCCGGTCCGCCGGCGGCACCACGTCGGCGATCGCGGCGTTCATCGCCGGCCGGTAGAGCTCGCTCGTCGCGGCCGCGACGAAGGTGAGGGCGGCGAGCGCCGCCGGGGAGCGGACGAACCCGAGCGCCCCCACCGCGATCGCGCCGGTCGCGAAGGAGAGGAGCATCGTCGCGCGCCGGCCCACCGCGTCGGCGAGCACGCCGCCGACCGGCGCCGCCGACGAGGACCCCGGCGCCGAACAGCGCGACCACCGGCGCCGCCTGCTCGGGGGAGAACCCGCGCGCGCGGACGAGGTAGAGCCCGAGGAAGGTCCCGACGAAGCTCGCGAGCCGGTTCACGAACATCCCGGCGAGCAGCGCCCAGTAGATGGCGGCAGCCCGCCGACGGCGCGGCGGAGACGGATTCGAGCGGCTCCACGCAGCGCGACCTGCCACCGCGCGGGCGCTGGGCGATTCCGGACTTCGGAGCCCTTCGACTCCGCCGCCGCTGCGCGGCGGCTACGCTCAGGGCGAACGGGGGCGGGGGCGAACGAGGAGAGCCCAAAACGAAAACGGCCGCCCCGGAGGGCGGCCGTCGTTGTCACAGCTTGCGGTGCAGCGCTTCCCGTTCGCCCTGAGCCGTCGAAGGGCGAACGCACGGTACGCGGCGGTTCGCCTAAATGTCGAAGTACAGCGCGTACTCCATCGGCGTGGGCCGCATCCGGACCGGGTTCACTTCCTTGTCGTACTTGTACTGGATCCAGGTCTCGATGACGTCGTCGGTGAAGACGTCGCCCTTCAGCAGGAACTTGTGGTCCCGGCGGAGGCACTCGAGCGCCTCGTCGAGCGAGCCCGGCATCTTCGGGATCTCCTTCAGCTCCTCCGGAGACATGCCGTAGATGTCCTTGTCGAGCGGCTGGCCGGGGTTGATCTTGTTCTCGATGCCGTCGAGGCCGGCCATGAGCATCGCCGCGAACGCGAGGTAGCCGTTGGCGCTCGGATCCGGCGAGCGGAACTCGATGCGCTTCGCCTTCGGGGAGGGCGAGTACATCGGGATGCGGATCGAGGCGGAGCGGTTGCGCGCCGAGTAGGCGAGGTTGATCGGCGCCTCGAACCCGGGGACGAGCCGCTTGTACGAGTTCGTCGTCGGGCAGCAGAGCGCGGCGAGCGCCGGGCCGTGCTTCAGGATGCCGCCGATGTACCACATGGCGAGATCCGACATGCCCGCGTACCCGTCACCGGCGAAGAGCGGCTTGCCGGCCTTCCAGATCGACTGGTGCACGTGCATGCCCGAGCCGTTGTCGCCGTAGAGCGGCTTCGGCATGAACGTCACGGTCTTGCCGTGCCGGCGGGCGACGTTCTTGATGATGTACTTGAACCACTGGAGGTTGTCGGCCATCGCGACCAGCGGCGCGAACTTGATGTCGATCTCGGCCTGCCCGGCCGTCGCGACCTCGTGGTGCTGCCGCTCGACGTGGATGCCGACCGACTCCATCACCCGGCACATCTCGGTGCGGATGTCCTGCTGGCTGTCGGTCGGGGCGACCGGGAAGTAGCCCTCCTTGTAGCGGGGCTTGTAGCCGAGGTTGCCGCCGGCCTCCTCGCGGCCCGTGTTCCACTGACCCTCGACCGAGTCCACCTTGTAGAACCCGTGGTTCACGCCGGTGTCGTAGCGGACCTCGTCGAAGATGAAGAACTCGGCCTCGGGGCCGAAGAACGCCGTGTCGCCGATCCCGGTGCCCTTCAGGTACTTCTCCGCCTTGATCGCGATGTTCCGCGGATCGCGGGAGTAGGGCTCCTTCGTGATCGGATCGGTGATGTTGCAGATGAGCGAGAGCGTCGGCTCCGCCATGAAGGGATCGATCACCGCCGTGTCCGGATCCGGCATGACGAGCATGTCCGAGGCGTGGATCGCCTGCCAGCCGCGGATCGAAGAGCCGTCGAAGCCGAGCCCCTCCTCGAACACGTCCTCGGTCAGCTCGTAGAGCGGGATCGAGAAGTGCTGCCAGATGCCGACGAAATCCATGAACTTCAGGTCCACGTACGTCGCCTTCTTCTCCTTGGCGAGGTCGAGGGCCTGCTTCGGGGTCAGCTTTGCCATCGAGGTCGTGTCTCCAGAATGCAGCGGGGTTGGTGCCCCGCCGTTTAGCACGTTCGATGCCAGGGGATCAGCACCCGGCGGGCGCAATGGATCGGGATTCCTGCGGATTCGCTGACCGAATAGCGGGCAGCGGCTGCCCGGAAGCCAGGCACCGGCTGGGGGTCCCCCCGCGGGGACGCCTACCCTCCACGCGCCCTCTCGCGCGTCCCCTGGTTCGATGCGAGCATCACCTGTCCCAGAACGCGAGGGGAGGGTGTCCGAGATGGCAGGAGGCACGGTCCCGGAGCGCGAGCGAGCCGCAGAGCTCTATCGCCAGTTCGGTCCGGCGATCTACCGCCGCTGCCTGAAGCTGCTGCGCGAGAAGGAAGCCGCGAAGGACGCGACGCAGGAGGTCTTCGTGAAGCTCATCCGGGACATCGCACGGTTCGAGGACGCGGAGACGGCGCTCCCCTGGATGTACCGCGTCGCCACGAACCACTGCCTGAACGTCCTGCGCGACCGCGGGCGTCGCGGCGAGGAGGCGCTCGGCGAGTGGGAGGTGGCTGATCCCGCCGCCGCGGCGGCGTCCTACCCGGATCGCCACCTCGCCCAGGCGGTGCTCTCGCGCTTCGACGAGGGGACGCAGGCCGTCGCCGTCGGAGTCCTCGTCGACGGCATGGGGCACGAGGAGCTCGCCGGTGCCCTCGGGATCTCGCGCAAGACGGTGGAGCGGAGGCTCGCGAGGTTCCTCGAGCGTGCCCGCCAGCTCATCGGAGGTGAGTCGTGACCGCCCGCTGCCCCTCGGAGCTCGCGCTCGAGGCGTACCTGCTCGAACCCGCTCGCTCGCCGCTCGGCGCCCACCTCGACGGCTGCGAGGCGTGCCGCGCCCGCGTCGCTCGCATGCGCGAGGAGGGCGACGAGTTCCGCCGCTACGTGTTCCCCGCCACCGTGGACGCGGTGCAGTCCGCCGCGGAGCGCCGCCGCCCCCGGCTCGCCTTCATCCTCGCTCCGGTCGCGGCGTTCGCCGCGCTCACCGCCGCGCTCCTCGTGTTCGTGAAGCTGCAGGGCCCGGCCGGTCCGCCGAGCGACTACGTCGGCTTCAAGGGCAGCGGCGTCGGCCTCTCCGTCTTCGTGAACGGCGACGAGGGGGCGCGCCCGGTCGAGGATGGGGCGGCGGTCCCCGCGTCGGGGGCGCTGCGCTTCAAGGTGAACCCCGCCGTCGCCTGCCAGCTCTGGATCGTGTCGGTCGACTCGAAGGGCGAGGTCTCGCGCCTGTACCCGCCGGCGGGCGCGCCCGCCGAGCTGCGCGGCGCGGGTCCGGTCCCCGGCGGCGCCGTGCTCGACGGCGAGGCCGGTCCGGAGCGGATCTTCGCGGTGTGTGCCACGGAGCGGACGTCGTGGGACGACGTTCGCCGGGCCGCCGCTCCCGCCGCGGCCGGAGCGGCCGGCGTCCGCGCGGCGCGGGCGCTCGGCGCGCCGCTCTCCGGTGCCCCCCAGTCGACCCTCCTCCTCGAGAAGCGGCCGTGAGGATCCACGCGCTCGCGGCGGCCGCCGCCCTCCTCGTGCCGGGCCTCGCCGTCGCGGGCCGGTTCGCGGTGATCGCCGGAAACGACCGAGGCGACCCGGCGCGGCCGCGCCTCTGGTACGCCGAGAAGGACGCGCAGCGGATGTTCCGCGCGCTCGGCGAGCTCGGCGACTTCGACCGGAGCGGCGCCGTGCTGCTCGAGGGGAAGGGCCCCTCGGCGCTCACCGACGCGGTGCGCTCGCTCGAGCCGCGCATCCGCGCGGCGCGCGACGCGGGCGAGCGGACCTTGCTCGTCGTGTACTACTCCGGGCACGCCGCCGCGGGCGGCCTCGAGATGGGCGGCGAGAGGCTCTCGTTCGACGCGCTGCGAGCGGTGCTCTCCGCGTCCGTCGCCGACGCCAAGATCGCGATCGTGGACGCCTGCGAGGCGGGCCTCCTCACCCAGGTGAAGGGCGCCGCCGCGGCGCCCGCCCTCGAGTTCGCGCTGCCCTCGGACGACGCGGTCTCGGGGCTCGCCCTCATCGCCTCGACCGCGGTGGGCGAGTCGGCGCAGGAGTCGGCCTCGCTCGGCGGCAGCTTCTTCACCCACCACCTCGAGATCGCGCTGCGCGGGGCCGCCGACGCCGACGCCGACGGCCGCGTGACGCTCACCGAGGCGTTCCGCTACACCTCCGCCCGCACGAGCGCGGGCACCTCCGGAACGCAGGCCGGCCCGCAGCACCCCACCTACGCGTTCAAGATGTCCGGGCGTGGCGACGTCGTGCTCGCCGACCTCCGCCGCGCCGAGGCCCGGCTCGTCGTGCCGCCCGATCCGGGCGCGACCTTCATCCTCCGGACGGCGTCGCTCTACGCCGAGGTCCCCGGGGCGGCGCAGGAGACGACGCTCGCGGTGCCGGCGGGCCACTACCATGTCGAGCGGCGCGGCCGCGACGGGCGCTCGGTCGCCGACTTCTCGCTCGTCGCCGGACGCACCGCGCCGCTCCCGAACCTCGAGCCGACCCGCTACGAGGTCGCGCGGTCGAAGGGCGGCCCGAAGCCGGGGCTCCTCTACGGCGGCGCGGGGGTCTACTCGGTCGGGCTGCCCGGGTTCGGCGTGGCGCCGACCTACCGGATCGGCGTCCGCAAGGAGCTCGGGCCACTCGGGCTGCGCCTGCGCCTCGACGTCGCGCAGAAGCGCGTCACCGACCAGGCGCTCGTCTACGACTACACGTACACCGGCGGCGCGCTCGCGGCGCTCTACCCGCTCAACGCGGGGCGAGTCCTGTTCGAGGCGGGGGTCGAAGGCGGCTACGGCTGGGCGACGCAGCGGCTCCGCGACCGGCGCTCGTTCGAGGCGGGGGTGGGCTCGGCGGCGGCCGCGCTCCTCGTCACCGCGCCGGTGCGCGCCCTGCGCGTCGGGGTGGACGCGTCGGCGGGGGCGCAGGTGTTCGAGCTCGACGGGAAGCGCGCGGTGCGCCCCGCCTTCTCGCTGGCGCTCCTCGCGCTGTGGGGGTTCTAGCCATGCGCGCGCGACCGTCCCCTCGCCTTCCCGTTCGTGCTGAGCGTAGCGCCCGCGCAGCGGGCGCGAAGTCGAAGCACGGCGTGATGGTGCTCGCGCTCGCGGTGCTCGCCGGCTGCGGCGGCACCCTCGTCGATCACGACGCGAAGGACATCCTGAGCGACTCCGCGACCTGCGGCGAGAACCTCGTCTCCTGCGGTGGCGGTTTGCACCGAGCAGACGCCCGGGTCCTGCGGCGCGACCTGCGGAGTGGTGTGCCCCGCGCCGCCGCAGAACGCGAGCGCGGTCTGCAAGCCCGTCGGCCCGGGAGGCCACGACGGCGTCTGTGTCTTCGAATGCCAGGCGGGGCTCCTGCGCTGCGGCGATGCGTGCTGCTCGCCCGCGCTCGTCGCGGCGGGCGGCGAGTTCACCTGCGCGAGCAGCACGGCCGGCGAGGTCCACTGCTTCGGCGCCGGCGACTCCGGCGAGCTCGCGACCGGCGCCCTCGCCGACCGGGCCTACTCCTCCGCCCTCGCTCCGGCGCTCGCCATCACCGGCGTGACCGCGCTCGTCGCGGGCGGCGCCCACGCCTGCGCCCTGACGAGCACGGGGACGCACTGCTGGGGCGCTCGCGCGGCGTTCGGCGCATCGGGGTCCGGCCGCGTCGCGCTCGAGCCGGAGCTGGTCCCGACGCTCGCCGGCGCGACGGCGCTCGCGGCCGGGACGAGCCACACCTGCGCCGTCGTCCCGAGCGGCGTCCGCTGCGTCGGGGCCGCACCGGCCGCGGGTGGCGGCAGCCCGAGCCTCGGCGGAACGGTGCTCGCGGTGGCCGCGGGCGACGCGTTCAGCTGCGCGCTCGTCGACGGCGGCGGCGGCCGCCTCGTGAAGTGCTGGGGCGACGACACGTACGGTCAGCTCGGCGACGGCGGCGGGGCGGCGGCAGGAACCGTCGTCACCGTGGCCGTCCCCGGAACGGTGCAGCACCTCGCGGCCGGCGCGCGACACGCCTGCGCCGGCGACCCCACCGGCGCGGTCAAGGACGCGGCGCTCTGGTGCTGGGGCGACAACACCACCCTCCAGCTCGGACCGCTCGGGCCGGGGATCTTCGCCCCGACGCTCAGCGCAAAGGTGAAGAAGCCCGTCCTTGCGATCTCCGGTGGCGGGCACGCGACGTGCGCGGTCGAAGCCGACGCGGGCGCGCACCTCCTGAGCTGCTGGTCGTCCGATCCGCTCGTCGCGGGCGGCGCGATCGTGAACGGCGAGCCGAACCCCGTCGCGAGCGCGCTCGCAGGTCCGGGGTTGCCTCCCGCGGTCTCCGCCGGCGCCGCGCACACGTGCTTCGTCGACGCGGCCGCCGCCCCCGCGAAGCTGAAGTGCTTCGGTGCGGGCGGACGCGGCCGGCTCGGCGACGGCGCGGGGGCGACTTCCACGTCGCCCGTCCTCGTCCTCGACCGCTGAGGCGGCGGGTCCTGCCCAAAAACCGGGCAGCACGCTGCCTGGCGTCCAGGCAGTGCGCTGGCAGGCTACGTCTTCGGCTTCATCCCGAGGGCGCGCATCCGCTCCCGGAGGGTGTTCCGGTTCATCCCGAGGAGCTCGGCGGCGCGCAGCTGGTTCCCGCCGGTGCGCGCGAGGGCGGCGGCGATGAGCGGGCCCTCCACGGCGGCGAGCGCCGCCTGGTAGCGGCCGCCCTCGGGGACGGCGGCGTCGAGGATCGACTCGACGAGGCCGCCGATCCCGCGCTCCTGCACCCCGGCGGCGGGGAGCAGCCCCACGAGATCCTTCGCGCCGAGGCGTGGCCCGGCGAGCTTGAGGAGCGCGCGCTGGACGACGTTCTGCAGCTCGCGGACGTTGCCCGGCCAGGCGTGGCCGAGCAGGAGCGGCTCGGCGTCCTTCGCGAGCGCGAGCTGGCGGCCCTTGAGCTGCTCGCCGTACTTCGCGAGGAAGGCGCGGGCGAGCAGGACCACGTCGGCCTCGCGCTCGCGCAGCGGCGGCAGCCTGATCGGCACCACCGCGACCCGGTAGTAGAGGTCGCGCCGGAAGCGCCCCTCCTCGACGGACCGCCCCAGGTCGGCGTTCGTCGCGGCCACGATCCGCACGTCGACCGCGAGCGGGCGCGAGCCGCCCACGCGGTCCACCTCGCGCTCCTGCAGGACGCGCAGGAGCTTCGCCTGCAGCTCGATCGGCATCTCGCCGATCTCGTCCAGGAAGAGCGTGCCCCCGCTCGCGAGCTCGAACTTGCCGGGGCGGCGCTCGACCGCGCCGGTGAACGAGCCCTTCTCGTGCCCGTACAGCTCGCTCTCGATGAGGTCCCTCGGGATCGCGGCCATGTTGACCGTGATGAAGGGCCCCCTCGAGCGCGTCGAGTTCGCGTGGATGGCGCGGGCGACGAGCTCCTTCCCGGTGCCCGACTCGCCCATGAGGAGGACCGTCATCTCCGTCCGGGCGACGCGGCCGATCTCCTTGTAGACCTCGATCATCGTCGACGAGCGGCCGATGAGCGTCTCGGGCAGCGCGATGTCGCGGTAGCGGCGCGGCTCCGCGTTCGGGTCGATGCGCGCCTCGGGACCGCCGCCGTCCACCGGCAGCTCCGGGAGCGGCTCGGCGTGGTCCGGCGTGGCGGAGGCGAGGTCCTTCACGATGCGCTCGACCCGGGCGAGGTCGAACGGCTTGCCGAGGTAGTCGGCGGCGCCGCGCTTCATCGCCTCGACGGCGGAGCGCATCGTGTCCTCGGCCGTCATCACCACGATGAACGGCGAGTCGCTGCGACCGCCGACCTCGCCGAGCAGCTTGAAGCCGTCGTCGCCGGGGAGCCGGACGTCGAGCAGGATGAGCCCGATGCCGTCCTTCCCGCCGCCGAGGGCGCGGAGCTTCACGCGCGCCTCCTCGGCGCTGCCCGCCTCCTCGAACGGCACACCTGCGCGCTCGCACGTCCGGCCGAGGACGAATCGGACGGAGGGCTCGTCGTCGACGATGAGGACCTTGCGCAACGCTCTCCTCCGGGTGAACGGGTGACCGATCTTCCCCCTTAAGCAAGGACGGGGCCAGCACGCACGGCCGCCGCCCCTCAACGGGGCGTCCAACTTCTGATCGCGCCCTCTTACGGGACGTCGAGCGGCAGGTAGATGTTCGCCTCGGCGCCGCCGACGGAGCGGTTCTTCACCTCGATGCGGCCGCCGTGCGCCTCGATGATCCGGCGGGAGATGGCGAGGCCGAGCCCGGTGCCCGCCGGCTTCGAGGTCGCGAAGGGCGTGAAGAGCCGCGCGAGCATCGCGTCCGCGATCCCGGTGCCGTTGTCCTGGATCGAGATCCGCGCGAGCGGGCGCGTCCGGCCGCTCGCCTGGCGCAGCCGCAGCGAGGCGACGCTCGTCTCGAAGGTGACCTGGGGCTCGGGCCGATCCGCGACCGCGTCGAGGGCGTTCCGCACGAGGTTCAGCACGACCTGCTTCAGCTTCTCGTCGTCGCCGACGACGCGCGGGAGCGACGGGTCGAAGCGCTCGACGAACGCGACCCGGTCGGCGCCGGGGATGCCGCGCGCGAGCACCGCCACGTCCCCGAGCACGTCGTGGAGGTCGAGGGAGGTGGTCTGGAGCGCCGCCGGCCGGGCGAGGTCGAGCAGCTCGCGGACGAGGCCGTCCACGCGCTTCGCCTCCCGCGCGATCACCTGCGCGTACTCCTTCGCGGAGCCCTCCGCCTCGCGCGCGAGCAGCTCCGCCGAGCCCTGCAGGCCGGCGAGCGGGTTCTTGATCTCGTGGGCGAGCCCGGCCGCGAGCGCCTCGAAGTCGAGGGCGCGCTCGAACGACCGCGGGACGCGCAGGACGAGCACCGTCCCGACGCAGGTCGCGCCGTCCACGAGCGGGTTCGCCTCGACCGACACGGGGATGCCCGCGTCGCGCGGCGAGGGGAAGTCGATGGACTGCGTCTCGTGCGACGAGTGCGCGCGCTCGGCCAGGACGGCGAGCTGCGCTCCGCCGGGGAGGGCGCGGACCGGCAGCTCGACCGCCCGCTCGTTGCTGCGCCCGAAGAGCTCCTCCGCGGCGGGGTTGAGGTGCACCACCCCACCGTCGGCGCCGACGATCAGGATCGCGTCGGCGACGGAGTCCACGGCGGCGCGTGCGAGCGCCGCCGGGAGCGGAGGAGCCTTGCCGGTTCGCGACAAGGGAGGCCGCCGCTAGAGCGCGTCCTCGCCGCGCTCGCCGGTGCGGATCCGGATGACCTCCTCGACCGGCACGACGAAGATCTTCCCGTCGCCGATCCGGCCGGTCTTCGCGGCGCGCTCGATGGCCTCGACCACCCGGCCGACGATGCTGTCCGCGACGACGACCTCGACCTTCACCTTCGGCAGGAAGTCGACGACGTACTCGGCGCCCCGGTACAGCTCGGTGTGGCCCTTCTGGCGACCGAAGCCCTTCACCTCCGTCGCCGTGAGGCCAGCGACCCCGACCTCGGAGAGAGCCTGCTTCACCTCGTCCAGCTTGAACGGCTTGATGATCGCCTCGACCTTCTTCACGGCGCACCCCTTCGAAAATGGAAGTTTGACGCTAGCACCCCGCTCGTCGGGGTGGTCAACCATTGCTCGGATCCCGGGCGAGTCGTGCCCGCGTTCCGCACAGGTCCTGCCTCGCTGCTCGGCTCCTTCTTCCACGTCCGGGCGAGCCGGAGCCGCGGCACGCGCCGCCGCCCCGTTCCGTCCGAGCCCGCAGGTCGAATGTGCAACGGACAGGCCACGGGGAAACGGCGCGGTACGGGGCGCTCCGGTGCTCGGACGGGGCGGCCGCTCCCCCCGCGCACCCCCTCCCGAGCGCTGCGACCCGCTCCGCCCGACCGTCGTCATAGAATCGGCGCGTGTCGTCGGCCGGCATCGTCCTCCTCGTCGCGCTCCTCCTGCTCGCGACGCGCACGTCCTGTTCTGGCGCTGGAAGCTCCACGCGCCCGGGCGAGAGGACGAGCTCCTGTACGCCCCGACGCGCGACGGCTGGCGTCTCGCCCTCGCGCGCAGGCGCCCGCGCGGGGCCCCGCGCCGACCGCCGGTCCTGCTCGTCCACGGCATCGCGATGAACCGCCAGGCGTTCGACTTCGGGGTCGAGCGCTACTCGATCGCGGCGCACCTCGCGAGCGCCGGCTTCGACTGCTACGCGCTCGACCTGCGCGGCCACGGAGGCTCCCGGCGCGGCCCGACCACGCGCTGGACGCTCGACACGTACCTCGAGGAGGACCTGCCGGCGGCGCTCGACCGGATCCGCGAGGCGACCGGCGAGGAGCAGGTGCTCTACGTGGGACACAGCCAGGGCGCGATCCTCGGCATGGCGGCCTGCGCGCTGCACGGCCCGCGGATCCGCGCGCTCGTCGCGCTCGCCGGGCCGGCCCACTTCGACGCGCAGCCGCGGCTGCGCGCGCTCGTCCGGCTGCGTCGCTTCCCGCTCGCGCGCCACCTTCGGGTCCTCGCCCGGGCGGTCGCGCCGTTCTCGGGGTACTGGCACCCCGCCCCGTTCGAGATCGCGATCAACATGCGGAACGTCGAGCGGCCGATCTACCGGCGGCTGCTCGCGAACGCGATCGAGGACCTGCAGCCGGGCGTGCTCGACCAGTTCGACGCCTGCATCCGCGACGACACGTTCCGGTCGTGTGACGGGAGCGTGGACTACCGCGCGCTGTTCCCCTCCTGCACGCAGCCCGGGCTCTTCATCGCCGCGGAGAAGGACGGGCTCGCGCCGCCGGCGGTCGTCGAGGCCGCGTTCCGGCGCTGGGGCGGCCCGCGGCGCTACTGGAGCTGCGGGCGCGACTACGGGCACGCGGACGTCCTGCTCGGGCGGAACGCGCCGGAGCTGGTGTTCCCGGTGATCAGGGACTTCCTGCTGGAGAACTCCGAGACCGCGTGAGGACGTGGTCGTGGTCGTGGACGTGGACGTGGTCGTGGACGTGGACGTGGACGTGGTCTTCGACCTCGACTTCGACCAGAACCTGCCCGTCGACGTGGGTTCGACGAGGTCGAGGTCGAGGTCGAAGTCGAGGTTCAGGTCGAGGTCGAGGTCGAGGTTCGGGTCCACGTCCACGTCCACGTCCAACGTCCAGCGTCCACGTTGGCGTAACATCGCGCTTCCATGCGCCGCCGCTTCGCCCTCGCCGCCGCGCTGCCAGCGCTCGTGTCGCTCGCGGTGATGGCGCTCCTCGCGGACCAGCTCGCGCGCCGCGCGCTCGAGGACGAGCTCTCGGCGCGGCTCGTGGCGGCCGCCCGGAGCGCGGCGGCGGCGCTGCCGGCCGATCGCGTCCCGCGGCTCGCGCCGGGGGACGAGGGGACCCGGACGTACGGCCACGTCCGCGCCCGGCTCGACGCCGTCGCGGAGGCGACCGGCACGCGGCTCCTCGTCATGCGCCCCGACGGGACCGCGCTCGCCGACTCCGCCGGGCGCGTCCCCATCGGCGAGCGGGTCGCCGCGCTCGAGCGCGACCGGCTCGAGATCGCGCAGGCGGCCGCCGGGCGGGCGGTGCCGAGCCAGGTGCTCTTCGAGGGCAACGGCGGGAGGCTCCACAAGACCGGCTACGCGCCGCTCCGCGACGCGACCGGCCGCGTCGTCGCGGTGGTCGGCGCGGACGGGACCGCCCCGTCCTTCGAGACGCTCCGCGGGTTTCGCCGCACGCTCGCCACCGTCGCGATCGGGGGCGCGCTCCTCGGCGCCCTCGTCGCGGCGCTCGCCGCGCTCACCGTGACCCGGCCGCTCGTGCGGATCACGCTGGCCGCGCGGCGCATCGCGCGCGGAGACCTCGAGACGCCGCTCTGGCGGCGCAAGCGGCGCGACGAGATCGGGACGCTGCGCGACACGCTCGAGGAGATGCGCCGGGCGCTGCACGCGCGCGACGAGGAGCGCGAGACCTTGCTCGCCGGGATCGCCCACGAGGTGCGCAACCCGCTCGGCGCGCTCGACCTCTTCGCGGGGCTGCTCGCCGAGGAGCTGGCGGCGCGCCCCGGTGAACTCCCCTCTCCGCTGGCGGAGAGGCGGCGCGCCCCGGCGAACTTCCCCTCTCCGCTGGCGGAGAGGCGGCGCGCCCGGGTGAACTTCCCCTCTCCCCCACCGGGGGAGAGGGTCAGGGAGAGGGGGCGGCGGCGTACGTCGCGCGGATCCGCTCCGAGCTCGTCGCGCTCTCGAAGGTCGTCGAGGAGTTCCTCGACTACGCGCGCGCCCGTCCGCCGGTGCGCGAGCCGGTGGACCTCGCGCAGCTCGTCGCCGAGGTCGCGGACCTCGCGCAGCCGCTCGCGACGGCGCGGCAGGTCTCGATCTCGGTCGAGGGGGCGGGCGAGGCGCGCGCGGACCGCGAGCAGCTCCGGCGCGCCGCGCTGAACCTCGTCCGGAACGCGGTGGAGGCGGCGCCGACGGCGAGCCTCGTCGAGCTGGTGGCGCGCGCGGGCGACGGCGAGGCCACGCTCGAGGTGGCGGACCGGGGAACGGGGCTCTCGCCGCAGGCGCGCGAGCGCCTGTTCCGCCCGTTCTTCACGACGAAGCAGCGCGGCACCGGCCTCGGGCTCGCGCTCGCGAAGAAGGTCGCGGACGCGCACGGCGGCACGCTCGCCCTCGACGACCGCGAAGGCGGCGGGACGGTCGCGCGGCTCGTCGTGCCGGCCGGGCCGCCCGCGGACTGATTCGCTCGCTCCTCTCGCCGGCCGTCCCACGCGCGGGTGACATCCGCGCGAAGGCCGATTGATTGACCGCCCTCCCCTGTTGCAGGCGAGCGAGCGGGCGTGCCATGGATCCCGGTCCGTCGCGGTCGGTCCGGAGGAGAGCCCATGGTCGTCTCGAGAAGCGCGCTCGTCGTAGCGGTGGTCGCAGCCTGCGGGCTCCTCGCGTGCTCGGGCGGTGGCGGAGGGGGCACGACGCAGAGCGCGCCGCCGCCCCCGCCCACAGGCATCGGCGGGACCGCCCGCGCGTCCGCGGCGAACGCGGCGGACGGCGACACGAACGACCCGAACGCGTCCGTCGACCACAACGACAGCGCGGGCGCCGCGCAGCTCCTGCCGAGCGTCGTGACCGTCGGCGGCTACGTGAGCGAGACGGCCGACGTGCACGACTGGTACCGCGCGACGCTCGCGGCAGGGCAGACGATCACCCTCGAGATCGCGAACTGGGTCGGCGAGGACGCTCGATCTGGACCTGCACGTGCTGTCGGCTCCCCCGACGATCGACGCGAGCTCCGCCACGATCGACCGCCACCGAGTCGCTCCAGCATTGGCGCCGCCGGTCAGTACTACATCGTGGTCGAGGCCTTCAGCGACGCGTGCGTCGAACTACGTGCTCACGCTCGGCCAGGCCGGCTCGGCGAGCGCCGGCGCGCCGGGGGCGGACGAGGTCGACGCCTCGGGCGAGTTCGTCCCCGGCGACGTGATCGTGCGCTTCCGCGACGACCTCCCCTCGGCGTCGGGCACGGACTCGCGCGAGGCGCGCGCCGCCTCGGTCGGGCTCACGGCGCGCGAGGGCGCGCCGGGCCGCGAGATGCTGATGGAGCTCGGGACGGGCGCCGCGCGGTCCCGCGCCTTCGCGACCCTCGGGCTGCCCGAGGCCGACCCCGACCTCTCGGCGGCCGCCCTGGTCGACGTCATCGAGCGGGAGCGCCGCGACACCGTCCGCGTCGTCCGGGCGCTCCGCGCGCGTGGCGACGTCGCGACCGCCGACCTGAACTACATCCGGTACGCCGCCGCCGTCCCGAACGACGAGTACTACAAGTACCAGTGGCACTACCCGCAGATGAAGCTGCCGCAGGCGTGGGACGTGACGACCGGCACGCCGGCGAGCGGGCACGTCATCGTGGCGGTGGTGGACACGGGCGTCCTCACCGCCCACCCCGACCTCGCCCCCAAGCTCGTCGACCGGCTACGACTTCGTGTCGAACGTCACCGCTGCGCGGGACGGCAACGGGATCGACTCGAACCCGAACGATCCCGGCACGTCTCCGAGCGCCGGGCAGAGCAGCTGGCACGGCACGCACGTCGCCGGGACGATCGCGGCCGCGAGCAACAACGGCGTCGGGGTGGCGGGCGTCTCCTGGGGGGCGAAGATCATGCCGCTCCGCGTCCTCGGCCTGAACGGGAGCGGCACGAGCTACGACATCCTCCAGGCGGTGAAGTACGCCGCGCGGCTCGCGAACGACTCCGGGACGTTGCCCGCGCAGAAGGCGGACGTCATCAACCTGAGCCTCGGCGCGGTGGGTGGGAGCAGCACGACGGAGCAGGCGCTCTACGACCAGGTGCGCGCCGCGGGAGTGATCGTGGTCGCCGCGGCCGGGAACAACGGCAAGAACGAGCTCTTCTACCCGGCGAGCTACAACGGGGTCATCTCGGTGTCGGCGGTGGACATGCTCGGCCAGCGGGCGCCGTACTCGAACTTCAGCTCCCGGGTGGACGTGGCGGCGCCGGGCGGCGACATGTCCGCCGACCTCGACACGAACGGCTTCCCGGACGGCGTCCTGAGCCTCGTCGGCAACGACTCCACCGGCACGCTGAAGTACGACTACTGGTTCATGAACGGCACCTCGATGGCGTCGCCGCACATGGCCGGCGTCGTCGCGCTCATGCGGGCGGTCTGCCCGACGATGACCCCCGCTCAGCTCGACACGCTCCTCTCGGGCGGGACCATCACCTCCGACCTCGGCGCGGCCGGGCGCGACGACGTGTTCGGGTACGGCCTCATCGACGCGTTCGCCGCGGTGCAGGAGGCGCCCAGCAGGCCTGCGCCGGTCCGACGATCTCGACGGCCATCGACGTCAGCCCGGCGCGGCTCGACTTCGGGTCGGTCGCTGACCGCTGCCACCGTCACCCTCTCGAAGCAGGGCGACGGCACGGTCGGCAGCGTCGCGGTCTCGAAGTCGGCCGGGGCGAGCTGGCTCACCGTGCCGGCCGCCGCCGGCTTCGGCGCATACACCTTCACGGTGAACCGGACCGGGCTCACCGCCGGCTCCTACTCGGCGGTCGTCACCTTCACCGCCGCGCCCGCGACGGTGAGCGTGCCGGTGACGCTGCAGGTCGGCACGGCAGCGGCGTCCTCGAGCGACGCCGGGCACCTCTACATCCTGCTCGTCGACGGGAACCTCGCGACCGTCGGACAGGTGGACAAGGATCCGACGGCGGGAGCGTACGCGTACACGTTCCCGAGCGTCACGACGGGGACGTACTACGTCATCGCGGGCACGGACGCGGACGACGACGGGTCCATCTGCGACGCGGGCGAGTCCTGCGGCGCGTACCCGACGCTGGGTCAGCCGGCCGCGCTCGACGCCTCGGCGGCCCCGCGCAACATCGACTTCCTCGTCGGCTTCGGCTCCGGCCTCGGCGGCGCGTCGGCGGGTCCCGGTGTGGACGGCCCCGGATTCACGGTTCCCCCGGGCGGGTTCAAGCTCCTGCGCGCGCCGAAGACCGCGGCGGTGCGGCCGTGACCCGCGCCGGGCTCGCGCTCGTCGTCGCGGCGCTCGCGTCGTCGGGCTGCGCGCACGCGCGGGTCGTGCCGGCGCAGGTCGTCCGCTCGGGCGCGCAGTGCGGCGGCGTCGGGCACGACGACCGCCGCCCGCTGGCTCGGGACGGAGGCGGCGCTGCGCGAGGCGCTCGGCGCCGGCGGGCCGCTCGGGCTCGCGGCGGCCGAGCCGTTCCCGGTCGACTTCTCGCAGCAGGGCGTGGTGCTGGTGTCGGTGGGCCAGCGCCCGACCGCGGGCTACGCGATCTCGCTCGCGGCGCCCCGGGCGGACGTGAAGGGCGGCGTCGCGACGCTCGCGGTGAAGCTCGAAGAGCCCGTGCCCGGCGCCGTGCTCGCGCAGGTCGTGACGAGCCCGTGCCTGCTCGTGGCGCTCCCGCGCGAGGGGCTGCGCGAGGTGCGCGTCGTCGACTCCGCCGGCGCGGTCCGCGCGACGACGCCCGTCCGGTAGCTGCGCAGCAGGCGCCGCGGAGTCGAGGGGCGGACGCCGCGGTCAGGCGACCCGCGCGTTCGCGGCCTCGGCCGCCTGCGGGCGGCGCCGCACGAAGCCGGCCACCGCGCCCGCCGCGAGGGCGACGCAGCCCGCCGCCGCCCCGGCCGCGATCCACGGCGACGGGAAGACGTCGAACGCGTGGCTCGAGACGAGCACCGCGGCGAGGACGATCCCCTCGATGAACGCGCCGCGCGCGCGCCACGAGATGCCGCGCACGATGCGCCCCACGGCGAGGAACGCGAGCGCCATGCGCGGCGACGAGCGCGGTTCCGCCCCCGGTGTCGAGCGAGAGCCCGGCCGCGAAGGCGACCACCGTCGCGACGAGGAGCATCGCCTCGCCGCGCGTGTGGGCGTCCACGTCCGGGCGCCGGAGCCCGGCCGCGACCGCGCCGGCGGCGAGGAGGAACGGCGGGAGCGCCGCGAGGAGCCCCTCGCTCGCGAGCCCGGTCTGGAACCGCGACGCGTCCGCGACGCGGACGAACGAGAGCGCGTAGGCGGCGGCGTAGAAGAGGACGCGCCCCTCGATCCGCAGCGCGCCGGCGGCCGGCGCGAGCGCCGCGCCACGCACCGCGAGCGGAGCCGCGGCGAACGCGGCCGCGAGCGCGGTGATCGGCAGGAGCACCCCGTCGCCGATGCCCGAGGCGAGGAGGGCGATGGCGAGCGCGAGGAGGACGGCGATCCCGGCGGCGGCGGCGAAGGGCCCCGATCGATCGCGCGGGACCGCGGACGCGGGCGCGGTGGCGGGGGCGGCAGGGTCGAGCTCGTAGCGGGCCGTGAGCGCGCGGGCAGCGCCCGGCGTGACGATCCCATCCGCCTGCCACACCGGCAGCTCCCGCCGGAGCCCCTCGACGAACTCGCGCGACGTTTCCATGATGCCTCCTCGTCGGAGGGTACCGTCCGCGGGCCCGGCGGGGGATGTGGCGCCCTGCCGCGCGACTGAGAGTCCCGAAGTCGGCGACCGCGCGGTGAGCTGGTCGAACCGCGGCCGCTCGGGCCCTTCGACAAGCTCAGGGCGAACGGAAGCACGCCGACGTCCCGACCCGGTGCGCGGGCGCTCTACAAATATGGAGAGAGCAGCCGCGCGAACCCGTCGCGCAGCTTCACCGGGAGGCGGCGCGCGTCCACCTCCTCGATGGTGAGCCGCCGCCCGTTCGCGATCCGCTCCTCCGCGAGCGCCTCGAGTCGCCGGGAGAGGTCCGCGTCGTAGCACTCCACCTGGAACTCGAAGTTGAGCCGGAGGCTGCGGGGATCCCAGTTCGCCGAGCCGAGCAGCGACCACACCCCGTCCACCACCATGAGCTTCGTGTGGTCGAACGGCGGAGGGGTCAGCCAGACGCGACAGCCGCGCTCGAGCACCTGCCACAGCTGCGAGGTCTGCGCCCACTGCACGACCGGCAAGTTCCCGCGCTCCGGGACGACCACGTCCACCTGGACGCCGCGCATCACCGCGACGTCGATCGCCGTGACCAGCCCGGCGTCGGGCAGGAAGTACGGAGTCACGATCCGGACCCGCTCGCGCGCGGTCGCGAGCGCGCCGAGGAGCAGCCAGCGCACCGTCTCGAAGTCCTCGTCCGGCCCGTCCGCGACGCCGCGGGCGAGCACGTCTCCCGCGCTGCGCAGCGGAGGGAAGAAGCCGGCGCCCTCGAGCGACTCCTTGGTCGTGAAGAGCCAGTCCTCCGCGAACGCCGCCTGGAGATGGGCGACGACCGGCCCCTCGATGCGCGCGTGCAGGTCCATGAACGGCAGGCGTCCCGGCCCGCCGAGGAAGTCGTCCCGCACGTTCATTCCGCCGGTGAACCCGACCCGCCCGTCGACCACGAGCACCTTGCGGTGGTTGCGCAGGTTGACGAACGGGAGCCAGCCGGGCGTGAGCCGGGGCAGGAACAGCTCGGTCGTGACGCCCGCGCGGCGCAGCCGGCGGTGCATCGGCGGCCACCGGTAGCGTGCGCCGACCGCGTCGATGAGCGCCCGCACCTTCACCCCGCGTTCGTGGGCCCGCCCGAGCGCCAGGACGAACGCGTCGCCGGCCCGCCCCGGATCGAAGAGGTAGGTGCAGAAGGTGACCGTGTGCTGGGCGGCCTCGATCGCCGCGATCATGGCGGGGTAGGCGACCTCGCCACCGGCGAGGAGCGTCACCGAGTTGCCGGCGACGAGCGGGCGGCGGACGACGCCGTCGGAGAGCGCGACGAGCGGCGCGAGGTGCGCCGCCTCGGGCGGGAGGTCGGGCGCGGGGACGCGGTCGCCGGCGGGTCGCGCGCGGACGTCGGGGAGCCGCAGCGCCTGGGCGCGCCGCCGGATCCGGTTCACGCCGAGGACGAAGTAGGCAGCGGCTCCGACGACCGGGGCGAGCCAGATGACGCCGAGCCAGCCGAGGGCGGCCCGGACGTCGCGCTTGTGGAGGACGACGTGCCCGCTCGCGGCGAGCGCCACCACGAGCGTCAGGGCGGCCGCGAGCGCGGTCGGTAGGTATTCCAGCACGCGGGACCGAGTGAACCATCGGGAGCCCACGGAGTCGAGCGGGCTGTTCCAGGCGCACCCAACGTGGACGCGTGGAGGTGGACCTGGACGTGGACCTGAACTTCGACTTCGACCTGAACTTCGACTTCGACTTCGACCTGAACCTAGACCGTGAGTACGAAGCGAACCGTCGAGTCGAGGTCGAGGTCTAAGTCGAGGTCGAGGACCACGTCCACGGCCACGTCCAGGGCCACGACCAAGTCCACGCTACCTCAAGCCGGAGACGCCGCCGCGATGCGAGGGCCGCGCTCCTCGGGCTGGACGCGCGAGAGGATCGCCGCGAGCTCGCCGTCGGCGAGCGTCTCCTTCTCGAGGAGCGAGCGGGCGCTCTCGTCGAGGAGGGCGCGGTTGCGGGCGAGGACCGCCGAGGCGCGCTGGAACGCCGAGGCGACGATGTCCCGGATCGCGACGTCGATCTCTCTCGCGGTCTCCTCCGCGTAGAGCCGCCGCGTCCCGGCGAGCGGTCCGAGCAAGCCGTTCGGCTCGGACTCGTACGTCACCGGACCGAGCCGCTCGCCCATCCCGTACCGGGTCACCATGTTCCGGGCGATGTCGGTGGCCTTCGCGAGGTCGTTCGCCGCCCCGGTGGAGAGGTGGCCGTAGACGACGTGCTCCGCGGCGCGCCCGCCGAGCAGGACGAGCATCTTCTGCTCGAGCTCGTCGCGCGTCATGACGAAGCGATCCTCGGTGGGACGCTGGATCGTGTAGCCGAGCGCGCCGATGCCGCGCGGGATGATCGAGATCTTGTGGACCGGGTCGCAGCCGGGCAGGGCGGCGGCGACGATCGCGTGACCCATCTCGTGGTGCGCCACGATCTCGCGCTCGCGCGGGTTGAGGAGCCGGTTCTTCTTCTCGAGGCCGGCGACGATGCGCTCGATGGCGACGTTGAAGTCCTCCATCGAGACCACCTCGGCGTTTCGCCGCGTCGCGACGAGCGCCGCCTCGTTCACGAGGTTCGCGAGGTCGGCGCCGGTGAACCCCGGCGTGAGCGCGGCGACCTGCTCGAGCTTCACCGTCTCCGCGAGCTTCACCTTCCGGGCGTGCACCGCGAGGATCGCGACGCGCCCGGTCCGGTCCGGACGATCGACGAGCACCTGGCGGTCGAAGCGGCCGGCGCGCAGCAGCGCCGGGTCGAGCACCTCCGGCCGGTTCGTCGCGGCGAGGAGCACGATGCCGGAGGTCGGGTCGAAGCCGTCGAGCTCGACGAGGAGCTGGTTCAGCGTCTGCTCCTTCTCGTCGTGCCCGCCGCCGATCCCGCCCATCGAGGCGCGCGCGCGGCCGAGCGCGTCGAGCTCGTCGATGAAGATGATCGCGGGCGCCTTCGCCCGGGCCTGCTCGAACAGATCGCGCACGCGCGCCGCGCCGACGCCGACGAACATCTCGACGAACTCGGAGCCGGAGATCGAGAAGAACGGGACGCTCGCCTCGCCCGCGACCGCCTTCGCGAGGAGGGTCTTGCCGGTGCCCGGCGGCCCGACGAGGAGCACGCCCTTCGGCATGCGCGCGCCGAGGCGGCCGTAGCCCTTCGGGTCCTTCAGGAACGCCACGATCTCCTTCAGCTCGTCCTTCGACTCCTCGACGCCCGCGACGTCGGCGAAGGTCACCTTGGTGTCGGTCTCGACGTAGACCTTCGCCTTCGACTTGCCGATCGACATGAGCCCGCCGCCCGGGCCGCCGCCGAGCTGCTTCGCCATCCTCCGGCCGATGAAGACCCAGATCCCGAAGAAGAGGGCGATCGGCACCACCCAGGAGAGGATGAGCGGGACGAGGGTGTTCTCGAAGCGCCCCGCGTACTCGACCCCGTGCTCGGCGAGCTCCTTCGCGAGGTCCTGCTCGACGCGCGTCGTGACGAAGCGACGCTTCCCGTCCACCGGCTCCTTGTACTCGCCCTGGATCTGGTCCGCGGAGACGACGACCCGCGCGACCTGGTCCTCCCGGACGAGCTTCTGGAACTGGCTGTAGGGGATGGTCGCCACCGCCTGCGCGCGGATCCAGTAGTCCTGCAGGGCGAGGACGCCGAGCACCGCGATGAGCACGTAGGCGAGGTTGAAGCCGGTCTTCTTCACGTTCGGGTTGAGGGGAGGTCTTGGGGTCACCTCCTCTACGTAACCACCGCCCGGCGCCGCACAAACGTGAAATGTCGCAGCGAAACATTCGGAAACATCGGGTGACCCCCGCCGGATGCAGGAGCGGGATCCGGTTAGACTCCCGCTCGCATGGCCCGCATCCTCGTCGCCGACGATCACGACGCCCTCCGGGAGGGCATGGTCCTCTCGCTCACCCGCCTCGGCCACGAGGTGCAGGGCGTGAAGGGAGGCGGAGAGGCGATCGCCGCGTACCGCAAGCGCCCGGCGGACGTCGTGGTGACCGATCTCCGCATGGTGCCGGTGGACGGCATCGAGGTCGTGCGCCGGCTCCGCGAGGCCGACCCCGAGGCGACGGTGCTCGTCGTGTCCGCCCACGGCACCATCGCGATCGCGGTCGAGGCGATGCGGGAGGGGGCGATCGACTTCATCGAGAAGCCGTTCTCGCCCGAGGTGCTCCGGGCCCGCGTCGAGAAGGCGGTCGAGATCGCGCGCGAGCGGAGGGGCGCCCGCACGGCGCGCGCCCGGGTGGAGGCGCTCGAGCAGGACCTCGAGCGTGGCCACGGCCCGCACGGGCTCGTCGGCCGCTCCGAGTCGATGCGGCGTGTGCTCGACCAGGTGCGGAAGGTCGCCGTGACGGACGCGACGGTGCTCGTCCTCGGTGAGTCCGGCACGGGCAAGGAGCTCGTCGCGCGCGCCATCCACGACGCCTCGCCGCGCCGCGAGCGGCCTTTCGTGTCGGTGTCCTGCGCGGCGATCCCGGAGGGGCTCCTCGAGTCGGAGCTGTTCGGCCACGAGCGCGGGGCGTTCACCGGCGCGGTGCGCCGGAAGCTCGGTCGCTTCGAGCTCGCGCACGAGGGGACCCTGTTCCTCGACGAGGTGGGCGAGCTCCCGCCGTCGGTCCAGGTGAAGCTCCTGCGCGTGCTGCAGGAGCGCCGCTTCGAGCGGGTCGGCGGGGAGGAGACGGTGGAGGTGGACGTCCGGCTCGTCTCCGCGACGAACCGCGACCTCGCCGGCATGGCGCGCGACGGGCGCTTCCGCGAGGACCTCTACTACCGGCTCGACGTGGTGCCGCTGACGCTGCCGCCGCTCCGCGAGCGGCCGGGCGACGTCGAGGAGCTCGCGCGGTACTTCCTCGCGCGGTCCGCGCCGCGGCTCGGCCGCGCGGTGACCGGGTTCACGCCCGAGGCGGTCGAGCTCTTGCGCCGCCACCGCTGGCCGGGGAACGTGCGCGAGCTCGAGAACGTCGTCGAGCAGGCGCTCGTGTTCGCCGAGGGCGAGCTCGTCACCGCGGCCGAGCTGCCGCAGGCGCTCCGCGGCGCGCCGCCTCCTGCCGGACTGCCCGTTCCGACCGGCGACCGCAGCCTCACCGACATCCTCGAGGACCTCGAGCGCCAGCTCATCCTCGCCGCCTACGAGAAGGCGAAGGGCGTGAAGGCCGAGACCGCCCGCCTCCTCGGCATCAAGCCGTCGGCGCTCTACTACAAGCTCGAGAAGTACGGGATCGTGAGGGCCGGCGAGAAGCCGGAGGAGCCGTGATCGCGCTCGCGGCCGCCGTGCTCCTCGCCGCGTCCCCCGAGCCGCTTCACGGTGGGTGGAGGGACGCCGTCCCCGGCCCGGGGCCGAGCGGCGCGCCGGGGCGACTCGCCTGCCCGGCAGGTACCGAGCGGCGCGGCGGCACGCCGCCCGGACCTGTTCGAGGAGTGGTGCGAGGCGAAGGATCCCTACGGGAACGGCCGGCGCGAGGGTCCGGCGCGCGTCTACTACGACGACGGCGGCCTCTGGAAGGAGGAGCGCTTCCACGACGGGGTCCCGGACGGCCCTTTCGTGGAGCTGCACCGGAACGGTAGGCGCGCGCGCGAGGGCGCGTACGCGGCCGGGCGGAAGAGCGGCACCTGGCGCGTCTTCTACGAGTCGGGCGCGCTCGAGGAGGAGTCGGAGTGGAAGGACGGCTCCGCGCACGGAAGGTTCGTGGCGTGGTGGCCGGGCGGCGCCCGGCGCACCGAGGGCCGGCACTGCGGAGGCACGCAGTGCGGGAGCTGGCGGACCTTCGACGCGAGCGGGCAGACGCTCGGCCAGGTGGACTACGGCGAGCAGAAGCTCGTGCCGTAGAACGACACTCGCTCCCGCCGCCCTTCGCGGGGTGCCGCCGTCCAACGGATTTCCGAGACTCTCCCCGACGAATTGCACGAAGCCGCCCTTTGCGGCCGGCCTAAGTGCCCGTTCCTTGGCCCCGTGACGCGGGGCACGGCCGTTGCTCGGTCGGGAGAGCCGATGTTCACCGCGCCCACCCTCCTCCTCCTCCTCGCCGCGAACGAGCCCGCCGACGTGACGCAGCCCGTCACCCCGCGCGCCGAGCTCGACCGCTGCGCGGAGCGGATCGAGGAGCTCAAGTCCCGGCAGGCGACCGGGCGGGAGCTCGAGCGCCTGCTCCGGCGGGCGCAGGAGCTCGCGGCGGACCTCGAGCAGGCCGCGGCGGAGCTGCCCCGGGCGCCCGCGGCGCCCTCTCCCGAGGAGCTGCGCGAGCGGGCCGACGCGGCGCGCGACGAGGCGGACCGGCTCGCCG
Source organism: uncultured delta proteobacterium (assembly GCA_963736795.1). Classification (GTDB taxonomy): domain Bacteria; phylum Myxococcota; class Myxococcia; order Myxococcales; family Anaeromyxobacteraceae; genus Anaeromyxobacter. The sequence goes on along the minus strand of CAVTRF010000031.1, from coordinate 155,355 downwards.
GCGAGATCGCGGCGATCGACATCCGGGTCCAGGACGCGCGTCGCAGCCGCGGCGACCCCGGCGGCGCCGTGGAAGGCGCCGCGCTCGGGACGTCCGTGGCGACCGGGAGCGAGCGCATCCGCGCGCTCCTCGTCGAGCGCGCGGCGCTCGCCGAGCGTCGCTTGCAGGCCGACCGCGACGCCGCCCGGCTCGACGCCGAGGCGGGCGCGGCCGAGCGGGACCAGGAGCTCTAGCTCGCCTTCGCCGGCACGCGGCGCGCCGCCTCGGTCTCGAGGTACGCGTCGAACGCGGCGGACGGGACGGGCACCGCGAGGAAGCTCGCGACGAGCGTGCCGTCGCCGAGCGACAGCTCCTGCTCGACGCCGGGAGTGAGCGACAGCTCCCCGCGCGCCGAGATCGCCCGGTCGGGCACCCAGAGCGAGTACCGGAGGGCGATGTACCCGGACGGCTCGCGGGTCGCCTCGACGCGGAACGCGATCCGGACCTCGCCCGGGCGAGCGGGGTCGTGCAGCACGAGCTCCGCGACCTTCCCGGCCGGGCGCGATGAGGCGCGGGCGCGCGACCACCTCCCCGTCGGCGGAGACGATCTGGAGCTGCACGAGCTGCCCCGCCGCGCCGATCTCGCGCTCCTGCCGCACGCGCTCGATCGCGTGGTGCGTACGGACCGCGACCTCCGCGGAGCCGGCGCCGACGAGGAACGCGGCGGTGAGGACGAGCGCGATGCTTTGGGGGCGCAGCGGACGAAGGGGGCGCGCGAGCATCCCCGGAGGGCTGCAACCGATGTGCCCGGGACGAATCGCGAGCTTCCGCGCGTTTACCGTGCGCCTTCGGCGCTTCCGACGTGGCTTTCCCGAGGCTGCGCTCGGAAATCCGTCGCCGCGCGGACACACCCTCGCGTCAAGCGGACACGGCCTCGCCTCAGGCCGGCTCGAAGCGGCCGTCGCGCGCGCGCGCCTGCCCACGGGCGACGAGCTTCTCGAGCACGGCGAGGCAGCTCCGCGCCGCGACCGGGTGCACGAGCGCGGGCACGTCCTCGTACGCCCGCGCGGTGATCTCCTCGAGCGTCCCGCCCGGGCGGAGCGCGTCCACGATCAGCGCCTCCCGCTCGCGCCGGTGGTGGAGGTAGCCCCGGAGCCGGGCGCCCGCGTCGGGCGCGGGCGGCCCGTGGGCCGGCAAGAGCGTTCGCGGCGCGAGCATCCGCATGCGCTCGAGCTGCCGCTCGTACTCGGCCATGTCCCCCTCGGGCGGGTCGATGACGATGGTCGAGAGCGTCGAGACGAGATCGCCGCAGACGAGCGCGCCGGATTCCTCGTCGAGGAAGGCGAGGTGCTCGCGGGCGTGGCCGGGTGTCTCGAAGACCCGGAAGCGGCCCCCCGCGAGGTCGCCCTCACGCAGCGGCGCGATCTCGACCCCAGGGACGCGGCCGCGCGCGAGCGCGTGGGCGCGGACCCGCACCCCGTAGCGGTCCGCCACGACCGCCGCCGCCCCCACGTGATCGGGGTGGAGGTGCGTGAGCCAGACCTCGCGCACCGGGCGCCCCTCCGCCGCGAGCCCGTCGAGGAGCGCGAGGAGCGGCGCCTGGTCCGCCGGCTCGGGCGCCCCCGGGTCGACGACCGCCACGCCGCCCACGGCCGGAACGATCCACGCGTTCGTGTGGGTCGCCGGCGGCAGCGTCGGCGTTCGCAGCGCGCACAGGAGGAAGCCGCCCTGGAACTCGATCCGGCGCGCGCGCTCCGACGGCGACCGGAGGAGGTCGAGGGACGGGGCGCCTCCCGCGGCGAGCACCCGGACCGCGTTCAGGTTCGGGGGGAAGAAGAGGAGCTCGCCGCGCTCCCACCGCTCGAGCGCGCGCCGGACCGGGACGAAGCCGCCGCCGGAGAGCTCGCCGGGCCAGATCTCCGCCGTCTCGCCGGCCGGGAGGGCCGCGAGGAAGAGGCGCGCGTCGTAACGGAGCGGCAGGTGCTCGGGCGTGACCCAGCGCCCCGCCGGCGCGAGGAGGGCGGCGTCCACGGTGAGGCCGTGCGCGGAGAGGAACGCTCCCCACCCGAGACGGCCGTCGAGGATTGCGTTTCGATCCCGCGTGCGGTCGGCGGCCGAGACCCGGCGCAGCGTCCCGCACGAGGAGGACGCCCGTCTCCTCGAAGAGCTCGCGCGCCGCGCACGCGACGAGCGCGGCGTCGTCGCCGCTGGCGCCGGCGACCGGGACGTCCGCGTCCTCCGGGTCGAGCCGGCCGCCCGGGAAGGCGTGGAACCCGCCGGCGAAGCGCCGCTCCGCGCCGCGGCGAACGAGCAGCACCTCGCGCCCGTCCGGGCCTTCACGGAAGAGGACGATCGCCGTCGCGACGACCGGCTCGGACGGCGGCGGGGCGGGAGGGATCCCGGGGTAGGCGTGGCTCACGGAACGAGCCTAACGCGACCGCCGCGCCCGCGCGCCGTCCGGCGCTCCCCGCTACCGCTCGGCGACGCGCTTCCCGTCCGAGCGCGTGTCGCCCGGGAGCCGGAACTCGGCGCGCCGGTTCTTCGCCCAGGCGTTGTCGCCGGCGCCCGCGACGAGCGGGATCTCCTTCCCGAACGAGACGGTGTCGAACTTCGACTTCACGCCGAGGTCGGCGAGGTAGCGCCGGACCGCCTCGGCCCGGCGAGCGCCGAGCGCGATGTTGTACTCGGTCGTGCCCCGCTCGTCGCAGTGCCCCTCGATGAGGAGCGCGGTCACGGCGCGGCTCCGCAGGCAGTCCGCGTCCTCGCGGAGGGCGCGCATCGCGCCGTCGTCGAGCTGGGCGGAGTCGAACGCGAACGCGACGCGCACGAGCGAGCACGAGGAGTCCGGCGTGGCCGTGCTGGGCTCTGCCGCGGGCTCCTTCGCGGTCGTGGCGGTCGTGGCGGCCGGCTCGGCCGCGGCGGGAGCGTTGTCGACGACGCTCTCGCCCGGGTTGAGCGACTTCGGGCCGGCGGCGCACGCGGCGAGGAGGAGCGCGGCGACGGCGGCGTAGAGGGAACGAGACATGTGGGCCTCCCTTTCGAGGTTGGGCCGCGCCGTCTCGGCGCGGCGGGGCACCTTCGCTGCGAGCCCCTTCACCCTTGAAACGCCACCGACCACGCTTCCGGCCACCGGCCGGCCCCACAGGTACCGGCCAAGCCCTCGGTTTCCGGGCTAGATTCGAGGATCTCGGGCGTGGCGCGGGTCGCCTCGCGCCGGCACCCGAGGGTACACTCGCGGCGATGCGACCGGACGAGCGAACGGACGAGGGACGGGGGCTCGAGTGGCTCACGCCCGACGTCTACGACGACCTCCGCGAGCGGGCGCGCGCGATGAGCCGCGGCGCCCCGCCGACGCTCGCCGGGACCGCCGGGCTCCACACCGCGCTCGAGCGGATCCTCCGCCGCCGCACGACGTTCCGGGACCAGCGCCACTTCACCGCCTACTGCCTCTTCCTCCTGCGCCGGCTCTGGATCTCCCACGGGCGCGCGAGCTCCCGGCGCGCCCGGCGCGACGCCGCCGCGCTCCTCCCCACGTTGACCCTGCTCGCCGGGCGAGCCCGTCGTCGCCTCCGGAGAGGACGCGGTCGCGGTGCTCGAGCTGCTCGGGCGGCTCCGCGCCGACCGGTACGTGTCGAAGCGCCGGCGGATCGCGCGCGCGGCCGAGTACCACCTCGTCGCCGGCTTCACGCAGGAGGAGACCGCCCACCTGCTCGGCGAGTCGAAGGCGATGGTGCAGCAGCGGATCGCGTTCTTCCTCGCCTGGGCGCGGCTCGCGCTCGCCCCCGAGCTCGCCGCCATCGCCCACGCGGTCGAGGCCGTCGCGACCGACCCGCGGCTCGCCCGCGGGCCGGAGATCGCCGAGGCGGCGCGGCGGCACTACCTCGCGGGCGCGTCGAGGGACGCCATCGCCGCGGCGCTCGCGCTGCCGGCCGCGCGCATCGAGCAGGACCTGCGGCTCTTCGCGGCGTGGGTCGGGGCGCGCGCGGCGAAGCCGCCGGAGGCGTCGCCGTGACCTCGCTCGGCGCGGATCTCGTGGTCGAGGTGGCCCTGAAGCACGAGGCCTCCGAGCGGCCGCGCATCGTCGCGGAGCTGTGCGGCGGGAACCGCGAGCTCGAGCGGCTGGCGCTCGCGCTGCTCCAGCACTACGACGGGCCGGAGTCGCCGCTCCCCGCCGGACCGTACCCGGTGGAGCTCGGGCCGTTCACCCTCGAGCGCGAGCTCGGCGCGGGCGCCCACGGGAAGGTCTACCTCGCGCGCCGCCGTCCGCTCGACGGGTTCGTCGCGCTGAAGCTCATGCGCCCCGGCCCCGGCATGAGCGCGTTCGTCGAGCAGGTGCGCCGCGAGGCGGGCCGCGCCCGGCGGATCCCGAGCGTGCACGTCGTGCCGGTGTTCGACGCCGGGCGGATCGAGGGCGGCCCCTTCTACGTCGAGATGGCGGTGTGCGCGGACCCGGACGAGGCGAGCCCGGGCTCGATCCGGATTGGCCGCTCGCTGCACGAGGAGCGGCTCGCGCTCTCCGCGACGGAGGCGGTGCGCCTCGTCGAGGACCTCGCGCGCGCGGTGCAGGCCGCGCACCGGACCGGCGTCGTCCACGGGGACCTCAAGCCCGAGAACGTCCTCGTCACCCCCGAGACGCGGCGGGTGATGCTCGCCGACTTCGGCATCGCGACCTCGCTCGCGGCGAGCGCCGCGCCGGGCTCGACGCCCATCGGCACGGTCGCGTACATGGCGCCGGAGCAGTGGCGCGATCGCCTCGCGCCCTCCGAGACCTCCGACGTGTACGGCCTCGGCGGCACGCTCTACTTCCTCCTCTCCGGCGCGCCGCCGCACCCGGCGCGGGAAGCCGGCGACGATCCGCCCGCCGCCGCGCTCCCCGGCTCGGTGCCGCCGCGGCTCCGCGAGATCGTGATGCGTGCGCTCGCGCCGGTCGCGGCCGACCGGCCGCCGTCGGCGGGGGCGTTCGCGGAGGAGCTCCGGCGCTTCCGCTCGAACGAGCCCACCTGGCACGACCGGAGGAGCGCGGCGCGGCGCCTGCTGCTCTTCGCGCGCCGCCACGTGCGCGAGCTCGCGGCGGTGGCGGTGGTGCTCGCGCTGCTGCTGCCGCTCGGGCTCACCGGGTACCACGCCTTCACGCGCGAGCTGCGGGAGCTCGGGCGGCGCGAGGCGACGCTCCGGCGCCAGATCGACGACCTCGAGGGTGCGCGGCGCGAGCTCGAGCGGGACACGGCGCGCCTCGAGGGGGCGGCCGACGCGAAGCAGCGCGAGCTCGCCCGCGTCGAGGCGCGGCTGCAGCTCCTCCCGAAGATGGATCAGGCGCTCGGCGCCGCGCGCGCGCAGGCCGAGGCGGCCGAGGCGCAGGCGCAGCGGGGCCACGCCGAGGTGCAGCGGCTCCAGGCCGAGGAGCGCCGCGCGGCCGCGCTCGACGCGGCGCTCGCCGCGGCGCGCGACGCGCTCGCGCAGGCGAGCGCGCGCGAGGCCGCCGCGGTCCGCGACGCCGGGCGCCTCGGCGGCGAGCTCGGCGAGGTGCGGGCGCGGCTCGCGGCCGCCGTCGCCGACGCGGAGACCGCGCGCCGGGAGGCGGAGGAGCGGCGGAGCGCGCTCGAGGTCGAGCTGCGCGACGCCGCGGTCGCGTTCGCCGCCGCGCGGGCCCGGGGGACCCCTCCCGAGGGGACGGCCGCCGTGAGTCCGACCGTGGAGCCGGCACGCGAGCGGCGCGCGGACCGGGCCGCGCCGGTCGGCGCGGCGCGCAAGGCGGCCGAGGTCGAGCCGGTCCGCGTCCGGAAGCCGGTGCCCGTGGCAGCGCCGGTGCCCGTGCCCGAGCTGAGCGGGCCCGCCTGGACGTGGAGAGGCAGTGGAGCTGGACGTGGACGTGGTCTTCGACCTCGAGTTCGACCTGGACTTCGACTTCGACTTCGACGAATCCAGATCGAGGTCGAGGTCGAGGTCCAGGACCAGGTCCAGTCCACGACCACGACCACGTCCACGACCACGTCGCGGGCATCCCCGCCAGATCCTAGATCGGAACGCGGTAACGCTGGCCCGGGTCGCGCTCGATCGGCGCGGCGATCTCGTGGAGGCGGATCGAGTTCGTCTGGCCAGGGACTCCGAGCGGCGACCCGTGCACGAGCACGACCCGGTCGCCCACCTTCGCGATGCCGTCCGCGACGAGCCGCTCCGCGACGATCTCCGCCATGAGGTCCGCGTTCTTCACCGGCTCCATCACCTTCGCGACCACCCCCCAGTACAGCGCGAGGCGGCGCCGGATCGACTGGTCCGGCGAGAACGCCACGATCGGCATGGTCGGGCGGTGGCGCGCGAGCTGGCGCGCGGTCTCGCCGCGCAGCGTGAAGCAGCAGACCGCGACGGCGCCGGAGACCGCCGCCGCGTCGCAGGCGGCCGCGGCGATGACCTCGTCCGTCGGCGACAGGCGCGCCGCCGGCGTCATGGCGCCGATCCGGATCTCGTGGGGCCGGCGGGCCGCCTCGGCCTCGCGCACGATCCGGTCCATCATCTGGATCGCGGCGAGCGGGTGCCGTCCGCTCGCCGTCTCGCCCGAGAGCATCACCGCGTCGGCGCCGTCCCAGACCGCGTTCGCGACGTCCGAGGCCTCGGCGCGCGTCGGGCGCGGGTGGTCGATCATCGAGTTCAGCATCTGCGTCGCGATGATGACGGGCTTCCCCGCCGCGTTCGCCTTCCGGCAGATCTCCTTCTGCAGGATCGGGACGCGCTCGGGGAGGATCTCCACCCCGAGATCGCCGCGCGCGACCATGACGCCGTCGGCGGCCGCGATGATCGCGTCGAGCCGCTCGAGCGCCTCCGGCTTCTCGATCTTCGCGATGATCGGGACGATCCGGCCGGCCCGCTCCATCTCCGCCCGGCAGGTGGCGATGTCGTCCGGGCTGCGCACGAACGAGAGCGCCACGTAGTCGACGCCGTGCGAGATGCCGAAGGCGAGGTCGGCGCGGTCCTTCTCCGAGAGCGCCTCGGCGCGGAGCGCCACCCCGGGGAGGTTGATCCCCTTGTGCTCGCCGAGCTGGCCGCCCTCCACCACCTCGGCGCGCGTCCGCACGCCGTCGGTGGAGAGGACGCGCAGCTCGATGAGCCCGTCGTCCACGAGCAGCCGATCGCCGGGGCGGACGTCCTCGGAGAGGTGCGGGTACGTGGTGGAGACGTGGTGCGCGTCCCCGACGATCTCCTCCCCGGTGCTGATCGTGATCTCGGCGCCGGACTCGAGCAGCACTCCCGCCTTGCCCGCCTTGAGCGGTCCGGTCCGGATCTTCGGGCCCTGGAGGTCCTGCAGGACCGCGACCGCCTTGCCGAGGTGGCGCGAGGCGCTCCGGAGCCGGTCGAGCACCTGCGCGTGATCCTCGTGCCGGCCGTGGGAGAAGTTGAGGCGCGCGACGTCGAGCCCGTGCTCGAGGAGCTTCTCGAGGGTCCCGGGGTCCGACGACGCGGGGCCGATGGTGGCGACGATCTTGGCGCGGCGCATGTCACCCGTTCCTAACGCCCCATGCCGCGCGCCGTCCACCTGCTTCGCGGGGCGCACTCGGGCGCCGGACGGTTTGCCGAGCGCCGCGCGCCCTTGCTACCGTCCCGCCATGACGGACGCCGCCCTGAAGCGCCGGCTCGAGAAGCTCCAGTCCATCCTCGACGTCGCGAAGGCGCTGACCGCGGAGCGTCGGCTCGACCGGCTCCTCGGCCTCGTCGTGGACGAGGCCGCGAAGGTGGCGGAGGCCGACCGCTGCACCATCTTCATCGCGGACCGCGACCAGGGCGAGCTCTGGAGCAAGGTCGCCCACGGGACGAAGGAGATCCGCATCCCCCTCGGCGCCGGGATCGCCGGCGCGGTCGCGGCGACCGGGGTCCCGATCCGGATCGACGACGCGTACGCCGACCCGCGCTTCAACCAGAACGTGGACCACGGGACCGGCTACCGGACGCGCAACATCCTCACCCTCCCGATGCGCAACACGAAGGGCGAGGTGGTCGGCGTGCTGCAGGCGCTGAACCGCCGCGACGGCGCCTTCACCGACGAGGACGAGGAGCTGCTCGGCGCGCTCGCCGGCCCGGCCGCGTCCGCCATCGAGAACGCCGTCCTGAACGCGGAGATCGAGCAGCTCTTCGAGGGGTTCGTGCAGGCCTCGGTCGTCGCCATCGAGCAGCGCGACCCCACGACCGCGGGCCACTCCGGGCGCGTCGCCACCCTGACCTGCGGCCTCGCCCACGCCGTCGAGAAGGCGCCGCCCCCGGACTGGCGCGGGGTCGCCTTCGACGCCACCTCGCTCCAGCAGATGCGCTACGCCGCGCTCCTGCACGACTTCGGCAAGGTCGGGGTCCGCGAGCACGTCCTCGTGAAGGCGGAGAAGCTCCACGCCCACGAGCTCGAGCTCGTGAGGGCCCGGTTCGACCTCGCCCGCGTCTGCCTCGAGAACGAGCGGCTCCGGGCGCGGCTCGACCCCTCGACAGGCTCGGGGCGAGCGGCCGGAGGCCGAGCTCGCCGTCGAGGCGCGCGAGCTCGACGCGCTCTGGGAGGTGGTCGCGGGCGCGAACCGCCCGACGGTGCTCCCGGCGGAGGCGTCGGCGCGGCTGCAGGACGCGGCCGCCCGCACCTTCGTGGACCTGCGCGGGGAGGTCCGTCACCTCCTCACGCCGCTCGAGCTCTCGTGCCTGTCCATCCCGAGGGGCTCGCTCTCCGAGGCGGAGCGCAAGGAGATCGAGGGGCACGTCAGCCACACCTTCCGGTTCCTCTCGGAGATCCCGTGGACCCGGACGCTGCGGCGCGTCCCGGAGATCGCCTACGGTCACCACGAGAAGCTCGACGGCCGCGGCTACCCGCGCGGCGTCCCCGGCCCCTCGATCGCGATCGAGACGCGGATGATGACCATCGCCGACATCTACGACGCGCTCACCGCGAGCGACCGCCCGTACAAGAAGGCGCTCCCCGCCGAGAAGGCGCTCGACATCCTCGGCGACGAGGCGAAGCGCGGGCAGATCGACGCCCCGCTGCTCGGGGTGTTCGTCGAGGCGGGGATCTGGAAGAGCACCGTGAACGCGTGACGACCTGGACGTGGACGTGGACCTGGACCTGGACCTGGACCTGGACCTCGACCTGGACCTGGACCTCGACCTGGACCTGGACCTGGACCAGCGAGGTCCCCGTCCAGTCCAGGTCCAGGTCGAAGTCGAGGTCCAAGTCCACGTCCAGGTCCAGGTCTCAGTGAACCGGTGAAGCTCCCCCGCTCCTTCTACGCCCGCGACACCCGCGCGGTGGCGCGCGACCTGCTCGGCAAGATCCTCGTCCACGTGGACGGCGGCGTCCGGCGGGCGGCGCGCATCGTCGAGACCGAGGCCTACCACGGGCCCACGGACCGGGCGTCCCACGCGCGCTTCGGCCCGACCCGCCGCGCGGCGGTGATGTTCGGCGGTCCGGGGGTCGCCTACGTCTACCTCGTGTACGGCACGAGCCACTGCATGAACGTCGTGACCGGCGAGGAGGGCTTCCCCGCGGCGGTGCTGCTCCGCGCCGGCGAGCCGGTCGAGGGGTGCCTCCACTCGACGCGCGGCCCCGGGAACCTCTGCCGTGCGCTCGCGATCCGGCGCGAGCACGACGACGGCCGCGATCTCGACGGCGACGACCTCTTCATCCTCGACGCGCCGCCGCCCGCCGAGCGGATCCTCGCCGCGCGCCGCGTGAACGTGGACTACGCGGGGCCCTGGGCGGAGAAGCCGTGGCGCTACGCGCTCGAGGGGAACCGGTGGGTGAGCCGGCCGCCGCTCGCGCCGGCGCCCCGGCGCCGGGGTGCGCCCCGCTCCCGGACCCGGTAGATTCCGCCGGTGCTCCACCTCGCAGGACAGGACAGCCGCGCGCTCGCCCGGCGCGCCGGCATCGCGCTCGAGGACGCGCGCCGCATCGTCGGCGCGGTGATCGGGCGCGACCGCCCGCTGCGCGAGGCGCGCAACGTCCGGCGGGAGGTGCTCGACCAGGTCGACGCGCTCGCCACGCCCGGCGACCTCGTCGAGGTGGCGCGGGTGGACGCGCGCGACGGCTTTCGCCGGTACCTGTTCGAGCTGCCCGACGGCGGCCGCGTGGAGACGGTGCGCATCCCGCTCTACGACACGCACCACGTCGTCTGCGTCTCCTGCCAGGCCGGCTGCGCGCTCGGGTGCGCCTTCTGCGCGACCGGCGCGCTCGGCCTCGTCCGATCGCTCGCGTCGTGGGAGATCGTGCGGCAGGTGCAGCGCGTCCGCGCGGACAGCGAGCGCCCGGTGACGGGCGTCGTCTTCATGGGGCAGGGGGAGCCGTTCCAGAACTACGAGGCGGTGCTCGACGCCGCCTACGCGCTCTGCGATCCCTCCGGCGCCCGCATCGACGCGCGGCGCATCTCCATCTCGACCGCCGGCGTCGTTCCGATGATCCACCGCTACACCGCCGAGGGGCACAAGTTCCGGCTCTGCGTCTCGCTCAACGCGGCGCTCCCGGAGAAGCGTCTCGCCCTCATGCCGATCGAGCGCGGCTTCCCGCTCCCGGAGCTCGCCGAGGCGATCCGGGAGCACGCCGCCCGGCGCGGCCGGATCACGATCGAGTACGTGATGATCGCCGGCGTGAACGTCGGGGACGAGGACGCCGCGGCGCTCGGCGCGCTGCTGCAGGGGATCCCGGTGCGCCTGAACCCGATCGCGGTGAACGACGCGAGCGGGCGCTTCCGGCCGCCGGACGAGGCCGAGTGGAACCGCTTCCGCGACGCGCTCGCGCGCGAGCTGCCGGGGCAGCCGGTGGTGCGCCGCTACTCCGGCGGCCAGGACGAGCACGCCGCCTGCGGGATGCTCGCGTCGCGCGCGGTCTGAGCCGCTACCCGACGCCTCGGACGACCGCCCGGGCGACGAGGAACGCGACCCAGGCGACCGATAGCGCGGAGGCGGGGATCGTCAGGATCCACGCCCAGATGATGCGCCCGGCGACGCCCCAGCGGACCGCGCGCGTCCCGCGCGTCGCGCCCACCCCGACGATGGCGCCGGTGATGGTGTGCGTCGTCGAGACGGGGATGCCGAAGTGGGCGAGGGCGAGGATGGTCACGCCGCCGCCGGTCTCGGCCGAGAAGCCCCCGATCGGCTGCAGCTTCGTGAGCGAGTGGCCCATCGTCTTCACGATCCGCCACCCGCCGAACATCGTGCCGAGGCCGATCGCGGCGTGGCACAGGAGCACCACCCAGAACGGCACCGGGAACTTCTCCGCCATGTGCGCGGCGGCGGCCCGATCCGACCAGATGGTCCCGTAGAGGACGACGCTGATGATGCCCATCACCTTCTGGGCGTCGTTGGTGCCGTGGCTGTAGCTGAAGATCGCCGCCGACACGAGCTGCAGCTTGCGGAACCACCGGTCCACCCGGGCCGGCGTGTTCCGCCGGACGATCCAGGCCATGAGGATCATCATCGACGCCCCGAGCACGAGCCCGATGAGCGGCGAGAGGACGATGAACGAGACGATCTTGATGATGCCGGAGGCGACGAGGCCGTCCGGGCCGAGCGACGGGAGCGTCGCGCCGATCATGCCGCCGGCGAGCGCGTGCGAGGAGGACGAGGGGAGCCCCCACCACCAGGTGAGGAGGTTCCAGACGATCGCGCCCATGAGCGCGGCGAAGACGACGAGGAGGACGACCGTCGTCCCCTCCGCCTTGAGGTGGGCGAAGTCGACGATGCCCTTGCCCATCGTCGCGGCGACCTTGAGCTCGACGCCCCACAGGACCGGCGCCGCCGAGATGAAGTTGAAGAACGCCGCCCAGCCGACCGCCATCAGCGGCGAGAGGACGCGCGTCGACACCACCGTCGCGATCGAGTTCGCCGCGTCGTGGAAGCCGTTGATGAAGTCGAACGCGAGCGCGACCGCGATGAGAAGGACGACCGTGGCGATGAGCATGGGCGGGATCAGGCGTGCTCGAGGACGACGCCCTCGATGACGTTCGCGACGTCCTCGGCCCGATCGGTGGCGTCCTCGATGAGATCGATGATCTCCTTCCACTTCATCACCGTGAGCGGATCGTTCCCTCGCTTGAAGAGCTTCGCCATCGTGCGGCGCGTGAGCGAGTCCGCCTGGTTCTCGAGGACGTTCATCTCCTTGCACGCGTCGAGGATGCGGTTCGGGTTCTTCTTCATGTCCCGCAGCCCCTTCACCGCGACCTCCATCTTCTCGACCTGCGCGACGAAGACCGCGCAGAGCTCGCGGGCCTCGGGGAGGATCGTGTCGACGTCGTAGAGCCCGAGCCGCTCCGCGGCGGCGTCGGCGAGGTCGAGCACGTCGTCGATGCGCGAGAGCAGCCGGTGGATCTCCGAGCGATCGAAGGGCGTGATGAACTGGGTGTGCAGGCGGGAGAACGCCTTGTGGGTGATGTCGTCGCCCCGGTGCTCGACGTCCTTGATCGCCTGACACTTGCGCGCGACGTCGGTGAAGTCGTCGAGGAGCGCCTTCAGGAGCTTCGCGCCTTCGACCACCGTGCCGGCCTGCGCCTCGAAGTCGGAGAAGAAGTCGTCCGACTTGGGCATGAGCTTCTGGAGCATTTGGGTACCTCCCTGGGGCGCGGCGAACATACTGGTTCCGACCGGGTAGTCAAAGGGCATCGCGCCCCCCCGCCGGGGACGCTGCGTCAAAGAAACTTGGGGGACGTTCCCTCCGGGTGACGCGGGGTTACGTGGCCCGAGCGGTCTAACCGCATCGTGGTGCCTCGGCCGAGGCTTGTCCGCTCGCCCGGTCGGTCCCCACCCTCCGTACGAGGCGCCGTCCAGGACCCCCTTCCGGTTCCGCGCGGGAAGGTCCGGAAATCGATCGGCGCGTCCGGAGGAGAGCGTCAGCTCGGATGAGATACGGGGCGAAGATCGGGCTCGTGCTGCTCGCGGTGGGCGTCCTCCCGGTCGCCCTGCTCGGCCTCGTGTCGTACGCGGTGAGCCGCGACGAGCTGCGCCAGACGGTGGGGCGGATGCAGACCCAGGCCGCCGAGGACCTCGCGCTCTTCACCGAGCGGACCGTCACGGCGTCGCTCGAGAACCTGCGGCTCTCCGCCGCGGCGCTGCCGCTCGAGGACTCCTCCGGGTTCGCGCGCTGGGAGATCGCGAAGATGCTCGCGATCCCGTACCGGCAGCTCCCGTTCGTCTCGATCCTCGCGGTCGTGGACGACCACAAGGTCCCGGTGGCGGGCCCCGCGTTCGAGCGGCGGCCGGAGCGGGACCCGGCGCTCGCGGGGCGCGAGCCGGTCGGCGACGCCGAGCTCGAGCTGTTCTCGGCGAAGATGCCGACGCCCCCCGGCGCGATCGGCGCGACGTCGATCAGCGAGCCGTACCGCGCCTCGCGCGGCCCGCTCCGGGTCGCGGTCGCGCACCGCCTCGCGCGCGACCGGTCGGTCGTCGCCGAGGTGGTGCTACGCGACGTCGAGGCGCGCCTCGCCGAGCTCTCCGCGGGGGGCGTCGCGTGGCTCGTCGACGCGCGCGGCGCGTCGCTCGCCCACGGCGCGGGGCCGGACGCCCAGCTCAGCCCGGACGAGCGCCGGCTCGCCGAGGAGGGAGGCGCGAGCGGCGCCTCCATGACGCGCGTCGTCGTTCGCGAGGACGGGGAGCCATGGCTCGCCGCCTACGCCCCGGTGCGCCGCTACGGCTGGGGCGCCGTCGTGGCCCAGCCCGCGGCGGTGGCGCTCCACGGCGCCGAGCGGCTCCGCCTCTACACCTTCGCGTGGAGCGCGGCGGGGCTCTGCCTCACCGCGGCGCTCGGTACGCTCCTCGCCCGGCGCGTGACCCTGCCCGTGCAGCGGCTCTCCCGGGCGGCGGGCGCGATCGCCGCGGGCGAGTGGGACGCCGCGGTGGACGCGCGCGGCAACGACGAGATCGCCGATCTCGGGCGGGCGTTCTCGCGGATGACGAGCGAGCTGCGACGCCGGGACGAGGAGATCCGAGCCTGGAACGAGGACCTCCAGCAGCGGGTCGAGGACCGGACCGCCGAGCTGAAGAGCGCGCAGGACCAGATCCTGCGCACCCGGCGGCTCGCCGCGCTCGGCACGCTCGGCGCCGGGCTCGCCCACGAGCTCAACAACCCGATGACCGCGGTCACCGGCTACCTCGCCATCTTGAAGAAGCACGCAGCGCCCGGCTCCAGCGAGGCGGAGATGGTCGGGCGCGCGCAGGAGCAGGCCGGGCGCGTCGCGCGCGTGGTCGAGGATCTCCGCAGCTTCGCGGACCAGGAGCGGCAGATGCCCGGTCAGCGCTTCTCGCTGCCGCGGACGGTGGACGCCGCGCTCTCCCTCTACGAGGACCGGCTGCGCGCCTCCGGGATCACCCTCCACCGCGAGGTGCACGGCCCGATGCCCGAGGCGCAGGGCGACCCGGTCCAGATCCAGCAGGTGGTCGCCCACCTCGTCGAGAACGCCATCAACGCGATGGAGGATGGCGGCCGCCTCGACGTGCAGCTCGGCACCGTCGACGGCGACGCCCTGCGTCTGCGGATCTCCGACACCGGGCGAGGCATCCCCTTGCCGATCCGCGAGCGGATCTTCGACCCGTTCTTCACGACGAAGGAGCACGCCGGGCAGGTGGGGCTCGGGCTGTCGGTGTCCCACAGCATCGTCGAGGCGCACCACGGCCGGATCGTGGTCGAGAGCGAGGAGGGGCTCGGTGCGGCGTTCACCGTGCTCCTCCCCGCGGCGGTCGTGGTCCATCTCGCGTGACGGGGGTCGCATGCACGATCCAAAGGACGACACGCTCTCGCGGATCGGCACCATCGACGCGGACCTCGTCGTGCCGAGCCTGCTCCACGAGCTGAAGCAGCCGCTCATGGGCGCCGACGCCTCGGCGCGGTTCCTCGAGCGAGCGTTCGGGACGGCGCTCACGCGGGACCGCGACTGGCTCGTGCTGCGCGCGCAGCTCGAGCGCCTCGGGGAGATCCTGCTCGAGTACGAAGGGCTCCTGCGCGCGTGCCCCGAGGCGCCCGAGCGCTACGCGGTCGGCCCGGTCGTGGCGCGCTCGGTCGCGTTGCTGGCGCACCGCGTCCAGCCGCTCGCGCGGCGGTTCGGGCTCTCCCGGGCGGACGGCGACCGCTTCGGCTTCGGCGACCCCGGCGCGCTCGTCCACGCGGCGACGAACGTGCTCGCGAACGCGCTCGACGCGCTGGAGACGCGTCGCGGGCGAGCCGCGCGTCCAGGTCCGGGTCCTCGCGTCGCCGCGCGGGGTCGAGGTGCGGGTCTCCGACGAGGGGATCGGGATCGCCCCCGAGCACCGCGCCCGCCTCTTCGAGCCGCGCTTCACCACCAAGGCGCCCGGCCGCGGGACCGGGCTCGGTCTCCACCTCGCGCGACGGCTCATGGAGCGCCACGGCGGGGGCGTGTTCCTCGTGCCGGAGCGCGACCCCGACCGCCTCCCCTGGGCGGTGACCGAGTTCTGCATCGCGGTCGCGGCTCCGCCGGCGGGCGCCACGACCCGCGCCACCGGAGGCGCGCCGTGACACGGGCTGAGCTGCTCGCCGCGATCGCCGCGATGCGCACCGTCGCGCTCGCCGTGGCGGCTGCGCGGCTCGGCACCCCGGGTGGCCACGTGTCCGAGGCTCCGCTCGCGCCGGCCCAGGCCGCGCCGCCCGCGTCCGGCGCGCCGCTCGTCCCGGCGCCGTTCCTCTCCGGGGTCCGCCCGAGCGTGCCGGCAGGCATCCTCGCCCGCGCCGTGAACGCCCGCGCCCTCGAGCGCGGCCCGTCCTGTCCACCCGCGGAGCCGGCGCCAGCGGCGGGCGAGGCGTGCGACGACGCGCGCGAGGCGATCGAGATCGAGTGGCATGGCTCGCGCGACCCTTAGAGACGGCTCCGCGACCGTCGCGGTCCTCCTGCTCGCAGCGGCGCTGCTCTCGCCGGCCGCGGGCGGAGCCCAGGAGCCCCCGCCCGGCTCGGGCGGCGCGCTCCGCATCACGGCCGAGCCGGCGCGGCTCGTGCTCGGGCGCGACGACGGAACGGAGCTGCGCGTCAGCGCGCCGCCCGACGTCGAGGCCGTCTCGCTCTCCGCGAGCGCGGGGCGGATCGACGCCGTGCGGCGGCTCCCCGGCGGCGGCTTCGCCGCGCGCTACCACGCGCCCGGCGACCACGTGCCACGCGTCGCGATCATCTCGGCGGTCGCGCACGGGACGCGCGGCCTCGAGGACGGCTGGGTCGCGGTCCCGATGTCGGGCGAGGGGGATGCGCGGGTCCGCGGCGCGCCCGGGACGCCGATCACCCTCCGGATCGGCGACCGGACGTTCGGTCCCCGCGTGGCGGGGCGCGACGGGGTCGCGGTGGTCCCGGTCGTCGTCCCGCCGGGCGTGCGCGAGGCGCACCAGGGGTTCCGGCCGATCGACCTGCGCGTGCCGGAGACCCCGCTCCTGCACGCCGTCCTCGAGCGCTCGGGCGTGCGCGCCGACCGCGAGGAGAAGGTGCGGGTGGTGGCCTACGTGGTCGCGCCGCACGGCGCGGCGCGGCGCGGCGATGCGCCGGTGTTCGAGCCCTCGCGCGGCACCGTCGCCGTGTCCGAGCGCGAGGCGGGCGCCTACCCGGCGATCTGGACCTTGCCCCCCGGCCTCGCCGGAGAGGAGCGCCTCACCATCCGGCTCCCCGCCGCGCCCGCCTCCCGCGCCGTCCTCCGCGTCGAGGCGGTCGCCGGACCGCCCGCGCTCGTCGCCGTGTCGTTCGACCGGGACGTGCTCGACGCCGGCGGCGAGCCGGCGAGCGTGACCGCCCGGGTGCTCGACGCGGCCGGGAACCCGGTCCCGGGCGAGCTCTCGCTCGAGGCCGTCCACGGCGACCTGACCGACGTCCGGGAGCGGCGCCCGGGCGAGCTCGTCGGGCGGCTCGCGGCGGGCACGACCCTGCGCGGCACGGCGGCCGTCGTCACCGCGAGCGCCCCGGCGCTCGGGATCGCCGGCTCCCGCACGGTGCGGCTCCGCCCCGGCGCGCCGGCGTCGATCCGGTTCGCGCCGCGCGCGGTCGTCCGCGGCGACGGCGTGCGTGAGGCGGTCCTGCGGGTCTCGGTCGCCGACCGCTTCGGGAACGGGAGCTCGGCCGCGCCGGCCGTGAGCGCGCAGCGTGGCCGCATCGTCGCCGTCGCCGAGCGTGAGCGCGGCGAGTTCGACGTGCGCTACGTCGCGCCCGCCATCGAGCAACCGGTGACGGAGTCGCTCGTCGCCCGCGCCGGAGACGTCCGCGCGACCTCCGAGCCGCTCCTCGCCCCGCCCGGGCCCGCGCTCGCCCTGGAGGCTCGCGGCGGGCTCGTGTTCGACCTCGCCGGCCGCTTCGGCGGGCCGGCGGCGGGCGTCGCGGCGGAGCGCCCGGCCGACGTCGCGTACGCGATCCTGCGAGGGGCGGAGGTGGCGTGGCGCCTCGACGCGGGGGCGCTCGCCGGGAATCACGGCGCGCTCGCCACGCTGCTCGTGGGCGCGTCGGTCCGGCGCGAGCTCGAGGGCGCGAAGACCGCGGCGTTCTCGGCGACGGCGGGCGCGGTGCTCGGCGGCGACGGGCCGGGCCCGGCGTTGCGCCTCGCCGCGTCGATCGGGCTGCGGCGCGGCTTCGGCGTGCCGTACGCCGAGGCGTCGCTCCTCGCAGGCGCGAAGGGCGCGCCGGGTGCATTCGCCGCGTTCGGGCTGTCCGCCGGAGTGCGGTTCGGAGTGGAGGGGCACCATGGCCACGATCCTGATCGTCGATGACGAGCCCGTGATCCTCGACGTGTTCCGCCGCTTCCTCGAGGCGGACGACCGGACGCTCGTGCTCGCAGGCTCGGCCCGCGAGGCGATCGCGCGTGCGCAGGAGCCGGGCGAGCTCGACGTCGCGCTCGTCGACAAGAACCTCGGCGACGGCTCCGGGCTCGACGTGGCGCGCGCGCTCCGGCGCGCGAAGCCCGACGTCGAGGTGATCCTCGTCACCGGCTACGCCTCGCTCGACTCCGCCATCCAGGCGATGCAGATCGGCGCCTTCGACTACGTGACGAAGCCGATCTCGGACTACGAGGCGCTGAACCTCAAGGTCGAGAACGCGGCCGAGAAGGTCCGGATGAAGCGCCGCCAGCGCGAGCTCGTGGGGCAGCTCGTCGAGAGCGAGGCGCTCCACCGCGGCGTGTTCGAGACCTCGAGCGACGCCGTGCTGCTCGTGGACGCGGAGACCGGGCGGATCGAGGACGCGAACCCCGCCGCGGAGCGGCTCTACGGGAGCTCCCGCGACGCCCTGCGGAAGCTCGGCCTCGGGGACCTGTGCGACCCGGAGGCGGATCGCTCGGTCCCGGCCGGCGGCACGCGGGCGCTCCCGGGACGCCATCGCCGCGGCGACGGCACGCCGTTCCCGGTCGAGGTCTCGGTGGGGGAGCTGTTCCTGCGCGAGCGGGCGCTGCGGGTCCTCTCGATCCGCGACGTGTCGGAGCGAGAGTCCGCCGAGACCGCCCGGCGCGAGCTCGAGCAGTCCCTCCGCCAGGCGCAGAAGATGGAGGCGGTGGGACGGCTCGCCGGCGGCATCGCGCACGACTTCTCGAACCTGCTCGCCGTGATCCTCGGGTGGTCGGACATGCTCGTCCGGGACCTGCCGGCGAGCGACGCGCGGCTGCGCGAGTCGGCGGACGGCATCATCGAGGCGGCCCATCGCGCGGTGGGCGTCACGCGCCAGCTCCTCACGCTGTCGCGCAAGAAGCTGCTCCGCCCCGAGGTGCTCTCCCTCAACAAGGTCGTGCAGGACCTCGGCCGGCTGCTCTCCCGCGCCATCGGCGAGCGGATCGAGCTCTCCACCGCGCTCGAGGACGGGCTCTGGTCGGTGGTGGCCGACTCGGACCAGCTCGCGCAGGTGCTGCTCAACCTCGCGGTGAACGCGCGCGACGCGATGCCCGACGGCGGGCCGCTCGCGATCGCGACCGCGAACGTCGAGCTCGGCTGCGCGGCGACCGACGTCGGGCTGCCGGCGGGCCGGTACGTGACGCTCGTCGGTGAAGGACGGCGGCATCGGGATGACCGAGGACGGTGCGCGCCCGGCTGTTCGAGCCGTTCTTCACGACGAAGGACCCGGGCACCGGCCTCGGGCTCGCGACGGTGTACGGGATCGTCCGGCAGGCGCGGCGGCGGCGATCCGCGTCGAGTCGCGCCCAGGCGAGCGGGGCGACGTTCACCGTGTTCGTGCCGGCGGCCGACGAGCGGACGGCGTGCGTCGTGCTCCCGGTCGCGGCGGCGGCGCCGCGCGGGCTCGGCGAGACGGTCGTGCTCGCCGAGGACGAGGACGCGCTCCGGGTGCTGCTCGGGCGCGTGCTCGCCGGCTCGGGCTACGACGTCGTCGCGGGCCGCAACGGCGCGGAGGCGCTCGAGGCGGTCCGCGCGCGCGGCGGGCGGGTCGACGTGCTCCTCACCGACGTCGTGATGCCGCGGATGAACGGCGCCGAGCTCGCGGCGACGCTCTCCGACGAGCAGCCCGGGGTGAAGGTGCTCTTCATGACCGGCCACACCGACGACGCCGCGCTCCTCGGCCGCTTCGCGAGCGGCGACGCCGAGATCATCCAGAAGCCGTTCACGAACGAGGACCTGCTCGGCCATCTCCGGCGGCTGCTCGGGCCGTCGCGGGCGTCTGCTCGCGTGCTCCCCGCCGCGGGCGTGCAGCGGCCGCTCCGCCCACGGCCCCCGGCTGCGCCGGGAGCGAGCGTCGCAGCGGTTACAGCCCGGCGGGCTCGCCGTCCGGGGTCACCCCGCGGCGGGTCGAGACCATGCGCCACGTCCGGCCGAGGGGACGGTGGACGGGCTTGCGCGCGGGGGCGCGCATCTTGCCGAGCTCGCGCCTGACCAGCCGCTTCAGGCGGTCCGCCGCGTCGAGGAGCGCCTTGTGCAGGTCGTCCTCGACCGCCTCGACGTGCAGCGTCCGCGCGTTCGGGATGCGGAACGAGAGCCGGCACTCCTGGTCCACGCCGCCGCGTTTCGGGCGGGCGTCACCGAGGTGCACCGACAGCTCGGCGGCTGGATCGTCGAGGAGCCTGGCGAGCGGGCGCGTGACGTGCTTGTCGAGGAAGGTGGGGAGGTCGGGGGGAAGGGCGAGGTGGTGGGCGTGGATGGAGAGCCTCATGCCCTCACGATGCGCACGCGCGCGCGTCATCGGAGCGAGACGAGCGTCGCGCCCCACCCGCCGGCGTCCTCCCCGGCGGCGCGGAACGAGAGGACGAGCGGGTGCCGCGCGAGGATCGCCTCGACCGACCTTCGCAGCGCGCCGGTTCCCTTCCCGTGGACGATGCGCAGCTCGCGCAGCCCCGCCGCACGCGACGCCTCGAGCCACTCGGGCACGAGGTCCCCGACCTCCGCAGGCGCGAAGGCGTGGAGGTCGAGCGTGCCGTCGAGCGGGAGCGGAATCGGTTCGCCGGACGGAGGACCGTCGTGCGGGTCGTCGGAGCCGTTCCAGGCCATCGCCCCGGATGATACCGTCGAGCGGCCGCGCCCGCCCGCGCTCCCTCCCCCGTGCACCGCACCCTCGCCCTGCTCGTCGCCTTGCCGCTCGCCGCGTCCGCGGTCGAGCCGCCGCCGCTGCGCCACGACCTTCGCGTGGACGGCGCCGTCACCGGCGCGGCGCTCGCGATCTGGGTCGGCGCGGAGCTCGCGAAGCCGCGCCTCGCGCCCGAGCGCTGCCGGGTCTGCGAGCCCACCGCGCTCGACGTGGGCGCCCGCGACGCGCTCGTCTGGCGGCGCGTGGACGCGGCGCGCCACGCCTCCGACGTCCTCGCCTTCGCCGTCCTCCCGGCCGGGATCGCCGCGCACCAGCTCCTCGCCGCGCGCGGTGCGGGCGACGCCGCCGAGGGGCTCGTGGACGCGCTCGTCGTCGCCGAGGCGGTGGCGCTCGCCGCCGACCTGAACCAGGTCGTGAAGTACGCGGTCGGGCGCGAGCGCCCGTTCGTCCACTTCGGGAAGGACGCCGCCCGCCCCCGCGACAGCGACGACGACCTCTCCTTCTACTCGGGCCACACCACGCTCGCGTTCTCGCTCGCCGCCGCGGCGGGGACGGTCTCCGACCTGCGCGGGTACCGGAGCGCGCCCTGGGTCTGGGGCGTCGGGATGGGGGCCGCCTCCCTCGTCGGCTATCTCCGGATCGCCGCCGACCGGCACTACCTGACCGACGTCCTCGCGGGCGCCGCGACCGGCGCGGCGCTCGGCGTCGCGGTCCCGCGCCTCCTGCACGGCCGCGAGCGGTCGTCGGGCGGCGGCGCGCAGGCGGCGATCGTCCCGATCCCGCTCGGCGTCGCGGGCGTGTTCTAGGCCTCGGGCGGCCCGGCGATCCGGCGGGCGATGACCGCGCGCAGCGCGTCCAGGTCGAACGGCTTCTCGACGCACTCGACGCGCTCGCGCTCGAGGAACTCGCGCGCCGCGGAGGTGAAGGCGCCCCCGGTGAGGAACACCACGCGCCGAGCGAGCGGCGGGTCGCGCTCGGACAGCTCGCGGTACAGGTCCATGCCGCTCAGGCCGGGCATGAGCAGGTCGGACAGGACGAGGTCGTAGCGCTCGCCCGCGGCGATCCGGTCGAGCGCCGCGCGCGCCGATTCCACCACCGTGACGTCGTGATCGACGAGCGTCCGGCGGAGCACCGCACCGACGAGCGGCTCGTCGTCCACGACGAGGACCCGCGCGCGCGGTGCCCCGCGCCGCGGTGCGTGCTCCGCGGCGGTCGCGGGCGGCGGCTCGGCCGGCGGGAGCAGCACCTCGAACGTCGAGCCCTTTCCGAGCGCGCTCGCGACCTTGATCTCGCCCCCCATCGCCGCGACCGCGGCGTGGCAGATCGAGAGGCCGAGGCCGGTGCCGGTGCCGGGCGCCTTGGTCGTGAAGAACGGGTCGAAGATCCGCGGGAGGTGCTCGGGCGGGATGCCGGCGCCGGTGTCGCGCACGAGCACGGAGATCCGGCCGTCCGGGAGCGTCCGGGTTCTGAGCGCGATCTCGTGCTCGTCCGGGCGCCCCTCCGGGATCGCCTGCGCCGCGTTGAGGAGGAGGTTCAGGAAGAGCTGCGAGAGCCGCCCCTGCTCGCCCATCACGCGTGCCACCGGCTCGAGGTCCCGCGACAGGCGCGCCCGTCGCCGGATCTCGTTCCACGCGATGTTCACGCAGGACGTGAGCACCGGCTGCAGGTCCACGGGGCCGCGGCGCTCGTCCTCGGCGCCGGCGAAGGTCTTCAGGTCGCGGATCACGGAGCGCATCCGCTCCGCGCCGCTGCGCGCCTCGCGCATCGCGTCCTGGAGCTGCACCGCGAGCTCGGCGTCCTCGAGCGTCGGCGCCGCGCCGGAGAGGATCTCGCCGAGGCGCGCCGTCTGCTCCGCGAGGAAGGCGAGGTTCGCCGTCACGTAGGCGAGCGGGTTGTTGAGCTCGTGCGCGACGCCTGCGGCGAGCGCGCTCGCCGCCGAGAGCCGGTCCGCGAGGGCGCGGCGCACGATCGCGCGCTCCGCGGCCGCGCAGCCTTCCCCCGCCTCCCGGATCGCCTTCAGGTCCGGCGCCGGCATCCGGAGCGCCTCGAGGAGCCGCTCGCAGGCGGTCTCGCTCTTCCGGGTACACGATCCGGTCTCGTCCGGACGGGGGCCGTCCGACGGCGGAAGGGGGGGTGCGCTCACGGCCGGCAATCCCGTGCATGAAACGTTCGCGGGGAGCGCGACGGCGGGTGCCGCCAAGCGGCCGAAATGTGAGTGGAACTCTGCGGATGGAGCAGGCCCGCACGGGGGCGTGCCTCACCCGGGGTTGTCCTCCACCCGGCGTGGAGCAGCTCCCGGCTCGAAGAGCTCGAGGGCGCGCTCGGGCGGGCGGGCGACGAGG
The DNA here is from genome assembly GCA_963736795.1 of uncultured delta proteobacterium. Lineage (GTDB taxonomy): Bacteria > Myxococcota > Myxococcia > Myxococcales > Anaeromyxobacteraceae > Anaeromyxobacter. Next base: position 132,596 of record CAVTRF010000031.1, on the reverse strand, counting down.
GCGCGCGGTCCGGCGACCACGATCGGCCGCTCGAGGATGCGGGGATGCTGCGCGAGCGCGCGGAGGAGCTCGTCGTCGGGCGTGCGGTCGGAGAGCCGGAGCGCCTGGTACTCGTCCGCGTCCGGGCGGGCCACCGCGTGCGGCGCGACCCCGAGCTTCGCGACGAGCGCGGCGAGCTCGTCCTCCGTCGGCGGCTCCTCGAGGAAGCGGCGCAGCACGGGCTCGATCCCGCGCTCGCGCAGGAGCTCGAGGGTCCGCTTGCTGGCGGAGCACCGCGCGTCGAACCAGAGGACCCACTCGCCGGACATCGCGACCCGGAATATACCGGGTAGCCTGGATCTCGCGCACCACCTCACCCGTCTCTCGGGACTGCTCGACGCCGAGCGGCAGGAGGAGCGCTCGCGGCTCGAGGAGGCGCGCGGGCGGCTCTCGCTCCCCGAGCGCGAGGCGCGCGGGCTCGCGCTCGCCGACGTCGAGGCGGTCGAGGAGGGCGCCCTCGCGGGGCGGGTCGTCGTCACGTACGCCCGCCCCGGTCAGCCGCTCGGCGCCGGCCGGATCGGCGTCGGCAGCCTCGTGTCGGTGACCCTCCGGAAGGAGGTCCGTCCCGACGCGCCGAGCGGGGTCGTCGCGCGGCGGACGAGAGGCTCGGTCGCGGTCGCCTTCGACGAGCCGCCGCCGGAGTGGGCGACCGACGGCCGGGTCGTCCTCGAGCTCGAGCCTTCGCCGGTGACCTGGGAGCGGCTCGCGGGCGGCATCGCGCGGCTGCGCGACGAGAAGGCCGGAAAGCGCTGGCACGCGGTGCTCACGGGCGAGCCGGCGCGCTTCCTGCGCGCCGCGCGAGGGCCGTCGCTGCCGCACGCGCTGAACGAGGAGCAGGCGGCGGCGCTCGACCTCGCCGACCGCGCCGAGGACGTCGCGCTCGTGCACGGCCCGCCCGGCACCGGCAAGACGACGGTGCTCGTCGAGGTCGTCCGGCGGGCGGTCGCGCGCGGCGAGAAGGTGCTCGCCGCCGCGCCGTCCAACCTCGCCGTCGACAACCTCGTCGAGCGGCTCGTCGCGGCGGGGCTCGGCTGCGTCCGCCTGGGCCACCCGGCGCGCGTCCTCCCCGCCGTGCTCGAGCACACCCTCGAGGCGCGCGCGGAGGGGCACGAGGCGGCGCGGATCGCGCGCGGGCTCGTCGAGGAGGCCTTCGCGCTGCGGCGCACGGCGGCGAAGCGCCGCCAGAAGCGGGGCCCGGGCCGGTTCAGCACCTCCCGCGAGCAGTGGCGGGACGCTCGCGCGCTCCTCGCGGAGGCCCGCGCCCTCGAGGCGCGCGCCGAGGCCGAGGTGCTCGACCGCGCCGACGTGGTGCTCGCGACGCTCACCTCGCTCGATGCGGCGCCCCTCGCGCGCCGCCGGTTCGCGCTCGCGGTGGTCGACGAGGCGACGCAGGCGGTCGAGCCCGCGCTCTACCTCGCGCTCCTGCGCGCCGACCGCGCGGTGCTCGCGGGCGATCACCTCCAGCTGCCGCCCACCGTGCTCTCCGCCGCCGCGCTGGAAGGTGGCCTCGGCGTGTCGCTGTTCGAGCGCCTCGTGCCGCTCCTCGGCCCGGCGGCGCGCGTCACCCTCGCGGAGCAGCACCGGATGAACGCGCGGATCATGGCGTTCCCGTCCGAGGCCCTCTACGGGGGCGCGCTGCGAGCCCACCCTGCGGCTGCCGGCCGGGCGATCGACGACGCCCCGCTCGAGCTCGTCGACACCGCCGGGCGCGGGTTCGAGGAGGAGACGCCGCCGGGTTCCGACTCGAAGCACAACCCGGGCGAGGCGGACCTCGTCGCGTCGGAGGTCGCGCGGCTCCTCGCCCTCGGCCTCGGGCCGGAGGCGATCGCGGTCATCTCGCCGTACGACGGGCAGGTGCAGCGGCTGCGGCAGGTGCTCGCCCTCGAGGTCGAGCGCGGGCTCGAGGTGGACACGGTGGACGGGTTCCAGGGGCGCGAGAAGGAGGCGGTGATCGTCTCGCTCGTGCGCTCGAACGACGCGGGCGAGGTCGGGTTCCTCGCCGACGTGCGCCGGATGAACGTCGCCCTCACCCGCGCCCGGGCGAAGCTCGTCGTCATCGGGGACGGCGCCACCATCTCGCGCCACCCCTTCTACGAGAAGTTCCTCCGCCACGCGGAGGCGACCGGCGCCTGGCGCAGCGCCTGGGAGCGCTACGCGAACGGCGTGTAGGGCGTCGACGTGGACGTCACGTGGACGTGGACGCGAGCTTGGATCCTCGCTTGCGACCACGACGACCACCTCCACGACCACGACCACGGCGGTGCTCGGAAGGGCCTTTGCGACCCGCACCGGCTCCGCCGTAAGCTTCCGCTCGCGTGATCCGCTCCACCTTCCGCCTCGCGCCAGGCGTCGGGCCCTTCCTCGAGTCGCGGCTCTGGGACGCGGGCATCCGCTGCTGGGACGACTTCCCGGCCGCCCCGGGGCGCGCGCTCTCCCCCGCCATCGACGAGCGGCTTCGCGCCGCGATCGGCTCGGCCCGGGCGGCCCTGGAGGCGGGAGACGCCGACGGACTCGCCGCCATGCTGCCGCGCAACGAGCGCTGGCGGCTCTACGGAGTCTTCGGCGCCGAGGCCGCCTTCCTCGACGTCGAGACCGACGGCGACACGCTCACCGCGATCGGCATCCTCGACGCGCGCGGGCCACGGATCCTCCTCGCCGGCCGCGACCTCGAGAGGTTCCCCGAGGAGGCCCGCGGCTGGAAGCTCCTCGTCACCTTCAACGGCCTGTCCTTCGACGTGCCCGTGCTCCGGCGCGCGTTCCGCGGCTGGCGCCCACCGCGCTCGCACGTGGACCTGCGGCACCTGTGGGCCCGCCTCGGTCACGAGGGCGGGCTGAAGCTCCTCGAGATCGCGGCGGGGGTCCGGCGCCCCGCCCACGTGGCCGGGCTCCGGGGCCTCGACGCGGTGAGGCTGTGGCGCGCGCACGAGGCGGGCGATCCGGACGCGCTCCGGCTGTTCGCGGAGTACAACCTCCACGACGCGGTGAACCTCCGGACCCTCATGGACCTCGGCTACAACCGGATGATCGAGCGGCTCCGGCTTCCCGCCCACCCGGTCGTGGTGCAGGAGCCGGGCGACGTCCGGTACGACGTGACGAAGCTCCTCCTCGCGCTCTAGCCGCCCCGTGACCGCCGGCGCGTGCTCGATGACCCACTCCCTCGTCGCCCTCTTCCTCGCCGCCACCATGACCCTGCCTGCCTTCGCCCAGCCCCGCGACGCCGAAGGGCGGTTCGCGAACCTCGACCCGGGCGCGCCGCACGGGCTCGGTGCGGTCCTTCGCTGGGCGATCTGGGACCGGATCACCGGACGGCGGCGCGTCTCGCCCGCGCGCGCGCCGGTGCCGGCGGTCGCTCCCGACCTCGCGCTGCTCGCCACCCCTCCCGGGCCGGGAGAGCCGGCGCGCGTGACCTGGCTCGGGCACGCGAGCTTCCTCGTCCAGCTCGACGGCGTCTCGCTCCTCGTCGATCCCGCCCTCATGCCCGCGATCTTCGGGGGCGTCTCGAGGAACGTGCCGCCCGGCGTGCGCCTCGAGCAGCTGCCGCCCATCGACGCGGTGCTCGTCTCGCACGGCCACTACGATCACCTCGATCTGCCGACGCTCGTGCGCGTCGGCGCGCCGGTGGTGGCGGGCCTCGGGTTGGAGCGGTACTTCCGCGACCGCGGGCTCTTCGCGACCGAGCTCGGGTGGTGGTCGTCGACGACCGTGCGCGGCGTGCGGGTGACCTTCGTGCCGGCCCAGCACTGGAGCCGCCGCGGGCTCGCCGACACGAACCGGACGCTCTGGGGCGGATTCGTGATCGAGGGAACGCGCGCGACGGTCTACCACTCGGGAGACACCGCCTCGTTCAGCGGGTTCGCCGAGATCGGCGCGCGCTTCCCCGCGATCGACGCCGCGCTCCTCCCCATCGGCGCCTACGACCCCGCCTGGTTCATGGAGCCGCAGCACCTCAACCCCGAGCAGGCGCTCCAGGCGTTCGCCGCCCTCGGCGCGCGGACCTTCGTCGCGATGCACTGGGGCACGTTCAAGCTCACCGACGAGCCGCTCGACGAGCCGCCGAGACGGCTCGAGGCGGAGCGCCGCCGGCTCGGCCTTGCTCGAGAGCGCGTGCGCGTCCTCGCCATCGGGGAGACGCTCCCGGTCGGGCGCGGCGCCGACGTCCGCGCCCAGGCGCACCCCCCGGAGTGAGCCGCGTCACGCGCGGGCGGCCCGTCACGCCCGGCGCGAGACGCACGCGCGCCCTGCTTCGGCCAACCGGGGGCGCGCGGTTCTCATGGCGAGCACGTTGCAGGTATCTTCGCTGTGGGCGGCGCGTCTCTCGACGGCGCGCGGTCCGCAGGACGGGTCGCATGGGCTTCTCTCCGATTAAGCGCGTCATTTCGAGCCGCCGCGCCGCTGCCGCGGGAGCGGGGGTGGGGCGTTCGCCCACCCTGGCCCCCCTCGGGACTTCGAGCGACGGTGGAGTCCGTGCGACAGCGTTGCCGCGGTACACGCGCCGGGCGGGCGCGCTCGTCGTCGCCGCGGCGGTCGCGCTCGTCTCGGGCTGTAACCCCCAGGTGCAGGGGAACGGCATCTACTTCGAGGAGCCGCGCCCCTGGGTGGACAAGCCGTTCGTCGGGGTCCGCGTCCAGGACGGCGTCGCGGTCTACGTGACGGCCGGGGAGACCCAGAGCATCAAGGTCATCGGCGACGCCAACATCGTCCCGAACATCGCGACCGAAGTCGTCGGGCCCGAGACGGTCGGCACGACGGCGATCTCGGTGCTCCACGTCTTCGCGAACCAAGACTACGACGCCACGATTGCCCTGAGCGTCGTCGTCACGGTCCCGTCGCTCTGGTACGTGGACGCTCTGGAGGCGTCGCGGGTCGAGGTGAAGCGGGCGACCGCCTCCGAATTCCGGGTGGAGGCGAGCGGCGCGAGCCAGGTCGTGCTGAACGGTCCGGGCGGCGCGTTCCTCGACGTGAGCCTCGTCGCCGGCGGGCTGCGGGCCGACCAGTATCCCGTGGCGGGCGCCTACGTCGTGCTCACCGGGAACTCGCTCGCGGTGCTGAACTCGTCCGGGCCGGTCACCGGGACGGCGGGCGGGACGAGCAAGGTGGACAACCTGGAGGGGTTCGGCCCCTGCTTCGTCCTGACGACCGCCTCGGCCACCACGGCCTGCCACTAGGGCAGCCGCCCCCCCGCGCGCCTCCTCGCCGTCCGGCAGGGTCGAAATCCGGCCGCTCCGCGGCTATCATCCGCCGCCTCATGACCGAGAAGATCACGCCCGAGATCGTGGCCCGCCACGGGCTCAAGCCGGACGAGTACGACCGCGTGGTGCGCCACCTGGGCCGCGAGCCGAACCTGACGGAGCTCGGCGTCTTCTCCGTGATGTGGAGCGAGCACTGCTCCTACAAGTCCTCGCGCGTGCATCTCAAGACCTTCCCCACCGAGGGCCCGCGGGTCCTCCAGGGGCCGGGCGAGAACGCGGGCGTCGTGGACCTCGGCGACGGGCTCGCCGCCGCCTTCAAGATGGAGAGCCACAACCACCCGAGCTACATCGAGCCGTACCAGGGCGCGGCGACCGGCGTGGGAGGCATCCTCCGCGACGTCTTCACGATGGGCGCGCGGCCCATCGCCTCGATGAATGCGCTCCGCTTCGGCGACCCGGCGCACCCGAAGACGGCGTTCCTGCTCGAGGGCGTCGTCGCCGGCATCGGCGGCTACGGCAACTGCATGGGCGTGCCGACCGTCGGCGGCGAGGTGATGTTCCACCCGTCCTACAACGGCAACTGCCTCGTCAACGCGTTCACGCTCGGCATCCTCCCGAGCGACAAGATCTTCCGCGGCACGGCGGCCGGCGTCGGGAACCCGGTCATGTACATCGGCGCGAAGACCGGCCGCGACGGCATCCACGGCGCGACGATGGCCTCCGCCGAGTTCGACGCCTCCACCGAGGAGAAGCGCCCGACCGTGCAGGTCGGCGACCCGTTCATGGAGAAGCTCCTGCTCGAGGCGTGCCTCGAGCTGTTCCAGACGGACGCGGTGGTCGGCATCCAGGACATGGGCGCGGCCGGGCTCACCTCCTCCTCGGTCGAGATGGCCGGGCGCGGCGGCAACGGCCTCGACCTCCTCCTCGACCAGGTCCCGGTGCGCGAGGAGCAGATGACGCCGTACGAGATCCTCCTCTCCGAGTCGCAGGAGCGGATGCTGCTCGTCGCGGCCGAGGGCAAGGAGGAGATCGTCCGGCGCATCTGCCGCAAGTGGGACCTCGACGTCGCCGTCATCGGCAAGGTGACGAGCAGCGGACGCTGGCGCTGCTACTGGCACGGCCAGCTCGTCGCGGATCTGCCGGTCGATCCGCTCACCGAGGGCGCCCCGAAGTACGAGCGCCCGATGAAGCCGCACCCCGCGCTCCCGGCGCTGCACGCGTTCGACCTCTCCACCCTGCCGGAGCCGGCGGACCTGGGCGCGTCGCTCCTCGCCCTGCTCGCGCGGCCGACGATCGCGTCGAAGGAGTGGGTGTACCGTCAGTACGACCACATGGTGCGGCTCGTGGGAGCGGTCCGGCCCGGCGGCGACGCCGCGCTCGTCCGGCTCGCGGTCGGCGACGGACGCCACGCGAACAAGGGCATCGCGCTCTCGGTCGGCGTGAACTCGCGCTGGTGCTTCCTCGATCCGTACCTCGGCGCGATGCACGCGGTCGCCGAGTGCGCGCGCAACATCTCCTGCGTCGGCGGCGAGCCCATCGCGATCACCGACTGCCTGAACTTCGGCAACCCCGAGAAGCCCGAGATCATGTGGCAGTTCGCCGAGTGCGTGCGCGGCATCGGCGACGCCTGCCGCGCCTTCGGCACGCCGGTCGTGTCGGGGAACGTCTCGCTCTACAACGAGACGGAGGGGCAGGGGATCTTCCCCACCCCGACCGTGGGGATGGTCGGGCTCGTCGAGCCGGTGGACCGCGCCTGCCAGAGCGCGTTCCGGACCGTCGGCGACGTGATCGCCCTCGTCGGGACGATCCAGGGCGAGGTCGGCGGCTCGGAGTACCTCGCCGCCGAGTTCGGTCGCGAGGCGGGCCGCCCGCCGGCGCTCGACCTCGCGAAGGAGAAGGCGGTCCAGGAGACCGTCCGCCGCGCCATCCGCGAGGGGCTGCTCTCCTCCGCGCACGACTGCTCGGACGGCGGCCTCGCGGTCGCGCTCGCCGAGTGCTGCATGATGCACGACGCGCCCGCGGGCGCCGGCGCGCCCTTCCTCGGCGCGGCGGTGCGGATCCCGTTCCCGGTCCGGAAGGACTTCGTCCTGTTCGGCGAGGACGCGAGCCGGATCGTCGTCTCGCTCCCGAACGCGAACGCGCAGCGGTTCCTCGCCATCGCCCAGGAGTGCGGGGCGCCGGTGATCCGCCTCGGCGTGGTCGGCGGGGATCGCCTCGAGATCCAGGGGGCGCTCTCCGTCCCGGTCGCGGACCTCGCGCGCGCCTGGCGCGACGGGATCCCGGCCGTGCTGCGCCGCGACGCCGCGCACTTCACGCTCTCGAACGCCTCGTAGCGCGCCGCCCGCGTGGGTGAGGGCCGACCCCGGGTCCCGCCGAGGGGCGCCCGGTGCTCCGGTTTCCGCGCGCGCCGGGCGGCGTCCCGGTTGCACCGTGGCCGTTGCACCCGATGCGCGCCGCCGAGCTCGCCTGCGTCTTCGTCCGTGCGACGCCCGAGCGGCTCGTCGCGGCGGAGCGGCTCATGCGCGCGCTGCCCGATTACCTGCGCGGCTCGGACGGCGAGGTCGACCTCCACCACTGTGGCGCCTCCGGGTATCTCGCCGCGGTCGTCCGCGTGCTGCCGGGCGCCGCGAGCGAGGACGCCGTCGCCCGGCTCGTGTTCTGGGCGGCCCGGAGCGGCGCGCGCGGATTCCAGGTCGCAGCCCTCCCCGAGGCCGAGCGCCGCCGCTTCCACGCCGAGCTGAACCTCTGCGAGCGCGTCATGAAGGGGACCCCGCTCGGCGCCATCGGCGACGGGGCGGCCCGCTTCTTCCGCCAGCTCGGGGGCGCACCCGCGCCCGCGGGCGAGAAGCCGGTCCTCGCGGTGGACCTCGACGGGCCCGGCGGCGAGGGGATCGGCTACCGCCCGGAGGGGCGCGCGCTCTTCCTCGCCGGGGTGCTCTCACCGCCGAAGGGAGATCAGCTCACCCTCGTGGTGCGGGAGCGCGGCCGGCCGCAGCCGCTCGAAGGATGGGCGACGGTCGTGGAGGTGCGCCGGCGCGAGGACGCGGCTCCGGGGAAGCCCGCCGGGTTCACGCTCCGCATCGAGGGCCCGAACGCGCTGCACGAGCTGCTCGCCGGCCGGGCCCGGCGCGCGCCGCGGGCGGAGGTGCGCGCCGCGCCGCGCTACCCGGTGAAGGCGCCGGTGAAGGTGACCCGCGCGACGGAACCTGCCGTGAGGCCGCCCCCGCCGCCGTCCCCTGCCGGCGCGCGGGCGCCGTCGCCGCGGGCCCTCATCGAGTACGCGACCGAGCAGGAGCTCCAGGCGGACTGGCTCGAGAACCTCTCGCAGGGCGGCGCCTTCATCCGCAGCGCGAGGCCCTTGCCGCAGGGGAGCGAGGTGCAGCTCGAGCTCGCCTTGCCCGACGGCGTCCGCCTCGAGGCGCGCGCGGTCGTCGTGTTCACGAGCGAGCAGGGCATGGGCGTCCGCTTCGCGCTCTCCGAGGCGCAGGACGCGGTGCTCGCGGCCGCGATCCTCCGGATCTCCACCCGGTCGCGGCGCGCCCTCGTGGTGGACGACGACGCGCTCGTCCGGCGCATGCTCGGCGACGCGCTCGTCGCGCGCGGGTTCGAGGTGGTGAGCGCCGCGACCGCCGACGAGGGCGTGAAGGTGCTGTCCGAGGAGCTGCTCGCGCTCGACCTGCTCGTGACCGACGTCTGCATGCCCGGGCGCGACGGCGAGGAGCTCGTCCGGTTCATCCGCACCGCGGGCGGCGAGGCGGACCTCGCGATCGTCGCGATGAGCGGGCGCCTCGAGCCGGGCATGGAGCCCAGGCTCGAGGCGGCCGGCGCCGACGCGGTGCTCGACAAGGCGCTCGGCCCCGACCTCCTCGCCGAGGCCGCGGACGCGGTGCTCGAGCGGAAACGGCTCGTCAGCGCCGCGGCCGCCGCCGCGGCGTGAGCGCTCCCGCGCTCCTCAACCGCGGACGAGCGCCGGAGACACGTTCACCGTGACCGAGGCCGCCCCGTCGGACGCGGTGAGCTTGCTCGGCGTGTAGCCCAGGACGCACTGCCGAGAGCTGGGCCGGCTGCTCGAACCGGATCGGGACGCACGCGCTCGAGGTGCAGACCGCGTCCTGCGGCGAGGCGAGGCCGCCCGGGGGAGCCTCGGCCCGGAGGACGACCGGGTCGCCGTCGGCGTCGCGGACGGTCGGTGTGGCGGTGAACGTCCCACCGGAGACCCACGACGTCACCGGACACGAGTAGTTCCAGACGTCGAACTGCACGAGGTGCAGGAGGGCGGGGAGGTCGATCGCGACGCCGAGGGTGGGCGGCTCGTCGAGGATCTCGAGCGTGTACACCGGCACGCCCGCCGCGTCCGACCAGGGATCGCGGATGCGCACCGGGACGGACCGCGCTCCGGTGAGGAGGCCGGCGACCGGCGTCCCCTCGTACGCGACGGAGCACTCGACGCGCGCGATCCCGCCCTCCACCGACAGCGCCTCGCACGGCGCGACGCCGGGATCGGCGAAGATCGGATCGCCGTCCGGGTCGCTCCACGTGCCGAGCCGAGCGGTCGCGAGGTAGCGCGAGCGGCGCGCGTCGAAGACGTGCGGGACGCGCGCGTCCACCGTCCCGCCCGCGAACGAAGGCGGCCGGTTCTCGATCTCGACCGGGACGTCCGCCCGCCCCTCGCCGCGGTTCACGTCGCGCGCCACGAGCTCGATGACCCGGGTCAGCTCGGGGCCGCCGCGCAGGTTCGCCGCGTCGGGGAGCGCCGCGTACGGCACCTCCACCGCGAAGCTGACGCTGGCGCGCCCGAGCACGCCCTCGAAGTACGCGCCGCCGTCGCCGGCGTGGCGCCAGGTGGCGGAGACGACGACCGGATCGCCGTCGGGATCGCTCACCGACCAGCCGACCTCGCCGGAGGACGTGAAGCTCGACCGCGCCGGGTCGAAGGCGTGCGGGAAGGGCGAGGGCTCCTCCGTCACGATGAGCGGGGGGCGGTTGCGGACGCTCACCCGCGTGTACGCCGCGCCCACGACGCCGAAGGCGTCGCGCGCCTCGACCCGGAAGATCCAGTCGCCCGAGATCGCGGTGCCGTCCGTCTCGATCTCGACCCGCGGCGCGGCGACGTCCGGGCCGGGGACGAACCGGACGCGGCGGCTCCCGCTCTCGAGGGCGCGGTCGAGCGGCGCCTCGACGCTCCAGCGCAGCGTGAGCCCCGCGGCGGCCTCCGTCGTGAGCGTCACCGCCTCGGTGGTCCGGCACAGCAGGGGCGTGCCGCTGCAGACGTGATCGGTCGCGACGTCCGCCCCGGCCACCACGAGCGGCGAGGCCGGGGACGGCACGACCTGCACCTGCGTCACCGCCGGCGCGCTCTCGACGCTCGAGCGCGTCGCGGACGGCGAGCGAGACCTCGAACGTCCCCGGGCACCCGAAGCGGACCTGCGCGACCGGCTCACCTCCGGTGACCTCGGGAGGCTCGCAGCGGGCGGTCAGCGCCCGCACCGTCCATCGATGGACGAGCGCGTCGGCGTCGCCGTCGGGATCGCGGCTGCCGCGCCCGTCGAGCGCGACGAGCGCGAACGCGGCGACCTCGCCGACGGGGGCGATCGCGGCGACGGGCCGTGCGTCGGCGGTGCAGAGGCCGGCTTCGCAGCGGGACGCGCCGGGGCACTGGGCGTCGGCTTGGCAGCCGGTGGGCTCGAGGCCGTCCGAGCACGCGGCGAGCGCGACGGCGAGGAGGAGGAGGTGCGGCACGGGCGATCTCGACATGGACGACTCCGGGTCGGGGGTTCGGGGGCGCTGCGCCGTCGAGCGGCGGACGACCGCATTGCGACCGGCGTTCCCGCGGGTGCGGGCCGGATCACGGGGGCTTCGGCGGCCCGGGGAAGCGCGAGCGGTCCCGGGCGCGGCCGGACGGTCCGCGGCGCGGACCGTGGCGACCTGGAAGCCCCGAAGATTGCGGCGCGAATCGCGGTGGCCGGGTGCGCCCGGCGCTTGCACTGGGAGCACGGGTGTGTTGAACGTACCCACTCGGTTCCCGGACCCTCAGACGGCGAGGATCGACATGGCCGCACCCGTTGCGCTGACCCTGGCCCTCGCGCTGGCCGCGGGTCCCGGTGGCGATCGGATCCTCCTGTGCCGGCCGAAGGTGACCGGCGACGCCGCGCTCGCCCGCGGCGACGCGGTCGTGGAGGCGGCGCGGCGGGGCGGCCGGTTCCTCGACTACGGCGTCGCCTGCGACGACCCGGCGGAGAGCGCCCGCGCCGCGCGGCGGGTCGGGCTCGCGCACGCGGTCTCCGCGACCGCGGACGGGCGCGTCGACGGCAGCCGCTACCTGCTCGTGCTGTCGGACGCGGCGACCGAGGCGGAGCGCGCGCGGCGGGCGATCGAGGTCGCGCCCGGGGCGGACGGCGTGACGCCGCTCCGCGGCGCCCTGTCCGAGCTGCTCGGCACGCTCCCGCGCCCTCCCGGGCCGCGCCATCCGCACCTCGGCGCGTGGACGACGGTGGGCGCGGGCGTCGCCGCGCTCGCCGCGGGGGTGGTGCTCGCCGGGAGCGCGCGCGCCGCCGCCGACGCGGCCGGCGCGGCGACGGACGCCGCGACGTACACGCGCGAGCGGGACCGGTTCGGCTCGCGCCGGACCGCGAGCGGCGTCGCGCTCGGGATCGGCGCCGCCGCCGTCGCGGGCGGTCTCGCCTGGCGGTTCGCCTTCTAGGAGGTTCGATGCGCGCCCACCCCATCCTCCTCGTCCTCTCTGTCCGCGGCGTGCGGCTCGGTCCACGACCGGTCCGAGTGCCGGACGAGCCCGGAGTGCCCCGCCGGCCAGTACTGCGCCCGGACGCCGGACGGCGACGTCTGCTGGCCGGACGCGGTTCCGCCGACCGTGTCCGGCGTGACCGTCACCTGCGCGTCGCCGTGCCTGCGCGACTCGCGGCTGCGGGTCAGGCGACGCTCGAGGACGACGGCGAGGTGCTCTCCGCCGAGGTGTCGCTCGGGCTCGGCGGCGCCGCCGTGCCGCTCGCGCCGATGGGCGGCAGGCGTCTGGGCCGCTGACGTCGAGCTGCGGCGCCTGCCGTTCGACGCGTTCGAGGCGGACGTGGTGGCGACCGTCACCGTGCGCGACGGGGCACGCAACGAGGCGAGCGCGAGCGCGGCGGCGGTCCACGTGACGCGGGTTCGGTTCGAGAAGGTGCTCGAGGACGGAGTCGCGCTGACGTCTCCGGTGGTCGTCGCGGATGAGAGCGTCGCGGGACGCGGCCACGATCGCGTCGCCGGAGCGAACCACCGGGTCTACTTCGTCGGGTGGGACGGGAGCGGCCTCACCTCGGTCGCGGTCGGAACTCTGCAGATCACGGCGGCGCCGCTCGCGCTCGGGAGTTCGGTGTGGATCGGGAGCGAGGACAACAAGGTTTACGAGGTGACGAAGAACGGGCCCGGACGTGGGCAGCTCGACTCCGAAGGTGAGACACGAGTGGGCCAGTCCGCGGTTCGCTCGCGCTACTCGTCTGGACGATCGGGTCCTCGCGGCGTCCGAGTCCGGGTGTCGTCTACGCCGTCACGTCCGGCGGCGTACGAGGAACAGCGCGCTCGGGGTTCCCGTATTGCGCTCGGGCCCGTCGTGGATCGACGGACGGCTCGATCTGTACGCGGTCAGCGGCGGGCGCTCACGTCTCGGCAGCTCGACCGATGGACGCGGCAGTTCCCGCAGATGACCTCGGGCGTCTCGACGTCGAGCTCTGCCGGCGATCTCGTGCGGATCCGCTCGCCTGCGACGACGCCGGTCTGATCGTCGCCGCCAGCAACGGGATCGAGCGGACTGCTGAAGCAGGTTGGTCCGCATCGCGGCACGATCCGAGCACGTGCGCGACGACGGCGCATGCCTTCGGGTGGCGTCGCCGTCCTGTCGGACGGAAGCATCGTCGTGCCCGAGCAGACGCAGACGTCTCTCCCGCTGGACCGCCTCCGGCGCGCCGTTCACGCCGTGGCAGACGCCCGATCTCGGCGGCGCAGCGCGGACGCCGCTCGTCCTCGCGGGCCCGACGCCGTTCGTCCTCTCCACCGCGAACGGAAGCGTCCACGCGCTCCGCGACGACGGGACGATCGCCTGGACCGGCCAGCTCGGCACCGCCGCGCTCCAGCCGGGCAACATCTACACGCCGCCGGGGCAGCCCGCGGACGCCTTGCTGAGCACCGCCTACTTCGCCGGCGCCGACGGCGTCCTCCACGCGGTGATCGTGGACGGCGCGCTCGACGGCGCCGCGCCGTGGCCGAAGGCGTTCCACGACCCTCGCAACACGAACCGCGCGGGGCCGCAGCCATGATCCGCATGCTCGCGCTCGCCGCCGCCCTCCTCGCCGCCTCGCCCGGCGGTCGCCTTCGAGAGCCTCGCCGTCCTCGCGGTCGGCGATCCCCCCGCTGGCCCGGACGCCGACCTCGCCGAGCTCGCGCACCAGCTCCGGGCCGCGTGCCGCGACCGGATCGGCGGCGTGGAGGACGTGCCGACGATGCGCGCGCGGCTCCTCGGGCAGCGCTCCAGCGCGACCGTCACCGAGCTCGACCGCGCCTACGGAGGCGCGCTCGCCGTCTACCAGAACGGCGAGTTCGAGAGCGCCATCCGGACCCTCAAGGCGATCGTGGACGACCTCGAGAGCCTGCCGGAGAGCGACGAGTCCTACGCGCAGTGGATCCGCGCGCAGCTCCGGCTCGCGCACGCCGCCCTCACCATCGGCCGCGAGAAGGAAGCGGACGAGGCGATGTACGCCGTCGCGCGCACCGACCCGTCCGTCCAGCCCGACGCGGAGCAGTACTCGCCCACCTACCGGCGCCGGTACGAGCAGGTGAGGGTGAAGGTCCGCGCGCTGCCGGCGCGGAGGCTCCAGGTCGCCGCGGAGGGGTTCGGCGGGACGGTGTTCGTGAACGGCCGGCCGATGGGGACGGCGCCGCTCTCGCTGTGGCTCCCCGCCGGCGTCTACCGCATCGGCGGGTCGTCGGGGTCGCTGCACGTCCCGAGCTTCCGCGCCGATCTCCAGGCGGAGGACCGCGCCGTCGTCCTCGACTTCGCCCTCGCCGAGGCGCTCCGGGTCGGCGGCGGCCCCGGGCTCGCGCTCGCCGCCTCGCGCCGCAGCGAGGGGATCGTCCGCGCCGGTGCGTGGCTCGGGGTGGACCGGGTCATCGCGGTGAGCCGCGTGACCGAGGGCGACGCCCTGTTCCTGCTCGGCTCGATCTACGACGTCCGGAACGGATCGCTCCTGCGCGAGGGCTCGGTCCGGACCGTCGCCGGGACGGTGCCGGCCGCGAACCTCGGCGCGCTCGCGTCGTTCCTCCTCACCGGGCAGTCGTCGCGCGACGTGAAGGACCGGACCGAGGTGGCGCGCGCGGCGCCTGCGATCGCGCCGGACGACGGCGCCGCAGCGGCGCGCGCCCGAGCGGCGGCCGCGTCCCCTCGGCCGGTCGCGTCGAAGCAGCCGGCGGCGACCGCGCCCGACGCCGCCCCCGGCCTTCCCGCGGCCGCCGCCGCGAAGCCCGCGCGTGCCCCGGCGGACCTCGCCGCCGCGCCCCGGTCGTTCACGCCGCCCGTCGTCCCGCAGGCCGAGCCGGAGCCCGCTGCCCGCGCCGGAGGCGGGCGGCGCTGGCTCCGGCCGGCCGCGTACGGATCGGCCGTCCTCGTCGGCCTGTTCACCGGGTTGTCGATCCAGCAGGCGCTCTCGGCGCGGCAGGCTTCGCGCGACGCCGCCGCGCTGGTCGGGCCGGACGGCGTGCTCGCGGGCTCGGATCCGGCGCGCTACCGCGCGGTGCGGGAGGACGGCCGGACCGCGGCCCGGAACGCATACCTGTCGGGCGGCGCCGCGGTCGTCTTCGCGGTGACCGCCGGCGTGCTCGGCTGGAGGTCGCGCGCGCCGCTCGACGAGCCGGCGCTCGCGTTCCGCCTTCTAGGCGGGAGGACATGATTCGTGACGCTCGCAGTGCCCGTTCGCTCTGGCGTCGGGGGCGCAGCGCCCCGGGTCGAAGCCCCCCGCTCGCTGCGGGGCAGCCTCATCCGGCTGCCCGCTGCGCTCGCCACGCTCGCCGCGGACGACTCGCCTCGCTGTCGCTCGCGCTCGCGCCCCCCAGTCGGTCCCGCTCGCTCGGGCGATGCTATCCGCGCCCCGACGCGGGCGGGCACAGCTTCACAGGATCGAGTACGTCTTCGGGCAGGGGGGCGGATGGACCGCTACGCGAAGATCTTCACGGTGCGCTGGGCCGACTGCGACGCGAACGGCCACATGCGCAACACCGCCTACTCGGAGTACGCGATCGACGTCCGCATCGCGTTCCTCGCCGAGCACGGCTTCGGCTTCGACCAGTTCGTCGCCTCCGGGTACGGCCCGGTGTTGCTGCGCGAGGAGATCGACTACCTCCGCGAGCTCAAGATGAACGAGACGGTCGAGGTGGACTTCGAGCAGCTCGGCCTCTCCGCCGACGGCTCCCGCTTCCGGCTGCAGCACGACTTCACGAAGGAGAACGGGAAGCCGGCCGCCCGCATCGTCCTCGACGGCGGCTGGATGGACATGCGGACCCGGCGGCTCGCCGCGCCGCCGGACGCGCTCGCCCGCGCCTTCGCGCAGGCCCCGCGCGGCGAGGGCTACGCGGAGCTGCCGGCGAAGGGGAAGTAGCGAGAGTCGCGCCGGGTCACCGCGGCGGGTTCGCGGTGAGCGTCCGCGCGTCCACCGCCTCGACGGCGGCACGGACGGCGGCCCCGAGCGTCTCCGCGAGCGCGGGACCGTAGTAGGTCAGCCTCGTCTCCCCACCGCCCTCCGCCATCCGCTCGGGCGCCTCGACGTAGCCGAGGTACCCGCCTGCGAGCGAGACGACGGTGGCGCCGTCCGGGAGGGCGGCGCGCCACCGCGCGCCGACGCGGGCGACGGGCTCCGCCGGCACCGCGACGAGGAGCGCCGGGCCGATCCGCAGCGCCTCGACGCGCGCCTTCTCCGGGAGCGCCCGCGCCGACAGGGTCCGCGCGGCCCGGCGGAGCAGCGCCGGCGCGCCGCCCGGGTCCACCGCGGGCAGCGAGACCTCGACCGCCGCGAACGCGAGCGGCGCCGGGTCGGCGGCCAGGTAGGAGAGCCCTTCGACCCGGGCCGAGAGCGCCGCGGCGTAGCGCTCCGTGCTGACGCTCTCCGGGCCCTCGGCGCTCTGGTCGCCGATCGCGCCCTGGAGGAAGAGCCGCACGCCATGTCGCCCGCCCGCGAGGAACCGGCCCGGCCAGTCGCCCGACACGGTCCGATTCTTCTTTCCGAGCAGCGTCGCGTGGGCGGCGAACACCGTCACCTCGGCGAGCGGAGCGCCGTCCGTGTGCTCGATCCGTAGGACGGTGAGCGGCGCGTCCTCGTCGCCGCCGGAGCGGCTCCGCGCGAGGTCGTCGGCTGACCCTCGCGCGACGGAGAGGCGCGCGGGCGCGAGCGCACCGGCCGCGCGCCGGATCGCGTCGGCGGCCGCCGCCCCGATCGACCTCGCGGATCGCGGCGTCGAAGGGGCCGGTCGCGATCCGCTCGAAGGCGGCGTGGTCGACGTAGCCGCCCGGCCCTGCGTGCGTGTGCGTCGCCGCGAAGACGACGCCGTCGAGGCCGAGGTCGGCGACCCGGGACCCGACCTCGGCGGCGAGCGCCTCCGGGACGAGGAGGAGCTCGGCGGAGACCAGCGCGACCTTGCAGCCCGGCGAGGCGAGGACGACCGCCCGGACACCGACCGGCTCGGACCGTCCCTCGCTCGCGTACGACAGCCGGGCGAAGCCGGCGATCGGTACCCCGGACGGCAGCGCGAACGCAGCCTCCGCCGCCCCGGCAGAGAGCGGGCCGGCCCCCCGCACGGCCGCCGTGACGCGAGGCGGCAGGGGGACCCGTGCGGTGGCCCAGGGGAGGGAGGCGACCGCGAGCAGCGCCAGCGGGACCGCGACTGCAGCGAGCAGCGCGCGAAGGGCCGTGCGGGCGGGGAGAAATTTCAAGCCGGGACCGTTATACTCCGCCGCCTCATGGGGTACGACGCGGTCTTCGACAAGCAGCGGGAAGAGTGTGGAGTCTTCGGGATCTGGGCCCAGGGCCACTCCGAGGAGGCGGCGAACTACGCCTACCTGGGCGTGCACGCGCTGCAGCACCGCGGCCAGGAGTCGGCGGGCATCGTCTCGACGGACGGGGAGACCCTCCACGTCCACCGCGAGATGGGGCTCGTCGCGGACGTGTTCAACGCCGAGGTGCTCGCGAAGCTGAAGGGGTACGCGGCGATCGGGCACGTCCGCTACTCGACCACCGGCGCCTCCCACCTCAAGAACGCGCAGCCGATGGCCGTGCAGTACGCGGGCGGCGCGGTCGCGGTCGCCCACAACGGAAACCTCGTCAACGCCGAGCAGCTCCGGTTCGAGCTCGAGAACCAGGGCTCGATCTTCCAGACCTCCACCGACTCCGAGGTGATCGTCCACCTCATCGCCCGCGCCCGCGCTCCCGGAGGCCCCGGCTCGAACGAGCAGCTCCTCGGCGCCATCCGCGAGGCGCTCGGGAAGGTCTCCGGCGCCTACTCGATCGTGTTCCTCACCCCGAAGGTGCTCGTCGGCGCGCGCGATCCGATGGGCTTCCGGCCGCTCGTGCTCGGGCAGCTGAAGGGGAGCTGGGTGCTCGCCTCCGAGACGACCGCGCTCGACCTCATCGAGGCGGAGTACGTCCGGGAGGTGGAGCCGGGCGAGATCGTCATCATCGACCAGAGCGGGATGCGCAGCGAGCGCCTCTTCCCCGGGACGCGGCCGCCGCAGCAGCTCGGCCGCTGCGTGTTCGAGCACATCTACTTCGCGCGGCCGGACTCGGTCCTGTTCGGGAAGTCGGTGTACGCGGCGCGCCACGCGATGGGGCGGCGGCTCGCGGTCGAGCACCCGGTGAAGGCGGACCTCGTCATCCCGGTGCCGGACTCGGGCGTCCCCGCCGCGATCGGCTACGCCGAGGAGAGCGGGATCCCGTTCGCCATGGGGCTCGTCCGGTCGCACTACGTCGGCCGCACCTTCATCGAGCCGCAGCAGTCGATCCGCCACTTCGGCGTGAAGCTGAAGCTGAACGCGCTGCGCGGCGTCCTCGGCGGCAAGCGGGTGGTCGTGATCGACGACTCGATCGTGCGCGGCACGACGAGCCGCAAGATCGTGAAGATGATCCGCGGCGCCGGCGCGAGCGAGGTCCACCTCCGCATCAGCTCTCCGCCCACGGCCTGGCCCTGCTACTACGGGATCGACACGCCGACGCGGCAGGAGCTCATCGCCTCGAGCCACAGCGTCGAGGAGATCGGGGCGTACGTCACGGCGGACTCGCTCGGGTACCTGTCGCGCGACGGGCTCTACGCCGCCGTCGGCGGCGAGCGCTCCGGCTACTGCGACGCCTGCTTCACCGGCGAGTACCTCGTGCAGTTCCCGCACCGCGCCAAGGCGGCGCCGCTCCGCGTCGTCGGCACCTGAGCCGCGTCGTCGGCACCTGAGCCGCGTCCGGGGCCCCCTCGAGACCGCCCGGGGCCTCCCGAATTCCCGAGCCGCGCGCCGGCGCTCGGCTAAGCTCGACGCGTGGAAGCGGCGGACGGCGGGATGCGGATCGCGGACGGCACGGTCTACGTGTACCGGCTGTTCGACGTGGCCGACGCGGTGGATCTCGCGGCGGCGGAGCGGGCCGCGGGCGCGCCGACCTCGCGGCTCCGGCTCGAGGGCGCGCAGTCCGGCTCCGCGCTCGAGTTCCCGCGCCCCCCGCTCCACCTCGGCCTCGGCCCGCGCGACGTGCCGCTCGAGTCGGGGCCGCGGTCCGCGGAGGCGAGCGCCCACGTCTACGACTACGGCGTCATCTCGATCCTCTACAAGCTGCCGATCCCGCGCGGCGCGACGCTCGCGGAGCTCGTGCCGCTCGCCGAGGAGCTCTTCGTCGACCCGACGCCGGCGCTCGACCAGTCCGCGCGGCGCGAGGCGGACGAGCTCGCGCGCGCCCTCGGCACCGCGCTCGAGCGCCCGCACGCGTGGGACGGGCTCGAGAGCTACCAGGTGTTCTTCGTGCGGAGCTTCGAGGGCGGCCCGGTGCGGGCCCTCGACCTGCTCGCCCGGGCCCCCGTCCCCGAGCTGCTCCTCGGCGAGACGAGCGGCGTCCCGCTCTCCCCGGCGGAGCGCCAGGAGATCCTGAGCCACCATTTCACCTACCTCGAGGACGATCTCGCGGTGCTCCACTGGAACAGCGCCCTCGTGGTCGAGCCGTCGGGGGTGGAGGACATCCCGGACCTGCTCGAGTTCGCGACCGCCCACCTGCTCGAGCTGCGCTACTACGACGCCCTGCTCGACCGCGAGCTGCACCGCATCTACGACGAGATCGAGGCCGGGGGCAGCCCCGTCGCGAACGTCTTCACCCGGCGCTACCGCAAGCTGCAGCGCGACACCGCCGCCCTGCTGCTCGAGCTCTCCGAGATGATCGAAAGGCTCGAAAATGCTGTGAAAATCGTGGGCGACTTCTACCTCGCGCGCCTCTACCAGGCGGCCGTGCGGCGCTTCCGCCTCACGGCCTGGCAGGAGACGGTGCTGCGCAAGCAGAAGCTCGTCGCGGACGTGAACGACCTCACCGGAGACGCGGCCGACACGAGCCGCGCCGAGCTCCTCGAGGTGGCGATCATCGCCCTCATCGTCTTCGAGATCGTGGCGGCCCTGCGGTAGCCCGGCGCGCCCGGACGGCGCGTGCGATCATCGTGGGAGGCCCGTCTATCAGGGCGATCGTGTGGCTGGATTGTTGACGCGGGGATCCGAAGGCGATATCACCCGAACATATTCGCCGCCTGACGCGGCGTGCGACAGGAGGGATGCCCTACATGACGCAGGCTCAGTTCTTCCAGGCGGTGGCCGAGACCTCGCAGGTGCCGAAGGCGCAGGTCCGCGCGGTGTTCGCGGCGGTCGAGGAGACGGTGATGAAGAGGCTGAAGAACGAGGGCAAGATCCCCCTCGGCGGCCTCGGCGCGGTGAAGCTCGTCGATCGCAAGGCCCGGATCGGCCGCAACCCGGCGACGGGCGAGCAGATCAAGATCCCGGCGAAGACGGTCGTGAAGATCACGCCGTCGAAGTCGATGAAGGATACGTTCAACAAGAAGGGCAAGAAGTAGCAGCCCGACTGAACGAACAGTGAACGCCCGCCGGCACGCGCCGGCGGGCGTTCTGCATTTCGGCGGCATGTCGGAGCGCGAGACTGTCAGCTGATGGAGCAGGGCGCGGACGGTCGCGACGATGTCCGCGAACTGCACGGGCTTCTGCAGATACACGTCGACGCCGAGCTCGAGCGCCCGCGCGCGCGCGTCGGCCGCCCCCGCGCTGATGACGAGGATCGGGATCTCGAACAGCGCCGGGTCGCCGCGCATCCGCTCGATGAGGGTGAACCCGTCCATCACCGGCATGTAGAGGTCCGCCATGACGAGGTCGACGCGCGGCGGCTCGCCGAGCCGGACGAGCGCGTCGTGGCCGTTCGTGGCGTACTCGATCGTCACGGCGACCCCGCCGTCGCCGTGGGTCTTGCGGAGCGCGTACTCGTACATCTCGACGACGTGCGGGTTGTCCTCGACGACGAGCACGCGATAGCCGCGGCTCGCCTTGCCGACCGGCCCACGCGCCGTCTCGACGAGGCGCGCGAGCTTGTGGCGGTCGTCCACCCGGTCGAGCGGGATCTTGACCGCGACGCCGGCCGGCTCCTCCGCCGTCGCGGCACGCCGCCGCACCACCTCGACCTCCACCTCGAGCGGCGCGAGGAGGTTCGGGAAGCTGATCTGGAGGGGGACGCGCTGCCCGGCCACGAGCTCGCGCTCGCTGCGGATGAACAGCCCGCCCGAGGAGAGATTCTCGGTGACGTCGCGGACCGCCTGCGGGGCGTCGGGGTAGTCGACGCGGAGCACCAGCGGGACGCGCGGATCGCGTCGCTTATCCCTGTCGTGCGCCATCGAGCAGGCGGGAGTATAGCGCGGCGAAACCGTGCAAAGTGGGCCTGTCCTGTCCTTGACAATCGCAGACCCCCTCACTAGCCTGCCCGGGCTTTCGCCCCACTTCTCGGACCCTTATGACGAATCCAGCGCCGGTCGGTGCAGTCGAAGAACTGCCCCGCGACAAGGTCGAGCGGTTCGACCGCGAGCTCTCCGCGATCGTGAAGCGGTACCCGCCCGACCGCAAGGTCGCCGCGATGCTGCCCGCGTTGCGGCTCGGGCAGGAGATCTTCGGCTACTGCTCGCCGGCGGTGCAGCGGCTGGCGGCCGATCGCCTGGACGCTCCGCCGACGAGGGCGGAGGAGGTCGCGACCTTCTACGTCATGTTCCACACGCACCCGCTCGGCCGGCACCTCGTGGAGGTCTGCACGAACGTGTCCTGCTGCCTCTCCGGCGCCGAGCGGATCTTCGAGCAGCTGAAGCAGAAGCTCGGCGTGAAGAACGGCGGCACGACGCCCGACGGGCGCTTCACGCTGCGCGAGGTGGAGTGCCTCGGCTCGTGCGGCACGGCCCCCGCCATGCTCATCGACGAGAACGAGATGTACGAGCGGCTCGACCCGAAGAAGGTCGAGCAGATCCTGGAGGGGCTCAAGTGAGCGAGACGCTCATCCTCACGAAGCGCTGGGGCACGCCCAACTCCGCCACGCTCGCGAGCTACCGCGCGGACGGCGGCTACGCCGCGCTCGACAAGGCGCTCGGGATGGAGCCCGGCGCGATCGTCGACGAGGTGAAGAAGTCGAACCTCCGCGGCCGCGGCGGCGCCGGCTTCGCGACCGGCCTCAAGTGGACGTTCCTGCCGAAGGACGTGCGCCCCCGTTACCTCACGGTGAACGCGGACGAGTCCGAGCCCGGCACGTTCAAGGACCGCTACATCATCGAGCACGATCCCCACCAGCTCATCGAGGGCATCGCGCTCACCTGCTACGCGCTCGACATCCACCTCGCCTACGTCTACATCCGCGGCGAGTTCCCGAAGCAGGCGCGGATCCTCGATCAGGCGATCGAGGAGGCCCGGGCGGCGGGGATCATCGGCGCGCGGCTGCTCGGCAAGAAGGACTTCGACCTCGACATCCACGTGCACCGCGGCGCCGGCGCGTACATCTGCGGCGAGGAGTCCGCGCTGCTCGAGTCGCTCGAGGGCAAGAAGGGCTACCCGCGCCTGAAGCCGCCGTTCCCGGCGGTGGTCGGCCTGTGGGGCAAGCCGACCATCATCAACAACGTCGAGACGATCGCGAACATCCCCTGGATCGTCACGAACGGCGGCGAGGCCTTCGCGGCGCTCGGGACGGGCAAGACCGGCGGCACGCGGCTCTTCGGCGTCTCGGGCCACGTGAACCGGCCCGGCGTCTACGAGAAGCCGGCCGCGTACAACTTGAAGAAGCTCATCATGGAGGACTGCGGCGGGATCCCGGGCGGCCGGAAGGTGAAGGCCGTCATCCCGGGCGGTTCCTCCTCCCCCGTGCTCCGCGGCGACGAGATCGACATCTCGCTCGAGGTCGACGCCGTGAAGGCGGCGGGCTCGATGTCCGGCTCGGGCGGCATCATCGTGTTCGACGACTCGACCTGCATGGTCCGCGCGCTCGCCCGCATCTCCAAGTTCTACGCGGAGGAGAGCTGCGGGCAGTGCACCCCCTGCCGCGAGGGCACCTCGTGGATGGAGGGGATCATCGAGAAGATCGAGCACGGCCACGGCAGCGCGGCCGACGTCGACAAGCTCGAGCAGATCGCCGGCAACATCGGCGGCAACACCATCTGCGCGCTCGGCGACGCGGCGTCGATGCCGGTCCAGTCGTTCCTGAAGAAGTTCCGCGAAGAGTTCATGCGTCACGTCGAGGAGCGGCGCTGCCCGTACGGCGACCACGGGTGGGGGCTCGAGCAGTCCTCGCGGCCCGCCGTCGTCGGCGCAGTGCGCTACTAGAGGGACGAGCCGATGGCCTTCTCCGCCGAGACCGTCATTTTCTTCGTGTTCGCAGTGCCGCTCGTCGTCACGGCCCTCGCCGTCGTCGTCGCGCGGAACCCGGTCTACGCCGCGATGAACCTCGTCGCCGCGTTCTTCTTCATGGCCGGGATCTACGTGCTCCTCACCGCCCACCTCATCGCGTTCATGCAGATCCTGGTGTACGCGGGCGCGGTGATGGTGCTGTTCCTCTTCGTCATCATGCTGCTCTCGATCGGGGACGAGCACCTCGACCGGACCCGCAAGAAGGCGATGCAGTACCTCGGCGTCCTCGGGGCCGTCGCCCTCGCCTCCGTGCTCGTGTCCGCGATCGCGAAGGCGGACGACCCCGGCATGCGCGCCGTCGACGGGAGCTTCGGGACGGTGAAGGCGGTGGGCCAGGTGCTCTTCACCCAGTTCCTGCTCCCGTTCGAGGCGACGAGCCTGCTGCTCCTCGTCGCCATCGTCGGCGCCGTCGTCGTCGCGAAGGAGAGGATCTGAGCATGGTCCCGGTCAGCTGGTACCTCTACCTCGCCGCGATCCTCTTCACGATCGGCCTCTCCGGCGTGCTCATGAAGCGCAACGCGCTCATCCTCATGATGTGCGTCGAGCTCATGCTGAACGCGGCGAACCTCACGTTCCTCGCGTTCGCGCGCCAGTCGGGGAACGTCTCCGGCCACGCGATCGCGTTCTTCGTCATCGCCGTCGCGGCCGCCGAGGCCGCCGTCGGGCTCGCCGTCGTGATCGCCATCTACCGCACCCGCGGCGGCGTGAACGTCGACGAGGTCCGCGCGCTGCGCGAGTAGTCCCGCCGGCCCAGGGGGGACGGGGTAAGCTCGGCGCCATGCTCGCTCGCTGCGCCCGCTGCCAGGGCACCTTCACGACCGATCGCTACGGGCGCCAGACGTGCCCGCACTGCGGCGCAGAGCTCATCCTGCCGCCGCCGCCCGGCGCGCCGGAGGAGCCCGCCGCGCCGCCGCCGCCTCCGCCCCAGGCCCCGCCCGCGCAAGGGGCGGCACCGGGCGGCCCAGTGGAGCCTCCGCCGCCGCCCGGGCCGACCCCGGGTTGGCCGCCGCCTCCGCCTCCCGTCGGCGGGTGGGGTCCCCCGCCTCCTGAAAGCGGGTGGGGTGCCGCGGCGCCGCCGCCACCCCCGCCCCCGCCACCGAGCGGGCCCGAGCTCCCCGCGCCGTTCGCCGATCGGGCGCGCCTCGGGTTCTTCACGGCGTTCTTCGAGACCTGGAAGCTCGTCGCCACGCAGCCGCAGCAGTTCTTCGGGCGGGTCCGCGTGGACCAGACCTGGACCGCGGTCCTCTTCGGCGTGCTCTCGTTCACCGTCGCGAACACGATCGGCTCGATCGTGAGCTGGCTCTCCGCGCAGCAGGTCTCGGTCCTCTTCGAGCGCCTCGCCCGGAACGTGCCGGAGGAGCAGGGCAAGCTGTTCCGGACCTACATGGAGTCGGTGACCGGCGCCGGGACGCTGAAGCAGATCATCGCCGCGCCCGTCGTGGCCTTCGTCGCGATCTTCGTGTTCGCCGCGGTGGTGCACCTCCTGCTCATGCTCTTCCGCGGCACGACCCGCGGCTTCGACGCGACGCTCACCCTGGTCGCGTACGTCAGCGGGCTCTCGCTCCTCCTCGCCGTCCCGGTCTGCGGGTTCCCCCTCGTGCTCGTGTGGGCGCTCGTGTCGAGCATCATCGGGCTCGGCGCGGTCCAGCGGTGCGGCACCGGCAAGGCGGCGGGCGCGGTGCTCGCGCCGTTCGCGCTCGTGTGCGTCTGCTGCTGCGGCGCGCTCGGGCTCGGCCTCCCGGCGCTCCTCAAGGGCCTCGGGCAGGCGTCGCGCGACGCGCCGACGACGAACCTGTGACGATCTCCTGGCGCAAGACCGGCCGCTTCGAGCACGCCGAGGTGTTCGCCGCGATCGCGGCGCTCTCCTTCCTCGTCGCCCGCTTCGTCCCGGTGCTCGGCATCGCGTACACCTGCCCGCTGCGGGGGCTCGCCGGGATCCCCTGCGCGACCTGCGGGATGACCCACGCCTTCGTGCACCTCGCGCACGGGGAGGTCGCGCTCGCGTTCGCGGCGAGCCCGCTCGGCGCGCTCCTCGCCGGCGCGGCCTGGCTCTACGCGCTCGCCGATCTCTCTCGCGTCGCGCTCGGCGCGCCGCTGCCGGTCCCGCCGGCGGGCGCGGCCCGCGCCGCGACGGCGCTCGGGATCGCGGCGCTCCTCGTGAACTGGGCCTGGCTCGTCGTCCGGGAGGGTGGATCGTGAGCACCACCGCGCTTGGCCTCGTCCTCGTCGTCGCCGGCTACCTCGCCGGCTCGATCCCGTTCGGTCTCGTCCTCACCCGCGTGTTCCTCGGGGTGGACGTCCGGAGCGTCGGATCCGGCAACATCGGCGGGACGAACGTCGCGCGGGTGAACAAGAAGCTCGGCGTCGCGACGATCCTGCTCGACGCGCTCAAGGCGGTGGTCCCGCTCGTCGTGGCGCGGCGGCTGCTCGCCGGCGCCCCCGAAGGCGACCTCTGGGTCATGGGCGTCGCGATCGCGGCGTTCGTCGGGCACGTCTGGACCGTCTGGCTGCGCTTCCAGGGCGGGAAGGGCGTCGCGACCGGCGTCGGCATCTTCTTCGTGCTCGCGCCCTGGGCGGCGCTCGCCGGGCTCCTCACCTGGGCGCTCACCTACCTCGTCACGCGGATGTCGTCGCTCGGCTCGCTCGCCGGCACGCTCGTGTGCGTCGTCGGCACCACCTGGTTCCTCGGTCCGCGGAGCCCGGTCGCGTGGGCGGCGATCGTGGTCGGCGCCCTGATCTTCCTGCGGCACCGCGAGAACATCCGCCGGATCCTCTCCGGCGAGGAGCAGCGGAAGATGCGGGTCTGAGCGGCGAGCGGTGAGCGGTGAGCGGCGCTACACGTTCGGGATCGCGCTCGTCTCGCCGATCGGCCGGATGAGCACCTGGCGCGGCTTCACGCCGTTCGCCGGACCGACGACGCCCTCGCGCTCCATCCGCTCCACGATCTTCGCCGCCTTGTTGTAGCCGAGCCGCATCTCGCGCTGGAGCTTCGAGACCGAGACCTCCTCCATGCGCGCGACGAGCTCGAGCGCCTGGTCGTAGACCGGGTCGTCCTCGTCGTCCTGGCCGCGATCGCCGCCGCCCTCGCGCGCCTTCAGGATCGAGTCGTCGTACACCGGGCGGCCCTGCTCCTTCAGGAAGCCGACCACCCGGTGGAGCTCCTCCTCCGAGACGAACGCGCCCTGCACGCGGGTGAGCGGCTGGGTCGCCGTCATGACGAGCATGTCGCCGTCGCCGAGCAGGGTCTCCGCGCCCGGCCCGTTGATGATCGTCTGCGAGTCGTGGCGGGAGGCGAGGCGGAAGCTGATGCGGGCCGGGAAGTTGTTCTTGATCATCCCGGTCACGATGTCGGTCGAGGGGCGCTGCGTCGCGACGATGAGGTGGATGCCGGTCGCGCGCGCCTTCTGCGCGAGCCGGGCGAGCGAGATCTCGACCTCGCGCGGCGCCGTCATCATGAGGTCCGCGAGCTCGTCGATGACGACCACGATGTACGGCAGCTTCCGCGGGAGGTGCTTCTCGTCGCGCGCCGCGACGGGATCGGCCGGCGGCGGGGCCGTCGGGTCCTCGAACTCGGGGCCCCGCACCGCCACCTCCGCCGCTGGCGAGGCCAGCGCCGGGACCTCGACGGTCTCCGCCTCGGCGCGGGCCGCGGCCTGCTCCTCCGTCTCGCCGGCGGTCAGGTCGACCACGACGAGCTTCTTCGGCGGGGCGACGTCCTTGTCCTCGAAGGTCCGGCCCTCGGCCCGGAGCTTCTCGACCTTGCTGTTGTAGGAGCGGAGGTCCTTCGAGCCGGTGTCGGCGAGGATCTGCGTCCGCCGCTCCATCTCGTCGACCGCCCACTGCAGCGCACGCGCCGCCTTCTGCGGGTCGGTGACGACGGGCAGGAGCAGGTGCGGGATGTCCTCGTACGCGGACAGCTCCGTCATCTTCGGATCCACCATGATCATCCGCACCTCCGCCGGCGTCTGCCGGTAGAGCATGCTGAGGATCATGGTGTTGAGGCCGACCGACTTGCCCGAGCCGGTCGTGCCGGCGATGAGCAGGTGCGGCATCCGCTGGAGGTCGACGCAGTAAGGGATGCCCTCGATGTTCTTGCCGAGCCCGAGCGGCAGGAACCCGCCCGCCTGGGCGAAGGACTCCGACTCGAGGATCTCGCGCAGGTAGACCGTCGCGCGATCGCGGTTCGGCACCTCGATGCCGACGACCCCCTTGCCCGGGATCGGGGCGATGATCCGGATCCGCATGGCGCTGAGCGCCATGGTGAGCTCCTTGTCGAGGTTCTCGATCCGCGCGAGCTTCACGCCCGCGACCGGAGAGAACTCGTAGAGCGTGACGACCGGCCCGGGCCGGATGTGCTTGATCGAGCCGTCGATCCCGTGCTGCTTCAGCGTCGCGACGATGACGTCCGCGGTGTGGGTGAGCCCGCGCTCGTCGACGTCCTTCGCCTTCTCCTCGTGGACGTCGAGGAGGTCCGTCGCGGGGACCCGGAACACGTCGCCCGCCTTCGTGAAGGCGAAGGCGGGAGCCTCCTTCTTGTCCTTCTTCTTCTTCCCGCTGCGCTCGAGCATCGCCTGCGAGACGATGATCTCGGGGCGCACCGCGGGGACGGCCGCGGCCGGCGGGAGGGCGGCCGGGGCCAGGACGGGGGCGGGCTCGACGCGGTCGGCGGCGGCGTCCGCCTGCTGCTCGCCCTTCTCCTTCTCGCGGTCCTTCCGCTTCCGGCGCGGCGGGGGCTCCGGCGGGGCCTCCTCGGCTGCGGCGGGCGGCGCGGCGGCGACGAGCCCGCCCACCCAGGCCGGGTCGTCGAACGAACCGGTCCGGCGCACGTGCTCGAGGGCGAGCGCCGCCGCGACGTCCCGGGCCTCCGCCCGATCCTCCTCGCCCGCCGCCTCGATGTCGGCGGTGTCGGCGAGGGCGCGGGCCTCCTCCTCGGCGCGCCGCACGCGGAGCGCGGCGTCCTCGGCGCGGAGGTCCGCCACCGCGGCGCGGTGCTCCTCGACCGCGTCGCCGACGCGCGCCGAGAGGAACCCGAGCGTCGCGCGCGCGCCGCGCCCGAGCGCGGCGGCGAGCGTCTGGGGCTTCACGTCGGCCGCGACGATGAGCGCGACCGTCCCGGTCGCGAGGAGGACGATGGCGCTCCCCCAGGTGGAGAGGAAGCGGACCGAGACCGCCGACAGCCCGGCGCCGACCGCGCCGCCCGCCGGGAAGGGGGCGGCGGCCCGGGCGCCGAGCGCGAGGTGCGCGAGCGACGCGACGGAGAGGATCAGGACCGCGTAGGCGGCCGCCGAGAGCACCGTGATGCGAGGCGGCGCGCCCTGGAACAGGCGGACCGCCGCCGCGCCCATCGCGATCGGCAGGACGAGCGCGGAGAAGCCGAGCAGGCCGTACAGCGCCGTCGCGGCGCGGTGGCCGACCGGGCCGCACAGGTTCGCCGCCGGGATGCCGCGCGCGATGAGCGCGCCGTCGAGGGACGAGAACGTCGCGAGGCCGAGCGCCGTCACCGCCGCGATCGCGAGGAGCACGACCGCGCCGGCGTCGCGCGCCATGCCGGTGCGCGCGGTCTTCTTGCCGTTGCGGGGCGGCTCGTCGCGAACTCCGCGGCGGCCCTGGTTCTCCTGAAGACGCCGGTTTCCCTTGGACTTCCCCATGCCCGCCGCCACCGCCTCGTTGAGAACCAGCCGCCGCTCGCGCGAGCGAGGGCTTGCCCGTCGGAGGATATCGGGGGGTACCGAGGGGTCAATTTTTCGGCGTAACGGAGGGCCTGTCGTAGAATGCCCGAGAAGAACCGTCGTCTTCCCGCGAGCTTCCATGGACGTCCGCTGCGAACGCTGCAGGGCCCAGTACGTCTTCGACGACGATCAGGTCACCACTGCGGGCCTGACCGTGCAGTGCACGAACTGCGGCCACCTCTTCAGGGTGAAGAAGAAGGAGCTCGTCGTCACGGTGCCGGTGAAGCCCGGCGACCTCGAGGGCGCCCCGTTCCAGGCGACCGCGGCGGCGCGCTCCGGCGCCCCCCACGCGTCGGTGCCGTCGATGTCCGCCCCGCAGCCGGCCTCTCCCGCGGCCGCGTCCCCGCAGGCCGGCGCCGCCCCCTGCCGCGCCGCACCCGGAGGCCGAGCGGCCGCGCGAGTGGCGCGTCCGCCAGGCGAGCGGAAACATCTTCACCTTCCGCGAGCTCACCACGCTGCAGAAGTGGATCATCGAGCAGAAGGTCGCGCGCGACGACGAGATCTCGCTCGCCGGCGACTCGTGGAAGCGGCTCGGGAACATCGCCGAGCTGGCGGGCTTCTTCCAGGTGGTCGAGGCGGCCGAGCGGTCGAAGACCCAGACCGCGCAGCCCGCGCTCACGCCGCTCCCGATGCACGGGATGCAGGTCCCGATCTACGGCGTCGCGATCCAGACGCCGTCGCTCTACGCGCCGCCTCCGCCACCCTCCGGGTACCCGCCCCCTTCGTACGCGGCACCGCCTCCGCCGCCCGCGCCGGAGTACCGGGCGCCGCAGCCGGGGCCGGTCCTGCCCCCGCCCGTTCACGAGGTCGATCTCGGCCCCGAGGTCGAGCCGCCGTCGCGCCCGCGCGGTCGCGGGGCGAGGACCTCGCTCGTCGCGGTCCTCCTCGCCGCGGTCGCGGCGGCCGCCGGGTACCTCGTCGTCCCGGGCCTGCTCGCGAAGCCGCCGTCACCCGCCCCGGCCCCCGCCCCGCCTGCCCCGCGCGAGCTGGCCGTGCCGCTCACGATCGAGGTGCCCGCCGAGCCTCCGGCGGCGGCGCCCCCGCCGCCCGTCCCTGCGCCGGAGCCGGTCACCGAGCCGTCGCTGCCCGGGCCGCCCGAGCAGCTGAAGCCCTCGCCGCGCCCGGCGCCGAAGGGGCCGAAGGCGCTGCTCGCGCAGGCCCGCAAGCTCCTCGAGAAGGGGGACGCGGACGGCGCGCTCGACCTGTACGGCCGCGTCGCCGACGAGGATCCGGAGAACGCCGAGGCCCTGACCGGCCGGGGTTTGTGCTATCTCGACCTCGAGAGCTACGGACCCGCCGAGGCGAGCTTCACGGCGGCGCTCCAGGTAGATCCGGGCGGGCCCGACGCGCTCCTGGGCCTCGCGGAGACCTATCGGTTCCAGGGCAAGAAGACGGAGGCCATCTCGCATTACGAGAAGTACCTCGCGCGGCATCCGGATGGCGAGGAGGCCGAGGTGGCCAAGAACGCACTCTTAGAGCTGAGGAAATAGCCATGTCCGACAGGGGAACGCCAGGGAAGGGCTCGTCGAGCGAGGAGGAGTACTTCGTCCGCGAGGACGCCGAGAAGAAGCGGAAGCTCGCGCTCCAGGCGAAGAAGGAGAAGGAGGCGGGCGAGCTGAAGCGGCTCAAGGACCTCCACTTCATGCACTGCCCGAAGTGCGGCATGCAGATGCAGGAGATCAAGTACCGTGGGGTGGACGTGGACGTCTGCTTCGCGTGCAGCGGCATCTTCCTCGACCAGGGCGAGCTCGAGCACCTCGAGAAGCCGGAGTCGAAGGGCGTGATGTCCTCGATCCTGAACTGGTTCAAGCCGGAGACGAAGAACCCGGTCTAGCCCCCGGCCGCGCGCCCGCTCGCCGGTGCGTCGCCGGCCGCGGGCGGGTAGGAGAACCTCGTGGCGCTGTCTCTCGATGAGGTCCGGCGCATCGCCGCCCTCGCGCGCCTCCGGCTGTCGGCCGAGGAGGAGCGAACGTTCGCCGTGCAGCTCTCGGCGATCCTCGATCACGTGCGCCAGCTCGAGGAGCTGGACGTGTCGGGGGTCGAGCCGATGACGCACGCGCTCGCCGCCGGCGAGGGCGCGGCGCTCCGCCCCGACGCGATCGAGCCGGGCCTCTCCCCGGGCGAGGCGCTCGCCGCGGCGCCGGCGCGCGAGGGGACCTGCTTCAAGGTGCCGAGGATCATCGAGTGACCACCCCCGACACCGAGCTCACCGCCCTCTCGCTCCGCGAGGCGGGCGCCGGCATCGCGGCCCGCGCCCTGTCCTCGCGCGAGCTCGTCGACGCCTCGCTCGCCCGCATCGCCGCGACCGACGGCCGGATCGGCGCCTTCCTCGAGGTCACCGCCGAGCGGGCGCGGGCCGCCGCCGCGCTCGCGGACCAGCGCGCCGCCCGCGGCGAGCGCCGCTCGGAGCTCGACGGCGTCCCGGTCGCCGTGAAGGACCTCTTCGCGACGAAGGGGGTCCCCACCACGGCGGGATCGCGGATCCTCGAGGGCTGGATCCCGCCCTACGACGCGGCGGTGGTGGAGCGGCTCGAGCAGGCGGGCGCGATCGTCGTCGGCAAGCTCAACATGGACGAGTTCGCGATGGGCTCGTCGAACGAGAACAGCGCCTACAAGCGCTGCGCGAACCCCTACGACCTCACCCGCACCCCGGGCGGCAGCTCGGGAGGGAGCGCCGCCGCGGTCGCGGCGCGCCAGGTCCACGGCTCGCTCGGCACCGACACCGGGGGCTCGATCCGGCTCCCGGCCGCCTTCTGCGGGGTGGTGGGGGTGAAGCCGACGTACGGGCGCGTCTCGCGCTACGGCGTCATCGCGTTCGCCTCGTCGCTCGACCAGGTCGGACCGCTCGCGCGCACCGTCGAGGACACCGCGCTCCTGCTCGGCCGCATCGCCGGGCACGACCCGCGCGACCTGACCTCCTCGGTCGCGGCCGGTGGACGACTACCTCGCGGCGCTCGAGGACGGCGCGCGCGGGCTGCGCGTCGGCGTGCCGCGGGAGTGGTTCCAGGGAGGCGTCGACCCCGGGGTCGAGAAGTCGGTGCGGTCGGCGCTCGCCGTGTACGAGAAGCTCGGCGCGAAGCTCGTCGAGATCTCGCTGCCGCACACGAAGTACGGCATCGCCGCGTACTACCTCATCGCGCCGGCCGAGGCGTCCTCGAACCTCGCCCGCTACGACGGGGTCCGCTTCGGGCTGCGCGCGGAGGCGAAGGGTCTCAAGGAGATGTACGCCGAGACGCGCGAGCGGGGGTTCGGCGCCGAGCCGAAGCGGCGGATCATGCTCGGCACCTACGCGCTCTCCGCCGGCTACTACGACGCGTACTACCTGCGCGCCCAGAAGGTGCGCACGCTCGTGCGGCGCGACTTCGACGAGGCGTTCCGCGCCTGCGACGTGGTGGCCGGCCCGGTCGCGCCGACGGTGGCGTTCCCGCTCGGCGCGCGGACGCAGGACCCGCTGCAGATGTACCTCGCCGACGTCTTCACCATCACGTGCAACCTCGCCGCGCTGCCCGGCCTCTCCGTCCCGTGCGGGCGGCACGCCGAGACCGGGATGCCCGTCGGCCTCCAGCTGCTCGGCCGGCCCTTCGACGAGGCGACGCTGCTGCGCGCCGCGCGCGCGCTCGAGCGAGAGGTCGGCTCGCCGCCCCCGCCCGCCCTGGGGCAGGCATGACGCGGCGGACCGCCAAGGTCATCTGGCTCGCGCTCGTCGCGACCCCGTTCCTCTTCGCCGCGGTCGCGTTCGCGGTCGCCCGCCGCGCGGCGGCGCCGTCGCTCGTCTCGCCGCTCTTCTGGCTCGCCGTCGCCGCGTCCGCCGTGAACGTGATCCTCTCGCGCGTGCTGCCGCCGCGCCTCGGGCCCGCGGTCGCGAACGACGGCGACGCGGTGGCGTTCACGCGCGTGCTCGTGTCGTTCGCGCTGTGCGACGCGGCCGCCATCGCCCCGCTCGTCGCCTTCATGGTCACGCGGGACCCGCGGCTCCTCGGGATCGTCGTGCTCGACGTCCTCGCCCTGGTCCTGCTCTACCCGTCCGACCCGCGCTGGGATCGCCTCACGCCCGCCGGCGCCGGCGCGCCGCGGCGGGGGGTGCCCTAGATGCCGGTCTCCGACTTCCAGGTGGTCATCGGGCTCGAGGTCCACGCCCAGCTCCTCACCCGGTCCAAGATCTTCTGCGGCTGCTCGACCGAGTTCGGCGGCGCCCCCAACACGCACGTCTGCCCGGTGTGCCTCGGGCTCCCCGGCGTCCTCCCGCGCCTGAACGCGCGGGTCGTCGAGATGGCGGTGAAGACCGGCCTCGCGCTCGGGTCGCGCCCGCGCGAGAAGAGCGTCTTCGCGCGGAAGAACTACTTCTACCCGGACCTGCCGAAGGGCTACCAGATCTCCCAGTACGAGCTGCCGATCTGCGAGGGCGGCGCGGTCGACATCACGGTGGCCGGCGAGGAGAAGCGGATCCGGCTCACGCGGGCCCACCTCGAGGAGGACGCCGGCAAGAACCTGCACGACGTCGCGGCGGACGGCTCCTCGGGCGTGGACCTGAACCGCGCCGGCGTCCCGCTCCTCGAGATCGTCTCCGAGCCCGACCTGCGCTCGGTGGACGAGGCGGTCGAGTACCTCAAGGCGCTCCGCGCGATCCTCATGTACCTCGGGGTGAACGACGGGAACCTGCAGGAGGGCTCGTTCCGCTGCGACGCGAACGTCTCGGTGATGCGCAAGGGCGCGGACGCCTACGGCACCCGCTGCGAGATCAAGAACATGAACTCGTTCCGGTTCCTCCGCGCCGCGATCGAGTACGAGGTGCGGCGGCAGGTCGAGCTCGTGGAGGAGGGCGGGAAGGTCGTGCAGGAGACCCGCCTGTTCGACCCGGACCGGGGCGAGACCCGCTCGATGCGCTCGAAGGAGGAGGCGCACGACTACCGCTACTTCCCGGAGCCCGACCTCCCGCCGGTGGTCGTGACGCCCGCGCTCGTCGAGCGGATGCGCGGCGAGCTCCCGGAGCTGCCTCGCGCGCGCGCCGCGCGCTACCAGCGCGAGCTCGGCCTCTCCCCCTTCGACGCCACGCTCCTCGTCTCCGAGCGGCCGGTGGCCGAGTTCTTCGACGCCGCGCTCGACGTCTACGGCCGCTCGCCCGAGGCGGCGAAGAAGCTCGCGAACTGGATGAACGGCGAGGTCGCCCGGCTCGCGAACGAGCGCGGCGAGGCGCCCGCGGCGTGGAAGCTCACCGCCGCCCGGCTCGCGGCGATCGTGCGGCTCGTGGACGCGCAGACCCTCGGCGCCGCCGGCGCGAAGCAGGTCCTCGAGGAGGTCTTCGCGACCGGGGCCGAGCCGGACGAGATCGTGCGCGCGAAGGGGCTCGCCCAGGTCTCCGACGCGGGCGCGATCGAGGCGGCGGTGGACGCGGTGCTCGCGGCGAGCGCGGGCGAGGTCGAGCGCTACCGGGGCGGGAACAAGAAGCTCATGGGGTTCTTCGTCGGGCAGGTGATGAAGGCGATGAAGGGCAAGGGGAACCCCGCCGTCGTGAACGCCCTCCTCAAGCAGAAGCTCGGAGACTAGCCGGCGTGTCCCGCTGGGCCGGATGGGGCGCAGGCCCCGCGGGCGCCGGATCGGCGGGCGGGCCGAGCCGCGCCTTCCTCGTCGTCGCGCTCGCCGCCTCGTCGGTGGTCGCCGCGCTCCTCGCGCGCGACGGCCGCCTCGGCCCGGCGGCGCTCGCCGCGGCGTGCGCCATCTACTTCGCCCTGCGCGCGTTCGCGGGGCTCGGGAGGAGAGAGCCATGACCCGCGAGCCGCTCCGGCCGGTGCTCTACGACGAGGGGCGGGATCTCGTCCGCCTCCTCGATCAGAAGCGGCTCCCCGCGGAGGAGGTCTGGCTCGAGCTCTCGTCCTCCGACGAGGTCGCGGCGGCCATCCGGGACCTCACCGTCCGCGGCGCCCCCGCGATCGGCGTCGCGGCGGCGTACGCGCTCGCGGTGGACGCCCGGCGCGGGCGCGACGTGTCGGAGCTCCGCGCCGCCTCCGAGCGGCTCGTGCGCGCGCGACCGACGGCGGTGAACCTCGCCTGGGCGGTGCGGCGGATGGCGCGCCGGATCGGGCTCGGCGCGGCGGAGCTGCTCGCCGAGGCGCACGCGATCCGCGACGAGGACGAGGCCGCCTGCCGCCGCATCGGCGCGCTCGGGGCGCCGCTCATCCCGCCGCGCGCGCACGTCCTCACCCACTGCAACGCCGGCGCGCTCGCGACCGCGGGGTACGGCACCGCGCTCGGCGTGGTCCGGGCCGCCGTCGAGGGGGGGAACCCGATCTCGGTCTTCGCCGACGAGACCCGCCCGTTCCTGCAGGGGGCGCGGCTCACCGCCTGGGAGCTGCAGCGCGACGGCATCCCGGTGACGATCCTCACCGACGGGATGGCGGGCTGGCTCATGGCGCGCGGCGAGATCGCGTGCGTCGTGGTCGGCGCCGACCGGATCGCCGCGAACGGCGACGTCGCGAACAAGATCGGCACCTACTCCCTCGCGGTGCTCGCGGCGCACCACCACCTGCCCTTCTACGTGGCGGCCCCGTGGAGCACGGTGGACCTCGAGACGCCGCGACGGCTCGGGGATCCCGATCGAGGAGCGCGGCGGCGAGGAGGTGGTGATCTTCGCCGGCCAGCGGATCGCGCCGGTCGGCGTCCCCGCGCGCTACCCGGCCTTCGACGTGACGCCGGCGGAGCTCGTCACGGCCATCGTGACCGAGCGCGGCGTCGTGCGGCGGCCGTATGGCGAGGGCCTGCGCGCGCTCGCGGGCGGTTAGCCGCGGCGGCGCGGGGGTTACGCCGCGGGCGACGCCGGGTATCATCGCGCCATGGGAATGGGGTCGACCCGCGTCTTCGAGCACACCGGCAGTGGGGTGGACGTGGTCGGCCTGCGCCGGCGCCCGGCGCGCGACCTGTACCACTGGCTCGTCACCGGGACCGTGGAGCCGGCTCCTCATCCTCTACGCGCTCGTGTTCTTCCTGACGCAGGGGCTGTTCGGGCTCGCGCGGCTGCTCCTCGCGGTGCGTCTCCCCGAGACGGGCGGCGCGCTCCTCCCGGCGCTCGCGGCGGCGCTCGAGGCGCCCGGCCGTGCCCGCGCCGCCCCTCTCCGCGCGCGCGCTCGCCGCGGTGGCGCTCGCGGCCACCGACGGGTTCGTCCACTGGGTGGAGCTCGTCATCGCCTCCGGCATCGTGCTCGCGAAGTTCTCCCTGGTGCGGGCGCGCGTCCTCTTCTCGGACGTCGCGGTGGTCGCGCCGCACCCGGCCGGCGCGGCGCTCATGTTCCGGATGGCGAACGAGCGCGCGAGCCACATCGTGGACGCGAAGGTCTCGGTGATGCTCGTGCGCAACGAGCTGCACGACGGGGAGGTGGTGCGGCGCGCGCACGACCTCGAGCTCGTCCGCGGCGGCTCGGCCCTCTTCTCCCACGCCTGGACGGCGATGCACGTCGTCGGGCGAGACAGCCCGCTCGCCGGCGAGAGCGCCGGCTCGCTCGAGGGAAACGAGGCGGAGATCATCGTGAACATCTCCGGCTTCGACGAGGGGCTCGTGAAGTCGGTCCACGCGCGCCACGTCTACCCGGCGAGCCGCATCCGCTGGAACGCGCGCTTCAAGGAGATCGTCAAGCTGCGCGAGGACGGACGTCGCGTCATCGACTACCGGAAGTTCCACCGGACGGTGCCGGTCGAGGGCTCGCCGCCGCCCCCCGTGGAGAAGACGAGCCGCAGGGCGCGGTGAGAGCCTGCCCGCCGGGCGCGCCCCTTCGAGGGAGCGCCACCCGGCCCGCGCGCGGCGGCCGCTCGCGGGGGTTACGATGCGGCGATGGCCCCCCGTCCCTGCGCCGCCTGCGGACGCCCGCTCGGCTCGAACGCCGAGTGCGTCTCCTGCCGCGACGCCGCCGCGAAGGAGCTCGCGCGCGACGCCGCCGACATCACGCCGGACGCGGTCGGTCCGGCCGCGGACGGCGCGGGCCGGTTCCTCGACCGTCCCCCGTGGTGGGCGCGCCGGTCGCCCGGCGCGCTGCGCTCGAAGCTGCGGCTCCTCTGGATGGTGCTCCGCGACTACGCGAACGGGAGCTACCGCAAGGTGCCGTGGAAGGCGGTCGCGGCGCTCGTCGCGGCGGTCCTCTACGTCGTCTCGCCGCTCGACCTCATCCCGGACCTGCTCGTCCCGCTCGGCTTCACGGACGACGTGCTCGCCCTCGCCCTGACCTGGGGCCTCGTGAAGAAGGAGCTGCGCGAGTACTGCGCGTGGAAGGGGCTCAGCCCCGCGCACTTCGGCCTGTGAGACGGCGCAGGATCCGGCCGATCTCGGGCGGCTCTCGCTGCGCTGCTCGGCGTACGAAAAAGACGCCTGCGCTGCTCGCTCCTCGCGCGCCCGACCTCGGCTCGGGCTCCTGCGCCTCGCGATCTTCAGTTCGATAGCGAGATCCGACGCTCGCCCGCCTGATCACCCGTCGCGCATCGCGAGGGCGAGCGCGCGCACCTCGGCGGCGGCCTGGTCCGGGGACGGGGCGCGCCATGGGCGGCCGTGGCCCGGGAGCACCCACTCGAACCGGTGCGCGGCGAGCCGCTCCATCGAGGCGATCTGGGCGTCCCAGTCCCACCAGCAGACCGCTCGCGACGCGCCGAGGCGGCCCGCCGCGTCGCCCCAGAGGTGGTCCCCGGTGAAGAGGTAGGTGTCGTCGACGAGGAGCGCGCACGACCCGGGCGTGTGGCCCGGCACCGGGACGGCGAGCAGGCCGCGCCCGAGCGGGACCGGCGCGTCGCCTTCGAGCCGAAGCTCGACGCCCCGCGTCCCGCCGCCGACGTCGCGGGCGTGCAGCACCCGCTCGCACCCGAGCGCCTCGCGCCAGCGCGCGTGGTCGGCGACGTCGTCCCGGTGCGTGAGGAACATGAGCCGCGCGCCGCCGAGCGCGCGGAGCCGCTCGAGGAGCGGCGCGGAGAACCGCGGCGAGTCGACGAGCACGTTGCCGTCGGCCCTCACGACGAGCCACGACGCCGCCCCGAACGACGACTCGGCCGCGTAGCCGCAGCGGAGGACCCCCGGGGCGAACGGGTCCGGGAACGCGCGGGCGGCCTCCGCCACCCCGTCCTTCGAGCGCGAGCCGATCGCCGCGACCGGGCAGGCGACGAGGGCGAGGAGCGCGCGCCGGCGCTCGGCCGGACCCCCGGGCTGCCGGGCGACGAACGCACGCTCGTCCTCGCCGCCGCCGAACGTCGCAGGCGCGAGCGCCCGGCAGGTGTCGCAGGCGATGCAGGTCTCGTCGACGAACAGGTCGCCGGGTGCGTTCGCGGCGACGGCGCGTGCGGTGCGGGCCACGCGCGTCCCATAAGCGAAGGGCCGCCCCGGATCACGGGACGGCCCTCGGGAGTCGCTGGGGGGTTCGCAATCAGTGCTTGCCGTGGCCCCTGCCGCGGCCGTGGCCCTCGTCGCGGTCGCGGCCCTCGTCGCGGTCGTGCCGCGCGGCCTTCACCTCGGCCTTGTACGCCTTCTCCGCCCGCTTCTCCGCCTTCCAGTGGCGGTACTGGCCCGGGGGGAACTGGCCGAGCCGACCGGGCACGGCGCGGACCGGCGCCATCGCCCAGCCGCCGCGGTGCGACCGGGAGCGCCACCAGCCGTTGTCGCGGCGGACCCAGTAGTAGCCGTTCGTGAAGAAGACCTCCTCCTCGCACTCCGGGACGACCTGGATGCCGGGGGAGACGACGACGAGCCTCGGGAGGACGACGGGCAGATCGATGTGGAATCCGACGGAGGCCTGGGCCTCCGCTACCGCGGGGAGTGCAATCAGGGCCGCGAGGACGAGTGCGAGCGTGCGCATGGGCGCGGAGGATCGGACGAAATGCGACCTGCGATCAAGGGACACACCGGCCCGCCGGCGGGGGCCTCCGGTCGGCCCGGCGGTAACTCCCGGGATTCCTTGACAGGGGCGGGCGGTGGATCGTATATGACCGCCCTTCCGGAGGGCCGAAAGGCGCGCCCGCGTGGCGTGCCACGGCAGGACCTCCCCGCAATTCGAGGAGAAGGCCGATGTACGCGGTGATTCGGACCGGCGGCAAGCAGTACCGCGTCGCAAAGGGCGACCGGCTCAAGATCGAGAAGGTCGTCGGCGACGTCGGCGGCAAGCTCACCTTCGACGTGCTGCTCGTCGGCGGCGAGGGCGAGGCCAAGGTCGGCGCCCCCGTCATCGCGGGCGCCTCGGTCGAGGGCGAGATCGTCGGCCAGGCCAAGCACAAGAAGGTCATCCACTTCCGCAAGAAGAAGGAAGGCTGGACGAAGAAGCGCGGCCACCGGCAGCCGTTCACCGAGGTCGTGATCACCGAGGTCCGCGCGTAGGACCGCAGCCGCGCTCGGACCAATCCGCGAGAGCGGACGGCCGTGGCGCACGGAGTGGAACATGGCTCACAAAAAAGGACAGGGCTCCTCGCGCAACGGGCGCGACTCCCCGGGACAGCACCGCGGCGTGAAGGTCTACGGCTCCGAGAAGGTCGAGGCCGGCCGGATCCTCGTCCGCCAGTGCGGCACGCTCGTCCACCCGGGCGCGAACGTCGGCATGGGCAAGGACTTCACCCTGTTCGCGAAGATCGACGGACAGGTGAAGTACACCCGGACCCGCGGCGACCGCCGCGTCGTCTCCGTCCTCCCCGCGGCCTAGCGCCGCGGCGGACGCATCACGAGGGCGCCGCGGGCCTCCAGGGTCCGCGGCGTTTCTTCATTGGATGAAGTTCGTCGACGAAGTCCGCATCCACGTGAAGGCCGGCGACGGCGGCAACGGCGCCGTGGCGTGGCGGCGCGAGAAGTTCATCCCGCGCGGCGGACCGGCCGGCGGCGACGGCGGCGACGGCGGCGACGTCGTGCTGCTCGTCGACCCGCAGCTCGCGACGCTGCTCGACTACCGCTACGTCCGCATCCACGAGGCGAAGAGCGGCGGCCACGGGCTCGGCTCCGACATGAACGGCGTGAACGGGGGCGAGCTCGCTCCTGCGCGTCCCGCCGGGCACCGTCGTGAAGGACGCCGGCACCGGCGAGGTGATCGCCGATCTCGGCGAGGCCGGCACGCGCTTCGTCGTCGCGAAGGGCGGCAAGGGCGGCCTCGGCAACATGAACTTCGCGACGTCCACGAACCAGGCGCCGCGCTTCGCGCAGGACGGGACGGCCGGGGGAGGAGCGCGATCTCGTCCTCGAGCTGAAGCTCCTCGCCGACGTCGGCATCGTCGGGTACCCGAACGCCGGGCAAGTCCACGCTCATCAGCGTCATCTCCCGCGCCCGCCCGAAGATCGCCGACTACCCGTTCACGACCCTCGTGCCGAACCTCGGCGTCGTCTCGTGGCGCGGGCGAGCGCTCCTTCGTCGTGGCGGACATCCCCGGGCTCATCGAGGGGGCGCACGAGGGCGCTCGGGCTCGGCCACCAGTTCCTGCGCCACCTCGAGCGCTGCCGCGTGCTCGTCCACCTCGTCGACGGGGCGAACCCGGAGCCGGGGCGGACCCCGAAGGCCGACCTCGACGCGATCGACCGCGAGCTCGCGCTCTACTCGCCCGTGCTCGCGAAGAAGCCGCAGATCGTCGTGGTGACGAAGGTGGACGTCCCGGAGGCCCGCGACGCCGGCGAGAAGCTCGCGAAGCTGCTCGGACGCCGCAAGAAGCCGGTGAAGGTCCACCTCCTCTCCGCCGTGACGGGAGAGGGCGTCCCTCAGCTGCTCGACGCCGTCGCCCGCGTGCTCTTCAAGGACACGCAGCCGCGCGAGATCGGGCACAGCCGGCGGCTCGCGAAGCCGCGCGCCATGAAGGCGAGCACCATGAAGGCGGGCGCCAAGGCCGAGCGGTAACGTTCGCGACGGCTGGGAGAGGCGAGTTTCAGCAGCGGCCAGCTCCCGGTCGCGCGCGGGCGGTCAGCTCCCGGCGATCGCCTCCATCACCCGCTCCACCATCCGGTTGCACCGCGGCGCGAGGAAGGGGAACGCCTCGGGCGCGGCCTGCGCGACGGTCTCGCCGAGGGTCCGGCGCAGCATCGCGCGCGCCCGGTGCAGGCGCACCTTCACCGCCTCCTCGCCGAGCCCGAGCGCCGTGGCGGTGTCCGCCGTCGAGAGCTGCTCCACGTCGCGGAGCATGAACACGAGCCGGTACGGCGGGGTGAGCTTGTCGACCGCCCGCTCGACGAGCGACACCGCCTCGCGCGCCGCTGCGCGCTCCTCCGGATCCTCTGCCCGCGGGTCCATCGTGCCAGCCTCCTCTTCGTCGTCGTCAGCCCGGACGAGCCGGGTGCGCCCGCGCAGCCGCCCGAGCGCTTCGTTCGCGGCGATCCGGACGAGCCAGGTCGTGAACGCGGCCGTGCCCGCGAACTCGCCGAGGTGCTGGTAGGCGCTCACCCAGGCCGCCTGCATCGCGTCCTCCGCCTCGTCCTCGTCGCGCAGGATCGCGCGCACCGTCCGGTACACGCGGGGGTCGTGGCGCCGCACGAGCACCTCGAACAGCTGGCGCTCGCCGGCGAGCACGCGCCGGACCACCTCGGCGTCGTCGAGGGACGGGTTCCTCACGAGATCCTTCACGAGCTGCTGGGCCTCGATCACGCGAGCCTCCCTGGGCGTTCCGGCGTCCGCTCGACGCCCCTCACGAAGAGAGATGCTCGGAAGGCGGCGGAGGTTACGGGCGTCACCTCCGCGCCCTCTGGCGCATCCCTCGAGACGTCACGCAACGTGACTTAAAGGAGATCGCGATGCAGGACCACAGGACCGAGACCGCTTACTGGGCGCTGCGGCTCACCTTCGGGGTCGTCCCGATCGTGGCCGGGCTGGACAAGTTCACGAACCTCCTCGCCAACTGGGAGGGGTACCTCTCTCCGCTGGCGGTGCGGCTGCTGCCCGTCGCGCCGCACACCTTCATGATGGCGGTGGGCATCGTCGAGATCGCGGTGGGCGTCGGCGTCCTCTCGGGCCGCGCCCGGGTCTTCGGATGGGTGGCGGCCGGGTGGCTGCTCGCCATCGCGGTGAACCTGCG
Source organism: uncultured delta proteobacterium (assembly GCA_963736795.1). Classification (GTDB taxonomy): domain Bacteria; phylum Myxococcota; class Myxococcia; order Myxococcales; family Anaeromyxobacteraceae; genus Anaeromyxobacter. The sequence goes on along the minus strand of CAVTRF010000031.1, from coordinate 90,666 downwards.
ACGTCCGGGCGGTACCTCGACGTCGCGGCCCGCGACGTGGCGCTCGCCGTCTCGGCCTTCGCGCTCGCGCAGCTCGCCCCGGCCCACGAGCCGGCGGCGGTCCGGCGGGTGCGGGAGGCGCGCTCGGCCGAGGTCCATGCTTGAGCGGTCGGGCGTCTCCGGCGGGGCGGGGATCGCTCCGCCCCGCCGGTGACTCCGCCGCACGGACGTGGTTTCCTCCGGCGCGATGAAGGGACCGGAGGAGCAGGGGACGTTCCTCGTCCGTGAGCGGAAGGCGCGCATCGACGAGGTGGTCGCGGCGCGCACGCGGACGCTGACCGTGGTGATGGAGGCGTTCTGCGACACGCAGAACGTGAACGCCGTGCTCCGGACCTGCGAGGCGTTCGGCGTGCAGGAGCTGCACGTCGTCGAGGGGCCGCAGAAGCGCTTCGACCGCAACAAGAAGATCTCGCAGAACGCCGACAAGTGGCTCGACGTCCACCGCTGGCCCTCGACCGCGGAGTGCTTCGCCCACCTCCGCGCGCAGGGCTTCTCGATCTACGTCACCCACCTCGACGCCGCGTCGCGCGCGCTCGGTGACCTCTCCTTCGCGGGCAAGGTCGCCCTCGTCTTCGGGAACGAGAGCCGCGGCGTCTCGGAAGAGGCGGTGCGGCTCTCCGACGCGACCTTCGCGATCCCGATGCGCGGCTTCGTGCAGTCGTTCAACGTCTCGGTGGCCGCGGCGATCACGCTCGCGAAGGCGGTCGAGCGGCGCGAGGTCGAGCGCGGCCGGCACGGCGACCTCCCGGAGGAGGAGGCGGCGGCGCTGCGCGAGCGGTTCTACGTGCTCGCCGTGAAGCAGCGGGCCCGCATCGCGAAGGCGGCCGCGGGAGGTTAGCGGGGGGGCGCGCTACGCGGCGCCTGCCGGCTGCCCCTGCGCTCGCCGGGCGCTCAAGCCCCGCAGGCCGCCCAGAACGCCGCGAGGTCGGGCGGGAGCGGCGTCTCGAGCCGCACGCGCTCGCCGGTGCGCGGGTGCGGCAGCTCGAGCCTCCAGGCGTGGAGGGCCTGCCGCTCGAGGCGGAGCACGATCCGGTCGTCGTCGGTGAGCGCGTGGCGCGTGAACCGATCGAAGATGTTCTCGTCGGGCCCGTAGATCTTGTCGCCGACGATGGGCAGCCCGGCGTGGTGGAGGTGGGCGCGGATCTGGTGCTGGCGCCCGGTGCGCGGCCGGCACGCGAACAGCGTGACCACCGCGCCGTCGGGGGCGGCGCGCCGCTCGAGCACCTCGAACTCGGTGACCGACGGCTGTCCGCCGTCCGCGACGTGCATGCGGACGCGCACCGCCGACGCCCCGGTGATGGCGAGCGGCGCGTCCACGGTGAAGCGTGCCTCGGCGGGCTCCCCGAGCGAGAGCGCGAGGTAGGTCTTTCCGATGAGGCCGTCGGCGAACGACCGCTTGAGCCGCTTCGTCCACTCCGGCGCCGAGCCGCAGGCGAGGAGCCCCGAGGTCTCGCGGTCGAGCCGGTGGGCGGGATCCACCTTCCGGTCCGGGAAGCGGTGCCGCGCGGCGGTCGTGAAGGTGTTCTCCGAGTACCGCGCGGTCGGGTGGACCGGGAGGCCGGCCGGCTTGTCCACGACGAGGAGCTCGCCGTCGTCGTGGACGATCCCGAAGTCGATCGGCGCGGCTGGCTCGGGCTCTGCGTCCTTGAGGAGCGAGAAGACGAGCCCGGGCGTGACGCGGGTGGACGGCTTCAGCCTCCGCCCGTCCTCGCACTCGAGCCGCTCCTCGATGAGGCGCTGCACGCGCTCGCGGGAGAGCCGGCGGATCTTCTCCTGCAGGTAGCGGTCGAGCCGCCAGCCGTCGTAGTTCGCCTCGACGGTGAACCGGACCCGGACCACGTGCGTCACGGCGGCAACATACCACTTGAACCGGGCGCCACGCCTTGCGACCATCGCCGGTCATGCGCCCGCACCTCCGACTCCTCGCCGCCGCCGTCGCGCTCGTCGCGGGGTCCGCCCGCGCCGCCCCGACCCGCCTCGCGGTCGTCACGCTCGACGCCCCGCCGCAGCTCCAGTTCACCGGGAAGAGCGTCGCCGAGGCCTTCGCGCAGAACGCGGCGAAGGCGGGGTTCGAGGTGGTCGGGCCCGCGGCGGTCGAGGAGAAGCTCGGGCGCGCGGGGCACGCCGAGCTCGTCCGCTGCGGCGACGACGCGAAGTGCCTCGCCGAGAAGGGGCGCGAGGCTCGGCGTCGAACGGATCGTCGGCGGGTGGCTGCAGCAGCGCGGCACCTCGTACCGCGTCGCGATCGTGCACGCCGACGCGAAGAGCGGCGAACGGCTCGGCGGGCTCGAGCGCGAGATCCCGATCGCCTCGCGGCGCCTCCAGAAGGACGTCGCCGCCGCCGCGCCGGGGCTCCTCGCGAGCGGCCACGACGCGACGGGCGTCCTCCGCGTCGCGACGGACGTGCCCGGGGCGGAGGTCCTCGTCGACGACGTCGCGGTCGGCCGGACGCCGGTCGCCCAGGTCGTCTCCCCGGGCAAGCACAAGGTCCAGGTGAAGCACGAGGGGTGGGCGCACCAGGACGCGACCTGGGTGGAGGTGCCGGCGAACGGCATCGTCGAGCACCACCCCCGGCTCTACCGGATTCCGGCCCGCGACCGCCCGAACGCCTCGCCGACCGAGGGGCAGGGGACCGCGGTCGAGCGCGTGAAGGTGCCGACCTCCACCCGGAAGTAGCAGCCGGACGGCATTTCGCGAGGAATCGTCCGCGGTCCGGGCCGCGACGGTTGACGCGATCGATCGCACCGCGTAGCTTCGGCTCCCGGTTTGAGACGAATCACCGTCATCATTCCGGCCCGCTACGGCGCCCAGCGGTTTCCCGGCAAGTCCCTCGCCGACCTGGGTGGTAGACCCATCATCGCCCACGTCGTCGAGCGCGCGCGCCGCGCGCGCGGGGTGGACGTCGTCGCGGTGGCGACGGACGACGAGCGGATCGCGCGGGCGGCGGAGCGGGCGGGGGCGGAGGCGATCGTGACGGGGGACGCGCCGACCGGCACCGACCGCGTGGCGGAGGCGGCGCGACGGCTGAGGCCCGCGCCGGACGTGGTCGTGAACCTGCAAGGCGACGAGCCGCTCATCGAGCCGGAGGCCATCGAGGTGCTCGTCGCGGCGATGGAGCCCGGCGTCGTCATGGCGACGCTCGCCCGGCCGCTCGCCGAGGGCGAGCTCGGCCGCGCCCAGGTCGTGAAGGTCGTGACGGACCGCCGCGGCGACGCGCTGTACTTCTCGCGCGCCGCCATCCCGCACCGCCGGGCCGGGGGCGAGAGCCCGCTCGCCCGCGCGCACGTGGGCATCTACGCGTTCACCGCGGCGTTCCTCCAGGAGTTCGCCGCGCTCCCGCCGGGGCGGCTCGAGGGCGAGGAGTCGCTCGAGCAGCTCCGCGCGCTCGAGCACGGACACCGGATCCGCGTCGCCGACACGCGCTACGCGGGCTTCGGCATCGACACGCCGGAGGACCTCGAGCGCGCTCGGGCACTCCTCGCGGCGCAGAGACAGTAGGGAAGGGGGAGGGCCATGGTGAAGCGCGGCAAGAAGACGAAGTACATGTTCGTCACGGGTGGCGTGGTGAGCTCGCTCGGCAAGGGGCTCGCGGCGGCGTCCATCGGCGCGCTCCTCGAGAACCGCGGCCTCGAGGTCACCCACCTCAAGCTCGACCCGTACATCAACGTGGACCCGGGCACGATGAGCCCGTTCCAGCACGGCGAGGTCTACGTCACCGACGACGGGGCGGAGACGGACCTCGACCTCGGGCACTACGAGCGCTTCACCAGCGCGAAGATGACCCGGAAGAACAACTTCACGACCGGGCGCATCTACCAGACCGTCATCCAGCGGGAGCGCCGCGGCGAGTACCTCGGGAAGACCGTGCAGGTCATTCCCCACATCACCGACGAGATCAAGGCGGTCATCCGCGAGGCGGCGGGCGGCGCCGACATCCTCATCGTCGAGGTCGGCGGCACCGTCGGCGACATCGAGTCGCTCCCGTTCCTCGAGGCGATCCGGCAGATGAAGTACGACGTCGGCGAGGAGAACGCGCTCTACGTCCACCTCACCCTCGTGCCGTACATCGCCGCCGCGGGCGAGCTCAAGACGAAGCCGACGCAGCACTCGGTGAAGGAGCTGCGCGAGATCGGCATCCAGCCGGACATCCTGCTCTGCCGCGCCGATCGCGAGATCTCGCGGGAGATGAAGGACAAGATCGCCCTGTTCTGCAACGTGGACCCGTCGGCGGTGTTCACCGCGCTCGACGTCTCGTCCATCTACGAGGTGCCGCTCGCCCTCCACGGCCAGGGGCTCGACGACAAGCTCGCCGAGCTGCTCAACATCTGGAGCCGCGCCCCGCGCCTCGAGCGCTGGGAGGGGGTCGTCGAGAAGGTGAAGGCGCCGAAGCTCGGCGAGGTCCGCATCGGCGTCGTCGGCAAGTACGTCGAGCTGCACGAGAGCTACAAGAGCCTGAACGAGGCGCTCACCCACGGCGGCATCGCGACCGACGTCCGGGTGCGGATGGTCTTCATCGACTCGACGAAGCTCGAGGAGGGCGACCTCTCCGAGCTCGACCAGGTGGACGCGATCCTCGTGCCGGGCGGCTTCGGCGTGCGCGGCACGGAGGGGAAGATCCTCGCGGTCCGCTGGGCGCGGGAGAAGAAGGTCCCCTTCTTCGGGATCTGCCTCGGGCTGCAGATGGCGGTCATCGAGTTCGGCCGGGCCGTGCTCGGGCTCGACCGCGCCAACTCGCTCGAGTTCGACGACAAGACCCCGCACCCGGTCGTCACGCTGATGGAGGGGCAGAAGAGCGTCGCGGACAAGGGCGGGACGATGCGGCTCGGCAGCTACCCGTGCGCGCTCAAGGACGGGACGAAGGCGCACGAGCTGTACGGCGCCGACCTCGTCCAGGAGCGCCACCGCCACCGCTTCGAGTTCAACAACGCCTACCGGGCGCAGTACGAGCAGGCCGGGATGGTGTTCTCGGGCGTGAACCCGGACCTGAACCTCGTCGAGATGATCGAGCTCAACAACCACCCGCACTTCGTGGGCTGCCAGTTCCACCCGGAGTTCAAGTCGAAGCCGTTCGCGGCCCACCCGCTCTTCGCCGGGTTCGTCGCGGCGGCGCGCGATCACCGCGACCAGTCGCACCGCGGGACCGGGCGCGGCGGTGACGAAGCTCCCGGTGGGCAAGAACGGGTAAGGCCGAGACCGCTTGCCCTGGTTCGCTGCTGCGGCGCACGCTGGCTGGCTGCGCCGGGCAGACTCGGCCCTGCGCTGCTCGACGCACCTACAGGTGCGCCTCCGCTGCTCGGTCCGCGTGTGCCCGGCTCGCCGACGCCATCGGGCGCCTCGCGACGCGATCAGGGCAAGCGGGCTCGGCTCGGCGTCACGCCGGCGCGGCGGGCGGGTGAGCTCCGTTCGACAGCCCGCGCCGGGCCGGTGTATGGATCCCGCCGCATGAACCCGATCACCGCCCGCATCGCCGGGCACGACGTCGGAGACGGCCAGAAGCTCCTCCTCATCGCGGGCCCGTGCGTGATGGAGTCCGAGGCCCACGCGCTCGCGCACGCGCGGAAGGTGAAGGCGCTCGCGGCGAAGCTCGGCCTGCCGGTCGTCTTCAAGGCGAGCTTCGACAAGGCGAACCGCTCCTCGGGCAAGAGCTTCCGCGGCCCCGGCCTCGAGGTCGGGCTCGCGGCGTTCGAGGCGGTGAAGCGCGAGACCGGGCTGCCCTGCACGACCGACGTCCACGAGACCTGGCAGGCCGAGCCGGCGGGCCGGGTGGTGGACCTCCTCCAGGTCCCGGCCTTCCTCTGCCGGCAGACGGACCTCGTCCTCGCCTGCGCGCGCCACGGCCGGAGCGTCTCGGTGAAGAAGGGGCAGTTCCTCGCGCCGCGCGAGATGCGCCACGCGGTCGCGAAGTGCCGCGAGGCGGGGAACGCCAACGTGATGCTCATCGAGCGCGGCGCGTCCTTCGGCTACGGCAACCTCGTCGTGGACATGCGCGGCCTCGTCACCATGCGCGAGCTCGGCGTGCCGGTCTGCCTCGACGCGACCCACTCCGTGCAGCTCCCCGGCGGCGCCGGCGACGTGACCGGCGGCGAGCGCCAGTTCGTCGCGCCGCTCGCGCGCGCGGCGGCGGCGGTCGGCATCGACGCGCTCTTCATGGAGATCCACGAGGATCCGGCCACCGCGAAGTCGGACGGTCCGAACTCGCTCGACTTCGAGATGGCGGAGCGGATCCTCCGCGAAGTGCTCGCGGTCCGACGGGCGCTGGGGCAGGCCTGATGCCGCCCGCGAGGCGCTCCGCGCCGCGCTCGCGCGCCCGCCTCTCGCCCGCCGCGCTCCTCGCCCGCGCGGCGCGGATCCGGCTCGTCCTCCTCGACGTCGACGGCGTGCTCACCGACGGGCGGCTCTACTACGGCGAGGGCGGCGAGGCGCTCAAGGCGTTCGACGTGAAGGACGGCCACGGGATCGTGATGCTGCGCGACCAGGTGGTGTTCGGCGTCATCTCCGGGCGGCCCGGGAAGGCCTCCGAGGCGCGGCTGCGCGAGCTCAAGTTCGAGCACCTCGTGTTCGGGGAGCGGGACAAGCTCGCCGGGTACGCGCGGCTCGCTCACCTGGGTGTGCCGGACGAGGAGGTCGCCTACATGGGCGACGACGTGAACGACGTCCCGCTCCTGCGGCGCGTCGGGCTCGCCGCCTGCCCCGCCGACGCGCTCCCCGAGGTGAAGGAGGCGGTCCACCTCGTCGCCCGCTCGCCCGGGGGACGCGGCGCGGTCCGCGAGCTCTGCGATCTCGTGCTCCGGGCGAAGCGCGGCGCGCAGCGACCGGCGCGCTAGCAGCCCCCTCTCCCCAACCCCTCTCCCCGCTTCGCTACGCTCCGCGGGGGCGAGGGAGAACAACGGGGCCTCGCTCGTTCTCAACGCGGCGGCGCGTCGGAGCCGTCCCCGCGCAGGGCGGCCGCGATCCCCGGGCGCACGCCGAGCACGGCGCCGAGGAGGACCCCGCCTGCGAGCCCGCCGAGGTGCGCCGAGTTGTCGATGATCGGCAGCGCGAGCCCGAGCGCGACGTTCAGGACGATGATCTCGATGGGCGCGCGGACGAGCATGCGGCGCGCCGGCGGCGGCAGCGCGCGGCGGTGGCGCAGGCCGACGACGAGGAGCGCGCCGACGAGCGCGAAGAGCCCGCCCGAGATGCCGACGCTCGGTTGCGGGTTCGTCGCGAAGGAGGCGAGGGAGCCCGCGAGCACGCCGCCCCAGAGCACCGCGAGCATCCGCGGACCGCCGAGGAGCCGCTCGACGATGCGGCCGACGTTCGCGAGGACCGAGGCGTTGAGGAGCAGGTGGACGGCGCCGCCGTGGACGAGCCCGGCGGTGAGGAGCCGCCACACCTCGCCGCGCCGGATCGCGTCGTTGTCCTTCGCGAGCCGGAGGAGGAGGTCGTCCTCGGGGAGGAGGAGCGCCGCCCCGGAGACCGCGACGACGACGGCGAGCACGGCGCGCGTCGCCGGGGCGGGGCCGGCGAGCGCGGCGTCGAGGGAGGCGCTCCCGAGCGTGAGGCGAGGCGGGGGCTCCGGGACGAGGCCGCGTGCGCGGCCCGTGACGACGCGACGCCAGTCGCGCCGGAGCAGGAGGAGCGGCACGAGCGCGGCGGCGAAGAGGAGCACGAACGAGCGCGGCGTCGCTCGGGACCCCCGGACCTCTCGCGCGCGCCCAGGCGAGCCCCGCGATCCCGGCGGCGGCGGCCGCGAGGGAGACGCCGAGGTAACCGAGGTACGCGCGGCGCACGCGCGCCTCCCACCGGCTCGGGACGAGCGGGAGGAGGTCCGAGAGATCCGCCGGCGCGACGGCGACCCCGCCGCCGGCCACCTCGTCGAACGGCGAGAGGCGGCCGGCACGCGCAGCGGCGAGGACGTCGTCCCAGGTCCCTTCGACGACGAGCGTGCTCGCCGCGCAGGACGGTGAACGGACCGCCCCTCAGCGCGGGCGGCGGAGGCCCGAGGGGAGGGAGGACGAGCGCGGGGCGGCGCGGTCGGCGGGTGCCACGGCGCACGGTGCGGACGAGCGCCCAGATCCCGGCCATGGGAAGGACGACGACGAGCGTGATCGCAAGCGCCGCCCAGCCGTCCGGCGCCAGGGCGAGCATCGGGAAAGGCGCGGCGAGCGCGACGGCGAGCGCGAGCGGCTCCGCCCGCTCGGTGACGCTCCGGGAGACCATCGGCGGAGGCTACACCGGCGCCGCGCGCGCGGGGCGGAGGACCCGCTCGGGGGTTGCGGCGAGCGGACGCGGAGGGTGCACCGCGCGTGCGGATCGTTTTGGATCGAGGTAGCTTCCGTCCGCGATGACGGTCCCGCTGCGCAAGCGCGTGAAGCGACGCGTTCGGTCCGCGCTGCTCGCGGCGCATCCTCGCGCTCGCCCGCTCCGCGCGCCCTCGCGGTCGGCGCGGCGGTCGGGCGCGCCGCCTGGCTCCTCGCGCGCTCGAACCGCAGGAGGATGCTCGCCCAGCTCGCGCTCGCGCCCGGAGAGACCGAGGAGGAGCGCGGGGCGATCGCGCGCGCTCGCTCGTGCACCTCGCGGGCGGCGGGACGCGCGCTCGCGCGCGGTCCCCGACTACTCGCTCGCGCCGACCGAGCGCCTGCGCACCGCCACCGGCGCGGGCGGGGGATCGTGTACGTGGCGGACTCGGGCGGGAGGGCCGGGTCCCGAGCCGCTTCGGGCGAGACCGCGAACGCCCGCGCGGCCGCTGCATCGGCGGCCCGGGCGCTCGGACCTCTCGCAGGACCCGACCGCCCGGCGATGATCCGTGCTTCGCGGACGACCCCGCGCGGCCGACCGCCGAGGCCGGCGCCTGGTGCGTCGGCCGGACCTCCGCCGCTCGCGGCCGCCGCCGCGGGCCGCGCTCGGGCGATGGTCACGAGGTACCCCGTCGAGGTCGGTCGACCCGACGCGGCCGACCGGAGGCGGATGGCGCCTGACGGCCGCCTGCCGGCGCCGGACGGCGCGCCCCAAGCAAAGCCGATGCCGAAAAGTGCTGAGCTTTCCGCAGGCTAGCGGAAAGCGTGGCTTAGCAAGGTCTGTGCCCGTCGATCGTCGCGGGAAAGAATGCTATGTTTCAGCGCGTTTGCATGAGGATGACCTCCCATCTGCTCGTCGTGCTTTCCGTCCTGGCAGCCGCCGGCTGCCGGAGCGGTGCACCGTCCGAGGCGCCCGCGGTCGCCCCCGAGCTGAAGCTCGAAGGCGTCCGGTTCCGCGTCTACCGGGGGGACGCCCTGCGCGCCGTCGGTGACGCGGAAGGCCTCTCGCTCCGGCGGGATTCGTCGGAGGTCCGGGCGCGGAACGTGGACGCGACGCTCCCGCGCGACGGGGCTCCGGTCCGGATCACCGCCCCGGCCGGCGAGGGTTCGCTCATGTCCCACGTCTTCGAGGTGTCGGGCGGCGTGGCGGTCGCCCGCGGCGACGACGCGGCCCACACCGAGCGCGCGAGGTACGAGCCGGGCGAGGGTGACGGGCTCGTCCGCGGCGACGATCCGGTCGTGGTGCAGGGCCGGGGATACCGCCTCGACGGCGCGGGGTTCACCCTCGATCCCGCCCAAGGGAACATCGCCGTGCGCGGCGGCGCGAGGCTCGTCGCCGGGCTCCCGGGGGCGCGATGACCGGCGCCTGCCTGCTCGCGCTCGCGACGCTCGCGCTGCCCGCCGCCGGCCCCCGCCGCGCCCCGGTGCGGGTGGACGCGGACGAGGTCCAGTACGCGTTCCAGCGGCGCGAGGTCACGTTCACCGGCAAGAAGCCGGTCATCCTCACCCGCGACGACGCGACGCTCACCTGCCGTCGCATCGTCGCCCAGACCGACGAGGCCGGGCAGATCGTGACCGCCGCCTGCACGGGCGACGTCCGGTTCGCGAGGGGGGTCCGGGTCGTCACCTGCGACCACGCCACCTTCGACAACGCCGCCGAGCGCGTCGTGTGCGAGGGAAACCCGGTCCTGAAGGACGCGGGCTCCGAGGCGCGGGGGACGCGGCTCGTCTACGACCTGCGCGCGGACGAGGCGAAGCTCGAGGGCGCGACCATCACCCTCCCCGGCGAGGCGCTCGAGCAGCGGCAGCGCGAGCTCGAGCAGCGCCGGAAGGAGAAGAAGCGTTGACCCCCCTGCTCCTGCGCGCGGAGGGCCTCGTGAAGACGTACCGCGGCCGCCGCGTCGTCGACGGGGTCTCGTTGCAGGTGGCGCCGGGCGAGGTGGTGGGGCTGCTCGGGCCGAACGGCGCGGGGAAGACGACCTCCTTCAACATGGTGGTCGGGCTCGTCGTGCCGGAGGCGGGGAAGGTCCTCCTCGGCGAGACGGACCTCACCCGGCTCCCGATGCACCGCCGCGCGCGGCTCGGGGTCGGGTACCTGCCGCAGGAGGCCTCCATCTTCCGCCGGCTCACCGTCCGGCAGAACTTCACCGGGGTCCTCGAGGCGCTCGGGGTGGGCCGGCGCGAGCGCGAGGAGCGCGCCGCCGCCCTCCTCGCCGAGTTCCGCCTCGAGAAGGTGGCGGAGTCGCTCGGCGAGCAGCTCTCCGGCGGCGAGCGCCGGCGCGCCGAGGTGGCGCGGAGCCTGCTCTCCTCGCCCCGCTACATCCTCTTCGACGAGCCGTTCGCGGGCGTCGACCCGATCGCGGTGGGCGAGCTGCAGCGGCTCATCGGCTCGCTGCGCGACCGGGGCATCGGAGTGCTCATCACCGATCACGCCGTGCGCGAGGCGCTCGGCATCTGCAACCGGGCCTACATCCTGTCGGCGGGCGCGATCCTCGAGGCGGGCACGCCCGCCGAGATCGCGGCGTCGCCGAAGGCCCGCGCGGTCTACCTCGGCGAGAAGTTCAGGCTGGACGAACAGGCGGTGAACTGACCGATGGGCCTCGAGCTGAAGCAGCACATGAAGATGACGCAGCAGCTGGTGATGACCCCCCAGCTGCAGCAGGCCATCAAGCTCCTGCAGCTCTCGCGCATGGAGCTCGTCGACCTCATCCGCACCGAGGTGACGGAGAACCCCCTCCTCGAGGGCGCCGACGAGCCCGAGGAGGAGCCGGTCCAGAGCGGCGACAGCCCGGCCGAGGTGGCCGACCACGACGCGAAGCCCGAGCAGAAGGACGCGGAGAAGTCGGAGGAGGTGAAGGGCGAGGAGGGCGCGAACGAGAATCGACTGGGACCAGTACCTCGACCACTACCAGCTCCAGGGCCACACCGCGCCGTCGAACCGGAACCTCACCGACGAGGAGATGCCGGGGTACGAGGCGACGCTCACGCGCAAGACCGACCTCGTCGATCACCTCACCTGGCAGCTCCGCCTGACGAACCTCTCCCGCGAGGAGGAGACGGTCGCGATGCTCATCGTCGGGAACCTCGACGACGACGGCTACTTCAGGATGCCGGCGGTCGAGGGCGAGTCGGAGGAGTCCGCGACGCGCGACCCGCTCGTCCGGGTGTCGTTCGAGGCCGGGGTCGGGATCGAGTTCGCCGAGCGGGTGCTGAAGCGCGTCCAGACGCTCGACCCGCTCGGCGTCGCCGCGCGCGACCTGCGCGAGTGCCTGCTCATCCAGGTGCGCGCCCTCAACGCCGACACGCTCGAGATCGTCGCGATCATCGAGCGGCACCTGAAGCACCTCGAGTCGAAGAACTACGCGGCGATCGCGAAGGACCTCAAGATCCCGATCGAGGAGGTGGTGAAGGCGGTCAAGGTGATCAGCCGCCTCGAGCCGAAGCCGGGCCGCGCGTTCTCCGGGGAGGAGCCGCAGTACATCACCCCCGACGTGTACGTGCACAAGATGGGGGACAAGTACGTCACCGTCCTGAACGACGACGGCCTCTCGAAGCTGCGCATCTCCGGCATGTACCGGGCGGCGCTCAAGAACGGCCAGGCGGGCGCGGCGAAGGAGTACATCCAGGAGAAGCTCCGCAGCGCGGTGTGGCTCATCCGCTCGATCCACCAGCGGCAGCGCACGATCTACAAGGTCACCGAGTCGATCGTGAAGTTCCAGCGCGAGTTCTTCGACAAGGGGATCGCGCACCTGAAGCCGCTCATCCTGCGCGACGTGGCGGAGGACATCGGGATGCACGAGTCCACCGTCTCGCGCGTCACGACGAACAAGTACGTCCACACGCCGCAGGGGATCTACGAGCTCAAGTTCTTCTTCAACTCCGCCATCAACCGCACCGGCGGCGACGAGATCGCGAGCGAGGCGGTCAAGAACCACATCAAGCAGATCGTCGCGGCGGAGGACCCGAAGCACCCGCACTCCGACCAGCGCATCGTCGAGATCCTGAAGGGTCAGGGGATCGAGATCGCCCGCCGAACGGTGGCGAAGTACCGCGAGGTGCTCGGGATCCTGCCGTCGTCGAAGCGGAAGAAGTACTTCTAGGCCGCGCGGCGGGCGGCTGCACGGCCGTCCCCCGCCGGCCTGAACGCCCCCGAATAGAGTGAACGCTCGCACCGTGATCCGCTCCCCGGGGCGAGGCGTCTGCTATGATGAAATCGAACATGTTGCCAGTCCCGGCAACGTCGGCCTCGGCCGCGGTGTCGGCGGGTTTCCAGACCCCGCCGGCCGCGGCCGAAGCGTTTAGTGGTCCTCCCAAGGAGGCGTGGCAATGCAGCTCAACATCACCTTCCGGCATCTCGAGCCCACCGAAGCCCTGAAGACCCACGTCCGCGATCGCGTCGCGCACGTCGAGCGCTACATCGACCGGCCGAGCGAGGCCCACGCGGTGCTGCACGTCGAGAACCTGGATCACCACGCCGAGATCACCGTGAAGGCCGGCCGCTTCCTGCTGCGGGGCACCGGCCGGTCGCAGGACATGTACGCGTCCATCGACGCCGCCGCGGAGCGCATCGAGCGGCAGCTCAAGAAGCACAAGGAGAAGCTCACCAGCCACAAGGCGAACGGCCACGCGGACTCGAAGCCGGTCGAGGTCCGCCACGACGTCCTCGACATGCTCGATCACCCGGACCGGCCCAGCCACCGGGTGGTGAAGAGCTCGCAGTTCCAGGCGAAGCAGATGAGCACCGACGAGGCGATCCTGCAGCTCGAGCTGCTCGACGCGAACTTCTACGTGTTCCAGAGCGCCACCGGCCGGACGATCAACGTCGTCTTCCGGCGCGAGGGCGGCGGGTTCGGGCTCATCGAGGCGCAGCCGAGCTGAGGTTCCGTCCCGGGGCCGGCGCGACGCGCCGGCCCCGGGCGCAGTGCGCCCGCGGCCGGACCAGGCGACGGTCGGCTTGCCTTCTTGCCGCGGCGTTGCCACCTGTGTTAGCTGACCCGGTCCGCCCATGAAGATCGTCGAGTTCCTCCGATCCGACGCGGTGATCGCGAACCTCTCCGGTCCGTCGGGGCAGGCGGTCCTCTCGGAGCTTTGCCGGCCGCTCTCCGCGACCCACCACGTGGACTCCCAGCGGCTCCTCGAGACGCTGCTCGAGCGCGAGAAGCTCGGCTCGACCGGCATCGGCGAGGGCGTCGCCATCCCGCACGGGAAGGTCCCCGGCCTGCCCGGGCTCATGGCGAGCTTCGGCCGGTCCGTGCAGGGCATCGACTTCCGCGCCATCGACGGGCGGCCGACGCACCTCTTCTTCGCGCTCTTCGCCCCCGAGAACTCCGCGGGCGCGCACCTCAAGGCGCTCGCGCGCATCAGCCGGATCTTCAAGAACCCGGGCTTCCGCGACGCGATCCTGAAGGCGGGCGACGCGGCCGAGATCTACCGCCTCATCGAGGCGGAGGACGCGAAGTACTGAGACGTCCCCGCCCCGCGCGCGTTTGACGCCGGTCAGAAGGTGCGGATAGTCTCGACGGCGCGTCCCGGGCTGCGGGACCGACCCTGCTGCGCCGCGGCGCGGGCACGGCACGGGCCGAAGAGAGGGGCACCAGTGGGACCCAACGTGATGCGGATCGACTGCACCGGGATGCGCTGCCCCCAGCCCGTCCTCAAGCTCGCCGTCGAGACCGCCGAGACCCCCGTAGGCACGGTGGTCGAGATCGTCGGCGACTGCCCCACCTTCGAGAAGGACATCCGGACCTTCTGCGACCGCCGCAAGAAGACCCTCCTGTCGATCCGCGGCGACGGCGTGAAGACCCATATCCAGATCCAGTACTGAGCGCGCGTGACGCAGAGCGAGCCGCGGGGGGCCCGGGGCGATCCGGCCGGAGGTTCGGCGGGGCGGACGGGCCTCTTCTTCTGCCGCTGCGGCCCGAACCTCGGCGAGGTCGTCCGCATCGGCGAGCTCGAGGACCCGGCCCGGTGGCCCGGCGTCGCCGACGTCGCGACCCACGCGATCCTCTGCTCGGCAGAGGGGAAGGCCTGGCTCGCGCAGCGGATCCGCGAGCTCGAGCTCGAGCGGGTCGTCGTCGCCGCCTGCTCCCCGCGCGAGCACGAGCAGACCTTCCGCGGGGTGCTCGCGGCCTGTGGGCGCTCGCCGTTTCACCTGCAAGTCGTCAACCTGCGCGAGCAGGTGGAGTGGGTCGGGGGCGAGGCGGACGCGGCGACGGAGCGGGCGGGCCGGCTCGTCCGGGCGGCCCTCGCGCGGCTCGCGCTGCACCGCCCCATCCCGGCCGAAGAGGTCGAGGTGGTCGCCGACGTCCTGGTGGTGGGCGGCGGCGCCGCCGGGCTGTCCACCGCGCTCGCGCTCGCCGGGAAGGGCCGCAAGGTCGTCGTCGCGGAGCGGGACCTCGTCATCGGCGGGCTCGCGAACCAGCTCGACGAGGTCTTCCCCGAGCTCGAGTGCGCGAGCTGCTTCATGGAGCCCGTGCTCGACCGCGTGCTCCACCACGAGCGGATCGAGGTGCTCACCGGCGCGGAGGTTCGCCGCGTGCGCGGCGCGGCGGGGCGGTTCGAGATCGAGCTCGCGCTGCGGCCGCGCGGCGTCGACCCCGCCGCGTGCCTCGGCTGCGGGGAGTGCGCGAAGGCCTGTCCGGCGGAGCGGGTCGATCCCTTCGCGGCGGGGCTCGCCCGGGCGCGGGCCATCGGGCTGCCCTATCCCGGCTGCCTGCCGCACGTCTCGGCCATCGACCCGGGCGCCTGCCTGCGCGCGCGCGGCGATCCGTGCGTCGCGTGTCTCGCCGCCTG
Organism: uncultured delta proteobacterium; assembly: GCA_963736795.1. Taxonomy (GTDB): domain Bacteria; phylum Myxococcota; class Myxococcia; order Myxococcales; family Anaeromyxobacteraceae; genus Anaeromyxobacter. The sequence goes on along the minus strand of CAVTRF010000031.1, from coordinate 75,556 downwards.
CGCCTTCGGCGCCATCCGGCTCGACGAGGCGCCGTCGACGAAGACCGTGACGGTGGGCGCGATCGTCGTCGCGACCGGCCTCACCCCCGGCGAGGTCGAGGGTCCGGACGGCGTCGTCTCGTCCTACCGGCTCGAGCGGATGCTCCACCCGAACGGCCCGACCGGCGGCGGGATCCGCGGCGCGGGCGGGAGGGAGCCCGGGGCGGTCCTGCTCCTCGCCGAGGCGGACGACGACGGCGACCTCGCCTCGCTCGAGCTCCTGAAGCTCGCGCACCTCGTGCGGGCGCGGCTCCCGGAGGCGCGGGTCGCCGTCGCGGGGGAGCTCGACCGGGTGCCGCAGCTCCGACGGCAGGCCGCCGAGCTCGCCGAGGAGGGGATCGAGTTCGTGCCGGGCCGGCTCGCCGAGGGCGGCGTCGCCGCGGACGGGGAGCGCCTCGCCGTCCGCCTCGTCTCCGGTGGGGACGTCGCGGTGCGCCAGGCCGACCTCGTCGTCGTCCACGCGGCGGCTCGGCCGGCGGCGGGCACCGACGCGCTCGCGGCGCTCCTGCGGGTCGCGACCGGCGAGCGCGGGTTCCTCCTCGACCGCCCGGCGAGCCCGTTCGAGCCGACCGCGACCCGCGTCGCCGGCGTGTACGTGGCAGGCGCCGCCGCCGGACCGCGGACGATCGCCCAGTCGATCCGCGACGGCGCCGCGGCCGCCGGCCTCGTCCATGCCTCGCTCGTCCCGGGCGAGCGCCGCCTCATCGAGCCGCTCGCGGCCTTCGTGGAAGAGGCGCTCTGCGGCGGCTGCGGCGTCTGCGCGTCCGTTTGCCCGTTCGGGAGCCATCTCCCTCGGGGGGACACTCGGGGGCCCCTCGCAAGGCGCACGTCGAGGCGGTCCATTGCCGCGGCTGCGGCACCTGCGCCGCCGCCTGCCCGACCGGTGCCGCGACCGCGCCCCACTTCACGCGTCCGCAGCTCGAGGCGGAGATCTCCGCCTTGCTCGCCGGGACGCCCGCGCCCGGTTCGGCGGGGGACGAGTAGCCGATGGCCCGCGAGCCGCGCATCGTCGCGTTCCTCTGCAACTGGTGCGCGTACCAGGCGGCCGATCGCGCGGGCCAGGCGCGGCTCGAGTACCCGCAGACCCTCCTCACCGTGCGCGTCATGTGCACGGGCCGGGTCGAGCCCGCCCACGTGCTGCAGGCGTTCCGCGAGGGCGCGGACGGAGTGCTCGTCGCCGGCTGCCACCCGGGCGACTGCCACTACGTCGACGGGAACCTCCGCGCCGCCGCGCGGCACGCGGTGCTCTCCCGCGCGCTCGCGCAGGCGGGCATCGAGCCCTCCCGCTTCCGGATCGCCTGGGCGAGCGGCACCGAGGCCGAGCGGTTCGCCGAGGTGGTCCGCGAGATGACGGACGACCTGCGCGCGCTCGGCGCGCTCGAGTACCAGGCCCGCGCGCTCGACGAGGTGCAGGACGCGATCCGCCTCGCCCCGCACCGGCTCGACGCGATCGAGGCGCGGCCGGCGCCGCCCGCCGCGGCGAAGCCCCGCGTCGCCTTCTACTGGAACGCGTCCTGCGGCGGGTGCGAGGAGGCGATCATCGATCTCGGCGAGGCGCTCTCCGCGCTGCTCGAGAGGGTCGAGGTCGTCCTGTGGCCGGTCGCGCTCGACTACAAGCGGCACGACGTCGAGGCGCTCCCCGATGGCGCGATCGACGTGGCGTTCCTGAACGGCGCGGTGCGGCTCACCGAGCAGGACGAGTGGGCGCAGCTGCTCAGGCGGAAGGCGCGCGTCGTGGTGGCGTTCGGCGCCTGCGCGCACCTCGGCGGGGTGGTGGGGCTCGGGAACCTGTCCGAGCCGCAGCAGATCCTGGACGCCGCCTACCGGCTGCCGCCGTCGGTCTCGAACCCGGACGCGGTGCTCCCGGGGCAACGGGTGACCGCGGCGGGGCACGACCTCTCCCTCCCGGTCCTCCTCTCGCGCACGCTCCCGCTCGGCGAGGCCGTGCCGGTGGACTACGTCATCCCGGGCTGCCCGCCGTCCCCGGCGGTCATCGCGGCGGCGGTGGACCGGCTCCTCGCGGGCGACCTCCCGCCCGCCGGCGCGGTGCTCGCGCCCAACGCGGCGCTGTGCGAGACCTGCCCGCTCAGGGACTCGAAGCCCGAGCGGATCGAGATCGCGTCCCTGCGCCGGATCGCGACGAGCGCGATCGACCCGGAGCGCTGCTTCCTCGCCCAGGGGCTCGTCTGCCTCGGGCCCGGCACGCGCCAGGGCTGTCAGCCGGGCTGTCTCGAGGTCGGGATGCCATGCCGCGGCTGCTTCGGCCCGCTCGACGGCGTGCGAGACGCCGGAGCGGCCATGCTCTCCGCGTTCGCCTCGCTCCTCGCGGGGAGCGAGGAGGAGCGCGCCGGGCTCGCGGCGGAGCTGCCGGATCCGGTGGGGACGTTCTGGCGGTACTCGTTGGCGGCGGGGCTCGTCCCCCGCCGGCCGCCCCCGCGCGAGCCGGCGCGGATCGACCGGCGCGCCGGCCCGCCGAAGACGAAGTCGGGGTCGCCCCTCGACCCCGCGCCCGCGGCGCCGCTCCGCCCCGGCCGATCGGACGGAGAAACATGACGCGCCGGATCACCATCGACCCGATCACGCGCCTCGAGGGGCACGGCCGCATCGAGGTGCTCCTCGACGAGCAGGGGAACGCGCAGACCGCGTTCCTCCAGGTCCCGGAGCTGCGCGGCTTCGAGCGGTTCTGCGTCGGGCGCGCGGCGGAGGAGATGCCGCAGCTCACCGCCCACGTCTGCGGCGTCTGCCCGGCGGCGCACCACCTCGCCTCGGTGCGGGCCCTCGACGCGCTGTACGGAGCGACGCCGCCGGTCGCGGCGCGCCGGATCCAGGCGCTCTACTACAACCTCTTCCTCTTCGAGGACCACCTCCTCCACTACTGGTACCTCGGCGGACCGGACTTCTACGCCGGTCCGCGCGCGCCCGCCCCGATGCGCAACGTGCTCGGGGTCATCGCCAAGGTCGGCGCGGAGCTCGGCGGGCGGATCCTCTCGGTCCGCAAGGAGGCGCGCGACCTCATGGCCGCGATGGCGGGCCGCACGATCCACCCGGTCTTCGCGATCCCGGGCGGCATCTCGCGTCCGCTCGACGAGGAGACGATCCGGCGCGTGCGCGAGGCGGCGCCGCGCTTCGTGTCCTTCGCCGAGGACACGCTCGAGTCGTTCCGCGGCGCGGTGCTCGCGGACCCGACCTACGCCGAGGTGATCGACAGCGAGGTCTTCAAGGTCCGCTGTCACTCGATGGGCATGGTCGACGACGCGGGGCGGCTCGCGTTCCTCGACGGTCGCCTGCGGATCGTGGACCCCGCCGGCGAGGAGGTCGCGCTCTTCGAGCCGGCGGCGTGGCTCGACCACATCGCGGAGCGGGTCGAGCCGTGGACCTACGCAAAGCTCACGTTTCTGAAGTCGCGCGGCTGGAAGGGGTTCGCGGAGGGTCCGGAGAGCGGCCTCTATCGCGTCGGGCCGCTCGGCCGGCTCAACGTCGCGCGCGCGATGGCGACGAACCGCGCCGAGCGCGAGCGGCAGCGCCTCTTCGACCAGCTCGGCTGGCCCGCGCACCAGACGCTCGCGTTCCACTGGGCGCGCCTCGTGGAGGCGCTGCAGGCGGCGGAGACGGTCGAGCAGCTCGCCCACGACCCCGAGCTCGCCTCGCGCGAGGTGCGCGTCGTCCCCGCGCCCCTCACCGGTCCGCGCGAGGGGGTGGGGGTGGTCGAGGCGCCGCGCGGCACGCTCATCCACCAGTACGGCGCGGACGCGGCGGGGATCCTCACCGCGGTGAACCTCGTCGTCGCCTCGCAGCACAACGGCGCCTCGGTGCAGGTCTCGGTGCGCAAGGCGGCGCGCGGGCTCATCCGGAACGGCCAGGTGGACGACGGGCTCCTGAACCTGCTCGAGATGGCGTTCCGCGCCTACGACCCGTGCAACGCGTGCGCGTCGCACGCGCTCCCGGGCGAGCTGCCGCTCGTCGTGACGCTGCGCGGCCCGGACGGCAAGGTGCGGGACGTCATCCGGCGGCGGGTCCCGGACGACGCGGCGTGAAGGTCCTGCCGTGATCCTCGTCCTCTGCCTCGGCAACGCGCTCCGCAGCGACGACGCGGTGGCGCTCCGGGTCGCGGACCTGCTCGAGGCGGCGCCGCCCGCGGGCGCCGTGCTCCGCCGCACCGCCGTGTCCGGGCTCTACCTCCTCGACGAGATGGAGGGGTTCGACCGCGTCGTGGTCGTCGACGCGGTGCGCACCGGCCGGCCGGCCGGCACCGTCCTCTCCTTCCCGCTCGAGGACCTGCGCGCGCCCGAGGGGCCGTCGCCCCACTCGATCGGCCTCCCCTCCGTGCTGGCGCGGGCGAAGGCCGCCGGCGCGCCGGTGCCGTCCAGGATCCACGTGGTCGCGGTCGAGGTCCTCGACCTGGAGACGGTGGGCGAGGGGCTCACGCCCGAGGTCGCGCGGGCGGTCCCCGGCGCGGCGGACGCGGTCCGGAGCGCCGTCGCGCGGTTCGTCGAGGATCCGTGAGCGTGACGTGGACGTGGACGTGGAGCTGGACCTGGACGTGGTCCTCGACTTCGACTTCGACCTGAACTTCGACTTCGACCCGAACCTGGTCGAGGTCGAGGTCGAGGTTCACGACCACGACCACGACCACGTCCACGTCCACGTCCACGACCGCGACCCCGTCGCGGCTCGATCGAGGTGGCGCGGAGGGCGGGTCCCCGGCATGTTCCGGGCATGGCGAGTGAAACCCGAGCCCCGCGCGCCCCCTCGCCCTCGCGGACCGTCGCGGACTGCGTCGAGGCCCCGCGCCACGCAGGTCCGGTCGAGGGCGCGCGGAGGCTCGGGGAGGCGTGCGCGGGCGGGCACATCGTGCGGCTCGGGGTCTTCGCCGACGGCCGGGCCCGTTACCGCGCGACGACCTGCGCCTCGCTCATCGCCTACGCCGAGGTCGCCTGCGAGGCCCTCGAGGCCGGCGTGCCCGCCGCGGCGCTCGACGGCGCCGGCCTGCGCGCGCGCGTCGCCGGCGTCCACCCGCTCCACCTCGAGCGCGCCACGCTCGTCGCCGCCGCGATCAGCGCCGCCTTCGCACCGGAGGAACCATGAACGTCGCCTACGTCTTCGCCACGCCGAACGCGTCCTTCATCCTCGAGAAGATGATCGTCCCGCAGCTGGAGGAGGAGCGCCACGGCGCGACCGTCGCGGGGATGTTCTTCTTCGTCGACAACAACTACCTGCTCGTGCGCGGGAACCCCACCGGCGAGCGGCTCGCGAAGGTCGCGCGCAAGAGCGGGATGCTGCTCATGGGCTGCGACCAGTGCTGCTACCAGCGCGCGATCGCGGACCGGCTCATCGAGGGGATCCCGATCGGCTGCTTCCCGGACCTCTACAAGGCGCTCGCCGGGGCGAAGATCGATCAGGTGATCACGCTCTGACCGGGTGACGTGCCGACGTGGACGTGGAGTTGGACCTGGACGTGGTCCTCGACTTCGACCTGAACTTCGACTTCGACTTAGACCTCGTCGAGGTCGAGGTCGAGGTCTAGGTCTAGGTCTAGGTCCACGACCACGACCACCACCACGACCACGTCCACGACCACGTAGTGAGCTAGTGATTCACGAAGTGGAAGAGGCGGTCCCAGCGGAGGCCGCGCGGGCCCCACGAGACGAGCGCCATCCAGGCGCGTCCCTTGATCCGGCCGACCGGCACCGGCCCGAACACGCGGCTGTCGGCGGAGTGGTCGCGGTGGTCGCCGGCGAGCCACACGTGACCGGGCGGCACCTTCTGCGACTCGACGTCGCCGCAGGAGAGCCAGGGCGTGCAGTGGGTGTGGAAGCGGTGGCCGTCGAGCCGCTCGACGAAGTCGACACACGGCTCCTCGCGCCACTCGCCGTTCTCGGGCTTGTTGAAGTAGGCGCAGGCGCCCGGGACGCGCTCGCGCGGGACGGGGTCGCCGTTCACGACGAGGTGCCCGTCCCGGATCTCGACGGTGTCGCCCGCGACCGCGACGACGCGCTTGATGAGGTCGTCGTCGCGCGGGTTCCCGGGCGGCGCGAGGAGGACGACGATGTCGCCGTGCTGCGGCGTCGCCCAGGTCGCCTGCGCGGTCTTCGTGAACGGCAGGCGCGCCCCGTACGCCCACTTCTCGACGATGACGTAGTCGCCGATCTGCAGGGTCGGGATCATGGACCCCGACGGGATGAAGACCGCCTCGTACAGGAAGGTCCGGAACGCGAGGACCGCGAGGATGGTGAACGCCCATCCCCGGATCTCCTTCATCAGCTTCGCCCGATCCACCGCGCCGCGCTCCGTCCGCCCATCGTGCGCCCGCTCGACCCGTCGAGGAGCGCTGGGCCGCGGGAGGGCAAGGCCGCCCGCCGCGCCCGTGGGCGGGGGCGAACACTACCACGCAGGACGAGCGAGGATGGAGCGGGAGTCGTGCCGTGCGACAGCGGACGGCGAGGGCGGCAGGCCACGCGCACAGCGTGCCGCAGCGCAACCCGCCGCCCTCACCGTTCCCCCCCTACCCCTCGACAACGATCGACACCAGCGGGCCGGTGGGCAACCACCTACAGGCCCGCCGGCGGGGAGGCGAGCGGCCCTCCGCTGCCGCGCGCCGGGGGGAGGCCCATGGCGGTCCGGACGCGCGCGCTCGCGTCGCGAATCTCGAAGAACGCCAGGCCTTCGAGCGGCCAGCGCGGGTAGGCCCGACCCTCGCGGCGAACGAAGCGCTCGATCGGCTCCTCGATGACCCGCGCGACGCCCTTCGTCGAGGTCGCGTGGCGGACGAGCGGCTCGCCGGTCGGCCCGTGCACGACGAGGCCGGCGTGCGTGATCCGGGTCGCTCGCTCGGGCGCATCGGCGCGGATGACGAACACGATGGCGCCCTCTCCGAGGCGGGCCGCGACGAGCCTGGCCTCCGCAGGCGGGACGATCGCGATCTCGAACCGACCGAGCGGGAGGCGCGCCCGGGGCAAGCCTGGGATCGCACGGCCGGCCGCCCGGACGGCCGCCCAGGAGGCGGCCGTGTACTCCTTCGCGACCCGGCCGGCACCCGCCGGCAGCGCCATCCCGGGCTCCGCGATGAAGCCCTTCGCGACGTTCGCCGGGATCCACTGGGAGAGAACCTCGTGGTTCCGCGCCGCGTACGTCGGAGGTCCGGAGTAGCGGACGTCGTCGAGCGCGACGCGCGCCTCGGCGAGGGTCGAGGCGCTCCCGAGCGCGACCGCGGTCTCGACGAGCGTCATGCAGTCGAACGCATCGAGCCGGAAGCGTGGATCGGGGTCGCGCCCGGCGCTCTCTCCGAGCGGCGAGGGCACGTACGGCGCGCCGACGAGCGGGCGGGTGGCGGCCACGGCGCGGGCGCCGCCAGCGGGCGCCACGGCGAGCGCTCGGGTGACGCCCGCGACGACGGACGCCTCCAGGCCTCCGGGCGTCGCGGCGAGCGCGAGGGCGGCGGCCAGCGCGACGAGCACTCGCCGAGGGTAGACGGCGCGCCGCGTCGGCCGCAAGCGTGCGCGCCGACGGGGCGAACGTCGGCTTCTCGCCGGACGCTCCGCTCGTTTCGCTTCTTCGAGCCGCCGCGAGCCGCCGCGAGCCGCCGGAGCGGCGCGCGCCGGGTACGGGGAAACCCAGGGTCCCGGTTCCGGGTCGCGCCAGGCGCGCGATCTCCGGGCCTGCTGCGAAGTTACGCCGCACCGCTGCTGGCCCCCGGGTCGCAGGGTCGGCGTCGGGGATCCCACCGTGGTGAAGAACGAGGAGCTGGACGTCGACGTCGCGGACGTCCTCCCGGCCGCGCCCGCGGTGGCGCCGCCCGTGCCGGAGCCGGCGCCGTTCGAGGGAGGGGACGTCGTCCCGCTCTTCCGGACCGACCTGCGTGTCGCGCGGGGCGCGTCCCCGTCGCTCTTCGACGTCTCGGACCCGGCGTCCGGCCGGAAGTTCACGCTCTACGAGTTCGAGCTCGCCATCGCGCGCATGCTCGACGGTCGCCGCAAGGTCTCGGACGTCATCGAGAGCGGCGGGCGCCTCGGCATCCCGATGGACGTGGTCGCGCTCTACAAGTTCGTCCGGCAGATGTGGCACTACGGCTTCCTCGCGGTGCCGGGCGCGGAGGGAGCGCCGGCGTCGGACGGTGAGGGCGGGACCTGGAACGAGCGCGAGGCGTGGGACGACGCCACGCGGTCACTCTTCGAGACCGGGCAGCGGCTCATGCGGCTCGGCCGAAACTCCGACGCGGCCAGCTACTTCGAGGCGGTGCTCGACTCGCACCCCGAGAACGCCGCCGCCGCCGAGATGCTCGCGCTCGTCGCGAAGGGACGCTCGCTCGCGGCGGGGCCGCTCGGGGATACCCGCCCGCCGGCGGCGACCGCCGCGGGACCGTTCGACGCGGCTGCCGCGGGCGCTGCGCCGGGCGCGAGCGCGCGTCCGCGCCGCACCGTCGGGGCCGTCGCCGCGACCGTCGCCATCCTCGCCGCAGGGACCGTCGCGTGGGTGCTCCTGCGGCCGGCGTCCAGGCCGCCGTCCCCCCCGCTCGCCGCGGTCCCGGTCGCCCCGGCCGCGGCTCCGGTCGCACCGCCGGCTCCGCCGCCGCCGGCCTGGCGGAGCGCTGCCGTCGAGCGGCGCGGCCACCCCGAGCTCGCGGCGGTCGCCGCGCCAGGCGACGGAACGTTCACCTGGAGCGGGGCGCCCGACGACGAGGTCGCGTCCGGGGAGCGGCTCGGCACGATGAAGGTCGAGGTCTCCGCGAAGCCGGCAAACCCCGCGCTCGCGCGACGGATCGCCGAGCTGGAGAGGCTCGCCGCGCAGGACCCGGTCTACCGCGACTTCCTCGAGAAGGCGCGCCGGGACCAGCGGAGGGCGGCCGCACGCAAGCAGACGAGGTCGGTCGCGCTCGTCGCCCCGGCCGCGGGGCGCCTGTCGCGCGCCCCGGAGCCGGGAGGGCGCGCAGCGTCGGGCGAGATCCTCGCGCGCGTCGTCGATGCCGGGGTCTGGCACCTCGGGCTCGCGCCCGGCGCCGAGCCGGCCCCGGATGCCGCCTGCGAGGTCGTGGGGGACGCCCCGGCCGATCGCGCCGGTTGCCGCGTCGTGGCGCGCGGCGCCGAGCTCGTCGCCGAGATCTCCGCCGCCGACGCGCCCTGGCTCGCCCGCGCGGCCTCGCTCCACGTCCTGCTCGCAGCGCCAGGCACGCGGCCGCGCCGCCCCCCCTCCCTCCCGGAGCCCGCCCCTTGAAGACGCCCGCCCTCGCCCTCGCCCTCGCGCTCCTCGCGGCCGGCGCCCCGACCCTGGCTGCGCCGGCGCGACGGTCGCCGCCGCCGCCCGCGACGGCACACGCGGGCGTGACTCCCCCGGCAGGCGCGATCGCCTTCCTCGGCCTTCGCCCGACCGAGACCTCCGTCTTCGGCGCGACGTCGCTCGCGCAGCTCGGGGAGGCACAGCGCCTCCGCGCCATCGCGGAGAACGTGGTCGGGCTGCTCTCCGGCACCGCGGTGCTCCGCCACGACGACCTGCGCAAGCTCCTCGGGCCGACGTACCTGGTCGAGCTCTTCGACTGCCGCGGCGAGATCGCCTGCCAGCTCCGGATCGCGGCGCCGCTCCTGCGCGCCGGGGTCGAGACCGCGATCACGGCGGACTCGTTCATAGACGGGGACACGGTCCGGATCAGGGTCCGGCGCCTCGAGCTCGGGAAGGGGCGCGTCCTCGACGAAGCCATGGTCGCGATCCCGCGCGCTGGCGCGGACACGCTCCCTCCCTGGCAGGACGCGCTGCAGCAGATCTTCCAGGACACCGGGGCGATCCGGATCGCGACGAACGTGGCGGAGCCGATCTGCGCGCTCGACGGCCGCCCGTGCGAGCTGGGCGCGGACGGAGCGCTCCGGAGCGTGCCCGAGGGCGAGCACGTCCTCGAGCTGTCGAAGGAAGGCTACCGGAGGAGCGTCCAGGTCCTCGTCGTGAAGCGCGGCGCGGAGCTGCGCGTCGCGCTGCCGCTCGAGGAGCTGCCCATCCAGGCGCAGAAGGCGCCCGACCCGACGAGCCGCGTGCCGACCTTCGAGGCGCCCGGGGAGACGACGCGCCTCGCGCCGTTCGGGTTCCTGCGGCTCGCCATGGGCTGGGACGACGCGAACGGCGGCGACCGCGAGGACCCGCTCGCGCCCCCGCGCGGCGTCGCGGACGAGGGGCACTTCCTCGTGCTGCCCCGCCCCGCCGTCGCCGGCGTGACGTTCCAGGCGCCGCGGCGCGAGAGCGGGTGGCAGCTCCGCGGCGCGTTCTCGACCGCCTGGGTGAAGGACCGGACGCCGGAGATCGACAGCGCCTACGCCGAGATGCTGAAGGAGGATGCCGGCTTCCGGGTGCTCCTCGGGTTCGGGCCCGGGATCGTCTCGGGGCTCACCGCCGGAACCCTCACCCTGCCGGAGGGGTTCGGCGACCTCGCTGCCGGCTTCATCGGAGTCACGCTCTCGAAGTCCTTCGGCCCGGTGGTCGTCGAGGCGTTCGGCGGCCGCCACAAGTCGCAGTTCACGGCGGACGACGTCCCGGCCGGCGCGACGCCCGGGCCGTTCGGCGCGGCGCGCATCGCCTTCGTGGACGAGCGGTTCGAGGGGAAGCTGTACGGCGAGAAGTACCCGCTCACCATCGCGGTCTCCGGGATCGTCGGCTCGGAGCGGCTCGGGCTCGAGGACGCCGAGCTCGTCGGCTCGGTGGCGCGGGTGGAGGACGCGGCGGTCTGGACGGCGAGCCTCGAGGTCCACGTCCCCTTCGGACGGCACGCGAGCTTCGCCGGCGAGGCGTTCGTGGGCGAGAACGTCCACCTGCTCGAGGGTGCCGCCTGGCAGCTGCCCCGCGTCGATCCCGCGAGCGGGCGGCACACCGCGCTCCGCTCCGCCGGCGGGTGGGCGCAGCTCTCCGCGAACCTCGGCCCGGTCGAGCTCCGGCTCGTCGGGGGCACGGACCGGGTCCTGCGCGGCCTCGACGCCGGCATCGCTCCGGACGGGCGCCTCGCGGTGCGGGAGAACCGGCTTCTCGCCCTGAACGGCGTCTGGTACCTGCTCGACCACCTCGCGCTCGGGCTCCAGGTGCACGCGATCCGCACCCGCTATGAGAATCCGCAGGCCGGGACGGGGACGCTCCTCGGCGCCGCGTTCACGAGCCAGCTCAAGTTTTGAGCGCCAACGGTCGCCGCGAGCGGACCGTCCGTCGGGCCAGGACGGACCGACCGTCCGGGTATCACATTTCGCACCCTTCCCGCCCGCGACGCCTTGCGGTAGAAACCGCGTGCACTGGCCGGCCGGCCAGGGGAACGCCGTGTCGCAGCGCGGGTCGCGCGCCGCGGTCCACGGCCGAGAGGTGGACATGAGGATCGGTTCCGCGTTGAAGGCCCCGGGCAAGGGGGAGAAGCTCGCTGTCCTGCTGCCGGGCATGGGGGCGGTCGCGACGACCGCCATCGCCGGCGTCGCCGCGGTGCGGCGGAAGCTCGCCGCCCCGGTCGGCTCGCTGACGCAGCTCGGGCACCTGGACGACGGCGGGCTCACGCACGGGCCGCTGCTCCGCGACGTGCTCCCGCTCGCCGGGCTCGACGATCTCGTCTTCGGCGGCTGGGACCCGTTCCCGGAAGACGCCTACCGCGCCGCGGTGCGCGCGAACGTGCTGCGCCGCGAGCACCTCGATCCGGTCCGCGAGGAGCTCGAGTCGGTGCGCCCGATGCCGGCGGTCTTCGACCAGGCCTGGGTGCGCCGCCTCGACGGTCCGAACGTGAAGAAGGGGTCGCTCCGGCAGAAGGCCGAGGCGCTCGTGCAGGACATCCGCACGTTCATGCAGAAGAACGGGTGCTCCCGGGCGGTGATGGTCTGGACGGCCTCGACCGAGGTCTACGTCGAGGCCGGGCCGACCCACATGACGCCCAAGGCGTTCGAGGCGGCGCTCGACGCGAACGACCCGAGCATCGCGCCGTCGATGATCTACGCGTGGGCGGCGATCCAGGCGGGCGTCCCGTTCTTGAACGGCGCGCCGAACCTCTCGCAGGACATCCCGGCCCTCCGCGAGCTCGCGGACCGCGCCGGCGTCGTGACCGGCGGCAAGGACTTCAAGACCGGCCAGACGCTCATGAAGACCACCATCGCGCCGATGCTGCACGCGCGCCTCCTCGGCCTCGAGGGGTGGTTCTCGACGAACATCCTCGGCAACCGCGACGGCGAGGTGCTCGACGACGCCGACTCCTTCAAGACGAAGGAGGTCTCGAAGAAGTCGGTGCTCGACCAGATCCTCTCGCCGAAGGAGCACCCGGAGCTCTACGGCAACATCGACCACAAGGTCACGATCCACTACTACCCGCCCCGCGGCGACAACAAGGAAGGCTGGGACGCGATCGACATCTTCGGGTGGCTCGGCTACCCGATGCAGATCAAGGTGAACTTCCAGTGCCGCGACTCGATCCTCGCGGCGCCGATCGTGCTCGACCTCGCGCTGCTCGGCGACCTCGCGCAGCGGGCCGGGGAGAAGGGGCCGCAGGAGTGGCTGTCCTTCTTCTTCAAGAGCCCGGTCACCACCCCCGGCCGTACGCCGATCCACGACCTGTTCATGCAGCAGACGGTGCTCCAGGCGCAGCTTCGCAAGTACGCCGACCGGGCCGCCCTCGCCACCCAGAGCGCCGTGGGCTAGCCACGCGGCGCGCTACTACAATGCGGGCGGCATGAGCGAATCCTCCCGGATCGCGGCGTTCCTGGTGCTCGCCAGCGCGGCGGCGACGGGCGTGCTGTACGCCGTGGTCCGGCCGACGCCCCCCGAGCGGATGAAGCAGTACTCGGGGCCCATCGCGCTCCTCGGGAAGTGGGCCTACTTCGTGAGCGGGCCGCTCCTGCGGGGCGCGGTCGCGCTGCGGCTCTCGGCGAACGCCATCACCGGGATCGGCGCGGCGATCGTGCTCGCTGCCGGCGTCCTCGCCGCGATCGGCGAGTGGGGCTGGGCGGCGGTCCTGCTCGTGTTCGGGTCGTGGTGCGACCTCATCGACGGCGAGATCGCGCGCATCACCCGGACCCAGGGTAAGGCGGGGGCGTTCCTCGACTCGAACCTCGACCGGCTCTCCGAGATCGCGCTCTTCGCCGGGCTCGCCGCGTCGTTCCCCGCTCGCGCCGGGTCGTTCTGGGCGGTCGCCGCGCTCGCCTCGTCGCTCATGGTGAGCTACGCGCGCGCTCGCGGCGAGGGGCTCGGCGTCGAGTGCCCGAACTTCGGGATGGAGCGGCCGCACCGCGTCGTCCTGCTCATGTTCGCGATGCTCTTCGCGGCCTTCCTGCCGGACGGTCCGCGGGTGCTCCTCGTCGAGGCCGCCTGCGCGATCGTCGCGGTCGGCGCGACCGGGACGGCGCTCGGGCGGATGGTCGTCATCCACCAGCGGCTCCGTCGCGCGGAGGCGCAGCGGGTGGACGGTCCCGGGCCCGGCACGTCACGCTGAGCGCCCGGGCGGACGTTGCGCGTCTGCATCATCACCCCGTACGACCTCTCGCACGACGGCGGCGTGAACCGGCACGCGCTCGGGCTCGCCGCCGCGCTGCGCGCCCTCGGCCACGAGGTCCGCGTCCTCGGGCCCGCGAGCGGAGCGGCGCCGGACGGATGCGAGGTCGTCGGGCGCGCGGTGCCGATCCGGGCGAACGGGTCGGTGGCGCGCATCGGGCTGTTCGCCCCGGCCGCGGCGACGCGCGACCGGATCGGCGGCGGGGCGTTCGACGTCGTGCACGTGCACGAGCCGCTCGTCCCCGGGCCGGCGCGCCACGCGCTGCGCCACGCGCGCGTGCCGGTCGTCGCGACCTTCCACGCGAACGACGACCGCGAGCTGCCGCTCGTGCGCGCGCTGCGGGGCGCCGCGGCGAGACCGCTCGCGCGGGTGGACTTCGGCATCGCCGTCTCGCGGCCGGCGAAGGCCTTCTCTCGCGCCGTCTACCGCGGCCGCACCGCCGTCGTGCCGTCCGGCGTGGACCTCGTGCGCTTCGCCGCCCCGGCGGTCGCGCCGCGGCGCCCCGGCCCCCTTCGAGTCCTCTTCGTCGGGCGCTTCGGCGAGGCGCGGAAGGGCTTCCCGCTCCTGCTCGACGCGCTCGCGCTCCTGCGCGCCGGCGGCAGCGACGTGTCGGTCGAGGTCGTCGGCACCGGTCCCGGCCGCGAGCGAGGCGCGCGCGCGGCGGCTCGGGGTGCGGTTCCACGGACGGGTCGACGACGCGGAGCTCGCGGCGCGTTACCGCGGCGCCGACGTCTTCTGCGCGCCCTCCCTCGGGCGCGAGAGCTTCGGGATGGTGCTCCTCGAGGCGATGGCGGCCGGGTGCCCGGTCGTGGCGAGCGCGCTCCCCGGCTACGCCGAGGCGACCGACGGGGCCGCCCTCCTCGTGCCGCCCGGGGACGCGGCCGCGCTCGCGTCGGCGCTCCTGCAGGCCGGGCGCGACGGGTCGCTGCGCGCGGACCTGGTTCGGCGCGGCCGCGCGCGGGCCGCCGCCCTGTCCTGGTCGCGCATCGCCGCCCGCGTCCTGCAGGTCTACCGTCGGGCGGGGGCGGCGCCGGGCCGGGTCGCCGCGGCGACGAGCCTCGTCCCGCAGCCCGGCGCGCTCGAAGGGAGGGCGTAGCGGTGGAGACGCCTCGCTTCCCGCGGACCTGGCGACAGCGCGCGGTGATCGCGCCGCTCGCGCGCGCCCTGCGCCTCTGGTACCGGCCGCGCCTGCACGGCCTCGAGGCCGTCCCGCGCGACCGGCCGGTGGTCTACGTCGCGAAGCACCCGCGGAGCTGGCTCTACCTCGAGGTGATCCTGCTCGGGCTCGAGACCTTCTGGGACGGCGGCCGCCCGGCGTTCCGCCCCATGGAGGCGCGCGGGACGTCGCTCCACCGCATCCCGGGGCTCGCCTGGCTGCGCCGGAACGTCGGGGCGATCCCCGCCACCGAGGCGGCCGCGCTCGCGGTCCTGCGCGGCGGCGAGTCGGTGCTCGTGTTCCCGGGCGGCGCGCGCGAGCTGTACGGAGCGCCCGACGCGATCGACTGGCGCGGCCGGCGCGGCTTCGCCCGGATCGCCTCCCTGGCGGGCGCTCCGGTGGTCCCGCTCGCGATCGGCGGCGCCGATCGCCAGCACCCGCTGCGCCTCCCGCTCGGCGCCCGCGCTTCGCTGTGGCTCCCGCCCGTCCCGCTCCCGATCCCGCTCGACTTCGTGTTCGGGGCGGCGCTCGCGCCGCCGCGCGACGGCGACCCCGCGGCGATCGCCGCGCTCGCCGCGCGCGCCGAGGCGGAGACCCGCGCCCTCCTCGCGCGCGCCGCGGCGGCCGCGCGCTCGGCCTGGAGCCTCGCGTGAGCGCGGGCGCGCCGACGCCCGCGGGGGGGCTCGAGCGGGATCGCTGGTACCACCGCGCCGCCTACCTGCCGTTCGCGCGCGCGCTCGCGCGCTACCACCGCACCGCGCTCGAAGGCGGGCCGCCGCCGGACGGCCCGTGCATCTACGTCTCGGTGCACGGGGCGGGGTACCTCGTCCTCGACCTGCTCGTCGCCGCCTATCTCCTCGCCTGGCGCCCGCGCGCACCCGGCGCGGGGATGCCGACCGCGCTGCGGGTCGTGGCGGCGGAGTCCCGCATCGAGAAGGCGCTCCCCGGGCTGCCGCGGGTGAAGCGGCACCTCGGCCTCGTCGATCCCGGCGAGGCGAGCTGCCTCGCCGTGCTCGCCCGGGGCGAGCAGCTCCTCGTGACGCCCGGGGGGATGCGCGAGGCGCGTCCGTCGCGCGAGTTCTACCGGCTGCGCTGGGAGGGTCGCTACGGGTTCGCGCGCCTCGCGCTCGCCACCGGGGTCCCCATCGTCCCGCTCGCGGTGGTGGGGGGCGCCGAGGCGTACCCGGGGGTGCGGCTCGGGCGGCTCTCGCTCTGGTCGCCGCTCCCGCTCCCCGCGCGGCTCGAGGTCGTCCTCGGCGAGCCCATCGCGGTCCGCGCGCGGCCCGAGGCGGCACGGGACCCTCGAGTGGTGAGGCCCCTTCACGCCCTCGCCTGGGAGCGCACGCAGGCGCTCTACGACCGGGTGCGGGCGCGGCGGGCGCAGCGGTGACCTTCCTCGTCGCGAGCGACTGGCACCTCTCGCCCGAGAGCCCGCCGCTGCACGGCGCGCTCGCGCGCGCCTTCCTGGAGCGCGCGCTCGAGGGGGGCGAGACGGTGGTCCTGAACGGCGACGTCTTCGAGGAGCTCTACTTCGGGGCGCGGGCGCGCGCGGCCCACCCTCGCGTCGTCCGCGCGATCGAGGCGCTCGCACGCGCGGAGCGCCTCCTCACGACGCGCGGCAACCACGACCCCGCCGCGGGCGAGGAGCGGCTCGTGCTCGACGTCCCGGTGCTCGGGCGCGTCCTCGTCGCGCACGGCGACGCCTTCGACCCGCTCCATGCGAGCGCGCTCGGGCGGCTCGGCGACGAGCTCTCGCGCACGCTCGGCCACCTCGCCGCCGTCCGGGGCGCCGCGCAGGTCGCGGAGGCGGTGGCGCGCGCCGTCGCCGATCGGCGCATCCGCGCACTCTTCCGCCGGCGCTGCCTCGCCGTCGTGGAGCGGGAGGGATTCGCGGTCGGGGTGTTCGGCCACGTCCACGCCGCCCACCTCGCCGCGGGCGATCGGTACGTCAACGCAGGGCGGCTCGGGGCGCGCTCGCTCGAGTACGTGGCGCTCGGTTCGGTCGGGGGTCCGGCTCGCCGAGCTCCGCGCGGACGATCTGCCCCCCGGCTGCATGGATTCGGGTTCGAAATGCGTTAGAACACGGAGCCCGAGCAGGTAAAGGACACACTCCCCCGATGGACTTCCCCCAGGCCTTCGTCCGCTTCCTCGATCGTCACCGCGTGGCGGTGCTCGCGCTGGCCGCGGTCGCGGCCGTGTGGGGTGCGATCGGGACGGTCGCGCTCTACTCCGACCTGCGCACCGACATCGGGGAGCTCCTGCCGGCGAGCACGCCGAGCGCCCGCGACCTCGAGACGGTGACGAAGCGGGTCGGGGGCTTCGCGGAGGAGACGGTCATCCTCCACGGGTCCGACCGGCTGACGCTGGAGGTCTTCGCGGACGATCTCGCCGACGAGCTCGCGAAGGAGAAGGGGCTCGTCCGGTGGGTCGAGCACCGGAACGACGAGCTGCGTGACTTCTTCCTGCCCCGGCTGCTGCTCTTCCCCGAGAAGGTCGAGCTCGAGCGGTTGCGCGACACCCTCCGCGCGCGGGTCGAGTGGGAGAAGGACGCCGCGGCCGGCCGCCCGCCCGCCGGACCCGCCGCCGGACGTGGCCGCGATCATCGATTCGCTCGCCGCCGCGCGCAAGGACCTGCTCGGCCGTTTCCCCGACGGCTACTACGTCGGAGAGGTGCCCGGCCGCGCGGCGGGGGAGAAGCTCACCATCCTCGCCCTCATCGTCCGGATGGACGGGACGCCGGACGACTACGCGAAGGTGGTCCGGCTCGATCGCGCGGTGCGCAGCGCGGTGGCGCGCCTCGAGCCGAAGAAGTACGCGCCCGGGCTCGAGGTGGCCTTCGCCGGCCACGTCACCTCGAACGTCATGGAGCACAACGCGCTCGCCGAGGACCTCGTCTGGGCGACGCTCATGGTCGTGCTCGCGGTGGCCGCCGCCGTCGCGCTCTACAACCGGACCTGGAAGGCGGTCCCGGCGGTCGGGTTCCCGCTCCTGGTGGGAGCGTTCGTCACCTTCGGGCTCGCGAACGTGTTCGTCGGCAACCTCAACACGAACACCGCGTTCCTCGGCTCGATCGTCGTCGGGAACGGGATCAACGTCGGCCTCATCTTCTTCGCGCGGTACCTCGAGGAGCGCCGCGGCGGGAAGGCCCCGGCGCCCGCGATGGAGGTGGCGGTCCGGGAGACCTGGCTCGGTACGCTCACCGCGGCGCTCGCGGCCGGCGCCGCCTACGCGTCGCTCATGTCGACCGACTTCCGCGGGTTCAGCCAGTTCGGGCTGATCGGCGGGATCGGGATGACGCTGTCGTGGGTCACCTCCTACCTCGTCACGCCCCCGCTCGTGCTCGCCTGGGAGCGTCGCGCGTCGATCCCGCGCGCCGGGCAGCGTCCCGCGCGACCGGTGTTCACGAAGGCGGTGTCCTGGGCGATCGGGCGCGCGCCGCGGGCGACCACCATCGCCGCCGCGGGCGTCACGGCGCTGTCGGTCTTCTTCGTCGTCCGCGCCGCGGAGCACCCGACGAAGTGGTTCGAGTACGACTTCTCGAAGCTGCGTGACCAGACGGCGCTCCGGGAGGGCGGTCCCGCGTGGTGGGACGGCCGGGTGGACCAGCTGTTCGGCGACCACCTCACCCCGACCGTCATCCTCGGCCGCGACGAGGCCGAGGCCCGCGAGATCGCGAGCCGGATCGAGGCGCACCGCCGCGCGCGGCCCGAGGGGCTCCTCGGCCCGGTGATCTCGATCGCCTCGATCGTGCCGGAGGGCCAGGACGAGAAGCTCCCCGTCATCGCGGAGATCCGCGCGCTCGCGACCCCTGCGAACCTCGCCTTCCTGCCGCCGGACAAGCGGATGGGCGTGCAGAAGGTGCTGCCCGCGGGCGGGGTCCACTCGTTCGGCGCGAAGGACCTCCCCGAGCGGATCCGCCGCCAGATCACCGAGGTGGATGGCCGCGTCGGGACGCCGGTGCTCGTCCACCCGGCCGGGCGCATGAACATGTGGGACGGGCGCGACATGCTCCGGTTCGAGCAGGAGCTGCGCTCGATCCCGCTCCCGCCCGGCACGCCCACCGCGAGCTGGATCCTGCTCATGGCGGACGTGCTGAAGCTCATCTCCCGGGACGGGCCCCGCGCCACGCTGCTCTCGCTCGCCGGCGTGATCGCGCTCGTGCTCGTCGCGTTCGGGCTCGGCAAGCGCTCCGCGAGGTCGCTGAAGGACGCGGCGTGGGTGCTCGCTGCGCTCGGCGTCGGCGTGGTCTGGTTCCTCGGCATCGCCAGCGCGTTCGGGCTCCGGCTCAACATGCTCAACTTCATCGCCTTGCCGATCACGTTCGGCATCGGCGTCGACTACGCGACGAACATCTTCCAGCGCCGCCGGCAGGACAACGCGGCCACCATCGCAGACGTCGTCCGCACCACCGGCGGCGCGGTGGCGCTCTGCTCGCTCACCACCATCATCGGCTACTCGTCGCTGCTCATCGCGCGGAACCAGGCGCTCATCTCGTTCGGCGTCCTCGCCGACCTCGGCGAGGTCGCGTGCCTGGCGGCGGCCCTGTTCGCGCTCCCGGCGGTCCTCCGCTGGCGCGAGGTCTCACGCGCTCGGCGCGCGGGCGCCGCCCCGGTCGTCATCCGGATCGAGCCGCAGGCCTAGCCCAGGGAACGGGTCGCGCCGAGCTCTGCTCGGCGGCTCAGGCTCCGACGCGCTCGAGCGCCCACTCGAGCTGCTCGCGCGAGAACGGCTTCTCGAGGAACGCCTCCGCGGTGGGTCGCGCCCGATCGGCGCGCTCCGCGCTCATGACGATGATCGGGACGCCGGCGAGCCGCGCCGTCCGCCGGACGCGCGCGACCAGGTCGTGCCCGGTCATCCGCGGGGTGTAGAGGTCCGCGAGGATGGCGGCCGGTCTCGGTCCGCGTCCAAGCAGCTCCCACGCCTCGGCCCCGTCCTGGGCGACGATCACGGAGAAGCCTGCCCGCTCGAGGAGCGTCCGGATGGCGTCACGCATCCCGGGGTCGTCCTCTACGAGCAGCACGCGTCGCACGATCTGGCCCATGTCTTCGACAACATGGACAGCGCGTCCCGACGAGGCGACCGGAGCGCCCCGGCTGCCCGCGTCAACCCGCCACGCCGTGCGTCGCCGGCGCGGGCGTCCTCCGACGCGGGCGTCCGCCGCTCGTACACCCGCAGCGGAGACGACCGGCGCATCGCGACGCCGTGGTGCCGCAGGGTCGCGAAGGTCGCGCCGAACGAGAGGCGCACCTCGCGCTCCTTCGAGGCGGCATCAGCGACGGATCGCCGGCAGCGCACACGGAGCAGCCGAGCGCGGGGGCCTGAGGAGGACGGCGGTCCCGTCCCCACCCGACTACCCCGCCGGGCGGCGGGTGTGGTTCGATGCCGTGTCCGGCGGCGATTCCTGATCCCCCCGGCGGAGACCATGCCTACCGATTGCAACGACCTCTCGCGCCGCCTCGCCGAGTGCAAGGACGCGGACACTTCCCGCGGCCTCAACTTCAACCGGCTCTTCGACCTCATCCGCGAGAACCTCGGAGACGACGCGGCGCGCGCCTGCGACCCGACGGGGAAGGGGACTCGCGTCGACTTCTTCTCCTACCCGGTGGCCGACTACCTGCGCATCGCGTGGGACGCCGCCGACCGGCTCGAGCCGAAGCTCGGCAGCGTCGACGCGGTGTTCGCCGAGCTCGGGCGGCTCACCGTGACAGGCTTCCTCTCGTCCGTGCTCGGGCGGACCATCTACGCGATGGCCGGGCGCGATCCCCGTCGGTTCGTCGCGGCGGGCCCGTCCGGATACCGCTCCGCCGTGAGCTACGGCGAGCGGACGGTCGAGTGGCGGGGCGAGAAGGCGGCGCGGATGGTGTTCAAGCGGGACTTCATGCCGCCCGCGTTCCACCGCGCCGTCGATCCTCGCGGCGCTCGAGGCCTCCGAGGCGAAGAACGGCAAGGTCGAGGCGCGGGCGACCGGGCTCCTCGACTCCGACTACGCGATCACCTGGGAGTGACGGCCGCGGCCGACGTCTGGGCGCCGCGACGGACGCAGCGCGCGAGCGCGTCGGCGCGGGAGCGGAGCTCCGAGGACCACGCGAGCGGGCGGAACGCGTCCGTCGCGAGCGCGAACCAGTAGTACCCGGAGGCGGGGCCGGTGGCGCCCGCCTGGAGGCCCTCGAGGAGCGCCGCGGGATCCGACATCTCGATCCCGGACATGCGCCACAGCTCCTCGAGGTACGCGCGGCGCTCGCCGTTGCATGCCGCGGCGTCCGGCTGCGTCTCGGCGGGTGCGCCCGCCGGGGCCGGCTCCTCGAGGCCGGGCGCCACCGCGGCGAACGCCTCGGAGGAGACCACGGTGAACGAGCCGACGTCGCCGGTCTCGGCGCCGTCCTCCTCCACCTGGAGGTAGCCCTCCGGGAGCTCGATCCGGTCGCCCGCCCGCAGGGGGCGGCCCAGGATCTCGACGCGCGCCCTCCGAGCTCTCGATCCGCCCTGCGGCCTGCGGGGGCGCGGCGGCGGCGGTGAGCGGGAGGGCGAGCGAGACGGCGAGGGCGGCGCGGATCGAGCAGCGAAGGGACATGAAGCCTCCGAGGCGAACCTTCGCAACGGACCGGGCGCGCGCAAGCTCGCCGGCCCCGCCGCCGGTGGGGTAGAACTTGGCGCATGACCGCTTGCCTGCTCGCGCTCGCGCTCGCCGCGTCCCCCGCCAAGCTCGCCGTGCTGCAGGTCCAGGGCGGCGAGGGGGTGCCGCAGTCGACCGCGGCGGCGATCACCGAGGCGGTCGTCGCCGAGGTGCGACGCCAGAGCGGCGTCGAGGTGATCACCCAGCGGGAGATCGCCTCGATCCTCTCGCTCGAGAAGCAGCGCTCGATGCTCGGGTGCGAGACCGACGCCTGCATGGCGGAGCTCGGCGGCGCGCTCGGGGCGGATCGGCTCGTCGCCGGTGACATCGCGAAGCTCGGCGAGAGCTTCCTCATGCACCTGCGGGTCGTCGACGTGAAGAAGGTCCGCGTCGCGGCGCAGGCCGATCGGCGGCTCCGCGGAGGGACCATCGACGACGTCCTCGACGTCCTCCCCGCCATGGTCGCGGAGCTCTTCCCGGGCGCGCCCGGCGCGCAGCCCGTGGGCGGCGCGATCCAGGCGACCCCGCCGGCGCAGCCCCCGCCGGCGAAGGTCCCGCAGCCCCCGCCGGCGCTGGCCGACGTCCCTCGGCCAGGTCCGTATGCGCCCGCCCCGCCGCAGTACACCCCCGGGCCGGGCGCGGCGCCGGCGCCGCAGGTCTCCGCTGCGGGCACGGCGCCCTCCGCGTGGGTCGAGGAGCGCGACGCGCTGCCCCGTGCCGTACGCGACCGCCTCTACGTCCTGACCGACGACGAAGGCCTCTACATCGCGCTCGTGCCGTTCCAGGGGATCGACACGCCGTTCTACGCGGGGGACGGGAAGAAGATGTACCGGCAGCGGATCGTCGGCGGCGGGCAGGAGGGCCGGCTCGCGTTCGACCGGGTCTTCTGGGAGCCGCGCGCCCGCGCCGGCGCGCAGTCCCAGCTCGAGATGCGCGGCGGCAAGGCGACGCTCTTCTGCGGGAAGACGAAGACCGCGCTGCGCGTGCTCGGGGACGGCGGAGCCCGAAGGATCGTGTCCGGGGCGGAGTTCCTCGCGGCGCCGTTCCGGCGCGTCCCGCACCTGCTCGCGCGCGACGACCAGGGCGCGTACTTCCTCGTCGACGCCGCGCGCGATCCGGAGACCGGCGGGCCGGCCGATCGCCCCGACTACCGGCTCCGCTACGGGCGCAAGGGCGGGCTCGCGCCGGTCGAGCTCACCGACGCGATCGCGGATCCCGGCGGCCTCGTGCTCGTCTCCTCGTCGGGCCGGTTCGTCGACCAGGGCGGCGCGGCCGAGTGGATCGCCGGGCCGGGCCGGACGCCGCTCAAGACGCTCGACGTGGCCGACGCCGCACCGTTCGTCTACGGGGAGCTCGGGGCGTACGGGGCGCGGCTCGGCACGCCCTGCGACGGCAAGTTCTAGGCTCGAGCGGAGGGCGCCATGCGGATCGCGATCGTCGGGGCGGGGGGCGTGGGCGGGCTCCTCGCGGGGCTCCTCTCGCGGGCGGGGGTCGAGGTCGAGGTGGTCGCGCGCGGTGCGCACGCCGACGCGATCCGGACGGGCGGGCTGCGGGTGGACTCGCCGCTCGGGAAGTTCACCGCGCCGGTGTCCACCGTGGGCGACGACGCCGCCGCGCTCGCGCCGGCCGACGCGGTCCTCGTCGCGGTGAAGGCGTGGCAGGTCGCCGAGCTCGCGCCGTCGCTCCGGCCGCTCGTCGCGGCGGGCGGCGTGGTCGTCCCGCTCCAGAACGGCGTCGAGGCAGCCGGCCGGCTCGCCGCCGTGCTCGGGGAGGAGCACGTCGCGGGAGGGCTCGTGGCGGTGCTCTCCTGGATCGACGGCGCCGGGGCGGTGAAGCACGTCGGCGCGCCGCCGCGCGTGAAGCTCGGCGAGCGGGGCGAGCGGGCCGGGCGGCCGAGCCCTCGCCTCGACGCGCTCGCGGCCGCGCTGCGCGCTGCGGGGGCGGAGGTCGAGGTGGTCGCCGATCCCGAGCGAGCGCTGTGGGAGAAGTTCCTGCTCATCGAGCCCTGGGGCACGGTCTCCGCCGCCGCGCGGGCGCCGATCGGCGCCGTCCGCTCGGTGCCGGAGACCCGAGCCGTGCTCGTCGGCGCGATGGAGGAGCTGGCGCGGCTCGCGCGGGCCCGCGGCGTTGCGCTCCCGGACGACGCGGTGGCGCGGACGCTCGCCCTCATCGACGCGGTCCCGTTCGAGGCGACCGCGTCGATGCAGCGCGACCTCGGCGCGGGGCGTCCCTCGGAGCTCGCCGACCAGACCGGCGCCGTCGTCCGGCTCGCGCGCGAGGCGCGGACCGACGTCCCCATCCACTCGGTGCTTTACGCCTCGCTCCTGCCGCAGGAAGCGGCCGCCCGCGGCGCGATCCCACGCTTTCAGCGAACCTGACGGTCGCCTAACCGCCCGATCGGCCTGGTGTTCCTTGCAGGAACGCCGCCGCTCGCGCGATAGTCCGCCCCGCGGACGTTGTATGGCGCTCGCCATTAGCGCAAGAATTGCCCGCAAGTCTTGCGCAGGCGCGCCGGACGGAAGCCGAGGCGACACGTGGCCCTGACCGGCGACTCCCCCACTCCGGAGCGCACCCCGGAACCCAAGCAGCGCGGCGGTACGCCGCCGCGACGCCGCTCGGTGACCGCCCTCGTCGCGCTCATCATCGGCGGCATCTCGCTGCTCGCGATGGGCGCGGTGGTGCTCCTCACCTTCTCCCCCGTGGTGAAGAGGGCGGACCGCGCGATCAACGAGATCCTCGCGCCGGCGCCGCCCCGCAGTGCGGGCGCGACCGAGCTCGTCTTCGGGATGGCGTCGCCGTTCACCGGCGCGAACCGGGAGCTCGGGCGGGCGATGCGGGCGGGCGTCGAGGCGGCCTTCGGGGAGGTGAACGCGGCGGGCGGGATCCACGGTCGGCGGCTTCGGCTGGTCGCGGTCGACGACGGCTACGAGCCGTCGCGCACCGGTCCGGCGATGAAGCAGCTCGTCGAGAAGGAGCAGGTGTTCGCGGTGGTCGGAAACGTCGGCACGCCGACCGCGGCGGTGTCGATCCCGTACTGCATCGAGCACAAGGTCATCTTCCTGGGCGCGCTCTCCGGCGGGGATCAGCTGCGCCGGCGCCCGCCTGACCGCTACGTCTTCAACTTCCGCCCGAGCTACGCCGAGGAGACCGCCGCCGCGGTCCGCTACCTCGTGCGGACCCGGCGGATCCCGGCCGCGCGCGTGGCGGTGTTCGCGCAGGAGGACGCGTTCGGCGAGTCGGGGTTCCGCGGCGCCTCCGAGGAGCTCTCCGCGCGCGGCGTGGATCCCGAGCGGATCCTGCGGGTGGGGTACCGCCGGAACACCGCCGACGTCGCCGACGCGGTGGCCACGCTGAAGGCCCGCGCGAGAGAGCTCGACGCCGTGGTGATGGTCGCGACCTACAAGGCGGCCGCCGCGTTCGTGCGCGCGCTCCGCGAGGCCGGCCTGCGCTTCCTCGTGACGAACGTCTCCGCCGTCGACACGAACGCGCTCGCGGAGGAGCTCGTCACGTCGGGACGACCGTACGCGGAGGGCGTCATGGTGACCCAGATCGTTCCGCTGCCGACGTCGCGTGCCCCCGGGGTCGTGCGGTTCCAGGACGCGATGGCGCTCCACGCGAAGGGTGAGCGCCCCGGGTTCCTCGCCCTGGAGGGGTTCGTCATCGCGCAGGTCCTCGCGGAGGGGCTCCGCCGCGCCGGCCGCGAGCTCGACACCGAGAAGCTCGTCGTGGCGCTCGAGAGCATCAAGGCGCTCGACCTCGGGCTCGGGACGACGATCTCGTTCGCTGCCGACGAGCACCAGGGCTCGCGCAAGGTGTGGGGAACGCTGCTCCAGGCAGACGGGACCTGGAAGTCGATCGATCTCGAGTAGAGGATCTCATCACCCCGCTGAACTTCTCCACGGTACCCGCAGACCCGCGTGATCCCGAGGGATCGCGGTGCGCGCAGCTCGCGAGCGGCGATGTTCTCCACGCGGCGCTGCGCCGCGGGCCTGAAAACAGCCCTGATGGCGCGGCTGCGGGCCTGGCGCGGCGCTTGCGATTCATCCGGTCGAGGACCCTCCCAAAGGAGCGGGACCATGACCAACACGGTGGAGATGCTTCAGGCGATCGGATCGTTCTTCCTCGGGCTCGCGGGCCGCTTCGGCCTGTTCTTCGCGGCGGGGCTCGTCCTCCTCGCGCCCGCGCTCATCGCGGCGCTCGCCTGGCGCGCGATGGGCGCGCGGCAGCGCGCGCGCGCCGATGCGCGGGACCAGGTCCGGTTCGCGCCGAGCCACACCTGGCTCGCGCCGCGCGGGCGCGCGCTCGCGGTGGGGCTCGACGAGATCGCCGAGCGGATCCTGCCGTCCGCGACCGCCGTCGAGTTGCCCACTCGAGGGATGCAGGTGCACCGCGGCGACCCGATCGCCGTCGTCCGGGCCGGGAAGCGGACCATTCGGATCGGCGCGCCGGTGGACGGCACGATCGTCGGCGTGAACCGGCGCGTGCGGAGGAACCCGGCGCTCGTGAAGGACGATCCGTACGGGAAGGGCTGGCTGTTCCTCGTCGAGCCGAACGACGACGCCTGGCGCGCCCTCCCGGGCGGCGTGTTCGCGAGCGCGTGGCTCGCGGCGGAGCGGGGGCGGCTCGCCCGCTTCGTCGAGGGCGAGCTCGGCCTCGCGGCGGCGGACGGCGGCGAGCTCGTCGCGCCGGGGCCGGCGCTCCTCGGCGAGGACGGGTGGCGCAGGCTCGTCGCGACGTTCCTGCACGCGGCGTGAGCCCGCAGCGCCGGCGCGAGTCCGCCCCACGTCGGGGCGGACGTCGCGCTCGCGACGTGGACCTGGACGTGGCCGTGGACGTGGTCGTGGTCTTGACCTCGACTTCGACTTGAACCTGGACCTCGACCTGGTCCTGAACCGACTGCGCGGTGTTCACGCCTCGAGGTCGAAGTTCAGGTCGAGGTCGAGGTCGAGGTCGAGGTCCACGTCCACGTCCAAGTCCAGTCCACGTCCACGTCCACGTCAGACGTCGACCCGCCGACCCTCACACGTTGTCCCAGACGTACCGCTGCGCCTCGAGAGCGTGGTCGCCGAGCGCGAGGACCCCCGCCTCGTCGGGCGCGACGGTGGTCGCGAGCGCGCGCCGGATGCGCCGGCGCGCCTGGGACGCGAACGCGTGGAGGATCTCGCGCTCGCGCGCGCTCGCCGCCTCGCCGTGATCCTCGATGCGGGTCGAGACGCGGGCGAGCACCGCCGCGAGCGCGAAGAGATCGATCATCGCGTCGGCGAGCGCGCGGCAGGCGAGCTGGGCGTCCACGATCTGCTTGCCGTGCCGGCGCAGCAGCCGGTCCGCCGCGACGGCGAGCTCGCGCGCCGAGTCCTCGAACTGCTTCGCCTCCGCGGCGAGCGGCGCCGCGACGAGCGTGAAGCGTCCCTTCTCGCGCGGGAGGTGCGCGGCGAGGGAGGCTCGCCGCTTCGCGTAGTCGGACAGGAGGCCGAACCCCTTGATCGGGTCGGCGAGCACGTCCTTCATCCCGTGGGAGAGGTCCTTCAGCTCGACCGCGACGTCGTTCACCGCCGCGAGGGCGATGAACAGCCGCAGGATCTCGTTCGTGCCCTCGAAGATCCGGTTGATGCGGCTGTCGCGCATCGCGCGCTCGTAGGGCAGCTCGCGCATGTAGCCCGCGCCGCCGGCGATCTGCAGCGCCTCGTCGGCGGTGCGCCACAGCGCCTCGCTCGCGAGCACCTTCGAGATCGCCGCCTCGACCGCGAGATCGTCGTAGCCCTTGTCGACGAGCCCGGCGACGAGGTTCACGACGCTCTCGGCCGCGTAGCAGTCGACGACCATCTGGCCGATCTTCTGGCGGATCGACTCGAACGTGGCGATGGGACGGCCGAACTGGTTCCGCTCCCGCGCGTGGCGGGTGGCGAGCTCGATGAGCCGCTTCATCCCCCCGACCGAACCGCCGCCGAGCCCGGTCCGCCCGGCGTTCAGGATCTTCATCGCGACCTTGAAGCCCTTGCCCACCTCGCCGAGCACGTTCGCGCCCGGCACGCGCACGTCCTCGAACGCGACCGAGGTCGTGGACGAGGCCCGGAGTCCCATCTTGTCCTCGTGCGGGCCGGAGGTGACGCCCTTCATGTCGCGCGTCACGATGAACGCGGTGATGTGGCCCCGCCCCTCGAGCGAGGTCTTCGCGAAGACCGTGAAGAAGTCCGCGAAGCCGCCGTTCGTGATCCAGAATCTTCTCGCCGTTCAGGATCCAGTCGTCCCCGTCGCGCACCGCGGTGGTCTTGATCCCGGCCGCGTCCGAGCCGGCGCCCGGCTCGGTGAGGCAGAACGCGGCGACGAGCTCGCCGGTCGCGAGGCGGGGCAGGTACCGCGCCCGCTGCTCCTCGGTCCCGAAGAGGAGGAGGCCGCGCATGCCGATCGAGCTGTGCGCGCCGACGGTCACCGCGACCGAGCCGTCGTACCGGCCGAGCTCCTGCACGACGCGCGAGTACGAGGCGGTCCCGAGCCCCATGCCCCCGTGCGCCTCGGGGACGACGAGGCCGAAGAGCCCCGCTTCCTTGAGCTCGCGGATGAACGCGGGCGGCAGCTCGCCGGCGACGTCCCATGCGCGGAAGTCCTTCTCGCGCGAGCCGAGCATCGCCTTCAGCGTCGCGAAGACGGCGGTGAGGGTCTCCTTCTCCTGTACCGTCGGCTCGGGGTAGGGGAGGATGATCTCCTCCTCGATCTCGCCGAGGGAGAGCGCCCGCATGAAGCTCGCCGTCTTCTTGTCCAACATGGGAACCTCCAGCCGTTGATTCGGGAATCATAACGCGCCGCGGCAAGGACGGGAACCCGCGCAACCTTTTCCCGCCTGCGGTGTTCAGCCAGACGACCCTCCGAGGAGCCCCCATGCGAACGCTCGCGCTCACCGTCGTAGTCCTCGCCACGCTGCCGCAGATCGCCCGAGCGGGCGGACCCTTGCGCGATCGGGCGGAGCGGCGCCAGGACCAGCGCGAGCTCCACCAGGATCGACGCGCGCTGCGTGACGACGCCCGCGACCTCTCCCGCCTCGAGGCGCTGCTCGCCCGGTTCGACCACGCTCGCGCGACGAGAGACGCGGCGGGGCTCCTCCTCGTCGATGACGCGCTCCGGGCCGAGCTCTCGGCCGAGCGGACCGAGTCACGGGTCGAGATCGCACGGGGCCAGGCCGAGGTCGGGCGCGACGGGCGCGAGCTGCGCTCGGAGGGGCGCGAGATCGCGGGCGATCTGCGCCGGGGCGACGGTCGCGAGGCCGGACGCGATCGACGCGACCTGCGGGATGACCGGCACGACCTCCGCGACGACCGGCGGGACGTGGCGGTCGAGGCGGCCGTGGCGCGCCGGCGCGGCGCGATCGCGGCGGAGCTCGCGGCCTTGCACGGCCGCACGACCCCGCCCGAGCTCGATCGCAAGCGGATGCTGATCGCGGAGCTCGTCGGGATCGCGCGCGGCGAGATCGCGGGCGACCGCCAGGAGCTGCGCGAGGACCGCCGGGAGCTCGGGGAGGATCGCCGCGAGACCCGGGAGGACCACCGCCGGTAGCGCCCCGGCGCCCCGTGCACCTCCGCCCCCCCGGGTACCCCGCCGAAGGGGTTGCATGATCGGGGGCCCGCGAGCTATTCGATCCACATGGAGTGGCGGAACCCGACCGAACACCGGGACCCCCTGCTCGCGGCGAAGGGGCTCCTCGAGTTCAAGCCCTGGATGCTCGCGCTCGCGGTGTTCCTCGCCTGCGCGCTCGGCGTCGGGGTGATGGAGCACTTCCGCGACGCGAGCTCGGTCTGGGCGCAGGTGACGGCGCAGGACGCGCCGGCGCGCTAGCCGCTCAGCGCCGCCCGCTCTTCCGCTTCCCCACGTTCGACGCCTTGCGCGGCGCCGCCTTCGCGCGCGCGAGCTTCTTCCGCTCGGCGCCCTTTCGCGCCAGGCGCGTCGTCCTGGCGGCCGCGGGCTTCGCCCTCGCCTTCACGGGGGTCGCGCGCTTCTCCGCGGTCGAACGCTTCGGCGACGCCTTCGCCGACCGTTTCGTACGCGCCTGTCGCGCGGTCGCCCCGCTCGCCTGCGCTGCTCGGGGAAGCGCCGGAGCCTCCGATCGCCGTGCGGGCGCAGGCGGCGCCATGGCCAGCGAGGGGCCGTCCGCGACGACGTTGCGGGGGGCGGCCGGGACGCGGCCGGTCTCGCACCAATCGGCGAACGCCTCCGAGTCCTTGAACATCACCGCGAGCGCCGGATCCGAGGCCCGGCTGTAGGCGCGGCGGACGATCTCCTTCGCCGGGAAGGTCCGCTCACGATGGGTGACGTGCTCGACCGCCTCGGCCCCGGCGACGAACTCCGGCCGGTACGCCCGGCGTACCCGCGGGGGCGTCGCCTCCTCGACGAGGTGCAGCACGGTCTCGTCGCCGCAGTCGATCGCGTGGACCCAACGACCGTTCTTGAGTGCCCGGATGTGCTCGCCCACCATGCGCTCCTCCCGCCATCCCCGGATTCGGGAGCGCGATGGTAGCTCCCCCCCGGCCGAGGGGCAACGAGCGCTCGTGCCACGGAAGCGGGGGCGTTTTCGGGCGTTGGGGTCGGGCCCGACCGGAAGGGTGTAGACCTTCCGCGTGCGCGGTCGCGGGTATCACCCTCCGGGCGGATGAACGATCCCAGGCGACCGCTTCGCGTCCTCATCGTGGATGACAACCACCTCATCCGGCGGCTCCTCGCCCTCATCGTCGAGAGCGCGGGGTTCGACGCGGTCGAGGCCGAGTCGGCCGAGGACGCGCTCACGCTCGCCCGCGCGGCGCCGCCCGACCTGTGGCTCGTCGACGAGGTGATGCCGTCGATGAGGGGGTCCGAGCTCGTCCGCGAGCTGCGCCGGTCGCGCAACCGCCGCCTCGCGCTCGCGCCCATGGTCGGCATCTCCGGCCGCGCGGGCGCCGCCTCCGACCTGCTCGCGGCGGGCTGCGACGCGTTCGTCGCGAAGCCGGTCGACGAGCGGACCGTGCTCGACGCGCTCCGCCGCGCCGTCGCGGCCCGGCACGGCTGGCCCGGGCACGTGCCCGCCGCCTGACCCACCGCTCGCCGCGGAGTCGGTCCGCCGGAAAGCTCAGCGGCGAGGCGGCTCCGCGCGGGCGGCGCGATCACAGGTCGCGAGCGCTCGCCGGAAGCGCGACGGCACCGTCTCGACCTGCGCCCGCGCCCGGATGCGCTCGCACGCGTCGGCGGGGGCCTCGGCGGCGAGCGCCTCGGCGGCGGCGGCGCGAACGAGCGGGTCGCGGTCTCGACTCGAGCACCGGCGCGAGCGCAGCGGCCGCCCGCGGCCCCGCGAGACGGCCGAGCCCCCGGACCGCCCCGCGGCGGACGGCGCGGCGGCGCGGTGTCGCTCGCGAGCACCTCGCGGTGGACCGCCTCCGCTCGGTCACCGCCCAGCGCGGCGAGAGCGTCGAGGGCGCGGAGCCGCCGTGAGGGGAACCCGTCCTCGCGCGCGAAGTCGGCGAGCGCCTCCTCCGCGCCGGGCCCGAGGGCCCGGAAGGTCTCCGGCGCGACCGGGCCGTGGATGGAGCCGAGCAGCGCGCGGACCTGATCCCTCACCGAGGGCGAGGGGGTCGCGGGCGGCGGCGAGGCCGCGGCGAGGGCGAGGGCGACGACGAGCGGTGCGAGCGCCATGACGATTCCCTAACGAACGACCGGGTTGAGCCGCATGAGCTGCGCCTGGTCCGGGCTGAGCTCGCCCGTCGAGACGGCGTCCCGAGAGGGATAGTCACCGTGTCGAGCAGCCAGAACATGAGGTTCCGGCCGCCGCCGCAGGACTCGCTCGCGACGCAGCGGTCGTTCGTCACGAGCGTGGTCGAGCTCGGGTTGCCGTCCTCGCGCGCACCCCGCGAGCTGTCCCTGCGGCGCGCACGAGCGACACGGGCAACGCGCGGTGTCGGAGAGCGGATCGAAGATGCGTCCCCTCCTGCTCGGTCGTGTGGAAGAGGCCGAGCCAGTGGCCGATCTCGTGCGCCGTGATGTAGGCGAGGTCGGTCCGTCCCGCAGGTCGAGAGGCTCGGGTCGCCGCTCGTCGCTCGCAAGCGCCCGGGCTTCCGCTCGAACCCGAGGTCCTCGAGCCCGACGATCGCGCCGCCGTAGATCGTCCCGGGGAAGCCGGAGGGTCCCGGGATCGAGCCGTCCACGCCGACGACGCGGAAGCCGCGCTCCGATCGCCGGGGCGACGAGCGCGTCGGCGAGGAACAGGTGGACGGCGCGCCTCGGGACGATCGCGCTCGTGAAGAGCTGGGAGAGGTCGCTGCACGGGTCGGTCGCCGAGACGTCCACCTGTCCGCAGGCGCGTAGCGCATCCTTCACCGCCGGGTCGAGGTCGTTGAAGTGCACCGTCGCCGAGCGCGATCCCCGCCTTCGCGAGGTAGAACCCGAGGCTCTGCTTGAAGCGCGCGACCTGCGGGTGCGCCGCCGCGACCGCGGCGGTCGACGAGCTCGCTCGAGTCGTCGGTCGCGAGGTACACCTCGACGTCGAGCGTCCCGGTGCCGGGCCGGGCAGCGCGTCGGACGCTTCACGACGTGGACGCGGTAGCGCCCCGCCCCGTCGCCGCCGGTGCAACCGGAGAACGGGCAGGCGAACGCCCAGTCGTTCACGGTGAACCTCCAGGTGCCGGGCTGGAGCTCGCCGGCGGCGCGAACCCGGTCGAGCGCCGGCGCTCGTGCTCGGGACGGCGAGTCCGCCCGAGACGGGCTGGAACCCGGAGTCGAACGCGAGCAGCCCGCTCGACCTCGGGGTACGAGAAGCCGCCGATGGTCGTGCTGGGCCAATCGGCGAAGTCGTCGAAGTAGAGCGTGCCGTCGGGCGCTCGCAGGTTCGTCGGGACGACCGCGTTCGGCAACGTGACGCCGGAGGCGAGGACGCTCGTCGGCGGCGGTGTCCCCCGCCTCCTGCGAGAAGATGACGAAGCTCGAGGTCCCCGCGCTCAACGCGAAGGCCGCCTGGGTCCCGACCGCGAGGGTCCCGAGATCCTCGACCAGGTCGGCCGGCAGCACCGGCTCTCGCACCGCGGCGACGCAGGAGCCGCGATCGATGCTGGGGGCGGCGGGGGGTGCGGGGTCGCTTCCCCCGGGGGCACCCGGCGAGGACGGCGAGCGCGATCGAGGCGAGCGTGCGGCGCATCGATGGATCCTAGCCACGAACGGTCACGCGCGCCGAACGCCCGATCGAGGAGGTCGGCGAGGATGCGGCCGGTGAGCCCCCACACGACGCGCTCCGGATCCGCGTGGAAGGACCAGATCCGCCAGTGCCCGGTCTCGGGATCGACCTCCTCGAACGGGACGCGCAGCCCGGTCCGCGCCTCCTCGATGGCGGCGGCGAGCTCCGGCGGGAGGCGCGCCGGGTCGAAGAGCGAGGCGCGCCGCTGCGCCGGGTCCCGGAGCACGCGAGAGCGGGAGCTCGAACGGCTCGTGCACCTCGAACTCGGCGCCGAGAAAGGCCGCAGGCGGCGCCCGGACGGCGGCGACGACGGGCGTCACGACGAAGCGCGCGACGCTCGGCACGTCGTCGAGCACGCCGAGCGGCTCGACCGTGCCGGGCGCGAGGCCGACCTCCTCCTCTGCCTCGCGGAGCGCCGCCTGGACCGCGTCCTCGCCCGGCTCGCGCGCTCCGCCCGGGAACGAGATCTCGCCCTTGTGCGAGGGGACCCGCTCGGTGCGCCGGGTGAAGAGGAGGGTGGGACCGGCGGGGCGGTCGAGGAGCGGCACGAGCACCGCCGCGGGCCGGAACCCCGGGACCTCGAGTCGCGCGGGCGCCCGCCGCGCGAGGGCCCGGTGCACGCGGACGACCGCGTCCTCGAAGGTGATGGGGTCCACCCCTGGAGACTAACGGCGCGCGGGCGGCCGTGCGAGCGGGGGTCGGGTGGCGCCCCGTTCGCACCGGCCGCCCGCCCGGTTGACTTCGGACCGCCTTCTCGCGAGAAGTGGCCCCGTGCGAAGCGACCAGATCAAGAAGGGTTTCGAGCGGGCCCCCCACCGCAGCCTGCTCCGCGCGGTCGGGCTCACGGACGAGGACTTCGACAAGCCGTTCGTCGGCATCGCGAACAGCCACGTCGACATCATCCCCGGCCACTTCTTCCTGCAGGAGTACGGGCGGATCGCGAAGGACGAGATCCGCAAGGCCGGCGGCGTCCCGTTCGAGTTCAACACGATCGGCGTCGACGACGGCATCGCGATGGGCCACTCGGGCATGCTCTACAGCCTGCCCTCGCGCGAGCTCATCGCGGACTGCATCGAGACGATGATGAACGCGCACATGCTGGACGCGCTCGTCTGCATCCCGAACTGCGACAAGATCGTGCCCGGGATGGTGATGGGCGCGCTGCGCGTGGACGTCCCGACGGTGTTCGTCTCCGGCGGACCGATGAAGGCGGGCCGGCTCGCCGACGGCACCTCCGTCGACCTCACCACCGCCTTCGAGGCGGTCGGCAAGCGCGCGCGCGGCCAGATGACCGACGCGGAGCTGTACGAGATCGAGTGCAAGGCGTGCCCCTCCGGCGGCTCCTGCTCGGGCATGTTCACCGCGAACTCGATGAACGTGCTCTGCGAGGCGATGGGGATCGCGCTCCCGGGCAACGGGACGATCCTCGCCCTCACGCCGGAGCGCGAGGCGCTCGTGCGTCGCGCGGCGCGGCGCGCCGTCGAGATCGCCGCCGACGATCGGTTCCGGATGCGGCGCATGGTCAACGCCGACTCGATCCACAACGCCATGGTGGTGGACATGGCGATGGGCGGCTCGACGAACACCGTGCTGCACATGCTCGCGATCGCGCGCGAGGCGGGCGTCGCGTTCGACCTGCGCGCGATCGAGGACGTCGCGCGCAAGGTGGCGCACATCGCCAAGATCGCGCCGTCGCTCTCGACCGTGCACATCGAGGACATCCACCGCGCGGGCGGCGTGCAGGCGGTGCTGAAGGAGGCGGCGCGGCGTGGCGGCGTCGTCCGCGAGGACGCGCTCACCGTCTCGGGCGAGACCATCGGCGAGCGGCTCCGCGGCGCCGAGATCAAGGACGCCGCGGTGATCCACACGCTCGAGACCGCCTACTCGCCGGTCGGCGGCCTGGCGGTGCTCTTCGGAAACCTCGCCCAGGAGGGCGCGGTGGTGAAGACCGCCGGCATCCAGCCTTCGATGCGCAAGTTCACCGGCAAGGCGGTCTGCTTCGACTCGCAGGACGACTGCATCGCCGGGATCATGGCCGGGAACGTGAAGGCGGGGCACTTCGTCGTCATCCGCTACGAAGGGCCGAAGGGCGGCCCCGGGATGCAGGAGATGCTCGGGCCCACCTCGCTCATCATGGGCATGGGTCTCGGGGAGAGCGTCGCGCTCATCACCGACGGGCGGTTCTCCGGCGCGACGCGCGGCGCCTGCATCGGGCACGTCTCGCCCGAGGCGGCCGAGGGCGGCGTCATCGGCCTCGTGCAGGACGGCGATTCGATCACGATCGACGTCGAGGCGCGCTCCATCAGCGTGGACGTCCCGGACG
This sequence comes from uncultured delta proteobacterium, assembly GCA_963736795.1. GTDB lineage: Bacteria > Myxococcota > Myxococcia > Myxococcales > Anaeromyxobacteraceae > Anaeromyxobacter. The sequence continues at coordinate 40,763 of CAVTRF010000031.1, read as the reverse complement.
CCGAGCTCGCGCGCCGGCGCGAGGCGTTCCGGCCGAAGAAGAAGGAGGTCCGCTCCTCCTGGCTCCGCCGCTACGCGCACCTCGTCACGAACTCGGCGAAGGGCGCCGTGATGCGGACGGAGTTCTAGACCGGGGCTGCTGGCGAGCGGGCGCAACATCCCCGTGCGAGCGGGCGCGCGGAAGGCTCAGCCGCTCCGTCGCCAGGCCGCCGCGAAGAACGCGTCGGTCCCGTGCCGGTGGGGCCAGGTGCGGAGGAAGCCGTCCGCGGTGAGCACCTCGCGGGGTACCGGCGGAGCGACGCGGGTGAGCTCGGGGTGGTCCGCCTCGAGCGCGAGCGCCACGTCCTCGTCTTCCTCGCGCCGGAACGTGCAGGTGGCGTAGACGAGGATCCCACCGGGCCGAACGTGCGACAGGGCGCGCTCGAGGATCGTGCGCTGCAGCGCGGGCAGCGGCGCGAACGCCGCCGGGTCGAGGCGCCAGCGGAGATCGGGCCCGCGCCGGAGCGCGCCGAGCTCGGAGCAGGGCGCGTCCACGAGGACGCGGTCGACGGCGAGCCCGGTCGGGGCGGAGTCGCCGTGGACGACCACGATCTCACCGGCGCCCGCGCGCGCCGCCCGGGTGCGGAGCCGGACGAGCCGCGCCGCGTCGGGATCGGCGGCGTGGACACGCCCCTGCGCGCCGACCGCCGCGGCGAGGAGGAGCGTCTTTCCTCCCGCTCCCGCGCACGTCTCGAGCACCGCCTCCCCCGCCCGCGCGCCCACCGCGTCCCCGAGGAGCTGGCTGCCCTCGTCCTGGACCTCGAAGAGCCCTTCGCGGTGTGCCGAGAGCCCGAGCACGTTCGGGCGCGGCGAGGTCACCTCGAGGCAGGCGCGGCCGAGGGCGCCAGGGCGGGTCGCGACGCCTTCTCCGCGGAGCCGCGCGGCGAGCTCGTCGCGCGTCGTACGGAGCAGGTTCGCGCGCAGGAAGACCGGGCCGGGCCGATCGAGCGCGTCGGCGAGCGCCTCGGCGTCGTCCCCGGCGGCGCGTTCGAGCGCCTCGGCGAGCCAGTCGGGGAGGGAGAACCGGTCCGCGAGGCGGGCCGGCGGAGGCCTCGCCGCGGGGAGCGACCCGGGGGGCAGCTCGGCGAGCACCTCCGCGTCGGGGCGGCGCCCGGGATCGCGCAGGAGCGCGGCGAGGAGGAGCCGTGGCGCGGCGGCCGGCACGCCGAGCTGCGCGAGGAGCCGCCTGCGCCAGAGCCCGACCCCGAGCACCGCCTCGGCGACGGCGGTGCGCGACGCGGCCGGGAGCGCTGGGCGTGCCCGCAGGAACGCGCCGAGGGTGGCGTCGGCGGGGGCGCCCGCGAGCACCGCGGCGAGTGGCTCGTCGAGGGCGGCGGCGAGGCCGCGCAGGGCGTCCCACGCGACGCTCTCGACGCGGGCCTCCGAGGGGGCGGGCAGGGTCACGCCGGGGCCCGCGCCGGCGCGAGGGCGGCGGGAGCACGGGCGAGCACCCGCGCGACGAGCGCGCGGAGCGCGTCCGGCTCGAACGGCTTCTCGATGCGGGGGTTCGGGACCCGCGCGAGGAACTCGCGGGCGCTCGGGGTGAAGGCGCCGCCGGTCAGGAACACGATGCGGTCGGCGAGCGCCGGGGCGACCTCGCGGACGCGCGCGTGGAGCTCCATCCCGGTCATGTCGGGCATCATGAGGTCGCACAGGAGCAGGTCGAACGGCTCCGAGCCGCCCTGCACGTCGGCGAGCGCCTCGCGCGCGCTCGTGCGGGTCACGACGTCGTGGTGAGGGGCGAGGATCCGCAGCAGGGCGCGGGCGACGAGCGGCTCGTCGTCGACGACCAGGATCCGGCCGCGCTGCGCCACGGCACGGGCGGCGGCGGGAGCGGTCGCGGTGACGTCCGCCTCGGCGCGCGGGGGAGCGGCGTCGAGGAGGACCTTGAAGGTGGTGCCCCTCCCCACCGTCGACTCGACGAGGATCTCGCCGCCGAGGCCGCTCACGATGCCGTGGCAGATGGAGAGCCCGAGCCCCGTCCCGACGCCCACCGGCTTCGTCGTGAAGAACGGGTCGAAGATGCGGGGCAGCACCTCCGGGGAGATGCCCCCGCCCGTGTCCGAGATCACGACGAGCGCCCGCCCGTCGGGCGCCGTCGCGGTGGTGGCGCGGATCTCGTTGTCGGTCGCCCGCCCCTCGGGGATGGACTGCGCCGCGTTGATGAGGAGGTTCAGGAACACCTGTCCGAGCCGGTGCTCGCTCCCCATGACGCACGGGATGTCCCCGACGTCCACCTCGAGCCGCGCGCGGTGCCGGATCTCGTTCTGCGCGAGGCCGAGGGCGGACTGCAGCACGCGCCGCAGATCGATCCGCTCGCTCCCCTCCGCGTCCGCCCGCGAGAACGCCTTCAGGTCGCGCACGATCTCGCGGACGCGCAGGCCCCCGTCGCGCGCCTCCCCGAGCGCCCGCAGGACCTCCAGTGGCTCGACCGCCGCGGCGCGCAGCTCGGCGAGCGCGAACTCCACGTTGGCGAGGACGAAGGCGAGCGGGTTGTTGATCTCGTGCGCGACGCCCGCCGCGAGCGTGCCGACCGACGCCATCCGGTCGGCGAGCATGAGCTGCGCCTCGAGCCGCTTCCTGTCGGTGACGTCCTCGATCACGCGCGAGGGCGAACCGGAAGGCCCCCGTCTCGTCGCGGAGCGCGCTCGCGCGCAGGATCACCTCCGCGAGGGAGCCGTCCTTCCGGAGCAGGCGCCGCGGGAGCTCCACCGCCGCGACGCTTCCCCCCTGCATCTGGCGGAGGGTGGCCGCCGCCGAGGGGCGGTCGGCGGGGGCGTGCACGAGCTCGAACGCGAGCCCGCGCAGCTCGTCCTCCTCGCGACCGAGCATCCGCCGCGCCGCGCGGTTCGTCTCCACGACGCTCCCGCCCGCGTCCACCAGCATGATCCCGAGCGACGCGAACTCGAACGCCGCGCGGAACTTGGCCTCGCTGGCGCGGAGCGCCTCCTCGGCGAGCTTGCGCTCGGTGATGTCCCGCACGATCCCGTGGAAGTAGCGGCGCCCCTCGACCATCTCCGTGTGCGCGCTCACCTCGACCGGGAAGGTGCTGCCGTCCTTGCGGCGGTAACGCGTCTCGAACACCGACGCGCCCCATCCCACCTGCTCGCCGGTGCGCGCCCCGAAGTCCTCGACGGTGGCCGGGTCGCGCAGGTCGCGCACCGCCTTGCCGAGGAGCTCCTCGCGCGAGAAGCCGAGCAGCGCCACCGCGCGGTCGTTCACCTCGAGGATGCGCTGCTGCTCGTCGGCGAGGAAGACCATGTCGCGCGCGAACTTCGTGAGCTGCTCGAGCCGCCGCGCGAGCACGAGCCGCTCCGCCTCGTGGCCGAGGCGCGTGCGCTCGAACGCGGTCGCCTGCGCGCGCGCCCAGAGCGCCGCGACCGCCGCCGCGGCGAGCACGAGCGCGAGCACCCCCGCGACGATCCAGCTCCGCAGCTCTGCGAGCGGGGCGAGCGCCTCCTCCGCGTCCACCTTGACGACGAGCGTCCAGGGCGTCTCCGGGACGCGCTCGAACGCGGCGAGGACCCGGACGCCGCGGTGATCCGGTCCGTCGAAGTCCCGGTGGTCCCCGAGCGCCGCGCGCACCAGCGGGTCGTCCCTGCGGGCGAGAGGGACGCCGATCGTCGCGTCGCCGGGGACGGGGTGCCGCGGCTCGTTCACCACGGCCACCCGCTCGCCCTCGACGCGGACGAGCAGCGCCTCGGCGCTCTCCGAGGCGGACGGCCACGACTGCACCATCCGGAACAGCCAGCGCGAGGGGTCGATGCGGAGGACGACCGCCTCGCGCGCGCCGACCCCGGCCACGCGCACCGGCGAGGCGACCGTGAGGTGGAGCGCGTCGTCCGGGGGGTGCCGATGGAGGTCGGACATGAGCCCGCGCCGCTCGTCCACCGCGCGGCGCACGAGCGCCCGGACGACCGGCGATCCCATGTCGTCCGTGACGTCGCCCGCCGCGACGAGGACCGCGCCATCGTCCCTGACGACGGCGATCGCGCCGTACTCGCCGACGCCGCGCAGCGACTCGAACCAGGTCTCGATCTCGCGCCGGGCCACGCCGGCGTCGCGCCGGCCGCCCGCGAGCGCGCCGAGCAGGGTCGGGTTCGCGCCGAGGGCGTCCGCGTCCACGAGCCGCTCGTCGCGCCACCGCTCGAGCTCGTCGACCTTGAGCGCCGCGATCGCCGACAGCTCGCGCGCCTTCTGGTGCCTCAGGTCCGCCGCGCTCGCGCGGTACGAGAGCGCGCCCGCGGCAGGGATCGCGAGCGCGAGCAGGATGAACAGCGCGAGCGGCGCGGCCGGGAGACGGTCGCCCTGCCGGGCCCGACCTCGCACCGCGTCGATCCGGCTCCCCAGTCATGCGCCCCGAGCATACCCCGCGGAGCGGGGGGCGGGATCGGCCCGGGCCGCGCCGCTCGGGTGCGGCCGGCTCGCCCGTCGCGCCGCCCGCGGCCGCGCCGGCCGTGCGGGTGAGCGCCTCGAGCGAGGCGCGCGCTACGGGACGAAGACGACGCCGGTGATCATGTCCATGCCGCACGCGTACTTGAGCTCGCCCGACTTCTTCGGCGTGAACTCCACCGTGACGGGCTTCTCGAGCGGCAGCGGCTGGTTGATGCCGAGCTCCTTGATGACGATCTCCTTCGCGCAGGTCCGGTCGGTCTTGCGGGTGATGACGAAGCGGACCTTCTCGCCCTTCTTCGCCTTGACCCGCGACGGGACGAACCCGTCCTCGGTCACCTGCATCTGGAACGTGCGGACGCCGTTCTTCACGGTCCCCTCGGCGATGGCGCCGCCGGGGTCCTTCTGCGCGTGCATGTCGCCGCCGTGGCCGTCGTGCTGCGCGAGGGCGGGCGCCGCGACGGCGAGCGCGACGGCGGCGAGGGGGGCGAGGAGGCGAGCGCTGGTCATCTGGGAATCTCCGGTCGAGCTCCGGGAGTGGAGCGTGGTGTCGCAGTGAAGCAGGACCCGTGCCGACGGCGTGAGCGTCGGAATGGGCGGATTCGCATGCCTCGGCGGCAGCGCGACGTGACGGCGGCGGGCACCCGTGACCGGTCCGGTCACGGTCGTCGTTTCGTCGGTGATCAGGCGAGCCGCTGGCGCAGGAAGTTCACGACGTCCATCCACGTGACGAGCCCGACGAACCTGGGCCGTCCATCACGATCGCGCCCGTCTCGGCGGGAGCCGGTTACCGCGCCGACGCCACCGCGCAGCGGGCGTGCCGGCGCCGCACCCGCTAGACTGCCCACCGGGGGAACGGCAAGGAGACGATGAAACACGGGTTCGGCACCTCGCGGCGGCTCGCCCTCGGCTTCGGCGCGCTCGTCGCGCTGATCGCGGCGGCGTCCGGCGTCGCGCTCGCCGGCTCCGCCCGCGTGCACGACGCGCTCGCCGAGACGAGGCGACGCGAGGAGGGCGTCCGGCTCTCGCTCGAGCTCGCGAGCGCGGTGCGCGATCAGTACGCCCACCAGGCCCACACGATCATCATCGGCAACGCCTCGCACCTCGGGTTCTACTCCGAGGCGCACGAGACGGTGGCGCGGCTCGCGAGGGCGCTCCGGCAGGCGGCGGAGCGGCCGGAGGAGCGGGCGCTCGTGGACTCCATCGACCAGGAGAGCGAGCGGCTCGACCGGATCTTCCGTGAGCGGATCGTGCCGGCGGTGCTGCGCGGCGAGCGCGAGGACGTCCAGGTCGAGCACGGGCGGGCGCAGCTCGTCGTGACCCGCATCCAGGACCTGACCCAGGCGCTCGTGGTGCGGTTCGAGGCGTCCATCCGCGCGGCGCGGGCGGACGTCGAGGGCGTCGAGCGGCGCACGCGCCGGTTCCTGCTCGCGCTCCTCGTCGCGGCGCCGGCCGTCGCGGTGGCGGTGAGCGTCCTCATCGGCCGCTCCATCGCGAGGCCGGTCGCGCGGCTCGAGGCGGGGGCGGCCCGCATCGCGGAAGGTGACCTCGAGGCGCGGATCGAGGTGCGCGGCGCGCCCGAGCTCGAGGCGCTCGCCGCCCGCTGGAACGAGATGACCGCGGCGCTCAAGCGGCACCAGGAGCAGCTCGTCGAGTCGGAGAAGCTCGCCGGCATCGGCCGGCTCGCCGCCGGCGTCGCGCACGAGATCAACAACCCGCTCGGCGTCATCCTCGGCTACGCGAAGCTCCTGCGAAAGAAGTGCGACGGCCTGATGGCGGAGGACCTCGCCGTCATCGAGGACGAGACGCTCCGCGCGAAGGAGATCGTGGACGGCCTGCTCGACCTGTCGCGGCCGCTGCCCCCCGGCGCCGAGGCGGTGGACCTGCGCGCGCTCTCGGACGAGGTGGTCTCCCGGCTCGCCGAGGCGCGGCTCCTCGACGGGGTGGCGGTCTCGGTGGACGGCCGCGCGAGCGCGCCGGGGCACCCGGAGAAGCTGCGGCAGGTGCTCGTGAACCTGGTCCGGAACGCGGCGGAGGCGGCGGGCGAGGGCGGCCGGATCGAGGTCCGGATCGCGGAGCGGGACGGGGCGGCGGAGGTCGCGGTCGAGGACTCGGGGCCCGGGATCCCGCCCGAGCGGCGCGGCCGCCTGTTCGAGCCGTTCTTCACCACCAAGCCGCGGGGCACCGGGCTCGGGCTCGCGGTGTCGCGCGCCATCGCGCGAGCGCACGGCGGCGAGCTCGCGGCGGACGGCGCGCCGGCGGGCGGTGCGCGGTTCGCGCTGCGCCTGCCGCTCCGGCGCCCGAGGGAGGTCTAGGACATGGCAAGGCAGCGGGTCCTCGTCGTCGACGACAAGGAGAACATGCGCCGGCTCGTCGCGCGCATCCTCCAGGACGCCTTCGCGGTCGAGGAGGCGGAGGACGGCGCGCGCGCGCTCGCGCTCGTCGCGACCCGCCCCTACGACGTCGTCGTGACCGACATCCGGATGCCCGGGGCGGACGGCTTCGAGCTGCTCGCCGCCGTGAAGGCGCGCGAGCCCGCGACCGAGGTCGTCCTCATGACCGGCTACGCGACGGTCCAGGACGCGGTCCGCGCCATGAAGCAAGGCGCCTTCGACTACCTCGAGAAGCCGTTCGACCCGGACGCCGCGCTCGCGGTCGTGACGCGGGCCGCGGAGCACAGGCGGCTCGTGGACGCCGCCCGGCTCGCGGTGGGCCCGGGCGAGGAGGACGCGTTCCACGCGCTCGTGGGGGGCAGCGCGCCGATGCGCGAGGTGTACCGGCTCCTCGAGAAGGCCGCCGCGGTGGACGCGACGGTGCTGCTCGGCGGCGAGACCGGGACCGGCAAGGAGCTCGCGGCGCGCGCGATCCACTTCCACTCCGCCCGCCGGGAGCGGCGCTTCGTCGGCGTGAACTGCGGCGCGCTCCCCGCCGAGCTCGTCGAGAGCGAGCTCTTCGGCCATGTCCGCGGCGCGTTCACGGGCGCCGCCGCCGCGAAGGCAGGGCTGTTCGAGGAGGCGCAGGGCGGGACGCTGTTCCTCGACGAGGTCGGCGAGCTGCCGCTCCCGGCGCAGGTGAAGCTCAACCGCGCCCTGCAGGAGCGGGAGATCCGCCGGGTCGGCGCGACGCAGCCGATCGCGATCGACGTGCGCGTCATCGCCGCGACGCACCGCGACCTCCGGGAGGAGGCGCGGGCGGGGCGCTTCCGCGAGGACCTCTTCTACCGCCTGAACGTGTTCGCGGTGACGCTCCCGCCGCTGCGCGAGCGGCTGGAGGACGTGCCGCTGCTCGCCGGCCACTTCCTCGACAAGCACGCGCGCGCGCTGCGGCGAACCTTGCGGGGGTTCGCCCCCGAGGCGATGGCGCGGCTCCTCGCCCATCCCTGGCCCGGGAACGTCCGGGAGCTCGAGAACGTCGTCGAGCGCGCGGTGGCGATCTCGTCCGGCGAGCTCGTGACCGTCGACGACCTGCCGGCGGAGGTGGGGGCCGCGGCGAGCGGGCCGTCCGCCTCACCCCCGGCCGCCGAGCTCGCGGCGATGCCTTACAAGGACGCGGTGGCGGGCGCGCGCGATCGGGTCTCGCGCGAATACCTCGTCGCGCTCATGACCGAGTTCGGCGGCAACGTGACCCGCGCCGCGGAGCGGGCGGGGGTCGAGCGTGAGAGCCTGCACCGGCTCCTGCGCAAGTACGGCCTGCGCTCCGAGGACTTCAAGTCGGAGCCGTAGCCGCTCGACGGGGTCAGGCCGGTTGCGCCGGCTCCCCGAAGTCGGTGGACGGGAGTGGCTTCCCGAGCTGGATCCCGAGGCGCTCGGCGATCCAGGTGCGGACGCTCGCGAGGTGGTGGTCCTCCTGCGCGAGCGCGGTCGCGAACTTCTCCGCGAGCTCGTCCTGCCCCGCCGCCTCCGCCATGGCGATGAGGATCTTCCAGCCGTCGTTGTCGGCGAGCTCGGCGGTGAGCAGCGCGTCGAGGCACTGGGTGAGGGTCGTCCGGGGATCGGTGAGCACGGCGACGAGCCCCATCGCCTGCACGCCGGCGAGGTCTGCGCAGGGCGTCACCGCGGTGGGGTCGCCGCCCATCGCCTCGATCGCCGTCTTCACGAGGTGGAGGTGCTCGAGCTCCTCGTCACGAAAGCGCCGCAGCTCCTGCACGGTCAGCGACCCCTCGGTGAGCCGGGAGGCGGGGAGCTTCGCGAGCACCGCGTCGTACAGGCGGACGCCGGTGCGCTCGAAGGCGAGCCGCTCGCCGAGCTTGTCGAGGAACACCGCCGCCTTCTCCCCCTGGAACGCCTTCGCGACCGCCTTCGCCGCGCCCCTCACGTTGCCGGGGACCGGCATCGTGCCCACCGGCGGCGCCTCGCGAGAGAACTCCGTCCGCGCCGCCGCGAGCCCGCTCGCGAGCGTCGGGTCGGCGGCGACCGCCGCGGTCCCCTCCGCCATCTCCTTCGCGCGGAGCGGCGCCGTCTGGACGCCGGTCCGGTTCGGGCCGAGGTCCGTCGGCTTCTTCGCGCTGCCCTTCGCAGCGGTCTTCGCGGCGGCGCCCCTCGGCGCCGCCCGACCCGCGCTCCGGCTCTTCTTGGTCGGCATGTCGCGATCTCCCGAACAGCTCAGTGCATCGACGCCGCGGCCTCGGTCGGGACGAACAGCTCGCCCCCCGGGCGCCAGGTCCAGCCTCTCGCGATGGTCTCCGACGGCGAGCCCGCCGCGTTGATCCGCCGGCGGTAGGCGAGCGACGCCTCGCCCTCCTCGGCGCGCGGGACGAACTGCGTCCCGCGGGCGCGCAGGTCGACCTCGCGCTCGAGCGTCTCGCGCACGAACTCGCGGTGGCTCTCGTACTCGATCGGGTCCGGCAGCGTCGCGGGGAGGACCTCCCACGGGTCGCGCGCCTCGTGGCGCTCGAACAGCTCCCGCACGAACGCGAGGTGGCCGAGCTCGTAGTCGAGGAAGCCGCTCCCAGATCGCCTTGAGCCGCGGGTTGCCCTCGCTCTGGACGCAGCCCCAGTAGTTGTAGACCTCGGTCGCCTCGTGCAGCAGCCACTTCTCGAGCCAGGTCTCGTGCGGGTCGATGAGCGACTCGTACTGGGTGACGTGCTGCTCCTCGATCGAGGCGATCTCCGCGTAGAGCTGGCGCGCGATCGGGTCGGCGAAGATCGGCCCGACGTTCATGTAGTAGTCGTGGGTCTGGTGCTCGGCCGCCATGAGCGTGAGCGCGTTGAGCTTCGAGAGCGGGTGCGCGGTCCGCCGGTCGTACGGGTCGCGGAGGTCGTCCTGCGGGTGCGCGGTGCTCGTCGGCGGTCGGCCGGCCCGGGCAGATGTCCGTGTAGCACTGGAGGATGTGCGTTCGCGTCCTTGCCCTCCAGCCGATCGAGGAGCGCGGCGTACCGGTACAGGTGGTCGAAGTCCTCGAGCAGGCCGAAGCGGTAGACCTGCGCGAGGTACGGGTCGGGCTCGTGCTGCGCGACGTGCGCGGTCACCTCGATCGCGACCTGCTCGTAGCCGATCGTCGTCTCGAGCGGCGACTGGTCCGCCGGGTTCAGCCAGTTGACGAGCGTCTGCTGGTGCTGCTCGATCGCGCCGCACGCGCGCGAGGGCGCGCCGCAGCTCGCCGTCGTTGCTGCGCGCCATCGCGTGCTGGAACCGGAGCGCCTCCGACTCGATCCCGTTCATCAGGATGACGCGGACGCGGGTGAACGCGTCGTCGTCGAGCTTGCGAGTAGGGCAGCCCGGCGAGCTCCTTCCAGTCGAACTCCTGCTCCTCGAGCGGCACCCCGCGCTCGTGCTTCAGATCGAGGCTCACGGTGTTCCCCCCTCGCGCGTCTCTCGCGCTCGTGGAAACGTGCGCATGGGCCGGTCGCGCGCCAGCGCGGGGCGGCGCAGCTTGTGGTCATGGCAGGCAAGCTCTCCGGCAAGGTGATCGTGGTCACGGGCGCGTCGAGCGGGGTCGGGCGGGCGACCGCCCTCCGGTTCGCGCGGGAAGGGGCCGCCGTCGCGCTCGCGTCGCGAGGCAAGGAGGCGCTCGGGAAGGTGCGCGCCGAGATCGAGGCGCTCGGCGGGCGCGCCGTCGCGATCGAGTGCGACGTCTCCGACGAGGACGCGGTCGAGCGGCTCGCCGCCACCGCGGAGGAGAGGCTCGGCCCGATCGACGTGTGGGTGAACGACGCGGCGGTGTACGCGATGGGCCGGTTCGAGGACACGCCGCCGGAGGTGTTCCGGCGCGTGCTCGAGACGAACTTCATGGGAACGGTCCACGGCACGCGCGCGGCGCTCAGGAGGTTCGAGGGACGCAAGCGGGGGACGATCGTGAACGTCGCGTCGATCGACGGCCGGATCGCGACGCCGTACGTCTCGGCCTACGCGGCCTCGAAGCACGCGGTGATCGGCTTCTCCGCCGCCCTCCGGCAGGAGCTCCGGCTCGAGCGGGCGCGCCGCATCCACGTCTGCGTGGTGCTCCCGGCGACCCTCGACACCCCGTTCTTCCAGCACTCCGCGAACTTCACCGGCGCCGAGCTGAAGGCGATGCGCCCCGTCTACTCGCCGGAGCGGGTGGCGGCCGTCATCGTGGACCTCGCGCTGCGCCCCCGGCGCGAGGTCGTCGTCGGCCGGAGCGCCCGGGTGATGAGCGCGCTGTGGACCCTCGCGCCGGGCGTCGCCGAGGCGTTGTTCGCGCGGATGACGGAGCGGTCGCACCTGCGCCGGCGGCACGCGGTGCCCGACTCCGTCGGGAACGCCTTCGGACCGAAGGCCCCCGAGGCCGAGACGGGCGGGTGGCGCACCCCTCGCGCCGGGCGCGGGAGGCGGCTCGCCGCGGTTGGCGTCCCGGCGGTGCTCCTCGCCGGGGTCGCGTGGGCGAGGTGGGCGTGAGGTATCGTTCGCGTCGGTGATCCACGTCTCGCTGCGGGAGTTTCTGAGGACCGGCCGGTTCGGGCCGGCCGGGCTCGGCCTCTCGCGCGAGGCGGTCGCCCAGGCGTTCGGCCCTCCCGACGACCGGGACGCCGGATCGGCGAGCGACGGCGTCGCCCGGATCTGGCGGTATGGCGACGTCGAGCTCCACTTCGCCCGCGGCCCGAGCCCCCTTCACCTCGTCCACGCGGAGCACTTCGCGGTGCCCGGCGGCGGGCCGAGGATCGAGCTCGACCCCTGGATCGTTTCGGGGCAGCTCCGCCGCGACGATGCGAAGCGACGGCTCTCGGAGGCGGGGATTGCATTCACGCTGCGTCCGCTGGCGTTCTGGCCGGACCTCGACGAGCTGCGAACGTCGAGCGGGGTGTCGCTGACGTTCGAGGGGGAGGATGGCACCCGCCCGGGGGAACGGCGGCTCGTCTCGATGTCGCGGTCGGAGCGCGCAAGCCTGTAGGCTCCCGTTGGTTTCTCCCCTCTCCCCCGCCGCTTGCGGTGGGGGGAGAGGTCAGGAGAGGCGGGCTGGAGCGCGGGTCAGCGGCCGCCCGCGCCCGTCCGGAGCCTCGCGCCGACGCGCACGAGCCGCGGCGCGCCGACGGAGCCAGGTTCACCGTGCGACGACGACGCCCCACGGGGAGTCGCCGACGGGGATCCGGCGGACCACCGCGAGCGTCGCGGCGTCGAGCACGACGACCTCGTTCGCCGGGCCGTCGGCGGCGTAGAGCCGCCGCCCATCCGGGGTGAGGGCGATCCCCCATACCCGCTGGCCGAACGGGGCCGAGGTGGCGGCGAGGGACCGGGAGGCCACGTCGATGACCGAGACGGTGCCTCCTCGCCCGTTCGACACGAACAGCCGGCGTCCGTCGGCCGAGAGGGCGGTCCCCATCGGGTGCGAGCCGGGCGGGAGCGCGATCTCCCCGGCGGGGCTCAGCGTGCGCGCATCGATCACCGCGACGGCCGCCCCCTCCTCGCACGGGACGAACGCGAGGGCGCCGTCGAGCGTGAACGCGACGCTCCGCGGTCGCGGGCAGGTCGGCACGCGGGCGACCGCGCGCGCCGCGGTGGGGTCGACGAAGTCCACCCGGTGCTCGCGCTCGGAGGTCACCGCGACGAGCCTCCCGTCCGGCGCCGCCGCGACGCCCTCGGGCTCGGCGCCGACCGCGATGTGTCGCGACGAGCCGCGCCGACGCGACGTCCACCACCGACGCCGACGCGGTCTCCTCGTTCGAGACGACGAGGAGCCGGCCACCCGGCACGAGGTCGAACGTCTCGGGGTCCTGTCCCGAAGGGAGCACCCGCACGACGCGGCGGGTCGCGAGCTCGACCTCGGCGATTCCGTCGGCGCCCCGGTCCGCGGCGGGGGTGAAGGCCGGCGAGAGGCCCGGGCGCGCCGGGAGCGAGCCGGAGACCGCCGCGAAGAGGGAGCGTGCCGTCGGCCCGAGCCGCAGGCCCCGCGGCCGCTTCCCGACGCGGACGCGCGCGACCACCTCGTCGGTGGCAGCGTCGATGACGGCGAGGTCGCCCGAGCCCTCGTTCGAGACCCACACCCACGGGCCCGCCGGCGCGGGCGCCGCCGCCGCCGGCTGCCCCGCGCCGCGCGACGAGGAGCCGAGCGCGGCGACGCAGGCGAGCGTCGCGATGGGGAACGCGAACGCGAACAGGAGCGGTCGCAGCAGGGGCAGGGACGAGCGCATCTTCGGCTCCGAGGGACGGTCCTGCGAGAACCTGTGGCGCCGCCGTCGCGCGGGGGATGACACGCGCGGGGCGGATCGCGGCGACGCCCGGTGGACGCCGCCGCCGCCGACAGGCGATCATGGGGCGTGGAGATCCTGCTCTACCTCCTCGGCGCCGCCGCCCTCCTCGTCGGGCTCGCGGGCGTCGTGCTCCCCGCGATCCCGGGGTCCGCGCTGCTCGTCGTCGGCGCGCTGCTCGTCGCGTGGGCGGAGGGGTTCACCCGCGTGTCGGGGTTCACCGTGGTCGTCTGCGCGGCGCTCGGCGTCGCCATCTGGGCGGTGGATCTCGCGGCGGGGGTCCTCGGGGCGCGGGCCTTCGGCGCGTCGAAGTGGTCGGTGATCGGCTCCGCGGTGGGGCTCGTGGTCGGGCTCTTCCTCGGGCTCCCCGGGATCGTGCTCGGGCCCGCCGTCGGCGCGCTCGTGTTCGAGTACGCGCGCGACCCGAACTTCGAGCGCGCCATGAAGGCGGGCGTCGGCGCGTTCGTCGGGTTCGTGCTCGGGACGGCCGTCAAGGTGGCGCTGTCGTTCATGCTCGTCGGCGTGCTCGTGCTGGCGCTGTTCATCTGAGCTCGCCGAGCTTCCGCCTCCTCCCCCGTCCCGGTGTTGCGCCCCGTCGCACGCTGCGCACCTTTCGCGGAGATGCAGGAGATCAGGAACCCCGGCCTCATGGCCATGGCGCTCGATCTGGATCTGGCCCGCTTCCGCCAGGCGCGGCGGCTCGTCCGGATGCCTCCCGTCCTCGAGGAGCTCGCCGACGCGCTCACCCGCGTCGCGGCGATGCTCCGCGAGGCGGAGGAGCTCCAGCAGGCGGTGGACCTCGGCGACGACGTGGTGCGTCTCATCGAGCAGTTCCGCGGCGCGCTGCGCGCCGTCGGCGGGTTGCCCGCCCAGGCGTGAGCGCCGGCTGCTCCGGCCCGGCGCGCTACTCGCGCGTCCGCCGGGCTACCTTCCGCTGCGGTTCGCTCCGCTCGCGCCACCTCTTCGCGCCCGAGCCCGTCGGCGACCGCTGCGGCCCTCCGATGGAGCTCCGCCGCCTCCTCGCGCGCGGCCGGGTCGCCCGCGGCGAGCCGCCCCGCGGCCTGCAGCGCGGCGAGGAGCCCGACCCGGTCGTCGGCAGCGGCGAGCGCCGGGATCGCGGCGCGATACCCCGCGCGGGCGTCGGCGGCGCGCCCCTCCTTCTCGTCGAGCCGCGCGCGGTTCAGCCGGAGCGCTCCCTCGACCTCGGGCGCGTCCCCGGCGAGCCGCTCGGCGGCGGCGTACCGCTCGCGGGCCTCGCCGGGGGGCGCGAGCGCGCCGAGCCCGACCTCGGCGAGCGCCTCGGCGGTCCGGTCCTTCCCCTCCCGCGCGCGCGTGCGCGCCTCGAGGAGCGGCCCCGCCACGTCGCCGCCCGCGCCGACGCGGCGGGCCCGGGCGAGGCCGAGCAGGGCGCGCGCGGTGAGGGCGGGGTCCCCTGCGTCGCGTGCGAGGGCGGCGGCGCTCGCGAACGCGACCGCCGCCCGGCCCGGTTCGCCGGCGGCGAGGAGCGCGAGCCCCTCGCGGCAGCCGGCGTCGGCGGCGAGCCGTGGCCGGTCCACCGCGGACGCGTTGCGGGAGGCGCGGCCGAAGAGGGCGGCGGCGGTCTTCGGGTCGTCGTAGCGGCGCGCGGTCTCGCCGGCCAGCCGCTGCCGGACGGCGAGCTCCTCGGCGCCGGGGCGCTGCTCGCCGCGCGCACGCGGCGGAGAGCGCGAGCAGGAGCGCCGTGAGGCGCGCGCTCACGGCCGGCCCTCCGCGTGGCGCGGCTCGGGCGGGAGGTCGAGCACCGCCGGCGGGAGGGGCGGGCCCGGCTCGGGGACCGACCCCCGCAGGAGCCAGTGGTTCGAGACGAGGTCGAGCGCGTGGTTCGACTGCATGACGAGGAGCTGGATCTCGCCGACGAGCGTCTCCACCTCGCGCGAGCGGCCGCGCGCGGCGTCCGCGAGCTCCTGCGCCCTGTCGGCGACCTTCGTGCTCGCCGCGACGAGCGCGTCGATCTTTCCCCAGCTCCGGTGCACGTCGTCGAGCAGCTCCGCGGTCCGGTCGTACATCGCCGCGTCGGTGAAGAGCTTTCCGGCGCTGCCCTTGCCGTCGCGCAGCCCGCGCAGGAGCTCCTCGAGTCGCGCGAGCGATCCCGACGCGTTCGCGACGGCCCGCTCGCGCTCCACCGTCGCCGCCAGGCGGTCGAGTGACCGGACGAGCTTGTCGACGTCCTCGGCGGCGCGCGAGCGCACGAGCTGACCGAGGATCGCGTCGGTCTTGTCGAGGATCGCCTGGGTGCGGTCGAGGATCGCCGGGACCTGCTCGCGGACGCGGTCGACCGTCTCGCCGGCCTTCTCCGCGGGGTCGCCGGTCGCCTCCCCCTCCATGACCCTGCCCTCGGGCCAGGGCGCCGGAGCGCTCCCGGTCTCGAGCGAGATCGCGAGGTCGCCGACGAGCCCGGCGATCGGGACGCGCAGCTGCGCCCGCGCGTCCGAGCGGAGCGTCTCTCGCGCGACCTGCCCGAGGTCGAGGCGCGCGCGGATGCGGTCGCCCTCGCGAGTCGCGGCCGCCACCGTGCCGACGAGGTCGCCCGCGAGCCGGACCGGGACGCCCACCCGGAGCGCCGAAGCGTGCGTCGCGGGGAAGGTGACGGCGAGCTCGGCGTGCTTCTCGAACCAGCGGCGTCCTCGCCCGACGAAGACGACCCCCACGAGCAGGAGCGCGAGCACGGCGAGGTTGAACGCGCCGACGACGGTACGAACGTGGCGGAGCGGGGCGGGGCGGCTCATGTGCGGATCACCGGGAGCGGCATGGCCGGGGCGCGCAGCGCAGCGGCGAGCCCGGGGCGGTGGGAGGTGAGGAGGAGCCCCCGCGGACGCTCGCGCATCCAGGCGGCGAGGGCGGCGAGCACGTCGCGCGCCGCCTCGTCCTCGAGGTCGTCGAGCGGGTCGTCGAGGACGAGCAGCTCCGGATCGAGCAGGGTCGCGCGGGCGAGCGCCACCCGCCGGCGGACGGGGAGCGCGACCTCCTCGGGCCGGACGTCGGCGGCGTCGGTGAGGCCGAAGCGCGCCAGCGCCGCGGCGGTCGCACGCTCCGCCTCGTCGGCGGTCGGGCGCCGGTGGAACTGGAGCGGGAGGGCGAGGTTCTCGCGCAAGGTCAGGTTCGCGAGCAGGGAGCCGGTCCGCGGGTGCCAGCCGACGCGGGCGAGGAGCGCCGCCGCGTCGTCGCGCGGGAGCGTCGCGGGCGTCGCGCCGAGGAGCCGCGTCCGCCCCGCGTCGGGAAGGTCGATCCCGACGAGCGCGCGCAGCACGGCCGAGCCCGCCTCGATCGGTCCGACGAGCACGAGGGTCTCACCCGCGTGCAGGCGGAAGCCGAGCTTCTCGACCCGCAGCGCGCCGGCGCGGACGGTGACGGTGAGGTCCTCTGCCTCGGCGAGCGGAGCGCGGTCCAGGGTCGGGCCTACACGAGGTAGAGGAGCGCCGTCACGACGGTGTTCCAGACGAAGACGAGGGTGAACGCGCGCACGCCCGCCGCCGTCACCGCCGGCGGGATCTGGGTCGTGCTGCGCGAGGCGCGGAACCCCTCGTGACAGGCGATCGCCGCGATGGCGGTGCCGGGGACGATCGTCTTCGCGAGGAGCGCCACCGCGTCGGCGGGGCGGAGCGCGCCGGTGACGTGCGCGAGGAGCACGTTCGGCGCCGGGCCGCCGAGCGCGGGCGAGAGGACCGCGCTCGCGCCGACCGAGACGGCGAGGAACACGACCGTGAGGCTCGCGACCGCGACCGCCGCGCCGAGGACGCGGGGGACGACGAGGTACTCGAACGGATCGATCCCCATCCCGACGAGCGCGTCGACCTCCCCCTCGATCCGCATCGTCGCGAGCTCCGCGGCGATGGCGGTGCCGGAGCGGGCGATCACGATCCAGGCGGTGAGGAGCGGCGCGAGCTCGCGGACGAGCGTCGCGACGAGCACCTTCCCGAGGACGTCGCCGCCGGCCGCGGCGGAGTAGGGGGACTGCGCCGCGACCGCGAGCGCGACCAGGAACGCGAGGAGGAGCGTGAACGGGGTCGCCCGGACCGCGGTGAAGTAGACCTGCCGCCACAGCACCTCGCGCACGACCGGGCGGATCCGCCCCGCCGCGCGGGTGAGGACGAGCATCGTCTCGCCGGCGATCGCGGCGACGTCGGTGAGATAGCTCGCGAGATCGACGGCCGGATCGCCGAGGTGGTGCAGGAGTGAGGTCGTGCGGCGAGCCATGGGGAGGCCCCCAGGAGAGCACGGGGCGCAGCGGCAGGAAAGCGCCCGGGACGAGGGACGCCGGCGCGAGCGCGCCAGGGCCGATCAGCCGAGGCGCGCGGCGACGGCCCGGGCCTCCGCGAGGAGCGGACCGTCCTCGGCGGAGCCCCACGCGTCGAGCAGTCGCCGCACCGCGGCCCGCGCGCCGCGGGGATCGCCGAGGGCTTCCCGGCACCGCGCGAGCAGCAGCAGGGCGCGAGGATGGCTCCAGCTCCGCCACATCACGCGGGGCAGGTAGAGCCGCTCGTGCGCCTCGAGCGCGGCGTTCGCCTCGGCGTGGCGGCCCGCCGCGAACGAGAGGTCGGCGAGGAACCAGAGCGGAGGTGCGCGCCAGACCGAGACGGGCGCCTCCGCGACCACCGCGCGCAGCATGGCGAGGGCCCGGTCCACCGCTCCGCCCCGGAAGGCCGCGACCGCCTCGTACGTGCGCGCGAGCGGCGAGCGGGGGCGCAGGCCGCGGGCGAGCTCGGCCGCACGCGCGCCCGCGCCGAGCCAGGCGAGTCCGGCCGCGTGCTCCGCCGCGGCGCGCGGGTCGAGCGCCTCGAGCCGCCCGACCTCCTCGAGCACCGGGCCCGGGTCGCCGTCGCCGAGCAGGTAGTCGGCGCGGGCCGCGAGGTACAGCGCGTCATCGCGCACCTCCGGCAGCTCGCGCGCGAGCGCGTCGAGGCAGGCGAGCCCGGCCCGGCGCCGGCCGCGGTACGCCTCGATCGCGGCGAGCGTGTAGAAGCCCATCCGGCGAATGGGGCTCCCCGGCTCGACGAGCGGGCGCGCGAGCTCCTCGGCCTCGGCGTAGCGGCCCGCGAAGCCGACCGCGCCGAGGAGGTCCTGCTGCGCGACGAGCCCCGCCCCGAGCGCGATCGCGCGCCGCGCCGCGGTCCCGCCGCCGCGTCGAGTCGCCGAGCCAGCCGTGCGCGATCGAGAGGGCGTGGAGGTTCGGCGGCGTCGGCGGCGCGCGACCAGCGCTACCCACCCGGGAGCGGAGCGCCTCGTCGCGGCCGAGCGCCCCGAGCACCTCCGCGAGCTGCCCCGGCGCCCAGCCGTGGCCCGGGCTCGAGCGCGACCGCGCGCTCGAGGTACGGCACCGCGAGCCCGAGCTCGTCGCCGGTGGCGCAGCAGGTCGCCGATCTCGTAGAAGGCGCGCGGATCGTCCGGCCAGCGCTCGGTCGCCTCGCGGAAGAGCGCGATGGCGGCGTCGTCGCGGCCCGCGACGTGCGCGGCGAAGGCGCGGATGAGCAGCTGCTCGGGCTGGCGGCGCGCGGCGATGGTGGCGGAGCGCGCGCGCGATGGCGCGCCGCTGGGCCGGCGCGGCTCCCGCCGAAGCGGCGCGTCCAGACGGCGAGCTGGTAGTGCGCGACGGCGAGCGTCGGGTCGAGCGCGACGGCCCGCCGGTAGTGCTCGGCGCAGTCCTGGCCGAACAGCGGGCGGCTCGAGCACTCCTCGCCGAGGAAGAGGTGGCGGAGCGCCTCGACCGCGCGCCCCGACGGACGTCCGGGGGAGGGGCGCTCCGGCCCGCCGGCGCTCGAGCGCGTCGCGGAGCAGCTCGAGCTCGCGCGCCACCGTGGCGGCGTCCGGCGGGCGCCGCCTCGGGGTCCTCCGCGCGGAAGCGCGCCGCGAGCGGCGCGACCATCTCGGCGCGAGCGGTGCCGGCGCGCCCCGAGCATCTCGTCGAGCAGCACGCCCAGCGCGAAGAGGTCCGTCCGCGCGTCCTCCCTCGCGCCGCGCAGCTGCTCGGGCGCCATGTACCCCGGCGTCCCGCTCTGCGCCGGGCCGCCGACGCCGAAGACGTGCGCGAGCCCGAAGTCGAGCACCTTCACGCCGCCATCGACGGTGAGGACCACGTTCGAGGGCTTGAGGTCGCGGTGGAGGACGCCGGCGGCGTGGGCGTGGACGAGCGCTCGCGCGATGGCGAGGCCAATCCGGACCGCCTCGCGCGGCGAGAGCGCCCCGCGCGGCGACCCGGTCGGCGAGCGTCTCTCCGCGCAGCAGCTCGAGGATGAGGTAGGGCCCCTCGTCGCAGACGCCGCGGTCGAAGATCGTGACGATGTGCGGGTGCTGGAGCTGCGCGACCGCCTCCGCCTCGCGCCGGAGGAGCTCGTCGTTCGCGGGCGTGCGGCTGCGCGCGGACGCCTTCACCGCCTTGAACGCGACGCGCCGCTTCAGCTCGGGGTCGAACGCCTCCCAGACGACGCCGAAGCCGCCCCGCCCGAGCTCCCGGACGAGCACGAAGCGCCCGACGCGCCTCCCCGGTTGCCACGCACGACGTGGCGCCCCGGCGCAGAGTGGCACCGCGTCCCGGGCTCCGCGCACGACGGCGGCGCGGCGAGCTCCGCGAGGAGCGCCGAGAGGCCCGCCGGTCGAGCCGTTCCGCCCGAGGGCACCGCGCCGTCCGTCACGTCGTCCTCCGCTCACGTCTCGTCGAGGAGGCCCTCGTCGCGCGCGAGCTCCTTGAGCCGCGCCTTGAGGCGCGTGAACCGCTGTCGGAGCGCCACCGGCGTCACCGGCTCGCCCTCGCCCGACAGGACCGTCGCCACCTCTTCCCACTCGAGCTCCCGGTCCACGCGGAGCGTGAGCAGCGTCTGGTCCTCCGGCTCGAGCAGCGCGCGGAGGCGCGCGAGCCCGGCGCGCCGGCTGCCGGTCGCGACGGTGGAGGCGGTCGACCGACGCCGCGAGGCGGGAGGCGGCGCTCGTCGGGAGCCGCTCACCGCGCGCGCGGTAGGGATCGCGCCGCAGGCGGCAGGACGCGTGCCACGCGAGCCGGTACGACCAGGCGCGGAGCGAGCACTCGCGGCGGAAGCCGGGGAGCCCCTGCCAGAGGTCCTCCGCCCACTGCGAGCGGCGCGTCGTGGGCGTCGTCCTCGTCGCGCAGCGTGCAGAGGTAGCCGAGGACGCCCGGGCCGTACCCCTCGTCATGGCAGCCGTCGCGGCCGCGGCTCCGCCGTCGCCGGCGTCCGCACCAGGGCGTACCGACCTCGCCTCGCTGTCCGGCACCGCCTCGCTCTCCGCTCGGTCCGGCACCAGGCTGAAGCCCGCCTCGTCGCACGCGGCCCCCGACGGGAGACGCGTCGGGGGGTGCTCACGGCCCGCGCCCGGCGCCATCGTTCGCGCATGGCACGCATCGCGATGATCGCGGACGACATGTTCGAGGACGTGGAGCTCCGGCAGCCGTACGACCGGCTCCGCGAGGCCGGCCACGAAGTCGTGCTCGTGGGGCTCGAGGCCGGAAAGCAGATCACAGGCAAGAAAGGGAAGGAGCGGGTCACGATCGAGCGCGCGGCCAAGGACGTGCGCGCCGACGAGTTCGACGCGCTCGTCATCCCGGGGGGTTACTCGCCGGACAAGCTCCGGATGAGCCTTCCGATGGTGGCGTTCACCCGAGCCTTCTTCGACCAGGGCAAGCTCGTCGCCGCGGTGTGCCACGCGCCGTGGATGCTCATCGAGGCGGACGTGACCGAGGGCCGGACGCTCACGTCGTGGCCGTCGATCCGGACGGACCTCCTGAACGCCGGCGCGCGCTGGGTGGACCGCGAGGTGGTCGAGGACGGGAACCTCATCACATCCCGGAACCCCGGCGACCTGCCCGCGTTCTCCGAGACGATCCTGCGCCGCCTGGCCGACCGCGAGTCGGCCGGTCGCTCGGCCAGGGAAGCGGCCGGCGCCTCCCCCCCCGACGCGCAGGCTCCCTAGAAGGAGGCAGTCAGGGCCCCGTGCCCCGGTTTTGCGCCTGGCCGCTGTCGCGGCCCGTCGCTCGGGCCCCTTGTTCTGAACCATCCGCCGGCACGACCAGGGCCGCTTGTTCGGCAACACCCGCCCGGCAACGGAGGCAGCTGTCCGGCACCATCCTTTCGGATGGTTCGGGAAGGCGGCTGTCCGGCACCACTGTCCGGCACCATCCTTTAGCGGATGGTTCGGGACCAGGCGTGTCCGGCACCCACCTGCCCACCGCCGGCACCACTGCTCGGCACTACTGCTCCCACTGCTTCGGAGGCTCGCGCGATGGGATCCCCGCCCGTGAAGGGCTTCGGCCAAGGCGACGCGCAGCTCGCGGCGTGGGCCGAGGCGGTCTACCAGCCGGAGGATCGAGGTGCTCCGGGAGATCCGCGAGGCGAGCGTCGCGGCTGGGCTTCCGGCGATCCAGGTCGGAAAGTTCGACGGACTCCACCTGGAGGTGCTCACACGGGTCGCGGGCGCGCGGCGCGCCATCGAGGTCGGGACGCTCGGCGGGTACAGCGGGGTTTGCCTGCTGCGCGGGATGGGACCCGCGGGCTTCCTCGACACCTTCGAGCTCGAGCCGCGCCACGCCGAGGTCGCGCGTCGCTCGTTCGCGCGGGCGGGGCTGTCCGACCGCGTCCGGATCCACGTCGGCCGGGCCGCGGAGCAACTCCGCCGCGTGGAGCCCGAGGGGCCGTTCGATCTCGTGTTCCTCGACGCGGACAAGGTCGGGTACCCCGCTTACCTCGCCTGGGCGGAGGAGCACCTGCGCCTCGGCGGCGTCCTCCTCGCCGACAACACCTTCGGATTCGGCCACGTGCACGAGGAGCGCCCCGAGGGCGAGTCCGCCGAGGCGATGGCCGCGCTCCGCACGTTCAGCGAGCGGCTCGCGCGAGGCGGGCGGTTCCGGGCGACGATGGTGCCCACCGCCGAGGGGCTCTCGCTCGGCGTGAAGGTGCGGTGATTCGGCCACTCCCAACCTGGACGCAGCGCGGCACCAGGTCACATCCCCACGCCTTCGGTCGAGGTGTATCCGGAAGTCCTCGGAAGCGGCTATTCGGCCGCTGGCGAGGGGGCCATCCATGACCAACACCACGGCGACGCCGCTCATATCGTGCGTTCGCGACGAAGCGACGGCGCTCGTCTCGTCCGTCGCATTCACGGTGCTCTTCACCGCGGTCTACACCGCGCTGGCGCCCGTCGTGCTGCTCGGAGCGGTGCTGGGGGGCCCGCTCTGGGCGGCGCTCTTCCCGCTCGTCCACCGACGCGCGTAGGCGCAGGTCGCGGGCGGCGCAGCGCCTCGCGGGAACCCGAACGCAGAAGAGGCCCGCAGGGCGGGCCTCTTCCTATCAGAACTGGCGCTCGCGTTTATTCGAGCGTTTATCCGGCCGGAGCCGGCGTGACTTCGAGCTGGTCTGTGACTGCGACGGCTCTTTGATCACGACCTCCTTGTCCGTTCTACGCTGCTGTGAGGATTCTAACGAATCCTCGGGCGAGATCGATGGCGCGCCATGTCGCGGATGGGTCGCAAGCACTCATTGTCGCGAAATCAGGGCTGGATCTCTCCCGGAGCGCTCGTGCCCCGGACCAGGGGACTTGCGAAATCGTTCGCCCCGGTGGTCGGCCCCGGTTTGGCGTCACAGGCGTGCGCCCGCAGCGGCGGAGGGCGAGGAGGCGATGGTAGGCGCGAGGAGGACGGGCCTGCTTGGGCGGATGTGATCGCGGTGCTCCCGGTGCTCGCGGGCACGCGCGCGCCGTGACCTACCGTGAATCTGCGGCCGTCCGGCTCGCGCGGGCGGGTTCGGCGTGCCGAGGATGAACGGCTGGGTCGCATCTCTCACGGCGCGATGAGAGGGGAGCCGCTCGAGCTCGACCGCGGCGAACTGCGTGACCGGCGCAGCCGCGGGGCTATGCGGCGCGCGCACGCAGGAAGCGCCCGAGGACCTGGTCCTTGCCGCCGACGTGGTCGAGCAGCCAAACGACGATCCAGTTCCGCGCGCGCAGCGCGAGGAACGCATTCGCGCCCTTCGTCTCGTGCTCGCGCACGAGCGCAGAGAGCCGCTCGACGAACTGGACGTGCGCGGCGTGGTGATCGTCGAACAACGGATAGGCCGCGCCGAGCATGAGCTCCTCCTCGCGCGCGAAGTGTACGAGCGCGTACTCGCGCAGGAACGCGAACGTATCGGTGATCCGGCGCGCCTCGCCGCGATCGAGCGCGGACTCGAACGCGGCTACCCGGGCGAAGAGCTCCCGGTGCTGGCCGTCGATCGCCGCGACGCCGATCGCGAGGCTATCGGTCCACTCGACGGGCACGCCTCCTCCTCTCCGAGACGCTAGCGGAGGCGGCACCAGCCGACAACCGCCCGCGAACGGCTCGCTCGTCCCCGCAGGGGATGGGCTGCGCGGGATCGCGCCGAGCCGCGCCGCCGCACGAGCGACGCGGAGCGCGGGGCACCAGGCGTCAGACGGAGGAGGACGGCGAACCGCACGCGGCGGCGCTCTTCATACCGAGCTTCTTCAGGAAGAACGCGGCGGGGCAGAAGCCGGTGAAGGCGCTCTGGACGAGCATCACCCCGACGAAGGCGGCGACGAACAGCAGGTTCTCCGAGACGAAGAGCGGGCACTTCGGGTGGCTCAGGCCGACCGAGAGCAGGACGACGCTGCCCGCCACGACGCGCACTCCACCTTCGATGGTCATCTGGTTCTCCGCGCCGGCGCTCGCCGGACGGTCGGAGCATAGCCCGTCCCGATGGTCGGCAAGTCAATTCTCCTCGATCGGGGACGTCCGTCCTGCATCGGTGCCGGAAAGGGGCATCGGCATCGGCGGCATCGGTGCCGGCAGCTCGGTGCCGGACAGGGCATCGGTGCCGGACAGGGCATCAGGCCGGCATCGGGCAGAAGCAGGGCATCGGTGCCGGACAGGCAGGCATCGGCGGCATCGGTGCCGGACAGCGACGGGCATCGGTGCCGGACAGCGCAAGCGAGCAGACGCGGCGCATGGTCTGACACGCCCGCGAGCATCAAGGCGGACGCGCGGCGGGACACACGGCCGAACGCCGGACCCAGCCAGATGAGAAAAGCGTGTGCGTTCGCATCGCAAACGAACGTCGGCTCGGCGCGCCGTTTGCTACTGGTCTGCGCGTGGGCCGGATCTCACGCGAGCTGCTCGTCGAACCCGACTCGACGAACCACTGCACCTGGAGGGCGCACGACCACAGCTTCGTGTTCGAATTGGAGGGCGCGCGAGAGAAGTTCCTCGAGCTGCTCGGCAAGTACAAGAAGCGTCACGGCATCCGGATCCACTCGTACTGCCTCATGGGGACCCACCCGCACGTCGTCTGCACCGCGGCGAAGGGCCAGGAAGCACTTCAGCAAGTTCTGGAAGGTCGTGAATCACGGGTTCGCGTGGTGGTTCAACCGCCGCGAAAAGCGGCGCGGCCAGGTGGTCATGGAGCGGCTTCGCTCTCCACGCATTCAAGCGAGCGGGAACCACCAGCTCACGGTGATGCGGTACGGCGACCTGAATCCGGTTCGCGCCGGGCTCGTGCGAAGTCCGAAGGAGTGGCGCTGGTCGTCGTACCGCCACTACGCTTTCGGTGAGCCGAACCCGCTCGTCGATCCAGCTGCCGAGTATCTGGCGCTCGGGCGGACCGCGGTCGCGCGCCGGAAGGCGTACCAAAGCCTCTTCGCGGTGCCGCTCAGCGAAGGTCTCCGGAAGCGCCGCCCTGACCTCATCCTGCTTCCGTTCATCGGCGACTCTGAGTGGGTGCTGAAGAGGCTCGACGCCGCAGGCGTCCTGGCGCGCTTACAGGCGAGTCGAGGCTTTGGCTGACCGACCGCTCCAAGCGCACCGGAATCGCGTGGCTACGTCTCGCGCCGCGGTTCCGTCGTCGCAGCGGCCCGTCGTGTTCCCGGTGCTGCCAGCCGCGTCAGTACGAGAATCCGAGCGAGGCGCCGAACCAGGGCAGGAAGCCGCCAGAGCCGATGAGGGGAGTGAACCCGGCGCGGAACAGGAATCCCCCGAGCGGATTTCCATACCGGTAGCCCGCGATGCCGGTAGCAGCGACGCCGCTGCCCGAGGCGAACGTGGTGTCGCTGCTCGCGGACGCCTGGATGAAGATGACGCCGCCGCCGACCTCGAAGTAATGCGGTCCTGCCCCGCTGAGATAGCTCGCCGTCAGAGGAATCATCAGCAGCGTGACCTTCGACGTGTCGAACCCATCGCCCGTGACGCTGACGTACCCGCCGCCTGCGCGGAGGGCGAAACCGTTCCCGAGGTTCCGCTCGTAGTTCAGCGACCAGATCCCGGCGTTTCCGCCGAGCTCCACGTAGAGCGCGTTGGGTGCAGCGGGCGCCTGCTGCGCGTAGGTCCGTTCCGCCGCGAGGCCGAGCATCGAAAGAGCAATGAGACCGATGATCTTCAAGGTTCTCTCCCGCAAGCACGTCGAGTGTGGTGGGCCGACCGGTAATCCGAGCTGTCGTGGCGGAGCCCAAGACAGGCCGAGCATTGTCCGTGAGTGGAATACCAAGAAACGCTCGGCTCGTGCTGTGACTTCGGTCAACGCTGGGTACGTCGCTCCATCCCTTTGACCTGACGCGCCGCGGCGTCTCCGGACGCGGTGCGATCGGCCGGAAGGCGCCGGTTCGGCACCCAGCGAAGATCCCGACGCCCGGCGATGGCGGCGATGCTGTCCGGTGGTGTCCGGCACCGCCTCCCCGCGATGGTGTCCGGCACCGCCTCCACGGCACCGCCTCCCCGCGCGATGGTGTCCGGCGCCGCCTCCCAGCGAAGATCCCGACGCCCGGCGATGGTGTCCGGCACCGCCTCCGCGCCGCCTCCCAGCGAAGATCCCGACGCCCGGCGATGGCGGCGATGGTGTCCAGTGGTGTCCGGCACCGCCTCCGATGGTGTCCGGCACCGCCTCCCCGGCGATGGCGGCGATGGTGTCCAGTGGTCGTCCGGCACCGCCTCCCGGCACCGCCTCCGATGGTGTCCGGCACCGCCTCCCGACGCCCGGCGATGGCGGCGATGGTGTCCAGTGGTGTCCGGCACCGCCTCCGATGGTGTCCGGTGGTGTCCGGCACCGCCCCTGGTGTCCGGCACCGCCTCCCGCCGCCCTCCGGCACCGCCTCCGATGGTGTCCGGCACCGCCTCCCGATGGTGTCCGGCACCGCCTCCCCGCTGATGGTGTCCGCACCGCCTCCCGGCACCGCCTCCGATGGTGTCCGGCACCGCCTCCCGATGGTGTCCGGCACGCGCCTCCCGATGGTGTCCGGCACGCCTCCCGACGCCCCCCGGCGATGGTGTCCGGCACCGCCTCCGCGATGGTGTCCGGCACCGCCTCCGGCACCGCCTCCCGCACCGCCTCCGCGGCACCGCCCGGCCATGGTGTCCGGCACCGCCTCCCGGCACCGCCTCCCGGCACCGCCTCCCGGAACGAGCCAATCCACCGTGGGGCCGGCGCGCGGTCGAATCGTGCGACCGCGTCGCCCGCCCGCAGGATGAGCCCCGAAGTCCCGCGGCGCCCGCTCAAGCGTGGGCTCCAGCACGGCCGGCGGGCGACCAGACGACTCCTACGTGGAACGCGTCCCGGTCAGGGGTCGCTCGCAGGGCTCGCCGCCCGCGCCGCGGTGGCCGCGGTGACGGGGGCGTCCGGCGACGTGACGATCCGCGCCTTCGCCTTCACCTCGGCGAGCGCCCTGACGTACAGCTCGTCCGACTTCCGCTGGCGCAGGGCGGCGTCGATGCGCTCCCGCTCGCTCTCGAAGCTGGCCGCCGGATCGAGCCGCTTCGCGACGAGCTTCACCACCCAGAACCGCTCTCCCTCGCCCTGGATGACCTCCGAGACCTGGCCGGGCTCGAGACGATCGACGACGCCCCGCCACGCCGGAGGCAGCTGGTGCCAGGCGAGCTCCCCGAGGTCCCACGGCGCCTTGCCCTCGCGCGGCACTCCGGTGAACCGTCGCCAGGCGACCTCCTCGAACGGCGCGCCGGACCGGAGGTCCGCGCGGTCGGCGAGGATCTGCTCGTTCTTCCCGCGATAGAAGATCTGCTGGACGTGGAACTTCGTCCGGACGACCGCCGCGTTCTGCTCGAAATACGCGCGCGCCTCCGCCTCCGTCACCTTGGCCTGCTGCTGCACCCACGCGCGGAAGCGGGTCGCCATCTCCTGCCGTTGCAACGCGCGGACCTGCGTCTCGAGGTCCTCGATGCGCTTCCGGTACTCCGGATCGCGATCGAGCCCGAGCTCGACTGCGCGCTGGTACACGAGCTCGTCCTGCACGACGGCCGGCAGGAGGTCGCCGGACACCTCGTGACCGCGCATCGCGGCCACGCCCGGCCGCATCGCGCGGTGCGCGACGTCGCGCTCGGTGATCGGGACGCCGTTCACGGTCGCGAGGACCTTGAAGGCGCTGGCCCGCCCGTCGCGACCCCGAGGGTCACACGCGGCGAGGACGGAGAGCGACAGCAATGCAACGAGCGGGAGCTTCGGCGTTCTCAAGGTGTCACCTCGTCCATGGACGCAGAGAGGAGGGACGGCAGGAGCCGCCCCTCCTCTCATTCAAGACCGCTGCCGGCCGGCGGGTGCCGACCGGCAGCTCCTATCGACTAGTGGCAGGCTCCGCAGGCCTCCTCCTCGTCACCGCTCCACGGAGCGACCGGAGTCGGATCGTACACCTGGATCGCGATGTGCGCGCTGGCCGCGTCCGAGTCGTGGCAGCCCATGCAGGCGATGCGGCTCGGCTTGGTCGCCCACGTGCCGCTCGTGCCCGTGCCCGCGATCGGCTTCCCGTCCGCCCCCGTGTCCGGCGCCGGGTGGCAGGACTCGCAGTTCCGGACGCTCTGCGGGTACGTGATCTGCCAGTTGCGTCCCCACACGCTCTCCTCGTGGTCCACCGTGATCACGGGGTAGTTGAGGTTCGCGCCGTTGTGGATCGCGTGCACGCGCTTCCCGATGGGCTTCCCGCCGCCGCCCCCGATCGACCACGTGCGGGTGAGGACGGCGGTCGGAGCAGCGCCGAGCGTCTCGCCCGACGTGTAGTCGTGGCAGCCGCCGCACTGGTCGAGCGCCTGTGCGTTGAACGGCTTGTTGTGGCGGACCGGATCGAGCACGAACCCGGCCCCCTGCCCGACTGCGTCCGTGTTCCAGTGGCACGAGGTGCAGTTGCCGGCGATGGGCCTCTCGACCGCCGCCTGCTTGACCTGGAACGTGGCCACTGCGATGGACGGGGTGCGGTAGTCGTCGGAGGCGGACCCGCGACCGGCGTCGGCAAACTCCACGTTGACCATGTACGTACCCGGGGCCAGGTCATCGACCGGATCGAGGGCGTACGTGATGTTGCCCGTGGTGCGGACCGCCTTGGGATCGTTGTCCGAGCTGGACGCCCGGGCGCGGACCTGGTTGGCGGACCCGGCAGCCTTCACCGCGGTGTCGGTGAAGATCCCCAGCGCCTTCGAAGCGTCCGGGAGCTGGATGTTCGGGTTCCCGCTGGCGAGGCCACGCGAGCGGATCGCGAGCTTGCCGGTCGCCTCGTCGACGTAGGCGAGCACCCGCTCGCTGAAGCCGAACGTGCGCGGGTCGCCTGCGGGCCTGCCGGCGTAGGAGTACGTCGCCGAGTTCAGCCACGCGGCGAGCTGGGGGGCCGTCACCGCCGTCGAGTCGGCGAACGCCGCGTCCATCGCAAGCGCGGTGGCCGGGAGCGTGACCGTGAAGTCGCCCGGCACTTCCACGTCCTCGCCGCCGAACGCCATGTTGACGACGAAGATGCTGGAGTCGACCACCACCCGCAGCGACGCGCCGGCGGTCAGGCTCCACGGCCCGGCCGTCGCGCTGAGGACCTTCGCCCGGGCGCCCGTCGTCAGGACGGGGAGGCGCTTCGCCCGGGGGCCGGTGACGTAGAGGTTGGCTGCCCGGAACTTCGTGTCGCGCGCGACCGTGCAGGCCGTCCGGGTCGCGTTCGGGATACAGCCCTCCGCCGCGGAGTCCTCGATCACGCCGGTGTGATCGATCACGGCTCCGGTCGTCGCGTCACGGAGCACGATCGCGATGACCGGGCTCTCGCCCGCGATGAAGTAACCCCTGCCGGGCGTGGCGACGGTCACGCTGACGAGGAACTCCGGAGTGTTCCGGGGATCGCTCGTGGTGAAGTCGTGTGCGCCCTCGACCGAGAGCCGGTAGTTCGCCGCCGTGGGCAGCGCGGTGGTCGGGTGACAACCGGAGCACGCTGAGTCGCTCGTGTATCGGCCGTGGTTCACGCCGTTCTCGAAGTCGACGAGGTCGTGGCAGGATCCCGCAGGAGGCGCGGGACGGAACCGTCTTCCAGTTGTTCACGTCCGCGCCGGTGCCGGTGTGGCACACCGTGCAGTTCGCGAGACCGGCCGGGAATGCGCCGGAGCGCCAGGTGGCGGTCAGGCTCGATGCGCCGCCGAGCCGGTACGTGCCGTTGTCGGCGGCCTCGTCCGACGTGAGGGTGAGCGGGTCGTCGAAGTAGATGCCGTCCGGTCCGGCTGCGCTCTGGAGCTCACGGCCGGCGTGGATCTTGTGGATCATGACCTGCATCTCGATGGTCTCGGTGCTGGTCGTGACGCCGGCGGCGTCGATGGCGGCGTTCACCATCTCGCTGTCCGGGCTGTGGCAGGTGTTGCAGCCCTCCACCGTCACGCGGTCCCCGCCGTGGCCGTGGAACTCGTTCGCGGCGTGGCACTTCTGGCAGGCCGCGGTCTGGACGATGTTGCGGGTCGCCGTGACGGCGCTGCCGTTCGGGACGAAGTCGAAGTCGGCCTCACCGGTCGGCCCGGAGTGGCCGCCGATGTAGACGCTCACGCGGTGGGTCAGCGTGCGGTCGTAGCCGACGAGCGGGCCAGGCGCCGTCCCGCTGAGGGGATCGAACGGGAAGGCCGCCGTCGACAGGTTCTTGGCGAACCGGTACGCGTACGACCCGGGCGCCGTCTGGGTGAGGGTTCCGTTGCCCTCACGGTAGCCCGCGTTGACCGTTCGGCCGGTGCGATAGATGTAGGGGACCCACCGGTTGTAGCTCCGGCCGCCGCCGGCCGGCGCGAGCTTGAAGATGCCAGCGTTCGCCGCGGTGAGAGTCGTGACGGGCGTGCTGCCCTTCTTCACCGTGAACGAGACCGTCACGACGCCGGTCGTGTCGGCGGTGGCCCCGGTGATCGCGATGTTCGCGAGGAACTTCGGGTTCGCGGGGACGAGCTCCGTCCCCTGCGCTTCGTCTTCCGCGGTCACGACGGCCTGGCCGTGGAACAGCGGCACGTCGACGTTGCCGCCGTTGGTGCCGTTGGTGCCGTTCGTGCCGGTTCCGTTGGTGCCGTTCGAACCGTCGGTGCCGTCCTGACCGGGCGCGCCGGGCGAGCCGTCAGACCCAGCACAACCGTGAAGCGTGAACGCCAGCGCGATCGTCGCGACTGCGGACAGAAGTCGTGTCGACGGCATCGGGATTCGTCGTTTCATTTCTACCCACCTCTCTCGTCGGTTGATGGCTGCGCCGCGGCCCGCCACCCGGGCGAGACTCGGACGCCGCCATCGTCCTGATCGCATCCTCCGCGAGACGTTCACCATCGGTGTCAGACGGAATAGAGCAGGACGTGCCGCAGAGACTCCCATTCCGGCGCCCCCGATGAAACGCGACTCAGGACCGCGTCGCGCATTGTCGCGGCCCGTGCGATCCCGCACGTAGCGTGTTGTCGCAGATCGCGCGCTGGAGCGCCGGTCGTGCGCTCGGGCGCGTGTTTCTGGAGGTAACGGCCGCGCGCACACCGACCGCGCTCGGACGGCGACGTTCGGACCGCAGAAGGCTTGACTATCCGTGCTGCGTCGCCGAGCCGCTCACTGCCCGAGCGCGCGCCACGCGAATTTGAGCGACGTGAGTCCGAGCAGCACGGTCCCGAGCCGAGGCCGCGGCTGTAGCGGACGAAGACCGGGTACTCGTCGCCAACATCGATCGGGGGTCGTGCTGGCGTCGGGCCGAAGGCTTGCCAAGCGAAGCGCGGGTGAACCGGTCGGCGGTCCTCGTGCCCGTCGACAGCGGTCGGGGGCATGCCCAGCGTTACTCGCGGCGCGCGAGTCATCGCGCGGGGGAGCGGCCATGCAGGCATCGATTCCGAGAGAGATGAAGGCGGCGGCGATGGACCGGTTCGGAGGGCCCGAGGTCCTCCACACCGCGACACTTCCGGTGCCGCAGCCCAAAGGTAACCAGGTCCTCATCCGGCTCGACTGCGCCGGGATCGGCGTCTGGGACCCGTACGTCCGCTCGGGCGAGGTCGAGTTCGGGAAGCGCCCGTTCCCGCAGGTCATCGGCAACGACGGAGCGGGCGAGGTGGTCGCCCTGGGCGATCGGGCGAAGCGCTTTCGCGTCGGCGATCGCGTCTACGCGTACGGCTTCGAGAGCGGGTTCTACGCCGAGTACGTCGCGATCGCGGAGGACGAGGTCGCCCCGATCCCCGCCGGACTGAGCGCCGAGGAGGCGGGGGCGCTCGGTGCGGATGGGATCACCGCGCTGCGCGGCCTCGACGATCAGCTCCACCTCGCGGCAGGACAGGCGCTGCTGGTGTTCGGCGCGAGCGGCGGGATCGGACACCTCGCCGTGCAGCTCGCGAAGCGGATGGGGGCGCGGGTCCTCGCCGCCGCCTCCGGGCCGGACGGCGTCGCGCTCGTACGGAAGCTCGGAGCCGACGTCGCCGTGGACGGGAAGCGAGAGGACGTCGCCGAGGCCGTTCGCCGGTTCGCGCCGGACGGGCTCGACGCTGCGCTCGTGCTCGTCCATGGCGCGGCGCTCGACGCGGCGCTTGCGCTCGTCAAGAAGCGCGGCCGCGATCGCCTATCCGCACGGCGTCGAGCCGGAGCCACGCGCACCGAAGGGTGTGAAGGTGCTGGCGTACGACGGCGAGCCGAGCGTCGACGCGTTCGCGCGGCTCAACAGCCTCATCGCCGCCGGGCCGTTCCACGTCGAGCTCGGGCGCGTGTACGCGCTCGACGAGGCGGCGCAGGCGCACCGCGAGATCGATCAGCATCACCTCGGGAAGCTCGCCCTCCGCATCCATTGAGGAGGGCACGCGTGGCTCCTGAGCACGGTATCAGGACGCAACTCGTGGAGCGGCACGCCCCAGGACGTGGCGGAGGCCGCGCTGTTCCTCGCTCCGGGGCCGCGGGGTGCACCAGCCGAGCGACTCGCCCAGAGGCGCATCGAGCGGGTCATGGTAGCGCCGCGTGAGCTCCGGCGGCTGGAACGTAAGGAGAAGCGCGGCAAGCTTCCGGGCGATCTCCTCGTTGACATGCGGCCTGTCATAATGACACCGTAATTGTCATGTCGGACTCCGTCGACGAGCTGTTCGACCAGGTGAGGCTTCTCTGGCACGTGATGGTGCAGGCCGCCGAACGCTTGCACGGGGACGTGCCTGTCACGCTCGGGATGCGCGCGGTGCTGGAAGTCGTGGCTCGGAACGGGCCGATGGCGGTTCCCGAGATCGCGCGAAGTCGGCACGTCACGCGCCAGCACATCCAGTCGCTCGTCAACGACCTGCGCGAGCTCCGGCTCGTATCGCTCGATGACAACCCGGCGCATCGACGGTCCGCCCTGGTCCGGTTGACACCGGACGGCCAGAAGACGATCGACCACATGAAGCGACGCGAGCGTCGGTTCTTCGACGGGCTCGAGCTGAAGGCCAGCCAGGGCGACTTGCGGCGCGCGGCAGCGATCTTGCGCGCGGTGCGCGAAGCGCTGGGAGGCAAGTCATGACGACGACGTACGAGAAGCTCGTCCAGCAGTTCGGAAAGCCGAGCGGACCGCTCGGCGTGCTGGCGGGGCTCATCATGAGCGTCCGGCCCTCCAACCGGGTTCGCAACCTGCGAACGTTGGAGCTCCTCGACATCCAGCCCGCGGACTCCGTTCTCGAGGTGGGCTTCGGCCCTGGGCTGGCCGTGGCGCGCGCCGCCGAGCTGGCCAGCGCCGGCAAGGTGGTTGGAATCGACCACTCGGAGCTGATGTTGCGGCACGCGAGGCGCCGGAACGCCGCGGCGATCCGCGCAGGCCGCGTCGAGCTCGTCCTGGGCTCGGTCGACACCCTTCCTCCCCACTTCGAAGCGTGCTTCGACAAAGTGCTGGCCGTGAACGTGTACATGTTCTGGAAGGACCCCGTCTCCGTCCTCGGTGGCCTGCGCCGGGTCATGAAACCGGGAGGCGCCATCGCGCTCACGCTGCAACCGAGGCGCCGCGGCGCCACCGCCGACGACACCCGGGCGGCTGCGGAGCGCATGGAGGCGTCGCTCCGAGGCGCCGGATTCACCGAGGTGCGCGCGGAGCTCCTGGAGATGGCGCCCGTCCCCGCCGCCTGCGTGATCGGGCGCGTCGAGCGGGCCTGACTGTCTTTCACGGGCGTAACCGTCGAGAGGCCCGAAAGCTGCGTGTGTGGGTGCTGACTTCGGGGCTGGACGGCGCCACGCCCTGTCAGACGACGGCTCCTTCACGGTTCACTGTCCGGCACCGGTTCCGCGGGTGCGAAGCTGCGGAGTACCCGCACAAGTCCGGGCTCGTCGTCGCCCACCAAGCACGGAAGCGCCGCCACGCCCCCGGCCGCTTCGCGCCGCCTCGCAGCACGGCCGCTGGGCTCGACCGTTCGGCGGCTCGGCGGTCCGGCGGCGACACGCCGGCACGCTTGGCGCGGCCGCACCGCGGATGGCACCCGGCGTCCCGCCTCGCCAAGAGATGTGCTGGAGGGGACGACATGACCCGCGAACCCGCGCCCGACTGGCGCGAACACGGCGTGCGCGTCATCCACGCCGGGGAGCTCGACCTCAACACGGCCCAGACGCCGGGCATGACGCGCGCTGCCGCGATCGATCACGCCCGCGCCGGCGCACAGAAGCTCTGGGCCGGCACCGTCCTCATCGAACCGAACGCGAGGACCGGGCCGCACCATCACGGCGCGCTCGAGTCCGTCATCTACGTCGTGAGTGGGCGCGCCCGCATGCGATGGGGCGAGCGGCTCGAGCTCGTCGCGGAGGCAGGGCCGGGAGACTTCATCTACGTGCCGCCCTACGTGCCGCACCAGGAGATCAACGCGAGGACGGACGAGCCGTTGAGCTGCGTCATCGTGCGGAGCGATCAGGAGCCCGTCGTCGTGAACCTCGACATCGCCGCGATCGAGCCGCCGGAAGAGGTGAGATGGGTGGATTCCGTCCACCCGGCCCGGTGACCCAGCGAAGCGCCGGAGCGAGGCGCTCGGCAGGGTCCGAGCACGACCGTGGGCTCGGCTCGTTCTCCGCCACCGCGTCCTCGGCACCGCGTCCCTTGCACCGGCGCACGCGCCGCAGGCTCCCGCAGCGGGCGGCGGGCGGGCGCACGACTCGGGACTCGCTTCCCCGAGTTCCCGTTGCACCGCCCCGGCCGTTCGAGAATCCGGTTCGCAGGAGGTGCACATGGACTCGACGAACCCGAACACCGCACAGCAAGAGGCGAACCGCGACCCATCGCTGGAAGCGACGCGCCAGAAGTTCAACGATGCCTTCAACCGCTTCGACGCGAAGGAGGTGGCGTCGTTCTGGGCCGAGGACGGGACCCTTCTCACTCCGGGCGGTGACTTCGGGAAAGGACGATCCGGCGTCGAAAGGGCCTTCCAGAAGGACGCCTCGACGATTCTCGCGGGCTCGAGGTCCACCTTCACGATCGTCGGCATGCGCCGGATCGGCACCGACGCCGCGCTTCTCGATCTCGATCACGACCTCTCGAACTTCGCGAGGCCGGACGGCACGACCGGCCCCTTCAAGCTGCACCTCGTCCTTCTCGCCCGGAAGACGGGCAGCTCCTGGGAATCGGCTGGACGCGCGCCCCTACGCGTTCATGCCTCCGCCAAGTCTACAGTGAGCGCCGGCACGAGCCGGGCTGCGCCGCGACGCCACGCTCGTCGCGGTGCAACCTCGGCCGGGGCGCCGCCGCGAGGCCGCGCATCCGGTCACGCGGTGACCAATCCGCCGGATCAAGCAGGACCCTCCGCCACGCGGCCAGCGCCGAGCGCGCGAAAGACGAAGGCCGGAACCCAGGGCGACCAAGCCACCGGATTCCGGCCTTCAGAACTGGAGCGGGGAACCGGATTCGAACCGGCGACCCTCAGCTTGGGAATTTGAGCGGGCAGTGCGGCACCCCTCGGAAAAGGGCGCAAATCGCAGGTTCTAGACTGGCTCAGGCCGGAGCGTCAGCGAGATCTCGACGCTCATCTCGTCCTTCACGCGGACCGTCCCCCCGAAGCCGCTGAACGGCTTGATGCCGAAGTCGGATTGCTTCACGCGGGCGGTGCCACGCACACGCCACGCCCCCGAGGCTTGCTCCGCATCGAACCGGACGTCCGTGGGAACGGACCGGCCGCGAAGCGTGAGCACTCCGTGGATCGTGCCGCGCGCGTGCGTGGTCGCGTCGCCAGGAGATGGGGGTGAGCTCGAATCCCTTCCGACCGAAACTCGATCCGGGGATGGTGAGAGGCGTCGAGCACGTTCGGCCCGGCGGCCTGCGCATCGATCTTCCGTCGGTCCCCCTCCGAGAGGCCCCGCTGCGTATCGCGCAACGATCCGGCCGAGAGGACGACGTCCACCGACGTGGCGCTCGGGTCGCCCTCGGGGACGGCCGCGGTCGCTCGCCACTCCGAGACCTCGAAGTGGTGGTCGTGCGCGAATGCGGAGAACAGGCCCGCCTTGTACACGTTCACGACGATCCGCCCATCCGCCGGGCGCGCTTCCAGGTGCTCGGTGCGGGTGGCTGGGGCGCTCGTGACGATCGCGAGCCATGCGGCGACGACGATGGGAGTCATGGACGGGCCTCCGAACGGATCGGCGCTAGGCGGCCGGTGCCCGAACGGCCGTGCGCTCCCGCCCGCGTGCGACCCAGGCGCGCGCCCGCCGCAGGCGAGCATCGAGGGAGAGCACGCCGGGTCCGGCGATCACGAGGTACAGCGACGTCAGGAGCTGGGCGTACTCCGACCGGCTCTCGTGCAGGACCGCCCAGAAGCCGACCTGGGGCGCTACCGGAGGGAGCGGCAGCGGCGACGTACCCAGATAGAGCCCGATCTTGGTCGAGAGCATGGCGACCACCATCTCGATCGCGAACAGGATCCCGGCGCCGCGGGTGAGCAGCCCGAGCATGAGGAGAACGCCCCCGACGATCTCCCACCCGCCGACGAGCGACGCGGTGAGGTGTGCCACCGGGAACCCGAGCTTGGCGAAGCGTCCGACCCCCTGGTTCGGGTAGACGAACTTCAGAATCCCCTCCCACACGAACACGCCCCCTGCCATGAGACGCAGCAGGAGCGTCGCGGTGGGTCCATCGACGGGCGGAGTGAATAGCCACTTCTCGAGACGCGCAGTCGCCTTCATCGGTTCGGCCTCCCTTTCCCTCGCCAGAACGCGCCGGACGTCGAAAGGTTCCACCGTCCGCCTGCGAACCGCTTCGCCACGCTGCTGCATTGAGTGCTGCACCGGTTCCACCGGATCTCTGGCGGCCCTCGAAGCTGCACGTCGCAAGGTGCGCCGAGCATCGGGGCAGCGGTGCTGGAGAGGGTGCCGCCCTTCGACTCCGCGTCCGCTTCGCGGGCGCTACGCTCAGGGCGAACGGGGAACCGGGGGAACGGGGCTTCGAGACGCGCGAGTTTGCTTCCCGGACCCGCCGCCGGAAAGGTGAAGGCCGGAACCCAGGGCGACCAAGCCACCGGATTCCGGCCTTCAGAACTGGAGCGGGAAACCGGATTCGAACCGGCGACCCTCAGCTTGGGAAAGGACTTCACGGACCGCCCAGGCGTTCGCAGAGTGTCGCAACCTGTTGGAAGTACTCGCCACGAGACGGCGGGCGGCGTCCAGCCGTCCCAGCCGGCGCAACACCTTCTTCCCGGAGATTTTCGCTACCCCCTTGCTACCGGCTGCCGAGGATCGGAACCAGACCGAGCGGGTGCTAACCGTCCGGGAAGCGGCGCTGGCGCTCCGGGTTCTGACTCAGCCGCGACCGTTGCAAGCTGTGCGCGTCGGGCAAGCTCACGCACGTTCGCGCGCTGAACGTGATCCGCGTACCGGAGCGGGCCCTCGATGCTCTCCGACGCAGGTGATCGCGGGTTGCGGTTGCGCACTACGCGCGACGCCGCTCGCGGTTCTCCGGCTGTACGCGAGTCGTCGTCCAGTGCGTCCTCGCGCAGCACACGTTGAACGTCGTCGCGACGTGGGGGATCCTCGAAGATGAAGAAGCGCGGCCTCGAGGACCTGCGGGTCTGGATGGATTCGGTCGAGGCCGAGCGTCTCGAGTTCAAGGAAGCCAAGAGCAACTTCGATTTCGAGAAGCTCGTCCGGTACTGCATCGCCCTGGCGAACGAGGGCGGCGGTGTTCCGTCCTGGGGGTCACGGACAAGCGGCCGCGGAAGGTCGTCTGGACCCGTGCGTTCGAGGATCTCGAGCGCACGAAGGGGCAGCTCGTGGACCGGCTCGACCTGCGTGTGGATGCGGACGCGATCGAGCACCCGGATGGCAGGGTCGTCGCCTTCAGGATCCCGGGCCGCCGCTGGAGTCCCGCTCCATTATGACGGCGCCTACCTGATGCGCCGGCGAGTCTCTCGTCGCGATGACCGCTGACCGCCTCAGGAGGATC
Organism: uncultured delta proteobacterium; assembly: GCA_963736795.1. GTDB lineage: Bacteria > Myxococcota > Myxococcia > Myxococcales > Anaeromyxobacteraceae > Anaeromyxobacter. The sequence goes on along the minus strand of CAVTRF010000031.1, from coordinate 3,079 downwards.
TTCGACGAGGCGCTCCCCGACTACTCCGCGGAGGTCGTGGCAGGAGCCGAAGGCCGATCTTGACGCCGCCGCGATCGAGAAGTTCCGCGGACTCTGGCGGCGCAAGTCCGGAAACGCTCAGCTCGAGAGGGCATCCTTACAGCAGTTGCCCATGGATGCGGCAAGTGCTCGTTGTCGATGGCGGCATCACGGTGGCCGCCCTCGTGCTGCTCGGGACGCGGGCAGGTCTGGCTCACCCTGGCGCAGTCGGAGACGATCATCGAGTACCGCTCGGCAGACACGGAGCCATCGCGCCACAGCAGCGGTCGGAGTTCCGGAAGGTCCTCCTTACTTCGAGGAGCTGCTGCGGTTCATCCTGCGCGAACGAGGTCCAGCAGTTCCGGAACGGACTGATCATCCGCGACATCCCCACGGTGAACGAGCCGGCCACTCGCGAGGCAGTGCTCAACGCGGTCAGCCACCGGGACGACCGGAACCCGGGGTCGATCTTCGTTCGCCAGTTCCCGCGCCGGATCGAGATCGTGAGTCCCGGCGAATTCGCCGGAGTGAGCGCCGAGAACATCCGCGAGCAGGCGCCGCAATCGGCCGGCTCGCCGAGGCGCTCGCGAAGTGCGGGTTCGTCGAGCGGTCCGGCCAGGGCGCAGACCGGATGTTCGAGGAGTCGATTGTAAGGGAAGCCGCGGCCAGACTTCGCAGGCACGGACGAGTACCAGGTGTCGCTCACGCTGCGCGGCGAGATTCAGGACGAGGCGTTTCTGCGTCCTCTGGAACGGATCGGGCAGGAGACGCTCGCGCTGCTCTGACAACCGATCTCGTTGTCCTCGACCTCGTGCACCGGAGTCAGGAGATTCCCAAGGCGCTCGCCTCGCGCGTCCCCCTGCTACTGGAAAAGCGCGTCCTGGAGAAGCGCGGACGCTCGAAGCTCATGCTGTCGAGCCGGTTCTACGAGTTCGTCGGCAAGCGCGGGGAATAACACGCGCCGACGCGGCTGGACAAGGCGCACGTGAAGGCCCGCTGCTGTTGCAGCACCTCGAGAAGTTCGAGACCGCGACCATCGAGGAAATCCAGGGTCTGCCGCAGCACACCCAGGACGCCATCGACCCGGTTGCTCGGCGAGGCGAAGAAGGACGGGAAGGTCGAGCTCCTCGGCCAGAAGAGAGGAAGCCGCTGGGCGCTGAAGAAGTGAGTTTTGCGGCCTGAACAGGCCATCCGCGCGGCTGCGGAAACGCTGCGCGGGAAAACCGTGCAAGCGTTCGGCACGCCGCTGGATCTGCGTTCGCGCGATTGCGCGGCGATTGCAAAACCGCGCGCACGGTCAGGGCGACGGTCGCCCGCCTGCCTACTCCGGTTCGGGCGCTTCAGTCACGTCGAGAGCAAGAGAACTCGATTCCGGCATGTCCCGCCCTCGGGAGTGTCGTCGCGACTCGAGCGGAAAAGTCGCGGGTCCAAATCGTGGGCCTGCACTCCGGGTTTTCGAGTACTCCCAGACCCGCGTTCACGCGTTTGATTGTCAAGTGAGCTGCCCTCTGGAGTCACCCGCTCCCAGGCCGATCTCGTTCTTCATGCCGAGGGTGCGGGGTCTTCGCCTCTGAGCGAGCGACGGGTCCGTAGGTCCACCGCCACCGGGGTACCATCGCGATGAAGCCCCGGAGCTGTGCGTCACGACCGGCGAGTCGGCCCTCGAAGGCTACTGCCCTGTCTGCGCATCCGTCAGTGAGACCAGTCCTCCGGTGATCACGCCGTCCGGCCGGTCGGCCGAGGCGGGCGAGAGAGGGGTTGCGGCGGCGCGGCGCGGAAGCCGGACCGAGAACGTCGTCCCCTCACTGGCAGTCGAGGTCACGGTCACCGTCCCTCCATGCGCCAACACCACCTCTCGGACGATGTGCAACCCTAAACCGAGGCTCGTCTGTTGTCCGCTCTCCCCCCCCCGCACGTGGCGAACCAGGGGCTCGAAGATGTTCGCCAGAAGCGCCTCAGGGATGGGGGCTCCCCTCGTTGTGGACCTCGACGACCACGTGATTGGCATCGCCTCTCGCGGCGACATTCATGGGCCCGCCGGGCTCTCCGTGTCGGGCTCATTCCCGATCAGGTTCGACAATACTTTGAGCGAGGCGGTCTCGGTCCCAGTTGCCTCGGAGATCCCCTTTGCAATGGAACTCCAGCCTGCATTCAGGGTGGAGCGCGCGAAACTCCGACACCCTCGATCCGGACGATGACATCCAGATCCACCGGGGCTGGCATGATGGGCATGTCTGTTCCCAGTTTGTGTCCTGGTCAGGTCGAGCAGGTCGCTCACCAATCGGCGCATCCGTTCGACGCTGGAGATGATCCGCGCGGAGGCCTTGGCCCCCGTGTCGCCTTCCCTGGCCACCAGAGTGGCAGTCGTCAGAACGACGCTCAGCGGCGTGCGCAGGTCGTGCCCGAGAACGGCGAAGAACTCATTGTGCGTCCGCTCCATCACGACCATGAACCGATCAGTCGCTTCCGCCAGTGCCGGAAGGTCTTGATCGACTCGTTGAACCGATATCACCTCGCGCAGGTCACTGCCGCCGCAACGCTCGTAGAGTCGGAGGACGCTCGCGCGGAGAGGCGCAGTTGCGCGACAGTTTACCGAGACCAGCGACTGTCGGATGCGAAGGGCCGCGTGCACCTTCGCGACCGCCCCCATTCGTACACTCTCTCCGTGGCCCGGACTTCCGCACTTGCTCTTATCGCGGTCCTCCGGTGATTGATTTTCGACGATCGCGGCGAGAAATTCCGGACGCGCGAGATCGCGCAACCCCGCCGTGTTCATGGTGGCAGCACCCGGCAACATGGACCGCGCGAACGTCTCCCACTCTTGAACGATTACCTGCACCTGGTTCGGTAAACTCGCTCAGCTTCATGGCGTAGAGGTTAGGACCGCGAAGCCTGCTCGCTGCGCGAGCCGAAGCCGCCAGGCGGCCGCTGAGGTCGCCTGTCCAGGCTGGGCTCGGCGACGAGGCCGATGGATCTCCTCGTCGAGGTGCGCCGGCGATCACGGGCAGGGGTCGCCACCGACCGGTGGCCGCGACGAGCGAGGCGCGGCGCACCGGCCGCA
>CAVTRF010000030.1:0-213441 GCA_963736795.1 uncultured delta proteobacterium | reverse complement strand
CATCCACCCCTACCCGCTCGCGGAGTCCGAGCGCCCCGAGTTCGTGAAGTTCTACGGCGAGATGGAGCGCTTCCTCCGGGAGAAGGTGGACCCGGTGAAGATCGACGACCCCGGCCAGTACGGCGCCGACGTCATCGACGGCTTCCGCAAGCTCGGCGCGTTCGGCATGAAGATCCCGGTCGAGTACCGCGGGCTCGGGCTGAACCAGGTCGAGTACGGGAAGGTGATGCAGCTCGTCGGCAGCTACGACGCGAACATCACCGCCCTCCTCTCCGCGCACCAGTCGATCGACGTGTCCCCGCAGCCGCTCAAGCTGTTCGGCTCCGAGGAGCTGAAGCGGAAGTACCTGCCGCGGATCGCGAAGGGGGCGATCAGCGCGTTCGCCCTCACCGAGGCGAACGTCGGGTCGGATCCCGCGCGCCTCGCGACGACGGCGGAGCCGACCCGACGGCAAGCACTTCGTGCTGAACGGGTCGAAGCTCTGGTGCACGAACGGCACCATCGCGGAGCTCATCGTCGTGATGGCGCGAAACCCGAAGACGAACGCGATCAGCGCCTTCGTCGTCGAGAGCTCCTGGCCCGGCGTCGAGGTGACCCACCGCTGCCGGTTCATGGGCCTCCGGGCGCTCGCGAACGCCGCCCTCCAGTTCACCGACGTGAAGATCCCGGCGGAGAACCTCATCGGCAAGGAGGGGCGCGGTCTCAAGATCGCGCTCACGACCCTCAACACCGGCCGCCTCTCGATCCCGGCGGCGGTGGTGGGCGGCGGCAAGGTCTTCCTCGAGGTCTGCCGCAAGTGGTCGGCGGCGCGGTCGCAGTGGGGCCAGGAGATCGGGAAGCACGAGGCGATCGCGCACAAGCTCGCCGAGATGGCGTCGACCGTGTACGCGATGGAGGCGGTCTCGGACCTCGTGCAGGCGCTCGCCGACCAGAAGGGCTACGACATCCGCCTCGAGGCGGCGGCGGCGAAGGAGTGGAACACCGTCAAGGCGTGGCGGGTCATCGACGAGACGATGCAGATCCGCGGCGGGCGCGGGTACGAGAAGGAGACCTCGCTCGCGGCGCGCGGCGAGGCGCCCATCGGCGTCGAGCGGGCGATGCGCGACCTGCGGATCAACCTGATCTTCGAGGGCTCGTCGGAGATCATGCACCTGTTCATGGCGCGCGAGGCGGTGGACAAGCACCTCCAGGTCGCGGGCGCGCTCATCGACCCGAAGGTCCCGATCGGCAAGAAGCTCGGGTCCCTGCCGAAGGTCGGGGCGTTCTACGCGACGTGGTACCTCGGCCTCTGGGCGCGCGGCCTCTTCGCGCCCCGCTACGGCGGGTTCGGCAGGCTCGGGCGCCACCTGCGCTTCGTCGAGCGCTCCTCGCGCAAGCTCGCGCGGGAGATCTTCCACTCGATGGTGGTGTTCCGCGGCGGCGCCGAGCGGAAGCAGGCGTTCCTGTTCCGGCTGGTCGACATCGCGAACGAGCTCCTCGCGATGTCGGCGTCGGTCTCGCGCGCCGAGGCGCTCCGGAAGGCGGGGCGCCCCGAGGCGGCCCAGGCGGCGCGGCTCGCGGATCACTTCTGCCTCGCGAACCGCCGCAAGGTGCGGGCGCTCTTCAGGGCGCTCTGGCGGAACGACGACGCGGACGCCTACCGGCTCGGGCGCGAGGTGCTCGCGGGCGAGCACGCCTGGCTCGAGCGCGGCGGCATCGACACCGGCCTCACCGTCGAGGATCTCCGGCCGCGGCTGCCGGAGCGGACGCCGGTCCCAGCCCCTGCGCCCCAGCGGCCGGCGGCCGGGATGGGCATGAAGGGCGCGCCGGTCGCGTAGCTGGGAGATTCAGCCGCGGCGCTCGAGGCGCGGCGAGAACAAGTGCGCCCACAGCCGAGCGCGTCGAGGCGCCGCAAGAACAAAGGCGCCCTGCCTCGCGGCAGGGCGCCCGGTGCTACGGACGACGTACCCCTGAGTACTTCCGCTCTGCTACCAGCTCTTCGAGCCGTGGCACGAGTTGGAGCACGTGCGCGTGGTGGGATTCCACCCGGGGGTGGAGGCGATGTTCTTCACGCCATTGTTGTGCGTGGCCGCGACGACGGTGGTGGTGCTGTAGCCCGTCCCGTGACACGTGGCGCACGTCGCGCGCGTCTGATGGTAGACGTGCTTGCCGGTGGCCGGCGGAATCGCGTGGCAGGTGCCGCACGCGGTCGGGGGCGGGGGCGGGGTGCAGGACTGCGTGAGCACCGGGGAGCCGCCGGTGCAGCCCGAGGGCGACGAGGACGTCACGGTCCGCGTCTGGGTGCCGCCGGTGGAGCAGGCGCTCCAGGTCGAGTAGGTGAACGCGGAGCAGGTCGCCGGCGGCGGCGGCGTGTACGTGCAGGCCTGCGTGAGCACCGGCGTCCCGCCGGTGCAGCCGGACGGCGACGAGGTCGCGACGGTGCGCGCCTGCTGGCCGGTCGAGGGGCAGGTGCTCGGGGTCCACGCGTTGTACGTGAACGAGGAGCAGGTGGCGGGCGGCGGCGGCGTGTACGTGCAGGCCTGCGTGAGGACGGGCGTCCCGCCGGTGCAGCCGGACGGCGACGAGGACGCGACGGTGCGCGCCTGCTGGCCGGTCGAGGGGCAGGTGCTCGGGGTCCACGCGTTGTACGTGAACGAGGAGCAGGTCGCGGGCGGCGGCGGCGTGTACGTGCAGGCCTGCGTGAGCACCGGCGTCCCGCCGGTGCAGCCGGACGGCGACGAGGTCGCGACGGTGCGCGCCTGCTGGCCGGTCGAGGGGCAGGTGCTCGGGGTCCACGCGTTGTACGTGAACGAGGAGCAGGTGGCGGGCGTGGCCACGGCGAGCGCCTTCGCGACGGCGTCGACCTCCGCCGAGGTGAGGCCCATCGTCATGTTCGCCGCGGTGATCTGGGCGGCGGTGCGGCCGAGCTTCGTGCTCGTGGCGAGCGGCCCATGGCAGCTCGCGCACTTCGCCGCGTAGAGCGCGGCGCCGTCGATGACGGGCGGCGTGTACGTGCAGGACTGCGTGAGCACCGGGCGCGCCGGTGCAGCCGGAGGGCGACGAGGACGTCACCGTCCGGGTCTGCGTGCCGCCGGAGGAGCAGGCGGCCCAGGCCGAGTAGGTGAACGCGAGCGCGCCGGTCGGCGGCGTGACGTGCAGGACTGCGTGAGCACCGTGGCGCCCCGCCGGTGCAGCCGGAGGGCGACGAGGACGTCACCGTCCGGGTCTGGGTGCCGCCGGAGGAGCAGGCGGCCCAGGCCGAGTAGGTGAACGCGGAGCAGGTCGCCGGCGTCGGCGGCGTGTACGTGCAGGACTGGGTGAGGACCGGCGTCCCGCCGGTGCAGCCGGACGGCGAGGAGGTCGCGACGGTGCGCGCCTGCTGGGCCGGTCGAGGGGCAGGTGCTCGGGGTCCACGCGTTGTACGTGAACGAGGAGCAGGTCGCCGGCGTCGGCGGCGTGTACGTGCAGGACTGGGTGAGGACCGGCGTCCCGCCGGTGCAGCCGGACGGCGAGGAGGTCGCGACGGTGCGCGTCTGCTGGGCGGTCGAGGGGCAGGTGCTCGGGGTCCACGCGTTGTACGTGAACGAGGAGCAGGTCGCCGGCGTCGGCGGCGTGTACGTGCAGGACTGGGTGAGGACGGGCGTCCCGCCGGTGCAGCCGGACGGCGAGGAGGTCGCGACGGTGCGCGTCTGCTGGCCGGTCGAGGGGCAGGTGCTCGGGGTCCACGCGTTGTACGTGAACGAGGAGCAGGTGGCGGGCGTCGGAGGAACGCCGTCGCCGGACGGCAGGTTCTCGGGGTGGAACGTGCCCGAGGACAGGTTCGAGAGCGGGCCGGCGAAGACGACTCCGCCCGTCTCGCGGTTCGTGATGGTGAGCGTGCCGTCCGACACGGAGAAGGTGACGTCGCGGAGCATCGACCGGAGGCCGCTCGAGTCACCGGCGCTGTCGGTGGCGGGGTTCGAGACGCGGTAGAGCTCGAAGAGCGGCTTCAGGACCTCGTGGAACTGCTCGAGCACGGTGCCGAAGCTCCCGGCGATCTGCCTCGCATCGCCGCGCTCGTACGCCTGGTCGGGATCCTCGCCGGCCGCCCTCGTGACCGCGGCGTCGGTGATCGCGTTGACGTTCGCGGTGCCGCCCTGCTGCGCAACCGAGTAGAGCGCGTGCGTCCCCGAATCGTCCGTCCACCGGGCCCGAAGGAGGTAGGGGGCACGAAGACCCGCGACGTCGAAGGTGAAGGCGCCGTCGCCGTCGGGAATCGCGCTCGCCTCCCGAGCCGGAGCGGAGGAGTCCTTCAGGGACACGACGGAGATCGCCTGACCGGCGGAGACGGTGCCGGACACCTTGCTCTGAGTGCTCGATTCACTGCCTGACTCAGGTCCGCATCCGCTGAACGTCAGAACGAGCGAGATCGCGAACGCTGCCAGTGATCGGTTCGTCGTCTTCATGCGTGGATTTCCCCGCGTATTTGTTGCGTCGAGGTTTGAGCTGCCCTTCGCGGTGCCGCTGTCACGCCGCGCTGCGGCGTCCCGGGAACGACGCGGACGCAGCTGGGTGCGACGCCTCGGCGTCACACACTTCGGCGTCACCCGTTCATGGGACAGGCAGACAACCATGCGTGCGATGTGCGCACGCAAGACCCGCCGTGGGTGCGTGTACACCCTGTGTCGCGGCGGAGTGGTGCGGCGGTGGCCGGTGTCGCGGGAGCTGCGGGCTCACCGATGGATCACGCAGCGCAGCCGTCCGACCGCGTCGGGGATTGCTGGAAAAGCTCGCGGGGGGGGAGCGCCAAGCGCGTACGCGGTCGCGCCGGCACGGCATCTTCACTTCCGACGGGGTGATGCCAGGAAACACGTCGGAATCGCTACTCGGGATGAACGGGCCTCCTCAGGTGGAGGAGGCCCGTCCCCGCGCTCACCTCCGCACCGGCTCCGACCAATCCTCCTTGAGCGACCCGCGGAGCTGCTCGCGGAAGTCCGGCGTGTCGTGGTGCCCATGAGCCTCGACCGCGTGCATCACCGCCGCGCGGACCACCTCGTCCTCCTCGCCCGCGATCATGAGCGTGCAGCCCTTCTCACTCGGGATGTCCCGGCAGTCCATCACCTTCCTCGACATGTGTGCGCCTCCCGTCTCGGGCGGCCCGTACCCTGCCCGCCGCCCCCGCGCATCCATACGCGCGGCGCACGCCAGGCGAAATGCGCCTCTGGGGAGTCTGCCGGCCCGGCGGGCGGCCGGATGTCGGCGCGGTCACGAAGCCGCGGGGGTCCGCGTCCCGACGATCTCCGGCCCGAGCGCCCGGAAGCCCTCCGCCACCGCGCGGCAGACGTTGTCCACGAGGTCCTCCCGCGCGTTCACGAGGTAGAGGTGCGGCCCGAGCGCCCACGTCTCGCGGACCACCCGCCGCGGCTCGGGGGGCGTCGCGCCCGCGCGCCGGAGCGCCTCCACGAACATCGGGACGACCTTGTCCGAGAGCCGGAGCGCGGTGTCGACCACGAACAGCGCGAGATCCGGGCGCACGGCCTCGACGCGCCGCAGGAACGCGCGCACCTCCGCGGCCGCGAGGTGCTTCGGCGGCGAGGACTTCGCCTCGACGTAGACGAGCTTCCCCTCCCCGGCCGCCACCACGTCGAGGTCCCCGCCCACACCGCGGGCGCCCGTGCGGACCCCGGTCGCGACCTCGAGCCCGAGCCGCTGGGAGAGCTCCCGCGCGAGCCACCACTCGAGCGTGCCGCCGAACGAGCGCGCCGGACGCACGAGCCGGTAGCGGCCGCGCGGCAGCGGGACCGCGAGCCCGAGGCCGACGCAGACCTCGGCGAGGGCGCGCGCCTGGGGAGCGGAGACGTAGCGCGTCGCCTGCGCGGGGACGAAGCCGCGCGGCCGCAGGATCGCGCCGCGGAGGAACAGCCGGAAGGCGTAGTGGCCGAGCCGCTCGGCGATCGCCGCCGCGAGGGCCGGGGGCGCGGACGGGTCGAACGGGAAGATCCGGTCGCGAGGGACGGGGGTCGAGCCCGCGTCGGCGCAGCATCGCGAGCGGCTCGGACGCGGGCGGCGCCGGCGCGCGGGGCGCGGCCGCCCTCGAGGCGGCGGCGGCCTCCAGATCACGGGCGGTCGGGCGCGCGTCCACCCTCCCGTCGACCGGTACAGCTTCACCGCGAACCAGGCCCGGTCATCCGTCCACGCGGTCTCGGCGGTCCACCCCGCGATCGTGGCGAGCGCGTCGAAGGCGCGCGGCTCCCACTTGTACGCGCACTCCGTCTGGATCGGCTCGCCCTCGGCGAACCGGAAGACGCTCCCCGCCACCGGGACGACCTGCGCCTCGAGCGAGACGAGGTGCATCTCCACCCGCGAGAAGCGTGGCTCCCACACCGACCGGTGCTGGAAGCTCGAGAGCCGGAACTCCCCGCCGAGCTCGCGGTTCATGCGCGCCAGCAGGTTCAGGTTGAACGCCGCCGTGACGCCCTGCGCGTCGTCGTAGGCGGCGACGAGGGCCGCCTCCTCCTTCGGCAGGTCCACGCCGATGACGAGCCGTCCGCCCGGGCCCGGCGTCGCGCGCCATCCGCCGCAAGAGCGCGACCGCCTCCGGCGGATTGAGGTTGCCGATCGTCGAGCCGGGGAAGAACGCGACCCGGCGCGCGCAGCGCAGGTCCGACACCGGCAGCGTGAACGGCGCGGTGAAGTCGGCCAGCACCGGCCGGACCGCGAGCCGCGGGAAGCGCGCGCCGAGCGCCTCGGTCGCGGCGAGGAGCGGCTCGCGCGAGATGTCCACCGGGACGTACGCCGCGGGGCGCCGCAGCGCCGCGAGGAGGAGCGCGGTCTTGCGGGCGTTCCCGGCGCCGTACTCGAAGACGAGCGCGTCCGGCCCGATCGCGTCGGCGATCTCCTCCCCGTGCTCCTCGAGCAGCGCGGTCTCGAGCCGCGGCGGGTAGTACTCCGGCTGATCGCAGATGAGCTCGTACAGCGCCGACCCGCGCGCGTCGTAGAGCCACTTCGGCGGGGTCGCCTTGCGGGCGCGAGAGAGCCCGCGCCGCACGTCCTCCGCGAACCGCTCCGTCTCGATCGCGAGCGCCTCGCTCCCGACCTCCGCACTCTCGGATTCGATCACGCCTCGTCCCTCGCGAGCCGGACCCCGGTGAACTGCCACCTGGCCTCCGGCGGGAAGAAGTTCCGGTAGCTCGCCCGCACGTGCCCTCGCGGCGTCGCGCACGATCCGCCGCGCAGCACGAGCTGGTTCACCATGAACTTGCCGTTGTATTCGCCGAGCGCGCCCGCGAGGGGCTTGAACCCCGGGTACGGCGCGTACGCGCTCTGCGTCCACTCCCAGACGTCGCCGAGGAGCTGGTGGAAGCCCTCGCCGGCGCGCGCCGCCGCCGGATGGAGCCGCCCGTCCTCGGCGAAGGTCCCGTCCGGCGTCGCCGCCTCGGCCGCGACCTCCCACTCCGCCTCCGTCGGGAGCCTCGCCCCCGCGAAGCGGGCGTAGGCGTCCGCCTCGTACGCCGAGACGTGGGCGACCGGCTCGGCCTCGTCGAGCCGACGCATCCCGCCGAGCGTGAACTGCCACCACGCGCCGCCCTCCTCCCGCCAGTACAGCGGCGCCCGCCACCCGTTCCGCTGCACCGCCGCCCATCCGTCGGAGAGCCACAGCTCCGGCCGCGCATAGCCGCCCGCTTCGATGAACGCGAGCCACTCCCCGCACGTGACCGGGCGCGTCGCGAGCGCGTGCGCCTGGAGCAGCACGCGGTGGCGCGGCCGCTCGTTGTCGAAGGCGAACCCGCGCGGCGTCGCGCCGATCTCCCTCACGCCGCCGTCCCGACCGACCCAGCCGAGCGGGGGCGCCCCGCCGGCAGCGGGCGCGGGAGGGGGGCCATAGGCGGGACGGAGCGGCTGGACCGAGAACCCGTGCTTCACGTCGGTGAGGAGCAGCTCCTGGTGCTGCTCCTCGTGGGCGATGCCGAGCTCCACCACCTCGCGGACCGCGTCTGCGGCGCCGCTCGCGAGGAGCGCCCCCACCCGCTCGTCGACGAGCGCGCGCCAGCGGAGCACCTCCGCGAGGGGCGGCCGGGAGAGGAGGCCGCGCTCGGGGCGAGGCTGTCTCGGCCCAGCGGCCTCGTAATAGGAGTTGAACAGGAACCCCCACCGCGGGTCGTACGGCGGCACCGGGGGCGTCGCCCGCGCGAGCACGAACGCCTCGAAGAACCAGGTGGTGTGGGCGAGGTGCCACTTCGCGGGGCTCGCGTCGGGCATCGACTGGAGCATCGCGTCCTCGGCCGAGAGCGGAGCCGCGAGCGCCACGGTCGCCCGGCGGGCTGCCGCGAACCGCTCCGACATCGTCACCCCGCGGCCGGCGGGGCTCCCTGCGCTCGCGCTCGCTGCCACGGTCGCTCCACCGCCGGGCGGTTCCGCCGCGGCGCCGGAGGAAAAGTCGGCACGCACCCGGGAGCGGGCAACGCGCGACCGGTCGCAGGATCCCGGCCGGGGGCCTCACCGCACGTTTCCGCCCCGCGCGGCACCGGGGGCGCGTTACCCTCGCCCCGTGCACGATCCCCGGTCCGAGATCTCCCGCCGCCTCGCCGCGCGGCGCGACGCGGTGCTCCGCCTCGAGCTGCGCGACGCCTGGATCGCGCGGAGCCGGCTCGCGGCGTTCGTCGCGGCGCTCGCCGTCTCGTGGCTCGCGTTCGGCGCCCACCGGCTCTCGGGCGGATGGCTCCTCGTCCCGCTCGCCGCGTTCGTCCTGCTCGCGGCGGCGCACGATCGGGTGTTCCGGGCGCGCGACCGGATGCGGCGCGCCATCGCGTTCCACGAGCGGGCCCTCGCGCGGCTCGACGGGCACTTCGCCGGGGCCGGGACGCCGGGGGACGCCTTCGCCGATCCCGCCCACCCCTACGCGCTCGACCTCGATCTCTTCGGCAAGGGCTCGCTGTTCGAGCTCCTCTGCGCGGCCCGCACCCGCCCCGGCGAGGAGCGGCTCGCGGCGTGGCTCCTCGCGCCGGCGCGGCCCGACGAGCTCCGCGATCGCCAGCGCGCGGTCGCTGCGCTCGCCCCGCGCCTCGATCTCCGCGAGGACCTCGCCGTCCTCGGCGAGGACGTCCGCGCCGCGGTGGACGCGAGGACGCTCGCGGAGTGGGGCGAGGCGCCGCCGCTCGTCGAGGGGTGGCTCCTGCCCGCCTCGCTCGCGCTCGCGCTCGCCGCGCTCGCCGCGATCGCCGCGTGGGTGCTCGGCCTCGGCCCGCTCCCGCTCGCCGCCGTGCTGCTCGGCGAATGGGGCTTCAGCCGCTCGCTGCGCGAGAGCGTCGCCCGCGTGCTCGCGGGGGTCGAGCGCCCCGCGGCCGAGCTCCGCGTGCTCGCGCTCCTGCTCGCGCGGCTCGAGGCGGAGCCGCTCGAGGACGGGCGGCTCCGCGCGCTCCAGGCGGCGCTCCTCGCCGACGGCGCGCGCGCGTCCGGCCGCATCGAGCGCCTCGAGCGGACCGTGTCGCGGATGGAGTGGGCGAAGAACCAGTTCTTCACGCCCATCGCCTTCGCGCTGTGCTGGCTCCCGCTCCACGCCGCCCTCGTCGAGCGCTGGCGCCGCGCGAGCGGCGAGCGGATCCGCGGCTGGCTCGACGCCGCCGCGGAGCTCGAGGCGCTGTCGTCGCTCGCCGGGTACTCCTACGAGCACCCGGAGGACCCGTTCCCGGAGATCGTGGACGCGGGCCCGGAGCGGCGCGCGGTCGTGGACGGGGACGCGCTCCGCCACCCCCTCCTCGCGGGCGCGGTGGCGAACGACGTCCGGCTCGGCGAGGGCGGCCCGCGCGTGCTGCTCGTGTCGGGCTCCAACATGTCCGGGAAGTCCACCTACCTCAGGACGGTCGGGGTGAACGTGGTGCTCGCCCTCGCCGGCGCGCCGGTGCGCGCGGCGCGCCTGCGCCTCACGCCGCTGCGCGCGGGGGCGACGCTGCGGATCCAGGACTCGCTCCAGGCCGGGCGATCCCGGTTCTACGCGGAGATCACCCGGCTGAAGGAGCTCGCCGACCTCGCCTCGGGAGACTTGCCGCTGCTGTTCCTGCTCGACGAGATCCTGCACGGGACGAACTCGCACGACCGGCGGATCGGCGCGGAGGCGGTGGTGCGCGGCCTCGTCGGCAAGGGGGCGATCGGGCTCGTGACGACGCACGACCTCGCGCTCACCGAGCTCGCCGGGACCGACCACGCCCTCGCGAACGCCCACTTCGAGGACCAGGTGAAGGACGGCGAGATCGCGTTCGACTACCGCCTGCGCCCGGGGGTGGTCGCGCACTCGAACGCGCTCGCGCTCATGCGCGCGGTCGGCCTGAGCCTGTGAGGGTCCGGGCGGCGCCTGCCGCCCCGGGAGCTCGGCCCGCGCCGCTCGGGGTGCTCACCCCTCGACGGTGAGGATCTCCGCGCCGTCGGGCGTCACCGCGATGGTGTGCTCGAACTGGGCGGAGCGCTTCCCGTCCGCGGTGACGGCGGTCCAGCCGTCGTTCCAGAGCGCGTCTTCCCAGTCTCCCTCGGTGATCATCGGCTCGATCGTGAACGTCATCCCCGGCTCCATGAGCCGCTTCACGCTCGGGTCGTGGTGGTGCGGGATCTGGAGCGTCGTGTGGAAGGACTCCCCGATGCCGTGGCCGCAGTACGCGCGGACGACGCCGAAGCCATGGCGGGAGGCGTGCGCCTCGATCACCTTGCCGATCTCGGAGATGGGCCGCCCGGGCCGGACCACCGCGATCCCCTTCGCGAGACACTCGCGCGCGGCCTCGACGAGCCGGCGGCCGGGGGCGTCCACCTCGCCGACGAGGAAGGTGGCCGAGCAGTCGCCGTGCATGCCGTCGAGGTAGACGGTCACGTCGAGGTTCACGATGTCGCCGTCCTCGAGCGGGCGGTTGTCCGGGATGCCGTGGCAGATCACCTCGTTCACCGAGGTGCAGAGCGACTTCGGGTAGCCGCGGTAGTTGAGCGGGCTCGGGTAGCCTCCGAGCCGGATCGTCTCGGCGTGCGCGATCTCGTCGAGCGCGTCGGTCGTGAGCCCCACCCGGACGGCCTCGCCGGTGATCCGCAGGACGCGGGCCGCCGCGCGGGAGGCTCGGCGCAGGCGCTCGAGCTGCGCGGGGGTCTTCACGTCGCCGCCCTGAGCGCGCGGGCGGCCCGTCGTCGCGTAGTCCGGACGCGGGATGTGGGGCGGCACCGCCCGGCGCGGGGTGACCTTCCCGGGCTGCAGCCGCGCCCGCGACGGACGCGGCGGCGGACCGGCGCTCTCGCCGCGCGCGTCGGCGTCGAGGTGGCACTTCTTGTACTTCTGGCCGCTGCCGCACCAGCACGGATCGTTCCGCCCGGGGCGGGTGCTCGGGGTGATGCCGACGTCGTTCACGGAGCGGTTCTAAGGGAAACGGGGCGGACGGGCAACGAACGACGTGCCCGCCCCGCCCCGCGCCCCGCCCCCCATCCCCGTTCTCCCGCCCCCGTCTCGTCCCGCGCCGCGCCCCTGCCAGGGTTTCGGGACGTCCGCCGCACGGCGTCCGCCGCGTTTCACGCGCCCGCCGCCGCCGGAGCTGCGCCCTCAGAGTCAGATCTGCGCAGGTGAATCGGTCTGCCCTGGAATGCTCTTGGAGGGCGACCCCTCCGCCATGAGCTCCTCGGCGAGGGTCTCCATCCTGTTCCCGAGGTCCTCGAGCTCCTCCTTCGAGCAGGACTTCCGCACCTTCGGGAAGAGCTCCTTCTCCTCCTCGTCCACGTGGTGCTCCACCTGCTCCTTCAGGACCTTCATCCGCGCCATGAACTGCTCGTCGTCGACCCCGCCCTCCATGATGTCGGTGAGGAGCCGCTTCATGGCGAGGTGCTCCTCCACGGACTCGCGCAGGATCTCCTCGGTGTTGTCCTGCTTGGCCTCCGGGTAGAAGAGCTTCTCCTCGATCTCGGCGTGCACCGCGAGGTGATCCGCGATGTCGCTGCAGACGCGCTCCTTCGTCTTCCGGGCGCCGTCGCCGGCGTCCTCGAACTCGTCGAACATCTCCTCCACTTCCCGGTGCTGCTTCTCCAGCAGGTCGATCGCGTTCATGGGCTCCCTCCCGTCCTTCGAGGCTAGGCACCTCGCACGAAAACGGCCGGGGAGCGGGAGGCGGCTGCCTGCCCGATCCCCGGCCGTCCGGAAGACGGAGCGCCTGGGCGGTCAGGCCGCGCGCCGGATCTCCGGGTCGGCGCGATCCGCGCGGCGGAGCGCGACGTCGAGGGCGATCGCCCGGACCACGAACACGAGCAGCGCGACCGCGCCGACGTCGAACACGAGGTCCGGGACGAGGCGCGCCCAGGTGGCAGCGTGCATGAACGTGCTGCCGGTGACCTCGGGGCTGCGCGCCCACCACAGGCCGCGCTCGATCCCCTGCACGAGCTGGTAGATGCCGGACGGCAGGAGCGAGAGCACGATCATCCCGGCGAGGCCGCCGTTCAGCCCCCAGAACGCCACCGCGAGGAGCCGATCGCTCCACGCCTCCTTGCGCACGATGTTCCGCATCGAGAAGAGCATGAGCGCGATGGCGAGGAACCCGTACACCCCGAACAGCGCGCCGTGCGAGTGGAGCGGCGTCGTGTTGAGCCCCTGCGCGTAGTAGAGGACGATCGGCGGGTTGATGAGGAAGCCGAGCACGCCCGCGCCGACCGCGTTCCAGAACGCCACCGCGACGAAGAAGTAGAGGGGCCACCTCCACGGGGCGACGTTCCCTCCCGAGCGGGCGAGCTTCAGCGTCCCGAACACCTCGAACCCGAGGAGCGTCAGGGGGACGATCTCGAGGGCGGAGAACGTCGCGCCGAGCGCCGTGATGAAGAGCGGCGTCCCCGTGAAGTACAGGTGGTGGAAGGTGCCGATGATCCCGGCGCCGAGGTAGAGCAGGATCGAGAAGTACGTCGCGCGCTGCGCCGCTCGCTCACCGACCGCGCCGATCCGGGAGAGGATGAAGGCGAGCGCGACGGTCGCGAACACCTCGAAGAAGTTCTCGACCCACAGGTGCACGACCCACCACCGCCAGTAGTCCGCCACCGCGATGTGCGTCCCCGGCGTGTAGGCGAGCCCGACCGAGTAGAACGCCGGGATCGAGACCGACGCGTAGAGGAGGAGGTGGGTGAGCCCGCCGCGATCCTTCTCCGCCGCGAGCGCGGGCTTCAGCGCCCGGTACACGAGGACGAGCCAGAGGACCATCCCGGCGATGAGCCCGATCTGCCAGACCCGCCCGAGCTCGATGTACTCGTAGCCCTGGTGCCCGACGAGCCAGCCGTTCGGGCCGGAGAGCTTCCCCTGCACGCCGAGGTAGGTGCCGGCGAGCGCGCCGACCACGACGACGACGAGCGCGCCGAGGAGCGTGAGGACGAGGGCGCGCTGCCCCTTCGGCTCGAACCCGTTCGACACCATCGGGCCGATGAAGAGCCCGGTCGCGAGCCAGCAGGTCGCGATCCAGAACACCGCGAGCTGCAGGTGCCAGCCGCGCGTCGCCGCGTACGGGAGGATCGCCCCGGTGTCGATCCCGAACAGCCGGTTGCCCTCGACCGCGTAGTGGCCGGTCACCGACCCGAGGAGCGCCTGGATGATGAAGAGCAGGATCGCGACGGCGAAGAACGGCAGCGCGGCGCGCTGGCTCGGGGTCGGCCGCGGCTCGCCGAGCGGAGCGATCCGGACCGGCTCCTCGGGATCCTTCGCCCTCATCCGGAGGTAGGCGAAGATCGCGATCGCGGTCCCGAGGATCAGCAGGACCACCGAGACGATGGACCAGATGAGCGCCGAGGGCAGCGGGACGTTCCCGACGAGCGGGTCGTGCGGGAAGTTCGCCGTGTAGCTGAACGTCTCGCCGGGCCGGTTCGTCCCGGCGGCCCATGCGGTCCAGAAGAAGAACGCGGTCATCGCCCGCGACGCCGCGGGGTCGGCGACGAAGCCGCGCGGGATCGACATCGCGTCCGACCCCTCGGCGAAGAGCCGCCCGTAGTACGCGATGAGCGCGGGAATCGCGGCCGCCTGCCCGGGGGAGAGGGTGAGCGTCCCGGTGACGGGGTCGTAGCGGTTCGTCCGGAGCTCCGCCCGGACCTCCGCCTCGACGCGCCCGCGCTCGCCCGCGGGGAGCGCCTCGAGCTCGGCCTGCGCGAAGCGCGCCGCCTGCTCCGGGGCGAGGCCGCGCGCCAGCCCGGCGGCGGCGAGGCCGGTGCGGTGGAGGACGTCGGCCGACCAGTCCGGCGCGAGGTAGGCGCCGTGGCCCCAGATCGAGCCGGTCTGCTGCCCGCCGCGCGACAGGTACTGGCGCTGGCCGAGGCGGATGTCGTCACCGGTGAGGACGAGCTCGCCCGACGGCGCGACCAGGCGCTCCGGGATGGGCGGCTTGTGCCGCGAGATCTGGGCCCCTCCGAACACGAGGACGCCGAAGCAGAGGACGATGACGAAGAGGAGGACGGCTCGAGTGCGGTGGTTCATTGGACTCCTGGTCGGGTGCGTGGACGGACGTCTCCCGATCGCGGTCGGCGGCGGGTGCTCTCGGGGTTGGGGGAAGGTTCGAAGATCCCCCGCTCCGTGCGGCGGCGGCCCAGGGGGGGAAGAAGGGCCGCCGCCCGCACGGAGCGGAGGAAGGTTGAAGGGTCTGGCTAGCCGCAGCAGCCGATGCGCTGGGACTGCGCTCCGGGGTGGACGGCGGGCGCGTGACGCGAGACGAGCTCCTCCGCGAGCGCGTGGAGCCGCGCGTGCGCTCCCGCCTCGTCCTGCTCGTAGCGATCGCACGCCTCCGCCACGGCCTCCATCGCCTCCGGCGGCAGGTGCTGCTCGGCCATCGGGTAGAGGATCGCGTCCTCCTTGTGGATGTGCGCGTGCAGGAGGTCGGAGTACCCGCGCGCGACCTCGGCGATCTCGGCCCGGTCGGCGTCGCTCCACGGCGTTCCCTGCCCGGCCCGATCCCGCAGGATGCCGACGAGCCCGCGCCCCTGATCGTGCTCGCGGAGCATGACTGCGATCGGCCCGCCGTTCCGCGGGAAGCCGTGCTCGACCATCGCCGCGAAGAGGATGTCCTCCTCCTTCCCGTGGTGGCACGCGTCTGCGAACTCGCGGACGAACGTCACGAACCGCCCGAGCTCCTCCCGCTCCGTCGTTCCCTTCCGCTCGATCTCCTCGGCGAAGGCGACGAGGCCGTCGAGCACCTTCTCGATCACCCGGTGCTCGTTCATCAGCGTCTCGATGGCATCCATCCGTATCTCCGTTCCGGCCCGGCCGGCGCGCTGCGTTGCCCGGGTCATCCTTGAGCAAGAGCGGGGCCGAATCCCAACCTCGCGAGGTTGCTCGCTGTTTCGCAACTCGCCTTCCGAACGCACCCATTGTTGGTTGCCTGGGCCACCGCCATTTCGGTAGACACCTACGCATGGGTCACGGTCTCCCCGTCCTCGCGCAGGACGACGCTCACCGCCGCATCGTCGAGGAGGCGATCGAGCTCGTCCTCTCGACCGTGGACCTCGCGGCGGTGCTCGACCGGACCGGCCAGCTCCTGCGCCGCCACTTCGGCGAGACGCGCGTCGCCATCAACCGCATCTCGGCGCTCGATCGCACCCGCGCCGAGGTCGTGCTCGTCTCCGACCCGCGCCAGCCCTCCCCCGACGTCGGGACCTCCTTCCCGCTC
This sequence comes from uncultured delta proteobacterium, assembly GCA_963736795.1. Lineage (GTDB taxonomy): Bacteria > Myxococcota > Myxococcia > Myxococcales > Anaeromyxobacteraceae > Anaeromyxobacter. The sequence continues at coordinate 197,842 of CAVTRF010000030.1, read as the reverse complement.
GCGGGGTCCGCCGCGGGCCAGGCGCTCGCGGAGCGCACGCCCTGCGTGATCGATCCGCTCCGCCCGCGCGAGCCGCGCTTCCGGGAGGAGCCGCTGCTCGCCGCCTATGGCTACGGCTCGCTCGTGTCGTTCCCGCTCGTCTTCGAGAACGAGGTGCTCGGGACCCTGGACATCGCCCACCCTCCGCGCGAGGGGCTCCTCGCGTGCTGCTTCGAGGTCGCGCGCCAGGTCGCGCACCTCGTCGCGATCGCCCTCCACAACAGCCTGATGGTCGAGGAGGTGCAGCGCCTCAACCGGCTGCTCGGGAAGGAGAACGCGCTCCTCAAGGAGGAGATCCGCCAGATCAAGCGCGAGTCGCGCTACGTCGCGGAGAGCCCGCTCATGCGCGACGTGGTCGAGCGGATCCGGCTGGTCGGGCCGTCCACCACGACCGTCCTCGTGCGCGGCGAGACCGGCACCGGGAAGGAGGGGCTCGCGCGGATGGTCCACGAGTTCAGCCCCCGCTTCAACGCGCCGTTCGTGCCGGTGAACCTGGGCGCGATCCCCGAGGGCCTCATCGAGAGCGAGCTGTTCGGTCACGAGAAAGGCGCCTTCACCGGGGCGACGCGCCGGCGGCCCGGCCGCTTCGAGCAGGCCGACGGCGGGACGATCTTCCTCGACGAGGTGGGGGACGCGCCGCCCTCGGTGCAGACCCGCCTGCTCCGCGTCCTCCAGGAGCGGATCGTCGAGCGCGTCGGCGGAACGGACCCGGTGGGCGTCGACGTGCGGGTCGTCGCGGCGACGAACCGGAACCTCGAGGAGATGGTCGCGCGCGGCACGTTCCGGGCCGACCTCTACTACCGGCTCGCGGTCTTCCCCGTCGAGCTGCCGCCGCTCCGGGATCGGCGCGAGGACGTCCGCCCGCTCGCGAGCTACTTCCTCGGGCGCCACGCGGGCGCCATGAACCGCCGCCCTCCCCAGGTCTCGGAGGACGTCTGGCGGGCGCTCGAGGCACACGACTGGCCCGGGAACGTCCGCGAGCTCGAGAACTTCCTGCAGCGCGCGCTCATCCTCTCCCCGGGCCCGGTGCTCGCCCTGACGGACCTCCCCGGCGGCGGCGCGGCGCGCACCGCCATGGCCGAGCCCGCCGTCGCGGAGGCCCCGGGGCGGTTCGACGACGAGGTCCGCGGGCTCATCGAGCGGGCGCTCGCGCACGCGGGAGGGCGCGTGTACGGGCCGAGCGGGGCCGCGGCGATGCTCGGGCTTCGCCCGACGACGCTCCAGGGCAAGATGAAGAAGTACGGCGTGGAGCCGCCTGCGGCCGCGCGCACGAAGGCGGGGTGAGAAGCGTCCGGCGCGCCCGCGACGACGCGCGCTCCGAGCGTTCTCCGCTGCCGTACGCCTCCGACCTCCACCCACATCCTTCGACACGCCGCGCCCCGCGCGTCCCCCGTGCAAGGTACAATGCGCGCTCCCTTTCACCCGGAGTCCCCGCATGCGCGCGCTCGCATCCCTCGCCCTCGCCCTCGCCCTCACCGGCTGCGTGTCGATGGACACGTTCAAGAAGAAGGAGGCGGAGGCGAGCAAGTTCCGCCAGGACTGGGAGGACGAGGTCGCGAACCGCGCGGTGCTGCAGGAGAAGATCAACTCGATGAAGCAGCAGCTCGACACGCTCGTCGCCGACGTGAACTCGCTGCGCGAGAAGATCCGCTCCGACGAGGGGACGCTGACGCAGAAGGAGTCCGAGCTGCGCGCCTCCCGCGACCGGCTCCTCGAGCTGCAGGCGCTCGTGGACGAGCTGTCGAAGTCGAAGAGGAAGCTCGAGGTGGCGAAGGCCGAGCTCGAGAAGAAGAGCGGCGAGTACGAGCAGCTCGCGAGCGCGCTCCGCGGCGAGATCGACTCGGGCCGCATCGAGCTCATGGAGCTGCGCGGCCGGACGACGGTGAAGATGAAGGACAAGATCCTGTTCGCGTCCGGCTCGGGGACCCTCGGCGCCGACGGGCGCGACGCGCTGCGCAAGGTGCTCGGACGCGCTGCGCAGCGTCCAGGGCAAGATCATCCGGGTCGAGGGACACACGGACAACGTCCCGACCAACCCGACCAGCGCGTTCCAGACCAACTGGGAGCTCTCCTCCGCGCGCGCGCTCGCGGTCGTCCGCTTCCTGCAGGAGACCGGCGTCGATCCCACCCGGCTCTCCGGCGCCGGGTTCGGCGAGTTCCAGCCCATCTCCGCGAACGACACGCCCGAGGGCCGCAGCCTCAACCGCCGGATCGAGATCGTGCTCGTTCCGCTCGAGGGCGCGGTCGCGTCTCCCCGCCGCGCCGGCGCCGGCCGTGAAGCCGGCCTCGCACGAGGACGATAGCGGAGCCGGTCGCCAGCAGCGGCGCGGCGCCCGCTCACCGGGCGCCGTGCCCGAACCCTGCGCCGACTGCCGGAAGATCTCGGCGATCACGCCGCCGGCGGTGCTCGCGCCGCCGACGCCCGCGCCCTGCACGACGAGCGGCCGCTCGGCGTGCCGCGCGGTCGTGAACGCGACGAACGCCTCGACCCCGACGAGCCGGGCGGCCGGGTGGGTCGACTCCACCGCGCGCGGCCCGACCGCCACGTCGACCTTGCCGTCCGGCCCGACCGCGATCCGCGCGAGGTAGCGCGGGACGGTCCCCTGCTCCGCGAGCCGCCTGACCTCCGCGGCGATCAGCGCGTCCTCGCCGCGGAGCGCGGCGATGAGGTCGTCCGGACCACCCGGCGCGAGCAGCTCCCGGCGGACGAACGGCTCGACCTTCACGTCCTCGAGGGCCACGTGACCGCCGAGCTCGCGCGCGAGGATGAGCGCCTTGCGCGCGGTGTCGAGCCCGGAGAGGTCGTCCCGCGGATCGGCCTCGCAGTAGCCGAGCCCCATCGCCCAGCGGGTCGCGAGCGACAGCGGGACGCCGCGGGCGATCTCCGAGCAGAGGTAGCCGAGCGTCCCCGACAGCGACCCCTCGACGAGCCGGACGCGGTCTCCCGAGCGGACGAGGCGGCGGAGCGTCCCGATGACGGGGAGGCTCGCGCCCACGGCGATGTCGTAGTGGTAGTGCGCGTGGTGCTGCCGCCGCGCGAGCCGCAGCTGGTCGAGCCGCCGCGGGGCGATCGCGAGCGGCCGCTTGTTCGCGGCGACGACGTGGATGCCGCGCCGGAACGCCTGCTCGTAGACGTCCTCCATCCCGTCGGCGGCGGTGAGGTCCACGAGGACCGGACGGGGGAGGCGCGCGAGCCGGTCGAGGATCGCGGGCGCGCTCGCGGCGTCGAAGGGGCCGGCCGGGGGCGAGGCGGCGAGCGCCTCACGCCACCGCGCGAGGTCGATCCCCTCCTCGTCGAACGCGGTGCCGCGGCGGTCGGCCACGCCGACCACGCGCAGGACGGTGTCGTAGTCGCGCTCGAGCTCCGTCCGCTGCGTGCGCACCTGCTCGAGGAGCTCCGCCCCGACCTTCCCCTTCCCGAGGACGAGGACCGAGATGCCCTGCTCCGCGTAGACCCGGTCGATCGCCGCCTCGCCGGCCGGCGCCGCGGCGGCGCCACGCCCGCGCACCGGGCGCGACCGGCCGCGGAAGTCCGCGATCATGTCGTCGAGCCGGTCCACGTCGATGAGGAACGCGTCGTGGCCGTGCGGCGAGTCCATCACCGCGAGCCGCGCGTTCGGCGCGAGCGCCGCCACCTCGCGCTGCTCCCACGGCCAGTAGAGGACGTCCGAGTCGATCGAGACGACGAGCGTCGGCTGCCGCAGGGTCCGGAGCACGTCCTCGAAGTCGCCGCGCCCGCGCGACACGTCGTGGGTGTCCATCGCCCGCGTCAGCGTGACGTACGTCGCCGGGTCGAAGCGGTCGACGAGCTGCTGCCCCTGGTAGCGCAGGTAGCTCTCGATCGCGAACAGGTCCTCGGTCTGGGGCCTGCGCCCGAACCGCATCTCGAACGACGGCTGGCTGCGGTAGGAGAGCATCGCCATCATGCGTGCGACGGAGAGTCCGGCGGCGGGCGGATCCGCCGGATCGTAGCGGCCGTCCCGCCAGCGCGGATCCGCGTAGATCGCCTGCCGCTGCGCCTCGGAGAGGCCGATGCACCACGCGGAGTGGCGCGCCGTCGAGGCGATGAAGACGGCCGCCTCGACGAGATCGGGGTGCAGCAGCGACCACTCGAGGACCTGCATCCCGCCGAGCGACCCCCCGACGACCATCCGGATCCGCTTCACGCCGAGCGCCGTGGTGAGCGCGTGCTGCGCGCGCACCATGTCGCGGATCGTGATCGCCGGGAACGTCCCGAGCCACGGGCGCCCCGTCGCCGGATCGATCTCCGCGGGACCGGTCGTCCCGTAGCAGCTCCCGAGGATGTTCGAGCAGACGATGAAGTCCCGCTCCGGGTCGAGCGATCGACCCGGGCCGAAGAGCCGGGTCCACCAGAGATCCGCGTCCGCCGAGCCGGTCAGCGCATGGCAGACGACGACCGCGTTCGCGCCCGCCGCGTCGAGGCTGCCCCAGGTCCGGTACGCGACGCGGAGGCCGGGCAGCTTCCCCCCGAGCTCGAGCGGGAACTCCCCCGGGAGCTCGAGGACGTGCGTCTCGGGGGACACGAAGGCGGCGCGCCCGGCGCCGGGAGCGGGACGCTCCGCGCTCGCGTCGCTCGCCCGCGAGGGGGCCCCAGATAAAGTGGCGGCTTCGCCGCGTTCATCCGGACCCGTGCCCATGGAGCGCGGAACGTATCGGCGGGGGGGCGCGGGGTCAAGGCGCGCGCGCCCCGTCCGCGGCGCGACCGATCGATCGGGCGAGCCCGCCCGTGCCGAGGCGGCGACACTCCGCCGCCGCCCTCGCAGGCCGAGCGCTAGCGGCTCGAGCGGCGGCGGCCGGCCGCGAGCGCGCACCGGCGCGCGACGCCGAGCCGCCCTTGCGTGCCCCGCCGCGCGTCGAGGCGGACTTCGCCGACGTGCGCCCGCGCCCGCTCGCGCGCGACCGGCTCCGGCCGCCCTTGCGACCGATCTCCGAGTAGAACTCCGGCCCGCGGCTGCGGAGGGTCGCGTTGCCGCCCTTGCGGCCCGCCGCGCTCCGCCCGCCCGCCTTGCTGCGGCTCTTGGTGCTGCTGCTGCGCCGGGTGGCGCCGCGCGCGCTGCTCTTCCGGCTCGTCGTCTTCGCCATGCGATCCATTCTCCCGAGCGCGACCGTGCGCTCGCTCTGGTCCGCGCGAAGCGTGCTCACGCCGGGTCTCACCCGCAAGCGGCTTGGCCGGCCGGGCGCGGCGCGGAGCCCGAACCGGGTGCGGAGCAGGTCCGCGAGCGCTCCCGCATCTCCGGCGGTGAACGCCCGGATCGGGCGCGGGGGCGGCTCGTCCGTGACGATCGCGAACACGCGCCGGTCGCGCGCACACAGGAACTCCGACGAGACGGAGCGGCGGTGCACCTCGACGCGCGGCACCGCCGCGTCCCGGAACCCCTCTGCGAGCACCAGATCCACGGGCGGGAGCATCCGCGCGAGCGCCGCGAGCCCGCCTGCGGGCGGCCCGAAGTACGCCATGCCCGCCGGACCTTCGATCGCCGCCGCGACGGCGCCGGCCCGCCGCACGAGGTCGGTGTCCTTGCCTGCGACATCGAAGGGGTGCGCGTGGCGCGTGTGCTTGAGCACCGCGACGCGGAGCCCGAGCCGCGACGAGCGCCGGGACGAGCCGGACGAGGAGGTGCGTCTTGCCCGAGCCGCTCGGGCCAGAGACCGCGACGATGGGAGGCGGAACGCGACGCGTCATCGGCCCGCTCCCGGCGGCGTCGTGGTCACGGGATCGAAGGGAGCGTCGTCGTCGAGGATCCACGCCGTGACGCCCGCGCCGGCGGCGAGGTCGCCCGCGCCGGCAGGGACGAGGAGGAGCGCGTCCGCGAGCGCGGGGCCCCGGATCTGCGCCGAGTCCTTCCCGAGCGGCCGCGCGGCGCCGCCGGGCTCGAGGCGCGCCCACAGGAGACGCGCGCGCCCGGGCCGCCCCTGGACCGGCTCCGCGAGCCGAACGGCGATCGACGTGCGCTCTCTCCTCGCCGCCCCCGCGAGCGCGAGCAGCGCCGGGCGGGCGAACACCTCGAACGCGGCGAGGCACGCGGACGGGCTGCCCGGGAGGCCGAAGACGGGCTTCCCGGCCGCGAGCGCGAACAGGAACGGCTTGCCGGGCTTCATCGGCACGCCGTGGACCCGGACATCGGCCTGCAGCGCCGCGAGCGCCGCCGGGACGTGGTCCCGCTCGCCGATCGACACGCCGCCGATCGTGACGACCGCGTCGGCCGCGTCGAGGGCGGCCTCGAGCGCTGCCCGGACGTCCTCGAGCCGGTCGGGGACGGCGCGCCGCGTGGGGACTCCCCCGAGCGCGCGGACCAGGGACGACAGCGCGACGCCGTTCGAGTCGGGCGTGCGGCCCGAGACGACCTCGTCCCCGGTGGACAGGATCGCGACACGCGGCGCGCGCCGGACGCGGACCGGATCGGCGCCCACGGCGGCGAGCAGCGCCGCCTGGCGCGCCCCGATCCGCGCCCCCGCGCCCAGGGCGAGCGCGCCCCTCTCGACGTCCTCTCCCGCACGCCTCACGTTCTCGCCCTGGCGCGCCCCGCCGACGAAGTGGACGCGCGTCCCCTCCGCGCGCGTCGCCTCCTCGCGGACGACCGCGTCGGCGCCGTCGGGCAGCGTGGCGCCCGTGAAGATCCGCGCCGCCTCACCGGCCCCGAGGGGTCCGGCCGGCACGTCGCCCGCGTAGATCGCCGCCGCGACGCGCAACGTGCACGGCCCCGAGACCTCGGCCGCCCGCACCGCGTACCCGTCCATCGCCGAGCAGGTGTGCGGTGGCGCCTCGCGCCGCGCCAGGGTGTCCGCGGCGAGGTAGCGGCCGCTCGAGGCCGCGAGCGCCACGTCCTCGGCGTCCGCGACGGTGGGGATCGCGCGAAGAATGTCGTCTCTGATCGCGAGGAGCCGGTCCATGGGCGCTCGCATCATGCCACCGGATTGCGGGACAAGGGGGGCGCCCGCAAACCTTGCGTGGGCCGCCACTTGATCGAGGCCAAAGCGCAAGCGGTGCAGGGTCGCAGTCCCAAAGTCTCGATTCTTCGCGGGCCTAGCTCATGCAAACAGATCACGGTCAAGCTGCTAGGCCCTCGGAGGACGTGCGTGCTCTCCAACGCCCCGGTCACGGACTGCAACGCTTGCTCGCTCGGCCTCGCCTCGGCGGGTCGATGTCGTCTCACTCCCACCAGCCGGGAGTCAGGCGCCACGATCTGCGCGCAGGGTGAGCGCCCTCGCACCGTCTACTTCGTGAAGGAGGGCTTTGTCGCGCTCTCGGCGGTGAGCCCACGCGGGTCCGAGCTCCTGCTCTCGCTGCGCGGCCCCGCGTCGCTCCTCTGCACCGAGGCGCTGCAGGCGGAGCCGTCCCCGTTCGAGGTGCGCGCCCTCTCGCGGGTGAAGATCTGCGGGATGAGCGGAGACGCGCTCTCCCAGTGGGTCGGCCCGGACCGAAGCGCTGCGCGCGTCGTCCTCGATCTCCTCCTCACCGAGTCGCGGCAGCAGCGCGACGAGGTCAACTGGCGACAGGGCGACTGTCTGTCGCGCGTGGCACGGTTCGCGCTCGCCCACGCGCGCTTTCTGGCGGACCGTCCGAACGCGGTGCGCAAGCAAGTGGTCGCGCGGCTACTGGGCATGCGTCCCGAGACCCTCTCTCGCTGCCTCACCAAGCTCGAGAAGGACGGACTGGTGGACGCCTCTCGCGGGGTGCGCGTGCTCGATCAGCGCCGTCTGGCCGCGATCGCCATGGAAGACAACGCGGCCTGATCCTGTTACAGAAATGCCGCTCGCGGTGATGCCGCGGTCGCAGTTGCGTCGAGAAAGGACGTCCCGATGATCCCGAAGCTCGGCATGGGCGAACTGGTCGTCATCCTGCTGATCGTCGTGGTCCTCTTCGGAGCGAGCAAGCTTCCCCAGCTCGGGAAGGGACTCGGCGAGGGGATCCGCAGCTTCAAGAAGTCGTTCTCGGGCGAGGACGAGGAGAAGCCGACCTCGTCGCCCGCGCCGCAGCAGCCGGGCGAGTCGAGCCGCAAGGTCTAGCCAGGACGGCCCGGCTCGCGTCCCTCGCGAGTCGGAGCCCCTCAGGGGCGACGGCGCGGCGTACCCGAGTGCGTACATCGCGGCCATGCCTTCCCCCGCCAGCACCACCGACCCGGTCAGGTTCGAGGTAGGCCCGTCGTTTGGCGCCGAGGACGCCGCGCGCCTGCACGACGCGCTCGCGCGCGCCGCCCCAGGCGCCCAGGTCGAGATCGATTTTCACGCGGTCCGCGAGTACAACGCGGTCGCGCTCGCGACGCTGGCACGCGACCTCGCGGCACGCGGCTGCGGCGTCTCGCTCCTCGGAGTGTCGCAGCGCCAGCTCCGCATCCTGGGATACCTCGGCTACCCGAGCGCGGTGCGCACCGAGCGCCGCGCGACGGGCTAGAGGCCGTTGGAAGAACGCGCCAGCGCCCCCTCTCCCTGACCCTCTCCCCGCAGGGAGAGGGGATTTTCATCAGCCTGGCAGGTGCCGGCGCGCGACGGACTACGCGCCGCCGCGCGCGCCGTCGGCGACGTCGCCGGCGAGCGGACCGCCCGGCGCCGCGAGCCACGCGACGACGTCGAGCGCGGAGAGCACTCCGACGACGACGCCGTCGCCGGAGACCACCGCGACCCGCTCGAGGCCATGCGCGACGAGGAGCCCTGCCGCGCTGGAGAGCGGCGCGGTCTCCGCAACTGCGAGCGCGACCCGCGTCATCGCGTCCGCGACCCGCGACCCGGGCCGGGCACGCAGCAGAATCCGCCTCCGCGACGAGGCCCACCGGCCGCCCTTCCCCGTCGACCACCGGCGCGGTGGGCTGGGCGCGGGCCCGGAGCGCGTCGGCCGCCGTCGAGCGCGCGAGCGACGGCCGCAGCGCGAGCGCCGTGCGGCGCATGACCGTGCGGACGAGGGGCCCGTCGCCCGCAGGCCGCGCCGGCGGCGCGCACCGGCAGCACAGCCACTCCCCGCGCGCGAGCGCATCGCTCGCGACTCCTTCGCTCTCGCCGCAGTGCGCGCACTCCTCGACCGCGGCGCTCCGGTCTCGGACGGGACAGCGGACGCTCGAGAGCGTGATGGATCGGCCGCGGCCGGAGACGACCTCGACGGTCCGCACCTCGAGGAGGCGAGCACCGGGCGGGGGCACGGGTGTCTGGTTCATGGGGAGCTCCGTCGGCATCGGGTCAAGGTGCGTGCCCGGCACGTGCGAGGTGGGTTCAAGTCCCGCGCCATGTCGCCGCACCCGGCTTCCTGCCGGGTGCGCGGACGCCAACCCGCCTGCGCTCGCAGCCCCGCGCCTGGGATCCGCCCTCCCGACCGTGTTCCCCGGCGGTCGCCGGGGAGAGGGAGAATGGCACCCGCGCCAGAACTGCTCGGGGTGAAGGGTTTCGTCGTGCGCGCGCCGGCGCCGCACTGGCCGCACGCGCAGTTGCGGCATCCCCCTTGCGTAGGAAATGATTCGGCCAGCATGGGGGGTGATGCCATGAAGCGGATCCTGATCGCGGTGGACGGTTCCGAGCCGTCGCTCAAGGCGGCGCGTATGGGGGCGGACATCGCGCTGCGCTTCGGCGCGAAGCTGACGCTCGTCCACGTCGTCCCGAAGCTCCTCCTGCCCCCCGACGTGTACGGCCTCACGATCGCGGAGGTGGAGAAGGAGCACCGAGCCTACGCCGACCGGCTCCTCGAGAACGCAGTGTCCACGCTCGAGGAGCCTGGGCTCGAGATCTCGACGTCGGTCCTGTACGGCTCGCCCGCGGAGGCGATCGCGGAGGAGGGCGCGGCGAGCGACGTCGGCATGATCGTCATCGGCAGCCGCGGGCACGGTGCGGTGGCGCGCATGTTCCTCGGCAGCGTGTCCGACCGGCTCGTCCACATCAGCCCGAAGCCCGTGCTCGTCGTCCACTGAGTTAGTCCGCGCCGGCGCACGCGAGCGCCGACCTCGCGGCCGGTCTCACCGGCAGCCCCGCGCGAACGGGACTGACCGCGCCGTGCCGGGGGGCCAGGCCGAGACCACTTGCCCTGATTCGCTGCTGCGGCGCGATCAGGGCAAGCGGGCTCGGCTATAGTCGGGCTCTCCAGGAGGAGCTCGATGATCTCCGTCGCGGACTTCATGACGAAGGACCTCGTCACGGTGCGGGAGTCGGACGATCTCGCGCTCGCCGAGTCGCTGCTCAAGCTCGGCGGCATCCGGCACCTGCCGGTCGTGCGCGACCGGAAGCTCGTCGGCATCCTCACCCACCGCGACGTGCTCCGCTCCGGGCAGTGGGGCAAGCCGGCCGCCCGGGAGCTGCCGGTCTCCGACGTGATGACCCCGACCCCCACCTCGGTCCGGCCCGCCACGGGGCTCGCGCACGCGGCCCGGCTCATGCTCGAGCGGAAGTACGGGTGCCTGCCGGTGTGCGAGGAGGACGGGACGCTCGTCGGGATCGTGACCGAGGCCGACTTCGTCCGCTTCGCCGCGGACGTGGTGCGGGATCTCGATCTCGTCGCGGACGCCGTCCACTCGCAGGACCGGACGGGTGATGCGTAGCGTTGCCTCGGGCCGCCCGGCGGACTACTCAAGAGGCGCATGCCCGAGACCGTCTTCGAGGAGCTCAAGCGCTACGTCCGGTTCGGGGACGTGGACGAGCGGGCGCTCCGCGCGCTCCACGCGGCCGCCGCGCCGCGGTTCGAGGCGATCGCGGAGGTCTTCTACGAGCGGATCCTGACGCACGAGGAGGCGCGCAAGGTGCTCGTCGGCGGCGAGAGCCGGGTCGGCCACCTGAAGGTCACCCTCGTCGCGTGGATGAGCACGCTCCTCACCGGGCCGTGGGACGAGGCCTACTGGCAGCACCGCTACGCCATCGGGCGGGTGCACGTCCGCATCGGGCTCCCGCAGCACTACATGTTCGGCGCGATGAACGTGATCCGCGCGGAGCTCGGCCGGCTCGCCTGGCAGCGGTTCCATCCGGAGCCGGACGAGCTGGAGCGCGTGCGCACGGCGCTCGGGAAGATCATCGACCTCGAGCTCGCGATCATGCTGAACACCTACCGCGACGACCTGCTCGCGCAGCAGGCGCGCATCGAGCGGCTCTCCACCTTCGGCCAGCTCGTCGGGTCGATCGGTCACGACCTGCGGAACCCGCTCGGCGTCATCGAGACCTCGCTCTACATCCTGCGCGGGCGCGTCGGCGAGGACGAGCGCACGACGAAGCACCTCGACCGCATCGGCGAGCAGCTCGGGATCGCGAACGGGATCATCACGAACCTGCTCGACATGATCCGGAACCGCCCCCTCCAGAGCGAGCGGGTGCGGCTCGCCGAGGTGGTCACCGGCGCCGCGGCAGCGGTGAAGCGGCCGGAGGGCGTCGCGGTCGCGCTCGACGGCCTCGACGCGCTGCCCGCGGTGGACGGCGACCCGGTCCAGCTCCGCCAGGTCTTCGTGAACCTCCTCGAGAACGCGGTCTTCGCGGCCTCACCGCAGGGGGCCGTCGCCGTGCGCGCGGCCGCAAACGGCGCGGCGGTGGAGATCCACGTCGACGACAGCGGCCCCGGCGTCGATTCCGCGACGCAGCGCCGGCTGTTCGAGCCCCTCATCACGACGAAGGAGCACGGCATCGGGCTCGGGCTCGCGCTCGTGAAGCGGATCGCCGAGCGCCACGGCGGCTCGGTGTCCTACTCGGATCGACCCGGGGGCGGCGCCCGCTTCACCGTGCGGCTCCCCTCCCCCCCGCCGGCCTAGGAGCGGCGGCCATGCGCAGCTACCTCGTCGTAGACGACAACCGCGACTTCGCCGAGAACCTCGCCGAGATCCTGCGGGACCGCGGCGACGAGGTCGCCGTGGCGGCGAACGGCGCCGAGGCGGCCGCGCTCGTCGGCGCCCGCCGCTTCGACGCGGTGCTCACGGACATGCGCATGCCGGTCATGGGCGGCGCCGAGCTCGTGCACGAGATCCGCCGCATCGACCCCGGCGCGGCGGCGATGGTCATCAGCGCCCACGTCGGGGACGACGCCCTCGAGGCGGCGCGGCGCGAGGGGCTCCTCGCGGTGCTGCCGAAGCCGGTCGAGGTGCCCCGCCTGCTCGCGCTCCTCGCCTCGGCGCAGCGCGACGGGCTCGTGGTGGTCGTCGAGGACGACCCGCGCTTCTCCGACAACCTCTGCGAGTTGCTCCGCTCGCGCGGCTTCGCCGCGGTGACCGCCGCGTCCGTGCTCGAGACCGAGCGACTCGGGCCGGTCCGGCCGTTCTGCGCGCTGGTGGACCTGCGGCTCCCCGGCGGTCCGGACGGCGAGGCGATGCGCCGCCTCGGGCAGCGCTACCCCGGGCTCCCGATGATCGTCGTCACCGCGTACCCCGATCCGCCTCCGCTGCCGCACCAGGGCTTCTTCACGAAGCCGTTCGACACGCGCGAGCTCCTCGCGGCCGTCGAGCGGCTCCACCGCGCCCGCGCCGGCGTCGACCCCCGATGAAAGCGCCCGCCAAGAACGCCCGCATCCTGATCGTCGACGACAACGGCCCGCTCGTGGAGAACCTCTCGGAGATCCTCGCCGGCGCGGGGTACTCCGTGCGCGGCGCCGCGAGCTGCGCCGCCGCCCTCCCCCTCGCGCGAGACGGGTTCGACGTGGCGCTCGTGGACCTGCGGCTCCCCGACGGCGACGGGACCGCGCTCGCGCCGCAGCTGAAGGAGATTCAGCCCGACGGCGAGGTCGTGCTCCTCACCGGGTTCGCGACGCTCGAGTCGGCGGTGGCCGCGGTGCGCGCCGGCGCCTGCGCCTACCTCGTGAAGCCGTGCGCGACCCAGGAGCTGCTCGTCACGGTCGAGCAGGCGATGCGCCAGGTCCGGCTGCACGCCGAGAAGCGCGACCTCTCGCGGCGCGCGCAGGTGGCGGAGAAGCTCGCGGCGGTCGGGACGATGACGGCCGGCCTGTCCCATCGAGATCCGCAACCCGCTCAACGCCGCCGCGCTGCAGCTCTCGGTGCTGGAGCGGCGCCTGCAGCGGCTCCCGAAGGACGTCCAGCCGCCTCTCCTCGAGCCGCTCACCGTGGTGAAGGACGAGATCCGCCGGCTCGACCACATCCTGGAGGACTTCCTCCAGTTCGCCCGCCCGCGCGAGTTCGCGGCGCACGCCGTCGACGTGGGCTCGGTCGTGAACCGCGTGCTCGATCTCCTGGGCGGGGAGGCGGAGCGGCGCGGAGTCCGGCTCGAGCGCGACGTCGAGGGGGTCCCCGCGGTCGCGGGCGACGAGGAGCGGCTGCGGCAGGTCCTCGTGAACCTCGGCCTGAACGCGCTCGAGGCGGTGCGGGACGGCGGGCTCGTCCGCGTCTCCTGCCGCCTCGAGGTTGCGCCGGACCGACCCGAGCCGATGGTCGAGGTGCGCGTCGACGACGACGGCGCGGGGGTCCCACCCGACGCGCGCGACCGGATCTTCGAGCCCTTCTTCACCACGAAGGCGAAGGGCTCGGGGCTCGGGCTCCCAATCGTCCACGCGATCGTCACGCAGCACGGCGGGCGGATCCGGGTGGAGGGCTCGCCCGAGGGTGGCGCGCGGTTCGTGGTGACCCTCCCGCAACGGCGGTGAGCCGCGCCCGCCGCCGCGCGCATCGACGCTCGAGCTGCGTCAGCCGAGGTAGAGCGCGACCCCGAGCCAGGGGAGCACGACCGCCTTCCCCTCTCGCGTGCTCGTGTCGGGGCCGCGCCCCAGCACCGCGGCGAGGTCGAGCTTGAGCCGGGCCCAGGACGCGAGCCCGGTGCGGACGCCGCGGCCCGAGACCCAGCGGAGCCCGGCGGTTCCGAACGACTCGCGGTCGGCGCGCGGGAACACCTCCGCGATGGTCGAGAACCCGCCGCCGAGCCACAGCTCGCCCGCCGCGAACGGGATGAGCTCGGTCGGGAGGCGGTCGATCCGGGTGGAGCCGCTCGTGCTCCCCCCGCCCGAGGTCGTCGCCGACGAGAACCCGGCGACCTGCGGAAGGAAGTGGTGGTTGTCGACGACGTACGTGCCGAGGCCGAGCTGGAAGCGGCGGCCGAGCCGCTTCGTCGCCGCGAGGGAGAACAGGTTGAGCTGGACGTTCGCCCCGCCGATCGCGCCCACCCCCGCCCCGCCCACTCCGTTCCCGAGCATCACCACCCCCGCCCCGCCAATCGCGCCGCCGAACAGGTCCACCGCGTCGTAGGAGAGCGAAATCCCGGGCGCGCGCTGGCCCTCCTCGAGGAGCCGGAGCTTCACGCCGAGCGAGACCACCCCGACCACCGCGAGCCCCGCTGCGCCGCCGGCGATGAGGCCATGGGCAGGGACCGCGCCGCCGGCAGCCCCGGGGATCGGGAGGGCGCCGGCGGTCAGGTCGAGCTCGAGCCAGCGCGTCAGGCCGACGCCGAGGTGGACGAGCAGGACCTCGTCGTCGGAAAGCACGACGGTTCCGCGCTCGAGGACGCGCCCCGTGGGCGTGAGGAAGAAGCGCTCGTCCCCGGCGTTCCGTGTCCCCGCGCCGGAAGCGGACGCGGGCATCGCGCGAGCGGGCATCGGCGCGAACGGACCCAGCGCGGTCGGCCCGCTCCCGACGCCAGCGCCCGGCAGCGGAGGAGGAGGCGGAGGCGCGCGCAGGCTGGCGGGGATCGGCGGCGGCGCCGGGGGGGCGCGCGCGGTCGTCCCGGGGATCGGCGGCGGCGGCGGCGGCGCGCGCCGCGCGGAGCTCGCGGCAGGGTCGGGCGGCGAGTCGGCGACCGCGGGATCCGTCGCCGCTGCCGGTTCGGCTGCGGCGGCGAGCGGCGCCGCGAGGAGCAGCGCGACGAGACGCGCGAGTTGCGCGAGCCGCACCGATCACCGCCCCGTCGGGAGCCGCGCCTCGAGGTCCACCGGGAACGCGAGCTCGCCGATGCTCGCGACGCCGTGGAGCCCGACGAGCGCGGCGTCCCCCTTCAGCGCCTTGAAGACGCCCTTGCCGGCCTTCTTCACCGAGATCTTCACCGGGATCGCGACGGTCGCCTTCGCCCCGGGGCCGAGCGACGGCAGCACGCCCTCCGCGCTCGCGAGCTCGCCCTCGGCGACCGTGATCCGGTACCTGAGGACGCCCGCCGGGAGCGCGAACGTGTTCCCGTTCTCGAGCTCGACCTTCACCTCGACGGCGGCGTCGAACGGGTTCAACGACGCGATCCTGAGGCCGGCGAGGCCGAAGCCGGGGAGCTTCGGGACGGACAGCTCGCCCTCGTGCGCCACCGGGACGGAGACGTCGCCCGCCGGCGTCCGGACCGCCGCGGAGGCGGCGAGCCGGTACGGCACCCCCTTCTTGAGCGCGATCTTGGCGGCGACCCCGGGGACGTCCGCGTAGCGGAACCGCCCCGGCAGCGGCAGCGAAGCCGTCCCGCCCGCGGGCACGTCGATGCCGCCCGGGACGGTGCCCTCGAACACCCGCTTCCCCTCGACCTCGAGCGCGTAGGAGACCCCGCCGAGCAGCACCGCGTCCGCGGTCGGGTTCGAGAGCTCGGCCTTGAAGGCGAGGGTCGTCCCGCTCGCCTCCACCGCCTCGACCGAACAGCCGCGCAGGGCGAAGACGAGCTTCGAGTCGAGGGCTGCCGGGACGACCGCCGCGGCGGGCGCGAGCTGCGCGCCGGCGGGGCGCGTGAGCGCCCCGAGCACGGCGAGCGCGGTGAGCGCGGTGAGCACGAGGCGGAGCATGGGTCCTCCACGGAGGCGTCCGGGATCGAACGCCCCGTACGGTACCGCACTCCGGGTTCGTTTGCTCCGCTCCGCGGCCGATCGTCGCTCGCGCTACTCGTCGCCCTCGAGGCCGTCGTCGTCGTGGTCGCGCGTCTCGCGCCCACCCGCGGCGTACTCCTTGAGCCGGTACTGGATCTTGCGGACGCTGATCCCGAGGATCTCGGCCGCTCGCGAGGTCGACCCACCGACCATCTCGAGCGTGCGCAGGATGGCCTCGCGCTCGATCTCGTAGAGCGTCGCGCCGGGGATGAGCGCGCCCGGGGAGCGCTCGCGCGGGCGCGGCCCGCGCAGCGTCGGCGGCAGGTCGTCTGCCGTCAGCTCCGAGCCCTTGCACAGCACGACCGCGCGCTCGACCACGTTCTCGAGCTCGCGGACGTTCCCCGGCCAGTCGTGCGAGAGGAGCGCGTTCAGCGTCCCGGGGGCGAGGCCGCGGATCTCCTTGCCGTACGCCTTGCAGTACTTGTCGATGAAGTGCGAGACGAGCGCGGGGATGTCGCCCTTGCGCGAGCGCAGCGGCGGGAGCGTCACCGCGACGACGTTGAGGCGGTAGTAGAGGTCCTCGCGGAACTTGCCGGTCTTCACCTCGGACGCGAGATCGCGGTTCGTCGCGGCGATCATCCGGACGTCCACCTTGATCGTCTGGATCCCGCCGACGCGCTCGAACTCCTTCTGCTGCAGGACGCGGAGGAGCTTGATCTGCAGGGCAGGCGAGATGTCGCCGATCTCGTCGAGGAAGAGCGTCCCGCCGTCCGCGAGCTCGAAGCGCCCCTCCTTGCGGCCGATCGCGCCCGTGAAGGCGCCCTTCTCGTGCCCGAAGAGCTCGGACTCGAGGAGCGTCTCGGACAGCGCGGCGCAGTTCACCTTGATGAAGGGCTTCTCCGCGCGCGGGGACTCCTCGTGGAGCGCCTGCGCGATGAGCTCCTTGCCGGTGCCGGACTCGCCGAGGATGAGGACGGTCGCCTTCGTCGGAGCGGCCCGCTTCACCACCTCGTAGACCGCCTGGAGCTCGGGCGCGTCTCCGACGATGTTGTGGAAGCGGTAGCGCTCGCGCACGCGCTCGCGCAGGTTCGCGGTGTCGCGCTGCAGGCGCAGCTTCTCGAGCGCCTTCTCGAGCACGACCAGGACCGCGTTCACGTCGAGCGGCTTCACGAGGTAGTTCTCGGCGCCCGCCCGCATCGCCTCGACCGCCGCCTCGACCGAGGCGAACGCGGTCGTCATGACGAAGACGCTGTCCGCCCCCTGCTCTCTCGCGCGCTTCAGGAGCGTGATGCCGTCCATGCGCGGCATCCGGACGTCCGCGAGCACGGCAGCCGGCGCGAACCCGGGGAGCAGCGCGAGCGCCTCCTCGCCGTCCGCGGCCTCGGCGACCTCGTAGCCCTCCTCGGTCAGGATCGTCCGGAGCGCGACGCGAGCATTTTGCTCGTCGTCGACCACCAGGATTCGTTCCCTGCCCGCCCGGGCGCCCGAAACAGCAGTCATCATGCCAGTTTTGCTTTCGCTCGGCCGCGCAAAGAGTGCGGGGCCACGCAGGTTATGCATGATTCCGGGCCCGAGATCCAGCCCTGCGAGAAAGAGTGTTGCGGGACGGTGATCGGCTGCGGCGGGGTGCGTCAACGACCCGAAGGCGGCAGCGGGTTCGCACCCTCGATCCGACCGAGCCGGTCGTACGGCCGCCAGCGGAACCGCGCGCCCAACGACTCCGCGACGGCGCGGCAGCGCGCCTCCGAGATGCCCGGCAGCGCGACGGCGCTCGCCGCGACGTCGGGGATGCACGCGACGGCGCTGCGCACGAACGACTTCACTGCTTCGTACGCCGCCGCGCCGAACCGGTTCGGGCAGATGCGAGCGTACGTCTCCGCGTCCGGCGCGTTGAGCGACACCGACAGCGCGCTCACCCCCGCCGCGGCGAGCAGGGGCGGCACGTCCCTTCCCTCCCGCAGGCTCGCGAGGCCGTCGGTATCGACGCGCACGCGCGCGACGCCCGCGGCGGCGAGGCGTCGCGTCACGTCGAGCAGGACGTCGAGGCGCCGGGTCGGCTCGCCGAGGCCGGTGAACACGATCTCGGAGCGGCCGTCGAGACCCTCGCGCAGGATCGCTTTCCAGACCTCGTCCGCGCCGGGGTTCCGCGCGAGCTTCAGGTCGAACCCGCCGACCACCCAGTCGTCGTCGCGGATCTTCGGGCAGAAGGTGCAGGCGAGCGTGCACGCGCTCGTGAGGTTGACGTACAGCGCGTCCCCCAGCACGTACGCAAACACCGGCGCATGCGGCGAGCTCTCGGCGGCGTGTTCCATCGGCGCCTCGCTGGATATCAGGGCGGGACCGGAGGTGCCACCCGATCGGCCCCGCGGCCATGCGGGTAGATCAGTCGAGCGCGGCGGACGAGGCGCCGCTGCAGGCCATGCAGTAGCGCGCCTCGGGAAGCGCGCGGAGTCGCTGGAGTCCCATGGGCCCGCCGCAGCTCTGGCACGCCCCGTAGCGCCCCTCCTCGATCCGGACGAGCGCCGCGTCGATCTCGGCGAGCTCGCGCCGGACGACCTCGCTCACCGGCTCGAGGGCGGCCTCGTAATCCGACCACCGCGCGCTCGGGTCGCCGCCCGGGGCGGTGTCGTGATCGGAGAGGGAGCGGCGGCGCCGCAGCAGGACCTCGCGGGCTTCCGCCTCGATGCGGCTCATGGCCGGTCGTCATTCACGACCCGTGCCCGCGGATTTCGGCCGTATTTTCGGACGCATGCACTGCGAGAGTTGCACGCCGTGCACGCCGGAGCGCACGGCTTGCGCCGCCGCCCATCGCGTCGCCCGCACGGCGGTGGAGGTGCGGCCGGCCGGGGGCCCCCGCGCGCGACGTCGCCCGCCGAGCTTCGCGAGCGCTGGAGCAGTCTTCTGGACGGGGGCCACGGAAGGAACCGGCTCCCCCGCGCCGCCGCGGTCCCCGCTCGTAGGCTCTCACAGGGTTGTTCAGAATTCCCCGGACCGAGCCGGGCGAGCGAGACGCAAGCAGCGCAAGGCGCGACGACCGAGCATACCCGTCGGGTATTTGAGGGAGGAGCAACGCAGCGATGCGCAGCGGATTGCTCGCTCTGGCGACGGGAGGGGAGTTCTGGACAGCCCTCTCAGCTCGGCTCGCGCCGATGGCGCGCACAGTGGCAGTGGCGGTGCGGCGAGGCGAGCCCGCAGCCCTGGAGCTCGGCGTCGCTCACCGTGCCGAGGATGAGCCCGCCGACCGCGACGGGGACGCACCCGAGGGAGCACTCGTCCATCGTGAGGAGCGCGTCCTCGATCGGCGCGTCGGGGCGCACCGTCATGACCGGCACGCTCATGCAGTCGCAGACGTGCTCGCCGGCGCCGGCATCGCGCAGGTCGCAGGTGCAGACGATCCCGACGAGGTTCTGCTCGTCGACGACCAGCAGGTGGTCGACGCCGGCGCGGTCCGCGAGCGCCGCCGCCTCCTCGATGGGCGCGTCGGGGAGCACCGTGACGACGGTCCGGTTCATCGCCTCGCTGATCATCATCGCGGCACCTCTCTCCGGAGCGCGTGGCCGGCTCCAGCGTGCTCCACCCGCTCGTTCAGAGCGGGACGGACTCCCTCGTCGTCCTCGCCGGAACCCGGATCGTCAGGACCGGACACGTCGCGCGCCGCAGGACCGCCTCCGCGACGCTGCCGATGAGGAGGCGCGAGAGCCCCGTGCGCCCGTGCGTTCCCATCACGATCAGGTCCACCCGCCCCTCCTTCGCGACCTGGAGGATGAGGTCGGACGGCTCGCCCGCCTCGACGCGGACGGAGAGCTGGCTCGGTCTCGTCGCCGCCTTCGCGAGGAAGTGGTCCACCTCGCGCGTCACGTCGAGGCGGGTCTGCTCCCATCCCGGCTGGCCGGCCGCCGCCGGGAGAAGCGCGAGGGGGTCCGGACCGACGTACCCGGGTGGCTCCCAGACGTGGAGCACGTCGAGCTCCGCCCCGAGCTTCCCGGCGAGGAACGTGCCGTACTCCAGCGCCGCGCGGGCGGACGGAGAGAAGTCGACGGGCACGAGGACTCGGGTGACTGCGGGCACCACGCACCTCCGGATTGTCCGCATTGTACCAGCGGTCGGCCCCGCGGCGTGTCGGGGCCGGCTGTCCCGGCGGGGCGTCCGCACTCGAGCGCGGCGTTCTGCCCGGCCTGCCAGCCTACCGGCGACCGAGCGCCCGCGAGACGGCGAGGTACCCGGTCGCGAGCGCGGCCGCCGCGGGGAGCAGCCACAGGTTCCGCGCGATCCGGTGCTCGAGCACGTCGAGGCGATCGCCGGCGAGGAGCAGGGCCCAGCGCGCCGAGCGGTGCTCGGGAACTCGGTAGGCGGCGCGCCGCACGAGGCCCGAGAGCCCGCGGACCGGCTGGGCGGTCCCGAACACCGCCGTCGGCGCGCGAAGTCCGGCCCGCGACAGCACCGCGACGCCCCGCTGTTGCTCCGGGCGCGCCCACCACGCGCCCGGATCGGGCGCGTTCCGCTCGCGCGGCACGCCGGGACGAGACCCGGCCCCCGCGTCCACCGCTCTCCCCGTCCCCGGCCACTGCTCCGCCATCCGTCCCTCCTCACGCGTGCGGGAGGAGGACGCACTTCACGCAGCCGTCCTCCTTGCGGTCGAACAGCTCGTACGCCTTCGCCGCGCGCTCGAGCGGCAGCCGGTGCGTGATGAGGGCCCGTCCGTCGAGGCGCCCCGCGCGCACGTGCTCGAGCAGGTGCGGCATGTACCGCTTCACGTTCGCCTGGGCCATCCGCAGCGTCAGCCCCTTGTTCATCGCGACGCCGATCGGGACGAGGTTCGCGGGCGGGCCGTACACGCCGACGATCGAGACCGTCCCGCCCTTGCGCGCCGCGTGGATCGCCCAGTCGAGCGCGACGGCGGACCCCGGCGCGAGCCTGAGCTTCCGGCCCACGAGCGTCCGCAGCGCCGAGCCGCTCGCCTCGAGCCCCACCGCGTCGATGCAGACGTCGGGGCCCCGCCCGTCCGTCCAGTCCTTCAGGGCGGCGACCGGATCGCGCACCCGGCGCAGGTCGATGGTCTCCGCGCCGGCCCACCGCTCTGCGGTGCGCAGGCGCGCCTCCACGCGATCGAGCGCGATCACGCGAGCGGCCCCCAGGAGCCAGGCGGAGCGCGCCGCCACGAGCCCGATCGGCCCGCAGCCGAACACGGCGACCGCGTCGCCCTCCTTCACGCCGCCCATCTCCGCGCCCTGGTAACCGGTCGGCAGGACGTCCGACAGGAGCAGGACATCCTCCTCATCGAGGTCGTCCGGGATCTTCATCGGCCCGACGTCCGCGAACGGGACGCGGACGTACTCGGCCTGGCCGCCGTCGTACCCACCGGTCGAGTGCGAGTAGCCGAACACGCCGCACGCGAGCTCGTTCGCGGGGTTCGACGACTCGCAGTCGCCGTACAGCCCGCGACGGCAGTAGAAGCAGGTGCCGCACGAGATGTTGAACGGCACGACCACCCGGTCGCCGCGCGCGAGCGTCCGGACGCCGGGGCCGACCTCCTCGACCACCCCGGTGAACTCGTGGCCGAAGGTCGTGCCGACCCGCGTGTCCGGCACGAAGCCGTGGAACAGGTGCAGGTCCGACCCGCAGATCGCCGCTCGGGTGACGCGGAGCACGACGTCGTCCGGGTGCTCGATCTCGGGATCGGGCTTCTCCCGCACCCGGATCCGGTATGGCCCCTCGTAGACGACCGCGCGCATCTACCCCAAACGTCCGTTCGGCGCCCGCGCCGCGCAACGCCCGCCGACGGGCTCACCGCTCGAGCGCCTCGGAGCCCATCACCCGCACGCCCGCCGTCGCGAGGGCCGCGTCCGTCTCGGCGCGGCGCTCGGGAAACACGGCGCGGGTGAGGTCGTCGAGCACGGACGGTCTCGAGCCCCTCCGCCGCGGCGTCCACCGCGCTCGCGCGCACGCAGAAGTCGCGCGCGAGGCCGCACGACGAACACGCGGCGCACCCCGCGGGCGGCCAGCCAGGCGCCGAGCCCGGTCGTCGGCCGCGGTCCGTCCGGTCCGACGTTCTCGCGGAACGCGCTGTACGAGTCGACCTCGCGGCGCGTGCCCTTGCGGAGCACGAGCGTGAGCGCGTGGTCGGGGAGCGCCGGGTGGAGCGCCGCGCCGCGCGTGCCGCGGACGCAGTGGTCGGGCCAGAGCTCCTGCGGCCCCTGGGGGAGCGCCAGCGTCTCGAACGGCCGGCGGCCCGGGTGAGCGGAGGCGAACGAGACGTGGCCCGGCGGGTGCCAGTCCTGGGTCGCGACCACCGTCTCGAACGCGGGCGCGAGCGCGGCGATGGGCGCGACGACCTCGTCGCCGTGCCCGACCGCCAGCGCGCCGCCGGGCAGGAAGTCGTGCTGCAGATCGACGACGAGGAGGGCGTCGGAAATACGCTCGAGCCGCATGGAAGCAC
Source organism: uncultured delta proteobacterium (assembly GCA_963736795.1). Taxonomy (GTDB): domain Bacteria; phylum Myxococcota; class Myxococcia; order Myxococcales; family Anaeromyxobacteraceae; genus Anaeromyxobacter. Next base: position 175,691 of record CAVTRF010000030.1, on the reverse strand, counting down.
CTCCCGCAGGGCTCTCAACCGGTCGTTGTCCAAACGGCCGCGCTGAGCTAGCTTGCGCGGACCATGGATAAGATCTGGGTCAAGGACGTCAAGGAGGGAGACCGCCCGAAGAGCGTCTTCCTCGTCGCCCGCAAGGCGACTCCCACCGCGAAGAGCGGGAAGGCGTACCTCTCCGTCACGTTCCAGGACAAGACCGGCGAGCTCGAGGCGCGCGCGTTCGAGAAGGTCGAGGAGACCGCGGCCCTGTTCGAGGAGAAGGACCTCGTCGAGGTCGAGGGGATCGTCGGGACGTTCCAGGGCAAGCCCCAGCTCAAGATCGAGTCCGTCGCGAAGGTCGACGCGGCGTCGCAAGAGGCGTCCGAGTTCGTCTGGGCGCCGCCCCCCGAGCCGAAGAAGCCCGAGGCGCCGGAGCCGAGCGCTCCCGCGGACGGGCCGTGGAACGAGCTGCTCGGGCTCGTCGGCGCGATCGCCGACAAGCACGTGCGCGATCTCGTCACGGCGTTCGTCGAGGACGAGGACATCGCGCAGCGGCTCCGCCGCTCCGCCGCGGCGAAGAGCGTCCACCACGCGTACGCGGGCGGGCTGCTCGAGCACACCGTGTCCTGCCTGAAGCTCGCGCACCGCCTCGCCGACCAGTACCCGCAGGTCGATCGCGACCTCCTCGTGGCGGGCGCGTTCTTCCACGACATCGGCAAGATCCGCGAGCTGCAGGGCGACCGCAACGCCGAGTACACCGACGAGGGTCGGCTCGTCGGACACCTCGTGATGGCGGCGCAGTGGATCCACGACAAGGCGCGGCGGGTGGGCGTGCCGCGCGAGCTCGAGCACCAGATCGTCCACCTGGTGCTCGCGCACCACGGGCGGCTCGAGTACGGATCGCCGAAGGTGCCGATGACGCTCGAGGCGATGCTCACGCACTACATCGACGACCTCGACAGCCGCGTGAACTCCTGGCTCAACCTCATGGGGCGCGAGGGCGGCAACCGTCGCTGGACGAGCGCCGACAACGTCTACGAGCAGCCGATCTGGCGCGGCGCGCTCCCGACCGTGCAGGTCGAGAAGAAGGGCCCGCCCGCCGAGCTCCTCACGCCCGTCATCTACGTGCCGCGCGGCGAGGGCTCGGGCCAGGGCCAGGGCCCGCGCCCGCAGAAGAAGCCGAGGGAGAAGCGCCGTCCCGAGGCGCGCCCCGCGCCGCAGCCGTCGGGGGAGGCGAAGCCCGCCGAGGGCGCCACCGAGGCGAAGCCGGCGGAGGGCGCTCCCGCTCGCGCGGAGCGGCCGCCGCGGCCCGAGCGTCCCGACCGCGGCCCGCGCAGCTCCGGCGGCCCGGGCGGCGGCCCCGGCGGCGCCCCGGGACCCGGCGGCGGCGGAGGGTTCGGCGACAAGAAGCGCGGCTACATGGGACCGCGGCTCCCGGGTGACCGGGGACCGCACCGCCCGCCCGAGAAGAAGGAGAAGGCGCTCACCCACAACCCGTTCGCGGCGCTCGCCGCGAAGCTCGAGGACGCGGGCAAGGGCGCGCGCGGCGGACGAGCCGCGGGCCCCGGAGGCTGCCCCGAGGCAGCCCCGCGAGGCGCCCGCGCCCGAGGCGGGGGCGCCCCGGCGGTGGCCCCCGAGGGACGCGAGGCCAGCGCTCCGGCCCCGGCGGCCGTCGCGGCCGAGGTCGCGCCGGAGACGAAGCCCGCCGAGTGAGTCCTTCCCGCTCGTGGTGCGCCCTGCGCGCCACGAGCGGACCGTGCGCCCGGGCCACCCCCGGGGCGGTGACTCCGCCGGGCCCCCGCGCGTAGAATCTCGCGCGCGGGCCGCGCCCGCGCGCACCCATGGTCCCCTTCGGCCGAACCGCCGCGATCTTCGACGTCGACGACTCGCTCCTCGACGGGAACGCGGGCACGATCTTCACCTGGTACCTCTACAGCGAGAAGGTGATGCGGCCCGAGCAGCGCTCGCGGATCCCGCGCATGATCTACGAGTACGCCCGCCACCGCCTGACCGAGCAGGACATGGTGGAGGTGGGCTCGCGGTGCCAGCAGGGGCTCTACGCCGACGATCTCAGGGCGCACGCGCACCGCTGCTTCGAGCGCCACCTGCGGCGGCGCATCACCTCCGGCGCGATCCGGCAGATCCGCAAGCACCTCCTGTCCGGCCACTTCGTGGCGATCGCCTCCGGCTCCTCGCAGTACATCGTGGACGAGGTGGGGCGGCACCTCCGCGTGCACGCGGCGATCGGGACGCGCACGCGCATCGTGGACGGACGCGCCACCGACCAGATCGTGGCCGCCGGTCGTCTTCCGCGACGGCAAGCGCGACGCCGTCGAGGCGCTCGCGGACAAGCTCGACCTCGACCTCGGGAAGAGCTTCCTCTACTCCGACTCGAGCGCCGACGTCCCGCTCTTCGAGGGGGTCGGGAACCCCGTCGTCGTGAACCCGAAGCCCGCCTTCCGCGAGGTCGCGCGCCGCCGCGGCTGGGAGATCGTCGAGTGGAAGGAGCGGAACCGTCCCGGCGCCGAGCCCGATCTCGCCGACGAGTGGGGGAGCTGGGGCGGGTAGCGCCGTCCTCCCCGATGCCGCGCGTCCTCGTGGAGCTCGAGAAGCTGAAGGTCCCGCACAGCGGGCTTGGACAGTTCTGCGTCCACGTCGGCGAGGAGCTCGCGCGCCAGCGCCCGGCCGGGCTCGACCTCTCGTTCTACGTCCCCGCCGCGCGGGTCGGCACGTTCGGCGACGGCGTCCGCCACCTCGTCCACTCGCCGCTCCACAAGCTCACCGGGGCCTCGCGGGCGCCGTTCGACGTGTGGCACTGCGTGCACCAGGACTCGCGCTACCTGCCGCCCGCGGCGCGCGACGCGCCTCGTCCTCACGATCCACGACCTGAACTTCCTGCAGAAGTACTCGGGGTGGCGGCGGTCCACCCGGCTCCGCGCGCTCCAGCGCCGGATCGATCGCGCCGACGCGATCACCTTCATCTCCGCGTTCACCGAGGCCACCGTCCGCGAGCACCTGCGGCTCGACGGGAAGCCGACGCGCGTCGTCTACAACGGCAACTCGCTCCGCGCCGCGCCGGGCGCCCCGCGGCCGAGCTTCGCGCCGCACCTGCCGTTCCTCCTCACGATCGGCATCATCGGCGCGAAGAAGAACTTCCACGTGCTCGTGCCGTTCCTGCGTGCGCTCGGCGGCGGGCGCTCGCTCGTGGTCGCCGGCAGCGCGGCGTCCCCTTACGCGCAGGAGATCCTGCGGCTCGCGCGCGCCGAGGGGGTCGCCGAGCGCGTCCTCCTGCCGGGCAACGTGACGGACGCGGAGAAGTACTGGCTGCTCGCGAACGCCGAGGCGTTCGTGTTCCCGTCGCTCGCGGAGGGGTTCGGCCTGCCCGTCGTCGAGGCGATGAGCCTCGGCAAGCCGGTGTTCCTCTCGACGAGGACGAGCCTGCCCGAGACCGGCGGCCCGGAGGCGTTCTACTGGCCGGACTTCGACCCGCGCGCGATGGCGGAGGTCTTCACGCGCGGGATGGCACGAGCACCGCGCCGACCCGGGGAAGCCGGGGCGGCTGCGCGCCTGGGCGGACCGCTTCAGCTGGGAGCGCGCCGCGCGCGAGTACCTGCGGCTGTACGAGGAGCTCGCCGCCGCGCCGGTCACCCGCGCGGGGCCGCGAGCCGCCGCAGCTTCTCGTACTTGAGCCAGGTCGCGTACGCCGACAGCCGGCACACGTCCCACCCGGCGCGCCCGTCGAGGAACCCGAGCTTCAGGACGTAGGCGCGGAAGAGCGACGCGGCCGGCGAGACGAACCGCTTCCAGGCCTGGCCGCCCTTCCCCTCGCGCGCGAGCGCCTCGGCCGAGAGGGTCGTGAACCGCTCGATCGTGCGCAGGTGCTGGGCCCGGTCGTGAATGGTGTAGTGGAGGAGGTCGCCGGCGAGCCGCTCGACGCGCGCGCCGGGGGCGGTCTCGGCGAGCTCGTGGATGGTCGTGTCGGCCCAGCGCGCGGCGTCCTTCCGCCAGAGCCGGATCTTGCGGTCGGGGTACCAGCCGGAGTGCCGCAGGAAGCGGCCGCAGTACCAGTTCAGCCGGTTCACCTCGTAGGCCTCGGCGCCCGGCCCCGCGGCCTTGAGCCCGAGGATCGACCCGCGCAGCTCGTCCGAGAGCGCCTCGTCGGCGTCGAGCGAGAGCACCCACTCGTTCGCCGCGCGCTCGACGGCCGCGTTCTTCTGCCGGCCGTAGCCGAGCCAGTCCTGGTGCAGGAACACCGCGCCGCGCTCGCGGGCGATCCGCTCGGTGCCGTCCGTGGACCCGGAGTCCAGGACCACGACCTCGTCGGCGACGCCGCGGACGGAGTCGAGGCAGCGCCCCAGGTTGCGCTCCTCGTCGAGCGTGATGATGACGGCGGAGATCCTCACCGGCCCCGGTGATGCCCCGACGGCCGCCGGGCGTCAAGCCCGCGCGGCCCGCGCCCTTCCTAGCGCCGTTCCTGCACGGTATAAGCCCTCGCCGGGCTGCGTTCCCCAGGAGCCGGCGGCGCCCCGTGAAGAACATCCTCTACGTCACCGAGAACCTCCCGCGGGCGTCGAGCGGCGCCTCCGTCGCGACGCTCGGGATGCTCCGCGCGCTCCAGCGCGGCGGCTGGGACGTGCACCTCGTGCTGAACCTGCGGCGCGGCGAGCTGGGGCTGCTCGACCTCGCTCGCTCGCTGTGCGCGAGCGTCACCCCCGTCGTCCGACCGCGCTGGCGTGTCACGCCGGTGGGAGACTGGCTCGGCTGCATCGCCCGGCACGGGTACGTTCCGCGCTGGCAGGCGGGGGTCTGGCGCGCCGTGCAGGCGGCCCTGCGCGCGCGCCCGTTCGACCTCGTGGTGCTCGATCACATCCGCGCGGCGGAGTACGGGCGGCTCCTCAAGCAGCGCGGGCTGCGCGTGCCGATCGCGCTCCGCCAGCACAACGTCGAGCACGAGCTGAACGCGCGCATCGCCCCGGACATGGATCTCGCGCGCGAGCGCGCCGAGACGCGGCTGCGCGCCCATCGCTACCGCGAGATCGAGACGCACCTCGCGCGCTACTGCGACCTCGTGCTCCCCATCTCCGAGGTCGACGGCGCGAAGCTCTCGGCGCTCAACCCGGGGCTCCCGCACTCGGCGATCCCATCGCCGGTGGACACCGATCACTACCGGCCCCTCCCCTTCCCGCCCCCGGGCAAGGAGGTCGTGTTCGTCGGGGGGATGGGCTACGGGCCGAACCGGGACGCCGTGACCTGGTTCGTACGGGACGTCCTCCCCGCGGTGATCGCGCGTCACCCGGACGTGCGCTTCACGGCGGTCGGAGAGAAGCCACCTTCGTGGTTCGCGGAGCACGCGCCGCACGTCCGGGGCGTCGGCTTCGTCCCCGACGAGCGGGAGTACGTCGGGCGCGGGCGCGTCTTCGTCGCGCCCATCCGGTTCGGGAGCGGCGTCCGGACCAAGATCCTGAACGCCCTCGCCATGGGGCGACCGGTGGTCGCGACGACGGCGGGCGCCGAGGGGCTGCTGCTCGAGCCCGGACGCTCCATCGCGATTGCCGACGACGCCCGCGGCTTCGCGGACGCGGTGAGCGCGCTCCTCGACGACGACGGACGGGGGGCGGCGCTCGCGGCGGAGGGGCTGCGGGCCGTGCTCGCCACCTACTCGCCCGACGCGGTCGCAGCGCGGCTGCGCGAGGCGATCACCGGGCTCCGCGCGAGCTGACGCGCTGCGAGCCGCGGCCGGGCTGCCCCGGTCGATCCGTCGCCACGACCTCGCGGTACATCGCGAGCGTCCGCTCCGCCATCTCCTCCACGCCGAAGTTCGCGACGCGGCGCGCGCCCCCCGCGACGAGCCGCGCGCGGAGCGCGGGCTCGCGGAGGACGCGCGACACCGCCGCCGCGAGCGCTCCCGCGTCGCCGACCGGCGCGAGGATCCCGGTGTCGCCGTCCACCACGAGCTCCGGCACGCCGCCGGCCCGCGTCGCGACCACCGGGACGCGGCACGCGTAGGCATCGAGGATCGAGGACCCGAGCCCCTCCTCCCTCGACGTGAAGAGGAACACGTCGAGCTCCGGGAGGACCGCGGGGATGTCGGTGCGGAACCCTGCGAGGAAGACCTTGCCCTCGACGCCGCTCCGGCGCGCGTGGGCGCCGATCTCGTCCCGGAGCGGCCCGTCGCCCATCGCGACGAAGCGCGCGTCCGTGCCGCCCGCGAGGAGCCGCGCGGCGGCGTCGACGAACGTGAAGTAGTCCTTGTGGCCTGCGAGCGCCGCGACGTTGCCGACGAGCGGCACGCCCACCGGCACGCCGAGCGCGCGACGCAGCCGCCCGTCCGGGCGCACCGCCGCGAACCGGGACGCGTCGACCCCGTCGTGGATCACGGTCAGCCGCTCCGGGTCGCGGACGTGGGGGCGGACGACCTCCGCGATGGCGTGGGAGACGCACGCGATGCGGAGCACCCGGTGGTGGTCGTATTTCCAGCGGGAGAACCGCCCCGCCCCGATGCGGAAGTCCACCCGGCGGTGCACGACGATCGGCGCCCGCATCCCGAAGGCGGACGCGGCGAAGCACGCGGCGGTGTGGGCGTGCGGGTCGTGAGCGTGGACGACCGCGGCGCCGGCGGCGTTCGCGGCGCGCGCGACGGAGCGCGCGAAGAGCGGGTCGATCGCCGCGCGCCGCCGGGCGGGCGCGTGGGGGAGCCCCTGCTCCTCGCACGCGCGGGCGAGCGGCGAGCCCGGCGGGCAGAGGACGAGCTGCGGCACGCCGCGGGCCCGAAGCCGATCCGCGAGCCACACGAGCTGCTGCTCGCCGCCGCGCCAGGTCAGCGGCGTCGAGACGTGGACGACCGCTCCGGGCAGCTCGGTGACCGCACCTCCCCGGCCTGGCATCGTCAAGGTCGCCCGAACAGGCGGCGCACGTTCTCGGTCGTGGCGCGGGCCACCTCGTCGACCGTGCGTCCCCCAGAGCTCCGCCACCTTGCGGGCCGTCTCGACGACGAACGCCGGCTCGTTCCGCCTCCCGCGGTGGGGAATGGGGGCGAGGAACGGGCAGTCGGTCTCGACGAGGAGCCGGTCGCGCGGGACGAGCCGGACGGCCTCGCGAATGGGCTCGGCGGTCCTGAACGTCACGACGCCGGCGACGGAGATGAAGAGGCCGAGGTCGAGGTAGGCGCGTACGGCGGCCGCGTCTCCGGTGAAGCAGTGGATGACGCCGCCGGCCGGGGGTACGCCCTCCTCCCGGAGGACGCGCGCGCACACCTCGTCCGCCTCGCGCACGTGGACGACGACCGGCTTCCCCGCCCCGCGAGCGATGGCGAGCGAGCGGCGGAACGCGGCCTCCTGCGCGGGGCGCGGCGAGTGATCGTAGTGGAAGTCGAGCCCGGTCTCGCCGACCGCCACGACGCGCGGATCGCGGGCGAGCGTCTCGTGGAGCGCCCAGTCCTCCTCGGGCACGCGCGCGCACTCGTGGGGATGGACGCCGATCGGTCGCCGCGAAGAAGGAGGGATCACGCCCTGCGAGCTCGAGCGCGCCTCCGAAGCTGCCCGGGGCGCGCCACAGCCCGACGCACACGATCCCCTCGACGCCCGCCGCCCGGGCACGAGCGACCACCTCGTCGAGGTCGTTCGCGTAGTCCTCGAGAGTCGAGGTGTGCGTGCGAGTCGATGAGGGCCATGGTGGCTAACCGAACTTGGACTTGGACTTGGACTTGGACTGCTTGGACTTGGACTTGGACCGGCTTCGGACCTGGACCTGGTCGTGGACTGGTTGAGCTAGACCAAGACCAAGACGTCAAGACCAAGTACCAAGACGAAGTCCACGTCCACGTCCCAGTCCGTACACGTCGATCTACTTCACCCTCGTTCCCGGGGCGATCGAGTCCCCCACCGTGACGACCGTCAGGTTCGGGGGCTCACCCGCGGCGAGGAGCATCCCGTGGGAGGTGATCCCGCGGAGCGGGCGCGGCGCGAGGTTCGCGACCACCACGATGCGCCGCCCGACGAGCGCCTGCGGGTCGGGGTAGGCCTGCGCGATCCCCGCCACGATCGTGCGCGGCTCGGGGTCGCCGGCGTCCACCGACAGCTCGAGGAGCTTGTCGGCGCCCTCGACCTTCTTCGCCGTCGCGCACGATCGCGACCTTGAGCTCCACCTTCGCGAAGTCGTCGTACTGGATGACGCCCGGCGGCGGGGGCGGCGCGGCCTTCGCGCTCGCCTTCGTCGCGGTCTCGGCGGGACTCGTCCCCGGACTTCCGTCGCCCCGCGAAGCGGGGCTAGGGAGGGGGCTGGGCGCCTTCGAGACCTTCTGGTTCGCGGCCTCCGCGGGCGGGGCCGCGATGAGCTTCTCGACCTGCTTCGCGTCCACCGGGAGGATGGCCGGCGGCTTCGCGGTGAAGCGGACGGGCCGGCCGTCGAACGGCGTGAAGCCCTCCGGCCAGGCGAGCGGCACGCCGCCGAGGGACTCGGCGAGGCCCGCGGCGAAGCGCGGCATGACCGGGGAGAGCATCACCGCGATGGCGTGCAGCGCCTTCCCGAGGTCGTGCAGGAGCGCCCGGGTCGCCGGCGCGTCCGGCGTCGCCCAGGGCTTGTTCTCCTGCACCGCCTTGTTGGCGAGGTCGGCGAGGTCGTTCACGGCCTTGAGCGCCGCGCGGTACTCGAGGTCGCGGAAGGCGATCCGCGCCGCGGCGAGCGCCTCGGCGACCCGCGCCCGCTCGAACCCCGGCGTCTCCGGGCCCACGGCGAGCTCGCCTCCGAGCTTCGCGACCGGGGAGTGGACGCGCGCGGCGAGGTTCGCGATCCGCTTCTGGAGGTCGGCGTTGACGCGGTTCTTGAACTCCTCGAGCGACAGGTCGATGTCGTAGATGCCCGGCGAGAGGTTCGAGGCGTAGAAGTAGCGGAGCAGCTCGGGGTCGAGCCCGGAGTCGAGGTACGTCTTCCCGGTGATGAACGTGCCGCGGGACTTCGACATCTTCTCGCCGTTCACGGTGAGGTGTCCGTGGACGGGCATGCGATCCGGGCGCTTGATCCCGGTCGCCCACAGCATCGCGGGCCAGAAGACCGCGTGGAAGCGGAGGATGTCCTTCCCGATGAAGTGCTCGACGCGGCTCGCCGCGCCCTCCGCAAGGTAGTCGCGCTCGAACGCGTCGGGCGCGCGGCGCCGATCGGGCGGCGCCTCGGCGGCGAAGTAGTGCTCGGCCGAGGAGAGGTATCCGATGGGCGCGTCCACCCAGACGTAGAGGAACTTGCCCGCGAACTCGGGGTCCTTCACCGGGAACCCGAAGTAGGGGGCGTCGCGCGTGATGCACCAGTCCTGCAGGTCCGCGAGCCACCCCCGCACCTGCTCGCGCACGGCCGGCTCGAGGTGCCCGGGCGCCTCGACCCAGCCCTGGATCACCGAGAACACCTCCGGCTTGCGGAGGTTCACGTACGCGTGGTCGCTCGCCCGGACGATCGGCGCGCTCCGGCACAGCGCGCAGTACGGCGCCTTGAGCTCGCGCGGATCGTACGTCGTGCCGCAGTTCTCGCACACGTCGCCGTACTGGTCCGGCTTGCCGCAGACCGGGCACGTCCCCTTCACGTACCGGTCGGGGAGGAAGCGCCGGTCGGTCTCGCAGTAGAGCTGCTCGACCGACTTCTTGTAGATGAGCCCCTTCGCCTTGAGCGCGTCGTAGACGCGGTAGGCCCACTTCGCGTTCTCGGGCGAGTCGGTCGTGTAGTACGTCGAGAACTCGACGCCGAAGCGCTTGAAGTCCTCGTGCTGCTCCTTGCGGTACTTCTCGACGAACTCCTTCGGCGTCATCTTCGCGACGGCGGCGTTCACCTCGATCGGCGTGCCGTGCGAGTCCGCCGCGCACACGTACGTCACGTCGTCCCCGGTCGCCTTGCGGAACCGGACGTAGACGTCGGTCTGGACGTACTCGACGAGGTGGCCGAGGTGGATCGACCCGTTCGCATACGGGAGCGCGCTCGTGACGAGCAGTCGCTGGCTCATGGATTGGTCCTTTCCGGTGCGCGGGTCGCGAGGAGCCCGGCGAGGACGCGCTCGAGGCGCACCTGGCCGTCCTGGCCCGTCTTCATCGCGACGTCGGCCTCGGCGAGGCCGGCGAGCGCGTCGAGCAGCTCCTCGCGCGAGAAGCGCGTGGAGGCCTGGTACTTCATCCAGAAGCCGTAAGGCTTCTTGTCCCCGACCTCGTCGTCCGGGATGGTCGGGAACACGGTCGCCTCCCACTCGCGCGAGGTGGCGATCCTTCTCGCGCCCACGACCTTCCGCGCGCGCTCGCGCTCGACGATCATCCGCCGCACCGCGCCCGCGAGCGAGCCGAGCAGCATGAACGGCGAGGCGCCGTCCTGGATCGACCGGCCCAGCACGCCGAGGGCGCCGGCGAGGTCGCGCGCCTCGACGGCGTTGCCGAGCGCGAAGAACGGGTCGGACGCGACGCGCGTCACCACCTCGTCCACGTCCTTCGCGCCGATGACCTTCCGGTCGCCGACGAAGGCGGCGAGCTTCGCGACCTCCGAGGCGAGCACCCGCGCGTCGTCGCCGACGAGCGCCGCGAGCCGCGCCTCGCCCGCGGCGTCCACGCGCTTGCCGCTCCCCGCGAGGAGGGCGTCGAGCACGGGGCCGAGGACGAGCCGCTGATCGTCCCACTTGCCCTCCTTCTCGAGCTGGGTCGTCACCCGGCGCCCCGCCGCCGCGAGCTTCTTCACGAGCGGGAGCCGCCCGTCGACCTTGCCGGCGGCGACGACGAGGACGTGCCCGGGCGGGAAGCCCCGCTGCAGCGCCGCGTCGAGGGCGGAGGCGTCGTCCTTCGCCGCCTTCATGTCGCGCTCCGCCGCGAACCGGGCCGCGCCCTGCACGAAGGCGCGCGCCGCCCCGTCGAGCGCGATGCCGAGCTCCTTCTGGAACGCCCCGTTCCCGACCCACTCGTCGCCGTCCGGGTCGAGCTCCTTCGCCGACCAGCCGGCCTTCGCGGCGAGCGCGAGCAGCCGGCGGGTCGCCTCGCGCTGGCGCCCCTCGCCCCACATCTTGAGGGCGCGCTCGAACGACTCGGCCGCGTCCTCCTTCGAGGTGAGGAACGCCGGCTCCTGCACGAGGACGACCTTGCCTCCGCCGAAGAGGCCCCCGGTCGCGATCTCGGCCGCGACCTCGGCGGGCGAGGCCGCCGCGTCGAGCTCGACGAGGTTCAGCGCCCGCTGCGCCTCGGGGACGAGCGTGAACGCGAGCTCGCGGGCGGCGCGGAGCGCGAGGAAGGCGTCGCCGTCGAAGAGGTAGACCGGCTGCGCCGTGCCCGCCTTCGCGTCGGCGAGGCAGGTCGCGAGCGTCGCGCCCGCCGCGCGCGGGCCCCTAGGCGCGGCCATGGAACCACCCGATGAGCATGGCCTCGAGGGCGAGGACCGGGGCCCCGTTCTGGCGGAGCGCCGCCGCGGCGCGCCGCACCCCGCGGCGACGGCGCAGCGCCTCGGCGGGCGAGAGCACCGCCGCCACCGCGCGGGTCGCGTCGGCGAGATCGGCGAGGGCGAGCTCCGCCGCGCCGGCGTGCGCGGCCGCGACGTCGCGCAGCCACACGAGGAGGAGATCGCAGAGCGCCTGCGCCTCCTCGCGATCCCCGGCGTGGTCCCGCGCGAAGGCGAGCCACGCCCCGGCGTCGTCCGCGTCGAGCGCCGCCGCGCCACGGACCGCCTCCGCCTGCGCGGCGAGGCCGTCGTCGTCGACCGCGAGGGCGCGGCCGAGGGAGCCGCCCGACAGGGCGGCGGCGAGGCGCGCCTTCTCCGGCGCGTGCCCTCCGGCCTCGAGCCGCGCCGCGATCACGCCCTCCGGGATCGGCGCGAACGAGACGCGCAGGCAGCGGGAGCGGATGGTGGGGAGGAGCGCGTCGGGGCTCGACGCGACGAGGACGAGCGTCGTGTCGTCCGGCGGCTCCTCGAGCGTCTTGAGGAGCGCGTTCTGCGCCTGCGGGTTCATCGCGTCGGCCGGGTCCACGATGACGAAGCGCCGCCGGCCCTCGAACCGCTTCAGCGAGAGCCGCCGGTCGACGACGTCACGCACCTGGTCCACGACGATGTCGCGCGACGGGGACCGCCCGCCCTTCGGCTCCCAGGCGCCGCGCTTGGCCATCTCGCGCTCCTCGGCGAGCACGAGCACGTCGGGGTGGATGCCCTTCGCGATCTTCCGGCAGGGGCCACAAGCGCCGCAGGCGTCGTCGCGCGCCGCGGCCGGGTCGCCCCCCTCGCAGTTCGCGGCCTGGGCGAGGAGGCGCGCCGCCCGCCCCTTCCCGACGCCTTCCGGGCCGCCGAACAGGTAGGCGTGGTGGAGCGAGCCGCGCCGCAGCGCGGACCGCAGCGGCGACAGGGCGCGGTCCTGCGCGATGAGCTCCGAGAACGGCATGACGGCGGCGGAAGATAACATAACGAGGATGGGCGACCGGGCCCGTGTCGGCGTGGCGATCGGGGCCATTTCCCGCCGGTTCCCGGCTCTCCGTCCGCTTTCACCGCCGGCCGTGTAGGCGAAGGTAGGCGCCGGAAATGGACACCCCCCCTCCGCCCGTTATCATGGGCGCCCGGAGAGCCGCCCATGAACATCACGCCCCTCGACATCACCCAGAAGCAGTTCCGCAAGTCGTTCCGCGGCCTCGATCCCGAGGAGGTGGAGGCGTTCCTCGACCTCGTGGCGGTCGAGTTCGAGGCGCTCGTGAAGGAGGTCGTCACCCTGCGCGAGGACAACCAGCGCAAGGCCGAGGACATCGTCGAGTTCCGCGGTCGCGAGCGGGCCCTTCAAGAAACCCTCGTCGCCGCGCAGAAGGCGTCCGACGAGATCCGCGAGTCCGCCCGCAAGGAGTCGGAGATCACGATCGCCGACGCGGAGCTGCAGGCCGAGAAGATCGTCCAGTCCGCCCACGGCCGGTTTCTACGCATCGTGGACGACATCAACGAGCTGAAGCGGCAGCGCATCCAGTTCGAGACGAACGTCCGCACGCTCGTCGAGAGCCACGTGAAGCTGCTCGAGGCGTTCCGCGAGCCGGCCCGCGAGGAGGCGGTGCAGTACATCCCCGCCCGGAAGAAGATCGCGGACGAGTAGAACCCGCCGGCGAGCGGTCACGGATCGAGCCGGAGACGGCACACGGCGAGCGGGGACGGGTTTCCGTCCCCGTTTTCCGTTTCCGCTGCCGTCGTTCGGCTCTTCGTTCGGAGAGAGTGCCGCCCGCCCGGTCACGTTCCCTACGCCGACATGCCTCTCTCCAGCGGCGACACGTCGTCGCGCCGACCCCCCGATGGAGGGAACATGTCAGCCACGCTCCGTTTGCTGCTCGCCGCCGCCTTCGTGCTCACCGCCTGCGAGAAGAAGGAAGAGAAGAAGGACCGGACCCCACCCGTCGTCGCCACGTTCACCGTGCCGACGACCTGTGCGAGCCTCGAGGTCCCCATCACCGCGCTGAGCGCGACCGACGACGTCGGCGTGGCGGGCTACCTCGTCACCGAGAGCGCGACCGCTCCGGCTGCGGGCGATCCAGGGTGGTCCGCGACCCCACCCTCCTCTCACACGGTCGCGGGCCGGGGCACGTACACGCTCCGGGCGTACGCGAAGGACGCCGCGGGGAACGTGTCGGCGGCGCTCACCGCGACGGTGCGCCAGATCACGCGGCTCACCGTGCTCTTCACCACCGACGAGCACGCGCACCTCTACGGCTACGCGCCCGAGGTGGACGACTTCCCGCTCCCGAGCTCGGCCGGCACCGGTCTCATCGTCGGCGGGATCGCCCGGCGCGCCACCGTGCTCGCGGCGGAGCGCGCCGACGCCGTCGCGCGCTCCGCTGACAGCATCACCGTGTCCGCCGGCGACTTCAGCCAGGGGACGCTCGCCTCGGCTGCGTTCCTCGCGTTCGCGCCGGAGCTCGTGGTGATGAAGCAGCTCGGGTACGACGCGGTCGGCCTCGGAAACCACGAGTTCGACCTCGGCTCGGCCGCCCTCGCCAGCGTGATCTCCGGTGCGCTCGCGTCGGGTGGGCTCCCGCCGCTCGTGCTCACGAACGCCTTCTTCGATCCCGGCCAGACCGGGGACGACGCGCTCGCGAGCCTCTACGGACCGACGAACGCGATCGCCCCCTCCCGCATCATCGAGACGCAGCGCGGGCTGCGCGTCGGCGTCGTCGCGTCGATGGGGCTCGGAGCGGGGATCGACGCCGCCGGCGCGGCCTGGCCGCTCGCCTTCTGGGACGCTGCCGCGGTCGGCTATCCGGCGCAGTTCGCCTCGATCGCCGCGACGGTCCAAGCGGCGGTGCTCGCGCTCCGCGCCGAGGGCGTCGACGCCGTGATCCTCCTCGGTCACGGCGGCATCGGCGCGGCGCCGGACGCCCCCGGTGACGACGAGCTCCTCGCCGCGAGTGTCCGCGGGATCGACCTCCTCGTGAGCGGGCACACGCACGGCGCGACGCCGGCGCCCATCCTGGTCACGGATCCCGACGGCCGGAGCGTCCCGGTGGTCCAGCCGAAGGCGTACGGCGAGGAGGTCGGGCGGGTCGAGCTCGTCTTCGAGGGCGGCGCGCGTCCCGCGCTCGAGCCGGCGCGGACGCGCTTCATCCACGTGGACGACACGGTGCTCCCGACGAGCGACCCGTCGCTCCGCGCGCTGCTCGAGCAGACCATGGCGTACCTCGAGGTGGGCCCCGGCGCGCCGGCGTCCTTCCTCGAGCGGGCGCTCACCCACGTCGAGGGGGCCACGGTCGTGGACGATCCCGACGTCCTCGGGGACCTGTACTTCCGCAGCCTGTGTCACACGAGCTTCGACGTCGTCGGGGTCGGCGTCGGCGAGACGAACGGCATGAACCTCGACACCGACGCGATGCTCGCCGCAGCCCGCGGCGTGGGCGAGACGGTCGTCGCGCTGCAGAACAGGGGCTCCATCCGCTCCGACCTGCGGGTCGGCCAGACCGGTGACGTCACGTTCGCGGACGTGTTCGACGTCGTCCCCCTCGGCGGCGATCCGACCGTCGTCGTCTCGAGCGACCCGGCCGCGGCGGCGGCCGTGCTGCCGCAGCTCCCGGGCTACCCCCTCGCGCGGTTCTTCACCTCGACGGTCGAGCTGCGTGCCGCGCTCGAGGTGTCGCTCCTCCAGTCGATGCGGGACCCGGACTTCTTCGTCGGGCCGAGCGGCCTCGTGGTCGAGTACGACGTGGCGCGCGCGCCGTTCGAGCTCGCCTCCCCGCTCGGCCCCGGCTGGATCACCCGCGTCGCGGTCGTGGACGGCGCCGGCGTCGAGACCGGGATCCTCTACGACGTGTCGCAGGACGGCACGCTCGGCACCCACTTCATCGGCGACCCGACCGCGCTCCAGCCGGTGGTGTCGACCTTCTACGTCGCGTCGTTCGCGCAGCTCGCGGGGGTGACGCTCCGGAATGCCTCCGGGGTGCCGGTCACTCCTGCGGAGGCCATCCTGCGCCGACCGGACGGGAGCGCGGTGAAGGACCACGAGGCGCTCGCGAAGTTCATCCGGGACCAGTGCGCCGCGAACGGGGGCGAGATGCCGGCCCGGTACGGCGGCGCGGTCCCGCGCCGGATGCGCCCGGGGACGTAGACGCGGAGCGATCGCAGGACAGCCCCGGCCGGCTCCTCTGCGTCGACCAGGATCCGCGACGTCCGGTCCCGGCACGGGGCCGGACGCCGCGGGCTCGTCCAGGGCGCCTCAGGCGATGAGGCCCTTCTCTCGGGCGAGCCGGCCGAGGCGGTCCTTCAGCCGCTGGAAGCGCTTGCGCAAGGTCTCCGGCGTCGCCTCGCCCCCTTCGCGCGCGAGTACGGCGGAGACCTCCTCCCAGGTCATCCCGAGGTCGATCCGGAGCAGCAGCAGCGTCCGATCCTCCGGCTCGAGCTCCCTGCGGAGCAGCTCGAGCCGCTCGTCGCCCCGGCCGGCCGGTGTCGAGGTCGCGACGGACTGCGCGAGCCGGGAGGCGGCGCTGGTCGGAAGGTGGGTGCACCGTTTCCGCCACGGCTCCCGGCGGAACCGCGCCGAGGCGTGCCAGGCCAGGCGGTACGCCCAGGTTCGAAGGGCGCACTCCCCCCGGAACGCCGGGATTCCGCGCCAGAGGTCCTCGGCCCAGTGCTGGAACACGTCCTCTGCGTCGTCCGCGTCGTGCAGGGCGCGCAGGTAACCCAGGATCGCGCCGCCCAGGGCGTCGACGGCGGCGGTCGCCGCCGCGTCGACGTCGCCCGCCGCGAGGTGCTGGCCGACCGCGTCCTCGAGCTTCACCGGAAGATCGTACCCCGCCCTGTCGCATCCGGCGAGCGCCGGCGTCCGCGACCCGGCCTCATGGCGCCGGCACGACGAGGATCTCGGCCGTGTCGAACCGCTCAGGGTCCGCCACGCTCGTCGCCCGGAGGTGGTAGGTGCCGGGGTCCGCGGGAGCGACGTAGGCGCAGGTCGGGGCCGCCGTTCCGGTGAAGAGCGTCGTCGCGGTGATGGTGCCGCCCGACGGTCCCTCGAGGATCTCCCAGGAGACGTTACGTTCCGGCATCCCCGTCACGGCCGCGAAGAAGTTCCGGGGCCCGCCCGCGGCGACCTCCACGGGCCACGGCGGCGTCCAGGGAGGAGGCGGCGCAGGATGGATGATCACGTATCCGACCTCGGCCCACGCCGTCCCGACGTTCCCGAGCGAGTCCGTCACCTGGAGCTGGTCTTCGGCGGGCTGCACCGTGCCCGCGGTGTAGAGCCCGACCCCGTCCGACGAGGTGCTCGCCGACACGTGCCCCCCGGACCCGTTCGTGGCGAGCTCCCACCTGTGCCCGGCACCGCTGCCGCCGGACGCAACGTACTCGACGGGCCCGACGCCCGGCGCGACTCCCAACCAGAGAGGGGTCACGGAGATCGGTGGCCCCACCGTGAACGTCGCCTTCGCGACGTGGCCCGCCGAGTCCTCGACCTGCACGACATCGCTCGTGTTGCCCCGTTCACCCGCCACGTACGCGCCCGTGACCTCGTCCACGCTCCCACCCGAGCCGTCGAGCGCGAGCGAGAACCGATGGCCGCCGCTTCCGCCCGCCGCGCCCACCGCGATCGCCCCGCGCGGCGGCACCGTCTTCGCGGACGGCGAGATCGACAGCGCGGGCGTATCCGGCAGCTCCAGCAGTCCTGGAGAAGAGAGGCAGGCCGCGAGGCCGGCCAGTGCCGGGAGCAGGACCCGCACGCCGCCCACGCGCGGAGCGCTCACTCGGTCCTCACGTTCGCGAAGGTCGCGGTGAGCGAGCCGGCCGATCCGCTCGCGAACGGCTCCGACGGACCCGCCGGGCCGGCCTGGACCCCGATCCTCTTCCACGGAGTCCTCGGCTCGCCCGTGACCGGAAGGCCGGCGGCGACGGGGTCGAACAGCACCTCGTCGTGTCCGTCGAGGCGGAAGACGACGGTGTGGCGCGCCGCCTCCCACCGCGCCGAGAGCGTGTGCGTGGTCCCCTGCGCGACGGCACCGAGCAGCGTCGGCGGCTCGACGAAGGTGAACCGGGAGCAGAGCGCGCTGTCACAGCGGATCACCGCGTGCGAGGCTTCGGTGGAGGTCATCGCGACGACCGCGAGCACGTCCCCGACCTGGCTGCTGCGAGCGTTCACGTCGGGCGCGATTCCCGAGCCGTTCGTCCCGTCGTTGTAGAGCGCGGTCGTCAGCTCCGCCGCGATCCGTCCCGGCCCGGTGGCCTCGTGCACCCCCACGGTGACGTCGGCCTGCAGCGTCGCGCCGCTCGTGCGGGTCAGGTTCATCGCGGCGGCAGCCGGCGCGTCCGCCTGGAGCAGCCGGAGCACGATCCCAGCCCACGAGCTCGCCGCGCTCGCGCCGCCGAGCGTCCACCTCGCCGCGTCGAAGCGGGTCCCGCTCGCGAAGTCGTCGAACAGCGCGGCGGGCGCGCCGTCCATCCCGAGGAGCACGTCGTCGAACACCGCGGCAGCGGACGCGTCGCCGCCACCCGCCACTCCGCCCGCGGCGCCGACCGCGAGCGCCGCCCGGTAGAAATTGGTCGCGGACAGATCGGGAACGAACGGCGCCGACGCGGTCGTCACCCCCGAGACGTCGAGCTCATGCGAGAGGTCGAGCGCTCCGCCCACCTGCTTCAGCTTGAACGTGAAGACCTTCCTGGCCGGATCGACGGTGATGCTGATCGTGTAGCGGGTTCCGGCCGAGGCGGGCGCGTTCAACCCCCAGTTGCTGCTGAGCGCGGTCCCGATTCCCTGCAGGGCGGAGCAATCCGTCGTCTCCGGGAGGCACTCGAACACCGTCCGCTGCGCGACGACCGAGGAGCCGGTCTTCTGCAGCCCGACCCTCGCGAGGAGCGCGTTCGTCAGGCCATAGGGGTGCTGGAGCCGGTTCGCGCTCGGCTGGAACATGAGCTCGATCCCGGCGAACGGCAGGGAATCGCCGGTCGCGACCGCGCTCGTCAGCGACACGTCCGCCTGGAACGTCGTGACCTGCCCGCCCGCCGGCGGGATCGCGACGAGCCTCGCGACGTAGCGCCCGCTGGGCCGCACGGACGTGACCGCCTCGGTCAGCACCGCCGCCTGTCCGCTCAGGGTGACGCTGTATTCGCCGGTGTCCCATCTCGTTCCGCTGATGCTCCCGCCGGTGAGGTCGTCGTAGAGCGGCACGGCCGTGTCCCCGGGGAGCGGGAGCAGCCCCGGCGACGACGTGCACGCGGCGACGACGATGGCGCCGGTGACGAGGAGATGGACGGGATGGGCGCGCATGATCCTCGGAGCGGTCAGAACCGGAACGGCCCGATCTCTCCGGTCCTCCGGTGCTGGATGTAGCCGAGGATTCCGGCGGCGAGCGCGCTCACGCCCGTACCCGCCCAGGACGCGGTCGCCCTGCGCGCGGCGGCGTCTCCGGCGAGGACGTAGCCGTTGTAGAGACCCACGTCCGCCACGGAGAGGTTGCCGCGCGCGCGGAGCGCCCGGGCCTCGTCGTAGCGGTCCCCTGCCGACTGCGCCTCGACCACGGCGAGCGCGGCGAAGCCGAGGGCCGCGACGCCGGAGCCGAGGGCAACCCACCCCGCGGCGCGGGACCGTGCCGCCGAGGTCACGCTGACCGCCGGCCGGAGCTCGACCGCGCCGGGTTCGGCGGCGGACGGCGCCGGTCGGATCGCGAGTCGATCGTCGCCGGGGGTCTCGACGAGCGCGGAGCCCTTCTCGCCGGTGACGAGGAACTCGGCGAGGGCGCCCGCTCCGCCCGCCGGAACGCTCCCGTGATTCAGCCGGACGCGTCCCTCGCGCCGGAGCATCCCGCGCCGGACGTCGAAGAGCGACCCCACCACCAGGGTCAATCCGGCCTCCTCCGCGAAGCTCACCGCGAGGACCGCGTCGAGCCCGAGGTACGCGCCCGCGGCGACGATCGCGCGCCCCCGCTCCACCGGAGCGAGCGCGAGCCCCGGACCGAGCGCGGGGCGCAGCCCGTCGGCGACGGTGAAGTCGAGCGAAAGGTGCTGATCGCCGTCCGCGAGGTCCACCGGAGCGGGCGGGAGGCGCGCGGCGCCGCGGGCCCCGGACACGCGATACGCCCCGGCGGCCAGCGCGACGGTCACCGGAGCGGTCCCGACGTCGCGGCCGTTCACGTAGACGCGCACCTCCGGCGCGGACGCGGTGACGCGGAGCGAACGGGCGGGCACCGCCCGGAGCGAGACCCGGGCGGCCTCGACCTGCTGCGCGAACCGGGCCGGGTACAGCGCGCGATCGACCTCGACGTCGGGGACCGCCCTCACGACCCGCTCGACGACGCCCCGGGCCGCCTCCGCCCGGCCGAGCTGGAGCTCGAGCTGGGCGAGGCGCAGCATCGCCCGCGTCCAGAGCTGGAATCCGTCGGGACCGTCGGGGAGCTGCTCGAGCTCCGCGACGACGCCGCGGAGCATCCCGGCGGAGCCCTCGTAGTCGCCATTCACGTACGCGGCGCGGGCGCCTTCGGCCGCGTGCTCGAGCTCGGCGAGCGACGCGCCGGACCCCCGCCCCACCATGCGCGCGCGGAGCTCCGGTCCGCCGAGCAGCCCCGCGTGGCGCTCGGCCACGGCCGCCCCGAGCTGCAGGGTCACCTGGACGAGCTCCGAGCCCGGTCCTGGAGGCGGCGCGACCGCGACCACGCCAAGCGTCTCGAGCGCCCGTGCCTGCGTGGCGACGAGTGCTGTCAACGCGGCGAGGCGGCGCAGCGCACGCATGTGAGACTCCATTTCAATCCTATCACCCTCGTCAGCCTCCGAGTGGAGGTGTGGCGAGCCCGCGAACGTGACCGGCAATCCGCGCAACGTGGACCTCGCCGCGGGTCGCGTGGGACTCGCCGCGACGACGGGCCCACCTCGTTCGGCAGTGCAGGTTGCGGCGTGGCATCATGTCCTTCGGCGAAGCGCGGGCGCTCATCGGGTGGGAGAGAACGCAGTGCCGGACGAGGAACAGGCCGTCAGCTCCACCGTCGCCCCTGGAACGCTCACCGCGCTCCTGCGAGAGGTCGCGCGCTCGCCGGCGGCCGACGAGAAGGGGCGCATCCCAATCCTCCGTCCGGGTCAGATCATCGGGCGCTTCGAGCTCGTGCGCGAGATCGGGCGCGGCGGGTTCGGCGTCGTCTACGAGGCGCGCGACCGGGAGCTCGGGCGCGCGGTGGCGCTGAAGGCCGTCCGGATGGGGGGGAACGTCGAGCTCAAGCAGGAGCGGCTGCTGCGCGAGGCGGAGGCAGCAGCACAGCTCTCGCACCCGAACATCGTCACGCTCCACGACATGGGGCGCTTCGACCACGGCCCGTACCTCGTGATGGAGCTGCTCCGGGGGTGCTCGCTCGCGGAGCGGCTCCGCGCGGGCGCGCTCTCCGTCCCCGAGGCCCTCCGCATCGCGGTCGAGGTGGCGAAGGCGCTGGCGCACGCGCACGCGCACGGCGTCGTGCACCGCGATCTGACGCCGGGGAACGTGTTCCTCTGCGACGACGGACACGCGAAGGTGCTCGACTTCGGGATGGCCCAGGCGTTCGGCCGCCCGAAGCTCGACGGCGGGACGCAGGCGTACATGGCGCCGGAGCAGTGCAGGGGCGCCCCGGAAGATGCGCGGACGGACGTGTTCGCGCTCGGCGTCATGCTCCATCACATGATCTCCGGGAAGGTCCCGTTCGCCGACGTGCACGCGCTGGAGAGCGCCGCGGGCCCGCCGGAGTTGAGGCTCCGGGACGGCGGACCGCTCGCGGAGCTCGTCTCGCGCATGCTCGCGAGGGACGCGGCGGAACGACCGCGCGACGGCGCGGCGATCCTCACCGAGCTCTCCGCCGCGCAGGCCTCGCTCGAGCGGACGCGAGAGGCGGGTGCCTCCGTCGGCGCCGAGCGGGGCTCGCGAGCTCGCGTGCTCCGGCGCCTCGTCCTGCTGGTCGCGGCGGGGGTCGGCGTCTCGGCCGCGACCGTCGCGGTGACGCAGCGCCGTCCCCGTGCGGCGGCGGCGAGCGGCGCGACCGAGCATCCCCCGGAGGCGGTCCGCGCCGCAGCGCCCGACGCCCGGGACGTCGCGGACCTTCCGGCCGGGGCGGTCCCGCCCCGGTCCCCGCGGCTCCGTCCGTGCAGCGCGCGCCGAGGTCCCGTCGCGGCGCCACCCTGGCCGGTGGGATCCAGGAATGCCGCGACAGCATCAACGCGATCTCCACGCCACCCCCGTCCAGCGGCGAGGGCGTCCTCACGATCGCCGCGGACCCGTTCGCCGAGGTGCTCGTGAACGGCCGCCGGCGCGGCGAGACGCCCGCGGAGTGCCGCGCCTCCGCCGGGACGTACACCGTCCGCGCCATCCACCCGACCTACGGGACGCGCGAGGCGCGCATCGAGGTCAAGGCCGGCGCCCGCGCGCGGTGGACGGCGGACTTCCTGGCGAACCCCTGAGAGGGCTGTCCAGAACTCCCCTCCGGTCCGGGGACTTCTGAACGACCCCGTGAGCGCCTCGGGTCAGTGGGCTTCCGCCCACGAATGCCCGTGACCCACCTCGACGTCGAGCGGCACCTTGAGCTCGGCGGCCCCGGACATCTCCCGCCGGACGAGCTCCTCGACCGCCGGGACGTCCCGCTCCGCGACCTCGAGGACGAGCTCGTCGTGGACCTGCAGGAGCAGCTGCGCGTCGCGTCGCTCCCGCCCGAGGGCCGCGTGCACCCGGACCATCGCGATCTTCACGATGTCCGCCGCCGTGCCCTGGATCGGCGTGTTGATGGCGGTGCGCTCGGCGGCGTTGCGGAGCGCCGGGTTCCGCGCGCCGATCTCCGGCATCGCGCGCACGCGCCCGTACAGCGTCCGCGACTCCCCGGTGCGGCGCGCGTCCTCCACCGCCTGCTCGACGTACCGCTTCACGCCGGCGTACCGCTCGAAGTAGCGCGTGATGATCGCCTGCGCCTCGGCCGGAGGAAGGTCGAGCCGCTGCGAGAGCCCGAACGCGGAGAGCCCGTACGCGATGCCGAAGTTCAGCATCTTCGCCACCCGGCGCATGTCCGAGGTGACCGCGGCGCGCGTCGACGCCGTACGTCTCGGCCGCCGTCCGGGTGTGGACGTCCTGGCGGGTCCGGAACGCCTCGAGGAGCGCGGGGTCGTCCGAGTAGTGCGCGAGGATCCGCAGCTCGATCTGCGAGTAGTCGGCGGACAGGAGCCGTCTCCCCGGCGGCGCGACGAAGGCGGCGCGGATGCGGCGCGACAGGTCGGTGCGGACCGGGATGTTCTGGAGGTTCGGGTCGGTCGAGGAGAGCCGTCCCGTCGCGGCCCCCGCCGGATGGAACGTCGTGTGGATCCGCCCGTCGGCGGGGTCGATGAGCTGCGGCAGCGCGTCGACGTACGTCCCCTTCAGCTTGGAGAGCGAGCGGTGGTCGAGCACGAGCCGCGGCAGCTCGTGCTGGTCGGCGAGCTTCTCGAGCACGTCCTGGTCGGTGGACGGTCCCGTCTTCAGCCGCTTCAGCACCGGCAGCTCGAGCTCGGTGAAGAGCACCTGCGCGAGCTCGCGGGTCGAGGCCACGTTGAAGCGGCGCCCGGCCGCGACGTGGATCCGCGCCTCGAGGTCGTCCATCGCGCGCCCGAACTCCTCGCTCATCCCGCTCATGGCGCTGCGGTCCACGAGGATGCCGATCCGCTCCATCTCGAAGAGCACCGGCACCACCGGCGCCTCCACCTCTCGGTGGAGCTTCGCGACCCCCGACTCCTCGAGCGCGCGCTCGAGCGCGGGGGCGAGGTCCACGATCGACGCGGCGCAGAGCCCGGCCCAGGCGCCGACCCGTTCCACCTCGAGACCCTCGACCGCCGTCCGCTCCGACTTCCGCGCCGCGTCCCCGCCGCTCGGATCGCGCGGCAGCTCGCAGGAGATCCGCTCGCGCGCGACGTCGGCGAGCGCG
Organism: uncultured delta proteobacterium; assembly: GCA_963736795.1. Taxonomy (GTDB): domain Bacteria; phylum Myxococcota; class Myxococcia; order Myxococcales; family Anaeromyxobacteraceae; genus Anaeromyxobacter. The sequence continues at coordinate 152,385 of CAVTRF010000030.1, read as the reverse complement.
TGCTCCCGCCGCGTCGGCAGGAGGAGCCGGCTCGTGAGGTCCGTGTCGAGGCCCGGCGCGCGCAGCGACAGCCCGAGCTGCGCCAGCGCGTGCGCCGCCGCCTTGCGGTCGTGCGCGTGCACCGGCCTCTCGCCCTCGACGAGCGGCGCGATCGCGGCGCGCACCGCCTCGACCGGCAGCTGCGCCGGCGCACCCAGGTACCGGTGGGCGAGCGGCACGTAGAACGCGCGACCGCCGCCGGCGAGGGCGAGCCCCACCACCGGATCGGTCCGCGGGGCGGGGCCGGCGAGGACCGGGCGCAGGCCGACCGCCGGCGCGGCGCGGAGCGCCTCCACCGCCGCCGCGAGCGCCGCGGCATCCAGGACCACCTCCGGCTTCTCCAGCCGGACCGTCGGGGGCGGGGCGGGCAGGTCCTTCAGGAGCCGGGAGAACTCGAGCTCGGAGAAGAGCGCCCGCGCCCGCGCGTCGTCCGCGGGCTGCCGCCCGAAGCTCTCGGGCGAGAACGGCAGCTCGAGATCGCACCTCAGCGCGACGAGCCGGCGGTTCGTCCGGATGCGCTCCGCGCCGGCGACGACCTTCTCCTTCACCCGCTCCCCGCCGCGCGCCACCGCCTTCGGGATCTCCTCGGGACGCCGCAGCATCTCCTCCACGCTCCCGAAGTGACGCACGAGCGCGGCGGCGGTCACCTCTCCGACCCCGGGGATCCCGGGCACGTCGTCGATCTTGTCGCCGAGGATGGACATGTACTCGACCACCTGGTCCGGCCGGACGCCGAGCTTCTTCTCCACCTCCGCCGGTCCCGTCCACCCTCCCCGCCCGCTCGCCTCCGCCATCGGGTCGTAGAGCGAGAGCTTCGGGTCGACGAGCTGCGCGAAGTCCTTGTCGCCGGTGACGACGACGACGTCCCAGCCGCGCTCGCGCGCGCGGCACGCGAGCGTGCCGATCACGTCGTCCGCCTCGACCCCGGGCTCCTCGACGATCGGCACCGCCAGGGCGCGCGCCACGTCGCGCACGAGCGGGAACTGCGTCTTCAGGTCGTCCGGCGCCTCCGGGCGGTTCGCCTTGTAGCCGGGGTCGATCTCGTTCCTGAACGACTTGCGCCCGGCGTCGAAGACGAGCGCGACGTGCGTCGGCGCGTGCTCGCGCAGCGCCTTGAGCAGCATCGTCGTGAACCCGTAGGCGGCGTTGGTCGGCACGCCCTTCGTGGTCGAGAGGTGCGGGATGGCGTGGTAGGCCCGGAAGATGAATCCGGAGCCGTCGATCAGGGTCAGCGTGGGCATGAGCGAGCGGACGATAGCCCCGCGCGGGCCTCGCCGCAGCGGGAATCGGGCGCGCGGCGGAGGGTCGACGTCAGCGGACGCGGATGAGCCAGCTCGTCTTGCCACCCGCCGCGTCGACCAGGACGAGCGAGGCCTGGCCCCGCGCGAGCCCGGCGACGGACACGGTCTCGCCCGCGACCTCGACGCGAGCGACGCCGTTCTCCTCGACGAGGACGCGGACGACGCCCGGCGCGCGGAAGCGCCGCTCCTCCCCCGCGCCCACCTCGAGCTCGCTCGGCCCCGCCGCGCGGACCGCGGCGTGGCGCGCGGCGTCGACCGTGATCTCGTACACGACCTTGGCGCCATCCACGAAGGTGACCTCGAGGGTGGCGCGGCCGCCCCGGAGCGCGGTGACGGTCACCCGCGTCTCGGCGGTCCGGATGTTCAGGAGGTCGGGATCCGTCGTCGCGATGCGCGCGACCGGCTCCTGGAACTCGAGGGTGACGACCTGCCGCTCCGCCAGCGCGAGGGGAACTCCCGTCGCGGCCGGGCCGGCCGCGGCGAGGAGGGCGATCAGCGCAGCTCGCACCGGACCTTCTCCGCAGAGAGGAAGTACTCGTCCCCGTGCTCGACGCGACGCCGCGAGATCCGCTCACCCGCGAACCAGGTCCCGTTGGAGGAGCCGAGGTCCTCGATCCACCAGCCGTCGGCGGAGCGCACGAGCGCCGCGTGCTCGCGGGAGATCTTCGCGCTGTCGATGACGAGGTCGCAGTGGGCGCCGCGCCCGATGACGTAGCGCTCGCGGTCCACCTCGAGGATGACGCCGCCCTCGCGCACGAGCCGCAGCGCGCCCGCGGAGAGCGGCGCCGCCGGGACGGGGGGCGGGCGCACGGGCAGGTCGCGCTCGAGCCGCTCAGCGGCCTGGATGACGCGCTCCGCGATCGCCTTCCGCTCCGGGCCGGTCGGCGGCGGGGTCGGCGCGGGGACGGGCGGGGCGCGCACGCCCTCACCGGCGGGCGCGCCGGGGACGACGTAGCCGTTCAGCCGGGCGAACACGTGCAGCGCCTGGTTCACGAGCGCGTCACGGTCCGAGCCCATCTCCTCGGCCATGCGCCCGAGCGCGTCCCACAGGTGGTCGGCGACGACGATCCGCTGGGTCGATTTGGGCACCCGGTCACGGTAGCAGATGCGGCCGTCAGGCCGGAAGAGCGTGCTAGCGAGTGAAGGGGCAGCCGGAGGAGGCTGCCCCGGAACGAGCGGGGGGATCGGGGGGGCGCAAGCTCCGCGGAGGCGGAGCGAGTGTCCCCCCGCCAGATGTCCACTCACCGCACGACGTTGACGCCGCCCCCGCCGAGCGTCGGGGTGGCGTCGAGCACGATCCCTCCGGCGTACGGCACGAGGAAGCGGACGCCCGACCCGCGGCGACCACGGGCTGCGATCGAACGCGGTGATCCCGCGCGGATTCACGGGCGAGCCCGCGTTCGGGACGGCGCGGAACGGCTTCCTCCCGTCCAGCGTGTCGAGGACGAGCGCGAGGTCCCGCGGCGGCGCGGCGGCGGTCTGGAGCGCGAGCGTGAGCTCGAGCGCCGGGCCCGAGAGGTCGGGCAACGACGCCCAGTGCTTGAGGCACCGCGCATCGGTGCTGGCGCAGGTCTCGGCGACGTAGCCGATCCGGCGCCCGAGCCGGGCCTTCACGAGGTCCTGGCAGGCGAGGCGGCAGGCGGAGCCCTCGGGGCAGCTCGGGACTTCCGCGGCGGTGGCGGGCCAGGCCTTGGCGGGCGGGAGCAGGCACGCGGCGGCGTCCGCCGTCTCGTCCCGCCACTCGACCGCGAACGCCGTGCCGAGCGCGGGACGGCCGACGTGGAGCGCGGCGGCGTCGCTGCCGCGGACGAGGACGTAACCGCCGGCGCGGACCGTCGCGAGCAGGTGCGCGGCGCCGGGCGCGCGCAGCGCGTCCACGCAGCCGTTCCACTCCGGGTGCGCAGCCTTCGGCGCGAGCCGGACGGCGCCGCCCGGGTAGGTGCCGTCGAGCGGCTGCAGCAGCTCGGCGACGTCCGCCTCGAACCTCGTGCAGGTCCCGAGCCCGGTCGCGTCGATGACGACCGTGTCGCCGGTCTGGACGCCGAGGGTCGGATCGTAGAGCCGCACGGGCGCGGTGATCGTCGAGCCGTCGCGGTTCTGGAGCGCGACCCAGGGCGCCCCGCCCACGTCCCCGCTGTCGGCGCGGCGCGCGGCGAGCCCGGGGAGCACGCCCTCGTGCGTCACCGTCCAGCGGGCGGTCGGCGTGAAGCCGGGCGTCAACGTCACGGCGGAGGAGAGCGCGGCGGGGTCGAGGTGCGAGACGGTCGCGAGGTTGTCGGGGTCGCGCAGCACGAGCCACTGATCGACCTGCGTCGCGCCAGTCGCGGCGGGCGCGCGCCCGGCGGCGACCGTCACGGCGAGCTTCTCGGCGACGAGCTGCTGGCTCGGCAGCTCCCACCGGCCGAGATCCACGAACGACAGCCCTCCGTCCGCGCCCCGCGACCGCGGCGACGGCGGTCGTCCGGCGAGGGCCGAGGTCGGTCGCGAGGCGGAGGAAGGTCCCCGCGTAGGTCGGGTCCGCCGCCGCGAAGGGAGGCTGCGCCGCGGCGAGCCCATGCGCCCTCGAGCCGAGCGGGATGGGCGCGCGGTAGTCGGCCTCGTTCGGCGCCGTCGAGAGGCCCGCGGCGAGGCCTCCCGCGCCCAGCGCGACGAGGCCACAGTCGATGGGTCCGTACAGCCCGCAGCCCGACTCGACCACCGCGTAGACGCGCTCGATCGGCGCGGTCGTCGACCAGGTCGCCGGCTCGAGCGCAGCCGCCCGCGACGCGCTCGGCGAGCCGGGCGGCGGCGACGAAGCGCGTCGGCGCTCGGGCGTCGAGCAGCTGCACCGGCCAGGGCGGCGGGCCGGCGACGTCGAACCCGGCGACGCCGTGCACGCCCCCGCCGAGGTCGTCGGAGCTCGCAGCCCACACCCGCGTCTGGAGCCCGGGGATCGTCGGGTCGTCGGGGGTCGCGGCGAGCGCGACCGGCTGGAACCCGAGCGCCATCGAGTCGACCGTCGCTCCGGCCACGTCGATGGCCGTCTTGTCGCCGGTCGCGGCGCGGCGGAACGTGACGACGGCGATCCGGTCGTCGGCGAGCGCCGCTGCGATCCGCACGGTGCCGAGCGCGTCCGGATCGAACACCGGCCGACCGCGTCCGGATCGAACGGCAGCGCGGCGAGGGCGAGGACGTCCGAGCCGAGCTCGACCGTGCCCTCGACGGAGCCGTCCGCCGCCCAGGTGCGGAGGATCTGAAGTCTCGAGTCGCCCGACGACACCGCCACGAGCAGGTCGGGCTTCTGGTCTCCGAGATCGCCCGAGGCGAGCAGCATCGGACCGCCGCCGACCGGGTAGACGAGGCCACGCAGCGGCACCGGGGCGAGGACGATCGAGTCGTCCACCGCGTCCACGATGCTGAGGTCGTTCCCGCCGGCGTTCGCGATGGCGAGGTACGGGTGGTACGGGTAGACCGGGTCCAGTAGGTCCTGCCCGTGCTTCGAGGTGACCCCGCGGAACACCGCCACCGCCGAGGGCTCGTTGAGGAGCAGCCCGGGCGGCGTGGCCTTGGTGCTTCCGCAGGCGGCGAGCGCCGCGGCGAGCGCGAGCGCGGACAGTCGGACGAGGTGCTTCACCGCGTACCCCCGGTGATCCTGCGCGCGGTGCCGCCCGCAAAGTGGGTGGCATCCGGCGCGTCGAGCGGCACGTCGATGGGCGTCACGAAGTTCTCCCCGTACGACCCGACGTAGAGCCGGGCCATGGTCCCGACGAGCTCCGGATCCACCGCGAGACCGTAAGGCTGGCGGCCGAGCACCGGCGCTCCGGTCGCAAAGTCCCCTTCGACCGGGCGGAACTCCTTGATCGCGCCGGTCTCGTCGTCGAGGATCGTGACGATCCCGTCGTCGACCGCGATCGCCGCGACGATGTCCCGCTGGCCGGGGCGCTGCGGCAGCACGCGGACGTCCTGCGCGCCGCGCCACATGTCGACCTCGCGCACGACGCGGACGTCCACCCCGCCCAGCGCGTTCTCGACGAGGTCGACGACGAGGAGGACCCCGCCGAAGTCGGTCGTGCGGCCGCCGGCGGTCCTGGCCGCGGTGGTGTCGTAGCGCCGGGCGGTGAGAAAAGCGCGCTGCGGCGCGCCCACGAACGCATGGGCGAGCGCGATCGAGCGCAGCTCGATGCCGGTGGGCAGCGCCGCAATGGGAACGGTCCCGATCGAGCAGCCGCCGGACGCGGGCGCCGCGCCGAGGGTGCAACCGCCGAGCTGCATCCAGCGGAGCGGGGTCTGCTCCGCGGTCGCGAGCCCGACGAGGTAGAGCCGGTCGTGGCCGGGGTCGTACGCGAAGGCGCGGACCGGTCCGGCGCCGATGCTCGCGTTCCGGAGCGGCAAGCTGGTCGCGAGGTCGAGCTCGGTGATCCAGGCGCCGCCGTCCGCGGCGCGCAGGTAGCCGACGAAGGCGCTCGCGCGGGCGGGGCCGCACGCGACCGCCACGGCGAGCGGATCGCTGAACACCCCGGAGAGCGGCGTGCCGCACCGCTCGCACGAGAGCGCCCCCTCCGCCGAGACGCGCAGCGTGTTCAGGGTGTTCGAGCCACGGGTCGCGAAGATCGCGAGCGCGTCGGGCAACCCGCACGCGACCGGATCGGCGACCGCGAGGTCCCCGGCGAAGCTCCGCACGTTGAGCGCGCCGCCGGCCGGGATGTGCGCCGGGTCGAGCGCCGGCTCGAGCACGATGACGCTCCCGCCCGTCTCGTCGTCGTAGAGCAGATCGGCGTTCGACGAGGCGACGAGCAACCGCCCATCGTGCACGGCGAGGCCGGTCGGCCGGTAGATCCGGTCGAGGGGGCCGGACGGGGTCTTCGCCGACTCGCCGCACGCCACGGCGAGCGCGGCCATGCACCACGCGAAGCTACGCAAGAGAGCTCTCCTCACGCCTGGGGCTGCTGCGGCAGCTCGGCCTGGATCTTCCGGAAGTCGGCGAGATCAGAGAACAGGGACGCGACCCGACGCATCAGGCCGAGCCGGTTCGCGCGGAGCGCCGGCTCCTCGGCCATCACGAGCACGTCGTCGAAGAACCGCGCGACGGCGGGCTCCAGGGTGGCGACGTTGCGCAGCACCGCCGGGTAGTTCCGGTGCTCGCGCAGCGACACCGACTCCGCCTCGACGCGCTCGAGCTCCGAGAGCAGCGTCCGCTCGGCGTCGTCGCGCAGCAGCGCCCGGTCGACGTTCGCCGCGCCGGGGCCGCCCGCCTTCTCCTGGATGTTCGCGACGCGCTTGAACGCGAGCGCGAGCGGGAGGAAGTCCGGGCGCGCCTTCACCTCGGCGAGCGCCTCGAGCCGCTTGCGCGCGTCGACGACGTCGTCGAGCCCGGCCGCGAGGACCGCCTCGACGAGGTCGGGCGGGAACTCCTCGGACCACTGCGCCTTGAGCCGGCCGCGGAAGAACTCCAGGACTTGCTGGACGACCTCCCTCCCCAGGTTCACGCCGGGGAAGGCGAGCCGTGCGTCCTCGACCGCGGCCGAGAGGCTCAGGTGGTAGCCCTTCCCGAGCAGGATCCGGAGGATGCCGATGGCGGCGCGCCGGAGGCCGAACGGATCGGCCGCCCCGGTCGCCTTCTCGCCGACGCCGATGATCCCGACGAGCTGGTGCAGCCGGTCGGCCATCCCGACGAGCGCGCCGAGGTCGCCGCGCGGCAGGTCGCCGGTGGCGCCGACGGGCTTGTAGTGGTCCTCGATCGCCTCGGCGATCTCGGGCTTCAGCCCCTCGCCCAGGGCGTAGTGCGCGCCCATGATCCCCTGCAGCTCCGGGAACTCGCCGACCATGCCGGTCGTGAGGTCGGTCTTCGCGAGCCGCGCGACCGTCTCGACGTCCGGGACGAGCTCCGCCTTGCCGATCGCCCGCGCGAGCTTGCTCGCGATCTGTCCGATCCGCCCGACGCGGTCGAGCTCGCTGCCGAGCTTCGCCTGGTACGTCCGCCGCCCGAGGTCCGCCACGCGATCCTCGAGGCGACGCTTCTTGTCCTCCTCGAAGAAGAAGCGCGCGTCGGCGAGGCGCGCGCGGAGCACCCGCTCGTACCCGTGGCGCGCGACCCTGGGGTTCTTCACCGGCGTGCCCGCGATCGCGACGAAGCGGTTCTTCAGCGTCCCCGCCGCGTCCACCACCGCGAAGTAGCGCTGGTGGCTGCGCATCTCGGAGATGACCACCTCGCGCGGCAGCTCGAGGTTCTGCTTCTCGAACTCGCCGGCGATGCCGGTCGGCACCTCGACGAGGTTCGTCACCTCGTCGACGAGCCCGGGGTTGTCGAGCACGCGCCCGCCGGCGGCCTTCGCCGCGCGCGCGAGCTCCTGCTCGACCGCCGCGCGCCGCTCCGCCGGATCGACGACGACGAACGCCTTGCGGAGCTTCGCGACGTAGTCCTCGGGGGAGCCGGTGAGCCGGATCGCCTTCGGCGCCTTGAAGCGGTGGCCGTAGGTGACGCCGCCCGAGACGAGCTCGCCGAACCGGATCTTGAGCGGCCGGCCGCCGTACAGCGCGACGAGCCAGCGGACCGGCCGCGCGAACGTGACCTCGTCCCAGCGGGAGCGCATCGACTTCCTGAAGCGCAGCCCGTGGACGAGCTTCTCGACGAGGGCCGGCAGGACCTGCTCCGCCCGCTTGCCCTTCTCGGTCTTCGTCACCGCGACGCGCTCGCCCTTCGGCGTCTGCGCGCGCTCGAGCGCCGACACGTCGACGCCCTGGCTCCGGGCGAACCCGAGCGCGGCCGGCGTCGGCTTCCCCTCCGCGTCGTACGCCTGCGCGACGGGCGGGCCGAACGCCTCGGTGCGCGCGTCCGCCTGCCGGGCGGCGACGTCGCGCGCGTACACCGCGAGCCGCCGGGGCGTGCCGAGCGCCTTCACCTCGCCGTGGACGAGGCGCGCGTCGTCGAGCGCCTTCGCGAGGTCACGCTCCAGCTGCTCGATCGCCGGCGGGACGAAGCCCGCCGGGAGCTCCTCCGCGCCGATCTCGAAGAGAAGGTCCGCCATGGTCACTTCGCCTCCCGCGCCTCGCGCGCCGCCCTCGCCGCCTCGACCGCCTTCTTCCGCGCGGCGGGCGGCAGGAGGGGGAACCCGAGCGCCTCGCGCGATTCGAGGTACCCCTTCGCGCACTCGTGCGCGAGCGCGCGGACCCGGCCGATGTACGCCGCGCGCTCGGTGACGCTGATCGCGCCCCGCGCGTCGAGGTTGTTGAACGCGTGCGAGCACTTCAGGCAGTAGTCGTAGGCCGGCAGCGGGAGGTGCAGCGCGTTCAGCCGCTTGCACTCCGCCTCGTAGACGTCGAACAGGCCGAAGAGCATCTTCGGGTCCGAGGCGCGCAGCGAGTACTCGCTCATCTCCACCTCGTTCCGGTGGAAGACCTCGCGGTACTTCACGCCCTTCACCCACTCGACGTCGAACACGTTCTCGACGTCCTGCAGGTACATGGCGATGCGCTCGAGCCCGTAGGTGAGCTCGGCCGCGACCGGCCGCACCTCGAACCCGCCCGCCTGCTGGAAGTAGGTGTACTGCGTGATCTCCATCCCGTCACACCACACCTCCCAGCCGAGGCCCCAGGCGCCCAGCGTCGGGCTCTCCCAGTCGTCCTCGACGAAGCGGATGTCGTGCTCGAGCGGATCGATGCCGATCGCCTTCAGCGACCCGAGGTAGAGGTCCTGCACGTCGGGCGGGTTCGGCTTCAGGATGACCTGGAACTGGTGGTGCTGGTACAGCCGGTTCGGGTTCTCGCCGAAGCGGCCGTCGGCCGGGCGCCGCGAGGGCTCCACGTACGCGACGTTCCACGGCTCCGGCCCGAGCACGCGCAGGAAGGTCGCGGGGTTCATCGTGCCGGCGCCGACCTCCTGGTCGTAGCCCTGCGCGAGGATGCAGTTGCGGCTCGCCCAGTAGGACTGGAGCTTCAGGATGAGGTCCTGGAAATACACGCGTGTTCTCCTCGGGTTCGCGCGTCCGGACGGCGCAGCGCTCGGCGCTCCAGCCCTTCCGGAAAGCGGCACCGTAGGGCCCTAAGGCCGCGATGTCAAATGGAGATTTCGCCCGCGCGGGGTAGTCCGGCGACGGCTCCGACGCGCCCCACGACCCGCGCCGGCGACGCGGCACGCGAACCCCGCCGCGCGCGCGAGGTCGGCGCGGTCCGGGGCGAGCGGCGAGCCCGCTCGGGCGAGGGCGGCGAGGAATCCCGCCACGAAGCCGTCGCCCGCGCCGGTCGTGTCGACGACCTCGACCCGCTCGGCCGCGACGGACACGACCTCGGCGCCGTGCCGGACGAGCGCGCCGCCCGCGCCGAGCGTGACGCACGCGATCGCGACCCCCATCTCGACGAGCCGCGCCGCGGCACGCCCGGGGTCGGACTCGCCCGTGCAGAGCTCCGCCTCGTCGTCCGCGAGCTTCACGAACGTGCAGGACGGGAGGACCTCCGCGCAGAGGCGCCTGAGCGGCGCGACGTCGTCCCAGAGGTGGAGCCGCACGTTCGGGTCGAACGAGACGAGCACGCCGAGCTCGCGCGCGGCCGCGACCGCCGCGCCGAGCGCCGCCTGCGCGTCCGGGAGCACGTGCGCGGAGGAGCCCACGTGGAGCCAGCGGGCCCGGGCGAGGAGCGCGCGGTCCACGTCGCGGGGCGCGAGGAGCTTGTCCGCGGAGAACCGCGCGTTCGGAGAGAAGAAGCTCCGCTCGCCGCGCGCGTCGAGCGCCACGAACCAGAGACCGGTCGGGCGCTCGCGAGCGAAGCGCAGGTGGCACTCCACGCCTTCGGCCCCGAGCCGTCGCGCGAGCAGCCGTCCGAACGGATCGTCCCCCACGACGCCGCTGAACCCGACCCGAAGGCCGAGCCGCGCGAGCCCGGTCGCGACGTTCGCGGGCGCTCCGCCGGAGCAGACCTCGAACCGCTCGCACTCCTCGAGCGCCCCCCGGCGCTCCGGCAGGAGATCGACGAGCGCCTCGCCGAAGCAGAGGACGTCGAGGTCGGGGGAAGCCATCGTCACCTCGTGGTCGTGGACGTGGACGTGGTCGTGGACGTGGACTTCACCCTGAACTTCGACCTCGACCTGAACTTCGACCTCGACCTCGACCTAGACCTCGACCTGGTCGAAGTCGAAGTCGAAGTCGAAGTCGAGGTTTAGGTCGAAGTCGAGGACCACGTCCACGTCCAGCTCCACGTCCAGGTCCACGTTAGCGCCAACCTCGGTGTCTCACTCCCCCAGCATCGGTCCGATCTCCTCGAGGAAGCGGCGGGACTGCAGCCGGTGCCCGAGGTGGTGCTCGATGAACGCGCCGAGCGCGTCGCGCGCCTCGCGCCCGGCCGGCGGCGCGAGCGCCTCCGACTCGGCGGCCGCGAGCCCCCCTTCGGCGAGCCGCACGAGCGCGGCGATCGTGGCCGTCCCGAGCGCCGGCGCGGACGGGGAGGCGCGCGGCGCGCACGCGCCGCACAGGAGTCCGCCGTGCGCCGGGTCGAAGCGGGCCGACCGGTCCGAGGCGAGCGCGCCGCTGCAGCGGGCGCAGGCGTCGAGCCGCGGGAGGAGCCCCGCCGCGCGCAGCGCCCCGAGCTCGAACGCGCGGAGCCCGGCCGGGCGCGCCGCCGCCGCGTCGAGCGCCGCGAGGTACGCCGCGAGGAGGTCGAACAGCTCCTCGTGCGGCTCGTGATCGCGGACGAGGTCGCGCGACAGCTCCGCCGCGTACGCGGCGCAGGCGATGCGGGCGAGATCGCCGCGGATCCCGCCGAACGCCTGCAGCGGCGTCACCGAGTCGAGCCCCAGCAGCTCCGCGCCAGGGCGCTCCCGCACCTCGGCCGTGACGAGCGTGAAGGGCTCGAGCGAGCCGCCGAAGCGGCGGCGAGACGCGCGCGCGCCGCGCGCGAACGCCGCCACCTTGCCGCGCTCCCGCGAGAGGAGCGTGACGACGCGGTCCGACTCGCCGGTGTCGACGGTGCGGAGCACGATGCCGGTGAGCTTGGCGCGCTGCACGCGCCCGGAGCCTACCAGCGCGCGACGTAGCGCGCGAAGCCCGGGCCCGACGCCTCGACGCCGACGACGGGATGCTTCGCGTGGGCCACCTCGAGCGCGGCGCCGAACACGGCGCCGTACGCGGCGACGAGGAGCCCGTCGAACAGCCCGACCGGGAAGGCGAGCGTGACGCACGCGCCCTCGTCGGCGAACCCCTCGAACCCGAGCGTGCTGCCGCGGTGCCAGTTTCCCCAGCGCCGGCCGGCGTGGCGGAGCAGCGCCTCGGGGGACGCGACGAGCATGAGGACCCGGTACACCGGGCTCGTGAAGAGCGCGAGGTTCTGCACCCGGAGCCAGGCGAGCACGTCCGCGCGCGTGTAGCCGCGGTGCTCCGCGATCGCGTGGATGAGCGCGCCGAGGTGGGCCTCCGGGACCCAGTCGCTGCCGATGGGCGGCTCCGCCGCGAGCGAGCGAAGGGCGGGCGGGAGCCGCGGCAGCAGCTCGGCGACGGGCCGCCCGCCGAGCACGCTCCGCACGAGGGAGCCCTTCGCCTGCGCCGCCGGGTAGGCGTCGAGACCACCCGGCAGTCCGGCGATGTACCGCGCGAGGCTCGGTCCGCCCTCCCCGTCGTCGCTCACGTCCTCGCTCCGCCCCCGGCGCGCCCGGCGCCACGTACGGAGCGCATCATACCCCGGCCCCCCGCGATGGCCGGCGGCCTTCAGCCGCGGACGAACACCCAGACGACCGCACCCACGAGCGCCGCCGAGACCAGGAGCGCGGCGGCGATGCGCCGCGAGATCGCAGGGGTGCGCCGTCGGCGCGCGGGGGGCGCGGGGCGGAACGTCTCCTCGAAGCGGAGGAGGACCTCGTTGGCGTCGAGCCCGACCGCGGCGGCGTACGCGCGGAGGTATCCGACGGCGTACGCGCGGGGCGGCATGCGCGCCTCGTCGCCGGACTCGAGCGCGTCGACGACCCCGGGCGCGAGCTTCACCGCGCGCATCACCTCGTCGCGCGCGAGGCCGCGCAGCTCGCGCTCCCGCGCGAGCCAGCGCCCGAAGGTGGCGAGCGGCTCGCCGTTCTCGGGGAGGTCGCCCACGGCTACTCGAGGAGGGAGAGGCTGCGCCGGCACTCCTCGCCCTCGGGGGAGCCGTCGCCGAGCTCGCGGCACCGCTCGAGCGACTCGCGCGCGCCGGGCACGTCGCCGGCCTTCATCCGCGCCGTGCCGAGCTGCAGGTGGGCGTCCGGCACGCGATCGCAGAAGCGCGCGTAGGCGGAGAGCTCCACGAGGGCCTCCGGCATGCGCCGCTCGTCGAGCAGCGCCCGCCCGAGCTCGCGCCGTCCCTTGCAGTAGCCCGGCGCGACCTTCAGGCAGGCGCGCATCTCCGAGAGCCCGTCGTCGCGCCGGCCCATGCGGTAGATCGCGAGCCCCTTGTTGCAGCGGGCGACGTACGGCTCCTTGTAGAGCATGTTGTCGAGCGCGGCGTCGAACTCGCGGATCGCCTCCTCGAAGCGCCCGGTGCGGGCGAGGACCTGCCCGAGGTCGTTGTGCGCCTCCGAGAACGCCGGGCGCGCCTGGACGGCGCGCCGGTACGCCTTCTCCGCGTCGTCGAGCCGGCCGAACCCGAGGTCGAACACGATGCCGCGGCCGCGGTGCGCCTCGGGGAACCCGTCGTCGACCGCGAGCGCGGCCTCGAACTCCCGGAGCGCGTCCGGGTAGCGGCCCGCCCGCAGCGCCTCCGCGCCGAGGTCGTGGTGGATCTCGGCCGACCGGCGCTCCTTGGACGTGGGGCCGTGGGCGCAGGCGAGCGCGGCCACTGCAGAGAGCGCGGCGAGGCGCGTGAGTCTCGTCGGGAGGGTCATCGGTGGGGGAGCGAGATCGACGGAGAGTTCAGAAGGAGGCGAGGAGCCGGGCGACCCGGGTCGGGTCCTGCGCGGGGGCCCGGCCGAGCGCGGCGCCGGCGACCGCCTCGCCCGGCGGGCGCGGCGGAGAGAAGAGCAAGATGCGCTTCAGCGTCTGGTCCTGCACCTCGGCCGAGAGGTTCCGGAAGTTCAGGTTGTCGAGCATGAACCCCATCGACTCGAGGAAGTGCAGCCCCTCGATCTCGATGTCGCGGTACTCCTCCACGGACAGCTGGCGCCGGTCGTGGACGTAGACCACGTTCTCGCCGCTCTTCGGGAGGTGGAGGGCGACGTAGATCGAGAACGTGCCGTTCCCGTTCCGGATGCCGACGAGGTGCCCGAACACCTGCTGCGAGGCCTTCCCGGGGATCGAGACCTGCGGCTGGTTGATGCTCTCGACGACCGCGACCACCTGCTCGCGCAGCGCGTGGACCCACGTCAGGCTGGGCTCGGGCTTGAACACGCGGGTCTCCTCGCGCGCCGGCTTCAGCGCGCGTCGATCACGAACTCCTCGGTCCTGTCGTCGATCTCCGCCGCGGTGCGCGACGTCTCGACGATGGGCACGTCGATCATGACGTGATCACCGCCGACGTTCCCCTCCCCGACCACGATCCGCAGGGCGACGTCCCGGGTGAACGCGAGCCGCTCGCCGACGATCCGCTTCGTCGCGGCGAGCGTGACGCGGTTCGGGCCGGGGTGGAGGTACTTCGTGATCTCGATGACCGCCTGCGGCTCGCTCGCCTTCACCTCGCGGATCCACTGGGCGTTCACGAAGATCCCGAGGTCGTACTGCGTCCCCGGCGGCGTCTGCTCGGTCGCGATGAAGTAGCGGCGGCTGACGCGCCCGGCCGGAACGTTCGCGGGCGCTCGCGCCGCCTGCACGCCGCCGCCGGAGCCGGCTTGCGCAGGCGGGATCGTCGTCGCGGGGGCCTTCCGCGGCTCCTCGCCGCCCGAGGTCCGCACCGCGTAGCCCTTCGCGATGATGTTGACGTTGCCCCGCTCGTCGATCACGACGGTGCAGTTCTCGAACTTCTGACCGGTCACGCCGTCGATGTTGACGCCGTTCAGCGTCACCGACGGCGCCGCCGCGGCGGGCGCGGCCGCGCCGAGGAGGGCGGCGGCGAGCGAGAGGGCAAGTGGGCGCATCCGTTCGACTCCTAGCCCCGCAGCAGCGTGCGCGTCAAGAAGCCGGCCGGCGGTGCGCTCGGTCGACGAGGGAAGGACGCACGGCGGGGCCACCGTATTCCGCCCCGGCGCCCACGCGGACCTACACGCCGCGCGTCTCTGCGCCCCAGACGACCTTGTGGATCTGGAGGGAGAGCCGGGCGTCGAGCCCGCTCGCGAGCAGCCACCGCGCGAGCTCCTTGGGATCCACCTGTCCCCAGGCCGGCGAGAAGAGGATCTCGAGCCGCCGCTCGAGCCGGTGCCGCCGCACCACGTCCTCCGACCAGCGGAAGTCCGCCTCCGAGCAGACCACGAACTTCACCTCGTCGTGCGGCATGAGCCCGTCGAGGTAGCGGAAGTCGGTCGCCGGCTCACCGGAGCCGGGCGTCTTCACGTCGACGATCCGGATCGCGGCGGGCGGGAGCGCGTCGAGCGGGCGCTGCCCGTGCGTCTCGACCGCAACCTCGTACCGCCGGCCGATCAGCTCCTCCACGAGCTCGGGGAGCTCCTTCTGGAGCAGGGGCTCGCCACCGGTGAGGAGGACGAAGTGGGACGGGTGGCGCGCGACCTCGGCGAGGATCTCCCCCCGCGACATCTCGACGCCCCCCTGGAACGCGTACGCGGTGTCGCAGTAACCACAGCGCAGGTCGCACCCGGTGAACCGGACGAAGACGCACGGCCGCCCGGCGCGGCTGCCCTCGCCCTGGATGGAGAAGAAGATCTCGGTGACCCGCATGCGGCTCTTGTAGCGCAGCCCGGCGGAGCGCGCGACGCTACGGAGCGGAGGCCGCGAGCGCAACCGTGGGGCCGCGCTCCTGGCCGAGGCTCCGGCGCAGGCGCCGGACCTCGGCCGCGACCTTGCGCGGGTAGCCCCGGAAGCGCTCCGGGATCTCGCCGTCGCGGACGTAGCCGAGGATCCGGTTCGGCCCGGCGTTGTAAGCCATGAGCGCCACCTCCTCGCGCCCGAAGGCGTCCAGGAGCCGGCGCAGGTACCGGATGCCCGCCTGAACGTTCACGGCGGGATCGTGGGCTTCCTCCCACTCGCGCCCTGCGCGCTCCACCTCGCGGCGTAGCGTCGGCTCGCGCAGCTGCATGAGACCGTGCGCGCCCCGGTTCGAGAGCGCCTCCGGGTCGTAGGCGGACTCGATCTCGATGAGGGCGAGGACGAGCAGCGGATCGATCCGCGCCGCCTCGGACTCGATCACGACCGTGCGCGCGACGCGGCGGCGGTCGCGATCCTCGAGCTGCGGCATCCGCAGCTCGAGGCGGGCGTCCACCCGGTCGACCCAGCCCGGAGGGCCGGGCTCGGCGCCGGGCGCGAGCCACGCCTCGGGGGCGAGCTCCGCGCCCGCGAGGGGGCGGCGCCCCTCGCCGAGGGCGACGGGGAAGACGACGGCGGCCCCGAAGGTGAGGCCGCCGACGACGCCCGCGAACCGCCTGGACCGCGCGCTCCTCATCCGGTCGAACGCTCCTTCGCGAGCGCCTCGACGCGGGCCGAGATCGCGTCCACCCGCTTCTGCAGGGCGTCGAGGTCTCCCTGCGTCGGGATCCGGAACCGGCTCGCGGTCCGCTTCACCGCGTCGTCGATGGCCTTCTCGAGATCGCGCCGCTGCGTGGTCAGCCGCTCCCCGAACTCGCGCGCGTGGCGCTTCACGTCGTCGGGCGAGAAGCCGGCCGCGTCGGCGAGCTTGCCGAGCACCTTCTCCGCCTCGACCTCGGCGGCGTTCACGCCGGCGAGGGCGTGCGACCAGGCCTCCTTGAACACCTCCTGCATGTCCGCCATCTCTAGTCCTCCACCGGGCGGGCGCCCTTCTTCGTGCGGCGCGCCGCGCCGCCCTTCGGCATCCGCTTCGCGAGGTGGTCGAGCTCGCGAGAGAGCTCCTCGACCTGGTCGCGGGAGGCGACTCCGAGGAACGCGATCGCCCGCCCCTGCAGGTCGATCACCCGCTCCATGGCCTCGGCCCGGAACGTCTCGGCGCGATCGCGCAGCTCCGCCGCCGTCTCGACGCCTTGCTCGCGGAGCTTGTCGATGCGGTGCTTCATGTCGGACGACATCCACTCCTGTTTCGAGAACCGGTGCACGATCTGCTCGAAGTCCTTCCGACCCGCACGTCCCTTGTCCATGAGATCCCTCAGGACGCGCTGCGCCTCCGCCTCGAACTGCTCGAGCCGGTGCTGCGCTGCCTCGAGCGGTTCCTTCAGGAACTCCGGGACCTTCACAGTGCGTCCATCGACCAGCTTCTGCGTCTCCGCCATGGGTTCCTCCAGGGGATCATCGTTCACCTGCCCCGTCGACCCACCGTAACGCACCGCGTCAAGCACGTCAAAGCCTGCGCGTCGTGTCACTCGGAGCGTCCCATCCTTCCGTCGCGGCGGGGGCGATAGCACTCCCCTAGCGGGTCTCCGCCACAGCAGGGGTACGTCCGATCGCCTGCCCCCCCGTGCGCAGGTCCGCGCCGATCGCGTCCTGGACCCGCCCGAACCCGTCGCGCGCGAGCAGCCGCGCGAGCCCCTCGTTCACCTGCTTCACGAAGCCAGGACCTCCGTAGATGAGGCCCGTGTAGATCTGCACGAGCGAGGCGCCCGCGCGAAGCTTCGCGTACGCGTCCTCGGCGCTCATGACTCCACCGGCGCCCACGATCGGCACGCGCCCGGCGGCGCGCTCGGCGCAGCGGCGCACGACGGAGGTCGCGAGCCGCTCGAGCGGAGCGCCCGAGAGGCCGCCCTGCTCCGCCGCACGCGGGTGGCCTTCCACCCCGGCGCGCGAGAGCGTCGTGTTCGTCGCGATGATCCCGGCGACGCCGGCGGCGATCGCGACGTCGACCGCCTCGTCGAGGGCCTCGGGCGCGAGGTCGGGCGCGAGCTTCACGAGGAGCGGCTTGCCCGGCGCGCGCTCCGCGAGCCGCGCCACGCACGCGCGCAGCAGCCGGTCGAGGGCGTCCGCTTCCTGAAGCTGACGGAGCCCGGGAGTGTTCGGAGAGGAGATGTTCACGACGAGGTAGTCGGCGAACGGGTGGAGCCGGTCGATGCAGGCGAGGTAATCCGCCGCCGCGGCCTCGTTCGGGGTGACCTTGTTCTTCCCCACGTTGACGCCGACCGGCCCGAGCCGCGCCTCGCGCGGCAGCGCCGCGAGCCGTTCGGCGCAGACCTCGGCCCCCTCGTTGTTGAAGCCCATCCGGTTCACGAGCGCGCGGTGGGCCGGGAGCCGGAAGATGCGCGGCCGGTCGTTGCCGGGCTGTGGCCGCGGGGTGATGGTCCCGATCTCGACGTGCGAGAAGCCGAGCGCGAACAGGCCGGCGATCGAGACGTCCCCCTTGTCGAATCCGGCGGCGAGACCGACGGGCGAGTCGAAGTCGAGGCCGAGCACCTTCACCGCGAGCGCAGCCGGTGGCACCGGCCGGCGCCGCCGCGCCTCGGCCGCGCTGACGCGACGCAGGACGCCGTGCGCGAGCCGATGGGCGCGTTCGGGATCGAGGCGGAACAGGAGCCAGCGGAGGGCGGGCCAGAACATGGGGCGCCTTCTCTACACGATCAGGTCGACCGGGTGCGAGTCAGACTTACTTGGCGTTGCGACCGGGTCTCACAGGGTTGTTCAGAATTCCCCGGACCGAGCCGGGCGAGCGAGACGCAAGCAGCGCAAGGCGCGACGACCGAGCATACCCGTCGGGTATTTGAGGGAGGAGCAACGCAGCGATGCGCAGCGGATCGCTCGCCCTGGCGACGGGAGGGGAGTTCTGGACAGCCCTCATAACTGCTTCACCATCACGATCGCGTCCTCACGCTCCTCTGCGTAGTAGTTCGGCCGGACCCCGACCTGGCGGTAGCCCATCGCGAGGTAGAGCGTGAGGGCCGGCGTGTTCGAGCGTCGGACCTCGAGCGTGGAGAGGCGCGCCCCGCGCCGGAGCCCCTCCCGCTCGGCCTCCTCCATGAGCGCGCGCCCGATCCCCCGCCGGCGCGCCGCCAGCGCGCTCGCGACGTTGAGGACGTGCACCTCGTCGTGCACGAGCCAGAACACGATGTACCCGACGATGGCCCCGCCGGGCCGTTCCTCCGCGACGACCAGCTGCGACCAGACATGGCCGAGCTCGCGCTCGATGAGCTCGCGCGACCACGGGTGCAGGAACCCCTCGCGCTCGATCTCCACCACGCGGTCCACGTCGTCGATCGTCGCCCGGCGGAACGCGAGGGCCGGCGCGGGGGGCTCGACGGGGCGGCGCATCAGGCCCCCTCCCCTTCCCGCAGGTGGCCGACGACCCGGATCTCCGCGCGCGAGCGGAGCTCGGCGAGCAGCTCGCGCACCTGCGCGGTCGCCTTCTCCTCCGCGAGCTGGGAGCGTGCGGCGTCGCGGACGGAGCCCGGGGCGGTCGCGGCGCCGCGCGCGCGCAGCCACCGGTCCACCTCGTCCTCGCCCACCCGCGCGGTCCGCCCGACGCGGCTCTGCACGTACCGGTCGACGCGCACCATCCGGGAGAGCGTCGCGACGAGCTCTTCCTCCGGGAGCTCCGACAGCTCGAGGAACCGCTCGTACGCGGCGAACGTCGGAAACCGGCCCTGGAACCGGGCGAGCGCGGAGTCCACGTCCTCTCGCGCGACCTCGTCGAGCTGGAGCTTCGCGGCCTCGTCCGAGACGAGCAGCTGATCGAGCAGCCACTCCAGCGCCGCGCGCAGGGCCGCGCGATCGAGCGTCCCCGAGGCCGCCTCCGTGGCCCCGCGCGAGACGAGGGCGATCCGGGCCTCCTCGACGAGCTTCGTGTACGTGACGACCCTCGCCGGGGCGGAGGGCGGGTTCCGGATCACCGCCACGATCTCCTCGACGAGCCGCTCCGGCGCCGGCGCAGGAGCGGGCGCGGCGAGCGCGAGGGCAAGGGCGAGCGCGAGCGGCATGGCCCCATTCTAGCCCGGGCGCCCCGCGGCGGCCTGCTCCGCGGAGTCCGTCATTGACGCCCCCGCCGGACGCGTTACGTTCACCCGCGTGCCGCAGCGCGACCTCTACGAGATCCTGGGCGTCTCCCGCTCCGCCAGCGCGGACGAGATCAAGAAGGCCTATCGCCGGCTCGCGAAGCAGCACCACCCCGACGTGAACCCCGGGAACAAGGCCTCCGAGGAGCGCTTCAAGGAGTTCACCGCCGCGTTCGACGTGCTCTCGGATCCGAAGCGGCGCAAGCTCTACGACGAGTTCGGGGCGGACTCGCTCCGGACGGGGTTCGACGACAAGCGCGCGGAGGAGGTCCGCCGCTGGCGCCGTCAGGGCGCGCCAGCGGGCGGCGCGCCGTTCGACTTCGGCGACTTCGCGACGGTCGACGTGGGCCAGTACGGCGCGTTCGACTTCGGCCAGATCTTCGGCGACCTGTTCGGCGGGCGCGGTCCCCAGGTTCGGCGCGCGGCGGCCCCGCCGGCGGCGGGCGCGGACGTGCAGGCGGAGCTCGAGATCGGCCTGCGCGACGCCGTGCTCGGCGCGGAGCGAGACGTGCGCATCGACGGCAAGACCCTGCGGGTCCGGATCCCGGCCGGCGTGGACGACGGCGCGCAGATCCGCCTGGCCGGCCAGGGTGCGGCCGGGAGCGCGGGGCGGTCCGGCGGGCGACCTCTTCCTCAAGGTGAAGCTGCGCGAGCACCCGCACGTGCGCCGCGAGGGGAAGGACCTCGTCGTGGACCTGCCGGTGACGGTCCCGGAGGCGGTGAACGGCGGGGAGGTGCGGCTGCCGACGTTCGAGGGCCCGGTGAGCCTGCGCGTGCCGACGGGCGCCCAGAGCGGGATGCGGCTCCGGCTCCGCGGCAAGGGGCTGCCGGACCTGCGCGGCGGCGCGCGCGGCGACCTGTACGCCGTCGTGCTGGTGGTCCTCCCGGCAGAGAGCGACGCGCTCCGCAAGGCGGCGCGGGCCCTGGAGGAGCTCTACGAGGGCGATCCCCGCGCCGGCATCTCGTTGTAGAAGGTGCGCATGGGACTGTTCGGACTGTTCGGGTCTAAGGAGGAGCGCGAGAAGGGTGCGCTCCGGAAGCTCGCGAAGAGGCTGACGGAGCGCTACGGCCCGCCCGAGAACCGCCAGAAGGCGATCTCGCAGCTCGGGGATCTCGGGACCCCGGAGGCGCTCGAGACGCTCTGCCTGCGCTTCACGGTCCGGGTGGAGCCCGGGATCACCGACGACGACGAGAAGGAGACGACCCGCGGGATCCTGGTCGACGCGCGCGAGGCGGCGATCGGCCCGATCGAGAAGTTCGTCGCCGGGCAGGAGGACGGGATCGCGTGGGGCCTGCGCGCCCTCGCCGACGTGGCCCCCGCGACGAAGGTGCGGGAGGTGGCGCTCCGCGAGCTCGCCCGGCTCGGCCGGACCTACACCCGCGATCCGGAGAAGAAGCTCGTGCTGCTGAAGTGGCTCGCGGAGCACCACGCCGGGTCGGGCGGCCCCGAGGTCGAGGCGGCGCTCCTGCCGCTGCTCGAGGACTTCTCCGACGACGTCCGCATCAGCACGACGCGAGCCCTCGCGGCGCTCGCCCCCGGCGATCCCGCGCGCGACGCGCTCATCCAGCTCCTCCTGCGCGACCGCGACAACGCCCGCGTCCGCGGAGAGGTCCTCGACGCGCTCGCCGGGATCGGCGCCGACGTGAAGGGGCACCGGCCGAGCGTCGAGGCGCTGCTCGTCGAGCCGTTCTTCCTCGATCGCGAGGGGCGCGTGAAGAAGCGGGCATGACACGCCCCCCGAGCGCACCGCGCCCGGCTACACTCAGGCCGTGACCGAGCCGCGCGCGCCCGTCGTCCCGCCGCCGCGCTCGGAGCCCGCCCGCGGCCTGCTCGGGCGCTGGTTCGAGCCGGTGAAGGTCCCGCACGCGGCGCCGGAGGAGCTCCGCGCGCTGGCTGCGCGGGGGAGCCTCGTCTTCGTGATGCGCTCCCAGTCGCTGCTCGCCTGCCTGTACCTGCGCTGGTTCCTGCGGCGCGCCGGCCTCCCCGCCCTGCGCGCCGCGCAGGGCCTCGGCGGGATCGGCGCACGGCTCGCCGGGATCCGGCGCTCCCGCCGCGCGTTCGAGGAAGCGATCGCCGCGGGCGACGCTGCGGTCGTGTTCCTCGGCCGCGGCGCGGCGCCCGACCCGTTCTCCGCCCTGGTGCGCGCCCAGCGCGACCTGTTCCAGCCGATCCTGCTCGTCCCGGTGCTCCTCGTCTGGAGCCGCCGCGCCCAGAAGCTGAAGCCGTCGCTGTGGGACGTGCTCTTCGGGTCGCCCGAGGCGCCGAGCACCTTCGCGAACGCGATCGCGTTCCTGCGCAACTTCCGGCGCGCCGTCTTCGGCGTCGGCCGCGCGGTGGACCTCGAGGCGGCGCTCGCCGAGCGGAGCAACGAGCCGGACGCGGTCATCGCCCGGAAGGTGCGCGGCGTGCTCCACCAGCACCTCGCCCGCGAGTTCCGCACCGCGGTCGGCCCGCCGCTCAAGGCGCCCTCCCGCGTCCGGGAGAAGGTCCTGCGCGACCGCGGGCTGCGCGCGACGGTCGAGGCGGTGGCGCGGGAGCGCGGCCAAGACGTCGCCGTCGTCGCGGCCGAGGCCGAGAAGGACCTGCGCGAGGTCGCGAGCCGCTACGACCCGCGCTTCGTACAGCTCGCGCGATCGCTGCTCGCCTGGGTGTTCGGGCGGCTCTACACGAGCGTCGAGGTGGACGAGGAGGGGCTCGCGCGGGTGAAGCGCGCCGCCGCGGGCGCGCCGATCGTCCTGTGCCCGAGCCACAAGAGCTACGTCGACTTCCTCGTCCTGCCGCTCGTGCTCTACGACCACGGGATGACGCCCCCGCACGTCGCGGCCGGGATCAACCTCGCGTTCTGGCCCTTCGACGGCATCGCGCGCCGCGGCGGGGCGTTCTTCATCCGCCGCAAGGTGAAGGGGGACCGCGTCTACACCGCGGTGCTCCGCGCCTACGTGAAGCACCTCCTGCGCGATCGCTTTCCCCAGGCGTTCTTCGTGGAGGGCGGCCGGAGCCGGACCGGCAAGCTGCTCTTCCCGAAGATGGGGCTCGTCTCGATGGAGGTGGACGCCTGGCTCGAGGGCGCCGCCGACGACGTGGTGTTCGTCCCGATCGCGATCGACTACGAGAAGCTCATCGAGGCGTCGTCCTACGCGCGCGAGCTCGCCGGAGGCGAGAAGAAGAAGGAGAGCCTCCGCGGGCTGCTCGGCGCGGCGCGGGTCCTCACGCGCAGGTACGAGCGCCTCTACGTGCAGTTCGAGGAGCCGATCTCGCTGCGGCAGCTCGCGCAGGAGCGGATCGGGGGCGCGGCCGGGCTCACGGTGGACGACGCGTGGGGCGGCGAGGAGGCGCGCGCCGCGGCCGCCGTGCCCGGCGGGCGCGCCACCCCGGCCGACGCGAAGCGCCGGCTCGTGCAGGCGCTCGCGAACCGCGTCGCGTACGGCGTCAGCCGCGCCGTCACCATCACCCCGGTCGGCCTGGTCGCGGTCGCCCTCCTCTCCCACGTCCGGCGGGGACTCGCCGCCCCCGAGGTGGCGCGCCGGGTCGAGCTCCTCCGCTACGTCGCGGCGGAGGGCGGTGCGCGGTTCGCGCGCGGGCTCGCCGGGGCGCCGTCCGACCCGCTCGCGCGCGGCCCGATCGCCGACGCCGTCCGACGGCTCGAGGCGGGCGGGCTCGTGCGGGTCGCGGTCGCGGCGGGCGACACGATCTACCAGGTCCCCGACGACAAGCGCCCGGTGCTCGACTACCACCGGAACGCGGTGATCCACCGCTACGTCGCGCCCGCGCTGGTCGCAGCCGCGACCCGCGCCGCCGGCGCCGACGCGCCGCTCGAGGCGGTCCGCGGGCGGGTGCTCTGGCTCTCTCGCCTGCTCAAGCTCGAGTTCATGTACCGGGTCGGCGCCTCCTTCGACGAGATCTTCGACGAGAACCTCGAGTTCCTCGTCCGGGTCCGCGCGATCGCGCAGGACGGCGACCGGCTGCGTCCCGGGGCCGACTCGGCGACCCTCGCCTTCCTCGCCGAGCTCGTCCGTCCCTACCTCGAGGCGTACCGCTTGGCTGCTGCCACGGCGCTCGATCTCCTCGCGGACGGGCGGGCGGGTGCCCCGCCGGACCGCCGCGCGCTGCTGCGCGAGACGATGGAGCACGGACGCGCCGCCTTCCTCGCCGGCGGGGTGATGCTCCGCGAGTCGGTGTCGAAGGCGACGCTCGAGAACGCGGTGGAGTGGATGATCGCGCAGCAGCTGGTGGCGGAGGAGGACGGCCACCTCGTGCTCCGCGATCGCGCGGCGCTGCGCGCGATGCTGGACGAGATCGCTCCACTTCTCGCCGCCTGAGAGGGCTGTCCAGAACTCCCCTCCCGTCGCCGAGCGAGCGATCCGCTGCGCATCGCTGCGTTGCTCCTCCCTTACATACCCTACGGGTATGCTCGGTCGTCGCGCCTTGCGCTGCTTGCGTCTCGCTCGCCCGGCTCGGTCCGGGGAATTCTGAACAACCCTGTGAGCGCTCGGGGTGCGTGCGCTCGCGTCGGCTCGATCGTGGACGGAATCGCTCCGGTTCCCGGGTGGTTTCGTGCCAGAGCACACTTCCACGCAGACCCTCACCGCGCTATTCTCCGCGTCCACTCGCGCAGCTGACTGCGCACCCGAGATCCACAGCAGTCGTACGAGCTTCGCACCCGTTGCAACTGGACGATCGCTAGGAGGCAGACGCAAATGTCCGACCGGATTCTCCACAAGGGCCTGAAGGCGAAGGTGATGTCCGCCGAGGCCGCCGCTGCGTTGATCCCCAACGGCGCCGTCGTAGGCATGAGCGGCTTCACCGGCGCCGGCTATCCGAAGGCCGTCCCCGTCGCGCTGTCGAAGCGCGCCGTCGAGGAGCGGCTCCGCGGCAAGCCCTACCGCCTCGACGTCCTCACCGGCGCCTCGACCGGCCCGGAGCAGGACACCGCGATGTCCCTGACGGAGGCGCAGCGGTTCCGCTTCCCGTACCAGGGCGACGCGGTCACCCGCGAGAAGATCAACTCCGGCGCGATCGAGTACCAGGACATGCACCTGTCCCACGTCGGGACGCTCGTCCGGTACGGCTACTACGGCAAGGTCAACTTCGCGCTCGTCGAGGTCACGAAGATCCGCGAGGACGGCTCGCTCATCTATTCGTCCTCGATCGGCGGCAACAACGTCTACCTCGAGCACGCCGAGAAGATCATCCTCGAGGTGAACGAGTGGCAGGACGAGCGGCTCGAGGGGATGCACGACAACTTCTCGATGGACGCGCGCCACGGCCACCGCACCGCGATCCCGCTCCTCACCGCGGACGGCCGCGTCGGCTCGCCGTACCAGAAGATCGACGTCTCCAAGGTGGTCGCGGTCGTCGTCACGAACAACCCCGACCGTAACGCCGCGTTCAAGCCGCCCGAGGACGTCCACAAGAAGATCGCCGGGCACATCCTCGACTTCTTCGACGGCGAGGTGAAGGCCGGGCGGCTCCCGAACAGCCTCACCCCGCTCCAGTCGGGCGTCGGCAACATCGCGAACGCCGTGCTCGTCGGCCTCAACGAGGGCCACTTCGAGAACATGACGAGCTACACCGAGGTGATCCAGGACGGCATGCTGGACCTCCTCGACTCCGGCAAGCTCAAGGTCGCCTCCGCGACCGCGTTCTCGGTCTCGCCCGAGGGCCAGATCCGGTTCAACAAGAACATCGAGCGGTACCGCAAGCAGATCATCCTGCGCCCGCAGGAGATCTCGAACCACTGCGAGGTCATCCGCCGCCTCGGCTGCATCGCGATGAACGGGTTCGTCGAGGCCGACATCTACGGCCACGTGAACTCGACCCACATCGCCGGCAAGGGCATCGAGAACGGCATCGGCGGCTCCGCCGACTTCTCGCGTAACTCGGCGTACACGATCTTCATGTCCCCGGCGACCGCCAAGGACGGGAAGATCTCCGCCATCGTCCCGTTCGCGTCGCACATCGACCACACCGAGCACGACGTGCACGGCATCGTGACCGAGTTCGGGTTCGCCGACCTCCGCGGCCGCAGCCCGAAGGAGAAGGCGAAGGAGATCATCGAGAAGGCCGCCGCGCCGGAGTACCGCCCGATCCTCTGGGACTACTTCAAGCGCGCCTACGCCAACCCGAGCGCGGGCCGTCAGTCGCCGCACATGTTCAGCGAGGCGTTCTCGTTCCACGAGCGCTTCCTGAAGACCGGCGACATGCGCCCGAAGAAGTAACCTCGCGGGCCCCCCTTCGTCAGGCTCAGGGCGAACGGGGGCTGTGAGCTCCGACGGCGGCCGCGGCGACGCGGCCGCCGTCTTCTTTTGCGGGGGCGCGCCCGCCGCCGTAGCCGTGGCGCGCAGCACCCCCTCCGCGCGCCCCGAGCCTGTCGAGGGGCCCGCGCCCCTCCGCCGGCCGCCTCCTCCGGGCGGCGGCCCGGCCGGGGTCGTACTAGACTGCCGCGATGGCCGACCTCGATCTCGCGAAGGCGATGGAGACCGCGCGGCGGGCTGCCGAGGCGGCCACCGCGGCGAGCCTCGCCCACTTCCGCCGCGGCGTCCGCGTCGAGGTGAAGCCCGACCGCACCCCGGTGACGCAGGCGGACCGCGACTCGGAGGCGGCGATCCTCGCCGTCGTCCGCGAGGCCTTCCCGGACCATGGCTTCCTCGGAGAGGAGACCGGCGCGCACGCCGGGATCGCCGGGACGCGCTGGATCGTCGACCCGCTCGACGGGACGAAGGGGTTCACGCGCGGACGCGGCTTCTGGGGCGCGCTCGTGGCGCTCGAGCACGGCGGCCGGATCGTCGCCGGGGCGATGGCGCTCCCGGCCCTCGGCGAGACCTACTGGGCCGCGCGCGGCCTCGGCGCGTGGATGCGGACCGGTGACGGCGCGCCGGCGCGGCTTCACGTGTCGCGCCTCGCGACCTGGGCCGACGCGACGCTCTCGTTCGGCGAGCCGCACGTCCTGTTCCGGCCCCCGATGCTCGAGCGGCTCGCGGGGCTCGCGCTCTCGGCGCAGGCGGCGCGCTGCTACGGCGACCTCGCCGGCTGCGCGCTCGTCCTGCAGGGGCAGGCGGAGGCGTGGGTCGAGATGGGCGTCCAGATCTGGGACCTCGCCCCGCTGCAGATCCTCGTGGAGGAGGCGGGCGGGACGTTCACCGATCTCGAGGGGCGGCCCACCCACGCGTCGGGGAGCTGCGTCGCCTCGAACGGCCTCGTCCACGCACACGTGCTCGCGGCGCTCGCGGGGAAGTGAAGCTACCCGAGCCACTCCGGGTTCTGCGTCGTGCCGTCGTAGTTCGTCGTCGTCTTGTACTGCTCGCTCACCCCACCCTGCGCCCGCCCCTCGGTCCGCGCGAGGAGCGCCGAGACGTCGCCCTCCGCCATCGGCCGGAAGCCCGAGGCGATCCGGATCGCCTGCTCGACCCGCTCCATCCGCTCGCAGCCGGTCACGACCACGCTCACCGGCAGGCTCATCGCGTAGCGGAGGCACTCCTCCGCGGACGCGATCCCCTCGTACACGATCCGCCCGTCCGCCATCGGCTTCATGCCGATGACGCCGATGCCCTGCTCGACGAGGCGCGGGAGCACCTTCCGCTCGAAGCTGTCGAAGTGCGCGTCGAGCACGTTGAGCGGCATCTGCACGGTGTCGAAGCGGAACCCGTGCGCGTCGGCGGCGTCCAGCATGGCGAGGTGGATCGCGGGCGACTTGTGGCCGGTGAACCCGACGAAGCGGATCTTCCCGGCCCGCCGCGCCTCCGCGAGCGCCGCCATCGCGCCGTCGTCCCGGAAGGCGCGCTCGGGATCGTCCGCGTGGATGACCTCGTGGAGCTGCATGAGGTCGATGCGGTCGGTGCCGAGCCGGCGGAGCGACTCGTCGATCTGCCGCGCGGCGGCCTCGCGCGTGCGCCCGTCGATCTTCGTCATCACGAACGCGCGCTCGCGCCACCCGTCCCGCAGCGCGAGCCCCATCCGCCGCTCGCTCTCCCCGGCGTTGTAGTCCCAGCAGTTGTCGAGGAAGGTGATCCCGCCGTCGATCGCGGCCCGCACGATCCGGACGCTCTCCGCCTCCGAGACCCCCTGCTGCGCCACGTGGTAGCCGCCGAGCCCGGCGAGCGAGACGACCTCGCCCGTGCGACCGAGCCGCCGCCGCGCGACTCCCGTTGCCTCCGCCGCCATCCCGTCCCCTCCGCCCCCGCAGCCGACCGCCGGCACCACCGTCGCCGCGAGCGCGAGCCGCAGGAAGTCTCGACGCGTCATGCGCCCCCCTCACGCAAGATGGGGATGGCGGCGCCGCGCTGCCGCGGCTCCGAGGGCGCGAGCCGTCCGAGCCGTGCCTAGGGGAGCCGGCGGAAGAGGTCGACCACCGCGCCGGCCCGGCCCGCGACGCGCGCCCGCCCGCGCGCCCACTCGCGGAGCGCCTTGATCTGCTCCTCGTACGTCTTGAAGAGCGGGACGACGTCCTGCGCGACGCGGCGGAGGTCGCCGGTCTCGAGGTCGCGCCCGAGCGCGTACGCGCGATGGAGCGCGCCGACGACCACCTGCTCGAGCTCCGCGCCCGAGTAGTCGCCGCACAGGTCGCCGATGGCCGCGACGTCCACGACCTCCGGGTCGCGGCCGCGGCGCCGCAGGTGGAGGGAGAGGATCTCGCGGCGTGCCTCCGGGTCGGGGAGGTCCACGAAGAAGAGCTCGTCGAACCGGCCGCGGCGCAGGAGCTCGGGCGGGAGGCGCGACACGTCGTTCGCGGTCGCGACGACGAACACCGGGCCGCGCCGCTCCTGCAGCCAGGTCGAGAATGCGCCGAGCAGGCGGGCGGCCCGCGGGTCGGCGCCGTCGGACGGGCTCGACCCGGCGAACCCCTTCTCGATCTCGTCGACCCAGAGCGCGACGGGCGCGAGCGCCTCGGCGGCCTCGAGGGCGCGGTGAAGGCTCTCCTCGGCGCCCGTCGCCCCGAGCACGCGCGGGAGGTCGAGCCGGAGGATGGGCACGCCGAGGCTCGCCGCCGCCGCCTTCGCGGCGAGCGACTTGCCGCAGCCCTGGATGCCGACGAGGAGCACGCCGCGCGGCGGCGGCAGGCCGAACCGCGAGGCCTCCGGGTCGAACGCGAGCGCCCGCTCCTCCATCCAGGCCTTGAAGCCGGCCAGGCCGCCGAGGTCGTCGGCGGTCTCCGCCGACTCGACGAGCTCGAGCCCGAGGTCGCGCGCGAGGAGGCGCTTCTTCTCGCCCGCGATCACCGCGGCGCCGGCGTGGCCGAGCGCGGGGTCCCTGCGCAGCGCGCGCGTGAAGGCGCGCCGCGCCTGCGCCTCGGAGAGGCCGCGCGCCGCGACGAGCGCGCGGTGGCGGACCTCCGGCGCGACCGGGGGCGGCTTCTTCGGGTGGGCGAGGCCCGCCTGGATCGCGTCGAGCAGCGCGGCGAGCTCCCCGTCGTCCGGCAGCGGCAGGCGCAGCACGGCGGTGTCCGCGGTCAGCCCGTCGGGCAGCTCGAGCCGGGGCGCGACGATGACGAGGCAGCGCCCCTCGCCCGCGAGCGCCGGCAGCGCGTCGCGGAGCCGGCGCGCGACGAGCGGGTCTCGCAGGGCCACGTGGAAGTCGAGCGCGACCGCGAGGAGCGGCGCCGGGGCGCGGACGAACGCGTCGAGGAACGCCGCCGGATCGCGCGCGCCCGGGGCGATGCCCTCGAGGCCGCGGTGCGAGGACCAGACGGCGGCGGGCGCGTCGAACGCGCGGGCGGCCGCCTCGCAGAGCGCGACGGCGCGCTCCTCCTCGGGCGTCACGACGTACAGGATCGGCGCCCCGGCCGACCACAGCTCGGCGATCTCCTGGACGATCGCGCTCACGTGCGCTCCCCGACGGCGGCGCCAGGGGAGCGGGCCTCGAGTCGAGTCGTCACGGCGGCCCCTCGATGTCGGCGGTGGCGCGCATCGCCTCCTCGAACGAGGTCACGCCGGCCGCGACCTTGCGGATCGCGTGCTCCCGCAGCGAACGGAGCCCGTCCTGCCGGGCCGTGCGGTGCAGGACCTCGGGCGTCGCGCCCTCGGCGATGAGGTGGCGCAGGCGGGGGTTCACCCCGAGCACCTCGAAGATGCCGGTGCGGCCGTAGAAGCCGGTGTAGCGGCACTTCGTGCAGCCCTGGCCGCGGCGCGCGAGGAGCTTGCCCGCGTGATCCTCGGGGTGCGGCACGCCGAGCGCGTGGACCTCGTCGGCGGTGAGCGGGAGGTCGGCGGCGCAAGCGGGGCACACCTGCCGCACGAGCCGCTGCGCGGCGATGCCGGTGAGCGTCGCCGCGACCAGGAACCCCGGGACCCCGAGGTCCCGCAGGCGCGCGATGGCGCCGATGGTGTCGTTCGTGTGGAGCGTCGTCAGCACCATGTGGCCGGTGAGCGCCGCCTGGACCGCCTGGGCCGCGGTCTCGGCGTCGCGCACCTCGCCGACCATCACGACGTCGGGATCCTGGCGCAGCACGTGCCGGAGCGCCTCTGCGAAGCTCGTCCCGGTCTTCGGGTTCGCCGCGACCTGGTTGAACTCCTCGTGGACCATCTCGATCGGGTCCTCGATGGTGACGACGTTCACCTCGGGAGAGGCGAGCGCCTGGAGCGCCGAGTAGAGCGTCGTCGTCTTGCCGCTGCCCGTCGGCCCGGTCACGAGCACGAGCCCGTGCGGCCGCAACAGCCACCGCTCGAAGGTGTCGCGCTCGTCCGGCAGGAACCCGAGCTCGGAGAGGTCGCGCACGAGCACGTTCGGGTCGAGGACGCGGATGACGATCTTGTCGCCGAAGGTGGTCGGGATGGTCGAGACGCGCAGCTCCATCTCGGTGTCGCCGCGCGCGGTCCGGATGCGGCCGTCCTGGGGCCGCTTCAGGGAGATGTCGAGCCGGCTCATGATCTTGAACCGGTTCGCGATCGCGCCGTGGACGGACTTCGGGATGCGGTGGATCGGGTGGAGGACGCCGTCGATGCGCATCCGGATGATCGACTCCTCGCGCCGCGGCTCGATGTGGATGTCGCTCGCCCGCTGCTCGAACGCGTAGTGGAGGAGGTACTCGACCGCGGCGACGACCGGCTCGGAGGACGCCTCGAGCGCGTCGATGCCGGAGAGGTTCACGAACTGCTCGAGGTTCGTGACGTCGGCCGCCGCCGGCCCCTCCTGGAGCTGGGCCGACGCTTCGGTGATCTGCTGGCGGAAGCCGTAGATCTCCGCGATGGCGCGGTGGATGTCGGACGGCGCGGAGAGGACCGGCTCGATGTCGCGGCCGGTGAGGCCGCGCAGGTTCTCGAACAGCTCACGGTCGAACGGGTTCGCCGCCGCGACGACGAGGACCCCGTTCTTCTCCTCGAGCGGGAGGACCCCGTGCTTGCGCGCGAAGGGGCGCGACAGGGTGCGGGTGATGAGCTGCGCGTCGAGCTTCAGCGGGTCGATCTTGCGGTACGGGATCCCCACCGCCCGGGCCACCGCCTGGGTGGCCTTGTCCTCGTCGACCGCCTCCTCGTCGCGGCTCGCGTCCGGAAACTTGAACGAGGCGAGCACCTCGACCGGCGACAGCTCGGCCCGCCGCAGCGCCCGACCGCCCGAGCGCGACGCCTGATCGCGCAGCAGGCGCGCCCGCTGCACGTTCTCGCGCGCGAACGCGGTGCGCCGCGCGTCGTCGGTCAGGATCCCCTGCTTCGCGAGGAGATCGGCGACGTACTCGAGCGTGAAGTCGGTCGCGCGGAGGGTTCGGGACACCGCCCCGAGTGTAGCCCGGGTACTCCCCGGCGTGCGAGCGCAGGTCCAGCCGGATGAGGCTCGACGAGCCCCCCAGGGACCCAGCGATCGAGATGTAGGATGCCGCCCGACCGGGCGGCGTCAGATCGCTCAGCCGACCGGACCGCACGACGGGGCGGGCCCGCCGGACGAGCCGGACCGCCGCCGCCGCGCGTGGCGGCGGGCGCGACATCTGCCGGGATACCTCGGCGCTGCCACACCCGGGGCAGCGCACCTCGGCCTCGTCGGCGCGACGGATGAGGAGCTCCTCGAAGGTCTTCCCGCAGGGCGCGCAGGCGTACTCGTAGATCGGCATGCGCAGGTGAGAGCCGCGACGCCGCCGGACGATTCACGGCCGGGCGCCCGCCCGCGCCGGCTCGCCCCCTCCCCCCGCCCCCGCGGCGATCACCGCCGCCGCCTCGGCCTGGATCGTGGACCGGGCGAGGTAGATCGCGGCGATGACGAAGACCGCCATCGCGGCGAGCATCGCCACCCCGAGCGCGAAGACCACCACGGGGAGCTCGGGCGGCACCGCGAGGAACACCTGCGCGAGCCACAGGAGCGAGGTGACCACGAACGCGAACAGCGCGGCGTAGACGAGGATGAGCGCGCGGAAGTAGAGCCCGTGGCGCCGGTCGAGCACCGCGACCTGCGCCGCCACCGTGGCGCTTCGCGACGGCGCGAGGTCCGGCGTGCGGTGCTCCCGCGCGAGATCGCGGAGGCGGTTCGCCATCCGGGAGATCTGGTTGTCGAGCCCGAGCGCGATGAGGCCACAGGCCGACACCATCACCGCCGGGGTCACCGCCGCTGCGATCTGCTGGAGCCCATCCATCCCCGGAGGGTGGTGGCGCCGTCCCGGCGGCGCCAGCCGAGCCCCGCTGCCCTGGTCGCGACCAGAGCAGGCGTCTCGGCCTCAGCGCCGGCGCCGCGCCTTCTCCACCACGCGGGCGGGGCGACGGCGGGACGGCGGGAGGGAGGGCGCCGACGGGCCCACCAGCCGCTCGCGCTCCCGGTCGTAGAGCTCGATCGCGTCCCGCAGCACCTGCAGCCCGGCCGAGCGCCCCTGCGGCGCGGAGACGAGGACCTTCTTGTTCTCGAGCGTCTTGTAGTCCTGGAAGAACCGCTGCAGCTCGCGCAGCCGGTGGGCGGGGATCTCGGCGACGTCGCCGTAGTCCGAGTAGTTCGGGTCGTCGGCGTGGACCGC
Source organism: uncultured delta proteobacterium (assembly GCA_963736795.1). Lineage (GTDB taxonomy): Bacteria > Myxococcota > Myxococcia > Myxococcales > Anaeromyxobacteraceae > Anaeromyxobacter. The sequence continues at coordinate 120,148 of CAVTRF010000030.1, read as the reverse complement.
GATGAGCTTGTCGTCCTCGCCCTTGTCGTCCCGCATCTTCATCACGCCGATGATCTTGGCGCGCATGATCGCGAGCGGCTGGATCTGCTCCGAGCAGAGGACGAGGACGTCGAGCGGGTCGCCGTCGTCGCAGTAGGTGCGCGGGACGAAGCCGTAGTTCGCCGGGTAGTGGACGGCGGAGAAGAGGATCCGGTCGACGAGCAGGAGGCCCGACTTCTTGTCGAGCTCGTACTTCACCTTCGAGCCGGTCGGGATCTCGATGATCGCCGGGACCGGGTCCTCGACGAACCGGGGGAGCTCGACGTCGTGCCACGGGTGGTACGCCACGTCCCCTCCTGCCGCGCTCAGATCCCGGAACCGTGCGAGTGGCGCTGGTCGCGCACCTCGGCCTGCGTGACGCGCGTTCCCGGCGGGACGCTCGACGTGAGCCAGACGTTCCCGCCCACCGACGAGCCCTTCCCGATGGTGATGCGGCCGAGGATGGTGGCGCCCGCGTACACGACGACGTCGTCCTCGACGATCGGGTGGCGCGGGATGCCCTTCATCGGGTTCCCCTGCGCGTCGAGCGGGAAGCTCTTCGCGCCGAGGGTGACGCCCTGGTACAGCCGGACGTTCCGCCCGATGACCGCGGTCTCGCCGACGACGACCCCGGTGCCGTGGTCGATGAAGAACTTGTCCCCGATCGCCGCGCCGGGGTGGATGTCGATCCCGGTGACCGCGTGGGCGTGCTCGGTGATGATCCGCGGGATGAGCGGTACGCCGAGCACGTGCAGCTCGTGCGCGATCCGCTGGTTCGTCACGGCGAAGATCCCCGGGTACGCGAAGATCGCCTCGTCGCGGCTCTTCAGCGCCGGGTCCCCCTCGTAGGCGGCCTCGACGTCGGAGCGGACGAGCGCGCGGATCGCGGGGACCTTCGAGAGGAACGCCTTCGTCACCTGCTGGGCGAGCTGCGTGCAGTGGTCGCAGGTCTCGTAGTCGTGCCGGTCGCCGAAGGCGATGCCGCGGCGGACCTGGTCCTCGAGGTGGCGCATCGCGCGCGCGAGCGTCGCACCGACGAAGTAGTGCAGGCTCTCGTCGTTCAGGTCGCTCGTCCCGAAGTAGCCCGGGAAGAGGACCGAGCGGAGGTCCTCGAGGATCTGGATCACCGCGTCGCGCGACGGCAGCACGATCCGGCCGCCGGGGAACTTCGCGAACTCCTTCGCGTCGCCGCAGAGCTCGTCCACGATGGGGGCGAGCGCCACGAGGTCGATGGCGGGGGTCTTCGAGCCGCTCACTTCGCAGCCTCCTCGAACAGCCAGGTCGTGAGGTACCGCTCGCCCGTGTCGGGCAGGACGACGACGATGAGCTTCCCCTCGTTCTCCTTGCGGCGGGCGACCTCGCGCGCGGCCCAGGCGGCGCCGCCGCACGAGATGCCGGAGAGGATGCCCTCCTCCTTGCACAGGCGCCGCGCCATCTCGCCGGCGTCCTCGTTCTTCACCAGGATCGTCTCGTCGATCACCTTCGTGTCGAGCACCTTCGGGACGAACCCGGGGCCCCAGCCCTGGATCTTGTGCGGCCCGGGCTTGCCGCCGGAGATGACCGGAGAGTCGGCCGGCTCGGCCGCGATCATCTTGAGCCCCGAGCGGCGCGGCTTCAGCACCTGGCCGCAGCCGGTGAGCGTGCCGCCGGTGCCCGTCCCGCAGACGATGATGTCGATCTTGCCGTCGGTGTCGGCCCAGATCTCCTCGGCGGTGGTCTTGCGGTGGATCTCGGGGTTCGCCGGGTTCTCGAACTGCTGGAGGATGAGATAGCGCTTGTCCTGCGCCGCCATCTCCTCCGCCTTCTTGATGGCGCCCTTCATCCCCTCCGAGCCTGGCGTCAGGACGAGCTGCGATCCGAACGCGGCGAGGAGCTTGCGCCGCTCCATGCTCATCGTATCCGGCATGGTGAGGACGAGCTTGTAGCCCTTCGCCGCGGCGGCGAAGGCGAGCCCGATGCCGGTGTTGCCGGAGGTGGGCTCGAGGAGGATCGTGTCCTTCCCGATCTTCCCCTCGCGCTCAGCGGCCTCGATCATCGAGACGCCGATCCGATCCTTCACGCTACCGGCCGGGTTCCGCATCTCGAGCTTCGCGGCGACGGTGGCCTTTGCGCCGTCCATGACGCGGTTGAGCCGCACGAGCGGCGTGTTCCCGATGGTCTTCGTGATGTCGTCGGCGATCCGCATGAGCTCCTCCTCCGAGGCCGGGCAGGTTATCAAAATCAGACCGTTCCGGTCGATGTTGTTTGCGTGTCTTAAGAGGGGCCCGACGGGTGCGCCAGCGCCCGCGACCGGCCTACCCCGCGCGGTCCGCGTCCTCGGCGAGCGCCGCGTCGATCTCCGCCTCGGTGACGGCGTCGGCGGGGGTGTCGGTGACGGCTGTCGCTCCGGTCGCCGGTCCCTCGTCCTCCTCCACGCTCTCCGGCTCGGTCCCCCCGCGGTGGAAGAACTCGAACACCGCCCCGGCCTGTGCGGCGCCGAACCCCTCCACCTCGGCGAGCTCGTCCGCGCTCGCGTCCTTCACCCTGCGCAGCGATCCGAAGTGCCGCAGGAGCGCCTTCTTGCGGCCCTCGCCGATGCCGGGGATCTCCTCGAGGACGCTGCGGAAGTTTCGCTCGCGGCGGAGCTTCCGGTGGAAGGTGATGGCGAAGCGGTGGGCCTCGTCGCGCAGGCGCGCGAGCAGGAACAGCTCCGCCGAGTTCTGCCGCAGCACCAGCGGATCCTTGCGCCCCGGGAGGAAGACGCGCTCCGGGCTCCGCGCCAGCTCCGAGACGAACCCGCGCTCCGCCCCCTCCGCCGCGTCGGCGAGCGCCGCGCCGTGCCCGGCCTGCCCGCCGCGGCCGCGCCGCCCGTCGTCTGGGCGGGGGACGCATCCGGCGCGCCCCCCCGGGCCCCCCGCTCGCTTCGGGGCAGCCTCATCCGGCTGCCCCTGCGCTCGCCTCCGGCGCCCGGATCGACGAGCCGGCTCTTCGCGAGGCCGACCATCTCGATGAACGGCGCGCCCGGGATGCCCGTGACGGGCGAGGTCGAGACGCCGAGATCCTTCGCCGCGGCGAGGGCCGCGTTGAGCTGTCCCTTGCCGCCGTCGATGACGAGGAGGTCCGGGAACTGCCCGTCCGCGAGCGCGCGCCGCAGCCGGCGCGTGATCACCTCGTACAGCATGGCGAAGTCGTCCTGCCCCGCCACGCTCTTCACCTTGTAGCGGCGGTAGTTCTCCTTGTCGGGCTCGCCGTCCTTCATCGAGACGCCGGAGCCGACCGCGAGCGCGCCCTGGAAGGTCGAGATGTCGTAGCACTCCATCCAGCGCGGCGGCCGGACGAGGTGGAGCGACCGCACGAGCGCGGCGAGCGCCTTCTCGCGGCGCTCGTCCTTCTCGTGCCAGCTCCTGAACCCCTGCTCGGCGTTGCGCATGGCGACCTCGAGCAGGTCCGCCTTCGCGCCGCGCTGCGGGGTGAGGATGCGCACCCGCTTCCCGCGCCGCTCCGCGAGCACGTCGGCGAGCGCGTCCATGGCGGCGGGCTCGACCGGGACGAGCACCTCGTCGGGCGCCGGGTTCTGCTCGTAGTAGAGCGCGAGGAACGACGAGAGGATGTCGGCGGCCGGGAACTCCTGCTCGCGGAACGGGTGGCTCCGCGAGTCCTGCAGCTTCCCTCCCCGCATGGACAGGACCTGGAGCACGAGCTCCGGCCCCTCCCTCCACAGCCCGATCACGTCGCGGTCGGCCCGGTCGGCCATGAGGACGCGCTGCTTCTCGAGGCTCCGCTCCACCGCCTGGAGCTGGTCGCGCAGCCGCGCCGCGTCCTCGAAGCGGAGCGCGGCGGCGGCCTCGTCCATGCGCGCGCGGAGCCGGTCCACGAGCTCCGTCTCGCGCCCCTCGAGGAACTCCACCGCGTCCTCGACCGCCTGCCGGTACTCCTCGACCGGCACGTCGTAGACGCACGGCGCCGGGCAGCGGTGGATCTGGAACAGGATGCACGGCCGCCTGCGGTGCTCGAACACGTGGTCCGTGCAGGTGCGGAGCTGGAAGTGCCGGTTCACGACGCGCAGCGTCTCGCGGATGGAGGACGCGGACGAGTACGGGCCGAAGTAGCGCGCGCCGCCGGCCCGCTTCTCGCGCGCGCGGCGGACCTCGAGCCTGGCGAACGGGTGCGACTCGTCGAGCCGGAGGACGATGAAGTCCTTGTCGTCGCGCAGCCGCACGTTGAAGCGCGGCTGGTGCTTCTTGATGAGCTCGTTCTCGAGGAGGATCGCCTCCTTCTCGGAGCGGGTGACGATCACCTCGATGTCGCCGAGCAGCCCCTCGAGCAGCGGGATGAAGATCCGGTCGTCGCCGCTGCCCGCGTCGAAGTACTGCCGGACGCGCGAGCGCAGGCTCGCCGCCTTCCCCACGTACACGACCGCCCCCTCACGATCCTTCATGAGGTAGCAGCCCGGCGCGGCGGGCAGGTCCGCGAGCGTCCTCTGGAGGGCGGCGTGCATCCCGCCCCTGGGATTACCGCGAAAGTCGCCGGGGATCACGCCGCCGTGTCGCGGCGCTCAGCCGCCGCCCGCGCGGGACCCGAAGCGGAGCCCGAATCCGGCCAGGAGCGACGTGCCACCGACGACGACCGAGAGCGGCGCCTCGTCGAAGGTGGAGCGACCCTCGGCGAAGTGCCGGACCTCGACGCCGAGGACGAGGCGGCTGCCGAGCGCGACCCGGCAACCCGCACCGATCGTGAGCCCCGGGCTGGACGACCCCGTCGCGAAGTCGGATACCCCGTAGCCCCGCCGTGACGCTCGCGTTCGCCTGGGCGCTGAACACGCCCACGCTACCCCACAGCTCGAACGGTCCCGTTCGCCGGGCGACCGCGAGCTCGAGCGCCTGCAGCTGGACGCTCACCGCCGCGCTGTACGGCGCGCCGAACGTGTCCCCCGGCACGGGCACGGGAGTATCGGTCTCGTCGGCCTGCGCCCCGACGAAGGCGTTCAGCTCGACCCGCACCGGCCCCCCGGGTACGAACGCGAGCGCGGCGCCGAGCAGGATGTCCGGCGTTCCCGACCCACCGGTACCCCGGGCGAACCAGATGTTGAAGGGGCGCGCGGGTGGCGCGGGCCTCATGGGCTGTGCGCGTGCCGCCGTCGGCTGCGGGTCGGCGCCGGCTCCGGACCGCCGCGGCCTCCCCGACTCGCCCGCGTCCGGCGGTTCGGCGCTTCGCTGCGCCGGCGGGGCGCCCTCCTGGCGCTCGGCCGCCGGCGGGCCCGACCTCCGCGGGCGCGGCCTCCTCTCGCGGAGCGACCGCTGGCGCAGGCGCGGGCTGCGCCTCGACGGGCGGCTGCGGCGGCTCCGGCTGCACCGCGGGCGCCGGCTGCGCAACGGGGAGTGGCTCGGGCCGAGGCGGAGCCGAAGGCGGCTGCGCCGGCGTGGGGGTGCTCGGGGGCGCTCCCCAGGACGGGACGGGCTCGGTCGCCGCCGGACCCGTCGCGGCGCCGCCGGGCCTGCTGCCCCCGCTCCACGACGGCGCGGGCTCCTCCGCGACCGCCGCGTCGAAGACGCAGGCGAGCAACAGCGCGGCAGCGATCTGTGCACGGATCATGCGTCCCTCCACTCCGGCTGGAGACCTCGTCCGCGCCGACCTTCGTCCCGCGGCCGAGCGTAGCAGGTCGGCGTAGCCGCGAGGGTCGCTGCGCAGCTCGGACTCGTCGCACAGGAGAGGCGCGCGCCCGGGAAGATGTGACGCGCGACGCCCGCGGGGTCGCCGTCGAGGCTGCGGCGGAAAACGGAAAGAGCCCGCCACCCGAGCGGGTGACTCCCTCCCCTAGGGCACGCAGCTCTCGGTGGTGCAGCCCGAGCCGGAGAGCGCGGCGCAGACGCCCGTCTGGAACCCGCAGGCCGGGACGTCGAACGTCCCCGACACCCGCCCGCCGTCCGGGAACGTGAGGTCGGCAGACCCGGTCACGCGCGTCCCGACCGCGTCGATCCGGATCGTGCCGGCGGTGGCGACGGGAGCGCCGGAGGGCTCGCCGCAGGCGGCGTCCGTCTTCGTCACGAACGCCTGCGCGACCGTCAGGTTCCCCTGCGCGTCGGGCACCGGGTTACCGCCGCCGAGCGCATAGGTGCCGGGCTGCACCGGAGTCGCGGTGCGCCCGAGGACGTTCGCCCGCACGAGGAGGAGGTTCACGATCGTCGCGTTCGCCTTCGTGCCGCACGACTGCGTCTGGGTGACGAAGTTGCAGAGCCCCGCGAAGCTGCCGAACCCGACGACGAGCCCGGTCGCGCTCGCGGTCGTGCCCTCGAACGAGCAGGTCCCCTCCCCGAGCACGAGCGCGCTCGCGTCCGCGGGAGTGAAAGGCTGCCCGAGCACGGTCCCGCCCAGGGAGGGCGGCGTGGAGGCGGCAGGAGAACTGTCGGAGCTCCCGCAGGAGGCGACGAGGAGCGCGGCGAACGCTGCGGCGAGCGAGCGGTGCATGGATTCCTCCCGCGCCCGCGCGGCGGGCGCCCGAGAGAGAACGTAGGCTCGCGCGCGCGCCCGGCACGTCGCGGACGGACGCTCGCTTCGCCGTGCGTGTGTCGACCGCCTGGCGCTCGAGGCAGCGGCCGGGCGCCCGCGGCCCTCGCCGTGGAGCTCCGGCGCAGCCCACGAAGACGGGACGATCGCAATCCCACGCCCGCGGGTCTCTTCCCGTCGCGGTGGCTCCGGGTAGGCTGCCCTTCGCCGTCGATCGCCGCAGCGACGTGGTCCCCGCGGCCCGGACGAACCGTCCCGCACCCAGGAGTCCATTCCGATGCGCAAGCTGCTGATGCTCGGCTCCGTCTTCGCCCTCCTCGCCCCGGGCACGTCGCGTGCCCAGCTCCAGCTCGGCGCGCGGATCGGGTTCGCGCCCGCCTTCGGCGACGCGGCGAAGAACGAGGCGAGCGGCGACTCGATGAAGATGCGGGACGGGGTCGCGTCCCAGATCCCCCTCCAGCTCGACGCGTCCTACCAGGTGAAGAAGGATCTCGCGGCCGGACTGTACGTCTCCTACGGCCTCGGCCGGATCGGCGGCGCGTTCGAGGAAGCCTGCGACGCGGCGGCTTCGAGCTGCTCGGCCTCCGCGCTCCGGTTCGGCGCCCAGGCCCTGTACACGCTCGGGTCGTTCGCCCCGCTCTCGCCGCGGTTCGTGGGGTGGGCGGGCGCGGGGGTCGGGTACGAGCGCAGCGCGTTCAAGGGCAAGGCGGGCGGCGTCGAGGACGCGACGACCGCGAGCGGGTTCGAGCTCAACTTGCAGGTCGGCGCCGACTACAAGCTCGGCGAGCGGGCCTCGGTCGGGCCGTACCTCATGCTCTCCCTCGGGGAATACACGAAGGTCGCGCGGGAGCGGACCGGGCTCGGCAGCCGCGAGCTCGACATCGGCAAGACGCTGCACGAGTGGATCGGTCTCGGCGTCGCGGGGAAGTTCAACCTGTGATCCGGCGATCCGGGGAAGCGTCGCTCCGGCGCGCACGACGTCATTCGATGGAGGAACGCATGCAGATGCCGTGGAGCGGTGCACCTCGTGGCGCCTGGCTCGTCGCCCTGACCGTCGTCGCGGTGGCGACCGGCTGCTCCGGCTCGTCCGGCTCCGAGGAGCGGGTGATCTTCTCCGAAGGGCGGACGCTGCACCTCGCCCGCTTCGACTCCGGGCTCGTGGAGATCGACCTCGCACAGATCCCGGGCGACGGCTTGCTCGAGGGCCACACCATCTTCTCGGTCATGAAGCACCCGACGAAGCCCTGGCTCTACGTGTCGTCCTTCAACGAGTGCCAGAACGACAGCGACTGGTGCTGGGGCAACGCGCGGATCGACCGCTTCGTCGCGCAGAAGGACCGCTTCACGTACGCGGGCCTGGCGTTCAAGTACGACGCCTCGGCGACCCTCGCCACCTGCGCCTCCGAGGACTGGGGCTACGTCGGCCAGGTCGGCGCGTGCGCGCCCGTGAACGGGGTCTTCTCCGCGAACGGGTCGCGGCTGTACGTGCAGGAGGACGACAACGACGTCCTCGACGTCTTCGAGGTCCGCAGCGACGGCGGACTCACGCTGCTCTCCGAGGGAGGGGATCTCGATCAGCACGGGATGGCGATGGATCCGAGCGGCGTCTCGACGTACCTCTACAACGGCTCGAACGTGCTCACGGTCGGCGGCGACGCCGGAGTGAACGTCACGTACGGCAGCGGCGGGAACGACACCACCTTCCTGCACGCGCAGCCGACCGACCTGCTGCTCACGACGGACGGGACTTCCGGCGTCGCGATCTACTCGCTCGCCAACCCCGCCGCTCCCGCGGTCGTCGGGGCGGCGCTCGGCATCGGCTCGAACAGGTCCCGCGCCGTCGCCGTCACCCCGGCCCGCGACCGCCTCGTCGCGGTGGGCCGCGACACCGTCGCGACGGTGGCGTTCGACGGCGCTGGGCTCACCCTCGAGGACACGTTCGACCCGTCGAACGGCACGACGGTGGTCATCGAGAACCGGAACGTGGCGCTCTTCGACGGCGGCCGCCGCGCTGCAGTCGCCTGGTTCACGGCCTCGTCGAACCCGAGCGCGGTCAGCGGTGGCGTCGCCGTGTACGGGATCGGCGCAGCCGGCGAGATCTCCACCCTCGCGAACGTCGCGCTATCCCGCTCCTCCCGCGCCCTCACGGTGCTCGAGCTCGAGTGATGCCGGCCTGAGCGGCCGCCGGAGCGTCCGATTCGCCCGCCTCGCGTCGAGGGTCGCGGGCGCGAGAGGGGTCCCCGCTCCACCTCGACGGCCGTATGGGGGCGGCGCCGTCGCCGGCGCTGCTCCCGCGTCCGCGGGGCGCCGCGCAGCTTCCCGAGCGCGGCCGCGAGGTCGCTCCGAGCGACGGCGCCGCGTCAGCGCCGCCGGCGCCGCTGCTGCTGCTGCGGGCGCCGGGCGCCGCGGAGCTTCCCGAGGGCGGCCGCGTTCGCGACCGCGCCCGATCCGAGGAAGCCCTTCACCCCGACCTGCTTCCGCGCCGGGATCCCGAGCTGCAGGTCCTTGAGCGCCAGGATCCGGTCGCGGAGCTGGGCCGCCTTCTCGAAGTCGAGCGCGGCGGCGGCCGCGCGCATCTCCCCCTCGAGCGCCGTCACCATCTCGGGCAGCTGCTCGGGGCGATACTCCGCCCCCTCGTCGGCCGCGAGCGGCACCGTCATCCAGTCCGCCTCGACGACGGCCATCCCGAGGTCGCTGATGTTCCGCTTCACCGTCTGCGGGGTGATGCCGTGCTCGGCGTTGTACGCGCGCTGCCGCTCGCGCCGGCGGTCCGTCTCGTCGATCGCGCGGCGCATGGAGGCGGTCACCGAGTCCGCGTACAGGATCACGCGGCCGTTCACGTTGCGCGCGGCGCGCCCGATCGTCTGGATGAGCGCCACCGCCGAGCGGAGGAACCCCTCCTTGTCCGCGTCGAGCACCGCGACGAGCGACACCTCGGGGATGTCGAGCCCCTCGCGGAGCAGGTTGATCCCGATGAGCACGTCGAACTCGCCGCGGCGCAGGTCGCGGATGAGCGCGCTCCGCTCGAGCGTCTCGATGTCCGAGTGCAGGTAGCGGCAGCGGACCCCCACGTCGGTGAAGTACTCGGTGAGGTCCTCCGACATCCGCTTCGTGAGCGTCGTCACGAGGACCCGCTCGCCGGCCTCGGCGCGCTTGCGCACCTCGCCGAGGAGGTCGTCCACCTGGGTCCCGACCGGTCGGACCTCCACCTCCGGATCCACGAGCCCGGTGGGCCTGATGATCTGCTCGACCACGACCCCCTGCGCCTTCGCCAGCTCGTACTCCGAGGGCGTCGCGGACACGTAGATCCCCTGGCCCACGAGGTGCTCGAACTCCTCGAACTTGAGCGGGCGGTTGTCGAGGGCGGACGGCAGCCGGAAGCCGTAGTCGACGAGCGTCTCCTTGCGAGACCGGTCGCCCCGGTACATGGCGCCGATCTGCGGGATCGTCTGGTGGGACTCGTCGATGACGAGGACGAAGTCCTTCGGGAAGTAGTCGAGGAGGCACGGCGGCGGGTCGCCCGCCTTCCGGCCGGAGAGCCAGCGCGAGTAGTTCTCGATGCCCGAGCAGAACCCCATCTGCTCGAGCATCTCGAGGTCGAACATCGTGCGCTGCTCGAGCCGCTGCGCCTCGACGAGCTTGTTCGCGCGGGTGAGCTCGCCGAGCCGCTGGCACAGCTCGTCCCGGATCCCGTCGATGGCGCGCTTGCGGGTCTCCGGCGCCGAGACGTAGTGGCTGTTCGGGAAGATGGCGGCCTTGTCGAGCTCGGCGAGCGTGGCGCCGCGGAGCGGGTCGAACTCGTGGATCGACTCGACCACGTCGCCGAAGAACTCGATGCGGATGGCGCGGTCCTCCTCGTACGGCGGGAACACCTCGATGGTGTCCCCGCGCACGCGGAAGGTCCCGCGGTGGAAGTCGGTGTCGTTCCGCTCGTACTGGATGTCGATGAGCGAGCGGATGAACCGGTCGCGCATGAACTCCTGGCCGCGCTCCACCTGCTGCAGGAGGCCGTAGTACGCCTCCGCGGTGCCGAGGCCGTAGATGCACGAGACCGACGCCACGATGAGCACGTCGTTCCGGGTGAGGAGCGCGTGCGTCGCCGCGTGGCGCATCCGGTCGATCTCGTCGTTGATGGACGAGTCCTTCTCGATGTACGTGTCCGACGACGGGACGTAGGCCTCCGGCTGGTAGTAGTCGTAGTAGCTGACGAAGTAGTGGACCGCGGCCGACGGGAAGAGCTCCTTGAACTCGCCGTAGAGCTGCGCCGCGAGCGTCTTGTTGTGCGCGATGACGAGCGTCGGCCGGCGCACCTGCGAGACGACGTTCGCGACCGTGAAGGTCTTCCCCGAGCCGGTCACCCCGAGGAGCACCTGGTGCGGGTCGGCGCGGCGGAGCCCGGCCACGAGCTCCTCGATCGCCCGCGGCTGGTCGCCGGTCGGCTTGAATTCGCTCTGGAGGTCGAACGGCACCCGCCGAATCTAACAGGCGCGGGGCGGGCGCGCCGAGCCGGTGGGGACGAGACGCCGCGGGACGGGCGGGCGGGCGTCGCTCTATGATGCTCCGCGTGAACCACCGACCGAACGTCGCTGTCGCCGTCGCCGTCCTCGTCGCCCTCACGGGCTCCGTCGCCGGATGCAGTGACGAGCCGAGGTGCCTGCTCCCGGAGCTCGAGTGCGGCGGCCGCTGCCTGGACGTCGGCTCGGATCCGGCGAACTGCGGCGGGTGCGGGTTTGCCTGCAGCGCGGGCGAGACGTGCTGCGCAGGAGGGTGCACGGACGTCTCGACGAGCGCCGCGCACTGCGGCGCGTGCGACCAGCCCTGCTTCGCGAACGGCGTGTGCACCGCCGGAGCGTGCAGCTGCCCGGAGTCGCTGCCCGACACCTGCGGCCCGGTCTGCCTCGATCTCCAGACCGGCTCCCATGGGTATTGCGGCACGTGCGGCCTCTCGTGCCAGGGGTCGTACGTCGCGGGGCTCGACGCGCCGTGTGTCTCGGGCGCCTGCGTCTGCGCGGGGACCCCCGAGGCGAAGGACTGCGGCGCGAACCCCCGCTGCGTGAACACCCTCGTGGACGAACACAACTGCGGCGGCTGCGGAGACACGTGCAAGTGGGGGGCGGTCTGCACGGGTGGCGTGTGCGGCTGCACGTCGACGGCCCTCCCGGACGAGTGCCCCACGCGCTGCGTGGACCACGCGATCGATCCGGAGAACTGCGGGACGTGTGGCGCGGCCTGCACGGGCGGCACCCCCACCTGCTCGAGCGGGAAGTGCTGCCCCACCGGGCGCGTCAACTGCAGCGGGACGTGCGTGGATCCGCAGACCGACGCCTCGAGCTGCGGCACCTGCGGCCACGCCTGCACGGGCGGGCGCAGCTGCGTCGGGGGCGCGTGCGCCTGCGCGGGAGCGGCGCCTGTCGCCTGCGGGACGAGCTGCTGCGCCGGAACCGCCTGCTGCGCGGGTGGGACCGCCTGCCAGACGCCGCACTCGAACGGCCTCGGCGGGACGTTCTACGACTGCGTGACCGCGTACGCGCTCCCGTCCTCGACGACCCCCGACGCCGCCCTCGCCGCGGCGAACTCGTGGCACTCCGGGCAAACCTACGAGGGGCTCTGCGGCGGCAACTGCCTCGCCCGCCAGACGACCGCGTCGTGCGGCGTGTGGTGCTACGGCCTGAGCCCGTTCGCGGGCCACGTGACCTCCGACGCGACCCTCAACTGCGACGCCCTCTGCCTCGAGTTCCAGAGCGCGACGCCGACGTGGCCCTGAAGCATCGTACCGATGGTCATGGCGCCGACCGGGCCGCCGGGCGCAGGCCCGCCCAAGGCTTCCCCGTCCGTGGCACCGCCCTGTTTTCACTCGACTTCCCTTCGGGAACCGCCTAATTTTTCGCGGTCCCGGCCCGGACGATGGCGCGGGAACGACCGGGATGGGCCCCGTTCGCAAACAAGAAGTGGAGTGCAGATGGCCAGTGGTACCGTGAAGTGGTTCAATGATGCGAAGGGCTTCGGCTTCATCACCCAGGACGGCGGCGGCGAGGACGTGTTCGTCCACCACACCGCGATCCAGTCCGAGGGCTTCCGCAGCCTGCAGGAAGGCCAGAAGGTCGAGTTCGAGGTGACGAAGGGCCCGAAGGGCCTCCAGGCGGCGAACGTTCGGGCGGTCTAGCCCGGCGCGCGTCGCCAGCACGAGGAGGCCCGGCCACCCGGCCGGGCCTCGTTCATTCTCCGACCCAGACCACCCAGGAGTGACCGATGGCCTTCAATCCCGGAGCGACGAAGCGGCAGAAGGAAGCGGCCCGCCGCGACAAGCAGCGCAAGAAGGACGAGAAGAAGGAGCAGCGCAAGCGCGAGAAGGCCGATCAGCCCGGCCTGCCCACCTCGCCCGGCGTCGATCCGGACATCGCCGGCATCATCCCCGGCCCGCAGCCGAAGCTCGAGGAGTAGCTCACGGCCACGTGAGCGTGTAGACCGCGCGCGCCGAGCCCTCGTTCCACTCGAACGCGACGCGCGGCGCGGTCCCGCTCAGCTCGAGCGACTCGATCACCCCACACGTGCGGAGGCCCGACGCGTCCGGTCCCACGACGCCGGCAGGCATCGTCCTCGATGCGCGAGCTGGATCACGCGGCCCGCGCCGACGACAGCGCCAGTGCCGCCCCGCGTTCCGCATGCTGAGGTCCAAGGACGCGACCAGGAAGCGGACCAGCAGCTCGCGGTGCCGCCCGAGCATGCCGAGCAGCGCCTGGAGCAGGGAGCGGAAGATGGGGACGTTCAGCCCCGCGCGTCCGACCTCCCCGCCCAGCGCGCGCACCGCCGCGTCCCCGCCGCGCGCGTGCACGGCCCGGAGCATCGCGATCTCCCAGGCGAGCGGGAGCCACTCCACGGCCCCGGCGAGCTCGATCCGCCGGAGCGCCTCCGGCGGCAACGCGGCCCGCATGGCGGCGCGGTCGTCCGCGTCGCACCGCACCGCCGGATCGAGGTAGAGCCGCAGGAGCGCGGCCCGGATCTCCGGCACGGGAGCGGGGGCGTCGGCGGACCCAGGGTCCACGTCCACGCCGCAGGACGACGGCGGCGTCACTCGACGTCCCACGTCGTGCCCTCCGCCCCGTCGAGGAGCGCGACCCCGCGCGCGAGCAGCGCGTCGCGGATCGCGTCGCCGCGCCCGAAGTCCTTCGCCTTGCGGGCGGCGGCGCGCTCGGCGATCCGGGCGTCCACCTCCGCGCCGTCGATGCCGCGCCGGGCGGCCGCCTTCTCGCGCAGCGCGAGGAGCGCGGTCGCGGCGGGGCGCTGGAGCAGCCCGAGGGTCGTGCCGATCTCGCGCGCATCGCGCGCGAACCCGGCGAGCGCCGCGCGCTCGTCGGGCGTCTTCTTCCCCTTCCGGTCCGCGAGGACGTTCGCCGCCGTGAAGGCCTCGGCGAGGACGGCGAGCACCTGCGGCGTGTTGAAGTCGTCGTCCAGGGCGCCGCGCGCTCCGTCGACCATCACCCCGCCCTGCCCGGCCGCCGAGGCCCCCGCCGCGAGCCGGTCCGCCTTCTCGAGCGTCTTGTAGAGGTAGCGGAGCCGCCGCTCCGCCTCCTGCAGGATCGTGTCGGAGTAGTTGATCGGGTTGCGGTAGTGCGTCCCGAGGAGGAAGAGCCGCATCACCTCGGGGTCGAACTTGGCGAGCACCTCGCGGATCGTGAAGAAGTTGCCGAGCGACTTCGACATCTTCTCGCTGTCGATCTCGACGAAGCCGTGGTGCATCCAGTAGCGCGAGAACGTCTCGGCGGACCGGCCGTCGCCGACCGCCGCCACCGACTGGGCGATCTCGTTCGTGTGGTGCGGGAAGACGAGGTCCTTGCCGCCGCCGTGCAGATCGATCGGCGCGCCGAGGTGGGCGAGCGTCATCGCCGAGCACTCGATGTGCCACCCGGGACGGCCCTTCCCCCACGGCGAGCCCCAGGACGGCTCGCCGGGCTTGGCGGTCTTCCAGAGCGCGAAGTCGAGCGGGTCGCGCTTCGCCTCGCCGGGCTCGACCCGGGCGCCGGAGAGGAGATCGTCGAGGTTCCGCTTCGCGAGCCGGCCGTAGTCCGGGAACTTGCGGACCGCGTAGTACACGTCGCCGTTCGCCGCGGCGTAGGCGAACCCCTTCGCGACGAGCGTCTCGATCATCGCGACGATCTGCGGCACGTGGTCGGAGACCTTCGGGGCCGCGTCGGGCCGGAGGTTCCCGAGGGCGTCCATGTCCTCGTCGAAGGCGCGCGCGAACCGATCCGCCAGCGCGACCGGGTCCTCGCCGCGCTCGTTCGCGCGCCGGATGATCTTGTCGTCCACGTCGGTGAAGTTCCGGACATAGGTCACCGCGTACCCGCGCGCGCGGAGGTGGCGCACGACGACGTCCCACACCACGTAGCTCCGCGCGTGGCCCACGTGCGAGAAGTCGTAGACGGTCGGACCGCAGGCGTAGAAGCGGATCTTGCCGGGCTCGAGCGGGATGAGCTCGCGCTTCTCGGCGGTGAGCGTGTCGTGGAGGACGATGGGCATCGCGGCTTTCCCCTGACGCGAAACGGTCTCCAAGTCGTAACATCCCTGCGTCGCGCCACCCCACAAGGGCTCGCTCGCGGCTCCGGATCGCTCGCCGCTTCTAGCATGGCCCCCCTCACCTGACGAGCGGGCTGACGTGGCGGACCGCGCGGCCAGCCATCGCCGAAAAGGGACGGCGAGGGCGAGCACCGCCCGGCGTCCGCGACGCGCCAAAACGATTGATTACCGGACCCGAGGGTCAACTGTCACCCCGGTGCACGTCCAATGCGGCGTGGTAGCTTCCGGACGCATCGTTCAGGTGCCGTGGACGTTCGGGCGTCCAGCGACTCATCGCCCCCCCGACAGAACGGAAGCCCCATGCGTCGCGCGCACGCCACCGCAGCAGCCGGCGGAATCGTCATCGCACTGCTCGCCACCGGGTGTGGCGGCGGCACGTCCAGCACTCCGCCTCCCCCGCCTGCGGTCGTGGCGCCGTCGGGAGCGGCGGCCGTCACCCTCTCGGCGTCGGGGATCCGGCTCACCTGGACCGACAACTCCGCGAACGAGACCGGCTTCGAGATCGAGCGCGCCACGAGCAGCGGGGGGCCGTTCGCGCGGGTCGCGACCCCGAACGTGAACGTCACCGGATACGACGACTTCGGCCTCGGCGCCTCGGGGACCTACTTCTACCGGGTGCGCGCGATGAAGGGGGCGGACGCCTCTGCCTGGGCGAGCAGCGCGAGCGCGACGACCCAGGACGATCCCCTCGCGCCGCCGGCGTCGCCGTCCGGGATCCTGGCCGCGGAGCTCTCCGCCTCCGGGATCCGGGTCATGTGGACCGACAACTCCACGGACGAGACCGAGTTCGTGATCGAGCGCGCGACGATCTTCGCGGGGCCGTTCGCGGCGGTCGCAAGCGTGAACGTGAACGTCCCCGGATACGACGACCTCGGGCTCGGATCGTCGGGGACCTACTTTTACCGGGTCAGCGCGAAGAACGGGGCGGGGTCGTCCCTCCCGTCGGACACGGCGAGCGCGACCACCCAGGACGATCCGTGGAACCCGCCGTCGGAGCCGTCCGCAGCCGCGGCCACCGCCCTCTCCGCCTCGACGATCCGGGTCACCTGGGTGGACGGCTCCTCGACCGAGGAGCACTTCGAGATCTACCGCTCGACGACCTTCGCCGGGCCGTTCGCGCTGATCGCGACCGTGAACGTGAACGTCACGGAATACGACGACGTCGGGCTCGCAGCCTCGGGGACCTACTTCTACCGGGTCCACGCGGCGAACGCGGCCGGCGGATCGTACTCGTCGGCCACCGTGAGCGCGACCACCCAGGCCGGGGCCGCGACCGCGCCGGCGGCGCCGTCCGGGCCCGCGGCGACGGCGCTCTCCGCCGGCGCGATCCGGATCACCTGGATCGATGCCTCGGTGAACGAGACCGCCTTCGAGCTCGAGCGCGCGCCGAGCGCCGGCGGCCCGTTCGGCGACCTCGTCACCCTCCCCGCCGGCTCCACCCAGGCCGACAGCACCGGCCTCGCGGCCTCGACCGCCTACCTCTTCCGCGTCCGCGCCACGAACGGGACCGGCGCGTCCGCCTGGTCGAGCACCGCGACCGCGACCACCCAGGGCCCGCCTGCGACGCCCCCCGCGGCGCCGTCCGGAGCAGCGGCCACGGCCCTCTCCCCCTCGGCGATCCGGGTCACGTGGACGGACGCCTCCGCGAACGAGACCGCCTTCGAGATCGAGCGGGCGCCGAGCGCCGGCGGGACGTTCGCGAACGCCGGCACCGTCCCGGCCGGCTCGACGCAGCTCGACAGCACCGGGCTCGCGGCCTCGACCGCCTACTTCTTCCGGGTCCGCGCCACCAACGCGGCCGGCGCCTCCTCCTGGTCGAGCACCGCGACCGCGACCACCGAGGTCGCGGCGCTCACGCCTCCGTCCGCGCCGACCGGCGCCACGGCGACGGCGCTCTCCGCCTCGGCGATCCGCATCACCTGGACGGACACCTCCGCGAACGAGAGCGCCTTCGAGGTCCAGCGCGCGCCGAGCGCCGGCGGGACGTTCGCGGCGGTCGGCACCGCCGCGGCGGGCTCCGCGCAGCTCGACGCCACCGGTCTCGCGGCCTCGACCGCCTACTACTTCCGGGTCCGCGCCACCAACGCGGCCGGCGCCTCCGCCTGGTCGAGCACCGCAACCGCGACCACCCAGGCCGGCCCGAT
Organism: uncultured delta proteobacterium; assembly: GCA_963736795.1. GTDB lineage: Bacteria > Myxococcota > Myxococcia > Myxococcales > Anaeromyxobacteraceae > Anaeromyxobacter. The sequence continues at coordinate 102,929 of CAVTRF010000030.1, read as the reverse complement.
CCAGACGGTGACGCTCTACCCGGTCGCGGACAACTACATCGCCAAGAGTTACGGCGACAGCACGGTCGCGAACCGTCCCCAAGCCGTCGGCCGAGCTCATCGTCGGCTGTAACTGGCTGTACAACAGCTACCTCGGCACCCAGGAAGGCACCTGCTTCGGATCCGCCGTGAAGTTCGACGTCAGCGTGCTCCAGAACAGGATCATCGAATCGGCGGCGGTCGGGCTCTACGCCTACTCGACCCCGCTCAACGCGACGCAGTACGGCGTCCGCGCCCTCGCGGGTTCATGGAGCACCTCGACGCTCACCTGGAACAACGTCCCGGCCACCTACACAGCCGGAGGGTGGCAGGTGTCCTCGCCTACCACGCCCGGATGGCTCGGCTGGGACGTGACGGACATCGTTCGCAACTGGGCGAGCGGCGCCTGGGTGAACAACGGCCTGCTGTTCATGGATCAGGACCAGGTGTTCCCGTACGCGAGCCCGTTGAGGGCCACCTCGTTCTACAGCTCCGACTACTACGCCGCGGGGGGTCGCCCAACTCTCGTCGTCAGCTACCGGTGACGCCGAGCGCCGCGCTCGACCTCACGCCGTGAGGCGCTTCACGAGCGCCCGCAGATTGACGAGCGCGAGCAGGGCCAGGATCGCCGAGGCGACGACCGGGAGCCATTTCGTGCGAGGCCGATCGCCGTCGCGGAGCACGAGCCAGCGCTCGCCGAGCTCCGCCCCGCGCTCGCGCATCGCCCGGACCGCCTCGCCGTAGTCCGCGCTCGCGCGCCGGGGCAGGATGCGCCCCTCGAACACCGGCGGTCCACCGCGGCCCGGGCGGTCGACGACGAGCGTCGTCCCCGCGAGCCGGCCGACCGTGCGCGGCGCCCCGGTCCGCGCCTCCGTCACCGGGATCGCCTGGGCGAGCTCGCCGCGCACCTGGACGAGCCGGTTCTCGCGGGCGAGCTCGAGCCGGTAGGTGCCGGGCGCGCCGAGGTCGATCGGCTCGCGCGGCGAGAAGAAGTAGGCGACGTCGGGCCAGAAGTCCGCGAGCAGCCACCCGCAGAAGGCGAGCGCCACCAGGGCGAAGATCGGGTTCCGGGCGAAGAGCGACGCGCGGGGCCGCGGCGGCGCCGGCTCCGGCTCGCCCTCGGCGCGCGGCGCGTTCCCGGGCCGGCCCTCCCCGCCGAAGAAGGCGTCCTCGCCGCGCCGGTCCTCAGACATCTCCGACCTCCCTGAGGGAACGTGAAACAATCCCCTCCCTTCGCCGCGGCGGCCGATCCGCATCGCGGCGCTTCGTTGCTCCTCCCTCAGCTACCAGCGAGGTATCCTCGGTCGTCGCGCCTCGCGCCGCTCGCGTCTCGACCGCCTGGCTCGGTCCGGGGATTGATTCACGCTCCCTGAGCGTAGGGCCCGCCGCGCGGGCCCGAAGTCGAAGGGTCACGCCGGCCTCCGCACGAGGAGCGCCACCGCGTGCGCGGCGATGCCCTCCTCGCGGCCGACGAACCCCATCCCCTCGCCGGTGGTGGCCTTCACGTTCACCTGCGCGGGGGCGACCCCGAGCGCCTCGGCGAGCCTCGCGCGCATCTCCTCCGCGCGCGGCGCGATCTTCGGCCGCTTCGCGGCGAGCGTGACGTCGCAGTTTCCGACCCGCCAGCCGCGCTCCGCCGCCTTGCGCGCGATCTCGCGCAGCAGGACGAGCGAGGACACGCCCTTCCAGCGCGGGTCGGTGTCGGGGAAGTGCCGGCCGAGATCGCCCAGCCCGGCTGCCCCGAGGATCGCGTCGCCGATGGCGTGCGCGCACACGTCGGCGTCGGAGTGGCCGAGCAGCCCGTCCCCCTCGAACTGGACGCCGCCGAGCACGAGCGGCCGGCCCGCCGCGAACCGGTGCGTGTCGTACCCGACGCCCATGGCGACGGGCGCCTCGAGCACGGAACGGGCCCGCTCGAGATCGCCCGGCCCGGTGATCTTGAAGTTGCCCGGCTCGCCGGGGACGAGCGTGACGGGCGCGCCGAGCCGCTCGACGAGCGAGCACTCGTCGGTCGCCGCGGAGGCGTCCGCGCCCGCCGCCTCGTACGCCCGCAGGAGGAGCTCGCGCCGGAAGCCCTGGGGTGTCTGCGCGAGCCAGAGCGTCCGGCGATCGAGGGTCTCCGCGACCCGGGGATCGCCCTCCCCGACGGCGCGCTTCACCGTGTCGGTGACGGAGACCGCGGCGAGGGCGGCCCCGTCGCGGGCGGCCGCCTCGGCGACGCGCGCCACGAGCCCCGCGGTCGCGAACGGCCGCGCCGCGTCGTGGACGAGGACCACCGCGCACTCCGCCGCCGCCGCGAGCCCGTTGCGGACCGAGTCGGCGCGCGCGGCGCCCCCCGCGACGGCTCGGGAGGGCTTCCCGAGGCCCGCGAGCTCGGCTGCCCCGCGCGCCTCCTCACCGGGAGGGACGACGGCGACGAGCTCGTCCACCGCGGGGCATGAAGCGAGCGCGCGCGCGGCGCGGCGCAGCACGGTCTCGCCCGCGACGACGAGCCACTGCTTCGCGACCCCGGCCCGCACGCCCGAGCCGCCCGCCGCCACGATGCCGGCCACCCTGTCGCCGCCGATCATGCGCGCCTCCTCCGCTCGCACCCGCCACCCGCTGCGAGCGGCAGGGGTGGCACCGTCCATGCTGACTCGCGGCGGATGCTCCCCGACCGCGCCCCGGTCACCCAGACACGCAACCGCCGCGCGGACTCGCGTCCGTGCGGCGGTCTCGCCGGTGAAGCCCCGGCGCGCGTGCGCCGGGGCCCGAGCTCAACAGTTGAAGATCTTCTTGAGGTCCGTCTCGACGTCCTGCTCGTCGCACTCCTTCGCGATCGCCAGCTCCTTGATGAGCAGCGACCGGGCCGTGTCGAGCATCTTCCGCTCGCCGAACGACAGGTCCTTGTCGGACCTGAGGAGATAGAGGTCGCGCAGCACCTCCGCGATCTCGAAGACGCTCCCCGTCTTGATCTTGTCCATGTACTCGCGATACCGGCGGTTCCAGGTCGTCGAGTCGACCGAGACCTCCTTCTCGCGCAGGATCGTGTAGACCCGGCGAACGTCCTTCTCTCCGATGATCTCGCGGAGTCCGACCGAGCCGACCTTGTTCATCGGGATCATGATCTTCATCCCGTTCTCGAGGATGCGGAGCACGTAGAAGGACTGCCGCTGTCCGGCGACCTCCTTGTGCTCGATTCCCATGACCTCGCCGACCCCTTGGCCGGGATAGACCGCCTTGTCCCCGACCTTGAAGTTCGGGGACGCCTGTGTAACCTGAGTGACGGACATTCCTTCCTCCGCTCCGCACGGCCCGTTCGCGGACCGGTGCGGTCGACGAAGGGGCGGGAGCTTGGTCGCGGGAGGCTACCACAGTCGCCCGGATGGTTCAATAACTCCCGGGATTTCGCGGGTCTTCCGATCTCCCCCAGAGGGGCCACGCGAGGGCTCCGATGAGCGCCCGCCACCCCCTCGTCGGGCCTGCCCTGGGGTTCCTCGTCGGCATCGCGCTCGGCCTCCAGGCGTATCCAGCCCCCGCCGGCGGCCTGGGTGGGTCTCGTCCTCGTTCTCTCCCCGCCGCTCGCGCCAGCCGCGTTCGGGACCGCAGGGTGGCTCCTCGCCCGGCCCGCCCGCGCGGCGCCACCCGGCGAGGACTCCATCGCCGAGGTCGAGGGCGCGGTCGCGACCGTACCGGAGCGGCTCGCGGACGGCCTGCGGTTCCGCCTCCGCGCCGCGGACGGGGCCGCCTTCGACGCGTTCGCGCCCGCCTCCCCCTGGCCGCTCGCGCTCGGCGATCGCGTCCGCATGCGCGCGCGGCTCCGCTCGCCTCCCGGCGCCCGCAACCCGGGCGGCCGTGACCTCGCAGCCCGGCTCGCCAGCGACGGCGTGGCGCTGCAGGCCTTCGCGATCGGGCCGGCCGTGCGCGTCGACGCGCCCTCCCCGCTCGCTCACCTCGAGCACGGGCGGGAGCGCTTCGCGCTCGCGACCAGCCGGACCCTGCCTGCCCGGGAGGCCGCGCTCGTCCGCGCGATCGCGACCGGCGACCGGTCCGCCCTCGACCAGGCGACCACGACGTCGTTCGCGCGGAGCGGCCTCGCCCACGTGCTCGCGGTCTCCGGCCTCCACCTCGTCGTCGTCGCGCTCGGCCTCGAGCGGCTCCTGCGCGCCGTCCTGGTCCGGCTCGAGCGCGTCGCCGCGCACCTCGACCCCCGGCGCGCCGCCGCCGCGGCGCTCCTCCCGGCGACCCTGGCCTACGCGCTCGCGACCGGCGCGGGCGTCCCCGTGCTGCGCGCCGCGCTCGCGGTCGGCGTCGCGGCCGGGGGCGTGCTCCTCGACCGCGAGGCGCGCGCGGCGAACGTCCTCGCGCTCGCCGCGCTGGTCCTGCTCGCGGCGGAGCCTGCGGCAGCCCTCGACCCCTCCACCCAGCTCACCTTCGCTGCGGTCGCCGGCCTCGTCCTCTGGGCCGGGCCGCTCCGCCGCCGCATCCCGGTGACGCGACCGCGCCCCGGAACCTGGCGCGCGTGGACGCTCGAGCCGCTGCTCGGCGGAGTGTGCGCGACGCTCGCCGCCTCCGCCGCGACCGCCCCGGTCCTCGCCTTCCACTTCCGCCAGCTCCCGCTGCTCGGCCTCCTCGCGAACGTCGCCGGCGTCCCGATCGGCTCGGCCCTCACCGCCGTCTCGTCCGTCGCGGCGCTCGTCGCCGCGGCGTCTCCGTCGCTCGCCGCGCCGCTCCTCCTCGTCGATCGCCCGCTCGCGACCGCGCTGCTCGCCCTCTCCGACGCCGCCGCCGAACCGCGCTGGTCCGTCCTCGGCGTGGCGTCACCCGGGTTCGCCGGCGCGGCCGCGTGCTGTGCCGCGGCGCTCGCCTCCAGCTGGCTGCGCGGCCGCGCCCGGCTCGCCGCGGCCACGCTGGCGGTCCTCGCGCTCGTCGCTCCGGGACCGCTGCGCGCCGCCGCCGCGCGCGCGCGCGGCGGGCTCGAGGTGACGTTCGTTTCCGTCGGCCAGGGCGACGCGGCGCTGCTCAGGCTCCCCGACGGGAGCGCGGTGCTCGTGGACGCCGGCGGCGCGGCCGACGGCGGCGCCGACCCCGGCGCCCGGGATCTCGTCCCGCTGCTCCGGGACCTCGGGGTGAGCCGCCTCGCCGCGGCCTTCGTCTCGCACCCGCACCCCGATCACGTGCTCGGGCTCGCCGCGGTCGCCCGCGCGTTCCCGCCCGACGTCGTCTTCTCGAACGGCGACGCCGGCGACGGGGAGGCGCGCGAGGTGCTCGCCGGGCTGCACCCGGTCGCGCTCGCGCCCGGTGACGCCTGGGACCGTTCCGGCGTCCGCTTCGAGGTGCTCGGCGGCGTGGCCGAGCGGCTCGCGTCGAACGACGCGTCGCTCGTGCTCCGCGTCTCGTACGGCGAGACCGCCTTCCTGTTTCCTGGCGACGTCGAGGAGGCGGGCGAGGCGGCCGCGGTCGCGCGCGGAGGCCTCGCCGCCGACGTGATCAAGGTCCCTCACCACGGCAGCCGTCGCTCGTCCACCGCCCCGTTCACCGCCGCGGTGCGGCCGCGGCTCGCGATCGCGAGCGTCGGGCGCCGCAACCGCTACGGCTTCCCGCACGAGGAGGCGGTCGATCGCTGGCGCGCGGTGGGCGCGCTCGTCCTGCGGACGGACGAGGGAGCGATCCGGCTCCTGTCGGACGGGCACCACGTCCGGCGCGTCCCGGCGGCCGCCCTCGACCCCCTGGCGATCTGGCGCGAGCGGACGCAGCCTTGCGGCGTGCGCATCGAGGATGTCGACCTGATGGAGGTTGCGGAGCGGTTGCGGCGCCACATCCCGGAAGGCGAGCCGCCGGTCGGCTACCTGCGGGGGCGCAGCTACTTCCGCGACGTGCTCGCGCACGAGCTCGGCTGTTCGGAGCTCGAGGCCGAGGAACTCGTCGACACCCTCGAGATGAACGGTTATCTCAAGTTCGTCGGTGACCCGTCCGTCCGTTCGCAGGCGGAGAGCCGCTGGGACATCCTTCCCCACATCCCGTAGCGGCCGCGGACAGTCGGGCGCTGCGCGGACCGGTCGGCCGGTCGAGCGCCCGCGATTGCTCCGGCTTTTCGTGGCACGCGGCTTGGACTCCGTAGCAGTCGATGCACGCCTTCCTCATCCAGCGTCCAGGAGCCGCCCCCGAGCGGCGCGACATCGTGGGCCCGCTGCGCGCGGGTGGCTCGCGGGCGGACGACGTCCTGCTCCCGGACAGCCCTCCCGCGGCGCTCCGGCTGTTGCCCTGCGCGGCCGGCGTCGTCGTCGAGGCGGTCGCCTGCGGCGCTCACGTCGCAGGTCACGTGCTCCACCCGGGCGCTCGCAGGCTCCTCCGCGCCGGCGAGCGGCTCGAGCTCCACGGCAGCACGGTCCTGCTCGAGCAGCGGACGCTCCCGGCCGACGGGACCCGGGCCGCCGCGGCGGCCCTTCTCCGGGCGGCGTCGGCGGGCGCGTCGCACGTCGCCGGCGCGCACCTGGTCGTCCTGAGCGGTCCGGCCGCGGGCGCGCGCTTCGCGGTCGGTCCGGTGCAGACGCTCGGCCGCGGGCGCGCGGCCACCATCGTGCTCCCGGATGCCGCCGCGTCGCGCGTCCACGCCCGCCTCCGGCTCCTCCCGAACGGCGTCGCGCAACTCGAGGACCTGGGCTCGAAGAACGGCGTGCGCGTGAACGGCGTCCGGATTGACCGCAGGCCGCTGCCCGTCCGGGCCGGCGACGAGATCTCGCTCGGCGAGACGGTGCTCGCGCTCGAGGGGGGCGGGCGCGACGCGCTCGAGACGGCGCCGGGCGCCGCCGCACCGCCGGATGCTCCCGGCCGGGGCCACCGGGCGCGCCCCGGCCGCCACGTCGTCGTCGCGACCCTCCTCGCGCTGTCGGCCGCGGCGCTCGCGCTCGCCGCTGGCTAAGGCCGAGTCCACTTGCCCTGATCCGCTGCTGCGGCGCGATCACGGCAAGCGGGCTCGGCTCGGCCGGCCTCACACGAAGCGGGGCGCGAGCTCGGAGCGCTCGATCAGGGTCTCGAAGAGCTCGCGATGCCGGCCGAACAAGCTCGTGAACTGCACGATCCCGCGCCGGGTGAAGACGGCGTAGACGCGGCCGCCGAGCCCGTCGCGCACCACGATCTCGAGGATGTCCGCGTACGGCACCGGCCGCCGCCGGAGCGGCGACGCAGCGACGATCCCGTCCCGGGTGACCGTGATCGACGAGCGCGCGTAGAGGACGTAGGACGCGACGAAGAACGCGGTGAAACCGCCGGCGGCGAACGCCGCCGAGGCGCCGCCGCCCGGCAGGCGGATCACCGCGACGAGCATTCCGGCCCAGAAGACGGCCGCGAGCGCCACGGCGACCCGCAGCGACAGGCGCGTCCGGTACGTGCGGAGCTGCTCCATCCCCGTTCACGATGCGCCCGGTCGAAGCGGTCGTCAGCGCCGAGCGCTCCTTGGGCGAGCGGTCAGCGGAGCTCCCGCGCCCGCTTCGCGGCGATCGTGCGCAGGTCTTCGCGGACGTCTGACGACCCGGCGCGCGAATACCGGTCGTACATCTCGGCGGCCCGCCTCGCGTCGCCGAGGACGCGGTAACACTCCGCGAGCCCGTAGACCGGGGTCGCGAGCGCCGGGTCGAGCACGAGCGCGGCGCGGTAGTCCTCCGCCGCGTCACTGTACTTGCCGAGCCCGAACTGGGCGCTGCCGCGCGCCGCGTACGCGACGGCGAGCTTCGGGTCGACCCGGATCGCGTCCGAGAGCTCCGCGACCGCCTTCCCCCAGTCCCGGTTCTGAAGATGGCCGAGCGCGGTCCGGTAGTGCTGCGCCGCCGTCCCGCCGGGCGGCGCCGCGCTTCCGGACGAAGGGGGCGGCGACGCCGCATCGGGGGGCGGGGCGGCGCCCGGCGTCTGGAACACGCGCACGTCGGAGCTGCGACGGGTCGAGGCGGGCTCGGGATCCGCTGGCGCGGCCACGACGACCGCCACGACCGGGTCCACCGCATGGCTCGGCGCGGTCGCGCCGTCGCGACGGTCGGGCGGCGGCGTCCCGGGTGAGCCGGCGCCGGCTTCGGGGTCCGGCGTGAAGCGGTAGACCCGGGGCGCGTTTCGCGCCGAGCCCTGCTCCGCTCCCTGGGGCGTTGCGCCGGCGGGAGGCGGGGGCGCGCTCGCGGGCCGCGCGGACGGGTTCTTCGACTCCTCGAGGAGCTTCCCCGCGTCGACGCTCGCGGGGTCCTCGGCGAGCGCCGCCTCCGCCTGGGCGATCGCGAGCGCGGGATACCGGAGCGCGAGGTAGGCGCGGCCGAGCCGGACGCGCGCGGGCGGGTACCTCGGCTGCTGGAAGACGGCGTCCTGGTACGCGAAGAGCGCGTTCCGGTAGTCGCCGGCGAGGTAGAGCCTGTCCCCGAGCCCGATCTTCTCGATCGTCGCCTGCGTCGGGACGACCGGCGCGGCGGGCTTCGCTGGCGCCGGCGGCGCGGGCGTCGATGCGCCCGCCGCAGCGCCGGGCGTCGTGGGCGTCGCAGCGGGCGCGAGTCTCGTTCCCGGCCCGAGCGGGTCGGGGAGCCGCACCGCGGGGACGGCGGCTTCGCGCGCGGGCTGCATCAGCACCGGCGCCGCCATCGGCGCGCCCGCGCCGGTGGACGCTGCGGCGGCGCCGAGCTGAACAGGCGCGCTCACACCCGCGGGCGCGACCTCGGGGAGGACGGCGAGCGCGGGGGTGGCGAGGAGGAGGAGCGTCGAGGCGAGGGCGCGCATGCGCCCGGATGATACGACAGCCGGGCCCGGATGCGGGCGTACCGCGTCCGCGGTGCCGGGAGGACCGGCTACCGGCGGAACGGATTCTCGCGGAGGATGGTCTCGCCCCGGTCGGCGCCGACCGAGACTCCGATCACCTTCACGCCGACGAGCTCCTCGACCCGCTTCACGTACGCGCGGGCCTTCGCGGGAAGGTCGTCCCAGGTGCGCAGGTGGTCCACCTTCTCGGTCCAGCCCGGCACCTCCTCGTAGACGGCCTTGGCGCGCTCGAGCAGCTCGAGATCGGACGGCATCTCGTCGTGCACCTTGCCGTCGATCTCGTAACCGACCGCGATCTTGACCTTGTCGAAGCCGGTGAGGACGTCGAGCTTCGTGAGCGCGAGGCCGTCGAGGCCGTTCACCCGCGCCGCGTAGCGCAGCGCGAGGGCGTCGAGCCAGCCGGTGCGCCGCGGACGGCCGGTCGTCGCGCCGAACTCGTTGCCGATCTTCCGGAGCCGCTCGCCCGTCTCGTCCTTGAGCTCGGTCGGGTACGGGCCGCCGCCCACGCGCGTCGAGTAGGCCTTCGAGATGCCGAGCACGTAGTCCACGGCCCGCGGCCCGAGGCCGCAGCCGACGACCGCGTTCCCCGCGACGGTGTTCGACGACGTGACGAACGGATACGTGCCGTGGTCGACGTCGAGCATCGTGCCCTGGGCGCCCTCGAAGAGGAGCGACTTGCCCGCGCGCAGCGCGCGGTGCAGCCAGAGGGAGACGTCGGTCGCGTAGCGCCCGAGGCGCCGCCCGAAGTCCGCGTACTGCTTCACGATGGCCGCCTCGTCGAGGTCGGGCGTCGCCCCGAGCCGGCGCAGCTCCTCGCGCGCCGCCGGGCACCGCTCCTTCACCTTCCGCTCGAGCCGCGCCTCGTCGAGCAGGTCGCGGATGCGCAGGCCGCGCCGCGCCACCTTGTCCTCGTAGGTCGGGCCGATGCCGCGACCGGTGGTGCCGATCTTGCCCTCGCCGGCGGCCTGCTCGCGCGCCACGTCGATCGCCTTGTGCCACGGCATGATCACGTGGGCGTCGAGCGAGATCACGAGCTGCGCGTCGTCCTTGAAGCCGCCCCTCGCCTTCAGGCGGTCGATCTCCATGACGAGCACCGCCGGGTCGGCGACGACGCCGTTCCCGATGACGCAAGACTTGCCCGGATGCAGGATGCCGGCCGGGATGAGGTGAAGGACGGTCTTCTCGCCGCCGACGACGAGCGTGTGCCCGGCGTTGTTGCCGCCCTGGAAGCGGACGACGACGTCCGCGTCCTGGGTCAGCAGATCGACGATCTTGCCCTTGCCCTCGTCGCCCCACTGGGCTCCGACGACGACCACGTTCGCCATGCTCGAGACTCCCCTGGGTCGGTCACCCTCGCCGCAGCTCCCGGAATCGTGCGCGACTCCAGGTGGAATACGCGGCCCGACGGGCGGGCGCGTGCGCGGCGCGCAGGTGCCGCAACATAGCAGGGGAGAACGTGGACTGCTAGCGCCGACGTGCCGCGATCCGCCGCCGGGGCTGCGCCACGCTGCCGCGTCCCCGCCCGCTCGCCCGTTCGAGCGCCTGCGTCGCGAACTCGAGGTCGACCGCGAAGCCGATGGCCGGGCCGGGCCGGCCGAAGCGGGCGAGGAGCCCGTCGTACCGGCCGCCCGCGGCGACCGCGCTCCCGGCGCCGGGCGCGTAGCCGGCGAAGGTGATGCCGGTGTAGTACCCGAGCCCGCGCGCCTCGCCGAGGTCGATCGCGAACGGACCGGCGCGGCGGCGGCGGGCGAGGCGGATCGCCGCCTCCACCTCGCCGAGCGGACCTGCGGCCGCGGGGACGGCGCGGGCGATGACCCGCCCGCGCTCGAGCGCCCGATCTCCGTAGAGCGTCGCGAGCTCCGGCAGCGCGGCCCGCGCCCGCGGCGCGCCGCGCCCGCGCGCCGCCAGGGCGGCGAGCGCTGCCTGGTCCTTCCGCGCGAGCGCCGCCCACGCCTCGGCCCTGAGCTTCTCCGGCAGCCGGACCGCCTCCAGCACCGCGCCCGCAAAGCGGGCGTGGCCGACCTCGACGACGGCGCCGGCGAGCCCGACGCGCTCGAGCGCTCGCGCGAGCACCACGAGGGCCTCGGCGTCCGCCGACGGGCCGCCCGCTCCGAGCATCTCGACCCCGGCCTGGTAGACCTCGCGCGGCCGGCCGGCGCGCGCCTCGCGCGCACGGAGGACCGGCCCGTCGTAGCAGAGGCGCGCGGGCGACGGCAGCGCGTCGGGGCGCGCGGCGTAGAGCCGCGCGATCTGCGGCGTGATGTCGGGCCGGATCGCGACCACCTCCCCCGAACCCGGCTCCACGAACTTCATCACGTCGGCGAGGGCGGCGGGGGACAGGCCGCGCTCGACCACCTCGAGCCGCTCGAGCGTCGGGAGGAACACCCGCCGGTACCCGAACCGGGAGAACACCTCGTGGAGCCGCGCCGAGAGCTCGGCGAGGTGCGCGGAGTGATCGGGGAGGAGGTCGCGGAGGCCTGAGGGGAGCGAGAGATCGAGCAGCATCGCGCGCGGACTCTACCCGAAAACGGCGCGGGGAGGCGCGGCGTCGCCGCGTCTCCCCGCCCCTCCCGCCGCCCCCCACATCAGTGGTGGTACGGATCCGTCGGCCCTCCTGGCTCGGTCGGCGCGCCGGGCGACATCCCCGGCCCGCGCGGCGTGGTCGGGGTCGGCCCGTAGGTCGTCCCGAAGCCGCGGTCGGCGCCAGGTGGCATCGCCGCCGTCCGCTCCTCCTCCGGGCGCTGGATCGCGATGCGCCAGCCGCGGCGTCGACCGTGCGCAGCCGACCGGCGCTGCGAGAGGCCGGCGCCGACGACCGCGCCGAGCAACCCCGCGATCGCGGCGAGCGCCGCGCCCCCGCTCCCCGCGGCCGCCGCCTTCGCGGCATCCTCGGAGCGCGCCTCGGCGCGGGCGCCTCGGGCGCCGGTGTCCCCGCGGAGCGCGCGCTGCGCGGCGCCGAGGTTCCCGCTCGCCGCGGTCCCCGCGCTCATCGCGCCGGAGGCCATCGTCCCGGCCAGGAACAGCGCGCCGGCGATGAGCCCGATGCACCAGACGAGCACGCCGTGCAAGGTCGCGGACCGCGAGTCGTCGGCGGACGCGAGGCGCCCCGCGAGCCACGCCCCGAGCAGCGTCGCGACGAACGGGGTGAGCAATGCCCAGATCGCCGCCGCCGCGCCCACCGCGTTCGAGTCGGCCGGAGCCGCAGCGAATCCGAGCGCGGCTCCGATGAGCCCCATCACCACGTGCGCCGCCAGCGCGAGCACGACGCCCGCCGCGATGGCGCCCCAGTGCAGCCGCGGAAACGTGCGTCCGCCCTCCGTCTCCATCGTCGTAGAAGCCACTTGCCCCTCCCCTGGTGGAACTCCCCCCACCCGCTGCCAAGGTGGGGACTCGACCGGAGCGGTTCAAGCGGGGCGCGTGTCCTGCGGCCGGGCACGCCGGGGCCCGACGAGCGGGCGGCCGGCGGCGCGCTCTCAGAGGCGGAGCGCGCGGACCGAGCGGATGTGCGGTAGGCCGCGCAGGCGCTCGAGGACCTCGGCCGGCGGGGCGGAGTCGACGTTCAGGAAGGAGAACGCGCCGGAGCGGTCGTCGAGGCGCGAGAGCGAGATCCGCGCGATGTTCACCCCGGCGGCGGCGAGCGCCGTCCCGAGGTTCCCGACGACGCCGGGCGCGTCGTCGTTCTCGACGACGATGACGTGCCCCTCCGGCACCGCCTCGACGCGGAACCCGTTCACCCGGACGATGCGCGCCTCGCGCTTCCCGTACACCGTGCCGGCGACGACCGTCTCGCCGCCCTGCCCGCGCACCGAGACCGTGACGAGGCTCGCCCAGTCGTGCGGCTCCGCCGAGCGGACCTCCCGCACGTGGATGCCGCGGTCCTTCGCGATGGAGGGCGCGTTCACCTCGTTCACCGGGGTGTCGAGGAAGTGGCGCAGGAGCCCGACCAGCGCCCGGGCGGCGAGCGGGCGCATCGGGACCGTCGACAGCTCGCCAGCGACCTCCACCACCACCTCGGTCGGTCCGGCGGGGGCGAGCTGCGCGGCCACCGACCCGATCCGCTCCGCCAGCGGGAGGAAGGGCGCGAGCTGGTCCAGCACCTCCTTCGGCAGCCCGGGGACGTTGACGGCGTTCTTCACGACCCCGTCGCGCAGGTACGCGACGAGCTGCTCCGCCACCGCGATCGCGACCGCGGACTGCGCCTCCTCCGTCGACGCGCCGATGTGCGGCGTGCACACGACGTTGTCGAGCCCGAACAGCGGGTGATCGGCCGCGGGGGGCTCCTTCTCGAAGACGTCGAGGGCGGCGCCGCCGAGGTGTCCCGACGCGAGCGCCTCGGCGAGCGCGCGCTCGTCCACGATCCCGCCGCGCGCGCAGTTCACGAGGATGGCGCCCTTCTTCATGCGGGCGAGGGTCTCGGCGTTGACGAGGTGGCGCGTCTGGTCGGTGAGCGGCACGTGCAGCGAGACCACGTCGGCGTCGCGCCAGAGCGTGTCGAGGTCGACGAGCGTCGCGCCGAGCTTCGCCGCGGCCTCGGGCGTGATGAACGGGTCGAACGCGATCACCTGCATCTTCATGGCGATCGCCCGCTCGACGAGCACCGAGCCGATGTTCCCGATCCCGACCACGCCGAGCGTCTTGCCCGCGATCTCCCGCCCCTGGAAGCGCTTCTTCTCCCACTTCCCGCCCTTCACGCTCGCGGTCGCGCTCGGGACGTGCCGGTAGAGCGACATCACCATCGCGAGCGCGAGCTCGGCGACGGTGACCGAGGAGCCGCCGGGCGTGTTCATCACGACGACGCCTCGCCGGGTGGCGGCGTCGAGGTCCACGTTGTCGACCCCGACCCCGGCGCGCCCGACGACGCGCAGCCGCGTCGCGCGCTCGAGGAGCTTCGCGGTGACCTTCGTCGCGCTCCGGACCGCGAGCGCGTCGTACCCGCCCACGATCGCCTCGAGCTCCGCGGGCGGGAGCCCCACCTTGACGTCCACCTCGAGCCCGGCGTCGGCGAGGATGCGCACCGCCTCCGGCGAGAGATCGTCCGAGACCAGCACGCGCGCCGCCATGGATGCTCCTCCCCACGCGCCGCGCTCGACACGGCGGCGGACGGGGGAGTTAGCCGCGGCTCTCCCCTCCGTCAAGGGACCGTCGGGCGTCCCCCGCTCGCGCGAAGCCCGCCGAGCACGAGCTCGGTGAGCTGGCGCTTCGCCCGCTCGACCTCCTCCTCGCTCGAGGCCGGGACGAGCCCGACCACCATCCCCGACACGGCGAGCTCGAGCGCCCCCAGGATCGCGGTGGCCGCCACGACGGGGTCGAGGTCGCCGCGCAGCTCCCCGCGCCGCTGTCCCTGCCGGACCACGTCCGCGACGAGCTGCACCGCCTCCTCGAAGGTCTCGCGGGTAGACCCGGCCCGGAGGGCGTGGGTCGTGCGGGTGACCTCGAGGATGAGCACCCGCACCGCGGCGGGGGCCGTCCGGTAGACGTCGAACACGAACCCGTAGATTCCGGCGAGCTTGTCGGCGGCGGTCCCCGGGCCCTCGTCGATCGCCTGGATGGCGTTGATGAGGATCGCCCACTGCTCCGCGAAGACGCTCTCGAGCAGCTCATCCTTGTTCCGGAAGTAGTGGTAGACGAGCCCGTACGCGACGTGCGCCGCGCGCGCCACGTCCGCGATCCGGCAGCCCTGGTAGCCCTTGTCGGCGAACACCCGGACCGCCGCGTGCAGGATCGCGCGCCGCTTCTCCGGCTCCGCGCCGGCCTCGGTGCCCGCGTCGCGTGGCGCCCTGACCCTGCTCACCTCGCGATTCTCCAATCGGCGCCGCGTCCGGGCAACCTGCCGCTCCCGAAGGGCCGCCCCTGGCGGGGCGTCACATCGGGGGAAGGTCACGCGCGGGTCGTCGAGCGCGCCCCGAAGGGCGCTCCGGGCTCACCGCGCGAACGCGGAGCCGCCGAGGCGGGACAGAGAGATCGAGGCGCCGAACGACACATCTCCGATCCCCGTCGCACAGTCGTTCACCCGCGCGACCATCGTGACGGCGAAGCAGCGGCAAGCCGACTCCCAGGCGACGCTCGCGGCGTGCTCCCGCACTTGAAGTGCTTCCACGCGCCGCTCGCCCGTACCCGCGCAGGCCGGCACGAACGCGGCGCGCCCGGGAAGGAGCGCGTCGTAGCCGAGCCGAGCACCGCGGACGGTGGCGCGCACGCCCACCGTCGCGGCCGCCGCGGCGTCGCGGAGGCTCTGCGCCGGACGCACGTCGAAGATCGGATCGAGGCCAGCGACGAGCCCCCCCGAGCCGCCGGGCCCGACCGCGAGGAAGCCGGCGCGGACGCCGTCGCCGCGGCGGTCCTGCAGCGTGAGCCCCACCTGCAGCTCGGTCACCTTGTCGAGCGACGAAGGGATCCGCGGCGGGTCCACCGGAACGCCGCGCCCGTCCACCGGGAAGAAGCGTACGCGCCCGTCGGCGGCGAGCGGCCCGGCGGCGACGCCGAGCGCGGCGAACGCCTCGGCGAGCCGACCCGCGCGCAGGTCAGCGTCCTGCCCGAGCTCGACGCGCAGGAGCGTCGCGCCGGGCGCCTCGAGGCGGGTCTCGATCGCGGCGCGAAGCTGCTGGAACGAGCCGGGCGACGCGGAGAGGAGCCCGGTGGCCGACCGATCGAAGCCGTCGAAGGCCGTGAAGGCGAGCGGGTTGCCGGCCGCGCTCGTCGCGGCGCGCCACTCGAGGCGCGGCGCGATCGCGTGGCGGAGCGCTCCGAGGCGACGCGACACCTCGGTCTGCACGACCGCTCCCGCGACGCCCCAGGCCGTTCGCAGCCGGATCGCCGCGCGTCGTCGAACGCGTACCCGAGCGCGGCGCCGCGGAGGTACGGCGCGAACGTCACGGCGTCTCCCACGAGGAGGGGCAGCGCGAGCTCGGCGCGCGCGTCGGCCCGGGTGGTCGCGGGGCGCCCGACGACGTCGAGTCCGCCGCCGGCTCGCCGAAGCGGGCCGCGCCGGCGCGCCCGGAGAGCAGGAGCGGCCCGGCGCGCTCCGGGAGGAGCGTCGCGGCGGCCGAGCCCGACCGGCTCGACACCCCGACCTCGGAGCCGAGCGAAGCCGTAGGGCCCGGTGGGGAAACGTGCCATCACGGGGGGTCGCGGAGCGCGCCCGGTGGTGGCAGCGATGACGCCCGTTCCGTCCGGCCGGAGCGGCTGGAGGTAGCTCGATCCCGCCTCGAGGACGACCGCGTCGCGGCGATGCGAGAGGAACAGATCGGAGCGGCGGTACGGCACGCTGCGGCCGAGCACGTCGGGCGTCGTGTCGCGGACCCACACCGGATCTCCGGCGAGCCGGAGCGCAGCCCCGAGCAGCGGTGGCCGCGCCGAGCCGCTGCGCCGTGCGCGCGCGGTGAGCGCATAGCGATCGCCCCCGACGCCCCGGGGCTCGCGGTCGAGGTCGTGCAGCCAGGAGAGCTCGGCGCGCCCCTCGGCGCCCTCGGCCGGCGCCCAGCGCAGCTCGAGGCGGGCACCGGCGCCGCGCACCGCGGGCTCCCCCTGCTCGACCTTCTCGCGGGAGCGGCCGAACGCGTACTCGGGCGTGAGCGTCGCGTCCGCGCTCCGACCGAGCGTGAGGTAGAGCGGCTGGGCGACCGAGAAGCCGCTCGCGCCGGTGGAGCCGACGGCCGGCAGGAGCAGGCCCGACTGGCGATCGCCGAGCGGGATGTAGAGCCACGGCAAGACGAGGACCGGCACCGGCCTGTTCACGAACAGGAAGCGCGGAGTGACGCGGAGGACCGACCAGCGCAGGATCGCGCGCTCGCCCGGGATGACGTCTGCCTCGCGCGCGGTGACCTCCCACGACGGCGGCCGCGCCGTTCGGGCAGTCGCAGAGCGTGAGCCGCGCGTCGTGCAGCCGCAGGCGGCCGTCCGCGTCGCCGCGCAGCCGCGTCCCCGACACCGTGAGCCGGTTGCGCCCGGCCCGTCCCGCCTCGGCGGCGGGTCCGCAGCGCGGAGAGGTCCACCGGCTGGTCCTTCACGAAGGCGAGCACGCCCTCCGCCTCGACCTCGGCCCCGAGGACCGCCCGCACCGCCTCGGCGGAGACGACGCGCGTCGGGTCCGTCAGGAGGACGCCCCCCGCCGCACGGACCTCGCCCGTGGACGGGTCCCAGGTCGCGGAGCGCGCCCGCAGCACGACGGCGCCGCGGCGGACGACGGCGTTCCCCTCGAGCAGGACGCGCCCGGTGGAGGGCTCGTACGTGACGGTGTCGGCGTCGACGTGGACGTCGCCTGCCGGCAGCGGGGCCGGGAGCGCGGACGCGCGGACGGCGAAGAGCGCCGCCGCGACGGCCAGCGCGCGCGCGCGCGGCGCCTGGGCGGCGAAGCGCGGCCGGCCGGATGGGCTCGGCGACGAGACGGCCGCAGCCGTGCGGAGAGCCCGTCTTCGGCGCGGCGAGATGGGGAGCGTCACGGGGCGCGGATTCTACCCTCCCGCGCCCTGCCCGTCGCGCTACTTGGCGGCGCCGGCTCCGCGTCCGCAGCGTCGCCCGCAGGCGCCTCCGCGGCCGCGGGGTCCAGGCCGGGGGCGTCGGAGGGAGCGGCCTCCGCGCCGGCGACCGCGCCGGAGGCGGGCCGCTCGAAGTCGATGGCGAGCATGTCACCCTCGAGCTTCTGCTGGTACGGCACCTTCTGCTTCAGCTTGATGTCGAGCACGTAGCTCGAGCCGCGGCGCGACGGCGTGATCATCGCGACGGCGGACGGGAAGAACGACGTGTCGAGGAACCGCGTGTCGTTCCGGCGGACGACACGGGTGTTCTCGAGCTCGATGCGGATGTGGTTCTCGCCGACGTCCTGGATCGTGAAGCGCGGCGGGACGCTCGTGCGCAGGAACACGCGGGACACGCCCGGCAGCTGGCGGAAGCCGAGCTCGCGCAGCTGCGAGGCGTTCGGCGCCGACGCCACCGCCTCCTCGCGCTGCCGCTTCTCCTCCGCCTTCCGCTCGGCGGCCTCCTGCTTCTTCTGCTCCTTCTCGGCCTTCGCCGCGGCGATCGCCTCCTCGCGCTGGCGCTTCGCCTCCGCCTTCTTCTCGGCGGCCTCGAGCTTCTTCCGCTCCGCGCCGGTCTTCGCGGCGGCGATCGCCTCCTCGCGCTGGCGCTTCGCCTCCGCCTTCTTCTCGAGCAGCCTCCTGCTTCTTCTGCTCCGCCTCGGCCTTCGCGGTGGCGATCGCCTCCTCGCGCTGGCGCTTCGCCTCCGCCTTCTTCTCGAGGGCCTCCTGCTTCTTCTGCTCCGCCTCGGCCTTCGCGGTGGCGATCGCCTCCTCGCGCTGGCGGTCGAAGTCCTCCTGCGACTTGCGGGCCGCGTCGGCGCGCGCGGCCTCCTCGGCCTTCCGCGCGCCGTCGTCGGGCGCGGGCGCCGTCCGGGCCTGCGCCTCCGCCTCCGCGCGAGCCTCGGCCTCGGCCCGAGCCTTGGCCTCGGCTTCGGCCGCCGCCTGAGCCTGAGCCTGTGCCTCGGCCGCTGCCTGCGACTGAGCGTGAGACTGCGCCTGCGCTTCGGCTGCTGCCTGAGCCTGCGCCTGCGCTTCGGCCGCCGCCTGAGCCTTCGCCTGAGCTTCGGCCTGAGCCTGCTCGCCCGCCTTCGCGCGCGCAGCGGACTCCTCCTGCGCGGCCTTCTCGGCCTCGGCGAGGAGCTCGGCCTCGAGCTCGGCCTTCGCGCGCGCCGCGGCCTCGGCCTGCGCCTGGGCGCTCGGCCCCGCGCGCTTCTCCGCCTCCTGCTGGCGCGCCTCCGCGGCGAGCCGCTCGTGCTCCGCCGCCTGC
Source organism: uncultured delta proteobacterium (assembly GCA_963736795.1). GTDB lineage: Bacteria > Myxococcota > Myxococcia > Myxococcales > Anaeromyxobacteraceae > Anaeromyxobacter. Next base: position 84,362 of record CAVTRF010000030.1, on the reverse strand, counting down.
GCGCGGGCGTCCGCTTCTGCCTGCTCCTGCGCCCTCCGCTCCGCCGCCTCGCGCGCCTGCGCCTCCGCGTCGGCGCGCGCCTGCGCATCGGCCTTCGCCTGCGCCTCCGCCTCGGCGCGACGCTGCGCGTCCGCCTTGGCCTGCTCCTCCGCCTCGGCCTCCGCGCGCCGCTGCGCGTCGGACGCACCGGCCTGCGCGACCGCCGCCCCGGCCGCGGCACCCCCGGGCTTCACGACCCGCACGACGAGCGTCGTCCCCTGCGTCTGGACGTCGGGCGGCTCCACGTCCACCGCGAACGCGATCATGATGCGCGCGATGGAGGACGAGTCGGAGCCGTACGACAGGTTCTTCACGACGAGGATCGTCCCGTCGTTCACCTGCATGTCCTCGGGGACGCCCTGGAACTTCGACTCGGACAGGTCGATGACGAACCGGGGCGGATCGGCCATCGAGAACGTCGTGAAGTTCGGCGGCTTCGAGCCGGTGACCGACAGGATCACCTCCCCGCCCTGGTCCTTCACGACGACGCCGGTGACGAGGTTCAGGTCCTGACCGGCCGCCGTGCCAGCAGCGGTGAGCAGGGTGATCGCGAGGATGTGACGAAAGCGCATCGGAAGCTCCGGGTGGGAGATTCGCGGCGAGGATAGCACGGGGGTACCGGACCCCCAAAAAACCCGAAGGCTTGCAGGGCGATATCCCACCCTGCCGGCGGGCCGCTCACGCCCGCCCGGCGTCGAGGAGCGCGCGCGCCTCGCCGACGAGGTACAGCGAGCCGGCGACACACACGAGGGCGCCGTCCGCCGCCGCCCGGCGCGCGCACCCGAGCGCCTCCGCGAGGTCCGCATGGACGTCGGCGGCCGCGCCGAGCGCGCGCGCGTGGGCGAGGACGTCCGCGGTCGCGCGCGCACGCGGCGTCGCGGGGGCGACGAGGTGAAGGCGGCGCGCCGCCGGCGCGAGCACGCGGAGCATGCCCGCGTGATCCTTGTCGGAGAGGACGCCGAAGACGAGCTCGACCGGGCGACCGGGGTGCAGCGCGCCGAAGGCGGCCGCGAGCGCGGCCGCGCCGTCCGGGTTGTGGGCGCCGTCGAGGAGCACGCCGCCGACCTCCTCGAGGCGCCCCGGCCAGCGGGCCGTGGCGATCCCGCGCGCGATCGCCTCCTCGCCGATCCGCACGCCGGTGCGGGCGAGCTCGCGCAGCGCGGCGGCGGCGAACGCCGCGTTGCCGCGCTGGTGTGGCCCGCGCAGGGCGACCGGACCGTCCCAGGCTGCCGGCGCGACCACGAGCGGCGCGCCGCGCCGCGCCGCCTCGGCGCGGAGCATCTCGAGCGCTCCGGGTGGCTGGTGCGCGTGGACCACCGCGGGCACCCCCGCCTTGAAGATGCCGGCCTTCTCGAAGGCGATCTGCTCGACGGTGTCGCCGAGGAGCTGCGTGTGGTCGAGCCCGATGCGGGCGACGGCGGTGACACGCGGGACGATGGCGGTGGTCGCGTCGAAGCGCCCGCCGAGCCCGACCTCCACGACCGCCACGTCGACGCCGGCGCGGGCGAAGTGGACGAGGCCGGCGAGCGTCGCGAACTCGAAGTAGGTGAGGCGGTCACCCTCCCCGCCCGCGTCGTGCCACGGACAGGCCCGCCGGATCTCGTCCACCGCGGCGGCGAGATCCCCGTCGTCGATGGGGGCGCCGCGGACCTCGATTCGCTCGTTGAAGCGGACGAGGTGGGGCGAGGTGTAGAGGCCCACCGCGTGCCCGGCGTGGGAGAGCGCCGCCGCCGCCATCGCGCAGGTCGAGCCCTTCCCGTTCGTCCCGCCGACATGCAGGACCGGATAGCCGCGCTCGGGGTGGCCGAGCGCGTCGAGCGCGCGCTCGACGCGGTCGAGGCCGAACCGCATGGCGAGCGGCTGGAGCGCGGCGAGGTACGGGTGAGGGTCACGTCATCGGAGTGAATGGCGTGAGACGTGGACTTGGACGTGGACGTGGACGTGGACTTGGTCTTGAACCTCGACCTCGACCTCGACCTGAACCTAGACCCGAACCTCGAACTAGCCCTGAACCTGGTCGAAGTCGAAGTCGAGGTTTAGGTCGAAGTCGAGGTCCACGTCCACGTCCACGTCCACGTCCACGTCCACGTCCACGTGAGCCGGCCTCGCCGACGCCTACCCCAGCAGCCCGAGCAGGCTCGCCAGCTTCGGCCGCAGCTCGCCGCGCTGGACGATCGCGTCGATCATGCCGTGCTCGAGCAGGAACTCGCTCCGCTGGAAGCCGGGCGGGAGCTTCTCCCGGATGGTCTGCTCGATGACGCGCGGGCCGGCGAAGCCGATGAGCGCCTTCGGCTCGGCGATGATGACGTCGCCGAGCCAGGCGAAGCTCGCGGCGACGCCGCCGGTCGTCGGGTGGAGCATCACCGAGACGTACGGCTTGCGCACGGCGCGGAAGCGATGGAGCGCCGCCGAGGTCTTCGCCATCTGCATGAGGGAGAAGATCCCCTCCTGCATGCGGGCGCCGCCGGTCGAGCTGAAGACGATCGCGGGGATGCGGCGCTCGAAGGCGCGGTCGAACACGCGCGCGACCTTCTCGCCCACGACCGAGCCCATCGAACCGCCCATGAACTCGAACGCGAAGCAGCCGATGGAGACCGGGCGACCCTCGATGGTGCCGACGCCCGAGATGAACGCGTCGCGCAGGCCGCTCGTCTTGTACGTGGCGCGCAGCCGCTCGCGGTACTTCCTCGAGTCCGAGAAGCCGAGCGGATCCTGGGGCGTCAGCTCGGCGTCCAGCTCCTCGAAGCTCCCCTTGTCGAGCACGAGCTCGAACCGCCGCCGGATCGGCAGCGCGTCGTGCTGGCTGCAGCTCGGGCAGACGTTCCAGTTCTTCTCCCACGCGGCGCGCGCGACGACCTCGCCGCAGGCGTCGCACTGGTACCAGATGCCTTCACCCTTCGCGCCCTTGGTGGGCTGGGTGGGCGCCGCGGGAGTGGACTCCCTCGTCTTCACCTTCTTCTGCTTCGAGAACCAGGCCATGACCTTCCTTGCTACCTAGAACGTGAACTCGTCGCCCCGGCGCAGCACGCGCACGTTGGGCAGCCCGAGCGCGGCGAGCTCACGCTTCAGCTCGGTCACGTGCGCGGGCTTGAGGTGATACAGCAGGACCGGGAAGCCGTTGCGCTCGAGCTTTCCGAGCTCCGTCTCGAGCGTCCGCGGCGTGAGGTGGCCGGACACGTCGGCGAGCCCCTGCAGCGCGTTCGGGAACGACAGCTCGACGAGCAGCGCCTTGAGCCGCTTCTCGGTGTTGACGCGCTTCCAGAACCGCGCGGTCGGACCGGTGTCGCCGGAGACGGCGATGGCGGTCTTCCCGTCGGAGAGGACGAACCCGACCGACTCGACCGGGTGACACACCGGCACCGGGCTCACCGTGTAGCGCCCGGCCTTGAAGGGCCGCTCCGGGTCGAACGGGATGATCTCGAGCACCGGGTCCCGCTGGTCGGGGATCCGGGTGAAGTCCGGCCAGAGCTCGTCGTTGAAGACGCTCTCCCGGAGCGTGCGCGCGCAGGCGGTCGAGGCGTGGACGCGCACCGGCGTCTTGCGCCGCCCCACGAGCAGGTCGGAGAGGAGCGGCACGTCCTTCACGTGGTCGAAGTGCGAGTGCGTGAGGACGATGTCGTCGAGCTCGAGCAGCTCGGCGAGCGGCAGGCTCGCGGTGAGCGCGCCGGCGTCGATGGCGAGCTTGCGGTCCACGAGGAAGCACGTGGTTCGATGGCGCGGGAGCTCCCCGCCCGAGCACCCGAGCACGCGGAGCTTCATGGCACCACCGGCCTGCACGCCGCCGTCACGCGACGTCCCCGAACTGCGCCTTCATCTGCAGGAACTCGAGGAAGTGGCGCAGCTTCGCGACGTCGGCGACGAGGTACCCGTCCGGCTGGACCGTCACGATCTTCGACTTGAGGAGCTTCGAGAGGACGTCCTCGGCCTGCTCGGGCTTCACCCCGACGCGCGCGGCGAGCTCCGCCGGGCGGATCTCGAGCCGGTGCCCGGCCGCGCCCTTCGGCGCCTTCTCCGCGGTGGTCGCGAGGTAGTGGACGACGCGGGAGGAGGCGTCCGAGAAGAGCAGGTTCTCGATCTGCTCGTTCGCCTCGGCCAGGCGATCGGACAGCTTCTTGATCATCCGGATGGCGATCTCGGCGTTGCCGCGGATCATCGCCTCGAACGTCTTCGCGTCGATGACGAGCAGCTTCGAGGCCTCCGCGCAGGTCGCGGTCGCGGAGCGCGGCTTGTTGTTCAGGATCGACATCTCGCCGACGAACTCGCCGGCCCCGAGCGAGGCGAGGATCTTCTCCACCTCGCCCACCTGCTTCGAGATCGTGATCCGCCCGTGCTGGACGACGTACATCTCCCTCCCGGGCTCCCCCTCGCGGAAGAGGACGGCACCCTGTGGGAACTCCTTCCCGAAGCGCTGGAAGAGCTGGTCGTCGGCCATGGGCGCCGCGCATTCCAGCGCGGCGAAACGGTGTTAGCGTGCCTCGGAGAGGGCTGTCAACGAAACCACCACCTGGACGATCGGTCCCGACGCACCGCGTCGTGCAATCTCCGCGGGGGGCCTGCGGCCCCCCGAACCCCCGCACACTCCGGCGCAGGCTCATCCGCCTGCGCCTGCGTGTGCCGTTGTGAGCGGCGTCACACCGCCGGCGCCGGCTACTTCGTCTTCATGTGGAAGACGCCGTCCCACTCCGGCCCGGGCGGCTCGCGGCGCATCGCCTCGCAGCGCTCGAGGTACTTGCGGCTCGTCGGATCGCCTCCGCGCAGCTCGTCGCACTCGCGGAAGCGCGCGAGCGCCTCGTCCCAGCGCTGCGCCTTGTAGGCGGAGAGCCCCCACCGGAAGCGCTCGACGAACGCGGTCAGCTCGGGCGTGCCGGGGGCGAGCGCGAGCAGCTCGTAGATGTGCACCGGCTCGCGCTTGCCCTTCACCCGGACGAGGTCGAGCTCCCGCACGACGACGTGCTCCTTCACCTCGTCGAAGGTGGAGGGCCCGAGGATGATGCGGGTGCCGTACTCCTTGTTCGCGCCCTCGAGGCGGGACGACAGGTTCACGGCGTCGCCGAGCACCGTGTAGTTGTAGAAGCGGTCCTGGCTGCCGACGAACCCCACCGACATCGGCCCGGTGTTGATGCCGATCCCGATGTCGATGTCCGGCAGCCCGCGGTCCCTCCACCCCACGCGCAGGAGCTCGAGCCGCTCGATCATCGTGAGCGCGGCCCGGCAGGCGCGGAGCGCGTGATCGGGCTGCTCCTTCGGCGCGCCCCAGAACGCCATGATCGCGTCGCCGATGTACTTGTCGAGCGTCCCCTGGTTCTCCGAGACGATGATCTCCGTCATCGGCGTCAGGTACTCGTTGAGCAGCTCGAGCAGGACGTGCGGGTCGAGCTTCTCCGAGATCGACGTGAACCCGCGGATGTCGCTGAAGACGACGGTCAGGACGCGCTTCTCGCCGCCGAGGCGGACCGCGCCTCCCTTCGAGAGCACGTCGTCGACGATGGCGGGGGCGAGGAAGCGGCTGAAGGTGTCGCGCGCGCGGCGCTTCTCCCGCTCCTCCGAGAAGAACCGGTAGGAGGTCGCGACGAGGAACATCGTCAGCATCTGCGCGAGCGGCATGCCGAGCGCGAGCACGACGTTTCCGCGCCCGAGCGCCACGACCGCGACGCCGACCCACGCGCCGCCCGAGACGAGGAGCGCCGGCAGCGCGGCGAAGGACGACACCCGCGCGAAGAGCGACGCGAGCCCCACCGCCAGCGCGAGCATGAGGCCGAGCTCGAGGACGAAGACCGGCCCCGACTTCTCGAGCAGCTCGCCGCGGAGCACGTTCTCCACGAAGGTCGCGTGCGTGATGACGCCCGGCGCGATGTCGTCGAACGGCGTCACCCGCTGATCCCACGTCCCGGCGGCCGTCGTGCCGATCACCGCGATCTTTCCCTTCATCTGCTCGGCCGGGATCCGCCCGTGCAGCACGTCCGTCGCCGACCACGCGGGGAAGTTGCGGTAGGAGCCGTAGTAGTTGAGCGGCACGCGCCCGAGGTCGTCGACGTCGAGGACGAACGCGTCGCCGATGCGCACCTGCTGCAGCGTCTCCGGCGCGCCGTCGGCGCCCACCGGCACGACCGGCGCGGGGACCCCGTCCTTCCCCGCGACCCGCGCGAGCAGCGCGATCCCGAGCGCGGGGAACGTGGACGTCCCGGCGCCCGCGACGGTGCGGTAGCGCCGGATCACGCCGTCGGGGTCGGGGAGGACGGTGAAGTAGCCGCCGGAGTCGGCGACCGCGAGGACCTCCTGCACCGGCGGCACCACGCCCGCGAAGCGCCCGAGCACCTTCACCGCCTCGCCGGCCGGCGCGAGCGCGTGCTCGGCGAACACGTGGACCGGCGCGGTCTCGAAGAAGTGGAGCTGCGCGATCCGTTCCGCCTGGTCTCCGCCGGGCGAGTCCTCCGCGCCGAGGAACATGAACCCGACGGTGACGTTGCGGGCCCGCTCGATCGCGTCGGCGAGCTGCTCGGTGGGGTCGACGTCCACCGCCGTCTCGAGATCGCCGCCGCGCGCCGCCGCCCAGACCTCGTCGAGCCGCCGCGCCGCGGCCGGATCGCCGCCGCCCGCGCCGTCGCGGGCGGAGCGGACGAGCGACGCGACCTTCGCCATGCGGCGACCGAGCTCGTCCTGCTCGCTCCAGATGACGTCGAAGCCGACCGCCGCCGTGCCGCCCTCCGCGAGCCGCTCGACGAGCCGCGCCATCTTCGCCCGGCTCCAGGGCCAGAGCCCCTCCTCGCGGACCGACTTCTCGTCGATCCCGACGATGACGACGCGCCCGGAGGGGGCGCGGGGCCCGCGCAGGTGGGTGAGCGCGTAGTCCTGCGCGGAGTGCTCGATCCGCGCGACCACCGGCAGCTCGAAGCCGCGCCCGAGGAAGACGTAGTTCGTGAAGTGGAGCCCCGTGAAGACGAGGCCGACCCACAGCGCGAGCCGGAACGCGGTGATCTTGAGGAGGGCCCTGCGCACGCGGGACATTCCGCCGCAGCGTAGCATCGCCCGCCGCAAACTGGCGGCCGGCCACGCGCCCGGTACCATCTCCGCGTGGCCACCCCCCCTCAAGCGGCGCTCTGGATCCTGGCGGCCCTCGTCCTCGCCGCCGTCGCGATGTAAGGCTCGGGGGGGCGCGAGCCCCTGAGCTCGTCGATGGGCCGAGTGTCCCGCCCTTGCGGACGCGGCTCGGTCGCGGTAGACGCCCGCCATGGCGCTGACCTACCGCGACGCCGGCGTGGACATCGACGAGGGAGACCGGCTCGTCGAGATGATCAAGCCGTACGCCCGCCCCACCCTGCGGCCGGAGGTGCTCGCCGGGATCGGCGGCTTCGGCGGGCTCTTCGCCCTCGACGTGAAGAAGTACCGCGAGCCCGTGCTCGTCTCGGGGACGGACGGCGTCGGGACGAAGCTCAAGGTGGCGTTCGCCGCGAACCGTCACGGCACGATCGGCCAGGACCTCGTCGCGATGTGCGTGAACGACGTCGCGGTCGTCGGCGCCGAGCCGCTCTTCTTCCTCGACTACTTCGCCACCGGCAAGCTCTCCGCCGAGCAGGGCGCCGAGGTCGTGAAGGGGATCGCCGAGGGCTGCCGGCTCGCCGGGTGCGCCCTCATCGGCGGCGAGACCGCCGAGCTGCCCGGGTTCTACGCGAAGGGCGAGTACGACCTCGCCGGCTTCTCGGTCGGCGTCGTCGAGCGGTCCCGCATCGTGGACGGGAAGGCCGTGACCCCGGGCGACCTCGTCGTCGGCATCGCCTCCTCGGGGCTCCACTCGAACGGCTACTCCCTCGCGCGCAAGGCGCTCCTCGACCGCCACCCGCTCGAGACGCGGCTCGACGGGCTCGGGGGGCTCACGCTCGCGGACGCGCTCCTCGCCCCGACCCGCATCTACGCGAAGGACGTCCTCGCCCTCCTCGAGACGGTCCGGGTCCGCTCCTTCGCTCACATCACCGGCGGCGGGCTGCCCGGGAACGTCCCGCGCAACCTGCCCGAGGGCACGCGCGCCGTCCTCGACGAGCGGCGCTGGCCGCGCCCCGCGATCTTCGACGTGATCGAGCGCGAGGGGCAGGTCTCGCGCGACGAGATGTACCGGACCTTCAACATGGGGCTCGGGCTCGTCGCGGTCGTCGCACCGGCCGACGAGGCCGCGACGCTCGCCGCGCTCCGCGCGCGCGGCCTCGAGGCGTGGACGGTCGGGACGATCGAGCGGGGCGCCGGCGAGGCCACCTGCGAGGTGGTCCGGTGATCCGCCTCGCCGTCCTCGCCTCGGGGGGCGGGACCAACCTCCAGTCGATCCTCGACGCGTGCGCCGCCCGGCGGATCTCGGCCGAGGTCGCGGTCGTCGTGTCGAACGTGCCGGACGCCGGCGCCCTCGACCGGGCGAGGCGCGCGCACGTGGCGACGGAGGTGCTGCCGTCCAAGGGGGTCACGGACCGAGCGGCGTACGACCTCCGGCTCGTCGAGGTCCTCCGCGGTCACCAGGTCGACCTCGTCTGCCTCGCCGGCTACATGCGCCTCGTGACCCCGACGTTCCTGCGCGCCTTCGGGCCCACCCCGGCGACCCGCGGCTGCCCGCGGGTCGTGAACGTCCACCCCGGGCTCCTGCCGAGCTTCCCCGGCCTGCACGCCCAGCGGCAGTGCTTCGAGTACGGCTCCCGCTTCGCCGGGTGCACGGTCCACTTCGTCGACGAGGGCACCGACACCGGCCCCGTCATCGTGCAGGCGGTCGTCCCCGTCGATCCCGGCGACTCGGAGGAGACGCTGGCGCGCCGGATCCTCGAGCAGGAGCACCGCCTCTACCCCCAGGCGATCCAGTGGTTCGCGGAGGGGCGGCTCTCGGTCGCCGGCCGCCGCGTGACCGTGGACGGCGCCCGCGCCACCGCGCTCGCCCCCGCCACCAACCCGCAGCTCGAGATCGGGTGAGCCGTGGCACAGACGTTCCGTCCCCCCGCGACCCAGCGGCTCTACGACGTGTGCGTCATCGGCTCGCAGCTCGGCGGCGTCGTGGCGGGCGCGCTCCTCGCGCGCCGCGGCCTGCGCGTCCTGCACGTCGCGCACGACGACCCGGGCTTCCACTACGCCGATCACGGGTACGTCCTCCCGTTCGGCCCCGCCGTCCTGCCCTCCCCCCGCCAGCTCCCCTCGGCGGAGTCGGTCCTCGCCGAGCTCGGGCTCTCCACCGACGTCGGCCGGGCGCTCGCGCCCTCGGAGCCGGACCTTCAGCTCCTGCTCCCCCGCCACCGCGTGGACCTCTCCCGCGAGGCCCCGCTCCTCCGGAGCGAGCTCCGCCGCGAGTGGCCGAGCGACGCGGACCCGCTCGAGGCGTCGTTCACGACCCTCTCGACCCTGTTCGACTTTGCCGGCTTCTTCCTGCGCGGGGCCCCGCCGCTGCCGCCCGACGGGCTCCTCGAGCGGCTCGCCGTCCGCAAGGCGCTCAAGGTCGCGGCCTCCGCGCCGGGCGCGCCGTCCCGCCGCGCCGACGAGGCGCGCGCGTTCGAGGGGCTCGAGGACCACGAGCTCGTCCGCAGCCTCTCGGTCGTTCACAAATTTCTCACGTACCTCGACGGGGACGCCTCGCCCCTCTCGCTCGTGCGCCTCCTCGGCGGCGCGCTGCGCGGGACGAACCGGCTGCCGGGCGGCCTCGGCACGCTGCGGGAGATGGTGCGGCGCCGCATCGCGGAGTCGCGCGGCGAGCTGCGCGGCGGCCCTGGCGAGCCAGCGCTCGCGTCGGCGCTGGAGCTCGACGGGCACCGCGTCTCGGCGGTGCGGCTCGCCGACTCGCCCGACGCGCACGTCGCGCGCGCGTTCGTCGTGGCGACCGACGCCGCCCGGTTCCTCCCGCTCCTGCCGCCGGACGTGCGCGAGGGGCGGGGGACGGCCGCGCTCCGTCGCGTGCGCGTGGCGCGGCAGCTCGTGACGGTGAACCTCGTCGTGAGGCAGACCGCGCTTCCCCCTGCGCTCGGGGAGAACGTCCTCGCGCTGCGCGACGCGGCCGGGGGCGACGGGCTCGACAACGCGGTGTTCCTCCAGGTGCTCCCGGCCCGCCGCGACGCCAAGAAGGGCGAGAAGGGCGGCCCCTCGGAGGCGGTCGCGGACGAGCGCGTCGTCTGCGCTTCCGGCTTCGTGCCGGCGATCGAGGGTCGCGCGGCCGTCGAGGCGGCCGCGACGAAGCTGCGCGAGGCGGTGGCGGACGCCATCCCGTTCTTCGAGCGACACCTCGTCGCGGAGTCGACGCCACTGCTCGCCGCCCCCGGGGCGATCGACCACTCGGCCGCCCACCCGCTCTACGCGTCGGAGCGCGCGGACTCACTCGGGGTGGCCGGCCTGCCCGTTCGCGGCCCGTTCAAGAACCTGTTCTTCGCCGGCCGCGAGGTGGTCCCCGGGCTCGGCGTCGAGGGGGAGTTCCACGCCGGGATCCAGGCGGCGGCCCACGTCGCCGCGCTCCTCGGGCGCAAGGACGTCCTCAGGTAGCGCGACGCATTCGCGCCTCGGCGCTTGCGTTTTGGGGCCGCTTGCGTAATATGCCGCGCTCTTTCCGGATTTTGGAGTACGCCATGGCACGCCGCTGCGACATCTGTGGGAAGGGCCCGCTCGTCGGGAACACCGTCTCCCACGCGAACAACAAGAGCAAGACGCGCTCGCTCCCGAACCTGCGCTCGGTCCGCGCGAACCTCGAGGGCGAGGTCCGCCACATCCGCGTGTGCACGCGCTGCCTCAAGGCCGGCAAGGTCGTGAAGGCGGGTCGCGGCGGCGCGCGCCAGCCCGCGGCCTGATCGCGCGCGGAGCCCGGGTGGTGCGGCTGCCCGTCACCGAGGCACCTCACCCCGCGGGCGCGGATCTCGACCGGCTTCCGACTGCACGCCTCGTCGCCCGCCTGCACGCGGGTGATCGCGAGGCCGTGCGCGCCGTCGGCCGCGCGCTCCTCCCCATCGCACGCCTCGCCGAGCTCGCCGCCGACCGGCTCACCCGCGGCGGCCGGCTCGTCTACGTCGGCGCAGGGACCTCCGGCCGGCTCGGCGCGCTCGACGCGGCCGAGTGCCCGCCCACCTTCGGCGTCGCGCCGTCGCGGGTCGTGGCCCTCGTCGCCGGCGGCGCCCGCGCGCTGCGCCGCGCCATCGAGGGCGCGGAGGACGATCGCCCCGCCGGCGCGCGCGCGATCGCCGCGTGCCCGGATCGGGGGACGGGATCTCGTGGTCGGGATCTCGGCGTCGGGCGCGACCCCCTTCGTGCGCGCCGCGCTCGCCGAGGCGCGCCGGCGCGGCGCCGCGACCGCCCTCCTCACCTCGAACCCTGCGGCGCGCGTCGCCGTCGACGTCCGCGTCGTCCTCGCGACCGGGCCCGAGCGGATCGCCGGCTCGACCCGGATGAAGGCGGGCACCGCGGCCAAGATGGCGCTCGGCCTGCTCTCGTCGGCGACGTTCGTGCGGCTCGGGGCGGTGCGGGAGGGGCGCATGATCGCGCTCCGCCCCGCGAGCGAGAAGCTGCGACGCCGCTCCGTCCGGAACGTGGCGGACCTCGGGGGCGTGAGCGCGGCGACGGCGCGCCGGCTACTCGAGAAGTCGAGGTGGGATGTTCGCGCCGCCCTCGCGGCGGCGCGGGAGGCGACCAGGTGAAGGAACGTCGGGAGAAGGCGCTCGGGCGCCAGGAGCTCGAAGCGGCGCGGGCGGCCCTCGCCGCGGCGCGCGGCAAGAAGCGGCTCGACGTCCTGCTCGACGCGCCGAACCCCCAGGCGCTCGTCCGCGCGTTGCCGGCCGACGAGCTGTACCTGACCATCCGCGAGGTCGGGCTCGGGGACGCGGCGCCGCTCGTGCAGCTCGCGTCCGCGTACCAGTTCAAGGTCCTGCTCGACCTCGACGCCTGGACGCGCGACGGCTTCGACGTGAACCGGGCGCTCCCCTGGATCCGCGCCGCGCGCGCGGGGGCCCAGATGGAGCCGCGCGCCGCGGCGCGCTGGGCGAAGAAGCTCGCCGGGCTCGATCGCGAGGTGCTCTACCTCACCCTTCGGTCGACGCTCCGGCTCCACGACCTCGAGGAGGATCCGGATCCCGAGTTCGACTCCGACCGCGTCATGCGGACGCCGGAGGGGAAGTACGTCCTCGAGTTCCTCGTGGACGGCGTCGAGTACGTCGCGGTCCGCGGCCTCGTCGACGATCTGTTCGCCGAGAACCCGTTCCTCGCCACCCGCCTCCTCTCCGCCATCCGCTCCGATCTTCCGAGCGAGCTCGAGGAGGCGGCGCTCCGGTGGCGCACCGGGCGGCTCGCGGATCTCGGGTTCCCGACCCTCGACGAGGCGCTCTCGTGGTTCGCGCGCCCGCCGCGGTCGGCGACGCAGCACGCGGCGCCGCCGGCGCGCCCGCCCGGCTTCCTGCTCGCGGCGCTCGCGCGGGGCACGCTGCTCGACCGGGCCGTCGCGCGGCTCGCCCCCGAGGACCGCGAGGGGGTCGAGGCGGAGATCGTCGCGGCGGCGAACGCGGTGCTCGTCGCGGACGCGGTGGACCCCGGCGACGTCGAGGCGGTGCGCGCCGCGTTCGAGGCGGCGCGCGCGTACCTCGAGCTCGGGCTCGAGCGGCTCTCCGCCGGCGACGAGGCCCGCGCCGCCGAGGTGCTCGCCGCGACCGCGGTGAAGCGGGTCTTTCAGGAGGGCTTCGGGCGCGTGCTCGAGCTCTCGTGGCGCGCGCGCGACCTGCGCCGCCGCGCCGGCGAGGCGGCGCGCTTCGGGGCGCCGCTCGACGAGGCGCTCGCGGCGCTCTCCGGGAAGCGGCCGCGCTACTTCCCGGGGCTCGAGGCGCCCGACGAGGAGTGGGGCACCGTCGCCGCCGCGGCCCACGATCCGCGCCACTTCCGCACCGCGGACGAGCTCGCGCGCACCGCGCGGGCCCTCGATCGGGTCGAGGCGAGGATTGCGGGGACGGCGAACGCTGGCGAGGCTTGACGTCACCCCCTCGCCGTCGTTAGTTGGCCTCCGCCCGTGAGGCGGGAGACGCCCCGCCCGAGGAGGACCGCATGCCGCGCATCATGAACTTCAACGCCGGCCCCGCCGCGCTGCCGCTCGCCGCGCTCGAGCGCGCCAAGCTCGAGCTCACCGACTTCGCCGGCAGCGGCATGTCCGTGATGGAGCACAGCCACCGCGGCAAGGACTACGAGAAGGTTCACGACGAGGCGATCGCGCTGCTGCGCGAGCTGCTCGGGATCCACGACACGCACGAGGTGCTGTTCCTCCAGGGCGGCGCCTCGCAGATGTTCGCGCAGATCCCGATGAACCTCCTCGCCGACGACTCCGTCGCGGACTACGTCGTGACCGGCGCCTGGGGCGAGAAGGCGCTCGCGGAGGCGAAGACCGTCGCGCACCTGTTCGACGGCGACGTCCACGTGGCCGCCTCGACCGGGACCGGCGAGGGCAAGGAGAAGAGCTACGTCCGCACGCCGCTGCCGACCGAGGTGAACCCGACGCCGCGTGCGGCCTACCTTCACTGCACGTCGAACGAGACGATCCACGGGGTCGAGTTCGAGGTGGACGCGGGGCGCCCCTTCCCGCCGACCGGCGGCGCGCCGCTCGTGTGCGACATGTCGAGCGACTTCCTCTGGCGGAAGTTCGACGTGTCCCGCTTCGGGCTCGTCTACGCGGGCGCGCAGAAGAACATCGGGCCGTCGGGCCTCGTCGTCGCGATCGTCTCGCGCGAGCTCGTCGCGAAGGGGCGCAAGGACATCCCCAAGATCTTCCAGTTCCGCACCCACGCGGAGAACAAGTCCCTCTACAACACGCCGCCGACCTTCGGCGTCTACATGGTGCGCAACGTCCTCGCCTGGCTGAAGGGCGAGGGCGGCCTCGCTGCGATGGAGGCGCGCAACCGCGCCAAGGCGGCGAAGCTCTACGGCGTCATCGACGCGAACCCGGGCTTCTTCCGCTGCCCGGTCGAGCGGCAGAGCCGCTCGGTGATGAACGTCGTCTTCCGGCTGCCCTCGGAGGCGCAGGAGGAGGCGCTCGTCGCGGAGGCCAAGAAGCGCGGGATGGTGGGCCTCAAGGGCCACCGCTCGGTGGGCGGCATCCGCGTCTCGGCCTACAACGCGGTCGAGCCGGCCTGGGTCGACGCGCTCTGCGAGCTGCTGCAGGAGTTCGCGAAGCGCGGGTGAGCGTCGCTCGCGGGGCCTCGGATCACGGCCCCGTTCGACCCGAGCTTGTCGAGGGGCAGTGCGACCGCGGGACTCGAGGCCCAGAGCGCGACCCCCTTCCGAACAAGCCCCGAAGGCGCGGCGAAGAAGGGGCGCCCTGCTCGGCAAGAGCCGAGTTGGCGCCCGCGACGGGGCGCAAGGAAATGTTCATGAGGTCGCCACCTTCGCGGGTCGAGGTCGCACCGCGCGTGCGACCCTTGACGATCGCGTGACGGCCCTCCTGGCTCCATCCGGGTAGGTAGGCAAGCTGCCTACCGCCCCGCATATCGGCCCCACCGCTCGATACGTAGACGACCGCTCGCGTTGCGAGGGGCCCGTGCTGCGTCCGGGGGTCACCAACGGAGGGTCACGGAATGCCCCGCATGTTCAACTGGACACTCACCGCGGCCGTGTTGTTCGCCGCCAGCGCCTCGGCACAGACGCCGAGTACGCAGCTCACCCCGCAGACCATCCTGCCCGGGACCGCGTTCCCGATGTTCGTCGATCCGCTCCCGGTGCTCGACGTGACGCCCGAGCCGCTCTGGGCGACGTACCCCAAGATCGCCACCGTGACGCCGGCCGAGCTGGCCGCGGCCGGCGGTCCCTTCACGCTCAAGATGTGCGAGTTCAAGGCGAACGTGCTGCCCACCGGCACCTTTGCCGTCGGAGTGAAGCCGGCGACGACGGTGTGGGGCTACTCGAAGGGCGCCTGCCCGACGACGGCTCAAGCCCAGCCCACGTACCTCGGCCCGGTGTTCGTCAGCCTCCGGAACACGCCGACGTCGGTCCGCTACGTGAACGAGCTCCCGCCGACGCCCGAGGCGAGCGGCGTGATCGCCTACCGCGACGGCATCGACCAGACGCTGCACTGGGCGGACCCGAACAACCTCATGTGCAGCATGGCCGGGATGGCTCCGAATCCGGCGTGCAACTACCCGTTCCGTGGAACGGGCATCCCGGCGGTGCCGCACCTCCACGGCGGCGAGGTGCCCCCGATGATCGACGGCGGCCCCGACGCCTGGTTCGCCAGCACCGGCGGGAAGCAGGGGCCCGGGTACTACACGGGCGCGCCGGCCGCGCCCAACGAGGCCGTCTACACGTACCCGAACCTGCAAGAGCCGGCGCCGCTCTGGTTCCACGACCACACCCTCGGGGCCACTCGCCTCAACGTGTTCGCCGGCCTCGCCGGCGGGTACTACCTCGTCGATCCCGCCCAGGACATCCCGGAGAGCCTGAAGGACGTGACTCAGGTCGTGCCGCTCATCCTGCAGGACCGGATGTTCGATACGAACGGTGAGCTCTTCTTCACCTCCGACAGCAAGGGCGGGCTGCTGTGGGCGCTCAACCCGGAGCACCCGTACTGGAATCCCGAGTTCGTGGGCGACACCCTCGTCGTGAACGGGAAGGTCTGGCCGTACCTCCAGGTCGAGCAGAAGCGTTATCGCTTCCTCTTCCTCAACGGCTCGAACGCGCGCACGTACGAGCTCTACCTCGTGAACCGGACCACGAAGGTCATGGGGCCCCCGCTGTACGTCATCGGGACCGACGGCGGCTATCTCGACGCCGCCGTGAAGCTCGACCCGAACGCGCTGAAGCCAGCCGCGACGAAGCTCGTGATCATGCCCGGCGAGCGGTACGAGGTCGTCGTCGACTTCTCCCAGGTCCCCGCAGGCTCCTCCCTCTGGCTGAAGAACGTCGCGAAGACGCCCTACCCGGGCGGCGCGACGCCGAACGGCGGCCTCGACAAGCTCATCGAGCTCCGCGTCACCGGACCCGCCTCCGCGGGCGCGCCCGGCCTCGCGTACGACCCCGCCACCACGCCGACGATCCGCGGCGCGAACACCGCTGCGGCGAAGATCACCCCGCTCGTCAACTTCGCGACCGGGACGGCGAACGTGACGCCGAAGTGGACGCGCCAGCTCACGCTCAACGAGGTGATGGGCGCGCCCGTCACCGCGATCGACCCCGTCACCGGCGTCCTCACCGCCTTCCCCGGCGGCCCCCTCGAGATCCTCGTCAACAACACGAGGTACTCCGGAGACTCGGCCCGCAACGATCCGGCGCAGCCCCTCGCGTACAAGAACGACTTCGTGAAGATCGGAGCGACCTACTTCTCGGAGCTGCCGCAGGAAGGTGACGTCGAGCTGTGGGAGATCGTGAACCTCACCGCCGACTCGCACCCCATCCACCTCCACCTCGTCCAGTTCCAGCTCGTGAACAGGGAGAGCTTCGACGTCCCGAAGTACTCCGCGGCGTACGGAGCGCTGTTCCCGCCGGTGCTCGGCACGAACGGTCTGCCGCTCATGGTCGGGATGAACACCTGCTCGGGCGGCCTGTTCTGCCCGGGATACGGCCCTCCGCTCGACTACTTCACCGGCACGCCCGGCAAGCTGGGCGGGAACCCGGACGTCGTCCCGTTCCTGAAGGCCCTCACCCGAAAGCCCCCGACCACGCAGGAGTGGGGGTGGAAGGACACGGTCCAGGCGGCTCCGGGGACGGTGACCCGGCTGCTCGTCCGCTGGGCCCCGACCGACAAGGGCATCGCCGAGCCCGCGGCGAACCTGCACTTCCCGTTCGACCCGAGCGGGGTCGTCGGCACGCAGCAGTACGGGTACGTGTGGCACTGCCACATCATCGACCACGAGGACAACGAGATGATGCGGCCCGACGTGATCCAGCTGAACCCGGCCGCGCCCGCGCCGCTGCTGCGGCCGCTCGTGCAGGGCGTCGCGTACTGATCCGCGCGCTCGGTCGGTGAATGCCGGGGTGACGTCCGCCGAGGCGTCACCCCGGCTCTTCGTCCGCCGCTGCGTGTCGCTAGGTTCCGTTCTCCACGAACGTCGCCTCGCGCGCCCAGCGGAGCGTCTGATCGAGCTGCTCCTCGGAGAGGATCCCGGCGTCGCGGAGCATCCGCACCTCGCCTCGCATGTTCGTGTCGAGCAGGTACGGCCCGTCGGTGTTGATGGTGAACTTCACGCCGCGGTCCCAGAAGCGCCGCAGGATCCCCCCGAGCTCCTCGAGCGACGCCACCGCCCGCGTCGCGAGGTTCGACGACGGGCAGATCTCGAGGACGATCCCCCGCTCGCGCAGGAGGTCCATCACCCGCTCGTCCTGCGCGGCGCGGATCCCGTGGCCGATCCGGTGCGGCTCGAGCCCCTCGACCACCGCCCGGACCCCCTCCGCCCCGGTGCCGGCGGTCTCGCCGGTGTGGACGGTGGTCTTGAGCCCGAGGGCGCGCGCCCGCGCGAACAGCGCGCGGTAGCGCTCCACCTCCGCGGGCCGGAGCTCGAGCGCGTCCTTCTCGGTCCCGGCGAGGTCGATCCCGACGACGCCCCGGCGCCGGTACCGCGCCGCCTTCTCGACCAGGATCTCGTTGAGGGAGAGGTCGAACTCGCGGGCGAGGCAGAACACGAGGCCCGCCCGCACCCCGTACTCGAGCATCGCGCGGTCCATGCCGCGGAGGGCCGCGTGGATGATGTGGTCGAGGTCGCGCTCGCCGCCGATGTTGCGCTTCATCGGGTTGAAGCGGAGCTCGATGAGCGACACGCGCGAGGAGCGGTACTCCTTCCCGATGACCTCGTAGACGCTGCGCTCCATCGCCTGCGGCGACGACTGGATCCGCTCCGTCCACTGGTGGAGCACCGCGAGGTACTCGTCGAGGGAGCGAACCTTCCCCGGGCGCGCCGAGACGAGCTCCTTGAACTCCCAGTAATCGGAGACGGGCAGCTTGAAGCCCTGGTCGTGCGCGATGGACCAGAGGACGTGCGGCGCGACCGCCCCGCCGACGTGGATGTGCAGGTCGACGAGGTCCTTCTTCCCCGGGAGGACACTCGACCTCGGCGTGGCCGTGTCCGGCGCGTCCCCTTGCCTCTTCACGAGGACTGGGCCTCGTCGGGCGCCGCGTTCGCGGCGACCCCGAGCCCGAGCCCGCACTCGGGGCACTCCGGGTCCTTCCCCTGCAGCGCGAAGTGATGGCCGCACGCCGGGCAGTTCACCTCGCCGCCCGCGTCGAGATCGATGCCGGCCTGGCCGCGCGCCGCAGCCTCCGCCGCCTCGGGATCCGCGAGCAGCTCGGCCCAGTCCTTCTTGAGGATCGCCACCGCGCGCGGCGTGTCGTCGGCCGGCACGTACAGGTTCCAGAGCGGACGGACCTTCTCCTCCGGCTTCCCGGGCGGGACCTTCTCCATCTCCGGCGCGAGCCCCTCCGCCTCGAGGAGCGACATCATCTCGCGCACCTCGGCGAAGCCGGAGCGGGTGAGGAGCTTCAGCCCCTCCGCCTCCGCGTCGCACGTCACGCAGCGGCCCTCGTCGTCGAGCGGCGTCGCACGGCAGCTCTCGCACAGTCCAGGCATCGGTCTCCTCCGGCGCGCCCCCGCGGCGCGCCCCCGATGATAGCCCGCTCGCGGGCGCTGTGCCCCGCGCTCAGCGAACCGGCGCAGCGTGTCCGCCGGCGGCGCGCGCGGCCCGGGCGGGGCCCTGCACGGCGCTCATGGAGCGCGGGGCGTGCGCGGCCGCCTCGACGCTCGCCCGAACCACTGCGGGCCGGGGGTCCCGGGCGGGCGGGCGCGAGCGCGCCCCGGACAGCACGGCGACGGCGAGGAGCACGGGGGCGAACAGGAACCGGTAGAGGACCACGGCGGACCTCGGTGCGCAGGGGGGTTGGCGGGCGACGGAGCACGGTTGGACACGCCGACGCCTCGCTACAAGCGGCCACGACGGGGGACACCGCGCGGGGCCGAGCCGAGCCCAGTTGTCCTGATCGCGTCGCGAGGCGCGCCATGGCGTCGGCGAGCCGGGCACACGACGACCGAGCAGCGGAGGCGTACCTGTTGGTACGCCGAGCAGCGGAGCGAGGAGTCTGCCCGGCGCAGCCAGCCAGGGTGCGCCGCAGCAGCGATTCAGGACAAGTGGTCTCGGCCATGGTGTAAACTCCGCGCCCCATGATCATCGACGGCAAGCAGATCGCGGCGAAGGTGCGTGGTGAGGTGGCCCAGGCCGTCCAGGAGCTCCGGGCGAAGGGCATCCACCCCGGCCTCACGGTGGTTCGAGTCGGCGAGGACCCCGCCTCCGCGATCTACGTCCGCGGCAAGCGGAAGGACTGCGAGGAGGTCGGGATCCACTCCGACGAGCACCACCTCCCCGTCACCACGACGCAGGCCGAGCTCATGGCGCTCATCGCGCGCCTGAACGCCGATCCGAAGGTCCACGGGATCCTCGTGCAGCTCCCGCTCCCGAAGCAGCTCGACGAGCGGCAGGTGCTCGACGCGATCGACCCGCGCAAGGACGCGGACGGCTTCCACCCCGCGAACGTCGGCGCGCTCTCGATCGGCATCCCCGGGACGCCCCGTCCCTGTACGCCCGCCGGCGTGATGCGGATGCTCGACGAGGCGAAGGTGGACCCGAAGGGCAAGCGCGCCATCGTGGTCGGCCGCTCGAACATCGTCGGGAAGCCCATGGCGATGATGCTGCTCGAGCGGCACGCGACCGTCACCATCGCCCACTCGCGCACGCAGGACCTCGCCGCCGAGGTCGCCCGCGCCGACCTCGTCGTCGCCGCCATCGGCAAGGCCGAGCTCGTGAAGGGCGCCTGGATCAAGCAGGGCGCCGTCGTCGTCGACGTCGGGATGAACCGGCTCGAGGACGGCCGGCTCGTGGGCGACGTCGAGTACGCGGAGGCGTCGAAGCGCGCCTCGGCCATCAGCCCCGTCCCGGGGGGTGTCGGCCCGATGACGCGGGCGATGCTCCTCGTCAACACGCTCGATCTCGCGCGCCGATTCGCGCGCTGATCGCGCGTGCGCGGCACCGCCCGGCCCCTTCCAAGTTGCCCGGCGGATCACGGACCGCGGTGCTAGAATCCGCGGGCCTTCACCCCCGAGCCCGCCATGACCCAGCGTACGCCACTCTACGAAAAGCACGTCCGGGCCGGCGCCCGCCTGGTTGAGTTCGCCGGGTGGGAGATGCCGGTGCAGTACGCCGGGATCCTGGCGGAGCACGAGGCGGTCCGGACCCGCGTCGGGCTGTTCGACGTCTCGCACATGGGCGAGGTCGTCTTCCGCGGGCCGAAGGCGCTCGAGGCGCTGAGCCGCGTCTTCACGAACGACCTCTCGAAGGTGGCAGACGGCCAGGCGCAGTACGGCTGCCTGTGCCGCGAGACCGGCGGCATCGTCGACGACGTGGTCGTGTACCGGCGCTCCGCCGAGGATCTCCTCGTCTGCGTCAACGCGGGCAACCGCGCGAAGGACTTCGCCTGGCTCGCCGACCACGCCGGCGGCGCCGACGTGTCCAACGAGTCGGACGCCTGGGCGCAGCTCGCGCTGCAGGGTCCGCTCGCCGCGCAGCTCCTGCAGCGGCTCACGAAGGTGAACCTCTCCCAGCTGCGGACCTACCGGTTCGCGCCGGGCGACGTCGCCGGGATCCCGTGCCTCGTCGCGCGGACCGGCTACACCGGCGAGGACGGGTTCGAGCTGTTCTGCCCGTCCGCGCAGGGTCCGGCGCTGTGGGACGCGCTGTTCGAGGCGGGGAAGCCCGAGCAGCTGCAGCCCGCCGGCCTCGGCGCGCGCGACTCGCTGCGGCTCGAGATGGCCTACCGGCTCTACGGCTCGGACATGGACGACACGACGACGCCGCTCGAGGCCGGGCTCGCCTGGGTGGTGAAGCTCGACAAGGGTGACTTCGTCGGGCGCGACGCGCTCGTGCGGCAGCGGGAGCAGGGCGTGGCGCGAAAGCTCGTGGGGTTCACGCTCACCGACCCCGGCATCGCCCGCCACGGCTACCCCGTGCTGCAGGACGGCCGGAAGGTCGGCGACGTGACGAGCGGGACGAAGAGCCCGAGCATCGGCATCTCGATCGGGCTCGCCTACGTGCCGACCGCGCTCGCGGCCGAGGGCTCCACTTTTGCGGTCGAGATCCGCGGCCGGCCGGCGGCCGCGCGGGTGGTGAAGACGCCGTTCTACGTGCGCAAGTGAGGGAGGAGCTGGACATGGAGATTCCCGAGGACCTCAGGTACACGCGCGAGCACGAGTGGGCGCGCAAGAAGGGCGCCCGGATCGTGGTCGGGATCACCGACTTCGCCCAGGACCAGCTCGGTGACGTCGTCTTCGTCGAGCTGCCCGGCGTGGGCGATCCGGTCAAGAAGGGCGAGGCGTTCGGCGTCGTCGAGTCGACGAAGGCGGTCTCCGAGCTCTTCGCGCCGATCACCGGGAAGGTCGTCGAGGTGAACGCCCCCCTCTCCGACGCCCCCGAGACGATCAACGAGGATCCCTACGAGGAGGGCTGGATGATCGCGATCGAGCCCGCGGATCCGAAGGAGGTCGAGGCCCTCATGGACGCGAAGGCGTACCGCACGTTCGTCGAAGAGCAGGAGTAGCCCGCCTTGAGATATCACCCCCACACGCCCGACGACGTCCGGGCGATGCTCGACGTCGTCGGAGCGAAGAGCCTCGACGATCTGTTCCGCTCCATCCCCGCCCCGCTCCGGCTGCGGCGCCCGCTCGACGTGCCGCCCGCGGCCGACGAGATCTCGCTGTTCGCGGAGTTCGGCCGGCTCGCCGCGCGGAACGACGTGTCCCACCCGCCGTTCGTGGGGGCGGGGTGCTACCCGCACCACGTGCCGCCCGTCGTCGATCAGCTGCTCCTGCGCGGCGAGTTCTTCACCGCCTACACGCCGTACCAGCCCGAGATCTCGCAGGGCACGCTGCAGGCGCTCTTCGAGTGGCAGACGTTCGTGTGCCTCCTCACCGGCCTCGACGTCTCGAACGCGTCGATGTACGACGGCGCGACCGCGACCGCCGAGGCGGCGCTCATGGCGACGCGGCTCACCGGCCGGAAGAAGATCGTGGTCTCCGCGGCGCTCCACCCCGAGTACCGCAAGGTCCTCGCGACGTACCTGCGCTCGACCCACGACGAGATCGCGGTGGTCCCGTTCGACGCGGACGGCCGGACCGACCTCGCCGCGCTCGAGCGGGCGCTCGACGCGGACACGGCCTGCGTCATCGCGGGCTGGCCCAACTTCCTCGGCGTCGTCGAGCCGCTGCCGGAGATCGCCCGGCTCGCGAAGCGGGCCGGCGCGCTCACCGTCACCGCCACGGCGGAGGCGGTCGCGCTCGGGCTCCTGCAGGCGCCCGGCGCGCTCGGCGCCGACGTCGCGGTCGGCTCGTTCCAGTCGTTCGGGAACGCGATGAACTTCGGCGGGCCGGCGCCCGGCTTCTTCGCGACCCGGGACGCCCACGTCCGGCAGATGCCGGGCCGGATCTGCGGCGCGACGGTGGACAAGCACGGCCGGCGCGGCTTCGTGCTCACCCTCTCGACGCGCGAGCAGCACATCCGCCGCGAGAAGGCGACGTCCAACATCTGCACCAACTCCGGCCTCGCCGCGCTCGCCGCCACCATCCACCTCTCGCTGCTCGGGAAGGTGGGGCTCGCGCACCTCGCGCGCCTCAACCACGCGCGGGCGCGGATGCTGCGCGCCGCGCTCGAGCGGGTCGGCGTCCGCCCGGTCTTCTCCGGGCCGGTGTTCAACGAGCAGGTCTTCGACGTGGGGGACGCCGAGGCGGTGGTCGCCCGCCTCGCGAAGAGGGGCATCGTGGCGGGCGCTCCGCTCGCGCGGTGGTACCCCGACCATCCGAGGGCGAAGGGCGCCCTCCTCTGCGTCGCGACGGAGCTCCACTCCGAGGAGCTCATCGAGCTCTTCGCTCGCTCGGTGAAGGGCTAGCCATGTCGACGAACCCCACCGGCTGGAAGCCCACGATGGAGAAGGACGCGAAGGCGCCCGCCGCGGCAGGCGCGACCGACGGCGTCGGCCTCGGCGGCGCGACGCGCGGGATCATGCACGAGGAGCAGCTCCTGTTCGAGCGCGGCTCCACCGGGCGGAGCGGCGTGTCGCTCCCGCCGCTCCCCGCGGGCGAAGACCTGAAGGACCTGCCCGCCGCGCTCGTGCGCGGCGGCGTGGAGGGGCTCCCCGAGATCTCCGAGCTCGAGGCGGTCCGGCACTTCACGCGGCTCTCGACCTGGAACCACGGGATCGACACCGGGTTCTACCCGCTCGGCTCCTGCACCATGAAGTACAACCCGAAGTCGTCGGAGGCGCTCGCGCGCCTCCCCGGCTTCGCGAACGTGCACCCCCTCGCGCCTCCCGAGCTGTGCCAGGGAGCGCTCGAGCTCATGTGGCGGCTCGAGCGCGCGCTCTCCGAGATCGCGGGGTTCGACGCGACCGCGCTCTCGCCGGCGGCGGGCGCGCACGGCGAGCTCTGCGGGCTCATGGTCATCCGCGCGTACCACGTGTCGAAGGGGAACCCGCGCCGCAAGGTGCTCCTCCCCGACACCGCGCACGGGACGAACCCCGCCTCGGCCGCCCTGAACGGCTACGACGTGGTCCAGCTCGCCTCCGGGCCGGACGGCCGTCTCCACCCCGAGACGGTCCGCGCGGCGATGGACGAGGACGTCGCGGCGATCATGCTCACGAACCCGAACACCCTCGGGATCTTCGAGAGCAACATCCAGGAGATCGCGGAGATCGTCCACGGCAAGGGCGGGCTCGTGTACGGCGACGGCGCGAACATGAACGCGCTGCTCGGCGTCGCCCGCCCGGGCGACATGGGGTTCGACGTCATCCAGTACAACCTCCACAAGACGTTCGCGACTCCGCACGGCGGCGGCGGCCCGGGGTCCGGACCGGTCGCGGTGAAGGCTCACCTCGCGCCATTCCTGCCGCTCCCGGTGGTCGTGAAGGAAGGCGAGTCGTACCGGCTCGTCACCGAGGCGAAGGAGCGTCCGAGCAGCGTCGGCCGGCTCCGCGAGTTCTGGGGCAACTTCGGGATGTTCGTGCGCGCGTGGGCGCTCATCCGCGAGTACGGCCCGGACGGCCTCGCCGACACCGGGAAGCTCGCGGTCCTGAACGCGAACTACGTCCGCGCCCTGCTCCGCGGCGTGTACGACCTGCCCTACGAGACGGACTCGCTCCACGAGGTCGTCTTCACGGACAAGCTCCAGAAGGCGAACGGCGTCGCGACGATGGACGTCGCGAAGCGGCTCATCGACCACGGGTTCCACCCGCCGACGATCTACTTCCCGCTCGTCGTGGCTGGCGCGATCATGATCGAGCCGACCGAGACGGAGTCGAAGGAGACGATCGAGCGGTTCGTCGCGGCGATGAAGGCGATCGCCGAGGAGGCGAAGGCCGATCCGGACGCCCTCCACGCGGCCCCCACCCGTCCATTCCGCGCTCGCCTCGACGAGACGCGCGCCGCGCGCAAGCCCGTCCTTCGCTGGCGGCCCGGCACCCAGGTCGAGTAGCGCCTCGCCCGCGAGGGGGGCTCCGCCGGCCCCGGAGGGTCGCGCCCCGCCGCTGCCCGGCCGCGGGGATATGATCGGCATCGGGCGACGCCGCCCTCCGGGCGGCGCGCTCCGAGGCTCGATGCGCGCGCGCCGGCTCGTTCTCCTCGCAGTCCTCGCGCTCGCGGGCGCGCCCCGCGTGCTCGCGGCGCCGCTCGACCTGGTCGAGAGAGGCCCGCTGCTCGCGATCCGCGGCGGCGTCGCGGTGGCCCAGGGTGCGGTCGCGCGCGGTGCTCCCGACGTCTCGGACTTCATCGAGCGGAAGGTGCCGCTCGGGTTCGAGGTCGGGTACCGCCTCCGCCGCCGCCTCTGGGCGGAGCTCCAGTTCGAGCTCGCGCCGGCGAAGGCCGCCTCCCGGCTCTGCGCCGCGGACGCCGCGTGCTCCGGCTCGGACTTCCGCTTCGGCCTCGCGCTCCAGCTCCGCCTGCTCCCCGGCCAGCGGGTCGACCCGTGGGTCGGGGTCGGCGCCGCCGTCGAGGTCCTGAATGCCGAGGGGTTCGACCCGGCGACCTCGACCCGGACCAAGTGGAGCTGGGCCGGCGTGGAGCTCCCGTTCGTCGAGGCGGGGGTGGACCTCGCCATGTCGCGATGGGTCGCGATCGGTCCGTTCGCGGCGGTCGGGTTCGGCCAGTTCACGAGCGAGTCGACGCGCCCGGACGGCGGCGCGACGGTGAGCGGGACCATCCCCGCGCGCGCCACCCACCGCTGGCTGACCGCGGGGCTGCGCGCCACGCTGAAGCTGTAGCGACGCGGGAGCGCGCGGCTATCTCAGGAGCTTCCGCCAGAGCAGGGCGAACCCCGCCGCCATCACGAGCGACGCCGCGAGCGCCCAGGGGTGACCGGGCGTCTCGCGCGTGCGGAGCACGATCGCCCGCTCGGAGGCGACCGCGGCCAGCCGGAGCTCCCCGCCTCGCGGCAGCGCGAGCGCCCCTTCGCGCCCGAGCACACGCTGCTGCGGCGCGCCGGACGGACCTCGAGCCGAGACGACCGCGGCGGGCGCGCCGCCTTCCCCCGGGACGAGCCGCTCGAGCAGCACCTCCTCACCGGCGAGCCGGCAGCGCTGCCGCGGGGCGAGCGTGCACGACTCCGCGCCGGAGACGAGGCGCGCGACCCAGGTCCGGCCGAGGTCGGAGAGGAGCGCGAGCGACGCGCCGCCGGCGGTCGCGAGCGGCGCGTTGTAGCCGACGGTCCGCTCGGACAGGCGCCCCGCGCCGTCGCGCACCTCGAGCCGCGCCCAGGCCTCGCGCGGCATGCCGTCCGGCAGCTCGTCCACCTCGAGGCCGACGAGCCGGACCTCGCCGAAGCCGGGCAGCTCCTGCCACCCCGACGCGACGAGCACCGCGCCGCCGTCGCTCCCCAGGAAGCCTCCGACCCCGTGGGCCGCGAGCGCGAGCAGGAAGCCGACGTGGACGACCGACGCCGCGTACGCGGCCGGCGCGCGGATCCCCCCGCGCCACTTGCGCACGACGGTGTCCCAGGTCGCGAGCACCGTGTTCACCGCGTAGAGCGCGGCGACGGGGAAGAGCAGGTACAGCCAGAGGTGCGCGACGTGCATCGGCGCGAAGAAGCCGCGCAGGTCGTCCATCCCGATCCCTGCGGACGCGCCGTCGCGGGTCGCGGTGAGCACGACCGAGCCGACCGCGAGCAGGAGGACGGTCGCGAACCCGCACGTGAGCCCGAGCCCCTGCGACCGCAGCCAGGCGAGCCGCGCGCCGCCCGCCGCGCGCACGGGCGGCGGCACCGCCGCGCCGGCGTCGGGCTCGCAGTTGCCGGGCCGGGCGCTATCCGAAGGCATGCGAGGACCGGGCGAAGAAGAACGAAGTCCCGACGTACGCGACGAGGACGAACAGGAAGCCGACCACCGCGAGCGCCGGGCGCGCCCACGGCCGCGCCTGGAGCGAGGGCGTCAGCTTCACGTGCACGAACGCGGCGTAGTGGAACCACAGGATGACCGACCAGATCACCTTCGGGTCCCACATGAAGTACGCCCCCCAAGCCACGACGCCCCAGATCCCGCCCGTCACCATCGCGAGGGACCACAGGACGAGCCCCCACAGCGCGAGCCGGTCCACGAGGCCGAGCCACTCTCCCTCGCGCCGCACCCACCACGCGAGCGCAGCCGCCGCCGCCGCGGCCCACGAGGCGTAGGCGAGGAACGAGAGCGGGATGTGGAGGGGGTACCAGATCGTCCGCATGAGCGGCGGCGGCCAGCGCAGATCGCCCGGGAACGCGAGCGTGGTCGCCATCGCCGCGCCGAGCGCCGCGAGCAGCGGCACGAGGTAGACGCGCGCCGGGCGGAACGCGACGGTCGCCACGATCCCCATCGCGAGGGCGGCGGCGTTGAACGACTCCATCTTGTTCGTGAGCGGGAAGAAGTCGATCGCGACTCCGCGCGCGACGGTTGCAGCGAGGTGGAGCACGACCCCCGCCGCGAGGACCGCCCGCGCGGCGCGGGGCCGCAGGAGCGTCACGGCGAAGCCGAGCGCGTAGGCGCCGGCGGCGGCCCACAGGAGCGGGGCGAGCCAGGGGTGCGCAGCGGCGGCGAGCTCCGGAGGTGGCGGTCCCAAAGGTCCCATCGGGCGCGGGAGGATAGCCGAGATCGGCGGCGTTCAGCGCGGCGCGAGCAGGCGATCGAGCAAGGTGTCGGGCGGCGCGCGCGCGCGCGGGGGGACCCGGCACAAACCGCACCTGCGTCCGCCCGGGGCCCTGCCCTCACCGCTCGGTGGGTGGCCGCCAGAAGAGCATCGCGCGCCGGTCGCCCGGGAACATCGTGAAGGAGAACGGGATCCGGACGTCGCCGTCGCCGTGGAACATCCCGCGCGGCGGGTTCGGGAACGGCTGCGCCGCGCGAACCGACGACACCGCGATCCGATCGAAGAAGTCGAGGTTCGACGACTGCATCACCGACAGGTCCTTCACGTTTCCGGCGGTGTCCATCGTGAGGCCGACGACGACCGTCCGCTCCCGGTAGAAGAAGAGCGAGCCGTCCGGATCGCGCTGCCGCTGCGCATCGCCGACGCGCGGGTACCACTGCTGCCCGATCTCGCGCCGCATCCTGTTCATGAACGTCGCGTACTTGAACTCTCGCGACTCGAGCCAGGTCTCGTCGCCCTCCGGGAGGCCTTCGCCGACCCCGTCCATCGAGGGGCCGCCCGCGATGCGCGCGAGGGCCTCCGGCGAGACCGAGAGATCGGGGCCGCTCTTGCCGCGCCGCCCGCCCTCGCCGGCATCGCCGAGCTCCGGCATCCGCAGCTCGCCCTGCGGTCGAGCGACGGCGACCCGATCACCGCGCGCGCCCTCGCGCCCCGACGCGCCCGCGTCGGCGCCGCCGGGCTGCACGTCGCGTGCTCCGGGCGCGGCAGCCGCCTTCCCTTCCGCGCCGGGCTCCGGCCGAGGCGCGACCCGCGGATACACGCCGGCGTGCCGTGAGACCGTCTCCTTCTCGACGCGCGTGTTCCGGTCGGAGAGGAACTTCGAGTGGGCGGGCGGCTTCTCGGCCGCCTTCTGCTCGGGAGAGAGCTCCACGACGCGACCCTCGGCCGGCTCGTCCGCAGGCGGCGTCGCGCTCGGCCGCGGACCGCCGCTCACGGCCCGGTTCGAATCCCATTGCGCCGCCGACAGGGGCGCGAGCGCGACCCGGGCCGGGTCCACCGGGCTCCGAACGTCGAACGCGCCGATGACAGCGAGGCCCCAAAGGAGCGCCGCGTTCAGCGCGAGCGACGCGACGAGCGCGACGGCGGCGCGGCGCAGCGGCCGCTCCGTTCGCTTCTCGCGTCTCAGGTTCGGGCCGAGATAGGCCATCGTCTCTCATGTTAACAGCCGGCCGGGCGGATTCCCGCGCGGCGAGGGACACCTCTGGACGGCACGTCCCCGAGCGGGGGTCAGGCGGGGGGCGCAGCCGGCGCCGCCCGCGGGGCCTTCCGCCACGCCTGCAGCCGCTCCCACCCGGCGGAGATCGCCCACGTGACCGCGACCATCGCGACGATGCCGGCGACGGTGCCGCCGAAGGAGAGCGACTTCCGGATGGAGCCGCCGGCGGACCGCCACGACAGCCAGTCTACGACCGCGCCGTAGGTGAGCTCGACCGAGGCGATGTAGCCGACGAGGGACTGTCGCCCCATGAGCGTGAGCCACCGGAGCGGCCGCTCCGCGATGTCCGGGACGAGCTGCAGGAGCCCGGTCAGCGCGACGCAGATCGAGAGCCGCATCGCGAACCAGGACGGCGAGGTCCGCCAGAAGCTCTGGTACGAGTAGACCGCAGGCCACGTGTCCGCCCACCAGGCGATTCCGAACAGCGCGCCGGCGAGGCCCATCCAGACGAGTGGGCGGTTCGGGCCGAGCGCGAGCGGCGCGAGCGCCGACCCGGCGAGGAGGAACGCGACCCAGTTGAACAGGTGGAAGTTCGCCCGCGGCCAGCTCGCGTAGAGGTACGCGTACAGCACGTCGACGAGCCGGTTCGGCGCGGTCCGGAGCACCGCGTCCGCCGCCGCCCCCTGCGGGAGATCGTAGTGGCGGAGCACGTCGGCGACGACGGGCGTCGCGAGCGCAACCGCCACCGCCGCGAGCCCGGCGAGCGCGGCGCCGACGCGCCGCGGACGGCCGACGGACAGGACCGCGGCCGCGGCGAGGCCGACCGCGATGACGTTCAGGACGTCGACCTTGAGCAGGTCCGCCCAGCCGTCGGGGCGCGACCAGGCGCCGCCGAGGAGGTACTCGGCGAGCCGGAACCCGTACGCGACTCCGAGCAACCAGAGCGCGCGCCGCAGCGCCTGGTTCCGCCGCGCGGCGGGCGGGAGCCCCTTCCGCTCCTGCGCCGCGTCGCCGAGCGCCTGCGACAGGCCCGCCATGTACAGGAAGCCGGGCGCGGCGAGACCGCCGATCATGTCGAGGACGACTCGGGGGGTGATCCAGGTCCCGGCGAAGAGTCCGTACGGCCAGGGCGTCCCGGAGGCCGCCGGCGCGAGCCACCCGTCGAGCACGTGCACCTCGACCATGAACAGCACGGCGAGCCCGCGCTGCCAGTCGAGCCAGAGCTTCCTTCTCGGGGCTGGGGAGCGTCACTTGTCGCGGTAGGTGATGCGACCGCGCGTGAGATCGTACGGGGACAGCTCGAGCTTCACGCGGTCGCCGGGGATGATGCGGATGTGGAACTTCTTCATCTTGCCGGACGCGTACGCGAGAACGGTCGGGCCCTGATCGACCTTCACCCGGTACATTCCCCCCGCGAGCGCCTCCTCGACGGTCCCCTGTACCTCGATCCCCGCTTCCTTTTCGCTCACTCGATCTCCTCAAGCGCGAGCGGCCTCGGTCGCCCGAGGCCGCCCAGGGAATATCCTCGAACCCCCGCGGACGGTCAAGGCCGCGGAACGCTGGAATTGGCGCCGGATCGTCGACCCGCGCGGTCAATCAAACGCCCGTTCCACGGGAGGTTCAGGGCGTCGCGAGCGCTGCGAGGAGCGCGCTCGCACGGGCCCCGACCCGGTCGTCGGAGGCGAGCCTCGAGAGCTCCGCCCGCCCCGCCTCGCGCTCCGCGGCCGAGCCGAGGAGACTCTCGGCGCGCGCGAGCCGGACGGTCGGATCCTCCGGCGCGAGCCGGGCCGCCACCTCGGCGCAGAACCGCGCCGCGAGCGGCTGCCTCAGGCGGCGGTGGGCGCGGGAGAGGAGCGCCCACGCGCCGGCGTCGAGGTGGTTCGTCACGACGAGGCCCTCGAGGATCGCCCGCGCGGTCTCGACGCGCCCCGCCTCGAGCTCGGCCTCGGCGAGGGCGGCGATCGCGTCGCCCATCTCGCGGGTGATGCCCTGGACCTCGGCGAGCGTGCCGCCGTCCTCCGTCGCTTCCACGAAGCTCACGTTCTCCATGGCTCCCTCCTCACCGCACGTTCTGGATGACCGCCATCCGCGTGTCGTGACCGGTGCGGAGGCAGTTCGAGACGAGCGAGAACATCTCCTTCTGCTGATCCATGATCCGCTGGATCTCCATGAGCTTCAGCTGGGCCTTGCGGTCGGAGGAGAGCGCGCCGGCTCCCGAGGTGGACCCCGCGCTGCCGCTCGTCGCGGCGGACGTCGTCGCGGCGGAGGTCGTCGTGGCGTCCATCGAGGCGGCGGACCCGAAGGAGGCCCCGTCGCCGCTCCCCGCCTCGGTCCCGAACGAGGTGGCGACGCCCACCGCGACGTCGACCAGCGTGGAGCCGTAACGCAGCGCGAGCGGAGCGAGCTGGGGGAACCCGGCCGCGGTCGCGGCCGCCGCGAGCACGGGCCCGCCGAGCTTCGAGAGCGCCGCGCGCGCGACCGGGTTCTCGAGGAGGGACATCGCGATCCCGACCTGGGGAAAGAACTGCTTCGCGACGTTCACGACGGAGGCGACGGAGCCGAGGAGCCCGCTCCCGCTCGACTTGGGCGTCCCACCCGACGACGAGGAGCTCTTCGCCGCGGGCTGATCGACCGACTGCAGCTCCTTCATCTTCTTGTCGAGGTCCTTGTCCCACTTGTCGTTCAGGTACGCGAGGAGCCGCATGAGCTTCTCCTCGACCGAGAGCTTCGAGTCGTCGAGGAACGCGAGCGGGCCCGCCTTCTTCGTGGTGGAAGTCGACTTCGAGGTCGACGCCTTCGACGACGTGGACGCCGCGTTCGCGTAGCCCGCTTCGGACGACTTCGAGCTGGAGGTCGACGCCTTCGAGGCCTTCGCGGTGGTGCTCGCGGCGGATCGCGCCGAGCACGTCCACGGCGGAGTCGAGGGCGAGCCCGATGAGAGCGTCCGCGGCGGCCGGACGCGCCGCACCGGCGCCCTTCGCGACGCCCTGCGTCACCGCGCCGGCCTGCGCCGCGGCGGCGGCGATCGGCGCCGCCGCGAGCGGGACGAGGGAGTTCGTGATCGAGGGGAGCATGCGGGTCCTTTCGAGTGGGCCGGCGGACGCCGCCGGCGCCGCCACGCGGAGCGAAGGCCGTGCCGGGTGGACCCTCCCGGATCTCCTGGACTTGCGCGGGGGCCCCCGTCCGCCGCCGCGCCGCGCGTCCGTCTCCCGGCCCGTTCCCCGCCCCCGGGGCGCCGCGCTACATTGCGCCCGTGCGGTACCTCGGCATCGACGTCGGTCGCGTGCGGATCGGGCTCGCCCTCGCGGACGACGTCCTCCGGGTCGCGCGACCGGTGCGCGCGGTCCCCCGGCGCGACCAGGCAGCGACGCTCGAGGACATCGCGGCCACCGCGCGCGAGTACGAGGTCGAGCGGATCGTCGTCGGGCTGCCGCTCAACATGGACGGCAGCGAGGGCCCGTCGGCGCGGCACGCGCGCGCGTTCGCCGAACGCCTCGAGGCGGCGCTCGGGATCCCCGCGGTGCTGTTCGACGAGCGCCTCTCGACGTTCGAGGCCGAGACCCGGTTGCGCGACCAGGGCTTCTCTGCGAAGGATCGCCGCTCACTCGTGGACGCGGAGGCGGCGGCGGTGATCCTGCAGGGGTGGCTCGACGCGAGCGATCGGAGGGACGGGTGAGGCGGGCGCTCGGGCTCCTCGTCCTCCTCCTCGTCGTCGGCGCGGCCGCCGCGGCGGGGATCGTCTGGCACGGCCTCACGCTCTTCCGCGACACCCCGTACGGCTCGCTCGAGGAGAAGGTGGTCGTCGTGCCACCCGGCGCGTCGGCCCGGGCCGTCGTCCGCACCCTCGCGCAGGCGGGGGCCCTCGCCGACGAACGGCTCGCCTGGCGGTACGTGCGCTGGGTGAAGCGCGATCCCCGCCCGCTGCGCGCGGGCGAGTACGCCTTCTCGGGCCCGCTCCGCCCCGACGAGGTGCTCGAGCGGGTGTACCGCGGCGAGGTGCGGCTGCACCGGTTCACCGTCCCGGAGGGGCTCCGCGCCGACGAGATCGCCGCGATCGTGGCGCGGAGCGGCCTCGCGAACGAGGCCGACTTCCTCGCGGCGGCGCACGACCCGGCGCTCGCGCGATCGCTCGGCCTCCCCTTCCCCGGGCTCGAGGGCTTCCTCTACCCCGACACCTACGCCTTCGCCCGCGGGGTCTCCGCCCGCGTGATCGCCGAGGAGATGGTCGAACGCTTCAAGGAGGAGTACGCGAAGGCGGACGTGCTGCGCAGGCCCGGGGTCGTCTTCACGATGGGCGAGGCGGCCACCTTCGCCTCCATCGTCGAGAAGGAGACCGGACGGCCCGAGGAGCGCCCGCGGATCGCGTGCGTGTTCCACAACCGGCTGAAGCTCGGGATGAGGCTCCAGACCGACCCGACCGTGATGTACGCGACGATGCTGCGCACGGGGCGCTGGTCGAGGAACATCTCGCGCGCCGACCTCCTCGCGCCTCACCCGTACAACACGTACACGACCGGCGGCCTGCCCCCCGGGCCGATCGCGAACGCGGGGGCGGCGGCGCTGCGGGCCGCGCTCTCGCCGTCCGACTGCTCCGACCTGTACTTCGTCTCGCGCAACGACGGCTCGCACGCCTTCTGCCCGGACCTCCGCTGCCACAACGCGGCGGTCCAGCAGTGGCAGGTCGAGTTCTTCCGCCGCGGTCGCTGAGGCATTCCCCCGCCCACGCCGGCGACGCGCGCGTCCCCGCCGGGGCGGTTTGAGCCCCTGCGTCCTCGCGGGTCGGGGTGCGTCCCGTGCGTGGCTCGCTCCTCTGCACCGCGCTCGCCCGCACCTTATGCTCCATCCGTCGGCGAGCCGCCGAGGCGAGGTACTCCGATGCGAGACGTGTCGCAGATGAGCTGGGTATCCCGGATCGCGTCCTTCCAGGACCGACAGGGCTACTCGGAACAGCACTGGGAAGGGACGTTCGAGGACTACCTCGGGCTCGTCCGGCAGAACCCGAAGATCACGCGGACCGCCTTCCAGCGCGTGTACGACATGATCCTGTCGCACGGGAAGACGGAGTACATGGACAACAAGAAGAAGCTCGTCCGGTACGACTTCTTCACCGACCCCGACTTCGACGGCAAGGACGCGATCTACGGGCTCGACATCGCGCTCATGAAGCTCGTGAACGTGTTCAAGAGCGCGGCGCAGGGCTACGGCACCGAGAAGCGCGTCATCCTCCTGCACGGGCCGGTCGGCTCGTCGAAGTCCACCATCGCGCGGCTCCTCAAGAAGGGGCTCGAGGCGTACTCGAAGAAGCCCGAGGGCGCGCTCTACACCTACGCGTGGGACATCGAGCGGACGAACCTCGAGGGCGTCCGGCGGCGCGAGCTGATGCCCTGCCCGATGCACGAGGAGCCGCTGCACCTCATCCCGCACGAGTGGCGCGCGAGGCATCTACACCGAGCTCGCCGCCGACTCGGGCTACCGCATCCCGGAGACCGGCGACCTCTGCCCCGCCTGCCGCTTCGTCTACAAGGAGCTGATGACCGAGTACAAGGGCGACTGGGAGAAGGTGATGTCCCACGTCCGCGTCCGGCGGCTCATCCTCTCCGAGAAGGACCGCATCGGCATCGGCACCTTCCAGCCGAAGGACGAGAAGAACCAGGACTCGACCGAGCTCACCGGCGACATCAACTACCGCAAGATCGCGGAGTACGGCTCGGACTCCGATCCGCGCGCCTTCAACTTCGACGGCGAGTTCAACATCGCGAACCGCGGCATCATCGAGTTCGTCGAGATCCTGAAGCTCGACGTCGCGTTCCTCTACGACCTCCTCGGCGCGACGCAGGAGCACAAGATCAAGCCGAAGAAGTTCCCGCAGACCGACATCGACGAGGTCATCGTCGGCCACACGAACGAGCCCGAGTACCGCAAGCTCCAGTCGAACGAGTTCATGGAGGCGCTGCGCGATCGGACGGTGAAGATCGACATCCCGTACATCTCCCGGCTCGACGAGGAGGTGAAGATCTACATCCGCGACTACAACAGCCGGAAGATCCGCGGGAAGCACATCGCGCCGCACACGCTCGAGATGGCCGCGATGTGGGGCGTGCTGACCCGGCTCGAGGAGCCGAAGAAGCACAACCTGACGCTCGTCCAGAAGCTCAAGCTCTACAACGGCAAGACGCTCCCGAACTTCACCGAGGACAACATCAAGGAGCTGCGCAAGGAGGCGAACCGGGAGGGCATGGAGGGCATCAGCCCCCGCTACATCCAGGACAAGATCTCGAACGCGCTCGTCTCGGACAAGGGCGAGGGGTGCGTGAACCCGTTCATGGTGCTGAACGAGCTCGAGGCCGGGCTGCGCCAGCACTCGCTCATCAGCTCCGAGGAGCAGCGCAAGCGCTTCCGCGACCTGCTCACCGACGTGAAGCGCGAGTACGAGGACGTCGTGAAGAACGAGGTCCAGCGCGCGATCAGCGCCGACGAGGACGCGATCACGAAGCTCTGCGCGAACTACATCGACAACATCAAGGCGTACACCCAGCGCGAGAAGGTCCGGAACAAGTACACCGGCCAGTACGAGGAGCCCGACGAGCGGCTCATGCGGTCGATCGAGGAGAAGATCGACATCGCCGAGAGCCGCAAGGACGACTTCCGCCGCGAGATCATGAACTACATCGGCGCCCTCGCGATCGAGGGGAGGACCTTCAACTACCGGACGAACGAGCGGCTCCACAAGGCGCTCGAGCTGAAGCTCTTCGAGGACCAGAAGGACTCGATCAAGCTGAAGAACCTGGTCTCGTCCGTCGTCGATCGAGACACGCAGGAGAAGATCGACGTCGTGAAGCAGCGCCTCGTGAAGAACTACGGCTACTGCGAGATCTGCTCGACCGACGTCCTCAACTTCGTCGCGTCGATCTTCGCGCGCGGCGACGCGAAGGACTAGCGGCCGAACACCGGAGCGTGCGCATGGCGTTGAAGATCAAGCAGGACCACGCGCGCTTCCGCGACATCGTCCGCGGTCGCATCAAGCGGAACCTCAAGAAGTACATCCAGAAGGGCGAGCTGATCGGGAAGAAGGGGAAGGAGTTCATCACCATCCCCGTCCCGACCATCGACATCCCGCACTTCCGCTTCGGCGAGCGGTCGCAGGGCGGCGTCGGACAGGGCGACGGCGAGCCGGGCGATCCGCTCTCGCAGGGCGATCCGCAGCCGGGCACCGGCCAGGCCGGCCAGGGCGAGGGGCAGCACGTCCTCGAGGTGGACGTGTCGCTCGAGGAGCTCGCCGAGATCCTCGGCGAGGAGCTCGCCCTCCCCCGCATCCAGCCGAGGGGCAAGGACCGGATCGTCGCGACGAAGCTCCGCTACACCGGGATCTCGCCCTCGGGCCCCGAGTCGCTGCGCCACTTCAAGCGCACCTACAAGCAGGCGCTGCGGCGGCAGATCGCGAGCGGCTCGTACAACTGGCGGCGGCCGATGATCGTCCCGGTGCGCGAGGACCGGCGCTACCGCACCTGGAAGCAGGTGCCGCTCCCGGAGACGAACGCCGTCATCATCTACATGATGGACGTGTCGGGCTCGATGGGCGACGAGCAGAAGGAGATCGTGCGGATCGAGTCCTTCTGGATCGATACGTGGCTCCGGAAGCACTACAAGGGGCTCGAGACCCGCTACATCATCCACGACGCGGTGGCGCGCGAGGTCGACCGCGACACCTTCTTCCACACGCGCGAGTCCGGCGGGACGATGATCTCGTCGGCGTACAAGCTCGCGCTCGAGCTCATCGAGACCGAGTACGCGCCGACCTCGTGGAACATCTACCCGTTCCACTTCTCCGACGGCGACAACTGGTCCGCCGACGACACGCGGGTCTGCGTCGAGCTCCTTCAGGACCGGATCCTCCCCGCGGTGAACCTCTTCTCGCTACGGGCAGGTCGAGAGCCCCTACGGCTCGGGCCAGTTCATCAAGGACCTCCGCGAGGCGTTCGGGGAACGCGAGAACGTGGCGCTCTCCGAGATCGCGGACAAGGAGGGCATCTACGCCTCCATCAAGGCCTTCCTCGGGCAGGGACGCTAGCCCTTCGACCCCATGAACAAGCACACCCACCTGCCGGCGAGGCTCCACGACATCCGCAAGAAGGTGGAGGAGTACGCCCGCGAGTACGGGCTCGACTTCTACGACACGGTCTTCGAGGTGCTCGGCTTCGACGAGATCAACATGGTCGCGGCGTACGGCGGCTTCCCGAACCGCTACCCGCACTGGCGCTTCGGGATGGACTACGAGCGGCTCGCGAAGGGCTACGAGTACGGGCTCTCGAAGATCTACGAGATGGTCATCAACAACGACCCCTCGTACGCGTACCTGCTCGAGTCGAACATGGACGTGGACCAGAAGCTCGTGATGGCCCACGTGTTCGGGCACGTCGACTTCTTCAAGAACAACTTCATGTTCCGGCACACCAACCGGAAGATGATGGACCAGATGGCGAACCACGCCACGCGCGTGCGCCGCTACCAGGACAAGCTCGGGGTGGAGCTGGTCGAGGACTTCATCGACCGCTGCCTGTCGCTCGAGAACCTCATCGACTACCAGTCACCGTACGTGAAGCGGCGCCCGCGACCGCCCAGGACGACGGTCGAGGAGCGCGGAGCGCAAGGTGGCGCACGGGTTCAAGACCAAGCGCGAGTACATGCGCGAGTACATCAACCCGCCCGAGTTCCTGCAGGCGGAGCAGAAGAAGCTCGACGAGGAGGCGGCGCGCCAGAAGCGCTTCCCCGAGCGCCCGGAGCGCGACGTGCTGCTGTTCCTGCTCGAGAACGCGCCGCTCGAGCGCTGGGAGCACGACGTGCTCTCCATCATCCGCGAGGAGGCCTACTACTTCGCGCCGCAGGGGCAGACCAAGATCATGAACGAGGGCTGGGCCACCTACTGGCACTCGAAGATCATGACCGAGAAGGCGCTCGACGCGTCCGAGGTGATCGACTACGCCGACCACCACTCCGGCACGCTCGCCACCCACCCCGGGCAGCTCAACCCGTACAAGCTCGGCGTCGAGCTGTGGCGCGACATCGAGGACCGCTGGAACAAGGGGCGCTTCGGCAAGGAGTACGACGAGTGCGACTCCTTCGTCGCCCGGCGCCAGTGGGACCAGCGGCTCGGGCTCGGCCGCCAGAAGATC
The DNA here is from genome assembly GCA_963736795.1 of uncultured delta proteobacterium. GTDB lineage: Bacteria > Myxococcota > Myxococcia > Myxococcales > Anaeromyxobacteraceae > Anaeromyxobacter. Next base: position 46,848 of record CAVTRF010000030.1, on the reverse strand, counting down.
TTCGAGGTGCGCAAGCACTACAACGACGTCACGTTCATCGACGAGTTCCTGACGCTCGAGTTCGTGCTCGAGCAGAAGCTCTTCACCTACGGCTACAACGAGAAGCACCAGCGCTGGGAGATCCTCGAGCGCGAGTTCAAGAAGGTGAAGGAGAAGCTGCTCCACATGCTCACCAACTTCGGCCAGCCGCTCATCGAGGTCGAGGACGGCAACTTCGACAACCGCGGCGAGCTGCTCCTCGTCCACAAGCACGACGGCGTGGACCTGAAGCTCGACTACGCGCGCGAGACGCTGCGCAGCGTCCAGACCCTGTGGCGCCGCCCGGTGAACCTCGTCACGCGCGTCGAGGGGCGGCACATGCAGTTCCGCTACGACGGCAAGGAGCACTCCGAGCGCCGGGTGGAGCTGTAGGACCGGAGCCCACCGCCCCGAAGGCGGAATTTCGGTTTGGACGCCGCGTTTGCTAGATTGCCCCCGTGCCGGAGAACGACATCGCCCCCCCTCGCAGGAACCGGACCGCGGCGGTCGCCGCCGGGCTCGGCTTCATCGTCATCCTCGGGGTCGCCGTCGCCGGCGCCGCCGGTCGGCTGCGCACCGTGCAGGTCCCGGTCGACGCGGCCGCCTCCGCGCCGGCACCCGCCGATCCCGCGCCCGGCGCCGCCCCCGCGCGCCCGCCGGAGCGGTACACCGCGGTGACCGCCCGCCTCGGGCCGAACCAGACGCTCGCGCAGGCGCTCTTCAAGCTCGATCTCGACGGCACCGACGTGAGGGCGGTCGTGGACGCGCTCCGCGGCCTGTTCCCGTTCCAGCGCGCGCGCCCGGGCGACCAGCTCCGCCTCGAGCGGCGCGAGGGCGAGCGCGCCCCGCACCGGTTCAGCTACCGGCAGGGGCCCGCGGACGAGTGGCTCGTCGAGCGCGGCTCGGACGGGGCGCTCCGCGCGACGAAGCGCCCGGTCGTGCTCACGACCGAGGTCGCGCGCGTCGCGGTCACGATCGACGTCGTCGCTGTACGAGGGCCTGCTCGCGGCCGGCGAGGACCCGAACCTCGCGGTCCTCGCGGCGGACGTGCTCGCGTGGGACGTGGACTTCTTCCAGGACGTCCGCTCCGGCGACCGGATGCGGATGGTCGTCGAGAAGGTCTTCGCGGACGGGAAGCTCCTCCGCTACGGCGAGGTGCGCGCGGCCGAGTACGAAGGCGCCGCGACCGGCCGCAAGCGGCTCTTCCGCTACGCGGATCCCGCCGGCGAGACGAGCTACTTCGACGAGGACGGGCAGAGCGCGCGGCGCGGGTTCCTGAAGTCGCCGCTCAAGTACGCGAACATCACCTCGCGCTTCGGCAACCGCCTGCACCCCGTCCTCGGCTACAACCGCGCGCACGAGGGCGTCGACTACGGCGCGCCCACCGGCACGCCGGTGTGGGCGGTCGGCGACGGGCAGGTCCGGTCCGCCGGCTGGAACGGCGGCTGCGGGAAGGCGGTCATCCTCCGCCACCGGAACGGGTACGAGACGGTCTACTGCCACCTCTCCGGGCTCGCGGTGTCCGCCGGCAAGCCGGTGTCGCAGAAGCAGCTCATCGGCTGGGTCGGCGCGACCGGGCTCGCGACGGGCCCGCACCTCCACTACGCGGTGAAGCGGGGCGGCGCGTTCGTGAACCCGCTGCAGCTCAAGGTCCCGCGGGACCGGCCGATCCCGCCCGAGTGGATGGACGACTTCCGCGCCAAGATCGCGCCGCTCCGGGCGTCGCTCGAGGGCGAGCTGGCGCGCCTCTAGGCGCGCTCCGATGTCCCGCGACGGCTACGTCCGCATCGCAGGGTACCTCCGCGCCGAGGAGGCGGAGATGCTGTGCGGCCTCCTCGAGTCCGCCGGGATCGCCGCGCTCGTCGAGGACGCCGCGATCGCGGGGGTGAACCCGCTCCTCCAGAGCGCGGTCGGGGGCGCGAAGGTGCTCGTCCCGGCGGACGACGCCGAGCTGGCCGCGGCGATCGCCAGCGAGAGCGGCGTCTTCCCCGGCGACCCCGCGGGGCACGAGGCGGAGATCCCCGCCGAGGAGTGGGGCGCCGGATTCGGCCGCGGAGGACCCCGTCCCGCTGCTCCTCCCCGCCCGCGAGCGCGAGGCGCTCGGCCGGCGCGCCCTCACCGCGGCCGCGATCGGGCTCCTGCTGGCGCCGACCGTCGTCGTGCCGCTGTTCGCGCTCGCGGTGGCGATCCGTTTCTGGCGGACCCCCGGCGCCGCGACACCGCGCGCGCGGGCGAGCGGATGGGCCGCGCTCTCGCTCGACGTCGCCGCGCTCGCGATCGCCGGACTCGCCTGGGGCTTCGTGCTGCCGAGGCTCGCGCCGCCGCCGGACGCGTCGCGCTGGCCGACGCCGGTGGAGCGGACGCAGCAGCGCCCATTCCCTTGAAGGAACCCGCAGGCGATCGCGGAGGTCGTCACCCCGCCCGCTGAGCTCGGGACCCCCGCGGGCCCGCGCGGCGGCCGGAGCCGCGCGCGGAACCGGCGGTGAGCCGCGCCGTCACCTGCGCCGGCGGCGGGCCTTCTCGGCGGTGAGCGCCTTCCCGTTCCAGTCCTTGCCGTGGAGCGCCTGCACCGCGCCGTCGATCGCCTCCGGCGCGACCTCGACGAAGCTGTGGCTGCGCCGGAGCTCGACCGCGCGCACCTCGACGCCGGGCGCGAGGGAGGCGACGACGTCGCGCACCTTCGCCTCGTCGGCGCCGTCCATCTCGCCGAGCGAGAGGAAGATCTTCGCGCGCGGCGCGCGCCCGCCGCCCTCCTCCGGCGCGTCCACCCGCGCCTGGGGCGCGCCCGCGTCGATCGAGATCTCGCGGACCTTCGGCTCCCGCCGGCGCTCGTCGCGCTCGGGACGCTCGGCCCGCGGCCGGTCCGCGCCGTTCGACCGCTCCGGCCTCGAGCGCTCCTCGGTCTGGGCCGACTCGGCCCTCGGGCGCTCCACCTCGCGCTCGGGTGCCGGGCGCTCCACGGCGGGCCGCTCCGCGGCCGGCCGCGCCTCGCCCTCGGGCCGCGCTGCGCGCGGGCGCTCCTCGCGCTGCGCCCCGTCGGGCCTCGGACGCTCCTCGGCGGAGCGGCTCGAGCGCTCGCCGTCGCCGCGCGGTCGCCGCTCCTCGCCGCCGCGCCGATCGCGGTCGCCACCGCGGCCGCGCTCGCGATCCCGCCCGCGCGCCTCGCGCCGGGGGGGCTCCTCCTTGCGGGCGGCCTCGCGCTCCTTGCGCTCGTGCTCGAGGCGCTTGTGCTCCGCCTTCTGCACGTCGGTCATCTTCTCGATGCGGTGGTGCGTGAAGAAGTACTTGAGCGCGAACGAGACGAGCCACTCTCCGTCGTTGCGCTTCGTGAGCTCCTGCGCGAGCGGGATGTACGCCTCGAAGATCGAGGAGCTCATCGCCTCCTTCAGCTCGGCGACGTGCCGGTCCGTCCAGACCTTGCGCGCCTCCTCGGGCGTCGGGAGCTTCTTCTCCTCGAAGGCGATCCCGTACTTCTTCTGCAGCGCGGTGAGCGTGTGGATGTCGCCGCCGGACACGAGGGAGAGGCTCGTCCCCTTCTTCCCGATCCGGCCGGTGCGGCCGACGCGGTGCAGGAAGATCGCCGGGTCCTCCGGCAGCGAGTAGTTGATGACGTGCGAGAGGTCGGAGATGTCGATGCCGCGGGCGGCGATGTCCGTCGCGACCATGAAGCGGACCTCGCCCCGCTTCACCTTCGCCATCACCCGCTCGCGCTCCTTCTGCGGCAGCTCGCCGTTCAGGAGCTCGGCGTCGTAGCCGTTCCGGTTCAGCACCGCCGTCACGAGGGAGGTGTCCGTGCGGGTGTTGCAGAAGACGATCGCCGCCTGCGGCTCCTCGATCTCGATCATGTAGAGGAGGTTGCGCGGCTTCGGGTAGGAGTCCACCGACGGGTACATCACGTTGTGGATGTTCTCGACCGTGTACTCGTCCCCGGAGAGCAGGATCGTCTCGGGCGTCGTGAGGTACTGGCGGATGATCTGCTCGATGTCCGCCGGGACGGTCGCCGAGAAGAGCAGCTGCTGGCAGTCGTTCGGGAGGTGATCGAGGATCCGGGTGACCTCCTCGAAGAACCCCATGTTGAGCATCTCGTCCGCCTCGTCGAGGCAGCAGACCATCGCCTCTCCGAGCTCGAGGCTCCCGCGGCGGATGAAGTCGTAGATGCGCCCCGGCGTGCCGACCACGATCTCCGCGCCCGCCTCGAGCTTGTCCTTCTGGTCGCCCATCGACGCGCCACCGTAGACGGTGACGACGCGGAGGTCCTTGTGCTTCGCGAGCTCGGTCATCTCCTCCGCGACCTGGAGCGCGAGCTCCCGGGTCGGGCACATGATGAGCGCCGACGCCTTGCGGCGCCCCTCCGGGATCCGCTCGAGCATCGGGATGCCGAACGCCGCGGTCTTGCCGGTGCCGGTCTTGGACCTGACGATCACGTCCTTGCCGTCGCGGATCGGGCGGAACGAGGCCGACTGGACCGGCGTCGGCTTCGCGTAGCCCATCTCCGCGATCGCGCGGCGGATGGGCTCGGACAGGCCGAGCTCGTCGAACGACCCCTCTGAAACGTAGTCGGAAGGCGCCGGCGAGGGCGCCTCCCCCTGGTGGTTCTCCATGCTGTCACTCCCGGCACCCCGAGACGAACGGGGCACCCGTGGTGGCGCATGGCGGTGTCGCTCGCTTGGGACCGCGTCGGCCCCGGTCCACCGGACCGGGGCCCGCGCCGTTCCGCGAGACCCGCCATGCGCCGTGGTGGTTTGGCTCGCGCGCTTGCGCGAACGGCGCATCATCTATATCAAACGCCCCTCTCCGGCTACCATTCCTTCGCCGGCAGGACCCCCGACTCCTCCGCAGGCTGTACTCCCGGCCGCCCGATGTCCGACGAGCACCGCGAAGACCCCGAAGACGACGACCTCTCGCAGCCCTCCCCCGTGATCGGGCGCCGCGCGGCGCGCGAGCCGGCGGGCGCCGGCGGGCTCGTTCGCTATGACCCGCTCCGCGCCTACATGGCGGAGGTGGCCCGCCACCCCCTCCTCTCGCGCGAGGAGGAGCACGAGCTCGCGGTCCGCTTCCACGAGACCGGCGACGTCGACGCCGCGTACCAGCTCGTCGCGTCCAACCTGCGCCTCGTCGTCAAGATCGCCCACGAGTACCGGCGCACCGCCTTCCAGCTGCTCGACCTCGTCCAGGAGGGGAACCTCGGCCTCATGCAGGCCGTGAAGAAGTACGATCCGTGGAAGGGCGTGAAGCTCTCGTCCTACGCCGCCTGGTGGATCCGCGCCTACATCATCCGCTTCCTCATGGAGAACTGGCGGATGGTGAAGCTCGGGACGACGCAGGCGCAGCGGAAGCTCTTCTTCAACCTCTCCAAGGAGAGGGAGAAGCTGCTCGCGCGCGGGATCGATCCGACGCCGCGGCTCCTCGCGAAGAACCTCGAGGTGGAGGAGAAGGAGGTCGAGGAGATGACGGCGCGCATGGCCGGCGACGACGTGTCGCTCGACGCGCCGCTGTCTGCCGGCGACGAGGACTCGCGCCAGAGCCGGCTCGAGCGCGTCACCGCGGCGGACGCCGCTTCTCCCGACGACCGGCTCGGCGACGAGCAGCTGCGCCGCCTGTTCCGCGAGAAGCTCGCGACGTTCGCCCGCACGATCACCGACGAGAAGGAGCGCCTCATCTTCGAGAAGCGGCTCCTGCCGCCCGACGGCGAGACGCCCCTCACCCTGCAGGAGGTGGGCGACCGGTTCAAGCTCACCCGCGAGCGGGCCCGCCAGATCGAGGCCAAGCTCACCGCGCGGCTGCGCGAGTGGCTCAGGTCGGAGATTCCGGACTTCGAGCTGCTGGGGCCTCCGGAGACCTAGAGAACTGGAGGACCGCGCCGGCGATGCCGACGACGAGCGCGAAGCCGACCACCGCCGCGGGTCGGACCGCGAGCTCCCGCGCGAGCGGCGTCTCGCCGAACGCGGCGAGCAGGCCGAGCGCGAGGAGCAGCCCTCCCGCGAGCGCCGCCACGGCGGCCGCGACGAGCCGCGCGAACGCGAGCCCGAGGAGCCCGCCGAGGAGCGCCCCGGCCGCGGCGCCGAAGGCGGCGCGGCCCGCGAGCGGCACCTGACCGCCGAGCCAGGCGCAGGGGAGCGCCGCCGCCGCGAACGGGAACAGCGCCGGGAGCGCGAACCCGGCGACCGCGCCGGCGACGCCGAGCACCGCCGCCGCAACGAGCGCGGACACCCCGAGGTGCGCGGCGAGCGGAACGCGCAGCGCGACCGCCGCGAGCGCCCCCACGAGCGCGCACCCGCCCGCACCGAGCGCCCGGCGCGCGCGGCCGGAGACGGTCAGCGCCGCGAGCCCGACGAGGACGAGCGGCGCCCCGGCGGTGATCCCGGCCGACAGGAGGCGCGCCGCGAGCCAGGCGACGCCGGCGAGGAGGTCGGTGGGGCCGGACGCGACCGACACGGCTAGCCCGCGAGGATCGTCCAGAGTCCGACCGCGAGCGCCAGCGCGACGCCGACCGCGGCGGTCACCACGACGCTTCGGTCGGGCGCGAGCGACGCGAGCACCTCGGCCGCCTGAGCGCGCTGCAGCTCCGAGGCGGCGGGATCGGCGAGCCGTTCCCGGGCGAGCGCCCGCGCACCGCGGTGATCCCCCGCGTCGAGGAGCCCCCGCAGCCGGTCGTCACCCGGCGCCCGCCTCTCCTTCCGAGCCATCGGCCGCGGACTGTAGCAGCGGCCCCGGCCCGTGGCCAGGCGCCGCGCCGGCGGCAGTTTTCTTGTTCCACCGGCGCAAAGGCGCTACCCACTGCGTGCGGGGGCGCAGGAGGTCGCGGGATGAGATTTCACCGGGTCGGCCCGATCCTGGCGGCGCTGCTCGCCGCCTGCAGCGACGGCACGCCCTCCCCGGTACCGGCGGCGCAGCCCTCGCGCGAGCTCCGGTACGACGGCGCGACCACCATCTCGAACAAGATCCTCCCCGAGCTCGCCGCGCTGTTCCAGGAGCGGTCCGGGATCGCGATCCGGGTGGACCGGAGCGGCACCGGCGCCGGGCTGGCCCGGCTCCTCGCGGGAGAGGTCGACTTCGCGGGGGTCGCGCGGGCCCTCTCCCCCGCCGAGCTCGAGCGGAAGCCCTACTTCCAGATCATCGGGTACGACGCGCTCGGCGTGTTCGTGAACCAGGCGAGTCCGGTGAAGGCGCTCACCAAGGCGCAGCTCAAGGCGATCTTCACCGGCCAGGCGACGAGCTGGAAGGCGCTCGGCGGGCCGGACGCGCCGGTGCGTCCCTGCAGCGAGCGGCACGACAGCAAGCGCGCGACGCTCGAGGCGCTGCAAGCGCTCGCGATGGACGGCGCCCCGTACCGCGGCGTGAAGGAGCTCGAGGACCCCGCCGACTGCCTCGCGTACGTCGCCGCCACGCCGGGCGCGATCGCCGCCGCCACGATGACCTACCGGATCCCCGGGGTGAGGCCGATCGCGGTGGAAGGCCTCGAGCCGACGCCACCGAACGTCCGCTCGAGCCAGTACGTCCTGACCCGCCCGCTCCTCCTCGTGAGCCGGGACCTCCCGGCAGGCGCGCTCGCACGCCTGTTCGAGTTCGCGCTGTCCCCGGACGGGCAGGCGGTCATCGCGAAGACGGGGTTCGTCCCCGCCCGCTGAACCGGCGCGCCGCCCGGGTTTCGCGGGCGGAACGGCCGGTTCCGGCCTAACATGTTCGACCGATGCGCCCCCCCCGACCGCACTCGCGCCGCGCCTTCCTCCGCGGCGCCGCCGCGGCGGCGGCGTCCCTCGCCCTCCCGCGCGCCGCGCGCGCGCTCGGCGACCCCTCGAAGCTCGCGCTGGGGCTCGTGCAGCACGGAGGCAGCTGGAACCCCCGGCCCTCGGCGCTCCGACGGCTCGGGTGGGAGCTGACGCGCCGCACGTCCATCGAGGTCGCGAACGAGCCCGTCCCGGTCCGCCTCGACCGGCCGGGCCTTCACCGCCACCCGTTCCTCGTCCTCGCGGGCGCCGGCGCGATGCCGCCGTTCCACGAGGCGGAGCGGGCGGCGCTGCGGCGCCACCTCCAGTACGGCGGCTTCCTGCTCGTCGACTCCGCGGACGGCTCGGACGGCGGCGGCTTCGACGCGTCGGTCCGCCGCGAGCTCGCGAAGGTGCTCCCGGCGGCGCCGCTCGCGCCGGTCGCGCGCGACCACGTGCTCAACAAGTCGTTCTACCTGCTCGATCACCAGGGGGGACGCGTCCTCGTGAAGCCGTGGGTCGAGGCGCAGTCGCTCGACGGTCGCCTCGCGGTCGTCTACTCGCAGAACGACCTCGGCGGCGCGTGGGCGCGGAGCGAGCTCGGCGAGTGGGAGTACCCGTGCACGCCGGGCGGCGAGGCGCAGCGCGAGACCGCGATCCGCATCGGCGTGAACCTCGCGATGTACGCGCTCTGCACCGACTACAAGGACGACGCGGTGCACCTCCCGTTCATCCTGCGGCGGCGCTCCTAGCGCGATGACCATGGACGGCGCGGTCTACAACGCCTGGCGGCTCACCGCCCTCACGCCGCTGCCCGGGTGGGCGCTCGCCCTGCTCGTCGCGGCGGCGATCGGCGCGGTCGCGCTCGCCTGGCGCGGGCTACGCGGCGAGCCGCGGCCCGGCCGGCGGGCCGCGCTCCTCGCGCTGCGCGCCTTCGCGGCCCTCCTCGCCGTCTTCCTCCTCCTCGAGCCTGCGGTGGAGCTGCTCCAGACCGCACGCGTCCGGAACCGCTTCGCGATCCTCGTCGACGCGTCCCGCTCGATGGCGTTCCCCGCCGAGGCGGACGGGCCGACCCGCGCCGCGGCCGCGGCCGCGTTCCTGTCCGAGCACCGCGGCGAGCTCGAGCGGCTCTCCGACCGGGTCGACGTCGAGTGGTACGCGTTCGGCGAGGACGTCGTGCCGACCGACGCGACCGAGGCGACGCGCGGGATCGCGCCGCGCGCCGGCCGCACCGATCTCGATGGGAGCGCTGCGCGGCGCCGCGAGCGGCGCTGGAGGCTCCACCCGCAAGCTCTCGGGCGTGCTCGTCGTGTCCGACGGCGCCGACAACGCGAAGCTCGGGGACGGGCTCGGGCCGGAGGCGCGCGCGGAGGTGCGGGCGCTCGGGGTCCCGGTGAACGCGATCGCGGTCGGGCGGACGGCCCCGCGCGACCTCGCCATCGAGCGGATCGCCGTCGACGACTTCGCGTTCGTGCGCTCCACCCTCCAGGTCGAGGCGACGCTGCGCGCGCGCGGGTTCGCCGACGAGGAGGTCCGGGTCGTGCTGCGGCGCGAGGGGGCGGTCGTCGCGTCCTCGACCGTCCGGCTCGAGCGCGGGAAGGACCGCTACACCGTCCCGCTCTCCTTCGCCCCCGACGCGACCGGCACGTTCGTCTTCACGGTCGCCGCGCCGGTCCTGCCGGGCGAGGCGGTGGCCGAGAACAACACCCGCTCCTTCGTGCTCCGGGTGATCCGCGATCGCGTCCGCGTGCTGCTCGTGGCGGGCCGCCCGAGCTGGGACGTGCGGTTCCTGCGCGGGCTCCTCAAGCAGGATCCGAACGTCGACCTCGTCTCGTTCTACATCCTGCGCTCGAACACCGACGATCCCGGCCCCCAGCAGGACCTCTCCCTCATCCCGTTCCCGGTCCAGGAGATCTTCGGCGAGCAGCTCCGCACGTTCGACGCGGTGGTCTTCGCCAACTTCGCGTACGCGCCGTACCGCTCGCTCGACATCGAGCGGTTCCTCCCGAACCTGCGCGACTACGTCCGCAACGGCGGCGCCCTCGCGATGGTGGGGGGCGAGCAGTCGTTCGGCGACGCGCGCTACGGCGGCACGCCGCTGGCGGACGTGCTGCCGGTCGCGCCCGTCGACGGCACCTCGATGCTCGAGGCCGAGGTCCGCCCCCGGCTCACGGCGGAGGGACGGCGGCACCCGGTGACGAGCCTCGCGCCGGGCGATTCCTCGAACGAGGCGGCCTGGGCCGCGCTCCCGCCGGTCACCGCGGTGAACCTCACGCGCGCCCTGGGGGCGGGCCAGGGCGCGTCGGTGCTCCTCGAGGCGCCGTCGGTCTCGGTCCAGGGACGGCCGGCGCCGGTGGTCGCGGTGCGCGAGGTCGGCGCGGGCCGGACCCTCGCCGTCGCGACCGACGCCTCGTGGCGCTGGGGCTTCGTCTCGGCGGAGAGCGGTCTCGGCAACCGGGCGTACCTGCGCTTCTGGTCGTCGGCCCTCCGCTGGCTCGTCCGAGACCCTGCGCTCGCCCCGCTCCAGGTCGAGCCGGACGCGCCGGCGGTGGAGCCCGGGGCTCCGGTCGGCCTCTCCGTCTCGGTCCGGGGCCCGGACTGGGGTCCGGGGGCGGGGCGCGGCGTCACCGCCGAGCTCGTGGACGAGGCGGGCCGGTCGGTCGCGCGCGGGCAGGCGGTGGCGGGGGCGGACGGCACCGCCCGGCTCGAGCTCACCCCCCCGGGGCCCGGTGCGTACAAGGTCGTCGCGCGGAGCGAGGGAGGCGGGACCGCCGAGACCGCGACCGCGGCGGTTGCGGTGCGCGGCGCCGGCCCCGAGGACGCCGACGCGGCGCCGCGCCCGGAGCTCCTCTCCGCGCTCGCGGAGACGACGGGCGGCGCGTTCGAGGCCATCCCCGGCGGCGGCCTGCCGACGCTCGCCCTGACCGACCCGGAGGTCGTCGAGATCGGCCGGCGCAAGGCGCTGCCGATCTGGGATCGAGGCTGGTACCTCGCCGCCCTGGCGCTCGCGCTCGCCGCCGAGTGGGTCCTGCGGCGGCGGTGGGGCTACTGGTAGACGGGCCCGCGCCTGGAGGGCCGTGGAGCGCGATCTGCCCCCGCCGCTTATCATTTCGTGGTACCGGAGGGCGCCATGAAGATCGAGAACGGGAACGTCGTCGAGCTCGACTACTCGCTGCACCTCGGCGATGGAGAGGTCGTGGACTCGTCCGCCCCCGGCGAGCCGCTCACCTACCTGCACGGCGAGGGTCAGATCGTGCCCGGCCTCGAGTCCGCGCTCGAGGGGCTCGACGTCGGTGCTCACAAGCAGGTCGTCGTCGCGCCCGCGGAAGGGTACGGAGACCACGACCCGGAGGGCGTGCAGGAGGTGCCGAAGGGCGCCTTCCCGCCCGGGTTCGAGCCGAAGGCCGGCATGGAGCTCACCGCCGAGGGGCCGCAGGGCGAGCCGGTCCCGTTCGTCATCCGCGACGTCCGGCCCGAGACGATCCTCATCGACCTGAACCACCCGCTCGCCGGGAAGACGCTCCACTTCGACGTCACGGTGCGCGGCGTCCGTGCTCCCACCGACGAGGAGCGCGCCCACGGGCACGCGCACGGGCCGCACGGCCACGGCCACGATCACGATCACGAGTAGGCGGCTCGCCGCGAACGGCGGCGTCCCGCGCACCGGGATGCGCCGAGGTGCTACGGCGTCGGCGTGACCGCGTAGGTCCAGGTCTCGCCCGCATCGACGCTGAACCGCTCGGCGACCGTCGCGCCTGCGCGCCGGACCTCGATCCGGTGCGACCCGACCGCGATCTCGATCCGTACGTTCCCCTGCCCGATGCGACGGCCGTCGAGGAAGACGACGGCGTCGAACGGCGCCGCGACGTCGAGCGTCCCGCGCCGCACGGACCCGACGGCGGAGGCGCGGGCGGGGCGCACGCCCGCCGACTTCGCCGGGCGCGGCGGGGGCGGCGGCGCGCGCTCGGGCAGGACCTCCGGGACCTCCGGCACCGCGGGCGCCGGAACCTCCGGAGCGAGCGCGGGCGGCGCGGCAGCGGGAGCTCGCGCCGGCGGGAGGAGCTCCGCGGTTGCAGGAGCGGCGGAGACGACGGCGCGCCGCACATCTGCGAGGAGCGTCGGCACCCGTCGTGACAGCGTGAACCCCGCCGCGAGGCCGGCGGCGAGGCCGATGAGGCCGACGAACAGCGGGAGGCGCGACCCGCGCCGGGGCCGCGGCTTCGGGAACGTGCCGACCGCATCCGGCGTCCGCGGTGGCGCGGTGGGGCCGTCTGGCCGCGGAGCGGCGGTGGAGGCGCGCACGTGCGGGTCCGTCGCCTCGACGATGAGGTCGTCCGGGACCTCCTCCGCCTCGACCCCGAGCGCGGACGCCAGCGCGCGGCCGAGCTCCGCCCGCTCCCCCTCGTCGGCCGGGAGGACCGCGTCTGCGTAGGCCGCCACCGCCGCGTGCGCTGCGGGCGGGGACGCGGCGGCGATCGCCTCCCCGAGGGCCGCGACGGAGGGGAACGGCGGACCGGCCGCGCCGGTCGCACGGTCCACCGCCGCCGCGAGCGCCGCCGGGATCCCGGGCACGCCGAGCGGCTGCGGCGGCTCCCCGGGCGGCTCGCCCGCGAGCACCTCGTGCAGCACCGCACCGAGAGCGAGGAAATCCTTGGCGGGGTCGCCCCCGCCCGCGAGCCCGAGGCCGCAGACGAACGCGGAGCCGTCCTCGCCGACGACGATGCGCGCGGCATCGACCGCGCCGTGCACGAGCCGCACGCCGTCACCCGCGTCGACCGCGTGCGCCCGGGCGAGCGCGGCGGACGCGTCGAGCCCGACCCGCGCCGCGATGTCGGGCGGCAGGCGTCCCGACGCGTCGAGGAGGGCGCGGAGCGTCGCGCCCGGCCGGTGGAGCTCCACCACCGCGAGCTCCCCGTCGATCGTCTCGGTCCCGACGACGGTCGCGGCGCCGGGGTGGTGCAGGCGCGCCGCCGCCTCGACGTCGCGGAGCAGGGCGGCGAGGCGGGCCGGATCGTCGGCGACGGCGGGGGGCGCAAACGCGAGGACCACCGCACGCGCCGCCCCGGCGCGGTCGAGCGCGAGTGCGCGGCGGAAGCCGCCGAGGGCCGGCAGCGAGGCGAGAATGAAGTAGCGGCCCGGCCCGGTCACGCGTCGATGGTACACCCGGACCGACTCGGCGGTTCGCGCGGGGTGCGACATGTGGATCGCGCGCGCCGGATGCGCTCGAGACCCGCAGGGGGTGTCAGTCGTCGCGCCGGGAGCCGGGCTCGCGCGCGAGCGCCGCTGCGAGCCGCTCGCGAAGCCGGGACGGCGGCTGCGGCGCCGCGAGGAGATGCTCGCGCAGCGCCTCGACCGTCGCGCGGAGCTCCCCTCCGAACCGCGCGCACCCGTCGCAGCCGCGCAGGTGCGCCTCGAGTGCCGCTCGTCCCTCCCCCGGGAGCTCGTCGTCGAGGTAGTCCGACAGCCGGTCGAGCACCTGGCCACAGGAGAGGCCGCCCACGACGCGCTCGCCCTTCATCGGAGGATCTCCTTCACTGGATGACCGAGGAGCGCCTCGACGCGCTGCTTCAGCTCGAGCCGCGCCCGGTGGAGCCTGCTCTTCATCGCGGCGAGCGCCGAGGCCCAGCGCAGCCGCGGTCTCCTCGCCCGAGAGCCCCTCGACGTCGCGCAGGAGCAGCACCTCGCGCACCTCGGCGGAGAGCGCCGCGAGCGCCCGGTCGAGCGCCCGCCCGACCTCTCGCGTGGCGGCGAGGTCCTCGGGGCCGGCCTCGTCGGCCGGGAGGGCGGCGGCGGCCTCGAGCGGCGCCGGTGCGGTCGGCTCGCCCGCGCGCCGCCGGTGGCGTCGATGGCAGGCGTTCACGACCACCTGGAACAGCCAGGTGCGCGCCGAGCTCTCGCCGCGGAACGTGCCCGCGCCCCGCCACGCGGCGAGGAGCCCGTCCTGGAGGGCGTCCTCCGCCTCGCTCTCGCCGCGGCAGGCCCGGACCGCGAAGCGGTACAGGGATCCCTCGTGGCGCGCGGCCAGCATCTCGAACGCACTCCGGTCGCCGGAACCGCTGCGGCGGACGAGCTCCTCGTCGGTGGGTTCGATGGGAAGCACCGGGGTCCCCATCGGTAGCATGAAGGTCCGAGTCCCGCCGCGCCGGAAAGGATTCGCGGACCGCGCGGGGCGCCCCCCGTACTAGGATGCGGGCGTGCCTCGCTTCCGGGCCGTCGTCACCGACCTCGACAACACGCTCTACCCCTGGGTGGACTACATCGTCCCGAGCCTCGAGGCGATGGTCGCCTCCCTGGCCGCGACGACGGGCCTGCCGCGGGTCCGGATCGTCCAGGCGTTGAAGGCGGTCTACTCCAAGTACGAGTCGAACGAGTACCCGTTCGCGATCCAGGAGTCCGGGATCTTCGAGCCCTACGAGGCCGACTTCGACTCCTTCAACGCCCTCGTGCTGCGCCCCGCGCGCGAGGCGTTCCGCGCCGCGCGCGACAAGTACCTGCGCCCCTACCCCGGCGTCCGCGAGACCCTCGACGCGCTCCGCGAGCGCGGCCTCAAGGTGGTCGGCCTCACCGACGCGCCGCGAAACGCGGCGGAGCTCCGCCTCAAGCACCTGAAGCTCGACGGCCACTTCGACGCGCTCTACACCCTCCCCGGCTACGACCTCCCGGAGAACGTCGATCCCGAGATCCGGCGCAAGGAGGAGGCGGGCCACTACCGGTCGAAGATGCCGGTGGTCGAGCTGCCGCGCGACGCCGAGAAGCCGAACCCGGCGGGCCTCGCGCGGATCCTCGAGGACTTCGGCCTGCCGGGGAGCGAGGTGCTCTACGTCGGCGACAACGTGAAGAAGGACATGCCGGTCGCGCAGGCGTGCGGCGCCACCGGCGTCTGGGCCGAGTACGGGACCTACGTCTCCGGCGAGTACCGCGAGCGGCTCTCGATCATCTCGGCGAAGTCGGTGACCCGCCGCCACGTGGCGGACGAGACCGCCGTCCGCTGGCCGGTCGCCATCTCGAGCTTCACCCAGGTGCTCGAGCTCGTCGCGGCGCGCGCGCCTCCCGCGACCCGCCGCGCGGGCCGCTCCGGGCGCCGGACCCGCCGCGCGTCGCGCTGAACGGCGGCGCCTCGGACCGCGGCGCGAGCGAGCGATCGTCCCCGCCGCGGGCTAGGATCGGCGCATGCGCTTCCGCCACCACGTCTTCGTCTGCGAGAACCGCCGCCCCGACGGGGACCCGCGCGGCTCGTGCGGCGCGAAGGGGAGCGAGGCGATCCGCGCCGCGCTGAAGGCCGAGATCGCCCGCCGCGGCCTGAAGCAGGAGGTCCGCGCGAACGCCGCGGGGTGCCTCGACGCGTGCGCCGACGGGCCGTCGATCGTCGTCTACCCGGAGGGCGTCTGGTACGGGCACGTCCGGGTGGAGGACGTCCCGGAGATCGTCGAGAGCCACCTCGTGAACGGCGTCCCGGTCGAGCGGCTGCGGATCCGGCGCCGGGAGTGACGAGCCCGCGCGAGCCGTCGAGGGCGCCGTGCGCCCGCTCAGTTCACGAGCGGTCGTCGCGCGCGGAGCGCGGCGAGCGCGCGGCGGACCTCCGCCGCGTCGGCCGCGCTCGGCGCGCGCGACAGGTAGACCTCGAGGTCGCGCTCCGCCGCGGCCGCCACGCCGAGCCGCGCGCAGACGAGCCCGCGGTCGCGCAGCGCCTCGAGCTGCCCCGGCGCGAGCATCAGGATCCGATCGAGCACCCAGTACGCGCGGACGTCGTCCTTCCGCTCGAGGTAGGTCCGCTTCAGGTTGTGGAGCATCCGCGCCAGGATCTGGCGCGTCGGCACCGCGGCGAGGTGGCGGCGATCGAGGTCGCGTCCACCGGTCCGGGCGCGGTAGCGGGCCACGCACTCGTCCGCCGAGAGCATCTCGCCCCCGTTGAACGCGTCGATGAACACCTCGGCGCCGCTCGGCGCGACGTACTTCGCGAGGAAGTGGCCGGGGAACCCGACGCCCTGCAGCGTCAGCCCGATCCGGCGCGCGACCTCCATGTAGATGACGCAGAGGCTGATCGGGATCCCGAGCCGCCGCTCGAGGACGTCGTTCAGGAACGAGTTGCGCGGGTCGGAGTAGTCGCTCTCGTTTCCGCGGAGCCCCTCCTCCTCGGAGAGGACCCCGCGCAGCGCCTGGAGCGCGCTCGCGGAGCGGCCCGCGGGCGCCCGGCGGCGAACCCGCTCGGCGAGGCCGTCGAGGCGCACGAGGACCTCGTCGGGATCGAGGAGCGGGTACTCCTCCTCGGCGAGCGCCAGCGCCGCCTCGTCGAGCGGCACGGGGTCGCGCTGCAGGAGCGCGGCGAAGCGGGCGCGGGCCTTTCCCTCGAGCATCGGCTCACCGGACCCGCGCGGCGACGTCCTCGTGGTAGCGACGCTCGTCGCGGGCGATCTCCCGGACGAGCTCGCGGACCCGAGGTGGGACGAGGCCGCCGGGGACGTCGGAGATCGCCCGGAGCGCGCCGGCGAGGGTCGACCAGGACGCCGCCAGCGCGCGCATCCGCGGGGCGAGCCCGAGCTCGGAGAGGCCGGGGACGCGCCCCTCCGCCTCCTCGAGGAACCGCGCGTACAGCGCGCGGAAGAGCCCGCCCCCGGTGCCGCGTCGCTCGATGACCTGGTACGCGTAGCGGAAGGACCACGCGCGATCGGCCTCGCCCGCGACGCGCGACGGCCACTCCTGGAGCTCGGCCGCGAACCGCTCGAGCGCGGACGCGCCGGCGGCGCCGTCCACGTCGAGGAGGAAGTCGCGTGCCTGCCGCCGGAGCGCGTCGCGCACCGCCTCCCCGATCGGCCGCTCCTCGGCGGGGGCGTCCACCTCGAGCCACGCCCGCCCGGGGGCGCCGAACGGCGGCGCGATCGACGCGCGCGCGCGCTCGAGCGCGTCGAGGGACACCTCCTCGAGGCCGGGCCGGTCGCCGTCCGCGACGAGCGCGACCGCACGATCGGGCTCGTACCCCGCGACCACCACGCGGTGACCGCCGAAGCGCGTGCGCGTGTTCCAGTACGGGAGCTCGGCGAGGTCCGTCTCGAGGATCGGGGCGAGGCCGCGCTCGAGGGCGCCCCGGACGCCCTCCCAGGCGCGGACCGGGTCCTCCTCCGTCCGCTCCTGGACCGGGGCGCCGAGCACCTCGCACGCCGTCCGCTCGAGGTGGAGCGTGCGCCCCTGGAACAGGTGGGTGGGCGTGAAGCTCGGCGAGACGAGGTAGTAGAAGCCGAGGCCGGCGCCGAGGCCGAACACCATCGGCTCGGACAGCGAGACCCCCCTCACCCGGAGCGCGTCCGCGAGGGCCGCCGTGCCGCAGTGGACGCCCGGCCGGTGCTCGAAGCCCGCGAGGATCACTGCTGGAGTATAGCGGTCGCGGGCGCTACAGTCGCAGCCCGCATGGCCACGACCGACGTCGACCTGCAGACGGCGATGAAGGCGCTGCGGCTGCTCGAGGAGATGATCGAGCACCAGCGGAAGCGGGTCCGGGAGCTCGCTCGTCGCATCCACCCGGGCCTGACGGACGCGGAGCTCCGCGCGATCCACGCCTTCCCGGACGTCCAGCAGGACCCCGTCTTCCAGTACGAGGACGGGCTCCTCGCCGGGCTCGTGGCGTCGCGGCTCGCGCTGAAGGGCCGGCTCGTCGGGGCGACGCTGCCGGCCTGAAGGCGCGACACGCGGGCCCCTTGACGAGGCCCCGGCCCTTCTCTACATTCCCGCCCCTGCCATTCCCCAGTAGCTCAGTTGGCAGAGCAGGTGACTGTTAATCACCGGGTCGCATGTTCGAGTCATGCCTGGGGAGCCACTCCGACGGGCGGTCCTGCGAAAGCGGGACCGCCCGTCTTCTTTTGTGACCCCGATTCGCTCCATCTGCCCCGCGCGCACGTCGGCGATCGCGAGGCGTGTCGACGCGCCACACGCCCGAGTAGAACGCGGCCTGTGAGGCGTCAGCAACCGCGTCCGTTGACGCACCGCCCCCCGCTGCACATGCGTCAGCGGAGGGTGTCCGCGCCCGCCTCGGCGCAGGCGGCGTCCTCCGTGCCGAGCGCGCCGGAAACGCCGACCCCGCCGACCACCGCCCCCGCGAGCAGGAGCGGCAGGCCACCCTCGACGGGCAGCACGCCGGGCAGGTTGAGGATCCCCGGCGAGCTGGCGGCCCGATCCTCCCACGCCTTGGTCGGCCGCTTGTAGCGGGTGGCGCAGCGCGCCTTCTCGAGGGCGACCTCGATCGAGCCGCGCTGCACGTGATCGGTCCGCAGGAAGCAGACGAGGTCGCCCGCCGCGTCCACCACCGCGACGGCCACGTTCCAGCCGTGCTCCACCGCGAAGGCGAGCGCGGTCTCGGCCACCGGGCGGGCGGCGGCGAGCGAGATGGGCGGGCCGTAGGGGTTCGGAAGCTGGGGCGAGGTGCTCATGAGCGCGAATATAGTGCGCGCCCCCGGCCGCGGAGCGCCTGGGAACGAACGTCACCCGCGCTGCGGGAGCGCGGCCGCGATCGCCTTCCCGACCTCCACCGTGGTCGCGGTACCGCCGAGGTCGCGCGTGCGCGGGCCATCCCGCACCACGCCCTCGATTGCGGCGAGGACGTCGGCGGCGGCCTCCCCGTGCCCGAGGTGCTCGAGCATCATCGCGCCCGACCAGATCTGGCCGATGGGGTTCGCGATGCCCTTGCCCGCGATGTCGGGCGCGGAGCCGTGGACCGGCTCGAACATCGACGGATGCTGCCGCTCGGGGTTGACGTTCGCGGACGGAGCGATGCCGATCGTCCCGCAGACCGCCGGACCGAGGTCGGAGAGGATGTCGCCGAACAGGTTCGAGCCGACCACGACGTCGAACCAGTCCGGGTGCTGGACGAAGTGCGCCGTGAGGATGTCGACGTGGAACTTGTCGACGCGGACGTCCGGGTACTGCTTCGCCATCGCCTCCACGCGCTCGTCCCAGAACGGCATGGTGTGGACGATCCCGTTCGACTTCGTCGCGGAGGTGAGGTGCTTCTTCGGGCGCGAGCGGGCGAGCTCGAAGGCGTGGCGCAGGATCCGGTCGACCCCGCGTCGCGTGAAGACGTTCTGCTGGATCACCGTCTCGTGCTCGGTCCCCTCGAAGATCCGTCCGCCGATGGACGAGTACTCGCCCTCGTTGTTCTCGCGGACGACCCAGAACTCGATGTCGCCCGGCTTGCGGTTCGCGAGCGGCGAGGCGATCCCCTGCATGAGGCGCACGGGCCGCAGGTTCACGTACTGCTCGAACACGCGGCGGATGGGGATGAGGAGCCCCCAGAGCGAGACGTGGTCCGGCACGCCGGGGTAGCCGACGGCGCCGAGGAAGATCGCGTCGTGCGGCCGGAGGCGGTCGAGCCCGTCCTCCGGCATCATGCGGCCGGTCCGGGCGTAGGTCTCGCAGCTCCAGTCGAACGTGTTCCACTCGAGGCGGATCCCGTGCCGGACGGCGACGGCGTCGAGGACGCGGATCCCCTCCGGCACGACCTCCTTGCCGATACCGTCCCCGGGGATGACGGCGATCCGGTGAGTCTTCATCGTGTCCTCCTGAGGCCGGCCGGCGACGAGCCTTACTATTGCTCGAACGAATGGCCGGCGCAGCGGCCCCCCGGCGCGCTCGAGCACCCATCCGGTGCCGTGGAGGACGCCGGGGCGCGCTACGTTAGTCGGATGGACTCCACTCGACTCGGCCGGACCGGTCTCCGCGTGTCGCGGCTGTGCCTCGGGACGATGACCTTCGGGCTGCAGTGCGACGAGGCGACGTCGCGCGCCATCCTCGACGCCGCGGTCGAGGGTGGGATCACCTTCGTCGACACCGCCGACGCCTACCCGCTCGGCGGGACGCACGAGACGGCGGGACGCACCGAGGAGATCATCGGCCGCTGGATGAAGGGGCGCCGCCACGAGCTCATCCTCGCCACGAAGTGCCACAACCCGATGTCGGCGCGCCCGTGGGACCGGGGCAACTCGCGCAAGCACGTCCTCGACGCCATCGACGCGTCGCTGCGCCGCCTCGGCACGGATCACGTGGACCTGTACCAGCTCCACATGTTCGATCCCGAGACGCCCCTCGACGAGAGCCTGCGCGCCCTCGAGGACGTGGTGCGGGCGGGGAAGGCACGCTACGTCGGGTGCTCGAACTTCCAGGCGTGGCAGGTGGCGCGCGCCCTCGGGCGCAGCGAGGTGCTCGGGGTCGCCCGCTTCGACTCGGTCCAGCCCCGCTACAACCTGCTCTTCCGCGAGTTCGAGCGGGAGCTCTTCCCGCTCTGCGCGCTCGAGGGGATCGGCGTCATCCCGTACAACCCGCTCGCCGGCGGCGTCCTCACCGGCAAGCACCGCGGCGGACCCCCGCCCTCCGGCGGGCGCTTCACCCTCGGCACCGCCGGTCAGATGTACCAGGACCGCTACTGGCACGAGCGCGAGTTCGCGGCCGTCGAGGCGATCCGTCCCCTCGCCGCCGAGGCCGGGCTGGATCTCGTCACCCTCGCCGTGGCCTGGGTGCTCGCGAATCCGGTGATCACCGCGCCCATCGTCGGCGCGAGCAGGCCCGAGCAGCTCGCCCCTTCCATCGCCGCGGCCGGCGTGAAGCTCGCGCCGGACCTCAAGGCGCGCCTCGACGAGCTCACCGCCGAGTTCCGCCGGGGCGACGCGGTCCGCTAGCGACCCTCAAGGGCGCCAGCGATCGAACCAGCGGAGCCCGGCCACCGTGTCGCCGGCCGGGCGGTACTCGCAGCCCACCCAGCCGGCGTACCCGAGCTCGTCGAGCAGCGCGAACAGGTGGTCGTAGGAGAGCTCGCCGTGGTCGGGCTCGTGCCGGTCCGGCACGCTCGCGGCCTGCACGTGGCCCACGTGCTTCACCCATCGTCGCAGCTTCTCGGTGAGGTCTCCCTCGACGATCTGCGCGTGGTACAGGTCCATCTGGACGAGAAGGTTCGGCGCGCCGACCTCCTCGCGGATGGCGTGCGCCTCGTCCTGCCGCTGGAGGAAGTACCGGGGCATGTCGCGGCCGTTGATCGGCTCGATGACGAGGGTCCGGCCCTCCGCGGCGAGGGCGCCCGCGGCGAGGCGCAGGTTCGCGACGTAGGTGGCCCGGGCGGCGGCGCGGTCCGCGCCCTCCGGCACGAGCCCGCACATCGCGTGGAGCGTGGGCGTCCCGAGGGCGCGGGCATAGCGGAGCGCCGTCTCGACCCCGGCGCGGACCTCCGCCTCGCGCCCGGGGAGCGCCGCGATCCCGCGCTCGCCCTTCGCCCAGTCGCCGGGCGGCAGGTTGAAGAGGGCGCTCTTCACGCCGGCGGCGTGCAGTCGCGCCGCGACCTCCTCCGGCGGATGGTCGTAGGGGAACAGGAACTCCACCGCCTGGAACCCGGCGCGGCCGGCCGCCTCGAACCGCTCCAGGAACGGCACCTCGTTGAACATCAGCGTCAGGTTCGCGGCGAAGCGAGGCATGGGGGCCCCCGGGATCAGAGGTCGAGCTTGAAGACCGCCTTCAGCTCGTCGATCTGCTCCGGCGTCAGCGTCCGGACCGGCTGGCCGCGGAGGAGCAGGAACAGGCGGGCGGTCTCCTCCAGCTCCTCGGCGGCGTTGGCCGCGTCGTCGAGGGAGGCGCCCGAGACCACCGGGCCGTGGTTCGCGAGGAGCACGGCGGGGCGCCGCGCGGCGAGGCCGCGGACGAGGTCGCCGAGGCGCGGATCGCCGGGGCGGTGGTACGGCACGAGCGGCAGCCTGCCGATCTTCATGACGAAGTACGGCGTGAGGGGCGGGAGCGCGTCCTCCGGATCGAGCCCGGCGAGACAGGAGACCGCCGCGGCGTGCGTCGAGTGGAGGTGGACGACGCCGCGGGCCGCGGGGCGCGCGAGGTAGAGCGCGCGGTGAAGGAACGCCTCCTTCGACGGCGGGTCGCCGGAGAGGAGCTTGCCGTCGGGATCGAGCTTCGAGAGGCGCGCCGGGTCGAGGCGCCCGAGGGACGAGCTCGTCGGCGTGAGGAGGAAGCCGTCGTCGAGGCGCGCCGACAGGTTTCCGCTCGAGCCGGCGGTGAGCCCCCGCTCGAAGAGCGAGCGCCCGAGCTCGCACATCTGCTCGCGCAGCGCGGTCTCCGTCGTCATGGCAGCACCTTCCAGGCGTCGAGGAAGAAGGCCGGGCCGCCGAAGTTGCCCGACTTGAGCGCGAGGGCGACAGGGCGGCCGCCCACGCTCGCCGTCCAGGGCACCCCCGGCGCGATCTGCGGCCCGATGCGGAGCATGCGCACGCCCAGGGCGTTCACGACGGCGCCGGAGGTCTCGCCCCCGGCGACGACGAGCCGACCGACGCCGCGCTCCACGAGCCCCCGCGCGACGGCGGCGAGGGCCTCCTCGACGAGCGCGCCGGCGCGCTCCCGGCCGAGCCGCTCCTGCGCCGCCCGGACCGTGGCGGGCTCGGCGGTGGCGTGGACGAGCACCGGGCCAGCGGCGAGGAGCGGCGCCGCCCAGGCGAGGGCCGCGGCGGTGACGTCCTCCCCAGCGGCGAGCCGGAGCGGGTCCACGCGGAAGGCCGGGACGCCGGCGCGGACGGCCGCGTCGACCTGGCCGAGCGTGGCGGTGGAGCACGAGCCCGAGACGATGGCGCGCAGGCCGGCGGAGGGCGGGAGCGCCGCCGCGCCGTCCGCGGCGCCGAGGAGGCCCCTGGCCCGCCACGCCGCCGGGAGCCCCATCGCCACGCCCGAGCCGCCGGTGACGAGCGGCAGGTCCGCCACGGCCTCGCCGATGGCGTGCAGATCCGCGTCGGAGATCGCGTCGACGATGGCGAGCGAGACCCCCTCCCCGCGCAGCGCCTCGAGGCGCGCGCGGATCGCGGGCGGCCCCGCGGCGACGTCGGCCGCCCGCACGAGGCCGACCTTCCCGCGCGACTGGCGCTGCAGCACGCGTACGAGGCTCGGGTCGGTCATCGGCGTGAGCGGGTGGTCCTTCATCCCGCTCTCGGACAGGAGCACGTCCCCGACGAACAGGTAGCCGGTGAACACCCGCCGGCCGTTCTCCGGGAACGCCGGGCAGGCGATGGCGAGGGGCGCGCCGAGGGCGGCGAGGAGCGCCTCGGCGACCGGGCCGATGTTGCCGCGATCGGTGGAGTCGAAGGTCGAGCAGTACTTGAAGAAGAAGCGCCGGCAGCCCGCCCCGCGAAGCCAGGCCAGCGCGGCGAGGGACTGGGCGACGGCGTCCTCCGCCGGGACGGTGCGGGACTTCAGCGCGACCACCACCGCGTCCACGTCGGCGCCAAGAGGCCCGGCCGGGACGCCCACCGTCTGGACGGTTCGCATGCCCGCGCGCACCAGGATGCCGGCGAGGTCCGTCGCGCCGGTGAAGTCGTCGGCGATGCAGCCGAGGAGCGGGGCCACGTCACTTCTCCACGGGCGCGCCCGGCAGCTTCACGCCGGGAAAGATCTTCACCACCGCCGAGTCGTCCTCGCCGGCGTGGCCCGCGCCGGCCGCCTGCAGGAACATCTGGTGGGCGGTCGCGGCGAGGGGGAGCGGGAGGGCGAGTCCGCGGGCGGTGTCGAGGACGATGCCGAGGTCCTTCACGAAGATGCTCACCGCCGAGAGCGGCGTGTAGTCGCCGGCGAGGATGTGTGGCACCCGGTTCTGGAACATCCAGGAGGCGCCGGCGCTCCCGCAGATGACGTCGTAGACCGCCTTCGGGTCCGCGCCGGCGCGGATGCAGAGCGCCATCGCCTCGGCGGCGGCCGCGATGTGCACGCCCGCGAGGAGCTGGTTCACCATCTTCACCTTCGACCCCTGCCCGGAGCGATCGCCGAGGCGGTGGACCTTCGCGGCGATCGCGTCGAGGACCGGCCCCGCCCGATCGAACGCCGCCGGCGCGCCGGAGGCCATGACGGAGAGCTCGCCGGTGGCTGCCTTGGCGGCACCGCCGGAGATCGGCGCGTCGAGGTGGAGCAGGCCGAGGGCGGCGAGGCGGTCGCCGAGGGAAGCGGCATGCTCCGGGGCCACCGTCGCGCTCGTGAGCACCACCGCGCCGCGAGGGAGGGCCTTCGCCGCGCCGGCCTCGCCGAAGAGGACCTGCTCGGTCTGGGCGGCGTTCACGACGACGACCACCACCGCCTCGACCCGCGCGCCCAGCTCGGCAGGGCTCGCCGACGGCGTGCCGCCCGCCTCGCGCAGCGCCGCGAGGGCGTCCGGACGCACGTCGCAGCCGTGCACCTCGTGTCCGGCCCGGACGAGCGACCGGGCCATGCCGAGGCCCATCGAGCCGAGGCCGATCACGCCCACCTTCATCCGCTGCTCCGTCGCCATCGTTCGCTCCTCGCCCGGTCGCTCACCGCCTGTCCCCGGATCTCCCCCGCCCCGCGGCGCGGGGCTGGGGAGGGGACTTGTCCCCGGATCTCCCTCGCCCCGCGGAGCGGGGCTGGGGAGGGGGCTTGTCCCCGGATCTCCCTCGCCCCGCGGAGCGGGGCTGGGGAGGGGGCTTGTCCCCGGATCTCCCTCGCCCCGCGGAGCGGGGCTGGGGAGGGGGCTTGCCTCGCCGGGGCCGCGCCGCGGGCTCCTCTGCATCGGCCGCCGTCCCGGTCCAGAACTCCGGATCGGAGGCGCGGATCCGCGCCTCCGCCATGTCCATGTGGCGCAGGGCGGCCGCGCGCGCCGCCGGACCGTCGCCGCGCGAGATGGCGTCCACGATCGCGCGGTGCTCGGCGTGGACCTGGTCGGCGAAGTCCGCGCGGCGCGCCTCGTTCGCGCGGGTGGCTCGCATCGCCACCTGGAGGAAGGGGCGGATGAAGTCCCACAGCGCGAGGAAGTGGCGGTTGCGGGAGGCGCGGGCGATCGCGCGATGGAGCTCCATGTCCGATCGCACCCCGTCCCTACCGGCCGCCTCCTCGCCCGCGATGGCCGCGAGGGCCCTGCGGATCTCGGCGAGCTGCGCGCGGGTGCGGCGCGCCGCGGCGAGGGCGGCCGTCTCCGACTCGAGGGCGCGGCGGACCTCGACGATCTCGAGGACCGCCGCCGAGCCGCGGAGCGTCCGCGGGTCGAGCTGGAAGCGCATCTCGATGTTGGGCTCGCGGACGAAGAGGCCGCTCCCCTGCCGGGACTCGACGAGGCCGGCCGGCTTGAGCCGCGCCACCGCCTCCCGCACCACCGTGCGGCTCACCCCGAAGCGGGCAGCGAGCTCGAGCTCCGTCGGAAGGCGGGCGCCCGCCCGGTACTTGCCGCTCGCGACGAGGCGCGTCAACGCCTCCGTCGCACGGTCGGTGAGGCTGCCAGTGGCGGCGAGTCGCTGCACGGTCGGCATTGCGGGAAGAGACCCTTCGGGGATCGGTCGAGTCGTATTGTCGTCATACAACTTACACGCTGGTGTTTTCGAGTCGAAAGGCCGTCCCGGCTGGGGTTTGCGAGCGGCCGCGCGAGCGGCTGAGAGGCGCGGAATGGCGGCGGTCGAGATTCGCGGCGTGAAGAAGGTGTTCGGCTCCACGCCGGTGATCCATGGCGTCGACGTCTCGATCGCCGACGGCGAGTTCGTCGTCCTCGTGGGGCCCTCGGGCTGCGGGAAGTCCACCCTGCTCCGGATGATCGCGGGCCTCGAGGAGATCTCCGACGGCGAGATCGCCATCGGCGACCGCGTCGTGAACGACCTCCCGCCCAAGGAGCGGGACATCGCGATGGTGTTCCAGAACTACGCCCTCTACCCGCACATGACGGTGCGGGACAACATGGCGTTCAGCATGCGCCTGCGGCGGACGTCGGCGGACGAGGTGACGAGGCGCGTGAAGATCGCCGCGGAGATCCTCGGCCTCGAGGCGCTCCTCGACCGCTACCCGCGCCAGCTCTCGGGCGGCCAGCGCCAGCGCGTCGCCATGGGTCGGGCCATCGTCCGCGACCCGCGGGTCTTCCTGTTCGACGAGCCGCTCTCGAACCTCGACGCCAAGCTGCGCGTCGCCATGCGCGCGGAGATCAAGGAGCTCCACCAGCGCCTCAAGACGACCTCGGTCTACGTGACCCACGACCAGATCGAGGCGATGACGATGGCCGACCGCATCGTCGTCATGCACGACGGGCGGGTCGAGCAGATCGGCTCGCCCCTCGAGCTCTACGATGCGCCGCAGAACCTCTTCGTCGCGGGCTTCATCGGCTCCCCGGCGATGAACTTCGTGAAGGGCGTCCTGCGCCGGAGCGGCGCGGCCGCGACGGTGGAGCTGGAGGTCGGCGGCCACGTGCCCGCCCCCGCCAACCAGGCCGCCGACGGTGCAGCGGTGGTGTGGGGCGCGCGACCGGAGCACTTCACCATCGCCCCGAACGGGGACGGCCTCGCCGGCGAGATCGTGGTGGTCGAGCCCACCGGCGCGGACACCCACGTGCTCGTGCGCATGGGCGAGTCCGAGCTCGTGGCGGTGTTCCACGAGCGCCACGCCCTCCGCCCCGGCGACCGCATCCACCTCTCCCCCGACGTCCCCAAGACGCACCTCTTCGACGCCGCCACCGGCACGAGGGCCTAGCCGCCGGCCGGCGCCGCCTCGCAGCGAACCGCACCGAAGGAGAACGCGCATGTCGAAGATCACCCGCCGAGACTTCGTGAAGACCACCGCCATCGCCGCCGCAGGGGTCGCGGTCGCCGGCGTGCTGCCCCGCTCCGCGAAGGCCGCCGACCTCTCCTTCAAGCCGGAGAAGGGGGCCAAGCTGCGCGTGCTGCGCTGGAAGCGCTTCGTCCAGGGCGACGAGGAGCTGTGGCTCGCCAACACCAAGAAGTTCACCCAGAAGACCGGGATCGACGTGCGGGTCGACAGCGAGGGCTGGGAGGACGTCCGGCCCAAGGCGGCGGTGGCGGCGAACGTCGGCAGCGGACCGGACGTCATCGTCGGCTGGTTCGACGACCCGCACCAGTACCCGGACAAGCTCGTCGACATGTCCGACCTCGCCGACTACCTCGGGAAGAAGTACGGCGGCTGGTACGACGTCTGCCAGCGCTACGGCACGCGCGACGGCAAGTGGATCGCGCTGCCCCTCGGGATCATCGGCAATCTGATGGTCCACCGGATCAGCCACATGAAGGCCGCCGGGTTCGAGGAGTTCCCGAAGGACCTGCCCGGCTTCCTGAAGCTCTGCCAGGCCCTCAAGGCGAAGGGGACGCCCGCCGGCCTCGCCCTCGGCCACGCCGTCGGCGACGGCAACGACTGGGTCCACTGGCTCGTCTGGTCCCACGGCGGGAAGCTCGTCGACGCCAAGGGCAACGTCGCCATCAACTCGCCCGAGACCATCGCCGCCCTCGAGTACGGCAAGCAGCTCTACGAGTCCTTCATCCCCGGCACGCTCTCCTGGCTCGATCCGCACAACAACAAGGCGTTCATCGACGGCCAGGTCAGCCTCACCAACAACGGGATCTCGATCTACTACGCGGCGAAGACCTCGCAGGACCCGAAGTTGAAGGAGATGGCGGCGGACATCGGCCACGGCGCCTGGCCGATCGGCGCCTCGGGCAAGCCGACCAACTTCATGCAGGTCACGCAGGCGATGCTGTTCAAGTATTCGAAGTTCCCGAACGCCGCGAAGGAGTACCTGCGC
Organism: uncultured delta proteobacterium; assembly: GCA_963736795.1. Classification (GTDB taxonomy): domain Bacteria; phylum Myxococcota; class Myxococcia; order Myxococcales; family Anaeromyxobacteraceae; genus Anaeromyxobacter. The sequence continues at coordinate 19,590 of CAVTRF010000030.1, read as the reverse complement.
TTCATGTGGGAGATGGAGCAGATGGACCCGTGGATGCAGGCGTCCATCGGCTACGTCACCGGGCCCTACAAGGCGCAGGAGAAGAGCACGGTCTGGACGGCGGACCCGAAGCACACGCCCTTCCGCGACGTCGCCCAGGGGCTCCTCGACAACGGCTACGCGTACAAGCTCGGCGCCGCCTCCGCCGCCGCGATGGCGGACTCCATCCTCATCGACATGGTCGCCGAGGCCGCGTCTGGACAGCAGACGCCCCAGGCGGCTGCGGAGCGGGCGGAGAAGCGTGCCCAGCGCTACTACAAGGTCTGAGGTCGCCGTGCCGGCGCGCGGGGCCTCCCGCGCGGCCGGCCCGCCCGGGCGCCCCCCGAGGACCACCGCGGTGGCCGCGCTCTCGCGCGTCCTCAACGACCGCAACGTGCTCGGCGCCCTCTTCATGGTGCCGGCGCTGGCGCTGCTGGTGACGCTCCTCGCCTATCCCCTCGGGCTCGGGGGGTGGCTCGGCTTCACCGACACCACCATCGGCCGCCGGGGACGCTTCGTCGGGCTCGAGAACTTCTCGTCGCTGTTCCGGGACTCGGTCTTCTGGCTCTCGGTCTGGAACACCTTCTTCTACACGGCGGTCGCGAGCGTGCTGAAGTTCCTCCTCGGCCTCTGGCTCGCCCTGCTCCTCAACCGGAACATCCCGTTCAAGTCCTTCGTCCGGGCGATCATGCTGCTCCCCTTCATCGTCCCGACGGTGCTCTCCGCGATCGCGTTCTGGTGGATCTACGACAGCCAGTTCTCGATCATCTCCTGGACGCTGCAGCGGCTCGGGCTGATCGACCACTTCATCGACTTCCTCGGGACCCCCTGGAACGCCCGGTTCTCCCTCATCGCGGCCAACATCTGGCGCGGCATCCCATTCGTCGCGATCTCGCTCCTCGCGGGGCTGCAGACCATCGCTCCGAGCCTCTACGAGGCGGCCACCCTCGACGGCGCCTCGCGCTGGCAGCAGTTCCGGCACGTCACCTTGCCGCTCCTCACCCCGATCATCGCGGTGGTGATGACCTTCTCCGTCCTCTTCACCTTCACGGACTTCCAGCTCGTCTACGCCATCACCCGCGGCGGTCCGATGAACGCCACCCACCTCATGGCGACGCTCGCCTTCCAGCGGGCGATCCCCGGCGGCCAGCTCGCCGAGGGCGCCGCCATCGCCGGGGCGATGATCCCGTTCCTCCTGGCGGCGATCCTCTTCTCCTACTTCGGCCTGCAGCGAAGGCGCTGGCAGCAGGGAGGCTCCGATGCGTGAACCCGCGGCGGACTCCCGGGGGATGGAGTACCTCGAGACCCTCCCGCGCAAGGTGGTGACGCTCTACGTCCCCCTCGGCGTGTTCCTCTTCGTCCTCCTGTTCCCCTTCTACTGGATGACGATCACGGCGGTGAAGCCGAACGCCGAGCTGTTCGACTTCCGGCACTCGAACCCGTTCTGGGTGGTGAAGCCGACCCTCGATCACGTGAAGAAGCTGCTCTTCGACACGAGCTACCCCGAGTGGCTGTGGAACACCGTGCTCGTCTCGGTCACCTCGACCGTCCTCTCCCTCGTCGTGAGCGTGCTCGCCGCGTACGCCATCGAGCGGCTGCGCTTCAAGGGATCGCGGTACGTGGGGATGGGGATCTTCCTCGCCTACCTCGTCCCGCCGTCGATCCTGTTCATCCCGCTGGCGACGATGGTCTACTCGCTCGGGCTCTTCGACACGCGCCTCGCCCTCATCCTCACGTACCCGACCTTCCTCGTGCCGTTCTGCACCTGGCTGCTCATGGGCTACTTCCGGTCGATCCCCTACGAGCTCGAGGAGTGCGCCCTCATCGACGGCGCGACGCGCCTCGAGATCCTGGTGAAGATCATCCTCCCGCTCGCGGTCCCGGGGCTCATCTCCGCCGGGATCTTCGCGTTCACGCTCTCGTGGAACGAGTTCATCTACGCCCTCACCTTCGTCTCCTCGTCGGAGGTGAAGACCGTGCCGGTGGGCGTCCTCACCGAGCTCGTCGAGGGCGACGTCTACCACTGGGGCTCGCTGATGACCGGCGCACTCCTCGGCTCGCTCCCGGTGGCGATCCTCTACTCGTTCTTCGTCGAGTACTACGTGTCGGGGCTGACCGGCGCCGTGAAGGAGTAGGCGGCGCGGGCGCCGGCGAGAGGAGAGCCGATGCGGGTCGTCATCACCGGCGGCGCGGGGTTCCTGGGGGCTCGGCTCGCGCGGGCGATCCTGGCGCGCGGGACGCTGGCGGGGCCGGACGGGGCGCAGCGCCCGGTGGAGCGCCTCGTCCTCGTGGATCTCGTGCGCGCGGAGGGCTTCGTGGACCCGCGCGTCGAGATCGTCGCGGGCGACCTCGCCGACGACGCCCTGCTCCACCACGCCCTGGGCGCCGGCGCCACCTCGGTGTTCCACCTCGCGGCGGTGGTGAGCGCGCAGGCGGAGGCGGACTTCGACCTCGGCATGCGCGTGAACCTCGACGCGACCCGGCGGCTCCTCGACGCCTGCCGCGCGCTGCCCCGGCCGCCGCGCCTCGTGGCGACGAGCTCCGTCGCGGTCTACGGCGGCGTCCTCCCCGACCCGGTGACCGACGACACCGCGCTGCGCCCGCAGTCCTCGTACGGCGCGCAGAAGGCGATGGCCGAGCTCCTCGTCGCCGACTACACCCGGCGCGGCTTCGTGGACGGCCGCGTCCTGCGCCTCCCGACCGTCTCGGTCCGCCCGGGGAAGCCCAACAAGGCGGCCTCCTCGTTCGCGAGCGGCATCGTCCGCGAGCCGCTCGCCGGAGTCGAGGCGGTCTGTCCGGTCTCGCCCGACACCCGCCTCTGGATCCTGTCGCCCCGCCGGGCGGTGGAGGGGCTCGTCGTCGGCCACGAGCTCTCCTCCGCCGCGCTCGGCGAGGTCCGATCGGTGAACCTCCCGGGGCTGTCGGTCACCGTCGCCGAGATGGTCCGGGCGCTCGCGGAGGTCGGCGGCCCGGAGGCCGCCGCCCGCGTCCGCTGGGAGCCCGACCCGCTCGTGCAGCGGATTGTCGGGAGCTGGCCCGCGCGCTGGGACGCGGCGCGGGCGCAGCGCCTCGGGTTCGTGGGCGACCCGGACTTCGCGAGCGTCATCCGGGCCCACGTCGCCGACGAGCTCGGGGGGGCGGCGCCGCGGGCGTAGCGCCGGGGCGGAGACCGCGGGCTCGCCGCGGAGGCCGCCCCGGTCCGCCGCCGCCTACGGCGCCGGCACGTTCGACAGCCGCACGAGCGCGCCGCGGTACTGGGGGTTTCCCTCGGGCGACTGCAGGTACCAGAGCCCGCTCGGCGCGAGGGCCGCGGCCTGGACGTCGTCGACGAGGCCCGTCGCGAGCACGTCGAGGCCTCCGGTCGCGAGGTTCACGCGCGCGAGGGAGTGGTGCGGCGCCGGGTACGAGGTGCCGAGCAGCAGGGCGGTCTCGCCGCCCGCCTCGACCGCGAACCGGCCGAGCTCGTACATCGCGACGGGCTTCACCTCCTGGGTCGCGAGGTCGACGCGGAAGAGGCCCAGGTTCTCGGCCGCGACCAGTGGGCTGAGTCATGGGTGAGGACGCGCTCAGAACGCACTACACGAAGCCGGCCAGCGCCGTCCGTCCGCCCTCCCCCGTTCCCCAGTATTCCCCAAGCCGTGGCGAACGCGCAGCGCCCCGCCCTCGCGTACCGGAAAGAGCCCGGTGATCGTCCCTGTCGAGAGGTCCACCCGGTCGAGCCGGCCCGTCGCGCTACGCGGAGTCCGCCACCTCGACGACGAGCGCGGTCGCGCCGCCGGGCTCGAGCGCCAGGCCGCGCGGCTCGTTGAGCGCCGAGACGACCGTGCTGCCGACCTCGCCCGTCGCGAGGTCCACCCGCACAGCCGCCCGCTGTCGGCGCAGTACTGGCCGGTGCCGCAGTCCGCGACGAGCGCGGTCGACGCGTCCTCGAGCACGACCGACCTCGGCTCCTTGAGGACCTCGAACGAGTCGATCGACGGCGCGAAGTGCGCGATCGGCATCGTCGGGAGCCCGCCGGACTCGAGGTGCAGGCGCACGAGCCGGTTCGGGACCTGCTCCACCACGAGCGCGGTCGCGCCCTCCAGCGCGAGCGCGGCCGTGCTCACCGCGTTGACCTGCATCGCCGTCGTCTTGGTGCCGAGCGCGAGCTCGACGCGCACCACGGTGCCCTGATCGCAGGAGACGAGCGCGCTGCCGCCGCCGGGCTCGAGGACGACGCCGGTCGGGTAGGCGAAGCCGGACGCGAGCGTCGCCGCCGTCCCCGACGAGAGGTCGACCCGCAGCAGCCGCCCGAGCCCGGGCCCGCCGCCGCGCTCGGCGACGAGGACGGTGCTCCCGCCCGCCTCGACGGCGATGCCGCGCGGATCGACGATGCCGGAGAGCGCGGGCGTGATGCGCGAGGCGCTGCCGTCGGCGAGCGTCACGCGGGAGAGCCGGCCGTTCTGGCAGGCCGCGTCCACGCAGTCGGTGAGGAGCGCGGTGGCGCCGCCCCCCTCGAGGACGAGGCCGCGCGCGCGGTAGACCGCCGCCGAGAGCGGGATCCGCTGGGTGGCGCCGGTGGCGAGCGTGACGCGGACGAGCCCGTCGAAATCGGCCACGAGCGCGGTGGCGCCGCCCCCCTCGAGGACGACGTCGCTCGGGACCGCGAGGTCCGCGGGCGTGGCGCCCTGCGCGACGGTCTTCGTGACGAGCCGGCTCGCGAGGTCCACGCGGACGAGGCGGCCGACGCCCCACTCCGTGATGCCCTCGGAGACGAGCGCGGTCGCGCCGCCCGGCTCGACCACCACGCCGTACGGCGTGTCGCTCAGCCCGCTCGCCGGGCGCACGACGAGGGTCAGCGGCATCGTGCGCACGAGGGCGCCGTCCGTCCCCTCGACGGACAGCTCGTACGTCCCCGGCGCGGTGCCGGGGCTCGTGACGATCGTCATCGTCGCGGTCGCGGTCGGGGTCGGGGTGGGCGTGGAGTCGAACGTGGCGACCGCGCCGGCGGGCAGGCCGGCGACGGAGAGCGTCACCGGGAGCCCGCCGCCGCGGGTCTTCGACACGGTGACCGGGACGACGCGGCTCTCGCCCGCGATCATCGAGAACGGGTAGCCGATCGCGTACGGCGTCGTGAGCGCGAACTCGAACGGGCCCACGAAGAACACCGCGAGGGAGACTCCGGACCCGAGCGTCAGCGTGCAGGTCGTCCCGGTGCCGCTCGCCGCGCACGGATCGCCCCAGCTCGAGACCTCCCAGCCCGCCGCGGGGGTCGCGGTGAGCGTCACGACCTCACCGTCGAGCCAGGTCTCGGCGCAGTCGCCGCCGCACGAGATCCCGGCCGGGCTCGACGTCACCGTCCCGGAGCCGGAGACGGACACGTCGAGCGCCCGCTCCGCGGTGAACGAGGCGGTGACGGTCGTGTCCGCGCCGAGCGTCACGGTGCAGGTGCCCGTCCCGGTGCAGCCGCCCGACCACCCGGTGAACCGGTAGCCGCTGGACGGCGTCGCGGACAGCACGACCTCGGTGCCTTGCGCGTAGCTCCACGGCCCGCAGGTGCCGCCGTAGCAGATGTTCCCGCCGACCGACGCGGCCACCTCGCCGGAGCCGAACACGACGACGTCCAGCGTCCGGTTCGCCCCGAACGTCGCCGTGACCGACTTGGCCCCGTCCATCGTGACGGTGCAGGGGCCGGTCCCGGTGCAGCCCGCGCCGTCCCACCCGGCGAACGTGCCGGCGATCGGGAGCGCACTGAGCGTCACGGCGGTGCCGGTCAGGTAGGTCGCCGAGCAGCCCCCGCCTGGGCACGAGATGCCCGCCGGATCTGAGCTGACGCTGCCGACGCCGTCGCCCGCGAGCGCGACGTCGAGGCCGAAGGTGATCTGCGCGAACGTCGCGGTCACGCCGGCGGCGGCTTCCACCGTGACGGAGCAGGTGCCGGTCCCGGCGCAGCCGGCGCCCGACCACCCCGTGAACGAGGAGGTCGCGTCGGGCGTGGCGCTCAGCGTCACTGTCGTGCCGGCGAGGTAGCTCCCGCTGCAGGTCGCGCCGCAGTCGATCCCGGCGGGGCTGGACGTCGCCGTCCCGCCGCCCGCGCCGGCCTTCACGACCGCGAGCGAGTAGCTGTTGCGGGTGAACGTCGCCGTGACGGTGGTCGCGGCCGAGACCGTCACCGCGCAGGCGCCCGTCCCGGTGCAGCCGGCTCCGGACCAGCCCGCGAACGTGGAGGTCGCGTCAGCGGCCGCGGCGAGGGTGACGATGGTGGTGCCGACGATCGACCGGCTACAGTTCAGGCCGCAGTCGATCCCGCCCACGTCGGACGTCACGGTCCCGCCCCCGGTCCCTGCCTTCGCGACGGTGAACGCGTAGCTGTTCCGCGTGAACAAGGCGGTGACCGAGCGCGCCTGGTCCATCGTGAGCGTGCAGCTGCTCACCCCCGCGCAGTCGCCGGTCCAGCCGGCGAACGTCGAGGTCGCGTCGGCCGCGGCGGTGATCGTCACCGACGTGCCTTGGTCGTACGAGGTGGTGCAGGTCGCGCCGCAGTCGATCCCGGCGGGCGCCGACGTGACCCTCCCCGCCCCGGTGCCGCTCGTCGAGACCGCGAGCGCGTGCGTGACGAGCGCGAACGTCGCCGTGACGGTCTTGGCCGCGTCGACCGACACCGTGCAGGTGCCAGTCCCGGTGCAGCCCGCGCCCGACCAGCCGGTGAACGTGGAGGTCGCGTCCGCCACCGCCGCGAGGGCCACCGAGGAGTTCCCGAGGAGCTGCGCGGTGCAGGTGGCGCCGCAGTCGATCCCCGCGGGGGTCGACGTCACGGTCCCGGTGCCGTTGCCCGTCTTCGATACGGTGAGCGCGTAGCTGTTGCGGGTGAACGTAGCGGTCACGCTCGTCGCCGACGCGATCGTCACCGTGCAGGTCCCGGTGCCGCTGCAACCCGCGCCCGACCAGCCGGCGAACGTCGAGGTCGCGTCCGCCGTCGCGGTGAGCGTCACCGACGTGGTCCCGAGGATCGACGCGGTACAGGTCGCGCCGCAGTCGATGCCCGCGGCGCCTGACGTCACCGTCCCGGCGCCCGTCCCCGCCTTCGCGACGGTGAGGTCGTAGCTGTTCCGGGTGAAGGTGGCGGTGATGGTGGTGTCGGCGTCCACGGTCGTCGTGCAGGGGCCGGTGCCGCTGCAGCCGCCGCCCGTCCACCCGGCGAACGTGGACGTCACGTCCGAGGTCGCGGTGAAGGTCACCGCGGTGCCCATCCCGACCGTCGTGGAGCAGGTCGCTCCGCAGGAGATGCCGCCGACGCTCGACGTCACCGTCCCGCCGCCGTTCCCCGCCTTCGCGACCTGGACGGCGCGGGTCGTCGCGGGAGGCGTCTCGCCGCCGCCTCCGCCGCCTCCGCACGCGACCATCGATGACGCAGCGAGGAATCCCGCGAGTACGGCGCAGGTGGGCAGTCATGGGCTCTCCGATCGACCGGTAATCGAGGCACGTTCGCAGATAGTGAAAAGTCCGGGCAGCCCGCGTACGGGGGTCACGCGACATGGGGACATGCGATCCACGCGACCGACGCTTGATGGGCACTGCACGGGCAGCCGAGGACGTCGTCGTCGGCTCACCTCCTCGAGCAGGAGGTTGACCTCGCTCCATCGTTCAGATTATTCTGAACGCACGATGGAGCGAACGACCGACACCGTCCAGCCAGTTCGTCGAAGCCTGGGGCGCCATGGGTGCCCTGTGGGGCATCAACCGCTCCGTGGCCAGGGTCCACGCCCTCCTCATGGCGACCGAGGGTCAGCTCAGCCTGGAGGAGATCGCCGAGCAGCTCCAGATCTCCAAGGGCAACGCCTCGATGTCGCTGCGCGAGCTCCGCACCTTCGGCGTGGTGCGCCAGGTCGAGGTCCCGGGCGACCGGCGCGACTTCTACGTCACCGAGCCGGACGTCTGGACGATGTTCTTCCGCATCCTGAAGGAGCGGAAGCGGCGCGAGTTCGACCCGGCCCTGGAGGCCATCCACCGGCTCCTGGAGCAGCCCGGCGCCAAGGGCGAGGTGCTCGGTCGGCTCGAGCAGATGTCCGAGCTGCTCACCACCGTCGAGGGCGTCGTGAACCGGTTCCTGAAGGACCCGGCCTCGTCGCGGGCCGCCCTCTCCTTCGTGGCCGGCCTGCCCTTCGACTCGAAGCGACGGAAGAGGTAGGCGCGACCAGCGAACATCGGCGGCGGGTCGAGCGCGCCCTGAGCTGTTCGAAGGTTTCTGAACGCTCACACACAAGGAGGACGCCATGAAGCGCGAGATCCACGCGGTCACGGGTGCGTTCGGCTACAGCGGGCTCCACATCGCGAAGCTGCTGCTCGACCAGGGCGGCCGGGTGCGGTCGCTGACCGGCCACCCGGATCGCCCCGACCCCTTCGGCGGCCGCGTCGAGGTCCGCCGGTTCCAGTTCGAGGACCCGGCGCGGATGCGCGAGGCGCTCGCCGACGTGAAGGTGCTCTACAACACCTACTGGGTCCGCTTCGCCCACGGGACCACCACCCACGCCCGCGCCGTCGAGCACAGCCGGCGCCTCTTCCAGGCGGCCGCCGAGGCCGGCGTGGAGCGCGTGGTCCACGTCTCCATCACCAACCCGTCGCTCGACTCCCCCCTCCCCTACTTCAAGGGCAAGGCCGAGGTGGAGCAGGCGCTGGTCGGCTCCGGCCTCTCGCACGCCATCCTGCGCCCCGCCGTCTTCTTCGGCGGGCGCGACGTCCTCATCAACAACATCGCCTGGCTGCTGCGCCGCCTGCCCGTCTTCGGCATCGCGCCGGGTCGCTACGGCCTCCAGCCCATCCACGTCGAGGACATGGCGCGCCTGGCGGTCGAGCACGGTGCGAGCCGGGCCAACGTCACGATGGACGCGGTCGGCCCGGAGGCGCTCGGCTTCGACGAGCTGGTCCACATGGTCCGGCGGGCGGTGCGGGCGCGCGCCCTCGTGACCCCGGTGCCGCGCTGGCTCCTGCTCCTGGCCTCCCGCCTGCTCCGGCCCGTGGTGGGCGACGTGGTCCTCACCGCCGACGAGGTCGAGGGGCTCTGCTCCAACCTGCTCGTATCGAGCGGTCCCGCCACCGGCTCGACGAGGTTCTCCGACTGGCTCGGCCAGCACGCCCCGGAGCTCGGCGTGACGTGGGCGTCCGAGCTGGACCGGCACTTCAAGTAGGCTCGCATGATGAGGCGCGGTCACCGCATCGCCGTCGAGGTCCTCGGCCCCCCGCTGCTCGCGGCGACCTTCCTCGCGGTCATCGCGATGCTGGGGCTTCGCGAGGTCGGGACGCTCAAGCTGTTCCCGCTGTTCCTGGTATTCGGGTACCTATTGGCCGGGCTGCCCAGCCTGGCGTTCGCCGCGATCATGGAGCTCGCGTTCGCCAGGGGCCTCGACCCATGCAGCCCGCGCTCCGTGCTGCTCTCCACCGCCCTCGGAGCGGCAAGCGGGGTGCCGATTGACATGCTGATGGCCGGAAAGCCCACCGCGAGACCGAACGCGCTCTTCTTCGTGATGCTCGGCCTCCTCACCGGCTTCGTGATGGGGCTGCTCATCCGGAGATGGTCACGGCCAGCTTCGCCGCGCGGTCCGGCGAGTACCGGAGCTCATCCGGAAAGCCACGGCGCCGCCCCGGCCGAACGCACGGATCGTGTCAGTACACCGTGAGATGATCCGGGTGTGCGAGCCGAGGCCGCCATGCTCGAAGGACCCCGCGGGCTCCGCCTCGCCGAGGAGCCCGCCCCGGTCCGGCCTCTGCTCGAGCCGTGCGCGCCCGCGGAGCTGAGCGCGCTCGTCTACGCTGGCGAGAACGAGTCGGACGCGGTCGAGCGGCTCCTCGCCCGGAGCGCCCGCGCGGCCGGTGCGCTCGAGGTCGCGATCGGCGAGGGGCTCGCGGCGCTCACCGTCGGAGACCGGCTCATCTCGCTCGGCTTCTCGTGCCTGCGGGACTACGCCCGCGCGATCCTCGACCTCAAGGAGCGCAAGGCGCAGGCGCTGGCGCACCTCGGGCGCGGGCTCCGCACGCGCCCGCTGCTGCGCGCCGCGGTGATGGCGGGAGAGGTTCGCCTCCGGCACGCGCAGACCGTGCTGCCGGTCGCCATCGGCGACGCGGAGGAGGCCTGGGTCGAGCTCGCGCGCACCGAGACGGTCCGCGCCCTGGAGGCGGCGGTGCGCGCCGCGAAGCGCGGCGCGGACCCCGAGGAGGAGTGGGCGCGCCTCCGGGTCCGGCTCGCACCCGAGGCGCGCGCGTCGGTGGACGAGGCGCTCGCGATCGCCGGGAGGGTCCTGCCCGGCTCGACCCGAGCCGAGCGGCTCGAGGCGATGGCCCAGGAGTACGTGGGGGAGCATCCCGTCGAGGCGGGCGACGACGGCGCCGGCCCGGCCGGCCTGGGCTTCCGGCCGGATCCCGGCCACTGCGAGGCGCTGAAGGCTCGACTCGAGCTCGAGACCGACCGCTGGTCGTTCCTCGAGCCTGCCCCAGAGGTCCCGGTCCCCGACGCCGGCTTCGACGAGCTCGCGTCGGCGAAGGAGATCGACGCGACGCTCCAGGCCCTCGCGGCACGGCTCGCGCGGTGGGATCACGTGCTCGGCTACTGCGCGTACGTCGTCCGGCGCACGGGGCTGTGGCGGGTGGCCGGGTTCGCCTCGTTCGAGCACTACTGCGAAGAGCGGCTCAGCCTCTCCGGCCGGGCGGTCGAGCAGCGCGCCGCGCTGGAGCGCCGGCTGTGGCAGCTCCCCGCGCTGAGCGCCGCGCGCGACGCGGGCCTCCCGTACGAGAAGGTCCGCCTCCTCTCGCGCCTTCCCGGCCGCGAGGTCGAGGCCTGGCTCCCGCGCGCGCTCGACCTCACCTGCGTGGAGCTGCGCGCCGCGCTCCGCGATTCCGACGAGGCGCAGATGCGTGCGGCGAGGGTGCTGCGCGCCCGCGTCCCCGAGCGAGTCGCCCGGGTGCTCCAGGCCGCCTTCCGAGCCGTCCGGGCGGTCGAGGGGCGCCTCCTCGATGACGGGAGCTGCCTCGTCGAGGTCGCCCGGCACTTCACCGTGACCTGGAAGGGGCACGGTCGACGCTCCAGAACGCTGTCCGAGCGGATCCGGGAGCGCGACCTCGGCCGCTGCCAGGTGCCGGAGTGCAGCCGGCGCGCCGTGCACGCGCACCACGTCGTCCCGCGCTCCCATGGCGGCCCCGACGATCCGTCGAACCTCGTCGCCCTCTGCGGCTGCCATCACTTGCGCGGCGTCCACGGGGGTTACCTGCGCGTCCACGGCACGGCGCCGGACCGTCTCGTCTGGGAACTCCGAGGCCGCGCGTTCCGGGCCCGGCCGGCGTCGGTTCCGTCGCGCGAGACGCAGTCTCAGCCGTGACGTGATCTGCGTAACGACCCTTCACCGGCAGGCGATTCAAACACCCGATCCGATGTGGCCTACTGCCGCAGTCGGCCGAGCTCGGCCGTCCAGCCCTCCGGGGCAAAGGGGTCAGCATGCTGCGCCGCTCGCTTCTGTCGCTCCTCGTCGTCGCGTTCGCAGCGGGGTGCAGCAAGAAGTCGGACCCGCCGCCGCCGCCGCCCTCGACGTGCGGGACCCACACTCCCATCGCGAGCGCCGCCGCGAACGCGACCGCGGTCCTGCCGCTCGACGTCGTGCAGCTGACCGCGACCTCGACGGACGAGGACGACACCTGCCTCGCCGAGCCTGAGGCGCGGACGTATCTCTGGACGCTCACGTCCCGGCCGGCCGCGTCGAGCGCCGTGGTGTCGGACCCCACCTCGCCGTCGCCGACGCTGCGCCCGGACGTCACTGGGCCGTTCCAGCTGACCGTCGTCGCGACCGACGCCGCCGGGCACGGCTCGCGCGCCGCGTTCGTCACGATCATGACCTCCCGCGGCGAGCTCCCGCCGTTCGTCACGCCGGCCGACCGTCTCGGCGATCCAGTGAACGCGCTCACCGTCCCCGCGCCGGTCGTCTCGGATTCGAACTGCCTCTCGAGCGGGACGCTCCGCTACCGCTGGGAGCTGCCTCGCGCCCGGCCGGGAGCAGCGCGATCCTCGAGAACCCCACCGCCGCGCGCCCCATCCTCCTCCCCGACGAGGTCGGGACGTACGAGCTGCGCGTCGTCGTCACGAGCTCGGTGGGCCTGTCCTCCGAGCCGGCCGCGGTGATCGTGACCGTCGCGCCGTGCGGCCTCGCTCCGCCGGTCGTCGCCGGGCTCACCGCGACGCCCGCGACGCCGAACGCGGGCGAGCTCGTCACCGTCGGGGTGACGGGCGCGATCGCCGATCCGAACGAGGCGAGCTGCGGCCTCGCCGTCGCCCCCTTCGAGTACCGGTGGACGATCCTGTCGCGGCCGGGCGGCAGCTCCGCAGCGCTCACCTCCGACGGCGACGCGGCGCCGAGCTTCGTCGCCGACGTCCCGGCGGGCGTGTACCAGCTATCGCTCGTCGTCCGCGACGCGCTCGGGAACGCCTCCGCCCCGGCGTTCGTCACGGTGACGGCGAGCGCCTGCGGCGCGAACCTCCCCGCCATCTCGCTGACGCCCTCGCGACTAAGCTCAAGTCGCTGCCCACCGACGTCCCCGCCATCGCGGACCTCGCCGCGAAGATCAGCGCCCACCAGGGCAAGCTCGCGGCGCTGAAGTCGCGGGTCGAGGGGTTCCCCGAAGACCTCGCCGCCGTCATCCAGGTCGGCAAGGAGTCCGACGTCACGGCGCTCCTCGAGAAGTTCAAGAAGGAGGTTCCGGAGGAGATCGCCGCCGCGGGTCCGAGGCAGCAGGACCTGGCTGGCCAGCTCGCCGCCGTCCAGGCCGAGGCGCAACGCGGCCCAAGCGCCGTCAGCGCGCTTCTGCGAGCGCCATCGCGAAGTGACGAAGTCGCTCGCGGACCTCGCCGCGAAGATCAGCGCGCACCAGGGCAAGCTCGCGGCGCTGAAGTCGCGGGTCGAGGGGTTCCCGGAAGACCTCGCCGCCGTCATCCAGGTCGGCAAGGAGTCCGACGTCACGGCGCTCCTCGAGAAGTTCGAAGGAGGTCCGGAGGAAATCGCCGCCGCGGGCCCGAGGCAGCAGGACCTGGCTGGCCAGCTCGCCGCCGTCCAGGCCAACGCGGCCCAAGGCGCCGTCAGCGCGGCTTCTGCGAGCGCCATCGCGAAGTGACGAAGTGTCCTGGCGTGCTCGACGAGGGACCTCAATCCACGCGTCCGGTCGAGCTCACGCCGTCGACGCTCTCGGACGGCCCGGTGAGCCTGCGCGGTTCGCCGGGCCGTCTCCGTTCCGGGCCGCGACGACGCACCCGGTCAGTCCGTACCCGTGGGACGGGACGATCGGGACGACGGATGCTAATCTTCCGCGCTGCAGCCTCGTGCTCGCGCAGTGGAATGGGACCAGGTGAAACCAATCAGCGTTGGCGTCCGGGGCGAACTGCGACTTGTTGGGAGGCCTCCGGTTCGGCGAGTCCGTCTCGATCGCCGTGGATCCGGTGGACGGCTTCCCGGTCGTCGGCGCGACCATGGGAAACGGGCTCTTCAGCGCGCCGTTTTACGCACAGTGCAACTCGGTCCCCGCCTGCACGGACGACATCGCGACCGGCTCGGCCAGCGCCTCCCTGATCGAGCCCGCAGATCCGTCCCGGCGGGTCGGAAAGTGATCTCGATCGCCGTTCCGGCGGCGGGCGCGCTTCACGCCGCCTACTACGAGGAGGACGACGGCTCCGGCGGGAAGGGCCTGCGCTACTTGGAGGGCTCGATGTCCGCGAACGTCTTCTCGGCGGCGCAGATCGACTCGCGCCCGCGCACCGTTCCCGTCCGAGCGTGCGCGCGCGGCGGCGGGAGCTCCGCGCCTCGGCGCGACCGCGGGTCACTCCCCCGGCTTCACGTTGAAGACGAGGCTGCCGGCGATGGGGGTGAAGTCGGCGTACGCGAACTCGCCCTCCGGCAGGTGCCAGACGGCCTGACCCCGCTTCCAGAGGCGACGGCCGCCGCCCACGTCGTGCCATCCTTCCATCGGCGTCGTCCAGCGGGCGCGGACGAGCTTCGCGGCGTCGTGCGGGTCGGCGGCGAAGCGATCCGTCGTGCTGAAGTCGACCGGAGCTCCGCGCTCGTCGACCGAGACCCTCGCGGCGACGGTGTGGCCGCAATCGGTGAGCGCGACGTCGAACGTGCTCGCGTCGACGGGCGACCACTCGACGTCGGGCACGAGCAGCATCGACGGCGCGATCATGATCCCGTCGTTCAGGTAGGTGACGAGCTCTCCGACGTCGAACTCCTCCCCGTGCCCGTCGCCGACCGTGATCGCGTCGAGCACGCGGATGAGCATGCGCCCGTGCCCATCCACATACGTGTCTCGGCCGAGGACCGGCACGAGCCCGCCCATGCGGAGGCGAATATGGAAGATCCGCGCGACCGGCATGCGGCTGTCGTACTGCCACACCTCGCACCTCATCCACCGTGCGTCCCGTGCCGTGCGGAAACGGCCCGTGAAGCCGACGCGGAACGATGAGTCCCTCGGACGATCGACGACGCCCATGAACCGAAGATACCGCTGCGCCGGGCCGGGCAAGGGCGCGAGGTCCGCCTCGGTGACGGGCGCGGTCGGTTCTCCGGGGAGGTCCCCCGGGCAGCCCGAGAGCGGCCAGCTCTCGCATGAACTTCTTGCGCATGGTCAGGGTCCTCTCAGTGTGACCGCCAGGACGTGAATGCGCGCGAGCCGACCATCGGGAGGAGAGGGTCTCACGAATTGGCCGAACGACGATCGACTCGTCTCGCACCCGGGCCTCGGGTCGATCGGCGTGCGCGAACGGGCGCGCCGGGTCATGGATCTCGTGGGAGGGAGGTCCATATGATCACCGTCCGGCTCGCCGGCGACCGAGGCCACTTCGACCACGGCTGGCTCGACACCCGCCACACCTTCTCGTTCGCCGAGTACCGCGACCCGAACCACATGGGCTTCCGGTCGCTCCGGGTGATCAACGAGGATCGCGTGCAGCCGGGCCACGGCTTCCCGACCCACGGCCACCGGGACATGGAGATCCTCTCCTACGTGCTCGAGGGCCGGCTCGCGCACCTGGACTCGCTCGGGAACGGCTCGGAGATCGCGCCGGGCGAGCTGCAGCGGATGTCCGCGGGGGCGGGGGTCAACCACTCGGAGCGGAACGGCTCCCGCATCGAGCCGGTCCACTTCCTCCAGATCTGGATCCTGCCGGAGCGTGCCGGGCTCGCGCCCGGCTACGAGCAGCGGAGCTATCCGGCCTCCGAGCGCCGCGGAACCCTCCGGCTCGTCGGCTCCCGCGACGGGGCCGAGGGGAGCGTCACGGTGCACCAGGACGTGCGCGTCCTCGCCGGGCTGTTCGACCGCGGCGAGAACGTGACCTACCGGCTCGACAAGGGACGGTACGCCTGGGTCCAGGTCGCCCGCGGCCGGATCCTCCTGAATGGTCAGCGGCTCTCCGCGGGAGACGGCGCCGCGATCTCTGGGGAGCCGGAGGTCCGGGTGGAGGGGCTCGAAGGCGGCGAGGTGCTCGTCTTCGACCTGGCTTGATCGGGCTCGACCGGGGGGCGCACGCCCGCCCGGCGATGAGCAGCCTTGGCGAATGCGGACCCCGCCCGACCCACATGAGGACGCGGACTACCGGGCCCTCGTCGAGGCGCTCGCACGCGAGGGGCTCCCGCGCCGTGCGGAAGCGACCCGTGCGGTCGAGGCGGTCGTCTGTGCGCTCGCGCAGCGGCTCGACGACCCGGACTTCGACCCCGTGCGCGAGCTGCTGCCCGAGCCGTTCCGCACCCGCCTCGTTCCCTGCGAGCGGCACGCGGCGGCCCCGCAGTCGCCGCGCTCGGTCGAGGAGGTGTGCACCATCGTCGCCGAGGACCTCGAGCGACGATCCGCGGGACGTCGAGGCGACGGTACGTGCGGTCCTCGGCGCGGTCCGCGGTCAGCTCTCCGAGCCCGAAGCCGAAGAGGTCGCGGGGAGGCTCCCGCTCGACCTCCTGCCGCTCTGGCGGCGCCTTTCCTGAAGCCGAGACGATTTGGCCCGCTTCGGTGCTGCGGCGCGATCGGGCAACTGGGCTCGCCTTCAGCCGCGTGCCCGGCGCGCACGCAGCGGCCGAGGCCCCCTCCGCATCGAGGCGAACCCCGGCGCACACGAGAGGCAAGCGGGGGTTCACTCCCGGGTGGGGCTGCGCCGCGCGGCGCGGTATGCTCGCCCCGATGACCTCGCCCCCGCACGGGAAGCCCGACGCCGCGCACGAGCTCACGAGCTCGCTCTCGGCGCTCCTGCTCGGCCTGCAGCGGCTGCGGGCGCTCACCGGCGACGCGGAGAAGGATCGTGCGCTCGCCCTCATCGACCGGATGGAGGGCGCGGTGCGGGGGATGGCCGCGCTGCTCGAGTCCATCCGGCCTCCGCCGGGGTCGCCGGGCGACGGTTCCTGACCCTCGGGTCAGTCCACGCCAGCCACGGGGCGCGCGCCGCACCGCCTCGGTCCCGCTCCCGCACGTTCCGCCGAGCGTGCGCGAAGGAGCGGACGCAGCGCGCCGTGCCATACTCCGCGGCCATGTCCGAGCGCCGCGCCTTCTCCGTGTCGATCTTCTGCCGGAACTCCGCAGCCGTCCTGCTCATCCGCCACCGGCGGCTCGGGACGTGGCTCCCTGTCGGGGGCGAGGTCGAGCCGGGCGAGACGCCCCTCGAGGCCGCCCGGCGCGAGCTGCGCGAGGAGACCGGGCTCGAGGGGCGCTTCCCCGCGGGCCTGGGCGTCGACGGCACGCCGCCCGGGCTCCTCGGCTACGAGGAGCACCCCGCCGGATTGAAGGGGCTCCACCTGAACTTCGCGTTCGTGGCGGACGTCGAGGCGCGCGCGCTCGCCCCGTGCGACGAGTGGGACGCGGCGCGCTGGGTGACGGACGCCGAGCTCGGCGCGGTCGAGTGCCCGAGGAACGTCCGCGAGCTCGCGGCGCTCGCGCTCGCCGCGCCGCACGGTTGATCACCGGGGACGGGACTCAGCGACCGCGGAGCGGCAGCGTGAGCTGGGCGGGTGCGGCGGCCCGGGCAGCTCGGCTTCGCGCCGGCGCGTTCACGCGGGAGCTCCCGCCTCCTCCCTCGCGATCGAACACCGTCCGCCCTCCGTACGCGCGGCTCGCGGCGCGCTCGCTCTCCACGAAGGCCTCGAAGCTCGGACCGGTCGCCGCCGCCTCGAGGCGCCGGCTCTCGAGGTCGAGCCTCCTCACCGCCTCGAGCCGATCGTCCGCTCCGAGCCGGGCCCGATCGACCGCGCGGCGGAGCACGCGGAGCGTCTCGTCGTAGACGCGCAGCGGCACCGGATACGGATGCCCGTCCTTTCCGCCGTGGGCGAGGGAGAATCGCGCAGGGTCGGAGAAACGGCACGGCGTCCCGTGGATCACCTCGGCTGCCAGCGCGAGGGACAGGACGGTCCGGGCCCCGAGCCCCGGCGTGAGGAGGAGCTCCGCGAAGTCGAGCGGGCCCCGCTCCGCCGCCGCGGCGAGCGCGCCATGGAGCCGGCGGAGGACCACGTCCCCCGCGCGCACGTCGTGGTGGCCCGGCAGGTCCAGGCGCGGCGCGCCGGCGCCGATCCGCCGCACCGCCTCGATCACTTGGTCCGGACCCTCGCGCACCAGGGCGAGCTGCGCCTCGCGCGAGGGGGCCGCTCGCCGATCGGTGAGGTTCACGATCGAGCCGCCGGGGCGACCCTCGATGGCGGCGTGGGGCTCGTCGACGAAGCTCTCGAGCCCCTCGGAGAGCCAGTGGTAGCGGCGCGCCCGCCGCCGCACGGTGTCCATCCCCTGCTGGACCACCGTCCAGCTCCCGTCGGCGGCGACGAAGAAGGCGTGCAGGTACAGCGTGTGACCGTCCTGCACCGCCGCCCCGTCCACCTTCGCGACGAGCCGGCTCGTGCGCGCGAGCGCCGCACCGTCGACGCCGGTCCGGTCGCCGAACGCGGCGAGCTCCTCCGGCGTTCGGCGCGAATGGCGCCCTCGCCCACCGCACACGCGAACGCCGAGCTCGCGCTCGAGCGGCGCGAGGCCTCGCTGCAGCGCCCCGACGACGCTCGTCGTGATACCCGAGGAGTGCCAGTCCATCCCCATGAGCGCGCCGAGCGACTGGAACCAGAACGGGTGGGAGAGCCTCCGGAGCAGCTCCGTCCTGCCGTACTCGAGGACGATTGCCTCGGCGAGGACGCGACCGAGGCGCGCCATGCGCTCGAACAGCCACGGCGGCACCCGGCCGCCGTGCAGCGGGAGATCGGCGGTGCCGGTGGCGGCGCCGCGGACGGCGCGCGTTCGGGGTAGCGGCGCGGGGCTCATGGGCGCTCACGTACCGCCGGACCGCGACCCGCGCCAGCCGCGTCGCGCCCGCGGGGCGCGCGCTGCACATCCTCTCTTCATGGCACGGCATGCTGCGGACGGCGACGGAACGGCGGCGCCCCTCGTCCCCGACCGCCCGACCCTCCCCTCGCTCCGCGCCGCAGCGGCGGGTTGCCGCGCCTGCCCGCTGTGGGAGCGCGGAACGCAGACGGTCTTCGGCGCGGGGCCCCGGCTCGCCGAGGTGATGCTGGTCGGCGAACAGCCCGGCAACGAGGAGGACCTCGCCGGCGCGCCGTTCGTCGGCCCCGCCGGGCGGCTCCTCGACCGCGCGCTCGAGGCGGCGGGGATCGATCGGCGGAGCGCCTACGTCACCAACGCCGTGAAGCACTTCAAGTGGGAGGCACGCGGAAAGCGCCGCATCCACCAGAAGCCGTCGGCGGGCGAGGTGCGCGCCTGCCGCCCCTGGCTCGAGGCGGAGATCGAGGTCGTCCACCCGCGCGCGCTCGTGTGCCTCGGCGCGACGGCCGCTCAGGCGCTCCTCGGCCGGACGTTCCGCGTCAGCGAGCACCGCGGCGAGCTCGTCGCCTCGCCCCTCGCGCCGCTCGTCATGGCGACGGTCCATCCCTCATCGATACTCCGCGCCCCTGACGACGCGGCACGCCGCGCCGAGCTCCTGCACCTGATCGAGGATCTCTCCGCGCTCGAGCAGGCGCTCCGCGCTGGACCGCCGTCGCCTGCGCCGCCGGGCGCGTGACCCTCGAGTCATCCCGGGAAGGGATCAGCCGAGGTACTTGCCGAGGAGGAGCGCGAGCCGCTCCTTCACCTCGGGCGGGATCCTCGCCTTGTCCGACCAGATCCCGAGCGCCAGCGCCGACTGGCAGGGGCACGGCTTGTCCCCTCCCTCGGCGATCTTCGGGATGGCGCGGCGGATGAGCTCGATCGCGTTCTGCGTCGCGACCTTCACGTTCCCCAGGATCTCCTCGATGAGCTTCGCCTGGTCGAGGGAGGCGGGGTGCGGCTTCCAGCAGTCGTAGTCGGTCGGGAGGGCGACGAGCGCGTAGCAGATCTCGGCCTCGCGGGCGAGCTTCGCCTCGGGCATCACGGTCATGCCGATGAGCGACGCGCCCCAGCTCCGGTGCAGCTCGCTCTCGGCGCGGGTCGAGAACTGCGGCCCCTCCATGCAGACGTACGTCCCGCCCTGGTGGATCCGCGACGGGAACCCGGTCCCGGCCTTCACGAGCACGTTCCGGAGCGTCGTGCAGAACGGCGCGCCGAGCTCGACGTGCACCGCGA
>CAVTRF010000029.1:0-42008 GCA_963736795.1 uncultured delta proteobacterium | reverse complement strand
GGAGGGGGGCCGCCGTCACCGTCACGGTCGCGGTGTCGCTCTTCGTGGGATCTGCCTGGCTCGTGGACACGACCGAGCAGGTCCGCGCCGTCGCGGGGGCGGAGTAGACGCCGGCCTGGGTGATGGTCCCGCAGCCGGTGCCGGGGACGGACCAGGTCACCGCGGCGTTCGTGGAGTTCGCGACCGTGGCGGTGAACGCGATCGTCCCACCGGCGACGACCGAGGGCGTGCGCGGGGAGATCGTGACGGCGACGGGGAGGGGGGCCGCCGTCACCGTCACGGTCGCGGTGTCGCTCTTCGTGGGATCCGCCTGGCTCGTGGACACGACCGAGCAGGTCCGCGCCGTCGCGGGGGCGGAGTAGACGCCGGCCTGGGTGATGGTCCCGCAGCCGGTGCCGGGGACGGACCAGGTCACCGCGGCGTTCGTGGAGTTCGCGACCGTGGCGGTGAACGCGATCGTCCCACCGGCGACGACCGAGGGCGTGCGCGGGGAGATCGTGACGGCGACCGGGGCCTGCACCGTGACGGCCGCCTCGCCCGTCGCCAGCGGGTCGGCGACGCTCGTCGCGCGCACCGTGTAGGTCCCGGTGGTCCCGGGTGCCGTGTAGCGGCCGGTCGCGTCGATCGTGCCGCCGCCGGCCTGGACCACGGTCCAGGTGACGCTCGTGTTCATCGTACCCGTCACGGACGCGGTGAAGCCGACGGTCCCGCCGGTCCGCACCGTCGGTGCGGGTGGGGTCACCTGGACCGCGACGCCCTGGCCAGCAGGGCCGGCGGGCTCCTCGGAGGTGCCGCTGCACGCGGACGCGAGCGCGGCGAGGGCGACGGCGAAGAGCTGCTTCTTGTACGTGTGCATGGAGGGTTCCTCGAGCTGGTTCGCGTCGACGCGCGCGGCGTGTCCCTTGAGCGGGTGTCATCTGAACAGGGGGATCGAGGTCCATCTTCCGCGCCGCGTGAAAGTTTCGTGGCGAGGCGCCTCGTACGGCGGGTGCGAGGAGGACGCACGTCGACCGCTTACGGAGTTCCCTCCCGCACACGGATCTGGGAATGATGCGGGCGCAGGGATTCACCGGCGCCGGGGAGGACCGAGCATGCGTCAGCGCTCGAAGTGCGGGTTCGCATTCGTGGTGACGGTGCTCGTGTGCGCGGCGCCGCGCTCCTGGGCAGCGGATCGCGCGAGGATCTCGATTGCCGGGATCCGCGGGGATGCGGACGGCGCCGTCGCCGCCCAGCTCGCCTCCGCGCTGTGCGAGGCGAACGAGTGCGTGCCGGGCGCACGCGTCCGACGGGGCGGGAGGCTCGACTTCGCGGCGGTGAAGGCGGAGCGCGTGGACGGCGTGGTCTTCGGGACCGTCGCGATGACGCGGCGGGGCACGAGGCTCGAGCTCGCCCTGCTCAAGACGTCCCTGCGTCCGCAGCGGACCTGGGTCCTGCCGATGGACAGGAGCAGGCGGATCACCGCGGGAGCCCTCGCGGCGTTCGCGCTCGAGCTGCAGCGCGCCGTGGCAGGATCCACGCCGGGCGCACCTTCGCGCGCGGCCCCGCGCCCTGCGGCGCCGCCCGTCCGCGGCGGCCCGGCGGGCGCGCCGGCATTCGCGAGCTCGCCTCCGCGGCGGCGGCTGCCCGACGCGCAACGGAGCCCATCCGCCGTCACGACGGCGCCGAGCCTCTCCCCGGAGCGAGCGCGCCCGGCGGATCCGGTCCGGACCGGGTCGACGCCGGATCCCGTAGCGAGGCCGCTCGCGACCCGAGCGATGGGACCCGGGCGCGGCCTCGGATCGCTCGATCTCGGCACGCAGGTGACCCGCCGCGATCTCGACTTCCAGGGCCTCGGCAAGGGAACGGCGAAGCTCCAACGCTACCGCGCGAATGCCATCGTGAGCCCCTGCGCACGCCTCGAGGTGTACCCGCTCGCCAGGTCCGAGAGCTGGGGCGCGGGGCTCGCGCTGCTCGGGTCGTACGCGCGCTCGGTCGGGTTCGAATCGGAGCAGGCCGCGCTGCCGGGCGTCCGCCACGCCACGACGCTCGCGGAGCTCGAGGTCGGTGCCGGCTGGAGGCTGCACCCGATGGCGACGTCGCGGGCCAGCATCCGCCCGAGGATCGCGTGGCGCACGCTCTCGTTCGTGACGAAGGCGGCCGGGGGCGTGATCGTCCCCGGCCTGCCTGACGCCCGCCTCGCCGGCCCGAGCGCAGGGCTCGACGGGGAGCTTCCGCTCACGGGCCGCATCGCGATCCTCGGCTCGCTGGCGTACACGCGCTGGACGACGGCGAGGGACCTCGTCGGTGGGAGCGCCGGGTTCTTTCGCGATGGGAGCGCCTGGGCCGCGGCTGCCTCCGCGGGCCTCTCCGTCGGCCTCACGGGGCCGCTGTCGCTCCGCGTCGTCGCGGAGTACGAGCGGACGTCATACACCCTCCGCGGATCCACGACCTACGTCGCGACGGGCGCCACCGATCGCCATCTCTCGGGACTGGGCACGGTGCGGTGGGGCTTCTAGCGCCGGGCGCTCGCGCTAGGCGCTAGGCGCGCCGCGCCGCGCCGGCATCCGGACGACGACGTCCGACGCGGAGGGCGATCGGGTGCTCTTGCCGTTCCGGGCCGCCATGACGGGACCCCGCACCCTCACCGCGACCGAAGGAACAAGGCGCGCGGTCGTGGGCGAATCGGCGGTCGCCCCGTGCTCGAGGAGCTTCTCGAACCAGAGCTCCGGGCTGAGCACGCCGGGACGCGCCACCGGCTTCACGAAGATGACGCCGAGCCGCTCGGGCGCCGCCCAAACCGCCGTCGCCGTGGCCTCGATCTCCTCCGGGAACAGATCGCTCGAGACCGAGATGTTCACCTTGGTCCCGGGCCGGAGCAGGCGCGGCGTGACGATGCGGCATCCTCGCGCGCAGACGTCCTCCGTCACGGCGGTCCAGACGCCGTACCGGTCGCGGACCACCACGCGGCAGCAGACCTTCAGCCGCGGAATTCTGCGCAACTCGTCGTTCATCTGCAAGGAACCTACTATCCGGAGTGAGGAGGCTCCATCCCACGGTTCGCGGACTCCAAGACAGGGTAACGGATACGAAGTCCCGCGCGGGGCTCGGCGTGCGCCGCGGTGGGTGGTGCTCCGACAGCTACGGGTCCGTGTGATAGCGGTCACAGCGCGCCCGGTCGGCGCGACCCACCGCGCCACCCGGCATGGGGCCGGCTTGACGCGCCGCCGGTTCCGGAATGCAATGCGCCGATGAGCAGCGCGCGGGTTCACTTCTCTCTCTTTCGCGGAGGCGCCTCGGAGGCGGTCGAGGGCGCTTCGGCCCGCGAGATCCAGGAGTTCTGGTTTACCCTCACCCGTCTGCGATGGTCGTCCCTCGTCCTCGTCCCAGCGGACGAAGGGATGTCGACCGCACCGCTCGCGAACGCGCTCGCGGACGTCGGGGGGCGGCTGCGCGACTCTCCCGTGACCGCGATCATCGCCGACTCGATGGACTACGAGTCGGCCCGCATGCTGGCCGACCTCCAGTTCCGGGTGCAGGCCGATCGCCGGAGCTCCGAGGGGGTGCAGATCGTAGAGTCCCACCTCATCGCACCCTTCGATCCTTCCGCGTCGTCGCCCTCGGCCTCCCCGGGGGACGTCGAAGGCTCCGGCCGCCCGCCGCACGAGGCGAAGCCGCTGCCCACCGCCGGTCAGATCGTCGTGGCCATCCAGCCCGTACTGGTCGAGCCGCTCGGCATCGCGATCGCCCATGCAGCGGATGCGGTGGTCATCTGCATCGAGCTCGGCAAGACCCGCACCGAGTCCGCGCGCCGCACCATCGAGCTCATCGGCGCGAACCGCGTCGCCGGCGCGTTCCTCGTGAAGTAGCTCCGGCGCTCAGCGGGACGAGCCGGTGCCCTGTTCTGCCGCGAGCTGAGCGCGCAGGATCTTCCCGGCGCCGTTGCGGGGGAGCGCCGTGACGAGCGTGAACCGCACCGGGACGCGGTACGCCGGCATGCGGCTCCGGCAGAACGCCTTCAGCGCGTCCTCGCCCGGCGCCTGCTGCGGGCGCGGCACGACGAACGCGACGGGGACCTCGCCCATGAGCGGGTCCGGGGTGCCCACGACCGCGACCTCGACGACGTCCGGGTGCGCCGCGATCTCGTGCTCGATCTCGGCCGGGCTCACGCGGTGGCCCCCGATCTTGAGGATCTCCTTCGAGCGGCCCTTGAGGAAGAAGAACCCGTCCGCGTCCCGGACCGCGAGGTCGCCCGTCCAGAGCCAGCCGCCCCGGAGGATCGCGTCGGTCTCCGCCGGGTCGTCGAGGTACCCGGCGGTGACGTTGTCGCCGCGCGCGACCAGGTTCCCGGTCTCGCCGACCGGGAGCTCGTTCCCCGCGTCGTCGACCACGCGGAGCTCGACGCGAGGGATGGGCGATCCCGATCGCGCCGCGCTTCTCCTGGGCGCGTTCGGGCGGCAGGTAGCTCAGCCGCGCCGTCGCCTCGGTCTGGCCGTACATCACGAAGAGCCGCGCCGGAGCGAATGCCCCGCGCACCCAGTCGATGGTCTCCGGCGCCATGGCTCCGCCCGCCTGGGTCAGGTACCGGAGCGCGGGGAACGACATCGTCGAGACCTCGACCTGGCGACGGATGATCTCGAACGTGAGCGGGACGCCCGCGAACCCGGTGCACCGCTCGGCCTCGATCGTCGCGAGCGCGACGCGAGGGAACGCGAACCGGTTCTCCAGGAACACTGATCCCCCCGCGCACAGGTGGGTCTGCAGCACGCTCCGCCCGTAGCAGTAGTGGAGCGGGAGGATGAGGAGCGCACGGTCGCTCGCGGCGAGGGACAGGTACTCCACGATCGATCGGGTGTTCGCGTCGACGTTCTTGAAGGTCTGGAGGACGCCGCGGGGTCGCCCCGTGCTCCCCGAGGTGAAGAGGAGAACCGCCGGTGACTCCGGGGTGAGCTCGGGGAACCGCGCCGGCGGAGGCCTCGCCGCGGTCGGGTCGACGCGCGCGTCGTCGAGGACGAGCGTCGTCGGCGTCGGTCCGAGATCGGCCGCGAGCCGCGCCGGGATGGGCCCATCGTGGACGCACCACAGGCGCTCCAGCTTCGCCTCCGCGGCGACCCGGGCCCAGGTCGTGGCGTCGCGGCCGAAGACGAACGCCTGCCGCACCCGGGTCTGCGTCACGATTCCCGCCAACGTCTCGGCGTTCCATTCGCGGTTCAGCTCGACTGGGGTCGCGCCGATGGCCTGGACCGCGAGGCTCGTCGCGACGGTCGCGACGGTGTTCGGGAGCGCGACGGCGACGCGGTCGCCGGGCCGGACGCCGGCTGCGGCGAGGTGCGCGGCGAGCGCGCGCACGCGCGTCGCCAGCTCGCCGTAGCCGACGCGCGCCCCGGGCGTCGCGACCGCGGGCGCCTCCGGGGTGCGCTCGGCGTGGGCGAAGAGCCACTCGTGGATGAACGGGGAGTGCATGGCCACCTCCGGGTCGTCTCGCCGCGCGCCCTCGCTCGCGCGATCAGGCCTTCACCACGCGAGGCCCGTCCGCCGTCCCTGCGGCGACGATGTTCCGGGTGTCCACGACGAGCGACACCCCCTGATAGAGGCGCTGATCCTTGAACGCCTCGTGCGCGGTCGCCACGACCACCGCGTCGTAGCGCGCGAACGTCTCCTGCGTCACCGGGACTGACCGCAGCCCCAGGTCGTGCTTGCGGGTCTTCTTCGCGACCGGGAAGTGCGGGTCGCAGTAGTCCACGCTGGCCCCGGCCTCCTGCAGGAGCTCGATGATCTCGTAGGAAGGCGACTCGCGGTCGTCGTCCACGTTCGCCTTGTACGCGAGCCCGAGCACGAGCACCTTGGCGCCCTTCACCGCCTTGCCGGCGTCGTTCAGCCCTTCGCCGATCTTCCCGACGACGTAGCGGGGCATCCGCGTGTTGATCTCGCCGGCGAGCTCGATGAAGCGCGCCCACTCGCCGTACTCCGCCGCCTTCCACGAGAGGTAGAAGGGATCGAGCGGGATGCAGTGGCCGCCGAGTCCGGGGCCCGGATAGAAGGGCATGTACCCGAAGGGCTTCGTCGAGGCGGCGCGGATCACCTCCCACACGTCGATGTCCATGCGGTCGAAGATCACCTTCAGCTCGTTCACGAGCGCGATGTTGACCGAGCGGAACACGTTCTCCAGGAGCTTCGTGGACTCGGCGACCCGTGCGCTCGACACCGGGATGACGGTCTCGAGCGCCGCCGCGTACAGCGCCGCCGCCGCGCGGGTGGAGGTCTCGTCCACCCCGCCCACGACCTTCGGGGTCGTCTTCGTCGTGAAGTCCTTCCGACCCGGGTCCTCGCGCTCGGGAGAGAAGGCGAGCATGAAGTCGTCCCGGCACCTGAGCCCGGACGTCTCGAGGATCGGCCTCAGCTCGTCGTCCGTCGTCCCGGGGTAGGTCGTCGACTCCAGGATGACGAGCTGCCCGCGCCGGAGGCGTCGGGCGATCTCGCGCCCGGTGGAGTGGATGTAGGAGTTGTCCGGCTCGCGGTGCCGGCCGAGCGGGGTGGGCACGCAGATGAGGATCGCATCGCACTCGGAAAGACGGTCGAAGTCGGTGGTCGCGGTGTACCGGCCGGTCCGGACCGCGTTCGCGACGCGCTCTGGCCCGATGTGCCGGATGTACGACTCACCACGCGAGATCGCGTGGACCTTCGCGGCCTCCACGTCGAAGCCGATGATCGACAGCCCCGCCTCGCAGAAGACGAGCCCGAGCGGGAGTCCCACGTAACCCTGCCCGATGATCCCCACCACCGCCGTCCGCGACGCGACCTTGTCGATGAACCCGTGCATGCTGTTGTCTCCCGTCGTTGTGGTCGTGCATTCTAGCAGCGACCCGCCCGTGCTTCCCTTCGACCGGGGGTGCGGGAGGTCATGCGTCGCCGTGACACTCACGCGCGGGACGGGTCCCCGGACGTGTTCGCGGCGCCCGTGATACATACTCTGCCGCCGAACGGCGATCGAGATGCGCGGGCGGTGATCAGATGCGGGATTCGGCGAGACCTCCAAGCGGGCACGCGGACGACCAGGGTGATCTGTTCGAGGTCGCGCGCCTTTGGCAGTTCGCAGCATTCGTCGCGCGCGCGCCGCTGCGCCATCGCCGGCTCGCGATCGCCGCGATCGTCGGCGCGACCGCGCTCGGGATCGCCGCGCTCGTCGTCGTGCCGAAGAAGTGGGAGGTCACGGCCACGGTCCTCGCCCAACGCAGCCCGCTGATGGGGACGCTGTCGAACCCCGGGATGAACCGCGACTGGGACGTGCCGACGCGCGCCGCCCGCGAGCTGCTCATCCGCCGCGACAACCTGATCGCGCTCTGCGAGCAGATCCACTTCGTCGATCGGCACCTCGCCGCGCGCGCGCCGGCGGTCCGGATGCGCGACTGGGTGTTCGCGAAGGCGCGCGGACGCGAGCGGACCCACGCCGAGATCCTCGACGGGATCGTCGACACCCTCGAGTCCCGCCTGTGGCTCGCCGTCGGCGCGGAGGGGATCGTCACGATCGGGTTCATGTGGACCGATCGGCACATCGCGCTCGACGTTGTCCAGGCGGCGGTCCAGAGCTTCATGGAGGGCCGGTACGCGTCCGAGATCAAGATGGTCGGCGAGACCATCTCGATCCTCCAGGGGCACGACGCCCGGATCCAGAAGGAGATCGCCACGACGCTCGCGCAGCTGGAGGAGAAGCAGCGCGCGCTGCGGATCCGTTCGGCGCCGCGCCTCCCGGAGGCGAGGGCCCAGGGCCCGCAGGACGAGGAGATGGCGCGGCTGCAGAGCACGCTTGCCGCCCGCAGGAGGGCGGCGGCGGACCTGGAGGAGTTCCGCCGGCAGCGCCAGCTCGATCTCCAGACGCAGCTCACGCAGCAGCTCGCGGTCTACGCTCCGGAGCACCCGCTGGTCGTCAGCACCCGCAGCGCGATCGAGAGCATGAACAGGCCGTCGCCGCAGATCGACCTGCTCCGCAAGGAGATCCAGGAGCTCGAGCGCGACGTGCGGCGCCGCGGCGGGCGCGTGGACGTCGCCGTGGCGGCGGCCGCGGTCACCATCGGGGGCGAGCTCGCCAACGCCGCTCGGCTCCGCGTCGAGGCGGAGGACCCGAGGCTAGAGTACGAGCGCCGCCAGCTGGATCTGCTCCTCCGCCAGCACTCGCACCTCCTGGAGCGGATCGACGCCGCGCGGATCGAGATGGACACGGCGCAGGCCGGGTTCAAGTACAAGTACAGCATCGTCACGCCGCCGCAGCTGCCCCGCGCGCCCGTGAAGCCGTACGCGCTGCTGTTCATCGGGGGCGGGCTCGCGGGCGGGATCGCCCTGGCCCTGTTCCTCTCGGCCGCGGCCGACATGCGCTCGGGCCGCATCGTGGAGCGCTGGCAGATCGAGCGGGAGCTGGAGCTGCCGCTACTCGGCGAAGCACGCAAGTGACCGGATCGACCGCGGCCCCTGCCTCGCCCCGCCCGTGGCTGCCGCGCGCTGCGTACACCGCGATGCTCGCCGTCGTCGCGCTCGCGACGGTGGCGGCCGTGCTCGCCGGCCTGGGGCCGGTCGGCGCCGTGCTCCCCGCCGCCCTGATGGCCGCCGGTTGGGTCGTCTTCCACGCTCCGCTGCGCTGGTCGGGCGCGGGGCTCCTGTTCCTCATGCTCGCGGTCGACGATCGCGGCGAGCACGTGGGGCAGTGGCGCACCCCGTTCGCGTTCGTCGGCGACCTGCTCCACGGCCGCCTCGACGACGTGACGGGGATCCCCGGGCTCGCGGTCACCGGGATGGAAGTCGCGGTCGTGTTCCTGGTCGCGGCCTGGGCGAGGCGGCGCGCGGGCGGCGTGACAGCCGAGAGCCGGCACTTCGTCGGGGCGGCGAGCGTGCTCCGGGGGTTCCTGCTCCTGTGCGTCGCCGGCGTCGTCTTCGCGGACGTGAACGGCGTTCTTCACGGACAGGCGATCGTCCCCTGGAAGGTCCGGAACCTGCTCCACCCCGTCATGCTGTTCCTGTTCTTCGACGCCGCGTTCCGCGGGCCCGCGGATCACGGGCTGCTAGGGCGCATCGTGGTCGGGGCCGGGGTCGCCCGCGCCGTCCTCGCGGTCGTCGTCCAGCGGATCTCGATCGCCGAGACCGGCGGGAAGTTCGCGACCGCGACCAGTCACGGGGACTCCGTCCTGTTCGCGGTGGCCACCTTCCTGGTCCTCGTGGACGCCCTCGAGCAACCGACCTGGCGTCGCGTCTGGC
Source organism: uncultured delta proteobacterium (assembly GCA_963736795.1). GTDB lineage: Bacteria > Myxococcota > Myxococcia > Myxococcales > Anaeromyxobacteraceae > Anaeromyxobacter. Next base: position 32,789 of record CAVTRF010000029.1, on the reverse strand, counting down.
GGGCGGTGCTCCTCCTCCCGGTGCTCCTCGTCGGGATGATCGAGAACGAGCGCCGCATCGTGTGGGTGATGCTGCTGATGATGCTCGCGACGGCGTATCTGGTCTCACCCATGCGCGGGTGGAAGCGCAAGATCACGCGTGTGCTCGTCGTCGCGTTCCCGATCCTGGCGCTCTACGTCGGCGCCGGGTGGACCACCGACAGCCGCATCTTCGCGCCGGTGCGGACGCTGCGCAGCGTCATGGACACCTCGTACGATCACTCCGCGTACTGGCGGGAGGTGGAGAACTGGAACATCTCGATGTCCATGCGGGAACGGCCGCTCGTCGGGCTCGGGCTGGGCGGCCGGTACACCGAGCACATGTTCAACGACGACATCAGCTCGCTCTACAAGGAGTACCGCGAGTGGCCGCACAACACGATCCTCGGACAGCTCCTCCTGCTCGGGCTCCTCCCGTTCGTCGCGGTATGGGCGGTGTTCGGAGCGGGGCTCTTCCTCGCCGTCAGGGCGCACCGGTTCGCCGAGTCCGCGGAGCACCGAGCCGCGGCGCTCGGGTGCGTGGGCACGATCGTCGCGTGCCACGTGCTCGCGTACGGGGACACCGGCGCCCACTACCCGCAGTACAAGATCCTGATCGCGCTCGCGCTCGCCGTCGCGGGGAAGCTTGCGGTCGCGACGGGAGCGTGGCCCTCCGGCTCCCGCTCCGCGAGCGGTCCTTCGACGCCGCAGGGCGCGGGCCGCGCCTGAGCGGACGTGCGGCGGGAGCCACGGCGCGGCCGGCACCACGGCGCGCCGCGGGTGCGGGTCGCCCGTTCAGGTGACTCGCCCGCGGCGGCGGTCGCGGGCATGATGATGGCGCCGCCACCCGGCCCGCGGCGAGGGGAGCCATGTTTTCCCGCTGGAGCTTCGACTACTTCTCGAGCATCGGGTTCTGGGGCGCGCTCGTCGTCGTCGCGCTGCTGGCGCGCGCGTCGGGTCGGTCGACCGTCCTGCGCAACGCCGTGCTGCTCGCGGCCTCGAACGCGCTCCTGCTCGCGATCCCCGGGTTCCGCCCGCTCGACCTCGCGCTCGTGTGGCTCGTGTCCGCGGTCGCGTTCGCGAGCGCGCGGGTGCTCTCCGCGGGCGGCGCGAGCTCGCCGGCCAGGAGACGGGCCGCGGCGTCGGTCGGGGTGATCGCCGTCCTCGCGTTCCTCGCCTTCTTCAAGTACCACGCGCTCCAGGATCTCGTGTTCGGCTCGGGGCGTGCGCTTGAGCCCGCGGCGCCGCGCGGCGCGACCGAGTACCTCGTGCTCGTCGGCGCGTCGTACTTCTCGTTCAAGGCCATCCACGTGGTCGTCGAGGCGTTCAAGGGGACGCTCACCCGGCTCGAGCCCCTCGCGTTCTTCAACTACATGACGTTCTTCCCGGCGTTCATCAGCGGCCCCATCAACCGCTACGCCGAGTTCGCCGGGCAGATGGGGAGCGAGCGCCGCGGGGTGCTCGGGCAGGATCTCCGCGCCGGCGGCGAGCGGATCGTCCACGGGCTGTTCAAGAAGCTCGTGCTCGTGCCGATCGTGGCCCCGTACGCGCTCTCCAGCTTCGCGAGGCCGCTCGCGCACCTCTCGCTCCTGGACGTGACCATCGGGCTGTACGCGCAGGCGGTCTACTTCTTCCTCGACTTCTCCGGGTACACCGATCTGGCCATCGGAGGCGCGCGGGTCATCGGCGTGCAGCTCCCGGAGAACTTCAACCGGCCCTTCTTCCAGAAGAACATCCGCGATCTGTGGACGAACTGGCACATGACGCTGACGAGCTGGCTCGTGGACTACGTCTACTGGCCGGTCGTCCGGCGGCTGCGCAACCTCGAGTACTTCAGGACGAGGCCGGTCCTGCTCTCGATCGTCGGCATGAACGTGACCTTCCTCGGGTGCGGGATCTGGCACGGCGAGGCGCCGCACTTCGTGCTGTGGGGCGCGTACCACGGGCTCGGGATCTCCGCGCTGAACGTGTACCAGCGGCAGAAGAAGCGGATCCGCCACCCGTGGGCGCAGCGCTGGTTCGCGTCGCCCTACAGCCACTGGCTCGGCGCGTTCGCCACGTTCAACTTCTTCGCAGCCGGGCTGGCGCTGTTCGTGCTCGACGGGGACAGCCTGCGCGCGCTGCTCGCGTCGGTGCTCAGGTGAGGAGATCGACGATGAGCCGGGCGTTCGAGTACGCGTGGACCAACCGGAAGGTGGTGATCCTCACCTTCGAGGTGTTCTGGACGGTGGTCGTCATCCTGGACGCCGCGACAGCGGGGAACGGCCACGCCATCGCACAGTTCGTGTACGTGAACTTCTAGCCGGCCCGGTCCGCGCGGCGCTACCTCGCGCCCGGCCCGGACTTCGCGAGCGCGCGCGGCGGCAGCGACGCGACGATGCGGACGAGCTCGCGCGCGACGCGCCGTCGCCCGAGCCGGTTGAGGTGCCCGCCGTCGTCCGTGTACGCGGGGACGAGCGCCGGGACGGGCTTGCCGTCGACCGGGTAGAGCTCGGTCGTGCCGTCGGGCCGCGTCGCCTCGATGCGGGCGATGTCGAGCAGCGGCTCCCGGCCCATGTACGCGCCGCGGATGAGCGCGTTCAGCTCCTCGCGGCGCGCGTTGTGGTGCTCCGACCGCTCGCGCCCGAGCAGGCGCTTCAAGAACGCCTTCGGGCCGGTCGGGACGATGGTGAGCGGCACGGTCGCGAACACGAACGTGGTCCCGGGATGGCGCTCCTGCAGCGCGCGCATCGCGGCCTGGTAGCTCGCGAACAGCACCTTCGGGTCGGAGCCCTCCAGCACGTCGACGAAGCAGAACTTCACGAGCGCCACGTCCACCGCGGCGGGTCCGACCCCGAGGGTGCGCTCGAAGCTCTGGAGCTTGCGGGTGGGGTTCCCGTTCTCCGCGACGAACGTGTGCGCGCACGTCCCGGGCGCGATGCCCTGGGCCGACTGGACCTCCGCGATGCGGAGCGCCACGCCGGCCTCCGTCGACAGGTCGCGGAGACCGTCGAGGATGTCCGTTCCGACCGACTGGTGCCCGAAGAGGAGGGTGCGCCGGCTCACCACCTCGAGCTCGGCGCGGAGCGCGGCGTCGCCCGGGCTCGCCGCGCCGGTCACCGCCGCGCCGCCGACTGCCAGGAGTGCGCTCGCGACCTGCATCCACGCCGATATGTGCATGCTCGTCCTCGCTCGCGCCGCGGGCTGTTCCTGCCGCCCGGGCGTTGACAGGGTCACGGGCGCCCGCCTAGCGTAGCATCATCGCGTCTGCGGACGAACGGCCGCCGCGGATGGCAGGCCACACCGGATGGGGACAACGAGGAAGATGCGCTCCGCTCTCATCCCGCTCGTGCGGCCCGCGCTCCTGCTCGTGCTCCCGACCCTGGTGGTCTGCCTCGCGCTGCTCGAGATCGGACTGCGGGTCAAGGGACGGCAGCCGGCGAACACGACCGACGACATCTTCGAGCCGCACCGCGATGCGTACCGGCTGAAGCCGAACCAGACGAGGGTGTCGCACACGCCGTCGTACACGTGCACCATCCACACGAACGCGCTCGGGCTCCGCGACCGTGCCCCGGGGCCGCGCAATCTCGGGCGTCCGTACGTGGCCTGGATGGGAGACTCGGCGACGTTCGCGAACGGGGTCGAGTACGAGCAGTCGTTCGTGGGCCTCTTCGCGGCCGCCGCTGAGCGGCGGGGGCTCGAGGCGGTCAACCTCGCGGTGGGAGGGCACCACCTCGCGGAGCAGGAGGACATGCTCGCGGACTTCGTCGCCGCGGCGCCGCGCCCCCCGACCCGCGTCGTGTTCGTGTTCACGCCCCAGCTCATGGCGCTCTTCGAGAAACGCCACCACGATCTGGTCCTGCACGGGGGCTTCCTCTTCCCGAAGGACCGCTGGCTCGGGCCGTACCTCGTGGTGATGCTCAACAAGACCTCGTCGGCGTACGGGCTCCTTCGCGACGGGGTGCGCGCCGTCCAGGCGAGGTTCTTCCCGAGGGGGCCCGAGGTCGCGGCCGAGATGCTCGCCATGTACGCCCGGTCGTACGACGCCCTGACGCCGGAGGCGACGCGGCGGTTCGAGGAGCGGCTCGACCTGCTCGACGCCCGGATCCGCACGGCCGGCGCGGAGCCGGTGCACGTGTACCTCCCCACGACGGCGGACCTCCGCGCGACCGAGCTGCTCGCACTCACGCACCGCAGCGCCGATGGGTACGACTTCGATCACTACCGCGACGCGCTTCGGCGGCAGGCCGCGCGCGCCGGGGTCCGGCTCGTGGATCTCGACGCCGCGCTGAAGGCCGAGCAGGCGACGGGGAAGCCTCTCGGCTTCTCGCAGGACATGCACTACAACGCCGCCGCGCACGTGGTGATCGCCCGCGCCCTCGAGGCCGAGCTCCTCGCCGGGCCGGGAGCCGAGAGCTCCGCCTCGGGCTTCCGCCACGCCGCGGCTCCTGGCGGGCCGTAGCTGCGCGCTCGGGGGAGCCGTGGACGAGGGTCGCCGGGTCACGGGACATGTCGGGCGGGATCCGCCGGCGCGGCGGCCGTGCGCGACGGGTAAGATGCCGCATGCCACGCGGTGAGGCGTGCGGCGCGGCTCCAGCCCCTTCTTCCGGGAACCTGACGAAATGCGAATCCTGGCGGTCTTCCACACGCTGACGTTCCCGCCCGAGTCCGGCGTCACGAAGCGGACGTTCCACCTCCTCGAGGAGATGTCGCGGCGCCACGAGGTCACGGTCGTGTCGTTCGGCTCGGAGGCGAGCGCGGAGAGCATCCGGGGGCAGCTCGGGACGCGGTGCCCCCGCATCGTCTTCGTCGATGCGCGGCGGCCCCGGTGGATGAGCCTCCTGAGGCGCATCGAGCTCGTGCTCACCCGGAAGAGCCTGCTGCACCTCTCCTTCAGCGCGAAGCTCCAGCGCGCCCTCGACGAGGTGCTGCGCGATCAGCGGTTCGATCTCCTGTTCCTGAGCGCGCCGGTGTTCGCCGGGTACTCGCGCCCGGCCGACCTGCCGTGCATCACCGACACGCACAACGTCGAGTACGACATGTGTCACCGTGAGTATTTGCACGCCTCGAACCCGGTCGCACGCGCGTACTTCTTCGACCAGTACCGAATGCTCAAGCGAGACGAGCTGGTCGCGTGCGGCGCCGGCGAGGCCCTGCTCACGACGTCCGAGCGGGACAGGGAGGTCTTCCGGAAGGACCTCCCCCGGCAGGACATCCACGTCGTGCCGAACGGCGTCGACCTCGACTTCTTCCGGCCGAACACCGAGGCGACCGACCCCCGGAGCATCGTGTTCTGCGGGCTCATGAACTACCCGCCCAACCACCAGGGGATCACCTGGTTCCTCGATCACGTCTTCCCGCTCGTCGCGCGGGAGGTCCCGGACGCGACGCTCACGATCGTCGGCTCGGGACCGTCGCAGGCGCTGCTGCGTCGGGCTACCGACCGGATCGCGGTCACGGGGTACGTGAAGGACGTGCGCCCGTTCGTCGCGCGCGGGCAGGTCTACGTCGTCCCGCTCCTGGTCGGCGGCGGGACGCGGCTCAAGGCGCTCGAGGCGATGTCGATGAGCAAGGCGATCGTGACGACGAGCGTCGGGTGCGAGGGGATCGACCTGAGGCACGAGGTGTCGGCGCTGTTCGCGGACGAGCCCGAGGCGTTCGCCGCGGCGGTCGTCCGGCTGTTCCGCGACGAGGCGCTGCGGGCCCGCCTCGCCGAGCGCGCCGCGGGCGCGGCCGAGGCGTACGGGTGGAGATCGATCGGCGAGCGGCTCGACGAGGTCTGCCGGGTCGTCGCACGCCGCGGCGCGGCTGCAGGGCGAGGCGCCGCAAGCGCCGGGTGATAGCGAGGATGCGGATGACGGGTCGAGGGATGGAGGTGCGAGAGGTCGCGGCGGTGCCGGCGGAGTCGCCGCGCCGCCTGCGGCTGCTGTTCGCCGCGTACATGGCGGGCGGGAACGCGACGATCCTCGCGAACCTGAAGGAGGCGATCGGCCCTCGCCGGGACGTGAGCGCCGCGTGGGCGCCCATCGACCTCGACGCCGAGAGCATGCGCTTCGGCAAGTCGAACGGGAAGAACTCGCGCTCGCTCGTCCCGGGCACGTTCCGCAACTCGATGATCACGGCCCGCTACATCCGCGAGATGGAGCGGGAGGGCTCGCCGTTCGACGCCGCGTGGTTCTTCCAGCAGACCATCTGCATGTTCCTGTGGCGGTTCCGGAGCCGGGTCCCCTACGTCGTGGCGATGGACGGGACGCCGCTTTGGTACGCGAAGAATGGGCTCTGGTACGCCCAGTTCCGCTTCGACCCGAGGAGCCCGGCCGAGCGGGTGAAGTTCGCGCTCACCCGCGGGGTCTACCAGAAGGCCTTCCACCTCCTCCCGCTCTCCTTCGGCGTCCGGGACTCGCTCGTCGAGGACTATGGAGTCGCTCCGGAGCGCATCACGGTCGTGCCGCCCGGGGTGAACGTCCACACGTTCGCCTGCCCGGATCGCCGGGCGGCGGGCCGGGCGAACCGGCCGATGAACGTCCTGTTCGTCGGGGCGGACTACGAGCGGAAGGGCGGCGATCTCGTGACCGCGCTCGCTCTCCGGCCGGAGTTCAAGGACGTGACGTTCCACCTCGTGTCGCGATCGCACCGCGGGGCGATCCCCGACAACGTCCGCCTGTACACGAACCTGTCGACGAACACCACGGAGCTCGTGAACCTCTACGCGGACGCGGACGTGTTCATGCTGCCGACCCGGCAGGACGCCCACTCGGTGGCCACCATCGAGGCGATGGCGATGGGGTTGCCCGTGATCACGACCCCGACCGGAGGGATCATCGACATCGTCGACGAGGGCGTCACCGGCTACTTCGTTCCCCGCGACGACCTCGACGCCCTCGTCGATCGGCTCCGGAAGCTGCGGGACGATCCCGAGCTGCGGCTCCGCCTCGGCGCCGCGGGGCGGCGGCGGGCGGAGGCCCGCTTCGACAACGGCGCGATCGCCGCGACCGTCGTCGACGTGCTGCAGCGGGCCGCCGCGAGCCGGCCGAGGGGTGGCGCGCGCTCCCGGAGCCGTTCATGAAGGCGAACAGCGTCCTGCGCCTGCTGTTCGCGGCCTACATGGCCGGCGGGAACGCCACGATCCTCGCGAACCTGCAGGAGGAGATCGGCGACCGGAAGGACGTGGACGCGGAGTTCGTGCCCATCGAGATGGACGCGGAGAGCAAGCGCATCCGCTCGCGCGGGGAGCGGGGCCGCCGGTCGCTCGTCCCGGGCACGTTCCGGAACTCGCTCATGACCCACAGGCGTATCCAGGAGCTGGAGGAGGTCGGGCCCAAGTTCGAGGCGGCGTGGTTCTTCCAGCAGACGATCTGCATGTTCCTCCCGGGGTTCCGCAGCCGCGTGCCGTACACGATCGCCCTCGACGGGACGCCGCTCTGGTATGCGCGGAACGGGCTCACGTACGCGCACCCGGAGTTCGACCCCGACACGCTCGTCGAGCGGGGGAAGCACTGGCTGACCCGCCGGGTGTACCAGCAGGCGTTCCATGTCCTCCCGCTGTCGAACGGCGTGCACGACTCGCTCGTCGAGGACTACGGCGTCCCTCCCGAGCGCATCACCGTCGTGCCGCCCGGCGTGAACCTCAAGCGGTTCGAGGGACCGGATCGCACCGCGCGGGCCGAGACGGGGAAGCCGCTGAACGTCCTCTTCGTCGGTGCCGACTTCGAGCGCAAGGGCGGCGACCTCGTGGCGCGGCTCGCCCTCGCGCCCGAGTTCCGCGACGTCGAGTTCCACTTCGTGACGAGATCCTACGTCGGCCCGGCCGCTGACAACATCCACGTGCACCGCGACGTCCGGACGAACACGGACGAGCTCGCCGGCCTGTACCGCGACGCGGACGTGTTCGCGCTGCCGACCCTCCAGGACTCCTACTCCATCGCGAGCATCGAGGCGATGGCCGCGGGGCTGCCGGTCTTGACGACGCCGACGGGCGGGATCGTCGACATCGTGGGCGAGGGCGTGACCGGCTACCTCGTCCCGCGCGACGACGTCTCGGCCCTTGCGGAGCGGCTCAGGACCCTGCGCGACGACCCCGCCCTCCGCCTTCGGCTCGGCGCGGCGGGCCGCGTGCGCGCCGAGGAGCGGTTCGACAGCGCGGTGATCTCGGCGCGCACGCTCGCGCTGCTCAGGGACGCCGCGGCGTCGCGCGCGTAGCGCCGCGGCCCCGAACGCCAGCGCCCCCATGAGCACGGACGCACGCCACGCGGTCAACGGGGAGGGCGGAAACGCGCCGCCGCTCATCCGGACGCAGCCCGCCGAGCTCGAGTTGCGGGTCGTCGCTTCGGACCTCGAGCTCGACGGACTCGAGCAGGCGTGGTCCGCGCTGCACCGGTCCGTCGGCGCGAGCGTCTTCCAGGCGTGGGAGTGGCAGCGGACCTGGTGGAGACACCTCGGACGGCGGAATCCGGAGAATGTGCTCCACGTGATCGTGCTCGCGACCTGCGGCGGGGTCGTCGGCATCGCTCCGTTCTTCGTCGAGGTCGTCCGAGCGGTCCCCGGGGCGAAGCTTCGCCGGCTGGCCTTCGTCGGGACGGGGCTGAGCGATCACCTCGACGTGCTCGTCGCGAAGGGGCTCGAGGGCCGCTGCTGCGAGCGGATCGCGGCGCACCTCGCAGCGCTCCGAGGTACGTTCGACGTCGTGTCGCTGTCCGACGTCCCGGACTCGTCCCCGACGCAGACACTCCTGCACGAGGCGCTCGGGCGGAACGGGTTCGAGGGGGCGCGGTTCGTCTCGGAGTGCTGTCCCCGCACGCAGCTGAAGGACACGTGGAAGGAGACCCTCGCGTCGTTCGAGGGCGGACACCGGAGGCAGCTCGCGAAGCGCGCCCGGCAGCTCGGAGAGCGGTTCACCGTCGAGCTGGAGATCTGCCGCCGACCGGAGGACGTGGGTCGCGACGTCGACGCGTTCATCGAGATGCACCAGCGCCGCTGGACGGGCGTGGGGATGAAGGGCGTCTACGACGACGCGCGCGCGGCGGCGTTTCAGCGAGAGATGGCCCGGCTGTTCTTCGATCGCGGGTGGCTCTTCCTGGCCTTCCTCCGCCTCGACGGCGCGCGCGTCGCAGCGCTCTGCGGCTTCGAGCACGGGGGCCAGCTGGCGTACTACCTCAACGGGGTGGGGGAGCTGGGCGACGCGGCCCGGTACTCGCCCGGTCTCGTGATGCATTCGCTCTGCATGGAGGAGATGATCGGGCGCGGGGTGCGGGTGTACGACTTCCTGCGCGGCACCGAGCGGTACAAGTACGAATGCGGTGCCGTCGACGTGCCGAACTGGACGACGCTGATGTTCCGCCGCGGTGCGCGATGGGCGAAGGTGAAGAACGCGCTCGCGCTGCTCGCGGAGTCCCTGGCCCGCCGGATCGAGCAGGAGCGGCTCTCCTTCAGGCACCGCCTGAGGATGCACGGGCTGGTCTCGCGCGAGACCGCGGGCTGGATCGCGCGGCGCGTCTCCATGACGGTGCGCGACGGCGTCAGGAAGCTGCGATCTCCCGAGCGATCGTTGACGCTCGACGCCGCACGCCAGACGGGAGCGCGGACGGAGGGCGGATTGCCGCCCGCGAGTCCGGGGTAGCAGCCCGTCAGGCGTGCGGCGGAGCGCGCGAAGCTGGCAGGACGCCGATCCTCCGGACGACTTCGCGGGCGCGGTCGGCGACGCGCCGGTCGCCGCCCCCCTCGACGCACCCCCGCGTGAACGCGGTGGGGTGATCCGGGTCGACCGCGTGGCGGAGCAGGAACCTCGGCGTCCGCCCGGGGACGTTGAGGCCCCGGTGGCAGGCGTAGACGCGCGCGTCGAGCGCGAGCAGGTACGCCGCTGCGGCGTCCGACAGGTTCTCGGGCTGTCCGAACCCGATCGCGAAGTCCCGGCACCGTTCGCCCGTCAGGACCGCGACGCCTTCGAGCGCGTTCGAGATCTCGTACCTCAGGTCCCCCGGCTCGTGGAGGCGGCCGAGGTCGCGGTGCGCGAAGTTGTGCGCGCCGATGCGATGCCCCATCGCCCTCATCTCCCTGACCTGCGCCGACGAGAGGCCGCCGGCGTCGGTGGACGCGAGCGGCACGTGTGCGCGGACCCCGGCGCGCTCGTGCTCGCGGAGGTACTCGGCGAAGGTTCGATCGACGAGCGACGGGACCACGAAGAAGATCGCCTGGACGCCGACGCTCGCGAGCCAGCGCGCCGCCTGGAAGTTGCTCGCGAGGCCGTCGTCGAAGGTGAACAGCACCCGATCCGCCGGGCCGGCGCGCCAGTCCCCCGCGAAGAGCGCGTCGGCATCCGCAGGCGTGGCGATCGGGAACCGGCGGCGGCACCACTCCACGATCCGGCGAAGCTCGGCCAGCTCCGCGCCGGCGGTCTCGTGGAAGGTCAGGATCCGGAGCCCGGTCGCGCCGCCGTAGAGCGCGGCTCGGTTCCTCCGCGCGGAGTCGCTCGCGCGCCACCACTGGGCGAGCGCCCACCGCTGCGCCGTCCGCATCATGTACGTGCGCCTCCGGTGCGAGCGCGAGCGGTCACGGCCCCGGCTCCTTCACCGCGCCGCCGGTCCTCCGCCGGGTCAGCGCCCCCGAGATCGCGCGGGCCTCGTCGCGCCGGATGAGGCCGAGCCCGACCGCCGCGAGCGAGAACGCCGCGATGCAGGCGGGGATCCCGACCACCGGCGGGAGCGGCGGCAGCACGCGGAACAGGAGGAGGGTGATCCCCCCCGCCGCGATGGAGCGCGCGACGTCCCCCACGAATGCGACGTCCACGCTCCCGCGCGGCATGATCCACAGCGCGGCGGCGAACATCATCACCTCGCTCGCGCCGAACGCGGCGACGAGCCCGAGTCCGCCGTTGCCGTACCTCGCCTGGGCCCAGGGCACGAGGGCGAGCGCGATCCCCGTGCACACGACGACGTTCACGGCCTTCGCCGCCGCGAGCGCGTTCGAGCGGCCGACCGCCATCACCGCGCTCTGGAAGAGCACGTCGATGCACACGAGGAACAGGGCGGGAGCGAACACCTGCAGGATCGGCGCGGCCGGGGCGAAGCCCCGCTGTCCGTAGATGAGCCCGACCGCGACGTCCGCGAACAGGTACGTGCCGACCGCGCCGAGCGCGCCCAGGCCGAGCAGCGGGCGCATCGCCGTCCGCAGCTCGATCCGGAGGTCCGGGATGTCGGACGCGGCCCGGGACAGGCGAGGGTATGCGGCCGCGCCGAGGATCGTCGCCGGAGCGACGAGGGTGCCCATGACGTTCCGGGCCGCCCCGTACCACCCGATCGGCGCGGCGGGCAGCAAGCGCGACAGCACCACCGCGTCGAGGTACGGCTGCACGGTCACCGCGAGGCTGATCGCGAGGATCGGCATCCCCTCGCGGAGCAGGAACCTCGAGTTCTCGGCGGTCGCCGCGACGCGCGAGATGCCGAGCGCTCGGGCTCGCCGCGCCGCGATCCAGAGCGCCGCGACCCCCGCCGCGCCCTGCGCGAGGATGATCCCGGCGACGCCCCCACCGGAGAAGAGGGCGACGAGCGCGAAGGCGAAGGTCAGCGCCTTGTAGAGGACGGAGACCTGGGCGTCGAGGTCCATGCGCTCGCGCGCGCGGAACACGGTCGCGTAGGCCTGCGAGAGGAAGAAGGGGAGGGCGGTTGCCATCGAGAGCGCCAGCAGTCCGAGGATCCGGCGGTCGTACCCGAGCAGCCAGCCCACGAGGACCGCGAGGATCGAGACCGGTACCGCCCCGGCGAGCCGGAGCGCGATCCCGGCGCCGAGGAGCGCGTCGGCCGCGCCGGGTCGGCGTGCGACCTCCCGGATGAGGAGCTGCCCCTGGCCCCACTCGACGACGACCCACGCGAAGGTGGTCATCGTCGTCACCAGGAAGTACACGCCGAAGTCGGCCGCTCCGAGGCGGCGGCCGATCGCGGCGCTGAACGCGATCGCGAGCGCCGTCGTCGCCACCTGCCCGATGACGAGGTGGAACGCGCTGCGCGCGATGGCGGTCCCGGGGGCCGGCGCGCCCGGCGGGGAGGCGGCGCCGCTCACGCGCCGTCCCGCGCAGCGGTGATCCGCCGGAGCCAGCGTCCCGGGCGGCGCAGGACGTCGCGGAGCGGGGACCGGCGGACCCAGGCGGCCGCCCGATGGCGCGTCCGCCAGAGGGCGGCGACGTGCGGGCGCAGGTGGACCGCGCCCTCCGCGACCTGGAGCGCACCGGACATGAGCCGCACCTTGTAGGTCTCCTGCCCCTTCCCGAGATCCATGCGCCGAGCGCCGAGCGCCGCGGCGGCCCTCGCGATCTCGACGAAGCAGAGCTGGCCGGGCGAGAACGTCGCGAGCGCGGGGTCGTACGCCGGAAGCCAGTAGTGGAACGCGGTCGAGGTCCGCATGCCGAGGTGGACCGCCGCGAGCTTGTCGCCGAGGTGGAGCGAGGACAGCACCCCCGCGAACGCGCCGGCCTGCGTGCTCCGGATCCGGTCGAGCAGGCGCACCACCCAAGGGAGCGCGATGTGGTCGAGCTGCCCGGAAGCGCGCAGCTGGGCGCCCTTCCAGCGGCGCAGCGTTTCGAACACCGCGTCCTCCTTGGTGTGCAGCTCGAACCGGATGGACCCGAGCGCCTCTCCGCCTTTCGCGCTTCGTACAGCAGCTTCTCGATCTCCTTCGACCCGGCGCGCTTGCGCTCCGCGCGCCAGCCCTCGAAGCCCTCCGACAGATCCACGTACGGGGAGGGGGCGGTGCTCCAGTGGAAGGGGCGCAGCTGGGGCTGCGAGGTGAGGAGGTGGTCGAACCGCCACGCCGACAGACGGCACCCGCGCACGAGCTCGCTCGCGCTCCACTCGGCGTCGTCCGAGGCGACGACCGCCTGAAAGTCCGAGTAGAGCCGGCCTACCGGAAACGCGACGTCGCCCGGGCCGCGCTCGAACGGGAAGAAGCCGAACACCCCCGAGCGGTCCTCGAGCACCCCCACCTCGACCCCGTCGCGCGCCTCCGCCGCGCACGCGGCGAACGCGGGCGTGAAGTAGGGGCTGTCGAGGGCGGGCGCCGACGCGAGGATCTCCGACCAGCGCGCGAGCTGCGCGGGGCCGAGCTCCCGGAACGGCACGACGCTCACCTTCATCCGCTGGTCTCCTCCACCGCGCCCGTTCCGGGCGCCGGACCACCCCGTGTACCAGGGGTGCAGTCGCGATCAGAAGTCCTGTACGTCGGTGACGCACTCCCTGGCTGGACCGCTCGCCACGAGCGGGCGGGCCATGGTACGGCAACCGTCGGGTCGGGTGAACCATGTGCGGGATCGCCGGGATTGTCGGGGAGGTGAGCGACGCGAACCGCGCAGCGCTGCGTCGCATGAGCGAGGCGATGGTCCACCGCGGGCCGGACGCCCACGCGACCTGGGAGTCGACGCCGGACGGCCAGGGACTCGGCGTCCTGCTCGCCCACCGCCGCCTCGCGATCCTCGACGTCTCGCCGGCCGGGACGCAGCCGATGGTCGATCCGGTGACGGGCCACGTCATCGTGTTCAACGGCGAGATCTACAACTACCGCGAGCTCCGGGAGCGGCTCGAGGCCCGCGGCCAGCGCCTCGCGTCGAGCGGCGACACGGTCGCGCTGCTGCGAGTCCTCGGGCTCCAGGGCCGCGACGCGCTGCCGTCGCTCCGGGGCATGTTCGCCTTCGCGCTTTGGGACCCGGCCCGGCGCCAGCTCCTCCTCGCGCGAGACCCCCTCGGGATCAAGCCGCTCTACGTCGCGCGGTCCCGCGCGCCGGGGGCGGGCTGGTCCGTCGCGTTCGCGTCGGAGGTCCGCGCGCTGCTCGCGTCGGGCCTCCTCGGGACGCCTCGGCTCGACCCGCGCGCCATCGCGTCGGTCGTCTGGAACGGGTTCGTGGTGGGGCCGGGCACGGCGGTGCAGGGGATCGAGCTCGCGTGGCCGGGGGAGGCCCTCACTCTCGACGGGCGCGGCACCGAGCTGCGCCGCGATCGGTTCTGGTCGATCCCGGGCTCGCCACCGGCTGCCGCGATGGACGAGGAGCGCCTGGCCCAGGTGCTCGAGGAGGACGTGCGGCTGCACCTCGCGAGCGACGTGCCGCTGGCGGTGTTCCTCTCCGGGGGTGTCGACTCCTCGGCGATCGCGAACCTCGCGCACCGCGCGGCGCGCGCGCCGGTTCACACCTTCACGCTCGCGTTCGAGGAGCAGGAGCTCAACGAGGGGCCGGTCGCGCGCCGGATCGCGGAGGCGATCGGGACGGAGCACCAGGAGGTGCTCCTCACCCAGGACCACTTCATCGCGAACCTGGAGGCGGCGCTCGACAGCCTCGACCAGCCGACCTTCGACGGCCTGAACTCGTTCTACATGTCGCACGCGATCCGGGCCGCCGGGTTCACCGTCGCGCTCGCGGGCACGGGCGGCGACGAGCTGTTCGGTGGGTACACGTCGTTCCGCGATCTGCCGGCGCTGCACCGCCTCGCACGCGCGGCCCGCTGGCTCCCGACCGACGCCCTCGTCGCCGCGGCGCGGCTCGGCACCTCGGGCCTGCGGCGCTCCGGCGGCGCGCTCCCCCCGCAGTCGCGCTGGGCGAAGCTGCCGGACATGCTCCGGCGCGGGGACGACCTCCTCCACCTGTATCAGCTCGCCTACGCGCTGTTCCTCCCGGAGTTCCAGCGGGAGCTCGTCGGGGCAGGCGTCGCGGACGCGCTCGTCGACGGCCTCACCCCGGAGCTCGAGGAGCGGATCCGCGCGGAGACGCGGGCGCGCACGCCGCTGTCGGCCCTGAGCGCGATGGAGCAGCGCCTGTTCCTGGGCGAGCGGCTCCTGCGGGACAACGACGTCGCGAGCATGGCCGCGTCCCTCGAGCAGCGCGTCCCGCTGGTCGACCAGGCGCTCTTCGAGGCGGTCGATCGTGTCCCGGACGGCGAGCGCTATCCTCCGATCGGCAGGAAGGCGATGCTCCGGCGCGTCGGGCTCCGCGGCCTCGACCCGGCGCTGTTCGAGCGTCCCAAGAGCGGGTTCGTCCTGCCGTTCGATCGCTGGATCCGGGCGGGGCTCCGCGACGCGATCGACGACACCCTGCGCGATCCGGAGGCCGTCGCCGCCGCCGGGCTCGCCCCGGCCGCCGTCGAGCGGCTCTGGCAGGGGTTCATCGACGGTGCGTCCGGGATCTACTGGTCGCGCGTGTGGGCCGTGTACGTGCTCGTCCGGTGGTGCCAGCGGCACCGCGTCCGCCTGTGATCTCGCGCTCGCGCAAGCTCGTCGTCGCGGGGGGCGTCAGCGCGCTGGCGATCGCCCTCGTCGGCGCGGCGTGGCCGCCCGCCCGCGCCGGCACGAAGGCGGTGGCGAAGGCGGTGATCGGCGCGCCCGCCTGGCTCCGGCGCGCCGCCGCGAGATCCGAGCACCCGCCGTTCTCTCGGCTCGCCTGCTCGCAGGTCGGGTACTCCCCGTCGATGCGCAAGGAGTTCACGGCCCCGCGCCGCTTCACCGGCTTCCGGGTGGTCCGCGAGGCCGACGGTGCGGTGGCGCTCCGGGGCGGCGCGCCAGCGCGCGCCGTGACGACCGACGTGCTCGGCGACCTGCGGGAGGCGTTCGTCGGGGACTTCACGGCGCTCGCGACTCCGGGCCGGTACCTCGTCGTCCTCGAGGACGGGCTCGCGAGCTTCCCGTTCGACGTGAGGCCCGACCCGTTCGACGCCGCGATCCGGGCCGTCCAGCGGGCGCTGTACTACCAGCGCGCATTCACCGCGATCGATCCCGCGCACGCGGAGGGCCCGTGGACGCACCCGAGCGACGCGCACCTCGCTCCGGCCGGCGAGCGCATGGGGTGGCACGACGCCGGCGACCTGTCGATCTACAGCGCCTCCGCGACGAGCACCTCGTTCTGGCTCCTGGAGACCTGGTCCGACTTCGCCCCCGACGCCGACGACACGAACATCCCGGAGTCCGGCAACGGCGTGCCGGATCTCCTCGACGAGGCGCGCTGGGGCCTCGAGTGGATGCTCTCCGTGCAGGAGGCGTCCGGGGGGTTCCGCAACACCACCTGCCAGGAGGGCTACGGGCGCTACGGCACCAACCGGCCCGAGCGCATGCCACCGTACCGGTCCGGCGAGGCGGGGACGCTCGCGACGGGACGCGCCGTCGGCACGCTCGGGTACGCCGCGTCGGTGTTCGAGCGGCACGACCCCGCGTTCGCGCGGCGCTGCCTGGCCGCGGCGCGGCGCGGAGTCGCCTACCTCGATGCGCACCCCGGGGTGGCCACCGACGGGCCGACCTGCCCGGCATTCCGGCAGGACGGCGACGCCACCGCCGGGCGCGACGTCCGGATGTACGCAGCCGCGGGGATGCTCCTCGCGACCGGCGAGGCCCGCTACCGGCGCGACTTCGAGGAGAACCTGGAGCAGCCCTCGAACGACGCCAGCGCCTATCGACCGAACGTGTTCGCGGCGCTCCTGTACCTCCGCGCTCCCGAAGGCGACCGCGCGCGCAAGGAGTCGCTCCGCGCGCACCTCCGCGAGCACGCGGCCCGTGCGCGCTCGGACGGCGACGCCCACCCGTTCCGCTGGGCTTCGCGCTACTTCTGGGGCTCCATCGCGGCGGGCTTCCACCGGGTCGCCGGCTCGAGCGCGCAGGCGTGCCTCGCCGATCCGGACGGCGCGGCGGCCGACTGCGAGCAGGTCGTCGCGAACGTGCACTACGCGTTCGGGCGCAACTCCCTCCAGCTCTCGTACGTGAGCGGGCTCCCGGGGGTCACTCGCGGCCGCACCCGCGCGTTCCATCACTGGCTCGCGGCCCTCGGCGCGACACCGTTCGTCTTCCCTGGGCTCGTGGCGGGCGGCCCGACCGCGTCGCCGGTCGCGACGGACGTCTCCTATCCGCACGCGCGCCCCCTCCCGGTGTGGGGGTACCACGGCGATCCCGCCCACCCCCGCGGCGCGGCGACGCCGATCGATGGGCGGTACACCGACAACGACAGCTGGTGCACGAACGAGCTGGACGTCGACTGGCAGGCGGTCGCGCTGTACGACCTCCACCTCGCGCGCTGGTGGGCCCGGCGCAGCGACGCCGGGTGACGGGCGCGCGGAAGGGACGGGGGGTTCCGTGGTAACCTCCGCGCAAGGTCGCCGGTGAAGTCGCTGCTCCTCATCTCGATCGTCCTCGCTTGGATCGTGATCCCGGTGCGCGCCGCGCGACACCCGAGCGCGCGACGCGGCCTCGCCCGCATGGTCATCTGGCTCCTCGTGGTGACCGCTGCGTACGTCGGGTACATCACGCAGCTCCACCCGTTCCTGCACGTGCCCCACTGGCCGTGAGCGCCGCTCGAGCGGCCAGCTCCCGGCGAGCGCCCGCCTGCACCCGGGCGGCACCCGACGCGCGTCCCAGGGGCACGGGAATCGACTTGGCGTCGGATCCGGGCTAAACGCAACGACGCTGGAGATGGGAGTCGCCCGTTGAGCTCGCGCCGATACCTCCTCGTCTCACCGTGCCGCGACGAGGCGAAGTTCATGCGCCGGACGCTCGACAGCGTCGCGGCACAGAGCATCCAGCCCGCCCTCTGGGTCGTCGTGGACGACGGCTCGACGGACGACACGCCCCTGATCCTCGCCGAGTACGAGAAGAAGCTCCCGTTCCTGCGCGTCGTGCGCCGGACGGACCGGGGGGGGCGCAGCGTCGGTCCGGGGGTGATCGAGGCGTTCTACCGCGGGATCGAGGGGGTGGACCTCGGCGGCTTCGACTACCTCTGCAAGCTCGACATGGACCTGGTGATGCCGCCCAGGTACTTCGAGCTGCTCATGCAGCGCATGGAGCGGGAGCCGAGGCTCGGTACCTGCTCCGGCAAGACCTGGTTCGAGCACCCGGAGACCGGCGCACGCGTCCCCGAGTTCATGGGCAACGAGATGTCGGTGGGCGCGTCGAAGTTCTACCGGGTGACCTGCTTCCGCGAGATCGGCGGGTTCGTTCGGCAGGTCATGTGGGACGGTATCGACTGCCACCGCGCGCGGATGCTCGGCTGGATCGCGGCTGCCTACGAGGACGAGGAGCTGAGCTTCCAGCACCTCCGCCCGATGGGGACGAGCGACAGGGGGATCTGGAGAGGGCGCGTCCGCGCCGGCTTCGGTCAGTACTTCATGGGGACGTCGCCGCTGTACTACCTCGCGAGCGCGGCGTTCCGGATCCCGAGGTTCCCACCGGTCATCGGGAGCGCCGCGATGCTCTGGGGATACCTGTCGAGCTGGCTCAAGGGGCTTCCCCGGTATGACGACCTCGAGTTCCGGCGGTTTCTGCGCCGCTACCAGCGGATGAGCCTGCTCGTCGGGAAGAGCGCCGCGGTCCGCAGGATCACCGAGCAGCAGGCGAGCGTCTGGGGCGCCGCGCACGGCGGCTCCGCGCGCGCGGAGGGCGAGCATGCACTTCGTCGCTAGCGGCGAGCCCGACCGCGTCGAGCTGCTGAACCTGCCGTTCGACGCCGCCACGATGGACTCCGCGATCGCTCGCTGCGTCGCCTGGTGCGCGGGACCCCGCGCCCCGCACACCGTCATCACGATCAACGCCTCGCATGTGTGCATGATGCGACGCGACCCCGAGCTCCGCGACGCATGCCACGCGGGCGATCTGATCCTGGCCGACGGCATGCCCGTGGTCTGGACGTCGCGGATGGTGCGCTCGGCACTCCCCGAGCGCGTGTCGGGGTGCGACCTGATGGAGAAGCTGCTCGCGGAGGCCGCCCGGCGGGCCCTGACCGTCTACTTTCTCGGAGCCCGCCCGGAGGTGGTCGCGGCGCTCGCCGAGGCGTCCGTCCGGGCGCACCCGGGTCTTGTCGTCGCCGGCTTCCGGGACGGCTACTTCGGCGAGGCGGACCACGCCTCGATCGTCGCCGAGATCCACCGGGTCAGGCCGCACATGCTGTTCGTAGGGATGCCGAGCCCGTTCAAGGAGACCTGGTGCGAGCGGTACCGCGACGAGCTCGACGTCCCGGTGATCATGGGGGTCGGCGGCAGCTTCGACGTGCTCGCGGGCGTCGTGCGGCGCGCGCCCCGCTGGATGCAGGAGCACGGGCTCGAGTGGTCGTGGCGCCTCATGATGGAGCCCCGGAAGATGTGGAAGCGGTATCTCTCGTACAACAGCGAGTTCCTCTGGCTCGCCGGGCGTGAGATCCTCGGCCGCCGCGGTCGCAGGCGGGCCCGGACCCACCTGGACGCCGAATGACGGCCGGCGGAGGACCTGAGTGACGGAACACGATCGCAGGAACGTCCTCGTGTTCATGGGCACGCGGCCGGAGGCGATCAAGCTCGCGTCCGTCGTCGCGGCGCTCGAGTCGGCGCCGGACTTTCGCTGCACGGTGGTCGCGACCGGCCAGCACCGGGAGATGTTCCGGCAGGTCGCGGAGCAGTTCGGGTTCGCCGTGCACGCGGACCTGGAGGTCATGCAGCCGAACCAGACCTTGGCGAAGCTGACGGCTCGGCTCATGGACGGGATCGACGGCTGGCTCGAGAAGGCGCAGCCGGACCTCGCGCTCGTCCAGGGCGACACGACCACGGTCCTCGTCGCGGCGCTCGCCTGCTTCTACCGCCGGATCCCGATCGGTCACGTCGAGGCGGGGCTGCGGACCGGGAACATCTGGTCGCCGTTCCCGGAGGAGGTCAACCGCCGGCTCGCGACCCCGCTCGTCTCGCTTCACTTCGCGCCGACGGACTCGGCGCGCGCGGCCCTCCTGCGGGAGGGGGTCCCCGACGAGACGATCGCCGTCACCGGGAACACCGTGATAGACGCGCTGCTCATGGAGGTGGAGCTCCAGCGCCGAGACGCGCGCGTGCGCGCTGCCGTGCACGACGAGCTCGCCGCCCTGCTCGGCGCCGACTGGGACCGCGTACCGTTCGTCCTCGTCACCGGCCACCGCCGAGAGAACTTCGGCGACGGCATCGAGCAGATCTGCGAGGCCATCGCGAGGCTGGCGCGGCGCTTCCCCGACCACCGCTTCGTGTACCCGGTGCACCTGAACCCCAACGTTCACGTGCACGTGAACCGTCTGCTCGGCGACCTCGGGAACGTGAGGCTCGTGCCACCGCAGGGCTACCGCAGCTTCGTCGCGCTCATGGCGCGCTGTCGTCTCGTGCTGACCGACTCCGGGGGCGTGCAGGAGGAGGCCCCGTCGCTCGGGAAGCCTGTCCTCGTGATGCGCGACACCACCGAGCGGCCGGAGGGGATCGCGGCCGGGACCGCGCTGCTGACCGGCGCGCGGGCGGACGCGATCGCGGGGCACGCGATCCGGCTCCTCAGCGACCCGGTCGCCTACGAGGCGATGGCGCGCGCACGCAACCCGTACGGCGACGGCCAGGCCGCAGGCCGCATCGTCGAGCGGATCCGGCGCCACTTCGCGCACCCGGGCGGGGGCGCCTGACGGGGGACGGCGATGAGCCACATCGCGGGAAGACTCGCCGTGGTGCTCGCGGCGGCGGCGCTCGCAGGCGCCGCGCCATCGGCCCGGGCGCCCGAGGACGCGGGCCCGATCCCGGCGGAGCGTCGCACCACGTGGCGCCCCGGGATCCCCGGCGGGATCCCCGCCGTGAAGGCGATCCACTCCACGATCGACGCGAAGGCGTGGGGAAACGGCAAGGCCGACGCGACCGCCGCGATCAACGCCGCCATCCAGGCGGCGGGGGCGGCCGCGACCGCTTCCCGGCCCGTCGCGGTGTACCTCCCGCCCGGAACCTACCGGACGACCGGGATCGTGAACCTGAACCGGAGCCACGTCGTCCTGCGCGGCGCGGGCCCGAAGCTCACGCGCATCCGCTTCGAGGCGAGCCCGAGCTCCGACTCGCCCGCGTTCCGCGTCGGCGTGTTCTGGCCGGAGTACGGCGCTCCGGTGGACGTGGTCGGCAGCGTCCCGCGCGGGGCGCGGAGCATCACCGTCGCCGACGCGCGCGGCATCCAGGTAGGGGACGTGCTCCAGATCGATCAGCTCGACGACCCGAGCTACGTGAAGATCGGGGACCAGATCTACGGGAAGCGCGGGCCGCGGCCGAGCGACGCGAACGGCCCGTCTTCGCCGGCGGGGTACCGCTCCGTCGGGCAGCAGGTCGAGGTCGCCTCGAAGGCCGGGAACACCCTCGGCCTCACGACCGCGACCCACATCGCCTTCGACCCGGCGTTCGCGCCGCAGGTCTTCAAGACGGCGACGGCCCGCGAGGGCGAGCCCGGGACGCGCTACGTCGGGCTCGAGGACCTCCACGTCTCGGGCGGCCACAACAACAACATCTTCCTCATGAACGTCGCGTACTCGTGGGTGAAGAACGTCGAGTCGGACGGCGATCCCGCGACGGGTCCGGGGGTGACGGGAGTCCACATCGCCCTCTTCCACGCCTACCGGTGCGAGGTCCGCGGGTCCTACGTCCACCACGCGCGGAGAATCGTCCCCGGCGGCGGAGCGTACGGGATCGCCCTCTCGCACCAGAGCTCGGAGAACCTGATCGAGGACAACATCGCCCGCTACCTCAACAAGCCGATCCTGATCGCCGGCTCGGGCGGAGGGAACGTGGTCGCCTACAACTACGTGGACGACGCGTTCATCGCGGGGCACCCGACCTGGCAGGAGAGCGCCATCGACGGGAACCACGGGTCGTTCTCGCACCACGATCTGTTCGAGGGGAACTGGGCGACCAACATCGGCTCCGACAGCACCCACGGGAACTGCGGCTGGCAGACGTTCTTCCGGAACTACGCGCCCGGGACGAACACGACCGTGCCTCGGACCGCGAACGTCCGGGCGGTCGGGGTGGACGGGTTCAACCGCGAGCACAACTTCGTGGGGAACGTGCTCCTGCAGCCGTCACTCATGGTGAATGGCGCGAAGCCGGTCTACGAGAGCACTTCCGGCGAGACGCTGGGCGCCGCCGCCGTCTACCGCGTCGGCGCCTCGTCGCTCGGCGGACCGGTCGAGCGGTTCGACGACGGGACGGCGCTCCGGCTCCTCCTGCGCCACGGGAACTTCGACTACGTGACGAACAAGGTGGTGTGGGATCCGACGATCCCGTCGCGGACGCTGCCGCCGTCCCTGTATCTCGAGGCGAAGCCGGCGTTCTTCGGGGACGAGCCGTGGCCGTTCGTCGACCCGGAGCGGAGTCCGAAGGTCGGCGTCCTCCCCGCGAAGAAACGGTTCGACGCGATGCGCTGACGCGCGTGTGCGTGCAGCGGATCCTCTCTCGCACCTCGACGCACGAGCGCGCTGGACGACATCCTCGCACCCGTAGGATTTCCGGGTTCGGGCTACGTCAGGGTGGTTTGACGCGAGCGCTCAGCGTGTGCTCCATTGTCCCGCGGTCAGGTGACACGTGACGCGGGACGAGCCTCACGGCCTCCCCCTCCCCCAGGAGCCAAAGAATGATGCGGATGCAGGGTGGGATCACTCGAGCCATTGTTGCTGTCCTCGCGGCGAGCGCGCTGTCGGCGTGCAGCGGGATCTCGAGCGACGCCGGCGACGGCCCTGCGTCGCAGGGGCCGACCGTCACGATCACCCCGTCCACCACGTCGCTGCAGCCCAGCGGCGTGCAGCAGTTCGCCGCCGCGGTCACGGGCACCATCTCGCCGGCCGTGACGTGGACGGTCCAGGAGAATGGCGGAGGGGCGATCGACGCGACGACCGGCCGGTACACCGCGCCGGCGGCGGTCGGGACGTATCACGTGATCGCGACGAGCGTCGCCGCGCCGACCGTCAGCGGCTCGGCGACGGTCAACGTCGCCTTGACGGGCGCGCTCGGTGACGTCGCCCCGTGGATCGCCGCCCTCCCGACCCTGAGCAACGGCCTGAAGTGGATGCCGGGCGTGCCGGGCGGGATCCCGGCGGGCACGCTCGACACGACGCTCACGGCGGGGCAGATGACGGCCGCGGCCATCAACTCCGCCATCGCCGCGGCGTCCGGGCGCGGCTCTCCGCTCGAACATCCGCGTCGTCCAGCTGCCGGCCGGCACGTTCTCCATCTCCGGCCCATCGTCCCGCGGAACTACGTGATCCTCAGGGGCGCGGGGGCCGCGGGCGCGGGCGCACCCGGCTCAACTTCAGCGCGGGCGGCGGGATCGAGTCCAGCGACACGGCGTGGGGCGAGCGTGCCCCTCACGACGATGTCGCTGCCCGTCGGCGAGGTAGCCTCCCCATCGGCTCGACATCGTCAGCGTCGCGAGCGCGACCGGGTTCGCGGTCGGTGACCTCATCCAGCTCGACCAGCTCGACGACCTCTCCTACGTCGCGATTCTCGACGCGGGCTACAACAAGCGCTCGCCGTTCACGGACGGCCCGTACCACGGGCCGATCTCGCCGGACGGCTTCCGCTCGGTCGCGTCGGTGCACCAGGTCACCGCGGTCAGCGGGACCACGCTCACCTTCGATCCGCCGACCCGGATCGCGTACACCTACTACAGCGCGGCGGACGGGACGACCCGGCTGAACCCGCAGGTGTGGCGCGTGTCGCGCCGCGGCACCGACGGGCTCTGGTGGTTCGGCCTCGAGCACCTCTCCATGGCGGGCCCGCAAAGTCGGCGCCATCGTCTACCACGCCGGCGCCTTCGACTGGATCAAGGACGTCGAGACCGACGGCTCCGCCAACGGCGGCATCACCGACGACCACGTCCGGTTCGAGCACCAGTTCCGCTCCGAGATCCGGCGGGTGTACGCCCACCACACCGCGGGCGGCCCGTACTCGGGCGGCGCCAACTACGGGATCAACCTGAACGCCGCGACGAGCGAGTGCCTGGTCATCGACAGCATCGTGCGTGTTCATGAACAAGCTCATCCAGACGAACGCCTGCGGGCCGGGGAACGTCGATCGCCTACAACTACGTGGACAACACGTCCGCGAACGGCGGCGCTGGATGGACGGGGCCATCAACGGCACGCCACCAGTCCTTCTCGCACCACCTGCTCGTCGAGGGGAACTGGTCCGCGAACATCGGCTGCGACACGACCCACGGCGTCTCCGGGTTCATGGCCTTTCTCCGGAACTACGCACACGGACGGTCCACCACCTACGGCAACGGCACGAACCTGCGCGCCGCGAACAGCGACGGCTGGCAGCGCGAGATGGCGTTCGTCGGGAACGTCCTCGACGACCGCGGCGGGTGGCGTGTACGAGCAGTCCGGCGCCGTCAGCGGGAACTACACGATCTGGAGCATCGGCCAGAACGTGTGGGGAGCCGGCGACGACTACGACGGCGCTCACGACGCGCCCGCCGGCGAACGACATGTCGTACAGCGGCACCACGTGGGACGGTCGCCAGGCCACGTACACCACGAAGGCCCGCGCCAAGCTGTGGCGGCACGGCAACTGGGACAGCGTGCACGCGAGCATCTTCGACTGGGACGCCGCCTTCCCCGGCCACACCATCGCGCCTTCCCTCTTCCTCACCAGCCGCGCCGAGCTTCTTCGGTGCGAACGCCTGGCCGTGGATCGAGCCCGACCGGCGCGACCGCGGCGGACCGCGTGGAGACGCTGCCTGCGAAGGCGCGCTACGACGCGGGAACGCCGTTCGCGCCGTGATCGCGAAGGAGAGAGTCCGCCTCTGCCCGCCCGCGCGGTCCGTCCGCGCTCGGCGGCGCAGGTGTGTGTGGATGGTGGGTCCGGCGGCACATGACCCGTGAGCAGGGGACCCTCCACCGCGGGCGAAGGGTGCAATAATACCCCCCATGTTCTCACGTGAGGTCTTGAAGCTCGACGCGGCCGCCGCGTCGAAGCAGATCGAGGAGGCGATCCGCCAGCAGGTGCTCGGGACGCTGCGCCGCCGGGGCGCGGTCGTCGGGATGTCCGGCGGGATCGACAGCTCCGTCGTGTGCGGCGCTGTCCGTGCGCGCGCTCGGCGCGGACCGGGTCGTCGGCCTGCTCATGCCGGAGCGCGACTCGTCCGACGACGCGCTCCGTCTCGGGCGGCTGCTCGCGCAGCACCTCGGGATCCGCCACGTCGTCGAGGACATCGCGCCGGCGCTCGCGGGGCTCGGCTGCTACGAGCGGCAACTCGACGCGATCCGGATGGTGGTCCCCGAGTACGGCGACGGCTGGAAGTGCAAGCTGACGCTGCCGTCGCTCCTCGACTCGGATCGGCTGAACGTCACGATGCTGACGGTGGCGGACCCCTCGGGGCGGCAGCGGACCGTCCGGATGACCGCGCCGGCGTATCTCCAGATGGTCGCCGCCACGAACTTCAAGCAGCGGATCGGAAGTGATCGAGTACTACCACGCGGACCGCCTCAACTACGCGGTCGCCGGGACTCCGAACCGGCTCGAGTACGACCAGGGCTTCTTCGTGAAGCAGGGCGACGGCGCCGCGGACTTCAAGCCCATCGCGCACCTGTACAAGACCCAGGTCTACGCGCTCGCCGAGCACCTCGGCGTGCCCGCCGGAGATCCGCCGCCGCCCGCCGACGACCGACACCTTCTCGCTCGCCGCAGACGCAGGAGGAGTTCTACTTCTCGCTCCCCTACGGCGAGATGGACCTCTGCCTGTGCGGCGGTCAACCACGCGGTGCCCGCCGCCGAGGCGGCGAAGGTGCTCGGCGCTCACGACGGAGCAGGTCGAGCGCGTGTACCGGGACATCGAGGCGAAGCGGCGGGTGAGCCGCTACCTGCACCAGGCGCCGCTCCTCGTCGACGGGCCGCGAGGCGCCTAGATGTGCGGCATCGCCGGCTCGGTCACTCTCCGCGAGGGCGCGCCGCCGCCCGAGATCGCCGACCTCGAGGCGATGCTCGGGGCGCTGCGTCCACCGCGGCCCCGACGAGTTCGGCATCTACCGCGACCGGCGCGCCGGCCTCGCCCACGCGCGGCTCTCGATCATCGACCTCGCCACCGGCCAGCAGCCCCTCTGCAACGAGGACGGCACGATGTGGGTGGTGTTCAACGGCGAGATCTTCAACTACGTCGAGCTCCGCGACGAGCTCGTCGCGCTCGGGCACCGGTTCCGCACGCGGAGCGACACCGAGGTGATCGTCCACGCTTGGGAGGAGTTCGGCCCGCGCGCGTTCGAGCGGTTCAACGGCCAGTTCGCGATCGCGCTGTGGGACTCGGTGGAGGAGACCCTGGTCCTCGCGCGCGACCGGCTGGGAGTGCGCCCGCTCCACCTGTGCGAGCACGACGGGCGCGTGTGGTTCGCGAGTGAGGTCAAGGCGCTCTTCGCCGGGGCGCCCTCGTTTCCCCGGGCGCTCGATCCGGTCGGGCTCGCGGAGACGTTCACCTTCTGGACCGTGGTCCCCCCTCAGTCGGTGTTCCGCGGCGTCACCGAGCTCGAGCCCGGCCACGTGCGGATCCTGTCTCGCCGCGGGGTCGAGGACCGTCCGTTCTGGCAGCCGCGCTACCCGCTCTCCCCCGACCGCGGCGCGCCGGAGGACGTCGACGAGGCGGTCGAGCGCGTCCGGGCGGCGCTGGAGCAGGCGGTCAGGCTCCGGATGCTCCGCGCGGACGTGCCGGTCGGCAGCTACCTGTCGGGCGGGCTCGACAGCTCGCTCATCGCGGCGCTGGGGCGGCGGGTCAAGGGCGACCGGTTCTGCACGTTCTCGGTCCGGTTCGAGGACGCGGAGTACGACGAGACGCCGTACCAGCGCGCGGTCGCCGCCGCGATCGAGCAGCGACCACCGCGAGATCCTCGTGCGCCGCGCCGACGTCGCGGACGCGTTCCCGCAGGTCGTGGCGCACGCCGAGCGCCCGCTGCTCCGCACCGCCCCCGCGCCGCTCCTCGTCCTCTCACGCCTGGTCCGGGAGACCGGGATCAAGGTGGTGCTCACCGGGGAGGGCGCCGACGAGATGTTCGGCGGGTACGATCTGTTCCAGGAGGCGAAGGTCCGCAGGTTCTGGGGGCGCGCGCCGACCTCTACGGTACGTCCGCGACTGCTCGAGCGGCTGTACCCGTACCTCGCCCGCTCTCCCGTGGGCCAGCAGGGGATGGCGCGCGAGTTCTTCGGTCGCGGTCGCGACCGCTGGAGCGCGCCCGGGTTCGGCCACCAGACCCGCTGGCAGTCGGCGGGCGCGCTGCGCCGGCTCTTCTCGCCCGAGCTCCGCCGCGAGGCCGACCGCGTGGACGTCGTCGCGCGCCTGCTCGAGAGCCTCCCTCCCGAGTTCGGGCGCTGGTCCTTCCTCGCGCAGGACCAGTACCTCGAGGTCCGGACGCTCCTCTCCGGCTACCTGCTCTCGTCGCAGGGCGATCGGATGCTCATGGCGCACTCGGTCGAGGGGCGGTTCCCGTTCCTCGACGCGGACGTGGTCGAGGTCGCGAACGCGCTCCCGGCGCGGCTCAAGCTGCGGGGCCTCGACGAGAAGCACGTGCTGAAGCGGGTCGCCGCCGGTCTCGTCCCGGACGCGGTGCTCCGCAGGACCAAGCAGCCCTACCGGGCGCCGGACGCTACGAGCTTTGTCGGACCGGATGCGCCCGACTGGGTCGACGCGGGCTTCGAGACGCGCGCCCTGGCCGACGCGGGCGTGTTCGATCCGGGCGCGGTCGACCGGCTCTGGCGCAAGTGCAAGGCGAGCGGCGGCAGCGAGCAGTTCTCGAACTCGGACAACATGGCGGTCGTGGGGGTGCTCTCGACGGGGCTCCTCCACCACCAGCTCGTCCGGCGTCCGCCGCCGCGGTCGTCCCCGGGCGAGATCAGGACCTACGTGGATCGGCTCGGCTCCGTCCGCGGAAGGGCGAGCCCCCAGGAAACGCCGGAGGAGAAGGTCGCGATATGAACGTTCAGGAACGCGTGCGGCAGTTCATCATCCAGAATTTCTACGTGAGCGATCCCTCCGAGCTGACGGACGACGCCTCGCTGATCGGAGGCGGCTGGGTCGACTCGACGGGCATGCTCGAGGTGATGTCGTTCCTCGAGACGGAGTTCGGGATCCGGGTGGCGGACACCGAGATGGTCCCGGAGAACCTGGACTCGGTCTCGAAGATCTCGCAGTTCGTCGCACGCAAGGGCGGAGGCGTTCGCGCGGCTTCGGCGTGACGCGTCGAGCGTCACCCCGGAGCGGGCCGCTGCCCGAGCGGGACCGCGTGGTCGCTTGCCTAGCGCCCGCGCGTCCCGATCCCGTATGTCACCGCCGCGACGGCTCCGGCTTCCACGAACGAGGGCAGCTCGGGCCGCCGCTCGCGCTGCCAGCGTCCGACGACCCCCAGCTCGAGCGAGAGCCGGTCCCGGACCGACCAGACCACTCGGGCGTCCCACGTCCCGAGCCTCGTCTCGCCGTCGGTGCGCGCCCCCGCGGTCGCCGCCGCCGAGAGCGCGACGGCGCGCGCGAGCGGCCAGCGCACGCCCCCCGCCGCCTCGAGGCTCGAGCGGACCGCTCCGGTGTACCGGTCCACCGTCGGGACGAGGCGGACCGTCGCGTCGAGGCCGACCCGGGACTCGTCACCGGCCCGGGCGAACCCGAGCTGGCCGAACGGGAGCACATGGATCTCGGCGGGCGCGCCGGGGCTTTGCTGAGAGGTGAGCGACGCGCCGGCGCCGCCCCACCCGTCGGTCGTCGGCGAGAGACGCCTCCGCCAGGTCGCCGACGCGGTCGAGAACTCGCTCGTGACGTCCCCGCCGGCCACCGCCGTGACGGATCGGGTTGCGTCGGCGCCGAGGCGCAGCGTGTCGAGCTCCGAGAGGAGGTACCCCACGCTGGCGTTCGCGCCGAGCACCCGCTGGGTGGGGAGCAGGGCGATCGCCGCCGCATCCGCGCCCCGCGAAGCGGACCACGAGCCGCCCGCACCGATCGTGGTGCGGGGGCCCAGCCGGACCTCGCCCCGGCCGCCCGCACGCACCGTCTCGTACGCGAGGGGCGTCGTGGTCGCGAGCTGCCCCGGCGCTCCCGGCGCTCCCGACGCCGAGACGGCGAGCAGATCCGCGAGCGGATCGGTCCGCCCGCGAGTCGCGCTCCCATTCGCGCCGGCGCGCCAGGACCCATCGCCGCGCGTCTCCAGGCCGGCCTCCAGCGTGTGGTCGACGAGCGGCGAAGGGGAAGCGCCGACGTCGCTCGTCCAGAACCGGGGTGCGTAGGCCGCCGTGAGGCGCAGGCGCTCCGTGTCCACCTGCGCCCCCAGGTGAGGCAGCACGAGGGCCGATCCGCGCGTCACCCGCGGTGCCCCCGAGGGCGCGAGCGTGCTCGAGCGACCCTCCGCGCGGACGGAGAGGTCCAGGTCCGCGGACGCCGCCGAGACGAGCGCCGTCAGGAGCGGGAGCGCCAGGGCACCGCTCAAGGTCACTCCACGACGACGACGTCGCCCGGCTTGAGGCGGAAGACCGCTGCGGGCGGCGTCCCCCGCCGGAGGTCGTCGTACCTGAACCGGATGCGCGCTGGCGACGTGGTCCCGTCCGCCCAGTATCCAGCCCGCAGCACGTACACACCGTCCGAGTTCGCGAAGGCCGTGATCCCGCCCGCGGCGGCGATCGCGTTCAGCACGCCCGAGGCCTGGTCGAGGTCGTAGACGCCGGGCCGCGCCACCTGGCCGACGACCGACACGCGGAACGGGCGGCGCTCGTGGATGACCACCGTCACGACGGGGTTCACGATCAGCGCCTTGAGCCGGACCTCGAGCCGCCGCGCCAGGTCCGCGGGCTCCATCCCCGCGACCTCGACGTCGTTCAGGAACGGCATCGAGATCCTGCCGTCGTCGCGCACCCGCGCGCGCTCCACGGAGTTCGCCTCCTGGTTCCAGACGCGCACGCCGATGACGTCACCCGGGCCGATCGCGGGGGAGGGCTGCGGCGCGAGGAGGGACTTCGGCACGCTGTCGACCCAGATGTAGCGTCCGGCGCTCCTGCACCCGGCCGCGAGCGCCACGGCGAGCGCGGCCGCTAGCACGCGGCTCACCGGGAACGTGAATGATCCTTCGCGCTTCATGGCTCTCCCTGCTGTCAGCGGTCGGTCCGCGAGGTGCGCCATCCTACCCGCGGACCGGCCCTCCTCGCGAGCACCCGGTCCGAGCGTACGACCCGTGCCCCCGCACCGGGGCGCAAGGGTCGCGCCCGCACTCCCCAGGAGGACGGCGTTGCCAGGTCGTCGCGCGTCCCGTGACCGCGGGACGTGGCCGAAGCGGGGCCCCCCGGCTCCGTCCCCTGGACGAGGTGTCCTGTGGACGTGGGGCCCCTTCATACACGCTTGGTCACGCACATCCGCGTGCGTCTCTTGTATAGGTTCGCCTCGGAATCGGCGGGGAGAGGCTCATGGGCAGATCAGAGATCTCGGGCAGGCACGGCGGAATGCGGCTGATCGACCTCGTCGCGCTCGTCGCGGCGCTGCCGATCGCGTGCGCCGCGTACGAACGCATGTCGCAGCCGCCCGCGTGGCTCCCGCCGCTCGACGTGCTGCTCCCCGCCGCCGCGCTCGCGATGGCGGCGTGGGGCGCGAGCGCGTGGGTGCACGCGCTCTACGACGCTCCCCTCGGGCGCTCCCGGTTCGACGACGCCCTGCGCGTCGTGCGGACGCTCGCGACGGTCGCGGTGCTCCTCGCCGCGCTCGGGTTCGTCACGAACCAGAACCAGATCTCGCGCCTGCTCGTGGGCCTGTACTTCGCGGTCGCCCTGGCGCTGACGATCGGCGCGCGCCTCGGCTGGCGCGTCGCCGCGCGCGCGACCCGTGGCGGGCGCGCCGCTCGCCGCTACGCGATCGTCGGGTCGGGCGGGATGGCCCGCGAGATCGTCGAGTCGGTCGAGGCGCACCCGGAGTGGGGGATGCGGTTCGCCGGTTTCATCCGCGACGACGCCACCACGGGAGGGCGCGGCCCGTTCCTCGGCACGGTCGCCCAGCTCGGGCAGACGCTCGAGGAGCACGTGATCGACGTCGTCGTCTTCGCCGTCCCGCGAGAGCGGCTCGGGGACGTCGAGCGCGCGGTGCACGTCTGCGAGGAGCAGGGCGTCGAGGTGCGCATCTCGCTCGACATCCTGCGCTTCGGCCCCGGCCGGATGACGGTCGCCGACATGGACGGCGTGCCGATGCTCGCGTTCACCCGCACGCCGTCCGACGCGCTCGCGCTCGGGCTGAAGCGCGGCTTCGACATGCTGATGAGCGCGCTCGTGCTCGTCGTGCTCTCGCCGGTCCTCGCGGCGGTGGCCGCGGCGATCCGGCTCGACTCGCCGGGTCCGGTGTTCTTCCGGCAGCGGCGGGTCGGCCAGAACGGCCGCGTGTTCGAGATGCTGAAGTTCCGGTCGATGTACCGGGATGCCGAGCAGCGGCTCGAGGCGCTGCGCGCGCAGAACGAGATGTCCGGCCCGGTGTTCAAGATGGCGAACGACCCGCGGGTGACGAAGGTCGGGCGGTTCCTCCGCAAGACGTCGCTCGACGAGTTCCCCCAGTTCTGGAACGTGCTCCTGGGTCAGATGAGCATCGTCGGCCCGCGCCCGCCGATCCCGGCCGAGGTGCGCCAGTACAAGCGCTGGCAGCGCCGCCGGCTCAGCATGAAGCCGGGGATCACGTGCATCTGGCAGATCAGCGGCCGCAACAACATCGACTTCGAGCGCTGGATGGATCTCGACCTCCAGTACATCGATCAGTGGTCGCTCTGGGGCGACATCGAGATCTGCTTCAGAACCATCCCGGCGGTCCTGAGCGCGCGCGGCGCTCGCTGACGACGCGCGCCTTGGGGTACGGCTGCCGGCGGGCGTGCGTCAATGCGCCGCGCCCACAGGGAGCCCGTCCGCGCTCCAGGCGTCAATGTCACCGTGGGTAAATGGGTGCCTGGCGCCGTCACCGGCGCCGGGGACTTCCCAATGCGTGTGGATGACGTATCTGTACTCCCGTGACCGCACGTCCGCGGTCGAGGGAGTACACATGACGCTCCGCCTGCAGAAGATGATCGTGTTTGGCCTGGTGGCGCTGCTTGCGAACACCGCAGCGGCGAGCAACCTGACCTGCACGAAGACCATCAACTCGCTCCAGAGCGTGACCGCGGACCTGTTCCCGGCGACACTCGTGTACGAGCTCACGGTGACCGAGGCCACGTGCGCCTGGTGCGCGACCCAGCCCGCGGAGCACTACTGCCACCTGCCCGGGAACTGTGGCTCCTCGGTCGTGATGGCCGAGAGCGACCCCGTGCTCGAGGCGATGATGGGCGGGAGCATCGCGTGGAGCTTCCCCGCGCAGCTCGAGGGCGAGTGGGCGAAGTTCCCGTTCTGGATGTTCAACGGCGAGTCGGTCACGACGACGGTGCCGCTCGTCCTGGCGAGCTACGCGGACTGCGCGACGCGCGCACGCGCCGCGGGATTCGTGCCGGACGCGGGCGGCAACATCGTCATCACCAACACGTACACGGTCGAGTGGAACCCCGACCACGCGGCGCCGAACGCGGTCTGCCAGGCCGAGCTGATCTGCGCGGCGCCGCTGGGCCCGACCCGGACCATCGGCTACTTCAAGACGCACCCCGCGGCCGTCGCGTCCTGCGTCTCGGGCGGCAGCATCGACCTCGGGTACTTCACGGTCCCGCAGGGCGACGCGGTGAAGGCGCTCGGGGTGCTCGCGGCAAACCCGGCCAGGTACGACGACGGCGCGAGGCGGTCCGGGCTCGACCAGGCGCGGCTCCTGCTGGCGCGGCAGCTGCTCGTCGCGATCTGCAACGGGCGGGTATTCGGCTCGGAGCCCGCCGCGGGCCTCATCCCGGCGGCGCAGGGCGCCCTCGCGACGGGGACGTGCACGAGCCTCGCGTGGCTGCAGGGCCAGCTCGACGCGTTCAACAACTCCGGTGACACGGGCGAGAACTGGTTCGGTAGCGCGACGCCGGGTTCCTACCCGGACCCGACGCCGAGGACGAACACGGCCTGCAAGTAGGCGCCGGACGACGACCCCGCGGCCGAGCCGGTCCGCGGGGTCTAG
>CAVTRF010000028.1:0-43352 GCA_963736795.1 uncultured delta proteobacterium | reverse complement strand
CGGGCGCACGCGGTCCACTTCTAAGGGGTTCGGCTCAGAGGTCGTCCGGCCGGGCCCGGCCCGACCTCAGTGCGCGCCGCGGGCGGTCAGCACCGCCGGGATGGTCTTGAAGCAGATCTCGATGTCGCCCCAGAGCGACCAGCCGTCGATGTACTGGAGATCGAGCTCCATCCAGCGATCGAAGTCGATGTTGTTCCGGCCGCTGATCTGCCAGATGCAGGTGATCCCCGGCTTCATGCTGAGCCGGCGGCGCTGCCACCGCTTGTACTGGCGCACCTCCCCCGGGATGGGCGGCCGCGGGCCGACGATGCTCATCTCCCCCGTGAGGACGTTCAGGAACTGGGGGAACTCGTCGAGCGACGTCCTGCGCAGGAACCGGCCGACCTTCGTCACGCGCGGATCGTTCGCCATCTTGAAGACCGGACCGCTCATCTCGTTGTGCGCGCGGAGCGCGTCGAGCCGCTGCTCGGCGTCCCGGTACATCGAGCGGAACTTCAGCATGTCGAAGGCGCGGCCGTTCTGGCCGACGCGGCGCTGCCGGAAGAAGACCGGGCCTGGCGAGTCGAGCCGGATCGCGATCGCGATCGCCGCGAGCAAGGGGGCGAGCACGATCATCACGAGCGCGCTCATCACGATGTCGAACGCCCGCTTGAGCCCGAGCGCGAGCGCGTCCGAGGGCGTCCGGTTGAACGCCAGCATCGGCACGCCGTCCATGTCGGCCACCGTCATGCGCCCGGGGCCGAACCGGAGGATGTCGAGCGAGATGCGGACCTCGACCCCCTGCTCCTCGCAGATGTGGACGCTGCGCTCGACCTCGCCGAGGCGCTCCCGCGGCACCGCGAAGATGACGACGTCGACGACCTCGTTCTCGAGGATGCGCCCGAGCTGCGAGAGCGAGCCGAGGAACGGGCCCCGGGATCCCTCCGACGAGCCCTCGAGTCGCACGAAGCCCGCGAACCTCAGCCCCCAGTCCGGGTTGGCGTCGACGGCCTCGACCACCTCCCGCGCGATCCCGCCGGTCCCGACGATCGCGTAGCGTCGCGCGGCGTAGCCGCTCCGGGTCGCCTGCGCGGCGGCGCGCCAGACGATCCGGCTGCCGAGCGTGAGCAGGAGCACCATCGCGAAGTAGGTGCCGACGAGCGGCCGGGGGAGGTTCGCGGGCGTGACCGCGAACCCGATCGCGGCGAGCACGACCGCGACGGTCGCGAGCGTCCGGGCGACGCGCAGCGCCTCGTGGAGACGGGTGCGGCCGATCGAAGTGCCGTACAGCTCGTGGATCCACGCGCTCACGCCCCACGCCGCGACGGCGAGCGCGACGGCGGGGAGGAGCACGTCCAGCGGCGGCAGCCGCCCCTGCGTCCGCGACAGCCGCTCGTACGCAGCGCACGCGAACGGAAACGCGGCGACGAGCGCCACGAAGTCGAACACACGATGACCGCCACCCCTGCCCGACAACCCTGTGCGCACCATCTTCGTCCCCTGGACTGCTCCCAAAATGATTCGAACGTATACAAGGAACGAGGCGCCGCGGGCGTGACCAAAGGTGTACGATCATCCCCCACGAACACACGACGCCGCGGGACGGGACGCGGGACGACGACCCCATTGCGGGCCGTGTCCCTCGCTCAGGGGACGTCGCCCTTCTGGCGAGCGGCCGGACGTACGCGGATCGGCTCGCCGCGCGGCGGAGAGCCCGCTTCGCGAGGGCCTGGCGCGCAGGTAGGATGACGGCATGAGTCGAGAGGTCACGAGCAGGTTCGCTTCGCCGCGAACGTGGGTCCTGTACGCCGCGGTCGCAACTCTCGGCGTCGCCACCGGGTGCAAGAGCGCGGGCGGCTCCTACCTGTGGGTCGACGCCGTCCCGAAGGCGATGCTCGCCCCCGAGACGGACGCGACGATCCGCCCGGGCGACCTCATCGGCATCCGGGTCTGGAACCAGGACGCGAACTCCGTGGACCGCGCCCGGGTCCGGGAAGACGGCAAGATCTCGATTCCATTCCTGAACGACGTCGAGGTCGCGGGGATGGAGCCGACCGATCTCGCGATGCGGCTCCAGGTGAAGCTGAAGGGGTACATCGTGAACCCCGTCGTGACGGTCATCGTGCACGAGCGGCGCCCGACGCGGATCACGGTCGTGGGCAACGTCGCGCGCCCCGGCGTGTACGAGGTCCAGCACGAGGCCGGGGTCCTGTTCGCCATCGCGGCGGCCGGCGGGATCACCCCGTTCGCCTCCGAGGACCGCGTCTTCGTCCTCCGGAACGGCTACTGGGCGGAGGGGAATCCTGCGCCCGCGAGGATCCGCTTCAGGTACCGCGATCTGCTCCGCGGGAAGGCGCCGGCCGCGACGTTCCGGCTGCGGAACGGCGACTCCGTCGTCGTGGAGTGATCGTGGGCTGCGCGCTCGCGCTCCCCCTCATCGCCTCGCTCGCCGCGCTCGCGTCCGCGGACCTCGACGTCGGGGTGCGGGCGGAGGCGCGCTCCACGACGCTGGTCCCGCAGGGGGCGGCGACGTCCACCCGGGGGGCGCTGTCCGCGCTCCCCCGCGCGGCCGTCATCCTGGAGGGCGCGGGCCTCCGCCTCTCCACGGAGTACGCGCCGCGCGTCTGGACGAGCGACGTCGTCGAGCGCCCGTCGCCGCTCGTGGACCACACCGTGGGCGCGCGGCTCGAGACCCACCTCGACCGCCCGTGGCGCGCCGAGGCCACCGCGAGCGGGACGCGCGGCAAGACGGATCCCCTCGCGGACCCGACCTCGGTCCTGGCGACGGGCCCAGCGCAGCTCCCCACGACCACCCCCCTCGCGTACGAGGCACTCCGCGCGACCGCGCTCGGCGCGCTGCGCCTCGACGAGCGGACGACGCTCGACGGCGGCGGCTCGTGGGGGCTCTCGCGCGGGCGAGAAGCGGACGCTCGAGCGCTGTTCCCGGAGCAACGCACCCTGGGGGCCAGCGGGGGGGCGTCCTGGCTCGCCACCCCGCGCGACACGCTGCTCCTCCGCGGAGAGTGGACCCGGACGCTCACCGCGGCCCAGGCCGGGGACGTCAGGAGCGCCGTCTCGTCGGGGACCGGCACCTGGCGCCGTCGGCTCACGCCCGCCGCGACGGGCTGGCTCGGGGGCGGCGCGTCGGTCACGACGCAGCGGGGCGGGGCGGAGGGCGACGGGACCCGCGTCCTCCCGGTCGCGCTGGCGGGCGCGTCGCACGAGCGAGACCGGCTCGGGCTCGAGCTCGCGACGCGGTTCGGTCCGGCCGTGGACCGCTACACGGGGGCGGTCGAGCCCACCGCCGAAGCGTCGCTGCGCGCGCAGTGGCGCTCGAGCCCGGTGCTCACGCTCGCGGCGACCGCGTCCGCCCTCGCGCGGACCGACGGCGAGACGGTGCTCGGGACCTGGGACGGGCGAGCGATCTGGGCCCTGCGCGGCAGCCTGGCGCTCGAGCTCGGGGTCGTGGCCCGCTGGCAGCGCGAGCGCCGGCCGGGGCTCCCGTCCTTCGTGGAGGGTGGGGTCCTGACCGCCGTCTCGTACGGAGCGCGCTCGATGGCGCGCGCGCCGGCGCGTCCGCCGGAGCGTCCGACGGAGGGTCCGCCGGAGCGTCCGCCGGAGGGTTCGCCGGAGCGTCCGCCGGAGCGTCCGCCGGAGGGTTCGCCGGAGCGCTGACGGCGCCCTATCCGGACACGCGCTTCGCGGGGACGTCCTTGCGCGCCGCGAAGGCCGCGATGCGGGCGATCGAGTCGAGGTTCTCCGGCACCATCTCCGCGTCGGCGACTCGCACCCCGAGCTCGGTCTCGATGAACCCGATGATCTCGAGCATGCCCGTCGAGTCGACCCAGCCGCCGCCCACGAGCGACGCATCGTCCGTGAGCTCCGCGGGGTCGCTCACGTAGAAGTTCTGGACGATGAACTGCCGGACGAGCTGCTGGACGGTCATGTGCGCCTCGCGTTCACGTCGGATGGGAGCGCCGCGCCCAGGCGCGCGCCCGTGGCAAGCCTGTCGACCACCGTCCGGAGCGCGCCGGTCACCGGACGCGGCGCCGGGCGGCGGACGAGCTGCTCGTGGAGCAGCGCCGTGGAGAGCACACCCACGAGGGCCATGTTATCAGCGTTCGAGAACTGCTCGCGGTCGCCGCGCCCGCGGCACTTCCGCCAGAGCCGGCCGACCGCGACGGGATCGAAGATTCCCGCGGCGGCGAT
This sequence comes from uncultured delta proteobacterium, assembly GCA_963736795.1. Taxonomy (GTDB): domain Bacteria; phylum Myxococcota; class Myxococcia; order Myxococcales; family Anaeromyxobacteraceae; genus Anaeromyxobacter. The sequence goes on along the minus strand of CAVTRF010000028.1, from coordinate 39,164 downwards.
CGCCCGCTCGCCGAGCAGCTCGCCGACCCACGCCGGGGCGTCGGGACCGACGAAGCTCTGCGCATCCGGCGCGCGGTACGGCTGCTTCGGCCGGCGGGTCACGGAGTCGGGGACGAGCCCGGCGGCGACGCGCTTCAGGACGTGCTTCTCGTCCAGCCCGCGCAGCTTCTGCCACGCGGGGAGCGCGTTCGCGAGCTCCACGACGTTCGGGTCGAGGAACGGGAACCGCCCCTCCACCGAGTGCGCCATGAGCATGCGATCGCCCTGCGAGGCGAGCAGGTACCCCGAGAGCAGCGTCCGCACCTCCAGGTACTGGTCCTGCGCCAGGAACGACCACTCGCCGAACGCGGCGGGGAGCGTCGCGAGGAGGCGCGCGACGACTCCGGCGCGCTCCGCCTCCCGGCGCACCTCGGGCGCGAGCAGCCGCAGGAGCGCCGCGCCCGCGTCCCAGCGGGTGCGGTGCGCGAACCCCGGCTCGCGCCAGCGCTCGCGCCCGCGGCCGAAGAACTCGCGCGCGAGCGCCTGCTGCGCGACGGGCGAGCGGGCCAGGTAGGGGTAGAGGCGCTCGAGGAGGCGTGGACGCGCGTCGCTCGCGGGGGCGCGCCCCCAGAACCGGCGCACCTTGCCCTCGCGGAACAGGTCGTAGCCGCCGAACATCTCGTCGGCGCCCTCCCCGCTCAGGACGACCTTGATCCCGGCCTTCCGGACGAGCTCGGAGAGGAGGAAGAGCGGCGCCGGCGCGGTCCGGAGCATCGGACGCTCGGCGTGGGCCACCACGCGCGGAAACGCCTCCGCGATGTCGGCCCGCCGCACCACGATCTCGCGGTGGTCCGTCCGGAGGAGCGCCGCCACCTCGCGCTGGTACGGCGTCTCGTCGAACTCCGCGTCCTCGAACCGGATGGAGAACGTGAGGAACCGCTCCCCGACCGCGCGCCGCCCGAGCGCCGCCACGATCGAGCTGTCGAGCCCGCCCGAGAGGTAGCTCCCCACCGGGACGTCCGAGCGGACCATCCTGAGCCGGACCGCCTCGAGGAGCGCGCCGCGGACGCGCTCGACGGCCTCGTCCAGGCCGGGCGCGGTGCCGGCGTCGGCCGCCGGCGCGTACCTCGCGGTCCAGAACGGGTGGTCCTCCACCCCGCGGGGCGAGATCGTGCGCACGTGACCGGGCTCGAGCTCGGTCACGCCGACGAAGGGCGTCTGCGGCGGCACCACCGTCCAGAAGGTGAACGTCTCGGCGAGGCCCACGGGGTCGAGCGCGCGCGGGATGGCCGGACAGCCCGCGAAGATCGCCTTCACCTCGCTCCCGAACCAGAGCCGGCCCTCGTGCTCGCACAGGTGCAGCGGCCGCACGCCGAGCCGGTCGCGGGCGAGGATCAGCGTCCGGGTCTCCGGTTCCCAGAGCGCGATCGCGAACTGCCCGTTGAACCGCTCGAAGGCGCGTGGGCCGTATGCCTCCCACGCGTGGAGGATCACCTCGGTGTCGCTCCGCGTCCGGAACCGGTGGCCGAGCGCGACGAGCTCCTCCCGCAGCTCGACGTAGTTGAAGATCTCGCCGTTGAAGACGACCCAGAGCGTCCCGTCCTCGTTGCTCATCGGCTGCCCGCCGGTGGCGAGGTCGATGATGGAGAGCCGCGCGTGCCCGAGGGCCGCGTGCCGGTCCCGGTACGCGCCCAGCGCGTCCGGCCCCCGGTGGGCGATCGCGCCGAGCATGGCCTCCACGTCCGCGAGCTCGGGCGGGGGGAGCCCCTCTCGCAGCGCGACGGATCCGGCGATCCCGCACATCTACGCGCTCCGCGGCCCCGTCACGAGGAGCGGCTGCTGGTGCAGGTACCGGCTCGCGCGCCGCTTCGCCTCGATGTCCCGGTACACGCGCTCGACCTGCTCCGGGGTGAGGCCGAGCACGGGCGCGGCGTCGGCGGCCGGGACGCCGTGGTTCACCGCCCAGAGGCACAGGTCCATCTCGGCGTACGGCAGCGCGAAGTAGAACTCCTCCTGGGTCTGCGCGAGCGAGAACGTGTCCGTCGTCGGCGGACGGCGCCGGATCTCCTCGGGGACGCCGAGGTGCTCGGCCAGGGCGTAGACCTGGGTCTTGTAGAGGTGCGCGATGGGCTTGAAGTCGGCGGCCCCGTCCCCCTGCTTCACGAAGAACCCCTGGTCGTACTCGAGGAGGTTCGGGGTCCCCGCGACCGCGTAGTTGAGCCGGTCCGCGTGGTAGTACTCGAGGAGCGTCCGGACCCGCTGCTTGAAGTTCGTGGCGGCGACGAGCTGGAGGTAGGAGGGCGCCGTCATCCGGGTCGTGCGCCGGCGGCCCTCCGGATCCTCGGTCGTCAGCATCGTCACGTTCAGCCGCTCGCGCTCGAGGAGCGAGGGCAGCCCGAGCTTGGACTTCCAGCCGTCGCCGTACTCCGGCACCACCTCGCGGATCGCCTCGCGCTGCCGCGCGTAGCAGCCGAGCGCCGCGAGCGCGGGGGCGAGGTCCTCGACCACGTGCGCCGTCCCGAGGTGCGCGGCGAGGCCGCGGCCCAGGCGCAGGGCGTCGTCCGACGAGTCGCGCTCGGGGAGGAGCAACGCGAGGACCTTCGACGGCCCGAGCGCGCGGACGCAGAGCGCCGCCGTGACGGAGCTGTCGATGCCTCCGGAGACCCCGACGACGGCGCCGCGCCGGCGCAGGACCCCGAGCACCTGCTCGCGGATGGCGGCCTCTATCCGCGCGGACTCGGCGGCCGGATCGAGGCGGAGGACGTCTCGCGAGAACATGGGCTCTCCCTGCACGGAGTGGGTCACCGGAGCGGATCGATCGGCGTGGGGGCCGGGTCTCGCGCCGCGACGTCGCGCCCGGCGAGCGCGAGGCTCATGCTCCGCGCCGGGTTCCCGGCCGCGATCGAGCCCGGAGGGACGTCGCGCGTGACGACGCTCCCCGCCGCGACCACCGAGCCCGCGCCGATGGTGACGCCCGGCTCGACGATGGCGCCGTGCGCGATCCACACGTCGTCCTCGAGGGTCACCGGCCGGGCGACGTCGCGCGTGCGGTCGCAGATGCGGACGAAGGACGCGAGCATGCACCGGCGGCCCACGCGCACGGCGGCGTGCGCCTCGATCGACACGGCGTAGTTGAGGACGCAGTCGTCTCCGATCTCGAGGACCGCGCCGGGGCGGCAGAGGAGCTCGGACGGGATCATCCCCCGCGAGAACGTCACGCCGGCGCCGATGCGGATGGTCCCCTCGCGCTCGACGCGGAGCGGGCCGTAGACCGTGGTCCGGTCTCCCTGCTCGCAGCCGCGGAGCGTGACGCGCGCGCGGAGGAGCGCGACGGCGCGGCGGAGCGCGTCGCCGGGGCTCTCGCGGAACCACTGCAGGCCTCGCCTGATCCTCGGCCCGTCGAGCCCGGACACGCCTACGCTCCCTGCCGCCCGGCGGGCGCGCGCGCGGAACGCGGAGGGGCCCGCACCACGGTGGCCGGCGGCACCGAGGCTCCGCCGCGCACGCGCGCCCCGGGCAGCACGATGACGCGGCGCCCGAGCTCGGCGCCCGCGTCGACGACGACGGGGTCCGAGGGCGGCTTGAGGTGGCGATCGCCGCGGAGCGGGTGGAAGTGGTTGTCCATGATCTTCGCGTACGCGCCGATGCGGCAGCGGTCCCCTATCATGACCGAGCGCTGGGCCTCGATCGAGGCGCCTCCCTCGACGACGACGTCGTCGCCGATCACGATCTCCGCCCCGGGGCCCGCGTGCAGCTCGATCGGCGCCGTGCGGCCGTCCAGGCGCACGCGATCGCCGATGCGGACCCGCCCTCCGCCGTGGACCCAGACGGCGCCGGCGACGGACCCGCCGCGTCCGAGCCTGACGCGGGGACGCCAGCGGAGCGGGAACGGTGACATGCGCCAGGGCCTCGCGCGCCCGGAGGCCCGCGGAGATCGCGGCACGCCGGACGTACGCACCACTCTGTACCTCATCTCCGAATGCCAGCGGACCCCCTGTGCGTGGGACGGTGGCGGCGGGGTGGCGTGCTAGAATCCCTCGCCTGACATGTGTGGAATCGCGGGAATCATCGGGCGCGTCGACGACGGGAACCGCGCAGCCCTCGCCCGGATGAGCGCCGCGATGCTGCACCGCGGCCCCGACGCTCACGGCACCTGGGAGTCCCCGCCGGACGCGCGCGGGTGGGGGGCGCTCCTCGCCCACCGGCGCCTGTCGATCCTCGACCTCTCTCCCGCCGGCGCCCAGCCGATGGTCGACCCGGTCACGGGCGACGTCGTCGTCTACAACGGCGAGCTCTACAACTTCCGGGATCTCCGCGTCGCGCTCGAGCGCGACGGGCAGACCTTCGCGTCGTCCGGCGACACCGCCGTGATGCTGCGGGCGCTCGCGCTGCGGGGCCGGAGCGCGCTGCCGTCCTTCCGCGGGATGTTCGCGCTGGCCCGCTGGGACCCGCGCGCCCGCGAGCTCCTCCTCGCCCGCGACCCGCTCGGCATCAAGCCCCTCTACCTCGCCCGCGCCGCGGATCCCGGGGCCGGCTGGTCCCTGGCGTTCGCGTCGGAGCTGCGCGCGCTCCTCGCCTCGGGCCTCCTCGGGACGGCCCGGCTCGATCCCGAGGCGCTCGCCTCCTTCGTGTGGAACGGGTTCGTCGTGGGACCCGGGACCGCGGTGGCCGGCGTGGAGCTCCTCGAGCCGGGGACCGCGCTGGCGCTCGGGCCCGACGGGGCCGAGCTCGCGTCCGAGCGGTTCTGGTCCATCCCGGCCGCGCAGCCCGCGGCGGACGCGGACGAGGAGGAGCTCGCGGCGGTGCTCGCCGAGACGGTCGGCCTGCACCTCGCGAGCGACGTCCCGCTCGCGGTGTTCCTGTCGGGCGGCGTCGACTCCTCCGCGATGGCGAACCTCGCGCACCGCGCCGCCCGGACGCCGATCCACACCTTCACGCTCGCGTTCGAGGAGCAGGAGCTGAACGAGGCGCCCTTCGCCCGCAAGATCGCGGAGGCGATCGGGACGGAGCACCGCGAGGTGCTCCTCACGGAGGGGGACTTCCTCGGCCACCTCGAGGGCGCCCTCGACGGCCTCGACCAGCCGACGTTCGACGCCATCAACGCGTACGCCATGTCGCGCGCGATCCGGGCGGCCGGCTTCACCGTGGCGCTCTCCGGGGCCGGGGGCGACGAGCTCTTCGGCGGCTACTCGTCGTTCCGCGACCTCCCGGTGCTGGAGCGGTGGTCCCGGCGCCTGCGGTTCCTCCCCCGCCGCGCGCTCGTCGCCGCCGCGGCGCTCGGGACGGCGCCGCTGCGCCGCTCGGGCGGCGCGGTCCCGCCGCAGACGCGCTGGGCGAAGCTGCCCGCCATGGTGGGCCGCGGCGACGACCTGCGCGCCCTGTACCAGCTCGCGTACGCGCTCTTCCTCCCGGAGTTCCAGCGCGAGCTCGTGGGCGCGGGGATCACCGCGGCGGCGGTGGACGGGCTCCCGCGCGCCATGCACCGGCGCCTCGACGCGGAGACGGGCGGCCGCTCGCCGCTGTCCACCCTGAGCGTGCTCGAGGAGCGGCTGTTCCTGGGCGAGCGGCTCCTCCGCGACAACGACGTCGCGAGCATGGCCGCCTCGATCGAGCAGCGGGTCCCGCTCGTCGACTCCGTCCTGTTCGATACGGTGGACCGGATCGCGGATCCCAAGCGGTACGCCCCCGTCACGCGCAAGGCGATCCTCCGGCGGGCGGGCCTGCGCGGCCTCGCGCCGGAGCTGTTCGATCGCCCCAAGAGCGGGTTCGTGCTCCCGTTCGACCACTGGATCCGGCGGGGGCTGAGGCGCTCGATCGACGAGACGCTGCGCGACGCCGCCGCGGTCCGGGCGGTGGGGCTCGACCCGGAGCCGGTCCGCAGACTCTGGGAGGCGTACCTCGCCGGCGCTCCGGGCCTGTACTGGTCGCGGGTGTGGGCGCTGTACGTCCTGGTGCGCTGGTGTCACCGGAACCGGGTCCTCGCCTGATCGTCCGGAGGGCTCCCGATCGACCCGCGCGCGCCGTCCGGCCCCGGCCGGGCGAGGTGCTGCGACGAGCGCGCGTGCCACGGCTCCGGGACGGGTCGGCGGCCGGGCTCGTGCTAGATTTCAAGTCAGCCCGCAGGGGAACATCTCGTGCCCACTCCGCCCGTGTCCACCTCCCAGCCCGACGACGGCGACGTCTTCGGCCCGCTGGGTGAATACGCGCTGTTCGCGCTCAGGGCACCGCTGCGCCGCCCGAGGCTCGCGGCCGTGATCCTGGTGGCGTGCCTCGCGGTCGGGATCGTCGCGGCGCTCACCCTCCCGAGGAAGTACCAGGTGGAGGCGGTCGTCCTCGTCCAGCGGAACCCGCTCATGGGGGCGATCTCGAACCCGGGGATGAACCGGGAGTGGGACGTGCCGACGCGCGCCGCGAGAGAGATCGTCATCCGGCGGGACAACCTCGTCGCCCTCTCCCGGCAGACCGACCTCTCGAAGCGGTACCTCGCGACGCGCGCGCCGGCGGTGCGGATCCGCGACTGGATCGGCGGGACGCTCCTCCGCTCGCAGCGCACCCCGGCGCAGCTCGAGGACGACCTCGTGAGCGCGCTCGAGGCTCGCCTGACGGTGTGGGTCTCCCCCGAGGGCGCCGTCACGATCGGCTTCACGTGGTCCGACCCGGACATCGCCCTCGACGTCGTGCAGGCCGCGCTCCAGAGCTTCCTCGAGGCCCGCAACGCGTCGGAGATGGGCGCGGTGGGCGAGGCGATCGCGATCCTGCAGGGGCACGACGCCCGCGTGCAGCAGGAGATCGCGGAGGCGATCCGGAAGCTCGAGGCCAAGGAGCAGGCGCTCCGCATCCGCGCGCCGCGGCGGACGACCCACGCGCGGCAGTCGCCCAAGGTCGACGAGGAGCTGCAGCGGCTGCAGGGGCTGCTCACGGCCCGGCGGCGCGCCCTCTCGGACGTCGAGGACTTCCGGCAGCGCCGCCTGTCCGAGCTCCAGGCCCAGCTCACGCAGCACCTCTCGGTCTACGGCCCCGAGCACCCGAACGTCCTGGGCGCGCGCCAGGCGATCGCCGGCCTCAAGGTCCCGTCGCCGCAGGTGGCGGAGCTCCGGGCGGAGATCGCCCAGCTCGAGAAGTCCATCCGGCAGCGTCCGGGCGGGGTGGTCGAGCCGGCCGGGGCCGGGAACGCGCTCGAGGAGGAGCTCGCCGCGGCGCGCGCCGCCCTCGTGGACCAGACCGACCCCCGCCTGGACTACGAGCGCCGGCAGCTCGAGACGCTGCTGCGCCGCCACTCGAGCCTCCTCGAGCGGATCGAGAGCGCCCGGATCGAGCTCGACACCTCGCGCTCCGCGTTCCAGCAGCGCTACACCGTGATCACCCCGCCCAAGCGCCCGAAGGGGCCGCTCAAGCCGTACGCGCTCCTCTTCATCGTGGGCGGGCTCCTCGCGGGGGCCGCCTTCGCCTGCATCGGCGCGGCCGCGGTCGACCTCTGGAGCGGTCGCGTGATCGAGCCGTGGCAGGTGGAGCGGGAGCTGGAGCTGCCGCTCCTCGGGAGCTCGCGGCGCTGAGCCGCCGCGCCCGCGTCACCTGACGAGGTTCGGCGTCCCCGCGTCCAGGCGCGCCCGCGCGGGCAGCGTGTGGACGCTGCCGGTGGCGGGATCGACCCACGGCCACGGGTTCGCGCCGAAGAAGGCCGGCTTCCCCGGCAGGTAGAGCGAGTCGGGGAGCCGGGCCGGCTCGCCGCGCCAGGTCTGCCGCTCCTGGAGCCAGTCCCAGTTCCCGTCGCGCAGCGCGGTCTCGGCGACGCGCGGATCGTGCGGCTGCGGCGTCACGTCGTCCCAGCCGAGCAGGAAGATCGCCGGGGTGGACATCGCCCCGGAGCCGACGCCGTCGTACGTCCATCCCTGCATCCGCCCGCGCTCCCCCAGGACGTTCCCGACGAAGGTCATCCAGTACGAGTACGCCTGCGCCCCCGCGCAGCGCCGCGGACCGTTGCCGGTCCGGCCGGTCCTGAGCCGGGACTCGAGCGAGCCTCGCGCGCCCGGCGCGGCCGCGTCGTCGATGGTGTTCCCTGACTTCGGGTTCACGAACGGTCGCCGGTTCCCGCGGAGCCAGTTCCGGAAGACGGTGTGGTACGTCGCGCTCCCGTGGGTCTTGTCGCTGTCGAAGTTGAACGCGTCGTTCCCCTCGAAGAGCACGTGGTGCGAGCCGACCATGTGCGAGGCGTTGAGGCCCACCTCGACCCAGCTCTCGGTCCCGAGGATGAACCCCGCGTCGACGTGGTTGTACCCGAAGACCGAGCCCGCTCCCGCGGCGCGCGCCACCATCACCTTGTTCGCGCGCAGGACGATGCTGTTCTCGACGAGCACCTCGGCCGAGCCCAGCGCGAGGCTGAGGCCGTACCCGGCGCCGCCGGGCTGCGGCCACACGGCGTCGTGGACGTACGAGTCGCGCACCTCGACCCGGAACGAGCTGTTCACGGCGATGCCCTCGCCGAGCCAGCGGACGACCTCCACCCGGCTCGCCCACGACCGGGCGGCGGCCTCGAACCGGATCGCCCCGTCGCTCCCCCCGTCGACCGTGAGGTCCTCGATCCCGGCGCCCTGCACGTGCGTGCTCCCGGCGGCGTAGCGGGTGACCTGCGCGCGGTGCGAGGTCCGGAACGGCGCGTGGAGCGGGGTCGTGAACGTGACGGTCCTGCCGCGGACGCCTTCGATCTCCTTCACCTCGGCGGTCGGCCGGTCGCGCCGGCAGAACCACGCGGCCGCGTCGCCGCCGGTCGGGGTCCCGGGGGAGAGGGGATCGTCCCAGCGCTGCGGCGGGTCGTGCAGCTGCCAGGTGACGCGCCAGTCCGGGGCCGCCCAGATCTTCCCGCGCCCGAGCGGATCCGGCTGCCACCCCGCGCCCGAGAGCTCGTCCACGAGCACGAGCTGTCCGCGCGCGAGCCCGCCGGCGTCGGCCAGCTCGACGGAGCGCGCGCCCTTCGGGCCGTCGGCGGAGAGGTCGCGAGACGTCGAGTCGTCCGGCTTGGGCCAGCGGTTCGGGCCGACGATGACGAGCGGCTGCGCGTTCGGCGCCGACGGCTGCAGCGGCCGCGCTCCGTCGGTCTTCCTTAGGATCGTCTTCCCTGCCCCCGCGCCGCGCAGCGTGATCCCGCGGTCGACGAGCAGGTGGTCGTTGACGGTGAACGTCCCCTCCGAGAGCCGGACGACGTGCCCGGGCGGGCAGGACCGGATCGCCGCCTGGATCGCGGCCGAGGCGCTCCTCGCGCCGTCGCCGAGCTTGGCGGCCTCGACCGTCGCGCAGATCGCCGCGCGGCGCGGGATCCCGCCGTCGTGGGTGACGCCCGGCCGCCACGCGGTGGCCCGGTCCGGCGGGAGCGTCCAGCCGCCGGCTTCGCCCTCGCCCGCGCCGGCGATCGTCGCCACGAGGGCGAGCGTCGCGACGACCACGGAGGACAGCGCGCGACGGCCCCGGAGCACGAGCACCGCGCGATGCTAGCAAGATGGGCGCCCGCCGGGTCCGGGCCGGCGGGGCGTCGCCCTCAGGGGATCGAGTTCGGCGTCCCCGCGTCGTACCTGGCCTTGGCCGGGAGCGTGTACGACTTGGTCGTCCCCTCCGGGGTGACCCACGGCCAGGGGTTGGCGCCGAAGAAGGCGGGCTTCGCCGAGAGGTAGAGCGAGCTCGGCAGCGTGGAGGCCGCCGGAGGCGTGGTGCTCGCGGCGCCGCCGACGCCGTGCCACCGGACCTGGTTCGTCACGTAGTCGAAGTTCCCGTCCCGGAGCACGGTCGGGGCGACGCTCGCGTCGGTCGGGTTCGGGGGCCAGTCGTCCCAGCCGACCCACCACACGGCCGGGCCGTCGAAGTTGGGGCGCTCGTAGACCCAGCCGGACCCGCTCTGTCCCGGGCTGCCGAGGACGTTGCCGACGAAGCTCATCCAGTACGAGTACGCGGAGATCCCCGCGGCGCGGCCGATGCTCGTGTCGTTCCCCGTGTACCCGGACCGCACGCCCGTCAGCCGGTTGCGGAAGTACGTGTTGTAGATGCTGTTGCCGTGGGTCTTGTCGGAGTCGGCGTTCGGGGCCCAGTTTCCTTCCATCAGCACGTGGTGGGGCCCGACCATGTGCGAGGCGTTGAGGTGGACCTCCTGCCAGGCGAGGTTGTAGACGATGTAGCCGTCGTCCACGTAGTTGTAGCCGATGACGCACCCCGCGCCGCTCGAGCGCGCGACCATCACCTTGTTCGAGCGCACCATGATCGAGTTCTCGACGAGGCAGTCCGCCGTCCCCGCGGACAGGGAGATCGCATAGCCGATCCCGCCCGGCGAGGCGTACGCGGCGTCGTGGACGTAGGAGTCCCGGATCTCGGTCCTGAAGCTGTGGTCGATGGCGATCCCCTCCCCGGCCCACACGCGGCTCTCGATCCGGCGCGCCCAGCACGAGTCGCACCAGTGGAAGCGGACCTGGCCGTCGTCTCCGCCCTGGAAGGCGACGTCCTCGACGGCCGCGCCGACCGTCGCCGCGAACTCGAAGCGCGCGAGCTGGGCCGTGCGCGCCGTGCGGTAGCTGATGTGGATGGGGGTCGTGAAGGTGACCGTCGTCCCGGAGACGGAGGCGATCTTCTTCACCTCGCCGGTGGGCCGGTCGGTGCGGCAGAACCAGGAGAAGGCGTCCTGATTCGAGACGTTCGCCGGGAGGGCGAGCGGGTCGTCCGTGGGCTGGCCGGGGTTGTGGAGCTGCCACACCACGCGCCAGTCCGGCGCCGCCCACACCTGCCCGCGTCCCTGCGGGTCGGTCCGCCACCCGGCCCCGGAGAGCTCGTCGAGCAGCACGAGCTGCCCGGCGGCGAGCCCGGTCGCGCTCGCGACCGTCACCGCGTACGTGCCCTTCAGCGCGTCGGCGGTGAGGTTCGTGGCCCCCGCCACGCCGTTCGACTGGTTGCCGTAGCGCGACGGCCCGAGGACGACCAGCGGCGAGGCGTTCCCGCCCGTCCCGTCCACCCCGGCCACCGCGCCGTCCGTCTTGCGGATGAGGGTCGTGTTCGCTCCGGCGCCGCGCACCGTGACGCCCTTGTCGATGGTCACGAACGTCCCGCCGTTCCACGTGTACGTCCCCGCCGCGAGCTGCACGACCTGTCCGGCCGGACAGTTGTCCACGGCGGTCTGCACCGCCGCGGCCGACGCTCCCGCCGGGATGTTGGCGCAGACCGTCGAGCGGGTCGGGATCCCGCCGGCGTAGGTGACGCCTGGTCGCCAGGTCGTCGCGCGGTCGGGCGGCAGCACGTAGTTGCTGCCGGGGGGCGGCGGCTGGACCACGGTGACGCCCGTCGTCCCGGTCACCGCCGTGTCCGCGACGCTCGTCGCGCGGATCGTGAAGGTGCCGGTGCTCATCGGAGCGGTGTACACGCCGCCCTGCGTGATCGTGCCGATCCCGGCGGGCTCGATGGACCAGGTGACGCCGGGGGCGAGGGTCCCGGTGACGGTGGCGGCGTATGGGACGACGCTCCCGAACTCGACGAACTGGTCCTTCGGGCTCACGTCGACGGCGACTCCCGTGGCGCCGTCGCCCGCGGGGCTCGCCGTCCCGACGCAGCCGGTCAGGACGCTCGAGCAGAGGAGGAGGAGCGCGATCGCGCCGGAGGTCTGCCGTGTCATTTTTGGCTCCGCGCTGCTTCGAGGCGAGATGCCCACCGAAGCCGTCCCGCGTTCACGGGACACTTAAGCACCGGGTCCCTGGAGCGTCAACCTGCGGACCCCTGAGCCGCGGCGATCAGGCGCAAGCAGGGTACGGCGTTGTGGTGTGTGGGGAGAGGTGCGGCGAAAGGCGTCCGGCGTGAAAAATAACTGCATCACCTCGGCGGCGTGTAGGTCCTCGCGACGCACGCGGCGTGGTCGAGCGGCGGCGTCCAGCCGAGGACCTCGCGCGCGCGGCGGTTCGAGAACCGGAGCGGCTTCAGCCGGCCTTCGAAGCGGCACGGGACGAGGACGTGCGGCAGCTTCGGGTTCTTGTCGAACAGGTGGTCGTACGCGAGCCGGACGATGCCGTACGCGAGCCAGTACGGGACCGGGACGCGGAACCCCCGCTCCCCCGTGCCGCGCAGGTACTCGCCGAGGAACGTCCAGATGCGCGGGCCCTCTCCGTCCACCACGTTGAAGGTCCGTCCGCGGGCGCGGGGATCCGCCGACGCGACCGCGAACAGGTCGGCGCAGTTCTCGACGTGCGTGAGCGGGATCCGGGAGAAGGGGCCGATGACGACGTGGAGCTTGCCGATCTTCTGGCCGAGCGCGGCGAGGTACGCGTGGTCCCGGCCCCAGATGAACCCGGGGCGGAGCACGGTGAGATCCCAGCCGTGCTGCCCGGCGAGGCGGCGGGTCACCCGCTCCTGCCACGCCTTCGCGATCGTGTAGCCGTCCCGCTCGTAGAGCGCGTCGCCCGCCTCGAGCGGCGAGTCCTCGTCGAGCGTCCCCGTGATCGCGCTCCAGTCGTAGAGCGCGAAGCTGCTCGCGAGGACGAGGCGGCGGCAGGTGGTGCGCGCCATCGCGCCGAGGAGCCGCTCGGTCCCGGCGACCGCCGCGGCGAACTGCCCGTCCTCGCCCCCGGTCACGGCCGCGGCGAGGTGGACCAGCACCTCGACGCCGTCGAACGCCGCCTCGAGCTCGCGCGCGGCGCGGAGGTCCGCCCGGACGAGCTCCACCGAGGAAGGCCACCCGAGCCCCGACACGTCCGCCGCGGGGCGCACCAGCGCGCGGACCTCGTGTCCGCGCGCGAGGAGCGCGGCCACGACGTGGCGGCCCAGGAACCCGCCCGCGCCCGTCACGAGCGCCTTCACGGCCGCGCCTCCCCGGGCGGCGGCTTCAGCGCCTCGACGAGCCGGTTCACCGCGAGCACGTCCTCCGGCGGGACCGGCCCGGCGCCGCCGTCGGCGAGCGCGCGGTAGGCGCGGCCGAGCAGCTCCCACAGGCCCTCGTACGCGGCCGGGCCGCGCTTGAACTTCCGCAGCAGGGTGCCGATCGCCGCGCGGCGGATCTCCTTGCCCTCCTCGAGCCCGTTCCGCAGCGGGACGAGCGGCTTCGGCCCCGGGCGCACCCGGGTGAAGGTGAGGCGCGTCTCGAAGAGGTTCGCGCTCGCCTGCATGCGCTCGCCGTACACGCGGAGCCAGAAGCCGTCGGGCTGGGTGGACGCGCTGAACCCGAGCGCCGCGGTCCCCCGCTCCGCGTCCACCACCGCGCGGAACTCGTCGTAGGGCAGCACCGAGGCGCGCCGCTTCGTCCAGACCGCGTGGGCGCGGCGGTGCGGTCCGACGAAGAGGTGGGCGAGCGAGGCGAGGTGCGGGAGGAAGTCGGCGATGGCGCCGCCGGCGAGCGACAGGACCGGGTGGGTGATGTTGGGGTCGGCGAAGCCGCCCGGCCCGAGGATGTCGAGGCAGATGAGCACCTCGACGTGCACCACCGCGCCGAACTCGCCCGACTCGACGCGCCGCAGGATCTCCCGCGGCGCGCGGTTGAAGAGGTAGTTGTGGTCCTCGATGAGCGCGCGGCCACGCGCGCGCGCGTGCTCGACGAGCCCCTCGAGCTCCGCGAGCGTCACGGTGGCGGGCTTCTCGACCACCACGTGGGCGCCCGCGTCGAGGGCGTCGAGCGCGAGCCGGTAGTGCGAGGTGGGCGGGGTCGTCACGTGCACCACGTCCGGGCGGACGCGGGCGAGCATCTCCCGGTGGTCCGTGAACCAGGCCCGGACCCCGTACCGCTCCGCCGCGCACTCCGCCGTCGCCGGCGAGAGATCGCAGATGCCCGCGAGCTCGACGCCGGGGAGCGTCTTCAGGCACGCGAGGTGCTGCCGGGCGATGTGCCCGGCCCCGATGAGCGCCGCCTTCACCCCGTCTCCCCCCCTCGCGCCTGCGGCGCGCCACTCCCGGGCGCCTCGGCGGCGGCGACCATACCACCGGGCCCGGAGCGGGCCGCGAGGCACTCCTCGAAGAGCCCCTCGAGGGCGCGCCCCGCCGCGCTCCAGGCGTAGCGCTCCACCGCGAGCTTCCGCGCGGCGACGCCGATCCGCGCGCCGGCGGCGGGATCGCCGAGCAGGCGGAGGACCGCGTCGGCGAAGGCGGCCGGCTCGTCCGCGATGAGGAGGTCCCTCCCCGGCTCGGCCTCGATCCCGGCGGCGCCGAGGCTCGTCGAGACGACCGCCTTCCCCATCGCCATCCCCTCCACGATCTTGAGGCGCGTGCCGCCGCCGACGCGCAGCGGGACGACGACGGTGGCGGCGGCGGCGAGGTGCGGCCGGAGGTCCTCCACGAACCCGGTGATCTCGACGCCGGGGCCGGCGAGCGCGAGCACCTCCGGAGGGGGCCGCGCGCCGATGACCTGGCAGCGTGCGCCGGGGCGCGCCGCCGCGATCCTCGGCCAGATCTCCCGGACGAACCAGCGGATCCCGTCCACGTTCGGCACGGTCGAGAGGAGGCCGAAGAAGAGGACGGTGCGGCCGTCCGCCGGGGGATCCGAGGGCCGCGGCTGGAAGCGCTCCACGTCGGCGGCGTTCGGGATGACGCGCACCCGCGCGCCGGGGGCGTCGCGCAGGATGTGCTCGCGATCGCCCACGCTGCATGCGCAGAGCCCGTCCGCGTCCCGGAACGCGGCGCGCTCCTCGCGCCGGAGCTTCCGCCAGTTCACGCCGCCGTACAGGCGCCGCAGCGCCGTGCCGCCGCCCCGGGCGATCTGGCGCGCCAGGTCGTAGGCGATCTCGTGGGTGTCCACCACCACGACCGGCGGCGCGGCGCCGGGGGGCGCCTGCCGGAGGTCGAGGTGGGCGAGGTACGGGAACTCGAGGTTCACGACGTCGAAGCGCTCGCGGCGGAGGACCCGATCGACGACCCTCTGGAGCCCGGGCGCCGTGAAGCGCAGCCGCTCGTAGCTCCTCGGGGAGGCGAGCGACCGGAGCTGGAGCAGCCGCTTCGCGCGCCCCTCCCGGCCGTTCGGGTTCGCCACGAGGACGACCTCTCGGCAGTACGCGCGCATCGCGCGCTCGCTCTCCTCCGCGTCGAACCCGTCCTCGACGAGCGTGAGCGCGGTGAGGTCGTGGCGCGCCGCGACCGCCGTCATCAGCCCGTGCATCCGCGCCTGGGCCCCGAAGCGCGGCGGGCTCGGCGGCATCGGGAGCACCCACAGGATCTTCAGGCGGCGCGGGGTCATCGCCCATTCCCCGCGCCGTCGCGCGCGAAGTGCCGCCGGATCGCGTCCAGGATCCGCCCGGAGGCGCGGCCGTCGCCGTACGGGTTGCGCGCCCGGGCCATCTCGTCGTACGCGGCGCGATCCGAGAGGAGCCGCGTCGCGTGCCCGGCGATGGCGGCGGCGCGGGGGCCGGTCAGGATGGCGGTGCCCGCCTCGATCCCCTCGGGCCGCTCGGTCGTGTCGCGCATGACGAGCACGGGCTTCCCGAGGGTCGGGGCCTCCTCCTGCACCCCTCCCGAGTCCGTGAGGACCAGCCTGCAGCGGGCGAGGAGCGCCACGAAGGTGCGGTAGCCCTGCGGCGGCACGAGGCGGACGTTCGGGAGCCCGCCGAGGAGCCGGCTCACGTGCACGTGCACGTTCGGGTTCAGGTGGACCGGGTACACGAACCGGTGATCGGGGAAGCGCCTCGCGAGCGTCGCGATCGCCTCGCAGATCTGCTCGATCCCCTCCCCGAAGTTCTCGCGGCGGTGGCCGGTCACGAGGACGAACGGCACCTCCGCCCAGTCGGCGCCCAGGAGGGCGCCGAGCTCGGCGTCGATCCCCGCGCGGAGCCGGGGATCGCGCTCCTGCGCCGCGACCTCCATGAGGAGGGCGTCGATGACGGTGTTCCCCGTGACGGTGATCGACGCGTCGGCGATCCCCTCCCGCAGGAGCGCGGCGCGGGCCGCCTCGGTCGGAGCGAAGTGGAGCGTGACGAGCGGCGTCGCGAGGCGCCGGTTCACCTCCTCGGGGAAGGGCGACCAGATGTTGCCGGTGCGGAGCCCCGCCTCGACGTGGCCGATGGGGATCCGGCGGTAGAAGCAGGCGAGCGCCGCGACGAGCACCGTGGTGGTGTCGCCCTGGACGAGCGCGAGGTCCGGGCGGCGCGCCTCGAGGCAGCCGTCGATCGCCTCCATGAGCCGCGCGGTCAGCCCCGCGAGCGTCTGGTTCGGGCGCATGACGTCGAGGTCGGCGTCCACCGTGAGCCCGAAGGTTTCCGCGACCTGGCGGAACATCTCCTTGTGCTGCCCGGTCGCGACCACCGCGCACCCGAGGTCGCCCGATCTGCGGAGCGCGTCGACCACCGGGGCGAGCTTGATCGCCTCGGGCCGCGTGCCCATGAACACGAGGACGTTCCTGCCGGGAGCGGTCACGGCGTGGGCGCCCCGGAGGGCGGGGGCAGCCGGTCCGACGGCGCGGCGCCGAGGCGGCGGCGCCCCACGATCTCGCGGCCGGCCTCCCACACGAAGCGGCTGTTGGTGGTGAGGTAGCGCTTCCACATCTTGCGAGGCTCCATGAGCAGGCGCCAGGCCCACTCCATCCCGACGTTCCGGAAGAGCATCGGCGCGCGCCGCACGAACCCGGCGTGCACGTCGAAGCTCCCGCCGACGCCCATGATCACCGGCACGTCGAGCCGGGCCCGGTGCCGCTCGCAGAAGACCTCCTTGAACGGGCTCGGCATCCCGATGAAGAGCAGGTCCGGCCGCGCGGCGCGCACCTCCTCCACGATCGCCTCGTGGTCGGCGGCGGTGAAGTAGCCGTCGCGGAACCCGGCGACGACGAGCCCCGGGTAGCGCGCCGCGCACCCTTCGGCGAGGGCCCGCACGACCTCCTCGCGCGCCCCCAGGAAGAAGACGCGCAGCCGGAGGGGTGCGCCCGCCTCGAGGAGCCGCGCCATCAGATCGCAGCCCGCGACGCGCTCCGGCACCGGCGTCCGCGCGGCACGGAGCGCCCAGACCACCGACATGCCGTCGGCGAGGACGAGGTCCCCGGCGGCGCACGCGTCGCGCAGCGCGGGGTCCTCGCGCATCATGCAGAGGACGGCGGCGTTGGCGGTGACGACGGTGTGCGGCGCCCGCCGCGCCGCGCACCACGCGAGGCAGCGCTCGACCGCGGAGCGCATCGTCTCCGGGTCGAACGGCAGGCCCATGAGCCGCGGTCGCCCCGGGAGCTCAGTCACGGGTCGCTCCCGCGGAGGTCGCGCCCCGGTGCGCCGCCTCCCACACGCGGAGCCGCTCCGCGTTCACCTTCCGCGTCGCGGCGCGCTTGCCCATCACGAGGGCGAGCCGCTGGTAGCGCCGCAGGAAGCGCCGGAACTCGAGGTCGTCGTAGCGGGGCACGCGCCGGGCGGCGCTCCTGGCGTAGCCCCACAGCATCGCGACGGTGCCGTACCCCACCGGGTGCTTGGGCAGCCGAGAGACCGCCACCGCGAGGAAGTAGAAGGGATCCGTGCCCATGAAGTACTGGCCGAAGCCGGAGCGCACCCGGCCCGTCCAGATCCCCTTCTGGCTCGATCCCATCGGCCGCAGGTGGATGAACCGGAGCGGCTCCTCCTCGACGCTCTCCGCGATCCACCCGAGCATCCGCGCCCGGTGGCAGTCGATGCCGTCCCACATCACCTGCCGGACGAACCCGCCGATCTCGCGGAAGCACGAGACCCGGTAGAACTTGGTCATCCCGACGGACATCTCGTCCCCGCAGACCTCCGGGACGAGCTCCTTCGTGACGGGATGCACGAACCAGGGCTTCCCGGAGCAGGTCCCGATGCGCGGGTTCGCCTCCATCCGCGCCATGAGCAGCTCGAAGTACCGCGGCGGCAGGTCGAGATCCATGTCCAGCTTGCAGACGTAGTCGAACGCCTGGAGCTCGACGCCCTCGAGCCCCGCGTAGAACGCCTCGATCACGCCGGGGCCCACCGCCCGCTTCCCGCGGTCCCCGCGGCGCACGACCGTCAGCCAGGGGAGCCGCCTGGCGTACTCGGCGAGGATGGCCGGCGTCTCGTCGGTCGAGCCGTCGTCCACGACGACCCACAGGGCGGGGAGCACCGACTGCGCCGCGACGCTGTCGAGGGTGCGGCGGATGTACTCCGCCTCGTCCCGGCACGGAGAGACGAGCAGGTACTTGCGCCCGGCCCCCTCAGGCGTTCCGTTCCCCCGCATGGCGGTCAACCTAGCCGACGCACTCCGGTAGTGTCGACTCCCGGGACCCTGGGACCTCACGGGGACGGGCTGGCCGGCGAGCGTCCCGGGAACGGCGGACACGCTCGGGCACGTTGAGCCGCACCTGCCGCAGGCACTACGATGTCGCGGTGAACTCCCATCCGAGCGCGATCCGGGTCTCGGGCCACCAGCCGGGCCTCGACGGGGTCCGCGGCCTGGCGATCGTCGCGGTGATGCTCCTCCACTTCGTGGGCGACTCGAGCGCGACGGGGCTCGTCGAGCGGGTCGTGACCAAGGCGGCGGGGTACGGCCTGCTCGGGGTGGACCTGTTCTTCGTGCTCTCCGGGTTCCTCATCACCGGGCTCCTCCTCGACGCGAAGGGGAAGCCGAGCTACTTCCGGAACTTCTACGCGCGCCGGACGCTGCGGATCTTCCCGCTCTACTACGTCGTCCTCGCGGCGATGCTGCTCGTCCTCCCGGCGCTCGTCGCCGTCCCCGCGTCGCTCGAGCACGCGCGGCGGGAGCAGCTCTGGCTCTGGACGTACACGTCGAACTTCTACATCGCCGCGAAGAGCTCCTGGGCGCTCGGGTACGTGAGCCACTTCTGGTCGCTCGCCATCGAGGAGCACTTCTACCTGCTCTGGCCGCTCGTGGTGTTCAGCGTGCGGCGCGAGACCCTCGTGCGGCTCTGCGTCGGGGTGCTCGTGGCGGGCCTCGGGCTGCGCATCGCCCTCGCGCTCGGGGGGACGAGCGAGCTCTCCATCTCGGTCCTGACCTACGCGCGCGTGGACACGCTCTGCGTCGGCGGTCTCCTCGCGGCGCTCGCGCGCGGCGAGTCGGGCGCCGTCCCGTGGCTGCGCCGCGCGCCGCGCGCGGCCCTGGGGGCGGCCGTCGCGATCCTGGCGGTGTCGGCCTGGTGCGCCGGGACGAACCTCGGGCTGCCGGTGCTGCACCAGCTGCGGAACACGCTGTACGCGCTGTTCTTCGGCGCGCTCACGCTCCTCAGCATCCAGCACCCGGAGCGCCCGCGCCTCCTCGGGTGGTTCTTCGATCACCCGGTGATGCGGATGTTCGGCAAGTACAGCTACGGGCTGTACGTCTACCACGGCATCCTGCAGTACCAGTTCTTCGAGATGCGGCTCGAGGAGCGGCTGACGGCGGCGCTCGGCCACCACGGCGCGGCGATGGTCGTGAAGGCCGCGCTCGGGTTCGGCATCTCGATCGCGATCTCGCTCGCGAGCTACGAGCTGATCGAGAAGCGGTTCCTGGCGCTCAAGCGCTACTTCGAGGCGGCGCCGGCTCCGGCCGCTCCGCCCGCCGCCGTCCCGGCGAGCACCGACGTCGCGCCGGCGAGCTCGGGGCGCGGCGGAGCCTGAGGCTCGCCGATCACCGGGCCGCGGGGGCACCGCGCGCGCGCGCCCGCAGCGGCCAGGCGCCGTTCGCGACGGCGATCTTCCCGGCGAGCGCGATGGCCGGGCCGACCGTGAAGACGGACGCCCACGTCCCGAGCCCCATGTCTCCGTAGCAGTGGACCAGGTACCCCACGATCGCGCCGAGCGCGGTGAGCGCCGCGACCCGGTCGCGGGGAGCCGCGGCGAATCGCTGGCCCCGCACCGCGAGGAAGATGCCGACCGGGATCATCATCCAGAGGCCGGCGAAGCCGACGATCCCTGCGTAGGCGAGCAGTCCCAGGACCGAGTTGTGGGGCGCGTACCGGTAGAGCGGGTACCACACGGAGATGTCCGGCAGGAGCACGACCTCCTCGTACTCGTGGCCGAACCCGGTGCCGAGCAGCGGGTTCCGCCGGACGGTGTACGCGATGTTGTAGTTCTCCCAGTCGCGCCAGGCGGTCGAGCTGTCGGACTTCGAGTCCACCACCGACCGGAGCGTGCCGACCGGCGCGAAGACCCCGGTCGGCCGCCCCCACCCCGCCGCCACGTAGACGAGGAGGAGCGGGATGCACGCGACGAAGGTCTGGATCGCCCGGCGCTTCACCGACGTCCACGGCGCGAGGGCGAAGACGACGGCCAGGGCGAGGGCGAGCTCGACCCACGCGAGGCGGCGGTGGTTCGCCACCATGCCCCACGCCACGACGGGCACGACCGCGGCCGCGAGGAGGGCCGCGCGGCGCCCGGGGCGGACGAGCAGGTTCGCCACGACGAGCACGATCGCGTCCACGAACAGCATCGAGTCCGCGTGGATCGTCGTGAACGGGACCAGCTCCACGTCGGGGAACTGCAGGCGGATGTGGATCGCCATCGCGGCCCGGACCAGGGCGGCGGCGACGAGCGCCTTGCCGAGCCGCCCCGCGTCCGCCGGCCCCCGCAGGCCGGCCGAGAACAGGAGCACGACGCACGGCAGGTAGATCACCCTGAACACCTGCCAGAGCGAGTTCCCGAAGCTCCCGCCCCGCCCGATCCCGAACGCCCACACGACGAGGATGGTGCCGAGCGCGGCGAGGGCCGCGTACCGGATCGGCCGGGGCGAGGGCACGCGCTCCGGGTCGGTCCGGTGCAGGCGCAGCCGCTGCGCGATGAGCGCGAGCGTGAGCAGCAGGAGGGCGACGTCCAGCCCGGAGAAGACCAGGAACCGGGCGGGCAACGTGACGTTCATCTTCTGGAGGAACAGCGCCCCGACGATGTGGAGGGGTGACCGCCACACCCCCGCGCCGAACGCCTCGCTCGGGTTCTCGAGCGTGAGGCACAGGAAGGCGAGCACGGGCAGCGTCTCGTGCGACGGGAGCCGCCAGGCCAGGAGGACGATCAGCGCGAGCCCGAGCGGGACGACCGCGATCCACGGGTTGCCGTTGCCGGCGAAGATCGCCGCGAGGCAGGCGACCCCGACGGCGGTCAGGCCGACGACGAGCGGCCAGCGCGGCGGGGTGGCGGCGCGCGCGGTCACGGCGTCACCTCGAGGTCCGTCCCGGGCGCCCGCGCGCCGGCCGCGTGCGCCGCGCGGAGCTCGACCAGCGTGGTCGTGAGGAACGCGAGCAGGATCGCGTCGAGCGCGGCAGCGAGGAGGACCTCCTCCCGCGCCGGCCGGACGGGCTCGCGCGGCAGGGACGGCGGGACCACCAGCACGTACCGCTCCTCGAAGGCCGCGCGAGAGATGTCGAGCTCGATGCGGGCCGCCTCGAGCCGTTCCACGAGCGCCGCGTACGCCTGCTCCGCGCCGGCGAGGCCCGAGCGAGCGCCCTCGAGGAGCCGGGCTCCGGCGCGCCAATCCACCTCGCCGAGGCCCGGCGCCCGGCGCCCCTCCCGGTCGGGCTCCGGCGCCAGCGCGTCGTCCCCGTCCGCGTCCGCGTCGTCGTCGGCCTCGGACCCGAGCGGCAGCGCGAGCCGGAGCGCGCGCATCCGCAGGCGGGTGTCCACGTCGAGGCTGGAGCGCACGGTGCGCGTCGCCCGCCGGTCGCGCCGTTCCGGCGCGTCGCGAGCGTCGCGCGCGTCGCGCGCGTCCGGGGCCTCTCCGCGCCGCCCGGGAGCGCCCCTCCCCCCACTCGCCCCCTGCGTCGGCGCCCGCGGCGTCCCGCTCGCGCTCCCGGGGCTCGCGGCCGCTCGACCGCGTGGCGCCGAGCCGCCGACCGACCTCGCCGCGCAGGGCCTCCGCCCGCCGCTCCAGGATCCCCGTCACCGCCGAGATCGAGGACACCTCCAGGCCCTGCCAGAGCGCGAGGTACCTGCGCAGCGTGGCCTGGGCCAGGCGCAGCGCGGTGTCGCGGTCGCTCCACCGGACGGTCAGCTCCACGAGACCGTCCCGCCCCGCGGTCACGACGATCCGGTCCGCGAGGGTCCCGGCCAGCGACTCCGCGAGGTCCTCGCTCCGGGCGCCGCCGGACAGGACGCGATCCTTCAGGCGGAGCAGCGGCGGCCGGTTCCGGCGCCACACGTCGACGAGCCCGGTCTCGGCCACGATCCCGCGGAGCTCGGCGTCCGCGTGCAGCAGCCGCGCGGCGGCCCGGAGCGGCGCGTCCGCCCGCTCGTCGAGGCGCGGCGCCGCGGCGGGCGGGTTCCGCGCGATGAGGCGGCAGCGGACCTCGTAGGTCGGAGGGAGGACCGCCAGCAGCGCGGCGCAGGCGCCGAACACCGCCGCCGCGACCGCGAAGAAGAGCGCGGGGTGGCGCCGCAGCGACCCGACCGCCAGCGCGCCGTACCAGGGGAGGCGGCGCACGCTCGGGACGAGGAAGGCGACGGGGACGCGCATCGCTCCCTACGACACCAGCCGCGGGTACACGAACATGATGACGAACGCGTAGATCCCGATCCCGGCGAGCATCCACCAGACGAGCCGCCGGAGCGCGAGCCCCGGGGTCGTGGCGCGCGAGGCGGCGATCGGGACGCCGATCGTGATCGCGAGGATCGAGATGAGGAGGAGCTTCGACATGGCCTTCCCCGGCCGGCGAGGCGCGACGCCCTCGGATGCCGGAGTCTAGACGAGGGAGGTGCCGGGACAAAAGCCGCCGCGGTCAGGCCGCCGAGCGTGCCCCGCCCGCCCGCCGCGTGGCGATCTGCTTCAGCAGCGCGAGGTCCGCGCGGGTGACGAGCCCGAGCGCCACCGAGACGCCCGCGAACACGAGGATGCAGAGCGGGATGCCGAGCCAGGGCGTGACCGCCGGGAGCGCGCGGACGGCGAGCCCGGTGGCGAGCGCCGCGACGATCGCCCGGCCGACGTCCACCGCGATCGCCGGCTCGAGGCTCCCCCGCGGCATGAGGTAGAGGGTCCCCGCGAACACCACGATCTCGCTGACCGCGAAGGCCACGATGACGCCGACGCCGCCGTTCCCCATCCGGCGCTCGAACAGCGGGATCAGCCAGAGATCGAGCCCCGTGCTGACGACGATGCTGGCCACCTTCGCGACCGCGAACCCGGACGCGCGCCCCGTGGCGGTGATCACGTGACCGAGGAGGACGTCCACGAAGAGCAGGAGCACCGCGAACCCGAAGACCCGCAGGATCGTGCCGGCCGGCCCGAACCCCGCCGCTCCGTAGATGAGGCCGATGGCGAAGTCGGCGAAGAGCCAGGTGCCCACCCCCCCGAGCCCCCCGAGCCAGAGGATCGGCCGGAGCGCGGCGCGCAGCTCGCGGCGGAAGGCCTCGGGCTGGCTCGCCGCGCGCGACAGGCGCGGGTACGAGGCGGACGCGATGATGAGCGCCGGGGCGAAGAGCGTCCCGATCACGTTCTTCGCCGCGCCGTACCAGCCGACCGTGGCCGCCGGCGCGAGGCGGGAGAGGATGAGGACGTCCAGGTACGGCTGGACGGCGACCGCCGCCGTCATGGCGACGATCGGCGCTCCCTCGGAGAGGAGGTGGCGCGCCGCCTCTCGCGAGAACGCCGGGCGCCCTGCGCCGAGCTTCGAGTAGAGGCGCGCGGCCACCGCGAGAGCGACGAGCCCGGCGAGCGCCTGCGCGACCATGACGCCCGGGATCCCCGCGCCGGCCGCCAGGAGCGCGAGCGTCAGGGCGAGGGCGACGGCCTTGTTCGACACCGAGATGGTCGCGTCGAGCCCCATCCGGTCGCGGCCCCGGAAGACGTAGCCGTACCCCTGCGCCAGGAACAGCGGCAGCGTCGTCGAGATCATCACGATCGCGTAGACGCAGGTGCGGGCGTCGTAGCCGAGGGCGATCGCGACGAGGAGGACCGGGACGGAGACGATCGCGGCGCCGCCGGCGCGCAGCCCGAGCGCGGTCCCGAGGAACCCGCCGGCCCGGGCGGGCTCCCGCGCGACGTCCCGCACGACGAGGAGCATCTGCCCCCAGTCGACGACCACGAACGCGAACGTCGCCATCGAGAGGACGAGGAAGTAGACGCCGAAGTCGGCCGGCCCGAGCGAGCGTCCGAGCGCCGCGCTCATCACGATCGCGAGGGCGGTGGTCGCCACCTGCCCGAGCACGAGGTAGAACGCGTTGTGCGCGATGCCCGCGCCGGGATCGCGGGGACCGTCCGGTTCGCCTGACGCGGGCACGTTCTGCGAGGTCACGGCGGCGAGTGGTAGCACGGAGCGCACCGAGGCCGGAGCCCCACGTCCGCCCCACGTGGGCCGGCGTCGGCGCGTCGAGGCGTGCGGCGCTTCCGCGCGCTCGGCGGCCCGCACCTCGAGCGACATCCCCCGGTCGAGAGACATGCCATGAGGCCCACCTTCCGGTATGTTGCAGCCGCATTTTTCCGCGCGCTCCCGAACCCATGCCCGAGAAGCTCCTCCTGAACCTGGACGTCGGTCCCTTCGGCGCGGCCCTCCGGGTCGCGCTCGGGGCGATCCTCGTGCCGGTCGTGCACGCGCTGCTCCCCGGCCGCGTCGGGGCCGTCCGAGCCGCGCTGTCGCTGGCGGTCCTCCTCTTCGCAGTCAAGGTCCTCGCCGCGGTGGGGCGGCGGCTCGTGCCCTCCACGCCCGCCGTCCAGGCGCGCTGGGACTGGCGCCGGCGGCTCGCGCGCCAGCACGACTCGTTCCAGTGGCGGAAGCTCCTGTGGGTCGGGATCGGAATCCTCGCGAGCGCGTCGCTCGCGCCGCGCGCCGGCTGGGAGTGGGCCCTCGGGACCTCCTGCGTGGCCGCGGGTCTCCTCGGCGAGGTGGCGTGGCGCCGGAAAGGGCTGCCGCTCGCTCCACCCGTCCGCGGGTGAGGATCGAGCGGGCGAACGAACATGCCATCGCACGCGACGCTCAAGGCCGGGGACTGGGTGGAGATCCGCAGCGCGGAGGAGATCCGCCGCACGCTCGACCGCGACGCCCGGCTCGAGTCGATGCCCTTCATGCCGGAGATGGAGCGGTACTGCGGCCGGCGGTTCCGCGTCTACAAGCGCGCCCACAAGACCTGCGACACGGTGGACTACATCGGCGGGCGCCGGATGGAGCACGCCGTCCACCTCGACGGCCTCCGCTGCGACGGCGCCGCCCACGGCGGCTGCGACGCGCTGTGCCTCCTCTTCTGGAAGGAGGCGTGGCTCCGCAAGGTGGACGGCCCGGGCGCCGCCCCGCTCGCGCCCGCCCCCGCGCCCTCGGCGCCGCCCGCCTGCACCGCGGAGGACGTCCTGCGCGCGACGCGCGCTCCCGGCGAGCCCGCCGACGCGCCTGATCCCACCTACGTGTGCCAGGCGACGCAGCTGCTCGAGGCCTCGGTCCCGCTCCGGCGCTCCGACCTGGGCCAGTACGTCGAGGACTTCACCTCGCGCAACGTGGGCATCCCGCGCATGCTGGCGGCGTTCCTCTTCGTCGCGTTCGAGCTCCTCGCGAACGGGCGCTACGGGATCGGCGCGCCCCTGCGCTGGCTCTACGACAGGTTCCAGCGGCTCCTCGGAGCGCCGCCGTACCCGAACCGCACCGGGAGGATCCCTCGCGGCGGCAAGACTCCGGCCGTGACGCTCGACCTCAGGGCCGGCGAGCTCGTCCGCGTCCGCAGCCTCCCGGAGATCCTGGAGACGGTGGACGAGGACCTGCGCAACCGCGGGATGGGCTTCCACTCGGAGATGGTGCCGTTCTGCGGGAAGACGTACCGGGTGCTCCGCCGCGTCGAGAAGATCGTCCACGAGAAGACCGGGAAGATGATCCGGATGAAGACCGGCGCGATCATCCTCGAGGACGTCCTGTGCGAGGCGCGCTACATCAACAACTGCCGGCGCTTCTGCCCGCGCAGCGTGTACCTGTACTTCCGGGAGATCTGGCTCGAGCGGGTCGCGGCGCCGGGCGCTCCCGTCACCGCGGCGGGGTCGGGCGGCCGGCCCGCCGCCGCGGGCTAGCCCGCGGTCCCGACGAGACGAGCGCGAATGACCTCGGGTGACGGCATGGCGGAGCGGAAGGCGGAGCGCGGAGACGGCGCCCCCGCCCGCGTCCTCATGCCGACGCTCCGCCGGCTCAACCCGGGCGCGGCCTGGTGCTCGAACTACGAGTTCGAGGACGTGATCCGGCGGGTCGACGACGTCGACCTGCTCGAGCTCCAGCCCGGCCCGGCGTTCGAGCTCCGCCACCGCGTCGCGCGCAGCCTGGCCTGGCGGAGCTGGCACATGCGGGCGAACCCCGGCGTCGCGCCGGTGCGGGTGGAGCGCGACTACGACGTGCTCGTCTTCGTCTGCATGAACGTGTGGGACCTCCTCTACCTGAGCGCGATCCGCGACTGGCGGACGCGGTGCCGCGTGAAGATCTGCTACATGGTGGAGCTCTACGCGGGCCAGGCCGCCGAGCTCGGCCACTTCCTGCGCCTGCTCGGCGACTTCGACCTCGTGATCCAGTCGTTCTCGGGGAGCGTCGCCGCGGTCGCGAGCGCCGTCTCGACGCCGTGCCATCACGTGCCGCTCGCCGCGGACCTCGTCCGGTTCACGCCGTTCCCCGCCCCGCCCGCGCGCGTGATCGACGTCTTGAGCATGGGGCGGCGCTCCGAGCCCGTCCACGACGAGCTCCTGAAGCTCGCCGCGAGCCGGCGGATCTTCTACATGCACGACACCATCCCCGGGTCGCTGGTCCGGCCGTCGAACCCGGCCCAGCACCGGGACCTGCTCGCGAACTGCGCGAAGCGGAGCCGCTTCTTCGTCACGTACCCCGCCAAGTTCGCGGACGCCGAGAACCAGGGGCAGTCCGAGGTGGGGGCGCGGTTCTTCGAGGGGGCGGCCGCCGGCGCGATCCTGGTCGGCCAGGCGCCGACCGCCCCCGCGTTCCGCGAGGACTTCCCGTTCGAGGAAGCGGTCCTCGAGGTGCGGCCGGACGGCAGCGACGCCGCGGAGGTGGTGTCCCGGTTCGAGGGGCGGCGCGCCGAGGCGGAGCGGATCGCGGCGCGCAACGCCGCCCACGCGCTGCGCCGGCACGACTGGGCTCACCGCTGGCGGTCGATCCTGCGGCTCGCCGGCGTGGCCGAGCGACCGGGGCTCGGCGAGCGGATCGGCGCCCTCGAGGCGCTCGCCGCGACGGCTGGGGAGGTCTCGCGATGAAGCGTGTGCTGCTCACGGGCGCCGGCGGGTTCATCGGCGCTCACTGCGTCAGGCCCCTCCTCGAGCGCGGGTACGAGGTCCACGCCGTCTCCCGCGCGCCGCGCGCCGGCGACGGCGACGGCGCGACCTGGCACGAGGCCGACCTCCTGCGGCCCGGCGCGGCCCAGGCGCTCCTCGAGCGGGTGAAGCCGACGCACCTCCTCCACCTCGCCTGGTTCGTCGTGCCGGGGAAGCTCATCACCGCCCCGGAGAACTTCGAGTGGGTGTCGGCGAGCTTCGAGCTCGTGCGCCGCTTCGCCGAGGCGGGCGGCCGGAGGGTCGCGGTCTGCGGGTCGGGGTACGAGTACGACTGGAGCTACGGGTACTGCACCGAGGGGCTCACGCCCTGCGTCCCCGACACCATCTACGGCGCGTGCAAGCACGCCCTCCACGAGATGGTCCGGGCGTACGCGTCGAACCGGAAGCTGAGCTTCGCCTGGCCGCGCGTGTTCTTCCTGTACGGCCCGCGCGAGCATCCTCAGCGGCTCGTGTCCTCCGTCGTGCGCGCGCTGCTCCGGGGCGAGCCGGCCCCGTGCTCGCACGGGCGGCAGATCCGCGACTACCTGCACGTGCAGGACGTGGCGGACGGGCTCGTCGCGGTGCTCGACGCGGAGGTCGAGGGCGCGATCAACGTGTCCTCGGGCCAGGCGACCACGCTGCGCGAGATCGTGCTCACCGCCGGCCGGCTCGTGGGCCGCCCGGAGCTGATCCAGCTCGGCGCGGTGCCCGCGCGGAGCAACGACGTCCCGCTCGTCGTCGGCGCCAGCGCGCGCGCCGCCGGGATCGGGTGGGTCCCGCGCCACGACCTCGAGTCCGGGCTCCGGCAGACCATCGAGTGGTGGCGTGCGCAGAACGACCAGGAGGTCCAGCGTCCATGAGCGACATCTGCGTACTCGGCACCGGCATGGCCGCGTTCGGCGCGGCCCGCGCGCTCACGGAGGCGGGCCGCAGGCCGGTCCTCTTCGACAAGCGCGCGAACTACGGCGGTCACACCGCCTCGTACGCCTACGGCGACTACACGTTCGACGAGGGTCCCCACGTCTCCTTCACGAAGGACGAGCGGGTCCGGAAGATCCTCGCGGACGCGGTGGACGGGAAGTTCGAGGTGCTGCACACGAAGGTGAACAACCACTGGAAGGGCCACTGGATCAAGCACCCGGCCCAGGTGAACCTTCACGGGCTGCCGACCGACCTGGTCGTCAAGATCATCGCCGACTACGTCGCGGCGAAGCAGCGGCCGCCCCCGGAGATCCGGAACTACGAGGACTGGCTCCGCGCGAGCTTCGGGGACACGTTCGCCGAGACGTTCCCGATGGAGTACACGGTCAAGTACCACACGACCTCGGCGCGAAACCTGAGCACCGACTGGATCGGGCCGCGCCTGTACCAGGCGAGCCTCGAGGAGCTGCTCCGCGGGGCGCTCGCCCCGAGCACCGCCGACGTCCACTACATCGACGGGTTCCGGTACCCGACGCGCGGCGGGTTCGTCTCGTACCTGCGCCGCTGCATGGACGGGTCGGCGGTCCGCCTCGGACACGAGGTGGTCGCCGTCGATCCCGGCCGGAAGGAGCTCCGCTTCGGCAACGGCGCGAGCGCCTCGTACTCCTCCCTGATCTCGTCGGTGCCGCTCACCGACCTCATCCCGACCATCGTGGACGCGCCGAAGGAGGTCCTGGAGGCCGCCGGCCGCCTCGCGTGCTCCGAGGTGGTGATCGTGAACCTCGTCGTGGACCGCGCCGACCTCATCGACGCGCACTGGACCTACTTCTACGACCGGGACTACTTCCTCACCCGGCTCAGCACCCCCCACCTGCAGTCCCCGAACAACGTCCCGCCGGGCTGCGGGAGCCTCCAGGCCGAGTGCTACTACTCGAAGAAGTACCGGCCCCTCGACCGGAAGCCGGACGACTGCATCCAGCCGGTGATCGACGACCTCCACCGGTGCGGCGTCCTGCGCCAGGGGGACCGCATCCTCTTCAAGAACACGATGCACCTCCGCCACGCGAACGTGATCTTCGACCTCGAGCGGGCGTCGGCCCTGAAGATCGTCCACGGCTTCCTCGACGACCTCGGGATCGCGTACTGCGGCCGGTACGGCGACTGGGAGTACTCCTGGACCGACGAGTCCTTCCTGAGCGGCGAGCGCGCCGCGCTGAAGGTCCTCGCGCGGTAGGCGAGCACGCCGCCGGGAGCGCGCGGGGCCCCCCCCCTGTAGCCAGGGGACGGGACTCGCCCGCCCCGGGTGCGCGGTATACACCTCGTGGGACCTCCGGTTGTCGCTCGGGGTGGGAACGGCGATAGTCGGCGGGTCGTGCGTCGGAGGCGAGCGGTGATCTTCGAGGAGACCAGGCTGAAGGGGGCGTACGTCGTCGACATCGAGCGGCGCGAGGACAGCCGCGGGTTCTTCGCCCGCGCGTTCTGCCAGCGCGAGTTCGAGCAGCGCGGCCTCGTCTCGAAGATCGTCCAGGTGAACGTGGCGCGCAACCTGCGCGCGGGGACCGTGCGCGGGATGCACTTCCAGGCCCCGCCCGACGCGGAGGTGAAGCTCGTCCGCGTCACCCGCGGCGCCGTCCTCGACGTCATCGTGGACCTGCGCCCCGAGAGCCCGACATATCTGGAACATGTCGCGGTCGAGCTCACCGCGGACAGCTTCCGCGCGCTGTACGTCCCGGAGCGGTTCGCCCACGGGTACCAGGCGCTGTCGGACGGGGCCGAGCTGGGCTACCAGACGAGCGCCTTCTACGCGCCCGCCTCGGAGGGCGGCCTCTCCCCGCTCGACCCGGCGCTCGGGATCCGCTGGCCGCTGCCGATCGCCGAGATCTCGCGGAAGGACGCGGACGCGCAGACGCTCGCGCAGGTCGAGGCCGAGGTGAAGCGCAGGATGACCGTTTGACGCCGGCCGGGGCGCCCGCGCGGCGCCTCGCGGCGGAGCCGGGTGGGAGCGAGAGATGAAGGTCGTGATCTTCTGCGGTGGGCTCGGCATGCGGCTCCGGGACTTCTCGGAGGCCATCCCGAAGCCGATGGTGCCGGTCGGGTACCGGCCCATCCTCTGGCACGTCATGCGCTACTACGCGCACTTCGGCCACAACGAGTTCATCCTCTGCCTGGGGTACAAGGCGGACGCGATCAAGCAGTACTTCCTCCGCTACGACGAGACGATCTCGAACGACTTCGTGCTCACCGAGGGCGGGAAGCGCGTCGAGCTGCTCGCGAGCGACATCCAGAACTGGAAGATCACCTTCGTCGACACGGGGCTCAACTCGAACATCGGGCAGCGGCTCAAGGCGGTCCAGCCGTTCCTCGAGGGCGAGGAGATGTTCCTCGCGAACTACAGCGACGGGCTCACGGATCTCCCGCTCCCCGACATGATCGACTACTTCCAGGCGCGGGACGCATGCGCCTGCTTCGTCGGCGTCGCCCCCACGAGCAGCTTCCACCTCGTGCAGACGGAGGAGGGCGGGCGGGTGAAGAGCATCCGGCACATCCGCGACATCGGGATGCGCGTCAACGGCGGGTTCTTCATCCTGCGCAAGGCGATCTTCGACTACATGCGCGACGGCGAGGAGCTCGTCCAGGAGCCGTTCCAGCGCCTCGCCGAGGAGCGCAAGCTGCTCTCGTACCCGTACGACGGCTTCTGGGCGTGCATGGACACGTTCAAGGAGCGGCAGCTGCTCGACGACATGTACGCCCGCGGCCAGCCGCCGTGGGAGGTCTGGCGGAACGGCGGCGCGGTCCGGAAGCCCACCAGGTAGCGCATCGACACCTTCGGCAGGGAGCACATGGAGACACTTCAGGAGCTGCTCGAGAAGGACCTCACGCACCTCGCCGACGGGCTCGGCGAGGAGTTCCGGACGATGGGCGGCTCGAACCTGCTCGTCACCGGGGGCGGCGGGTTCCTGGGCTACTACCTCGTCCAGTCGGTGCTGTTCTGGAACGCGCGGCGCTCCGGCGGGCGCCCGATCCACGTCACCGTGGTGGACAACTACAAGCGCGGGGCGCCGGGGTGGCTCCTCGCGCTGCGCGGCGACCCGAACCTCGCGATCGTGGAGCACGACGCCTCGCGCCCGCTCCCGCCCGGGCTGCGCCCGTTCCAGTACGTGATCCACGCCGCGGGGATCGCCTCCCCCACGTACTACCGCCGGTTCCCGATCGAGACGATGGACGTCAACATCGACGGCCTGCGCCACCTGCTCGACGCGGCGCGCGCGCGCGTCGGCACGGCGGATCCGGTGAAGGGGTTCCTGTTCTACTCGAGCAGCGAGATCTACGGCGACCCCCTGCCCGGGAACATCCCGACGGCGGAGGACTACCGCGGGAACGTGTCGTGCACGGGGCCGCGCGCCTGCTACGACGAGTCGAAGCGGTACGGCGAGACGCTCTGCGTGAACTTCGCGCGGCAGTACGGGATCCCCGTCACCATGGCCCGCCCGTTCAACAACTACGGGCCGGGGCTGAAGATCACCGACCGCCGGGTGATCCCGGACTTCGCGCGGGACGTGATCGAGGGGCGGGACATCGTCATGCTCTCCGACGGGTCGCCGAAGCGGACGTTCTGCTACGCGGCGGACGCGATCGTCGGGTACTACAAGGTGCTCGTCCGCGGACGTCCCGGGGAGCCGTACAACATCGGCGTGGAGAAGCCGGAGATCTCGATGCTGGACCTCGCGGAGCGCATCACCGCCCACGCGAGGCGGCTGCTCGGCTACCAGGGCAAGGTGGTCCGCAAGGCGAGCGACCAGCAGGACTACCTCGTCGACAACCCGACGCGCCGCTGCCCCGTCATCGCGAAGGCTCGCAGCGAGCTCGGCTACGACCCGAAGATCGACATCGACGAGGGGCTGCGCCGCTCGATGGTCTGGTACTCCCACAACCGGAGCGCGCCGGAGGCGTGATGCGGGTCTCGGTCATCGGAACGGGCTACGTCGGCCTCGTCAGCGGCGTGTGCCTCGCCGAGGTCGGCCACGAGGTCGTCTGCGTGGACGTGGACGCGGCGAAGGTCGCGCGCATCCTGCGCGGGGACCCGCCGATCCACGAGGCGGGCCTCCCCGAGCTGCTCGCGAAGCACGTCGGGAAGCGCTTCACCGCCACGGGGGACCTCGCGGCGGCCGTGCGGGGCTCGGACGTCACGCTCATCGCGGTGGGCACGCCGTTCGACGGGAAGCGGATCGACCTCTCCTTCGTGCGCCAGGTGGCGCGCGAGATCGGGGCGGCGCTCCGGGAGAAGCCCGGGTACCACGTCGTGGTCGTGAAGAGCACGGTGGTGCCGGGGACGACGGACTCCGTCGTGAAGCCGCTGCTCGAGGAGGCCTCCGGGAAGCGCGCCGGGGCGGACTTCGGCGTCGGGATGAACCCGGAGTTCCTCACCGAGGGCCAGGCCATCCGGGACTTCATGGACCCGGACCGGATCGTGCTCGGGGCGACGGACGGCCGCGCCCTCGAGACGCTGGACGGGCTGTACGCGTCGTTCCCGAACGTCCCGAAGATCAGGACGAACACGCGCACCGCCGAGATGATCAAGTACACGTCGAACGCGCTCCTCGCGACCGCCATCTCCTTCTCGAACGAGGTGGCGAACCTGTGCGCCGCGATCGGCGGGATCGACGTGGTGGACGTGATGGAGGGCGTCCACGCGTCGACGTACCTCACCGTGCGCGGGGCGGGCGGCGAGCGCGCCAAGGCGCCGCTCGCGGCGTTCCTCTACGCGGGCTGCGGCTTCGGGGGCAGCTGCCTCCCGAAGGACGTGAACGCCCTCATCGCTCACGGGGCCGCGTCCGGGGTGCCGATGCCGCTCCTCTCCGCGGTGATCGCGGTGAACGAGGCGCAGCCGCGCCAGCTGGTCCGCCTCCTCGAGGAGCGCTTCCCCAGCCTCGCGGGGCTGCGGGTGGGCGTGCTCGGGCTCGCCTTCAAGCCGGACACCGACGACGTGCGGGAGTCGCCGGGCGTGAAGCTCGTCCGCCTGCTCCTCGAGCGCGGGGTCTCGGTGAAGGCCCACGATCCGGTCGCCCTCGACGAGGCGCGCAAGCTGCTCGGGGACCGGGTCGTCTACTGCCCGAGCCTCCCGGACTGCGTGTCCGGCGTGGACGCCCTGCTGCTCGTGACCCGCTGGCGCGAGTACGAGGCGGTCCCCGCCCTCCTGAAGGCGATGCCGTCTCCGCCTCTGCTCGTGGACGGCCGGCGCCAGCTCGACCCGCGATCGGTGTCGCGCTACGCCGGGATCGGGCTGTCGTAGGGCTCCCGCGGGAGCCGGGACCGGAAGCCATGCGCCCCATCGACCTGCTCGCGGACGACGGCGGACCCAGGCGCATCCTCGCGCTCGGCGCCCACTGCGACGACATCGAGATCGGCTGCGGCGGCACGCTGCTCCGCCTCGCCGCCCTCCGGGACGTCGAGGTGACGTGGATGATCCTGTGCTCGTCGCCGCCGAGGGCCGCCGAGGCGCGGGCCTCCGCCGCGGCCTTCCTGGCGGGCGTACCGCGCTCGCGCGTGATCGTGCACGAGTTCCGGGACGGCTTCCTGCCCTACGCCGGCGCGGCGGTGAAGGAGGCGTTCGAGACGCTCAAGCGCGAGTGCTCGCCCGACCTCGTCTTCACCCACTACCGGGACGACCGGCACCAGGACCACCGGGTCGTGTCGGACCTGACCTGGAACACCTGGCGGAACCACCTCGTGCTCGAGTACGAGATCCCGAAGTACGACGGCGACTTCGGGAGCCCGAACCTCTTCTCGGCCCTGCCGGCCGCGACGGTGGAGCGCAAGATCGCGCTCGTGCTCGAGCACTTCGGCTCGCAGGCCGGGAAGCACTGGCTCACCGCGGATCTCCTCCGCGCGGTCGCGCGGATCCGCGGGATGGAGTGCGTCGCGCCGGAGCACCTGGCGGAGGCGTTCTACTGCCGGAAGGCGACGTTCTAGGCCCCGCCGACGCGCGGCGGTCACCCGATCAGGAACGCGCCGACGATCCGGTCCGCGCCGATGAGCTCGATCGTCCGTCGCGCGGAGGCGAGCCGGGTGCGCCCGACCTCGACGCACAGCACGACGGCGCTCGCCGCCTGGGCGATCGCGACGCCGAGCGGCTCGACCACCACCGGCTGGATGGCGACGACCACCGCGCCGGAGCTCAGCGACGTCGCGGCGCGCGCCGGCCCCTCGCTGCGCTCGATCGCCTGCTCCCGGCCGCCGGTCGGGACCGGCCCCTCGGGGCCTGGCGCGGGCGGCGGCTCGGTCACGTGCGTGTCCACCGTGATCCGCGCCGCGCGCGACGGCTCGACGTCCATCCGGAGCTGCAGGTCGGAGAGGATGCGGGCGGACTCGGAGTCCATCGAGTCCGCCACGATCGCGGTGACGGGGGAGTCCCGGAGCCGCCCTCCGAACTCCGCGAGCGCGGTGGCGACCTCGGACGCGGAGCCGCCCTCGTCGGCCGGGACGAGGACGACGGAGGACCAGCTCTGCCGCGCCAGCGCGAACCAGAGATCCGGGATCCCGTGCAGCGTCCCGGGCGCTCCCGCCGAGCCGGACGCTCCCCTGAACAGCCTGAAATGGATCCCGGCGCCGGCCATGAGCGCGGCATTGCACTTCGGTTCCGCCCGCACGTCAAGGCGACCCACCGTTCGGCCGCCGGTGCGGCGAACCTGCCGCCGGCCCCGGGCGCGAGCGCCGCTCCCCTCGCCGGATCGCCGGGCGCCTCTCGCCGAGGTCCGCCCCTATTTTCCCCACGCGCCCGCGCACTGGAACGCTGCGGCGGCCTCCTGGCGTGACCACCGTCACCTAAATGCACTGGGAGTGCGATCCGCCGCGCGCGGCGCGAGCCGCCGCCCCCCCGTTCGGGGCTCTGCACACCTTTCGCGAGTCAATCAACCGTGGGATTTCGCCTCCGGATGGCTCCCGCTAGGTTACGCACCGATGATCGAGGATCTCCGCAGAATGCCGCGCGTCAGCGTGTGTTGTCGGGTCGTCGTCCGCGACCGGCACGGCGTGTGGACCGCCGTGACGGACGACCTCTGCGCGCGGGGCTGCCAGATCGTGACCTCGCGGCTGCTGCGGGCGGGGACGCGGCTGCATGTCACGCTCTCGAGCGACCAGTTCTGGGAGGAGCTGCACACGGTCGGCAAGGTGGCCTGGGCCACCGCCGACCGGCTCGGCATCATCTTCGTGGAGGGCGAGTCGGCGGGCGGCGCGCTCTCCCCGGTGGCCTGGCTGGACAAGGTCCTCGAGCACGGCGAGATGCCCGAGTCCGCCACGACCGGGCGCGTCGCGCCCTCGGTCCAGCGCAGCGGGACGCGCTCCCGGACGACGACGTCCACGAAGAACGGACGCCTCGTCCGCACGGCCTCGCAGGCTCCGGGCGCCTCGGTCGAGCGACCCGACCGCGCGGCCGCGGAGCAGCGCACGCGTCAGCCGGGCCTCTGAGCGGCATCGTGGCCCCCACGACCCTGCGTCCCTCGCACGCGCCGCCCCCCGAGCGCGCGCTCCGCGGGCCGGAACGCGCGCGGTCGAGAGGCGGTACGATGCCGGTCGTGACCGGCGCCTCGCACCTCCCCCACGAGTGGCTCCTCGGTCACGCCGAGCACCGCCCGGAGGCGCCGGCGATCGCGACCCCGGAGCACCGGGTCTCCTACGGCGAGCTGGCGACGCGCGTCCAGGACCTCGCCGCGCACCTCGCGGCCACGGGCGTCCGCGGAGGCGATCGCGTCCTCGTCGCGCTCTCGAACTCGCCCGCGGCCGTGGTGACGAGCCTCGCGCTCGGCGCGCTCGGCGCGACCGCGGTCGAGGCGAACCGCGAGTGGGGCGCCGACGTGCTCGGGCTGGTCGCGGCGCGGAGCAAGGTGCGACAGGCGTTCGTCTGCGGCCGCGACGCGCGGACCTGGGGTCGAGTCTGCGCCGGGCTGAAGCTCGATCGGCTCTGGGTGGTCCACGGCGGCCCCATGCCGGAGCGGCTCAGGTCCGATCTCGGCGAGGTGGCCGCGTCGCTCGTGCTCGAGGACGGCCGCGTCGACCCCGCGCTCGGGGACCCTCCGCCCGCCGCGCTCGTCCGGTCCGATCCGGGCGCGCCCGCGCTCATCCTCCACACCTCCGGCAGCACCGGTGCGCCGCGCGGCGTCGTGCAGACGTTCCGCAACGTCGACGCGAACACGCGGTCGATCGTCCAGTACCTCGGGCTCACCCGGGAAGACCGGGCGCTGCTCGTGCTGCCGCTCCACTACTGCTACGGCCGGAGCGTCCTCCAGACGCACCTGCTCGCCGGCGGGTCGGTGTTCCTCGAGGGGCGCTTCGCGTTCCCGCGCGTCGTGCTCCAGGCGCTCGACAGCGAGGGCTGCACCGGCTTCGCCGGCGTCCCGCTCACGTTCGAGATCATCCGCCGGCAGCTGGCGGCGGGGACGCTCTCCTTCTCGCGGCTCCGGTACCTGACGCAGGCCGGCGGCGCCATGGCGCCCGAGACGATCGACTGGGTGCGGCGGGCCTTCGCGCCGGCGCGGCTGTTCGTCATGTACGGGCAGACCGAGGCGACGGCGCGGCTCAGCTACCTCCCGCCCGAGCGGGCGGCGGAGAAGCGGGGCTCGATCGGCGTCGCGATCCCCGGGGTCGAGCTCCGCGTCGTGGACGAGTCCGCGCGGGAGCTGCCGCCGGGCGAGACCGGGCACCTCGTCGCGCGCGGCGACAACGTGACCGCCGGGTACCTCGACGATCCGGAGGAGACCGCGGCGATCCTGCACGACGGCTGGCTCTGGACGGGAGACCTCGCGTCGCGGGACGCGGAAGGCTTCCTCTTCCTGGTGGGGCGCTCGAAGGAGATCCTGAAGATCGGCGGGCACCGGGTCAGCCCGGTCGAGATCGAGCACGTCCTCGCGGAGCACCCCGACGTCGCCGAGGCGGCCGTGATCGGGACGGCCGACGCGCTCATGGGCGAGGTGCCCTCGGCGTTCGTGGTGCCCAGGCCCGGGCGGTCCCCCTCGGAGGCCGAGCTGAAGGCCTTCTGCCGGGCGCGCATGCCGCCGTACCGCGTCCCGGTCCGGTTCAGGTCCGTCGCCTCGCTCCCCCGGAACGACGCCGGGAAGCTCCTGCGCGCGCGCCTCGCGGCCGAGGGGGGCGCTGCGCCGGACCTCGGCTCGACCCGCGCCGGCTGACCGCGCCGGTCAGAACCGCAGCCGCAGGGTGGTCCGTCCGCCCACGTAGCGGTCCGTCGCGCCCGTCGCCGCGTACGCGCTCGTCCCGCGCAGCGAGTAGCGGGTCCTCGCGTACTCGCCGACGACCCGCAGCGAGACCGCACCCGGCAGCTCGACCGAGAGCCCGGCCTCCGCGTCCAGGGCGTACGCGCTGCCGTCCGGGAAGAACGCGACGTCGCCCGCGACGAGGTCCTTCGCCCGGGTCCAGCGCGTGTACGCGGCGCCGAGGAGCAGGCCGAACCTCCCGGAGAGCGGCGCCGCGAGCTCGAGGCCGACGCTCGGGCCCGCGAGATCCGCATCGGGGAGCCCCGCGATGAGCGCCCCGCCCGCGGGCTTCACCGCCAGCGAGAGGGCCCGGTACGACACGCGCGCGAGGACGGTCGCGGGCGACGACGCGACGGGCCGGAAGCGCCACCCGGCGCCCACGTCGAGGAGCGAGTAGACGGAGTCGTGCCGCCCTCCCGCCGTCCCCGCCTGGCCGGTCTCGAACCCGACCGAGCGCGCGTACTCGCCGAAGACGGCCAGGTCGGCCGGCCACCCGTCGGTCGCGAGCGCGAGCGGGTAGAGCTCGACGCGAGCCGCGGGGGCGACGATCGCGTTCGCGGCGTACTTCTGGAGCGTCGCGCCGGCGC
Organism: uncultured delta proteobacterium; assembly: GCA_963736795.1. Lineage (GTDB taxonomy): Bacteria > Myxococcota > Myxococcia > Myxococcales > Anaeromyxobacteraceae > Anaeromyxobacter. The sequence goes on along the minus strand of CAVTRF010000028.1, from coordinate 1,321 downwards.
CCACGCCGTCGTAGGCGAGCCTGCGCTGCACGACATCCACGCCGAGGTCGAACGATCCGAGCGACGGCCGGGCTCTCCCCGGTGCGGCCACGTTCGTCCGCGGGGCGCGCTCCTGGGGCTCGGGCCTCGGCGTCGGGGCGCCGGGGCCGGCGGCGTGCGCCGGACGCTCCGGCGCGGGCGTCGGGCGCGGCGCCGGCGTCGCGCCGGCTGAGGGGCCGCGCGGCGCGTCCGGGAGTCGCCGCGGCGCCGAGCTCGTGAGCCCCGGTCCTCCGCGGACGGGCGGAGCCGCAGGGCGTGGAGCCGCGCGCGACGGCGCGGCGGGCGCGGACCCGCTCAGCACGCGCTGCAGGTCGAGCGCGAGACCGCCGAGGGCTCCCGCGGCGATCCGCTTGCTCCCGTCCAGAGGCAGCGCCCAGGTCCGCTCCGGGCGCAGGGAGGTCCTGAGGAGGGCGAGCTCGAGCCTCGCGCTCCGCCGCGTCACCGCGACGGTCCCGAAGACCACGCCGTCCACGCGCTCCGCCTTCACCGCCGCGAAGTCGAGCCTCCCGCCCCGCCGGACGCGTGCGCCCGGCACGCACTCGTTCGCGTCGCACAGCGCGGAGGCGAGCTGGGCGGCGACGGCGCCGTCCGCGTCACCGCGGATCCCGGCGATCGAGATCCTCGGACGATCCTTCCCCCGGGCCGGCGGCGCCGCGCACACGAGCGCCAGCACCACGAACGCGAACCTGCACCCGCTGCGTCGACGCATGCTCGCTCCTCCCCGGTGACCCTGCGCCCGCATCATTCCCAGATCCGTGTGCGAGAGGGAACTCCGTAGGCGGTCGACGTGCGTCCTCCTCGCACCCGCCGTACGAGGCGCCTCGCCACGGAACTTTCACGCGGCGCGGAAGATGAACAACGATCCCCCTGTTCAGATGACACCCGCTCAAGGGACACGCCGCGCGCGCCGACGCGATCCGGCTCGAGGGTTCATCCATGCTCACGTACAAGAAGCAGCTCTTCGCAGTCGCCCTCGCCGCGCTCGCCTCCGCGTGCAGCGGCACGTCCGACGAGCCCGCCGGCCCTGCTGGCCAGGGCGTCGCCGTCCAGGTGACCCCACCCGCTCCCACGGTGCGGACCGGCGGGACCGTCGGGTTCACCGCGTCGGTGACGGGGACGGTGAACACGAGCGTCACCTGGACCGTGGTCCAGGCGGGAGGCGGCACGATCGACGCGACCGGCCGCTACACGGCGCCCGCGACCACCGGGACCTACAGGGTGCGCGCGACGAGCGTCGCCGACCCGCTGGCGGCGGGCGAGGCGGCCGTCACGGTGCAGGCCC
>CAVTRF010000027.1:0-12441 GCA_963736795.1 uncultured delta proteobacterium | reverse complement strand
AAGCGCAGGAAGTGGCCGGCCGCCATTTCGCCGGATCGTCACCTGACCACCGTGAACCAGCAGCCCGGGACTGCTGCGAGCGCGTCGTCGCTGCACGCCTGCGCGGGGATGCTGCTGCCGGTGTACGCGTAGCCTTCCGCGCTCTCCTCGAAGCACGCGTCCCGATGGAAGCTCGGACGCTCGTCGCCCGAGGGCCGGCCGGCGCTCTCGCGGCCTGCACCGCATCCCTCCCGCGGAAAGCCCCAGCCATACTCGTGGCACCGCGGCTTCCGCCGCGCGAGCCGCTCGATGACCGAGCAGTGGACCTTGGGCCTCCCCCCGTTGTACCGGCTTCCGTTCACGAGCTCGCGGAGGTCGCGCTGCAACCTCTTGTAGATCCAGCTTCCGTCCTCTCCGTCGTGGGAGTCGGACAGCGCGTCGGCCTCGAGGACCACCTCCGCACTCAGGACCCCGGTCTGCTCGCGGATGAGCCGCTGGATCATCCAGTTCAGGGACACGTTGCTCATGCATCCCGGCCTGTACTCGCAGTCGATGTACCCTCCCCCGACGTCCGCGTGGGCTCCGGAGAACCACACCTCGTCGACGCTCGAGAAGTCCTCCGAGTCGCGCGCCGGATCGTTCGGCTCGCAGTTGTGGAACAGATGGGGGAGCGTCATCAGCTTGGGCGTGAACACGTCCGCCCTGTTGTCGTCGATGGAGAGGGCGTGCAGGGTCCGGTTCACGTTGCACAGCTGGTCGCCGTATCGCCGGTTGCGCTCACCGGTGTCGCGAGGGACCTGCACGCCGAACACGACCTCGAGCGCCTCCAACGTGTCGACCAGCCCCAGGGACTCGACCGTGTCCCACAGCCCGAGCGTCGCGACGGTCGCGGGCCGGGAGAAGCGCACCCCGAGCTCGTCCACCTCGCGTCGAACGTCTTCGATCCGCTCCTCCGGGCTCTTCTTTCCCTTGTAGGCCTTGTAGACGCGATCGCTCACGTCGAGGAGGCACTCCCTCCGCTCGCGCCGGGCTTCTCGTTCGTTCGCGTCGGGCGACGGAGGACACACGGACTCGGGATCCGCGGGGAGCCCCGCCGAGTACAGCATGGCGGCGAGAATCCGAGCGGCGAAGGCACCGCGGCTGAACCCGAAGAGGTGAATCCTGTCGGCGGGCCGGTGATGCTCGAGCAAGAACGCATAGGCGAGCTGTAGCCGGTACTCGATCCCCCAGCCCGTCGCGGACCCGATCGGCTTGAAGCCGAGGCCGACGCCCTCGACGTAGAAGCTCGAGACGTCGGGGCGGCCCTCCGCGGTGATCAGCTCGTGCAGCTTGTAGACGTTGGATCTCTCCTTCGGGCCGCTGGCCGTTCCGTCGAACGCGACGACGAGGTGTCGCCCCGGCGCGCCTTCGGGCTCGGCTGCGCGGGTGCTGGCGGCAGCAGTCGCCGCGGCGTGCTCCGTGCGCCGGTCGGGCGCTCGGGGGTCATCGGCCGTGGGAACGCGGATGAGGGGGACGGGAAGGCAGGCGTTCAGCAACGGGGCGACGACCAGACAGGAGCTGACGATCGATCTCCGCATGCTCTCGCCGTGCGCGGGGAGCGCTTCGACGTTCGTTCCGCCTCCTCACGGTAGCCGAACGCGCGCGGCACTTGGCTTGATCCGAATCAGCAGGCGGCACACCGTCTGCCTCGCGCCGCAGGCTGGGCGCGTGGAGGCCCCCTCCCCGAAAGGCTTGCCTCGTGCTGCACGGTAAGGCAGCAATGCGCGAGGGCTGCGACGCCTCGAGCGCGAAGCGCGATGCGTCATCGCCTTCCCAGGTCACGCGCACATCGACGGGGGTTCCGCCCCTCAAGCGGCGAGCGCATCCCGCAGCGCCCGCGTCCGCTTCACCCGCGCGAGCAGCGGCGGAACGGCGAGGAACAGCGCCGCGCTGACGAGGAGCACGAGCGAGATCGGCTTCTCGAGGAAGATGGCGGGACTGCCCCTCGAGATGATGAGCGCCTGCCGGTACGACGACTCCATGCGGCCGCCGAGGATGAGCCCGAGCACGAGCGGCTCCACCGGCCAGTGGTGCCGGCGCATGTAGTAGCCGACGACGCCGGCGAAGGCGGTGCAGGCGAGGTCGACGCTCGACTGCGAGAGCGACCAGACGCCCACCGTGCAGATGACGAGGACGATGGGCATGAGGAAGCGCGACGGCACCGCCATGATCCGCGCGAAGACGTTCACGAGCGGCCAGTTCAGGATCACGAGCATCGTGTTGCCGACGTACATCGACGCGATGAGCGCCCAGAGCAGCGCGCCGTGCTTCTCGAACATCATCGGGCCCGGGGTGATGTCGAGCATCATGAGCGCGCCGAGCATCACCGCCGTGGCGCCGCCGCCGGGGATGCCGAGGGAGAGCAGCGGGATGAGCGAGGCGCCGCTCGCGGCGTTGTTCGCCGACTCCGGGTTCGCGACGCCCCGGATGTCGCCGGTGCCGTAGAGCTCCGGGTTCTTCGCGACGCGCTTCTCGATGTTGTACGCGATGAACGTCGAGAGGGTGGCGCCGGCGCCGGGGAGCATGCCGACGATGAACCCGAAGAAGCTCCCGCGGAGGATCGACGGGAGGCTGTACCTGAACTCCTTCCAGGTGAGCCAGATCTTCTCGGCCTTGACGACCTGGGCCTGGGTGCCCGCCCAGATCTCCTTCGCGGTGGTCACGATCTCGGCGAGCGCGAAGACGCCCATCGCGACGACGATGAAGTCGATGCCGTCCTGGAGGAACGGGTTGCCGAACGTGAAGCGCGGCGCGCCCGAGACGAGGTCGATGCCGACCGTGGCGATCATGAGGCCGACCACGGTCGTGACGATCGCCTTCGAGATCCTCCCCCCGCGAGGCTCGCCACCGTGGCGAGGCCGAAGAGCATGAGCGAGAAGAACTCGGCGGGCCCGAAACGAAGGGCGAGGGAGGCCACCGGCTTCCCGACTACCGTGAGCACCACCACCGCGAGGGTGCCGGCGATGAACGACCCGATGGCGGCGATGGCGAGGGCCGCGCCGGCGCGCCCCTGCTTCGCCATCTTGTGGCCGTCGACCGTGGTGATCACCGAGGCCGACTCGCCCGGGATGTTGACGAGGATCGAGGTGGTGGAGCCACCGTACATCGCCCCGTAGTAGATGGACGTCAGCATGATCATCGCCGCGACCGGCGACATCGTGAAGACGAGGGGCAGCAGCATCGCGATGGTGGCGGTCGGGCCGAGGCCGGGGAGGACTCCGATCACCGTGCCGATGACGCTGCCGAGGAGCGCGATCGCGAGGTTCAGCGGCTGCAGCGCGACCGCGAAGCCGTTCATCAGGTGTTCGAACATGGGACGCTCACTTGCCGAGGAACGAGAGGACCCCGAGCGGCAGCCGGACGCCGAGGCCGTACGCGAAGGCGAGGTGGAGGACGGCGGTCACGACGACGGCGCCGAGGCCGTAGACGTACCAGCGTCGCTCGCCGAGGAGGCGCGCCATCGCGCCGAGGGCGAGGGCCGACCCGAGCGGGAACCCCAGCTCGGGCATGAAGGTGAAGTACGCGAGCAGCACCGCCCAGAGCCCGGCGAACTTCCCGTGCGCCGCGAGCCAGCCCCTGACCCCGGCGCCGACGGTGGCGACCTCCTCGTCGTCCTGCGCCTGCTCATCGGCGGGCGCGCCGACGACGAGCCGCCAGGACCCGGCGAGCGCCAGGGCGACTCCGAGCACCGTCGGGAACGCCGCCGGCCCGGGGACACCGGGCATCTGGAAGAGCGCAGGGATCTTCTGCGTCTGCCAGAGGTACCCGAGAGCCACGAGCGTGATCACTGCACCCTCGGCGCGGGCGCGTGTCGCGAGCCTCTTCGCAATCACCATGACGTCCTCCAGGCCGGCGGGGCCATCGCCTACTTCGCGAACCCGAGCTCCTTGAGGAGCGCCTGGTAGCGGGCGTACTCGTCCGTCACGAACGCCTTGAACTCGTCGCCGAACTTGAAGGTGGCCTCCCAGCCGAGCTTCTCGCGCTCGACGTTCCACTCCGGCGAGGCGAGCATCTTCCTGAGGGTCTCCGTCCAGAAGGCGACGGCCTCGGGGGACGCGCCGGGCGCCATGTAGACGCCGCGCCAGATTGGGAAGGTGACCTTCACGCCCGCCTCGTAGGTGGTGGGAAGGTCCTTGTACTTCGTGGAGCGCTTGTCGGTGAGGAGGGCGAGGCAGCGGACCTTGCCCGCCTCGAGCTGGGCGCCCGCCTCGGCGATGTCGATCGTCGCCACGTCGGTATGGCCTCCGAGAAGCGCCGTCATCGCCTCGCCGCCGCCCTGGAACGGAACGTAGACGAGCTTGGTCGGGTCGACGCCGACCGCCTTGGCGTAGATGGCAGTCTTGATGTGGTCGAGGCTGCCGGGTGCGGAGCCCCCCGCGAACGAGGCCGCGCCCGGGTTGGCCTTGAGGGCCGCGGTGAGGTCGCCGAGGGTCTTGTACTTGGAGTCGGAGCGGACGAACAAGCCGCCGTACTCCGCGCCGATCTGCGCGAGCGGGACCACGTCCTTGTAGGTGTGCGGCGTGCGGCCCGCGGCCATCGTGAAGGTGAGCGAGTTGGACGCGGCGATGAGGAGGCTGCTGTCGCCCTTACGCTTCGCGATGACGTTCGCGATGGCGACCGCGCCGCTGCCGCCGGGCATGTTGGTCACGTACATCGTGCTCTTCAGCGCGCCGGTCTTCTGGAGCACGTTCGCCGAGGTCCGGCAGATGGTGTCCCAGCCGCCGCCCGGGTTAGCGGGGGCGATGCACTCCGGCCTGTCCGGCGTGAACGCTGCCGCGGGGACCGGGGTGGTGGTGGCGAGGACGACGGCGGCGGCCGCGAGGGCGACGCGTCGGGCGAGGGTCTTCGGGGTCAGTTGGCTCATGCGGTCTCCGGGCGTTCGTTCGTTGACGAGCGACGCGTGGAGCCTACGTGGGCCAAGCTGTCGCGAGCCTGTCGCGGAGCTGCGCCAGAGGGAGCGCGCGCCGGCCCGCGGCAAGCGGAGGCGAGGGCGGAACGGATCAGCGCCCGGCGGGGGCGTCGCGCCAGCGGCGGATGAAGTCGGCGCGCTTGGAGTCGTCGAGGAACACGAGCAGGCTCGGGCCCACGTGGATGGGCTTGAGACGCGCCCCCAGCCTCTGGGCCAGCGCCGTCGCGGTGTTCTCGCCCGCGACGTCGGTGCGGATCGAGAAGAGCCCGCACTTGCCGGCCATCACCTCCTGGCCGCGGCGCGAGAGCACGTAATCGAGGAAGACCCTCGCCGCGTGGGGGTGCGGCGCGGTCTTCGCGATGAGGGCGATGCGCGAGGCGGCGAGGACGTAGTCCTTCGGGTAGACCACCACCAGATCCGGATCGTCTCGCGCGGCAAAGAGGGCGTACGAGCCGTTCACGTTGAAGGCGAGGATCTCCGCGCCGGCGCGGACCTGCTCGATCATCCCCGACACGGTCGCGTGGAGGGCGAGGCCGGCCCGCGCGTAGGAGCGGAGGGTCTCGGGGAACGCCGGATCGATGCGGCTGTCCTGGGTGAGCAGGAGGTACCCGATGGCGCTCCGCTCTGGATCGTAGGTCCCCACCCGGCCGCGCAGCGCGCCCGAGCTGGCCTCGAGCCAGCGGGCGAGCTCGGCGTGGCTCTGGGGCGCCTGGGCGGCAGGGAGCCGCCGCCGGTCGTGGATGAACACGTAGGGCTCGAGGGTGGTGCCGAAGGCCTCGCTCCGCCAGACCGCCCAGGGCGCGAGCCCGGCCACCTCGGGGCTCTCGTACACCTGGGCGAAGCCGTCGTTGGCGAGCTTCATCTGGAGGTCCATCGCCGGGCTCCAGAGGACGTCGACGGTGGGTGTCTTCGACGCGACCTCCTCGAGGAAGCGGTCGTTCAGCTCCCGCGTGTTGAGGTCGTGGTACTCGACCGCGATGCGCGGGTAGAGCGCCGAGAAGTCGGCGAGGAGCGGCGCGATGACGTTCGCGTCGGTCGCCGCGTAGACCACCACCCGGCCCTCCTTGATCGCCGCCGACACCACGGCGGCTGAGGTGGAGATGAGCGCGCCGTCGCTGCGCGCCGGCGGGGCGGCGAGCGCGAGCGCGGCCGCGACGAGGAAACGGAGCTCGAGCCGGAGGTCGGGCAAGTGCGGATATGATGGCACGCGGGACCGCCGCCGGTCACTCCATGCGCCTGCTCGTCGTCGAGGACAACCCCGCGCTCGGTCGCGACATCGCCACCGCGTTTCGCGGGAAGGGCCACACCGTCGAACACGTCACGAACGGCGACGACGCGGACACGTCGTTGCGGACCCAGAGCTACGACCTCGTCATCCTCGACATCGGGCTCCCGGATTTCGACGGCCGCGAGGTGCTGCGCCGGCTGCGCCACCGCAAGTCCCGCGTCCCGGTCCTGATCCTCTCGGCTCACGACGCCCTCGAGGAGCGGATCCAGGGCCTGAACCTCGGCGCAGACGACTACCTTTGCAAGCCGTTCGCCCTGGGCGAGCTGGAGGCCCGGGCCGGCGCGCTCATCCGGCGCGGCGTCGGCGGCGGGGCGGCGGTCATCACCCACGGCCGACTCACCCTCGACACCGCCGCACGGCAGGCCAAGGTCGACGGCGCTGCGATCGATCTGCCCCGGCGCGAGCTCAACCTGCTCGAGCACCTCCTCGTCCACCGCGGCCAGGTCGTCGCGAAGCAGGCGCTCCTCGAGAAGCTGTTTGGCCTCGACGACGAGCCGGGCGTCAACGCCGTGGAGATCTACGTGCACCGGCTCCGGAAGAAGCTCGAACCCGCCGGCGTCCGGATCCGCACGGTCCGCGGCCTCGGCTACCTCCTGGAGAACTCGACGGAGAGCGCGTGAAGAGCGGCTCGCTCCGCGCGCGGCTCCTCCGCTGGCTCCTGCTCCCCCTCGGCGCCCTCTGGGCCGTCGACGCGGTCCACACCTTCCTGACCGTCCGGACCGCCATCAACGCTGCGTACGATCGGTCCCTCTACGCGTCGGCCCTCGCCATCTCCGAGCGCGTGACCCTCGTCGGCACGGTGCCGACCGTGGACATCCCGCCCCTCGCCCTCGAGGTGCTCGACACCGCGAGCCAGGAACGGCTCTTCTACCGGATCGCCTACCGGAACGCGGCCGGCGAGGAGACGTTCCTGACCGGCTACCCCGACCTGCCGCGACCCCCGAGGGAGGAGGGCGGGGCGGTCTACTACGACGCCCTCTACCGCGGCGATCCGGTGCGCGTCTCCGCCCTGTCCACCCGCTACCCCACCGACCCGCCCACCTCGGTGCTCGTGCAGGTGGCGGAGACCGTGAACGGCCGCGGCTCCCGCACCCGAGAGCTGGTGCTCCGGGAGGCCGTGGCCCAGGCAGCCCTCATCGTCCTCGCCGCGGCGATCCTCTGGTTCGGCGTGTCGCGCGGCCTGCGCCCGCTCCACGAGGCGAGCGATACGGTCGCCCGCCGGTCCGCCGACGACCTCGCGCCCATCGAGCTCGAGCGGGCGCCCGCGGAGATCGCGCCGCTCGTCGCCGCGGTCAACGACCTGATGGAGCGGCTCCGGCGCACGATCGCCGGGCAGCGGCGGTTCATCGCCGACGCTTCGCACCAGCTCCGCACGCCGCTCGCGGTCATCCAGACCAAAGCCGAGCTCGTCCTGCGCGAGGAGGACCCGAGCGCCGTCAACCAGGCGGTCATGGCCCTCTACGAGCACTCCCAGGCGACGACGCGGCTCGCGAACCAGCTCCTCTCCCTCGCCAGGAGCGAGCCCGGTCAGGCCGGCGAGGCGCGCCTCCTCGACCTCGACGTCCTCGCGCGCGAGGCGTGCGCCTCGCACGTCTCCGACGCCTTCGCGCGGGGGGTGGACCTCGGCTACTACGGGGCGGGCCCCGCGCGGATCCACGGGCGCGAGGTGCTGCTCCGAGAGGCGATCGCGAACCTGGTCCAGAACGCCGTCGCGTACGGCGCGCGCCCCGGGACCGTCACGGTCATCGTGAACCGGCAGCCTGCGGGGCAGGTGGTCCTGGCCGTGGAGGACGACGGGCCGGGGATCCCGCCGGAGGAGCGCGTCCGTGTCCTCGAGCGGTTCTACCGCCGGCCCGGCACCCCGGGCGGCGGCGCCGGCCTCGGCCTCCCCATCGTCGCGCAGGTCGCCGAGGGGCACCGGGCGACCCTTCACCTCCTCGAGAGCGCCGGCGGGAAGGGGCTGCGGGTGGAGTTGTGGTTCCCGGAGGCCCCCTCCGGCGGCGGCGCCGCCGCGTAAGGCTCCCGACAGGCGCGCGGGGGCAGGATGCGCGAGCGTCCGTGGCCGTCGCCGCGGCGGGAGGATGATCCGTGCGCACCACCCTCGCCTACTTCCGCGGCTCGCTCGTCGTCACGGGGGCCGGCCTCGCCCTCGCCGCCGCCTTCGGCTGGTACCTCCACCGCTCGATCGCCGGCGCCGCCGGGACGGTCTTCGTCGCCGGGATGCTCGCGGTCCTCGAGGTCTCGCTCTCCTTCGACAACGCGGTGGTGAACGCCTCGGTGATGCAGGAGATGGCGCCGATCTGGCGCGCGCGCTTCCTGACCTGGGGCATGGCGGTCGCGGTGTTCGGGATGCGCTTCGTCTTCCCGCTCGTGGTCGTGAGCGCGGTGGCCGACGTCGGCCCCCTCGAGGCGCTGCGGCTCGCCGCGCTCCGCCCGGACGAGTACGCGCGGGTGCTCACGAGCGCCCACGTCGCCCTCGGCGCCTTCGGCGGCGCGTTCCTCGGCATGGTCTTCCTGAAGTTCTTCTTCGACGCGGAGAAGGACGTCCACTGGCTCGGCGGCGTCGAGCGGACCCTCGCCCGGTTGGGCAAGTTCGAGGCGATCCAGCTCGCGCTGGTGATGCTCGCGCTGTGGGGCTACTCCCGAGCCGTACCGCCGGCGCAGGCCGCCGAGCTTCTCGTCGCGGGCATCCTCGGGCTCGTGACGTTCATCGCCATCGACGGGATCGGCGCGCTGATGGAGACCGGCGCCGGCGAGCGGCGCGACCTGCACCGGGCCGGCCTCGCGACCTTCCTCTACCTGAACGTCCTCGACGCGAGCTTCAGCTTCGACGGCGTGATCGGCGCCTTCGCCCTGACGAACAACCTCTTCGTCATCGCCATCGGCCTCGGCATCGGGGCGATGTTCGTCCGGAGCCTCACCATCCTCCTCGTCGACCGCGGGACTCTCGCGTCGTACCGCTACCTCGAGCACGGCGCGTTCTGGGCCATCGGCGCCCTCGCCGCGATCATGCTGATGGGAACGATCCACGAGGTCCCGGAGGTGGTCACGGGCCTCATCGGCGCCGGGCTCATCGCCCTGTCGCTCGCCTCGTCGGTGCGCGAGCGCCGCGCGCCCGGCGCTCCGGCGGAGGTGACCGAGGGGCCGTGACCGTGCCCTCGCGCCTCCGCGACCTCGCCGTCACGTACAGCGTGGGCGCCGTCGCCGGCGCCCTCGCGGCGGCCCTGCGGCTGCCGCTGCCGTCGCTGCTCGGGCCGCTCCTCGCCACGGGGGCCGCGACCGCCCTCGGCCGGCCCCGCCCCGTCGTCCCCGGCGCGCGCCAGGCGGGGCAGGCGGTGGTTGGCGCGACCCTCGGGCTCTACTTCACCGCCGAGGTGCTCGGCGTGCTCGGCGCGGCGCTGCCGTGGATGGCGGCCGCTGCCGCCGCGGCCCTCGCCACGGGCATCTCCGGCGCCCGGCTGCTCCGGCGCCGCGCCGGGCTCGACCCCGCCACCGCCTTCTACGCGAGCGTCCCCGGCGGCGCCGCGGAGATGGCGGTGTTCGGGGCGCGGGACGGCGGCGATCCCGCGGTGATCGCGCTGTGCCAGTCGCTGCGGATCGCCGCGGTCGTCTCGCTGCTCCCCCTCGCCCTGGCGGTCGCGGGCATCCGCGGCGATGACTTCTGGAATCCCGCCGCCCGCCAGGCCTTCCCCGGCGGCCCGGCCGCCTTCGCTCTCCTCGGCGTCGCCGCCGCCCTCGCCTTGCGGCTGCTGCGCGTCCCGAATGGCTGGCTGTTCGGCCCGCTCGCCGCGAGCGCCTGGCTCACAGCGTCCGGCATCGGCGCCCCGGCCCTCCCGCGCCTCCTCGTTGACGCCGCCCAGGTCGCCATCGGCTGCGCCCTCGGGAGCCTCTTCCGGCGCGAGCTGCTCCGCGACGCCCGGGTGCTCCTCCCCGCCATGGCCCTGGGGATCGCCCAGGGGATGGTCCTCCTCGGCGCCTTCGCCCTCGCGGTCGCGCTCGGCACCGGCCGCCCCCTCGCGACGCTTCTCCTCGCCACCGCGCCGGGCGGGATCGCCGAAATGTGCCTGACCGCCCGCACGCTTCGGCTCGGCGTGCCGCTCGTCACCGCCTTCCACGTGGTGCGCATCGTGGCGCAGCTCACCCTCGCCCCGGCGATCTTCGGGCTGTGGCGCGTCATCGATCGCGCGCTGCGGCGACAGCGGGACGAAAGGTCGCCCTCCCCATGATGGCCCCCACCACGGTCCGAACCCGGCGACGACGCTCTTCCCCGCGTCCGGGAGCGGCCCATCACGGAGCCCAAATGACCCGAACCGTCACAGCAATCGCCGCCGCCCTCATCGCTGTGGGCGCGAGCGCGCAGACGCAGCCGCCGACTCTCCCGACGCCCCCGCCGTCCGACTCTCCAACCCCGCCTGCCGCGACCTCCGCCCCCCTCGACGTGCCGAAGAAGGACGAGAAGAAGCCGCCGAAGGGCACCTTCGTCATCGGCGCGAAGAGCCAGATCTCCATCAACGGCCGGGCCTGGGGCGAGGTCAACAACGTCCGCGCCAGCAAGGGCGTGACCGCGACCGCCGTCCTGCCCGTCAACCGGCTCAGCAGCAACTCCTCGTACGTCCGCATCCGCGGCGAGCGGGAGCTCGACTACGGGTTCAAGGCGTTCGCGCAGGTCGAGGCGGAGTTCGGCCTCGAGGGGGAGAACGGCACGCCCTTCGCCTCGACGCGCAACACCGGCGTCGGCCTCGCGTCGCCCTACGGCGAGCTGACCCTCGGCAGGTGGGACTCCCCGATGAAGGAGACCACCATCGGCCTCGACCCGTTCGTCGGGACCGGCATCTTCGGCTACTACAACGTGTTCACGAAGTACCGCGCCGATCGCCGGCTGAACAACTCCGCCCTCTACGAGTCGCCGAGCGTCGGCGGGTTCACGCTCCTCGCCGCCGGTTCGCTCGGCGAGACGAAGTTCGCGACGGGCACGACGAACCGGGTCGATCCGTACACCGCCTCGGGCGCCATCCACTACCGCGGCGGCCCGCTGTACGTCGGCGTCGCGTACGAGTACCGCCACGACTGCGCCAACCCGGACGCCGACGCCCCTGCGGGCCCGTCCTGCGACCGCAGCGCCCTGGGCACCACGGCCCAGCCCAACGGCAACGACCGGGTCGTCCGCGTGGGCGCGGGCTACACGGTGAAGAAGACGTACACGCGGCTCGCCGTGGTGTACGAGCACCTCGCGCTGAAGCTCAACGCGAAGAACGCCCTCCTGGAGCAGAAGCTCGACCGCGACGCGTACTGGGGCTCGATCACCCAGGGGATCTTCAGCCAGAAGCACGAGCTCGTCTTGAACTACGGCGCGGCGTCGAAGTACTCCGGAAGGAACATCGGCGACACGTCGAAGACCGACGCGCAGACCTTCACGGCCGCGTACCGCTTCAACTTCGACAAGGACCTGATGCTGTACGCGGCGGCCACCCAGATCATCAACGGCGACAACCAGACCCAGAAGTTCGGGTCGGGCGGCGTCCCCGGCTTCAGCGCGCCGAAGGGCTCCACCGTCACCGGCTTCGGCGCCGGCATGCGCCTGCTGTTCTAGCAGGTCGTTCGAGAGCATCCGGCCCCTCTCCTCCAGGGGGCCCGGAGCGCGGGAGCGGGGGGCGGCGCCGGGGCATGCAGGCCCTGGCGCCGTCCTCCGTGTTCTCCGTGGACGGCACATCCCGGGGGACGAGCAACTGTTACGCCTCAGAACGGTGCGCCAGCGTCGTGCCTGAGAGCCGCTCGCGTTCGAGCTGCCCGCCGCGCGCTCGTGCGGCCGCGATCGGTGGTGGTGCTATGCCTGAGAAAGCATAGCAACGAGATGATCCGCCACCGTCCGTTCCATCGGCTCCTCGGATCAACGTCACTCCGAGCGCGCATCGACTTCACTGACGAGGGTCCGCACGGCTGTGCCATGCGCGCGCGACCACGACTGCGTCCTCGCCGGATGCGTACCGCGGCATACGCATTTCAGCCGGCGAGGCGCGAGCAGAGCGCAGGTCTTCGTCTTCAGTCGCGAGTGGCGGAGGCGGCGCGGAGGCGGGACGTCGCGGCAACCGAAGACTCCCCGCCGAACGCGACCTACAGCTCGACATGGAAGAGGGAACTGGCCCCGGCGACGACAGAAAAGAAAACCCCCGGAGGACCGGGGGCTTTCACTGCTAGATGGAGCGGGAAAACGGATTTGAACCGTCGA
>CAVTRF010000026.1:0-11585 GCA_963736795.1 uncultured delta proteobacterium | reverse complement strand
CGGCGGCCCGAAGGAGCGGGCGCGATTTCAGCTCGTGGGAGAGCTGGGCCATCGACTCGGCGGTCCGCTCCGCCACGTCCAGGACCTCGCGAGCGTAGTCGCGCAGGCACGAGAAGCCGAGACTGATGAGCCGGTCTCCGACGAGGAGGGCCGCCAGGCCGTCCCCGATCGCGAGGTCCAGGCTTCCCTCGACGCGGGACGACTGCGCGAGGAGCTGCTCGCAGACGTCGGACTCGGTCAGGCCGTCGTTGACCAGCGCGCGAAGCTCGGCCGGCGTGCACGGCTCCGGTGGCGCCGGCGGAGGCGCGAGCGTCAGGCACGACGGGGCACCCGTGAGCGTGGCGGCGAGTGGCGACGAGCCGACAACCATCGAACGGATCCTGCCATGGGCGTCTGACACTGACCGTCAATGGCGTCTCCTTGCGCCCGTCGCGGAGCACGAAGGGCGGCACCCGGCCCCTGCAAGGCCCGGTGCCGCCCCTCGCTCCCGCGCTCCGGCCCCCCTGGAGGAGCGGGCCGGAATACGTCCACGCCGCCGCTAGAACAGGTACCGGAGGCCGGCGCCGAAGCCGGTCACCGTCGAGCCCTTCGGCGCCGCCCACGAGCCCGTGCCGGTCGGCGCGGTCGCCGGGCCGTTCGAGCCGAACTTCCCGTTCTGGTTGTCCTCGTTCATGATCTGCGCGACCGCGACGTAGAACATCGTGTCGGCGTTGAAGTTGTACCGGTACGCCGCGGTGTAGGTCTGCAGGCCGGTCTTCGACGTGTCGCCGATGTTCGAGCCGGAGAATTTCGTCGCGACGCCGTAGTTCAGCATGACCTGGTGCGTGTTCGTGCCGAGCCCCTGGGTGACCGAGCCCCAGAAGGAGTCGCGGCTCAGCTTCTGCTCCGGCAGAGCGTTCGCTGCGTCGAGCTGCAGCGCGATGTGGTCGTACACGACCGCGAGCCGCGTGAACGTGCTCTTGATCGTGTAGTCCGCGCCGAAGCGGATGACCTGGTCGTGGCCCTTCGGCCGGGAGTCGGAGCCGAGGGCGGCGAACGTGCAGGACGGGCCGGAGGTCGGCTCGACGTCCGGGTTCGCGCAGTCGTTGCGGTACTCGTAGGCGAGGCCGGCGAAGAGCGGGCCGTTCCTGTAGTGGAGCGCGCCCGAGATCGTGTACGGATTGACCCGGATGTTCCCGGTCGAGTTCAACGCCGTCTCGCCCAGCGAGTAGGCGGCGAGCACCGAGAAGCCGGAGAGGAAGGTCGGCGTCTCGTACGCGAGCGCGTTGTTGAGACGGCGGTCCGCGCGGTACTTCGTGAAGACGTTGTAGTACCCGAAGATGCCCGTCCCGACGAACGGATCGCGGCCGATCGTCGTCTCCTTCGCAGGCGAGTCGAACTTGCCGAGGGTCAGCTCGCCGTACGGTGACGCGATGCCGACGAAGGTGTTGCGGGTGCTGACGAACGGGCCGTTGCCCGGCGAGGTGCCGTCGAGTCCGACCTCGGTCTCGACCTGGGCGATCGCCTTGAAGCCGTAGTCGAGGTCGTGCTCGCCGCGGAATCGGAGGTACGAGGAGTTGCTGCTCACGCGGCTGAGGTTGTGGACGGGAATCGTGCCGACGCCCTTGTCCGCGCGGACGTTGTTCACCTCGCCCCAGGCGCGGCCGGCGATCGTGATCTGGCTCTTCGGCCCGATGACGAAGGTGCCCTTCGGCTTCTTCTTCTCCTCCTTCTTCTCCTCCTTCTTCGGCTCGGCCGCGGCGGCGGCCGGCGTGTCGGACGGCGTCTGTGCGGGGGGCGCCGTCTGCGCGCTCGCCCCGGTGGCGAGGAGCGCGGCTGCGATCGCTGCGAGGGTTCGAGTCATGTGGGCTCCGTGAGGGGCCGCGCCCGGGCCGCGGGGGGACCGCGCGGCCGGGAGCGGCCGGTGTGGACCCGCATCATGGAGAGGGCGACCTTTCGTGCTCCTGTCGCCTCACCGCGCGATCGATGGCGCGCCACAGCCGGAAGGTCGCAGGGGCGAGGGTGAGCTGGGCCACGATGCGCACCACGTGGAACGCGGTCACGAGCGGCACGCCGAGCCGGAGCGTGCGAGCGGTGAGGCACATCTCGGCGATTCCACCCGGCGCGGTTGCGAGGAGCAGGGTCGGGAGCGGCCGGCCCGTGCCGCGCGCCAGCGCGACGGCGAAGGCGCCGAGGAGGAGCAAGCCCTGGGCGATCCCCAGCGCGATGGCGGGCAGGAGCACCCGGGCGTCGCGGAGGAGCTCGCGGCGGAAGAGGCTCCCGAGCGCGCAGCCGATCGCGACCTGGGCCGCGTCGACGAGGAGGCGCGGGAGGGCGGGGGCGCCGATCCCGGAGGCGGTGAGCCAGGCGCTCGCGGCGAGCGGGCCGAACAGCCAGCCGTTCGGGACGCGCACGACGCGCAGCGCGAGGGCGGCCGAGAGGCCGAGGAGGGCGAGGGTGGAGGGGCCGCCGGGGAAGCCCTGGCGCGCGACGGGCGCCCAGGCGTCGTCGCCGCGGGCCCCGGCGACGGCCAGGGCGAGCGGGAGCAGCGACACGACCGCGGCGATCCGCAAGGACTGGCAGAGCGCGATCACCGCTGGATCGCCGCCGTCTCGCTCGCCGAACACCGCCATCTCCGCGGCGCCGCCGGGGACGCTCGCGTAGAAGGCGGTGGCCGGGTCGAGCTCCGCGCGACGCCGGAGCAGCCGGGCGCCGGCGATCCCGGTGCCGAGCGCGGCGGCGGCGGCGGCGGCCATCCACGGCAGCGCCGCGCCGAGGACGCCGAGCACCTCGGCGGTGAAGTACAGGCCGAGGGTCGCGCCGACGACCGCCTGCCCCGCCTGCCGCGCGCCCGGGAGGACCGGGCGCGGCCGGCCGAGCGCGCTCGCGGCTCCGGTGGCGAGGAGCGGCCCGAGCAGCGACGGCAGCGGTAGCCGCAGGGCTCCGGCGAGCACGGCGGCGGCGGCGCCCGCGCCGTAGGTGACGGCGACGGCGCGCAGGCGGGCGGGGACGGTCACGGCCTCTCGGCCGCCCGCACCAGCGCCCCCGGGTCGCCCGCCGCGACCGCGCGCCGCTCGCGCACCGACGACCAGAGCGAGATGGCGATGAGCCCCGCGCCCACGAGGCCCGTGACCACCTCCGGCACTTCGTGGAGCGTGCCGACCAGCATGATGAGCGCGAGGGCTCCGATCGCCCAGAACGCGCCGTGCTCGAGGTAGCGGTACGACTCCAGGGTGCCGCGGTCGACGAGCAGGATGGTGAGGCTCCGGACGAACATCGCGCCGATGCCGAGGCCGATGGCGATGACGAACAGGTTGCTCGTGAGCGCGAAGGCGCCGACGACGCCGTCGAAGCTGAAGCTCGCGTCGAGGACGTTGAGGTAGAGGAAGGTCGCGAGCCCCGCCCGGTGGAGGTCGCGCTGCTCCCCGGCGCCGGTCTCCATCACCGCGCCCACCCCGTCCACCGCGATGAACGCGACGAGCCCGAAGACGCCTGCGACGAGGAGCTCGCGTCCCTGCTCCGGCGGAAGCTGGCGTGAGAACGCCCACAGCACGAGCAACACGACGGCAAGCTCGATCGCCTCGAACCGGCCGAGGATCGCGAGCCGCCGCTCGACGCCGCGGAACCAGTGGACTTCCTTCTCGGCGTCGAAGAAGAACTTGAGGAAGACCATCCCGAGGAACGCGCCGCCGAAAGCGCCGAGGGCCACGTGGGCGCTGGTGAGGAGCCGCGCGTACTCGTCGGGGCGGAGCGCCGCGAGGGTCAGCGCCTCGAGCGGGCCGATGCGGGCGACCGCGCTCACCACCACGAGCGGGAACACGAATCGCATCCCGAACACCGCGACCCCCATGCCCCAGGTCAGGAACCGCCGGCGCCAGACGGGCGTCATCTCCTTCATCACGGACGCGTTCACCACCGCGTTGTCGAAGGAGAGCGACACCTCCAGGACCGCGAGCATGCCGGCCACGAAGACGGTGCCGGCGGCGCCGGCCGCGCCGTGGAGGTGGGCGCCGAGGGCCGCCGCCAGGGCGAGCCCGACGACGGTGACCGCGATGGAGCCGTGGAAGTAGCGCAGGGTGCCGTGCAAGGGGAGCCTCCCGCCACGGCGCAGGCCGCGGTCGCCCCGCATCCTGCGGCGCCGCTCCTGTCGCGAGCCTTTCGGCCCGGACGCCCGTCCGTCCTCAGGAGGCGGGCGCCTCGGGGAAGCGGAGCTCTACCCGGAGCCCCTTGCCGCCGGCACCCTCGAGGAGGTGGAGGGTCGCGCCGTGCCCCTCCGCGATCTGCGCGATGATCGGGAGCCCCAGCCCGGCTCCTCCGCCGCGTGTCCCCGGGCGGCGGTAGAACCGCTCGAGCACGCGGGCGCGCTCCTCCGGCGGGATCCCCGGGCCGTCGTCCTCGACCGCGAGGACCACCGCACCCGGCGACGGCCGCCCGACGCTCACCGTGACCGTGCCGGGCCGGGCCCCGTAGGCGAGCGCGTTCTGCACGAGGTTCGCGATCACCTCGCGCAGCAGCACGTCGCGCCCGAGGATGAGGGCGGGACCGTCCCCCTCGTAGCCGAGGTCCACGCCGCGGCCGAAGGCGTCGTTGACGTGGGCAGCGCAGGCCTCCCGCGCCAGCGAGTCGAGGTCGAGGCGGTGCGCCTCTCCCCCCTGACCGGTCTCGCTCCTCGCGAGAGAGAGGAGCTGGGTCGCGAGCCGGGTCGTCGCCTGCGAGTGCTCCCACAGGTCCATGATGGCGCGGTTCACCGCGGTGGGATCCTCCTCGCGCAGCACCAGCTCGGCCTTCGTCTGGATCACCGCGAGGGGCGTGCGGAGCTGGTGCGAGGCGTCGGCGATGAACCGGCGCTGCGCCGCGATCGTCCGCCGGAGCCGCTCCATCAGGTCGTTCACGGCGCGGACGAGCGGCGCGACCTCCGCGGGGGCGCGCTCGAGCTCCACCGGCGAGAGGTCGTCCGCGGAACGGCGCGCGACGGTCCCGCTGACGCGGGTGAGCGGCCGCAGGCCGCGCGAGACGCCGAACCAGAGGATGCCCGCCGCGAGGAGGATCACGGCGAGCTGCGCGAGCGCCTCGCGGACGACCAGCTCGCGGGTGCGGGAGCCGCGCCCGCCCACCGTCTCCGCCACCTGCACGAGCACGGAGATGGCCGGGCTGGTCGGGTACTGCGTGGCGAGGGCGCTCACGCGCACCGGATCGCCGCGGTACACCGCGTCGTAGTACAGCGGCGTTCCGGCCGCGGGCTTCGGCGGGCGGGGGAGGTCCTGGTAGCCGGTGAGGAACGTCTCGCCGCCGCCCTCGGCGTGGAAGGCGACACGGTAGAAGAGCCGCTCCTGGCTCGCGGTGTCGAGCACCTCGAGGGCGAGGGGCGGGATGTCGACAAAGGGCACCGCGCCGGTGAGGGTCACGCGCTCGGAGATCGCGAGCGCCGAGGCGTAGAGCGAGCGATCGTACGCCGCGTTGATCGCGGCGCGCACGGTGAGGAAGGTGTGGGTGGCGTCCACCACCCAGAGGGCGCCGAGCGGGAGCAGCAGCCAGCGGAGGAGGCGGGCGCGCAACGAGGCGCGCTTCACGGGTTCTCCAGGAGGTACCCGAGCCCGCGGACCGTGCGGATCCGCACGCCGGCAGGCTCGAGCTTCTTGCGGAGCCGGTGCACGTAGATCTCGACGGCGTTCACGCCGGGCTCGTCGTCGAGGCCGAACAGCTTCTCGAGCAGGGCCTGCTTCGCGACCACCTGGCCACGCTGCACGAGGAGCAGCTCGAGGAGGTTGAGCTCGCGGCGGGGGAGGTCGAGCGGGGCGCCGTCCACGAACGCCTGGCGCGCGCCGGTGTCGAGGGTGAGCCGCCCGTGGGTCATCACGGCGGCGTCCCCGCCCACGCCGCGGCGGATGAGGGCGCCGGCGCGCGCCTCGAGCTCCGCGAGGGCGAACGGCTTGCAGAGGTAGTCGTCCGCGCCGAGGTTCAGGCCCTGCACGCGGTCCTCGAGCGCGTCGCGGGCGGTGAGGATCAGCACCGGCACGCGGGACTTCCGGTGGCGCAGCCGGCGCAGGACCTCGAGGCCGTCGAGGTCGGGCAGGCCGATGTCGAGGATCACGAGGTCATACGCCTGCGTGCGGAGCGAGGTGTCGGCGTCGTCGCCGCTCTCGACGAGCTCGACGGTGTGACCCTTCGCATGGAACGCGCGCGCGATGTCGCGGCCCAGGGCCACGTTGTCCTCGACGACGAGCAGGCGCATGGATGACCCGCCGTGCGCGGGCGTGCCATCATAACCCGGTCTTGAACCGACCCTCGCACCCCCTCCGCGCGCTCGCCACCGCGGTCTTCGCGCTCGCCGCGTCGGCCGTCCATGGCGACGCGCCGGCCACCGTCACCGCCACCGCCGCCGGCGTCGTCGCCGGCGCCCTGAAGGAGGGGAAGGTCGTGGTCTACGCCGCGACCGACCGCGACATCATCGCGCCCCTCCTGGCCGACTTCGCGGAGCTGTTCCCGCGCATCGTCGTCGAGTACCACGACCTCAACACCGGGGAGATGAACACCCGATTCCTGGACGAGGTGGCTTCCGGCCGCCCCACGGCGGACGTCCTCTGGAGCCCTGCGATGGACCTCCAGATGAAGCTCGCGAACGACGGCTTCGCCCAGGCGTACGACAGCCCGGAGGGCGCGCGGCTCGCCCCGTGGGCACTGTGGCGGAACGAGGCCTTCGGGACGACGCTCGAGCCGTTCGTGTTCATCCACAACCTCCGGAGGCTGCCCGCGGCGGAGGTCCCCCGCACCCATGCCGGGCTCGCGCGCTGGCTCGAGGCGGCGCCGCAGCGGCTGCGGGACCGGGTTGGGACCTACGACCCGGAGCGCAGCGCGATCGGCTACCTCCTCCTCACGCAGGACAGCCGGATCGATCCGGCCTTCCCGGAGACGGTGCGCGCCTACGCCAGCGCCGGGCTCGCGCTCCACGCGAGCACGGCCCGCATGATCGAGCGCGTCCGGACCGGGGAGGAGCTCCTCGCGTTCAACGTGAACGGGTCCTACGCCCTCGTCGCGGTGCGCCGGTCTCCCGAGCTCGCCATCGTCTATCCGGAGGACTACGTGCTCGCCGCGTCTCGGATCGCCCTGATTCCCAAGGCGGCCGCTCACCCCAACGCGGCGCGGGTCTTCCTCGACTACGTGCTGTCCCGCCGTGGGCAGGAGGTGATGGCCGGACGCTGCGCGCTGTTCTCCATCCGGACGGACGTCGAGGGGGAGAACACGGCCGCGGCGCTCGCGCGCCGCCTGGGCGCGCGGCTGAAGCCGATCCACGTGGGGCCGAGCCTGCTCGTGTTCCTCGACGGGTCGAAGCGCGCCGAGTTCATCCGGCGCTGGCGCGACGTTCCGCCGCCGCGCTGACGACAGCGCGACGACAGGTCCCGCGCGCGACGCTCCCGAAGCCGCTCCCCGAGCGGCTCAACGCAAGGAGCCTCGTCCATGGACCGTCGTGCCGACCCTCGCCTCGTCATCCTGCTTCCAGCGGTCGCCGTCGCGCTGGCGACCGGAGCCACCCCAGCCGCCGCGTTCGAGCCCGATCGGCCCGAGTGCATCGCCCCCGCGAGCCCCGGCGGCGGCATGGACGCGGTCTGCCGGACCACCGCCAACGTGCTCATGAAGACCGGGGCCCTGAAGAGCACCCTGTACGTCACGAACGCGCCGGGCGGCAGCGGGGCCGTCGCGGTCGCGAGCGTCGTCGCGAAGCGGAAGGGCGCCCCCGAGCTCGTGGTCGCGAGCGGGCCCGGGCTCTCCTTCGCGATGGCCTCCGGCCGGACCCCGCATCGCTGGGAGGATGTCGTCCCGATCGCGCAGATCGGCGCCGAGTACGGCGGGTTCTTCGTGAAGGCGGGGTCCCGCTTCCGCTCCCTCGCGGAGCTCGTCGCCGCGCTCCGCGCCGACCCGCGCTCGGTGGTCTTCGCCGGCGGGTCCGCACCGGGGAGCCTCGACCACATCAAGGTCGCGCTGCTCGCGAAGGGCATCGGCGTCGACCCGACGAAGCTCGTGTACGTTCCGTTCCAGAGCGGCGCCGAGGCGGTCACGGCGCTGCTCGGAGGGCACGTCGAGGTCGCCGCGCTCGACCTCGCCGAGGGGCGCCCACACCTCGAGGCGAAGGCGGTCCGTTGCCTCGCCGCGCTGAGCGATCGCCGCTCGACGCACTTCAAGGACATCCCGACCACGTACGAGCTGGGCGTGAAGGCGTCGCTCCCGATCTGGCGCGGCCTCTACATGGCGCCGGGCGCGCCCGCCGAGGCGGTCGAGTTCTGGTCCGCCACGCTCCGCAGGATGCTCGAGCGGCCCGAGTGGGCCACCGAGCGCGATCGCCTCGGCTGGGAGCCCACCCAGCGCTTCGGCGACGAGTTCCGGGCGTTCCTCCGCGCCGAGCAGACGAGCTACCAGGTGCTCCTGAAGGAGCTCGGGTTCGCGAAGTAGCCGACAGCATCGCGACAGGTTGCGCGCCTTACGGTGCGGGCCGGTCGCTCGTTCTCCCCCGTCCGGAAGGAAACCGCATGAACCGCACCGTCTCGAACCTCCTGGCCCGCGCCGCCCTCGGCGCCGCGGCCCTCGCGCTCGCCGCCGCCGCCCCGGTCCCCGCGTTCGCCTTCGTTCCGGAGCGGCCGGAGTGCATCGCCCCCGCGAACCCCGGCGGCGGCTGGGACACCATCTGCCGCAGCTCGGCGAACGTGCTCCAGAAGACCGGCGCCCTGAAGAGCACGATGTACGTGACGAACATGCCCGGCGGGAGCGGCGCGGTCGCCATCGCCAACGTCATCGCGAAGCGCAAGGCCGACGGCAGCCTGCTCGTCGCCGCCTCCAACTCGCTCACCTTCACGATGGCGGCCGGCAGGACCCCGCACTCGTACGCCGACGTGATCCCGCTCGCCCAGGTCGCGGCGGAGTACGGCGGGTTCTTCGTGCGGGCCGACTCGAAGCTCAAGAACCTCGGCGACCTCGTGGCCGCGCTCAAGGCGAACCCGACCTCGGTCACCTTCGCCGGCGGCTCGGCCCCGGGAAGCCTCGACCACATCAAGACGGCGGTGTTCGCCAAGGCGGCAGGCATCGAGCCGACGAAGCTCGTGTACGTCCCGTTCCAGGGCGGCGGCGAGGCGATGACCGCGCTGCTCGGCGGCCACACCGACGCGGCGACGCTCGACCTCGCCGAGGCGAGCGCCCAGCTCGAGGCCGGGAAGATCCGATGCCTCGCCCTGCTCTCGGACAAGCGGTCCACGAAGTTCAAGGACCTGCCCACCACCTTCGACCAGGGCGTCAAGGCGACGTTCCCGATCTGGCGGGGGGTCTACATGGCCCCGGGCGCGTCTCCGGAGGCGGTCCAGTTCTGGACCGACACCCTGAAGAAGATGCTCGCGTCCCCGGAGTGGGCGGCCGAGCGCGAGAAGCTCGGCTGGGAAGGCACCACCCGCTTCGGCGACGAGTTCAAGGCGTTCGTGACCGACGAGCACGCCCGCTACCGGACGCTCCTCAAGGAGCTGGGGTTCACGAAATAGCGCCCCGCGGGGCGAGCGGAGGACTTCATGGTCACGACGAGAGCGCTGGTGACGCGGCCCCGGATCGAGGGGCTCGTGATCCTGCTGGTGGCGGCAGGCTACCTCGTGGAGACGCGGTCGATCCCCGCGCTCTACCAGATGCCCGGTGTCCCCGGGCCGGCGGCCTTCCCGAGGGTGCTCGGGATCGCCCTCGCCCTCGCCGGTCTCTGGCGGCTCCTCGTCGGGGCGCCGGGCGAGGAGGGCGGGGGGGAGGCGGCCGCCGCCGGCCCGGGTGCGCGCGGCTGGCTCGCGGCGCACGGCCGGTTCGCGGGGCTGTGGGCGGTGCTGCTCGCGTACTTCGTCTTCATGCCTGAGCTCGGGTTCCCGCTCGCCTCCGTGCTCGCTCTGGGCGCGATGGCGCGCCTCCTCGGCGAGCGACGCGGATACGTCTACGGCCTCGGCGCCGTCGTCGTGACCGCGGTCCTCCACCTCGCCTTCGCGTACGGCCTCGGCGTCCGGCTGCCGCTCGGCGTCCTCTCGTTCCTCGGGAAGTGAGCGTCCCATGCTCGACCATCTGATGAACGGCTTCGCGGTCGCGCTGCAGCCCATGAATCTCGCGATCGCGTTCCTCGGGAGCATCATCGGCACGGTGATCGGGGTCCTGCCCGGCCTCGGCCCGACCGCCACCATCGCGATGCTGCTGCCCCTCGTCTTCACGATGTCGCCGGTCGCGGCGATGATCATGCTGACGTCCATCTACTACGGGGCGATGTACGGCGGCTCCACCACCTCGATCCTCGTCAACATCCCGGGCGAGTCGGCCTCGGTCATCACCACCATCGACGGTCACAAGATGGCGAAGCAGGGACGGGCCGGCGCGGCCCTCGCCATCGCGGCCATCGGCTCGTTCATCGCGGGGACCCTCTCCGTCGTGGTGCTCACGATGGTCGGGAGACCGGTGGCCTCCCTCGCCCTCCGGTTCGGACCCGCCGAGTTCTTCTCGCTGATGCTCTTCGGCCTCGCCACCGTGGCGAGCCTCGCGGGTGGGCGGGTCTCGAAGGCCATCGTCACGACCGTCGTCGGCCTGATGATCGCGACGGTCGGCATCGACCTGGTCTCGGGCGCGCCGCGCTTCACGTTCGGCAACCCGTTCCTCCAGGACGGCATCGACTTCATCGTCGTCGCCATCGGCGTCTTCGCGCTCGCCGAGATCGTGACGACCGCGAGGGAGATCTGGGCGGGCACGCAGACCCAGGTCGTCAAGGCCGAGAAGGTCTGGCTCAGCTGGAGCGAGTTCAAGTACAGCCTCCCGTCGATCCTCCGCGGGAGCTTCTTCGGGTTCATCGTCGGCATGCTCCCCGGCGCCGGCGCCACCCTCTCCACCTTCATCGCCTACAACGTCGAGAAGCGGGTCGCGAAGGATCCCGAGAAGTTCGGCACCGGCGACATCCGCGGGGTCGCGAACCCCGAGTCGGCCAACAACGCGGCGAGCGGCGCCTCGCTCATCCCGCTGCTCTCGCTCGGCATCCCCGGCGGCGGCGCCACCGCCGTGATGCTCGGCGCTCTCATGATGCTCGACATCACGCCGGGCCCGATGATGTTCGAGAAGCACGGGGCGCTGCTCTGGGCGTTGATCGCGTCCATGTACGTCGGCAACACCATCCTCGTGATCCTGAACTGGCCGCTCGTCAACGTGTTCGCGCGCATCATGGCGGTGCCGCCGCGGTTCCTGATGCCGATCGTCCTCGTCATCTGCACCGTGGGCGTCTGGTCGATCTCGCAGTCGAGCGTCGATCTCGTCTGCACCGCGTTCGCCGGCGTCATCGGGTACTACATGCGCCGGCACGACTGGCCGGTGGAGCCGCTCGTCCTCGGGCTCATCCTGGGCGGCCGGATGGAGTCGTCGTACCGGCAGGCGCTCATCATCTCGAAGGGGAGCCCGGCCATCTTCCTCGAGAAGCCGATCTCCCTCGTGCTGCTCGTGGGCGCGATGCTCTTCCTGGTCGTCCCGCCGGTCCTCGCGCGGCTGAAGCGCGGGCGCCCCGTGGCGGGCGCGATGGCGGCCTGACCGACGAGGGGGCCGCGTCCCTTCCTCCCCCCGCGCGCGAT
>CAVTRF010000025.1:0-4315 GCA_963736795.1 uncultured delta proteobacterium | reverse complement strand
ATGCGGTCGCGGTGCTCGACTAGCTGCTGGCTCTCCCTCGCCCCCGCGAAGCGGGAGAGGGTGGGTGAGGGGGCCGTCGGGTCCGTTCGGCCTCCGGCTGTCGAAGGCCGGCGGGACGCTCAGGTTCTTCCCGGCGGCGGCGAGAGGACCCGCTGCCGATACAGCTCAAGGAGCACGTCGTCCGAGAGATTGGCGTGGTCCTCCGCGCGGAGGCGCGCCCGCACGGCATCGACCGGCGCGTCGCCCGTGAACCGCGCGAGGAGCCGGTACGCCTCGCCGGGCAGCGCGACGGCCTCGTGCTCGCCCTGCTAACGCGCCGAGCGCGACCGAGCCGTCGGGGAGCCAAGGCGACGGTCGTCCCCGGATCGAGGCGCAGCACGGGCGGGAGCGCCGTCGAGCGCGCCGCGGCTGCGGCCCGGGCCACCTTGCGGCTCGCGAGCCGGCCGTCGAGGCCGATGAGCGCGTCCAGGTCCGGCGCCGACCAGGCGCCGCGACGAACGCGTGGCACGCCCGGTAGAGCTCCGCCTCGCGCCCGGCGAACGCGCCCCAAGAGCGCCGCGTGCTCCGCCTCGGGCAGCGCCTCGCCGTCCAGGTCCTCCGGGCCGACCGGTGCCGCGCGGCGGCGCGGGCGGCGCGCGGTCGAGGAGGTCCGGCGCGAGCTCGAGGAGCGCGGCGCGGGCGAGCTCGATCTCGACGAGCGAGACGAGCTCCTCACCGCCGTCCAGAGCGCCGGCCGTCCGCGCCCGCCGCGTACTTGCAGAAGTACGTCGAGCAGACGGCGTCGCGGTGCGCCCAATCGTGCACGCGCCCGCGATCGCCTCGTAGAACGGGCAGCGGAGCGCCCGGGCACGCCCGAATGCGCCGCGCGAGCTATCGTAGAGGAGCGAGAAGGCGCGCGGCGGGTGCAGCCACTCGGGCGCGACGCCGACGCGCGACGCGACGCGCGCCTCCATCCGCTGGCTGCCCCTCCGCACCGGCCGCGGTCTCGTCCGCGAGCGCCGCGCCGACGAGGTAGTTCGGCAGCGTCGGGTGGAAGGTGCAGCACTTCGTGTCGGCCCGGAAGAACCGCGACCCGGCCGTCGACGGGAGCGACGGCGGGGCCCGCCGCCCTCGAGCATGGCGCAAGCGCCCGCACGTCGCCTTCGTCTCGGCCGGCACCTCCTCCGAGAGCGAAGGCAGGAGATCGCGGTAGAGCGCGGGCAGGGCGTCGAGGATGGCGGGCATCGGCGAGTCTTGCCGTGCGCCGCCCGCGTCGCGCGCAAGGGCCGGCGAGCGGCCGTCCCGCCGCTCGAGCGCGCGCGCGGCCGAGTTCGAGCGCGATCGCGCGCCAGCCGAGGTTCGGGACCTCGACCGGCGCCGCGATGCGGTCGGCGCGCGACGCCGCGTGGGCGTAGGCGGCGATGGCGGGCGCGAGGAGGGCGGCGTCGACGAGCGCGGCCCGCGGCCGGCGCAGGCCGAAGAAGATGGCGACCAGGCCGCGTTCACCGCGAGCTGCGCGCCCCAGAGCACGCCAGGGCGACGGCGGCGCCCCGGCCCGCGCGAGCGCCAGGTCCGCCACCCGGAGGCCGCGGTCAGCGCATAGAGCGCCGTCCAGACCGGGGAAGGCTGCGGGCGGCGGCTGCCACGGCGGCTTCTCGAGCGCCCGGTACCAGGGCGCGCGGACGAGGAGCGGGCGCCCAGGGCGGCGGCCGCGAACGTGGCGCCGGCGGTGAAGGCGCCCCGGACCCCGAGGGAGCGGGCGCGGGACGGAGGGGCGGTGGCGAGCTCGGTCATGCCGGGAAGGTGGGGCGCCGGCGGCCGAGGGGCGACGGGGCTCCGCGCAGACGCCCCGCGCCCCGACGGCGCGCGACCGCTACAGGCGCACCGACATCAGGACGGGCTTCAGCTCCGCGCGGGCGGAGCGCGCGAGCGAGCGCAGCCCTTCGAGCAACGGCGCGACCGCCTCCGCGTCCCAGCCGTCGAGCTCGAGCTCCTCGGTGGCGGCCCACGCGGGCACGATCTCCGACGCGCGCCGGTCGTCGACCTCCGCGAGCGCTTGCACGAGCGGAGCGGGGACTCGGAAGATCCACGGTCCGTCCGTCGAGACCTCGTGCAGCGGGGTGAACTCGTAGACCAGCTCGTCCCGGAACTCCTGCCCGGCGAGGAGGGCCCAGAGCGTCGCGAGCTTCACCTGGTCGAACCCGTTCGCGTCGATCCCGGTCCACCTCCGGCTCGGCGCGGCCTCGGTCGCGACCGAGGGCGCCTCGCGCTCCTCGGCGATCACGAGCTCGGTGCGGACTGCGGGGGGCAGCTCGGGGCTGCTACAGCAGCCGCCTGAACGGGATCCGTGGCTCACGGCGGCGATTCTACCTCGCCGCGCCCCGCGGCGGTCTCACAGGTGTGGCGCCATCATCGGCAGCGCCAGACCGTGTCGTCGTCGGCCGGCGCGCCGAAGAAGCGGAACGCGAGCGTACTTCCCGACCAGCTCGTGAGCCACCCCGGAAACGCCGACACGCAGGTGAGCGCAGTCTCGCCGGGCAGGCTGTAGCGGCTCCCGTCGGGGCACGTGAAGAGGATCGGGTCGTTCGTCCAGTCCGCGGAGAACGTGCCGAGGCTCGTCGTGAGCGAGAACGAGCTGTCGGTCGGTTCCACGTACCGCGCGCAGGTCGCCGCGGTCGAGGAGACGATGGTGAAGTCCCAGAGGTCGCTCTGGTGGAAGCTCACGGTGGCGGGGTAGGCGGGGTCGAACTGGACCGTCGCGCCGTCCGCGTACGTGCAGAGCGTCGTCGCAGGATTGAAGAGTCCCGTCGCCGCGCTGTTCGTGCAGGCGGTCGCCGCGGCGGCGGACTCCTTCCAGCAGTTCGTGCCGGTGAGCCACGTGCAGTCGATCGCGGTGGCCGACCCGCCGCCCCCACCCCCACCACCCACGCCACCGTCGCACGCCGCCAGCGCGAGCGCGATCATGGCCCACCTCGGAGTCCGGATCATTCCCCAGGGTTTCACGGCACGTGCGGTACGGCAAGCCTGCGGTGTCGGCGCGCGGAGCCGTGACCCGTACGGCTCCTGGTACTCGTACGGCTTCCCCCGAGGGCCCGACCGTGGGCGTGGCGCCTCCCCGAAACTCGGCCGCCCACGAGCGAGTTGGGTGGTCGCGAGGCGGAGTCGCTGCGCCGCGAAGCGAGTGAAGAGGATTGGAACTGTCCACGAACTATCGCTGGAGATAGTTCGTCGACTCGAATCGGTCGGAAGCACGGCGCGCGCTCGCCGCCGTTCATCATGTGGCCATTCACCCCAGGTGGTGCGCGACGATTCCGATTGACACGCATTGCGCGTGGCGCGGTCTCCCCGGTGGGCGTCGCGCGGGAAAGGTGGTCTCGCGCACGACGCGGGCCGCCAG
This sequence comes from uncultured delta proteobacterium, assembly GCA_963736795.1. Lineage (GTDB taxonomy): Bacteria > Myxococcota > Myxococcia > Myxococcales > Anaeromyxobacteraceae > Anaeromyxobacter. Next base: position 939 of record CAVTRF010000025.1, on the reverse strand, counting down.
GCGCGGGCGAAGGGGGCCGAGGCTCCGAGCCGGCGGAGGCGCGCGAACGTGCGGCTGGAGACACGCCAGGGCCCTTCCCGGAGTGCTCGGAAACGCATGGTACGACCTTCGTATCACTGGAGGTCACTGCCATGAACGCGACCCTTCCCTCGTCACTCGATGCCGCCGCGCTGGCCCGCAGGCTCGTGGAGCTCGTCGGCGACGAACGCACCATCCAGGTCGAGTTCCTGCTCCACCTAGACGAGTTCGACCGCCGCCGCGCGTACCTCGAGGCGGGTTTCGGCTCGCTGTGGGACTACTGCCTGCGCTCGCTTCACCTGCGCGAGGGCGCGGCGGGGCGGCGCATCGGCGCGATGCGCGTGTTGCGGCGGTTTCCGAGGCTAGAGGCGGCCCTGCGCGACGGGCGGCTTTGCGTCTCCACGGCTCCTCTGCTGGGTCAGGTCCTCACGGAGGAGAACTTCGCGGAGCTGGTCGAGCGAGCGGCCTACAAGACGAAGGCGGAGGTCGAGCATCTCGTCGTGACGATCCGGCCGCGCGTCGCTCCGACCGAGGGCATCCGCAGGCTGTACGCGCCCGCTGCGGCTGCCAGCAGCGCAGAGACTCGGGTCGAGTCGGCGACCCCGCTCTCGCTCCTCGACTCCCGCACCCTCGCCGCGCCGTCTTCGGCGCCGCTGGCGGTGCAGTTGGCAGTGGCAGTCGCCGCACCGCCCGCGCCGCAGCCCATGCGCGCTCGGTCCACGGACGTCCGACCAGCGGACGTTCGACCCGTGTCCGAGGACCAGTGGTCGGTCCGCGTCACGTTGGACGCGGCCGCCAAGGCGGAGCTCGAATCGCTGAAGGCGCTCCTCAGCCACAAGATCCCGGATGGCGACCTCGGGGCGGTCCTGCGCGAGGCGATCCGCTGCGGGATCGAGAAGCATGGCAACCGCAAGGGCGCCG
>CAVTRF010000024.1:0-10717 GCA_963736795.1 uncultured delta proteobacterium | reverse complement strand
CGAGGCGCGGGCTTCGCCGGCGACGGGGCGGCTCTCGGTGGGCGCGGTGAAGCTCTTCGCCGATGGCGCCCTCGGCAGCCGCGGGGCCACGCCCAAGAGGACTACGCGGACGACCCCGGGAACCGCGGGCTCCTCCTGCTCGAGCCCGGAGCGCTCGCCGAGCGCGTCCAGGCAATCGCCGCCGCCGGGCTGCAGCCCGCGATCCACGCCATCGGCAATCGCGCGGTGGAGGTCGCCCTCGACGCCCTCGACGCGGCGCTCGCCGCCGGGATCCCGGCGCCGCGGCCGCGCATCGAGCACCTCCAGCTCGTGCTCCCCCGCCACGTCCCGCGCCTCGCCGCGGCGGGGGTGGTCGCCTCGATGCAGCCCATCCACGTTCCATGGACGGCCCGTGGCTCGCCGCGCGGCTCGGGGAGGGCACCCCGCGGCTCCGCGGCGCCTTCGCGTGGCACACCCTCGCCGCCGCGGGGATCCCTCTCGCCTTCGGGTCGGACTTCCCCGTCGCCAATCCCGACCCCCGCGCCGGCCTCGCTGCGGCCGAGACCCGCGCCGCGCCCGGGCAGGTCCCGTTCCGGCCGGAGGAGGCGCTCGACCGCGCCGCCGCGCTCGCCGGGTTCACGCGGGGCGCCGCGTTCGCGTGCCGGGCGGAGGAGCGCCGCGGGATGGTGCGCGAAGGGCAGGACGCGGACCTGACGCTGTTCGCGGACAATCCGTCGGCGTGCGGCCCGGAGCGGCTCCGCGAGGTTCCCGTCACGCACACCGTGGTCGGTGGGCGCGTCGAGCACGACCGTCAGAGCAGCGTCGCGTAGGCGACGAGGAGCCGCCCGGCGGAGACCCGGCCGGCCCCGACGACGAGGACGTCGTTCACCGCGCGGCCGGAGTCGCCCTTCACCTTCCAGGGCTGCGCTCCGTTCACCCGGACGCGCAGCACGCCGAGGTCGGTCCGGTGGAGCACGAGGGCGGTGCCGTCCGTCGCGACCGACTCGACGAGGCCGACGTGATCGACGGGGCCACCGGGCCGGTCGGAGAGGAACACGAGGTCGCCGGGGGTGGGCTTCCCGCGCCGTACGCGGGCGCGCTCGCGTGCGACGGCGTGGAGCGCGCGGGCGTCGGCGGCGGAGGCGGGCAGGGGCGAGCCGGCGGCGGCGTAGGCCGCGCGGACGAGCGCCGCGCAGCCGTCGCCCCAGCGGACTCCGTCGACCACGATCTCGCGGTGGCCGACCAGGGCGGAGGCGGTGTCGATGGCGCGGCGGACCGTCTGGTCGCGGGGAGCGGGCGGCCGGCGCGCCTGGACCGGCCGCGGCGCCTGCGCGGACGAACCGGCGGCCGGGCCGGCACCCGGTTCGCGGGTGCCGGCCCGGTTCGCCGGGGCGGGCGGGGGCAGGCGGTCGCGCCGCGCCGCGTGCGCCCGGGGTGCGCAGGCCATCGCGAGGAGGCCGAGCGCGAGGACGCTCGTTCGGAGCGGCGACATCGAGCGCGATGGTACGCAGCGCCGGGCCACCGTCCAATTTTTGGCGCCGTCGTCTCGCGCCACGCCGGCGCGTGTCGGATCCGCCCGCTACGCTGGGACCCTCGCCTTCCATGTCCCGCCGCTACCAGCTCAAGCGCGCCGAGCCCACCGCGCGCGCCCTGAACTACGAGGGGCTCCTCAACGACCAGCAGATCGCCGTCGTCGAGGCGGGCGCCGGGCCGATCCTCGTCATCGCCGGCGCGGGCTCCGGGAAGACCCGGACGCTGACCTGGCGCGTCGCGCGGCTCCTCGCCGACGGCGTCGCGCCCGAGTCGGTGCTGCTCCTCACCTTCACGAACAAGGCCGCCCGCGAGATGCTCCGCCGCGTCGAGGAGGTCTGCCGGGTCGACACCCGGCGCATCCAGGGCGGCACCTTCCACCACGTCGCGCACCAGGTCCTGCGCGAGCACGGGGCCGAGCTCGGCTACCACCGCGGCTACTCGATCCTCGACCGCGAGGACTCCCGCGACGTGATGACGGCCGCCATCGCCGACTGCGGGCTCGCGGTCGGGCGCGCGCCGGTTCCCGAAGGCGGACGTGCTCATCGACCTCGTCTCGATGGCGGTGAACACCCAGACGCCCCTCGCCGACGTCGTCGCCACCCGGCGGCCGCAGTTCGCGCCGCTCGAGGAGGACCTCCTGCGCGTCGCCCGGCGCTACGCCGAGCGCAAGCACGAGATGAACGCGATGGACTTCGACGACCTGCTCCTCAACTGGAAGATCCTGCTCGCCGAGCGGGAGCCGGTGCGGCGGGCCCTCGCGGGAGCGTGGCAGCACGTCCTCGTCGACGAGTACCAGGACACGAACCGGCTCCAGGGCGACGTCGTGGACCTCGTCGCCGCGGAGCACCGGAACCTCTGCGTCGTCGGCGACGACGCCCAGTCCATCTACGCCTTCCGCGGCGCCCACTTCGCGAACATCCTCGAGTTCGAGAAGCGCTACCCCGACGCCCGCCGCTTCGACCTCACCGTCAACTACCGCTCGACCCCGCAGATCCTCTCGCTCGCCAACGCGTCGCATCGCCGCGAACGTCCGGCAGTTCGAGAAGGAGCTGCACGAGCGTCCGCCCGGAGGGGACGCTGCCGGCGGTGGTGCCGTGCCGGGACGTCCTGCCAGCAGGCCGCCTTCGTCGCCCAGCGCGTGCTCGAGCTGCGGGACGAGGGGATCCCGCTCCCGGAGATCGCGGTGCTCTACCGCGCCCACCACCACGCGATGGAGATCCAGTTCGAGCTGGCGCGCCGCGGGCATCCCTTTCGTCGTCCGGAGCGGCGTCCGCTTCTTCGAGGCCGCCCACGTGAAGGACGTCCTCGCCCACCTCCGGTTCGTCCGGAACCCGGGCGACGAGCTCGCGCTGAAGCGCTGCCTGCGCCTCGCGCCGGGCGTCGGCAGCGCCACCGCCGAGGGGGTCTGGAACGCCTTCGTCGGCGCGGCGCCGCCGCGGCGCGGGGACGGTCGAGGAGCTCCTCGCGCCGGACGTCGCGTCCCACGTCCCGCCCAAGGGGCGCGCGGGGTACCGCCGGCTGGCGGAGCTGCTGCGGGCGCTGGCGCGCCAGCCCACCTGCGACCTCCCCGGCGAGGCGATCGAGAAGGTGCTGGACGAGGGGTACGAGGAGTACCTCCGGGCGGAGTTCCTGAACGCCGACACGCGGATCGAGGACGTCCGCCAGCTCGCCGAGTACGCGCGCAGCTACGAGGACACCGAGGCGTTCCTCTCCGAGATCGCGCTCCTCACCGAGCTGTCGGCCGGAGACCGTCTCGGAGGGCGGCGAGCCCGACGAGAAGATGGTCCTCTCGTCGGTCCACCAGGCGAAGGGGCTCGAGTGGCGGGCGGTGTTCGTCGTCTGGCTCGCCGACGGCCGGTTCCCGTCCGCGCAGGCGCTCAAGGACCGCGACGGCGAGGAGGAGGAGCGGCGGCTCTTCTATGTCGCCTGCACGCGCGCGAAGGACGAGCTGTACCTCTCGTACCCGCTCGTCGTGTCCCCACGCGACCGGGAGCGGATCGTGATGAAGGCGTCACGGTTCCTGGAGGAGCTGCCGCCCGCCGAGCCGGAGCTGTTCGAGCGGTGGCAGCTCGACGATCCCGGGGTCGGCCCGCCGACCCTCGCGCCGGCGCCGGCGCCGCCCCCGCTCGCGGAGGCGCGGGACGCGCGCGTCATCCCTCTGCTGTTCGGCGAGCGGCCGCGGGTCGCGCCGCCGCCGCGGGACGACCCAGGCGACGGGGAAGGCGGGTCGGGGGACGGTCCCGACGGCGGCGGCGACGTCCCGTTCTGATCCCTGCCAGGGCCCCGCTACTTCCTGTTGTCGCAGTGCCCTGGGCCGATCTCGCCGTTGTTGAACTGGTCGAGGAGCGTCGCGAGGCCGAGGAGGGCGGCCCGCTGCGACGCGGTGAGCGGCGTCGAGGGCGTGCTCACCGCGAAGAACGCCTCGCTCGTCGTGAGCGCGTTCCCGAGCGCGCTCGCGCTCGCGCCGGCGAGCACGTTGAGCTTCGCCGCCATGTACTGGTGCGCGAGGTTGTAGTAGGCGTTGCCCTTCACGGGCGTCGAGAAGACCTCGTACCAGGTCTTCCCCGACAGGAAGAACGGCGTCGCCTCCTCGAGGGCGTCGAGGTTTTCCCAGCGCGCGTCGTAGGGCGCGGGCCCCTTGCGGCTGTGGGTCTTCCAGTAGCCCTGGGTGAGGGTGCAGCCCGAGGACGTGCAGGGGACCTCGACCGCGATCGTCCAGGACGACGAGCCCGTCGCGCCGGACGGCGCGCTGAACGACGCCGTGTTCACGAAGGGGGTGCCGAGGCCGGTCGGGTCGCAGGCCGCGTAGGGGCCGACGGACGCCCGGTACGAGAACGTCGCGGGCGCCGCCGCCGCGCAGACGGTGCCGAGGGCGCCCATCCGGTCATCCGTCACGGAGACGCAGTCGTCCACGGTGGTCGCAGGCGCGCCGAAGGTGACCTCGGCGCTCGCGGTGCCGCCCGGGACGCCGCCCGTCGTCGTGACGGTCGCGACGTTGGTCCCGTCGAACGCGGCGGCGAGGGCGACCGTGTACGCGCACGTCAGGCTGGCGCCCGCCGCGAGGGTGCCCGCGAACGCGCCGCAGTCCACGGTGGCGGGCGCGCCGCCGTACGAGTCCACAATCTGCACACCCGTCGCCGCGACCGGAGCGGGGTTCTGGATGGTGATCTCGCCCGTCACCGCCCAGCCCGAGTCGGAGGGGGAGGCCGTGACGGTGACGACGTAGGAGGCGTCCGCGGTCGCTCCCACCGGGAGGGAGACGGACGAGGTCGTCGAGGTCTTCTCGATGCTCCACCCCCAGGTCCGCTGGAACGTCGCCGCGGCGGTCTTCGAGACGACGAGGGCGTACGAGGGGGGGCGCCAGCAGAACGTCGCGGAGGTCACGTGGCGGGAGAGGAACGTCCGGAGCGCGGTGTCGCTCGTCGCCGCGGGAGCGTAGAGGTACGCGGCCCCGCCCCACGGCCCGCCGGCGACGACGAGGTCGACCGGGGTCGTGGCGGTCCAGTCGAAGGAGAGGAAGCTCGCGTCGAGCGTGAGCGAGAACGTGGCCCCGCTCGACGTGACCGAGGTCGTCCCGACGGCCGGGTCAATCATCTGGACCTCGAGGTACGGTCCCGGCGGCGCGCCAATCGTTTGAGCCGCGGTGTCGCACACGCCGGGCTGGCGCAGCCACGGGCGCGCAAGCTCGCCGCACACGCCGACGACCGTCGGCGACACCGATGCGGCGCTCCGCTCGAGTCCGGACGGCTGCGTTCCGCAGGCGACTGCTGCGAGCACGAGCGCAACCAGCCCCAACCGACGGGAGACCATGGGCCCTTCCTTTCGCACACCCCACACCGGGGTCGGGGGCCAGCATCACGTGTCGGACGGGCGCTCGCAAGAACCTTGCTCCGGGGACTCGGGCTCGCCGCAGGTGCCGGGGTAGGGCCTGGGCTCCCGGGAGGACGCAACCCAGGGATTCCGTGGTATTAGACGCGAGAGATGGCGGGGGCGCGCGAGAAGCCGATCATCGGCATCGATCTCGGGACGACGAACGCCTGCGTCGCGCACGTTCGCAGCCGGATCCCGAAGGTCGTCCCGACGGACCGCGGCAACCTCATCCTGCCGACGGTCGTGGCGCTCTCCGACAAGGGCGACGTCCTCGTCGGCGGGGTCGCGAAGGATCAGCTCGTCACGAACCCGAAGAACACCATCTACGGCGCGAAGCGTCTCATCGGCCGCAAGTGGAACTCGAAGGTCGTGCAGGAGCTGCGCAACTACTACTCGTACGACATCGTCGAGGGGCCGGGGGGCGAGGCGGCGGTGATGCTCGGCGGCAAGGTCCACACGCTGCCCGAGATCAGCGCGATGGTCCTCGCGCACGTCAAGAAGATCGCCGAGGCGTTCCTGCAGAAGCCGATCGACGAGGCGATCATCTCGGTGCCGGCCTACTACTCCGACGCGCAGCGGCTCGCGGTCCGGCAGGCCGGCCGTCTCGCCGGGCTTCGAGGTGAAGCGGATCGTGAACGAGCCGACCGCGGCCGCGCTCGCCTACGGCTTCTCCCGCGGGCTCGACCAGAAGGTGCTCGTCTACGACCTCGGCGGCGGCACCTTCGACGTCTCGGTGCTCCAGCTCTCCGGCAACGTCTTCGAGGTCCTCGCCACCGGCGGCGACACCTTCCTCGGCGGCGTCGACTTCGACAACCGGATCATCGACTTCGTCCTCGAGGACTTCTGGCGGCAGCACAAGATCGACCTCGCCCAGTCCCCGATCGCGATGCAGCGGGTGAAGAAGGGGGCGGAGGCGGCGAAGATCGACCTGTCGCTCATCCCGAACGTCGCCATCGACCTGCCCTACATCGAGGAGAAGAAGGGCCGGCCGCTCGACGTCCGGCTCCAGCTCTCCCGGCAGCAGCTCGACGACCTCACCCAGGATCTCGTGGACCGGACCTTCGAGCTCTGCGACGAGGTCCTGGCCGAGCGGAACATCCGCCCCGACGAGATCGACGAGATCATCCTGGTCGGCGGCCAGAGCCGGATGCCGCTCGTGCAGCAGAAGATCCAGGAGCACTTCGGCCGGCCGCCGCGGAAGGGCGTCCACCCCGACGAATGCGTCGCCCTCGGCGCGGCGCTCCTCGGCGACTCGCTCGACGCCATCGACTCGGTGACGCTCGTGGACGTGCTGTCGATGCCCATCGGCATCGCGACGCCGACGAACCAGTTCCGGAAGATCCTCGACAAGAACCAGACCATCCCGTCCACGAAGAGCTTCCGGCTGCCGCCGCCGCGCGAGCCCGGGCAGCCCATCGAGATCGACATCTACCAGGGGGAGTCGAGCCTCATCGTGGACAACGAGTTCCTCGGCTCGATCCGGCTCCCCGCGGTCGCAACCGGCCGGCGCATCGACTTCAAGCTCGACGAGGAGTGCCTGCTGAAGGTCACCTTCGACGATCCGGTGAAGGGCATGACCGAGATCGAGCTCGCGACGAAGGACACGCCGGAGGCGCTCCGCAAGGCGCTCGCCGAGGAGGCGAAGAAGCGCGAGGCCGCCCGAGCGGCGCCGGCGGGCGCCGAGCCCGAGAAGCGCGGCGGGATCTTCGGCTGGCTGAAGCGGGGCTGAGCCGCGTGCGCTTCGCGTCGCGCGAGTGGATCGAGGCGCTCGTCGCGGCGCTGAACGCGCAGCCCGACCTCGCCCGGGCGCTCGATGGGCTCGCGCGCGACGCCGCCCTCGTCGTCGAGGCGGAGCCTCCGGCCTTCCCGCGGACGGTCGCGGTCCACGGCGAGCAGGAGCGCGGGACGGATCGCGCGCTGGCGGCTCCTCGCCGACGAGGACGAGGTGCTCGAGCTCGAGCCGGCGTACGTGATGCGGGCGCCGTACCGGGTGTGGCGCTCGCTCCTCGCCGGGCGGCGATCCCGTGCAGGCGGCGCTCTCCGGGCGCGTCCGGGTGGAGGGCGATCTCGAGGCGCTCGTCCGGCGGGCCGGGTTCCGGTACGTCGTCGACGCGGCGCTGCGGGCGGTCCCGACGGAGCTTCCCTAGAAGAGGAGCGGCATGGCGAGCGAGACGGGCGGAGGGCAAGGGGATCGGGGGCACGCTCCTCGACGCGGGGACGCGCCTCGTCGCGCGGGCGGCGGAGAGGGTGCTCTCGGATCCGCGCGGTCAGGACGTCGTCGCGCGCGCCGTCGGGCTCGCGCAGCGCGGGCGGCAGCGCGTCGAGCAGGCCCAGGAGAAGCTCATGGCCGCCGCCGGCATCCCGGGCCGGCAGGACTACCAGGACCTCGCGAAGCGGCTCGCGCGCATCAAGCGGAAGGCGCGCGAGCTCGCCGAGAAGCTGGAGCGCGAGCGGGAGCGGACGGAGGCTCGACGGCGGCCGGACGAGGGCGGCTCCGGCGGCGCCACGTAGCCCCGCTCGCTGAAAGCTCCGATTCCGTTGACAGACGGGGGGCCACGGTACATACTCCGCGGCCTCGCAGCACCGGGCGCTTAGCTCAGCGGTAGAGCACAGCCTTCACACGGCTGGGGTCGCAGGTTCGAAACCTGCAGCGCCCACAAGGGGTTGGCGGAATCCGCTCCGCCGACCCCGTTTTCGTTTCGAGGCCCCGGCGCCGCTCACGACCCGCCGGTCTCGACGCGCTTCCCCGCCTTGACCCAGCCGCGGATGCCGTCGGCCATGACGAACACGTTCGAGTAGCCGAGCTTCGCAGCCTCACGGGCCGCGTCGTGGCTCGACGTTCAGCTGGGGCTCGCGCAGTAGAAGACGACGGGGCGGTCCTTCTCCGCGGGCAGGATCTGCGCGAGCGCCGCCGACCGCCACCAGCGCGCGCCGGGGAGGTGGTTCTTCTGGAACACGTCCTTCGGGTTCGCGTCGACGACGAACACGCCGGACTGCGCCAGCATGCGCTCGACCTCGTCCATCGAGACGAGCGCGAACGGCTCCTTCCTCGTCTCGCCGGCGCACGCGGCCACGGCGAGCAGCACACCCGCGGCGGCGACGGCGGTCCGGATCCGGCTCACGTCCATGTCATACCTCCAGAGGTCTTCTTGCTTAGCGCGCGGCGGGGGGCCGCGCTCCGCGCGCGGGGTCGTGCAGATCACAGGGGCGGCGCAGCGCCTCGTCGAAGAAACCGCCACGCCAGCGCGACCGGAACCACCCAGAACAGCGCGACGGCGACGCCGGCCCCGAGGAGCCACGCCCGCTCCGCGGGGGTCTCCCGGCGCGGGTCGAGGAGCATGCCGAACAGGAGCACCACGAACCCGCTCGGCGAGTACGGGACGATCCGCGCGGTCCCGATCACCCAGGCGGTGTACCCGCCGAAGGAGACCGCGACCGACCTCCAGGCGCCGCCCAGCCTCCGCGAGAAGCGGACCGAGAGGAACACCGCGAGGACCAGCGGGATCTGCAGGAGATCGACGAGCGCCCACGCGAACAGGAGCGCCGCTGATCGGCCGGTCGGCGTCAGCCACGACAGCCTCGGTCCCGCACGCGTCGATGAGAGCACGTGCGCCCCGGACTCCACAACCAGGCCGTGGTGGATTCAGGCGCCGGCCGCGCTCGCAGGCAGGAGACGCGCGCAGATACACGAGGGGCCCTGACAATCGCTTGTTCAGGGCCCTCGCGGTCGACCGTTCGCTGCATCAGCGATGCACCTTGGGGGTACGTCGCGTGTCGCAGTGTTCCGTCTATCGCTTGGCGTCCCACACGGCCGGCGGGAGCGAAACGTCACTGGACGGACGAACTACCTGTAGGGTCGGTTGCGCTCTTTGGTCAGCCCTCCAGTTGGGGGGCGTCCGGCGGGTTCATCGTCGATCCGACAGCAGCCGCTCGAGCGCGAGCTCCGCATAGTCGTGCGCGCCCTCGGGGATCCGGCCCTGAATCGCCGCGGAGAGGTGCGCGCAGGATCCCACGAGCGCCATGTGACTGAACGCCTGCGGGAAGTTGCCGAGTGCCTCGCCCGTGGCGGGGTCCACCTCCTCGGCGAACAAGCCGACGTCGTTCGCAAGACCGAGGAGCCGCTCGAGCAACGCCTCGGCCTCCTCGAGCCGGCCCGCGTGCGTGAGGCAGTCGAGCAGCCAGAACGAGCAGAGCAGGAATGCGCCCTCGCCACCCGCGAGCCCGTCCGGCGCGAGGTAGCGGAACAGGAGCCCGTCACGTTCCAGCGAGCGCCGGACGACCTCGATCGTCTGGACCATCAGTGGGTCGTTCGCGGGGAGGAATCCGATGGCGGGCAGGAGCAGCGTGGACGCGTCGGGTGCGGCGTGCCCCGCCGCTTGCTGGAACCAGCCACCCGGGGCGGTCTGCTCGAGGACGAAGGCGCGGATCTTGTCTCGTTCGCGCGCCCAGCGCTCCGGGTCGCACGGGAAGCTCTTCGCGGACGCGATCTGCACGCCGCGGTGCAGCGCGAGCCAGCAGTTCGCCTTCGAGTGGGTGAAGTGGCGTGGTTCGTCCCGGATCTCCCAGATGCCTTGGTCGGGCTTCTGCCAGCGCTGGCACACGACGTCGACGAGCCCGGCGAGAAATCGCCAGTTCGTCTCCGTGAGCTCGCCGCCGGCCTTGGCGTACAGGTATGCGGCCTCGAGGATCTGCCCGTATGCGTCGAGCTGCAGCTGCTTCACGGCGCCGTTTCCGATCCGCACCGGCGCCGATCCCCGGTGCCCCGCGAGCTGCGGCAGCTCGAGCTCGGGCAGCGCCCGCTCCCCGCGGATGCCGTACATGATCTGCAGGTCCTCGGGACGCCCTGCGCCGGTGCGCTCCAGCCAGAACTTGAAGTCGTCGGCCTCCTCGCGGAAGCCGAGCACGAACAGCGACGTGAGCGCGAGCGTCGCGTCGCGGATCCACGTGTAGCGGTAGTCCCAGTTGCGCCGCCCGCCGATCTCCTCGGGCAGGCTCGTCGTCGGCGCGGCCAGGATCGCACCCGACGGCGCGTAGGTCATCGCCTTCAGCGCGAGCGCCGAACGGCGCACCGCGTCGCGATGCACGCCGTCATACCAGCTGCGCTCGAGCCACGAGCGCCAGTACGCGATCGTCGCCTCGAGCCGGCGTCCCCCCTCGCGGGCGTGCTCGGCGGGATCGGTGGTCTGCAGCTTCGGCTCGTACGAGGGGCGCCAGGCGGCGTCGATCCAGACCTCTTCACCCTGGTGCAACCGAAACGACCCGGTGACCGCGGTGTCGGTCGCCTCCACGGGGCGGCTTGCGTGCACGTAGAGCGCGTCGGCACCGCCCACGACGT
>CAVTRF010000023.1:0-11641 GCA_963736795.1 uncultured delta proteobacterium | reverse complement strand
GGTCGGCCCGACAGAAGCGCGACGAGGTGACCGGATCCCCAGTGCGCGATCACCCCGGGCGCCGCCTCGGGCGCGTCGCCCGGTCGGGACCGGAGCTCGAGAGCGGCGGCCGCGTCCGCCGGCAGCTCGCGCGGGCCGCCCGTCCGGACCATCGCCCTGAGCCGCGGATCGGCGACGGCGAGCAGGATCGCGGCGGTGGCGGTCGCAGCGGGGAGTGCCCGGGCGCGCCGCGCACACCGCAGCGCCACCCAGGCGGCCGCCTCGAGGGTGAGCGCCACGTTCACGGCGAGGAAGGGCGCGAACACGCGCCCGAACCGGACCTGCAGGAACGTCATCGCCAGGAGCGCGGCGGACAGCGCCGCGAACGCCCACCCGCGCGCGCCGCTGCGCCGGCCAGCCCACACGCCGCCCGCAATCACGATCGCCGGTGCCGCGACGCCCGCGACGCCCAGGAACGCGTCGAAAGCGGCGACGAGCCCGCGTCCTCCGCCCCACATCGGCTGGAACTCCTCGACCGAGGCCAGCCAGGGATCGCGGCGGAGGAGCCAGCCCCGCACACCGGCGAGGAGCTCGTGTGCCGCGCCGGGCCACGCGACCGCGGCCGCGAGCGCGAGGGCGGCGCACCCGGCGGCGAGCGCCGCGAGCCGCCTCCAGGCGCCCGCCTGCGGAAGGCCGCGCGCGACGACGACGACCATCCCGAGTGCGACCGCGCAGAACGCCACCAGCGCGGGCTGCAACAGGGACGGGAGCTGGAACGCCACGAGGCGCCCGTGCTGCCGAAGCGCCGGCCAGCCGAGAAGCGCCGCGGCGGCGGCACCGGCGAGGAGCGCGGGGGCGCCGGAGCCCAACCAGGCGGGGCGTCGCTCCCGGATGGTCGCGGCGAACACGATCGGCGCGGCGAGCGCCACGTACAGGGGCCCCCCGGTGAACGTCCAGCACGCGAACGCCGCCGCGCCCGCGCCGGCGAGCTCCCACCGGAGCTGGCCCGGGTCACGCGGGGCGGGCCGGCCGAGCGCCCACCCCGCGAGGAGGACCATCGAGAGCGCCTCGGCGACGTGGTGATCGGTCCGGCCGTACCGTGAGGAGAAGGCCGCCTGCGGGAGGAGCGCGGCGACCAGCCCCGCCGCGACCGCGACGCCCGTCGCATGCGCGGCCGCGCCGGCGCCGCGGCGCGCGACCCGCCGAGCGAGGTCCATCGCCGCCCAGGTCACGAGCAGGCCGAGGAGCACCGGGAGGAGGGCTGCCGTCACATCCGTGCGGTCGCGCGAGCCGAGCCCCCCTGCCACCCGGACCAGCGCCGCCCCGAGCAGATCGAAGCCGTCGGCCCACGGGCACGCGCCCCCGTACGGCCAGTTCATCGTGGGATCGACCGTCGGCAGCGCCGGAAAGTGCTCCACCGCGTACCGGATCCTGAGGAGGTGGTAGGCGGCGTCGCCGTCCAGCAGCGGGATCACCTCCCCGCTCCCGAGGACCCGCTCCACGTCGGCGAGTCGCGCCCAGGCGGCCACCAGGAGGACGCACACGAGCGCGGCCGAGGCAGCGACGCGTCCGCGCGGGGTCACGGCTCCTCGTGAAGCGGGAGCGTGAGCCGGAACGCTGCCCCGCCGCCCGGCAGGTTCGCCGCCGAGATCGCGCCCCCGAACGACGCGACGATCCCGTGGCAGACCGCAAGCCCGAGCCCGGTGCCCTGCCCCGGCGCCTTGGTCGTGAAGAACGGCTCAAAGAGGCGCGGAAGATGTTCGGGCGCGATCCCCGGACCGCTGTCGGCGACCTGCACCTCGACGCGCGCGGCGCCGCCGTCCGGCGGGAGGGGCCGGCTCGAGACGCGCACGCGCCCCCGCCCCCCCGTCGCGTCGGCGGCGTTGAGGAGGAGGTTCAGGAGCACCTGGGAGAGCCGCCGCTCGTCCGCGAGGACCCGCACCCGCTCCTCCCCGACCTCGATCTCGACCTCGACGTCGCGGAACCGGGCCTGGACGCGGGCGAGGCGCACGGCCGCGTCCACCGCGGCCCCGACGTCGACGGGGCCGAGCGCGGGTGGCGCAGACCGCGCGAAGTCGAGGAGGTCGCGGACGATCGCGTCGATCCGGCTCGCCTCGGCTCCGATCCGCGCGAGGAAGTCGTCCACCTCCGCAGTCCCGCGGTGCCGGACCGCCGCCGGGTCCTCCGCGCGCAGCCTGCCGCGGGCGAGCTCGACATAGCCCGTGATCGCCCCGAGCGGGTTCCCGACCTCGTGCGCGATCCCGGAGGCGAGCCGACCGAGCGTCGCGAGCTGCTCCGAACGGAAGAGCGACTCGCGCGCGCTTACGAGCTCCGTGTTTGCGCGCTCGAGCTCCGCCACCTTTCCGGCGAGCCGCGAGCGCTCGAGGGCGAGCGCCGCCCCGACGCGCTCGAACGCGATGGCGGCGCGGGCGAGCCCGGGGCCCGTCGCCTCTCCGGGCGGCTCGAGCAGCGGGAGCTCGCCCGCCGCGGCGGCGCCGAGCGCATGCGCGGCGTCGAGGATGCGCGCGATCGGCCTCCCGATCCAGCGCAGGAGCAGGATCCCCCCGGCCACGCCGCTCGCGAGCGCGACGCCGGCCGCGAGCAGCACGAGCTGGACCGCCCCGATGCCACCCCGCGCGGCGAGCGGCAACCCGGCTGCGACGAGCAGCACCGCCCCGATCGCACCCATGGCGGCGACGTCGAGGAGGAGGAGGCGGCGGATCTTTCCCGAGCGCACCGTTCGCACCTAGCGGAACGCGGAGAGCCCGGGGATCCATGACACGAGCCGCCCCGAGAAGTAGAGCCACTCGAGCCCGCCCGCGACGAGGAAGGGCCCGAACGGCACTGCGTGGCGCGGCGGTACCCAGACCTCGTCGGCGTCGAGGGCCGGCACCGGTGCGCCCTCCCCGCAGCCCTCCGTCGCCGCGACGCTGGTCGGCGCGTCGCCCCCAGCCCCGTCGTCCGGGGTGGGCGGCTGCGCCGGCTCCGCGCGCAGCGGCCCCGGCTCGCCGCGCCCGAGCGCGAGCAGTGCGATCCCGTAGACGCTCCCCTGGATGGACGCGAGCAGCACGACGGGGAGGAGTGCCCCGACGCCGAGCCACGCGCCGAGGCCCGCGAGGAGCCAGACGTCCCCGAACCCGAGCGCCTCCTTCTTCGTGACGAGCTTCCCGGCGAACGAGACGAGCGCGAACGCGGCGAATCCGGCCCCCGCGCCGAGCGCGGAGGCGCTCACGGAGGCGGCCGGCGCCGCGCCGAGGGCGGCCGCCCCCAGCCCCGCGGCGAGGAGCGGCCAGGTGAGGACGTGCGGCAGGAGCCACGTCGCGAGGTCGACGAAGGCGAGCGCGATCAGCAGGGCAACGAACGCGAGCTCCGCGAGCGCCGGGAGCGAGAACCCGTGGCGCCACCAGGCGAGCCACGCCGCGGTGGCGCCGAGCAGCTCGACCGCGAGGTAGCGGATCGGGATGGGAATCCCGCAGCGGCGGCAGCGGCCCCGGAGGATGAGCCAGGAGACGACCGGGACGTTGTCGTACCAGGCGATGGGTGCGCGGCAGCCGGGGCACCGCGAGCGCGGGTGGACGACCGACTCGCCCGCCGGGACCCGCGCGATGACGACGTTCAGGAAGCTCCCGATCGTCGCGCCGAGCAGGACGACCCACGCGGCGATCGCGAGACGGAGTGCTCCCTCGTCCACGGTGTCCGGCCGGGTCAGCCCGCGCGCTGCAGCGGCGCGGGCGCGGCCGCCTCCGGGGCGAGGCGGCGCAGGAAGAAGTCCTCGAGCGTCTCGCGGTGGGCGGTCAACGCGGCGACCCGTCCTCCGGCGGCGACAACGGCGCGGACCGCGGCATCGGCGCCGGCCTCGTCCTCGAACGAGAACGTCGCGCGCCCGGGCTCCATCGCGACCGGCGTCGCGCCCGTGAACGGGCCCTGCGCGCCCGCGCCGGCGAAGGTCGCCTCCACGCTCTTCACGCGGGCCGAGAGCAGGTCCACGAGCGTGCCGACGTCCCGGAGCTTCCCCCCGATGATGACCCCGACGCGGTCGCAGAGCGTCTCGACGTCGGGGAGGATGTGCGTCGAGAAGAACACCGTCTTGCCCCGGCGCTTCAGGGCGAGGATGAGGTCGCGCATCTCCTTGCGCCCGACCGGATCGAGCCCGCTCATCGGCTCGTCGAGCACGACGAACGCCGGGTCCGCCACCAGGGCCTGGGCGATCCCGAGCCGTTGCTGCATGCCCTTCGAGTACTTCCTGATCTGGCGGTCGGCGGATGGCCCCGAGAGCCCGACCAGCGCGAGAAGCTCGTCGCAGCGCGTACGCCGCTCGGCGCGCGGGACGCCGGCGAGCTCGGCGAACAGGCGCATCGCCTCGACCCCGGTGAGGAAGTCATAGTAGGCGGGGTGTTCCGGGAGGTACCCGATCCGCGCCTTCGCCGCGCGGCTCGGGATCGGGGCGTCGAACACGTGCGCCGAGCCGCTCGTCGGGAAGATGAGCCCCATCAGCATCTTGATGGTGGTCGTCTTTCCGGCGCCGTTCGGCCCGACGAACCCGAAGATCTCTCCCTCCGCTACCGAGAGCGTGAGGTCGTGGACGGCCTGGACGCGTCGCCGGCGGAAACCGACCTCGAAGGTCTTGGTGAGCCCCTCTGTCCGCAGGATCATTGGGCCGCATCATCCGCAAGCGGCCGCGGGGTGTCAAAGGCGCCTCCTCCCGCTTCGTACCGGGTGCCGCTGCCCAAAATCGTCACCCCACCCGCACCCCCCTGCCCGCCCGCGTCAGCCTCATGCGCTCGGCCGTCCCCCTGATCGCGGGTGGTTGCGCAGCCCGTCCGTCTGGCATCGCTCATGCTTGGGAGGTCTCGTGACTTGCCGGACCCAGGCAGCTGGACACGGGCTTCGGTTCACGAGTCGGCGCCCGCAAGCGGACCCGCCGACCTACACGAAGCAGGAGAGCATATGAAGAAGATCGCGAAGGGCTTCACGCTGATCGAGCTCATGATCGTTGTCGCCATCATCGGCATCCTCGCGGCGATCGCGATCCCGAACTTCCTCCGGTACCAGCTGCGCGCAAAGGGCAGCGAGCTGAAGGAGAACGTCAACGCGGTGTTCAAGGCGCAGGAGGCGCTGAAGCAGGGCGAGAACAACAACGGTCAGTACCGCGCCTTCGCAGCCCAGCTGCCTGCGACCTGCCCCCTCACCGCCGGCGCAGGCACGGCGAAGCACCAGTGGGCCGCGAGCGATCTCAGCCTGTCGCAGAGCATCGACTGGATCGTCGAGGGCGCCACCTACGGCTGCTACCACGTGACCACCCCGGCCCCCGCCATTCACCTGACCGTCTACGCCGAGTCGGACATCGACGGCGACGCGATCAACAACTGCGTCTACCTGTTCAAGGCGACTCTCGACAGCGGCGGCGCCGCCGTCGGTACCCCCGCCGGAGTGGCGGCGAACTGCAGCGCGGGTGCGGTCGGCTGGGGTGCGTTCCGCGCGGGCGAGGGCTGGGGCCAGACGATCCAGCTCGACTCCAACGTCTTCTAAGAACGTGGCGTGACATGGGGCAGCGCTCTCCCGGACCGGGGGGGCGCTGCCTTCACGTTTGTGGAAGGGCGCGACTCGGCGCCCGCGGCTCCTCGTGAGACTATCTCCGCGCCATGGAGACGCCGTGAACGAACCCATGGGGGCAGACCGGCCCCGCGCGATCCGGGTACAGCCTTCGCTCGCCAGGCACCTCGTCGCGATCGCCCCCCTGGCCGCGGTCCTGCTCCTCGGGCTCGCCGCCTACGCGAACTCCCTCGCCGGAGGCTTCGTCTTCGACGACGTCCCGCACGTCCGCGAGAACTCCGCCATCCGGGACCTCGGCGCGCTCGCGAGCTGGAGCGGGCTGCGCTCGTACCCGCACCGGTGGGTCGCGTTCCTTACCTTCGCCCTGAACTACCGGATCGGAGGGAGCTCGCCGGCGGGCTACCACGCCTTCAACCTGGCCGTGCACCTCGCGAACGCGGCGCTCGTCTACGCGCTGGTGGTCCTGGTCTTCCGGACCCCCCGGCTGGCACCCTCCGCGTTCGCCCGGCAAGCGCGGGCGATGGCCTTCGTCGCCGCCGCGCTCTTCGTCACGCACCCCCTGCAGACGCAGGCGGTCACGTACGTCGTTCAGCGGATGACCTCGCTCGCGACGCTATCCTACCTTGCCGCCGTGGCGGTGTACCTGGGCTGGCGGCTCGCGGGGGCGCAGGAGTCCCCCGCACAGCGCGGCGTGCGGTACGCGGGCGTGCTCCTCCTGTCCATCCTCGGGATGCTCACGAAGGAGATCGCCTTCACGCTCCCGTTCGCGATCGCGCTCGCAGAGTGGTCGTTCTTCTCATCGACCCGCCGTGATCTCGCGTGGCTCGTGCCGGTGCTCGCGACGGCGGTCGTCGTCCCCGCGACCTGGCTCCTCTCCTCCGGCGCGCCGCTCTCCGACGCCTTCACCGCCGCCGACGCGCTGACCCGGGTCCAGACGGAGCTCGGGCGGCTCGACTACCTCGCGACGCAGCTCGCGGTCATCGTGACGTACCTGTTCCTCCTGCTGCTCCCCATCGGGCAGAACCTCGATCACGACTACCCGATCCACCACTCCTTCCTCGCGCCGGAGGTGCTCTCCGCGGCCTTCGTGCTGGCGGCGCTCGCGGGGCTCGCGGCGTTCCTCTACGCACGCACCCGCGCTTCGGCCCGGCGGCCGCTCGACCCCGCGGCGCGGCTCGCCGGGTTCGGGATCGCCTGGTGGTTCCTCACGCTGTCGGTCGAGTCGAGTGTCATCCCCATCGTGGACGTGATCAACGAGCACCGCGCCTACCTCCCATCGGCCGGCCTCCTCGTCGCCGCCGCGGTCGGGATCGCCGCCGCCGCGCGACGGCTCGCGGGCGCCGAGGCCGCCGGGCGCCGCACCGTCGTTGCGGGCGCGGCGCTCTCGCTCCTGCTGGCCGCCGCGACGTCCTCGCGGAACCGCGTCTGGGCGAGCGACATCACGCTGTGGACGGACGCGGCGCGGAAGTCGCCGGCGAAGAGCAGGCCGTACCTGAACCTCGGCACAGCGCTGCGCGAGGCGGGCCGGCCCGGGGCGGCGATCGCGGCGCTCCGACGGGGCGTCGAGCTCGAGCCGCGCTCGGCGTACGGGCGCGCCCAGCTCGGCGCGGTGCTCCTCTCCACCGGCCGGCGTGCGGAGGCGGAGCCGGAGCTCCGGAGCGCCCTCGCGCTCACCCCCGCCGACCCGGAGGCGCTCTTCAACCTCGCGACCCTGCTCTGGCAGGAGGGACGGCTCGACGAGGCCCGGCCGCTCTACGCGCGCTTCGCCGAGGTCGCGGGGCCGCAGTACGGCGGGGCGAGCCGGCTCGCCCGCACTCGCGCCTCGGCGGGGCACGAGTCGCCGGGCTCCCGGTGACCGCGCGGGCGTCCTGCGCTAAGATCCCGCCGCTCACGCTGCCCTGATCCCCGTGCGATCCCGTCCTGCCCTGTTCATGCTGGCTGCGCTGACGCTCCTCGGAGCGAGCGCCGCGGTCGCCCATCGGATCCGGCTCTCGGGCGACCGTCCGTACGACGTCACGTTCGTGCCCCGAGCGCAGTCGCTGCGCTGGCTCTCGCTCGGGCACCCGCTGCTCGCGGCCAACCTGACGTGGCTGAGGGCGGTGCAGTACATGGGTGAGCCGCGCGCGAACCAGCGCGGCT
The DNA here is from genome assembly GCA_963736795.1 of uncultured delta proteobacterium. Taxonomy (GTDB): domain Bacteria; phylum Myxococcota; class Myxococcia; order Myxococcales; family Anaeromyxobacteraceae; genus Anaeromyxobacter. The sequence continues at coordinate 3,970 of CAVTRF010000023.1, read as the reverse complement.
GGGAGAAGCTCCGGCCGCTCGTCGACGTCGTGACCGATCTCGACCCCCGCCACGGCTACGCGTACCAGACCACGGGGAACATGCTCGCGAGCGCCGGGCTGCTCGCGGACTCGAACGCGGTCCTCGAGAAGGGGACCCGCAACGTCCCGAACCGCTACATCCTGCCATTCCACCGCGCGGTGAACGCCTTCCTGTACGCGGGCGACTACGCCGAGGCGGGGCGCTGGTTCGAGATCGCAGCAGACACGCCTGGCGCGCCGGTGCGCCTGCGGGAGTACGTCGTCGCGATGTACGTGAAGGGGGACACCGCCGAGGCGGCGCTCTCCTTCCTCCGGCGGATGGAGGCGGAGGCCGAGGACGACGAGTCGCGCCGGGCGATCTCGGCCCAGATCCAGCGCGCCACGCTCGAGCGCGACGCCGCACGGATCGAGGAGGCGGCGAAGGTCTATCGCCAGCAGCTCGGGCTGCCTCCCATCGTCCCGGAGCAGCTCGTGCTCGAGGGGCTGCTCCCCGCCGTCCCCACCGATCCGTTCGGCGGGATCTACTACCTCGACGAGGACGGTCGCGTGCGCTCGACCGCGTTCGAGAAGCGCTACGAGCGCCCCCCGACGCGCGCGGAGCGCCATCGCACGCTGCGCGGCGGCCGCGAGCTGGAGCACGAAGCCCTGGAGTCGAGCCGATGAAGATCCTCGCCGTCGCCTCCGTCACCGTTCGCGAGGCGCTCCGCCGCAAGCTGCAGGTCAACCTGCTCCTCTTCGCGCTCCTCCTCGTCGTCGTGAGCGCGGTCGTCTCGTCGCTCACGCTCGGGGAGATGCACCGGATCGCCTCGGACCTGGGCCTCACCGCGATGGAGGCGATGGGCTCGCTCATCGCGGTGTTCCTCGGGGCGAGCGCCATCGCGGGCGACGTCGAGCGGCGCGTCTTGTATCCCGTCGTCGCGAAGCCCGTCGCACGGGCCGAGTACCTGCTCGGCCGCTATCTCGGGCTCGCCGCCACCTTGCTCGTGAACCTCATGATCATGGCGGCGACGCTCGCGACGGTGCTCGTCGTCCAGGCGGGCTCGCTCCGCCCGCTCGATCTGGCGCTCCTCTCGGCCGTCACGATGATCGGCGTGCAGTTCCTCGTCGTCGCAGCGATCGCCGTCCTCTTCTCGTCCTTCACCACGCCGACCCTCGCGACCATCTTCGCCCTGGCGGTGACGCTCGCCGGCAGGCTCTCGAACGACCTGCGCACGCTCTGGAGCGGCCCCGGCGCCGAGGTCGGGAAGGCGCTCTGGTACCTGCTGCCGAATCTCTCGGCGCTCTCGCTCAACGAGAGCGTCGTCTACCGCACGCCGCCTCCGCCGTCGGCCTGGCTCGCCGTCCCCTACGCGCTGCTCTATGCCGCGGCGGCGCTCGCGCTCGCCGCGGCCGTGTTCGAGCGACGCGACCTGCGTTGAGGTGCGCACCGGGCGTACATGAAAAGAGTTGCGAGCGGACCGCACTGTTTGTCACCCGGTCGCGGGCGCGACGCCGCAACCCATTGGAATCCCGGGCGCCCGTTCGGGCCAGCCGCTTGCTAACAGAACGCCCATGCGCCGAAACGGCGGGTTCACGCTGATCGAGCTGATGATCGTGCTGGCGATCGCGGGGATTCTCGCGTCGCTCGCGTTCTCATGGGGGCGCGCCGGCAAGCGCAACGCGGACGTCGCCGCCGCCGCGTCCGCGCTGCAGATGCGGATCGAGCAGCTCCAGTTCGTGTCCCTCGCCGAGCAGCGCGAGCACGTGCTCGTGATCGCCGACGTGCCGAACAACGACGCGGCGCAGTGCGGGAGGGTGTTCTCGTCCGGTTGCGCGCGGGTGTTCCAGCTGCGCGCGCCGGCCCCGAGCTGGAAGCTCTCCGGGTTCGACGTCGCGTCGCCCGGTGTCGGGCTCGACCCGGACGTGGGCACGGTGGTCGACGACGACCAGCTCGGAAGCGCGATCAGGTTCCACCTCCTCGCCGCCTCGGCGACGCTCCCGCGTCCGTTCGACGACTTCGCTGCGACGTTCAAGACCTTCGACCCGGAGCTCACCGCCAACTGCGCCGGCTCGCGCAAGTGCGTGGCGTTCCGGTTCCGGACGAACGGGCAGGTGAGCGCGGAGCCGCCGGACCCCGCCGCGCCTCCCGCCGCCAGGAGCGGGCACGCGCTCGCGCTCGGGTCCGATCTCACCGGCTCCACCGGGGGCGCGCGGCAGGTGGGCATCCTCGTCGCCGTGCCCTCCGGGATCGTCCGGACCTTCGCCGTTCCGTAGCGAGGAGCGCCGCATGACGCCACGTCGCCGAATGCACCGCCGTAGCGAGCGAGGATCGACGCTCCTCGAGGCGATGATCTCGCTCGCCATCCTCCTCATCGGGCTCCTCGGCATGGCGCGCCTCCAGATCTTCGGGTTGGGCGCGACCCAGGGCGCCCGCGCGCAGACCATCGCGACCCAGCTCGCGTCGGAGCTCGGGGCGGCGCTCGGGCGGCTCCCCGTGAACCCCGCGGACACCGGAAGCCTGAAGGGGGCGGTGGGAGTCACGGCGGACACGCCGCCCGCGCTGTTCGGGCGCCTCCTGCCGCTCGGCGTACCGACGAGCGGCATCAACCTCCACGTCTGGGACGACTCCGCCGCCGTGCCGGGCGCACGCCTCGACGCCACGATCGAGCGCGACCCGCAGGACGCGTCTCGCCCCCTCTACCAGCGTCGCTGGACCGTGTGGAACGCGGGCGTCTCGGCGAACGGCACCGCAGCGAAGGTCATCGCGGTGTCGGTGATCTTCCGCGAGCGCGCCATCGCGACCCCGCGCGAGGTGGTGCTCTACGTGCACTCCGAGATCCGCGGCAGCTTCATGGCGAACATCAACGCGTTCAACTGACCATGCGCACCCACTCCTCCCCCCGCGGCGTCACGCTCGTCGAGCTGCTCGTCGCGATGACCGTGACCGCGATCGTCATCGCGGGCGCGACCGTCGTGGTCCGCTCCCAGCAGAAGGCCTACCTCGACGGCCAGAAGCTCCGGGGCGCGCAGGGGTCCGCCCGGCGCGCGCTGCTCGCGCTCGAGCAGTCGCTGCCGAGCGCCGGGTTCGGGATGGACGCCTCGCTGGCGATCGACCTGTCCGGCTGGTACGCCAACGGCCCCTGCCCTGCCGTGATGGCCGGGTGCCCGAAGGACTCCATCGAGAACTCCGACGAGCTGGTGTTCTTCGCCCGCGACTCCCGTTACTGGGTCCCCACGAAGAACACGGACGATCCGGTCGGGAACGCCTGGCGGATCTCGGCGGTGACGACCGGCGCCGTCTCGGTGAACGCGCGCGCGGGGGACGTGTTCCGCAACGGCCAGATCTTCCTGGCGGTGTGCTCGGGCTCCTCGTCCTACGCGTACTTCACCGCGTCGGAGACGGTCCAGGTCGCCGCCGCCGGCGTCTCGAGCATCACGCTCGCGCCGGTGACCACGTCGAACCCGTTCCTGCGTCAGGATGTCGCGGTCGCGAGCGCCTGCTTCAGCGCGGGGGTGGGCGCCGATCCGGCGCGGCTCTTCCTCGTGAACCGCTACCGGTTTCACGTCCGGCCCGTGATCACGGGCACGCTCGGCGCCGCCACGCAGTACGACCCGCTCCTCGTGCTCGATCAGGGCGTCGACACCGACCTCGACGGCGACGTGGACGCGAACGACGAGCAGCTCATCGCGGAAGGGATCGAGTCGATCCAGGTGTCGTACGTCTTCAACTCGGACGCGCTCGCGCCGGCGGGGACGACCGCCGGGAGCGCCATCACGCTCGCCGCAGGGACCGCCGCGACCGCGGGGACGGGCGCGAACGCCGTCACGACCACGCTCTTCCCCGGCACCCCGCCCGCGAGCCCGGGCCCGAACGACACGATCTACACCCCCTCGAGCTTCTATCCGTACACGTTCGGCCCGCCGGCCGCGGCCGAGCGGGGCACGAACCATCAGGCCAACGTCCAGGCCAT
>CAVTRF010000022.1:0-9978 GCA_963736795.1 uncultured delta proteobacterium | reverse complement strand
TCCAGCGCCGGAGCTCGAGCGAGAACTCGGCGCCGCCCTCCGCGCCGTTCGCGGCCGCGATCGCGCCGCCGAAGGAGACCATGATCCCGTGGCAGACGGCGAGACCGAGCCCGGTCCCCTGGCCCGGCTCCTTGGTCGTGAAGAACGGCTCGAACAGCCGCGACAGGTGCTCGGGCGCGATCCCCGGCCCGGTGTCGGCGATCCGCACCTCCACCCGCGGTCCGCCCTCCGCCGCGGGGCTAGGCCGCGAGGAGACGCGCACCCGGCCGCGGCCGCCCATCGCGTCGGCCGCGTTCAGGAAGAGGTTCAGGAACACCTGCGAGAGCCTGCGCTCGTCCGCGACGACCCGCTCCGGCGTCGGGCCGAGGTCCACCTCCACCTCGACCTCGCGGAAGCGCGCCTGCACGCGGGCGAGCCGCACCGCTCCGTCCACGACCGCGGCGAGCTCGACCGGCCCGAGCACCGGGGGCGCGGGACGGGCGAAGTCGAGCAGGTCGCGCACGATGACGTCGATCCGCCTGGCCTCCGCGCCGATGCGCGCCAGGAGGTCGTCGGCGTCCGCCTCCGCGCCCGCCCGCACGCGGCCGCGCGCGAGCTCGACGTACCCGGTGATCGCGCCGAGCGGGTTCCCGACCTCGTGCGCGATGCCCGCCGCGAGCCGCCCGACCGTGGCGAGCCGCTCGGCGCGGAGGAGCGACTCGCGCGCGCGGACGAGCTCGTCGTTCGCGCGCTCGAGCTCCGCGACCTTGTCGGCGAGCCGCGCCCGCTCGGCGGCGAGGACCGCGCCCGCGCGCTCGAACGCGACCGCGGCGCGCGAGAGCCCGTGGCCCGCGGCCTCCCCGGGCGGCTCGAGCAGCGGGAGCTCCCCCGCGGCGGACGCCCCGAGCGCGTCGGCCGCGTCCAGGATCCGGCTCACCGGCCCGCCGACCCAGCGGAGCAGCAGGGCCCCCCCGACCGCGACGCCCGCGAGGGCGACGCCCGCCGCGAGCAGGACGAGCTGCGCCGGGCGCACGCCGCCGCGCGCGGCGAGCGGCAACCCCGCGACGAGGAGGAGCGCCGCGCCGATCGCGCCGATCGCGGCGACGTCGAGGAGGAGGACGAGCCGGAGTGGACGCGAGCGCACCGGTCGCACCTACCGGAACACGTCGAGGCCGGGGACCCGCGACGCGAGCCAGCCCGACAGGTAGAGCCACTCGAGCCCGCCCGCGACCAGGAACGGCCCGAAGGGCACGGCGTGGCGCGGCGGAACCCAGTCCTCGTCCGCCGCCGGCTCCGGCGCGGTGCCCTCGCCGGTCCCCTCCGCGTCTCCGGAGACCGGGAGCTCGGCGTCGCCCGCGCCCTCCGGGTCCGCCGCGCGCTCGGGCTCGCGTCCGGGCCCCGGCTCTCCGCGCCCGAGCGCGACGAGCGCGAGCCCGTAGACGCTCCCCTGGATGGACGCGAGGAGCACGACCGGGAGGAGCGCCCCGACCCCGAGCCACGCGCCGAGGCCGGCGAGGAGCCAGACGTCGCCGAACCCGAGCGCCTCCTTCCTGGTGACGACCTTCCCGACGAACCCGACGAGCGCGAACGCCGCGAACCCCGCGACCGCCCCGATCGCGGACGAGCGGAGCGAGCCGGCGGGTGACACGCCCAGCGCCGCCGCCACGAGCCCGGTCGCGAGGAGCGGCCAGGTGAGGACGTGAGGCAGGAGCCAGGTCGCGAGATCGATGAAGGCGAGCGCGAGCAGGAGGTCGACGAACGCCAGCTCCGCGAGCGCGGCCGGCGTGAGCCCGTGCCGCTGCCACGCGAGCCACGCCGCCGCGGCGCCGAGCAGCTCGACCGCGACGTAGCGAGCCGGGATCGGGAGGCCGCACCGGCGGCAGCGCCCGCGGAGGAGGAGCCACGAGACGACGGGGACGTTGTCGTACCACGCGATCGGCGAGCGGCAGCGCGGGCAGCGCGAGCGCGGCCGGACCACGGACTCGCCCGCGGGGACCCGCGCGATGACGACGTTCAGGAAGCTGCCCGACGGTCGCGCCGACGCAGGAGGACCCACGCGGCGACGACGATGGTGGAGCGCTTCGAGGTCCACGGGTCCCGGCCGCGTCAGCCCGCGCGCTGCACCGCCGGCGGACGCGCCTCCGGCGCGCCCTCGAGGCGGCGCAGGAAGAAGTCCTCGAGGGTCTCGCGGTGCGCGGTGAGCGCGGCGACGCGCCCCCCCGCCGCGAGCACGGCGCGGACGGCCAGGTCGACGCTCGCCTCGTCCTCGAACGAGAACGTCGCGCGCTGCGCCTCCCGCGCGACCGGCGTCGCGCCCGCGAACGGCCCGTGCGCGCCGGGGCCGGAGAACGTCGCCTCCACGCTCTTCACCCGCGCGGAGAGCAGGTCGGCGAGCTTGCCGACGTCTCGCAGCGTCCCGCCGATGATGACGCCGACGCGGTCGCACAGCGTCTCGACGTCCGGGAGGATGTGGGTCGAGAAGAAGACCGTCTTCCCCCTGCGCTTCAGGTCGAGGATGAGGTCGCGCATGTCCTTGCGGCCGACCGGATCGAGCCCGCTCATCGGCTCGTCGAGGACGACGAAGGCGGGGTCGGCGACGAGCGCCTGCGCGATCCCGAGCCGCTGCTGCATGCCCTTCGAGTACTTCCGGACCTGGCGGTCCTCCGCCCCTGCGAGCCCGACGCGCTCGAGCAGGGAGCTGCACCGGTCCTCGCGCTCGGCGCGGGGGACGCCGGCGAGCTCCGCGAAGAGGCGCAGCGCCTCGCGCCCGGAGAGGAACTCGTAGTAGGCGGGGTGCTCCGGGAGGTACCCGATCCGCGCCTTCGCCGCCTGGCTCGGGATCGGCGCGTCGAAGATGAACGCCTTCCCGCGCGTCGGGTGGATGAGCCCCATCAGCATCTTGATGGTCGTCGTCTTGCCGGCGCCGTTCGGTCCGACGAACCCGAAGATCTCGCCCTGCTCGACGGTGAGGCTGAGGTCGCGGACGGCGTCGACGCGCCTGCGCCGGAACCCCACCTCGAACGTCTTCGTGAGCCTCTCCGTCCGAAGGATCATCGCGGGCATCATCGGAGAGGCGTGACATCCTGTCAAAGGAGCGCGGCCCCGCCGCTCGCGGGGGGTCCGACTGCCGCAAATCGTCACCCGGTCCCGACCCCCTGCCCTGCCCGTCCACCGCGGGCCTCCCGTGCGCGGCCCTGATCACGCGGACTTGTGAGGTTCGAGAGTTGGCATCGGTCCTGCTTGGTTGCCCGTCGAACTGCCGGACGCTCGGGCTGCACACCGGATTCCGGATCACGCGTCGGCGCCACTCGCCGACCTCAATCAGGAGATCAATATGAAGAAGGTCGCGAAGGGCTTCACGCTGATCGAGCTCATGATCGTCGTCGCCATCATCGGCATCCTCGCGGCGATCGCCATCCCGAACTTCCTGCGGTACCAGCTCCGCGCGAAGTTCAGCGAGCTGAAGCGAGAACGTCAGGGTCGGTGTTCAAGTCCGAGGAGGCGCTGCGCCAGAGCGAGCGCGTCGTCGGTCTCGTCGCGGGCCAGTACTACTCCCTCGGGTTCGTCCCGAGCACCGCCGGCGACGGCGCGGCCTGCGTGCCGGACACGACGAAGAAGATTCTGCAGCCCGGCGACATCGCCGGCCCAGAAGATCGACTGGGTCATCGAGGGCGACGACCTACGGCTGCTACCAGATCGGCACGAGCGTCTTCACCCGTGGCTCTCGGACGGTACGTCGCTGACCGTCCAGGCCCTCTCCGACATCGACGGCGACGCTGACGAACGCGTGCGTCTACCTCTTCAAGCCGATGATCGACTCGGATGGCTCCGTCGCCACCGCCGGCCTCGGCGCGTGCGGCCTCGCCCCGACCGTCGCGTCCGCCCTTCGGCCAGGCGCCATCCCGCCGGGCGGACAACCTCTTCTAGGTCCGCGGCAGAAGTGAGAACATGAGAACGCCCCCGCTCGACGGGGGCGTTTCCTGTTTCCGGAACCAGCGATCGCCCCGGTTCCATGCCGCTCCATCGACCTCGCCCGCACCCTCACCGCAGGCCACCGGGCGCGCCGAACCCGGCGCCGGGAGCGGGTCCGCGGTGCGCTCGCGATCGCCGCGATCACCGCGCTCGGCCTGTTCTGCCTACTCGAACGCGCTCGGGGGCGCGTTCGTGTTCGACGACGTCCGGCAGATCCGCGACAACCCGCTCATCCGCGAGCTCGCGAACTTCCTCCCGGGGCGATACCACGGGCTGCCCGGGGCGGTACGTCGCCTACCTCAGCTTCGCGCTCGACTACCGGCTCGGCGGCCTCGCGACGACCGGCTACCACCTCGTCAACGTCCTCGTCCACGTCGCGAACGCGCTCCTCGTGTACGCGCTCGTCCGGCTCACGTTCCGGACGCCCCGGCTGCGCGGGACTCGCCGCTCGCCCCGTCGTCGCGCGCCATCGCGCTGCGTCGCGGCGGCGGTCTTCGTCGCGCACCCACTCCAGTCCGCAGGCGGTCGCGTACGTCGTCCAGCGGCTCACCTCGCTCACGACCCGTTCTACCTCGCGACCGTCGTCCTGTACGCGGCGTGGCGGCTCCGCGACGCGGAGCCGAGCTCGCGATGGGGTCGCCTCGGCGGCGGCGCCGCCGTCGTCGCGACCGCGCTCCTCGCCATGAGGACGAAGGAGATCGCGTTCACCCTCCCGGTCGCGGTGGTCCTGTACGAGCTCTCGTTCCTCGAGGGCCCGGCGCGGACGCGGCTCCTCCGGCTCGCGCCGGTCCTCGCGACGCTCCCGGTCATCCCGCTCACGACGCTGGCCGCGCGGGGCGTCGGCGCGTCCGGCATGATCGCGCGGCTCGCCGCGAGCACCCGCATCGACACACCGCTCCCGCGCCTCGAGTACCTGACGACCCAGCTCGTCGTGATCGTGAGGTACCTCCGGCTGCTCGTGTTCCCGGCGGGCCAGAACGTGGACCACGACGTCCCGATCTACCGCTCGCTGCTCGAGCCGCACGTCGCGGCGCTCCCTCGCGCTGCTCGCGGCGCTCGCCGCGGTCGCGGTCCTCCTGTACCACCGGACCTCCCGCAGGACGGGCGCCGGCGCGCTCGATCCGGCGGCGCGGCTCGTCGCGTTCGGCATCGCGTGGTTCTTCCTCGGGCTCGCCGTCGAGTCCTCGGTGATCCCGATCTCGGACCTCATGTACGAGCACCGGGCCTACCTGCCGTCGGCGGGCGTCTTCGTCGCGGCGGCGACCGCGCTCGCGGCGCTCGCCCGGCGGGTGCCGCGGGTGGACCCCGCGCGTGTCACGGTGCTCGCCGGAGCGCTCGTCTGCCTGCTCCTGTCGATCGCGACCCTGGCCCGGAACGAGGTCTGGGCGGACGACCTGTCGCTCTGGTCCGACGCGGCCCTCAAGTCGCCGCGGAAGCCGAGGCCGTTCGTGAACCTCGGCACCGCGCTCGCGCTCTCCGGCCGGCGCGAGCTCGGCGTCCGCGCGCTCCGACAGGCGGTGGTGCTCGAGCCCTCCTCCACCTACGCCCGCGCGCAGCTCGCCGCGGCGCTCCTCACCCTCGGCCGAGCCGCAGAGGCCGAGGCCGAGCTCCGCGACGTGCTCCACCTCGACCCCGCGCGATCCGGAGGCCCTCTACAACCTCGCGACGCTCCTGTGGACGACACGGACCGCCGCGACGAGGCGCGCCCGTCTCTTCGAGCGCTTCGTCGAGGTCGCGCCACCCGCCTATGCGGCCGCGCTCCGGGTCGCGTCCGCGCGGGCGAGCGCCCCCACGCGCTGACCCGGCTGCGCCTCCTGCGGTTAGGATCCCGAAGCCGTGCGTTCCCGCGTCCTCGCCCACGCCGTCCTGGCCCGGTCGCGCTGTTCGCCGCGGCCGGCGGCGTGGCTCACCGGATCCGCATCGCTCAGGAGAAGCCGTATGACATCGCGTTCGTCCCGGCGAGCCGCCTCGCTGCGCTGGCTGTCGCTCGGCCACCCCACGCTCGCGGCGAACCTGACGTGGTTGCGGACCGTTCAGTACGTCGGCGACCGTCGGGGCGACGAGCGCGGGCTGGGACAAGCTCCGGCCGCTGCTCGAGGTCGTCACCGACCTCGATCCGCGGCACGGGTACGCGTACCAGGTGGGCGCGAACATGCTCTCCAGCCTCGGTCTCGTCGATGACGCGAACGCGATCGCTCGAGAAGGGCATCCGCAACGTGCCGGATCGCTACATCCTCCCGTTCCATCGTGCGGTGAACGCGTTCCTGTACGAGGGAGATCACCAGCTCGCGGGCCGGTACTTCGAGCGGGCGGCGCGCACGCCGGGAGCGCCGGGGCACCTGCGGGACTACGTGCTCGCGCAGTACGTGAAGGGGGACGCCGCCGAGGCGGCTATCTCCTTCCTCCGGCAGCTCGAGTCGGAGGCGCGGGACGACGAGTCGCGTCGCTCGGTGCGGAGCCAGATCGTCCGCGCCACGCTGGAGCGCGACGCGACGGCGCTCGAGGCCGCCGCGCAGCGGCTACCGCGCGCGCGTCGGCGTCCGGCCGATCGCGCTCGCGCAGCTCGTCCTCGAGGGGCTCGTCCCGGGGATCCCGCCGGATCCATTCGGCGGGTCGTACTACCTCGACGAGGATGGACGGGTCCGCTCGACCGTGAATCCGAGCAGGTTCGATCGGCCGGAGGCCGGGGAGCGCGAGACCGCGAAGAAGAACGCCTGGACCCGGCTCAAGGCGCTGGAGGACTGCTTTTCGATGAAGGTCATTGCACTGGCGGGCGTGACGCTGCGCGAGGCGCTCCGCCGCAAGGTCCAGGTCAACCTGCTGCTGTTCGCGCTCTTCCTCGTGATGGCGAGCCTCGTGCTCTCCCAGCTCACCATCGGCGAGATGCACCGGATCGCCTCGGACCTCGGCCTCACCGCCATGGAGGCGATGGGTTCGCTCATCGCCGTCTTCCTCGGGGCGAACCTCGTCGCGGGCGACGTCGAGCGGCGCGTCCTGTACCCGGTCGTCGCGAAGCCGGTGTCGCGCGCGCAGTACCTCCTCGGCCGCTACCTCGGGCTCGCGGCGACGCTCCTCCTGAACCTCGCCGTCATGGGCGCGACGCTCGGCGCCATGCTCGCGGTCGAGGCTCGGTCGCTCGCGCCGCTCGATCTCGCGCTCCTCTCCGCCTTCGCGATGATGGGGGTGCAGTTCCTGGTCGTCGGCGCCGTGGCGGTGCTCTTCTCGGCGGTGACGACCACGACGCTCGCCGCCATCTTCGCGCTGGCGCTGACGCTCGCGGGGCGCCTCTCGAACGACCTGCGCACGCTCTGGGCCGGTCCGGGCGCCGGCCTCGGAGAGGCCCTCTGGTACCTGCTCCCGAACCTGTCGGCGCTGTCGCTCAACGAGAGCGTCGTCTACCGGACGCCGCCGCCGGCCTCGGCGTGGCTCGCCGTCGTCTACGCGCTCCTCTACGCCGGCGCGGCGCTCGCGCTCGCCGCGGCCGTGTTCGAGCGGCGCGACCTGCGCTGAAGGTGCGCCCGCACCCACATGAAAAGAGTTGCCAGCGGCTGCACTCTTTCGCGGTCGCTGCGCGCGCGTCGAGCTCCAACTCCGCGGAATCCGGGCTCGTCCGCCAGGCCAGCCGCTTGCTACGGAGCTGCGCATGGTCCGGACGCGCGGGTTCACGCTGCTCGAGCTCATGCTCGTCGTGGCGATCGTGGGGATCCTGGCAGGCCTCGCCATCCCGTCGATGCGGGCCGGCCGGCGGAACGCCACGGTCGGCCAGGCGGCGCTCGAGCTGCAGATGCGGATCGAGCAGCTCCAGTTCGTCTCGCTCTCGGAGCAGGCGGAGCACCTGCTCGTCGTCGTCGACGTCCCGAGCAACGACGCCAGCCTCTGCGGGACCATCTTCTCGTCCGGGTGCGCACGGTTCTTCGACCTGCGCTCGCCGACCGCGAGCTGGAAGCTCTCCGACTTCGACGTGACCACCCCGGGGCGGGAGGTCGGCGCAGGTCGTCGACGAGGACCGGCTCGGCGCGTCGGTGAAGTTCTACCTGCCCGCGACCGCGGCGACGCTGCCCGTCCCGTACAACGCGATGACGGAGTTCAAGACCTTCAATCCGGCCCTCACCGCCACCTGTCCCGGGCTCGCGGCGGTGCGTGGCGTACCGGTTCCGGCCGAACGGGCAGGTGCGGGCCGAGCCGCCGGATCCCGCTGCGCCGCCGGCGGTCACGAAGCACGGTCACGCGCTGGCGCTCGGGTCCGACATCTCCGCCAACAGCACGGCCGCCGACCAGCGTGGCGTCCTGGTCGCGGTGCCGTCCGGGATCGTCCGGACGTTCCAGGTTCCGAGGCTGTGACGGGAGGGCGCATGAGGACTCGGCGGACACGCAGACGCAGCGAGCGGGGCACGACGCTGCTCGAGGCGATGATCTCGCTCGCCATCCTGCTGGTCGGACTCCTCGGGATGGCGCGCCTCCAGATCTTCGGCATGACCGCGACGCAGGGCGCCCGCGCGCAGACCATCGCGACGCAGCTCGCGTCCGAGCTCGGCGGCGCTCTCTCGCGCCTCCCGTCGGACGACACCCGCCTCACCGGTGCGGTCGGGCTCACGTCCGAACACGCCACCCGCGCAGTTCGGGGCGCTCCTCCCGCTCGGTATCCCGTCCGGCTCCCACGAGCTGGAACGACTCCTCCCCGGTGCCCGGCGCGCGCCTCGACTCGACCCTCGAGCGCGACCCGGCCGACCCGACCGTCCCGATCTACCAGCGCCGCTGGACGGTGTGGAACGCCGGGGTCACCGCGAACGGGACCGCCGCGAAGGTCATCGCGGTCTCGGTGATCTACCGCGAGCGGACGATCCCGACGCTCCGCGAGGTGGTGCTGTACGTGCACTCCGAGATCCGCGGCAACTTCATGGCGAACATCAACGCGTTCAACTGACATGCGCACCCACTCTCCCCACCGCGGCGTGACCCTCCTCGAGCTGCTCCTCGCGATGACGGTGACCGCGATCGTCATGGCCGGCGCGATCGTCGTCGTCCAGGCGCAGCAGAAGGCGTACCACGACGGCACGCGGCTCCGCGGCGCCCAGGGCAGCGCGCGACGAGCGCTGCTCGCGCTCGAGCAGGCGCTGCCGAGCGCCGGCATGGGCCTGGACGCGGTCGCTCGCGTTCGACCTGTCCGGCTGGTACGCGACGGGTCCGTGCCCGGCCGCTGATGGACGGCTGCGCGAAGGACGCCGTCGCGACCTCGGACGAGCTCGTCTTCTACGCCCGCGACCCGCGGTACTGGGTCCCCACGGCGAACAACACGGACGATCCGGTCGGCAACGCCTGGCGCATCTCGTCGGTCACGGCGGGCGCCGTGACGGTGAACGCGCGCGCGGGCGACGTGTTCCGGACTGGCCAGATCTTCCTCGCGGTGTGCTCGGGCTCGTCGTCGTACGCGTACTTCACGGCGTCGCAGACCGTCCCCCAGCTGGCCGCTGCCGGCGTCCAGAGCATCACGCTCGCGCCCGTCGTCGCGTCGAACCCGTTTCGACGCCAGGACACCGCGGTGGGAATCGCCTGCTTCAATGCGGGCGTGGGCGCCGACCCGGCGCGGCTCTTCCTCGTGAACCGGTACCGGTTCCACGTCCGCCCGGTCGCGACGGGCACGGTGAACGGCGCGACGCGGTACGACCCGATCCTCGTGCTCGACCAGGGGATCGACACGGACCTGGACGGAGACGTGGACGAGGACGACGAACAGCTCATCGCGGAGGGGATCGAGTCGATCCAGGTGTCCTATGGCTTCAACTCGGCGGCCGGCCTCGCCTTGGTCGGGACGACCGCCGGGAACGCCATCACCCGGGCGGCGGGATCCGCCGCGTCCGCGGGCACCACCGCAAACGCGATCACGACGACGCTCTTCCCCGGCACGCCGCCGCCGTCACCCGAGCCCGGCGACACCGCGTACACCCCTTCCAGCTTCTACCCGTACACGTTCGGCCCGCCGGCCGCCGCCGAGCGGCTCACCAACCACCAGGGGAACATCCAGGTGGC
>CAVTRF010000021.1:0-409889 GCA_963736795.1 uncultured delta proteobacterium | reverse complement strand
GGCAAGCTCAGGATGGTCAGGATCGCTACACGACTGAAATAGTTGCCGATGAAATGCACATGCTGGGCAGTCGCACCGGCGGCACTGCTGACTTTGGCGGCGAGCAGGCACCTGCGGGGTACTCCGCATCACCATCCAAGCCTGCATACCAGCCTCAGCAGGCAACTCAGCAAAATAATCCTGGATCCATGCCTCCGTCGCCACCCGCTTATGATGATTTTGATGACGATATCCCGTTCTAAAAAAATAATTTTTTTTGGAACAATACGGCTTCATTTGAATGGCCTCATCTAACCTGATAGATAGTCTACACCGACTTTATCATTCATAGCGAATGACTGTCATTTTAGCCGCAAATCCATCCCTCCAGACCCGTCAGATGATGGAGAGCCATTGTATAACTCATGCTAATTAAACGATTTTTATTAATTTGTTCACTGCCTTCTTTCATTGCTGGTTGCTCTGAATTTTATGGCTCTCAGCCCCCCGCACCTGTCTATGGTGGCGGAGCAACTGTTTATAGTAAACCAATACCTTCTTTGCCGAAGCCACAAGTACCCAAGCCGATAGTCTCTAAACCAATAGAGCAAGAGCCTGTCGAGACGGTGAAAGTTAAACCACTCAAAGAAGAATTTATACCCAAAACAACTCCGATAGAAATAGAGCCGGGACCTGTAACGCCGGAACAAGGACAAGAGCCTAACGCCTCAGAGCAAAAGGCTACACCATCAGAGAATGACATTTCAAACCTGGGTCAAGAGGCTACCCAGCCTGGGCAAGAAGCTCCAGCGCCCGAGCAAGGCGTTACAAAACCAGATCAAGAGTCTTCCATATCAGAGCAGGCATCTGCAACAACGAAACCAACCCAAGAGCCATTGGTCCCGGCACCAAAGCCAGAGATAGTGGTTCCACCGCCACCACCTCCTCCGCCGCCGCCACCGCCGCCACCTTTTGTACCATTAGAAACTTTTGCCCCATTATCACCGGCAGTCAGTGTTTTAGCTTCAGCGGCTACCCAGAACAGTCAAGCGGGGAATATTGAGTCGGCAACGACCACTATTGAACGGGCTATCAGGATAGAACCCCGAAATGCGACTTTATACTATAAGTTGGCGTTGCTCAGGCTAAAACAGTCAAAACCCCGGCTGGCAGAAGATTTGGCAAAAAAAGCGGCATTACTGGCTTCTGACGATGCCGAACTGAAAAAACACAGTTGGTTGCTGGTGGCGAGAGCCCGAGAAATACAAGGCGATTTAAAAGGCGGCAAAGAAGCAAGAGCCAAGGCTAAGAAGTTTTAATTACAGCGGTTTCAATCCTTGTTAATCGCCTTATATAGACCTCTCAGGCTTTAAAACCTGTAAGGTCTTGAGGTTATCAAATCTCTCTTAAAACTGCTGTATGTAATACTTTGTCCCATTTTCAGGCTGTTTTTTTATTACCGAGTGGGCCGCATGAAGCAGCAAGGAATAGGGAGAGTTTTTACCGTATCCTTTATTTTTACTCTGTCCCTGATTACGCAAATTTACTTGCTAATTTAATGACGTTTGACAATCGCCTTTGCAGCCTTGTTCATGTACAGAGCGAGATTGAGATCGTAGATCGTTACCCTGCGATGTGCATCCCATGTCGTAAGCGAGACTGTCACATTGTTGAAAACATTCCTCCACTCTGGATGGTGATCTAATACTCTACAATAATCAGATACCAACACCATAAAGTCTGCCGCTTGGTTGAAGTGTCGAAACTTAAATGTTTTGACCAGATAACGAACCTCCGCATTTCCGAAGTTATCCACGTACCATCCCTCGTAGTCATCGTACTTTAGGATCTGAATCAGCTCATTATCTGCCAGCGGCTGGGTACGTGCTTTTGCCAAGTCAGGTTTAGGATACTCATCCGCGTCTGGTCGCTTTTTGATTGAGAGTTTGACGGCAATTCGGTCTAGCAGTGGTCCAATAGCAGAAGGCCATCCTGCATAGTCAATGTGTTCGGAATGCAGCTCCTCTAGGAAAGAAACTGATTCAGGCAGACTGAACTTCCGAAAGTCACGCTCGCAGTCGGCAAACAACGGAACAACGAGACGGCTAGACAACCCAAAGCGATCTGGTTCTGGCATGGTCAAAGGTGCAGACTTGGAGTACTCCAACTCCTTAACAACCCAGTCCGTAGCTATTTCGACAGTACGTCGCACTTTGGCTCGCGGCATCCAATTCTTGCCAATGAGTACGATCGTTGCGTGTGCGCTATCAATAAGGCTACGTAATCGTTCAGGAAACTCGTCGCCAGGTTTCATTTCTTCAACGTCAACTGAAACACGAACGAACTCTAGGCGCTTCTCGATTTCACTCTTCAATAGGAGTGCGATGGGGGCTGTGTCCTGACGCCTGTAACTGATAAAAAAGGTGAAGGGTTGCATTTGAACAGCTCCACAATGAATGAACATCCCGAAAGGTTGTACCGATTGACGAGGCCTAACGAAAATCAGACATTCTAATAGAGGCAAAACCGGGTAATAACAAAAGCAAGATGATAAATCTAATCTGTAAATACGGTAAATAATACTAATCCTAAACCCTGACCAGCACAAACGTTTTTATCTTCTCAAGAAATAAACTCAGGATTACTCGTATTGTTCGAAAAAGCAGCAATATCTAAACGTGATGGACGGTGTTACAAACCCTATATTGCGTAGGCACCCGCTACTAACGTTATAAGCCTATCGATCTACCCGTTGAAACAAATGATACCCGACCTCCCCAGCCACTTTACTTTTCAACTGCCGCCAGTTAGGAGGCATGCCATCAAGCTTTAGTGTACTTTCCGCTTCAACATAGATTTTTGCATGTTTGCTCAACCAGCCTTTCTCTTCCAGCCACTGACAGGTCTGAACGGCCAAGCCCATAGCAAAAGGCGGATCAATAAATACCACGTCAAAAGGTTCGGCATCACCCGCCAGATAACGAAAGACTTCCGATTTGAACAATTTTTATCTGGTCGGCAGCCAACGTGATGGCATTTTCTTTTAAAGCGCGGCAAGCCAGAGGATTATTTTCTACCTGAATGACAGATTTCGCGCCCCTGGAGGCCGCTTCAAAGCTTAATGCCCCGCTGCCGGCGTATAAATCCAGACAACGCTTGCCGATGATGTCATTTTGCAGCCAATTGAACAGGGTTTCGCGTACTCTTGCGGGTGTCGGTCTCAAGCCCGGCGCATCGACAAAAGTGATAGTGCGACTGCGCCAGGTTCCTCCGATGATCTTAAGTTTATTTTGCACTTTTTTCTGCTGACTTGCCGACGGTGATGGTTTGCAGCAGTTGCGGATTGACACGGCGCTTGAAGGCATCCGTTATCGAGGCGACGGTGACTTGGTCAACTTTTTGTTGAAAGGTGTCCAGGTAATCCAGGGGCATATCATAAAAACCGATCATGGCAACATAGCTGGCCAGTTCTTTATTGGTATCAAAACGCATGGCAAAACCGCCGGTTATATTTTTCTTGGCGGCAACCAACTCGGCTTCTGTCGGGCCTTTGGCTATAAAATCAGCCAAGGTTTGATTGAGCACTTGCAAGGCTTGTGTTGTTTGGTCGTTGCGGGTTTGTAAACTCACCAGAAATGGCCCTGGTTTCAACATCGGGATAAAAGCACTGGATGCACTGTAAGCCAGGCCCCGTTTTTCTCTTACTTCATTGAAGAGTTTGGAAACCAGACCGCTGCCGCCCAAGATATGATTGCCGACATACAGATTAAAATAATCGGGATCCTTGCGGTAAGTACCGGGCAGCCCTACCAAAACATGCGTCTGTGTTGACGGAAACTCGATGTGTTGCTGTGTCGATTTCACAGGCATAGCCACGTCCGGCAAGCCTTCCGGTTTTTTACCGACAGGCAATCCAGCGACCAGTTTCTCGGCGGTTTGTTGCGCTTGCTCTTTGGTCAAATCGCCGACAATGACCACGATAGCATTGGAGGCAACGAAGTATTTTTGATAAAAATTGCGCAGGTCGGAAACCTTAAGAGCGGCTACCGTTTTGATGATACCTGAGTCAGGATGCGCATAAGGGTGCTTTCCATAAAGGGCATTATAAAAGGCAATACTGGCCAATTCAGCGGGGGATTCTTCTTGTTGCTTCAGGCCTGCCAGGGTCCGGTTTTTTTCGCGTTGAAAGTCGGCCTCATTGAAAGTCGGTTGGGTCAAGATGACCTGCATCGTTTCCAGGGCTTTATCAAACAAGGGTTTGTCGGTCAAGGTGCGCAATGATACGGTAGCCATATCAATTGAACTGCTTGCGCCAAATTGCGCGCCAACGCTTTCAAAACGCTGGGCAATTTCATCGGCATTCCACTTTCCGGCTCCGGTATCGAGTAAAGCCGCCGTTAATGCCGCTAAACCAAATTGTTGTCCGTCGCTTGAACTGCCGGCATCAAAAACAACCTGGATATCCACCATCGGCAGACTTTCGGTATGCACATAATAGACGCGGGTGCCTTGCGGCGTTTGCCAGTGTTCAATCTTTGCGGCCGAGTAAGCGAATTGGCTCAATGTCAATAAGATAAGACCCAATAAATACAGCGCTTTAGGCTGGCTTGGTGATTTTTGCAAGCCACTATTTTGTTGAATTAAAAAACGAATACGCATTACTTGGCTCCCTTTTTTTCAGTCGTTGTATTGATTTTTTGCGGTTCCAGATAAGCAATACTCAGATGATCTTCAACCAAATATTTACGCGCCACATCACGCACTTGTTCCGCTGTCACCTGATTGATTTTAGCGACATATTCATCGGCTTTTTGCCAGCCCAAACCGGCCGTTTCCAGTGTTCCCAATTTCATCGCCTGATAAAAGTTGGAATCCCGCTGGTAAACATCACTGGCGAGCACCTGCGCTTTGATGCGCTGTAATTCTTCATTACTGATCAAGTTTTCCTGCAGTTTCTTGATCTCATTTTTTAACGCAGCTTCCAAATCCGCTACGGTTTTTCCTTCGGCGGGCGTCCCTTCCAGCTCAAACAAATTAGACATTCTCTGAGTTCATTCCATAACCGGCGCCGGCAGAAACGGACATTGGTTTGCCCCGCACCAACTCTGTGCCTAACCTGGCGCTGCTGCCGCCATCAATACACCCGCCAATACTTCCAGTGCGTAGGCTTCCCATTCATTGGCTGCTGTTTTCAGCACCGGCACTTTATAGCCCATTACTATGGAAGGCAGTTTGGCGGGAACTTTGACGGTCATTTTACGCACGCCCAACTGATCTATTTCGTTGAGTTTGCGGCTTTAATGGCTTGATATCACTGGGCTTAAAGGCGCCAAAATATTTTTCCGCCAATTGAAACACAGCTTGGTGTTGGACATCACCCACGACCACTAATGTAGCATTATTCGGTGCATACCAGCGTTGATACCAGGCTTGCAGGTCCTCAACGGTGTAATTGGCAATATCCGCCGACCAACCGATAACAGGATGCTTATAAGGGCTGTTGGAATAAGCCACGGTCATGAACTGTTCCTGCATTTTTGCTTGCGGATTATCATCCGTCCGCATTCTGCGTTCTTCAGTCACGACTTGCAGTTCTTTTTTTTAATTCTTCGGGCAGCAAATGCAGATTGCGCATTCTATCGGCTTCCAGCTCAAAACTGACAGCTAGCCTTGACGCCTCCTACGGTTTTTGAAAATAGGCTGTATAATCCTGACCGGTGAATGCATTTTCATCCCCCCCATTTTCGGCAATGATGCGAGAAAACTCGCCCGCCGGATGTTTATCCGTTCCTTTGAACATCATGTGTTCCAACATGTGCGAGATACCGGTAATGCCTTCCGGGCCATAACTGGAGCCCACCTTGTACCAGACTTGAGACACTACGACCGGTGACCGGTGATCTTCTTGCACCAAAACTTTCAGGCCATTCGCCAAGGTATGTTCAAACACTTTTGTTGCCGCGTGGGTGGTAAACACGGGCAAACAGAGCAAGACAGTACACAGTAATCGTTTATTCATAACTCCCTCTTTAATGATGGTGAACGCTTCGGACTATTTCATTAGTTAATAGTTCACGGTATTCTATACAATACTATAAAAGTTGGAACTTATTAAAAAATGCCTAGCAAATCCTCTGTGCTTTCATGGAAGAACTACTACACACTCTGTAAACCCAATGTGGTTGCGGAAATGCTTTTTACCGCCGTTGTCGGTATGTTATTGGCCGTGCCGGGAATTCCCCCGATAGAACCTTTTATTTTCGGTACAATCGGCATTGCTCTGGCAGCCTCTTCAGCCGCGGCCGTTAATCATTTCATTGATCGCAAAGCAGATGCGCAAATGACCCGCACAGAAAATCGCCCCTTACCCGCAGGCGAATTAACCGCGGCCAATGTGATAACGTTTGCGTTTGTGTTGGGCGTCAGTTCAATGCTCATTTTGATTCTATTGGTCAATACCTTAACGGCTGTCCTGACTTTTCTGTCGTTATTTGGTTACGCCATTATTTATACGCTCTACCTGAAAAGAGCGACGCCGCAAAATATTGTCATTGGCGGTATATTCGGCGCTACGCCGCCGCTGGGCTGGTGTGCCATGACCAATGAAGTGCATCCTTACGCCCTGCTGGCATTAATCATTTATGTTTGGACACCGCCGCATTTCTGGGCGCTGGCTATCGCCAGACGTGAAGAATATGCCAAAGTGAACATTCCCATGTTACCCGTCACGCACGGGCCTGAATTTACCCGCTTGCAAATATTGCTTTACACCATCCTGTTATTGATTGTGACCCTGTTGCCCTATTTAACCGGCATGAGCGGTTTAATTTACCTGGTTTCGGCGGTATTATTAGATCTGGGTTTTATTTACTTTGCTGTGATGATGATCCGTCATAAAGACAATAAAACCGCCATGAAAACCTTTGTTTATTCCATCGTTTATATAACCCTGTTGTTTGCAGCCTTGTTAATTGATCATTACCTCAACTTTACTTTATGACTTTCACACATCACGAGCATATCGTCCGGAGCATCCGTTCGCAGAGTACATCCGTATTCTCGGCAAAGGCAAAAAAGGCTCCAGACCCCTCACCCAGGACGAAGCCTATCAAGCCATGAAAATGATCCTGGCTGAGGAAATACTGCCCATTCAGTTGGGTGCTTTCTTGATGTTAATGCGCGTTAAGGAAGAAACCCCAGAGGAATTAGCCGGTTTTGTGTTGGCCGCCAGAGAATCGTGCCATCTCGCCAGTGATAAATCCCTGGTTGACCTGGATTGGTCGTCTTATGCCGGGAAACGCCGTCATTTGCCCTGGTTTTTATTATCGGCTCTGTTATTGGCGGAAAACGGTATTCGCGTTTTTATGCATGGTGCGGGCGGCCATACCGCCGGCAGACTCTATACTCAGGATATGTTGAAATACCTGGGTTTGGAATACGCAGGTTCCATTGATCATGCCAAACAGCAACTTGAACAACAACATTTCAGCTATTTGTCACTGGAGCATTTTTGCCCGAAACTGCATGAGATCATAGAACTTCGTCCGCTATTGGGTTTGCGCTCACCTGTTCATACCCTGGTACGCCTGCTAAATCCTTTTAATGCCGATTACAGCATTCAGGGTATTTTCCATCCGGGTTATCGGCCTGTGCATCAACAAACCGCAGCAATTTTGCATCAACCCCATGCCTCAGTATTAAAAGGTGAAGGCGGAGAAACCGAACGGAATCCCGATATGGAATGCTTGGTGCAAAGCGACACCAACGGAGAATTAGTTGACGAAAACTGGCCGGAGTCATCGCCTGCCGCCACGTCAAAGCCGAAGAACTGGATCCACGGCAACTGAGTTTAATCTGGCAGGGAAGCCGTGAAGATGAATTTGCTGAAAGCGCCATCCATCGGCAGGGCAGTGATCGCTCTCAAGTTGTTGGGCAAGGCAAACGATCAGCAACAAGCGCATCAATTGGCGTCTGCTTACTGGTTAGGTAGGATAAGCAAAAGTACGCAGGCCTAGTTTAAAAATACATCCCTAGCGGTTGAAGCTATTCGATTCACTGCAACAACGCAAGCGATTCTGGATTTTAAAGATGCATGCCGTAACACGCTGCCATTGGCGCCAGAGTTACCGTGGTAAAGAAATTATGTAACTTCTTGCATGTCAAAGCGGGGAATCCCCCTGATAGCATTTTTTTTCATATGTAAATACTGCAAACCCATCAATGTGCGGCCATCGGATAAAGGGTCCACCCATATCACTTCTATTTCACCTTCTAAATCCAGCTGCGTAAACCAAGCGGGTTATGGTGCCCTCTTCAACGGATATGGCATCAGGGATAAAAATCATTAAACCTTCTAGACGGAAACATTCACCGTAGTGAAATCAAGATATTGACCGTCCAATAAAATCTTTCCGGTATCAAGCATCGTTTTTCTATAGGCTTTTCTTTTGTTCAAGTTTTTATCAATATCATAGGCAATATTTCTGAATTCCAGAGCAAGTAAGATTTGACCATCCTCTATATCAGCCCTTACCACTTCAACTTCACCGGCTAAGGCGATTTCGGCAGATACAAATCCGGAAGACCTCGCCGGAGTTGACGGCCTGGAGCGCGACGCGGAAGTCCTCCGCGGCGGTGCAGAGGATGCGGACGGCCCCCGGGAAGCGGACGCGCGCGTGCTTCAGGAACGTGACGCCGTCCATGCCCGGCATCATGTAGTCGGAGATCACGACGACCGGCGCGTCCTTCTCGATCGCCTCGAGGGCCTCCTCCGGTCCGAGGTAGCAGCGCGCCTCGAAGCCGGCGGACTCGAGGATCCGCGCGAGCGCCTTCAGGATGAGCTCGTCGTCGTCGACGATGAGGACCCGGTCGGTCGGGGAGGCCGCTCCGGGGGCAGGATTGGACGGGGCGAGGTGCAGGTCCATCGTCCGGCGATGATATCCGCTCGCGACGAGCAGCGCACCCGATGCCCGGCGAAACGCCGCGGACGCGCGCGCCCACACCCAAGGGGGCGGGTCGCCCGCCCGGGTCGTGGAGCACGAGCTGGAAGGGCGCCGGAGCTCCCTAGAAGCTGCCGAGGAACTCCTCGTTCGCGTCGAACTCGGAGAGCTTCTTCAGGAGCCGCTCCATCGCCTCGACCGGCTTCAGGGACGCGAGGGCGCCGCGCAGGCGGCGGACCTTCTCGATCTCCTTCGGGAGGAAGAGCTTCTCCTCCTTCCGGGTGCCGGTCGCGCCGATGTCGATGGCGGGGAAGATGCGGCGCTCCGCGAGCTGGCGGGAGAGCACGATCTCCATGTTTCCCGTTCCCTTGAACTCCTCGAAGATGACCTCGTCCATGCGCGAGCCCGTGTCGATGAGGGCGGTCGCGATGATGGTGAGGGAGCCGCCCTCCTCCGCCTTGCGCGCGGAGCCGAAGAGCCGCTTCGGGCGCTCGAGGGCGCGGGAGTCGACGCCGCCGGTCAGCGTGCGGCCGGAGGACTCGACCTCCTTGTTGTAGGCGCGGGACAGGCGCGTGATCGAGTCGAGCAGGATGACGACGTCCTTGCCCGCCTCGACGAGCCGCTTGGAGCGCTCGAGCACCATCTCGGCGACCTGGATGTGCTCCTCGGTCGGCCGATTGTTCGAGGACCCGACCACCTCGCCCTTGATGTTCCGCTTCATGTCGGTGACCTCCTCGGGGCGCTCGTCCACGAGCAGGACCGTGAGGTGCACGTCCGGGCGGTTCGTCGTGATCGCCTGGGCGATCCGCTGCAGCATGATCGTCTTGCCGGCCTTCGGCGGCGACGTGATGAGGCCGCGCGCGCCGAGGCCGATCGGCGAGATGAGATCGAGGACGCGGCCGATGAGCTCGTCGGAGCGCGTCTCCATCACGAGCTTCTCGGTCGGGTCGGTCGCGGTGAGGTTCTGGAAGTGCGTGCGGCGCGCGACGGCGATGGGGTCGGCGCCCTCGAGCGTGTCGATCTTCGCGAGCACCCGCTTCATGTTCCGGGTGGTGGCCTGACCCTTCACGGCGAGGCCGGGCTGCAGGTGCATCCGGTCGATGAGCCAGCGCGGGACCTCGACGTCGAAGGGCTGGGGGAGGTAGCTGCGCTTCGGATCGCGCAGGGTGCCGTTCCCCTTGCCTTCGAACTGGAGCACGCCCTCGACCTCCTCGGTCGCCTCGGGCTGGGCCTGCGCGCCGGGCTGCGACGCGCCGCCCGTCACGGGGCCGTTCGGCATCCCGGAGGCGCCCTGCGGCTGGCCGTTCGGGCCGGCGACCTGGGGGCCACCGCCCTGCGGCGTCGGTCCACGCCCGCCGCGACGTCCGCGGCGGCGCCGGCGGCGACGGCCCTGGCCCGGGCGCGCCCGGCTGACCGGGCTGTCCCCCGGACTGGCCGGGGTCGCCGTCGGCTGCGGCTGCAGCCTGTGCCTGGGGGTTCTGCGGGGCCCCGCTCAGGACCTGAGTCGGGGTCTGCTCGTTCTCGCTCATGCTTTGCCTGCTCCGGGCCCGGGAGACGTGAGGTCCCCGCGGCACGACCTGCATCGCGTCTGGGACGGCGTCCGTCCGCGGCCTGCGTGGATTCGGTGGCCCGCGAACCGCCTCCCCCGATCCCGTCGCTGGCGCGCCGCGCTTTCGCGGCGTCGAAGCTCAGCCAACAGCCGCTCGACCGGGGGTACGTCGCCTCGCCGCGAGAAACCTACGTCGTTCGCGGTTCGGAGACAACTCATCCTTAGCAGAAAACGTTCACCAGGGCGAGGCCAATGGTCGAATTTCCTCCGAGGGGCTCGTGGAGGCCGTTTCCGCGCCGCTCAGCGGGCCGGCGCGACCCACTCGAGCGGGAGCGCGAGGACCGGCCCCATCTCCGACAGGACCGAGAGGGCGCGGAGCTCCGGCACCGCCGCGAGCGCGCGCGTGAGCGGCCCCTCCGCTGCGCGAACGAGCGTCCCGGCGAGGAGGGAGCCGCCCCCGCCGGCGCCGCCCGACCGGCGAACCACCGCCTCGCCGGGGGCGAGGTGGGCGCGCTCCGCGGCGAGCGCGATGGCGTCGTCGAGGGAGCCGAGCCGGTCGACGAGGCCGCGCTCGAGCGCCTGACGCCCGGTCCAGACCCGCCCGCCCGCTGCCGCCTCGACGACCTCGCGCGAGAGCTTCCGGCCCTCGGCGACCCGATCGACGAACATCCGGTAGAAGCCGTCGATCTGCTTCTCCACGGCGCGCCGCTCCCGCTCGCTCCACGGCCTCCCGACCGACTCGAGCTGGGCGAGGTCGCCGCGCGCCCACGCGGCGCGCGCGACCCCGAGCTTCGCGAGCAGCCCGGACAGCTCGGGCTTCAGCACGAACACCCCGATCGACCCGGTGAGCGTCGACGGCTCCGCCACGATCGCGTCCGCGCCGGCGGCGGCGAGGTAGCCGCCGCTCGCCGCGTAGTCCCCCATCGAGACGACGACCGGCTTCGAGGCGCGCGCCCGGACGACCGCGCGCCAGATGAGATCGGAGGCGAGCCCGTCGCCGCCCGGCGACTCGACCCGCACGACGATCGCCTTCACCGCGCCGTCGGCGGAAGCCCCCCGGAGCTGCGCCACGATCGTGTCCGCGCCTGCCACGGTCGAGAGACCGCGGCGGCTCCGCCCCGAGACGATCGCTCCCTCGACCCGGATCACCTCGACGACGGACGGGGTCCCCCAGCGCCGCGCGGCGCGCGAGGGCTCCGGGCGGTACGGGCCCGCGAGCCGGACGCGCCGCCCCGTCGCGCGCTCGAGCCACGCGCCGATCTCGTCGGGCCACAGCACCTCGTCGACGAGGCCGGCGGCCTTCGCCTCCGCGGAGCCGAACAGCCCCTCGTCCACGAGCGCGCGCACGCGCTCCGGTGGGAGCCGACGCGCGGCCGCGAGGTCCGCGACGAGCCCGCCGTAGAGATCGTCGAGCAGCGCGTCGTTCGCCTCGCGCGACGCGGGCGACGGGCCCTCGCGGACGAGCGGCTCGGGCGCGCTCTTGTACGCGCCCGCGGCGACCACCTCGAAGGCGACCCCGGCGCGCGCGAGCGCGTCGCGCAGGTAGAGGCTCGAGGTCGCGATCCCGTTCACCGCGAGCGCGGACCCCGGCGGGACCGCGATCGCGGTCGCGGCGGTGGCGAGCCAGTACTCCCGCGTGCCGCCGCCGGTCAGGTACGCGAGGACCGGCCTGCGGGCGCGGATCCGCCCGAGCGCCGCGCGCAGCTCCTCGATCCGCCCGGCGCCGAGCGGGAGATCGCCGATGCGCACCGCGACCGCCGCGATCTCGCCGTCTCCCGCGAGCGCGTCGAGACGGCGCAGGAGCAGGCCGTACGGATCGGGCTCGCCGAGGTCGAGGAAGGGGATCCGGTCGGGCTCGAGCTCGCGCCCCACGTCGATGGTGGGGACGCGCCGGCCGGACGCGGGCGCGGCGTACCGCTCCGACGAGGTGCGCGCGCCGAAGAGCCAGCCGGTCCGCTCGGGGGTCGAGGCGCCGCCGGCGGTGACGCCCACGTGGGGCGCGTTCCAGGCGAGCGCGATCCCGGCCGAGGGATCCCGGGACACGCCGGGCTCGTCGCGGAGCGGGACGAGGAGCTGGAGCGCGAGCGCGATCCCGGCCTGGAGCTCGACCCCGGCGCCGAACGCGACGTGGGTCGCGTGGAAGTCGTCGCGAGCGCGATCGTCGGCGAGGAGGTCTGCCGACAGCGTGAAGGAGTCGCGGAGGAAGCGGGTCGCGACGCCGAGATCGTAGCGGAGCGGCACCCGGACGCCGCCGAGGTGCGCGTCGCGCCCGAGCATCGCGGCGGCGACGGAGAGGTGGCGCGAGGGGCGGAGCGTGAGCCCGGCGTCCCACGTGGCGAGCGACTCGACCGCCGGATCCGGGGAGGAGAAGCGGTTCCACCCGACGCCGACCGACCACGCGCGCCGGTCGCCGAAGCGAGAGCGCGAGGGTGTTCTTGCGGTAACGCCGCAGCTCCTCCTCGCCGGGGCGGACCCACTCGATCGAGTACCCGAACCCGAAGCGGGCCGAGGCCGCGCCGCGCCGTACACGCCGTCGCCCTTCGATGCGCGGGTGACGTCGCTCTCCCGGAACCACTGCAGCGCAGGCGGGCCGATGAACCCCACCGCGGCCGGGCTCGCCGCGAGCGCCGCCGGCTCCTCGGCGACCGCCACGCCCGGTACCGGCAGGGCGAGGCCCGCGGGCAGACCCGACCTGGCGGTCGAGCGCGTTCCGGACCTGGGCGGAGGCGGGAGAAGAGACGAGGAGGAGGAAGAGGGCTGCGCCCGCGTTCACCGTACGTGGCATGGGGGCGTCATCCTACGACGCGCCCGCGGCGGGAATCAGGACCCAGGGGGCCGCGTCTCCGCGAGTGCGTCCCTACTCGTTCCCCGCGTCCTCCACGGAGCGCAGGTGCTCCTCTCCCAGGGGCACGAGGTTTCCGGCCCGGTACTGCCGGAAGACGTCGAGGAGCTGCTCCTTGTGCGGCCGGACCTTGCCGAGCGGGCACAGCTCCCACTCCTTCACCGGCTCGTCGCAGTAGCCCATCCGCTTGTCGCCGCACTTCGGCTGGAGGTAGCCGCCGAGCTCCGGCACCGCCCGCATCACCTCGCGGCGCATGAGCGCGACCATGTGCCGGATCTCCCATTGCGCCCGCCAGCAGAGGCGCAGGTCGGCGATGTGGAGGAGCTCGGTGAAGTTCACCATCACCTGGAAGTTCGTCGGCGTCGCGTTCGGCAGGACGAAGCGCGCGTCCTCCGCCGGGATCCCCTTCGCGAGCGCGTCCTCGTAGACGCGGGTGATCTCGCGCATGAGCCCGTCGTACGCGTCGGCCATCCCCGGGACCTTCTCCCAGGTCTTCGGCATCACGTACTCGAGCCGCTCCTCCTTGTACTTCACGTACCGCTGCGACTGCTGCTCGAAGCTGATCCCGACCCGGTGGCGGACGAACTGGTGGCTGAGCGCGCGCGAGACGCCGGAGATCCCGAACCAGAAGACCACCTGCTCGAGCGGGGAGGCGTGCCCGGTCTTGAGCCGCTCCTGGACGAACTCCCGGATCTTCTCGGTCGAGATCCGGCCGTCACCGATCTCTTCCCAGACCTCGCCCGGGGTCTTGGGCGTGTAGCAGGTGCGGTACGCCCCGTAGAGCTTCTGGAGCGGATCGCGGGCGTAGTCGATGAGCGTGACCTCGAGCGGCATCTTTCGGGCTCCGGTGGGGCAAGCATCATATTCGCGGGGGCCGACGCGCGCGAGCGGAGCGAGCAGGATCCGGCCGGCGCGGGCGCCTCCCGACCCCGCGTCGCGGAGGGGACGGGCGGCCGCGCGCCCGCGTGTTAGATCCGGGCGATGGCGACCCCGAAGCCCGCGTCCCTCTCGCGCATCGACCACACCCACCTCGTCATGCCCGGCGAGGCGAACAACCTCGGCAGCGCCTTCGGCGGGATGATCATGCAGTGGACCGACGTCGCGGGGGCGATGGCCGCCATGCGCCACGCGCGCGGCCCGGTCGTCACGGTCTCGATCGATCAGCTCACCTTCCTCGCCCCGATCCGGATCGGCGACATGGCGCTGCTCTCGGCGCAGGTGAACGCGGTCTTCTCGACGTCGATGGAGGTCGGGGTCGAGGTCTCGTCCGAGAACCCGATGACCGGCGAGCGGCGGAAGTGCTGCGACGCCTACCTCACCTTCGTCGCCCTCGGCCCGGACAAGCGGCCGACCGCCGTGCCGCCGCTCCTCGCCGAGACCGAGGAGGAGAAGCGGCGCGAGCGGGACGCCCGGGTGCGGCGCGAGGCGCGGCTGTCCCTGCGGACGGCCCTGCGCGGCTGACGGGTGCGCCTGCGCTATCCCCGGAGCGCCGCCGCGAAGATCCCGGGGAGCTGGCCCCAGGCGCGCCGCGCCTCGAGCGCGACGAGGCGCGGGACGAGGACGTGTCCGGTGCGGTGGGACGGGAAGTAGAGCGACTTCACCGGGTGCGTCGGAGGGTGACGGATCACCGTCTTCTCGAATCCTTCCAGCATCGAGGTGTTGTGGACGAAGCCGCGACCGCTCCGGACGTCGGTGAGCGGCTGGCCGGGGAAGCCGCCCCACGGCGTCGTGGCGAACCCGAACCCGTACCCGGTCCAGGTGTTCACGGCCACCGTGCCGTACCGCAGCGCCCGCAGCGCGCGCTCGAACGCGGCACGCACGGCGGGATCGGCGAGGGTGCGGGGGTGGACCACGACGTTCGCGGACAGCGTGCCGGGCAGCCGGTCGTTCGCGAACTCGACCGCGCGCTCGAGGTACTCCACCGGATCCTCGGACCCGACCGACGTCTCGCCGAGGACGGCGCAGAACGCCTCGGTGCGGAAGAGCTCGTCGTCCGAGTCGGGGTCCACCCCGGTGACGAGCGCCCACGGGAGCGTCCCGGCGGGCGCCGCGGAGCGCCGCACCGCGGGCCGGCCGTCGGTGAGCCGGTGGTACCGCTCGGCGGCGCCGGGGTACCACGGCGCGCGCGGCGGCGTCGCGGCCATCGCCCGCTCCACCAGCGAGAGGAACGCGTCGCGGTGACGCCAGCCGCGGGGCAGCACCAGCGTCTGGATCGAGATGCAGTTGAACGACGCGTTCACCGTCGCCATCCCGCCGACGCTCTCCGCCTGGAACGCGAGCGATCGGTCGTCCCACGGCCCGGGCACGACGAGGACCGGCGACACGTCTCCGAGCTCGCTCGTGATCTCCTTGTCGAGCAGGGGCGCCCCGCGGGCCATCCGCTCGGCGCGCTCCGCGCCCGGTGGCCCCCACACGATCCGGTCGTGGGTCGCGCCGGAGCCGGTGATGTGGACCTCGTCGATGCCCGCGTGGCGCGTCAGGTACGCGCCGGCCTCGGCGCCGCCGTACACGATCGCGAGCGCGCCGCGCGCGATCGCCTCGGCGAAGGCGTCCTCGAGGAACGGGCCGAGATAGGCGTTCACCGGGTTCATCTTGAGGAGGCACGCCTTCCCCTCGTTGAAGAGCTTGGCGGCGACGTCGGCGGGCGGGATCGCGTTGAAGTTCCCTGCGCCGAGGACGAGGCAGACGCGTCCCGCGTGATCCGGCGCGCGGTAGAAGCGCGCCCGCCCCCCGACCACCCGCTCGCGGCTCACGCCCGCGAGGTAGTGCACCTCGGCCCGGGTGCGGAAGAACAGCGCGGCGTCGAGCGCGCTCCCCGGGAAGACCGTCTCGGTGACCCGCCCGTCGGCCGTCTCCCCGAGCGAACCGACCGGTGTCGTTCCGCTCCGCGCGATGGCGGAGAGCGACTCGACGAGCTTCCGGAGGATGCGCGCGGCGACGTAGACGGCGAGCCATTCGTCGGCGGAGGCAGGCGCGTCGACCGGGATGCGCTTGGCCGCGCACGCCGCGCGCACCATCCCTCGGGCGTTGCGGTCGACCCCGAGCAGCATCGAGCGCGCGAGCGCGATGCGCTCGGCGATCGGCGCGCGGGCCCATGCGCGCGCTCCTTCCTGCAGCCGGGAGACCGCCTCGTCGAGGAGGCGCGGCTCGGTGTCGGGCGGAGCAGGTGCGGCGGCGGGAGGCCCAGGGACGGCGTTCGGCGTCACGGTCGGACTTTAGCCCCGGCGGCGGCGTGACGCGCGCCTTCCGGGGGGTCAGACGGAGCGGCCTGGCTCGGCGCGGCGGAGCGTCGCGAGCGTCACCTCCGCCGGCGCATTGAGCCGCACGCCGATCCCGGACATGCCGACGCCGCGGTTCACGTACAGCTGCACGTCCCCGACCGCGTAGCGGCCGCGCACGTACGGCTCGCGCAGCGAGGCGAGGAGGAGCCGCGTCACGATGGGCAGGTTGATCTGCCCGCCGTGCGTGTGCCCGGAGAGACACAGGAGCGGCCGGTCGAGGGTCGCGAGCCGGTCGGCGGTCCGAGGTCCGTGCGCGAGCACGAGCGGGGCCGCGCCGGGGCCGAGGCCCCGCACCGCGGCGGCCACGTCGTCGCGGCGCGTGAGGTGGTCGCCGACGCCGACGATGGTGAACGGCGCGCCACGCAGCCGGACGCGGGTCCAGGCGTTCTCGAGCACCTCGTAGCCGTGGCCGCGCAGCGCCGCCGCGGCGCCGCGCGGATCGACCCACACGTCGTGGTTTCCGAGCACCGCGACCGTCGGCGCCGCGAGCCCACCGAGCTGCTCGCGCATCCCGGCGACCTCGGCGCGGCGGCGGGACAGGTAATCGCCGGTCAGCACGACGAGGTCGGGGGCGAACGCGTTCGCCTCCTCGATGGCGCGCCGGATCACCTCGGGGGAGGTGCGCGGCCCGACGTGCAGGTCCGAGAGCTGCGCGACCCGCAGCCCGTCGTGGGCGGGGTCGAGCCCGGGGACGAAGAAGGTGACGCGCTCGGCGCGGGCCTCGACCTCCTGCGCCGCTGCGAGGACGGGAAGGGATCCGGCCGCGGCCGCGCCCCCGAACAACGCCGTACCCTTCAGGAATCTCCGCCGACCGAAGCTCTGCATCCGCCTCCCGCCCGCGCCGCGCGGGCGCCCAGCCTATCCTGCAACGCCGGAGCGGCCGGGGCGATTCCATGTGCGGGGTGCGCGAGGCTGCGATGTCCCCCAGGGATGCGAGAGACGAGCCGGCCCCGCGTCGACGGCCCCGCCGCGCTCGCGGAGGATCCCGCGAAAGAGAACGCGCGCCGCTTCGGGGTGCTGCTCGAGCCCGAGGCGGTCGCCGCACGCGCGACGTTCGTCGTCGATCCCGAGGGCGTCCTGCGCCACTTCGCCTGCGATGGCCTCGCGATCGGACGGTCGGTGTCCGAGACGCTGCGGGGGCTCGAGGCCCTCCGCCCCGGCGACAAGAGCCCCGCCGAGTGGCGGAGGGGCGAGCCGACGCTGGGCGGGTGACCCGCCTGGGCGCTACCGCCCGAGGAGGGCCGCGGGAGGAACCCCGAGCGCCTTCGCCATCTTCTCGATGGTCTCGAGCGGTGGCGACCGCTGCCCGCGCTCGAGCATCGAGACGTACGAGACTGAGATTCCGATCCGATCGGCGAGCGCCTTCTGAGAAAGCTTCTTCTTCGAGCGCAGGCGCCGGACGTTTCCCGCGAACCTCGTCAGGAGATCCATGTTGAACGCTTAGCAAACGAGGGTGTGAGCGACAGCGTCCTTTTCGGGTTGCGCCCTCGACGACATCGACTCACCGTGAGGGTCCCCGTTAGACCGCTGGGAACCTAGCTTTCCTGTCTCGGAGGTGAGTGATGGCAGCGAAGAAGAAGCCGGTCTGGCGCGTGGACGTCGGGGACGAGGCGCCGGACTTCGACCTCCCGGCGACGGGGGAGACGGCCGGGAAGGGGGGGCCGGCGAAGCGGGTGCGGCTCTCGGACTACAGGGGAAAGAAGAACGTCGTCCTCGCCTTCTTCCCGGCGGCGTTCACGCCCGTCTGAACCGTGCAAATGCCCTCGTACGAGGAGGATCTCTCCGAGTTCGAGCGGCGTGACGCCCAGGTCCTGGGCATCAGCACGGATCAGGTCCCGACGAACGAGGCGTGGGCGAAGTCGATGGGCGGGCTGTCGTACCCGCTCCTGTCCGACCACTGGCCCCACGCCCAGGTGGCGGCGAAGTACGGCGTGCTCCGCGGGGAGAACGGCATCTGCGAGCGGGCGATCTTCGTCGTCGACAAGCAGGGGAAGGTCGCCTACGTCGACATCCACGACATCTCCGAGCAGCCGCCCACCGACAAGATCATGGCGGCGCTCGACAAGCTGAAGTGACGGTGCGCGGATGGCGCAGCCCTCGGATCCGAAGCCGCTCGAGCTCTCCCGGTACTGCGTGCCGTTCACGCCGTTCCAGGGCCGGCTCGAGGACGCCGCGATCTGCCTCGTCTCCACGGCGGCGGTCCGCCTGAAGGACGATCCGCCGTTCAACACGGAGGGCGACACGAGCTGGCGCGTCATCCCGGCCGAGGTCGGGGCGGCGGACCTCCGCTACGACGACGCGCACTATGATCATGCCTGCGTCGATCGAGACCTGAACTGCGTGTTCCCGATCGACCGCGTGCGGGAGCTCGCGCGGGAGGGGCGCGTGGCGGGGCTCACCGCGCGCCACTTCTCGCTCGGCTACAGCCAGGCGCTGCGCGAGCTGCGCGACAAGACCATCCCGGCGCTCGTGCGCGAGGTGGACCGCGAGCGTCCTGGCGCGGTCCTCCTCACCGGCGGCTGACGGCTGTGTCACCGCACGGTGGTCACCGTGCAACGGGCGATCGAGCTGATCGGCATCCCCACGGTCGTGGTGACGGTCGAGCCGGAGGAGACCCGGCAGGCCCGGCCGCCGCGCGCGCTCGCGCCGCGCGGCTTCGTCGCGGGCCACTCGCTCGGGCGGCCCGGCGACGCCGCGCTGCAGAAGTGGATCCTGATGGACGCGCTCGGGCTGCTCGTCGGGGCCCCGCGGCCGGGGGAGATCGTGGAGAAGGACTACACGTAGCGGCGAACGTGGTCGTGGTGGTGGTCGTGGACGTGGACGTGAACCTGAACTTCGACCTCGGCCTCGACCTGAACTTCGACTTCGACTTCGACGCTTGGGAATCTCAGTCGAGGTCGAGGTCGAGGTCGAGGTCGAGGTCTAGGTCCAGGACGAGGACGAGGTCCACCTCCACGGCCAGGTCCAGGTCCACGTCCACGTTTCTAGTCGCCCTTGTAGACCGTGACACCCCCGGAGCCGAACCGGCTCGCCGCCTGCGCGACGTAGACGATCCGCGGGCTCGCCCACCGATCGATCTGGATGTTCCGGGTCGGCGCCTGCGCGGCGAACGAGGGCGGCGATTCCTGGTCGACCGTCCACCACCCGCCCTTCCAGCGGCCGAAACCGCCCCAGCCGAACCCGACCCAGACCGACCCGTCGGCCGGGTCGCAGGCGACGGCGGACGCGCTGTTGCCCTTTCCCGGCGGCAGGTCGAGGTAGGAGAGGCCGCCGCCCGGCGCGAGGCGCGCGAGACCGTGGAGCGACGAGGCGATCCAGAGCGTGCCGTCGTCGCAGAAGGAGAGCGACGACACCGCGTCGAGCCAGGCGGGATCCAACGCGTCGAACTGCTGCGGGTCCGCCGGCCGCGGATCGGGCCACACGTCGAGGAACGAGCCGAGCTCGTCGGGCTTCCACGGCGGCCACAGCGCGGCCTCCCACCCGGCCGACACCGCGCCGTAGCCGCGCTTCGAGGCGAGCCGCGTCTCGTTCGCGGCCCACGGGTCGCCCGTCGTCGGGTCGATGGCGATCGCCGTGCTGTTGCCCGTGAGGAACGCGAGCTGCTTCACCCCGTTCACGACGGCCCAGGCCGTCATGGCCGGGTGGTCGTGCTCCCACACGAACTTCCGGTCCTCGATGCGCGGGACGAGCCCGGCGAACTGCGAGGACAGGTCGTTCCAGCCGCGCGCGGCGGGGTTCGCGACGAGGACGTTGAACGTGCCGTGCGTGCCCGCCATCCAGACGTCGCCGTACTGGACCCTCCCGGCCGCGTGGTTCACCGCGATCCGGAGCACCTGGCGCACCTTGCGGCGGCCCTTCTCCCAGGTCGCGTCGCCGAACGAGCACGGGCCGGGCGAGTGATCCATGCAGAACTGGTGCGGCATCCCGGAGACCTGCACGTGCCGCGAGCGCGCGAGCTTCTCGCCGTCGAAGCTGAGGACGTCGGCGCCGCCCGAGTCGAGCCACCAGTCGGGATCGTCGTCGCCGTCCGTGCCGAGCCCCTGGAGCCCGAAGACCGCCACGCCCGGCGCGCCGCCGCCGACGGACACGACGGGGCACGTCCTGGTCCGACCCTCGTCGCAGTTCCGGGTGATGCCCGCGCTCCCCGCGTCCAGGCGGTGGAAGGCGGCGTCGCCGCGCCGCTTCGCGAGGACCGCGTCACCCGCCGCGACGTAGACGTTCCCCGCCTCGTCGGCCGAGACGTCCCAGACGTCGGGCGCCATCCCCTGCGCGGCGGCGTAGTAGGTGAAGCCGTTCCGCGTGACCGTCACGTTCGCGACCGGGGGCGCCTGCGGCCCCGGCGCCGCGGCGCTCCCGTCGCTGCCGCACGCCGTCGCGAGCGCACACGCCGCCGCCGCCCCCCACCCGAGCCTCGCCATTCACGCCTCCCGGCGGCACGAGCGCGCCGCCCCCGACGGAAAGCTGCGCCGGTCACCGGTCGCCCGCCAACCCGCGGCCGGGGCGCCCGCCCGTGCGCCCCGACGGGGCCGGCGCGGCGCTCGCCCCCTCGCGTGGGTCGACGCCCGGCGCGGGCGGGCCCATCGTTCGTCCGTGGTCGAGATCCTCGAACAGGGTGCCGTCTCCTTCATGGCGGTCGCCCGCGCGGGTGCGGCCGGGCGCGGCCCGGACGGTGTCGAGCGGCTGTTCGTCGTGCTCGCCCCGGAGGGGCGACGGCCGCTCCGCCGCATCTCCGTGCGTCGCAAGCGGCTCCCGGACGCGCGCCGTGGGCAGCGCTTCTTCGCGCACGTGGACCGGATCGCGCCCGCGCCCGGGGGGCTCACCGAGGACGTGCGGGCACCGGCGAGCCACGGGCCCGACGCCCACGTCCTCGCCGTCGGCCGCTACACCCTCGCGCGCCACCGCGACCACGTGCACCTCGCTTACGCCCTCGCGCGCGCCTGCGCTCGCGGCGCGCTCGCCGAGTCGCTCGGCGTCGCGACCGGCGCGAGCTTCGTGCTCTCGGTCTTCCGCCGGAGCCTGCCGCCGACGCGCCGCCCGCGCGCGGACGGGACGCTCGCCCCGGCCACCCCGGAGCGGCTCGACGTCATCGGGGCGGAGGTCGCCCTGCTCGCGGGCGCCCGGCCGGGCGACGTGCGGCTCGGGCTGCCGACGTCGCGCGACCACGTCGGGGACGCGCTCGTCGGCGCGCTCCTGCGGCGCGGGCCCCGCCCGCGCGTGGCCTCGTTCGCGCGCGCCGCCGAGTCGCGCGGCGCCGCGAAGGGACGGGTCGTCGCAGCGCGGAAGCTCCGGCCGCGGTAGCGCGCCGGAGCGCAACCAACCGAGTGTGCGGCTTCGTGCGGCGCGATGTCGCGGCCCCGCGTAGATGTTGCGCGCCAACCCCTGCGCAGGTGTGTGCGCGCGCCTCCGGGTACGCGCGCGCGCACCGGAACCTACGCCAAGCCATGAAGATGATACGAGAAACGGTGTCCATGCCGCTGCCGGGGGTGTACACGTTGCACGACGCGCGGGGGACGGTGGCGCGGGACAGGGGGGTCAATGCTGCGCGCAATCACTGGGATGGGGATGGGGCGGCGGCTCGCGCTCGCTTTCGGGCTGCTCATCGCGTTTCTGGTGGGGGTCGGGTGGGTCGCGGTCGAGCGGATGCAGACGCTCGACGAGAGCCTCACGCACGTCGCCGACGTGAACTGGGCGAAGGCGCGCCTCACCCAGCGCGCGCTGCTCGCCGCCAACGACACGAGCCTGCGCCTCAACCACGCGTTCCTGCAGATGGATCGCGAAGCCGCGCAGAAGGACTTCGCGGCCATCGACGAGAACCGCCGGGCGATCGACGACGCGCTCGAGCAGGTCGGCACGCTCTCGAACGACGAGAGCGGCCAGCGCCTCCTGGACGCTGCCCGGGAGTCCTGGCGCGTCTACGGCGTCGCCGCGCAGACCTCGAGGGACCTGCTCGACAAGGACAAGCTGTCCGATGCCCAGCGCAAGCTCACCGACGAGGTGGTTCCGCTCCTCGGGGCGCTCATCGGCTCGTTCAGCGCGTTCGCGAACCACCAGGGCGAGCTCATCGAGCTCGCGCGCACGCAGGGACACGAGCGCTACTACGCGGGGCGCGCGCTCGTCATCGCGCTCATCGCCCTCGCGGCGCTCGCCGCCGTCGTCGTCGCGACGCTCGTGACCCGCAGCATCGTGAACCCGATCCTCCAGGCGGTCGCCGCGGCCGAGCGGATCGCCCGCGGCGACTTCTCGTTCGAGATCCGGGGCGGCGGCACCCACGAGGCGGGGAGGCTCCTCGACGCGATGCGGAAGATGACGGCGGACCTCGTCCGTGTCCTCGGCGACGTCCGCGGTTCCGCCGACACCCTCGGGGACGCTGCGGGTCAGGTCGCGGCGGCGTCGCGGGCCCTCTCCGACGGCGCCTCGGCGCAGGCGGCGGGCGTCCAGGCCACGACCGAGCTCCTCGGGGGCATGCGGACGGCGATCACCCGCAACGCGGCGAGCAGCCGTCGCATGGAGGAGATGGCGGTCGGCAGCGCCCGCGACGCGGAGGCCGGCGGAGAGGCGGTCTCGAACACGGTCGAGACGATGCGCGCGATCGCGGACCGCACCTCCATCGTCGAGGAGATCGCCTACCAGACGAACCTGCTCGCGCTGAACGCCGCCATCGAGGCGGCCCGCGCCGGCGCGCACGGGAGGGGGTTCGCGGTCGTCGCCGCCGAGGTGCGCAAGCTCGCCGAGCGCAGCCAGCAGGCCGCGAAGGAGATCGCGCAGCTCGCGTCGACGAGCGTGGCCGTCGCGGAGCGCTCCGGGAAGCTCCTCGCGGCGCTCGTCCCCTCGATCCGGGACACGACCACCCTCGTCCGCGAGGTCGCCGCCGCCTCGCAGGACCAGGCCCAGGGCGCCTCGCAGATGGCGGACGCGATGGAGCGCGTGGATCAGGTGACCCAGCAGAACGCGCCCGCCGCGGAGGAGCTCGCCGCGACCGCATCCCATCTATCGGAGCAGGCGGCACGGCTCCAGGAGATCGTGCGCTGGTTCCAGTTCCAGGCCGGACCGCAGGGGGGCGCGGCCAACCTCGCGCCCGCCCGAGACGGCCACGCGGAAGTTCGCCGGCTCGCGTCGGGCCGCTGATCGAAGTGTCCACGCAGGAGGAGGAGCGATGCTGAAGAACATCCTGAAGCTCTCGCTGTCCCTGGTCGTCGCGGCGGGGCTCGCCACCGCCCGCGCCGAGGAGCCGCCGCTCAAGATCGGGCTCGCGGCGATGATCTCGCCGAAGGAGACGCTCATCTATTACAACGGGCTCCTCGGCTACATCGGCCAGAAGGTCGGCCGCAAGGTCGAGATGGTGCAGTACCGGACCTACGACGAGATGGACGCCGCGCTCGAGAAGCGCGACCTCGACATCGCGTTCGTCTGCTCGGGTCCGTACGTCCGCGACCACGACAAGTTCGGGGCCGAGCTGCTCGTCGCCCCGCAGTCGTACGGGAAGCCCTTCTACCACGCGTACATCATCGCGCCCGCCGCGAGCCCGGCGAAGTCCCTCCGAGATCTGAAGGGGAAGACGTTCGCGTTCACCGATCCGAAGTCGAACACCGGACGGATCGTGCCCACCTACATGGTCTCGAAGGACTTCGGGGTGGCGCCCGAGAAGTTCTTCTCGACGGTGAAGTTCACCTTCTCGCACGACAAGTCGATCGAGGAGGTCTCGAAGGGCGCGGTCGAGGGCGCGTCGGTGGACAGCCTCATCTACGACTACCTCGCCGCGAAGTCGCCCGCCTCGACGAAGGGGACGAAGATCGTCGCGAAGTCCGCGCCCTATGGCATCCCTCCGGTCATCGTGAACCCGAAGATCGACCCCGCGCTGAAGGCGAAGGTCAAGGAGGCGCTCCTCGCCATGCACGCCGACGCGAAGGGGAAGGCGATCCTCGAGGGCATCATGGTCGACAAGTTCATCGTCCCGAAGGACAAGGACTACGACTCGGTTCGCGAGATGGAGCGCTGGCTCGCGAAGAACGCCCCGGCACCGGCGGCCGCCGCTCCGGCCGCGAACCCCGCGGTCGTCCCCGCTTCCGCCCCCGTGAAGTGAACGTCCTCGCGCGCCGCGGCGCTCCGGGCTTCCGGAGCGCCCCGGGCGCGCGGGGCAGCGTCGCGTCGCGCGACGCGGCTCGAGCGTTCTGCGAGCGCGTCACCGCGGCGCTACTCGGCGAGGAAGTCGGCGAAGGCGGCCAGGCGCGGCACGTACTTGCACGCGATCCGGATCGTGGAGAGGACCGGCACCGCGACGAAGAGGCCGATCGGCCCCCACAGCCAGAAGAAGAAGAGCGAGCCGAAGAACACCGCGAGCGCGTTCAGCCGGAGCTGCTTCCCGAGGAAGATCGGGTCCACCACGTTCCCCTGGATCGACACGAGCACGAGGTACACGCACCCTGCGATGAGCGCGTGCTTGAGGGTCGCGTACTGCAGGACCGCCATGAGCACCGGGAACGCGAGGCCGATCGCCGGGCCCACGTAGGGGATGAAGTGGAGGAGCGCGGTCGTGAAGCCCCAGACCGCGGCGTGATCGAGCCACGCGACGTAGACGAGCCAGGTCACGACGCCGAGCACGGCGTTGAGCAGGATGCGGTTCCACATGTACTGCGAGACGTCGCGGTGCAGCTCCTCGAGCGCGAGCCGGGCGCGGACGCGCGACTCGGGGTCCTTCCCGGCGTGGTCGAGGAACTTGCGCCGGTAGTGCGGACCCTCGGCGAGCGCGAAGTAGAGGACGAACACCGCGACCGTCACCGAGGCCGCGATCGCGACCGCCCCCTGCGCGGTCCCGAGGGCGAGCGCCGTCCACGGGACGCTCTCCTCGACGCGCACGGTTCCCGGCTGGCGCGGCGGCGCGAGCTCCTGCGTCTGCGCGCGCAGGTGGAGGAGCCCTCGCGTGACGCGTCCCCACGTCTCGCGGAGCCGGTCCTCGTACGCGGGCAGCTCGCTCGCGAGGTCCTGCGCGCGGTCGTAGACGAGGACGAACACCAGCACGACCACCCCGGTCGCGAGGAGCGTCCCCGCGAGCGCGGCGAGCACGTGCGGCACGCGCCGCCGCTCGAGCCAGGCCACGAGCGGGTGGACCGTGAACGCGAGCACGAGCGCCGCGATCGTCGGGACGAGCAGCTCGCGGATGACGTAGCAGAACGCGAGCACCGCCCCGGTCGCCAGGACGGCGAGGGAGCGCTCGGCGACCGTCGAGCTCGGCAGGATGCGGGTCGCGGGCACGCCGACAAGGTGGTCACCGGCACCCGCACGGACCTCCTGCGGGTGGGGCGTGGCGGCCGAGGGACGTCGGACCGCCCGGGCACCGTCCCTCGCCCACGGCGTTGACGCCGGGGGAGGGAACGGCGAAAAGGGGCGCCATGCCGAGCACGCCCCCGACGTTCGCCGATCGCGCCGCTCACCGCGCCTGGCTCGAGTCCCAGGCCGGGCTGCCTGCCGGCTTCCGGGTGGGCACGGCGTCCCTCGAGTTCGTCCCGGTCGAGGTGCCGAAGCCGTCCCGCATGAACGTGACGCTCATCGCGCTCGACCGGCCGACTCCTGCGTTCGCGGCCAAGTTCACCCGCAACGCCTTCCCGGGCGCGCCCGTCCTCATCGGGCGGCGGCGGCTCGACGCGGCGGCGCTCGGCGCGATCGTCGTGAACAACAAGGTCTCGAACGTCTGCGCGCCCGGCGGCGTCGAGGCGGCGGAGCGGGTCTGCGCCGAGGTGGCGCGCGTGCTCGGCTTCGCCCCCGAGGAGGTGCTGCCCTCGTCCACCGGCGTCATCGGCTGGCGGCTCCCGGCGGACGCGATCGCGGAGGCCGTGCCGCGCGCTGCCGCGGCGCTGCAGCCGCGGTCGGTCCTGCCCGCCGCAGAGGCGATCATGACGACCGACCTCTTCCCGAAGGTGCGGCGCGTCGAGGTCGGGGAGGGGAGCATCGTCGGCATCGCGAAGGGCGCGGGCATGATCGAGCCGAACCTCGCCACGATGCTCGTCTACCTGCTCACGGACCTCGACCTCCCGCGGGCGGCGCTTCGCGCCGCGCTCGACGAGGCGATCGAGCCGTCGTTCAACTCGATCACGGTCGACTCCGACACCTCCACCTCCGACACCGTCGTGCTCCTCTCCTCGCGCCGCCGCGCCACGCCCACCGCAAGCGAGTTCGGCGAGGGGCTCGCGAAGCTCTGCGGCGCGCTCGCGGAGGACGTGGTCCGCAACGGCGAGGGCGTCCACCACGTCGTCCGGGTCACGGTCACCCGCGCCCGGACGTACGACGAGGCGCGCGGCGTCGCCAAGGCGGTCGCGAACTCGCCGCTCCTCAAGGCGGCGGTGAACGGGAACGACCCGAACGTGGGGCGCCTCCTCTGCGCGGTCGGCAAGCACGCGGGCGCGCTCTCGCTGCCCCTCGACCCCGCCAAGGTCCGCATGAAGGTGGGCGGCGAGGTGGTGCTCGAGGGGGGGGCGATGCGGCTCGACCCCGAGAAGGAGCGCCGCCTCGTCGCGCACATGAAGGGCGCGGAGCTCTACACGAGCGCCGCCCCGTCCGACGGCGTCACGTTCAAGCCCGCGGTGGACTTCCCGCCGCACGGCCGACGCGTCGAGATCGAGATCGACCTCGCCATGGGACCGTCCTCGTGCGCGGTGTTCGGCGCGGATCTCTCGCACGAGTACGTCACGGAGAACGCCGACTACCGGAGCTGACGCCACGGGCCGCGCCGCCTGCGCGGCGCCGGATCGGCTACTCGAGATCCTCGGGGAGATCGCCCCGGCTCGGCGCTTTCCCCGCGTCCTCGGCCTTCCGGAACTCCTCCGGGCTCTCCTCCACCTCTCGCCCGGCGCGCTCCGCCTCCTGCTCCACGTTTGCGCGTCGCAGGTGGTCCTCGACGCCCTTGCGGTACCCCTCAGCCGCGGTCCTGCTCCCCTCGCCCTCGTTCTCCGGGCCGGGTCGCCGCTCGTTCGCCATGGGTCAGCCTCCCCTCGAGAGGTGCGCCTCCCGTGGACGCCAAGCCCGCTCGCTCGCCCGCTCGGCTCCGGGACGGCCCTGCGACCCGGTTGGGGCGTCCCGCGATGGGGCGATCCGCCACGCGGATGGGGGCAGGCGTCCCGGATCTCCCCGGCTCGGGGCGCGGACCTCTCGAAAATACCGAACCATTGCGCCCTCCCGCGTCCGGCATGCGCCGTGCTCACTCCCTGGCCAACCGGCCCGTCGACGGGCCCCTGCCACCGGAGTCAAAAACCATGAAGCTCGTGACCACGCTCGTCGCCGCCGCGTTCCTCTTCGCCGCCTCCTCCACGTTCGCGGAGGGCGCGGCCCCGGCCGCCGCCCCGGCTGCCGCCCCGGCCGCCGCTGCCGCCCCCGCCGCCGCCCCGGCCGCCGCCCCGGTCGTCGCTCCCGCCGCGGTCGAGAAGAAGGCCGAGGCGAAGCCGGTCGCGAAGAAGAAGGCCGCGAAGGCCGCGAAGAAGGCCGACGCGCCCGCCGCCGCCTCCTGCCGCGAAGTAGTCGCAGGACCTAGCCGTCGTCGCGGGAATCCTGCGACAATCGGGCCGGTTGCGCGAGCAACCGGCCCGCTTCTTTTCGGGAGGAACGTGTCGCTTCGCCTCCAGCTCACCCTGCTGTTCGGCGCCATCCTCATCGTGACGATGACGGTGGCGGCGACGCTCGGCTCCGCCACGGCGCAGCGCGCCGTCGAGCAGGTCGTGCAGGAGCGGACGGTGGAGGTGGCGCGCTCGGTCGTCGCGGACCTCGACCTCGCCCATGGGGCGCTGAGGACCCTCGACCACGAGGCGATCGCGGACCGGCTCGGCGAGGTGATGCCGCTCCACCGCGGCCTCCGGAGCGCGGAGCTCGTGCTCCTGCGCGGCGGCAAGCTCGAGGTCTCCGGGATCGAGTTCGGCGCGGGCGGGCTGCAGGTCTCCATGGACACGCGCGCGGGGCCGCTCCCCGAGCCCAAGGCCGTCCGGATCGAGGAGGACGAGGACGGCCGCGTCGCCACGGCGGAGGTCGCGGTGCGCGATCTCTCGAAGAAGGCGATCGGGCTCCTCCACGTCGAGGCCGACGTCTCGTACGCGAAGGAGATCGCCGAGCGCGAGCGGAGCGTCTTCGTGTGGGTCACCGCCGCGAGCGCCATCTCCCTCGCGCTCCTCTTCGCCTTCGCGCTCGGGCCGATGCTCGCGCGCCCGCTCTCGCAGCTCGCCGAGGTGATGGAGCGGTTCCAGTCGGGAGAGCCGAGCGCGCCGCAGGTCCCGGGCGCCGGGCGCTCCGACGAGATCGGGATCGTGGCGCGCGGCCTCGACGCGATGCTCGCGCGCATCCGGAACTTCAACGCCGAGCTCCAGTCGCGCATCGACGCCGCGACCGTCGACCTCGCGCGCAAGAACCGCGCCCTCGGCGAGCTCAACGACCTGCTCGTCGCCGCGCGCCGCGACCTGACCGCGAAGGAGCGGCTCGCCGCGCTGGGCCAGCTCTCCGGCACGATCGCGCACGAGCTCGGGAACCCGCTCAACGCGATGAGCGGGAGGGTGCAGCTGCTCGCGCGCGACCCGTCGTGCCCGGCGGGGATCCGCAGCGAGCTCGGGGCCCTCGACGGCGAGGTGAAGCGGATGACCGCCATCATCCGGCGGTTCCTCGACTCGGCGCGCGCGCTGACGCCCGCGCCGGAGCCGACCGACGTCGGCGCGCTCGTCGACGAGGCGCTGTCGCTGTCGCTCTCGGCGGAGGCGCGCGGCCGGCTCGCGGTGGTGCGCGACGTCCCGCCGGACCTCGGGCACGCCGTGACGGACCCGGGCCTCGTCCGGCACGTCCTCACGAACTTCATCTCGAACGCGGTCGACGCGATGCCGAGCGGCGGCACGCTCACGCTCCGCGCGC
Source organism: uncultured delta proteobacterium (assembly GCA_963736795.1). Lineage (GTDB taxonomy): Bacteria > Myxococcota > Myxococcia > Myxococcales > Anaeromyxobacteraceae > Anaeromyxobacter. The sequence goes on along the minus strand of CAVTRF010000021.1, from coordinate 380,426 downwards.
AGCGGAAGGGCGGCCAGCTCGCCTTCTCGGTCGCCGACACCGGCGACGGGATCGGCGCGGAGGTGCGGCGCCACATCTTCGAGCCGTTCTACTCGACCAAGGCGCCGGGGCGCGGCACCGGGCTCGGGCTCGCGATCTGCCGCGAGATCGCCGGCGCCCTGAAGGGGCGCATCGAGGTGGAGAGCGAGCCCGGCCACGGCGCGACCTTCACGTTGCTCGTCCCTGCGCCGGCCTGGCGCGCGGCGGGATGATGTCCGCGGCGAGCGGCGGGATCGGGGAGGCGCGTGCCCTCCGAAGTGCCAGGAGGCGGGGGCGAGAGCCCCTCCGTGACGAATGACGACGATCTGGGTCATCGACGACGACACCTCGAGCCGGGAGCTGCTCGCGCGCGTGCTGGGCGAGCGCGGCTGGGTGGTCGAGCAGCTCACCGACGGGCGCGAGGCGCTCGACCGGCTCGCGGCGGGGAAGAAGCCCGACCTCGTCGTCTCGGACATCCGCATGGCCGAGGTGGACGGGCTCGCCGTCACCGAGGCCTTCCAGCGGGCCGCGCCCGAGACGCCCGTCATCCTCGTCACGGCGTTCGGCAACGTGGACGGCGCGGTCGAGGCCATCCGCCGCGGCGCGTTCGACTACATCTCGAAGCCGTACGACATCGACGCGGTGCAGCACACCGCGGCGCGTGCGCTCGAGCAGCGCCGGCTCGGGGAGGAGAACCGGGCGCTGCGGCGGCAGCTGCGCGACAAGTACCGGCTCGAGAACGCGGTCGGCCGGAGCGAGGCGATGCTCCAGGTGTTCAAGACCGCCGCGCGGGTCGCGGCGAGCAACGCGACCGTCCTCATCCTCGGCGAGTCGGGCACCGGGAAGGAGCTCGTCGCGCGCGCGCTCCACCAGGCGTCGCCGCGCGCCGCCGGGCCGTTCGTCCCGGTGGACTGCGGCGCCATCGCCGAGGGGGTGCTCGAGTCCGAGCTCTTCGGGCACGTCCGCGGCGCCTTCACCGGCGCGCAGGCGGCGCGCCGCGGGCTCTTCGAGGAGGCGGGGGGCGGGACGATCTTCCTCGACGAGATCGGCGACGTGGGCACCGGCCTCCAGGCGCGCCTGCTGCGCGCGCTGCAGGAGGGGACGATCCGCCGCGTGGGCGCGAACGAGTCGGTCCCGGTGGACGCGCGCGTCGTCGCCGCGACGAACCGCGATCTCGAGGCGGACGTGAAGGCCGGCAAGTTCCGCGAGGACCTCTACTACCGCCTGAACGTGGTCACGATCCGCATCCCGCCGCTGCGCGAGCGGCGCGAGGACGTGCCGCTCCTCGCCGAGCACTTCGCGGCGAAGCACGGCCGCGCCGAGGGCGCGACGGTCTCGCCGGACGCCCGCGAGCTCCTGGCGGCGTACGACTGGCCGGGGAACGTCCGCGAGCTCGAGAACGTCATCGCCCGCGCGCTCGCGCTCAACCCCTCCGGCGTCGTCGTCGTCGCCGATCTCCCCGACCGCCTGCGCAGCGGCGGCGACAAGGAGCCCGCGCGCGGGCTGCCGCTCCCCGCCGGCTTCCGCCCGACCCTCGACGACCTCGGCCGCCGGTACGCGGCGCTCGTCCTCGCCGAGTGCCAGGGAAACAAGACGCGCGCCGCCGAGCTCCTCGGGATCGACCGGAAGACGCTCTACCGGATCCTGGGCGAGGAGTGACCCGCGCGGCGGCTCACCGGGCCGCCTCGAGCACCGTCCGCGCGAGCTCGCGGTAGCCCCCGTCGAAGTGGTGGCCGCCCGGGAGGACGATCCGCTTCACCCACGGGAGGTCCGCGATCGCCGGACAGAGGCTGTCCCGCTCGTCCGAGCCCATCACGCAGAGCATCCGCGTGCGGCCCGCGGTCGCCCGCACCGCGTTCTCCGTCGGCAGCGCCGCGTCGCGGCGCTTCGACGAGAAGAGATCGATGGCGTGGACCTCGAACTCGGCGAACGTGCCGGGCCCCAGCATCGCGACGAGCCGCAACCGCTCGGCCGCGGTCGCGGGGAGCCGTCCGGCGATGAACGGGACGAGATCGGCGCCGCGCGAGTAGCCGACGAGGATCACCTGGGTCCGCCGCCAGGCGGCGGCGTAGTGCTCGACGATCCGCCCGACCGCCCGCGCGGTCTCGTCGGGAGTCCGCCGCTTCCAGAAGTAGCGCAGCGAGTCGAGCCCGACCGTCGCGACGCCGGCCTCGGCGAAGGCCGACGCGAGCGACTTGTCGATCCCGACCCAGCCGCCGTCCCCGGTGAGCAGGATGGCGAGCCGGGGATCGTCGCCCGCGGCGCGGGACCTCGACGAGCGGCAGGTCCGCGATGCCGTCCGGCGTCGCCGCCGGTGCGGCGGGGCTTCGCGGCCGCCTCGACGCGTTCGAGCGCCGCGCGGACCGCCCCGGCGAGCGCGGCGGCGCGGTCCGAGCGGGGCGCGCCGGGCGGTCGCTCGAGTCGGGAGAACCGGGCCCGGACGTCGCGCGCGAGCCGCTCGGCGGCGGGCGTCGGGCAGGCGGCCTCCGGGTCCGCGATCACCTCCATCGGCCCCGGTGCGGGGGCGAGCGCGGGGAGGTCTCCGCCGCCGAGGTGTCGGGGCGCGGGGCCCGACCCGGCGCAGAGCCGCACGGGGAGCGTCCGGTCCGGGCACGGGCCCACCGCGATCGCGCCCCCGAACGTCCCGGGCGGCGCCTGCGCGAGCGCGGCCCACGCGACGAGGCCGCCGTCGCCCAGCCCCACGACGATCGGGCGCTGGTAGGCGTCGAGGCCGCGCTCCTTCTCGAGCTGCTGCGCGAGCACCTCGAGATCGCCCGCGGGGTAGGCGCAGCGGGACCGCGGCGACGCCGCGCTCCACGCGCGCAGGTCGAGCGCGGCGACGAGCGCGCCGTCCCGCGCGAGCGCGCGTGCGAGCTCGCCCGCGGCGAGGCCGTCGCTTCCGAGGAGGAGCACGACCCGGCGAGGCGCGCCGTCCGGAGAGAACACCTCGGGGCGGGCGAGCCCGCCGGTCCGCGCGGAGGCGGGGGCGGGCGCGGGCTCCGCTGCGAGCGCAGCGGCGAAGAGGAGCGCGGCGGCGATCATCTGGCGACCACTCCCTTCAGGCCGCGCGACACGAGCGCGGCGACGTGGGCGAGGACGAACGGCAGCCGCATCCCGCCGGGCGCCGCGAGGAACCGCGGGCGCCACTCCGGGAGGAACTTGTCCTTGTACTGCCGCAGTCCCTGGAAGTTGTAGAAGTACTCGCCGTGGCGGTAGAGCTGCGCGCCGACCCGGGTCCAGAGCGGCGCGAGCGTCCGGTCCTCGAGCCCCGAGAGCGGCGCCATCCCGAGGCTGAACGAGGGGAAGCCCTGCTCGCGTCCCCACAGCATGATCGAGACGAACAGGAAGTCCATCGTGGCGCTGGGAACGCCCGGCGCGTGGCGCATGAGGTCGAACGAGAGCTCGGAGCGGCTCGCCGGGGTCCAAAGATTTGCGAACGCCGCGACGCGTCCGTCGAGGCGCGCGAGGGCGAGCGGTCCCTCGCACAGGTAACGCTCGCAGAACGATCCGACCGAGAATCCCTTCTCCCGGACGTTCTTCGTGGCGAGCCAGGCGTCGGAGATCGCGCGGAGCTCGGGGAGGAGGGGCCTGACCGCCGCGGCGGGGACCACCTCGAAGGTGAGCCCGTCGCGTTCTGCCCGCCGGTACGCGGTCCGCAGCGGGCGGCGCGCGCCGCCCTCGAGCGAGAAGCCCTCGAGCGGCACGACGGCCTCCTCGCCCAGGCGGTAGAGCGAGAGCCCCATGTCGAGGTAACGCGGCAGCGCGGCGGGCCCGACCTGGTAGAAGGACGCCCACCCGCCATGGTGATCCGCGAGCTCCCGGAGCGTCCACGAGAGCTCGGTCGCGGCGCGCGGCGGGCCGACCGGATCGCCCATCGCGACCCAGCTCCGGCGCTCGACCGCGTACGAGAGGAACGCGTCGCCGCCGGGCGAGAAGAGCAGCGCCTTGTCGCCCGAGAGCGCGAGGTGCGGGAGCGACTCGGGCGCCGCGTCGATGAGGGGCCGCGCCCGCGCGAGCTCCTGCGGAGTGGGCAGGTGCGGCTCGGGGGGGCGAGGGCGCAGGAGCACCGCGACGCCGTACAGCGCGAGAGCCGAGACGCCGAGCACCGACGCGCGGAGCGTGCGCGGCGCCTCCGCGTGGAACGCGAACCGGAGCCAGGACGATCGCGAGAAGTCGGCGTGGTCGTGAGCGAACAGGCCGATCCAGACGGACGCGGCGAGGATCGAGGCCACCGCGATCACCCAGGACGCGTCGAGGGGCTCGTCGAGCAGCGAGCTGCGCCGGTAGAACTGCCGCCGGAAGGGCAGGAGCGCGGCCAGGATCACGCCGAGGATGATCGCCTCCTCCCAGTCGAGCCCCTTCACGAGGGACGCCACGACGCCGGCGCCGAGCAGGCCCAGCGCGAGCATCCACGCGCCGTCGAGCCGGCGCGAGAGTCCGCGCGCGAGCAGGAGCAGGCCGGTGCCGACGACGCTGCCGATGAGGTGGGACGCCTCGAGCACCGGGAGCGGGACGGCGCGCCGCAGGAGCAGGAGCCGCTCGTCGACGGCCGGCAGCGCGCCGGAGACGAGGAGGACCGTGCCCGCGACGACCGCCCCCAGCGCGGCGAGCCACGGCACCACCGGGGCGAACGAGGCGTGGGCCCCGCGTAGCACGCGCCCGACCTGCTCCTGCCGCACCACCACCTCGTTCCCGACGAGGAGCGCGAACGCGGCGAGGAACGGCACGAGGTAGTAGATGATCCGGAACGCGACGAGGCAGGAGATCGCGTCTCCGGCCGCGACGGCGGGGGTGAGCGCGGCGAGCACGATCGTCTCGAAGACGCCGACGCCGCCCGGGATCTGCGACGCGAGCCCGCCCACCTGCGCGGCGATGAACAGCCCGAGCAGGGACGGGAAGGAGACCGCGGCCGCCGCGGGGAGGAGCAGCCAGAGCACGAGCGCGGCGAGGGTCCAGTCCGCGGCCGAGACCGCGACCTGCGCCAGCGCGAGCGGGAGCGAGGGGGGCTTGAGGACGAAGCCGCGGATCGTGACCTCGCTGCCGCGCGCGGCGAGCGCGAGGTAGGCCGCCGACGGCGGAGAGCGCGGCGATCCCGGCGATCCGGGCGGCGAGCGGGGGCAGCGGGCCCGGCGCGCCGGCGAGGAGCGCGACCCCGAGCAGCGGCAGGAGGCCCGCCCAGAGCTGCACCGCGGTGAAGGCGACGACGCGGGCGATGTCGGCCGGGCCGAGGCCCCACTGCGAGTAGAGCCGGACTCTCACCGAGCCGGAGGACAGGAGCGAGAGCCCGACGTTGTTGCCGAACGCGTAGGCGATGAACGAGGTGAAGACGACCCGCCCGGTCGGGAGCGTTCGCCCTGCGTAACGGAGCGCGAGGAGGTCGTAGCCCGACAGGAGCAGGTAGTCCGCCCCGGTGACGAGCGCGGCCGCGACGATCCATCGGTTCGGGATCGCGGAGAGCCCGGCGTCGACGTCGCGCGGGTCGATCCCCTGGAGCGCGCGCGACAGCGCCCACGCGGCGGCCGCGAGCACCGCGACCGGCAGCAGGATCCGCGCGGTACGCTTCGCCCCCTCGAGCATGCGCTCGACTACTGACCGAAACGCCCCCCGCCGTCCATCGATGAGTAGGAATTCTGGCGGGCGTCCGCCCGTGCGCCGCGCGGTCCCAGGGGCGTGGGGCGGGCGGGCGCGATGTGGAATCTGGCCTCATTCCGCGGAAGGTCGCCGGCACCGGGGGTGCAATGTGCGCGACCCGGAACGGGCCCCCAGGAGGGATGGATGCGCGTGAACGAGACCTCCGCGGCGCGGAGATCGCCGGCGGCTGCGGAGGCCGGTCGCTTCGCCGAGACGCTCCGGCGGGCGCGCGCGGCGCAGACGGCATCCGCCACGGCGCAGGAGAGCGCCGCCGGGCCGGGCGCCCGCGCGCGGTCGCTCGAGCTCCGCAAGGGGGCGCGCGACGGCCCGGCGCCGCTCGCCCGGCGCGAGGCGGCGCGCGACGAGGAGCGGGCCTCCGCGGGCGCCGTCTCGGAGGGAACGCACGAGGTGAGGTCCGACCCGTCACCGGTGCCGGAGCTCGCGGCGGTCGTCCGGGCGCTCCCGGCTGCAATCGACGCGGCGCGCCTTCGCGATGGCGCGCCGCTCGCGCTCTCGTTCGGCCGCTCCCTCGACGTCGAGCTGCGGGCCGTCCCGTCGGGCGTGGAGGTGGTGCTCCGGCCCGAGCCGCGCCTCCTTCGGGCCGCAGAGGTCGAGCTCCCCCGTGTCGTCGAGGCGCTCCGGCTGCGCGGGATCGAGGTTGCGCACGCCGGGGTGATGCCGCGCGGGAGAGGCGGGCGCGCGCGTTGACGGCCGGGGGTGCCTCCGGTAGAAACGTCGCGGCACGGCACCGTCGCCAAGTGGTAAGGCAAAGGTCTGCAAAACCTTTATTCCCCGGTTCGAATCCGGGCGGTGCCTCCAACCTTCTCCTCCTCCTCCGGTGACCTCGCTACGCGCTCGGAGCGCGTCCGCGTCGGTGCCGCTTGCCTCTGCGAGCGCCGCGCAGCCGGATGGGTGCGCCGCCGCCAGGGAGCCGGGCCCTCGAGCCTGCGGCTTCACGCGCACGGATCTCACGGCGTGAGCTCCTGCTACGCGGCGTCCTAGTTATGCGGCGGGAAGACCGCCGGCTCGTCGGGCTGTGCGCTGTTGCCGACCGGCTTGGGGTCCTTCTGCTCGCCGGGCGTGCGGTCCTCGCCCACCCTGCGCTTCTTGGAATCCGGCGGTGCCCCGGGGTGCTTCTCGTCGGGGGAGATGTTCGGGTCGAGCTCTCGTCCAGGCATGACCACAAGGTGGATCCACGGGTGGGCCCGGCGCCCGGACGTTAGGTGAGAGGCGTGGCGAGCACGATCTGCCAGTACTGTGGCGTGGACCTCGAGGAGACGCCGCCGCTCGAGGAGGTCGGCTTCCTGTACGGCCTCGAGTGCAGCCGGTGTCCACCGGAGCGGCGCCGCTCGTTGATCCTCGCGCGCCCGGCGCGGGTCGTCGGAGCTCTCCTGCCCGACCTGCGGCGCCTTCGTCGCCCCCGCGGAGGAGCACCCGGACGTCCTCGTCGTGAAGGAGATGACGTACGAGGTCTGCGCCGCGTGCGGCGAGCGGAACGGCGTCGTCGCGGTGCGCCGGCTGCGGGACGTGTCGGGCGGGACCATGTAGCCGCTGACGCGGGGGAGAGGGGAACCCTCTTCAACGGGATGGGCGGGCGATCCACCCGCGCTCGACGTACCAGCGCGCCGCGCGCCCGATCGAGTCCGCGAGCGAGGTCGTCGCCTCGAACCCGAGCCTCGACCTCGCCTTCGAGGGATCGCAGACCCACCCCGGCGCGAGGAGCTGCGCCGCGAGCTTGCGGTTGAGCGGCAGGCGCCGGCCCGTGGCCGCGGTGAGGGCATCGGCGACCGCCGCGAGCGCGCGGAGCGCCGGCGCCGGGACGGGCAGGCGGCGCGTGCGGACGCCCAGCGCGCGCCCCGCCTCGCGCATCAACCCGGCGGCCGTGGTCGTCTCGGGCGACGCGAGGAAGAACGCCTCTCCGCGCGCCTCGGGGCGATCGGCGAGCAGGAGGAAGCCGCGCGCGCAGTCCTCCACGTCGACGAAGGAGAGCGGCCGGTCGCCGAAGTCGAGGACGAGCCCCGCGCGCGCGATCCGGAAGAAGAGCAGGTTCTCGCGGTCGCCCGGTCCCATGATGCGCGGGGGGCGCGCGACCGCGACGGGCAGCCGGTCCGAGTACGAGAGCGCGATCCGCTCGGCCTCCGCCTTCGACGCCCCGTACGGCTCGACCGGCGCGAGCGGCGCGTCCTCCTGCCGTGGGGTGCGCGAAGGCCCCGCCGCCGCCATCGAGCCGGCGAGCACGAAGCGAGCGAGGCCGGGCGCCTCGGCGAGGCAGGCCTCGAGGAGCGCGCCCGTCGAGCCGGCGTTCACGCGCAGGAACTCGGCCGGGTCGGTCGCGCGCCGGACCCCCGCGAGGTGGAAGACGAGCTCCTGCCCGCGGACCGCCCGCCGCAGCGTCTCCGGAGCGGTCGCGTCGCCCATCATGACCTCGACGCCGGGGAGCTCGAGCGCCGGCGCCCGCTGCCGCACGAGCGCGCGCACCTGGTCTCCTCGCGCCGCCAGCGCGCGCACGAGCGCGGCCCCGAGAAAGCCTCCGCCGCCGGTGACGAGCGCGCGCACGTGGGGACCGAATCACGCGGCCGGGCGACCGGTCAACTGCGCGTGCGGGGCCCAAGGACGCCCGGCCGGCGGGTGAGGGCCCGGGGCCCCTGCGCTCGCCCGTGGCACACGCGTGCGGGCGTATGCACATTGGGTTCGACCACCAGTCCGGGAGGGAACATGCGACGAATGCTTGCGCGCGCGGCGGTCGCGGCCGCGCTCTTCACCACCATCAGCCCGGCTCGCGCCGCGGACGTGGCGCTCGGAGGCGCGCGCGACCGCTGGCCCATGGAGATCACCAAGCGTCCGCTCACGCTCGGGGCCGGCATGGTCGAGGTGTGGGCGCCGGTCCAGCTCAACGCCTCGAAGGACGCCGACTGGAAGCCGGTGACGCTCAACCCGAGCCTCGCGCTGGGGCTCACCGATCAGTGGCAGATCGGGATCCGGCACCTCGTCGGCATCTGCCTCGGGGGCGCCTCCAACGGCTGCCCGAACGTCTACAACGACGTCGGCGCGTACACGCGGTTCAGCCTCGGACGCAGCGGCGGGCTCGACGTCGCCGTGCAGGGCGGCGTGGACCTCACCCGGTTCCAGGAGCCACGGAACTGGGCCGCCTGGGGCGGCGTGCTCCTGCGCGCGGGCGGCGGAGCGGTCGCGTTCACCGTCGCGCCGGCCGTGAGCTTCGGGCTCAAGGACCGGGACACCATCGCGTCGCGCAGCCAGCCCATCGCGTGGAACCTCGGGACCTACGACGTCGTCACCAACGAGACCACCTTCGGGAACAAGGAGCACCTCTCGGTCCCGGTGACGCTGCAGCTGCAGCTCGCGCCCGCGATCGCGCTCGCGGTCGGGGGCTCGCTCGAAGGGCCGCTCAACCCGGTCGTCGGATCGTTCTCCGACGTGTACCGGATCCCGCTCGGCGCCGCGGTCGTCCTGACGCCGTTCCGCTACCTCGACCTCGGCGCGAGCCTCACCTTCCCGGCCTTCGCGGGCAAGAACGACACCCGTGACATCCGGGCGCTGTCCGTGTTCGCCGCGTTCCGGATCTGAGGGGCGACCGCAGCCTCGGCGTGGACCTCGCCCGGCTCCGGGTGAGGTCCGCGCCGCGGAGCTGACCGTGCGCGCCTCGTTGGGTCGAGCGCGCGCGCACCGGAGCAAAGGACGGCGCGGGTTCGGACGCCGATTTGCTCGTCTTCGCCGCATCGATCATCATTCCGGGGCTCGCCCGGAGGCTGACATGCGGCTCGATCCCGAGATCCTCGACGGACCGCCCGAGACGGGAGCACGGATCCTCGCGCTCGCGCGGCTCGCCGACTCCGAGGAGGCGCTCGCGCGGCTCGCGGATCCGAAGGATCGTGACGCGGCGCGCGCGCTCGCCGACGCCGCCGGCCGGCTCGTGTCGGCGCTCTCCTTGCTCGCGCCCGGGCTCGGCGGTTGCGTGCCTCCCGGCCTCGGGACCGAGCTCGAGCAGGCGGCGCGCGCCGCCGCGGCCGGACGCGACCCGGACCTCGTCGCGGCGTGGCTCGCGAGCGCGCGGCCCGAGCTCTCCGCGCCGTACCGCGGCGCGCTCGACTGGCTCGCCGACCGGGTGGAGCGGCGCTCGCGCCGCGCCCGCGAGGAGGTCGCCTCGGACGCGGCCCCGCGGCTCCGCCGCGCCATGCCGCGGGTCGCCGAGGCGCTCACCGGGCGCCGGGGCTCGGTCCCGCGCGCCGGTGCGCCCGCGACGTTCGCGGGCCTCTACGGCGGCGTCCTCCGCGGCCAGACCCGCGCGCTGCGCGAGGTGATCACCGCGGTCGCGGGGGCGGGCGACGCGGCCGGCCTCGAGTCGGCGCGGCACGAGGCGCGCCGGCTGCGGGAGCTCCTGGAGCCGCTGCGGTCGGTCGGACCCGGTGGGGCCGAGGCGCTCGCCGCGCTCGAGGGGCTCCGAGCGCCGCTCGAGGCCCGGCACGACGCGCTCGCCGCGGCGGCGGCCGTCGAGGGCGCGCTGCTCGAGGCGCGCGCGGAGGAGGTCCGCCGCGGAGACGCGCTCGCCGGGCTCCGGCCCGGGCTGCTCGCGCTCCTCCGGATCGCGGAGCAGCGGGGCGCGGCGGCGGAGCGCGACCTCGCCGGCCTCCTCGGCACGAAGGCGACCCCGGCCTTCGACGCGGCGTACGCGGTCGTCGCCGCGCTCGAGGCGGACGGTTCGGAGGAGGAAGCGGTCTCGTCCGTCGCGCCGGAGCGGCGCTTTCTCGTCACCGCGATCCCGCCCGAGGGGCTCGGCGGCGACGTCGAGGCGCTCGAGCAGGGATGGCTCCCGGGTGAGGGTCGCGAGAGCGTCGGCTTCACCCGGTCTTCCCTCGGCGAGCACTGGTTCCGGGCGCGGGCCCCGGCGCGCGGTCGCCCTGGCCGGGCCGAGACCCTCTCCCGAACGGACTTCGAGGCGCTGTGGCCGCTCACCGACGGCCGGCGCGTCGCGAAGCGGCGCCACCTCGTGGCCGCGGCTCCGGGCTGGCACTTCGAGGAGTACCTGGATCGCGCGCTCATCCTCGCGGTCGCGGAGGAGGGAAACGCGGAGGCCCCACCGCCCTGGCTCGAGCCCATGCTCGTGCGGGAGGTCTCGGCGGAGCGCGGCTACCTCGACGAGGCGCTCGCGCGCAGGCCGGCGCGGCGAAGCGCGTAGCGCAGTGACCCGCTGAAGGGACACGGCAGCGGGGCCCCCGCCGCGCTACACTCGCGTGCGGGAGGGGTCCCGGAGATGCCCATGGACGTCGCGGCGGCGCTGAGGAAGGTCGACCTCTTCAAGGACGTGCCCGAGGCGGGGCTCCGGGCGATCGCCGAGATCGCCGAGCCGGTGACGCTCTCCGCGGGCGACACGGTCGTCGTGGAGGGCGGTCCGCCCGACGCGCTCTACGTGATCTCGAGCGGGAGCTGCCGCGTGTTCAAGGAGAAGGGTGGCGACGCGCTGCACGTCGTCGAGATCGAGGCGGGCAACCAGTTCGGCGCCTCGTCACTCCTCGACCGCGAGCCGCGCAGCGCGAGCGTGATCGCCGTCGAGCCGACCGAGCTGCTCGCGTTCCGGGCCGAGCGGCTCCGGGCGGTGCTCGAGCGCGATGCCGTGACCGCGGCGGTCTTCTACCGCGCGCTCGCCGGATCGTTGTTTCGCCGGCTCCGGCGGACCACGGACGACCTCGGCATCGCGCGGCTGCTCGTGGCCGACCGCGGCCGGCGCTGAGCTCCGTCCACCCTCGACGCTCGAAGCGCCTGCCCGTCTTCCCGCTCTGCGGGCGCTCCCTCATGGTCCCGTAGAGAACCCACGCCGGTGCGCGACGGGCTCTCCCAGTCGCTCGGCGCGCCCCGGCGCGACCAGAGCCGGACGCAGACGTTCCCGGTCGTGCTGAAGCGCTTCTAGCCCGAGGCGGGGGGCCGGCTCGCGCCGCGCGGACGGCGAGAGCTAGACTGCGTCGCGTGCCGGTCCTCCGCTCCGTGTGCCCGTTCGACTGCCCCGACGCGTGCGGTCTCCTCGTCGAGGTGGACGGCGGGCGCGCCGTCCGCGTGCGCGGCGACCCCGAGCACCCGTACTCGCGCGGCACGCTCTGCCCGAAGATGAACGGGTACGAGCGCTCGGTCCACTCGCCCGACCGGCTCCTCCACCCGCTCGTCCGCACCGGACGCAAGGGTGACGCCGCGTTTCGCCGCGCGAGCTGGGACGAGGCGCTCGCCCTCGTCGCCGCGCGGCTCGGCGAGGTGGCCGAGCGCGAGGGCCCCGAGGCGATCCTCCCGTACTCGTACGCGGGCTCGATGGGGCTCGTGCAGCGGAACGCGGGGATGCCGTTCTTCCACCGGCTCGGGGCGTCGCGGCTCGACCGGACGATCTGCTCGCCTGCGAAGGGCGCGGGCTGGCGCGCGGTCATGGGCGACACCCCGGGGCCGCACCCCGACACGGTGGAGCGCTCGGATCTCGTCGTGCTGTGGGGGATCCACGCCGTCGCGACGAGCCTGCACTTCGCCGCCCGGGTGACGGAGGCGCGGCGGCGCGGCGCGCGCGTCCTGCTCGTCGAGACCTGGGAGAACGAGACCGCGCGGCTCGCCGACCGGACCTACCTCGTCCGGCCCGGGTCCGACGGCGCGCTCGCCCTGGGCCTCGTCCACGTCCTCGCGCGCGACGGCCTCGCCGACGAGTCCTTCCTCGCGGCGGAGGCGGTCGGCTGGCCCGAGCTGAGGGCGCGGGTGCTCGCGGAGAACGGGCCCGCGGCGACGGCGGCCGCGACCGGGCTCGCGCCGGCGGAGATCGAGGCGCTCGCGCGGGAGCTCGCCGCGGCGCGCGCGCCGTTCGTCCGCGTCGGCGCGGGTCCGTCGCGCCACGCGAACGGCGCGATGACCATCCGGTCGATCGTCGCGCTCGCCGCCGTGCTCGGCGCGCCGGGGCGCGAGGGGGGCGGCTGCCTCGCCTCGACCGGCGCGGACCAGGCGATCGATCTCGCGCCGCTCGTCCGCGAGGACCTCCAGCCGCGGCGCGCGCGCCTCGTGAACATGAACCGGCTCGGCGCGGCGCTCGCCGAGCTTCGAGATCCCCCGGTCCGGGCGATGTTCGTCTGGTGCTCGAACCCCGCCGCGGTCGCGCCCGACCAGAACGCGGTGCTCCGCGGCCTCGCCCGCGAGGACCTGTTCCTCGTGGTGCACGAGCGGTTCATGACCGACACCGCGCGCTTCGCCGACGTCGTCCTGCCCGCGACGAGCTCGCTCGAGCACGCCGATCTCTACCGCTCCTACGGCCACTACTGCGTCCAGCGCGCCGCGCCGGTCCTGCCGCCGCTCGGGGAGGCGCGCGCGAACTGGGAAGTCTTCCGGGCGCTCGCGGAGCGGATGGGCTTCGCCGAGCCGATCTTCCGGAAGACCGCGGACGAGGTCATCGACCTCCTGCTCGCGCAGCCCTCGCCCTGGCGTGGCCCCGGCTTCACGGAGCGGCTCGCGGACGGGCACGCGGTCGAGCTCGAGCTCCCGGCGGGTCCGCGCTGGCGGACGCCGTCCGGCCGGATCGAGCTGCGGAACGACGCGCTCGCCGAGCCGCTCCCGCGCCACCTCGCCGCGCACGCGGACGCGGGCGGCCACCCCCTCCGCCTCGTGACCGGCCCGGCGATCCACACGCTCAACTCGAGCTTCATGGAGCGCCCGGAGCTGCGCGAGCGCAACGGCGGGATGACGCTCCGGCTCGGGCCGTCCGAGGCCGGGGCGCGCTCGCTCGCGGACGGGCAGCGGGTCGTCGCGTGGAACGAGCTCGGCGAGGTGGTGTTCGTCCTGCGGGTGGACGCGCGCGTGCCGGCCGGCGTCGCGATCGCGGAGGGCGTGTGGTGGACGGCCCACGCGCCCGGCGCGCGCAACGTGAACGCGCTCACCTCCCAGCGGCTCACCGACGCAGGCTCCGGCTCCACCTTCTACGACAACCGGATCGACGTTCGTGCGGAGTCGGGCGCGGCACCGCGCTGAGGAACGAACCCACCCCGGACAAGGGAAGCCGTGAACCGCCCGCTTGGCCCTCGTTCGGGGGACGGGTTCGCGGATCCGCTCGCCGTGCCAGAGTCCGCGCGCGTCCGGCTCATGCGTCAAAAAGTCGAGTCGCGGCGAGGCGTCGGCCCCCTGACGGGGGCATGAGCCGGGTCCGTGTTCCGCCCGCCCGACCTCATGCTAGCTTGCGCGGGATCAACCCAGAGGGGACCAACGCATGACCGACTACCGCTACGACAACCGGACCGTGCAGGGGTTCATCCTGTCGGCGATCTTCTGGGGCGTCGTCGGCATCCTCGTCGGCCTGCTCATCTCGATCCAGATGTGGGCGCCGGCCGCGAACTTCCCGCCGTACCTCACCTTCGGCCGGCTGCGAACGGTGCACACGAACGGCCTCGCCTTCGGGCTCGGCGTCGGCGCGATCTTCGGCCTGAGCTTCTGGATCGTGATGCGGCTCTGCAAGCGGCCCCTCCTGTTCCCGCGCCTCGCGCGCGCGCAGCTGTGGCTCTTCAACGCCGGCATCGCGCTCGCGGCGGTCTCGCTCCTCGCCGGACAGACCCAGTCGCTCGAGTACGCCGAGCTCGAGTGGCCGCTCGACATCGCGATCGTCGTGCTCTGGCTGATGTTCGCGGTGAACGTCTTCGGGACGGTCATCAAGCGCCGAGAGGAGCAGATGTACGTGGCGCTCTGGTACGTCCTCGCGACGGTCGTCGCCGTCGCGGTCCTGTACGTCGTGAACAACCTCGCGGTGCCGGCGGGCCTCGGCAAGAGCTACCACCTCTTCGCCGGCGTGAACTCCGCGAACGTCCAGTGGTGGTACGGGCACAACGCGGTCGGCTTCGTGTTCACGACCCCGATCCTCGCGATGTTCTACTACTTCCTCCCGAAGGCGACCGGGCTGCCCATCTTCAGCCACCGCCTCTCCATCGTCGCCTTCTGGTCCCTCGTCTTCGCGTACATGTGGACGGGCGCGCACCACCTCGTCTACACGCCGCTCCCCGACTGGATCCAGACGCTCGCGATCGTGTTCACGGTGTTCCTCATCGCGCCGTCATGGGGCTCGGTCGTGAACGGCTACTACACGGTCGGGCAGGACTGGTCGAAGATGCGCTCTTCGTACCTCACGAAGTTCTTCCTGCTCGGGATCACCTTCTACGGGCTGCAGACGGTGCAGGGCCCGACGCAGGGGCTCCGCGTCGTCTCGCAGCTCATCCACTTCACCGACTGGATCCCGGGCCACGTGCACATGGGCACCATGGGCTGGGTGACGCTGACGGTCTGCGCGTCGATCTACTACGTCATCCCGAGGATCTACGGCACCGAGATCTACTCGGAGCGGATCGCGAACATCCACTTCTGGCTCGTGCTCGTCGGCCAGCTCATCTTCTCGATCACGATGTGGATCACCGGCATCCGGCAGGGCTGGATGTGGAAGGCGACCGACGCGGAGGGCAAGCTCGTGTACCGCAACTTCGTGGACACCCTCGCGGGCAACTACCCGTACTGGCACACGCGCACGCTCGGCGGGATCATCTTCACCGTCGGCATGCTGTTCTTCATCTACAACGTGCTGATGACGATCCGGAAGGGCCGCGCGCTCGAGCGGAACGAGGTGCCCGTCGCTCCGGCGGCGGTCACCGCGGCGTAGGGGGACGACCATGGCCGGGAACATCTACTCGAAGCCCATCACGTTCGCGGTGATGGCGACCGCCGCCATCCTCGTCGGCACCCTCGTCACGATGGTCTACCCGCTCGTCCGCCCCGAGATGCACGTGAAGGTGGACGGGCTGAAGCCGCTCCCCGCCCTCGAGCTCGCCGGGCGCGACGTCTACCAGCGCGAGAGCTGCAACGCCTGCCACACGCAGACCGTCCGGCCGCTGAAGAGCGAGGTGGTCCGTTACGGCGGCAGCCGCGCGCAGGAGCCGAACGCGCGGTACTCGCTCGCGGGCGAGTTCGCCTACGATCACCCCTTCCTGTGGGGCTCGAAGCGGACCGGTCCGGACCTCGCGTTCGAGGGGTGGATCAAGCCGTCCGCCGCCTGGCAGAAGGAGCACCTCCAGAGCCCGCAGAAGCTGGTCGCCCGCTCGAACATGCCGTCGTACGCGTTCCTCGACGGCGAGCCCATCGAGGGCGCCGAGGTCCAGGCCTCGATGCGCGCGCTCCGCCGGGTCGGCGTCCCGTACACCGACGACGACGTCGCCGGCGCGCCCGCCGCCGTCTCGGGGAAGACGAAGATGGACGGGCTCGTCGCCTACGTGCTCTCGCTCGGCAAGGCCGTGAACCGCGGCGCGCCCGGGGGCGTCGAGGTGGACCTCGCCACGGCGAACCCGCTCGGCCAGGCGGTCGCCGCGGTCGGGAAGGGCAAGCAGCTCTTCGAGGCGAACGGGTGCTCCGCGTGCCACGGCGACGAGGCGCAGGGGCAGGAGGGGGTCGCCCCGAACCTGCTCGACGACGAGTTCCTGGGGGCGAAGGGCGACCTCCCCGACGCCGCCTACTTCGCGATGATCAAGGGCGGCAGCGACGTGAAGCCGGCGCTCGGGCGGCCGGGCGTCCCCGACGGCGGCATGCAGGCGTTCGGCGCCGATCTGAAGGACGAGGACATCTGGGCGATCGTCTCGTGGCTGCGCAACCACAAGGCGCACGAGGCGTCCGAGGGCGAGCGCCACGAGACCTCGGGGCACAAGTAAGGGGGAGCCATGGCGTTCAATCCCGAGACCGACGATCTCACCGCCTTCGAGGCGAAGGCCACCTCCCACACCCTCCCGCTCGGCTTCCTCCTCCTGTACTTCGGGCTCATCGCGTGGGGCGCCTACTACCTGTGGGCCTACTCGCCCGCGCTCGGCGGCTGGGAGCAGGCGCAGGACGTGGAGGGCGGCGGCGCGCCGCTCTCGTCGAACCTCATCGCCACCATCGCGTTCACCGCCATCCCGACGGCCGTCGCGATCGGCCTCGCCTTCACGCAGCGGCGCAGGAAGGCCTGACGCGGCTCGACCCGGGCTGCGCGGGCCACTCGCTCTCTTGGTGAACCGGATGGGAACGGACCTCGCCTACACGATCTTCGGCGCGACGCTCTGCGCCGCGCTCGCCGCCATCGCCTTCTTCTATTTCCGCCGGCACCGGAAGGACGAGGTGGAGGGGCCGAAGTACCGGATGCTGGAGGACGACGATCGGCCGTAGAGCTCGACCCGTCTTTCGGACCAGGCGGCGCCTCGCCGGGGCGGCCCAGGCGCTCGCGGTGCTCGGGCTGCCGTTCGTGTCGATCGGCGGGGAGAGCGCGCTCCGCCTCGACGTGCCGGCGGGGCGGCTGCACGCCTTCGGCGCGTCCTTCGCGGTCGACGAGGCGTTCGTCGTCCTCGCGGCGACGTTCCTCGTCACCGCCGCGTTCCTGCTCGTCACGCTCCTCCTCGGCCGCGTCTGGTGCGGCTGGGCCTGCCCGCAGACCGTGCTCGGGGACCTCACGAGCTGGGTCGTTCCCCGTCCCGGATCCTCCGTTCACCCTGAGCGGAGGCGCGGGACCGTGCCGCAATTCGATCCCCCCGTTCACCCTGAGCGTAGGCGCCGCGGAGCGGCGCCGGAGTCGAAGGGGGCCTGGCGCCGCCCGCTCGGGTTCGCCGCCGCCGCGCTCGTCTCTGCGATCGCCGCGGCGAACCTCATCTGGTACTTCGTGGCGCCGGGCGAGTTCTTCCGGCGCCTCGCGGCGGGGACGCTCGGCCCGGTGCTCGCGGGCTCGTGGGCGGTCCTCTTCGCGGTCCTCTTCCTCGACCTCGTCTTCCTGCGCGCCACCTTCTGCGCGACCGCCTGCCCGTACGCGAAGCTGCAGGGGGTCCTCTTCGATCGCTCCACGCTCGTCGTCGCCTACGACGCGCGCCGCGACGCGGACTGCGTGGACTGCGGCGCCTGCGTCCGCGTCTGCCCGACCGGCATCGACATCCGCGACGGGCTCCAGGTGGAGTGCATCGCCTGCGCGGAGTGCGTGGACGCCTGCACGCCGGTGATGGCGAAGCTCGGGCGGCAACCCGAGCTCGTCGGCTACTTCCACGGCGAGCCCGGACGCCCGGCGCGGCCGCTCCGCCCCGCCGTCCTCGCGCTCGGGGCGGCGACGCTCGCCTCGGCCGCGCTGCTCGTCGCGGTCGTCGCGGTCCGCGCGCTGCTCGACCTCTCCGCCGTCGCGGACCTCGGCTACGCGCCGCGCCGGACGGCGGACGGGCAGGTCGTGAACGCGTACTCGGTCGCGCTCGAGAACCACGGCCGCGCTCCCGTCACCGTGTTCCTCGCGCTGCGCGCCGGGGGCGCCGAGGTCCGGCTTCGCCCCGACGCGGTCCCGCTCGCCGCGGGGGAGCGGCGGCAGGTGAGGCTCCTCGCCTCGGGCCGCGGCGTGCCGGCGGGGCGGTCCACCGCGGAGCTCTCGGCCGAGGCGCGCGGCGGAGACCGCGTCGTCGCGCGGCGCACGCAGCCCGTCCCGCTCGTCGCGCCCCCGGAGCCGCCGTGAGCGCCTGGATGCGCCTCGCCCTCGCGCTCGTGGTGGTGGGCGTCTTCGGCGTCATCGGGATCACGGTCTTCGTCGGATCGCGGGTCCGGGAGGAGACGGTGGTCGCGCGCCCGTACGAGGAGGGGCTGCGGCAGGACGCGGACCGGGCGTCGCGCGCGGCGCTCGGGCTCGCGGTCTCGGTGGACGACGAGGCGCCGGAGGCCGGGGCCCGCGGACTCGCGTTCCGGCTCTCGGACCGCGACGGGCGGCCGGTCGCCGGCGCGCGCGTCACGATCGAGCTGTCCCGTCCCGAGACGAGCCGCGGAGGAGTCCGCGCCGGGGCCGTCGAGCGAGCGCCCGGGGCGTACGAGGCGGACGTCGCGTTCCCTTCCCCGGGGCCGTGGGACGTCCGCTTCGACGTCGAGCGCGGCGCGGATCGGGTCCGGCTCGAGCGCCGCCTCGTCGCGCGCACCCCGTGCGATCTCGCGTCGGCGCCCTGCACGCGCCCGCTCCCCGGCGGCGGTGCGCTGACGCTCGAGCTCTTCCCGCGTCCGCTTCGCACGATGCGCGCGCTCTCCGTCCGCGTCGTGCTCCCCGCGGCCCTTCGACAGGCTCAGGGCGAACGGAGGCAGGGTCAGGGCGAACGGATCGAGGCCGAGCCCGCCGAGGTGACGGTCGCCTTCTCCATGCTCGGGATGGAGATGGGCGAGAACCGGGTCCGGCTCGAGCGGCGCGCCCCCTTCACGTTCGAGGGGACCGCGGTGCTCGTGCGCTGCCCGAGCGGCCGGCGCGACTGGACGGCCACCGTCGTTCGCGCGGGGCGGCGACGCCGCGCGCGAGGCCCGCGTTCCCGTTCACGGTGAGGGAGTAGCGGTGTCCTCCGCCGTGGCGATCGCGTTCGTGACCGGGCTCCTCGGCTCCTTCGGGCACTGCGCCGCGATGTGCGGGCCGCTCGTCGGCTCGCTCGCGCTCGCCGCCGGTCCGCGCGGCGTGCGGCGGTCGCTCGCGGGGCAGCTCGCATACCACGCGGGCCGGATCACGATGTACGGCGCGGTCGGGGCGGTGATGGGGCTCACGGGCTCGTTCGTCAACGTGGCGGGCCGCCTCGCGGGGGTGCAGCACGCCATCGGGATCGCCGCGGGGGTGCTCATGATCCTGCTCGGCGCGGGCGTGGCGGGGCTCTCGACCGCGCTGCGGCGGCTCGAGGCGAGGGCGTCGCTCAAGGTCATCGCGCTCGTGCGCGGCCTGCTCGAGGGTGGCGGTCCGGGGCGCCTCTACCCGACCGGCCTCGCGCTGGGCCTCCTGCCCTGCGGGCTCTCCTGGACGGTGTTCCTCGGCGCGGCCGGGACGGGCAGCCTGCCGGAGGGGCTCCTCCTCGCGCTCGCCTTCGGGATCGGGACGACTCCCGCGCTCCTCGTCGTCGGGCTCGCCGGCGGGCTCGTCGGCCGTCGCGCGCGCGGGATCCTCGTGCGCGCCGGGGGCGTCCTGGTGGCGCTGCTCGGGGTCCTGTTCGTCCTGCGCGGCGCGGGGGTGGTCGGGTGAGCGCCGCGGCGCCCGCGGAGGGGCGGGTCCGCTGCGACCACTGCCTGACCGACTTCCCCGCGCGCGAGGCCGTGCGCGAGACGATCGACGGCGCCGAGCGCGTCTTCTGCTGCGGCGGGTGCCGCGGCGTCTTCCGGCTCGTGTCGGAGGAGGGGCTCTCGGACTACTACGCGACGCGGAGCCTCGACGCGCCCGGCGCGCCGGTCGGGGAGGGCGTCCCCGCGATCGAGCTCTCGGCGTTCCGCGACGCGGTCCGGCGCGAGGGGGCCGCCGACGAGGTCGAGCTCTACGTCGACGGGATCCGCTGCGCGTCCTGCGTCTGGCTCACCGAGCGCGTGCTGCTCCGGACCCCGGGCGTGCTCGCCGCGCGCGTGAACTATGCGACGCACCGCGCCCGCGTGCGGTGGGATCCTTCCCGCGCCGATCTCGCCGCGGTGCTCTCCCGGATCCGCGCGGCGGGTTACGGCCCGAAGCCGTGGTCGGAGTCGGAGCGTGCGGCGGCCCGGCGCACCGAGACGCGGGACCTCCTCGTGCGCCTCGGCACCGCGCTCTTTCTCTCCTCGCAGCTCATGGCCTACCAGGCGGCGCTCTATGCCGGGTACTTCGACGGCATCGACGCGGCGACCCGGCGGCTCATGGAGTGGATCTCGCTCGGGCTCACCGTGCCGGTGGTCGTCTACTCGGGGGCGCCGTTCCTGCGCGGCGCGTGGGCGGGACTCCGGCGCGGCGCTCCCGGCATGGACGCGCTCGTCGCGATCGGCTCCGTCACCGCGCTCTCCTACTCGGTGATCCAGATGCTCCGCGGCGGCGAGGTCTACTTCGACACCGCCGCCATGATCCCGACGCTCGTCCTGGTCGGGCGGTACGTCGAGGCGGTGGCGAAGGGTCGCGCCTCGGAGGCGGTGGCGCGGCTCGCCGCGCTCGTGCCGCGCGAGGCGCGGCGGCTCGAGCCGGGCGTCCTCGGGCGGGAGGAGCGCCGCTCGGTCCCCGTCGCGGAGATCGCGCCGGGCGACCGGATCGAGATCGTCCCTGGCGAGCGGATCCCGCTCGACGGCGAGGTCGTCGCGGGCGAATCGGAGGTGGACGAGGCGCTCGTGACGGGCGAGGCGCGCCCGGTCTCGAAGCGCGCGGGCGCCGCCGTGATCGGCGGGACGGTGAACCGGCACGGCGCGCTCGTCGTGCGGGTGACGCGGGTCGGGGCGGAGACGGTCCTCGCCGGGATCGTGCGCGCAGTCGAGGAGGCGCAGGCGGCGAAGCCGCGCCTCCAGGCCGTCGCCGACCGCGTGGTGGCCGTGTTCGTCCCCGCCATGCTCCTCCTCGCCGCCGCCACCTTCGCGGGGTGGCGCCTGAGCGGCGCGCCGCTCGAGCAGGCGATGATGACCGCCATCTCCGTCGTCGTGATCGCCTGCCCGTGCGCGCTCGGGCTCGCGACCCCGATCGCGGTCCTCGTCGCGACCGGGCTCGCCACCGCGCGTGGCCTCCTCGTGAAGGGGGGCGACGTCCTCGAGCGGGTGGCGCGGGCGACCGACGTGCTCCTCGACAAGACCGGGACGGTCACGCGCGGCCGTCCCGTTCTCCGGCAGGTCGTGGTCCTCGACGCGGCGCTCGGCCGGGACGGCGCGCTCCGGCTCGCCGCCGCGGTGGAGGTCCGGAGCGAGCATCACGTCGGGCGGGCGATCGTCGCCGCCGCGCGGGAGCTCCCCGCGGCCGCGGAGCCGGAGGTGACGGAGTTCCGGGCGGAGGCGGGGAGGGGAGTCGTGGCGCTGATCGCCCGACTCCCACGCAACGTGGACGTGGACGTGGAGCTGGACGTGGACGTGGACCCGAACCTCGACCTCGACCCGAACCTCGACCTCGACCAGGACCAGGACCAGGTCGAGGACCACGTCGAGGTCCACGACCACGACCACGTCCACGTCCACGTCCACGACGACCACGACCACAGAGTCCAACACGGGGTCACGGTCCTCCTCGGCAACCGCGCCCTCCTCGCCGCCCACTCGGTCCCCCTCTCCTCGGCCGCCGACGCCGCCGCTCGGGAGCGCGAGGCGCGCGGGGAGACGGTCGCCTTCCTCGCCGCGGGCGGAGAGATCCGGGCCCTCCTCGCGGTCGCGGACGTCTTGCGCGACGAGGCGGACGAGGCGGTCCGCGCGCTGCGCGCCTGCGGTCTCGCCGTCGGGATCGTGAGCGGTGACGGGCCCGGCGCGACGGGTGCCGTCGCGGGGGCGCTCGGGGTGGACGGGATCGCCGAGGCGAGCCCGCTGGAGAAGCGGGAGGTGGTGGCGCGGCTTCAGCGGACGGGTCGGCGCGTTCTCTTCGTCGGCGACGGGGTGAACGACGCCCCGGCGCTCGGCCAGGCCGAGGTGGGCGCGGCGATGGGCGCGGCGCCGACGTCACGATGGAGAGCGCCGACGTCGTGCTCGTCCGCGACGACCTGCGGCTCGTGCCCGACCTCGTCCGGCTCTCGAGGCGGACGCTCGCGGTCGTGCGGCAGAACGTGTTCTGGGCGTTCTTCTACAACGCGATCTCCGTCCCCCTCGCGATGGCGGGGCTCCTCCACCCGATCGTCGCCGCGGCGGCGATGGCCTCGTCCTCGCTCTTCGTCGTCCTGAACTCGCTCCGGCTCCGGCGCGCGCTCGGGTGAGCTCGCCGCCGCCTGGCGTTAGACTCGCGGAGTCGGCATGTCACTCGGACTCCTCATCGGCCTCTCCCTCGCGCTCGGCGTCGCCGCCTGGCTGTTCTTCATGTGGACCGTGAAGAGCGGGCAGTACGACGATCCCGAGGGCGCGAAGTACCGGATGCTCGACGACGACGAGGGGGAGGGGCCGCCGCGCCGGAAGGAGCGGCAAGCCGCGCGACGGGACACCACCGCCGCCGCGGTGAGCCGTGGGGCGGCCGCCGCTGCGCTCGCGTCAGCGGAGCAGACGCAGGGACCGGCGCGTTCGAACCGGTGCGGGCGCGGCGCGCGGGGCGGGCGTCACCCGCCCGCGCGCTTCACGAGGTCCGCGACGCGCTGGCGCAGCGTCTGCGCGTCGACCGGCTTCTCCAGAAACGGCCGGCCGCTCGCGAGGAACGCGCGCGCGCGGTCGGTGAAGGCGCCGCCGGTGAGGTAGACGATGCGCGGCAGGACGTCCGGCGCGGACGTCGCGAGCCGCGCCTCGACGTCCATGCCGGACAGCTCCGGCATCATGAGGTCGCACAGGATCGCGTCCCAGCGCTCGCCGCGCTCGAGCCGCGCGAGCGCCTCGGCCGGCGACGCGAGCACCGTCACCTCGTGCGAGCTCTGGAGGAGCCGCCCCATCGAGCGCCCGACGAGCGGATCGTCGTCGACGACGAGGACCCGCCCCCGGACCGACGGGACCGCAGACGTCGACAGCGCCGCCGCCGAGGTCGCCGCCAGGGCCGGGAGCGTGACGCGGAAGGTCGTACCGCGCCCGGACGCGCTCTCCACCTCCACCGTGCCTCCCGCCGCCGTGACGACGCCCTGGCAGACGGAGAGCCCGAGCCCGGCGCCGCCGGGCGCCGCCGAGAAGTACGGCTCGAACAGGCGCTGCAGGTGGTCGGGCGGAATCGCCGCGCCGCTGTCGTGCACCTCGACGAGCACCTTGCCGCCCGCGCTGCGCGCCGTGACGCGGACCTCGTGCCCCGCGCTGCCCCCCTCCGGCAGCGCGCGGGCGGCGTTCATGAGCAGGCTCACGAACGCCTGGCCGAGCTCCCCGGGCAGGGCGGCGACGCGCGGAAGCGAAGGCGGGATCTCGACGAGCACCCGGGCGCGCTGGGAGATGCTGTTCCGCGTGAGGTCCACCGCCGCGGTGAGCTCCGAGCGCAGGTCGACCGCCTCTCGCGTCGCGCCGGCGCGGGGCGACGAGAAGAGCTGCAGCGCGCGGACGACGTCGCGCACGCGCGCCGCGCCCTGCGCCGCGTCCGCAGCCGCCTGGCGGAGCTCCGGGACCCTCCCGGCGATCCGTCCGGGCTCGGAGACGGCGCGCTCGAGCTCCTCCTGGAGGACGCGCAGCCCCGAGGTGACGGACGCGAGGGGGTTGTTCACGGCGTGGGCGACTCCGGCGGCGAGCGCGCCCAGGCTCGCGAGCCGATCCGCGAACAGGACCCGCTCGCGCAGCAGCCGCGCCTCGCTCACGTCGGTGATGGTGCCGACGGTCCGGATCGGCAGCCCGTCCGGGTCGCGCGCGAGGGCGCGCGTCGACACGAGGACGGACCGCCACCCCCCGTCCTTCGCGCGCATCCGGTACTCGACGCGGTGCGTCGGCGACTGCCCGTCGTGCTGCCGTTGCATGCCATCCGTGAGGAGGGCCCGGTCCTCCGGGTGGACGAGCTCCATCCACGCGTCCATCGAGGGCGAGATCTCCGATGGCGCATAGCCGAGCACGGTCCACGGGACGCCGACGACGGTCCGGCGCGACCGCGGGTCGAACTCGAAGTAGACGTGGCCAGCCAGCTCGAGCGCGAGGCGGCAGCGCTCGTCCGTCGCGCGGACGGTCTCGTCCATCCGCGCCGGCGCGCCCTCCGGGCGGCTGGGTCCTCCAGGCAGCGATTCCATCAGCCCCTCCCCCGGCGCCTGAGTGTGCCAAACGCGCGAAGGCGCGGGAACCTTTAACGCAGGCTGCGACGGAGCGGCAGCCCCAGGGGCGTTTCGCCGCGCCATCGTGGACCGGTGCGGTCCCGTAAACTCCCGTTCCGCTGGAGGTTTCCTGGGTTCTCGCGGCTGACACCCACCCCCGCCGGCGTGCTATACGGCCATCGCTTTTCGACTTCCCAATCCGCAGCACCGAACCGTGAAGGAGGAGCCCGTGATCGAGGCGTACATGAAGTCACGTCGAGGAGCGGAAGGCGCTCGGCGTCCCCGCGAAGCCGCTCGACCCCGAGCAGACCGGCGAGCTGGTGAAGCTCCTCCAGAAGCCCCCGAAGGGGCAGGAGCAGTTCCTCCTCGACCTGCTCTCGAACCGCGTCTCCCCCGGCGTCGACGCCGCCGCCGAGGTGAAGGCCGCGTTCCTCGCCGAGGTCGTGAAGGGGACGAAGAAGTCGCCCCTCATCGACAAGAAGAAGGCGATCGAGCTGCTCGGCACGATGGGCGGCGGCTACAACGTCCCGCCGCTCGTGGCGGCCCTGAAGGCGAAGGCGCTCGCCGACGACGCCGCGAAGGCGCTCTCCGGCCTCACGTACGTGTACGACGCGCTCGACCAGGTCGCCGCGCTCGCCAAGGCGAAGAACGCCGCCGCGAAGAAGGTCCTCGAGTCCTGGGCCAACGCGGAGTGGTTCACCTCCCGGCCCGGCGTCGCCGCGACGATCAAGGTCAAGGTCTTCAAGGTCGACGGCGAGATCAACACCGACGACTTCTCGCCCGCGGGCGACGCGTCCACCCGCCCGGACATCCCGCTGCACGCCCAGGCGATGGGCAAGACGCGGTTCCCCGGCGGCCTGCAGAAGATCGCCGAGTTCCGGGCGCAGGGCTTCCAGGTCGCCTTCGTGGGCGACGTCGTCGGCACCGGCTCCTCCCGCAAGTCGGCCTGCAACAGCGTGCAGTGGCACATCGGCGACGAGATCCCCTTCGTCCCGAACAAGAAGCGCGGCGGCGTGATCATCGGCGGCGTCATCGCCCCGATCTTCTTCGCGACCGCGCAGGACTCGGGCGCGCTCCCGCTCAAGGCGGACGTGTCGAAGCTGAAGACCGGCGACGTGGTCGTGGTCGACACCGTGAAGGGCGAGATCCGGAGCGAGGCGGGCGAGGTGCTCTCCACCTTCAAGATCGCGCCGAACACCCTCGGCGACGAGTTCCGCGCCGGCGGCCGCATCCCGCTCACCATCGGCCGCGCCCTCACCGAGAAGGCCCAGAAGCTGACGAAGAAGGGGCCGAAGGATCTCTTCGCGAAGGTCGTGAACCCCGACCCGAAGCAGGGCCAGGGCTACACCCTCGCGCAGAAGATGGTCGGGAAGGCCTGCGGCCTCCCGGGCGTCCTGCCCGGCGGCTACTACGAGCCGAAGATGACGACGGTGGGCTCGCAGGACACGACCGGCCCGATGACGGCCGACGAGCTGAAGGAGCTCGCCTGCC
This sequence comes from uncultured delta proteobacterium, assembly GCA_963736795.1. Taxonomy (GTDB): domain Bacteria; phylum Myxococcota; class Myxococcia; order Myxococcales; family Anaeromyxobacteraceae; genus Anaeromyxobacter. Next base: position 354,681 of record CAVTRF010000021.1, on the reverse strand, counting down.
TCAAGTTCCTGGCGCCGATGTTCATGCAGTCGTTCTGCCACACCGCGGCCTACCCCAAGGCGGCGGACGTGAAGATGCACAAGACCCTGCCGCGCTTCGTGCAGGATCGCGGCGGCGTCCCGCTCCGGCCGGGCGACGGCGTCATCCACTCGTGGCTGAACCGGCTCCTCCTCCCCGACACGGTCGGGACGGGCGGCGACTCGCACACGCGGTTCCCGATCGGCATCTCGTTCCCGGCGGGCTCCGGCCTCGTCGCCTTCGCGGGCGCGCTCGGGTTCATGCCGCTCGACATGCCCGAGTCGGTCCTCGTCCGGTTCAAGGGGAAGCTGCAGCCGGGCATCACCCTGCGTGACGTCGTGAACGCGATCCCGCTCTGGGCGATCCGCCAGGGCCTCCTCACCGTGCCGAAGAAGAACAAGAAGAACGTCTTCAACGGCCGGATCCTCGAGATGGAGGGGCTCCCGGACCTCACCGTCGAGCAGGCGTTCGAGCTGACCGACGCCGCCGCCGAGCGCTCCGCCGCCGCCGCCGCGATCAAGCTGTCCGAGAAGACCGTCGCGACCTACCTCCGCTCGAACGTCGCCCTGATGCGGAAGATGATCGCCGAGGGCTACGGCGACAAGAAGACGCTCGAGGGGCGCATCGCCGCGGTGGAGAAGTGGCTGAAGAAGCCGCAGCTCCTCACCGCCGACGCGAACGCCGAGTACGCCGCGGTCGTCGAGATCGACCTCGCCGAGATCACCGAGCCGATCCTCGCCTGCCCGAACGACCCGGACGACGTGAAGGTCCTCTCCGAGGTCGCGAACACGAAGCTCGACGACGTGTTCCTCGGCTCGTGCATGACGAACATCGGCCACTTCCGCGCCGCCGGCGAGATCTGGAAGGGGCAGAAGTTCACCGCGGCCGTGCGGACCTGGATCTGCCCGCCCACGCGGATGGACCAGCAGCAGCTGAAGGACGAGGCGTACTTCTCCACCTACAGCGCGTTCGGCGCCCGGATCGAGATCGCCGGGTGCTCGCTCTGCATGGGCAACCAGGCGCGCGTCCCGGAGAAGACCACCGTCTTCTCGACGTCGACCCGCAACTTCGACGACCGCATCGGCGACGGGGCGAGGGTGTTCCTCGGGTCGGCGGAGCTCGGCGCGCTCGCGGCGATCCTCGGCCGGATCCCGACGAAGGACGAGTACTTCAAGGCCTTCAACGAGAAGATCGCCCCCAAGGCGGACCAGGTCTACCGCTACCTGCAGTTCGACGAGCTCGCCGCGTACGCCCCTGCGGGCAAGAAGCTGCGCGTCGTCGCCTGACGGGTCACTCGAGCCGAAGCTTCATCGCGGGCCGCGCTCCCACCCACGGGGGCGCGGCCCTCTCGTTTCCCGGCGAGCGAGACGGCGAAGAGACGGGCCCGTGCCCGTCCTGTTCTTCTCGGGACCGCTCGAGGTCAGGGGTGAGCGCTGGCTCGCTTCCCAGGATCTCCTCGCGAGGGCGCGCTCGATCCACCCGAGGTGGTGCTGCTCCTCGGCGTGGATGGCGCGACAGCGCCTCGCGTACGTCGTCGGGCAGAGGGTTCGCGAGGACCTTCGCGTAGAGCGTGCCGGTGAGCTGCTCGTTCCCGCGGATCCCCACGAGCACGTCCTCCACGCCGAGCGGCCGGCGCGGGGCGGTGAGCGCCCCGATCACGACCCCCTTCACGTCGGGGGTGACGTCCGGAGGCTTGTGCCCTCGACCGGTGATGTGGTCCTGGACGATGAGCGCGTGGCGCTGGTGCTCGAGCCCGAACAGGGCGAGCTCGTCGCGGATCGGGCCGGGCCCCAGGAGGGCGACGGCCGCCCCGTACGCCTGGACCGCGTCGACCTCGACGGCGAACAGGCGCGAGAGCTCGGCGATGAGCTGCGGACTGTGCATGCGGCGGACACCTCCGAGCCAGAAGCTGGGATCGGAGCCGCCCGCCGACACGCCCTCCGGCGGGGGAGGGAGCACGCGAGGTGGCGCACGACGCCCGGCCGATGCAGTCTCGGAGCATGCCCGAGATCGCCGCCATCGAGATCGTCGAGGACTACACGGATCGAGCCCGCTGTGACGAGGGCTTCCTGCGGCTGCGCCGGCTGCGGGCGCGAAATCGGCGCACGGACGGGTCGGCCAGCCGGGAGTACCCCATCGACGTCATCGATCGCCCGACGCTGGACGCGGTGGCCGTCTGCCTGTACGCCCGGACCCCGGCCGGAGTGGAGATCCTCACGCGCCGCGGGCTGCGGCCCGCCGCCTACTTCCGCCGCGGCAAGGTCGCCGCGCTTCCGGAGCGCGAGTACCTGCTCGTCGAGGAGCTCGTCGCCGGCGTCCTCGAGCCTGGAGAGGTGGGGCTCGACGCCCTGCGCCGCCGGGGCGCCGACGAGGTGCGGGAGGAGGCCGGGATCGAGATCGCGCCGGAAGCGCTCACGACGCTCGGGGGCCCGTTCTTTCCTCTCCCGGGGATCGTCTCGGAGAAGATCCACCTGCTCGCCGGCGAGGTCCCGAGGCCGCCGGGAGCCTCGCTGTACGCGGCCCCCCAGGAAGGCGACGGCTCGCCGCTCGAGGAGGGCGCGGTGCTCGCGTGGCGCGAGCTCGGGGCGGCCCTCGCGGCGTGCGAGCGCGGCGAGATCGAGGACGCGAAGACCGAGCTCGCGCTGCGGCGCCTCTCGGCCCGCCTCGCGAGGTGAGTCCCGGCGGGGCGTCCCCGCGTCGCGTCGTCGGGTTCCGTTGAAAATTCGGGGGGGCCGCTTATCGGTGAGGGATGACCCCGGAGACCTCCGTGCGCCCCCAGGCGACCGGACGAGCGGCCGAGCGGCGCCCCGAGCCGCGGAGCGAGCTCCTCGCGATGTACCGCGAGATGCTGCGCCTGCGCCGCTTCGAGGAGGGGGCCGGGCGCGTCTACACGGAGGGAAAGATCGGTGGATTCTGCCACCTCTACATCGGCCAGGAGGCGGTGGCGGTCGGGGTCCGCAGCGCCCTCGACGCCGAGCGCGACTACCTCGTGAACGCCTACCGCGACCACGGCCACGCGATCGCCTGGGGCACCCCGCCGGCGGTCGTGATGGCGGAGCTCTACGGAAAGGCGACCGGCGCGGTGAAGGGCAAGGGCGGCTCGATGCACATGTTCGACGCCGCCCGTCACAACTACGGCGGCCACGGCATCGTCGGCGCGCAGATCCCGCTCGCCGTCGGGCGTCGGGTTCTCGCAGCGGTACCAGAAGAAGGACGGGGTCGTCGTCGTGCTCTTCGGCGACGCGGCCGTGAACAACGGCGCCTTCCACGAGGCGCTCAACATGGCGGCGGTCTGGAAGCTCCCGGTGATCTTCATCTGCGAGAACAACCGCTACGGCATGGGCACCGCGATCGAGCGCAGCTCGGCGGTCCCCGACGTCTGGCGGAGGGCCTCCGCCTACGACGTCCGCGGCGAGCACGTGGACGGCATGGACGTCCTCGCGGTCCGCGACGCGGTGGCGCGCGCCGCCGCCGAGTGCCGGCCCGAGGGCGGCAAGCCCGTCCTCCTCGAGGCCCGCACGTACCGGTACCGCGGCCACTCGATGGCCGATCCCGCGACCTACCGCACGCGCGACGAGGTCGAGGAGGAGAAGCGCCGCGATCCGCTCGAGGTGCTGCTCGGGCGGATGCGCACGTCAGGCCAGGAGCCGGGGCGCCAGGAGCTCGAGAAGCTCGAAGCCGACGTCGCGCGCGAGGTCGAGGAGGCCATCCGGTTCGCGGAGGAGAGCCCCGACCCGGCGCCGGAGGCGATCTGGGAGGACGTCTACGCGTCCCCCGACGATCCGGCGCTGCTCCGCGACGTCTGACGCGCCAGCGCGGCGGCGAGGCTCTGCGCCCCGCCGCCGCGCCGTCACCTGCCCCTGCGCGTGGGGCGGCTCAGTTGTTCTGCGCGCCCGCCTGGATCCACGCGGTGATGCTCGTCACCTGGGCCGCATCGAGCTGATCTCCGCCGCCGTGCGCCACGCGGGCGTCGCCCTTCTGGATGAGCAGGCTCGAGTCCGGCGTCGTGACGTTCACGCGCGACTGCGCCGCGGTGTACGCCGTCGCGCGATTGGTGCTGCCGAACGTCGTGCCGTGACAGCTCCCGCACTTCGACGTGAGGATCGGCTGCACCACTCCGGAGAACGTCGCCGTCGTCGTCGGTCCCGGTGTCGTCGTCGTCACCGGAGTCGGGCCCGGTGTCGGTGTCGTCGTCGTCACCGGGGTCGGACCCGGTGCGGGGGTCGTCGTCGTCACCGGGGTCGGGGCTGGTGCCGCCGCGGTGCCGCCGTCGTCGCCGTGGTGGTACTTGTCGGTCGCGTTCGGCGCGCCGGCGCCGTGGCACCCCTGGCACGAGGTCACGTCGTTCGGGTTCGAGACGGTGATGGGTCCGCCCTGGTGCATGCAGTCCTTGAAGAACCCGGTCACGCCGCCCACGACGGTGGCGATCGGGCAGGGATCCGGCGCCTCACCCGACGTGAACTTCACGTTGTCGTGACACGAGGTGCAGGCCGTGAAGGTCGGCTTGGTCCTCCAGTTGTCCGCGTCCTTCCCGGTGTGGCACACGGTGCAGTGCCGGACCCCGTGGTCGTGCCACGGGAACGCCAGCTCGGACCAGTCGGTGACCGTCTGCCGGTTCCCGACGATGAAGTACGGGTGTCCCTGCCTCACGCTCGGCAAGGTCTCGCCGGAGTGGATCTTGTGGATCATCACCTTGAAGTTGACGGTCCGGTCGGTCTCGGGATCCCCGGTCTGAGGCGAGTGGCAGGTGATGCAGAGCTGCGTCGCGCGCCGGCTCCCGTGCGCGGTCAGCGCCCCGTGGCACCGGTTGCAGCCTGCGTCGGTGATGGTCTCGAGCTTCTGCGCGGTCCCGCCGGCCGGCACGAAGTTGAACGAACCGCCCGCCGCGTCCGTATCCGCCCCGGTGTTTCGCGAGATCCAGCCCGCGACCGTGTGCGTCTTCGTCCGGTCGAGTCCGGTCGTGACGTTCGGTGCGGGGAACGTGTACTCGTAGACCCCTCCGCCCAGGTTCTTCAGGTCCGCCCTGTTGGCCGCGGTGATCGCGGGGGACGACGTCGCCTGGGTGCGCGTCGCGGGCGTGGGCTTCTCCCCGTCGAACGTGTAGGCGGCCGGCGCCCGGCTCGCATCGTAGTACGAGCGGTAGTCTCCGTGCTCGTCGAGCATCGCGAGGGTGAAGCGCGGCCCGGTCGTGTTCGGGAACGTCGTCGTCGTGGCCATCTCTGCGTCGAGGTTGATGGGCGTGCCGCTCGGGCCGAGGACCCGGAACCTGACGGTCGGCCGCGCCGTCGTCGCAAACTCCGGCACGGTGGCCGCCTGGATCTCCAGGGTGAGAGGATCGGGGCTCACCTGCGGAGGCGCAGCCGCCGCGGTGTTGTTGTCGTCGTCGCCACAGCTCGCGAGACCGAGCATGGCCGCTGCCGCGATCGCTCCCGCTGCGACTCCCCACCGTGCCGTCATTGGATCCTCCTACGGGCCGCCCGGTGTCCGCCCGCACGTCTCGAACGTCGGCGGCGCCACGTGGCGACAAGATGCACACGGGTCCCCCTCGCGCGCCGCGGCGGGCGGATGTTCGGTCGGCACCTCTGCGCAGCGGCCGACGTGCCTCGCGCCCTGGCCGCACGACGGCCGCGCAGGCCGTGCGGGCGTCCGCGCGGCCCCTTCGCCGTTCGACGACGGGCGCGCGACGGGTCATGGAGACGGCCAGCGTCCGGGCGTCGCCCCTCCCGCCCTCACGTCGTCCCAGCGCGCGGCGCCATGCCCTGCGAGCGGCCCTTCCCGGGCACGCTCGTTTTCGTTGAACCCCGCGCTCGTGCCGCGCACATTCCTGGCATGGCCGTCATCTCTTACCGGGAGGCGCTCAACCAGGCGATGCGCGAGGAGATGGCGCGCGATCCCCGCGTCTTCCTCATGGGCGAGGAGGTCGGGCAGTACAACGGCGCGTACAAGGTCACGCAGGGCCTCCTCAAGGAGTTCGGGCCGTGGCGCGTCGTGGACACCCCCATCGCCGAGCTCGGCTTCGCCGGCGTCGGGGTGGGCGCTGCGATGAACGGCCTGCGCCCGGTCATCGAGATGATGACCTGGAACTTCGCCCTGCTCGCGATCGACCAGATCGTGAACTCGGCGGCGAAGATCCGGCAGATGTCGGGCGGCCAGCTCACCGCGCCGATCGTGTTCCGCGGCCCGCAGGGCGCCGCGCACCAGCTCGCGGCGCAGCACTCGCAGGTGTTCGAGGCGGTCTACGCCCAGGTCCCAGGGCTCAAGGTCGCCGTCCCGGCGACCCCGCGCGACGCGAAGGGGCTCCTCAAGACCGCCATCCGCGACGACAACCCGGTGGTCTTCATGGAGTCCGAGCTCCTGTACGGCTCGAAGGGCGAGGTGGAGGAGGGCGAGGTGCTGGTGCCGTTCGGGGAGGCGGAGATCGTCCGGCCCGGGCGCGACGTCACCCTGGTCGCCTGGCAGAAGATGCGGTTCGTCGCCCTCGCCGCCGCGCAGGAGCTCGCGAAGGAGGGGATCGAGGCGGAGGTGATCGACCCGCGCACGCTGCGCCCGTTCGACCTCGCCGCGGTGCTCGACTCGGTCGCGCGCACGCACCGCTGCGTCGTCGTCGAGGAGGGCTGGCCGTGGATGGGGAGCGGTGCCCAGATCGCCGACTCGGTCCAGCGCCACGCGTTCGACGACCTCGACGCGCCGGTCGCGCGCGTCACCGGGCGCGACGTCCCCATGCCCTACGCGAAGCCGCTCGAGAACGTGGTCCTCCCGTCGACCGAGCGCGTGCGGCGCGCGGTCCACGAGGTCACCTACCGCGCCGCCTAGGGCCGAGCGATGGCGAAGCCGATCAAGATGCCGAAGCTCTCGGATCAGATGACCGAGGGCAAGATCGCCGAGTGGCTCAAGAAGGAGGGCGACGAGGTCAAGGCGGGTGACGTCGTCGCGCAGGTCGAGACCGAGAAGGCGACGCTCGACGTCGAGGCGTTCGAGGCGGGAGTCCTCCTCGGGGTCGTGGTGAGCGCCGGCGAGACCGCGCCCGTCGGCCAGCCGATCGCGTGGATCGGCGCGCGCGGGGAGCAGGTGCCGGCCGCCTCGGCGCCCGCGCCTGCGCAGCCCGACGCCGCGAAGGAGGCGCGCTCGGGCGGCGAGGTCTCGCACCCTTCCACCCAGGCCGCTCCCCCCTCGGCGGCGAAGGTGCCGGTCGCGCCGCCCGCACCGCAACCCGCGCAGGAGGAGGCGCCGCAGCCGCAGCCGCAGCTGCAGCTGCAGCGCGGCGCCCGCGCCGCCCCGGCCCAGGTGTCCGCCCGGGAGACGCAGCCTCCCGGCCGCGTCATCGCGTCACCGGCGGCGCGCAAGCGCGCCCGGGAGCGAGGAGTCGACCTCGGTGGCGTCGACGGCTCCGGTCCGCGCGGCCGGGTCGTGCTCTCCGACATCGAGCGTGCGCCGAGCCGCCCGGAGCGCCGGCGGCCGCCGCGGCGCCGGCGGGAGCCGCCGCGCGCGGCCCCTCGGCACCCGCCACCGCTCCCGCCGGTCGCCGCCGGCGCGCCCTCCCCCCGCGCGCGGAGCTCCGCGACGAGACGCTGCCGCTCTCGCCGATGCGCAGGGCGATCGCGCGGAACCTCGCCGCCTCGAAGCCCGGCGCGCCGCACTTCTACCTCGAGACCTCCGCGGACGCGCGCCGGCTCGTCGCGCTCCGCGACGAGCTCGAGGAGCTCGAGCGCGGCAACGTGTCGCTGAACGATCTCGTCGTGAAGGCCGCTGCGGACGCGCTCGCGCGCCACCCCGAGGTGAACGCCGCCTGGGGCGCCGACGCCATCGTGCGGCGCGGCGCGGTGGACGTCGGAGTCGCGGTCGCCCTCGACGAGGGGCTCGTCACGCCCGTCGTGCGCGACGCCGACCAGAAGGACGTGTTCGAGATCGCCGCGGAGATCCGCGACCTCGCCGCCCGCGCCCGCGCCCGGAAGCTCGCGCCCGAGGAGTACCAGGGCGCCTCCTTCACCATCTCGAACCTGGGGATGTTCGGGATCGAGGCGTTCTACGCGGTCATCAACCCCCCCGAGGCGGCGATCCTGGCGGTCGGCGCCGTCCAGAAGGTCCCGTGGGTGGACGAGAGCGGCGCCATCGTCGCGATGGAGCGGGTCCGGCTCGGGCTCTCCTGCGACCACCGCGTCGTGGACGGCGCGACCGGCGCGCGGTTCCTGCAGACGCTGCGCCTCGTCCTCGAATCGCCGGTCCGGCTCGTCGTCAGCTGATACGCTCCGGGACGCGGGCCGCGGGCTCGCCGCTCGCCCGCGCCGGGGAGCGGGAGAGGGGAGCGGGCATGCCGAAGCGCAGCGGGCCGCGGACGCGGATCGAGAAGGACACGATGGGCGAGGTGCGGGTCCCGGCGAACGCCCTCTGGGGCGCGCAGACCGCCCGCGCCGTCGCGAACTTCCCCATCTCCGGGCTGCGCGCTCACCCCGCGTTCGTGGACGCGACCGTCCAGGTGAAGCTCGCCGCCGCCCGCGCGAACGCGCGGCTCGGCCTGCTCCCGCGAGCGAAGGCGCGCGCCATCGAGGCGGCGGCGCGGGAGGTGCTCGGAGGCCGCTGGCGCGACCAGTTCGTCGTCGACGTGTACCAGGCGGGCGCCGGGACCTCCCACAACATGAACGTGAACGAGGTGCTCGCGAACCGCGCCACCGAGCTGCTCGGGGGACGCCGCGGCGCGGAGCGGCTCGTCGATCCCAACGACGACGTGAACATGGCGCAGTCGACGAACGACGTCGTGCCGACCGCGATCCGGCTCGCCGCGCTCGAGCTCGCGCCGGGGGTCGTCGAGGCGCTCGCCGCGCTCGCGCGGACGTTCGAGGGCAAGGCGCGGCGGTGGGAGCGCGTCGTGAAGTCCGGCCGGACGCACCTCATGGACGCGACCCCGATCCGGCTGGGACAGGAGGTGTCGGGCTGGGCGGTCGCCCTCTCGACCGCGGCGGGCCGCGTCCGCGACGCCCTCCCGGAGCTCTCGCTCCTCGGCATCGGCGGGACGGCGGTCGGCACCGGGCTCAACGCCCACCCGCGCTACCGTGCCCTCGTCGTCGCCGAGCTCGAGAAGCTGACCGGAGTCCCGCTCACGCCGGCGCCGAACCTCTTCTACGCGATGCAGTCGCTGGCGCCGTTCGTCGCGCTCTCCGCGGCGCTCCGGACCGCCGCGCTCGAGCTCCTGCGGATCGGCGGCGACGTGCGCCTCCTCGGCAGCGGCCCGAACACCGGCCTCGGCGAGCTCCGGCTGCCCCCGGTGCAGCCGGGCTCCTCGATCATGCCCGGCAAGGTGAACCCGTCGATGGCGGAGATGCTCGCGATGGTCTCGTACCAGGTGGTCGGCCTCGACGGCGCGATCGCGTGGGCGGCGAGCGGGGGCCAGCTCGAGCTCAACGTGATGATGCCGCTCGTCGCCTTCGACCTCTGCCATGCGCTCGACGTGCTCGCCGCAGGGGTGCGGGCGTTCGACCTGCGGTGCGCCCGCGGCCTCGAGGCGGAGCCGGCGCGCGCCCGGCACTACGCCGCGCGGACGGTGAGCCTCGCGACGGCGCTCGCGCCGCGCCTCGGGTACGCGCGCGCCGCGGAGATCGTGAAGGCGTCGGTGGCGTCCGGCCGCTCCATCGCGGACGTCGCGGTGGAGCTCGGAGGGCTCACGCCCGCCGAGGCGAAGCGGCTGCTCGACCCGGAGAAGCTCACCGCGCCCGGGCGCGGTTGAGAGGGTCGAGACTCCGCGCGCGGAGTATGATGCGTGCGTGGCGGCCCCCCGGCTCGGCGAGATCCTCGTGAAGGCGGGCGCGTGCTCCGAGGCCGCGGTCCGGGACGCGCTCAAGAACCAGATCATCTTCGGCGGCCGGCTCGGTACGAACCTCCTCGAGATCCAGGCGGTCTCGGAGGAGGCGATCGCGACCGCGCTCGGGAAGCAGCACGGCCTCCCTTCGGTGTTCGGGACCGTCACCCTCGACCCGGCCGCCACGGCCCTCCTCACCCCCGAGATCGCCGATCGCTACGACGCGATCCCCTACGTGCTCCAGGACCGCCGGCTCGCGCTCGTCGTCGTGGACCCGCGGAACCTCGCCATGCTCGACGAGGTGGCGTTCGCGACCGGAAAGGCGGTCCACCCCATCGTCGCGCCCGAGGCGCGCGTCTGGGCGCTGCTGCGCGAGCACTACGCGATCGACCGGCACCTGCGCGGCATCGACGTCGACTTCGCGAGGATCGAGCGGAAGGTGGACGGCGCAGGCGCCGTCGAGGCCCCCCCACCCACGCTGTCGAACCTGTCGCTCGACCTCATGAACGAGGGCGAGTTCGCGGCCCTCTACGCGCCGCGCGTCACGGCGCCTCCGGCCGCGGTCCCCGTCCGCTCGCCTCCGCCCCCCGTCGTGCGGGCCGCGCCGCCGCAGGCCGCAGCGCCACCGGCTCCGCCTCCGGCGGAGCTGGAGGACGTCATCGAGCTCACCGACCTGCTCGAGCCCGACGCGCCCGCCTTCCCGCCGCCCGCCGCGCCCATTTCGCCCCACGTCGCAGCCGAGGTGCTCGCCGCGCTCTCCCAGCGCCCCGGGCACGCGCCCCCGGCCCACCTCGTGTTCCCGCGCACGCCGAAGCCCGAGCCGTCGCCCCTCTCGTTCGGCGAGGCGTCGCGGTTCCTCGAGGGGGTGGACGAGCGCGACGCCATCGCGCAGACCGTCCTCCGCTACGCCCGGTCCAAGTTCAAGCGCGCGCTCCTCCTCACCGTTCACCGCGGCGCGGCGCACGGCTGGGCGGGCCTCGGGGAGAAGCTCGGCCCGGAGGCGGTGCGCCACATGCACCTCGCGCTCGGCACTCCCGGCATCCTCGACACGGTCGTCCGCACCCAGGCCCACTTCCTCGGGCCGATCCCGAAGACGGACGCGAACATCCGCCTCCTCAAGGCGCTCGGGGGCGGGGTGCCGGGGAACGCCTTCCTGGTGCCGATCCTCGCGCTCGGGCGCGTCGTGAACGTGTTCTACGCGGACAACGGCAAGGGGGCCTTCGTCGACTCGGGGAACGTCGGCGAGCTCCTCATCCTCGCGACCCGCATCGCGAAGAGCTACGGCGCGCTGCTCGAGCGCGTGCGCTGATCGGGCGGTGGAGCGCGCCGCCGGCGCGCGCTCGCGGGGGCGGGGCGTGGTAAACGTGCGGGCAGATGGCCGCCACCCTTTACTACTTCATGCTGCCGGACGACGAGCGCTCGCTCTTCCGCCACCTCGAGCGGCGCGAGCTCACGCTCTACCCAGAGCTCGTGCCGCCCGGCCACGTGCCGATCCGCGTGGGGGCCGACGCGGTCGAGCAGCTCGAGACGCCCTCCTGGTACATCGCCGCGGAGCGGCTCGGGCCCGTGATCGTCCATCCCGTGAAGCGGGGGCCCGACAAGGGCATGCTCGTCATCGAGGAGGTCCCCTCTCCGGTGTTCCACTACGAGCGCTCGGTCCGGAACGAGAAGGACGAGCTCGTGTCCGGCCGGCTGTGGGCCGAGCTCGACATCACCGACGACGTCGAGGACAAGCGCGGCAAGCCGCTCGCGCTGAGGTCGCTGTTCCAGGAGATCCACGACCTCTTCCGAAAGAACTGGCGGCGCAGCGACCCGAAGGGTTTCTGGGTGGGGCCGCACGCCGGGGCGGCCTGGAAGCGCGGCGAGCTGGTGCTCCGCGAGGCGGGCCACAAGGGGCGCGAGTACGGGGTTTGGAGGTAGCGCGCCAGCGGGCCCGGCCGGGCTCGCGAGACCCCGCGCTGGAGCGTTGACGTGGCCCCCCGGTACCGGTACAGGTGCCGCTTGACCATGAGCCCCGTCCCTCGCTATAAGGCCGCGCTTGCAGCGGTCTTTCTCCTCGCCCCGGGCCTCGCCCTGGCGGAGAAGGTCGGGGGGGCGATTCTCCCGGACGAGTCGGTGAAGATCGGGGAGAATCGGTACCGCAGTCCGAAGGGCTACGACGAGACGCTGAAGTTCTTCCGCGGCGTCTACGCAACGAGGTTCACGCGCCGGCCGATCGCCGACACGCCTTCGGTCAAGGCGGTGCACATCGAGAACCCGGACGCGAAGCCGGGCCAGTGGGAAGGGCTGAACGTTTACGAGCTGAAGAACGAGACGCGCATCTTCGTGCTCGTGAGACCGAAATGAAGAATTGGGGGATCGTCTAACGGCAGGACGCCAGCCTCTGGAGCTGGCTATCTAGGTTCGAATCCTAGTCCCCCAGCCACAAAAATGACGACGGGCGTTGACTGCCGCAGCGCCCACGGGTAGGAAAGCGCAGTTCGTGGCCAAGGTTCGTGGCCCGTTAGTCTAGCGGTTAGGACGTCGGCCTCTCACGCCGAAAACATGGGTTCAATTCCCGTACGGGTCACCATCTCTGCCCCGCTCACTTCGTCCGAGTGAGCGGGGTTTTTCTTTTGCGCCGGAGGGCTCATGGAACGGATCGACCGGGTGGTGCTGTGCGGCGCGGGCGCGGTGGGGAGCTCCTACGCCGCGCTGCTCGCCGACCTCGATCCGCGTGCGCTGACGGTGGTCGCCGGCGGCGAGCGGCGCGAGCGGCTCCTCCGCGACGGCCTCACCGTGAACGGCCGGCGCATCGACGTCGCCTGCGTGGCGCCCGGCGAGGGGGCCGCCCCGGCCGACCTCCTCCTCGTCGCCGTGAAGCAGCACCACCTCGAGGCGGCGGTGGAGGACGTGCGCGGCGTGGTGGGGCCGAAGACGCTCATCCTCTCCCTCCTGAACGGCATCACGAGCGAGGTGATCCTCGCGCGCGCCTTCGGCGCCGAGAAGGTGCTCCCGGCGTTCGTCCTCGGCAACGACGTCGTGCGCGAGGGCTCGAGCACGACCTACTCGCGCCTCGGCGTCCTCGTGTTCGGCGCGCCGACGAACGATCCGGCGGACCCGCGCGTCGCGCGCGTGAAGGAGCTCCTCGATCGCGCCCGCATCCCGTGCCGCGTGCCCGCCGACATCCTGCGCGAGCAGTGGTGGAAGTTCATGCTCAACGTCGGCGTGAACCAGGTCTCGGCGCTCCTGCGCGCGACCTACGCCGCGTTCGACGCGGTCCCGGAGGTGCGCGAGCTCACCCGCGCCGCCGCGCTCGAGGTGGTGGCGCTCTCGGCGAGGGAGGGCGTCGCGCTCTCCGCCGAGGACGTGGACCGGATCTTCCCGATCGTCGCGACGCTCGCGCCCGGCGGGAAGACCTCGATGCTGCAGGACGTCGAGGCCGGCCGGAAGACGGAGGTCGAGATCTTCGCGGGGACGGTGGTCGCGCTCGGCCTCGAGCACGGCGTGCCGACCCCGGTGAACGAGGTGCTCGGCCGCCTCCTCGTCGCGCTCGAGCGGCTCGCGGGGAGCCGCCCCGCGAGCCCCTGACGCGCGCCGCGGCGCCCACCGGCTCGACCGGAGGGCTCCGCGGCGCGTTCGTCGCGCCCGCAGCGGCCTACCTCGCCGCGGCGGTCTCGACGCGCCGGTACCCGATCCGGACGGCGCCCCAGTGCTTCCCGAGGATGACGAGCGGGATCGAGATGTCGGCCATCGTCTCGCCCGTGTCGCGCTGGTAGTTCTGGATGAGGAACGGCGCGGTGTTCTGGGCGGCGGCGAGCCCGGTCTTGTCGTTGAAGATCCGCTTCGTCCGGTTGTTCACGAGATCGCTCGCGAGGTTCCCGGTGAGCGGCTGCGAGTACCGCTGGTTGTGCGTCGGGAGGTACCCGTTCTTGTCCACCAGCACCGTGTAGATGAGGGTGGACGAGCGGGAGAGGATCGACTCCTCCACCGCGAGGATGTCCCGGTCGGACAGCGTGTCGTAGTCGGTCGTGAACTTCGGCGGGTCGGTGCTCGCGACCGGGTAGTAGAGGAAGCTGAAGAGCCGCTCGGGCGTGACCTCCTTCGCGGCGAGCCACTTCTCGAGCGTGTCGGTGGAGCGTCTCGCGAACTCGCTCGCGAGCCCGAGCATCTCCCTCTCCTGGGAGGTGAGGCTCTCGACGGGGGTGATCCCGCCGATCTTGGTGGACTGGGCCTGCGCGCGCGCCGCCGCGGGGGCGAGGACGGCGAGCAGGGCGAGGAGTGCGACGTGGCGGTGGAGCGTCCGGATCATGGGCATCCCTCGTTGAGCTAGTGGCCGAGCCGCGCCATCGCCGCCTTCATGCTGAGGCGGAGGCGATCGATCGTCTTCGTGAGCTGCCCGATCTCGTCGTCGCTCTCGGGCTTGATGGGCGTGTCGAGCCCCTCGCCGAGCCCGATCTGCCGCGCCGCCTCGGTGAGCCGCACGATGGGCCGGGTCGCCTGCCGCACGACGAGGAACAGGGCGGTGATCGTCACGACCGTGAACATGCCGAAGATGCCGACGAGGGTGAGGAGCAGGCTCCGCTGCCGATCGTAGATCCGGGCCATCGACACGGCGACCCGGAAGCCGCCCCAGTGCTTTCCCTTCACGAGGATCGGCGAGGACACGTCCCACATCGTCTCGCCGGTGTCGCGCTCGTACTTCTGTAGCAGGGAGGGCTGGGTGTTCTTCGCCGACGCGAGGCCGACCGGGTCGGCGAAGATCCGCTTCGTCCGGTTGCCCGCGAGGTCCTTCGTCGGATCGCCGGTCACCGGCTTCTGGAACTTCGTGTTGTGCGTCGGGAGGTACCCGTTCTCGTCCACCCCGACCGCGTACTGGAAGTCCTGGTTGTCGAGGAACTTGTCCTGGAACACGAGCACCGACTTGTCGGTCAGCGCGTCGTAGCGCGTGTGGTACTTGGGCTTGTCCTTGAAGTCGTACCCCTTGATCTCGACGTAGTTGCGGTCGAACACGTCCGAGACGGTGACGAGCCCGCTGTCGATCGCGTTGTCGAACATGTCGCCGTACTGGCGCGCGCCGATCGACGCAGCGACCCGCGCCCGCTCGAGCGTGAACTCCTTCATCTGCTCCGTCTGTCCGTCGACGATGATCGCCGCGGCGAGCGCGGTGAGCACGACGAGGAGGACGGTGAGCTTCAGCGACACCTTGAAGCTGAGGCTCTGCCGGACTGCGGAAACGAGGGACATCCGTGCACCTCCGCCTGTGAAACGGGTTCGCCTGCCTGCTCGCGGGGCCGCCGGGCCCTACTTCGCGAGCGCCTTCTGGAAAGTCGTCCGGTCGCCGGTGTCCTCGATCTGCGCGCCGAGGTCGTCGACGAGTGCGCGCGCGACCGCCATCGAGAACGGCGCGTCGGCCGCGACGCGCCGGACCGCCTCCTCCACGTACACCTTCGCGATCGGCCCGACGTGCTGCGCGAGCTCCTTCGCGCACCGCGCGAGGAACGCGCCCGAGGCCGGGTCCGCCACCGACACGCGCGACAGGCCGACGTTCGAGATCTTCGACCAGCTGAGGCCCGAGTTGGCGAGGTTCGGCCGCGACTCCGCCGGCGACGCCCCGCTCCCGGCCGCCGCGCGCGCGACCGACGAGCTCGCGTTGCCGGCCGACGACGACGCCGGGCCGCCCTCGAACTGCCGCTTCAGCTTCCCGGCCGCGACCCGGATCGCCACGGTCGCGAAGGACGGGTTCAGCGAACCGTCCGCCACGACCGCGAGGACGTGGTTCTGCCCGTTCGCGACGACGCGCCGGAGCACGAGCTTGCCGTCCGCGAAGTGGGCCGTGACCGTCTCCCAGTCCTCCTGCTGCAGCTGGACGGCGTCGAGGGCCTTCGCGAGCGCGGCGCTCACCTGCTCGCAGAGCGTCTGGTCGTAGACGGTGTGACCGCGGTGGCCGAGCAGCTGGCCGGCGGGGTCGAAGACGAGCACGGCGGTGACGCCGTTGAGATCCATGAGGGACTGCAGGATGGGTTCCATCTTCAGCCTCCGAGGCCGACGGCTGCATCGAGGGCCCGCTCGACCGCGGGCAAAGAGGAGACGGGCTCGACCCGCGCCGTGACGATCGAGCCGCCGAGGACCGCGACGATGAGGGCGCGCTTCTCCCCGGCGATCGCGACGCGCCGGAGGGCGCCGAGGCCGAGGTCCTCGCCCGCGCCGCCGAGCGCGCTCGAGACGAAGCCCGAGACGGACGCGACCGACTCGCCGTCGCCCTCCCGGATCGCGTCGTAGAACCCGCCCGCGAGGTCGCCGAGCACCGCGCTCGCGACGCTCGGGATCCTCGCGATCAACGCCAGGTCTGCCATGGGTGCGCTCCCTCCGGTTGGGCCAGCTCTCCGTGCTGCATGGATCATTCCTCCCGGCCCGCGATGCGGGGCCACGGGGGCATCCCTGCGCCGCGCCGGCAGACGTCGATCACGTCGATCACCTCGGGCGGCGGCCACCCGGCCGGGCGGCGGGGCAGCCCGTCGAGCGGGCGCGCCGCCCATCGCTCCACGTCGGACGCGGTCCAGGCGTGCCACGAGCAGAGCGTGCGGCGTCGCTCGGACGCCGCGAGCAGCAGCATGTTCTCGCAGATGCAGTCGATGCGATCGAGCGCGCTCTCCGAGCGGAGCGCGAGGAGCAGGAGCGCGTCGCGCGACACGATGATGGGCGGCGCGCGCTTCGCGAGCGTCGCGTCGAGCCAGCCGCGCACGTACCGCTCGATGTCCTCCCGCTCGAGCGGCGCCAGCGACAGCTCGGAGACCCGCTCGTCGCCGGGCGCGACGCGGCAGCGCGCGAGCGCGGCGGCGAGGCCGGTCGCGCCGGTGAGGAGGATCTTGAACGCGCCCGAGGCGCGGGCCGCCTCGACGATCCGCGCGAGCCCGTTCGTGGCGGGGTGGGGGACGACGACGCTCGTGAGCACCACCACCGGCGTCCGGTTCCGGTGCTGTCGCTCCTCGCTCATCCGCTCGACGAGCGCGTCGAGGCAGGCCTCGTCGGTGCTCTCCTCCACGATCGCGCCGGCGGCCCGGCAGAGGAGCTGCACGAGCCCGCGGTCGCCGGCGGCGGGCGAGACGTCGAGCACGACCGCGAGCCGCTCGCGTCCGATGGACTCGGCGATCCGGCGGCACAGCGCGGAGTGGCCGCGTCCCGCGCCGGTGATCGCGAGCACCGCGAGCTGGTGGAGATCGATCCCCTCGAGGATCCGCGCGCGCGCGGAGGCGAGCGGCTCCCACCCGTCCTCGATGCCGGCGGGCGCGGCGTCGAAGAAGGGCCGGCGCGTGAAGCCGAGCAGGCGCAGCGGCTCGGGCGCGGCCGGCGCGGGCCCGCGCAGGTCGTCCCGGATCGCGGAGGCGGCCGCCGCCGGATCCACCGGGAGCGCGGGCGGGGCGCTCGACGCCGCGGCGGTGGCGAGGTCCTGCAGGACGCGGCGCGCCTCCCACAGGAGCACCATCGCCGAGGCCTGCCGCCGCTGCGGGTCCTTCGCGAGCGCGCACGCGACGAGCGCGGCGCACGAGGCCGGCAGCGACGGGACGAGGCTGCGTGGATCGGGCACGGGGGAGCGCAGGTGCCCCTGCTCCACCGCCGCGACGTCGTTCCCGGGGAAGGGCGGACGCCCGGTGAGGAGGTGGAAGTAGGTCGCGCCGAGCGAGTACACGTCGGAGGCGGGCGTCGCGGCCCCGCCGGTCCAGATCTCCGGCGCGGTGTAGTACGGCGTCCCCACCCGCACGTTCGCGTTGCCCGCCGAGACCTCGGCGCTCCCGAGCGCCATGCCGAAGTCCCCGAGCTTCGTGACGCCGCCCGCGCCGACGAGCAGGTTCGCGGGCTTCACGTCGCGGTGGATGACCCCGGAGCGGTGCGCGGCGTGGAGCGCCGCGGCGGCCTGCAGCAGGATGTCGGTCGCCACCTCGGGCGCGACCGGCCCGTCGCTCACCATCGCCTCCGCCGACCGGCCGACGACGTACTCCATGGCGATGTAGCAGTGCTCGTCCTGCCGCGCCGCGCCGTAGATCTGCACCACGCGTGGGTGGTTGATGCGGGCGACGAGCCGCGCCTCGGCGAGGAACCAGCGGACCGGGTCATGCCCCTGGGCGTCGGAAGCCTTCCACGACAGGAGCTTGATCGCCGTCGGACGCAGCAGCGCCTCGTCCTTCGCGAGGTACACGACGCCCATCCGCCCGCGCCCGATGAGCCGCTCGAGCCGGTAGTTGCCGAGCTTGAGCCCGACGAGCTTCGTCAGGTCCTTGCCGTCGATGGGGCGGGAGGCGCTGGGCATGGGCGCGGGGCCGGGGTGCTGGGCGCGGACGGGCTAGCCCCGGGACGGCGGCGATGCGCCGTTCCGGGACTGCTCGTCGTTCTCCCTGAACACGTCGAGCAGCACCGCCTGCGGATCGAGCGCTATCCCGAGGCGTGCCGCCGCGGGCGGGGCCGGCTCCTCGCGGTTGAACGCGAACTCCCCGTCCTTCCAGTCTATGAGCTCCCGGATCGCCTCCCACACCTGCCTCGCGAGCGCCTCCTGGACGGGGACGATCTCGGCGAGCCCGCCGCTCACGATCCGCTCGGCGAGCACGTCGTCCGGCTGGTCGGCGCCGTCGGCGGGCTGAAGCGTGCGGAGCGCCTCGGCGCTCACCTTCTTCGCCCGGACGAGGAGCTCGCCGACCCCGGGTGCCCGAGGCGACGCGCCGCCGGTGATGCGGCCCTCGCGGAACCTGAGCGCGCCCATGCCCGCCCCGGAGCTGCACACGAGGAGCCCGGTGCGCCGCCCGCTGCGGAGGAACTCGAGGAGATCCGGGAGCGCGAAGCTGCTCAGCTGACCGGAGAACACCGCGTCGGGCACGCCGCTCCCGGCCGGCGCGGGCCGGGCGAGGATCGCGGACGCGCTCACCGCAGGGATGGGCGGGAGCGCGCCGGCGCGCGCTGCCCCGGGCTCCGGCGCGGCGCCCTGGGCGACGACCGACCGGAGCGGAGCGGAGCTCGCCTTCCCTGCGTTCGCGATGCAGCCGAGGCCGAGCATCACCGAGGCGCGGTCCGCCGGAGAGAGCGGCTGCGAGAGGAGCGCGCGGAACATCCCGCCCGCCTCCTCGTACTTCCCGAGCCGCAGGAGCATCCAGGCGAGGGCCTCGCGACCCTGCAGGAAGGCGGGAGCGCTCGAGGCGATCCGGGTGAGCGCGCGCAGCGAACGCTGGCTCGGCGCGGCGTCGTGCTCGCGCAGGAACTCGCCGACGTCGCCGCGGTTCACGGCGCCGCCGCGGATCGCGGCGATGAGGCCGCGGACCTTCTCCGCCGCCTGGGTGCGGAGCGGCTCGACGAGCGTCTCGGCGCCTTCGATGTCGTCGCGCAGGAGCGCGAGGCGCGCGAGCAGCACGGTCGGCTCGTCCGACTCCGGGAGCATCTCGGCGGCGGCGCGGGCTGCCTCGGCGGCGGCGCCGGGGCGCTCGAGCGCGGCGAGGACGCGTGCCTCCGTGAGCCACGTCTGACCGACGCCCCAGCGGTCGGCGGCGCGCTCGAAGCGCGCGCGAGACTCGGAGAGCCACGCGAGCGCGCGGGTCGAGTCGCTGTCGTGGGCGAGCACCTCGGCCGCCGTCCACTGGCTGAGCGCGCGGGCCTCGACGTCGAGCTGCCGCGCGAGCGTGAGCGCCGCCTGGACGTGCGCGCGGGCGGCGGGGATGCCGCCGCTCCGCATCGCGGCGCGCGCGCTCCACTGCAGCGCGAGCCACCGGAACGACAGGTTCGGCTGGTGCTCCGTCGCGAGCTCCTTGAGCGTGCGCGCACCGCCGAGGCCGTCGCCGGCCATGACGCTGCCGACGCCCTCGAGCAGCGCCTGCATCGCCTGCTCGCACTCGTCGCGCGACACGGCCTCGCAGCCGGCGCGTCCCGGGTTGGCGGCGGCGGGCAGCTCGTACTTGAGCGCGGCGGCCTCGGTGAGGAGCCCGCGCCCGAGGGCGCGGCGCAGCATGGCCCACGCGTCCCGGACGCCCGGGGCGGAGGCCGCGCGCGGCTCGGTCGCGGCCGCGGCCGGCGCTTGCGGTAGCGACGGGGGCGCGAAGCCCGGGCTCGTTGCGGCCGGACGCGCCGGAAGCGCTCCGCCCGCGGGCTGCGCGCCGGGCAGCCGCGGCGGCGGCGTCGACGTCGGCGCCGCGTGGTGCACCACCGGGCGCGGCGGCGGAGCGGCGGCGACGCCGTGGGCCCAGGCGTTCACCGCCTTCTCGACGGCGCCGGTTCCGCGGGCCGGGTCGACGTGGACGAGGAGCAGCGCGTCGGCGCGGCTCCCGGTGACGATCGACGTCTTCGTTCCCTTGAGGTGTGTCGTGACGAGCGCGCCGAGGTGAGCCGCGCTGCCGGCGGCCGCGAACGATCGCAGCGCGATGACGAGCGCCGCGGTGGCGGCGTCGTTCGCTGCGCCGTCCGTCGCCGAGACGAGCCTGCCGTCCGGCGCGACGGTGAGCGCGCTCCTCACCTCGGGCAATCCATCGAGCTGGGACGGGAGGATCATGGGTGCGTCAGGCTGTCGTGCAATGGATGCGCCGGGGCGGAGCGCTGGAAGCTGCAAAGGGTGCGTGCGCGAATTCGAATCGTAGAGAGCGTTTGGCCATGGAGTCAACTACGAGCGAAAACCGATAGCGCCATTGTTGCGCTTGCTTACGACGGGGGAGCGCACGTGTCCCCTGTCCGCGCGACGGCGTTCGGCAGCGCGGCCGTGCTGCGGGTCCGGACATTGGGTCGAGGGTCGAGGTCCCGGTCGGGCGCGACCCAGGGTCACCGAGCCACTCCAGCGGCGGGTCATGATGGGGTCAGCTGCGTTCGAGCGCCGGCCGTGGGGTGTGAGCGTCCTCACCACATCGCCCGCAAGCTGGCAGCCTGTTGAAAATCTTCTCCCTCTCCTCCCGCACCACGGCCTGCTACGGCTGGGCGCGCCCGGAGCGGGGTCGGAAGCTACCGGAGCTGCTCCTCGAGCACCTTCCGGACGACCGCCGCGTCCGCCCCGCCGCCGGCCTGCTTCATGGCCGCGCCGACGAGCACGCCGAAGAGCTTCTTCTCGCCGGCGCGGTAGCGGTCGGCCTCCGTCGCGTGCGCGGCGAGCGCGCGCGCCACCGCCGCCTCCACCGCTCCGCGGTCCTCCACCTTCTCGAGGCCGAGCGCCTTCATCCGCGCCTCGGGCTCCCCGCCCGACGCGACGAGGTCCGCGAGGAGCGTCTTCGCGCCGGCGGCGGTGAGCCGTCCCGCGTCGACGAGCGCGACGAACCGGCCGAACGCGGCGCCCGGGAGGGGGAGGGAGTCGAGCTCGCGATCGCCCGCGAGGCCGGCGAGGTCGTTGAGGAGCCAGCGCGCGGTGGTCCCCGCCTTCGCCTTCGACGCCACGGCCGCGTCGAAGTAGGCGGCGGTCGCGGGATCGCCGCTGAGCAGGTCCGCCTCCTCCTCGGAGAGGCCGTGCTCCTTCGTGTAGAGCGCGTGGCGTCGCTCGAGCTCCGGGTTCGCGGCGCGCGCCTCGGCGCGGAACTCGGCGCGCGTCTTCCGCGGCGTCGCCGTTCCTTCGCGCGGCGCGCTCCTCTCGCGCTTCCGCTCCTCCGGCGCCTTCGCGGCCGCCCTCGCGCCCCACGTGTCGCGCAGGGTGATCGTCCGGTTGAACACGGGCGCCCCGGGGCGGGACTCGACCGGATCGACGAAGAAGTAGCCCTGGCGGAGGAACTGCCAGCGGGTGCCGGGCGCCGCGCTCGCGAGCGCGGTCTCGACCCGGGCGCGGCTCGCGACGGCGAGCGAGGCGGGGTTCAGCGCCTGCAGGAAGTCCGGCTCGGCGTCCGGCAGCTCGACCGCGAACAGCCGGTCGTAGAGCCGGACCGGCGCGGGGAGCGAGCGGGCCGCGTGGACCCAGTGGAGGGTGCCCTGTGCCCGCCGCGAGGCGGCGGGATCGGAGAGCGACGTCGCGTCGTGGGTGCAGCGGAGCTCCGTCACCTCGCCGCTCGGGCCGCGGACGACGTCGGTGCAGCGGACGACGTAGGCGCCGGCGAGCCGGACCTCGCGCCCCGGCGCGAGGCGCCGCCAGTCCTTCGGCGGGTCGAGCGAGAAGTCCTCGCGCTCGACGAGCAGCTCGCGGCCGAACGGCACCTTCCGCGTCTCGGGCCGGGTCGCGTCGCCGGGCCACCACGGGACGTCGAGGTCCTCGATCTTCCCCTCCGGCCAGTCGGTCACGACGAGCCGGATCGGGTCGAGCACCGCGAGCGCGCGCGGCGAGCGCGCCTCGAGGTCGCCGCGGATCGCGAACTCGAGCTTGCCGATGTCCACCACGCTGTTGTTCTTCGCGACGCCGATGAGCTCGGCGAAGTCGCGCAGCGCCTCGGGCGTGACGCCGCGCCGGCGCATCCCGGCGATGGTCGGCATGCGCGGGTCGTCCCACCCGTCGACGCGCCCCTCGTTGACGAGCTGGAGGAGCTTCCGCTTCGACAGCACGGTGTAGCCGAGCGCGAGGCGGGCGAACTCGTACTGGCGCGGGCGCGGGTCCCACGGGCCGAGCCGGTCGAGCACCCAGTCGTACAGCTCGCGGTTCGACTCGAACTCGAGCGTGCAGATCGAGTGGGTGACGCCCTCGAACGCGTCCTCGAGCGGGTGCGCGAAGTCGTACATCGGGTAGATGCACCAGGTCGTCGCCGGTCCGGTGGTGGCTGCGCGTGCCGGATCCGGTAGAGGAGCGGATCGCGCATGAGCACGTTCGGGTGCGCCATGTCGATCTTCGCCCGCAGCACCATCGCGCCGTCGGCGAACTCCCCCGCCTTCATCCGGCGGAGCAGGTCGAGGCTCTCCGCCGCGGGCCGGTCGCGGAACGGGCTGTTCGTGCCGGGCCGCTCGAACGAGCCGCGCTGCTCGCGGATGGCGTCCTGCGCCTGCGCGTCCACGTAGGCGTGCCCCTCGCGCACGAGCCGCTCCGCGCACGCGTACATGCGCGGGAAGAAGTCGGAGGCGTAGTAGAGGTGTCCGCCCCACTCGCAGCCGAGCCAACGCACGTCCGCCTGGATCGCCTCGACGTACTCGGCCTCCTCGGTGACCGGGTTCGTGTCGTCGAAGCGCAGGTGGGTCTTGCCGCCGAACGCCTTCGCGAGGCCGAAGTTGAGGAGGATCGACTTCGCGTGGCCGATGTGGAGGAAGCCGTTCGGCTCGGGCGGGAAGCGGGTCACGACCTTCCCGCCGTTCCGTCCCGCGGCGAGGTCCGCCGCGACGATGTCGGCGAGGAAATTCCGAGGAGCGTCGGCCATGTTGGCCGATGTTGGTATCGCAGCGGCGGCAGGGCCGCAACCTCGCGGACGGGCGGAGGCGGGGAGGGGGAGGGAGAGCCGTTCGACCGCTCGACGAACGCGTCGCGACGCCGCGGCCTTTCCTTTAGAATCCCGTCCCCGCCCGGAAGACCGCGGCGGCCCGGAGCGTCCCGATGACCCAGAAGTTCAAGGTCGGCCTCGTGCAGATGTCGATGAGCGCCGACCCGCAGGAGAACGTCGAGAAGGCCGCCGCGCGCGTCGCGGACGCCGCGAGGAAGGGCGCGCAGGTCGTCTGCCTGCCGGAGCTCTACCGCTCCCCGTACTTCTGCCAGAAGGAGGACGCGGCGCTCTTCGACCTCGCCGAGACCGTCCCCGGCCCCTCCACCGAGCGGCTCGCCGAGGTGGCCCGCAAGGCCGGCGTCGCGGTGATCGTCCCGATCTTCGAGAAGCGCGCGCCCGGGCTCTACCACAACAGCGCCGTCGTCCTGGACGCCGACGGGAAGACCGCCGGCCTCTACCGGAAGATGCACATCCCGGACGACCCGTCCTTCTACGAGAAGTTCTACTTCACGCCCGGTGACCTCGGCTTCAAGGCGATCGACACGAGGTTCGGGAAGATCGGCACGCTCATCTGCTGGGACCAGTGGTACCCGGAGGGCGCGCGGCTCACCGCGCTGCAGGGCGCGCCGGTCCTCTTCTACCCGACCGCCATCGGCTGGCACCCGCACGAGAAGGCGCAGCACGGCGCGGCGCAGCGCGACGCGTGGCGGACCATCCAGCGCAGCCACGCCATCGCGAACGGCTGCTACGTCGCCGCGGTGAACCGGGTCGGGCACGAGAAGACGGTGCCGGGCGAGGCGGGCCTCGAGTTCTGGGGCACGTCGTTCCTGTGCGACCCCTTCGGCGTCGTGATCGCCGAGGCCTCGACCGACCAGGAGGAGATCCTGGTGGGCGAGGTGGACCTCGCGCGCATCGAGGAGGTCCGGCGCGGCTGGCCGTTCCTGCGCGACCGGCGCATCGACGCCTACGCCGGGATCGAGAAGAGGTTCATCGACGGATGAGCGCCCCGACCCCGACCCGCGTCCCCGGGCCGCCGCCCGCCCCCGGTGCTCGCGCGGCGCGAGCAGTCGATGCCCGCCGAGTGGGCCGCGCACGACGCGACCTGGCTCGCCTGGCCGCACAACGTGAGCGACTGGCCCGGGCGCTTCGCGCCCATCCCCTGGGTGTACGCGGAGATCGTCCGGAACGTCGCGCGCGGCGAGCTGGTGCGGCTCCTCGTCGGGGACGCCGAGCACGAGCGGAAGGCGCGGAAGGTGCTCGGGCGCGCGGGCGTCCCGCTCGACAACGTCCGCTTCCACCGCTTTCGCACCGACCGCGTCTGGACGCGCGACTCCGGCCCGATCTTCGTCGCGCGCGGCGGCGAGAAGGTCATCGCCGGGTTCCGCTTCAACGCCTGGGCGAAGTACCCGGACTGGAAGAACGACGTGAAGAACCCGGCGCGCGCGGCGAAGGCGCTCGGCGTGCCGCTCCTCCCGGTCGTTCACCGCGAGCGCCCGGTCGTCCTCGAGGGCGGCGCGATCGACGTGAACGGGCAGGGGACGATCCTCACGACCGAGGAGTGTCTGCTCGATCCCGCGGTCCAGGTCCGGAACCCCGGCTTCGCGCGCGAGGACTACGAGGCGATCTTCGGGGAGGTGCTCGGGGCGCCGAACACCATCTGGCTCGGCAAGGGGATCGCGGGCGACGACACCCACGGGCACGTGGACGACCTCGCCCGGTTCGTCTCGCCGCGCACCATCGCGCTCTGCCGCGAGACGAACCCGGGCGACGCGAACCACCGGCCGCTCGAGGAGAACCGCGAGCGGCTCGAGGGCGCGCGGCTGCAGGACGGCTCGCGGCCGGAGGTGGTCTTCCTCCCCATGCCCGCGCCGGTCGTCTTCGCCGGGCAGCGGCTCCCGGCGAGCTACGCCAACTTCTACCTCTGCAACGCGGCCGTCCTGGTCCCGACGTTCAACGATCCGAACGACCGGATCGCGCTCGGCGTGCTCGCCGAGCTGTTCCGCGACCGGCCGGTGGTGGGGATCCACGCCCTCGACCTCGTGTGGGGGCTCGGCACGCTCCACTGCCTGTCGCAGCAGGAGCCGCGGGTGGCGTAGCGACGACCGGCACCGCCGGCGGCGTTCAGCGCGGGGAGCGCGCCCGGCCGTCGGCGCCGGCGAGCGCCGCGATCACGCGCGGGACCTCCTCGAGGTCGAGCTCGTGCGCCGCCGCGCCCGATTCCAGGGCGACGCGCGGCATCCCGAAGATCACCGACGTCGCCGCGCTCTGCGCGGCCGTGTAGCCGCCGGCCGCCCGCACGAGCGCGAGCCCCTCGGCGCCGTCGCTCCCCATCCCGGAGAGCACGAACCCGGCCGCGCGCGGGCCGTACTCCCGCGCGACGGAGGCGAACAGGCGCGTCGCCGACGGGCGGAATCCCTCGACCGGCGGCTCGTCGCTCAGGTGGACGCGGCGCCGCGAGACCCCCAGGTGCCGGCCGTCGAGCGCGAGGTAGACCGTGCCCCCGAGGAGCGGCGCGCCGTCTTCTGCGATCCGCACGTCGAGGCGGGTGGTGGATCCGAGCCACCGTGCGAGGCCGATCTCGAACCCGGCCGCGATGTGCTGCACGACGAGCACGGGCGTCGCGAGCTCCCGCGGGAGGGGCGTCAGCAGCGCGGCCAGCGCCGCGGGCCCGCCCGTCGACGCCGCGATCGCGATCACCTCGACCTGGCCGGCGGGCAGCCGCCAGCCGCAGCCGGGCGGGCACCGGGAGGGGGATCCCGCCGGACGGGCGCGAGGACCGGCGCGGGGATCGCGGCGGCCGGACGATGGCGCCCGACGAGGACGAGCCCGGCGACGGCCCGCACGGCCTGCCGGATCGCCTCGGCCTGGCGCTCGAACCGCGGGGTGCCCGGGTCCCTCGGCTTCGGCAACACCTCGATCGCACCGAGCTGGAGCGCGCGGAACGAGAGCTGCTGCGCCGCGCCGTCCGCCTCGGCGCTCACCACGATCACCGGGGTCGGCGCGACGCGCATGATCTCCTCCAGGGCCGAGAGGCCGTCGAGGAGCGGCATCCGCACGTCCATCGTGACGACGTCCGGGCGCAGCGCCCGGACGAGCGCGACCGCCTCGTGGCCGTCGCACGCCTCCCCGACCACCTCGACGCCGGGGGCGGTCGCCAGGATGTGCCGGAGCAGGGCGCGGAAGGCGCGCGCGTCGTCGACGACGAGGCAGCGGATCATGCCGGGAGCAGCTGCCGCACGAGCTCGAGCAGCTTTCCGCGCTGCAGGTCGCGCTTCACGAGGTAGCCGTCGGCCCCCGCCCTGAGGCCCGCGGCGCGGTCCTCGGGTGCGTCGAGGGAGGTCACGAGGATGACGGGCACGCGGGAGAGCCGGGGGTCCGCCTTGAGGCGGCGCGTGAGCCCCAGGCCGTCGAGGCGCGGCATCTGGACGTCGGTCACGACGAGGTCGCAGCCGGGATCGTGCGCGAGGGCGAGCGCCTCCTCGCCGTCCGCCGCCGGGAGCACCTGGAACCCGGCGATCTCCAGGAGCGCCTTCGCTGCGATGCGGGTCGTGAGCGAGTCGTCGGCCACGATGATGCGGGGGCGCGCGGTGCGCTGCGCGGCCTGGGTCTCGCGCGACGCTCCGACGAGGTGCGCCGGGTGGAGGACCGCGACGACGCGCCCGTCGTCGAGCGCCGTCGCGCCGGAGATGTGCCGGACCGACGCCATGCGCGGGCCGAGGGACGACACGACCATCGCCTGCTCGCCGAGGATCTCGTCGACGGCGAGCGCGACGCGCCTCCCGCCGGACGCGACGAGGAGCGCGACCGTCGCACCGACGCCGCGGGGCCCTCCCGGTGCCCCGAGCGCCTGCGCCATCGGTGAGTAGGGCACCGGGGTGCCGTCCACGTCCACGGTGGCCTGGCCGGCGACGGTGCCGACGTCCTCCGGGGAGACGAGGAGCACGCGCTCGACCGCGTCCGCCGGGACGATCCCCAGCCCGCCCGCGGCGCGGAACAGGAAGCCGGTCGAACCCGCCAGCGTGAGCGGGACCTCGAGGACGAAGGTCGTGCCGCGGCCGCGCTCGAAGGAGACGCTCGCCGATCCGCCGAGGCGGCGCGTCGCCTCGGCGACGACGTCGAGCCCCACGCCCCGCCCCGACAGCGAGGTGACCTCCGCTGCGGTCGAGACGCCCGGCTGGAACGCGAGCTGGGCCGCGTCGGCGTCGCTGAGCCGCGCGGCCTCGGCGGCCGACACGAGGCCCCGCTGGACGGCCGCGGAGCGCAGGCGCTCCGGCGACAGCCCCGCGCCGTCGTCTCGGATCGTGAAGACCACGTGGTCCCTCCGAGCCTCGACGCGGAGCTCGAGCGTCCCCTCGGCGGGCTTGCCGGCCGCGCGCCGCACCTCCGGAGCCTCCAGCCCGTGGTCGAGCGCGTTTCGGACGAGGTGCAGGAGCGGCGCCTTCAGCTCGTCGAGGACGCGGCGGTCCAGCCGCACCTCGCCGCCGGTGATCGACAGGGCGACGCTCTTCGCGAGCTTCGCCGCGAGGTCGCGGACCGTCGGCCGCAGCGCGGCGAGCGACGTCTGTGCGGCGACCATCCGCAGATCCAGCAGCGCGTCGCGGAGCGCGTGCGCGGACACTCGCTCGCGGTCGGACTCGAGGCGGAGCTCGCGCGCGTGCCGCCCGAAGTCCCGGCCGATCTCGCGCAGTCGGTCGAGGCCGTCCGCGAGCGCGCGCGGGCGCGCGTCCTCGCGCTGCCCGCCTTCCGCGAGCCCCCGCTGGACCAGGCGCGCGGCCTCGCGGAGCGCCTGCTCGAGGCGCTGGAGCTCGCGGCTGCGCCGCTCGCGGCGCGAGACGCCCACGACGATCTGGTCCACGTCGGCCGAGACGGCGTCGAGGCGCGCGGCGTCCACGCGGATGCTGCGCTCCTCGGCGCGGGCGGGGCCCGCGTCGGGCTCCTCGCGCGCGCGCCCGGCCGGCCGGGACGCCGCCGCACGGAGCTCCACGAGGTCCGCGGCCGCCCGCGCGATCGTCCTCGGGACGTCCGCGGCACCGGCCTCGAGGTCGCCGGCGGCGACAGCCAGGCGCCGCGCGAGCTCCGCGGCTCGGCCCCCGAGCGCCGACGCGAGCCGCTCGGCGGCGGCGCGCGCTCGCCCCGCGCCCGCCGCGCGCGCTCCGCCGTCCGCCGTGCACAGCGCGCCGATCTCCGTGGCGAGCGCCTCGAGGTCGGTCGGACGGGGGTCGCCGCCGGGCCGGGGAGGGGCGCCGGCCGCCGGCGCGGCGGGCTCCTGGAACGCGGCGAGGCCCGCGAGCAGCGGCTCCAGGCCGGCGATCCGGCCGTGCGCGGTCGGCGTGAGCGACTCCTCGATCGCGCTTGCGGCCCGGAGGACCGCCTCGACCGCGGTGGCGGGGAGCCCGACCCCGGCGTCCAGCGCGAGGACGTCCTCGATGGCGTGGGCGGCGCGCTCGATGTCGTGGGCCCCCAGGCTCGCCGCGGAGCCCTTCATCGTGTGGGCGAAGCGGAGCAGGGGCCCCGTGCGATCGGGGGCGCCGGGCCGCTCGAGCTCCATGACGCCCGCCGCGAGCGCCTGCGCCTGCTCGCGGGTCTCGGCCTCGAAGACCGGCCACACCTGCTCGAGGATATCGGCGGACACGTCTAGCGGACCTCCCCGCCTGCGAGGCCGAGGCGGGCCGGATCGAGGACGGCGAGGCGCCCCGGCGCCATCCAGCGGAACGGGCCTCCCTCGGCGGGGCGCAGGTCGGTCCGGGGGACCTCGAGCCGTGCCGCGACCTGCTCGACCGCGAAGCCGAAGAGGTCGGCGCCATCCTCGAGCAGGACGACGCGGGGGAGATCGGTGAGGCCCCCCCCCTCGAGCCCGAGGAGGAAACGCAGGTCGAACACGGGCACGGGCCGGCTCCGCGACATGATCGCGCCGATCACGCCGCGGGGCGCGCCGAGGAGCGGGTCGACGAAGGCGGCGTCGAGCACCTGGTGCACGTCCGCCACCTCCGCCGCGTAACGCTCCCCGCCGACCTCGAAGGGGAGCAGCACGACCGCGTCGACCGTCGTGACCTCGCGTGCCTGCGCGAGGTCGCGCGCGCGCGCGCGCAGGATCGCGTCGCGCCGGCGGCCCTCGGCCGCGGGGTCGCCCGCCGGAGCGGTCAACCGCGCTCCTTCGCGGCGACGACCGTGCGGACCGTCTCCCGCAAGGTGTCCGGCGTGATCGGCTTGGTGAGGAACGCGCTCGCCCCGACGAGCTCGCCGCGGGCCCGCGAGTCCGCGTCGCCGAGCATGGTGAGCAGCACCACCGGGATGCTCCTCAGCGACGGGTCGCTGCGGATCGCGGCGCAGAGCTCGAAGCCGTCCATCACCGGCATCTTGACGTCCGAGATGACGACGTCGGGGCGGAGCCTCCGCGCCTTCTCCAGGCCCTCCGAGCCGTTCTGGGCCTCGATGAACTCCCACCCGTGCGCGAGCAGGTAGATCTGCACGAGCGAGCGCAGCGTGTTCGTGTCGTCTACGATCAGCACCTTCATGAGCGCTCCCCCGCGCCACCGCGGGCGCCCGCCTGTCCGAGGCGACCGGCGAGCTCGGACAGGCTCCGAGCCGTCCGCTCGACCGCCGCCGTTCCGGCCACCACCTCCAGCGATGCGGACGACATGTCCGCGAGCGCCGCCACGATCTGGTCGACCCCGATCCCCTGCTGCCGCGTCTGGTTGGCGATCTGCCGGGCCGCGACCGAGGAGTCGCGGATGGCCTGGGTCAGCCCGGCGATCGTCTTCGCCGCCTCTCCGGCCAGGTCGAGCGCGCCGCGCGCGCGACGCGCGCCCTCCTCGGCGACCGCCATCGCGGCCCGGGTCCCCTTCTCGACGTCCGCGAGGATGACGCGCACCTCGGCCGCCGAGGACTTGGACTGCTCGGCGAGGTTGCCCATCTCCGTCGCGACGATCGAGAAGCCGCGCCCGCGCTCCCCCGCCTTGACCGCCTCGATGGAGGCGTTGAGGGACAGGAGGTTCGTCTGCTCCGCCAGGTCCTTCAGGCCCGCGACGATCTCGCCGATGTGGCGCGACCGCTGCGCAGACTCGGCGATGGCGCCCGAGAGCGTCTGCACCTGATCCGCGAGGCCGCGGATCGTCTCGACGGCGCGGTCGAGCACCTGCCGGCCGTCGGCGGAGAGCTCCTCGGAGCGCTGCGCGACCTGCATCACCTCGTCCGCGTGGAGCGCCGAGGCCCGGGCGGTCTGCGCGATCTGCGCGGCCGTCGCGCTCGTCTCGGTGACGGCGGCCGACTGGCGGGTCGCGAGCTCGTTGTGGCGCGCGAGGCCGTCCTGCAGCGCGCGGGAGTCCGTCCCGAGCTGCGCCGAGCCCTTCGAGAGCTCGGCGAGCGCGGCGTTCAGCTGCGCCCGGAGCGCGTCGAGGTCGCGCGCCGTGCGCTGGATCTCGACGGGCCCGCCGGACGTCGGGACGGCGGCGCGATCGCCGCGCGCTGCGGCAGCGGCGGCGGCGGCGAGACGCTCCGCGGGCCCGGCGATCGTCGCGGCGAGCGCAGCGACCGCCGCCGCGGCGACCCCGAGCGCGAGGAGGACCGCGGCCCGGGAGGGGAGCGCCGTGGCGGTCGCGCCGGCGGCGATGGCGGCCCAGCCCAGGGCGAGGACGGTCCAGCGGATCGGCAGCGCGAGGCGACTTTGTGTCCGTTCGTCCTGAGCGTAGCGAGGCCGCAGGCCGAGCGGAGTCGAAGGATCGTTC
Organism: uncultured delta proteobacterium; assembly: GCA_963736795.1. Taxonomy (GTDB): domain Bacteria; phylum Myxococcota; class Myxococcia; order Myxococcales; family Anaeromyxobacteraceae; genus Anaeromyxobacter. The sequence continues at coordinate 323,833 of CAVTRF010000021.1, read as the reverse complement.
ACCGTGACACCTCCAGGCGGCGCGACGCCGCGAGCGCGGCGCGCAAGGCGCCCGCCTCGATGGGCTCGATCCCCGGCAAGAGCTGATCGTCGCGGAGGCCCCCGAGGGCGTCGAGCGCCATGCGCCGCGCGCGATCCGCTTGCTCGACCTGCCCGAGCCGCTCGAGCAGCGGCACGAGCGACGCACGGGCCACGACGTGTTCCGCGTCGAGGAAGAGCGCGCGGCCGACCCAGCGGAGCGCGCCTTCGAGGTCGCCCCGCGCCTCGGCGGCCGCGGCGGCGAACAGGAACGGCTCGGGGCGGAGGCTCTCCCAGCCGGCGCAGGTCGCGAGCCGCTCCGCCTCGTCCCAGCGCGCCGCTGCGGCCGCCTCCCGGGCGGCACGGAGCACGTCCTGCGGTGGAGGGCTCGACGCGAGCGCCGGGGCGGCGGCGGGCACCGCCGAGGCTTCGGCGACGGCCGGGGGCGAGCGCTCCGCGGGCGGACCCGCGCGGCGGACGGCTGCGGGGGCCGGCACCGTTCGTACGCGAGCGGGCGGGTGTGCCTTGCGCCACAGCGCGCCGCCGCGGCTCTCGACGGCCTCCCACCCGAGCGGCTGCGCGAGGAAGTTCTCGGCTGGGGCGAGCGCGACGAGGCCTCCCGGACGGGCCGCGTCGAAGAGCCGCCGGACCACCGCGGCGGCGGTGGGCGCGTCGAAGTAGATGAGCACGTTCCGGCACAGGACCACGTCGAAGCCGCTCCCCGGCGGCGGGTCCGTGACGAGGTTGTGCCTGCCGAACGTCGCCAGCGCGCGGATCTCCGGCCGGACCGTCCAATGCTCGCGCTCCGCCTCGAGCCAGCGCGAGCGGTCGGTGGCGGCGAGCGCGCGCAGGGACCAGCTCCCGTAACGACCGCCGCGCGCGGCCGCGAGGGCCTTCTCGGACACGTCGGTCCCGAGGACGGAGCCGGGGGCGCCCCACCCCTCCTCGAGGAGGAGCGCCGCGATCGTGTAGGCCTCCTCGCCGGACGCGCACCCCGCGCACCAGACCCGGAGCGGCGCGCTCCCGCCCTCGCGACGGAGGGCGGCGCGCAGGGCGGAGAGCTGCTCCGGGTGGCGCGCGAAGTAGGTCTCGGCGACGACCGAGCCGTCGACGAGCGCGCGGACGGCGGCGTGATCGCCGGCCCGGACGCGCGCGAGGAGCGCGCGCGGCTCGACGCCGAGCGCCTCCGACGCACGCGCGACGCCGGCCCGAACCTGCTCGCCGTGCTGGCCGGAGAACACGATGCCGCAGGCGCGGTGCAGCGCGAGGGCGAGCTCGGAGAGATCCTCGGTCGCCGGGGACGCGTTCACGCCGCCTCCCGCACGTCTCGCTCGAACGCCTCCGGTGCGAGCACCGGCACCGCCTCGTCGTCCACGCGGCAGGCGCCCGCGACGAGGCGACCCTCGAGCGTCTCGGCCCCGCCCTCCGCGAGCACGGGGTCCTCGACGAGGCGGCAGACCTCGTCCACGACGAGCGCCACGGTCGGGGTCCCGTCGAGGATGACGAGGAGCGCCTCGAGCGAGGAGGAGCGCTCCCCGCCCAGCCGCGCGCCGAGATCCGCGGCGACGCCGGGGCGGCCGCGCCAGACGAAGGTGCCGAGCACCCAGTGCGGCGCGCCGGGGATCGGCTCGAACGCCACGACGCGCGCGATCTCGGCGACCCGCGCACAGGGGAGGAGCATGCGGCCGCCTGCGAGCCCCACCACGAGGTGGAGCCCGGGGAGGCGCTCGCCCGGGCCGAGCTCGACGAGCTCCGCGCGGACGCGCGACCCCTCTCGCTCGAGCGCGCGGAGCTCCTCGACGAGCGCGCGGCGCCGCGCCTCGCCGTCGCCGTGCTCCCCCACGGCGGGCCTCACTTCGCCGCGAGGGTCTTCGACACCCGGACGAGCTCGTCGCGGGCGCGGCGCACGTCGTCCCAGTCGGACGGCTTCGCGGCCTCGAAGCCCTTCTTCATGTTGAGGGCCTCGAGCAGCGCGGCGTTCGCGGGATCCTTCGAGAACGCCACGAGCGCCTTCTGGACCTTGGCGACGGCGTCGGCGGGGACGTCCTTGCGCGCGGCGAAGGGGAGCGGCGAGTAGTCCTTCGTCGTGTAGAAGATCCGGAGGCGAGCGCGGTCGGCGTCGGGCAGCAGCTCGAACGTGCGGGTCAGGCCGCCCGAGGCCGCCGCCTTGCCGAGGAGGACCGCCTGGTAGCCGGCCTCGTGGGAGCCGGAGACCACGACCTTGACGTCCTTCTGAAGATCGAGCCCGGCCTCCGTCTGGAGCGCGAACAGCGGGAGCACGGCCGCGCCGAACGAGCCCGCGCTCGGGATCGCGATCGTGGCGTTCTTGAGATCGGAGAGCTTCGAGAGCTTGGCGTTCTTCGCGACGACGAGCACGCCCTTCGTCCTCGCCCCGACCTCGCGCGCGAACGCCGTGTACTTGTCGTCCTGCTGAACGTACGCGAGGGTGTTGTGGTAGTAGAACGCGTACGATCCGGCTGCGGCGCGCGTCCCGAACTCGGAGATGCTGGGCGCCGTGACGAACTTGAGCTTCACGCCCGACGACTCGCTGAGCCGGTCGAGGAACGGCACCCAGAGCTCGGCGAGCTTCGCCGTCGCGATCTGGGGCAGCACGCCGAACTCGTACACCGCCTCGTCGGCGCGCGCGGGGACGGCGAACGAGCAGACCGCGACGAGCAACGCGACGACACCCAGGAACAGCCGCTTCGTTCGAGCCATGTCTTCCTCCACGGGTTAGCTGCGGTAGCGGTCCGCCAGGCGGGTGAGCCTGCCGGAGACGGTCTTCAGCCGCTCGGCGACGCGCCTCATCTCCTCGCCGCCCTGGACGTTGCCGTCGGCGGCGCGGGCGAGCTGCGCGAGCGCCGTCACGACCTCGTTCACGCCGGTCGCCTGCTGCCGGGAGCTCTCGGCGATGTGGCGGGCGGCGGCGGCGGACTCGCGGCAGACGTTGGTGAGGTTCCCGATGGTCGCGCCGGCGCGGCGCGCGAGCGCGGCGGTGGACTGGGCCTTCTCGGTGCCCTGCTGGGTGGCCGCCGCGGCCGCCTGGGTGGACTCGACGATCTCGCCGAGGAGCTTCGGCACCTCGCCCGCGGTCCCGCTCGACTGCTCCGCGAGCGCGCGCATCTCCCGCGCGATCACCGAGAACCCCGCGCTCGCCTCGCCCGAGCGCGACGCCTGGATCGCCGCGTTCAGGGCGAGCACGTTGGAGCGCGCGGCGAGGTCCTTCACCGTCGAGATGATCTCGCCGATCTGGCTCACGCGGCTGGAGAGGTCGCCGAGGCGCGACGCGATCGCGGTGACGTGCTGCTCGACGTGCGCGGTGCTGCCGACCGCCTCCTCCACGATCCCCTCGCCGGCGCGGGAGGACTCCTCGGCCGTCTGCGTCACGACGATGACGCGGTCCGCGTGATCCGTGGCGGCGCTGGAGGTCTGCGCGATCTCGCGGATGGACGCGTTCATCTCGGCGATGGACGCCGACTGCTGCGCGGCCATCGCGGCCTGCCGCGTCGCCGCGGCGAGCATCGCGTCGGACTCCTGCTCGAGCGCCGCCGCCGCCTCCTTCAGCTCCGCCAGCATGGACTGGAGCCCCGAGATCATCCGCCCGAAGCTGCGCGCGAGGTCGGCGACCTCGTCGTTCCCCGAGCGCTGCACGTCTTGCCGCAGGTCACCGTCCGCGATGCCGAGCGCGGCCCGCGAGAGCTCCGAGATGGGCCGGGTCGTGAAACGCGCGAGCGGGATCATCGCGAGCAGGCACGCGGCGAAGACGAGCGCCGCGAGCCCCACCGAGCGGCGGCTCGCGGCGGCGATCTGCGCCGTGAGGTTCGCGAGCGGGAACCCGATCTCGACCGAGCCGAGGACCTTGCCCCCGGCGCCCGCGGCCGGGTTGAGGCCGAGCGGGTCGAGGTACTGCACCTCGGACTTTCCCCTGAAGGTCACGAGCGCGACGACGTGCAGCATCTCCCGGTCGCCGACCGAGAGGGTGCGCTCGACGAGGCGGTCGGCGAGGTCCTGCTCGGCGAAGGAGACGGCCGCCGGCCGCGCCTTGCCGAGCGACTCCTCTACCGCCTCGGCGAGGGTCTCCCCGCGATCGCCGCGGACGAGGACGTACGCCGCGCCGGGCACGTCGGCGAGGGTGGCGGCGGCGAGCGCCTGGAGCCCGGAGACGTCCTGCGCGAGCACGAGCGTCGTCGAGGTGTTCGCGAGCGAGAGCACCGCCATCCGGCCGCGGGTCGTGAGCTCCTGCTGCAGCAGCTTCTCGACCTCGCGGCCGAACGAGATCCCGAGGATGAACGCCACGAGCGCGATCGCGACGCTCGAGATGCCGACGATCTTGACGGTGAGCCCGAAACGCAGCGCCTTCGCGCGCGCCGCGATCGACCCGCCGGAACGCCCCGGCGCCGGCGCCGGCGCGGTCTCCTCGTTCGACATGTGCAGTACCTCGGGGTTGAGACCGGTGCGACTCCGCGGGAGTTCGCTCGGAGTGAGGGGAGGGTAGTGGCGACTTCCGCTTCGAGTCAACGACGTTCCGAGGCCACCGAAGATTGCCGCTGGTGCGTGTTTGCGCGCGGTAAACGCACAGCGCGGCCGGCGGTGTGCGTCCGGCGCCGGTGTCACCGTGTGGCGACGCGTCGCGCGGTCATCAACCGACGGTGCAGCGACTCGACGTGCTAGGTTCTGCTCGCATTCGCCCGTCGTGAATACACCCTCCGTAAACGAGGCGATGCAAGGAGAAGTCACGTGAACAGGTTCAACTCCCAGGTGCGCGCCGCGACGGCCGCGCTGCTCGCCGCCGCGATCCTGCTGCCAGGATCGGCGCTGGCCATCGAGATCAAGTTCCGCAGCTTCAGCGGCGCCGCGGCGATGGGCCCGCAGGCCGACGCGTACGCCGCCAAGCTGCTCGACCTCAGCCGGACGATCATCGGTCCCGCGGGCGAGATCAAGTTCACGAAGATGACGCCCATGCCGGCCATCCCGCCCGCGTTCGGTGACATCGTGGCGGCGGTCGGAGCGGGCTCCGCCAACGGCGGCTTCGACGCGGCGTACAACTCGGGGAGCGAGCTCAACCGCGCCTGGGGGTTCATCTACAACTCCGGCATCCCCTTCGGGCCCAACTTCGACGAGCACCTCGGCTTCCTCTACGGCAAGTCCGTCGACAACGGCCAGATGACCGGCCTCGAGCTCATCCAGTCCGTCCTGGACCTGAACAACCGCAACATCGTCGCGGTCCCGATCGTCGGCGGCTCGGAGCAGCTCTCCGGCTACTTCTTCAAGCCCGTCGGCGACGCGCCGGGCGTCCGTGGCATCGGCCTCGAGGGCTTCTGCCAGGAGCCCTGGAAGCTTCGCTACCTGCCCCCGGGCGAGAACGTCCTCGGCGGCGCCTGTGACGAGCTCGTCGCGCGCGGCGTCATCCCCGCCAAGAAGATCTCCTTCATCGCGGCGATCCCGGGCGGCGGCTCCCTCGTCAACGCGGTCAAGATCGGCGAGCTCCAGGGCTTCGAGTTCGCGACCCCGGTCGACGACGTGTCGCAGCTCTTCAACACGGCCGAGAACCCGGGCACCGTGGGCGTGCGCTACGTGCACCTCCCGGGCTGGCAGCAGCAGTTCCTCATCACCTGGATGCTCATCAACAAGCAGGTGTGGAACGACATGAGCGTCCCGCAGCAGAAGCTGCTCCTGACCGTCTCCCGCGACCACGTGATCTCCTCGTACGGAGAGAACATGCGGAAGCAGGGCGCCGCCATGAAGACCATCCTGAACGCGAACAAGGCCGACGCGAACCCGGACAACGACATGGTCCTCGTCGACTGGCCGAAGAAGGACCAGGCGCTGCTCCGGGACGCGACGATCGCGTTCCTGAACGCCCGCGCGAACGACACGAGCCTCGGCGCGGACCAGGCCGACTTCGTGCGCATCGTCGAGGCCTACCGGAGCTACGTCCGGGCGAACGACGTCTACTGGGACGATCGCGGCGTGAGCGTCCGGTCCCGGTTCGACGGCTGGACGAACGCGCTCGGCGAGGGCTGGGAGGACGGGAAGATCAAGAAGTAGAGGCGAGCAGGTCGAAGACCGCGCGGCCGCGCCGGCACCCGGCGCGGCCGCGCTCCGTTTCCGGCGCCGAGCGGGGCCTCGACGCGAGTGGCGACGGTCCGGACGGACGGAGCGGGCGCCGTCTCGGGTTCGGCTGCGCCGACATCGCGGCGCCGGTCCGCGTCGTGTCGCTCCCCGGCGGAGAGCAGCGACCCGGTCAGCTTCGCGCTGTCACGCAGGAGCCGCAGGTCGGAGACGACGGCCTTTCCATCATCATCCACATCTTACTCCTTCCGACTCCTCCAGCTCTTCACCTTCCGGTACAATCCTTAGCTGCTCCTTGCTCATCCTTCACGTTCGCCGTTCACAACACCGCCAGCCATCGTACGCAACATGTTCCGAGCAGCCTGCTTTTTGTCCCGTAGCGTCGCCGCGCCACAGTTCACCTTTCTCGCGAGCACTTACCTTCCGTCCGAGATGTCGCACTCGAACGCGCGCGTCTTCCTTGAAAGCGTCATCGCGCCCTAGCACCGTCTCGCGAGCGTGCTCAGCGCCGTACACACCTGCCTGCCCGGCGCAGGTCGCATTGTGCGAGCATCAGAACAATCAGATCCTTCGCATGTGTGCGCCTCTGCTCTCGTCTGCAGCCACACTTACATGCAATCGCTACCCGTAACGCTGCGTCCGGCACCGCCCGCCTACTCAACACCGTCACGCACTCCTTTCGCTTCTTGGCTGGGGCTAACCCGTCGTAGCGCGCTCCTACGCCAGCGCTGCGCGCATTTCGTGTCCCTTTACTCCATCACATTCCCTGCCACGGACACCATTCCCCCCAGCCTTCAATGCCGCCGATCCGGGTCGCGGCCGCCACGCTGGCGCGGGGGGCGTCGCTTCGACGCGGGCTGCGCCGACATCGCCGCGCCCGTCCTCGTCGTGCCGCTCCCCGCGGTGAGCAGCGATCCCGTGAGCTCCACCCCTCCATGCGTCCGCTCCCGGCCGTGCAGGCGGAGCTGGTTGTGCACGTCCGCGACCCCGAAGACGTCGTCGGCCAGATCCTCGAGCGCCCGCTTGTCCTCGCGGTGCTCGACCCATCCGACGAGCGTCACCTCGCCGCCGTCCACGGTCACCTCGACCTCGCGGGCGTCGATGCCGCTCCTGCCGATCCGCTCGCACACCTCGTCCCGGATTCGCTCGTCGGATCGGCGGTAGCCCTTCGGGCCCAGGTCGCGACGCCGCAGGAACGGGTCGTCGCTGCGCTCGTGGCGGCGCTCGTGGAGCCCCGGCTCGACCCAGCCGCTCCCCTCGACCGGCCTGGCCGGCCCGGGCTCGCCGTGCGGAGCGCGGCGCCCCGTCCAGCTCTCTCGCTCCTCGCCCTTGCGTCCCATCGCTCGCTCCCTCGCGGCCGCCGGCGTCGCTGCCGTCCGCCCGAGGAAAACCTGCACACCGGCGCTACCCGCGCACCATCGGTCGGCGGGTCGGCTCGGCGGCGGTGGGGGGCGCGCCCGCGGGCGCGAGGCGCGACCAGCGGGACTCGGACGGGAACCAGTGGACGAGCACCGCGACGCAGGGGACCACGAGCGACAAGAGGAGCGGCTCCCGGCTCACGAAGTAAAAGACGCAGCACATGAGCGTCGCCCCTACCGCGAGCGCGGCGCCGAGGATCGTCTGCGACATCGCGACCGAGTCGGGGGTCCCACCGGGCGGCGGAGTCCGCCGCATGCGCGCGGTCACGACGTAGGACATCGCGAGGTCCACCGCAACGAAGGGGACGGCCACCGCGAGGAGCACGAGGCGGAGCTCCTCGCTCCCCGGCGGCGGCGGAGCCACGGAGGCGATCGCCATCACGCCCACGACCGCGACGGTGATCGCGGCGGCGAGCCCCGACCAGATGATACGGGCGACGGAGCGGGACGCCGGTGGGGCGGGAGGTGTCTGCGCGACGGGGGACGGACGAGCGGGCTCGAAGGGCATGACGCGCATCGGACCAGCCGGTCGGGACTGGGTCAAGCTGCGCGCGCGCGTACCGCACGTACGGTGCGACCAAGTGACGCGTGGGTGTCGGGTGTCGGAGTCGCTGGCGCTTCGAGGTGCAGGGCCGTGGCACGAGATGCCGCTCGTGGCCCTGCCGCGCGCTCACAGGGTCGTTCAGAATTCCCCGGACCGAGCCGGACGAGCGAGACGCAAGCAACGCAGCGATGCGCAGCGGATCGCTCGCTCTGGCGACGGGAGGGGAGTTCTGGACAGCCCTCTCAGACGGCGAGCGAGATCGCCTCGTCGAGGCGCCGCAGCGTCTCTTCCTTCCCGAGGATCTGGACGACGTCGTACATGCCCGGTGACGCGGTCCCGCCGGTGAGCGCGACCCGGACCGGCTGCGCGATCTTGCCGAGCCCGAGGCCGCGCTTCTCGGCCTCCGCCTGGAAGACCTTCTCGAGCGGCTCGGTGTCCATCGCGGGGAGCGCGGCGACCCCCGCGCGGATCGCCTCGAGGATCGGCCGCGTGTCCTTCGTGAGGTGCTTCTCCTTCGCCTTGGGATCGAACGCGACCGGCGCGAAGAAATAGCGGAACTGCTGGACGTACTCGCCGAAGGTCTTCGCCCGCTCGCGCGCCACCCGGACGACGTGGCGGAGCTTCGCGTCGTCCTCGGCCGGGAGCCCCGCGGCGCGGAAGAACGGGAGCGCCATCCGCGCGAGGTCCTCCTCCGGCACCTTCTTCAGCCACTCGTGGTTCACCCACGCCATCTTCTCGGGGTTGAACACCCCCGCCGTCGCACCGACGTCCTTCAGGTCGAACAGCCGGACGAGCTCCTCGAGCGAGAAGATCTCCTGGTCGCCGTGTGACCAGCCGAGCCGCACGAGGTAGTTCACCACCGCCTCGGGGAGGAAGCCCATGTCGCGGTAGGCGGTGACGCTCGTCGCGCCGTGCCGCTTCGACAGCCGGGTCTTGTCCGGCCCGAGGATCATCGGGAAGTGCGCGAACGACGGCACGGGGTAGCCGAGCGCGCGGTACATCAGGATCTGCCGGGCGGTGTTGTTGACGTGGTCGTCGCCGCGCCCGACGAGGTTCACCTTCATGGTGATGTCGTCCACCACCGCGCCGAAGTTGTAGAGCGGCACGCGGTCGGAGCGGAGGATCACCTCGTCCTGCAGCGTGTCGTTCGGCGTGGCGATGTGCCCCTTGACGAGGTCGTCGAACGACGTCGCGCCATGCTCGGGCACGCGGAAGCGGATGACGTGCGGCTTCGAACGGTCGTACGGCTTCTCGCGGCAGGTGCCCGGGTACCGGTACTGGCGCTTCTCCGCCTCGGCCTTCTTCCGGCCGGCGTCGAGCTCCTCGCGCGTGCAGTAGCACGCGTACGCCTTCCCCTCCGAGATGAGCTTCTCCGCGTGCGCCTCGTACAGGTCGAGGCGCTCCATCTGGAAGTACGGCGCGTGCGGGCCGCCGATGTCGGGCCCCTCGTCCCAGTCGAGTCCGAGCCAGCGGAGCCCCTCGAAGATGGCCGCCTCGGCCTCCTTCGTCGAGCGGCCCTGGTCCGTGTCCTCGATCCGCAGGATGAACGTCCCGCCGTGGTGCCGCGCCCACAGCCAGTTGAAGAGCGCCGTCCGCGCGCCTCCGATGTGCAGGTATCCGGTGGGGGATGGGGCAAATCGTACGCGGGGCTTGTCCATGGCGGGCGGAACCTACCATAGCTACAATCGCCCGCATGCGCCGGACACTCGCGGCCCTGCTCGTCCTCGCCGCGGCGCCCGCGCTCGGCGCGACCTTCGTCGCGATGAGCGTCGAGGAGGTGGCCCGCTCCTCCGACGCGGTCGTCCGCGGGCGCGTCCTCTCCCGGCAGGCCCACGCGACCCGCGACGGCCGCATCGTGACCGAGGTCGAGCTCGAGGTGCTCGGCGCGTGGAAGGGGGCGCCCGAGCGCGTCCTGCGGTTCGTCGTGCCGGGTGGATCGCTCGGCACGATCGCGCTCTCCGTGGACGCGGCGCCGACGTTCCGCGACGGCGAGCAGGTCGTCGTGTTCCTCGCCCGCGAGGGGCCGGCGTGGGTGGTCGCAGGCTGGAGCCTCGGCAAGTTCCGGGTGGACGGGACCGAGGCTCGACCCGGCCTCGGGAACGCGCAGGTGCTGCCCCGCGCGATCGAGGCAGGGGAGCGGCAAGTCGAGGCGATGCCGCTCGCCGAGCTGGAGCGGCGGGTGAGGGCAGCGCGGTGATCGCGCGAAGGCTCGCCCTCTGCGGCGCGGCGCTCGCGGTCGCCGCAGCCGCGGCGGGGTTCGTCCGCACGACGAGCGAGACGACGGGCGCACCGCTGGCCTGGCCGGCCCCGATCGTTCCCTACTTCGTGAACCCCGTCGTCGACCCTGCGGTCCCGAACACCGCTCCCTCCTGCGATCCTCGCGGGGCCGCCGCGCCGGTGATCGCGGGCGTCCGCGCGGCGTTCGCGACCTGGGCGCAGCCGTGCGCCGACCTCGACTTCGTGTACGGAGGCACGATCCCGGAGCTCCGGACCGGGTTCAGCGGCTCGCGCGAGAACGTCGTCGTCATCCGGCGCGGGTGGTGCTCGCAGCACCCGCAGGCGAAGGACGACCCGTGCATGAAGCGACCCCGAGCTCGACTGCGGGGCGCTCTACAACTGCTTCGAGGACACCGGGACGCGAACGCGAGCCACGGGATCGTCGCGCTGACGAGCGTCCTCTACGACCCGCGCGACGGACGCATCGTCGACGCGGACATCGAGCTGAACGGGTGGGACGGCCGCCCGGGCCTGCTGTCGAATGCGCCCAACGGCTGGTACTTCACCTGCCTCGATCCGGAGGTCGTCCCGACCCGGACCGTCTGCTCGAGCTACGGCGAGGGGGGATTGGCGCCGTGCCACTACATCGACCTCCAGAACACGGTCACCCACGAGGCGGGCCACTTCCTCGGCCTCAGGCACCCGTGCCGGCTTTCGGATGGGGCCGAGACCGACCTCCCGCCGTGCGGCCCGCCCCCGCAGCCCGCGCTCCCGTACGGGGAGACGACGATGAACCCGATGACGGGGCCGGGCGAGACCACGAAACGCTCGCTGTCCGCCGACGACATCGCCGGGGTCTGCGCCGCCTACCCGCAGCCGTCGGGCGGCTGCGGCTGCGGAGGCGGCGAGGGCGCCGGGGCGGTGTCGCTCCTCGTCGCGGCGCTCGCGCTGCGGGGGCGCCGCCTCGGGCTCGGCCGTTCACGCTGAGCGTCCTTCGACTTCGCCACGCCGAGGGCGTGGCTACGCTCAGGACGAACGGGGAGCTGAGCGTCCTTCGACTTCGCCACGCCAAGGGCGTGGCTACGCTCAGGACGAACGGGGAGTCGAGTGCGCCGCGGGCGGCGCACGCCGTTCGCGTCTCCGCAGCCGTCAGGCCACGACGAGGCCCGCGTACCCGACCACCTGCCGGGTGTCGCCGTTCACCTCTCCCGAGTGCCCGTAGCGGACGAGCTCCGCGCCGCTCGCGCCGAGCGCGCGCGCGGCGAAGAGCATCACCGTCGCCGGGACGACGCCGCACATCGTGATCCCCTCGCGCCGCACCGTCCGGTGCAGTCCCTCCGGATCGAGCGCGAGGATCCGGTCGATGGCGAGCTGGTCCAGCGCGCGCGCGCTCGCGGCGGGGATGTAGTGGCTCATGTCCGACGACGCGACGACGAGTGCGCCGTGCGCGCGCGCGGCGGACGCGACGGTGCGCCCGACCGCCTCGCACTCGTCCACGCCGAGCGGCCCGAGGCAGAGGGCGGCGATCTCGACGCCGGGCCTCGCGCGCTGCAGGAACGGCAGCTGGACCTCGAGCGAGTGCTCGCGCAGGTGCGCGGTCCGGTCGAGGATCGCGTCGCCGGCCAGCAGGTCCGCGGTGAGCGCCGCCGAGATCGGCACCGTCCCGAGCGGCGTCCGCCACCCCCCCTCCGCCGGCCACAGCGCGACCGCGCGGCCGAGGCCCGTGTGGTTCGGGCCGAGCACGATCACCCGCGGCGGAACGGCCACGCGCCCGTACACCGCTCCGGCGATCGCCCCCGAGTAGACGTACCCGGCGTGCGGGACGACGAGCCCCTTCGCGGTGACCGGCGGGCTGCCCGACCGGAGGTAAGCGTCGACCTCGCGGGCGAGACCCGACGGCTCGTCCCCGTAAAAGCGCCCCGCGACCGCCGGCTCACGGTCCATGGTCCGCCTGGAGTATAACCGTCCGCAGCATGGGCGAGCGGAAGTCGGTCCTCATCGTGGACGACTCGCAGGCGATCCGGGACGTCCTCGAGACCGCCTTCGAGGAGGCGGGCTTCGCCGTCACCTCCGCCGGCGACGGCGAGGAGGTCTTCCGCAAGCTCGCCGCGGCGGACCCCGACGCGCTCCTCCTCGACCTCTACATGCCGACGCTGAACGGCGCGGACGTCTGCCGGCTCGTGAAGGCGCACCCGCACTGGCGGAAGACGTTCCTCGTCCTCATGTCCTCGCGGGTCAGCGACCAGGAGGTCGACATGTACCGGCGGCTCGGGGCGGACGAAATTCTAAAGAAGCCGTTCGACCCGGCCCACGCCGTCGCCCTCGTGGAGAAGGCGATCGGCGCGAAGGCGGCTGGCGCCGAGACCTAGGGCGAGCGAACGGGCTCGGGAGCGCGCTCCGCGAGGCGGAGCGAGGGTCCCGCCGCCTGAAACCCCAGCCGGCCTACGGCAGGATCTTGAACCACGACGGCAGCGTGCTCGGGACGCACGCCGCAGCTCGACTTCTGCGGCCCGCCGGCGCCGCCCGGATTCCAGACGCCCACGTAGTAGGTCGTCCCGGAGGTCGGATCCACGTACGCGGCGGTCGAGTCGAGGGCGAGCTCGATCTCGGTCGAGCTCTTCACGGTCACGGTCCCGGGCACCGGCTGGAACTGCGTCCCGGTGGTGGTCGCGATCCCGCACGGATCGATCGCCGGCCAGTTCGCCATGAAGTCCGCGGCGACCATCACCGCCGAGCCGTTTCCGTTCACGTCGGGCCGCGCGAAGTTGGTGCCGGTCAGCGTGACGACGAGCGGCGTGCCGCTCTGCTGCGCCTGACGGACGCACCCCGCCTGACCCTTCAGGCACACCGAGGCGAGCGTCGGCGCTCCCGGCGTCACCGCGAAGGTGAGGGGGTTCGAGGCCGTGGCGTTCGGGTTGTGCACCGTGAAGGTGTAGGTCCCGGCCGAGAGCCCCTGGAGCGAGAGCAGCCCCGTCGTGATCGTCGTGGAGCTTGCCGTGACGACGCCCACCGGCGTGAGGACGATCGAGGTCACCGGCGCGGGGTCGAGCGGTCCCTCGAACCACACCTTCACGCCCGAGAAGTCGGCGCCGACGCCGTGGATGTTCGCCACCTCGAAGGTGATCGCGCTCCTTGCGGCCCCGACCGCCCCCGCCTGCTCCGGGTCGGGCGTCGCCGCGTAGTTGCGCAGGATCGCCTGGTTCGAGAGGACGCGCATCGGCCACGGCGCCGAGGTCGTCGAGCCCGCGGGTCCGAAGCGAACCCGGGCGAACCACGTGCCGTCCGGCGCGCCGACGAGGTCTCTTCGTCGCCGAGACGCGCCGTGCACGTCGGCCCCGCGCATCCGCTCGCGGTGGACGGGAGCGAGGCGAACATCGTGCCGCCCGGCGCTGCAGCTCGATCACCGACGTCGACGGGAAGGAGCCCGGCGAACGCGAGGGGCACGACCGGCTCACCCTCGAACGCGGTCGAGGGCGAGAACGAGATGATGGAGGACTGCGCGCCGCCCGCCGTGAACGCCACGGCGTTCGAGAACTGGTACGGCGCGCTGGCGCCCTTGCGGACGGCGACCAGGTAGGACCCGTCGACGGGGAGGGTGAAGCGCGGGACGAACAGCCGGCCCGAGTCCACGTACGGCATGCCGGCGAGGACGGGCGTCGCGTCGGTCAGGGTCTGCGCCTGCGGGTAGAGCACGACGCGGCAGGTCGAGTCGAAGCGCGCACCGGTGACGGAGAGCGCCACGTCGGTGGTCGCGCTGTTCGGATCGACGGCGAACACGACCGGTGCCGAGGAGGCGACGACCACGGTCTTCCCGTTCGAGCGGACGCCCGCCTCGCTCACGACGGTGAGGACGTACCCGGGATACGGCAGCAACCCGGCCGCATCGACGACGCACGCGAGGTTCACGCCGTCGAAGGTCGTCTGGAGCTCGAGCTCGGCGACGGAGGGCCCCTGGAGCCGGCACCGGCTGCCGCTCGTGAACCCGGTCCCCGCCGCGCCGGTCGGCGTCACGAGGAGCGTCGCGCTCGTTCCGGCGACGACCTCGCTCGGGACGACCGTCGCGATCGCCGGCACCGGAACGATGACGTTGAAGCTCATGGCGTTGGAGATGACGAGGTCCGGGTTCACCACCCGGAGCTTCCACGGCGGCGTGCCCGCGGCGACGGGTGCGCCGGTGAGGTCCACCTTGACCTTGATCGACCCTGCGCCGAGCCACTGGCACGCGCTCCCCGGCGCGGACGGGCACTGCACCGTCCGCGGGCCGAGCGGGGTCTCCATGCGGACCGTCGCGTTCGCCGCGAACCGCTCGCCGGTGAGGGTCACCGTGACGTTCGGGTCGTCCTTCTTGCCCGAGGTCGGCGAGAGCGTCCGGATGTACGGCGCGACGGCGCTCGAAGGGCCACAGGTTCCGTCGACGCACTTCTCGCCGCCGCCGCACGCGGCGCTGGCGCACCCGCCGCAGTGCGCGGGGTCGGTGGACGTGTCCACGCAGCGCTGCTCGCCGCAGGTCTCGCGGCAGGTCGACGGGTCGAACTCGTCCTCGACCGGCTTGCACGCGGACGCGGAGAGCGCGACCGCGAAGAGGAGGAGGAGCAGACCGCCCCCGACCTCTCCGCGCGGCGCGCGCGGCGCGCGACGGCGGCGCAGGAGCGGCGCCGCGAGCAGCGCGAGCAGCGCCGGGAAGGCCGTGCCGGCCCCGGAGCCGCAGCCGCAGCCGCTCGGGGACGACTCGCTCGCCGTCCGCGACACCGTCCCGGCGCCGGTCCGGTTGCCGGTCGGGAAGCACTGGCCGCTCGCGCAGACGCCCGCCGGGCAGACGACGCCCGCGCACGGATCGTCGACGCAGACCGCCTCGCTCCCCCGCGGCTCGCAGACCTGCCCGCTCGCGCAGCTCTTGCCGAGGCAGGGATCCGCGCGCAGATGCCGGCGGTGCAGCGCTCGCCGGGGTTGCAGGTGCGCCCTGCGCACGGGTCCGGCTCGCAGAAGCCGTCGATCCCGCACTTCTCCCCGCTGAAGCAGGACACGAAGGTGCAGGCCTGCACGCAGTCGCCCTGGCGGCAGAACGTGCCGCTCGGGCAGGAGAGCCCGCTGCACGGGTCGGCGACGCACGCCCGGCGCGGCAGACCTCGCCCGCCGCGGTGCAGCCGACCTCGTAGCAGCCGCCGCGCGATGCAGGCGCCGCCGCCGCAGGTGGTCCCCTCGCCGCAGACAGCGCTGACCTCGCTCGCCGCCGACGGTGGAGGTCGGGCACGGGTCGATGCAGGTGCCGTACTGGCAGAGCGCGCCGTCGGCGCAGGTCTGCGGGGCACCGCCCGCGGTCACGCCGCACGTCCCGAGGATGACCACGCCGTTCGAGTCACCGGTCGGGTTGCAGGTGTAGCCCTCGGGCGGCGGAAGCTCGGTGCCGCAGGCGTCGGGGACGCACACGCCGTGCTCGCAGGTGAGCTGGTCGGGGCAGACCGCGCCGTCGTCGACGACGCCGTTGCAGTCGTTGTCGAGCCCGTCGCAGTACTCGACGGTGCCGTCGGGAGGTCGGTACTCGGCGGATCCAGCCTCGGGCAGGCGCCCCACTTCCCGCTCACGCGAGGCGCGCGTGCCCCAGCGGCACTGGCCGCGCCCGCGTACGGCCGGCGGACTCGGCGGGGTCCGACGCCGTAGCAGGACTGCCGCTCTGGCCGGCGCCGTGCACTCCGGGCACTGCGTGAGCGCGGCGTCGCAGTCGAGGTCCTTCGCACGGTCGTAGCCGGTGGTCGCGAGCACGGCTCGGCCTCGGCGACGACCTGCGCGTCCGGATCGTCCACGTCCGTCGGGCACGGCCCCCACGTCCGCCGCGATGGTGCACGTCTGCTGGCCCGGCAGTGGCACGTCGCCCACGCCCGGCGATGCCAGGGCCGGTGAAGCACGCTCAGCTTCGCTCCCGGGCAGGCAGCTACAGCCGTTGTTCACGCGCCCGTCGCAGTCGTCGTCCTTCGCGATCCCGCCCGCCGGCGTCGCTGCAGTCCTCGATGGTCGGCAAGATCTCGCCGTCGCACGCGCCGGGGACGAACCCGGTGCCCGCCGGCGAGCCCCACGCGCCGTTCTGGCAGACCTGTGTCCCGCCGAGGCACGCGCCCTTCGGGTGACCGAGCTGACAGGAGACGCCGGCGTTCAGGTCCGCCTGCGAGCAGATCGAGCCCGCCGGGCCGTCGTAGCAGGCCTGCGACAGGTCCTCGTCGATGGGGCCGTCGCAGTCGTCGTCCTGGGCGTTGCAGCTCTCCGTCGACGGGCAACACCTGGCCGCTGCAGGCGGACATCCCGTAGTTCCCGTTCACGTTCTGGCAGATCGAGATGCCCGGGTGGCACAGGCCGACGTTCCTCGACGCGGCGAACTCGGTCGTCGTGCGGCCCTCCGGATCGACGTAGCCCGGCGGCGGCTCGTAGCACTCGGTCTGGAGCCCCTCGTCGACCTCCCAGTCGCAGTCGTCGTCGAGCCCGTTGCAGATCTCCGTGCGCATGCCGGGCTGAACGGTCGGGACGCAGACCGTCTGGCCGCTCTGGCACTGGAACGTGCCGGCGGAGCAGACGCCGGGGAGGCCGGTGCTGCAGGAGATGCCGCTCGCGGTGCAGGAGGCGCCGAGGTTGAAGAGGGTGTTCAGGACGAGCCGCGAGCCCGCCACCTGGAACGTTCCCTCGATCCCCGAGTAGCTGTGGCCGCCGAGGTACACGATGCTGCCGCGCCCGCCTTCGGGCCGGCGGTAGGTGAAGTAGTCCCAGCTCTTGAACGAGTCGCCGCGGCTCGTCGTCCCGGCGCCGAGCGGGTCCGGGTAGGCGCCGATGAGGCGCGTGACGGCCGGCTGGTAGCTGGTCCCGTTCTGCGGCCGGTAGTCCTCGACCGCGCCGGTGAACGCCACGAACGGGAAGTCGCCGATCTGGAGGAGCGGGGAGGAGAGGTTCGTCGTCGCGAACGAGGGGGGCGTGTCCGGGATGAAGAGCGGCGCCGGGAGCTGCGTCCCGCTCTGCGAGGAGTTCACGTCCTGCAGCTCGTTGTAGCGGACGCCGCTCGTCGTCTGGAAGCGCGTGCTGCCGTCGGTCGCGCCCTGCTTGTAGTCGACCGTGTAGTCGGCCGGGTTCGTCGTGGTCACGCCCTGCTTGAAGACGCCCTCGAGGCTCCCGAGCCCGGCGCACTCGGCGAACATGTCGTTCCCCGCCGTGACGAACGCGCCGATGGTCTTCAGCGTCTGGTCCACCTGCGTCGTCGTGAAGCGCGAGGCCGAGCACCCGGTCGTGCAGGCGGGGGAGGAGTTGAAGCAGGCGGTCGCGCTCGAGACGTCGCTGCACGACCCCGGCGCGACCCAGTGCGGCATCCAGAGGATCGCGTAGCCGTTCGTGAAGAGCCGGCTCGTGCTCGCGACGCCCGGGGTCGAGGGCAGGAAGTCCGCGAGGGAGAGCCGGTCGTAGATCTCGCCGTGCGTCCCGGTCGCGGTGCCGCCCGCGGTGCCGAGGCCGATGCCCGCGCGCTCGAGGTAGCCGCGGATCACGTCCTCCGAGTTCTTCGGGTTCAGGACCTGGGTCTGGGTCGAGTTCAGGTTGCCGGAGGCGATGTCGAGGAGGGCGAGCTTCGGCGGCACCGTGCCGCCGGCGTCCCAGCCCCCCGCCATCGTCTTCATCGCGTAGCCCTTGAAGGCCACGTTCGAGACGTGGACGTTCACGCCGCCCGCGGGCGCGCCGGTCCGGTCCGCGAACGTGCTCCTGAGCGACTGGAGGACCGCGGACGCGCGATCGTAGTCGGCGCCGTCCACCACGAAGACGCCGCCCATGTAGTTGATGGGGTTGGTCGTCGTCGGCGCGCCGCCCTGGCCGCCGGTCGCCCAGTCGTAGAGGAGGACCGGGGGGCCGCTGCCGTACTGCACCGTGAGGTCGTAGTCGTCGAGGTGCTGCTTGTTCGGCGCGATGACCCAGTACACCGCGATCTTGTTGCGGATGAGCTGGTAGACGAGGCCGTACGAGCGGATGACGTCGCCCTGGTCCAGGACCTGGGGACAGGTGCGCCCCTGGAACCGGTTCCCGTTGGACGCGGAGGCGGTCGGCGTCTTGTAGCCGGTCTTCGTGCAGTTCGAGGTCGCGTGTTGAGCGGGCTCGTCGCCGAGCACGGTGCCGCCGGCGCTCTTCTCGACCGTGCACTGGTAGCAAACGTCCATCGGGATGATGAGCGACTTCTTCGCGAAGACCCGGTATCCCTCTCCCGCGCCGCCGCACGTGGACGCCATGAGCGGGATCGCGCCGATGCGCGGCGAGCAGGGTGAGAAGGCGGGCCGCGAAGCCGCGGCGGCACTGGGCGGGCGTGCGCGTCATGTCGTGCTCTCCTGGGACAGCCTCGACATTACCACGCGAGATCCGAACGTTGACGCCCCCCCGTGTGCGTGAGATCCGGTGGAGGTGTCCGTAACGTCCCACATCTCCCGACCCGCGCCGCTCCGGCGCAGCGGAGATCGTGCGCACCTGGGCGCTCGCCATCGGCGGCCTCGCGCTCGCGAAGCTCGTCTCGTTCGCGGATCCCACCGGCTTGCTTGCCGCGAACCTCGCCGGCGTCGCCGCGTTCCTCTTCATCGCGCTGCCCGACGCGCGGCTGCGCGCGCGCGGCGAGGGGTGGGACGCGTACGGGCTCCCCTGGGACGGCGCGCGCGATCCGCGCACCTGGCGCGCGTGGGGGCGCGGCGCCGGGATCGCGCTCCTCGTCGCCGCGGTCGTGTTCCCGCTGTTCGCGGCGGGCTTCGCGCTCTACGCGCAGCTGCTGCCGTCCTTGCCGGCCGGGCTCGCGCGCGTCCTCGCGCCCTACGGCGGGGCGCCGCGGTTCGCGCTGCGGCTGCCGGACGGCCTCGCGGTCCTCGTCCCGGTGCAGCTCCTCGTGGTCGCGCTGCCCGAGGAGCTCTTCTACCGGGGGTTCGTCCAGACCGGCTGGGCGCGGACGGCCCCGGGGCGCGGCGTCACGGTCCTCGGCGCGCGGCTCGGCGCCGGGTTCGTCTGGACGCAGGTCCTGTTCGCGGCGGGCCACCTCGTCGTGCTCCAGCCGTGGCGGCTCGGCACCTTCTTCCCGGGCCTGCTCTTCGGCTGGCTCCGCGAGCGGACCGGGGGGCTCGCCGCCCCGATCGTCCTCCACGCGCTCTCGAACCTCTTCATCGCCACCCTGGAGGCGAGCTTCTACCGGTGACGCGGCCCTCCGGCCGCGCTACGAAGGAGAGATGGCCGGGACGATCCGCGAGATGCTCGAGGAGCTCGAGGAGACGACGCTCCACCCGCGCGCCGCCCGCTCGGCGCGGTCGCGGGGCCGCGCTCGGCCCGAGCCGCTCGACGAGGAACGGCCCGTGTTCCAGCGCGACCGCGACCGGCTCGTCCACTCCAAGGCGTTCCGCCGGCTGGCCGGCAAGACGCAGGTGTTCCTCGCCCCGAAGGGCGACCACTACCGCACCCGGCTCACCCACACGCTCGAGGTCGCCCAGGTCGCCCGGTCCATCGCCCGCGCCCTGCGGCTCAACGAGATGCTGGTCGAGGCGATCGTGATGGGGCACGACCTCGGCCACACGCCCTTCGGCCACGCCGGGGAGCGGCTCCTCTCCGAGGTGCTCACCGGCGGCTTCCACCACGTCGTGCAGTCGGTCCGGGTGGTCGAGGTGCTCGAGAACGACGGCCGGGGCCTGAACCTCACCGAGGAGGTGCGGGACGGGATCCTTCGCCACTCGAAGGGGCGGGGGAAGGTGCTCCTCAGCGGCACCGGCGAGAAGGCGCTCACCCTCGAGGCCGAGATCGTCCGCATCGCCGACATCGTCGCGTACGTGAACCACGACCTCGACGACGCGGTCCGCGCCGGGCTCTTCGCCGAGGGCGACGTGCCGGCCGAGATCCGGACCGTGCTCGGCGAGGACCGCGGGCGGCGCTTCCGCACCCTCATCCACGACGTCATCCGCGGCTCGGACCTGGACGGCGGCGGCCACATCACGATGTCGCCGGACGTGCACGCCGCGCTCCTCGCCCTGCGCGACTTCCTCTACATGCGCGTGTACGAGAACCCGGTCGTCCACGACGAGTTCGTGAAGGCGCAGCGCATCCTGCGCGACCTGTGGGAGTGGTGCCTCGCGGATCCCGCGCGGCTCGCGCTGCGGTTCGGGATCGCGCCTCGCGAGGGCGAGACCGTGGAGCGCACCGTCACGGACTGGCTGTCCGGGATGACCGATCGGTTCGCGCTCGGGACCTGGGAGGCGCTCTTCGTTCCGCGGCCGTGGGACGCGGTGTAGGACCCGCGCGCCCTCGCCGCCGCAGGCCGTGCCTCAAGCCGGGTGGTCCGTCCCCGGCGCGGGCTCCGTCACGGCTTCTCGCCGCCGCGCGTTGATCCCCGAGACGGTGACCTGCAGGCTCCGGGTCACCGCGACGACGCTCCCGTCCGGGACCTCGATGAAGCCGTTCGGCGAGCGCAGCCGGCTCGCGAACGCGACCGCCTTCGCGCGCCGGTGCGCCCGCACGCCCGGGGTCGCTCTCCGGGGTGGCCACGTCGATGCCGTGCACCGCGCACGGGACGATCCCCTCGAGCAGCGCGTAGTGGAGCGGGCCTCCGCGGCGCGTCGCGACCATCACGCGGCCGTTCGTCGCGACGAAGTTGAGCCGGCTCGCCTTCGTCGCGCCCTCCTCGCGGGACCACGTCTCGAGCTGCTTCACCGTCCCGGCGAGCGCCCGCGCGGCGACCGTGGCGTCGAGGTCGAGCTCGTCGATCCGGTTCTCGTCCTTGAGCAGCTTGAGGAACCACATGAAGGCGTGCTCGGAGTCGGTGTCGCCCATGAGGTTCCGGCGCAGGAAGTCCGGAAGGGCCGCGTCGAGCCTCGGCCGCACCCGCTCGAACGCCTCGATGGTCCCGTCGTGGGCGAACAGCCACTGGCGGAACCGGAACGGGTGCGTGTTCTCGTCCTTCGCCTTGCCGACCGTGGCGTACCGCGCGTGCACGAGGAGCGCCTCCGAGTCGAGCTGGCCGACGAGCTCCGCGAGCTCGAGCGGGTGGCTCGCGCCGGTGGGTCGCTTGCCGAGGAGGACGCTCCCCCCGCCGTAATGCCCGAACCCGTATGCGTCCGGCAGCCGCTCGCCGTCGAGGAGCGAGACGTGGGAGTCGAGCCGCGCCACCTGGCACCGCAGCAGGTTCGAGTCCGTCTGGAGGATCGCGACGAGCGCACCCATGATGTCCGTTCCCTCTTCTTGTCAGGTGGTGGCGAGAAGGCTTCCGCCACCCCAAGAGTAATAACGCCCGGCGCGGCGTCAGCATCCCGACCCTGAACGGCCTTGCTCCCGAGCCGCCGTTTGACAGCCTCTCCGGACCGCCGCTAGGATGCCGTAACCCGGCGAAACGGCTGGGTGAACCTCGCATGAGCGACGACATCGCCGTCGGAATCGACCTCGGGACGAGCTACAGCGCCGTCGCCGCGGTGACGGAGGCGGGCGGCTCGCCCCGCGTCCTCGCGAACGAGTGGGGCGACCGCACCCACGCCTCGGTCGTCTCCTTCCTGGACGACGGCAGCGTCCTCGTCGGGAACGAGGCGAAGCGCAACATCATCACGAACGCCGAGAACACCGTGTACTCGGCGAAGCGGCTCATCGGCCGGTTCTTCTTCTCCGACGAGGTGAAGAAGGCCCAGGCGGTGATGCCGTACGTGATCCTCGAGGGGCCGAACAACTCGGTGCGACTTCGGGTCAAGGAGAAGGTCTTCGCGATCCCGGAGATCTCCGCGCTCGTCCTCAAGGAGATGAAGGCGATCGCCGAGACGGCGCTCGGCCGCGAGGTCACGAAGGCGGTCGTCACCTGCCCCGCCTACTTCAACGACAACCAGCGGCAGGCCACCAAGGACGCCGGCCGGATCGCCGGCCTCGAGGTGCTCCGCATCATCAACGAGCCGACCGCGGCCGCGCTGGCCTACGGCTTCGGCAGGGACATCTCGCAGAAGATCTGCGTGTACGACCTCGGCGGCGGCACGTTCGACGTGTCGATCCTCGAGATCGGCAAGGACGTCTTCGAGGTGCTCTCGACCGCCGGCGACACCTACCTCGGCGGCGACGACTTCGACGA
The DNA here is from genome assembly GCA_963736795.1 of uncultured delta proteobacterium. GTDB lineage: Bacteria > Myxococcota > Myxococcia > Myxococcales > Anaeromyxobacteraceae > Anaeromyxobacter. Next base: position 301,486 of record CAVTRF010000021.1, on the reverse strand, counting down.
CCGGATCATGACCTGGCTCGCCGACGACTTCCTCGCGAAGCACGGCCTCGACCTGCGCCAGAACAAGTTCTGCCTGCAGATGCTCAAGGAGGCAGGCGAGCGCGCGAAGATCGAGGTGGGGCGCGACGGCGTCGCCGACATCCTGGTCCCCGGCATCTGCCAGTCGCCGGAGGGCGAGGTCATCGACCTCGCGCAGAAGCTCACCCAGGACCAGTTCAACCGCATGGTGATGGACCTCGTGCAGCGGACCTTCAAGGTCTGCGACGAGGCGCTCCAGTCCGCGCGGCTCACCGCCTCGGACGTGGACGCCGTCATCCTCGTCGGCGGCCCGACCCGGCTCCCCGTCATCCGCAACTCGGTCCGCCACTACTTCCAGAAGGACCCGATGACCGGCATCGACCCGGACGAGGTCGTGGCGCTCGGGGCCGCCATCCAGGGACACGCGCTGCTCAACGCGGCCGCCGCGGAGGACGGGCAGGCGAGCTACCTGCTCGACGTGACCCCGCTGGCGCTCCGCGTCGGGACGGTGGGCGGGTTCACCGAGAAGATCATCGAGAAGAACACCCCGATCCCCATCGAGAAGTCGAAGACCTTCACGACGAGCCGCGACGGTCAGGACCGCGTGAAGATCCGCGTCTACCAGGGCGAGTCGAACCGGGCCGACGGCTGCGAGCTGCTCGGGGAGTTCGAGTTCACCGGGTTCCGGATCGGCTACCGCGGCGAGGTCCAGATCCAGGTGACCTTCGAGATCGACTCGAACGGCATCGTGAACGTCTCGGCGACCGACCTCGAGACGGGCCAGAAGACCTCGACCACCATCGGCCTCTCGTCCGGCCTGAGCGAGTCCGACATCCGCACCGCCATCGACCACAACGCGGACATGGAGCTCGCGCGCGGGCCGCGCGCGGCGTGATCTCATGGACGAGCAGTTCGCCATCGAGGTCGAGACGCTCGCGGCGGCGCTCGACCAGCTCGACTACTTCGGGGTGCTGAAGATCCCGCAGGCCGCGACGCCCGCCGAGCTCAAGGCGGCGTACTACCGCGAGTCGCGCGCCTACCACCCGGATCGGTTCGCCGCCTACCCGGACCTCGTGTTCCGCGACCTCGTCGGGCGGGTGTACCGGCGCGTGAACGAGGCGTACACGGTGCTGCGCGACGACCGGAAGCGCGAGAAGTACGTCGCCGACATGAACGGGCCCGACCGCGCCCAGAAGCTCCGCTTCACCGAGGCCGACGAGGCGCAGGTGAAGGAGGATCAGAAGAAGAAGCTCGAGGAGCAGCTCGGCACGACGCCGAACGGGCGGAAGTTCTTCGCGGCCGCCCTCGTCGAGATCCAGGCGCAGCGCTGGGACGCCGCCGCGCGCTCGCTCCGGAGCGCGCTCATGTACGAGCCGGGCAACGTCCGCTTCAAGGAGCAGCTCGCCAACGTCGAGAAGAACTTCGACCAGAGCCGGCCGAAGGGCGACCAGTTCCGCATCAAGTGACCCTCGACCTCGTCGTCCTCGCCGCCCTCGCGATCGCCGCCCTCGTCGGCGCGACCTCCGGGGCGCTCCGCCAGCTCGTCTCCCTCGCGGCGGCGGTGCTCGGCGTCCTCGCCTCGCGCGCCTTCAGCCGCGACGTCGGCGACGGCCTCGCGCGCTCGGTCGCCCCGGTGGCGCGGGGCGTCGCGCCGCTGCTCCTGTTCCTCGGGGGGTTCGCGCTCGCCTCGCTCGTCGGCGCTCGCCGTGCTGCGCGGGACGGGGGTCGCGCGGGCGGTGCGGGGGCCGGTGGACCGGGCCGCGGGCGCGCTGCTCGGCGGGGCGAAGGCCGCCCTCGCGGCGTGGGCGCTGCTCTCGGCGCTCGCGCTGGCAGGAGACCTCGCCCCGGATGCGGTGACCTCGCGCGCGAAGCGGAGCGACTTCGCGGCGCTCGCCCGCGCCCACAACCTCGTCGCGCGGCTCGACCCGGAGGCGGCGCGGCGCCTGGAGCGCGCCCTCGAGGCGGCCCGGCGCGCCCGCGCGGCCGGGGCGCTCGGCGCGGATCCCGACAGCGCGCGGCTCCTCGACCGGGTGGGCGCCCTCGATCCCGGCGCGGCAGGGGAGATCGATCCGGCGCGGGCGACCCAGGCGCTCGAGGATCCGGAGGTCCGGGCGCTCGTCGAGCGCCTCGCCGGGAGGGCGCCCGCGGCGCCCGCCGCTACCCCCGGGCGGCGGGGCGGCAAGCCCGCGGGCGTGCGCTGATCACTCGCGCAACGACGCCGGGTCGAGCCGCTCGACCCGGCGCCGGACGTAGCCCGCGTCCACCACCACGCGCGTGCCGCTCCGCTCCGGCGCCTCGAAGAGCAGGTCGGCCACCGTCTCCTCCACGATCGCGCGGAGGCCTCGCGCGCCCGCGCCGCGCTCCGTCGCGAACCGCACGACCTCCCGCAGCCCTCCGTCCGTGAACGCGACCTCGACGCCGTCGCCGGCGAGCAGCTCCTTCACCTCGCGCACGATCGCGTCGGGGGGGCCGGTCAGCACCTCGAGCATCTCCTCGGGGCCGAGCTCCTCGAGCTGCACCACGACGGGCAGCCTTCCGAGGAACTCGGCGAGCATGCCGTACTCGAGCAGGTCCTTCTGCCGGATCCGCCGCGAGCCGGCGCGGCGCCCGTCGCGCGCGCCGAAGCCGAGCGAGCGCCCCTCGGCCGCGTAGGCGAACACGTCGGTGAACGTCCCGGCGCAGACGAAGAGGATGTCGGTCGTGTCCACGGTGACCGCGTCGTGCCGCTGCCAGTGCTGCGCGAGGTTCACCGGCACCAGGATCTCCCGCCCCTCGAGGATCTTCAGGAGCGCCTGCTGCACCCCCTCGCCGCCGATGTCCCGCGCGCCGACGCCGGCGCGGTGCCCCTGCGAGCGCCGGGCGATCTTGTCGACCTCGTCGATGAACACCACGCCGCGCTGCGCCTGCTCGACCGAGTGGCCGGCGTGGGACAGGAGCTCCGAGATCATCACCTCGACGTCCTTCCCGTAGTACCCCGCCTCCGTGAACTCGGTGGCGTCGGCGACGTGGAAGGGCAGGTCGAGGATCTGCGCGAGCGTGCGGGCGAGGTGCGTCTTGCCGCAGCCGGTGGGGCCGACGAGCAGGACGTTCGACTTGCGGACGTTCGGCGCGCTGCGCCGGCCGCGGCGCACGGCGGTCCGCTTCAGGTGGTTGTAGGCCGCGATCGCCAGCGCGCGCTTCGCGCGCTCCTGGCCGACGACGTGGCGGGAGAGCCGGTCGGCGATCTGCCGCGGCGTGAGGATCTGGGGCGGGCCTTCGTCGAGGCGCGGAGGCGTCTTCACCCATGAACGGTCGCCCCGCAGGGGACCGGCGGCAACCCGGACGGCGCGGTGGCGAGCGAAGGGGCAGCCGGATGAGGCTGCCCGTAGCGAGCGGGCTGGGGGGCGCGAGCTCCGCGAAGGCGGAGCGAGTGTCCCCGCCCATGGGGGGTCTCCCCCCGCTCGAATACCCGATCAGCGTCGCGGCAGGGCGCGACCAGGGCCCATCGTCTGCGTCTTCGCGTCCTTCTTCAGCTCCGGCATCGCACCCGACCCGGGGTGGCGCTTCGCGTGCGCCTTCTTCAGCGCCTCGAACATCTGCGGCAGGCGGCGGTACAGGCGCCGCGGCTTCCGCTTCTTGCGGGTGGAGAGGGCGTAGGCGAACACCAGCGGGGCGGCGATCGTCGCGTCCGAGTAGACGACGACGTGGTTCTTCATCATGTTCGCCTGGACCTTGCCCCAGCTGATCGCCTCCGAGGGCGTCGCGCCCGACAGCCCGCCCCACTGGGGGGAGTCGGTCGAGATCTGCAGGACGTACTCGTGCCCGCCCCGGTTCAGGTCGAGGATCTGCCAGAGCGTCGGCTGGGTCTGCAGATAGAAGTTCTTCGGCGAGCCGCCGCCCAGGATGACGACGCCGTTCACGTCGGCGTCGTAGACGATCGCCGTGGACTGCAGGACGTCGAGGTCCGGGTCGATGGTCGTCTCGCCCCCGCGGAGCTTCATCGCCGCGACGTTCATGCCGATCGACGAGTCGCCGGGCGACGAGGTGAAGATCGGCACGTCGTACTTCGCGGCGGTGGCGACCCAGCTCTTCTCGGGCAGCGGCGCGTGCTGCAGCACGAGGTGGCCGAGGTAGTGGTGGAGCTGCGGGGTGGAGATGTTGCCGCGCAGCGCGGCGGGCGCCTTCTCGAGCGCCTCGCGCACGAACGCGTCGGTGTCGAGGAGCGACTGCTCGGTGATGAAGATGTCGTAGATCCGCTCGATGCCGGCCCGGTACAGCTCCTTGTCGTCCACGTGGAAGGCGCCCTGCACGACGGGCAGCTTCAGGGCGAAGTGGAGGTCGTGGTACAGGTTCGCGCCCGTCGAGACGATGTGGTCCACGAACCCCGCCTCGATCATCGCCTGGATCGCGCCGCCCATGCCGGCGGGCGCCATCGCGCCGGTGACCGTGAGCGCGATGGTCGCGCCGGAGTCGATCATCCGGCCGAACAGGTCGCACCCCTCGGCGAGACGGCCGCCGTTGAAGGCGCCGGCGCGCCGGTAGACGTCGACGAGCTCCACGACGGTCATGCCGGGGCGGAGCCGCATCGGCTCGACGGGGGGACGGGACAGATAGCGCTTGCGGAGGACCTTCGGTGACTGGGCCATGGCGGCGGCGGACGTTAGTCGCCGCGGCGGGCGCCGTCAACGAGCGTCAGGCACCGGTCGACTGCGAGCGGGGGCTCGGGGGGGGCGAGCCCGAGCGAAGTCGGAGGGCCGAGTGTCCCCCCGACAGAAACTTCAGACGCTCGGAGTCCGGGCGGCCGCCTGGAGCGACAGCTGGACGAGGCCGATCTGACCGTCGTCCGCGGGCTTGAACGCGAGATCGGACAGCTTCGCCTGGCGGTACACGTCGAGCATCCGCTCCTGCCCGAGCCGCCACACCGAGACCATCGTGCAGGACATGGAGTGGCCGCAGGCGTCCTCGCCGTCGAGGCAGACGTTGAGCGCGACGGGACCCTCGACCGCCTCGATCACGTCGAGGAAGCTGATCGCGACCGGTGGCCGGGCGAGTGCGTACCCGCCGTGAGGGCCCCGCGTGGAGCGGACGAGCCCCTGATCGACGAGCGTCTTCAGGATCTTCGCGAGGAAGTCCTCGGGGACGTCCATCTGCCGCGCGATCTCCCGGAACGGTACGACCGAGTCCTGGGGGATCGAGGACAGGTAAATCATGGCCCGAAGGCCGTAGTCGATCTTCCGAGAGATCCGCAGTACGTGCTGCATCGGTCCTTCCCCGCGCCCCGACCCACCCGTGGAGCGCGCCGCAACAGAAGCGCGCGTATCCTAGCACGTCGAGGTAGACAGTTCATGGGCGAGCCCGGCATGACCGACTCCAGAATCGATCTCCACACCCACAGCCGCGCCTCCGACGGCGAGTTCCCCGCCGCCGAGGTGGCCGAGCGCGCGCGCGCCGCCGGCCTCGGGGTCTGGGCGCTCTGCGACCACGACACCGTGGCCGGGCTCGCCGAGGCCCGCGCCGCGGCGGACGGGCTCGGCCTGCGGCTCGTTCCCGGGATCGAGCTCTCCGCGTTCCTCGACGCGAAGGAGATCCACCTCCTCGGGCACTTCATCGACCCGGCCCACCCGTCGATGACGGAGTTCGAGGATCTCCTCGCGGCGCGGCGCCGCGTCCGCATGCAGGAGATCGTCGAGAAGCTCGCCCCCCTCGGCGTGCGCCTGCGCGTCGAGGACATCGAGAAGTGGAGCGGCGGGAAGACCATCGGGCGGCCGCACGTCGCGCGCGCGATCGTCGAGACCGGCGCCGTCTCCTCGGTGAAGGAGGCGTTCGACCGGTTTCTCGGGGAGGGGAAGCCCGCGTACGTGCCGCGCTACCGCCTCGAGGCGAGCGACGCGGTCGCGCTCGTGCGCGGCGCCGGCGGAACGACGACGGTGGCGCACCCGGGCGTCTCGCGGCTCGAGCGGTACGAGCTCGGGCGGCTGCGCGCGGCGGGCGTCGACGGGCTCGAGGTCATCCACGTCGACCACGTGCCGTCGCAGCGCGAGAAGTACCTCCGGATCGCGGACGACCTCGGGCTCGTGCCGACCGCCGGCTCGGACTACCACGGGATCTCCGTCGCGCCGGACCGGAAGCTCGGGGACGTGACGATGCCGCCCGAGGACCTCGCGCGGCTCGAGGCGCGCCGCCCGTAGCCGCTGGCGGGCGCGGGGGGTCCGGGCCCACGTGATGTGGTCGTGGACGTGGACGTGGTCGTGGTCTTCGACCTCGACCTCGACGTCTTGCCGTCCAGCCTTCCAGGAAGCGACGGACCGCGACTCGCCGCGGCGCGCTCGCCCGTGGAGACGGCGATCGTGCGGATCGCGCGCTCCGGGCGCTGCACGTCGCGAGCGGGCGTCGTACGACGCGAGGGCGGAGAAACGCAGCCGCCGCGGGCACGGACGCCCGGCCCGACCTCGCGCGCGGGCGGTGACCGAACGCGGTTGCGCCGCAGCAGACCACCGGATCCGGTGGCGCTCGGCGTACCGCGTCCGTCGCACCCGCGCGCGCCGTGCTTCGGAATGCGGTCGTGCCCGCGGCGACCGCGTCTCTCCGCTCTCGCGTCGACGACGCCCGCTCGCGGCGGCAGGCCCGGAGCCCGCGATCCGCGCGATCGCCGCTACCACTGGGTAACGTCAACCGCCGAGCGGTCGCGTCTCGTTGCTTGCCAGCTTCTCCCTCTCCCACCGCACCGCGGGGAGAGGGGAGGGTGAGGGGGGAAGACTTGCGAAGAGCCCTGAACGAGACGGCCCGGCCGGCGAACGCCGACCGGGCCGCGTGGACCGCGAGGAGAGCGGGTCTAGCCGCGGAACAGCGGCAGCGACGACTCCGTCCACTGGAGGATCGGCCCCCACCAGAGGCCGAACACCAGGATGAGGGCGGAGGCGGTGCCGATGAGGACCTGGTAGGCGACGCGCGGGCGGAGCGGCGCGGCGTCGGGCGCGAACGGCGGGTCGATGAACATCGCCCGCACGATCCGCATGTAGTAGTAGAGCGACACCGCCGTGTTGAGCGCGGCGACGAGCGCGAGCATCCCGTACCACCCGCCCGCCGGACCGCCGATCCGCTCGAACACCGCGTAGAACAGGAACCACTTGCCGGCGAACCCGGCGAACGGCGGCAGCCCGGTCAGCGAGAACAGGAAGATCGCGAACGACACCGCCGCGAGCGGGTGGCGCCTCGCGAGCCCCTTGTAGTCGAGGATCGACTCGGACCCGGTCGCCTCGGCGACGAGGATGACGACGACGAAGGCGCCGACGTTCATCACGAGGTACACGAGCATGTAGATCATGACGGCCTGGATCCCGCGGCCGGAGACCGCGGAGAGGCCCATGAGCGTGTAGCCCGCGTGCGCGATGGAAGAGTACGCGAGGAGCCGCTTGAGGTTCGTCTGCGCGAGCGCGGTGAGGTTCCCGAGCGTCATGGTGACCGCCGCGACCACCCCGATCACCGCGGGCCACGGGATGCCCGCGAGGGCGCTCGCGAAGCCGGCCGCGTCCGTGCCGGGCGGGCCGGACAGGGCCGAGTGGAAGAAGCGCAGCGCGAGCGCGAAGCCCGCGGCCTTCGGGCCGACCGAGAGGAACGCGGTGAACGGCGTCGGCGCGCCCTCGTAAACGTCCGGGCACCACATGTGCCACGGCACCGCCGCCACCTTGTAGCCGATGCCGGCGGTGACGAAGACGATCGAGACGACGAGCGCGATCTTCGTCGCCGCGAGCGAAGCCCCGACGGCCTGGATGGCCTGGATGCGGGTCGCGATCTCGAGCAGGCTCGACGTCCCGGTGAGGCCGTACAGGTAGCTCATGCCGAAGAGCATGACGCCCGACGCGACCCCGCCGTAGATGACGTACTTCAGCGAGCCCTCCGCGGCCTTGCGATCGCCCTTGCGGAAGCCGGCGAGCACGTAGCTCACCATCGAGACGAGCTCGATGGAGAGGTAGACCATGAGGAGGTCGGTGGCGCTCGCCATCATGAACAGGCCGAGCACGACCGCGACGAGGAGCGCGTAGAACTCGCCGATGCGGGAGGAGGGGAAGTCCTTCCCCTGCGAGGCGATGATGATCGTGAGCGCGCCGGCGCCGAGGAAGAGCCACTTGAAGAAGGTGGCGAACGCGTCGGTCGCGAGCATCCCGTTGAAGAGGGACTGCCCGTCCAGCGGCTGCCGGGCGAGGAGCGCGGCCGCGACGCCGAGCACCGCGAGCGCACCCACGGTGAGGTAGGCGACGCGGGCCGGGCTCTTCTTCCAGAAGAGGTCGATCACGAACAGGAAGAGCGTCCCGAACGTGAGCGCCATCTCCGGCTGGAACCAGAGCGCGGAGCGCAGGTTGTCCGTTACGAGGGGGATGAAGGATTCCATCTCGGGCCCGTTCCCGGCCTACAGCGGCCGGAGGTTCTGGATGAGCGCGTGCAGGGTGAGGTTGATCGGCCCGAGGACCGCCTGCGGGTAGAAGCCGAGGACGATCGCGATGGCGCCGAGCGGGTAGAGCGTGAGCCGCTCGCGCCAGTTCAGGTCGGGGTAGCCCTTGTACACGGGGTTGAGCTTGCCGAGGAAGATCCGGTGGATCGCCCACAGGTAGTAGGCCGCCGTGATGATGACGCTCGACGCGGAGATGATCGTGTAGACGGTGAAGACCGGGAACGACCCCGAGAACACCATGAACTCGGAGATGAAGCCGGCGAGGCCGGGGAGGCCGAGCGAGGCGAAGAAGGCGAGCCCCATGATGGCGGAGTACTCGGGCAGCTCCTGCGCCAGGCCGCCGAACTTCGCGATCTCGCGGTGGTGGGCGCGGTCGTAGATCACGCCCACGATGAGGAAGAGCATCGGGCTGATGATGCCGTGCGTGAAGAGGTTCAGCACCGCGCCGGAGATGGCCGCCGGCGTGAAGGCCGCCATCCCGAGGAGCGAGAAGCCCATGTGCGAGACGGAGGAGTACGCGATGAGCTTCTTGAGGTCGGTCTGGCCGAGGCAGACGAACGCGGCGTAGACGATGTTGATGACGCCGAACACCGCGATCGCGTTCGCGGCCCACATGGTCGCGTCCGGGAGGATCGGGTAGTTGAAGCGGAGGATGCCGTAGATCCCCATCTTGAGGAGGACGCCGGCCAGGATGACGGAGACCGGGGTCGGCGCCTCGACGTGCGCGTCGGGCAACCAGGTGTGGAAGGGGAACATCGGGATCTTGATGGCGAACCCGATGAAGAGGCCGACGAAGGCGACCTTCGCGAAGTCCATCCCGAGGATCGAGAGGTTCCGGAAGACGCCCCCCTGGCCCTGCCGCGCCAGCTCGACGAGGTTGAAGGTGTGGCCGGCCGACATCGTGCCGTCGGCGAGCAGCGCCGCCTGCGAGTTGTAGTAGATGCCGATGATCGCGAGGAGCATCAGCACGGAGCCGGCGAGCGTGTAGAGGAAGAACTTGATCGCCGCGTACTCCTTGCGCGGGCCGCCCCAGATGCCGATGAGGAAGTACATCGGCAGGAGCATGACCTCCCAGAACACGTAGAAGAGGAACATGTCGAGGGAGACGAAGGTGCCCATCATGCCGGTCTGCAGGAGCAGCAGCATGACCATGTAGCCGGGGACCATCCGCACCGAGAAGTGCTTCGGGTGGTGCGGGTCGTCGTGGCCGTCGTCGACCATCCCGGCCATCTCGCCGGCCTTCGCGCCCGACCACCACGGCATCGAGGCGATGGTCGCGATGAAGGAGACGAGCCCGGACAGGAGCACCATCGAGATCGAGAGCCCGTCGACGCCGACGAAGTACTCGATGTTGAAGGCGCGGATCCAGACGAAGTGCTGGAGGAGCTGCACGCCGGCCTTCGCGCCGTCGAACATGCTCCACGCGTAGATCGCCGCGACGAACGACAGGCCGCTCGTGACGAGCGCGATCCAGCGCGACGCCTGGTCGACCGTGTTCTTCGACAGGTTGGCGAAGTACTTCACCGCCACGCAGCACGACGATCGCCGCCGCGCCGATGAGCGGGAAGAAGGTGGCCCAGCTGAGGACGTTCCCTTCGGTGAACATGCGTCGCTCCTTCGGTTACTGGATGAGGAAGTTGAGCAGGACCACCACGAGCGCGCCGCCGAGCGCGCCGTAGAGGTACGTCTGGATGCGGCCGGTCTGGATGCCGCGGAGCGACCGGCCGAAGCCGATCGTCCCGGCCGCGATCGCGTTCACCGCGCCGTCGACGAGGTACGTGTCGATCGCCGCGTCGATCCGGCCGAGGAACCGGCCGATCGCGCCGACGAAGTTCACGATCGCCGTCGAGGACGCGTGCCGTCGAAGCGGCTGAACGTGCGCGCGACCCAGAGCGAGGGCTTGATGACGGTGAACGCGTAGAGCTCGTCCACGTAGTACTTGTTGTAGACGACCGTCCAGAACCCCTCGAAGCGCGCCTTGAGCGTCGCGGGGACGGTGCTCTTCGCGTCCTTGTAGAGGGCGCGGGCCGCGAGCCAGCCGATGAACGCGACCGCGACCCCGATGCCCTGGAACAGGAGCTCGAGCTGGTGGTTCTGGTGGGCGTCGCCGATCGTGGTGAACGGGACCGCCTCCTGCGCGGGGAGCGCGGGGGCGAGCCAGTGCTCGAGGATCGGCGCGTGGCCGGTCCAGGCCATCGGGATGCCGAGGAAGAGGGTGAGGCCCGAGCCGATGGCGAGCGCCGAGAGGACGAAGGTGATCGTCCAGGGCGACTCGTGCGGCTTCCCGCCGTGGTGCCCGCCGTGAGCGTGCGGCGTCGTCGTCGTGGGCGGTCGCGTGGGCCGCGGCGGCGTGGGCCGGGGCGGCGTGCGCGCCGTGCGCGGGCGCCGCGTGGCCGTGCCCGGCGGCGTGGACCGCGCCGTCGGAGGCGTGGACCGCGACCGAGGTGTGCGACATCGCGGTCGCGGTGGCCGAGTGCGGGTCCTCGTTGTGCTCGTCGTGGTGACCCTCGCCGCCGCGGTACTCGCCGGTGAAGGTCATGTAGTACGAGCGGTACATGTAGAACGCCGTGCCGGTCGCCGCGACGATGCCGAGGAGGTAGATGACGGGCCCGAGCCACGGCGTCGGCGTGCCGAAGAGCTCGAGGTGCCGGCTCGTGAACGCCTTCCAGAGGATCTCGTCCTTCGAGTAGAAGCCGTTCGCGATCGGGAAGCCGGCGATCGCGATGCACGCGTACAGGTAGGTGTAGCGCGTGATGGGCATGTACTTCTTGAGCCCGCCCATCTTCCGCATGTCCTGCTCGTGGTGGCAGCCGAGGATCACCGAGCCGGACCCGAGGAAGAGCGTCGCCTTGAAGAAGGCGTGGGTGAGCAGGTGGTAGGCCCCGGCCCAGTACGACCCGATGCCCACGCCGATGAACATGAACCCGAGCTGGGACACGGTCGAGTAGGCGAGGACCTTCTTGATGTCGTACTGGAAGAAGCCGATCGAGGCGGCGAAGAAGGCGGTGAGCGCGCCGATGAGCGCGACCCAGCCCATCGCCGACGGCGAGAGCGCGAAGAGGAAGTTGAGGCGCGCCACCATGTACACGCCGGCGGTGACCATCGTCGCCGCGTGGATGAGGGCGGAGACCGGCGTCGGGCCGGCCATCGCGTCGGGGAGCCAGACGTAGAGCGGCAGCTGGGCGCTCTTGCCCATCGCGCCGACGAACAGGAGGATGCCGATGAGGGCGAGGAGCGAGACGCCCCAGATCTTCTTGTGGAGCAGCCCCTCCTTCACGCCGGTGCCGTCGATCACCACCTGATCGCGCAGCTCGCGGAAGTTCATGGTCGGGCCGACCTTGACCCCGTCGACCCGCGGCGCGAGCGCGTCGGACTGCGCCGCGTTCGTCGCGCCGGCCGTCGCCTGGAGCCCGGCCGTCGGGAGGTAGTCGGTCGTGCGCGGCCCCTCGCGCGGCGTCCACCCGCCCCCGAGCCCCCAGAACAGGAGCAGCAGGCCGGCGAGGAACCCGATGTCGCCGAAGCGGTTCACGACGAAGGCCTTCATGCCCGCCGCGGCCTTCTCCGGGATCCGTGTACCAGAACGCGATGAGGAGGTAGGAGGCGAGGCCGACGCCTTCCCAGCCGAAGAACATGACCGCGAAGTTGTCCCCCATGACGAGGAGCAGCATCGCGAACACGAACAGGTTCAGGTACGAGAAGAACCGCCAGTACGCGGGCTCCTCGGCCATGTAGCCGATCGAGAACACGTGGATGAGCGTGCCGATCCCGGTGATGACGAGCACCATCATCATCGAGAGCTGGTCGAGGGCGAACCCGAGGTCGACCGACAGCCGCCCGGCGGTGAGCAGGTTCCAGAGGGTGTTCTGGAGGAACCGCTCCTCGGCCGGCAAGGCCAGCATCTGCCTGAACGCGTACAGCGCGGTGGCGAAGGAGAGCAGCATCGCGGTGACCGCGATGCGGTGGACGATCTTCTTGCCGAACATCCGCTGCAGCTTCCAGCCGATGATCGCGTTGATCGCCGCGCCGACGATGGGGAACAGCGGGATGAGCCAGAGGTACGAGACGTGGTGCACGGCCAGCCGGCCGATCGTCTCGGCCGCGTGGCCGACCGCTTCGATATGGGCGTTTTCCATCGTTACTCTCGCATGAGGTCCGCGAAGCGGACGTCGATGGTCTTGAACGTCTGGAAGATGGAAAGGACGATGGCGAGGCCGACCGCGGCCTCCGCCGCCGCGAGGACGATGACGAACAGGGCGAAGACCTGTCCCGAGACGCCGCCGGTCACGTAGTGGTTGAACGCGACGAAGTTCACGTTCGCACCGTTGAGGATGAGCTCGACGCCCATCAGGACGCCGACCGCGTTCCGCCGGGTGGCGACGGTGACGAGGCCGAGCGTGAAGAGCAGCGCGCCGACGACGAGGAAGTGAGTGAGGGTGATCATGGGGGGCTCCGGCCGTCAGTCGGCCTTGATCTCCTTGCGGGCGATGACGACCGCGCCGACCAGCGTGGCGAGGAGCACGAGCGAGGCGACCTCGAACGGCAGCAGCCACTTCGTCAGGAAGCCGTTGCCGATCGCGGCGGTGGTCGCGACCATCGGGCCCGGCACCTGCTGCGGCCACGGCGTCAGCGTCACGACGGTGAGGAGCACCGGCGCGACCGAGAGGAAGAGGAGCCCGCCGCCGAACAGGCCGAAGCTCGTGTTGGAGACGTTCACCTCGGTGATCCGGTTCGTCAGCATGACCGCGAACAGGACGAGGACGAGGACGCCGCCGATGTAGACGAGGAGCTGCGTCACCGCGACGAAGTCCGCGGCGAGGAAGACGTAGAGCGACCCGGCGCCGAGGAGCGCCATGAGGAGCCCGAGGGCGGAGTAGAGGATGTTGCGCGAGAGCGCGACGCCGAGCGCGCCGGCGACCGTCATCGCCGCGATCACGTAGAAGAGGACGTCCGTGGCCCCGCGCCGCCTGCAGGGCGGGGAGGCCGGCGACGGCCGCGGCCGGCTGGATGACCTGCGTCGTCATGTAGCCGAGGAACACGACGACGAGCAGCGTCGCGATGAACCAGAGGGAGAGCTTGCCTGCGTTCAGTTTCATCGGCGCGGCCTCACTTGGACTCGGGGGGCGGGGGCTTCACCGCAGCGGGCGCGGCGGCCGGCGCGGCGGCAGCGGCGGGGGCGGCAACGGCCGGCGCGGCGGCAGCTACCGGGGCGGCCGCGGCGACGTCGGCCGCGGGCTTCGCGGCGGGCGGCGGCTTCGCGACCTTCTCCTCCGGCGGCTTCGGGGGCGCGGGCGGCAGGAACGTCGGCGCCTTCGCGTTCCAGACGCGCGACTCGAGCTTCGCGCGGACGAGCGACCCGAGCACCACCCGCGGGTAGTACTCCGCGGTCTTGTCCACCTTGTAGACCGGGAACGGGCTCTGGGGATCCGCCCAGCGGAAGACGAGGTTGCGGATGTTCCGCGTGGACGCCTCGAACTCGCGCGTGTGCTGGATGGAGCCGGTCGGGCAGGGCTCGACGCAGAGCCCGCAGAACATGCACTTCGCCTCGTCGATGTCGAACTGCGTGACGACGCGCTGCTTCGGGTTCGCCGCGTCCTTCTCCAGCGTGATCTGGATGCAGCCGATCGGGCAGGCGCGCTCGCAGGCCTGGCAGCCGGTGCAGATCGCCGTGTCCACCTCGAGGAACCCGCGGTAGCGCGGCGGCAGCATGTCGCGCACGTGCATCGGCGTCCGGTCGGGGTACTGCACCGTCATCGGCCGGCGGAAGAGGTGCGAGAGCGTGATCGACATCCCGTGCCAGAAGGACGAGACGGTGTCCTTGATGGCGCCGGTGTACTCGCGGACGGTCTGGGTGGTCATGTCGTCGAGGCTCCGGTTACCAGTTGCTCATGTCGACGCGGTCGCCGACGGCCGTGATGTTGGCCTTCGTCTGGCGCACCATGAGGAGGGCGAGGATGACCGCGACGACGGTGGACACGACGCCCATCGCGGTGGCGGCCTGGGGCACGCGGGCGACGAGGATCTGCCAGAGCATCGCCACGACGAAGGCGACGAACGCGCCCGGCACGAGGTACTTCCAGCAGATGGTCATCATCTGGTCGACGCGGACGCGCGGGAACGTCCAGCGGACCCAGATGACGAGGAGCATCATCGCGTGCGTCTTCAGGGCGAAGACGGCCATGGAGAGCGCCTGCAGCGCCCACCAGCCGAGCGCCGGGAAGGCGCCCGCGCCGTGGGCCGCCGCGTAGTCCGCGGCCCCGACGAACGGCACGTTCCAGCCGCCGAAGAAGAGCGTCACCGCGATGGCGCTCATGATCCAGACGTTGCCGAACTCGACGAGGAAGTAGATCGCGTACCGGAACGCCGAGTACTCGGCGAGGTAACCGGCGACGAGCTCCGACTCGGCCTCGGGGAGGTCGAAGGGGGGGCGGTTCGACTCGGCGAGCTGGGCGGTGAAGAAGATGACGAACGCGAGGAGCCCGGCGGGGCTCTGCATCACGAACCACTCCCACGGCCAGGCGCCCTGCGCGCGGATGATCCCCTGCATCGACAGGGTCCCGGCCATGAGGACCGGGATGAGCGAGGCGAGGCCGCCAGGGATCTCGTACGAGATCACCTGCGCGGCGGAGCGGATGCCGCCGAAGAGCGCCCACTTGGAGTTCGACGACCAGCCGGCGAGGAGGATGCCGACCACGATGAGCGCGGTGACCGCGGTCACGTAGAAGAGGCCGACGTTCAGGTCGGCGACCACGACGCTCTCGCCGAAGGGCAGCGCGACGAAGATGAGCGCGAACCCGGTGAAGACGAAGTAGGGCGCGATGCGGAAGAGGAGCTGATCCGCCTCGGCGGGGATCAGGTCCTCCTTCAGCATCAGCTTCACCGCGTCCGCGATCCACTGGTAGAAGCCGGCGGGGCCGGTGCGGTTGTAGCCGATGCGGCTCTGGATGCGGGAGCTGATGCGCATCTCCCACCAGATCGTGATCGCCGCCACCACCGCGCCGAAGTTCAGGACCATGAACGCGAGCAGCGCCGAGACGGCCACGTAGACGAGGGTCGTGTACGGCCACGCGGCCGGATCGTGGCCGAGCACCTCGCTCACGAACGCCTGGATCATCGCCGGCTTCGACGAGACCGTGAGGACGAGGACCGCGCCGAAGAGGATGATCGGCAGCGCGGTGGCGACGACGAGGGCGACGAGGACCTTGGAGCGCGGGCTCCGGGCCGGGGCGTAGTTCGAGGAGGCCATTAGCGGTCGATCTCCGGGGCGACGACGTCGAGCGAGGAGATGAGCGCCACGAGGTCCGCGACCATGAGGCCGCGGGAGATGTCCTCGATGATGCCCATCGCCGTGAAGCTGCCGGTGCGCACGCGGATGCGGTACGCCTTCGCCGTGCCGTCCGAGACGACGTAGTACGCCATCTCGCCGCGGGCCGACTCGACGCGGCCGACCGCCTCGCCGGCCTCCGGCTTCACGATCCGCGGCACCTTGGCCACGATGTCGCCCTCGGGGATCGTCTCGAGCGCCTGCCGGACGATCTTCGAGGACTCGGCCATCTCGAGGCAGCGGACGTAGTAGCGGTCGAAGCAGTCGCCGACCATCCCCGCCCAGCCCTTGCCGACCGGCACGTCGAACTTGAAGCTCGGGTAGGCGCCGTACGGCATGTCCTTGCGCAGGTCCCAGGAGACGCCCGAGCCGCGCAGGTTCGGCCCGACGAGCCCGTAGGAGATGGCCTGCTCGCGGGAGATGGGCGCCACGTTCGCGAGCCGCTTCAGGTAGATCTGGTTGAACGTGATGAGGCGGTCGAACTCCGGCAGGAACCGGTCGAAGTGGTCGAGGAAGGCGAGGACCTTGTCGCGCCAGCCCTCGGGCATGTCGTACGCGACGCCGCCGATGCGGTCGTAGTTGTAGGTGAGCCGCGCGCCGCAGAGCGCCTCGATCAGGTCGTTGATCGTCTCGCGCTCGCGGATGCCGTGCATCATCGGCGTGAAGGCGCCGATGTCCATGGTCATCGTGCCGACGGCGACGAGGTGGCTCGCGATCCGGCAGAGCTCGCCGCTGATGGCGCGCAGCCACTGGGCGCGGGGCGGCACCTCGACCTTGAGGAGCCGCTCGACGGCGATGGCATACCCCTCGTTCGCGGTCATCGCGGCGACGTAGTCGACGCGGTCCGTGTACGGCATGAAGCCGGGGTAGCCGACGATCTCGCCGATCTTCTCGAGCGAGCGGTGCAGGTACCCGACGTCGGGGATCGCCTTCTTCATCACCTCGCCGTCGGTCTCGACGATGAAGTTGATGACGCCGTGGGTCGAGGGGTGCTGGGGACCGAAGTTGAGGACCATCTCCTCGTTGTCACGGTCCACGCGGCGGAGGATGAGCTTCTCCATGTCGTTCCTCCTAGGCCTTCCCGGCGGCCAGGGTCTCGGTCGCCGGCGCCTTCTCCGCCTTCGCGGCGTCGTCGAGGCGCTTCAGCTCGACGAGCGGGTTCTCGCGGACGTTCGAGATGCCGTGCCAGCCGCCCGCCTCCTGGTAGTCCTTGCGGAGCGGGTGGCCGACCCAGTCGTCCGGCAGCATGATCCGGCGGAGATCGGGGTGGCCGGGGAAGTCCACGCCGAACAGGTCGTAGATCTCGCGCTCGAACCAGTTCGCCGTCTTCCAGACGCCCTCGACGGTGGGGACGGAGGGCGCGGCGCGGTCCGCCTCGACCTTCATCTTGAAGACGTGCCGGTGCGTGTACGAGACGAGGTGGTAGACGACCTCGATCACGTTCTTCTTCGGCCAGTCGACCGCGGTCTCGTCCTCGAGGAAGTCGAGCTCGATCCCCGGCTCGGCCTTGAGGAAGCGGCACACCTCGACGAGCCGCCCGGCCTTCACCGTGCAGAACGCGTCGATCTTCGGCTCGGACATCGGGCCGACGTCGTCGCCGAACCGGGCCTTCAGCCGCTCATGGATCTCAACGGTCGTCATGCTTTCCCTCGGATGCCGATCGAGGCGAGCCGGCCGCTCCCGCGCGCCGTGCCCGCCCCGTTCCCGAACACGCAACGTGAAGCGGTCGATCTTCGTGCCGCTGTTACGCGAGCTCCGTCTTGCCGCCCTTGGGGGCGCGGCGCTTCGTGGACCAGGGCTCGTTCCGCACGAGCTCCTGCAGCCGGATGAGCCCCTCGGTGAGCGCGTCGGGCCGCGGCGGGCAGCCGGGCACGTAGACGTCGACCGGGACGACCTTGTCGACGCCCTTGCAGACCGAGTACGCGAGCTGGAAGAGGCCGCCGCAGTTCGAGCAGGAGCCCATCGAGATGACGTACTTCGGCTCGGGCATCTGGTCGTAGAGCAGCTTCGCCCGCTCGGCCATCTTGTAGGTGAGCGTGCCGGCCACGATCATGAAGTCGGCCTGGCGCGGCGAGGCGCGAGGGATCGCGCCGAAGCGCATCGCGATCCGCGCGAGGCCCGCCGAACTGCATGAGCTCGATGCCGCAGCAGGCGAGCCCGAAGAGCAGGTACCAGAGCGAGTTCTCGCGGGCCATGTTGATGAGCTTGTCGAGCTGCGACGTGTGGAAGAGCGTCACGTCGCCGCCGACCCCGGAGTCCATCTGCTGTGCCGACATTTCGTTCACCTCTCGAGAGAGCTGCTGAGCCCGCTCACGCTGCGTGACGGCCCTGCGCCTCGGTCTCGGTCTCGGGGGCCGTGCCCGCCGTCGCGGTCAGGTTCTTCACCCACTCGAGGTCGCCGTGCGCCCACACCCAGGCCAGCCCGACGGCGAGGATCGCGGTGAAGAGGAAGAGCTCGAAGAACGCGACCCAGGCGAACATCGGGCTCGCCATCGTCCAGGCGCGGAAGACCGCGACGACCGGGAAGGTGAGGGCGATGTCCACCTCGAAGATCACGAAGACGAGGGCGACCAGGTAGAAGCGCGGGTTGAAGTTGAACCAGGCGACCCCGACGGGCCGCTCGCCGCACTCGTAGATGGAGGCCTTGTCCGGGTTCGGCATCTTGGGGCCGACCAGGCGGGAGAGGGTCACCCCTCCCAGCGCGAAGCCGACGGCCACGATCGCGAACACCAGGACGGCGCCAAAGTCGAAACCCATGGTCTGATCCATTTTATGGACCTATCCTGTCGTGAAATCTGGGAAAAGGCGGCGGGAGTCTACTCGCGGGGGTCGGGTTGTCAAGGGGAGGAATCCCGTTGACAATCCCTGGTCGGGCAGGCACTTAAGGGTGCCTTACTCTTACCCCCCTGCCACTCATGACACCTCTGCAGACGTACTTCCCGATCGCCCTCGTCCTGCTCGTGGCGGCAGTCCTCGCCATCGGCATGCTGGCGCTCGCAGGGTTGCTCGGACCCAGGCGGTCGAGCGCCGTCAAGGACGCCCCGTTCGAGTGCGGGTCCACGCCGATCGGCTCGGCTCGGGAACGCTTCGGCGTGAAGTTCTACGTCGTCGCGATCCTCTTCATCGTCTTCGACATCGAGGCGATCTTCATCTATCCGTGGGCGGTCCTCCTGCTGCCGAGCCCGGGCTATCCCGGCCTCGGCTGGCCCGGGTTCATCTCGATGGGGATCTTCGCCGCGACCCTGGTCGCCGGCCTCGTGTACGTCTGGAAGAAGGGCGTCCTCGACTGGAGCGCGTGATGGCATCCGATCTCGACACCGTTCCCGCCATCGCGACGCGCCGGGACGAAGCTCAGGGCTGGCTGCAGAGCATCGTCTCGAAGGGCGTCGGCTGGGGCCGCAAGTACTCGATCTTCCAGTACCCCTTCGTCACCGCCTGCTGCGGCATGGAGTACATGAGCCTGCAGATGGCGCGGTACGACCTCGACCGGTTCGGCGCCGCGGCGCCGCGCTTCACGCCGCGCCAGGCCGACCTGCTCATGGTCGTCGGCACCATCAACTGCAAGCAGGCGCCCGTCCTCAGCGGCATCTACGAGCAGATGGCCGAGCCGAAGTGGGTGATGGCGTTCGGCGTCTGCGCGAGCTCGGGCGGCTTCTACGACAACTACGCGACGGTGCAGGGCATCGACCGCGTCATCCCGGTGGACGTGTACGTGCCCGGGCTGCCCGCCGCGGCCGGAGCAGGTGCTCGACGCGATCATGCTGCTCCAGAAGAAGATCCAGGACCAGCCCCACAAGCTCATGGACCGGGCGCCGCTGCCCGTGCTCGGGCAGGGGCCGAGCGACCGCTAGCGAGGACGACATGTCCAAGGCCGTGATCGACGCGCTCGTCGAGCGCTTTTCCGAAGCCGTGTACCAGCCGTACGTCGGCGTGGGCGGCGACGACTGCACCTTCGTGAAGAAGGAGCAGATCGCCGACGTCTGCCGGTTCCTGAAGGACGAGCGCGGCTTCGACATGGCGCCGTACATCACCGCCGTCGACTACCTCGGCCAGGAGCCCGCGCTTCGAGGTCGTCTACAACCTCTACGCGACGAAGGCGAACGAGCGGATCCGGCTCCGGGTGAAGGTCTCGGAGCAGGACTGCGAGCTCCCGACCGTCACCGGCGTGTGGCGCGGCGCCGACTGGTTCGAGCGGTACTGCTACGACATGTACGGGATCCGGATCGCGGGTCACCCGGATCCGCGCCGGCTCCTCCTGTACGAGGAGTTCGTCGGTCACCCGCTCCGCAAGGACTACCCGCTGCGCGGCCGCCAGCCGCTCATCGCGGAGCGCGAGATCAAGGACATCTTCCGCGGGCCGGGGCCCGCGACGCGCGACTAGCGCCGAAACGCTGCGGAGGCGTCGATCGATGGCAAGCCACACGAACGGAGTTGGAATCGACCCCGCCGCGGTGTCCGCGCAGGCGAGCGCCGGCGCCGGTCAGGCGAAGGCCGGCTCGGGCCTGCCGCCGCCCGCCCTGCTCGGCGCGCTCGACGCGCCGATGCCGACGAAGCGGATGGTCATCAACATGGGGCCGGCGCACCCCGCCACGCACGGCGTGACGAAGATGCTCGTCGAGCTCGACGGCGAGACGGTCACCGACGCGAAGATCGAGGTCGGGTTCCTGCACCGCGGCTTCGAGAAGAGCTGCGAGAACGTCACCTGGACGCAGGTGTTCCCGTACACGGACCGCCTGAACTACGTCTCGTCGATCGTGAACAACGTCGGGTACGCGCTGGCGGTCGAGAAGCTGTGCAAGCTCGACGTCCCGGAGCGCGCCAAGTACCTGCGCGTCATCACCTCCGAGCTGCACCGCATCTGCGATCACCTGACCCTCGTCGGCGCGACGGGCCTCGAGCTCGGGGCGATGACGGTCGTGCTCTACGCGGTCGAGGTGCGCGACCTCGTGTGGGACGTGCTGACCGAGCTCTGCGGCGCGCGGCTCACCTCGAACTACGCCCGCATCGGCGGCGTCGCCCGGGACATCCCCGAGGGCTGGATCGAGAAGACGCTGAAGACGCTCGACCGCGTCGCGGAGACGCGCGACGAGATCGCGGCGCTCCTCAACCGGAACCGGATCTTCCTCGACCGCACCCGCGGCGTCGGGGTCATCTCGCGCTCCGATGCGATCGACTACGGGTTCACCGGGCCGTGCCTGCGCGCGACCGGCGAGGCGTACGACGTCCGCAAGGCGGCGCCGTACCTCGTCTACGACCGGATGGACTTCGACGTCCCGGTCGGGACGAACGGCGACACCTACGACCGCTACCTCATCCGGCTCGAGGAGCTGCGCCAGTCGGATCGCATCGTGCGCCAGGCCATGAAGCAGATGGAGCCGGGCGACATCATCGTGCAGGACTTCCGCTACGCGCTCCCGCCGAAGCCGCTCGTCTACGGCACGATCGAGGGCGTGATGGCGCACTTCAAGCAGATCATGGAGGGGATCAAGGTCCCCGCCGGCGAGGTGTACTCGTACACCGAGTCGCCGAACGGCGAGCTCGGGTTCTACCTCGTGTCCGACGGCGGCGGCCGGCCCTACAAGATCGGGCTGCGCGCGCCGGTCTGGCCGATGCTGTCCGCGCTGCCGTTCATGACCCGCGGCCGGCTCTTCGCCGACCTCGTCCCCGTGTACGACAGCATCAACTACATCGCCGGCGAGGTCGAGCAGTAGGGCGGCCCCCACCCACGCGACGCACGGAGCGAGAACGCGATGGCAGAAGAGATCAAGCCCGCAGCGCCCGCGGCCGCGCCGCCGAAGCCCCCCGCGGGCCCTCCGGCGCCTCCGCCGCCGAAGAACCCCGGCTTCGTGACCGCGACGATCGACGGCAAGGAAGTCGTCGTGAAGCCCGGCACGACCGTCCTCGAGGCGGCGAAGTCGGTCGGGATCGACGTCCCGTTCTACTGCTACCACAAGCGGCTCTCCATCGCGGCCAACTGCCGGATGTGCCTCGTGGAGATGTCGAACGCGCCCATGGGCAAGCTCATGCCGGGCTGCCAGATGACGGTCGCGAGAGGGCGTCACCGTCAAGACCGACACCCAGCGCGTGAAGGACCAGCAGCGCGCGGTGCTCGAGTTCCTGCTCCTCAATCACCCGGTCGACTGCTCCATCTGCGACCAGGCGGGCGAGTGCAAGCTGCAGGACTACTACATGAAGTTCGACCGTCAGCCGTCGCGGCTCGACGTGCCGAAGGTCCAGAAGGGCAAGCGGGTCCAGCTCGGGCCGCTCGTCGTCCTCGACCAGGAGCGCTGCATCCTCTGCACGCGCTGCGTCCGCTTCATGCGCGAGGTCGCGAAGTCGCCGCAGCTCGGCGTCGCCGAGCGCGGCAACGAGAGCTGCATCACGACCTTCCCCGGGCAGCCGCTCGACTCGAAGTACTCCGGGAACGTCGTCGACATCTGCCCGGTGGGCGCGCTCACCTCGGCGGACTTCCGCTTCCGCGGCCGGGTCTGGTTCATGTCCTCCGCCCGCTCGATCTGCACGGGCTGCGCGCGGGGCTGCAACACGTTCCTCGACTACCTGAACGACGTCACCTACCGGTACCGCCCGCGCGAGAACGAGGCCGTCAACCAGGAGTGGATGTGTGACGACGGCCGGCTCACGTACAAGGCGCTGAACCAGGGGCGCGTGCTCGTCGCGCGCGAGGGGCGCGGCGCCCAGGGCGCCGTCGCGGCCCGCCCGGTCGCCGTCGCGTCCGCCGCGAAGGCGCTCGAGCGCCACGCCAAGGCGGGCACGC
Source organism: uncultured delta proteobacterium (assembly GCA_963736795.1). GTDB lineage: Bacteria > Myxococcota > Myxococcia > Myxococcales > Anaeromyxobacteraceae > Anaeromyxobacter. The sequence goes on along the minus strand of CAVTRF010000021.1, from coordinate 278,944 downwards.
TCGGGGTGCTCCTCTCCGCGGTCGCGTCGCTCGAGGACCTCCTCGCCGCGGCCACCGTCGCGAAGGACGCGCTCGGCGTCGCCGAGGTCTACGTGGGCGGCCGCGCCGACGGCTGGCAGGACGAGTTCCTGAAGCGCGCGGACCAGAACCCGAACCGCAAGGGGCTCGAGCTCGTCGCGCAGGCGCTCGGCCTCGCGGTGCGCCCCATCGGCGACCTCGCGGCGGCCGTCGCCGCCGGGAAGGTGAAGGGCGTCTGGGCGGTCGGCGCAGAGACGCTCGACGCCGTCGTCGCCGCGAAGATCGCGGGGGCGGAGGACGTCGTCGTGCAGGCGACGAACGACTCGCCGCTCGCGAACGGCGCGACGGTGCTCCTGCCGGCTTCGCCGCACTCCGAGATGGACGGCACCTTCGTGAACTTCGAGGGGCGCGCGCAGCGGTTCGAGCTGGCGTACTTCCCGCGCGGCGAGTCGCGCCCTCACTGGGCGCTCGCGGTGGAGCTCGGGCAGGCGCTCGGGCTCGCCCACCGCTTCGCGAGCAGCCGCGACGTGTTCGCGGCGCTCGGGCCGAAGCTCGGCGCGGCGCTCGGCGACTTCAAGTGGGACGGGCTCCCCTCCGTCGGCAAGCGGTTCGGCATCGTGCCGCTCGCGGCCGGGACCGTGGACGGGCGGCTCGCGGGCAACCGCGACCGCGTCCCCGGGGAGACGGGCGAGGACTACCTGCGCGTCATCGCGCGGACGTCGTAAGGGAGGCGAAACGTGAGCCGTCTCGTCGGAATGATCTTCATGCTCGGCGGGCTGCTCGCCGCGCTCGTCGGCCTGTCCTGGCTGTTCTACCTGGCCGCGGGCTGGCTCGCGGTCGTCTTCGCGCACGCGGGGTTGCCGCCGCAGTTCGGCGCCGCGATCGCGAACATCGTGACGCTGCTGGTCGTCGTCGTCATGCTCTCGGGCACGCTCCTCACCGTCGCCGAGCACAAGTGGTCCGCCCTCATCCAGAACCGGGTCGGCATCAACCGGATCCGCGTGTTCGGCTCCGCCCTCGGCGGCATCCCCTTCCTCCTCGCCGACGCCGTGAAGATGCTGACGAAGGAGAAGTTCCAGCCGGCGCTCGCCTCGAAGTTCCTCTTCAACCTGGCGCCGATCCTCGCGTTCATGCCGGTGCTCGCGCTCTTCGCGGTCATCCCGGTCGGCCAGGAGGTGCCGCTGAGTGAGATCGTCGGCGCCACCGGCGCGCTCGGTCGGGTCGCGGTCGCCCTTCAAGTTTCGAACCCCGACGTCGGGCTCCTCTACCTCTTCGCGATCGCGTCGCTCGCGGTCTACGGCACCTCCCTCGCCGGCTGGGCCTCGAACAACAAGTACGCGCTGCTCGGCGGCGTCCGCGCCGCCTCGCAGATGATCAGCTACGAGGTCTCGCTCGGGCTCGCCCTCGTCGGGACGATGATCGCGTTCCGGACGCTGCGGCTCGAGGAGATGGTGATCGCCCAGGGGCAGCAGGTGCTGGGCCCCGTGCCGGCGCTCGGCCTCCTGCTCCAGCCGATCGGGTTCCTGGTCTTCTTCGCGAGCGCGTTCGCCGAGACGAAGCGCGCGCCGTTCGACCTGCCCGAGGGTGAGAGCGAGATCGTCGGCTACTTCATCGAGTACTCGGGCATGCAGTTCGGGCTCCTGATGCTCGCCGAGTTCGTCGAGATCGTGGTGCTCTCCGCCGTGGTGGTCGCGGTCTTCCTCGGCGGGTGGCACCCGATCCTGTTCGAGGATACGCTCCGCGCGACCCTCTCCCCGCTCTGGTTCGCCGCGGTCGGGGCGGGGGCGTTCCTCGCGAAGATGATCGTCCTCATGTGGCTGCAGCTCACGATCCGCTGGCTGCTGCCGCGCTTCCGCTACGACCAGATCCAGCAGCTCTGCTGGAAGATCCTGTTGCCGGTCGCGCTCGTGAACATCTTCGTGACCGGCGCGGCGGTCCTCATCGACCCGTCCCTCCAGCTCCTCGCCTGGATCGGCGTCGCCACCCTCGTCGTGATCGGCGCCATCACCGTCGCCGCGAGCCGCGCCCCGGCCGCCGCCGAGGCGCACGGCCACGCCCACGTCGTCGCGGGACACTGACATGCCCTACACCGTCGACAACCGAGCCGCCGACCTTCGCGAGCAGATGTACTTCCCGGAGATCTTCCGGGGCGTCGGCATCGTCGCGCGCCGGTTCTTCAAGAACCTCTTCTTCTCCCGCGACGCGAACCCGGACGTCCTCGCGCGCGACCGGACCTGGAACGAGATCGCGACGCTGCAGTACCCCGAGGAGCGCGTGGTGTACCCGCCGGGCTACCGCGGCCTGCACCGGCTCGTGCCGCGCGAGGACGGCAAGCCCCGCTGCGTCGCCTGCTACATGTGCGCGACGGCCTGCCCGGCCCAGTGCATCTACATCGAGGCCGGCGAGTACGCGGACGATCCGATCGAGAAGTACCCGGTGAAGTTCGTCATCGACGAGATGCGCTGCATCGTCTGCGGCTTCTGCGTCGAGGCGTGCCCGAAGGACGCGATCCGGATGGACTCGGGCGAGCACGCGCCGCCGTCGTACGAGCGCGCCGCCCAGATCTGGGACGAGAAGCGGCTCCTCCGCGGTCCGGCGGTGTCGTACCAGAACGACCCGTGGCTGCGGCGCGGCTCGCCCTCCATCCCCGCCGAGAAGCTCGAGGAGATGCGGGCGCGGGCCCGGCCCGTGCCGACCGTCGCGACCGACGAGGCGTCCCAGACGCCGGGCTTCTCGGTCCGCGCCCTCGCGCAGGAAGCGAAGGAGCGCGGCGAGCGGTGACGGGAGTCGCGTGGTGAGCTCTGCCGCGCCCGGCGCAGCGAGCCACCACCCCCTCGCCCCCGGAGGGGGAGAGGGCCGGGGTGAGGGGGCGCGACGCCTGCGCCTCTGGCCCGGCCACCGCACGCTCGTCCTCCTCGGCGCCGTCGCGACGGCGGCGGCGCTCGTCGCGCTCGGCCGGCTGCACCGGCTCGAGCAGGGCGACTCGCTCGTCCCCGTCCTCGTGTCGCTCCAGCGCTGGACCCCGTTCTACTGGGACCAGGAGCGCTACGGGATGCTCGTTCCGCTCCTCGCGTGGCCGGTCCGCGATCCCCTCTGGAACCTGCTCGTCCAGCGGTTCCTGCTCGGCACGGCCGGGCTCGGCGCGGTGGTGCTCCTCGCACGGCACGTGCTCGCCGGGAGGGACTGGCCGCTCGCCGGCGCGCTCGCGGCGGCGGGGCTGCTCGCCGCCGCGCCGGCGCCGTGGCTGTTCGAGTACCTCTTCGACCAGCCCTACGGCCTCTCGCTGGCGCTCGCCGCGGCGGGGCTCGCGGTGGCGGAGCCGGGCGCGGACGGGCGGCGGCCCTGGCCGCGCCTGCTCTGGGGCGCGGTCCTCGTCCTCGCCGCCCACTGGGTGAACGCCGCGACCGGGATCCTGCTCGGCGGGCTCGCGCTGGCGCGGGCCGCGGTCGACCGCGTCGAGGGGGAGGACGCGCGCGCCGTCGCGGTCCGGCTCGCCTGGGACGCGGGCCTCCTCGCCCTCGGCCTCGCCGCGGGTCAGCTCTTCCTGCGGCTCCACCCGGCGCTGTCCGGGAGCCCGCTCCGGCTCCACGTGGCGCCCCTCCCGCTCTCCGAGCTACCCGCGGGCGTGGACGACCTTCTTCGCGAACGCCTGGCGCAACGCGGGCGTGTGGCCCCTGGTGCTGTGCGTCGCGGCGGTCGCCGGGGTCCTGCTCCTCACCCTCGCGCCGCTCCGGAGCCACCTCGGGGGCGCGCTCCTGCGCGCGGCGGCGCTCGTCGCCGCGGCGCTCGCGTACGCGCTCTTCGCGGGGTCGCTCCGCTGGGTCGAGGAGAACGCGTTCCACTGGCGCTACCTCGCCCCCTCCGCGGTGCTCGTCCACCTCGCGGCCGCCTCGCTCCTCGCGGAGCCGCTCGCGCGCCTGCGGCGCACCGCGCGCCCCGTCGCGCTCGCGGCGCTCGCCCTCGTGCCCCTCGCGGCGGTCGCCGCCGTCGGGCCGCCGTCGCTCGCCGGCGTGCGGGGCGACCTCGACGCGGTCGCCGGGCGGCTCACCCCGGATCTCCTGGCGGCGAGCTGCGACGTCCTCGTCGGCGACTACTGGACGGTCTGGCCGGCGGTCTGGCACGCCGCGCTCGTGCTGCACGAGCGCGGCGATCCGCGTCGCGTGTACGGGCTCACCCACCGCGCGACGCCGACCGCCGCCGCCTGGTGGGGGCGGCGCGGCGAGCTGCGGCTGTGCCGGGCGGCGGGAGAGGACGCGGCCGCCGACCGCTGGCTGCGCGACTTCGGGCTGCCGCCGATGCGGGCGGTCGCGCGCGTCGGCGCGGTCGAGGTGCTGGGGGAATAGGGCGCGCCGCCCGCTACACTCCCCTCGTCGGCCACCCGGGCGAGGTTCACCTCTCGGCCGGCGATGGGCGCGATCCGCTGCAGGAACCAGAAGCCGGGGAGCGCCATCACCGTCGCGCAGAGCGCGAAGAAGACCGGGTAACCGACCGCCTCGGCGAGGAACCCGGAGGGCGGCCCCGATCCCCACCGCCCGAGCGCGAACAGGCTCGAGAGGAGCGCGAACTGCGTGGCGCTGTAGCGGCGATCGCAGACGCGCAGCAGCAGCACCGCCTGCGCGGCGGTCGCCATCCCCTGCGCGGCGTTCTCGGCGGCGATGGCCCCGTAGGTCCAGAGCCGCGTCACGCCCGAGATGGCGGGCAGGGTCGCGCACTGCGCGACGTCGAGCGGAACGGTGCGCGAGAGCGCCGCGACGGAGTAGACGATGTTCGCGCCCGCCTGCAGGAACCCGAACACCCACAGCGCGCGGCCGAGGCCGACCCGGGGCAGGAGCAGGCCGCCCGCGATCGACCCGGAGATCGTCGCGATCGTCCCGATCGTCTTGATGGCGGCCCCCGCCTCCGCGTTCGAGAAGCAGAGGTCCTTGAGGAACGGGTTCACCATCGTCCCGCCCATGTTGTCCCCGAACTTGTAGAAGACGAGGAACAGGGCGATCCCGATGGCGTCCGGGCGCGCGAAGAAGGTGCGGAGCGGCTCGACCACGGCGATCCGGAGCGAGCGCGGCGCCACGGCCGGGCGGTCGGGCTCGGGGGCGGCGAGGACGAGGAGGGTGAACCCGGCGAACACCGCGCCCGTCACGAGGAACACGAGCGGCCACGGCAGCCACTCGCTCGCGGAGACCGCGAAGGCGCCCGCGAGCAGCATCCCGATCCGGTAGAAGAGGATGCGCAGCCCCGAGACCGGCCCCTGCTCGTCCTTGTGCAGCACCTCGACGGCGTAGGCGTCGAGCGCGATGTCCTGCGTCGCCGAGAAGAAGGCGATCGTCATCGCGAACAGGCCGATGACGAGCGGCGCGTTCGGGATGGGCTCGCCCGCCCCGCGCGCCGCGAGCGTGCGCCACGCGAACGCGGCGAGCGCGCCGAAGGTCCCGGCGAGCGCGAGCTGCGAGACGATGATCCAGCTGCGGCGCCGGCCCGGCCACGGGAGCGCGAAGCGGTCGACGAGCGGCGACCAGAGGAACTTGAGCAGCCAGGGGAAGGAGACGATCGAGAGGAGTCCGATGGTGGACTTCGGGATCCCGAGCGCGACCAGGAAGAACTGCAGCGTCGTGTAGACCCAGCCGAGCGGCATCCCCGACGCGGTCGAGAGGATGCTCAGGATGGCGATGCGCTTCGACTGGAGGAGCTTCGCGTTCAAGCCGCCGAGACTAGACGCGGGGCGGCGGAGGGACAAGGCACTTGGCGGGAGGGGGTCGGTCGGCCGGTTCCGGCACCGCCCTTGCGCTGCCCGGGGACACGTTTCTCCCGCCGCACGAACGTCACCGTCCGGGCGCTGCCCGGGGACGGTTCCTCGCCCCTCGGCTCGGCCAGGCCGCGACCGGGCGCCGTACTGACGCGAGGGCGCCGAAGCGCAGAGGCCGGGGCACGTCCGCACGTGCCAGCCGCGCGCGTCGGCGGTGGAGTGACAGCAGGCGTGTCCGGCGCGCGACTGTCACGTTCCGTGCACCCCGGCTCCGTACTTTGCGCTGGGTCCGTCCGCAGCGGCTGAGGCCTCGCTGTCGGGGCGAGGACCGCTCCCCGGCGAGCGCGCCCGAGCCCGGTGGTGCCCCATTCACCGGGTCCGATGAACGGACGTGAACGGCCGACCGTCACCTCGCGATCGGCCGCACCGCGTTCCGGAACTCCTCGTACGGCAGCGTGTTCAGCACCTCGCCGCGACGAACCCAGCCGCGCCGCGCGGTCGCGACCGACCAGCGCAGGTAGGCGAGGTCGCGGACCGAGTGGGCGTCCACGGAGAGCACGACGGGGATGCGGCGCGCGCTGGCGGCGCGCAGCCAGCGCGGCTCGAGCTCGAGCCGCCGCGGGTCGCCGTTCACCTCGACCGCGCCGCGGGACGCGGCGAGGGCGTCGAGCACCTCCTCCACCCGGCAGGCGAACGGTTCGCGGTCGAGCAGGAGCCGTCCGAGCGCGTGGCCCCAGATCTTGAAGACCGGGAGCGACATGCAGCGGACGAGCCGCCTCGTCATCTCGTCCTCGTCCATCTTCATCCGCGAGTGGACGCTCGCGACGATCACGTCGAGCTGGGCGAGCACGTCGTCGGGGTAGTCGAGCGCGCCGTCCTCGAGCACGTCCGACTCGGTCCCGCGCAGGAGCCGCACCTTCACCCGCTCCTGCACGCTCGCGATCTCGTCCCACTGCCGCCGGAGGCGGTCGACGTCGAGCCCGCCCGCGTACCCGGCCGTGCGCGAGTGGTCGGTGACGGTGAGGTACTCGATCCCGAGCGCGTCGGCGGCGCGGGCCATCTCCTCGAGCGGCGCGCGGCCGTCGGACCAGGTCGTGTGGCAGTGGACGAGCCCGCGGACGTCCTCGAGGCGGACGAGGTCGGTCGGGAGCGTCCCGGCGCGCGCCGCCTCGATCTCGCCCTGGTCCTCGCGCAGCTCGGGAGGCACGAACGCGAGCCCGAGCGCGGCGTAGAGCGCCTCCTCGGTCGGGAGGGTCACCTTCGTCGCCGGGTCGGGCGGCGCCCCCGTATCCCCCTCTCCCCCTCCGGGGGAGAGGGTCGGGGTGAGGGGGCTGCGACCTCGACCGTCGGTCGCCGCCTCGTCGCCGCCGCCGGATCCTCCGTCCTCCCTGAGCCTGTCGAAGGGCGGCAGGCGGTGGAGCCCCCACTCGCTCAGGGTGAAGCCGCGCTCGCGCGCGAGGCCGCGAAGCCGGACGTGGTGGGCCTTCGAGCCGGTGAGGTGGTGCAGCGCCGTCGCGAAGTCCTCCGGGGGGACGACGCGCAGGTCCACCTGGATCCCCGAGGCGAGCCGTACGGTCGTCTTGGTGTCGCCCCGCGCGAGGACCTCCGCGACGAGCGGATAGGCGACGAGCCGCGCCGAGAGCGCGGCCGGCTCGCGCGATGCCGCGACGACGTCGAGGTCCGCCACCGTCTCGCGCATCCTGCGGACCGAGCCCGCGAGCTCGACCCGCTCCGCCGCCGGCTCCCCGCGCAGGTGGGCGACGAGCGGCTCCGCCTCGGCGAGCGCGTCGGAGAGGAGGACGCGCCGGTTGGCGGCGCGCGCGCGCAGGCGCGCCACCCCTTCCAGGATCCGCGCCTCCGTCTTCTCGCCGAACCCCTTCACGCCGCGGACCCGGCCCTCGAGGCAAGCGCGCTCCAGCTCCGCGAGGTCGCGGATCCCGAGCGCCGCCTGGAGCGCCGCCGCCTTCTTCGGCCCGAGGTCCGGGACCTGGACGAGCTCGAGCGTTCCGGGCGGGTGCCGAGCGCGGAGCGCCTCGAGCACCTCCGTCGTGCCGGTCCGGTGCAGGTCCGCGATCTTCCTCGCGAGCGCCTCGCCGATCCCCTTCACCTCGCGGAGCCGTTCCGCGGCGACGAGCGCGCCGAGGTCCTCCGCGAGCCCCTCGACCGCCCGCGCGCCGTTCTCGTACGCGCGCACCTTGAATGGGTTCTCCCCCTCGAGCTCGAGGAGCGCCCCGATCTCCCGCAGCGCACGGGCCACGGCGAACTTGTCCAGCATCGGGTCGTTATATAGGGTCGCGACCGTGCCCGAGTCCCGCTCGCTCCGCCGCCTGCTGTGCGTCCTCGCCGCGCTCGCGCTCGGGGCGTGCGGCGGCGCGGGGGCGCCGGCGCAGCGCGAGGTCACGGCGCGTCCGGATCCCGCCCGCCCGGCGGAGCTCCTCATCGAGGTGCTCCCGCCCGGTGCGCAGGTCTTCCTCGACGGTCGCGCGCTCGGCAGCGGAGGCCGCGCCGTCCCCGCACCGCCGCCCGGTCCGCACGTGCTGCGCGTCGAGGCGGAGGGCTACGAGGCCTCGGAGCAGCCCCTGCCGGAGGGAGCGCTCGCGGGCGCGCGGGTCGGGGCGGCGCTGCGGCCGTCCGGCTTCGACGGCGCGCGGGTCGTGGAGCTCGACGCCGCGGATTCGCTCGCGCAGGTGGCGGCCCACCTCGCCCGGCGCGGCGGGCGCCCGCAGGACGCGATCGCCTACGCGGAGCGCGCGATCGCGCTCGAGCCGCGCACCGCCCTCGCGCACCGCGCCCTCGGCGACGCGCGCGCGGTGCTCGGCGACGGCCGCCGCGCGGCGGCCGCCTGGGCGGCGTATCTGAAGCTCGCGCCAGGTGCTCCGGACGCGCCCGCCGTGGCGAACCGGATCGAGGGGACGCGCGCCGACGTGGCCGTTCCGGCGAGGTGAGGGGATGAGCCACGACGAGCACCGCCACGAGGCGCCGCGGTCGGTCCGGATCTTCGTCGTGACCGCGTCCGACACGCGCGGCGAGGCGGAGGACGAGAGCGGCGCGTTCCTGCGCTCGGCCGCGCTCGCGGCGGGACACGCGCTCGCGGGCTACCGCATCGTGCGCGACGAGCCCGAGGCGCTGCGGGCCGCCCTCGCGGCGGCGGCGGAGGCCGGGGCCGAGGTCGTCATCGTGAACGGCGGGACCGGCATCGCGGCGCGCGACCGGACCTACGAGGCCGTGGCGGGGCTCCTCGAGAAGCGGCTCGACGGGTTCGGCGAGCTCTTTCGCATGCTCTCGTACGAGGAGATCGGCGCCGCGGCGATGCTGTCGCGCGCGGTCGCGGGGGTCTGGGGCGGGCGCGCGGTGTTCTCCGTCCCGGGCTCGCGCGCGGCGGTCCGGCTCGCGTGGGAGAAGCTCATCGGGCCAGAGATCGGGCACGTGGTGCGCGAGCTCCGGAAGGACGCGAAGGGGTAGGTCGCGGCGCTCCCGCTCGGCGCGGATCACTCGCCGTCGCGCTCTGGCTCACCCGGCGCGACCTGAAGTTCTGAACCGGAGGTGCTGTGGAGGAAATGAACGGGCGTTGAATCTCTCCACGCCCGCCGCCGCCGCGCGGCTGCGCGCACCTCGCGTGGACCCGCGCATCTCCACGTCACGGCAAGGCTTCTCCGGGTGGCCCACGCCGCAGCCGAGCGGCGCGCCGCTTGCGATGGATCGTTGCGGACGCCCGGTACACGCAGCGGGCTCGGTTCTCCGGCGGCGCCCATCTCGCTCCATCGCGGAGCGGAGGGAGGTCCACATGTCTCGCGCCCAGGAGCGTCCGCTCGGCGGCCCCGTCGTCACCCGAAGTGGCGCGGTCGTCCTCGGCCTCGCCGCCGTCATGTTCGCCTACGTCGGAGTGCGCCTGTTCACCGGGCTCGGCGCGGTGACCGCGCTCCACGACGGGTATCCCTGGGGGCTCTGGAAGCCCCTCAACGTCGTCACCTTCACCGGGATCGGCGCCGGCGCCCTCGCGCTCGCCCTCGTCACCCACGTCGCGAATCGCGGGCGCTTCCACCCGCTCGTGCGGTCCGCCGTGCTCGTCGGGGCGATCACCTACTCGCTCGCCGGGTTCTCGGTGCTCGTCGACCTCGGTCGCTGGTGGAGCGTCTGGGCGCTGTTCGTGCCGTCGCGCTGGAACCTCGACTCGGTGCTGCTCGAGGTCGCCCTGTGCGTCATGGCCTACGCCGCCGTCCTCTGGATCGAGGTGCTGCCCGCGGCGCTCGAGCGGCTCGCGGTGGGCGAAGGTCGCCTCTCCCGGATCGCCGTCGCGCTCCGGCCCTGGGTGCGCCGGGGCTTCCCCTTCGTCATCGCGGTCGCGGTCGTCCTCCCGTTCATGCACCAGTCGTCGCTCGGGTCGCTCTTCCTCGTCGCCGGGACGAAGCTCCACCCGCTCTGGCACACGCCGTGGCTCCCCGCGCTGTTCCTCCTCTCGTGCCTCGCGATGGGCATCGGCGCGGTGATCGCCGTCGACACGCTCACGCACCTCGCCTGGGGGCGCGCGCGCGACCGTTCACTCGACGCGACGCTCTCGCTCGTCATGGCGGGCTGCGCGCTCACCTTCGTCGCGCTGCGGCTCGCCGACGTGGCGTGGGCCGGCCGGCTCGGCGAGGTCCACGGGCCGAAGGGGCTGCTCTTCCTCGTCGAGGTCGCGCTCTTCGCCTACCCCGCGCTGCGCGTGCTCGCGCCCTCGTACCGGAGGAACGCCGGCTACGTGTTCTGGGCGGCGCAGCTCACCCTCGCGGCCGGGGCGCTCTACCGGCTCGACACGTACCTCGTCGCCTTCGACCCGGGCGAGGGGTTCAGCTACTTCCCCTCCATCGGAGAGCTCCTCTTCTCGACCGGCCTCGCCGCGGCGGGCATCGCGGTGTACCTCGTGCTCGTGAGGCTCCTGCCCATCCTCTCCGGCCTCGCGGAATCCGGTCCGGCGACGCCCCCTTCGCGGCGCGCCGCCTGACCCCCGGGCCCGCCTGCGCTCGCGGCGGGCCCGCACTCGAACTTCCAGTAAGCGCGGTCCTTTGTCGCGAAATGACTAAGTGGACCGGACCCGTCAATGTAGACTCAGGCTACCGACAAATATGCGCGTTCTCTAACATATTGAAGTCTTTAGCTTACGCACGATCTGCGCGAAAGATTGTCGTTGACTGACCGTGATCAAGGAGACTGAAACGCGTCGAGCGCGATGATGGCTTCCAACGGACGGGCCCTTCCTACTTGCCCGTCCGAGGAGGCGTCGGATGCCGCTCTCGACCACGGACGCGCAGCCCTCCGGGCTCTCGCGTCGTGACTTCGTGAAGGTCTGCTCCGCGGCGGCCGCCGCCGTCGGCTTGCCCGCGTGGGCGGGCGAGAAGATGGCGGAGAAGGTCGCGAAGGGGCAGAAGCCCTCGGTCGTCTGGCTCCACTTCCAGGAATGCACCGGCTGCACCGAGTCGCTGCTCCGCGCGAGCCACCCCGACGTCGGCGCGCTCGTGCTCGACCTCATCTCGCTCGACTACCACGAGACGCTCGCCGCGGCGGCCGGCCACCAGATCGAGGCCTCCCTCGACGCGGCGAAGAAGGCGGGCGGGTACGTGCTCGTCGTCGAGGGCGCGATCCCGAAGAAGCAGGACGGCATCTTCTGCATGGTCGCGGGAAAGACCGCGGTGCAGTCGCTCGTCGAGTGCGCCGAGCGGGCGGCCGCGGTCATCTGCATCGGCTCGTGCTCGTCGTGGGGCGGCGTCCCTTCGGCCGAACCGAACCCGACCGGCGCGACCGGCGCGCCGCAGATCCTGAAGGAGAAGGGGATCACGAAGCCGGTCGTCACGCTCCCCGGGTGTCCGGCGAACCCCTACAACCTGCTCGGCACCGTGCTCCAGTTCGCGACCTTCGGCACGCTCCCGAAGCTCGACGAGAAGGCGCGGCCGCTGTTCGCCTACGGCCGCGTGATCCACGAGGACTGCCCGCGCCGGCCGCACTTCGACGCGGGGCGCTTCGCGCAGCTCTACGGCGACGAGGCGCACCGCAACGGCCACTGCCTCTACAAGCTCGGCTGCAAGGGGCCGCAGACCCACGCCAGCTGCTCGCTCCTCCCGTTCTGCGAGGTGCCCGGCGCCTGGCCGATCGGGATCGGCCACCCGTGCGTCGGCTGCACCGAGCAGGAGATCGCCTTCCGCGTCCCGATGCACACGACGGTGCCGATCGAGAAGCCCACCGCCCCGATGGCCTACCCCGGCGTCGCGCCGGCGCAGGGGACGGTCTCGGCGATCTCGGCGGGCATCGCGGGCGTCGTCGTCGGGGCCGCGGCCGGGCGCGGGCTGGGTCGCGTCGCGCAAGCTCGCGCGCGAGGCCGCCCGAAGAGCACGAAGGGAAGGAGTGAGCCGATGCCGCGGATCTCGAGAAGGTCCGTCCTCAAGCTCGCCGGCGCCGCCGGCGCGGCGACCGCCGTCGTCGGCGCCGCTCGACGCGGCCGCCCGCGTCACCGGCGGCCCCGCCGCGGACGACCTCGGGCTGCTCGTCGACGTGGTGCGCTGCGTCGGCTGCCGCGCCTGCGTGACGAGGTGCAAGGAGGCGAACGGCAAGCCCGCCGACGTGCAGGTCGCGGACGGCGCGGCCTACGACGCGCCGGTCGACCTGAACGCGCAGACGCTCACGGTCATCCGCCGGTGGGAGGCACTTCCCGTTCGTCCTGAGCGTAGCCGAGTCCCGAGCTCGTCGAGGGACGAGGCGGAGTCGAAGGATGAGCGGGAGCCGCGCGGACCTCCGGGTTCGTGAAGGCGCAGTGCATGCACTGCGTCGCAGCCCGCCTGCGTGTCGGTCTGCATGCTGAAGGCGCTGCACAAGGGCGAGGGCGGCGTCGTGGAGTACGACGTCGCGAAGTGCGTGGGCTGCCGCTACTGCCAGATCGCCTGCCCGTACAACGTGCCGAAGTTCGAGTGGGCGCGGGCGGCGCCGCGGATCGTGAAGTGCGAGCTCTGCCGGCACCGCCGCGGGGAGGGGAAGGGGCCCGCCTGCGCCGAGGTGTGCCCGCGCGACGCGGTCACCGCCGGGAGGCGCGGCGCCCTGCTCGCCGAGGCGCGCCGCCGCATCGCCGAGCGGCCGGACGCGTACCTCACGAAGATCTTCGGGGAGACCGACGGCGGCGGGACGAACGTCCTCTACCTCTCGCCGGTCTCCTTCGGGACCCTCGGCCTGCCGGCGCTCGGGACCGAGCCCGCGCCCGCGCTCTCCGAGACGATCCAGCACGGCATCTACCAGGGGTTCGCGGCGCCGCTCGCGCTGCTCGGCGCCCTGTCCTTCGTCACCTGGAAGAACAGCCGCACGCCGTCGAAGGAGGAGCAGCGATGACGACCCGCGCGCGCCCGGTGGAGGGCCGGTTCCTCACCCCGGCGATCAAGCTCATGCTCGTGCTGTGGGGGCTCGGCACCGTCGCCGGGCTGTACCGCTTCACGCAGGGGCTCGGCGCCGCGACCGCGATGAACGACGGCTACCCGTGGGGCATCTGGATCGCCTTCGACGTCGTCGTCGGGACCGGCCTCGCGAGCGGCGGCTACGCGATGGCGCTGCTCGTCTTCGTGTTCAACAAGGGGCGCTACCACCCGCTCGTGCGGCCCGCCCTCCTGACGAGCTTCCTCGGCTACTCGGTCGCCGGGGTCGCGGTGGCGTTCGACCTGGGCCGCTTCTGGAACATGTGGCGGATCCCGCTGACGCCCCTCGACTGGAACGGCTCGTCGGTCCTGCTCGAGGTCGCCCTCTGCATGATGGCGTACACCGGCGTCCTCCTCCTCGAGCTCTCCCCCGCGCTCCTCGAGCGCTGGCGCGACTCCGGCCGGCCCGAGCGCGCCGCGCTCGCGAGCGCCTGGCTGCCCCGCCTCGAGCGCGCGCTGCCGTTCATCGTGGCGCTCGGGCTCGTCCTGCCGACGATGCACCAGTCGAGCCTCGGCGCGCTGCTCCTCGTCGCGGGGACGAAGCTGCACGGCCTGTGGCACACCGGGCTCCTGCCGCTGCTCTTCCTGCTCACCGCCGTCGGGATGGGCTACGCGGTCATCTACTTCGAGGCGATCTTCTCGGCGGTCGCCTTCCGGCGGCCGCTCGAGACGAAGCTCCTCGCCCGGCTCGGGGTCTTCGTCGCGGGGGTCCTCCTCGCCTTCGTCGTCATCCGGTTCGGCGGGCTCGTCGCGGCGGATCGGCTCGGCCTCACCGTCCGCTCCGGCGTCCAGTCGTTCTTCTTCTGGGTCGAGACGCTGCTCTTCCTCGCCGCCGCCTGGCTCTTCATGCAGCAGGGCGCCCGCGCGACCGCCGCCGGCCAGCTCCAGGGGGCGCTCCTCGCGCTGTTCGCGGGGGCGCTCTACCGGGTCGACTCGTTCCTCACCGGCTTCGACCCGGGCGCGAACTGGGTCTACTTCCCGTCGCTCCCCGAGCTCCTCGTCACCATCGGCCTCGTCGCGACGGAGACGATGGCCTACGTCTGGCTCGTCCGGAAGTTCCCGATCCTCGCCGGCGTCACCGTCCCGGCGACCCGCACCGCGCCGGTCGCCGCGGCCCACGAGGTGGTGTCATGAGCAAGCGCGTCACGATCGATCCGATCACCCGGATCGAGGGGCACCTCCGGATCGACCTCGAGGTCGACGGCGGCGCGGTGAAGAAGGCCTGGTCCTCCGGGACGATGTGGCGCGGGTTCGAGGAGATCCTGAAGGGGCGCGATCCCCGCGACGCGTGGGTGTTCACCCAGCGCATCTGCGGCGTGTGCACGACGGTCCACGCGATCGCGTCGGTCCGGGCGGTCGAGAACGCGCTCGGCCTCGAGATCCCGCTCAACGCGCAGCTCATCCGGAACCTGCTCGTCGTCGCGCACGCGCTGCACGACCACATCGTGCACTTCTACCACCTGTCCGCGCTCGACTGGGTCGACGTGACGAAGGCGCTCGCGGCGGATCCCGTCAAGGCGTCGGCACTCGGCGAGTCCATCTCGTCCTGGCCCGGGAACTCGCGGCACGAGCTCGCGGCGGTGAAGCAGAAGCTCGCGGGCTTCGTCGCGGCAGGGCAGCTCGGCATCTTCCAGAACGGCTACTGGGGCCACCCGGCGATGAAGCTCTCGCCCGAGGTGAACCTCCTCGCCGTCGCCCACTACCTGCAGGCGCTCGAGGTGCAGCGCAAGGCGAACCAGGCGGTCGCGATCCTCGGCGGGAAGACGCCCAACATCCAGAACCTCGCCGTCGGCGGCGTCGCGAACGCGATCAACCTCGACAGCCCCGCCGCGCTCAACATGGAGAAGCTGTACCAGGTGAAGACGCTCCTCGACGAGGTCACCCAGTTCGTCACCCAGGCCTACGTCCCGGACGTCTGCGCCATCGGCGCGATGTACGCCGACTGGCTCGGCTACGGCGCGGGGGTCACGAACTACCTCGCCGTGCCCGACCTGCCGCTCGACACCAAGGCGACCCGGTTCTCGCTCCCCGGCGGAACGATCATGAACGCGGACCTCGCCGGGGTGAAGCCGATCAAGACCTTCCAGGACCCCTACTTCACCGACAACGTCACCGAGTCGATCGCCCGCTCGTACTACCAGGGCGACTGGCAGAAGCACCCGTACGCGGAGGACACCGTCCCCGCCTACGCGCCGTGGGACGAGAACGGGAAGTACTCGTGGGTGAAGGCGCCGAGGTTCGAGGGCAAGCCCATGCAGGTGGGGCCGCTCGCGCAGATGCTCGTCGGGTACGCGCAGGGGCACGAGCGCATCAAGTTCTGGGTGGACCACGTGCTCGCCACCGCCGGCGCGATCGCCAAGACGAAGCTCGGCCCCGCGGTGCTGCACTCGACGCTCGGCCGCCACGCGGCGCGGGCGGTTCGGTGCGCGGTCCTCGCCGAGGAGGCCCAGAAGCACTGGAAGCTCCTCGTCGAGAACATCGGGAAGGGGGACACGGCCATCTTCAACCCGCCCACCTTCCCGAAGGGCGAGGTGCGTGGCTTCGGCTTCCACGAGGCGCCGCGCGGCACGCTCGCGCACTGGACCATCATCGAGGACGGGAAGATCAAGAGCTACCAGGCGGTGGTGCCGTCCACCTGGAACGCCGGCCCCCGCGACGGGAAGGGGCAGATGGGCCCGTACGAGGCGTCGCTCGTCGGGAATCCCATCGCGGATCCCGAGAAGCCGCTCGAGGCGCTCCGCACGATCCACTCGTTCGACCCGTGCCTCGCCTGCGCCATCCACACCGTGGACGCCGACGGGAAGGAGATCGCGCGCGTGAAGGTGCGTGGGGTAGGGCGGGGACTCACGCCAACGTGGTCGTGGTCGTGGAGTTGGACGTCGTCGTGGACTTCGACCTCGACTTCGACCTGAACTTCGACCTCGACCGTCGTGAGGTCCACGTCGAGGTCTAGGATGCAGGCACGCTCAGCGGACGAACGGAGGTTCACGAGTCGCGAGGCGGCCGGGGAGCTCTTCACGTGCGGCACGAGCGCGTACGCGATCACCGCGGCGACGACGGGCGCCCCCACCACGACGACGGTCAGGGCCACGGCGACGAGCACGGTGCCGAGCACGGCCAGCAGCGTGGAGATGAGCGCCCCGGCGACGAACGCCCGCACCCTGGCGAGCTGGCTCGCCGGCAGCGCAGCGGTGAGGTCCCTCGCCTCGAGCTCCATCGCGGTCAGGTCGGGCATCTCTTTGCCTCCTCCGCGCTGCCGATGCGGCGCGCGGTGTTCTGGCCCGGGCTTCCCTTCTCCCGGTGCCGACGCGCTGCATCCTGCCTCGCCCCGCGCCCGCTGAAATCACGCGAGATCGGATGCGCTATCAGCTCCGCTGATGGCGGAAGGCTGCCACGTCCGGTTCTTGCTATGCTCGCCGCATGGCCCGCATCGACCCCCGCAAGCTCGAGACGTTCCGCGTGGTCGCCCAGGCGCGGAAGATCTCGAGCGCCGCGAAGCTCCTCCACCTCTCGCAGCCGGCGGTCACCGCGCAGATCCGGGCCCTCGAGGAGGAGTGCGGGCGCGCGCTGCTCCTCCGCTCGTCGAGGGGGGTGACGCCCACCGACTGGGGCCTGCGTCTCCTCGAGACCGCGAAGCAGCTGCACGAGGCGCTCGGCGAGGTGGAGTCCGCCTTCCGCGGCGAGCCCGCGCTCGAGGAGGAGGTCGTCGTCGGCGCGTCGATGAACGCAGCCGCCTACGTCGTCCCGCCCCTCGTCGCCGGGTATCGCGCCGTCCACGGCCGGGTGCCGTTCCGCGTCCAGGTGGGCAACACCGCCCACGTCCTCGAATGGGTCGCCGAGGGGCGGGTCCCGCTCGGGCTCGTGGAGGCGCGGCAGCGCTCGCCGCGCGCCCACCTCGAGCGCTACCTCGAGGACGAGCTCGTCCCGGTCGCGGCGGCGTCCGCCCGAGACCTGTGCCGCCTCTCCCGCGCGGCGGAGCTCGCGGAGGTCCCGCTCCTCATGCGCGAGCCGGGGTCCCACACCCGCGCCGTCGTCGAGGACGCGCTCGGCCGCGCCGTCGGGAGGAAGGCCGCGCGCCGCCCGGAGCTGATCTTCGGCTCGAACCAGTCGATCAAGATGGCCGCGGTGGCCGGCCTGGGCGTCGCCTTCGTCTCGCGCTGGTCCGTGCAGGTCGAGGTCGCGGCGGGGACGCTCAGCGTGCTCCCGATCCGCGACCTCCGCATGGTGCGCGCCTTCTCCTGGGCGACCGCTTCCCGCGACCTGCACGGTGGCGCGGGGCGGTTCCTCGCGTGGGCGCGGCGGAGCCCGCCTCCGCGCCCCTGAGGGCGTGACTTCCCCTCCCTCGCCGCGGCGAACGATCCGCGCCGCGTTCGCTGCGTTGCTCCTCCCTCAGATACCAGCGAGGTATCGCTCGGTCGTCGCGCGTTGCGCCCGTTCGCGTCGTCGACCGCTTGGCCCGTTCGTGGTGAGCCTGTCGAACCACGCCCTTCGACAGGCTCAGGGGCGAACGGCATCGGCTGGCGCGAGCCCGTCCTCCGCCGGCCCGTTATCATCGGGCGGTGCCCCGCCGCGCCCCAGCGCTCGCCGACGCCCGCGTGGCGGCCCTCCGGCCGCTGCTCGTCGCGCTCGACGCGCGCCTCGACCGGGCGGCCCGGATCGCGGCCGACCCGGTCGAGCTGCCGCGCGGCTACCGGGACCCGCTCGACCAGGAGGTGGCCGCGCTATTCGCGGCGGCGCTCGCCTACGGTCGCGCCGACGTCTTCAAGCCGCTCCTCGCGCGCGTGCTCGCGGTGATGGGCGCCTCGCCCGCCGCGTTCGTGCGGACGTTCGCGCGCTCGCCGGACGCGGGCGCGTTCGGGTTCGCCGTGTACCGGTTCAACCGGCCGCAGGACCTCGCCGCGCTCGCCGCCGCCGCCGGCGACGTCGCGCTCCGTCACGGCTCCCTCGGCGCCGCGTTCGGCGCGTTCTTCCGCGCGGAGGGGGGCGGCGCGAGCGCGCTGCGCCCCGCGCTCGCCCGGTTCGGGCGCGAGCTGCGCGAGGCGCCGCCCGTCGCGGCGCTCCTGCGCGGTCGCGGCGTCCGCGGGCTCCGGCACCTCCTGCCCGACGCGGCGGGGGCGGGCGCCTCGAAGCGCTGGAACCTCTACCTGCGCTGGATGGTCCGCGGCCCCGACGCGGTGGACCTCGGCGCCTGGCGCGGCCTCGTCCCGGCGGCGGCGCTCGTCGTGCCGCTCGACACGCACGTGCACCGCGTGTCGCGCTGCCTCGGGCTCACGCGCCGGAACGACGCGAGCTGGCGGACCGCCGAGGAGATCACCGCGACGCTCCGGCGGGTGGACCCCGAGGACCCCGTCCGCTTCGACTTCGCCCTCTGCCACCTCGGCATGAGCGGCGCCTGCCCGGCGCGGCGCGATCCGCGGCGGTGCGCGGTGTGCCCGCTGTCCGCGGCGTGCGGCCGCGGGAGCGGTGCGGGCACGTCGCGCCGCGCGCGGCGGGCCGGGTAGACTCGCGGTCCACCCCGGAGGAGGTTCCCATGGCGATCACCGTCCCCCACGAGCGGCTCCGCGCGATCGGGATCCGCGTCCTCGTCGCGGCCGGCGCCTCCGACGCGGACGCCGCCACGGTCGTCGAGCACCTCGTCGACGCGAACCTGTCCGGGCACGACAGCCACGGGATCGGGATGCTGCCGCAGTACGTCCGCGCCATCGCGGCCGGGCTGCTGCACCCCCGGGCGCACGCGGTCATCGAGGACCCCGGCGGCCCCATCCTCTCCGCCGACGGTGGGCGCGGGTTCGGCCAGCTCGTCGCCCGCGAGGCGATCGCCGCCGGGGCGGCGCGCGCGGCGGCGCTCGGGCTCGCCGCCGTCGCGCTCCGGAACGCGTTCCACGTCGGGCGGGTGGGGGCCTACGCCGAGCAGGCGGCGCGCGCCGGTCTCGTGTCGATCCACTTCGTGAACGTGGTCGGGCACGCGCCGCTCGTCGCGCCGTTCCGCGGGAGCGACCGGCGCCTCATGACGAACCCGTTCTGCGTCGGCGTCCCGGGGCCGGGCGGGACCGTCGCGGTGCTGCTCGACTTCGCGACGAGCCGCGTCGCGCTCGGCAAGGTGCGCGAGGCCCGCGCGCGCGGCGACCGCGTGCCCGACGGCTGCATCATCGACGCGGACGGCCGGGCGGCGACCGATCCGGGGGCGCTCCTCGATCCGCCGAAGGGCGCGCTCCTCCCTTTCGGCGAGCACAAGGGATCGGGGCTCGCGCTCGTCTGCGAGCTGCTCGGCGGCGCGCTCACCGGCGGCGGGATCCTCTCGCGCACCCCGTTCGAGGACCTCCTCATCGGGAACAACATGTTCTCGCTCCTCCTCGATCCCGCCCGCTTCCCCGGGGGCGCGGGCCTCGAGGCGGACGTCCGGGAGACGGTCGCCTGGCTGAAGGCCTCGCCGCCCGCCGATCCGGACCTGCCGGTCCTCGTGGCGGGGGAGCCGGAGGCGGCAAGTCGCACGACGCGGCTCGCCGGCGGGATCCCGGTCGCCCAGGGCACCTGGGACGACCTCGTCGCCGAGGCGGGGAAGCTCGGGATTGCCGTGGAGGCGTGACGGCGGTCCCCACGTGGTCGTGGTCGTGGACGTGGACGTGGTCCTCGACCTAATCCTCGACCTCGACCTCGACCAAGACCTGACCAGTCCAGACCAGGTCCAGGTCCAAGTCCAGGTCCAGGTCCAGGTCCAGGTCCAGGTCCAGGTCCAGGTCCCCGGCGACCCGCAGCGCTCGCCCGCTACACCCGCCGCAGCTTCTGCCGCAGCTCGAGGACGATGTCGCCTTCCTTGAAGACCCGGACCGTCCCGGTCGTCTGCGAGACGGTGATGGCGATGCCCTTCGACTCGGCGCTGATCGACGCGGCGGCGCTGTGGCGCGCGCCGAGCCCCATCGGCAGCTTCACGTCCCGGGACATCGAGAGGAGGTAGCGGCCGGCCGAGAGCACCACCCCGTCCTCGCGGATGATGAACGCCCCGTCGAGCGCGGCGAAGGTCTTCACCGCGTCGCGGATCGGCGGGTCGAGCGCGTTCCGCTCCGCCTCGCTGATCCCCTGGAACGGGTTGAGGTTCAGCTGGCGGCTCTTCTCCATGACCGCGGTCGAGTCGCCGATGACGATGATCGTGCCGACGGCGTGCCCCTCGTAGCCCTCCGCGCCGATCTCCATCGCGGTGTGGATGAGGCTCTCGACGACCTGCGACGAGAACTCGGGGGGCAGCCCGAGCGCGTCCACCCGGAGCTTCTCCTCCGGATCCTCCGAGCCGATGTCGACCTTCACGAGCGTGTCCATCACCCGGTCGTCCCCCGGCCCGGTGAGCGCCAGGATCGTGTCCCCGTTTCGCACGAGCCCCGCCGACTGCGCCGCGACGACCGCCACCTTGATCTTCTCGATGCGCGTGTAGTCGTAGGGCGGGATGAGCACCGCGAGGTACTTCTTCGCCTTGAGCTGGTTCGCGAGGCCGTCGTTCGTCACCGCGTACACGAGCTTCTTCTTGATCGGGCGGCCCCGGATCTCCGCCCGGCGAGAGCGGGTGGTCGGAGACGAGGAGCAGCCGATCCACGTCCGATCGGCCCGTCAGGACGAGTGCCCCGCGGAGGAATTCCCGGTCGAACTTTCCCTCGGGCATGGCCGGAGTCTGCCGACGGCCGGTGGGCGAGTAAAGCTTTCGTGTCGCTGGGTTACCTTCTCCGGGCGCCGTTGCGGTTGCCTTGACAAGGCCCTCGGGCGCGGACTAGGTTACCGCTCTTTTTTAGCCGTCCCGCCGGTCCACGCGTCGTGAGGTGGTCGCTTGAACAAGAAGGACCTGAAGCGGTTCAAGACGATGCTCGAGGAGTCGAAGCGGCAGCTCCTCGTGTCCGCGAAGAAGACGCTCACCGAGGAGTCGAGCTTCGACACCGACGATCTCCCGGACGAGATCGACCTCGCCTCGAGCGAGTACACGCAGTCGATGATCTTCCGGCTGCGCGACCGCGAGAAGTTCCTCCTCGCCAAGATCGACAAGGCGCTCGCCCGCATCGAGAGCGACACCTTCGGCATCTGCGAGAAGTGCGAGGAGGAGATCTCGGCCAAGCGGCTCGAGGCCCGCCCCGTCACGACCCTCTGCATCCGCTGCAAGGAAGAGCAGGAGCAGAAGGAGAAGTCGTTCGGGTAGCGCGGTCGTTCGGCCGCCCGCGGCCTCACTCCACCCGGAGCAGCTGCGCGCCGACGAGGACCTGGTCCCCGGCCGCCAGCTCCGTCGTGCCCGCGAGCTTCACGTAGGTGCCGTTCGAGCTGCCCGCGTCGGCGAGGGTGACGCCTCCTTCGCCACGTCGATGCCGCGCGTGGCGTGCCGAGACGTAGCGATCGGCGGGAAAGGTGACCTCGCCGGCCTCGCGGCCGACGACGTTCTCGCCCTCTCGCAGCGGGAAGATCTCGCCGAGCCCGCCGCCCTCGAGCAGCTGCGAGAGCCGGAAGCGGTAGCCCGGGTCCTTCGTCCCCCACGGCCGCACCCCGTGCTCGCCCTCGTGGGCGGGCCGCGGCAGCGGCTCGAGCCGCAGGAGCTGACGGCCGACGCGGAGCTCCTCGCCGACGCGAGATCCGGCGTGGCTCCCGCAGGCGGATGAACGTGCCGTTCACGCTCCCGAGGTCCTCGACCCGCAGCGCCGCCGCCGGAGAGCGTGAACCGCGCGTGCCGCGGCGAGACGGTCGGGTCGTCCGCCAGCCGGAAGTCGCCCTCGGTCCGTCCGCAGAGCGCCTCGTCGCCGCTCGATCGAGAAGGTCGGCCCGGGGAGGCCGTCGTTCCGCACCACGGAGAGCCGTATCCGGGCGGCGGGCGGGCGCGGCGGGCGGCGCGCGTGGCTGCCGGTCGCGGAGGGCGCCGGAGGGAGCGGCGGGATGTGGCGGGGCGTCGGGGACGAGGCGGGCGCGGCGGCGGCCGGCTTCCCGCAGACGCCGCAGAACCGGAACCCGGCCTGCAGGGGCGCCCCGCACCCGCTGCAGCGCGGCGCCGCGGGCGTCGCAGCCGCGGCGGCCCGCTCGGCGAGGGGCTTCCCGCAGTCGAGGCAGAACGCGAAGCTCGCCTCGTTCTCCCGTCCGCAGTGCGGGCACGTGTTCGGCTTCACCATCCCGGCATTCCGCCACGGTGCCGCGCCAGGGTCAACGCGGTGAAGCCGCCGCCCCCGTCCCTCGGCCAGGCGACGCCTGCGCGACGCGACGCTCGGGATGGACGGATCTTCGGTAAGATGCAGGCCCATGCGTGAGTGCCCCGAGTGCCGGAAAGCCATCGAGGACGCCGCCCGGTTCTGCCCGTACTGCGGCGCCGCGTCGGCGGCCGACGACGCAGGACCCGGTGGACCCCTGGATCGGCCAGGTCGTGAACGGGAAGTTCCGGGTCGAGGCGCTCGTCGGGCAGGGCGGGATGGGCCGCGTCTACCGCGCGAAGCACCTCACCCTCGACCGGCCGGTCGTCCTCAAGATGCTGCACAAGGACTTCTCGACCGACCCGCAGGTCGTGCAGCGGTTCCAGCGCGAGGCCCGCGCCGCCTCGCGGCTCAACCACCCGAACTCGATCGCGGTCCTCGACTTCGGGGAGGCGGAGGACGGCACGCTGTTCATGGCGATGGAGTTCCTCGCCGGCCGCGACCTCGCCCGGGTGATCGGGGACGAGTTCCCGCTCGGCGACGCGCGGATCGTCCGCATCGGCGCGCAGATGCTGTCGGCGCTCGCCGAGGCGCACGTGCAGGGGATCGTCCACCGCGATCTGAAGCCCGAGAACGTGATGATCGAGCCGCGGCGCGGCGAGCCCGACTTCGTGAAGGTGCTCGACTTCGGCATCGCGAAGATCACCTCGCCCGGCGCGAACGAGCCGAAGCTCACGCAGGCGGGGCTCGTCTGCGGCACGCCCGAGTACATGAGCCCGGAGCAGGCGCGCGGCGCCGAGCTCGACTCGCGCACCGACCTCTACTCGACGGGCGTCATCCTCTACCAGATGGCGACCGGCGAGCTGCCGTTCCAGTCCGACACGCCGGTGGGGTTCCTCACGAAGCACCTCACCGAGACCGCCGGTCCCGGCGCGCGAGCGCTGGGCCGACGTGTCGGAGGCGCTCGAGGCGGTCATCTCCCGCGCGATGGAGAAGGATCCCGGCCGCCGCTTCCAGACCGCGGACGAGATGCGCGACGCGCTCCTCGCCGTCGATCCGGCGGCCGCGACCGCGCCGCGGCCGCTCCCTCCCGCGCCGTGCCCGTCGCGGCGACGCCCCCGGCGACGCCGCGCGCCGGGCGCCCACCGCGCGCGGGCTGCGGCCGCCGCCGCAGCCGCCGCGACGGCGGCCGCCGCGCCGCCGCAGGCGCTCGCGGACGCTCTTCTGGGTGCTCGCGGCGGTGGTCGTGGTCGCGCGCGTCGGCGGCGGGCGCGGTCGACGTTCCTCGCGCGGCAGAGCGTCGCCGGCCGGAAGGGGTGCACCGGACCTCGATCTCGCCCGCGCAGGCGGCCGCCGCGTCGCCCGCCGCCCCGGCGCCGGCGCCGGCGCCGCCGCCGCCGACCGAGCGCCGGCCGCGTCCCCGACGGCGGCCGCGACGCCTGCGACGCCCGTCGCGGCGCGGCCGCCCGCTCCCCGACCCGCCGGTGATCGCGGCGCCGACCCCGGCGCCCGAGGTCGCGGCCGGCGAAGGCGACACGCGCCCGCGAAGAAGGTCGCCGCCGCCGCGCCCGCGAAGCGCGACCCGGCCAAGGCGCTCGCGCTCTACAAGAAGGGCGGAGGCGCGCCGATCGGCGACCAGGACATCGACGGCGCGATCAAGCTCTACCTCGCGGCCGAGGCGTCCGACCCGGACCTCGCCGACGTGCAGAAGAAGCTCGCGCTCTGCTACCAGCTGAAGGGCGACACGCGCCGCGCCGCCGATCGCTACCGGCGCTACCTCGCGACGCGGCCGGCCGACGCCGAGCGGGTGAGGCGATCCTCTCGACGCTGGAGTAGCGGCGCCCTTCGACAGGCTCAGGGCGAACGGGTTCGCCGTGCGTGACCGGGTGTACGGCGCCGCTGCGCTACGGAGAGCTTGTCCTCGACCGATCGCATCTTCCCGGCGATCGTGTGCTCCTGGTCGCGCCGGTCGTCGATCTTGATGAGCGTCGAGACGCGCACGGCCCCCTCGGTGAACGGGTGCTCGTGCATCCGGCGGACGACGGCGAGGATCTCGTCGAGGTCGCCCTCGATGATCGTGCCCATCGCGGTGAGCTGGTGGGTGAGCTTCGTCTCGCGGAGGATCTTCTCGACCCCGGCCACGTACCTCGAGAGGCTCGGCGTGCCGGTCCCGAGCGGCGCGATGGTGAGGAAGACGACGGCCATGGCTCACTCCGCGGCGGCGGCGATCGCGACGCGCAGCACCTCGTGCCCCATCCGCACGAAGTCGCCGTCGCGCAGCTCCCGCTCGGCGTGCGGCGGCATCTTCACGTAGGTCCCGTTCGACGATCCGAGGTCGCGCAGCCGCGCCGTCCCGTCCTGCTCGACGACGATCTCGGCGTGCGACTGCGACAGCGTGCGGGTCGTCGCCGAGGTTCACCGCGCAGCCGCCGCGGCCGATCGTGACCGCCGGGCCCGAGCGGATGAAGACCCGCCCGCCCGCGCCGCCCTCGAGCCACTCCTCGATGACGAGCGCGGGCGGCGCCGGGCGCGGAGCGCCGAGCCTGCGGGTGCCGTCGGGCGGCTCGGCGGGCGGAGCGGGGAGCTGACCGCGCGTACTTGAGGAGCCGCTCGCCCACCGCGAAGTGGTCGCCGGGCCGGAGCGGCACCGAGAGGCCGCGCAGGCGCAGGTAGACGCCGCCCGGCGCGCCCTCGTCGCGCACGTGGAGCGCGCCGCCCCGGTAGAAGAACGTCGCGTGGTGCGGCGCGAGGCAGGGGTCGGTCGGGAAGAGGATCGCGCCCTTCGCGCGCCCCGCCTCGACCGACTCGGCGTTGAGCCGGAAGGTCGCGCCCTCGAAGGCGTCGCCGCCCTCGAGCACGAGCTTCGCGCGGCCCGGGCGCGAGCGCGCCGAAGACCTGCGTCGCGGTCGGCCCCGGCGCGGGCGGCTTCATCGTGACCTGCGTGCCGCGCGCGCCGAGCGCCTGGCCGCACTGTGCGCAGAACCGGCCGGGGCCGGCGTCGGCGCCGCAGCGCGGGCAGCTCGCGACGAGGGCGACCGGCGTGCCGGCGCGAGCGGCGGCGCGGCGGCGGGCGGCGGCTTCGCGGCCTGCGGGCGCCCGGGCGGAGTGAACGTCTTCACGCCGGGGGCGGACGCCGGCGCGCTCGAGGGGTGGAGCACCGACGGGATGAACCGGGTCGCGGCGCCGGCGGCCGGCTTCTGGAACGAGCGGACGACCGGGGAGCCGGGCGGTGCGGGCGGTGGAGGGGGCGGCGCGAGCCGCGTGGGCGCGGCGGCTGCCGGCGGGCGGCTCGGCGGCGGGGGTCGCCGGGCGCGGGCGGCTCCGGGACGGCGCCGAGCGGCTTCCCGCAGCCGATGCAGGTCTTCGCGCCCGGGCTCGTTGTACGCGTCGCACCCGCGGCAGACGATGCCGAGGATCCCGGTGAGCCGGCCGAGCTCCACCGGCGCGCCGCAGGCGGGGCAGCTGCCCATGGTGAGATCGAGGTTCGCCGCGCAGCTCTTGCACTTCAAGACAGCCTCCACGGGGGCCACTCGCCCCTGACGAACCGGCGTTCGACCCTAACCCGCCGCCACCTCGGCGCTCAACTCGCGGACGCGCTCGGGCTCGCCGAGCACGATGAGCGTCTCGCCGCCGGCGAGGGGGTGCTCGGGGGGCGGGTTGTAGTGCATGCGCGGCTCACCCCCGCCCGGCTCCTTCACGGCGAGGAGGAGGAGCTTGTGACGGACGAGGTCGAGGTCGCAGACGCGGCGCCGCCCGGCCGCGGCGGACGCCGGCAGCGGGATCTCCTCGATTCGCAGGCGTGCGGTCCTTGTCGCGGAGCATGACGTCGAGGAACGAGACCACCTCCGGCCGGACCATCTCGGACACGAGCCGCAGCCCGCCGATCATGTTCGGGGACACGACCGAGTCCGCGCCCGCGCGGCGGAGCTTCCCGTCCGCGCGCGGGTCGATCGCCTTCGCGACGATCCGGAGCGTCGGGTTGAGCGCCCGCGCGGTCACGGTGACGAACAGGTTGTCCTTGTCGTCGGTGAGCGCCGAGATGACCCCTCGCGCGCGCTCGATGCCCGCCTCGAGGAGGACCTCGTCGTGGGTCGCGTCGCCGACCACCGCGACGCAGCCGTAGGTCTGCGACAGCTCGCGCGCGACCGCCTCGCTCCGGTCCACGACCGCGAACGGCACGCCGATCGCGTCGAGCTCGCGCACGCAGTGGATGCCGGTCGTTCCGGCGCCGCAGACGATGTAGTGGCCGACGAGCTTCTTCACGCGGCTGTCCATCCGCTTCCTCCAGGTCATCCCCGAGAGCTCTCCCTCGATGAGGAAGGCCGCCGCGGTGGTCACGAACCAGCCCACCGACACCAGGCCGCCGGAGAGGAGCAGGATCGTGAACGGACGCCCGAGGGTGGTCGCCCCGAGCGGGATGATCTCGCCGAACCCCGCCGTCGTGATGCCGATGACGGTCTGGTACAGGCAGTCGATGAACGACCACTCGCCGCGGCCGATGAACCAGTAACCGAGCGTCCCGACGACGATCGTGGACAGCACGGCGAGCGAGGCGAGGAGGAGGCGGCGGGACATCCCGGGCGGGATTGTACAGCGAACGGCCGGCGGGAAGGCCGCCCGGCCGGCGGTGCCGGAGCGCCGTCGCGCCCTCCCCATCCCCCCGCTCGCTCCCTGTGGGGAGCGGGGGCGCGTTCTGGCGCCGGGTGGCGCGTTGCGTTACGGATCGAGAGCGCGCTTGCGGCCGCAGGATCCGAACCGCTACGCTCGCCGGATCGCTTGCTTAGACTGAACGACATCCTCGACCGGGTCGCCTCGTACCACCCGGACCCCGACCTCGACCTCGTCAAGAAGGCGTACGTCTACAGCGCCAAGGTCCACACGGGGCAGCTCCGCAAGTCCGGTGAGCCGTACCTCGTCCACCCGCTCGAGGTCGCAGGCATCCTCGCCGAGCTGAAGCTCGACGAGTCGTCGGTCGTGACGGGGCTCCTCCACGACACGATCGAGGACACGCTCGCGACGAAGAAGGAGATCGCCGAGCTGTTCGGCCCCGAGATCGCGGACCTCGTCGACGGCGTGACGAAGCTGTCCCAGTACAGCGCGGCGAACACCCAGGAGGAGAAGCAGGCCGAGAACTTCCGCAAGATGGTCGTCGCGATGGCGAAGGACATCCGCGTCCTGCTCGTCAAGCTCGCCGACCGGACCCACAACATGCGGACGCTCGACGCGATGAAGCCCGAGTCGCAGGAGCGGATCGCCCGCGAGACGCTCGACATCTACGCGCCGCTCGCGAACCGGCTCGGCATCCAGTGGATCAAGAGCGAGCTCGAGGACCTCTCGTTCAAGTACCTGCGGCCGCAGGAGTGGGCGGACCTCACGAGCCGGATCTCGGCGGTCGCCCGCGAGAAGGAGCGGTTCGTCCTGGGCGTCGTCGAGACCATCCAGGGGAAGCTCGAGGAGTCCGGCGCTGAAGGGCGCGGACGTCTCCGGGCGCGTGAAGCACATCTACTCGATC
Organism: uncultured delta proteobacterium; assembly: GCA_963736795.1. Taxonomy (GTDB): domain Bacteria; phylum Myxococcota; class Myxococcia; order Myxococcales; family Anaeromyxobacteraceae; genus Anaeromyxobacter. Next base: position 251,104 of record CAVTRF010000021.1, on the reverse strand, counting down.
TGGCGGAAGATGCGGGAGCTCGACGTCGAGTTCGACCAGATCCAGGACGTCGTCGGCTTTCGCATCATCGTCGCGAGCGTGGCCGAGTGCTACGAGTCGCTCGGCGTGATCCACTCGCTCTGGAAGCCGGTGCCCGGGCGCTTCAAGGACTACATCGCGATCCCGAAGCCGAACCGGTACCAGTCGCTGCACACGACCGTGGTCGGCCCGCACGGCGAGCGGATCGAGGTCCAGATCCGGACCCTCGAGATGCACCGGATCGCGGAGGAGGGCGTCGCCGCGCACTGGGCCTACAAGGAGAAGGGGCGCGACGGGAAGGGCGGCGAGGCGCTCTCGAAGAAGGACGCGGAGTCGTTCGGCTGGCTCCGGCAGCTCGTGGAGTTCCAGAAGGACGTCGCCGACCCGCGCGAGTTCCTCGAGACGGTGAAGGTGGATCTCTTCTCCGACGAGGTCTTCGTCTTCACGCCGAAGGGGGCGGTGAAGAGCCTCGCGCGCGGCGCGACCCCGGTCGACTTCGCGTACACGATCCACTCCGAGATCGGCGAGCACACCGTCGGCGCGAAGGTGAACGGGAAGCTCGTCCCGCTCCGCTACAAGCTCAAGAACGGCGACACCGTCGAGATCCTCACCTCGCCCCACGCCCACCCGTCGAAGGACTGGCTCGCCTTCGTGAAGACGAGCCGCGCCCAGGCGCGGATCCGCCAGTTCATCCGGCAGGCGGAGCACCGGCGCTCGATCGAGATCGGGCGCGACGTCGCCGAGCGCGAGTTCCGCCGCTTCGGCGTGACGCTCAACAAGGTCGACAAGGACGGCACGCTCGTCAAGGCGGCGAACGCGCTCGGCTACCGCATCGCCGACGACCTGCTCGCCGGGATCGGGTACGGCAAGGTCACCCCGCAGGAAGTGCTCCGGCAGATCGTCCCGGCCGAGAGGCTCGCCGAGCCCCACCCCGAGGGCGACGCCCCCGCCACCTCGCGGCTCACCGAGATCTTCCGCAAGGTGGCGCGGCGGCCGGTGACGGGCGGCGTCCGGATCAGCGGCATCGAGGACGTGCTCGTCCGCTACGGCCGGTGCTGCAACCCGGTGCCCGGGGACGCGATCGTCGGGTTCATCACGCGCGGCCGCGGCGTGACCGTCCACACCACCGCCTGCGACAAGGTGCTCGGGATCGACCCCGATCGGCGCGTGGACGTCTCCTGGGACGTGAAGGGCGACCTGAAGCGCCCGGTCTCCCTGCGGGTCGTCACGACCGACCGCCCCGGCATCCTCGCGAAGATCTCGCAGATCTTCAGCGAGGCGGGCGTGAACATCTCGCAGGCGAGCTGCCGGACGATGACGCCCGGCGAGCGCGCCGTGAACGACTTCGAGGTCACCATCGGCGACCTCACCCAGCTGAAGGCCGTGATGCGCTCGATCGAGCGGATCGACGGCGTGACCTCCGTCGAACGCGCGTAGCCCTTCTGCGAGGACCGTCCCATGCGAAAGCCCATCTCGAGCCCCGGCGCCCCGAAGGCGATCGGCCCCTACAGCCAGGCGATCGAGTCGCGCGGCGCGCGCACCCTCTGGCTCTCCGGCCAGACCCCGCTCGACCCGGCGACGGGCGAGCTCGTCGCGGGCGACGTCGCCGTGCAGACCGAGCGCGTGATGGAGAACCTCGGCGCGGTCCTCGCCGCCGCCGGAGCCGGCTTCAAGGACGTCGTGCGCTGCACGGTCTACCTCACCGACCTCGCCGAGTTCGCGAAGATGAACGAGGTGTACGGGCGGCGCTTCCCGAAGGATCCCCCCGCGCGAGCGACGGTGCAGGTCTCGGCGCTGCCGCGCGGCGCGCGGGTCGAGATCGACGCGGTCGCGGTGCTCGACTAGGTAGCTCTCCCTCGCCCCCGCGAAGAGGGTGGGTGAGGGGGCCGTCGGGTCCGTTCGGCCTCCGGCTGTCGACCCCAGGGTGGTGGCCAGGCCGGCGGGACGCTCAGGTTCTTCCCGGCGGCGGCGAGAGGACCCGCTGGCGATACAGCTCGAGGAGGACCTCGTCCGAGAGGTCGGCGTGGTCCTCCGCGCGGAGCCGCGCGCGCACCGCATCGACGGGCTCGTCACCGGTGAACCGCGCGAGCAGCCGGAACGCGGCGCCCGGGAGCGCGAGGGCCTCGAGCTCGCTGTAGCGCGCGAGCGCGACGCTCCCGTCCGGGAGCCACGAGACCGTCGCGTTCGGATCGAGCCTCAGCACCGGCGGCAGGGCGGTGGAGCGGACGTCCTCGAGCGCGCGCCGGACGGCGCGGCGTCCGATCCGCCCGTCGAGCCCGAGGAGCGCGTCGAGGTCGCGCGCGGCGAGCGACGAGACGTAGCGATTGCAGGCGACGTAGAGCTCCACCTCGCGGCCGGCCCACGCGCCCCACGCCGCGGCGTACTCTTCCTCGGGAGGCGCCGCGCCGTCGATGTCCTCCGGGCCGACCGGTGCGGTGACGGGCGTCCGCATCCCGGGCTCCCGGTCGAGCAGCGCGGGGGCGAGCTCGAGGAGCGCGGCGCGGGCGAGCTGGATCTCGACGAGCGAGAGGAGCTCCTTCACCGCCGTCCAGAGCCGCCGCCCGTCCGCGCCGGCGGCGTACTTGCAGAAGTAGGTCGAGCAGACCGCGTCGCGGTGCGCCCAGATCGTGCACCCGCCCGCGTCCGCCTCGTAGAACGGGCAGCGGAGCCCGCGGGCGCGCCCGAACGCGCCGCGCGCGCTGTCGTAGAGGAGCGAGAACATGCGCGGCGGGTGCAGCCACTCGGGAGAGACTCCCACGCGCGTGGCGATGCGCGACTCGACGCGGCGACGCCCCTCCGCGAGGGCCGGGTCGGTGCTCGAGAGGATCGCCCCGAGGAGGTAGTTCGGCAGGCGCGGATGGAACGTGCAGCACTTCGTGTCCGGCCGGAAGAAGCGGCTCCGCCCGTCCACCGGCGGGACCGCCGCGCCTCCGCAGCCGCCCTCGAGCATCGCGCACGAGGCGCAGGTCGCCTTCGACTCGGGCGGGATCTCCTCCCCGAACGGCTCCCCGAGGAGGTCGCGGTAGAGCGGGGGAAGGGCGTCGCGGATCTCGGGCATCGGCGAGTCTTCGCCCGCCGCCCGCGTCGCGCGCAAGACGGCGCGAGCGACCGGCCGGCGGGCCGTCCACGCCGCGGCGAGCGAGCCGGCGGTTCCGCCGCACGATCTCGGCGTTGAGAACGAGCGCGAACGCGCTCCAGCCGAGGTACGGGAGGACGAGCGCCGCCGCGAGGCGGTCGGCGCGGCGCGCCGCGAGGGCGTACGCGGCGATGGCGGGCACGAGGAGGGCGGCGTCGACGAGCGCGGCCCGCGGCCGGCGCAGGCCGAAGAAGATGGGCGACCAGGCCGCGTTGACCGCGAGCTGCGCGCCCCAGAGCGCGAGGGCACGGCGGCGCCCCGGCCCGCGCGAGCGCCAGATCCGCCACCCGGAGGCCGCGGTGAGCGCATAGAGCGCCGTCCAGACCGGGGGGAAGGCTGCGGGCGGCGGCTGCCACGGCGGCTTCTCGAGCGCCCGGTACCAGGGCGAGCGCGCGGACGAGGAGCGGGCGCCCAGGGCTGCGGCGGCGAACGTGGCGCCGGCGAAGAGCGCCCCCGCACCGACGGAGCGGGCGCGGGACGGAGGGGCGGTGGCGAGCTCGGTCATGCCGGGAAGGTGGGGCGCCGGCGGCCGGGGCGCGACGGGGCTCCGCGCGACGCCCCTCGCCCGACGGCGCGCGACCGCTACAGGCGCACCGACATCAGGACGGGCTTCAGCTCCGCGCGGGCGCCGCGCGCGAGCGAGCGCAACCCTTCGAGCAGCGGCGCGACCGCCTCCGCGTCCCAGCCGTCGAGCTCGAGCTCCTCGGTGGCGGCCCACGCGGGCACGATCGCGATGCGCGTGCGGCTCGTCGAGCTCCGCCAGGGCTGCACGAGCGGAGCGGGGACGCGGAAGACCCACGGTCCGTCCGTCGAGACCTCGTGCAGCGGGGTGAACTCGTAGACCAGCTCGTCCCGGAACTCCTGCCCGGCGAGGAGGGCCCAGAGCGTCGCGAGCTTCACCTGGTCGAACCCCTTCGCGTCGATCCCGGTCCACCTCCGGCTCGGAGCGGCGTCGGTCGCGACCGAGGGCGCCTCGCGCTCCTCGGCGATCACGAGCTCGGTGCGGACTGCGAGGGGCACCTCGGGGCTGCCGCAGCAGCCGCCTGAACACGATCCGTGGCTCACGGGGCGATTGTACCGCGCGGACCGCGGGTCTCATCGATCGCCTCGGCCGGCCGGCGCGAGGCCGAGCGAGCCCGCCGAACGTCACCTCGACTGCTCCACGAACTATCGCTGGAGATAGTTCGTGGACTCGATCGGTCGGTACCCGCGGCGCTCGCCCGCCGCCGCTCATCATGTGGCCATTCACCCCAGGTATGGTGCGCGACCATGCGTGTTCGGTTTGACGGCTGCTCCGCAGGCTGCCTGACGTCGCGTAACCCCGCGTCCTTCGATCCGGAAAGTGGAAGAGGCCACCGACCTTTGATCTCGTTCGCCGTTGTCCAGGCGTGAACGCGATCCAGAGGAAGAATGGCCCGCTCCAGATCAGCGTGGTCACGGCGTCGTCGCGCTCGACGCCTCGGCGTTGGTGATGACCGGCAGCTTGCCCTTCCAGTCCGCCCACGTCTTCGGGTTCGTCACCAGCTCGCACATGAAGTGCGCGACGTTGGCCATGTTCGTGCTGCCGGGCGCGAAGAGGCTGTTCACGAGGCCCTCGTGCAACGCGTACTTCGAGACCTCGCCCTCCAGGAGCGAGTCCGGTCGGACCATCGCCCACTGAACGAAGGCGTTACCAGGTCCGATCTTCTCGAGGAGGAAGTCCGCCGCTCGCTGGTTGTCCTTGGCTGGCGGAAGCACGCCGCAGAGCATCCAGAGAAGCGCCCTCTCGAACGAGCCCCGGCGCGTGTCGAGACCGCCTCGGCGATTGACCGAGACGCTGCTCATGAGGATGAACTTGACCGGCGCTGCGGGTTGCAGCGCTTCGACCCCACGGCACAGGCGCATCGTCGCTCTCGTAACGAGGTCGCGCGGCGGCCCGAAGATCCCTTTGAGGCTGAGGACGTGACCGAGACAGGAAATGACGGCATCGCAGCCGCGTAGGTGCTGCAGCAGCTCCTCATCTCGAAGCGACAGCAGGCTGGCCTCGATCACCGTCAGGTTGGGGTTCCCCGCGACGTCCGGTGGGAGCTTCCCGCCCGATCGCACGATGGCGCGAACGCTGACGCCGCGGTCCAGGAGCTGCTGCAATGCACGCCGGCCTGTGCGTCCGGTGCCGCCAACGAGAAGAATGGTCTGCTGCGTGGGCATGTCTGCGTCTCCTCTGGTCGAGCGCCGCCGCAAGCGTGGCCCCGGCCGCGTTCTTCTGGTCGCTCGTACTCGGCTTCGCCGTGGGCCATCAGCGCAACTTGCCTCGCTCCGCCGATTCTACAGGGCGACGCGCTCGCCGGCGCCTACGCCGGCTGCCGCAGCCCGGCGCGCCGTCGTCGAGGCCTCGTCTACACGGCGATGATCGGCCTCGCGGTGAGCCGTGCGCCCGCGGCCTCGCTCCGAGCCCGCGTCCGACCCCGGCCGTCGGCTCGTTCCGAGCGCCGGGTCACCGACGCGCTCGCCACCATCGCCACCGGGCTCGTCATCGCTCTCGCCGGCGCACAGGTCACGATGGCGACCTCGGCGTCGCCGATGGCATGCTCTTCTCGCAGGCGAGGGCGCCGATCCAATCGCAAGGGCGCGTCAGCGCCCGCGCAGCAGAAAGCCTCGCGCCTGCCCACGCCCAGCGAAGTCGACAAACCGGCGCTCCCAGCCGCGCTCGCGGACCAGGACGCGCAACGGCCCCGCGACTCGACCCGGATCCCCGCCGCGATCCGCCGCGAGGTCTGGAAGCGCGACGGCGGCCGCTGCACCTTCGAGGGCGCCGACGGTCACCGTTGCGGCAGCCGCTGGCAGCTCGAGCTCGACCACATCGTGCCCGTCGCCCTGGGTGGCCCCTCGACGATCGTGAACCTTCGGCTGCGATGCCGCGCTCACAACATGCTGCACGCGGAGCAGGTCTACGGGCGCGAGCACATGGACCGGTTCCGGAGAGCCTGTCTCACTATCGCTGGAGATAGTTCGTCGACTGTTCGGGTCGGGAAACCGAGCTCTCGAGCGGAGGTGGTTCCGCAGGCGCCCTGAAATCCGCGCCTCGTCCGCGATCGCGCGCGCCGCGTCTTCCGCGATGACGAGGGCGGCGCGGGACGGCGTGGGGACCCGACCGAGAACGCGGGACCGCGGAATCGAGCCGCTCAGCGCGGGCGAACGTCTCCCGCGTCCGGTGTCACCCGAAGGCGACACCCGACGGTGTCACGGCTCCTCGTACTCGTACGGCTTCCCCGCGTAGTTCCGGAGCTTCCAGCGCTTGCCGTCGCGGCCCGTCACGTACTGCGGGTTCACCGGGATCTTGCCGCCGCCGCCGGGCGCGTCGATGACGAACTGCGGGACGGCGAGGCCGGAGGTGTGCCCGCGCAGGTGCTCGATGATCTCGATGCCCTTCTCGACCGGCGTCCGGAAGTGGCCGATGCCCTTCGCGAGATCGCACTGGTAGATGTAGTACGGGCGCACGCGCATGAGGAGGAGCTTGTGGTTCAGCTCCTTCACGATCTCCGGGTCGTCGTTCACGCCCTTGAGCAGCACCATCTGGTTGCCGATCGGGCAGCCCGCGTCGGCGATGCGCCGGGTCGCCTCGAACGCCTCGGCGGTGCACTCCTTCGGGTGGTTGAAGTGCGTGTTCACGTAGACGGGGTGGTGCTCGCGCAGCATCCGCACGAAGTCGTCGGTGACGCGCTGGGGGAGGGTGACGAGGTTGCGGGTCCCGAGCCGGAAGATCTCGACGTGGGGGATCCCGCGGAGCCGCCCGAGGATGTAGTCGAGCCGCTCGTCGGAGAGCGAGAGCGGATCGCCGCCCGAGACGACGACGTCGCGGACCTCGGGGTGGTTCGCGATGTACGCGAGCGAGTCCTCGATCTGCTTCTTCGCCGCGGCGCTCGTCGGGTCCGCGACCTTCCGCTTCCGCGTGCAGTGGCGGCAGTACACCGGGCAGTTGTGCGTCACGTAGAAGAGGACGCGGTCCGGGTAGCGGTGCGTGATCCCCGGCGTCGGCATGTCCCGCTCCTCCGCGAGCGGGTCCTCGAGATCCACCGCCGCGACCTCGGTCTCGTCCATCGTCGGGACCGACTGGAGCCGGACCGGGCAGGACGGATCGTCCGGGTCCATGAGGGCCGCGTAGTACGGCGTGATGGCCATCTGGAACTCGGCGGCCGTCTCGACGACCGCGCGCCGCTCGTCGGGGGTGACGTTCACCACCTTCTCGAGCTGCTCGAGGCCGGTCACCCGCTCGCGCTGCTGCCAGTGCCAGTCGTTCCAGGTCGCCTCCGGCACGTCCCTCCAGGGACCACGCCGTCCCGGCTTGAACCTCGAGCGGACGTTCGGGCTCACCATGCCCGTTGATCTAGCACGGCCGGTTTGACTTCGCCGGGATCGCCCCGCTAGCGTGCGCGGCCGCGATGGAGACCCGAGCGGCACGATTCGGCGCGAGCGAGGCCGAATGGCGCGATTGGCGCTGGCAGCTCCGGCACGCCCTCGGCAGCGCCGCGGCGCTCTCGGCCCACGTCCGGCTGACGGAGGACGAGCGGCGCGGCCTCGCGCTCGCCGAGGGGACCGCGCGCGTCGCGGTGACGCCTTACTACGCGTCCCTCATCGACGCGGCGCACCCCTCCTGCCCGGTGCGGATCCAGGCGATCCCGACCGCTGCGGAGTTCGAGCACACGCCGGGGGACCTCCGCGACCCGCTCGGGGAGGACACCCGCCGTCCCTCCCGAGCCATCGTCCACCGCTACCCGGACCGGGCCCTGCTGCTCGCGACCGATCGCTGCGCCGTCTACTGCCGCCACTGCACCCGCCGCCGCGTCACCTTCTCGGGCGACGGCGCCCTCTCCCGAGCGGACCTCGACGCGGCGGTCGAGGTCCTGCGCGCCCGCCCATCGATTCGCGACGTGGTGGTGTCGGGAGGCGATCCGCTCGTGCTCGACGACGACCGGCTCGACGCGCTCCTCACCGCGGTCCGCTCCGTGCCGCACGTGAAGGTCGTCCGGCTCGCGACCCGCGCGCCGGCGGTCCTGCCCATGCGGATCGACGCACGGCTCGCGGCGCTCCTGCGCCGGCACGCGCCGCTCTTCCTCGTCACCCACTTCAACCATCCGAAGGAGTGCACGGACGAGGCGCGCGCGGCGTGCGAGACGCTCGTCGACGCGGGCGTCCCCGTCGAGAACCAGACCGTCCTCCTGCGCGGCGTGAACTCCTCCGCGCGGATCCTGAAGGACCTCTTCGAGCGGCTCCTCGAGTGGCGCGTGCGGCCCTACTACCTGCACCAGGGCGACCTCGCCGAGGGGACCGGGCACCTGCGCACGCCGCTCGCCGCGGGCGTCGCGATCCTCGAGGCGCTGCGCGGCCACACGAGCGGTCTCGCCATCCCGCACCTCGCCGTCGATCTCCCCGGCGGCGGAGGGAAGATCACCCTCCAGCCCGACTACGTCGTCGGGCGCGAGGCCCACGTCCACCTGCTCCGGAACGGCGCGGGCGAGCGGTTCCGGTACCCCGACCCGCCGTCCTCGGACCTCGCCTGCCCGTACGACGCGATCTGGTACGGCGCCTGAGCCGCGCCGCGGGGAAGTGGTCTCGGCCCTTAGTCGACGTCCGCGGGGCGCGGCGCGGGACCCGCGGTCCGGCGCCGGCGCGACTTCAGATACTCGACGAGCCCTGGCACGAGCGACACGAGCACCACGACGACGATCACCTTCTCGATGTGGCGGTCGAGGTTCGGGATCGAGTTCCCGAGCCCGAAGCCGATGAGCGTCATCGAGAGGACCCAGGACGCGCCGCCGACGATGTTGTAGGTCGCGAATCGCCGGTACGGCATCTGCGCGATCCCGGCGACGACCGGGACGAACGTCCGCACGAGCGGCATGAACCGCGCGAGGATGATCGCCTTGCCGCCGTGCTTCTCGTAGAACGCCTTCGCGAGCAGCACGTGCTCGGGGCGGAAGAGGCGCGAGCGGGGACGGTTGAACAGGTGCGGGCCGGCGCGGGCGCCGATCGTGTAGCTCGACGCGTCGCCCAGGACCGCCAGGGGAATGAGCAGCAAGGCGAGCGCCCACATGGAGAGGTCGCCCTTCGCCGCGTACACTCCGGCCATGACGAGGAGCGAGTCGCCCGGCAGGAAGAAGACGAGCGCCCCCGTCTCCAGGAAGATGATGACGGCCAGGGCGGGGTAGCCGCCCCAGCGGATGAGCTCGCCGGGGTCGCGGATGAGGTCGATGAGCCAGCGGAAGAGTTCCACCGGGCACCTATACACACCCGCGCGTCCGGCCGCCAAGTCAGCGGCCTCGAAGGGAGCGCTGCGGGCGCTTGCCCTCGCGCTCGCCCTCTCGGTGCCCGGGCGCGGGGACGCCGAGGAGCTCATCCGAGTGCGCGTGTCGGCCGAGACGCGCGAGGTGGTCGAGCTCCGGCTCGAGGACTACGTCGCAGGCGTGGTCGCAGGAGAGATGCCCGGGTCCTTCCCGACGGAGTCCCTGAAGGCCCAGGCGGTGGCGGCCCGCAGCTACGCGCTCACCCGCAAGATCGACGCGCAGGCGGCCGGGCGGGCGTGGGACATCGGCGCGGGCGTCCTCGCGCAGGTGTTCGCGAAGGAGGCCAGCCCGGCCGCGCGGGCGGCCGCCGAGGCGACGGCCGGCGAGGTCCTCGCGCTCGGCATGGAGCCGGTGGAGGCGTACTTCCACGCGGCGTGCGGCGGACGGACCGAGGCCGGACTCCCCGCGCTCGGCCGGGACCTCCCGTACCTCGCGGCGGTGGAGTGCGGCCGCTGCGAGCGGGCCCCGCGCGTCCGCTGGACGCTGCGGCTGCCTGCGCGCGAGCTCGCGAAGGCGGTGGGCCTCGGCGGCGCGGCGACGGCGGCGCGCGTCGCGTCGCGGACCGCGAGCGGGCGCGCCGAGAAGGTCGAGGTCCAGGCCGGAGAGCGCAGGGTGGTGCTCGCGGCGACGGATCTGCGCCAGCGGCTCGGGTTCTCGAAGCTCCCCTCCCTCGCCTTCGACGTCCGCGCCGAGGACGGCGACTTCGTCTTCGAAGGGCGCGGCCAGGGCCACGGCGCCGGGCTGTGCCAGTGGGGCGCCGCCGGCCTCGCCCGCGAGGGGAAGACGTACCGTGAGATCCTCGGCCACTACTATCCGGGGACCGAGATCGCGAAGATGTACTGACCTGGACCTGGAGCTGGCCCTGGACGCCCACGTGAAGCTCGCCGACTTCGACTTCGATCTCCCGGAGTCGCTCATCGCCCAGGAGCCGGTCACGCCGCGCGACGCGTCGCGCCTGCTCGTGCTCCCCGCGGCGGGCGGCGCCCTCGCGCACCGGACCTTCGCCGAGCTCGACACGCTCCTCGCGCCGGGCGACCTCCTCGTCTTCAACGACACCAAGGTCATCCCCGCGCGGCTCGTCGGCCGCAAGGCCACCGGCGGCCGGGTGGAGCTCCTCCTCTGCGAGCCGCTCGAGGGCGGCCTCGGCCCGCGCTGGCGCGCGATGGGGCAGGCGTCGAAGCCCATCCGCGCGGGCGCCACGGTGCAGCTCGACGGCCTCTGCGCCACGGTCGAGTCGGTCGAGGGCGCGGGCTTCTACGTCGTCGTGCTCGACCGCGAGGGCGAGGCGCTCCTCGGCGCCCTCGAGCGGGCCGGGCGCGTCCCGCTGCCGCCGTACATCCGCCGCGAGCCGACGGTCCGCGACCGCGAGCGCTACCAGACGGTCTGGGCGCGCGCGCCGGGCAGCGCGGCGGCGCCGACGGCCGGGCTCCACTTCACCGAGTCGCTCCTCACGAGGCTCGAGGCGCGCGGCGTCCGGCGGACGGCCGTCACGCTCCACGTCGGCCCCGGGACGTTCCTGCCGGTGCGGGGCGAGTCCCTCGACGATCACCGGATGCACGCCGAGCGCTACGAGGTCCCGCAGGCCGCCGCCGACGAGATCGCCCGCTGCCGCGAGCGCGGCGGGCGCGTCGTCGCGGTCGGGACGACGACCGTCCGCACGCTCGAGAGCGCCGCCGACGGCGAGCGCGTCGTCGCGGGCGCCGGACGGACGGAGATCTTCATCCGCCCCGGGCACGCCTTCCGGGCGGTCGACGCGCTCGTCACGAACTTCCACCTGCCGCGCTCGACGCTGCTCGTCCTCGTCTGCGCGCTCGGAGGGCGTGAGCGGGTCATCGGCGCGTACGCGGAGGCGGTCCGGCTCGGGTACCGGTTCTTCAGCTACGGGGACGCGATGGTGCTCTTCACGCGCTGACGGCGCGGTTTCGCCCTCGGTCTCGGGGCGATCCGGCTGTGCTATACGATCGGATTTCGCGGGGGATCACGTGCAAAGCGTCCCGGTCCAGCTCGAGCCGTCCCAGTTCCTCGCCGGCTGGCGGGAGAAGCAGGGGACCCTCTTCCTCCCGATCCTCTCGGAGTCGCGCGTCGGGGACCAGGTCGCCGTCCGCGTCGGGATCTACGGGCACGCGATCCGCGCGACGCTCTTCGGCAAGGTCGCCCTGGTCCGCCGCATGGGGCGCCCGTCGCTCCCTCCCGGCGTGGAGCTTCACCTCGAGCGTCACAGCCTCGCCGCGGCCGGGTTCCTCGCCGCGGCGTCGCGCGGGGAGCCGGTCTCGTTCAAGGAACGGTCGCCGCGCTGGTCCGTCGAGCGCCGGCTGCAGCTCGAGCGCGCCAGCGTCGGCCTCGACGCGACGACCCTCAACGTGTCCGAGGGCGGCTGCGCGCTGCGCTGGCCCGGTCAGCTCCCGCTCGTCGGCGACGAGCTCGCGATCCGGCTCAAGGACGGCTTCTTCACCCGCACGCTGCGGGCCGTCGTCTGCTGGAACCAGCCGGGCGCCGACAGCGAACGCACCGTCGGGATCAAGATCGTGCCCGACGGCCGGGCGGGACGCGCGTGGCGGACGCTGGTGGAGGAAGTCTCCCGCTCGGGCGCGCGGGGGGCGTAGTCGGGCGACCCACCCCTGACCGCGGAGACGTGGCGTGGTCGTGGTCGTGGTCTTCGACCTAGACCTAGACCTGAACTTCGACTTCGACTGAGGTTCCTCCAGGTCGAGGTCGAGGTCTCGAGGTCGAGGTCTCAAGTCCACGTCCAAGTCCAACTCCACGTCCAGGTGAGCAAGTCGACGGGGTGACTCCTTGACACCCGCGCGCGCGCGGGGGAAACCGGCCGCGTGATCCGCTTCGAGGTCCTCGCGACGGACGGCGCCGCCCGGCGGGGCAGGCTCGACACCTCGCGCGGACCGATCGACACCCCGGTGTTCATGCCCGTGGGGACGGCGGCGACCGTGAAGACGCTCGACCCGCGCGACCTCGAGGCGATCGGCGCCCGGATCGTCCTCGGCAACACCTACCACCTGTTCCTCCGCCCCGGCCACGAGCGCATCCGCCGCCTCGGCGGCCTCCACCGGTTCATGGCGTGGGGCGGGGCGCTCCTCACCGACTCCGGCGGCTTCCAGGTGTTCAGCCTCGGCGAGCGGGCCGCCGGGCGCGACCGGGCCGGCCCCGGCCTCGTCGAGATCGCCGAGGAGGGCGTCACGTTCCGCTCGCACCTCGACGGCTCGCGCCAGGTCCTCTCGCCGGAGAAGGCGATCGAGGTGCAGGAGGCGCTCGGGGCCGACGTCATCATGGCGTTCGACGAGTGCCCGCCTTCTCTCGCCGACCGCGCCTACCACGAGGTCTCGCTCGCGCGGACGCAGCGCTGGCTCGTCCGCTGCCGCGACGCGTGGCGCAGGCTCGAGGACGAGAAGGCGGCGGGCGGCGCGGCGGCGCCGGCTCCCTGCTCGCTGTTCGGCATCGCCCAGGGCGGGCTGTTTCCCGATCTGCGCGCGCGCGCCATCGAAGACGCCGCCGCGCTCGACCTGCCCGGCTACGCGCTCGGCGGCTACGCGGTCGGCGAGGCGCCCGGCCGGATGTGGGAGGGGGTCGCCCGCGACGCGCCGCTGCTGCCCGCGGGGAAGCCGCGCTACCTCATGGGCGTGGGAACCCCGGAGGACCTCCTCGCCGGCATCGCCGCGGGCGTGGACATGTTCGACTGCGTCCTCCCGACGCGGACCGCGCGCAACGGCCTCCTCTTCACGAGCCGCGGCAAGGTCGTCATCCGGAACGCCGGCTTCGCGGATGACGAGGGGCCGGCCGACCCCTCGTGCTCCTGCTACACGTGCCGGACGTTCTCCCGGGCGTACCTGCGCCACCTCTTCAAGGCGGGGGAGATGCTCGGGCTCAGGCTCAACACCCTCCACAACCTGCACTTCTACCTGTCCCTCATGGACGGAGCGCGGCGCGCGATCGAGGAGGGCCGCTTCGACGCGTTCCGCCGGGAACGGCTCGAGGCCTGGCGCGAGGGCGGGCGCGGCCAGGGATCGCTGGACACCCCCGCCGAATCAGGCTAGAAAACAGCGCTTTTCCGCACATCTCGTCCGACCCGGAGTCCACAGAATGTCCCCCGTCCTCCACGCGTTCTTCGCTCAGACGGCGCCGGAGGGGCAGGCCGCGAACCCGATCGGCCAGTTCCTGCCCTTCATCCTCATCGCGCTCGTCTTCTACTTCGTCTTCTTCCGCCCCCAGCAGAAGCAGGCGAAGAAGCACACGGCCTTCCTGACCGGGCTGAAGAAGGGCGACGAGGTCGTCACGCAGGGCGGGATCGTCGGGACGGTCACGGCGGTCGAGGACCGGACGGTGATGGTGGACGTCGGCGGCGGGACGAAGCTCCGCGTGCTGAAGAACCAGATCGTCGGGCAGTGGAACGTGGTCGAGACGACGGAGGCGAAGAAGTAGATGGAACGATCCTGGCACTGGCGCGTCGCGCTCATCGTGGGCGTCGCGATCTTCTCGATCTGGCAGCTCGTCCCGAGCTGGTACTACTTCAAGCTCCCGCCCGATCAGCGGAACGGCGACGCGTACGATCAGTCGGTGCCCCGCTGGGCGCCCGCCGCGAAGCACCACCTGAACCTCGGGCTCGACCTGCAGGGCGGCATCCACCTCGCGATGGGCGTCGACGTCGACCGCGCGGTGAAGGCGAAGGTCGCCCGCCGCGCCGACGAGATCGCGGACTACCTCAAGTCGAAGGAGGTCCCGTTCACGGAGTCGCGCACGGTGGACGCCGGGCGGCGCATCGAGGTGAAGGGCGACGACCTCGAGAAGATCCGCAAGACCGTCCTCGACAGCTACGACAACGAGATGTACGCGCCGGGCGGCGCGCCGGCCGGGACGATCCTCTTCGCGTTCAGGGACCAGGTCCTGCGCGAGTACCAGGGGAAGGCGGTCGAGCAGGCGGAGAAGGCGATCCGCAACCGCGTCGACAAGTGGGGCGTCACCGAGCCCGACATCAAGCGCAAGGCCAACTCGCAGATCCAGATCCAGCTGCCGGGCTTCAAGGATCCCGAGAAGGCGAAGGAGCTGCTCGGCCGCACCGCCCAGCTCGAGTTCAAGATCACGGACGACGAGAGCCCTGCGCTCGACGCGCTCCGCTCGACGTTCCCGCAGTGCCCCGGCGGGCGCGCCGGGCTCCAGGTCCCGCTGCCGGAAGCCGGCTGCTGGACCGGCGAGACGATCGAGCTGCCGAGCGGCAGCTCGCGGTCGGTGACGCTGCTCGCGGCGAACACCCGCGTCGAGCTCGAGAAGCTCATCGCGCAGAAGGCGGCGCCGCTCCTCGATCCCGCGAAGAACGCGATCGGGATCGGCGAGGCGACCGTGCACGGCGACAACGGCGTGTTCCAGGCGCGCTACTACCGCACGTACCTGCTCCGCGCGAAGACCGAGCTGACCGGCGACTTCATCGCCGACGCGGGCGTGGGCGTCGACAGCTCCGATCCGCTGCAGCAGGGGCGTCCGGTCGTCACGTTCAAGATGTCCCCGCAGGGCGCCGGGCTCATGGAGAAGCTCACCACCGAGAACATGCGCCGGCGGATGGCGACCGTCCTCGACGACAAGGTCGAGACCGCGCCGTACATCCAGGGGCGCATCTCCTCGAACGGCCAGATCACCCTCGGCTCCGGGCAGAACCGCCAGCAGCAGTTCGAGGAGGCGAACGAGATCGCCCTCGTGCTGAAGTCCGGCGCGCTGCCGGCGCCGGTGACCATCTCCGAGGAGCGGACCGTCGGCGCCACCCTCGGGCCCGAGCTCGTGCAGAAGGGCACCGTCGCGGCCCTGTGGGGCCTCCTCGCGGTCCTCGCCTTCATGGTCCTCTACTACCGCGCGTCCGGGCTCGTCGCGGACGTCGCGCTCGTCCTGAACGGCCTGCTCGTCCTCGCGATCATGTCGATGATCGGCTCGACGCTCACGCTCCCCGGCATCGCCGGCTTCGTCCTCACCCTCGGCATGGCGGTCGACGCGAACGTCCTCATCAACGAGCGCATCCGCGAGGAGCTTCGCGGCGGCCGCTCGGTGAAGGCGGCGGTCCAGCAGGGCTACGACAAGGTCTTCTGGACCATCGTCGACTCGCACGTCACGACGCTCGTCGCCGGCTTCGTCCTCATGCAGTACGGATCGGGTCCGGTCCGCGGCTTCGCCGTCACGCTGATCATCGGCCTCCTCGCCTCCATGTTCACCTCCATCGTCGTCACCCGCGCGATCATGGAGTACTTCACCCGCCACGAGTCTGCGCGGCTGAGCGTCTGATGCAATTCAAGACCTTCGACATCGTCCCTCACGGCACGAAGTTCGACTTCGTCGGGAAGCGCCACATCGCGGTGGTGCTCTCGCTCGTCGTGAACCTCGCCGTCATCGCGTGGTGCCTCCCGTTCATCCACGGGCTCAACTTCGGCGTCGACTTCGCCGGCGGAACCGAGATGGAGGTCCGCTTCGGCAAGGCGGTCGATCCCGGCGCCATCCGCAAGGGCGTCGAGGACCTGGGCTTCAAGGACGCCTCGGTCCAGACCTACGGCGCCGAGAGCGAGAACACCTACCTCGTCCGCGTCGGCCGCATCGCCCTCATGAGCCCGGAGGACGTGAAGCGGGTCGAGGACGCGGTGCAGGCGCGCTTCCAGGTCGAGGCCACGAGCTTCAACGCGGAGAGCGGCGACAAGATCGACTTCCAGTTCAAGGGCGCGCCGCCCACCCCGCAGCAGCTCAAGGAAGCCGTCGAGGGCGCGGGGATCCGCGTCCGCGAGGTGCGCGAGGAGGCCGGGCTCACCGCGGGGACCCGCTCCTTCGCGGTGATCACCCAGGGCATCCAGGACAAGATCGGGCGGGACCTCGCCGCCCGGTTCGCCGACGCGAGCCCCGAGGTCCGGCGGGTCGAGTACGTCGGCCCGGCGGTCGGCCGCGAGCTCCGGAACCAGGGGTTCAAGGCCATCCTCTACGCGATGGCGCTCATCGTGGTGTACGTCGGCCTGCGGTTCGACTTCCGCTTCAGCCCGGGCGTCATCATCGCCATCGTCCACGACGCGATCGTCACCCTCGGCTACTTCGCCTTCTCCGGCCGGGAGTTCAACCTCACCTCGATCGCCGTCATCCTCACCGTGGTCGGCTACTCGGTGAACGACACGGTCGTCGTCTACGACCGCATCCGCGAGAACCAGGGCAAGTACAAGGGCAAGGGCCTCGGCGAGATCGTGAACCTCTCGATCAACGAGGTCTTCGGCCGGACGCTCCTCACCTCGGTGGCGACCGCGCTGTCGCTGCTCGGCCTGATGTTCTACGGCGTCGGCACGATCTTCGACTTCGCGGTCGCGATGTTCATCGGCATCGTGTCCGGCACCTACTCGACCTGGTTCATCGCCGCCCCGATGACCATCTGGCTCGAGGAGCGGGCCGCGAGGAAGGCCGCGCATCCCGCGGCCGCCGCCGCGGCGGCGCCGGCGCGCGCCAGCAAGTAGCGGCGCACCGCGAGCATCGGTCCTTCGAGGCCCCGTCGCCCCCGGGCGGCGGGGCCTCGCTGCGTTCCGGCGTTCCCGTCCGCGCGAGGCGGACCAGGCCCCAGCCCGAAGGACCCCCGAAGCTCGCGGGCGCGCTCCGGGGGTGGCGCTCCGCGGCGGCGAGGCCAGGCAGGCGGGCGTGCGGTTGCTCGGCTTCACACGCCGTTGTACGGTTCCGCGCGCCTTCGCGCGCGCGTCCACCGCGCGCGGGCGACCCGCCCTCCGCCGCCCCCGGGTGGCCACGCAGACCGGAGAACGACATGACCCGCATCGACGTGAAGCTCCTCGCCGCGCTCGCGCTGCTCGCGGCCGCGCCCGCCGCGCGTGCCCAGGCCCTGAACTACCAGCCGATCCGCGTGGACGTCACCGTGTTCGGCGCGTACGCCTCGGCGGACGCGACGTCGTGGGGCGGCGGCGCGGCGATCGAGCCCAAGTACAACATCACCGACCGGATCGCAGCCGGGCTCCGCTTCGAGGGAGCGGCCTTCGTGACCCAGAAGGTCTCGGTGAGCCAGGGCTCGAGCGAGACGAGCGTCGAGCAGGGCGCACGCGCGGTCAGCGTGTACGCCCTGAAGGGCGACTACTACCTCACCGCCTCGCCGGTGCGGCCGTTCGTCGGTCTCGGGCTCGGCTACTACCGGATCGGCGCGGGCTCCCAGTCGGTCGCGACGGGCGCCGCCGGCGCGACGGTGGTGCAGACCGCCGCCGCGTTCCGCGGGTTCGGGTTCGCGCCGCAGGTCGGCGTGAACTTCGGCGGGTTCCGGCTCGCCGCGACCTACAACTACATCACCGGCGGTGACATGGTGATGGTGTCCCAGTCCGTCGGGGCGACCTCGCCCGTGCGGACCACGCTCGCGAAGAACTACCTCGCCTTCGAGCTCGGCGGGACGTTCGGCGGCCATCGCCGGTAGTCCGGCGGGTGGCGCGCGGCAGCGCATCGCGCGGGGGTCCTGTCGACCCCGCGCGGGCGCGGCGGCTGCGCCTCACCGCTACTTCGGATCGGCGGCCGGCCCGGGCCGGAGCCGCGGCGCGACGAGCTCCGCGACGTGGCGCGCCTTCACGGCGTCGCCGGCGCGGTCGAGCCCGCCCCCGATCTGCATCACGCAGCCCGGGCAGTCCATCGCGACCACCGGCGCCCCGGTCTTGCGCACGCTCTCGAGCTTGCGGGCGAGGATCGGCCGGCTGATCTCGGGGAACTTGAGCGAGTAGCTCCCGCCCATCCCGCAGCAGGCGTCGCTCTCCGGCATCTCCTCGACGACGTGCCCGGAGGCCCGCAGCAGCCGGCGCGGCGCGACGTGCGCCCCGAGCTTCCGCTTCAGGTGGCAGGAGTCGTGGTAGGTGACGGTCGCCGCCGGCGCCTCGGCGAGGGCGAGGCGTCCCTCGGCGACGAGCTCGTCCACGAGGGTCGAGAAGTCACGGACCTTCAGCGCGAGCGCGTCGGCGCGGCGCGCCCAGTCCTCGTGCCCCTGCGAGCGGAGCGTCGCCGCGAGCTCGTGCCGGAGCGCGACCGTGCAGGTCGGGCAGGCGGAGACGATCCAGCGCGCGTCCGCCGCCTCGAAGCGCGACGATGTTGTCCATCGCGTTCCGGGCGGCGACGTCGAACGCCCCGGCGTACCGCGCCGGCGCGCCGCAGCACGTCTGGCCCTCCGGGAAGACGACCTCGACCCCCGCGGTCCGCAGGGACCGGACCACCGCCTCGCCCGTCTCCGGATACGCGAAGTCGATGAGGCACCCGGCGTAGAACGCGGCCCGCTCGCGCGCGCCGGTCGCCTGCGGCAGCGACGGGAAGCGATCGCGGAGCGGCTCGTCGGCGATCGCCGGGAGCGAGCGGTCGCTCGTCATCCCGGAGAGGAAGAGCGGCAGGTGCCGGATCATCCCGCCCCTGGCGAAGGGCTTCTGCGCCTTCGACGCGGCGCGGAGCATCCCGTGGAACACGCGGCGGTCGTTCACGACGCGGAAGGCGGTCTTCTGGAGGAAGGACTGGCCCTGCTCCCGGACGAGCTTGCCGCGCAGCTCGACGATGAGCCCCGGGATGTCGATGCGGGTCGGGCACACCTCGGTGCAGGCGCCGCACTGGATGCAGAGCGACTGGATGTCCTTCGACGCGTCGAGCGCGTCGAACCAGGCGGCGAGGATCGCGCCGATCCCGCCGGTGTACACCCCGCCGAACACGTGGCCGCCGACGAGCCGGTAGACGGGGCACACGTTCACGCACGAGGCGCAGCGGATGCAGCGGAGCGCCTGGGCAAACCGGGGGTCCCGCGCCATCTCGGTGCGCTTGTTGTCCACCAGGATGACGTGCAGCTCCTTCGGCGCGCCGTCCGTGCCGGGCGCGGGCCCGGTGAACATCGAGACGTAGCTCGTGAGGAGCTGGCCGGTCGCGCTGCGCGGGAGCGCGCGGAGGATGGGCTCGACGTCCGAGAGCCGCTCGACGAGCTTCTCGACTCCGACCACCACGACGTGGACGGGCGGCAGGGTGGCGACGAGCCGCGCGTTCCCCTCGTTCGTCACGACGACGAGCGATCCGGTCTCCGCCACCGCGATGTTCGCGCCGGTGATCCCGAGCTCCGCGCCGAGGAACTGCTCGCGCAGCTCGCGGCGCGCGACCTCGACGAGGCGCGGGATGTCCGCGGGGAGCTCCTCCTTCACCTCGCGCGAGAAGATGTTCGCCACCTGCTCCTTCGAGAGGTGGATCGCCGGCATCACCATGTGCGAGGGACGCTGCCCGGCGAGCTGCACGATCCACTCGCCGAGGTCGGTCTCCGCGACGCGGATCCCCTCCTTCTCGAGGTGCGCGTTGAGGTGGAGCTCCTCGGTCGCCATCGACTTCGACTTCGCGATGCGGCGGACGCCGCGCTCGCGGCAGAGCCGGAGCACGTAGGCCCGCGCCTCCTCGGGGTCCGAGGTGCGGAACACCTTGGCGCCCGCCTGCGTCGCCTGCGCCTCGAACTCCCGGGCGAGCTCCTCGAGGCGCCCCGCCGCCCGGTTCTTGATCGCGACGAGCCGGTCGCGGAGCGCCTCGAAGTCGATCCCCTCGTAGGCGCGCGCGCGCGAGGCGGTGTACGCGTCCTTGAAGCGCCCGAGGGCGCCGGCGAGCTGCCCGTTCTCGAGCGCGTCGGCGATGCGTCGCTTGATCTCCGATGCCGCCATGGCTCCTCCTCGCCTTTCGTCAGTCCACCGCGACGATCACGAGCCTGCGCGGCCCGTGCACGCCGATGGTGAGCACCCGCTCGATGTCCGCGGTGCGGCTCGGCCCGGTCACGCAGGCGAGCCAGCGCGTCCGGCGCGGGTCCACCCGCGCGAGCAGGCACTCGAGATCCGGCAGGAGCGTCGCGGTCCGGAAGAGCGCGACGTGCGTCTCCGTGAGCATCGACACGAGCCGGACCCGCGGGTCGGTCGCGTCCTGGGCGATGGTGCCGGTGGCCGCGAGCGCCCAGTCGAACTCCGACACGCCGACCCGGCTCGCCGCGGCCGCCTCCTTCGTGACCTCGAAGGAGAGGCCGGGAAAGCGCCGGGCGAGCGCGCCCTGGTCGAGGGTCCCCTGGAGGATACGGCCCTCGCACCAGACGGCGCGCTCGCCCGGCACATCCTTCACGCCCTCGGCCGCGAGCACGGCCGAGATCGCGTCCAGCGCCGCCGCGGGGGAGGGGACCCGGAGGACCTCGGCGCTCACCGCCTCCGCCTTCGCCTTGAAGAGCTCGAGCATGGTCCACCTCCTCCGCGACGGGTACGGGCTAGCTCGGAACCATCCAGGTGAGCCAGTACGCCTGCGCGAGCACGACCACGCCGACGAGGCAGGCGAGGGCGAGCGAGTGCCAGAACACGTAGCGCAGGATCGAGCCCTCCTGGCCGTCCTGCCCCGTCGCCACCGAGGCGACGACGATGCTCTGCGCGTCGATCATCTTGCCCATCACGCCGCCCGAGCTGTTCGAGGCCGCGGCGAGGATCGGGTTCATCCCGATCTGCTGGGCCGACACCACCTGCAGGTTCCCGAACAGCACGTTCGACGAGGTGTCGGAGCCGGTCAGCGCGACGCCGAGCCAGCCGAGGAGCGGCGAGAAGAACGGGAAGAGGAAGCCGGTGGAGGCGAAGGCGAGGCCCATCGTCGAGTCCGACCCCGAGTAGCGGGTCGTGAAGCCGAGGGCGAGCATCGCGGCGATGGTGAGGAGCGAGTACCGGACCCGCTTCAGCGTGCCGAGGTAGGTCTTCGCGAGCGTGAGCGGCGAGAGCTTCAGCCACAGGCCCGCGACGAGGCCGGCGAGCAGGAGGCCGGTGCCGGTGGCGGAGAGGAGGTTCAGGCTGAACTTCGCCCCTTCGGGCGCGAGCTTCGCGGCGACCGGCGGCGCCTTCAGCACGAGGTTGTGGAGGAACGGCACCTCGAAGGTCGGGTTGAAGATCCCGTTCATCCAGGTCTTCACGGCCGGCTGGCCCCAGATGAAGACGAAGACGGAGAGGACGATCCACGGCATCCAGCCCATGAACGCGTCGCCGAAGGAGTGCTTGCGGAACGCGGCGGCGGCGCCGACCGACTTGCGCTGCAGCGGGGCGACCTGCCCGGCGCCGGCGGCGGCGCCCTCGCGCTCCCCGGGGAAGCGCCACTCCTCCTTGGGCTGCCAGAGCTTGAGGAACAGGTAGGTGGAGACGATGCAGGAGGCGGCGGCGATGATGTCGACGAGGTTCGGCCCCACGAAGTTCGAGACGAGGAACTGCGGCACGGCGAACGAGAGGCCCGCCACGAGGCAGGCCGGCCACACGCCGAGCATGCCGCGGAACCCGGCCATCGCCCACACGAGCCAGAAGGGGACGATGAGCGAGAAGAGCGGGAGCTGGCGGCCCGCCATCGCGGAGAGCGCGAGCTCGTTCAGGCCCGTGACCTTCGCGAGGGTGATGATGGGCGTGCCGAGCGCGCCGTACGCGACCGGCGCGGTGTTGCCGATGAGCGCGAGGCCGGCGGCGGCGAGCGGCCTGAAGCCGAGGCCGATGAGCATCGCGGCGCTGATCGCGACCGGCGTCCCGAAGCCGGCCGCGCCCTCGATGAACGCGCCGAACGCGAACGCGATGAGGAGCACCTGGATCCGGCGATCGCCGGCGAGCCCGCCGATGGTGTCCTTCACCACCTCGAACTTCCCGGTCTTCACCGTGATGTCGTAGATGAAGATCGCGTTCAGGATGATCCAGCCGATGGGCAGGAGGCCGAACGCGGCGCCGTAGGCCGCGGACGCGCCCGCCATCGAGAGCGGCATGCCGTAGACCCCCACCGCGATGCCGACCGCGAGGGCGAGCCCGATGAGCGCGGCGATGTGCGCCTTCACGTGGAAGAACGCGAGCGCCCCGAGCAGCGCGACCACGGGGATCGCGGCGACGAGCGCCGAGAGGTACAGGTTTCCGAGCGGCGTGTAGATCTGCGTCCAGGTCATGGCTTCTGTCTCCTCGTCGGCGTTCCGGCCGCGATCCGGGCCGGTCCTGCGGATGCCGTCGGCGCGCGCGGGTGCGCCGCCCTGGCGAGACCGTTGAACCACGCGCGCGCCGGGGTCGCGGGATCCGTCCGGGTGACCGGTCGGCGCGACGGCGCGACCGGCGGCGGGGCGGGAGCGACCGGCGGGAGGGCGCGCAGCGCTAGTCCGTCCCCGCCGCGGCCTGCCGCGGCGCGCGCGTCGGCTCGCACGCGCTCCCGGCGCTCCGTGCACCGATCGACCAGGTACACGAGCGACTGGTACGGGATGCCGGCGTGCAGCGAGAGCCCGATCTCGCAGGTGCGGCTCGTCGAGTACCCGCGCTCGCAGCCGGCGGGCAGGGCCGCGCGCAGTCCGCCGAGCGCGGACGCGTTGAGCTCGGGGTGGGTGAAGCCGCGATCGCCGGCGAACCCGCAGCAGCCCACGCCGGCCGGGACCACGACCCGCTCGGCGCACGCCTCGGCCACGGCGCGGAGCTTGGGGGCGAGCCCGAGCTTCGTCGCGCTGCAGGGCACGTGGAGCGCGACCGTTCCCTCGCGCCGCACGACGTTCAGCCGCTCGAGGAGGAAGTCGTGGATGAGCTCCGCGGGCTCGTACAGGCGGAGCCTCGGGTCGAGGGTCTTGCGCATCCGCGCGAGGCAGGGGCTCGTGTCGCAGAGGATCGGGAGCGCGCCGTCCTCGGAGCGCGCGAGCAGCTCGCGCTCGAGCTCGCGCGCCTTCTCGCCGGCGAGCTCCGGAAAGCCCTTGCTGTCGAAGGTGAGCCCGCAGCAGAGCCCATCGAGCCCGGCCGGGAACAGGACCCCGTAGTCCGCCTTGTCGAGGAGCGACAGGGTCGCCTCGAACAGCGCGCGCTCGTCGGGATCCCCCGCCGCCGGCCCCATCGCGCGGACGACGCAGCTCGGGAAGTAGACGACCTTCCGCTCGCGGTCGCTCGCCACGTCCTCGAACGCCGCGCGCGGCGCGGGGCGGGGCGCCGACGCGTTCCACACCGGGAGCCGGCCGCCCGAGAGCGCCCGCAGCCCGCGCGACATCGCCGCGAGCGCGGGCGCGCCGACGACCGCGCGCGCGAGGTCCGCGCCGCGCAGCCCCGCTCGTACCGCGGCGGTCGCGGCGCCGTAGCTCGCCGCCACCTTGCGCGCGCGGCGGTGGTCGCGCGGGCCGCGTCCCCCGGCCCGGAGCCGCTTCGTGAGCTCGCCCGTGTCGATCCCGACCGGGCACGCCGTCGCGCAGAGCCCGTCGGTCGCGCAGGTCTCCTCGCCGAGGTAGCGGTAGTCCGCCTCGAGTCGGGTGAGGCGGGTCGGAGTCGGCGCCGGTCGCCGCGCAGCCGCGCGATCTCGCGGCGCGCGGCGATGCGCTGCCGCGGTGAGAGGGAGAGGTTGCGCGAGGGGCAGCGCGGCTCGCAGAAGCCGCACTCGGTGCAGCGATCGACGAGCTCGTGGGCGGCGGGGAGGGGCTTCAGGTCGCGGAGGTGGGCCCGCGGGTCGTCGTTCAGGAGGACGCCGGGGTTGAGGAGCCCGTCCGGATCGAGGACCCGCTTCACCCGCCGCATGAGCTCGTACGCCTTCGCGCCCCACTCCAGCTCGACGAACGGCGCGACGTTCCGCCCGGTGCCGTGCTCGCCCTTGAGCGACCCCTCGTACTTCTGGGTCACCATGAAGCAGACGTCGTCCATGAAGCGCGCGTAGCGCTCCACCTCGGCGGGGGCCGCGAAGTCCTGGGTGAAGACGAAGTGGAGGTTCCCGTCGAGCGCGTGCCCGAAGAGGATCCCCTCGTCGTAGCCGTGCCGTCGCATGAGCCGCTGCAGCTCGACCGTGGCGGGCGCGAGGTCCTCGAGCTGGAACGCGACGTCCTCGATGACGACCGTCGTCCCGATGCGCCGGGCGGCGCCGACGGCGGGGAACAGCCCGCGCCGGACGTCCCACAGCCGCTCGTACTCCTCCCGGCGATCGGTGAAGGCGACCGGGAGGAGGGTTCGCACCTCGCGCAGCCGGGCGGTGACGTCGGCGACCCCCGCCGCGAGCGTCCCGGGGTCGCCCGCGCGGACCTCGACGAGGAGGGCGCACGCGTCGGGTCCGAGGGTCGCGAGCCAGGAGGGGAGCCCGGGGCGGTGCTCGACCGCGCGCAGCGAGGCGCGGTCCATCAGCTCGGCGGAGGAGACCGCCGCGTCTCGCAGGCACATCGTCGCGAGCGCCGCGCTCTCGACGTCCGGGAACGCCACGAGCGCGCTCGCCTTGTGCGGCAGCTCGGGGACGGTGCGGTAGGTGAGCTCGGAGATGAACCCGAGCGTCCCCTCCGACCCGATCATCAGGTGGAGGAGGATGTCGATCGGATCGTGGAAGTCCACGAACGCGTTCAGCGAGTAGCCGGTCGTGTTCTTGATCCGGTACTTCGAGCGGATCCGCTCGGCGAGCACCGGGTCCGCGGCGATCGCGTCCCGGATGGCGGCGAGCTCGGCGACGAGCTCGGGTCGGGCGGCGGCGAGGCGGCGCCGGGACTCCGGATCGCCGGTGTCGAGGAGCGTCCCGTCCGCGAGGACGATCCGCATGCTCTCCACGGTCCGGTAGCTGTTCTGGGCGGTGCCGCAGCACATCCCGGACGCGTTGTTCGCGGCGATCCCGCCGATCATGCACGCGCCGATCGAGGCGGGGTCCGGTCCGATCTTGCGCCCGTGCGGAGCGAGGAGCGCGTTCGCCTCGGCGCCGATGACGCCGGGGCCGAGCGTGATCGACTCGCCGGAGCCGTGCACCGAGGCGGCGCGCCAGCCGCCGGCGAGCACGACGAGCACGTGGTCGGTGACCGCCTGCCCCGAGAGGCTCGTCCCCGCCGCGCGGAAGGTGACCGGGACCCGCTCGCGCCGCGACGCCGCGAGCACGGCGCGGACCTCGTCCTCGTCGCGCGCCTGCACCACGAGCTTCGGCACGAGCCGGTAGAAGCTCGCGTCCGTGCCGAACGCGAAGGTGCGGAGGGGATCGGCGTGGAGCCGGTCGCCGGGGATGACGCGGGCGAGCGCGTCGTGGAAGCGCCGGACTGCCGGCGTGAGCGAGGGGAGGTCCCGACCGAGTGCCATGGCGGGACGAGGGGACCACGCCCCGCGCGCCGTGCCCGGGCGTTCCGGGTGACCGGCGCGCGGGCGGCGCGAGCGGTCGGGAACGGGGCGCGACCGGCGGAGTGGCCCGCGGCGCCCGGGTCAGATCTCGAGCAGCTGTCGCAGCCCGGCGAGGTGCCGCCGGCTCACCGGGACGCTCTTCCCGGAGCGGGTCCGGATCACCGCGAGCCCCTCGTCGAGGCTGATCTCGTCCACCTGGTCGATGTTCACGAGGAACTGCTTGTGGCAGCGCACGAGGCCGGCCCGCTCCTCGAGGACCTTGAGGGTGAGCTCGGTGAACACCTCGAGCTTCGCGGTGACGACGTACACCCCCGCCTCGCTCGAGCGCACGAACTCCACCTCCGGGACGTCGACGAGCTTGATGGCGCGCAGGGCGAGGCACGGGATCCGGCGGATGGCTCCGCGCGGATAGCCCGCCTCGGCGGGCGCCGGGCGGTGGGGGCGGCGCAGCCGCTCGACGGTCTTCGCGAGCCGCTCGCGGCCGACCGGCTTCAGGAGGTAGTCGAGGGCGCGCTCCTCGAACGCGCGCACGGCGTGGTCGTCGTGCGCGGTGACGAACACCACCTCGGGCAGCTCCGCGTCGTCGATCATCGACAGGAGCTCGAAGCCGGAGATCGCGGGCATCTGGATGTCGAGGAACACGACCGCGGGACGGTCGCGGCGAATCGCCTGGATCGCCTCGACGGCGTTCGCGCAGCGGCCGACGACCTCGAACGCGCCGGTCTCGTCGAGGAGCGACTCGAGCTCCTCGCGCGCGTGCGGCTCGTCGTCGACGATGAGGGCGCGGATCACGCCGCCACCCCCTCGACCGGCAGCCGGACGGTCACGCGGGTCAGCTCCTGTGGCACGCAGGTGACGGACAGGCCCCACCCCTCGCCGTAGAGGTTCTTCACGCGCTTGTCGACGATCTGCATCCCGAGGCCCGCCCGCTCTCGCGGCTCGACCCAGGTGCCCGCGTTGTCCTCGATCTCCACGATCGCGGCCCCGTCGCGCCGGTACGCTCGGATGGTGGCCCGCCCCGCGCCCAGGGACGCGGAGAGCCCGTGCTTGAAGGCGTTCTCCACGAGCGGCTGCAGCGTGAACGCGGGCATGCGGAGCGCGAGGAGGGCGGGATCGACGTCCGTCTCCACCTCGATGCGCCCCTCGAAGCGGGCCTTCTCGATCTCGAGGTAGGCCTGCACGTGCTCGAGCTCCTCGGCGAGGGTCGAGACGTCGCTCGCGCGCTTCAGGTTCTTGCGGAAGAAGTGGGAGAGGTGGACGAGCAGCTCCCGGGCGCGGTCGCTGTCCCGCCGGAGGATCGCGATGATCGTGTTGAGCGCGTTGAAGAGGAAGTGCGGGTTCACCTGCGCCTGCGCGAGCTTCAGCTCGGACATGACGAGCAGGCTCTTCTGCTCCTGGTAGCGGGAGATGAGGAGCTGGCTCGAGAGCAGCGCGCCGAGCCCCTCGCCGAGCGACTTGTTCATGTTGAGGAAGCGCCGGTCGCGCGGCTCGAAGAGCTGCACGGTCCCGATCACCACCCCGTCCACCTGGAGCGGCGCGATCACCATCGAGTTGAGCTGGCAGGTCGGCGAGACGGTGCAGTCGTAGGTCTGGCGGACCCCGTCGGCGAAGACCACCGCGTTCTCGGCGATCGACTGGCGCGTGTAGGGCGACGCGATGGGGTTGCCGGGCAGGTGGTGGTCCCCGCCCATGCCGGCCCAGCCGAGGACGCGCTCCGTGTCGGTCACGCCGACCGCGCCGACCCCGGTCTCCTCCTTGATGATCGCGGCGAGCTCGCCGGCGCTCTCCTTCCCGATCCCGCGCCCGAGCAGCCGCAGGGTGCGCTCCGCGACCTTCAGGGCGCGCGCCGACGACATGGCCGCGACGCGGTCCTGGTCCCGCTGGCGCTCGAGCACCACCATCATGAACAGCGCCGCGCCGACCGGGTTCGCGATGACCATCGGCCCTGCGATCGCCCGGACGATCTCGCCCGAGCGCGGGCCGGACATCGCGTAGACGATGCACATGTGGACGACCTCGCCGACGAACGTCGTGAGGAGCGCCACCCACGGGGTCATGAGCCGCTCCGGCCGGTGCTTGAGGGCGAGGTACACGACCCCCGCGCCGAGCCCCTCCACCGTGGTCGAGATGGCGCCGGGCAAGGCCGCGATCCCGCTCAGCGCGGTGACCCGGTGCAGCCCGGCGGTCGCCCCGACGAGCCCGCCCAGGATCGGGCCGCCGAGGAGCCCCGCGAGCGTCGCCCCCACCGCGCGCGCGTTCACGATCGCCTGCCCGTCGGCGACCGGCACCCCGAGGTAGTTCCCGAGGATCGCGATGCTCGTGAAGACGAGGTACAGGCGAATCTTGCCGCGCGGCCGCGGCCAGTCCGGCCGGAGCGGCCGGAACGCCGGCGAGCGGCAGTACAGGTAGAAGATGACGAGGAAGACGGCGAGCGCCTCGGTCAGCTGCAGCGCGACCCTCATCGCCGTCTCCTCGCGCCGGGCCCCCGCGCCGGCGCGGAGCGCATGATGCTCCGGCGAGCGGCGCCGCGTCAAAACCGGCCGAGGAGGCGGCTCCGCCGGCCTGCGTCGCTCAGGGCAGCGCGGCGCGCGCGTGCGCCGCTCCGGTCGCGGTCCGGTAGCCGACGACGACGCCGCCTCCGAGCCCCGTGAAGAACGGGAGCGCGTCGGGGCCCGAGAGCGTCGCGAGCGTCTGGGCGCGGAGTGTCCAGCGCGGCGACGGGCTCCAGCTGAGGGCCGGGCCCGCCCGGAGGCGCCGGTCCCCGCCGCGCCCGAGGAACGTCAGATCCGCGGCTGCGCCGAGGAGCAGGTCCCCGCCGGCGAGCTCGGCGAGCCATCCGAGCGAGACGAGGCCCGACCACGGCGCCCCGACGATCGCGTGCACGCCCTCGTCGAACACGTGCGTCGCCGGCGGGAGGCCGAGGAGGCGGGTCGCCTGACCCTCCCAGGTCACGTAGCCCCCCGGGGTCGGCACGACACCCCAGACGTCGAAGTCCCAGGCGTGGAGCGTCGAGCCCTCACCCTGCGCCACGTCGGTGTGGCGCGGCTCCGGCGTCATCGGGACCCTCGCGAACTGGCGCGTCGTCCGCCAGTGCACGTCGAGGTTCACGGCGAGCAGGGCAACGCGTGCGCCCACGGTCCCGGTCGCCTGGTCGAGGTTCGCCCAGCCGTCGAGGAGGAGGCCTCCCCAGAGCCACCACGGCTTCCCGAACCCTGCGACCGCGCGTGCGTGCTGCGTCGAGCCGAGCTCCGCCTGCACGGCGAGGAACGGCCGCGGCCGCCCGTCCGACCAGCGCGGCGGTGCATCGGTCGATCCCGGATCCCCGGTCCCCGCGCCGAACGCCTGCGACGGCGCGCACGCGACGAGCGCGGCGGCGAACGCGAGTTGGCGCGGTCTCACGCACGGATGCTCCCACGCGCGAGGAGGGGCCGCAATCGGCCAGGTAGCCTGGCATGGCGAGCGAAGGGGCAGCCGGCTGAGGCTGCCCCGGCCCCCCAGGGGGCCCCCAGAGATGAACGCGGCTTCGCCGCGGGTACGGATCTCGCGCGAGCGGGGGGGCTCGGGGGGGCGCGAGCCCCGCGAAGGCGGGGCGAGTGTCCGCCCCGCTGAGATGGCTGTCAGCCCTCCCTGCTACCGGTCTGCCGCGTGCAGGGCGGCGGACCGAGACGGCGGTGGATCGAGGCGGAGGTCGACGTCGCGCGAGCGACGCGGCTCGCCGACGCGCTCGGGCTCCACCCGCTCGCCGGGCGCGTCCTCGCGAGCCGCGGCCTCGCCGAGCCGAAGGACGCCGAGGCCTTCCTCGCGGCCCCCCTCACCGATCTCCCCGACCCGTTCGCGATGAAGGGAATGCACGCCGCGGTCGCCCGGATCGTGCGGGCGGTCGAGGAGGGCGAGCGGATCGCGCTCTACGGCGACTACGACGTGGACGGCGTCACCTCGACCGCGCTGCTCGCCGGGTTCCTGCGCGCCTGCGGCGCCGACGTCCTCACGTACGTGCCCCACCGGCTGGTCGAGGGCTACGGGCTCAACACCGCCGCGGTCGAGAAGCTCGCCGCCCAGGGGATCCGCCTCCTCGTCACGCTCGACTGCGGCATCACGAGCGCCCCGGAGGTGCGGGCGGCCACGGCCCTCGGCGTGGACGCGGTCGTCGTCGATCACCACACGGTGCCGGTCGAGCTGCCGGCGGCGGCCGCGATCCTGAACCCGCACCAGCCCGGCTGCGGCTACCCATCGAAGGACCTCGCCGCGGTCGGCGTGACGTTCACGCTCGCGATGGCGCTCCGCCGAGCGCTGCGCGAGCGCGGCCGGTTCGGCGCCGAGCGTCCGGAGCCGAACCTGAAGGACGCCCTCGATCTCGTCGCCCTCGGCACGGTCGCGGACGTCGTGCCGCTCGTCGGCGCGAACCGGATCCTCGTTCGCTGGGGGCTCGAGGTGATCGCGAAGAGCCGTCGCCCCGGCCTGCGCGCGCTCAAGCGGGTCGCCGGGGTCCCCGAGGGGGCGGAGGTCACGGCGGGTCAGGTCGGGTTCCGGCTCGGGCCGCGGATCAACGCGGCCGGACGGCTCGACGACGCCGGCCGCGGCGTGCGGCTCCTCCTCGAGCAGGACGCGGACCGCGCGGACACGCTCGCCCGCGAGCTCGACCGCGAGAACCAGGCGCGGCAGGAGATCGAGCGGACCATCCTCGAGGAGGCGATCCACGACGCGGCGGAGCGGGTGGGCGCCGGCGCCCGCGGGCTCGTCCTCGCGCGGGACGGGTGGCACGCCGGGGTGGTCGGCATCGTCGCGGCGCGGATCGTGGAGCGCTTCCACCGTCCCTCCGTGCTGGTGGCCCTCGGGGAGACGGAGGGGAAGGGGAGCGGCCGCTCCATCGAGGGCTTCCACCTGCACGACGCGCTCGAGGCGTGTGCGGGGCACCTCACGCGCTTCGGCGGGCACAAGCACGCGGCAGGCGTCACCATCGCCCGCGAGCGCGTCGGCGCGTTCCGCCAGGCGTTCGAGGCGCACGCGCTCGCGCACGTGCGCGACGAGGACCTCGTCCCGCGGTGCCGGATCGAGGGCTGGGTCGAGGAGCGGGAGATCTCCGAGCGGGCCGCGCTCGACCTCGCGAAGCTCGGGCCGTACGGCGCGGGCCACCCGGAGCCGGTGTTCGCGCTCCGCGGCGCGGCGGGCAAGGCGCGGACGGTCGGCGCGGGCGGCGCGCACCTCAAGCTCGCGCTCGGGCGGCTCGACGCGATCGGCTTCGGGATGGGCGATCGGCTCGCGATGTGCGGAGGCCCGGTGGAGGCCGCCTTCACGGTCGGGCTCGACGAGTGGGACGGAGCGCGCCGGCTCCAGCTCAAGCTCCGCGACGTGCGTCCGGTGGCCTGAGCCGCCGGCGGCCGCTAGGCGACGCCCCAGCGCGCCTTCTTCTCGGCGAACAGGACGCCGAGCTTCCAGAGCTCCGAGACGTGCATCCGCTCGGCCTGCCGCTCGAACCGGCCGCGGCAGCGCGGCGAGCAGAAGTAGTAGGTCTTGCGCTTGTACTCGAGGCTGTCGGCGTCGTCCTCGACGACGGGCTTCCCGCAGATCGGATCGATCGACACGCCCCCGTGGTCCATCGGCTCCCCCACGCTCAACGGGAGGATCGTCACGCCGGGTCCCGGGCGCGCCAACCCGGGCGTGGCGGGGCCCGCCATGGAGTCGTCCGAACGCCTTGACGCCTGAGGTTCCGCGATGTTAGCTGCCGGGTTTCCCGTCCGTCCCCGTTCCGGAGGCCGCCTTTGCCCCGCTTCATCAGCGAGATCAAGCGCACGAACACCTGTGGCGAGCTCACCCAGGCCGACGTCGGCAAGGAGGTCGTCCTCTTCGGCTGGGTGAACAACCGGCGCGACCACGGCGGCGCGGTCTTCATCGACCTGCGCGACCGCGAGGGGGTCACCCAGGTGGTGTTCGAGCAGGACGTCCGGCCGGAGGTGCACGAGCTCGCCGGTCAGCTCCGCCTCGAGTACTGCGTCGGCATCCGCGGCAAGGTCGTCTCGCGCGGCGGCAACGCGAACCCGAAGCTCCGGACCGGCGAGATCGAGGTCCACGCGACCGACCTCGAGATCTTCAACCGCTCGGAGCCCGTCCCGTTCCCGGTCGAGGACTCGATCGACACGAGCGAGGAGAAGCGGCTCCAGTACCGGTTCCTCGACCTGCGCCGGGCGCCGCTCCAGAAGACGCTCATGACGCGCGCGCGGGTGAACCACCTCACCCGGAACTACTTCACCGACCACCGCTTCCTCGAGCTCGAGACGCCGTTCATGGGGAAGTACACCCCGGGCGGCGCCCGCAACTTCCTCGTCCCGTCGCGGCTCAACCCGGGCAAGTTCTACGCGCTCGCGGAGAGCCCGCAGCTCTACAAGCAGCTCTACATGGTCGCGGGGTTCGAGCGGTACTTCCAGATCGTCCGCTGCTTCCGTGACGAGGACCTCCGGCTCGACCGGCAGCCCGAGTTCACCCAGATCGACGTCGAGATGTCGTTCGTCGAGCAGAACGACGTGTTCGACGTGATCGAGGGGCTCATCGTCAAGCTGTGGAAGGAGGTGCTCGGCGTCGAGCTCCCCCGCCCGTTCCTGCGCATGCCGTTCGACGAGTCGATGGCGAAGTACGGCAACGACAAGCCCGATCTCCGCTTCGACATGCCGCACGTCGTCCTCACCGACCTCGTGAGGAAGCACGACGGCGGCGGCGTGCCGCTCATGGCGGACGCGGTGAAGGCGAAGGGGATCGTGAAGGCGATGCGCGTCCCCGCGTCGGCGAACTTCTCGCGCACCGACGTCGAGAAGCTCGAGGAGTACGTGAAGGGCATGGGCTCGAAGGGGCTCGCGCGCGCCAAGATCGGCGAGGGCGGCGAGTGGACCCAGTCGCCGCTCGCGAAGACGATCACCCCCGAGCTCCGCAAGGCCATCAACGAGGCGACCGGCGCGCAGCCGGGCGACCTGCTCCTCTTCCAGTTCGGGAAGGAGTCGGTCGTGCACACCGTGATGGCGAACCTGCGCGTGCACGTCGCGAAGAAGATGGGGCTCATCCCGGAGTACGGGTCGGGCGGCCAGTGGCGGTTCCTCTGGGTCGTCGATCCGCCGCTCTTCGAGTACGACGAGGAGAGCGGCCAGTGGGCGGCGGCGCACCACGCCTTCACCCGGCCGCGCGACCAGGACCTCCAGTACCTCGAGAGCGATCCCGGCCGCGTCTACTGCTGGCGCTACGACATCGTCCTCAACGGCTTCGAGATCGGCGGCGGCTCCATCCGGCTCCACGACCCGGAGGTGCAGGCCCGGGTCTTCAAGGCGATGGGGATCGGCGCCGACGAGGCGAAGGCCAAGTTCGGCTTCCTCCTCGACGCCCTGAAGCTCGGCGCCCCGCCGCACGGCGGGATCGCGCTCGGGATGGACCGGCTCGTGATGCTGCTCACCGGCGCCGAGTCGCTCCGGGACGTCGTCGCCTGGCCGAAGACGCAGAAGGGGTCCGACCTCATGACCGGCGCGCCCGGCGACGTGGACCCGAAGCAGCTGCGCGAGCTGTACGTGAAGTCGACGTACGAGCCGGGGAAGTAGCCGCGGCGTGCCGCTCGAGGCTCGCATCCGGGTCGCGCTCGCGCGCGGCGACCCCGAAGATGCGGCGAGCGAGGCGATCCGCGGGTTCGGCCCGGAGATCCTGGGCTACCTGACCCGCGTCGTCGGCTCGCCCGACGACGCGGCGGACGCCTTCTCCCTCTTCTCGGAGCAGCTCTGGCGCGGAATGCCCCGCTTCGAGGGGCGCAGCTCGGTCCGCGTCTGGGCCTACCGGGTCGCGTGGACGGCGGCGATGCGCGTCGTCGAGGACGGCTGGCGCAGGCGGCGCGAGCGGCTGCGCACGTCGATGGCGTCGCGGCTCGCGGCGGAGGTCCTCACCCGGACGCCGCCCGACGGGGGTGCGCCCGACGAGCTGGAGCGGCTGCGGGGCGAGCTCCGCCCGGAGGAGCGGAGCCTGCTCGTGCTCCGCGTCGACCGGCGGCTCTCCTGGAAGGAGATCGCGGACGTGATGCGCGAAGGGGGCGAGCCGGTCGACGAGGCTGCGTTGCGCAAGCGGTTCGAGCGGGTGAAGACGCGCCTGGGCGAGCTGGCCCGCGAGCGCGGGCTCGTGCGCTGATTCCGGATCACGGCTCGAAGCGCGCGGCCCAGAGCTTCCGCTCGCCGGCGCCGACGACGACCCGGTCCTCGCGGACGCCGAGCTCGGGATGCACCGCCCGGACCGTGTAGCGCCCGGCCGGCACCCGCACCTCGCGCGGCGTCTCGCCGAGCCCGACTCCGCCGACCGCGACGTCGGCCCACGGCGTCGCGACGAGGACGAGGACGCCGTCCCCCGTGGCAGCCGGCGGCGTCGGGATCGAGCCGAGCTCGCCGCGCTCCAGCCGGATCACCGGCGGCGCGGTACGGCGTGGCGGGGGAGGGGGGCGGGATTCGAGGCGTGCGGCCGCGGTGGCCGCCGGCGTCGGGATCGCCGTCGGGGTGGGGGTCGGGATCGCGGTCGGGATCCGGATCGCGGTTGCGGTCGGCGCGCCCGGATCGCCCGCTGCCCTGGTCGGGGCACCGCCTGCGCCGCGGCCGGCGAAGAGGAGCGCCAGGCCGATTGCCGCCGCGACGCCGAGGCCCGTGACCCCGGCGACCCCCACGCGCCGGCGCCGCCGCGCGAGCGGGCCGCTGCCGGCGGGGAGCTGCGACAGGGGTGCGGTCGGCGGCAGCTCGCGCGCGGGCGGCGTCCGGGGTCGACCGCTCGCGGTCGCGATCGCCGCCGCGAGCTCCTCACGCATCGCGCCTGCGGACGGGGGGCGCCGCGCCGGATCCTTCTCGAGCGCGCGCGCGACGAGCGCCTCGACCGCGGGGAGCACCCGCACGTCCGGTCGCCGCTCGGAGAGTCGCGGCGCCCGGTCCGCGAGGTGCCTCGCCGCGACCGCCATCGGGGTGGGCGCCTCGAACGGCAGCACGCCGGAGAGCATCTCGAACAGCATCACGCCGGCGGAGTAGAGATCGCTGCGCGGGTCGAGCGGCTCGCCGCGGATCTGCTCCGGGCTCATGTACGCGGGCGTCCCGTACACCATGCCCTGCCCCGTGAGCCGCTCGTCCGCCTCCGCAGCGCCGTCCGCCAGGGTGGCGATCCCGAAGTCGACGACCTTCACGAACCCGGCCGGATCGCGGAGCGGGTCGACCATCACGTTCGCAGGCTTCAGGTCACGGTGGATGATCCCCCGCGCGTGCGCGTCGGAGAGCGCGGCGAGCACCTGCGCGAGCAGGTGCGCGGCGCTCGCGGCGGAGAGCGGGGCCTCGTCCGCGATCACCTGGGCGAGGGTCCGTCCGGGGACGAACTCCATGGCGAGGTAGAGCGAGCCGTCCTCCGCGGCGCCGAAGTCCACCACCTCGATGGTGTTCGGGTGGCGCAGGCGCGAGGACGCCGCCGCCTCGCGCTCGAAGCGGCGCCCGAGCGCGGGATCCGCGCGGAAGCCCCGCGCGGCGAGCAGCTTCAGCGCGATCGGCCGGTCGGGCCCGAGGAGGGTCGCCTTGTACACGTCCCCCATGCCGCCGCGGCCGAGCAGCTCCTGGACGAAGTACTTTCCGGCGATTGTCGTGCCGACGAGCGACTGCGCGTCGTCGCCTGCGGGGACCATGCGTCCGTGATGGTAGCACGCCCCCGCCGCCGCTCCGCGCGGCCCGCGCCGCGAGTACAATGGCGACGTGCGGCCGCTCGTCGTAGTCGTGGAGGACGTCGAGACCGGGGGAGCGCGGCGGCACGCCTTCCTCCGCTCGCCGGTGCGCATCGGCCGGCGGGACGACTGCGACCTCGTCCTGCGGCTTCCGTTCGTCTCCGCTCGCCACGGGATCGTCCAGTTCGACGCCGAGGGCGCGCGCTACACCGACCTCGACTCGAGGAACGGCTCGGCGCTCGACGGGGTCCCGCTCGCGCCCGATCTCCCCGCGGTGCTCGGGCCCGAGGCGCGGCTCTCGATCGGCACGCTCCGCCTGGCCTTCTCGCGCGGCGTCGCGCCGCCCTCGGACGACGAGGGGAGCGACGCGGTCAGGCCGGGCGCGCTCACCGAGCTCCTGCAGGCGCTCGCCCGCACGCCCGAGTACGACGCGTCCGACGCGTGGGCGCGGAGCCTCCGCCCCGGCCTCGCCGTGGGCCGGTTCGAGCTCGTGCGCGAGCTCGGGCGCGGCGGGTTCGGGATCGTGTTCGAGGCGCGCGATCGGCAGCTCGGGCGGCTCGTCGCGCTGAAGGCGATGTCTCCCGGCGAGCACCCGGCCCGGCTTCGCGAGGCCTGGCTCCAGCGCGAGGCCGAGGCGGCCGCGCAGCTCAACCACCCGAACATCGTGACGCTGTTCGACGTGGGGAGCTGGGAGGGCGGTCCGTACCTCATCATGGAGCTCCTCGTCGGCGAGGGGCTCGACGCGCGGCTCGCGCGCGGCCCGCTCCCGGTGGACGAGGGCCTGCGCGTCGCCATCGACGTTGCGCGGGCGCTCGCCCACGCGCACGCGCGGGCGTCGTCCACCGCGATCTCAAGCCGTCGAACGTGTTCCTCACCGGCGCCGGGTGGACGAAGGTCCTCGACTTCGGGCTGGCCCAGGTCCTCGGCGCCGAGGTCATCGCCGGCGGGACGCCGCGCTACATGCCGCCAGAGCAGCGGCGGCACGAGCCCCCCGACGCGCGGGCGGACGTCTTCAGCGCGGCGGTCGTGCTCCACGAGGCGCTCACCGGCACGCTGCCGCCGGAGGGCGGGTCGCCGCACCCCGGCGCGCCGGAGGCAAGCTCCATTCCCGGGGCGCCCCGCTCGCTCGCGGCCCTCGTCGCCCGGGCGCTCTCGCCCGAACCCCGCGAACGTCCGCGGGACGGTGCGGCGTGGCTCGAGGCGCTCCTCGCCGCGCAGCGAGAGGTGGAGTAGGGAGTCCTCGCACCGGCCCGAGGTCACATCGGGCGCGCCGTCCGATCCTCACCTTGCGGGGACCCGGTGTCCCCGGGGTATGACGGACTCGGGTCCAGGAGCGGCGATGCATCGTGTGACGCCTTTCGTTCTCGCCTTCGCCGCGCTGTGCGCCGCCTGCGACAGGCCGGAGCCGCTCCTGCGCCGGCTCGTCGTCTCGGCGGACTTCGTCTCGATGGACGTGACGGAGGACGTCGCCCCCACCTACCGGCTCTGGGCGATGGGTACCGAGCCCGAGGACCAGAAGACCGCCAACCAGATGACCGCGACCGTGGTGTGGGGGAGCGACTGGCTCTCCGCCGAGATCGACGTCGGCCGCGAGCCCTACGGGTTCCTCCTGCGCGCGGACCCCCACGCCTTCCAGGCGCCGGGGAACTACGCCGGCACGGTCACGATCCAGGCCCCGGGGACGGAGACGCGGTGGGTGTCGGTGAACGCGTCGGTCGGGACCCCTTCCCTCGAGGCGTCCACGAACCACATCCGGTTCCAGATGGCGGCCGGCGGTGCGGCGCCGGCGCCGAGGACCGTCCTCGTGACGGCTCCCGATCGCGCCCCCGGGATCGCGATGCCCGAGCCCCACGTCTCGTTCTTCGACGACACCTGCGGCGGCGACGCCACGGCGTGGGTCGACGCGGCGGTCACGACGAGCGGGACGGGCTGGGCGCTGACGCTCGAGCCGGTGGCGGCGGCGCTCTCCCCCCTGCCGTCGGGGACCGAATGCCGCGTCTCGGTCTGGCTGACCTTCACCTTCGACCCGTACCCGGGCGGCGGATCCCCTTGGCAGTCGTCCGCCCAGGTCACCGCCACGCTCGGCGTCCAGCCGCCGGACGCGCAGCTCTCGGAGATCGCGCAGGCCTCGTGGACGAGCCTCTCGTTCGCGGTACTGGAAGGGTCGTGGAACGCACCGACCCAGGCGGTCCGGGTGACCGACGCCCTCGGCGGCCAGCTCACGCGTCCCTCCGTTGAGGTCTCGGCCCCCTGGCTCGGAGCCTCGCTCTCCGCGACCCGGCCGTACGTCCTCACGGTGTATCCGCGGGCGGTGGGGCTCCCCGCCGGCGAATACCGCGGGACGGTCATGGATCTCCGATCCCGCCTCCCCGTTGTCCGACCGCGTCGACGTGACCCTCCGGGTCGAGGCGTGGGCGCGCTCGGGGTGGACGATGCCGGCCTTGGGCCCGTCCGTCACGGAGGTGGCGGACGGCAGGGTCCTCGTCGCGGGCGGTCGGGGAAGCGGGAACAGCGACCCCGGAGTGCAGCGCTGCGAGCTCCTTCCGTGCAGCGGCGCGGTGTTCGGCATCGGCCGGATGGTGACGCCGCGCTTCCGGCACACCGCGACGGAGTTCGCTCCCGGCCACCTCGTCGCGGCCGGCGGCCTGGACCCGGCGACCGGGAAGCCCGTCGCGACCTGGGAGATCTACGACGACCCGCATTCGCACATGTGGTACGTCGAGCGGCTGCTCGCGGTGCCGCGCTTCCTCCACACGGCGACGCTTCTCCCGGACGGCAGGGTGCTCGTCGCGGGCGGCGCGGTCGGCGACGAGTCGAGCCCGATCGCGATCGCCGACGCCGAGCTCCTCGACCCCGGCGTCGAGGTCTCGAGCCCCGTGCCCGCGTGGAACGCGCACGGCTGGCCCATCGCCGCGATGACCGTCCCCCGCCGCGGCGCGTCGGCGGTGCTCCTCCCGAGCGGGAACGTGCTCGTCGCGGGAGGGCAGCGCGTCGCGGGCGAGGCGCTCGCGAGCGCGGAGCTCTTCGATCCGTCCTCCGGGACCTGGTCGCTCACCGCGCCCATGAACGAGCCGCGCGCCGACGCGGCGCTCGTCGTCCTCGAGAACGGTCGGGTGCTCGCCGCCGGCGGGACGGACGGGCAGCGCGCGCTCGCGACGGCGGAGCTGTACGATCCGGCGACGGAGACCTGGACGTACACCACGTCGATGGCGCTCGGGCGCGTGGCCCCGGCGGTGCGGCTACCGAGCGGGAGCGTGCTCCTCGTCGGCGGGCTCACCGGCTCCGTGGACGCCCGCGTGGTGACCGGGGCCGTCGAGCGGTTCGACCCTCTCACCGAGAGCTGGACCTCGCTCGCTGCGCTGAACGAACCGCGCACCGCGCACGCCGTCACGGTGTTCGCGAGCGGGCTCGTCGTGGTCGCGGGTGGCACGCGGGCACTGCCCTGGGACGATTCGACCCTCGTCGCCGACGTGGAGAGCGGCTTCGGGGTGGCACCGTGAGGCCGGGCCCGCTCGCCGCCGCGCTCGCGCTGCTCCTCGTCGCCCCGCGGGTCGCGGCCGGCGCGCCGGACGTCGTCGGGGTCCTCGCCGTCGCCGAGCCGCCCGGACCGTCCGGCGAGCTCTCCGCGGCGACGGCCGAGCTCCGGGCCGCGCTCGCCGCGTCGATGCCGGGCGTCCTCGGCGCGGCGGAGCTGCGCGAGCGGATCACGGGGAAGCCCCCTCCGTCGTCGCTCGTCGAGCTGCAGCGAGCGCACGCCGCCGCGGTCGCGGCCTACGGCGCCGGCGAGTTCGAGGCGTCGATCAAGACGCTGCGCGCGGTGGTCGAGGCGCTCGAGGCGCTGGCGCCCTCCGCCGACGTGTTCGCCGAGTGGACGGCGACCATGCTCCGCCTCGCCCGCACCGAGCAGGAGCTCGGGCGGCGCGCCGAAGCGCAGGCGCTGCTGGAGAAGCTCCTGCGCGCCGCGCCGGACGCGCGGCCGGACGCGCGGCGCTATCCCCCGAGCTTCCTCGCCCTGGTGGAGGACGCGCGCAAGCGGCTGCGCTCCCTCGGCGTGCGCCACCTCACCGTCGAGTCGGAGCCAGGGGTGAGGGTGTTCGTCGAGGGGCGGGAGGTGGGGACGTCGCCCGTGTCGACCGCGCTCCCGCCGGGTCGCTACCGCGTGGCCGGCGAGCGCGGCGGCGTGCGCGCCGCGAGCACCGTCGCGGACCTCTCCGAGGAGGACCGCACCCTCCAGCTCGATCTGTCCGTCGTCGAGGCGCTGCGGCCCGACGGCGGCCCGGGGCTCGCGCTCGCGGTGCCGGACCGGGCACTCCGCGTCGTGACGGCCGCCACGCGCCTCGGCCTCGACCGGGCGGTGACCACCTCGCTGCTGCGCGAGGGCGAGGTCGTGTTCCTCGTCGCGACGCTCCACGACCTGCGGCTCGGCAGGGCGGAGCGCGAGGGCCGGATCCGCCTGGAGGGCGGCGCAGCGCCGGCGGGCGGTATCGCGGCGCTCGCCGCGTTCCTCGCGCTCGGGCGCGCGTCGGCGCTCGTGTGGACGCCGTCCGGGCGGCCGACGCTCGCGCTGCACGCGGCCCCGCCGCCGGAGCCCGCGCTCGCGCTGCCGGCCGACCGGCACGCCGCGCGGGCGCGTGCCTACCGATGGGGCGCGATCGGCACGAGCCTCGGGATGATCGTCGCCGGCGTGCTGACGTCCAAGTACGTGCTCGACACCCAGGTCTGGTACTCCAGGGCGAACGCGCTGCTCGACGGGACGGGCCAGGTGAAGCTCGGCCACTCCACCGCGGAGTACAACGGGCTCATCGCGGAAGGGGACCGCGCCCGGACCATCGCAATCGGCACGGGCATCGGGACGGCGGTCGGGATCGCGGCGACGATCGTGCTCTCGATCGCGAGCGACCGGGAGGCGCGCCAGGTGGGGACGTTCCAGTTCTGAGCGCGCGCCGCCCTCACCCGCCGAACGGGGGCGAGCGGTGCTTCAGCACCCGCACGATCGAGCCCGCGGAGATCTCGTACCGCACCCAGCCATCCACCGGCGGGGGGCGGTCGCAGTGCACGCGCTGGAGGTCCGCCACGATCCGGCCCGCCTCTCCGTAGGCACGGTCGAGCACCTCGAGCCGCGCGCGCGGGCACGCCTCGAGGAAGCGCGCGTGGGCGGCGCGGATCTCGGCGCGCCCGCGCAGCACCACCGTGGCGGTGTCGGCGTCGATCACCTCCGCGTTCACGGCGTACGCCGCCGCCGCCGCGTCGAGGTCGTGGGCGTTCAGGGCCGCGTCCCGGAGCTCGAGCACCTGGAAGGCGAAGTCACGGCGGTCGCCCTTCGCCGGCGCGGCCGGCGCAGCGTGCCGCCCGGAGCAGGCGGCGAGCAGCGCGAGCGCGGCAGCAGCCGCGCCGGGGCGGAGGGGGATCCGGGGGTTCGGCACCGCGTCATCGTACTGGACGGCGGTCCTCCTGGCGTGGACCGTCCGGGCGGCGCTCACCCGCCGGTCGTGACGCCGGTGCCGACCGGGCAGGACACGCCGGTCCCCGCGAGCCCGCAGTAACCACCGGGGTTCTTCGCGAGGTACTGCTGGTGGTACTCCTCCGCGTAGTAGAAGGGCGGGGCGTCGCGGATCTCGGTCGTCACCGCGCCGAGCCCGCGCTCGCGCAGCGCCGCCGCGTACGCGTCGCGCGACGCCTCCGCCGCCCGGCGCTGCGCGTCCGAGTGGGCATAGATCGCCGAGCGGTACTGCGTCCCGACGTCGTTGCCCTGCCGCATGCCCTGCGTCGGGTCGTGCGACTCCCAGAAGACGCGGAGCAGGTCCTCGTACCGGACGCGGGCCGGGTCGAACACCACGCGGACGACCTCGGCGTGACCGGTGTCGCCGCTGCAGACCTCCCGGTAGGTGGGGTTCGGCGTCGCGCCTCCCTGGTACCCGACCGCGGTCGCGTGGACCCCGGGCAGCTCCCAGAACACGCGCTCGGCGCCCCAGAAGCAGCCGAGGCCGAAGTCTGCGACGGCGCTGCCCTCCGGGAAGGGTGGGACGATCCGGTTTCCCGAGACGAAGTGGCGCTCGGGGACGGGGGTCGCCTCGGCGCGGCCGGGGAGCGCCTCCTCGGGCGGCGGGAGCCGGAGCTTCGAGCGGAACATGGATCCTCCTCGGCCGCCCGATCTAACTCGCCTCCTCCTTTTCCGCCGCGCGACCGCGAGGCGGGCTACGCTCGGGCCGTGGCGGACGCGTACGACGTCATCGTGCTCGGCGGTGGGGTGAACGGCAGCGGCGTCGCGCGCGACTGCGCGCTGCGCGGGCTGCGCGTGCTCCTCCTCGAGAAGGCCGACTTCGGCGTCGGCGCCTCGGGGAACAGCTCCGGGATGATCCACGGCGGGATCCGCTACATGCTGTCCGACCGGAACGTGACGGCGCTCGCCTGCCGCGACTCCGGCTACATCCAGCGGATCGCGCCGCATCTCCTCTTCCGGATCCCGTTCCTCATGCCGTTCGCGTCGCGCAAGCAGGGGGCGACGCTCCTCGAGCGCGCGACCTGGTACGCGACCGAGGTCTACGTCGGCACCTACGACCTGTACCAGCCGCTCAAGCGGGGGAAGCCCTCGGCGCGGCTGTCCGCCGAGGAGCTCTACGCGCTCGAGCCCGCGCTGCGGCGCGGGCTCACCGGGGCGGTGACGCTCGACGAGTGGGGGATCGACGCGTTCCGGCTCTGCGCGCTCAACGCGCTCGACGCCGCCGCGCGGGGGGCCGACGTCCGGAACTGGACCGAGGCGCGCGAGCTCCTGCGCGAGGCCGGCCGCGTCCGCGGCGTCCGCTTCCGGGACGTGCTCACCGGCGAGGAGAGCGAGGCCCACGCGCCCGTCGTCTTCAACGCGACCGGGGCGTGGTCGCCGGCGCTCGCGCGCCGGAGCGGCGTGCGGGTCCCGATGCGGCCCGGCAAGGGGGTCCACCTCACGCTCGACCGGCGCTACTCGAACTACGGCGTCATCTGCGCCGGGGTGGACGGCCGCCAGATGTTCCTCATGCCGCACGAGCGCGAGTCGATCATCGGCACCACCGACGACGACTACTACGGCGACCCGGACGACCTCGAGGCGACGAACGACGAGGTCGAGTACCTCCTCGAGGGTGCGGCGTCGCTCGTCCCCGGCGTGCGCGACGCGCGGATCACCCGCGCCTGGTGCGGCGTCCGGACGACCCTCTACGAGTACGGGCCGAACGAGGACGCGCTCTCCCGCGAGCACCAGCTGCACGACGGCGCCGCGGAGGGGCTCGCCGGCCTCCTCTCCTTCGTGGGCGGGAAGCTCGCCTCGTACCGGGCCCAGGCGGAGGAGTCGACCGATCGGATCATGGACCTCCTCGGCCGCCCCCGCGGCGCGTGCCGGACCCACGAGCTGCCGCTCCCGGGCGGCGACGAGGTGCCGGACCCGATGCTCCTCGCGCGGGACGGGCTCGTGGCGGCGCCGGTCGCCGCCCGGCTCGTCTACCGACACGGCAGCCGCGCGCGGGAGGTGCTCCGGCTCGTCGCAGAGGACCCGCGGCTCGGCCTCGTCCTGTGCCGCGACGAGGCGATCATCGCAGCGGAGGTGGTCCACTGCGCGCGGCACGAGAAGGTGCGGCGGCTCCAGGACCTGCGGCGTCGATGCCGGGTCGGGCTCGGCGGGTGCGGCGGCGTGGACTGCGCGCGGATCGCGGCGCAGCTCGCCGGACGCGAGCTCGGCTGGGACGCCGACCGGGTCCGGGCGGAGCTCGCCGACCTGCTCGACCAGGGGTGGCGCGAGCGGCGCGCGGTGCTCGACGGGGCGCAGCTCGCGCAGGAGGAGCTCGTCCGCGGCGCGACCGGGCTCCTCGAGGTGCCCTGGTGAAGGCGCTCGACGCGGACGTGCTCATCGTCGGCGGAGGCCTCGCGGGCGCCGTCGCGGCGCTCGCGGCCCGCTCCCGCGGCGCGGCGGTC
This sequence comes from uncultured delta proteobacterium, assembly GCA_963736795.1. Taxonomy (GTDB): domain Bacteria; phylum Myxococcota; class Myxococcia; order Myxococcales; family Anaeromyxobacteraceae; genus Anaeromyxobacter. The sequence goes on along the minus strand of CAVTRF010000021.1, from coordinate 207,922 downwards.
GTGCTCGTGCGCCGGGCGCCCGGGGCGACCGCGCTCTCCTCGGGCGCCATCTCCGTCGCGCCGGATCTCGGCGCGCTGCCGGGCGAGCCGCTCGCGTCGCGCCGGCCGCCGATCGAGGCCGCGCGCCGGCTCGCCGTCGCCTGGCCCGACCACCCGTACGCGGTCGCGGGGGTGGACCGGCTCGCCGAGGCGCTCGCCTTCGCCGCCGCGGAGCTCGCCGCCGTTCTCGCGCCGCCGCTCGAGCGCCGCCGCTTCCTCGCGACGCTCTACGGGAGCGCGGTCGGAGCGGGGCTGTGCCAGCACGCGACGGCCGGGGGCGATCTCCTCGCCGTGCAGGGGACGCTCGCGGTCGCGGGGTTCCGCGGTCACGCCGCCTTCGACGCGCCGCTCGTCGCCGCGGGCCTCGCGCGCTACCGGCCGCGCGGCGGGCCGGCGGTGCATGCGCTCGAGCTCGACCTCCCGGCGCTCGCGCCCGGCGCGGCGCGGCCGCACGAGCTCGCGCTCGCGCTCGACCGCCCGGGCGGCGCGGAGGCGCTCGGCGACGCGCTCCGGGCTGCGCTCCCTCCCGGGACGGGCGCGGCGCTGCTCCCGCCCGTGCTCGGGCTCGACCTCTCCGCGCGCGCCCTCGAGCGGATCCGCGAGCGCGCCGGCGTCATCGTCGCGGAGACGCTCTCCGACGTCCCGAGCGTCCCGGGGCTGCGGCTCCACCGCGCCATCGAGGCGCGCCTCGCGGCGGCCGGCGTCGAGCTCGTGCAGGGGGAGCTCGCCGCGGCGCCCGCGCCGGGGGAGCCCGTCGTCCTCGGCGGCCGCGAGGTGCGCGCGCGCGGGTGGGTCCTCGCCACGGGCCGGTTCGTCGGCGGCGGCATCGCGCGCCGCGGCGTCCTCGCCGAGCCCGCGCTCCGGCTCCCGGTCCAGGCGGCGGAGGGAAACGAGGCGGGCGTCCACCTCGCCCTGCGTCCGGCCGCGTCGCTCACCGTGCGAGACCGGCGAAGGCCCCAGCCGCTCCTGTCGGCGGGGCTCCGGGTGGACGGCGCGCTCCGTCCGCTCGACGAGCGGGGGCGGCCGGTCCACCCGCGCCTCTTCGCGGCCGGCGCGGTCATCGGCGGCCACGAGCAGGCGACCGACGGGACCGGGCTCGGCGTCGCCATCCTCACGGGCTTCCTCGCGGGCCACGCCGCGGCGGGGGGAGGGTAGCGATGGCGAGCCCCGGCGCACTCGTCTACCTCGCCTGGCGCGCGGTGGTCGCGCACCCATTGAAGCGGCTCTTTCGCCAGCGCGGCACCGGGCTCGAGCGGTTCCGCGCGGCCTACGTCTCGGAGGGGCTCGTCCCGACCCGGCCCGAGGACCGCGCCATCGCGGAGGCGGCCTCCGCCTGCATCGCCTGCGGCCTCTGCGAAACGGGGTGCGACCTCGCGCAGGCGAGCCCGGCGGTGCGCGCGCTCGGGCTCCACGCCGCGTTCAGGACGTACTCGCGATCCTTCGCGGATCTGCCGCTCGCCGCGGAAGCGCTCGAGGCGTGCGCGGGGTGCACGGGGTGCGACGCGCTCTGTCCGACGCGCGTCCCCATCTCGCGCGTGCTCGCGCACCTGCGGTCGGCGGCGCGGCGCGGCGCAGGGTGAGGGCGGCGCGCGGCGCGGGGGTACGGAGACCGCATACCCCTGCCGCAGGGCTCGCCGTTTCCACGCCGCGGCGCGCCATGTAAACTCCGCAGCAGCACATGGCCTCGTCCGACCGCTCCGCGCCCGCCACGTCGGCCCGAGCCGAGCTGCGTCGGCGCGCCTCGCTCCTCGTGCTCGCCTCGGCCGCGCTCCTCGTGGGCGGCACCGCCGGCGCCGCCGAGTCCGCGACCGGTCCGACCGCCGCCGAGGCCGAGCTCGAGGGGACGGTCCGCGCCGGCGGGGCGCGCGCCCCCGGGGACGCGCCGGCGGCCGCCTCACCCCGAGCCCCGGCTCCGGGCGGCGCGTCGGCGGGCGCGGCCTCGGCTTGCCACCGCATCGACGCATCGCGCGTCGCCTGCTACGAGACGCCGCGGTTCTACTCGTTCCTCGCGAACGCTCCGCTCGACGTCGGACGCTGGCTGAAGCGGAGCTTCCGGCGCGAGAACGCCGCGGCGATCGGCGGGGTCGCGGTCGCGACGGCGGGCCTCCTCCTGTTCGACCAGGACCTCGTGCACGCGGCGAAGGACCTTGGCCGCGCGACGAACGTCTCGGCGACCGGCAAGCAGAAGGACATCATCCCGGGCATCCCCATCCAGTACCCGACCGACGTCGGATCGACGCTCTACTACCTCGGGGACGGGATGGTGCCGGTCGGGATCACCGCCGGGCTCCTCGGCTACGGCCTCTTCGCGTCGGACTCGCGCGCGCTCCAGACGACGAGCCAGCTCGTGGGCGGCCTCCTCTCGGTCGGGCTCGTCGCGCAGACGATCAAGCGCGCCACCGGGCGGCAGACGCCGAACCGGGCGACGGAGGACGGCGGCGACTGGGACGCGCTGCCCTCCCCGTCCCGGTACCAGAAGAACGTGCCGAACTTCGACGCGTTCCCGTCCGGGCACATGGCGACCGCGATGGTGACCGTGACGGTGCTCGCCGAGAACTACCCGGAGTACCGACTCATCCGCCCGGTGGGCTACGGGCTCATGGCGCTGCTCGGGTTCCAGATGATGAACAACGGCGTTCACTGGGCGAGCGACTACCCGGTCGCGATCGCGATCGGGTACGGCATCGGGAAGACCGCGGCCACCCACGGTCGCAGGGTCGTCGAGGTGGACGAGACCGCGCCCGGCGATGTGAAGCGGCGCGCGCCGTCGCCCGGCGTCACGATGGTGCCGATGCCGCTCCCGGGCGGCGCGGGTCTCTCGCTCGCCGGGGTCTTCTAGAACGCCGCAGGGGGTCCCGGCGAACCGGACCGCCGAGGGCGCGTCGAGCCAGGTCAGAACACGAGCGCGAGGCCGCCCGCGCTCGCGACGAGGTCGTACGAGCGAGGCGTCGAGCGAACGCGGTGGAACAACCAGGGCACCGCGAACCCCACGAGCCCGCCGACCGCGGCGCCCGTCGCGACGTCGGTGAGCCAGTGCGCGTCCCCGGCGACCCTCAGATACCCGACGCCGGTCGCGAGCGCCATGCCGCCCGCCCACACCCACGGCGCGCTCCGGTACCCGCGCAGCGTGCTGATCGTTCCCGCAGAGGTGGCGAGCGTGAAGGCGAACGAGGTGTGGCCGGAGAAGAAGCTCTTGTTGCCGCCCCCGCTCGCCGACAACCCGGCCGAGGGCCGGCGCCGCGCGAACCCGTCCTTCGAGGCGGCGTTCAAGTTCAGGGTGAGCGCCGTCGCCTCCAGCATCACGAGCGCGTCTTCCCAGAACGCCCCCGGATCGCCCGTGCTCCTCGAGAACAAGGCGGAGTTGAGGAGGGCCGCGGCGGGGAGCACGCCGTTCGCGAGGATGTCGGAGGTGAGTCGGGCGGCGGCCGGGTTCTGCCAGAGGAGCAGGTCTCTCGCGCCATCGTCCAGCCGCCCCGAACCACAGATGCGGCACCCGCCGGGGGCGGCAAACCGCGAGGAGAGGGCCAGCGCGGTGGCCATCGCCGCGCCGGTCACCGCCGCGTGGCGCTTCACGTCCACCCGCAGGCGCACGATCTCGGCGCGCGCGAGCGGCGCGGCGAGGACCCAGGCGAGCAGGGCGCAGCGGAGGAGGAGGACCCAGCAGCCTACGGTAAACGGCACCGGCGAATTGTCCCCGGTGGGGGCTCATCGAGCAAGGCGACGGTGTAGGGGCGCATGCGCCCGATCAAGCCGAGGTCCGTGCGCCCCGACGTCCGATTTGGACCTGCGGCCGCTCCCCCCTGCGTCGGTGTGCGGCGCGGCGCCCTGTTATCCTCCGCGGTGATGAAGCCGCACCTCATCGTGAATCCCCGCAGCGCGGCGGGGCGGACCGGCCGCCACTTCGACCGGATCGCCCGGGCGATCCGGGCGGCGGTGGGCGACTTCGAGTGCGCCTTCACGCGCGCGCCCGGCGACGGCGTCCGGCTCGCCCGGGAGGCGGTCCGGTCCGGCAGCGCCCTCGTCGTGGCGGTGGGTGGGGACGGGACCGCGAGCGAGGTGATCGACGGCCTCGCCGGGGCGCGCCCGCGCGACCCGGATCCGCTCTTCGGGTTCATCCCGCGCGGCACGGGCAGCGACCTCCGCCGGACGCTCGGGATCCCGCAGGACCTCGAGGCCGCGGCGCGCACGCTCGCGGGACGCCGCGAGATCGTGTGCGACCTCGGGCGCGTGGAGCTCACCGCCCACGACGGGTCGGCCCAGGTCCGGCACTTCGCGAACGTGGCGGGGTTCGGGGTCGCGGGCGTCGTCGCGGGGCTCGTGAACCGCGGGCTGAAGCTCGGCGACGGCCGGCTCTCCTTCATGATCGCCTCCGCGCGGGCGCTCCTCGGCTGGTCGGATCAGACGGTTCGCTGGCGCGCCGACGGAGGCCCCTGGAGCGAGACCCCGATCACCTCGTTCTCCGTGTGCAACGGGCGCTTCTTCGGCGGCGGGATGCAGGTCGCCCCCGGCGCGCGCGTCGACGACGGGCTCTTCGACGTCGTCATCTGGTCGGGGTTCGGCCTGGCCGACTTCGTCACGAAGAAGAGCATGCTCTACGACGGCACGCACGTGACGCTCCCGAACACGCGCGTCCTGCGCGCGCGGACCGTGGAGGCGGAGGCCGCCCCGGGGGCGCGCCTGCTGCTCGACGTCGACGGCGAGCAGCCCGGGACGCTCCCCGCGCGGTTCACGATCCTCCCGGGTGCGCTGCGCGTCCGGGCGGGCGAGGGTGCTTAGCATGACGCGCATGACGCACGCCCTTTCGCTCCTGCTCTCCGCCGTGGCCCTGACGGCGGCGGCCCCCGCGGGGAAGCCCGCCGGCGGCCCGGCCACCGCCGCCGCCGTCGTACGCGCGGGCGACCCCGGCGCGGACCGCCCCATCGCGCGGCTCGTCACCGCGGACGACGTGGCCCGCCTGTGCCACGCGCTCGAGCCCTCCGAGCGGCTGCGCGCGCGCGGGGACGCCGTCGAGCGCGGCGAGGCGGAGGCGACCCACGAAGTCGATCGGGACGCGGCGATCCTGGGGCGCTACGAGGTGGTGGTCCCGGCGGCGGGGCTTCCCTTCGCGCCCTACGACGGGCCGGAGCGCCGGCTCGCGCTCTCGGAGCCCGTGCAGGTCCCGATCGCGGAGGGGACTGCGCGGCTCTGGCCGACCGAGGAGCGGGGGCTCGCCGTCGAGATCGACGCCGCGGGGGCGCGGCGGGTGCTCGACGCCCAGCGGAGCGGCGCGCTCGCGCTCGCGCTCGTGTTCGACCTCGGCGACGAGGCGGCGTGCGGGACCGGCGCGCGCGGGAAGAAGTTCACGCTCGGCGTGGAGCCGGTCGCCTGGCGCTGGCTGGAGGGCGCGACGGTCCTCGCCCGAGGCGGTGCGGGGGTGGATTGTCCGGTCCTCACCGCGGCCCAGGGCGCGCGGCCCCGCGTGGACGTGGGCGACCCGATCGCGGGGCCCGCGGAGGCGAAGAAGGCGGTGCTCGCGAGGTCGCCGGAGCTCGAGGCCTGCTACGCGGAGGCGCTGAGGCGCGACCCGGGGATCGACGGCGTCCTCGTCGCGGATCTCGGGGGGCAGCGCCCGGCCATCTCGGCGGACTCGGTCGGAGACGTGGACCTCGCCGCCTGTGTCGCGAAGGTGCTCGGGCCGCTCGCGCCCGCGCAGGGCGGGAAGGTGGCCGTCCCGATCCGGTTCGAGCTCGAGCCGCCGGGCGCGGTGCGCCCCAAGCCCGCGCCCTGAATCACACCGCGAATGGCGCGAGCGCCCCCGCGGGGTGCCTCGGGGCGGCAGGGCCGCGTCAGGACCCGCAGCGCCAGTAGGCGGTCGCGACGAGCGTCCGCCGCTCCTTCGGCTCCCCGCGCTTCTTGAGGTCCATGATGGCGCGGTCCTTCTCGGAGTACCGCTGCGCCTCGGTCGCCCGCAGGTCGTCGACCTTGCGCCGGTAGTCGCGCTCGGCGCGCTCGAGCAGGGCGCGACGGTCGCGCAGGGGCAGCGCGCCCTGGTCGTGCAGCGCCGCGCGCGCCTTTCCCCACGCGGCGCGCGCGTCCTCGACCGCCTTGCGCGGCGCGGTGAGCCCGTCCTCGACCGAGCGATCCCAGCGCTCGCGGGAAGCGTCGAACGCCGCCTGGCTCCGCTCCTGGATCGACGCGAGCAGCCGGTCATGGAGCGCCTGCAGCGCCTCCTCCTGCGCCGTGCCGATCGAGACCGTCGCGCCGCGCGGGCCCGCCCGGACCTCCTCGGCGGGCAGCCCCGCGAACGCGTCCGAGTCCTCCTGCGACAGCGCGTGGAACTTCTCGCCGTCGAACCAGAGCACCAGGTGGACGACGCGCTCCTCCGACACGAGCGCGTCGAAGGCGAACTTGTAGGCGAACCACCAGCCCTCGCGGCCGGCGAGCGCCCCGAGCGAGGCGGGGAGCGCCCGCGTCGGCACCTCGAGGAACGCGACCGCGTCCTGGGGGCGGGCGCGCACCTTCTCGGCCGCCGCCCGCACGAGCTTCGCGCGCTTGGTGCGGCCGCCGCGTGCTGGGGCGTCGCCTCCGCGCTTTCCGTCGGCCGCCGCCTCCGGGGGCGGGTCGTCCTCGAACACGGCGTCGACGAGCGCGTCCTCCTCCGCCTCCCGCCGCGCCACCGCCTCCTTCGCGGTCTGCTCGGCCACCCGGAGCTTCGAGCGGACCTCGCCGTCGAACCGCTCGAAGAGGAGCGTGCGCGCCGCCGTGAGCCGGGCGGTGATCCGCCCGTCGAGGTCGGTCTGGAGCTTCTGGAACGCCTGGTCGATCTCGTCGCTCGACCGGCACGACTGGTAGATCTCGAGGACCCGCCGCTCGAAGTCGATGCCGCTCCCGAGCGCGCCCAGGATCTCGTCGGAGGAGCCGAACACGCCGTCGAACAGCGCGAGCTTCTGCGCGAGCAGCTCGTAGAGGCGCGCGTCGGCGGCGTTCTGCCGGTTCAGGAAGTTGAGGACGAGGACGTCGCGCTGCTGGCCATAGCGGTGGCAGCGCCCGATCCGCTGCTCGACCCGCTGCGGGTTCCAGGGCAGATCGAAGTTCACGACGAGGTTGCAGAACTGGAGGTTCAGCCCCTCCGCGCCCGCCTCGGTCATGAGCAGGATCTGCGTCCGGTTGCGGAACTCGTCCACGAGTGCCTGCCGCTTGTCGGTCCCCGACACGTCTCCGGAGAGGCAGGTGACGGTGTAGCCCTTCGCGGCGAGCAGGCGCGCGAGGTAGTCCTGCGTGCGGCGGAACTCGGTGAAGACGACCGCCTTCTCCGGCCAGGCGCAGGCCTTCGCGACGGTGAACGCGCGGTCGAGCCCGCGGACGAGCGCGTCGCCCTTCGCGTTCACCTGGATGGTCCGGGCGAGCTTCGCGCACGCGCGCAGCTCGGAGAGCTCCGAGCCCATCGCCCGGGCCGCGGCGGGGGCGCGCGGGTGCGCGGGGCCTCCGTCGTCGAAGAGCTCCTCCGCCTCCTCGGCGAACCCGTCGAACTCGAGGAGCAGGTCCGCCTGTGCGGTGCACTCGACCCCCGCGAGCTTCTGCTCGAGGCCGTCGGCGAGCCGGTCGAGCGTCGCCGCGAGCGCGAACGAGGAGGACGCGAGGATCTTCCGGTAGACGAGGACGAACAGCGCGCGCCGCGCCTGCGGGATCGCGTAGGTGTCGTCGCGCCGGAGGTAGTCGGAGACGCGATCGTAGAGCTCCTGCTCCTGTGCGGTCGGCGCGAAGTCCTCGACCATCGAGCGCCGGGCGGTGAACTTCACGTACTCCTTCACCTGGCGCCGGAGCGTCCGCACGACGACCGGGGCGAGCCGCGCCTGGAGATTGGCCGCCTTCTCCTCGTCGAGCTCCCCGGTGGCGTACTGGAGCCGGAAGGCCTCCTCGTTCCCGAGCAGCGCGTCGTCGATGAACGCGGCGAGGCCGAGCAGCTCCATGAGGTCGTTCTGCAGCGGCGTCGCGGTGAGGAGCAGCTTCGGGCAGCGGCGCAGCGCCTTGCGGAGCGCCTGGCCGGTCCGGTGGTCGCGCCGGTAGGCGTTCCGCAGCCGGTGCGCCTCGTCGATCACCGCGACGTCCCACGCGACCCGCTCCACCTCCGCCACCCGCATCGCGGCGAACTGGTGCGAGCAGATGACGATCCCGCCGTTGTCGAACGGGTTCGTCCGGAGGCCGTTCTTCTCGGCGGCGCGCACGCTGTCCCCGTCCACCACGTCCGACTCGAGCCCGAACTTGCTCGAGAGCTCGTCGCGCCACTGCGCGCGCAGCGAAGCCGGGACGAGGATGACCGCGCGCCCCTTGCCCTCCGCGGCGAGCTGCGCGAGCACGAGGCCAGCCTCGACCGTCTTGCCGAGCCCGACCTCGTCGGCGAGCACCGCTCCGCCGGTGGCGAGCGCGGCGAGCGCGAAGGCGGCGGCCTCGATCTGGTGGGGGTTGAGGTCTACGGCGGAGTGGGCGAGCGCGGGCACGAGCCGCGAGGTGCCGCCACCGCCGCGGGCGGTGAGGGACTCCGCCGCGATGCGCTGGTGGAACCCGCTGAGCCGCGGCCGATCGGTCCGCGCGCGTGAAACGACCTGCGACACCCCGCCCATTCCCCACGCCTCCCAGCGCCGCCGGTGCGCCCCGCGCACCACCCGCCGGACCTTCGAAAGCGTCCGGCATCACTCGATACCGCAGAGAGACTCTACCAGCATCTCGATCCCAGGTGCACTCCCGGGGTAATTTCGACTCCAGGGGCCCTCGGCGGGGCCCGACGACGGCGAGGACGCGGCGATGGAGGCGAAGTGAAGTTCACCTGCGAGCGTTGCGGCAAGCGCTTCGCGAGCGTGGATGAGCCGACGGCGGGGCGGGTCTACCGAATCCGCTGCCGCTGCGGGAACGTCATCCACATCACGTCGCCGCACGCCGACCCGGACGCAGGGAAGCGGTCCGCCGCCGTGTCCGCGGGCGATCGTTCACGCATCACCGGCGGTTCGCCCACCGCCGCGGCGATGCCGCCGCTCCCGGCGGGCCCGCGCAGCGTGATCCCGGCGGGCGACATGGGCTCGCGCGTCCACGCGACCTCGTCCAACACGCCGGCGCGGGTCGCGGATCCCGCCGTCGCGCGCCGGACCGCGTCCGCCGTGGGGACGCATCGGTCCACGGTCACCCGTACGCCGACCGGCACCCAGCCTCTCGCCTCGCGCGAGGGGGCGACCGGAGCGCACCCGCTCGCGACGCCCGTCTCCGCGTTCGATCGCGGGGACGCCTCTCCGGTCGCGCCCTCGACTCCCGCCCGCGAGCTGACGCCGCCGTGGACCCGGGCCCCCGCCTCGACCTCCTCCTCGTTCCCGATCCCCATGCCGGCGCCGCCCGCGCCCGTGCCGCCGGCCCGCGGCACCGGGGCGCCGGTGCGTGCGACGCCGACCTTCCCGAGCGCGAGCGACGTCCTGCGGCCGCCCCGCGTCGGCGCAGCGGCAGCGACGCCCGCGCACTCCGAGCGGACACCTCTGCCGCAGTCGCGGCGCACTCCGACCCAGGCGGTGCAGCTCCCGCCGCCGGACGCCGATCCGTTCGCGGCCGCCGCTGCCCAGGCGGCGCGCGGCAATCAATTCGAAACGACCGCGCCGGTGTTCGCGCGGTCGCCCGTCACGGCGCCCCCCTTCGTCGCTCCCGCTGCCCCGAAGCCCCCGTCGCCGGAGCACGAGGACGAGACCTCCGTCGAGCTCTCCGTGTCGGAGCAGTACGCCTTGCCGCCGCTGAAGCGGCGGCACACGGTCGTCACCGCGGTCGTCGCGGGCGTCGTCGGGGTCGCCCTCGTTGGCGTCCTCGGTGCTTACGTCTTGCAGCGGAGGTCTTCGCCCGAGCGCGACGCCGTGGCCGTGGCTGCCGCGCCGACGGCTCCGTCGGCTGCCCCGATGCCGGTGGCGCCGCCGCCTCCTCCGACCACCCCACCGGTCGCGGCCGAGTCGGTCGTGGTCGCGCCCGAGGTCGCGCCGCCGCCGGCGCAGCCGATCGCCCCTGCGGTGCCGGTCGACCCGGCTGCCGTCGTCGCTGCCGCTGGCCCTCCGGTCGCCCCCGCTGCTCCGCCGATTGCGGCTGCCCCGGTTCCGCCGCCGCCGCCCGCCCTCGTCGCCGCTGCGCCGCCCCTGCGCCGGAGCCGCCGCCGCGCGTGGTCGCGGCCGCGCCGCGGCCCGAGCCGACCAGGGCTCCGCCCCAGCGGACGTCGACCGCAAAGCCCTCGAAGCCGGAGCCCGCACCGAGGCGGGCGCCGGAGCAGAAGGTCGCGGCGGCCGCCCCCGCGCGTGAGCCGGCCCGCGCCCCGGTCGCACCCGTGGAGCGCGCGCCGGATCCGCCGAAGGCGCCGCCCGCGCCGATCGTCGCCGCGCCCCCTCCTCCTCCTCCTCCTGCTCGTCCTGCTCCTCCTCCTCCTCCTGCGGCAGCGCCGAAGCCGTCGCAGGGCCTCGACCCCTCGGTCATGCAGTCGATCATCGCGAGGAGCCGTCCGGGGTTCGACGCGTGCGTCGAGAAGGCGCTCCAGGACCCGGTGACCGCTTCGTACGCGGGCCGGAAGGCCGCGCTGCTGCTGCTCGTCGCGCCCGACGGGAAGGCCGAGGCGGCGCTCGAGGACGGCGACCTCGACGCCTCGCCGTTCGGCGCCTGCCTGCGCCGGGTCGCCTCGAAGATGGGGTTCCCGACGTTCCAGGGCGACGAGGTCGGCGCTCGGCTCGTGCTCGTGCTCGGCCGCGCGAACTAGGACCGCGCTACCGCAACGGTCTTCACCACCCGAAGATTTCCTCGACCCGCTCGGGAGGCGCTGACTGAGCTCGCACCCGACGTGGTGGGGCGTTCGGCCGTCAACCGCCGAGCGTCGTCGTGCATCCCGGGCGCCTCCGCGCGCCGACGAGATCACAGACGCGACAACCTGTCGATCCCGCTGCCCCCTCACCCCGACCCCTAGTGATTCGTCACGACTCGGTCGGAAGCCGGCCGGCCAGCCCGGCCGAGTTCGACGGAGGCGTCCGAATCGGAATCGCGAATGGGGGCATCGACCGACGCTGCGGGCTGCGAGGCGTCTCTGCGCGCGGGAGCCGGCGCCGGCAAGATCGGCTTACCAGAGACCTGAGTGAGCGCTCTCCGCGTCAGCAGCGGTCGACGGCAGCCGCTTTCAGGGCGGCGCGGCCGCGGCGGCATCGCCGTCGCTTGACGTCGGCACGGCGGTCCGTGTGAACCGATCCATCCACGCGTCGCCGTAGACCTGGCGAGCCGCGTACTGATTGTGAACCCGGCATAGCAGTCTCGCGTTCTCGACCGTCGGCGGGCCACCGCGCCCGCGCGGAACGACGTGATCGAGCTCGATCTGGTGAGTGGAGCCGCAGACGCCGCCGCCGTCGACCGGCCATTGGCACCGCCCGCCGTCGCGCTTCCAGACCGCCCGCTTCACGTGCGCCGGCACGTGGTCCGGCTTCGCTGCCGGCGGCTCGCGGCGCGGCTTCTCGACGAGCCCCCTCCGCCGCGCCTGACGCTCGAGGAGGAGATCGAGCCCGGCTTCCAGGATCTCGTCCGCGTCCGCACCCGGATGCGAGTGCGACAGGGCGGCGCGGGCTTCTTCGAGCTTCGCGAGGAAGCCGCGAGACACCGTCACGTGGAGCCTGCGCAGGTCGGCGGTGAGCGGCTCTACGGTGGAGCGCCGCGGTGACGCCGAGATCGGTGCCGGCGCCGGGTGCGAGCTGGAACCGGAACGGACTGGTTCATCCAGTTGAACCGCTGCCTCGGTGGCGGCGCCTGCCTCGGACAACCCACGGCTCGGTAGAGGGAGCAGTGCGGGCGCTACCGGGGCTCGCACCGCGGTGACGACCTCCCGGTGAGGCGCGGCGTCGTCCGGCGCAAGCGCGGCCGAGACCGCCTTCGCCTCCTGCTTCGACACATGGAAGAACCGCGGCAGGACGTCCGCGCGGTTCTCGGGGGTGAGCACCTTCGCGAGCTCGACCACGCTCGTGAGGCAGAGCCTTCCGTCGCCTTCCGTCGCGAAGCGGCTCGATGACCTCCGGGAACCGCTGGATGAGCTCGGCGGCGGTCTTCCGGTAGAAGGCGGCGCCCTTCGAGAGGCCGAGCTCGCGATGCAGGAAGTAGAAAAGCGAGGAGTGGCCGAGCTCGAGCCAGCGCCTGCGCGCGTCGAAGGCGGCCAGGCCCACCAGGAACTCGCCGAGCGCGGCGCGCTCGCGCGTGAGGAGGTGGGCGAGCCGGGCGGAGAGATCGCGTGCGGAGTTCATTTCGCGAGCATCGCACGCGTTTTCGAGCCCTCGCCAAAAGTGCGCATTCGCGTCTGGACGCGAGAACGCGAAGAGGGACGCAGCGAGCCGCCATACGCTCATGACGCCGCCTATACGAGATGAGGGCGCGCAGGAGCCGCATTCCAGGGTCGCCGGTCTCGAATGTCACCGATGACCCCTGTTCACCAGACGTCACGGGAAAACGGGGCCCCACCAAGGATGAAGCTGGGTCCGCCGTTGGCCGATCTCGTCACGACGGTTCCCGCCCGCGGACACGTTCCGGCCGCCGCGCTCCTTCGATGCCCAACACGGTTCAATCATCGGCTTCGCCGCCCTCGCACGTGTGCGCCCCCCGGAGTGCGGCGAACGTCGCGCCCGAAGGAGATGTGACGAATAATGAGCCCTGACCCTCTCCCCCGCTTCGCTACGCTCCGCGGGGGCGAGGGAGAACAAAGAGCCAGGAGCTGACGGCCGGGTATCACCGCAGCCTGCTACCGCGCGAACACCTCGTCCACCCGCGTCGTCCGGACGGCCTCGCGCCGGATCCCGAGCTTCAGCGCGCCGATGCGCCGGTCCTCCTCGAGCAGCTCGGGCGGCTGGTCCGCCTCGTACACGACGTTGGACGGGGCGTCGGCGACGAGCGCGTCGGCGAGCGCCTTCGCGTCCTTCGTGACCGCGACGATCGACAGGTCGGTGCCGGAGAGGTGGCGGCGGATCGCAGCGTTCACCTCCCCGGTGGTGAGCCGGGCGAGGCCGTCTCGCACGTAGGCGCCGAGCTCCGGGATCCCGTACCAGCGCGAGTCGAGCGCCGCGCCGACGCGGTCCTCCTGCCGCGCGGTGAGGAGGGCGACGTGCTTCTGGAGGTACGCGCGCGTCTCCTGGAACTCGGCCTCGGTGAGCCCCTCGTCCACGAGCCGGCGCAGCTCGTGGATGGCGATCCGGAGCGCCATCTGGGCGTTCCGCGGCGCCACCGGCCGGATCCAGAGCTCGAAGAGCTGCGCGCGCCGCGCGACGTTCGGGTCGGGGTCGAGCAGGAACATCCCGCGCGGGAAGGCCTCGATGTAGGCGTAGGCGCCGTAGCTCAGGCCGCGCGCCTCGCGGATGCGCTGGTACAGGTGCGAGGTCGCGGAGCGGTGCTCGCCGAGCCAGGTGCGCGCGACCCACAGGGCGAGGAAGTCGGGGTCGCCGCGGACGACGTCGAGCGGGTGGCCGAGCGAGAGGGCCGTGCCGCGCGTCTCCTTCTCGACGATCTCGACCTCGATCCCCTTCGGCCGCTTCGCGACCACCGCGGTCCGGGTGGGCGGCGCACCGGCGGGCAGCGCGCCGAGCTCGCGACGGAGCCGCGCGACGAGCGCGGGCGGCGTGTCGCCGCCGAGGCCGATCACGACGTCGCCGCGCACGTAGCGCTCCCGGACGAACGCCTTCACGTCGTCGAGCCCGATCGCCTGGATCCCCGCCACCGTGCCGGCCGCGGGGTGGCCGTACGGCGTACCGGCGAACAGGTTCGCCTGCAGCCGCTCCTTGCCGAGCTCCTCGTCGTTCGACTCCCGCAGGTCCTGGACGAGCCCGTTCAGCGCCTGGTCCTTCACGCGCCGGAAGTCCTCCTCGCGAAAGCCGGGCTCGACGAGCTGCGGCAGCGCGACCGCCGCGAACAGCTCCCACGCGTCGCGCGGGAACGTCCCGGTCAGGGTCACGAGCTCCTTGTCGACCTGGGCCGAGAAGCTCGCCGCGAGCGGGTGGAGGGCCTGCCGGATCTCGTCGATCCGCATCCGGCGCGAGCCCGCGTCGGCGAGCATCGCGGCGGAGATCGCGGCGAGCCCCTCCTTGCCGCTCGGGTCGCGCGCGCTCCCCGCCTGGAAGAGGAGCTTCAGCGTGACGACCGGAAGCTGGGAAGGCAGCGTGACGATCGGGACGTCCGCGTTCACGGGCTCCGGGGCGAGCGACGCGAGCGGCGGCGCCTGCTCGATGCCGGCGGGGAGCGGCTCGCGGGAGAGCGTCGTCACGACGAGCCCGGCATCCCTCACCCAGGCGCGCGCCGCCTGGAGGACGTCCTCGGACGTCACCGTCGCGAGCGCCCGGTAGAGCCGGTTCACCGTCGCGTAGGAGCGCTCGAACACCGCGTGGCGCGCGATGACGTCGGCGACCGCCTCGGTCGAGTCGAGCGACCGGACGAGGCCGTTCCGGGCGGCCGCGAGATCGTCGGCGAGCCGCTGCGGGTCCGGCGCCTCGGCGCGCGCGCGGGCGAAGGTCCGGAGGAGCTCGTCCCGGACCCGGAGCGCGTCCCCCGAGTGCTTGAGCCGCGCCGCGATCGTGAAGAGCCCCGGGTCCACGGTCGGCGTCGTCTCCACGCCGAGCGTGTCCACGATCTGCTCCTCGACCACGAGCCGCCGGTACAGGTCCGAGGTCGGGCCGAACCAGTGCTGGAACACGAGCGTCGCCGCCGCCCACTCCTTCGTCGCCGAGAACGCCGGGCCGTGGAACGCGACGGTCACGAAGGGAAGGGTGGGGGTGGTCCACGGGACGTGCGCGTAGACGGGCCCCGCCGGCGGTGGCTCCCGCGGGACCTCGACCGGCGGGCCGCCCCGCTTCCAGCGGCCGAAGTGGCGCTCGACCAGCGGCAGGATCTTCTCGGGCGCGACGTCGCCCGCGACGACCACGGTCGTGAGCTCCGGCCGGTAGAACCGCGCGTAGAAGAGGCGCGAGTACTCGTACTGGTTCGGCATGTCCTCGATGTCGGCGAGGAAGCCCATCGTCGTGTGCGCGTACGGGTGGACGCGGAACGCGGCGTCACGCTGCGCCTCCTCGAGCTTCAGCTCCGGGTCGGACGCGCTCTTGTCGTACTCGCCGAGCACCGCGCGCGACTCCGTCTTGAAGAGCTCGAGCGGGTACTCGAGGTTCATGAAGCGGTCGGCCTCGAGCGCGAGCACCTGCTCGAGGTCCTCCTTCGCGAACGTCACGTGGAAGTCGGTGAGGTCTTCCGCGGTGTAGGCGTTCTGCCGGGCGCCGATCTTCGTGATGACGGCCTGGTACCGGTCGGGCGGGTAAGCGCGCGTGCCGCGGAACATCATGTGCTCGAAGAAGTGGGCGAAGCCGGACTTGCCCGGCTCGACCTCGTTGCGCGAGCCGGTCTGGACGGAGAGCTGGACCGAGACGAGCCCCGGGAAGCCGGTCGGCACGACGATGACGCGCAGCCCGTTCGCGAGCGTCCGCTCGACCGCGCGGAACGGGAGGACGTCCGCCGCGGCAGGGCGCGGCGGCGGCGCTGCGGACTGCGCGAGGAGGGAGAGGGTGAGGGCGGTCGCGGCGAGCGCGGGCATGGCGGCGACTTCACCACGCGCCCCTGCGGCGGGCAATCACGCCGGGCGAGGGAGGGCCCGCCCGGGCACCTTCGGTCAGGCGAGGTTGTGGAACACCCGCTGGACGTCCTCGTCCTGCTCGAGCGCGTCCACGAGCTCGAGGACCTCCTTCGCCTGCGCCTCCGGCAGCTCGACCGGCGTCTGCGCGACGTACTCGTGGTCGGCCGAGACGAGCGGGAGCTTGCGCTGCTCGATCGCCGCCTGGAGGTCCCCGAAGCTCTCGAAGGCGGAGCGGATGACGAGCTGCTTCTCGCCCTTCTCGCCGGTGCCCTCGCCCATCTCCTCGAGCCCGTGGTCGATGAGGTCGAGCTCGAGCGCGTCCTGGTCGATCCCCTCCGGCGCGAGCCGGAAGACGCCCATCCGCTTGAACTGGAAGGCGACGCTCCCGGTGGTGCCGAGGTTCCCGCCGTGGTTCTTGAAGGTGACGCGGACGTTCGCGACGGTGCGTACGACGTTGTCCGTCGCGGTCTCGACGATCACGGCGACGCCGTGCGGCGCGTAACCCTCGTACAGCACGACGTCGTACGCCTTCTGCTCCTGGCCGCTCGCCCGCTTGATGGCGGCCTCGACCTTGTCCTTCGGCATGTTCGCGCCGCGCGCGTTCTGCAGCGCGCGCCGGAGTGCCGCGTTCATGTCGGGGTTCGGGCCGCCGGACTTCACCGCGATGGCGATGTCCTTCGAGATCCGGGTGAAGACCTTCGCCATCCGGTTCCACCGCGCGAACATGGTGGCCTTGCGGGTCTCGAAGATGCGTCCCATCGGTCGTGGTCCTCGGCGTGAGCCCCGGCCGATCCGGCGGGGCGGGGCGGATATATACCACCCGGCCGCACGGGAACCCGACTCGGAGTTGGTCCTGGACGTGGACGTGAACCTGCCGCCTCCTGGCGCGCAGGTCACGTCCACGCCCCGGGTCCACCCCCGCTACAGCGACTTCAGGTACTCGACGAGGTCGGCCTTCTGCGCGTCGGCGAGGCCGAGCTTCGAGGAGGCCGTCGTAGTGGTCCACGACGTCGCGCAGCGTCGCGAACCGACCGTCGTGGTAGAAGCCGCCCTTCCTGGTGGGTCCAGAGGCCAGGCAGCGGCGTGGTGCGGTAGCGCCCGTCCGGCGAGCGGCTCGCCTGGAAGTCGTCGATCCCGATCTCCTCCGCGGTGTGCATGTTCCAGCCGGGCTCGGTGAAGAGCGGCGGCACGTGGCACTGCGCGCACTTCGCCTGGCCGCCGAAGAGCGCCTCGCCCCGCTTCGCGGCGGCCTGCGTCGAAGCTGCCCGCCGGCGGCTTCGGCGCCGTCGATCGCGAGCTGGTAGAGGTGCAGGGCCGCGAGCTTCGGGGTGACGAGGTCGGGGTCGTTCCGGCACGTGCCCGAAGCCGTTCGCCGCGGCGATCGGGAACTTCGCCGCGTCGTCGAGGCGCGGGTCGAAGAACGTGCCCTTGCCGTGCATCTCGAGGTTCGCGACGAACGCGTTCCAGTGGGTGACCGATCCCCACCCGGTGAAGGTGTGGAGGTTCACGCCGGCGAGGCCGAACGCCGGCGGGATCAGCGTCGCTGCGGTCGCGCCGTCCGGGCGGAACGCCTTGCCGTCCAGGAACAGCTCGGCGTCGAACTTGCCCGGGCCCCAGCTCTTCAGCACGTCGCGCACCGTCGGCTCCGACGACCCGAAGGAGCGTCGCCACCGGCGGACAGGTCGGGCGAGAGGTTCACGATCGCGCCGACGTTCAGGTCCCGGTTCGCCCAGCCGTCGAGCCGGTGACCGATGCCGGGCGCGAACGAGTCGTCCACCGTCGAGTGGCAGAGGGCGCACTGGATCCCGATCGACCTGAGCCCGCCCTGGTCGTCCGGGAAGCCGGTCAGGCCGACGACCGCGTTCAGCTTCAGGAGGAGGAGCGTCGTGGCCGGATCGTCGAGGTCCACCTTGCCCGGCCTGGAGCGCGTCGACGACCTCTTTCGGAAGCGCGTCCACGTCCACCTTGAGCCCGACCGCGAGCGCGGTCCTCGGGCTCACGCCGTCGCCGACGCCGCCGTGCGCCTTCCCCTCGATCGCCTCGTGGAGCCGCAGCGACGCCGCCCCAGAACGCCTCGTCTCCGAAGGTGTCGAACCGGAACGTCTGCCGTCCCGCCTCGATCCGCTTCTGCAGCGCCCCGACGGTCGCGTCCTCCCTGCGCCCGCGCTCCGTCTCGCGGCGCTCGCCCGCGGCACGCTCGCGTCCAGGCACGCCATCCCGATCGTCGTCGCCGCCATCGCGCCCGCGGCCGCCACCCCGAACCAGCTCCGTCGCATTGAGAGACCTCCTCGCGGCGCATCGGCGCCGAACGGAGAAGGGACGCGCCCGGGCGCGTCCGCGTTACGAGGCGCCCCGCATCGCGGCGCGCGGTATCGTGGCCGGGGAGGCAAGACATGCTTCGAGGGTTCACTCCACCGTTCACGCCGCAGGGCGGCTCCTCGCTCGTGACGCCGCCCCCCTGGCACTACGCCGGCTGGTTGCTCGGCGTCGGCTTCGAGTGCGACGTCGCCCGAGCGGGGCCGTTCGTGCCATCGCCAGTCACGCTTCATCGAGCCGTGTACGACGCAACTCGTGACGCCGGACGGCGGAGTGATCGGTCAGCGTGCCGACGCGACGGCGATCGGCTCTTCGCTCGGAGCCCGGCACCCCCCTTCGTCCCGCGTCGAAACGCTGGCAGCCCCTCGTGTCGCCGC
Source organism: uncultured delta proteobacterium (assembly GCA_963736795.1). Lineage (GTDB taxonomy): Bacteria > Myxococcota > Myxococcia > Myxococcales > Anaeromyxobacteraceae > Anaeromyxobacter. The sequence continues at coordinate 189,574 of CAVTRF010000021.1, read as the reverse complement.
GCACTTCTGCTCGTCGTCCGCCGCACCGCGCGAACGGCGCGCGATCGCGAGGCGGACGTTCACGGAGGGGGAAGCGATGACACGGTACGTGCTGGGGATGGTGGCGACTCTCGCGCTCGCAGGCGCCGCGCAGGGGAAGGACGCGCCGGGCATGGAGACGGCGGCGGGGAGCCCGCCGCTCGACGAAGGCCTCGCGCAGCAGGTGCAGCCGACGCTGAGGGCGTTCGAGGACGCCTGGAACCGGCACGATCCGGACGCGATGGCGGCGATGTTCGCGGACAAGGCCGTTCTCATCAACCCGTCGGGGCGGGTCGCCGTCGGACGCGCCGAGATCGCCAGGCTGTTCGAGGACGAGCACCAGCGCGGCCCGCTGAAGGGGACCCGCTTCAGCCAGCGCCTCATCGGCGCGCGCCAGGTCGCGCCCGACGTGGGGTTCCTCGACGAGGACATCACCATCTCGGGCGGGCGCGATGCGAGCGGCCGGGCCCTTCCGGACCAGCGCGTGCACGGCGCCCTGCTCGTCGCGAGGCAGCAGGACGGGCAGTGGCGGGTGATCGAGGGGCGCCCGTACGCGCTCGTTCCGGCGGAAGCGCCGCGAGGGGTCGCGGCGGCCGCCGAGCAAAGCGCCCCGTCCGCCGCGGCGCGCCCGCCGCAGCTGGGCGGCACCGGGAGCGGCGCCGTCTCCGGACCGCTGCTGGAGGAGGAGGACACGGCCCACAACGGACCGTGAACGCGGCGCCACGCGGGTGGCTTCAGGCGGGGGCACGCGCGGCGCGCCGTCGCCCCCGCTCGCGCGCCTTCTCGCGCTCCGCCTCCCGCGTGCGCACCGCGGTGCGCGCCTGCAGTGACGTGAGGAGGCGCGCGGTGCTCGCTGCGACCTCGTCGATCGCCCGCTCGAAGGCGGCCTCGTCGCCGGCAGACGGCTTCGCGAGGCCGCTCACCTTGCGGACGTACTGGAGGGAGGCGGCCCGGATCTCGTCAGGCGTGGTGGGTGGGCTGAAGTTGTAGAGCACGCGGATGTTGCGGCACATGACGACCTCGTCGCGGTTCGCTCTGTCGTAGCCGCGGCGCGCGCGCGCCGCAGGAGAACGGATGGCGCGCGCGAGGAGGGGCGCTCCCCTGCTCGGCCAGGTGCGGGCGGAGCAGGACGGTGGCCAGGGGGACGCTCGCGGCCGCGGCACCTCGCGGGTGACCCGCGCGCCCGCTCGTCACGGGAACTGCTTGTCGAAGCAGCTCGGGCAGTAGGTGTGCGTGAACGTCGCGGCGCTGTGCTCCTGGACGTACGTCTCGACCCGGTGCCTGCCGGGGGCAGCGCTGAACGCGTCCGCCGCGCGGCGTGGCAACCTACTGCGGGCGGACCTTCACCGCCGGAACGCCGGGGCGCGACGGCGCAGCCGCCGCTGCCGCCGGAGCCGCGGAGCACTGCAGGCACTGGATCGACGCCTCCCGGAAGGCCGGATAGCCCTGCCGGAACATCGTGGTCGCACCCGCCTCGCCGATGCGGCGCAGCCCGATGGTCCAGTCGACGCGGCGGTACGACGTGACGGTCTCCGCCGAGAAGGCGCCCAGGAACACGACCTGCCCCGGCCGGACGGTGAACTTGCGGGCGATCGCGTGCGTGGCGGGGAAGTCCTTCTTGTTGATCTGCTTCGTGCCGAGCGCCGCGTACGTCACCCAGAACGCGACGCGGTACTCGCCGGGCGGCAGGTCGATCATCGCGAGCCGCCCCTGCGCCGTCTCCTCCTGCGAGGAGTCGCCGAACGGCATGACGAACTCCTGCCCCGCGGCGTCCACGATGCCGAGGCCGAAGCGATCGCGGCCCGTGCGCGAGAAGACCCCGGCGACGTACCCGGATTCCGCGGAGGGCGCGGCGGTGGCGACGACGGTGGGGCGGACCGACACGCACCCGGAGAGCGCGGCCGCGAGCGGCGCGCACCACAGCGCGAGCACGAACCTGGCACGGCTGGACGTTGCGATCCTCATTGCTCGAGGATACCCGACCGAGCGGCCGAGGCGACACATTACAGACGCCAGGCTGCCCGCCGTCGGGTCGCGAGCGTGCGCCCGGCGAAGGATGGACGTCCGCGCCATTCACCGGGCTGAGCGTCCCGGGGCCGGTGCGGTTTGACCGGTCGGGCGCCCGTTGCTATGTCGTCCCCCATGCAGGTTCGGCTCAACGGCGAGCTCCGCGAGGTTCCCGACGGCACCACCGTCGCCGGGCTGCTCGTCCACCTCGGCGTGAAGGCGCAGCGCGTCGCGGTCGAGGTGAACGAGAACGTCGTGACGAAGGACCGCTACGACGCCCAGCAGCTCGGCGCCGGAGACTCGGTCGAGATCGTCGCGTTCGTCGGAGGAGGGTAGGCCATGGCGGACGGCTGGAGCATCGGGAAGTACGCGTTCACGAGCCGCCTCCTCGTCGGGACCGGGAAGTACCCCGACTTCCCGACGATGCAGCGGGCGCTCCTCGCCTCCGGCGCCGAGGTGGTCACCGTCGCGGTCCGGCGGCTCGACCTCTCGAAGAAGGGCTCGGAGTCGCTCCTCGAGTGGATCCCGAAGGGGATGAAGCTCCTCCCCAACACCGCCGCGTGCTTCACCGCCGACGAGGCGATCCGGACCGCGCGGCTCGGCCGCGAGCTCGACCTGGGCGACCTCGTGAAGCTCGAGGTGATCGGCGATCGTCGCACGCTCTTCCCGGACGTCGAGGGGCTCGTCGAGGCCTCCCGCGTGCTCGCGAAGGAGGGCTTCACGGTCCTGCCCTACACGAACGACGATCCGGTCACGGCGAAGAAGCTCGAGGACGCGGGCTGCGCGGCCGTGATGCCGCTCGGCGCCCCGATCGGCTCGGGGCTCGGGCTCCGGAACCCCTACAACCTCCGGATCATCATGGAGACGGTCAAGGTCCCGGTCCTCGTCGACGCCGGGGTCGGCACCGCGAGCGACGCCGCGCTCGCGATGGAGCTCGGCGCGGTCGCCGTGCTCATGAACACCGCCATCGCCGAGGCGAAGGATCCGGTCCTCATGGCCGAGGCGATGCGCGCCGGCATCGAGGCCGGGCGCAAGGCGTTCCTCGCCGGGCGCATCCCGATGAAGCTCCACGCCGCGGCGTCCTCGCCGATGACGGGGCTCATCGGGACTTGAGAGCGGCGGCAGACTCATCCGTCTGCCCCTGCGCTCGCCTCGCGTACTCCCCGGTGCGCCGGCGTGTCTCACGGCGGCGCGAGCTGGTCGAGGGCGCACGAGCGCGCGTCGCGATCCGGCCTCCAGCGGACGAGCCGGGCCGGGTGGCGGAAGCGGAGGCCGTCGAGCCGGTCGTAGGCGACCTCCGCCACCGGCTCCGGCGCGATGGCGGTCCAGTCGAGCGCCATGAGCCCGCGGATCCCAGCGCCCCGCCGAGCCGGCGAGCCGCCCGAGCGGACTCGCGTCGACGTTGAACCCGCGCTCCCATGGGTGGCCCGCGAGCGGCACCGCGAGCGGGCGGAGCCGTTCGAGGAGCGCGCGCCGCTCGGCGTCGGGGAAGCTCGACGACACGCCGACGTGCACGAGCGCGCCCGCCCGGTCCCAGAGCCCGAGGAGCAGCGGAAGCCGTCCCACTTCGGCTCGTAGACGACGTCGCCGGTCGGCAGCTCGCGCGCCAGCCGGGCGAGCATGGGGGCGAGCGGCGGCGCGAGCGGAAGCACGGGCATGGCGGAGATCTAGCCGTGACGATCTCGCCCGCGCTTCCGCCCGCGCGGCGGCGGACGGAAGCTTCATTCGACGGGAGGACATGATGTCGGACAGCAAGACGCCGCCGCTGGGGCCCGGCGAGATCGACGAGACGCCGGGGCTGGCGGGCGGGCCCGGGCCGACGCCCCCCGGGATTGACGACGGGACCGTGACGCCGCGGCGTGCCCAGCCCGAGCCCACCCCGCCCTCGGCGGCGGAGCAGGGCGACGAGGCGGACGCGGCGGAGCGCACCGCGGGGTCGCGGCGCGCCGACGTACCGGGACTCGCGGACGATCGCGAGGGCGCGGGCGGGCGCGGTGCCGACGACCCGGCGGTGCGGGAGCAGGAGCGCCGGACGCGGCGGTAGCCCGCTGCGCCTACCGCGGCGCGATCGGCTCGAACGACTCCGGCGCGAAGCGGAAGACGCGGGAGGGCTTGCCCCAGCCGCCGGCCTGGAAGCCGTGGCAGATGCGCTCGTACGCCTCGGGGTGCTGGTGCGGCGCGAACTCCTCCACCGTGCCGCGGAGCGCGAACCCCGTGAAGTCGTCGAGGTCGAGGACGAGCCGGGTCTCGCTCCGGTTCTGCCGGAGGTTCATGTACGTCTTGAGGGCGAGGCCGTCGCCGTGGAAGAGCAGCACCTGTCCGTCGCGCACCTCGTGGTGGAACACGAACCGCGGCGAGAGGTTCGCCGTCGCCCCGACCGCGACGAGCGCGTAGCCGAGACCGGCGAGCGTCTCCTCCACCTCCTCGTACGGGACGCTCTCGAAGAACTGCAGCGTGTAGGGGCTGTGGTGGACCGTATAGATCTGCGTGCCCTTCACCGCGATGCCGCCCGGCGCCGCCTCGACGAGCTCCGCAACGCTCGTGTTCGGCAGCAGCGCGCGGGTCTTCACCTGGTAGCCCTGGTAGCGCTCGACGCGTGTGAGGTGGACCGTCACGCACTCGCCGGGCGCGGGAGGGCGGGGGAGCGTCCCACCGAGCGCGATCCGGAGCTCCTGCGCAGACGGGCCGCGCGCCATGCTGCGGAGGGGGTGGATGGAGCAGGACGCGAACGTCCCGGCGAGGCTCGTCGTGCCCATGAACGCGAGCACCTGCTCGGCGCGGAGCGCCGGGAACCGGGTCGCGTGCTTCGCGTGCAGGCGCTGGAAGAACTCGAGGAAGCTGCGCGGATCGCTCGACACGTCGGCTCACCTCGACGCAGGATGTTCGAGCGGAGCTTAGAGATGGACCTCCCCGTTGTCCACCTGGTCACGGACCGGCGGCTCGCGCCGGATCTCGCCGCGCGCGCGGACGCGGCGCTCGCGGGGCTCCCGCCCGGGGTCGCCGCGATCCACCTGCGCGAGAAGGACCTGGGCGGCCGCGAGCTGCTCGCCCTCGCGCGCGCGCTCGCAGCGGTCTGCCGCGCGCGGCGCCAGCGCCTGCTGGTGAACGACCGGGTGGACGTGGCGCTCGCCGCCGGTGCCGACGGCGTCCACCTGCCGGCCGCCGGCGTGCCGCCGGAGGACGCGCGCCGGCTCGTCGGGGTCGGCGCGCTCGTCGGGGTGTCGTGCCATTCGGCGGCGGACGTGGCGCGCGCGCGCGCCGGCGGGGCGAGCTTCGCGTTCCTCTCGCCGATCTTCGACACGCCCTCGAAGCGCCCCTACGGGCCGCCGCTCGGCGTCGAGGCGCTGCGCGCCGCGGCGGGCGCCGGCCTCCCCCTCATCGCGCTCGGGGGCGTGACGCCCGATCGCGTGCCGGCGCTGCGCGCAGCGGGTGCGGCGGGCGTCGCCGCGATCCGCGCCTGGCTCGAGGAGCCGGACCCGGCGGCGGCGGTGCGTGCGCTGCTCGCCGCGTCTTGATTCCCCCGGATGGGCAGTCTACGGTCGGTCCGCATGGACCTGCGAAACGGCGGTGCGCGCGAGCGGGGGCTGCTCCGGAGCGTCTCGATCTTCGCGGACCTCGACGCGGGCGAGGTCGCCGCGCTCGAGCGGCTGGCCGACGTGCGGGAGTACCCGGACGGCGGCGTGGTCGTCTCGCAGGAGGACACCGGCGACGCGCTCTTCGTGCTCGTGCGCGGCAAGGTGAAGGTCGTGCTGTACGGCGACTCCGGGCGCGAGATCATCCTCTCCATCTTCAAGACCCCCGGGGACTTCTTCGGCGAGATGTCGTTGCTCGACAACGAGCCGCGCTCGGCGAGCGTCATCGCGGCGGAGCCCTCCCGGCTGATCGTGCTCTCGCGCAGGGACTTCCAGGCACACATCGAGGCGCACCCCCGCACCGCGCTCCGCGTCCTCACCGAGCTGTCGCGGCGGCTCCGCCGCGCCGACGCGGTGATCGGGAACCTCGCGCTCCTCGACGTCTACGGCCGCCTCGCAGGAAAGCTGCGCGAGCTCGCGGCCGCGGAGGGGGAGGAGACGGAGGAGGGGCTCGTGCTGCGGCAGCGCCCCACCCAGGCGGAGATCGCGGCGATGATCGGCACGAGCCGCGAGACGGTCTCGCGCGCGCTCTCCGACCTCGTGCGGCGCGGGCACGTGGTGATGACGGGGAAGCGGCTCGTGCTGCGCCGCGACTTCCTCGCCGGCGGCGATCGCCGCTAGGAGCCTGTCCCGCCTCGGTCCGTAGCCTGGCGAAGGCCGCGCGCTGACCCGAGATCGCGACCGCGCCCCTCTCCCTGACCCTCTCCCCCCGCTGCGCGTGGGGAGACGGCGATCGCCAGCCGCGCTCCGCTACCGCCGCGGCGCGAGGAGGAAGAACCACTGGTGCGGGAGGAAGTCCTCCTCGCGCACCACCTCGAGCCCCGCCGCGCGCGCCGTCGCGAGGAACTCCTCTCGCGAGACCTTGTGGGCCGGCGGCGGCCCGACCGGCAGCTCTCCCGCGTGGAAGTCCACCACCGCGAGGCGTCCACCGGGCGCGAGGCGCGCCGCGAGGCGCGCGAGCGCGACGGTTCGGTCCGGAAAGTGGTGGAACGTGTTCACGGTGAGGATCGCGGCGCACGGCTCCGGCGGGACGCCGAGCTGGCCCTCGGGCGCGAGGAGCGGGCGCACGTTCGCGAGCCCGGCGTCGGCGACCCGCCGCGCGAGGAGCTCGAGCATCCGCGGCTCGACGTCGATCGCGTGTACGCGGCCCGCCGGTCCGACCGCGCGCGCCATCCGGAGCGCGAAGTACCCGGGCCGACGCCGACGTCGCAGGCGACGTCCCCCGGGGCGAGCCCGAGCGCCGCGACGACCTCGTCCGGCCGCTGCCAGGCGACCCGCTCCGGGTCCTCGAGCCGCCCGAGGTAGCTCTCGAGGTCCTGCGGGTTCCCGTGCCGGTCACGAGGCACGTCGCCTCCGTGCTGCCGGTGCCCGCCGTTCCCGCCGCCGTCGTGTCCGTGTCCCATGCGCGTGAGAGCCAGCGATCCCCGGAAGGCTTCACGCGGGGGTGCGTCCCGCCCCATCCGCGGCTATATTGCGCTCCCTCATGGCCGTTCCCGTCTTCGAGATCGCGAAGGACTTCGTCTTCAGCGCCGCCCACCAGATCCGCTTCCACGGCGGAAAGTGCGAGCGGCTGCACGGGCACAACTGGCGCGTCCGCGTCCACGCGCGCGCGTCCGAGCTGAACCGCATCGGCATGGTCATCGACTTCGCCGACCTGCAGAAGCTCGTCGGCGAGATCGGCGCCCGCTTCGACCACCAGAACCTGAACGAGGTCCCGCCGTTCGACGAGGAGAACACCACCGCCGAGCTCCTCGCGCGCTTCTTCTACGTCGAGGCGAAGCGCGCGCTCGCCGGGCGCGAGGGTGGGCGGGTGAGCGTCTCGAAGGTCGAGGTCTGGGAGAACGAGGGGTCGCTCGCGGTCTACCGCGAGGAGTGAGCGCGCCCACCGCGGGCCGTCACGGGCGACGCGGGGCCGTGTGCAACGCGACCGACGGGCGCGCCCTCACCGCCGCCGCTCGGGATCACGATCGGCTCGGGCAACCTAGCAACATAGCTAGGCGGCCAGTCCGCGTTGTCGCGCGATCGAATGCCGCATTGTTGGCGGCGCAACCGGGGCGCTACGTTCGCGCGACGCTCACGACGACGGGTCGCGAAGCGAACGAGGGCACTCACATGAACGAGAAGGAACTCAGCCGGCGGAACCTGCTGGGCCGCGCCGGCATCGCGATCGGCGGCGCGCTGACGTTCGGGGCACTCCAGGCGTGCTCGAACGACACCTCCAGCGATCCGCCTCCGCAGCAATCCACGGAGCCGCTCGTCTCGGACTTCCCCTACGAGAAGCATCTCCCGGCCGACTTCCAGCTCGACGTGGCTGCCGTGAAGCAAGCGGCGTACGCGGCCTACTTCCAGGGCGGCTGCTGCCACGGAGCGTACAGCGCGCTCCTCGCAGACCTGCAGCGCGCCGGCTCGCCGTTCACCAAGCTGCCGCTCGCGTTCGGCAAGTTCGGCGGAGGCGGTGTGGACGGCTACGGGAGCATCTGCGGGGCCGCGCTCGGCTCGGTGCTCGTCATGAACATGGTGCTCGAGGACGCCACCAGCCGGAAGAAGCTCGTGACCGAGCTGCTGCGCTGGTACGAGGGCTTCGCCTTCCCCGCGTACGTCCCGACGACGAACGTCGACCCGACCGGGAAGACCCTCAAGTTCGAGGGGGACACCGGGGCCAACCCGGCCGTCGCGACCGTCATTCCTCACTCGCACCTCTGCCACGTCTCCGTCTCGACCTGGTGTCACCAGAACGGCGACGTGGACGCGAACGGCGCGGACAAGAAGTCCCGCTGCGCCCGGCTCACCGCGGACGTGGCGGGGAAGGCCGCGGCCCTCGTGAACGCCTACCTCGCGAGCGCTGCTTACGGGGCGCGCACGGCCCCGAACGCGGCAGCGCTCCAGGGCAACTGCATGGTGTGTCACGCGAACAGCCAGCCCACCGCGACCGTCGATCCGGTCGTCGCGTCGGGCATGGAGTGCGGCACCTGCCACACGACCCACACGATCACGGCCGTCCCCGCCTCCTGCGGCGGCTGTCACACCGAGACCTCGTTCTCCGTGTTTCCGCCGCACAGCACGGCCCCGTAGGAGCGTCCCGGTACGCCGCTCTCCCGTTCGACGGGAGAGCGGAAACCGCGGAGGCGCGCGCTCGCGGCGGCGCAGGGGCGATCGGCTTCGGCAGCCCGCCCTCTCCTAAACGGGGTGGCGTGCCCCGGCCGCGCCCGGGAGGGCCGACGCCGGCGCGTCAGGGCGCGGGCCTATCCTCGCGCCGTGCCTGTCCTCTGCGTCGTCTCGACGCCGCTCGCAGCGGCGAGGGCGTCGCGTCGCCTCTGCGACGCGCAGGACGGCATCCTCTTCGGCCCGGCGGTCGCGACGCTCGAGCGGCTCGTCCCGGAGATCCTCGCCGCCGCCGGCGATCGCCGTCCGGTCCTGCCGCCCCTCGCCGAGCGGCTCGTCGCGGCGCGTGCGGGGCACACGGCCGGCGGCCCCTTCGCGGGGGTCGCGCCGGACGGGGGGCTCGCGGCGTCTCTCGCCGCGGCGCTCGCCGAGCTGCGGCGCGGCGAGGTGGACGCGGAGTCGGCGCGCGCCGCCGCCGCGCGGCTCGAGGGCGGCCCGGCGGCGCGGCTTCGCGCGCTCGCCGACGCGCTCGAGGCCTACGAGGAGGCGCTCCGCGAGCTTCGGGTCCTCGACGCGGCGGGGGCCGCGCGCGTCGCGGCGGACGCCGCCCGGCGCGGCGCGCTGCCGCCCGACCTCCTCGAGCTCGACCTGCTCGTCGTCGACGGCCTGTTCGCGGCGACGCCGGCCGAGTGGGATCTCCTCGCCGCCCTGGCCTCCCGCGCGCGCCGGACCCGGTTCCAGCTGCCGTTCTTCGCCGAACGCCCGGACGCCTGCGCCGCGGCGGAGCCGCTCCTCCGCCGGGTCGAGGCGCTGCACGAGGTCACCGCGCGGCGAGAGCGCGAGATCGAGGTGGTCCTGCCCGGGCTCGATGGGGACGGGCGTGCGCCGCGCGTCGCGGCGCTCCTCGCCGCGCTCGGAGGCGGACGGGCGCCGCCGGCCGCGGAGGGCGGGCTCGTGCTCGCCCAGGCCGGCGCGGGCGAGGCGGGGGAGGCGGGCGCCGCCGCCCGGGTGGTCGCGCGCCTCCTCGAGGACGGGTACGCCGCCGCCGACGTCGTCGTCGTCGCGCCGGCTCCGCGACGGGCCGCCCCGGCGCTCGCCGCCGCCTTCGCCGAGGCCGGGATCCCCTTCGCCACCGGGCGCGGCTCGGCGCTCGCGGACGCGCCGCCGATCCGCGCGGTGCAGGACGCGCTCGAGGCGGCGCCGGGCCTCGATCGGACGCGTGCGGAGCGGCTCGCGGCGTCGACCTACCTCGCGCCGTTCGGGCTCCCGGGCGCGCTCGGAACGCTCCTCGACCGCGCCGGAGCGCTCGACGGCCGCGGCTCGCCGTCCGACGCCCTGCGCCGGCGGGCGGCCACCCTCGCCGCCCCCGCCGCGGCGTCCGAGCGGGCGGCGCTCGCGCGGGCGGCGGAGGGGCTCGATCGCCTCGCCGCGGCGGTGCATCCGCTCGGCACGGCTGCGACGCCGCGCGAGTACGCCGCGCGGCTCGCCGGGTTCGTCGAGGCGTCCGGGATGAGGCGGCGGGCCGCGCGCGCGCCGCGCGAGGTGGCGGCGCGCGACCTCGCCGCGCTCGCCGCGCTCGACGAGGCGGTCGAGGGGCTCGCCCGCGCGCTCGCGCTCACGGGCCGCGGCGCGGAGCGGCTCCCGGCCGCGGAGCTCCGCGCGCTCACCGCGCTCGCGCGTCGAGGGCGCCTCCGTGCCGGCGCCGCCGGAGCCCGCCGCGGGCGCGGTGGAGCTGTGGGGGCTCGACGAGGCGCCGGGGCTGTCCGCCCGGGCGGCCGTGATCACCGGGTGCGCGCGCGGCGCGTTCCCGGCGCCGCCGGCCCCCGAGCCGCTGCTGCGCGACCCCGAGCGGCGCGCCCTGAACGCCGCCCTGCGGCGCGCCGCGGTGCCGGTCGCCGCGGCGCGCCGCGCAGACGCCGCGCTCCGGGCCTTCTCCGCCGCCGCCGCCGGACGCGAGGTGGTCGCGTTCCTCTGGCCTGCGCCGGGGCCGGCGGGCGACGGCGGTCCGCTCGCGCCCATGGTCGCGGACGCGCTGGTCGCGCTCGGGGAGGCACCGCGGCCCCCCGCGCCCGAGCCGCCGCTCGCGCAGGCGCGGAGCGCGCGCGAGGCGCTCCGGGCCGCGGCGCGCGCCGGCGCGGCCGCGCTCGCGCCGCTCGGCGCGACGCCGCTCGGCGCGCGCGCGCAGGACGTCCTCGCGCGCGGCGCGATCGAGGCGGAGCGGCGCGAGGCGGTGCGGGACCGCCGCGCGTCGCCCCACGCCGGCGCCGTCCTCGGGCCCGCGCTCGAGGTGCTGCGGGCGGCGCTCCCCGACGAGTGGTCGCCCACCCAGCTCGAGGACTGGGCGCGCTGCCCGTTCCGGCTCCTCCTCCGCGCCGGCGCCCGGATCGCCGAGCCCGCCGAGGAGGGGCTCGACATCGAGGTGCGCGACGAGGGCAGCCTGCTCCACGCCGTCCTCGAGCGGTTCGTCCGCGCGCGCATGGTGCGGAACGCCTGGCCGCCGGCGGGCGACGAGCCGGATCTCGCCGAGGCGCGCGCCGCCGCACGCGACGTGCTCGGGGAGTTCGAGCGGGCCGGGCGCACGGGTGACCCCGCGGTGTGGGCCGCGCGGCGCGAGGCGGTCCTCGCGCGGCTCGACCGGGTCGTGCGCGCCGAGGCCGAGGGGCCGCGGGACGTCGCGCCCGCGCTCGTCGAGCACGCCTTCGGCGGGCGCTCGGGCCGTCCGCCGCTCGAGCTCTCCGACGGCGGCGAGGTGGTCCGGCTGCGCGGCCGCATCGACCGCGTGGACGCGAGCCCGACGCGGCTGCTCGTCATCGACTACAAGAACTCGCGCGGCAGCGGCCTCTCCGAGAAGCTCGACCCCGACGCGTTCGGCGAGACGAGCTTCCAGATCCCGACCTACCTCGCCGCCGCCGCGCGGGACCTGCCCGGCCGCGCGCGCCTCGACGCGACCTACGCGGTGCTGCGGAGCGCGGAGCGGCTCTCGCCGGTGGAGCTCGCGGCGGACGACCCGGTCCTCGCCCTCGCCGCGCTGCCGGGCGGTGAGCGGCGGCCGTACGCGGCCGCGGTCGTGCAGGCGGTCGCCGCGATCCGGAGCGGCGCGCTCCCCATCGCGTCCCGCTCCTGCACGCGCTGCCCCTTCGGCGCGGTCTGCCGCTTCGAAGGCGCGGCCGCGCGCGACGAGGAGGAGCGCCCGTGAGCGGCCCGATCGTGTTCGGCGGGGCCGCCGAGGCGCTCTTCCGGCTCTCGGCGCCGACCGCCGTCTCCGCCGGGGCGGGCTCCGGCAAGACGACGGCGCTCGTCGAGCTCTGCGTGCGGCTCCTCTCCGGCGAGGCGACCGGCACGCCCTGCGAGCCGTCCGCGCTCGTGGCGATCACCTTCACCGAGAAGGCGGCGGAGGAGCTCGTGCTGCGGCTGCGCGAGGCGGTGGCGGAGCGCGCGCGCGCGGCCGCCCGCGCCGCGCCCGGCTCGGAGGAGTCCCAGGCGTGGCTGGCGCGGCTCCACGGCCTCGACCGGATGGCGGCGGGGACGATCCACGGGTTCTGCGGGAGGCTCTTGCGCGAGCACGCGCCGGAGGCGGGGCTCGATCCGGAGTTCGCGGTCGTCGACGAGGAGCGCGCGTCGGCCTGGCTCCACGCGTCTGCGCGCGCGGCGGTGGTGGCGGCGCTCGACGAGGCGCGCCCCGCTGCGCGGCTCCTCACCGCCGGGCTCGGCGCCGACGCGCGCGGCGGGCTCGCCGGGCTCGTCGCCGAGCTCGTCCGCGCCCGCGCGACCCGCGGCGACGCGGGCGCGGTCCCCGTGGCCGTGGCGGACGCGGCCGCGCGTGAGGCCGCCTGGGAGCGGCTCGGCGCGGCGGCGGGGGACCTCCTCACCCTCGCCCGCGCATCGAGCGGCGCGGGCGCCCGGCGGCTCCTCGAGCAGGTGGCGCGCGCGTGGGTGGCGGTCGAGTCCGCGGGGCGTGGCGCCGCGGTCGACGAAACGCCGTCGCGGCTCCGCGACCTCGAGGAGGCGACGCACGGGCCGCGGCTCGGGAAGGGCGACGAGCCGCTGCGCGAGGCGCGCGACGCGCTCCGCGCCCTCGCCGACGAGGTGAGCCGGCTCGAGGCGGACCGGCTCGCCGGTCCACAGAAGGAGGAGCTCGCGCGGCTCGTCGAGGAGGCGGAGGTGCGCTACGCGGCGCGCAAGCGCGAGGCCCGCGCGGCGGACTTCGACGATCTGCTGGTCCGCGCCCGCGACCTCCTCGCGCGCGACGCGGCGCTGCGCGCGGAGCTCCGCGGGCGGCTCACGGCGCTGCTCGTCGACGAGTACCAGGACGTGAACGCGCTGCAGCAGCAGCTCTTCGACCTGCTCGCGGGGCCGGGCGAGCCCGCCGGACCGACGCTCGTCGCGGTCGGCGACCTGAAGCAGTCGATCTACCGGTTCCGCGGCGCGGACGTGTCGGTGTTCGCGCGGCTCATCCGGCGCCTCGGCGGCGGGCGAGGGGCGGGTCCTCCACCTCTCCGACAACCACCGCTCCGCGCCTGCGGTGCTCGACCTCGTGAACGAGGTCTCCGCCCGCTGCATGGTGCCGCCGGCCGGGGCCGCCCCGCGCGACGACGAGATCCGCTTCGGGGACGCGGACCGGCTCGTCCCGCGACGGCCGGAGGGGGCGCGCCCCGCCTGCGAGCTCCTGGTCGACGACGCCGGCGGCACCGCCGGCGAGCGGCGGCTGCGCGAGGCGGACGCGCTCGTGCGGCGCATCCAGGCGATCGTGTCCGGCGCGGCGGGCGTCGCGGTGCGCGAGCGCGGGGAGGGCGGCGGCGAGCGGGCGCGCCGCCCGCGCTACGGCGACGTCGCGATCCTGTTCCGCCGGCTCACGCAGATCGGTCCTTACGAGCGCGCGCTCCGCGCGGCGGGCCTGCCGTACCGGCTCGCGCGCGGCGGTGGGTTCTACCAGGCGCCCGAGGTGCGTGACCTCGGCGAGCTCGCGGCGACGCTCTTCGAGCCCTCGGACGACCTCGCCTGGGCGGCGCTGCTCCGCTCCCCGCTGTGCGCCGTCTCGGACGGGACGCTCGTGCTCCTCGCGCGCGGCGGCCTCGCGCGGCTGGGCCGGATCACCCCCGACGCGCTGAGGAGCGAGCTCGAGGCGATCTCCCCGGCGGCGGCGTCGTCCATCCCGCCCGGGGAGTGGGGGCGGGTCGTCCGGTTCCTCGCGGCCTGGCACGACCTCCGCGGCGTGCGCGACCGCGTCCCCCTCGCGGACCTCCTCCGCCGCGCCGTCGCGGCGCTCGATCTCGACGCGGCGCTCCTCGCCGCGCCCGACGGGGAGCGGCGCGCGGTGAACCTCGAGAAGGCGATCGCGCTCGCGGCGCGGTTCGAGGCGGACGGCGGGCGCGCACCGGAGCTCGCCCGTCACCTGCGCGCGCTCGCGGCCCGGCCGCCTCGCGAGCCCGAGGCGGAGCTCGAGGTGGAGGACGCGGTCGCGATCCTCTCGGTTCACCAGGCGAAGGGGCTCGAGTGGCCGATCGTGCTCGTCCCCGACCTCGGCGCGGCGGGGCGCGCCGACGCGCGCCGCGCCCTCCTCGACGCGGAGGGGCGGCTCTGCGCCCAGCTCTACGACGCCGCGCGCGAGGAGCACCTCGAGACCGCCGCGATGCGGCGCGCGCGCGAGGCAGAGCGCCGCGCTGCTGCGGCCGAGTCCCGGCGGCTCCTCTACGTCGCGCTCACGCGCGCGCGCGACCGGCTCGTCCTCTCGGGCGAGGCGGGGCGGGGCGGAGAGACCTGGCGCGGGCTCGTCGAGGCGGCGGCGGAGGCCCGGCCGGAGCTCGTCCTCCGGATCCCGGCCGGTGAGGCGGCGACGTGCGCGGCGGCTCCGCCGCTCCCCGCCGCCGACGCCGCGCCCACCGTCGCGCCCGGGCCGCTCGCCGTGCCGCGGCTCGCGCCCCCGGCGCCGGTCCCGGCGGTGCGCGTCGCGGTGACGGACCTCGCCGAGTACGCGCGCTGCCCGCGGCGGCACCACCTCGGCCGCTTCCTGCGCATCCCGGAGCCGCACGGCGCGCGCGGCGGCGCCGCCCACGACGATCCGGGGCGCGCGACCGCGCGCGGCACGCTCGCGCACGCGATGCTGGCCGAGAGCGATCTCGCCGCGCCGCCGCTCGAGCGCCGCGCCCAGCTCCAGGCCGCCGCCTCGCGGCGCGGATACGACCCCGCGAGCGCCGGCATCCGCCGCATCCTCGCCGAGGTGGCGCGCTTCGCCGACTCCGAGGCCGGCCGCGCGCTCGCGTCCGCGGCGCGCGAGGGGCGGCTCTCGCGCGAGGTCCCGTTCCTCCTGCGCGTCGGCGGCGCTCCGGCGGCCGCGAGCGGCGCGTCCCACCCCGCGCACGCGGAGGCGGCGGGCGCCCCGGCTGCCTACCTCGTCGGCGCGATCGACGCGCTCGTCGCGGGCCGCCGCGGCGAGGGCATCGTCCTCATCGACTACAAGTACGCGGCGCCGCGTCCGGGCGCGGCGGAGCGGTACCGCCTGCAGCTCCTCGCGTACACGCTCGCGGCGCGGCGCGCGTACCCCGGCGCGCGGGTGCGCGCGAGGCTCCAGTTCCTGCGCGGCGACTTCCGCGCCGTGGACGTCACCGCGACGGAGCGCGAGCTCGCCTCGTTCGCGCGCGAGGCGCCGGCGCTCGCCCTCGGCGCGCACGCCGGGGCGGGCGGCGACCAGGCGCCCGCCGAGCTTGGCCGCGACGAGGCGCGCTGCCGCGGGGAGGGCTGCGGCTACGTCGCTCGGTGCTTCCCGCGCCGGCCTGCGACGGAGCGTCCGGGGGCCTGACTGGTACAGCGGAGGGGCGTGCGCGGACGCATTTAAGCTTGAAATGCGCCGCGGCGACTTCGTAGATTGCGGCCGCCGCCGGCGCGCCGCGCCGCGGGAAGACCACCGAACACGGGGAGAACCAAGATGGCCGAGCGAACCACCGCGCGCGTTCAGGAGATCCTGTCGTGGTACCAGTCCGACAGCCCCGGAACCCTCGCGAACCTCCACCGGCTGCTCATGACGGGCACGCTCGGGGGCACGGGGAAGCTCGTGATCCTCCCCGTCGATCAGGGCTTCGAGCACGGCCCGGCGCGCTCCTTCGCGAAGAACCCCGCCGGCTATGACCCCGAGTACCACTTCCAGCTCGCGATCGACGCGGGCTGCAACGCGTACGCGGCGCCGCTCGGGTTCATCGAGGCGTGCGCGCGGAAGTACGCCGGGCAGATCCCGCTCATCCTCAAGGTGAACAACTCCGACTCGCTCTCGAAGCTCGGCGGCGCGCCCATCTCGGCGGTGACCGGCTCGGTGAAGGAGGCGGTCCGGCTCGGCTGCGCCGCGGTCGGCTACACGATCTACCCGGCCTCCGACGCCCGCAACGAGCAGTACGAGGCGCTCCGCGCGCTCACCGAGGAGGCGAAGGCGAATGGCCTCGCCGTCGTCGTGTGGAGCTACCCGCGCGGCACCGGCGTCTCGAAGGAGGGCGAGACGGCGGTGGACATCGCCGCCTACGCCGCGCAGATCGCCTGCCAGCTCGGCGCGCACATCGTGAAGGTGAAGCCTCCGAAGGACCTCGTCGAGCACCCCGACGCGAAGAAGGTCTACGAGGAGCAGAAGATCCCGACGAAGACGCTCGCCGACCGGGTTCGCCACGTCGTGCAGTCGGCGTTCGGCGGGAAGCGGATCGTGATCTTCTCCGGCGGCGAGGCGAAGGGGACCGACGCCGTGCTCGAGGAGATCCGCGGCCTGAAGGAGGGCGGCGCGTTCGGCTCCATCATGGGTCGCAACGCGTTCCAGCGCCCGAAGGCCGAGGCGCTGAAGCTCCTCTCCGACGTCATGAAGATCTACTCGAACTGATCGCCGCGTTCGTGTCGGGCTTGCGAGGGGCCGCGCCGCGTGCGCGCGCCCCCTCGCGCTCCGGGCCGCGGTCCGTCGCCGAACGCGGCGGTCGCGGGACCCGGGAGGGTGCGAGCCCACGATGGTTCGTGCGTCGCGGCGAGGACGCATGGAACATGCCGCAGGAAGACGTTTTTCCTTGCCACCCGGAGTGGCCGGGGTTTATACGGCTTTACCCTTTTTCTACGCGGTCTTCGCACGGCTGACCCATGGCCTTGGCGCGGGCCGCGGCTGTCGACCGAGGAACTCATGCGGCTCTACCCGAAGGTCATCCCGACGATCGCCCGAGAGGTCGTCCAGACCCTCATGCAGGACGGCGACATCGAGGTCGAGACCCTCCGGATCGCAGACGCCGAGATGGACATGGCGGCGATCATGAAGGAGTACCTCGCCGCCGAGGAGCGGGTGAACGCCGCCACGCGCGAGGCGCTCGAGCGCCGCGGCTACGATCACTCCAAGTTCAACCAGGTGAAGCGCGAGATGGCGGACGTCCGCGGCTTCAAGATGGGTGACGAGGGGATCGAGTACGTCATCGGCCAGATGATCGAGTTCCTCCTCATCTCCCGGAACGTCGAGGAGGTCTACTCCGAGGATCACGGCCTCCGGAAGAAGGTCTTCCAGATCTTCAAGAAGCACCTCGACGTCGACGACGAGATCGATCGCGAGGCGCGCGCCCGCCTGAAGCACCTGCAGGAGGGGACGAGCGCCTGGGACGTCGAGTACCAGAAGATGGTCGAGCTGCTTCGCCGCTCCCGCGGCCTGATCTAGCTGGCGCAGCTCCGATTCGTAGCGGCGCGAGCGATCCGCCTCGCCCTCGGCGTATCTGGAGCGGCGCTCGCTTGGCCGTGTCCTGCGCTGCTCGGCGTACGAAAAAGTACGCCTGCGCTGCTCGTTCGTCGCGCGCCCGTCTCGGCGACGGCCTCCTGCGCCTCGTGAACTGCGCCGGCTCGGCCGTTCACGTCCGTTCATCGGCACCGGTGAACGCGCTGGACCGGGCTCGGGCGCGCTCGCCGGGGAGCGGTCCTCGCCCCGACAGCGAGGCCTCGGCCGCTGCGGACGGACCCAGCTCGAGTACGGAGCCGGGGTGCACGGACCGTGACGCAGAGCGCGCCACGATTCCCCGGGCCGACTGCACCCCACCGCCTGCGGTCACCCCGACGCGCGAGGCGGCGCGGGCGGACGTGCCCCGGCGGCCTGCGCTTCGGCGCCCTTCCGTCAGTACGCCGCCCGGTCGCGGCTTGGCCGAGCCGAGGGGCGAGGATCCCGTCCCCGGCCAGCGCCCGGGGAGACGTTCGTGAGGCGTGGATCGCCTCGCCGCCTCGCCTCGTCGAGGTCGAGGTCGAGGTCGAGGTCCACGATCCACGTCCACGTCCACGTCGCGGCCGTCGTCCGGCCTGTCGGGAGGGGTGAGCGGTGGGCCGAAAACTGGACGAGCGATATCGGGCGACTACGCTCCACCGTGGGTTCATGGGTGGAGGCGGCGGCGTGTCGAAGGTCCCGTACTACCGGGGAGTCCGTGGGAGCGCGGCGCTCGCGACGCGGCCGCTGCACGGCGCTGCGCCCTCTCCGTCCCCCGAGGCGCTCGAGCCGGGGGAGATGCGCCGGGTCCCGTTCGCGGGGGAGCTCGTCGGCGCGGTCCGCGTGCGCGCCGGGTTCGCCGCCATCCCGCTCGACGCGTTCGACCGCGCCTGCGAGGACCTCGAGGCCGAGGAGCAGGCCGCGTACCTGCACCTGCTGCGGCTGTCGGTCGGCGAGGGGCGCAACTGGTGCCGTCTCGCGAAGCGCGAGCTGATGGACCGGCTGCGCCTCTCCGAGCGGCGCCTCCTCCGCGTCCTCGCCGCCCTCGTCGACAAGCGCTACGCGCGGCCGTTGCAGCGCGACAACCGCGGCACGCTCTGGCGCGTCTACCTGCCGCGCGAAGCCGCCGGCGAGCCGCTCGGCGACGACGTCCTCGTCGGCCGCGCCGCGGACCTGCGCGTCGTCCGCGGGGGCGCGCCCGAAGCGGCGCCCGCCATCCCGCTCGACGCGCGCCCCGGTCCCGCTCCCGTCGCGCGGCAGGCCGCGCCCGGCCCCCGCGCCACGGCGACCGACGCGACGCTCGCGCGCGCTCTCGCGTCCGCCCGAGGCCGGACCGACGCGGAGGGCGCCGCGGCGGCGCTCCGCGAGGTCCGCGAGCTGCTCGCCGAAGGGCAGTCGCCGGAGCGGATCGCAGCCGCCGTCGAGACCGTGCGCCGGCGCGCCGCGCGCGCCACCCACGCGGGAGAGAGCCCATGAACCGCAAGTCCGCCGTCGCCGTCGCCGTCGCTCCCCCCGAGTCGATCGCTCCGGACGAGGGGGGCGTCGAGGCGCTCCGCCGGCGCCTCGCGAGCGGCTCCGCGCGCGACCACGTGGTGCTCGACTTCCTCGAGGACGACCTGCGCGAGGCGCGGGCCGCCCTCGCCGGCGTCGCCGCCTGGATCTCGAACGTCGAGCGGGCGCTCGGCGACGGCGCGCCCTCGCAGCAGCAGATCCTGTCGGTCGCGCTCGGGGGCAAGCCCGGCGAGCGCATCGACGAGCTGTCGCACGCGATCGTCTCGGTGCGCCGCCGCCTCGCCCAGGTCGCCGCCCGGATGTAGCCGGCCGCGGCGCGCTCGCTCAGCGCGCGCCGCGCACCGAGGAGAGCGTGGCGCTCACCGGGCCGAGGTCGATCTCCGACACGATCGCGACCGGGAGCCGGCGCGCGTCCGTTCCGAACCACAGGTGGATCGGCCGGGGCTTGTCCTCGGGGCGGTCCACCCGCCGGGTGGTCGCGTCCACGCGGAGCGTCTCGAAGCGGCCTGCGGGGGTCTCGACCTTCTCCGTTCGCTGCGCGACGGTCGCCTCGAGCCGCCAGAACCGCCGGTTTGCGACGAGGTCGAAGCACAGCCGGTCGCCC
Source organism: uncultured delta proteobacterium (assembly GCA_963736795.1). Taxonomy (GTDB): domain Bacteria; phylum Myxococcota; class Myxococcia; order Myxococcales; family Anaeromyxobacteraceae; genus Anaeromyxobacter. Next base: position 170,010 of record CAVTRF010000021.1, on the reverse strand, counting down.
GGCGCGAGCCGCGCCGATCGCAGGTAATAGATCGTGGAGAGCGCGTCGAGGACGTCGCCTGCGCGCGGGTAGGCGGTCTTCCCGGCGGTCTCGCCGTACCGGTACTCGACGACGAGCTCGGGGCGCGGGGGCGCGATCTTCGTGTCCGACATCTTGCGGACGCCCCCCTCCTCGGCCTCGTCCCGGTAGCGCTCCGGCAGGAGCGTCCCCGCGTCGATCCACGAGAGCGCCACCCCCGCGAACGGCTTCACGCTGGCGATCGACGGCGTCGTCCGGGCGCGGGCGCGGAGCGGGATCACCTTGCCGCCGGACATCGGGCGCTCGACCGAGAGCTGGAGCGTGCCTCCCTTCACCATCCCCAGGAGGTCGAGGTCGTAGGTGAGCGCCTCGCCCACGCGCCAGGGGCGCTCGCCCGCGGCGAGCGGCGGCAGGCCGCACGCCGGCGAGGCGCCGAGGGCGAGCGCGAGGAGGGCGGCGGAGATCACGGCGGCGCTCCCGCTCACCGCGCCACCCGCGGGGCGCGCCGCGCGAGCGCGTCGCCGAGCTCGAGCCGCGCGCGCAGCCACGGCTCGGGCCGCCGCTCCCAGCCGCGCGCCGACGGCACGAGCCGCGCGAGCAGCCGGTCCGCGAGCCGCCCCTCGCCCGCGGCCCGCGCCAGCGCGACGAGCTCCGCGTCCTCGAGCGCGTCCCGCACGGTCTTGAGCCGGATCGACTCGACCGGGAACGGCCGCGTCCCCCCGAGCGCGTCCGGGCGTCCCGGGTAGAGGAGCGTCCCGTCGCCGTTGCCCGCGAACGCCCGCACATCGCTCCAGGGATCGCCCGTCCACGCCTGGAGCATATCGTAGTAGAGCTCGCCCTTCAGTCCGCGGCGCACCCCGAGCAGCGGGACCGCGCGGGCCGCCGTGCCAGGCCGGTCGATCTCGTACCCGGGCCACCCGGCGAACTCGCGCAGCATCGCGCGGCGCCGCGGTCCCTCGCCGGGGAGCTCGTCGCAGCCGTGCGAGAGGCACGACGCGTAGGACCACGTCACCTGCCCGGGGCGTGCCCCGCCGTCCACGACGAGGGCGAGGTTCGGGGCAAAGTCGTCGACCGCCCCGGCGAGCTCCGGGAGCGGCACCACGGTCGCGAAGACGCGGATCGACGCGGCGCGCGCGAGCCGGGCGCGGCGGCGGAGCTCCGGGAGCTGCGCCGGGCCCGGCTCGTCGAGCGTGTAGAGCCACAGCCGGTCCGCCCAGCCGCGCTCCTCGAAGTGCCGCCGCCACGCGCGGAGCGTCGCCGCGAGGTCGAGCTCGGGTCCGTCCCAGACCCGCGCCGGGATCCGCACCTCGGCGAACCCGCCGCGCACCCCGGGGACGAGCGTGCCATCGAGGACCGGTCCGACCTCCGCGTCGTAGCGCGTCCAGTCGAGCGCGCAACGCTTCGCGGTGCAGTCGCCGTCGGGCGGCGTCGGCGGAGAGGATGTAGGGAGTGAGCCGGTGTCGGAGGGCCGCGGCCGCGAGGTCCCGGGCGATCGCGGGATCGTCGGGACGCCCGAGCGCGCGCGTCCCGACCCGCGTGGGCAGGCCGAACGCCGCGACGAACGAGCCGGTGCGCGGGAGCGCGAACGGCCACACCCGAAGCCGCACCGGCACCTCGGCGATGCGGCGGGTGGCGTCCATGAGCCGGACGGCGCCGGCGTGCTCACCCGGCGCCGCGTCCTCCGGGACGCACACCTCGACCCAGATCCCCTGCAGCCTGCCCGGCGGCGACGGCGATCGGGAAGGCGCGCCGCGCCTCGCCGACGTAGGCGTCGCGGACGGGGACGAGCGGGTCGGGCCACTCGCCCGCCTCCCCGTCGGGGCCCGAGGGGCTCGACAGCGAGAGCGTCGCCACGCGGTAGAGCGCGAGCGGGAGCGCTGCCCCGCGCCCGCCGCGGAGCGGGCCCGCTTCGGCGGAGAGCGCCGCGAGGCCGCCCGGAGCCCTGACCGCGATCTGCGCCGCCTCGCACTCGCCGCGCGCGGCGACGAGGTCGATGCTGCGGGCGCGAGGGACCGGGCCCGTTGGGCCTGAGCTTCTCGAGCGAGCTCGCGACGCCGACCTCCGGAGCGCCGCCGGCGCGGGGCGCGGCCGCCGCGGTGACGGAGAGGCAGGCTGCGGCGAGGGCGAGCGCACGACGCACGCGGGGAAGCTAGACATCGCGCCCGGGGTCCGAGGCGCGAGGCCCCGCGCTCGTCGATGGGCCGAGTCGCCCCTAACGTGCCGCGAGCTGCGTGCCCGGGCGGTAGCTCTTCAGCGTCGCGACCACGCTGCCCACCGCGAAGTCCGCGGACAGCCGGACGAGGACGTGGCGCGGGTCGTCCGAGAGCCACACCGACGTGTCGCGCTTCGTGGAGAACTTCCCGTCGAGCCCCATGCGGACCTGCACCTTCAGCGCGGCGAAGCGCCCGGCGGGGGTGTCGATCGTCTCGCGAGCGAGGACGTCGGCGACGAGCGTGAACTGCCTCGAGCCGGTCACGATCGGGAGCTCGTGATGGTGGCCCGGCTCGAGCCGCTGCAGCCGGAGCCACATGAGCGCTCCGGTGAGGTCGTGCACGTCCGCGGGGATCTCGAGCTTCTTCACCGTGCGCTTACCCTTGCGCTGCTTCTCGTACGTCGCGGTGCCGTTCACCCGGTCGAAGCGCGCGCTGTCGCTGTGGAAGTCGCCCACCTCGTACGCGCGCAGGTCGTACCCGCGCGAGTGGAGCGCGGTCGCGTCCCAGTACGAGACGAGGTGCTCGCGGATGTCGAGGAACCCGGCGAGCCCCTGCGTTTTTGCCTGGAAGATGACCGGCCACACCTCGCCCGCCGCCTCGCCGACCGTGATGCGGCCCTCGCCGCTCGGCAGGTTCAGGTAGCGGACCTGCAGGACCGTCTCCTCGCCGGGGGCGAACGCCTGGGCGGAGGCGATGCGGCACGCCGCGATGAGGGCGGCCGCTGCGATGAGCCTGAGCGCGTTCATGGGGTCCTGGGCGTGGGTGAGAGTGCGGGTCGTCGGGCAGCAGGGAGCAACGACGGGGCCAGCGCGGCCCCCGGTCATGTCTGAGGACTTCGAGGGGTCCCGGCAACGCCCCCGACGCAGGTGCACCACACCCGCGTCACGCCGGTCCACGGTCTTGTCGGAATGCACGGCGGGGCCGCTCCATTCCGGGAGGGACCTGGCGTACGCTCCGGGGTGCGCCCGCCCGGGCGCGGAGGGATCGGATGCCGACCGACCAGTACGACGAGGACGACAAGGGCCAGGGAGAGGACCTCGGCCGCTCGCGCAAGTTCCAGGACTTCGACTGTCCGGACTGCAACGCGAACAACCCGTACGACGACGCGTTCGGCGACGGCGACGAGGTGCGCTGCTACTACTGCGGCCAGGAGTTCCGGGCCGACGTGAACGACTCGGGTCGGCTCAAGCTGAAGGCGGTCTGAACGTCGGCCGCTGCGCCCGTCACCGCTCGCCGAAGATGGCGGTGCCGACGCGGACGCAGGTCGAGCCCTCCTCGACCGCGATCCGCCAGTCGGCGCTCATCCCCATCGAGAGCTCGGCGAGCCCGAGCTGGTCGCGCAGCGCCCGGAGCAGCCGGAAGTGAGCGCGCGGGTCCTCGCCGGGGGGCGGGATGCACATGAGCCCCGCGAGCTCGAGCGACGGCAGGGCCCGCGTGGCCGCGGCGAGCCCCGGCGCGTCGCCAGGCGCGCAGCCGGACTTCGTCGCCTCGCCCCCGGTGTTCACCTCGAGGAAGACCCGCGCGGTCGCGCCCTTCGCGGCGAAGCGCTTCGAGATCTCGCGGGCGAGCTCGATCCGGTCCACCGCGTGGATCGCGGCGACGCGCCCCGCGAGATACTTCACCTTGTTCGTCTGGAGCCCGCCGATGAAGTGCCAGCGCAGCTCCCCGAGATCGGCGAGCGCGTCGGCCTTGTCGCGCCACTCCTGGGCGTAGTTCTCGCCGAAGTCGCGCTGGCCCGCGGCGTACGCCTCGCGGATCGCCTCCGGGCCGTGCGTCTTCGAGACCGCGACGAGGGTCACCCCCGCCGGGATCCCGGCGCGCAGCGCCGCGAGCCTCGCCGCCACGGTCACCGGCCGCTCCAGGGGAGGGGGAACCCGGCGCGGCGAGAGGAGCTCGGCGGTCTCCGCGAGCGGAAGCCCGACGACGTTCGAGACGCTCCCCTCGACCCCGAGCACGAACGCGCCGCCCGCGCCCTGGATCGCGTACGCGCCCGCCTTGTCGAGCGGCTCGCCCGTCGCGACGTACCAGTCGATCTCTCGGGGGCCGAGCCGGGCGAACCGCACCCGCGTCGCCACCACCACGTCGAGCTCGAGCGCGCCGCCGGCCTGCGCGCGCCGGACGCACACCGCGGTGAGGACCTCGTGCGCGGTGCCGGAGAGCGCCCGCAGCATGCGGCGGGCGTCCTCCGCGTCCCGGGGCTTTCCGAGCACCTCGGCCCCGAGCACGACGGCGGTGTCGGCGGCGAGGACGACCTCGCCCGGGACGGCGCGCGCCTTCTCGCGGGCGACCCGCAGGACGTAGTCGCGCGGCGGCTCGTCCGGGAGGACCGACTCGTCCGCGTCGGCCGGACGGACCTCGAGCGCCACCCCGAGCTGGGCGAGCAGCTCGCGGCGCCGCGGGCTCTGGGAGGCGAGGACGAGGCGCGGAGTCACCGGCGACCCGCCCGGACGATCACTCCCCGCGCGCGCGCGTGGCCGCGGCGAGGAGCTCGGGGTTCGTCTCGATGGTCGACCCGTCGCGCAGCGCGCGAAGCCACGCGCCCTGCACCTGCGACTCCTTGCGGTTCCGGAGCCGCGTCTCGAGCGCCTCGCGCTGCGCCTCGAACGCCTTCGGGTCGGGCGTCTCGCGAACCTTCAGCACGGCGACGACCGGGCCGGCGGGGGTCTCGTAGAGGCGCGGGAGCACCTGCCCCGCCTTCGCCGCGAACGCGTCCTGCATGAGGCCCTGCGCCTCGCCGACCTTCGGCACGAACGGGCTGGCGCGGCCGAACGGGCCGGTCTCCTCCGGCGCGGCGGTCTGGGTGCCGAGCTTCACGGCCGCGAGCGGGCGCCCCGCCTTGGCGGCGTCGAGCGCAGCCTGCGCGCGCTCACGCGCGAGCGCCTGCGACCGGTCCTTCACGAGCAGCTCGCGGGCGATCGTCTTCGCGGGCGTCGTCGAGCGAGACCTTCTTCGCCGGGACGACCTCGGTCGCCTGGACGAGGTGCCAGCCGGACTGGCTCCGGACGGGTTCCGAGACCTGTCCCGGCTCGAGCGCGAGCGCCGCCGCGGCGAAGGCGTCGTCGAAGAGCCCCTCCGAGACGAAGCCGAGATCGCCGCCGCGGCCCTTCGTGTTCTCGTCGTCGGAGAGCGCCTGGGCGACCTTCGCGAAGTCCTCGCCCTTCTTCACGCGCGCCTGCGCGTCCTCGATCCGCTTCTTCGCGGAGGCTTCGTCACCACCCGGCGCGATCTTGGCGAGGACGTGGCGCACCCGGACCTTCTTCTTCTGGTCGAAGCGGGCGGCGTTGTCGCCGTAGAACTTCTCGATGCGTGCGCCTTCCTTCGCCGCGAAGGCGTTCACCTCGTCGGGGGAGACCTTCACGAGCGGCTCGGCCGCGGCGAGCGGCACGCGCACGAACTGGAGCGCGGCCCGATCGGCGTCACCCTCCCAGGCCTCGCGGACCTCCGTCTCGGAGATCTTCACGGTTTCGCGGAGCGCGGCCATCATCTTCTGGTAGAGCAGGTCGTCCTTGAGCGCCGCCTCGAACTTGCCCGCGGAGCCGTACATCGAGCGGGTGCCCTCCTGGTACACGGCGAAGTTGAAGACTCCGCCCTCCTGGGCCCAGGGCATCGCGTGCACCGCGCGGGTCAGCTCGTCGCGCGAGATCGCGAGCCCGCGGCGCCGCGCCTCCTGCACGACGAGCTCGCGATCGACGATCTGCTCCATCGCCTGCGCGGGGATCCCGAGCTGGTCCGCGAGGTCGCGCGTGAACGCCTCACCCGCCTGCTGGCGGAAGAGCTGGTACAGCTGGCGGTACTGCCGGTCCCACTCGGAGGCGGGGATCGTCTTCCCGTTCACCTTGGCGGCGTACGGGACGGCGGACCCGGCGCAGCCTCCCCCCTTCGAGAGAGAGCCCGGCCCGAAGTTGATGGCGAAGACGACCACGATCCCGATGACGATGAGCCACGTGAACGTGCTCTTCGTGTTCGCCCGGAGGATATCGAGCATGAAGCGGAGCCCCGAGTTGTTGAAGGTCGGCACCCGAGAGTTCCCGGGCGCAAGAAGTTGAACACCCTATTCAACAAGCGCTAAAATGCAAGGGTTTTTCCCCCTCACGGAGTTCCAGTGCTTGCATTGCTGAAGCGGTACCGCGAGCTGATCCTCGTCGCGGTTCTGCTCGTCGTACCACTCGGGGTGTTCTTCGCGCACGCGAAGCGCGCGCCGGAGCGATCGCGGCTCGACCGCGCGGTGGTCTGGCTCGCGACGCCGGTCGAGCGCGTCGTGGCGTGGAGCGTCACGGGCGTGCTCCGCGGGTGGCACGGCTACGTCGCGCTGCGCGGAGCGCACGAGCGGGCGGCCGGGCTCTCGGAGAGGGTGCGGACGCTCGAGCTCGAGCGCCAGCAGCTCGTCGCGGCGCGCGGCGAGGCGGAGCGGCTGGAGCGGCTGCTCGGGTTCGCGGAGGCCTCGGGCGAGCGCCGCTACGTCGGCGCCCGCGTCATCGGCATCCGGCTCGGCACGGTCGGACGGCAGCTCCTCACGGTCGATCGCGGCAGCGACGACGGGATCGCGTCGATGATGCCGGTCCTCGTCGCGGAGGGCGTCGTCGGTCGGGTCCACGCGGTCGCGGGGCGCACCGCGGACGTGCTCGTGCTCACCGACCTCAACAGCTCGATCGCCGCCCGCGTGGAGCGGACGCGCGCGCGCGCCAACGTGCGCGGGCTCGGGAAGCCCGAGCTGTGCCGGCTCGACTACGCGCTCCGGACCGAGGACATCATCGAGGGCGACGCGATCGTCACCTCCGGCACCGACGGCGTCTTCCCGCGCGGGCTCCCGGTCGGGAAGGTGACGCAGCTCGACCGCAAGCAGCACGGGCTCTTCCAGGAGTCGCGCGTCGCCCCGGCGGTGGACGTGACGCGGCTCGAGGAGGTGCTCGTGCTCACCGCGTGGGAGCGGCCGGCCGAGATCCTGCCCGCGGCGTACGCTCCCGGGAAGCTGCCTTGAAGCCCCTCGCCCATGTCGCGTTCGCGCTGCTCGTCGCGGCGCTCCAGGCGGCGCTGCTCCGCTGGGTCGGCGGCGGCGCGTTCTCGCTCGCGCTGCTCGCGGTCTGCGTCGTGCACCTCGGGCTCCACGGCGGGAACGTGGAGGGCTCGGTGGCGGCGGCCGGCGTCGGGTACGTGATGGACCTCATGGCCGGGACGCCGAAGGGGCTCATGACGTTCCTCGCCGTCCTGCTCTTCGTCATCGTGCGCGCCGTCTCCGCCGCGGTGGACACCCGCGAGCGCGGCGCGTTCATCCTCCTCTCCGGGTTCGGCGCGCTCTTCCTCTCGATCTGCGCGACCGTCCTCCTGCGCAACACGACGCCGGAGGACGCCATCCCTGGCGCGGTGCTCTTCCCGCGCATGCTCCTCGAGGCGGTCCTCACCGCCGCGCTCGCTCCGGTGGTGGGGGTCGGATTGAACCGGATCGACACGCTGTTCCACCGGGAGGAGCCGGGGCTCCTCCGCTAGCGATGTCCCTCATCCCTCCCAGCGCGCCCGGTGCGGCGCAGAAGGACTTCAGGCCCCGCCTCTTCTGGGCGACCTGCGTCCTCGTCACGTCCTTCCTCGTGCTCGTCGGTCGCCTGTACCAGCTCCAGATCCTCCGGGGCGACGAGTACAAGGAGAAGGCGGACGACAACTACGTCAAGGAGCTGCGGCAGCCGGCCGACCGCGGCCTCATCCTCGACCGGCACCACCGCGTCCTCGTGGACTCGCGCCCCTCGTACGACGTGACGCTCACGCCGCACTTCTGCGGCAAGCAGTGCGACGAGGTGCTCTCGCGCCTCGCGACGATGATGTCGCTGTCCCAGGAGGAGATCGAGCGTGCCCGCGCCCAGGTGAAGGGGGCGACGAGCAACGCGAAGAGCCTCGACCGCTTCCAGCCGTTCGTCGTGAAGATCGACGTGGGGCGCGACGCGCTCGACCTGTACCTCGCGAACCAGATGGACCTGCTCGGCGTCGACGTCGTCGCGACCCCACACCGGAACTACCGGTACTCCGGGTTCGGCGGCCACCTCATCGGCTACATGAACGAGGCGGGCCCGGACGAGCTGAAGCGGCTCAACGAGGATCTGAAGAAGCGCGAGGACGAGCGGCGCCAGGGCGAGGACCCGGCGCACGCCGCCGCGCGGCAGGCGCCGTACGTGCCCGGCGACTACGTCGGCCGGCGCGGCCTCGAGCGGAAGTTCGAGCGCGACCTGCGCGGCATCGACGGCAAGGAGCGCGTCCCGGTGGACGCGAAGGGTCGCCGGAAGGACGACGCCGACGAGTTCATCCCGGCGGCGCTGCGCGTCGTCCCCTCGAGCCCGGGGAAGAACCTCGTCCTCTCGCTCGACTGGCGCCTCCAGGAGTTCGCCGAGAAGACCTTCCCGGCGACCGCCGGCAGCGTCCTCGCCATGGACGCGAAGACCGGGTTCATCCTCGCGCTCGTGGACCGGCCCGCGCCCGATCCGAACAAGATGTCGGGCCGCATCAGCGGCGCGGAGCTCGCCGCGATCCACTCCGACCCGCTCCAGCCCGAGCTGTTCCGCGCGGTGCAGCAGCACTACCACCCGGGCTCGACCTTCAAGGCGCTCACCTCGATCGCGGCGCTCGAGGAGGGCGTCTACCGGCCCGGCCAGACGGTCTTCTGCCCCGGCCACTTCCGGATGGGCTCGCACGTGTGGCGCTGCGACAAGGAGTCGGGCCACGGCGCGGTGGACTTCGAGCACGCGCTCGGCGCGAGCTGCGACGTGTTCTTCTACGAGGCGGGCGCGCGGCTCGGCGCCGACGCGATCGCGAAGTGGGCGAACGCGTTCGGCCTCGGCGTGCCCACCGGGTTCGAGGTGACGAGCGAGGTACCGGGCGTGATCCCCGACGTGGCGTGGCACGACCGGCACCTCGCCGGCGGGTACCAGAAGGGCATGCCGGTGAACCTCGCGATCGGCCAGGGCGACGTGAACGTCACGCCCATGCAGCAGCTCGTCTTCTACGGCGCGCTCGCGACCGGGATCCTGTGGAAGCCGCAGGTGGTGCTGCGGGTCGAGGACCCCGACGGGCGCGTCGTCCAGGAGTTCTCGCCGCAGGAGCGCGGCCGGCCCGTGGTCCAGAAGTCGACGCGCGCGGCGGTGCTGAAGGGGCTCCTCGCCGCGGTGAACGAGCCCTTCGGAACCGCGTACGGCTCGCGCCTCCCGGACGTCGTGATGGCCGGGAAGACCGGCACCGCCCAGGTCGTGAAGATGGGCGCGCGGCGGCTCAAGGCGGAGCAGGTCTCCTACTTCGAGCGCGACCACGCCTGGTTCGCCGCGTTCGCGCCGGCGGAGGATCCGGAGATCGTCGTCGTGGTCCTGAACGAGCACTCGGGGTTCGGCTCGTCCAAGGCCGCGCCGACCGCGAGCGCGGTGGTGCGGCGCTGGCTCGAGCTCCGCGCCGAGGACGCAGCGGAGCGTGCCGGCCCGGCCCCGCAGCCGCCGCCCCCCGCGGACCCACCGCCCCCCACGCGATCGCCGGTCCCGACCCGCGGCGCGGGGGCGGCGGAGCCGCCGAAGCTCGGGGCCGCGCGCGCACACGCGGGAGGGGCCCGTGGCTGAGGTCTCCCTCGCGGCGATGTCGCAGCGCCGTCCGTTCGCGCACTTCCCGCTCCACCTCGCGGTGATCGTCCTCGCGATCTGCGCGATCGGGATCTGGAACCTCGCGTCCGCGTCGCGCAGCGCCCACGCGCCCGTCTGGATCAGCCAGACCGCCTGGATGGGCGTCGGGGTGGTCGTCGCGCTCGCGCTGACGCTGTTCGACACCCGCACGTTCCACCGCCTCGCGTGGGTCGCCTACGGGGTGGTCATCCTCCTGCTCCTCTTCGTCCTCGTGAAGGGCCGCTACGTCATGGGCGCGCGGCGCTGGATCGGCATCGGCCCCATGAACCTGCAGCCCTCGGAGCTCGCGAAGATCGCGGTCGCGCTCGCGCTCGCCTCGTGGTTCCACGCGGACGCCGAGAGGCGGAAGGACGGCTACGGCCTCCTCGGCCTCGCGATCCCGCTCGGGATCACGCTCCTGCCCGCGCTGCTCACCCTGCGCCAGCCGGACCTCGGCACCGCGCTCATCATCTGCTCGGTCGGGTTCACCCAGATCCTGTTCGCGAGGGTGCGCTGGAAGGCGCTCGCGATCCTCGCGGTGGTGGCGGTCGGCGGGGCGACCTTCGCCTATCCGCACCTGAAGCCGTACCAGAAGAAGCGCATCGAGACGTTCCTCAACCCGGAGGGCGACGCCCGCGGGGCGGGCTGGCACGCCACCCAGTCGATGATCGCCATCGGCTCGGGGCAGGGGCTCGGGAAGGGCTGGGGGCAGGGGACGCAGAACAACCTGGCGTTCCTCCCCGAGCAGCACACCGACTTCATCTTCTCGGTGTGGGCCGAGGAGCACGGGTTCGTCGGCTGCCTCCTCCTCGTCGTGCTCTACTTCGCGCTCGTGGCGAGCGCGCTCGACGTCGTCGGAGACGCCCGCGACCGCTTCGCGAGCTTCCTCGCGATCGGCGTGGCCGGGATGCTGTTCTGGCACGTCGCGATCAACGTCGGGATGGTGATCGGGATCCTGCCGGTCGTGGGCGTGACCTTGCCGCTCATGAGCTACGGCGGGTCGTCGGTGATCGCCGTGTTCGTCGGCATCGGCCTGCTCGCGAACATCGGGATGCGCCGGTTCGTGAACTGAAGACGCCCGCCGCCCCGGTGAGGGGCGCGGGCGCGCGGGACCACCTCGTCGCGGCGGTTCGCCGGCCGGTCGCTAGGAGATCGCCTTCTTGAGGCTCTCCTCGAGCTTCGACTTCGGGACCGCCCCCACGATCGTGTCGACCACGCGGCCGCCCTTGAACAGGAGCAGGGTCGGGATCGACCGGATCCCGTACTGCTGCGGGACCTGCTGGTGCTCGTCCACGTTCATCTTCGCGACCTTCACCTTCCCCTTGTACTGCTTCGCGAGCTCGTCGACCGCCGGCGCGATCGCCTTGCAGGGGCCGCACCACACCGCCCAGAAGTCCACCAGGACCGGGACGTCGCTCTTCAGGACCTCCTGATCGAAGGTCGCGTCCTGAAGGTTGACCACGTCGTTCGACGCCATGTCGGCTCCTTGGCCGGGGGAGGGGAAAAGGACGATGGTCGGAACTCTTATCCGCGTGGTCTCACCCTGGCAAGGGGCTCGGCGGGCGTGGTATCAGGTGGGCCGGAGACGCAATGTCCGGGCTGCTCTTCGTATCCCAGGCGATGCTCGACTCCTGGGCGGAGCAGGGGAAGATCGACTTCGTCGGAAACGTGATGACCCTCCTCGCCGGGGAGGGCAGCGGGCGGAGCTACGCCCTCGAGCCGGCGGTCCGCTTCATGAAGGTGCTCGGGGAGGAGAAGGATCCGAACGGCCTCCTCCACAAGGTGAAGACCGTCGCCCACCTGAAGGAGCTCGGGGCGGACCCCGCCGAGGACTCCTGCATCCTGGGAGACCTCGCCTACGAGGTGCAGGCGGGCTTCCTCGCCGAGGCGGCGGCCCTGCAGGCGGCCGCGACGGCCAAGCCGGCGGCGTTGCAGCGACCGGCCCAGCCGGCGCCCGCTCCGCCGGTGCCGGCGGCGAAGGACACGGCCGCCCGCTCGCGCCCGCTCGGCGGCCCGATGCCGAAGGAGCTCGAGGAGAAGCGGAAGGAAGCCGAGGATCTCGCCCGTTTCCTCCTGGGGAAGCTCAGTTGAACGAACGCACCCGCCACCACGAAGGGACTTCGGAGCCGCGCCCGCTCGACCGCCCGGCGCGCACCGCACGAAGCCACCAGCCATGAGCGTCATCATCCTCCGCATCGCCGCCGCGCTCTACGCGGTCGCCACCGCGGCGTACATCGTCTACTTCGCCCGGCCGCGGCACGCGGGGCTCGCGACGGGGGGCGCGGCGCTGCTCTCCGGCGCGTTCGTCGTGCACGCGGTCGCGATCGGCGTCGGCTGCAGCGAGTTCGGCGGCGCCGAGTTCTTCAGCGTCCGCGGCGGCGTCATCCTGATGGTCTGGCTCGCCGCCGGCGCGTACCTGCTCCTGCAGCGCTTCTACCGCTTGCCGACGCTGGGCGCGTTCGTCACGCCGCTCCTGCTCGTGACGCTCCTGCCGGCGCTGTTCGGGACGCCGGGGCACCCGGAGCTTCCGCCGGACGCGATCCGCCACCCGACGCTCACCCTCCACATCATCGCGGCGGGCCTGGGGGTCGCGCTCTTCGGCATCGCGTTCGGCGCCGCGCTCATGTACCTCCTGCAGGAGCGCGAGGTGAAGGGGAAGAAGTTCGGCGCGCTCTTCTCGCGGCTGCCGTCGCTCGACGCGCTCGACCGGATGGTGCAGCGGCTCGTCCGCGCCGGCTTCGTCGTCTACTCGGTCGCGCTCGTCGCCGGGACGATCACCGCGACGACCGTCTGGAAGAGCGCGTGGACCTGGGACGCGCAGCAGATCGTCTCGACGTCGGTGTGGCTCCTCTACGGCGGCCTCGTCCAGCTGCGCCACAGCGGCTGGCACGGCCGGCGCTACGCGCTCCTCACCCTGGTCGGGTTCGTGCTCGTGCTCGGGTCGATGGTGACGCTGAAGTCCGTGCCCGGCATCACGCGCCACACCGGCGACTACGGGACCGCCACGGCGCCGGCGGGGAGCGCCCAGTGAGCGTCCGGGACGTCTACCTCGTCGGGCTCTCGCACAAGAGCGCGCCCATCGACGTCCGCGAGCGGGTCGCGCTCTCCGGAGACGCGCTCAAGGGAGCGCTCGTCGAGCTGCGCGCAGGGGCGGGCGTCCGCGAGGCGCTCGTCATCTCGACCTGCAACCGCGTCGAGGTCTACGTCCAGGCCAGCACGGACGAGGCGGCGCGCCGGTTCTTCACGGCGCGATCCCCGGAGGCGGCCGATCACCTGTACGTGAAGACCGGCGTGGAGGCGATCCGCCACCTCTTCCGCGTCTCGGCGAGCCTCGACTCGATGGTCGTCGGGGAGCAGCAGATCCTCGGCCAGGTGAAGGAGGCCTACGGCCTCGCGAGCGCGGCGCAGGCGGCCGGCTCGTTCTTCTCGCGCCTGTGCAACCGGGCCTTCGCGACCGCGAAGCGGGTCCGCACCGAGACGGACATCGGGCGCGGCGCGACGTCGATGTCCCAGGTCGCGGTCGAGCTCGTCGAGAAGATCTTCGGCGATCTGAAGGGTCGCTCGATCCTGCTCGCGGGCGCCGGCAAGATGGGCGCGCTCTCGGCCAAGGCGCTCGCGGTGCTCGGCGCCGACCGCATCCTCGTGACGAACCGCTCGCCCGAGCGGGGCCTCGCCCTCGCGGAGCAGGTGAACGGGAACTTCCGGAGCTGGGAGGAGCTGCAGCACCTGCTCGCCGAGGCGGACGTCGTCATCGTCTCGACCGGCGCGCCGACCTACGTGCTCACCCGCGAGATGCTCGAGAAGGCCATGAAGGCGCGGCGTCACCGCTCCATCTGCCTCATCGACCTCGCGGTCCCGCGCAACGTCGACCCAGCCTGCGGCAACCTCGGCGACGTCTTCGCCTATGACGTGGACGACCTCGCGAAGGTCGTCGAGTCGACGCACGAGGCGCGCCGCGGCGAGGGGCTCCGCGCGGAGGCGATCGTCGAGGTCGAGGTCCTCGCCTTCGCCCGCGAGCGGGAGACCCGCGCCGCGCTGCCGGTGCTCGCCCAGCTTCGCAGCCGCGCCGAGGCGATCGCCCGCGCCGAGGCCGAGCGGACGCTGTCCCAGGTCGGCGCCAAGCTCGACGAGAAGGGGCGCCGGTCCGTCGAGGCGATGGCGCAGGCCATCGTGAACAAGCTCCTGCACGGGCCGACCGCGCGCCTCAAGGAGGCCGCCTCGTCCGGTGACGGCGCCCTCGCCGGCGCAGCCGCCGAGCTGTTCGGCCTCGAGAACGGCGAGACGCGGACCCCGGAGCGCGACGCGCGCGCCCGGCCGCAAGGCGCCGAGCCGTCCCACGGCGCAGATCCCGGCGGCGCGCCGCACGCCGTCGCCTCCTCCGAGCGCACCTAGAGCTTCCCGAAAGGCTTCGAACGCACATGACGATCCGCATCGCGACCCGCCGCAGCCCGCTCGCCAAGTGGCAGGCGAACCACGTCGCCTCCCTGCTCCGCGACGGCGAGCCGGGGCTCGACGTGCGCCTGCACGAGCTCGTGACCCGGGGTGACAAGATCCTCGACGTCCCGCTCGCCGACGTCGGCGGCAAGGGGCTGTTCGTGAAGGAGATCGAGGACGCGCTCCTCGCGCGCGACGCCGAGATCGCCGTCCACTCGATGAAGGACCTGCCCGCCCTGCTCGCGCCCGGCCTCGTCATCGGGGCGGTGCCCGAGCGGGAGGACCCGCGCGACGCGCTCTGCTCCCCGCGCTGGAAGACCCTCGACCGGCTCCCGAAGGGCGCGAAGGTCGGTACCTCCTCGCTCCGCCGCGGCGCGCAGCTCAAGGCGCTCCGCCCCGACCTCGAGCTCCACATGGTGCGCGGCAACGTCGAGACCCGGCTCCGCAAGGCGTCCGAGGGGCTCGACGCGGTGGTCCTCGCCTACGCCGGCCTGCGCCGCCTCGGGCTCGCCGAGCACGCGACCCACGTCCTCTCGGTCGACGAGATGCTGCCGGCGGTCGCGCAGGGCGCGCTCGCGCTCGAGGCGCGCGCGGACGACCCGGCGACCCTGAAGCGGCTCGCCGCGCTCGAGCACCCCGAGACCCGCGTGCGCACCGAGGCGGAGCGCGGGTTCCTCGCCCGCATCGAGGGCGGGTGCCAGGTTCCGATCGCCGGCCACGCCCGCGTCGAGGGCCCGGACGTCATCCTCCGCGCGCTCGTCGCGTCGCTCGACGGCCTGCAGGTCATCCGCGGGGAGCGGCGCGCTCCGCTCGCCGGGGCGCGCGCCATGGGGGAGGCGCTCGCCGAGGAGCTGCTCTCGAAGGGCGCGGGCGAGATCCTGCGCGCGTGCGAGGGGAAGGCCCCCGGCCTCGCCGCGCCGAAGCGGAGCTGATCCAGGGCTCCCCGGTGCCGCGCCTCGACCGCCGGACCGTCGTCGTCACCCGCAGCCGGGCCGGCGAGGACGCGCTCGCGGCGCGGCTGCGCGACCTCGGCGCCGAGGTCCGCGAGATCCCCTCCATCGCGTTCGCGCCGCCGTCCGACCCGGCGCCGCTCGACGCGGCCCTTCGCGACCTCGCCCGCTTCGACTGGGCCGTGTTCGCGAGCGCGACCGCGGTCGAGCGAACGGTGGAGCGGCTCGCCGCGCTCGGCCTGCCGGCGGCGGCGCTCGCGCGGCTCTCGCTGGCCGCGGTCGGACCCGCCACCGCGGAGCGGCTCGCCCGCACCGTCCGCGAGCCCGACCTCGTCCCCGCCGAGTCGAAGGGGGCGGCGATGGCGGCCGCGCTCGCGGCGCGGGTCCGCGGCCGCCGCGTCCTCCTGCCGCGCCCGGCGGAGGGACGGCCCGAGCTCCTCGACGGCCTCGTCGCGGCGGGTGCCGAGGTGGTCGCCGTCGAGGCCTACCGCACGCTCGCCGCGCCGGCAGAGGCGATCCGGCCGCTCGCGGCCTGGCTCGAGGCGGGGGAGGTGTCCGCCGTCGCGTTTGCCTCGCCGTCCGCGGTGAAGGCGGTCGTCGGCGGGCTCGGCGAGCGTGCCGCTCTCCTGCGAGACGTCGTGCTGGCCGCCATCGGGCCGACGACCTCGGAGGCGCTCCGCGCGGCCGGGCTCACACCGGAGGTCGAGCCGGCGCGGTACACCGGGGCCGATCTCGCGGACGCCATCGCGGCGCGCCTCACCCAGATGCGGTGACCCCGCGAGGGTAGCTCGCGCGCGTGCGCGCACCCGGGCGGGCTCCGCGGGAGCGCCTCTCCGGAGCCGTCGCGGTCGGGCGCGGTCCCGGGTAGATTCACGGCGAGGGGAACCCCGATGGCCACCGAGCAGGAGACCGCAGAGGCGCTCGTCCGGATCCGCGTCCCGCTCGAGTCGGGGCCGCGCTCGGGCACGCCTCCCGACGACTGGCTCTGGGCGGAGTCGCTCGGCAGCGGCCGCTACCGGATCGAGAGCTGCCCGTTCTTCGCGTACGGCGTCTCGCGCGACGACGTGGTGCACGCGGTCGAGGTTGCCGGCGAGGAGGCGCCCCGGCTCGAGGACGTGATCGAGAAGGGCGGCCACCGGACGCTGCGGATGGCCCTCGACCCCGCGGTGGAGGTCGCGGACGCCGCGGTTCAGGGACTCCTCGAACGGCTGCTCGAGCTCGGCTGCACGCACGAGGTGCTGCGGCCGAAGCTCGTCGCGCTCGACGTGCCGCCGGAGGTGGACGTCGTGGTGGTCGCCGCGCTGCTGCAGGCGCTCGCCGACGATCGCGCGGCGCTCTGGGAGTGGGCCGATCCGCGGCCCAGTTGAGGCCGACCGACGTCAACTTGGTCTTGGTCTTGGTCGATTCGTCCAATCGTCCAAGTCCAAGTCCAAGTCCAAGTCCAAGTCCAAGTCCAAGTCCAAGTCCAAGTCGCTCGGCCTCACCCGGCCCGCTTCACCTCGATCTCTCCTCGCGCACGCGTCCGGTGCCCGGGATGAGCCCGAGCCGAGCGCCGATCCGCTCCAGCGCCTCGATCACCCGGTCGATCTGCTCGTCGGTGTGCGCGGCGGTCACGGTCATGCGGATGAGGCAGCTCCCGGCCGGGACGGCGGGCGGCAGGACGACGTTCACGAAGATGCCCGCCTCGTTCAGCCCCTTCCACATCTCGAAGGTGCGCTCGATGCTGCCGACCGTGATCGGGACGATGGGCGTCTGCGAGTTCCCCGCGTCGAACCCCATGCCCCGGACGGCGTGAAGGAACCGGCGCGTGGTCGCCCACAGCCTGCGGCGGAGCGAAGGTTCCTGCTCGACCACGTCGAGCGCGGCGAGGACGGCCGCGAGCGCCGGTGGTGGCGCGGACGCCGCGAAGAAGAACGGCCGGTTCGTCGTCGAGAGGCGCAGGTAGTCGATCACGGGCTGCTGGGCCGCGGCGAAGCCGCCGACCGCGGGGAGCGACTTGCTCGTCGTCCCGACGATCACGTCGATCTCGTCCTCGAGCCCGAAGTGCTCGGCGACACCGCGACCGTCTCGCCCGAGCACGCCGAGCCCGTGCGCGTCGTCGACCAGCAGGCGGGCGCCGTGCCTGCGGCAGGCCTCGACGATGCGCGGCAGCGGCGCGAGCTCCCCCGTCATCGAGTAGATCCCGTCCACCGCGACGAGCATTCCGGACCCGCCACCGCTCTCCAGCACCCGCTCGAGGTCCTTCACGTCGTTGTGCCGGAACCGCTTCACCTCGGCGAAGGAGAGCTTGGCCCCGTCGAGGATCGACGCGTGCGCCTCGCGATCGACGACGACGACGTCCCCGCGGCCGGCGAGCGAGGAGATGACGCCGAGGTTCGCCATGTAGCCGGAGGTGAAGAAGATCGCCGCGTCGCGCCGGAGGAAGCGCGCGAGCCTCCGCTCGACCTCCGTGTGCAGCTCGAGCGTTCCGTTGAGGACGCGGGCCCCGGTGGTCCCGGTGCCAAACGCCTCGACCGCCTCGATCGCCGCGCGCTTCACGCGCGGATCGTTCGCGAGCCCGAGGTAGTTGTTGGAGCCGAGCATGACCATCCGACGCCCCTCGACCATCACCTCGGCGTCGGGCGCGGACTCGAGCACGCGGTAATAGGCGCGGAACCCTCCATTCATCAGCTCGACGACGGGATGGAGGTGCGAGCACTTCTCGAACAGGTCCATGCGTCCTCCTCGCCGCGGGGGCGGCGGAGCCGATCCCGGGATCGGGGCGGTGAGCGACGCTATGCACCCCCTCTGACACTCCCAGTCAGCTTCGCTGGCGGTGTGAGCGGGGCTCGGATCGCCTGCGCGGTCCAGCAAGCGGGGCGCGACCCCGCGAATGCGGAGCGAGGCTCGCCGCTCGCGCGGGGCGGCGGGACGTCAGGTCAGCGTTTCTCGGCCGGGGACGCCGCCACGAGCGCCACCGCACATCCGCTCGGCGATCCGCGCGAACTGCTCGAGATCGAGCGGCTTGTAGAGCACGGGCTGCGGCTGGCTTCCGAGGAACTCGCGCGCCTGATCGGTCACGGCGCCGCCGGTGAAGAAGATGAGGCGCTGCGCCACGGCGGGGGCGCGGCCGAGCAGGGTCCGGTAGAGCCGCTCGGCGCCCCCGCCCGGCATCATCACGTCGCAGAGCACGAGGTCGAAGGTCGCCTGGTCGATGCGCGAGAGCCCCTCCTCCACGCCGGACGCGAGCGCGACCCGGTACTGCGGCTCGAGGACCCGGCGGATCGACGTGAGGACGGGGGCCTCGTCGTCGACGATGAGGATCCGGTCCTGCCGCTCGGTGGAGCGCCGCGCCACCTCACGCCGCCCCGGCGCCGGCGTGGGGCGCCTGGCGAGCGCCAGCCCCACGAACGCCCGCGTGCCGACGCGGGGAGTGCTCTCGAGGCGAAGGTCGCCGTCGAGGCTCAGGACGAGGCCACGTGATACCGCGAGCCCGAGCCCCGTGCCGATGCCGAACGGCTTCGTGGTGAAGAACGGCTCGAACACGCGGCGCAGGACCTCGGGCTCCATGCCCTCGCCGTTGTCCTCCACGACGAGGGTGACGCGACGGCCGGCGCTCGCCTCGGCGCGGATTCGAGACGTTCCCGTCCGACCGGTGGTCCGGGACGGCCTGCACCGCATTCGCGACGAGGTTCACCAGGACCTGGGCGAGCACGCCCTCGTGGCCGAACGCGTGGACGCCCTCCGGGACGAGGTTCGTCGTCCGCACGCGCTTGCCGAAGCGGGCGCGGACCGCGGAGATCGGCGCCGTCCACGAGGGGCCGCAGCGGGATGGCCTTCCGCTCGTGCGGCGACGCCGCGAGCCGCCCCGCGTCGAGGAGCTGCCGCACGATCGCGGCGATCCGCTGCATCGACTGGAGCGACTCCTTGAGCGCGTCTCGGCCCTCGGACGTGAGCACGTCGCCCTCCATCTGCTCGATGTACGCGAGGTTCGCGCTGACGACGCACGCGGGGTTGTTGACCTCGTGGGCGACGCCCGCGGCGAACTGCCCGAGCGCCGCCAGCTTCTCGGCACGGTGCAGCGCCTCCTGCGCCTGGCCGAGCTCCGCGGTCCGCTCCGCCACCTGGTGCTCGAGATCGCGCCGCAGGGCCTCGTGAGCGCGTGAGTCCTCGACGAAGCGGGTGGTGAGCACGTACCCGACCGCCGCGATCGGCAGGAGGAAGGCGACATCGGAGAGGTACGGGCTCCGGTACACGCCGGCCATGACGAGGAGGTCGTTCACGGCGAGCACGATCAGGAACGCGAGCGTGAGGAACTGCACCCCGGCGTTCGCGATCCCCTGGCGCCACGCCCGGGCGAACCGCGCGGTCGGCACCAGGACGAGCGAGAGCGCGACGACGTACGCCGCGTCGCCGAGCGGCGTGGTGATCGCGGTGCGGCACGAGTAGGCGAGGCGCTCGATCACGTCCAGCCGGACCGCCCCGGTGTAGTACGCGGCCGGTAGCGCGGCGCCCGCTGCGATCGTCGCGAGGACCCAGACGAGGTACCGGTCGAGCCGGGATCCCGGCCTGCCGACGAGGACGCTCGAGTAGCGCACCCAGGCGAACGACGTGCAGCGCGACGAGGGCGAGCTGGATGCGCGTCGTGAGCACGACCGCCCCGTCCGAGAGGACCGGCGCGACCGTCGGCACGTTCAGCGCCGCGAACGCCGCGGCGGCGAACGCCGCGAGCGAGAAGTAGCGCTGATCGCGCCAGCCCGGAGCGCGCGAGAACTGCACGCTCAGCGCGGCCACGTAGCAGGCGATCCCCGAGGACATCAGGGCGATGCTCGCTGCGTAGGTCATTCCGGCCCCCGGAGGCCGCGCGGGTCAGCCGCGCGGGCCTCCAGAGTACGGCGGAATGTGACGCTTAGTAAGAAGTCACGAACGGGGCGCGTTCTTGCGGCCGGGCTTGGCGGCCTCGCGCCGGACCTTCCGCGCCTCCTTCTCGGCGCGCTTTCGCGCGAGAAACCCGCGCGGCTCCTGGGGCGCGGGGGGCGCGGCCGCCGGCGCGGGCGGGAGGACCGGCATGTCGCCCTGGGGCAGGCTCGTCCCCGGCGCGATCTCGCGCGGAGCGGCCGCCGCTGCGGCGAGGCCCGACGCCCGCCCGCGGGCGCGGGGGCCGCCGTCGGCGGCGCGGCGCTTCGCCATCCCGGGCTCGAGCGTCCAGTGGAAGAGCCGCTTCACGACGAGCGTCGCGTACGCGCCCGGCGGGAGCGTGAAGGCGACGTTCACGCGCATGCGCCCGCGGTTCAGCTCGTCCGGCTTCCCCTCGCCGACGGCGAGCCGCCCGGGGACGACGAGGAGCGGGCGCTCCTCGGGCTCGAAGTGGATCTCGGGGGTCCCGGGGACGGCCAGGTCGGCGAGCGTCATGTCCTCGCGCCCGAGCACCGACAGCGCGGCCCGCTCGACGACGGGATCCTCGAAGCGGGTCGCGGGGGCGAGGAGGGGGAAGGACCGGTCGCGCAGCAGGCGTCCCTGCGGAGCGTCGAGCTCGCGCGGGAAGAGCAGCGTCCCCGCCTGGTAGCGGATCGCGGTGAGCCGCGCGACGCCGACGACGTCGCGCAGGTACTGCTTCACCCCCTCGTTCCAGAGCCAGCTCTGGTACGCGAACACCTGGAGCGCCCGCCAGCGCGGCTCGGTGCGCAGGAGCGCGCCGCGGAAGTCGGTCGGGTGCGTGCGCAGCCACTTCACGACCGCCTCGTACCGCTCGGCGCCGGGGAAGGGGTTGTGGCGGTCCCAGGAGCCCCAGTGCTCCTTCCAGAACCCCTTCACGCGCGCGTCGTCCGAGCGGTCGAGCTCGGAGGGCCGGCGCGAGCACGTTGCGGAGCGCGACCTCGAACTCCCCGCGCATGAGGTCCTTCACGATGAAGCCCTGGCCGTGCTTCAGCGAGCCGAACCGCTGCGAGTCGAAGTAGTTCACGACCCCGAGGCGGCGCACCTCGGCGATGGCCGCAGGGAGTCGCGCGACGTCGTCCTCGGAGAGATCGCGGACCGTCACCGCGAAGCGGTTCGAGGTGGTGTTCTCGGCGGAGAGCGGCGCCCGCGTCCGGCCGAGGAGCTTCAGGCGAAGGTCCGGCTCCTGCAGCTCGATCTCGCGGCTCTTGATCGCGACGAGCTGGGTCGTCCGCCCCTGCTTGTCCTTGAGGCCGCAGTAGCTCACCGCCGCGCGCGGGATCTTGAAGCGCGCGCAGATCCGGTCCACCGCCTCGAAGGTCGAGAGCTTCTGCTTGTCCATCAGGTAGACGAAGTGTCCGCCGCGCGGATCGTCGTCGAAGCGCCAGGACTCGCTGACCTCGAAGTCCTCCGGCCGCTGCTTGAGCCTCATGACGTCCACCTATCACGGCCGGCTGCGCGCGGGGGGTCGGGGGGGCGCGAGCCGAGCGAAGCGAGGCGAGGCCCCCCGCTCAGCTACCTGCTGGCGCGCGGGCGGGTTCGGGGGTATGAGGCCGGAGACTCGCCCGGGAGACTCCATGGGGTTCGGAGAGCTGCTCGTCGTCTTCGTCATCGTCGTGTTCCTCTTCGGTGCGCGGAAGCTCCCCGCGCTGGGCGAGGGCCTCGGCAAGGCGATCCGCGGCTTCAAGGACGCGGCGTCCGGGGAGCCGTCCCGGCCGCCCGCGGACGCGGCCGCGCCCACGGAGAAGCGGCTGCCGCCCGGCGGCGGCGGCGAACGGTGAGCGCGGGGCCGGCTCGGGCCCTCCTCGCGAGCGGCTACGGCGCGCTGCCGGAAGAACAGCACGATCGAGAGGCAGTGGAACTCGTCGTCGGAGGACTGCGCGACCACGCGGTCCACGATCTCGACGCCCGCGTTCGAGCGGAGCCAGCGGGTGACCGTCTCCCCGAGCTCCTCCCGCTCCTTCGCCTTCGTGGCGGAGAAGACCTTCACCCCCGTGAACTGCATCGCGCTCTCCCGTTCGTCGCTCACGCCGTCCCAGCCCCCAGTCGCGCGACCCCGAAAAAGGTTGCCAGACGGGGGGTGGAGTGTCAAACGAACGACCGCGGCAACCCCTCATGCTGCCTCGCGGTTTTGCGCGGCGCCCCTCCGGCGCCGCCTTGCCCGCCCGCGGCCTCTCCCTACCTTTCGAGAGGCCTTGGCCGCCGGAGGGGTGATGCGGGAACCGAAGAAGGGCTTCGCGATCGAGTTCATCAACCGGATCCGCACGATGGAGTCGTCGGAGCTCAACTCCCTCATCGTGCGCGAGGCGGGCGAGGATCTCGCCCAGTTCTTCCTCACCTACTCCGCGAACCTCATCTCGCGCGATCCGGAGCGCGTGGTCGAGAACACCTCGAGCCTCATGCTCATGGGGTATCTCATCCGCGCCGCCGAGGACCGCAGGGAGAGCCGCGCCGAGCGCGCCCAGACGCTGCAGGCGTGATCGCTTCGGCCGGTCCTCGCCCGCCCTCGACACGCTCGGGACGAACGGAAGGGGGGCACGGTAAAAACCCGATTGCATGCGGGCGGGCGCTTTCGCGTCGCCGCTCAGGCGTGCTAAGCACGGGGCCGATTCCGAGGGGTCCCGATGCTCATCGACCTGCACGTCCACAGCCACCACACGCGCGGGTGCACGCTCGCGCCCCGCGAGGTCGTGCGGCGCGCGAAGGCGGCGGGGCTCGACGCGGTCGCCTTCACCGACCTGAACACGCTCGACGGGCTCGAGGAGATCCGCGCGGCGGGACGGGACGAGGGGTTCCTCGCGCTGTGCGGCGTGGAGCTCGCGACCGACCGCGGCCACTATCTCTGCTTCTTCCCCGACCCCGCGAAGGTGCCCGCGCCACCCCAGCTCTTCGGGTCGGCGACGCCCTGGCCGGTCGGCGACGTGCTCGCGAAGGTGAAGGAGCTCGGCGGGGTCGTCGTGGCGGCCCACCCGTACGACAAGACGGTGGAGCGGCCGAGCGGGGACTTCATCTTCACGGTGGACGGGCTGTCGGCGATCGAGGGGCTGAACGCGCGCCGCAAGGGGCCCGTGAACGACCTCGCCGTCGAGGCGGCGGATCACATGAACCTGCCCTGTACGGGCGCCTCCGGCGCGCTCGACGCGGCGGACGAGATCGGGAAGGCGGCGACCCTCTTCCGCGACCCGGTCTCGAGCGAGGCCGACGTGGTGCAGCAGCTCCGCGCCGGCACCGTCTACTGCGTCGCGATCGGGGTGACCCCGGGCGCGGCGGAGCCCGGCCGCGAGCGCGGCCCCGATCGTCGCGGCCCCGAGCGGCGCGATCGTTCCGATCACCGGGGCGGAGGGGGCGAGCGGCAGCGCGGAACGCGCGGCCGCGGAGGGCGTGGCGGTCGATGACGAACAGGTACATCGGAGTCGACGTCGGCGCGGAGACGGTGAAGGTCGTGGAGCTGGCCGGCGGGCCTGGCCGGCTCGTCTGGACCCGCCGGGCGCGCCTCGAGCACCAGAAGGATCCCTCCGCGGCGCTGCTCGGCGTCCTGCGCGAGTGGGGCTACGACTCGGCGACGGCGGCGTGCGCCACCGGCCGGCTCGGCCGCGCGCTCTCGCTCGAGCGCATCCCCGGCAAGCAGGCCCGGATCGCGGGGCACCACTTCCTCCACGGCAACGGCAAGGCCGCCGCCGTGGTGGACATCGGCGCGCACGGGTTCAGCGTGCTCACGCTCGAGCTCGACGGCCGCGACACGTACCGCGAGAACCCGCGCTGCTCGCAGGGCACGGGGAACTTCCTCCGCCAGCTCGTCGAGCGGTTCGGCCTCTCGCCCGAGGAGGCCGACGACGTCGCGACCGGCGCCCAGGCGGCGCCGCTCTCCGGGCGCTGCCCGGTCATCCTCAAGACCGACATGACCCACCTCGCCAACAAGGGCGAGGACCGCGGCCGCATCCTCGCCGGCCTGTTCGACGCCATCTGCGAGAACGTGCAGGTGCTCGTGAAGGCGCACGGGCCGCGCGACGTCACCCTCGCGGGCGGCGTCGGGCAGTCGCGCCGCGTGCGCGAGAACTTCCGCGCGCTGGCTCGCCCGTCGCGGCATGTCCTTGCGCGACCCGGGGGAGGAGGCGCTCTTCCTCGACGCGCTCGGCTGCGCCGCGATCTCCGCCGAGCGGCCGGTGTCGCTGCCGCCGCTCGCCACGCTCTTCCGCGCCCCCAGCACGCGGCCCTCGATCACCTGGCGCCCCTCTCGAGCGCGCTCGGGAAGGTGAAGCGGCTCCCGGCGCCGCCGCTCGCGGCCGCGAGCACGGGCCCGGTCCTGCTCGGTCTCGACATCGGCTCGACGGGCTCGAAGCTCGTCGTGCTCGACGTCGCGACGCGCACCGCCGCGTGGGAGACCTACGGGAAGACCGCGGGTGATCCGGTCGGCGCCGCCCAGAAGCTGGTGAAGGACTTCGTGCAGGGGCCGTGCGGGGCTCGCCCCGTCGCGGGCGTCGGCGTCACCGGCTCGGGCCGGGAGATCGTCGGCTCGCTCATGGCGACGTGCTACGGCAGCGACCGCGTCCACGTGCTGAACGAGATCGCCGCCCACGCCGAGGGGGCGCGCGCCTACGACCCGCGCGTCGACACGATCTTCGAGATCGGCGGGCAGGACGCGAAGTACATCCGGCTCGAGGGCGGCCGCGTCGTCGACGCCGCGATGAACGAGGCGTGCAGCGCCGGCACCGGCTCCTTCATCGAGGAGCAGGGGCGGCGGCTCGGCGGCCTCGGCGCGGCCGAGCTCGGCCAGGAGGCCATCGAGGCGGACGGCTGCGTCGCGCTCGGGCAGCACTGCGCGGTCTTCATGGCCGAGATCCTCGACGAGGCGGCCGCGGCCGGCGCCGACCGGAGCCACGTGATCGCCGGGCTCTACGAGTCGGTGATCCAGAACTACCTGAACCGGGTGAAGGGGGCGCGCTCGGTCGGCCAGGTGATCTTCTGCCAGGGCATGCCGTTCAGCGCCGACGCGCTCGCGGCGGCGGTCGCGCGCCAGACCGGCGCGGAGGTGATCGTCCCTCCGTCGCCCGGCACCGTGGGCGCGTTCGGGATCGCGCTCCTCGCGAGCGAGGAGCTCGCCTCGGACGGCGCGCCGCCGCTCGAGCCGGCGCGGTTCCTCGCCGCCCGCGTCGAGCGGAAAGAGGTCTTCGTCTGCAAGTCCACCCAGGGCTGCGGCGGGACCGGCAACTCGTGCCGGATCGACCGGCTGCGCACCGTGGTGGACGGGCAGCGCCAGGCCTTCACCTGGGGCGGCGCCTGCTCCCTCTACGACAAGGGGACCCGGACGAAGAAGCTCCCCGACGGCGCGCCGGATCCGTTCCGGGCGCGCGCCGACGCGGTGGAGGCGCTGCTCGCGCGGGTCGGCGAGGGCCGCACCGGCGCGAAGCGCGTCGCGATGGCCGAGGCGTTCCAGCTGAAGACGCTCTTCCCGTACTTCGCGACGTTCTTCCGCGGGCTCGGGCTCGACCTCGAGGTCGTCCGCCCGGTCGAGCGCGACGCGCTCAAGCGCGGCATCGAGGCGGCGAACGTGCCGTTCTGCGCGCCGATGCAGCAGTACCACGGCATCGTCCAGGAGATGGCCGAGACCGAGGCGGACTTCGTGTTCCTCCCGATGCTCCGCGAGCTGCCCGCGGTGAAGGACGAGAAGCACACCTGGCTCTGCCCCATCGTCCAGGGGGCGCCGGACGTGGTGCGCCACGACCTCGAGAAGGAGCTCCGCGGGCGCGTCCTCTCCCCCGTCATCCGGACCGGCGAGGGGTTCCTCGAGAAGCCGCGGTTCCTCGACGCCATCCGGCAGCTCGCCGCCGAGGTGGGCGTCACCGACTCCACGAAGGTTGCCGCCGCGCACGCCGCCGCGCGCGAGGAGCAGCTCCGCTTCGACCGGCACCTGCTCGACCTCGGCCGCGACGCGCTCGCGCTCTGCAAGCGGGAGGGGCTCTTGCCGGTCGTCGTCCTGGGCCGCGCGTACACGCTCCACGACGACGTCCTCAACTCGAACGTCCCCGCGCTCCTGCGCGAGCAGGGGGCCCTCGCGATCCCGGTGGACTGCTTCCCGATCGCGGACGAGGCGCCGCTCATCGACGGCGCGTTCTGGTCCTACACGCAGCGGATCCTCCGCGCGGCGCACGAGATCCGGCGCACGCAGGGGGTCTACTCGATCTTCACCTCGAACTACGCCTGCGGCCCCGACAGCTTCACCCTCCACCACTACACGCGCCTCATGGAGGGGAAGCCGTTCGCGATCATCGAGACGGACGGCCACGCGGGCGACGCGGGCACGAAGACGCGGGTCGAGGCCTTCCTCCACTGCGTCCGCGAGGACCTGCGCTCGGGGGCGAGCGTCTCCGCGCCGCCGGCGCCGCTCCTCCACATGAACGCCCGGACGCTCCCCGAGATCGCGGCGCTCGGCAGCCGCGTCCTCGTCCCGCCGATGGGCCCGGAGGCGGACGCGCTCGCCGCCGCGCTGCGCGGCTACGGCGTCGACGTCGAGGTGCTCCCGCAGGCGTCGGTCGACACGATCCGGCTCGGGCGGCGCCACACGAGCGGCAAGGAGTGCCTGCCGATGACGGTGACGATCGGCACGCTCCTCGAGCGGATCGTGACGGACCCGCACCGCGCGTTCACCTTCTTCATGCCGGGCTCGAACGGCCCCTGCCGCTTCGGCATGTACCGGCAGCTTCACCAGATGGTCCTCGACCGCCTCGGCGAGGGCGGGCGGGTGGGCATCTGGTCGCCGCCCGACTCCGACTACTTCGAGGGCGTGCCGCCCGGCCTCGGCGGGATCGTGCTCGCCGGCTTCGCCGCGTACGGCATGCTCGCCGACGCGGTCCGGGACGCGCGACCGGTGGAGCGCACCCCCGGCGCGGCGAACGAGATCCAGGCGCGCTGGTCGCCGCAAGCTGTTCGAGACGGTGGAGCAGGCCGCGGCGGGGGACCTGTCCGCGAAGAAGGTGATGCTCGAGGCGGCGACCGGCCGGCTCTACGGCATCCGCGACCTGGTCGCGGGGTTCTCGCGCGAGCTGCGCGCGGTGAAGGACCCGCGCCCGCACCCGACCGTGCTCCTCGTCGGCGAGATCTACGTCCGCTCCGATCCGGCCTCGAACGGCTGGGCGGCGGACGAGCTCGAGAAGCGCGGGATCCGCGTCCGCATCGAGCCGGTGGTCGAGTACCTCCAGTTCTCCGACCTCGTGCAGCTCCGGCGCGGAATCCGGAGGGGGCTCAAGGCGGCCCTCAAGAGCAGGCTCCGCAAGCGGATCGTGGACGTCATCCAGGACACCGCCGCCACGAACATGGGCTGGCCCCACCACGCCCCGATCGCCGACACCGCCGCGATCGGCAACCACTACCTGCGCCAGGAGCTCGAGCACGAGGCGGTGCTCGCGCTCGGCCTCGGCGCGCAGGGCTGGCGCTCGGGCGAGCTCGACGGGCTCCTCTGTGTCGGGCCGCTCGAGTGCATGCCGAACAAGCTCGTCGAGGCGCAGCTCGTCCACGTCAACGCGCGGGAGGGGCTCGTCTCCCTCACGCTGTCGCTCAACGGCGATCCGATCGACCCCGAGGTCCTCGACGAGTTCGCCTACGAGGTGAAGCAGGGGTTCCGGCGGCGCGCCGAGCGGGCCGAGGCGGGCGTGGGCGCGGCGAAGGCGCGCGCGCAGGTCGAGTCGCCGGCGCGCGGGCGGCGCCACCGTTCCGCATCGCCGCCTGGCGGAAGGCTCCGTGGTTCGGGACCAAGGGGTCGCAGGTTCGAATCCTGTCTCCCCGACATTTCAGAGGCCGCGACTTCACCGGGAAATCCGATCAGGTCGCGGCCTCGTTCTTTTCCGGTTCGGAGCGCTGCGCACCTACCGGACGCCCAAAATCGGCGGCGCTCGAAAGTCGGATTCGGGCAGCCTCGCCGGCGCGCGTCGCGACCGCCGGCCAAGGCGTCAGCAGGCGCCGTCGCCGTCCCACATCGAGTGCGAGGCGATCAGCACCTTGCGCCCGTACCGCTCCTCCACCGCGATGCGGAGCCCCGCCACCATGTCGAGCTGATGCTTCTCCGCGAGAAACGGGATCCCCGCCACCTCGATCACCGCGTCGTCGTCGCTCGCCGTCTCATCCAGAGCCAGCCCGTAAGACCAGCCCCCTCAACCACGGCCGACGCGGATCCGGATGTACCGGGCGCCGCCGCCGTCCGCGAGGGCGGCGGCGAGGAGCGCGCCTGCTTCGGCGCTGACGTGGATGGCGGGCTGCTTTCGGTCATGGCGTCCTCGGTCGGACCGAGACTCAGGTTAGGAGCCGCGGTGGGCCGAAGAGGATTCAGGCGGCGGCGCACGAACCCGCTCGAGGCCGGACGGCTCGAACGGTCGCGACGGCCACGGTCTCGTGTCGTGGACCCGCTCGCCCGAGATCGTCAGATGACCGACAGGCGAGTGCCGAAGACGTCAGGCGCTGCTTCCTCAAGGCGGTCCACCGGCCGGAGCGTGCTCCGTCGCGTCATCTCCGCGCGCCGCGGCGTGCAGCTCACCGTCGGCGTGGCGGTGTATCTGCTGGCGGTGCGCTACGACGTCCCGCTCTCGTGGGTGATCCTGGGGGGCTCGGGGCTGGGGATCGTGTTCGGCAAGTTCTTCTGCCGGTGGATGTGCCCGATGGGCGCCATCATGGAGACGCTGCTCCGCGCCGGCGGCGGCGAGGGCCGGCAGCAGAGCCTGTACATGTACTTCAAGCTCGGCTGCCCCATCGCCTGGGCGGGCGGCCTCTTGAACAAGGTGAGCCTGCTGGGGATCAAGCTGAAGCCGGAGCTCTGCACCGACTGCGGCCGCTGCGACAGGACCTGCTACGTCGTCCAGCTGTCGCCCGGCGCCAGCCTGCACCGAGCCGGTGAGGTGAACGCCTCGACGCGCTACCCGTGCTCGCGCTGTCTCGAGTGCGTCGGTGCCTGTCCCACCGGCGCCCTGACCATCGCCGTCGCCGGGGTGGGGGACCGGACCCTCCCCGCCCGCCCGGGGCGGCGCGATCGCGCCGCCTGAGCTGAGGGAACAACGAGGGCAGCGCGACCGACCGGATCGGGCCGCGGTCGGGGTAGTTCCGCGACGCGCTTCATGCGCGCCGCCGTCGAGCGCCGAGGTGCGACCGCAGAATTCCGTCGAGTCCGGCATCGGAAATGACGCACGCTCGCATTTCTACTCTCCGTGCTTGTGACTCCGAGCAAAGATTCCGGCGGGTTCCGGCTGCGCCGGCGGCGGCATGTCCCTTGCTCAGGGGACAGCCGCCAGCTCGTCGAGGTGGGGACATGGGGTTCCTGCACCGACATCCGGCAACATCGAAAGGATGTGTGATGAAGAAGCTCTCGATCGTCGTCGCCTTCGCGATCCTGTTCGCAGCTGGGTCGGCGCAGGCTCGCTCGACGTATCTCAGCTCGTTCAACACGAAGTACGGCACCGCCAACACGGTGCTCGACGACTGCAACACGTGCCACGGGACGGGCGGGACGAGCACGTTCAACCCGTATGGCAGCGCCCTCCAGGCGCGGATGGGCTCGGGGATCGGCTCGGCGCTGACGCAGGTCGAGCCGCTCGACTCCGACGGCGACGGGTTCACGAACGTCGTGGAGATCAAGGCCCTGGCGCTCCCCGGTGACCGGACCGACACGCCGGCGCCGACGACGGTGACCTGCCCTGACGTCGACGGGGACGGCTACGCGGTCTGCGACGGCACCTGCGTGCTCGCCGCGGGCAACCAGTGCGGCGACTGCAACGACGCGGCGCGGGGCGTGAACCCCGGAGCGGCCGAGGCCTGCACGGACGGCATCGACAACGACTGCAACGCCGCGGTCGACGCGGCGGATCCGACCTGCGCGCAGGCGGCTCCCTCCGACTACGACATCGCGAGCGTCCGCGCGACGGGCCGCACCGCCGTCGGCCGCAAGGCGACGTTCAAGATCAACGTCGTCGAGGTCACCCCCGGCGCGGCGACGCTCGTCGTCACCGTCACCGAGGCCGGCCGGACGACCACGCTGAGCAAGCCGAACCAGGCCGCGACCGCCGGGTCGTTCAGCTTCGCGTACCGTCCGAGCACCTCGGGCACTCTCACCTGGTCGGCGACGATCACGGACGAGGATCCGGACAGCGACGTCGCCACGGCGAGCACGACGGTCAAGTAGTCGAGCAGCGCATCGGTGGGGGGCGGGCGCCGCGACGCGGGCGCCCGCCCCTCGCACGTCGAGACTCGTCGTTGCCGTTCGTCGTGCACCGCGGGGCGGCGGTCGCAGATCAGTCTTGATGAGTACTTCGGCCTCACCGTCGAGCGGTGGCTCCCGCGGCCGGCATCCGATCGAGCGCCTGCGGGCCTTCTTCACCGAGAAGATCTGGGCGGTGCCGAGCGCGGGCGGTCGTCACGGCAGGATGATGCTGTACCGCGTCAGCCGGGTCGCGTACGCGACGGCACACGGCTCCCGCGTCAACAGGCTCACCGTCCGCGCCGCGGCGCTCACCTACTACACCGTCCTGTCGCTGGTGCCGTTCCTCGCGTTCGCGTTCGCGATCCTGAAGGGGTTCGGCGTGTACCGGACGTTCGTCGACGCGACGCTGCGTCCCTACATCCGCGACACGTTCGGAGAGAACGCCGCGCTCCTCGGAGCCATGGAGCGGGTCCTGCGGTTCGTGGACCGAACCGACGTATCGGCGCTCGGGGTGCTGGGGCTCGTCCTGCTCGTCTACACGTGCGTCAGCCTGCTCGGAAGCGTCGAGGACGCACTCAACGAGGCCTGGGGAGCGAAGACGAAGCGCACGTTCCTGCGCCAGGTCACGGACTACGTGACGCTCCTCGTCATCACCCCGCTGCTCACCGTCGCGGCGACGGCCGTCGCAGCCGCCGCGCAGAGCTCGCGCGTGGTGCTGTTCCTGAGAGACGCGCTCGGGCTCGGGAGCGTGATCGACTTCCTCCTCCACTTCATGCCCGTCGCCGTCGTGGGGCTCGCGTTCTTCGCGGTCTACCTCATCCTGCCGAATGTCCGTGTTCGAGCGGCTTCCGCGGCGCTGGGTGCGGCGGTCGCGGCGGTGGCGTGGCAGGCGGCGCTGGTGCTGTACGTGCGATTCCAGGTGGGCGTCTCGAACTTCAACGCCCTCTACTCCGTTCTGAGCGCGATCCCGATCTTCCTCGTCTGGACGTACGTCTCGTGGATCGTCGTCCTCGTGGGCGCCCAGGTCGCGGCGAGCCACCAGAACGAGTGGACCATCGGGCAGCGACTCCGGGCGACCCGCGCCGACCAGGCGCTGAGGGAGACGCTCGCGCTCCTCCTGGCCGCGCGCGTGGCGCGCGCGTTCGTCGCCGGGGTGCCGTGGCGGGACCGGATCGACACGGCGGACCTCGTCGAGCTGTCGCCGCTGACGATCGAGCAGACGCTCGACGCGCTCGTCCGGGGCGGGGTCCTCGCCCGCGTGGTCACGGGAAGCGAGGCGGCCTATCTGCCCGCGCGCGACCTCGACGCCATTCGCGTCGAGGACGTCCGCGCGGCGCTTCGCAAGGACCGCGACGCGGAGGAGGTCCGAGCGGAGCTCGAGCGGCACATCGACCCGGGGCTGCTCCGGGTCCTGCACGCGGCGGAGGAGCCGGCCCGGGAATCGGGGTGGAACCTCACGCTCCGCGAGCTGTCGGCCCTCGTCGGCGGCGACGGCACGGCGACCCGAGCGGCGGCGCGGGTTCAGTCGCGGGGGCCTCTCGGGGAGGTCAGCCGGCCACCCATCCTCGACGCGAAATGACGCCGCCGCACTACCCGGTGCCGGTCGCGGCCTCGCGCGCGGCGCCGTGGTTCGTCACCATGCGATCGTGCGGGCGGTGCATCGGACCGCGCAGCGGGTGCACGCGCGTCGCGCAGGCGCGCACAGTCGCCTACTTCTGCCAGCGCACGAGCCGCTCGTCCTGCAGGAAGGCCTTTCGCTTGCCGCCGGGCCAGGTCCACTCCTCCGTGGCGGCGGGGCGGTCGATCCGCTTCCGCTCCGGGAAGCCCCACGCCATCTCGAGCGCGCGCGGGGACATCCCTTCGACGAGCTCCTTCTTCCCGATCGCGTCCCGATGCTCCTGCGGGAGCGCCGCGTAGAGGGCCCCCGGATCGTCGGTCGAGAGGATCCGGTCGAGCTCGGCGCGGACCTCGTCGAACGTGACGGCGGTCTGCGACAGGACGACCACGTTCGGGCGCGAATCACCCGGCACATCCACGATCACCCACGGGTGGTAGCGCGGCGTCATGACGACCCGGTTCGCGATGATCCAGCCGGTCGGGAACTCGACCGCCCGGATCCGGACGGCGGTGCCCGGCGACAGGACCTTCTCGGCCGCCGGCGGCGGGACGGGCGCGCCCCCCGTCGTCTCGACGAGGTCGAGCTCCTCGAGCGGCACGTCGGAGAGCAGCACCTTCGTGCGGTCGCCCCACAGCGGCGCGGCGTAGGCGGCGACCCGGAGCCAGCGCGGCTGTCCGGTGATCTCGGCGGAGACGCGCTGCCGCTCGGCGTCGGGGATGACCGCACGAGGCGCACAGGCAACGAAGGCGAGGAGGGCGAAGGCGAGGGCGGACGCGCGGAGCATACGCCTTCATTGCCAGAGGCCCGCCGGGCGCACAAGTCACCCGGCGGGCTCCCGGTCTTGCCGGCTCACGCCGCGCCGCGTCCCGGGGGGCGACCGGCCGGAGAGGCTCGGTGCGCCCGGGGCCGAACGTCACTTGCGCTCGGAGTTCTTCCCCTCCTCGATGAGCTCCCGGACGCGCTGGCCGCCCTTGTGGCCGAGCTCCGAGTAGCCCTTCGAGCCGAGCTGTTCCTTGCGCGCCTCGCCGCCGAGACGGCCCGCTTCGCGCACGGTCATCGAGCCTCCGGGACGCGACGACCCCTTGTCCTTGTCAGGCACGGCGGGACTCCTCCTCGTGGGTGTGTGGCGAATCTGGGAGCCCCCCGGAGGAGTGGCAAGGGGAGGCAGCGAGGGAGCGTCTCCGATAAGTATCCGGGGCCATGGATCGCCTCACCGACAACGCGCTGCACGTCCTCGAGCGGCGCTACCTGCTCCGCGACGAGGGGGGCACGGTCATCGAGACGCCGGGGGAGATGTTCCGGCGCGTCGCGCGCGCGGTCGCGCGCGCCGAGCCCGAGGCAGAGCGGGGACGTGCGGCCGAGCGCTTCGAGGCCCGCATGGCGTCCCTCGAGTTCCTGCCCAACTCTCCGACCCTCATGAACGCCGGGCGCGAGCACGGCCAGCTCGCCGCGTGCTTCGTCCTGCCGGTCGAGGACGACCTGGCCGGCATCTTCGACGCGCTCAAGTGGGCCGCGCTGATCCACCAGTCAGGCGGCGGCACCGGGTTCGCGTTCTCGCGCCTGCGGCCGCGCGGCGACGTCGTGAAGACCACTCACGGGGTCGCGAGCGGGCCGGTGTCGTTCATGCGCGTCTACGACGCGGCGACCGAGATCATCAAGCAGGGGGGCGTGCGACGGGGCGCCAACATGGCGGTGCTCGCGGCGTCGCATCCGGACGTCGAGGAGTTCATCGAGGCGAAGCGCGGTGCGGGGCTCGAGAACTTCAACCTCTCCGTCGCGGCGCCAGACGCGCTCTTTCAGGCCGCGGCGGCGGGCGAGCCGTGGCCGCTCCGCCACCCGCGCAGCGGAGCGATCGTGCGAACGCTCGACGCGCGGGCGCTCATCGAGCACATCGCCACGTCCGCCTGGGCCTCGGGCGAGCCCGGGCTCGTCTTCGTGGATCGCGTGGAGGCGGACAACCCGACCCCGGATCTCGGCAAGTTCGAGGCGGTGAACCCTTGCGGCGAGCAGCCGCTCCTCCCGTTCGAGGCCTGCACCCTCGGCTCGGTGAACCTCGGCCGGTTCGAGCGCGGCGGGAGGGTGGACGAGGACCGGCTCGGCGCGTGCGTGCGCGACGGCGTCCGCTTCCTCGACGACGTGCTCGACGCGAACGTCTGGCCGCTCCCCGAGATCGCCGACGTCTCGCGCCGGAACCGCAAGATCGGGCTCGGGGTGATGGGGTTCGCGGACCTGCTCGTCCGCCTCGGCGTGCCGTACGACGCGCCCGAGGCGCTCCGCGTCGCGGACGAGGTCATGGCGCTCGTGTCGCGCGAGGCGCACGCGGCGAGCGAGGCGCTCGCGCGCGAGCGCGGGGCGTTCCCTGGGTTCGGGACGAGCGCCCTCGCGCGAAGGGGCCTCCCGCCGCGCCGGAACGCGACCGTGACCACCATCGCGCCGACCGGCACGCTCGCGCTCATCGCGGGGTGCTCGTCCGGGATCGAGCCGCTCTTCGCGCTCGCGTACGTGCGCCGCGCGCTCGACGCGTCCGAGCTGCGCGAGGAGCACCCGCTCCTCGCCGACGCGCTGCGCGCCGCCGGCGCGGAGGGCGCGCTCGCGACGGTCCGCGCGATGGGGCGTGCGCGCGGGATCCAGGGGGTGCCCGAGCCGGTCCGCCGGCTGTTCGCGACCGCGCACGACATCCTGCCCGAGGCGCACGTGCGGATGCAGGCCGCCTTTCAGCGGCACGTGGACAACGGGGTGTCGAAGACGATCAACCTCCCGCGCGCCGCGACGGTCGAGGACGTCGCGGGGGCGTTCCGGCTCGCCTTCGAGCTCGGCTGCAAGGGGATCACCGTCTACCGCGACGGGTCGCGCGAGAAGCAGGTGCTGACGAGCGGCGGCACGCGGAACGGGGAGGAGTGCCCGCAGTGCGACGCGGCGGTCGTGCTCTCCGGCGGGTGCCGCACCTGCCCGCGCTGCGGCTGGGCGAGCTGCGAGACGACCGAGTAGGCGTCAGCTCTTCTTCGCCGCGAGCTCGCCGAGCTCGCGCGAGCGGATCGCGGCCGCCTCCACCGCGGCGATGAGCGCGGCGCGGAAGCCGGCCGCCTCGAGCGCGTGGACGCCGGCGATGGTCGTGCCGCCGGGGCTCGTGACCTGGTCCTTGAGCTTGCCCGGGTGCTCGCCCGTCTCGAGGACGAGCCGCCCCGCGCCGACCACCGTCTGCGCGGCGAGCGCCATCGCGACGTGGCGCGGGAGCCCCATCTTCACGCCGCCGTCGGCGAGCGCCTCGATGGCGAGGAAGACGAACGCCGGGCCGGAGCCGGACAGGCCGGTGACCGCGTCGAGCAGGTGCTCGTCGACGACGACGGCGGTTCCGACCGCCTCGAAGAGGGCGACCGCCTGCCCGAGGTCCGCCTCGGTCGCGTGCGCGCCGCGGGCGAGCGCGGTCGCGCCCGCGCCGACGAGGGCGGGCGTGTTCGGCATCGTGCGGACGATCCGCGTCGCCGCGCCGAGCTTGCGCGCGATGGCGGCGATGGGCACGCCGGCCGCGATCGAGACGACGAGCTTTCGCGCGTCCACCGCGGGGGCGATCTCCTCGAGCAGGGCGTCGATGACCTGGGGCTTCACCGAGAGGACGAGGATGTCGGCCTGCTGCACGGCCGCGAGGTTGCCCGCGACCACGGCGACGCCGTGGCGCTGCCGGAGCTCCTCGCGGCGCTCGGCGCGCGGCTCCGCGCAGACGATCTCGTCGGGCGCCGCCGTGCCGGCGGCGAGCAGCCCCTTCACGAGGGCCTCGGCCATGTTCCCCGAGCCGAGGAACGCGATCTTCTTCCCGAGTGGCATGCGCGGACTCTAGCGCTACCCGATGATGAAATCCTCTTTCGGCCCCGCACCCTTCGCGAAGCGCGCGATCCCGAACCGGTCGAAGATGTCGTCGCGGCCGCGCCCGGCGAGGAGGTCCGCGTAGAGCTCCGCGACGGCGGGCGCCATCATGAAGCCGTGGCCGACGAACCCGGAGAGCTGCAGGAAGTTCTCGAACCCGGCCGGGCCGAGGATCGGCTGGTTGTCCGGGGTGAGGTCGTACGGCCCCGCCCACTGGCGGACCACCTTCACGCCCGCGAGCGGCGGGCAGAGCTCGGTCGCCGCGCGCGCGAAGCGCGCGAGGAACCGGAGGGTCGAGCCCATCGCGAGCCCCTCCGGCTGCGCCGGATTCCCCATCCCACCCACGAGCTCTCCGCGCTGCGTCTGCGAGAAGTAGAGCCCGGTGCCGAGCAGCGAGACGAGCGGCCCGAGCCACGGCTTGAGCGGCTCGGTCGCGAGGATCTCGTGGCGCACCGGCCGGTTCGGGAGCGGGACGCCGGCGAGCGCCGCGACCTCCTTCGACCAGGCGCCGCAGGCGAGGACGACCGTCTCGCACGCGACCCGGCCGCGGTCGGTCCGGACCGCGGCGATCCGCGCGCCGGCCGGATCGAACCCGGTGACGCGCGTGAACGTCGCGACGCGGGCGCCGAGCGCCTCCGCGCGGGCGGCGTACCCCCACAGGAACGGCCACGGGAAGACGACGCCGTCGTCCGGGTTCCACGACGCCGCGACGAAGCGGCGGCGATCGAGCTCGGGGACGATCGAGGCCGCCTCGTCGGCGTCCACGACGCGCGTCCGGAGCCCCTCGCGGCGGTGGAGGGCCGCGTAGCGCTCGAGGCGCGCCGCCTCCCCCTTCGTCGGCGCGAGGAACAGGTACCCCCCGCGCCGGAACCAGACGTTCACGCCGAGGTCCACCGCGAGCCGCCCGCACAGCTCGAGCGAGCGGCGGCCGAGCCGGATCATCGTGGGCGTGCCCCACTGCGCGCGGACGCCGCCGCCGTTCCTCCCCGACGCGCCGGCGTTGAGCGGCCCGCGCTCGAGCACGAGCACGTCGCGGACGCCACGCCGTCCGAGCTCGTACGCGAGCGCGAGCCCCATGATCCCTCCGCCGACGATGACGACGTCGGCGCGCGCGGGGAGGGGCGGAAGCTCCCTCCGGCCGACGTGCGGTTCGGGGCCACCCGCGCCGCTGCGCTGCGCCCCCCCCTTCCCTGACCCTCTCCCCCCGCGGAGCGGGCATGCTCCCCCTCGCCCCCGCGCAGCGGGGGAGAGGGCCGGGGAGAGGGGGCTGCCTGCGCCTCCACGAGGCGCCTCGGAACGCCTGGATCGATTGGCAACGCGTCGGGGTCGAGCGCGGCGAGGGCCCCGAGCGCGAGCGGGGACGCGGGGGGACGGGTGGTGAACGGGACGAGCTCTCCCGCGCTCGCTCCGAGCGCGGCGAGCTCGCGGAGCACCGGCGCGAGGCAGCTCTTTCCCTGGCACGATCCGGTCCCGAAGCCGGTGAGCCGCTTCAAGGACTCGACGTCGCGCGCGCCGCCGAGGACCGCACGGCGGATCTCGTCGCGCGTCACGTCCTCGCACGCGCACAGGATCGTCTTACCCACGACGTGCGGCCTCCCCGGCGCGCCGTCCGGAGTCCGCGGCGCGGGCCGCACCGGCCGCGCCCGTCACCTCGCCCGCGACGAGGAGCCCGGGCACGCCCGTCTCCCCCGCGGCGGTCGCGGCGAGCGCGACGGCCCCGAGCTCGGGGTCCCAGCGCGTCGGAGCTCCGAGCGCCCGGCCGAGCTCCACCGCCGGCGCGGGCGGCGCACAGAGCGCGACCGCGTCACACCGGACACGCCCCGAGGGCAGGTCGAGCGCGCGCACGCGGGCGCGCCCCACGACGGCCCCTCCGTCCGCGGAGGGCACGCGGGCGACCTCCACCCCCGCCTGCACGAGCGCGTCCGCGAGCCGCTCCGCCTCTTCGTCGCCGCCCACCACCGCCAGCCGCGAACCGGGCAGGACCCCGTGCTCGGCGAGGAGGATCGCGACCCCGCGCCCGGCGAGCACCCCGGGACGGTCGCCGCCCGGGATCGCGAGCGGCTGCGGGTGCCCGCCGGGTGCGAGCACGATGGCGCGGGCGCGGACGAGCCGGACGCGCCCGCCTCCCTCGAGCAGCGCCAGGGGCGCGCCGCCGTCGTGCCACAGCCCGGCGACGCACGTGCTCGTCGCCACCTCGCCGCCGTCCGCGCACACGCCGCGCACGATCGCATCCGCCCAGGCGAGGCCGGGATCACCCGGCGTGCCGAGGCGCGCGCGCAGCCTGCCGCCGGCCGCGGGAGCCTCCTCCGCGAGGAGGACGCGCCGCCCGACCTCCCGGAGCGCCTCGGCCGCCGCGAGGCCCGCGGGGCCGGCCCCGACGACGAGCGCGTCGAACCGCTCCTCGGCCGGCGCGCCCGGAGGCGCCGGCGGTGGCGCGGAGGGAAGCCGCCCGACCCCCGAGAGCCTGCGCGCCACCGCGACCGCCGCGCGGTTCGCGAGGACGCTCCACGTCGCGAGCCGGTGGTGGTCGAGGCCGCGCGGCGTCGCGAGATCGATCACGCCGAGGAGGTCGTGCCGCGCGCCCGGGATCGCGTTCTGGGACTCGACCTCGAGCCCATCCCGGCACGCCGTCCGGCAGGCGAGCCTTCCGGGGAGGCCGTCCGCGCGGACGAGGCACCCGCCGCACGAGCCGGCGAGGCAGAACGGACCTCGCGGGCGGTGGTACTTCGCGGAGCGCGAGAGGAGCGCGCGTCCCGCCGCGAGGAGGGCCGAGGCGACGCTCTCCGCTCGCCGCGCCGCGATCGGCGCGCCGTCGAACCGGATCGTCGCGTCCGTCGGGAAGCCGGCGCGCCGCGGCATGCGCCACCAACCTAGTGAGCAGGCTGCCCCGCGGCCCGGCCGCGCTGGGGTGAGGGCGAGGCGACGCGACGCCCTCCGTCGCCCGCGGCTATGCTCCGGGGGTGGCGACCCTCTTCGTGTTCGTCGACGGCGTCGGCGCCGGTGCGCGCGACCCCGACCGGAACCCGCTCGCGCGGGGCGACTTCCTGCTCTCCCGCTTCGAGGACGGGACCGGGACGCCGCTCCCGGCAGGGGGCCGCGCCGTGCTCGCCGACGCGACGCTCGGGGTCCCCGGTCGTCCCCAGTCCGCGACGGGACAGACGTCGATCCTGACCGGGGAGAACGCGCCCGCGCTCCTCGGCCGCCACCTGCTCGGGTTCCCGAACGCGGCGCTCCGCGAGCTCCTGCAGCGCCGCTCGCTCTTCCGCGTCCTCGGGGAGGCGGGCCGGAGCGCGGCGTTCGCGAACGCGTACCCGGTGGCGTACCTGCGAGCGCTCGGCCTCGAGGCGGACGGCGAGCCGGAGTTCGCCAGCAGCAGGCGGAGCCGCCGGGCGCGCGCGTCGGCGACGACGGTCGCGTTCGCCGCCGGCGGCGGCCGGTTCCGCACCTGGCCCGACGCGCGAGCAGGGCGCGGCCTCACGCACGACATCACCGGCCTGCGCGCACGCGCGTACGGCGCCGACGTCCCGCTGCGCGCGCCGGAGGAGGCCGCCGAGATCCTGTGGGCCCTCTCGCGGCCGCACGACCTCACCGTGTT
Organism: uncultured delta proteobacterium; assembly: GCA_963736795.1. Taxonomy (GTDB): domain Bacteria; phylum Myxococcota; class Myxococcia; order Myxococcales; family Anaeromyxobacteraceae; genus Anaeromyxobacter. The sequence goes on along the minus strand of CAVTRF010000021.1, from coordinate 130,608 downwards.
CGAGTTCTTCGAGACCGACGAGGCGGGGCACGCGCGCTCGATGGAGCGCGCCCTCGAGGCGCTCGCCCGGCTCGACGCCCTGCTTCGCACGCTCGTCGCCGGGCTCGGGCCGGACGACGCCCTGGTCGTGACGAGCGATCACGGCAACGTCGAGGACCTCTCGATCCGCAATCACACCCTCGCGCTCGTGCCGGTCCTGGGGTTCGGGTGCGCGGCGGCCGAGGTGGGAGCAGTGAGGGATCTCACCCACCTCGCCCCACTCCTCGCTTCGCTCGCCGGGCGAGGGAGCTTGCGCCCTCCTGCCGCCCCCGGATAGACCCTTACCGGTGGTTCGCCTCCCCCCCGTCGCCCTCGCTCTCGCCATCGCCCTGCTCGCCGGCTGCGCCCCGCGGCTCGCGGGCAGCGGCGAGCCGAGGTCGCAGGAGCTCACGGTCGGCGCCGCGCGGTTCCGGATCGTGTACTGGCCGGAGGACGCGGCCGCGGCGCGGCTCATCCGCCACGCCCTCGAGCTCGCCGCGCCGCGCGTCGCGCGGTGGGGAGGGCTCCGCGAGCCGGTCACCGTCACGATCCACCCGAGCCACGAAGCGCTCGAGGGCGCCGTGCACCGGCAGGGCTACGACTGGCTCCGCGCGTGGGCCCGCTTCCAGACCATCGACGTCCAGTCGCCGCGCACCTGGGGCTTCTTCGGCGCGAGCGAGCGGAAGCTCGAGGAGCTCGTCACGCACGAGCTCACGCACTGCGCGATGTACCAGGTCGCCGGCGACGATCTCACCTGGATGTACAAGGAGATCCCGCGCTGGTTCAGCGAGGGGGTCGCGAGCGTCTCCGCCGGGCAGGGCTACCGCTACGGCGGCATCGAGGACCTGTACGCGTTCTACCAGGAGAAGCTCCCGGGATCCGGCGACGGCGTGCCGGAGCGCGGGCGCGGCGCCCGCGCGGTCCTCGCGATGCCCGGCGATCCGATCGTCGATCCGGATCCGCTCTACCAGGAGCAGTCGCACGTCGTGTACGGCGCCGCCCACCACGCGGCCGAGTTCCTCGTCTCCCGCTACGGCGAGGCGCGGGTGCTCGAGGTGATGCGCCTCATGGGAACGGGGCTCCGCTTCCCGGCCGCGTTCAAGGAGGCGATCGGGCTCACCGACGCGGAGTTCGCGTCGGACTTCCGCCGCTACGTGGTCTGGCAAGGCTGGCGGCGCTAGGAACACTCAGTCCCGCCTGACCAGCGTCGCGACGAGCCAGAGCCGGTCGCCGTAGGCGCGCTCCGCGCACATCCAGAGCCGCACCGGCTCGCCGCCGGCGGTCGCGGTGGCCCCCGACTCCGGGCCCCAGATCCACTCGCGCGCCTCGGCGCCGCCGCCCGTCCGAGGCGGGCGGACCTCGCCGAGCAGCGCGAGCGCGATCCGGACCGGGTCGGCCGGCTCGGCGCCCACCACCTCGACGTGGGTGACGACCCCCTCGCGGTCGGTCTCGACGTGGGCGACCGCCGCGAGATCCCCGTCCCGCTCGAGCCCGATCTCGGGCTCGGAGAGGTCGATGTTGAGGAGGCGCGCGCGCTCCGCGTCGAGGCCGATGGGCCGCACGTACGGACGCCAGCCGACGGCGAGGAAGGCGTCGAGCGCGGCGCGCCGGGGCATCCCGAGGATCGCGGCGATGGGAGGCAGGGGGAGCGGAAGGGGCGGGGTCATCGTGCGGTTCCTCCGGGGACGCCGGCGCGCTCGGGCGCGGCATGGGGCGCCGGCGCGGGGCCGGCGGGGGTGGGCGCCGGCGGCGCAGCGGCGCGCTCCGCCCACGGCGACGGCAGGATCGGGCTCCGCTCGTTCGCGCGCGCGACCCGCTGCAGCTCGATCTCGCCGACGAGCGCGGACGGCGCGACGGTGGAGACCGGGACGTACCCGCTCTCCGCGCCGCAGAAGCCGTTGAACACCCGGGCCGTGTCCGAGGTCGCGAGCACCTTGTTCACGCTCGTGAGCGGCGTGCCGACGAGCTCGACCCCGCGGACGAGCTCCTCCGCTCCCGGTCTTCGCGTCCACCCGGTAGACGAGGCGCGGCGTCCCCTTGAACGCCTGGTACCCGTAGGAGGCGGTGTTGGTGTTGCCGCCGGTGATGTCGCGGATCGACGAGCCCGTACGGCTTCTTCTGGCGGCGCGCCTCGGCCATCAGCATGCGCTTCAGCTCCGCCGCGCCCACCCGCCGCGAGGACTCCACGACGAGGTTCGCCATGCGCGCCATCGGCGCGCGCGCGCCCTGGCTGCGCCCGTGCCCGTTCGAGCGCTCGAACGGCTTCACCGGCTTCCGCGAGAGCAGGTAGGTCTCGAGCCGCCCGTCCCGCACGAGCACGGTGCGCCGAGCGGCGACGCCCTGCTCGTCGAAGGCGTAGGTGCCGTTCAGCGGGATCCCGTTCGCGGCGGCGAGGGTCGGGTCGTCCACGATCGTGAGGAAGGGCGGCAGCACGAGCTGCCCGACCTGCCCGCGGAACGTCTGCCCGTCCTTGTCGTCCTCGAGCCGCTCGCCCTCGAGCCGGTGGCCGACGCCTCGTGGAAGAGGACCCCGGTCGCCTCCGGCTCGAGGATCGCCGGCCCGGTGTACGGATCGATCGCCGGCGCGCGGCGGAGCGCCTCGAGCTCGGCGATCACCTGCTCGGCGGCGGCGCGGACCTGCGCGGCGGAGGGGAGCTCCGACCTCGGCCCGCGCGTAGAAGTCGCGACCGTCCTCGAGCAGCTGCCCGTCCGGCGCGCGCGCGACGGCCTGCACGTGCAGGCCGTAGAGGGTCCGCTCGGTGACGAGCCCCGCCCCCTCGCTCGAGGAGAACCAGCGGACGTGCTTCTCCGCGGTGACCTTCACCGCGGAGTCGAACACGTCCGGGTGGGCGCGGAAGAGCGCGGTCGCGTCCCGCACCACCGCTCCCCAGCGGGCACGGTCGAACGGGAAGGGGAGGGGGGCGTCCACGTGCCGGTTCGGCGCCTCGCGCGAGAAGCTCGGCGCGCGGGCGTCCTCGGGCGCGCGGTAGACCTCGCGCGACTTCTTCTTGAAGATAGGACGAGAGCGCCTCCTTGTAGCGCTCGTCGGTGGCGAGCCAGAGCGCCGTCCGCAGCGCGTCGACGTCGCCGTCGAGCGGCGCGTCCTTCGGCGCGTACCAGGTCGGGCCCCTCCGCTCCGAGGAGCAGCGCCGTCTCATCCCCGCCGGACGAGTCGAACTCGTAGCTGCCGACGCGCAGGTCCACCGAGAGCGCCCGCTCGCGGCGGCTGGTGTCCTCGAAGATCGCGCCGTAGCGCCCGCCGAGCTCGTGGCGCGTGACGTCCTTCACCTGGTACGCGACGAAGAACGGCGTCTCGTACCCCTTCAGCCGGAGCCGCTCGGTGGAGCGCGACAGCTCCGCCGACATCGCGGCGAGGACCGCCCCGCGCTCGTCCTCGGGAACGGGGGCGGCCGGCGCCGCGGCGGCCGCGGCCACCGGGAGCGCGGCGACGACGAGGGAGACGAGGGCGGAGAGCATTCCCCGTGACTTAGCACGGCTCGAACCGGGCCGCCGCCGCGCGCGCTCACGCCGGCCGGTCGATCACCGCGAGCAGCGTCACGAGCGTCGCGGGACAGCGGAGGGTCGCCCGCGACGAGCGCGACGGAGCCGTGCGACGAGCTCGCCGTACCCGGGCGACCACACCCCGGCAGCGATCTCCGGCACGAGCCCGGAGGGGAGGGCGAACGCCACGAGGAGGCGGCGCCCGCCGAGGGGCACCTCGACCGCGTGCGCGCGATCGATCGAGACCTGCACCCGGGCGGCGCGCGACGAGCCGGTCGAGCGCGGCCGCGCCCGCCGCGGTCACGCGGCACCCCCGCGCGCGCCCGCGCTCGCGAACGGCCAGCGCAGCTCCACCCGGTGCGACCCGGCGCCGGCGAGGCGGTCCACGCACCGCCACCCCCGCCTCGGCGACGAGGACCTCGCGCGTGTGGACGACGCCCGCGCGCGCGAAGCCGCGGTGCTCGCCCGACGAGCCGGTCCGCGGGCCCGCCGGGCTCGAAGGCAAGGAGGCGCGCGGCGGCGACGTCGGGGAGCGCTCCCGGGCGATCGCGCAGGAGCGGCGCCTGCTCGAGGCCGTCCACGACGACGGTCGCGTGCGCGCGGGTCGAGCGGAACGCGTCGCGGACCTCCGGGTCCGAGCCGGTCGAGGGCGTCCCGCCGTCGCAGACGGCGAGCGCGCCGTGGGCGCGGACCTCGAGCGCGAGCTTGTCGTTGTGCGAGTGGCCGCCGACGCCCCGCTGGCCGTTCGGGCCGCACGACATGAAGACCTCGAACGGCCCGCGGCGCAGCACGTGGAGGCCGGCGGCGGCGAAGCTCGCGCTCCGCGGGCGGCGGCCGGCGCGCGCGGCCGCGAGCCCCGCGAGCGCCCGCGGCCCCAGGAGCCAGGCGACGTCCGCCGCGTCGCCCGGGCCGCGGCCGGCGAGCAGCGAGGCGTCGTTCAGCAGGGCGGCGCCGAGCGGCAGTAGATTTCCGGCGTCCGCGGGCGCCCGGTCGCGCAGCGCGAGCACGCGCGGCGCGTCGGCGTCTCCGATCTGCGGGACGCCCCCGCCCCGGGCGAGCAGGCCGCGCGTGGCGCCGAAGAGGACCGCGAGCCGGCGCGCGAAGGCGCGGCCGACCGGGCGACCCGCGCCGTGGGAGAGGATGGCGCCCGCCGGCGAACACCTCCGCCGCGAGCCGCTGGTACGGGAGCGCACCCTCGCAGCTCACCCCTTCGTCGTGCACCTGCTCGCGGAACGCCGCCGCGCAGGCCCGCCCGGCGCGAGCGCGCCGCCACCGCGCCGACTCGGGCCACTCCGGGAGCCCCTCGGCGCAGGCGAGGACCCCGAGCCAGTCCGCCGCGAGTCGCGAGTCCGGGACGGCGCGTGTCGTCGTCGAGGTTCGCGAGGACGAACCGGCCGGTCGCGACGAGGAGGCGTGCCGCGTCGAGCGCGAGGCCGGGCGCGGGCGGCGCGCCGGCGCCGGAGAGGAGCCACAGCGCGAGGACGAGGTTCCACGCGCGGAGCCCCGCCTCCATCGAGCTCGTCCACTGGACGCCGAACCCGACGGGGTTCTCGGCGACGAAGTCGCAGACCGAGTCCGCGAGGGCCGCGGCGAGGTCGCGGCGGCGGCGCGCGTCGAGCACCGCGCCCTGCGCGAGTGCCACCCACTGCTCGCCCCGGCCGACCGCCCACGCGAGCCGGGGGTCGAGCCCCGGCGCGGGCGGAAGCGCGCGCGACGGCGCCCACGAAGCGAACCGGCCGTCGTTCACCGGGTCGAGCTGCCAGTCGGTCCCGCGCCGATCGGGGCGTGCCACCGGCAAGACCTCGGCCGAACACCGCGATCCGGCCGCACGCGGCGTCCTCCGCGCGGGCCATCGCGCGCTCCGCCTCGCCCGGGAGGTGCCGGTCGAGCGCGCCTCGAAGGGACGCGGGCGTCCAGGGCGCCCGGCACGGCCGCGGGCGCGCGAGCAGCCGCGCGAGCGTCGCGGCGCCGTCGCAGCCCAGGACCGACAGGAGTCGGTCGCGTGACGGCGCGAGCGGGGGCGCGACCCGGTTGCGCGCCGCGCGGGCGGCACGCCGCGCCGCGGCGCCGAGCAGGCGCGCCGGAGGGATCCGCGTCGCGAGAAAGCCGTAGTACCCGATCGTCCCCACCCCGCTCCTCCTGTCCGCGCCCGTGCGACCGAAAGTAGCAAGGGACCGGCCACGCGGCGCCGGGCGGCGCGGCGTGCCGATCCGGGTCGCTCCGGTGAGAGCGCCGCGGTCCCGGCGTGGACGCGACGTTCGCCCGGTGTGAAATCTTCTTCCCACCGCGCCACGCGAAACGCCGCGCGGCGCAGTGGCAGACGCCTTGCTTCTCTCCCGCGGCAGGGTCCGGCCGGCTCCGGGCTCCGTCAACCGAGGGGAAGGCGGAAGCGTGAGAGCGGCGGCGGTGGGGCTCCTCGTCGAGGAGCAGCGGAGCGACGTGGCGGCTGCCTGGAAGCGCGCCGTCGATGATGAGCTCGGCGGCGAGCCGGCGCTCGCGTTCGCGGTCGGTCCACTGCTGCGCGAGATGGGGCTCGCGCTCCGGGACGACCACCCGACGCGTGGCGCGCTCCACCCCGCGCGACGGGGCGCTCCGCTCCGCCGTCCTGGTCCGCTCCGGGGCCTCGCCGGCGCGCGTCGCGCGGGAGTTCAAGCTCCTGCACCGCGCCCTCTGGGACACCCTCCGAGCCGCCGGGCGCATCGTCGGCGCGGACGAGCGTCGCGCGGCCGACGAGTGGCTCGACGAGGCGCTCGCCGCTGCGCTCGATCGCCTCGACCGGGTCCGGATGCGGATCGATCTCCTCGAGCGGGGCCCGACGGTGCTGCCCGCGCCGAAGCACGGCGGGTATGTGCAGCGGCCCCCGCCGCTCCCGGCTGGGCGTCGCGCCCTGCCGCGGCCACCGCCGCTGCCCGCCGTCGACGTCCAGCCGGGCGAGTGACGCGGTCACGCCGTCCGCGGCGCGCCCGCCCGGCGCTGGCCGAGCTCCCGTCGCGCTGCGGTCGCGCGCGCCGGACGCGCCGGGCCGCGGGAACCTACTTTCGCGCTGAGCCTGTCGCCGGGCCCTGAGCCTGCGAAGCGCTCCCTTCGCGCTGAGCCTGTCGGAACCCGTTCGCCCTGAGCCTGTCGAAGGGCGCCGCGCGCTGGCTCCTCCCCACCCCCCGGATTGCCACGAGCTGAGGACCGCTCGGGATGAGTCCTGCCCACCGAACGGCAGCCCGAAAGGGCGCCGAGGGGGCAGGGCACTTCATTTCTTTCACGCCCGTCTGATCGAAAACGAGCAAGCGAGCCACGTGTAGGCGCACGCTCACTGTGGAGCCAGACGTGAGGAGGTATGGGCGCAAGGGCGCTCTACGCCCCCTCCCACGCACTCTCCCTGGAAATGCGGTCGGTAGGCCTCTCGTTCAGGTGCCGGAAACCCGAACGAAGGAGCCTACCTGTGACTACTCGCCGAGCCCTCCTGTCTGTCGTGCTGTCGCTCCTCCCGCTGTCCGCTGCCTGTGGTGGTGCGGGCGACGCGCCCTGCGCCCTCGGCGACGCGGCCTGCTCGGCAGCGAGCGGCCCCGGCGCGGACACCGCAGCCACCCCGGGAGCCGGCGCGGACACCGCTGCCACCCCGGGAGCCGGTGCCTCCCAGGGCGACGATCCGAAGACCCCGTCGTGGGGCGGCTGGGCCTGGGGCAACGTCCCCGCCGAGGCGGTGGCGCGAGCGGGCTTCGACTGGTTCGAGACGGGCTACCCGGGCGACACGCGCGCGAACGAGATCCTCGCGGGCGGAGGGGTTCGACCGTTCGCGTACATCAACCTCGGCGAGCTGCACGACGACCTGCGAGGCGCGTCCGGCTACAGCGGCCCGATCCTGCGCACGAACGGCGACTGGGGGACGTACCTCGTCGACGTGACGCACCCCTCCTGGCAGGACTGGCTCGTCCGCCGCGCCGACGAGGCGTACCGCTCTGGTTCACGTGGCGTGAAGTGGGACGTGGCCACGCCCGACGTGCCGCCGGGCAAGACGCGCGCCGACGTGAACGACGCGATCGCGTCGGTGATGCAGCGCATCCTCTCGCAGCACCCCGATCTGAAGTTCGTCTTCAACCAGGGGTTCGACTTCGCGCTCGCGTATCCCCAGTTCGTGCACGGCGTCCAGACCGAGGGGCTCTTCTCGGCCTCGAGCGCGCCCGGGGCGTGGCTCCAGCCGTGGAAGGATCAGTGGTACTGGGGCCCGCAGTTCGATCAGGCGAAGGAGCTCCAGCGGCGCGGGATCCCGATCTTCATCGCGGAGTACGCGGACCCGTTCGGCCAGCAGGCGAAGGACCTCTACGCCGCGATCACCGCGCAGGGGTTCGTGCCGTACATCACGAGCGACCACTGGGACATCCGCGGCTGGGGTCTCGACGTCAACCCGGGGTGGTAGCGATGGCGAACCTCGACTGGAACGCCATGCAGCTCATCGCCTCCGCAGCCGGCAGCGGCGCGCTCCTCGCCCTGCCGGCGCTCCTCGCCGCCGCCGCTGATCCGGCTGCGGCGCGGCCGCCGGCGCGCGTAGCGCGGCGACCGGAGCGGGGGTGGCGGCGCGGTGCGCGCCCCCCCTCGCTCCCGCCACGTGCGGCCGCCGCGCTCGTACTATCCGAGCGCACGCCGGAGGTCCTACAATCCACGGTGGGTGCGTACCTTCGGCAAGTACCGGCTCGTCGAGCCGATCGCCTCGGGCGGAATGGCGGACGTCTGGCGCGCCGAGGTGACCGGCGCCGCCGGTGTCGTGAAGGAGGTCGCGCTGAAGCTCGTCCGCGGGGAGCACGCCGCGCGCAGCGACTTCGTGCGGATGTTCGTCGAGGAGGCGCGGCTCGCGTCGCGCCTCGGTCACGCCAACGTCGTCCAGCTCTTCGAGTTCGACCAGATCGAGGGGCGCTACTACATCGCGATGGAGCTCGTGCGCGGCCGGCACCTCGGGCGCGTCGCCGAGCGGGCGCGCGAGCTCGGCGTGCGCTTCGGCGTCCCTCGCGCGGCGCAGGTCGCGGCCGACGTCGCGAGGGGGCTCGCGTACGCGCACCGTCTCACCGAGGGCGGCCGGCCCCTCGGCCTCGTGCACCGCGACGTCTCTCCCCACAACGTCCTCGTCTCCTTCGAGGGCGAGGTGAAGCTCGCCGACTTCGGCATCGCGCGGGCGCTGGACCGCGCCGGGCTCACCGATCCGGGGACGGTGAAGGGGAAGGCCGCGTACATGGCGCCGGAGCAGGCGCGCGGTGACGTCGCCGACGCGCGCGCCGACGTGTTCTCGCTCGGGGTCGTCCTCTGGGAGCTCTGCGCCGGACGGCGGCTGTTCGCGCGCGAGAGCGACGCGGCGACGCTCGCCGCGGTCCTCTCCGACGCGCCCCTGTCGCCCCCCTCGACCTGGAACGAGGAGGTGCCGGCCGAGCTCGACCGCGTGATCCTCGCGGCGCTCGACCGGGATCCGGCGCGGCGGACGGCCTCCGCCCAGGAGCTCGCCACCGCGCTCGCCGCGACCCTCATCCGGCTCGTCCGCTCGCCGGAGGAGGTGGACCTCCGCGCGTTCATGCACCGGCTCTTCGCGTCGGAGCTGGCGGCGCGTGACGCGTCCCCGCCCGAGCCGACGCGGGTCCGGCCGGTCGCGATGGCTGCGGAGCCCGTCGCCGAGCCGTCGCCGGTGCCGCCTGCGGATGACGAGCCGCCGACGCGCACCGTCGCGGCCGCCGCGACGACGCCTCGGCGCCGGCGGGCCTGGGCGGCCGCGGGCGGCGCCGCCGTGGCGGCGGCCCGTCCTCGCGGTGGGCGCCGCGCGCAGGGCGACGCCGAGCGCGGCGCCGGCCGCGATCTCGGGCACGGCCGTTCACCCGCAGCTGAGCACGGTTCCCTCGACCCCTGACCCGATCTCGAGCACCGCCCGATCGGCGCCGGATCCCGTCGCGGATCGCGTTGGCGCCGAGCGGGGCGCCGGCGCGGAAGCGGCGGCGCGGAGTCGGAGGGCCGCCGTCTCGACCGGGACGAACGTCGTCTCGGTGTCCCTCGACGGGGTCCGGCCGGTGGACTCGGCCCACGGCCTGAGCGCGCTCCCGTTGCCGCCGCGCGCGAGCGGCGACGGGATCCTGAGCGTCAACGCGACGCCGTGGGGCCTCGTCCGCGTGAACGGTCACCCGGTCGGCGACACGCCCCAGGAGCTTCGGCTCCCTGCCGGCAGGCACCGGGTCCGGATCGAGCGCAAGGGGCACCCGGCGGTGGACGAGGTCGTGGTCGTGAAGGCCGGCGTCCGGACGAAGCTGCTCAGGTAGCGCCGCACCCGGGGCCCCGCCGCCCGGCGGCAGGCCCCCTCCCCAACCCCCGCCGGCTGGCACGCCCCCCGGCGCGCCGCCGCGCGCTCGAGCGGTGACGCGTCCCGCCAGCGGCGACGCCCGCCCGATCGCTCCGCCCCGCCGCCTCCTCTCGCGCTGACCGCCGTCCGGCGCGGCGGGACGCCCCGCACGTGCCCGTTGACGGCCTCCACTGAATGCATTAGCCTCAAAATCAAGTTTTCGAAGGTGGATTCAGAAAGCACTATTTTCAATGGATTATCTCAGCCTGGACGAGATCGAGCGGGTCGAGCGGGCGCGCGCCGCCGGCATCACGAGCGGCGAGGTCGTGCAGCTGTTCGAGTCGAAGGGCGCGCGCCTGTCGTCGTCGACGTTCAGGAAGTACGTGCAGGCGGGGCTGTTGCCGCGGAGCCGGCGCGTGGGCCGGAAGGGCAAGCACACCGGCTCGACCGGCCTCTACCCGGTCTCCGTCGTGCGCCGCATCGCGGCCATCAAGCGGATGATGGCCGAGGGCTACACGGTCGAGGACATCCGCGGCAGCTTCGTCACGGTCGCGAACCGGCTCGAGGACGTGGAGAAGGGCCTCTCGGAGCTCGTCGCGGAGCTCGGGAAGAAGGCGCGGGTCCACCCGCGCCACAGGCAGTTCGTGGAGGAGCTCGAGCGCGCCGAGCGAGAGGCACGTCGCGCGCTCGATCGGATCGAGAAGGTGGGTGGGGCGGTCGCGACGGTGACGCCGGAGATCGCCGGCGTCGGTTAGCGACCGGGGCGCCGACCCGGCGCCTGGTGGATGGCGTGGGCGCACGGGGCGCCCGGGGCGGGAAGGGTGGGTCGGGGATGAGCGAGGCGAATCGGAGCGCGGAGCCGGTGGTGGAGCCCGAAGGCGCGGAGGAGCTCGACGCGGACGGGAAGCCCGAGCGGCGTCGGTCGAAGACGATGTCCCGCAAGGAGATCGCGCGGGAGCTGCGGCGCCAGCGGGCGTTCGGGCTGGTGGATCCGGAGCTCGACGCGGTCATGCGGGAGATCGAGGCGGCCCGGCCGAGGTCGCGCGCGGACTGCGCGGGCCGTCAGCGGCCGTGCATGTTCATCTCCTGCAAGCACCACCTCTACCTGGACGTGAACCCGTCCACCGGGTCGATCAAGCTCAACTTCCCGGACCGGGAGGTGTGGGAGCTCGACGAGACCTGCGCGCTCGACGTCGCCGACAAGGGCGGCATCACGCTCGAGGAGGTGGGGACGATCATGAACCTCACCCGCGAGCGGATCCGGCAGGTCGAGACGCGCGGCCTCCTCAAGCTGCGCGTGATCGCGGAGGACGAGCCGCGCATCCCGCCCCCGCGGGCCCTGGCAACGGGTAGGTGCACCCCCGCGACCCCTGGCCGCAGCGCGCCGGGGGGCGGTCGGACACGGTTCCGGGCCCCGGCCCGGTGCCCGGGCGCCACGCGGCTTGAAACGGCGCGCGCGGAGGGCTAGAAGGGCACCCTTTTCGGAGGTGCCTCGCACATGGTCCGCCGCGCCCTGGTCTCGGTTTCCGACAAGTCAGGCCTCGTCCCCTTCGCCCGGCGGCTCGCCGCCCTCGGCGTCGAGATCCTCTCCACCGGCGGCACGCAGAAGGCGCTCGCCGACGCCGGCGTGCCGGTCGTCTCGGTCGGCGACTTCACCCAGGCGCCGGAGATCCTCGGCGGCCGGGTGAAGACCCTCCACCCCCGCGTGCACGGCGGGATCCTGTACCGGCGCGGCCTCGCCTCGGACGAGGCGGACGTGAAGGCGCGCGACATCCCGCCGATCGATCTCGTCGTCGTGAACCTGTACCCGTTCCGGCAGGCGGTCGCGGCGGGCAAGCCGTTCGAGGAGTGCGTCGAGGAGATCGACATCGGCGGTCCGACCATGGTCCGCAGCGCCGCGAAGAACGCGGCCCACGTCGGCGTGGTGGTCGACCCTGCCGACTACGACCGGGTCGCGACCGAGCTCGAGCAGACGCGCGCGCTCTCCGCCCGCGACGCGCTTCGACCTCATGAAGAAGGCGTTCGCGCACACCGCCGCGTACGACGCCACCATCTCCGAGTACCTCACCGCCCGCGCCACCCCCGAGGCCGCGCCGGCGCGCTTCCCCGGGACGCTCGCCGCCGTCTACACGAAGGTCGGCGACCTGCGCTACGGCGAGAACCCGCACCAGGCCGGCGCGTTCTACCGCGGCGCGCGCGAGCCGGACGAGCCGACGGTCGCGTTCGCCCGCGTCTTCCAGGGCAAGGAGCTCAGCTACAACAACCTCGTCGACCTCGAGGCGGCGCTCGCGGCCGTGAAGGAGCACGACGAGCCCGCGTGCGTCGTCATCAAGCACAACACGCCCTGCGGCGTGTCGCTCGGCGAGACGGTCGCGCAGGCGTTCGCGCGGGCCCGTGCGTGCGACCCCGTCTCCGCCTTCGGCGGCATCGTCGCGCTGAACCGCCCGGTGGACGCGGCGGCGGCGAAGGAGCTGACCGACCTCTTCCTCGAGTGCATCATCGCGCCCTCCTACGACGAGGCGGCGCGCGCCGCGTTCGCGGCGAAGAAGAACCTCCGCCTGCTCGAGGCGCCGCGCCTCGGCGAGCCGCGCTCGAGCTGGAAGCGCGCCCCGGAGGACCTCCGGGAGCTCCGTTCGATCCCGGGCGGCCTCCTCGCGATGGATCGCGACCTCGGCTCGGTGCGCCGCGAGGACTGCAAGGTGATGACGCAGCGCGCTCCCACCGAGCAGGAGTGGAAGGACCTCCTCTTCGCGTGGAAGGTCGTGAAGCACGTGAAGTCGAACGCGATCGTGTTCGCGAGGGACGACCGGACGGTCGCCATCGGCGGGGGCCAGACGAGCCGCGTCGAGTCGGTCAAGACGGCGGTGATGAAGGCGCAGCTCGACGTGCGCGGGTCCTCCGCAGGCTCCGACGCCTTCTTCCCGTTCAAGGACGGGGTCGAGGAGATCATCAAGGCCGGGGCGACCGCCATCATCCAGCCCGGCGGGTCGATGCGCGACCCCGAGGTGATCGAGGCGGCGAACAAGGCCGGCATCGCCATGGTGGCGACCGGGATGCGTCACTTCCGTCACTAGAGTGCATCGCGTGATCCGGCGCCGCAGCCGGCGTCCTCGGTTCACGGGATGCGCTCGAGCCGTTCCGGCGGCGGTCGCGCCGCGGTAGGCTCCGGACCCGATGCCCCAGGTCTCGTGCAGCCGGTGCTTCGCGGTCTTCGACGCGGAGGGAGGGCGCGGCGCGGCGCCGCTCTGCCCGACGTGCGCCCAGCGGGTGCCCGCGACCGCGAGGCTCCCCATCGCGCCGCTCGGCGGCCGCCGCCGCGGCGGGAGCGCGCGGCCGGCCCGTCGCGTGGCGCTCGGGGCGGCGATCGCCTTCGCGGCGGTGGCGCTCGCCGGGGGCGCCGCTCTCGTGCTGCGGCGCCCGGCCGGGCCCGGGCTCTCGGCGCCCACGGCCGTCGAGGCGCGCGTCGAGGCCTGGCGCGCGGCCGGCCTGCTCCCGGCGGCCCTCCCGCGCGACGCCTCCCTCGCCGCCGGACGGCTCGACGCCGGCGCGGCGGCCCTCGCCGCGGACCTCCCGGCGCGGAACGCCGAGGCGGTCCGCGTCTTCCGCGAGGCGATCGCGCTGTCCCCCCGGCGCGCGGAGGCCGCCGTCGCCGGCTACGCCACCGCCTTCGCCGACGGCGCGGGCGACGAGCCGGACGGGGACGAGCTGCGCTCGACGCACGAGATGGTCCGTGACGCGCTCGCGAAGGCCTCGCGCAGTCCCGCGCTCGAGGCCGCGTACGCGCGGCTGCTCCTCCTCGTGCCGAGCGCCGCGAACGACGCCGAGGCGAGCGACGCGGCGGAGCGCGCCGCCGCCGCCGCCCCCGCCGATCCCTCCGCCCGCCTCGCCCTCGGGCTCGCCCGGCTCCGGCGAGACCCGACCGGCGCAGCGCGGCTGCTCGAGGAGGCCGCGGCCGCCGCGCCCGGAGACCGCCGCCTCCTCACCGCGGCGGCCCGCGCGCGCTGGGCCGCCGGGGACGCCGCCGGAGCGCTCGCGCTCGCCGAGCGCCGCCTCGCCCAGGACCCCGCCCACCCCGGCGCGCTCGCCCTCCGCGCGGAGGTGTTCGCGGCGTCCGACCGCCCCGTCGAGGCGCGCGACGCGCTCGAGCGCTGGGCGTCGTCCGACCCCGCCTCGCCGCTGCCGTCCCTCTTCCTCGCGCGGCTCGCCTACCAGCGGGACGACGACCTCGCCGCCGGGCGCAGGCTCCTCGACGCGGCGCTCGCGCGCGGCGCGGACGGCTTCGCGGCGGCGCGCACGCTCGCGCACCGCGCCGCGGTCGAGGTCGCCTCGGGGGACGTCGCCGCCGCGGAGGCCGCCGTGTCGGAGGCGCTCCGCCGGGTCCCGGCGAGCGCCCCCGCGCGGTTCCAGGCGGCGCTCCTCGCCTTCCGGCGCGGCGACGCGCCCTCCCTGAGGGAGTCGGCCGGCGTCCTCGGGGACCGCGCCGGCTCCTTCGCGGCGGTCGCCCTCGCGGCGCGCTCGGCGGAGCTCTCCGGTACCGACGACGAGGCGCAGGCCGCGTGGCGCGCGGTGGCCGCCGCGTCCCCGCGCGATCCCGCGGTGCTCCTCTCCGTCGCCGGGGCGCTCGCCCGCCTCCGCGCGAGTGGGCCGGCGCTCGAGGTGGCGCGGCGCGCCCTCGAGCGCGATCCGGCGGAAGGTCGGCTCCGGCGCGTCCCGACCGATTACTGGGAGGGCCCGGCGGCGCTCGTCGAGGCGTCACGGCGGCTCGAGGCGATCGCGCGCGTGGAGGCCCGGGGTGGGGCGACCGCGTACGCCGCGGCGGCGGTCTGCGAGCTCCTGCTCGGGCGTACGGTCGCCGCCGACCGCCTCGCCCGGCTCGCCGCCGCGGCCGCGCCGCAGTCGTCCACCCCCGCCGCGATCGTCGCGCAGATCGCGCTCGACCGCGGCGACCCGCGGCGCGCCCTGCCGATCGTGGCGGACGCCCTGGCGAGCCACCCGGACGACCCCGTGCTCCTCGTGGTGCGAGCCCGGGCGCTCGAGGCGCTCGGCCGCCACCTGGACGCCGAGCAGGCGCACCGCGCCGCCGCGGACGCCGGGCCCGACCTCGTCACCCCCCGGCTCGGGCTCGCGCGCCTGCTCGCCCGCCGGCGGGAGGGGTCGGGGGCGCGGGCGGTGCTCGAGCCGCTCGTGCGCGAGGATCCTGGGCTCGCGGAAGCGCGCGGGGTGCTCCTCTCGCTGGCGCCGCAGCGCGGACAGCCGTGATATAAGCCCTCTCTCTCATGCGAATCCTCGTCGTCGGTTCGGGCGGCCGCGAGCACGCCCTCGCCTGGAAGATCTCGAGGAGCCCCCTCGTCCGGGCGCTCTTCGCCGCGCCCGGCAACCCGGGCATCTCGAAGGTCGCGACCCCCGTCGCGCTCCAGGCCGACGACGTCGAGGGCATCGCGCGCTGGGCGCGCGAGCAGCGGATCGACCTCGTCGTCGTCGGTCCCGAGGCGCCGCTCGTCGCGGGCCTCGCCGACCGCGTCGCGCGCGAGGGGATCGCGGTGTTCGGCCCGAGCGCCGCGGCCGCCGAGATCGAGGGCTCGAAGGCCTTCGCGAAGGACGTGATGCGCGCGGCCGGGATCCCGACCGCCGACTACGAGGCCTTCGCCGAGCTCGCCCCCGCCGTCGCGTGGGCGCGCGCCCGGGCGGGACGGGTCGTCGTGAAGGCGGACGG
The DNA here is from genome assembly GCA_963736795.1 of uncultured delta proteobacterium. Classification (GTDB taxonomy): domain Bacteria; phylum Myxococcota; class Myxococcia; order Myxococcales; family Anaeromyxobacteraceae; genus Anaeromyxobacter. The sequence goes on along the minus strand of CAVTRF010000021.1, from coordinate 115,073 downwards.
CCTCGCGGCGGGCAAGGGCGTCGTCGTCTGCGCCGACGCGGCCGAGGCGGAGGAGGCGCTCCACGCCATGCTCGTCGGCGGCGCCCACGGCGCCGCGGGTCGCAAGGTGATCGTCGAGGAGCGGCTCGAGGGCCCGGAGGCGAGCTGCATCGCCTTCACGGACGGCGAGCGGGTCCGGATGCTCGCCGCTGCGCAGGACCACAAGCGCATCTTCGACGGCGACCGCGGACCCAACACCGGCGGGATGGGGGCGTTCTCGCCCACGCCGAACGTCGGGCCGGACCTGCTCGCGGACGTCGAGCGCGTCGGTGCTCGTCCCGGCCGTGCGCGAGATGGCGCGGCGTGGCCGGACCTTCCGTGGCGCCCTGTACGCCGGGCTCATGCTGACCCCGAAGGGCCCGCGCGTGCTCGAGTTCAACGCACGCCTCGGCGATCCCGAGACGCAGCCCATCCTGATGCGGATGCGGAACGACATCGTTCCGCCGCTGCTCGCCGCCGCGAGGGGCGACCTCTCGGGCGTCACGCTCGACTTCGACCCGCGCGCCGCCGTCGGGGTGGTCCTCGCCGCGGAGGGTTACCCCGGCAAGGTCGCGAGCGGCGACGTCATCGACGGCGCCGACGGGCCGTTCCCCGAGGACGTGCAGGTGTTCCACGGCGGGACGGAGGCCGGTGGCGGCGGGCGCGCCGTCACGAGCGGCGGCCGCGTCCTCACCGTCTGCGCACTCGGCGAGGGGCTCGACGACGCCGCCCGGCGGGCGTACGAGGCGGCGGACCGCATCCGCTTCCGGGGCATGCAGTACCGAAAGGACATCGGGAAGAAGCCATGACGCCGAAGGTCCTCATCCTGATGGGCTCGGACTCCGACTGGGAGGTCATGTCGGAGGCGAGGAAGGCGCTCGAGGAGCTGGGCGTCGCGTGCGAGGTGCACGTGTCGTCCGCCCACCGCACCCCGGAGCGGACCGGCAAGCTCGCGCGCGAGGCCGCGGGGCGGGGCATCCAGGTCATCGTCTGCGGCGCGGGGGCGGCGGCTCACCTCGCGGGCGTGTGCGCGGCGGAGACCGAGCTGCCCGTGCTCGGCGTGCCGCTCGCCTCGTCGGATCTGCAGGGCCTCGACGCGCTCCTCGCCACCGTCCAGATGCCCGCCGGCGTGCCGGTCGGCACGCTCGCCATCGGCAAGCCAGGGGCGCGCAACGCCGGGCTGCTCGCGGCGCGGATCGTCGCCCGCTCCGACGCCCAGGTCGCCGAGCGCGTCCGCGCGCAACGGACGCGGATGGCGGAGGAGGTCGAGGCGAAGGACGCCGCCCTGCAGGGGAAGCTCACGAAGGGGTAGCTTGCCGACGATCTTCGACCGCTACCTCGCGAAGGAGATCCTCCTCCCGTTCACCGCGGGGCTCCTCTTCCTCACCCAGCTCCTGCTCGCGACCCAGCTGCTCGGGCAGGCGGACGTGCTGTTCGGCTCCGGCGTCTCGGTCGTGGACGTCGCCCTCATCGTCCTGTCGCTCGTCCCGAACGTCCTCGGGTACGTCCTGCCCATCGCGTTCCTCCTCGGAGCGGTGATCGGGGTGGGGCGGCTCTCGGAGGACCGCGAGGTGATCGCGCTCGGCGCCGCGGGCATCTCCCCGGCGCGCCTCGTGCGCGTCCCGCTGGCGCTCGGGGTCGCCGTGGCAGCCGCCGGCCTGTGGCTCTCGACCGCGCTCGAGCCGGCCGGGCTCGCGGCGGCGCGGGTCCGGCTGAACGAGGTGGTGAAGCGCAACGTCACGAACGACGTGCGGCCCGGCACGTTCTACGATCAGATCCCGGGCTACACGCTGTACGCGGAGCGGGTGCGGAGCGGCGGCTGGGAGAACGTCCTCATCAGCGATCGCACGAACCCCGCCGCGCCCGTGCTCGCGCTCGCCGGCCGCGGCCGGCTCGAGCCGGTCGGCGCAGGGCAGGAGATGCGGCTCATCCTCGAGGGCGGCGAGGTCCACCGGGAGCAGGCCGGGTCGGACGAGTACGTGGCGGCGGAGTTCCGTCACGCGGACCTCGTCATCGGCCTCGGCACCGCGCTCACCGACCGCAACATCTACTCGCGCTCGGCGCGTGAGATGACCATGTCCGCGTTCGACGAGCGCATCGAGGCCGAGCGGGCGCGCGGCGACCAGGCCCAGGCGCGGCGGTTCGAGGGCTACAAGCACCGCCGCCTCGCGCAGCCGCTCGCGATCCTGCCGTTCGCGCTGCTCTCCGTCCCGCTCGGCGCGTCGAGGCGGGTCGGCCGCGCGTTCGCGATGTCCGCCACGATCGGCGCGGTGATCGCGCAGTACGTGCTCATGCGCAGCGGCGAGGTGATGGCTCAGAAGGGCACCTTGCCCGCCTGGCTCTCGCTCCAGCTGCCGACGGTCGTCCTCACGATCGTCGCGCTCGCGCTCATCGTGCTGCAGGCGCGCCGCGGGCCGGGGGCGGTCCGGTGATCCTGTTCTCCTATGCCGCGCGGCGCGCGCTCGGGGCGATGCTGGGCGCCATCGCAGGCGTCGTCGCGCTCTACCTCGCCGTGGACTTCGTCGACAACTCCGCCGGGTTCTCCGGGGCGGGGTGGGTGCCGGCCGCGCTCGAGCTGTACGCCAACAAGGCGGCGGTCGTGGCCCGGCAGGTGGCGCCGGCCGCGATCCTGCTCGGCGCCTCGGTCGCGGTCTCCGGGTTCCGCGCGACGCGCGAGTGGACCGCGATGCGCGCCGTCGGGCTCGGGCCGTGGCGGCTCGCGGTGCCGGTGCTGGCGGTCACCTTCGGCGCCGGCGTGCTCATGGTGGTGCTGCACGACGTCGTCGGCGTGCGCGCCGCGCAGAAGGCGGAGGAGATCGGCGCGCTCCGCTTCGGGCGGGGCGGGGACAAGCGGCGCTTCCTCGCGGCGCGGGAGCCGAAGCGCTGGTTCCGCGGCGAGGACGGCCGGCGCATCTACCACCTGCGCGGCCACCTGCCGGACGGCGGGTTCGAGAACGTGACGGTCCTCGAGGTGGACGAGCGCTTCCGGCTCGTGCGCCGCATCGACGCCGAGCGCATGCACCCGGCGGACGGCGAGTGGATCCTCGAGCGGGTCGAGGACCGCGCCTTCGCCCCGGATGGTGCGATGACCCTCGAGCGCGACGCGGCGCGGCGCTACCGGTTCGACGAGCCGCCCGAGGCGTTCTCGGTGGTGGCCGGACGCCCCTCCGAGATGCGCTGGCGGACGCTGGTCGAGCAGATCGCGCTGCGCAAGCGGCTCGGGCTCCAGACCGTCGAGTTCGAGCTCGAGCGGGACAACCGCGTCGCCTACCCGTTCGCCGCGGTCCCGGGGGCGCTCCTCGCGCTCGCCCTCGCGCTGCGCCGCAACCGGAAGGGGCACGTCTCGGCCGCCCTCGGCGAGGCGGTCGGGGTGTCGCTCGTCTTCTGGGCGGCGCAGGGTGTGTCGTGGGCCCTCGCGCTCTCCGGGCACGTCCCCACCTCGATCGCGGCGTGGGCGCCGAACGTGCTCTTCCTCGGCGCGGGCGTCGCCTCGGTGCGCAGGACGAGCTAGAGCAGGCTGTCCCCCCGCAACCGCCGGGGGAGAGGGTCAGGGAGAGGGGCTAGGTCCCGCCGGCGGTGGCCGCGGAGCGCCGGCGCGCGTCGCGCAGGACCCGACGGTAGACCGCCAGGGTCGCGCGCGCGGTCTCCTCCCAGCGGAAGCGGCGGGCGCGGCCGCGCGCCGCCGCGGCGCGCAGCTGCGAGCCCTCCCGGTCGTCGAGCGCGGCCGCGATGGCCGCGGCGAAGCCGTCCGGATCGTGCGGGTCGGCGTAGCGCACCGTCTCGCCGCCGACCTCGCGCAGCGCCGGGATGTCGCTCGCGACGGCGGCGACGCCCGACGCCATCGCCTCCGCGAGGGGCAGGCCGAACCCCTCGTGGAGGGACGGGATGACGAAGCAGGCCGCGCCGGCGTAGAGCGCGTGGAGCGCGGCGTCGTCCACCGCGCCGGTGAGCCGCACGTGCGGCGCGAGCTCGCCGAGGGGCAGGAGCTGAGTGAAGGCCTGGCGGCCGGCCACGACGAGCTGCAGGTCGCGCCCGTCGCGGCGCAGCCGGCGGAACGCCTCGAGGAGGATCGGGAGGTTCTTGCGCGGCTCGAAGGTGCCGACCGCGAGCAGGTAAGGCGCGCGCGGCCCCTCGGGCGGGTGGAGATCGAACAGGCGCGGATCGACGCCGTTCGGGGTGACGTAGATGCGGTCGCGCGGCGCGCCGGCGGCGCGCACGAGGTCCTCGCGAGCGGCCTCGGACACGGTGAAGATGGCGGCGGCGCGCGCGAGCGCCTGGGGATAGAGCGGCCGCGCGTACCAGCGCGTGCCGGCGGCGTCCGCGTGGAGCCAGGGGGTGGCGTCGTGGACGGTCATCGCCGCGAGCCCGCGCCACAGGACCGGGGTGGGGGACGCGAGCGTGTGCAGGAGGTCCACCCGCGCGCGCGCCGCCGCCCACGGGAGCCACGCCTGGTCGAGCGCGACGCGCACCCCGACCTGCGCCGTTCGCTTCTCGACGTCGAGCCGGGCGAGCGAGGACGGGAGATCGGGGCGGGCGAAGAGGACGACCTCGCCCGGCGCGAGCGCCGCGAGCGCCGGCACGAGCTCGAGCGCGTACCGCTCCGCGCCGGAGAGCCGGTCCGGCCGGAGCCACGTCACGTCGAGTCCGAGCCGAGCCACGGCGCGCATCCTCCCAGGCCGGGGCACGGCGCTCCACCGAATTCGCCGACTTCGCGACGCGTGAGCGCGGCGCCCCCCGCGGTGGTACACCTCCCGGCGTGGATCGGGAGCTCGAGGCGCGCGTGCAGGAAGCGGCCGCGGTGCTGCGGCGGGGTGGGCTCGTCGCCTACCCGACCGAGACCTTCTACGGGCTCGGGGCGCTCGCGCGCGACCCTGCCGCCGTGGAGCGGCTCGCCCGCGCGAAGGGCCGCCCGGACGGCAAGCCGCTGCCGCTCGTCGCGGCGGACCGCGCCGACGTGGACGCGGTCGCCGTCCTGGACGCGACCGCCTCCCGCCTCGCGGACCGCTTCTGGCCCGGGCCGCTCACCCTCGTCCTCCCCGCGCGGGCGGGGCTCCCGGCGCTCGTCACTGCCGGGACGGGCACGGTCGGGATCCGCGTCCCCGGGGCGGAGGTCGCGCGGGCGCTCGCCCGCGGCGCAGGCGGCGCGATCGTCTCCACCTCGGCGAACCTCGCCGGGGGACCGGCGCCCGACCGCCCCGCGGCGCTCGCGCCGGAGCTGCGGGCGCGGATCGACGCCGTGCTCGACGCGGGCGCGGCGCCCGGCGGGCTGCCGAGCACCGTCGTCGCGGTGGAGGGTGGTCTGCTGCGGCTCCTCCGCGCAGGCGCCGTCCCCCTCGATGCGCTGGAGCGCGCCTTGCGCGCCGCGGAGCGCTGATCTAGCGTCCGGACGCCGATGGCCGAGATCGTCCCGTTCCGCGCAGTCCGCTACGCCGCGACCCGCGGGCGCGCGCTCGGGCACCTGCTCGCGCCACCGTACGATCTCGTCTCGCAGGAGCAACGCGACGAGCTGCTCCACCGCAGCCCGGAGAACATCATCCACGTGACGCTGGGGGAAGACCGCCCGGGTGACGGTCCGGCGACGACGAACAAGTACGTGCGCGCGGGGGAGACCTGGCGGGCCTGGCTCGACAAGGGCGTGCTGCGCCGCGACCCGACGCCGGCGCTCTACCCGCTCGAGCAGAGCTACCTCGCCCCGGACGGCCGCAACCTCAAGCGTCGCGGCTTCATGGCGGCGGTCCGGCTCCACGAGTTCAGCGAGGGCGTGATCGTCCCGCACGAGAAGACGCTCGTCGCTCCGAAGGCCGACCGGCTCGAGGTCCTCAAGGCGGTGCAGGCGAACCTCTCGCCCATCTTCGGCCTGTATCGCGACGACACGGGCGTGACCCGGAGCGTGCTCGACGAGGTGTCGCTCACCGAGCCGGCCGCCGAGACCGACTCGGACGACGGCGTCCACCACCGCGTCTGGCGCGCCGACGCGCCGGGCGTCGTGAAGCCGTTGCAGGACTTGATCGCGCGGCAGCGCATCTTCATCGCGGACGGGCACCACCGCTACGAGACCGCGCTCGTCTACGGGCGGATGCTCGATGCGCAGCAGCCGGGGCTCCCCGGCGACGGCGGCCACCACTACACGCTCATGTTCCTCTGCCCCATGAACGACCCGGGGCTCTTCCTGTTCGCGACGCACCGGCTCGTGTTCGGGCTGAAGGACTTCTCGGTCTCGAGCTTCCTCGAGAAGCTCTCGCCGTGGTTCCGGATCGAGACGCTGGCGGAGGACGCGCGCCGCCCGGTCGGCCGCGCGTGGGCGATCTCGAAGCTCGGCGAGCACGCGGGCAAGTCCACCGCCTTCCTCATGGTCACCGCCGAGGACGGCATCGCGCGCGTCGTCACGCTCCGCGACGACGTCGATCTCTCCGGCGCCGGCCTTCCGGCGAACCAGACGCTCGCCGCGCTCGACGTGACGGTCCTCCACACGGTCGTGCTGCAGCATCTGCTCGGCCTCTCCCCCGACTCGCAGGAGAAGCAGGAGAACGTGACCTACGCCCGCGACGCGGGCGAGGCGGTGAGCCGCGTCCTCACGGGCGAGCACCAGGTCGGCTTCCTGCTGAACCCGACGCCGATGTGGCAGGTCGAGGCGGTCGGAGAGGCGGGGGAGACGATGCCGCAGAAGAGCACGCTCTTCTACCCGCGCCTCCAGAGCGGCCTCGTGATGCGCGAGGTGAACCCCCGCGAGCGCCCGTGAGCAGCACCCGGATGGCGAGCCGCGGGCGGTCCGCGTCCCTTCCGGAACCCTGCGGTCTGCGCTAGAAACGCCCCATGCCCTTCCCCCAGGAACGTCCCCGCCGCCTGCGCCGCACCGAGGCGCTGCGCCGCCTCGTCCGCGAGACGACGCTCGCGCCCGACGACCTCATCTGGCCGCTGTTCGCCGTCCCCGGGAAGAAGGTCCGCAACCCGGTGAAGAGCATGCCGGGCGTGTTCCAGCTGTCCGTGGACGAGCTCGTCGCCGAGGCGCAGGCGGGCTACGCCGCGGGGGTCCGGTCCGTCATCCTCTTCGGCGTGCCGGAGAAGAAGGACGCGACCGGCTCGGGCGCGTACGACGAGGACGGCATCATCCCGCGGGCGATCCGCGCGCTCAAGAAGGACGTCCCCGGCCTCGTCGTGATGACCGACGTGTGCATGTGCGAGTACACGGACCACGGCCACTGCGGGATCCTGAAGGCGTCGAAGGCGGGCGTTCCGCAGGGCTCCATCGAGCGCAGGGGCAGCCGGCTGAGGCTGCCCCGGAGCGAGCGGGGGGTTCGGGGGGTGCGGTTCCCCCCGTGATGAATGTCGACAACGACGCGACCCTCCCGCTCCTCGCGAAGGAGGCGGTCGCGCACGCCCGCGCCGGCGCCGACGTCGTCGCGCCGTCGGACATGATGGACGGGCGCGTCGGGGCGATCCGCGCGGCGCTCGACGCGGACGGGTACGGGGACGTGCCGATCCTCTCCTACGCCGCCAAGTTCGCGGGTGCCTTCTACGGGCCGTTCCGCGACGCGGCGGAGAGCGCGCCGGTGGAGGGGCCGGGCGTCCCGAAGGACCGCAAGGCGTACCAGATGGACCCCGCGAACTGGCGGGAGGCGCTGCGCGAGGTGGCGCTCGACGTCGCCGAGGGCGCGGACATGCTGATGGTGAAGCCGGCGGTGCCGTACCTCGACATCGTCCGGCTGATCCGCGACCGCTACGACCTGCCGCTCGCCGCGTACCACGTGTCCGGCGAGTACGCGATGATCAAGGCGGCGGCGGAGCGCGGCTGGGTGGACGAGGAGCGGGTCGTGCTCGAGACGCTCCTCTGCATCCGCCGCGCGGGCGCGGACCTCATCCTCACGTACTACGCGAAGGACGCGGCCGCGCTCCTCACCGGCGCGCGGCGCTGACGCCCGGGGCGGACCGATGGGGGACGGCGCGGCGAGCTACAAGGTGGTCGAGGTCTCGCCGGTCGGCGAGGAGACGCTCGAGCGCGCGCTCAACGAGCGGACGGCGGAGGGATGGACGATCGAGTCCGTCCACTTCGTCACGCGGGAGGGCTCGCACCGGCCCGCGCTGGCGTACCTCTTCTTCGTCCGTGGGAGGCCGCCCGTCCGGGCGGCGACGTGAGCGGCGGATGCGCGACGCACGCCCAGAGGGGAGCCCGTACCCGAAGGCGGACCTCACGCTCCGCGGCCTCGCGCGCGCTGCCGACTTCACCCTCGCCTGGGTCGTCTCGCAGAGCGCGCCGCAGTTCGGCCCGCTGCTCGCCGCGTTCTACCTGCTCGTCGCCGACGGGCTCATGAGCGGGCAGTCGGTCGGGAAGAAGATCTTCGGCGTCCGGACGGTGGTCGTCCCGCGGCGCGCCCCGGCGAGCTGGCACGAGTCGCTCCTGCGCAACGCGCCGTTCGCGCTCGTCGCGATCTTCTACGCGGTCCCGCTCCTGTGGCCGGTGCTGTTCGTCGTCGGGCTGCCGATCATCGGGTTCGAGGCGTACATGATCTTCACCGACCGGCTCGGGATCCGGATCGGCGACATCTTCGCCGACACGCAGGTCGTGGACGCGAAGGTGCTCTCCAAGGCCGGCGAGATCGCGCACGGCATCCGCACCATCGCGCCGGTGCCCCCGAGCACCACGCCGTCCGCCACCCGCGCCGGGCCGTCGACGCGCGGCGCGGCCGCCTGAACGGCGACCCATGCGCATCGCGCTCACGCACAACCTGAGGCTGGCCGACACCGAGGACGAGGCGGAGTTCGACACCCGCGAGACGGTGGACGCGCTCGCCGGCGCGATCGAGCGGCTCGGCCACCGGGTCGAGCGCATCGAGGTCTCCGGGCCCGCCTCGCGCACCGTGGCGCGGCTCGAGGCGTACGGTCCGGACCTCATCTTCAACACCGCCGAGGGGCGGCGCGGCCGGTTCCGCGAGGCGTTCTTCCCGGCGCTGTTCGACGAGCTCGGGATGCCCTACACCGGCTCGGACGCGTACGCCCTGTCGCTCACCCTCGACAAGCAGCTCACGAAGCTCGTCCTCGCCCAGCACGGCGTGACGACCCCGAGGTGGCAGTACGTCGACGATCCGGCGAAGCTGCAGCTCAACGCGCTGCGGTACCCGGTCATCGTGAAGCCGAACTTCGAGGGCAGCTCGAAGGGCATCACGCAGGACTCGGTCGTGGAGGACGCGCTGCGCCTCCACGAGGTCGTCCGGAGCGCCCTGGCGCGCTACCCGTCGGGCGTGCTCGTCGAGCAGTTCATCCCGGGGCGGGACGTGACCGTGCCGTTCCTCGAGGCGGCCGCGCCGGAGCGACGCGGCGTCCTGCAGCCGGTCGAGTACGTCCTCGCCCCGGAGGCGACCGCGGGGCGGCGCTACGCCATCTACGACTACGAGCTCAAGACCAGGCTCGACCAGCACGTCTCCGTCCGCGCCCCCGCCGAGGTGAAGGGCGCGCTCGCCGCGAAGCTGCGCGCGCTGTCCGAGACCGTCTACCGGGTCCTCGAGATCCGCGACCTCGGCCGCATCGACTTCCGCATCGGCGACGACGGGGAGCTCTACTTCCTCGAGATCAACGCGCTCCCCTCGCTCGAGAAGGGGGCCGGCATCTACGCCGCCGCGGCGCTCGAGGGGCTGCACGCGGACGCGGTCGTGAACGCGGTCATCCGCAGCGCGACCGCGCGCTGGGGGATCTCCGACCAGCGGACGCGCCGCGGGCGCCCCCGGCGCACCGAGCGGCTCAAGGTCGGGTTCACCTTCAACGTGAAGCGGGTCGCGCCGGACCTGAACGGCGAGCAGGACGACGAGGCGGAGTACGACTCCCCGAAGACCCTCCAGGCGATCCGCGAGGCGATCGCGAGCTACGGCCACGAGGTGGTGGATCTCGAGGCGACGCAGGACCTCCCGCTGCAGCTCGCCTCGACCCCGGTGGACGTCGTCTTCAACATCGCCGAGGGGTTCAAGGGGCGCAGCCGCGAGTCGCAGGTGCCGTCGCTGCTCGAGCTGCTCGACATCCCCTACACCGGCTCGGACCCCGCGGCGCTCTCGGTCTCGCTCGACAAGGCGGTCGCGAAGCGCGTCGTCCGCACCCACGGCATCCTGACGCCCGACTACCTCATCCTCAACACCGGCAAGGAGCGGCTCCCGCGCGAGCTCGGGTTCCCGCTGCTCGTGAAGCCGGTCGCGGAGGGGACCTCGAAGGGCGTCACGAAGAAGTCCATCGTCCACGACGAGGCGGAGCTGCGCGAGGTGGCCCGCGACCTCATCGCGAAGTACCGCCAGCCCGCGCTCGCCGAGCAGTACGTCTCCGGCCGCGAGTTCACGGTGGGCCTCCTCGGCGAGCGGCGCCCGAAGGTCCTGCCGCCGATGGAGATCGTGTTCCTCGACCGGAGCGATCCCACCCCCATCTACTCGTTCGAGATGAAGCAGGACTGGAACGAGCGGATCCGCTACGAGGTGCCGGCGAACCTCAGCGAGCGCGAGCTCGACCGGCTCGAGCGGGCGGCGCGCGAGGTCTTCGCCGCGCTCGGCTGCCGCGACGTCGCGCGGATCGACTTCCGGATCGACGCCGAGGGCCGGATCTTCTTCATCGAGTGCAACCCGCTCCCCGGCCTCACCCCGGGCTGGTCCGACCTCGTCCTCATCGCCCAGGCGGCGGGCATCGAGTACCGCGCCCTCATCGGGGAGATCCTCTCCTTCGCGATCCGGCGCCACCAGGAGCGCGAGCGCGAGCGCGAGCGGGCCCGCCGCGCCCAGGCGGCGGCGGAGCGGGAGGGGGCGCAGGCCGCGCCGGAGCCTTCACGCAGCGGCAATGGACCTGCCCCCGGAAACGGGTCGATCCCGGGGAACGGCGCGCCGGTGTAGGCGCGCCGCGCTATCATCACCGCACATGTCCGACTCCGCCCCCCTGCCCGGGCAGCGCTGCCGTGCGCGCGACCTCGGGATCAGCCTCGGTCGCTACAAGCCCGGCCGCTGGAACGCCATCACCGACGTGGCCGGCGTGAAGGTCGGCCACTCCACGATCATCCGCGGCGCCGCCGGGCCGCTCGTCCCGGGGAAGGGCCCCATCCGGACCGGCGTCACCGCGATCCTCCCGAACCCGGCGAACGTGTTCGAGGAGCGGGTCGTCGGCGGCGGCTTCATCCTGAACGGCGCGGGCGAGGTCTCCGGGCTCACCCAGCTCATGGAGTGGGGGCTCATCGAGACCCCGATCTTCCTCACGAACACCCTCTCGGTGGGGGCGGTCTCCGACGCGGCGGTGAAGTGGATGGTGGAGCGCTTCCCCGGCATCGGCGGGGAGCACGACGTCATCATCCCGCTCGTCGGCGAGTGCGACGACTCGTGGCTGAACGACATCGCCGGGCGGCACGTGCACGAGGAGCACGTCGCCGAGGCGCTGCGCACCGCGAGCGACGGGCCGGTGCAGGAGGGGAGCGTCGGGGGCGGGACGGGGATGATCACCTGCGACTTCAAGGCGGGGATCGGCACCTCGAGCCGCAAGCTGCCCGAGTCGCTCGGCGGCTACACCGTCGGCGTCCTCGTGATGTCGAACTTCGGCGTGATGCGGCAGCTGCGCGTCGGCGGGCTGCCGGTCGGCGAGGTGCTCGAGGCCCGCTACCGGGAGATCCCGCGCCGCGGCCGGAGCTACGGATCGATCATCGCGGTGGTCGCGACCGACGCCCCCCTCATCACCCACCAGCTGAACCGCCTCGCGAAGCGGGCCGCGCTCGGGGTCGGGCGGGTCGGCTCGACCGCGATGCACGGCTCCGGGGAGATCGTCCTCGCGTTCTCGACCGCGAACCAGGTTCCGCGCGAGACCCGCAAGATGGTCTACCGGATGAAGATCCTCCTCGACCCGCGCCTCGACCCGCTCTACGAGGCGTGCATCGACGCGACCGAGGAGGCGATCCTGAACTCGCTCTGCATGTCTCGCGACATGGACGGCGCGAACGCCAACGTCTGCCGCGCGCTGCCGCTCGCCGACGTGAAGGAGCTCGCCGCGCAGTGGCAGGAGATCTCGACCCGCCACGTCGCCGCCGGGCGGAAGGGGAAGGACCGGGAGAAGGGGAAGCCGCCCGAGATGAAGCCCGGGGAGCCGAACCGTCCGCCCGAGCGCCCGCCGGAGCCGAAGAAGCCCTGAACCGGCGAACCCCGCCTCGATGACGCGACCCCCGTGGACGCGGAGCGCGGCCGTGCTATAGAGGGGCGCGACTTTTACCCGGAGGACCGATGGCCCGTTCGAAGAGCAAGCACATCCGCATGAAGAGCACCCGCCGCCAGAAGTGGAAGGCGCGGAAGCGCCGGCAGAAGGCCGCCGCCGCCACCACCACCAAGACGTCGAAGAAGTAGTGGCCGAGCGACCGGCGGACTTGACCTCCGCCGCGCCCTCGCGTTAATCACACGGCTCCCTCGCGGCGCCCGGAAGGGTCGCGCGGGTGCTCGGAACTGCGGCAGTGAAGCTCCTCGAGGCCATCCGGGATTGGCTCGTCCAACGGTCCCTCATCGGGAAGCGGAAGCTCGACCGCACGACGACACGGCGTGAGCTGGACGGCGCCCTCAGGAACCTCGGCGAGCGGTATCGTGCGCTCGTCCGGACCGGGAGGATGGAGGTGCCCGGTGAGCTCGCGCCGCTCGTCCAGCAGGTGAAGGACCTCGAGCAGCGGCTCGAGACGCAGGAGAGGGAGATCGATCAGCTCGAGCACGAGCAGCCGAGCACGACGTAGCAGCACGAAAAGTTTGGGCCCGTGGCGCAGCTGGGAGCGCGCCTGAATGGCATTCAGGAGGTCTCCGGTTCGATCCCGGACGGGTCCACCAGTGAGAGACGGGCGGTCAGGGAAACCTGGCCGCCCGTCGTGTTTTCGGGGCCGGCGGGTGAGGCCCGTGGCGCCTCGCCTCACGGGCTCGCCGACCTACGGCGGGTGGAATCCCCCGAACGCCGTGTCGCTCGCGAGCACGGGGGTGCCGAGCGTGTCGAGCAACGCGGAATCCACGCTCACCGTGTAGGGCTGGTCGGCGCGTCTGCGCAGACGTGGTGAGGGTCACCGTGTTCCCGGCGGCGGTGGCGGCGCTCACCATCAGCCCCGCGATGGTGAAGCGCGCTGGCAGGACCGACGCGGCGTCCACGTCGCGGGTGAAGGTGACGACGACCTCAGTCGTGCCGGTCGCGGACGCGGCGACCACGGCGAACTGTGCGAGCACCGCCACCGAGTACGGGGCGCTCGCGCCGTCGGCCGTCGTGACCACGACGGGCTGCTCGCCGAGCGGGGTGGAGGCCGCGAGCGCTGACACGCTGATCTGCGTCGAGCTGTTCGTGACGAAGGTCTGGTCGACGCCGCCGACCGTCACCCCCGTCGCGTTCGCCAGCCTGGAGCCGTCGATCGTGACGGAGAAGCCCCGCACCAGCTGGGCCGGCGAGACGAGCGTGATCAAGGGGGTCGTCGGCGTGAAGCCGCTGAACGCTGCGCTTGCCGAGCCGGTGAGCCCGTTTCCGAACAGGTCGGAGATCGCGCCCGCCGCCACGATGTAGGGTTCGCCCCCGACCTGCGCCGACGTGGTGAGCGTGACGGTCGCCCCGGCGGCGGCGGCTGCGCTGACCCCCACCCCGGTGATCGCGAAATCCGCGAAGTCGACCGTGGCGGCGTCCACCTCGCGCGAGAACTGGACCTGCACGGCGGTCGGACCCGTCGCGACCGCGCCGGTGACGGCGAGTGGCGTGAGCACCGTGACGCCGAACGGGGCGCTGCTCCCGGACGCCGTCGTGACCACGACGAGCTGCGCGCCGGTCGGGGTCCCCTGCGCGACCGTCACGCTCACGGACGTGGCGGTGGCCGCGTCCATGGTCTGCGCCACGGCACCAATGGTCACGGCGGTCGGGGAGCCCAGGTCCGTCCCAGAGATCGCGAGCGGTGATCCTCGAGCGATGCTCGACGGGGTGGCCCCGGTGATCACTGGCCGTGGCCTCGTCGCTCCGCCGTCCTCGCGGTTCGAGCCGCCGCAGGCCACGAGGCTCATCAACGTGCAGACGACGAGGAGACCTGCGGAGTTCTCGCGCACCTGTTGCCCCTTGGGTTCGGTCTCGATGGCGTGTACGTCGCGTGCGAGACCATCCTACCCCCGTGCGTTCCGAGGAAAACAGCCGGAGGCCTGGGCCGCGCCGCGTTGCGGCGACCGGGTCACCACCTTCGAGGACGGCAGCTTGCTTCGGAGCATTCCGAAGAATCTCGCTTGCATGCGGCACGCGGGGTGCCGGAACTCGCAGTGACTGGGCGCACAAACGCCCCGGCGGCTCCTGACCGCCCGTCGTATTTTCGGCGTGGTTGCACACGGGTCCAGCCGTACTTCGCGCCAGGGGCACCGAGGCGTGGTGCACACTGGACACACGCGGCGGGTCAGCCCTGCGCGGGCGGGGTCCGGCGTCTGGCGGCGGTCGGGGACCTCACGCCGAGTTGCAGTTCGAGCTCTCGAGCCTCTACTCCGTCGGTTCACGCCGGATGGCGTCGCCGGAGCTCGGGTCCTCCTTGCCTGCCCTGTGCTCCTCTTGCCACTTCGCCGCCCTCTCTTCCTTCGCACGGTGCTTCGCGGCGGCGCGCGCCCTCAGCTCCGCCTCCTCGGGGGTCTCCGTGCGCGGCGGGATGCTCTTGCTTCCCAGATCCTTGTAGCTCATGCGTCCGCTCCGATTCTGGTTCGCACCGTGAGCTATAACGCTCGCGCCTCGCGGAGACCCGGACTCGGGCGTTGCAGGCAGGGGGTGGAGCGCTCCCTTCGAGGACCGCGCTCCCGGAACACGGCGCGATCGCGTTCGAGTACGAGGGGCGGACCGTCCGCTTCGGCGCGGACTCGAGCGTGACGACGTCGAGCAGGTGCTCGCCGCGATCCGCGAGCGGCTGCCGGATCTGCGCGCCGCGTGATACCGCGGCCGCCGCCCGCCGCGCGTGAACGTTCCTCCGGCGGAGGGCCGCCGGAAGAACGCGTCGCACTCGGGCCTGCACGCGCAGTTGAGTCGTCAGGCGCACTGTGGTTGAAGGGGGCTCACCCTTCGTTTCCGGAGCGGATCCATGCGTACCGATCTCCTCGCGGCTGTCGCCGCGCTCGCACTGGTCAGTGGATGCAGCAGCGGCGGCGGCGCTGGCCCCGGTCCCGGGCCTGGTCCGAACGACCCCCCGTCGCCCGGCTGGGGAGCGTCCGCCCAGGTCGGCCTGACCCGCGACGCGAACACCGTCGACATCTTCGGGGTGGACGTCGCGCTCAACGCGGCCGGGGTCGGCATCGCCACGTGGGAGGAGGACGCCGACACCACCGGGAGCGTCTGGATCGCGTGGTACCGCGGTGGCGCGTGGGAAGCGCCGGTCCGGCTCAGCGACCCGTCCGCGCACGGCCTCCTGCCCCGCGTCGCCCTGAACGACGCAGGAGACGCCGTGGTCGCTTTCGAGGTCGTGGAGCACGACGGCGCGGCGATCGCGAGCCGCACCGTGTGGGCGCGGCGTTACACGGGGGGCGCGTGGCTCGATGCGGAGCGGCTCTGCGCGGCGCCGCCGGCGCCGAGCGTGCTCTACGCGTCGCGGCCCCGCGTCGGCCTCGACGCGAGCGGCAAGGCGCTCGTCGTTTGGTACCAGCAGCAGTCCGGAGCGGCGTTCACCATCCACGCGAGCCGCTTCGACGGGTCGACGTGGAGCGCGCCGTTCGCGGTGAGCGGCGGCGTGACGAACGCGCTCTGGCCCGACGCGGCCGTCTCCGCAGGAGGACGCGCCGCCGTCGTGTGGGTGCAGGACACGAACCCCTACGACCCGAACCGGTCCGGCGGCGGCCCGTCCAACCCGAGCGTCCGCGCTCGGGTGCTCTCGGGGGACGCGTGGGCGGACCCGCAGGTACTCAACACGACGCTCGCCGACTTCGAGGGGACCGAGCGCCCGAGCGTCGTGATGGACGCCGCCGGTCGCGCGTTCGCGATCTGGGAGGAGCACCGGGCGGTGAACCGGGTCGTGGCGGCGACGCTCGATGCGGGGGCGGTGACGACTTGGTCCGCCCCGAGCGTCCTCGGGTCGTCGCCGTCCCCGTCGACATACCTGTCGTTCCCCGACATCGCCACCGACGGGAACGGCGCCGCGCTCGCGGCCTGGCAGCGCGACGACCCCGACACGCTCCTCAGGTGCGGCGCCGCGGCGCGCCTCGACGCCGGCTCGGGGACCTGGTCGGCGCCGTTCGACTTCGACACGAGCGCGCCGGTGGCGTCGGTCGCCGTCGCGATGGACGGGGCGGGGACGGGATGGTCGCTCTCCTCGACCTCGACGGGGTGGTTGCGCGCACGTCGGCAGGCCGCGGACGGCACGTGGGACGCCGCGAAGGTGATCGGAACGGGCACGCTACGAGACGCGGAGGCGAACGCCGCCGGCGCGGTGCTCGTGGGCTCGCAGGTCCTCTGGACGGCGATGTCCACGCCGTTCTTCCGCCTCGCGCCGCAGGGGACCGTGTTCGTGCCCTGAGGACGACGTCGACTTCATCCGGGCCCGCGACGTGGCTCAGCGCGGCGGGACGAGTCCGCGTCGCGTCGCCACCAGCCGGTCGGGCACCGCTGCCGCGAGGGGCTCGAGGGCCTCGGCCGCCTCCAGGGCGGTGGGCCGGTCGCGGGGATCGGGCGCGAGCATCTGCGAGACCGTCGCCGCGAACGCAGCCGGAACGTGCGGCGGGAGCGGCGGCGCGGTCGCGACGAGCTGCGGAAAGCGGGCCGAGAGGTCGGCGGAGCGCGCCGCCTCGGGCCTGCGCGGGAAGGGCGCGCGACCCGCGGCCGCCTCGTAGAGCGTCGCGCCGGCGCCCCACACGTCCGCCGGCGTCCCCACCGGCCCGCGCTCGCCCGGGGCGCACTGCTCCGGCGCCATGTACGCGTCGGTGCCGATGGGATGGCGGAGGAGCCGCGCCTCGGCGAGCGTCCGCGCGATGCTGAGGTCGATGACCCGCGGCGGGACGCTCATCACGACGTTGGCGGGCTTCAGGTCGAGGTGGACGACCCCCTCGCTCCCGAGGTGAACGAGCACCGCAAGCAGCTGCAGCGCGAGCGGCAGCAGCTGTTCCGGCGCGAGCGGCCCGTACCGGCGCACGATCCGGTGCAGCGTCGGGCCCTCGACGCTCTCGAGGAGCAGGTGCGGGTTGGCGTCGAGGGCGGCGCCGAACCCGCGAACGAGCGAGGGATGACCGAGGCGCGCGAGCAGGTCGGCCTCGCGCTTCAGCTCCGCGAGTGCGCGGGCGTCGCCGACGTGCTCGGGCCGGAGGATCTTCGCGACGAGGAGCGCGAAGCGGCGGTCGTCCCAGACGAGGTGAACCTCGTACCGCGTGCCGCCGCCGAGCGGCCGCAGGAGGTGGCGGCCCGGCGCGAGCTCGAATCCTTCCGCGAAGGTCCACCGCGCGGGGGCCTCGCTGTCCTTCGGCTCCACGGCGGGCGCCTCCGCCGGGCGCTCGCGGTGGCGCGCTCGGAACACCTGGAACATCGCGAGAGCCACGGCCTAGCCGCGCCCGCGGCCGCCCGAGCCTCCTCCGCCACCGTCAGGGCCGGAGTTCCCCCGCCGCCGCCACCTCCGCCCCCGCCAGGGCCGGAGTTCCCCCCGCCGCCACCACCACCGCCTCCGCCGCCGGGACCGGCGTTCCCGCCGCCCTCGCCGCCGTGCGTGGCCTGCCCCGTCACGGTGCGGCCGGGATCGCTGTTCGTCGGATTCGCGGTGTCGGTGACGTTCACCGTGTTCGGATCCTGGTTGGTAGCCGTCGCGGTGTCGTTCGTCGCCGTCCCCGTGGTGCCGTTCCCGGTCGCGGTGGGATTGACCGTGTTCGTCACGTTCACCGTGTTCGGATCC
Organism: uncultured delta proteobacterium; assembly: GCA_963736795.1. GTDB lineage: Bacteria > Myxococcota > Myxococcia > Myxococcales > Anaeromyxobacteraceae > Anaeromyxobacter. The sequence continues at coordinate 97,225 of CAVTRF010000021.1, read as the reverse complement.
TGGTTGGTCGCCGTCGCGGTGTCGTTCGTCGCCGTCCCCGTGGTGCCGTTCCGGGTCTCGGTGGGATTCACCGTGTTCGTCACGTTCACGGTGTTCGGATCGAGGTTCGTGTTCGTTGCGTCGCCGGTGTTCGTGGCGGCGAGCCCGGGCCCGTTCCCCCCTCCGCCGCCTGGACCGGCGGCGGCGTCCGGCCCGGGCGCCGCCCCGGGATCGTCCGAGCCGCACCCGAACGCGAACAGCGCGAGGCCGCCCGCGAACGCGGCGGCGAGCCGCCACCCGATGCTGCGACGCACCTCCAGCTCTCCACCGTCCGCTGCGTCCGCGAGGTACATCGCGGAGTGTTCCCGCCAGGTCTTCATGCCCATCCCCCCGTTGAGTCCGGGGACGCTGGGAGCAGGACAGAGGTTACGGAAGAACTGCGGAAAGGAGCGCGGCGGGCGGTGGTGCCGCCGAAACGCCTCCCGCTCGGCAAGCGACGAGCCGAGCGACGCCCGCTGCGCCGAGGCGGGGCGGGAAGCCTCCGTGTCGAATCCCAGCCGCCCGTCGCCATCTTGGGGAGCTCGGGGGCAGGGACCTCGCGCGCTCGCGCTCGGGCGCGCCGCCGGCGGCCACGCCGACCTTGCTCGGTCGCGGGCGGGACAGAGGACGCGCCGATCTCGGTCGCGATCACGACGACGACCGTTTCTCGCGTGAGCGGGACGATCGACTCGAGCCCTTGTCGCGCGGTAGCCTGCGCGTCCACGTCCGTGCGCCTATCGTCGTCGAGGAGTCATGCCGATGCCCTCGCATCCCACTCTCCTCGCCGTCGCGCTCCTCGCGTGCAGCTGCCGCAGCGCGTCTACCGGCGCGCCGCCTCGGGACGAGCCGGGGATGGTGCGGCTTCCGGGCGGCTGGTTCTCGTCCGCCGCGCCCGCGCCGCCGTTCGACGACATTCCGAACATCCCGCGCGTCGGCGCGGTGCTCGTCGACGTGACGCCCGTGACCGTCGCGCAGTACTCCGCGTGCGTCCGGGCGGGGCGCTGCTCCCCTGCCCGGACCACCGTGAAAGACCTCGGGTACGTCCCGGACACGGACCGCTGGTCGGCGTTCTGCAATGGCGATCGCCCGGATCGCGCCGACCACCCTGCGAACTGCGTCGACCTCCTCCAGGCGCGGGCGTACTGCGCCTGGGGCGGGAAGCGCCTCCCCACGGCCGATGAGCTGGAGTGGGCGGAGCGCAACGCGGCCAAGGGGACGCCTTACCCGTGGGGCGACGCGCCGCCGCGCGATCAGCTGTGCTGGAACGGGGAGGGGAACGACGCCGGCGCCGCCCAGCGTGCGGGCACCTGCCCCGTGGGAAGCCATCCCGCGGGTGACTCCGCGGCAGGCGTGACGGATTCGGCCGGCAACGTGTGGGAGTGGACCGAGACGCACGGCTACATGATGGGCGAGCAGCTCGGTCGTTCGGGGATCCTCTCCTGGTACACGGCCGGCGGTGGCTGGGCGGAGACGGACCCGAGGCAGGTTCGCGCCGGCGCGCGCCTGAAGAGCGTGGTCGAGAGGCGCTGGCCGGATCTGGGCTTCCGGTGCGTGAAGGGGGCGTGAGACTCCTGCCCGGTTCCGCTTCCGGTGCGCCCGAAGCGAGCCACGCCTCGCCCGGACCGGCCCCGCCGTGTGCCGGTAGGTAAGACCACCCCAGGTCGGACGGCGGTCAGGGAGCTGACCACCGTCGTGTGTTCAGCCGCCGGGCGGCGGTAGCGCCTGGCTGCGCCTCCGCGCCGCGCGCCACCCGACGACGGCGATGAGCGCCACGAGCAGGAGCTTCACGGCGACCCAGACGCCGGCGATGTACGGGCCAGGGGGGACGCCGAGCCAGGTGAGGACTGCGGCGATGGCGGCGGTGAGGGCGCTCGTCAGCATGGGGGTCGAGGAGCTTCGGCCACCGTTGTAGCGCGAGCGCGCCCGACGAGCCACTGCGGGCGCTTGCTTGCGCTGGCTCACCGCCGGTGTGCTGCTCGCGCGGCGCGACGCGCGTGCGTCGAGGGCTACTTCGTCCCGCTGCGCTCCGCCGCCGCCTTGAGGGGCTCCACGACGTACCGGCGCATCCTCGCGACCACGAGCGGCTTCACGAACGGCGCGACGAGCCGGTACGGCCACTTGAGGCGAACGGCCGCGGTGAGCCGGTAGCGCGTGCCGCCCGGCTCGGGAATGAACTCGTTCGTGAAGGTCGCGTCATAGCGGCGCTTGGTCTCGAGGAGATCGATGCGGGTCGCGGAGACGTTGCGCAGGACGTTCCGGACCTTTCCTTCCGCGTGGTCGACGTCGACGACCGTCGTGTCGCCGTCGCGGCGCACCACCCGCGCGCTGCGGATCGTGGCCGGAAGAGCCGCCCCCAGTGGTCGGGATCGTCGTACAGGGCGCGGACCCGGCGGCCGACGCGTTCACGTGCTCGGTGACGACGGCGCGGATCATGCGTCGGAGCGATGTCCCCGAGAGCCGCGGTCCGCAAGTACCGCGCGGGGGAACGGGGCGTCCGGCAGGCTCTCGCGCGCGCGGCCGCCGCGACACGCCCGCCCGGCTGATCCTCGCGCCGCCGTCGCTTCGCCGCGACGAGCCGCAGCCGCTTCCAGATCCGCCAGTCGAGCGGGACGGCGACGTCCTTCACGTCCGAGCGCCTCGTCCAACTGACCTGGGACGATGGGGAGCGGCGACGTGATCGAGACCTCGAGCTCGAACTGCCAGGCGAGACGAGCCGCTCGCGCGCCGCGACGGCCTCGCCGGAGGCCTCGGCGAGCGTCACGGCGGCGGCTCGCGCTCCGTCGATCGCGGCTCGATCGATGCAGCCGCGTGCTTCGACGGCGCGACCAGCTCGACGGCCACCAGCGGCCCGTCCGCTGCCTGCGTCACCTGCACGAGCGCGACGTGTGCCTCCAGGACGCGGGACGAAGCTGCCGCCGGATGTCAGCCTGCACGAGCGCATCCCGGCGCCGGCCCCGCGGGCAGGCCGACGGCTCCTTCATCCGCGCCGTGCCGCCGTCGACGACCGTTGGCGAGACCGTCGCCGAAGCCACGGGCCGACGATGCCAGACCGCGCCGCTAGGTCCGGAGGTGTCACCGGCGCTGGCGAGGTAGCCCGATAGCCCGCTGGCCTTCACGGCCGCTCCGCGGCCCGCGCACCGAGAAGACGACCCGCGCCCGGTCGTCGTGCGACGAACCGCCCGAAGACGAGCCCGGCCTCGCGAGCGCGATCACCACGAGCCCGGTCACCGACTCGGCGACGACGACCACGTTCGCCGCAAGGGTGGTCGGGTACATCGACCCGTACCCGATCGTGCCCATCGTCTGGACGCGAAGAAGCCAATGCGTCCGCGAAACGATCCGCTCCCGTTCGCGATGCCGCCCGCCACGACGGTACATGGCCGCGAACAGTGCGTTCGGGCGCGAACGAGCCGGGCGCCGAGAGCGGGTGAGGCCGAGGGCCGCTCCACCGGGACGTCGCAGCAGCTCGATGGTGAACGTCACGGAGTCCGCCCGGCGGGTGGCTGGAGGCCGACCACGTGAATCGCGTGAGCCCGATCCGCGTGAAGCACCTCGGTGCGCCTGCAGCGCGGCGATGGCGCCCAGTAGACGGCGACGGCTCGCGAGTGCGAGTCGCTTCCACGGCCTCACGTTGTGAGGGCCGAGGGTCGGCGATGCGGCGCGATGGCTCCCCCGCCGGAGCGAGAAGCGACCGCGGACGCGCTCGACGGGACCGCCCGCAAGGTCGGAGCTGCGTCGGGAGACGGCCAGGACGCCCGGGCGGCGCTCACGCGCTGATCTTCAACAGCTCCATCGCCTTCTTCATGGAGGTGCCGAGGCGCGCGAGCGCCCGGGCGAGGCTGCCGATCTCGTCCTTCCGCCCGAGCCCCGGGACCTTGAGGTCGAGCCTGCCCTGGCTGTAGCTGTCCGCGACCGCGGTGAGCTGCCGGAGCGGCCGGATGATCGACGTGACCAGCACGACGACGAGCGGGATCACGAGGACGGCGAAGGCGTTCCCGAGGGTGAGGTACAGCTTCCAGAGGAAGGCGCTCGTCGCCTCGTGGACGTCGCCGAGGATACGCGCCTGCCGCGCCTCGACGTCGTCCACGTACACCCCCGTGCCGACCCAGTAGCTCGTGCCGGGGATCATCCGGGCATACGACAGCTTCGGGAGCACGCCCTGCCCCGGCTTGTCGAACCAGTACTCGACGTAGCCGCCGCCGCCCTGCGCCACCTGGTCGAGCTTGCGGATGAACTCGGTGCCCTTCGGGTCCACCTTCCCGATGAGGTTCTGGCCCTCGAGATCCGGCAAGGTCGGGAGCACGAACACGGTGCCGCCCGACTTGTAGATGAAGTAGTAGCCCGAGTGGTCCGGGAAGAACCGCGCGTTCTTCACGAGCCCGGTGAAGATCCGGTGCGTCTCGCGCTCGTCCGTCACGCCCGTGGCCGCCGCCGCGAGGGTCGGGGCCATCGCGTCCACGAGGTCCCTCAGCTCGTTGCGGTAGTCCTGCAGCAGCATCTCGGTCGTCTGCCGGGTGGCCGTGTCGCGGACTCGCCCGACGAGCAGGTGGTAGCCGGCGCCGGTGAGCGTCGTGAAGAGCACCAGGACCGCCACGAGCGCGACGATCTTCTTGCTGATCGACATGGACCTCCGGTCGCCGGGTTCGGGACGCGGCTCGTGAGCCTCGCCCGAGCTGGATCCTCCACCGGCTCGGGCGAGCGCCGCGACGCTTCCGGACGACCGGTCGTGGGGAGAGGGGCACCGGCGGCGTGGCGGGGTGACCGGTGAACGGCGCGACGACCTTGCCGCGACGCTGCGCCTCCTGAGACCGCGTCTCGCCGGATGAGTATTGCCGGGGTCGCGAGACCTGGCGTTTGATGGCGACAAGGATCCGCTCGGGCGAAGCCATGCTCAGGACGACCCTCGCCGTTTCCCGCCGTACGGCGCTCACCGCCTCGCTCGCCGCCGCGACCGCCATCCTCCTGTCGTGCGGCGGGGGCGACGAGACGGAGCCCGCGCCGATGTACGCGTCGCTCGATCTCGTCGGGAGCTGGGAGTTCGTCACGTTCCGGACCGGTGTCGCCGTCGGGTGGGAGCGCGGCATCGCAGCGATCGACCCGACGGGGGTCGTCAGTCTCACGTCGTTCACCGACAGCGCCGCGACGGTGGATCCGGAGCGCGCAGCAGCACGTCGTCTCGCATCTCGCCCGCGCCGGGAGAGCTGACGCGACGGTCCGGCGGCGTCCCGACGATCGTTCCACGGGACGCTCGCCCGGAGCAAGAAGCTGCTCGCCGCCGTCTCGACGCCGGAGGCCGCGACGTACTCGTTGATGTTCGCGCGGAAGCGCGACGGGACCTCCTACTCGAACGCGGACCTGCGCGGGCGCACGTTCGCGCTCCACTCCCTGCCGCGTCCGGCGCGGACGGCGAGTGGCGCTACGCGAACGGGTCGATCGACGCGGACGGCGCGTGTCGGTCGGTCCCGTCATGTGGCTCGGCGTACGCGACCCGATCGTCCGCGCCGCCGACCCCGCTCGCGGCACACCGCCGCCGAGCCGCTCGTCCCGATCGATCGCCGACAGCGCCGCCGCGCCCGCCCCGCCCCGCGAGCCAGGCGGTCAGCGCTCCGGTGCCACAGCCCACGTCGAGGACGGGGCCCGGGGGGAGCGCCGCGATGCCGGCGAACGCGGCGAAGCGCGGCGCAAGCTCGCGCGCGTAGCGCCCGATGGCGCGATCGTAGGCCTCGGGGGTCCGCCGGTGATCCTCATGCGCGCTAGGCGCGCCCCAGGGCGCGCAGGAGCTGAGACCGGGCGGTCGCGAGCTGGAACTCCGCCTGGACCCGCTGACCGAGGGCGGTCGTGAGCGCGACCTGCGCGTCGGCGAGCTCGAGGACGCTGCCGACGCCGGTCTGGTAGCGCCCCTCCGCGAGCGTGAGCCGCTCGCGCGCCGCCTCCGCCGCCTCGTCGGAGGCGACGAGCGTCGCGCGCGCGGCGCGGACGCCGAGCCGCGCCTGCTCGAGCTCGAGCCGGACCTGCTGGCGGAGCAGGTCCGCCTCCGCGCCGAGCGAGCTCGCGTTCGCCCGCGCCTCGCGCACCTGCGCTCGCGTCAGGCCGCCCTGGAAGAGCGGCCAGCTGAGCGTCACCTGCGTGTTCCAGCCCTCCGACAGGTCGTTCGCCCTCGGCCCGGACTCCGTCACGCCCGCCTGCACGCCGAGGCTCGGTCCGTAGCCGCCCTGGAGCGCGCGCACGGTGAGATCCTGGGCGCGCAATTGCTGCTCGAGGGCGGCGAGCTCCGGCCGCGCCGAGATCGCCTCCGCGGAGGAGCACCTCCGGGGCGGCCTCCTCGCCGGGGACCGCCGGGAGGGTCGCGTCCGCGATCTCCCAGGGCCCGAGGTCCGTCGCGCCGATCGCCTGCTCGACGCGGACGCGCGCCGTGGCGTAGGCGTTCTCCGCCTGGATGAGCCGGACGCGCGCGTTCGCGAGGTTGACCCGCTCCTGCACGAGGTCGATCGGCGGCCGCGTCCCGATCTCGACGAAGGCGCGGATCTGCTCGAGGTGCCGCTGCTCGTTCGCGAGGGTGTCGCGCGCGACGCCGACGAGCGCCTTCGCCGCGACGGCGTCGAAGTAGGTGGTGCGGATGCCGAGCGCGACCGCCTGGGCGGTGCTGCGCTCCGAGGCGTCCTGCCCGGAGGCGGCCGCCTGCGCCGCCCGCCAGCGGCCGGAGGTCTGGCCGAAGTCCCAGACGAGCAGCCGGCCCGTGAGGCCGAGGCTGTAGTGGTCCTGCGCGCCGACCAGCCGCGCCTGAGTCGGTCGGGAGCTCGAGCGTCGCGCCCGCCGTCGAGCTGGAGCGCTGCCAGCTCGCGGTGCCGGAGACCTGCGGCAGGAGCGGCGCGAGGGCCTGGTCGACCCGCGCGCGGGCCGCCTCGGTCGACGGCCTGCGCCTGGCGCAGCTGCGGCTGGCGGGCGAGGCCGAGCCGGAGCGCCTCGTCGAGGCCGAGGACGCGCGCGGCAGGCTCCGCAGCGACGGGCGCGCCCGGGACGGCGTCGGCGGGAGGCGCGGGAACGGAAGCGGGACCCTGTGCGGCGGCGCGCGAGGCGAGGAGGGCCAGCAGGGCGAGGGCGACGGGGAGTACGCGGTTCACTCGAACCTCAGGGCCTCGATGGGATCGAGCTGCGAGGCCTTTCGGGCGGGGTAGATGCCGAACACGACGCCGACCGCGGCGCTGAACGCGACCGAGATGACGACGATGTCCGGCCGGATGAGCATCGGCCAGCCGAACTGGGCCGCGAGGCGCTGCGCCGCGACGATGCCGAGGACGACGCCGATCGCGCCGCCCGCGGTCGCGAGCGTCAGCGCCTCGACGAGGAACTGGGCGAGGATGTCGCGCGGCCTCGCGCCGACCGCCATGCGGATCCCGATCTCGCGGGTCCGCTCGGTGACCGACACGAGCATGATGTTCATGATGCCGATGCCGCCGACGAGGAGCGACACCGCCGCGATCGCAGCGAGCAGCGTCGTGATGGTGCTCACGCCCTGCGCCTGCGCGCCCGCCATCTCGGTGAGGTTGCGGATCGAGAAGTCGTCGTCGCCGCCCGGGGGGATGCGGTGGCGGTCGCGGAGGAGCTCGGACAGCTGGCGCTCCGCCCGGCCGGTCTGCGCCGGGCAGCGCGCCGACGACGATCGCGCCGGAGACGTACTTCTGCAGCCCGCCCTGGATCTTCGCCTGGTAGGCGGACTGGGGAACGAACACCACGTCGTCGTAGTCCTGCCCCATCGGCGACTGGCCCTTGGGCGCGAGGACGCCGACCACCTGGAACGGCACGTTCTTGATGCGCACGGTGAGGCCGACCGGATCGACGCCCGGCCCGAACAGCTTGTCCGCGACGGTCTTCCCGAGGACCGCCACCTTGGTGCCGCCGTCCACGTCGGAGGCGGTGAAGTACGCGCCGACCCCGACCGGCCAGCTCCGGATGTCGAAGAACTCGGGGCTCGTCCCGGTGACCGAGGTGGTCCAGTTCTGGTCGTCGGAGAGGACCTGCGCCGTCGTGCGGAGCTGCACCGCGACGGCGCGCACCGAGGGCACCTCCGACCGGATCGCGCGCACGTCGTCCCAGGTGAGCGTCGGCATCGAGCCGAAGCCGCCGAACGCGCCGCCGCGGGTGGTCGTGCCGGGGAGGACGATGAGCAGGTTCGCGCCCATCGACGCGAAGGCATCCTCGACCCGCTTCTTCGCGCCCTCGCCGATCGCCACCATCGCGATCACGGCGGAGACGCCGATGACGATGCCGAGCGTGGTGAGGAACGAGCGCATCTTGTTGCGGAGCAGGGCGCGCGCGGCGACCCGGAGCGTCTCGAGCAGGTTCACGGGAGCGCCTCCTCGGCGGCCGGGGAGGGGCGGGCGACGCGCGCGACGTGTCGTTCGTCGCTCTTCACGAGGCCGTCGCGGAGGACGACGAGGCGCGACGCGTACTCGGCGATGTCCGCCTCGTGCGTCACGAGGACGACGGTGATGCCGGCGAGACCGAGCTCCTGGAAGAGCGCCATCACCTCGACGGACGTGCGGGTGTCGAGGTTGCCGGTCGGCTCGTCGGCGAGGAGGAGCCGGGGCTGGGTGACGATCGCGCGCGCGATCGCCACGCGCTGCTGCTGTCCGCCCGAGAGCTGGTTCGGGTGGTGGTGGATCCGGTCGCCGAGCCCCACACGCGCGAGCGCCGCGCGTGCCCGCTCGTGCCGCTCGCGGAGCGGGAGCCCCGCGTACACGAGCGGCAGCTCGACGTTCTCGAGGGCGCTCGTGCGCGACAGCAGGTTGAAGCTCTGGAAGACGAAGCCGAGCGTCCGGTTGCGGACCGCGGCGAGCGCGTCTCGATCGAGCCGCGAGACCTCCTCCCCCGCGAGCCGGTAGGCGCCGCCGGTCGGGCGGTCGAGGCAGCCGATCACGTTCATGAGCGTGGACTTGCCGGAGCCGGACGCGCCCATGATGGCGACGAACTCGCCCTCCGCGATCGAGAGGGTGACCCCGCGCAGCGCGCGGACCTCCACCTCGCCCATCCGGTAGGTCTTCGCGACCGAGTCGAGCTCGACGAGCGCGCGCGCCATGCAGTCCTCGCCTAGAACACGCGGCCAGGGCCGCGGGGGCCCGGGCCACCGGACGGCTTGTCGCCTGCGGTCGCGGTGGCGTCCGTCACCACCAGGTCGCCGTCCTTCAGCTCGCCCTCGACCACCTCGGTGGACGAGCCGTCGGAGACGCCCGTCCGGACCTTGACCGGGTCCGGGCGTTCCCCCCGCAGCACCCAGACGGTCCGGCGGTCCGGCTCTCGCGCGCCCGCCTCGCCTCGGGAGGCGTCCCGCCGGCCCCCGCTCGCGCCGGGCGCCTGTCCGGCGCGCGGAGCAGCGGCGTCCGCTGCGCCCGCCGCTCCGCCGTTCGGGGTCACGCCGCCCCCTGCGGCGCCCGCTGCGTCGCGCTTCTGCGCCGCGAGCAGCTCGGGGAGGGTCGGAAGCGCAGCGCGGCGTTCGGCACGCGGAGCACGTCGGCGCGGTCGGCGAAGACGAAGCTCACGTTGGCGGTCATCCCGGGACGCAGCTCGAGGTCGGGGTTCGCGACGTCCACCACCGCGTCGTAGGTGACGACGTTCTGGACGGTCTGCGGCGCGTTCCGGATCTGCCGGACGGTGCCGCGGAATCTGCGCCCCGGGTACGCGTCCACGCCGAACGACGCCTCCATGCCGGCGCGGAGCTTGCCGATGTCGGCCTCGGCGACCGTGGTGTCGACCTGCATCTTCCCGAGGTCCTCCGCGATGACGAACAGGGTGGGGGCCTGCAGCGACGCGGCGACGGTCTGGCCGACGTCCACGCTGCGCGAGATGACGGTCCCGTCGATGGGCGAGACGATGTTCGTGTACGCGAGGTTCACCTCGGCCTGCTGCAGCGCCGCGCGCGCCTGCTCCACCTTGCCGCTCGCCGCCTCGACGCCGGCCACGGCGACGTCGGCGTTCGCCTGGGCCGTGTCGAGATCGGCGAGGGCGACGAGCTTCCGCTCCGAGAGGCTGCGGGTGCGCTCGAGCTGGCGCGCCGCCTCCGCCGCCTGCACCTTCGCGCGGGTGAGATCGCTGCGCGCGGCGGCGTGGTTCGCGCGCGACTGGTCGAGCGCCGCCTGGAAGAGCTGCGGGTCGATCTTCGCGATGAGCTGCCCCTTCTTCACGGGCGAGTTGAAGTCGACGAGCAGCCGCTGGATGCGGCCGGAGACCTGGCTGCCCACCTGGACGGTGACGAGGGCCGAGAGCGTGCCGGTCGCGGTGACCTGGGCGACGATCCGGCCGCGGTCGACGCGCGCCGTCTCGTACTTCGGCGCGGGCGCGGGACGGGTGGACCGCCAGGCGACCACGGCGAGCACGGCGACGGCGAGCGCGGCCGCGGCGATGACGAGGCGGCGAGCGCGCGGCGGTCGCGCGGGGAGGCGGGTGGGCTCGGCGGGGACGTGCTCGGCGGGCTTCATGGACGCTCCTCCCGCGCGGCGGCGGGGCGGACCGGGCGGCGCGCCCTGCGCGCCTCGTACCGGTCGAGGTTGGAGAGGATCTTGTTGCAGCGCCCCGCGGAGCGCGGCGAGCTCGGCGCCGGTGAACCCGGCGACGACCGCGTCGCGCAGGTCACGCGCGATCGGGCGGACGCGGTCCGCGAGCTCGGCCCCGTCCGCCGTCGTCTCGATGACGAGGCGGCGCCGGTCCTGGGGGTCCTGCGCCATCCGGACGAGCCGCTTGCGCGTGAGCGAGGCGACGACGCGCGACGCGGTGGGCTGGTCGATGCGCAGTCGCTCCGCGAGCGCGCCGAGCGAGAGCGGGCCGGCCTCGTGGATGCCGAGGAGCGACCAGAACTGCTGCGGCGAGAGGCGGTGGCCCCCCGCCTCGGCGTGGACGACCTGGCGGATCCGCCGCCGGACGGCGGCGAGGAGGGCCCCCACGTGTTCTTCATGCTGAAGCAACATTTGTCGTCGCATGTAATCCGGCCGCAGCCCGGGGTCAACAGGCGCCGGCGCACGCCACCCGGGGAGAACCCCCCCGCGCCGCAGAAGTTAGCGGGTAAAGGCGGTCGGGGTCTTTCGTCCGGGTTACGAAGTGTTGCGCGGCGAGCCGCCCGGCTTGCGTCCGCCCCGGCGCCTGCGCATAACAGGCCGGACCATGGCGGATTCCGGCGAGCTCCTGCTCCTCGTCCCCACCACGAGCTACCGGCTCGAGGACTTTCGCGCCGCCGCGCGCCGGCTCGGCGTGCCGCTTCTCGTCGGGAGCGACCGCTGCCACCAGATCGAGGACTTCTTCGGGGAGGAGAAGGACCTGCTCTCGCTCGACTACCGGAGGCCCGCGCGCGCCGCCGACCAGATCGCGGACGCCGCCCGACGGCGACCGATCCGGGGCATCGTGCCGGCGAGCGATCCGACCGCCGTCATCGCGGCGCTCGCCGCCGAGCGGCTCGGGCTCCCTCACAACCCCCCGGCGGCCGCGCGGCGCGCCGCGAACAAGCTCGCGATGCGCGAGGCGCTCCGCGACGCGGGCGTAGCGGTCCCGGCGTTCCAGGCGTTCCCGGTCGACGGCGACCCCGAGGCCGCGGCGCGAGCGGTGTCCTCCGGCCAGGTCGGCTTCCCGTGCGTCCTGAAGCCGCTCATCTTCTCGGCCAGCCGCGGCGTGATCCGGGCCGACGATCCGGCCTCGTTCGTCGCCGCGTGGCGGCGGATCGGGAAGCTCCTCCACGACACCGCCCCCGAGCGGCGCGCCCGCGAGGAGGGTGGCGCCCGGTCGATCCTGGTCGAGCGGTTCGTCGCGGGCGCCGAGATCGCGGTCGAGGGGCTGCTCCGCGGTGGCAGGCTCGAGGTGCTCGCCGTCTTCGACAAGCCCGATCCGCTCGACGGTCCCTACTTCGAGGAGACGATCTACGTGACGCCCTCGCGCCACCCGGCGCCGCTCCTCGCGCGCGTCGAGGAGGTGACCGCCGCCGGCGCGCAGGCGCTCGGCCTCGTCGAGGGGCCCGTCCACGCCGAGCTGCGCCTCGCGACCGACGGGCCGGTGGTGCTCGAGGTCGCCGCGCGCTCGATCGGCGGGCTCTGCTCGCGGACGCTCCGCTTCGGCGCCGGCCTGTCCCTCGAGGAGGTGCTGGTCGCGCACGCGATGGGTCTCCCGCTCGCTCCGCTCCGCCGTGAGGGGCGCGCGTCCGGCGTGATGATGCTGCCCATCCCGCGCCGCGGAGTCCTGCACGCCGTCCGCGGAGTCGAGGGCGCGCGGGCCGTCCCGGGCGTCGAAGACGTCGTCGTCACCGTTCCCGAGGGGCGCGAGGTGGTGCCGCTCCCGGAGGGCGACAGCTACCTCGGCTTCCTGTTCGCGCGCGCCGAGGCGCCTGCGGACGTCGAGACGGCGCTGCGCGAGGCGCAGCGCCGCCTCGTCTTCGAGATCAGGCCGGCGCTGCCGACCCTGTGAGCGGCCACAGGTCGGCTCGCCTGGCTGCCTGGCGTGCGCGCGCCAGCCCTGCGATCGTCCAAAATGAGGGCTGCCGGAAATGATCGGGCGGGCGGTGTGCGTTTCGGTGTGGCATGGACGCAGCACGGCCCACGTCCGCGGTCCCCTTCGAGCTGAGCTCGCCGTTCCTCGCAGCGCTGCTCTCGGCCGTCGCGCGACGCACCGGCGTCGATCTCGCGGGGCAGCGGCCGGCGATGCTCGCCCGCCGCGCGGTCCACCGCATCGGCGCCTCGCCGGCGCGGAGCCCCGAGGCGTACCTCGAGCTGCTGCACGCCGATCCGGACGAGCCGTGGCACCTGCTCGAGCGGCTCACGATCAAGGTGAGCCGGCTCTTTCGCAACCCGGCCACCTTCGACGCCTTGCGTGCGCGCGGCATCCCCGAGCTGCGCCGCGCTCGCGGCGGACGGGAGCTGCGCGCGTGGAGCGCCGGCTGTGCGTTCGGGCAGGAGGCGTGGGCGCTCGCGATGCTGTGCGGCGAGGCGGGCGGCCCCTTCAGCGTGCTCGGGACGGACGTCGACCGCGCGGCGCTCTCTCGCGCGCGCACGGCCACGTTCGGCGCGGAGGACGCCCGTGACGTCCCGCCGGAGCTCGCGGCGCGTCACCTCGAGGGCCACGGCGGCACGATCGGGATCCGTCCGGCGCTCGCCCGGAACGTTCGCTTCGAGGCGCACGACCTCGGCTCTGCCGCGCCGCCCGCGGGCGGACCGTTCGACCTCGTCGCCTGCCGCAACGTCCTCATCTATTACCTGCCCGAGCGGCAGACCCGGATGCTCGAGACGCTCGCGCTCGCGCTCGCGCCGGGCGGGCTCCTCGTGCTCGGCGAGGCGGAGTGGCCGGGGCGCGAGCTCGCGGGGCGGCTCGAGATCGTCGATCGCGTGCATCGCATCTTCAGGCTCGCCGGCGGCGCGCCGGCCGGGAGCGTTTGAGATGACCCTCGGGAACGGCAGCATCGGCCGGCGGATCCACCTCGGCTTCGGCGTCGTGCTGGCCCTCGTCGCGGCGCAGCTCGGGGTCGCCCTGCTCGGCCTCGAGCGGATCGACGCGCTGCGGACGCACATCGTCGAAGACGTGGACCCGCCGTCGCGCGCGGCGGAGGACCTCGAACGCGGCGTGCTGCAGCGGGCGGTCGCCGTCCGGAACCTCATCAGGACCGGCGACCCGCAGTACCGGTTCGAGTACGAGGGGCTGCTCGCGGACGCCCAGGTCGAGCTCGCCGAGCTCACGGCGATGCCGATCGGTCCGGAGGACCGCGTCGCGCTGCAGGCGGTCTCGGCCGGGTTCGGCAACCACGTCGAGCACACGGCGGCGCTCCTCGCCGTGTTCGACCGGGGCGCGAAGGCGGCCGAGCTCGCCGCCGCCGAGGGGCGCCTCGCGAGCGCGCGCGCGGCGCTGATCTCGCGCCTCCGCGCGTTCGCCGAGCTCCAGCGCCAGCACCAGGCGGACGCGCAGGAGCGCACCGCGGCGCTGCGCGGCAACCTCTCGGGCGTGTTCCTCGTCGCGGCGCTGCTCGTCGCCGCGGCGCTCGCGCTCACCGCCATCCTGACCACCCGCGCCGTCCGCCGTCCCGCGCTCGTCCTCGCCGCCGCAGCGCGCGCGGTCGAGGAGGGAGACCTCGGGCCGGCCCTCGCGCTCGCACCCGTGGCGGGCTCACGCCCAACCGAGTTCCGCGCGGTGGGGGCGGCGATCGCGCGGATGGCCGACGCGCTGCGGCGCCGCGAGGCGCGCGCCGCGGCGTCGGCGCGGCTCTCCGCGGGGCTGGCCGGGTCGCTCGACCCCCAGACGACCGCCACGACCGCGCTCGACCAGATCGTGTCCTACACGGGGGCGGACGTCGCGGCGGTGTACCTCGCCGAGGATGACGCGCTCCGGCGCGTCGCGGGGCGTGCCGCGGCCGGTACCCCGGAGACCCTGCCGCGCGTCGGGCTCGTCGCGGAGGTCCTCGATCGCGGGAGGGCCGCCGTGCTCCCGGACGTCCCAGCGGACCTCCGCTTCGAGCTGCACACCGGGTTCGGCGCCGTCCGTCCGCGCACCGTCATCGCCGTCCCGCTCGCGTCGCGCGGCGAGTCGATCGGGATCCTCCTGCTCGGAGGCGTCCGCCCGCTCGACGCCGAGGCGGCGGCGTTCGCGGAGAGCGCGGGCGGTCCGCTCGGGATCGCCCTCCACAACGCGATGTCGCACGTGCGGATCGGGAAGTTCGCGGCGGAGCTGCGCGACCGGAACGACCAGCTCCAGGCGCAGAACGAGGAGCTGCAGGCGCAGGGCGAGGAGATCCAGGCGCAGAGCGAGGAGCTCCACGCGCAGGGGGACGAGATCCGCCGCCACAACGAGGAGCTCGCGGCGGCGAAGGACTCGCTCGCCACGAAGGCGGCCGCGCTGGAGGAGGTCGACCGCCGCAAGAACGAGTTCCTGGCGACGCTCGGCCACGAGCTCCGGAACCCGCTCAGCGCCATCTCCACGGCCGGCACCCTCCTCGGCTCGGAGCGGGCCGAGGAAGCCGTCGCGCGCCACGTCGGCGTCATCGCGCGGCAGGCCCGGAACCTGCGCCGGCTGGTGGACGATCTGCTCGATCTCTCCAGGATCAACCACGGCAAGGTGGAGCTGCGGCGCGAGCGGGTCGAGCTCGGCGCCGCCATCGAGGAGACGATCCACGGAGTACGCCCCGAGGCGCACGCGCGCGGGCAGCGAATCTCGTTCCGGCGCCACGACGCCGAGGTCCCGGTGGACGCCGACCCGGTCCGGCTCGAGCAGGTGATCTCGAACCTGCTGCGCAACGCGCTCAAGTACACGCCGGATGACGGCGCCATCACCGTCGCCGCCGAGGTGGACGGTCGGGAGGCGATCGTCCGGGTCGGCGACACGGGGATCGGCATCGCGCCCGACCTCCTGCCGCGGATCTTCGAGCCGTTCATCCAGGGGGCTCACTCGGCGGCGGGCGAGCCCGGGCTCGGGCTCGGGCTCGCCCTCGTGCGCCGGCTCGTGGAGATGCACGGGGGAACCGTCGGCGCAGAGAGCCGGGGGGCCGCGGCGGGGACGGTGTTCGTCGTGCGGCTGCCGCTCTCGGCCCGGCTGCCGGACGCGCTCGCCCCGGTGGAGGACGGGGTCGCCTCGCCTGCGGAGCAGGGCTCGGCGACCGAACCGACGGTCGGGGCGGGGAGCCGGGGCCAGATCCTGCTCGTCGAGGACGATCCGGATGTCGCCGCGACGACGGCCGACGCGCTCGAGCTCTGCGGGTTCACGGTTCGCGTCGAGGGCGACGCCGAAGCGGGGCTGCGCGCCTGCCTCGAGACCCGGCCCCGCGTCGCCCTGCTCGACATCGGCCTCCCCGGCCGGAGCGGCTACGAGCTCGCGCGCGACATCCGTGCGCAGCTGAGCGGAGAGGTCGGCCTCGTCGCGGTCACGGGTTACGGGCAGCCTGGCGATCGCGCCCGCGCGGTGGAGGCGGGCTTCGACGAGCACCTCGTGAAGCCGGTCGGCGTCGACGAGCTGTGCGCGGCGATCGAGCGGGTCGCCGCGCTCGGGGTGGTCGAGTCGTCGGCGGCCTAGGGCGGCGCTCGGAGGCTGCGAGCGTGGGACCCGCAACGCCGCCGGTGCGCGCGAGCTCGAACGCCCATCCCACGTGCTAGGTCGCCGAGGGATCCTCACCCGCCGCGCAGACCTGCGCGGTCGTGGGTTCTGCTCAACAAAACCAGGACTCGGTGAGCCGTGGAACGCGTCGCTGGTCGGGCGCGAGCGTCCGCACGTGGCCGTGCGGGAGGCCGGCCGCCGCGAGCGCGAGCACCTTCACCCGCGCGACGGTCGCGAGCGGCTCCTCGCCGCGCGCCGTTGCCGCCTCGACCTCCGCCGCGACGCGCGCGTGCAGCGCGTCCATGCGCGGATCGGGGTGGCGCCAGCGCCACGTCAGCGCGGCGGCGTCCAGCCCCTCGAAGGGAATGCCCGGGTCGCCTTCGAGCAGCGAGCCGGGAGGCACGAGGAGCCGGATCGAGAGCTGCACCGGATCGAGCGCGGGCAGCAGGCCCGCGCGCCTCGAACACCTCGAGCAGGTCGAGGTAGTCAGCGAGGGTCGACCACGGCGTGAACGGGACGAGCGAGGGCCGGAGCGGGAGCCCCGCCTCGCGGCACAGGTCGAAGGCGCGGAGGGCGTCCGCGCGGGTGTGCCCCTTCGCGAGCTGCTCGAGCACGCGGTCCGAGAGCGACTCGACCGCGGTCGTCGCGAAGGCGGCGCCGAGCCGGGCGAGCTCCGCCACGGCCGCCGGCTGCCGCACGAGGTGCTCGATCTTCGCCGTGAAGTCGAAGGAGAGCGCGGGGAAGCGCGCGTGGAGGGCGCGCGCGATCCGCAGCGCGTGGGTCGGGCCGTTCAGGAAGTCGGGGTCGCCGAAGGTCAGGTGCCCGGCGCCCGCGGCCACCTGCGCCGCCACGTCCGCGAGCACGATCTCCTCCGGGACGGCGAAGAACCGGCCCTGGTACAGCGGCACGACCGGGCAGTGTCGGCAGCGGTGCTTGCACCCGCGCGTCGCCTCCACGTACCCGGCGATCCGTCTCGTCCCGTCGCCGGAATCGAGCCGCGCGTAGCGCTCGAGGGGAGGGAGCCCGGTGCGGCTCGGGACGACCGGCGGCGACGGGCGCGGTGGCGGTGCGCCGCCGGCGCCGCGGTGGACGAAGCGCGCGAGGTCCTCTCCGCGCTCGAGCGCGCTCGCCAGCGCGACGAGCTCCTCCTCGCATTCCGGGCCGAGGACAGCCCGCGCGCCCGCGGCGAGGAGGAGGTCCGCGTGGAGCGGCGCGTACAACCCGTGGAAGCAGAGCACCGCCCCGGGGCGCTCGGCGCGAACGCGGGCGGCGAACGCGAGGCCGAGCCTGAGGGCGGTGTGCATCGGGACCGAGACGGCGACGAGGCGCGCGCGCGCGAGCCGCTCGGGGTCCAGCCGCTCCACGGCGAGGTCGAGCGCCGCCGGACGGAAGCCCGCGCGCTCGAGGTGCGCGGCGGGCACCGCGACGCCGTTCGGCGAGTGGCCGAGCTCGTACGTCGAGACGAGCAGGATGTCGCCGGCAGCACGCACGGGGTCATCCGTCGGCGGCGCGGCCGCCGTCTCGTTACCCCTTGGCGGGGGGCGGGCGGAAGTCGGGGGGCAGCTGCGCGCCCTCGCCGAAGAAGAACTGCTCCGCCTGCTCGTAGAGGATCTCGTTCGTCCGCGGGTCGGCGGGCGCGAGGCGGTACTCGTTCAGGATCATCTTGAAGTGCTCGAGCCACATCTTCCAGGCGTCCTGGGAGACGGAGTCGAAGATGCGCTGCCCGAGCTCGTTCGGAAACGGCTTGAAGGTGAGGCCCGGTAGTTCCTTGCCGAGCTTCTTGCACATCACCATGCGCGCCATTCCGTCGTCCTTTCGGGCCGGGGTCGAGACGCCGGGAACATAAGCGATCTCGACCCCGGATGCACGGGGCGGTGAAGCCGCCGCGCGCGCCGTCAGGACAGGAGCGAGGTCGGCGCGACGGCGAGCGCCTTCGCGAGCGACTCGAGGGTGTCGAGGGGCGGCGTGCGCTGCCCGCGCTCCAGCATGGAGATGTACGACACCGAGAGGCCTGCCTTGGCGGCGAGGGCTTCCTGGGAGAGCTTGCGACGGAGACGCTCGCTCTTGAGGTTCACGGCGAACTTGTCGGCGAGGGCCATGGCGGACGACTCCTGGTGGACCGGTGGTGTAATTGCGGATTCCGCAAAAGCGTTTAGCGGTATCCGCAGTCAGGAGGAATAGCACTTCTCGTGCTGGTCGGCCAGCCCGTGCGTGTCCCGTGCGTGTCCCGTGAGCGTGCGAGGTGTCGTCGCACCGCGGGT
Organism: uncultured delta proteobacterium; assembly: GCA_963736795.1. Lineage (GTDB taxonomy): Bacteria > Myxococcota > Myxococcia > Myxococcales > Anaeromyxobacteraceae > Anaeromyxobacter. Next base: position 78,905 of record CAVTRF010000021.1, on the reverse strand, counting down.
GCGCCCGGCCGGTCAGGAACCGCGAGTGAGAACCGGGTCAGGCCGACCCCTGCCGCCTGGTCGCGTCCCGCGCGGTACCTGGGGTCGTGGACGGCTCCGGCGACCTGGAGCTGGACTGGACCTACTTGGGCCTGGACCTGGGGACCTGGACCTGGTCGGTGTCCGGCGCTCGTCTCGCAGGAGGACGTACGGCTCCGTGCTGCCGGCGGGAGCGCTCCGCTCAGCGCCGCGGGCGGACGGCCGGGAACGGCACGTCATACCGCGCGAGCAGGCGGCGCAGCGCGAAGTACGACACTCCGAGGGCGCGGGCGAGGCCGCGCGGATCGCCGGTGAAGAGCTGCGTCGCGGCGAGGAGGTAGCGGCGCGCCGCCTCCCGGAACGGCAGCACGTCCTCGCGGGCGTGCAGCGGGCGGAACCCGGGGACCGCGCGGACGAGCTCGCCCGAAAGCTGCGCCAGCTTTCCGCGCGCCTCCTCCATCAGCGCCTCGTTCCGCTCGAGGTCGTAGGTGAGGCGCCGCCGGTCGAGCGCGAGCTCGACGGCGCGGTCGATCCCGGTCGCGGACGCGCCAGCGAGCTGGTGGAAGAAGTCCGCCCCCGACATCACCGACGCGATCGCGTCGGAGGCATCGGTCGAGGCGCCGAAGGCGAGGATCGCGAGCGCCGGCCGGGCGTCGCGGAGCTCGCGAATCGTCTCCAGGCCGGGACCCCCCGGGAGCGAGAGGTCGATCGCCGCGATCGCCGACGCCCCGGCGCGCCGGCACGCCTCCCCGCTCGTGCCCGCGAGCACGATCCGGTACCGCGGGTACCGCCCGAGCGTCTTGGCGCGGTCCTTCCCCGCCACGCGCGCGATCCGGTCGTTCAACGCGCGGCGGTGCGGTCCGTCCGCGGTCGCGAGCAGGACGACCTGGTCGAACTCGTCGGGGTGATCCCAGCGGATCCGGGCCATGGGTCCGACTTCCTACCACGAAGGCCCACACTCCTCACGTGACGCGGGTCACGACCCGGTCGGAGGACGCAGGACCACGACCTCGACGCGCGCGCCGCGCCCGAGCCGCCCGCGGCCGGCGGGCAGCACCGCGAGGGCGTCCACTCCGGCCGCGGACGAGAGGTCGCCGGAGCTCTGAGACCGGAGCGGCACGGCGAAGAGCTCGCCCCGGACCACGCGGAGCCTGCACCGCACGTACACCTCGAGCTCGGGCGGCTTCTCCTGCGCGGCGCCGAGGCGTGCCCGGACGCGTAGCCGGCCCGATCCGGACAGCCCGGCGAGCGTCCGGAGCGCGGGCCGGGCGAAGAGCTCGAAGGTGACGAGGGCGCTCACCGGGTTCCCGGGCAGCCCGAAGACCGCCGTATGGCCCCCATCGGCCGAACGTGAACGGCTTGCCCGGCCGCATCGCGACGCGCCAGAACTCGAGCCGGGCGCCGGCGGCCGCGAGGGCGGCGCGGACGAGGTCCCGCGCCCCGACCGACACGCCGCCCGACGTGACGAGCGCGTCCGCCCCGCGGGCGGCAGCGAGCGCCCGCCGCAGCGAGGCCGCGTCGTCCGCGGCCGCGGGCAGCAGCACCGGCTCGGCGCCCGCCTCCCGGGCCGCGGCGGCGAGCGCGTGGCCGTTCGTCTCGACGATCTGCCCGGGCGCCGGGGTCCGGCCGACCGGCACCAGCTCGTCCCCGGTCGGCAGGATCGCCACCCGCGGGCGCCGGTGGACGACGAGCTCGGACCGGCCGAGGCCCGCGGCGAGCGCGATGGTGCCCGGATCGAGCGGCGCGCCCGCAGGGACCGCGACCCGCCCGGCCGCCACGTCCGAGCCCCGCGGCCGCACGAACCGGCCCCGCACCGCCTCGCGCAGGAACGTGGCGCTCCGCCCCGCGCGGCGGACCTGCTCCTGCTGCTCGACCGCGTCGGCGCCGTCGGGGACGGGCGCGCCGGTGAAGATCCGGCAGCAGGCGCCCGCGGGGAGCGGGCCCGGTGCGGGGCGGCCGGCGAAGACCTCGAAGGCGACCGGGAGCCGCGCCCCGGCCCGCCGCACGTCGCGCGCCCGGAGCGCGTACCCGTCCATCGTGGAGGCGTGGAACGCGGGGAGGTCTCCCCCGGCGACGAGGTCCTCGGCGAGGGCCCGGCCGAGCGCGGCCTCGAGCGGTACGCGCTCGGCGGGGAGTGGCGCGACGTCGGAGAGCGCCGCGAGGATCCGGGTGAGAGCCGCCGCCGGCGTGAGCACGGACCGTTTATAGCCCAGAACGCGGGGGTTCCCGCGCCCTCACGCGGACTGCGTTCGCCGGCTGGCGCCCGAATCCGGGTAGACTCGCGCGCGCGGATGCCGTACCAGAGGCGCACGCCGAGCCGGCGCGTTCAGCCGCGGCATCCCGTCCGGAGCGTCGTCGCGTTGCGGAGCCCGGCGGTCTCGGCGAGATCTCCTGCTGGCGCGCGACGCCGCGTCCCTCGCGGGGGCGCGCTTCCGCTGCTTCCGAGCGAGCAGGGGAGCGGCAGCGACGGGCTCGGCGAGATGGTTCGACCAGGGGGTAGATGTGGCAGAGGGCAAGCAGGACCGGCGCCGCGAGGCGCTCCTCGAGGAGCTGAAGCGCGCCGCGGGACGGCCGCTGTCGGTGGGCGACCTCATGCAGCGGGCGCGGCTTCACCCGGGCGAGCGGACCGAGGTGAAGCGGGTGCTCCGCGATCTCGCGCACGAGGGGCGGCTCGCCCGCGACGGCAAGCGCTTCTCGATGCCGCGGCGAGAAGGAGCCCGGTGCCGCGGCCGCGACGGTCGCGCCGGCGCCTCGAGGCGGCCGCGCGGCGAAGCCGGGCCTGCTCGGCACGCTGAAGAAGCACCGCGACGGCTTCGGCTTCGTCGCGCGGGTGGACCGCAAGGGGGACGACATCTTCGTGCCTCCCGACGAGGCGTCGAAGGCGATCGACGGAGACCTCGTGCGGGTCGAGGTGGTGCCCGCGCGCGGGGGCCGGACCGCGGGGCGGATCCTCGAGGTGGTGGAGCGGCGCAGGCGGCTCCTCGTCGGCACCTACCACGCTCGCGGCCGGCAGAGCTTCGTCATCCCGGCCGACCCCGAGCTCGAGGGGCAGGTCCCGGTGCCGGAGACGTCGGTCGCCGACGACGGCGACGTCGTGAAGGTCGCGCTCGCTCCGGGCGCGGGGCGCCTCTCCGGAGCGGTCGTCGAGAAGATCGGCCGTCCCGGCGAGCCCCGGGTCGAGGTGCTCAAGGTCGCGTACGCGAAGGGGTTCGCGGACGTGTTCCCCGAGGCGGTGAAGCAGGAGGCCCTCGCGGTCCCGGACCACGTCCGCGCCGACGACCGGGTCGGCCGCCGCGACCTCACGCGGCTCCCGCTCGTCACCATCGACGGCGAGGACGCGCGCGACTTCGACGACGCGGTCCACGTCGAGCGGCTGGAGGGACGCGGGAAGGGCAAGGGGCTCTACCGCCTGGTCGTCGCGATCGCCGACGTCGCCCACTACGTGCGCCCGGGGACCGCCCTCGACGACGAGGCGGGGAAGCGCGCGACGAGCGTCTACTTCCCGATGCAGGTGCTCCCGATGCTCCCGGAGCGGCTGTCGAACGGGATCTGCTCGCTCAACCCCGCGGTCGACCGGCTCTGCATGGTCGCGGACCTCGTGGTGGACGCGAACGGGGAGACGAAGTCCGCCGAGGTGTACGAGGGCGTGATGCGGAGCGCCGCGCGCTGCACCTACACCGAGGTGGCGCGCGTCCTCGACGGCGAGAAGGTGCCGGACCGCGAGCGGTTCCGCCCCGCGTTCGAGCTCATGGCGGAGCTGCAGACGAAGCTCACCGCGATGCGCCGCAGCCGCGGCGCGATCGACTTCGACCTGCCGGAGGCGAAGATCGTCCTCGGGCCCGGGGCGGACGGCGAGGTCGTGGCGATCGAGAAGCGCCCGCGCAACCGCGCGCACCGGATCGTCGAGGAGTTCATGCTCGCCGCGAACGAGGCGGTGGCGCGCTGGTTCGGCGCGCGCGAGCTCCCGACCGTCTACCGCGTGCACGGGGTCCCGGACGACGAGAAGCTCGCGGGGTTCCTCGAGCTCGCGGCGACCCACGGCTTCGAGGTGCCCGAGCTCCCGGCCGATCCGCGCGCGCTCAACGCCCTGCTGGAGCGCTTCAAGGGCCACGCGCAGCAGCGCGCGCTGAACCAGCTCCTGCTCCGCGCGATGATGCAGGCCATCTACTCGACCGAGAACATCGGCCACTACGGGCTCGCGGCAGAGCACTACCTCCACTTCACCTCGCCGATCCGGCGCTACCCGGACCTGCTCGTCCACCGCCTCCTCAAGGAGGAGTGGCAGCACCGGCAGGGCATCGAGGTCCGGCGGACCGCGCTCCCGCGGCTCGGCGAGCTCGCGGTCCGCTCGTCGGAGCGGGAGCGGGCGTCGATGGAGGCGGAGCGCGAGATCGCGTCCTTCTACGCGGCGCTGTTCATGAAGGACAAGGTGGGCGAGCGCTTCGACGGGGTCGTCTCGTCGGTCGTGGACTTCGGGCTGTTCATCGAGCTCGAGCAGTGGTTCGTCGAGGGGCTCGTGCGGGCCGAGGACCTCGGCGGCCGGTTCGACTTCGACCCGGCCCTGCACGCGCTCGTCGACCCCGGCACCGGCCGAGCCTTCCGCGTCGGCGACAAGGTGCGGGTCGAGCTCGTCTCGGCGAGCCCCGAGCGCCGGCGCATCGAGCTCGCCCTCGTCGAGGAGGGGCGGACGCACCGGCCGGAGCCCGGCATCGCGCGGGCGGGCCGGCAGGGCGGGGCGCGCGCGCGGGCCGCCGCGCCGGCGGTATCGGCCGCGGACCGCGCGCGACCCGCGCACGCCCCCCGGCTGGCGGACCGGCTGGCCGACCGCGCCCGCGGCGGGGCGCGGACCGAGTCGCGCTCGGAGCGGAGCGGTCACGGCCACCGGGAGACGGCCGGAGCGCGCGCCGGCTCGCGCGGTGGCGCGGCGAAGAGCGGCCGCCCGGGCGCGAAGCACGGCGGAGGTGGCAAGGCCGGCGGCGCGCGGCAAGGCGGCGCGAAGGGCGGTGGCCGCGGCGGGCGGGGCGGGAGCGGAGGGCGCCGGGGCGGCGGCGGGGGACGGCGGGGCGGCCGCTAGGCCAGGGGCGGCGCCACTCACCCTTGCGGACGGCCGCGGAGCGCGGCGAGGAACCGGCGCGCCGAGGCGAGCGCGGCCGACAGCCCCGCACCGCGCCCGGGCGGCGCAACCGGGGCCGGCACGACCTGCGCCGCGGAGGGGTCGGCCGGGTCGAACGAGACCGCGAGCCGGCGCGCCTCGAGCGCGGCGAAGAAGGCCGCCCAGCCGCAGCGACCCGCGACGTCTCCGGATGGGACGAGCGCCGGGGCGCCGGCGCGGAGCGCCGGCGAGAGCCGGGCGCGCCCCGCGAGGTGCATGATCGCTTCGCGATCGGTGGTGGCGGGCATGGCGCTCCCGAGTCTAGTGCGGTAATCACCGGACGTGACCATCGCCGATGGGGCCATCCTCGCCGCGTTCGCCTTCGCGGCGGGGATCGTGAACGCGGTCGCGGGCGGCGGCACCCTCCTCACGTTCCCGGCCCTCCTCGCGACCGGCGTCCCGCCGGTCGCCGCGAACGCGACGAACACCGTCGCGCTCTTCCCCGGGCAGCTCGCCTCCTCGCTCGCATACCGGAGCCACATCGCGGACGAGCGGAAGCGCGCGCTCGCGCTCTCCGTCCCGTCGCTCATCGGCGGCGTCCTCGGCGCGTGGCTCCTGCTCGAGCTGCCGGAGCGATCGTTCGAGACGGCCGTCCCCTGGCTCATCGTCTTCGCCTGCGTGGTGCTCGCGTTCCAGGGGCAGCTGAAGCGGCTCGTGGCGTCCGCGCGCCACGCGAACCACCCGGCCGCGCTCTGGATCGCGCAGCTGCTCATCTCGGTGTACGGCGGGTACTTCGGCGCGGGCATCGGGATCCTGATGCTCGCCGCGATGGGGATCCTGCTGCCCTCGTCGCTGCAGCACGCGAACGCGCTCAAGGTGCTCTTCTCGCTGCTCATCAACGCGGTCGCGGCGGTGATCTTCGTGGCGAAGGGGGCGGTCCACGCGCCCGAGGCCCTGCTCATGGCGGCCGCCTCCATCCTGGGCGGCTTCGCCGGCGCCCGCCTCGCGCAGCGGCTCCCGCCGGCGGGGATGCGCGGCTTCGCCATCGCGGTCGGCCTGTTCGCCGCGGTGAAGATGTTCCTGCGTTGAGCTGGCGGTCGGGCGGGCGCGAGCGCGCCGCCCGAGGGTCCCCTACCGAATTTCCTACTCGAGCTTGGCGGCGAGCTGCGTGAACCAGATGAGCGCTTCGAGCGCGTTCGTCGTGGTCAGCAGCCCGACGAGGTCGCCCTTGGCGTTCACGACGATGATGCCGTTCAGCTTCCGGTCGTGGATGAGCTTCGCCGCCTCGGCGATGGGCGTCTCGGGCGTCACCGTGTGCGGCTTCGGGTTCATCGCGGAGCGCACCGGGGTCTTCGACAGGAGGTAGTGCAGCTCCCACTGGTCGAGGCTCGACGCCTTCGCCGGCATGTACCCGTACAGCATCTTCTCGGTGACGAGGCCGGCGAGCTTCCCCTTCTTCATCACCGGGAGGCGCCGGATGTTCTTTTCCTTGAGCAGGTGGATCGCCTCGATCACCGAGGCGTCCGCCTCGATCGTGATCGGGTTCTTCGTCATCCAGTCCGCGACGGTGAGACGGTTCGCCATGGTCAGATCCCCAGGAAGGCCTTCCTCACGTGGTCGTTGCCGAGGAGCTCTTCGCCCGTCCCGGAGAGTACCACTCGCCCGGTCTCGAGCACGTACGCTCGATGCGCGATGCGCAGGGACTGATAGACGTTCTGCTCGACGAGCAGGATGGTCGTGCCCTGGGCGTTGATCGTCCGGATGATCTCGAAGATGCTCTTGACGAGCAGCGGCGAGAGCCCGAGCGACGGCTCGTCGAGGAGCAGGAGCTTCGGGTTCCCCATGAGGCCGCGCGCGATGGCGAGCATCTGCTGCTCGCCTCCGGACATCGTGCCGCCGAGCTGGCCCTTGCGCTCGGCGAGCCGAGGGAAGAGCGAGAAGACGCGCTCCATGTTCCGGTCGCGGTCCTTGCGGGTGGCCTTCACGAACGAGCCCATGCGCAGGTTCTCGACGACCGTCATCTCCGCGAAGATGCGGCGCCCCTCCGGCACCTGGATGACGCCGTGCTCGACGACCTCGTGCGACTGCAGCCGCCCGAGGTCGACGCCGTCGAGGGTGATGCTCCCGCGCGTCGGGCGGACCAGGCGCGACACGTTCTTGAGGATGGTGGACTTCCCGGCGCCGTTCGCGCCGACCACCGTGACGATCTCGCCCTGCTTCACCTCGAGGTCCACGTTCCAGAGGACCTGCAGGTCGCCGTAGGAGAACTCGAGCTTGCGGATCTGCAGCATGGCGCGGCGCTCCCTACTCGACCCGCTCGCCCAGGTAGGCGGCGATGACGTCGGGGTGGTTGGCGACCTCGTGCGGGCCGCCCTCGGTCAGCTTCTCCCCGGAGTTCAGGACGACGATCCGGTCGGAGATCCGCATGATGGCCTTCATGTCGTGCTCGATCACCATCTGGGTGAGCCCGCGCTTCTTCAGCTCGAGGATGAGCTGGATGATCTCCTCCGACTCGGCGGGGTTGAGGCCGCCCATCACCTCGTCGAGGAGGAGCAGCTCGGGCTTCGTCGCGAGGACGCGGGCCACCTCGAGCTTCTTCCGCTCGCCGATGGGGAGGCCGCCGGCGAGGTGAGCGTCCTTGTGGTCGAGGCGCACCACCTTCAGCTGCTCGTGCGCGACCTCGCGCGCGACCGCGAGCGAGGACGTCCGCGCGAGGGCGCCCACCATCACGTTGTCGAGCACGGTCATCTTCGCGAGCGGCCGCACCTTCTGCCAGGTGCGGACCATCCCGAGGCGGCAGACCTGGTCGGGCTGCAGGCCGTTCAGGCGCGCGCCCTTGAACACCACCTCGCCGGCGGACGGCGGGTAGTACCCGGTGATGCAGTTGAACAGCGTCGTCTTCCCGGCGCCGTTCGGGCCGATGAGCCCCATGATCATCCCCGCGTCCATGGAGAAGGACACGTCGGAGTTGGCGGCCAGGCCCCCGAAGAACTTGGAGACGTTCTTGATCTCGAGCATCGCCATGGTTCGCTCCTAGGCCGGGCTCGCGGCGGTGGTGCCCGGCGCGCCGCGGCGGCGGGTGCGCGCGATGACCCGGCGGATGACCCCGAGCACGCCCTCGGGCGCGAACAGGATCACGACGACGACGAGGATGCCGTACACGAGCAGGTGCGCGTTCGACAGGTAGGTCTCGATGAAGCGGACGACCCCGGAGTCGGCGGAGAGGACCCCGATCTGCACGAGGCCGCGCGGGTTCCGCAGGATCTCGGAGAGCGGGACGAGCACCATCGCGCCGAGGACCGGGCCGAGGATCGTCCCGATGCCGCCGACGATGCAGATGAGGACGATCTGCACCGACACGTCGAGGCCGAACGCGATGTTCGGGTCGATGAACTTCACGAACATCGCGAAGAACCCGCCCGCCGCGGCGGTGAACGCCGCGGAGATCGCGAGCGCCACGCTCTTGTAGAAGGTGAGGTTGATCCCGAGCGAGTGGGCCGCGTCCTGGTCCTCGCGGATCGCCTGGAAGTAGTAGCCGAGCTTCGAGTGCTCGACCGCGTAGTTCGCGAGGATCGTCACGACCGCGAGCAGGAGCCCCGCGTAGTAGAACGACCGCTTGGTGAAGAACTCGATCTCCGCGCCGAACAGGTGGAGCGGCGGGATCGAGGAGAGCAGGAACCCCTCGGCGCCGCGGGTGAACCCCTTGAAGTGGAGGGTGGCGAGCCGGACGATCTCCGCGACGGAGATCGAGGCGAGCACGAAGTACGGACCGCGCAGGCGGAAGGTGATGGACCCGATGAGGACGGAGAGCAGGACCGCGAGCGCCATCGCCGCCCAGATCCCCCACCACGGCGGGATGTGGTTCAGCTCGAGCAGCATCATCGTCGTGTAGGCGCCGACGCCGAAGTAGGCGGCGTGGCCGACCGAGTACTGGCCGGCGTAGCCGCCGATGACGTTCCACGCCTGGCCCTGGATGACGGCGAGGAAGAGCATCACGCCCATGTGCAGGACGTAGGGCTTCTTCACGAAGGAGGGGAAGATCGCGAGCGCGATCACCGCGGCGGCGAAGACGAGCAGGCCGGTGAGCGAGGCGCCGCGGGCGGGGGAGCGGGGGAGCGGGTCATGATCGGTTCCTCTCCGGGCGCTACGCGCGAGACTTGCCGAGGAGGCCGGAGGGCCTGAAGAGGAGGAGGGCGAGGAAGAGCACGAAGACGACGAGCTCCTTCAGCCCGCCCGCGACGTAGATCGCCGCGAGCGACTCGGTCAGCCCGATGATGAGGCCGCCGAGCGTCGCGCCGACGATCGAGCCCATCCCGCCGAGCACCACGATGACGAAGGCCTTGAGGGTGAAGGCGCTGCCGACCTGCGGGTAGATGTAGTAGGTCGGCGCGATGAGCGCGCCCGCCGCGCCCGAGAGGGCGCTGCCGATCCCGAAGGCGAGGATGCTCGTCCACTCGACGTTGATCCCCATGAGCTGCGCGGCGTCGCGATCCTGCGCGGTCGCGCGGATCGCCTGGCCCGTGTCGGTCCTCGACAGGAACCAGAACAGCGCCCCGGTGATCGCGGCGGTGATGGCGAACGAGTAGAGGAGCGGCTGCGAGACCGAGAGCCCGCCGACGTCGAAGCTCGAGGACGAGTAGCTCGTCGTGAGGATCCGGTAGTCGGACGTGAAGAGCAGCATCATCGAGTTCGACATGATGAGCCCGAGCCCGATCGTGAGGAGGATCTGGTTCTGCGGCAGGGCGTTCAGCACGCGGTTGATGAACACCTTCTGGAGGAAGGCGCCCCACAGGAAGAGCAGGGGAGCGGTGGCGAGCAGCGCGACGTACGGGTCGAGGCCGGTCTTCGTGAAGATGAACCAGGTCGCGTACATGCCGAGCATGAGCAGCTCGCCGTGCGCGAAGTTGATGACCCGCATCACCCCGAAGATGATCGTGAGCCCGATCCCGATGAGCGCGTAGACGCCGCCCACCAGGAGGCCGCTCAGCACGGATTGCAGGAAGACCGTCATTCCCTTTGCTCCTTCGGCGTTCGAGCGCGCCCCGCGGCGCGTGCCGCGAGTCCGGGCCCGGCGCGGGCTACGTAACCAGTCCGGGTGAGGCGGGGCAACGTTTCAGCGCTTCCGCGGCGTCGCCGCACTTCCACCGTCGGCGCAGCCGCCCCGACGATGCCGGCGCCGGTCCGTCTGCCGTCGTGTCCGTGTCCGCGCCCGGACCGGGGCCCTGGCCCGTGACCGTGCCGTGGCGGGGTTTCACCCGGTCACGGTCACGGTCACGCGAGCGAAGACGGCAGCCGGGGCGGACCGCTACTTCCAGCCGGGGAACGGGTAGACGGCCTTCTTCTTCGCGGCCTTGGGCGGGAACACCGTGACCGACGCGCCGCCCTGGTACTGGACGACCGGCATGACGAGCTGGTTCTGGTTGGTGAAGCCGTCGGCGTCGACGAACTTCACGTCGCCCATGATCCCGGTCCAGCTGCCCGTGTCGAGCGCCTGGCGGATCTTCTCGCGATCGCCGCCCGTCTTCGCCGCCACCTCGCCGACGACCATCATCGCCGCGTAGGCGCACGCCGCGTGGTAGGTCGGCTTCTTGCCGAACTTCGCGCGGTAGCGGTCCGCGAACTCGGTCGCGCCAGGAGAGGACTCGGGCGTCCACTGCGTGACCGAGAAGACGTTCGTCGAGATGTCCTTCTCGCTCTCGAACTGGGCGGTGTCGAAGCCGGCGCCGCCGCCGAGGAACGCCTGGGGCTTGAGGCCCACCTCGCGCGACTGCCGCATGAGGAGGATGGCGTCGGCGACGTACGAGACCATGAAGACGAGGTCCGGGTTCGCCGCCTTCATCTTCGTCAGGGTGGAGCGGTAGTCGGCGGCGCCCTTCTGGTAGGCCTCGTCGCCGACGATCTGCAGGCCCTTCTGCTTCGCGTAGTCCTTGCCGGCGGCGGAGACGGAGTTGCCGAAGTCGGTGGACTCGTAGACGAAGGCGATGGTCTTCGGCTTGCCGAGCGAGAGCGCCGCGTCGAGCAGCGACTGTGCGTACTGGTGGGCCGGAGCGTTCAGCCGGAAGACGTACTTGTACCCCTGCTTCGTGATCTCTTCCTTCGCCGCGGCGGGGATGACCTGCGGGACCTTGTACTGCTCGGCGAGCTTGGCCACCGCGTTCGCGTTGGCGGAGGTGTAGGGGCCGACGATGGCGGCGACCTCGTCGCCGGAGGCGAGCTGCTCCATGGCGCCCATCGCCTTGTCGGGCTTGCCCGTGTCGTCCTGCTTCACGAGCGAGACCTTGACGCCCTTCTTCGCGAGGTCCTCCAGGGCGAGATCCACGCCGTTCGTGAGGTTCTCGCCGATGGGGGCCTCGGCGCCCGTCATCGTGTTGATGAACCCGATCTTCACCTGCGCGCCGCCCACGCCCGGGAGGGCGAGCGCCACCGCTGCGAGGACTGTCGTGAGCCGATTCGTCGTCATGTTGGAGCCTCCTCGTTCCGCTGCCGATCCGTTACGAGAGATTCGTCTGCCCCCGCCGAGCACCCTAACGGACGGTGCTCCGCCCCCGCCATTGTGGAGAACCGCAACGCGGCGGGCCACGGCCCCTGGCGGCAACCCCGCCGGTGCGCGACAATCTGCCCGCGCAGATGCCCCCTTCCTGCATCCTCGCGAGATCGCTCTCGCCGCTCGCGCTCGTCGCCCTCCTCGGCGTTCCCGGCGCGGTGCGCGCCGAGGCGCCCATCGTCCTCAAGTTTAGCCACGTCGTCGCGGTGGACACGCCGAAGGGCCAGGCGGCCGAGTACTTCCGCCGTCGCGCGGAGGAGCTCACCGGGGGACGCGTCCGCGTCGAGGTGTACCCGAACAGCTCGCTCTACAAGGACCGCGAGGAGATCGAGGCGCTGCAGCTCGGGGCGGTGCAGATGCTCGCGCCCTCGCTGTCGAAGTTCGGGCCGCTCGGCGTGCGCGAGTTCGAGGTGTTCGATCTGCCGTTTCTCTTCTCCGATGCCGACGCCCTCCGGAAGGTCACCCAGGGGCCGGTCGGCAAGGCGCTCCTCGCGAAGCTCGAGCCCAAGGGGATCGTCGGCCTGGCGTACTGGGACAACGGGTTCAAGTCCTTCTCGGCGGGGAGGCCGCTGCGCGCCCCGGCGGACTTCCGCGGCCTGCGCGTGCGCATCCAGCCCTCCGTCGTGCTCGACGCGCAGATGCGCGCCCTCGGGGCCCTGCCGCAGGTCCTCGGCTTCTCGGACGTGTACCCGGCGCTCCGCGCCGGGGTGGTGGAGGGGGCGGAGAACCCCATCTCGAACCTCTACACGCAGCGCATGCACGAGGTGCAGCGGCACCTCACCGTCACGGACCACGGCTACCTCGGCTACGCCGCCATCGTGAACAAGCGCTTCTGGGACGGACTGCCCGACGGCGTGCGTGCGCAGCTCGAGGTCGCGATGGGGGAGGCGACCGAGTACGCGAACCGGATCGCGCGCGAGAAGAACGACTCGGACCTCGCGAAGGTGCGCGCGGCGGGTACGACCGAGGTCCACGTCGCGACCCCGGCCGAGCGGCTCGCGCTCAAGCGCGCCCTCGTCCCGGTGCACGCCCGGATGGAGGAGCGGATCGGCCGGGAGCTCATCGAGGCCATCTACCGGGCGACGCGCTTCAGGCCGGACGAGCTGTGATCCCCGCCCCGAACGACCGCGCGCGCCTGGCGTCCGCCTCCGCCGCCCATGGCTGGCAGTGGTACGCGCCGCGCGCGGCGATCGCGCTGTTCGTCGCCGCCCTGCTCGGCCTGCTGTGGGTGCTCCACCGGCAGGAGCTCGACGAGAAGCGCAGCGCCGTCATCCGGGACATCCTCTGGCTCGAGCAGAACGTCCGGTTCAGCCTGTCCCGCGACCTCGAGGAGCTCGCGCAGCTCGGCGCGGACGCGGACGGGATCGGGACCGAGCAGCTCGAGCTGCGGGTCGGGTACCTGCTCCAGAACAGCCCCGGCCTCCTCCGGGTCGTCCTGCTCGACGAGGCGGGCGGGGTCCGGATGGGCGCGCCGCCGCTCGCGGCGCCGGGGCGGCCGTTCGCGGAGGCGAGCGCGCCGGCGTACGATCTCGCCGTCGCGACCGGGACGGCGGCCTACGGGGTCCCGCACCCGTCGCCGCAGGGGCACGTGCTCGAGGTGTTCGTCCCGTGCTACCGCGGCGGCCGGCGGGTGGGGACCGCGGTCGGCGTGTACGGCCTCCAGTCGATGCTCACCGCCGTCGTCCCGTGGTGGCTCGCGGAGAAGCACCTCGTCACGCTCCGGGACGCCGGCGGCGCCGTGCTCGCCGCGAAGTCGAACGTCGAGGCGCAGCAGCCCGAGCTCAGCCACCAGGTGCCGCTCGATCCGCCCGGCCACGGGCTGCTGCTCCACGTCGAGTCGTACGGCGGCGAGACGCAGCTCCTCCGGAACGTGCTCGCCGCCGCGCTCGTGTCGCTCGCCGCGGCCGTGCTCTGGAACGTCTGGGCGCTCCGCCGCCACGTCCGGCGGCGGCTCGCCACCGAGGAGGCGCTGCGGGCCGAGCACGCCTTCCGCAAGGCGATGGAGGACTCGCTCCACACCGGCATGCGCGCGGTCGATCTCGAGGGGCGGGTGGTCTACGTGAACCCCGCCTTCTGCAACATGGTCGGCTACACCGCGGCGGAGCTCATCGGCCGCCCCGGCCAGCCGTACTGGCCGCCCGAGGAGCGGGCGCAGATCCTCGGCGCGCTGCGCGCGGCGCGCGAGCCCGGCGCGCCTCCCGCCGGCATCGAGATGAAGCTCATGCGGCGCAGCGGCGAGCGGTTCGACGCGCTCATGTACGAGGCGCCGCTCATCGACGCGGAGGGACGCCAGACCGGCTGGATGGGCTCGGTGCTCGACATCACCGAGCGCAAGCGCGCGCGCGAGCTCGCCCGGCAGCAGGAGGAGAAGCTCGCCGCGACCGCGCGGCTCGTCACCGTCGGCGAGATGGCCTCGACCATCGCGCACGAGCTCAACCAGCCGCTCTCCGCCATCGCGAGCTACACGACGGGGTGCCTCAACCTGCTGGAGGACGGGATCGTCCCGCGGGAGGAGCTCCGCGGCGCGCTCCAGAAGACGGCCCAGCAGGCGCAGCGCGCCGGGCGGATCATCCGGCGCGTCCACGACTTCGTCCGCAAGAGCGAGCCCTCGCGCACGCCCGTGCGCGTGAACGCCGTCGTCGAGGAGGCGGTGGGGTTCGCCGACGCCGAGGCGCGCAAGCGCCGGGTCCGGGTGCGAGCGCACCTCGCCGAGGCGGACCCCGAGGTCCAGGCGGACGCCGTGCTCCTCCAGCAGGTCGTGCTGAACCTGCTCCGGAACGCGATGGACGCGATGGCCGCCACGCCGCCCGAGCAGCGCGAGCTCCGCGTCGTCACCGAGGCCGGCCCGTCGTCGGTGACGGTCTCGATCGCGGACCGCGGCTGCGGCCTCTCCCCCGAGATCCGCGGCCACCTCTTCGAGCCGTTCTTCACGACCAAGACGGAGGGGATGGGCATGGGGCTCAACATCTGCCGGTCGATCATGGAGCTCCACCGCGGCCGGGTGTGGGCCGAGGAGAACCCGGAGGGCGGCACCGTCTTCTCGTTCTCGCTGCCGCTCGACGGCCTCGCGGGCTCCGCGCCCGAGGCCCGCCTCGCGCCGGACGGGGAGGGGAGCGCGGCGTGAGCGACGCGACCGTGCTCGTGGTGGACGACGACGACGCGATCCGCGACGCCCTCGCCTGGCTCTTCCGCTCGCGGGGCGTGCCGGCCCGGACCTGGCCGTCCGCGGAGGCGTTCCTCGCCGACCATACGGGCGACATGCAGGGGTGCCTCGTCCTCGACGTCCGCATGGAGGGGATGAGCGGGGTGGAGCTGTTCGACCGGCTGCTCGAGACCGGCTGCCGGCTGCCGGTCATCTTCCTCACCGGCCACGGGGACGTGCCGCTCGCGGTCGCGGCGCTCAAGAAGGGCGCCTTCGACTTCGTCGAGAAGCCGTTCAACGACAACGACCTCGTCGACCGGGTCGTCGCCGCGGTGCGGCACGACGACGAGCGGCGGCGGCAGCTCGCGACCGACGCCACCGTCGCGGCGCGCCTCGCGGAGCTGACCGCCCGCGAGCGGCAGGTCATGGAGCGGGTGCTCGCCGGCGACTACAACAAGACCATCGCCGACGCGCTCGGGATCGCCGTCCGGACCGTGGAGGTCCACCGCGCGCGCATCTTCGAGAAGATGGGCGTGCGCTCGGCGGTCGAGCTCGCGCAGCTCCTCGCGAAGCGCTGACGCCCCTGCCGGGTCTGGCGGCGCAGCGGCGTGAATGGCCCGCGCGGCGGCCCCGTCTAGTCCTTGCAGGGTGCGGTACGCCGTGGCAGCGTCTTCGCATCGGCGCCATCACGGTCCGTCACCGCCGTCACCGCGCCACCGGAGGAAACGTCCATGCGCATCCGCCTCTTCGCCGCGAGCGTCGCCTGCTCGCTCGCCCTCTTGCCGGCCCTCACCCTCGCCCAGGATCTCGGGCCGACGCTCCAGAAGATCAAGGAGTCGGGCACCATCTCGCTCGGCCACCGCGAGTCCTCGATCCCGTTCTCGTACTACGACGACAAGCAGCAGGTCGTCGGCTTCTCGTACGATCTGCAGATGAAGGTGGTCGACGCGGTGAAGAAGAAGCTCAACCTGCCGAGCCTGCAGGTGAAGCTCACCCCGGTGACCTCGCAGAACCGCATCCCCCTCGTCCAGAACGGCACGATCGACATCGAGTGCGGCTCGACCACGAACAACCTCGAGCGCCAGAAGCAGGTCTCGTTCTCGAACACGATCTTCGTCGTCGGGACGCGGCTCCTGACCAAGAAGACCTCCGGCATCAAGGACTTCCCGGATCTCAAGGGGAAGAACGTCGTGACGACGGCCGGCACGACCTCGGAGCGGCTCCTGCGCGCGCTCAACGAGGACAAGAAGATGGGGATGAACATCATCTCCGCGAAGGACCACGGCGAGTCGTTCCTGACGCTCGAGAGCGGTCGCGCGGTCGCCTTCATGATGGACGACGCGCTCCTCGCCGGCGAGATGGCGAAGGCCCGCAACGCGAACGAGTGGCACATCGTCGGCACGCCGCAGTCGGAGGAGGCCTACGGCTGCATGCTCCGCAAGGACGACGCGCAGTTCAAGAAGGTGGCCGACGACGCCATCGCCCAGGCGATGAAGTCCGGCGAGGCGGAGAAGCTCTTCAAGCGCTGGTTCCAGTCGCCGATCCCGCCGAAGGGGCTGAACCTGAACCTCCCGCTCAGCGACGACATGAAGAAGCTCTTCGCGAACCCGAACGACAAGGCCTTCCAGTAGCGTAAGCTTCGCGAGCGGAGCCAAGGGGCGGGGCGGCTCGAGCCGCCCCGCCGCGTTTCGGCGTCGCGAAGGGACGTGCATGGCGTACCACTGGAACTGGGAGGTGTTCTTCGAGCCCGCGCCGTCGGGCGGCGGAGACACCTACCTCGCCTGGATCTTGTCGGGCCTGAAGCTGACCGCGGCGGTCTCGCTCTCGTCGTGGTTCATCGCGCTCGGCGTCGGCTCGGTGATGGGCGTCTTGCGGACGGTGCCGAACCGGCTCCTCTACGCGATCTCGACCGCGTACGTGGAGATCTTCCGGAACGTCCCGCTGCTCGTGCAGCTCTTCATCTGGTACTTCGTCATCCCCGAGATCGTCCCGGTGTCGCTCGGAACCTGGTTCAAGGAGCTGAACCCCTTCCTGCAGCAGTTCCTCGCGGCGATGCTCTGCCTCGCCTTCTTCACCGGGGCCCGCATCTGCGAGCAGGTGCGGGCGGGGATCGAGTCGCTCGCGAAGGGGCAGAAGGCGGCCGGCCTCGCGCTCGGGCTCACCCTGCGCCAGACCTACAACGTCGTGCTCCTCCCCATGGCGTTCCGGATCATCGTCCCGCCGCTCACCTCGGAGATGGTGAACCTCATCAAGAACTCGGCGGTGGCCTCGACGATCGGGCTCCTCGAGCTCGCGGCGATGGGGCGCCAGCTCGTCGACTACACCGCCCAGCCCTACGAGTCGTTCATCGCGGTGACGTTCCTCTACGTCGCGCTGAACCTCATCGTGCTCGGGTTCATGCGCTGGGTGGAGGAGAAGGCGCGCGTGCCCGGCTTCATCGGCGGCGGGGGGCGTTAGTGTACGACTTCGACTGGAGCTCGATCCCCGGCGCCCTCCCGTTCCTCTGGACCGGGATGAAGGTCACGCTGCGCATCACCTTCACGGCCATCGTGGTGGGCATCGCCCTCGGCACGCTGCTCGCGGTGATGCGGATGTCGAGGAGCCGCGTCCTCTCCTGGATCTCGGTCGGCTACGTGAACACGTTCCGGTCGATCCCGCTCATCATGGTGCTGCTCTGGTTCTTCCTCCTCGTGCCGGCGCTGCTCGAGCGGCTCTTCACGATCCCGCGCTACGCCGACACCCGCCTCACCTCGGCGATGGTCGCGTTCGCCCTGTTCCAGGCCGCCTACTACGCCGAGATCATCCGCGCCGGCATCCAGAGCGTCTCCGCCGGGCAGGTCGGCGCGTCGCTCGCGCTCGGGATGGGCTACGGCCAGGCGATGCGGCTCGTCATCCTGCCGCAGGCGTTCCGGAACATGACGCCGCTCCTGCTCACGCAGAGCGTGATCCTCTTCCAGGACACCTCGCTCGTGTACGTGTCCGCCCTCGCCGACTTCTTCGGCGCCGCCCAGAAGGTCGGGGATCGCGACGGGCGGCTCGTCGAGATGCTCCTCTTCGCGGGCGCGATCTACTTCGTCGTCAGCTTCGCGCTGTCGTCTCTCGTGAAGCGCTACCAGAACAGGCTCAGGCTCTCGACATGATCTCGATCCGCAACGTCGACAAGGTCTACGGGAACGGCTTCCAGGCCCTGAAGGGCTGCTCGACGAACGTCGAGAAGGGCGAGGTGATCGTCGTCTGCGGGCCGTCCGGCTCGGGCAAGTCCACGCTCATCAAGTGCGTGAACGGCCTCGAGACGTTCCAGGCCGGCGAGATCGTCGTGAACGGGATCTCGGTCGGCGACCCGAAGACGGACCTGCCGAAGCTCCGCGCCCACGTCGGGATGGTGTTCCAGCACTTCGAGCTCTTCCCGCACATGACGGTGCTCGAGAACCTCACCATCGCGCAGGTGAAGGTGCTCGGGCGCGGGAAGCACGAGGCGATCGAGCGCGGCTACAAGCTGCTCGACCGCGTCGGGCTGCGGGCGCACGCGCCGAAGAGCCCGGGGCAGCTCTCCGGCGGCCAGCAGCAGCGCGTCGCGATCGCCCGGGCGCTCGCGATGGACCCGATCTGCATGCTGTTCGACGAGCCGACCTCGGCGCTCGACCCGGAGATGATCAACGAGGTGCTCGACGTCATGGTGCAGCTCGCGAAGGACGGGATGACGATGATGGTCGTCACCCACGAGATGGGGTTCGCGCGGAAGGTCGCCCATCGCGTGGTCTTCATGGACCAGGGGCAGATCGTGGAGGACGCGAAGAAGGAGGAGTTCTTCGGCAGCCCCAGGTCCGAGCGGGCGCAGCTCTTCCTGTCGAAGATCCTACAGCATTGACGCCGGGCGGCTCGAACGAGCCGCTCACGCCGGCGCGGGACGCCGCGTCGCCGCAGACGCTCCGGCGCAGGTGCTGCTGAGGTCGCGCACGACGAGAGCCGGGCACGGCGCCGCTCCGGAACTCGCGCGCGCAGAGCGCTGCGCGCCTGCGCGCGCTTCGGACAGTCCTCGCGGCGCAACGTGGCTCCATGAGCCGCGCGCGTACGAGCGTCGAGGGGCGGGGCGCCTCCGCGATGCGGCGCCGCGGCGCCCCGGCCGGCTCCGCTGCGATTTCTAGAGCCGCCCCGCGGCGGAACTCGCGCGCGTACGAGCGTCGAGGGGCGGGGCGCCTCCGCGATGCGGCGCCGCAGCGCCCCGGCCGGCTCCGCTGCGGTGTCTAGCGCCGCCCCGCCGGCGGAACTCGCGCGCGTCGGGCGCCGATGGCTCGCGGGAGCGGCGAGTGCCCTCACGTCCAGGACCGGCACCGTTCGCCCTGAGCCTGTCGAAGGGCGCATGCCGACGAGCTGCGGCCAAAAGAAAAGCGGGCGCCCGAAGGCGCCCGCTCGTCACTTCGGACTAGGTTGCGACGGTACTAGAACGCGTAGCGCATGCCGAGGCCGAGGGCCATCGGGTCGGCGCCGGCCGTAAAGTTGCGCCGTCACGGCCGCGACGCCAGCGGTCGCGAACGTGTAGGTCGCGTTCCGCTCGTTCTCGATCTTGGTGAAGTACGCGTACGCCTGGGCCGCCTTCGTGAGGTGGTACGCGTAGCCGATCGCGTACTGCTGCGCGCCGCTGCCGACCGCGCCGCGGGCCGTTGCCCGTTGAAGTTGGTGTCGAGGCCGTCCGCGTACGCGTAGCGGAGCGCGGAACTCGTGGTTCCCCATCCGGTGCTTCGCGCCGACCATGACGGCGCTGCGCGAGACGCTCTCGAGCTGCCCGGCCACCGTGTGCTCCTGCGAGTCGAGTTCAGCCACTCGTAGGTGGCGCCGATCGTCGTGGCACCGAACGGGCTCGCGAGCTCGTAGCCCGCGCCGACGCGGACGCCCGTGTCGACGTTGGTCTTGGTCGAGCGCGGGCGGCCGCGTTGCCAGCGATGACGTTGAGGCCGAAGTAGTCGTCGTGGCGCTCGTACGCGGCGAAGACCGAGAGGGGCCCGCGCTCGTAGTTGCCGGAGACCGACCAGAGGATCGGAGAGATGTCGCCGCTGTTCGAGGCGAACTCGTTCGTCGAGTGCTGCGCCTTGACCGTGAGGCCGAAGATCTTCGGCGAGTGGTAGGCGATGCTGTTCGCTGCGCGGACGTTGAACGTCGTCGGCGTCTGCGAGGCGGTGAACGCCGCCGCAGAACCGGAGGCGGTGGAGCGCGTCTTGAAGCCCGGGCTGCCCATGATGCCGGCCGCGTCGTACACGTCCGTGTTGCCGAACGGGTCGTCACCCTTCGTGCCGTACCAGACCGCCTTGTACGGCGAGTCCCAGTTTCCGTAGAAGAGCGTGCCGTAGACGGGGCTCGTGAGGCCGAGGCGGCTGTTCCGGTTGCAGATGCCGGACGCGCCGACGCCGTCGATGTTCGCGGAGGTCTCGCACTGGTAGATCGCGCCGAGGCCGAACTTGCCGAGGTCGGCCGTGCCGCGGATACCGATGTTCGTGGAGTCGGTCGAGACGCCGACGCGGCCCGAGACGTTGACGGCCGTGCCGACGGCGGTCGGGTCGGACGCCTCCGTCCACTGCGCCGTTGACGTTCAGGGTGCCGTACCAGCTGGAACAGCGGAGCCGCGCCGGAGCCGCAGCCGCCGCGCGGGCGCCTGAGCCTTCGCGAGGAACGGCAGAGACACTGCCAGGACAGCGATGAGCTTCTTCAAAGACGTCATGCAGGTCCTCCGGAGAGGTGTCGCTTGAGCGGGGTAGGTCCGGGAAAAGTCCTGTAAAGCCCGAACTTGGTAGGCCACCTGTCTACCACACGAGCGCTCGGCAGGCGCAAAATTCTTCCGCTGCGGAGCAAACTTTGCACCCTTACGGGTCTGCGGTCGGATGCGCTAACGCCAGGAAAGCCGGCTGGTTGCCGATCGGGGGCTCGAACGGGAGCGGACCGGTCCGCTACCGGCGGAAGCTGACCAACGTGACCGCGTCTCCGCCCTCGTGGCGGTCGCCCGCCCGGAAGGAACCGACGTACGGAGAGGACGAGAGGTGGTCTCGTAACGCCTGCTTCAGGGCACCTGTCCCGTGACCATGGAGGATGAGGCACTCGGACTCACCGTCCGCGTACCGGGCATCGAGGAACCGCTCCACCTCGCGGAGCAGCTCGTCGACCCGCAGGCCGCGCACGTCGAGCCGGGTCTCGGAGAGCCGGGGCGCGTCGGGGCGGGCGTCCGCAGCGGCCGACAGCCGCTCGGCCCGGCTCTTCGCGAGCGCGACGTCCTTCGCCTTCCCGCGCAGCGGCAGGAGATCCGCGAGTGGTCGCCGGACCTTGAGCGACCCCGCCCGCACGAGCGCGTTCGCGCCCTCCACCTCCACCACCTCTCCCTCCTGGCCGAGCGACACGATGCGGACGCGCACGCCGGGCTTCAGCTCGGCGCCGGGCGCCGCCTCCGGACCCGCCTCGGCGTGCGCCTGCGCGGTCCGGGCCGCGCCGGCCACCGTCGCGCGCCAGGTCTCGAGCTGCCGCTGCGCCTCGGTGGCGCTCTTCACCGAAGGCTGCGCCTGCAGCCCGGCGAGCAGCTCCGCCACCTCGGCGCGCGCCGCCTCGAGGTCCTCCGCGAGCGACGCGCCCATCCGCGCGGCCGCCTCCCGCTCGGCCCGGGCCGCGGCCTCCTCCGCCGCGGCCGCGCGCGCCTCCGCCGCCCGCGCCCGCTCGTGCGCGGCCTCCGCCTGCCGGCGCTCGGCGGCGAGCCGCGCCCGCTCCTCGTCGAGGGCGTGGAGCGCCTGCCCGAGCGCGCCACCCTGTCCCCCGAGCGCGGCGCGGGCGCGCTCGACCACCGCCGGGGGCAACCCGACCCGCGCCGCGACCTCGATGGCGGACGAGCTGCCCGGAGTCCCGAGGTGGAGCTGGTAGGTCGGCTGGAGCCGCTCGGCGTCGAAGCCGACCCGGGCGTTCGCGTAGCGCGGATCGAGAGCGCGAGCGCCTTCAGCTCGTCGAGGTGGGTCGTGACGAGCACCGCGGCGCCGCGCTCGACGAGCGCCTCGAGGATCGCCGCCGCGAGCGCCGCGCCCTCGCGCGGGTCGGTGTCCGCCGCGATCTCGTCCACGAGGACGAGCGAGCCCGGGATGGCGCCGGCGAGCATCTCGCGGACGGCGGCGAGGTGGGCGGTGAAGGTGGAGAGGTCCTTCGCGAGGTCGCCCCGCTCGTCCACCGCGGCCGCCACCTCGAGGAAGAACGGGAGGCGCGACCCGTCCGCCGCCGGCACCGGCAGGCCGGCGCGGAGCATCAGCGCGGAGAGGCCGACCGCGGTGATGGCGACGGTCTTCCCGCCGCCGTTCGGTCCCGAGACGATGAGGGCGCGCTCCGGGGGCGAGAGCCGCACGTGGCTCGCGACGACCTTCTTCCCCTGGAGGACGAGGATGGGGTGGCGCAGCGAGAGGAGCTCGAACCCCTCCGCGACGGGCGTCACCTCCGGCGCGTGCGCGTCGAGGTCGGAGGCGAGCCGCGCGGACGCCTCGATGACGTCGAGCGCACCGAGCGCCGCGACGTCGGCGCCGAGCGCCGCCCCCGCCGCGCCGAGCGCCTGCGAGAGCTCGCGCAGGATCCGCTGCTCCTCCTCCTGCGCGACGGCGTTCGCGATCGAGAGCTCGTTGCCGAGCTCGACCATCGAGTCCGGCTCGACGAAGAGCGTCTGACCGGACTGCGACGCGTTGTGGACGATGCCGGGGACGGCGGAGCGGGCGCTCGCGAGCACCGGGAGCACGTAGCGCTCGTTCCGGATCGTGAAGTAGCTGTCCCGCAGGTGGCGCTCCATCTCCGGATCGCCGAGCAGCCCCTCCACCTGCACCTTCAGGGCACGGTGGAGCCCGCGGGAGCGCTCCCGGGCCTGCGCGAGCGCCGGGCTCGCCCGATCGGAGATGGCGCCGGACGGCTCGATCGCGCGCTCGATCCGGTCGGCCAGCGAGGGGTGCTCCGTGACCGGCTCGGCGATCGCCCACAGCCGGGGGACGTCGGCGGCGCGCGCCCGCAGCACCTCGCGCGTCCGGGCCGCGGCGCGGACGAGCGCGGCGCACTCGCGCAGCGCGAGCGGCTCGAGGACGCCGCCGCGCGACGCGCGGTCGAGCAGCGGCTCCACCTCGCCGAGCCCGCCGAGCGGAAGGGCGAGGGCGGCCTCGGAGAGGACGCGGGCCTCCCGCACGCGGGCGAGCGCCTCGCGCGCGTCGGCCGGGGTGGGCTGGAAGGGCAGGGAGAGCGCCCTGCGGCGGCCGAAGGGGGACCGGCAGCGGTCGGACAGGGCCGACGAGGATCTCCGGCCAGCCCAGCTCGGTTTCGGTTCGATTGGACATGACGTTTCCGAGCGGGTTTACCTCACAAGAGAGGGCCCGGTCACGAGGGCACGGCCCCGACGCGAACGGGTACGGCACGTGATCCATGGGAATGGATGCCGGCGGATGTCCGGGTAATATCCGCGCGTGAACCGGATCGTCCCGCTCCTCGCCGTCGTCGCGCTCGCGGCGTGCGGCACCGCGTCGAAGGAGAAGCGCGCCCCGCCCGCCCCCGCCCCAGCCGCCGCGGCGCCGCTGTCTGCGCCCGCGCCGCGGACCGGCGTGCTCGTCGCCCGGGCCCGCGCGCTCCGCGCGGACGGCGACGTGGCGGGAGCCCAGGCGCGGCTCGAGGCGGCGCTCGTCCTCGCTCCCGGGGCGGAGGACGCCCGGGTCGAGCTCGCCGATCTCCTCGTCGCCGACGGCCGAGACCTCGCGCGCGCCGCCGAGCTCCTCGCCGGCGTGGGCGAGCTCGACCCGAGGGTCCACCTCGTCCGCGCGCGGCTCGCCGAGGCGCTCGGCGACGACGGGGGCGCCGCCACCGAGTACGGGCTCGCGCTCGGGGCCGCCGACGATCCGGACGCGCGCCTGCGCCTCGCGCTCGCGCTCGAGCGGCTCGGCCGCTCCGAGGAGGCGACCGCGGAGCTGGAGCGGGTCCGGACCGCCCGCCCGGACGACGGCGTCGTGCGTGCGCGACTCGCCGAGCGCTACGAGGCCGACGGGCGGCAGCGCCGAGGCCGAGGCCGAGCTGCGCTCCCTCGCCGAGGCCTCGCCGGATCGGCCCGCCGTCTGGGATCGACTCGCCCGATTCTACGAGCGCATGGGGCGGCCGAAGGAGGCCGCCGCGGCGAGCGAGCGAGCCCGCGCCGTGGGCGGTCGTCCCGAGCGGGCGCTCCGGCCGCTCCTCCCCTCGAAGAGGTGACCGCGGCGACCGGGCTCTCAGGCCGCCGGGACCTCGCGCGGGGCGGTCCGATCGAGGAGCCACGCCACGGCGAAGGAGCGGGGGATTCCCGCGAGGAGGCTCCCGACGACGACGCCCGCCGGGGGCGACAGGTAGACGAGCGTCATCAGCCCGCCGGAGAAGATCCACAGAGCGGAGAGCGCGATCCCGAGCTTCAGGACGCGGCGCTCGACCCCGTCGAAAGCGGCCGCGAAGAGGCCCGAGATCGCCCCGTTCACCCCGGCGGAGATGATCGAGACCGCGACGAGGATCGTCGTCCGGTCGAGGTTCAGCAGGTCCCGGAAGGTCTCGCTCGCGTGGTCGAGCAGCAGGTAGGGGGGCGTCGTCCAGACCAGGCGGGTCGCAACCCCGTCGAGCAAGAGGTGCGCTGCGCCCGCCAGGGCCGTCGCGAGGAAGACCCGCGTCCGCGTCGTCTCGCCGTCCACCGCCGACGTGTAGCAGGTGTCGGGGGAGCACCGCCACCGCCCTCCGACACGTCTTGGTCACGTGCCGGCGCCTGCCGGTCGCCGGGGGCGGTGTCTAGATTCCGACCCGGAGGTCGGAACCCGTGTCGCACCCTTCACCACCTTCCACCCGCTGCCACCTGCGCCTCGCCGGCCCTGCCGTCGAGCGGCGCCGCGTCACCGAGAGCCGCGCCGTCCTCCTCGCCCGTGGGGCGGCGGGTGCGGTGGCACTCGTCCTGCTGACCCTCTTCGCGTGGGCGCTCGCCGCGCTCGCGCTCCTGCCGCTTCTGCTGCGCCGCGCGCCCATGGGCGTCCGGCTGCGGCCGCTCCGGCAGCGCGAGGCGCGCATCATCCCGTTCCAGCGGGCGCGCCAGAAGGCGCTGCCGCGCTGACGGGGGCGGCCCGTGCGCATCGGCGTCGTCACCGAGGACTACTACCCGAGCTACGGCGCCGTGGCGGAGCACGTCAACGGCTTCGCCCGCGAGGCGCGACGGCTCGGGCACGTCGTCAAGATCATCACCGGGGGGGTGCCGGGCGCGGCGCGGCCGGACGAGGACCGGGCCGAGGACGTGATCCGGATTGGCGCGTCGCGCGCGCTCCTGCGCGGCGGGGCGGTCGCCCGGATGACCGGCGGCGCCGGGGCCGGCGCGGCGATGCGCGAGGTCCTCGCCCGCGAGCGGTTCGACGTCCTGCACGTGCACGCGCCGCTCACCCCGGTCCTGCCGCTGCTCGCGGTTCACCACGCGACCGTCCCGGTGGTCGGGATCCTTCCACGCCCATGCCCGTCCCGGGCTCCTGTTCCGGTTCGCAGCCGGGGCCCAGCAGCGCTACCTCGACCGGCTCGACGCGTCCGTCGCGGTCTCGCGGGCCTGCGTCGCGCCGCTCGGCGCACGCCAGCCCGCGGACCTCCGGATCATCCCGGGCGGCGTGGACGTCGAGCGCTTCGCGCGCGGGCGCAGGCTGCGCCGCCTCGACGACGGGAAGCTCAACGTGCTCTTCGCCGGGCGGGTGGAGCGCCGAAACGGGCTCGACGTCCTGATCGCGGCGTTCCACCGCGCGTGGAAGCAGATCGACGCGCGGCTCATCGTCGTCGGTGACGGGCCGCGGCTCGCGCGCTGCCGCGCGATGGTCCCGACCGAGCTCGCCGAGGACGTCGTGTTCGCGGGGCGCGCCGGCGACGACCGGCCGGACTGGTTCGCCGCCGCGGACGTGTTCTGCGCGCCGGCGCAGGGCGCCGAGCGGCGGCGTCACGCTGCTCGAGGCGATGGCGGCGGGCAAGCCGATCCTCGCCTCCGACGTCGAGGGCTACCGCGACGTCGTGACCCACGGGCGCGAGGGGGAGCTGCTCAGCCCGGACGATCCGGGCGCGTGGGCGCGCGCCCTCGTCCGGCTCGCGCGCGAGCCGGTCCGCGCCGCCGCGTACGGCGAGCGCGGCCGCCTCGCCGCCCAGCGCCACGCCTGGCCGTCGGTCGCGAGAGAGGTGCTCGGGCTGTACCGGTCGATCGGGGTGCGCGGATAACGGCTGTCGGACGTGGCGTGGTCGTGACGTGGACTCGACCTGGACCTCGACCTCGACCTCGACCTGATCGACTGTCGACCCTCCGTCGAAGTCGAAGTCGAAGTCGACGCAAGTCGAAGTTCAGGTCCACGTCCACGGCCAGGTCCAAGTCCACGTCCACGGCGAGGGCTGCGCGGACACGTAGTTGCCTCGACACGTCGGGCCTTCGCGCCCGCTCGGTCCTCGGGTATCCTCCGCACCCCCGAATGTCCGGCCTCTGGAATCGCCTCCGCGCGCTCGCCGTGCCGCCCGAGGAACGGCCGGGCCGCAGGCGCGTCCTGCGGCTCGCCGGGCTGGCGGTGGTCGCTGCGTTTGCGGCGTTCGCGGCGTTGCAGGTGGACCTGCGGCGCGTGGGCGCCTCGCTCGCCGGAGCTCGCGTCGGCGACCTCGCCCTCGCGATGGCCGCGAACGTCCTGAACCTCGTCTTCCACGCGGCGCGGTGGGCCGCGGTGGTCCGCCACCCCGGCATCCGCGTCCGCCTGCGCGACGTCTTCGACTCGATGGTCGCCGGGTTCGCGGTGGGGATCGCGGTTCCCGCCCGCGCCGGCGACCTCGTGCGCGCTCACCTCCTCGCCCGGCGCGCGCGGCTCTCGACCGCGTCCGTCGTCGGCGCGGCGGCGGTGGACTACGTCATCGGGACCGCCTCGCTCGTCCCGCTCATCGTCCTCCTCGGCGTCGCGACCCCCCTCCCGGACTGGGCGCGCCACGCGCTCCTCGTCACGTCGATCGGGTCGGCAGCCGGGCATCGCGCTCGTGTTCATGCTGCGCCCCGACCGTGCGCCGCCCCCGGAGCTCGCGGAGGAGGAGGCGCCGCCCGGGCTGCTCGCGCGGCTGCGGAGCGGCATGGGGGCAGTGCACGAGCCGCTCGCGCTCGCGCGCTGCCTCGGCTGGGGTCTCGCGGGGTGGGGCGCGGAGCTCGTCGTCGCGTGGTTCACGCTCTCGGCGGTCGGGCTCGAGCCGACGCTGGCGCTCGCCGCGCTCGTGGTGGTCGCGACCGCGGCCGCGAACGCCATCGCGGTGTCCCCCGGCAACGCCGGGCCGTTCGAGCTCGCCGCGATGCTCCCGCTCGCGGGCCTCGGCGTCGCGCGCGAGCCGGCGCTCGCCTTCGCGCTGCTGCTGCACGTCGTGCACCTCGCGCCCGCCGCCGCGCTCGGCGCGTGGGTGCTCGTGCGCGAGGCGGGCGCCGCGCCGAAGGCGTGACGCGGTTCGTGCGCCGGCCCTCCGCCGGCCGCTCCCCGCGCTTCGCGCGGGCGACGAAGCGAGGTAGAACGGGGCCTCAACCGTCCGGGAGGGTCCGATGAAGCAAGCCGCCACGCTCGCTCTCGCGCTGCTCGCCGCGTGCGCCACGACCGGGCGCGCGCCGCGCGAGGCGGTGCGCCCGCGACCCGACCTCGTGCCGCTGTCCGCGCACGCTCGTCGCGATCGACGCGGTGGAGCGACGGGGCGAGGAGATGCTGCTCGAGCGCCAGAAGCGCACCGCGGCCGCCGAGGCGAAGCCCCAGGACCCCGTCGTGCGGTTCCTCGCGGTGTACGCGCGGCCGCGCGGCGAGGACCGCTGGGCCGGGTTCAAGCAGCTCTCCGGCGAGTTCCCCGACTCCGCCCTCGGCCAGCTCGGGATGGCGAGCGTGTACGTGGAGTGGCGCACGCTCGACCAGGCGGACAAGGCGATCGCCGCCGCCCTCCAGGTCGAGCCCGACAACTGGATGGCGGTCCTCTACCGCGCGCAGACCGCCGAGCGGCGCGAGCGCGACGAGTTCGCCGCGGTCGACTACCGCACCGTCCTCTCCGCCGACCCGTCGAACCCGGAGGCGCACCTCGGGCTCGCCCGCGTCGCCCGCCGGCAGGGCGAGGCCGCCCGGGCGAAGCAGGAGGCGGAGGCCGCCCTCGCGGGCGCGCCCGGGCACGTCGGGGCGCTCTCGCTGCTCGCGGACCTCGCCCTCGAGGCGGGGGAACCCGGACGCCGCGGCCGAGCGATGGGCGCAGGTCGTCGAGGCGAGCCCGCGCGACCGCAAGGCGCGGCTCACGCTCGCGAAGCTCTACCGCACGGCGGGCAAGCCCGCGCCGGCGCGCGACCAGCTCAAGGCGGCGCTCCTCCTCGCGGAGGACGTCGAGGTGCTCGGCCTGCTCGCCGACTCCGCGAAGGCGGCGGGGGACCTCCGGACCGAGATCGAGGCGGTGGAGCGGCTGTCCGCCCTCGACCCGTCGGCCGCGGAGTGGCGCCGCATCGGCGAGATGCGCCTCGCCACCGAGGACTGGGACGGCGCGGAGAAGGCGCTCCGCCGGGCCCTCACCCGCGACGCGCGCGACGCCCTCGCGAACGCCGGGCTCGCGAAGATCCACCTGCACCGTGGCGAGTCGCAGGAGGCCATCGGGGCGCTCCGGATCGCGGGCGAGGCGGGGAAGACCGAGCTCGTCGCCCTCGAGCGAAGGCTGAACCTCGACCGCGTCTCCCGCCCGGACGTCGGGCAGCTCCAGAAGGCGGTGCAGACGCTCGTCGACCGGACCTACCGGACGCGCGCGGCCGGCGTGCCGTCCCTCGCCGGCGACCTCAAGGTGCGCGTCACGGTGAACCCCGCGGGCGAGGCGACGCTCGTGGAGCTGCTCGAGGACACGATCCACGACGCCGACGTCCGGGCCTGCGCCTACTGGAACCTGCGCGATGCCGCCTATCCGAAGGACAAGCCGGGCCGCTTCACGTTCGGCTTCTCGTTCCGGCGCTAGCGCCCGTCCCGCGGGCCGGGTCGTCCCCGGCCTCGAGGTCCTCGCCGCGCGCCGCTTCCGGCCGCTCGCCGGGCGGCGCGTCGGCCTCGTCTGCAACCCCACCGCGGTCACGCGGGGGCTCGTCCACGCCGCCGATCTCCTCCACGCCGCGCCGGGTGTGCGGCTCGCGGCCCTCTTCGGCCCGGAGCACGGCGTCCGCGGCGACGCGCAGTACATGGCGGCGGTCGGCGGCGAGGCCGATGCGCGCACGGGCGTGCCGGCCCACTCGCTCTACGGGGAGACCCCCGAGTCGCTGAAGCCGAGCGCCGACCAGCTCCGCGGGCTCGACCTGCTCGTGTTCGACGTCCAGGACGTCGGCGCGCGCTACTACACGTACCAGGCGACGATGATGCTCTGCATGGAGGCGGCGGCCGCCGCCGGGCTCGGCTTCGTGGTCCTCGACCGGCCGAACCCGATCGGCGGGGTCCGGGTCGAGGGGCCGCGCCTGCGCCCGGGCTTCGAGAGCTTCTGCGGGCTGCACGACCTCGCGGTGCGGCACGGCATGACGGTCGGCGAGCTCGCGCTCCTCTTCCGCGCGGAGCGGAACCTCGCGCTCGACCTCGAGGTGGTGCCGTGCCGTGGCTGGCGGCGCGCCACCCGCTTCCGCGAGACCGGCCTGCCGTGGGTCTTCCCGTCCCCCAACATGCCGACGCCGGAGACGGCGCTCGTGTACCCCGGGATGTGCCTGCTCGAGGGGACGAACCTTTCGGAGGGGCGCGGCACCACGCGGCCGTTCGAGCTGTTCGGCGCGCCGTGGCTCGACGGGGCGCGGCTCGCCGACGCCCTCGCGCGGGAGCGGCTGCCTGGCGTCCTCTTCCGGCCCGCGAGCTTCGTCCCGACCTGGGACAAGCACGCCGGCGTCCGCTGCCACGGCGTCGAGCTCCACGTCACCGACCCCGACCGCTTCCTCGCGTTCCGGACCGGGCTCGCCGCGGTGCTCCACGCGCGGCGGCAGGTTCCGGCGCGGTTCGCGTGGCGGACCGAGACCTACGAGTTCGTGTCGGGGATCCTCGCCTTCGACCTCCTGTGCGGCTCGGCGCGCGAGCGCGAGGCGATCGAGGCGGGGGCGACCCTCTCCGAGCTCGCGCGCCCGCTCCAGCCCGAGGAGCGCGCGTTCGCGCGCCGCCGCGAGCCCTACCTCCGCTACGAAGGCTGAGGTACGCTCGTCACGCCGGGTAGAACGTGCGCATCGGACTCGCGAGCGACAGCTACGGAAACGTCGACTCGCTCGAGCGCGCGTTCGAGCTGTTCGTGCGCACGCAGGTGGACCGGGTCTTCTTCCTCGGGGGGCGGGTCGCGGACGTCGACGCGGTGCTCGCGCGCCGGGCGGGCGGATCGCGGCGCGCGCCGGTCCCGCAGAGCGACGGCGAGTTCCTCGACGCGGTGCGCGGCGCGCTCGCGCGCCAGATCTCGGCGACGCGGGATCCGCTCGAAGGGCGGGTCGTCCGGGTGGCGAGCCGCGCCTGCCCCGAGTACGAGAGCGGGAAGGTGCCCGCCACGCAGGTGGACCTCCTCGAAGGCTTCCTCGGGTGCCTCGTGCACGACCGGGCGGACCTCTCGCGGGAAGACATCCAGAACTCCGTGCTCCTGTTCCACGGCAACTCGGCGAGCGCCGGGATCGTCCAGATCGGCCCGCGCTGCTTCGTCACGCCGGGCCACCTCCGCTCGCCCGCGCCCGACGGTCGTCCCCCGACCTTCGCCATCGCCGAGGTGACCGCGCACGAGCTCGTGCTCACCGTCTTCTCCGACACCTGCGCCGAGCTGCGGC
The DNA here is from genome assembly GCA_963736795.1 of uncultured delta proteobacterium. Taxonomy (GTDB): domain Bacteria; phylum Myxococcota; class Myxococcia; order Myxococcales; family Anaeromyxobacteraceae; genus Anaeromyxobacter. The sequence goes on along the minus strand of CAVTRF010000021.1, from coordinate 48,316 downwards.
AGGACCGGGTTCGCCTCGGCTCCTCCGGGAAGGTGACGGTCCGCTGATGGCCGGGTCTTCCCCCGAGGTCGCCGGAGCGCGCCGCAAGGCGGTCGCGATCCTCGGCGGCTCGTTCAACCCGCCGCACGTCGCCCACCTCATGGCGGCGTACTGGACGCTCGCGACGCAGGACGTCCGCGAGGTCTGGCTGATGCCGTCCTACCGGCACCCGTTCGGGAAGGACCTCGCGCCGTTCGAGGACCGGGTGCGGATGTGCGAGCTCGCCGCGCGCGCGCTCCGCGGGGTCGCGGTCTGCACGGCGGAGCGCGAGCTCGCGCAGGACCCGCTCGTCGGGAAGACCGCGCGGACGCTCGAGCACCTCGTCGCGAAGCACCCCGACCACGACTTCGTGCTCGTGGTGGGAGCGGACATCCTTCCGGACACGCCGAAGTGGTACCGCTGGGACCGGGTGCAGGCGCTCGCGCGCGTGGTCGTCGTCGGGCGCGAGGGGTTCCCGCCGGTCGCCGGGTCGCCGTCGTTTCCGGCGGTCTCGTCGACCGAGATCCGCGCCCGGATCGCGCGCGGGGAGGACGTGACCGGCCTCGTGCCGCGGAGGGTGCGGGAGTACGTGGAGCAGAAGAAGCTCTACCGGTGAGGAGTGCCCGGAGCGCCTCCGACTTGGACTTGGTCTTGGACCTGGACCTGGACTTGGACCTGGACCTGGTCTGACCAAGACCAAGACCAAGACCAAGACCAAGACCAAGACCAAGACCAAGACCAACTCAGCCGATCGCCGCGAGCGACCCACCCCGCCGCGGCCCCGCCGAGCACGAGCCAGGCCGAGTTCACGCGGAACCGCAGGAGCAGCACCGCCGCCACCACGGCGATCGCGATCGAGGTCGGGCGCGCGAGCGCGTCTCGCCCGAGCTGCACCGTCACGACCGCCATCAGCGCGAGCGACGCCGCGTTCACGCCGTCGAGGAACGCGCCCGCCGTCGCGGAGGCCCGCAGGCGTGGCACGAGCGGCCCGGAGAGCGCGACGAGCACGAAGGCCGGCAGGAAGATCCCGACCGTCGCGGCCGCCGCGCCGGGCCCGCCCGCGACGAGGTATCCGACGAAGGTCGCGGTGGTGAAGACCGGACCGGGCGTGACCTGTCCGACCGCGACCGCGTCGAGGAGCTGCGCGTCGGTGAGCCAGCCGAGCCGCACGACGAGGTCGGCGCGCAGGAAGGCGAGCAGCACGTAGCCGCTGCCGTAGAGGACCGACCCGATCTTCAGGAACACCCAGAACAGCGCCCGCGCCCGTCGCGGGCGCGGACGCGGGGGCGAGCGCGAGCGCGGGCGCGAGGAGCGGCAGCGCCGTCGCAGCGGCGCGGCCGGGGCCCGGGACGGGCGGTGGACGCGGGGCGAGCGCGGCGCAGGCGAGCCCGGTCCCGAGGAGCACGGCGAGCTCGTTCGCCCCGAGCGCCGTGGCGACCGTCGCCGCGGCCGCGAGCGCAGCGAGGCGGCGCGTGCGCAGCAGCGTCCGGGCGAACTTCGAGAGCGCCTGGAGCACGACGAGGAGCACGACCGGCTTCACCCCGGCGAGCACCGCCGCCGCATCGGGCCGCGCGCCGAAGCGGACGTAGGCCCAGGCGAGCGCGACGACCGCGAGCGCGGCGGGCACGATGAAGGCCACCCCGGCGACCACGAGCCCGGGGAAGCCGGCGCGGACCCAGCCGAGGTGGATGGCGAGCTCGGTCGAGTTCGGGCCGGGGATGAGGTTCGCCGCGCCGAGCAGGTCGAGGAACCGCTCGCGCGTCACCCACCGGCGGCGGCGGACGAGCTCGTCCTCCATGAGCGCGATGTGGGCGGCGGGGCCGCCGAACGCGGTCGCGCCGAGGCGGCCGAACACGAGCGCGACCTCGAGGAGGCGGCGGCGCCGGGACGCGGGCGGCTCCGGGACGAGCACGCGGGGAGCGTGTCGTCCCGCACCTGCGCGGTCAAGCGGACGGGCGGGTCAGTCGATGCAGGAGTGCCGGGCCCAGCCGAGCCGCTTGCGGAGCGCGTCGTGGATCCAGGCGCCGGCCAGCATCCCGGCGATCGAGGCGAGCGCGGCGCCCTTGCCCTCGCCGAGCTGGACGAGCGCGGCGGCGGGGCAGGCACCGGTGATCGCCCAGCCGACGCCGAAGAGGACGGCGCCCGGGACGGTTCCCGCGCGGACCGGCTTCGCCGGCAGCTCGTCGTGCCGCGCGAACGCCCGGAACCCGAGCGCGGCCAGGGCAACCGCGCCGCCGAACGCGAGGACGAGCCGGAGGTTCGCGAGGGTCGGGCCGCCCTGGCCGATCCCGAGCGAGAACATGCGGTGGACCTCGCCCCAGTCGGAGAGCCCCGCGGCGGAGATGACCACACCGAGCGCGAGCCCGAACCCGGCGATGGAGAGGTGCGCCCTCACGCGAGCCTCCCGAGGAGGAGCGAGGCGGCCACCGCCGCGGCGAAGAAGGCTGCCGTCGCGAGGAGGCTCCCCGGCATCAGCCGGCCGCAGCCCGTGAGGCCGTGGCCGGCCGAGCAGCCGCCGCACAGCGACGTGCCGAAGCCGACGAGGACCCCGCCGGCGAGGAGGACGAACAGGCCGCCCGGGCCCGCCGAGACGTGCGCCGCGAACGCGGTCGCCGAGGCCGGCCGCGAAGCCGCCGCGGGCGAGCGCTGCGAGGGCCCCGCCCGCGACGAGCGCGGCGAGGAACGTCGCGTGGACCGAGAGCGACGGCGTCGGCGCGCAGACCCGCCCCTGCGGCGCGCTCGCCGGCGCGGGCTGGGGCGCGGGCCACTCGGTGGTGCTCCGCGCCTGCTCGGCGGCCGGCGCGGAGGTCGGGGCGATCGCGGGCGGACCGAACGCCTCCGCGGTGAGGGCAGCCATCGCCGCCTCGAGCGCCGCCTGCTCGCCCTGGAGCACCGCCGCGCCGCGGTCGAACTCGGCCTCCTCGCGGAGCCGCGAGAAGCGCGCGAGCACGCCCGCGACGCCGAGCGGGCGTCGCAGGACGATCCAGTAGCCGACCGTCAGCGCGCCGAGGGCCGGGGCGACGACCCAGAACGGCCAGGTGTTCGTCATGCGGGACCTCACCCCTTCAGCGTCGGGAGGTCGAGCGACCGGCCGTTCGGGAGGAGGTTCGGGGGTACGCGGACGCCGCTCTGCGCGAGCCGGAACCGCTCGCACTTCTCGAACGCGTCCTCGCAGTAGTGCGTTTGCCAGACCCCGAGCGAGGACTTGAGCTTGAACAGCGGGAACAGCGGACAGCCGGGGGTGTTCGGGCACATTCGGTGACTTTCCTCAGGGTGCATGCGCGTGGAATGACTCCGCCATTCTCACGCACGCCCATGCGACCTCCAAGCGGGCGGTGCCCCTCAGCCGTCGAAAAATGACGTGAGGTAGGGGGCTGGAGCACGCGCGCGCAGGCTCGCGCCTGCTCCGCTCGCGTGCGACCGGCGCGCGCACTCGCGCTGTCTGCGTGGTTCACGCACGGTGCGTGCCCGACCGCCCGACCTGCCCGACCTGACCGCCGCGCCCGACCTGACCGAAGGAAGTTCTCCGCCCGACCCCGGACCGCCCGACCCCGACCTGACCGAAGGAAGTTCCCCGCCCGCCTCCCGTGCCGCCCCGACCCCCCGACCTGACCGAAGGCGCCCCGACCTGACCGACGAATCCTGCCGCACCTGACCGAAGGAAGTTCCCGCGGCCGCTGCGTCCGCCGCGCAGACCACCGCTGCGGCGGAACCTGACGCTGCCGCACCTGACCGAAGGAAGTTCGCGCGGCCGCTGAGTCCGCCGCGCAGACCACCGCTGCGGCGGAACCCATTGAAACGCGGGCACCACGCCCAGGCACGGCAGTTGCCACGGTGTGCGGCCCATGACCGCTGTCCGCCAGGTTCTGCACGGCACGACCTATCTCGTCTCGCGTCGATGCTGGGAGCGCCGCTTCTTCCTGCGGCCGTCGAAGACGACGAACGCGATCTTCCGCTACGTCCTCGCGGTCGCCGCGGAACGATACGCCATCCGGATTCACGCCTTCTGCGTGCTGTCGAACCACTTCCACCTGGTCCTGACCGACCCGCACGCGCGGCTACCCGAGTTCCACCGCGACCTCGACGGGCTCGTCGCGCGAGCCGCGAACTGCTCCCTCGGGCGGTGGGACGGCTTCTGGGAACGCAACAGCTACAGCGCAGTCCGGCTCGAGAACGCGGAGGCCGTCCTCGAGAAGATGGTGTACGTCCTCGCGAACCCCGTCGCCGCCGGACTCGTGCGTCGCGGCAGCGAGTGGCCCGGTCTCTGGTCCGACGCAAGCCTCCTCCGCGGCGAGCCCGTCTCTGTCGAACGACCGAAGGGTTTCTTCCGCACGGACGGACCCCTCCCGGCCATGGCCAAGCTCGAGCTCGGCCCGCCGCCGGGTTTCGAGACCGACGAGTCGTTCGTCGAGACTCTCCTCGACCGGCTCCGGCACGCCGAGGACCGCGCTGCGGCCGAGCTCGGCGCACGAGGTCGCTCGTTTCTCGGCGTCGCGCGCATCCTCGCCCAGAACCCGAACGCCCGCCCGCCGCCCGGCGAACCCCGGCGTGCCCTCAGCCCGCGGGTCGCGTGCAGGAACAAGTGGAAGAGGATCGAGGCGCTCCTTCGTCTCGCCGACTTCCGTCGCGGCTATCGGGACGCGCTCGCCGCCTGGAGAGCCGGAGTGCGCGACGCGGTGTTCCCAGCGGGCACCTGGCTGATGCGCGTGCAGCACCAGGTCCGCTGCGCCGCGCCGGGCTGATCCATCGCGCGCCCGAGATCAGCGCCGCGAACAGGTCCTCGCTCGCCGAGGAACCTGGGCGAAGCTCTGTTCTGACGCCGAACCGCGGTGCGCAACGGCGTGCGCCTTGCCGCGCTCGAGCCGGATTGCAGCGCGGATCCGGTCTCCAGGTCGCGACCGGTCTCGACTGCCGGGTGGGAATGTCCTGTTCGGCGCGCTACGATCGGTGACACGGACACAGCGCTTGCGAGATGACCCTCGGTCCGGGCGGACGACGGTCCGGCGCGGCGAATGTCCTGTTCGGCGCGCTGGATCGGCGACACGGGCACAGCGCTTGCGAGATGACCCTCGGTCCGGCGCGGCCACGGACCGCGGTTGCGAGATGACCCTCGGTCCGGGCGGATGCGCGCGGTCCGGGCGGCGGGTCGCTTCGCGCTCGAGCGGCGGCGCCGGAGCGGCGCGCGCGGTTCAGGCGCGCGCGGCGCGGCGGAACGAGAGCGCGTCCCCTTCGACGTCCACCGCGACCGCGTCGCCCGGGCCGAACTCGCCGGCGAGGATCCGCTCCGCGAGCGGCGCCTCGACGAGCCGCTGCACGGCGCGCGCGCATCGGACGCGCCCCGAGGGCGGGATCCCAGCCGCCGTGGTCGAGCAGGTGGAGGACGGCGTCGTCCGACGCGGCGAAGCGGATCTTCCGCTCGGCCTCGAGCCGGCGCGAGGAGTCGGCGAGCAGCAGCCGCGCGACGCGCCCGACGTCCTCGCGCGAGAGCGGCCCGAACGCGATCCGCTCGTCGATCCGGTTCCAGAGCTCGGGCGGCACGGACGCGCGCGCGGCGTCGAGGACCCGCTCGCCCTGCGGGGCGGCGCGGGCCTGGGCGCCGAAGCCCATCGCGCCGCTCGAGGACCGCGTCGCCTCCGCGGCGCCGAGGTTCGAGGTGAGGACCACCACCGTGTTCGAGAAGTCCACCTGGCGCCCGCGCCCGTCGGTGAGCCGCCCCTCCTCGAGGACCTGCAGGAGGAGCATCTGCACGTCGCGGTGCGCCTTCTCGATCTCGTCGAGCACGACGACCGAGGCGGGGCGGCGGCGGACGACGTCGGTGAGCTGCCCGCCCTCGCCGTAGCCGACGTACCCCGGGGCGGCGCCGACGAGCCGCGCGACCCCGGTCTGCTCGGAGCACTCGCTCATGTCGAGCTGCACGAGCGCGTCCCGCGACCCGTAGAGCGCGTCGGCGAGCGCCCGCGCGAGCTCCGTCTTGCCGACCCCGGTCGGGCCGAGGAACAGGAACGACCCCATCGGCCGCCGCGAGGAGAAGCCGGCGTAGTTCCGCTTCAGCACGCGCGCGACGCGCGCCACGGCGTCGGCGTGTCCGACGACGCGCGCGCCGAGCGCCGCCTCGAGGCCGAGGATCCGCTCGCGGTCCGAGGCGAGGAGGCGCGACTCGGGGATGCCCGCCATCTTCGCGACGACCCGCGCGACGTCGGCGGGCTGCACCTCCGCGGCGCCGGCGCGGTGCGCGCGCGAGCCGGCGAGGTCGAGGACGGCGACCGCCTTGTCGGGCAGGAACCGATCGGTGACGTGCCGGGCGGAGAGCGCCGCCGCCGCCTCGAGCGCCTCGGGCGCGTAGCGCACGTGGTGGTGCTTCTCGTAGCGCGGCGCGAGCCCGCCGAGGATCGTGACGGTGTCGGCGATCGACGGCTCGCGCACGAGGACCGGGGTGAAGCGCCGCTCGAGCGCCGGATCCCGCTCGATGTGCTTGCGGTACTCGTCGTGGGTGGTCGCGCCGATGCAGGGGAACTCGCCCCGCGCGAGCGCGCTCTTCAGCTCGTTCGCGGCGTCCTGCGGACCGTCGCCGGTGGAGCCCGCGCCCATGATCGTGTGGATCTCGTCGATGAAGACGACGACGCGGCCCGCGGCCCGCCGGACCTCCTCCTTGATCCCGAGGAGCTTCTCCGAGAAGGAGCCGCGGAGCTGCGTGCCCGCGACCACGCTCGCCATGTCGAGCTCGACGACGACGCGGCCCGCGAGGGGCCCCCCGAACCGCTCGCCGCTCCGCCGCGGGTGCCGGGCGCGCCGTGCGAGGCGCTCTCGACGAGCCGCTGCGCGATGCCCTCGACGATGGCGGTCTTGCCGACGCCCGGCTCGCCGACGAGCAGCGGGTTGTTGGTGCGCCGCTTGCCGAGGACGTCGATCGCCTCCTCGACCTCGCGCTCGCGCCCGACGAGCGGGTCGAGCTTTCCCGCCGCGGCGAGCTCGGTCAGGTTGCGGCCGAGCTGCGAGAGCCAGGGGAACTCCTTCGGATCGAGGGCGTACGCCGATCGGCGCGCCTTCGCAGTCGCGGCGCTCCGGGCGGCCGCCTGCGCGGCGAGCAGGGGAGCCGGGAGCGCCGGGACGGGCCGGCCCGGTCGCGCCGGGCGGCGGGACGCGTCCGGGGGCCGGCTCCTGGGCGCCCCCCTCGAGGCCTGCCGCCGCCTCGAGCTCCTCCATCGCGTGCTCGAGCTGCGCGTCGAGCGCGCGCAGCGACTCCGCCGCGGCGGAGGCGTCCTCCACCGTCGCCGGGAGAGGGCTCGCGCCACGGCGCGCCGCGGGCTGCTGCTGCTGCTGCTGCTGCGCGGCCGGGCCGACCCGCACCGGCTGCAGCTCCTTCAGGCGCCGCGGCATCCGCGCGGTGAAGTACGAGAGCGCCACGTTCCGGAGGGTCGGCAGCTGCAGCCCGCAGGCGGAGAGGAGCTGGTGCGCGAGGCTCGCGCGGACGCGGCTCATCGCGATGAGCAGGTGGAGGCAGTCCACCTCCTCCGAGCCGACCGACTCGGCGATCTCGCGCGCGCGCTCGCGCAGGTCGCGCTCGACCGGCTCGGGCTCCCTCGGCTTCTGGGTCATCGCCGCGAGGATCCGGTCCTCGTCCACGCCGCGCTCCTTCAGGAGGATCTCGGCGCGGTTCGGCACGGTGAAGAAGGCGAGGAGCTGATGGGCGCTCGTGAGCTTCTGGTTGACGCTCGCCGCGATGTCCGCCGCCTCGGCGAGGACCTGCGCGAGCTCCATCGACTCGATGACGTGGGGCATGTTCTGGCGACGATCCGATATCGGGGATAACCGGTCAATTTTTCGACTGATCTCGCTGCGGCGGCGACTCCAGGGCCGGCCCGCGGTTACACTCGGCGACCTTCGCAAGGAGCCTCGATGCGCCGCGCCGCCGCCCTCGCCGTCCTCGCCCTCGCCGCCTGCCGCACGGCGGCGCCGCACCTCGCGACGCCTTCACCGCTCCCGCCTCCCCCGGTGGCCGCCCCCGTGCCGCAGGGGCCCGAGCCGAAGATCGCGCTCGTCCTCGGCGGCGGGGCCGCCCGCGGGTTCGCCCACATCGGCGTCATCCGCGTGCTCGAGCAGGAGCGGATCCCGCTGGCGCTCGTCGTCGGGACGAGCGTCGGCAGCCTCATCGGCGCGCTCTACGCGAGCGAGGCGAGCAGCTTCGACCTCGAGTGGGCCGCGTTCCAGCTGAAGCAGGAGGACCTGTTCGACTTCAAGGTCCTGAACGTGGTGCTCGGCATGGGGCTCGCCCGCGGCGAGCTGCTCGAGGCGTTCGTGAAGGCGAAGGTGAAGCAGGAGCGGATCGAGGACCTCAAGATCCCGTTCGCCGCCGTCGCGACCGACCTCAACTGGGGCACGCGGGTCGTGATCGACAAGGGCTCGATCGCGAAGGCGGTCCACGCGTCGTCGGCCATCCCGGGCGTGTTCGAGCCGGTGAGCCACGACGGGAAGCTGCTCGTCGACGGCGGCGTCGTGGACAACATCCCGATCGACGTCGCGCGGGAGAAGGGCGCCGACCTCGTCATCGCGGTGGACATCAGCGAGGACCTCGGGAACGTGAACATCAAGAACATGCTCGACGTGATGCTCCAGTCGACGAACATCATGTTCGCGGTGAACGTCGCGCACCGGCTCGTCGGCGCCGACGTGGTCGTCGCGCCGAAGGTCGGCGGCGTCGCGATGCTCGACTTCGGCCAGAAGAAGCAGTGCATGGACGCGGGGGCCGGGGCGGCCCGGGCGGCGATGCCGAAGATCAGGGCCGCCATCGACGCGTGGAAGATCAGGAAGGCCGCGGAGGCGGCCGGGCGGAGCTAGTCCCGAGCTCGGTCTCGGGCTAGTCCAGCCCGCGTTCGTACAGCTCGTCCTCGTCGAGCCCGAGGAAGTGCCCGACCTCGTGCACGAGCGTCACCCCGATCTCCTCGATGAGCTCCGCCCGGCTCCTCGCGAACCGCTCGAGGTTCCGCTGGAACAGCACGATCGACGACGGCAGGTGCGTCCACGGATCCACCGCGTCGCTCTGCCCGTACGGGGGGCCGCGGAAGAGCCCGAGGATCGAGGGCGAGAGCGGCGGATCGCAGGCGAGGAGGTCGTCCGATGACGGCAGGTCCTCGACGGTGATCGCGACGTTCGCGAGGTACCGGCGCACCGGCTCGGGCACCTTCGCGAGCGCGTCCTCGACCGCGCCGTCGAACGCCGCCTGCGAGAGCGCGATGGGCCGCGGGAACCGATCGGGCATCGAGCTTCCGCGCACGCGCGAAGCGCCGCCGCGCCTCCTCCCCGTCTCCGCGCCGCTCGGCGACGAGCCCGAGGTGGTGCTGCGTCCACGGCTCGTCCGGGTCCGCCTCCTCCGCGAGCAGGAGGACGCGCCGCGCCTCGTCGAAGCGGCAGAGCTCGTACAGCGCGACCCCCTGCTCGAGCCGGACGTCGACCGAGTCGGGGAGCGCCTCCGCCGCCTCGGCGAGCCGCGGCAGCGCCTCGTCGGGGCGGCCGAGCTGGTTCAGCGCCGCGCCCTCGAGCCAGGCGGCCTCGGCTCCGAGCCCCCCCTCGCCGGACCTGCGGGCGAGCTTGCCGGCACGGCGCGCGAGCTCGAGCCCGCGCTCGAGGTCGGCGCGCTCGAGCTCGTCGTCGGGGAGCCGGTTCACGAGGAGGTCGGCCGCGCCGAGGAGCACCTCGACGTCGTCCTTTCCCTCCGCGAGCGCCCGGTCGTACGCCGCGAGCGCCTCCTCCGTCCGGCCCAGCTCGACGAGCGCCTCCGCCCGGTAGTGAAGCGCGGCGACGGAGCGGGGCGCCTGCGCGAGCGCCTCGTCGGCGCGGGCGAGCGCGTCCTCGAACCGGCCCGCCTCGAGCGCGTCCGCCGCGGCGTCCACGAGCTGAACGACCCCCGGTCCGTCGTCGCGGCGCATCCCCGCGAGGTAACGCGCGCGACGCCCCCGCGTCAACGCGCGCTTGACGAGAAGGGCGGGATCCTTATGTTAGCGGCCGCCCAGGCCCGCTGCGGTCCTCGCGGGCGGCGACACCACCGGAACCACTCGAGTTTGCTCAAAGGAGCTCCGCAATGCCGACGAAGGAGATCAGGTTCCACCAGCCCGCGCGCGAGGCCATCCTCCGCGGCGTCCAGCTGCTCGCCGAGGCGGTCGCGGTGACGCTCGGGCCGAAGGGGCGCAACGTCGTCATCGAGCGGTCCTACGGCTCGCCGATCATCACGAAGGACGGCGTCACCGTCGCGAAGGAGATCGAGATCGAGGCGAAGTTCGAGAACATGGGCGCGCAGATGGTGCGGGAGGTCGCGTCGAAGACCTCCGACAAGGCGGGCGACGGCACCACGACCGCGACCGTCCTCGCCCGCTCCATCTACGAGGAGGGGCTTCGCCTCGTCGCCGCGGGCCACAACCCGATGGACCTCAAGCGCGGCATCGACGCGGCCGTGGAGGTCGTCGTCGCCGAGCTCGTGAAGCTCTCGAAGCCGACCGAGGGCAAGAAGGACATCGCCCAGGTCGGCACCATCTCCGCGAACGGGGACGCCACCATCGGCAAGATCATCGCGGACGCGATGGACCGGGTCGGCAAGGAGGGCGTCATCAGCGTCGAGGAGGGGTCGGGCCTCGAGACGACGCTCGAGGTGGTCGAGGGCATGCAGTTCGACCGCGGCTACATCTCCCCGTACTTCGTGACGAACGCGGAGCGGATGGAGGCGGTGCTCGAGGACGCGTACCTCCTCGTCACCGAGCGGAAGATCTCGGCCATGGCGGATCTCGTCCCGGTGCTCGAGCAGGTCGTGCGCGCGGGCAAGCCGCTCGTCATCCTCGCCGAGGACGTCGACGGCGAGGCGCTCGCGACGCTGGTCGTGAACAAGCTCCGCGGCACGCTCAACGTCTGCGCCGTGAAGGCGCCCGGCTTCGGCGACCGCCGCAAGGAGATGCTGAAGGACATCGCCGTCCTCACCGGGGCCGAGGTCGTCGCGGAGGAGCTCGGGATCAAGCTCGAGCAGCTGACGCTCGCGCACCTGGGCCGCGCGAAGCGGGTCACGATCGACAAGGACGACACGACCATCGTGAAGGGCGCCGGCAAGAAGCCGGACATCGAGGCGCGCATCAAGCAGGTCCGCGCGCAGATCGAGGAGACCACCTCCGACTACGACCGCGAGAAGCTCCAGGAGCGGCTCGCGAAGCTCGCCGGCGGGGTCGCGGTCATCCAGGTGGGCGCGGCGACCGAGACCGAGATGAAGGAGAAGAAGGCGCGCGTGGAGGACGCGCTGCACGCGACCCGCGCCGCGGTCGAGGAGGGGATCGTGCCGGGCGGCGGCGTCGCCTACCTGCGCGCGCTCGGCGGCCTGAAGAGGCTCCAGGTGCCGGACGGCGATCAGCGCTTCGGGATCGAGATCGTCCGGCGGGCGCTCGAGTGGCCCGCCCACCGCATCGCCGAGAACGCCGGCTTCGACGGCGCGGTCGTCGTCCAGAAGATCCGCGAAGGGAAGGGCGCCTTCGGCTTCAACGCGCAGACGGAGGTGTACGAGGACCTCGAGAAGGCGGGCGTCATCGACCCGACCAAGGTGTCGCGCACCGCGCTGCAGAACGCGGCGTCGGTCGCGAGCCTCCTGCTCACGACCGAGGCGATGGTCGCCGACAAGCCCGAGAAGAAGAAGGCCGCCGCCGCCGGGATGGGCGCCGCCGGCATGGGCGGCGGCATGGACGAGATGGACTACTGAGGGGGCGCCTGCCCGGCCGCGAACCGTGCGGAATCGCACGGTATCGGGCCGCTGACGCACCGCGGCATTGACCGGTGTCCGCCCGGCGGTTAGGATCCTCACGTACAGAAAACGGCCGGAAACTGGGCCGTTTCTGGTGACGAGGGCAGCCGCTACTACGTGCCATCGTCGGGCGGAACCCGGCAGTCGTCGTCAGCGGGGCCACGGAGACGTGGCCCCGCCTTTTTTTGCCCGGCGTGTGGCCGACACGTTCGGCCCGCCTGGTTCTCGGCTCACCCGCCGCGAACCGGGCTCGTGACGTACCCGCGCTCGTCCGTTGCGACGTCCGCCGCGGGGCGGCCCCCGCGCGCGGGTCTCAACCGCCGCGCTCGCCGGCGGGCACCGGCGGCAGGTCCTTCGAGGCCATGTACACGACGTTCCGGTTCGAGCGCTTGCCGCGATACATGGCGCGATCCGCGGCGTCGAGGATCTCGGCCTTCGACCCGGCGTGCTCCGGGAACGACGCGAGGCCGATCGACGCGGTGACCCGGACGCGCGCCCCCTCGCGGGAGAGGAACCGGTGGTCCTCGATGGCCCGCCGGATCCGCTCCGCGACCTTGAGCCCGCCGCCCGAGTCGATGCCGACGAGGAGCACCACGTACTCGTCGCCGCCGTAGCGGACCACGACGTCCTCGTCCCGCACGCAGGAGCGGAGCACGCGCGCGACCTCCACGAGCAGGCGCGACCCCGAGAGGTGGCCGTGCTGGTCGTTCACGGCCTTGAAGTGGTCGAGGTCCATGAACAGCACGCTGAACGGGCGCCCCCCCGAGAGCTCGCGCTCGAGCGCCAGCTCGAGGAAGCGCGTGTTGTAGAGGTGCGTGAGGTCGTCGAGGTAGGCGAGGTGCTCGACCTGCTTCAGGCGCCCGAGGTTGTGGAGCGCGATCCCGAGGTGGCGGCACAGGAAGGCGGCCCCCTGTGCGGCGGCGGGCGGAAGCGCGCTCTCGCCGAGCACGAGCACCGCGCCGCCGAGGGTGCCGTCGTCGACGACCGGGAGACACGCCGCCGCGCGCACGCCGCGCGGGCCGGGCGGGTCGAGCCTCATCGGCATCACCGCGGGGCCGAACGCGTCGAGACCGTCGAGCGCGCCCGCACAGCGCGCGAGGAGCTCCGTCGCCTCGCGCGTGCTCGACGCCGTGCGCGCCCGACGCGACGAACGCGCCCTCCTGGGTCCGCTCGAAGAGCACCGCCGCCGGGCGCCCCGCCGCGGAGGCGATCGCCGCGAGCGCCAGCGGCACGAGCCGGTCGCGGTCGAGCGTCGAGGAGATCCGCTGCCCGGTCTCGAAGAGCTTGAGGTGCGCGCGGAGATCCTGGTTCTCGGCGAGCAGCGCCCGCGTCGCGAGGCAGCGCTGCACCGAGAGCTGGAGCGCCTCGGGCGTCACCGGCTTCACGAGGTAGTCGGACGCGCCCGCCTTCATGGCGCGCACCGCGGGGTCCACCTTGTCGAGCGCGGTGATGACGATGACGCCGATGTTCGGGTCCTGCTGCTTCGCGAGGTCGAGCAGCTCGAGGCCGTCCCTCGAGCCGGGGAGGATGACGTCGGTGAGCAGCACGTCGAAGCGGCGCTCCGCGAGGATCGCGAGCGCCGACTCCGTCCCGTCCGCGACCTCCACGTCGTAGCCCGCGCCGCGCAGGTAGTCGGAGTAGACGGTCCGGGCGAACCGCTCGTCGTCGACGAGGAGCACCGCGTGAGCCATCCGCGAACCTGTATATCATGCGATCCGTGGACTCCCTCGCCGCCGACCGCAAGGCGCTCCTGTTCTCCGCCGGTGGAGTGCGGTTCGCGATGCGCGTCTCGAACGTCCGCGAGGTGGTCGCGGTGGCGCCGGAGGAGGGGGAGGTGCGCGCGCGCGGGGAGGTGGTCGCGACCGCCTTCGTCTCGACCGTGCTCGGGCTCCCCGCCGGCCCGGCCCCCTTCGCGATCCTGACGCAGGGATCGCCGCCCGCCGCGCTGCGGATCGAGGCGCTCCACGGGATCGTCGATCTCGCCGGCGCCGAGTTCTTCCAGCTCCCCGCGCGGACCGCGCTCCCGCAGCCGCCGCCGTTCTCCGGCGCGGTGGTCGTGAAGGGCGAGATCGCGCTCGAGCTGGCCGTCGGCTCCCTCGGGTTCGCGCCCATCGAGCCCGCCCAGGAGCACGGGGAGCCCCCCGCCGACGTCGACCCGCCGCTCGAGCGCGAGCTCCGCTTCGCCCGGGGTGCGCGGACCTTCGGCGTCCCGCTGTCCGTCCTCGTGCAGGTGCTCGAGCGGCCACGCGTCGCGCCCGTACCGCTCACCCCCCCCTCGCACCGCGGGTTGCTCTATCACGGGCGCGCGCTCCACCCCGTGCTCGACGTCGCCGTGCTGTACGGCGATCAGCCGTCGGCGATCGGGACGGTCCTCCTCCTCGACGCCGGGGGGGCGGGGGTGGCGGTCGCCGCCGATCGCGTGCTCGGCGTGGGCGACGCGCGGGAGGCGCTCGTCCGGCCGCCGTGGGACGCGCTGTTCGCTGCCTGACGCGCGGGGGCGGAGCGACGGCTGGATCCACCGAAGGTCCCGTAAATCTTGACATTCGCGCGATCGGGGGGTTACTGAAGACGATCCGTTCTCCCCCCTTCTGTGCGGCTGCGCCGGAACTCCCATGCCCAAGACCCTTCTCCTCGCGGACGACTCGATCACGATCCAGAAAGTCGTCGGGATCACCTTCGCGAACGAGGACTACAAGGTCACCTCCGTGGACAACGGCGAGGACGCGCTCGCGCGGGCCCGCGATCTCAAGCCGGACATCATCCTCGCGGACGTCGTGATGCCGCGGCGGAACGGCTACGAGCTGTGCGAGGCCGTGAAGAGCGATCCCGGGCTGCGCCACATCCCCGTCCTCCTGCTCGCGGGCACGTTCGAGGCGTTCGACGAGAGCCGCGCCCGCCAGGCGCACGCGGACGGACACATCGCGAAGCCGTTCGAGAGCCAGGCGCTCATCAACAAGGTGAAGGAGCTCACCGGCGGCAAGGTCTCCGCGCCCGCCGGTGCTCCGGCCGCAGCCGTCGCCGCCCCGCGACCCGCCGCGCCCCCGGCCCCGGCGCGTCCGGCCGCTCCCGGCATGCCGCCTCCCGGCGCGCAACGTCCCGGCGCCCCGATGGCTCCCGGCGCCGCCGCCCGCCCGCAAGGACCGGGGATGCCGCCGCAGGGCGCGCCGCGCCCCGGCGCCCCGCTGCCCCCCGGTGCGCGCCCGCCCGGACCGGGCGCGATGCCTCCCGGCGCGCGCCCGCCCGGTCCCGGTATGCCGCCCGCTGGCGCGCGCCCCGCTGGCGCGATGCCGCCGGGCGCACGTCCGCCGTCGCCCGGGATGGCGCCCGCCGGCGCTCCGCGACCTGGCGCGCCGCTGCCCCCCGGCGCCCGCCCACCCACGCCGGGCATGATGCCCCCCGGTGCGCGGCCGATGGCCCCGGCTCCCCTTCGCCCGTCCGCGCCGCCGCAGGCGGCCGCCGCGCCCGCGCGCCCGGCCGCCGCCCCCGCGCCCCGCCCCGCGGCCGGTCCAGTCCCGGCCCCGGCCCCGGCCCCGGCCGCCCGCCGCGATCCGTTCGGCTTCGGGATCGGCGCTCCCGCGAAGGCGCCGCCGCCGCGGCTCCCGAGGAGGACTTCGGCGACCTCGACATGGAGCCGCCCGCCGCGGCCAAGCCGGCTCGCCCCGCACCGCCGCCCCCGGCCGCGTCCGCCATGGACGACCTCTCCGTCGACATGGACGAGGAGCCCGCCTTCACGCCGCCGCCCGCCGCGATCGAGCTCCCGGAGGAGCCCGAGTCCGAGCCGGAGCTCGCGCCGATGCACGCCTTCGTGCCGCCGCCCGACAAGGTCGGGCACCGGCCGGAGGCCGCGCAGGCCCGCGCCCCCGCGCGCGACGGGGGCGAGGCGCTGCTCCGCGAGGCCCTCTCGAAGGCCTCGCTCGAGGTGATCGAGAAGATCGTCTGGGAGGTGGTCCCGCAGCTCGCCGAGACCATCATCCGCGAGAACCTCGACCGGCTCGTAAAGCAGCGCCAGGAGTAGCACCCGGCGCCGCACCGGCTCGATCCGCTCCACCTCGAACGACCGGCTGCCGCGCCCGCGCGAACGGGACGGCAGCGCATGCACTGACGGAGAAATACCTTGCAAGAACCCGCGATGAACGACGAGAGCCGCACCGAGCTGGCGAAGGGCTACGAGCACCGCGAGGTCGAGGCGCGCTGGTACCCCTTCTGGAAGGAGCGGGGCTTCTTCCACGGGGACGAGCACGACCGGGCCCGCCCCGCGTTCTCGATCGTGCTGCCGCCGCCGAACGTCACGGGCTCGCTCCACCTCGGGCACGCGCTCACGGCGACGCTGCAGGACGTGCTCATCCGGTGGAAGAAGATGAGCGGCTTCAACACGCTCTGGCTCCCCGGGACCGATCACGCGGGCATCGCGACGCAGATGATCGTCGAGAAGGAGCTCAAGAAGACCGAGAAGAAGAGCCGCCACGACCTCGGGCGCGAGGAGTTCCTGCGGCGCGTCTGGGCCTGGAAGGAGAAGTACGGCTCGCGCATCGGCGAGCAGCACCAGGCCCTCGGGGCGTCGCTCGACTGGGAGCGCGAGCGGTTCACGATGGACGAGGGGCTCTCCCGCGCGGTGCGCGAGGTCTTCGTGCGGCTGCACGAGGAGGGGCTCGTCTACCGCGAGAAGAAGCTCATCAACTGGTGCCCCGACTGCCGCACGGCGCTCTCCGACCTCGAGGTCGAGCACGAGGAGGCGCACGCGGGCGAGCTCTGGTCGTTCGCGTATCCGCTCGTCGAGCCGGAGGGCGAGCGGACGCGAGATCGTGGTCGCCACGACCCGGCCGGAGACGATGCTCGGCGACACCGCCGTCGCGGTGCACCCCGACGACGAGCGCTACCGCGCGCTCGTCGGCAAGCAGGTCCGGCACCCGCTCACCGGCCGCCAGCTCCCGATCGTCGCCGACGCGATCCTCGTCGACCCGAAGTTCGGCACGGGCGCGGTGAAGGTGACGCCTGCGCACGACTTCAACGACTTCGAGATCGGCAAGCGCCACGGTCTCGAGCAGCTCACCGTGATCGGCGTCGACGGTCGCATGACCGCCGAGGCGGGCCCGGTCGCCGGGCTCGACCGGTTCGAGGCGCGCAAGCGCGTGAAGGAGCTCCTCGCGGAGCAGGGGCTCGACCGCGGGGCGAAGCCGCACGCGCTCCCGCTCGGTCGCTGCCAGCGCTCGCAGACCATCCTCGAGCCGCTCCTCTCGGACCAGTGGTACGTGAAGATCGAGCCGCTCGCGCGGCCGGCGATCGAGGCCGTCGAGCAGGGGAAGACGCGCTTCATCCCGGAGCAGTGGACGAACACCTACATGGCGTGGATGCGGAACATCCACGACTGGTGCATCAGCCGCCAGCTCTGGTGGGGCCACCAGATCCCCGCCTGGTACTGCCCGGACGGGCACGTGACCGTCGCGCGCGAGACGCCGTCCGTGTGCGGGACCTGCGGCAAGGGTGCGCTGCGTCAGGACGAGGACGTCCTCGACACCTGGTTCTCGTCCGGCCTGTGGCCGTTCTCGACGATGGGCTGGCCGGAGCAGACCGAGACGCTCCGCACCTTCTACCCGACCTCCGTCATGGAGACCGGGCACGACATCATCTTCTTCTGGGTGGCCCGGATGATGATGATGGGCATCCACTTCATGGGCGAGGTCCCCTTCCGGACCGTGTACCTGCACCCGATGGTCCGGGACGAGAAGGGCCAGAAGATGTCGAAGACGAAGGGGAACGTCATCGACCCCCTCGTCATCACCGAGCAGTACGGCGCCGACGCCCTGCGGTTCACGCTCGCGGCGCTCACCGCGCAGGGCCGCGACATCAAGCTCGCGAAGGAGCGGATCGAGGGCTATCGCGCCTTCGCGAACAAGCTCTGGAACGCCACCCGCTTCGCGCTCATGAACCTCGAGGGCTACTCGGCGGGGGGCGAGGACGTGCGCGAGCTCGCGCTGACCGCAGCGGACCGCTGGATCCTGGCGCGGCTGCAGCGCGCGGTGAACGAGACCGTCGCCGCGCTCGAGGCGTTCCGCTTCAACGACGCCGCGAGCACCGTCTACCACTTCGTCTGGCACGAGCTCTGCGACTGGTACATCGAGCTCGCGAAGGAGGCGCTGTACGGGGACGACGCGGCGCGCAAGCGGACGACGCAGGCCGTCCTCGTCGAGTGCCTCTCGACCGCGTACCGGCTCATGCACCCGTTCATGCCGTTCATCACCGAGGAGCTCTGGCACGTGCTCCGCGGGAAGGTGGGGGCAGGCGGGTGGGCGGACTCGGTGCTCGCCGCGCCGTACCCGGCGACGGGGCCCCTCGACGAGCAGGCGGAGCGCGCCTTCGGCCCGGTCATCGGGCTCGTCGACGCGATCCGGAACATCCGCGGCGAGATGAACATCCCGTTCAAGATCGTGCTCGAGGACGTCGAGGTCGGCTCGCTCGAGCCGGACGCGGCGGCGACCGTCCGCGAGGAGCTCGCGCGCCTGCACCGGCTCGCGAACGTGAAGGACGCGGTCGTCCGCCCGGCCGGGGTGCCGCCGGAGAAGAAGGCGGCGAGCGCGGTCGCGGTCGGGGCGGGGTTCGAGGTGCGGGTCGGCCTGGTCGGGGCCATCGACCTGCAGGCGGAGCTCGGGCGGATCGACAAGGAGATGGCGAAGCTCGACCAGGACCTCGGGGGCGTCGAGCGGAAGCTCGAGAACCCGAGCTTCGTGCAGCGGGCACCCCCGGAGGTGGTCGAGAAGGACCGTGCGCGCGCAGGGGAGCTCCGCGAAAAAAGAGGAAAGCTCGAGGCGCATCGTGCCATGCTGTCTGGCACTGCCGGTCCGCCCGCCGCGGACCCCGCCAGGAGGATACAGATGGAGAACGAGAACCCCCAGAACCCGAGCTCGCCCGCCGCTCCCACGCAGACGACGATGGAGCAGGCGCAGCAGGTGTTCAGCACCGTCACCGAGGTCGGCAAGGCCGCGGTGAGCGCCATGGTCGCCGGCGCCGAGGCCGCGATCGAGAAGGTGATGCCCGCGCGCAAGCCGGCGAAGAAGGCGAAGAAGCCCGCCGCGAAGGCGAAGCGCGCCAAGGCGAAGCCCGCGCGGGCGAAGGTCGCCGCCCGCAAGGCGGCGCCGCCCAAGGCCGCCAAGAAGACGAAGAAGCCGGCGCGGAAGGCCGCGAGCGCGCGCAAGCCCGCGCGCAAGCCGGCGAAGGCGAAGCGGAAGGCCGCGACGCGGCGCTAGGCGCGGGATGGACCGGCTGTCCGCGCACGTCGAGCGTCTCGTCGATCTCGCCCTCGAGGAGGACCTCCTCCTCGGGGACGCGACGAGCGAGGCGACCATCGAGGCCTCGGCGCGCGGAGCGGGGACGTTCCTCGCGAAGGAAGACCTCGTCGTCGCGGGGGTGGCCGTCGCCGCGCGCGTCTTCGACCGCCTCGGCGCGGAGTGCCGGTTCGACGTCGAGGACGGCGCGCGCGTCGCGCGCGGGAAGACGTTCGGGTCGGCGCGGGGGCGGGTGCGCGCGCTGCTCGCCGCCGAGCGGACGGCGCTCAACTTCCTGCAGCGGCTCTCCGGAGTCGCGTCGTCCACGCGCCGCTGCGTGGACGCGCTCGCGGCGGGCGGCAGCCGGACCCGGCTGCTCGACACCCGCAAGACGACCCCTGGCTGGCGCATGCTCGAGAAGGCCGCGGTCCGCGCCGGCGGCGGCAAGAACCACCGCTTCGCGCTCGGCGACGGGATCCTCGTGAAGGACAACCACGTCGCCGCCTGCGGCGGGGTCGCCGAGGCGGTCCGGCGCGCGCGGGAGGGCGCCGGCGCGATGCTGAAGCTCGAGGTGGAGGTCGTGGACCTCCCCGGGCTCGAGGCGGCGATCGGGGCCGGGGCGGACATCGTCCTGCTCGACAACATGGACGACGCCGCGATGGCCGAGGCGGTCCGTCGCGCCGCGGGGAGGGTGGTCCTCGAGGCGAGCGGCAACATGACGCTCGAGCGCCTGCCGCGCGTGGCCGCCACCGGCGTCGACTTCGTGTCGATGGGCGCGATCACCCACTCGGCGCGCGCCATGGACATCTCCTTCGAGCTGGAGTGAGACGCCGTCCATGACCGCGGAGCGTCCCGAGTCCGAGGAGCTCGTCCTCGCGTTCCTCGCCGAGGCAGGGGACGAGTTCGTCTCGGGCGAGGCGATCTCGGACAAGCTCGGGCTCACCCGCGCGGCGGTCTGGAAGCACGTCGAGGCGCTCCGGGGACAGGGCTACCGGATCGACGCGGTCTCGGCGCGCGGGTACCGGCTCGCAGGCGTCCCCGACCGCCTGACCGCGCTCGAGCTGCGGCCGCTCCTCAACACGCACGACCTCGGCCAGGTGCTGCACTGGTACGAGGAGCTCGGCTCGACGAACGATCGAGCGAAGGAGCTCGCCGACGACGGCGCGGAGCACGGCACGGTCGTCGTCGCCGAGGCGCAGACCGCCGGGCGCGGGCGGCGCGGCCGGGCCTGGATCTCCCCGCCACGCAAGAACCTCTACTTCTCGGTCGTGCTCCGGCCCGAGCTGCCGCCGGCGCGCGCCCCGGAGCTGACGCTCGTCGCGTCCGTCGCGCTCTGCGATGCGCTCCGGCAGGCGGGCGTCGCGGCCGGGATCAAGTGGCCGAACGACCTGCTCGTGGGCGAGCGGAAGATCGGCGGGATCCTGACGGAGCTCGCGGCGGAGCCGGACCGCGTCCACTGGGTGGTCGTCGGCGCCGGGCTGAACGTGAACGCCGGCCCGGACGACTTCCCGGAGGAGCTCCGGGGCGAGGCGACGAGCCTCCTCATCGAGCGCGGACAGCCGGCGCCGCGCGCGCTCTTCGCGGCGGCCTGCTTCACGGCGCTCGAGGTCTGGATCGATCGTCACGCCGAGGAGGGGTTCGGGGTCGTGCGCGACGCCTGGCGCGAGCGGGCCGTGACGCTCGGCCGCGAGGTCATCGTGAAGGCGGACGGGCGAGAGATCGCCGGGGTCGCGGAGGACATCGACGACGCCGGGGCGCTGCTCGTGCGCGGCCCGGCCGGCGTGGAGCGGATCCTCTCGGGCGACGTGCTGATGCTGCGGCCGAGGTAGAGCGGGTCGAAGCCCTTGGGCGGAGCCAGGACCAGGCCGGACCAGGTCCAAGTCCAAGTCCAAGTCGCGTTGACCGCGCCCGCTCGCGGACGCTACCCTCCGGCCGTGCTGCTCGCCATCGACGTCGGGAACACGAACACGGTCATCGGTGCCTTCGATGGACCGGCGCTCAAGAACCACTGGCGCCTCCAGACGAACCAGAACCGGACGGCCGACGAGTACGGGATCCTGCTCCGCCAGCTCTTCGAGCTGTCCGGGCTCGACCCGGCCAAGGTCACGGCCGTCGCGATCTCGAGCGTCGTCCCGCCCCTCGGGCTCACGCTCGAGCAGATGACGGTCCGGTACTTCAACGTGAAGCCGATGTTCGTCGGCCCGGGCGTCAAGACCGGGATGCCGATCCTCTACGAGAACCCGCGCGAGGTCGGAGCCGACCGGGTCGTGAACGCGGTCGCCGCGTACGAGCGCTGGCGCTGCGGGCTCATCGTCGTGGACTTCGGCACCGCCACCACGTTCGACGCCGTCTCGCAGAAGGGCGAGTACCTCGGCGGCGCCATCTGCCCCGGGATCAACATCTCGATGGACGCGCTCGCCCGATCCGCGTCGAAGCTGCCGCGCGTCGAGTTCGCGCGGCCGCCCCACGTGATCGGCCGCAACACCGTCTCGTCGATGCAGGCCGGGCTCGTCTACGGCTACGTCGGCCTGGTGGACGGGATCTGCGCGCGGATGTCGGACGAGCTCGGGTTCATCCCGAAGATCGTCGCGACCGGCGGGCTCGCGTCGCTCATCGCCGGAGTGTCGAAGGCCATCCAGGAGGTGGACGAGCACCTCACCCTCGACGGCCTGCGCATCCTCCACGAGCGGAACCGGTGAGGGTGCCGGCGGGGGGCGGGGGGCCGGCGGACGCGGTCGCGACCGGCGCGCACGAGGAGGGGACGGCGGCCTTCGCCGCCCGCGACCTGCCGAGCGCGCACGCGGCGTTCGAGCGCGCCCACCGGCGGGCGCCGCGCGATCCCGTCCACATGTCGTGGTACGGGCTCACCCTGGTCCTCGTCGAGAAGAACTCGAACCTGGGGCTCGTCCTCGTCGACCAGGCGCTGCGGCTCGCCGGGCCCGACCCCGACCTGCTCCTCAACTCGGCCCGGGTGCACCTCGCGCTGAACCAGCGCGACCGCGCCGTGCGCGCGATCTCGCGCGGGCTCGAGCTGTGGCCCGAAGATCCACGCCTGCTCGCGGCCCGGGACGCGCTGGGGACGCGCAGCGCGCCGGCCATCCCGTTCCTCTCGCGCTCGAACCCGCTGAACCGTCTCCTCGGCAGGCTGCGCCACCGCTGGGCCCTCCGCAACGCGCCGCCGTACGAGCTCACGCCGGTCGCTCTCGGCGTGCCGCTCCCCCCGGAGAGCGAGGAGCGCCGGAGCTGACATGCCCGACTGCCCGCTGCCGCTCGACGTCCTCCCGAAGCCGCTCCAGAAGCACGGTGACGAGAAGGCGCCTGCGCCGCTCCGGATGATGGGGGCGAAGGGGCTCGTGCCGGCGGTCGCGCCGGTGGATCTCTCCACGCTCCTCTTCGTGCTCTCCTTCGACGGGGAGCCGGGGGTGCGCGACACCGCGACGCGGACCGCCGAGGGGCTGCCCGACAAGATCTGGGGCGTCGCGCTCCGGGCCGAGGGGATGAAGGGGGTCGTGCTCGACTGGCTCGCGGACCGGTTCGCGACGAAGGATCCGGCGCTCGAGCTCATCCTGCTGAACCCGGCGACGCTCGACGAGACGATCGCGCGGCTCGCGCCCTCCCTCTCGCAGCCGCTCGGCGAGATCGTCCGCCAGAACGAGCTGCGCCTGCTCCGGCACGACGCGATCCTGCGTGGCCTGTGTCAGAACCCGAACGCGCTCGCCTCGACCGTGGACGGCGCCTGCGACTTCTGCGTCCGCAACGGCCTCACCCTCCTCGACGTCCCTCAGTCGGTCGAGGCGCACAAGCGGGTGCACGGCGTCGATCCGACGGCGAGGGCGCCGGAGCCGGTCGAGACCGCCGCCGCGATCATCGAGGACTTCCAGCAGGAGCTCGGACAGGACCCGCCGGAGGGGGCGGCCGCGCTGGCCGCGGTGCCCGCGGAGGATCCGAAGAAGCAGAACATCACGAAGCGCATCCTGACGATGTCCGTGTCCGAGAAGATCAAGCTCGCGACCCTCGGCAACAAGGAGGCGCGGACGCTCCTCCTGCGCGACTCGAACAAGCTCGTCTGCATGGCGGCGGCGACGAGCCCGCGCATCACGGACGGGGAGATCCTCGGCCTCGCGAACTCGCGCACGGTGAACGCCGACGTGCTCCGCTACGTCTACTCGAGCCGCGAGTTCCTGAAGACCTACTCGATCAAGTTCTCGCTCGTGAAGAACCCGAAGGTCCCGCTGCCGACGGCGCTCAAGCTGCTGTACACGCTCCAGGAGAAGGACATCAAGGAGCTCGCCCGCGATCGGAACGTGCCGCAGACGATCCAGTCCCAGGCGAAGTCCTTCCTGCTGAAGAAGGAGCTGGCCGCGAAGGGCCCGGTGGGCGGCGGGAAGCACTGATGCTCCTGCGCCGCCCGCGTCGCCCGGAGACGGCCGCGCCGTGAGCGAGGTCTCGCCCCCCGCGGCGGCCGCCCCGCGAGCGAAGCCCCGCCGCCCGTGAAGGTCGGCCGCGCCGTCTGGCTGTCGGCCGCGACGATGGCCTCGCGCGTCCTCGGGCTCGCCCGCGACCAGCTCTTCGCGATCCTCGTCGGCGCGAACCGCTACTCGGACGCGTTCGTCGTCGCGTTCCGCATCCCGAACCTGCTCCGCGACCTCTTCGCCGAGGGCGCGCTCTCCTCCGCGTTCGTCCCCACCTTCGCCGACGCGCAGCGGAACCGGGGGCCGGAGGCGGCCTACCGGATCGCGAACACGGTCATCGGCCTCATCCTCGTCGTGGTCGGCGTCCTCACGCTCGCCGGGCTCGTGTTCGCCGAGCCGATCGTCCGCGGCATGGCCCCGGGGTTCGCCCCGGCGCAGGCCGCGCTCTCGGCGTCCCTCGCCCGGATCATGATGCCGTTCCTGCTCCTCGTCTCGGTCGCCGCGGCCGTGATGGGGATGCTGAACGCCCAGGCGCGCTTCACCGCGCCCGCCATCGCGCCGGCGCTCTTCAACGTCGGCGCGCTCGCGGTCGGGCTCGGGATGTGGGCGGCGGGGCTCCCGCCGGAGCGGGCGGTGGTGGGCTGGTCCATCGGCACGCTCCTCGGCGGGCTCCTCCAGCTCGGCGCGCAGCTCCCGTCCCTGCACGCGGTCGGGTACCGGGTGCGGCTGCGCCTCTCCCGGGCGGACCTGCGCGATCCCGGCGTCGCCCGGATCTTCCGGCTCATGGGCGCCGCGGTGGTGGGGCTCTCGGCGACGCAGGTGAACATCGTCGTGAACACCTACTTCGCCTCGCACGAGGTGGGGGCGAACACCTGGCTCCAGAACGCCTTCCGCCTCATGCAGCTCCCGCTCGGCGTCTTCGGGGTCGCCATCGCGACCGTCGCGGGCGCGGGCGTGGCGCAACGCGCCGCCGCGCGCGACATGGCCGCCGTGAAGCAGACGCTCGGGTCCGCGCTGCGACTCGTCGCGTTCCTGAACGTGCCGTCGGCGGTGGGCCTCATCGTCCTCGCGCGGCCCATCGTGTCGCTGCTCTTCGAGCACGGCCGGTTCGGCGCGGCGGACACCGACGCGACCGCGCAGGCGCTCGTGTTCTACGCGGTGGGGCTCTACGCGTACTCGGGCGTGAAGGTGCTCGCGCCCGCGCTGTACGCGCTCGACCTCGCGCGGGTCGCGGTGTGGGGGAGCGTGCTCGGCATGGCGTCGAACGTCGCCCTCAACGTCGCGCTCTACCCGGTGCTCGGGTATCGCGGGGTCGCGCTCGGCACCTCGCTCGCGGCCGGAGCGAACTTCGCGGTGCTGGCGCTCTCCTGGCGCCGCCGTCACGGCGGGCTGGGCGGGGCCGGGACGCTCCGGCAGCTCGCGAAGGTCCTCCTCGCCGCCGGCGCCCTCGCCCTCGCGGCGTGGGCCTCCGAGCGCGGGCTCGCCCGCCTGCTCCCCCTCCGCCCGACGCTTGCGGGGCAGCTCCTCCATGCGTTCGGCCCGATCGGCGCCGGCGCGGTCGTCTACCTGGCCGCTGCCCGGGCGCTCGGCATCGAGGAGCTGGACGAGCTTCGGGCCGCGCTCCGCCGCCGCCGCTCCCGCTAGACCCGTCCCGCGCGCCCTCGCGCTCCCGTGGGCGCACCGCGCCTGTGCGGGGGTTTGGCCGGCGACTCGCGCGGCCTACCTTGGCTCGAGGGGACTTCCCGGGGGAACGCATGGCCGAGAGCAGCGACGGAGGCGGAATGGGGGAGGCGCGCGACAAGGCGCGCGAGGTGGCACACGACGTCCAGGATCGCCTGGAGGGGATGCGGGGCTACGCCGACGATGCCGGCGAGTGGGTCCGGACGCTCGCGCGCGAGCGTCCGATGACGGCGATGGCGGTCGCGGTCGGGATCGGGTTCGTGTTCGGGCGGCTCCTGTCCCGCGCGTAGCGGAGACCGAGCGACGCAGGGGGAGGCGGGATGGCGGCGACGGGCGAGATGGGGGACGTGAACGAGGCGATGCGCTCGGTGGCAGACCAGGCGCGGGACGTCTGGGATCGCTTCGCGGAGCAGGTGGAGCTCGAGCGTCGACTGCGCGAGAACCCGATGGCGGTGCTCGGGGTCGCGGCAGCGGCGGGGTTCGTCCTCGGCGGCGGGCTCTGGCCCGTCGTCAGGCCTTTCGTCCGCGCCGCGGCGCGGGCTGCGCTGTCGCCTGCGAACCTGCTCGCGATCGGCGCGGCCGTCGGAGCGCTCCGCGCGGCCGGGCAGCACGAGGAGGCGGAAGAGAGCCCGGCCGGCGGCGAGCCGCACTGATCGGCGGCCGGGCGGCGGGCGGCGCGGGCGTACCGGTGGGGGCCGTCGCGCCGGTTGGGTGCCCCTCCTTGACGCTCGAGAGGCCCGGGCGCAGTCTCCGCGCGCCGAACTTCCGGCGGGGGCAGAACGAGATGATGGACGTGACGCGCGGAGCGCGCGGAGAGGTGGTCATTCGCATCGAGGGCGCCTTCGACGCCAAGGAGGCGTCGCGGCTCTCGGCGTGGCTCGGCGAGGTGCCGGCGGACGGGCCGCTCGTGCTCGACTTCACGGCGGTCCGCGACTGCCATGACCTCGCGCTCGCGGCGGTCGCGAGCAATCTCGCCGCGCGCGAGCGGCTCGTCGTGCGGGGGCTGAACCGCCACCACGAGCGGATGCTCCGGTACTTCGGCGTCGAGCTCGAGCGCGCCGCGCACTCCAGGCGCTCGGTGGCCCGGTAGAGCTCGCCCCGGCGCTACTCGCGCCCGGCGGCGGCGCGGCGGTCCCTGTCGGCGGCCGACTCGGCCGGGAGCCCTTCCTCGAGCAGCTGCGTCGCGATGGCGAGGGCCTTGCGGACCTTGTCGCGCACCTTCTCGTCCGCCTTGATCTTCTGGTACGCCTTCACGACCCGCTCCTCGTTCTTGGCGTTCGTCGCCTCGAGCTCGGTGACGCGCTTGCGCAGGTCGGCGGTCCGCTTCTCGACCTCCCCGCGCGCGCCCTCCGCCTCGCTGCGCGCGACGAGGAGCTCCGTCCGGAGCTCGTCCGACTCGCGCTCGAGCGAATCCGCCCGGGCGAGCGCCTCGCTCGCGCCGGCGGCCTCGTCGGCCTTGCGGCGAGCGTCCTCCTCCGCCGCGGCGAGGCGCCTCTCGAGCTCGCCGGCGCGCTTCTCCTGATCCGCGGCCCGCCGCTCCGCGTCCGACGCCTTGCGGCGGGAGTCCGCGAGGTCCGCCTCGGCCGCGCGGGCCTGCTCGCCGGCGCGGCGCGCCTCGTCGCGGCCGGCGCGGGCGTCCGCCTCGGCCTTGCGGGCCTTGTCCTGCGCCGCCTCGATGCGCGTCGTCGCCTGCGCGAGCTCGGCGTCGGCGTCGTCGGCCTTGCGCGAGAGCGACTCCGCCTTCCGGCGCAGGTCGCGCAGCTCGCCGTCGCGCGCCGTGAGCTCCTCGCGCGTCCGCTCGAGCAGCTCGCGCGCGTCCCGCAGCGCCCCCTCGATGCGCGTCGGGTCGCCCGCGTCGGCGTCCGCTCCGCGCTCCGGCTCGCGGGGGGGCGGCCCCCGGCCGACGGGCGGCTCCGGGGAGGGGTCCTCGTCGAGGAGCTTGATGCCGGCGGCGCGGAGCAGGTCGGCGGTCGTCCCGCGTGAAGACCGGTGCGCCGCGGCGTCCAACCCGGCCGGCTCGTCGGGCGGCTCGCGGTCGAGGGTGAGCGCAGGGGAGAGCGCCTCGTCGAGGCCGGAGAGCGCGCCCAGGGCCGCGTCCGCTTCCGCATCGCCGTCGAGCGCGTGCAGGTCGGCGCGGGCCGAGCCCTCGTCCTCCTCCGGAAGGGACGCGGCGGCGGCGTCCACCTCGTCGCCCGGCATCCGCATCCCGCCGGCGAGCTCGTCGAGCTCGTCGAGCGCGGCGGCGGCGTCCCCGGCGGCGGGGGGGTCGGACAGACCGTCGAAGGCGTCGTCGAGGAGCCGCAGGTCGTCGTCCACGCTCGCGCCGGGCTCCGCGCCGGCCGGCTCGTCCGGCAGCGACTCGAGATCGAGGCCCGGCACCTCCGCCTCGGGCTCGCCCTCGGCGGCGCCGATCCCGATCTCCTCCTCCAGGCTGACGAGCTCCTCGTCGGGCTCGTCGCCCGCCGCCGGCGCATCGACGCCCTCGGGGAGGCCCACGAGGGCGCCGAGCTTCTCGACGAGCGCCTCGGGCTCGAACGGCTTCAGGAGGTACTCGTCCGCCCGCGCCTTGAGGGTGCGGTGCTTCTCGAAGGTCTCCTCGGTCGCCTCCGCGCTCGTCAGGACGAGCGGGATCCCCTTCAGCGCGTCGTCCTTCTTGAGCTTCTGGCAGACGAGGTAGCCGCTCATCCCGGGCAGCTCGACACAGAGTACGACCGCCTCCGGTGCCCAGTCGCGCGCGAGCTCGAGCCCCTCCTTGCCCTCGCCGGTGACGCGCGCGTCGAAGCCCGTCGCCTCGAGCGTCGCCGTGAGCTGGCTCGCGAACGCGGCGTCGTTCTCGATGAGGAGGATCTTCTTCGGCATCTTGGCGGGTTCCCGACGGGCGCGCGTGGAGGGGGGCGCGGTGTCGTGCACCGCGCGGAAAAGGCTGGGGGAAATGTTACCTGTCGCCCGCGCGCACTGTCAAAACGGCTCCCGATCCGGTATCGCCGGCGGCGGTGAGCGCAGGGGCAGCCGGATGAGGCTCTAACGCCCCGCCTGAGCGGTCCGGACGAGCTCGAACAGCGCCGTCTCGTCGAGGTCCGACACGAGCGAGTAGACGATCTCGTTCTCGCGCCAGACCGCGACGTTGTAGCCGCGCGCGTTCACCACCCGGAGCGCCTGCGGCCCGACGCGCACCTCGCGGCCGGCTCCGCCGAAGCGTCTTCCCGGATCGTCGACGATGAAGAGCCCGGCCTGTCCGCGCGGCAGCTCGTACCGGATGTAGGCGGCCGGCAGCTCGCGCAGGTTGGAGAGGCGCGCGCCGAGCACGTGGACGCCCGCGGCGTGGAAGCGCGGCGGGGCGGGGTTGAAGTCGAGCTTGCCCGCGAACCACGCCGGGATCGAGCCCTCGCCGACGGACGCCGCCATCACCTCGAGCGGGAGGCCGCGGTGGTGGCTGCGCACGGCGTCCTCGACGAGGCCGTCGTCCGGGCCGTGCGTCGCGAACACGACGATCGCGCCGGCGGCGCAGGCTGCGACCGCCCCGAGCGGCACCGGTCCGAGCAGGCGGCGCCACAGCGGTCGCCGTGTCCGCGCGAGCGCGTCCTCGATGCGCGCGCGGAGCTCGAGGGGCGCGCGACCTGCCGCGGCAGGCGGGGTCATCGCCTCGCGCAGCTTCGCGCGGAGCGCCGCCCGGACGTGCCCCTGGGCCTCCACGAGCGCGCGGCAGCGGTCGCACCGCGCGATGTGGGCCTCGGCCTCGCCCCGCTCGCGCGAGTCGAACTCGCCGTCGAGGTAGGCGTCGACGCAGCGCTCGAGCTCGCTGCAATCCATGGCCGCGGTCAGCGTGGGTTCGATCGCCATCGGGTCCGCCTGGGGCCGGCTCAGGCCGACTTGCCGCGGCGCTTCCGGTACGTCTCGAGGTCGATGCTCCCATCCTCGCCGACATCCTGCAACACGCCGGAGAGGACCGCGTACCCCGCGAGCGCCTTCTGGAGCAGGCGCCGGCCCCGGTAGAGCCGGCTCATGACCGTGCCGACCGGGACGTCCAGGATCTCGGCGATCTCCTTGTACGAGAACTCCTGGAGGTCGGCGAGGATCACGACGAGCCGGAAGTCGATCGGGAGCGCGTCCACCGCCTTCAGCACGTCGTCGGAGAGGAGCCGGTCGAAGTAGTACTGCTCGGGGTTCGCGGCGTACTCGGCCGCCTCGCGCGAGACGAAGCGCTCGTGGACCGCTTCGCGCTCGGAGCCCTCGACGATGTTCCGCTCCTTCACCGACCGGCGGTACCGGTTGATGAAGGTGTTCGTCAGGATCTTGAACAGCCACGCCTTCATGTTGGTGCCGCGCTCGAACTTGTCGAAGAAGCGGTAGGCGCGGAGGAACGTGTCCTGGACGAGGTCCTCGGCATCCCGGTCGTTCTTCGTGAGCCGCAGCCCGGCCGCGTACAGCTGGTCGAGATGCTTCAGGGCGAGCTCCTCGAACTCGCCCCGCGTGAGGTCGGTCTGTCGCAGGTCGAACATCAGGGTCCCTGGTCTCCCAATCGCCGGTATAGACCGCTGCTCCGCACCGTGCCGCGAGAATTCCCGCGGACAGCAGGAGAACGGCGGAGCGGCCGCCCCGATTCCCGGGTGCCTGGCCCACGGTGGGGCGAGCGAGGGCCCTGCGTCCTAGCAGCCCGGAATCACGTCGGATCCTACGCGACACGCCCTGCGTAGCGCATGACTCGCTTGCAGGACGCGATGCGGGGGGGCGAGCGAGGGGGCGAGCGCCCGGCGTCCGGGACCGCGGCCTGAACCCGTGTCCGGTACGTGGTCGTGGTCGTGGACGTCGTCGTGGTCGTGGTCCTCGACCTAGACCTAGTCCTCGACTGAGGATCCGAGGTCGAGGTTCAGGACGAGGACGAGGTCGAGGTCTAGGTCCACGTCCAGGTCCAGGTCCAAGTCCAAGTCCAAGTCCAAGTCCAGGTCCACCTCCACGTCCACGTCCACGTCCACCAGCCCTCCCGCACCCCCCCGCCCGCCCCGCACCGCGCGCGCGCCACGGCGAACCCGGAGTCGGCGTGATAGAACCCGCCGCGCCCTCGCGGGTCGCAACCCATGGACAGGCTCCTCTTCGCCGACGATCGCGGGCGGGTCTACGACCACCCCGACCTCCTCGCCGCCGTCCGGTCGGGCGACGACGTCGCCGCGCCGGCCGAGCGGCCCGTGCCGCTGCCTGAGGGGGCGACGCTCACGATGCTCCCCGGGCGCCGGCCGGTCGGGATCGACCCCGCAACCGGCGCGGTGGTGGTGCTGCGCGAGGTGAAGGTGGGGCGGCGAACGCTCGTGCCGCACGCGGTGGGCGCGACGCTGCCCCCGGGCTTCACCCGCACGTACCTCCCCGCCGCCGCGCGCCCCTCGCTCGCGACGGTGGGGGAGACGCCGGTCCTCCCGCAGTGGGCGTACACGGCCGCCGCGTTCGGCGCGGGACCGGTCGCCTGGGCGCTCCACACCGATCGGCGCGGCCACTGGAGCCCGCAGGCCCACTCGACGCCCGACCTCCCCGGGATCGTCGCGGAGACGCTCGAGACGAGCGCGAACCCGATCTACCGCCAGCTCTCGCGGTGCGCGCTCGAGTGGCGCTGCTTCACCGCGCAGAACACCTTCTACCTGCGTGACGAGGGCGCGATCCCGTCCTCGGCGGCGTGCAACGCGTCCTGCATCGGCTGCCTCTCCGAGCAGCAGGAGGGAATGCCCCCGTCGTCGCACGAGCGGATCCCGGTCCCGCCCACGGCGGACGAGATGGCGGAGGTGGCGATCCGCCACCTGACGCGCGCGCGGGGTCGGGTGATGGTGAGCTTCGGCCAGGGGTGCGAGGGGGAGCCGCTCGTGCGCTGGAAGGAGATCGAGCGCGCGATCCGGCTCGTGCGGGAGCGGACGCGGCGAGGCTCCATCCACGCGAACACGAACGGGTCGCTCCCGGTCGCGCTCCGCCGCCTCGTGCGCGCGGGGCTCGACTCCGTCCGCATCTCCCTCAACTCGGCGTCGCCCGACCTCTACGCCGCCTACTACCGGCCGCGGGGGTACGCGCTGCGGGACGTGGTGCGCGCGATCGGCGCCGCGAAGGACGCCGGCGCCTACGTCGCGCTCAACCTGCTCACGTTTCCGGGGGTCACCGACCGCGAGGGCGAGGCGGAGCGGCTCTGCCGGCTCGTCGCGCGGACCGGGGTCGACCAGGTGCAGACCCGGCCCCTCGCGATCGACCCGGACGTCTACATGGGAGTGGCGCGCGGGCGCGGCGCCGGCGGGCGCCCCATCGGCATCCGGGCGCTCGTCGAGGCGCTGCGCGCCGCGTCGCCCGGGCTCGTCGTCGGCAACTTCTCGCGCGCGAAGCCCGAGAGGACACGTGGCGGTCCCGTTCGCCCTGAGCGGAGCCTCGCCGAAGGCGAGGCGAAGTCGAAGGGCGAACGCGACCTGCGCTCGCGCTCCCCCGAACGAAAGAGGCTGCAATGAAGGTCGAAGCCGAGCTGCGGCTGCAGAAGGACCTCGCGCGCCACCTGCGGGCGGGCCACCCGTGGGTGTTCCGCAAGGCGATCGAGAAGGCGCCGAAGGGGCTCGCCGCGGGCGCGATCGTGGACGTGACCGACGACGGACGCTTCGTCGCGCGCGGCTACTTCGACCCGAGCTCGGCCATCACGGTCCGGATCCTGACCCGCGAGCCCGCGGAGGACGTCGACGCGGCGTTCTGGCGCCGGCGCGTCACGCGCGCGGTGGCGCTCCGGCACGAGCTCGTGGACGGGACGAGCGGCTACCGGCTCATCCACGGCGAGGGGGACGGGCTCCCGGGCGTCGTCGCGGACCGCTACGACCGGTTCGCCGTCGTGAAGCTCTACTCGGCGGGGCTCGGGCCGCACCGCGCCGCGATCGTGGAGGCGCTGCGCGAGGCGGTCCCGGAGCTCCACGGCGTCTTCGGCCGGGACGAGATCCCGCGCGACGACGACGAGGAAGACGGCGGGGCGCCCGCCGGGCGGGTGCTGTGGGGCGCCGAGCCTCCCGAGCGGATTCGAGATCGACGAGCACGGGATGAAGGTGCTCGTGGACGTCCGCAAGGGACAGAAGACGGGTCACTTCCTCGACCAGCGCGAGAACCGCCGGATGGTGCGCGACCTCGCGCGCGGCCGGCCCGAGGCGCTGAACCTCTTCTCGTACACCGGCGGCTTCTCGGTCGCGGCGGCGCTCGGCGGGTCGCGCCACGTCGTCTCCGTCGACACGGACAAGGACGCCATCGCCCTCGCGCGCGAGAACTTCCGCGCGAACGGGCTCGATCCGGCGAACCACGCGTTCGCGACCGAGGACGTGTTCGAGCTGCTCGCCCGCTCGAAGCGGGAGGGGCGCCGCTTCGACCTCGTCGTCTGCGATCCGCCGGCGTTCGCGAAGACGCAGAAGGCGGTGGACGCGGCGGTCGCGGGCTACGCGTCGCTGAACCGCGCCGCGCTCGCCGTGCTCGCGCCCGGCGGGCTCCTCGTGACGGCGAGCTGCTCGGCGCGCGTGACCGCGGAGCAGTTCACGGACGCGGTGAAGGAGGCCGCGTTCAAGGGGCGCATCGAGCTCCAGCTCGTGGCGGAGACGAGGCAGACCCCCGATCACCCGGGGTCGTTGCAGTTCAAGGAGGGGCGCTATCTGAAGTGCCTCGTCCTCCGGAGGGTGTCGTAGCGCAGGGCTGCCCTAGATCGCATCCCTCGGCATCGGTCCTCCTCCTCCGTCCTCCCCCTTCCCGCACGCCTCCATCTCCTTCTCGACGAGGGCGCGGAGCTTGCCGGCCTTGCGCGCGGTGACGAGCCGGTCGAGCTGCTTCCAGCGAGCCTCCGAGTCGGCGCGGAGGATCGACTCGTACGCCTTGAGCGTCGACTCGATCCCGGCGGTCTGGACCGCGGCCCAGTCCTGCGCCTTCTTCGGGTTCTCGAACATGAACGCCGTCATCCCGAAGACCGACTGGACGTAGAGGATCTGCGCGTACGGCCCGTCTTCCTCCTTGCCGAGCACGTCGAGCGGCCCCGAGCAGCCGCGCACCTCGAAGTCCGGCGCCTCCACGATGAACCGGAGGAGCCACGAGCGCGCCTCGACGCCGCTGCGCGAGAGCGGCTCCTTCTCGAGCCTGCGGGTGATCTCGACGGCGCGCTTCCGCTCCTGGGCGGTCGAGGGGCCCCTCGCGCCCGCAAGCCCGGGGGCGAGGAGGAGGGCGACGGCGAAGGCGGCGAGGCGGTGCACGGGAGACCTCCGGTTCGGGCGGCGGACGCGGGGATCCCACCACGAACCCCGCGCGGGGTCGAGGCGCCCGGAGGGGCGGTCGGGCGGCGGGTCCGCTAGAATCGATGGGTGGTCCTCGCCGGTCAGTTCCTCGAGCGGCCGGCGCTCGTCGACGCCGGTGACGTCGTCCTCGAGGCGCTGTACCACCGTGGGGAGCGCCGTCCCGCGCTCCTCGTCTGCCCCGCGCCGGGCCCGGGCGGCGGGATGGACGCCGCCGTGGTGGCGGAGCTCGCCTGGGCGTCGGCGCACGCGGGTCACCCGTCCCTCCGGTTCCAGCACCGCGGCCACGGCGCATCCCAGGGCGCGCCCGATCTCGGTCGAACCCTCGAGGACGCGGAGGCGGCGTTCCGCCACCTCGCCGAGACCGCCGGCCGGCGCATCGCCGTCGCGGGACTCGGGCGGGGCTGCGAGACGGCCATGGCCCTCGCGCGCACCCATCCCGAGGTCGAGCGCGTGGCGCTCATCGCGCCGGAGGGGGCGTTCGCCGCGCCGCTGCCCGACGCGCACCTCCTCGTCCTCCTCCCGGAGGAGCGCGCCGGCGAGGCCGCGGCGCTCGTCCGGGCGCTCGGCGAGCGAGGGCGCGCCGAGGTGATCGCCGGCGCCGACGCGGGGTTCCGGGCCGGACTTCCACAGCTCGGCCGCGCGGTCGTCGCGTGGATCACGGCCCGCGGCTGAGCGCGCGCACGATCCCCGCCGCGGCGAGGAGGAGCACGGTTCCCACCCCCACGATCGCGGCGGCGCCGAGCCCTCGCGGTACGCGCCCCGGGTGGAACTCGATGGAGGGCCAGGCGGGATCGCGCAGCGCGAGCGTGCTCGGGAAGGCGGGCTCGGGCGGCGGCGCCGCCGTCCGGAAGGCGAGCAGGAGGACCGCGAGGACGCCGGCCCCGAGGGCGAAGAGGGAGACGATCGCCCCCAGCGACGGCGCGGGCGGGGGTTCGGGGACCCCGGCGGCGAGGAGGAGCCCGGCGGCGAGCCCGTTGTTCGCGGCGTGCGCGGCGACCGCAGGCCAGACCGAGCCCGCTCGCCAGGTCAGCCACCCGAAGAGCGCCCCGAGGACCAGCAGGGCGGGGAACCGGACCGGGTCGAGGTGGAGCGCGGCGAACAGGAGGGCGCCCGTCGCGATCGCGGCGCGCGGGCCGCGCCGGAGCGTGAGCGTCGTCTGGAGATAGCCACGGAACGTGATCTCCTCGCAGGCGGGGGCGAGCGCGCCCGCGAGGAGCGCGAGCGTGATCTTCTCCCACGCGGGGCCCTCGAAGAGCCGCGTGAGGTCGTACGCCTTCACCCAGCCCTGCGGCAGGATCCGCTGCGTCGCCGCCATGATGGAGCCCGCCACGAGGTAGCCGGCGCCGCCCGCGAGCGCGCCGAGCAGGACGAGGACGGGACGGGACGGGCCGAGGCGCAGGTACGGGACGAGCTTCAGATTCGAGCCGGCCGTCGCGACGAGCGCTGGCAGGAGGAACACGAAGACCTGGGTCGCCGCGAGCCCCGCGACCGGGCTCGCGAGCTGCGCGAGCATCGCGGGCAGGAACAGCGCGAGGACGACGCCGTAGAAGGCGACGGCGCTCTTCGTCCCGCTGGGCGGCGCCCGCGGGGGGCTCTGCTCGACGGCCGGCTCCACCGCGGGGAGGATGCACCGGACGGAGCGCGCCGGGAAGCCCGCCGCCCGGGTTAATATTCGCGGCATGAACTTCCAGAACCGGACCGTCGTGCTCGGGGTCGGCGGCGGCATCGCCGCCTACAAGGCGTGCGAGCTCGCGCGCCTCGTGGTGAAGGGTGGGGGCACGGTCCGCGTGGCGATGACGGCGAACGCGACCCGCTTCGTCCAGCCGCTCACGTTCCAGGCGATCTCGGGCGCCCCCGTCCTCGTGGAGCTGCTCAATCCGGCGGCGGAGGCGACCTACGGCCACCTCTCGCTCGCCCGCGCGGCCGACCTCGTCGTCGTGGCGCCGGCGACCGCCGACCTCCTCGCCCGCATCCGGGCGGGGATGGCCGACGACGCGGTGACGACGACCGTCCTCGCCGCGACCTGTCCGGTCCTCGTGGCGCCGGCGATGAACACCCGGATGTGGCGGAACGCGGCCACGCAGGAGAACCTCGCCGCGCTGCGCGCCCGGGGCGTCCACGTCATCGGCCCCGCCGCGGGCGAGCTCGCCGACGGCGACGTCGGGGAGGGCCGGCTCGCCGACCCCGGCGACATTGCGCTCGCCGCCTCGCGCCTGCTCGGGAACCTCGACCTCGCCGGCCGCCGGGTGCTCGTCACCGCCGGGCCGACGCGCGAGCCGATCGACCCGGTCCGGTTCATCTCGAATCCCTCGTCCGGGAAGATGGGCTACGCCATCGCCCGCGTCGCGGCGCGCCGCGGGGCCGAGGTGACGCTCGTCTCCGGCCCGACGGTGCTCGCGGATCCGCCGGGCGTGAAGATCGTCCGCGTCGAGACCGCCGAGCAGATGGCGAGCGCGGTCGAGCCGGAGGCCGCCGCGATGGACCTCTTCGTCGGGGCCGCCGCGGTCTCGGACTACCGTCCGCAGCGGGCCTCGCCGAGCAAGATCAAGAAGGGACCGGGGGGCGAGACGCTCGTGCTCGCCCGTACGCCCGACATCCTCGCGGGCCTCGGCGCGCGCTTCGCCGGGCAGAAGGACGCCCCCGTCCTCGTCGGCTTCGCGGCGGAGACCGAGGAGGTCATCGCCAACGCCCGCGAGAAGCTGAAGGGAAAGCGCTGCGACCTCGTCGTCGCGAACCGCGTCGGCGGGCCCGGCGCCGGCTTCGGCGGCGACTCGAACCGGGTCGCGCTCGTCTCGACCACCGAGCTCGCGGAGATCGAGGGACCCAAGGAGAAGGTCGCCGAGGCGATCCTCGACTGGATCCTGCCGGTGCTCGAGGGACGCCGGCCGAAGCAGGGGTGATCGGCGGCGCCCGCTACGCGGCGGCGAGCCTCGCGAGCGACGCAGGCAGCACGAGCTTGCCCTGGATGGCGCCGCGGAAGGCGGCGCGCAGCTCGGCCGAGATCTCGTGGGCGTCGCGCGGGTGGATGCTTCGCCGGGCGATCCGCTCCTTGATCTGCTTGCGGAGGTCCTGGGCGACCCGGATGTTCCGCGCGCCGGTCGCGTCGGCGCGGGCCGCGGGCGACCGTTCCCCGTCGACGAGCATCCCGACGATCGCCTCCACGGCGAGCTGGTTCGTGTCGACGACGAGGTCCGGCTCGAGCACGAGGTTCCGCTCGCGCGCGAGGGCGAGCCGCGAGACGTGGTGGAACCGGCCGACGCGCGCGGTCGCGAGGAGGGAGCGGAACAGCTGCTTCGAGACGTTGAAGGGGAGGACGGACGAGCCGGAGAGCTCCCGCTCGAGGTACTCGTCGTGGTTGCGGTAAGCGCGCGTCGTCACCTCGCGCGCGACGCGCGAGAGGTCGCGGTCCATCCGCTGGTCGTAGCGGAGCTCCCAGTAGGCGTGCTGCGTGTTGCGCTTGTGGTAGGACGCGACCGTCTTGAACGGCACGTAGTAGTTGTGCGCGATCGTGTCCGCCGCGAGGTGCGAGAGGAAGCCGAGCGCGAAGGACTGCTCTCCGCCCGCCTTTGCGTGCTGGAACACGTTGAAGCCGACGCGCCAGTTGTGACAGTGGTACAGGTAACGCGCCATGTTCTTGCCCACGACGATGTCCGCCGCGAGCGAGCCGTACAGGAACTCGTTCCCGAAGTCCTGCAGGACGTGGCGGAGCGACGGCTGGACCGTGCCGAGCGCCTCGAGCGCCTGCACCGAGAAGCTGAGGTGCGCGAGCGGTCCCCACGCCTGGGCTTCGGACGGCACGAGCAGGATCGCGAGCGCGACCGCCGCGAGGGAGAGGGTGACGAGCAGGCGGCGCGAACGCATCGGCCACGATTGTAGTTTCCGGAACCCCGTGGTCGCAACGCGACGTGCGGGGCGGAGTGGAGATTTCGCTTGAGCGACGAGCGCAAGGAGGGCATCGCCGAGGCCGCCGAGGAGCTGCGACGGCACCTGCTCTGGCTCTCGGACGCCGGAGTTCGCGAGGTTCCGCGGGCGGTACCGGGCGCGGCCGCGGCCCCGGGCGCCGCCGCGTCCCGCGATCACGGGGCGACGCCGGCGCGCAGGGCCGAGGCGCTCGCCCCGTCGCCGCCACCCGAGTGGGCCGCCCCGGCGGCGAGCGCAACCCCTTCCGCGAGGCCACCGCCTATCCAGGCCCCATCCGCCACCCCATCCGCGCCATGGGCTGGCGAGCCGCCGTACGCCCCCTCGGACGCCGGGTGCGGGAGCGATGCGCTCCTCGCGATCCGTTCCGAGCTCGGCGAGTGCGCCCGCTGCAAGCTCGGTCCCCAGCGCACGAAGCTCGTGTTCGGCGTCGGCGCCCCCGCCGCCGAGCTCATGTTCGTCGGCGAGGGCCCGGGCGAGGACGAGGATCTGAAGGGCGAGCCGTTCGTGGGGCGCGCCGGCCAGCTCCTCACGAAGATGATCGAGGCGATGGGCTTCCGCCGCGACGAGGTCTACATCGCGAACGTGGTGAAGTGCCGGCCGCCGGGAAACCGGAACCCGGAGCCCGACGAGATCGCGGCGTGCGAGCCGTTCCTCCGCGCCCAGATCGCGGCGATCCGGCCGAAGGTGATCGTGGCGCTCGGGAAGTTCGCGGTGCAGACGCTGCTCCGCGACCCGTCGCCCATCGGCCGCCTGCGCGGCCGCTGGTTCGAGTACGGCGGCGTGCGGCTCATGCCGACGTTCCACCCGGCCTACCTGTTGCGGAGCCCGGGAGAGAAGGGCAAGGCGTGGGAGGACCTGCAGCTCGTCATGAAGGAGCTCGGGCGCCCCGCGCAGAAGGGGAGGTAGCCATGTCAGCCGTCCTTCGCCGCGCGCTCGCCGCGGCGGCGCTCGCCCTCGCGGCGCTCGGCGTCGTCGCCGCGCCGGACGAGCCCCCGACCGCGCGCCTCGCGGGAGCGCCCGCCCCGACCGTGCTCGTCGCCGAGGTGAAGGGCGCGATCACCGGCGGCACGGCGGAGTACCTCGAGACCGCGCTGCGCAAGGCGCGCGACGAGCGGCACGCGGCCGTCGCGATCGCCCTCGACACCCCGGGCGGCGCCCTCGACGCCACGCGCGAGATCGTCCAGGCGATGCTCGCGAGCGAGGTGCCGATCGTCGTCTACGTCGGCCCCGCCGGGGCGCACGCCGCCTCCGCCGGCGTCTTCCTCACCATGGCCGCGAACGTCGCGATCATGCACCCCGCCTCGAACATCGGCGCGGCGCACCCGGTCACCCTCGGCGGCAAGGACGTCGCGGAGGACGCCGGGAAGGACATGGCGAAGAAGGTCGAGAACGACACCGCCGCGCTGGTCCGCTCGATCGCGAAGGAGCGGGAGCGCAACGGCGACTGGGCCGAGAAGGCGGTCCGCGAGAGCCTCTCCGCCACCGGCGAGGAGGCGGTGAAGCTCCGGGTGGTGGACGCGGTCGCGCCCGACCTGCGCGCCGCGCTCGCGCTGGCGGACGGCCGCCAGGTGAAGGCGGGTGGCGGCTGGAAGACCGTCCGGACGCGGGACGCCGCGCTCGTGCCGTACGAGCCCACGATCCGGCAGCGGCTCCTGTCGTTCCTCGCCGACCCGAACGTCGTCGCGCTGCTCATGCTCCTCGGCACGCTCGGGATCGGGGTCGAGTTCTACCACCCGGGCATGATCTTCCCCGGCGCGGTCGGCGCGCTCTGCCTGCTGCTCGCGTTCCTCGCGATGCGCGTCATCCCGGTGAACGCCGGCGCGGTGCTGCTCCTCCTCGCCGGCGTCGCGCTGCTCGTCGTCGAGGGGTACGTGACGACGCACGGGGTCGCCGGAGCGGGGGGCGCGCTCTGCATCGTCCTCGGGACCGCGTTCTTCATCGACCGCGCGTCGCCCGACTACCGGTTCGCGCCGGGCGCGTTCACCATCTCCCCCTGGATCGTCTGGCCGACGCCCATCGTGCTCGCGGGCGTCCTCGGCTTCATGGCGTGGAAGGTGGCGGGTGCGCGCCGGGCGCCGCTCCAGCTCGGCGCGGAGGCGCTGGTCGGCGCGGAGGGGCGGGCGCTCGAGGAGATCGGCCCGCTCGACGGCGCCGCGTTCGTGCACGGTGAGTACTGGCAGGCGCGCAGCGGCGCGCCGATCCCGACTGGCGCGCGCGTGCGCGTCGTTTCGGTCGCAGGGCTCACGCTGACTGTGGTGGTGGCGGCGGAGAAGGGCTAGAACGGGGAGTCGTCACGTTCCGGAGGGAACCCATGCCCATCGTCGGCCTCGGACTGCTCGTCCCCGTTGCGCTCGTCATCCTGTGGTTGCTGTCCGGCATCCGGATCGTGAACGAGTACGAGCAGGGCGTGGTCCTGCGGCTCGGGCGGTTCGCCGGCGTCCGCACCGCCGGGCTCAAGTGGATCATCCCGTTCATCGACCGGATGATCGTGATCGACATGCGCATCACCGCGGAGCAGGTCCCGCCGCAGGACGTCATCACGCGGGACAACGTCTCCGTGAAGGTGAACGCGGTCATCTACTTCCGCGTCATGCAGGCGGACCGTGCGTTCCTGCAGGTGACCGACTTCCTGTTCGCGACGAGCCAGTTCGCGCAGACGACGCTCCGCTCCGTGCTCGGCCAGGTGGACCTCGACGACCTCCTCAGCCAGCGCGACAAGATCAACCGGCAGCTGCAGGAGATCATCGATCGCCACACCGAGCCCTGGGGCGTGAAGGTGACGGCGGTCGAGGTGAAGCAGGTGGACCTGCCCGACGAGATGCGGCGCGCGATGGCGAAGCAGGCGGAGGCCGAGCGCGAGCGCCGCTCGAAGATCATCGCCGCCGAGGGCGAGTACCAGGCCGCGGAGAAGCTCGGACAGGCCGCGGACGTCATCCATCGGTCGCCGGGCGCGCTCCAGCTCCGCTACCTCCAGACGCTCGTGGAGATCTCGGCGGAGAAGAACTCCACCATCGTGTTCCCGCTCCCCATCGAGCTCGTCGCGGGCTTCCTGCAGAAGCTGCCCGGGAAGTAGACGGGCGGCGGGCGCCGGGCGACGCGAGCCTGTAGGTCATCGCTCAGAACGCGGCGAGGACCTCGCCGTCCGCCGCCGTCCACGCCCGCGTCATCGCCGGGGTGTTGTGGGCGAACCCGACCTCGCCCGACGGCCCGACGACGATGAGCCCGCCGTCACCCCCGACGCGGCGGCCGAGCAGCAGGACCGCCTCGCGCGCCGCGTCCATCGCAGAGCGTCCCGCGCCGACGAGGTCCGCCGCGTGCCGCGCGAGGGTGAGCTGGATGATCCGCTCGCCGTGGCCCGTGCAGGAGACCGCCGCGAGCCCGTCGTCCGCGTAGGTCCCGCACCCGATGAGCGGGGTGTCGCCGACGCGCCCGGGGAGCTTCATCGACATCCCGCCGGTCGAGGTCGCCGCGGCGAGGTGGCCGCGGACGTCGCGCGCGACGGCGCCCACGGTCCCGGTCTTCGCTCGAGGACGCGCCCGCGCGCGCCGCCTCCCAGCGCGCGCGCTGCGCCGGGGTGACGAGGAGGGCGTTGTCGTGGACCGGGAACCCCGCCTCCCGCGCGAACACCGACGCGGCGGGGCCGGCGAGCATCACGTGCTCGGTCCGCTCCATGATCGCCCGGGCGAGCGCGACCGGGTTCCGCACGTCCCTCGCGACCGCGACGGCGCCGCAGCGGAGCGTCTCGCCGTCCATGATCGAGGCGTCGAGCTCGACATCGCCCGCGGCGGTCAGGGTCGCCCCGGTCCCCGCGTTGAAGAGCGGGTCGTCCTCGAGCAGCCGCACCGCGAGCTCGACGGCGTCGAGCGCGCTCCCGCCTCCCCGGAGAAGCTCCGCCCCGGCGGCGCACGCGCGCCGCGCGCCCTCGAGCCGTGGGTCATCCGGACCCCCGGGCGTGACGCCTCCCGGCAAGCGTTCGCCGGCCCCTCCGTGAACGATGATGGCAGAATGACGCAGACGGTGCATGATGACGGTCCCGGTTATCTAGAACCCCACGCAGAGAGGACGGGCATGGCTCTTCGCGAAGTGGTGATCGTCGGTGCAGCACGTACGCCCATCGGCTCGTTCCTGGGATCGCTCGCCCCCGTGACCGCTCCGCGGCTCGGCGCCGTCGCGATCCGCGCCGCGCTCGAGCGCGCCGGCGTCGACCCGGGGTCGGTCGACGAGGTCGTGATGGGGAACGTCCTCCAGGCCGGCGTGGGGCAGGCGCCCGCCCGGCAGGCCGCCATCTTCGCCGGCGTCCCCGAGAAGGTCCCCTGCTGGACCCTCAACAAGGTCTGCGGGTCGGGGCTCAAGGCGGTGATCTCGGGCGCGCAGGCGATCGCGCTCGGGGACGCCGACATCGTGGTCGCGGGCGGGATGGAGTCCATGTCCAACGTGCCCTACTACGACCGCGCCGCGCGCGCCGGGGTCCGGATGGG
Source organism: uncultured delta proteobacterium (assembly GCA_963736795.1). Classification (GTDB taxonomy): domain Bacteria; phylum Myxococcota; class Myxococcia; order Myxococcales; family Anaeromyxobacteraceae; genus Anaeromyxobacter. The sequence continues at coordinate 6,514 of CAVTRF010000021.1, read as the reverse complement.
CAACGTCGAGCTCGTCGACGGCATGGTCCACGACGGGCTGTGGGACGTGTACGGCCAGACGCACATGGGGATCTGCGCGGAGCAGTGCGCGACGACCCAGGGCATCTCGCGCGCGCAGCAGGACGAGTACGCGATCGAGTCCACCCGGCGCGCCATCGAGGCGCAGAAGGCGGGCGCGTTCAAGGCGGAGATCGTCCCGGTCGAGATCGAGGGCAGGAAGGGCGAGAAGACCGTCGTCTCCGAGGACGACGGCCCGAAGGGCGCGCGCCCGGACAAGATCCCGGCCCTGAAGCCGGTCTTCAAGAAGGACGGCAGCGTCACCGCCGCGAACTCCTCGTCGATCAACGACGGCGGCGCCGCGGTGGTGCTCATGAGCGCCGACCGCGCGAAGAAGGACGGGCGGACCGTCCTCGGCCGGATCCAGGCCTGGGGCGGGGCGGCGCGCGCACCGGTGGAGTTCACGATCGCGCCGGCGGACGCCGTGAAGGCGACGCTCGGGAAGGTGAGCCTGTCCGCGAAGGACGTGGACCTCTGGGAGATCAACGAGGCGTTCGCGGTCGTGTCGGTCGCGAACAACCGCCTCCTCGGGCTCGACGGCAAGGACGTGAACGTGCGCGGCGGAGCGGTCGTGCTCGGGCACCCCATCGGCGCCTCGGGCACGCGCATCCTGGTGACGCTCCTGTACGCGATGAAGGACCTGGGCCGGAAGCGCGGGCTCGCCTCGCTCTGCATCGGCGGCGGCGAGGCGGTCGCGCTGGTCGTCGAGCGCTGAGCTGACGCACGAGGAGGTCACGTGAACAAGGTCGTCGCGTCGGCGGACGAGGCGGTGCGTGACGTACAGGACGGGGCCACCATCATGGTCTCGGGCTTCGGGCTCTGCGGGAACCCGGAGAACCTGATCGCCGCGCTGCACCGGAGGGGCGTCAAGGACCTCACCCTCATCTCGAACAACTGCGGGACGACCGATCTCGGGCTCGGTGTCCTGCTCAAGGCGCGGCAGATCCGCAAGATCGTCGCGTCGTACGTCGGCGAGAACAAGGAGTTCGAGCGGCAGTACCTCTCCGGGGAGCTCGAGGTCGAGCTCGTGCCGCAGGGGACGCTCGCCGAGCGGATCCGCGCCGGCGGGGCGGGGATCGGCGGGTTCTACACCGCGACCGGCGTGGGCACGAAGGTCGCCGAAGGGAAGGAGACGCGCGTGCTCGGCGGGCGCGAGTACCTGCTCGAGCTCCCGCTCCACGCCGACTTCGCGCTCGTCTGGGCGTGGAAGGCGGACACCTGGGGAAACCTCGTCTACCGCAAGACGACGCGGAACTTCGGGCCGATGATGTGCTCCGCCGCGAAGGTGACGATCGCCGAGGCGCCGAACGTCGTGGCGGCGGGAGAGCTCGATCCCGACGTCGTCCAGACGCCCAGCATCTACGTGAAGCGCGTCGTCCGGGGCGAGAAGTACGAGAAGTGGATCGAGCGGCGGACCGTCCGGCCGCGCGCGAAGTAGGAGACCGAATGCCGCTCACGCGAGAGCAGATCGCAAAGCGCGTCGCGCGCGAGCTGCGCGACGGGTACTACGTGAACCTCGGGATCGGGATGCCGACCCTCGTCTCGAACTTCGTGCCGCCCGGGATCGAGGTGGTGCTCCAGTCCGAGAACGGGATCCTCGGCGTCGGGCCGTACCCGCTGGAGGGCGAGGAGGATCCCGATCTCATCAACGCCGGGAAGGAGACGGTGACCGTCGTCCCGGGCGCGTCGTTCTTCACGTCGGCGGAGTCCTTCGCGATGATCCGCGGCGGGCACATCGACCTCGCCATCCTCGGCGCGCTCGAGGTCTCGGAGACCGGGGATCTCGCGAACTGGCTCGTGCCGGGGAAGATGGTGAAGGGGATGGGCGGCGGGATGGACCTCGTCGTCGGCGCCCGGCGCGTCGTCGTGATGATGGACCACGCCACGAAGGACGGCGCCCCGAAGATCCTGAAGCAGTGCTCGCTCCCGATCACCGGCACCCGCTGCGTGTCCGCGATCTGCACCGACCGCGCCTGGATCGACGTGACGCCCGAGGGGCTCCGGCTGCGGGAGCTCGCGCCCGGGGAGACGTTCCAGGGCGTGCAGGCGCTGACCGAGCCGCGCCTGCTCGTCGGGCCGGAGGTCGCGCCGATGCAGGTGTGACCGCGAGGGCGCCCGGTGCCGCCCGCTCTTCACGCTCACGACCGACTACGGCGCGGGCTCGGGCTACCCGGCGCAGCTGAAGGGGGTGCTGCTCGCGGCGTTCCCCGACGCGCGCATCGTGGACGTCTCGCACGAGGTCCCGGCCTACGACGTCCTCGCCGGTGCGCTCCTCCTCGAGGCGTGTCTCCCCTGGCTCCCGCCCGGCGCGATCCACCTCGCGGTCGTCGACCCGGGGGTCGGGACGCCGCGCCGCGCCCTGTGCGCCGTGGACGCCGAGGGCCGCCGGTTCGTGGCGCCCGACAACGGGCTCCTCACCCCGTTCCTCGGCGCGGGCACGCGCGTCCACGCCCTCGCGCCCGGCGGCGCGCTCGCCGCGCCGCGCAGCGCGACGTTTCACGGGAGGGACCTCTTCGCCCCCGCCGCGGTCCTGCTCGCGCGTGGCGAGGACCCGTCGGCGCTCGGGCCCGGGGTGGACGACCCGGTCCTGCTCCCGTGGCCCACCGCGATCGCCGCCGGCGGCGAGGTGCTCGGCGAGACGCTCGCCGCGGATCGGTTCGGGAACGTCGTCACCTCCATCCGCGAGGGCGACCTCGCCGGGAGGCGGGTGGCGCGCGCCGAGGTGGACGGGCGCCCGGCGCGCTGGGTCTCCACCTTCGGCGAGGGGCGCCCGGGCGAGCTGCTCGCGCTCCTCGGCAGCGGCGGCCGGGTCGAGCTCGCCGTGCGCGAGGGGAGCGCCGCCGCCCTGCTCGGGCGTGTGCGCGGGAGCGCGGTGCGGGTGGCGCTGGTTGGCCGCGCGGGGGACGCCTGCTAGAGTTTCCCCCGATGTCGGCCGACAACAAGCGGCGCGCGACGCGCCTTCACCACGAGATCCCGATCGCGTATCGCAGCGTCGGGAGCTTCCTCAGCGACTGGGCGACCAACATCAGCCAGGGCGGGCTGTTCATCAACACCCGCAAGCCGCTGCCGGTCGGCACCGAGGTGCGCCTCCTCGTGCAGCTCCCGGGCGCGGCGTTCCCGTTCCAGCTCAGCGGACGGGTGATGCGCGTGACCGAGTTCGACAACCACGCCAACATGGTGCCCGGCATGGGGGTCGCGTTCACGGACGTGGACGAGCCGAAGCGCCGGGAGATCGAGGCGTTCGTCGAGCGCCTCCGCAACGACCTCGAGGAAGCGTAGCCGGTCGGCCGCCGTTACGACCCCGCGGTGAGGACCGAGCTCGAGATCGACGACCTCGCCCCCGGCGGCGAGGGGGTGGGCCGATCCGGCGGCCGCACCGTCTTCGTCCCGTTCACCGCGCCCGGCGACCGCGTCGTCGTGGAGGTCCCCGCCGGCGAGGGGCCGACCCATGGCGTGCTCGTCTCGGTCCGATCGTCCGGCGGGGCCCGCGTCGCGCCCCCGTGCCGGCACTTCGGGGACCCCGCCGCCACGGCGCCGGCGGCAGCGGGCCCGCCGCTCGCCCCGGGTGAGGCGCGTCCACCCCCCGCCACGCCGGCGCCCGACACCGCGTGCGGCGGCTGCGAGTGGCTCCACGTCCGCTACGAGGTCCAGCTCGCCACGAAGGCGCGCGGCTTCGCCGAGACGCTCCGGCGGATCGGTCGCATCGACGCCGAGGCGTCGGGGCTCCGCCCCATCCTGCCCTCGCCGTCGCCGCTCCGGTACCGCGCCCGGGCCAAGTTCCACCTCGACCGGGCGAGCGCGCGGCTCGTCTTCTTCCGCCGCCGATCGCACGCGCCGGTCCGGCTCGAGGAGTGCCACCTGCTCGCGCCCGGGCTCGACGCGCTCCGCGCCGCGGTGGGCCCGGCGCTCGTCGAGGCGCGGCTCGCCCCGCGGGAGGTCGCGCTCGAGTGGTCCGAGGAGGAGGGGCGGGGGAGCGCGCTGCTCTTCCTCGAGCCCGGCGCCGCCACGCGCACGCGCGCCGAGGCGCTCCTCGCCGCCGTCCCCGCGCTCGCCGGGGTCGTCCTTCGCGGAGAGGACGGCCCGGCCGCGGTCGTCGGCGCGCCCGTCCTCCGGCTCGCCCGCGTCCCCGGCCTCCCGGCGGCGGGGTGGCAGCGCTCCCGCCCCGACGTCTTCCAGCAGGCGAACCGTGCCGCGAACGCGCTCCTCGTCGAGGCGGCGCTCGCGCTGCTGCGGCCGGAGGGCGAGGACGTGCTCGAGCTGCACTGCGGGGCCGGTAACTTCACCGCGCCGCTCGCCGCCCGCGCGCGGGCGGTCGCCGCCGTCGAGGTGCAGGGCCCCGCCCTCGACCTCGCCCGCGAGGACCTCGCGCGCGCCGCGAACGTCCGGTTCTTCGCGGGCGACGCGCTGAAGCTCGCGCTGGCGCTCGCGCGCGAGCGGGGTGCCGCCGCGCGCCGCTTCGGCGCCGTGCTGCTCGACCCCCCGCGCGAAGGGGCGAAGGGGATCGGCCCGGCGCTCCGCGAGCTCGGCGCGGGGCGCGCCGTGTACGTCTCGTGCGATCCCGCGACGCTGGCGCGCGACGTCCGCGCCTGCGTCGACGCGGGCTACCGCGTCACGGCGATCCAGCCCGTCGACATGTTCCCGCAGACGCACCACGTCGAGGGCGTCGTGCTGCTGGAGCGCTGAGGAGTAGCGGAAGGTCGCCTGCTTCGGGCGCGGCCCCGGTGTGGGGCGGCCTTGGTCGGAGGTGGGGTGGCCAGGGTTCTTCACCCGAAGAGGGTCCGGGTGGAAGTGGCGGGGGCCTGCACCAGCTCTCGGATTCCGCCCGCTCCGGGGGCCGATCTAGTTCTTCAGCCGGGGGTGGGGGCGCAGTAGACGGGTGGTCGCCGCCTCGTCGTGGGCGCCCTCGAGGGCCCAGACTCCGGGTGACAGCCCTCGCCAGGTACCGTATCGTCCAGGCATGTCGGAGAGCGCCACCATGCCCCGCGCCGTCGTCGTCGCGCTCGTCGCTGCTGCCTTCCTCGCGCTCCTCGGAGTGGCCGACGTGGCGGTTCGGCTCGCGGTGTCGCTGCCACCGCCGTTCAGGATTCCCCTCGGGATCGGCGTGTGGTGGATCCTCGGGGCGGCGTACCTGTCCATTGGTGTGCGCCGCCGCGATGCGCGCGTGCGGTTACCTGTGTTCTGGGTCGCGCTCGGTGCCGCGGTCCTCTTCGGCACCGTTGCCGCTCCGCTCATGCTGGTGCTGGGCGTCCTCGAGCGCAGCGTCATGCCATTCGGCGTGGCGCTGGTCCTGGTGGTGCCGCATGCCGCCATTGCCTACGCACTGTCCCGGCCCTCTGCGAAGGCGTGGTTTGCGCCGACGGCGAGGGCTTGAGAGGCTAGCGGCACACCACCGGCGCACTCCCCCATCGCGACGCGTTCCGTACCGCCGGCTCTTCCGGCGATGGGGGCTCGTAGATCCACCGCCACCGGAGTCCCATCGCGGCGAAAGCCCGGGAGGACTCGTACGCACCGCGAGCGAGGCGGTCGCGGATAGCTTCAGATCCCCCGAAGCGCGTGAACGATCAGAAAGAGTCCGACGAGCGTTCCAACGACCGCGAAGGCGCGCCGACGCCGTGGGCGGCGACTGCGTGCCGCGTCGAAGAAGAATGTCCTCGCCGACGCGACGATCAACGCCGCTCCGAGCCCGCCGTTCCCCAGCCCGGTCAAGAGCGCCCAGTGGACCTCGGCGCCGTTCCAGAGCACGACAGTCGCAATCACGCCGAGGAGCGCAGCGGAGAGGACTAGCAAGGCGACCACCAACGCCCGTTCCGTCCCCGACGCGAGAGGCTGCTCCGCTAATCTGCCCTGCTCGCTCGTCATGCCGTTCCCCCCGAGGATCCCGCATTGGTGTTAACCGAATTCGGACCGCTCGCTAAACAACCCAATGACGCACTGGGTTGTGGGGTGACGCGGCTGCCTGTCCGGAACCGCTCACCGGGGAACATTCCGCATCATCGATCACCGCTGTCCACGAACTATCTCCAGCGATAGTGACCGGTGCGGTCCGGAACTTCGACATGTGCTCGCGTCCGTAGACCTGCTCCGCATGCAGCAGGTTGTGCTGGCGGCATTATGCCGACTCCGATCTTATGCCGCGTGCGCGCGTGGATGCCTTGAGCCCGTGGCATTTCAGACCTTGCGACGCGGCATAATCAGAGCCCCTCCAGGAACGCGAGCAGCGAGTCCTTCGGCCGGAACCGGTGACTGCGCGCCCCCGGCGGAGCAGTTCTGGCGAGGGCGCGCTCCTTCATGGCGAGGTCGGCGTCGAGGTAAATCTGCGTCGTCTCGACCTGCTCGTGGCCGAGCCAGAGCGCGATGACGGCGCGGTCGACGCCGGCCTCGAGGAGCTGCACGGCAGTGGTGTGGCGAAGGACGTGAGGCGTCACGTGCTTGCGGGCGAGGGTCGGGCACGCTCGCG
>CAVTRF010000020.1:0-470329 GCA_963736795.1 uncultured delta proteobacterium | reverse complement strand
GTCGGGCTCGACGGCGAGGTCGTCGCGACCGGCGCTCCGCTGACGGTGCGGGTGGGTGAGGCGCTGCGCGGGCGGATCCTCGACGGTCTCGGCCGGCCCATCGACGGGCGGCCGCTGCCGGCAGGCCTCGAGGACTGGCCCGTGTCCCGCCCGCCGCCGCCGTCGCTCGCTCGCCGCCGGATCGCCGCGGCGCTGCCGCTCGGCGTCCGCGCGATCGACGCGCTCGCCACCGTCGGGGAGGGTCAGCGGCTCGGGGTGTTCGCCGGGCCGGGGGTCGGCAAGTCGACGCTGCTCGGGCAGATCGCGAGGAACACCCGGGCGGAGCTCTCGGTCATCTGCCTCGTCGGGGAGCGCGGCCGCGAGGTGCGCGAGTTCGTCGAGGACGCGCTCGGGCCGGAGGGGCTCGCGCGGAGCGTCGTCGTGGCCGCGACGAGCGACGAGCCCGCCCTCGTGCGGAGAGAGGCGGCGCACGTCGCGACCGCCATCGCCGAGTGGTTCGCCGAGCGCGGCGGCAACGTCCTGTTCATGCTCGACTCGCTCACCCGCTACGCGCGGGCCCAGCGCGAGGTCGGCCTCGCCACCGGCGAGCCTCCGGCGCGCCACGGTTACCCGCCGAGCGTCTTCGCCGCGCTGCCGCGCCTGCTCGAACGGACCGGGAGCCGCGCCTCGGGCGCGATCACCGCGCTCTACACGGTGCTCGTCGCGGGAGGCGACCTCGAGGAGCCGGTGGCGGACGAGGTGCGCGGGATCCTCGACGGCCACGTCGTGCTCGACCGCCGCCTCGCGGAGGCCGGCCGGTTCCCCGCGATCGACGTGCTCGGAAGCCTGTCCCGCGCGATGCCGGCCGTCACGAGCGAGGAGCACCGCGCGCGCGCCGCCCGGCTGCGTGCGCTCCTCGCCGCGCACGATCGACACCGCGAGCTCATCGCGGTCGGCGCCTACCGCAGCGGGACCGATCCGGAGACCGACCTGGCGCTCGAGCGCATGGCCGCCATCGAGCGCTTCCTGCGCCAGCCGCCGTCCGAGTGCGAGGGGTACGACGTCACGCTCGCGCGGCTCGCGGAGCTCGCGGCGTGAGGGGCGTCGGGCGCTGGCCTCTCGAGGTGATCCTCGAGCTCGCCCTCCGGCGCGCGGCGGGCGCGCGCGCGGTCCTCGGGACGACGCTCGCCGCGGAGGCCCGGCTCCGGGACGAGCGAGACCTCGCGGCTGCGGAGGCCGGCGCGGCGCGGGCCGTGGTCGCGAGCGCCGGAGTCGATCCGCCGGAGCCCGGCGCCACCGGCGCCTCGCTGCTCGCCCGCGCGCGCCACCAGGCACGCCTCCGCGACGAGTCGGGGCGGCTCGCCGTGGCGCTCGCCCGCCGCGAGGCGGCGCTCGCGAGCGCGAGCGCGCAGACGGCGGCGCGGCGGGACGTCCTCGTCGCGGCGCGCGCGGCGGTCCGGACGCTCGAGGCGCACCGGGACGCTTGGCGGGCGGTGCGTGCGCGCTCCCGCGAGCGCGCGGAGGATGCCGCCGCCGAGGAGCTCGTCAACGCGCGACGAGGAGCGGGATCGTGACGCGGCCCTCGGCGCATTCGATCGTGATCGTGCGCGCCGGCAGCGAGGCGGGAGCGGTCGTCCCGTCCTTCGAGAACCGGTTCAGCGGGACGACGAAGTTCTCCGACGGCCGGACCGTCTTCTTCTCGTAGCGCCAGCCGCCCTCGAGCGTCACGACGACGTCGCGCCACATCCGGTCCGACTCGTTCTCGACGAAGACCTGGGGGCCGAGCAGCGAGTCGGCGGCGGCGAGGAGCTTCGTCTTGGCCCCGAGCGGGTTCGTCGGCCCGGAGGACGGGCACGCGGCCCAGATCGTCACGATGGCGAGCAGCGCCCAGGTCCCGACGACCGCCGCGCGCAGCTTGAAGTACCGCGTCGACTTCCGGTACCCCCCGGCCACGTCGGAGGCGAGGTCGCCCGCCGCACCGAGCGCTCCGCGCGCGAGGTCCCGGACGCCCTCCTTCACGCGGTGGGCGGCCGCGACGGGATCGGGGCGGGCGGCGTCCTTCATGCGGCGGGAGCGTAGCCCCCGCCGCCGCGCGGGGACAAGGAGGAACCGTGACGACGCCGCCCTACATCGGTCGCGCCGGCACGTCCTGCGGGGCCGGGCGCGAGCCCGCCGGGTCTCCGCCCGCCGGACCTGCGACCTCGCCGCCGAGCCCGCCGAGGGAGCGGTGGAGCTCGATGATGCGGCGCCGCACCTCGCCGAGCAGCGCCTCCTTGTCCGGGAAGAGCGCCGGGTCGATCGGCTCGCCCGCCGCGACCCGGATCGTGCCGGGATGGACCGCGACCACCTTCGACGGCGTGACCGCGCCCGAGCCGGAGATCGCGATCGGGACCACCGGGACGCCCGCGTCCTTCGCGATGACGAACGGCCCCTTCTTGAAGGGCTGGATCCGCCCGTCGCGCGAGCGCGTGCCCTCGGGGAAGACGATGATCGACGTCCCGCCGCGGACCGTCTCGGCGGCGTGCCGGAGCGAGGCGACCGCGCGGAGTCGGTTCGTTCGGTCGACGGGGATGTGGCCTCCGAGCCGGAGGTACCAGCCGAACACCGGGAGCCGGAACAGCTCCTCCTTCGCGATGAACCGGAAGCTGCGCGGGATCGCGACGAACATCGCCCAGATGTCGAGCGCGCTCTCGTGATTCGCCGCGAAGATCACCGGCCCCGGCGGCGGCGCGGGGGCGCGCACGATGTCGAGGCGCGCGCCGGCGAGCCAGAGCCCGAGCGGCGCCCACACGTGCCGCCCGAGCCAGATCGGCAGATCGCCGGACCGGGTGATCAGCATCACCGGGAGGGAGCCGAAGAAGATGACCGCCATCGTCAGCACCGCGAACACGAGGACGGCCTGACCTCTCAACCGCGCAAGCATGGGACCGGATATAGCACGGGGGCGCGGGCGATCTCGCGCCGCGCGGGGTACACTTCGTCCGCGTGGACGCGATGATCCGGATCTCCGAGGAGGTGCGCGCGGCCCTCTCGTCGGGCCGACCGGTGGTGGCGCTCGAGACGAGCGTCGTGGCGCACGGGCTGCCACCCCCCGACAACCTCGAGGCGGCCCGGCGGCAGGCGGCCGCGGTCCGCGCCGCGGGGGCGGTGCCGGCGGCGGTGGCCGTCGTCGCGGGCGTGCTCGTCGTGGGCGCGGACGAGCAGGAGCTCGCGCGCCTCGGCGACCCGGCGCGGCGGCCCGCCAAGGCCGCGGCGCGCGATCTCGCGCCGCTTCTCGCGTCGGGGCGCGACGCCGGGACGACCGTCTCCGCGACCGCGTTTGCGGCGGCGCGGGCGGGCATCCGGGTGTTCGCGACCGGCGGGATCGGGGGGGTGCACCGGATCGCGCCGGGGGAGCCCGCGGCGGGCGCCGGCGACGTGTCGGCAGACCTGCCGGAGCTCGCGCGCACCCGGATCTGCGTGGTCTCCGCCGGCCCCAAGGCGATCCTGGATCTCGCCGCGACGGCGGAGGCGCTCGAGACCCTCGGCGTCCTCGCGCTCGGCTGGCGCACCTCCGAGCTCCCCGCGTTCTACACGGACGGCAGCGGCGTCCCGCTCGAGCACCGGGTGGACGATGCCGCGACGGTCGCCCGCGTGCTGCGCCTCCACTGGGACGCGCTCGGCCGGGCCGAGGGCGTCCTCGTGATGGTCCCTCCGCCGGACCCGCTCCCGCGCGAGGTCGTCGAGGCGGCCGTCGTCGCGGCGCTCGCGGACGCGAGCGCCCGCGCGGTGCGCGGGAAGGCGGTCACGCCGTTCCTGCTCGAGGCGGTCGCGCGCGCGACGCGGGGCGAGGCGCGCCAGGCGAACCTCAGGCTCCTCGAGCGGAACGCGGGCGTGGCGGGCGAGATCGCAGCGGCGCTCGCCGCGGACGGGTAGAATCTGCGGACTCCATGACGCACCCTCCGCACCCTCCGCCCCCGACCTTCGTCGCCGATGCTGCGGCGCTCGGCGCGCTCGTCGATCGGCTGCGCGCCGAGCCGGTGATCGCGCTCGACACCGAGTCGAACTCGTTCCACGTGTACCGCGAGCGGGTCTGCCTCCTGCAGGTCTCGACGCGCACCGCCGACTTCGTCGTCGATCCGCTCGCGGTCGATCCGGCGCCCTTGCGCGAGGTGCTCTGCGACGGCCGCGAGACGGTGCTTCACGGCGCGGACTACGACGTCCGCTGCCTGCGCCGCGAGTACGGGTGGCAGCTGCCGCGGCTCTTCGACACCATGGCGGCCGCGCGCAGGCTCGGCCGGACCGGCCTCGGGCTGTCGGCGCTCGTCGAGGGGCAGTTCGGGGTGCGTCTGTCGAAGTCGTTCCAGCGCGCCGACTGGGGCCGCCGGCCGCTCACGCGCGAGCAGCTCACCTACGCCGCGCTCGACACGCACTACCTGCTCCCGATCTACGACGCGCTCGCGACGGAGCTGGGCACGCGCGGCGCGCTCGACGAGGCGCGGCTGGAGTTCGACCGCATCTCCCGCGGCGAGCACCGGGAGCGCGTCTTCGACCCCGAGGGCTGGCGCAGGCTCAAGGGCGCTCGGGAGCTCGACGCGCCCGGCAAGGCGGTGCTCCGGTCCCTGTGGATCGCCCGCGAGGAGCGAGCGCGCGCCGACGACCGGCCGCCGTTCAAGGTCCTCGCGGAGCAGACGATGCTCGAGCTCGCGCGCCGCCGCCCGGGTGACGATCACGCGCTCGCGGCGGTCCCGGGCGTCACCCCCTCGGTGCTGCGCCGGATGGGGCCGGCGCTCCGGGCCGCCATCGACGACGCGGCGCGCGTCGCGAGCTAGGCTAGAACGCGACGCCCCTCGGGGCAGGGGCCACGGGGCGATCCGGATCGAGCGCGGGGCCCGGCTCGCCCGCGATCGCGCGGTACGTGTCCCACTCCGCGAGCACGACCTTCACGTACTGGCGCGTCTCCCGGTAGGGGATCGACTCGATCCACGCGTCGAGGGCCATCCCGCTCCGTGCCGTCGCCCAGCCGGCGACCGGCGCCGGGCCGGCGTTGTACGCAGCGACCGCGAGCGCCGGCTCGCCGAACCGCTCGACGAGGAGCCCGAGGTAGTGGGCGCCGAGCGGGATCGCGGTCTCCGGGTCGCGCAGCCGCGCTCCGACTCCCGCGGGCATGCCGAGGAGCGCCGCGAGGCGCTCGGCGGTCGCCGGCCTGAGCTGGAGCAGCCCCTCGGCGCCGGCGGCGCTCCGCGCGTCGGCGCGGAAGCCCGACTCGCGCCGCATGACGGAGAGGACGAGCGCGGGATCGAGGTTGAAACGGCGCGCGGCGGGGCCGAGGACCTCGGGGAGGGGCTCGGGGTAGAGCCAGCGCTGCGGTGCGGCGCGTGAGCGGCATGTGATCGCGCGCGAGCCGGAAAGGGGTCTCGAAGTCCCCCGCGAACGCGGCGAGCTGCGCGACGAGCGGCGCCGCCGCCCGGACGCGCGGGCTCCGGGCGAGGTTCCGCAGCTCTGCGAGCGCCTCGTCGCGCAGGCCGAGGCCGAGGAGCTCCACCGCGACCGAGAGGCGACCCGCCGCCCAGGCGTCGAGGATCTCGGGGAGGGGGCGGGCGGGTGCGGGGCGCGGGCGCGGCACCGCCTCGCCGAGCGCCGCGAGCCGGCGGCGAGAGAGGAGCGCGTACCAACCGTCGCCGCTCATCCCGAGCGCCGACCGGTACAGCGCGCGCTGCGCGGCCGGTCCACGGGCGAGCCGGGCGCGCCAGTACAGCGCCGCGTCGGCGAGCGGGCCGTGCGCGAGCCGCGCGAGCGCGCGGTCGGCGTCCGCGGTGCGGCCGAGCCGGTAGCGGGACCAGGCCGCGAACCAGAGCGCGTCCTCGGCGCGCCGCGAGCGGGGGTTCGCGCCGGCGAAGCGTTCGAGCGCGTCGATGGCGCGCCCGTACTCGCCGGCATCGTAGAGGAGCCAGGCGGCGAGGAACGACGACTCGTCGCCGAGGTCGCGCTGGCGCCACTCCGCCAGGCCCGGGACGGGGGCGTGCGTCTGGCCGACGTCCGCGTAGAACCGGCTCGCCTCGTCGACTCGGCCGGCGCGCGCGGCGACCCGGGCGAGCACGAGCCGGGCGCCGCGCTGGACGCCCTCGTCGCGGGCGCCCGCGAGCGGCAGGGCGACCCGCTCGGCGTCTGCGTGGCGACCGAGGGCCAGGAGCGCGGTGGCCCGGAGCAGCGCCGCGCGCTCGGGGTCGGCCTCCGGCTCGTCCGCGCGGCCCGCGGCGTCGAGGTCCACGACGGCGTCCTCCGGTCGCCCCGCGGCGAGGAGCCGCTCCGCGCGCGCCGCGTGGTCCGCGCTGGAGTCGGGTGGAACTGGGCCGCCCGCCGCACGCCACGACGCGAGGGTCTCGCCGGCCGCGCTCGCCTGCGGTTGGTCGGGGAGCTCGAGCCAGAGCGCGCGCAGGGTCGCGACGGCGAGCTCGTCCTGGTGCAGCGCGCGGAGGCTCTGCCCGAGCGCGAGCCGCGCCGCGGCGGCGCTGGCCGGGTCGCCGGTGCGCCGGAGCAGCGCCTCGAGCTGCGGGACGGCCTCGGCCGCGAGGCCGGCCGAGAGGAGCGCCCGCGCCTCGCCGAGGGCCGCCACCTGGGCGACGGCGAGGTCGCCGCCGCGCGCCGCGTCCGCGAACAGGCGGGCGGCGTGCGGAGCGTCGCCCGCGGCGAGGAGCGCCTCGGCGCGGGCGTAGGCGAGGTGGAGCCGGGCCGGCACGGGCGTGCCGAGCGCGACCTCGAGCGCCTCCGCCGCGCGCGCGGGCTCGTCGCGCGCGAGGAGCGCGAGGCCGAGCGACGCGTTCGCGCGCGCGGCCGCGACGCCGCGGGGGCGAGCGCGCAGGGCGCGGCGTGCCTCCGCCTCCGCCTGCGGGAAGTCGCGCTGCGCGTGCGCCTGCGCGGCGCGGCCGAGCGACAGGAGCCAGTCGCACAGCGGCTCCTGGGCCATCCCCTGCGACGGCAGCGCGGCGCCGAGGAGCGCGGCCGCCGCCGCGAGGACGACGTAAGTGCGGGCGCGAACGGTCTTTTCGACGGAGCCCGGCGCGCGCTCCCGCGCGCGCGGGGTGGGGGTCTTGACTCGCCTCGCAGGCCGTTGCGATATAGCCCGCCAGCCGAGCGCTCGGCGGCTCGCCGCGCCTCTCAGAGGGGGGACGGCGACGACGACGTGAGGGCGTCGCGTCGCGCGACCGTGCTGCGCAGGGGGATGGGTCACCATCCGGAGGAGTCCATCGTGCTCGCCAAGCCTAGCCCGACCGAGCTCACGGCGCCCATCAACCCCGATAGGGGGGTCGAGGGGCACCGGAACCTGTTCTGCAACTTCTACGACGCCTGCCTCGACGAGGCGGTGAAGAAGGGGTGGAACAGCTGGACCTGCACGCGCTGCGGCCTCCACGCGGTCGAGCCGGAGGTCGAAGGCGGCCTCGAGAGCTACGCCACCCAGCGCCGCCTCACGTAATCCCCGCCCCACGACGGCGCGCGATGTGTCCCGCGCGGTCAATCGGTGTACACGACGGCGATCCAGAGCCGTCCCTTCCCGAACCGGACGCTGTCTCCCGACGAGATCCCCACCCCGACGCGCGCGAAGCGCCCGTCGCGAACGTTCGCCGAGCGAACCGCCTCGTCGGGGCCGCTCGCGACGAAGACGTCCACCGCGGCGACGTTGCGCCGGAGGGCGAGCGCGCGCTCCTCGACGCCGTCCGATGCCGGCTCGTTGCGCGTCCGCATCGCCGCTGACGCGTCGCGCGCGATCGCATCGAGCGCGGGATCCGCGGTGAGCGGCGCGAGTCCGAGGCGTGCGCGCTCTCGCCAGAGCGCTTCGCGGACCCGCGCGTCCGGGGTGAGCCGGCTGTCCGCGCCGTCGTCCGGAGGCGCGACGAGGAGCTCGGTGAGGTAGACCGTCCCGTCGCCGGACGGGAGGCGCGCGCGGGCGATCCCGATGCCGGCGCGGGACGCGTCGGGCCGGAGCACGTTCGCGAGGTGGGCGGGGCTCTCCTCCGCGACCTGGTGCGCGTCGAGCGCGGTCGCGGCCCGGGCGACGTTCTCGTACGCGCGCCGGTATGCAACGCCGGCCTTGCGGAGCCGCCCTCCGGCGTCCCCGGAGCCGGGGACGACGTGCGCGACCCGATCGGCGGCCGCCATGGCGTCGGCGTGCCGACGCGCGACCGCGGTGAGCTCGGGCGCGCTCTGCACCGCAGGGAGGCCGTGACGGCGGCGGGTCGCATTGAGCGCGCGGAGGACGGCGGCCTCGGCGTCGGCGCGGTCCGGAGGGTCAGCCGCCGACGGCGGCGTGGGCGGCGGATCGAGGACCGCGCTCCCGACCGAGACGGTGAGGAGCGCGGCGACCTCGGGCCCGGCGCCCGCTTCTCCGAGGATCTGGACCAGGTGCCGGCCGACACCCGGGAACTCGAGCGGCGTGCGGAACCCGCGCCCGGAGCCCGCGCCCGCGTCGACGACCTCTCCCGATGGACGGGTGACGAACACCCGCGCCCGCGACAGCGGCGCGACGAGCGCGCCCGAGAGGATCGCGCGGGCCCCCGGCGCCAGCTCTCGCGGGAACGGGTCGAGGCGGGCCTGCCGCTCCGACAGGAGCAGCACGACCCACACCCTCCCGTCGCGCTCGAACGCGCCTGCGCCCGCGTGGCTCGCCGCCGCGCGGGGAAGGGCCCGCGCGACGGCAGCGGCGGCCTCCTCGGGCTCCGCGACGACGAGCACGGCGGCGGGGGACGGATCGAAGGAAAGCGCGCGCGCGAGGGCGCCGCGCAGCCGCCCGCGCGCGATGGGGTCGTGTTCGCCCGCGGCGGCCCGGGCCGCGAGCTCGCGCGCGGCGAGGACGAGGGAGGGGGACGTGCGGGGCGTCGAGCGAAGCCGCGTGCGCGCCCGCTCGAGGATCGCCGCCTCGAGCGGAGAGGGCGCGGCCCGGGGCTCGGGCCCGTACTGCGCGCCCGGGGCGGTCGGAGGCGCCGCGGCCGCGAGGGCGGGCAGGGCGGCGGCACCCCCGACGAGCGCGAGGAGGAGCGCGACGAGGTCCGCGAGCCGCATCAGCCGTCCGCGGCGAGGTGCACGTCGAGCCCGTGCGCCACGGTGCGCCCGAGCCTCGCGTTGACGAGCTCGCACAGTGTGGGCGCGAGCGCGGTGACCTGCGCGGCCCACGCCTGCGTCCGCACCACGACGAGCAGCCGCCCGTCCCGGGTGACCCCGCGGCAGGAGGCTTCGCCGGCGAGGCGCGGTCCGCAGGCCTCGGCGAACGCGGCCGGCAGCGCGACCGCCTGGGCGGCCGGAACGCGCGCGAGGACGTCGGCGAGCGTGGAAGCGAGCGTTCGGCGGCGTCCTCTCATCGAGGGCGAACCTAAGTGGCTGCCGGGAGATACGTCAAGCGAGGGGGAAGCTGCGGCACCGCGCCGCGCCCGAACCGCACGCGTATGGGTGTGGTATTTTCCGTTCGAAACCGAGCGAACATGCAAGCGACTTCGACTCAAACGCTCGGCAGCGCCGAGCTCGGGGGTGCCCCGGACCCATCACCGGGGCCGATCGCTTTCCCCCGCACGATCTGTCCGACGAGCGCGGTCGGATCAACCTGTCGTGGCTCGTCCAGCTTCACTGGTGGGGAATCCTCGGCGAGTCCGTCGTCATCGTCGGCGCCGATGCGATCACCGGGATCACCTTGCCCGCGACGACGCTCGTCGGGCTGCTCGTCCTGCAGATCGTCGGGAACTTCGCCCTCGGCGCGTGGGCGAGCCGGGTGCGGGTCACCGACGCGGCGATCGCCGCCGTGATGTTGCTCGACATCGTCGTCCTGACCGTCCTGCTCGACCTCACCGGCGGGGCGGTGAACCCGTTCTCCACGCTCTACCTCGTCAACGTCGCGCTCGCCGCGGTGCTCCTGCCGCCGCGCTGGTCGTGGGCGCTCATGACCGCGAGCCTGCTCGCCTTCGGGGGCCTCTTCGTGCACGAGGCGCTCGTCGGGCCGAGCCACCACGTCCGCGTGCTGCTCGATCAGCGGCACATGCTCGACGCACACCTGCGCGGGATGTGGGTCGCGTGCGCGCTCGCCGCGATCTTCGTGGTGTTCTTCGTGCAGCGCGTCTCGAGCGCGCTCGCCGATCGCGATCGCGAGCTTCAGCTCGCACGCGCGCACTGGGCGCGCCGCGAGAAGCTCGCCTCGCTCGCGACGCTCGCCGCCGGCGCCGCGCACGAGCTGTCGACGCCGCTCTCGACCATCGCGGTCGTCGCGAAGGAGCTCCAGCGCGCGCTCGCGCAGGACGGCCGCGACGAGGTCCGCGACGATCTGCAGCTCGTCCGCGACCAGGTCGCGCGCTGCCGCGAGATCCTCGACCGCATGTCGGCGAACGCGGGCGAGACCGCGGGCGAGCCGCTCGCGCGCCTGACCGCGGAGGCGTGGATCGCCGCCGCGCTCGACGGGCTCCGCGGGCGCGACCGCGTCGTCGTCGAGCCGGTCGCCGGCGATCGCCGGGCGGAGGTGCACGGCCCGCCCCGCGCGCTCGGTGACGCGCTCCGCGGCCTCCTCAAGAACGCGCTGCAGGCGTCGGGCGAGGCCGCGAGCGTGAGCCTTCAGGTCTCGGCGGAGCGCGGCAGGGTCCGCGCGGTCGTCCGCGACCGCGGCGCGGGGATGCCACCCGAGATCCTCGCCCGCGTGGGAGAGCCGTTCTTCACGACGAAGGGACCCGGAGACGGGATGGGGCTCGGTCTCTTCCTGACCCGCACGCTCGCCGAGCAGCTCGGCGGCGAGTTTCACATCGCTTCCCGCCCGGGCTCCGGGACGGAGGCTTGGATCGAATCTGCCGGCGGCGGGTGCCGCCGAGAGGAGCACGCCATGACTCAAGTCGAAGTGAACCGCGATTCCCTGCCGAGCATCCTTCTCGTGGACGACGACGAGGTGCTGCGCGAGCGCCTCGCCACCGCGATCCGCTCGCGGGGGTACGAGGTGCGGACCGCCGGCAACTCCGAGGACGCGCTGCGCGAGGCCGCCAAGGACTCGCCCGAGATGGCGGTCCTCGACCTCCGGATGCCGGGCGGGAGCGGGCTCGAGCTGCTCCGCGAGCTCAAGCGGCAGGACCCGGCGACGCGCGTCCTCATGCTCACCGGCTACGGGAGCATCGCCACCGCGGTCGACGCCGTGCGGGAGGGGGCGGTCGGGTACCTGCCGAAGCCTGCGGACGCCGACGAGATCATCGCCGCCCTCGCAGGCACGAACACCGCGAAGGAGAAGGGGATCGAGACCCCCTCGCTCGCCCGCGCGGAGTGGGAGCACATCCAGCGCGTCCTCTCGGACTGCGGCAACAACATCTCGGAGGCGGCGCGGCGGCTCGGCATTCACCGCCGCTCGCTCCAGCGGAAGCTGCACAAGTACCCGCCGACGCGCTGAGCGGGAGCTGCGCAAAGTACCCGCCGACTCGCTGACCCGCCCCGCCCGCGCCCCGTGAGGGCGGGGCGGAACCCTTTTCGCGCCGCCAGGATCAGACCTGGGAACGCCGGCGGATCCTCCGGTCGGCGCGGAGAGGGCTTTCATGGATCACGCGACGGTCGAGGTCACGAGCAGCAACTTCAAGCAGGTGGTCGAGAAGGACGGGATCGTCCTCCTCGACTGGTGGGCGGGGTGGTGCGGCCCTTGCCGGGCCTTCGCCCCGACGTACGAGAAGGTCGCGCAGAAACACCCGGACATCACCTTCGGGAAGGTCGACACCGAGGCGAGCCCCGACCTCGCGGGCGCGTTCGAGATTCGATCGATCCCGACGCTCATGATCATGCGGGACAAGGTCCTGCTGTTCTCCCAGCCCGGGGCGCTCCCCGAGGCCGGACTCGAGGACCTCATTCGTCAGGTGCGGGCGCTCGACATGGACAAGGTGCGGGCCGAGCTCGCGCAGCAGGAGAAGCAGGGCCAGGAGCGCACGGCCTAGCCATCCCGCGCGCTGCGCGGCGGTCGACGGAGACGAACGAAGGGCGGACGGCCGCGTGGCCGCCCGCCCTTCGTGCTCCCGGTCCGCTAGTAGCCGCGGCCGGAGCTGCCGCCGGAGGAGCCGCTGCTGCTGCCGGACGAGCCGGAGGAGCCGCTGCTTCCGGAGGAGCCGGAGCTGCCGGACGACCCGCTGCTGCCGGACGGGCTCGAGCTCCCCGACGGGGAGGAGCCGCTGCCGGAGCTCATCACGTCGATGCGCTGGACCTGGCCGGTGCTGCCGAAGCTGGCGCGGACCTGATCGCCCTCCTTGATGTCGGAGAGGGACGCGCGCTGCCCGTCCTTCATGACCTGCGTGCTGTCGCCGACCTTGAGCTGGAGCGAGAGCTGCTTCTTCGTCTGATCGATCTTCTCGACCTTGCCGGTGACCTGCTGCTGGCTCGCGCTCGACGAGGACGCGCTGCCGCCGGTCGCGCCGGAGCTGCCCATCGAGCCCGACGAGCCGGTCGAGCTCGACCCGCTGCCCATCGAGCCGGACGAGCCGGACGAGGTGTCAGACGGGCTCGCAGCACCCGACGAACCGGACGAACCCGCGGAGCCGGACGACCCCGTCCCCGACGACGACGACCCGGAGGAACCCGGGCTGCTGCTCGCCCCGCTGCTGGATTGCGCCGCGGCAGGCAGCGCGATGAGCAGGCTGGCAACCCCCAGGCCCGCGACGATTCCCTTGTTGATCTTCATTGGTACCCCCTCTGCTCCGTTTGAGACGGACCAGGCACACCGCCTAGACGCGTCGTGTTGGCTCCCCTACGCTAGTGCTCGCACCGGGACGCGACAGAAGGGGAGCGGAAGGCGTGCGCGGCGCGGCGCGTTCCCCCGGCGGTCCCGCGCCCGAAGGCAGAGCGAGCGTGTGCCTCTTCTTCCGTTCGTCCTGAGCGGAGCGAGGCCGCAGGCCGAGCGAAGTCGAAGGACCGAGGGACGCGACCTGTCAGACGGGCTTGCTACCTGAACGGACGAGCAGTTATCGTTCGAACCGGAGGAGCCATCGGGCATGTCCCAGCCGGACCCGCACCACCTCGTTCTCACCCGTCTGCGCGAGGAGATCCGCCGCCTCGAGCGCCGTCCTGCCCGGCGGGAGGGGTTCGTCGCGTGCGGGGTCGCGTCCGTGGACGCGGTGCTGCCCGGAGGCGGATTCCCCCGTGGAGCGCTCTCGGAGCTCGTCGGTGGGCCGGCGAGCGGGAAGACGGCGGTCGCCCTCTCGCTCCTCGGGCGCCTCGGCGCGGAGGCCCTCTTCGCCTGGGTCGATGGGGGAGGAGAGCTGTATCCGCCGGCTGCCGCTGCGCGCGGCGTGGACCTCGGACGGCTGCTCGTCGTCCGCCCCCCGACGACCACGGCGGGCGGCCACCCGCCGGGCGGGGATCCGCCCTGGCGCTCGGCGCTGTGGGCAGCGGAGGCGCTCCTCGCGTCGGGCGCGTTCTCCGCGGTCGTCATGGACGTGCCCCTGCCGCTCACGCGCACGATCGTCGGGGCGGACGCGGTCGCGCGGCGGCTGCAGGCGGCGGCGGAGCGCGGCGGCGCGGTCGGGCTGTGGCTCGCCCCGTCGCGGGGACCGCTGCGGGTGCCCGCCGCCGTGCGGCTCGAGCTCTCCGTCGAGGGCGGGCGGATCTCCGCGCGCCGCGCGAGCGGCGAGGCGGCGAGCCGCGCCCGAGCGGGCGGAGGCGGCCGTGCCGCATGACGGAGCTCCGCGGCTCGTGGCGCTCGTCGTCCCCGACCTTCCGCTGCAGCGGGTCGCGCGAGAGAGAGAGCCCGCTCGGCCGCCCTTCGACGACGGAAGCAGCGCCGCTCCGCCCGCCGAGGCCGGCGCGCGGCCGCTCGCGGTCGTCTGCGAGGGGCGTGTCCTCTGCCGCGACGGCGCCGCCCGCGCGGCCGGGGTCCGCCCCGGGGCGAGCCTCGCCGAGGCGCTCGCGGCCTGCGGGCGGCTCGCGATCGTGCCGGCCGATCCGGCCGCCGATCGCGCCGCGCTGCGCGGCCTCGCCGAGGCGATGCTCGGGATCGTCCCGGCGGTGGAGCTCTCGGCTCCGGACGCGCTCCTCCTCGACGCGAGCGCGGCCCACCTCCTCGCGCCCCGGGGGGCGTCCGCCGAGCTCCGCGGCGCGGAGGAGCTCCTCGCGCGGCGCGCGCTCGCGGTGGCGGCGGAGATGGGCTACGCCGCGCGCGCGGCGGTCGCGACGGGCCGGGGACCGGCCCGAGCGCTCGCGTGGCACGGGGAAGGTCCGGTGAGCTGGACGCCGGCGGAGGGCGCGGCGCTCGCGCTCGCGCCGCTGCCCGTCTCGGCGCTCGGCCTCGGGGCTTCCGTGGCGGCCCGGCTCGCCGGGCTCGGCGTCGAGAGCGCCGGGGCGCTCGCCCGGCTGCCCGCGGGGACGCTCGCGCACCGGTTCGGCCCGGAGGGCGTGCTCGCGGCGCGGCTCGCCCGCGGCGAGGACGCCTCGCCGCTCGTCGGGTACGTCCCCGAGACGCTGCCGGAGGAGGCGCTCGACCTCGAGGCGCCGGCGGAGAGCGCCGAGCCGCTCCTCTTCGGGCTGAAGCGGCTCGCGGACCGCGTCGCGGCGCGGCTCGCCGGCCGCGGCCTGGGGGCGACCCGGCTCCGGATCGTCCTGCGGCTCGACCCGCGCGGAGAGGAGCGGTTCGCGGTGCCGCTCGCGACTCCGACCGCCGCCGTCGGCCGCTGGCTGCTGCCGTTGAAGGAGCACCTCTTCTCGCTCCGGCTGCCCGGCGCGGTCACCGGGCTCCGGCTCGCCGCGGTCGAGGTGGCGGCGGTCGCCCCCGAGCAGCTCGCCATCGGCGATCGCCCGGAGGTGCTCGCCGCGCTCGAGGGGGTGCTCGCGCGGCTCGCGGTGCGGCTCGGCGACGGCGCGCTCTTCGCCGCCGAGGCCGTCGATCGCCACCGCCCGGAGGGCGCCTACCGGGCGATCCCGTTCCGCCCCCGCGGCGGCAGCGCCGCCCCCACGGCGCGGGAGCTCGTCGCTCCAGCCCCGGCGGAGGACGGGGCCGGCGGTGCGCGGCCGACGCGCCTGCTCGCCGTGCCGGCGCCGGTCGTCGCGGAGGGGGAGGGCGGGCGGCTCACGGCGCTCCGCGTGGACGGGCGCGCGCGGCCGGTGCTCGCGCTCGAGGGGCCGGAGCGGCTGCGCGGCGAGTGGTGGGCCCCCCGGGGGGCCACCAGAGCGGAGCGCGGCTTCGCCCCCCAGGGGGCCCCGACAGCGGAGCGCGGCTTCGCCGCGAGGACTGATCTCGCCGCGAGGACTGATCTCGCCGCGAGGACTGATCTCGCCGCGGGTGCTGATCTCGCGGGGCCGTTCGACCGCGACTACTACCGCGTGCGGCTCGAGGGGCTCGGCGACTGCTGGGTGTTCCGGGACGGCGGCGACGGCCGCCTCTATCTGCACGGGTTCTTCGACTGATGATTCCACTGGCTCACCGCGATCGGCAACCTCCGCGCTACGCGGAGCTCCGCTGCCGCTCGTGCTTCTCCTTCCTCACGGGGGCGAGCCAGCCGGAGGAGCTCGTCGCACGCGCCGCGGAGCTCGGGCTCGCCGCGCTCGCCCTCGCGGACGCGAGGGGGCTGTATGGCATCGTGCGGGCGCACGCCGAGGCGAAGCGGCGCGGGCTGCCGCTCGTCGTCGGCGCGGAGCTCGCGGTCACGGGGCTCGAGCTCGGCCGGCCCGCCGCCCTCGTCCTCCTCGCCCAGGACCGCGAGGGGTACGCGAACCTGTGCCGGCTCGTGACCCTCGCGCACGGCGGGGAGGGGTGGGCGGGAGCCCAGGCAGCCCCCGGAGCGGAGTGCGGCTCCGCCGCGAAGACGGTGCTCGCCCGGCGCGAGCGGGAGGAGGTGCGCGTTCCCCTCGACGACGTGCGCGGGCGCGCGGCCGGCCTGTTCGCGCTCTATCCGGGCGCCGACGCGGAGGCCGCCGCGCGGCTGCGCGAGGCGTTCGGGACCCGCCTCGCGCTCGCCGTCGCCCGCCACCGGATCGCGGGTGACGAGGCGCGGACCCTCGCGGCGCGATCGATCGCCGACCGCCTCGGAGTGGCGGTCGCGGTGACGAACGACGTCCACACGCACGATCGCGGGCGGCAGCGGCTGCAGGACGTCCTCACCTGCGTCCGGCTCGGCACGTCGGTCGACCGGGCGGGGCGCAGGCTCTTCCCGAACGCCGAGCGGACGCTCAAGGGCCCCGAGGAGATGGCGCGGCTGTGGCCCGACTTCCTGGAGGGGCTCGAGAACGCCGCCACCATCGCCGACGCGTGCCGCTTCCGGATGGAGGAGATCCGCGGCGAGCATCCGCTGCCGCCGGTCGTGATCGACCCGGGGGAGCTCGCCGCCGGCGCCGCGGTCGCGATGTCGAGCCCGGTGCAGACGGACCGCGAGGATCGATCTGTGCGATCTCCATCCAACCCGTTCATCCTGAGCGTAGCGGCGCCGGAGGCGACGCGGAGTCGAAGGACCGAGTGCGATGCCGTGAGCGCGGGCGGGGCACGCGGGACCGAGGGGACCACCGGGGCCGCGGAGGTGGGCGTCTCCCGCGACGTCTGGCGCCCGAAGGCGCCAGACGTCGGTGTGAGCGGTGTCAGCGGAATGCCGCTCCTGCGCGAGCTCGTCCGCGAGGGGGCGCGCTGGCGGTACGGCGGGGATCCGCCCGAGGACGTGGCCCGGCAGCTCGCGAAGGAGCTCGTGCTGGTCGAGCAGCTCGGGTACGCGAGCTACTTCCTCACCGTCTGGGACGTCGTCCGGTTCGCGCGGTCGCGCGGCATCCTCTGCCAGGGGCGGGGCAGCGCGGCGAACTCGGCGGTCTGCTTCGTCCTCGGGATCACCGCGATCGACCCGGTGCGGATGGGGCTGCTCTTCGAGCGCTTCATCTCCGCCGAGCGCGGCGAGCCCCCCGACATCGACGTCGACTTCGAGCACGAGCGGCGCGAGGAGGTGCTCCAGTACGTCTATCGCCGGTACGGCCGCGACCGCGCCGGGATGGTCTGCGAGGTCATCACCTACCGCGGAAAGTCCGCCCTCCGCGACGTCGGCAAGGCGCTCGGGCTCTCCCCGTCGCAGGTGGACCGGCTCGCGAAGCAGGTCGGGATGTACGACGATCCCCCCCAGGGGGCCCCCACGACGGAGCGCGGCTTCGCCGCGAGTACGGATTTCGTCTCCGAGGTCGGTCCCGCGCAGCTGGCGGCCGCGGGCCTCGACGGCGCCGACTCCGAGCGCGTGCGGCTGACGCTCGAGCTCGCCCGCGACCTCGTCGGCTTCCCGCGCCACCTCTCCATCCACGTGGGCGGGTTCGTCATCACTCGCCGGCCGCTCTGCGAGACCGTCCCGATCGAGCCTGCCGCCATGCCCGGCCGCACCATCGTCCAGTGGGACAAGGACGACCTCGCCGAGCTCGACCTGCTCAAGGTGGACCTGCTCGGTCTCGGGATGCTGACCGCGCTCTCGCGGACGCTGGCGCTGCTGGCCCGCCACGAGCCTGCCCCCGCGCTCGCGACCCCCGTCGCGCACCCCGACTCGCTCGCGACCATCCCCGCGGAGGATCCTGCCGTCTACGAGATGCTGACGCGGGCGGACTCGATCGGCGTGTTCCAGGTCGAGTCGCGCGCCCAGATGTCGCTCGCTCCCCGGCTCAAGCCGCGGAACTTCTACGACCTCGTCATCTCGGTGGGGATCGTCCGCCCCGGGCCGATCCAGGGCGGGATGATCCACCCGTACCTCCGCCGGCGCGACGGCCGCGAGCAGGTCCGCTACCCGTACGCGCCGCTCGAGCCAGTCCTCGCGAAGACCCTCGGCGTCCCGCTGTTCCAGGAGCAGATCATGCGGCTCGCCGTCGTCGCGGCGGGGTTCACGCCCGGCGAGGCGGACGAGCTCCGCCGCGTCATGACCCACCGCCGCTCGCACGAGCGGATCCAGGCGATGAAGGCGCGGCTCCTCGCCGGGATGGCGGAGCGAGGCATCACCCCGGCGGACGCAGAGGTGATCTTCAGCCAGCTCCTCGGGTTCGCGGGCTACGGATTCCCCGAGTCGCACTCCGCGTCGTTCGCGCTCCTCGTGTACGCCTCCGCGTGGCTCAAGCGGTACCACCCCGCCGCGTTCACCTGCTCGCTCCTGAACAGCCAGCCCATGGGGTTCTACGCGCCGCACACGCTCGCGGAGGACGCGAAGCGGCACGGCGTCGAGGTGCGTGGGGTCGACGTGACGGCGAGCGGGTGGGAGAGCACGCTCGAGGCTTCCCAGGGGGGGCCGGAAGCGGAGCGCGGCGCCGCGAGGGCTGAGCGTCTCCCCCGATTGGCGGGGGCGCCGCTCGCGGGATGCTCCCCCGCGCTCCGCCTCGGGCTCCACGTCATCCGAGGCCTCCCGCGCACCATCGGGAGCGCGATCGTCGAGGCGCGCCGCGCCGCGCCGTTCGCGTCTCTCGGCGACCTCGTGCGGCGCGCGGGCGTGTCTCGCGCGTGGCTCGTCCGCCTCGCCGAGGCGGGCGCGCTGGGGGCGCTCGCCCCGGACCGGCGGAGCGCCGTGTGGCGAAGCCTCGGCGTCGAGGCGGACGCGGGCGACCTCTTCGCCGGGGTCGCGCCGCCCGAGCCCGAGCCGGACCTCCCCCCGGCGAGCGCCGCGGAGGAGGTCTCCTCCGACTTCGCGACGACCGGCCTCTCCGCGCGCAGCCACCCGATGGCGGTGCTGCGGCCCTCCCTCGCGAGCGGCCGGGTCCGGACCGTCCGCGAGCTCGCCCGCCTGCCGGACCGCGCCCCGGTGGAGGTGGCGGGCCTCGTCATCGTCCGGCAGCGGCCCGAGACGGCGAGCGGGATCGTGTTCGTGTCGCTCGAGGACGAGACCGGGATCGCGAACCTCGTCGTGATGCCCGACGTGTACGAGCGCTGCCGCGCGGTGGTGCGCGGCTCGCCGTACCTCGTCGCCCGCGGCCGCGTCGAGCGGAACGGGGCGGTCGTCAACGTCCGCGTCGAGGCGCTCGCGCCGCTCGCGCTCGCGCCCGCCGTCGGGAACCGCGCGCGCGAGTTTCGCTCGCCGCCGCCCGCACCGCCTACGGGCAGAGCGAGAAGGGGATGCGCCACGGGTTCGCGCCGTACAGGCCGGCGAAGACGCGGAGCGGCCGGTCGTCGGCGTCGACGTAGAGCGAGAACTCGGCGCACCCGCCCTGCCAGTCGAACCCGACGTCCCCCGCCCGCGGGTCCGCGACGAACCCGAACGCGATCGCCCCTTCGGTCGTGCGGAGCGCCTCCGGACGGATGCCGACCGGGGTGACCGCCCGCGGCCGGCCCGCCTCCACGAGCCCAGCGAACGTGTGGCCACCGTCGGAGCGGACCCGGAGGTGCCAGCCGCCCGGATCGTGCCACACGAGGTAGGCCTCCGCAGGGCCGGGATCGACGAGCGAGCGGCCCTCGTCCGTGCGGTGGGTGATGAACGCGCCCGGGAGAAGCACCCCCCGAGGGCGAGGACGCAGCTGGCGGCGAACGCGACGGCGCGGCGGGACATCGGCTTCCCCCGCCGAAAAGGTTCGACCGTCGAGCCCGCTCCGCAACGCCGCCCCGCGCGGGGGCGGGGAAAAGACGACGCCCGGGCCGTCTCCGACCCGGGCGTCCATTTCCGCGCCTCTCGGCGCCGTTGCTAGAGCCGAGCCCGCTTGCCCTGATCGCGTCGCAGCAGTGAACCGGGCAACATCGTCGGGGACCTAAGCGTTCGGGGTCCGTGCGGCATTCTTTGGGTCGGCGGGCCGGCCGCTACGCCGCGGAATGTAGGCAGATCAACTACCCCGGGTCAGGAGCCTCCACACCTCCCGGGAACCCAGGCGCACCAGCGCCTGCATCGTGTCCCCCGCGACGTGGAAGTCGGCGCGAGCGGCCAGCACGGCCCTGCGCAGCCACATCACGTGATCGAGAAAGCTGTTTTGGACGCACGCACGCTCGCGCCCGCCGACGAACATCGCCGCGCCCTAAACCGTCGGCGAATCCTCTGGACAACTCCCGAGCGGAGTTTCGGAGCGGCCAGGAGGGCTTCCATGTCACCTGACCGAGGGACGTAACGACACCAGAGGTGAAGTGACCATGGTCGCGATCGTCGGCGGCAGCAGGCTGGGGCTGAGTCTGGGTTCTCTCTCGGCGCTCGGGCAGCGCGGGATCTACGGCTCCAGCACGCAGGGGCGGAACGGAGAGCGCGCCTACGTCAACTTCGCGACGGGCGACCTGGTCCTGCAGGACCTCGACGCGTCGCTGTCGGGGCTCGGCCCGGACACGTCGGTGCTGCGCACGTATAACAGCCACGGCGGCTGGGGCTCCAACATCGATGACGGCAACGGGTGGCAGGCGGCGCCGAGGAAGTACGTCCGGAACCTGGGGAACAACACGCTCCGCCGGTACGACGCGGACGGCGCCCAGCTCGACTACTTCTGGGAAGAGTCGCGCGGCCTGTACGTCGCGAGCGCGAGCATCGGCTCGGCGCTCGACACGATCCGCGTCAACGCGGACGGCACGAATACGTGGACGGACGGCGCGACGGGCTTCCAGGAGACGTACGAGGGCGGCGGCTGGTCCCGGATCATCGCCTCCGCGGACACGAGCGGGAACACGATCCGCTACGCGTACGACAGCCGGGGCCTGCTCACCCGGGTGACGATGGCCGATGGCGAGTCGATCGAGTACACGTATGGTGGAATCGGGAAGCGAGACCTCCTCGCGGTGACGACGCGGCTCGCCTCGGGCGAGGTGGTGAGGGAGGTCTCGTACACCTACGACAACCAGAGCCGGATGGAGTCGGTGACCGTGGCTCTGAACCCGACCGGCGATCTGCCCGCGGGCAGCCTCACGGCGTCGAGCTACACGACGCGGTACACGTACGACGGCAACAGTAACCGGGTCGCGACGATCACGCAGAGCGACGGGTCGAGCCTCGCGTTCACGTACGTCTGGACGTCCGACAACGCCTGGCGGGTCGCGACGGTCACCGACGGCGAGGGGCAGGTCACCCGATTCGCGTATGACCTCGAGGCGAGGACGACGACGGTCACCGATCCGTTCGAGGTCTCGAACGTCTATGGGTACAACGCGGACGGGCAGCTCACGCAGATCCGCACGGGCGTGACGGCGGCGAAACCGTCCGGCCTCTCGCAGCTCGACTACACGTACAACGCGATCGGCGACGTGACGAGCATGACGGACGGGCTCGGGAACACCGTCCTCATGGAGTACGACGCGAACGGGAACCTGACGAGGCAGGTCGACGGGGCGGGGAACACGCTCGTGCGGACGTACGACGCGCGGAACCAGGTGCTGACCGAGACGGTCTACGCCGCGCCGGCGAAGGGGACGACCGGGGCGAACCAGCCGGAGATCTCGCGGTACGTCTACGACGCGGGGAACAGGAACCTGCTGCGCTTCCTCGTGAGCCCCGAGGGGCGGGTCACCGAGTACCGCTACGACGCGCAGGGCCTTCGGGTGAGCACGATCGAGTACGCGGCGTCGGCGTACGACACGAGCGGGCTCGCGGCGACGGAGGTGCCCACCGAGACGGCGATGCGGGGCTGGGCCCAGCAGCCGGACCTGAGCCGGTCCGAGCGCTCCGACCTGGCGTACGACTTCCGCGGCCAGCTGCAGACGGTGACGACGTACGGCAGCGTCGACGCGAGCGGGAACGGGGTGGCCGCGACCGCGAGCACCACGACGTACGTCTACGACTACCGCGGGCTGCTCCTGCAGACGGTCACGCCGGACGAAGGTGGGATCACGCAGAACGTCTACGACGGCATGGGGCGGGTGGTGTCGAGCGTCGCGAGGTCGGCGGACGGCACGCTGTCGACGACGACGGTGACGCAGTACGACGACGCGGGCGCGAAGACGACGGTGACGCTCGCCAACGGGCTCGCGACGACCTCGGCCTACGATTGGGCCGGGCGCCTGGTGAGCGTGATGCAGTCCACCGCGGCGAGCGCGAACCTGGGGACCACCCGGTACGTGTACGACGCGGACGGGCGGCTGCTCATGACCGAGGATCCGACCGGCCAGCGCAAGTGGTTCCTCTACGACGCCGCGGGACGCAAGGTGGCGGAGGTCGACGCGAGCGGCGGGCTCACCGAGTACGTCTACGATCGCGGAAACCGGGTGACGGAGGTCATCGGGTACGAGACCCGGGTGGACACGAGCCTGCTCGTGGACGCGATGGGCCAGCCGACGACGGCGTACAACGCGAACCCCGGCGAGGCGCCGGGCATTGCGCCCGTGACGCTGGAGTCCATCCGCCCGGCGGCGACCACGCGTGACACGAGGACCTGGAGTCTCTACGACTCGGCCGGGCGCCTGGCGTGGCAGGTCGACGCGCTCGGATACGTGACGCAGTCGGAGTACGACGGTTCTTCACGGACGGCGTCGGTGACGAGGTTCGCGACCGCGATCGACACGACCGGTCTCCGTGACGGGGCCGGCGTCGTGCTCACGGTCGAGGGCGAGCCCTCCGACGGGATAGGGGGCACGACGATCAACGTCTCGCGCGCCGCCGGCGATCGGGTCACGACGCGCATCTACGACCGGGACGGGCTGCTCCGGGCGGCGATCGACGGCGAGGGCTACCTCGCGGAGACGCGGTACGACGCGGCCGGCGAGGTGGTCGAGACCATCGCGTACGCGACGAAGGTGGACGGGTTCACGGACGCGGCGAGCATCGCGGCTCGGGTCGCGGTGGCGAGGGCATCGGACTCGCTCGAAGGGCTCTTGCCGGCGGCCGACGCGGACGGCGACGTCCACGCGTTCACCTACTACAACGCGCGCGGCCAGGAGATCGCGGCGGTGAACGGTGAGGGGTACCTCACGGAGATCGTCTACGACCAGAACGGCAACATTACCCGCACGATCCAGTACGCGAACGCGGCGAAGATCGCCGCGACCGTCACCTCGAAGCTGACGGAGCTGCGCCCCGACGCGAGCGCGGAGGACCGCGTCCTCGCGAATACCTGGGACGCGCTGGGCCGCCTCTCGAGCCAGACGAACGCCGAGGGAACGGTCACCCGGTACACCTACGACGAGATTGGCCGGATCACGCACACCGAGCTCGCGCTGAACACGGCGGAGCAGCGGACGCTCATCGTCCGCTACGACGCGCAGGGGCACATCCGGGCCGAGCTGTCGGCAAAGGGCGCGGCGCTCATCACGGGGAGCGAGACGCAGGAGCAGATCGACGAGATCTGGCGCCGGTACGCGACGACGTACACGTACGATGCGGCGGGGCGGCGGACGAGCAGCACCGACGCGAACGAGCTGCGGACGGTGTTCTTCTACGACGAGGTCGGGCGGCTGCGCTTCACGGTGAACGCGCTCGGCGAGGTGACGGAGCGGACGTACGACGCGCTCGGGCGGCTGACGCAGAGCGCGCGGTTCGACGCGCGGGTCCCGGCGGGCGAGGTGGAGGCGTTCCGGGGCGGGGTGCTCTCGGGTTCGGAGAACGTCGTCGCGGAGCGGGCGCTCGCGGCGGCGGGCGCGAGCTCGACCGAGAAGAGCACGACCGAGTACGTCTACGATGCCCGCGGCGAGATCGTGACGACGCGGACCGCGATCTCCGCGACCGAGAGCGCGGCCAGCACCGTCTCCTACGACGCGTTCGGGCAGGCGATCGGGACGACCGAGCGGATCGACGCGACGCGCACGCTCGTGAGCACCGCAAGCTACGACCGGCGGGGCCTGCGGACGGGCACGGTGTCGGACGCCGGCGATCCGGCGGCGCACGTGAACGCGACCACCAGCGCGCAGTACGACGCGTTCGGGCGCATGACGGACGCGTATGACGCGAACGGGAATCACGTTCACCAGGACTTCGAGCGCCACGGCCAGGTCGTGGAGCTCGTCGATGCGACGGGCGCGACGCGCAGGACGATCTACGACGCGTTCGGGCGGGTGCTCACCGAGACCGACGGGCGGGGGAGCACGACGCAGTACAGCTACGACATCGCGAACCGCACCGTCATCGTGACGACGCCGGAGAACGTCACCGTGACGACGGTGCGGAACCGGGCGGGCCAGACCCGGACGATCACGGACGGCAACGGCAACACGACGACGTACGAGTACGACCTCGACGGGAACCTGACGAGCACGAGGGCCCAGGTGGACGGCTCGTCGTTCGTCGAGACGACGAGCACGTACGACCGCACGAAGCGGCTCGTCGAGACGACGGACGCGAACGGCAACACGGTCGAGTACGCGTACGACGCGGCGAACCGGCTGTTCACGCGGACGCTGGATCCGACAGGCCTGAACCTCGTCACGTCGTACGCGTACGACGGCAAGGGTCAGCAGGTCCGGATGACCGACGCGAACGGCGTCGTGACGGAGACGAGCTACGACCTCGCGGGCGAGGTGCTGACCCGGGTCGTCGATCCGGACGATCTCGCGCTGAAGACCGTGTTCACCTACGACGCGCGAGGCAAGCAGCTCGAGATCGAGGCGCCCGGCGGGGCGGTGACGCGGTACGTGTACGACGACCTGGGCCGCCGCACGCATACGATCGTGGATCCGGACGGGCCGGACGGGCTCGCGATCACCGAGACGTACGAGTACGACGACGCCGGGAACGTGGTGCGCCGGACGGACGGCGAAGGAAACGTCACCGGGTTCCTGTACGACGCGAACAACCGGCTCACGGTCACGGTGGACGCCGAGGGCGGCGTCACGAAGAGCGTCTACGACGCGAACGGCAACGTGATCGAGCGGATCACGTACGCGAACCGGATCGACCTCGCGACGTGGGTCCCGGGCACTCCGCCTGCCATCGTCGAGGACTTCAACGGCAGCGACCAGGCCGCGCACGACGTTCGGGTGCGGACCGTCTACGACGCGATGAACCGCGCGACGTTCACGCTGGACGGCACGGGCGCGGTCGTCGCGCAGAAGTACGACGGCAATGGCAACGTGATCGAGCGGATCGCGTACGCGACCACTCTCTCGCCGAGCCCCGAGGCGACGGAGACGGCGCTCGCGGAGGCGGTGGCGGCGATCGACGATCCGTTGCGCGACGCCCACATCCGGCGCGTCTACGACGGGCTCAACCGGCTCGTCTACAGCGTCGACGGCCTCGGCAGCGTGACGCGGCAGTACTTCGACGGGAACGGCAACCTCGTGAAGCAGGTCGCTTACGCGAGCACGATCGCTCCGGACGCCGACCCGACGAGCGTCGTCGAGAGCGGCGCGGACCGGGTGGCGCTCAGCGCTTACGACCACGCGAACCGCGTCGTGTACCAGGTGGACGCGCTGGGCGGCGTCCTGGAGCAGGTCTACGACGCGGCCGGCAACGTGGTGCAGCGGATCGCGTACGGTACCGCGCATCGCGAGGCCGACGACGGCGACGCCTCCGCCGAGCGTGGAGGAGATCGAGCAGGCGCTCGTCGATGCGAGCGCAGGCGCGGGCCCGACGCGCGTGAACCGCGCGGTGTACGACGCCGTGAACCGGATGGTCTACGCGGTCGACGCGGCCGGGGCGGTCACGCGGAACCGGTTCGACGACGCCGGGAACCTCATCGCGACGATCGCGTACGCCGACCTCATCGTCGCGGCGGACCTGCCGCAGCTCGCGACGGCGGACGAGATCGCGGCGCTGCTGTTGCCAGACGCGGCGAGCGACCGGACCACCCTGCGCGCGTACGACGGCGCGAGCCGGCTCGTCTACACCGTCGACGCGCTCGGCTACGTCCAGCAGAACGCGTACGACGGGGCGGGGCGCGTCACGGCCACGACGCTCCACGGACACGCCACGACGGGACTCGCGGTCGGAGCGACGCTCGCGGAGATCCACGGGGCCCTCGTCGCATCGCGACCTTCCGGCGTCGCCGACGACGAGACCGACCAGGTGAACCGCTTCACGTTCGATGGCGCCGGCAACCTCGTGGGCAGCACGGACGCGCTGGGCGCGACCGAGTCCTTCACCTTCGACGGTACGGCCCGCAAGCGCGAGTTCACGAACGAGAAGCAGCAGACCTGGAATTACGAGTACGACGCCGCCGGCCGGCTCATACGGGAGACGAACCCGCCGGTGTCGCTCATCACCATCGCGACCGACGCGGACGGCGAATCTCGTGCCCGGGGAGCCGACCGAGGCGAGCATCGTCAACGAGATGGTCTACGACGCGCTCGGGAACCTCACGTCGCGAACCGAGGCGGTCGGGCGGCCCGAAGAGCGCACCACGAGTTACGTGTACGACGCGCTCGGCAGGCAGGTGAAGACGATTTACCCGGCGGTCGCCGTGTACACGCCGGAGAGCGCAGCGGAGCTGGCGGCCAACGGCGCGTCGGGGATCGCGGCGCGGACCGAGACCGTGGAGGCCCTGTTCACGCAGACGTTCTACGACGCGTTCGGCGACGCAGTGGCAAGCACGGACGTGGCGGGCAACACGAGCTACAAGGCGTACGACGCGCTCGCACGGGTGAGCTACGAGATCGACGCGCTGGGCTACGTCACGGGCTATGAGCGCGACACGTTCGGCGACGCCGTCACGCTGACTCGATACGCGAACGCGCCCGTCCTCGCCGCCTCTACGACCGACGCGCCCGACGCGCCCGACGCGGCGGAGGTGGCAGCGGCGCTCGCGGAGTTCGCGGAGCTCGATCACGCGGCGGACCGGGTCATCACCACGGTTTACGACGCGCTTGGGCGCGCGAAGACCGTCACCCAGCCGCAGGCCTGGGTGTTCAACTCCTGGGTGTTCAACGACGACGGGCGGAGCTATCTGGCCGCCTCCGTCGTCGAGAGCACCTACGACGCGTTCGGGCAGCGGGTGAGGACGGCGGTGCTGGCCGACCAAGGCGTCGAGCCCGGGTCGGATGTCTGGGCGATCACCACGCACTACTTCGACGGGCGCGGCCAAGAGACGGCGAGCGTCGACGCGCTCGGATACGTCACGACCCAGGAGTACGACGCGGCAGGCAATGTCGTCAGCCGGACGGAGTACGCCAACAAGAGCCCGGGCTGGACGCTCACGAGCTTCACGCTCCCGGCCCCGAGCGGCGACGACCGCACGGTCGGCTCCACGTACGACCGCGGGAACCGGAAGGTGAGCGACACCCGGGAGAACGTCGAGTACAGCCGGGACGACGACCTTGCGGCGGACGGCCCCGAAATCATCCGCGGCGACCTGACCACCACGTACGGTTACGACGCGGTGGGGAACCTCACCCGGACGACGCAGGACCTCGGGAACGGGACGGCGATCACCTACACCTACTACGACGCCCTCGGCCGGACGATCGCGGTCGCGGCACCCACGATCGCGGTCGCGGCGCCCACGGTCGAAGGCGCGGAGCCCGAGCCGGCGATCACGCCGCTCACGGTCTTCGCGCGCGACGCGTACGGGAACGTGCTCGTCAAGACGGAGTACGCGAGCGGCGTGGTGGGCAACACCGCGGCGGGGCTCCCCACCGCTGCCGAGAGCGACGGCGACCGGGTCAGCGTCACGAAGTGCGACGCGTACGGCCACGCCGTCCAGATGACCGACGCGAATGGCGTCAGCCGGTTCATGTCGTACGACGCCGCCGGGCGCGTCGCGAAGCAGTGGCAGGGCGTGACGAGCGACGACGGCTACGCCGACGGCGCCTTCGTCCACACCCTATTCACGGTGTTCCAGTACGACGTCCTCGGCCGGCAGACCGCGATCATCACGCCGGCGAGCGCGAGCGTCCTCCTCGACGTGGACGGCGCCGACGACGGCAACCTCGGCGACGACAACATCGAGATCATCGGGATCATCGCCCAGGAGGCGGCGGGCACCGTCACGACGTCGATTGCGTACAACGCCTTCGGCGAGATGGTGCAGCGCGGGACGGCCGCGACCGGCGCTGCGCCGAACCCGGAGGACGTCGAGTACTTCGACTACGACGAAGCCGGCCGCGTCTGGCGCACCAACGCGGGCGACGGAAACGTCAAGATCACGCTGTACGATCTCTTGGGGAACCAGACGGCGCTCATCACGAGCGCCGGCAGCGTGGGCAGCACCACCGACAAGGGCCGCGACCTGTCGCTCGCCGGCTCCGCCGAGGAGGTGGACCAGCTCGGGAACGACGGCCTGCGCCGGACCGACAGCAAGCTCGACCTGCTCGGTCGCGTGGAGACGCAGATCCTGCCGCTGCGACGGGACCCGTGGGACCCCGCGCACACGTTCGCCGAGGGTGACGCGCCAGACTCGGGCGCCACGGCGTACCGCCCGGTCGTGCACCAGGAGTACGATCGCTGGGGCAACGTGGTCGCACAGAGCGACGTGCGCAACGCCCGCTGGATCACCACGTTCCGTTACAACGCGAACAACCAGGTAGTCGAGCAGATCCAGCCGCACGTCGCGGCGCTCGACGCGAACGACGCGGTCATCGACGCCGCCCCCGTCACGAAGATCTACTTCGACGCGCTGGGGCGCCAGGTCGCGGTGCGCGACGCCAACGGCAACGTCAATCGCCAGGTCTGGGACGCCGCCGGGCAGCTTCGGAGCGAGATCCACGCAGACGGCGGCGAGGTGACCTACGGCTACGACGCCTTCGGCAACCGGGTCCGGCTGACCAATGCCATGGGGCACGTGACGACCTACGGCTACGACAAGGTTGGAAACAACACGAGCATCGTGTCGCAGGCGGACGGGACGCAGGCGGACGGGATCGGGATCTACTCCGTCGCGGACAATTTCGCCGTGACGAACGTGGACCAGGCCATCACCACCACGAAGGCGTACGACGAGGCGGGCCGAATCGTCCGGTCCGTGAACGGCAAGGGCGAGGCGACCCGGTACACGTTCGACCTGCGCGGCAACCTCGTCATGACGCGTCAGCCCCTCGGGCAGACCGACCGGTCGGCGTACGACGCGAACGGGAAACAGATCGCGAGCCAGGACGGGAATGGAAACCTGTCCACCTGGGAGTACGACGGCTTCGGGCTGCTCACCGACCATCACGACTTCCAGATTGGCCCGAGCTCGGACATCTTCCAGCAGCAGCCGGTGGTTGGATACGTCCGCTCGTGGTTCGAGTACGACGAGGCCCGGCAGCTCATCTCCCAGCGCAACGACCGCGGAGGCCTCGCCGGCGACGCGACGCAGAACAAGAACCTGCACTATAAGTACGACGCCGCCGGACAGCTGGTCGAGATCCGGGACGAGTCCTTCGCCCAGGGCCCGCAGGTCACGCGCTACTCGTACAACGCCGCCGGGAAGCACGTGTGGGAGCAGACGACCCAGGAGTTCGACCCCTACGTCGCGCGGAACCCCCTCTACCAGGATCAGGTGCTGGCCTACGACTCGCTCGGTCGGCTCGTGCTCGTGGCCGGCCTCGACGGCGTGGAGGTCGACTTCGAGTACGACCTCGTCGGGAACCGGCGCCACCAGTCGGTCGGCTACGACACCCAGAAGGCACGCGTGGAGCCCGATTTCGCGGACCCATCGGCACCGACGACGCCGGCACTCCGATTTACGGCTACACCTCGGACGAGAGCGGCACTTACCCAATCTACGAAGCGCCGCAGATCGGCTCACACATCGAGTACGACGCCACCCCGAACACCCAGGAGCTCTGGTTCGCCTACGACGAGATGAACCGGGCGGTCCTGGTCGACGGCGCCGAGAACGGCGACGCGTCGGACTCGGACAATCTCCACGCCGGCCAGGGTCACGTCCTGGAATACGACCTGAACGGGAACCGGACCAGCGACACGTACCTGGGCCGCAGGGTCTACACGTACCAGCCGCCACAGACGGGATGGTGGCACGCGTGGGGGCAAGATCCGAGGCCGGGTCGTATGAGTATCTCGCGGGGCCTGGACGATCCCTCGGGGCCGGGGCATGCCGGGACCGCCGACGGCGAGACCGCGACCGCACCGGGCTCGGAGACCGTGTACACGTGGGGCTTCGAGCCGCTCCCGGCGGTCCAGTACCTGACGCAGTCGGGCCAGGTCACGGAGTACTACGAGTACGATGCTCTGGATCGCCTCACCGAGGTGACGACCGACGACCGACGATCAGTCCGTATCGGCCCATGGGTCCGAGGACTCGCGGATCACGCTCGAGGAGCGGCACTACGACGCCGCCTCCCGGGTGGTCGAGGCAGGCCCCCTGGGCGGCCTCAGGAAGGGCTGGGTCGACGCGTTCACCGCCGGGCACCAGCAACGCGGTGAGCGAGAAGAGCCGCGTCAGCATCTACGACGCGAACGGCCGGCTCGTGAAGCAGCGCACCTTGAACCCGACGGCGGCACCGACTCCGAGGTCCAGTACCTGGTGACGACGTCCTGGGTCGAGCCCGTGTACGGCGACCCCATCGGCACCGACGACGCCGGCACTCCGATCTACGGCTACACCTCGGACGACTACGGCAGCTACCCGATCTACGACCCGCCGATCATCGACTACGTGACGAGGACGAGGACCGGCTGGACCTTCGAGACGGAAGAGCTGGTCCAGGCGGTCAACGAGGACGGCACGCCGAAGGTCGACGACGAGGGCAACCCGGTCCACGTGCAGGCGACGGACGGCACGGGCCTGCCGATGCTCGACGCCGAGGGGCACCCGGTCTACGTGCAGCAGGTCGACCCGGCCGGCAATCCGGTGGTCGACGCGGACGGCAATCCGGTCTACGTGCAGCAGGTCGACCCCGACGGCAATCCTGTGGTCGACGCGGACGGCAACCCGGTCTACGTCCCGAAGCTCGACGGCACCGGCGCGCCGCTGGTCGACGCGGACGGCAATCCGATCTGGAAGACGTACCTGCAGGAGCACTTCGTCGAGGGCGGCTACGACAACGCCGGAAACGTCAAGGCGTACCGCACGACCTCGCAGGGAGTGACTTCGTCCTACTTCTTCAAGCAGGCGAACTACGACGGGTACCGCGAGGATGCGGTCACCGGGTACCGGAGCGACGGGGGTGGCTGGGGCGGGAGCTACAGCAAGTACGACGCGAACGGGTTCCTCACGCGGATCGACGACTCCACGAAGAACGTCAACGACCGCCAGTTCGTGAGCGACGCGAACGGTCGCGTGCTGCTGAAACGGCAGGAGAACCGGCTGCTGCGGCAGCTCGTGGTCGACGGGAACGTGCTGGCCGTCTACGGCGCAGGCACGGACCTCAAGATGCCCACCGACAGCGCGGGCAACCCGAGGTGGAACGAGTCGCAGGCGAACTTCGACCTCAACTACCAGCCCATCACGAGCGCCTACCCCGGCCCGTCTGCCGGGCAGTACACGGTCCGCGGCGGCGACACGCTGAAGAGCATCGCGGAATCGGCGTACGGCGATGCGAGCCTCTGGTACCTCATCGCGAACGCCAACGGGCTCCGCGGTGACCAGGACCTCCGGATCGGGCAGACGCTCATCATCCCGACCCGGGTGGGCGGCGCGCACAACTCGGCCGACACGTTCAAACCGTACGACCCGTCGAAGGTCGTCGGCGATACGACGCCGAACCTGCCGGTGCCGCAGGCGAGCGGCAAACATGGCTGCGGCGCGCTCGGTATCATCCTCACGATCGTCATCGTCGTGGTCGCGGTGGCGGTCACGGTGTACACCGCCGGTGCGGCCTCGGCGCTCCTCGCCGGACAGGCGGGCGTCCTCTCGAGCTTGTCGGGGACGATGGCGTTGGGTGGTGCGGCGCTCGCGGGCGGTGGTGCCGCGGCAGCGACCGCCGGCGTCGGGACGGCTGCGTTGATCGCGGGCGCCGCGATCGGCGGCGCGGTGGGCTCCATCGCGAGCCAAGGGCTCTCGATGGCGTTCGGCCTGCAGAAGGACTTCAGCTGGACGCAGGTCGCGCTGGGCGGGCTCGCCGCGGGCGTGTCCGCCGGGGTCGGCGCGGCGTCCTCGGCAATTCCCGGTGTGACGAAGCTCGCCGGCCCGGCCGCCTGGGCCGTCGCGGGAGCCCGCGCGGCGGTGTCGAGCGCCGCGACGCAGGGCATCGCGGTCCTGACCGGTCTGCAGAAGGACTTCAGCTGGCGGAGCGTCGCGGCTTCTGCCGTTGGCGCGACCGCCGGCGCTGCGGCCGGTGACTTCGCCGGCGGGGTTCTGAAGGATCTCGAGGTCGAGGACAAGTTCACGAAGGCCCTGGTCACCGGCACCATCTCCGGGTTCGCTGCGGGAGCGACCACGGCTGCGATGCGCGGCGGGCGCATCGACGTGATCCGGGTCGCAGCCGACGCATTCGGGAACGCGCTGGCGAACTCGGTCGTCCAGAAGGTCAGCGAATCCGGCCAGGAGGCCTTGCAGGAGCTGGCGCAGCGAAAGGCCGACAGTGAGAGCCTCACGCTGAGACTGGGTGGCATGACCGGACCCGAGTACCGGAAGCTCGACCTCAAGCTGAAGCCTGGGCTGGACTACAGCAACGTGAGCTCGCAGGCGGCCGACGGTGAGGTGGGGCAATCCGCGACGCCCGAGGCGAGGCAGGGTCCGGAGCGGCGGACGGCGGAGTCCGGCGACAGCATCTCCAAGATGCTCGGAACGAGCGACCCCGAGGCCATCGGCGCGTTCATGATGGCCAATGGATTGAAGAGCAGCACGATCATCGCCGGGAAGAGCTACATCATCCCGAGCGACCCGAGCGCGTTCACCGACGCCGGAGAAGTCGGGCAATCGGCGCTCGACCACGACAACGCCCGTCTCGCGGCCATCGCGAAGGCCGGTGCAGCGGAGCAGGCTGCACGCGACGCGGCCGCGGCGCAGGCCGCCACGCAGGCGACCAGCGGAGGAGGGGGCGGTGGGGGGTTCACGAGTACACCAGACGAACAGTCCAGCGTGGGCGGTCTTGACGGTCCCGACGGATACAAGGCCAAGTACCGTTGGGGGGACGCTGCAGATCGGTGGCGCAATGGCAACGGAACGTTTGCCCAGGGGCCAAAAAGGTACGATCCCATTGCAAAGGATGGGGGATTCGACATCCAGGGCGAGCTCAAGGCCGACGTAACGCTCGCGAAGGACGACCTGTACAAGTCGAAGGCCTCGATCAACCTGATTGGCGACGGCGACCTCGTGACGCTGAACTCGTCCAGCGAGGTCAAATACAAGGTGGGCCTCACGGAGAAGGGGGCGCAGGGAGAGCTCAAGGCGGTCACTGGCAGTGAGCTCCAGTACGCGAAGGACAAGTACAATGTGGGCGTCGGCACCGTGGATGCGACCGTTCGCTCGGCTGTCGACGTCGGTCTGACGCTCAAGGGCGGCGTCACGACGGAGCAGGTCGGCGTGAACCTCGGATTCAACGCCGAAGCGGTCGCGCTTCAGGCCAGAGGCGAGTTCAACTCGGACAAGGTCAGTCTCGGCGGCTTGGTCGACCTGAGCGTCAAGGGAGAAGGCGCCCTGAACGCAGGAGCGATCGGCGGCTCGGGCAAGTTGGTACTCGAGTACGATCAGGGGAGGTTCAGGGCGGGCCTGGGCGCTAGCGCAAGCGTCTTATTCGGTGCTAAGGTGTCCGCGACCGTTGACGTCGACGCAACGAAGCTGGTTCAGGCATTGCCCAGCGTCGTGAACAATCCGCGATACAATCCCCTGGCTCCAGCGGGGCAGTGGCTCGGCGACAAGATGTACGACGCATTTCATTGAGCCCGCGAGAGTATCGTGAATGCACTGCGCGCAGCGAAGACCGTCACGGCGCTGTCAATTGCGGTGGTGGCGATGACGACGGAAGCAAGGAAATCCGATGCGGCGTGGTGCGAGCGGCAGTGGAGCATTGAATCCGCGAACATTGCACGCGAGACGCCGCCCGACTACTCGGCTTTGTTGAGGCGCTGGCAAGGCCACGCTCCGCGCTGCGCCGGTACGGTGGCGTACGAAGCGAGGCTGGCAGTCATCTATTTGTCGCTGAACCAGCCCGACAAGGCGCGAGAGATACTGAAGCCGTTGGCCGGTAGTCGGTCCGAGTACCGTCATCTCGTCGATTTCGCAGCGCTGCTGGTGGATTATTTCGCCGCGCTGAACGGCCCGACGACGACGAAGGCAGACATCGGCCGCCTCGAGGGTTCATTCAGGGGGTTCACGAGCAGGTATCCGCAGTTCGCGGACGGGCAGGGGATGCTCGGAGGACTGCAGACGCTGTCCGGCAAGCACGCCGAAGCGATCAAGTCCCTGGAGCTCGGACTGCATTCGTCGATGGACGTCTGGAGCGTGTACCGCAATCTGACGATCAGCTACACGGCCGTCGGGCGGTACGCGGATGCGATTCGCGCCGGGGACGACGCGTATCGCCTCAACAGGGGTGTGACCTCGGATCAGTATTTCGCCTACGCCTTGGCGAAGGCGGATGCCGGGGTCGGAAAGCTTCAGGACGCAGAGACCGTGCTGAGGGTGATCGCTGCCAAGAAGCCCGAGGTCCGGCGCGATCCCGAATTCAAGGAAGCGGTCGAGTTCGTGATGGCCAGGATGCCTCACGGCGACGACGCGAAGCGGTAGCACACGAACGCTGATAAGGCGACGTCAGGCGCCGCCACCTCGCGTCTTCCGCGCACCTCGAGCACCGACCTGCGGACCGTCTGCGCTCCGATGGTGGTACGCGACGTGCTCGATGATCCCAGACACGAAGAGCGCTTCGGCCGCGTCGGTGAAGTCGTACGGGACGACGAGGTGCGTCTGGTCCGCGAGGAGGTGGAGATCGCTTTGGCAGTGGACGATCTCCTCGAGGTCTGCGAACGCAATCCGGCTGCGCGAGCCTAGCGTTCGCATCTCGACGCCCTCTGGCCCGACCGCGACCAGCTTCGGGCGCGCCGCGGCGACGATCTTCCAGGCGAAGAACGCGACCATGACCGCGGCGGGCACGAGCAGCAGCAGCGCGACTTCAAGGCGCGTCGTGACCCACGCGCCGCACCCGAGTGCGACAGGCGCGCCGAACGCGAACATCTGCAGGAGCGGATGGACCTTCTGCGGCGGGAGTTCGATCACCTTCTGCGTCCCCTCCCGCAACCGGATGTGGGACCCGGCAGGCACGTCCGGAAGCGTCGGCTCGACGCCGCGATGGCGCAACCGCTGGCCCAGGTTCATGTCGAGCTCTTCCGGTTGTCGCTCCTGACAGCGCCCTGTCGAGGAATCGCGGAGTGGGAGCGCGAGGTCGCGCGCGACCCTCTCAGCGAACTTGCGCGCCCGGAGGAGACGCCCGGAGGCATGCAGCGTCAAGCTCCGTTCTCCTCCGAACGAAACGGTGTACCACTTGGTGGGGCGGTCCTCTTGGTTTCGCTGCACGAGCGACAGCCGGAGCTCGACCACTCGAACGGCCTCGAGGGACGCGCGGCGGACCGAAAGAAACGGGACGCCCAGAAGCGTCCAGCACACACGCACGTCTCCGCGAGGTGCATTCACTCGGCAGACGACGCGGAACGCGAGCGCCAGCGCAGCTGCCACCGAGAAGCCGATTGCGGGGTCGCGCCATCCCTGCCGCGCGAAGTACAGCGCCGAAGACGAGGAGGAGCGAACCCGCCAGAGAAGGAGCCGAGTGGCTTCGCACGAAAGAGAGAGGCCGCTGCACCACCGGGTAGCATAGCATTCCTAGCGTGGCGCTCGGACCCTGACCGTCTCGCGCCCGAGCTCCTGGTCGTCGCTTGCGCAACGTCAATCGGTGATCCGGCGGCGTTCGCCCCGACGCGGCGCGGCAATCATCCCGCGACGGCGAGATATAGGTTTACCCGTCACGCAGAGTGATGGAAACTCACGGCATTTCCGCTTCGGCTGCTGACCCGTTGCCTGCGCCTGGGCCAGGGGGCATGGCGGCCGCTGGCGAGCCTGAGGGGCGTCCGCCCGTGGCGGGCATACGGAGAACGACCATGCACTCGAAGAGAGGCCTGTGGATCGCGGCACACGCCGCCCTCGCCATGACCGTCGCCTGCAGCGGCGGAGGAGACGTTGGCGGCGGTGGTGGAGGAAGCACCACCGGCTGGCATTGGGAGAACCCGCTCCCGCAGGGAAACACGCTCAACGGAGTCTGGGGCAGCCGGACGAACGACGTCTGGGCGGTCGGCGACAGCGGCACCATCGTGCACTGGAACGGCACCGCCTGGTCGCTGGTGGCGAGCGGGACGCCGTACAATCTCTACGGGGTGTGGGGCGCCGGGGCGAACGACGTCTGGGCCGTGGGGGCGAGCGGGACGATCCTTCGCTGGAACGGCACCGCCTGGTCGTCGGTCCAGAGCCCGACGACGAACCGGCTCACCGCGATCTGGCGGAGGGACGATAACGACGTCTGGGCGGTGGGGGGCGACAAGGCGCTGCGCTGGAGCGGGACGTCCTGGTACTCGGCGCTCGGTGGGCTCGCGGGCACCGTCTACAACGGCGTGTGGGGCTCCGGCGCGAGCGACGTCTGGGTCATGAACGGCACGGACGGGAACTTCGCCCACTGGAACGGCACGTCCTTCTCCTCCGTCGACGCCGGAGTCGCCAACTCGCTCTTCGCGGTCTGGGGGATCGCGTCGGACGACGCATGGGCCGTGGGGATCGAGACCTCGCACTGGAACGGCTCCGCCTGGTCGAAGGTCGACAACGTGTCCTACCTCAACGGCGTGTGGGGCAGCAGCGCGACCGATGTCTGGGCCGTCGGCGACGCAGGAAAGATCCAGCACTGGGGCGGCAGCTCGTGGTCGGCCGAGACGAGTCCGGTGACGAGCAGCCTCAAGGCCGTGTGGGGCAGCGCCGCGAACGACGTCTGGGCCGTGGGCGAGAACGGTTCGATCCTCCATTACAACGGGGCGTGGTCGCGCTCCTCGAAGGGAACGACCCAGGACGTCGTCGCACTCTGGGGTAACTCGGCAACTCACATGCTGGCCGTGGGGGGAAGCGCGGAGCTTTTGTGGAACGGCACCTCCTGGCTTACGCTGTATTCGGGCACGCTGACGGGCATGAACAGCGTCTGCGAAACGCCGCCGAACAACGTTTGGGTCGGCACCGTCGGGGGTACCATCGGGCACTGGAATGGGTCCGCATGGTCGTACACGGCTGGAATCCATGCGAACGCGTTGTGGGGGAGCAGCCCGAGCGACGTCTGGGCCGTGGGGCCGTACGGCGAGATCCAGCACTGGAACGGCACCAGATGGTCCGTCATCGCCCCCGTGACGACGAAGGACCTCCTCGGCGTGTGGGGCAGCGGACCGTCCGACGTGTGGGCGGTGGGAGACGGCCTCACCATCCTCCACTGGAACGGCACCGCCTGGTCCGTCGCGACGACGAGCCTCTATTCGAACTGGTACTGGGACGTCTGGGGAAGTGGGCCGAACGACGTTTGGGTCGTCGGCGACGCCGGCACGGCGATGCACTGGAACGGCACCGCGTGGTCGGACGTCACGACCGATTCGACGAGCCAGCTCCGAGGCGTGTCCGGCACGGGGGCGAACGACGTCTGGGCGGTGGGAACCAACGGCACGATCCTGCACTGGGACGGCAGCTCCTGGTCCCCAGCAACGACACCGACGTCGAACGACCTGTATGCGGTTTCGGCCTCCGCCAGCCACGTGGTGGCAGCGGGCCCGGGCGGCACGATCCTGGGATTGCGTCGGTAGGTCGCGGGGGCGTCCGGCCCCGGCGCTCGCCGGGAGCCGTCGCCTCGAAGCGCGGGCAGACGGAGGAGAACCATGCAGTCGAAGAGAGCGCTCCTGATCGCAGCGCACGCCGTCCTGACCGTTGCGCTCGCCTGCAGCGGCGGCGGCGACGCCGGCGGTGGCGGTGGCGGTGGAGGTGGCACCATCTGGAGCTGGGAGAGCCCGCAGCCGCAGGGCAACACGCTCAGCGGCATGTGGGGGAGCGCCGCGAACGACGTGTGGGCGGTCGGGAACTACGGCACGATCCTGCACTGGAACGGCACCGCCTGGTCCTCGCTGGCGAGCGGGACGAAGATCAACCTGAAGGCCGTGTGGGGGTCGGGGGCGAACGATGTGTGGGCCGCGGGGCTTCTCGGAACGATGCTGCACTGGAACGGCGTCGCCTGGTCCACGGTCTCGAGCACGACAGAGAACGCGCTCACCGCGATCTGGGGGACCGGGCCGAACGACGTCTGGGCGGTGGGAGGCAACAAGGTGATGCACTGGAACGGCACCGCCTGGAGCTCGAGGCTCACCGGCCTCCCGAGCGCCGTCTACAACGGCGTCTGGGGATCCGGCGCAAACGACGTCTGGGTAATGGACGGTGTGGCCCGGACCTTCGCCCGCTGGAATGGGACGTCGTTCACCGATTTCAGCACGGGTGTGGCGAGCTCTCTCTACTCCGTCCGGGGAATCGGACCGAGCGACGTCTGGGCGGTGGGGAACGAGACGGCACACTGGAACGGCACTGCGTGGTCCCCCGTCACGAACGTGAACCTGCTCTATTCCGTCTGGGGAAGCGCGGGGACCGACGTGTGGGCCGTCGGTTACGGGGGTCGAATCCGCCACTGGAACGGCGCGGGCTGGTCGAGCATATCGGTCGGCACGACGACCGACCTCAATGCGGTGTGGGGCAGCGCCGCAGACGACGTGTGGGCGGTGGGCGCCG
Source organism: uncultured delta proteobacterium (assembly GCA_963736795.1). Classification (GTDB taxonomy): domain Bacteria; phylum Myxococcota; class Myxococcia; order Myxococcales; family Anaeromyxobacteraceae; genus Anaeromyxobacter. Next base: position 431,968 of record CAVTRF010000020.1, on the reverse strand, counting down.
ACGGCACGATCCTGCACTTCGACGGGATGGATTGGTCGCTCACCTCGAGCGGAACGACGGAGGACCTCGTCGCCCTCTGGGGGAACGCGGGAGATCACATCCGGGCGGTCGGCGGCAGCGGCTGTCTCGAGTGGGACGGCGTCGACTGGGTGACGACCGATGCCGGCACGCTGTCCGGATTGAAGAGCGTCTGGGAGATCGCACCCGGCGACGTCTGGCTCGCCGGCGATCCATACACGCTGGCCCACTGGAACGGTACCGTGTGGTCGTCCACGCCCGATATGACGGTCACCGCCTTGTGGGGAAGCAGCACGAGCGACGTCTGGGCCGTGGGCCCCCTGGGCAAGACCTGGCACTGGAACGGCGTCGAATGGTCGCTCGTGTCCAGCGGAATGGGCAACGACCTCGTCGCCGTGTGGGGCAGCGGACCGTCCGACGTCTGGGCCGTGGGATACGCCCGCACCGTCCTCCACTGGAATGGGACCGCGTGGTCCAACTCGACGTCGGGCGTCTATACGGATTGGACGTACGGCGTATGGGGAAGCGGGCCGAACGACGTGTGGACGGTGGGGAGTGGCGGCGCCATCAAGCACTGGAACGGGATCGCCTGGTCGAGTGTCACCAGCAACACGAGCAACACGCTCCGTGGTGTCGCCGGGACGGGGCCGCACGACGTCTGGGCGGTCGGCCGCAATGGCACGGTCCTGCACTGGAATGGCAGCGCCTGGGCGGCGGCGGCGAGCGGAACGATGAAGGACCTCCACGCCGCCTGGGCCGGCGTCCATCATGTGGTGGCGGTGGGCGCGGGCGGAGCGATCCTGGGACTGCAGCGGTAGGTTCGACCGTCGAGCCCGCTCCGCAACGCCGCCCCGCGGGGGGGCGGGGAAAAAGACGACGCCCGGGCCGTCTCCGACCCGGGCGTCCATTTCCGCGCCTCTCGGCGCCGATGCCTAGCTACAGCCCGTGGTCGACCCGCAGTTCAGGCACTTGTAGCAGGCGCCATTCCTGACCGTGATCGAGCCGCAGGTGGGGCAGGGGGGCGCGTCGGTCTGCTTCTCGACCGCGCCGTTCGTCCGGGACGAGTCCGCCGCGGGGACCGACGTCGCCGCGATGGTCTTCTGCGCGGCCCGCTTCGGCGGGGCCGGCTCGACGCCCGGCAGGTACGGCTGCGTCTGCGCGCCGTCCTCGGCCGGCAGGAACTTCAGCGCGAGCCAGCGGAAGATGTAGTCGGTGATCGACTTCGCGATCGGGATCTCGGGGTTCCCCGTGAACCCCGAGGGCTCGAAGCGCGTGTGGCTGAACTTGTCGGCGAGGACCTTGAGCGGCACCCCGTACTGGAGCGACATCGAGATCATCGTCGCGAAGTTGTCCATGAGGCCGGAGACGACCGACCCCTCCTTCGCCATCGTGACGAAGAGCTCACCGGGGGTGCCGTCGTCGTACATCCCGACGGTCATGTAGCCCTCGTGCCCGCCGATCGAGAACTTGTGCGTGATCGAGCGGCGCTCGTCCGGCAGGCGGCGGCGGGCGAGGCGGAGGCTGTCCTTCTCGTCCTTCTTGTCCGCGTCCCGCTTCGTGTTGAGCGGCTGGCTCCGCTTGCAGCCGTCGCGGTAGACCGCGATCGCCTTGAGCCCGAGCTTCCACGCCTCGACGTACGCGGTCTCGATGTCCTGCGGCGTCGCCGACGGCGGCATGTTGACCGTCTTCGAGATCGCGCCGGACAGGAAGGGCTGGACCGCGCCCATCATCCGGATGTGGCCCATGTACGGGATCGAGCGCGTCCCGTTGTGCGGCTTGAACGCGCAGTCGAAGACGGGGAGGTCCTCGCCGTCCATGCCGGGCGCGCCCTCGATGGTCTCCATCTCGTCGATGAACTGCAGGACGGAGGAGATCGTCTCGGCGGAGTAGCCGAGCCGCTGCAGCGCGAGCGGGACCGTGTTGTTCACGATCTTCAGCACGCCGCCGCCGACGAGCTTCTTGTACTTCACGAGCGCGATGTCGGGCTCGATCCCGGTCGTGTCGCAGTCCATCATGAAGCCGATGGTCCCGGTGGGCGCGAGCACGGTCACCTGCGCGTTGCGGTAGCCGCTCGCGACGCCGGTGCGGAGCGCGTCGGCCCAGGCCGCGCGCGCCGCCTCGAGGACGTCCCGGCCGACGAGCGTCGGGTCGATCCGATCGACGTGCTGCGCGTGCTTGCGGACGACGCCGAGGAACGGCTCGCGGTTCTTCTCGTACCCCGCGAAGGGACCCATCCGCTCGGCGATGCGCGCGCTCATCGCGTACGCCTCGCCGGTCATGAGCGACGTGATGACGGCGGCGCAGGCGCGGCCGCCGTCCGAGTCGTACGGCAGCCCGCTCGCCATGAGGAGCGCGCCGAGGTTCGCGTAGCCGAGGCCGAGCGGCCGGTACTCGTCGCTGTTCTTGCCGATGGGCGCGGTCGGGTACTTCGCGTTCGAGACCAGGATCTCCTGGGCGAGGATGGTGAGGTCGACCGCGCGCCGGAACGAGTCCACGTCGAAGCCGCCGTCGATCGACCGGAAGTGCATCAGGTTGAGGGAGGCGAGGTTGCAGGCCGTGTCGTCGAGGAACATGTACTCGGAGCACGGGTTCGACGCGTTGATCCGGTCGGACTCCGGGCACGTGTGCCACGCGTTGATGGTCGTGTCGAACTGCATGCCGGGGTCGCCGCAGAGCCAGGCGGCCTCGGTCACCTTCTGCATGAGCTCGCGCGCGCGGGTCGTCTCGACGACCTTGCCGTCGACGCGGCTCGTGAGCGCCCACTCGCGGTCCTCGACCACGGCGCGCATGAAGGCGTCCGTGACGCGGATCGAGTGGTTCGCGTTCTGGAAGAAGACCGAGTCGTAGGCGCCGCCCCGGACGTTGAAGCCGCCGTCGTAGCCGGCGTCGATGAGCGCCCAGGCCTTCTTCTCCTCGTCGGCCTTGCAGGTGACGAACTCGCCGACGTCCGGGTGATCGGCGTCCAGGATCACCATCTTCGCGGCGCGCCGGGTCTTCCCGCCCGACTTGATCACGCCCGCGAAGGCGTCGAACCCGCGCATGAACGACACCGGGCCGGAGGCCTCGCCGCCGCCCGAGAGCAGCTCCTTCGAGGAGCGGATCTTCGAGAGGTTCGAGCCGGCGCCGGAGCCGTACTTGAAGAGCATGCCCTCGGTGTGGGCGAGCTTCAGGATCGAGTCCATCGAGTCGCCGACGGAGTTGATGAAGCACGCCGAGCACTGCGGGTGCTCCTCGACGCCGACGTTGAACCACACCGGCGAGTTGAAGCTCATCTTCTGCCGGTAGATGAGGTGCGAGAGCTCCGCCTCGAACGTGACGGCGTCGTCCTCGGAGCCGAAGTAGCCGTCCTTGCGCCCCCACGCGCCGATCGTCTTCACGACGCGCGAGACGAGCTGCTTCACCGAGCGCTCGCGCGCCGGGCTGCCGAGGGAGCCGCGGAAGTACTTCGAGGCGACGACGTTCGTCGCGAGGAGCGACCAGGTCTTCGGGACCTCGACGTCCTTCTGCTCGAAGATGATCGCGCCGCCCTCGCCGGTGATCTGAGTGGTGCGCGTCTCCCAGGCGACCTCCTCCGCCGGATCGACGCCTTTCGTCGTGAAGAAGCGCTCGACCGCGAGCCCGCGCCGCTGCGCCTTCTTCTGGACCTTGCCCTTCGCCCTCTGCCCCGAGACTTCGCGATCCATCATCCTCACGCACCTCCGCCCGGGGGCTCTCGCGGCCCTCGGGCAAACGCCTGCCCCATCGGCGGGATGCGAGGCATCTCCGCCGTCCGAACTGCCCCTGGCCGGCCCGCGATAGTGAACCAGGGCTTATCGCGATGTCTTTGGTGTGCCGTTCCCCGGAGTTACGCCCACCACGCCGCCGCCCGTCTCCTGCTCCGCCCGCACTCGGCAGAGCGCCGGGTAGGCACTCTAGCAGCCGAGCCCTACCTGTCAACCGCGTTACCACAACATATGGTGCACTACGTGTACTCGCCCACAACATGTGGGCTTTTCCGGCCGCACAACCCCTCGGTGACTCCGACCGACGGCGGATGACGATATCGCCAGGTCTGACATCGGGAGGTCGCCGGGCGACGAGCGGCGCGCCGGGCCTCACCGGGCGTGCAGGTGGCGCTCCGAGGCGCGCGGGGCCGAGCATGGCCCCTGGGTACCGCGCGTGTTAAAAGCCGTCCGCCCCATGGCCGAATCGAACGCCCACATCCGCAACTTCTCCATCATCGCGCACATCGATCACGGCAAGTCGACGCTCGCGGACCGGCTCCTCGAGAAGACCGGCACCGTGACGAAGCGCGAGGAAAAGGCGCAGTTCCTCGACAACATGGAGCTCGAGCGCGAGCGCGGGATCACCATCAAGGCCCAGACCGTCCGCATGAAGTACCGGGCGAAGGACGGGAAGGACTACGAGCTCAACCTCATCGACACGCCGGGTCACGTGGACTTCGCCTACGAGGTCTCGCGCTCGCTCGCCGCCTGCGAGGGCGCGATCCTCGTCGTCGACGCGACGCAGGGGGTCGAGGCCCAGACCCTCGCGAACGTCTACCTGGCGCTCGACCACGACCTCGAGATCATCCCGGTCATCAACAAGATCGACCTGCCCTCCGCCGACGTCGAGGAGGTCCGCCGGGAGATCGAGGAGGTGATCGGCCTCGACGCCTCGGAGGCCGTCGCGGCCTCCGCCAAGGAGGGCATCGGGATCGAGGAGATCCTCGAGCAGATCGTGAAGAAGGTGCCGCCGCCCCAGGGCGACCCGGCCGCGCCGCTCAAGGCGATCATCTTCGACTCCTGGTACGACTCGTACCGCGGCGTCGTGATGCTCGTCCGCGTGTTCGAGGGGACGCTCCGGCCGAAGCAGCAGATCCGGCTCTGGTCGAACGGGAAGGAGTTCGAGGTCCAGGAGCTCGGGTACTTCGCGCCGTTCGCCACGCCCGTGCAGGAGCTCCGGCCGGCGAGGTGGGCATCTGCGTCGCGAACGTGAAGGACGTCCACGACGCGAAGATCGGCGACACCATCACCGAGGCGCGCCGCCCGACCGCCGAGCCCTTCCCCGACTTCAAGGTCGTGAAGCCGATGGTCTTCAGCGGCGTCTTCCCCATCGACGCCGTCGACTACGAGCAGCTCCGCGACGCGCTCGAGAAGCTCCGGCTCAACGACTCCGCCTTCACCTACGAGCCCGAGACCTCGCAGGCGCTCGGCTTCGGCTACCGCTGCGGCTACCTCGGCCTGCTCCACATGGAGATCGTCCAGGAGCGGCTCGAGCGCGAGTACAACCTCACCCTCATCACCACCGCGCCGTCCGTCGTCTACCGCGTCACGGACACCCAGGGGAAGGTCGAGGAGATCCACAACCCCGCGAAGCTCCCGCCGGTGCAGAAGATCGCGAAGCTCGAGGAGCCGCACCTCACCTGCCACATCCACGCGCGCGCCGAGGACGTGGGCGCGATCCTGAAGCTCTGCCAGGACCGGCGCGGCCTCCAGCGCGACATGAAGTACATCGGGACGAAGCGCGTCCAGATCACCTACGACATCCCGCTCGCCGAGGTGGTCTTCGACTTCTTCGACAAGCTGAAGAGCATCTCGCGCGGCTACGCCTCGCTCGACTACGAGCTGAAGGGCTACGAGGAGGCGGACCTCGTGAAGCTCGACATCCTCATCAACGGCGAGCCGGTCGACGCGCTCTGCGTCATCGTCCACCGCGAGCACGCCTACCAGCGCGGCCGCGACCTCTGCGCGAAGCTCCGCGAGGAGATCCCGAAGCAGATGTACGAGGTCGCCATCCAGGCCGCGATCGGCGGCGAAGATCATCTCGCGCGAGACCGTGAAGGCGTTCCGCAAGAACGTGCTCGCGAAGTGCTACGGCGGCGACATCAGCCGCAAGCGCAAGCTCCTCGAGAAGCAGAAGGAGGGGAAGAAGCGCATGAAGCAGGTCGGCTCGGTCGAGATCCCGCAGGAGGCGTTCCTCGCCGTCCTGAAGGTGGAGGGGTAGCGAGCCTTGGCGAACCCGGTCCGCAAGCTCGAGCGGGCCCGGCGGGACGCTCGCCGCTTCGCCGCGGACGCGCGCCGCCTCGCCGCGCGCCCGGGCAAGCGGCTCGCGAAGGGGCCGCCGCGGGGCGATCGCGGCGGCGTGCGACGAGGTCGAGGCCGCCGCCGGGGAGGGGGACCCCGAGCGGCTCTCCGCCGCGCTCCGCGCGCTCGACGCGCTCTGGGACGAGCACCTCGCCCGGCTCGCGAAGTCGCCCTGGCGCGAGTACGGCGAGGCGGTGCTCGCCGCGGTCGTCCTCGCGCTCCTCGTCCGCGCGCTGCTCGTCGAGGGGTACCGGATCCCGTCCGGCTCGATGGCCCCGACGCTCCTCGCCGGCGACCACGTGCTCGTGTCGAGGATCGCCTACGGCGTCCGCGTCCCGTTCACGCGACTGCGCCTCGGGGGCGCCTCTCCCCGCCGCGGCGACGTGGTCGTGTTCGAGGGGCCGCGGACCCCCGGGGTGGACGTCGTGAAGCGAGTCGTCGGCGTCGCGGGCGACGTCGTCGAGCTGCGCGAGCAGATCCTCTACGTGAACGGCGTCCCGCAGCCGCGCACGTCCGCCGGCGAGGTCTCGTACGAGGAGCGGAGCGAGGAGAACGGCGCGCCGTTCGTCGACACCTGCCGGCGCTATCGCGAGGCGCTGGCGAGAGGCGTCGTCGCGTCGGCGGACGGGGGCGACTCCGCCGCCACCGAGGCGAGCTGGCAGGCGGCCGCCGCCGGGGGCGTCTCGACGTACGAGGTCATCCAGTGCCGGCGCGCCCGGCTCGCCTCGCGCGAGGGCCCGTACCAGGTCGTCGCACCCGGGCACCTGTTCGTCCTGGGCGACAACCGCGACCGGTCCTCGGACAGCAGGGCCGCGGGCGGGTGGCAGGTCCCGCTCGAGCGGGTGAAGGGGCGCGCCTTCCTCGTGTTCTTCAGCTGGGGCTCGGGCGGCCCGTTCGCTCGGGCGGGCGGCGGCCCACGCCTCGAGCGGCTCTTCAAGGCCGTCGAGTAGGGGAAAAGGCCCGCTTCCTGCGCGCCCTGTCGCACCGGCACGGCGCTCCGGACCGCCGGTCGAGGGGCGAGACGAGCGCAGCCGCCTTTTCAAACCGGCCGAGTAGCGCTAAAAGCTCCACCCTGAATGAGCGGTCGAGCGTCTTCCCGAAGGCCGCGTCCCGTCGAGCGCGGCGGGATCTCCTGGGTCACCCTCCTCCTCCTCGCCGTCGTCGTGGGCTGCGCGTACCTGGGGTACGTCTGGCTGCCGCTGCAGTTCGACCACTACGCGGTGAAGCAGGTCGTCCGGGACTACATGAACCAGGCGATCAAGAACCCCGACGACGACGCGCTGCGGCGCAACATGGTGGCGAAGATCCGCTCCCTCGTGGAGGTCGAGACGCTCGATCCCGCCGGCCGGCTGGTCCGCGTGGCGGCGATCGACCTCGACGAGCGGCAGGTCACCTGGGAGCGTGACTCCTCGGCGCAGACCCCCATGCTACGGATCGCGTTCGAGTACGAGCGCCAGGTGGTGTACCCCTATCTCGACCGCACGGACGTGAAGGTCTTCACCACCGACATGACCCAGGACCTCGCGCGGGCGGACTGGGGACCAGCACGTTGATCCACGGGGAGGGCCCATGAACGCGCAGGACATCGACCGGGCGGTGCGGCGCGTCGGCCGCGAGATCGCGGAGCGCGCGAAGGCGAGCGGCTCCGCCCGCGACCTCGCCATCGTGGGGATCCGCCGCGGCGGCGTCCACCTCGCGCAGCGGCTCCGCAAGGAGCTCGCGGAGGCGCTCGGCGCCGAGCCGCCGTTCGGGACGCTCGACATCGCGCTCTACCGCGACGACCTCGCCGAGCAGGGCGCCGCGCCGGTCATCGGCCCGACCGACGTCGCGTTCTCCGTGGAGGGGAAGACGATCGTGCTCGTGGACGACGTGCTCTACACCGGCCGCACGGTGCGGGCCGCCCTCGACGAGCTCGTCGACTTCGGCCGGCCGCGCCGCGTGTGGCTCGCGGTGCTGGTGGACCGGGGCGGCCGCGAGCTGCCGATCGCGGCGGACTTCGCCGGGGTGCGCATCGACGTGTCGCAGGAGCAGGACGTGCAGGTCCGGTTGCGCGAGGCGGGCGCACCGGAGGACGCGGTGGTGGTGAAGCCGAGGAGGACGACGTGATCGGCCGACACAGGCACTGCATCGCGCTGGAGGAGTACTCCCGGGAGGAGATCCTCGAGGTGCTCGACCTCGCGGTCTCGATGAAGGAGGTCCTGCAGCGGCCCATCAAGAAGGTGCCGTCGCTGCGCGGGAAGAGCATCGTGAACCTCTTCTTCGAGGCCTCCACGCGGACGCGCAGCTCCTTCGAGATCGCCGCGAAGGTCCTCTCCGCGGACGCGCTCAGCTGGACCTCCGCCGCTTCGTCGGTGACGAAGGGCGAGACGCTCGTCGACACCGCCCGGAACCTCGAGGCGATGAAGCCGGACGTGATCGTCATCCGGCACGCGGCGGGCGGTGCGCCGCAGCTCGTCGCGGAGCGCGTCGGCTGCTCGGTCGTCTCGGCCGGCGACGGCGCCCATGAGCACCCGACCCAGGGGCTCCTCGACTGCTTCACGCTGCGGGAGAAGCTCGGGACGCTCGAGGGCAAGACGGTCGCGATCGTCGGCGACATCAGCCACTCGCGCGTCGCGCGCTCGGACCTGCACGCGATGCCGAAGCTCGGCGCCAAGGTCAGGCTCTGCGGCCCGCCCACGATGATCCCGGCGGGCGTCGAGAAGCTCGGGGCGACCGTCCACTACGACCTCCGCGAGGCGGTCGAGGGCGCGGACGCGATCGTGATGCTCCGGATCCAGCACGAGCGCATCGGCGATCCCCTCATCCCGAACACCCGCGAGTACTCGAAGTACTGGGGGCTCGGGGTGAAGAAGGCGCAGGAGTGGCTGAAGCCCTCCTGCGTGATCCTGCACCCGGGGCCGATCAACCGCGGGGTCGAGCTCGCGCCCGAGGTCGCCGACGGCCCGCGCAGCCTCATCCTCGACCAGGTGCAGAACGGGGTCGCGGTCCGCATGGCGGTGCTGTACCTGCTCGCCGGCGGCAAGCACGCCGACGGCGCCGAGGGGAAGGCGTGACCGTTTCAACGGACCTTCGGCTCGGGGGCGCCTGGCCCGTCCCGGGCGGAGCGGCCGCAGGCGCCGCAGTCGAACGGCTCGGGGTGGTCTGACATGGCAGATACGATCTTCATCGAGGGCGGCCGGGTCATCGATCCGGCGAACGGCGTGGACGGCGTCCGCACGGTCGTCCTGCGCGACGGCAAGGTGGCCGAGATCGGCGAGCGGCTCGAGCGCCCCCGCGACGCGCGCGCCATCGACGCGCGCGGCCGCTGGGTGACGCCCGGGTTCGTCGACCTGCACGTCCACCTCCGCGAGCCGGGGCAGGAGTACAAGGAGACGGTCGAGACCGGCGCGCGCGCCGCGGTGGCGGGCGGTTTCACGACGATCTGCGCGATGCCCAACACCAAGCCGGTGAACGACAACGCGTCGGTGACCGAGCTCGTCCTCGCCCGCGCCGCCGCGGCGGGGCTCGCCCGCGTCCTCCCGCTCGGCTGCATCTCGCGCAACCAGGGCGGCGAGGAGCTCGCCGAGTTCGGCGAGCTCAAGGCGGCCGGGTGCGTCGGCTTCACCGACGACGGGAAGCCGGTCGTCTCGTCGGCGCTCATGCGCCGCGCCCTCGAGTACTCGAAGGCGTTCGGGTTGCCGGTCGCGGTCCACGAGGAGGATCCGCTCCTCGCGGGGAAGGGCGTGATGCACGAGGGCCCCGCCGCGACGCGCCTCGGCCTGAAGGGCATCCCGGCCGCCGCCGAGGACGTGATGATCCTCCGCGACCTGGCGCTCCTGGAGCTGACGGGCGGGCGTCTGCACATCCAGCACGTCTCGACCCGCGGCGGCGTGCGCGCCCTGCGCGACGCCAAGAAGCGGGGGCTCGCCGTCACCGCCGAGGTGACGCCGCACCACCTCGCCCTGACCGACGAGGACGTCGCCGCCTCCGGCTACTCGACCGACTTCAAGATGAACCCGCCGCTCCGCTCGGCCGACGACGTCGCGGCCGTGCGCGAAGGGCTCGCCGACGGTACGATCGACGCGGTCGCGACGGACCACGCCCCGCACTCGCTCGTCGAGAAGGACCTCGAGTTCGACGCGGCGATGAACGGGATCGTCGGGCTCGAGACGGCGTTCGCCGTCTGCATGGACCTCGTCCGGCGCGGCGCGCTCCCGGACCGCCGCCTCGTCGAGGCGCTGACCGCCGGCCCGGCGCGCGCCTTCCGCCTCTCGGCGGGGACGCTGTCGCGCGGGGTGGCGGCGGACGTCGTGGTCCTGGACCCCGCCGCGGAGTGGGTCCTCGACCCTGCGCGGCTTCACACGAAGGGCCGCAACACCCCGTGGAAGGGGAAGCGGCTCGTCGGACGTTGCACCTACACCATCGTGGGCGGCCGGATCGTCCACGAGGAGGGCAGGGCGGAGCGATGATGAAGCGGGCGATCCTGGCGCTGGCGGACGGAACCACCTTCGAAGGCAGCTCGTTCGGCGCCACCGGCGAGTCGAGCGGCGAGGTGGTGTTCAACACGTCGATGGCCGGGTACCAGGAGATCATCACTGATCCCTCGTACGTCGGGCAGATGGTCTGTATGACGTACCCCGAGCAAGGCAACTACGGCGTGACGCGCGCCGACGAGGAGTCGGCGCGGCCGCACGCGACCGGGTTCATCGTCCGGCACCACGCCGAGCAGCCGTCGAACTTCCGAGCGGAGCAGAGCCTCCACGCCTACCTCGCCCAGCACGGGATCGTCGGCATCTGGGGGATCGATACCCGGCGGCTCACGAAGCACCTGCGCACCGCGGGCGCTCAGATGGGAGTCATCGCGACGGAGGGGAGCGCCGCGGCGCTCGTCGCCCGGGCGCGGGCGCTCCCGGGCATGGTGGGGCAGGACCTCGCGACGCGGATCTCGACGAAGACCCGCTACGAGTGGCGAGAGAAGGGCGCAGACCTCTGGACCGACGCCGAGCGGAGCGAGGAGAAGGCGCCCCGCTTCCACGTCGTCGCGTACGACTGGGGACTGAAGCGGGCGATGCTCCGGCTGATGGCCGAGGCGGGCTGCCGAGTCACCGTGGTCCCGTCGCAGACGACCGCCGCCGAGACGCTCGCGCTGAAGCCCGACGGCGTCTTCCTCACGAACGGCCCGGGCGATCCCGACGCGGTCGTCGGGGCGAGGGAGACCGTCGCCGCGCTCCTCGGCAAGGTGCCGGTGTTCGGCATCTGCCTCGGGCACCAGATCCTCGCGCTCGCCATCGGCGCGCGGACCTACAAGCTCAAGTTCGGCCACCGCGGCGCGAACCAGCCGGTGAAGGAGCTCGCGACCGGGAAGGTGGACATCACCGCCCAGAACCACGGCTTCGCCGTGGACGACGAGAGCCTCGGCGCGCGGGCGCGCGTGACGCACGTGAACCTGAACGACGGCACGGTGGAGGGGATCGAGGTCCTCGACGCGCCCGCGTTCAGCGTCCAGTACCACCCGGAGTCGTCGCCCGGGCCGCACGACGCCCGCCACCTCTTCGGGCGCTTCGTCGCGATGATGGAGCGGCGCCGATGACGCTGCAGCAGCTCCACGAGAGGCTCCTCTCGTGGGCCACTGCGGCGTCGCGCGAGCAGGAGCTCCTGCGCGCGAAGCGGGAGCACTTCGAGCGCTACGGCGAGCCGCACGAGGAGGACCGGTCGTACGAGGTCCGCCTGAACGGCATGCTCGACGAGTACCTCTACGAGTTCGTCCCCGAGGGAGGAGCCGGCACGACGCTCGATCGGTTCGTCGAGGCCGAGGCCGCCACGCTCACGCCCGAGGAGCTCGCCGCGTATCGCGCCCTCGCCCAGAGCGTGCACGGGCTGTTCGAGGTCCGGAAGATCAGGGAAGGCCAGGTGCGGCTCCGCGACGTCTTCAGCGGACGCGACCACGACGTCACCGAGCGTCGCCAGGTCGCCGGCCTCGCGAAGGACGACCTCCTCGAGGCCCGGCTCCTGCCGTTCGAGGGCGAGCTCTTCTTCTCCGGCGCGTTCCTCTACCACCCGCGGGAGGCTCGCAAGCTGATCCTCGCCGAGGTGAAGCGGACGAAGAAGGCCGCGCCGCGCGGAACGGAGGTCGACCCGCGCCCGGTCCTCGCGCGGCTGTCCCGCATGGCGCTCAAGATGGAGCGCTACCGCAACGTCCGGCTCGAGTCGATCTACGACTTCTCGGCGGAGGCCCGCACCTGGACCCCCCGGCCGCCGGTCCCGAAGGACGGATCGCCCTAGAGCCGGCTGTCGCCTGCGTTCACCTTGGAGTGGGCGCGCGCGAGGTCCTCGGGCGAGAGCCCGGCCTGCTCGAGCACGCGGCGCGTCGTCACGATCGGTACCTTCGCCGCCATGGCGAGCGCCACCGACTCCGACGGGCGCGCATGCAGCTCGAGCTTCTTGGTCCCCTGCGTGAGCCGAACGCGCGAGCCCGCGCGCGTCTCCTCCGCGCGGTCGATCTCGACCTCGGCCACCCGTCCGCCCAGCGCCTCGATCGTACGGCCGAGCAGGCCGCCGCCGCGCGCGTCGGCCTTCCCCTCCGTCATGCCACCCGGCACGATGAGCGGCAGCAGCGTCCTCGAGCCCTTCTCGCGCAGCACCACGATCGCGGAGGACCCCTCCGGCATCGGCAGGATCCCAGCCACCTCGAGCTCGACGCGCGGCGTGCCACCGTCCTGGCCCTCGGCAGGCGCGTCCGCCGAAGGCAGCGCGAGCGCGGCGGCCGCGGTGATCGTCGCAGCGAGCGCGAGGAGGGCGGCGTGGGTCATGGGCTCAATCTGGGGGTGCCGCGCGCGACACGCCCGCCGGGGGAGGGGAGAGGCTGCTCTGACAGCGGGAGGGGCTTCTCGCCGCGATGGGTGCGGGACCATCCTCCGTCGTGGACTTCTCTCTGCTCGAGTCGGTGCCGGACGCGATGGTGGTCGCGGACGAGAACGGGCTCGTCGTCCACGTGAACGGCCACGCCGAGCGCCTGTTCGGCTGGGCGCAGGGCGAGCTCATCGGCCAGCCGATCGAGGTGCTGCTGCCCGGCCGCTTCCGGACGATGCACCAGGTGCACCGTTCCGGTTACCACGCGGTGCCGCGTGCCCGCCCGATGGGGCTCGGCCTGGACCTCTCCGGCCTGCGCCACGACGGCGCCGAGTTCGCGGCCGAGATCAGCCTCGCGCCCCTCGTGGTCGACGGGCGGCCGTGCGTGATGGCGGCGGTGCGCGACGTCACCGAGCGGAAGCGGATCGAGGAGCGCGCGCGCCTCTGGCGCAAGGCGCAGGACGAGGTGCGCGAGCGCGACGAGTTCCTGTCGATCGCCTCGCACGAGCTGCGGACGCCGGTCGCCGCGCTCCTGCTGCAGCTCCAGATCCTGCAGCGCGCCGCCCACCGATCGCTCCAGGATCTCCCGCGCGCGCTCGAGCCGAAGCTCGAGGGGCTCGAGCGGCAGACCCGGCGCATCGGAGTGCTCGTGGGAGAGCTGCTCGACGTCTCGCGCATGCGGCTCGGACGGCTCGAGCTCGCGCGCGAGCCGCTGGATCTCTCGGACGTCGCCCGCGACACGGTCACCCACGTCCGCGCCGAGATCGAGCGCACCGGCTCGCGCATCGTGCTCGACCTCGCCCCGACCCCCGGCGCCTTCGACCGGCTCCCGCATCGAGCAGGTGATCACGAACCTGCTCGCGAACGCGGCCAAGTTCGGGCAGGGGAAGCCCGTGACGCTGCACGTCGCCCCCGACGAGGGGCGCCTCGTGCGGCTCCGCGTCGTCGATCGCGGCATCGGGATCCCGCCCGAGGACCAGGCCCGGGTGTTCGAGCGCTTCGAGCGCGCGGTGCCCTCCCAGTACTTCGGCGGGCTCGGGCTCGGCCTCTACATCGCGCGCCAGATCGTCGAGGCGCACGGCGGCGAGATCCGGGTCGAGAGCGCACCCGGCGCGGGGACGACCTTCACCGTCCTCCTGCCGCGCGAGGCGCCGCCGCCCGACGCGAGGCCAGCGGAGCCGGTCCGCCGCGGGGCTTGACCGCGCCTCGGCGCCGGCGCGACGCTGGGCGCGGTGAAGCTCCTCGTCGTCAACGCGGACGACCTCGGCTACGACCCGGAGATCGACCGGGGCATCCTCGAGGCCCACGCGCTCGGGATCGTCTCGTCCGCGACCGCCATGGTCGAGACGCCGTTCGCGGCGGCTGCGCTGCGCGCCGCGCCGGCGACGCTCGGGATCGGGCTCCACGCCGTCGTCGACCCGTCGCTCCCGCGCGCGGGCGTCGAGGCGGCGCTGCGCCGGCAGCTGTCCGTCTTCGAGGCGCTGCGCGGCGCCCCGCCGACGCACCTCGACAGCCACAAGCACGCGCACGCGGCGCCGGAGGTGCTCCAGGCGTTCGGCGCGGTCGCCGTCGAGCGGGGCCTCCCGGTGCGCGCGATCGACGCCTCGACCCGGGCCGCGCTGCGCGCGCTCGGCGTCCGGACCCCCGACGCCTTCCTGGGCGACGCCGCGCGGCGCCCGGCCTGGACGACCGAGGCCCTGCTCGCCGCCCTGGCGAGCGTCGGGGAGGGCGTGACGGAGCTCATGGCTCACCCCGGCCACGCGCCCTCCCATGCGCGGACGAGCTTCGGCGCCGAGCGCGAGGTGGAGCTGGTTGCGCTGTGTCACCGGGACGTGCGCGCCGCCGTCGATCTCCTCGGGATCCGGCTCCAGAGCTTCGCGGACGTTCGCGTCCACCTCTCCGCGGTCGGCGGCGCTTGACTCGGCCACCGGTTTGTCGACCGGTGGAGTCGTCGAAAGCCCTGTCTTTTCGCGGCTCACCATACTTGACAGGCCCGGCGGGGTCGCAGCATGGTGCGGGTCCGCGCATCGGCACCCAGCGCGTTGCGTCGCGTCGGCGGCGCCTGCTCATCCACGAAGAAGGGAAAGGCTCAATGCGACTGTTCTCTGACTCGATCGGAAGAAAGGCCGTCATGGCGGTGACGGGGCTGCTGATGGTCCTGTTCGTCGTCGGCCATCTTCTCGGAAACCTCTCGATCTTCGCCGGCCCGGACGGCATCAACGCCTACGCCGAGAAGCTCCACGCCATCCCCGCCCTCGTGTGGGGGACCCGCATCGTGATGGGGACCTCGGTCCTCCTCCACCTGTTCCTCTCCATCCAGATCACGATGGAGAACTCGGCGGCGAAGCCCGAGAAGTACGCCGTCCGGAACATGCTCCGGGCCACCTTCAGCAGCCAGACGATGATCTGGACCGGCGTCATCATGGCCGCCTTCATCGCCTACCACCTGCTCCAGTTCACGATCCGCGTGCACGGGCCGAACCTCACCCTCGGCTTCGACTCGATGGACCGGTTCGACGTCTACTCGATGACGGTCGACGCCCTCGGGCGGACGCTGGACGCGTTCGTCTACGTGGCCGCGATGGTGTCGCTCTTCCTGCACCTCTCGCACGGCATCCAGAGCGCGTTCCAGACCCTCGGCCTGAGCAACGGCAAGTGGCTGCCGCGCTACGGCGTGGCCGGCAAGGTTCTGTCCGGGATCTTCCTGATCGGCCTGGGGTCCATCCCCGTGCTCGTTTTCGCTGGCTTCCTGACCAAGTAAGGGGAAAACCGTGATCCTCGACGGCAAGGCACCTACCGGAAAAATCCAGGATTCGTGGGACAAGGCCCGCTTCGACCTGAAGCTCGTCAACCCCGCGAACAAGCGGAAGTACAAGATCCTCGTCGTCGGTACGGGGCTCGCGGGCGCGTCCGCCGCGGCGACCCTCGGTGAGCTCGGCTACAACGTCGAGTCCTTCTGCTACCAGGACAGCCCGCGGCGCGCGCACAGCATCGCGGCCCAGGGCGGGATCAACGCCGCGAAGAACTACCCGAACGACGGCGACAGCATCTACCGGCTCTTCTACGACACCATCAAGGGCGGCGACTTCCGCGCCCGCGAGGCCGACGTCTGGAGGCTCTCGCAGGTCTCGAACAACATCATCGACCAGTGCGTCGCGCAGGGCGTCCCGTTCGCCCGGGACTACGCCGGCTACCTCGACACCCGCTCCTTCGGCGGCGCCCAGGTCTCCCGCACCTTCTTCGCGCGCGGCCAGACCGGCCAGCAGCTGCTCCTCGGCGCGTACTCCGCGCTGTCCCGGCAGATCAAGGCCGGGACGGTGAAGCTGTTCGCGCGCACCGAGATGCTCGACCTCATCGTCGTCGACGGCGAGGCGAAGGGCATCACGGTCCGCGACCTCGCGACCGGCGAGATCCGCACCCACGTCGGCGACGCGGTGGTGCTCTGCACCGGCGGGTACGTGAACGTGTTCTACCTGTCCACGAACGCGATGGGCTGCAGCGTCACGGCCATCTGGAAGGCGCACAAGAAGGGCGCCTACCTCGCGAACCCCTGCTTCACGCAGATCCACCCGACGTGCATCCCGCAGGCGGGCGACTACCAGTCGAAGCTGACGCTCATGTCCGAGTCGCTCCGCAACGACGGCCGGATCTGGGTCCCGAAGAAGAAGGAGGACTGCGGCAAGCCGGCGAACCAGATCCCCGAGGAGGATCGCGACTACTACCTCGAGCGGAAGTACCCGACGTTCGGCAACCTCGCCCCGCGCGACATCGCCTCGCGCGCCGCGAAGGAGGCGTGCGACGACGCCCGCGGCGTGGGCCCGGGCGGCCGCGGCGTCTACCTCGACTTCGCCGCCTCCATCAAGCGGCTCGGCGAGAACGTCATCCGCGAGCGGTACGGCAACCTGTTCGAGATGTACGAGCGGATCACCGACGAGAACGGGTACAAGCAGCCGATGCGCATCTACCCTGCGCCGCACTACTCCATGGGCGGCCTCTGGGTGGACTACAACCTGATGAGCAACCTGCCCGGGCTCTTCGTCCTCGGTGAGGCGAACTTCTCGGTGCACGGCGCGAACCGCCTCGGCGCGAGCGCGCTCATGCAGGGGCTCGCGGACGGCTACTTCGTCATCCCGAACACGATCGGCGGCTACCTCGCCGGCGCGAAGCCCGGCAAGGTGAAGGCCGACGCTCCGGAGTGCGCGCAGTCGATCGCGGACGTGAAGGCGTCCTCGGAGAAGCTGCTCGCGACGAACGGCAAGCGGACGGTGACCGACTTCATCCGCGAGCTCGGCACGCTCATGTGGAACAACGTCGGGATGGCGCGCAGCGAGCAGTCGCTCAGCGACGCCCTCAAGAAGATCCCCGCCATCCGCGAGGAGTTCCACAAGAACCTGAAGGTGACGGGCACGGGCGCGGAGGTGAACCAGCAGCTCGAGAACGCCGGCCGGACGGCCGACTTCCTCGAGTTCGCCGAGCTGCTCACGCGCGACGCGCTGCACCGCAGCGAGTCGTGCGGCGGTCACTTCCGCGTCGAGCACCAGTACCCGGACGGCGAGGCGAAGCGCGACGACGCGAACTTCGCCTACGCGGCCGCGTGGGAGTTCAAGGGAGTGAACAAGGAGCCCGAGCTTCACAAGGAGCCGCTCAAGTTCGAGAACGTCCACCTCGCGGTGAGGAGCTACAAGTAATGAGCGCGCACGAGACCGGTCACGAGACGATGAACCTCAAGCTGATCGTGTGGCGCCAGGCGGGCCCGAACCAGCCGGGGAAGTTCGAGCACTACGACGCCAAGAACATCACGCCCCACCACTCGTTCCTCGAGATGCTGGACGTCGTGAACGAGGAGCTGATCAAGGACGGCAAGGAGCCGATCGTCTTCGATCACGACTGCCGCGAGGGGATCTGCGGGACCTGCTCCGCCGTCGTGAACGGCGTCCCGCACGGCGGGCAGAAGCGCACCACGCTCTGCCAGCTGCACATGCGGAAGTTCAAGAACGGTGACGCGATCTACCTCGAGCCGTGGCGCGCGCGCGCGTTCCCGATCATGAAGGACCTGATGGTCGATCGGGGCGCACTCGACAAGCTCATCCAGGCGGCGGGGTGGGTCTCCTGCCACACGGGCGGCGTGCCGGACGGGAACTCCGTCGCGGTCCCGAAGCCCGCGGCCGAGTACGCGATGGACGCGGCCGAGTGCATCGGCTGCGGCGCGTGCGTGGCCGCCTGCCCGAACGGCGCCGGGATGCTCTTCGCGGGCGCGAAGATCTCCCAGCTCGCGGAGCTCCCGCAGGGCCAGGTGGAGGCGCCCGAGCGCGTCGCCGCGATGATGCAGGCCATGCAGGAGAACGGGTTCGGCAACTGCTCGAACCACTACGAGTGCGAGGCCGCCTGCCCGAAGGGCGTCAGCGTGAAGTTCATCGCCCGCCTGAACCGGGAGTTCCACAAGGCCCTGTTCAGCGAGGCGGTGAGCAAGACCGAGGTCGTCGCACCGTAGCGACGCGAACGGCAACGCCGGATCGGTGACGGGGCAGGGGCGAGCCGCCTCTGCCCCGTTTCCTCGTTTGCGAACACCCCGCGGGCCGCGCGGCCCGCGAGACCGGAGGGACGTTGAGCCTCGATCCCGAACTCACCGAGCGGCTGAAGCGCGTCCTCGCCGCGCTCGAGCCCCTGCTGCCGCGCCCTGCCGAGGAGATTGACTGGGCGACGTGCCACGCGGCGAACTGGCACCGCAGCACCTTCGCCGGGACCATGGAGCCCGTCCCGAGCATCGAGGGCCTGCACCTCGACGATCTCCTCGGCATCGAGTCGCAGAAGCGGGTCGTCGAGGAGAACACCCGCCAGTTCCTGGCCGGCCTGCCCGCGAACAACGCGCTGCTGTGGGGCGTGCGCGGCACCGGGAAGTCCTCGCTCGTGCGCGCGCTCCTGCACGCCTACGCCGGTCGCGGGCTGCGGATCATCCAGGTGGACAAGGACGATCTCGTGAGCCTCCCCGCCATCGTCGACGCGGTGAAGGCGCAGCCGTACAAGTTCCTCCTCTTCTCCGACGACCTCTCGTTCGAGTCCGGCGACGCGAGCTACAAGGTGCTGAAGAGCGCGCTCGACGGGTCGGTCTACGGGCTCCCGGAGAACGTCCTCATCTACGTCACCTCCAACCGCCGGCACCTCGTGCCCGAGTACGAGAGCGACAACCGCGGCGCGATGTCGGTCGAGGGAGAGATCCACCACGGCGAGGCGATCGAGGAGAAGATCTCGCTCTCCGGGCGCTTCGGCCTGTGGGTGGCGTTCCACCCGTTCAGCCAGGAGCTCTACGTCGACGTGGTGCGCCGCTGGGTGGAGAAGCTGAGTCGGAAGATCGGCGTGCCGCTCGACTGGAGCAGGGACGCCGAGGCGGCCGCGGTGCTGTGGTCGCAGAAGAAGGGGGACCGCAGCGGCCGCATCGCCTACCAGTTCGCCTGCGACTTCGTCGGGCGCACCGCCATGGCGACGCGCCGTCCGTGACGGCGGCGGCGCGGGGCGGCCCGCCACTTCTCGCGGCCGCGCCCCGCGGGGAGCGCGGGGCGCGTTCCTCCTCGTATTCCGGTCGCCGTCCGGGCGCTCGCCCGCGCCGCGAACACGCGTCTTCGTAGACCGATGGGGTCGTCAAAAACCCGTTGACATTCCGGGTGTTGGCTCCGGTTTCCGCCTTTACTCCCGTGGCGCAGCAAGATAAAGACGCCACACTCCCTTCTCGCTCGAGAGGATCGCTCTCCATGGCCGACGCAACGCCGGTGGTGCCGAAGGACGGTGCGAAGATCACGCTCGCCGACGGGAAGCTGAACGTCCCGGACCGCCCGATCATCCCGTTCATCGAGGGCGACGGCACCGGCCGCGACATCTGGCGCGCGAGCGTCCGCGTCCTCGACGCCGCGGTCGAGAAGGCCTACCGCGGCAAGCGCAAGATCGCCTGGACCGAGGTCTACGCCGGCGAGAAGGCGTTCACGAAGTTCAACAACTGGCTGCCCGACGAGACGATCGAGGCGTTCCGCGAGTACCTCATCGGCATCAAGGGCCCGCTCACGACGTCCGATCGGCGGTGGCATCCGGTCCCTCAACGTCGCGCTCCGCCAGCTGCTCGACCTCTACGTCTGCCTGCGCCCGGTCCGCTGGTTCAAGGGCGTGCCGTCGCCGGTGAAGAACCCGCAGAAGGTCGACATGGTGATCTTCCGCGAGAACACCGAGGACATCTACGCGGGGATCGAGTGGGAGGCCGGCTCCGAGCAGGCCAAGAAGATCCTCGCCTTCCTCGAGCGCGAGTTCCCGAAGGAGTTCAAGAAGATCCGGTTCCCGGGAACGGCGGGCATCGGCGTGAAGGCCGTCTCGCGAGAGGGGACCGAGCGCCTCGTGCGCGCGGCGATCGAGTACGCCATCCGGCTGAAGCGGAAGAGCGTCACCTTCGTGCACAAGGGCAACATCATGAAGTTCACCGAGGGCGCGTTCCGGAACTGGGGCTACGCGCTCGCGGAGCGCGAGTTCGCCGATCGCGTCTACACCTGGGAGCAGTGGGAGCGGACGAAGGCGTCGAGGGGCGAGGAGGCCGCCACCGCGGAGCAGAAGGCGGAGCTCGCGAAGGGCAAGATCCTCATCAAGGACGCGATCGCCGACATCACCCTGCAGCAGGTCCTCACCCGCCCGGAGGAGTTCGACGTCGTCGCGACGCTGAACCTGAACGGCGACTACCTGTCCGACGCGCTCGCCGCCCAGGTCGGCGGCATCGGCATCGCGCCGGGCGGCAACGCGAACTACGTGACCGGCCACGCCATCTTCGAGGCGACGCACGGCACCGCGCCGAAGTACGCGGATCTCGACAAGGTGAACCCGGGATCGGTCATCCTGTCCGGCGAGCTGATGTTCCGGCACCTCGGCTGGAACGAGGCGGCGGACCTCATCGTGAAGGGGATGGACGGCGCGATCACCGCGCACCGGGTCACCTACGACTTCGCGCGCCTCATGAAGCAGGAGGGCGTCGCGGACGCCGTCGAGGTGAAGTGCTCCGAGTTCGGCGACGAGATCATCAGGCACATGTAGGGGGCGCGAGCCGCCCCGGAGGGAGAAAGCGACATGGCGTCTCGCAAGAAGATCGCGCTCATCGGCGCCGGGCAGATCGGCGGCACGATGGCGCTGCTGTGCGGCCAGCGGAACCTCGGCGACGTGGTGCTCGTCGACATCATGGAGGGCGTCGCGAAGGGCAAGGCGCTCGACCTGCAGCAGACCCGCGGCATCCTGAAGTTCGACGTCGACGTGAGGGGGGCGGGACGACCGACTACTCCATCATCAAGGACGCCGACGTCTGCATCGTCACCGCCGGCGTGCCCCGCAAGCCGGGCATGAGCCGCGACGATCTGCTGAAGGTGAACCTCGAGGCGATCACGAAGGTCGCGCAGGGCGTCAAGCAGCACGCGCCGAACGCGTTCGTCATCGTGGTGACGAACCCGCTCGATTCGATGGTGTACGCCATGTACAAGATCACCGGGTTCCCGAAGAACCGGGTGATCGGCATGGCGGGCGTGCTCGACACCGCGCGCTTCCAGTACTTCGTCGCCGAGGCGGCGGGGGTGTCGCCGCAGGACGTGGTCGGCGCGGTGCTCGGCGGCCACGGCGACGACATGGTGCCCGTCGTGCGGTACTGCTCGGTGAACGGCGTCCCGCTCACGAAGGTGCTCGACCGGGCGCGGATCGACGCGATCGTGGAGCGGACCCGCAAGGGCGGCGGCGAGATCGTGGCGCTGCTCGGGACGGGCTCGGCGTTCTACGCCCCGGCCGCCTCCGCCGTCGCGATGGCGGAGAGCTACCTGCGCGATCAGAAGCGCACGCTGCCGTGCTCGGCGTACCTCGACGGACCGTACGGCGTGAAGGGGCTGTTCGTGGGCGTGCCGGTCGTCATCGGCGCAGGCGGCGTCGAGAAGGTGATCGAGCTCGAGCTCGACGACGACGAGAAGGCGATGTTCGCGAAGTCCCTCGAGTCGGTGAAGAAGTCGGTCGCCGAGACGAGGCTCTAGCGGAGCACGCGGATTGCCGATCCGCGGCAGGCCCGTGCGCGGCGGCGCGCCGGCGCAGTCGCCCAACACGCGGGGCCGGATGTATACCTTGTCCACCCTCCACGCGCTGCGGCGGGACCGCGCGCGTTCGGGTCGGCGCGCGAGGCTTCGAAGGAGCACAACCGGGTGAAGATCCACGAGTACCAGGCGAAAGAGATCCTGCGGAAGTTCGGGGTCGCCGTCCCGCGCGGCTACCTCGCCGTCACGCCGCTCGAGGCCGAGGGCGCCGCGCGCCAGCTCGGCGGCGGCATCTCCGCCGTGAAGGCCCAGATCCACGCCGGCGGGAGAGGGAAGGGGGGCGGGGTCAAGCTCGCCCGCTCTCCGGACGAGGCGCGCTCGCACGCCGAGGCGATGCTCGGGATGATGCTCAAGACCCCGCAGACCGGGCCCGAGGGGCAGGAGGTCCGGAAGGTCTACGTCGAGGAGGGCTGCCGGATCGCGCGCGAGCTCTACCTCGGGATGACGCTCGACCGCGAGGTCGGCCGGCTCGCCGTCATGGCATCGACCGAGGGCGGCGTGGACATCGAGGAGGTGGCGCACAGCACGCCGGAGAAGATCCTGCGCGAGTGGGTGTCTCCGCTCACCGGGCTCATGCCGTTCCAGGCGCGGCGGCTCGCCTTCGGGCTCGGGCTCGTCGGGGACTCGGTGAACGCGTTCGTCAAGTTCGCGAGCGGGCTCTACAACGCCTACGTCGCGACCGACGCGTCGCTCGCCGAGATCAACCCGCTCGTCATCACCGTGGGGGGCGAGGTGCTCGCGCTCGACGCGAAGATGAACTTCGACGACAACGCGCTCTACCGCCACCCCGACATCGCGGCGATGCGGGATCCGGACGAGGAGGATCCCAAGGAGACGCAGGCGAAGGAGTACGACCTCCAGTACATCGCGCTCGACGGCGACATCGGCTGCATGGTCAACGGCGCCGGCCTCGCGATGGCGACGATGGACGTCATCAAGCTCTCGGGCGGGAAGCCCGCCAACTTCCTCGACGTGGGCGGCGGCGCCGACGAGGAGAAGGTGACGGCGGCGTTCAAGATCATCCTGTCCGATCCGCACGTGAAGGCGGTCCTCGTCAACATCTTCGGCGGGATCATGAAGTGCGACGTCATCGCGAACGGCATCCTCGCGGCGGCGAAGCAGGTCGGGCTCTCGATCCCGCTCGTCGTCCGGCTCGAGGGCACGAACGTCGAGCTGGGCCGGGAAATCCTCGCCCACAGCGAGCTCAAGATCATCGCCGCCGACGACCTCGGCGACGCGGCCCGCAAAGTGGTGGCGGCCGCCCGTGCGGCGTAGTACGAGGGCGGCGGCTTCGGCCGGAGGGTGGCGCAGGTGAGCGTTTTCGTCGATCGAGACACCCGGGTCCTCGTCCAGGGCATCACCGGCTCCGCGGGCAGCTTCCACGCGGAGCAGATGCTCGAGTACGGGACCCAGGTGGTCGCGGGCGTCACCCCGAACCGCGGCGGGACCCGCTTCCACGGCACGGTGCCCATCTTCCACACCGTCCAGGCGGCGGTGAAGGAGACCGGCGCCAACGCGGCCGCGATCTTCGTCCCCCCGCCGTTCGCGGCGGACGCGATCATCGAGGCCGCCGAGGCGGGCATCCCGCTCATCATCTGCATCACCGAGGGCATCCCGATCCTCGACATGGTGCGGGTGCGCCGCTTCGTCGAGAGCACGGGGAAGTCCCGCCTCATCGGCCCGAACTGCCCGGGCGTGATCACGCCGGGGCAGTGCAAGATCGGGATCATGCCGGGCCACATCCACCGGCCGGGCCGCATCGGCGTCGTCTCGCGCTCCGGCACGCTCACCTACGAGGCGGTCAAGCAGCTCACCGACCTCGGGCTCGGGCAGTCGACCGCCGTCGGGATCGGCGGCGACCCGGTCCACGGCACCGACTTCATCGACGTGCTGAAGGAGTTCGAGAAGGACCCCGAGACCGACGCGATCATCATGATCGGCGAGATCGGCGGCACGGAGGAGGCGAAGGGCGCCGCCTACGTGCGCGATCACATGTCGAAGCCGGTCGTGGGGTTCATCGCCGGGCGCACCGCCCCTCCCGGCAAGCGCATGGGCCACGCGGGCGCGGTGGTCTCCGGCGGCGAGGACACGGCCGAGTCGAAGATCGCCGCGATGCGCGAGGCCGGCATCACGGTCGTCGAAGGCCCGCACCTGCTCGGGCGGGCCATGAAGGACGCGCTCTCCCGGGCGGCGCGCCCGAAGCAGCAGAAGGCGGCGCTGCCGCCCAAGCGCCCCGCCGCCGCGCCGGTGTCCGCGCGCGCCAAGGGCGTGAAGAAGGCGTCGAAGGGCGAGCGCGAGTAATCCCGGTTCAAACCCCCATCCATCGAGAGGATCACCATGGCGAGCGAGAGGACCCTGTCCATCATCAAGCCCGACGGCGTCGAGAAGGGCATCATCGGGCGCGTCATCAGCCGGTTCGAGACCCAGGGGCTGAAGCCCATCGCGGTCAAGATGAAGCTCCTGTCCCGCACCGAGGCGGAGGGCTTCTACGCCGTCCACAAGGCGAGGCCGTTCTTCGCCGACCTCGTGAAGTCCATGACGAGCGGCCCGGTGGTCCTCATGGTCCTCGAGGGCGAGGGGGCGGTCGCGAAGAACCGCGAGATCATGGGCGCGACCGATCCGAAGAAGGCCGCCGAGGGGACGCTCCGGAAGGACTTTGCGACCGACATCGAGAAGAACACCGTCCACGGCTCCGACAGCGTCGAGAACGGCAAGATCGAGGTCTCGTACTTCTTCCCGGAGATCGAGATCCACGCGTACGAGTGGAAGAAGCTCGCCAAGTAACGGCCCGGAAACATTGAGGGTTCCGGGCCGGGCGGGCGCCCGGCCCGGACCTTCACCCCGATCCGCGGTATGATGCCCTGGCCCGTCCCCTCGAGGGGGCGGGCTTCGTCGTTTCGGTGTGGCCTCGGAAGGAGGAGCGCGCGGGTGGGAGCGGTGCCGACATTCCAGTGGTTTCTCGCAGCGTTCTTCCTCGTCGCGTCCGCGTTCTGCTCCGGCACGGAGACCGCCCTCACCGCCCTCGGTGACGCGCGGGCGCGGAGGCTCCGTGACGGCGGCAGCCGCCGCGGCCGGATGCTCTCCCTCTGGATCGAGCATCCCGAGCGGCTGCTGTCGACGCTCCTCATCGTGAACACGCTCGTGAACGTCGGGGCGGGCGCGCTCGCCGCGGCGATCGCGACCGAGATGGCGGCGGGGACCGGCTGGAACCTCGCCACGACCGTCGCCGCGACGACCGCCGTCGCGACCGTCGTCATCCTGTTCTTCGGCGAGATCGTCCCGAAGACGCTCGGGAAGCGCCACCCCGCCCGGATGTCGCTCGCGACGATCCCGGCGGCGCGGCTCCTCGCGACGCTCCTGTGGCCCGTGTCGATCGCGGTCACCCGCGCGACGAGCGCGCTCGTCCGCCTCTTCGGCGGGAGCGCCGGCCCGGGCCCCTCGGTGACGAGCGAGGACATCGAGTACCTCATCGAGATGGGCACGAAGGAGGGCGTCCTCGACGAGGTGAAGGAGGAGCTCCTGAACAGCGTGCTCGAGTTCGCCGACCGGGTCGCGCGCGAGATCATGGTCCCCCGCACCCGGATGGTCGCCATCGAGAAGCACGCCACGCCCGACGAGCTCTTCCGGTTCGTGACGGAGAACCCGTTCAGCCGCATGCCCGTGTACGAGGGGTCGGTCGACAACGTCGTCGGCATCCTGCTCGTGCGCGAGATCATCGGCGAGGTGCGCCGCGGCCCGGAGCAGCCCATCGCCCTCGACCGGTATCTCAAGAAGCCGTTCTTCGTCCCGGAGCAGATGAAGATCTCGCGCCTGCTCAAGGAGATGCAGCGCCGCCGCACCCACCTCGCCATCGTGGTGGACGAGTTCGGCGGGACGAGCGGGCTCGTCACCCTCGAGGACTGCATCGAGGAGATCGTCGGCGAGATCCAGGACGAGGCGGACGTCGAGTCCGCTCCGGTGAAGGAGGTCGCCCCGGGGGTCTGGCTCGCCGACGGCGCGATCCCGCTCCACGACCTCGAGAGCTTCCTGAACGACCGCTCGAACCCGGCGACCGGGGAGCGGCAGCCCGCCTCCGAGGTCCACTTCCCGGAGGAGGGCGACTACGAGACGCTCGGCGGCTTCGTCACGGCGACCGCCGGCGGGGTGCCGCCGGTCGGAGCGCTCATCGCCTGGGACGGGCTCACGTTCACCGTCCGGGCGGGCGACGAGCGGCGGGTCGCGAAGGTCGAGATCGCCCGCCGCGGCGACGCGCCCGCGGCGAAGCGCCAGGCGCAGGCCGCCGAGGGCGGCTAAGACGAGGCCATGACGACGGGCCCGCTCCACGACGAGACCCCTGATCTGCGGGGCCTCCCCCGCGAGCTCCTGGAGGCGCTCGTGGCGTCCGTCGGCGAGAAGCCTTACCGCGCGCGCCAGCTCTTCCGGTGGCTCCACCGCAACGGCGCGGCGACCCTCGGCGAGATGACCGACGTCCCGCGCGCCCTGCGCGACACGCTCGCGGAACGCACCCACCTCACCACGCTCGAGCGGGCGAACGAGCAGGTGTCGAGCGACGGGACGATCAAGTGGACGTGGCGGACGCGGGACGGGAAGCTCGTCGAGTCGGTCTACATGCCGGAGGCGGACCGCCGAACCCTGTGCCTCTCCACCCAGGTGGGCTGCGCGGTCGGCTGCACCTTCTGCCTCACGGGGACGATGGGGCTCGCGCGGAACCTCGTGCCCGGCGAGATCGTCGACCAGGTCCACCGCGCGAACCGCCGCCTCGTCGAGCTCGGCGTCGCCGCGGGGCCCCGGCCGCTCACGAACCTCGTCTTCATGGGCATGGGCGAGCCGCTCGCGAACTACCGCAGCCTCAAGATCGCCCTCGACCTCCTCCTCTGCGAGGACGGGCCGCAGTTCTCGCAGCGGCACGTCACGGTCTCGACGAGCGGGCTGGTGCCGATGATGCGCCGGCTCGGCGAGGACACGCCGGTGAAGCTCGCCGTGTCGCTCAACGCCACGACCGATGCCCAGCGCGACGCGCTCATGCCGATCAACCGGCGCTGGCCGCTCGCCGAGCTCCTCGCGGCGTGCCGCGCGTTCCCGGTCCGGAACGGGCGGCGGATCACGTTCGAGTACGTCCTCCTCGGCGGGGTCAACGACTCGCTCGACGACGCCCGGCGGCTCGCCGAGCTCCTCGGCGGCATCCCCGCCAAGGTGAACCTCATCCCGTACAACGCGAACCCGGGGCTGCCCTACGTCGCGCCGCCCGCCGAGCGGGTGGTCGCGTTCCAGGAGGCCCTCGCGGCGCGGCACCTCACGGTGGTGGTGCGGAAGAACCGCGGGCGCGACATCTCGGCCGCGTGCGGACAGCTCGCCGCCGAGGGAGGGCCCGGGCGGACGATCGAGCGGCGCGCCGGGCGACACTCGGGCTGAGCCCTCGCGCCCCCCCGAGCCCCCCGCGCCCTCCGGGGCAGCCTCAGCCGGCTGCCCCTCCGGGCGCAGTCGCCGCTCCCGGCTCGCCTCTCCGCTCCCACCCGTGCAGCGTTGACGGGGTCCCGAGCGGCGCGCTACGAAGGCACCGCGCCGGGGGGGCCCCCGACGGAAAGGTCCCGCATGCCGCTGCTCGCCGTCGGATCGGTCGCGCTCGACTCCCTCGAAACGCCGTTCGGGAGGCGCGACGACGTGCTCGGGGGCTCGGCCTCGTACTTCTCCGTCTGCTCGAGCTTCTTCGGCCCGACCCGCGTCGTGGCGGTGGTGGGCGAGGACTTCCCGGAGGAGCACGTCGCGCTCTTCCGCTCGCGCGGCATCGACCTCGCCGGGCTCGTCCGCCGCCCCGGGCGCACGTTCCGCTGGAAGGGCCGCTACGAGTTCGACCTCAACACCGCGCACACCCTCGACACGCAGCTCAACGTGTTCGCCGAGTTCAAGCCGGAGCTGCCCGCCCATTATCGCGACTCGGAGTACGTCTTTCTCGGCAACATCGACCCCGATCTGCAGCGGACCGTGCTCGACCAGATCCGCGCTCCGCGGTTCGTCGCGTGCGACACCATGAACTTCTGGATCACGTCGAAGCGCGAGAGCCTGCTCCGGACGCTGAAGCGGGTGGATCTCCTGTTCGTGAACGACGCCGAGGCGCGCCAGCTCGCCGAGGAGCACAACGTCGTCAAGGCGGCCCGCCGGATCCTCTCCTTCGGCCCGCGCGCGGTGGTCGTCAAGCGGGGCGAGTACGGGGCGCTCTTCTTCTCGGGCGACGAGGTCTTCGCCGCGTCGGCGGTCCCGCTCCCGGCCGTCTTCGACCCGACCGGCGCCGGCGACAGCTTCGCGGGTGGGTTCATGGGGTACCTCGCGCGCTGCCGCCGCGAGGACCACGCGACGATGCGCCGCGCCATCGTGCTCGGGAGCGTCCTCGCGAGCTTCACGGTCGAGCAGTTCTCGCTCGACCGGCTCCGATCGCTCACGACGGACGAGATCCGCGGGCGGTTCTCGGAGGCGCGCCGGCTCGCGCACTTCGACGACCTCGAGGGGATCTCTTCGCCGCTCCGACCGTGGGTTGACGCCGGTTCCGGCTGACGGCTACCATCGCGAACCTCGCGTCCGGGTTCGGATCGCGCATGCGCATCGGAATCCTCTCCGACATCCACTCGAACCTCGAGTCGCTGACGCAGGCGCTCGCCGCGCTGGAACGGCATCGGCCGGACCGCGTGATCTGCCTCGGGGACGTGGTCGGGTACGGGGCGAGCGTCAACGAGTGCTGCGACCTCGTCCGCAAGGTGGCGGAGGTCACGGTGCTCGGGAACCACGACGCCGCGGTCTCCGGTCGGATGGACTACAGCTTCTACTATGACGCGGCGCGCCACGCGCTCGACTGGACCGCGTCGCGCATCGACCCGGAGAACCTCGACTGGCTGCGGTCGCTGCCGTACACCCACCGGCTCGACGACCTCCAGTTCTCCCACGGGAACCCCGTGAACGCGGAGAGCTACGAGTACGTGTTCGCGATCGAGCAGGCGCGGGAGCTGCTCCCGCACCTCGACGCGCTCGCGGACGTGAACTTCGTCGGCCACAGCCACCTCTGCAAGACCTTCGCGCTCCACCCGGGCGGCGACGTGACGGAGGTCGTGGCGACGCGCTTCGGGATCCGCCGCGGCTACAAGTACGTCGTGTCGGTGGGCTCGGTCGGGCAGCCGCGGGACTGCGACAACCGCGCGTGCTTCGTGACCTACGACACCGACGAGCGCGTCGTCGAGTTCCACCGCGTCCCGTACGACATCGAGACGGCGGCGCAGAAGATCTTCGACGCCGACCTGGCGCTCAACTTCGGCAAGCGCCTCTTCCTCGGGGTGTAGGGCGAGGCGGGTTCCGCAGACGACGCTGAGGTGCGTCGCGAGCCGCCAGCCGGTCGCGAGCCCATCCGCGTCCATCGCGGCGATCCCGAGCGCCGCGTCGACCGAGAGCCTCACGGGCGCGGTCCCGGCGATCGAGCCCACGAGCTCACCGGTTCGCGCGTCGAGCGCCTCGAGCGCCTCGCCCGCGAGCGACACGACCGTCCCGCGCGCGACGACCGGGGGCGGGCCGCGCGCTCCGCCGTGCCCGGGCCGCGGCGGACGGCTCCAGCGCGTGGCGCCGTCGCGCGAGAGGGCGACGAGCCCGCCCGACGGGTCGCGAACGACGAGCAGCGCGCCCGCCGCCACCGCGCCCACCGAGCCCGCGAGCCCGGGTGCGACCGTCCAGGCGGTCGCGCCGCTCCGCTCGAGCGCGGTGACGATGGGATCGCCGCCCACCGTGCCCGCGACGGCGATGCGGCGACCCCACGCGCGCACGACGGCACCGCCGGCCGCGTCGAGCGGCGCTTCCCAGCGCCGGGTGCCGGTGGCGGGATCGACGCCGAGCAGCGCCGTCCCCGGGTCCGCAGCGGCGAGGGCGAGGCAGAGCCCGCCGGCCGCCACCGGCGCGCGCAGCGCCGGTCCAGGCAGGCGCAGCCGCCACAGCGTCCGTCCGGTGGCGTCGACGCCGTAGAGGAGCGCAGTGTCCGACGCGGCCGCGAGGACGCCGCCGAACGCGGTCGCCGACCAGGCGGGCTGCGCCCGGAGGCTCGAACCGCCACAGCGTCCGGCCCGAGCCGGGATCGAGGCCGGTCGCGGTGCCTCCCGCGTGCAGGAGGACGAGGGGGCCGCGCACGAACGCGGTCGCGGCGAGCGGCGTCGGGCCGGGGATGGGGCGCGTCCACTGGAGGCGACCGCTCCGTGGCGCAACGGACGCGAGCGCACCCGCCCGCGCGAGCAGCACGTTCCCGCCTGCGAACGCCGCGAGCTCGCAGCCTTCCGCTCGCCACAGCGGCGCGCCGGTGCGCGCGTCGAGGCCGAGCGTCGCGGCCGCGCCCGCGCAGATCACGACCGCCCCGGCGCGGAGGAGCCCTTCGCCGGCGGGCGCCCCGGCGTCGACCCGGAACGTCGGCTGGAACGACAGCCGCCGGAGCCGGCCTGGCCCGAGTGGACGCTGGACGAGGCGCGGCGGACCGGAGACTCGGGCGGGCGCGGGCACGGCGGCGGCGCGGTCGCCGAGGCCGAGCTCCTCGATCTGCGCGAGCCGGTCCGCTGCGGCGCGCTCGAGCTCGACGAGGTGGGCGTTCTCCGCCTGGCGCGGGTTCCGCGCGCGCGCGACGCGCCCGAGCTCGGCCTGCCCTTCGGCGAAGGCCCGCGCGAGCTCGAGCGGCCCGCAGGGGACCGCCGCCGTGCCGTCCGCCGAGACCGTGCGCGCGACGAGATCGACCTCGAGCCCGAGCGGCGGCCCGCGCGCGGCGCGTCCGAGCGCGAGCCGAAGCCGCGGCGCGCCTTCCCGGACCGCGCCGAGCAGCGCGTCGACAGCCGCTCCGAGATCGCGGACGACGAGGAACGGGACGCCTCCGATCGCCGCGAGCTCATGGCCTTCTCGGGTGAGGACGACGACCCGCCCCGGGCCGAGCAGCGACCCGAGATCTGGCCGGCCCCCCTCGTACGTGCCGAGGAGCCCGTCGTCGTCGGGGAGCTCGAACGCGCATTTTAGCGGGGGGACACTCGCCTCGCCTCCGCTCGGCTCGCGCCCCCCCGAGCCCCCCGCTCGCCGTGGGGCAGCCTCAGCCGAAGGCCCCGGCACTCGCAGGCGGGGACCCTCCTCGGTGCGCCGCAGCGCCCGCGCCGCGGCGCGCAGGGGACGGGCCTCGCGCGCGTCGGAGCCGGGGAGCAGCTCGGAGAGCTCGCGGCAGAGCGTGGCGGAGGCGTCGAGCGCGGCGGCGGCGAGCGCGTCGACCTCCACCTCGACGTCCCTCGCGAGGACGCGCGAGGGGCGGGTGAGGGCGAGCACGGTGAGGAGGGCCGTCCGTCCGTGACGCCGCAGCAGGAGCTCGATCTCGCCCTCGGCGAACGTCACCGTGGCGTGCGGCGCTCCACCGACGATCCGGGCGACCGCCCGGAGGAGCGCCTCGAGCGTCGGGAGGAGCGGGCCCTCGGCGAGCCCGGCCGCGAGATCCACGCCATCCACCTCGAGCGCGACCGCGTCCACCACCTGCCGCGCCGCGGTCGCGCGCTCTCGCGCGACCCCGCGACGCAGGGCGGCACGCAGCTCGGGGTCGTGCCGCCAGGCGGCGCCGGTGCGAATGTGAACCATCTCCTACATGGAGCATCACCGCGGAATCACGGCGTTTCAACGTTGACAGCGCAGGGGGGGCGGCACGAATATGGCGCTCCCCTCTATCGAAGGAAGTGCATGACGTTCACCGAAGCCGCCATCGAGGTGCTGCGGCGCGAGGGAAAACCTCTCCATTTCAAGAAGCTGACCGAGATCGCCGTCCGGGAGAACCTGCTCGATCACGTCGGCAAGATCCCCGACGACACGATGGCTGGCCAGCTCGCGGCGCACTGCCGTCTGCCGCACGCGGAGCGCAAGGTCATCCCGGTCCAGCAGGGCACCTTCGCGCTCGTCGAGTGGGGCGTCGACGAGGACCCTGCCGGGCTCGAGGGGCTCATCGAGGCCCCGCCCGAGGGCGAGCTCCCGTACCGCAACCGTGAGCGGCACCCGGTGCCGTCGCGGGATCTCGGCCGCAGCCCCGCCCGGACCGAGGCCCGGCCTCGGCGCCGCGACGAGGAGGAGCGCCGCACGCGGCGCTTCCCGTCCCCGGCGGAGGTCGCGTACGAGATCCTGGCCGGCGCGGGAAGGCCGCTGTCGGTCCGCGAGATCGCCGCGACGGGAGTCGAGCGGCTCCTCATGCCGGACGCGTTCGAGCGCGACTCGGGCGCGCTGCGCGCCGCCCTCGGCGAGGACAACCGCCGCCGCGAGGGCGCGGGGCGCAATCCGCTCTTCCAGCTCGAGGGCGAGACGGTGACGCTCGTCGCCCAGCCCGAGCCGGGCGAGCGGGTGGCCGCGCCGCTGGCCGCACGCGTCGCAATCGGGGCCGGCGACTTGCGCCGGACTGCGCTCTCCGCGCTCCGCCGCCGCCTGCGCGAGTGCGACGGGCCGACGGTCGAGCACGTCGCGATGCGGCTGCTCGAGAAGCTCGGGTTCAAGGACGTCAAGGTCGCGAAGCGCGGCCGCGAGCACGTCGTCGCCACCGCCAAGCGCACGATGGGCCTCGGCGAGGTCCGCCACGCCATCCGGATCGTCCGCGGTGGCGCCGACGCCGGACGCCGGGACGTGGCGGACCTCCGCCGCGATCTCGGCCAATACGGCGCGCAGGTCGGCGTCGTGCTCTCGCCGGGCGACGCCGCGCGGGAAGCGCGCGGCGAGGCGGCCGCCGCCGGGCAGCTGCCCGTCATCCTCCTGTGCGGCGAGGCGCTCGCCGAGGCGCTCGCGGACGCGGGCGTCGGGTGCGTTCAGGTGATCGTGCCCGAGCTGGACGAGGCGTTCTTCAAGTCGGCCGCCGAGGTCGCGGAGCGTGAGGAGGCGGCGCGCCGCGCGCGGCGCGAGGAGCGCGATCGGCGCGAGGCGCGCGAGCCGCGCGAGCCGCGCCGGGAAGATCGGCGGCCTGCGCCGCAGGACGACGACGGCGCGGCCGAGAGCGCCGCGCCGGCCGAGGAGCCCGCCGCCGGAGAGGGCGTCGAGCCGGAGCACGCCACGATCGATATCGAGCGCCCGGCCTCGGGCCGTTCGCAACAGGAGCGCCGGGCGCGTCCGCCGGAGCGGGTGAGCGACGCGGAGCTCGACGACGAGGGGCCCGATGGGCCCCAGGGTGGCGACGAGGGCGACGAGGGCGACGACGCGCCCGAGGGAGAGCGCGGCACGGCCGCACCCGCCGCGGGAGGAGCGGCCGCCGAGGCCGGAGGGGAGGCCGGAGGCGAGCGTCGCCGCCGTCGCCGTCGCCGGCGTCGGCGCGGCGGAAGGGGTCGCGGCCCCCGCGAGGGCGCTGCCGCGCCGGTCGAGGGCTCGGTTGCGGCCGCCGCCGCAGCCGGCGAGGCGGATGCCTCCGGCGAGCCCCGCTCTGCGCCGCAGCTCGAGGCGTCGGCTGATCCCGCACCGCTGCAGCCACCGCCGCCCCGGCAGGAGCCGCCGGGCGGCGAGGGTGCCTGACGTGCGCGCCGGGGTGAGGAGCGCTGCCGGCCCGTGCGCGACGCTCGCGCTCGCGGCGTTCGTCGCGGCAGCCTGCGGGCCCCGGTCCGAGCCGATCCACGTCACCGGGGTCCGGCTTGCCGACGGTGCGCCCTCTGGCGCCCTCCGCGAGGCGGGGCTCGACGAGACCGCGCTCGAGGCCTCGGTGCGCGCGGCGCTCGGCGCCGCCGGGTTCGTGCTTGGAGAGGGCGCGCACCCTCACGGCGCCCTCGTCGACGTCCCGGCCGTCCGGATCCTGCCCGGAGCCGCGGGACCGCTCGTCGAGGTGACGATCGAGATCGCGCTCACGCCGACCGACCAGGGCGCCAAGGCCTCCCCGCGCCGAGAGCTCGCGTCGGGGTCGGTCGCGCTCGGGGCGTCTCCCTCGCCGCGCGCCGCCTGGCGCGCCGCCCTCGAGCGGGCGGCGCAGCGAGCGGCCGAGGGGCTTCGCCTCGGGGTCGCGGCCGAGCGCAAGGAGGTCGCGGCGCTCGTGACCGACCTCGGCGCCGAGGACGTGCGCGCCCGCGAGCAGGCGGTGCGGGTGCTCGGCGAGCGCAGGTCGAGGGCGGCCGTGCCGGCGCTCGTCCAGCGTCTGAAGCAGGAGGACGCGCGCCTCGCCCACCGCATCCTCGGCGCGCTCGCCCAGATCGGCGACGAACGCGCGGTGCCCGCGCTGATCGACCTCGCGCGCGGGGCCGACCCGACCTTGACGCTGCGCGTCGCCCGCTTCGTGGGCGACATCGGCGGGGCGGAGGCGGAGGGCTTCCTCCTCACCATCTCGTCGGGTCACCCCGACCCGCGCGTCCGGAAGGCGGCGCGCGAAGCGCTCGACGACATGGCCGCGCGCAAGAACGAAGCGGCGGTCGCGGCCCGCCGCTGACCTGCGCTCGGCGAGGCCGCGCGGCGCCCCGCTCGTCGTCGTGGTTCGACAGGCTCACCACGACCGGGCCAGTTCACCGCGACCGGGCCAGTTCACCGCGAGCGCCCCGCCGCGGTCGCCAGGCGGCGGCGGGTTTCCGCTAAGATGCGCGGACCATGAAGACCCGCACCTCCCTGTCGTTCGCGCTGGTGGCGCTGCTTGCGGCGCTCGCCACGGCCTGCGCCGGAGCCGGCGCGCCGGCGCGCCCTCAGCGCGCCCCCGAGCCCGCCACCTTCTTCCCTCTCGCGGTCGGCAACGAGTGGGTCTACCGCGACGAGTCGCCGGCGCTCCAGGCGGAGCAGCGCGGCTCCCGGCGCACCGTCCGGATCCTCGAGCGGACGAAGGACGGCTACTTTCGCGACAGCGAGCGCGGCGAGCTCCGCGCCGACGCGGACTGCCTGCACGACCGCAGCCGCCGGCTCCTCTGCGGGCCGCTCGTCCAGGGCACGAAGTGGTCGTCCATCGTCTCGGTGAGCTCCACCGAGCGGTACGAGATCGCCGGGGTCGGCGAGACGGTCGAGACGCCGGCCGGGAAGTTCGACGGCTGCGTCCGCGTCCGCGCGCACAACCGGGCGGCCAAGGGGACCGACCACGTCCTCGAGATCACCTACGCGCCCGGGGTGGGGCCGGTCCGGATCGAGACCTTCGCGGTCGTCGGGACGGCGGCGAGCCCCCAGATCAGGGCCGTGCTCGAGAGATTCCGCGTCGAGGGGAAGTGACCATGCGCGAGGTGGGCATCGGGATCGCGGGCTTCGGCACCGTCGGCGGCGGGGTGCTGTCCATCCTGCGGCGCCACGCGGGGGACATCGAGGCGCGGCTCGGCGCCCGGATCGTCGTGCGGAAGGTGGCGGTGCGCGACCCTCGCAAGGAGCGGGCGCTCGACCTGGACCCCGCGCTCCTGACCGGGCGGATGGAGGACCTGCTCGCAGATCCGCAGATCGCGGTGGTGGTCGAGCTCATCGGCGGGGTGGACCAGGCGCTCGCCCTCGTCCGTGGCGCGCTCGAGCGCGGCAAGCACGTCGTCACCGCGAACAAGGCGCTCCTCGCGACCCGTGGCGACGAGATCTTCCGGCTCGCCCGGGAGAAGGGCGTCGACGTCTACTACGAGGGGGCGGTCTGCGGCGGCGTCCCGATCATCCGGACGCTCCGCGAGGCGCTCGCGTCCGACCGGATCGGCTCGCTGCACGGGATCGTCAACGGGACCACGAACTTCATCCTGAGCGCCATGGCGGAGAAGGGCGATCCGATCGACAAGGCGCTCGCCGAGGCGCAGCGCCTCGGGTACGCCGAGGCGGACCCCACGCTCGACGTCTCCGGGGGCGACGCCGCGCAGAAGCTCTGCGTCCTCGCCCAGCTCGCGTTCGGGGCGCGGCTCGCGCCGCAGGACGTGCTCACGGAGGGCATCATGGGGCTCTCGCCGGACGACTTCCGGTGGGGACGCGAGATGGGCTACGCGCTGAAGCTCCTCGCCGTCGCGCGGCGCTGCGGCGCGGGCGACCAGATCGAGGCGCGGGTGCACCCCGCCTTCATCCCGGCCGGTTCGCTCCTGGCGGGGGTGCGCGGCGCGATGAACGCGGTGGTGCTCCGGTCGGAGG
Source organism: uncultured delta proteobacterium (assembly GCA_963736795.1). GTDB lineage: Bacteria > Myxococcota > Myxococcia > Myxococcales > Anaeromyxobacteraceae > Anaeromyxobacter. Next base: position 395,919 of record CAVTRF010000020.1, on the reverse strand, counting down.
CGCTCGGGCCATCGCTCCTGTACGGCCAGGGCGCGGGCGCGATGCCGACGGGCAGCGCGGTGGTCTCGGACATCATCGACCTGACGCGGAACATCCTCGCAGGGAGCCCGGGGCGCGTCCCGCTGCCGCCCGCGAAGCCGGCGGTGACGCTCCGGCCGCACGACGACGTGCGCTGCGCGTACTACCTGCACTTCCAGGTGCAGGACGCGCCCGGCGTGCTCGCCCGGATCGCCGCGCACCTCGCGGCGCGCCGCATCTCCATCGCGGCCGTGCAGCAGCGGGAGCAGAACGACCAGGGCAAGCCGGTCCCCCTCGTCATCGTCACGCACGAGGCCCGCGAGGCCGACCTGCGGGCCGCGATCGTCGCGATCGACGCGGAGCCGACGACGCTCGCGAGCACGCGGCTCATCCGGATCGAGGACGTGTAGCGCGATGGCGGCCACGGTCCGGACCGAGCTCCGCGTGATCTACGGGGACACCGACGCGATGGGGATCGCGTACTACGCGACGTACCTGCGCTGGTTCGAGGCGGGCCGGAACGAGTTCATCCGCGCGCGCGGCCTGCCGTACCGCGAGTTCGAGGAGCGGTTCCGGCTGCGCCTCCCGGTGGCGGAGGCGCAGGTGAGCTACCGCGTGCCCGCCCGCTACGACGACCTGCTCACCGTCGAGACCTCGCTCGCCGAGGTGAAGCGGGCCTCGGCGCGCTTCGGCTACCGCCTCCTGCGCGAGGGTGACGTGCTCGCGACGGGGCACACCGTGCACGCGTGCGTCGATCTGGAGGGGCGGATCCGGCGCTTGCCGCAGGACCTCCTCGACCGGCTCGACCCGCCGGGCGGGGAGCAACCGCCCGCGAAGGAGTGACGGATGGATCGGAACCTCGCGCTCGAAGTGGTCCGCGTCACCGAGGCGGCTGCCCTCGCGTCGGCCCGCCTCATGGGTCGCGGCGATCGGGAGGGTGCCGGTCGCGCCGCGGTCGAGGCGATGCGCAAGGCCTTCGACGACGTGGCGATCGACGGCGAGATCGTGATCGGCGAGGGAGAGCGCGAGCGCGCGCCGATGCTCTTCATCGGCGAGCGGGTCGGCCGGCGCGAGCCGGGCGCGATCGAGATCGAGATCGCGGCCGACCCGCTCGCGGGCACTGCGCTCTGCGCGAGCGGCGCCCCGAACGCGCTCAGCGTGGTCGCCATGGGCGAGAAGGGGAAGCTCCTGCGCGCCCCGGACATGCAGATGGAGAAGATCGCGGTCGGCCCCGCCGCGCGGGGTGCCGTGGATCTGCGCCGCTCGCCGACCGAGAACCTCCGGCGAATCGCCGACGCGCGTCGGGAAGTACGTCGAGGACCTCACCGTCGTCATCCTCGACCGGCCACGGCACGAACGGCTCGTGCGCGAGGTCCGCGAGACGGGCGCCCGCATCAAGCTCATCGGCGACGGCGACGTCGCGGGCGCGCTCGACACCTGCTTCCCGGACACCGGCGTCGACGTGCTCATGGGGACCGGCGGCGCGCCGGAGGGCATCATCTCGGCGGCGGCGCTCCGCTGCGCCGGCGGCGACGTGCAGGGTCGGCTCGTGTTCCGGAACGAGGAGGAGAAGGAGCGGGCGCGCGCGATGGGCCTCGTCGACCTCGACCGGGTGATGACCGCCGAGGAGATGGCGGGCGGGGACGTGATGGTGAGCGCGACCGGCGTCACGAACGGCGACTTCCTGCGGGGGGTGCGCTTCACCGGGGAGGGTGCGCGCTCGCACTCCGTCGTGATGCGGTCCAGGACCGGGACGATCCGCTACATCGAGACGGTGCACCGGTTCTCGAGGGTGCCGAACTACGGCTGGTGACGAGGGGAGCGGCCGGCGCAGCGCCGGCTCCGCTTCCTTCCAGGCCCCCCGCGGGCCGAGGGGTGTGTCGGATGTCCGTGGTGACGAAGCAGGTGGTGATCGAGGCGCCGATCGAGCGGGTCTACGAGATCATCGTGGACTACGAGTCGTACCCGAAGTTCGTGCCGGGCATGCGCGCGTGCCGGATCAGGGGCGGGAAGGGCGACAAGCAGGTCGAGTACGAGCTCGATCTCGGCATCCGCCGCATCAAGTACGTGCTGCGCCACGACGAACAGCGGCCGCGGCGCGTCGCGTGGTCGCTCGTGTCGGGCGACATGATGAAGGTCTCGAACGGCTCCTGGGAGCTCGCGGACGACGGCGGCCGCACCCGCGCCATCTACTCGGTCGAGATCCGAGATCGCGCGCCCCCCTCTCGTTCCCCAGGCGCTCGTCGACCGGGTGAGCGACGAGCTGACCAAGATCCAGCTCCCCAAGACGCTCGCGGCGTTCAAGGCGCGCGCGGAGAGCCGCGGCTAGGAGACGGCCCGCGGCGGCCGTCCGCGGGAGCAGGGCGGCGGCGGGTCGCGGGAGGCCGTGGAGGCACGGGCGTGGCGCCGGAGCCACGCTTGCCCGCTCCTCGGAGCACGGAGATGTCGGACGCTGGCGGGCGCTGTGGGCGTGCCCGGCCGCTCCTTGACCCCCGCTTGGAGCGGGTGCTACACGGGAAAAGTGAGGCCGACCTCAGGCCCACGAATCCAGCCGCGGCGTCGCGGCATCGTTATGTAGGAAGAACGCGAGAACCGGGAGGACCAGGGCCGCGGGAACGCGGCTTGCAGTCACGAGGCGCGAAGACGAGGCAGGAGAGGCCGACATGCTGGACGCCTACGTCATCGAAGAGATCAAGCGGCGCGACCGGGAACGGACCCGCGACGAGCGCCCCGCCATCGAGCTCCCGCTGCCTTCGCGCGACCCTTCCGGGCCGGCCTCGGAACCCGAAGACCGCAAGGAAGACCGCGGCGTCGTGATCATCGATTACTCCGGTTAGGCCGAGACCACTTGCCCGATCGCGCTGCGGCGCGATCAGGCACGGCTGGCCGCTGCAACGGCGCTCGCCAGGGGCGAACCGCCGGACGGAGGGCGCAGACCACCCGGTCTCGCGCCCGTTTTCTCGTCCGCCTTCAGCGCGCGATGCGCCCCCACGCCTCCCCGATCTCGGCCGCGGTCCAGGGGCCGTTCGCGGCGTCGCGCTCCACGCCTTCGGTCGTCTCCATCCGGTAGACGAAGATCCGGCCGCCCTGCACCCCGAGGATCTGGCCGGTGATCCCGGCGGCGAGCTCGCTCGCGAGGAACACGACGGCGGGCGCGATGAACTGGGGGCCGAGCTCGCGCTCCGTCGCGCCCTTCATCATGGCGAGGTCGCTCGTCATGCGCGTGAGCGCCACCGGCGCCACGGCGTTCACCGTGACGCCGATCTTCTCGAGCTCGAGCGCGCACACGCGGGTCAGCCCGTAGATGCCGGCCTTCGCGGCGGCGTAGTTCCCCTGGCCGTAGTTGCCGACGAGCCCGGAGACGCTCGTCGTGTTCACGATGCGGCCGCCGTGTCCCTGGACCTTCATCACCCGCGCGGCCGCCTGGGTGCAGAGGAACGTGCCGCGGAGGTGGACGTCGAGCACCCGGTCGAAGTCCTCCTCGGCCATGTTGAGCACGGTCCGATCGCGGAGGATGCCGGCGTTGTTCACGAGCACGTCGAGGCCGCCGAGCTTCGAGAGCGCCGTCCAGACGAGCCCGTCCGCGCCTTCGCGCGTCGCCACGGAGTCGTAGCTCGCGGCCGCCTCGCCGCCCGCGGCCCGGATCTCGGCGACGACCCGGTCCGCCATCTCGGCGCCGCGCCCGCCGCCGTGACGGTCCGACCCGAGGTCGTTCACGACCACCTTCGCGCCCTCGCGGGCGAGCGCCAGCGCGTGCTCGCGCCCGATCCCTCCGCCCGCGCCCGTCACGATCGCCACCTTGCCCTGCAGCAGTCCCGGCATGAGTTGCTCCTCGACGGGAGGCGTAACGCGAAACCGATTGACGCGGGCTGGCGCCGGCGGGCACATTCCCGGGCCCCCAGGAGGATGCCGATGACCGAGATCATCAACGTGACCGCCCGCGAGATCCTCGACTCCCGCGGTAACCCGACGGTGGAGGTCGAGGTGGCGGTGGCGACCGGAGACGTGGGCCGCGCGGCGGTGCCGTCCGGCGCGTCCACCGGCGAGCACGAGGCGCTCGAGCTCCGCGACGGCGACAAGGGGCGGTATCTCGGCAAGGGCGTGAAGAAGGCCGTCTCGAACGTGATGGACGTCATCGGCCCGGCGGTGGTCGGGATGGACGCCTCCGACCAGCCGGCGCTCGACGCCCGGATGATCGACCTCGACGGCACGCCCACCAAGGCGAAGCTCGGCGCGAACGCGATCCTCGGTGTCTCGCTCGCGGCGGCGAAGGCGGCCGCCACGGCGCACGCGCTCCCGCTCTACCGGTACGTCGGCGGCGCCGGCGCGCGCACGCTCCCCGTGCCGCTCATGAACATCCTGAACGGCGGCGCGCACGCCGACTCGAACGTCGACATCCAGGAGTTCATGGTCGTCCCGCTCGGCGCCCCGACGTTCGCCGAGGCGCTGCGGTACGGCGCCGAGATCTTCCACGCCCTGAAGAAGGTGCTGAAGGGGAAGGGCGCCTCGACCGGCGTCGGCGACGAGGGCGGCTACGCCCCGAGCCTCGCCTCCAACGAGGAGGCGCTCGCCGTCATCATGGAGGCGATCCAGGCCGCCGGGCTGAAGGCGGGCGAGCAGGTCGCGCTCGCCCTCGACTGCGCCGCGAGCGAGTTCTTCGACAAGAAGACCGGCAAGTACGAGCTCGAGGGCGAGGGGAAGAGCTTCGACGGCAAGGGGCTCGTGGACTACTACGCCTCGCTCGCGGCGAAGTACCCGATCGTCTCCATCGAGGACGGCTGCGCCGAGGACGACTGGGCGACCTGGAAGCTGCTCACCGACAAGCTCGGCGCGAAGCTGCAGCTCGTCGGCGACGACCTCTTCGTCACGAACGTCACGCGGCTCGGACGCGGCATCACCGAGGGCGTCGCGAACTCGATCCTGGTGAAGGTGAACCAGATCGGCTCGCTGACCGAGACGCTCGAGGCGGTCCGGATGGCGCACCGCGCGAGCTACACGAGCGTGATGAGCCACCGCTCCGGCGAGACCGAGGACACGACCATCGCCGACCTCTCGGTCGCCTGCGACTGCGGGCAGATCAAGACGGGCTCCGCCTCGCGCACCGACCGGATCGCCAAGTACAACCAGCTCCTGCGCATCGAGGAGGAGCTCGGAAAGACCGCGCGCTACGCCGGGCGGGGCGCCTTCGCGGCGCTCCGTTAGAGCGGGGGGACACTCGCTCCGCAGAGCCTTCGGCCTGCGGAGCTCGCGCCCCCGAGCAGTCGGAGGCTCCGGCTTCGCCTCCGCCCGTCGGCGCAAGCCCGCCTCCTCCGCGCTCGCCTCCGGGGAGCCTCATCCGGCTGCCCCTGCGCTCGCCACGCGGCAGCATCGCCCGGCTGGCCCCTGCGCCTGCTCGGACGCTGCGCAAAGAGGCCCATTTCGCCCCCGCGGCGCGTTGACACGCCCGCGCGCGATCGCTAGCTTCGCCCGCCTATGCGCGCCGAATGGATCGCGAAGCGACGGGGGCAGGCCAACGTCACCCAGATGCACCTCGCGCGGCGCGGGGTCGTCACCGAGGAGATGGCGCACGTCGCCAAGCGCGAGTCGATCGCCCCCGAGCTCGTCCGCGACGAGGTCGCCCGCGGGCGGCTCGTCATCCCCGCGAACCTGAACCACCCCGAGCTCGAGCCGATCGGGATCGGCATCGCGGCGACCTGCAAGATCAACGCGAACATCGGGAACAGCGCGGTGTCGTCCGACACGCACGGGGAGCTCGACAAGCTCCGGGTCTGCCTCAAGTACGGCGCGGACACCGTGATGGACCTCTCCACCGGCGGCGACATCCCGCAGATCCGCGAGGCGATCCTCCGCGCGAGCCCCATCCCGGTCGGCACCGTGCCGATCTACGAGTGCCTCGCGCACGTGGACCAGGTGGAGGACCTCACGCCGCAGATGCTCCTCGACGTCATCGAGGCGCAGGCCGCGCAGGGCGTCGACTACATGACGATCCACGCCGGGGTCCTGCGCGCGTTCGTCCCGCTCGCGGCCCGGCGCGTCATCGGCATCGTGTCGCGCGGCGGCGCGCTCATGGCGCAGTGGATGCTCGCGAAGGGGGCGGAGAACCCGCTCTACACGCACTTCGACGCGCTCTGCGAGATCTTCAAGAAGTACGACGTGACCTTCTCGCTCGGCGACGGCCTGCGGCCCGGCTGCCTCGCCGACGCCTCCGACGAGGCGCAGTTCGCCGAGCTGAAGGTGCTCGGCGAGCTCACCAAGAAGGCGTGGGAGCACGACGTCCAGGTGATGGTCGAGGGGCCGGGGCACGTGCCGCTCGACCAGATCCCGATGAACATGGAGCGGGAGCGGGAGCTCTGCCACGAGGCGCCGTTCTACGTGCTCGGGCCGCTCGTCACCGACATCGCGCCGGGCTACGACCACATCACGAGCGCCATCGGCGCGGCGGTCGCCGCGCAGCACGGCGCCGCGATGCTCTGCTACGTGACCCCGGCGGAGCACCTCGGCCTGCCGGACGTGGACGACGTGCGCCAGGGGATCGTCGCGTACAAGATCGCCGCGCACGCCGCGGACGTGGCCCGCCACCGCCCCGGCGCGCGCGACCGGGACGACGCGCTGTCGCGCGCCCGGTACGCCTTCGACTGGAAGCGGCAGTTCGAGCTGTCGCTCGACCCGGACACCGCCCGGGCGAAGCACGACGAGACCCTCCCCGACGACGAGTTCAAGTCGGCCGAGTACTGCTCGATGTGCGGCCCGAAGTTCTGCTCGATGAAGATCCACGGCCACCTCGACGCGGCGGCACGGGCGGGGTGCGCCGCCGCCGCCACCCCGGCCGAGGGCGCGACGATCGGACCGGCCTCGCACGTCGTCCGCTGACGGCCCGCGCTTCGCGGCAGCCACCCGGCGAGAAGGGGATTAGGATCCGGTCGTGCCAGGACACGTGACCGTCTACGAGGTCGGCCCGCGCGACGGGCTCCAGAACGAGGCGGCGAGCCTCTCGACCGCCGACAAGCTCGCCCTGGTGCACGCCCTCTCGGACGCCGGGTTGCGCCGGATCGAGGCGACGAGCTTCGTCTCGCCGCGCTGGATCCCGCAGCTCGCGGACGCCGACCCGATGGTGTCGGCGCTCCCCCGCGTCGACGGCGTCACGTACGTCGTCCTCGTCCCGAACGCGAAGGGGCTCGAGCGGCTCGGCGACGCCCTGCGGCGCGCCGGCGACGCCCGGCCCTCGGTCGCCGCCGCCGTGTTCATGTCGGCCTCGGAGAGCCACAACCGGAAGAACCTCAACCGGACCGTGGCGGACTCCCTCCGGGAGCTCGAGGGGCTCGTGCCCGCCGCGCGCGCGCAGGGGCTCGGCGTTCGTGGCTACGTCTCGACCGTGTTCGGCTGCCCGTACGAGGGGCCGGTCGAGCCGGAGCGCGCGGCCGCGGTGGCGGAGCAGCTTCTCTCCTTCGGGTGCGAGCAGATCTCGCTCGGCGACACCATCGGGGTCGCGACGCCGGCCGGGACGCGCCGGGTCCTCGAGCGGCTCCTGAAGACGATCCCCGTCGAGAAGCTCGCGCTGCACATGCACGACACGCGCGGGACCGCGCTCGCGAACGTGCTCGCCGGCCTCGAGCAAGGGATCACCACGTTCGACGCCTCCATCGGCGGACTCGGCGGCTGCCCGTACGCGCCGGGGGCGTCCGGCAACCTCGCGACCGAGGACCTCGTCTACATGCTCCACGGCATGGGGTACGACACGGGGGTCGACTTCGGAAAGCTCATCGCCGCGGGCGGGCTCGCCCAGCGGCTCGTCGGGCGGCGGCTTCCCGGCAAGACGCTCCAGGCGGAGCTGGCGCGCACGGAGGCGTGATGGAGCTGACGACCGAGCGGAAGGGCGCGATCGAGACCTGGACCATCCAGGGCGAGGCGCGCCGGAACTCGCTCACGATGGCGCTGCTCCGCGAGCTGCGCGCCCGCGTCGACGCCGCTGCCGGGGACCGCACCCTCCGGGCGGTCGTCCTGACCGGCGCCGGGGAGCGCGCCTTCTGCGCCGGCGCGGACCTGAAGGAGCGCGCCCGGATGACCGCGGAGGAGGTGCACGGCTTCCACGCCGCGGTCCGGGACGGGTTCCTCGGGATCGAGCGGGCGCCGCAGCCGTTCATCGCCGCGTTGAACGGCGCCGCGCTCGGCGGTGGCCTCGAGCTCGCGCTCGCGTGCGACCTGCGCGTCGCGGCCGAGGGGGCGGAGCTCGGGCTGCCGGAGGTGGGGCTCGGGATCATCCCCGGCGCGGGCGGCACCCAGCGGCTCCCGCGGCTCGTGGGGGTCTCGCGCGCGAAGGACCTCATCCTCACCGCGCGGCGGGTCGGGGCGGCCGAGGCGCTCGCGATGGGGCTCGTCTCGCGGATCGCCCCCGCCGCGCGGCTCATGGACGAGGCGCTCGCCGTCGCAGCGCTGGTCGCGCGCAACGCGCCCATCGCGCTGCGCCAGGCGAAGCGCGCGGTGGACGGCGGTCTCCACCTGCCGCTCGAGGAGGCGCTCGCGCTCGAGAACCGGCTCTACCAGGACTGCCTCGCCTCGAAGGACCGGGTCGAGGCGCTCCGCGCGTTCGGCGAGAAGCGGCCGCCGGTGTTCACGGGCGAGTAGCCGACGCCATGCCGCGCGGATTCTGAGGTAACCTGCGCGGGCACACGCGCTCGGGGAGCATGGAAGGCGAACACACCATCATCGGGAAGATCCCGCGGGAGCGGCTGAACCAGATCGCCTCCCGGAAGCTGTCGGCGCTCGGGGTCCCCGTCCGGCTGGGCGCCGATCGAGAGACGCTCGAGGGCGATCTCGCCTTCACCGCGCGTCGTGCACCCCGCGACGGGCCAGCCGGTCCAGCGCGCGCGCTTCGTCGTGGTCGGGCACGATCACCTGCGCTTCCTCGACGCGCCGCTCGCGGCGCTCGGGGCGGTGGGCTTCTACGACCACGAGCGGCTGGCGGCCCTCGAGCAGGCGGTCGCGGCCGCGCTGCAGCACCGCGGCGCGGCGCTGCAGGACGTCGCGGCGCGCTTCCGCGCGCTCCGGCTCGAGGCGGCCGTCGATCCCGACCGCCTCGCCGTCCGCGCCGTCGTGAAGACCTCGAGCCACGCCTTCGAGATCCTCGGCGCGCCCGACGGGACGCGCGTATCGCGCGTCGCGCCGGTGGGAGGCGTTCCCTTCGAGGTCTCGGCGGACTTTCCCGCCCTCGACCTCGGGTCGTTCACCTCCGCGACCGACCTCGAGCTGTTCCTCGCGGACGCGGCGCCCCGGATGCAGCCGGCGCCCCGGACGGCGGCGGCCACCGTGACGGCGACGGGCGACCGGACCCCCGGCGGCGCGCTCGAGGCGACGCCGCCGCCGCGCAACGCGCTCACGCTCGCCGCGCTCGCTGCGGTGTTCGGCGAGGACGCCGTCCTCGCGCCGAACGCGATGGTCGAGCTCATCCAGGAGTTCCAGCACGGCGGCACGCGTTACCGGTTCGTCGCGGCCCGGGAGATGGGCACCCGGTTCAAGGGCCGGCTCATCGGGCCGAGCGGCGACGTCTGGTCCGAACGGTTCGAGCTCTCGGAGTTCCCGGGCACCCGCAAGGTCGTCGCGCTCGCGCTCGGCGCCTCGGACGACCAGGCGCCCATCGGGCTCGACGCTCCGGACGACGGGGCGGCGCCCTCCGCCGGCTTCCCCGGACACCTCACCCCGCACCCCGGCGAGGTCTGGGTGATGAACGTGGTGGTGGAGGAGGCCGGGACGGACGAGGTGCGCTACGTCGGGACCGACATCGACGGGAGGCCCTACGGCGCGGCGCGCGTCCTGAAGCGGGCCGACTTCGAGGCGGTGTTCGCGGCGGACCGGGGCGGTTGGCGGCTGCTCGTCCAGATCGACCAGGTGCAGGAGGGGCACGTGATCTACCGGCAGCTCGACCGCCAGCGGCAGCCGATGGGGTCTCCTCGCAAGATGTCGGCGGCGATCCTCGTCGCGAACTTCGTGCCGGAGGCGGCGGCGTACTGATGGAGCCCGTGAACCGCACCCTCGCCGAGCGCGTCCTCGCGGGCGAGGTCCGCGCCGCGGCGCGGCTCATGCGGGACCTCGACGACCGGCTCCCGGAGGCGGAGGCGACGCTGCGCGCGCTGTTCCCGCGCACCGGCCGCGCCTACGTCGTCGGCCTCACCGGCGCGCCCGGCGCCGGGAAGTCGTCGCTCACCGACCGGCTCATCGCCCGGCTCCGGGCGGCGGGCAAGAAGGTCGGGGTGATCGCGGTCGATCCCACGAGCCCGTTCTCCGGCGGCGCCATCCTGGGCGACCGGATCCGGATGCAGGATCACGCCGTCGATCCGGACGTGTTCATCCGGTCGCTCGGCACCCGCGGCCACCTCGGCGGCCTCTCGCGCTCGACGTCCGACCTCGTGCAGGTGATGGACGCGATGGGCAAGGACGTGATCCTCGTCGAGACGGTCGGCGTCGGCCAGGACGAGGTCGAGGTCGCGACGCTCGCCCACACCGTCGTCGTCGTGACGGTCCCGGGGCTCGGTGACGACGTCCAGGCGATCAAGGCGGGCGTGCTCGAGATCGCCGACGTGTTCGCGGTGAACAAGGCGGATCGGGAGGGCGCTGACCGGACCGTGCGCGACCTCCAGATCATGCTGGAGCTGCGCCACACCGTGGCGACCCGAACGCTCGACCACGACGACGCGCACCGGTTCCACCCGGGCGACGGCGAGGTGCCGCCGCCGGGCCCGGACGCCGGGTGGGAGCCGCCGATCGTGCGGACGGTGGCGGTGAAGGACGAGGGGATCGAAGAGCTCCTCGGCGCGATCGAGCGGCACCGGCAGCACCTCGAGGCGACCGGCGGGCGCCGGGCGCGCGAGGTGGCGCGGGCGCGCTCGGCGTTCGTGGCGGTGCTGCGCCAGCGGCTGCTCGCGGGTGCGCTCGACCGCCTCGAGGCGGAGACCGGACGCCTGGACGAGGTCGCCGCCCGGATCGCGGCGCGCGAGGCGGATCCGTACGCGCTCGCCGACGAGCTCGCGGCGCGGCTGCGCGCCTAGCGGGAGGGACGATGGCGGACGGGCAGGCTCCCAGTAACGACGCACCGCAGGCCCGCGAGGGCCGGGCTGACGATCCCGGTCGCGGCGCTGTCCGCGCGCATCGGGCTCGCGCTGCCGGACTACGCGACCGCGCTCGCCGCGCTCACGCACAAGTCCTACGTGAACGAGCACCGGGCCGAGGAGGGGCTCACCGACAACGAGCGGCTCGAGTTCCTCGGCGACGCCGTCATCGACCTCGCCGTGTCGCACCGGCTCATGGAGCGGTTCCCGACGGCGCGCGAGGGCGATCTCTCGAAGATGCGCGCGGCGGTCGTGGACGAGCAGGGGCTGTCGGAGATGGCGCGCGCGCTCGACATCGGGGCGCTGCTCCGGCTCGGGCGCGGCGAGGAGCTCACCGGGGGGCGCAAGAAGGCCTCGCTGCTCGCCGACGCGATGGAGGCGATCATCGCCGCGGTGTTCGTCGGCGGGGGGCTCGAGCCGGTGCTCTTGATCGTGGACCGCTTCCTCGGCGAGGCGTTCGCGCGCGCCGCCGCGGGGACGCTCGACCGGGACTACAAGACCCAGCTGCAGGAGCTCGCGCAGAGCCGGCTCCGCGCCACCCCCCGCTACCGGGTCGTCGCCGAGCACGGGCCCGACCACTCGAAGACCTTCGACGTCGAGACCGACATCAAGGGCGACGTGGTCGGCCGCGGCGCCGGGCGCTCCAAGAAGGACGCCGAGCAGGCGGCCGCGAAGCTTGCGCTCGACACGCTCTCCCGGCGCTTCGCGGCGGAGCTGGCCCCGGTCGCGGTCGAGCCCGTCGTGCCGGTGCCGCCCGTCGAGGCGCCCTTCGTCGCGACGGGCGAGGCCGCACCGCTCGAGGTGAGCACGCCGGCGGAGCCGAAGGCGAAGCGCCAGGCGGCGCCGCGCGCCCGCGCGAAGCGCGCTCGAGCCGCTCCGAAGCGCCCGGCGCGCCCTGCCACCCCACGGGCAGGGAAGGGCGCCGCGGCCCGCAAGGGGCCCAGCCGCAAGCGGTAGCAGCCCCGGCGGGGCCGAGTGTTCCCCCGTCGAGACTGCGCCGTTTCCATTTGCCCACCCCGGGGTGCACCGCTAGCATCCCGCGCATGACTCGCACCTCGCTCGCGCTCGCGCTCGCGGCGGTACTCGCCGCGCCCGCCACGCATGCCCTGGAGAAGACCAAGATGGAATCCCCGGTGTTCGCGACCTTCAAGACGTCCCTCGGCGACATCGTCGTGAAGCTCCTGCCCGAGAAGGCGCCCAAGACGGTCGAGAACTTCCTCGGCCTCGCCGAGGGGACGCGCGAGTGGAAGGATCCGCGCAGCGGCCAGACGGTGAAGAAGCCGCTCTACGACGGGACCGTGTTCCACCGCGTCATCCCCCAGTTCATGATCCAGGGCGGCGATCCGCTCGGGAACGGCACCGGAGGCCCCGGCTACAAGTTCGCCGACGAGATCGGCCCGGACAACAAGTTCTCGAAGCCGGGCCTCCTCGCGATGGCGAACGCCGGTCCCGGCACCAACGGATCGCAGTTCTTCATCACCGAGGTCCCGACCCCGTGGCTCGACCGCGGCCACACGATCTTCGGAGAGGTGGTAAAAGGGTTCGATCTCGTCCCGAAGATCGTCGCGGCCGGCAACGGCAAGGTGAAGCTCGACAAGGTCGTCATCACCCGCGGCGCGCAGCCCTAGAAGACCCTTTGACCCCGCCCGCCGCACGCGGCGCGGGGGGAGCCCAAGGCGCCTCGCCCCATCGTGGGTGAGGCGCGATCATCTCCATGGCAAGCAGCGAACAGACCGCGTTCCGCGCCGGCTTCGTCGCCATCGTGGGCCGCCCGAACGTCGGGAAGTCCACCCTCCTCAACCGGATCCTCGGCGAGCACCTCGCCATCGTGTCGCCGCGCCCGCAGACCACGCGGACGCGGATCCTCGGCATCCACACCACGCCGCGCGTCCAGCTCGCGCTGTTCGACACGCCGGGGCTCCACCGCGCGAAGGGCGCGCTCAACCGCCGGATGGTCGAGGTCGCGCTCGAGACGCTCGGCGAGGTGGACGCGGTGCTCTTCCTGGTGGAGTCCGGCACCGGACCGGAGGGGCGCGTCGAGGTGGGCGAGGCGACGTCGTGGGCGATCGACGAGGTGAAGAAGAGCGGCAAGCCCGCCATCCTCGGGATCTCCAAGATGGACCGGGCGCCCCGGCTCGCGCTCCTGCCGGTGATCGAGGCGTACCGCTCCCTGCACTCCTGGGCGGAGATCGTCCCGTTCTCCGGGCTGGAGGGCGAGAACGTCGACGTCCTCCTCGAGGCGCTCACCCGCCACGTGCCCGAGGCGGACGCGCCGCTCTTCCCGCCGGACGTGATGACGGATCAGGCCGAGCGCCAGCTCGCGGCCGAGTACGTGCGCGAGCAGCTGATGGTCCAGACGCGGCAGGAGATCCCCTACTCCGCGGCGGTCGAGATCGAGGAGTTCGACGAGTCCGGCCGGCGCGATCGCGGCGGGCTCGTGCGGATCTCCGCGGTGATCTGGGTCGAGCGCGACTCGCAGAAGGCGATCGTGATCGGCAAGAAGGGCGCGATGCTGAAGAGCGTCGGGACGCGCGCGCGCGAGAACCTCGAGAAGCTCCTCGGCTGCAAGGTGTTCCTCTCGCTGGTCGTGAAGGTCGAGGAGCGCTGGAGCGAGCGCGCCGGCGCCCTGAAGCGGCTCGGGATCTGAGATCAAATTGAGCAACCCTCGTCCCCTCATCGCCCTCGTCGGGCGCCCCAACGTCGGCAAGTCGACGCTCTTCAACCGGCTCGCCGGCCGGCGCGTCGCGATCGTGCAGGACGTCCCCGGCGTCACCCGCGACCGGAACTACGCGGACGTCGTCTGGGACGAGCGCGCCCTCTCCATCGTCGACACCGGCGGCTTCGAGCCGGAGACGCGCGATCGGCTCCTGTCCCAGGTCCGCCAGCAGGCCCAGCTCGCGATGGAGGAGGCGGCCGCCATCGTGCTCGTCGTGGACGGTCGCGAGGGCGTGACGAACGTCGACCGGGCCATCGCGGATCTGCTGCGCCGGTCGGGGAAGCCGCTCTTCGTCGCGGTGAACAAGGTGGACACCGCCGCGACCGAGGCGGACATCCCGCTCGCAGAGTTCTACGCCCTCGGGTTCCAGGAGGTGCACGCCGTCTCCGCGGAGCACGCGCGCGGGGTGGCGGGCCTCCTCGAGGCCATCCTCGAGAAGCTCGCGCTGCCACCCGCGCCGCCGGCCCCCGAGGAGGCGCCGGAGCCGGAGGAGGTCACCGAGGACGCGCGGCCGCGCGGGGACGTGCGGCTCGCGGTGGTCGGCCGCCCGAACGTCGGGAAGAGCACCTTCGTGAACGCGCTGCTGCGGGAGGAGCGGTTCGTCGTCTCGGACATCCCGGGGACGACGCGCGACGCGATCGACTCGATCGTCGAGCACCGCGGCAAGCGCTTCGTCGTGACCGACACCGCCGGGATCCGCCGCAAGTCGGCGATCGCGCACAAGGTCGAGGCGTACTCGGTCGTGCGGGCGATGCGCGCCATCGACGACGCGGAGGTGGTGGCGTGCCTGCTCGACGCGACCGAGGCGGGCGTCGAGCAGGACGCGCGCCTCCTCGGGATCGTCGCCGAGAAGGCGAAGGCGCTCGTCATCGTCGTGAACAAGTGGGACATCGCCGAGCGCGAGGGGGCGACCCAGGACTGGTACCGCAAGGAGCTCTTCAAGCGGCTCCCGTTCGTCGACTACGCGCCGATGGTGTTCGTGTCGGCGAAGGAGCGCCGCGGCGTGACGCGGGTGCTCGACCGGGCGGAGAAGCTCATCGAGCAGTACCGCGCGCGCTTCCCGACGCCCCAGCTGAACGAGCTCATCTCGGAGCTCCAGGACGACCACCCCGCGCCGCTCTCGAAGGGCCACCGGGTGAAGCTCTTCTACATCGCGCAGGTGGCGTACGCGCCCCCGACGTACGTCATCCAGTGCTCGCGGCCGGAGGCGATCCCGGACTCGTACAAGCGCTTCGTCGAGAATCGCCTGCGGCAGGCCTTCGGGCTCGAGGTGCCGATGCGGCTCGTCTTCAAGGCGCGCAAGCGACGCAGCCGGCCGCCGCCCACGGCGACGAGGTCGTGACGCCCGGCTGCTCTTCCCTTGACGCCCCAGGGAGCCCCGCCTAGATTGGCGCGGTTTCTGGGGATTTCCCGCGCGCACGCGCGCCGACGAGGCGACATGTCGAAGACCGACGCGACCATCACCCGCAAGGACATGAAGGAGCCGGACCGGTTCCAGCAGGCCGCCACGCAGGCGGCGACCTGGATCCAGACCCGGCGCAGGCACGTCGTCATCGCAGGCGCGGTCGTGGTCGGGGCGGTGCTCCTGCTCGCCGTGATCCAGGCGACGAACGCGGGGCGCGAGGAGCGGGCCGGAGCGGCGGCGGCCGATCTGCTCGCCACGATGGCGGGTGAGATCTCGAGCGTGCCGCTGCCGGGCGTCCAGGGACCGTTCTTCCCGTCCGACGAGGCGCGGCAGCGCGCGGTCGTCGACGCCGCCGAGAAGGTGCTCGCCGCCCACGGCGGCACCTCCGCGGCGCAGCTCGCGGCGCTCGCCCTCGGCGACGCGCACCTGAAGCTGCGCGAGTGGGACGCGGCGAAGACGGCCTACGACAAGTTCCTCGCGGCGGCGCCGAAGGGCGACTCGCTCCGCTTCGGGGCGCTCGAAGGGCTCGCCATCGTGCACGAGGCGAAGGGCGACCTCGACGCGGCGGCGGCGGCGTACGCGCGCCTCGCGAGCGAGGCGCCGGCGTTCGCCGACCGCGCCGACCTCGAGCGCGCGCGCGTCCTCGCCCGCGCGGGGAAGGCCGCCGAGGCGAAGGAGCTGCTCACGACCTTCGGCGAGCGCCACAAGGAGTCCCTCCTCACCGCCGAGGCGTCCGAGCGGCTGGCCCGCCTCGGGGCCCGCTAGATGACGGCGGCGCTCGCGCTGGCGCTCGCGCTCGCCGCGGCGGGCCCGGACCTCCGCACGCTGTTGCCGCCCGCGCCGGTCCGGCTCTACCGGGTCGCGTGGCAGCGTCCGCTCGTCCCGGCGCGCGCCCTCGAGGTGAGCCCGCAGGAACGCGGCGGCGTCGCCGCCGACCCGCAGCGAAGCCTCGTCTTCCTCGGCACCCGCGACGGGTGGCTCCACGCGATTCGCGCCGACGGAACGCTCGCGTGGGAGGTGCGTGCCCGCGCCGGCTTCGGTCCGCCCACGGTCGTCGGCGACACCGTCTACGCCGGCTCGACCGACGGCACCCTGTACGCGATCGCCATCCCGACGGGAAAGGCCCGCTGGACCTACACCGCGAACGAGGACGTCTCGACGCGCCCTGCGGTCGCCGACGGCGGTCGTGCTCGTCGCGAGCCTGCAGGACACCGTCTTCGCCGTCGACGCCGCGACGGGGGCGTGGAAGTGGCACCACCGCCGCGAGCAGAAGGGCGAGGGGCTCACGATCTTCGGCGCCGCCGCCGTCCAGGTGAACGGGGCGGTCGCGTACGGGGCCTACTCCGACGGGTTCGTCGCCGCCCTCGACGTGGCGACCGGCGCAGCGCGCTGGGAGCGGCGCGTCGCACCGGCGGGCACGCACCTCGACGTCGACTCGGTCGCGGTCGACGGGGACCGGCTCTACGCCGCCGCCTACTCCGGCGCGGTCCTCGCGCTCGAGGCGCGGACCGGGCAGACGGTCTGGACGTACGCCGCCCCCGGGGCGGCCCAGGTCGCCGTCGCGGACGGCGTCGTCGTCGCGGTCACGCCCTCGAGCATCGTGGGGCTGTCTCCGGTGAACGGCGCGGCCATCTGGACCGCTCCGCTCGGCGGCTCGCCCGCCGCCGCTCCGGTGCTCGCAGGAAAGTGGCTCCTCGTCCCCGCGGGGACCGGCGGGCTGCGCTGGCTCGAGGCGGCGACCGGCCGGACGCTGCGCGTCTTCGAGCCGGGCTCCGGGGTCTCCGGTCCTCCCGCGCGTCGCGACGGGGCGCGTGTACGTCCTCTCGAACGGCGGCGATCTCTTCGCGCTCGACCTCGGGTAGGCCGGTGCGCCGGATCCGGGTCGTCGCGGCGGTGGTGCGCCGGGGGGACGCGATCCTGGTGACGCGACGCCCCGATCGCCCGGACGCCCCCGGCCAGTGGGAGTTCCCGGGCGGCAAGATCGAGCCTGGCGAGGGCGAGCCCGAGGCGCTCGCCCGCGAGATTCGCGAGGAGCTCGGCTGCGCGATCGAGGTCGGGCGGCTGCTGCTGCGCCACGAGCACCGCTACCCGCAGCTCGACGTCGAGCTCGCGTTCTACGCGTGCGAGCTCGCCGAGGGGGCCGTCCCCGCGCCGATCGGGGTCGCCGAGATCGCGTGGGCCCGCGTCGGGACGCTCGCGTCCTACGACTTCCTCGAGGCGGACCGCGCGGTGCTCGCCGAGCTCGAGCGGCGCACCGGCTCCTGACGGGGCGCGGGGCGTGGACCGCCGCGGGGCACGGGGGTTCGCCCCCGGCCGCGGAGGACGCATCGTGGACTCGACGATGCGGGGCGTGGCCATCCTGACGAGCCTGTTTCCGCCCTCGGTCGGCGGCATCCAGACCCAGACCCTCGCGCTCGCGCGGGGGCTCGCCCAGCTCGGGACCGAGGTCCACGTCATCACGCGACCCGCGCCGGGCCGACCTGCGCGCGAGGTGGCGGACGGCGTCACGGTCCACCGCGTCGGGATCTCGCGCGGCGGCCCCGCGGCGACGCTCGCCTACGTGACCCTGGCGGCGCGAGCCCTTGCGGGGCTCCGCGATCGGGTCGAGGTGCTCCACGCGCACCAGCTCCTCTCTCCGGCGACGGTCGCGCTCGTCGCGGCGGGGGTCCGCGGCACGCCCTTCGTCGTCACCGCGCACGCGAGCGGGGCGGTCGGGGACGTCGCCGCCCTGAAGCGGCAGGGAGCCCTCGGCCGGGCGCGGCTCGGGGCGCTGCGCCGGCTCGCGTCGGCCTTCGTCGCCGTGTCGGCGCCGATCCGGGACGAGCTCGCAGGCGCGGGCATCCCGGCGGCGCGCATCCGGTCGATCCCGAACGGCGTCGACACCCGGAGGTTCGTGCCCGCCGACGCCGCCGAGCGCCGCCGCGCGCGCCGGGCGCTCGCGCTCCCCCCGGTGCCGGTCGTCCTCTACACGGGCCGGCTCGCACCGGAGAAGGGGGTCGACGTGCTCCTCGACGCGTGGGCCGACGCGCGACGGCGCGGGACCCTCGGCACGCTCTGCCTCGTCGGCGACGGCCCGGAGCGCCAGGCGCTCGAGCGGCGCGCGCGCGATCACGGCATCCTCGGGGCGGTGCGCTTCGCCGGTGCGACGGACGACGTCGCTTCGTGGCTCCGGTGCGCGGACGTGTTCGCGCTCCCGTCCCGCGAGGAGGGGCTCTCCCTCGCCCTGCTCGAGGCGATGTCGAGCGGGGTCGCGGTCGTCGCGACCGACGTCGGCGGCACCGCGGACGCCGCCGGGGGGACGGCGCTGCTCGTACGCCCTGCCGATCCGCGCGCGCTCGCGGACGGGATCGCGGCCGCGCTCGCCGAGCCCGAGCGGGCGGGAGCGCTCGCCGAGGCGGCGAGGCGGCGGGCGGTCGCCCGGTTCGACATCGTCCAGATCGCACGCCGGCACCGCGAGCTGTACCGCGAGGTGGTGGAGGGCGGGCGGCGGCGTGGCGCGGCGCCGCGAGGGGGACGAGATGGGCGGGTCGCAGCAGCGGGTCGCGTACCTCGTGTCGTGGTTCCCGGCGATCACCGAGACGTTCATCCTGGACGAGGTCCGTGAGCTGAGGGCGCGCGGAGTGGAGGTGGACGTCCTGCCGCTCTTCGGACGGCGGGGCGGGGACGTGCACGCGGGCTGGCGCGAGCTGCGGGGCGCGACGCACTACCACAGGACGTTCTCCTGGGAGCTCGTCGCGGCGCAGCTGCACTGGCTGCGGCGGCGGCCCCGGGCGCTCGCGCGCATGTGGGGGGAGGCGCTCCTCCGCAACGCGCCGTCCCGCAAGCTGCTCGTGCGGACGCCGCTCGTGCTCCTCAAGGCCGCGCTGCTCGCGCGCCGGATCGAGGCGATGGGCGTCCGGCACGTCCACGCGCACTGGGCGACGCACCCTGCGCTCGCCGCGTGGGCGGTGCGCGCGCTCGCGGGCACCGGGTACAGCTTCACCGCGCACGCCCACGACCTGTACGTGGATCGCGCGATGCTCCGCGAGAAGGTGGAGAAGGCCCGCTTCGTCGTGACCATCTCCGAGTTCAACCGGCGGCTCATCGAGGAGAGCTGCGCGCCGGTGGCGGCGGGCAAGGTGCACGTCGTCCGCTGCGGCGTCGATCCCGCCGCGTTCGCGCCGGTCGGCCGGCGCCCGCCCGAGGTCCCCACCTTCGCGTGCGTCGCGAGCCTGCGCGAGTACAAGGGGCACGGCGTGCTGCTCGACGCGGTCCGGCTCCTGCGCGACCGCGGCCTCCGCCTCCGCGTCGTGCTCGTCGGGGACGGCGAGCTGCGCCGCTCGATCGAGGCGAGGATCGCGCGCGAGGGGCTCGGCGAGGTCGTCGAGCTGCGCGGCGCGCTCCCGCACGAGCAGGTGCCGGCGGTGCTCGCGAGCGCGACCGCGATGGTGCTGCCGAGCGTCACCTCGCGCGACGGGCAGATGGAGGGCATCCCGGTCGCGCTCATGGAGGCGATGGCCGCGGGGGTCCCGGTCGTGTCGACCCAGCTGTCCGGGATCCCGGAGCTCGTGCGCGACGGCGTGACCGGGCTCCTCGTCCCGGAGCGCGACCCGGCGGCGCTCGCCGGAGCGATGGAGCGGCTCGCGATCGATCCCGGGCTCGGGGCGCGCCTCGCCGAGGCGGGGCGGCGCGCGGTGCGCGACGACTTCGATCGAGGCCGGAACGTCGGACGCCTCGTCGAGCTGTTCGCCTCCGTCAGCGGCGCTTCCGCTTCCGCGCGGGCTTCTTCGCCTCGGGGCGAGGCGGGTTCCCGGCTGCCAGGATCGGCAGCGTGAGCGGCGGGTAGGCCCGTTCCTCGGACGTCGCGGCGTGTGAGCTCCAGCCGCTCGCCTGCACGGCGGTCGCTTCGCGGGCTCGACCGCGGCGCCCACGTCCGGGATGGGGGCCGCGATCTTCGTGAACGCGGCCCCGCGAGCGTCCTATCTACAGGCCCTCATGTTCAGCGCGCGCACGCACCTCTCCACGGGCGAACGATTCGAGGTGTCCCGGGCGGAGCGCACCTCCGATTGACGCTCGGTCGTGCTGAAGACCGTACGCGCGGACCGGCGCGGGCCGAGGAGCGAGGAGCTGCTCCGGCACGAATGGAAGGTGCTGAGCGGCCTCGACTGCACCGGCGTGGCCCGCCCGCTCGGGCTCGAGCAGGGCGATGACGGATTCATCCTGGTCCTCGAGGACGCCGGTCCCCGGAACCTGCGTGAGCTCCTCGACGGCAAACCGCTCGAGGTCCCACGCTTCCTCGAGCTGGCGACCTCGATGGCCCGCACCATCGCCGAGGTCCACCGTCGCGGCTTCATCCACCGCGACGTCGGCCCGATGAACTTCGTTCTGGGCGAACACCCGACACTCGTCGACTTCGAGGCCGCGACCGCCGCCCCCGCCTTCACCCAGGCACCGTCCCTTCCCGCCGACCTGGAAGGGACGCTCACCTACATCGCACCCGAGCAGACGGGGCGCATGAACCGAGGCGTCGACCGCCGTGCGGACCTGTACGCGCTCGGGGCCACCTTCTACGAGATGCTGACCGGGGCGCCGCCGTTCTCGACGCGCGACCCGCTGGAGCTCCTGCACGCGCACGTCGCGCGGCGCCCGCTCGCGCCCGCCGTGGTGAACGCGAGCGTCCCGACCGTGCTGTCGAACATCGTCGTGAAGCTCCTCTCGAAGATGCCCGAGTGGCGGTACCAGAGCGCCGACGCGCTCGAGGTCGACCTGGACGAGGCGCTCGGGCGCTGGCGCGCGGCGGGAAAGATCGACGCCTTCGATCTCGGCCTCCACGACGTTCCGCACGGTCTCCTGATCGACGGCCACCTGTATGGGCGCGAGAAGGCCGAAGAGGAGCTCCAGCGTACCGTCGATCGCGTCGCGACCGGTCGCGCCGAGGTCGTGCTCGTCACCGGCCCGGGCGGCATCGGAAAGTCGGCCCTCGTTCATCAAATTCGGGACCTCGCAGGAGCACGGTGCCGCTGGCTGGAGGGCAAGGCCGACCTCCTGCGGGGCAACGTTCCGTACGCGCCCTTTCTCGATGCGCTCCGGGGCTTCGTGCGCGAGACGTTGCGTCAGCCGGCGGACCGGGTCGCCGCGCTGGGTGACCGCATCCGAGCGGCGGTCGCGCCGAACGGGCGCGTCCTGACCGAGCGCGTTCCGGAGCTGCAGCAACTCATCGGCGACGCGCCGCCCGTCGCAGAGGTCGGCCCGGTGGAGGCAGAGCACCGGCTCCGGCACCTCGTCGTCGCCCTGGTGAGGGCGCTCATCGCCGAGGGGACGCCCCTCGTCCTGCTCCTCGAGAACTTGCAGTGGGCCGATCCCGCTTCGATGAAGCTGCTCGCCGCGGTCGCGGCGGAGCCCGACCTGCGCGCGCTGCTGATCATCGGGACCGCCCGCACCGGCGAGCGCGGCGCCGACGGCGTCGCTCGAGCGGCAGCGCGCATCCGTGCCGCAGGGACCCCCCTTGCGACGCTCGAGCTCGGAGCGCTGGAGCAGCGGTCGGTCGTGGCGCTCCTCTGCGAGGCGCTGCGGGTAGAGCCGGACGAGGCGGCGCCGCTCGCCGAAACGATCGGGAAGAAGACGGCAGGAAACCCGTTCTTCGTTCGCCGGTTCCTCGGATACCTCTACGAGGCTGGGCTGCTCGCCTACGACGCACGGACCGGTCGCTGGTCCTGGGACCTCGCGCTCGTCGAGGGCGCGGCGGTGACCGAGAACGTCCTCGATCTGCTCGCGAGGAGCATCGCGATGCTCCCGGCACGCGAGCAGTCCGTCCTCGAGACGGCGGCCTGCGTGGGCAACGAGTTCGGGCTCGGTGAGCTCGCCGGAGTTCGTGGCGAGACGCTCGACGAGGTCGCGAGGGCGTTGTGGGGACCGGTGCGGCAAGGGCTCATCGTGCCGGTTGCGGCCGGCCCCCGGTTCCCCTGGGCGGGCGAACAGCCGGTCGAGCTCGGCGACGCGAACGCGCCGGCCTACCGCTTCGTCCATGACCGGATCCAGGAAGCCACCTGCCGGTTGCTCGGTGAGGCCGCGCAGGAGGAGCTGCACGTCCGGATCGGCCGGTGGTTGCTGGCGAGCGTCCCCGCGGCCGCGCTCGACGACGCGATCTGCCCGATCGTCGATCACCTCGACCGAGCGGCGGACCACCTCGACCCCGACGAGCGGAGTCGGCTGGCGGACCTCAACCACCGCGCGGGGCGCATCGCTCGCGCCTCGGCAGCGCATGCGTCGGCGCTCCGCTACTTCTCCGCAGGGCTCGCGATGCTCCCCGCGGAGCCCTGGAGCGGGGTCCGGCGCGCGCTCTGGTTCGCGCTCGTGCGCGATGCGGCGGAGTGTGCGTCGTTGACGGGGAGTCCCGCGCTCTGCGAGCGGCTCGCCGAAGGCGCCCTTCGCCGCACCGTCGTTCCACTCGAGAAGGCGGAGCTCTGCCGGGTGCTCGCGCAATCCCGGGCGCTCCAGGGCGCGCATCGAGACGCGATCCGGCGGAGCCTGGAGGGGCTCCGGACGCTCGGCGTCGAGCTGCCGGAGCCGCAGGATGCGTCGGGAGCCGACGCGCGGGCCGAGCGAGCGCGCACGCGAGAGATCCTTCGTGGTCGGTCGGATCGACAGCTCCTCGAGGCGGGACCGATGGGGGACGCCGAGGAGTGCGCACGCCTGCGGCTCCTCGCCGGGCTCGCCGCGGCGACGTGGTTCACCGCCCCGGAGCTCTTCGGGATCGTCTCGTCGCGGGCGGTCACCCTGACGGCCCGCCACGGCGTGGCGCAGGACTCACCGTTCGCGTTCGCGACGTATGCGATCGCCCTGGCGATGGACTGCGAGTACGAGGAGGCGCACCGCTTCGGTCGCCTCGCGGTCGGGCTCGCGGAGCGGGCGTCCGATCCGGCCCAGGAGTGCCGGGCGCTCATGGTGCTCGGGGGACACGTGAGCCCCTGGCGCGCGCCTCTCCGCGACAGCGTGCCACTTCTGCGCAAGGCGTACGCGCGCGGGCTCGAGTCGGGCGAGCTGGAGTACGCCGCGTACGCCTCTGCCAACCTGCTCTTCGCGCGGTGGTTCCGCGGTGGCGCGCTCGAGACCGTGCTCACCGAGACCGACGCGGCGCTCGCGTTCTACCGGCGGATTGGCCACCTCGGCGCGATGCTCTACGTCGAGCCGTTCATGCGGGCCGCGCGGTGCCTCAAGGGCCTGACGCGCGAGCGCGCGCACTTCGACGACGCCGAGTTCGAAGAGGCCAGGTTCCTGGGCGAAGCGGCCGAGAACGGGCTCGCGCAGGCCGTCTACCACCTGCTGCGGCTGCAGACCTGCACCCTGCTCGACGAGCCTGCGCTCGCGCTCTCGTACGCGAGGGGGGGAGCGCGCTGGCTCCCGTACCTCCGCACGATCTTCCTGCAAGCGGATCACGACTTCTACGCGGCGCTCGCGCTCTCGTCGCTGCACGACCGAGTGTCCCCGGGCGAGCAGGATGCGCTCCTCTCGGAGCTGCGCGGGCATCACGATCGGCTCGAGACCTGGGCGAGTCAGTCGCCGGCCACGTTCGGGCACCGGCGGGACCTCGTCGCGGCGGAGCTCGCGCGTGTCGAGGGGCGTCCCGAGGCGGAATCCCTCTACGCGCGGGCCGTCGCGAGCGCCGGGCGCGAAGGGTGCGCACACGAAGCGCTCGCGCACGAGCGATGCGCCCGGTTCTTCGCAGCGCGCGGTGAGGAGCGGGCGGCGGAGACGCACTTCCGGACCGCGGCGGAGGGCTACGCCACCTGGGGAGCCCTCGCGAAGGTGAGGCTGCTCGCGGAGGAGCGCCCTTCGACGGCGGCGGCCGCTCGGAGCCCGCCGGTCGCGTCGGGGGGGCCGCGCGGCGCGTCCGAGACGCTCGACCTCCGCTCTCTGCTGCGGGCGTCCGAGACCCTCACCTCGGAGCTGGTCCTCGACCGGCTGCTCCAGGTGCTGATGCCGATCTGCATCGAGGCCGCCGCGGCCGAGCGCGCGGTGCTGGTCCTGGAGGAGAACGGCCCCATGGTTCGGGCCGTGGCGAGCGCCGACGGCGAGGTGACCGTGCAGAGGACGCCGCTGGGCGAGAGCGCCGCCGCTTCGTCGAGCATCATCGAGCACGTGCTGCGGACGGGCGCGGAGGTCGTGATCAAGGACGCGCTCCGTGATGCGCGGTTCGAGCGCGATCCGTACGTCGCGCGGGCCGGAGTCCGCTCGGTCCTGGCGGTGCCGCTGCGCAGGCAGGACCGAGCGATCGGGATCCTGTACTTCGAGAACAACCTGGCGACGGACGCGTTCACGCCGGAGCGGGTCGAGGTGTTTCGGCTCCTCTCGGCGCAGCTGGCCGTCGCGCTCGAGAACAGCCTGCTCTTCGAGGAGCGGCGGCGCGTCGAGGCGACCCTGAGCGTGCTCGCGAACGCGAGCGCGGCGCTGTCGGAGTCGCTCGACTACGAGCAGGTGCTCGCCACGCTCGGCACCGTCGTCGTGCCCGCGCTCGCGGACTGGTGCCTCGTCGACGTGGTCGAGGGGCGGCGCCTCGTGCCCGCCGCGGCGCGCCACGCAGAGGCGGGGAAGCAGCGCCTCGTCGAGGAACTCCACCGAGTGGCTCCCGTCGCCTTGGACTCGCAGCAGCCCCAGGCCCAGGCGCTTCGCTCGCGGAAGGCGCTGCTCGTGCCAGAGGTCACGCGGGACTTCATGCGGACCGCCGCGCACGACGAGGAACATCTCCGCCTGGTCCAGGCGCTCGAGCCCCGGTCCCTGATCGTGCTGCCGCTCATCGCCCACGCCAGGGGCATCGGCGTGATGACGCTCGTGCGGTGCCGGACCGAACGACGCTACGGCGAAGCCGATCTCTCGCTCGCCGAGGAGCTCGCGCGGCGCGCCGCAGTGGCCGTGGACAACGCTCGCCTTCACCGGGATCTGCGCGAACGAGACCGGAACCTCCGCATGATCTTCCGGCAGGTCCCGGGGACGATCTGGGCGACCGACCGCGACCTGAAGCTCACCCAGCTCGCAGGCAAGCTGCAGAACGCCCCGGACCTCGACGTCGGAAAGCTGCTGGGGAACACCGTGTTCGACTTCCTCGGCACCCGGGATCCGGTCGAGCCCGTGGTGGCGCACCACCTGGCCGCGCTCGCCGGTGAGCCCCAGTCGTTCCAGTACCAGTACCGGGACCGCTGGTACGAGGTCTCGATCGAGCCGCTGCGCGATCAGGAGCGAAGGGTCGTGGGGTGCGTCGGGGCGGGCTTCGACGTGACGGAACGGCGCGCGACCGCCGAGCGCCTCGCGCGCAGCGAGGCGCGGCTCGCCGAGGCGCAGCGCGTCGCGCACATCGGCAGCTTCGAATGGGACATCGCGCGCAACGTCGTCACCTGGTCCGATGAGCTCCACCGGATTCACGGACTGGAGCCTGGACGGTTCGCCGGCACGTACGAGGCGTTCCTCGAGCAGGTCCACCCCGACGACCTCGAGAGCGCGAAGACCGCCGTGTTCGACGCGTACCGCAACGTGAAGCCGTTCGAGTACGATCACCGCATCGTTCGCGCCGACGGAACCGTGCGGGTCCTTCACACCCGCGGCGACGTGGTCGCGGGCGAGCGCGGGACCCCGGTCAGGCTGGTCGGAAGCTGCTCGGACGTGACCGAGCTGAGGGAGAGCATCCGGAGCCTCGAGCACGCGGTCTCCCGCTGGGAGGCGACCATCGCGGCCACGGCCGAGGGGATCCTCGTCACCGACCTGGGAGGGAACGTCTCCGCCGTGAACCAGCGGTTCCTCGGCCTGTGGCGGATCCCGAGCCCCGCTCCCCAGCACGTGCAGCACCTGAAGCTGCTGGAGTGCGTCCTGGATCAGCTCGAGGACCCGAGCTCCTTCCTCGACCGCGTGCGCGAGATCTACGGCAATCGAGAGCAGGAGAGCTTCGACGTCATCCGCTTCCTCGACGGCCGGTCGTTCGAGCGACAGTCGATGCCGCAGCGCATCGGGGACGAGATCGTCGGACGGGTGTGGAGCGTCAGGGACGTCACGGAGCGCGAGCGGCTCTTCCGGCGGGCGCTGTTCCTCGCGGATGCCACGCGGCTCCTCGCCTCGCTCGATGTCGAGCCCGCCCTCGACAGCGTCGCGCACGTGGCGGTGCCCTACCTCGGCGACGGGTGCGCGATCGACCTGCTCGGCGACGGGGGGCCCCGGCGCCTGCTCGCGGTGTCGCGCGACCCGACCGTTCCGATCCAGCCGGACCTCCACCGGTCGGTCATGGCGGGTCACTCGACGATCTATGCCGTCGGGCAGCGCTCCTACCTCGGGGTACCGCTCCTCGTGAAGGGCGCCCTCGTCGGCGCGATCACCTTCGCGGCCTCGGCGTCCCGCCGCTACACGCCTCAGGATCTCGAGGTCGCCGAGGAGCTCGCACGACGCGCGGCGCTCTCGGTCGAGAACGCGCGCCTCTACCGCGGAGCCCAGGAAGCGCTCCGGGCACGTGACGAGTTCCTGTCGATCGCCGCGCACGAGATCCGTGGACCCATCACCGCCCTGCACATGGCCGTCCAGGGCATCCAGCGAGGGAAGATCGCGCCGGCCGCCATGTCCAAGGTGCTGGAGGTCGTCCAGCGCGAGGACCGGCGGCTCGCGAGGTTCGTCGACGAGCTCCTCGACCTCGGCCGCATCCGCGGCGGCCGGATGCACTTCACCTACGAGCAGGTGGACCTGAGCGACGTCGTGCGTGAGGCGGCGGCGAGGCTCGGCGCCGAGCTGGTCCGATCCGGGTCCTCGCTGTCGGTCACGACGGAAGGGCCGTGCGTGGGGCACTGGGACAGGTTCCGCCTGGACCAGGTCGTCACGAACCTCCTGTCGAACGCGGTGAAGTTCGGCCTCGGCAAGCCCATCGTGATCTCGGTGAAGGCGCACGAGGGGAGGGTGTCGCTCGTCGTGAAGGACCACGGGATCGGGATCTCTCCGGAGATGCACGAGCGGGTCTTCTTGCCCTTCGAGCGTGCGGTGGCCGTCCGCCACTACGGCGGCCTCGGCCTGGGCCTGTTCATCGCGCGCACGGTCGTCGACGATCTGGGCGGCAAGATGACGCTCGGGAGCAGCCCCAATGCCGGCTCGACCTTCACCGTCGAGCTGCCGCAGGGAAGAGCCCAGTGACGGCGGCGAACGCGTTCGTGATGATCGTCGACGACGACGAGGACATCCGCGAGATCGCGAAGCTCCTGCTCGAGGGCGAGGGGCACTGCGTCGCCACCGCCGCGGACGGTCTCGACGCGTGGCAGCAGCTCGAGGGCGGCGAGTCGCCCTCGCTCATCCTGCTCGACCTCATGATGCCCCGGATGGACGGCGAGCAATTCCTGCACGCGCTCAGGGCGAGCCCGCGGGCCGCCATCCCGGTCGTCATCATGTCT
The DNA here is from genome assembly GCA_963736795.1 of uncultured delta proteobacterium. Classification (GTDB taxonomy): domain Bacteria; phylum Myxococcota; class Myxococcia; order Myxococcales; family Anaeromyxobacteraceae; genus Anaeromyxobacter. The sequence continues at coordinate 368,292 of CAVTRF010000020.1, read as the reverse complement.
GGCCACAACGCGGCGTCCGTGAAGGCGCGGGAGCTCACGGCGAACGGCTGTCTCACGAAGCCCATCGAGCTCGAGGAGCTCTTCGAGACGGTGCGGAGGTTCGCCCGCGACGAGGATCCCTCGATCCGCGCCCATCGTTCCGACCACGAAGGCTGACGGGGCTCGTCGAGCCGTTCGCCTCCGTCAGCGGCGCTTCTTCTTCCGCGCGGGCTTCTTCGGCTCGGGCGGAGGCGGGTTCCCGGCTGCCAGGATCGGCAGCGTGAGGGGCGCGTAGGCCCGGCCCGCGTCGTCGTGCAGCTCGCGGTCGACGGCGCCGTCGAGGCGGACCGCGTATCGCGAGCCGGGCGTGAGCGGGGCCACCGGCGCGAGGGTGAGGCGCGTGCCGCTCGCCACCTCTCGGGTGGCCGTCGCCGCGACGAGATCCTCGCGGGTGTCCAGGAGCACGAGCCGCGCGTCCGGAGCCCGGGCGGAGAGCTCGACCTCGAACGTCGCGGCCGGATCGACGACCACCTCGGCGCCGGGCGCGAGCGGCAGGCGCGCGGAGGGCTCGACCGCGACGGCGCTGCGCAAGATCCGAGTGACGGCGAGCGGCGGGGGAGCAGGGGGAGGAGCGGGCGGGCCGGGCGCGGCCATTGGCGGCGGCGCGGTGGAGATCGCCGCCGAAGCGTCCGGTGCTGCGGTGGGCGCCCCGGCACGGGCCGGAGCGCGCTCGCACCCTTGGGACGCGGCCGCGAGGACGAGGAGGCCGAAGAGCGAGAGCAGGCGGCGCACCCGTCTCCTCTACCACGCCCGAGGCGTGCCATCACCGCAGCGGCGCCGTGGGCGCCCGCGCGTCACGCCATCCAGCGAAGCACCCGGCGGGGGTCGAGGTCGCGCTCCCCGCGTGCGGCGAGCTTGGCGGCGAGCGGCGTCAGCGTTCGTGCGGCCCACGCGAAGGCCCAGCTCAGCACGCAGCTCCCGGCGAGGACGGCCACGCTGGTCGCGAGCGCCGTCGCGAGGGAAAGGCGCGGCCCGATTCGCTGCAGCAGCCCCTCGTGCGTCGACCAGCCGTACACCACCGGCAGGTGGATCGCGTACACCGCGAGCGAGACGCGCCCGATCGGCCGGACGCCGATCGCGAGGGCCGCCGGGATCACCGAGAGCGTTGCGAGGAAGAGGAGCACGACGCCGGCCCGGAAGGCGAACAGGCGCGGGTCGCCCGCGGCGACCTCCAGACCGCCGAGGACCGCCGCCGCGGTGAGCCCCGCGCCGGCCGCGGCGACGGCGAGGGGGCGCCGCCCGCCGACGAGTCCGAGGATCGCCCCGACGAAGAAGTACCCCACCCACGGGAACAGCGGGAACGTGGAGGTCCCGCCGACCACCTGCGCCAGCGCGAGCAGCGGGAGGGTGCGCGGGAGCATCGCGGGATCGAGCGGGGTCAGCGGCGAGATCCCGAGCCCCACCGCCGCGAGCACGAGCGCGCCGAACGCCCCGGCCTTGCGACGGTCGCTCCACGGCAACGCCAGGACGAACGAGCTGACGAGCAGCGCCGCGGCGATGGAGTGGAGCGCATCGAACGCGAGGAGGTGAGCCCACACGCCGCCGTCGCCCTCCCGGAGGAGCGAGATGCCCCACCCCGGCCAGCGCAGCGCGTAGCCGAGCGTGAAGAGGAGGAGCACCCGAGGGAACCGCGCGCGCACGAGGGCGAGGCCGCGCGCGCCGCCCCGAGACGCCGCGACGGTGACCGCCCATCCCGAGACCACCATGAACAGCGGCGCGGTGAATCCTCGCGCGACCCAGTACGTGGCGATGAGCGGCTCGGCGCGGGCGCGGCGTCGCGAGGAGCGCGTCGAGCGTGTGCCCGAACACCATCGCGACCACCGCGAACGCACGCGCGGCGTCGAGCGAGGCGATCCGGGCGGCGCCGTCGACGGGTGCCCAGGGGAGCGCTGCGGGGGAGGTTGTCGAAGGCCGGCCCGTCACGGCGCGACCGTATAGCACGACGCGCCGGTGCGGACGGGAGCGGCAGCGCGTGCCACGAGGGATGGCGAGCCCCCGCCGTATTATGATCTGCGCGCATGTGGGTCCGGTCGCTACCCGCCTCGACGCGCCGCGCGCTCGCCGCCGCGGGCGCGGTCGCGCTCGCGATCCTCGTCACGTGCGCGCGGCCCGAGGGCGGCCCGGCCCCGGAACGCCATTCGCAAGCGGTCGAGCCCGCGCCCTCCCCGGTGCGCGCCGTCTTCTTCGGCTCGAGCACCACCGGCGGGTCCGGCGCCTCGCGCCGCGAGCGCCGGTGGACGTCGATCCTGTCGCGGCGCCTCGGCTGGATCGAGGTGAACCGCGGCCTGTCCTCCTCCACGCTGACCGCGCTCGGGCGGAACGTTCCTTCCGGAGAGGAGCGCTGGCGCGAGGCGCTCGGGGGCGCGCCGGCGGACCTCGTGTTCGTGATGTACGGCGCCAACGACGTGCTCTCGCGCGTGCCGCTGGGGGATCGCGACACGCCCGGAACCTTCCGCCACGCCGCCGCCGCGGTGCTGGGTGGGCTCCGGGAGGCGTTCCCCGCGGCGCTCATCGTGGTGTGCACGCCGCAACCGAACCTCGCGACCGCCGCGACGCGCGAGCCCTACGACCTCGCGCTCGCCGAGGCGGCGGCGAGCGCCGGGGCGCTGTTCGTCGCGGCGGGCTCGGCGTTTCCGGAGCAGCGGCTGGGCGCGCTGAGCGCGGATAGGCTCCACCTGAACGACGCCGGCCACGCGGCCCTCGCCGAGTTCTTCCTGGAGCGGCAGGCGCTGCTCCAGCCCCGCGCCGCCCGCCAAGGCCGAGACCAGTTGCCCTGATTCGCTGCTGCCGCGCGATCCTCCTCGGCCTGGCGGTGGCGCAGCGCGCCCCCGCGGCGGAGCTGCTCGCGATCGAGGGCGGGGAGCATGCGTGCCTCTTCACGCACCTCGCCGAGATCCGGAGTGGGATCGCGAGCTTCCTCGCGCGCCTCCCTGCTTCCGCGACCGACGCTGCGAGCGTGGAGCCCTCCGCGTAGTCGCGGTTCGCGTCGTACCGAGCCGTCACGCCGAAACGAAGGCGGTGGCCGTGGCACGACGTGCGGCTCGGTCCTGGACGGGGCAGCTTCCGCCTGGCCTCGCAGAACCAGCGGTGCGTTCAGGTACACTTTGCCGCAGCCCCGACCGTGAGCGCCTGGATCCTCCTTCCGCCGCCGACGTCGAGCAGGGAAGCCGAGGACAACCATGGCCGCTGGTCGTTCGATCGTGGTCTGCATCCTCATCGCCGCGTTCGCCACCGCCTGCGGAGGCGGCGACGGTGCCAGCAAGCCGGCGCCCTCCTGCGGCGACGGAACCGTGAACGACGGCGAGGCGTGCGACGACGGCAACGCGTCCGACGACGACGGCTGCCTGAGCTCCTGCGTCTGGGCGTCCTGCGGGGACGGCAAGGTGCAGCTCGGGGTCGAAGGCTGCGATGACGGCAATGCGTTCGACGACGACGGGTGCCTGAGCACCTGCACGCCGGCGTCCTGCGGCGACGGTTACGTCTGGAACACCGGGGGCGGCACCGAACAGTGCGACGACGGCAACGCGTCGAACGAGGACGACTGCCTGAACACCTGCGTCTGGACCACCTGCGGTGACGGGTTCGTCTGGAGCGTGGGCGGACCCGAGCTGTGCGACGACGGCAACACCTCCGACAGCGACGAGTGCCCGGGCTCGTGCGTGCCGGCGTTCTGCGGCGACGGCTACGCCTGGACCACCGCGGGCGGCACCGAACAGTGCGACGACGGCAACGCGTCCGACGAGGACGCCTGCCTGACCTCCTGCGTCGCCGCCTCCTGTGGGGACGGCATCGTGCAGCTCGGGGTCGAGGGCTGCGACGACGGCAACGGGTCCGACAGCGACGACTGCCTCACCTCCTGCGTCCCGGCGTCCTGCGGCGACGGCCACGTCTGGAACGCCGGGAGCGGCTCCGAGCCGTGCGACGACGGCAACGCGTCCGACGAGGACGCCTGCCTCACCTCCTGCGTCCCGGCCTCCTGCGGCGACGGCTTCGTGCAGGTCGGGGTCGATGCCTGTGACGACGGCAACGGGTCCGACAACGACGACTGCCTGACCTCCTGCGCGCGGGCGTCCTGCGGCGACGGCCACGTCTGGAACACGGGGAGTGGCTTCGAGCAGTGCGACGACGGGAACTTCGTGGAGACCGACGGGTGCTCGTCCACGTGCCTCGTGATCTCACCCGGCATCAGGGTCGGACCGGAGAGCCAGACGGTGGTCGCCGGCATGCCCGGCCACTTCGAGGTGATGGCGGCGGGGATCGAGCCGCTCGACTACCAGTGGCGGAAGGATGGGGTCCCCATCCTCGGCGCAACGTCGCGCTCGTACACGACTCCCGCAACCGTCGAGGCGGACGGCGGCACGGCCTTCACCGTGGTCGTCACGGATGGTGACGGCGCCAGCGTGACGAGCTCGCCGGCCACGCTGCTCCTGTCGTCGGGCTTCTCGGACACGGGGAGCCTGGCGAGGACGCGGGCACAGCACACCGCGACGCTGCTGCTAGACGGGAGGGTGCTCATCACGGGAGGGATCGAGGCGGGTTACCCCGCGACGGCGGAGCTCTACGATCCGGTCTCGGGGGCGTTCGTGGCCACCGGGAGTCCAGCCACCGACCCGCGGTATGGTCACACGGCGACGCTGCTGCCGAACGGCATGGTGCTCATCGCGGGGGGAGGGATTCCCGGATACCCATATCTCTTCCCGTTCGCGGAGCTGTACGACCCGGTCGCGGGGACGTTCGCGCCGACGGGAAGCCTGGGGACGCCACGAAGCGGTCATACGGCGACGCTGCTGCGGAACGGGGCCGTGCTGATCGCCGGAGGACCGCAGGGCGATGGCGCGGCGGAGCTGTACCACCCGGCCTCCGGGACGTTCACGACGACGGGGAGCATGACGAGGACGCGGGCACAGCACACCGCGACGCTCTTGCCCAGCGGGAAGGTGCTCATCGCGGGCGGAACCGAGCTGACCCTCTCCGGCACCTGGGTCTACTCGAGCGCCGCGTTGCTGTACGACCCGGTCACGGGGACGTTCACGCCGACGGGGAGCCTGAAGACGCCACGAACGCTGCACACCGCGACCCTGTTGACCGACGGGAAGGTGCTCATCGCCGGAGGGGCCGACACGAGCTATCTCGCGAGCGCGGAGCTGTACGACCCGGTCACGGAGACGTTCACGGCGACGGGCAGCCTGGTGACCGCGCAGCTCAACCACACGGCGACGCTGCTGCCCGGCGGCAGCGTGCTCCTCGCGGGAGGGCAGGGAGCCTCCGGTATTCACGCCAGCGCGGAGCTGTACGATCCGGTCGCCGGCACGTTCACTGCGACGGGAAGCCTGAAGACGCCACACAGCGCTCACACGGCGACGCTGCTGCGCAGCGGGAAGGTGCTCGTCGCGGGTGGGGGCGGAGGAGCAGACCTGGGCGATCTCGCGAGCGCGGAGCTGTACGACCCGGGCGCAGCGACGTTCAGGGCCACGGGCACCCTGGCCACGGCTCGGAATCGGCATACCGCCACGCCGCTTCCCACCGGAGAGGTGCTCGTCGTGGGCGGCTACGCCGGGGAAAGTGTCGCGGGCGCGGAACTGTACGACGTGCTCACGGGCACGTTCACCTCGACGAGCCTCGTGATCGGGCGGGAGGGGCACACGGCGACGCTGCTGCCCAGCGGGAAGGTGCTCGTCGCGGGAGGCACCGACTCCTCGGGCTTCTTCGCGGGCGCGGAGCTCTATGATCCCGTCGCGGAGACGTTCACCGGCACCGGGAACCTCGGACGCGGGCGGCTCGGACACACGGCGACGCTGCTGCCCAGCGGGAAGGTGCTCGTCGCGGGAGGCTACGCGGGGGGATACCTCGCGAGCGCGGAGCTTTACGACCCGGACGCGGGAACGTTCACGGCCACGGGGCCGCTCGCGACGGCACGGTCGAGCGCCACTGCAGCGCTGCTCCCCGGCGGGAAGGTCCTCATCGCGGGAGGAAGCACGACCGCGCTCGCTTCCCTCGCGAGCGCAGAGCTGTTTGACCCCGCCACGGGATCGTTCACGGCCACGGGGCCGCTCGCGACGGCGCGGTACAGCGCCACCGCGACGCTGCTGCCGGACGGCAAGGTCCTCGTCGCGGGAGGGGAGCTCGTGGCGGGAGGGATCCTGCTGGGCTCCATCGCGAGCGCGGAGCTGTACGATCCCGTCGCGGGGACGTTCACGACGACGGGGAGCCTCGCGGAGGGGCGCGCCGCGCACACGGCCACCCTGCTGCCCGACGGCAAGGTGCTCATCGCCGGAGGATCCGGAGCGGGGAACTACTTCGCGAGCGCGGAACTCTTCGATCCAGCCCGGGGGACTTTCAGGGCCGTCGGGAGCCTCGCGACAGCGCGGCAATTTCACACGGCGACGCCGCTGCCCGGGGGAAAGATCCTGTTCGCGGGCGGCGAAGGACCGGTCGGCCCGGTGGCGAGCGGAGAGCTCTATCGCTGGTGGTGAGGGCCGAATGCACGAGCCGCGCGTGGCCCAACGTCCGGCTCCTCGCCGACGGCTTCTTGCCTTGCGAGTGCCGCTTCTCGGCGAGAACGACCCGTCGACGACGCGATTCGCGGTGTACCATGCCCCGTATGGGAGCCCCGAATCGCTTCGAGGTCGTCGCGCCCCTGACGTCTCCTCCGAGCCACCTCCACGTCGCGGTGGATTGAGGATCGCACCCGGCGCGCGCCGTCGTGCTCGCGCTGTATCCCCGCGCGCTGTCGGACGACCCGGGGCGGCTCGGGCGGCTCTGCGGTGAGGTGGAGCGGGCGGCGCAGCTCTTTCACCCCAACATCGTCGCGCCGGTGGGCATCGAGGCGGTCGGCGACGACCTCGCCGCGGTCACCATCTGGCGCGACGCGCTCACCCTGCGCGAGATCCTCGATGCGGGGCGCCTGCCCGGGGACATCGCAGCGCGCATCGCCGCGGACGTCTGCGCCGGGCTCGCCCACGCGCACGGCCGGCCCGAGCCGGTCGTGCACGGGCTCCTGCGTCCGGAGGCCGTGCTCGTGGACGAGAGCGGCACCGCCGCGGTGTCCGGGTTCGGCATGCCGGGCGGCTCCGGGATCTCCGACGATCTTCTCGGGGTAGGGGAGCTCCTTCACGAGTGCCTCGTCGGAGAGCCGCCGGAGGGTCCGTCGGTGCCGCTCGCTGCGCCCGACCTCCCCCTGCCGCTCACCGCCGTGGTGAACAAGGCGCGGGCGGCGAACCGCGAGGATCGTCATCCGAGCGCCGACGCGCTCGGCGCGGCCATCGGCGAAGCCGTACCGCTCGCTTCCCGCGAGGCGGTCGCCGCCTACCTCGAGGCGATCCTCCCCGCCGCGAGCGGACTGCGCGCGGAGACGCGCCGGAAGATCGAGGCAGCGCTCGCCGCGCCGGCCTCGACGCCGGAGGAGCTCTCCGAGGAGATCTCCGGACGACGACATCGTCGCCGCAGCCGTCCTGTCGGACGACGACATCGTCGGCGCGGCCACGCCGCTGCCGGGAGACGTCGCTGCGGCGGCGAGCCCGGCGGTCACGCCGGCGTCCACCCTGGATCGCTTGGTTCCGACGGCGAGCGCCACGCCGGTACCGGGACACGTCTCTGCGGCGGCGAGTCCGGCGCGCACGCCGGCGTCCACGCCGGATGGCCTGGTTCCGACGGCGAGCGCCACGCCGGCCTCGGTCTCGACGTCGCCCCAGGCGTCTCGCTCGACTCCGGCAAAGATCGCTGCCGAGCCGGGCCCAGCGGCCGAGGACTTCGCCGCCTCGAAGGAACGAGAGTTCTCGAGACCCACGGCCCTTCCGGTCGACGCCACCACGGCGCGCGTCCGTGGCCCGAGGGCCGGCCGCGGGCCGCGCGTATCGCTCGTGGGTGCGATCGCGATGTGTCTCGGCGGGGCGGTCGGCGGCTTCGCGCTCGCGCGCCTCGCCCCGGGGATCCCGTTCCTCGAGCTGACGGGGGCTTCGGCCGGAGACGTGCGAGCACGCGCGGAGCCACGGACGGCCGATCCCGTTCCTGCGGCCGCCGCGCTCGCCGAGACGTCGCCCTCGGCTCCGGCGCGCCGGGCCTCGGAGCCTGCGCCCGCGAAGAAGCGCCAGAGCGTGCGCCACGCCGATGCGCAGGAGCTGGTGAAGACGTTCGGTTCGGGGGTCCTCGTCGTCACCGCGCCGGCGGACGCCGAGGTCTGGCTCGACGGGCGTCGCATCGGTAAAGGAAACACCCGCAAGCAGGTCCCGGCGGGCAGCCATCGGATCGAGGTCCGGCAGGGGCGCGCGAAGGTGAGCGAGCCCTTTCGCCTCGAGGGCGGCGAGACCTGGACCTACGCGGTGACGCCGCAGCGCTGACCGATCGTCTGCCCGGAGGCGGAGCGTCGGGCTCCGGATGCCGTACTCTCGGTCAGCGCCCTGGTACTCTCGGTCTGGCTCCCGGGTCCGGCGGTCGACCGACCCCCGACAGATCCCGACATCCGCCGACATTCCGGTCGGTTGCGAGGGCGTACGGCATGGGGCTGTCCCCTGGTCATGGGACAGCCCGTTCCCTTAGAGTGCAGACGAGCAAGCGAGCCCCACCGGAGGTCGTTCATGAACGTTCGTCGAATGTGGTTCCCGAGCGCGGTCGTGGTCGGCGCGGTCGCCGCCGTCCTCGCCTGCAGTGCCCAGAAGAGCGGCCGAGGCCAGCTCGCGGTCGAGCTGGTCGACGCGCCCAATCCGGCCGTCGACGAGATCTGGGTGACCGTGACGCAGGTGAGGGTGCACGAGGCAGGGAGCGGGTGGACCACCATCACGCCCGCCCAGCCGCTCGCGGTCGACCTGCTGAAGCTCCAGACGTACGCCGCGCCGCTCGGGCTCGTGGACCTGCCTGCGGGCACGGTCACGCAGCTCCGCCTCCTCGTCGAGAAGGACACGAGCTACGTGGTGACCGGCGGCGCCCAGGTGGCGCTGAAGGTGCCGAGCGGCGCGGAGTCGGGGATCAAGATCCACGGTCCGTGGAAGGTCTCGGCCTGCACGCAGACGACCGTGACGCTGGACTTCGATGGCCGCCGGTCCATCTGGTACCACCAGACCACCGGCGGCGAGGAGTGGATCCTCCGCCCGGTGATCCACACGAAGAAGACGGCGCACGCGCCGGTGAGCTGCGGCGAGGAGGGCGGCGGCGAAGAGAGTGGCGACGCGGGCGGCGACGGCGACGCCTGCGAGGGGCCGACGGACTGCCTCTCCGGCGTATGCAGCCTGGGCGGCACCTGCGAGCCCGGCGGGCCCGACGTGCCGTGCGGTGACGCCGCCGACTGCGCGAGCGGCACCTGCAACGAGGACGGCACCTGCGCGCCCGGGACTGCCGTCGGGGCCGGTGGGAGCTGCTCCGTGAGCTCGGACTGCCTGTCGAACGCGTGCGACGAAGCCACGGGCGCGTGCGCGCCCGGCCTCCAGGGCACGCGGTGCGGCGCGGACGCCGACTGCGCCGAGGGCTACGTCTGCCCGGCCGGCGAGTGCGCCGCGCCGTGAGGCGGCGGTAGTCCCGGCGTCGCCAAGCCCGGGACGGGCGCGGCGCATCGAATGACGAGGCGCCCCCGGCTGCGAAGCTGGGGGCGCTTCTGCGTCCGGCGCCGCGTCAGCAACTTGCGGAGGCGAGGCCGTCGAGTGCCAGAGCGGGTTGACGATCCGGCCGTCGCGGCGGCTCCCCTCGCTGCTGGAGGCATCGCGCAAACTGCCGTCCAGCTCGAAGATCGCCCTGAAGCCCGTCGTGTTCCGCGAGGGACCCAAGGGCTACACGCTCGAGCTAGCGCGGTTCAGGCGGCGGTCCCGCGGCGAGCGTAGTGCGCATCTAGACCACGACCGCCGTCGGGGAACGGGAGGGTGAGCTGCTCGCGAGACGACGCCGGAGCCACACGACGGCCACCGCGGTGACCGCCACGTAGACGGCGAGGAGCATCGCGTGAGCGCCGCGCGGCAGGGCGGCGCCGAGCCCGGCCGACGTGGCGAGCAACCACATCGAGTTGTTCGCCGCGTGCGCGGCGACGGCGGCACGGATGCTGGCGGTGCGATGGGTCAGCCAGCCGAGGTAGATCCCGATCAGGAACGCGCTCGGAGAGTGGAACCGGTCCATGTGGACGAGCCCAAACAGCGCCGCGGTCACGACGATCCCGGGCCACGCACCCCAGCGCGCGCAGAGGCGTGTCTGTACGTAGCCCCGGAAGAACAGCTCCTCCGCGAACGGGGCGGCGACGCCGCCGCAGAGCACCATGACGGCGAGCGGGCCGGGTGCCATCCCGGCGAGAAGCCGCGCGAGCTCGGCGATGCTCCCGGTCTGCTCGACGCCCAGCGCGCCGAAGCCGGCGTCGAACGTCGAGGAGAGCGCGAGGGCGCCGAGCACCGCCACCGCGAGGGCAGCGAGCCCGAGCCGGGATGGACCGAGGGCGAGCCGGCGCCCGGCGGGCTCGGGCGACAGGCCCGCCGCGGCGAGCGCAACCGCGATCAGGACCGCCGCGGTTGCCGCGAGCGAGCCGATCTGGACTCCGGGCGAGGACAGCGCGGCCTTGAATGCGGCGCCGGCGAGCGCAGGATCCTTGAGGGCTCCCGGCTCGGCCCGTGCCAAGAACGCGACGAAGACGACCGCAGCGGATGCGGCGATCAGGCCGATGACGGCGGCGGCGTACGCGACGACGACGGTCCAGACGCGGGGTCGCGGCACGAACGGGACGGGTTCGGGGCGGTGGCGGGAACGGCGACGTGACGAGCGGAGTGTCCAAGGTCCTCCCGAGGTGGCGCCGCTCGAAGCGGCTGACCTGAGCCACGGAGTGTACACGCTCAATCCAGAGCGTCGGACCTGAGTCTGGGCACCTCCGGCGCGACGTAGCCGGTGGACGGACCGGGCCGACGAGTGGTGGAGGCGTTGCCTCGGGACACACGATCCGTGGACACGCACGTCGATACGTGGGCCGCGGCTGCGGTGGTATCGCGATTCCGCGACGCGGCGACCCTCCAGCAGTGGATGAGCGGCTACGCGCTCGCGCCCGAGCCGCAACACCTCGGGGCCGCGCTCCGGATCGCGGCCGGGACCGGCGCGCACCCGCTCGCGGTCATCGGATTCCCGTCGCGCGCGATCGAGGTGGCGCCCCCGGGCGTCGTTCGGGCCATCGTCGCCGTGTTGAAGGGAGAGGACGAGCGCTGCCGCGCGTTCGGCGCGGTCGCGCTCCGCTGGGGGCGCAAGGACGCGTCTGCGCTCGTCGAGACGCTCTCTCCGGAGTGGCGCACGCGGGTCGAGGGCTTCCCCGCGCCGCCGGCGGGGTACGCGCTCGACCCCGCGCCGTCGGAGCTCGACGCAACGACTAAGAAGATGGACCTGCTCTGGGGCGAGCTCATGGCGACAGGCCGCTCGGAGCCCGTCCGTGCCATCGCGGACCTGCTTCGCTACCGCGACGACTACGCCGCGTTCGTCGAGGCGCAGAAGACGCCCACCCAGAAGAAGGAGGTCACCGCCGCACTCGCGCGCGGCGTCCTGTACATGACCGCGGGGTGGTCTCTCGGCTCGTTCGTGAGGAGCAACGCGATCGTCGCCGACTACGTCGCTCGCTGGCAGGACGAGGAGGGGGTGCCGCCGGTCGTGCGCGACGAGCTGCGGCGGCTTCTCGTGAATGATGCGTTCCGCCAGACGCCCAAGAAGGAGTGAAGCGTGCGGGCACGGCGCGTCCAAGCACGACCTCCTGACCAGGTCGGACCATGAGTCCGCAACTGAGGTTCGCTAGGCTCGACTACCGGAGAAGAGGTCGCGCGAACCTTGACGCATGCGCGTAACGCTCAGTAGCATCCGTGCGGTTTCAGCTTCGGAACACGGTGAAAGACCGTGGCGGTCCCGCCGCTGTAATCGGGGACGCGCGTCACCAGGCGAAGAGCCAGCCACTGCCGAGAAGCACTCCGGCGGGAAGGCGTGACGGCGCGGACGATCCGAGAGCCAGAAGACGGGCTGAAACCAAAGAGCGCTGACCGGGTCCGATGGCAAAGGGCTCCGGAGGACCATCCTGGTCCTTCGGGGCCCTTTTTCGTTTTTCGGCCCTCCACGGAGAGTGAGGCGAACGTGAGCAAGTGCAAGACGAAGGGCGCAGGCAAGGCGAAGCCGGTGAAGAAGACCGTGATCGCGAGCCGCAAGAGCTGCAGCGCGACCGGGACCGGGCTCTCCCACTACATCCTGACGGACCGGAAGGCGAAGTGAGCCGCGCCGGTACCGAGAGCCGGGCGGCGGCTCCATCCCGGGGCCGCTTCGCCAACACCGGCGAGGGTCCCGACCCTGCAGCCCATCGACGTGGGGCACGCGGACTACGTCGCCCTCGTCGATCCCGATACCGCATTCTGGTCGCTCGTCGCGCGGGACAGGCTCTCGGACGCGCTGGGCGACGGACCGCTCCTGCGGGCCTACCACAGGAAGGCAGCCGCGTTCGCGCAGGAGATGGACGTGCTGCGGTTCGGCCTGAAGCCGTCCGCGGTCTATTTCAACCCGACCGAGCGGTGCAACCTGAACTGCTCCTACTGCTACATCCCCGAGGACATGCGGCGCGAGGGGAGCCACATGCCCCGCGAGCGGCTCCTCGACGCGCTCCAGCGCCTGAAGGACTACTTCAAGCGCACCCTGCCCGCCGGACGCCGTCCCGCAGATCATCTTCCACGGGGCGGAGCCCCTGCTCGCCCGCGAGGCGGTGTTCGCCGGCATCGACGCCTTTCGCGATGACTTCCGCTTCGGCGTCCAGACCAACGCCACGCTCCTCGACGACGCGGCGGTCGAGTTCCTCGGCGAGCGCGAACGTCAGCATCGGCATCTCGCTCGACGCGCCCGGACGCGCGATCGCGGATCGCACCCGCAAGGACTGGAGCGGGCAGGGGGTCCACGGCAAGGTCCTCGAGGCGATGGATCGGCTGCGTGGCTACGATGCGTGGAGCGTCATCTGCACGATGACGCGTGAGAACGCGCGCCAGCTCACCGGGATGGTCGAGTTCCTGCACCGGCGCGAGGTGCCGACCTGTCTCATGAACATCGTTCGGTGCACGCTGCCGCCCTCGCGCGAGGTGAAGCCTGCGGACGGCCCCGCGGCGAAGGCCTTCCTCGCCGCCCTCGAGCGCTCGTACGAGCTCTACCGCGAGACCGGCAGGAAGCTCGTCGTCGGCAACTTCGCCAACGTCCTGCTCGCGATCCTCGCCCCGACCGCGCGCCGCCTCATGTGCGACATCTCCCCGTGCGGCGGCGGCAGGTGCTTCTTCGCCGTGACGCCGAGCGGCGACATGTTTCCCTGCAGCGAGTTCATCGGCCTCGAGGCGTTTCGCGGCGGGAACCTGTTCCGGGACGAGGTCGAGCAGGTCCTCGAGAGCGGCCCGTTCCAGCTCGTCACCGGCCGGAACGTGGACAGGATCGACCCGTGCAGCCGGTGCGCGCATCCGTCACTTCTGCGGCTCGCCCTGCCCGGCCGAGGCGCACGAGATGAACGGGGGGATGGACCAGACCGGCGCCTTCTGCGAGTTCTACGAGGAGCAGATCCGGCTACGCATTCCGCCTGATCGCCGACGGGCGGGAGGGCGCCTACCTGTGGGACGGCTGGGACCGCGGAACGAAGACCACCTTCGAGCTCGGCGCGCGCTGAAGCGACTCCCGCGCGGGCGGCCCGGTACTCGAACCAGCCGGGCCGGTCCACCCGCAGACGGCACAGCGGCCGCGGCTGCCGGCTCCTACGGGAACTCGACCGTCAGGGTGTAGCCCGAGATGGTTTGGTTCCAGCTGTCCACCACCCGGACGAAGACCGTGGTGTTGCCGGGGATCTGGTAGCTGATCGCGGAGCAGTAGTAGGCCACGCCCGCATCGTCGTTGACCGCGAGCTCAGCGGTTCGAGATGCTCATCGCCCGATCTCCGCGACGATCTGCCGGATCACGTTCGACACCGCGCCGGCCGGCTCTACGCGAGCCACGATCCGCTCGAGCGAAGCGTCGAGCTCGTCCAGCTCCGCCCGATCAAACGATCGGATCGCGTACCCGTCTCCGCGCCACGTTCGCAGGTTGGCCAAGTGCAGCTCGGCCATGTGAGCCGCAGGAATCTCCAGCACCACCGCCCGCGAATCCAGAACCCGCCACGGCGAGCGTGCGAATACGCCGTCCAGCGTCGCTCCGATGTCGAGCGCCTGGCCGTAGTGGCTCTGAAGGAGCGCGACGAGCTCGTAGTAGCGGCGGAGCGCGGGGTGCAACGCGCGAAGCGACTCCGTCTCGTGGACGAGGAGCCGTGCCCCGGGAGACGCCGCGGCCGCCCAGGCGGCCAACACGGCGTCCGTGTCCCGCAGGTGGGTCAGGAGAAAACGCCCGAGGAGCAGGCCCGGCCGGACGGGGAACGGTGCCCGGGTGACGGTCATGCAACGCGAACTCGAGCTCCGGACCGTGCCGGCGTCTCGCCTCTGCGACGAAGCGCTCCGAGGCGTCGAGTCCGACGGTGCGGAGCGGACCCAAAACTTCCCGCAGGAGGCGCGTCGACCAGCCCGCGCCGCAGCCAAGGTCCACGGCGATGCCACAGCCGGGAAGCCCGCCGCGCGCAAGCAGGTCGCGCGTCACGGGCTCGTCAATCTCGGCCAGCCGCCTCAACCTGGCGGCCGCCCTGTCATCGTCGCCGAACGTGTACCGGTCGGTCATGTCGCCGGGCCCGAGCGCGGAGCCGACGCACGCGGCGGCCCCGCCGGGCCGCCACCTTTCGTCGAAGAGAATCGAGAGGAGGGCGCCCGCTGTCTATGCGGGACGCCACCAGCCACGGACCGCCGCGTGCCGGGCGGCGCGAAGAAGGATCGGGCTGGATGTGGGTTGCATCGTAGCGAGGCTACGCGCTGATCGCTCGGCAGGTCAACCGGCCGTGGAGTACCCCTCTGCGGAGTAACCCACGTTCGCGTGACTGCCGGTCCAACCATCTTGTCCAAGGCGGCAGCGGGCGCGCGGTAGGCCTGGTGTGCTGCAGGCCCCCGAGGCCGTTCCCCGATCGGCCGTTCAGTCGGGTGCCCGCATCAGGGGAACAACATGGGCAGGTGACTGCCGTGAGTGAGAAGAGGCGCCCCCGGCTGCGAAGCTGGGGGCGCTCTTGCGTCCGGCGCCGGAGCGAGGCTCTGGCGGCGCAGCGCGCTCCGTCGGGGGCGGATGCCTTCACCTTGCGGTGTCGCCAGGTTGACGCGCGGTGCGACCCGCTCCCGCCTGCCGCGTGCTCCTCCTGACGGCGATCGCCCTGGTCGGCACCGCCTGCGCGGTGATCACGGGGACGCGCTCGCTGCTCGGCCGCGACGACGAGGCGGTCACGACCAGCATCCGCGATGCCGACCCGAAGCCGTCGGCGGTGGACGGCTTCGCGCTCGACCGCAGGCTGTACCGGCCTCTCTTGGCGGCACCCCGAACGCGGGGCGGAGCGCTCCTGCTGAAGCCGGGCGTCTATGCGGCGACGGTCCGGAGCTATTGCCTGCATGCTGGAACGCACGCACCGAGCTCCGGCGACGGCTACCTGTACGCGCCGCTCAAGGGGAGCCGGGCCGGGATCATCCGGAGCATCCTCTCGCGCTCGAGCGCGCATCCCGAGATCCGGCAGGAGGACGTGCAGATCCTGATCTGGAACGTCCTCCTGCGCACGAAGCCTGACACCTACTCGCCGGACCAGCAGGCCGCGGCGCGCAAGCTCCTTTCTTCGCAGGAGCTGCTCGACCTCGAGGGCGGCGCGCTCGGAGTCATTCCGGAGGCCGCACTCGACCGGACACTCGCGGCTGCTCCTGCGGCGCTCCAGGGGCCGCTCCGCGCCGCCAACGACCTCCGCGCCCTCTTCGCACGCGGCGGCGCCACCTACGAGGAGATCGAGCGGATCGCGGTCCTGCCGCCGAGCGGTGCGAAGAGCGCCATTCCGGCCGGTCAGTGGTCTCGTCATCCAGGTGGGTTCTTCGTCCGATATCTCCCGGAGGGCTACCGCCGGACGAGGGTAGAGGTCCTGGTGCTCGGTGCGCCGTCGCCGCCGGGCGCGCGGGCCGCACCGATGGGCGCGGGGGCGGTGCTCGCGCGCGCCGCTCCCGACGCGGGACGAGGCGACGACGGCGGCGGGGTGGAGTACGACCCGGGCGGCGACGTCGTGACGCCGGCGAACACCTCGAGCCAGCGGCTCGGCATCTCCGGGATGCCCGCCGTTCCGGTGGGAGAGGCGGACTTTCCCTGGGCGGAGAAGGCGAAGGAGGGAGACGTCGGGGGCCACCGTTGCGCCGACACGTGGGCGATCTTCGTTCATCAGCTCACCGGGTACACGCAGCGATGCGACGTCGAGGTGTGCGTGCCGTACTCGAACTTCCGGGGCCCGATCAGCAAGGAGACGGCGAACGAGCAGACGGCCATCGCCGGAACGGCCGCAGGGCAGAGCATCCAGGCCGCGCTCAACGCCGACCTGATCATCGACGTCTGCGAAAACTGGAAGGTGTCCTTCCGCGGCTTTCTCGCTGCGTCGATTCCGGGCTCGACGGTCTCTTCGGTAGGGACGACGAAATAGGTCCCGGGGAGAACCATCATCCCGAACCCAACAGGTCCGTCAACGAGAGCCGCAGCCAGCAGCGCGGCCAGAAGGCCTGGAAACAGCGCGGAACACGAGGATCAGGCAACACCCGTGAGCCTGAATCAACGTCTGATAATATGGATTATGGTAACTCGGCGTCTCCATGCGGACGGATGCCGTACGCATGGCCCTGAGGCCCGGAGCCCTGCCGCCGACTACCGGAACCGATTCGCCCAGATGTTCCAGCCGCCCGGCCCCACGCTGCCCTGGTCCCAGACAGCGATGGCGTCGCCGCTCCTGTCCATCGAGACCTGCGGGCGATAGGCGTCACCGCCGAGGTCGGGGTCCAGGGGCGCGGCGCCGACCCAGCCCGTGCCGGCGACGTAGCGGTTCGCCCAGATGCGGCCGGAGATCGACGCGGCGGACCCGTGGCGCCAGACGACGATCGCGTTTCCGCCCGCATCGATCGCGACCTGCGGGGCGTCCGCGCTCTCGGAGTCCTCGTGCTCGATGAGCGCGGCGCCGGACCAGCCCGTGCCGGCGACGTAGCGGTTCGCCCAGACGTCGCTGCGGACCCCGTCCAACTGGTGCCAGACGGCGATCGCGTTCCCGCCATCGTCCACCGCGACCTGCGGGTCATGGGCGTCAGCGCCCTTTTCGGACACGAGGCCCGCGACACCCCAGCCCGAGCCCGCGAAGTAGAGCCTCGCCCGGATGGTGGTGGCGGCCCCGTCGGACTGCGCCCATACGGCGATCGCGTTGCTGCCGTCGATGCCGAGCTGTGGGGACTCGGCGGGCCCGGCGTCTTCGCTCTCGATGAGGTCGGCGCCGGACCAGCCCGTGCCGGCGAGGTAGACGTTCGCCCAGATGTCGTCGCGAACCCCGTCCGCCCGGCGCCAGACGGCGATCGCGTTCCCGCTCCCGTCCACGGCGACCTGCGGGGCCGCGGCGCCGTCGGCCTCCGGGCTCTCGAGGAGCGCGGCGGTGCCCCAGCCCGTGCCCGGGACGTAGCGGTTCGCCCGGATGCTGCTCCGGACCCCGTTCGACTGCACCCACACCGCTGTTGCGCTCCCGCTTCCCTCGATCGCGATCTGCGGGTCGCCGGCGCTGCCCAGGTCCTCGGTCTCGATGAGCGCGGCGGTGGCCCAGCCCGTGCCCGGCGACGTAACGGTTCGTCCGGATGTTGCTGCGGATCCCGTCGAACTGCTCCCAGATGGCGATCGCGTTGCCGGCATCGTCCACCGCGACCTGAGGGTAGCCGGTGAAACCGTCGTCGGTCTCGATGAGCGCGGCGGCGCCCCAGCCCGTACCCGCGCGGTAGCGATTCGCCCAGATATCGTCGGTGCCCAACCGGCCGCCGCTGTCGTACCAGACGGCGATCGCGTTCCCGCTCCGGTCGAGCGCGACCTGCGGCCGGTAGGCGCCGCCGCTCAACGGGGCTTCGGTCCCGATGATCTCGGAGGCGCCCCAGGCCCCCTCGCCGGTGCTCAGGTAGACCCCCGCCGTCGTGATCGCCGTCCCATCGCTGACGGCCACCTCGGCGAAGCCGCTCGCGAACGACGGCGCCTTCACGGCGAGCCGCGAGGTCCCCTGACCGGAGACGATCGTGAAGCCGACGGGGAGCTGCCACGAGTAATCGAGCGGCTCGCCGTCCGGGTCTGCCGCCCAGACCGTGATCGTGCCGGGCACGTTCCTCGTCATGATCGCGGGCGCGGCGGCGATGGCGCTGATGACGGGCGCGCCGTTCCCGGCCGTGGACAGCGCGGCCATCCCGGTCGCGACCCTGCCCTTGCCGTCCGTGACGGTGATCGTCGCGCTGCCCGTCGCGCCATGGCCGGCCGGCGCGGCGACGGTCACGGTGTCGGTCGAGCCGCCTCCCTGGACGTCCCAGCCCGCGCTCACGCTCCAGGCGTAGGCGAGCGAGAGCCCCTCCCCGCTCGCCGCCACGACGTGAACCGTGACTGTCGCCCCGGGCGCCGCCGGCAGTCCGGTCGCGCTCAGGCTCTGGATGACGGGCATGGACGGACCGGCGGGGCCCGGAGCGCCGGCGGTACCGTCCACGCCGGTGCAGCCCAGCCCCGCGGCGAGCGCGGCGAGCAACGAGGTTCGAAGTGCGTTCATGGATCTCCCGCGGGCTCGAGGACCTCACTCATCACGCGCCGCGCGCGAGATGTCCAGCCCACCGGCTCGCTCGAAACGGATCGCGACGTCGCCGTGTCGCTGAACGTCACCGACGGGTCCGCACTCCGGGAGCGCGTGCGGAGCGGTACCGGCTCAGGACGGCCGGCGACGCACGGGGGCTGCGCCGAAGCGCGCCGCGGCGCGCTCGCGCTTCAGGCCGTGCTCGCAGCACCCCTGCTGGCGCGCGAGCACCTTCACGATCCGCGGCGCGCCCGCGGCCTCGGCGATCGCGCACGGGCACTGCTCGACCCCCGCGGACGACAGCCTCTCCTGGAGCCCCGCGAGCGCGTCATAGAGCTCGCGCTTCACGCGCTTCAGCCGCTCGAGCCGGCGCTGCGCCTCCTCGAGGTGGCCGGCGAGCACCTGCTGGAAGCGCATCGCGAACTCGGCCGCGTTGTGGCAGCCCGAGCGCAGCTCGAGGATCGAGCGGATCTCGCAGAGCGACAGCCCGAGCTCGCGCAGGTCCGTGATGAGCCTGAGCCGCTCGAGCTCGTCCTCGGTGTAGCGCCGGTGCCCGCCGTCGCTCACCCCGGCGGGCTTCAGCAGCCCTTCCTCCTCGTAGAACCGGATGGTGCGGACGGTGTTGCCCGTCGCACGAGCCAGGTCACCCGAGGAGAGATCCGCTTGCATGCCCACGGCTGAGCTAACGGCGCGGCGGGGCGAAGTCAACGCGGACCCCGGCCCCGTATTCCCGGGCGCCGGCGTAACGGCATGGGGTTGATTCGCATCCAACGACACGATTATGGACCGGGCGGCTCGACGCCGAGGGGCCCCAGCGAGGAGACGACATGCAGGAGAACCTGGTGGTGGTGGCAGGGCGCAAGCGCCGGACGGATCGGATCGCGATCTACGGAGAGGCCTCCCTGCCGACGCACCGCGGGGTGTTCCGGACGGTGGTCTTCCGCGAGACCGAGGGCGGCGCCGAGCACGTGGCCATGGTGCTCGGAGACGTCCAGGGCGAGGCGGTGCTGGTCCGGGTCCACTCGGAGTGCCTGACGAGCGAGGTGCTCGGCTCGCTCAAGTGCGACTGCCGCGCCCAGCTCGACCGCGCGCTCGACCTCATCGCCGAGCGCGGCCGCGGCGTGCTCCTCTACCTGCGTCAGGAAGGGCGCGGCATCGGGCTCGGCAACAAGATCCGCGCCTACGCGCTCCAGGCCCAGGGGCACGACACCTACGAGGCGAACCGCGCCCTCGGCTTCCCGGACGACCTCCGGCGCTACGACGTCGCCGGGGACATGCTCCGGCTCCTCGGCGTCCGGTCGATCGACCTCGTCACGAACAACCCGTTGAAGCTCGCCGGGCTCACCGAGGCGGGCGTGAAGGTGCGGAGCCGCATCCAGCTCCCCTCCCCGTCGAACCCTCACAACGTCGAGTACCTGCGCACGAAGCGGGACCGGACCGGGCACCTCATCGAGACCGACGAGGAGACCCAGGCGAAGGCCGGGTGAGCGAAGGGAGCGGCGCGCCCGCGGGTGGCGCGCCGCCCGAGCCGGTCAGGCGCCCTTGAAGGCCGCCGGCCGCTTCTCGACGAACGCGCGCATGCCCTCGCGGGCGTCCTCGGTCCCGAAGAGCGCCGAGAATGCCTGCCGCTCGAGCTCGTTCGCGGTGCGCAGGTCCGCGTCGGCGCCCTCCCGCGCCGCGCGCTTCGCCGCCGCGACCGCGACCGGCCCCTTCGCCGCGATCTTCCGCGCCTGCGCCTTCGCGAAGGTCAGCAGCTCCGCCGCCGGGAGGACCTCGAGGACGAGCCCCATCTCCTTCGCCCGCGGCGCGTCCACCAGGTCGCCGGTGAGGATGAGCTCGAGGGCGCGGGCAGACCGACGCGTCGGGTGAGCCGCTGCGTGCCGCCGAACCCGGGGATGAGGCCGAGGTTCACCTCCGGCTGCCCGAAGCGGGCCTTCTCGCTCGCGTAGACGAGATCGCACGCCATCGCGACCTCGCAGCCGCCGCCGAGGGCGAACCCGTTCACCGCCGCGATCGTGACGATGGGCAGCGCCTCCATCCGCGCCAGGATCGCGTGGGCGGTCTCGGCGAAGCGACGCGCGTCGAGCGGCGACATCGTCGACATCGCGGCGATGTCCGCGCCCGCCACGAACGCCTTCTCGCCGGCGCCGGTGAGGACGAGCGCCTTCACGGCGCGGTCCGCCTCCGCGCGGGCGACGGCCTCGCCGAGCTCCGCGATCGTCTTCGCGTCGAGGGCGTTCAGCACCTTGGGCCGGTTGAAGGTGAGGACGCCGACGCCGTCCTCGAGCTCGAACGTCAGGTTTTCGTAGGCCATGGGACCCCCTGGTCTAGCCGTACTTGTAGAAGCCGCGTCCGCTCTTGCGGCCGAACCAGCCCGCCGCGACGTAGTTCCGGAGCAGCGGCGCCGGCCGGTACTTGTCGTCGCCGAGCTCGCGGTGGAGCACCTCGGCGATGTAGAGGCAGGTGTCGAGCCCGATGAAGTCGGCGAGCGTGAGCGGGCCCATCGGGTGGTTCAGGCCGAGCTTCACGCCGGTGTCGATGTCCTCCGCCGACGCGAGCCCCTCCTGCAGCGCGAAGCACGCCTCGTTGATGAGCGGGATGAGCACGCGGTTCACGATGAACCCGGGCGAGTCCTTCGAGGTCACCGTCGTCTTGCCGAACCTCTTCGCGAGCGCCATCACGGTCGCGTACGTCTCGTCGGACGTCTGCAGGCCGCGGATGATCTCGACGAGCTGCATCACCGGCGGCGGGTTCATGAAGTGCATCCCGATGAACCTCTCGGGGCGCTTCGTCGCCGCGGCGAGCGCGGTGATCGAGATGGAGGAGGTGTTCGAGGCGAGGATCGCGTGCGGCGCGAGCAGCGCGTCGAGCTTGCGGAAGATCTCCTTCTTCGCGCCCTCGTTCTCGAGGATCGCCTCGATGGCGAGGTCGGCCCCGCCGCAGTCCTCGACGCCGCGCGCCGGCTTGATGCGGCCGAGCACCTGGTCGCGGTCGCCGGCGGAGAGCTTCCCCTTCTCGACGAGCTTCGCGAGCGTCGCCCCGAGCTTGTCGACCGCCTTCTTCGCGAGCTCCGGCGAGGCGTCCGCGAGGACCACCTCGATGCCAGCCTGTGCGGCAACCTGGGCGATCCCGGAGCCCATCTGACCCGCTCCGATGACCGCCATCCTCTCGACCGCCATGCGCGCCTCCCTCGTTCGAATGACCGCGCGATGGTATGCGGCGGAGCGTGCCGCGGCGATGCCCGATCCGTCCGAAGCCACCGGCGTTTTTTGCCACTCCACCCGGCCAGGCTGGCCGCGAACGGCGGAGCTCGAGGGGCGAAGCGTCGGACGAAACCGCCTCCCGCGCGAGGCCTCATCCGGGGCGGTCGCCCTCGTTCAGGCGCAGCTCCGGACCGAGGACCTCCCTCGCGGCTCTGCGCCGGAGCGCGTCGGCGAGCCGCTGCGCCTGCCCCGTGCGCCGCGCCCGCTCGGCGGGCTCGAGCCCCGGGTCGGCGGCGGCGAGGGTCCAGCGGCCCAGCTCGAACGCGGCGTAGGCCACCTCGTAGAACCGGAGGCAGCGCGGGGAGACCGTCCGGTCACGGTCGGCGAAGAACCGCACCCGGACACGGTGCGCACGACCCGCTCAGGAGCGCCGGGTCGAGGCGTCCCGGACCGCGCCGGAGGCGGGATCGCGGTCCTCCTGGCGCAGGTGGCGCCAGGCGATGTTCCCGAGCGCCTGCACGGTCGGAACCGCCCAGGGAGCGCGCTGCGCGATCTTCACGCGCTCCGAGAACGTCGCGAACGCCTGGAGCTGCTCGGGGCTCGGCGAGATGACCGGGCGGGCCCGCTTCGCGGCCTCGAGCGCCGACAGGGGCGCCACCCCCCGGTGGACGAGCACGCACAGCGCGAGGAGCGCGCTCCGTCCGATCCCGTACTGGCAGTGCACGAGCACCCGCTCGCCCGCGTCGAGCCCCTCCACGACGAACGCCACGCCGTCGGCGAGCTTGCGCTGCGAGATGGCGCGGGTGTCCTCGGTGGGCAGGTGGAGGAGCCGGATGCCGTGGAGCCTCAGGACGGCCTCGTCGTCGCACGCCTCGACGCGCACGTCGACGACCCGCGCGATGCCGTGCTCCGCGGCCAGGCGGGCCGCCCACTCCATCGGGTAGGTCGCGCCCACCGCCAGCCCGGGCGCGACGAAGTGCAGATCGATCACTGCGGAACGATGCGACGGCCGCGCGGACCCCGCACGACCCGCGCGGGCGCGGTCAGGGCGTGAGCGGGAGGACGATCGTCTGCTCGCCGGCGACCTCGAGGTCCCGCCGGCCCGTGAGGACGCCGCCCGGCCGCTCGAGCCTCCACGCGAGCGCGTAGCTGCCGTCGCGGAGCTTCACCGGCGTGGCGGACCTGCGGGCCCGCCACCGAGAGGCGCGCGTGGCGGACGAGCGCGCCGCCGCTCCGGAGGTCGACCTCGACGGCCGTCGCGCCGGGGACGGCGGAGACGTCGTAGACGAGGACGACGTCGCGCGGGCGCTCACCGAAGAGAAGCCAGCCGGCGCCGAGCGCCACGACGAGCGCGAGGAGGCGGGCGGCCTTCCTCACCGGGCGTTCTTCTTCTTCGTGCCCCGCTTCGCCTTCACCGCGGCGGAGACCTGGGGCTTCGGCTCGCCGTGCTCGTCCGGCTTGACCCGGATCTCGGCCCGGATCTCGATGGTGTTCTCGGCGAGCGCCTTCCAGAACTCGCGCTTGACCGACTCGGACTCCATGAAGCGGCGCATCTCTTCGGCGAACAGCCGGAGGATCTCCACCTTGGCCGACTGCGCCTGCTGCCCGATGAACCCCGAGACGTCCTTCGGCAGCTTCCAGTCGCGGGCGAGCTTCCGGGCTCCTTCCTCGGTGAGGAAGAGCGCGCCGACGCCCGCAAGGAGCGCCTTCTTCACCCCGTCGGCGATCGAGCCGCGCACGCCGACGTCATCGACGTCGGCGGGAGGAGAACCGAGCGGATCTTCGTCGTCGGGGGGTCGCCCTTCCACGGGGGCCTCCTTGCTGCGCTAGGCGCGCGGCTGCGCGCCGATCACGGGGAGCCGCGGGGCCTTGAGCACCTGGGTCGAGACCGCACCCGCGACGTTCCGGGCCACCGCGAGGAACGCCTGCGCCTGGGGGCTCTCGGGCGCGCCGGAGACCACCGGGACGCCGTTGTCGCCGCCCTCGCGGATGGCGAGGTCGATCGGGATCTCGCCCAGGAAGCGGATCCCCATCTTCTCGGCGGCGGTGCGCGCGCCGCCGTGCGCGAAGATCTGCGTCTCGGCGCGGCAGTGCGGGCAGATGAAGGAGGACATGTTCTCGACGATCCCGAGCACCGGGATCGAGACCTTGTCGAACATGAGCTTCGCCCGGATGACGTCGGCGAGCGCCACGTCCTGCGGCGTCGAGACGAGGACGACGCCGGCCGCGCGGATGTTCTGCGCGAGCGTGAGCGGGATGTCTCCGGTGCCGGGCGGCAGGTCGAGGACGAGGTAGTCGAGGTCCCCCCAGTTCACGTCGCGCAGGAGCTGCATGAGCGCCCCCGTGACCATCGGGCCGCGCCAGATGAGCGCCTGGTCGGGGTCGATGAGGAACCCGATCGACATGACCTTCACGCCGTGCGCCTCGAGCGGATCGAGCCGCTGGCCGTCCTTCGAGGTCGGCCGCTGGGAGAGCCCGGTGAGCACCGGGAGCGACGGTCCGTAGATGTCGGCGTCGAGGATCCCGACCTTCGCCCCGAGGTGCGCGAGCGAGACGGCGAGGTTCACCGCCACCGTGCTCTTGCCGACCCCGCCCTTCCCCGCGCCGACGAGGATGATGTTCTTCACGCCGGGCGTGAGCTGAGACTGCGCGACGCCCGGGGCGGCCCGAACCTGCGCGCCCCACGAGAGCTCGACGCGCTTGAAGCCGGCGCCCTCGAGCGCGGTCCGGACGTCCTTTCCGATGACGTCCTTCAGCGGGCAGGCGGGGGTCGTCAGCTCGACCTTCAGGCGGACGGACTCACCCTCGACGGCGAGATCCTTGACCATCCCGAGGGAGACGAGATCCCGGCGGAGCTCCGGGTCGATGACCTTGCGGAGAGCGTCGAGCGCAGCGGCGTTGTCGAGGGGCATGCGGCCGCCTTTATAGCGGGCCGTTCGGGGCTTCTCAACGAGACACAGGGAGCGTGCCCCTCCTACTCGAGGGCGTCCACGCGAAAGCCGCCCTCCTCGACGACGAGGAGCGCGGCGCGCCCGCCGCCGACCGGGAGCCGCGTCCCTTCGGCGCCGCGCGCAAAGGGCGCGCCGCCTTCGAGCCGCTGCGCGACGAGCGCCGCCGCCTCGCGCACGGCGGGCCCGCCGCCGCGGAAGTCGAGGGCGAGCCGCCCGGGGGTGTACGCGAGCCGCCAGCGCGCCGAGAGGAGCGCGTGGGCCTCGTCGTAGCGCCCGGCGTCGAGCGCCCGGGTGAACCGCTCGAGCACCTCGCGCGCCGCGGCGTCGCCGGTCCCGGCGGGCGGCGGTGCGAACGCGTGCCGCCCGCCCGCTCCGGCGCACGCGGCGGAGAGCGCGGCGGCGAGGAGGAGCGGGAAGAAGCGGCCGGCCATCGGGATCGCTTACCCGATCCCGGCGCGGCGCGGTAGTCTCGGCGGATACTGGCGCGGGAGACGGGATGCGGGCGCTGCGGATCGAGGGCGGCAGGGTGGTCTGCGGCGGGCCGGAGCTGACCGGCCCCGGCGGGCCGCTCTGGATCGACCTCGCCCCCACCCCCGAGAACATCGCGTTCGTCGGCGAGCGGTTCGGCTTTCACCCGCTCGCGCTCGAGGATGCCGCCCACGAGGAGCAGCGGCCGAAGTTCGAGCAGTACCCGGGCGCGCTGTTCTCGGTGGTGCACCGGCTCGCTCCGACGCCCGACGACACCGCCGTGCTCGCGCTCGAGATCGACGCGTTCCTCACCGCCGACGCGCTCGTCACGTTCCACTCGGCGCCCATCGCCGAGGTGGACCGCGTGTTCGAGCGCTGCCGCGCCGAGCCCGAGGTGCTCGCGCGCGGTCCCGACTTCGTCCTCTACCTCCTCCACGACGCGCTCACCGACGTGCACTTCTCCCTCGTGGACGCGCTGACGAGCGACATCGAGGAGATCGCGGACGAGACCGCCTCCCACGACAACATCGACGGGCACGAGCTGCTCGACCGGATCGTCGGCCTGCGCCGGTCTCACGCGATGCTCCGGCGGCGGCTCTCCCCCCAGCGCGAGGTCTTCGCCGCGCTCGCCCGGCCGGGCCAGGCGCTCGTGAAGGACCAGACCGCCATCTACTTCCGGGACGTCGTGGACCACTCGGTCCGGCTCACCGAGGAGATCGACACCGGGCGCGACCTGCTCGCGTCGGCGATGGACGCGTACCTCTCGCACTCGAACAACCGGATGTCGGCGGTCACCGCGCGGCTCACCCTCATCGCGACGATCTTCCTGCCGCTCAACTTCATCGCCGGCTTCTTCGGGATGAACCTCGAGATCCTCCCGCCGAAGATCGCGGTGCCGATCGTGATCGCGGCGCTCGTCGCGATGCCCACCGCGATGTTCTTCGTGTTCAGGCGCAAGCGCTGGCTCTGACGTGATGGGGCGCGCTGCCGCCAGGCAGGGCACTCAGCGCGACAGCGGAACGACCTCGGCCGCGCCGCCGGGCGGCTGCACGCGGACCTCGCCCTCGTCCTCCTCGCGGCCGAGGATCGAGATCTCGACGTCGAGGAAGCGGCGGATCACGGCGGCGTTCGTGGTGAGGTGCTTCGTCACCGCGGCGACGGTGTAGCGCGTCGCCGGCACCACCCCCGGCGGCGGCGTCACGAGCTTCGCGGCCGCGAGCGCCGCCGGCAGGAGCAGCTGGTCCCCGAGCTGCCGGTCCACCGCGGCGCCGCGCGCGAGGTGCTCGCGGAACCCCGTGACCGCCGCGTCCGCGATCTGCTCGGGGGAGCGCTCCCGCGCCGAGACTGCGCCGTGCCCGGTGCGGGCCCGCTCGAAGGTCGAGACGATGAGCACGTGCCCGCCCTTCGAGAGCGGCGCCGGCACCGGCACCCGCTCCGCGACCGCCGAGATGCCGGCCTCGCGCAGGCCGCGCAGCGCGCGCGCCGCCTGCCGGTCCGCGATCTCGTACCCGAGCCCGCCGACCATCGAGACCACCTCGACGTCCTGGAGCGTGCCGCGGTGGCGGAGGTCGAGCGGCGGCATGGGGTGGGCCGGATCGATGCGCGCGGTGAACGCGCCGCCGCCCTCGGGATAGAACCCGGCGCCCTGCAGCTCGAGCTCGAACTTGAACCCGAGCCGCGCCACCGCGGGCGCCCAGACGAGCGCGAGGTAGTGGAAGCTCGGCGCGTGGTCCTGGTGCGTGCCGCCCCTGAGCGTCACGAACGAGGGGCCGCCGGCGAGGGCGAGCGGCCAGCAGACCGTCTGGAGGAGGAGCGGCGTCGAGCCGGCGGTGCCGACGTCGAGCGTCCACTCGCCGGCGACCGCGGCGCGGCCGCGGGCGGAACTCGAGGCGGGTCGAGCCGACCTCGTCTCCGACCAGCTCGGCGTCGACGATCCGCGCGATCGCGCGGGCCGCCTCGCGGTGCTGCGGCCGCAGCCCGGGCTTCAGCCGGTTCGCCCGGATGCGCGTGATGGTGAACGGCTTGCCGGTGATCGCCGACAGGCTGAGGGCGGTGCGCAGGATCTGCCCGCCGCCCTCGCCCTGGCTTCCGTCCAGCACGATCGGCAGGTCCACGGCCACGCCGGCAATCTAGTGGGTTGCGGCGCGGTTGTCGGCGACAAAGCGTGCGGCCGGCAGCCCTCCGGGGGCGTGCTAGAAGGAGCCGTGCTCTCGGCCCTCGTCATCTTCGGCCTCACCTACCTCGCGGTCGCGGCGGGCCGGGTGCCTGGCCTGTCGGTCGATCGGCCGTCGGCGGCGCTCCTCGGGGCCGTGTTCATGGTCGCCGCGGGCGTGCTCTCCCCGGCGGAGGCCGGACGCGCCGTCAACGGCGACACGCTCGGGCTGCTGCTCGGGACGATGGTCCTGTCGGCCTACCTCGGCGAGGCCGGGTTCTTCCGCTGGTCGAGCGGCCGCATCCTCCGGGCGGTCGCCGGTCCGCGCGCGCTCCTGTGGGCGATCGTCTTCACGGCGGGCGTGCTCTCGGCGTTCCTCGTGAACGACACCGTCTGCCTGATGATGACCCCGCTCGTCATCCGTCTCGTGGACGACGCGGAGGTCCCGCCGCTCCCCTACCTCCTCGCGCTCGCGTTCGGCGCGAACGCGGGCAGCGTCGCGACGCTCACCGGGAACCCGCAGAACATGATCATCGGGACCCTCTCCGGGATCCCGTACCTCACGTTCGCGGCGGCGCTCGCCCTCCCCGCGCTCGTCTCGCTCGCGATCGTCGCGACGGTGCTCCAGCTCTTGTTCCGCCGCGATCTCCCGCGCGGCCGGCTCACGCGGCGCACCGCGGCGGACCCCGGAGTGGACCGCCTCCTCCTCGCGCGCGCGCTCATCGCGACGCTCCTCGCCGTGACGGGGTTCCTCGCGGGCTTCCCGCTGTCCTGGACCGCGCTCTTCTGTGCCGCCCTCCTGATGGCGGTCGCCGGCCGCGCGCCGCGCGAGGCGCTCGCCCGGGTGGACTGGCCGCTCCTCGTCTTCTTCGCGGGGCTCTTCGTCGTCGTGGCGGGAGTCGCCCGGGCGGGCGTCGCCGCGCGGATGCACGACGCGGTGGCGCCGCTCTTCGGCACCGGCGCGGCCCACCAGGCGGTGACCTTCTCGCTGTTCAGCGTGGCCGGGTCGCAGCTCGTCTCGAACGTGCCGTTCGTGCTGCTCGCCGGCGAGTGGATCCCGCGGCTCGAAGACCCGCGCCTGCTCTGGCTCGCCACCGCGCTCGCCTCGACGCTCGCCGGCAACCTCACCATCCTCGGTTCGGTCGCGAACGTGATCGTGCTCGAGCTCGCCGGCTCGCGGGCGCGGATCGGGTTCTGGCGGTTCCTCGCGATCGGGGCGGTCGTGACCGCGACGACGCTCGCGGCCGGGCTCGCGATCCTGCTCGCCGAGCACGCGCTCGGGCTCGTCTAGCGGCGACCGCCTGCTCGGGGCGAGCGGAGAAGCCGCGCCCTCTCCTACGTCAGCACCAGCCCGTCGTCCGTCCACTCGGCGTGGCCGGAGAGGATCGCGTCGAGGTTCTCCGCGCGCTCCTCGGAGAGCGACGAGACGTACTCGAGGATCTGCGGGTAGCTGACGACGAGGTCGTCGAAGTCCTTGCGCGGCAGGCGCAGCAGCGTCCCGGGCCGCTTCACGACGATCGACGCGCTCGCGGGCGCCTTGCGCAGGCAGCTCATCTCGCCGAAGAGGTCGCCCTCGCGCAGGTGCCCGACCACCTGAGCCTGGCTGCCTCCGCCCTTCACGACGTCCACCGCCCCCTCGAGCACGACGTAGAGACCGTCGGACGGATCGCCCTCCCGGATCACCGTCTCGCCCTCGGTCACCGGCGCGCCCGGAACCGCTCCATGAGGAGCTTGCGCTCGGTGCGCTGGAACGGCCGGAAGATGGGGCTCACCGCCATCGCGTTCGCGAGGAGCCGCTGGCGGTAGAAGCGGCGGAGCGACTGGGCGACGTGCGGGTGGTGCCCGGCGAGATCGAGGAGCACGTCGGCGCGGAACTCGAGGACCTCGGCCGCCTCGTCCGCGGTCACGGTCGCCGAGCGCGCCGCGCCGGAGAGGAGCGCCATCTCGCCGAAGAAGTCCCCCTCGCCGAGCTTCGCGAGCACGACCGTCCCGCCCGCCTCGTCCCGCTTCGAGACGGAGAACTTGCCGCTCGCGACGACGTAGAAGCTCGTCCCCTCCTCCGCCTCGCGGATGACGGCCTCGCCCGCCGCGCAGCGGTGGAGGACCATCCCCTCGGTGAGGGCGAGGAACGCCTCGCGCGACAGGTCGGAGAAGATCGGGACGCGCGGTAGGCCGGGCGCGGGACGGCGGAGCCGGCGGCCGCGCTGCCGCGGGACGTGCGGCGGCCGCGGCCGGCCTCGCTGCAGGCGGGACGGGCCTCGCGGCGGCGACGGCGCGGCGGCGGGCGGGGCGTGGCCGCAGGCGTCGCGCGGGGCGCAGGACGCGGCGGCGGCGCGAGGACGGCAGGCGCGGGGACCGGCTCGGGGTCGAGCTCGGGCTCGATGACGATCTCGAGCGGCTCGGGCTCCGGCTGGAAGTCCGGCTCCGCCAGGACCTCCGGCTCCGGGGTGGCTTCCGGCGACGCCTCGCCGTTTCCGAGCGATCCGAAAGACAGCGGCTCGTCCCCGATCACCTCGAGATCGATCGGATCCCCGAGGACGAGCAGGTCCTCCTCGACCCCCGACTGCACCGCGTACTCGGCGGCGAAGACGATCTGCGCGAAGGCCGTGGACGGCTCCGCCGCGGGCGCGGGTGACTCGAACCCTGCCTGCGCACGGGGCGCCGGCGGCCGGGCGGGCTCGGGGCTCGGGCAGCGGCTCGGCCTCGATCGAGATCTCGAGCGGCTCGAGCTCGGGCTCCGGAGGCAGGGGGAGCGGCGCGAGCGGGAGCGAGACGACCGCGTCCTCCCGTGGCGGCGCGGCCCTCTGCGCGGGAGGTGGAGACGTCGCTTCGCGCGGCGAGACCGCGCCGACGCCGGCGGCCTTCATCGCCTGCACCATCAGGGTTCGCGGCGGAGGGCGGGCGCCCTCGGCGGCCGCCTTCTTCGCGTAGAGCCCTGCGAGCGACGACTGCGTCTCGACGTGCTGCGGATCGAGCTCGAGGATCGTCTTCGAGATCGCGATGGCCTTGATGAGCAGGCCGTCGTTCCCGAAGCGCTCCGCCACGTCGTGGTAGGCCTGGATCGCCTCCGGGATGCGGCCGGCGCGGCGGAGGACCTCCGCGAGCTTCTGGCGGGTCCCGACGTCGCGCGCGTCGCCGTCTGCCGCCTCACGATAGAGCTCCGCCGCCTTGTCGAGCTTACCCTTCGCGGCGGCCTCGGCGGCCTTGTCCTTGAGCTTGCGGAGCTCGTCGGGCGACGGCTTGCGCATCGCCCGGTCATACCACACGGCCACCCGGCACGCTGAGCTCCGGCCGCGTCAGCGCCTCGCGCGCGGCACGCCGGACGAGAACTTCGCGAGCGCCTCCACCGCGGCGCGCCGGACGCGACCGAAGTAGTCGCTCCGGAGCGACTCGAGCCGGGACGCGGAGGGCTCGTGGCGGAGACGCCCGAGCGCGCGCGCCGCGGCGGCGCGGACGTCCGGGCGATCGTCGGTGAGCAGCGCCGCGATCGACGGTCCCGCCTCCCGCGCGGCGAGCTGCGCGAGCGCCTCGATCGCCTCGGAGCGCCCCGCCGCCTCCGGGCGCGCCAGGTACTCGGCGAGCGGAGCGATGCTCGCCGGCGCGCCGATCCTCGAGAGCGCGGCGGCCGCCGCCGCCGCCGAGGAGCCATCGAGCAGCGCGACCAGCGCCGGGATCGCTTCCGCCGAGCCGGTCTCGCCGAGCGCTCGCGCGAGCACGCTCCGCCACTCCGGGGGTGCGCCCGCGGCCTCACGCGCCGCCAGCACGAGCGGCGGCGCCCCGCGCGCCCCGGCCCGCCCGAGCCCTTCTGCCGCGACGCTGCGGACCTCCGGCTCGGGATCCACGAGCGCCGCCGCGACCGCCTCGATCGCGGCTCCCCCGCCGAGCGCGCCGAGCCCCTCCACCGCGCCAGCGCGCACGCCCGCGATCCCGTCGCGAGCGTGGGCGAGGAGCAGCGCCTCCGCGCCTGGTCGCGCGAGGCGCCCGGTCGCGGCCAGGAGGGCTCCCGCCTCGCGGGCGTCATCGGCGGAGACCGGGTCGATCCACTCGGGGACGGCGCCCGCCGCGGCGGCCCCAGGTACCCAGCGCGCTCGCTTCTCCACGAGGCGGGCCACGATCGCCTGGGTCCGCCGATCGACCGCGCTCACGGCCTGGGTGGTGCCGAGCCCCGCGAGGACCCGCGCCGCGGCGGCGCGGACCCCCGGCTCGGGCGAGCGCTCCAGCGCGGCGATGACGCGATCGGTCGCCGCCAGCGCCGCGGGGCCGGTGAGGCGCAGCTCCGCGAGAGCTGCGAGCGCCGCCTCGGCGCCAGGCCGCCCGAGCTTCGCGAGGAACGGCCGGTCCGGGCAGTCCGCGTCGCGCAGGCGGGCGCCGCGCGCTGCGCGGGACGCGACCTGCGGGTCCGCCGCGCGGATCGCGAGGTCGCACAGCGCCACCCCGACCTCCGGAGCGTCGGGGAGCAGGGCGAGCGCGTCGGTGGTGGCGGCCGCGATGCGCGCTGACTCGGTCGTCCCCGCGGCGGCGAGCGCGTCCGCGGCGCGCGGGTCGCCGAGACGTCCAAGCCCGGCCGCGGCCGCCTCGGCGAGGCCCGCGTCCTCCTCGGCGACGAGCGCCTCGAGGAAAGGACGCGCGCTGAAGTCGCCCGATTCGCCGAGGCCGCGCGCCGCCGCCTCCGCGAGCGCACGGTCCGGAGCGCGCCGAGGGTCGACGAACGCGAGCAGCTTCTCGACCGCGTCGGCGCGGCCGCTCGCGCCGATCTCCTCCGCGGCGCCCGCGCGGGCGCCCCCGCGTCCCCGCTCGAGCGTCGAGATGTTCCGGTCCCACAGGGTGCGGGCCTCCGCCTCCACGGCCTCGCGCAGCGACACGCCGATGCGATCGAGCGCCCCCGCGATGGCGGCCCGGCCGCCCGGCGTCGCGTCCGCGTAGGCGAGCACGAGCTGCTGTCGCGCCCGAGGCTCGGCCGGCATGGCCGCGAGCCCGCGCGCCGCCACCGCCGCGACCGCGGGATCGGGGTCGAGCAGGAGCTTCCCGAGCGCGTCGGCGGCCGCGGGGCCGCCGCGCGCGGCGTAGCTCTCGGCCGCCGCGGCGCGGACGATCGGGCTCCCGTCCCGCTGCGCGACGAGGAGCACCGTCATCGCCCCGTCGCCACCCGAGCGCAGGGAGCGCACCGCCGCGGCGCGCCGGGCCGCGTCGGGCGACTCGATGTCGCCGCGCCCGCACGCGAGCGCGGCGGTCGCGAGGGCCGAGAGCAGGGCGAGGGAGGCACGCGGACGCCGCATCGGGCCCGATGCTCTCCGGTCCCCTCCCCCCGCGCAAGCCGGGGCGGCCCGGGCGAGTGATCGGCGCTTCGAGCGAACCCTCCGGCGAGGCGCCGGACTCTCCACCGGCAAGGAGGAACACCCCATGCTGAACGAAGGAACGCTGGACCGTACGCTCCGCATCATCCTCGGAATCGCCCTCGTCTCGCTCGTGTTCACCGGCCCACAGTCGCTGTGGGGGCTCTTCGGGCTCGTGCCGCTCGCCACCGGGCTCATCGGCTTCTGCCCGGTGTACCGGCTCTTCGGCCTCGACACGTGCCGCGTCCGGGCAAAGGCCGCGCAGAAGATCGCCTGAGGCCGAGACCGGTTGCCCTGGTTCGCTGCTGCGGCGCGATCAGGGCAACTGGGCTCGCTCTAGCGGCGACTCCGGCTCCCGTGCCGGTTCCCCCGCCCGCGCGGCGGCGCAGCCGAGCGTGGCGGGCGCCCCGCCGGGCGGGGAGCCCCGGCCGGACGCCCGGGCGGCGTCGTCTCTCCGCGAGCGTGTCGGGCAGGGTCCCGCTCTCGGGGTTCGCGCTGCGGCGCAGCCGAGCGGGCTTGGCGTGGCGTGGGGCTCTCGTCTGCGCCCTCGTCCAGCGCTTCCCCCGGCCCGGATCCCGGGGCCGCCGGCGGACCGTGGCCGTGGCGTCGCGCCGCCTTGGGCAGCGCGCTGCGGGGCAGTGATCGCTGCGGCTCCGCCTCTCCGCCGTCGAGCCCCACCGCGCGGCGCATGCTGCGGACCTCCATGGGGTCGAGCGCACGGAACTTTCCGGCGCGGAGCCCGCTGACCGTGAGGCCC
This sequence comes from uncultured delta proteobacterium, assembly GCA_963736795.1. GTDB lineage: Bacteria > Myxococcota > Myxococcia > Myxococcales > Anaeromyxobacteraceae > Anaeromyxobacter. The sequence goes on along the minus strand of CAVTRF010000020.1, from coordinate 334,731 downwards.
CCGAACTCGGGGCGGAAGAGCCGCTGGACCTGGAGCCCGACGGCCTCGCAGAGTCGCTTCACGAGGTGGAAGCGGCCCTCGGCGACGACGACCCGCACCCACACGTTCTTCTCCGCCCGCTCGTGGACGTTCGCCTCGAGGGCGCGCGCCGGGCCGTCATCGAGCCGGACGCCCGCGGTCATGCGGAGGAGCGCCTCCGGCTCGGGGTCGCCCTTCACCTTCACGAGGTAGGTCCGGCGGTGGCCGTAGCGCGGGTGCGCGAGCCGGTTCGCGAGCTCCCCGTCGTCGGTGAAGAGGAGCGCGCCCTCGGCGTCGAAGTCGAGCCGCCCCACCGGGAAGACGCGCTCCTTCACGTTGCGCAGGTAGTCGAGGGCGGTCGGACGCCCCTCGGGATCCGACGCGGTCGTGACGCAGCCCGGCGGCTTGTAGAGCAGGTAGTACGCCCGCCCCTCCGCAGGCGAGACGAGCCTTCCGTCCACCGTGACGAGGTCGCGGCCCGGCTCCACCTTCGTGCCGAGCTCCGTCACCGTCCTGGAGTTCACCTTGACGCGCCCCGCCGTGATGAGCTCCTCCGCCTTGCGGCGAGAGGAGACGCCCGCGGAGGCGAGGTACTTCTGAAGCCGGACCGAGCCCTCGCTCATCGCGTGCCTCCGGGCTCGGTTCCGTCCGTCGCGGCGGGGTCCTCGGCGGGCTTCTCGTCGAGCGCGGCCTGGGCGGCCCGGTCGCGCACGTCGGCCTGATCCATCGCCCGCTCGAGCTCCTCGAGCGCGGCCTCGCTCTCGACGCGCTTCGCCTCGAGCTCGGTCCGCAGCCGCTCGTCCTTGAGCTCGTCCACGAGCCCGGAGATCGCCTCGGCGGGGGCCGCCTGCTCGGGCTGCTTCTCGACGATGTCGCGGTGCTCCTCCGAGAGCTCGTGGAACTCCCGCAGCGTGGGCAGCGACGCGAGGTCCTTGAGCGAGAAGAACTCGAGGAACTCGCGGGTCGTCCCGTACAGGATGGGCCGGCCGGGCTCCTCCTTCTTGCCGAGGATCTTCACGAGCCGCCGCTCGAGCAGCGCCTTCACCACCGCGCCGCAGTCCACTCCGCGGATCTCCTCGATCTCCGGGCGGGTGACGGGCTGCCGGTAGGCGATGATGGCGAGGGTCTCGAGCGCCGCGCGCGTGAGCCGCTGCGGCTTCACCCGCAGGAACCGGCGCGCGAAGTCGGAGTTGTCGGGAGAGGTGCGGAGCTGCCACCCCCCCGCGACCTCGTGCACCACGATCCCGGAGATCCCGTCGCGGTGGTGACCCGAGATCTGATCGAGCGCCTTCTCCAGCCGCGGGACCTCGATCCCGGTCGACTGGCGGATCTCCTCGAGCGCGAGCGGCCGCTCGGCGAGGAACAGGAGCGTCTCGACGACCGTCCGCACCCGGGCCTCGGACAGCCGGCGGGCCGCGGCGGCGAGCTTCTCGAACGGCTCCTCCTTGTCGTCGGGGACGTCGATCTCGGCCGAGGGCACCTCGTCGAGGGCCGGGTCGCCCTTCGCATCCTCCGCGGCCTGGAGCGCCTCGAGCTCCTTCGCGCTCACGCCGCCGGGTGGCGTCGGGGCGGGCGCCCGGTCGGGTGCGGTCGCCTCCGGGCCGGCCTCGGCGGGCGCGTCCCCCGGGGTGAGCGGCGCGTCGGAACTCGCGGTCATCGGTAGTCCTCCTGTCCGCTCGGGACGTCGTCGCCGAGGGTGTCGCGCGCCTCGACGAGGATCTCCGCCCCGGGGCCCGCTTCTTCGTGGGCCGCCTGGAAGATCCGGATGAGCTTCAGCTTCGCCATCTCCAGGATGGCGAGGAAGGTGGAGATCACGGCGGCGCGGTCGTTGCGCCCGCCCGGTCCGGCGAGCAGCTCGTCGAAGCGGGCGCGCCGCTGGAGGCGCAGCACGTCGGCGACGCGCGCGATGGCGTCGCTGATGGTGAGCCGGTCGGTGAAGACCTCGTGCGAGTGCTTCGGGCCGGCCTGCGCGAGCGCGCGGTCGAGCGCCTCGATGAGCTTGAAGACCGAGACGTCGGCGAGCCCGTCCGGCCCGTCCGGCGTCGCGGGCCGCGTCGCGCGCGCCTTCCGCACGAAGACGCTGCGCTCGAGGATGTCGCGCGAGCCGAGCTCCTCGCCGGCCGCCTTGTACTTCTGGTACTCGAGCAGGCGGCGCACGAGCTCGGCGCGCGGATCGACGCCCGCGTCGTCGGCGGAGGGCGCGTCCTCGGCGACCTCGGTGCGCGGCAGCAGCAGCTTCGACTTCATGAGGACGAGCTGCGCCGCCATGTGCAGGAACTCGCCCGCGACGTCGATGTCGAGCTCGCGCAGCGCCTCGAGCGTCGCGAGGTAGGCCTCGGTGATCTTCGCGATGGGGATGTCGAAGAGCTCGACCTCGTGCTCCTTGACGAGGTGCAGGATCAGGTCGAGCGGGCCCTCGAACGGCGGCTCCCCGGCGCGCAGCGGCGGCAGCGCGACGCGGAACGCCGCCGCGGCGGCCCGCGCCGTCGGCTCGGTCCCGGCGAGCTCGCCGCCCGTGTCGGAGTCCCTGGCCATCCCCGGCAGGCTAGCCGATCCGCATGGCCCCGCGGACCTGGACCATGGTCCGCTCCGCGACGTCGCGCGCCTTGCGCGTGCCGAGCTCGACGATGTCGTCGAGGTCCTTCGGCCGGGCGAGGAGCGCCTCGCGCTTCTCGCGCATCCGCTCCTGGTCGGGGCCGAGCTTCTCGAGCAGCTTCTTCTTGCAGTCGACGCAGCCGATCCCGGCGGTCCGGCAGTTCTGGTCGACCCACGCGACGGTGTCCGGGGTCGAGTAGACCTTGTGCAGGTAGTAGATGCCGCACACATCCGGGTTCCCCGGGTCCTGCCGGCGCTTGCGGGCGGGGTCGGTCACCATCCCCATGATCTTCTTCGTGGTGGACTCGGCGCTCTCGCCGAGCTCGATGGCGTTGCCGTAGCTCTTCGACATCTTCCGGCCGTCGGTCCCGAGGACCTTCGCGCGCCTCGGTGAGGAGCGGCTGCGGCTCGGGGAAGATCTCGCCGTAGTGGAAGTTGAAGCGGCGGACGATCTCGCGGCACAGCTCGAGGTGCGAGACCTGGTCCGCGCCGACCGGCACCCGCGTCGCCTTGTAGAGGATGATGTCGGCGGTCATGAGGACCGGGTAGCCGAGGAAGCCGTACAGCGCGAGGTCGCGATCGGTGATGTTCTCCCGCATCTCCTTGTAGGACGGAGAGCGCTCGAGCCAGCCGAGCGGGGTGATCATCCCGAGGAGCAGGAACAGCTCGGCGTGCTGCTTCACCTGGCTCTGGACGAACAGGGTCGCCTTCTCCGGGTCGATCCCGGCGGCGATGAAGTCCACGAACATCTCGCGCTCCGACTGCTTCACGACCTCGGTCCGGTCGTAGCTCGTCGTGAGCGCGTGCCAGTCGGCGCTGAAGAAGTAGCACTCGTTCTCGGCCTGGAGCCGCACCCAGTTCGCGAGCGCACCGTGGAGGTGGCCGAGATGGAGCCGGCCGGTCGGCCGCATGCCGCTGACGACGATTGGGCGCTTCTCCGTCATGGACTGTCCCTTCGCGCGCTAGGCGCCGGCGATGGTCTGGATGAGCCCGGAGAGCAGGCCGAGCACCCAGCGGCTCGGCCCGGTGAGGAGCCCCCGGCCGAAGAAGAAGAAGGCGAGGAGCACGAACGGCGAGAGCCGCGCGAACGTCTCCCACGCGCCGCGGAAGCGGTACGGCACGAGCGCCTCGGCGACGTGGCTGCCGTCGAGCGGCGGGATCGGCAGGAGGTTGAAGATCGCGAGGCCGACGTTCACGAAGATGAACGTCTCGAGGAGCTCGGCCCGCGCCCGAGCCGCGCCCGACCGCACCCGGCGCGAACCGGATGAGGAGCGCGTAGACGACCGACGAGAGGACGGCGAGGCTGATGTTCGAGATCGGTCCCGCCGCGGAGATGAGGATGTTCCCCTTCGTCATCGAGATGTCGCGCCGGATCCGGCGGATGTCCACCGGCACCGGCTTCGCCCAGCCGAAGGGGACCCCGGCGAGCGGGAGGAGCAGCGTGCCGATGGGATCGATGTGCGGGATGGGGTTGAGCGTCATCCGCCCCATGCGAGCAGCCGTGTCGTCGCCGAGCCGCCACGCCGTCCAGGCATGGCAGAACTCGTGCACGGTGAGGGAGAGGATGAGCGGGATGAGCAGCATCACCCGCTCGAGGAGCGCGGCCTGGTCCAACTTGACCTCGAGAAAGGAAATCGGGTGTTTAGCAGCGCGGGGCGGGCGGGTCAACGCGGACGGCGGGCCGCGCCCTTCACGCCCGCGGATGGCAGCGATCGTAGAGCTTGCGGACGTGGGTCCGGTCGACGTGCGTGTAGATCTGCGTCGTCGAGACGTCCGCATGCCCGAGCATCGCCTGGACCGCGCGCAGGTCCGCCCCGCCCTCGAGCAGGTGGGTCGCGAAGCTGTGGCGGAGCTTGTGCGGCGAGATCGCGCGGCGGATCCCCGCGGCGCGCGCGTGGCGTACCACGATCTTCGCGAACCCCTGGCGGGTCATCCGGCCGCCCCGGGGCGTGACGAAGAGGTCCTTCGAGCGCCGCCCGCGGAGGAGCGGCTCGCGCGCGGAGGCGAGGTACGCGCGCACCGCCTCGGCCGCCGGGGCGCCGATCGGGACGAGCCGCTCCTTCGACCCCTTTCCCCGCGCGACGAGCACGCGGGTCTCGAGGTTCACGTCGTTGAGCTCGAGGGAGACGAGCTCCGACACGCGCAGGCCCGTCGCGTAGAGGAGCTCGAGCATCGCGCGGTCGCGCCGGCCCGCCGCGAGGCGGGGATCGGGCGCCGCGAGGAGCGCGTCCACCTCCGGGCGGGAGAGCAGCGAGGGCAGCCGGCGGCCGGGGCGCGGCGAATCGATCTCGTCGGTCGCGTCGAGCGGCGCGAGCTTCTCGGCGAGGAGGAGCGCGTGCAGCTGCCGGATGGCCGAGAGGGCCCGCGCCTGCGAGCGCGAGGAGAGCCCGCGCCGGACGAGCTCGGCGAGGTGCGACTGCACCTCCGTCCGCGTCACCGCCGACCAGTCGTGCACTCCCGTCGCGCCGAGGTGCTCGACGTAGCGGCGCAGATCGCGGCCGTACGCCTCGACGCTGTTCGCAGCGAGCCCCTTCTCGATCCGGACGTGCGAGAGGAAGAGGTCGAGGGCGGCGTCGAGTCCCATGCGCGGACGATATCGCCAGCGCGCCCCGCGTCCAGTTTAAGCGGGGGGACCGGGGCAGCCTCAGCCGGCTGCCCCTGCGCTCGCACCATCACGCCACGAGGTCGGAGACGTCGCCCTTCCCGGCGCGGAGCACGACCGGCTCCGGCCCCGAGAGGTCGATGATCGAGGACGGCTCGTTCGGCTGGTACCCGCCGTCGAGGACGAGGTCGAGCCCGTGGCCGAGCTTCTCCTTGATGTCCTTCGCGTCGATGAGCGCCTCGCCGTCGGGGGTCGCCGCGGACGTCGAGATGAGCGGGTGGCCGAGCCGTCGCACGAGCTCGAGGGCGATCGGGCTGTCCGGAATCCGGATCCCCACCGTCTTCTGGCGACGCAGGACGAGATCGGGGACGAGCCGCGTCGCCGGCAGGATGAAGGTGAACGGCCCGGGGACCTTGCGGCGCAGGACGCGGTACGCGGCGTTGTCCACGATCGCGTAGCGCGAGATCTCGGCGAGGTCCTGGCAGATGAAGGACAGCTCGTGCGTCGGCGGCAGCTGCTTCAGCTGGTAGATCCGCTCGATCGCCCGCTTGTCGAACAGGTCACAGCCGATCCCGTAGTACGTGTCCGTCGGGAAGGCGAGGAGCCCGCCGGAGGACAGGACGGAGGCCGCGCGCTCGACGACGCGGGGCTGCGGGTGGGCAGGGTCTACTTCGACGATGGGCGCGGCCGCCATGGTGCGCGGTTCTAGCAGCTTTCCCGGGCGGCCCCAAGGTTCCGGCCACGGGGGGCACGCCCGATCACGGTCCTTCGGACCTGCGGAGCATCCCCTCCACCTCCAGCACCAGCGCGGGGAGGTCGAGCGGCTTGCGGTGGAAGGCGGTGAACCCCGCCCCGGCCTCGCACTCGGGACGCTTCCCGCTGCACGCGAGCGCCGGGAGGTGCGGGATCGCCTCGCGCAGGGTCTGAAGCAGCGCCGCTCCGTCCATGTCCGGGAGCTCGAGGTCCAGGAGGGCGAGATCGGGCGCGCGGGCGCGAGCCGCCGCGACGGCCTGGGCCCCCGAGCGCGCCAGGTCCACGTCGAACCGCCCGCCGAATCTGAGGAACACTCCGAGGATCTCGCCGAGCTGGGGGTCGTCCTCGACCACGAGGATGCGGGGCCGAAGGCCGCCCGAGACCGCCTGCGCCTCGGCCTCCGCGAGGAGCGCGGCAGGCCCTACCGGAGGCGCGCCCGGCTCGACCGCGGCCGCACCGAGCCGGGCGAGCGGACACCGCGCGGCGATCCGCGCGCCTCGGGCGCGGGCCTCCGCGATTCCGAGGCCGGGCAGGAGCAGGGCGACGCGATCCTCGCCGACGTTCGAGGCGAGCCCGTCAGGCGGGACCTCGGTGCGCGCCGCCGCGAGCGTCGCGGCGCGATCGCGCTCGTCCCCGCGCAGGAGCGCGACGACCACCGCCACCGGCTCCGCGCGGGCGGCGCCGCGCTCGAGCGCCGCACCGAGCGCGGCGACGAGTCGCGCCTCCTCCGCGGAGACCGCCGCTCTCGCAGGTCCGCGGGAGCTCATCGCGCGAGCCCCTCCAGGAGCTGGAGGAGCACCTTGAAGTCGATGGGCTTGCGGACGTAGGCGTCGAACCCGGCGCCGCGGATGCGGGCCTCGGCCTCGGGCCCCTTGAGCGAGGTGCAGGCGATGACGGGGATGCCGCGCGCCTCGGCCCGCCGGCGCATCAGCGCGAGCACCTCGTACCCATCGAGCCCCGGCATCATGATGTCGAGCAGGATCGCGTCCGGCCGGTGGTGGCCGGCGAGGTAGCCCGCGAGGAAGCCGTGCCGCGCGGTCTCGACGTCGTACCCCGCCGACCCGAGGAACTCGCTCACGACCTGGAGCAGCATCTCGTCGTCGTCGATGACGAGCACCCGGCGCCGCCGCGGCGCGCTCTCGGGCTCACGCCGGGCCGGCTCCGCCGCCAGCACCGGAGCGGGCGTCGTGAACGAGCGCGACTCGAGGTCGCGCGGAATCCGCATGCCGCGCTCGACGAGGAACTTCCGGAGATCGTCGATGGAGACCCGCCCGTGGCCGCCGACCGTCCGGTGCGCGGGGATCGAGCCGTCGCGGATCCACGTGCTGACGGTTCGCGTGGAGACCCCGCACGCCGTGGCCACCTCGACGCTCGTCAGATAGCGAGTCGTTTTTTCCTGCATTTCCGGTCTTTCTCGAATTTCCCGTTCTTCCGGTTCGAACGGTATCACCAGGCGCTTGCCCGGTCAACGCGCACACGCCCTCGGCGGGACGCACCCCGATATCGACCATGAACTCACCAGGGATCACGAACGAAAACGCCCACCCGGTCTCCCGGGCGGGCGCTCTCCAAGCGACTCTGGGCGAGTGCTATCCGCGGCTCTTGCCGCGCTCGATCAGCTCGCGGACCTTCTGCCCGCCCTTGCGGCCGATCTCCTCGTAGAAGGCGTGGCCGCGCTCATCTCGGACCGTGATGCCCCCCTTCCGGCCCGCCTCCGACACGGTCATTCCGCGGCGCCCCTCCTCCGGCTCCCCGCGTCCTGCGCGCCCCTTCTCCTCGCCGTCCGCCATTGGTCCCCCCAAGTGCGCGCCCCCGCGCGCGCTGCGCTATCTGTTCGCCGCCGTCGTGGTGGCCCGCCTCTTCCTCGCCTGCTCCCGCCTTCCCCTTCTCGATGAGCTCGCGGACCTTGTGGCCGCCCTTGCGGCCGATCTCCTCGTAGAAGGGCGTCCCGCGCTCGGCCTTGATCGTCTCGCCGCCCTTCTTGCCGATCTCCTCGTAGAAGCGCGGCCCCCGCTCGGCCTTGACGGTGTCGCCGCCCTTCTTGCCGATCTCCTCGTAGAACTTCCGGCCCCGCTCGGCCTTGACGGTCTCGCCGCCCTTCTTGCCGATCTCCTCGTAGAACTTCCGGCCCCGCGTCTCGCGAACCCGGACGCCTCCCTTTCGACCGGCCTCCGAGACCGTCATCGCCCCCTTGCTTCCGCTCTTCTTCTCGTCAGCCATGGATCGCCCCCGTGCTCCTCTCGAGCACAATGTGGTCGCTGCTCCTGCGCCGGCGCAGGGCCCGGCCGAGCACGTGCTCGGCGATGACCTCCGCCATGTCGAGGCCGGTCGCCTCGAGGATCCCCTGCCAGCTCGGGTTTCCGTTCACCTCGAGGACCGTCGCCCCTTCAGCCGTCGGGACGAGGTCCACCCCCGCGTAGTCGAGCCTGAGCGCCCCCGCCGCCGCCTCGGCGATCCCCGCCACCGAGGGCCGGAGCGCGATCGGCTCCGCCCGCCCCCCCCGGACGACGTTCGTGCGCCACTCGCCCGGAGGCGCGTGACGGGCGATCGCGGCGCGGGCCCGCCCCCCGACGACGAACACGCGCAGGTCGCAGCCCGGATGCGGCACGTACGCCTGGAGGTAGATCGCCCCTTCCCGCGCCACCCGTTCGCGGACCCGCGCGCGCCCGTCGTCATCCGACTGGAGCCGCTCGATGCCGTCGCCGAGAGAGCCGGTGAGCGGCTTCACGACCGCGTCCTCGAGCACGCACAGGGCCTGGTCGGCGTCCTCGGGCGACTGCGCGACCGCCGCGCGCGGCGTCGCGACGCCGGCGAGCCGCAGGAGCCATGACGTCCGGAACTTGTCCTGCGCGGCGAGGAGCGGGTCGAGGCGGTTCACGACGAGCGCCCCGGTCGCCTCGAGCGCCCGGTAGATCTCGAACTGCACGTCGGGATCTCCTCCCCGGCCGAGACCGCGCGCGAGGATGAAGGCGTCGTAGGCCGCGACCGGCGCGCCCCCTGCGAGGACCACGACCTCGTCCCGGTCGATGCGCGTCCCGAGCGCCACCGGGTCGATGGCGTGCGTGTCCGCCCGGAGCGCGCACGAGGCGAGCAGGCGCTCGCTGTGCCAGTCGTCCTCGGGCCAGGCGGTCACGACACCGATCCGGATGAAGCGCTTCATGCCCAGGCTTGCTTCCCTTCCCCTGCCCCGACCGCCCGGGGCAAATGGTGTCCACGGCCGGCTGCCTGGACAAGAGCGCGCCATCCCGGGTGTTTTCCGGGAGTCGCGGCAGGGCCGTGGACGCCCCCCTGGCGGGGGTTCTACAGCGGGCGGGAGAGCGCCTGCGTGAGCGCGCCGACGACCCGCTCGGCGAGCTCCCCCTCGATGCGGCCGCCCTCGGACGTCCGGACGTAGAACGCATCGGCGGCGCGGTGCCCCTCGGTCGTGATCCGCGCGAGGTCCACGGTGAGGCCGAGGTCGAAGAACGTACGAGACAGCGTGTGCAGCAAGCCGACGCGGTCGGCGGTGAACACGTCGACGACGCTGTGTGCGCGCGCGCTGTCGTTGTCGATGACGACCTTCGTCGGAACCCGCGGGAGCGGCTTCTGCGGCAAGGAGGAGGCGCGCAGGCGCCGCGCCATCAGGGCGTCGAGCGACTCCTCGCCCGACAGGACGCGCGCCAGGTCGGCGCGGGCGCCGCGCCACCGCGCCGGCTCGACCGGGCCTTCCTCCGGCCCGCGCAGCTCGAACACGTCGAGCGCCCGGCCGGCGAGCCAGCCGAGCGCCGCGTCGGACGGAGACGAGAAGACCTCCGCGTGCTGGATGTCGATCCGGTGCGCCGCGAGCACGCCCGCGATGGTCGCGAGCAGGCCGGGACGGTCGCGCGCGGTGAGCGCCACCTCGGTGTGGCCGAGGTCCGGGCGCCGCCGCGTCGACGTCGCGAGGGCGCGCCCGCGGCCGATCGACAGCAGCCGCAGGTGGCGCGGCGCGAGCCCGGGCGCGACGGTCAGGAAGTAGCGCGAGGGCATCGCCGCGACGAACCGGTCGTGGTCCTCGACCCGCACGCCCCACGCGCGCTGCTGCAGCGCCTCGATCGCGAGCTCGCGCCCGGCCGACTCGGCGGTGCCCGGGGCCGGCCGCCGCTCGCCGTTGCGCAGGACCTCCCGGGTCTTGTGGAAGAGCTCGCGCAGGAGCCGCGCCTTCCAGTCGGTCCAGGTCCGCGGGCCGACGGTGGCGATGTCGGCGTAGGTGAGGAGGTAGAGCTTCTCGAGCCGATCGAGCGTGCCGACCTCCTCGGCGAACGCGTGGATGAGGTCCGGGTCCGACAGGTCGCGCCGCTGCGCGATGGCGGCCATCCGCAGGTGCTTCAGGACGAGCCACTCGATGTCGGACGCGTCGTCGGGATCGACGCCGATCCGGACGCACGCCTCGGCGGCGATCTGCGCGCCGCGGGTGGAGTGGTCCTTCCCCGAGCCCTTCCCGATGTCGTGGAACAGCGTGCCGAGGTACAGCGCGAGCGGCCGCTGCATGCCCTGCATGAGCTCGGTGAGCCCCTCCTCCTGCACGTCGCCGCAGCGCAGCGCGAGGAGGCGCCGCACCGCGAACAGCGTGTGAACGTCCACCGTGTACACGTGGTAGACGTCGATCTGCCGCCGCGCGGTGATGCGCGCGAACTCCGGCATGACCTTCTGCAGCACCCCGATCTCGTGCATGAGCGTGAGGAACCGCCCGTGCGTCCCGGGGCGCGTGAAGCAGGAGAGCAGCTCCTGGTTCAGCTCCGGGTCGGCCGCCGCCTCCTCGGTGAGCTCCTCCGCCGCCTGCGCGGCGAGGTCTCGCGCGTACGGGTAGAGGTCGAACCCCTCCCGGTCGGCGGCGGCGAAGAGCCGCACGAGCGCCGCCGGCGAGCGGCGGAGCACGTCCTTGTCCACGACCGACAGCCGGCCCCGGAAGACCTTCAGCTCGCGGCCGGGCAGCAGGCGGTCCGCCCCGCGCTGCGGCTGCCCGCGGAGGAGCGGCACCGGCCGCTCCGCGCCGATGGTCGCCGCCGGCGGCGGCACCATGCGCCAGCCCATCTGGCTCTGCGGCTCGAGGCAGCGGTCCACGATCGCGTCGCAGGCCACGAGGACCGTCTTCGCGGCGAGGTAGTAGTGCCGCATGAACTCCTCGACGGCGCTGCCGCCGTCGCCGTCGCGGTAGCCGAGCGCCGCGGCGACCTGCGGCTGGACGTCGAAGGTGAGCTGGTCCCACTTCCGGCCGGCGAGGTAGTGCATCTCGTTGCGGACGCGCCAGAGGAAGTCGCGCGCCCGGCGCATCTCGCGGATGTCGCGCTCGGGCAGGAGCGCCCGGGCGAGCAGCTCGGTGAGCCCCGCCACCTTGAACCGGACGCGCGCGAGCCAGAGCGCCGACTGGAGATCGCGCAGCCCGCCCTCGGACTCCTTCACGTTCGGCTCGAGCAGGTAGAGCGAGTCGCCGAACCGGTCGCGCCGCGAGTGCATCTCCGCGAGCTTGTCGGCGAGGAACTTGTCCACCTTGGCCTGCGAGAGCCCGTGCAGCTCCTCCCGCTCGAGCTCGCGGAAGAGCGTGCGATCGCCGGCGAGGTAGCGCAGGTCGAGGAGCGCGGTGCGCGCGGTGTGGTCCTCCGAGGCGAGCTGGTCGCACGCCTTGAGATCGCGGACGCCGTACCCGACCTCGAGCTTGAGGTCCCAGAGCGCGTAGAGGAACCGCTCGCTCGCGAGCTTCACGAACGCGTCCGGCTCGCGCTCGCCGTGCAGCACGAGCAGGTCCACGTCGGAGAACGGGGCGAGGTCGCGCCGCCCGTACCCGCCGATCGCGAGCAGCGACACGGGCGACGTCGCGTGGGTGCCCGCCGCCTCGAGGACGGCTCGCTCCCACAGGACGACCACGATCCGGTCCATCGCCGCGCTCTGGAGCCGCACGACGGTCTGCCCGCTCGCGCCGGCGCGGTGCACGTCGGCGATGAACTTCCGCTGCGCGGCGAAGTCGGCGCGGGGGTCGCCGGTGAGCGGCGGGAGCTCCTGCAGCCGCGCCTCGTATTCGTAGGGCGCCGCGACGGGGAGGCTGGTCTGGGTCTGCGGGACGAGCATGCCGGTGCGAGTATAGCGTCGGGTCCGGGCGACCGCCCCCGATCAGGCGGCGGCTCCGACCCGTCACCGCGCGGCGACCCGGTCTCCGGCGCGCGCGAACGCCGAGACGGCGCGCGCGATGCCCGACGCGATCTCGTCCTGGTAGCGCGTCGACGCGAGCCGCCGCTCCTCGTCCCGGTTCGAGATGAACGCGGTCTCGACGAGCACCGCCGGCATCCGCGCGCCGAGCAGCACGTAGAAGAGCGCGCCCTTCACCCCGAGGTCGCGGACCTCGCCGATGTGCGCGCGGACGCCGGTCGTCACCTCGCGCTGCACCATCCGGGCGAGCCGCTGCGACGACCCGGCGCTCGCCTTCGCGCCGAGGTCCGTCAGGATCCGCGCGACCTCCCCCTCCCCGTCGCCGAGGTCGAGCCCGTTCTCGCGGGCGGCGAGCCGCGCGGCGTACCGGTCGTCGGCGGTGTTGAGGAAGTAGGTCTCGACGCCGGTGCGGTTCCGGCGCGGGTGCGCGTTGGCGTGGACCGAGACGAACAGGTCGCCGCGGGCGGTGTTCGCGATCGCGGTCCGCTCCTCGAGGGCGAGGAAGCGGTCGTCGCTGCGGGTGAGCACGACCTCGAACCCCGCCTCGCGCAGCTTGCGCCCGAGGCGGCGCGCCATCGCGAGCGCCACGTCCTTCTCGCGGACGCGGCGCGGGCCGATGGCCCCGGGGTCGTGCCCGCCGTGCCCGGCGTCCACCACGATGCGCCGGATGGTCGCAGGCGCCTCTTCCGCGGCGTCGTCCGCCTCGTCTGGACCCGGGATCCTTCGAGTGCGCGCCGGCGTCGCCGCCGGTGCTTCGGCGCGCTCGGGGCGACCGGCGGTGGCCGAGGCCGTCTCCCCGACCGTCTCGGCGGCGGGGCCACGCTCGGCATGGACGGTCGTCCGACGGTCGTCTCGGCGGGCGCCGGCGGGGTCGCGGGGCGCTTCGCGGGCGCCCGCTCGTCTCGAGCGGTGGCGCCCGTCGCGGGGCGCTCGACTTGCGCGGCGGTCGGGGGCGCCGGCTCCCGGTGCGGCCGGGCACCGATGTCGAGGACGAGCCGCGGAGGATCGTCGAGCGCGAACACCTGCACGCCGTCCGCCCCCGGCAGCTCGAGCACGACCCGGACCGTCTCGGGGTCGTTCTGGGCCGCCCGGACGCGATCCACCTGCTCTCCCGCCACCTGACGCGCGACGGCGGCGCCCTCGAGCACGGCCGGTCGCAGGTCGAGGGCGATCCGGCGTGGGTGCCCCGGCGCCGGCGCGAGCTCGAGCTTCTGCCACCCCACCCAGTGCGAGAGGTAGACGGCGACGCGGGTGTAGTCGTCGGAAGCCCACGTGCGGACCTCCGTCACGCGCCCGGGCCCCTCGCCGCCGGAGGCCCCGAGCGGACGGGACGGTGCCGCCGCGGGAGAGAGATCGGCGAGGGCCGCCTCGAGCGCCGGATCGGGCGGCGACTCGTCGTCGCCCGCCGGCTCCGTGACCTCGGCCGGCGAGGGCCTGGCAGCGCGCACGGGGGCTCCACGCCTCGTCGGGCGAGCGGCGGTCCGCTCCTCCGCCGGCTCCCCCGCCTCCTTCCGGATCGCGCGTGCGAACGCTGACGCTTCGCGAGAGCCGGCGCGGGTCGCGCGGGCCGAGAGCTCGAGCGCCGCCTCGCGGTCGGCCTCGTTCGCCGACCACCGGTACAGGGCGTAGCGCGCGCGCGCCGCCTCGAGGTACGCCGCGGGCGCGTCCTTGCCGCGGGCGGACTGGAGCAGGCCCCGGATCGCTCGCTCCCACTGGTGGTGGAAGCGCCGGCGGCTCCGGTCGCGCATGAGCGAGGTCATCGCGGCGCGGGCCTCGGCGAGCGTCGGTGCGCGGACCGGTCGCGGCTTCGCCCGCACCGCGCGCGCAGGGGCCCGGACCGCGGCCCGATGCGGCGCAGCACGGTGCGCCGCGCCGGCGGCGCCGGCGGGTGCGAGGGAGAGGAGAATGGCGAGGGCGAGCGCCCGGCGGCCCATGGGCGCCACTCTCCCCGACCCCGATATCTCCGTCCAATTCTTGGCCTGCGGGCACAGCCCCAGACGTGCCGCAGGCGCGACGTGCGACGTGGACGTGGACGTGGAGGTGGACGTCGACGTGGACGTGGACGCGAGCTTGGACCTCGCTGGCGAGCCAGGTCCAGGCGAGTCGGACGAGACCACGTCCACGACCACGTCCACGACCACGTCCACGACCACGAGCGCGTCGAGCTCGGCCGCGGTCTCGACGCCCGCCTACATGCTCGGCCCCTCGATCGCGCTGGTCGCGGCGGGAATCGACCAGCTCGTCTCGACCGTGCTCGAGATGGTTTGAGGCGAGGCTCTTGTCCCGGATCAAGCCCGGGGCGCACTGAGACCGGGTCGCGTGGTCTGCGTCACTCTGCCACGCTTTTTTCTCGGCGCTCGTTGAATTCCGGGTAGAGTCCCGCGTCTCTCAAGCGGGCGGATTGGGCCGCCCCGCGATTCAGGAGCAACAACCGTGACCAAGACCTTCGCTGCGCTGTTCGTCGCCGTCGCCCTCTCCGTCGCCACCACCGCGTCCGCCGCCGCGCCGGACAGGCCCCATCGTCCTCCCGGCCAAGCCGGGCAACGTGACCTTCAACCACGCGAAGCACGCGGCGCTGAAGTGCACGACCTGCCACAAGGACGACAACGGCGGCGCGATCGAGGGCTTCAACAAGACCGTCACCAAGGACAAGGCGCACGCCGCTTGCCACGAGTGCCACAAGAAGGAGGGGAAGGGCCCCCAGAAGTGCGCCGACTGCCACAAGAAGTAGCCCACTCGTAGCGCCAGATGGTGAAGGGGCCGGGAGACCGGCCCCTTTCCTTTTGTGTGGCCCGCTGCACCCGAGAGTCCCCTCCGCCGCGTCCACTTGCCGCACGGAACGGCGCCCGACGCGGGCTAGAGTGCCGCGCTCGACGAGCCGGGAATCGACCCGCGCTCGCGCTCCAAGGAGCCTTCATGAAGACCTTCGCTTCCCTGTTCGTCGCCTTCGCCCTCGCGTTCGCCACCTCCGCCGCGGCTGCCGCGCCGGAGAAGGCCGTCGTCCTCCCCGCGAAGCCGGGGAACGTGACCTTCCAGCACAAGACCCACGCGGATCTGAAGTGCACGCAGTGCCACAAGGACGAGAAGGGTGGCGCGATCGAGGGCTTCGGCAAGACGGTCAACAAGGACAAGGCGCACGCCGCTTGCCACGAGTGCCACAAGAAGAACGCCAAGGGCCCGCAGAAGTGCGCGGACTGCCACAAGAAGTAAGGCGCGCGCGAACTCGATGATGTTCCGAGGGGGGCCGGGAGACCGGCCCCCTTCGCATTTCGGGCGACGCTACCCGCCGAGCCGCTTCTTCCAGCCCGCGAGCAGGTTCAGCGCGTCGAGCGGGCGGAGGGCGTCGAGGTCGAGCGCCCGGAGCGCCTTCGCCACCTCGTCGGCGGCCGGGTCCGCCGGGGATCCCCCGAACAGCCCGAGCTGGCCCGGGTCGGCCCGGCGGCGTCCCCCGCGCGCGAGCGCGGCGTGCCCACCCTCGTCGACCTCCATCGATTCGAGGTTTCGCAGGATCTCCCGCGCGCGCGCGAGCACCGTCGCGGGGAGCCCGGCGAGCTTCGCGACCTCGATGCCGTAGCTCCGCGACGCGCCGCCCTGCACGAGCTTGCGCAGGAAGACGACCTGCTCGCCGACCTCCCGCACCGCCACGGTGAGGTTCTGCACGCCCGGGCGCTCGCGCGCGAGGTCCTGCAGCTCGTGGTAGTGCGTCGCGAACAGCGTGCGGCAGCCGATCGCGTCGTGGAGGTGCTCCGCCACCGCCCACGCGATCGAGACGCCGTCGAAGGTGGAGGTGCCGCGGCCGATCTCGTCGAGCACGACGAACGATCGGCGCGTCGCGTTGTGGAGGATGGCGCTCGTCTCGGTCATCTCGACCATGAAGGTCGAGCGGCCGCGCGCGAGGTCGTCGGACGCGCCCACCCGCGTGAAGACGCGGTCCACGATGCCGACCCGCGCCCGTCGAGCCGGGACGAAGCTCCCCATCTGCGCGAGCAGCACGACGAGCGCCGCCTGGCGCATCACCGTGCTCTTGCCCGCCATGTTCGGGCCGGTGACGACGAGGAGCGAGCCCGGCGCGGCCGGTGCACCGGCCGTCCGCCCTCCCCCGCCGTCGAGCTCGCCGCGCGAGACGACGTGCAGGTCGTTCGGGACGAACGCCGCCGGGCCGCCGTCGAGGAGCGCCTCGACGACCGGGTGGCGGCCGTCCTCGATCTCGAGCGCCTCGGAGCCGTCCACGACGGGCCGGACGTACCCGCGCTCCGCCGCGACGCGCGCGAGCGACAGCACGACGTCCGCCGTCGCCACCGCGTCCGCCGCGGTCCGGATGCGCGGCGCCGCCTCGACCACGTGCCCGCGGAGCTCCTCGAACAGCTTCTCCTCGAGCGCGCAGCGCCGCTCCTCCGCGGTGAGGACCTTCTCCTCGAACGTCTTCAGCTCCGCCGTCGCGAACCGCTCGCCCCCGACCGTCGTCTGCCGCCGCTCGTAG
The DNA here is from genome assembly GCA_963736795.1 of uncultured delta proteobacterium. Classification (GTDB taxonomy): domain Bacteria; phylum Myxococcota; class Myxococcia; order Myxococcales; family Anaeromyxobacteraceae; genus Anaeromyxobacter. The sequence continues at coordinate 318,121 of CAVTRF010000020.1, read as the reverse complement.
TCCGCCGGGACGAGGTGGAGGTTCGCCTTCGTGACCTCGATGTAGTAGCCGAAGACCCGGTTGTAGCGGACCTTCAGCGACCCGATCCCGGTCCGCTCCCGCTCCTGCGTCTCGAGCCGGGCGATGACGCCCTTCCCGTCCTCCGAGATCGCGACGATCTCGTCGAGCGCCGGGGAGTGGCCGCGGCGGATGAGCCCGCCCTCCTTGAGCCCGGTCGGCGGCTCCTCCGCGACGGCGCCGTCGAGCAGCGCGGCGAGGTCCTCGAGCCCGCGCAGCCGCGCCGCCGCGTCGCGGAGCAGCCCGGCCTGGCGCGCCGCGAGGAGCGCCGCGAGCGCGGGCAGCGCGACGAGCGCGCCGGCGAGCGCGCGCAGGTCGCGGGCGTTTCCCTGTCCGAGCACGAGCCGCGACACGAGCCGCTCGGCGTCGGCCACCGGCCGGAGCGCCGCGGCGAGATCTTCGCGCGCCACCGCGGACGCCTCGAGCTCGCCGACGGCGTCGAGCCGGGCGCCGATCGCGGCGAGGTCGGTGAGCGGGTACCGCAGCCAGCCCGCGAGGCGGCGTGCGCCCGGGGCGGTGACGGTCCGGTCGAGGATCGCGAGGAGCGTCCCCTTCTTCCGGCCGCCCGAGAGCGTCCGCTCGAGCTCGAGGTTCGTGCGCGTCGCCTCGTCGAGCAGGAGCGCGTCGTCGGTGGCGAGCCGCGACAGGCGGTCCACGTGCCGCGGCGCGGCGCGCTGCGTCTCGGAGAGGTACGCGAGCGCGGCGGCGGCGGCGGAGAGCCCGAGCGCCAGGCCTCCGACCCCGAAGCCGTCCAGGGTCGCGACGCCGAGGTGGCGCCGGAGCCGCTCCTCCGGGCGCTCGAAGTCGGCGTCGGGGCGCCGCGCGGCGGGCACGCCGACGCCCTTCTCGATGGCCGTGGCGCGGGCGTCCTCGGCCCCCGCGGGGAGCAGCAGCTCGCGCACGCCGGCCCGGCGCAGCTCGTCGACGAGCCGCACGTCGCCGCGCACCTCGCCGACCCGCAGCTCGCCCGTGGACGCGTCGAGCAGCGCGAGCCCCGCGGCGCCGTCCCCGAGCGCCACCGCGCCGAGGTAGCTCGCCTCGCGCGGATCGAGCACCTGGTCGTCGAGGACCATGCCGGGGGTGACGACCCGCGTCACCTCCCGCCGGAAGAGCGGCGCTCGCGACTTCCCGTCCCCCGGCGCGGGCGCGTCCTCGACCTGGTCGCAGATGGCGACCTTGAAGCCCCGCTCGAGGAGCTTCGCGACGTAGCCGCGCGCCGCGTGGTACGGCACGCCGCACATCGGCACCTTGTCGTCGCCCTTCGACCGCGCGGTGAGCGTGATCTGGAGCGCCTCGGACGCGGTGATCGCGTCCTCGAAGAACATCTCGTAGAAGTCGCCGAGCCGGAAGAAGAGGATCGCGTCCGGGTACCTCGCCTTGGTCTCGAGGTACTGCCGCATCATGGGCGTCGCGGCCTGGGCGATCTCCTTCATGACGCGTGGGTTCTACCACGCCGCGCCCACCCGGTCGGCGGGCCCCAAATCGCTGCGACCCCGGGATCCCGGTGCTACAGTCGCTCGACCGATGTTCGAGCGGACGTTCCAGGACCTGAACCGGCTCCGCCAGATCGCGGCGGCGGTGGCGCGGCACGGCTTCGGCGCGTACCTCGCCCGGACCCGGCTGCGAGACGTGCTCGGCCGCGACGCACCGGCGCCGGGCGAGGGCGAGCCCCTCCCCGAGCCGGACCGCACGACGCCCGCCCGCTTCCGCCAGCTCCTCGGGGAGCTCGGTCCGACCTTCACGAAGCTCGGGCAGCTCCTCTCCTCGCGCCCCGATCTCCTGCCGGCGCACTGGGTCGAGGAGCTCGAGTCGCTGCAGGACGACTGCCCGCCGGTGCCGCTCGTGGAGATCCGCGAGGAGATCGAGCGCGGGCTCGGCCGGCCCGTCGCGGAGCTCTTCGCCGAACTCGACGACCGTCCCCTCGCGAGCGCGTCGATCGCCCAGGTGCACCTCGCGAGGACGCACGCGGGCGAGCGGGTCGTCGTGAAGGTGCAGCGCCCGAGGATCCGCGAGCGGATCGAGTCGGACCTCGCGCTGCTCTACTACCTCGCGACGGCGCTCGAGGCGGTCGTCGAGGAGACCGGCATCTACACGCCGACCGGCCTCATCGAGGAGTTCGACCGCACGGTGCACGAGGAGCTCGACTTCACGAACGAGGCCCGCAACGCGATCGAGATCGCGACCGTCTCCCGCGGGCGCGAGTTCCTCGTCATCCCCCGCGTGCACGGGGACCTGTCCTCCGTCGACGGTCCTCACCCTCGACTACGTGGAGGGGATCAAGGTCTCGGAGATCACGGCCGCCGGCGGGTTCGACCTCGAGAAGGTCGCGCGGAACGTCATCGAGGCCGCGTTCCGGCAGCTCTTCGAGGACGGGCTCTTCCACGGCGACCCGCACCCCGGGAACCTCCTCGTCCTCCCGGGCGACCGGATCGCCCTCCTCGACTTCGGGCTCGTCGGGAGGCTCTCGCGGACGCAGCAGGAGGCGCTCGTCACGCTCATCGTGGCGGTCGCGCTTCGCGACCCGGAGAGCGTCGCGCGGGTCATCAACCGGATCGGGGTCCCGGACTCGCACACGCCGATCGCCGACTTCCGCGAGGACATCCGGCGCGTCCTCGACCGCTACGTCGGCCTGAAGCTCGACGAGATCCGGACCGCCACGCTGCTGCGCGACATGCTCGATCTGGCGGTGCGCCACAAGATCCGCATCCCGAAGGAGTACGCGGTGCTCGCGAAGGCGGCGATCGCCGTGGAGGGCATCATCCGGCGGCTCTACCCGAAGCTCGACGTGCTCGAGGTCGGGCTGCCGTACGCGAAGGAGCTCCTCCTCGCGCGCTTCAACCCGACCGACGCGTCCTCGACGGTGATGAAGTCGCTGCTGAAGCTGCAGGGGCTCGCCGAGGACGTCCCGGCCCAGCTCACCCAGATCCTCGTCGACCTCGAGGCGGGACGGTTCCGGGTCAACGTCCGGTCGGAGGATCTCGAGCGCGTCGGCACGCACGTCCGCGCGCTCGGGGTCCTGCTGTTCCTCGGGATGCTCTCCGCGGGGCTCACGGTCGGGGGGCTCGTCGTCCTCGCCGTCGGCGACCGGGCCTGGATCGGCCTCGCGGCGCTCGGCGCCGCCCTCGCGCTGTCGTCGATCGGGGCGCTCTACCACGTGGCGACCCTGCGGATGCGCAAGATCTCGCTCCGCCGCTGGCTGCAGCGCTAACCCGCGGAGAGGGGATCTTCAACGGCCCGCTAGCTCGGCCCGTACCGTGCCGCGCCGCTGCGCCCGCCGTGTACCGCGGAGGCGACGGCGCGCCGGAGCACCTCGGGCTCGAGCGGCTTCTCGAGGACCCGGTCCCGCATCTCCGCCACGAAACGGGCCGCGCGCTGGGTGAAGGCGCCGCCCGTCACGAAGAGCATGCGCGCGGCGAGCGACGGCGCGACGCGCTCGAGCTCGGCGTGGAGCTCCATCCCGGTCATCCCGGGCATGACGAGGTCGGAGAGGACGAGGTCGAACCGCTCCCCGCCCCCGATCCGGCGGAGCGCCTCGCCCGGATTCACGAGGGTCACGACCTCGTGCTCGCGGCCGATCATGCGCTCGACCGCGCGGCAGAACAGCGGCTCGTCGTCGACGACGAGGACGCGCGCACGCGGCGCTTTCCCCGGCGCCGGCCGGGCGATGGAGGCCGGCTGCAGCACCCCCGTCGCGATCGGCAGCGTGACACGGAACGTCGAGCCCTGCCCCACCTCGCTCGTCACCTCGATGTCTCCGCCGAGCGCCGAGACGATCCCGTGGCTGATCGCGAGCCCGAGGCCGGTCCCGACGCCGACCGGCTTCGTCGTGAAGAACGGGTCGAAGATGCGCTTCAGGTTGTCCGGCGCGATCCCGCACCCGCTGTCGCGGACCGTCAGCACGACCAGCCCTCCCTCCGCGTCGAGCGTCACCTCGATCCGGTTCGCCTCCGGGCGCCCCTCCGGGATGGCCTGCGCGGCGTTCACGAGCAGGTTCAGGAAGACCTGGGAGATGCGGGACTCGTCCGCGAGCACGGGAGGCACCTCCGCGATCCGCGTCTCGACGCGCGCGCGCTGCCCGAGCTCGTTGCGCGCGAGCTGGAGCGCGCCCTCGAGCGCGCGGGCGACATCCACGGGCACGCCACGGTCATCGCCCGAACGGGAAAGCGTCTTCAGCTCCCGGACGATGTGCTCGACCCGCTTCGCCCCCACGCTCGCCTCGCGCAGCGCCGTCCGGCACCCGTCGAGGGCCTCGGCGGACAGCTCGGCGCCCGCGGCGGGTCCGGCGAGAGCGTCGAGCGCGAAGGTCAGGTTGCCGCTGACGAACGAGAGCGGGTTGTTGATCTCGTGGGCGACCCCCGCCGCGAGCGTGCCGACCGACACCATCCGGTCGGCGAGCTGCAGCCGCTCGAGCATCCGCCGCCGCTCCGTCACGTCCGCGCAGGTCCCGACGACCCGCAACGCCTCCCCGTTCGCGCCGCGGGCGACGACCCTCGCGCGGGCGAGCGTCCAGCGCCACTCGCCCGAGGCAGCCTTCATCCGGTGCTCGATCTCGATGTCGTCGCGCGCCCCCGCGCGTGCCTGCTCGAACTGCGCGCCGACGAGGGGCGCATCCTCCGGGTGCATGTACCGGAACAGCTCCGTCCCCGTCCTCGGAGTCAGGTGCTCGGGATAGCCGTACACCTGCGCCCAGCGCGGCTCGTACAAGGTGTCGGTGGGCAGATCCCAGTCCCAGACGAGCTCGGTCGTGGCCTCGAGCGCGAACCGGAGCCGCTCCTCCGAGCGCCGGAGCGCTTCCTGCGCCTCGACGAGTCGGGTCTCCCTCCTCTGCTGCGACGCGAGCAGCGCTGCGATGAAGGCGGCGGCGCCGCCGACGAGCGCCAGGAAGAGTGCGATGGTCACCAGGAGTGTCGGGCCGGTCACGCGCGGAGGGTAATCGATTCGCACGTGCGGGACGCATCCAAACGACCCCCGCGCCGCGTGCGGCGTGCTGCCGCAGGCGGAGCAGCCGGGCCGCTCCCACCGCTCGGGCCGCTGCCTGCGCGATGTGGAGGTCCTGATCCAGCTCCTCCCTAGCGCTCCTCACCGCACGCGAGCGCGGTGACCGTCCCGAGCCAGACGAGGTCGACGGCCGAGGCGACGAAGGCGGCGACCACCGCGAGCATGAGCTTCGGGCCGAGGAGCACGATCGGGTCGACCCCCTCCGCGAAGCCGGTCGCGGTCGCCCCCACGCCCGCCACGATCCCGGGGGCGACGAGGCCGGCGAGGCCGAAGGCGACCGCGGCGAGGAGGAAGGTGCCCGGGCGCGAGAGGAACCGGGCGCCGCTCGACGCGAACGCCCGGCCCGGTCCCTCCGCGCGCACCGCCGCGCGCGCGACGGCGGCGTCGGCGACCGCGGAGAGCGCGAGCGGGACGGCGATCGCGACGGTGAGGGCGATCGCGACCGCCGCGGCCAGGAGCGGTGATCCCCTGCCGCCCACCGCGGAGACGCTGATCCGCGCCGCGCCGAGCACGAGCGTGCCGCCGAAGAGCCCGCCGGACGCCTCGAGCACGAGACCGAGCGCCGACGCGGCGAGCACGCGCGGGAGGCCGTACGCGACCCCGGTCGCGAAGCGCGGCCCGGGTGCGCCCGCCATCGCGCCGCCGAGCGTCGGGAGCGTGCCGGCGACGAACGTGACGCGAAGCAGCGCCCCGACGGCGAGTCCGGCGAGCCACAGCCCGCCGACGAGCGCGACGAAGCGTGGGGCGCCGAGCGTCGCGACCACCCCCTCCACGGGAGAGGCGAGGTCGAACGGGCGCCGCGAAACCGCGAGCAGGGCCGCGCGCGCGAGCACCGCCGACGCGACCGCCCACGCCGGCCAGAGCGCCGCGCGCCGGACGAGCCCGACGAGCATCCCCACCGCGAGGAGCCACGGCTCCCGCGTGAGGGCGCGGACGCCGAGTCCGAGGGCGGCGAAGAGGGTCGGGGGCATTTCGCGGGACGGTAAGCGAGGGGCGGGTTTCTTGCCTTCTGAACACCGCACCAGTATACCGATGTTCAGGAGGGTGCCATCCATGAACGGGCTCACCGACCGGCAACTCGAGGTGCTTCGCTTCATCGCGCGGCAGATCGACGAAGCGGGCTACCCGCCCACCATCCGCGAGATCGGCGAGGCACTGGACATCCGGTCCACCAACGGCGTGAACGATCACCTGAAGGCGCTCGAGCGGAAGGGCTTTCTCACCCGCGACCCGGTGAAGTCCCGTGCGCTCATCCCCACCTCGTCGGCGCGGAACGTGCTCGGCGACGGCCGCGCCTCCAACGTGGTGTCGATCGCGAAGGGCGCCTCGCGTCCGGGTACGCGGGTCGTGGACGTTCCGATCGTGGGGCGGGTCGCCGCCGGCCAGCCGATCCTCGCGCAGGAGCGCGTCGAGGACACCGTCCAGGTCGACTCCTTCCTCCTCGGGACCAACAAGAAGGTCTACGGCCTGCGGGTGCAGGGCGACTCGATGATCGGCGACGGGATCCTCCCCGGCGACTACATCTTCGTGAAGAAGCAGCTCGACGCCGACGACGGCGAGATCGTCGTGGCGATGATCGACGACGAGGCGACCGTGAAGCGCGTCTACTTCGAAGGCGACCGGGTCCGGTTCCAGCCCTCGAACCCGCGGATGGCCCCCATCTACGTCCGGAAGCAGGACTTCCGGAGCACCATGATCCTCGGGGTCGTCGTCGGGATCTACCGCAAGCTCGCCTGAACGGTCTGCGGGCGGTCGCCCGCGAGCGCGCCACTCTCGCGAGCCCTGGCCCATGAGGGGCCCCCCCTCGCTCGCTGCGCCGGTCCTATCTTGCCGCACAGGTCCGCACAGTTGCGGATGTGGGGGGAGGTTCTGGATGGCGAAGCCGAACGCCCGGCTCGACGCGGCAAGGAAGGCATACCGCGAAGCCTTGGAGGCCGCGCGCGCGAGCCCGACGCCGGAGGCCTGGGCGAAGCTGCTCGCCGCCGGCAAGGAGCTGTCGGTCGCGGAGGACCCCCGGGCGAACGGACGGCGCGGGCGGCGCCGCCCGCCCCGCCCGGACGAGCCGGCCGCCGGGCCACCTGCGGAGCGCGGCGAAGGTCTCGAGTAGTCACGTCGAGCGCGTCTTCGCCTGGCGCACGTAGCGATCGAGGTCCTCCCGGTCGATGAGCGAGAGGATCTCGATCGTGTTCTGCCGTTCGGTGCGGCGGTACAGCAACCGGACGTCGGTCGCGACGCGGACGCGGTAGTAGCCGGGGAGCCCCTCGAGCGGCAGCGCCCGCAGCGACGGGTGCCGGTGGTCCTGCGCGAGCAGCGCCGCCTGCTTGAACGCGGCGCGCTGGATGCGGCGGTCCCAGCCGTCGAGCGAGTCGTAGAACTCGCGCGTGTAGACGGGCATGAGCCAGGTCGCCGGCGCGTCCTCGGGCTCGTCCGGCTCGGGCACGGCGGCGGGCGCGAGCGGGGCGCGCTCGGGCTCCTCGCGCTGGCGCGCCGCGAGCGCGGCCTCGAGCTCCCGCTCCCGCTCCTGCTGCCGCCCGACGCGCGCCTCGAGCGCGGCGACCTTGCCCTCGAGCTCGCGCGCCAGGGCGCGGGCGCGGTGCGTCTCCACCGCGGCGTCGGTCGCCTGCGCCGCCGCGAGCGCGGCCTCCGCCCGGTCGCGCGCGCCGGACGCCGCGAGGGCTGTGTCGCGCGCCCGCGCCGCCTCGTCCACCGCCTGGGCCTCGCGCGCACGGGCCTCCTTGAGCCACGACTGGAGCTTCTCGCGCTGCTCCTCGCCCTTGCGCCGCGCCGACTCCGCCCGCTCGGCCGCGTCCCGCTTTCCCTGCTGGAGCTCCTCGCGGGCGCGCTCGAGCTGCCGCTTCGCCTCGGCGGCCTCGCGCTCGAGGTCCGCGATCCGGGTCGCGGGGTCGTCCTTCCGCGGGCGCCCCTTCGTCCCCTCGGGCGCCGGACCGTAGTGATCCTTCGCGAGCTGATCCAGGACCGGGACGGCGCGCCGCCGCACCTCCGGGTCGGGGTCGGCGAGGACGCGCCAGAGCGCGAAGGTGAGCCCGTGCTCGGAGCTCCCGACGGCGAGGAGGTCGTCCGCGCCCGGCGGATCGAGCGGCACGTCCGGCAGCGGCATCGACCGGAACGCGGTCCGGAGCGCGTCCACGACGTGCGTCCGCGCCTCGGGGCGGGCGCGGACCTCGTCCGCGATCGCGTCGCAGAGCTCGACGTCGTTCAGGCCCTCGGTCCGGAACCCCGGCACCGAGATGCTGGAGCGCCTTCACGATCGCCCGGGCCTCCTCGGGGAGGAGCGCCACGTAGAGGAGGACCGAGAGCGCGTCGCGCGAGAGCTCGTGCAGCGGCGCGTCGCCGCGCGCGTCGGGCAGCCCCCGCGGAGCGGCCGGCGCAGCCGCGCCGTGCGCGGTGGGCCGCGGCGCCCGCTCTCTTCTTCTTCTCGTCGGACACGGCCTACCGCGCGGGACCGGCCTCGCGCACCTCGGCCTGGAAGGTGGCGCCAGGGGGCAGCTTCCAGCCCTCCGGCACCGGCAGGCGCGCGTGGAACGTGGCGGGCCGGACCGCGCCGCTCGGCGCGCGGACGTCGACCTCCACGTCCAGCTCCGCCGTCGCCGCCTCGCGCGGGAAGAGCTCGACCCACCAGGTGCCGAAGAGCACGCCCGGCGGGAAGTCGTCCACGAAGCGCTCGGGGTCGGAGAGCTTCTGGTACGGCTCGCCGCCGCCGCTCATCTCGCCGTAGAGCTTGCCGGCCGGGTCGAGGAACCGGAAGACGATGCGCTTGAACGCGACCGGCACGACGTTGCGGGTGACGTTCCGGTCGTTGGCGCGCTCGCGCTCGACGTAGCGCGGCGCGCCCCACAGCGCGAAGTCGATGCGGAGCCCGGGGCCGGAGCCCGGCGCGGCGCCCGCCTCGACGGCGACGAGATCGAGCCGGAGCCCTTCCGCGAAGGAGGAGGCGACCGGCGCGTACCGGGCCTCGCGCAGCACCGCGAGGCGCCCCTCCGCGTACGCCTGGAAGTCGGCGATCGCCTCGAGCTCCCCCTTCTTGAGCTTCCCCTTCTTGTCGTCCTCGGCGGCCTGCACGCCGGTCGGCCGCGGCGGCTCGCCCGGGTGACGGTTGCGAATCGCCGTGAGCTCGTCGAAGTACCAGCGCGAGAGCGCCGCGACCTCCGCCTGCCACTCCGGGAGCCGGTCGGCGGGGATGGCCTTCGTGGCCTGGGCCCGCTCCGTGAAGTCCCGCTTCAGCCGCGCGCGCTCGAGGCGGGCGTCGGCCGTCTCGGTCTGCGAGCGCGTCGTGGTGAAGAGCAGGATGGCGGCGAGGATGGCGAGCCCGAAGGGCAGCGCGACGACGAGCAGCTTTCGCATCGATTCACTCCGTGCCGGCGACGAGGGCCTCGACGCTGCGCAGGCCGCGTCCGGTCGACCTCGTAGACGTACGCGCGGGCGCGGCGCACCGGCTCGTCGGCGACGCGCGAGGCGGAGCCGGCGCACAGGACCGGGGTCGCGCCCGCCGCGCCGGGCAGGTCGACCCGGAAGGCGGTGTGGCGGTGGCCGTGCAGCACGGCCGCGACCGGCAGCTCGGCGACGAGCCGCACGATCTGGTCCGCGTCCGCGAGCGGCATGTGCGCGAGCTTCGCGTCGGACGGCATCCGGTCGGGCGGCAGGACGACGTGGTGGTGGAAGGCGAGCAGGACCGCCCGCCCCTGCTTCGAGTGCTCGCGCGTCAGCTCCCGCGCGGAGCGGAGCTGGTCGGAGCCGAGCCGCCCCGGCGTCTGGAACGGATCGTCGCCGTAGCGCGCGCTGTCGAGCGCGAGCAGGACCGCCTCGTCGCCGAGCGCGACCACCTGGGGATAGCTCGGCGCCGCCTTCCGCATGCCGCGCCCGTCCGGACCGATGGCCCGCAGGAACCGCGCGGTCTCGACCGACTCCTCGGTCCACACGTCGTGGTTGCCGGGAACGACGGTGAGCTTCTTCGCGTCGGCGAAGGGTCGGAGGAGGTCCGCCGCCCGCTCGAACTCGCGGGGCTCGCCGGAGAAGGTCAGGTCACCCGTCACGACGAGGTGGTCCACCCCGACCTCGCCGAGGGCGTCCAGGAGCCCCTTCGCGAGGCGAGCGGAGTAGCGCTCGCAGTCACGTGCGGTGAAGCCATTACGGGGGTAGCGACCCCGGTCCGCGACGTGGAGATCGCTGATGTGGCCGATGCGGACGATGCGGGCTCCCAGGTGAGTGACGCCGACGGAGGCGCACGGATGCTATCGGCCCATTCGCCCGGGTGTCAAACGTGCGCGCACGAGCGCGCCACGCCAAGGCGAGCCCAGTTGCCTGATCGCGCCGCAGCAGCGAGCCAGGGCGAGTGGTCTCGGCCTTCAGGCGGGTTCGAGCGCGACGGCGCCGTCCAGCGCGATCCGCACGATCGCGCCGCGCCCGGGGACCGGCTCCTCCTCGACGCGCCCCCCTTGCGGCGCGACGAGGGCCCGCGCGAGCGAGAGCCCGCCCGGCGAGACGTGGGCGGGCGCGCGGATCTCGATGGTCGCGGCGCCGCCGCTGGTGCCGACCGCGACCGCGATCTCGCCGCCCGCCGGGAGCGCCGCCGCGGCCGCCGCGAGCAGCTCGCGGACGGCGGCCCGCACCGGGCGGTCGTCCGCGAGGGCACGAGACGGGGCGAGATCGAACCGGAGGTGCACGCCGGGCGGGGCGGGAAACGCGGCGACGAGCTCCTCGACGAGCGCCGCGAGGTCGAGCGCGTGCCGCGCGCCCGTCCCCTGCCCCGCGGAGGCGAGCGCCGCGACCCGCCTCCCCGCGACCGCGAGGGCGTCCTCGGCGGCGGCGAGCTCGCCCGCCGCCTGCGCGGAGAGCGGCGGGGCGGCGAGCCGCAGGAGCGACAGCGCCTCCGTGGCGCGGGCGACGGGATCGCGGAGCGAGGCCGCCGCGGCCGCGAGCCCCGCGCGCGCCTCCCGCCGCGACGACGGCGGCGCGGACGCCGCCAGGGGCGGCGGTACGGGCGGCGGCAGGGGCGGTGGCGAGACCCGCGCCACCAGGAGGGGGCGGAGCACGGCGAGCGCCCAGGGCGGGCGCGCGACCACCCGGACCAGGGCGGCGCGCACGCGGACCGCCCCGCCCTGCACGGGAACCTGGATCCGCGCGCGGGCAGGGCCGCGCTCGAGGCCACGCGACAGGAGGAACAGCTCCGGCGCGACCGCGGCGAGATCCGCGTCGACGAGGTCCGCGACCGAGATCCCGAGGAGCCGCGCGGCCGCGCTGTTCGCGTGGCCGATGCGGCCCGCCGCGTCGATCGCGAGCACCGCATCCCCGAGCGCATCCGGGATCGCCTCCGCGAGGAGCGCCACCGCACCGGGCACCGCCCGGCGCCGCAGCAGCGCGCCGCGCAGGGCGACGAGCGCCGCGAGCGCGGCGAGCGCAGGCACGAGCTCGACCGCACGCACGGCGGCAAGGTGCCCACGCAGTTGCCGTAGAGGAAGCGGCTCTTATGGAAGAAGCATGACCCGACACCACGTGTGGTCCCCCGCCGAGGGGCCCGAGGCCTCACCGGAGCAGATCCCGCATCGCAGCGGGTACGTCTCCGGGAGCGGCGAGGACGACCGCGCGAGAGGGCTCTGGGCGCCGTCGGAGGGCCCGGTGCGGTCGGATCCGGGTGGCCCCGGCGGCGAGCCCGACGGGAAGACGATTCTCGATCCCCGGTCGCACCGCGCTCAACGAGGACTGACGCCCGCGCGGCGCCGCCGCGTCGAGCGGCGCGCGTCGGCGCGGCGCGCGCCGCCCCAACCGCCCGCAAGGCCGGCCGGTTTTTGGTTGATATGCTGGGCCGGCGCGGGTATCCCTCACCGACGGAGGACACGGCATGTCTGAGAAGGAGAAGAAGGGGGCGGCGGGAGCTCAGGTCGCGCCCGCGATGGGTCCTCCCGGGCTCATCAACAAGGAAGACATCCCTCAGGTTCTCCCGATCCTGCCGCTCCGGAACTCGGTGTTCTTCCCGGGCGGGGTGCTGCCGCTCGCGGTCGGACGGCAGAAGACGATCGCGCTCATCAAGGACGCGGTCCGGGACGAGCAGGTGATCGGGGTCGTGACGCAGCGCCGGGCGGAGGAGGAGGATCCGGGCGCCGCCGATCTGTACACCGTCGGGACCGTCGCGCGCGTCGTGAAGCTGCTGAAGATGGGCGAGGACAACTACTCGCTCGTCGTGCAGGGGCTCGCGCGGTTCAAGGTGCTCGAGCTGGTCCAGGAGAGCCCCTACCTCAAGGCGCGCGTCGACCCGGTCGAGGACAAGACCCTCACCGACGACGTCGAGGTCGAGGCCCTCGCGATCAATCTAAAGAAGCTCGCGCGCGAGGTGATCGAGCTCATGCCCGAGCTCCCCGCCGCCGCGACGGAGCTCGTCGAGTCGATCACGCACCCGGGCCACCTCGCCGACCTCATCGCCGCGAACGTGGACGTGCCGATCGAGGAGAAGCAGCAGGTCCTCGAGACGGTGGACCTCAAGGCCCGGATGAAGCTCGTGCTCGAGCTCCTCAACCGGAAGCGCGAGATCCTGAAGCTCTCGAACAAGATCGACTCCGCCGTGAAGGGCGAGATGTCGAAGACGCAGCGCGAGTACTACCTGCGCCAGCAGCTCAAGGCGATCAAGGAGGAGCTCGGCGAGCTCGGCGAGGAGGAGGAGGAGCTCGACGAGCTGGCGGAGCGGCTCAAGAAGGCCGGGCTGCCGCCCGACGTCGACAAGGTCGCCCAGAAGGAGCTCAACCGGCTGAAGTCGATCCCGACCGCGTCGTCGGAGTACACGGTCGCGCGGACCTACCTCGACTGGATCGCCGATCTCCCCTGGTCGAAGCGGAGCGACGACAACCTCGACATCGAGAACGCGCGCACCATCCTCGACTCGGATCACTACGGGCTCCAGCAGATCAAGAAGCGGATCCTCGAGTACCTCGCGGTCCGCAAGCTGAAGAACGACATGCGCGGCCCGATCCTGTGCTTCGTCGGGCCTCCCGGGGTCGGCAAGACCTCCCTCGGCCAGTCCATCGCGCGGGCCGTCGGGCGCAAGTTCGTCCGGCTCTCGCTCGGCGGCGTGCGCGACGAGGCGGAGATCCGCGGGCACCGGCGCACCTACGTCGGCGCCCTCCCCGGCCGGATCATCCAGTCGATGAAGAAGGCCGCGACGGTGAACCCGGTCATGATGCTCGACGAGATCGACAAGCTCGGGGCGGACTTCCGCGGCGATCCCTCCGCGGCGCTCCTCGAGGTCCTCGATCCCGAGCAGAACTTCAGCTTCTCGGATCACTACCTCGACCTGGCGTACGACCTGTCGAAGGTGATGTTCATCGGGACCGCGAACCTGCTCGATCCGATCCCCGGCCCGCTCCGGGACCGCATGGAGATCCTCGAGCTCCCCGGCTACACGTTCGAGGAGAAGGTCCACATCGCGCAGAACCACCTCATCCCGAAGCAGCTCAAGGAGCACGGGCTCGCCGTCGAGCAGATCACCCTGACCGAGAAGGCGCTCGTGAAGATGGTGATGGCGTACACGCGCGAGGCCGGCGTCCGGAACCTCGAGCGACGGATCGCCGACGTGTGCCGCGCGGTGGCGGTCGAGGTCGCGAGCGGGAAGATCTTGCCGGGCGCGCGACGCGCCGTCGACGAGGTCGACCTGCCCGACATGCTCGGGCCGGAGAAGTTCTACAACGAGACGGCGGAGCGGACGGAGATCCCCGGCGTCGCGACCGGGCTCGCCTGGACCGCGGCGGGCGGCGACATCCTCTTCATCGAGGCGACCAAGATGCCCGGGAAGGGGTCGCTCACCCTCACCGGCCAGCTCGGCGACGTGATGAAGGAGTCGGCGCAGGCGGCGCTCTCGTACCTGCGCTCGAAGTCGGACAGCCTCGGGCTCGCGCCGAACTTCCTCGAGAAGACCGACATCCACCTGCACTTCCCCGCGGGCGGGATCCCGAAGGACGGTCCGAGCGCCGGCGTCACCATCCTGACGGCGCTCGTCTCCCTCCTCACCGGCATCCGCGTCCGCTCGGACGTCGCGATGACGGGCGAGGCGACGCTCCGCGGGCTCGTGCTCCCGGTCGGCGGCATCAAGGAGAAGGTGCTCGCCGCCCACCGCGCCGGGATCAAGCGCATCATCATGCCGGCGAGGAACGAGAAGGATCTCGTCGACGTCCCGGAGCAGGCCCGCAAGGAGCTCGAGTTCGTCTACGCGGCCCACATGGACGACGTCCTGAAGGCCGCGCTCGAGGAGAACCCGCTCGGTCGCAAGCCGCCGGCGACGCCCGAGCCGGAGGGCGAGAAGAAGCCCACGCAGAAGAAGCCGGAGGAGGTCCGGGTCTAGGCGCGCGCCGTGGCGCAGCGGGTCCTCCTCACGGGCTCCCCGGGGGCCGTCCTCGAGGCGGTCGCCGCGGCGCTCGCCGGCGCTGGGCTCTCCGCGCGCCACGTCCCGATGGGACCCGACGGCAGCCTGCGGCTCGAGATCGCCCCGGGCGGCGCCCTCGCGGTGGTCCACGTCGGACTGCGCACGTCGCGGGAGCTGGACGAGCGCGAGCGCGCCGAGGCCGAGGCGGCAGCCGCCGCCGGCGCCGCGGAGCTCGCCCGCGCCGCGGGCGCGCGGCGCCTCGTCCACGTCTCGACCGTCGGCGTCTACGGGCGTCCACGGAACCTCCCGTGCCGCGAGGGGGAGCTCAAGGCGCCGCGGACGGCGCACGAGCGCATCCGCTGGCGCGCGGAGCAGGCGAGCTGGGCTGCGTTCCGGCGCGGTGCGCCGCTCACCGTGCTCCGCCCGACGATCGTCTACGGCCCGACGCTCCGGGGCGGTCCCGTCCGCGCCCTCTCCCTCGTCGCGCTCCTGTCGCAGCGCCGCCGGGTGGTCCCCATCGTCCGTCGCGGGCCGGTCGCGCACCTCGTCCACCTCGACGACCTCGCGCGCGCGGTCGCCCACGTCGTCACGCACCCCGACGACCGGGCCGTCGTGGGCCGCGCGTTCAACGTCGGCGACGACGCGCCGCTCCCGCTCGCGGAGCACCTCGACACCGCGCTCACCGCGCTCGGCTACCGGCCCGGACGGATCCTCCCGGCGCTCCCGCGGGTCGCGGCCGCGCTCCTGTGGATGGTCCGGCACGTGCCGGACCGCGCGCTGCTCGAGCCGCTCAACCGGCGCCTCGGGACGCGCTGGACCGCGCTCGCGGCGCGCACGCGCGCGGCGGCCGCGATCCCGCCGCGCGTCGACCGCGAGGGGCTCCACTGGATGAGCGCCGACCACTACTACGACACGAGCCGCCTCGCCTCGATCGGCTGGAGACCGCTCCACGCGGTCTCGACGCCCGCGGTGACCCAGACGATCCACGCGCTCCTCGCGCAGGGCTACCTGCCGCGCACGGGCGCGAGCGCCCTGCCCGCCTGGTGACGCCCGCGTCGAACGCTCGCGCGCGCGGAGCGGAGTCGCGGAGTGGCCCTGCGCCGGGCGGGCGTGTCATAGTGGGCGCCTCGTCCCCGGCGCCGATGTCGCGATTCGTGACGCGGTGTACGGGGCGTCTATGTGGGGAAACGTGGGCGGCGCGACGAGTCACCCGGAGCCGGCGCCAGCGGGCGCGCGCGAAGACCCGCCGGTGATCCGGATGCTCGGGCGCTATGCGCTGCTCGAGCAGGTCGGCAGCGGTGGCATGGCGGTCGTCTACCGCGGCCGCGACACCGCGCTCGACCGCGAGGTGGCGGTGAAGCTGCTCCACCCGCACCTCGCCTCCGCCGCGGAGTCGCGGGCCCGCTTCTCGCGCGAGGCGCGCGCGGTCGCGCGGCTCGCCCACCCCGGCATCGTCGAGATCTACGATTACTCCGGCGACGCCGCGGTCGAGAGCTACCTCGTCACCGAGTTCGTCCGCGGCCGGACCTTGCGCGAGTTCGCGCAGGCGATCGGGTTCGGCTTCCCGGAGGTCGCGATGCTCGTCGGTCGCGCCCTCGCCGACGCGCTCGTCCACGCCCACTCCGCCGGCGTGATCCACCGCGACCTCAAGCCGGAGAACGTGCTCGTGAAGCAGGAGGCGCCGCCCGCGGTGAAGCTCGCCGACTTCGGGATCGCGCGGATCCTCGCCTCCGACGAGCGGATGACGATGACGGGCGCCCTCGTCGGCTCGCCGCACCACATGGCGCCCGAGATCGTGGAGGGGAAGGACGCGGACGCGCGCAGCGATCTCTTCTCCCTCGGCACGATCCTGTACTGGCTCGCCACCGGGAAGTTCCCGTTCTCCGCGGCGAACCCGACCGCGATCCTCCGTCGCGTCCTCGAGGGCGACTTCGAGGACCCGCGCGTGGCGGACCCTCGCGTCCCCGATCCGCTCGCCGACCTCGTCCGCCGCTGCCTCGCGGTGGACCCCGCGCTGCGCCCCGAACGCGCCGCCGACGTCCGCGACGCGCTCGACCGCGTGCTCGCGCAGGTCGGGCTCGAGCGGCCGGACGATGCGCTGGTCGCGTTCCTGCGCGATCCTGCCGCGTTCCGGGCGGCGTTCCCCTCCCGCGCGGTCGCGACCCTGACCGCCCTCGGTGACGGCGCGCTCGCGGAGGGCTCCTCGGCCCGGGCGCTCGACTTCTTCAACCGGGTGCTCGCGCTCGAGCCCGAGAACACCGCGGTTCTGAAGAAGCTCGGGCGGCTCACGAGGCGGCGCCGGGCGCGCCGCCTCGCGGCGTGGGCGGGCGGAGCGGTGCTCGCCTGCGGCGCCCTCGCCCTCGCGGGCTCCGCGCTCCTCGGGCGCGACCCCGCCCCCGCCCCCCAGGCGGCCATGGCCCCGGCGCCCGCGGTGGGCGAGAGCCCCGCGCCGAGCCCTGCGACGGAATCGGCGCCGGAGCCCGGGCCCGCGGCCCCGCAGCACGGAGCCGCCGCCTCGCCGTCCTCCGCGCCGGCCCGCGCCGCCGCCCCCGCGCAGCCCGCCGGTCCTTCGGCGCCCCTCTCGATCCACGTCCGCCCGTACGCGCAGCGCGCGTTCCTCGACGGCGCGGAGGTCTCGCGCGACGAGCAGGTCGTCCGCGTCGCGGTGCCGCCGGGGCCGCACCTCCTCCGGATCGAGCACGCCTGCTGCACGCCGTTCGTCCGCGAGATCACCGGCGCCGAGGTGGCCGCCGCGGGGGAGCTGCGCATCCCGCTCGAGCCCCGACCGGCCCGGCTGCGCGTGGACGGCGATCCGGCGACGCGCGTGTTCGTGGAGGGTCAGCCGGCGGGGAGCGCGGGCGACTCGCAGCGCGCGCCCATCGCGGTCCCCGTCCCGGCGGGCGGCGAGAGCCCGTACGAGGGCACCTCGCGCATCCGGCTCGAGCTCGCGGGCACCGCCCCGACGGAGGTCCAGGTGAAGATCCGCGCCGGCGAGTCGTTCACCGTGGCTGGTCCGCAGGCCGGCGCCGCGGGGGCCGAGCCGTGATCGCGCTCATGCTCGCGCTCGCGCTCGCGGCGCCCCCGGAGCTGAAGCGCGCGAAGGACCGCTTCGACTTCGGCGCCTACGCCGACGCGGCGGGGTCGCTGCGCAAGATGCTCGCCTCGTCGCCCGAGCTCACCGACCCCGAGGCGATCGAGGCCTACCGGATGCTCGGCATCGCCGAGTACCAGCTCGGCGACCGGCTCGCCGCGCGCTCCGCCTTCGTGAACCTCCTCTCGGTCGAGCCGGACTTCGCGCTCGACGCCTTCCTCGTCCCGCCCCCGATCGTCGAGTTCTTCGACGTCGTGAAGAAGGAGAACGAGCCGGCGCTCGCGCCGCTCCGCGAGCGACGGCGAGAGCTCGCGCAGCAGCGGCGGCTCGCCGACGAGGCGCGGCGGCGGCTCCTCGCCGACGAGCAGGCCCGCACCGGGGCCCCCGGCAAGATCGTGCGGCTCGAGGAGCGGGTGTACCTCTTCAACTGGATGCCGCTCGGCGCCGGGCAGTTCCAGAACGGCGAGCGGGCGAAGGGAACGGCGATCGCGGCGGGGCAGCTCGTGCTCGGGCTCGTGAACCTCTCGGCGATCCTCGTCCACAACCAGATCGCGGACGACCGGGCGCGCACCTGCATCTCGGGGCAGCCCGGCTGCTCCCGCCCGCCCTACAGCGACTCCGACCGGAACCTGATCAGCCAGATCGACGCGGTGAAGTACCTGTCGGCCGGCCTGTTCTGGGCCCTGTACGCCTACGGCGTCTGGGACGCCCACCGGAACTTCGTCCCCCGCATCGAGACCGAGATCACGGCCGGCCAGCCTGGCGGATCCCTGAAGCTCGAGTGGTCGTTCTGAGAGGCCCCGTGGCGACCCTGATCGTGAAGGCCCCGGACGGCAGCGAGCGCGAGGTGGCGCTCGTGAAGCGGATCACGAGCGTCGGGCGGGACGCCGAGAACGACGTGGCGGTCGCCGATCCCGGCCTCCCCCGCACCGCCCTGCACATCCACTTCGACGGGAAGGACTACAACGCGGCCGCCCACGAGGCGTCCGACATGACCGTGAACGGGAAGCGCCGCGCCACCTGGCGGCTCGGACCGGGCGATCGGATCCGGGTGGGCGCGACCGAGCTCTTCTTCGACCTCGCCGCGCGAGCCGTCGCCGCGGCGAGGCCGCAGTCGGGCCAGCGGCTCCTCGCGCTCGACTCGCTCGTCCGGTTCTCGGAGCGGCTCCTCGGCACGACCGACCTCGCGCGGCTCCTCGACGAGCTGCTCGACGCCCTCCTCGAGGTGACCCACGCCGACAAGGGGTTCCTCATCCTGTTCGAGGACGGCGAGATGACGGTGCGCGCGGCGCGCAACGTCGCCCGCGAGACGATCGAGAACGCGATGACGCGGGTCTCCGACTCGATCATCCAGCGGGTCGTCGAGACCCGGCGCCCGATCGTGGTCGCCGACGCCCTCCACGACGCGGAGTGGTCGGGGTCCTCGTCGGTCGTGAACCTGAAGCTCTGCTCGGTGATGTGCGCGCCCCTCATGCAGAAGGGCGACGTGTTCGGGGTCATCTACCTGGGCAACGACAACGTCGTCTCGCTGTTCGACGACCGCGCCCTCGAGCCGCTCACCGTCTTCGCGGCCCAGGCCTCGCTGCTCGTGCAGAACGCGATGCTGCTCGACTCGCTGCGCCGCGAGAACGTGGCCCTGAAGGAGGCGGTCCAGTCGAAGCAGTACGGGGATCTCATCGGCGCGGGCGCGTCGATGCGCGAGGTCTACCGCCGGATCGAGAAGGTCGCGGCGACCGACATCTCGGTGCTCGTCTCGGGCGAGACCGGCACCGGCAAGGAGGTCGTCGCGCGGGAGATCCACCGCCGCTCGCCGCGCGCGCAGGGCGCGTTCGTCGCGGTGAACTGCGGCGCGATCCCGGAGTCGCTCCTCGAGTCCGAGCTGTTCGGCCACGTGAAGGGCGCCTTCACCGGCGCGATCGCGACGCGCGTCGGGCGCTTCCAGGCGGCGCACGGCGGGACGCTCTTCCTCGACGAGATCGGCGAGATGCCGGCCGCCCTTCAAGTGAAGATCCTGCGCGCGCTGCAGGAGCGGACGGTCGTGCGCGTCGGCGACACGCGCCCGGAGCCGGTCGACATCCGGGTGATCGCGGCGACGAACAAGGTGCTCGAGGACGAGATCAAGAAGGGCGCCTTCCGCGAGGACCTCTACTACCGGCTCAACGTCGTGAAGATCGAGCTGCCGCCGCTGCGCGAGCGCGGCGAGGACCTCGTCGTCATCGCGAAGTGGTTCCTCCAGAAGTACGGCAAGGAGTTCGGCGCGCGCGTCCGCGGGTTCACGCCGAGCGCGCTCGTCGCGATGCGCAAGTACGCCTGGCCCGGCAACATCCGCGAGCTCGAGAACCGGGTGAAGAAGGCGGTCGTCCTCGCCGACAAGGCGCTCGTCTCCGCCGAGGACCTCGACCTGAACCCCGAGATGCTCGAGCCCATCCTCCCGCTCTCCCACGCGAAGGAGGAGTTCCAGAAGCGCTACATCAACGAGGTGCTCGCCCGGAACGGCGGGAACCGCACGAAGACCGCCAAGGACCTCGACGTCGACCCGCGCACCATCTTCCGCCACCTCGAGAAGCTCGAGGCCGAGCGCCGCGGCGAGCCGCCGCCGCCCGACGAGGAGGGCTCGCCATGAGACGCGCCGCCGCCCTCCTCGCGCTCGCCCTCGCCGGCTGCCCCATCCCGCAGCCGCTGCCGGACTATCCGGCGGGGACGATCACGCCGCCGCGGATCCTCCAGGCGAGCCTGTGGCCCTCGGGCGACGAACCGGTGATCCGAGTCGGCGCGGGGTGCGTGGACCCACCTGCGTTCACGCTCGAGGCGCAGATCTCCGACACGATCAGCATCGAGCAAGTGGTCGCACGTTGGTTCGTGAACTACGCGCCGTTCGACGGGTTCTGGAGTCCGGTGGAGCAGGCGACGCTCTCGCCGAACGAGGACCCGACCGTGTTGACCCGCCCCGTTCCGCCCTACGTATTCCGCCCGTTCAGCCACAGGCCACCGCTCGGGACGGGGACCTTCGACAATCAGCCGTTCAACGAGCCCGGAACGGTCCGCGTCGTCGACCTCGTCGTCTCGAACAGCTTCCACGAGCCGGGCGACGAAGCGGTGCCGCCGTTCCGCGGAGCCGCAGCGAACTTCGAGACGCAACTCCACCGCTGGACGTTCCTGATCGTGAACAACGCGGTGGATAACTGCGGCCCGCAGGCGCGGCCCATCCCGACCGGGCTTGCAGTGCGACGGTAGCGCGACAGGACGCAGCGCTACCGCGGCTCCGGCGGACGCGACACCGCGACGTGCGCCGCGCGCAGCGCCTCGGCCGCGCCGCGCGCCAGGCTCGCCTGGTCCTGCGCGAACCGGTTCACCTGGACCGCGTACGCGCGGTGGAGGCGCAGCACGGCGTCGCGCGCCGCGGCGAGCTCCGGCCGTCCGGCGAAGCCCTGCGGGTTCGGGTCTCCGGCGTCGAGCCGGCAGCGATCGGCGAGATCGTCGAGCCGCTGCTCCCACTCGCGCGACCAGATCTGCCAGCGCATCACCGCCTCATCCGGCTCGCCCGCCTCCTCGCCGAGCCGCCAGGCGCGCTCGTTCTGCTCCCGGTGGAGCGCCTCGAGCTCGGTGACGCAGACGCGGAGCGTCGCGCGGGTCGGCAGCGCGGAGGACGGGCGCGGCGGGCCGCGGAGGTTCTTCACGACGCTGCGCACCGTCAGGCCGACCGCCAGGGCGACGACCGTCAGGTAGATCGTCCAGAGGGCGATCCGGAACGGGCGCAGCCTTGGGTCACGTGCCATTTCGGCCCGGACTGTGCCAAAGGGTCGACGCCCCGTCCACCGCCGCGTGCACCGAAGAGGTGGGTCCAGGGCGCCCGGCACCCTCCGGGCGAGGGCGGCCCGGCCCGGGCGGGCCCTGCGGCGTGGTTCGACAAGCTCACCACGAACGGCGATCCGGTCGCCCCGAGCTTGTCGAGGGGTCGCCCTGGCCTGGCGAAGCGCTCACTCCGGTCGGTGCGGGACCGTTCGCCCTGAGCCTGTCGAAGGGTTGCTGGCGAGGACGTCGAGGAACGTGCAGGGTCGGCGGCTCGCGATCGCCCGGATGCAGCGGACGTAGAACACGGGCCCCCAGAGCCGGAGGATCGTCACCGAGTGGAGGAGCACATCCTTGCTGGTGATCGTTCCCTGCACGCTCGACCCTGGATGCATCGGCGGTGCCGATCCGCGATCGGGAAATTCTCCCTGCTGACGCGGGCTGCAGCGAGAATCGTCCGTCACGCCGGGGTGCGGCGGTCGTCTTTGCCGTGCCGGGTCCGAACGTAATTACAGTGCGGCGCTCCGTGGGCGGCAGAGTTCACCGCCGCCCGACCCGTCGCTCGAGCTCCGCGAGCGGCAGCTCGAACACGACCGGGCGGCCGTGCGGACAGCGCGCCTTGAAGTCGATCGCGTCCAGGCCGTCGAGCAGCGCCCGAGCTTCCTCGGCCGACACGTCCTCGTTCGCGCGGACCGCCGCGTGGCACGCCATGGTCGCGAGCAGGTCGTGGAAGGCGTCGTCCACCGCGCTGCCGCGCTCGACCTCGGCGAGCTGTCCCGCGAGATCGGCGAAGAGCGCCGGCAGATCCACGCCCCCGAGCGCCGCGGGAGCCCCCTTCACGGCGAACGTGTCACCTCCGAAGGGCTCGACCTCGAACCCGAGCCGGCGGAGGTCCGCGAGCCCGCCTTCCAGGGCGCGCGCGGCGCCCTGCGGAACCGTGATGACGTGCGGTAGCAGGAACGGCTGCACCGGGATCGCTCGCGTCCGGAACGCCTCGCGCAGCCTGTGGAACAGGAGCCGCTCGTGGCTCGCGTGCTGGTCCACGACGACGAGCGCGCCTCCTGGCGCCTCGCACACCAGGTAGGTACGGGCGTGCTGGCCGACGAACCGGAGCGACCCGAAGTAGCCGGCCGGCCGGGCCCGTGCCTCCCCTTCACCCCGGACCGGGAAGGCGAAGGCCCCGGTGCCCGCCAGGTCGAGCGGCGGCAGCGGCGTCGACGCCCCGCTCCCCTCGGGTGGGTGGGCGCCGCGGGCCCACGCGAGCACGTCGGCGGCGGCCTCCGCGGCGAGCGCGGGTCCGGCCTCTGCGGCACGCGGTCCTCCGCCGCTCGCGTCCGCTGCGGCGCCGGACCTCCCGAGCCACGGGGCGGTGCGGAGCGCGCCGGCGACCGCGTGGAAGATCGCGTCCTGCACCTCGCGCGGCTCCGCGAACCGGACCTCGTGCTTCTGCGGGTGAACGTTCACGTCGACGCGCCCCAGCGGAACCTCGAGGAAGAGGACACCGGCCGGGTGCCGGCCGGCGGGCAACGACCCGGCGAAGGCGCGCAGGACCGCGTGCGCCGCGCTGCGATCCCGCACCCACCGCCCGTTCACGAACAGGTAGACGGCGCGCCCGGTCGCCTGCGAGTGGTCGGGAGAGCAGACGACCCCGCTCACCCGGACGCCGCCGCGCTCCGCGTCGACGGCGACGAAGTGCCGGTGCGCCTCGCGCCCGAGCGCCTGGACCGCCCGCTCGGCGACCGACTCGCCGGCGCGCGCGGTCAGCGCGAGCCGCCCGCCCGTGCGGAGCGAGAAGGAGACGTCGGGGCGCGCGAGCGCCAGCCGGATCACCGCCTCGGTGACGTGCCCGGTCTCCGTCGCCGCGGCGCGCATGAACTTCCGCCGGGCCGGCGTGTTGAAGAAGAGGTCGCGCACCTCGATGGTCGTCCCGCGCGGCCGCCCGACCGCCCCGACCTCGCGAAGCACCCCGCCGTCGACGTCCACGCGCGCTCCGTGGCCGTCCTCGGCCGGCGCGGTCTCGAGCCGGAAGCGCGACACCGAAGCGATGGCCGGCAGCGCCTCGCCGCGGAAGCCCATCGTCGCGATCGCGGCGAGGCCCGCCGCGTCGCGGAGCTTGGAGGTGGCGTGGCGCTCGAGCGCGAGGACCGCGTCGTCGCGGTCCATGCCGTGCCCGTCGTCGGCGACCCGCACGAGGGCGAGCCCCCCCTCCTCGACGTCGATCGAGACCGAGCGCGCGCCCGCATCGAGCGCGTTCTCGACGAGCTCCTTCACGACCGAGGCCGGGCGCTCGACCACCTCGCCCGCCGCGATCTGGTTCACGAGCCCGGGAGCCAGGACCTGGATGCGCGCCATCGACCCCTTCGTAGCACGGGGATCCGACTCGGAGGTCGCCGCGGCGGCCCCGTTTCGTCGTTTGACGCCCCGGCGGGGCGCGTCTATGACGGTCGCCATGGCCGGCAGGATCCGGGGGGCGCAAGGCGGGGAAGCACAAGGCGAGCGCTCCGGCGCGCCCGCGGCGGCCCGCGCTCGGCAACGATCCGTTCGAGCGCGGGGCGGCCGAGCGTGAGCCGGTGGCGATCCCGCCCCGGGAGACGAGCTTCGCGGAGGCCGTTCGCCCGGAGCGTGGCGCCGACGCGGAGGGGTCGCCGAGAGCCAGGCAGGCGCCGCTGCCGCCCTCCGCGGTCGAGCGCGCGACCCAGGCGGCCTCCTCGCGGCTCGCCGACGTCGAGCGCCGGCTCGACACCGCTCTCGACGGGATCGAGGGGCGGCTCGAGGACCTCGCCACCCGCGCCGGGCTCCCATCGATCGAGGCCGAGCTGCGAGAGGCCCTCGCGCGCCTGCTCCCGGCGCTCCGGCAGCGGCTCGGCACCTTCGCGAGCCTCGTCCGGCTGCTCGAGCCGCCCCTGCGGCTCGACCGCTACGGCATGGACCCCCGCTTCGCCGAGCGGCTCGAGCCGGTGGTCGAGTTCTTCTACGCCACCTGGTGGCGGACCCAGGTCCGCGGGATCGCCGCGGTGCCCGCGACGGGTCCCGCCCTGGTGGTGGCGAACCACGCCGGGATGGTCCCGTGGGACGCGTTCGTGCTCCGGCACGCGCTGCGGCGCGATCACCCGGCACACCGCGACCTCCGGCCGCTCCTCGACGATCGCGAGTGCGCGCTCCCGGTCGTGGGCGCCGCCGCCATCCGCGCCGGCGCGGTCCGGTCGAGCCCGGAGGCGGCGGAGCGCATCCTCGCCGCGGGCGACCTCCTGGGCGTGTTCCCGGAGGGCAGCGCCGGCGCGCGCAAGGCGTGGCGCGACCGCTACACCCTCCTCCGCTTCGGTCGCGGCGGGTTCGTGAAGGTGGCGCTCCGGGCCCGGGCGCCCATCGTCCCCTGCGCCATCGTCGGGAGCGAGGAGGCGTCCGCCGGCATCTCCCGGACCGGCTGGCTCGCCGAGCGGCTCGGCGTGCCGCTCCTGTCCGCGAACCCGGCGCTCCGGCTCGCCCCGGCGGCCCTCCTCCCGCTGCCGTCGCGCTGGTCGCTCCGGTTCGGAGAGCCGATCCCGGTCGCGGAGCACGGCCCCGAGGCCGCGGAGGATCCCGCCGTCGTGAACGCGCTCGCCGAGCGGGTCCGGGCCGCCGTCCAGTCGATGCTCGACGAGGACGTCGCCGCGCGCAGCGCCGTGTTTCTCTAGAGCGGGCTACTCGAGCACGAGCGCCGGATCCGGCGCCGGCGCGCCGGCGAGCTCGTCCCGGTACTTCTCGAAGCCGGGCCGGCCGAGGAGCCCCTGCGCGAGCTTCTTCCCGGCCTCGACGCCGGGCTGGTCGAACGCGTTCACGCCGTAGAGGCCGCCCGCGTACGCCGTCGCGAGCTCGAGCAGCATGAGCAGCTCGCCCGAGCGCGCGGGCGTCGAGCCGCGGCAGCTCGATCGAGATCGTCGGGCGCCCGGCGTTGCGGAGCGCCGCCGCCGTCGCGCGCCGCTCCGCCTCGATGAGCTCGCCCATGGTGTGGCCGTCGAGGTACGCGATCTCGGCGTGCTCGCGGTAGGCGGGCGGGACGCTCATCGAGACGTCGGCGCGCGGATGCGCGATCCGCACGAGCGTCACGACCTTGTCGTGCGGCCCCTCCATCATGAGCTGCAGCGACGAGTGCTGATCGGTGGCGCCCACCGCGCGGAAGGGCGTCGGACCGACGTCGGGCCGCTTCCCGAGCGACTCCGCCCAGAGCTGCACGAACCAGTCGCCCGCGTCGCGCAGGGCGTCGGCGTAGGGCATGAGGACGTGGATCCGCCGCCCCTTCTTCCGGTCGAGGAGGTGGAGCGCGGCCGCGTACAGGAGCGCCGGGTTCCCGGCGGCCGCGCCGGAGCGGCAGCGCGCCTCCATCGCCGCGGCGCCCGCGAGCAGCTCGCCGACGTCGATCCCCGCCGCCGCCGCCGGCAGCAGGCCGACCGCGGAGAGCGCGCTGAAGCGCCCTCCGACGTTCGCGGGCACGGAGAGCGCGCGCAGCCCGTCGGCCCCGGCGATCGCGCGCATCGCGCCCTTCGCCGGATCGGTCACGAGCACGCAGCGCTCGCGATAGCCCTCCTCGCCGAACCGCGCGAGGCACCGCTCGCGCAGGGCGAGGTGCTGCGCCATCGTCTCCGCCGTGCCGCCGGACTTCGTCACGGTGGCGAAGCAGGTCTCGGCGAGGTCGAGCGTCCCGAGGAGCGCCTCGAACGTCGCCGGATCGGAGTTGTCCGGGAAGAAGATCCGCATCGCCCCTCGCCGCTCGCGCGGCAAGAGGTTGTGGAACGGGTGCGCGAGCGCAGAGACGATCGCGCGGCCGCCGAGCGAGCTGCCCCCGATGCCGAGCACGAGCAGGTTCTCGAACCTGCCCCCGAGGTCGCGCGCGAGCCGGACGGCGGCGTCGGCGCCCGCGACGTCGCCGGGGAGGTCCGCGAACCCGAGCTCTCCCGTGCGCCGGCGCGCCTCGACGCCCTCGAAGGCGGAGCGCGCCGCCGGGGCGAGCGCAGCGAGGTCGGCGCGGTCGAGCCCTCCCGCGGCCGCTTCGAAGCAGCCGTTCACGTCGAGCTTCAGGCGGTCCATCGAGTCCCCCTCCGTCGGTCCGCGGTGACTCTAGCCGCGGCCTCCCGCCGTGGCGAGCATGTCGCGCGGGTCGTCCGCGGAGGCGGCCTCGGGAGCGGCAGGCCCCGCGAGGTGTGCGTCGCGGACGCGGAGCGGCGGGGTGCGCAGCTCACTCACCAGGCCGAACGCGGCGAGCGCGCGCAGCGCGAGATAGGACAGATCGATCTCCCACCAGAAGAAGCCCTGGTTCGCGGCCGACGGGTAGAAATGGTGGTTGTTGTGCCAGCCCTCGCCGAACGTGACGAGCGCGAGCGCGAGGCTGTTGCGCGAGTCGTCGCCGGTCGCGTAGCGCCGGCGTCCGAGCACGTGCGCGAGCGAGTTGATCGCGAAGGTGGCGTGCCAGAGCAGCGGCGGTCGAGACGAAGAAGCCCCACAGGAGCGCCGGCCAGCCGCCGGCGAGGAAGAGGCCGGTCGCGAGCGCCGACCGGGCAGACGCAGGTGGAAGCGGTCGAGCGAAGCGGAGCTCGGGATACCGCGCGAGGTCCTTCACGCGCGCCGTCTTCGTGACGGTCGTGCCGCCGCGAGAGGATCCAGCCGACGTGGGTCCACCAGAAGCCGCGCTGCAGGGGCGAGTGGACGTCGCTCGGGGCGGTCGGAGAAGCGGTGGTGATCCCGGTGGTGCGCCGCCCACCAGAGCGGCCCGCTTCTGCGCCGCAGTCGCGCCGAGCACGGCGAGCACGAACTGGAAGGCGCGCGAGCGTCCGGTAGGTGCGGTGCGAGAAGTAGCGGTGATAGCCGGCCGGTGATGGCGAACATGCGGACCGCGTACACCGCGGCGGCGAGGGCGACCCAGCGCCACGCGAACGGGACGAGGAACGGCGTCGCGAGCGCGATCGCGTGGGCGGCGAAGAACGGGACCGACTGCGCCCAGTCCGGGCGGTCGAGGTCGAGGTGGGCGCGGGGCATGTGGGGGTCTGATTTGCGCGGCGCTCGTCACCGGCGCGTCACTGCGGACCGGACCGTCAAATCCCGAGGGGGATGCCGCGAGCGGGGCGAGGGCCCACCCTTCTCGGAGGGATGGTGGGAGGGACGACGGCGCGGCCGACGCGCGCCGGGGGGGCAGTCGATGGTCGTCGCGACGGAAGACGGGCGGGACGTCCAGAAGGAGTCCTTCATCCGGCTGATGGCGGAGACGCTGCCGCTCGCCGGTTACGCCGGCGTGCGGGCGGACCTGCCGGGGTGGGACCAGCCCGAGCTCATCCACGGCGCGATGCGCGACCACCGGCCGAGCCTCTTCTGCGACGCTCCCAAGCCGACCTTCATGGACGTGCTGTCGCCCGGCCCGGTCACCCTCGAGGACGTTGCGAGCCGCTGGCAGCTCTTCGCCTCGGCGGCCGAGCTGACGGGCGGCGAGTTCCACGTCGTCATCCCGCGCTGGGTGGCGGGGCGAGACGGGCGCCATGTCGCGAAGCAGATCGCCGAGCTCGTCGGGGTCCGCATCGGGTACATCTGGACAGTTTGAACGGGGGGCCACTCACTCCGCGGAGCCTTCGGCCCGCGGAGCTCGTGCCCCCCCGAGCCCCCCGCTCGCTACGGCGGCAGCCTCATCCGTCTGCCCCTGCGCTCGCCCGCGCCGTTCTCCGCGGAGCCTTCGGCCCGCGAAGCTCGCGCCCCCCCGAACCCCCCGCCTCGCTAACGGGGCAGACTCATCCGTCTGCCCCTGCGCTCGCCCGCGCCGTTCGTCCGCGGAGCCTTCGGCCCGCGGGAGTTCGTGCAGCACCCCGCTGACGAAGTCTTCCCCCTCGCCCCCGGCGAAGCCAGGGGGAGAGGCCGGGGAGAGGGGGCAGCCGGATCGGCGGTCCCCAGTCCGCGTAGGCGCGGACCCGCGAGCGGGGAGCTCGCGCCCCCCCGCTCTAAGGCTTCGCGGGGACGCCCGCGGGTTGCTCGGCGGCGAGCGCCGCGTCGGGTGCGGTCGTGACGCCCGCCACCGCGCGCAGGAACGTCCAGAGCTCGGCGGCATGGTCCCCCGCGAGGTCCTGCGCCGGCCGCTCGGCCCAGCCGGGATGGCCCGTGAGGAACGAGAGGAACTCCGGCTGGCGCAGGCGCGCCGCGACCGTCGTCAGCTCGGGGCCGCGCTCGCCGCCCGCCCCGCGCATCCGGTGACACGCGATGCAGGACTCGGCGTAAACTCCCGCGCCGCGCCGCGCCGCATCGGCGGCCCCATCGGGCGCCGCGAGCGCGGGTCCGAACGTCTGGCGCCACTCCACGATCTCGAACGCGACGACGTCGCGCGCCCACCAGGCGAAGAGCCGTGGATCGCTCGTGAGCCCGTTCTGCTCGACGGTGGGCCACGCGAGCACCCGCGTCGCGAGGCGCACGCCGTCGGCGCGGTCCGCGAGCACCGGCTTCAGCTGGCGGATCACGGTGAGCGGGACCGGGATCGCCGCGCGGGCCGCGGTGCGGACGATGGCGGTGTCGGCCCCCTTCTTCAGATCGACGCGGTCGCTCACGAGCGCGGCGACGGAGTTACCCTCCCACTCGGTCACGCGCCCGGTGCGAGGCTCGGCGCCCTTGATGGTCAGTCGGGGAAGCCGCTCGAGATCCGCGCTCCCGAGCGCGTGCGGCCCTCCCTTCACCGCGCCGAGCACCTCGATCAGCGCGGTGCCCTGCGGACTCGCGGGCAGCCGCGGCGGCTTCGAGGAGCACGCCGCGACGACGGAGAGCAGCAGAAACCCGACCTTTCTCATGGAGTCCTTTCGGGATATCTTCCCGGCTCTCGATCTTTCACAACGGAGCCAGCATGGCACGCGCGTTCATCGGAAGCATGGAATGCCGGGTCCACGTCGACAAGGATCTGGGCGACACCTGGGCCGTCACCGTGTACCCCCCCTCGCACGCCCCGACCGCGCCGCTCGTCGTGAAGCTGCAGGGAAACGACAAGGAAGCCGCCACCAAGGGCGCGCTCGAGGTCCTGCAGAAGTCCGGGAAGATCGACCGATTCGAGATGTAGCGCGCGGGGATGCCCGACCGCGACCCTCTCGACTGGCCAAGAGCCGACGGTAGCCCCAGCGGGGAGGACTCGATCGCGGGGCAGCTCGCCTCGCGCATCGACGCGCTCCCGCCCGCTCCGGGCGACGCGATCGACTGGGCCAATGCCGCCGCGGTCTTCGAGCGCGAGGCCGTCGCCCTGGGCGCGCGCCCGGTCGCGGCGCAGCTCCTGTACGAGGCCGGACGCATCTACGAGGACCGGCTCGGGGATCCCGCCGGGGCCCTGCAGTACCACCGCAGGGCCGTCGCCCTCGATCCCTCGTTCGTCCCGAACCTGCGCGCGTGCCGCAGGCTCGCCATGGAGCGAGGCCAGGACGCCGTCGCAGCGGAGGTGCTCGAGGCCGAGGCGTCGATCGCCGAGACCCAGGAGGCACGCTCCGAGCTGCTGCTGCTCCGCGGCAGGCTCCTCGCCTCGCTCGGCCGCGAGGAGGAGGCGCGCGGCGTCCTCGAGCGCGCGGTGGCGTGCGCGCCGAACGCGTTCGCGGCCGCAGAGGAGGCCGCCCGGGCCGCCGCGGTCTCCACCGACCGCGAGGCGCTCGCGGACGCGTACGCCCGCTGCGCCCGCACCGCCGCCGACCGCCGGCTCTCCGCGCACTACCTCTCCGCCGCGGCCGCCCTCCTCGAGGAGGGGCTCGGCCGCGCCGACCGCGCCGGGGCGCTCGCGCTCGACGCGTTCTCGCTCCTGCCGGATGATGCCCTCCTGCGCGCCTCGGCCCGGCACCACGCCGAGCGGCTCGGCCGGACCGACGCGCTCGCGGTCATCCTCCGCGCGGAGGCGGAGGCGTCGCAAGGTGCCGTCGCGGCGGACGCCTGGCTCGCGCTCGCGCACCTCGAGGAGCGGCTCGGCCGCCCCGAGGCGGCGATCGCCGCGCTCGAGCGCGGGCGCGCCGCCGCCCCGTCCGAGCCGCTCGTGCTCTCCGAGCTCGCCCGCCTCCGCGAGGCGCGCGGCGCCTGGGCCGACGCGTGCGACGCGCTCGAGGCGCTCGCGGGCGCGCACCTCGCCTTTCAGGACGCTGGACACCTCCACGAGGCGATGGTCGCGAAGCTCCGGCGCGCCGAGATCGAGGAGGCGCAGCTCGGCCGCACCTCGCAGGCGATCGCGTGCTGCCGCGAGGTCCTCGAGCTCGACTCCGACGAACCGCGCCGCGCTCACCGCGCTCGGCCGGCTCTGCGCTCGCGCTGCAGACTGGGACGGGCTCCTCGCCGCGTTCGAGGCCGAGGCGGCCGCGGCGCCGGACCCCCGCGACAAGGCGCACCGCATCTTCAAGGCCGCCGAGGTGCTGGAGGAGCGGCTCGGCCGGCTCGACGACGCGGTCGCGCGGTACCGGGAGGCGCTCGCCCTCGACCCGGACCTCGCCCCCGCCCGGTCGGCGCTCGAGCGGCTGTACGAGAGCGGCGCGCGCTGGGAGGACCTGTGCGCGCTGCTCGAGACGGAGCTCGCGGACCTCTCCTCCCCCGCCGAGCGGATCGCGCAGCTCTTCCGGATGGCGCGGCTGCGCGAGGAGCGGCTCGGGGATCTCGAGGGCGCGGCCGCGCTGTATCGCCGCATCCTCGAGCTCGAACCCGGGAGCCGGGTCGCGCTGCCCGCGCTCGGCGCGGTGCTCGGTCGGCTCGGCCGGATCGAGGAGCTCGCCGAGGTCTTCCTGCGCGAGGCCGACGTCGCGGACGACCCTCGCCGCAAGGTCGCGTTTCTCCAGCGGCGCGCCGAGCTGTTCGACGAGCACCTCGACGACCCCGAGCGCGCCTGCGCGGCATGGGAGGACGTCCGCGGGGTGGCACCGGGTCACCTCCCCGCGGTGCGCGCGCTCGGGCGGCTCCACGCCCGCGCCGCGCGCTGGGAGGAGCTCGCGGCGATGTACCGCGCCGAGGCGGACGCCGCAGCCGACCCCGCCGCCGCGGCCGATCTCCTCCACCGCATCGGCGAGCTGCTCGAGCGCCGGATGGGGCGGGTCGACGACGCGGTCGTCGCCTACCGGGAGACGCTGACGCTCGCGCCGGCGCACCTCCCGGCGCTGCACGCCCTCGCCCGCATCTACCGGGCGCGCGGGGACGACGAACACCTCGTGGACGTGCTCCGGGCGCAAGGCGCCGCCCGGGTGGCGACGGTCGAGCGGGCCGCACCGCTCGCGGAGGCCGCGCGCATCGCCGAGCAGCGGCTCGGCGACCCGGAGCGGGCCATCGAGCACTACGAGGAGGTGCTCCGGATCGAGCCCCGCTTCGCGCCCGCGCTCCGCGCGCTCGACCGCCTGTACGCGCAGACCGGCCGGTTCGACGCGCTCGCCGCGCTGCGCCGCTCTGCGCCGGACTCGAGCCCGGAGGAGCGCGCGGAGCGGCTGCTGCGGCTCGCGCGGCTCGAGGCCGACCGGACCGGCGATCGCGGCGCCGCGCTGCGGGCGCTCGACGAGCTCGTCGCGGTCGTGCCGGGGCACCCCGCCGCGCTCCTGCTCGAGGTGCGGCTCGCGACGGATCCGGACCGGCGCGCCCGCGCGCGGATCGCGCTCGCCGAGGCGGGCTCCGAGCCCGAGCCGTGCGCCGCGCTGCTCGCCGGCGCGGCGCTCGAGCTGCGCCCCGCCTCCGCCCGCCGCGCGGCGCTCGCCCGGGCCGCGGCGCTTTGCCCCCGGAGCGCCGCGCTCGCGCCCGAGGAGGAGCGGCGGCTGCGCGACGCGGGCGATCACGAGGGGCTCGCCCGGTTCTATGACGCGTGCCGCGCCGCGGCCTCCGACCCGGCCTCCCGCGGCTGCTGGTCCACCCACGCCGCGGAGGCGTGGGAGCTCGCCGGGGTCCCCGACCTTGCGCTCGCCGCGTTCCAGGCGGCCCTCGAGGACGCGCCGGCGAGCCTCCCTGCGCTGCGCGGGGCGCGCGCCCTCTTCGCGCGGCGCGGAGACTGGGCGGCGGTGCGCAGCGACCCTCCAGGCGGAGGGCGCCGCGCTGCAGGATCCGCACGGCGCGGCCGCGGCGTGGCTCGAGGCCGGAGACCTCGCCGAGCGGCGCTTCCACGACCCCGACGCCGCGGTCTCGGACTACCGCGCCGCCGCGGAGCGGGCCCCGCTCGACGCCGGAGCCCCTCGCGCGGCTCGAGGCGACTCTCGGCGCCCAGGGCGCGGCGGAGCTCGCCCAGGTCCACGAGGCGCGGGCCCGGGCGGAGCTCGACGCGCGCCGCGCCGCGGAGAGCTGGCTCGCGGCCGCGCGGTCCGCGCTCGAGTCGGCCGACGGACGCGACGTCGGCGCTCGCGGCGCTCGACCGCGCCGTCGAGGCCCGGCCGGACCTCGCCCCCGCCCTCGAGCTGCGCGCACGCGCTCCGCGCGCAGGCGGGCCGCCACGAGGAGGCGCTCGCCGACTGCGAGGCCGCCGTCGCGCTCGGCGGCGAGCCCCACGCGCGCCTCGTCCTCCACCTCTCCGCCGCGTCCATCTGCCATGACGGGCTCGGCGCGCCCGCCCGGGCCCTCCCGCACCTCAACGCGGCGCTCGCGATCGCGCCCGAGGGCCCCGAGGCGCTCGACGCGCCTCGCGCGGGCACAGCAGGCGCTCGGGCGCACCGCGGAGGCCGCCGCGGCGCTGCGGCGGCTCGTCGAGGTCCCCGGGCTCCCCGGCCCCGAGCTGGTCCGCCTCCTCGTCGAGCTGGCCGAGGCGGACGAGCGGCTCGGCTCGATCCCGAGCGCGGTCGCGGCGTGCCGTCGCGCGCTCGGGCTCGACCCCTCCGACGACGTCGCGCTCCGGTTGCTCTTGCGGCTCGAGGGGACGAGCGAGGACCCGTGGGTGCAGGTGGCCGCCCTCGAGACGGCGGCCTCCTCGTCGAGGGACCCCGCGCTCCGGGCCGACGCGCACGCGCAGGCGGCCCGGCTCCACGCCGGCCCGCTGCAGGGCCGCACGCGCGCGGTGGAGCACCTCCGCGCCGCCCTCGAGCTCGACCCGACCCGCGACGTCGATCGGGCCGCGCTCGCCGATCTGCTCGAGGAGATCGCGCCGCTCGCGGCGCTCGACGAGCACCGGAGCCTCATCTCCCGCGATCCGCTGCGGCTGGCGAGCTGGATCGCGCTCTACCGGCACTTCGAGCGGACGCGCGCCCACGATCGCGCCTACGTCGCGGCGACCGTGATCCGCTGGCTCGGCGCGCCCGCGCCGGGGCCGGCCGCGGAGCGGCTCCTGCTCGAGGGCGACCGCCAGGCGCTGCCGCCTCCGCCGGTGCTCGGCGCCGAGGCGTGGGAGCTCGTCCGCGCTCCGGGCGACCGCGGCCCGCTCGCAGACGTCGTCGCCATCGCGGGGGACGCCATCGCGGCCGCGCTCGGCTCGCCGGACCGCCGCGGCGAGCCGCTCCGCTCCGATCACCCCTTCCGGCGCGTCCTCGGCGAGCTCACCCGCTGCCTCGAGCTGCCCGCCCACGAGCTCTACCTCGCGCAGCCGGGCCGGCTCGAGATCGAGCCGGGGCAGCCCTACGCGGTGCGGATCGGAACCGACCTGCCGCGCCGCACGACCATCGGCGAGCAGCGCTTCCTGCTCGGGCGCATCGCGGCGCGGCTGCGGGCACGCAGCTGCCTCGCCGAGCTCCTGCCCCCCGCGGCGCTCACCGCCTGGGCCCTCGCCGCGGCGCGGTGCGCGGCGGGAGGCGGCGACGACGACCTCGCGCGCCAGGTCGCGAAGGGCCTGACCCGTCGCGCCCGCAAGGGGCTCGAGTCGCCCGCGCGCGCCCTCGCCGCGGCACGCCCTCCCGCCGACCCGGACGCGTTCCGCGCCGGGGCATCCCGGACCGCCGACCGCGTCGGCCTCCTCCTCTGCGGCGACGTCCCGACCGCGCTCGAGACCCTGCTCCGGGAAGGTGCCGGCCCGCTCCCGGAACGGAGCGAGGCCATCGCGATCGCCCGGACGCGCCCCGACGTGCGCGCGCTCCTCGCC
The DNA here is from genome assembly GCA_963736795.1 of uncultured delta proteobacterium. GTDB lineage: Bacteria > Myxococcota > Myxococcia > Myxococcales > Anaeromyxobacteraceae > Anaeromyxobacter. The sequence goes on along the minus strand of CAVTRF010000020.1, from coordinate 283,840 downwards.
TTCGCCGCGTCGGACGTCCACTTCGCGCTGCGCCAGCGGCTTCGCGTCGCGATCGCGTAGCGCGCCAGCGGGGTCGGCCGAGGGGCCGACCGCGCTAAAGGCCCTCGGTCCGGACGACCGCGCCGGGCGGCAGCTCCGCGAGGAGCGCCGCGAGCGCCGCGGCGACGCGCGCCGCGTCCTTCGCCTCGAGCGTGACCTTCACCCGATGGTCCGCCTCGTCGAAGCGCGGGTAGCTCCCGATCTCGACGAGCGGGTGGGCGTTCGCGACCCGGTCGAGGGTGGGCGCGATCTCGCCCTCCCCGACCGAGAGGAAGACGCAGGCGAGCCGGAACGGCGGCGCCTCGAGGAGGTGCGCGATCCGGTCGAACTGGAACCGGAAGAACGACGGGACCCCGGGCAACATCACGACGTTCGCGGCGACGAGGGTCGGGTAGCCCGCGTCCCCGAGCAGCCGCGTCCCCTCGGGGACGTCCGCCATCCGGAGCGCGGCCTCGGGCGGCTCGGCGCCCGCGTGGTGTTCGCGGTGAACGTTCCGGATCGCCTCGACGAGCGGCGCGCAGTGCACGACCGGGCGGCCGAGCGCGCGGGCCACGGAAGCCACGGTGACGTCGTCGTGCGTCGGGCCCACGCCGCCCGAGGTGAAGACCCAGTCCGCCTTTCGGCGCGCTCGGTCCACCGCGTCCACGACGTCGTCGACGCGGTCCGGAACGGTCTCGATGGCGAGGAGCCGGACCCCGAGCTCGCGCAGGCGCCGCGCCGCCCAGGGGCCGTTCTCGTCCACGACCTTGGCGGAGAGGACCTCGCTCCCGACCACGACGAGGACGGCGGTGGGCGTCGGCATCGGGGATCTCGTAGCGCCCGGCGCACCCGAGCGCTCAGCGGAGCGCGCGAACGACCTGCCAGACCGCTTCGGCGACGTCCTCGACGGGGGCCTCGCCGTCCACCTCGACCACGGTCTCGCCGGCGCGGCGGAGCCGCCGGATGGCGTCCTCGTAGCTCCGGGCGACCCGGCGCTGGAACGCGTCCACCTCGAAGATGTCCCGGTCCACCGACGCCGCGTGGCGCCGCCGCAGCGCGACCTCCGGCCGCACGCGCAGGAAGATGACGACCTCGGGGTCGGCGGCCTCGCGGTTGATCTCCTGGATCCACCGCACGTCGCCGAGCTGCGCGCCCTGGTAGGCGAGCGAGGACATCGTGAACCGGTCGCACACGACGTCGATCCCGTCCGCGAGCTTCGGCGCGATCTCGGTGTCGAAGTGGTCCTGCCGGTCGGCGGCGAAGAGCAGCGCGAGCGACCAGCCGCTGAAGGGCCCCTTCCCGCCTTCGCCGCCGCCGATGCGCCCCTTCAGGATCTGGCGGATGAGCGCGCCAATCGGGCCGCTCGACGGCTCCGCCGTCACGTGGACCTTGCGCCCCTCCCGCCGGAGCCGCTCGCACAGCAGATGCGACTGGGTCGTCGTGCCCGCGCCGTCGAGCCCCTCGAGCACGACGAGCCGTCCGAGCACCGGTCCCGGGCGCGCGCTGCGGCGAGCGGTCCGCGCCGGCAGGCGCTTCGCGCGCCCCTTCACGGATCGAGCCCCAGCTTGGAGCGCAGCTCCCGGTAGCGGGCGAAGAGCCGGTCCTCGTGGCGCCCGAGCCGGCGCGCGCGGAGGAGCGAGACGATCCCGAGGACGAGGAGGACGATCGTGACGGCGGTCGCGATCCACAGGAAGAGCGGCGGCCCGGCGTGGAGCTTGCGGACGACCCCCGGCTTCAGGACGCCCCAGCGATCCCAGGCGAGCTTCACGCTGAGCCCCGCCGCGATGAGGCCGAAGAACGTGCGGAGGAGCCCGGTCCTGAGCGCGTCGATCGACGTCCGGATCTTCGAGCTGCCGGGCGAGGTCGTCGTGCTCGGCCCGGAGCGACACCGGGGCGTCCTGCGTGTTCGCGGCGGTCATGAGGCGGCCCTTCTACCCTCGCCCGAAGCGGGCGGCAATCGCGTCGTGAACCGCCCCGAGCGTCGGCGCGAGCCGCACCGAGCCGTTCTTGAGCGGCGAGCGCAGACCGGGCAGCGTGCCCTCGTGGTAGCCGACCTTGAAGTCGGAGAACTTGAGCCCGTGCGCGGTCGAGATGACGACGACGCGCTCGTGCTTCTTGATCGTCCCGGCAGAGGCGAGCTTCTCGAGCGCGGCGAGGGCGACCCCGGTGTGCGGGCAGGTGAAGAGGCCCGCGCGGTCGGCGCGCGCGGCGGCGTCCGCGAGCTCCTGCTCGGACGCCTGCTCGACCACGCCGTCGAGCGCCCGCAGCGCGCGCAGCGCCCGCTCCGCCGACACCGGCGCGCCGATCTGGATCGCGGAGGCGAGCGTCTTCTTCGCGGTGATCGGCTCGACCTTCACGTCGTCGGCGGGCCGCTTCCCGGCCCCGGCGGTCGCCCGCCAGAGGGGGTTCGCGTGCTCGGCCTGCGCGACGACGAGCCGCGGGAGGCGGTCGACGAGGCCGAGCTCCTTCAGGAGGACGAACCCCTTCCCGACCGCGCTCGCGTTGCCGAGGTTCCCGCCCGGGATGACGATCCAGTCGGGCGAGGTCCAGCCGAGCTGCTGCGCGATCTCGATCGAGGCGGTCTTCTGCCCCTCGATCCGGAGCGAGTTCATCGAGTTCGCGAGGTAGATGTCCTTCGTGCGCGAGAGGTCGCGCACGACCTTCATGCAGCCGTCGAAGTCGGTGTCGAGCTCGAGGACCAGGGCGCCGTTCGAGATGGGCTGGACGAGCTGCGCGGTCGAGATCTTGCCGCGCGGCAGGAGCACGACGCTCGGGATCCCGGCGGCGGCGCAGTAAGCGGAGAGCGCGGCGGAGGTGTCCCCGGTCGAGGCGCAGGCGACCGCGCGCACCTCCGTGCCGCGCGCGCGCATCTCCTTCACCGCCGAGACGAGCACCGTCATCCCGAGGTCCTTGAACGAGCCGGTGTGCGTGACCCCGCACTCCTTGACCCAGACCTCGTCGAGCCCGATCTCGCGCGCATACCGGTCGACGCGGAGCAGCGGGCTCCCGCCCTCGAACATCGAGACGACGTTCTCGACCGCGAGCTGCGGGTACACCCACTCCTTCTTGCCCCACACCCCCGACCCGAACGGCCACGGGCCGAGCCGGAAGCGGCCGTCGAAGAGCGCCTTCCACTCGGCGGCGGAGCGGCGCGCGAGCGCGGCCCGATCGTGCTCGACCTCGAGCAGGCCGCCGCAGCACGGGCACTCGTAGACGACGTCGGTGAGATCGGCGCGGAAGTCGCAGCCGTCCGCGCACCGGAACCAGGCAGAGAGCTCGTTGTCCTTGGCCATGACGGGACACGCAATGTGCCGGTACCGCGGCCGCTTTTCAAGGCCGCGCGACGCGGACGGTCAGGTGAGGCGAGCGCCGCAGGTCGGGCAGAGCGGGGCGTCGACGCGCGCCACGCTCCCGCACGAGCAGTGGCGCACCGCCGCGGCGGCGGCGGCCTCCTGTGCGCGGGTCTGCGAGGGGATCGCGAGCCTCATCCCGCAGCGTGAGCAGAGGCGCTCCCCGGGCATCGCGGGCGTTCGGCAGTAGCGGCAGATCGGCATCGCCGGGAGCACCGTCGGCGCGTCCCCCGGGATCTCCGAGGCGGTCCGCTCGAGGTCCGGCGTCTCGTCGACCGAGACGTCCACCGGGACGGTACAGGTCGCCTCGAGGTCGGGCGTCCGGTCGCCGGCGACCGGCCCGGCGGCCGCGTGGAGCGTCGGCTCCAGCTCGACCGGCGAGACGTCCCCCGCGTCGCTCGCGGCGTGGCGGGTCGGCTCGAGGCCGTCGACCGGGTCCGGGGGCATCGCCGCCACCGCTGCGGCGCCGGTGAGGAGCCGCTTGCCGCAGACCTCGCAGTCGGCGCCCTGGACTTGCTGGTGCTCGCAGACGGGGCAGACGATCATCGGGCTGGATTGTAGCGCGGAACGCCGGCCGACCGCGCGTCACCCGCGCAGGCGAGCGCGCTCGAGCGCCACGAACGCCGCGATCATCGCGCGGTAGGTCTCCTCGACCACCGCCTCCGGCGCGCCCTCGGCGGCGGCGAGCGCGCGCACCTTGGCGATGACCTGCTCGACTCGCGCGGGCGCTCGGGCCTCGTCGTCGTTCCGCTTGAACGTCGCCGCCGCCTCGACCCAGCGGGCGCGCGTCGCGAGGAGCGGGACGATCTCGCGGTCGAGCCGGTCGACCGCCGCGCGCACCTCCTCGAGGCTCGCCGCCTGCGCCGCGCGGGGCGGCACATGGCCGGCGAGAGCGGGGACGAGCGCGCGCACCCGCGCGATGGCGCGGCGATCCCCGGGGAGGCCCCGGTCGGCGAGCCGGTCGAGGATCCGCGCGAGGACCTCCGGCGACCGGTTCTGCCCGAGCTTCGCCTTCCCCTCGATCCGCTCCGGGACGACGCGCACGACCAGGGTGGCGCGGAGCTCGGCCGCGTAGAAGGGGTCCTCGGCGCGAACCGGGCGATGGCGCCCCTCCGGCTGGTACTTCAGCATGAGCGCCTCGAGGACCCGCGCCCGCTCCCCGGGCGCGTCCACCGCCGCGAGCGTGCCGTGCACCTGCGCGCTCTCGAAGAACGTGCCCGCCACGGCGGCGTTCTCGGGGTCGATGAACCAGCTCGGGATCGAGGCGTGAACCTCCTCGGCGGCCACGACGGCCGGGCGGCCGAGACAGCCTGCCTTCTCCCCCGTGCGCGCGCCGTGGAACGCGACGCAGCCGTCCACGACCGCCGCATGGACGGCGCGCAGCACGGGCGCGCCGTCCGGGCGCGTCGTCGCGAGGTGCACGACCGGCGCGCGCGCCAGGAGCGCGAGGGCGGCGGCGGGATCCATCCGGAACGGCTCCTTCACCATCCCCGCATCGTACCGCGGAGGCGCCGGGGGCTCGAGACGGTCAGGGGTGGGTCAGCGGCACGAACCGGACCGGGAGGAGGTCGGTCTCGAGGGTCACGCCGTCGTTGCCGCGATCGACGGCCCGGAGCACCTGCGCGTCGCCCTCCTCCCCCACCGGCAGGATCATCCGGCCGCCGGGCGCGAGCTGCGAGACGAGCGCGGGTGGGACCGCCGGCGCCGCCGCCGTCACGATCACGCGGTCGAAGGGGGCCGCGTCCGGCCAGCCCAGGGCGCCGTCGGCGGTCCGCAGCCGGACGTTCGCCAGGCCGAGCTCGCCGATGAGCAGCTCCTGCGCCCGCGCCGCCAGCTCGGGCACGACCTCGATCGAGTAGACCTCGGCGACGAGCCGCGACAGGATCGCCGTCTGGTACCCGGAGCCCGTGCCGACCTCGAGCACGCGCTCGGGACCGGCGAGCCGCAGCTGCTCGGTCATGTACGCGACCACGAACGGCTGGGAGATGGTCTGCCCGTGGCCGATGGGGAGCGGCCGATCGGCGTCGGCGTCATCCCGGAGCGTGACCGGGACGAAGCGATCGCGCGGCACCTCCGCGATCGCCGCGAGGACCCGCTCGTCCCGGATGCCGCTCTCCCTCAGGAACTGCGCCAGCTCCACGCTCACGCCGCGATCATAGCGCGCGCCGTGCCGCGGAGCGGCGCCCCGCTCCCGGGCCCGTGCCCGGGCGGGGCGACGAGCGCGGGACCTCGAGCTCAGCCGACCTGCGCGAGCGAGAGCCGCTCGGCCCAGCGGGCCCGGAGCGCCTCCGCGGCAGCCTGGTGCTCGGGCCGGGCGAGCTCGGGATCGGCCTCGACGAGCGCGAAGGCGTCCTCGCGCGCCTCCTCCAGGATCTTCTCGTCCCGGTAGAGGTCTGCGACGTCGAGGATGGCGAGGCCGGACTGGCGGGTGCCGAGGAGCTCGCCGGGGCCGCGGATGCGAAGGTCCTCGCGCGCGATCTCGAACCCGTCCTGCGTCCGCTCCACCGCGCGCAGCCGCTCGCGCGCCTCGTCGCCCGCGCGCCGGAAGTGCGCGACGAGCAGGCAGTGGCTCTTCTCCGCGCCGCGCCCGACGCGCCCGCGGAGCTGGTGGAGCTGGGAGAGGCCGAAGCGCTCGGCGTGCTCCACGATCATCACCGTCGCGTTCGGCACGTCCACCCCGACCTCGATGACGGTGGTCGCGACGAGGACGTGCACCAGGCCCGCGCGGAAGCGGTCCATCACCGCGCGCTTCTCGTCCGGCCCGAGCTGCCCGTGCAGGAGCCCGACCTCGTGGCCCGCGAACACCTTGCGGAGGTCCTCGGCGCCGGTCGTCGCGTCGGAGAGGTCGGTCTTCGCCGACTCGGCGACGAGGGGGTACACGACGTAGACCTGCCGCCCGGCCTCGAGCTCGCGGCGCGCGACGTCGTACGCCCCCTTGCGCTGGGAGTCGCCGTACAGCTTCGTCGCCACCGGGGTCCGGCCCGGCGGCAGCTCGCCGATCTTGGACTGGTCGAGGTCCCCGTAGAACGCGAGCGCCAGCGTGCGCGGGATCGGCGTCGCGGTCAGGACGAGGACGTCGGGGCGCCGCCCCTTCGCGATGAGGGCGAGCCGCTGCATGACGCCGAAGCGGTGCTGCTCGTCGACCACCACGAGCCCGAGCCGCTCGAACGCGACGTCCTCCTCGACGAGCGCGTGCGTCCCGACGGCGAGGCGCGCGCGCCCCTCCGCGACGGCGGCGCGCGTCGCCCGCTGCGCCTTGCCGCGCGACGCCGCGCCGACGAGCGCGACCTCGACGCCGCTCCCCTCGAGCCAGCCCGCGAGCGTCCGGGCGTGCTGCTCGGCGAGGATCTCGGTCGGCGCCATCAGCGCGGCCTGCCAGCCCGACTGGACGGCGAGCATCATCGCCGCGAAGGCGACCGCGGTCTTCCCGCTGCCGACGTCGCCCTGCAGGAGCCGGTTCATCGGCTCCGGCCGGCCCATGTCGCCGGCGATCTCGCCGAGCGATCGCGCCTGCGCGCCGGTGAGGGTGAACGGCAGCCGCGAGATCGCCCGCCGGACCGCGTCCGGCGAGGCGTCGAAGCTGATCCCGCTCTGGGCACGGACGCCGCGGCGGCGGCGCGCGAGCGCGAGCTGCAGGAAGAACAGCTCCTCGTAGATGAGGCGCCGGAACGGGGCGGTCGCGCGTGCCGCCGCGAGGGCGGGATCCGTGCCGGCCGGGGGGAAGTGGGCCTCGCGGAGCGCCCGCGCGCGAGAGAGCAGGTCGCGCCGAGCGCGCGCCTCCGGCGGCAGGTCGTCGGGGACGAGCGGCGCGAGCTCGTCCACGAGCCGCTTCATGAGCTTCCGGAGCGCGGCGTGCTGGTAGTCGGCGGGCCCGGGATACACGGGGACGATCCGGCCGAAGCTCGCCGAGTCGCCGGCGTGGACCGTCTCGACCTCCGGCTGCGTCATCTGCCTGCGGCTGCCGAACCCCTCGGTGACCTTGCCCCACGCGAGCAGCGAGTCGCCCTGCTGGAACTGCTTGAGCCGCCAGGGCGGAGCGTTGAAGAAGACGAGCTCGAGCGCGCCGGTCGGATCGGTGACCGCGACCTTCAGCATCGGCTTGCCGCTCCGCATCCGCTGCACGCGCGCGTGGCCCACCGTGGCGAGGACGATCCCCTCCTCGTTCGGCCGCAGCTCGGCGATCCGGCGGACGAGGGTGCGATCCTGGTAGGCGCGCGGCCAGAACTCGAGCGCCTGCTCGACGGTCGTTCGGCCCCGCTCCTCCAGCTGCGCGCGCGGCGCCGGGTGGGCGCGGGGGAGGCTCGCGAGCGGCGCGGCGAGCCGGCTGCGGCGCTCGGCGCGTTCGGCGCCGCTGCGCGGCGGCGGCGCCTCCTGCCACTCCGGCTCGGGGGCGAGCGGCGCGGCCGGCTCGGCCCTTCGACTCCGCGCCGCCGCTTCCGCGTCGGCGCTACGCTCAGGGTGAACGGCCTTGCTGGAGATCGGCTCCGCGCGCGGACGCTTCTGCTTCGCCCGTTCGTCCTGAGCGGAGCCTCCCCGCAGGGGAGGCGCAGTCGAAGGACGAGCGGGATGTCCCGCCGCCGCGGGCGGCGGGGCGACGCGCCCGCCGGACAGCATCTCGATCTGCGCGCTGCGGGCGACCTCGCGCAGCTCCGGCGGCAGCGGGATGAGCGCGGAGAGATGGGCGGCGATCCGCGCGAGCGCCTTTCGGCGATCCTTCGGCGGCAGCGCGTCGAAGCGCGCGGCGTCGTCCGCGAGCCGGGAGAGCGCGGGCGAGTCCGGAGTGCCCGAGGCGCGGGCGCGCGCGACGGCCCTCGTCGCCGTCGCGCCGAAGGCCGCGAGCCGCTCGGCGCCGACGCCGCCCGCGAGCGCGAAGCGCAAAGGGGGAACGAGCGCCGCGAGCGCGCTCGCCGCGGAAGCCGCCGGCGCGCTCCCCTCCGCCCCCCGATCGTCACCCGGTTCGTGCGCCACCTGGCGCAGGCTATCAACTCGGACTGACAACGGAAATCGGCGAGGGTGCGTCCCGCCTGGGCCGGCCGGGGTGCGGGTAGAAGAGCGGGCGCCACGTCCGAGCGGAGGTCGAGCGGGCGAGCGGGACGACAGCCGCCGGATCGCCTACTCGCCGTGCTCGCCGACCGTCTCCTCGACGAACTTGACGGCCTTGACCTCGTACTCCTTCTGCCCCCCTGGGCTCTGCACCAGGGCGGTGTCGCCCTCCTCCTTGCCGATGAGGGCGCGGGCGATCGGGCTCGTGACGGAGATGCGCCCCTGCTTCAGATCGGCCTCGAGCTCGCCGACGATGCGGTAGGTCACCTCGTCGCCGCTCTCGCACTCCTCGATCGTCACGGTCGCGCCGAAGACGACGCGGTCGCCTCGGTGCTTCGAGACGTCGATGACCTCGGCCGTCGCGATCCAGGTCTCCACCTGCTGGATCCGGCCCTCGATGTGGCTCTGCTTGTCCTTCGCCGCGTGGTACTCGGCGTTCTCGGAGAGGTCGCCGTGCGAGCGCGCCTCCGCGATCTCCTTCACGATCTTGGGGCGCTCGACGTTCTTGAGGCGCTTCAGCTCCTGCTTGAGCCGAACGAGGCCGCCCGGGGTCATGGGGATCCGCTGGGACATCTCTCACCTTCCTCGAAAACCCCCTCCCTGGCCCGGCTTCGCCGGGCTGAAAAGGTCCGGGGGTAAAAAGCAGGCGGCCGGCCCGGGAGTCCGGGGCGGCCGCATCCGCATGTTCAGTAGAGCGCCCGGGGCCGCCCTGTCAACGGGAAGCTTGGTGGTACTCCTGGACCGAGCGGACACCCGGCATCCCGCGCTGGGAGGCCTCCATCGCCGCCACCGCCGCTCGGGCCGCGGTGAGGGTCGTGCAGTACGGCAGCCCCTTCATCAGCGTCTCCCGCCGGATCGAGTAGCTGTCCGAGATCTCGCGCTTGCCCGCCGTCGTGTTCACGACGAAGTGGACGTCGCCGTCCTTGATGCGGTCCACGATGGACGGGCGTCCCTCGAGCACCTTCTTGACCGGAGTCGTCGCGATCCCGCGCTCCGCGAAGAAGCGGCTCGTGCCGCTGGTCGCGAGCACCTCGAACCCCATCCGGACGAGCGAGCGGGCGAGCTCCGACATCGCCTCCTTGTCGGCGTCGCGGACGGACACGAAGGCCCGCTTGCCCGGCCCGGGCTGCGGGAGCGCGTTCCCGGCGGCCGCCTGGGCCTTCAGGAACGCGAGGGGGAACTCCTGGTCGATGCCCATCACCTCGCCGGTGGAGCGCATCTCGGGCCCGAGCATCGTGTCGACGCCGGGGAAGCGGGCGAACGGGAACACCGCCTCCTTCACCGAGATGTGCTTCGGGCGCGGCGTGCCGAGCGCACCGGCCTCCTTCAGGCTCTTCCCGACCATGCACAGCGCGCCGGCCTTCGCGAGCTGCAGGCCGGTCGCCTTGCCGACGAACGGCACGGTGCGGCTCGCGCGCGGGTTCACCTCGAGGACGTAGACGTCCTTCCCCTGGATCGCGAACTGGACGTTCATGAGCCCGATGACGCCGAGCTCCCGCGCGAGCGCGATCGACTGCCGCTCGATCTCGCGGATCACCTCCGGAGACAGGCTGAACGGCGGCAACGCGCAGGCGGAGTCGCCCGAGTGGATGCCGGCCTCCTCGATGTGCTCCATCACGCCGCCGACGATGACGTCCTTGCCGTCGGAGACCACGTCGACGTCGACCTCGGCCGCGTCACGGAGGAACCGGTCCACGAGCACCGGCCGCTCGTCCGACGCCTGCACGGCCTCGCGCAGGTAGGTCTCGAGGTCCGTGTCGTCGTAGACGACCTCCATCGCGCGCCCGCCGAGGACGTAGGACGGACGGACCATGACCGGGTAGCCGATGCGCCGCGCGGCCGCGAACGCCTCCTCGGCGCTGCGGGCCATGCCGTTCTCCGGCTGGCGCAGCTTCAGCTTGTCGATGAGCGCGGAGAACCGCTCGCGGTCCTCGGCGCGGTCGATCGCGTCGGGCGTCGTGCCGAAGATCGGGACGCCGAGCTCGTGGAGCGGCACCGCGAGCTTGAGCGGCGTCTGCCCCCCGTACTGGACGATGAGCCCCTTCGGCTTCTCGACGTGGACGATCTCGAGCACGTCCTCGAGCGTGAGCGGCTCGAAGTAGAGGCGGTCGGCGGTCTCGTAGTCGGTCGAGACCGTCTCCGGGTTGCAGTTGACCATGATGGTCTCGAACCCGGCCTCCCGCAGCGCGAAGCAGGCGTGCACGCAGCAGTAGTCGAACTCGATCCCCTGGCCGATCCGGTTCGGGCCGCCGCCGAGGATCATGACCTTCGGCCGGTCGGTGGGGGCCGCCTCGCACTCCTCCTCGTACGTCGAGTAGAGGTACGGCGTGAACGCCTCGAACTCGGCGGCGCAGGTGTCCACCCGCTTGAAGACGGGGCGGACGCCGGCGGCGTGCCGGGCGTCGCGGACGGCCGTCTCCGTCGTCCCGGCGAGCTGGGCGATGCGCTTGTCCGAGAAGCCCATCCGCTTCGCGCCGCGCAGCGCCTCGGCGCCGCGCGGGACGCCCTTCGCGAGGACCGCCTCGGTCTGGACGATCTCCTCGATCTCCCGCAGGAACCAGGGGTCGATCGCGGTGATCTCGTAGACCTCCTCCACCGAGAGCCCGGCGCGGAACGCCTCGCCCACCCAGAACAGCCGGTGCGCGCGGGGGACGCGGGCCTCGTCCCGGATCCGGTCGAGCTCGGAGGGCGCGTACGCGGCTCCGGGCCGCTTGCCGAGCGGCGACTCGAGCCCGCACCGGTCGATCTCGAGGCCGCGGATGGCCTTCTGCAGGCTCTCCTGGAAGGTGCGCCCCATCGCCATCACCTCGCCGACCGACTTCATCTGCGTGGTGAGCGTGTCGTTCGCGCCCTTGAACTTCTCGAAGGCGAAGCGCGGGATCTTCGTGACGACGTAGTCGATCGTCGGCTCGAACGAGGCGGGGGTGTTCCGCGTGATGTCGTTCTTGAGCTCGTCGAGCGTGTAGCCGACGGCGAGCTTCGCGGCGATCTTGGCGATCGGGAAGCCGGTCGCCTTCGACGCGAGCGCCGAGGAGCGCGACACGCGCGGGTTCATCTCGATGACGACCATCCGCCCGGTCTGCGGGTGGACGCCGAACTGGATGTTCGACCCGCCCGTCTCGACGCCGATCTCGCGGATGATGCGGACCGACGCGTCGCGGAGGACCTGGTACTCCTTGTCGGTCAGGGTCTGCGCCGGGGCGACCGTGATCGAGTCGCCGGTGTGGACGCCCATCGGATCGAGGTTCTCGATCGAGCAGATGATGACGACGTTGTCCTTCCGGTCGCGCATCACCTCGAGCTCGTACTCCTTCCACCCGATGATCGACTCCTCGCAGAGGATCGTGTGCGTCGGGCTGAGCATGAGCGCGCGCCGCGCGAGCGGCTCGAACTCCTCGAGGTTGTAGGCGACGCCGCCGCCCTCCCCGCCGAGCGTGAACGACGGGCGGATGATGATCGGGAAGCCGATGTCGCGCGCGATCGCGGCCGACTCCTCCCAGCTCGCCGCGTAGCCGGAGCGGGGCATGTCCACCCCGATCCGGTTCATCGCGTCCTTGAAGAGCTGCCGGTCCTCGGCCTTCTCGATCGCCTCGAGCGACGCGCCGATGAGCGTGACGCCGTGGCGCTCGAGCGCCCCGTTCTTCGAGAGGGCGACGGCCAGGTTGAGGGCCGTCTGTCCGCCGAGCGTCGGCAGGAGCACGTCCGGCTTCTCCCGGGCGATGATCTGCTCGGCGGCGGCGGGGGTGATCGGCTCGACGTAGGTCCGATCCGCGAACCCGGGGTCCGTCATGATCGTGGCCGGGTTGGAGTTGAGGAGGACGATCTCGTACCCCTCCTCCTTCAGCGCCTTGCAGGCCTGGGTGCCCGAGTAGTCGAACTCGCAGCCCTGGCCGATGACGATCGGCCCCGAGCCCACGATCATGATCTTCCGGATGTCGGTGCGACGCGGCATGGGGGCGGCAAACTAGCACACTTGTCTGACCGGTAGACACGCCGGGCGCCCGGGAAAATTCCGAGCAACGGCGGGCGCGGCCGGACGGCCGGCGCCGCGTTGGCGCTCAGGACGCGAGGCGGCTCGCCGCCTCCTTCTCGCGCGCGGCGGACACCGCCTCGAGCAGCTTCTTGACCTTCGGGAACCGCTCGGCCATCGCGGCCACCACCGGCGCCGGGAAGACGACCACCGTGACCTCCGAGATGGCGGCCAGCGCCGCGGGGCGGCCCGTGCCGAGCACCCGCCCCTCTCCGAAGAGCGCTCCGCGCGCGAGGTGGGCGATCTCGACCGCGCCGTCCGGGCCAGGCACGAGGACCGCCGCCGACCCGTCGAGCACGAGGAAGAAGGCGTCGTCCGCCTCGGGCGAGGCGAGCTCCCCGGCGGCGAACGTCACGAGCTGCGCGAGCTGGAGGAGGTCGCGGCGCGCGTCGGGGTCGAGCGTCCTGAACAGGATGCTCGACTCGATGAACGCGGTCGTGGCGAGGTCGCCCCAGGCCTCCCGTGGCGCGCTGGCCATGGTCCCGAAGCTAGCATAGGCTTCCGCGCCGATGAACGGTCTCGCGCTCGTCCTGGCGCTCGCGGTCGCACAAGCAGCGCAGACGCCCGCCGCGGCGGAACGACCCGTGGCCGAACCGGCCGCCGCCGCTCCCGACGGGACCGCGCCGAAGCAGGCGCCGAGCGCGGTTCCCGCGGTGGCGGAACGTCGTGGGCCCGCTTCCGCCGACCCGACCGCCTCCCCCCTCGTTCGCCCGGACGGGGCCACCGAGGTGAAAGCCGCACCCCGGACCCGGAGGGCCCCGACCCCGTCCCCGACGACCCGGAGGCCGATATCTCCACCACGGCCGCTCGTCCCCCGCCGGGCGGCGACTTGCAGGCGGCGCCGCGCCCTCGCAGCATCCCGGCCCCCGCCCCGCCCTCGCCCTCGACCCTCACCGTCCGCCCCGCGACGCTCGAGACCCGGCCTGCGGCGCCGATCCCTCAGGCAAGCCCGTTGCCCGAGCGCGACGCCGCGGAGCGCGTGGCGCGCGCCTTCCTGGATGCGCTCGCCGGCGCGGACGCGGACGCCCTCGCGCAGGCTTCGTCCGAGCGGTTCAGCTTCGACGGGGAGCCGACAGGCGGGCCGCGACGCGATCCGGAGGACCTGGCGAAACCTGCTCGCCGCGCGCGCCCCCGCTGCCTCGCGTCCGGCGATCGGCCGGGTCGAGGTGCTGTCCGCGGCGGACGCGACCGCCCGCTTCGGGAAGCCGCCGGCGCGGATCGCTCCGCTCGCGCGCGGCGGCGTGCTCGTGGTCGTCGGCGAGGTCGGCGGGAGGACCGTCGTGCTGTTCCTCGGCCGCGAGGCCGGCCGGATGGCCGTCCTCGGCATGCACGACTGAGCCCGCGGCAGCCTCGTCGGGCTGCCCCTGCGCCCGCCGAGCCTACGCGCCGCCGACGTGCTTCTGCCGGAGCGCGACCTTGTTCACCTTGCCGACGCTGGTCTTGTCGATGGCGTCGACGATCCGGACCTCGAGCAGCACCGCCTGGCGGGTGACGACCCCCTTCGTCGACGTAGCGCGTGACGTGCTGGCGCAGCGCCTTCTCGTCGAGCGCCGCGCGCGCCTCCGGCCTGCGCGACGACGAGCGCGAGCGGCCGCTCGCCCCACTTGTCGTCCGGCTTCGCCGATCACGGCGACCTCGGCGACGCCCGGGTGCTGCAGCGAGGATGTCCTCGAGCTCGAGCGAGCGACACCCACTCGCCGCCGATCTTGATGACGTCCTTGGCGCGGTCGGTGATGCGGACCGACCGGCGGGCGTCCTGCGCGGCGACGTCGCCGGTGTGCAGCCAGCCGCCCTGCCAGAGCCGCTCGGAGGCCTTCTCCTCCTTGAGGTAGCCCTGGGTGAGCCACGGCGCGCGCACGACGATCTCGCCGGTGCTCTTCCCGTCGCGGGCGACGGGGTCGCCAGCTGCTCGTCGGCGACCCGCAGGTCGACGAACGGCGAGCGGCGCGCCCGGTGCGGCCGCAGCTCGGCCTGCGCCTCCGCGCGGCAGCGCGAGGTCGGCGTCGTCGAGGCTGCGCGAGGGTCAGGATCGGGCAGGTCTCGCGACATCCCGTAGCCGGCGAAGACGTCGATGCCGCGCGCGAGGGCCGGCCTGGCAGAGCGCCTTCGGCAGCGCCGCGCCGCCGACGAGCATCTTCCAGCCGCGAGAGGTCGACCTGCTCGCGCGCCGGGCTGCCGAGCAGCATGTGGAGGATCGTCGGGACGCAGTGCGAGAACGTCACCTTCTCCGTGCGCGATGAGCTCGAGCAGGTGGTCGGGCACGTACTTGCCCGGGTAGACCTGCTTCACGCCGAGCATCGTCGCGACGTACGGCAGCCCCCAGGCGTGCACGTGGAACATCGGCGTGAGCGGCATGTAGACGTCGCTCGCGGTCGAACCGCCCCTGCCGCGTCGCCGTGCCGAGCGTGGCGAGCACGCCGAGCGTGTGGAGCACGAGCTGGCGGTGGCTGAAGTAGACGCCCTTGGGCAGGCCGGTCGTGCCGGTCGTGTAGAAGGTCGTCGCGCGCGTGTTCTCGTCGAAGTCGGGGAACTCGTGTCGCCGGCGAGGCGGCGGCGAGCAGCGCCTCGTACTCGCCGGCGAGCGGCAGCGAGGTCGCGGGCGCCGTCGTCGTCGTCGGTGAGGAGGACGAACTTCTTCATCGCCGGAGATGCGGCCGCGGATGTGCTCGAGGATCGGCAGGAACTCCGCGTTCACGAGGATCACGTCGTCCTCGGCGTGGTCGATCGTGTAGAGGATCTGCTCGGGCGAGAGCCGCACGTTGACCGTGTGGAGCACCGCGCCGATCATCGGCACCGCGAAGAAGCACTCGAGGTAGCGGTGGCTGTCCCAGTCCATCACCGCGACGGTGTGGCCGGCTTGCACGCCGAGCGCCTCGAGGACGTTCGCGAGCCGGTCCACCCGGTCGCGCAGCGCGCGGTAGCTGTGGCGGCGCGTGCCCCGGTAGACGATCTCCTGCTCCGGCGCGTCGACGATCGGGTTCTGCAGGATCCGCTTCACGAGCAGCGGGTAGGCGTAGGGGGTCGGGCTCATGGCGGGTCCTCCGGGGCGCGTGAAGAGGAGCACCCTGCCACGGCCCGCCGCGACGGTCACGGCGAAACGCGGCGCGGACCGGCGCTGCGGCCCGCGCGCCGGCTCGCTACCCGCTCGCCGCGCCCTTCTTCAGGATCTTGATCTCGATGCGGCGGTTCTTCGCGCGGCCGTCCGGCGTGTCGTTGGGCGCGCGCGAGCGCGCGTCGCCGAACCCGACCACCTGGAGCCGCCGCGGATCGAGCCCGCTCGAGATGAGGAGCCGGATGACGCGCTGCGCGCGGGCCGCGGAGAGGTGCCAGTTCGACGAGAACCGTCCGCTGCGGATCGGGATCGCGTCGGTGTGCCCCTCGATCCGCACCTCGTTCGGGAGCTTCGCCAGGATCGCGGCGACCCGCACGAGGGCGTCGCGCGCGCCGTCGGAGAGCGCGTCGTCGCCCGAGGCGAACGTCACCTCCGACGAGAGGCCGACCGTCACCTCGGTCTCGGTGTTCTCGACGAAGGACTGATCCTTCTGGAACTGGGCCGCGATCTCGCGCGCCGCCTGCTCGAGGTCCGCGCGCGGCTTCTCCTTGCGCACCTTGTTCGTGGAGACCGTGTTGAGCTCGTCCACGAGCTCCTTCTTGGTGTCCTCCGAGAACACGCTGAACGAGTACATGAGGAGGAAGAACGCCAGGAGCAGCGTCACCATGTCCGAATAGGTGATGAGCCAGAAGGCGCTGCTGTCCTCGTCCTCCCCACTTCGCGCGCGCGAGAGCCGGATCACCCGTCAGCCCCCCAGCACGACGATCTCGACGCGGCGGTTCGCAGCGCGCCGCTCCGGGCCGTCGTTCGGCGCGAGCGGGTGGAACTCGCCGTACCCCGCCACCGAGAGCCGGTCGCGCGTGATGCCGTGGTCCTCGAGGTACCGGATGACCGAGATGGCGCGGGCGGTGGAGAGCTCCCAGTTCGAGGGGAACTGGGCGCTGTTGATGGCGAGGTCGTCCGTGTGCCCCTCCACGCGCAGCCGGCTCGGCGCGCGGGAGAGGAGCGGCGCGAGCCCGGCGAGGGCCCGCTCCGCGGCGGGGGTGAGGGTCGCCTGCGCCCTCGGAGAAGAGGATCGCGCTCTTCATCCGGATGACGAGCCGGTCCGCGGCGCGATCGAGCACCATCGAGTCGGCGAGGCCGCTCTCCTCCACGAACTTCTCGACCTGCTCCACCGTCTCGCGGAGGTCGTCCTTCTTCGGCGTGGGCACCGTCGGCTTCTTGAGGCCGAGGGCGACGAGCATGAGGATCGAGAAGATGAGCAGCTGCGTCATGAGGTCGGCGTAGCTGTAGAGCCACGTCGCGTCGTGCAGCGGGTTCGAGTCGTCCTCCCGCGCCGCCCTGTGGCGCGGCCCTCTCACGCGCGGGTCCCCGACCCCGTGAAGACGTCGAGCGTCTCCCGGATGTACTCGGGGTTCTGACCGAGCCGGATGGCGAGCAGCCCCGCCACGATCTGGTCGCGCTGGAGCCGCTCGTCGAGGTCGAGCGTCCGGATCTTGCCGGCGATGGGCAGGAACAGCAGGCCGGCGAGGAGCACGCCGTAGAACGTCGCCATGAGGGCGACCGACATGCCGGCGCCGATCGCGCGGGGGTCGTCGAGCCCCTTCAGCATCTGGATGAGGCCGATGAGCGTCCCGACGAGACCGAACATCGGCGAGTAGGTGCCCATCAGGCGGAACATCCGCTCCGCGGCGGTGCGCTTCTCGGAGAGGATCTCGGACTCGAGCCGCATGAGCTCCTCGATCCGCTCGGTCTCCACGCCGTCCGCGACGAGCTGGACCCCCTTGCGCAGGAAGCGGTCGCGCGTCACGAGCGCGCTCGGGTCGATCGAGGTGTAGCCCTTCGCCTTCGCCTGCCGCGCGAGCTGGACGAGCTCGCTCGCGAGCTCGCGCGAGCTCGCCGAGCTGGTGATGAAGATCCGCTTCAGGGCGGACAGCGCGTGCACGCCCGTGATCCGCGAGGAGGAGAGCGTCGTCGCCGCGAACGTCCCGCCCACCGCGATGAGGAGCGCCACGACGTTCGTGAAGATCGACGCGTCGCCGCCCTTCGCGAGGACGGCGGCGTAGACGATCGTCACGCCCATGATGAGGCCGATGTAGGTCGTCGTTCTCACGGCTGGTCCTCGCCCGCGGCGCGGGTCACTTGGCGGTCTGCCGCTTCGCGCGCCCGTGCTCCTTCAGCGCCTCCGCGACGGCCTTGTTCTCGGGATCGAGCTGCAGCGCGCGCCGCCACGCGGCGACCGCGGGCTCCTTCTGGTCGAAGAGGAAGTACATCGACCCGAGGAACGCGTGCGCGACGGCGAAGTCCGGCAGCGCCTGGGCAGAGTTCCGGACGCGCTCGAGCGCGCCGAAGTTGTCGCCGTCGAGGTAGGCGACGAGCCCGAGCGCGAGATCCCGGTAGCCGTCGACCTGCGCGCTGAGCGCCTTCTTGACCGCGCCGGAGCGGATCGACGCGGCGCGGCGCTTGACGAGCCCCGGCTCGATGCCCGGGATCGGGGAGCTCGCCGCGTCCGCCTGGACGACCGCCCGCTCGATGAAGAAGAGCCGCCGGTCCTCCCAGGTGATCGCGTCGAGGTAGGCGGTGCGGGCCTCGTCCATCGGGGCGCCGACGAGCTTCTTCAGCTTCGCCTTCATGGTCTCGGGGTCGAGCCCGCCGTCCGTGTCGTAGAACGTCCGGACCGCCTCCATGAGGGAGCGAGCCATCATGTCCCCGACCGCGAGCTGCTCGTTGCGGCGCTCGAGCGCGTCCCAGGAGAGCCTGAGCTGCTGGTCGCCCGGCCCGTCCCAGGGGAGCTTCACGCCGCCGTCGCGCGAGGCGGTGCTCTGGGCGAGCGAGAGGAAGCCCATCACCTCGGCGTCCACGGCGGCCTCGGGCGCCTCCTCGGCCGGCGTCGCCGGCGTCGCGGGCTTCGCGGCCTCCGCCTTGGGCTGCGCGGCGGCGGGCGGCTTCGGCGGCGCCTTGGCGCTCGCCGGCGCGGGGCGCGGGGCGGCGGCGAGGGTGAGTGCGAGTGCGAAGGCGATCACGCGGACCTCATCAAGCGGCTTCCTCGGTGGTTGCGGGGACGGCTGCGACGGCGCGGGTCTCGAGCTTCCCGCGCTGCTGCGCGGCCCTCATCAACAGCTCGACGGCGCGGCGCGCCTCCTCGATCTGCGGCGCGGGACGGTCCTGCACGACGGCCTCCTCCGCCTCGAGGATCGAGCGGAAGCGCTCGGACACCGCTCCGGCGACCGCCTCGCGCACCGCCGGCGCGCCGGACAGCGCGACCGCGAGGGTGGAGGGATCGATCCCGGCGACCACCTGGCGGATCGACGGGTCGGTGAGCCGCGGCAAGTCCTCGAACAGGAGCATCGCCGAGCGGGCGGCCCGAGCGAGCCCGGGATCGCGCGCGTTGAGCTCGCCGAGCACCTCGTCGCGCACCGCCGCCGGCGCCTGGGAGAGGAACTCCGCGAGCCGGCCGGGGCCGCCGAGCGCGACGCGGCTCCGGATCCGCTGCAGCACCTGCGCGGCGACGGCCTCCATCTGGCCCACCTGATCGCGGGTGAGCACCTTCGGGCTCGCGAGCCCGAGCCCGATCTCGACGCGCCGCTGTGCAGGGAGCAGCTCCTCGATGAGCTTCGACCCCTCCGCGTCGATCCCGACGAGGTCCACGATGGCGAGCGCGGTGTACGGGTCGACCTCCGAGATGACCTGGACGAGCTCGCGCGGGGTCACGTCCGCGAGCGCCTTGAACGCGCCGGTCGACTCGCGCCTGCGGGTGAGGGCGGTCGCTGCTGCCGCAGCGGCCTCGCCCGGCGAGCGCCGCCGGACGCCCCTCGAACTCGCCGCGCTCGCCCCCCGCGCCGCTCGCCTCGGCCGCGCCCCGGGCGGCGTTCGCCCCGCGCCGCGAGAGCCCGAAGGCGATGATCACGGCCCCGAGGATCAGCGTCCCGCACACCACGACGAGCGCCTGCCCGAGCTTCTGCCCCGCGTCGACCGTCGTCTTCGTCTCGACCAGGGGGGCCCCGGGCGTTCCCGGCGCGGGCGGCAAGGGCCGCTCCTCGATGAGGACCTGGTCCCCGCGGAAGGTGTCGACCGCGGCGAGGTCCGACGCGAGCCGGACGAGCAGGTCGCGGCGGTCCTTCGGCATGATGGGGTCGACGAAGAGCAGGATGGTGAGCTTCACGACCTCCGTCTCGAGCTGCCGGCTCACGCTCTCGGTCGTGCGGGTGCCGCCCTCGATGTTGATCTCGGGGAGGAGCGGACCGCCCTGCCCGCCGCCGCCTTCGACCATCCCGAATCCCGGCAGCTTGACCTTGCTCTTCCCGCCGATCTTCACGGCCGGCGAGTTGGCCTGCTGCTTCGCGCGCATCTCGCGCATGACGCCGCGCATCTCGGCGCGGACCGCCACCTCGACCCGGAACGGCTCGGCCGCTCCCTGGAGGCTCTTCGTCGAGCCACTCCCCGAGCTGGCGCTGGAGCTCGACCCGCGCCGCCACGACGGCGCCGATGCGGTCTCCCTGCTCGGCCGCGCGCCCCGCCGTCCCCGTCGCGAGCGCGAGCAGGAGCACGACCGCGCGCCCCACTCCCCTCGAGTTGAGCATGTCGACCCGTAGCACGCGCGCACCCGCCTCGGCAGGTGACATCCATCAAGCATGGTGTTCCGACCTTTCCCCACACCCGCCGCGCTTCCAGGCGTGGTCGAGCGCGGCGGGATGCCGCACGCGCGATGGCTATGGCTACGGATGCGGGCGGCCGGCGAGCTTCCGCCGGAGCGCCTCGAGGACGTTCGCAGGGACGAAAGCGGAGACGTCGCCGCCGAACGTCGCGACCTCGCGCACGAGCCGGGCCGAGACGAAGAAGTAGTCCTCGCCCGTCATGACGAAGACCGTCTCGAGATCCGGCAGCAGGTGCCGGTTCATGTTCGCGATCTGGAACTCGTACTCGAAATCCGAGACCGCGCGGAGGCCGCGCAGCACGGTGTGGACGCCCCTTGCGGCGGACGTACTCGACGAGGAGCGAGTCGAAGGAGTCCACCTCGACGCGGGGGTCGCTCCCGACCGCCTCCGAGATCATCACCTTGCGCTCGGGGGCCGTGAACATCGGCCGCTTCTCCGGGTTGTTCGCGACGGCGACGACGAGCCGGTCGAACACCTTGAGCCCGCGCTGGATGATCGCGAGGTGGCCGTTGGTCAGGGGGTCGAACGAGCCCGGGTAGATCGCGGTGCGCTTCGGCATCGGGCGCGCAGTATAAGCTCACTCCCTCAGGTAGATCGAGATCCCGGTGCCCCCGTAGTCGCGCCGGTCGGCGAGCGCGAGCGACCCGTAGCGCTCCGCGGGCGGCCGCCGCGCGTCGTGCTCGGCGACCGCCCGCCCTCCCGACGCGAGGACGCCGTCGAGGAGCGCGAGCGCGGCCTCGGGGCCCTCCTCGTACGGTGGGTCGACGAAGGCGAGCGCGAAGGTCCCGCGCGGCAGCCCCGGGAGCGACGTCGAGCACGCGCCCGCGGCGGAGCTCCACGCGGTCGGCGAAGCCGCAGGTGGCGGCGTTCGTCGCGATCACCTCCGCCGCGGCGCGGTCCGCCTCGACGCAGACCGCGCGGGCGCAACCGCGCGACAGCGCCTCGAGCGCGAGCGCCCCGGTGCCCGCGTACAGGTCGAGGACCGCGCCCCCGTCGAAGAACTGGCCGAGGACGTTGAACACGGCGCCGCGGACCTTGTCGCTCGTCGGCCGGGTCCGGTCCCCGCGCGGCGCCGCGAGCCGCCGTCCGCGCGCCGCTCCCGCGATGATGCGCGTCACCGGTCGACGAGCCTCGCCGCGAGGGCACGCGAGACCGAGAGCGCGCCGCCGCGGGCGCCGAGCCGCTCGAGGAAGTCCATCGCCTCCACGTACGCGCGCGCCTCGAGCCGGTCGGCACGGTCCGGAGAGAGCTCCGCCGCCGCCCGCTCGAGCGGGCTCGCGCGCGACGTCGCCTCGGGCCCCTCGCGCGGCAGGCGGTCGAGCGGGATCACGCCGACGGCGCGGTCCGCGGCGACGCCGCCGTCCTCGCACGCCCGCACCGGCGAGGCGCGGAGCAGCGCGAGGAGCGCGGGGGTGACCGGCCCGCGGCGCATCACCGGGATGCCGGCGAGCGCCTGCGACACCCGGGCGAGCGCCGCCACCTGCAGGCGCGCCTCGTCGTCGCCCTGCGGCGCGGGACAGCGGACGCTCGCGAGATCCGGGGCAGGGCCGCGCCGCGCCACCTCCTCGAACATGGCCGCGGCGCGGGGACCCGCCTGCGATCCTTCGCCGAGCGGCACCACCGCCTCGACGCTCACGCCGCGCTCGAAGCCCGCCTGCGCGACGTCGACGAGGACACGGCCGCGCTCGGCCGGGGAGACGGCGGCGACGTCGACTGCGAGGTGGGTGAGGCCCGCGTCGACGAGACGCCAGGCGTCCTCCACCGCGCGCTCGACCTGCGTGCCGCCCTCCCCTTCCACCAGCACGTCGCCGGAGAGGAAGATTGGCTGCCCGGCCGCGACCTCGTCCGCCGCGTGCGCCACGGCGTCGAACCAGGGCGCGGCGGGGACTCCGTGCGGGAGCCCGAGGCCGAGCACCGCCTGCAGCTCCTTCGCGGCGACGAGCGCGCCGCGCGCGACCCCCGCGATGGGCGCGCGCACGAGCGGCAAGACGAGGCCGGCGGCCGCCGCGGGCCCGAGCAGCTCTCGCAGCGAGAGCGGGCACGCGCCGCTGCGCGGGGCGAGCCGGTGCGACGACGCTCGCCGGGCGGAAGGCCAGGATCCGCGAGAGCACACAGCCGGTATAGCACCGCAGGCCGCGGTCGGCTCGGCTCCGCACGCCAGACGTGGCGAGTGTCCCCCCGCTCTAATGCGTATGGACGTCGTCCACGTGCGCGTATCCGGCCGACTCGATCTGGATGGTCGTGTGGTCGATCCCGAACCCGCGCCGGAGCCCGCCCTTCACCGCCGCGAGGATCTCGTCGTTCCGGCCGATCGACGC
This sequence comes from uncultured delta proteobacterium, assembly GCA_963736795.1. Taxonomy (GTDB): domain Bacteria; phylum Myxococcota; class Myxococcia; order Myxococcales; family Anaeromyxobacteraceae; genus Anaeromyxobacter. The sequence goes on along the minus strand of CAVTRF010000020.1, from coordinate 261,374 downwards.
CTCGTGCACGACGACGTGCGCCGACAGCGCGTACAGCCCCGACGAGATGGTCCAGATGTGCAGGTCGTGGACGGCGAGCACGCCGTCGGCGGTCTCCATCTGCCGCGTGACCGCCGCGAGGTCGAGGTGCCGCGGGACCGCCTCCATCAGGATGTCCGTGATCTCGAGCACGAGCCGGAGGGCGCCCCACAGGATGAGGGCCGCGATGGCGAGCGAGAGGACCCCGTCGAGCCACCACAGGTCCGGCCGCATCGCCATCGCGCCGGCGCCGATGAGGACCGCCACCGACGAGACCGTGTCCGAGAGCACGTGCAGGAACGCGGAGCGCGCGTTGAGCCCGTGCTCGTGCTGCAGGAACCACAGGATGGCGAGGTTCGCGGCGAGGCCGATCGAGCCGATGACCGCCATGAGCCGGAGGTCGATCGGGTGGCCGCCCGCGCCGAGACGCCCGACGGCCTCCCAGCCGATCCATCCGGCGATGACGAGGAGCGCGCCGACGTTGATCTGGGCCGCGAGCACCTCCGCGCGCCGGTAGCCGTAGGTCCGCTTGTCGTCCGCAGGCCGCGTGGCGAGGTACGCCGCGACGAGGGCGAGGCCGAGCGCGCCCGCGTCCGTGAGCATGTGGCCCGCGTCCGAGACGAGGGCCAGCGAGCCCGACAGCGCGCCCCCGACCGCCTCGGCGACCATGACGGTCGCGGTGAGCACGAGGGACCATCCGAGCCTGCGAAGGCTCGACCCCGCACCGTGCGCGCTGCGCTGGTGCTCGGCGTCGTGCGCATGCCCTTCCGGGCCGACCTCGGCCGGCTCGTGTGCGTGCGAGTGGCCGTGCGCGCCGGGGCCGTGCGGGTGGCCGTGCGACATTCCGCTTGAACCTCCGTGCCGCGCAGTCTACGGCATGTACCCTAACCGCGGGCACGCCGGACCGCCCCCCGGTGTCCGCCTCTCCCCCCTCCCAGCGACGATCGACCCCGAATGCCCTCCCGAAAGACTCCTGAACGCTCGCCCGACGGCTCGCCCATCGCATGGACGAGCGCGGGCCGCGGTTCCCCGGCCGCGCTCCTCACCGACGGGATCGGCTGCGCCGGCTACGTGTGGCGGCGGCTCGCGCCGGAGCTCGCGAAGGAGCGGCGCGTCCTGCACTGGAACTACCGTGGACACGGGCGGAGCCCGCCCCCGCCCGACCTCGCCGACGCGACCGTCGAGCGCGCCGCGGACGACCTCCTCTCCGTGCTCGACGCGGCCGGCGAGGCCCGCGCCGTCCTGTTCGGCCACTCGATGGGCGTGCAGGTGGTGCTCGAGGCGCAGCGGCGCGCGCCGGAGCGGGTGGCCGGGCTCGTCCTCCTCTGCGGCGCGCCCGGCCGCCTGATCGACACCTTCCACGACTCGCCGGTGCTCAAGGTGGTGTTCCCGTGGGCGCGGGCGCTGTTCGAGCGATTCCCCCGGTTCGCCGCCGGCGCGTTCCGCGCCTCCGTGAAGAGCGAGGTCGCGATGGAGTACGCGCTCGCCTTCGAGGTGAACCGCGCCCTCGTGGACCGCGAGGACCTGCAGCGCTACTTCGACGACCTGGGCCAGGTCGATCCGGCCGTGTTCGTCCGGCTCCTCGAGTCCGCCGCGGCGCACGACGCGACCGACCACCTCCCGCACGTCACCGCGCCGACGCTCGTCATCGCCGGCGAGCGCGACGGGTTCACGCCGGTGCGCCTCTCGGTCGCGATGCACGAGGCGATCCCCGGGAGCGAGCTGCTCGTGCTGCCGGGCGGCACGCACGTCGGCCCGCTCGAGCACCCCGACGCGGTCGCCGCGCGGATCCAGGCCTTCCTCTCGGCGCGCTGCCCGGTCGCCCGCCCGCGCCGGCGCGCCGCCGCCGCGCGCCGGCCGGCGCCGCGCCGCGGGGAGGCGACGGCACGAAAGGCGACGGCGCGGAAGGCCGCGGCGACGAGGCGAGCGCGGTGAGGGGCTCGCTCGCCGCAGCGCTCCTCCTCGCGGCCGGCGTCGCGCGCGCGCAGCCCTACGATCCGAGCTTCCGGTGGCGGACGCTCGACACCCCGCGCTTCCGGATCGACTTCCACCAGGGCGAGGAGGCGCTCGCGCAGGAGGTCGCGCGCGAGGCGGAGCGCGCGCACGCGCTGCTCGCGCCGCGGCTCGGGTACGCGCCGAGCCGCACCGAGATCGTCCTCTCCGACGACCAGGACGACGCGAACGGGTTGGCGACGCCGGTCCCGTACGACACGATCCGGCTCTTCGCGTCGCCGCCGTCGTCCTCGTCCGAGCTGCAGGACTACCGCAGCTGGCTCCGCCAGCTCGTCCAGCACGAGTACACGCACATCCTCCACCTCGACCACGTGGGCGGGCTGCCGGCCCTCGTGAACACGGGTGTTCGGGAAGGTCTGGCCGCCGAACGGGCTCACCCCGTCGTTCCTCATCGAGGGGCTCGCGGTCGTGAACGAGTCGGAGGACGACCCGGCCGCGGGGCGCAACGCGTCTGCGCTCTTCGACATGGAGGCGCGCGCGCTCGCGCTCGACGGGCCGTTCCCGCGCCTCGACGAGGCGTCGAACCCGCTGCTGCGCTGGCCGCTCGGCGACGTCCCGTACCTGCTCGGCGGCCGGTTCATGGGGTTCCTGCAGGCGCGCTACGGCGCGGGCGCGATCGCCGGCTTCGTCGGCGAGCAGGGCGCGGCGGTCTGGCCGTACGCGCCGTCGTGGGCGGGGCAGCGCTGGTTCGGCGGCAAGGACTTCGGGACGCTCTGGGCGGAGTACAGCGCCACGGAGCGGGCGTACGCCGAGGGGAAGCGCGCGCAGGTCCGGACGCGGCCGGTGACGTCGCCGTCCCCCCTCACCCACCGCGGCGGCCAGCTCCAGGACCCGCGCTTCTCGCCGGACGGCGCCTTCGTCGCGTACGTCGAGCGCGGACTCGACGAGCCGCCCGGGCTCCGCCGCGTCGCCCCGGACGGGCGCGACCTCGGGCGCGTCACGATCGTGGACGCGAACGGCGCGCTCGCCCTCGGGTCGCCGCGCGAGGCGGTCGTCGCGATCGGCGAGGTCCACCGCGAGTACCGCCTGTACGACGACCTCTACCGGGTGGACCTCGAGACGGGACGCCGGCGCCGGATCACGCGCGGAGAGCGGGCGACGGATCCCGACGTCGGCCGCGACGGGACCCTCGTGTACGTGCGGCGGACCGGCGGCGGGACGATGGCGCTCGTGCGCCGTCTCCCGGGCGCGGCCGGTCCCGAGGTCCTCTACGCGCACGGCGGCGCGCAGGTCTTCCGGCCGCGCATCGGGCCCGACGGCGCGGTCGCGTTCGAGCTGCACGAGGGCGGCCGGCGCGACGTCGCGGTGTGGAAGGACGGCTCCCTCGAGCGGATCACCGACGACGACGCGCTCGACACCGGGCCGGCCTGGACGCCGGACGGGCGCTACCTCCTCTTCGCCTCGGATCGCGGCGGCGTCATCAACCTGCACGCGTGGGAGCGCGCGACCGGCGCGGTCCGGCAGGTGACGAACGTCGAGACGGGGGCGCTCGCGCCCGACGTGTCGCCGGACGGGAAGACGATCGCGTTCCTGTCGTACTCCTCGGCCGGTTACGACGTCGCGACGATCCCGCTCGACGAGTCGACCTGGCTCGCCCCCTACCCGCCGCCGCCCGTCCCCGTGTTCGACGCGGCGCCGACCGCCGCCGAGGCCGCCCTGCCGGATCCGGTGCCATCGCGCCCCTACTCGCCATGGGCCACGGTCCGGCCGAGCTTCTGGTTCCCGCTCGTGTCGAGCGACGACGCGGGGACGGTGTTCGGCGCGCTGACGGGGGGCGCGGACGTCCTCCTGCGCCACGCCTGGCTGGCGCAGGGCTGGTGGAGCGTGGACGGGAAGGAGCCGGGGTACGCGTTCGGCTACCAGGGCGGCTGGTCGTGGCCGCGCCTCGACCTCTCGTCGAGCCTCTCCCTCGACTCGTCGCCCGGGCTGCCGGCGCGGCTGCAGCGGACCTGGGAGTACGCGAACGTCGGGGCGACGTTCACGTTCACGCGGCTCGCGCGCGCGCTCGCCCTGCGCGTCGGGTGGAGCGGCACCGGGTACCAGTCGCTCCACGCGCTGCGGACGCTCCCCCCCGAGCTCGAGCCCTTCCGGTTCCGCGACGGGCTGCTGTCGGAGCTCTCGCTGCAGGCGCGCTACTCCGACGCGCGCCGGTTCGTGCGGTCGATCTCCGCCGAGCAGGGACGGACGGTGACGCTCGCGCTGCGGCTCGCCGCCCCCGAGCTCGGGAGCGACTACTCGCTCGCGCGCGCGCGCGGCTCGGTCGCGCAGTACGCGCGCGTGCCGTTCACGCGGCACGTCGTCGTCGCGGCGCGCGCCGCCGGCGGCGTCGCGCGCGGGACCATCGGGGGCCGGGCGCCGTTCGAGCTCGGGGGGCTCTCCGAGCCCGACCCGCTCTCGCTCCTGCCCGGCACGAGCTCTGCGCCGTCGGACCAGCTGCGCGGCTATCCCGCCGGCGCGCTCGGCGGGACCGGCTACGTGCTCGGGAACGTGGAGCTGCGCTTCCCGCTCGCCGCTCCGACGCGCGGCCGCTCCACCTGGCCGCTCTTCCTGCGGCGCGCGCACGGGGCGCTCTTCCTCGACGCGGGGGACGCCTTCGACCTGCCCGGCGAGCTCCCGATCTCGGGCCACCCGTTCGCCGCGGACGAGCTGCGCTTCTCCGCGGGCGCCGAGCTCCGGCTCGAGGTCGTGCTCGGCTACTACATCCGCACCGACGTGCGGATCGGCGTCGCCCGGCCGCTCGGAGCGCTCGCCGGCCGCGGACGCGCCGCCGATCGAGAGGCGGGCCTCGACCTCGAGGGCGCGGCCTTCTACGTGACGGTCGGCCCGGCCTTCTGAACCCGGATCTCCCTCGCCCCCGGCGATAGCCGGGGGAGAGCCACCGTGTTGAAGGTCAAGCGGCGAGCGGTGACCTCTCGCACTCATTCTCCCTCGCCCCCGGCGATAGCCGGGGGAGAGGGTCGGGGAGAGGGGGCAGCGGATCCAGCTGCGCCCCCGCTCGACTACGGATCGCGCGCGCGGAGGAACGCGAGGCCGATGCGCAGCGGCGCGGTCGCGATGGTCCGGACGAGCCGGAGCGCCCCGATCGCGAGCTCCACCGCGATCGCGGAAGCGCCTCCGAGCTCGCTCTCGGCCTCCCCCTCCACCCGGCGCCCCTCGGCCTCGGCGTGCTCGCGCCGTCGGCCGAGCTCGACCGACGCAGCATGGACGCGCGAGCGCAGCTCCTCCTCCGCCTCGCCGGCCGCCTGCTCGACGGCGTGGGCGACCTCGGCCATGTCGCGGCGGATCTCCGCGTCCGCCCAGGACGTCTCCTCCGTCGGCGGCTCGGCGACCCGCAGGGCGGGCCCCGGCCGGCTCGCCGCCTCGACCTCACGGGCCGCCGCGACCGCACGCGCCTCGCGGGCCCCTGCGCTGGGGGTCTTTCGCGACGGGCGCGGCGTGGACCGCCGCTTCGCGCCTGCGGTCCGGGTCGCGGTTCCGCGAGACGCCGTCCGCTTCCCTGCCGCACCCTTCCGCGTCCGTCGGTTGGTCGCCATCCACCGAAGCTAAGGCGCGCCCGCGGGCGGCGGCGACCGCGGCCTGTCTCCCCGGCGGGCAAGCCCTTGCGACGTTCCGCGAGCGATGCTAGAGAAACGCCGCTTCGCCGACATAGCTCAGCTGGTAGAGCAACTGATTCGTAATCAGTAGGTCCCCAGTTCAATTCTGGGTGTCGGCTCCAGTATTCACGGGCGCTTGGCCGCAAGGTCGAGCGCCCGTTTCTGTTCCTGCGCCGCCACCCGTGCGCGCCGAGCCCGCCTACGCGCGAACGTTCTTCGGAGCGACAAGGCGCCGAATCAGATCGCAGACGCCAGGACCTGGCGGGTGGCCACGTCGATCTCGATCGGCTGCTCGGGATACGGCCCGGTCGCTGGGAGCCCTGGCAGGATCTCGAAGGAAGCGGCCACGTTGGGATTGGAACATGGACGTGCCACGCTGTCACGTCGCCAACGTGAGCTCCTGGGCTGCTCGCGCGGCCCGTCGCTCGCCGACCCCAGCTACATGTTCGGAATGCCCCTCGGCTGAACGCAGGTGCCGCGCTCGCAGACCCGCGCGCCGCTTGCAGTCGTGTCCTTCGCGCAGCCGGGATCGCCTGCGAGCAGCTTCTCGTCGGCGGAGCCGAGCTCGCCTTCCATCCGCCGGCGTGAGCTCCAGCCTCTTCGTCGCGGTGCAGATCACCTCGCCGGGCGAACCCCACTTCACCTCCGCCGACGTGGTGCCGCTCGGTCGGCGGTGAAGCGCAGGTCGGCGGTCCCCTCTCCCTTCGAGACGACCACGTGCGGGCCGGGCGCACGGGAACGACGAAGAAGGTCTGGGCTTCGGTTTCGCCGAGCCAGCGCCGTGCGAGCAGGAGACCGAGCGACGCGGGAAGCCGAGGTTCTGTTGCGATGACGGACAGATCGCGCGGTCCGGCGTCGTGGCGAACGCTTCGCCTCCAGTTCGCGCTCCTTGGCGCATCGGGACGTAGGCGGCGCAGCCGATGCTCAGCGCAGCCGCGAGCGAAGCGAGCTTGAGTCGAGTGCTGGTCATGTGTGTAAGATTCCCCCTTGTTTACGGGGAGAAGATGTCACGGCGCGACTCGAGACGGCAGCTTCAACTTTGCGTCACATTTCGAGTCACCGGGATCGTGGCGCCGCCGCTTCCCGCCGGTCCGACCCGTCGAGCCCTTCGATGGGTGTCCACCAAGGCCGATCAAGCCCGCCGCCCAGCCGCCGAGCAAGAGTGCGGCGGCTCGGCAGCCAGGGAAGACAGGCGCACCTCGGAAGCCGCACGCCCGCTTCCGCCCTTCGGGCAGCGGACCGATCCGGTCCGTAGACTGGTCGAGAGGTGCCCCGATGACCTTCGACCCGACCTCCCCCTGGCCCGAGCTGCCGCTCGCCGCGTGGCGTCCGACGCGCGACACCCTCCACATGTGGACGCAGATCGTGGGCAAGACGGCCCTCGCGCGCGCTCCGGTGGAGAACCACTGGTGGCACTCGGCGCTCCGGGTCTGCCCCGTCGGCCTCGTGACGCAGCGGCTGGTGGACGGCCAGCGCACCTTCGACGTCCAGCTGGACCTCGTCCACCATGCGCTCACCGTCCGGACGAGCGACGGAGGGGCGGAGGCGATGCCCCTCGCCCCGCGCACCGTCCGGTCCTTCTACGACGAGTACATGAAGCTCCTCGGGAAGCTCGACCTCGACGTGCACCTGTGGACGACGCCGGTCGAGGTCCCCGATCCGATCCCGTTCGACCGGGACGAGGTCCACCGCGAGTACGACGCCCCCTGGGCGAGCCGCTTCGGTGAGGTGCTGCGACGCTGCGACGCCGCGCTCCAGGCGCTCGCCTCATCGTTCGTCGGAAAGCGGAGCCCCGTCCACTTCTTCTGGGGCAGCTTCGATCTCGCCGCCACGCGCTTCTCCGGCCGCCGCGCTCCGGAACGCCCGCAGGCGGATCCCGTCACCCGCGAGGCGTACTCGCACGAGGTGATCTCGTTCGGCTTCTGGCCGGGCGGATCCACGCCGACCGGGGAGGCCGTGGACGAGCCGGTGTTCTATGCGTACGCGGCGCCGGAGCCCGACGGCTTCCGGGAGGTGGACCTCCGCTTGCCGCACGCGCGCTACGACACGCGCCTGAGTGAGTTCTTCCTGCCCTACGAGGCGGTGCGGACCTCGAGCGACCCCGCCTCGATGGTGCGCGATTTCTGCGAGCGCGTGTACGAGGCGGGGGCGACCCTCGGCGGGTGGGATCGCGAGACGCTGGAGCGGCCCGGCCGTCCCCCTCCGCCACATGCGGCGGAGGAGCACGTCGGGCTCCATCCCAGCACTCCCTGACGCGCGCCGACGAGCGCGCACGGTTCAGTGCAGCGCGACCCTCGCGACCCGCCCAGCCTGGGCCGACGGCGCCGTCGCGAGCACCTCCTGCAGCACCTCGAGCGGCACCGGCTTCCCGAGGTGGCGGTCGAACCCCGCCCCGGCGGCGCGGCGCGCGTCATCCGCCGAGGCGTACCCCGTCACGGCGACGAGGAACACCGAGGAGAGCGCGGGGTCCTTGCGCATCGCGCGCGCGACCGCGTACCCGTCCATCACCGGCAGGCCGATGTCGCAGAGCACGACGTCCGGCAGGAAGGTGCGGGCCTTGGCGAGCCCCTCCCCGCCGTCGTTGGCGACCTCGACCTCGTGGTCCCACATGAGGAGCATCTCGCGGAGGGTCTCGGCGGCGTCGAGGTTGTCCTCGACGACGAGCACGCGGTGGCGCCGCATCGTCTCGTGCGGCGGGGCGCACGCCCGCACCAGCAGCGGCTGCTCCGGGGCGAGCGGGAGCCGGATGGTGAACTCGGCCCCGCGGCCGGCCCCCTCGCTGCGCGCCTCGACCGTGCCCCCGTGCAGCTCGACGAGCTCCTTCACGATGGAGAGCCCGAGCCCGAGGCCCCCGCGCGTGCGGTCGAGGCTCGTGTCGGCCTGCACGAACGGCTCGAACACGCGCTCGAGGACGTCGGCCGGGATGCCGATGCCGTCGTCGCGCACCCGCACCGCCGCGACTCCGCCCGCCCCGCGCTCCACGGTGATCGACGCCCGCCCGCCGGGATCGCAGAACTTGGCGGCGTTCCAGAGGACGTTTCCGATCACCTGGCCGACGCGCGTCGCGTCGGCGTCGAGCCACAGCGGGAGCGTGCCGACGTCGACCTCGAGGGTCACGCCGCGCGACGCGAAGAGCGCCTGGTGGTCCTCGACGGCGCGGCGGACGAGCTCGACGAGATCGAGCCGCGCCTTCTGTAGGTGCACCCGGCCGTGCGAGATGCGCGTGACGTCGAGCAGGTCGTCGGTGATGCGCGTGAGGTGCAGCAGCTGCCGGCCGAGCGTCGCCCGCGCGTTCGCCGCCTGCTCGCGCGTCCGGCCCCGCGCGCTCGAGCAACCAGAGCGCGTGGCGCAGGGGAGCGAGCGGGTTGCGCAGCTCGTGGGAGAGCATGGCGAGGAACTGGCCCTTGCGCTCGTCGGACCGGTGGAGCGCCTCGAACGCCGCCCGCTCGTGCGCGAGCGCCCAGCGCAGCCCGAGGTGGAGCGCGACCGCGGTCACGGAGACGAACCCGACGCCCTTCCAGATCGACCAGAGGGTCCCGTCCGGCGCGAGCCCGAACATCCGCGCGAGCACGACGTCGGACAGCGCGATCCACGCCGCGGAGGCGAGGACGTAGAGCGCGGGGATCCAGAGGTCCACGCGCCACCGGCGGACCTCCGCCTCGGCGCGGCCGAGGTGCTCTCGCAGGATGGACGGCATGAGAGGGAAACGTCCCACCTCGGCGATTTCCTCCCTGCCGTCCCGCACTTTGAGCGGCCCACCGGCCGTGCGCACAGCGCTCTGGACGCCTGGCTGGCGGAAGGTCCACCGATCGTCACACGAGCAGCCGCTCGATCTCCGCGGGGTCCGCCGGCTTCGCGACGTGCCCGTCGAACCCGGCCGCGCGCGAGAGCGCGACGTCGTTCGGCTGGGCGTACCCGCTGACCGCGATGAGCCGCACCTCGGCCCCGCCTTCCGCCGCGCGCAGCGCGCGGGCGATCTCGTAGCCGCTCATGCCGGGAAGCCCGAGGTCGCAGAGGACGACGTCCGGCCTGCAGGCGCGCGCCCGCTCGAGCGCGGTGGCCCCATCGTGGGCGACCTCCGCGTGGTGACCGAAGAGCTCGACGAGCTCCGCGAGCGTGTGGGCGGCGTCCTTGTTGTCGTCCACGACGAGGACGCGTCGGGGACGCACCACCTGCCGCCCGTCGGGCGCGGCGGAGACGGCCACCGCGGCGGCCGCCGCGAGCGGGAGCGTCACGACGAACTCCGCCCCGCGTGTCGGCCCAGCGCTCTCGGCGCGGACCGTGCCGCCGTGGAGCTCGACGATCGCCTTCACGAGCGCGAGGCCCAGGCCGAGTCCGCCCTGCGACCGCGCGAGCGACCGGTCGGCCTGCACGAAGGGCTCGAAGACGCGCCCGAGCAGCGCGGCGTCGATCCCGGCGCCGGTGTCGAGAACCCGGAGCTCGGCCGTGCGGGCGGAGCTCCGGACCGCGAGCGTCACCCGCCCGCCGCGCGGCGTGAACTTGGCGGCGTTCTGCACGAGGTTCCCGACGACCTGCGCGAGCCGGATCGCGTCACCGTCGATCCAGACCGGCGCGTCCGGCGCCTCGACGGAGAGCTCCAGCCCCGCCGCGACGACGACCGACCGCTGATCCTCCCCGCTGCGGCGAACGAGCTCCGCGAGGTCGACCGCCTTCCGCTGCAGCTCGATCTTGTTCGCGCGCGACCCGCGTGACGTCGAGGAGATCGTCGACGAGGCGCGTGAGGTGGTCCGTCTGGCGCTCGAGGACGGAGCGCGCCCGGCGCGCCGCCTCGCTCGCCGGGTCGACCCGCGTGAGGACGAAGATGGAGTTCCGGATGGGCGCGAGCGGGTTGCGCAGCTCGTGCGAGAGCATCCCGAGGAACTCGTCCTTGCGCCGGTCCGCCTCCCGGAGCTGCCCGTTCGCCCGGAGCAGCGCCTGCGCCGATTGCCGCTCGTCGCTCACGTCGCGCATGATGACGAGCGCGAGGACGAGCTCACCGTGCTCGTCCCGGACCGGCGCGCCGCTGAAGCTGAAGATCCACGTCTGGCCGGTGTCGCGACGACGCCCGAGGAGCTCCTCGTTCACGACCATCTCGCCGCGGAGGGTCCGGGAGACCGGCCAGTCCGCGATCGGCAGCGGCGTCCCGTCGGGCAGGGCGAGCTCGAACACTTTCGCGAAGTGGTCGAGGTCCCGGGTCATCGCCTCGGCGCTCGGATACCCCGTGATGCGCGCCTCCGCATCGTTCACGAGGACGACCCGCCCAGCCGGGTCGAAGACGACGACCCCGTCCTGCATCGCGTGAAAGACCGCCTCGAGCTGCGCGCGGTGGCGCTCGCGGTCCGCCGCGGCGACGCGGAAGGCCTCCTCCGCGCGCCGACGCTCGCGGATGTCCTCGATGGTGGCGATCGCCCGAACGAACCGGCCGTCCGGACCGTGGATCGCCGAGACCGTGGCGTGCACCCAGAGCGGCGTCCCGTCGCGGCTCAGATACCGCTTCTCGTAGTCGAACAGGTTCAGCTCGCCCGCGTGGACCTTCTCGTTGAGCTCGCGGGTCCTGGCGCGGTCCTCCGGCGCGGTGATGTCGTGGATCGTCCGCCCGAGCAGCTCCTCCCGGTAGTACCCGAGCATGCGGCAGAAGCGATCGTTCACCGCGACGAGCCGGTCCTCCGGGTCGACCTCCATGATCCCCACCGCCGCGCCGTCGAAGATTCGCCGCAGCCGCTGCTCGCTCTCGCGGAGCGCCTCCTCGGTCCGGCGGCGCTCGCGCCCGGCGTCGGCGTCGCGGGCGATGAGGGCGACCTCGTCGTCGCCGATCGGCACGAGGGCCCCGCGAAGCGTGCGTTCCCCCAGGGGAGCCTCGAACTCGCCCGGCTGTCCCGTCGCGAGCGCGGCCGCGAACGCGGAGAGCAACGGTGCGGCGGCCGCTTCACCGACGACCGAGGCGAGCTGCCGGCCGACCAGGGCCGCCGGAGTGGGAGCCCCGGCCGCCGTCGCTGCGGCGACGTTCGCCCCCGTGACCCTCGCGCCGATGGCCGCACCATCCGCTCCCCGCTCGACGGAGCAGACGAGGACGGCGTCGCGCACGTACTCGAGGGCCGCAGAGATGCGGGGCCCGGTCGAGATCGCAGCGCGCGCCGCTGCGCGATCGCTGCGGGCGTCCCCGGGGGCGCCCGACTGCTTCCGTTCGGCGGACACCCCCTCGATGTAGCGGGCGCGGAGGAGCTCTGCCTGCGGCACGGCCCGGCGGGAGCGCTCCCGCCGGGCCGCGAGGAGGCCGGAGGGTTCCCGGGGGCTACTTCCCTCGGACCGAGCGCACCGCCTTCGCGGTCGCGCTGAACACCGCCGGGATCTGCGCCTCGGCGAGGCAGGAGAAGGCGACCCGCAGCTCGCGCTTGCCGAGCGCGATCACGCCCACGCCGTGGTCGTCGAGGAGCCGCACGCGGACCGCGTCGGCGTCCGCGTCCTTGAGCCGCAGGCACATGAAGTAGCCGGAGTTGAACGGGTAGACGTCCCAGCAGTCGGCGTACTCGGGCTTGCGGCACTCCTTCGCCACCACCGCCGCGCGTGCCCGAAGCACCCCGACCTTCTCCGCCTGCTGCGCGCGGAACTCGGGATCGTTGAGCGCCTTCAGCACGACCGACTGACCGGGGTTCGAGATGTTCGAGACGTAGGCGCGGATGAGCCCGGCCGTCTTGTCCTCGAGCGACTTGTAGGCGGCGGCGGTCCCGTTCTTCACCCCGAAGGTGATGAACCCGACGCGGAGCCCCCAGACGAACTCCTCCTTCGTCGCGCCGTCGATCTTGATGGCGAGGAGGTTGTTCGACGCCTTCGCGAGCCGGCCGAAGAGCGACTCCTTCTCGCAGGCGTCATCGAAGAGCATCCCGTAGTACGCGTCGTCCACGCAGACGACGAGCTTCGTGCCGGCCTCGGCCTCGGCGGTGAGCGCCTTCGTGATCGCCTCCGCCTCCGCCCGGGTCGGCGTGTAGCCGGAGGGGTTGTTCGGGAAGTTCAGGGAGACGACGAGCTTCTTGCCGCGGAACTTCGCGAGGGCCTCGGTGAAGCCCTTCACGTTGAACCCGGCGAGCTTCTCGTCGAAGAACGGGTAGTAGTTGAACACGGCCTCGAGCCGCGTCTCCCAGTTCAGGTTGTAGTTCTCCCACAGGAGCTCGGAGGAGAGGACCGGGTCGCCCGGATCGAGGAACAGATCGCCGACGAGCCCGAGGCCGTGCGTCAGGGCGTTCGTGACGACCGGGTTCGAGGCCGGGTGGTCGCCGAGCGACGGCGTCTCCTGGCGCTGCTTCTTCGCCCAGGCGGCGCGGACGTCCGGCTTCCCGTAGGACGGCGCGTAGTCGAACACCTCGCCGGGGGTGAGGCCGCTGAAGTACTTGTTCACGCAGGCGAGGTGCATCGGCGCGCCGTTCTCGGTGGCGATGCCGACGGTCGCGTTCGCCGTCTTGGCCTTCTGCTTCGCCTCGGCGCCCTGCGCGAGGATGCCCTTCGCGGGGAAGAAGAAGCGCTTCCCGCGGGCGGAGAGCATCGAGAGGAGGACCGGGCAGTCCTTCTCGAGCGCCTCGTTGGCGGCCTGGGCGAGGGGGTGCAGGGGGGCGGGGCTCATCGATTGCTCCTGGTTCGGCGGCAGGGGTGAATTTGGCGGGGGTCATTTACTGCATGAGCCGGACGGGGGGGTCAACTCCTTCCGCGTCGCAGCGGCAAGGACCCGCAGCGCGGCCTGGAGCGCTCCGCCCCGACCGGGCGGCCGCGCCTCCGGCCGGTCTCCTGGCCGCCGCCACTAGATTCCTGGGAGCGCCGGCGGCCCGCGCTACGATGGGCCGAACCCCCGCGCCGAGGCCCTCGCATGATCCCCCGCAACGGCAGGAAGAGCATCTACGACGAGGCGATGGAGACGTTCCACCGCGCCGCCGACCTCATCGGCATGAACCCGCGCGTCCGGCTCGAGCTCGAGGAGCCCGACTTCGAGCACATCTTCTACGTCACCATCGAGACGCGGGACCGCCTCGTGCCGCTCACCTCCGAGGAGGTGGCGCAGGTCCACGACGTCCGCCCGTCGTCCGTGAAGGCGGCGGACGCGCTCGAGCCGCTCGCGAACGGCCAGTTCGTCCTGCACCGCCGCGCGCTGCTCGAGTCGGACATCGAGCTGCGGCGGGGGGTCATCAACATCCCGCAGAAGGGGTTCTTCCGGGTCCAGAAGGGCGGCCCGCGGAAGTTCAAGGCCTACCGGATCCAGCACAACCAGGTGCGCGGCCCCTACAAGGGCGGCATCCGCTTCCACCGCGACGTCTCGCTCGACCTCTTCAAGACGCTGGCCGCGGACATGACCTGGAAGACCGCGATCGCGGAGGTGCCCTTCGGCGGCGCGAAGGGCGGGATCAAGATCGACCCGTTCAACTACTCGCGCGAGGAGATCGAGCACCTCACGCTCCGCTACGTCTACAAGTTCAAGAAGTTCATGGGGCCGTTCCTCGACATCCCGGCGCCGGACGTCGGGACGAACGGCGAGATCATGGCGTACATGATGCGCCAGTTCACGGATGGTGAGCGCGAGCACCACAAGCTGCGCGGGGTCGTCACCGGGAAGGACGTGCGGATCGGCGGGTCCGAGGGGCGCCTCAAGGCGACCGGCCAGGGCGTCGTCTACTGCATCGAGGAGTGGGCCCGGGAGCGCGCGCTGGCCCTGAAGGGCGCGCGGGTGATCGTCCAGGGGTTCGGGAACGTCGGCTCCTCCGCCGCGGAGATCCTGCACGGCCTCGGCGCACGGATCGTCGCGGTGAACGACGCGCACGGCACGGTCCACCGCGACGAGGGGCTCGACGTCGCGGCCCTCGTCCAGCACGTGCACCACGACCCGGCAAACCTCCGCCGCACCGTGGCGGGCTTCGCGGGCGGCGCCGCGATCTCGAAGGACGACTTCTGGCGGGTGGACGCGGACATCTGCCTCCCCGCCGCGCTCGGCGAGGAGATCACCGGCGACGTCGCGACGCGGCTCCAGGTGAAGCTCGTCGCGGAGGGCGCGAACGGCCCCACGACGCAGGAAGGCAACCGGGTCCTCGCCGAGCGGCGGATCGACGTGATCCCGGACGTCATCTGCAACGCGGGCGGCGTCACGGTGTCCTATTACGAGTGGCTCCAGAACCAGCGGCTCGAGCGCTGGACCGAGGCCGAGGTGAACACGCGGCTCTCCTACGCGCTCAAGAAGAACTACGCGATCATCCGCGACATCGCGCACGACCGCCCGCAGCCCGACTCGCGCGGCTACTGCGTCGGGCGTGCGGTGGACGTCCGGACCGCCGCGATGATCCTCGCGCTGAAGCGGATCGAGGCGCACTACCTCCTCGAGGGATTCTCACAGTAGAGCGGGGACTCTCCTCCGCCTCCGCGGAGCTCGTGACCCCCCGATCTACTGATCGTCGCCGCAGACCGCGTCGAGCAGCGGCTCGCGCCGGTCGTGCAGGAGCCGCGCGACGCGCGGGAGCACCGCTCGATACCCTGCGAGGCCGGCGATCCCGAGCGCGGCCCAGCCCGCCGGCAGGAGCCACGGCTCGTCGAGCCGGATCGCGGCGAGGACCGGGATCGAGAAGACCGCCCCGCCCCCCGAGAAGATCGCCATCCCGGCGAGCGCCGACACCGGCGAGAGGTGACCGCCGCGCTGGATGGTATGCGGCGCGGCGCGCGGGTTCAGGATCGAGACGAGGTTCCCGGCGGCGAGGAACCACGGCGCGACCCCCGCGTGCAGCGCGAGCGCCCCGAGGAGGGCCCACGCGGGCGGCGCGCCGCCGGCGGCGATCCCCGCCGCCGCGCTCGTCGCGAAGAGCCCGAGCGAGAGCACGTAGGCGGCGAGGTTCTTCGCGACGAGCACGTCCGCCGGCGCGATCGGCGCGAGGAACCAGGTGCGCCCGCCCCCCGCTCCCACCCGAACGCGTTCAGCCAGAACGGCTGGGTCGCGAGGTGGGCGTAGAGCGCGAAGCCGAGGAGCGGCAGCGCCCGCACGACCTCGCCCGCGTCCTGCGGGATGCGCGGCACGAGCTTCCACCCGACGAACCCCGCGAGCGCGGGGACCACGAGCGCGAGCACCGCGGCGATCGGGTGCCGGAGGACGTACTTCCCCTCCTTCTCGAGGAGCGCGCCGAGCCTCCCGGGCAGGCGCCAGCCGCCCTCCCCCGTCGCCGCCGCGCGCGGCGCCTCCTCCCCGCCCGACCGGGCCGCCGCGACGGCGAGCCGGTACGCCGCCCAGGAGGCGACCGCCGCGGCCACCGCGAGCAGCGCGAGCCAGTCGAGCGCCGCGCCGTAGCGCTCGGCGTAGAGGTTCGTCACCGCCCGCTCGGCGAGGGCCGGCGGAAAGGCGAGCCAGCGGATCCGGGACAGCACGCGAAACGCCTGCAGCGCCGAGCGGGGGCCGCCCGTCATGAACACGACGAGGAACCCGGTGCCGACGTAGACGGCGGCGATGGCGAGCTCGCGCACGCGGCGGCCCCGCAGCAGCCGCGCGAGCAGCTCCTGGACGAGGGCGACGAGCGCCGCGGTCGCCACGACGAAGAGCAGGTAGGCGAGGGCGAGGAGCGCGATCCAGGCGCCCGGGCGCGCGAGCGCGCCGCCGAGGAAGGCGCCCCCGAGCAGGAGGCACCAGAACACCGCGAACGGATCGCCGACGACGGACGCGGCGAGCCCGTACGCGAACACGCGACCGGGCGCGATCGGGTAGACGAGGAACCGGCGCAGATCCACCGCCTCGCGCTCGGAGACGGAGAGCGACACCGCCGTCCAGGTCTGCCAGACGCCGAAGAAGAGCGCCGTGACCGCCACCTCCGGGCCGACGCCGCCTGCGGTGCGCACCGCCTTCCACGCTCCGGCGCCGGCGAGCGAGGCGAACACGAGCCCCGCCGGGACGGCGACCGCGAACAGGGCCGTGCGCGCGACGAGCTCCGTCACCCCGCCTCGACCGCGCAGCCGCCGCCACAGGAGCCGCGCCCGCAGCTCGGCGAAGGCGAGGAGCGGCGCCGGCCGCCCCGCCGCGAGCCCGGGTGGAGCGAGCGCGCGCTCCGGGACGGGTGGGCTCACCCGGGGCCGCCCTCGGGGAGCCAGGAGAGCGCCCGCGCCGGCGGTCGCTCGTCGCCGACGGTCCGGATGAAGACCTCCTCGAGGGAGGCCGCCCCCCGCACCTCGGCGAGCGTCCCCTGCGCTGCGAGCCGCCCCTGCCGGATGATCCCGACGTGCGTCACGAGCCGCTCGACCACCTCGAGCACGTGGCTCGTGAGGAAGATCGTCATGGCGCCGCTCGCGACGAGCCCCTGCAGCATCGCGCGGATGCCGGCGACCGCGATCGCGTCGATCCCCTCGAACGGCTCGTCGAGGAACAGCAGCTGGGGTCCGTGGATGAGCGCGCACCCGAGCGCGAGCTTCTTCTTCATGCCGTGGCTGTACTCGCCGACGAGCTTCCCTGCGTCCGCCGTGAGCTCGAGCGCGGCGAGCAGCTCGTCCGCACGCCGCGCCGCCTCGCGCCGGGCGAGCCCGTAGAGCTGGCCATGGATGCGGAGCTGCTCCGCGCCGGACAGCCGCTCGAACAGCGCGAGGCCGTCCGGGACGACGCCGACCCGGCGCTTCACGTCGAGGCCGTCGCGCGACAGATCCACCCCGAGCACGCGCGCACTCCCCGCGCTCGGCGCGAGGAGCCCGGTCAGCATCTTGATGGTCGTGCTCTTCCCCGCGCCGTTCGGTCCGAGGAACCCGTAGAACGCGCCGGTCGGGACGCAGAGCGACAGATCCTCGACCGCCACCCTGCCTTCGAACCGGCGGGTGAGGCCTTGCGTCTCGATGGCGTGCATTCCCGCGGGATCTTAGTCCCGGGCCGTCCATTCCGCGCGCCGCGCGCGCGGGATGCGACGTCAGTGCACGTCCGCCGGCACCGCCTCGTCCGCCTCGAAGTACAGGAAGCGGACCCCCATCCCGCGGAGCGCGAGTGGAGGGCGGTCGGCGATCGGGGTTCGCCCGAGGAGGTGACACACGTACCGGACCTCCGCGACGGCGTTCATCTCGCCCGTCTCGGCGGGGAACGTGATCCGGACCTGCGAGCCGATCGGTTGGGGGGCGCGGGTCTCGACGAACATCCCGCCCTCCGAGATGTTGCGAGCGATGCCGAGCCCCATCCCGCGCTCCCCTTCGAGGTAGACGCGGAACACCTTGTCGAGGCGGGTCGCGATCCTGCGGTCGAGCGCCTCTGGGTGTCGCACGTCTTTGCGGGTGAAGAGCATCTCCGCCTCCGGTGCCGCCGCCATCGCCGCCATCGATGACCGGAGGATATCTGGTGGTTGGATGTAGTCAAATTACCGACCTTGCCCCATATGTCGGTGACGCATGGGAGCCCGCCGATCGGAGATGTCGTGACAGCGCGGCAGGATAGACTCGCCACCCAACCAGGGCGTCCGTCGCCGCTTCGCCGCGCCGCGCCCCAAGCCACAGGATCTCAAGATGAGCCTCGCCAGGGCCCTCCTCTCGCTCTGCTTCGCCGTCCTCGCCGTGCCCGCGCTCGGCGCGCCCTTCGACGACCTCGCCGCGAAGGCGCAGAAGGTCGAGGCGCTCGAGACGTTCCTCGCGCGCTACGTCGGCCACTGCACCGATATTTACGAGCGCGCGACCTGCGAGAAGAACGTCGCGACGGCCCGCAGGGAGGTCCAGGGGAAGACGTTCGCGGTCCGCGTGAGCGACGCCGCCCCGCTCGTCCGCCCTTCGCTCGCGGGCGACTCGTTCGTGCTCCTCCTCACGCCGTTCGTGGACGGTGGCGGCGGCTTCGCGCTCACGCACGGTGCACCGGCGCGCCAGGACGCCGCCGGGCACCCGATCGTCGGGCTCATCCCGATCCGCGGGAAGCTCCCCCCCGGCACGCTCGACATGGAGTTCCAGGGGCCGTTCCGCAGCGGCGCCATCGAGCTCGAGATCGTCTTCCGGCCCGAGAAGGCGTGGAAGCTGAAGCGCAAGGGCGAGCCGGGCGACGCCGAGGGCGTCGCGGCACGCTTTCTCGCCGTGCGGGTCCTCGACTCCCGCACCGGCAAGGAGATCGCTTCACGCACGCTCTGAGGCGACTGAAACGGGTCCTGGACCCGGCCTTGGCATCATCGCCGGCTCCCCCCTCTCCCGACCTCTCCCCCCACCGCCAGCGGCGGGGGGACGGGGGGCAACAAAGGGAAGGACCGCAGCCGACCGCCGCTACTGCCGCCCGCCGACCGGCACCGCGATGTAGATCGCGGAGTCTCCCCGCCGGACGCGCAGGAGGGCCATGTCGCCCTCCTTCAGCTTCCCGAGCGACGCCGAGATGTCCTCCACCTTCTTCACCGGCTGGCGGTTCACCTCGAGGATCACGTCGCCCTGACGGACGCCGGCGCGCTGCGCCGGCCCGCCGTCCACGACCTCGGCGACGATGACGCCCTCGTCGGCGGGGATGCCGAGCTGCCGCGCGACCTGCGGCGTGATCGGCGCGAGCGACACCCCGAGCTTCGGGCTCTTGTTGCTGGGCGCGGTGGCCTCACCTTCGTCCTCGCCCTCGCCCGCCGACGCCTGGCCCTCGTCCTCGGGCCGCTGGGCGACCTTGAACTGGAGCTGCTTCTTCTCGTTGCCCTTGCGCAGGACGACCATCGAGATCTGCTCGCCCGGCGGCACGAGCGCCACCGTGCGGGTGAGCTGCCCGGCCGACTCGACCGGCTTGCCGTTCAGGGAGACGACGAGATCGCCCGCCTGGACTCCGCCCTTCGCGGCCGGACCGCGCGGGACCACGTTCTGCACGAGCGCGCCCTTCGTCCCGGAGGGCAGCCCGAAGCCCGCGGCGAGGTCGGGCGTGAGATCCGAGACCTGGACGCCGAGGTAGCCGCGCGTGACCTTCCCCTTCTCGCGGAGCTGCGGAAGCAGCGACTTCGCGAGGTCGACCGGGACCGCGAAGCCGATGCCCTGCCCGACGTCGGGCCGGACGATGGCGGTGTTGATGCCGACCACCTCGCCCCGGAGGTTGAAGAGCGGGCCGCCCGAGTTGCCCGGGTTGATGGCCGCGTCGGTCTGGATGAAGTCGTCGTACGTGCCGCCCGGGTTGATGCCGGAGCGGTGCTTCGCCGAGACGATGCCGAGCGTCGCGGTGTCGCGCAGGCCGAGCGGGCTTCCGAGCGCGAGGACGAAGTCGCCCTGCCGGAGCGCGTCCGAGCTGCCGAGCGTGACGGTCGGCAGGTCCTTCGGCGGGTTCTTGAGCTTGATGAGGGCGACGTCGGTGAGCTGATCCTTGCCGATGACGGTCGCCACGAACTGGCGGCCGTCGGAGAGCATGACCTGGATGTCGGTCGCGTCCTTCACCACGTGGTTGTTCGTGAGGATGAACCCGTCCTCGTTGAGGACGAAGCCCGACCCGAGCGACTGTCCGCGGAACTCCTGTGGCGCCTCCGGCATCGGACGGCCGAAGTAGCGCTCGAAGAAGTCCTCGAAGCCCTCCTGCCCGCGCGGCCCGCCGCGGGGCATGCCCGGCCCCCCCTGGCCTCGCGGGTGCTTGGTCACGGTCGTCGTCGAGATGTTCACGACGGCGGGCTTCAGCCGCTCGATGAGCGGAGCGAGCGACGTCTGCAACGGGACCTGGGCCTCGGGTGCGGCCGCGGTGGATTGCGCCGCGTCCCGGTAGAGCGCGCCGCCGCCCTGACGTGCGGCGCGCTGCGGCTCGGTCGCGGCCTGGCCGTCCCGCGAGCACGCGAGCACGGCGGCTGCCACGGCGAACGCCAGGATTCGACGGATGGTGTAGTGCATGGATGTCCCCGCTCCTCGGTGGTGAAAGATCCGATCGCGACACCTTCGACGCGCGAGCCCGGATTCTATTCCCGCGAAAGCTCGCGGGATCGACGAATGGTGCGCCCGATCAGGCCTGCGCGAGGCGCCCGACCCTGACCCGGGCGGGTCGCAGGACCCGATCCCCGATCCGGTAGCCGGCCCTCACCTCCTGCACGACGAGCCCGTCCTGCTCGGCGGCCGTGACCGCGACCGTGTCCACCGCCTCCGCGACGTGCGGGTCGAACGGCTGGCCGGCGACCGGGATCCGGACCGCACCGATCTCCGCGATGCGCTTGTGCAAGGCGCCCAGGGAGACCCGGACGCCGTCCACGAGGCCGCTGCGCGTCTCCTCGCCGCCTTCTCCGCTGACGATCACCGCGGCGAGCGCCCGCTCGAGGTCGTCCGCGGCCTCGAGCAGCGCCTGGGCGACACGCGCGCGCTCCGCCTCGACGATCCGGGCCTGCTCGCGCGCCGTCCTCCCGCGGAACGCCTTGTTGTCCTCGAGCACCGCCGCGTACGCGCGCGAGAGCTCGTCGATCCGGCTGGCCTGCTCGGCGATCTTCCGGTCGCGTTCGTCGGCAGCCTGAGGCGGGGTCTCGGCCTCCGCCTGGACCGGGGTCTCGGCGGGCTCGAGCGGCTCCCCTTCGGGCGTGAAGCGGCGCCGATCGGTCACCTTCACCTGCGGCTCGCCGTCATCGCGTTCCTGGGGCATATGCGGGTTCGACCTCCGGCGGCGAACCTAAGCACCTGCCCGGGCGTGTCAAACGCAGATCACGGCCCGGGCGAGTGGCCGCCTGGTGGGTCGCGCGGCACCTCGATCGACGCTCCACCCCGATCCCGGATCTCCACCCCCGCCGCGCGCAGGCTGTAGAACAGCAGCCACCGCTCGGAGGGCGAGAGGCTCCCGGGGGGCAGCGCGCGGTCGATCTCGTCGAGCGAGAGATGGCCGCGGCTGATGCCGAGCTGGAAGAGCGCCTTTCGCGACTCGTGGCTTTCGGATCCTAGTTTCATGCCGCCGTCCCGCCGCGCGCGGCCCGTGTGGGCGGGCGCGTCACCCCTCGTCCCCCGGCAGCCGACCCGCGACCGCCTGGGGCACCCAGGTCGCGATCCCCTCGTGGGCCGCGGTCGGGTGGTTCGGGCTGTCCGGCGGCGCCTCGGCGTGGCCGTGGCTCTCGATGGTCCCGGGGCGCACGACCTTCGGCCCCCAGAGCCGCTGGATCTCCTCCTCCTCGACGACCTCCGCGGTGAGGAGGCGCGCCGCCAGCGTCTCGAGCTTCTCGCGGTGCTCGCGGACGAGCTCGCGGGCGCGGTCCTGGGCCTCGAGGACCATGGTCTGCACCTCGCGGTCCACCTCCAGCGCGGTCTGGTCGGAGTAGGCGCGTGGCTCGAGCCCCTTCAGTCCGAGGAACCCGGGTCCGTGCTCGTCGCCGAGCGACACCGGCCCGAGCGCGGCGCTCATCCCATAGTCGCGGACCATCAGCCGCGCGAGCCCGGTCGCATGCTGGATGTCGTTCGAGGCGCCGGTGGACGGCTCGCCGAAGATCTCCTCCTCGGCGACGCGGCCGCCCATGAGGCCGGCCATCCGGTCGCGCAGCTCGCTCCGCGTCAGGAGATAGCGATCCTCGATGGGCAGCTGGAGGGTGTAGCCGAGGGCCCCGAGCCCGCGGGGGATGATCGACACCTTCGTGACCCGGTCGGCGAAGGGCAGCATCCACGAGACCAGGGCGTGGCCGGCCTCGTGGAACGCGACGATCTCCTTCTCGCGCTCGTTGATGCGTCGGCTCTTCTTCTCGAGCCCCGCGACGACGCGCTCGATCGCCTCCTCGAACTCGAACCGCGTCACCGAATTCTTGTTGCGGCGGGCGGCGAGGAGCGCCGCCTCGTTCACGACGTTCGCGAGGTCCGCGCCCGCGAACCCGGGCGTCCGCGCGGCGATGGCGCGCAGGTCCACGTCGGGGCCGAGCTTCACGTTCTTCGCGTGGATCCGGAGGATCTGCTCGCGGCCGCGCTTGTCGGGGCGGTCGACGAGCACCTGCCGATCGAAGCGCCCGGGGCGCAGCAGCGCGGGGTCGAGGATCTCCGGCCGGTTCGTCGCGCCCATGATGATGAGCCCGGCGCGCGCGTCGAACCCGTCCATCTCGGCGAGCAGCTGGTTCAACGTCTGCTCGCGCTCGTCGTGCCCCCCCACCATCCCGGAGTTGCGCGACTTCCCGAGCGCGTCGAGCTCGTCGATGAAGACGATGCACGGCGCCTTCTGGGTCGCCTGGGCGAAGAGGTCGCGCACGCGCGCGGCGCCGACGCCCACGAACATCTCGACGAACTCCGAGCCGGAGAGCGAGAAGAATGGAACACCCGCCTCCCCGGCGGTGGCGCGGGCGAGCAGGGTCTTGCCGGTGCCCGGGGGGCCGACGAGGAGCACGCCCTTCGGGATCCGTCCGCCGAGACGGCGGTACTTCTCCGGCGTCTTCAGGAACTCGACGATCTCCTGCAGCTCCTCGACGGCCTCGTCGATGCCCGCCGCGTCCTCGAACGTGATGCCGGTGTCCGGCTCCATGTGGACGCGCGCGCGGGTCTTGCCGAACGCCATCACCCCCGGCGGCCCCTGGCCCATCTGCCCGGACATGCGCCGCATCATCCAGCCCCAGAAGAGCAGCCCGAGCCCGACGGGCGCGATCCAGATCCAGAAGAGGTCGCCCATCCCACCGCCCGCGACCGCGTCGTACGACGTGCCGGCCTTCTCGATCTCCTGGACGAGGTCGTCTCCCCCACCGGGGATCCGGGTCGCCATGTAGGGGAGCGCCTGACCGCCCTTGTCGGTGTCGCTGCCGACCCCCTTCGGGATCCCGCGCACCCACTCCGGCCCGATCACGACCTTCTCGAACGTCCCCTGGCGCACCATCTCCTTGAACTGGGAGTACGGAATGCGCCGCACGCCCACGTCCTGGAACGCGCGGAACAGGAAGACGGCGAGCGCGATGAGCACGAGCCACGCCGCCGGGGAGGCGAGCGGGATCTTCGGCGACCCCCGGCCCCGCTCGGTTCGCTGCCCCTGGGCCTTCTTGTCGTCCGCCGGCACGCAGCCCTCCCCACACCCTCCCGAGCAATCTGTGCACGGCGGGGGGGCGGGCAATGGGCTGCGGCGGGATGGCCCCGCTTCCTACCGGCCGGCGTGACTCGCGCGGAGGTCTGCGCCGTGCGCGGCGCTAGAGGCCGAGCAGCTTCGCGATGCTCTTCTCGTCCGCGGGCGGGAACTCGTACCGGTCGAGGTCCTCGGGGCGCACCCAGCGGTGGGCGTGGACACGGATGTGCTGGATCGGCCCCGAGACGAGCCGGCAGCGGTAGACGCAGAAGTCGATGTCGTAACCCTCGTAGGCGTGCTCGACGTGGATGCTGCGGTCGCCGACCTCGACCGTGATCCCCATCTCCTCGCGCAGCTCGCGCGCGAGCGCCGTCTGATCCGTCTCGCCCGGCTCGACGCGTCCGCCAGGGAACTCCCACAGCAGCGGCAGGGACGCGGTCGGCGGGCGCTGGGTGATGAGGTAACAGCCGTCCCGCTCGATCATCGCTCCGACGACCCGGATCTTCCGACGCATCACCGCTCCCTCGCCCCGCCACGCTCGCGCCCCGCCCGGTACGGGCGAAGGGCGCCCGCGCGGCGGCGGCATTTGGATTGTAGAATCGCCGGCACATGGCGTCCATCCGCTTCCTCCCCGACCCTCGTCACCTCGAGGAGGTCCCGCTGTGACCGCGGGCGCACCGGCCGGCGGGCCGCACCGCGCTCGTCCTCTCCGGCGGCGGCGCGCGCGGCGCGTACGAGGCCGGGGTCATCCGCTACCTCCGCGGCGAGCTCGCGGAGGCGCTCGGCGCCCAGCCCCGCATCGACCTCGTCTGCGGCACCTCGATCGGCGCGGTGAACGCCTGCTTCCTCGCGGCGAGCGCGCACCGTCCGGAGGACCAGGGCGAGGCGCTCGTGGAGGTCTGGCGCTCGCTCCGGCTCGAGGACGTCTTCCACTGGAGCGCGCTCCGGCTCGCCGGGCTCCCCGCCTACGTGTTTCGGCAGCTGCGCGCGACCCGGCTGCGGCAGGTGTCGTGGCGGATCTCGGACTTCCTCTGGCCCGAGGCGCTCTCCCGCGTCGTCGAGCGGCGGGTGGACTGGGACCGGCTCCACCGCAACCTCCGCGAGGGGCACCTCCACGCGCTCACCGTCAGCGCGACCGACCTCGGCACCGGGCGGGCGGTCGTGTTCGTCGAGACGCGCGGACCGCTCCCGCGCTGGAGCCGGGACCCGCTCGTCGAGGTGCGGGCGCGCCACATCGGGCCGGAGCACGCGCTCGCGTCGGGCGCGATCCCGCTCCTGTTCCGGCCCGTCCAGATCGAGGGCTCCTGGTTCGTGGACGGGTCGGTGCGCCAGAACGTGCCGCTCGCGCCCGCCATCCGGCTCGGGGCGGAGCGGATCCTCGTCATCGCGCTCCGGCAGCAGGCGCGGACCGTGGCTCCGTCGCTGCCCGCCACCGCCGAGCCGCCGACGACCGCGGCGCTGCTCGGCCGGATCCTGAACGCGCTCCTCCTCGACCACACCGACTACGACCTCGAGCGGCTGCGGCGCATCAACGCCATCGTCGCGCAGGGCCGTCGCGCCTTCGGGCCCGCCTTCGCGGAGTGCCTCGCCGCGGTCTCGTCGGACGGCGGCGCGGCGCCGATGCGCGAGGTGAGGGATCTCGTCATCCGGCCGTCGCTGCGACATCGGCGTGCTCGCCCGCGAGCACGCGGAGCGGCGCGTACGCAGGGTGCGGCGCGGCACGCTCGCCTCCCGCCTGCTGCGGCGGGCGGCCGCCGACGCGGCGGCGTCGCAGGACGGCGCGGCCGACCTCGCGAGCTACCTGCTCTTCGATCGCGAGTATGCGGAGGATCTCGTCGCCCTCGGCCACGAGGACGCCCGGCGCATGCGGTCGGAGCTCCTCGAGTTCTTCGCCGCTCCCGCCGGCGCCGCCGGCGCCGCCGAGCCCGCCGCCGGGCCGGACGCGCGCAGCGCCTGACGAGGTGCGGGTGCTCGACCAGCCGACCCTCCTCGACGGCGCCATGGGGACGGCGCTCCTCGCGCGCGGGCTCCCCGCGGCGGCGCTCCCGGAGGAGTGGATCCTCACGAACCCGGAGGAGATCGCGCGCGTCCACGCGGAGCACGCCGCGGCGGGCGCGCGCGTCCTCCTCACCTGCACGTTCAGCTGCGCCGCGCCGCGGCTCGAGCAGCGGGTCGATCCCGCCCGGATCGAGGCGCTCTGCGGGTGGGCGGAGCGGCTCGCCCGGAGCGCGTCGCGCGGCGGCCTCGTGGCCGGCGCCGTCGGGCCGACCGGGCTCGCGCCGCCGCTCGGCCCGGGCGCGCCGGCCGAGGTGCTCGAGGCCCGCTACGCGCGACCGTTCGCGGCGCTCGCGGCGGCGGGCGTCGAGCTCCTCTGGATCGAGAGCCAGCACGATCTCGGGGAGGCCTGCGCCGCGCTCGCCGCGGCCCACGCGACGGGGCTCCCTGCCGTCGTGACGTTCGCGCTCGCCGAGCGCGACGGCAGGCTCGTCACGCCCGGCGCGGCGTCGCCGCTCGAGTGGCTGCGGCGGGTCGAGGCGGAGGGCGCCGCGGCGGCCGGGGTGAACTGCGTGTTCCCGGGCCCGGCGCTCGACGCGCTCGTCCGCGAGGCCGCGCCGCGGCTCGGGATCCCGCTCGTCGCGAAGCCGAGCCCGGGCCTCCCGGGCGCCGTGCGAACGCCGGCCGAGTTCGCGGCGTCACTCCGGCCCGCGCTCGGCGCGGGGGTCCGGCTCGTGGGCGGCTGCTGCGGGGCCGGCGAGGAGCACCTGCGCGCGCTCGGCGCGGCGCTCGCGGGGCTCGGCGGTGATGACTAGGCTGGGCTGCGCCTGCGGGTACGACCCGAGGACGTAGAGCCGGTCGACCCGGGCGCGGACGCCGGCGAGGGCGGCCGCCGCCTCCGGATCCGAGCGGTGGCGCTCGAAGTCGATGAAGAACACGTAGTGGCCGAGCGCCTCCTTCATCGGGCGGCTCTCCACCTTCGACAGGTTGATCTTCCAGCGGGCGAACTCGCCGAGGACCTCGTAGAGCCCGCCGGGCCGGTCGCGGTCGAGCGTGAAGGCGATGCTCGTCCGGTCCCGCCCGGTCGGCGCCTCGTCCGTCGCGGCGAGGAGGACGAAGCGGGTCACGTTCTCCTGCACGTCCTGGATCGACTCCGCGAGCACCTCGAGGCCGAAGCGCCGAGCGGCGGCGCGCGAGCCGATCGCCGCGGCGTCGGGCTCGCCACCCGCCACCTTGCGCGCGGCGTCGGCGGTGGAGTGCGCGGGCTCGAGCGAGGCGCCTGCGAGCTGCTCGCGCAGGAAGCGGCTGCACTGCCCGATGGGCTGCGGGTGCGAGAGGACGCGCTTCACGTCGGCGAGCCGGGTGCCGGGCCGCGCGAGCAGGTGCTGGTGCACCGGCAGCAGGACCTCGCGGCGGATGAGCGGACCCGGCTCGTGGACGAGGAGGTCGAGGGTCGCGCCGACGCTCCCCTCGATCGAGTTCTCGATGGGGAGCAGAGCGCCCTCGACCTCGCCGTTCCGCAGGGCGCGGTACGCGTCGGCGAAGGTGGGGTGCGGCACGGGCTCGTCGCCGCGGGCGAGGTCGCAGCGTGCGACGGCCTCTTCGCTGAAGGTTCCGGGTGGGCCGAGGTAGGCGATGCGCATCGGGGACGTTCTTACCATGCGCGGCGGGCGGTTCGCCGGGTGCGAATCGGTCGTGCGGTCCGCGACGCCTTGCTCCCCCTCGCCCCCGCGCAGCGGGGGATAGGGCCGGGGAGAGGCCCGCGGGATCGTCGCGCGGGTGACCGCCCGCGAGCACACCGCTCAGGGCGCGGCGCGCGCGGCGGCACGAGCGACTCGACCGCCGCGAGGAGCTCGCTCATGCCGAACGGCTTGAACAACGCCAGGTCCACGCCCGGGAGCCGCCGGACGCTCGCGGCGCGGACACCGGTCGTGACGAGGACCCGGACCTGCGCGAGCGCCGGGTCCGCCCGCAGCTCGGCGAGCACCGTCGCGCCGTCGGTGTCCGGGAGCATGAGGTCGAGGACGATGATCTCCGGGTGGCGCGCGCGGGCCTCCCGCAGCGCGTCCGCCCCGTTCGCCGCCACGCCAACCTCGTACCCGACGCTCGAGAGCGCGTCGGCCACGACGTCGCGCTGCAGATCGTTGTCGTCCACGACGAGGACGTACACGGAGCCCATCCGGCGACCTTAGAGCGTCGCGACGAGCGACGGGAGAGCCCTCACGTGTTCGAGCAGGTGATCCGCTCCGGCGGCGGCGAGCGTGGCGCGATCGCACGCCCCCCAGAGCGCGCCCACCGCGACGGTGCCCGCCGCCTTCGCGGCGGCGACGTCGTGCGGCGAGTCGCCGAGGAGGAGCGCCTCCTCGACCGGCCGCCCCAGGCGGGACAGCGCGAGCAGGACGGGTTCGGGGTCGGGCTTGGAGCGGGCGCACGAGTCCGCCCCGACGATCGCCTGCACGTGCGGCAGCAGCCCCACATGGGCGAGGGTGCGCAGGGCCCCCTGCTCGATCTTGGCGGTCACGACCCCGACCGGGTGACCGGCCGCCGCGAGACCGCCGACGACCTCGAGCGCGCCCGGGAACGCGCGGGTCCGCTCGTCGTGGTTCGCGAGCCAGAACGTCCGGTAGCGCTGGAAGAGCGGCTCGACGTCGTCGGGACCGCGGACGAACGTGCCGAGCTGGGTGCGCAGCGGGGTGCCGATCCCGGCGATCCACTCGGCGTCCGTCGGGCAGCGGCCGTACCCGTCGAACGCGTGACGCACGGCGGCGAGGATGAACGGGACGGTGTCGACGAGCGTGCCGTCGAGGTCGAAGAGAATGGCGATCGGGCGTGAGCGCGCCAAGAGGGAGCGGATGATAGTGCAAAATCCATGTTGCTTCCGCGCGGCGTGCCTAATTTTGCATCGCGATGACGGGAGCCGCGATCGTTCGGTGGCAGAGCTCTGAGGCGGTCGTCCTCGCCGTGCACGGGGCGTTCGACGGCGCCTCGGCCTGGGCGCTCCGAAACGAGATGGACGAGAGCCCCGCACGGGAGTTCGTCGTGGACCTGACGCACGCCGTCGAGGCGTGCGACTTTGCGGCCGGGCTCCTCGCCTCGTGGGCGCGCGCGCAGCAAGCGAAGCGCGTCCGCTTCCGCGCCGAGACCCCCGAGCAGGCCGCGCTCCTCGCCGCGCACGGGCTCGAGGTGGTCGACGAGGAGGACGACGCGTCGATCGCGCTTCCGTTCGTGCTCCCCCTGCCCCGCTCCGCGTCTCCTTCCGGCGCCCCGGTCTAGAGCGCGGCCGCTCGGGAGGTGCGGCCCGCCGCCCGAGGCCGGTACTCTGGTGACATGGATCTCGGGCTCCTCGGGAAGGTCGCGGTGGTGACCGGCGGCAGCCGCGGCATCGGGAGGGCGATCGCGCTCGCCCTGGCGCGGGAGGGAGCGCGCGTGGCGATCGGGGCGCGCGGCGCCGAGGGCGTCGAGGCGACCTTGCGTGAGCTCGCGGCGGCGGGACCGGGTCCGCACGTGGGCGTCGCCGGCGACCTCACGAGCGCGGACGGAGTGGAAGCGCTCGTCGGGCGTGCGGTGGAGGCGCTCGGCGGCGTGGACCTGCTCGCCGCGAACGTCGGCGGGTCGGGGGCGCGAACCCTGGCCGACGCCTCCGAGGAGGACTTCCGGACGGTGCTCGAGAGGAACCTCTTCCCCGCCCTCCGGGCGAGCCTGCGGGTCGTGCCGGAGCTGCGGCGGCGCGGCGGTGGCGCGATCGTGCTCCTCGCATCGATCTGGGGACGCGAGGCGGGCGGCGGCCCTTCCTACAACGTCGCGAAGGCGGCCGAGGTCAGCCTCGCGAAGGCGCTCGCCCGGGATCTCGCCCCGGACGGCATCCGGGTGAACAGCGTCGCCCCCGGCTCGATCGAGTTCCCCGGCGGCAGCTGGGAGAAGCGGCGCCTCGCCGACCCCGGAGCGATCGCCGAGTTCGTCCGCCGCGAGATCCCGGGGGGCGGATGGGGACGCCCGACGAGGTCGCCGACGTGGTCGCGTTCCTCCTCTCCCGGCGGGCGGCGTGGGTGAGCGGCGCGTGCTGGGTCGTGGACGGAGCGCAGAGCCGCGCGTTCTAGACGGCCAGCCGGACGAGCGGTGGGGCTTGCTGCCGCGGCCACTCCCTGTTGTCATGCGCCGATGCTCGAACGTTTCAGGGACATGTTCCGCTCCGCCGCGGTCGCTCGCGACCTCACCCGCGGGATCAAGGCGTACCGCGAGGACGAGCTCCCGGAGGCTCGCTCCGCGGTGGACGCCGTCTGCGCCGCGACGCTCGCGGAGAAAGGGAGCAAGAGCCAGCGCATGCACCGGCTCTCGGTGCGGGTCATCGCCGTCACGCTCCGCGCCGAGATCGCCGCGAAGCAGGGCGACGACGCGGTCGCGCGCGCGTCGATCGACGAGGGGTTCGCGCTCTGGGCGGAGGCGAAGACGCTCGGCGTGAAGGTCGGCGTGCGCAGCGTCGAGGCGTTCGGCGAGTGGGAGAAGTGGGCGCGCGCCTATCTCGCGCGCGGCGGCGGGCGCGCCGGGGCCTAGGAAGCGGCCGGGGTGCTCGCGGTGGGTGACCCGAGCCGGCCGCTGCAGACGCTCCTCCTCGCGTGGTCGATCGTGGACCTCGTGCAGGTCCCGCTCGTCGTCGCGGTGGTCGTGTCCTTCCGGCTCTCTCGCCGTCTCGGCCGCGCCTGGAAGGGCGTCGCGGTCGGGTTCGGCGGGTACGCGGCGTGGGTGATCGTGACCGCGCGGTTCGTGCCGTACTCGCCGAGCGGCCTCGCCGTGCTCCTCTTCGGCCTGCTGCAGGATCGGCGTCGCGACACGCCCGCGGAGCGCGTCTGGCTGCTCGGCGCGGTGGCGGCCGCGGTCGTCTTCTGGGCCGTGCCGGTTGCGCTCGCGTGGTGGCTCGGGCGCAGGCCGCGCAGGCGCCCTGCGGCAGTCCGCTGAGGGCGCAAGCCGTGGTGCCGGTCAGCGGACCGCGCCCGCGTGCTCCGGCACGATCCACAGGTAGACGTTCCGGTGCTCGACGCGGACCGTCCGCGTCGGTTTCCAGTCGCCCATGTCGTGCCAGTGCGAGACGACGCGGGCTCCCGGACGGAGCTGGGCGAGGAGCTGCGGGCGCAGCTCGAGGTTCAGCTCCGGCTGCAGGAAGAGCATCACCACGGTCGCCGAGGTGACGTCGGTCTCGAAGAGATCACCTTCGCGGATCTCGACCCGGTCCTCGACTCCCGCAGCCCGGGCGTTCGCTCGTGCCTCCCGGACGCGCGCCGGATCGATGTCCACACCTACCCCGCGGGCGCCGCGCTTCGCCGCCTCGACCACGACGCGGCCGTCGCCGCAGCCGAGGTCGTAGACGACGTCGCCCTCGCGTACGTCCGCGAGATCGAGCATCACCCGCACCACCTCGGGCGGGCTCGGCTCGTAGACGACGTCCGGCTTTCGGGACGGCCGCTCGGCGGGCGCGGCGGAGGGCGACCCCGCGGCGACGAGCAGCGTCGCCGCGGTCGCGGTGGCGGTCACGAAGGAAGCGACCGTCGCGCGCCGGTGACCGTGGGTGGCCTTCACGACCCGCCGAGGTTTGCCGGTCATCCCCGGACCCCCATCCGAGAGAGTGGGCATCGCGATCGCGCCCGGCGCGCGCGGTCGCGCGGCCGCTCGGGGACGGCGCGGGCACCCGCCGGGTGAGCGGGCGCGAGGTTTCCGTTCGCACTGAGCCCGTCGAAGGTCGTGGTTCGACAGGCTCACCACGAACGGACGAGCCAAGCCAGCGTGGCCCCGTCGGGCCCGCACCGGCCGTACCACGCCGTCCCACCTCGTAACACCTCGCGCGCACGCAGCGTGCGCGCTACGCTCGCGCGCCTACAGGGAGGGGCACACGATGAGCGAGCAGAACGGCGCGGCCGAGGAGCCCGCGCTGCAGTTCGAACGGGCGGAGCTCGGGGACGCGCCTCGCGGCGGCGTCACCTGCGCGATCTGTCAAGGCCAGATCGCCGATGCGTACTTCCAGGTGAACGGTGCCGTCGCCTGCTCCGCGTGCAAGGACGGCGTCGTGGCGGCACGCAAGGGCGGCTCGCGTGCGCGGCGGCTGCTCGCAGCGGGCGGGCTGGGGCTCCTCGCGGCCATCGTCGGCGCGGCGATCTGGATCGGCATCGTGCGTGTGACGGGGTACGAGATCGGGCTCGTCGCCATCGGCGTCGGGATCCTCGTCGGCACGGCGGTACGCCGCGGCTCGGGCGGGCGGGGCGGCTGGGGGTATCAGACGCTGGCGGTCGTCCTCACCTACTCGGCGATGGTGGCGTACTACGTCCCGTACGTGATCGACGGGCTGCGACGGGGCTCGGCGGAGCACGCGGCGAGCGAGACCACGCCGGCGCCCGATCCGGCAGCGGCGCAGCCGTCCGAGGCCGCCCCGCCTTCCGGTGCGGCTCCGGTCTCGGCGGATCCCGCTCCGGAGGTGAGCTTCCTCGGGATCCTCCTCGCGCTCGCCGTCGTCGTCGGCATCGTCTTCGCCGCGCCTTTCCTCGCGGGCGCCGAGAACATCATCGGGATCCTGATCCTCCTCTTCGCGCTGTACGAGGCGTGGAAGCTGAACCGGCGGCAGGAGCTCACGGTGGCCGGTCCATTCCAGGTCGCGTCCGCGGGCGCGGCCGCTCCGGCCCCGACGGCGTGAGCGCCACCACGCCGGCCGCCGCGGAGCGGTGCCGTGACTGCGGCACCGAGCTGCCCCCATCGTCGATCGTCTGCCCGTCCTGCCACGCGCTCGTGCACTCCGCGGTGCTGACGGAGCTCGCCGCGCAGGCCGGGTCCGCCGAGGCGGCCGGGAACCTCCAGGCGGCGCTGGCGCGCTGGCGGGAGGCGCTCCCGCTCGTGCCCGTGACGTCGCGGCAACACGAGGTCATCCGCGCGCGCCTCGCCCGGCTCTCGGCAGAGCTCG
The DNA here is from genome assembly GCA_963736795.1 of uncultured delta proteobacterium. Classification (GTDB taxonomy): domain Bacteria; phylum Myxococcota; class Myxococcia; order Myxococcales; family Anaeromyxobacteraceae; genus Anaeromyxobacter. The sequence continues at coordinate 228,931 of CAVTRF010000020.1, read as the reverse complement.
ACCGAGCCGGCACGCTGCCGCGCGCGGGGGCGCCCGGTTCGCACCGCGGGCGCTGGACCGGAGGCGTGGCGGTGACCGGGGCGCTCCTGCTCTGGAAGCTCAAGTTCCTCCTCGTCGCGATCCTCTCGAAGGGGAAGCTCCTCCTGCTCGGCCTCACGAAGGCGAGCACCGTCTTCTCGATGGCGCTCGCCCTGAGCGCCTACTGGGCGGCGTGGGGATGGCGGTTCGCGGCAGGGCTCGTCGCGATGATGTACGTGCACGAGCTCGGTCACGTCGCGGCGCTGCGCCGGTATGGCATCCCCGCCTCGGCGCCCATGTTCATCCCCGGGGTCGGGGCGTTCGTCCGCCTGCACCAGCGTCCCGCCCGCGTCGGCGAGGACGCGCGCATCGGGCTCGCCGGCCCGGTCTGGGGCGTCGCGGCCACCGCTGCGGCGTATGCCGCGGCGCGCGCGACGGGTTGGCCGAGCCTCCTCGCGGTGGCGCACACCGGGGCGTGGCTGAACCTGTTCAACCTCCTCCCCGTCTGGCAGCTCGACGGCGGGCGCGCGTTCGCCGCGCTCACCCGGGCGCACCGCATCGCCATCGCGGTCGCCCTGCTCGGTGCGTGGCTCGTCGCGCGCGACGGGTTCGTGATGCTGCTCGCGCTCGTCGCGGCGGCGAGAGCGCTCGAGCGCTCCGCGCCGAGCGAGCCGGATCGTCCGGTCCTCGCCTGGTTCGTGGCGACTGCGCTCGCACTCGCCGGCATCTCGGCCCTGAGCGCAGCGGGGATGCCCGCCGGGATCTGAGGGTCGCCCCGCGCCGCGAAGAGCCCCCGGCGAGTCACGGATCGAGGGACGGTCCGCGCCTCGGCAGCGACACGATGAACCGGGTGCCCTGCCCGAACGTGCTCTCCACGCGCACGCTGCCGTCGAGCGCGGCGACGATCTCGCGGACGATCCAGAGCCCCAGGCCGAACCCCGTGGCCGCATGCTCGTGACCGCTTCGCTCGAAGCGCTCGAAGATGCGCTCGTGGTCCTCGACGCGAATCCCGATCCCCTGGTCAGACACCGCGAGGACCGCCGTGCTGCTCTCCGTCGAGACCGAGACCTCGATCGGGCGCCCGGACCCGTACTTCACCGCGTTCGACAGGAGATTCGTGATGACCTGCTCGAGTCGGAGCCGGTCCCATCGGCCGACGACGGCACCGGACAGCGAGAGCGTGAGCGAGGACCCCGCATGCTCGAGCTCGTCCTGGAACCGGGACGCCACGTCGCGGACGACCTCGGCAAGGTCGAAGTCCTGGAGCTCGAGGTGGACCCGCCCCGAGCCGATCCGCGACACGTCGAGGAGGTTGCTCACCAGGATGTTGAGGCGCGCCGTCTGCCTGGAGATCAGGTTCAGCACGCGTGCGACCCCTGGATCGTCGAACGACCTGCCCTGGAGCTCCGGCCGGGAGAGGCGATGCACGGACAGGGAGAGCGCCGTGAGTGGCGTCTTCAGCTCGTGCGAAGCCACCGAGATGAACTCGTCGCGCGCGCGAACCGCCTCGGACAGCTCCCGCGCCGCGTTCTCACGTTCGTGGAAGCCTGCGCGCGCGAGCGCGCCGAGTACGGCGATCGCGAGCCCGACTGGAACGAAGACGAGCGTGCCGACGACTGCCCCCGCCCGGGTCCCCGCGTCCGCAGACGTCGCGAGGAACAGCCATCCGCTCACGGATGAGATCGCCACCGACGCGATCCCGGCGCCCCACCCTCCGATCGATGCCGCGATGGAGACGACGAGGAAGAAGAGGACGAACGGGATGTTCTCGATCCAGGTCCGGAGCCCTTGCTCGATCGCGAGGGCCCCGATCGGCAACACGACCGCGATCGCGTACGACGCGAGCGGGTGCAGACGTGGTGGCGGCGGCACCCTGAACTTGGAACGCATGGCTCCCGGAACGACGTGCGGCGACGACGTGGGGCGGCTCGAATGAGGCGGGCGAGCCTGCCGGATGCGCGCTCCGGCGTCGCGTGCCCGAATGGGGGTAGTCGCCGGATCCTTCGCAGAGCGGTGAGGCCGCGGCGCCGTGGGGCGCCACTCGCTTCCTCAGGACTTCATGGCCGGAAGCCAGATGCGGAACGTGCTCCCGGTTCCGGGCGTGCTCTCGACGGTGATCCTGCCGCCGTGGGCTTCCACGAGCCCGCGGGCGATGAACAGTCCGAGCCCGAGCCCCCGCCTCACGGTGCGTGCCTTCCTCGTCTGGTAGTAGCGGTCGAAGAGGTGTGGAATCTCGTCGGGGGAGATCCCCGGTCCACGATCCTCGATCGAGAGCGTCGCCCCATCGTCGTGCGCGGCGACGACGATCCGGATGGGCGCGCCGTCGCTCGAGTACTTGCTCGCGTTCTCGAGCAGGTTCGTCAAGATCTGCTCGATCCGCAGGGGGTCGGCAGATAGCGGCGGCGGCTCACCGCCGATGTCGACCGAGATTCCGTGCGTTCCGAGAGCACCCTGGATCTGGCTCACGAGCGCCGCCACGAGCTCGGGCAGGTCGACCCGACGCCGGTCGAGAGCGACGCGACGCGCGTCGATGCGGGAAGCGTCCAGGAGGTCGCGGGTGAGCCGCTCGAGGCGGTACCCGTTCTTCTTCATGTTCTGGAGCGTGGTCACCGGAACGGTCGAGGCTTCCCCGGTCGCTTGGCTGAGCAGCAGGTCGATCTGCATCAGGACGGACTGCAGTGGCGTTCGCAGGTCGTGGGCCACGATCGCGGCGAACTCCTCGCGTACCCGCTCCAGCTCCTTGCGCGCGCTGATGTCGTGATAGACCACGACGACGCCGAGAATCACGCCTGAAGACGATTGGACCGGCGCGGCGCTGATCTGCCCGTGGAACGTGGCGCCGTCGGGTCGCGCTATCACGGCCTCGATGTTGATGACGACGCCCTCCCGCAACGCTCTTGCGACGGGGATCTCGTCCGCGCCCATTCGGCGCCCGGCCGGATCCTTGAGCTCGTAGGTCCGATCGGGATCGTCCGCCCGGGTGATGCGACCCAGCATCCGGATCGCCGCCGGGTTTCCGAACGGCTCTCCGTCGCGATCGGCCGGGAAGTAGGCGAGACCGTACGGCGCGTGCTCGACGACTGCCTGGAGAAGGAGGCGCTCCTCATCTTCGAGCTGGCGGGCGTAGGCGACGGTGAGTCCCGCCTGTACGCTGAAGGTCTCGAGCAGCCGCTCGTCCTTCTCGCTGAACTCTCCGCCCATCAGCTTGTCTGCGACGTAGAAGTTGCCGAACACCTCCGCCCCGACCCTGAGAGGCACGCCGACGAAGCTGGTCATCGGCGGATGGCCGGCGGGGAAGCCTCCGGAGCGAGCATCCCGCGACATGTCGGCCACTCGAATCGTCCGGCCCTCGCGAATGACGGCCCCGAGAAGACCACGGCCAGTGGGCAGGTGTCCGATCGCGCGTGCGGTGTCCTCGGTCATGCCGCTGTAGATGAAGTCCTTGAGCTTCCGGCGGTCCCGGGCGAGCACACCCATCGCGCCGTAGCGTGCGCCGGTGAGCTCGCATGCGAGCACGACGAGCCTCAACAGGACGTCGCGCAACGAGACGGGCGCGTGACCCGATTCACGCGTGAGGAGCGCTTCATTCAGAGCAGCAAGCTGCTGGTGGACGCGCTGCTCGGACTCCCCGGGACGCGGATCCATCTCCACGAAGCCCGAGTCGCCGTCGACCGCGCACCCCCTGACTCTCAGGACGAGCTCCGCGCCGGTCACACGATCTCGCCACCGCTCGTCCTCCTCGAACGGCTCGCCTGAAAGCGCGCGCCGCCAGGGCTGCGCGCCATCGTGAAGCGGATCGCGTGCCGACGAGAAGATTTCGATTCGCCGCTCGAGCTCCTCCACGGCCCGAGGTGTGAACCCGAGCATGCGCACCGTGGCATCCGACACCCGCACCGCTCCGTCTGGACGAAGGACGAGACACGGCCACGGGAAGACTGTTCGGTCTGCGGGGAGTGTCACGACAGGGGACATGCCCACACGGGGCCTCATCGACAACGCCCTTGTTCAGGAGGCCACCCCGAAGGCTGCTGCCGATGCGGCCAGGCGTGGGCTCCCTCGTCGGCTCGCCACGCGGCCGCCCGACCGCGACATGCGTGCAACGACGCGCGGTGCCGTCGGAACGCCAACGCGCAGCTGGGTCAGACGCGGCTCGGGTTCGCGAGCACGTCCTCTATCGCGTCGATCGGAACGGGCTTCGCCAGGTGGCGGTCGAAACCTGCAGCGGCGGCGCGCCGCCTGTCTTCCGCGAGCGCGTACCCGGTCAGCGCGACCAGGAAGGTGGATGCGAGTGCCGGGTCGTTGCGGATCGCGCGGGCCACCTGGTAGCCGTCCATCACGGGAAGCCCGATGTCGCAGAGCACGACGTCCGGCTTGAAGGTGCGCGCCTCGTCGAGCCCGGCTCGGCCATCGTGCGCCACCGCAACCTCGTGGCCCCACAACCGCAACATCTCTTGAAGCGTTTCGGCGGCGTCGATGTTGTCCTCGATCACGAGCACGCGCCGTTGCGACATCGCGGTCGCCGCCGCTCGCGCGGGCTCGTTCAAGGCAGGGCGCTCGGGGGCGAGTGGGAGCCGGACGAGGAATTCGGCCCCGCGGCCCGGGCCGTCGCTCCTCGCCTCGACCGAGCCGCCGTGCAACTCGACGAGGCCCTTGACGAGCGCGAGCCCGAGGCCGAGACCGCCGCGGGAACGCGCGAGCGTCGTCTCTCCCTGCGTGAATGCCTCGAAGACGAGATGGAGCAGCTCGGGCGCGATGCCGGCGCCGTCGTCGCGCACCGTCACGACCGCAGTACCGGGTCCAGCGAGACCGACGACGACGACCGCGCGTCCCCCCGGCGAGGTGAACTTGGCCGCGTTGTGGAGGAGGTTCCCGAGCACCTGTCCGAGCCGCACCGGGTCCGCGTCCACCGCGATGGGGCCCACCTCGACGCGCAGCTCGAGCGACACGTCCCGGCCGGAGAACAGGGTGCGGTAGTCTTCCACCGCCCTGCGGGCCACGTCGCCGAGGTCGACCCGCGCCTTCTGGAGATCGATCTTCCCCCGCGCGACGCGCGTCACGTCGAGCAGGTCGTCGACGATCCTCGTCAGGTGCATCACCTGCCTGTTGAGGGTTGCTCGCGCGGCCGCAGCCTGGTCGCTGCGCTCGGCGTTCTCCAGGATCCAGAGCGCGTTGCGGACCGGGGCGAGCGGATTCCGGAGCTCGTGCGAGAGCATCGCGAGGAACTCGCTCTTCCTTCGATCGGACTCACGCAGCGCCTGCTCTGCCCGCTTCCGCTCGGTGATGTTGTCGAAGACCGCCACGAAGTGGTCCCGCTGCGGGCTGTAGATGGAGATCGACAGCAGGAGCCCGAGCGGGCTGAAGTCGACCTCCAGCTCCTCCGACTGGCCGCTCCTCGCGACGCGCCCGTACGTCTCGAGAAGCTCCGGCTGGGATTCGCGGATCCCGGGGAGCACCTCGGTGACCCTCTTCCCGACGACGTCGCGCAGGCCCGTCAACTTCGAGAACGCGGCATTCACGTCCAGATAGATGAAGTCGTTCGGGCGGCCGCTCTCGTCGAAGAGCATCCGGCAGTACGCGAACCCGTCCAGCATGTTCTGGAACAACATCCGGTAACGGGACTCGCTCTCGCGCAGCGCCTCCTCGGCGCGCTTCTGCTCGGTGACGTCGCGGAAGAACACGGCGATGCCGCCCGCCCTCGTGGGATACGCCGTGATCGCCGCCCAGGCGCCGAGTGGCGCGTAGTACTCCTCGAACGCGACGGGGACGCGGTCCTCCATGCAGCGGTGGTACTCGCGCCAGTACTTCCTCTCGACGTTCGCGGCCTCCGGGAACACGTCCCACAGGACGAGGCCGAGCGTCTCGGACCGCGGCTTGCGGGAGAGGCGTTCCTGCGCCTCGTTGACGAGGACGAACCGGAACTGCGAATCGAGCACGTACAGCGGGTCCCCATGCTCGATGACGTCCAGCGCGAGGCCGTGGTCCGCCCGCAGACCCGTCCCCTCGTCCTCGCTTTCCAGGGCGGGGGTGGCTCGCCGATCGTGCGGGTTCTGCGGCATGGGGCGACGAATCGGATGACGGAAAGGGCGTGAAGCTCATCAGGGGCGTGCCGAGCCGGACAGCCGCAGGATACCTGACCGGAACGAACGTGGGCTTCACACTCCGATCGCTCGGCCCAGCCGGGTACGGTAAGAAGCCCTCGTGCGGTCGGCTTCCCAGAGGGCACGCGCAACCCGCCGCATCGCCGACAGCACGCCCTGCCCGACCGAAGGCGGCGTGACCGAGATCGCGCCCGCCCCCCTCTCCCTGACCCTCTCCCCCGCTGGCGCGTGGGGAGAGGGAACATCGCTCCATCGGACCGGGGCCACTCAAGGGTAAGATCCGGACCGGATGGCGGAGGTTCACCGATGGCTGAGCCGGCCTACACGGACCAGGGCGCGATCTTCGACGGCCGGCGGCGGTACCGCTACAGGCTCTGGCGCGTCTGGGACGAGGCGAAGCCCCGCGTCGCGTTCCTGATGCTGAACCCCTCGACCGCCGACGAGGAGGTCCTCGACCCGACTGTCCGCCGCTGCCTCGGGTACGCGCAGGCGTGGGGGTTCGGCTCCTTCGAGGTCGGAAACATCTTCGCCCTCCGGAGCACGGATCCGCGCGCGCTGCGCGCGGCCGCCGATCCCGTCGGCCGGGCGAACGACGCCAAGCTCATCTCCATCGCCGCTCGCTCGGACCTCGTCGTCTGCGGGTGGGGTGCACACGGCGGGCTCCAGGGTCGCGACCGCGCCGTCCTCGAGCTCCTCGAGCCCGTCGCCGACCTCCACGCGCTGCGCCTGACGAAGGCCGGGGCGCCGGGCCACCCCCTCTATCTACCGGCCGCGCTGCAGCCGGTGCTGTTCGCTGCGCGGAGGAAGCAGGGCGTGCGAGCCTGAACAACACCTCTCCGCTCGGACACGTCGCCCGGAAAACCGAAGGGCCGGAGCCCCGGGTTTCCCCTGAGACGTCCGGCCCTTCTGCTGAATGGGCGCTGCAGGTTTCGAACCTGCGACCCCAGCCGTGTGAAGGCTGTGCTCTACCGCTGAGCTAAGCGCCCGGCACTTTCGAGGCGGCGGAGTATGTCCCCGGTCCCCGGATCTGTCAACGGAATCGGTCCTTTCGGTGCGAAACGGAGCGTCGCGGGCGCTACCCGTCGCTCGAGCCGCCGCCGGCGCCGCCCTCGGGCGGCTTCTTCTCGCCCTCGAGCTTCTCGGCGAGCTCGCGCGCCTTCCGCTTGATGCGGGCGAGCTGCTTCGCGAGCTCCTGGTAATCCTGGCGCCCGGGGATCCCGGTCGCCTCCATGAGCCGCTCCTGCACCTGCTCGACGCGGCGCCGCCCACGCTGCGCGAGGCCGACCGCGCGCGCGACCGCGTCCTGCCCGCGCGGATCGGAGAGCACCTTCTCGGCGGCCTTCACGACGAGCCGCGTCCCCACCTCCAGGATCCGCCCGCCCATCCCCTTCCCGTCGTCGCTCGCCATCTCACCTTCCCTAGGGAAGCTCCGTCGGCACCGCCCGGAGCGCCGCGTCCACCACGTACCGGTAACCCGACCGCCGCACGAGCGCCTCGAGATCACCCTCGACCCGCACCTGCCCGGAGAGCGCCGCCTGCACCGGATCCCTCCCGGAGAGGAGCGCGCGCCAGACCCGGTACGGTGCGCGGACGACGTACGCGGGCTCGAGCTCGAGCACCTCGTCCTCGTCCGCGAGGATCCGCCAGCGCGCGATCCGTCCGCGCTCCTGCTCGCCGTGCACGGCGACGGTCCGAGGAAACGCGGGCGGCTCCGCCTCGACGACGAGCGCCGCGTCGCGCGGAAGGCCGGAGAGCGCCTCGGCGAGGTCGGGCTGGGCGTTCAGCGCCGCCGCGATCGCCTCGACCCACTCGCGAGTGGCGAACCGCACCCTCACCCCCGCTTCAACCACCCGAAGATCCCGCCGCGCTTCTCCGGCCCGCCGGGCGACGCCGGCCCCTGCTCCACCTCGCGCCTCCGCGCGTCCTCTGCGAGCGCGTTCCGGAGCGCCTGAGGCGTGTCCCTCGTCGCGAGGTCGATCGCGGTCATGCCCTTCACCGGATCGTCGAAGCTCACCTTGAGCAGGCACTCCTCGTCGAGCTTGAAGTCGATGCGCCGTCCCGTCGCGCCCGCCGGCAGCCGGATCGAGCCGAGGAACTCGTTGTCGACGATGAGGTCCGACTCGCCCTGGAAGATGTCGATCTCGATCGGCTGCCCGGGCTCGCGCGGCGGCGGGAGCCGGAAGCTCTTCGTGGACGGGATGGTCTGGTTCTTGTCGAGGATCTTCCGGAAGTGGTTCGTCGGGGTCGCGATGCCGATCGGCATCGAGAGCACGTCCACGAGCGTCACGGAGTCGATCGCGTCGAGCGAGTCGCCGAGGAGCGCCGCACCGAGCGCGACGCACTCGTCGGGGTGGACCCCCTTGCGCGCCGACCGCCCGAAGTGCTCGAGGATCTTCTGCTGCACGAAGGGCATGCGGCTCTGCCCGCCGACGAGGATGACCTCGTCGATCTCGTCCGGCCGGATGTTCCGCTCGGCGAGCACCTGGTCGCAGATCGCGAAGGAACGCTCGACGAGGTCCTGGGTGAGCTCCTGGAGCTGCTGCCGCGAGAGCGACATCCGCACGTCGAGCGGCCGGCCCTTCTTCTCCTCGATGTAGGGCAGGTCGATCGGGACGTTCGGGATGAGGGAGAGGTCGATCTTCGCCGCCTCCGCCCCCTTCTTCACGCGCTGCATCGCGATGGGGGACTGGGCGAGATCGATCTTGTGCTGCCGCCAGAAGTCCTCGAGGACGAAGTCGATGATCCGGTTGTCGAAGTCCACGCCGCCGAGGAAGGTGTCGCCCCCGGTCGCGAGCACCTCGAACACGTTCCCGGAGAGCTGCAGCACCGAGACGTCGAACGTGCCGCCGCCGAGGTCGTAGACGAGCACCTTCTGGTCGAGCCCACGCGAGAAGCCGTACGCCAGCGCGGCGGCGGTCGGCTCGTTCACGATCCGCTTGACGTCGAACCCGGCGAGCTTGCCGGCGTAGCGCACCGCGAGCCGCTGGGCGTCGGAGTAGTACGCCGGCACCGAGATGATCGCCTCGTCGATCTTCTTCTGGAGGAACGCCTCCGCGATCTTCTTGATGTGCGCGAGGACGAGGGCGCTGATCTCCGGGAGCGTGTGGACCTTGCCCCCGAGCAGCACCGCCGCGTCGCCGCCCGGCCCCTCGACGATGTCGTACGAGTAGTAGTTCCGCAGCTCCTGCACGACCTTCGAGTTCCACTTCCGGCCGATGAGCCGCTTCGCGCCGTAGATCGTGTTCTTCGGGTTCGTGACGAGCTGGTCCTTCGCCACCCCGCCGACGAGCACGTCGCCGCGCTCGGAGAGCGCGACGACGGTGGGCAGGATGAGGCTGCCCCGATCGGTCGGGACGACCCTCGGGATCCGGCTCCGGACGTGGGCGACGCACGCGTTCGTCGTCCCGAGGTCGATGCCGATGATCGGCTTCTCGCGGGGGCCAGCCATGTCCCAAGATCCCTAGCACGGAACCGCCCGCCGCCGGGGCCGCCGGGCCGCGGTGACCGGACGGTGAGTCCGCGGTCGGTCGCTCGCGCCGTGCCGCGCGCGCCGCCAGCGACGCAGGGTGCGAGACGCTGTCTCATGAACGGGAGGCGTTGTCCCGAAACCGGGGCACAGGTGTACGCCCTCCCACGTTCGCGGCACTTGTGAGCGCGGTAACCACGCGAGATATCACGCCTCGCCCGATGGCGGGCACAAGGAGTCGGTATGACGATGCGTGAAGTCGTATTGGGGATCCTGGCGGCGGGCCTCACCGCATGCAGTGCAGACACCTCCAGAAGGACCTCTCGCGACGAGGAGACCGTCCCCGTCTACCAGCTCTCCGGGAACCCGACCTGCGCCGATGCCGCGGCCGCGCTGGACCTGCCGGGCCACTACGTGGAGCTCAAGTTCGACGACGATCCGCGCGGCACGTCCACGCAGACGATCGGCGGGTACTCGTTCACCCTCGCCGTCCTTCCCGACGGGACGTTCTTCGACTGGACCGCGACCGGCGGGGTGGACTTCGTCATCGCGAAGGGCGGGAACGCCGCCAACGTCTACGTGTACGACCCCGAGGCCACCTCCGGCACCGGGCTCGTCTCGCCGGTGAACGCGAGCGGAGGGAACGCGGCGCTCAGCCATGCCTCCTTCTGCTTCGACTTCGAGGTCGTCGTGGCGAAGACGGCGGCGACTTCGCTCACCCGGACGTGGAGCTGGAACGTCGCGAAGACCGCCGACCAGTCCGCGCTCACGCTCTCCACCGGCCAGATCTTCACGGTGAACTACACGGTGGCGGCGAGCTCGACCTCCGCCGACTCCGACTGGGCCGCGAGCGGCGACATCACGATCACGAACCCCGCCCCGGCGTCGCTCGGGAACGCCGCAGCGTGGACCGGGGCGGCGGTGCTGACCGGCGTCACCGACACGGTCAGCGACGGGATCGTCGCGCCGGTCGATTGCGGCGTGGTGTTCCCCTACACCCTCCCCGCCGGCGGGTCGCTGATCTGCTCGTACGCCGTGCCGCTGCCGGACGCGGCGTCCCGCACGAACGTCGCCGTCGCGGCGGCCGACGCGACATCGGAAGTCGGCGGCGGCTCGGGCTCGGCGGCGGTGGACTTCGCCGCGGCGGGCGTCAGGAAGAACGACGCGTGCGTGGAGGTCAGCGACTCGCTGGCCGGCTTCCTCGGTGAGGTCTGCGAGGGCAGCCACACGTTCACGTACCCGCTCGCGGTCGGCCCGTTCGCGACCTGCGGCACGTACTCGGTCGAGAACGTGGCCTGGTGGGCGTACCCGGAGCAGAGCCCGGGCGGCACCTCGACGTACGTCGTGCCGGTCGAGGTCCCCTGCGCGACCGGCTGCACCCTCACCCAGGGCTACTGGAAGACGCACGGGCTGAGCGGCCCGGCGCCCTACGACGACGCGTGGCTGCTCGTCGGTCCTGCGGGCGCCGACACCGCCTTCGGCGTCTCCGGACAGACCTGGTACCAGGTGCTCTGGACCGCGCCGGCGGGCAACCCCTGGTACGTGCTCGCGCACCAGTACGCCGCCGCGAAGCTGAACGTGCTGAACGGCGCGGACAGCGCGGCGATCGCCTCCACCCTCGCCTGGGCCGACGCCTTCTTCGCGACGACGCCGGCGTCTGGCATCACGAGGCAGAACCGCGCGGCCGTGCTCACCGCGGCGGCAACGCTCGACCGGTTCAACCAGGGACTCATCGGGCCCGGGCACTGCTCCGAGTAGCCGCGGCGCAGCGCGTCGGCACCGAGGGCGGTCAGGCGCAGCGCGCCTGGCCGCCCTGCTCGCATCCCGGCCTATCGGTCGGAGTCCGTCCCGCCCGTCCCCTCGGGCTCCTTGCCACCGCCGCGATCGCCCTCGGCGGGCTTTCCGAACAGCGCCGGGACGACGCTCGCGTCCCGAACCGCCGCGAGCCGGGGCGCCGCCGCAGCGGCGGCGAGCGCGGCGCCGGCCGCGCCATCGTCGAGCTGCCAGCGCTCGAACAGCTCCGGATCGGCCGGCGGCAGCTCCTCGAGGAAGCGCGACGCCTTCATCACGATCCGCTCGCGATCGCGCGGCGCGGCGACGAGGGGGTACACGAGGTACAGCTCGTCCTTCGCCCGCGTGCAGGCGACGTAGAAGAGCCGCCGCTCCTCCTCCTCGCCGTCGCGGTCGCTGAGCGCCTGCGCCGACGGGAAGCGCCCGTCGGCGAGCCAGACGACGAACACGGCGCGCCACTCGAGCCCCTTCGCCTGGTGCACCGACGAGAGGACCATCTTCTCGTCCGGCTCGCCGCCTTCCGAGACCGTCTCGGCGGAGAGCTCGGTGAGGAGCGCGATCTCGGCGAGGAAGACCTCGGTGTCCTCGTAGCCGCGCGCGTACTCGGCGAGCTGCCGCACGTCCTCGATGCGCGTGTCGGCGTTCAGGAACTCGGCGCGCAGGAACTCCTCGTACCCGCCCTCGAGCACCTTCTCGATCGCGTCGCCCGGCAGGTCCGCCGTGGGCGGACGCGCGAGCGCCCGCAGGAGCTCCGCGAGGCGACGATACCCGGCGCGCCCCTTCGGCGGGACATGGGACGCGACGTCGGGCGCGAGCAGCTCGTCCACCGTCCCCGCGCCGCGCCGTCGCCGCGCGAGGAAGGCGCTCCAGACGCCCTCGGCGGTGGCCGTCCCGACGCCGGGCGCGAGCCGCAGGCAGCGCTTCAGCGCGAGCTCGTCCCCCGGGTTCCGCGCGAAGCGCAGGTGCGCGAGGACGTCCTTCACGTGCGCCGCCTCGAAGAAGCGGACGCCGCTGCGCACCACGAACGGGATCCCGCGCCGGGCGAGCTCGAACTGGATCTCCATCGCGTGGTGGTGCGCGCGATAGAGGACCGCGATCTCGGGGAGCGGGATGCCCTCGTCCCGCAGCTCGAGCACGCGCTGCGCGACGAACGCCGCTTGCTGGACCACGTCGCGACACGGCACGACCGCGGGGAGCGTCCCCGCCGGCCGCACGCTCGAGAGCTCCTTCTCGAACTGCCGCACGTTCGCGGCGATGGAGGCGTTCGCGAGCGAGAGGATCTGCGGAGTCGAGCGGTAGTTGACGGTGAGGTCGAAGCGGCGGGCGTCCGGGTAGCGCTTCTCGAACTCGAGGATGTTCGCGAAGTGGGCCCCCCGGAACGCGTAGATGGACTGCGCGTCGTCGCCGACGACGCAGAGGTTGCGGTGCTCGCCGGCGACGAGGTCCACGACGTCCCCCTGCAGCCGGTTCGTGTCCTGGTACTCGTCCACGAGGACGTGGCGCCACCGCGCCGCGAGCGCCCGCCGGACCGGCTCCCGCTCCGCGAGCAGGATCTTCCAGTTCATGAGCAGGTCGTCGAAGTCCATCGCGTTCATCTCGTGCTTCCGCTCGGCGTAGCGGCGCGCGACGCGCAGGATCTCCTCCTCGAGCGGCGCGAACTGCGGCCGGCGCGTGGCGACGACGTCGGCGAGCGGCGTCTGCGTGTTGATCGCCATCGAGACGAGGTCCACGAGCACGTCCGCCTTCGGGAAGCGGCGGGCGCCGACGGCGAGGCCGCACTCGGCGATGGCGGCGGTCATCACGTCGCGCGTGTCCTCCCGGTCCAGGATGGAGTACCCGCGCTCGTATCCGAGCTCGGCCCCGTGCTCCCGCAGGACCTGGTGCGCGACGTGGTGGAACGTGCCGCCCTGGAGGCGGCGGGTGTCCACCCGGCAGACCTCCTCCACCCGGCGAAGCATCTCGCGCGCCGCCTTGTTCGTGAAGGTGAGGAGGAGGATCGCCTCCGGCTCGATCCCGTCCGCGAGCAGGCGCGCGACCCGCCACGTGAGCGTGCGCGTCTTGCCCGAGCCGGCGCCGGCGATGACGAGGATCGGCCCGTTCCCCGCCTCGACCACGGCGATCTGCTGGTCGTTGAGGAGACCCTGGTAGTTCAGGGCGCGCGCCGCGGGCTCGGCGCGCTTCAGCTGGTAGCGGCGGGACATGGGGCGCGAGGGCTGCACCCTACGCGCCGGGTCCGACACCGCCGCCGCGGGCCGACGATCGAGCGCGCGCCGCGACGAAAAGTGGACGCTCCGCCGGACGTGCGTAACATCGCTCCCGATGTCGCCGCTCCGCACGAGCGTCCTCGCGCTCGGCCTCCTCGCGATCGCGTGCGCCCGAGGGACGCACGCGCAGCGGCGCGACCGCATGCCCCCGCCCGCCCCGGCGACCCGGGCCGGCACCCGTGAACCGGGTGTCGGCCCGGTTCCCGGTTCGCCGGCGCCGGACGCCATCCCGCCGGAGCGCCGCACCCCGGAGCCGGTCGCCGCCCGCCCCGTGCAGGCCCGCCGCCCGCCGCATGACCAGGCGGTTCGCCGCGCCATCGAGACCGCCTCGGCCCTGGTCGGTCAGCGCGAGATCGTCGTCGAGGGAGTCCGCTTCGGCGACGGCTGTGCCGCGCTCGTCCGCGCCGCCTTCGCCGGGGCCGGGGCCCCGCTCCCGGACGCCGCCCTCGACGCGCGCGCGCTGCACGCGTTCGCGCGCGACCGCGCGCCCTTGCGCCGGGGCGGCCCGGTCGCCGGCGATCTCGTCTTCCTCGCCGACCGTCCCGGCGGCCCGCCCGAGCACGTCGGCCTCGTCGAGTCGGTCACCTCCGACGGCACGGCGCTCGTCCTGCACCGGACCGACCACGGCGTGCTGCGCGTGCGCGTGAACGGCGCCCACCCCTGGCAGGTCAAGGGAGACGCCGGCCGCGCGCGGAACGACGTGCTCGTCGTCGGCGCGGGGCGGATCCCTGCCGGACGGCTCCTCGTCGCGTACGCGACGGTGCTGTAGCCGCGGCGCGGTTCGACCTTCGACGAGCTCGGGACGAACGGAGCGGGTCGCCGCGGCCGCGTTCAGGTGGGGCCGTGCTCCACCCGCCCCCCGACGATCGTGTGCGTCACGGCGAGCTCCCGCAGCCCCTCCGCCGGGCAGGCCGCGACGTCGGCTCCGAACAGGGTGAGGTCGGCGTCCATTCCCTCGCGCACCATCCCGCGCCGCCCCTCGACGAAGGCCGCGTACGCCGCGCCCCGCGTGAACGCCGCGATCGCCTCCTCGCGAGAGAGCCGCTCCTCGGGCTGGAACGGCGGCCCACCGGGCGCGGCCCGCGTCTCGGCCGCCGCGAGCCCGGCGCGCGGATCGGCGCCTTCGACCGGGAAGTCCGAGCCGAACGCGAGCGGGACGCCGGCCGCCGCGAGCGTCCGCCAGGCGCACGCCCCGCGGAGCCGGTCCGTGCCGGCGCCGAGGCGGGCCGCGAGCCACGGGCCGTCGCTCACCACGTGCGTCGGCTGCATCGACGCGACGACGCCGAGGCGGGCGAGTCGCGGCAGGTGCCGCGGCAGGACGAGCTGCAGGTGCTCGACGCGCGGGCGGAGCGCGGCGACGTCGGCGCCTCGTGCGGCGGCGTCGAGCGCGTCGAGCACCACGGTGACGGCCCGATCGCCGATCGCGTGGACGGCTGGCTGGAGCCCCGCGGCCGCAACCGCCGCCACGCGCGCGGCGAGCGCCTCGGGCGCGTCGAGGAGGAGCCCCTGGTTCCCCGGGTCGTCCGCGTAGTCTTCGTGCAGCGCGGCGCCGCGGCTGCCGAGCGCGCCGTCCGCGAAGAGCTTCACGGTCCGCACCGGCCCGAGCCGCCCCACCTCCGCCGTGGCGAGCGCCTCGGCGAGGGAGGCGCGGAGCTCCGGGAGCGGCCGCTCGCCGTCGAGCATCGCGTGGACGCGCAGCGGCAGCCGATCCTCGGCAGCGAGCCGGCGCAGGATCGCGAGGAGGTCGGAGGTGACCCCGGCGTCGTGCACCGAGGTGAGGCCGAGCCCCGCCAGCTCGACGAGCGCCGCGCACAGGGCCCGCTCGAGCTCCGCCGGCCCGGGCGGCGGGATCCGCGTGAGCACGAGGTCCTGCGCGGCGTCGACGAGCACCCCCGACGGACGGCCGTCGCCGGTGCGCTGGATCCGCCCCCCGCGCGGATCCGCCGTTCGCGCGTCGATCCCCGCGGCGGCGAGCGCGGACGCGTTCACCCAGAGCGCATGGCCGTCCACCCGCGACAGGGCCGCGGGGTGGCGCGGGACCGCCCGCGTGAGCGCCGCCTCCGACGGAAACGACCCACCGGGCCAGCGGTTCTGGTCCCAGCCGCTCCCGCGGACCCACGTCCCCGCAGGCGCCGTCCTCGCGCGCTCGGCGACGAGGACCGCGCAGGCCTCCTCGTCCGGAGCGCCGGAGAGCGAGACCTCCGCGCGCCACCGCCCGAGCAGCGCCAGGTGGCCGTGGGCGTCGGCGAGGCCGGGCACCCCACCCCCCGCGTCGATGCGGAGCACGCCGCGCCGCGCCTGCCGCTCGCACTCGGCGACCCCGCCGACGCTGACGAACACGCCGTCGCGGGCGAGCGCCGCCTGCGCGCGGGGGCGCGCCGGGTCTCCGGTCAGGAGGGGAGCGACGACGAGGAGGTCCGCCACGACGCGATCATGTCCGCCGGAGACGGCCGGCGCAGGACCGCGCAGCGCAGCCCACGCGGATCACGTCGGCAGCAGGGCGAGCTGCATCGGCCCGTCAGGCTCCGCCGCTCGTCCGGTCAGCACGGCGACGCGCAGCGCCTCGAATCGTTCCTGCCGGCGGCGGATCGCCTGAGCAAGGAGCGCCCGCGACGCGTCGATCTCCTCGTAGACGTCGGGGACGCCGTGCCCGAGGAGCCGGTCCTTGCGCCGGAGATAGGCCTCCTCGGCGGCGAGGTGGTCGGCCTCGAGGTTCTCGAGCTCGACCGCGTTCTGCTCGTCGCGGTCGATGGCGATGAGCGCCTGGTGCTGCGCCTTGCTGAGCCTGCGGATCCGGTCCATGACGCTCATGGGTCACCGCGAGCCATTCCGGTCCCCGCCGCCCGCTGCCCGCCCTTGGCCCTGGAATGAACCTAGGTGCGGTGACCAGCGGTGCAAGGGCACGTCCCTCTCCCGAGCAAGAAAACGACCGGCCTGCCCCATCAGGGAGGCCCGCGCGGGGGTAACGACGGGGAGCGCCGCAGCGGCCGCTGCGGCCGTGCCGGTCGCTCACCCGCGCGGTCACGCCGCGCGTGCAGCGGGCCGCTCGGTCCGGCGCCACGCCGCGCGCTGGGTCCCGCGAACGAAGCGCCAGAAGCCGACCGCGAGGGCGGCGTTCATCGCGACGAAGTGGAGCGCGCCGCGCGCGAGCCGTCCGCTGCGCCCGGACGCGGCGCGCCAGGCCGAGAGCGCGAGCACGTAGAACGCGGCGTGTGCGGCGAGCAGCGCGCGGTAGCCCCACGCGCCAGGCCCGGCGGCGAGCGCGACGTTCGCGACGAGCGCGAGCGGCAGGAGGAACGGTGTCGCCCAGCGGAGGAGCTTGTGCGACACGAACGCGAACGCGACCAAGCCCGTGCGGGGATCGAGCAGGTCCGGGAGGCGCGCCAGCGCCTGCCAGTTGCCGGCTCCGATCCGGGCCCGCCTGCCGAACTCGTCGCGCACGTCGGAGGTCGTCTCCTCGTACGCGACCGCGGTCGGCTCGAACGGGACCCGCCAGCCGCGCACCGCGATCCGGACCGGGATGACGAAGTCGTCCGTGATCGTGTCGGGCGGGAGCGGGCCGAAGAGGATCCGTCGGATGGCGTACAGACCGCCGTTCGCGCCGAGGACGCAGCCGAGCTTCCCTTCGAGGTATTTCAGGAACGTCTCGTACGCCCAGTAGATGCCCTCGCCGATCGCAGCTCCCGTCCGCTCGCGGAGGCGGAGCCGTCCGACCACCGCGCCGACCGAGGGATCGCGGAAGCGGCGCGCCAGCGCCCGCAGCGCGCCCGGGTGCAGGAGGGTATTCGCGTCCGTGAACACCACCACGTCGCCTGCTGCCGCGGGCACGAGCCGCGCGAGCACGCTCGCCTTGCCGGCGCGCGGCGCGAGCTCGACGACCCGGACCCGTCCCCGCCCCGCCTCGCGCGCGAGCTCGGCCGTCCGGTCGGTGCACCCGTCGCAGCCGACGAGGATCTCGAGCCGGTCCTCCGGGTAGTCGAGCGCGAGGCAGTTCTCGACCTTCTCGCGGATGCAGGCCTCCTCGTCGTAGGCGGCGAGGACGAGCGACACCCGTGGCCACTCCTGCGGGAGGCCGCGCTCGCGGCGGTCGGGCCCGCCCGCGAAGAAACGGAGCGCTCCGCGCAGGTCGTGGAGCGCCCCCCATGCGGCGAGCACGACGGGATACCCGACGTAGCTGAACGCGACGAGGCCGAGCGACACCCAGAGGAGCGCGATGAGCATCGCGCCACTGGCGAGGCAAGCCTCGCGCCAGCGCGGACGCCTACCCGCCGGAGAGCTCGGTGGCGTCCCGGTCGGCGGACCGCCTCGGTGGGCCAGGGGTCGCCGGGGGAGCCGATGGCGGCGGCTCGGCGGCCCGCGGGGACGGCGATACGCCCGCGGGCGCAGAGGGAGCAGCCGCCCCGGGGTCGGACGGACCGGGTGCGCTCCCCGCCGGCGGAGCGGGGGTCGTCCCGTCACCGGGAGCGCTCGCTTCCCCGCCTGGAGCCGGAGCCCCCGCCGGTGCGGAGGGAGAAGCGGCGGCGTCGCGCTGGGTAGCGCGCTTCCTCGGCCGAGGCTGCGCGTTTCCCGTCTCCGGGGTCGCGGGCGCGACGACGGGGGGCGGCGGCGAGGGCGCGACGGCGGGGGCGGGCGGCGAGGGAGTGGACGCAGCGACCGGCCGGACGAGCTCCTCCCGCAGGCGCCGCGCGCCCTCGTGGCGCGCGTTCGCCGCGAGGACTCCGTCGAGGGTCGCGCTCGCCTCCGTCTTGCGGCCGAGCGACGCCTGGGCACGCGCGAGCAGGTACCGACCTCGCAGGAGATCCGGCCGGGCGGTGGCGAGCGCGCCGAGCTTCACGAGCGCGCGCTCCCGGGCGCCACGATCCGGGTCCCGGGCGTCGCTCCAGCCGTCCGCGAGCTCGAGCCACGCGTCGCGGGCGCCCTTCTCCCGCGCCCGGACGAGCTTGTGCAGGCGCTCGCGCTCGCCGGCGACCGCGTACAGCACCGCCTGCGCGCGGCCGACCTCCGCCGTGTCTGCGAGCCCCGCCGGGAGCGGGGCGAGGGCGCCACGCGCCGACGCCGCATGCGCCTTCGCCTGCTCCTCCTCGGTCCGCACCTGGCGTTCGAGGGCGAGGACCTCCGCCGACGCCGCCTGTTCCGCCGCCTCCCAGCCCGGCGGCTGATCGCGGCGCAGCCGGTCGCGCTCCTCGCGGCGGGCCGCGAGTCGCGAGGTGACCCCCTCACCCGCCTCGATCGCGGCTGCGGCGCGCAGCGCCTCCGCGAGCGCGAGATCCGCCGCCGCTGCGTGCGACCCCGGTGACCGCTCCACGACCTCCGCGAGCTTGGCGGTCGCCGCGTCGAGGCTCGCCACGTCGTCGAGGGCGACGAGCGCGAGCGCCTCGCGCTGCGTCCGGTCGTCGCTCGGGCCTTCGCGCCGCGAGAGGAGCCACCACGCGGCGGCGATCACGGCGACGAGCGCGACCGCGAGCAGCGGCGCGAGCCAGCGCCAGCGCGCGGTCCAGCGGAGCCGGGCCTCGAACGTGCCCACCGTGTCGCGGCCCCGCCTCAGCATCCCCGACCGGCCGACGGTGCTCGGTGCGGCACCGGGTGCGGGCGGTGCGGGCCGGTACACCTGCGGCGGCGCGGGCCGCACCCCGCGCGTTGCCGCGGGACCGTCACTCCGGCGCGCGGCGGGAGGACCCGAGGCGGCGGGCGACGCCGACGCCGGCGCGCGCGGTCCGCGCGAAGGCGCGGGCGCCGCCTGGTGCGCCTGCTGGGCGGGGACGCCGACGAGCGTGCGGCCGGGAGCGCGCGGGGGAAAGGCAGTGAACACGTGCTGGCACTTCGTGCACTGCACCTCGGACCCGGCGGGGGCGAGCAGCGTCTCGTCGAGGTCGTACATCGTCGAGCAGCGCTCGCAGCGGATCTCCAAGTTCTTCCCCTTCTCCGAAAGTGGAGAGCCTACCGCACGGGGGGCGCCCTCGCTACGGTTCGGAGACGACGAGGTGCGGGGCCGCGGTCGCGAGCTTCCTCGGTCCGATCCCCCGCACCCGGAGGAGCTCGGACAGCTCGCGGTAGGGCCCGTTCCGCTCGCGATCGAGCGCGATCTCCGCGGCGAGCCGTCGCGAGAACCCGGGCACGAAGGCGAGGTCGCGGGAGCTCGCGTGGTTCGGGTCGACGGGAAGGCCGAGCACGAGGCGCTCGTCCCCGGCGAGCGCGCGCCGCGGCCCCGGGTCCGTCGAGCATCCGAGCCAGTGCCGCGGCGGCACCCCGCGCCCTTCGGGCACGCACGCCGCGCGACCGCGCGGAATCTCGAGGATCTCCCGGACCTTCGACGCGGAGAGCACGAAGATCAGGACGGCCGCGAGCGCGAGTCGGCGGTGCACGCTCAGGTCGCCCGAGCAAGCGCCGGACCGCGAGCCGGGTTCGGCCTGCCCGACTGCGCCTACTCGGGGGCTACGCGCCCTACGCGCCCAAACCTCGCCGCGGCGAGCTGGACGCCCCTCCGGAGCCCGGCGAACCGCAGCCGCGCGACCGCCTCCTCGGGCGTCGCCCATGCGTGCTCGGCGTGCTCGTCGGAGATCACCGGCGCGAACGACGGCGGCAACCGCGCCGCGAACGCGGTCTCCTCGACGAGGACGAGCGCTCCGGGACGGACGCGGTTGAGCGACGGGTCGAGCGCGAACGCGTGGCGGTAGCCGAGCGGCTCGACCGCGACGTCGGCGCCGGTCTCCTCGAGGAGCTCTCGCCGGGCGGCGGCCTCCTCCGACTCGCCCGGCTCGATGCGTCCCGTCACCTGCTGCCAGAAGCCGCCGCGCTCGACGCTCCGCCGCAGGAGCAGGATCCGCCCGTCGGCGCCGACCGGCACGACCGACACCGTGCGCAGGTCGGGCCCACCGGACGGCGACGGCCGGCGGCCGAGCCCCTCGGCGAGGTGGAGTGCGAGCCGCTCCTCGACAAAGTCCCGGTCCGGCGCAGCCTGGCCGCGGGCCGCGAGCTCCGCCGCGAGGCTCGTCACGCCGAGGCCCGGGTCGGCGATGCCGCACGGCACGATCGCGCGGAAGTGCGCGAGGTCGGGCGCGAGGTTGAACGCGAGGCCGTGCGAGGTGATCCAGCGCGAGAGGTGGACCCCGACCGCGCCGATCTTCTTCGAGCCGATCCAGGCGCCGCGGTGCTCCGCGTGGCGCCCCGCCTCGACCCCGTGGTCGGCGCAGGCCCGGATCATCGCCTCCTCGAGCGCGCCGACGTACCGGCGGACGTCGGGGCGGTCGCTGAGATCGCACACGGGGTAGCCCACGATCTGGCCAGGGCCGTGGTAGGTCACGTCGCCGCCGCGGTCGGTCTCGTGGAGCTCGAACCCTTGCCGGGCGAGCCACTCCGGCGCCGCCACGACGTTCGCCCGGTCGGCGCTCCGCCCGAAGGTGAGGACGGGCGGGTGCTCGACGAGGAAGAGGTGGTCCGTCGCGACCGGCTGCGCTGCGCGCACCGTCGCGCCCGCGATCCGCATGAGCGCGAGGCCGTCCTCGTACTCGACGCGGCCGAGCCGGTGAACGACGAGCGCGCGCTCGGGAACGGGCGTCATGCGCGGGCGGCGCCCCCCGCCTCGGCGCGGCGGGGGCGCTCCGGGCGGTTCAGCGCGTGGATCGCCTCGCCGAGGGCCGCCTTGCACGCCTCCATGAACCCCTCCGGCAGCGTCGGGTGGGCGTGGATGGTGAGCGCGACGTCCTCGAGGTAGGCGCCCATCTCGAGGGCGAGCGCCGCCTCCGCGATGAGGTCCGACGCCTCCGGGCCGCACATCGTGACTCCGAGGAGGAGCTTCGACGCGCGGTCGCCGACCACCTTCACGAACCCCTCGGTGTGGGCGATCGCGATGGCGCGACCCAGCGCGGCGAAGGCGAACTTGCCGACGATGGGGTCGTGCCCCTGCTTGCGCGCCTCGTCCTCGGACAGCCCCACCATCCCGATCTCCGGGTCGGTGAAGATCGCTCCCGGGAGCGCCACCCAGTCGCGCGCCGACTTCATGCCGGCGATCACCTCGGCGGCGATCTCGCCCTCCTTGAACCCCTTGTGCGCGAGGAAGGGCGGCCCGGCGAGGTCGCCGATGACGAAGATCGAAGGCACGCTCGTCTGCAGCTGCTCGTTCAGCTCCGGGAACCCCTTCGGCCCGAGCTTCACCCCGACCTCCTCGAGGCCGATCCCCTCCGAGTTCGGCCGGAAGCCGACGCCCACCAGGATCTTGTCCGCCGCGAGCTCCTGGACCTTGCCGTCCACCTCGACCTGCACCGCGAGCGCACCGCCCTTCCGCTCGTAGCCCTTCGCCTTCGCGTTCACGAGGACGGTGCCGCCGCGCTGCCGGATCCCCTTCTGGACGAGCCGCACCGCCTCGGGATCGACGCCGGTCAGGATCTGCGGCAGCGCCTCGACGAAGGTCACCTGCGCGCCCAGCTTCGCGTAGACCGTCCCGAGCTCCATCCCGATGACGCCGGCTCCGATGCAGACGAGCCGCTTCGGCACCTCCGAGAGGTCCACCGCTTCCTTCGCGCTCCAGACGTCCTTGCCGTCGAACGCGAAGCCCGGGATCTCGATCGGCCGCGCGCCGGTCGCGACGATGAACGCGGGCGCCTCGAGCCGCGTCGCCGCGCCGTCCGCGCCCTTCACCTCGACGGCGTTCGGCGCCACGAACCGGCCCGTACCGCGCACCACCTCGACGCCGTTCCCCTTCTCGAGCTGGGCGACGCCGCCGACGAGCTTCTTCACGACCGCGTCCTTGAACTCGCGGAGCTTCGCGAGGTCCACCCGCACGTCGCCGACGATGCCGCGCTCGGAGGCGCCGCGGACGTCCTCGACCAGGTTCGCCGCCGCGATGAGCGCCTTCGACGGGATGCACCCCCAGTTCAGGCAGACGCCGCCGAGCGTCGCCTCCTTCTCGACGAGCGCCGTCTTCTTGCCCAGCTGGGCGAGCCGGATCGCGGCGACGTAGCCGCCCGGGCCGGCGCCGATCACCACGGCGTCGAAGGTCTTCGTGGCCATGTTCCGTCCCCCTTCCAGGGTGCGGGGAATATAGGGGGCAGGCCGCCCCTCCCACCAACGCAAAAGTCGGTCCCCGGACGGGCCCCTTCCACGCACCGTCCGGGCGCCCGAGCTTTTCGGGGGGCCGCGGCGCGTCAGCCGCGCGGGCGGGGAGGTCGGGATGCGGGCACGTTGGGGGGTCGCCGTCGTGACGGCGGCGGCGCTCGCCGCGGCGTCGAGCGCGCGAGGGGCGGGACTCTGGGAGGGAGGGGCCGCGCGGAGAGCGCCGGCGGCCACGCACGGCGGACCGGTCGGCCAGGCCTGGGCAGAGGGGCCCTGCACCCTCCCCCGCGTCGATCGGGCGACGACGACCTCGCACGCGTGCGTCGCGTGCCACGACGGCAGCGTCGGCCCGGACATCGGCTTCCAGATGCGCGCGGGCGGCGGCGGGGGGATGAGCCACCCCGTCACCGTCGAGTACGGCGTCGCGGCGGCGCGGTCTCCGGCGCAGTACGCGCCCGCGAGCGCGCTCCCGCGCGAGGTCCCGCTCGTGAACGGCCGCGTCGAGTGCACCTCGTGCCACGACGGCGCCTCCGCGGCGCCGAAGCACGTGGTGGAGGTGGCCCAGCTCTGCAACGCGTGTCACCGCCTGTGACCGGCGGGGCGCGGCTTGCGCCGCCGCGCTCCCGACACCAGCGGGCGGCTCATGCGAGCTGCATGAAGAGCAGGGACGGATCCTCGAGCAGCCGGATCACCTCGTAGGCGAACGCCGCCGCCTCGTGACCGTCCACCAGGCGGTGGTCGCTCGTCACCGACACGTGCATGACGTCGCGCACGACGACCTCGCCCCCGCGCGCGACCGGCGTCGGCCGGATCCGGTGGATCCCGAGGATCGCGACCTCCGGATGGTTCAGCACCGGCGTCGCGAACAGCCCTCCCAGCGCGCCGAGGCTCGTGACCGTGAAGGTGGAGCGGCCGAGATCCTCGGGGCGCACCTTCCCCGCCCGCGTGGCGTCCCCGAGCCGCTCGATCTCCCGCGCGAGGTCCACGATCGACCGCCGCTCCACCCCGCGCACGACCGGGACGACGAGGCCCGCGTCGGTCGCGGCCGCGACCCCGAGGTCATACCGACGGTGGATGACGAGCTCGCCGCGCTCCTCGTCCATCGTGGCGTTGAGCCGCGGGTGGCGGCGCAGCGCCGCGACCGCCGCCTTGAGCACGAAGGGCAGGAAGGTGAGCTTCACCCCGTCGGCGCGGGCCGCCTCGGCCATCCGCTCCTTCGCCCGCACGAGCTCGGACACGTCGCACTGCTCGACGAAGGTGAAGTGGGCGGCGGTCCGCTTCGAGCGCGCCATGTTCTCGGCGATGCGCTTGCGGAGACCGCGGAGCGGGACGCGCTCGTCCTCGCCGACCCCGGGCGCGGGCGCGAGCGCCGGGGCGCCGGCCTGCGTCGCGGGCGCGGGGCGCGGGGCGGGCTCCGGAGCGGCCTCGCGGTGCGCGGCCGGCGAGTCGTCGCCGTTCCTGCGCGCCCGGGCCGAGAGATCGTCCTTCGTCACCCGACCTCCCGGACCGGTGCCCGGCACCGCGTCGATTGCGATGCCCATCTCCCGGGCGAGCGCGCGGGCGGCGGGAGTCGCGAGCGCCTTCTTCCTCGCGCCCGGGCTCGCGTCGGGGTCGTCCGCCTGCGGCGTGCCCGGCTCCTCGCGGGCGACCACCGCGCGGGCGGCCTCGCGAGCGGGGGAGCGACGCGACCCGGCCTGGGCCTCGGCGGTCGGCGCCGCGCCCCGAGGGACGGCCTCCCCGGTGTCGAGCTCCACGAGGGGCGCGTGCACCTTCGCGAGCTCGCCCACCGGACAGAGGAGCCGCACGACGCGCCCACGCCGCGGCGACGGGATCATCACCGTCGCCTTGTCGGTCATCACCTCGACGAGCGGCTGGTCCTCCTCGACGAGGTCGCCCGGCACGACGAGCCACCGCAGCACCTCCGCCTCGACGACGCCCTCGCCGATGTCGGGCAGCTCGAGCTGGTAGGGCATGGCGCGCTCCGGTGCGGGTAGGCACTGCTAGTAAGCGGCGATCTCGCGGACGGCCTTCAGGATGCGGGGCGCGCGCGGCAGGTACTCCGCCTCGAGCGAGTACGGGAACGGGGTGTCGAACCCGGTCACCCGCGCGATGGGCGCCTCGAGGTGCAGGAAGCAGCGCTCCTGGACGAGCGCGACGAGCTCCGCGCCGAAGCCACAGGTCAGCGGCGCCTCGTGGATCACGATGGCGCGGCCGGTCTTCGAGACCGACGCGACGATCGTGTCGAGGTCGAGCGGCTGGAGCGAGCGGAGGTCGAGCACCTCGCAGTCGAGCCCCTCCGCCTCCGCCTCGCGCGCGGCCCGGTCCGCCTCGTGCCACATCGCGCCCCAGGCGACGAGCGTCACCTGGCCGCCCTCGCGCGTCACCGCGGCCTTCCCGAGCGGGATCGCGTACTCGCCCTCCGGCACCTCCCCCTTCGCCGCGCGGTAGACCCGCTTCGGCTCGAGGAAGAGGACGGGATCGGGGTCGCGGATCGCGCTGATGAGCAGCCCCTTCGCGTCGCGGGGGTTCGAGGGGACGACCACCTTGAGCCCGGCGGTGTGGACGAAGTGCGCCTCGGGCGACTGCGAGTGGTAGTGCCCGCCCTTGATCCCGCCGCCGTACGGCGTGCGGATCACCATCGGGCAGGAGAACTGTCCACCCGAGCGGTAGCGGTACTTCGCCACCTCGCTCACGATCTGGTCGAACGCCGGGTAGATGAAGTCCGCGAACTGGATCTCGGGGATCGGCCGCAGCCCGTAGAGCGCCATGCCGACCGCCGTCCCGACGATCCCGCCCTCCGCGAGCGGTGTGTCGATCACGCGGTCGGCGCCGAACTCCTGCTGGAGCCCCTGCGTCGCCCGGAAGACGCCGCCGAAGCGGCCGACGTCCTCGCCCAGCACCACGACGTCCGCGTCGCGGCGCATCTCCACGCGGAGCGCGTCGTTCACCGCCTGGATCACGTTCATGACGGGCATCCCGCGCCCTCCTACGCGTCCGAGTGCCGGGGGTCTGCCACGCGCCGGTCGGCGGCGATGGCCGCCTCGAGCTCCTCGAGCTGCTCGCGCTGCGGCCGCAGCGGCTCGGCGTACACGTCCTCGAAGAGCGTCTCGACCGGCGGCTTCGGCGGGTGCGCCTCGGCCTCCGCGAGCGCGCGCTGGAGCTCGGCGCGGACCTCGTCGCGCAGCCGCGCGTCCGCCGCGTCGTCGAGCGCCCCGCGCCGCGCGAGGTACCTGCGCATCCGGAGGATCGGCTCCTTCTCCTTCCAGGGCGCGACCGCCTCGGCGGGGCGGTAGGCGCGCGGGTCGTCGGAGGTCGAGTGGCCCTCGAGGCGGTAGGTCACGCACTCGAGGAGCGTCGGCCCCTCCCCCGCCGCCGCCCGCGCCCGGGCGCGCCGGGTGGCGTCGTGGACCGCGAGGAGGTCGTTCCCGTCCACCCGCTCGCCGCGCATCCCGTAAGCGATCGCCTTCTGCGCGATGGTCGCCGAGCCGGTCTGCCGCTCGCGGGGGACGCTGATCGCCCACCCGTTGTTGCGGCACACGAACACGACCGGGATCCTCCGGACGGCGGCGAAGTTGAGGCCGGTGTGGAAGTCGGCCGCGCTCGTGCCGCCCTCGCCGAACCAGGTGAGCGCGACCATGTCGTCGCCCTTCAGGCGCGCCGCCCACGCGGCGCCGACCGCGTGCGAGATCTGCGTCGAGATCGGGGACGAGATCGAGGCGAACCGGCCCGGGCGCCACGCCTCGTGGCACGGCATCTGGCGCCCCTTCATCGCGTCGCCCGCGTTCCCGAAGAGGTTGCACAGGAAGGTCGGGAGCGGCATCCCGCGGTAGAGCGCGGCGCCGTGCTCCCGGTAGCAGGGGAAGAGCCAGTCACCCGGCGCCATCGCCGCGGCGGCGCCGAACACCGACGCCTCCTCCCCGATCGACCCGATGTAGAAGCCGATCCGGCCCTGCCGCTGCAGCGAGACCATCCGCTCGTCGAGCGCCCGCTCGAGCACCATCCAGCGGTAGAGCCGCAGCACCTCGTCGTCGCCGAGCGTCAGCTCGGCGGGATCGCACAGCAGGGATCCGTCGTCCGCGACGAGCCGGTGGAGCGGGAACTCCTTCAGCCAGCGTCCGGCGTCGCGCTCGCGCCGCGGCTCGCGCCCCGGTACCGGCTCTACCACCTCGTGCTCGTGCCGCATCGCTCTCCCCGGCCCGAAGTCACCTGCAGCCCTCGTCAGGTCCCGCCCCGGTCAGGTCCCGCCCCGCTGGCGGGATCATTCGTCTGGCCCCCGGCGTCTCCGGTCCGTGCCGCGAGCTCGCCGCGGAGGAACAGCTCCGCCGCGCGGTAGCTCGAGCGGACGAGCGGGCCGCTCGCGACGTACCGGAACCCGAGCCCGCGGCCCGCCTCCTGGTACGCGGCGAACCGCTGCGGCGTGACCCACTCGACCACCGGCAAGTGCCACGTGCTCGGCCGCAGGTACTGACCGAGGGTCAGGATCTCGACCCCGACGCCGCGGAGGTCCCGCATCGTCTCGATCACCTCGCCCTCGGTCTCGCCGAGGCCGACCATGATCGACGACTTCGTCACGATCGCCGGAAACTCGCGCTTCATCCGCCGCGAGGACGTCGAGCGTCTGATCGTACCCGGCGCGCGCGTCGCGCACGGCGGGGGTGAGCCGGCGCACCGTCTCGATGTTGTTCGCGAACACCGCGGGCGCGGCGCGGCCGACGGTGCGCACCGCCTCCGCGTCCCCGCGGAAGTCCGGAGTGAGCACCTCCACGAGGAGCCCGGGGATCTCCTTGAGGCACCGGATCGCCTCGGCGAAGTGGCCGGCGCCGCCGTCCGGGAGATCGTCGCGGTCCACGCTCGTCACGACGATGTAGTCGAGCCCGAGGCGCGCGATGGCCTCCGCGAGGTGGCGCGGCTCGCCGGCGTCGAGCGGCGGCGGGTGGGCGGCGGTCTTCACGTGGCAGAAGCGGCAGCCGCGCGTGCAGACGTCGCCCATCAGCATGACCGTCGCGGTGCCGCCGCCCCAGCACTCGCCGACGTTCGGGCAGCTCGCCTCCTGGCAGACCGTGTGGAGCGCGAGCCCCCGGAGCGTCTCCCGGACGCGCTGGTAGCGCTCGCCCCCCGGCAGCGGCACCTTGAGCCACGCGGGCTTCTTCGCGTCACGGGGGATCCCGCGTGCGTGCAGATCCTCCGTGATCTCGCGGCGGCTCGTCGGGAGCGGAGCGCCGGCGGCGGGCGGATCGGCGAGGACGGGCAGGCTGACGCGCGGAGTGTCGGACATGGCTCGATCGCGATGTAGCGGCGAGTGGGAGTGGGGTCAAGCGCCCCGCTCCCTCGCCGGAAGGCTGAGCATCGGGGCCCGCACCTGCATGCTACACTCGCCCCGGCTCGCCCCTCCCGGGCCGCCCATCACCGAGCCCGCCCTCATACATGGTCGAGCCAGCCCCGTCAGAGCCCACGAAGATCCTCATCGTCGACGACGACGCGTCGGTGCGGGACGTCATCGCGGTGCTGCTCGGCGAGGAGGGCTACGCCTGCACGGTGGTGAGCACCGCGGCGGCGGCG
Organism: uncultured delta proteobacterium; assembly: GCA_963736795.1. Taxonomy (GTDB): domain Bacteria; phylum Myxococcota; class Myxococcia; order Myxococcales; family Anaeromyxobacteraceae; genus Anaeromyxobacter. The sequence continues at coordinate 200,687 of CAVTRF010000020.1, read as the reverse complement.
CTCGACGCAGCGCGGCACACCGAGTTCTCCCTCGTGATCAGCGACGTCCGGATGCCGGGGCACGACGGCTTCTGGCTGCTGGAGAGGATGCGGGACGCGCACCCCGACGCGGCCATCGTGATGCTCACCGCGTACGGCGACACCGAAGCCGCGGTGGAGTGCCTGCGCAACGGCGCGGCCGACTACCTGCTCAAGCCGCCGAAGGTCACCGACCTCATCCGCGCCATCGAGCGCGCGCTCGGGCGGCGGCGCCTCGAGCTCGCGCGCCAGAAGTACCGCCGCTCGCTCGAGAACCGCGTCCGCGAGAAGACCGCGGAGCTCTCCCGCGCGCTGCGCGATCTCGAGGCGACCTACTCGCAGACGCTCTGGTCGCTCGTCGCCGCGCTCGACGCCCGCGAGCACGAGACGGGCGACCACTCGCAGCGGGTCGTCCGCTACTCCCTCGCCGTCGCTCGCCGGATCGGCCTGCCCGAGAAGGACCTGCCGGACCTCGGGCGCGGGGCGCTGCTGCACGACATCGGGAAGATCGGCGTGCCGGACGCGATCCTGCTGAAGCCCGGCCAGCTCGACGACGCCGAGTGGGCCGAGATGAAGCGCCACCCGGAGACCGGGTACGACATCCTGCGGTCCATCCACTTCCTCGGGAGCTCGGCCGAGATGGTGCTCGCGCACCAGGAGCGGTTCGACGGCCAGGGCTACCCGCGTGGCCTCGCCCGCGAGGAGATCCCGATCGGCGCCCGCATCTTCGCCATCGCCGACACCTACGACGCGATGACGAACCACCGCCCGTACCGGCGCGCGCTCCCCGCCGAGGTGGCGCGCGAGGAGATCGCGCGCTGCGCCGGGACCCAGCTCGACCCGCGCTGCGCCGACGCATTCCTCTCGATGACCCCGGGGGAGCTCGAAGAGCTCGCCCGGCCGACCGAGCTGCTGCCGATCTAGACGACCTGGGCGCCAGGGCGGGAGCCCTCTCGAGGTCCACGTCCGGACGGGGTCGACACCCGGTCCGAGACCGACTTCACGACGGGGGTCCGGGTACAAACGGTCGCCGCGCAGTGGTATGACGCTCTCGTGACCGTGAGCGAAGGCACCGCGTCCGGACCGCTCGTCGACGCGCAGGGGCGCCGGATCACGTACCTGCGCCTGTCGCTCACCGACCGGTGCAACTTCCGCTGCAGCTACTGCGCGCCCGCCGTCCCCGACCGGAGCGGCGACCCGGTCGCCCGCGCCGAGCTCGCCCGCCTCGTGTCGATCTTCGCCGCGGCCGGCGTCCGCCGCGTCCGGCTCACCGGCGGCGAGCCCACGCTGCGTGCGGACCTGCTCGACGTCGTCCGCGACGTGCGCGCGACGCCGGGCATCGAGGAGGTCGCGCTCACGACGAACGGCCACGCGCTCGGGACCCTCGCGGTCCCGCTCCGCGCCGCAGGCGTGTCGCGCCTCAACGTCTCGCTCGACACGCTCGACCCGGAGCGGCTGCGGCGCATCGCCGGGCCCGCCGCGACGCTGCAGCGCATCGTCGCCGGGCTCGGGGCCGCGCTCGGCGCAGGCTTCGACTCGGTGAAGCTGAACGTCGTCGTGGTGCGCGGCGAGAACGAGGGGGAGCTCGGCGCGCTCACCCGGTTCGCCTGGCGCCTCGGCGCGACCCCGCGCTTCATCGAGCTCATGCCGTTCGGCGACGCCGGCGGTCCGGTCCCGACCGCCGAGGTGAAGGCGCTGCTCGCCGCCCAGGGCGTCGCGCTCGAGCCCGACGCGACGCGCGGCTGGGGTCCCGCCCACCACATGCGCGGGACCGCCGCGGACGGCGGGGAGCGCCTCTCCGGGCTGGTCGGGTTCATCGGCGCGATGACCGAGAGCTTCTGCGAGGGCTGCAACCGGATCCGGGTCGGCGCGGACGGCGCGCTGCGCGCGTGCCTCGGCGGCCGCGACCGGGTGCCGCTCGCGGAGCTCCTGCGGGCCGGGGCGAGCGACGCGGAGGTGACCGCGCGGATCCGCGAGGCGCTCGGCGCGAAGGCCGAGCGGCATCACATGCGCGACGACGCCGGCCGCCTCCTCCCGATGATCGGGACGGGCGGATAGCTGAGGGCTAGGCCGCGGCCGCGCGCGGACGGATGTTCGACCGGATCCAGTCGATGATGGACTGGGTCGTGGAGCCAGGGAGGAACACCGCCGCGACGCCCCGTTCCTGCAGCTTCGGGACGTCGTCCTGCGGGATGATGCCTCCGCCGAAGACGGCGATGTCCGCCGCCCCCTTCTCCTTCAAGAGGTCGATGATCGCGGGGAAGATCGTCATGTGCGCGCCGGACAGGACCGAGAGGCCGACGGCGTCCACGTCCTCCTGGATCGCGGCCGCGACGATCATCTCGGGCGTCTGGTGCAGGCCGGTGTAGACGACCTCGAACCCTGCGTCGCGCAGGGCCCGCGCGATGATCTTCGCGCCGCGGTCGTGACCGTCGAGGCCGGGCTTCGCGACGATGATGCGGAGGGGGCGCTCTTTCGCGGGGCTCATGCAGGCTTCTCCAACCGGGCTACACCGTGAGGCGGTCGTGCCCGTCCGGTTGACGTTCGAGGTCGTGGGCGGGGCGTCGCGGCGCCTGCGCCCAACTCCTTGAAGTTAGCACAAGACGCGCCACTGGCGCCCTTCCTGGCCGACGGTCCCCTGCCCGGCCATGCCGCGCCCCGGCGTCGGCGGGCCGCCCTCCGGATCGGCCTCGCACGCTCGGAGGCTCCCTCACCTCGAGCCGGGGCGGAGTCCGCTGCTCCTACGAAGGCGCCGAGCCGGGCAGCACGAAGAAGAAGGTGCTGCCCTTGCCGACCTCGCTCTCGGTCCAGATGCGGCCACCGTGCGCCTCGACGATGCACCTGGAGATGAACAGCCCGAGCCCGAGCCCCCGGCGGTCGCCCTGACTGACCTGCCAGAAACGCTCGAAGATGGACTCCAGCTGGTCGGCTGCGATGCCTGCGCCCGTGTCCGCCACGGAGAACCGGACCTCGCTTCCCACCGGCGCGACTCGAACGGAGATTGTCCCGTGCTGGTCCGTGAACTTGATGGCGTTGCTGAGGAGGTTGGTGAGCACCTGGAAGATGCGCTCGTGGTCGAGCCTCACCAGCAGAGAGCCCTCCGTGGTCGCGTTCAGGGAGATGCCCTTGGCGGACGCCGTCGGCCTGAACGTCTCCACGACCTCCCGGATCAGCGCCTTCGCGTCGTAGCTCGCCGGCGCGATCGCGAACCGGCCCCCCTCGATGCTCACGACGTCGACCAGGTCCCCGATGAGCCGGTTCATTCGCGCGACCAGCCGTTGAGTCTTCGCGGCCGCGTCGAGAACTCGCCGTCCTGCCTCGTCGTCGTCGGCTGGCGCTCCTGAACTGCACCTCCGCACCGAGCGCGATGGCTCCGAGCAGCGTTCGCAGGTCGTGAGCCACCATGCCCATGAAGTCGTCCCTCAGGGCCAGGTCGGCGTCGCCGCGCGCGCGCTCGATCAGCAGCCGTTCATCCGTCTGCTCACGCTCGAGCCGAAGAAGATTCGTCAGCGCCCGCGTCCGCTCCTGACGCTCGTCCGTCAGCGTTTCGTCGGCGGTCAGGCGATCCTGCTCGACGGTGGCATCCTCTTGCGCACGTTCCTGGCGGAGCGTCTGACGTCGCCCGGAGGCGTCCCGCTCGAGCGATTCGTCCGCCCGCTCCCGCGCCTTCTCGAGCACCTCGTCGGCATGTCCGCGTGCCTTCTCGAGCACCTCGTCGGCATCCTCGCGTGCCTGCTGGACGACTGCGTCCAGAATCCTTGTCCATGGACGCGTGCTGCCTGCCAAGCTCGAGGTCCGTCCTCTTGCGCTCGCCGTGAAGGCTCTCGTCGGTCTCGTTGCGCTCGGGGCCGTGGTATCTGCCGTCGTCGGACATGATCGACCCAATGCTGGTGGGCGGGCGTGGGCTCGCTCGCGCATTCGCGCTGCGTATCCCAGGACGTACCTGCATGTAACGGCAGCTCGACCGCGGCGCTCATCCGGCGAAGCGCCTGCCACGATGCCCTGGCCGAGGCCGAGGCGCGCGCGGCGTCGTCCAGGCAGGCTAGCTCGGCTTCTCCAGGAGGGCGATCAGGTCCGGGGCTTCGGGTCCGGGCGCCTGCCGCTGCGCGCCGCCCGCGTCCGACGTGCTCGTCACGAAGAGGAGGCGGAGGCCGGCCCGGGTCGCGAGCCGACTCCACTCGGCCGGCGTGTAGTACCGGAACTCGGCCGTGGCTCCGAGCACCGCGCCTCCCGGCCGGACGAGCCGCCGGGCGCACCGGTCCACCCCGCGCGCGGCGTCGTACACGGACTGCTCCTCGACGCGCGAGCCGTCCGGCAGGACGCGGGAGGCCTCCGCGGTGGGGTCGGCGGCGAGCCCGAGCGGGTTCGCGTGCTGGACGAGGAGCCGGCCGCCGGGGCGGACCACCCGCGCCGCCTCTCGCAGGCAGGCCTCGTTCGTCGCGTCGTCGAAGACGAAGAGCGACGAGTACCAGCAGTAGACCGCGTCGAAGCTCCCGTCACGGAACGGGAGCGCTCGCAGGTCGCCGCGCACGAAGCGTGGCGGGCGCCCGGTGCCTGCGCGGGCGGACGCCGCGGCGCGAGAGAGATAGTCGCCGCTCCGGTCGAGGCCGCAGAGCCGCCCCACCCGCCCAGCGAGCGGGAGCGCGTGCCGCCCGTGGCCGCAGGCGAGATCGAGCACCCGATCCGACCGCCCGAGCGGGAGGAGCGTCGAGATCGCGTCGGCCTCGAGCGCGGAGAGCGCCGGCGTGAGCAGGTCCTCGACCGAGTCGAGGTAGAGCGCGCCGTAGTAGGCGTCGGTCCAGTGGCCATGCCACGTCACCTCGCCCCGGCGCCGCAGCCCGTGGCCGGCGCGTCCGCGCTCTCGCGGAGCCAGGTGAGCCGCGCCTTGCCGGAGCGGAGCGCCTCCACGGCCGAGGCGGCCGCCGCGAGCAGCGCGCGTCGCTCGGGCGTTCCGGAGCGCTCGCGGGCGCCGCCCGCCAGAGCGGCGAGCGCGGGGAGCGGATCCCCTCTCACGCAGCCGCACACCGGGCCCCCGCCCCCGAGCGCCCGCAAGGTCTCGAGGAGCTGCTCGCGGAGCGCCGCAACCCGCCGCGAGTAGACCTCCGGCCCCGACCGCTCCATCTGCTCGATCCCGTCCGCGACGTCGACCCAGGCGATCTCGCCGAGGCGCACGCACGGGGCCCCGTCAGCCGCGGGGACGGGCCCGAGCCAGACCGGCTCGCCGCCGGCGCGGGTCGCGCGCGTCAGGCCGCGGAAGAAGCGGGAGTCCTCCGCCGTGCCGCGCTCGAAGATGGCGGCGAAGGCGGCCCAGTCGAGCTCGAGGCCCTCTCCGGAGCGGTGCACCCCCGGGAGCGGCCACGTCGCGCGCGGCTCGAGCGCGCGCGAGAGCTCCGCGACGACGCGCGCGAGCCGGACGTCCGAGACGAGCGCCTCCGCGTCGGAGAGGAGCGCCGCGACGTCGGCCGCCCCGCGCGCAGGATCGCACGCGACCCGCCAGGCGGCGCGGTACGCGTCGATCTCGGCGCGCGCGTCCTCGATCGCCGTCACCGCGCGGCTGCCGAGGCGAGCGCTCGCCGCGGCGCAGGGTTCGCGCGCCCCGTCCGGCGCCCCGGGGGCCGCGAGCCCCGGCGCGAGCCCCAGGAGCGCGGCGGCGAGCACGTGAATCCGCATCCGGAGGCGGAATCTACCACGCGTCCGCGGAGGTCGCGCCCGCCCGACCGCCCCGGACGCCGCCGGCACCCGTTCTTGGTTTCCCTCCTCTCCCCCCGCGCCAGCGGGGGGAGAGGTCGGGAGAGGGGGGCGGAAACGCCGAGGTTCGCCGGCGCGCGGCCGAGCGGTCCTCCGCTCAGAACCGGGCGTCCTCCCGGTAGGTGCCGAACACCGCGCGGAGCACGTCCGAGATCTCTCCGAGGGTCGCGTAGGCCTTCACGGCCTCGATGCACGGCGGCACGAGGTTTCCGCCCTCGCGCGCGGCGCGCTCGACCGCCGCGAGCCCGGACCGCACCTGGCCGGCGCTCCGCTCGGAGCGGAGCGCGCGGAGCCGCTCGATCTGCTCGCGGGCGACGGTCTCGTCGATCCGCAGGGTCGGGATCGCCTCCGCCTCCTCGCGGCGAAACGCGTTCACGCCGACCTGCACCCGCTCGCCGCTCTCCACCTCCCGCTGCCAGCGGTAGGCGCTCTCGGCGATCTCGCGCTGCGGGTATCCCTGCTCGACGGCGCGGAGCATGCCGCCGAGGCGGTCGATGTGGTGGATGTGCTCGAGGGCCCGCCGCTCCATCTCGTCCGTCAGGTACTCGACGTAGTAGCTGCCCGCGAGCGGGTCGACGACGCGGTCGGCGCCCGACTCGTACGCGATGATCTGCTGAGTGCGCAGCGCGATCGTCACGGCCTCCTCGGTCGGGAGCGCGTACGTCTCGTCGAGCGAGTTCGTGTGGAGCGACTGCGTGCCGCCGAGCACCGCCGCGAACGCCTGGAGCGCGGTGCGCACGACGTTGTTGTAGGGCTGCTGGGAGGTGAGCGAGACGCCCGCCGTCTGCGCGTGGGTCCGGAGCAGCAGCGACTCGCGCCGCTTCGCGCCGAAGCGCTCCTTCATGGTGCGCGCCCAGATCCGGCGCGCGGCGCGGAACTTCGCGACCTCCTCGAAGAAGTCGTTGTGGACGTCCCAGAAGAAGCTGAGCCGCTGCGCGAACGTGTCGACGTCCATCCCGCGATCGACGCACTCCTGCACGTACTCGATGCCGTCCGCGAGCGTGAAGGCGAGCTCCTGGACCGCCGTCGCCCCCGCCTCGCGGATGTGGTAGCCGCTGATGGAGACCGGGTTCCAGCGTGGCATCTCCCGCGCGCAGAACTCGATCATGTCGCAGACGAGCTTCACGGCGGGCGCGGGCGGGATCACCCACTCCTTCTGCGCGATGTACTCCTTCAGCATGTCGGCCTGCAGGGTGCCGCCGAGCCGCGCCCGCGGGACGCCCTGCTGCTCGGCGACGGCGACGTACATCGCGAGCGCCACCACCGCCGTCGCGTTGATGGTCATCGACGTCGTGACCTCGCCGAGCGGGATGCCTTCGAAGAGGAGCTCGAAGTCGCGCAGCGACGAGACCGCCACGCCCTCCTTGCCGACCTCGCCGCGGCTCATCGGGTGGTCGGCGTCGTAGCCCATGAGCGCGGGCATGTCGAAGGCGGTCGAGAGTCCGTTCACGCCGTGCGCGAGCAGGTACTTGAAGCGCGCGTTCGTGTCGCGCGGCGTCCCGAAGCCGGCGAACTGCCGCATCGTCCAGAGCCGGCTCCGGTACATGGTGGGCTGCGGCCCGCGGGTGAACGGGTAGCGGCCGGGATAGCCCACGTCGCGCAGGTAGTCGGCCTCGCGCACGCTCGCAGGGTCGAGCACCGCCGGCACGGGGATCCCGGAGTCGGTCGCGAAGGACGCCTTGCGCGCGGGGAGGCGCGAGAGCGCCTCCGCGAGCTCCTCCTCGGTCCACGACTCCCGCGCCGCGACGATCCGGGCGAGCTCGTCGCGGGAGTAGGTCGGGTGGTCCGCGCGGTCCGGAGCGGGCGGGGTCTCCCCGCGCGGCGTCGTCTCGGTGCCCTTCCCCGCCTTCGCCGCCATTCGGCCCTCCCTTCGCGCGAGCGCTGCACGGAAGTTTAGGGGCTCGAGGGCGAGCCGGCGGGGGGCGAGCGGGGGGCGGTCAGAGCCCCCGGTGGTTCGCGTCGAAGGACGCGTCATCGCTCGTGAGTTCCTCCCCACCTCGATGTCGCGCGCGGCGACGGTCGTGCCGCCGCGCTCGTCTACGCCAACGCGCGGGGCGCGGTAACGTTCAGTCGCCGTAGAACTTCACGTACAGGTGCGGCTCGGATACGCACCGCTCGAACAGCGCATCGATGCGCTGAAGGTGTGCCGTCGTCTTCAGGCTCGCGGGACGCCCGGATCAGGCGCTGCAACTCCGCGCGCACCTTCGGAACTTGTAGATGGTTGAACGTCGTGTCGCCGTATCGGTCGATCGTGGACAGCCATGGAAACGACGCGTCATCGACCGGCGGAAGCGCCCGAAGCAGCAGGGTCGTGTCGTCGAGAGTTTCGATGCTTCCGCCGTTCTCGTCCTCGAGCACCACGGTGATTCCCATCGAACACGCTCCGTCTCCGACCCGAGCGGCTCGTGCTAGGTCCACACGCCCGTGGCCTGCGCCTTTGGCGCATCCGCTCGCTGCCGCGAGCGGGCCGCCGGCTTCGCGACTTCGGACTCGGGGGCTCCGCCCCCAATCCCCGGGGCGGCTGAACGACTTGGATTGCTTGGGGCTCCGCCCCCGATCCCCGGGGCGGCTGAAACTACTCGGATTGTTTGGTGGTGGTGGTGAGGGGGAGAATCGAACTCCCGACCTAGGGATTATGAGACCCTCGCTCTAGCCGACTGAGCTACCTCACCTGAGAACGCGGGTTTATAGGGCGACCGGCGGGGGGCGTCAAGCGAGGGGCCGATTTCTTGACGGTCGGACTCTGCGTGATACGAAGTGCGCGATATCGGAGGATTGCGCATGCGGAAGCCGCAGCCGTCGCTCTCGACCCGCACCGAGGAGTTCTCGCCGCGGGAGCTCCCACTCCCCCCGCCGGCCTCGCCGGCGTCGTCGTCCATCCCCGAACGCCGCCCCGCCGACCGGATCAAGGAAGCCTTGCTGCGCTGGCTCGAGGAGGAGCTGTGAACCTCTTGTTGCCGTTCGACGAGGTCGCGCCCTGCGTGCTCGACGAGTACCTCGCCCGCATCGACCGCGAGCTCGACGCGCTGTTCCTCGACGACGTCCAGGCGAACTTGGAGCAGCTGCGCGGCGACGGGGTCACCGAAGCCCGCGCCGCCGACGCGGCGTAGGTCTAGACGGCCCCGTCCCCGGAGGACCGGTACTCGGCCTCCTCCGCCTCGAGCCCCGCCGCGACTCCGCCCGGCGCGCCCCACAGCCGCTCGAGCGCCACGTGGCGCGAGAACAGGAACGGGATCCCGACCGCCGTCACCTGCGCGAGCTGCGCCGCCCAGAGCACGTTCGCGTACGCCATCCCGCGGGTCGCGACCGCGTCCGCCGGGGCGAACAGCGACAGCCCGAGGACGACCGCGCCCTGGTAGGTGCCGATCATCCCCGGGCCCGCCGGGATCATCACGCCGACGACGAGCACTCCGAGCATCGCGCACGCCTGCGCGGGCCCGAGCTCGAACCCGAACCCGAGCGCGAGGATCCGCATCGCGGCGGCGTTCAGGAGCCAGTACCCCGCGGTGAGCGCGACGAACAGCGCGAGGCTCCCGCGACCGGGGAGCGCGCGCAGCCCATGGATGAAGGCGTCGAGCATCCCGCTCGCCCGCTCCGCGACGTGCGGCGAGAGCGGCCGCAGACCCCGGGTCGCGAGCCGGACCGCGGCGGCGCGGTTCCGGTACGCGAAGACGAGGAACGCGATCACCGCGGCGAACGCGAGGGTCACGAGCGCGCCGCCGGCGCGGAGCAGCCGCAGGCCGGGGGTGCCGCCCGGGACCGCGAGCAGCGCCGTGACGAGGAGGAGCCCGGTGAAGAGCCCGTCCGCCGCCCGCTCGACGACGATCGACGAGAGCGCCGCCGACGTGCGGAGCCGGGGACGATCCGCGACGAGGATCGGACGCGCGAGCTCGCCGAGGCGGAACGGGAAGCAGGACGAGCGCCATGAAGCCGACCGCCGCGACCGCGTTGAGCCGCGCGAACGGCACCGGCGCGATCGGGCGCAGCAGGAGCCCCCAGCGGACGGTCTTCACGACGTGGAGGACGAGCAGGATGGCGACGTACGGCGCGAGGTAGCGGTAGTCGCCGGCCCGCATCGCGCCCCAGATCGCGGCGGGGTCCTTGCCGCGCAGCGTGAGCCAGAGCGCTCCGCCCGACACCGCGAGACCGGCGGCCGCCTGAAGCGCGCGCTTCATCCGACGACGTCCTCGCCGGCGAGGATGCGGTGCGGGTTCGTGGCGAGGAGCCGGTCGAGCACGTCATTTCCCGCGCGCTTCTCCAGCGCCGCGAGCGCCTCGCCGAGCCACTCGTACGCGCCGTCCGGGCGGTGCAGGTCGGTCGCCGCGACGGCGTAGAGCCCCTCGTCGAGCAGCCGCTCCGCGGTCTTGCGCGAGCCCTTCCCGTAGACCCCGGCGAGCGCGCCGACGTTGAGCTGGAGGGCGGCCCCGAGGCGGACCACCTCCGCCGCCCGTCCCGGCCGCTCGAACTCGGCGCAGCGCTCCGGGTGCGCGAACAGCGGCAGGATGCCCTTGCGGCGCAGGCGGAACACGAGATCCGGGAGCGCGGGCACCGCGCCGTCGAACGGGACCTCGAGGAGGACCCAGCGCTGCGAGACCCCGACCCCGCGCCGGCCCTCCCCATCCGCCCGGGCGAGGAAGGCGTCGTCCAGCCGGTTCTCGGCGTTGCGGTGGAGCGTGAGCGGCACGCCCTCCTTGCGGAACAGCGCCTCGGCGTCCGCGCGCCGCGCCTCCGCCCGGACCGGATCTCCGGAGGGGAGCCCCTGGACCGCGTGCGGACTCGGAGCCGCGTCGCTGAAGCCGAGCTCGACGAGGAGCCGCGCCGCCGCGAGCGACTCTTCCGGCGTCTCGCAACCGTCGTCGATGTCCCACAGGAGGTGGCAGTGCAGATCGACGAAGCCCATGGCGCGCGGGGCTCATAGCACGCGCGGCCCGGGCGAGGAAGCGGCGGGGCTGGCGCTCGGCCGGACGCCTTGCGGCTACGGCACCGGGTGGCGCGGCGGCTCGCCCTTCGCGAAGCGGAGCGCATCCTCGAGGACGAGGCGCGCCATCGCGGCGCGCGTCTCGCGCGTCCCGGATCCGATGTGCGGCGTCAGGACGACGTTCTCGAGGCCGAGGTACGCGGCCGGGACGCGCGGCTCGTCGCGGAACACGTCGAGCCCCGCGGCGGCGACCTGTCCGCTCGCGAGCGCCTCCGCGAGCGCCGCGTCGTCCACCACCGCCCCGCGCGCGGTGTTCACGACGATGGCGCCCCGCTTCATCCGCGCGATCCGCTCGCGCGAGAGCACGTTGTCCGTCTGAGGCGTGAGCGGGCAGTGGAACGACACGAAGTCGCTCTCCGCGAGCAGGGTGTCGAGCGGCACCTGCCGGGCCCCCGGGAAGTCCACCGCGCGCGGGCTCGCGTAGACGACCCGCATCGCGAACCCGAGCGCTCGCCGCGCGACCGCCTGGCCGATCCGGCCGAAGCCGACGATCCCGAGCGTCTTGCCGCTGACCTCGGTGCCGAGCAGGAAGGCGGGATCGACCGCGCGCCAGCCGCCCGCGCGCACCAGCCGGTCTCCCTCCGCCACCCGCCGCGCCGCCGCGAGCAGGAGCGCCATCGCGTGGTCCGCGGTGGCATCGGTGAGGACCCCGGGGGTGTTCGTCACGAGCACCTTGCGGGCGCGGCACGCGTCGAGGTCGATGTGGTTCACGCCGACGCCGTAGGACGCGACGAGCCGGACGGTCGGGAGCGCGTCGAGGAGCGGACCGTCGACCCGGTCGATGTACGTCGGGGCGAGGATCGTCGCGCCCCGCGCCTCCTCCACCACGCGCTCGCGGGGCGGCGCGGTCGGGGCGCCGCCGCGGAGCTCGACGTACGGACGGAGCGGCTCGAGGTCCTGCCCGGGGAGCGCGCGGACCAGGTACATGACCGGCTTCATGTCTCCTCCTCGTCGTCGGTGGAGGGCGGCGCTGCCTCCGCTCCGTCGCCCAGGCGGGGGCCGGGGACGCGATACGCCTCGCCGAGCCACTTCCCGAGGTCCACGAGCCGGCAGCGATCGGAGCAGAACGGCGCCGAGCGGTTCTCGGACCGCGGCGGTGCGGGCTTCTTGCAGACGGGACACGGGGCGGTGCGGGCCACGCCTCCCATCTACCGCGCCCAGGGGCCCCCGCGCATTCCGAATCGAGCGCGGGTGAGCCCTGGACCTTCAGCTCGCCGGGCAGGTCTCCGGCAGGAGCGGGCGGATCGCGTCGACGAGCTGACTCTTCCCGACGGCGCCCTCGAACACGCGCCGGACGTTGCCCTCGGCGTCGAGCAGGAAGGTCTTCGGGTAGCCGGCGACCCCCCAGGGGGCGAGCGCGTTCGCGCGCTCGTCGAGCAGGACCGGATACGGGATCGCCGACGCCATCCTCGCGACGTCCTCCCGCGCGGACTCCTCCGCGACTCCGAGCATCTCGAAGCAGCGGCCGCGGTGGTCGGTCCAGACCTCGGCGAGCTCGGGCAGCTCGTCCCGGCACGGCGGGCACCAGGTCGCCCAGAAGTTCACCGCGACCACCTTCCCGCGGAACCGGGCGAGGTCGACGGTGCGGCCGGCGAGGTCAGGGAGCGCGAGCGCGGGCGCCGCCGTGCCGCTCGCGAGCTGCGGCGCCTGGCGCTGGACGAGCAGCTGCGTCACCACGACGGTGGCGACGACGAGGAGGACGAGCTTGATCCATCGATTCATTTCCGAGGTTTCCTTGCCGAAGACTATAGGCGCCCGATGCGCTCCACCGTAAGATCCCCGCCCGCTCATGAGGGTTCTTACTCTCCTGCTCGGCTGCCTCGTCGCGGCGGGAGAACCCCCTCCTGCGGGGACCCTCACCCGCCCGCCCGAGCTCGTCGAGTTCGTCCCCGCCGAGTACCCGCCCGAGGCGGAGGCCGCCGGCGTCGCGGGGTCGGTCCTCCTGTCGATCGTCATCGGGGAGGACGGCGCGGTCCGCCGCGCGGAGGTGGTCGATCCCGGCCCGCACCCCGGCTTCGGGCCGGCGGCGCTGCACGCGGTCGCGCAGTTCCGCTTCCGCCCGGCGGAGATCGACGGTGTCCCGACCGCGGTCGAGATCGCCTACCGGTACGAGTTCGTGCTGAAGCGGGCGGAGCCCGCCGCTCCGGTGGATTCGCCCATCGTGCTCGAGGGGCGGGTCGTCGAGCGGGGGACCCGCTCCCCCGTCGCGAGCGCGACCGTCGAGTCGCAGGGCGTGTCGGTCGAGACCGGCGCCGACGGGCGCTTCGCGCTGCGCGGGATCGAGCCCGGCGACGTGATCGTCCGGGTCCTCTCCTCGGAGCACGCCCCGCTCTCCGTGACGGAGCGGCTCGAGGCGGGCAAGGTCCGCGAGGTCGAGTACCGGCTCTCGCGCCGTCACTACGATCCCTACGAGGCGGTGGTCCGCGGCGAGCGCTCGCGCAGCGAGGTGACGGTCCGGACGCTCGCGACGGAGGAGGTGCGGACCGTCCCGGGCACGCAGGGTGACGCGCTCAAGGTCATCCAGTCGCTCCCGGGCGTCGCGCGCAGCCCGTTCGGCATCGGCCTCCTCGTCGTGCGCGGCTCGGAGCCGAACGAGACGCCCGTCTACGTGGACGGCGTCCCGATCCCGCAGCTCTTCCACTTCGGGGGCGTCACCTCGGTCCTGAACGCCGACGTCGTCGAGACGATCGACTTCTTCCCCGGGAACTTCGCGAGCCGGTTCGGCCGCGCGCTCGGAGGGACGGTGGAGCTCCGCACGCGCGAGCCGCGACGCGAGTGGCACGGCGCAGCGCAGCTCGACGTCTTCGACGGACGGATCGAGGTGGAGGGGCCGGTCGGCAAGGGGTCCGCGTACGCGTCGCTGCGGAGGAGCTGGATCGACGCGGTGCTCGCGGTCGCGCTCCCCCGCATCGACCGGGACGCGGCGAACGACCTGCGCATCGCGCCGCGCTACTACGACTGGCAGGCGAAGCTCACCCTCCCCGCCCTCGGCGGGCAGCTCTCCGCCTTCGCCTACGGCTCCGACGACAAGCTCGAGTTCGTGCGCGAGGCCGACCGCCCCGGGCGGCCGAGCTTCTATCTCTCGACCGAGTTCTGGCGCATCGGGGCGAGCCACCGGCTCCCGCTCGGCCGCGCGACGAACGACCTCGTGGTGGCGGCGGGCCGAGACGGCTTCGACGTCCTGAACGGCAGCTCGTTCGGCCTGCGCACCGCCGTCGTGACGATCAACCTGCGCGACCGCCTCGCCTACCGCGTCCGCGAGGGGCTCACGCTCGAGGGGGGCGTGGACGCGCTGCTGCGGCGCATCGACTACTCCGTGTACGCGCCGCCGGTGGAGGCGCCGGGCGGGGTGACCGATCCGTTCGCCTCGCAGGCGACGACGGTGGGCGAAGCGGCCGCCGGGTGGTGGCACGCGCCCGCGGCCTGGGTCGAGGGCGACTGGCGCGCGCTGCCGTGGCTCCGGCTCGTCGGCGGGCTGCGCGGAGACGTCGAGTCGCGCTTCGGCCGCACGAAGCTGTGGCTCGATCCGCGCGCCTCAGCGTTCGTCGAGGCGGCCCCGGGGACGACGTTCGTCGCCGCGGCGGGGCTCTTCGGGTCGTCGCCGGACCCCCAGGAGACGAGCAAGACGTTCGGAAACCCCGACCTCGACCCGGAGCGCGGGCTGCACCTCTCCCTCGGTTTGCGCCAGGATCTGCCGTGGTGGGCGACGCGCCTCGAGCTGACCGGGTACTACAAGGAGCTCTGGTCGCTCGTCGTGCCGACGGGCAACGTCGGTCCGGACGGACGGCTCCTCAAGCTGTCGAACGCGGGCCGGGGCGAGACGGTCGGGGTGGAGCTGCTCCTCCGGCGCGAGCTGGCGCGTGGCCTCTACGGCTGGCTCGCCTGGACCTGGTCGCGCTCCATCCGGCGGGACGACCCGACCGACCCGAACTACCCGGCCTGGCGCCTCTTCACGCTCGACCAGACCCACGTCGTCGCGCTCGTCCTGTCGTACCGCCTCCCGCGCGAGTGGGTCGTCGGCACGCGGATCCGCGCCGTCACGGGGAACCCGTACACGCCGCTCGTCGGCGCGATCCTGGACGCGGACGCGGGCCGGTACCGCTGCCTCGCCGGCGCGCCGCTGTCGAGCCGGCTCCCGGGCTTCTTCCAGGCGGACGCGCGTCTCGACAAGCGGTTCGTGTTCGAGCGCTGGATGCTCTCCGTCTACCTCGACGTCCAGAACGTCACGAACCGCGAGAACGCCGAGTTCCGCTTCCGGAACTTCGACTGCTCGCAGACGGTCCCCCTGCCCTCCATCCCCGTCCTCCCCGCGATCGGCTTGCGGGGCGAGTGGTGAACGCCGTGAACCGTCTCCTCGTCGCCCTCGCCGTGATCACCGCCCTCGGCGTCGTGGCCTGCAACACGGGGTTCGAGCCACAGTATCGGGTCACCGACCTGCGCCTCCTCGCGATCCGGTCGCAGGTGCAGGGGAGCCCGAGCACGGCCGACCCGTGGCCCGGGGACACGATCGTGCTCGACGCGCTCGTCGCGAACCCGCTCGCGCGCCCCGGGCTGACGGTCACGTGGTTCGGGTGCTTTCCGCGCGCCGACGAGTCCCTGCTGCCGTGCGACGATCCCTCGTTGCTCGAGGATCCACGGCGCCTCGCGACCGCGCGCGGCGTCACCCCGCTCGGCACGGGCGAGTCGCTCTCGGTCTTCATCGATCCTGCGGCGGTGACGACCGCCCTCGAGTTCGTGAAGCAGATCGCGCTCGCGGTCCCGGCGTTTCGCTGCCGGCTCTACGCCGAGCTCGTCGTCGTCGCCGTCGCCGAGGCGCAGGGGGAGCGCTCGGCCGCGCTGAAGCACGTCCGGGTCGCGCCGCGGCCGGCGGACCTCACCGACTCCCCGCTCGCGGGCCTCGCCAACCCGAACCTCAACCCCTCGGTCCAGGACGCCGTCAGCGCGCCGCGGGACCGCGCCACCTGCGAGGGCGGCGCTGCGCTCGGCTCCGGACCGTTTCCGCCCGGCGAGTCCGTCCTCTGCGGCGTCGCCGGGCCGGGCCCGGTGGACACGTTCCCGGTGTGCGGGCCGGATGGCCCGCAGGCCGTGGAGACCGAGGACCTCTCGTGGCAGTGGTACGTCTCCGCGGGAGAGTTCCCGGAGTTCAGCGGCCTCGGGAACGCGACGGGCAGCGACGTCGAGTACACCCGCCCGGCGGGCGCCTTCACGCTCTGGGTCATTCTCCGCGACGGTCGGGGCGGCGCAGGCTGGAAGACCTACGCCCTTCCCTGACCGGCGCGGGGCGATGGGCGTCGAGGCTACTTGCTGGCCGGCACGGCGCTGCCGGCGCCCGCGCCGAGCAAGGTCTTCAGGTCGTCGTCGGTGAAGAACAGGCCGCCGCCGAGGAAAGCGTCGTTGCCGAGCGTGAACTTCGGCCCGCCGGGGTAGCGGCCCGTGCGCCAGGTGTTCAGGAAGTCGTCCGCCCCGGCCGTCACGAAGAAGTGCTGGAAGAAGTAGTAGTTCACCCAGAGCTTCGCGCGCGGGAAGACGTCCTGGTACGGGCGCGAGAACTGGTAGACGGAAACCGAGAACTGCAGCGCGTCGCGGAAGAGGTGGAGGTCCGAGCCGACGCCGCCCGAGCTCTCGATGACCCCGATGCGGAAGGTGAGCGGACCGTAGCGCTTCGCGATCTGCAGCGTGAAGGTGAGCTTGTCCTCGTGGAGCGTCTCGGTCGAGACGGTCGTCACCTCGTTGCTGCTGGTGGGATCCCGCGTCGTGATCGTCTTCGAGCTGATCGAATCCACCCCGCGCGGATCGGACACCACCTCGAGGAGGTAGTACTTGTCCGGCCTGGGCAGCAGCCGCGCGCCGAAGTAGGTCTTCGCGCCGGTCTGGTTGAGGAGCCACTCCGAGCGGAGCTGGACCTGGATCTGGAGCTTGAAGATCCGGTCGAGCTGGTCGGCGAGATCCTCCGCCGCCACGCCGAGCTTGCGGCCGAGGCGCTCGTCCACGAGCAGCCGCCCTGCCACGCTCTTCCCCTCGTTGACCTTCCCGACGAGATTCTCGAGCTTCTCGAGGCTGCCGGTGAGCTTGTCGACCGCCTGCTTCACGCCCCGGGCCTGAGCCGCAGCCGCGCTGCGCTCGGTCGGGGTCGCGGCCGCCACCGCGCCGGTCACGCCGGGGGCCGGCGCGGCGCCGCCGCCCGACGCGCCCGACGCCCCGCCGGCACCGCCCGCGCCGCTGCTCCCCGGGTCGACGATCTCCTGCAGGCTCGCCGCGACGATCTTGAGCTTCGCGGTGAGCTCCTCGATGTTGCTCGCGATTCGCCCGACCTTGTCCTTGTCGCGCCCGGAGATCTCGCGCAGGTCCGCGGTGAAGTCGCGGGTGTTCCGCAGGATGTCCTCGAGGTTCTTCTCGTTGCGGGCGATGGCCTCGTCGATGCGCCCCGTCGCCGAGGCCAGGTTCTCGACGATCTGGCGGAGCCCCTTGTCGCCCGCGACGGTCTGGGCGAGGTCGCTCGTGACGAGCTGCACGTCCATGGCGATCTTCGCCATGGCATCGAGGAGCTGCTGGACGCTCGTCGACTCCCGAACGCAGGTGATGTTGCGCTCGTCCTCGGGGAGCGAGGCGAGGAGCGGCTTGTTCTCGCTGCCGGGCTGGACCTCGAGGAGCGCGTCCGGGAGGAGCGCCGAGGGGAACGTCTTCGTCAGGCAGGCGTCGCTGTGCAGCTCGATCCCGTTCTTCACGCGGATGTCGAGCCGGGCCTTGGCGCCGGTGAGGACGATGTCCACCACCTCGCCCACCTGGATGCCGGCGATCTGGGCGCGGCTCTTCCAGGTGAGGCCGGTCGCGTCCGAGAAGTACGCGTGGACGAGGTAGCTCTCCTTCTCGGAGTAGCCGCCCTTGCGGAAGAAGGTGAGCGCGAGCACGAACGCGACGCCGATGGCGGCAGCGAACAGGCCCACGGCGAACGCCCTGTTCCAGACGGCTGGCTTCAAGGATCTCCGACCTCTCGCGTCACACGTCGTCTCACTGCTTCGCGAACCACATGGCGAGGAAGCGCTGCACGAACGGGTTCGTGCTTCGCCGGACCTCCTCCGGGGTGCCCTCCGCTACCAGGTGGCCATCGTAGAGCACCGCCATCCGGTCGGCCACCTTGAACGCGCTCGCGATGTCGTGCGAGATGACCATGCTCGTGATCCCGAGCTTGAGCTTCGCGTTCAGGATCATCCCGTCCACGTAGTCGGTCGTGATCGGGTCGAGGCCCGTCGTCGGCTCGTCGTAGAGGACGATCTGCGGATCGGAGACGAGGGCGCGCGCGAGCGCCACCCGCTTGCGCATGCCGCCGGAGAGCTCGGAGGGCCAGCGGTTCAGCACCTCCTCCCCGAGGTCCACCACCTTCAGCTTCTCGACCACGCGGGAGCGGATCGTCTCGGCATCCGGCCGGTCCTGGCGGCGCTTCTCGGTGAGCGGGAAGGCGACGTTGTCGAACACCGTCATCGAGTCGAAGAGCGCGGCGCCCTGGAAGACCATCCCGAAGAGCTGCCGGGCGTCGGTGAGCGCCTTCCCCTCCAGGGCGGAGATCTCCTGCCCGCCGACGATCACCGAGCCGCGGTCGGGCTTGAAGAGACCGATGACGTGCTTCATGAGCACGGTCTTGCCCGAGCCGGAGCCGCCGAGGACGACGTAGGTCGTCCCCCGAGGGATGCTGAGGGTGATCCCCTTCAGCACCTCGTTCTCGCCGAACGACTTCCAGAGATCGACCACCTGGATCACGTCACACCCCCACCGAGATGAAGGTGATGACGTAGTCCGCGAGGAGCACCGCGATCGAGCTCGTCACGACGCCGCGGGTCGTGCCCTCGCCGACCCCCTTCGCCCCGCCAGCCGCCGCGTAGCCGCGCCAGGTGGTGACGACCGAGACGATCGTGCCGAACACGACCGCCTTGACGAGGCCGTGGGTGATGTCCGACGGGTTCATGAACTCCCGGGTGTGCTGGATGAACGGGCCGACCGGGATGTTCGCGACGTAGACGCCCATGAGGTACCCGCCGCCGTACCCGATCACGTTGAACAGCATCGTGAGCAGCGGGAACATCACGATCGACGCGATGATCCGCGGCACGACGAGGTACTGGATCGGGTTCACCGCCATCGACTCCATCGCGTCGATCTGCTCGGTGACCCGCATCGTACCGAGCTCGGTCGCGATGGCGCTCCCCGCGCGGCCGGTGACCATGAGCGCGGTGAAGACCGGCGAGAGCTCCCGGGCGAGCGAGAAGGCGACCGACCCGCCGACGAACCCCTCCGCCGCGAACTGCTTCAGGGCGTAGTTCATCTGCAGGGCGAACACCATGCCGGCAGAGAGGCCGGTCGCGCCGACGATGAACGCCGACCCGACGCCGATGAACGCCATCTGCGAGACGATCAGCTCGGGCCGGAACGGGGGGCGAAAGGTCCACGCCACCGCCTCGAGCGCGAAGAGGATCATCCGGCCGAAGTCCTCGAGGCCGGCCTGGATCCTTCGCACCATGGGGCGGCATTGTCGCACGGAGCGGGCGGCCACGCCCGTTTCGCGCCGCTCGCGCCTCGCCGCGCCGCCGCGCGCGGCCGGACGCTGCGGCTGTCGCGCGGCCGGGACCCTGCCGCTATACTGCGCGGCCCATGATCAAGGTCGGCGGAGAGGTGGACGCGTTCTGCACCAAGTGCGAGCTGACGCTCGCGCACACGGTCCACGCGGTGGTCGCCGGCAAGCCGGTGAAGGTCGAGTGCAACACCTGCCACGGCGTGCACCGGTACCGCGACACGACCGGACGCGTCAGCGCGGCCCGTCCGGCCGCGAAGGGGCGCCCGGTCCGCGCGCGGCCGGAGGTCGTGCCGTTCGAGACGCTGCTCGCCGCGAAGCACGTCACCGATGCCCACCCCTACTCGGCGAAGCGGACCTACGCCGTGGACGAGGTCGTCGACCACCCGACCTTCGGTCGCGGGTTCGTGTCGGCGGTCCGCGACGCGGGCAAGGTCGAGATCACGTTCCGCTCCGACGTGAAGGTGCTCGTGCACGGGCGTTCTTGAGAGGGCTGTCCAGAACTCCCCTCCCGTCGCCAGAGCGAGCGATCCGCTGCGCATCGCTCGCCCGGCTCGGTCCGGGGAATTCTGAACAACCCTCTGAGACCTCCCGCCGGCCTCCGCGGCCGCACCCCGGCCGACTTGGCCGTCGCCCGGGGTTCCGGTACGGTGCACGCCGGAGGTGAACCCCGATGCTCCGCCTCATCACGCTCGCCCTCGCCGTCGTCCTCGCCGCCTGCTCGAGCAAGCCCGCCCCCGGCGAGCCGTCGGCGCCCGCCACGGGCGCCGGCGCGACGGCCGTCGTGGCCGCGGCGGCGTACGTGAGCGGAGCGACGACGCTGCGGCGCGAGCCGAGCGAGGCCGCGCGGGTCCCCGGCCCCACCGGCAAGGAGATCTCGAACGCGCTCGCGTTCCTGCAGCGAGGCGAGAAGGTGACCGTCGTCGAGGCGCGTGAGGACTGGGCGAAGGTCCGCTCCTCCGACGACCGCGAGGGGTGGCTCCGGCGCGGCGCGCTGCTCGAGGGCGACGGCGTCACCGAGGCGACCGTCCTCGCCCCCGCGGACGTCTTCGACCGGCCCGACCTGCTCGCCGCGAACGCGAAGCGCCGCATCGAGCCCGGGACGCTCCTCCTCGTGGTGAAGTCACGCGCTCCGTTCAGCGAGGTGAACGTGTCTTCGGGCCCGAACGCCTGGGTGCTCTCGGAGCGGCTCGCGAGCGGTGCGCGGGAGGTCTCCGTCGCGAAGCTCGCGGAGAAGGCCCGCTGGCTCGAGCGCAACGGCAAGCACGACGAGGCGCTCCAGATCCTGACGCTCGCCCGCGACCACTTCGCCGGGACCCCGCTGCTCGACGCGCTCGCGGTCGAGCTCGGCGAGGCCTCGGCGCTCGCCGGCGCCGCGGTGGTGCCGGCGAGCGCGCCAGCCGCCCCCCCGGCGCAGTAGGCGCACCCGGGCCGGACTACCCCCGCCGCAGCGCCTCGACGGTCCGCGCGAGGTCCGCGGGCCACGGTGCCTCGACGACCAGCGGCCCGCCGCCCGCGGGGTGCGCGACCTCGAGCCGGGACGCGTGCAGCGGCGTCCGCGCGAGGAGCAGGGCGCCGTCCGGCCCGTGGAGCGGGCCCGCGTCGCCGTAGTCCGGGTCGATCGCGAGCGGCAACCCGATCGCGGCGAGGTGGACGCGGATCTGGTGCGTCCGTCCGGTCTCCGGCAACGCCTCGACGAGCACGAGCTGCCCGCCCGCCCACGCGCGGAGCGAGAACCGCTCGAGCGGGCGGAGGACCGTCGCGGCCGCCTTCGCCCGCGGGTCGCCGGGGCGGCGCGGGACGCATGCGCCCGCGCCGCGCCGGCGCAATGGCGAGGTCGACGCGGCGCTCCGCCGCGAGCTCGCCGCGCACGAGCGCGAGGTAGCGCTTGCGGGGCTCCCCGCGGTCGAAGGCGAGGTTGAGCGCGCGGTGCGCCTCGGCGGTGCGCGCGAAGAGGAGGACGCCGCTCGTGCCGCGGTCCAGCCGGTGGACCACCCAGAGGCGCCCGTGGACGACCTCGAGCTCCTCGCGCAGGCTCCGCTCGTCCGTTCCGCGCCCGGGGATGACGAGCCGTCCCGCCGGCTTGTCGATCGCGAGCACGTGCGCGTCCTCGTGGAGGACCGCCGCCCCGCCCTCCCCGCCGCTCACGCCATCTTCCTCGCGGGGATCACCGTGACGTCGCCGAACCGCTCGAGCTGGCGCACGATCGACTTCGCGGGTCCCACCGCGACCACGACCCGCTCCGCGAGCGGGAAGTAGCGGCGGCCGACGTCGCGGCAGGCCTCGGCGGTCACGGCGCGGATCTTCCCGCGGAACCCGCTCACCTCCTCGTCCGGCAGGTCGAAGAGCGCGAGGTCGGAGAGCTTCTCCGCGAGCTGGTCGTGGGTCTCGAGCGAGAGCGGGTAGAGCCCGCACAGGTAGCTCTGCATCCGCTCGAGCTCCTCAGCGGTCGGGCCGCCATCGCAGAAGCGAGCCGTCTCGTCGAGCGCGACCTCGACGATGTCGGCGGTGGTCTCGACCTTCGTGAAGGTCGAGATGAAGAAGAGCCCGCCGGCGCCGCTCGTCGCGAACCGGCTTCGCACGCCGTAGGAGAGGCCGCGGTTCACGCGGATCGCCTCCATCAGCCGCGACGTGAACCCGCCGCCGAGCAGCGCGCTCGCGACGACCCCCCCGTGGTAGTCGGGGCTGCGCCGCGCGAACCCAGCCGACGCGATCCGGACCTGCGTCTGGGTGGCGTCCGGCTTGTCGACGACGAGCACGGCCTGCGGCGGCGGCGCGGGCGGGGCGATCGTGACCGTCGCCCCGTCTTCGCCTCGCCAGCGGCCGAACCGGGTGCGCGCGAGCGCCAGCACCTCGGCCGTCGGGACGTTCCCTACGACGATCAGGATCGCCGCCCCGGGCCGGAAGTGGCGCGCATGGAACCCGGTCACGTCCGCCCGGCGCGCGGCGCGGAGATCGCGGGCGCGTCCCTCCGGCGGGTGGCCGTAGGGGTGCCGCCCGAACACGGCCTGCAGCATGGCCCGGTCGGCGATCACCGACGGCTCGTCGAGGTCGTGCGCGAGCGAGGCGACCTCGCGCCGCCTCAGCCGGTTCACCTCGGCGGCCGGGAAGGTCGGTGCGGTCGCCACGTCCGCGAGGATGTCGAGGCAGCGAGGCAGCGCCTCGACCGGCGCGGAGAGCCCGAAGTAGCTCGCGTCCTCGTCGACGCCGGCGCCGAGCTCGGCGCCGAGCGACTCGACGGTGAGGTCGATCTCGGGCCCGGTCCGCCGGCGCGTGCCGCGGCGCGCGGCGAGCCCGACGAGGTGGGCGAGGCCGGCCCGACCGGCCGGGTCGAGGGCCGCGCCGCCGCGCAGCACGAGCCGCGCCGCCGCGAGCGGGATGCCCGCGCGCTCTGCGACCACGACCTGCAGCCCGTTCGCGAGCCGCTCGCGGTGGATGGGCGGCAGCGGGATGGTGCCGTTCACGAGCGCGCCTCGGGCTCGAGGAGGACGACGCAGCGCCGAGCAGGGTCGAGGTACTCGGCGGCGACGCGGCGCACGTCCCGCGCGGTCACCTCGGTGTAGTGCTGGAGCGCGCGGCCGGCCTCGCGCCAGTCGCCGAGGAGCGCCTCGGCCTGGCCGAGCGCGTGCGCGACGCCGTGGTGCGTCGCGAGCTCGTGCAGGACCGAGCTGCGGAGGAGCGCCTTCGCGCGCCGCACCTCCGCCGCCGAGACCCCGCGCTCCGCCACCTTGGCGATCTCCTGCCAGAGGACCGCCTCGGTGCGCGCGACGGAGCCGCCCGGCGCGAGCTCCACGAAGGCGAGGAAGACGCCCGGATCCTTCCGCCAGCCCCAGCTGATCGAGGCGGAGACCGCGAGCTCGGTGTCCTGCACGAGCTTGCGCCGGAGCCGCGAGGACTCCCCGACCGCCAGGCAGACCTGCAGGACGTCGAGCGCGCTCGAGTCCGGGCTCGTCGCGGCCGGGCCGCGCCACCCGGCGAGGATCGCCGGCGCCTGGGCGGGGTAGCGGACCTTGGCGCGCCGCTCGCCGCGCTGCGCCGGCTCGCCGGCCGGGACCGGCGTCGGGGCCGGGCCGGCGGGGATGTCGCCGTAGTACCGCTCGAGCAGGGCGAGGGTCGGATCCACCTCGAGGTCGCCGACCACGTAGATCGCCGCGTTGTTCGGTGCGTAGTAGGTCCGGAAGAACCCCTCGCAGTCGGCGCGGGTGATCCGCTGGATGTCGTCCATCCAACCGATGACCGGCCAGCGGTACGGGTGCGCGAGGAAGACGAGCGCCTCGAGCTGCTCCTCCATCAGGCCGAAGATCGAGTTCTCGGTCCGGAGCCGGCGCTCCTCCTTCACGACCTCGCGCTCCTGCTCGAGCGCCTCGTCCGTCAGCCGGAGCGAGCGCATCCGGTCGGACTCGAGGTCCGCGACGGTCTCGAGCGCCTCCGCCGCGAAGTCCTCGTAGTACGCGGTGACGTCGTTCGACGTGTACGCGTTCGAGTGGCCGCCGCGCGCCTCGAGGACCCGATCGAACTCCTTCGGGCCGTAGCGGGCCGCCCCGTTGAACATCATGTGCTCGAACAGGTGGCTGATGCCGGTCGTCCCGAGCCGCTCGTTCCGGGAGCCGACCTGAAAGAACGTGTAGTAGCTGAGCGTCGGCGTGCTGCGGTCGGGAAGGAGACGTACGCGCAGACCGTTCGGGAGGGTGTGGGCCCTCACGCGATCGAGATCGAGCACCGTCGAGGGCGGGCGGGCGGACATCCGCTCGGAACATAGCGTCGAGTAGAGTGGGCGTCCATCCGCGATGGAGAGGAACAACCGGCAGAACGGGGCTCCTCGCACGTCGTTTCGCGAGCGAGCGAACCTCGCTCGTCTTTACTAGCAGCACACCGACAGCACACCTACACAGGGTCGGTGGACCGGCCAGGCGCGACGCCATACGCATTCGCGCCCGGAGTTACCCCCCGAAGGTACATGGAGAGACACAGCCCGATGCCCAACAAGACGAAGACCCAGCGCGACCCCCGGCGCGAGGAGCTCCGCCGCCTCGGCGAGCGCGTCCGCGAGCAGCGGCGTAACCGCGGCCTCACCCAGGAGGCGCTCGCGGAAGCACTCGACCTCTCGGTCGCCTACGTGAGTCTCATCGAGCGCGGCGGCCGCAACCCGCCGTACACGACCGTGGTCGCGATCGCCCGCGCCCTCGGCGTCGCGCCGTCGCGCATGGTCGTCGACGACTAGGCTTCGCAGTGGGGGGAGCACTCGAAGGCGTCCGGCCATCTGCCGGGCGCCTTTTCGTTTGGAGCGTCAGAGCGACGCGACGGGGCGCCCGCACGCGACGCAGCGGCCCTTCCGGCGCCGGAGCGGCAGTCCGCACCCCGGACAGCGCTTCACGGTGCGCGGGCTCGGCGGGTGCGACGCGCGCCCGTCGCCGGGAGGCGCCGCACCCTTCTCGAGGCGGGCGACCCGCTCCTCCAGGGCCGCGATGCGAGCCGCGATCGCCGCGGCGGTGGTCGTCGTCTTCCTCGTGGGCACGCGCGCCCTGAAGGTGCCACGGCGTCGCCCGGAAGCAACCTTTCCGGCGCGGGCGCTCGCCCTCGCAGCGCGTTGAGACCCCTCCCCCTCGTGTTATCTCGCCCGTTCGATGGATCTCGAGACCCGCGTCGAAGCCGCCCCCGAAGCCGCAGCAGAGCCCGCGTACGACGCCCCGCTCGTCCAGGACCTGCTCGGCGCGCCGCACGCGCCCCACCGCGAGGTCCCGCGCGCCCGCGAGATCTTCGTGAACCGGAACCTACGGATGGACCGGATCGAGGCCGTCGGCTTCGACATGGACTACACGCTCGCGATGTACCACCTCGTGCGGCTCGAGACGCTCGCGTTCCGGATGACGCTCGCGCGCATGATCGAGTCGCGCGGCTATCCCACGGCGATCGGCGCGCTGCAGTACGACCCCGAGTTCGTCATCCGCGGGCTCGTGGTCGACAAGCTCCACGGGAACATCTTCAAGATGGACCGGCACAACCACGTGGGCCGCTGCTACCACGGGCGGCGGCCGCTCCCGGACGACGAGATCCGGCGGCTCTACCGCAACGAGAAGGTCCACCTCTCCTCGCCGCGCTTCGCCTGGATCGACACGCTGTTCGCGCTCCCGGAGGCCTGCCTGTTCGGAGAGGTGATCGAGCTGCTGGAGGGGCTCGGGCAGCAGCTCGACTACACGAAGCTGTTCGACGACATCCGCGTCTCGATCGACACGGTGCACCGCGACGGCTCGCTCAAGGCGGAGGTGAAGAAGGACCTCGGCCACTACGTCCTGCGCGACCCGGAGCTCGGGCCCGCGCTCCACAAGCTCCGCTCCGGCGGGAAGAAGCTCTTCCTCCTCACGAACTCGCTCGGCGACTACACCGAGGCGGTGATGCAGTTCGTGCTCGACGGGCAGCTGCCGGAGTACCCGTCGTGGCGGAACTACTTCGACGTGGTGATCACCGGCGCGGCGAAGCCCGCCTTCTTCTCGGAGCCGCGGCCGCTCTTCGTCCTCGGGCCCGACGGGGAGAAGGCCGGCGAGGCCACCTCGCTCGAGCGCGGCCACGTCTACGAGGGCGGCGACCTCGCCTCCTTCGAGCGGCTGATGGGGATCTCCGGCGACCGGATCCTCTACGTCGGCGACCACATCTACGGCGACATCCTGCGCTCGAAGAAGAGCTCCCTGTGGCGGACCTGCATGGTGGTCGAGGAGCTCGAGCGCGAGCTCGCCTGGCTCGAGCGGAACCACGAGGTGCTCGACGAGCTCTCGCGCCTCGAGGCGCTGCGGGTGCGGCTCGACGACGAGGTCGCGGTCCACCGCTCCGCGCTGAACGTCCTCGACCGCCGCCTGGAGCGCGAGGCGGTGACGGCGGAGGAGCGCGCGCGCATCGACGCCGAGCGCAAGCGGCAGAAGCAGGAGATGGAGCTGCTCCGCAGGGCGTCGCGGGACGCGCATGAGCGGGTCGCGGTGCTCGAGCGAGGGATCGAGGACGGCCTCAACCCGTACTGGGGGCTCACGTTCAAGGAGGGGAACGAGAACTCCCGGTTCGGCGAGCAGATCGAGGTCTACGCCTGCGTGTACACGAGCCGCGTCTCGAACTTCGTCTTCTACTCGCCGATGCAGTACTTCCGCTCGCCGCGGGCGGCGATGCCGCACGAGCGGGCGGCGCCGGTGCGGATCTCTCCGTGGGGCGACGCGCACGGCGCGCCGGTCGCGGGCGATCGGCCGTCGAAGGCG
Source organism: uncultured delta proteobacterium (assembly GCA_963736795.1). Lineage (GTDB taxonomy): Bacteria > Myxococcota > Myxococcia > Myxococcales > Anaeromyxobacteraceae > Anaeromyxobacter. The sequence goes on along the minus strand of CAVTRF010000020.1, from coordinate 174,142 downwards.
TCGAAGGCGTCGCGGTAGCGTCTCGAACGTTCGCTTGACGCTCCCCCCACCCGCACGTAAACCGGACGGCGGCAGAGCGTCCTAGGCTGGTGCCGGGCCCGGTCTTCAAAACCGGTGTGTGGTGCTGAGAGGCGCTGCAGGAGGGTTCGATTCCCTTGCTCTGCCGTTCCTAACTACCCTCACGCATTGAGCCTCTCGATCCCGGGGGGCCGCGGAGGTGTCGGTGGGCGCCGCGCGCAGCGACGAGCCGCTTGGTCATCGGCACCACCCGCTCCTTTCCCTCATTGGGCAGCGCCACCTGCCCCCGCTACTCCGAGCGACGCACGGTGAACTGCCCGCGACGGAAATCCACGTCCGTCACGTCCACTCCAAGGCGACAATCTCGCCCTGGCGCAGACCGCAGACCGGCGTCCCCTCCGAGCAGTACGGCGAGGCGGATCATCCCACGAGATGCGAAGGTCGGCGGGATGCGGGGGAAGCGCGGCTCGAACGCGGCGACCCTCCGGCGCAGAGATTACGCGACCGGCTGCTTGGGGCATCCCTGCTTTGCCTGATCCTCCTGCGCCGTCTTCTTCTTGTCCTTGGCCCAAGCGACTTCTTTGGGGTCCGCCTTCGGGTCGCCAATGATCGAATCGCAGATTCTAATGATGCTGGAAAGGTTACTGCAAATCGCGTCCTTGATCTTCTGCAGCTCGCCCGCTTGTCTCGCTACCTCTCCGTATGCACCCCCGGCTGCTTCACCCATCACCTCGTCTATCGCGGCGAAATCCTCGTCTTGGGCGGCTTTTCGCAACTTCCGGAAGAAATCCTTCGACGAGCCGGCAGTCTTCTGCTCCGCAGTCATCCTGAACCTCCCACTCTGACGGTCGTGCAACACGCAAAACTAATGTCCGCACGCCCCCCCATCGATCTCCACTCAGGGTCGCTACGAAGGGACGCTCCCGCGCGGCTTTGATGACGCATCCGCATGGGCCGCCACGTCTCCCGTGCCCGGTCGAGAGCGGTGGACAACTGTGGACTCGCGAGGATTGGCCATCATCACGGAACCGCGGGTCCGCAGCCGGGTAGAGGCGCACGCCCCCCCGGGCTTCACCATGAGGGGACTCCGTCACGGTGGACCGTACGAGCCCGTCGCCGGGGGGGGGAAGCGGCCCGAGGCTCGACCGCTTCTCCAGTACACGTCGCCTTGGGAACGCGACCCTGCTCGTCGGGTCGCTCGCGAGCAGTCGTTCACGCTTCGCGGCGCCGGGGTCCGCGCGCGGGCCAACAGGACAAGGCGCGGACGGTGGTCTGCGCGCTCTTACAGGCGAAGGTCCCTCTGCCGGCAGATTCGGAGCCGCGCATCGCATTACTCGGGGTCGGGGACCAAGAGGGTGTGACCTCCCGGACGACAGACGCGACGCAGGGCGGCAGCCCCACCGTCGGGCTCGCCTCCTCATTTCACTTGGACGAGCGTCGCCGCGCTCGTCGTCGCGTTGCCCTCCGCGTCGCTCGCAACGGCCGCGAGGAGGTGCGTGCCGCGTGTCATCTTTCTCACGTCCAGCGTCGCCGCATACGGGGCCACGTCGTCGGACGCGACCACCGCGCCGTCGACCAGGAACTGCACTCCCGTCACCGATACGTTGTCCGAAGCCGACGCCGCGAACGTCGCCGTCTTGAAGAGCACGGACCCAGCGGTGGGCGCGGTGAGCGAGACGATCGGCGGCGTCGTGTCGCGCACCGTGACGTTCACCGGATCGCTCGCACCCGCGTTGCCCTCGGCGTCGTACGCAACCGCGACCAGCGTCACCGTGCGTCCCTCGAACGGCGCAGGGCTCCAGGTCACGGCGTACGGTGGCGTCATCGCGCTGCCGAGCAACGTGCCGTTGGCGTAGTACTCGACGCGCGTCGCCGCGACGTCGTCCCAGGCGTTCGCCTGCAGCACGACGGGGCCGCCCACCACCGCACCCGCGCTGGGCGCGGTCAGAGCGACTTGCGGCGGTGACTGGTCGATGACGTGGACGACCGCCGAGCTTTCGACGCACAGAGCCGTCGGGTCGCTCGGCGCGAGGTCGTACACGCGCACAGTCGCCCGATGATCCCCCGCGGGCAGCGACATCGGCGCCCAGACGTACTCGACGATCGTCGGCTGCTGTCCCGGGGGGCCACCGCCAGCTACGATTCGCCCGTCCACGAGGAACTCCATCACCGGCGCGAAGAGATCGTCCGCCACCTCCGCGACGAAGCTGATGGACCCTGTCGTCCGCTCGCTGTCCACGGGACGGATCAGTCGCAGCGTGGGTGGCTGGTTGACGAACACCCAGAGCGGAGCCTCGGACCGCAGCCCGACGCGGTCGATCGCGACGGCGCGCACGAGGTTCGCCCCGGACGCGAACGCGGTGGTGTCCCAGGCGAGGTCCCAGCGAGGCCACCCGCTCGGCTCCCATTCCGTGGGGGCCGTGAGCGTCCCGATGTGCTGCTCGACCCAGAACCCGTCGAAGGCCCAGGACTCGACGCGCTCGGCCGCGCGAGGCTCGGTGAAATCCGGATCGACCGCATACACGGAGAGCGTCACCATGCCATGGATGGCGTCTGCCGCCCTCGGTCGGCGCGACCCAGTAGGCCGCGGGCGGGGTCAGGTCGACCGTCGCCGGCACGATCGCGCTCGCGCCGACGTTTCCGGCCTCATCGCGCGCCTCGGCTTCGAGCAACAGTTCCCCCTCGGGCAGCTGAACCGCGAGCTCGTACGGCGGCGCCGAGACGGTGCCCACGGGCTGATCGCCGACGCGGAACGTGACCGACGCGACGCCGCTCGCATCGCGCGCGATCGCTCGCAACACGACGGGGTTCGTCACGACGGACCCGGGAGTCGGCGCATCGAGCCAGACGACGGGAGGGGTCCGATCCGGCGCGGCAAAGGCGAGGATCTCGTCCGTCGCCGAGCTGCCGTCTGCCACGATCGCCATCACGTACTGGAGCGCAACGGGGTCGCCCGGGATGAGGGGCCGCCCGACGACGAAGTCGATTCCGACGCGCTCGCCACGGTCGATGGCCCCGCCCACGTCCTCCGCGATCCCCAGGACCCGCGAGGTGCCGGTCACCGCGAGGTCGACAGCGAGGAAATGAACGTCCACGCGCGACAGGGACCGCGCGCCCCCGAGCTCCACCTCGACGCGGGCGGGAACGCCGGGTTCGAGCGACTGGCCGTCGCGTGACCGCACGAGGATGCGCTCGATCGTCGGCCCGACGGAGTCCCCGACTGCCGTGCCGCAGTAGGGCTCGCCGGGCCCCCGAGCCCCCTCGACCCAGCGGGCGCTGCCGCAGGCGGCGGATGGCGTGAGGCAGGTCGGACGCCCCCACGTAGGATCGCACGTGGCCGCCGCGGCGGTGCGAAGTGAGACCTGCCCGAGGAACGTCACGTCGTCACAGGCCCCAGAGCCCATTCCGAAAGCGTACGCGCGCACGGTGGCGGCTCGTCCTGCACCAGCGTCCGCGAGTGCCGTCGAGTCCCACAGCACGGGGAAGAACGGGGGCTCGCTGCTCACGAGCACCTCGGCGACCTCGTCGATCGAATACTCGACCCGACAGAGCGACGAGGACGGCTGCTGCAGTGCGAGCCGGACCAGGCCAGTCACGACGGTCCCGTCCTCGGGAGAGAGCGTTGCCGAGAGCCCCTGCGCCATCGGGGCCACCCAGAACGCGAAATCGTCAGTGTCGACGGTGCCGGCGCACGACTCGGGCGCAAACGGACCGACGACCGCCCGGATCGCGTGCATCCCCGGCTGGTCGGGCGAGAACCGGGCTCGCACCACGCCGCTCGGCGACCAGGGGTAGACGTAGGGATCGTCGAGCCGAATCGGCATCCACTGCAGCGCGGTCGGCGACTCCGCCGACGTGCTGTACCAGAGCTGCACGACGCCGAATTCGTCCGGTGGGGTGCTCACCGTCACCTCGACGTCGATCGGGCGCGACTGCTGCATCGACGCGCCCTGCGGTGTCGAGACGGCGATTCCCTGCACGGCGTAGCGGGCCTGGTCGAGGGCGACGTCGGGGCACCAGGCGACGTCGAGGGTGTTCGGAGCGTTCAGCTCCGGGCCGGTGGTGTCCGGGCCGGCGAGGAGCAGCCCGGAGCTGCATCCTGGCGCCTCCTCGAGGCAGGCCGGCGCCGCGAAACCGGACACGGTCGCCGCGGCGAGGGGGCTCGCCCTCGTCCGAATCGGTTCGCGTCCGCCGTGGCTGCTGCACGCGACAATCAGCGTCGAAAGAGAGACGACAAGGTACGGCGCAGGTTTTCGCATGTATCCCCTCGCCCGGGCGGGCCCGGCGCGCGTGACGGTAGGGTGGCACGCGCGGCATCGCGCCTGCCTGCTGGGGGTTTGGGGCGAAACGCCACGTTCCGTGAATGCGGGCTGGCCAAGAAGCCTGAGCGTGAATGCGGCTCGGCGTCGTGGTCGGGAGCCTTCAACGGCTCGAGAATCGTCGGGTTCTGCTACGATCACGGCTCGGTCGCCGCAGGGGATCTCGATGCACCCAGGCCAATCGCCGGTTCGACGCTTCGCGATGCTGCTCGCGACTCTGCTCGTCCTCGTCGGGACGTTCGCGCGGGCGGACGATGCACCGGAGGCGCGTACGCCGCGCGTAGGCTTCGGCTGGCACACAGGAAATGGGCTCGGGCTGCTCGGTGGCGACGTCATCGTCTTCGCGGTGCAGCGCCTGGCCATCGACGTACAGCTCGCGTACCACCACGAGGACCTCGGCAACGCCGCGCTGACGAGCTACGCGGTCGCTCCGGCCGTTCGCGCATTTCTGCGATCGGAGGGCTTCACCCCGTACGCCGCCCTGGGCGTGTTCGGGGTGAGGAAGACGGCCGGTTCGCTGACGTGGAACCGGACCGGGGTCTTCGCCAACGTGGGGCCGGAGTGGCGATCCCCCTCCGGGTTCCGACTCTTCCTGGGAGCGGGGCTCGCCTACGTTCCGGCCGTGAGGGTCTCGAACGCGGCGGAGCGGGTCGAGGAGGACCGGTACCACGGGTTCAACCTCGAGTTCGGCGTGCGGTACATGCTCTTTTGACCCCGCACGCGCCGCTCCAGTCGCGCAGACCCCCCCGCGCAGCGCCAGTTGGCCGCCGAACCATGCTGGCCCCGGCCCACGTGATGGCGATTCCTACCGCCACGAGGACCAGCATGTGGCGAGCCCTGCGCGCCCCTGCGCGCTAGATCGTCTGGGTTGCGGACTCGACCGCGATTGCCAGCGTAGCGCGCGCCCAGCGGAAGCGCTCCTTCATGACCTCGAAGTCCGGACCGGAGGTCACGAACGACGCCTTGCCCCTCACGAGGAACCCTGTACCGGCGCCCTGGACGCCCCGGACCTTCACGCTGCCCGCCGTGAGCAGGACGCGATCGTCGAAGGCGACGTTCGCCTCGGTCTTGTTCATGTAGCCGGCTGGGATGAGCAGCCTTTCGTCATCGGAGACGATGACGTAGGAGTTCCAGGTGTTCACCAGGTGCGGTCCGTCCTTGCCGACCGTCGCGATCGCGACCACACCCTCGTGCTTCAGCACCTCTCGCAGCGTCTCGGGAATCATCTCTTCCTTTCTTCCCTTTTCGATTTGAGCTTCACGCCCGGCGCCGTCTTCGCGCTCCGTGCACCGGCGGTCCTGCGTTTCCCGGCCCCTCGCCCGCTCCTGCGGAGGTGGAACCAGCTCTCGGCGTCCCTGAGGAACTGCTCTGGGGCCTTCCTCTCGAACTCGCGGCCCAGGTCGGCCAGGGTCTTGGACGCGAGGAGCTGCTGGAGAGCGCGTTCCGCCTCCTGCATGAAGAGATGGATCCGGCACATGCCGGTGACGCTCCACGCCGGCGGTGCCTCACCGAACAGCGCGCAGTGCCGCCGGATCTCGGCGCACTCGAACAGCGTGCGATCGGGATCGACGGCCGTGAGGACGTCGTGGACGGCGATCCGCTCCGGAGGCCGCGCCAGGACGAACCCGCCGCGGACGCCCTCGCTGGCCCGCACGAGGCCCGCCTTCTCGAGCCGCGTGAGGATCTTCGCGAGGAATCGCTCAGGCAGCGCCTGGAACGTCGCGAGATCCTTGACGCTGACCGGCTCCGCCCTCGCCGAGAGGACGAGGAGAGAGTGCAGCGCGTACTCGGCACCCGCTCCGTACAGGGATGATCTCAACTAGCACCTCACAAGTCGCAGATACCTCCACGGGGGAAGCGCTGTCAAGGTGCGGGCGCTGGCAGCGGAGGCGCATCAAGCCGGTGAACACGGGTCGAGAACTCCTCTGAAGCCGTGATCGCTACGAATCCCACGCGCCCGATGGCCGAGCCGAGCACTCCCGTCGCTTCACCCTGGGACACCCGGCTCCGTTGACTCGGTTCACCCGTTCCCCCAAGCTCGCGCACTCGCTCTCGCTCGCCCGGACGGCTCGGCTCCGGGAGCGCACCGGAGATCCCGCATGCGTCCGCACGGAATGGCAGCGCTCGCCCTGGTGTCGCTCGTCGCAGTCGCCGGTTGCGCGCCGAAGGATCCGAAGGCTCCCGACGCGCCGCAGCCCACGGTGCTCACGCGCTCGAGCGTCGAGCCTTCCGGAGCGGAGTGCCCGGTGGGCGGCGTCCGGATCGACGCCGGGGTGGACGACGGCACGCCGGGCGGTACGGCGCGGAACGGCACGCTCGACCCGCAGGAGATCGACACGACGCTGCGGATCTGCGACGCCGCGGAGGCGCTCGTGAAGACGACCCCGGAGCCGCGCGGGGTCCGCTGCGCCGCCGGCGGGACCCGGGTGGACGTCGGGGTCGACGACGGCTCCGGCGGCGGGACGCCCGCCAACGGCGTCCTCGAGCCCGGCGAGATCGACCAGACGACCTGGGTCTGCAACGGAGCTCTCTGCATCGTCTCACCGGGTGCACCCGCGCTCGACGTCGCCCTCGAGGTCTCGTCGCCTCCGGACGGGCAGGCGTTCGTCGCCGGCGACCGCCCGGTGATCTCGATCCGCTTCATCGACGCGTGCGGGGCGACGGCGTCCCTCGGTTCGGTCTCGCGCGCGCAGCTCTTCCTGACCGGGCCGCGGCGCGGCGTGACCGCCACGACGACCGCCGCGCAGCTCCTCAACTGCGTCACGGATCGGAGCGCACCGGACCGGCAGCACCACTTCGTGGACCTCCGGTCGCCGAGCTACGCCGACCCGCTCCAGCAGAACCTCGTCATCGCCCCGGACGGCCTCCTCACGTTCGCGCTCGCGCCCGTGACGGCGGAGGCGGCCGGCACCTACACCGCCGCGGTCTGGGCAGAGACGGTCGATGGCGCCGTGCAGCTCCTCCGCCTCGCGGATCTCCAGATCGGGACCCCGGTCGCCGAGCCGGACGGCTTCGGCGGACCCGGCGCCGGCTCGACCTGTGCGCGCTGCCATCTCGGGCCCGACGCCGGGCGGCTGCAGATGCACCACTCCCGCCCGACCGGCATCGCGCCGCTCGCGGCCGGAAAGTACGCACTCGACTCTGCGCCCGTCGCGGGGTGCGCCGCCTGCCACAACGGCGACGGCTACAGCGCGAACCCGCTCGTCCGGAAGGTCCACGGCGTCCACCGCGGCGTGAACCAGGCCGCGCCCGGCGAGGCGCACGACGACTACGGCCTCGCGACGGATCCGTCGCTCGGGTCGTACCTCGACGTGCGGTTCCCGCAGATGCCCCGCGGCGAGAAGGACTGCGCGTCGTGCCACGCGGACGACCGCTGGGCGACGGCTCCCTCGCGGCTCGCCTGCGGCACCTGCCACGACAACGTGCGGTTCGACGCCGGCACGCTCGTCCCGCCACGAATCACCAGCCTACCGGGAGGGGCGGCGTGCGCGGGGGACGGCGACTGCGCCGCGCTCGGCAGCCTCCTCACGTGCAACGTCGGGTCGGGCGCGTGCGAGCGCCAGACGCACCCGGCCCAGTCGGACGACTCGACCTGCGCCGTCTGCCACACCGCGACCGACACCGGGCTCTCGCCCATCCGCGGCCGCCACGAGGTCCTCGAACGGACGCGCGTGCGCGGTCTCGCGCTCGAGGACGTCGTCCTCTCCGGCGGAACGGGTTCGGGCGGGTCGTTCCGGGTCGGCGACGTGCCGGTGCTCGAGTTCGATGTCACGGCAGCTGGAGCCTCGGTGGCCGACCTCAAGACGAACTCGGCCATGTCCGGGACCCTCGTCATCGCGGGGCCGACGACCGCCCCGCAGCGCGTGTACGGCCCCGTGACGATGAAGTCGAGCGGGACGCTGTCGTACGACGCCGCCCAGGGCCGCTACCGGTACGTCCTCGCGACGGGTTTCCCTGCGGTCGCGCTCGCGCCCTACAACGTCTCGGGGTCGACCCCGCCCGCGAATCCGGACGGCACCTACCGCGTCTACCTGTACCTGAACGAGTCGCGCCTGGTGGACGGCACCTCGTTCCGCGAGGTGGCCAACGCGTTCCTGGATTTGCCGTTCTCCCCTGCCGGCTCCCCCGGCGCGCCGCGCGGCCGCGAGGTCGTCACTCCCGCCGCCTGCGACGCATGCCACGGCGACCTCCAGCACCACGGAGGCGGGCGCCACGACGTGCGCGGGTGCGTCACGTGCCACACCGACGGTGCGGTCGATCGGACCGTGGGCTCGCGCGGGCGGATCTGCACGGGTGACGCGCAGTGTCCCGGTTACGCCGCGGGGTGGGAGGCCTGCGTCACGGGGATTTGCGAGATCACGGTGGATCCGACTCCGAACCGATCGATCGCGCTGCGCGACCTCACGCACCGGATCCACGCCGCGCGCCTGCTCGGGGGCTACTCGGCGCGCGCCGACGCCGCTCCCGGACGGGTGACCTACGTCGCCTTCTCGAACACGCTGGTCGACTTCACGGATCGGCTCCTGTCGGTGGACCCACGGAACTGCTCCGTGTGCCACGCAGACAGCAACGCGACCTGCTCGTCCTCGACCCCTTGCTCCGTCGGACAGGCCTGCGTCTCCGGACACTGCCGGAACACGTCGTGGACGGTCCCGTCCACTGCCGCCTGCCTCGGGTGCCACGACACGGCCGCAGCGGCGGGGCACGCAGCCCTCCAGACCTGGAGCGACGGCGTCGGCCCGTCCATCGAGACGTGCGATGCCTGCCACGGCTCAGGCTCGACCGCCTCCGTCGCGAACGCGCACCTCCTCGCCGACCCGTCCATCCCGCCGCTCCCTCGGACGCCGTGATGGCCCGGCGCAAGGTGCACCCGGAGTCGAGCGCGGCCATCGCCCCCGCCACCCTCGCCTCCGGCAGCCGCATCCCGTTCCTCCGCACGCTCGGGGTCACGCTTCGCGAGATCGGCGAGCGCCACGCGGTGATGCGCGTCCGGGTCGACGCGCGGCACCGCAACTTCTTCGGCGGCGTGCACGGCGGGCTCCTCGCGACGCTCGTCGACACGGTCTGCTTCTTTCCCCGCCCGCTGCTCCCCTCCGGCCGCGCCATGACGACCGCGAGCCTCTCGGTGAGCTACGTCCGCGCTCCGAAGGTCGGAGACGTGCTCACCGCGCGCTCGGAGCTCCTGCACCTCGGCCGCCGCACCGCGAGCCTCACCGCGCGCGTCGAGGACGCCGAGGGACGCCTGCTCGCCCACGGGTCGGCGACGCTGCTCATGCTCGACGCGCCTACCGATGACGCTTCGGCCCCACCGCGCGCCACGAAGCCGCGACGCAGGACCGGGCTGCCCGCGGGCGCGGCACCCCACCCGCTTTCGAGGCAGCGCCGCGCGGGGTCCGGCGCGACTCCGCGTGGATCCGCTGCCCGATCTCCGGGCAGCCGCGCGCCCCGCGCCTGAGCGAACGAGATCCTGATCGCAGTCCGACGCGGAGGCGGCGAAGCTCCGCGACGCGGCGCTGCCGACGTTCAAGGACCAGAGCGACCGTCCGCTCGACTGGTACCAGGCGGAGGCCGAGCGGCAGCACCTCGTAGATCACCCCGCGGGCCTTGCAGTCCGAGGAGCCTGGCCCCGGGCCCGTGCCCGGCAAGTCCTAGGTCGGTCCTAGGTCGCGATCAGTCCCGAAGGAGGCCGGCGGCGCGCGCGGCCTGCTCGATGGGAACGTAGTTCTCGACCGCGGTCGGCACGAAGCGGCTCGCCCGCTGCAGCTCGAGGATCGCGCGGTGCTCCGGCCGCGCGGGGTCGAGCGCGAGGAACGCGGCGCGGAGGCGGTCCACGAGCTTCGGATCGAGGTCTCCGCGCGCGGTCCACAGGTAGTCGTGGAACTCCGGCGTCGTCCAGAGAACGCGGACCTTCGCCGGGTCGACCTTTCGCTCGTCCACGAGCTTCTGCCAGATGGACTCGTTGAGTGCGCCCGCGTCCACCTTCCCTGCCTCGACCCAGCGCGCCGTCACGTCGTGCGCGCCCGAGTACGCCACGTGCGCGAAGTCGCGATCCGGGTCGACGCCGGCCTGGAGGAGGAAGTGGCGGGGCATGAGGTGGCCGGACGTCGAGCTCACCGCGCCGAACGCGAAGCTCGCACCCTTCAGGTCCGCGAGTGTCCGGGCCTTCGAGGCGGCGGGGACGATGAACTTCGAGTGAAAGCAAGCGTCCTCCGCCCGCTGGACGAGCGGGATGGCGTTGCCCGTCCGCCGCCGCGCCTGGACGAAGGTGAATCCTCCGTACCAGACGAGATCGAGCTTCCCGGCCGCGAGCCCCTCGACGGTGGCGGCGTAGTCCGTGACGGGGACGAACTTCACCTCGAGCCCGGTCGCCTCGTGGAGGTACGCGCCGAGGGGCGCGAACTTGCGCAGGAGCTCGGTGGGGGACTCGTCGGGGATGGCGGAGACGCGGAGCTCCGCCGCGACCGCGAGCGCAGGCGCAACGAGGAGGAGCACCACAGCGGCGAGGCGGCGAGCGGTGTGCACGGGGACCTCCGCGACGTGACCGAACGAGCGCGATACTGGCACGACGGACGTGACCGTTGGTGGTGGGGGACCGTGCCCGTCCGGGGCCCACCCGACGCTCACCACGCGCTCGCGGCCGACGAGCGCTCCGGCGAAACGACGGCGTCCGCGACGCGCTCCGGCCCCCCGACCGCGATGCGGCGCCGCAGCGCGCCCGACGCGAGATCCACGAGCGTCACCAGCGCGACCACGACGAGCACGAGGGTGAGGGTGCGGTGCACGTGAAAGAGCCCGAGCGACAGGTGGAGGAGCGTTCCGAGACCGCCCGCGCCCACGACGCCGAGCACCGCGGAGGCGCGGATGTTCACCTCCCACCGATACAGGGTGTAGCCGACGAGCTGCGGGAACGCGTGCGGGAGCGCGGCGAACAGCGAAGCGGCCCCGCGGCCCGCTCCCGAGGCCTCGAGCGCTTCCACCGGACCGCGCGGCACCTCCTCGAGCACCTCCGCGTACAGGCGCCCGAGCACGCCGGCGGTGTGGATCCCGAGCGCGAGCGCGCCGGCGAAGGGGCCGAGCCCGACCGCGAGCACGAGAACGAGCGCCCAGAGCAGCTCGGGAAGGGTCCGGAGCAGGTTCAGGAGCCCGCGCGCGCCCCACCCCGCTGCGCCGAAGACGAGGCGCCGCGCCATCGACGCCCCAGCGGGCGCTGCGGAGGCCGGACGCGCCGCCGCCCACGCGAGCGCGAGCCCGAGGACGGCAGCGAGCGCGGTTCCGACGACGCTGACCGCGAGGGTCTCGACCGCGGCCGGCGCGATGCGGCGGAGGAAGGTCGGATCGAGATCCGGGGGGAAAGAGCCCGCGACGAACCCCGCGAGGCTCCGGACCGGCGACCCGGAGAGGAGCTCACCGACGGGCAGATCGAGGAACGCCACCGCGCACGCGATCGACGCCGCGGCGGCGGTGAGCACCGCGCATCTCAGTGCCAGGCCCGCCCGGCCGGTCGGAAGCGGACCTTCGCCCTCGCGCAGCCGGCGCCGCGCGAGCGCCGAGAGGGCGTCCACCGCGGCGACCAAGGCGAAGAGCGCGATCACGATGGTCGCGACCTCGTCGTAGGCGAGCATCTTGAGGGAGAGCTCGAGCTGGACGCCCACGCCGCCGGCGCCGACGAGCCCGAGCACCGCCGAGGCGCGGAGCGCGCAGTCGAAGCGATAGAGCACGTACGAGGTCGCCACCGGGAACGCCGCCGGAAGCGTCCCGAACGCGAAGGCGCCGAGCGGCGACGCCCCGGCGGCCGCGAGCGAGGCGGCGGGCTCGGGAGGCGTGGACTCGAAGATCTCCGCGAGCACCTTTCCGAGGATCCCGGCATACGCGACGCCGATCGCGACGACGCCGGCCGCGGGGCCGAGCCCGACCGCCCGCACGAGGACGAGCGCCCAGATCACCTCCGGCACCGAGCGCATCGCATCGAGGAGCACGCGGGCGCCGACCCACCCGGCGCGGCGGGCCGGCGACGGCTGCCGCGACGGAGCGCCGAACACGCGAGGATCGGCGGCGAGGAACGCGAGCGGGAGCGCGAGGGCGAGGGCGAGCGCGAGGCCCACCATCGCGATCGCGACGGTCTCCACGAGCGGACCCGGCAGGAGCGTCAGGAAGGCGCGGCCGTGCGCGGGCGGAAAGAAGCCACCGAGGAGCCCCACGATCGCCGCGCGCGCACCGGGCGCGACGAGCGCCGCCAGGTCGCCGCCCACGAGCCGCCACGACAGCGCGATCGTCGCCGCGACGGCGAGCCCCGGCCAGCGGAGAAGCGCCGGGAGCGGAGGGCGCGCCGCCCTCACGACCCGCGCCCCCGCGCACGCGCGAGCTCGACGAAGCGCCGGGCAGCGGCGCCGGGCTCCCGGTCAGTCCGCCAGGCGACGTAGAAGCGGCGCGGAATCCGCACGCCCGCGACCGGCAGCACCCGGACCCGTTCCGCCTCGAGGTCGTCGCGAATGGCCGCACGGGACACGAACGCGACCGCGACGCCCGTCGCCACCGCGGTGCGGAGCGCCGCGAGCGAGCCGACCTCCGCGACGACCGCGCGCGGGTCGAGCGGCGCGCCGAGGTTCGCGAAGTGCTCCTCGACCACCCGGCGCGTGCCGGACCCGGCCTCTCGCTCGACCCGAGGGAGCCGCGCGGCGGCCTCCGGCGCGAGCGGGCCGGCGGGGAGCCCGGCGAGCGAAGGCGAGGCGACGAGCACGATCTCGTCCTCGGCGAACTCCTCGAAGTGGAGCTGGGGGTGCGGCGCGCGGGCGCCGAGGAACCCGACGTCGGCGCGCCCGGCGAGCAGGTCGGCCGTCACGCCCGCGGAGTCCTTCACCAGGAGCGTCAGTCGCACACCGGGGTGGGCGGCGACGAAATCGCGGAGCGCGCGCGGCAGGAGGTGCTCGCCCGGGGTGGTCGACGCACAGATGACCGCCTCGGAGACCTCGGCCTCGGGTACCGGGACGGGCAGCGTTCGGGGCGAGCTGGCCCGTCCGGCGGCGCTCGCCTCGTACAGCCGCCCGAGATCCTCGAGCGTGACCGCCGCGGCGGGCTTGTCGAACGCGATCGCGCCTGCCCGGAGCCCCACCACGCGCCGCACGTGCGGGAGGATCGGCTCGAGCCGGTGCGTCGAGACGACCACGGTCCGCCCCTCGAAGGCGCCCGCGAGGAGGGCCGCGACCTCCGCAGCCCGGGTCGGGTCGAGCGAGGCGAACGGCTCGTCCGCGACGAGGAGGTCCGGCGCCTGGTGGAGGGCGCGCGCGATCGCGACGCGCTGCTGCTCGCCCCCTGAGAGCCGATCTACCCTCTCGTGCAATCTCTCCGCGATGCCGACGCGCGCGAGGACGGCGGCGACCCGCTCCGCCTCGCCGCGTGACGCGAGCGCCGCCAGCGCCCGGAGCAGCGACATCCGCCCGAGCCGCCCCGCGACCACGTTCTGCATCACGGTCGCGCGCGGGACGAGCCAGAGCTGCTGGTAGATGGTGCCGATCCGCGCCCGCAGCCGCCGCAGCGCGCGGCTCGAGAGGCGCGCGACCGGGTGGCCCAGCACCTCGACGCTGCCCGCGGTGGGCGCGAGCGAGGTATTGAGGAGCCGCAGCAGCGTGGATTTCCCGGCCCCGCTCGGCCCGACGATCGCGACCCGCTCGCCGCGGGCTACGACGAGCGTCGTCGGCGCGAGCGCCTCGAGCGCGCCATAACGTACCGTCGCGGCGGTGAGCGAGGCGGCGGCCGCGTCGCCCGCGAGCGCGGGGAAAGCGGGGGCCGCGCGCTCCACGGGCACGGGGTCGTCCGGCACCGTCCCGTGTTAGCGCAGGCGTGCGACGCCGGCAACGCCGCCGGTGGGCCGGCCGACCGAGCGGCTCGGCGCCCAACCGCGGCAACCTGGTCTATGATATCGCGCCTTCAAACCTCCACCCCGCGAGATCCGACCCATGATCACCGTAGAGAAGATCGGCGGCACCTCGATGTCGCAGTTCGGCGAGGTGCTGAAGAACATCATGCTCGGCGACCCGAAGAACGTGTACGGGCGCGTCTACGTCGTGTCCGCCTACTCCGGCGTCACGAACGAGCTGCTCGAGCACAAGAAGACCGGCGCGCCGGGCATCTACGCCAAGTTCGCGCAGGGCGACAACTACGGCGCGGCCATGGACGCGCTCCTCGCGAAGCTGAAGGGGATCAACAAGGAGATGCAGCCCCTCGGGCTCGATCTCGCCAAGGCGGACGGGTTCCTCGAGAAGCGGCTCCGGGACCTCAAGGCCTACCTCGACTCGATGCGCCACGTCCTCGCGAGCGGGTACATCGCGCGGGAGAACGTCCTCCTCGCGGCGCGCGAGATGCTCGCCGCCATCGGCGAGGCGCACAGCGCGTTCAACGCCGTCGAGATCGTGAGGGGCAAGGGCCACGCCGCCTGCTTCATGGACCTCACCGGCTTCGACGACGACGAGACCTGGACGATCGACGAGCGGATCCACCGCTGCTTCCAGGACGTCGACCCCGCGAAGCAGGTGGTCATCGTGACCGGCTACACGAAGGGCTCCGAGGGGATCATGCGGGAGTTCGACCGCGGGTACTCCGAGGTGACCTTCTCGAAGGTGGCGGTCGAGCTCGACGTGGACGAGGCGATCATCCACAAGGAGTTCCACCTCTCCTCCGCCGATCCGGAGCTCGTCGGCGGCGCCGCCAACGTCGTGCCGGTGGGGCAGACGAACTACGACGTCGCGGACCAGCTCGCGGACGTCGGCATGGAGGCGATCCACCCCAAGGCGGCGAAGCCCATCGAGATGGCCGGGATCGCGATCCGCCTCAAGAACACGTTCGAGCCCCACCACCCCGGCACGCTCATCACGAAGACCTACGTCGGGAAGCAGGCGCGGGTCGAGATGATCGCGGGGACGCAGAAGGTGACGATCGTCGACATCCACGACCCGCGGATGGTCGGCGCGATCGGGTTCGATCTCGGCATCCTCGAGATCTTCCGGAAGCACGGCGTCTCGTACATCCTGAAGTCCACGAACGCGAACTCGATCACCCACGTCATCCCGGACAAGGCGGCGAAGCCCGGGTTCGTCGAGGAGCTGAAGGCCCGGTACGAGCTCGTGACCACCCAGCCCGCCGCGGTGGTCTGCGTCATCGGCACGAACATCTCGATCCCGGGCGTCCTCGCCCGGGCGACGACGGTCCTCGCCGAGAACAAGATCAACGTGATCTGCGTCTCGCAGGCCTACCGGCAGATCAACATGCAGTTCGTGATCGACCGGGCCGACTACAAGCGCGCCGTCACCGCCCTGAATCAGGCGCTCTGCCTGAACGGCGCCGCGAAGTAGCACCCGTCCCCGCGCGCCGCGCTCGCGGCGCCCCGCTGCGCCCTCCCGCTCGATCGGAGCGAGACGGCGCGAGCGGGCGCGGGGGCGTCACGACGCGCC
Source organism: uncultured delta proteobacterium (assembly GCA_963736795.1). Taxonomy (GTDB): domain Bacteria; phylum Myxococcota; class Myxococcia; order Myxococcales; family Anaeromyxobacteraceae; genus Anaeromyxobacter. The sequence continues at coordinate 158,361 of CAVTRF010000020.1, read as the reverse complement.
GCGCGCCGCGTCCCGCGTGCAGCACCCGGTCTTCCCGGCCTCCGCGTCCCAGAGGTGGAGCGAGTTCCCGAGGCACCGCCCGAAGTCCGCGCACCCGGCGCAGGCGCCCGTCCGCATCCAGGCCCGCTCACGGTGCGGGACGAACCGACGCTCCCACACCTCGACGAGGTCGTCGGTGCGGACGTTGCCCTGCACGAGCGCGCGGCTCACGCTGGGGCACGCGCCGATCGCGCCGTCGCAGAGCACCGACGCGACCGAGATGCCGGCGCGGCAGAAGTACGGCTCGTCGCGCACGGCGCGATCGAGCGCCGGCGGCAGGTAGCCCTCGCACGAGAGGTCCACCCGCAGGGCGGCCGTCCGGCGCCGCGACGCCGCCACGAAGTCGAGGAGCGTGCGGAGCTGCGCCGGCGCGAGGAGCAGGTCCGGGTGCTGCCGGGCGCGGCCCCTCGGGAAGATCGGGAAGAGCCGCCAGGCGGGGGCCCCGGCCTCTTCGAGGAGCCCCCGCACCGCGTGCAGCTCGTCGAGGTTCGCCGGGTGCGCGCAGGTCACGACGTCGGTGAAGGGCAGCGCGCCGCGCGCGTGCGCCTCCGCCGCGGCGCGGATCGCCCCGATCGCACGGTCGAACGCGCCCGGCACGCCACGCAGGGCGTCGTGGGCGGGCCGCAGGCCGTCGAGGCTCACCGTCAGGCTCCGGAGGCCCCGCGCGAGGAGGTGCTGCAGCGCCGCAGGCCCGAGCGCCTGGCCGTTCGTGACCATGCCCCACGTCAGCCCACGGAGCTGGATGCGCTCCAGGATCCGGTCGAGGTCGGGGCGGCAGAGCGGCTCGCCGCCGGTGAGCACGAGCACGAGCGCCCGCCGGTCGAACCCGTCCGCGATCCGGTCCACCACCGCGAGCCACTCCCCGGTCGTGAGCTCGCCCTCGCGCGGGGCGCGGTCGCAGTCGGAGCCGCAGTGGCGGCAGCGCAGGTTGCAGCGCGACGTCACCTCGAGGAAGAGGTAGCGCAGCGGGTGCACCCGGCCCTCGAGCCGCCGGTAGAGCGGGTGGAGGAGGTCGCGCAGCCGCCCCCGCATCCTACGGGACGGCCGGATCGAGCTCGACGACGAGGTCTTGCTGGTCTCCAGGGACCCCCGTCACGGTCTTCTGCTGGTACGCGCCCCCCTCGGCTCCGTCCACGTCGTCGAAGGCGAGCGCCACGCAGTCGACGCGCGCCGCGATCGAACTCTACGGAGAAGTCCCCGCGTTCGTCGGTCACGTCCAGCGTCCGGTCGCCCGCCGGATCCGCGCAGGTGACGCGGATGCCGGCGATCCCGGCCTTCGTCGCGACGTCGACGACGCGCCCGCGCTTCGCGAACGCGTACGGGATGCCGTAAGCGCACGCGATCGAGACGGTGACGATGCTCGACAGCACCCCGAGCAGCAGCCGCTGCAGCTTCCGCATCACGCCTCCCTCTTCCCTGCGCACCGCGCCGGCCCGCTGCCCGGCCGAAGGTCCCGAGGTGAGACACTACCTGCGCCCGACGTCGGACCGGAAGCGGAGACGTGCAGTCCCCCTCACCCTGACCTCTCCCCCGCGCCGCGGGGGCGAGGGGAGCATCGACGCTCGCATGTGTGCGGCGCCCTACCCGCCCCGCACGAACCCTGCCACGACGAGCGCGAGGCCGACCGCGAGCACCGCCCCGCCGGCGATGCGCATCCGCCGGAGCCCGGCCTCGGACGCGAAGAACGCCGTCCCCGGGATGGTGTTCCGGACGCCCGCGCGGCGCATGTCCGCGAGCATCCCCTTCCAGCGCTCGTGCAGCATCCCGGCGAACCCCAGGACGACCGCACCCCACAGGCCGAGGAGCGCGCCGAGGATGATCACGACAGGTGCTCCCGGACGATCGTCCGCGCGAGGTCCATCGAGGAGGTGAACGCCGGGGAGATCGGGTTCAGCACGTGGACCGTCGCGTCGCGCGCCTCGACGAGGAAGTCCATCACGAGCTCCTTCGTGCGCCAGTCGACGAGCTGCGGCCGGATCCCGACCTTGTCGGCGCGGTCGAACAGCGCGGGGTCGTAGCGCTTCACGAGCCGGGCGGCGTCGCGGTGGAAGAAGGCGGGCAGGTACTTGCGCGGCTCGGTGAGCGCCACGGCGCGGAACTTCGGGTTCGCGAAGAAGAGCGCCGCGTCGGAGAGCACGATCGAGAGCGCCTCGCGGCCGGAGCCGCGCAGGAGCCCGTAGTTCTCGCGTCCGAGCGCCGGGATCGCGGTCGGCCCGAGGTAGACGTCGCCGTGGACGGACCGGCTGAAGTGCACGCCGAGGAAGGGGTTCCGGATGTCCGGCACCGGGTAGATGTTGCCGTTCACCGGGAACGTCGCTCCGGGGCGGAGCTTGCGGTAGATGCCCTTGAACGGGATGAGGCGGTAGTGCTCGGCGACGCCGAAGGCGCGGGCGACCTCGTCGCAGTGAGCGCCCGCGGCGTTCACGAGCCGCCGGTACCCGATCTCCCCCGCCGTGGTCCGGACGCGGTCCAGCCCGGCCCGGCCGAGGAACCGGCAGCCGGTGACGATGCGCGCCCCGCCCGCCTCGAGCTCCGCGCGCAGCGCGGCGAGGACCGCCCGCGGGTCCACCGCGGCGGTGTCGAGCGACTGGAGCGCGCGTCCGACGGTGCGGGCCATCGGCTCGAGCTCGGCGAGCTCCCGCTCGTCCACGAAGCGGACGCGCGCGCCGTTCGCGGTGGCGCGCTTGTGCAGCTCCTCGAGCGTCGGGAGCTCCGCCTCGGTGCGCGCCACGATCACCTTCCCCGCCTCGAGGACGGGGAGCCCCTTCTCCTTGCAGAAGGCGCGCATGAGCCGGTTGCCGGCGAGGCAGGTCCGCGCCTTGGAGGAGTCCGGCGCGTAGTAGATGCCGGCGTGGAGCACGCCCGAGTTCCGGCCGGAGGCGTGCCGCCCGAGCTCGGGCTCCTTCTCCAGGACGACCACGTCGCTCCGCCCGGCGCGCAGGAGCTCGCGCGCGAGGGTGAGCCCGATGATGCCGCCGCCCACCACGACGACGTCCGCGCGTTCCGGGAGCATGGGCGGGGAGCTTACCCGGCCGCCCGCCCGCGCGCGACGGCGGAGCGTTCGGAGGGTGAGGCAGGAACCCGGCCCCCGCGAGCGGCGCCGGGCCCTGCCCGCTCGATCACTTCCCCTTCTTCGCGGTGATCGAGGTCGCGGTCATCTTGTACTCCACCGTGACCTTGTCGCCCTTCTTCGGCTCGCCCGAGACCTTCGTGTCGGCGGTGCGGGCGATCTCCCACTTCTCCTTGCCCTTCTGCACGACGACGGCGTCGTCCCGGACCTCGAGGACCGGCCCCGTCACCTGGTACGACTTCTCCGCGGCCACCGCCGTCCCGGCCAGCCCCGCGAGCGCCACTGCGAGCACGATTCGCCTCATGCCTGCTCCTCCTCGTTCGCCGGACTAGTGCTCCACCTTGAAGCCTATCCGGAGGGTCACCTGGAACTCCGAGACCTTGCCGTTCTTGATGGCGCCACGCAGCTCGCCCACCTCGAACCAGCTCGTGTTCTTGACGGTCTTGGCGGCCTCCTCGACCGCGACCTTCGTCGCGTCGGCGAAGCTCTCCTTCGACGTCCCGACCACCTCGATCTTCTTGTACACCCCGGCCATGCGCGGCTCCCTTCACGGCGGGCGGGCGCGAGCGGTCGCGCGCGCCGGACGGCGATTGACGTTTGGTCACTATGCGTCGGAGCGGCGGGGGCCCGCCCGCCCCTTGTGGGGCGCGCGAGCACGCCGTGCGGAGGGTCAGCGCCCACGCGCGCGGCGCCAGCGCGCGACGACCGCCTCGACGTAGCGCTCGTACGCCTCCGGGGTCCGCCCCCGCGGCGTCTCATCCGGAGGAGGGCCCCCCGCGTCGCCTCGCTCGCGCGCGCGCTCCGCCACGGGGCGGTTCTAGCGGGTGATGCGGTACGCCGCCACGACGAGCAGGGTGAGCGCCACCGCCGGCGCGACCACCCACGCCGCGATCGCGACCTTCGGGCCGAGCGCCGGGTAAGACGCCGACACGATCGTCGGGATCAGGCCGAGCGAGGTGACGGCGAGGAACACGAGCCCGCCCGCCTGCGCGTACCGCCAGAACCCGCGCGTACGCCGGACCCGCTCGCGCTCCTGCTCCTCCTCGTCCCCGCCCGGCGGGCGGGGCTCGCCGTCCGGACCGGGCTCCATCACGGGCCCGACAGGTAGGTGTAGCCCTTCATGACCGCCTCGTAGAAGTCGGACAGGCCGACGCCCTCCTTCGGCCGGATGGCGCCCTCCTTCACCTTCGTGTCGAGCGCGACCTTCACCCGGCGAAAGAGCTCTGCGGGCTCGTACTGCACGCGCGAGAGCACCTTCTCGATCGTGTCGCCCGGGATGACCTCCTCGATGTAGAAGTCCTCCGGATCCTCGTCGTCCACGAAGACGTGGATCTCGTTCACCCGGCCGAACAGGTTGTGCATGTCGCCCATGATGTCCTGGTAGGCGCCGGTCATGAACATCCCGAGGTAGTACGGATCGCCCGGGGTGAGGGCGTGGAGCGAGAGCGTCTCGTCGACGCCGTCCACGCCGTCGTTCTCGATGAAGCGGTCGATCTTCCCGTCGGAGTCGCAGGTGATGTCGACGACGGTGCAGTCCTTCGTCGGGACCTCCTGCATCCGGTGGAGCGGCACCATCGGGAAGAGCTGGTCGAAGGCCCAGTGATCGGGCGCGCTCTGGAAGAGCGAGAAGTTCGCCATGTACTGGTCGGCGATCTTGTCGCCGAGATCGCGCGTCTCGCGCGGCAGCCGCTTCTTGCCGCGGTTCAGGTCGGCGATCCCGCGCACGAGCTTCCAGAAGAGGCTCTCGACGACCGCGCGCTCCTCGAGCCCGAGGATGCCGAGCTTGAACATCTGGAGCGCCTCGTCCTTCTTCGCCGCGGCGTCGTGGTAGGCCTCCGCGCGGTTGCGGGGCGTCATCCCCTGCACGATCTCGCGCATCTCGCGCACGACCTTCGGCTCGTTCGGCTGCGCCTGCGACGCGGCCGCGATCTCCTCCGCCGAGCCGATCTCGATGTGCCCGAAGACGTTCATGATGATGCACGAGTGGTGGGCGGTGACCGCGCGCCCCGACTCCGAGACGACGTGGGGCTCGGGGACCCCCTCGTTCATGCACACGCGCTGCAGGTTGTAGACGACGTCGCCCACGTACTCGTCCATCGTGTAGTTGACGGTGGAGGTCTGGGCGCTCGGGGTCCCGACGTAGTCCACCCCGAGGCCGCCGCCGACGTCGAAGTACTCGATGCCCAGCCCCATCTTCCGGAGCTTCGCGTAGACGCGCGCGCCCTCGTTGACCGCGTCCTTCACCACCCGGATCTCGGTGAGCTGCGAGCCGACGTGGAAGTGGAGGAGCTTCGCGCAGTGCTCCTTCTTCGCGTCCCTCAGGATCTTCACGGCGTTGATGAGCTCGGGGACCGTGAGGCCGAACTTCGCGAAGTCTCCGGAGGAGCCCTCCCACTTCCCGGTGCCGCGCGTGGTGAGCTTCGAGCGGAGCCCGATCATCGGCTCGACGCCCATCTCGTCGGCGAGCCTCAGGAGGTGCGGCAGCTCCGAGAGCTTCTCGATGACGACGATGACCTTGCGGCCGAGCTTCCGGCCGAGGAGGGCGAGGCGGAGGAACTCCTCGTCCTTGTAGCCGTTGCAGATGGTGAGCGCCTCGGGGTCGGTGTTCATCCCGAGGACGACGAGCAGCTCGCCCTTCGAGCCCGCCTCGAGCCCGTAGTGGTACGGGGCGCCGGCGTCGAGGATCTCCTCCACCACCTCGCGGAGCTGGTTCACCTTGATCGGGTAGACGCCGAAGTAGCGCGAGCCGTACCCCATCTCGGCGATCGCCTTCCCGAACGCCTCGTTGATCTGCTTCACCCGCGCGCGGAGCACGTCCTGGAACCGGACGACGCAGGGAAACCCGATCTTGCGCTCGCGGATGTCCTCGACCACGTCCATGAGGTCGATGACCGGACCGGGCTGGCCCATGGGGTGGACCACCATGTGCCCCTTCTCGTTCACCGAGAAGAAGCCCGCCCCCCATCCGCCTATGTTGTAGTACTGGGTGGCGCGCTCGATGGACCAGTCCGACGGGGCCATGGCCGTCGTCGCGTCGCTGCGTCGTTCGGGGAGACTCACGCACGCTGATCTACGACACCGCGGCCCGGAAAAAAAGTCGAGGGAGCGGTCGCGTGCGCGCCGGCATCGACTTCGGACCGCCAGTCCGTTAGGAACCGGGCTCCGTGCCCGGCCGTCCCTCCCACCCTCGCCCGCCCCCCGCGGCCGCGACGCAGACGCTGCGCGAGCGGCTCCGCGGGGCGCGCGCCGTGTTCCGGCAGGTCCCCGGTACGCTCCGCCTCGTCTGGGAGGCGGACCGGCGCGGCACCGCGTTCATCGCTCTCCTCACCGCGATCCTCGCCCTCCTCCCCGCGGCGATCGCCTGGACCGGCAAGCTCATCGTGGACGGCGTCGTGCTCTCGGCGCGCAGCGGCCTCGGGGCGGATCGCGAGCGGGTGCTGTGGCTCGTCGCCGCCGAGCTCCTGCTCATGGCGATTCAGCTGTCGGCCGGCCGCCTCCTCGGCCTTCGGCGCGAGCTCCTGCGCGGCGCGCTCGGGAACCGCGTCAACGAGCGGATCCTCGAGAAGGCGCTCGAGCTCGAGCTCCGCCACTTCGAGGACGCCGACGTCTACGACAAGATGCAGAACGCGCGGCGCGAGGCGTCGGCGCGGCCGCTCTCGCTCGTGATGCAGGCGTTCGCGATCGCGCAGAACGCCGTCACCCTGGTCGCGCTGTCCGGGCTCCTCCTCCGCCTCTCGCCCGCGAGCGTCCTGGTCATCGTCGCGGCGTCGGTGCCGGCGTTCCTCGCCGAGGCGCGGCTCTCGGGGGAGTCCTTCCGGCTCTGGACGTGGCGCGCCCCGGAGGGGCGGCGGCTCAACTACCTCGAGTGGATCCTCACCCGCGACAGCCACGTGAAGGAGGTGAAGCTCTTCGGGCTCGGCCCGCTGGTCCTCGCGCGCTACCGCGCCCTGTTCGCGAAGTTCTTCGACGAGGACCGCCGGCTCGCGCTCCGCCGCATGCGCGCCGGCCTCGCGTTCGGCGCCCTCTCCCTCGCCGCCTTCTACGCGATGTACGCGCTCATGGCCTCGCGCGCCGCGCGCGCCGAGATCACCCTCGGCGATCTCACGCTCTACATCGCGGTCTTCCGGCAGGGGCAGGGCGCCATCCAGGCCGTCCTCCAGGCGGTGGGCGCCCTGTACGAGGACGCCCTGTTCATGTCGAACCTGTTCGACTACCTCGCCATCCCGACCGGGGGCGAGGCGGCCCGGGTGTCGCCGCCGCGGGCGGCGCCCCGTGGCCGCGCCGGGATCATCGAGCTCGCGAACGTCTCGTTCCGCTACCCCGGGACCGAGACCTGGGCGCTCCGGAACCTCACCCTCACCGTCTCGCCCGGCGAGAAGCTCGGGCTCGTCGGCGAGAACGGCGCGGGCAAGTCGACGCTCGTGAAGCTGCTGCTCAGGCTCTACGACCCGACCGAGGGGGCGATCCGCTACGGCGGGGTGGACCTCCGGGACATGGACCCGCGGGAGCTGCGCGACCGCATCGGCGCGGTGTTCCAGGACTTCGTGCGCTACCAGTTCACCGCCGCCGAGAACGTGGGGCTCGGGAGCCCGCCCCACCTCGGCGATCGCGCGCGGATCGAGGAGGCGGCGCGGCGCGGCGGCGCGACCGCGGTCGTCGAGGCGCTCCCCGCGGGCCTCGATACCGTCCTCGGCGGCTGGTTCGAGGCGGGCCACGAGCTCTCGGCGGGGCAGTGGCAGAAGCTCGCGGTGTCGCGCGCGTTCATGCGTCAGGAGGCGGAGGTGCTCGTGTTCGACGAGCCGACCGCGGCGATCGACGCCGCCGCCGAGCACGAGCTCTTCCAGCGCTTCCAGGCGCTCGCCGCCGATCGGACGGCCATCGTCATCTCCCACCGCTTCTCGACCGTGCGGATCGCCGACCGGATCGCGGTGCTCCACGCCGGCCGGCTCGAGGAGCTCGGCTCCCACCGCGAGCTCGTCGCGCGGGGCGGCCGCTACGCCCACCTGTTCGGCCTGCAGGCGCAGGGCTACCTCGACTGAGGCGTTCCCTCCACCATGCGCGGCATCGAGCAGATCCCCTGGCTGTACGACCTCGGCCTCGCCTTCGCGGAGTGGCGCGGGCTCGGCCGGTGGCGCCGGTGGCTCGCGCGCGGAGCGACCGGGCGTACCCTCGACCTCGGGTCCGGCACCGGGCGGAACCTGCCGCTGCTCGCGCCCGGCGTCCGCGCCTTCGCCCTCGATCCGCACGCGGACGCGCTCGCCCGGGCGCGGCGCCGCGCGCCCGGGGTGCCGCTCGTCCTCGCGCGCGCCGAGGCGCTGCCGTTCCGGGACGGCGCGTTCGACACCGTCGTGGCCGGGCTCGTCCTCTGCAGCGTCTCGGACCCGGACGCGGCGCTCCGCGAGGCGCGGCGCGTCCTGCGTCCGGGGGGCTCGCTCCGCCTCCTCGAGCACGTCCGCGTCGGCGGCGCGCTGGGACGGGTCCAGGACCTCCTCCAGCCGGCGTGGACGGCAATCTCCGGAGGGTGCCACCCGAACCGCGAGACCGAGGCGGCGGTCGCGCGCGCGGGGTTCGCAGTCGATCCGGCGACGCGCCGCACCCGCGGATCGCTGCGCCGCCTCGAGGCGCGTGCGCCGCCCGCGACCGCCCGGACGACGCCGGACGGGCCCGGGCGCTGAGGCGGGGCCCTTTCCCCGGCCCTCTCCCCCGGCGGGGAGAGGGAGGGATTTGCAGCGCCTGCTAGCTCGCGAGCCGCAGGGACGGCCTGACCACGCCCGCCTCGACCAGCACCTCGGCGAGCCACTCGGACATGGTCGCCTCGCCGTACTCGCGCTCCGCTCGGAGCATCACCTCGATGTCCTCGCGCGAGCACCGGGCCACCACGTATCGATCGAGCGCGAGCGCCGCTCCGGGCGCCGGCGGGTCCGTCCGAAGCAAACGGACGAGCTTGCTGCGCACCTCGTCGAGCCTGCGGTCTGGCATGGCCGGCCTCCTCCCCTCCTCCGGTAGCAACCCGGGGGCCAGCGCGGCGGGGCCGGTTCCGCGGGGTTGGGCGTGCGCTGGGCTCACCCGGGGCCGTCCGGACCCACGCGGTGAGCACGCCGGTTCCACTGTCCGCTCCGCCTGTCCGGGGATAAGGTTCATCGGGTTCGTGCTCCGCTCCGTCGCCCTCGCCGTCAGCTTCGCCGCGGTCCTCGATGCCGGGGGGGCATCCGCGACGGAGGGCGCTTCGCCCGCTCGGGCCGAGAGCTCCGGTGCGAGCGCCGCGCCCGCGGACACGAGTGCGCCGCCGCCGAAGCCCGCGGACACGAGTGCGCCGCCGAAGACCGCGCCCGCGAAGCCCGGGGCCCCCGAGCCGACGCCCAAGCCGCCGCCGGCCCAGCCCGCGCCGGAGAAGAAGCCCGACGACAAGGACGAGGGCTGGCTCGACGTCAGCCATGCCTTCCTCGAGCGACGCATCTTCTCGCCGGTCCTCCGCTTCGACCGCTTCTTCTCGGACGAGCGCGATCTCGAGGCGGAGCGCGCACGCTCGTTCCTCCGCTGGCGCAACGAGCTGCGGATGGCCGAGCACCTCGCGATGCCGCGCTACACGACCACGCTCTCCGCGAGCCTGCGGTTCCCCGGGGTGAACAAGCAGCTCAACCGGCTCCGGGTCGAGATCGTCGGGCAGACGCGCGATGCGGTCTCGGCGCTCTTCCCCGGAGAGCGCGCCGCCCCGGGAGAGGTCCCCACCGCCGAGGAGAACCTCGGCACCGCCGACGCGGGGCTCGGCTTCCGACTCTGGGAGACGCTCCAGACGCACGGGGATCTCGGGCTCGGCATCATCGCGCGGCTGCCGCCCGGCGGGTACGGGCGGGCCCGGCTCCGCTTCGTCGAGCCGCTCGGGAGGGCATTCCTCGCGCGCCAGGCGCTGACGGGCTTCTGGCGGACGGACACCCTGTTCGGCTCGACCGCGAGCGCCGAGTTCGAGCGGCCGCTCGCGCGGGCCACCCTCGCGCGCCTCTCCGGCTCCGCGACAATCACCGAGCGGAGCCGCGGGTACGAGTGGGGCGGCGACCTCTCGCTCCTCACGTCCTTCGGCGCACGCGTCGGCGCGCAGTTCGGGCTTTCCGTCGCGGGCGCGACCGGCGCGCCCGTCGACGTCGAGACCGCCCGCCTCTACACCCGGCTCCGGCGCGACTTCTACCGGCGGTGGATCTTCGTCGAGATCGAGCCCGAGTACGGGTGGCCGTGGACACCGGAGCGCGGTCGACACGCCGTCTGGGCGGTCGCGCTGCGGCTCGAGGTCCAGTTCCAGGGGAACGAGGCGACGCGGCCCGCGTCGCCCGCGCCGGCCCCCGCCGCGGAGCCTCGCGATTCACCGCCCGCCGACGCGGCTCCCGCTCGCGCGCCCGCACCGACCTGATTGCCGGCCGGGGCGCGGGCGGGATAGCTTCGCGCCCCCAGGGAGAAACTCATGAGCGACCGGCTGCGGATCGCGATCAACACGGGCGGCGGCGACGCACCCGGCCTCAACGCCGTCATCTACGCCGTCACCATGGCCGCGCTCCGGCGCGACTGGGAGGTGTACGGGATCCAGATCGGCTACGCCGGGCTGTTCGACACCTCGAAGATCATCCCGCTCACGGCGGAGCGGGTCGCCGGGATCGTCGCCCACGGCGGGACCATCCTGGGCACGACGAACCGCGGCGATCCGTTCAGGCGGCCGGTGCCCGGCTGTCCGGGGGAGTACCGCGACGAGTCCGGGGTCGTCGTCGAGAACTTCCGCCGGCTCGGCTTCGACGTGCTCATCGCGGTCGGCGGCGACGGGAGCCTCTCGATCGCGCACAAGCTCTCGCTGCAGGGGATCCCGGTCGTCGGCATCCCGAAGACGATCGACAACGATCTCGCGGAGACGCTCGCGACCTTCGGCTTCGACACCGCCGTCACCACCGCGACGGAGGCGATCGACAAGCTGCACTCCACCGCGAGCGCGCACGAGCGGATCCTGGTGGTCGAGGTCATGGGCCGGTACGCCGGCTGGATCGCGCTGCACAGCGGCGCGTCCGGCTCGGCCGACGCGATCCTCATCCCCGAGATCCCCTTCGACATCGACAGGGTCTGCGCGCGCTTCGCCGAGAACGAGCGGCACGGGAAGCGCCACGGGATCGTCGTCGTGGCGGAGGGCGCGGCGGCGCGGGGCGGCGCGATGGTCACGCGCGCTCCCGCCGCCGACGGGCGCACCGAGGTACGCCTCGGCGGCATCGCCGAGCAGGTCGCGGCCGAGATCGCGAGGCGCACCGGCAGGGAGACCCGCTCGCTCGTCCTCGGCCACCTGCAGCGCGGCGGATCGCCGACCACCTTCGATCGACTCCTCGCGCTGCGCTTCGGCGCGGCCGCGATCCGGGTCATCGCCGAGGGGAAGCGGAACGTGATGATCGCGTTTCGCCCGCCGGAGATGGTGGCGGTGCCGATCCCGGACGTCGTCTCGAAGACGAAGACGGTGCCGCTCGACTCGGACACCATCCTGACCTGCCGCGACCTCGGCATCTCGTTCGGGGACTGATAGGCGCCCCTACCGCCCCCTCAGCACGTCGAGCGCCCGCCGGAACTCCGGCGGGAGCGGCGCCTCGAGCACGAGCCGCCGCCCCGTGCGCGGGTGGTCGAAGGCGAGCCGGAAAGCGTGCAGCGCCTGGCGCCCGATCGCGGCTGCGGCGCGCGCGGCGAGCCCGTCCGGCGCTCGCGCCTCGCGCCGCGTGCCGCCGTACGTCGCGTCCCCGAGCAGCGGGTGGCCGGCCTCGGCGAGGTGGACCCGGATCTGGTGCGTCCGGCCGGTGTGGAGGGTCACCTCGACGAGCGTCGCGTCCTCCCCGAACCGCTCGACGACGCGCCACTCCGTCAGCGCGCGGCGCGTCGCCGACCTGAGCCGCCCGGTGAACCGCGTCCGGTCGCGCGGGTGCCGCCCGTAGGGCGTGTCGAGGCGGCCCGTCTCCGCGAGCGCGCCGTGGCAGAGCGCGAGGTACACCTTCTCGACCGTCCGCCCCTTCCACTGCGCCTGGAGATGGGCGAGCGCCACGTCGGTGCGGGCGACGACGAGGCAGCCCGAGGTGTCCTTGTCGAGCCGATGGACGAGGCCGATCCGCGGCAGGTCGGCTGAGACGGGGTGTGGGCGTCCGAGGTGATGCAGGAGCGCGTTCACGACGGTCGAGTGCGGGCTCCCCCGGGCCGGGTGGACCACCATGCCGGCGGCCTTGTCGAGCACGACGAGCTGCGCGTCCTCGAACAGCACGGCGAGCGGAAGATCCTGCGCGAGCGCGCGGGTCGGCTCCGGTGGCTCGAGCTCCACCTCGACCGGCTCGCCGCCGCGCAGCCTGGCGGAGGCCTTCGCCGGACGCCCGGCGAGCCGGACGTGGCCGCCTTCGACGAGCCGCTGCACGCGCGAGCGGGTGAGATCGGGCGCGAGCCTCACCAGCGCGACGTCGAGCCTGACGCCGGCGAGGTCCTGCGGGATGACGAAGGAGCGAACCTCGGGTGCGCTCACGGGCGGGGCCCGCCGGCGCGCAGGGCTACCAGATCCTCGACTTCACGTGCCCCTTGGACTTCAGGATCACGTCGATGATCGCGCGGTCGTAGAAGTTCGTGCGGGAGAAGAGATCGGGGGCGACGCGGGAGCGATACAGCTCGCGGCCCTCCTCGAGCTCGTCCTTCAGCGCGTCGAAGAAGTTGTCCTGCTCGATCCCGCGGACGATCTTCTCCTCGTTGTAGAGGGAGACGTCCGAGCAGATCGCGCGCGCGAGGCGCGTCGCAGCCTCGGGTGCATCGATGAGCGCCATGGGCCGATGCTAATGGACGGCACGGACGGGGTCAACGAACCGTCCCGCCTCGCGATCCCGGGTTACCTGGGCTTTCCTGCTGCGGCGGCGCGGTCGAGGTACGCGCGCGCGACCTTCTGCCCGTCGAGCCGGAGCTCCCGCGCGAGGGCGAGGAGGATCCCGCGGAGGTAGACGGGCGCGGGCAGCGCCGAGAAGCGCTCCGCCTCGATGTTCTCGATGTGGTGCCGGGTCACCTTCGTGCGCTCCGCGATCTGCGGGATCGTGACGCCGCGGGCCTCGCGCACGCGCCGCAGCGCGATGCCGCTCCACGCCGCCCCGTCGGGCAGCGGGACCTCTTCCGGCGGCGGGGGCGCGGGGGCGGCGATGGCCGTGGGGACGGGCGCTGGCGCGCGATCCGCCTGGACGGGCGCCGCGGCGACCGGGACGAGGATCTCCCGGTCGAGGCGAATGGGTCCCGCGATGGCCGGGAGGGCGGCCGGGAGGGCGGCCGGGAGCGGCGGCCGGGAGGGCGGCGGCCGGGGGGGCGGCGGCTGGCTCGGCCGCCGCCGGCTCGACCGCAGGCGAGACGGGGGCGCGCGACGGGGACGGCTCGCTCCCGAGATCGGGGGTCTGCATCGCCGGGATCACCGGAGGCAGGGCGCCGAACGGAGGCGTCAAGGCGCCGTTCGTGCCGTTCGCCGCGGCGCGGACTTGCCCCGCCTCCAGCGCTGCGAGCCCCGAGTCGTACCGGGAGCGGGCGTCGGGGTCGAGCAGCGTCCGCTTTGCGTCCTCGATCCGGCTGGTGAGCAGGGAGGCCTCCTCGGGCGTCATGAGGCTGTAGGTCGCGAGCGAGCCCGGCGCGTACAGCGCGCGGATGCGTTCGTACGCGGACTCGATCTCCGGCGCCGGCGCGCCGCTCGCGACCTCGAGGATCTCGTAGAGCGTCTGATCGGCGAGCCGCTTCAAGGGGTCGTCTCCGGCCGGGCGGCCATGTCGAGCGCGAGGAGCGAGTCCGCGATCGCCGCGAACGCGCGCGCGCTCGGGGCATCGGGCCGCTCGACGAGCAGCGGGCGACGCGTGCGGACGGCGCGCCACATGTCGTCGTCGTACGAGATGGTCCCGAGGAAGTCCATCTCGAGGCCGAAGTACTTGCGCCAGGCGGACACCACCGCGCGCCCGATGTCGGCGTCCTGCGGCGTGCGTGCCTGGTTCACGACGAGCCGCGGCCGGAAGAGCGCGAGCTGCCGGGCGAGGTTCCGCCCGGCGTCGGGGTCGCGCTCGGTGATGGTCGCGACGAGGTCCACCGGGCTCTTGAACGTCCCGCCATCCATCACCGACTTGAGGAGCGGGTCGTAGCCGAACACCTGCGCGACGTTCTTCATCCGGCGCCAGAACGCCGCCTTCACGAAGCGGTAGGCGTTCTCGACGGCGGTGGGCTCCGGCACGAGGACGAGGACCCCGTGGTCGGAGACGAGGAAGAAGTCGAGCGTGTTCGTGTGGGTGCCCGCGCCGAGGTCGAGGATGGCGTAGTCCACGTCCATCTGCTGCACGTGGCGCAGGAAGCGCATCTTCTGGGCGTACCGGGGGTTCGCCGCGTCGAGGTGGTCGAGCGCGCCGGAGACGAGGCCGAGGTTCTCGATCCCGGTCGGGGTCACCACCTCCTCGATCCGCTGCGCCTTGCGCTCGATGAAGTCCGAGAGCGTCCGGCGCGGCAGGTCGATCCCGAGCGTCGTGTGCAGGTTCGCGCCGCCGAGATCCGCGTCGACGAGGACGACGCGCTTGCCGCGGCGCGCGAGCTCGATGCCGAGGTTCGCGGAGATGAGGCTCTTGCCGATCCCGCCCTTGCCGCCCCCGATGGAGATGACGCGGCGCGCCCGCCGGCGCGCGGGCGCGGGCGCGGGCGACCGCCGAACCGGATCCTCCGGGACGGTGCGTACGAGCTTCAGCGTTGGCGCGTCACCCACGGGTATGCATCCTAGACCGAACGAGCGGGCGGCTCCAAAACTCGGCCGGTCGGCGAGCTTCCCTACACCCGGCGGCCCGGCCGCTCGCGTCGCGCCGCCCTGGGGGTGGCGAGCCAAGGAGCAGCGGGAGAAGGCTGCCCCTTCCTCAATCCAGCAGCTCGGCGTTCCAGTACGCGGCGTCGGCGAGCGACAGGAACGGCCGCCACTCGCGGTAGAACGCGCGGCGCGTGGCGCTGCGGAACATCGGCGTCCAGCGTGGCCGCGCCGGTGCGCGCAGGAGGCGCATCCTCGCCTCCTCCGGCGTCCGGCCGCCCTTCCTGAGGTTACAGGGCACGCAGGAGCAGACCACGTTCTCCCAGCTGGTCGAGCCGCCGCGAGATCGCGGGATGACGTGGTCGAGGTTCAGCTCGGCGCGCCGGAACTTCCGCCCGCAGTACTGGCAGGTGGAGTCGTCGCGCGCGTAGATGTTGAAGCGCGAGAACCGGACGCGCGCCTTGGGCATGTGCTCGTAGGCGAGGAGCACGATGACGCGGGGCACCCGGATCCGGCGGTCCACCGTCCCGATCGCGTCGTGGTGCGCCGCCGCGAGGGCCGCCCAGCTCTCGAAGTCGAAGAGCTTGAACTCCTCGTCGATGGCGCGCGCCGCCCCCTGGTACAGCAGCGCAAACGCTCGCCTGACCGACGTGATGTGGACCGGCTGGTAGACCCGATTGAGTACGAGGACGCCGGTGTCTAGCATCGCGTTCAACGGATCCTAACACCGGGGGTCCCTGCTCCGCACGACGGCCGGGCGCAGTCTGGACGGGAGGACGCTCGGGCCACGGCGTCGCTCACCCGCCCTCACCCTACGGCTGCTCGCGCGCGACCTTCACCCCAGCGGGCGAGCCCTCGGACGCCTGCCCGTACAGGAGCCGGTAGGCGGCGTACGAGCGGAGGACCCGCTTCACGTAGCCGCGGGTCTCCTCGACCGGGATCTCCTCGACGAACTCGTCGAGCTCGAGGCCCCGCCGCTGCTCGAGCCAGCGACTCACCGCGCCGCCGCCCGCGTTGTAGGCGGCGAGCGCGAGCGCGACCGAGCCGTCGAACCGGCGCACGAGCTCGCCGAGGTAACGGGACCCGAGCCGGATGTTGAGGGACGCGTCGGTGAGCGAGGCGCGAGACGGCTTCGCGAGCCGGAGCTGGCGCGCGACCTGCTGCGCGGTGGGGAGCATGAGCTGCGTCAGGCCGATCGCGCCGGCGGGCGAGAGCGCGCGCGGATCGAGCGCGCTCTCCTCGCGCATGAGCGCCTGGACGAGATCGATCGGCACCCCGGCCGGCGGCGCCCAGCGCTTCACGTCGTCTCGGTACGCCGGCGGGTACGCGATGCGCCACGCGCGGATGTTCTCGCCATCCGGCGGCGTGCGGAAGGCGGCCCGGGCGCGCGTCCGGAGCAGACCGTGAGCGGCGCGGTGATCCCCGGCGCGATCGAGGAGGTCCGCGACGAGCAGGACGGCGTCCGGCGACTCCGCCGCGGCGTCGCGCAGCCGCTTCGGATCGATCGCTCCGAGCTCGTCCGCCGCCTCGCGCGGGAGCCCGAGCCTGAGGAGGAGCAGCCCCGCGCGGAACCGCGGGTCGGCGCGCAGCGCGCCCGGCTCCCAGGTGAGGTCCGCCTCCGCGACCGCCTTCGGCAGGAGCACCGGCGCGGGGAGCGCCGGCGCCGCGCGGGCGGCGCCGGAGAGCCGCGCCCTCGCGAGCAACCCGTAGTAGTCGGCGGGGTAGCGCGAGACGAGCTCGGCCCAGATCGCGCGCGCCGCCACCCGCCCCTCCTCGCCGCGCCCCGCGAGGACCCGGGCGCGCCAGTATGCGGCGCGGGCGTGCTCGTACGGGTCGTCCCGCCGCTCCTCCTCGAGCGCGAGGAGCTGTGCCGCCGCCGCGTCCGCGTCTCCCGCGCGGCGCGCGAGCCAGGCGAGCCGGAAGCGGGCCTCGTCCCGGAAGTCGCCGGACGCGTGGTCCCGCACGAGGCCGGCGAGCGCCTCGCGGGCCTCGTCGGTCCTCCCGAGGCGGGCGAGCAGGTCCGCCGCGTAGAAGAGCGCGTCGTCGGCGAACGAGTGATCCGGGAAGTCGCGCGCGAGCCGGCGATACAGCCGGACCGACTCGTCCCGGTCCCCGGCGATCGACGCCGCGCTCGCGAGGAGGTACAGCGCCCGGACCCGCACCTCGGGGTCGGAGCAGGCGCTCGCGACGGGCCGGAGCTCCTCGATGGCGGCGGCGTAGCTCCGCTCCTTGCGCAGGGCCCGGCCGGCCGCGGCGTGGGCGCGGCAGGCGAACGGCTCCGCGGCGCCCGCGGCGGGCAGGTCCTTCAGGATGGGCCGCAACAGCTCGACGGCCGCGGCGTTCCGGTTCGCGTCGAGCAGCGCCTCGGCCCGGCGGAGGACGTCGTCCGCGGCCGGCGCGGCGTCGTGCGGCTCGGGGAGCTTCGCGAGCGCGGTCCGGCAATCGAGGGCCTCGGGCGCGAGCGGGTGGCCCGCCCAGCAGTCGACGAGCGCGCGCCGGGCCGCGGCCGGATCCCGCCCGGCCGAGAGCCGGCCCGCGAGGAGCAGCGCGGTCGCGCCGAAATCCGCTCGCCAGGCGTCGGCGGGGCGCGGGAGCGAGAGGAGCGGCCCGAGCTCGACGAGCGCGCGGTCCGGATCGCCGAGCGTCGCCGCGAGCCGTGCCCGCGCGAGCCTCGCCTCCGCCCCGAGGAGCGACCCGTCGGGCACCCCGCCCCAGGCGGCGAGCGCGTCCGCGCCCCGCCCCGCGGCCTCGAGCGCCTCGGCCCGCAGGAAGGCGATCCGGTCCCCGATCTCGGGGAGCTTCGCCTCGAGCCCGTCGGCGGCCTGCAGCGCGTCCGCGGGCCGCCCCTCCCGGAGGAGCGCCAGCGCCCGAAGGAACGCCGCGCCCGGGTGCGGGCTCTTCGCGAGCCGCTGCGCCGCCTCCGCGTAGCGGCCCGCCTCGAACGCGGCCCTCCCCTCCGCGGCCGCGCCTTCGGCGAGCAGCGGGGCGAGGTCGGTGGCGGTCAGTGGAGCGGCCGCGAGGAGGACGGCCAGGAGTGGAAGCATCGAGCGTTGAACAGTGGCGGCGGCAGGGGGAGAGGTCAAGGCGCCGTCCGGGCGGCGGCAAACCGGCCGATCCGGCTCCCGGCAGGGAACCCCCGGGCGGAGCGGGCGATTCCCCGCCCCGCACACCGAGCGGCCACCGTCGAAAACGGTCTAGGATCCCGGGGGCGTGGACATCCGGACCCAGGCAGCCCTGCTCGCCGCGATCGTGACGCTCGCGCTCGCCGTCGCCGCGCTCCTCCGCGACAACCGCTCCCGGGTCTTCACCCTGTTCGCGCTCTTCTCGGCGGACCTGTTCCTCTTCTCGTTGTCGCTGTTCCTGCTCCGCTGGCCGCAGGCCTTCGGGAGCATCTGGTGGGACCGCCTCGCCGTCGCGTCCGGCGCGCTCGTCCCGGCCGCGGGGCTCGCCTTCTTCCTCGAGTTCCTGGGTGTCGCGCGGCGGCCCGCCCGGCGGGCGAGGAACGCGATGCTCGCGGGCTCGCTCACCGGCATCGTCGTCGCCGCGACCCCGCTCGTCCACGTCAAGGCGGCGAAGCTCGTCGTGGCGGCGTACGTCGTCGGCGGGCTCGCGACGGTCCTCTCCGTGCTCTGGGGCAAGATGGTCGGCTCCCAGACCAAGGTCGAGCGGGCGCGCCTGCTCTACCTCTTCATCGGCGCGCTCGTCGCGGTCCTGCTCTCGACCCTCGACATGCTGCCCCGCTTCGGGCTGTCCCACCCGCTCGAGGGGACGGGCTCGATCGCGCTCACCGTCTTCATGTTCTTCCTGTCGCAGACGCTGCAGCGCCACCGGCTGCTCGACCTGCACGAGTTCCTCGGGAAGATCGTCGTCGTCACCGCGCTCGGCCTCGTGCTCGTCATGATCTACGGCGGGCTCGTGTCGTGGGTGGGCGACCGGCGCGAGCTCTTCTACTTCAACACCGTGGTCGCCTCGTTCGTCATCCTGTCGCTGTTCGACCCGCTCCGGGAGAAGGTCGAGGAGTGGGTGGTCGTGACGCTCTTCCACGAGCGCTACGAGCTCGTGCAGGGGCTCGAGAAGCTGCGCGACCGGACCGGCAACGTGATCGACCCGGCCGGGCTCGCGGCGGTGGTGCTCGACGGGCTCGTCGAGACCCGGCGCGTGACGCACTGCTCGCTCTGGCTCCTCGCCGACGACCGCCCCGGGTACCGCCTCCTCGACTTCCGCGGACCGCCCCCCGCCTCGTTCCTCGAGCCCGCCACCGCGCGCGCCCTCCTCGCCACCTCGTCGTCGGGCCAGAAGGCGATCCTCCTCGAGAACATCGACCGGCGCGTGGCGGAGCTGCGCGCGCTCCTCCCGCCGGGGCCCGCGGGGCACGAGAGCCGCAGCGGCCGCGGCGCCCCCGCGGCGATCGCCGAGGAGCTGAAGCGGCTCTCCGACGCGCGCGGGGTGATGGCGGCGATGAAGGCCGGGATCGCGATGCCCCTCCTCGCCGGGGACCGCGTGGTCGGCTTCCTCGCCTGCTGGGACGAGCGGGTCACCGAGGCGTTCGCCTCCGACGAGATCGCGGGCCTGCTCGAGGTCGGCGATCGCTGCGCCCTCGTCGTCGAGAACTCCAAGCTCTACCAGCAGATGAAGGAGAAGGACCGGCTCGCCGCGCTCGGCGAGATGTCCGCCGGCCTCGCGCACGAGATCCGCAACCCGCTCGCCGCCATCAAGGCGGCCGTCCAGTACCTCGACCCGCAGAAGCTCCCCCCGGACGACCGCGAGTTCCTCGAGATCATGATCGAGGAGGTCAACCGGCTGAACGGCGTCGTCACCCAGTTCCTCGACTACTCGCGGCCGATCAAGTCGTCGCTCGCGCCGACGAGCGTGAACGAGGTGGTGGAGAAGACGTTCAAGCTCCTCCAGGCGCAGGCGCCCCAGGACGTGGCGGTGGAGCTCGAGCTCGCCGAGTGGCTGCCGCGCGTCCAGGCCGACGCCGAGCAGCTGAAGCAAGTGTTCCTCAACCTCGCGCTGAACGCGTTCCAGGCGATGCCCGGCGGCGGGCGGCTCCACGTCTCCACCCGGGTGGCGCGCGACGAGCTCGCCTTCTGGCGCGAGGGGTCGCGGCGCTCCGACGTCGTCGAGATCCGCTTCCGCGACAGCGGCCCCGGGATCCCCGAGGAGGCGCGCGAGAACATCTTCGTCCCCTTCTACACGACGAAGGAGAAGGGGACCGGGCTCGGCCTCGCCATCTGCCAGCGCATCGTGAAGGCGCACCTCGGGTCGATCGTCGTCCGCTCCCCGCCCGGCGCGGGGGCGGAGATGCTGATCTCGCTGCCGGGCCTGCGCGAGGAGCGGCCGCCGGAGGCCGCGCGGCCGGCGCTGAGCGACGACGAGAAGGCGCGCGCGCGCGAGCGCCGGCGCGAGCGGGCCGAGGCGCGGCTCCGGCGGCGCCGCAAGCGGAAGAAGCAACAGGCTTGATTGCGTGCAGCGCACCCGCCTTCGTTCGTGTTAAACGAGCCGCCGTGGCCCACGTCCTCATCGTAGACGACGAGGTGAACATCCGGCGCGTCCTCGCCGCGATGCTGAAGCGCGAGGGGTACGAGGTCACCACCGCCGCCGACGGCGAGCAGGCGCTCGGCGTCCTGCAGAAGACGCCGGTGCACGTGGTCGTGACGGACCTCGTGATGCCGAAGCTCGGCGGGATGGAGCTGCTGCGGCGGGTCGCCGCCGAGTTCCCCGACATCCCCGTCATCGTCATCACCGCCCACGGCTCGGTGGACAGCGCCGTCGCGGCGCTCAAGGCGGGGGCGTTCGACTACATCACGAAGCCCTTCGAGCAGGAGGATCTGAAGAAGGTCATCGCCAAGGCGGCGCGCGCCCACGACCTCGAGCGCCAGAACGTCCACGCGAACTTCACGGACGGGGAACGTCCGCCGCTCGTGGGCGAGTCGCCGGCGATGAAGGCCATCTACGACATCGTCGGGAAGGTGGCGGACTCCCCCTCGACGGTCCTCATCACCGGCGAGAGCGGCACCGGCAAGGAGCTCATCGCGAAGGCCCTCCACCGGGGCTCGACGCGGCGCGACAAGCCGCTCATCAAGGTGAACTGCGCGGCCATCCCGAAGGACCTCGTCGAGAGCGAGCTGTTCGGGTACGAGCGGGGCGCCTTCACCGGCGCGGTCGGCTCGAAGCCCGGGCGGTTCGAGCTCGCCGACGGCGGGACGCTCTTCCTCGACGAGATCGGCGAGGTGCCGGTCGAGATGCAGGTGAAGCTCCTGCGGGCGCTCCAGGAGTCGGAGTTCGAGCGGGTGGGCGGCATCAAGACCCTGCGCGTCGACGTCCGGCTCATCGCGGCGACGAACCGCGACCTCACCCAGCTCATCAGCGACGGGAAGTTCCGCGAGGACCTCTACTACCGCCTCGCCGTCGTGCCGATCGAGCTCCCGCCGCTCCGCGATCGGCGAGAGGACATCCCGCTCCTCGTCCGCCACTTCATCCACAAGTACGACGAGCGGCTCGGCAAGCGGGTCGAGGGGATCGAGGACGAGGCGCTGCAGCTCCTGCTCGGCTACGCCTGGCCCGGGAACATCCGCGAGCTCGAGAACCTCATGGAGCGGTCGGTGCTCTTCGCCGACGGCCCGCTCATCCTCGCCTCGGCGCTGCCCGACTCGCTCCGCGAGAAGGGCGCGCAGCCGCCGGTGCCGATCCAGGCGATGGGCCCGCTCGGCGCGATCGCCGCGCCCTCCGGCGCGTCGATGAAGGAGATCGTCCGGCAGGCGCAGGCGGAGCTCGAGAAGGAGCTCATCACCCGCGCCCTCGAGGAGACCGGCGGAAACGTCACCCGCTCCGCGAAGCGCCTGCAGATCAGCCGCAAGTCGCTCCAGGTGAAGATGAAGGAGCTCGGGCTGCGCGGAACGATCGACGGCGACGAGTAGCGCGGGGTCTCGCGAGCGCTCCGCCGAGGACCGCGGAGCTGTTTCCCCGTCGCCGCCAGCCGGCCGCTCGCTTGACCCGCCGGGGGGCCGCTGTTAGCGTCGGCGAGTCGTATTTCCCGCGTGTTTCGCGCGCTTGCAGCCTCGGGAGGAGTACATGCGGCGGCCCCTCGGCGCCCTCATCGCGTTCTCGCTCGCCGCGCTCGCCGGCCCCGCCTCCGCCGCCGACATCACGCGCGTCGCGACGAGCGGCGAGCCCGGGAACCCGTTCGACATCGACATCTCGTTCCGCTGGGAGCGGTTCAACGAGCGCGCGAGCATCACGCGGGAGAAGGCGGCCGGCGGGCTTCCCGGCGGCACCATCGTCGAGGGCGACGACCTGCGCTTCACCCGCACCCGGAACGCGATCGTCCCGCGCGTCGCGATCGGCCTCTGGAACGACCTCGAGTTCCACTTCGAGGTGCCGTACGTGCTCGGCGACGACCGGACCCTCCGCTACGGGCTCGTCTACGACAAGCCCACCGGCGGCGTCCCGCCCTACTCCTCGATCGAGAACAACGGAATCGATGCGAACGGGCGGCCGTGTGCGGACCAGGACTCTACCCGACGCCGGGATCCAGTGCCCGCTCTTCCCGGTCGCGCCGTCCACGACCGACTACCACGGCGGCCGCGCCGGCGACTTCAAGGCGGGCCTCGCCTGGGGCATCTTCAACGACCGGAAGGACGACACGAAGCCGTTCTGGCTCGTCGGCCTCGACATCACCTTCCCGACCGCGACCGCCTACGAGCCCGCGAAGGGCCGCGGCACGAACTGGTCGTCGGACTTCGACGTCCCGGCGAAGCCCGGCCCGTTCGGCGAGCGGATCTGGAAGTGGGATCTCTACACGACGATGTCCCGGCGGATGGGCTACGTCGATCCGTACGTGAAGGCCCACGTCACGACCGCGTTCAAGTCCTCGACGACCTACTCGAACTGCAAGGTGGCGAAGGAGCTGTCCACCGTCTCGCCCACGATGCCGGTGCAGCAGATGAACGACCTCGCCGTCCCGAACTGCGCCTCGTGGGGCGCCGAGGCGGGCGCGAAGCTCCCGTGGGTGGTCGGCCTCACCTTCGGCACCGAGGTCGTGCCGTACGAGGATCCGGTGGAGTCGCAGCGGGTCGCCCTCGACTTCAGGGTCCGGGCCGACTACACGTCCGCCCACCGCTTCTTCAACGAGCTCACCGACTCGACGGGCAAGATCCACCAGACCGAGGGCTACCTCGAGATGGGCGCGCTCGTCGGCCTGTACCTGCGCGCGTCGAAGTTCGTCTCGCTCCAGACGACGGCGTCGCTCGCGACCCGGACCTCGCACTACCTCACCGGCGAGTCCCTCGGGAAGAACGGCTCGACGCCTGACGCTCGCTCCCGAACGGCCTCACCACCGATCCCGCCGCGATGAACCCGAACTTCGACTGGCGCTACGACGCGCCGGGCCGCCGGTTCCGGATCTCCGAGGTGAGCGTCTTCGAGCTCTCCTTCGCGGGCGTGCTGCAGTTCTAGCGGTTCTAGCCGGGCCCCTTCTTCAGCCGCTCCAGCTCGGCGTAGACGTCGGCGCGCTTCAGCCCGCGTGCGCGGGCCACCTCGCGCGCGAGCGCCGACGGCGGCTCGCCCGCCGCGAGCCGGCGCCTCAGCTCCGCCTCGAGCGGCTCCTCCGGCGCCGCGACGACCGGCTGCGCGCCCTCCCCGGAGACGGCGATTGTCACCTCGCCGAGCACCTCGCCCGAGAACCGCTCGGCGAGCGCGGAGAGTGTCCCGCGCGCGAGCTCCTCGAACCGCTTCGTCAGCTCGCGGGCGACGAGCGCGGTGCGGTCGCCGAGCGCCTCCTTCAGGTCCCCGAGGGTCGCGCGCGTCCGGTTCCCGGCCTCGTACAGGACGACGGTCGTCCCGACCGCGGCGAGGGCGCGGAGCGCCTCGGCGCGCGCCCCGCCCTTGCGCGGCAGGAACCCCGCGAACAGGAACCGGTCCGCCGGGAACCCCGACGCGGCGAGCGCCGCGAGGGCGGCGCTCGGCCCCGGGATCGGGACGACCCGCGCCCCGGCGTCCCAGGCGGCCGCGACGAGCGCGGCGCCGGGGTCGGACACGCCGGGCGTGCCGGCGTCGGTGCACAGGGCGACGTCCTCTCCCGCCCGGAGGCGGTCGAGCACCGGCCCGAGCCGGCCGCGCTCGTCGAACGCCGGCAGCGAGAGGAGCGGCGGCGCGGCGACGCCGAGGTGGGCGAAGAGCTTCAGCGTGCGGCGGGTGTCCTCCGCAGCGACGGCGCGCACCGTCCGGAGCACCTCCGCCGCCCGCGGTGAGAGGTCGCCGAGGTGGCCGATGGGGGTCGCGACGACGTAGAGGGTTCCGGTCTTGGCGGGCGTGTCGCTCATCGCGAGCCCCCATCACGTGGACGTGGACGTGGACGTGGACGTTGACGTGGACCTCGACCTCGACCTCGACCTGAACTTCGACCTCGACCAGAGCCGCGCTCGAGTCCAAGTCCAAGACCAGGTCCACGACCAGTTGCAGCTCTTCTCGCCGCACGGCTAGAAGACCCCCGGGTTGCCGTCCGCGTCGAACGCGGCGGGGAAGTGGACGATCCTCGGCGCCGCGTCGCCGAACGTGACCGCGACGACGTCGAAGCGCAGGTCCTTGCCGCCCGCGCCGTTTCGCGCGATCCAGTCGGTCGCGGCGAGGATGACCCGCCGCGCCTTGCGCCGGTCCACCGTCTCCTCCGGCCCGCCGTGCGCGTCCCCGGTCCGGCTGCGGACCTCCACGAAGCAGAGCACGCCGCTCGCCTCGCAGACGAGATCCACCTCGCCGACCTTCAGGCCGTGGTTGCGGTCGAGGACCCGGTACCCGCGCTCCTCGAGGAACGCCGCCGCGAGCCCCTCCGCCTCGCGGCCGCGCGCACGGCGGCCGCCGTCGGCTGCCACTCCCTCCACGGCTGCGTGGAGAGACGGGCCTGGGGGTAGGAGGTCCGCCGGCCACCGTCACGCAGCGTTGTCCGCCGCCTCGCGGAACGACGGATCGGTCGTCGCGTGGAGGAGCTGCGCGGGCTTCGCGATCTGCTTGAGGAGCCGGGCCGCGAACCGCCGCGCCCCCTCGGAGAGGCCGCCGAACGCGTCCTCCGCGATCGCGACCACCTTCCCGGACGAGAGGGCCTGCTCCACGAACGCGAGCTTGAGCGCGATGAAGACCAGGTCGCGATCCGCCGGCGAGAGCGTCAGCGCCGGGACGGGGCGGCCGCCCGTCTGGACCTGCACGTTGCCGCGGTCGTCCACCTCGATCGCCGCGAGCCGCTGGAACGAGAGCCCGGAGAGCGTCTGCGAGGCCTTCTGCGTCACGGCGCGGGCCGCGGCGGTCGGGCTCCCGCCGATCTCGGCGGCCGCCCGATCGAGCAGCGTCCTGAGCGGCTCTCCCGCGGGGCGCGAGGGGACCGCGGCGGCGGCAGGAGCCGGCGCGCGCGCGGGCGCCGCCGCGTCGGCCTCGAGCCGCTGGATCTCCGACTCGACCGAGCGCACGTCGCGCACGAACCCGCCCGCCTCGCCGGAGAGCCGCGACTCGACCACCCGGAGCGCCTCCTCGACCTTTGCCTTCTCGGCGAGCGCGCCTCGCGACTCGGGCGCGGCCTCCCACTCGTCGAGACGGCTGCGCCACTCGGCCACGACCGCGTCGGCGTCGGTGGCGCGGCCGAGGGCCTCCTTGAGGTCCGCCGGCTTCGAGACGCCGAGCGCCTTCACCGCGTCGTGGATCTCGCCGGCGTCCCTCTCGTACTGCGCCTCGACCTTCTTCTCCCAGTCGTCCACCACCCGCCGGCGGCGCGCGACCCGCTCCCAGCTCTCGAGCGCCGAGACCCAGCGGAGCGCGACCCAGCCGGCCCAGCCGAAGGCGGGTAGGTCGAGCAGCGCGACGTAGCGGAGGTCCGATTGGGGCGACGCGCCGAGGAGCGCGATGGCCGCCACGCCGAGCCCGCCGCCCGCGCCCGCCCAGAAGAGAGGGTCCTGCCAGAACGGCGTCGGCGCGCCGGCCGCATCCGCCGCCGCGAGCGCCTCTCGCTCGGCGGCGACCTTCGCCTGCGCGTCGTCGCGCTTGCCGCTGGACCTGTCGTAGGCCGCGAGCTTCGCCTCGGCGTCGCCGAGCTTCGCCGCGAGCCTCGCCGCCGGCTCGACTTCCGCCCGCGCGGACTCCGCCTTCTCGAGCCCCTCGCGGATCTTCGCGCCGCCCTTCAGCGCCTCCTCGAGCTTGAACAGCTTCGACTGCAGCCCGTCGAGCTGGTACTGGAGCTTCTCCGCGACCTTCGCCTTCTCGAGCTCGACCTTGAGCGCCTCGATCTTCTTGCGCGTCTGCTCGGGCGTGAGCGCGGCGCGCTGCGCGGCGACGGAAGGGAGCGCGGCGGCCCCCCCCTGCTTCGAGGGGAGATCGGCCGCGGCGAGCGAGAGGAGCGCCCCGAGGCGGCCCGGCGGCGGCACGCCGATCGTCTTCTGCATGACCTTCGCGATCTCGGCGAGGTCCTGCGAGACGAGCGCGAACGAGCGCTTCTCCGGGTCGAAGCGGTGGAGCTGGGCGCCTGCGGTGAAGTCGCGGACGAGCCGGTAGGTGATCCGGTCGTTCCCGACGAGCGTGAGCCCGGCGCGGACGGGCGCGTTCGCCGGGCCGCCGGTCGCGCGCGGGAGCGCGTCGGCGTCCTTCGGGTCCGGGTAGAAGAGCGCCTCGAGCAGGCGGCGCAGCGTCGCGCCGTCGCCCGCCACGACGTTGTAGCCGGGCCGGAGCGTGGCACGGCCACCGGCGGGCGCGATGCCGCGGATTCCCTGCGCTGCGAACTCTAGGAGGATCACGTCGGGACCGATGTTACAGCCGGCACCGGCGCGCGGGGAAGCACGGTGAGCGCGCGGCGACGGCCGCCGCGCGCTCACCGATGTGCGTCACACGACTACTGCGCGGGCGCCGGGGGCGGCGCGGCAGGCGTCGGGGGAGCGGCAGGCGCCGCGGCCTCGCGGCCCCCCTCCTCGTGGTACTCCTGGTGGAGGCGGGCGGCCTTCCCCTGCAGTCCGCGCAGGTAGTAGAGGCGCGAGCGGCGGACCTCGCCGTGGCCCATCACCTCGATCTTGTCGATGCGCGGGCTGTGCACGGGGAACATGCGCTCGACGCCCACGCCGTAGCTCACCTTCCGCACCGTGAACATGGAGCTGCCCGGGGTCCCCTTGCGATAGGCGATGACCACGCCCTCGTAGACCTGGATGCGCTCCTTGTCGCCTTCCTTGATCTTCGTGTGGACGCGGACCGTGTCGCCCGAACGCATCTCGGGGATGTCCTTGCGAACGTACTTCGCCTGGATGTCGGCAATCGCCTTGCGCAGCATGACTCGTTTCTCCTTTACAGCTCGTCGTCTCCGGCGTCGATGAGCCGGAGGTCGTCTCCGGAGAGCTGGAGCCTCGCGTAGAGGTCCGGCCTCCGTTCGCGGGTGGCGCGCAGCGACTCGCGCCGCCGCCACCGCTCGATGCGCCGGTGGTCCCCCGACAGGAGGACCTCCGGAACCTTCATCCCCCGGAACTCCGGGGGCCTCGTGTAGTGCGGGTGCTCGAGGAGCCCGTCCTCGCCCGCAAAGCTCTCGGCGCCGGCGGACGCCTCGTTCCCCAGGACACCCGGGACGAGCCGCGCCGCCGCGTCGGCGACGCAGAGCGCCGCGAGCTCGCCGCCCGTCAGGACGAAGTCTCCGATCGAGACCTCCATGTCCACCGCCGTCATCACCCGCTCGTCCACCCCTTCGTACCGGCCGCACACGAGGATCAGCTGGCCCTGCTCGGCGAAGCGGCGCGCCAGCGCCTGGTCGAGCCGCACGCCCCGCGGACTCGTCAGCACCACCGTCGCTCCCGGGAGCCGCGCCCGCGCCGCCTCGATGGCGTCCACGAGCGGCTCGGGCTTCATCACCATTCCGGCGCCGCCGCCGTAGGGGGCGTCGTCGGTGACGTGGTGCTTCCCGGGAGCGTGGTCGCGGACGTCGGTCACCCGCGCCGCGAGGAGGCCGCTCGCCCGCGCCTTCCCCAGGATGGACTCCGCGAGGTACCCCTCGCACATCCGCGGGAACAGCGTCAGGATCTCGACCTCCAGCTTCTCCACGTTCGCCTCGCCCTTCCTCGTTCTCCGCGGCCTCCTTCCTCTACCCTCTACTCCGCTTCGTCCTGAGCCTGTCGAAGGACGCTCTAGTCCAGGAGCCCTTCCGGCGGGTCCACCACGATCCGGCGCGCCGCCCGGTCCACCTCGACGTACGGCGCGAGCGGGATCATCTTCTCGCCCCTCGCGCCGGTGACCACGAGCACGTCCACACCGCCCGTCTCGTACAGCCCGGTCACCCGTCCCACCGCCTCGCCCGCCACCGTCACGACCTCCAGCCCTTCGAGGTCCATCCAGAGGTGGCTACCCTCGCCCGCGTCCTTCAGCTCCTCGCGCGGCACCAGCACCTCCGCCCCGACGAGCCGTTCCGCCGCCGCGCGGTCGGAGACGCCCTCCACCTTCACCGCCCAGACGCGCCCCTGGGGCCGCGCCTCCTCGATCCGTCGCAGCTCGTCCGGCCCGTCGCCGCGCCGGAGCACGATGGCGACGACCTCGCCGAGCGCCCCTTCCGATCCTCCGACCCCGAGGTATCCCTTCAGCCCGATCGCGCGGACCACCTTCCCGATCCTGACGAGGGCCACGAGCTCCCCGTCAGTCCAGGATGTCGAGCACCGCGCGCCGCCCCTCGCGCCGCGCCGCCGCGTCGAGGACGGTGCGGAATGCCTTCGCGGTCCGCCCGCCACGTCCGATGACGCGCCCGAGGTCGTCGGGGTCCACCGTCAGCTCGAACACGGTCGAGCGATCGCGCTCGATGGTGTCGACGCGGACGGCGTCCCGCTTCTCGACGAGCTCCTGGGCGAGCCAGAGGACGAGGTCGCGCATCGCGCGCTACGCCTTCTTTTCAGCGGGCTTCTGGTCCTTCACCCGCTTCAGGATCATCGCCACCGTCTGGCTCGGCTTCGCGCCGGCCTTGATCCAGTGCTCGATCCGCTCGGTCTTGAGCTCGATCTTCTCGGGCGTCCGGGTCGGGTCGTACACCCCGACGTCCTCGATGTACCGGCCGTCCCGCGGCTTGCGCGAGTCGGTCGCAACCACATGATAAAAAGGCGCCTTGTGCGTACCGGCGCGCGAGAGCCGAAGAACGACCGCCATCTGATGCCTCCTAAAGACCTGGATCGCGGGCGCTTTTCCGACGCGCGCGCGACGGGCAGCCCACGAAAAGTGGGATTCTTTACGCTACCTTAGCACGCGAGTCAAGCAGAACCGCGCCCCGCTGGCGCAGGGTCACCGTGCCTGCGCTGCTCGCGCAGCCGCGCGAGGTGCCCCCGCGGCAGGAGCCGGAGCGTCAATAGATACGCCGCCAGCGCGAGGACCCCGCCCGCGACGGCCCCCCCGGCGAGGTCCGCCGCCCAGTGAGGCGCACCGAGCGCCCGGGCGATCCCGACGAGCACGGCCACGACGACTGCGGGGAGCGCCCGCCTACCGTATGCGAGGGCGGTGTAGACCGCGAAGACGACCACCGCGGCTCCCTGGCTGGTCGGGAACGCGCGGCGCAGGAGCGGCCCCAGCGCGTGCCCTGCCCCCTCCAGCGGTCGCGGCGCGCCGCCCAGGGCCCGGGCGCCGAGCGCCACCACCGCGGCGGCCGCGAGCGCGAGCGCGAGGGGCAGGAAGGCCTTCAGGACGCCCTTCACGTCGTCTTCCAGGAACGAGTAGACGGCGAGGGCGACGAGCGCGAGCGCCCACGCCTCGCACGAGACCTCCGCGAGCGCGCGGGCGAGGTCGAGCCAGTGCCACTCGGCGCCGGGTACGGCCGAGAGCGGGTCCTGGTAGAGCGGCGGCATCGGCGGCGCCATTCTTATCAGCGCATGGGAGAAAAGCGAGCGCCGAGAAGCGAGAACGAGAGTGAGCCCTGGAGCAGCCGGAGCAGGCTGCCCGTAGCGAGCGGCTATCGCGAGACGCGCGATCGTCCTTCGACAGGCTCAGGACGAACGGGGGGAACGGCGGTGTCCCTCCGAAATACAAGAGGCCGCGCGTCGCCGCGCGGCCCCTCGTTCACGCCGTTCGGGCGAACCGCTACTTCTTCGCCGTCTTCTCGGGCTTCTCGGCCTTCGGCTTCTCGGCCTTGGGCCTTCTCGGCCTTGGGCGCCTTCTCGGCCTTGGGAGCCTTCGGGGCCTTGGCGGCCTTCGGCTTCTTCTCGGCCTTCGCCTCGCCCTTGTCCTCGCCCGCTGCGGGCGCGGCGGTGCGGTCGAGCAGCTCGATGATGGCGAGCTCGGCGTTGTCGCCGGCCCGGCGGCCGACGCGGACGAGGCGGGTGTAGCCGCCCGGGCGCGTCTTGAAGCGCTCGGCGAGCGGGCCGAACAGCTTGTTCAGCGCCGCCACGTCGCGCACGTCGCGGTTCGCGATGCGGCGCGCGTGCGGCGTGGCCCGCTTGGCGAGGGTGATGATCTTGTCGGCGATGCGCTTCAGCTCCTTCGCCTTGGGGGTGGTGGTCGTGATCCGCTCGTGCTGGATGAGCGAGGTCACCATGTTCCGGAACATGGCCGTGCGGTGCTCGGTGGTGCGATCGAGCCGGCGGCCGACGACGCGGTGCTTCATCTCGTACTCTCCTTCTCCGCGGTCCTCAGACCTTGGGCGCGCCCTGCGGCGCAGTCTTGGGCGGCCAGTTCTCGAGCTTCATCCCGAGCGAGAGACCCATCTCCGCCAGGATCTCCTTGATCTCCTTGAGCGACTTCCGGCCGAAGTTCTTCGTCTTCAGCATCTCGGCCTCGGTCTTCTGCACGAGGTCGCCGATCGTCTTGATGTTCGCGTTCTGCAGGCAGTTGGCGCTGCGGACCGAGAGCTCGAGCTCGTCCACCGACCGGAACAGGTTCTCGTTCAGCTTCTGCTCCTCGACCGGCTTCACCTCCTCGGCGGGCTCCTCGGCCTCGTCGAAGTTGATGAAGATCGAGAGCTGCTCCTTCACGATCTTGGCGGCGTACGCGATCGCGTCGTTCGGCGCGACCGAGCCGTCGGTCCAGAGCTCGAGCGTGAGCTTGTCGTAGTCGGTCTGCTGCCCGACGCGGGCGTTCGTGACCTGGTAGTTCACCTTCCGGATCGGGCTGAAGAGCGCGTCGATCGGGATCGTGCCGATGGGCTGCCCGGGCACCTTGTTCTTCTCGGCCGGGACGTAGCCGCGGCCGCGGCGCGCCGTCATCTCCATCCGGACCTTGCCACCCTCGCTGATCGTGAGGACGTGGTGCCCCGGGTTCAGGATCTCGACCTGGGGGTCGGCGATGATGTCGCCCGCCTTGATCTCGCGGGGGCCGTCCGCCTCGATGCGGATCGTCTTGACGTCGTTCGTGTGGATCTGGAGGAGGACTTCCTTCAGGTTGAGGATGATGTCGGTGACGTCCTCGGCGACCTCCGGGATCGTCATGAACTCGTGCTCGACGCCCTCGGCCTTCACCGAGGTGATGGCCGCGCCCTGCAGCGACGAGAGGAGCACGCGCCGGAGCGAGTTGCCGAGCGTGATGCCGAACCCGCGCTCGAGCGGCTCCGCGACGAACTTGCCGTAGGTGTTGGAGAGGGACTCCTGGTCGACCGTCAGCCCGCGGGGCTTGATGAGGTCGCGCCAGTTCTTCGTGACGATCGGATCAACCATGGCTGTCTCCCGAGCGGCCGCCGTCCCCTCCCCGCGGCCGACCAGCCGTTCGGCGCGGGAAACCGTGAGACGCGCGACCTCGAATGAAAGCGGGCCGGCAACTTCCGCCGCCGGACCCGCGTACACCACCGGGCGGGCGACCCAGTCGCCCGCCCGTGCGCCGTTGCCTGCTCTACTTCGAGTAGAGCTCGACGATGAGCTGCTCCTGGATCGGCATCGTGATGTCCTCGCGCGCAGGCGAGGTCTTCACGGTGCCCTTGAAGCCGCCCTTGTCGAGGTCGAGCCAGGCCGGGACGCCGCGGCGGTCCACCGCCTCGAGCGCCTCGTTGATCCGGACGACCTTCTTCGAGCGCTCCTTGATCTCGACCACGTCCCCGGCCCGGCAGACGTAGCTCGAGATGTCGACCTTGCGGCCGTTCACCTTGAAGTGGCCGTGGCGGACGAGCTGCCTCGCCTCGTTCCGGGTGTCGGCGAAGCCGAGCCGGAACACGACGTTGTCGAGCCGGAGCTCGAGCGTCTGGAGGAGGTTCTCACCCGTCTTGCCCTTGGCAGCCGCCGCGTTGTGGTACGCGTGGCGGAACCCAGCCTCGAGCAGGCCGTACATCCGCTTCACCTTCTGCTTCTCGCGGAGCTGCACGCCGTACTCGGAGAACTTGGTACGGCCCTGGCCGTGCTGGCCCGGGGGATACGGGCGGCGCTCGATGGCGCACTTGTCCGTGTAGCAGCGATCCCCCTTGAGGTACATCTTGAGGTTCTCGCGGCGGCAGAGCCGGCAGACGCTTTCGTTGTAACGAGCCACTGGTCGCTTCTCCTGGAGGTGATCAGACCCGGCGACGCTTCGGAGGCCGGCAACCGTTGTGCGGGATCGGCGTGACGTCGCGGATCAGCGAGATCTTGAGGCCGGCGGCGTAGAGCGCGCGCAGCGCCGACTCGCGGCCTGCACCCGGACCCTTCACCACCACGCTCACCGACTTGAGGCCGTGCTCCATCGCCTTCGCCGCCGCGTCGCCCGCCGCGACCTGCGCGGCGAACGGCGTGGACTTGCGCGAGCCCTTGAAGCCGCGGGCGCCCGCGCTCGACCACGAGATCACGTTCCCCGCGACATCGGTGATCGTGATCATCGTGTTGTTGAAGGTGGAGGCGATGTGAACGATGCCCGCCGCCACGTTCTTCTTCACCCGCTTCTTCCCCTTCTTCGGGGTGACGGGTGAGGCGGTGACGGGCTCGATGCCGCCGAGGTTCGGCACCGCGGGAGCGGACGCCTCCTCGACCTTCGGCTTCGCCGGCTCCTTCGCCGGCTCCTTCGTCTGCTTCTCGTCGGCCACTCGTGCGTCTCCGGTGTTCGTCTGCGTGTGAGGTTAGGCCTTCGGCGACGGCGCCGCGGCGGCCGGCTTGCGAACGAGCCCCTTCTTCGGGCCCTTCCGCGTGCGGGCGTTCGTGTGCGTGCGCTGGCCGCGGGCCGGCAGCCCCTTGCGGTGACGCAGGCCGCGGTAACAGCCGAGGTCCATCAGCCGCTTGATGTTCATCGAGATCTCGCGGCGGAGGTCGCCTTCGACCTTGCAGGCCTGCTCGATCGTCTCGCGGATGCGGCGGACCTCGTCGTCCGTCAGGTCCTTCGTGCGCGTCTCGACCTTGACGTTCGCCCGGTGACAGACGGCCTGCGCGGTCGTCTTGCCGATGCCGTAGATGTACTGGAGGGCGACCTCGATCCGCTTTTCACGGGGAAGGTCGACGCCTGCGATGCGAGCCATTCTTCTCTCCGGACGCGAAGGGCGCTAGCCCTGGCGCTGCTTGTGGCGGGGGTTGGCCGGGCAGATGATCCGCACGGTGCCCTTGCGCTTGATGACCTTGCACTTGTCGCAAATCTTCTTGACCGACGCGCGGACCTTCATGGCGCCTCCGTTGCTGCTGCTTTGAGACGAAAATCCCCGCCTGAGCTGCCGGCGGGATGGCGGCGGGAACGCGTGCTGCGATCCCCGTGTTAGCCGCCCGAATCTGCGGGCTTTCCCCGAGGGCCGCCCCCTACCGAGCGGCTTGCGAAGCGGGCCCTATAACATGCTGGTTTTTCTGCTGCAAGCGGGAACGCTTACGCCCCGCCTCGGCGGACCGGCAGGCGAGCCCCTCACGCCGCGTCCTTCGCGACCCGGGGCTGCAAGCCGAGGATTACAGGGCCGTTTTCCGTGATGGCGACGGTGTGCTCGAAATGGGCCGGACCAGCTGCCGTCGGCGGTGACGGCGGTCCACCCGTCGTCGAGCTGCTCGACCTCCGGGTCGCCCGCATTCACCATCGGCTCGATCGCGAGCACCATCCCCGGGAGCAACCGCTGCCCCGCTCCGGGCACCCCGACGTTCGGGACGTGCGGCGGCTCGTGCAGGCGGCGACCGATACCGTGACCGACGAACTCGCGGACGACCGAGAACCCCTGCCCCTCCGCGTGGCGCTGGACGGCGGCGCCGATGTCGCCGAGCGTCCGCCCCGGCTGCGCGGCGGCGATCGCGTGCGCGAGCGCCTCGCGCCCGACCTCGAGGAGCCGGAGCGCCTCCGGCGTGACGCGGCCGACCGGGACGGTGCGCGCCGCGTCGCCGTACCAGCCGTCGAGGACGACGCCGAAGTCGAGCCCCACGATGTCGCCGTCCGCGAGCTGGCGCGTCGGGGACGGGATGCCGTGGACGACCTCGTCGTTCACCGAGACGCACAGCGAGGCGGGGTAGCCGCAGTACCCGAGGAACGCCGGCGCGGCGCCGCGCGCGCGCGTGAGGCCGAGCGCGAGCGCGTCCAGCGCGGCGGTCGTGACGCCCGGCACCGCGGCCACGACGAGCGCGTCGAGGACCTCGTGCACGAGCGCGCACGCGGCGCCGATGCGCTCGATCTCGTCCGGGGACCTGAGGACGATCCGTTCGCGGGCGCTCGCGTCCAGGTGGGTGTCCGTTTCCGCCGCCGCCTCCCGCTGGGGAAGGCGAGAGGGCTACCGCCCGAGGACCTTCTTCGTCGCGGCGAGGATCCCGTCGGGCGTGCCGACGCCGGCGACGTCGGAGAGGAGGTTCCGGTCGCGGTAGAAGCGGCGGAGCGGCTCCGTCTTCGTGACGTACTGCTGGAGCCGGGTCCGCACCGTCTCGGGCTTGTCGTCGTCGCGCTGCAGCAGCCCCGTCCCGTCGCGGTCGCAGAAGCCGTCCCGCTTCGGCGGGTTCTGGGTCACGTGGTAGACGGTGCCGCACTTCGGGCAGGAGCGCCGGCCGCTCATCCGCTCGACGAGCATCTCCGCCGGGACGTCGTACGACAGGACCCGCGTGATGGAGCGCCCGAGCGAGTGAAGGAGGAGATCGAGGTACTGCGCCTGCGCGGTCGTCCGCGGGTAGCCGTCGAGGATGAACCCGGCGGCGACGTCGGGACGCCCGAGCCGCTCCTTCACCATCTCGTTCGTGATGTCGTCGGTGACGAGCCCACCGGCGTCCATGATCGCCTGGATCTTCTTGCCGATGTCGCTCCCGCGCGCCTTGTGGTCGCGGAACATGTCACCGGTGGAGATGTGCGGGACGCGCAGCTCGGTGGAGAGCAGCTTCGCCTGCGTACCCTTGCCCGCGCCGGGCGGGCCGAGAAGGATGAGGACCATCGTCGGAGCTCCCGAGCGCGAGGGGCCCGCCTGCGAGGCGAGCCTCACCGCGTCACGCGTTGGCGACCTGACCGGTGGCGAGGCGGCGACCCCGGATGCGCGGGCCACGGGGGCCGGTGAAGCCCTCGTAGTGGCGGGTGATGAGGTGGCCCTCGATCTGCTGCACGGTGTCGAGCGCGACCCCGACCACGATCAGGAGCGACGTACCGCCGAAGTAGAACTGGACGTTGAACTCGTT
This sequence comes from uncultured delta proteobacterium, assembly GCA_963736795.1. GTDB lineage: Bacteria > Myxococcota > Myxococcia > Myxococcales > Anaeromyxobacteraceae > Anaeromyxobacter. Next base: position 122,990 of record CAVTRF010000020.1, on the reverse strand, counting down.
CGTGATGATGGTCGGCAGCACGCAGATGGCGGAGAGGTAGATGGCGCCGCCGAAGGTGATGCGCGACAGGACGTGGTCGATGTAGTCGGCCGTCTTCTTCCCGGGGCGGATGCCCGGGATGTAGCCGCCGTACTTCTTGAGGTTGTCCGCGACGTCCACCGGGTTGAAGGTGACCGCCGTGTAGAAGTAGGCGAAGAAGACGATGAGGACGACGTAGAGCACGTTGTAGATCCACGAGCCCGGCCGGATGGCGTTGTTCACCCGGTCGAGGAACGGGAACCACCCCGCGAGCGTCGCCGGGATGAGCAGCATCGACGAGGCGAAGATCGGCGGGATCACGCCGGAGGTGTTCACCTTGAGCGGCAGGTGCGTGGACTGGCCGCCGTAGAGCTTCCGGCCGACCACCCGCTTCGCGTACTGGATCGGGATCCGGCGCTGCCCGCGCTCGACGAAGACGATGAGCCCGATCACGACCACCATGATGGCGGCGAGGACGAGGAGGCCGATCGGCTCGACGTTCGAGCCGGGCGCCCGCAGCGTGAGCCAGGTGCTGTAGGCGGCCGCCGGAGCGCGGGCGACGATGCCCGCGAAGATGACGAGCGAGATGCCGTTGCCGATGCCGCGCTCGGTGATCTGCTCGCCCATCCACATGATGAAGGCGGTGCCGGCCGCGAGCGACAGGACCGTGATGAGGCGGAAGCCCCAGCCCGGATCCGCGACGACGGAGAGGCCCGCCGGCGTGCGCAGCGACTCGAGGTACGTGGCGATCCCGTAGCCCTGCAGCGCAGAGAGGACGATCGTGCCGTACCGCGTGTACTGCGTGATCCTGCGGCGGCCGATCTCCCCCTCCTTGTTCATCTTCTCCAGCGCCGGGACCACGACGGTGAGGAGCTGGAGGATGATGGAGGACGACACGTACGGCATGATGCCGAGGGCGAAGATCGACAGCTGCTCGAACGCGCCGCCCGAGAAGAAGTTGAGCAGGCCGAGGAGGTTCCCCTGCTGCACGACCTCCTTCATGGCGAAGCGGTCCACGCCCGGGGTCGTGACGTAGATCCCGAGCCGATAGACCGCGAGCATCCCCAGCGAGAAGAGGAGCCGCTTGCGCAGCTCCGGGATCTTGAAGATGTTGAACGCCCCGCTCGCTGCCATCGATCACCTTTCCGTCGCGCAGACCCGACCCGAGGGTCGGGCCGCGACGCCGCCCGCCCTACTTCGCGGCGGCCGCGCGCTTCGCGGCCTTCGCCTTCTGGTGCATCGTCACCGGCGCGGGGATGAGCTCCACCTTCCCGCCGGCCTTCTCGACCGAGGCTCGCGCGCCGGCCGTGACGCGGTGCACCTTGAGGGTGACCACGCCCTTCAGCTCGCCGTTGCCGAGCACCACCACGCCGTCGCGGTTGCCGCGGACGAGGCCCGCCTTCTTCAGCGCGGCCGGGTCGACGACCCCGGACAGCCCGTCGAGGTCGATCACCTGGACCTCCTCGAGCTCGAGCCGGTGGATGTTGTTGAAGCCGAACTTCGGGAGGCGCCGCTGGAGCGGCGATCTGCCCGCCCTCGAAGCCTTCGAAGTGCATGTTGCCGGAGCGGGCCTTCTGGCCCTTGCCGCCGCGGCCGGCGGTCTTGCCGAGGCCGGACGCCTGGCCACGACCGACCCGCTTCTTGACGCGGTTCGCGCCCTTCGGCGCCTTCAGGTTCGACAGCGACATTTAGAGGTCTCCTTTTATCACGCAGCGCGCGGGTGTCACGCCTGGCCGGCGCCGGACTTCGCCTTGCGCGCCTTCCGCCCGACGGGCGGCGGCGCATCCACGCGCTTCCACTCGACGAGGTGGGAGACCTTCGCGATCATCCCCATCGTCTGCGGCGTGTCGGGCAGGATCTTCGTGGAGTCGTGCTTCTTGAGGCCGAGGCCCGTGACGACGGCCCGTTGGTTCGCGGGAACGCCCGCGAGCCCGCTGACGAGCTTCACCTGGATGGCAGCCACTGTTCCGTCTCCTTTAGGCGCCGCTGAGGTCGGACGCCTGCTTGCCGCGCAGCCGGGCCGCGTCCTCGACGGAGCGCAGGCGCTTGAGGCCCGCGACGGTCGCCTTGAGGACGTTGTGCGGGTTGCGCGAGCCCTGGCACTTCGTGAGCACGTTGCGGATGCCGGCGGCCTCGAGGACCGCGCGGACCGTACCGCCCGCGATGACGCCGGTGCCCTCACCGGCCGGCTTGAGGAGCACCCGGCCGGCGCCGAAGTGCCCGAGCACCTCGTGCGGGATGGTCGTCCCCGACGAGCGGGACCTTGAAGAGGGCCTTCTTCGCCTGATCGCCGCCCTTGCGGATCGCCTCGGGCACCTCGTTCGCCTTCCCGAGGCCGACGCCGACGTGGCCGTTGCCGTCGCCGACGACGACGAGCGCCGAGAAGCTGAAGCGGCGGCCGCCCTTCACGACCTTGGCGACGCGGTTGATGTGGACGACCTTGTCCTGCAGGTCGAGATCGTTCGCGTTGATGGGGGTAGCCATTCGAGTCCTGTCTCCGTCGCCTAGAACTTCAGCCCGGCTTCGCGCGCGGCGGCGGCAACCGCCGCGACGCGCCCGTGGTAATCGAAGCCGTTGCGGTCGAACACGACCACGTCGATGCCCTTCGCGAGCGCGGCCTTCGCGAGCGCGGTGCCGACCTTCTTCGCGGCGGCGGTCTTGTCGTCCTCACCCACCTCGCCCTTGAGAGCCTTCGAGGTCGTGCCGACCGAGAGCAGGGTCGTGCCCGCCGTGTCGTCGACGAGCTGGGCGTACATGTGCTTGAGGCTCTTGTAGACGGTGAGCCGCGGGCGCGCCGCCGTTCCGGAGAGCTTCCTGCGGATGCGGGCCTTGCGCTTGTCGCGCGACGTCACGTGCTGCGCCATGGTGTTCCTCCTTGCGGCGGCGGCGGTCCAGCCGCCACATGAGCGGTGCGGGTTCCGGCCTTACGCGGCGCCGGTCTTGCCTTCCTTGCGACGGACGATCTCCTCCGCGTACTTGATGCCCTTGCCCTTGTACGGCTCGGGCGGGCGCAGCGCGCGGATCTTCGCGGCGGTGAGGCCGAGGAGGTGCTTGTCGACGCCCCGCACCATGAGCTTCGTCTGCTTCGCGTCCACCTCGGCGGTGATGCCGTCGGGGAGCTTGAAGACGACCGGGTGCGAGAAGCCGAGGGTGAAGTGGATGTCCTTCCCCTTCACCTCCGCCTTGAAGCCGACGCCGCTGATCTCGAGGCCGCGGTCGTAGCCCTTCACGACCCCCTCGACCGCGTTCTTGACGAGCGTGCGGGTCAGGCCGTGCAGGCCCTTCGCCATGCGCGACTCGTCGGGGCGCGTGACGAGCACCTCGCCCTTCTCGACGGCGACGTTGACGCGCGGGTTGAACGGGAAGGCCATCTTGCCCTTGGGCCCCTCGATCTTCACGAGGTGGCCGTCCACGGAGACCTTCACCTTCTCCGGGATCTTGACGGGCATTCTACCGACTCGGGACATGGGTCGCTCCCTTACCAGACCGTGCAGATCAGCTCGCCGCCGACCTTCTGCTTGCGAGCCTCGCGGTCCACGAGGACGCCGTTCGACGTCGACAGGATCGCGATGCCCATCCCGCTCAGGATCCGCGGGATCGAGTCGTTCGCGACGTACCGGCGCAGCCCGGGCTTCGAGACGCGCTTGATGTCGCTGATCGCGGGCTCGCGGTCGGCGCTGTACTTGAGGATGATGGTGATGGCGCCCTGGACGCCGTCCTGGTGGACGAGGAAGTCCTTGATGAAGCCCTCTTCCTTCAGGACCTCGGCGATCCGGACCTTCAGCCGCGACTTCGGCACGAGGCACTTCTCGTGCCGGGCCGAGGAGGCGTTCCGGATACGCGTCAGCATGTCGCCGATGGGATCGGTGAAGCTCATTGGGAGGTCTCCTACCAGCTCGACTTGATGACGCCGACGATCTCGCCCTGCAGCGCGCGCTTGCGGAAGCAGAGTCGGCACATCTGGAACTTCCGAAGGAATGCGCGCGGCCGCCCGCACAGCGGGCACCGGTTGTACTGGCGCACGGGGAACTTCAGCTTGCGCTTCGCCTGCGCCATCTTGGAAAGCTTCGCCATCGTCCTCTCCTCAGTTACTGGCGGAACGGCATGCCGAGGTGGCGCAGGAGCGCTCGGCCTTCCTCGTCGTTCCGGGCGGTGGTCACCACCGTGATGTTGAGCCCTTTGATCTTCTCGACCTTGTCGTAGTTGATCTCCGGGAAGATGATCTGCTCGCGGACGCCGAGCGTGTAGTTCCCCTTCCCGTCGAACGCCTTCGGCGACACGCCCTTGAAGTCGCGCACGCGCGGCAGCGCGACCGAGACGAGCCGGTCGAAGAACTCGTACATCCGGTCGCCGCGGAGGGTCACCATCGCGCCGATGGACTGCCCCTGCCGCAGCTTGAAGTTCGCGATGGACTTGCGCGCCTTCGTCACCACCGGCTTCTGGCCGGTGATCTGGCTGAGCTGCTCGACGGAGGCGTCGATGATCTTGCCGTTGTTGATGGCCTCACCGAGCCCCATGTTGACGATGATCTTGTCGAGCTTCGGAGCCTGCATCGGGTTCGTGAACCCGAACTCCTTCATCAGCTCGGTGCGGACTTCCCGCTCGAATCGTTCCTTCAGGCGCGCTGCCATGTGTCCATCTCCTTGCCTTCGGCCGGCCGACGCTCGTGCCGGGCGATGCGTGTGAACCTCGTGCTACTTCGCCGCCGCGCGCTTCGCGAGGCGGGCCTTCTCTTTCGCGCCGAGCTCGCGCTCCGCCTTCTCGCGGCGCCCCGGCTTCCCGTCCTTGCCCACCGCCATCACGTTCGACAGGGCGATGGTGCCGGTCTTCTCGACGATGCCACCCTCCGGGCTCGACTGGCTGCGCCCCTTCTTCACGTGGCGCTTCACCGTCATGAGCTTCTCGACCCGGACGCGACCCTTCTCGCGCAGGATCTCGAGCACCTTGCCGGTCTTGCCCTTTTCCTTGCCCGCGATCACCTGGACGGTGTCGCCCTTGCGGATGTCCGCCATGACTAGAGAACCTCCGGAGCGAGGCTGATGATCTTCATGAACTTGCGGGCGCGGAGCTCGCGGGCGACCGGCCCGAAGATGCGGGTGCCGATCGGCTCGTTGTCCTTGTTGATGAGGACGGCCGAGTTCCCGTCGAACCGGATGTAGCTGCCGTCCGGCCGCTTCACCTCGCGGCTCGTCCGCACGATCACGGCCCGGGCGACCTCGCCCTTCTTCACCTTCGCCTGCGGGATCGCCTCCTTCACCGAGACGACGATGACGTCGCCGATGGAGGCGTAGCGGCGTCGCGACCCGCCGAGCACCTTGATGCACTGGACACGCTTGGCGCCGCTGTTGTCGGCGACGTCCAGGTTGGTCTGCATCTGGATCATGGCTAGACCTCCGGCGCCTTCTCGAGGATCTCGGCGACGCGCCAGCGCTTGTCCTTCGACGTCGGACGCGTCTCGACCATCCGGACGCGGTCGCCGATCTGGCACGCCTGGCTCTCGTCGTGTGCCTTGTACTTCTCGGCCTTCATCACGATCTTCCCGTACTTGCGATCGGCCACGCGACGCTCGACACGGACGACCACCGTCTTGGTCATCTTGTTCGAGACCACCACGCCGACGCGGGACTTGCGGTTGCCGCGCTCCACGTCGCTCACCTTTTCGCGCTCCATGTCGCTCACTCCTTCACCTTCCCGGCGGCCGCAATCTCCTTCTCGCGTGCCACCGTGAGGATCCGCGCGATCTCGCGCTTGTTCTTCGAGAGGTCCGCCGTCGAGTCGAGCACGCCGGTCGAGTGCTTGTTCCGGAGCTCGAAGATCGTCTGCTCCAGCTCCGCCGCGCGGGCCCTCAGCTCCTTCGGGTCGAGCTCGCGCAGCTCCTTCACGGTCGCCATGGCTCGTCTCCTACAGGGTCGCGCCGCGCTTCACGAGCTTCGTGGAGACGGGCAGCTTGTGGGCCGCGAGGGTGAACGCCTTCTTCGCGGACGCGTCGTCGACGCCGGCGAGCTCGTACAGCACGCGCCCCGGCTTCACCACGGCGACGTAGTACTCGACGTTGCCCTTGCCGGTGCCCATGCGGGTCTCGGCGGGCTTCTTCGTGATGGGCTTGTCCGGGAAGACCCGGATCCAGAGCTTCCCGCCGCGCTTCACGTAGCGCGTGATGGCGACGCGAGCGGCCTCGATCTGCCGCGCCGTGAGCCACCCGCACTCGGTGGCCTGGAGCCCGTACTCGCCCTGGTTCAGGTCCGAGCCGCGGTACGCCTTACCGCGCATGCGGCCCTTCATCATCTTTCGGTACTTCGTTCGAGCCGGCTGAAGCATGTGCCTCTCTCCTCGTTCTGGCTGGCGCCCGCGCTACGACCGCGGGGCGACCGCGGCACGCGGCACGCCGCGCGTGCCGGCGGTCTGCGGCAGGACCTCGCCGCGCATGATCCAAACCTTGCAGCCGATCTTGCCGTAGGTCGTCTTCGCCTCGGCGAACCCGTAGTCGATGTCCGCGCGGAGCGTGTGCAGCGGCACGCGGCCCTCGCGGTACCACTCGTAGCGGGCCATCTCGGCGCCGCCGAGGCGGCCGGAGCAGGCGACGCGGATGCCCTTCGCGCCGAACTTCTGCGCGGTCTGCACCGCCTTCTTCATCGCCCGCCGGAACGCGATCCGGCGCTCGAGCTGCGTCGCGATGTTCTCGGCGACGAGCTGCGCGTCGACCTCCGCCTTCCGGACCTCGACGACGTTCAGGTAGACCTCGGCGGCCGTGAGGGCCTGGAGGTCCTTCTTGATCGTCTCGATGCCGGCGCCGCGCTTGCCGATCACGATGCCCGGGCGCGCGGTGTGGACGTTGATCTTGACCTTGTTCGCGGCCCGCTCGATCTCGATCCGGGAGATGCCGGCCTGGCCGAGCTTCTCCTTCACGAACTCACGGAGGTGGATGTCCTCGTGGAGCCACTTCGCGTAGTTCTTCTCTTCGTACCACTTCGAGTCCCAGGACCTGATGACCCCGAGCCGAAACCCGATCGGATGGACTTTCTGTCCCATTGCGCTTTCCTCGTTCCGTTGCCGCTACGCGGTCCCGAGCTCCACGTAAACGTGGCTCGTCTTCTTCTCGACGCGGTACGCGCGCCCCATCGCCCGCGCCATGAAGCGGCGCATCTTCGGCCCCTGATCGACGGTGAGCGTCTTGACGAACAGCGCGTCGACGTCCACCCGCCCACCCTTCTGCTCCGCGTTCGCGACCGCCGAGCGGAGCAGCTTCGAGAGGGGCTCCGCCGCCGACTGCGGCGTGAACTTCAGCATCGCGAGCGCCTCGCCGACCTTCTGCCCGCGGACGGCGTCCGCGACGAGCCGCACCTTGCGCGGCGCGATCCGCAGGAAGCGGAGGGAGGCGTGCGGCCCGGGCTCCGGGCGCACCTTCGCCTTGCGGGGCGCCTTCTTCTTCGTCTCGACCGGGGGCGCCTCGACCTGCGAGGCCGCCTTCTCGGTCTTCTTCGTCTTCTTCGTATCGGCCATGGTCTTCCTCGTCTACTTCCGGGCGCCCGGCGGCGGGGCCGACGCCGTCGCGACCTTCTTCTCGGCCGAGTGGCCGTGGAAGGTGCGCGTCGGCGCGAACTCACCGAGCTTGTGGCCCACCATGTTCTCGGTCACGAACACCGGGACGAACTTGCGCCCGTTGTGCACCGCGAACGTGTGGCCGACGAAGTCGGGGAGGATCGTGCTCCGCCGCGACCAGGTCTTGATGACCGCCTTCTTGCTGCCCTTGTTCGCGTCCTCGACCTTCTTGGTGAGGTGCTTGTCCGCGAACGGGCCCTTCTTGATCGAACGCGCCATGGGTCGCTCTCTCCGACGCTACTGCGGGGTGTTGCGCACGCCGGGGCGGCGCCGCGTGACGATGAACTTGTCGGTGCGGCGGTTGTTGCGGGTCTTGAGGCCCTTGGTCTTCTGGCCCCAGGGGCTGACCGGGTGCGGGTTGCCCTGCCCCGACTTGCCCTCGCCGCCGCCGTGCGGGTGATCGACCGGGTTCATCGCGAGGCCGCGGACCGTCGGGCGGACGCCGCGCCACCGGCTCTTGCCGGCCTTGCCCTGGCGGATCGACGAGCTCTCGACGTTCCCGAGCTGGCCGACGGTCGCCTTGCAGCCCTCGAGGACCTCGCGGACCTCGCCGGACGGCATGCGCACCTGGGCGTAGCCGCCCTCCTTCGCCATGAGCTGCCCGAAGGAGCCCGCCGAGCGGATCATCTTGCGCGCCGGAGCCGGGCTGCGACTCGACGTTGTGGATCACCGTGCCCTGGGGGATCGAGCGGATCGGCAGGGCGTTGCCCGGCCGGATGTCGACCGCCTCGCCCGAGACGATCACGTCGCCCACCGCGACGCCGATCGGCGCGAGGATGTAGCGCTTCTCGCCGTCCGCGTAGTGGAGGAGGGCGATGCGCGCCGTCCGGTTCGGGTCGTACTCGATCGCCGCGACCTTCGCCGGGACGCCGTCCTTCTCGCGCTTCCAGTCGATGAGCCGGAACCGCTGCTTGTGGCCGCCGCCGACGTGCCGCGTCGTGATGTGCCCGTGGCTGTTGCGCCCGCCGCTCTTCTTGATCGGGCGGGTCAGCTTCTTCTCGGGCTTCGACTTCGTGATGTCGGCGAAGTCCGACACGGTCATGTGTCGGCGGGCCGGGCTCGTGGGTCTGTATTCCTTGAGGGCCATGGCTTCTCCTACGTCCCCTCGAAGAGGGCGATGGTCTCGCCTTCCTTCAGGGTCACGAAGGCCTTCTTCCAGTTGGGGCGCTGGCCGACGCTGCGGCCGACGCGCTTGTTCTTTCCGCGGGCGATGGCGGTGCGGACGTCGGTCACGTGGACCTTGAAGAGCGCCTCGACCGCCTGCTTCACCTGGATCTTGGTCGCGTCGCGGTGGACCTCGAACGCGAACTGATGCGCGAGCTCGCGGGCGCGCTCGTTCTTCTCGGTGATGAGCGGACGCTTCACCACGTCCTGGATGGCGAGGGTCGTCATGACAGGCTGGCCTCCAGCTTCTTCGCCGTCTCGGCCGTCAGCACGAGCACGTCGTGCCGAAGGATGTCGTACACGTTGAGCCCCTCGACCGGCAGGAAGTCCGAGCCGGCGAGGTTGCGCACGCTCTTCGCGAGGGCGACGTTCGCCGCCCCGTCGACCACGAGCGCCTTCTTGGCCCCGAGCTTCGCGAGGATCTTCGCGGCGGTCTGGGTCTTCGGCCCCTCGGGCTTCCACTCCTGGACGATCATGAGCTTCTGATCGCGGTTCCGGAGCGCGAGCGCGGAGCGCAGCGCGGCGCGCCGGACCTTCTTCGGCACGTCGTAGGAGTAGTCGCGGGGCTTCGGGCCCATCGCCTTGCCGCCGCCCACCCACTGCGAAGCACGCGTCGAGCCCTGGCGGGCGCGGCCGGTGTGCTTCTGCTTCCAGGGCTTCTTGCCGCCGCCGGAGACGAGGGAGCGGTTCTTCACCGCGTGGGTGCCCGAGCGGTCGGAGGCGAGCTTCGCCTTGACCACCTCGTAGAAGAGGTGCTCGTTCACCTCGCCGGCGAAGACGGCGTCGGCGAGATCGAGCTCGCCCACCTTCTTCTTTTCCAGATCGTAGACGTCGAACTTGGCCATGGTCGCCTCTACTACTTGATCTCCACGTCGACGCCCGCGGACAGGTCGAGCTTCATGAGCGCGTCGAGCGTCTGCGGAGTCGGCTCGAGGATGTCGAGGAGCCGCTTGTGCGTGCGGATCTCGAACTGCTCGCGCGACTTCTTGTCGACGTGCGGGCTGCGGAGGACCGTGAACTTGTTGATCCGGGTGGGCAGCGGAATCGGGCCGGCGACCTTCGCGCCGGTCCGCTTCGCGGTCTCCACGATCTCACCGGCCGACTGATCGAGCAGCTTGTAGTCGTAGGCCTTGAGCCGGATCCGAATCTTCTGAGTCGCCATTGAAAAACCTTTTCTGCTGGCCACGGCGCAGCGCGGTGGAGGGGGCCCGTCATTCGGCGGGCCCCTTCGCCGCCGTTCGCCTGGTGTGCCTTCGTTACTCGATGACCTCGGCCACCACGCCCGCGCCCACCGTTCGCCCACCCTCGCGGATGGCGAACCGGAGCTCCTTCTCCATCGCGATGGGGGTGATGAGGGTCACCTCCATGCCGATGTTGTCGCCGGGCATCACCATCTCGACGCCCGCCGGGAGCTGGACCGACCCCGTCACGTCCGTCGTCCGGAAGTAGAACTGGGGGCGGTACCCGTTGAAGAACGGCGTGTGGCGCCCGCCCTCTTCCTTCGTGAGGACGTACACCTCGGCCTTGAACTTCGTGTGCGGCGTGATCGAGCCGGGCTTCGCGAGCACCTGCCCGCGCTCGACCTCCTCGCGCTTCAGGCCGCGGAGGAGCGCGCCGATGTTGTCACCCGCCTGCCCCTCGTCGAGGAGCTTGCGGAACATCTCGACGCCGGTCACGACGGTCTTGGTCGTCGGCTTGAGCCCGATGATCTCGACCTCCTCGCCGACCTTGATGATGCCGCGCTCGATGCGGCCGGTCGCGACGGTGCCGCGGCCGGAGATCGAGAACACGTCCTCGACCGGCATGAGGAACGGCTTGTCCGTCGCCCGCTTGGGGGTCGGGATGTACGAGTCGACGGCGTCGAGGAGCCGCTGCAGCGACGGCTCGCCGAGGTCGCCCTTGTCGCCCTCGAGCGCCTTGAGCGCCGAGCCCTTGACGATCGGGATCTCGGTGCCCGGGAACTTGTAGGCGGAGAGGAGCTCACGGACCTCGAGCTCGACGAGCTCGAGCAGCTCCGCGTCGTCCACCATGTCGACCTTGTTCAGGTAGACGACGATGTACGGCACGCCGACCTGGCGGGCGAGGAGGATGTGCTCGCGCGTCTGCGGCATCGGGCCGTCGGCGGCGGAGACCACCAGGATCGCGCCGTCCATCTGCGCGGCGCCGGTGATCATGTTCTTCACGTAGTCGGCGTGCCCGGGGCAGTCGACGTGCGCGTAGTGCCGCTTCTCGGTCGAGTACTCGACGTGGGCGGTCGCGATCGTGATGCCGCGCTCGCGCTCCTCCGGCGCCTTGTCGATCTGGTCGTAGGCCATGAACTGCGCGAGGCCCTTCGAGGCGCAGTACTTCGTGATCGCGGCAGTGAGCGTCGTCTTCCCGTGGTCGACGTGCCCGATGGTCCCGACGTTCACGTGCGGCTTGTTACGCTCGAACTTTTCCTTGCCCATGATCTCCCTCTCTTCCCTATGTACGGCGGCTTACTTCGTGCCGGTGGCGGCGGTGCCCTTCGCCTTCGTGACGATGGTCTCCGCAATGCTGTTCGGGACCTGCGCGTAGTGCGCGAACTGCATGGTGTAGGTGGCGCGTCCCTGCGTCTTCGACCGGAGATCCGTGGCGTAGCCGAACATCTCCGCGAGCGGCACCAGCGCGTCGATGACCTGCGCGTTCGTCCGCGGAGTCATAGCCTGGATCTTGCCGCGGCGGCTGTTCAGATCGCCGATGACGTCGCCCATGTAGTCGTCGGGCGTCACGACCTCGACCTGCATGATCGGCTCGAGGAGGACGGGGCTCGCCTTGGCGGCGCCGTCCTTGAACCCGATCGAGCCGGCGATCTTGAACGCCATCTCGGACGAGTCGACGTCGTGGAAGCTGCCGTCGAAGACCTCGACCTTGAGATCGACCATCGGGTAGCCGGCGAGCACGCCGCCCGTCATGGCCTCCTCGATGCCCTTCTGGATCGGGTTGATGAACTCCCTCGGGATCGTGCCGCCGACCGTCTCGTTGGCGAACTCGAAGCCCTTGCCCGGCTCCTGCGGGATGAGGCGCAGCCAGCAGTGGCCGTACTGGCCGCGGCCACCCGTCTGGCGGATGTACCGGCCCTCCGACTCGACCTGCTTCGTGATGGTCTCGCGGTAGGCGACCTGCGGCTTGCCGACGTTCGCCTCGACCTTGAACTCGCGGAACATGCGGTCCACGAGGATCTCGAGGTGGAGCTCGCCCATCCCGGCGATGATCGTCTGGCCGGTCTCCTCGTCGGTGCGGACGCGGAAGGACGGGTCCTCCATCTGGAGGCGGTTCAGGGCGATGCCCATCTTGTCCTGATCGGCCTTCGACTTCGGCTCGATCGCGACGTGGATCACCGGCTCGGGGAACACCATCCGCTCGAGGATGACCGCGCCGTCCTCCTCGCAGAGGGTGTCGCCCGTCGTGGTCGCGCGGAGGCCGACCGCGGCGGCGATGTCGCCGGCGTAGACCTCCTTGATCTCCTCACGCTTGTTCGCGTGCATCTGGAGGAGGCGACCGATGCGCTCCTTCTTGTCCTTCGTCGCGTTGAGGACGTAGGACCCGGCCTCGAGCTTGCCCGAGTAGACCCGGAAGAACGTGAGGTTCCCCACGAACGGGTCGTTCATGATCTTGAAGGCGAGCGCGCTGAACGGGGCGCTGTCCGCGGTCTCGCGGGTGACCTCCGCGCCCTTCAGCGTGACGCCGGTGATCGGCGGCTTGTCGAGCGGGCTCGGCAGGAAGTCGACGACCGCGTCGAGGATCTGCTGCACGCCCTTGTTCTTGAAGGCCGTCCCGCAGATCACCGGGAAGAACTTCATCTCGAGGGTGCCCTTGCGGATCCCGCGCAGCACCTCGTCGTCCGTGAGCGAACGGCCGTCGAGGTACTTGTGCATGAGGGTGTCGTCGATCTCGGAGACGGTCTCCTCGAGCTTCGCGCGGTACTCCTTCGCCTGCTCGAGGAGGTCGGCCGGGATCGGGACCTCCTGGTACTTCGCGCCCATCGTCTCGTCGTCGAAGGTGACGCCCTTCATCTTGACGAGGTCGATCATGCCGCGGAACTTGTCCTCGGCGCCGATGGGGAGCTGGATGGGGAGGGGCCGCGCGCCGAGCTTCTCGCGGATGGTGTCGACCGAGTGGAAGTAGTCCGCGCCGACCCGGTCCATCTTGTTGATGAAGCAGATGCGGGGAACCTTGTACTTGTCCGCCTGCCGCCAGACCGTCTCGGACTGCGGCTGCACGCCCTGCACCGCGTCGAACACCGCGCAGGCGCCGTCGAGGACGCGGAGGGACCGCTCGACCTCGATGGTGAAGTCGACGTGGCCGGGGGTGTCGATGATGTTCAGGCGGTGGTCGCGCCAGAAGGCGGTCGTCGCGGCGGAGGTGATGGTGATGCCGCGCTCGCGCTCCTGCTCCATCCAGTCCATGACGGTCGTACCCTCATGGACCTCGCCGATCTTGTGGGTGACGCCGGTGTAGAACAGGATGCGCTCGGTCGTGGTCGTCTTGCCAGCGTCGATGTGGGCCATCACGCCGAAGTTGCGGTAGCGCTCGAGGATGTGTTCGCGGGGCATCTTGTTGTCCTTGAGTCCTTCGTGCGTGCGCAAGACTTGTGGGCGCCGCGGTTGCGGCTCCCTTCACTGCGACCGAGCTGTCAAAGAGCGAAGAGAGTCTCTTCTCTCAGCGACCCAGGCCGAACGAGCCGGCCCCTGCTCTTCTTCCGTTCCTCCTGGGCTCGCAGTGGCGAGCCCGAGACGTCACCTCACCAGCGGTAGTGCGCGAAGGCCTTGTTCGCCTCCGCCATCTTGTGCGTGTCTTCGCGCTTCTTCACCGCGTTCCCGCGGTTGCTCGCGGCGTCCATGATCTCGCCGGCGAGCTTCTCGACCATCGTCTTCTCGCCGCGGCTCTTCGAGTAATCGATGAGCCACCGCATCGCGAGGGCGGTCCGCCGATCCTGCCGGACCTCGACCGGAACCTGGTAGGTCGCGCCGCCGACCCGGCGGCTCTTCACCTCGACCGACGGCTTCACGTTGTCGAGCGCCTTCTTGAAGATCTTGAGCGGGTCGTCCTTGAGCTTCTGCTCGACCTGGTCGAACGCGCCATAGATGATGCGCTCGCCGGTGGACTTCTTCCCCTGGCGCATCAGGTTGTTGACGAACTTCGCGACGATCCGGTCCTGGAACTTGGGATCGGGGAGGATCTTCCGCTTCTCTACTTCGCGACGACGAGGCATCGAATTTCCTTAGCTCGGGCGCTTGGCGCCGTACTTCGAGCGGCTCTGCTTGCGCCCCTGGACGCCGACCGCGTCGAGGGTGCCGCGAACGATGTGATAGCGCACGCCGGGGAGGTCCTTCACGCGGCCACCGCGGATGAGGACGACCGAGTGCTCCTGCAGGTTGTGCCCGACGCCGGGGATGTAGCTCGTCACCTCGAAGCCGTTGGTGAGCCGGACGCGGGCCACCTTGCGGAGGGCCGAGTTCGGCTTCTTGGGCGTCGTCGTGTAGACGCGCGTGCAGACGCCGCGCTTCTGCGGCGACTCCTTGAGCGCAGGCGCCTTCTTCTTGATCGCGAGCTTCTCGCGTCCGCTGCGCACCAGTTGGCTAATCGTCGGCATCGAGCTCTTTTCCCAACAAAAACGCCCCTTCGAACCGAGGCGGGGCGAAACTGAGGACAACCGTCGTAAGGGCGGCGGATTATACGGACGCGCCCTCCCCTGTCAAGCCGATTCGCGAGGTTACCGCAGAACACCGCGGCGGACGCCTCCGGACCGGCACCGGGGGGACTCCATTACACGAAAACGCGCGAACGCGCACGCTTTCAAACCCGGGGCAGGACGAATCAGAGCCGAGAGAGGAGATCCCGCACCGCCGCGGGAACCCCGAGCTCGCCGAGCCGGTCCGGCGCGACGAAGCGAAGCGCCTCGCCCTCGCGGACCACGCCGCGCACCTCGCAGCCGAAGGCGCGCAGCGTCAGCGCGCGATGGGTCAGCGTCCGTTCGCACGCGGCGAGCTCCGGGCCGACCCGGCCCCGCAGCGCGGCCGCGCGCAGCGTCCGCGCGAGCGCGACCGGAGGCGCCTCGCCCGCGGCGAGCTCCGCCGAGGGGGGCGCCCACAGCCGCGCGAAGAGCCCCTCCGGCGGGCGGCGCACGAGCAGGATCGCGGGCCCGCGGCGCACGACCGCGCACGCCAGGGTGAGCGGGCGACGCGCCGGGCGCTTGCGCGGCGGCGGCACCTCGCTCGCGCGCCCCGCGACGCGGGCCGCGCAGAGCGGCGCGACCGGGCACCGGTCGCAGGCGGGCACGGGCTTCCCGCACGTGGTGGCGCCGAGCTCCATGAGCGCCTGGTTGAGGTCGCCGGGGCGCTGCGGATGCACGAGCGCAGCGGCGAGAGCGGTGAGCCGCGCGCGCGTGCGGGCGGCCGCCGGATCTCCGACGACGAGGAACAGCCGCGCGAGCACGCGCGCGACGTTTCCGTCCACGGCCGCCGCGGGGATGGCGAACGCGATCGAGGCGACCGCACCGGCGGTGTACGGGCCGAACCCCGGGAGCGCGCGGAGCGCCTCGAGTGATGCAGGGAGCCCGCCGTGCCGCCGCAGCGCCAGGCGCGCCGCGGCGTGCAGGTTGCGGGCGCGCGCGTAGTAGCCGAGGCCGCTCCACAGCGCGAGGACCTCGCCCTCCGGCGCGGCCGCGAGCCTCTCGAGGGTCGGGAAGTGCGCGACGAGCCGCTCGTAATACGGGATCGCCGCGCGCACCTGCGTCTGCTGCAGCAGCACCTCGGCGATCCAGACCCGGTATGGATCGGCGCCGCGCTGCGGGACGCGCCACGGGAGCGCGCGGTGGCCTGCGTCGTACCAGGCGAGCAGCCGCCGCCTCAGGGCGGCGCGGCGGGCGGGCGCGATCGGCATGGAGTGGGAGTGTATCCGCGTGGACGTCGACGTGGACGTCAACGTGGAGGTGGACGTCAACGTGGACGTGGAGGTGGACGTCGACGTGGACGTGGAGGTGGACGTCGACGTGGACGTGGAGGTGGACGTGGACTTGGTCGTGGACCCGAACCTGGTCCTGGACCTAAACCTCGACCTCGACCTCGACCTGGTCGAAGTCGAGGTTCAGGTCGAAGTCGAAGACCACGTCCACGACCACGACCACGACCACGACCAGGTCGTCGCTGCTACTTCACGCGCTTGTCGACCGCTTCCCACGCCACGTTCTTCAGGAAGGCGTCGAGGTACTTCGCCCGCTCGGTCGCGAGGTAGTCGCGCATGAAGGCGTGCTCCCACCCGTCGAGCACGAGGATCGGGCGGAAGCCGACCGGCACGTTGTCCTGGTGGAGCGAGATGAAGTGGTTCGAGAGCCAGCCGGTGGAGGGGTCCTGGAACGTCATCGCCCAGCCGATGCCCGGCATGGTCGCGACGGCGCGGAAGTCCGCGAGCCACGTCTCGAACTTGCCGAACGAGGACTCGATCGCCTTGCGGAAGCTCGACCCCGCCGGAGGCTCCGGCTGCGCACCGGGCGCCATGTTCTCGAAGTAGTACTCGTGATTCACCATGCCGCTGTACTCGAACCCGAGGCGGCGCGTGAGCTCGGCGTACACCGGGTCCGCCCCGGACGCCTTCCCGTCGTTGCACAGGGAGAAGAGCTTCTCCGTGAGCGCGTTCGTGCGCTTCACGTATCCCTCGTAGAGCTTCAGGTGCTCCTCGATCTGCTTGTCCGAGATGCCGGTGAGGCCCCGGACCTTCGAGTAGTCGCGCGGGCTGTACTTCTTCACGTCGGCCATGTTCCCTCCGAGGGGCTTCGCAGCCCCGGTTCGAGCTTGGTGTGCCCCCGGGAGGTACTCACAGGCGATCCGAGCGTCAAGGCGCCGAACGGGGCCCCCGCGGGGGGTATCTGTTCACGGACAGACAACTCGAAGCGGACTTGGACTTGGACTTGGACTTGGACTTGGACTTGGACTTGGACTTGGACTTGGACTTGGACTTGGACTTGGACTTGGACTTACTTGGACTTGCTTGGACTACGGACTTGGACTTGGACGGACTTCGACGGACTCGGACACGGTCGAGGTCCACGTCCAGGTCCACGTCCAGGTCCACGACCACGTGAGCGCTCGACTCGAGAGCGCAGGGTCGGTTTCCCGCACTCCGACCCCGATGCTAAGTTGCGCCGCGTGTCGGTTCGCATGCCCCTGCGGCGGGTCCTCGGATGGGCGGCGGCGGTCGCGGCGCTCGCCGCGGCGGCGCTCGCCATGCTCTGGGTGACGCTCCCCGACCCCGCCCCGCTCGCGCAGGACAACCCGCGGACGACCGTGCTCATCGAGCAACGTCGCGCCGAGGCGAAGGAGCAGCGCCGCGCCTTCCGCCCGCGTCAGGCCTGGGTCGGGCTCGAGCGGATCTCGCCCCGCCTCGTGCAGGCGGTCCTCCTCTCCGAGGACGCGAACTTCTTCGGGCACGAGGGGATCGACTGGGGCGCGATGCGCAACGCGGCCGAGCACGACCTGCGCGTGCACCGGTTCGCCCGCGGCGCCTCGACCATCACGCAGCAGCTCGCGAAGAACCTGTGGCTCGGGACGCACAAGAGCCTGTGGCGGAAGGCCGAGGAGGCGGTGCTCGCGGCGAAGCTCGAGCGCGCCGTCGGCAAGAAGCGGATCCTCGCGCTCTACCTCAACGTCGTCGAGCTCGACGACGGCGTCTTCGGCGCCGAGGCGGGCGCCCGCCACCGCTTCGGGACGAGCGCGGCCGAGCTGTCGATCGCGCAGGCGGTCGTGCTCGCGTCGATGCTCCCCGCGCCGCGACGGGTGGTGCTCTCGCGCCCGTCGACGTGGCTCCGCAGCCGCTCGCGCCGCCTCCTCGACCGGATGCGCGACGCGGGGCGGCTCGGCGCCGAGGAGCACCTCCGGGCGAGCGCCGAGCTCGAGCGCATCCTCGCGGGACCGTCTCCGGCGGATGACCGCGAGGAGCCGCCGGAGGACGACGCAGCCGAGGCGACCCCCTCTCCCCGGCCCTCTCCCCCGCTTCGCGGGGGCGAGGGAGGTCAGGGGAACACGGCGACGAACTCGGCTTCCGCCACGATCACGGGAGGTCAGGGACACGGCGACGAATTCGGCTTCGCCGCGATCACGGGAGGTCAGGGAAACACGGCGACGAACTCGGCCGCGGCCTCCGCCGCGATCACGACCACGACCGACGCTCCGGCGGCGCCGCAGGCTCCGAACGAGAACCCGGTCGACACGCCTCCCGCCCCGGCGCCTTCCCGCTAGAACGGCGCCGGCGAGGGCACCGCGACGCAGGCGGCGAGCGCTCCGACGCGTGCAGGCCGCCGTGCCGCAGATGAAGCCGGAGGGATCGTCGAGCCACGTGAGGCACGCGGCCGGGTCCCAGCACTCGGCGAAGCTGCCGGTCGCGCCGGCGCCCGAGGTGAACGTGACGCGAGCGCGCCCTGCCCCGGCCGCGATCGTAGCCCGTCACCACGGTGAGCACGTCGTTCGTCGTGCGTGTTCGGAACCGGTAGTCGAACCGGCCGCTCCCGTCCCGGTACCCCGCGTAACCGTAGTTGAACTGCTCCACCCTGAACCCCTGCTGCGTGAGGACGAGCTCGATCGTCACCGGGTCGCTCACCCGATCGTAGACGATATCCATCCGCCCGTGCGGCGTCGTCGCGTCCGTCGATGCCGATGTCGTGCATCGCCTCGAAGTCGAGCACGACGCCGCCGCGCCCGCGCCGAGACGAGGCGCCCTCGAACGTGCCGACGATGACCGGGTCGAACGCGGAAGTGCCGATGACCCGTCCCCTCGAACCGGTACTCGTGGACGGGACGCGCCTCGGTACCGTACGGGAAACGTCCGCACGATCACGATCTGCAGCTCGTGCCCGGGGTGCTTGTCGTCGGGGAACGGTCCCCACCGGCGCGCGTTCTCCTCGCGCGCGGTCGGCGGGTAGCGGCGCACGACGTCGACGAGCGAGAGGACGAAGTCCACCCCGGCGTTGAGCCCGTCGGAGGTCGGCTTCGCCCAGAGCCACACGTCCGCGGTCCCGTCCGCGCTGCAGGTCGTCGCCGCGCCGTCACCCCCGCTAGCGCCGCGCCGCGTCCGCTGCGGGCGGCGCCACGCGGAGGTCCTCGCGCGTCGGGAGCGCGGCGAGGAAGCGGAGGTCCTCGGTCGAGTAGTTGCCGCACGCCGCGAGCACCGCGAGCGCCACGCCTGCTGCCGCCCTATTCACCCAGCGCATACTCGACCCCGAGGAGCGCTTCGGCGAAGCCGAGGCTCCGATCTTCGTCCACGTTGTAGAAGAGGTACGACACCCGGACCCGCGCCACGGCCGACAGCCGCCGGCCGAGGCGCCACGCCGCGGCGCCGGTGACTCCGGGCGTCGCGGTGAACAGGAACTGGCTCGGCAGCCCCTCGGACTCGGCGAAGCTCCGGGCGAGCCAGGTGAAGGCGACCCGCGCGCCCGCGGACAGCGTGACCGGCCCGAGCCGGAAGTCGCGCCAGAGCGACACGCCCGTCGCCACCTCCGAGAACCGCACCTCGATCGGATCGACCCCGGGAAGCCGCAGCTCGCCCGCGCCGCCGCCGAACGAGAGATCGAGCCCCCACGCGAGCCCGTGACCGAGGTCGTCCCGGACCGCCGCCTCGACGCCGGCGAGCGTCGTGGGCGGGAAGAGGCCGTCCCGCGCCGCCCGCGAGAAGAAGCGCTGCGGCCCGGCGCCGGCGACGAGCGCGAGGCGACGCCCGCCGAAGCCCTTCTGCGGGTCGCGCTCGAGCGGGAGGCGGTCCATCCGCCCCTCGTCGAACCCGACCGGCGCCCCGTCCACGTCCACCTTCGCGACGAGCAGCGCCGAGTCGTCGGGCAGCCGCTTCTTCACGGTGTAGCGCCCGTCCGCGAGCGAGATCCTCCGCTCGCCGCCGCGGACCTTCGCGACCTCCGCGACCGCCCGCCCGGCGCGGTCGAGGACGACGTACAGCCCCTCCGCGGCGTCCGGGAAGACGAGCCCGCCCGCGGCGGGGGTGAGCTCGGAGAGGACGACGTCGCCCGCGCCGCCCAGGTCGTAGAGGAACACCGGGTGCTGCACGCCGCCCGCGCTCGACGCGGTCGACCCCACCGTCCGCGAGTACGCATAGGCGTACGCCTCGCCGAGCGTCACGCGCCCGTCGCCCGACGCATCCGCCCCGCCCAGCAGGCCGGACGCGAGGTGGTGCGTGAACCAGCTCGCGCCGATCGCGTCCGACTCCTGGGAGTCCTCGTCCGCGGCGGAGGAGGCGATGAGCACGAGCCCCGTCGGGCCCGCGTCCGCGCCGGTCTTCACCTCGAACGCGGGCGCCGGCCGCACCCCCTTCGCGCGGGTGATCGCGCCGGAGCGGCAGGAGTCGAGCAGCCCGATCCGCACGTCCGCGGGCGCTCGCTCGAGGGCGGTCCGCAGCTCCTCGAGCGGGATGCGCCCCGCCCCGAGCCGGAGCGCGTCGTCCTTGGCGTGGCCCGAGTAGTAGACGACGAGCAGCGTCCGCTCGCCCCGGGCGCGCGCGGCCGCCGACGCCTCCGACAGCTCGGCGAGGGCGCGCCGGAATGCGCCCGCGCCGGCCGAGAGCAGCAGGCGCGCGTCGTCGCGCGCTACCCCGCCCACGCGCGTCAGGATCTCGTGGATGCGGCGGGCGTCCCGCTCGGCGTACCGCAGCCGCACGGTGCCGCCGCCGCCGTCCGGCTCGCCGGCGACGAGCGCGAACCGGCGAACGTCCGCCGCGACCGCGGGCGTGGGCGCTGCCGCCGCGAGCGCGGCGGCGAGCGAGCGCGACGCGGGCACCCCTCACGGCGTGCTCCTCCGGAGCGGGCGGACGACGACCTCGGCCCGGGCGCTCGGGGCCGCCGCGGCCGGGCCGCCACGGGCGAGCCGATCGGCGAGCGCCGCCGCGTCGATGGGCGCGTCGTCCAGCACGGCGACGAGCGTCCCCTCCCCGCGCCCGACCCACTCGAACGCGCCGGGGAGCGGGCCCGGCTGCGCCGGGCCGGCGTGGAGTACGACCGCGCCGTCGCCGTCGACGAGCGCGATCGCCGCGAACGTCCGTGCGGCTCCGGAGACCCCGACGCGGAGCGAGGCGCCCGCCGGGACCGGCTCGGCCGGCCCGAGCGCGCGCGTCTCGGCGCCCTCCCGCGCCCAGACGGTGAGCTCGGCGCCTCCCTTCATCCGGAACGACCGGTCGTCGTCCGGCGCCGGCCGGCGCGTGAGCGGCAGGCCGATCGCGAGGAGGACGCCCGCGGCGAGGGCGACGCCGGCGAGCGTGGCCGCGCGCCGGGGCCACGTCCGGCGGCGCGGCGCCGCCGCCGCGAGCCGCTCCGCCACGCCCGCGGCGAGCGCCTCGAACGGGAGGTCGGCCGCGAGCCGCGCCCGCTCCGCCGCGAGCTCCCGCTCGACGCCCTGGCAGCGGGTGCACGCGGCGACATGCGCCTCGGTGCGCGCGCGCTCCTCTCCGGCGAGCTCACCCGCCGCGAGCCGGCGCATCCGCATCGCCGAGCAGGCGACCCCGGGACCTCCGAGCGCGTTCGTCATCACGGCAGCTCCTCCGGGTCGGGCAGCACGATCGAGGGCAGCGCCTCCGCGAGCGCGCCGCGGGCCGCGGAGAGGAACTCCCGCAGCCGCTTGCGGATGGTGGGGAGGCTGCGCCCGGTCTCCTGCGCGATCTCGGCCTGGGTCAGCTCGTCCACGAAGTAGAGCACCGCGATCTCCTGCGCCTCGAGGGGCGCCGCACCGAGCAGCGCCCGCACCAGCTCGCGGGCGTCCGGCTCGATCCCGCGCACGACCCGCTCGCGCGCGATCCGCTCGACCTCCTCCCGCCACGGCGCGCGGGAGGAGCGCAGCACGTTCAGGCAGTGGTTCGTCGCCATCCGGAGGAGGAACGCCGCCGGCGAGACGGCCACGCCCAGCTCCGCCGCGCCCCGCAGGACCCTCACGAACACGTCCTGCGTCGCGTCGCGCGCCGCCTCGTCGTCCCTCAACAGATACCGGCAGCGGGCGTACACGGCGGCGGCGTGGCGGCGGTACAGCTCCTCGAGCGTGCCGCCGCGCCCCTCCGGCGACGCGGGGAGCGGGCCGGAGTCTCCGGCCCGTCCCCCCGGGATGACGGCGAAGCGGTGCACGCTAGTCCGGCAGCGCGATCGTCGCGTCGACGGCGGACGCGAACGGGCTGCAGGCGCTCTCCGCGCGAAGCTGCGGGTAGTCCTTCGAGTCGTAGACCTCGGCGTACTCCTGCGCCGCGCCCGCCCAGCACTCGGACGCCCTGACCGGGTCCGCTGCGCCCGCGCCGTCCGGATCGTACACGACGTCCCCGCGGCCCGCGCCACCCGCCGACCAGCGGGTGCGCAGCGACACCGTCTCGAACGTGTCGAGGTTCTCGAACGCGATCTGGAGCGTGCCGCCCGACGCCGCGTCCTGGAACGAGTAGGCCGCGTTCAGGAAGTGGCGGTCGAGCGGGATCGCTGTTCCGCGCGCCGACGAACGTGGCGGTGATCGCCGCGTCCCGGGTGTTGTCGTAGGTGACGTCGAGCCGGCCGAAGTCCTTCTGCGCCCACTGCCCGCCGTGATCGAGCGTCGCCTCGGCGTCGAAGTCGATGGTGAACGCCCCCGAGCCGTGATCGCGGTCCACCGGGTACGCCGTGCCGGAGATGAGCGAGGCCCACGGGGAGGCGGTGTCGGAGCCGCGCTGTCCGGCGAGGACGTACTCGTACGCACCGTCCACCTTCTGGACGGTCAGCTTCCAGCGGTTGAGGCCGTGGTCGTCGAGCCACGGGCCCCACGTGCAGGAGGCGTCGTCGCAGCTCGTGGGCGGGAACGCGGTGACGTACTGGACGAAGGTGAGCGTCCAGCCGACCCCGCCGTTCAGCGTGAGCGCGAGGTAGTAGCTCATGACCGCGTACTCGGACTTCGGCGCGGTTCCGTCGACCATGGAGGCGCTGCTCGAGACGAGCGCGTTCGCGGCCGTCTCGTCGGAGCTCGGCGTGCCGACCTGTACCGCCGCGGCCTTCGGCATGCGCGTCGCGGTACTTCTGGGCGGGATCCTCGCTGGCGCCGCACGCGGCGAGGGTCAGGGCGGCGGCGGCGGTCCAGCTCGTCAGCTTCTTCATGTCGTCCTCGTCGTAGGCGGCCGGTCCATCCGACGCGCTCATGGATGAAGACACGGCGCCGGCGTCAGGATGGAAAGACTGCCACCCGATGAACGCGCGAGGAACGTGGGGGTAGGTGTGCACGCGTGACCGGCGTCACGCGGAGCGCCCTCCCGTGTGAGGGGCGTCACACCGGACGGGCGCGCCTGGACGCCGGACGGCGTCTGACACCCGTTCGCGGTGAGCGTCAGCGCGAACGGAAGTACGCGCGGACGGCGCGGCTCAGCGCCGGCGAGCGGCAAACCACTCGAAGGTGCGCGCGAGCCCGTCCGCGAGCGCGACCTCCGGGCGCCAGCCCATCGCGCCCGCGGCCGCCTTCGGATCGATGCAGGAGCGGCGCTGCTCGCCGAGGCGCGCCGGGGCGTGCTCGGGCGGACGGGACACGCCCGCCGCGCGGGCGAGGTGCCGGTAGAGCTCGACCACGTTCGTCTCGACCCCGGTGCCGACGTTGAGCGGACCGTCGAAGCGCCGCTCCGCGGCGAGGAGGTTCGCGCGGGCCACGTCGCCGGCGAACACGTAGTCGCGGGTCTGCCCGCCGTCGCCGAAGACCGTGCACGGCCTGCCTTCGAGCAGGCGGCCGCAGAAGATGGCGACCACGCCGGCCTCGCCGTGCGGGTCCTGCCGCGGCCCGTACACGTTCGAGTAGCGCAGCGCGGTGTACTTGATCCCGAAGTTCGCGCGGTAGACGCCGAGGTAGAGCTCGCAGGCGGCCTTCGCGGCGCCGTAGTGCGAGAGCGGGAGCTGGGGGTGGGTCTCGGGCGTCGGGATGACCTCGGTGTCCCCGTAGGTCGCGCCGCCGGAGGAGGCGAACAGGACGTGCTCCACCGACCGCGCCTCGACCGCCGCCTGCATGACGTTGAGGAGCCCGCCCACGTTCACGTCCGCGTCGAAGCGCGGATCGGACATCGAGCGCCGCACGTCGATCTGCGCCGCCTGGTGGCAGATCACCTGCGGCTTCTCCTTGAGGAGGACCTCGTGCGCGGCTGCGCTCCGGACGTCCACCGGGTAGAACCGCGCCGCCGCGGGGACGTTCTCGCGCTTCCCGGACGAGAGGTCGTCGAGCACCGCGACGTCCCAGCCCGCCTCGAGGAACCGGTCCGCGATGGTGGAGCCGATGAAGCCCGCGCCGCCCGTGATGAGGATTCGCTTCGCCACGTCTCAACCCCCGTTCGAGGCCGCTACACGCGCTCGCGGAACCACGCGATCGTGCGGCGCATGCCCTCGTCGAACTCGACCTTCGGCTCCCACCCGAGGACTTCCTTCGCGCGCGAGATGTCGGGCTTCCGGACCTTCGGGTCGTCCTCCGGCAGCGGCAGCTGGACGATGTCCACTCGCCTGCCGACGAGCCGCTGCACCGCCTTCGCGAACTCCAAGATGGTGAGCTCGTGGGGGGTCCCGATGTTCACCGGCTCCTGGTAGCCGGAGCGCAGGAGCCGCCAGATGCCCTCGACGTTGTCGTCGACGTAGCAGAAGCTCCGCGTCTGCGACCCGTCGCCGAACAGGGTGATCGCCTCGCCGCGCAGGGCCTGGGCGACGAACGTCGGCACCACCCGGCCGTCGTCGAGCCGCATGCGCGGCCCGTAGGTGTTGAAGATGCGGGCGATCCGGACGTCGACCTTCTCGTAGCGCCGGTACGCCATCGTGATCGCCTCGGCGAAGCGCTTCGCCTCGTCGTAGACGGCGCGAGGGCCGATGGGGTTCACGTTCCCCCAGTAGCTCTCGCGCTGCGGGTGCTCGAGCGGGTCGCCGTACACCTCGGAGGTGGACGAGAGCACGAACGGCGCGCCGGCGCGCTTCGCCAGCTTGAGCATGTTCTCCACGCCGATCGACCCGACGTGCAGCGTCTCGAACGGGTGCTTCAGGTAATCGACCGGGGAGGCGGGCGAGGCGAAGTCGAGGATGGCGTGGATCGGCCCCGGGATCTCGAGCGTCCCGCAGATGTCGCCCTCGACGAAGTCGAAGCGCGGCTCGCGCGAGAGGTGCTCGAGGTTGCGGCGGGTCCCGGTGATCAGGCTGTCGACGCCCGTCACGCGCCAGCCCTCGGCGAGGAAGCGGTCCGTGAGGTGGCTGCCGATGAAGCCGGCGGCGCCGAGGATGACGGCTCTTTTTTCGGTCATGTCGCGGGGGAATCTACTTCTTCGGCCCGAGATCATCGAGCGTGAGCTGGCCGGGGAGGTCCCCGCGGTAGTGATCGAGGACCATGTCGATCCCCTGGCGAATGTACTCGGCCACGGGGACGCGGGTCCGATCGTGCAGGAGCTTCAGCCGCTCGCTCTGCTCGGGCGTGATGTAGACCGTCGTCGAGATCTTCTTCCGGGCCATGGCGCCGTATCCGAAGCTATGTGACGCCATGTATAGTGTCAAATACCGCCACGCTCCTTCCTTGAGCGCCCGCGCCGGCCGCGACTACAATCGCGACCCCTCCGAGAGGTCCTCCATGCGCCGACTCCTGCTCACCCTCGCCGGCTTCGCGGCCATCTCCTGCGCGACGACCCCGAAGTCCGAGACCACGCCGGCGAGCGCGCTCCAGACGGGCCCCATCGGTCCCGCCCGGGTTCGAGAAGCAGGCGAACGAGGCGCTTGACCGAGTACGACCTCACCCACGACGGGAAGCCCGACGTGTGGAAGTACGCGCTCAAGGACGCGTCCGGAAAGGAGGTCCTGCTCCGCAAGGAGAAGGACCTGAACGGCGACGGCAAGGTCGACACCTGGGAGCGCTACGCCTCGGACGCGACGCTCACCCGCGTCGTGTACGACCTCGACTTCGACGGCAAGCCCGACGTGACGCTCTTCTACGAGAAGGATCAGCTCGTCAAGAAGGAGCTCGCGTTCGGGTTCGACGGCGTACCGCGGGCCTGGAACTTCTACGAGAAGGGCAAGCTCGCGCGGAAGGAGCGCGACACGAACGGCGACGCGCAAC
This sequence comes from uncultured delta proteobacterium, assembly GCA_963736795.1. Lineage (GTDB taxonomy): Bacteria > Myxococcota > Myxococcia > Myxococcales > Anaeromyxobacteraceae > Anaeromyxobacter. The sequence continues at coordinate 97,143 of CAVTRF010000020.1, read as the reverse complement.
GTCGACTACTGGGAGTACTGGGAGAACGGCGAGATCGACCGGATCGGCGTCGACCAGGACGGCGACGGCCAGGTCGATCGCTGGGAGGCGCGCAAGGGCACCCCCACCGCCGCCGCCGCCGCAGACGCGCCGCAGCAGCCCGCAGCCGCTCAGAAGTAGGCGGCCAGCCCGAGCACGAGCTCGGTCGAGAGCGCCCCGGGCACGCCGCGGAGCGCCGCCCGCGCCGACGCGGACAGGTCCCGCGCCGGGAACCACTCCACCCCGACGTCCGCGCCGAACGCGAGCCGGTCGACCGGCCCCGCCGCGGTCGCGGCGCGCGCCCACCCGAGCTCGAGGCCGACCTGCGCCCGCAGCGGCGCGGGCGAGAGCGACAGGCGCAGCCCGGCGGTCCCGGTCACCGCGCGGTCCGGCCCGCGGCCCGCCGTCTGCGGCGCGGCCACGAAGGCGACGCGCGCGACCGCCTCGAGGTCGCCCTCGAGCCAGGCCGTCGCGGCGAGCGCGACGGCGGCGCGCGGTCCGCCCGCGTCGCCGACCGGGGCGCAGAGGCCCGATTCCACTGCGATCGAGCGGTTCGAGAGCTGCGCCGCGGCGGGGGACGCGGCGGCGAGGGCGGCGGCGGCGAGGACGAGGCGGGTCGTGTCCATGCGGCACGGAGAGAGCAAGAAGCGCGCGCATGCGAGCGCGAGCCACCCTCCTCCTCGTCTCCACCCTCCCCCTCCTCGCGGGCTGCGCCGGACGCGCGGCCATCCACCCGCGCGCCGCCGAGGAGCTCGCGCGCGGCTTTGCCTGGCTCGAGGCGGGCGACCCCGAGCGCGCCGAGGTGGCGTTCGAGCACGCGCTCGAGTTCAGGCCGGATCTCCCCGAGGCGCTGAACGGCCTCGGAGTGGTCGCGCGCACGCGGGAGGACCTCGCCACGGCGCGCGCCCGCTTCGAGCGCACCGTCCGCGTCGCGCCGGGCTTCGCCGAGGGGCACGCGAACCTCGGGGAGACGCTGCTCGCCGGCGGCCGTCCCCCTGCGGCCGAGGCCGAGCTCCGCGCGGCCCTCCGCATCGATCCCGACCTCGCCGAGGCGCGGCAGAACCTCGCCCGCGCCCTGGTCGCGCGCGGGCTCGCGTCCGCGGCCGGGCGCGCCGGCCACTGGCGCAGCGCGCGGCGCGAGCTCCTGCACCTGCTCGAGACCGATCCGCTCCGCGCCGCCGCCCACCACGACCTCGCGTTCCTCGACTACTCGGAGGGGCGCTACGCGCGCGCCGAGGCGGGGTACCGGCGGGCGGTCGAGCTCGCGCCCGCGTCGCACGAGGCGCTCCACGGCGTCTGCATCTCGCTCGTGCGGCTCGGGCGCTGCGCCGAGGCGGCGCGCGCCTGCGAGCGCTGCCTCGAGCTCGCGCCGGGGGCGGCGGCGTGCCGGACGAGCCTGCGGGGCGCGCGCTCCTGCGAGTGAGGCTTCTCGAAGTCCGTTCGTGGTGAGCTTGTCGAACCACGCCCCTCGACAGGCTCGGGGCGAACGGAGAGCAAAAATGAACGCGCCGCCGGCGAACCGGCGGCGCGCGAGGACTGCGGTGCTTTCGCTCGCTACGCCTTCGCGGCGAGGAGCTTCTTGCCGTACTCGAAGCCGCGATCGAACGCCTTCATGTTGAGCTCGACGGTCGCGGGCGGCACGGAATCCTTCACCGCCTCCTTCGCCGCCTTCTCCGAGACGAGCCCGGTGATGGCGGTGAAGAACCCGACCATCACGATGTTGAGCACCATCTTCCGGCCGAGCTCCTCCGCGATGCGCGTCGCCGGGACGGCGAACACCTTCACGGTCGGAGGGAGGCCCGTGGGCTTCACGAGGTCCTCCTCGATGAGGAGCATCCCGTCCGGGCGAAGCTCGGGCGAGAACTTCTTGAACGCGTCCTGCGACATCGAAACCATGATGTGCGGGTTGTGGACGTACGGGTACAGGATGGGGCTCGTGTCGACCACCACCTGTGCGCTGCACGCCGAGCCGCGCGCCTCCGGGCCGAACGCCTGCGTGAGGCAGGAGAACTTCCCGTCGAACAGCGCGGCGGCCTTGCCGATGATGATGCCGCCGAGGATGACGCCCTGGCCGCCGAGGCCGCCGACCTTGATCTCCGTGGGACCCATGTTGTCAGTCTCCCTTGATCACGCGCGCGGCGACATCTTGCCGGGCTGCTTGTAGGGGACGTACTTCGCCCCGAGGGCTTCGCGCATCCGCTTCTCCATCGCCTCTTCCAGCGTCGGGCGCTCGATGTCGACGAACTTCCCGACGATGAGCTCCTCCCGGTAGTCGATCCCGACGTCCTTCGGATCGGCGCCGTTCTTGATGACGCTCTTCTCCTGGTAGTACTTCATCTCCTCGAGCCCCTCGCCGAGCTTGTTGCGGCGGAGGTACAGCGTCGGGCACGGGGCGATGATCTCGATGAAGCGGAAGCCCTTCTTGCTGAGGGCCTCGCCCATCGTCTTCGCGAGCTGCTTCACGTGGTAGGCGGTCCAGCGCGCGACGAACGAGGCGCCCGCGGCGGCGACCACGCCGGGCAGGTTGAACGTCTCCTCGTAGGCGCCGTACGGCGTCGTGGACGCGATCGCCGGGTACGGCGTCGTCGGCGTCACCTGCCCGCCCGTCATGCCGTACGTGAAGTTGTTCACGCACACGACGAGCAGGTCGGCGTTGCGGCGCGCCGCGTGGAAGAGGTGGTTGCCGCCGATCGCCGACAGGTCGCCGTCGCCGGAGTAGACCACCACCTTCAGCTCGGGGTTCGCGAGCTTGAGGCCGGTCGCGAACGGGATCGCGCGGCCGTGCGTCGTGTGGAACGAGTCGAGCTTGAGGTAGCCCGCCACGCGGCCGGTGCAGCCGATGCCCGAGACGATCGCGACCTTGTCGAGGTCGAAGCCCGAGCCGTCGAGGGCGCGCGCGAAGCAGTTCACCGTCGTCCCGATGCCGCAGCCCGGGCACCAGATCGACGGCATGCGCTCCATGCGCAGGTACTTCTCGACCGGATTCTCACGGACGGCGCTCATCGAACCGCCTCCTGGATCTTCTTGAGGATGACGCTGGGGTCGTGGACGGTGCCGCCGACGTGGGGCACCGGGATCGTGCGGCAGCGGCCGTTCGCGAGGCGCTCGACCTCGAGCACCATCTGCCCGAGGTTCAGCTCGGGGACCACGAACGCCTTCACCTTCTTCGAGAGCTCGATGATCTGCTTCTCGGGGAAGGGCCACGCCGTGATGAGGCGGAAGGAGCCGACGCGGAGGCCCTGCGCACGCGCCTCCGAGATCGCCTTCTGGGCGACGCGGGAGGTGATGCCGTACGAGACGACCACCACGTCGGCGTCGTCGAGATCCTTCGCCTCGAAGCGGACGATCTTGTCGACGTTCTTCAGGATCTTGTCGAACAGGCGCGTCTGCATCTTCTCGTGCTGGGGCACCGTCATGTTCGGGTAGCCGCGATCGTCGTGCGTGAGGCCGGTGACGTGGATGCGGTACCCGTCGCCCGCCTTCACCATGTCGGGCACGAGCCCGCCGTTCGCGTCGAACGGCTGGTACTCGCCCGGCTTCTTCTTGGTCCAGCGGCGCTCGCTGACCTTGAGCTGGTCCGCCGGCGGGATGACGACCTTCTCCGTCATGTGGCCGACGACCTCGTCGAGCATCACGATGACCGGGACGCGGTACTCCTCGGCGAGGTTGAACGCCTCGATGGTGAGGTCGAACGACTCCTGCGGCGAGTTCGGGCAGACACAGATGAGGCGGTAGTCGCCGTGCGAGCCGAACCGCGCCTGCATCATGTCGCCCTGCGCGGGCGCCGTCGGGAGGCCGGTGGACGGACCGGCGCGCTGCACGTTCACGAAGACGCAGGGCGTCTCGGTGATGGCGGCGAGGCCGATGTGCTCCATCATGAGCGAGAAGCCGGGGCCCGAGGTGACGGTGATCGTCTTCGCGCCGCCCCAGGTCGCGCCCTGGAGGGCGATCGACGCGGCGAGCTCGTCCTCGAACTGCTGGAAGCGGCCGCCGACCTGCGGGAACCGCTGAGAGAGCCGCTCGACGACCTCGGTCGACGGCGTGATGGGGTAGCCCGAGGCGAAGCGGCAGCCCGCGGCGATGGCGCCCTCGCTGCACGCGTGGTCGCCGTCGAGGTAGTGACTGCCGGTGAGAACACCAGTGGATTCGGCGTTGGACATGTCGTTCCTCGCTTAGGCTGCGGCGTCGTCCAGCTTCTCGCGGTAGCCGAAGATGGCGAAGTCGGGGCAGAAGAGCCCGCACATGTCGCAGCCGTTGCAGAGCTCCGGCTTTGCCAGGTAGGGCGGGTGGTAACCCTTGGCGTTGTAGCCCTTGTCGAGTGCGAGCGCGCCGATCGCGCAGAACTCGACGCAGAACCCGCAGCCCTTGCACTGCTCGTTCTTGATCACCACGACGCCGCGGAAGTTCTTCTTCTTCGCGGCCGGCGCCGGATTGGTGGCATTCGTCATCGATGGCTCCTCGGGGAGCACCGGCCCGGAATGGGTCGGGCTCGAGAGAGAGGCGTTCACTACACCCTCGTCCCCTTCCGGTACATGGACGGCGATCAATCGAGTTGACTTTTTTCCCGGAAACTTTTGAGGATTTTATCGACCCGACTAATCGACCAATCAATGACCGTTTTCGTCGATGATTGATCGACTCCTCCGCTCCACGACTCCGCGAAATGCCTGGGAAACGGCGCAACCACGCCGAGGCGAGCCTCCCGCAAGCACGAAGGCCCTCCCCCGTTTCGGGGCGCGCTTCGGCATGATCTTCCGCTTCACGGCCTCGAGCTCGACCACGCGGCGAAGCGCGCGTCCAGGTGCGCGCGCAGCTTCTCATAGCTCTCCCACGTGTCCGGGACGTGGTACGCGGTCGGCAGATCCGCCGCCAGCAGCGCGCTGTACTCCGCGACGAACGCGCCGCGCTCGAGCTCCACGTAGTCTCGCGCGAACGCGTTCCCGGCGTCGCTCAGCAGGTCGCTCGCGAGGACGCCCCCCGCCAGGCGATACACCTCCGGCCCGGTCTTCCGGCGCTGGCGGAACGCGTCGACCAGCTCCGGGAAGTCGACCGGAATCGTGCGCTCGTGAGCCCGCGCTCGATCATCCAGCCGAACAGGAGGCCGGCGTGCACGTAGGCCTGCTCCGCGGGCAGCCCAGCCGGCCACTCGCCGCCGAGGTGCCACGCCGCCTTGTCGTAGACCTCGGGGTCGCCGCTGGTCATGGCGCTACCCTCACGCGCCCTTCCCGCCGCGCAGCTTGTCGAGCTCGCGCCTCAGGATGGTGTCGTCGTCGGGCGGCTTGCCGCGGTCCACCGCCTTGAGCCACTTCGTGTAGCCCTGCTTGATGAACCGCAGCCCCTCCTCCGTCACGTCGTCCGACCTGATCGCGAAGTCGTCCCCGATCTCGCGATCGGGCGGATCGAGGAGCTTCCTCGACGAGAGCCCGTGCTCGTCGAGGAACCGCGAGATGGTGCGGAACTGCGCGAGGACCCGGTCCCGGGGGAGCGGGTCGGGGCGCTGCGTGTACCAGGCCACCTTGGTGATCGTGAAGCTCATCGGTGTTCGACCCTGCTGATCCCCTCTCGCATTCTGACTCAAAGAGACACCCCCCGCCCCGGAGATCGGGGCGAGGGGCTCGGGACTGCGGCAGGACGGCGCGGGTTCCCGCTACTTGATCGTCCAGGTGTCGCCGGAGGCGAGGAGCTTCTCGAGAGAGACCTCACCCTTCGCGGCCTTCGCCTTGCCGATGATCTCCCAGGTCATCTCGTCGGCGGTCGCCTTCCGCACGTCGCGGAAGATGCCGATCGGGGTCGGGAAGCCGGGCTTCTCGGCGAGGTTCGCGAGCATGAACGCCATCGTCGGATCGGCGCGCTTCGCGTCGTGGACGAGGATGTCCGCCTCGGTCACGCCGTTCTCGCCGACGGTGACGACCTCGAGCTCCGCCGTCTTCGCGTTGAAGCGGATCCCCTTCTTGTTGTCCTTGCCGAAGAGGAGCGGCTTGCCGTGCTCCATGCGGAGCTGCGCGTCGGCCTTCGTCGCCTTCTCGGTGATGAAGGTGTACGCGCCGTCGTTGAAGACCGGGCAGTTCTGGAAGACCTCGACGAAGACGCTGCCCTTGTGCTCCGCCGCCGACTTCAGCACGGCGCCCATGTGCGCGCCCTCGATGTCGATCGTGCGCGCGACGAAGGTCGCCCCCGCGCCGAGCGCGAGCGCCGGCGGGTTGAACGGGTAGTCCGGCGAGCCGTGCGGCGTCGTCTTGGTCTTCTTGTAGAGCTCGGAGGTCGGGGAGACCTGGCCCTTCGTGAGCCCGTAGATGCGGTTGTTGAACAGCAGGAGCTTCAGGTCGAGGTTCCGCCGCATCGCGTGGATGAAGTGGTTGCCGCCGATGGCGAGCGCGTCGCCGTCACCGGTGATGATCCACACCATCAGCTCGGGCCGGGAGACCTTGATGCCCGAGGCGAAGGACGGCGCGCGGCCGTGGAGCGTGTGCATCCCGTAGTTGTTCATGTAGTACGGGAAGCGCGAGGAGCAGCCGATGCCGGAGATGAAGACGATGTTCTCGCGCTTCACCCCGACGTTCGGGAGCGTCCGCTGCACCTGGTTGATGATGGAGAAGTCGCCGCAGCCGGGGCACCAGCGCGGATCGACACCCGACTCGAAGTCCTTCTTCGTGTAGACCGGGAGGGCGGTCGTCACGGTCTGGCCGTTCGTGCTCATGTTCTCTGTCGTCCTTTCGGGTTCGCTTAGAGGAGCTCGAGCGTCTTGGCGGCGAGCTCGGCGATCTTGAGGGGCTTGCCGTCGATCCGGTTGTACTGGAGCGGATCGAGGCCCGGGAACTTGGCCGCGGAGGTAGACGGCGAGCTGCCCGTCGTTCACTTCGGGCACGAGCACCTTCCTGAAGCCCTTCAGGACCTCGCCGAGGTTGCTCGCGAGCGGGTTCAGCCAGCGCAGGTGGACGTGGCCGACCTTCTTACCCTGCCGGACGAGCTCCTCCGCGGCGCCGCGGACCGAGCCGAACGTGCCGCCCCAGGAGAGGAGGAGGAGGTCGCCGCTCTTCGCGCCGAACACCTCGACGTCCGGGACGTCCTCGACCACGTTCCGGATCTTCTGGGCGCGGGTCTTCACCATCTGCTCGTGGTTCTTGCCGTCGTACGAAACCATGCCGGACATGGAGTCCTTCTCGAGGCCGCCGATGCGGTGCTCGAGGCCCGGCGTGCCCGGGACCGCCCACGGACGGATGAGCTTGGCGTCGCGCAGGTACGGCATGTACTGGCCGTTGTAGTTCGCCGTCGTCTGGTACTTCGGCTCGACCTTCGGGAGGTCCTTCGGGTCGGGGATCCGGAACGGCTCGGAGCCGTTCGCGAGGTAGCCGTCGGTGAGGAGGATGACCGGGGTCATCCACTTCACCGCGATCTTCATCGCCTCCATCGCCGAGTAGAAGCAGTCGGTCGGGCTCTGCGCCGCGAGCACCGGCAGCGGCGCCTCGCCGTGGCGGCCGTAGAGCGCCATGAGGAGATCCGACTGCTCGGTCTTCGTGGGCATGCCGGTCGACGGCCCGCCGCGCTGCACGTTGACGATGACGAGCGGGAGCTCGGCGATGACGGCGAGGCCGATCATCTCGGTCTTGAGCGCGAGGCCCGGGCCGGAGGTGGTGGTGACGCCGAGCGACCCGCCGAAGGACGCGCCGATCGCGGAGCCGATGCCCGCGATCTCGTCCTCGGCCTGGTACGTCACGACGCCGTACTCCTTGAAGTACGCCATCTCCTGCAGGATCTCGGTCGCCGGCGTGATCGGGTAGCTGCCGAGGAACACCTGGCGGCCGGTGGTCTTCGCGACGGCGGCGAAGCCGAGCGCGGTGGCGTAGTTGCCGGTGACGTTCCGGTAGGTGCCCGGCGCGAGCGTCGAGGCCGGGACCTCGTAGCGCTGGAAGAAGATCTCGGAGGTCTCGCCGAAGGCGTGGCCGGCGCTGGAAGACCTTCTGGTTCGCCTCCGCGATCTCCGGCTTCTTCGCGAACTTCTTCGCGATCGCCGCGAACTGCGGCTCGATCGGCGCGGCTGTAGAGCCAGTACATGAGGCCGAGCGCGAAGTAGTTCTTGCAGCGCGCGGCCTCCTTGTTCGAGAGCCCCGTGCCCGCGAGCGCGGTCTCGGTGAGCTTGTTCATGTCGACGAGGAACACCTTGTAGTTCTGCTTGACCGCGGTGTCCTCGAGCGGATTCGACTTGTAGCCCGCCTTCTCGAGGTTCGACTCGGTGAACGCGCCGGCGTTCACGATGAGCATCCCGCCGGTCTTGAGGTCGGGGAGGTTCGTCTTCAGCGCGGCCGGGTTCATCGCGACGAGGACGTCCGGCGCGTCGCCGGGGGTGTGGATCTCCTTCGACGAGAAGTTCACCTGGTAGCCCGAGACGCCGGCGAGCGAGCCGGCGGGCGCGCGGATCTCGGCGGGGTAGTCGGGGAAGGTCGCGATGTCGTTGCCGGCGATCGCGTTCGCCTTCGTGAACTCGGTGCCGGTGAGCTGCATGCCGTCGCCCGAGTCACCGACGAAGCGGATGGTGACGGTTTCGACCTGGACCTTGTTCTTCGCCGCGGATGCTTGGGTGGACATGTCGCCCTGCGTCTCCTGGTGGGAGGGGTGTGGCGGAGGTGGGGAGCAGACGTCCCCGGAAAAGGGCGTCTGTATGCCGGATCGCCGCAGGGAAGTCAAGGCGCCGCCCCGGTCCAACCGCCGGGAATTCTTCGGTAATCATAGACCTGACCCGTACGAGATCACGTCCCGCCCGGGCGTGGGTATCCGGGCACCGGGCACCCTCGCGCAACGTTCTCCGGTGCCCGGACTTGCTCCGGATCACGTGACGTCTCGCTGGGTTAGGTGCGGGTCAGCGCGTCCGGGAAGATCTTTCCCGGGTTCAGGATGCCGAGCGGGTCGAACAGCGCCTTGAGCCGCCGCTCGAGCGCCACCACCTCCGCGCCTTGCTCGTACTCGAGGAAGTCGCGCTTCGCGAAGCCGACCCCGTGCTCGCCGGTGATCGTGCCGCCGAGATCGACCGCGGCCCGCAGGATCTCGGCGACCGCGAGGTCCACCTGCGCTCGCTCCTCGGGCCGGTCGAACAGGACGTTGCAGTGGAGGTTCCCGTCGCCGGCGTGGCCGTAGGTCGCGACGGTGAGCCCGCGCCGAACCCCGATCTCCTTCGCGCGCGCCACCATCTCGGGGATGCGGGAGCGCGGCACCGCCACGTCCTCGGAGAGCTTCAGCGGATGGAGCGACTTCAGGTTCACCGAGAGGTAGCGCCGCGTCTCCCAGACGTCGCGCCGCTGCGCCTCGTTCTGCGCGACCACCACCTCGCCCGAGGCGTCCGGCTGCACGAGCTCCGCCACCCGGACGATCTCGGCGAACACCTGCTCCTCGTCGTTGCCGTCCGTCTCGAGGAGGAGCGCCGCGCCCGCGCCGGGCGGAAAGCGGTAGGGCGAGGTCTTGGCGGCGGCCGCGAGCGCGACGTCGTCGAGGAGCTCGAGGCAGCGCGGCAGGACCCCCGAGGTGAGGATGCGGGTCACCGCCCGGGCGGCCGCGTCGACGCTCGCGAACACGACGAGGGCGGTCGCGACGTGCCGCGGTCGCGGGAGGAGCTTCAGCGTCGCCTCCGTCACGATCCCGAGCGTCCCCTCGCTGCCCACGAAGAGGCCGGTCAGATCGTAGCCGGCGACGCCCTTGATCGACCGGCGCCCCACCCGGAGGATCTCGCCGGTCGGCACCACCACGGTCAGGCCGAGCACGTACTCCCGCGTCACGCCGTACTTGAGCGCCCGCGGCCCCCCGGCGTTCTCCGCGACGTTGCCGCCGATCGTGCACATCTCGAGCGAGTTCGGATCGGGCGGGTAGAAGAGGCCGTGCCGCTCGACCTCCGCCTGCAGGACGCCGGTGATGACGCCGGGCTCGACCCGCGCGACGAGGTCGCCCGGGCTCACCTCCAGGATCCGGTTCATCCGCTCGGTGGAGACGGCGATCCCGCCGCGAACGGCGAGGCTGCCGCCCGACTTCCCGCTGCGCGCCGCCACCGGCACGACCGGCACGCGGTGGCGGGTCGCGATCGCGAAGATCGCCCTCACCTCCTCCGCGCTCTCCACGAGGACCGCGACCTCGGGCGGGAAGGACCCGAGGTCGGACTCGTCGCGGCCGTAAGCCTCGAGCTTCTCCGCGTCTCCGGCGACGAGCCGGTCCGACGGGAGCGCGGACCGGAGCTCGGCGAGCGCCGCGGCCATCGCGAGGCTCACCCGTGCACCTCCAGGTTCGCGCCCGTGATCGCGGCGGGTGCGTCGAGCGCCGCGAAGACGACCACGCGCGCGACGTCCTCCGGCGACATGTCCGGCGCGAAGGGCGTCCGGCGCAGCATGCTCGTGTCGACGCTCCCCGGCGAGACGCCGACGCACTGCACGCCGTGCGGGCGCAGCTCCTCCGCGAGGCACTTCGTGAGGCCGACGAGGCCCCACTTCGAGGCGTTGTAGGCGGCCGCCTCGGCGGTCCCGAGCGTCCCGGAGATGGAGGTCACGTTCACGATCCGCCCGCGCCGCCGCGCCTTCATCCCGGGGATGACCGCGCGGGCGCAGAGGAACGCGCCGGTGAGGTTCACGTCGAGGACCTCGCGGAAGTCGGCGGCGGAGGTCGCCTCGGCGAGGCCGCGCACGAGGATCCCGGCGTCGTTGACGAGCACGTCCAGCGCCCCGAGCGTCCGCTCGTGCTCCGCCACGAGCCGCGCCACGTCGTCTTCGCGCCGCACGTCGCCGGCGACCGCGAGCGCCGCCGCGCGCTCCGCGACGACGCGGTCGAGCTCGGCGCGCGTCCGCGCGAACACGGTCACGGCGACGCCCCGCGCGGTGAGCGCCCGCGCGACCGCTGCTCCGATCCCGCGGCCGCCGCCGGTGACGATCGCGGTCAGGGGGGCGCTCACCTGGGGACCCTTCTACGCGGGGGACGATCGCTCCGCCTCCGCGGAGCTCTCGCCCCCCCGAGCCCCCCGCTCTCTCCGGGGCAGCCTCAGCCGGCTGCCCCTTCGCTCGCCCGCGCGACTTTCGCTCTCGCGCAGGTCCGCCCGCGCGCGCCCCGCGCACGAGGTCCTGGAAGCGCCGCCGGGCCGGACCGTCCTTCGCGAGCAGGCCCGCCCACGCCTCGGCATGCGCCCGCGCGCGGGACCGCTTCTCGCCGCGGACCGTCATGCAGAGCTGCTCGGCCTCGAGCACGCACGCGGCGCCGCGCGCCCCGAGGTGCCGCACGAGCGCGTCCGCGATGTCGCGGGCGAGGTCCTCCTCGAGGACGAGCCGGTGCGCGAGCGCGTCCACGAGCTTCACGATCTGCCCGAACCCGACCACCTTCCCGCCCGGCACGTAGCCGACGTGCGCGACGCCGCGCGACGGCAGGAGGTGGTGCGGGCAGACGGAGTGGTAGTCGATGCCGGTGACCGCGACGAGGTCGCGCCCGGCGCTCGCGAGGCCGTCCGCGAGGATCGCCGCGGGGTCCCGCCCGTACCCGTCGACGAGGTCCTCGAGCCAGGCCTCCGCGACCCGACGCGGCGTGTCCTCGAGGTCGGCGGCCCCGCGCACCTCCGGCGGGAGGCCGAGGGCGTCGAGGAACCGGGCCGTCGCGTCCGCCGCGCCCGCGGGGGAAGGCCCGCGGCGCGCCACGTTCACCGGCTTAAGCGCCACCTGGCCCCCGGTAGGTCACGCACGAGTCCGGGATCTCGTAGAGGCGCACCTCGGCGAGACCGGGCAGGCTTCCCTCGAGCGCCTCCCAGATCCAGCGCGCGATGTTCTCGGCGGTCGGGTTCTCGAGCACGTCGTTCAGGTCTCGGTGGTCGACGCGCGAGAGGACATGCTCGCCCACGAGGCGCTTGATGTCGCCGAAGTCCGCGATCATGCCGCTGCGCGGATCGACCTCGCCCTCGACCGCGATGAAGAAGCGGTAGTTGTGCCCGTGGAGCCGGAAGCACGGCCCCTCGTAGCGCGGCAGTCGGTGTGACGCAGCGAAGTGGAACTCGACGTCGAGCCGCATGCGCCGCTTGTCGACGTAGTCGATCGTCGCCATGGCCCTCTTATAGTCGAGCGGCCGCCGTCCGCCCCGCGGGAAGTTGCGGAGGCCTCGAACCCCGGGCGGCGGCGCACGCCAGCGGCGCCGCGCGCGCCCGTCGGGCGCGGCCCCGACGGACGGTTCACCTGCGCGGCTGCGCCCGCGCGGCGATCAGGGCGCGACGGCCGCGGGGTGCGCGCACGCAGCAGAGCAGTACGTCCTGCTGCCAGCGTGCGTGCCGCGGCCGAGCACCTTCGCGCCGCAGGCGCAGCACGCCGGCGCCGCCTGCACGACCGCACAGCCGAACGAGCAGAACACCGAGTCACGACCCCGGTAGCGAAGCCCCACGGGGTAGGGGCCGGTCTCCCCTCCGCAACACGCACATCGTTCCTTCATCGACAGAAGCTAGCCCCTGGCCCCCCGGTTTTGGGAGGGACCCGGCGGGTCGAAACGACGCGCGCGGCGTGGTTCCAGCCACCACGACGGCGTCACCACGAACGGGAACCCGTTCGCCCCGAGCTTGTCGGGGGGGTCGCCGGAGTGGGCTACGCGCCGGTGCCGGACACCGGGACCGGCGTCTCGTCCCCGTTGAGCGCGTTCTTCAGGACCTGGCTCGGTCGGAAGGTCAGCACGCGACGGGCGCTGATCTCCGATCTCCTCACCGGTCTGCGGGTTGCGACCCACGCGGGACTTCTTGTCCCGGACGATGAAGTTCCCGAAACCACTGATTCTGATCTTCTCGCCGCGCTCGAGCGTCTCCTTGATGGTGTCGAACACCATCTCGACGACCTCGGCGGCCTCCTTCTTGGAGAAGCCCACCTTCTCGTAGACGCTCTCGATGATGTCGGCCTTGGTCACGGTCTCGCTCCCAGTCCCGCGTCCCGCTAAGTAGTGATTTCCGTAGCTGATTTCGGGTCGCCTGTCAAACGGAGGGTGCATCAGTTCCGGTTGCGCTGCGGCGGGTTCGGCGCGGGAGCGGGCGCCGGAGCCGGTTCGAGGGTGTCGAGCTCCGACCGGGCGCGATCGCGCGCCGCCCGCGTGCGCTCGGCCGCGGCGTCGAGCTCCGAGGCGACGTCCGCCCGCGGGGGCGCCTGGACGGCGGGCGTGCCACCGAGCTCTCGCCCGACTCCCGCCGTCAGCGCGAGCACGACGACGCTCGCGGCGACCGCGGCGAACGAGACCGCGGCGGCGACGCCGGAGACGAGGCGTCGATTCGCGCCCCCCAGGGCGCGGAGCGAGAGGAGCAACGCCGCGAGGCCGACGACGACGCCGAACGGCGCCGACAGCGGGTTCCAGGACGAGAGCGCGGCGGCGACGCCGAACCCGAGCGCCGCGAACGGCAGCCGGTCCCGGCGCGGCGCGCTCACCCCCGCAGCTCCGCCCCCAGCCGCTCGGCGAGCCGCTTCACGATGCGCGCGTGCGCCGCGTCGGCCTCGGGATCGGTGAGCGTCCGGTCGGGCGCGCGGTACGCGATCGCGAACGCGAGGTTCTTCTTGCCGGGGGGGAGCGGCGCGCCGCGGTACACGTCGAAGAGCGTGACCGCCTCGACGAGCGGCTCCTCGCGGACGAGCGCCTCGACCGCGGCCGCCGCGGCCGCGTCGTCGACGACGACCGCGAGGTCGCGCAGCACGGCCGGCAGCCGCGGGAGGGGCCGGTGCTGCGGGACGAGCCGCGCCGACCGCACGAGCGCGTCGAGCGAGAGGCGGAAGGCGAGGACGCCGCGCGGGAGCTCGAAGGCGGCCGCGACGCGGGGGTGGAGCTCGCCGACCTCGCCGAGGACCTCGGCGCCGCAGGCCACCGTGGCGGAGGTGCGCGGATGGAGCCACGACGCGCCGGGCGCGCGCCACGTCGCCTCGATCCCGAGCGCCTCCAGGATCGCGGCGACGGCCGCCTTCGCATCGTAGAAGTCCGCCGCGTCGCCCGCGATCGACCAGCCCGCTGGGCTGCGGCGGCCGGCGAGGACGCCCGCGACCTCGACCGCCTCCGCCGACGGGCGGTCCTTCGGATCCGGGTTCGGGTGGTACACGCTCGCGAGCTCGTACAGGCGGAGGTCGTCGACGCGCTGCCGCCGGTTGTGCGCCGCGTTCTTGAGGAGCGACGGCACGAGCGACGTCCGCATCACCGAGAGCTCGGCGGAGATCGGGTTCTTGAGCGCGATCCCGAGCGCCCGGCCGGAGCCGTCGCCGGTGGAGACGTGCGCGCCGAAGGGCTCGAGCTCGCGCGCCGAGACGAAGCTGAAGTTCACGGCCTCGGCGAACCCGGCGCCCTCGAGCGCGCCGCGGAGGCGCGCGACCGCCTGCGCCTCCGGCGGCTCGACCGGCCCATCCACCGCGTTCCGCGGGAGCGTCTCCGGGATGGCGTCGTAGCCCTTGGTCCGGACGAGCTCCTCGACCAGATCCTCCTCGATGGAGACGTCGACGCGCCACGAGGGGACGCGGAACACGGCGCCCTCGGCGTCGGAGGCCCGCTGCTCGAAGCCGAGGCCGGCGAGGACGCGCCGCGCATCCTCGCGCGCGACCTCCATCCCGAGCACCTCGGCAGGCCGGTGCCAGCGGAGGCGGACCTCCGGCGCGCGCACCTCGCGCGGGTGGGCGTCCACGACGCCGGGGCGCACCGCGCCGCCCGCGAGCTCGGCGATGAGCGCCGCGCAGCGATCGAGCGCCGGGAGGACCATCCCGGGATCGGCGCCGCGCTCGAACCGGTACGAGGCCTCGGTCTTCAGGCCGTGGCGGCGCGAGGTGCGGCGGATCCCGCCCGGCTGGAACCAGGCCGACTCGACGAGCACCCGCGTCGTCCCGGCGGAGATCTCGGAGTCGCCGCCGCCCATGACGCCCGCGAGCGCGCTGCCGCGGTCGCGGTCGGCGATCAGGAGATCCTCGGGCGAGAGCGCCCGCTCCTTCCCGTCGAGCGTGACGATCTTCTCGGCCGGGCGCGCCGTGCGCACGACGATCTCGCGCCCGGCGACCTTGTCGAGATCGAAGGCGTGGAGCGGGTGCCCGAGCTCGAGCAGCACGAAGTTCGTCGCGTCGACGACGTTCGAGATCGAGCGGACGCCGCACGCCTCGAGCCGCTGCGCGAGCCAGGCCGGCGACGGGCCGATCTTCACGCCCTCGACGACGCGCGCCGCGTACCGCGCGCAGCGGTCCGGCGCCTCGATGCGGACCTTGACCGCGCCCGAGGCGGGACCGCCCTGCTCCGCCACGCGCGGGGCCGGGGGGCGCACGCTGCCGCCGAGCGCCGCGGCGACCTCGCGGGCGATCCCGAGGTGCGAGAGCGCGTCCGGCCGGTTCGGGGTGACGTTCACCTCGAGGAGCACGTCGTCGAGCCCGAGCGCCTTCGCGATGGGGGTCCCGGGAGAGACGGCGCGGTCGAGGATGAGGAGGCCGCTCGCGTCCGTCGCGAGCCCGAGCTCCTTCGCCGAGCAGAGCATCCCGGACGACTCGACCCCGCGGAGCTTCGCCTTCTCGATCTTCGTGCCGCCGGGGAGGACCGTGCCGACGGTCGCGAGCGGGACGACGTCGCCGACCTGGTAGTTCTTCGCGCCGCACACGATCTGGAGCGGCTCCCCCGCCCCCACGTCGACGCGGGTGACCGAGAGCTTCTCGGCGTTCGGGTGCTTCTCCGACGCGACGATCCGCGCGGCGACGACGCCGTCGAGCCCGGTGCCGGTCCGCTCGATCGCCTCGACCTCGAGGCCCACGGCGGTGAGGCGACGGGCGACGAGCTCCGCCTGCGCGGTGAGGGCGCCGGGGCGCGCCTCACCCTGCCCGGGGAGCGTCACGTACTCGGAGAGCCAGTTGAGCGAGATGCGCATGGGCCGGGCCCGGCGAAGTTAGAACTGCTCGAGGAAGCGGAGGTCGTTCTCGAAGTAGAGCCGGAGGTCGTCGATGCCGTAGCGCAGCATCGCCATCCGCTCGACGCCCATGCCGAAGGCGAAGCCGGTGTGGCGCTTCGGATCGAGGCCGCCGTTCTCGAGCACCTTCGGGTGGACCATGCCGGCCCCGAGCACCTCGAGCCAGCCGGTCTCCTTGCACGTGCCGCAGCGCTTGGTCTGTCCAGGCTCGGCCGCCTGCCCCTGCGCTCGCACGGGGATCCGACCAGTCCCGCCGCAGATCGAGCAGGAGACGTCCACCTCCGCGCCCGGCTCGACGAACGGGAAGTAGCTCGGGCGGAAGCGGGTCTTCGTGCCTGGCCCGAAGTAGGCGCGCGCGAACGCGGCGAGCGTCCCCTTCAGGTCGGCGAAGGTGATCCCGGTGTCGACGCAGAGCCCCTCGATCTGGTGGAACATCGGGGAGTGGGTCTGGTCGTAGTCGGAGCGGTAGACGCGCCCGGGGCAGATGATGCGGACCGGCGCCTTCCCGATCCGCTTCATCGCCCGGATCTGCACGGGCGACGTGTGCGTCCGCAGCAGCACCGTGCCGGGCTGCACGCCGTTCCGCAGCGTGGACTCCTCCGCGTAGAAGGTGTCCTGCATGTCGCGCGCGGGGTGATCGGGCGGGATGTTGAGCGCCTCGAAGTTGTACCAGTCGAGCTCGATCTCCGGCCCGCTCGCGACCTCGTACCCGAGCCGCGCGAAGATCGCGGAGATCTCCTCGGTGGCGCGGGTGATGGGGTGGCGGTGGCCGCGCGGCACGAGCCGGCGGGCCGGCAGGGTCACGTCGATGGGCGGGCCAGCGAGCTCGGCCTCGAGCTTCGCCCCCTCGAGCCTTCCGCGGGCGCCGTCGAGGAGCGCCTCGACCTCGTCCTTGACGCGGTTGGCGGCCTCGCCGACACGCGGGCGCTCCTCGGCAGAGAGCTGGCCCATGCCGCGAAGGATCGCGGAGAGCTCGCCCTTCTTGCCGAGGAACCGGACCCGGAGGTCCTCGACCGACTTCTCGTCCCCTGCCCGCGCGATCGCGTCGCGGGCGCCCCGGGAGAGCGCCTCGAGCTGTGCGAGAAGGTCGGCCACGCCGCCTCCTAGGCCTTTGCGACCTTGACGACGGCGGCGAAGTCGCCCGGGAGCGCGAGCGCGAGATCGGCGAGGATCTTCCGGTCGAGCGCGATGCCGGCCTTCTTCAGCCCGGCGACGAGCTTCGAGTACGTCGTGCCGTTCTGGCGAGCCGCCGCGTTGATGCGGACGATCCAGAGCGCGCGGAAGTCGCGCCGCTTCTGGCGGCGATCGCGCGTCGAGTAGTTGAGGGCGCGCTCGACCGCCTGGTTCGCGCGCTTGTAGCAATTCTTTCGGCGGCCACGGAACCCCTTGGCGCGCTTGAGGATGCGGTTACGACGGCGGCGGGCCTTGAAACCCTTCTTGACGCGCATCTACTTCTCCTTGCCGGCGGGAGGCGACGAGGCCCATCACGCTGCGTGACGGGCCGTTCGCACTTCGTTCCCCGCTTGGGCGTCGTGTTTCGTGGTGCGCTCGACCTGGGGTCCGCTCACCGTGAGCGGGGCCTCGGACCGAGCAGCCCGTTCGCTACTTGGCGTACGGGAAGCACTCCATGATCTTCTTCGCGTCCATCGGCGCGAGGTGGTCGGTGCCGCGCAGACCCACCTTCTGCTTCTTCGTCTTGCCGAACGTCGCGAGGTGGCGGCTGCCGGCGCGGCGGAACTTCACCGCCCCGCCCTTCTTCGGCTGGAACCGCTTCTTCGCGCCGCTCTTCGTCTTCAGCTTGGGCATGTCTCTTCGTTCCTTCGTACTTCGGGTTCGGGTTCGGGTTAGCGCGGCGCAGCCGGGTTCGGCTCGGCCGCTGCCGCCGGAGCGGCGGGAGCGGTCTGCGGAGCCGCCGGCGCGGGAGCGGACGCGCCCTCGGCGTCGGCTGCCGGTGCAGGTGCAGGCGCCGGGGCGCCGGCCTGCGGCGCGGCGGCGGCCTTCGCGGCCAGCGCCTTCTCCCGATCGCGCTGCGACTGCAGCATCTTCGGGTTGGGCGCGAGGATCATGAACATCTGGCGCCCCTCCATCCGGGGCGCCGACTCGATGACGGCGACGTCGCGCAGGTCCTCGATGATCCGCTGCAGCACGCGCTGACCGAGCTCGCGATGGGACATCTCGCGACCGCGGAACATGACGGTGATGCGGGCCTTGTTGCTCTCGGCGAGGAACTCGCGGACCTTCTTGATCTTCGTCGTGTAGTCGTGCTCTTCGGTGCGCGGACGGAGCTTCACTTCCTTCAGCTGGACGACGACCTGCTTCTTCTTTGCCTCGTTCTGCTTCTTCTTCTCGAGGTACTTGAACTTGCCGTAGTCCATGATCTTGCAGACCGGCGGCTTCGCCATGGGCGAGACCTCGACGAGGTCGAGGCCCAGCTCCTGCGCGCGCGCCAGGGCCTGGTCGATCGGAAGCACCCCGAGCTGCTCACCTTCAACCCCGACGAGCCGCACCTCACGCGCCTTGATGCGGCGGTTCGTGCGCGCGTCGCGGTTGCTGCCGCCTCGGGGATCTCTCTGCTGGATTGCCATGCTCCTCCGGAGCCCGAAAAAGACGCTGTAGGATAAGGATTTCGCTCAGGAAGTCAATGAGAGTGGGGGAGTGCTCGGCTCCGGCGAAATCGCCGGAGCCTGCGCTCCCCCACGCCCCCTGCTCACTCCGGGGCAGCCTCAGCCGGCTGCCCCTGCGTTCGCGAGCTTAGCGCGCGTTCGGATCGGACGAGTCCTTCTTCGCCTCGCGGATCCAGCTCATCATGTCGCGCAGGCGCTTGCCGACCTCCTCGATCGGGTGGGCGGCCTCGGTCTCGCGGTACTTCTCGAACACCGGCCCGCCGACCTGGTTCTCGAGGATGAACTCCTTCGCGAACTGGCCGGACTGGATCTCCTTCAGGATCTTCCGCATCTCGTCCTTCGTCTGCGAGTTCACGACCCGCGGCCCGCGGGTGTAGTCGCCGTACTCCGCGGTGTCCGAGATGGAGTGGCGCATCCAGGCGAGGCCGCCTTCGTACATGAGGTCCACGATGAGCTTCAGCTCGTGGAGGCACTCGAAGTAGGCGCTCTCGGGCTGGTAGCCGGCCTCGACGAGCACCTCGAACCCGGTCTTCACGAGGGCCGACGCGCCGCCGCAGAGGACCGCCTGCTCGCCGAAGAGATCGGTCTCGGTCTCTTCCTTGAACGTCGTCTCGAGGACGCCGGCGCGGCTGCCGCCGATCCCCTTCGCGTAGGCGAGGCCGAGCGCCTTCGCCTGGCCGGTCGCGTCCTGGTGGACCGCGATGAGGCACGGGATGCCGCGGCCGTCCTGGTACTGGCGGCGGACGAGGTGGCCCGGGCCCTTCGGGGCGACGAGGAGGACGTCCACGTCGGCCGACGGGCGGATCTGGTGGTAGTGGATGTTGAAGCCGTGGGCGAAGAGGAGCGCCTTCCCCTTCGTCATGTGCGGCGCGATCTCCGCGTCGTACACCCGCTTCTGCGTCTGGTCCGGGATGAGGACCATGACGACGTCCGCCTCCTTCGCCGCGTCGGACACGGAGACGACGCGGAGCCCCGCGCCCTCCGCCTTCGCCTTCGACTTCGAGCCCGCGCCGAGCCCGATGCGGACGTCGACGCCGGAGTCGCGGAGGTTCAGTGCGTGGGCGTGGCCCTGCGAGCCGTAGCCGATGACCGCGACCTTCCGCTTCTTCAGCAGGTCGAGGTTCGCGTCCTTGTCGTAGTAGATGGTCGCCATGCGGGTCTCTTTCCTCACTTCAGATTGGGGGGAGCCAGGGTCTTGAAGCCGCGCTCGAGCGCGATGCGCCCTGAGCGGCACAGCTCCTGGATGCCGAAGGAGCGGAGTCGCTCCTCCAGCGCGTCGAGCTTGCCGGCGGTGCCGCTCGCCTCGACGACGAGGGCGTCCGGAGAGACGTCCACGATGGTCGCCTCGTACGTCTCCGCGAGGGCCCGGAGCTCGGCGTGATTCCGCTCCGGAGTCCGGATCTTGACGAGCATGAGCTCGCGCTCGATGAGGTCCTGCGCGGAGAGTTCCCGGACCTCGACGACTGGGACGAGCTTCTGCACCTGGCGCACGACCTGCTCGACCGGCTTCGACGACAGCCGGGCGACGATGGTCATGCGCGAGTACTCCCGCCGCTCGGTGGGACCGACGGTGAGGCTCGCGATGTTGTAGCCGCGGCGGGAGAACAGGCCGGCGATCCGGTGGAGGACGCCGGGCTTGTTCTCGACGAGCAGGCTGATGGTGTGGACGGAGTGGCTCGGGCGCTCTTCGATCTTTTCCACGACTAGTCTCCTCCGCCGTCGATCATGTCATTGAGGGCTGCGCCCGCAGGCACCATCGGGAACACCTTCTCCTGCCGCCGCACCCGGACGTCGACGATGGTCGGGCCCTTGTCGTTCGCGAGCGCCTGGTCGATGACCTGGTCGAGCTGCTCGACGGTGTCGGCCCGCAGCCCGAGGCAGCCGTACGCGTCCGCGAGCTTCACGAGGTTCGGGCGGTCGGGGAGCGGGGTCTCGGCGAAGCGGCGGTCGTAGAACAGCTCCTGCCACTGCCGGACCATCCCGAGGAACAGGTTGTTCAGGATGAAGATCTTGATCGGCAGCGCGAGGTCCACCGCCGTCGCGAGGTCCTGGAGCGTCATCTGGAACGAGCCGTCGCCGTCGATGCCGATGACGAGCTCGCCCGGCCGGCCGAGCTGGATGCCGATCGCCGAGGGCAGGCAGAAGCCCATCGTGCCGAGGCCGCCGGAGGTGATGAACTGGCGGGGCTCGGTGGTCTTCCACCACTGCGCCGCGAACATCTGGTGCTCGCCCACGCCGGTGGTGACGATCGCCTTGCCGCCGGTCTTCTGCCAGATGCGGTCGACGACGTACTGGGGCAGCAGGTACTTCTGCCCCGCCTGCTCGTACTTGAGCGGGTGCTTCTCCCGCCAGTCGTCCACCTTCTTCCACCAGGCGGAGAGGTCCGGCTTGCCGTGCTCCTTGAACGCGCGGCGGACCTCCTCGGTGAGCTGCGGCAGGAGCGTCTTGAGGTCGCCGACGAGCGGCACCGTCGCGGTGACGAGCTTCGAGATCTCGGCCGGGTCGATGTCGAGGTGGACCACCTTCGCCTCGGGCGCGAACGTCGCGAGCTTCCCGGTCACCCGGTCGTCGAACCGCGCCCCGAGCGCGATGATGAGGTCCGAGGCCTGCACGGTGTAGTTCGCGAAGCGCGACCCGTGCATGCCGAACATGCCGAGGCACTGCCGGTGCGTCTCCGGGAACGCGCCCTTGCCGTGCACCGTCGTGACGATCGGCGCGCCGAGGAGCTCGGCGAGCTGGAAGACCTCCTTGTGCGCGGCCGCGATGCGGATGCCGCCGCCGAGGTAGAGGATCGGGCGGGTGGCGCTGCGGATGAGCAGCGCGGCGTCCTTCAGCCGCGGCTCCTCGCGCACCGGCGGGTGATAGCCGGGGATGTCCACGGTCTGCGGGTAGCCGTCGTACTCGAACTCGGCGACGAGGACGTCCTTCGGGATGTCCACGAGCACCGGGCCCGGCCGGCCCGTGCGCGCGATGTAGAAGGCCTCCTTCATCACGCGCGGGATGTCCGCCGGCTCGGTGACGAGCCAGTTGTGCTTGGTGATCGGCATCGTGATGCCGGTGATGTCCGCCTCCTGGAAGGCGTCGGTGCCGATGAGCGCCCGGGAGACGTTCGCCGTGATCGCGACGAGCGGGACCGAGTCCATGTAGGCGTCGGCGATGGCGGTGACGAGGTTCGTCGCGCCGGGACCGGAGGTCCCCATGCAGACGCCGACCTTGCCGGTCGCGTGAGCGAAGCCCTCGGCGGCGTGGCCGCCGACCTGCTCGTGGCGGACGAGGACGGTCTTCGGCTTCTCGCAGCGGAACAGCACGTCGTAGAGGGGCAGGATCGTGCCGCCGGGCATGCCGAAGAGGTACTCGACCTCCTCCGCCTCCAGCGCCCTGCGCACCGCCATCGCGCCGCTGATCTTCTCCTTGGCCATGATGATTTCCTCGTGAAGCGAAGTCGTGTGGTGTCCGGGAGCTCGTGATCGACGTCGCGAGGGAGGCGGACCGCCCGCGCCGCCGCGTCCTTCGCGGCGGCGCCGGGGCCCGCCGCTATACCCTCGACTCGAACCTCGCGATGGACTCCTCCTGCGAGAGCAGGAACCCGAGCTCGTCGACGCCGTTCATGAGGCAGTAGCGCGCGAAGCCGTCGAGCGGGAACGGCGCCACCGAGCCGTCGGGCAGCGTGACCGTCTGCGCGCCGAGGTCGATCCGGACGTTCGCGCCCGGGGAGGCCATGAGCTTCGCGACCGCCGCCGGCTCGAGGACGACCGGGACGAGCCCGTTCTTGAGCGCGTTGTTGCGGAAGATGTCGGCGATGCGCGTCGCGACGACGGCCTGGAAGCCGAAGTCGACGAGCGCCCACGGCGCGTGCTCGCGGGACGAGCCGCAGCCGAAGTTGTCGCCGGCGACGAGGATGCGGCAGCCCTGCGCCTCGGGACGGTTGAGGACGAAGTCGGGGCGCGGCTTGCCGTCGGCGTCGTAGCGCCAGTCGGAGAACAACCCCTTCCCGAGCCCCTTCTTGTCGGTCACCTTGAGGAAGCGGCCCGGGATGATCTGATCGGTGTCGATGTTCTCGCGCGCGACGACGACCGTGCGGCTCTCGATGGTGCGGATCGGGTCCATGTCTAGGCCTCCACCAGCCGGCGCGGATCCGCCACGACGCCCGAGACGGCGGCGGCCGCCGCGGTCGCGGGGCTCGCGAGCAGCGTCCGGCCGCCGGGGCCCTGGCGCCCCTCGAAGTTCCGGTTCGACGTCGAGACGCAGTACTGCCCGGGCTGCAGCATGTCGCCGTTCATGGCGAGGCACATCGAGCAGCCCGGCTCGCGCCACTCGGCGCCCGCCTCGCGGAAGATCCGGTCGAGCCCCTCGGCCTCGGCCGCCTTCTTCACGGCGTGGGAGCCCGCGACGACGAGCGTCCGCGTCTTCACCTTGCGGCCGCGCATCACCTTCGCCGCCTCGCGCAGGTCCTCGAGCCGGCCGTTCGTGCAGCTCCCGACGAACACGACGTCGACCTTGTGGCCGAGGATCGGCTTGCCGGGGGTGAGCGCCATGTAGCGGAGCGCGCTCTCGAGCGTCGCCCGCGCCGCCGCGTCCTTCGCGGCGGCCGGATCCGGGATCTGCCCGGTGACCGGGATCCCCTGCGCCGGGTTCGTGCCGAACGTGATCATCGGCTCGAGCCGCGAGATGTCGACGGTCACCTCGCGGTCGTAGCTCGCGCCGGCGTCGGTCGGGAGCGTCCGCCAGCGCGCGACCGCGGCGTCCCACGCGGCGCCCTTCGGGACCCGCGGCTTCCCGGCGAGCCACTGGAAGGTGGTGTCGTCGGGGGCGACGAGGCCGGCGCGGGCGCCGCCCTCGATCGCCATGTTGCAGAGGGTCATGCGGCCCTCCATCGTCAGGGCGCGGACCGCGGAGCCCATGAACTCCATCACGTGCCCGGTGCCGCCGCCGACGCCGATCTGCGCGATGATCGCGAGGATGAGGTCCTTCGCCGTGACGCCGGGCTGGAGCGCCCCGTCCACCCGGATCGCGAGCGACCTGGGCTTCCGCTGGAGCAGGCACTGGGTCGCGAGGACGTGTCCGACCTCGGAGGTGCCGATGCCGAAGGCGAGCGCGCCGAACGCGCCGTGGGTGGCGGTGTGGCTGTCGCCGCACACGACGGTCATGCCGGGCTGGGTCGCGCCCATCTCCGGCCCGAACACGTGCACGACCCCCTGCTGCGGGTCGCCGAGCCCGTGCAGCTCGATCCCGAACTCCTTCGCGTTCTTCTCGATCTGGGCGACCTGGTTCGCGTTCTGCGCGTCGAAGAAGGCCCAGCTGCCGTCCGGCAGGCGCGGGAGCGTCGGCGTGGAGTGGTCGGCGGTCGCGAGCGTCCGGTCCGGGCGGCGCACCTTGAGGCCGCGCTCCCGCAGCAGGGAGAACGCCTGCGGGCTCGTCACCTCGTGCATGAGGTGCAGGTCGACGTAGAGGACGGCCGGCGTGTCCGGCGTCTCCGGGCGCACCACGTGCGCCTCCCAGATCTTCTCGAAGAGCGTCTTCGAGCCCTGCTTCCCGTCGGTCGATGCCGTCACGGCGTCCCCATCAGCTCGGCGCGAGCTTCCAGCGCCTTCGGGTTCTGCGGACCCTTCAGCGCGATCCGGTTCATCACGTCGAGGAACGCGCGGGCGGAGCCCTCGATGATGTCGGTCGAGAGCGCCCGGGCCCGGTACACGCCGGTGCGGTGCTCCACCTCGATCGAGACCTCGCCCTGCGCGTCCTCGCCCTTCGAGACGCTCGCGATCTGGTAGTCGCGGAGCTTCACGTTGACGCCGGTGATCTTCTCGATGGCCTTGAAGACCGCGTCCACCGGGCCGTCGCCCGAGGCGACCTCCTGGATGCGCGCGCCGTCGGCGCCGCGGAGCGCGATGGAGGCGCACGGCATCGTGCCGGTGCCGGAGGTGGTGGAGAGCGCCTCGAGCTCCCAGGCGACGCTGCCCTTCCCGAGGATCTGGCCGTGGACGACGAGCGCCTCGATGTCGGCGTCGTAGATGTCCTTCTTCTTGTCGGCCAGGACCTTGAAGTCGAGGAAGACCTTGTCGGTCTGCGCGTCGGTGAGCTGGTAGCCGAGCGAAACGAGCCGCTCCTTCAGCGCGTGTCGCCCGGAGTGCTTCCCGAGGACGAGCTGGCTCGTGAACCCGACCTCCTCCGGCCTCATGATCTCGTAGGTCTCGCGGTTCGTGAGCATGCCGTGCTGGTGGATGCCGGCCTCGTGCGCGAACGCGTTCTGGCCGACGATGGCCTTGTTCCGCTGCACGTTGATGCCCGTGACCTGCGAGACGAGCCGGCTCGTGGGGTAGAGCCGCTGGGTCTTGATGCCGGTTCGCACCTGGAGCACGTCGGCGCGGGTCCGGAACGCCATCACGACCTCCTCGAGGGAGGCGTTGCCGGCGCGCTCGCCGATGCCGTTGATGGTGCACTCCACCTGCCGCGCGCCCTCCATGACCCCGGCGAGGCTGTTCGCGACGGCGAGGCCGAGGTCGTTGTGGCAGTGGACGGAGATGATCGCCTTCTCGATGCCGCGGACGTGCTTCTTGAGGTAGCGGATCGTCTCGGCGTACGTCGTCGGCAGCGCGTAGCCGACCGTGTCCGGGATGTTCACCGTGCCGGCGCCGGCCTCGATGACGCGCTCGATCACCTCGGCGAGGAACTCGAGCTCGGTGCGCGCCGAGTCCTCGGCGGAGAACTCGACGTCGTCGAACTTCTCGCGCGCCATCTTCACGCCCTCGACGGAGCGCTTGATGATCTCCTCCTTCGCGAGCTTCAGCTTGAAGTCGCGGTGGACCGGCGAGGTGGCGAGGAAGACGTGGCAGCGGCGGCGCGGCGCGTCCTTCAGCGCCTCCCACGAGGCGGCGATGTCGCCCTTGCTCGAGCGCGAGAGGCTCGCGATGATCGGCCCCTCGATCTGCTGCCCCACCGCGCGGATCGCCTCGAGGTCGCCCGGGGACGCGGCGGCGAAGCCCGCCTCGATCACGTCCACCCCGAGCTCGCGCAGCGCGCTCGCCACCTGGAGCTTCTGCTCGAGGTTCATGGAGGCGCCGGGCGACTGCTCGCCGTCGCGCAGCGTGGTGTCGAAGATGATGACACGGTCCTGCGAGGCTGTGCTCACGCTGCGAACTCCCGTGTTTTCGGGCGCTTGTGCGTCCCGGCCGTTTTGCGAACCGCGTACATTAGCAGAGTCGCCGGAGAATGAAACCGGAACGGCGCTCGCCGGGTCGTGCGGTTGATTGGGGGTCGACATGACGGTTCCTGGCTCCTGAGTGAGGGGCCGGAGGTGTTGTCTCGTCTGTCGAGGGCAACCTCTCCGGCCGTTTTCGGGCGGGAGAGGTCGCGGCGCAGCACAACTAGCCTGGCCGGGAAGCCTCTCCCGCCGGGCGAAGAAGTCGATGCTGGCAGCGTACAAAAGACACGGTGCCGGAACCCTAGCGTCCGCCGTCGCCGCGGTCAAGCCGGAACCGCTCGTGAGCGCGGGCTCGGCGGGCGATTCGCGCTAGCGGACCAGCCGTGGAACCGTCGCGACGGTCCCGTAGTTGGGGCCTCCCCCCTCGGTCTTTGGGGGAGCGTCCACCTTCTCGCAGTCGAGCTCGAAGACGATCGACTTCTCCCGGCCCCCGTTCACCGCCAGGATCGTGAAGCTCGCGAAGCCGCCGACCGGCGCGCCCGCCGCGTGCGCGTTGAACTTGTCCCCGCAGCTCTCGCTGCCGGCCGGCAGCTTGACGATCGGCGCGTAGAGGCGCGTCCCGATGAGCGCCCGGAGCGCCTCGAGGATGCGCTTCGCGTTGAGCTCGGCGCCGTTGCTCACCGCGATGGGGTCCCCGAGGCTGACCTCGTGACACCACTCCGCGTACGCCGGGTCGCCGAAGTTCGCGGCCGCCAGCAGCATGTTGGCGATGAGGTCGGCGTTCACCGAGGGGTCCTGGGTGAGGTTGGTCCACCCGATCCCGTCCGCCCCGTCGCTGTGGAACGTGAGCGGCTCGTCGCACTTGAGGGGCGTCCCTTCTCCGCCGGGCTGGATGAGGCAGTCGGCGAACGCGATCGGGATTCCGCACTCGCCCTCGCTCGGCCCGCCGAGGACCGCGATGGACTCCGCGCGCACCTCGGCCGTCTCCCGCCCGAGCACCCCGCCGAAGGCGACCTCCATCGCGGTGATGCGTCCCCCGCGCCTCCTCGCGTCCCGCGAGCACCCGGACCGCGTTGATCCGGGCGAGCTCCGCGGGGCCCGTCCCGGCCACCGGCTCGAACGTCCGCGCCGCGAAGTGCCACTCGCCGAAGATCACGTCGTCGTCGCGGCGGACGACCACGGACATCCCGCGGTCCGTGGCGTGGCGCCCGGCGTAGGAGACCGCGGCGTCTTTCGCGAGCTCGAGCCCCTCGGCGCTCCCGTCCAGCTCGACCGCCGCGGCGAGCGCGGCCGAGTCCGTCGCGCCCTGGAGCTGCCCGCGGATCGCCATCATGTGACCGACGTTGATGACGAGCGCGGCGAACCCCGCGATGACCGTGATGACGATCGCCACCACGACCGCGGTGACGCCGCGCTCGCGCTCCCTCCGGCCGCGACGGACGGCCCGGCTCATTTCGGCACCGACGGGGGCAGGCGGCGGCGCGCGCGGCGTGGCCTTCTGGGGAGCGACGAAGATGACCGGCTCCTCCTCGACGTTCGCTCCCTTGGGCGCGAGCCCGCGCCGGTAGCTGCCGGAGATGATGGCCGCCTCCTGCGAGTCGAGATCGGTCACGGGGGGCGTCGGGGACGGGACGGGCGATGCCCGCTGCGCCTTGAACGCCGCTTCCGCGGACTCCCCGTGCGCCTTGGTGAGGTGCCGATCCCCGGCGCACGCGCCGAGCAACGACGCCATCGCCACCGCCGCCACCACCCTGCCCGTCATGGCGCGACCTCCGATCCGGCGGGTCGACGAGGCTCGAGCAGGTCGGCCGGAACGGGCCTGCCGAGGTCCACCGCGACGGCGAGGAGGTTCGTCCGCGCCGCCGCGAGGGCGGGATCGAGGCGGATCGCCTCGAGGTACATCTCGAAGGCCTGCGCGAGCAGCCCCTTGTTCTCGTACGCCCACCCGAGGTTGTTCATCGCCTCCGCGGCGCTGCCGCCCAGCGCGAAGCTCTGCGCCGCCCGGGTGAAGTCTCCGGTCACCGCGTAGGCGAACGCGAGGTTGTTCCGCAGCCGCGGGTCGGAGGGAGCGAGGCGCACGGCGCGCAGGTAGACGTCGATCGCCTCCCGCGCGTGCCCGCGGGTGAAGAGCGAGAACCCGAGGTTGTTCAGGAGGCGCGGATCGTCCGGAGAGAGCTCCACCGCCCGCGCGTGGTGCGGCGCCGCGTCCTCGTGCAGCCGCCGGCGATCGAGCACGACCGCCAGCTCGGAGTGCGCCCGCGCCCCGCGGCGGTCGATCGCGAGCGCCTGGCGAAGGTCGCGCTCGGCCTCCTCGAGCAGGCCGAGGTCCCGGTAGATCGTGCCGCGCAGCACGAACGCGTCGGCGTCGCGTGGCCGCTCGCGGCAGAGCGCGTCCGCGAGCGGCAGCGCCCCCTTCGCGTCTCCGCGCTCCGCCAGGTCGCGCGCGAGCAGGCGGCGCGCCTCCGTGACGGGGGGCGCGCGGTGGGCCGTCGCGCAGCCCGTGAGGAGCAGCACGACGAGCGGGACGACGGACACGGCGGGTGAGCGCATCGCTACATCCTCATGAAGGTCTGGCTGATGTTGACGACGGCCGGTCCGATGATCACGGCGAACAGCGACGGCAAGATGCAGAGGACGAGGGGCAGCGTCATCTTCACCGCCACCATCCCCGCGCGCTCCTCGGCCCGCTGCATCCTCCGCACGCGGATCCCACCGGCCTGGATGCGGAGGGCAGCGCCGATGCTCGTCCCGAACATCTCGGTCTGCGTCAGCGTGGCGGAGAGCTGCTTCAGCTCGTCGAGCCCCGTCCGGTCGGCCAGGCGGCGGAACGCCTCGACGCGCGCGAGGCCGGCCTTCACCTCGAGGAACGTGAGCTGCAGCTCGTCCGACAGCGTCGGGAAGGCGGGGCGGATCTCGTCGGCCACCCGGACCAGCGCCGCGTCGAGGCCGAGCCCCGCCTCGACGCAGGTCACGAGCAGATCGAGCGCGTCCGGCAGCCCCCGCTCGATCGCCCGCTGACGTCCCGAGACGCGGGACGAGAGCCAGAGGTTCGGAGCGTAGAACCCGATCGCCGCGGCGAGCACGGCGAGCGCGGGGCCGAGCGGGACCGGGTCGGCCCGCGCTGCCTGCGCCCAGAAGAACCCGACGAGGAAGGCGAGCGCGAGCCCCATCTTGGTCGCGACGAACGCCTGCGCGGAGTGCGCGCTGCGGAGCCCCGCCCGGTGGAGCTGCAGCGTGAAGCGCGAGCCCTCCTCCCCGGTGGGCTGCGCGAGCCGGACGACCGGCCGCAGCCGCTGCGCGAGCGCGCCGGCGAGCGCGCCTCTGCGCGGGGGCGCCGCGTCGTGATCCGGGCCGCTCCGCGGGCGCAGCCGCCGCAGCACGTCCTCTCGTCCACCGGAGAGCGACCTCACCGCCCACGCGACCGCGAGGACCCCGCCGAGCCCGAGCAGCGCCGCGATCACCACCATCCCATCGAGGCCGAGCGCGGGCATCAGATCTCCAGCTTGGTGAGCCGGTTCATCCAGATGATTCCGAGGATCCACAGCACGATGGCGACCATGAGGATCCCCTGACCCTGTGGGTTGTCGACGAGCCGGGCGAGGTACTTCGGGTTGAGCACCGAGAGGACGACCGCGACGCCGATCGGCAGCAGCGCGAGGACGAGCCCCGACGCCCTCCCCTCCGCGGTGAGCGCCTTGAGCTTCCCGAAGAACCGGTACCGCTCCCGGATGGTCTCGCTGATGTTCTCCAGGAGCTCGGCGAGGTTTCCTCCGGTCTCCTTCTGGACGACGGTGGAGACCGCGAAGATCTTGAGGTCCGCGTTCTGCGGCGCGCGCGCCGACATGCCCTGGACCGCGTGCTCGAGCGACACGCCGAGCTTCTGCTCCTCGAACGCGCGCGCGAACTCGATGTTGATCGGCGCCGACGTCTCGCCGGCGACCACCTGGAACGCGGACGGGAGCGCGTGCCCCGCCCGCAGGGAGCGGGCCATCATCGCGAGCGCCTCGGGCAGCTGCTCCGACAGCTTGCGGCTGCGCCGGGCACGCCCGGCGAGCACCGCCGCGAGCGGCAGCGCGGCGCCGAGCACGGGGAGCAGGACGAGCGGGGCGGGCCCGATCCTCGCGAACGACCCGGCCACCGCGCCGCCCGCGGCAGCGAGCGCCGAGACGCCGAGGAGCTGCGCCACGGTCATGCTGGAGTCGGCCTGCTCGAGCAGCCGCTCGAGCCGCTCGACGCCGGGGAGCGAGCGCAGGAGCGCGTCCAGGGCGGGGCTCACGGCGCGCCGGCCGCGGCGCAGGAGCCGCGAGTCGAGCGCGCCGGACGTGCCGATCGCCTGGAGGCGGCGCCGGAGCTCCTGGGCGCGCCGGTCCGACAGGTACCGGAGCGCGTAGAACCCCGCCTCCAGGGCGGCGAGCAGCGCGAGGCCGCAGACGGCGATGAGCGCCTCCCTCACGTCGCGACCCCTCCGAGGTGCGGGTCGAGCATCGCCCCGAGGTCGAGGCCGTATTGCTCGATCCGGTCCATCGACCGGGGGCGGATGCCGGTGGCCAGGAACTCCCCGAGGACGCGCCCGGCACCGTCCACCCCGCGCTGCTCGAACCGGAACAGCTCCTGCATCGTGATGCAGGCGCCCTCGGTCCCGGTGATCTCGGCGACGCTCGTCATGCGGCGGCGCCCGTCCGTGCCGCGGTTGAGCTGGACGATGACGTGCAGCGCCCGGGAGATCATCTGCCTCGTCGCGGCGTCGGAGAGCGGCACCCCGCTCATCCCCACCATCGCCTCGAGGCGCGACAGCGCGTCACGCGTGGTGTTCGCGTGGATCGTCGTCATCGACCCCTCGTGGCCGGTGTTCATCGCCTGCAGCATGTCCAGGACCTCGCCTCCGCGGACCTCGCCGACGACGATCCGGTCCGGGCGCATCCGGAGCGTGTTCCGGAGGAGGTCGCGGGCGACGATCTCGCCCTTCCCCTCGATGTTCGATGGGCGGGTCTCCAGGCGGACGACGTGCTGCTGCTGGAGCTGCAGCTCCGCCGAGTCCTCGATGGTGACGATCCGCTCGTCGTCCGGGATGAACGCCGAGAGCGCGTTGAGCAGCGTCGTCTTCCCCGCGCCGGTCCCGCCGCTGATGAGGACGTTGAGCTTCGCGCGCACGCACGCGCCGAGGAACGCCATCGCCTCCTCGGTGAGCGCCCCGACCTGCAGGAGGTCCCGGATCTTGAGCGGCGACGCGCCGAACCGCCGGATCGACAGGATCGGCCCGTCCACCGCGAGCGGGGGGATGATCGCGTTGACGCGGGAGCCGTCGGGCAGCCGCGCGTCCACCATCGGCGAGGTCTCGTCGACGCGGCGCCCCACCTTCGCGACGATCCGGCCGATGATCCGCAGGACGTGATCGTTGTCGCGGAACCGGGCCGGCGTGAGCTCGAGCTTCCCCCTGCGCTCGATGTAGATGGTCGCGTAGGTGTTCACGAGGATGTCGGAGATGGTCTTGTCGCGCAGGAGCGGCTCGAGCGGCCCGAGCCCGGTCAGCTCGTCGAGCAGCTCCTGCACCATCCGCTCGCGCTCGCTGCCGTTCAGGGGCAGCTCCGTCGCGGTCACGCTCGTCGCGAGCACGCCGCGCAGCTCCTCCTTCAGCTTGGCGGGGGGGAGCGTCTCGATCCGGGCCAGGTCGAGCCGGTCGACGACCCGGCGGTGCAGGTCGGCCTTGAGCTGGTGGAAGTGCTCGGGCGCCGCCTCCGGCGCGGCGGGCGCCGGCTCCGGCGCCCCGTGGCGCGGCGCCGCCATCCGCTGCCTGAGGCGTTCGCTAAGCTCCATGCGCCACCGCCCACCGCGGCAGGAGCCGCTGGAGCATCGAGCGCGGCGCCGCGGCCGACTGCGCCGGCGCGACGAGGGCCGCGAGCGCCGCGAGGTCGCGCGCGAGCTGGCGTCCGCGGCGCGGACGCGACGACGATCTCGCCGCCCGCCACGGCCTCCGAGACGGTCCGGTAGTCGTTCGCGAGCGTCGCCGAGACCGGCACCCCCAGCGTCTCCGCCACCACGTCCACCGTGATGCGGGACTGCCGCTGGAACCGGTTCACGACGAGCCTGAGCTTCTCGTCGCCGTAGCCGAGCCGCCGGAACAGGTCGACGCAGCGGCGCGCGTCGCGTACGGCGGTGACCTCCTGGGTCGTGACGAGGAGGAGGAGATCGCTCGCGTCGAGCGCGGCGAGCGACAGCTCTCCGAAGCCGTGCAGCCCGTCCACCACCACCTGGCCGTAGTGGCCGCGCAGGAACGCCAGCGCGGTCGAGAGCTGCTCGGGCCCGAAGCCGCTCGTGGTCCCGGCGTCCTCCCCGTGCGCGAGCACCCAGATCCCGCTGCGGTGCCGCTGGGCGGAGCCGTCGAGCAGGTCGCGATCGAGCCGCCGCAGATCGCCGAGCAGGTCCGAGAGCGCGTAGCCGGCCGGCAGGTCGAGCGCGGAGAGGACGTCGCCCAGGTTCGGATCCGCGTCGACGAGGCACACGCGATCGCCGCCCTGCTGCAGCGCGCCGGCGAGGTTCGTCGCGACGGCCGTCGCGCCGGTCCCGCCCTTGGCGCCGAAGACGGCGACGACGGCGCCGCGCGCCGCGGCGTCGACGGGGCTGAACCGATCGCGCACGGCGCGCCGGAGCTCCTCGTGATCGCCGGCGACGACGAACTCGCAGGCGCCCGCGCGGAGCGCACGCAGGATGAGGTCGGGCTCCTTGCGCCCGACCACGAGCACGCGGGCGCCTCCCGCCGTCAGGACCGACGCGAGGCGGAACGCCGCGTCCTCGTCGCGGAGCGCCGAGAGGACGACGAGATCGGCGCGCGCGTCGGAGTCTCCGGGCGGGAGCCGGCGCAGGCCGAGCTCGCCGACGACGGGCGCGAGCGCGGCCTCGGCGTCGGGGTCGAGGTGGTGCAGGGCGATGGTGCGGCTCTCGGTGGCGCTCTCCATGGCGTCCTCCCTCGTCAGCGGGCGAAGCCGCTCTGCCCCGTCGGTCCCCGCGTCCTCGCGGGGGTGGCGGCGGACGCCGGCCGCGGCGTCGTGCGCTGCGCGTCGAGCCCGAGCAGGAGGAGCGCGAGGTCGCTCGGCGCGGTCTCCCGGTCCGTCGGGAGCGGCGGCACCTCGTGCGGCGCGAGCGGCCGCGCCATCCGGGCCGTCACGATGACGAGCAGCTCGGTCTCGCTGCGCTGGTAGCGGGTCGAGCGGAACAGCGCCCCGAGGACGGGGATGCTCCCGAGCACCGGCACCCGGTCGATCTGCGAGCGGACCTTCTCGGAGAGGAGCCCCGCCACCGCGAAGCTCTGGCCGTCCCCGAGCCGCACCGTCGTCTCGCTCTGCCGCGACGACAGCCCGGGGATGGACGTGCCCGAGATGATGACGCCCGCGGTGGGATCGAGGTCGCTCACCTCGGCGGCGACCTTGAGGTGGATCGTCCCGCCCGCGATCACGGTCGGGGTGAACCCGAGCAGGATCCCGAACTTCTTCCACTGGACGCTCACCTGCCCGAGCCCGGAGCTGAGCGGGATCGGGATCTCGCCGCCGGCGAGGAAGCGCGCCTCCTGCCCGGAGAGCGTGACGAGCGTCGGCTCCGCGAGGACCTTGGCGAGGCCGCTCCCCTCGAGCGCGTTCAGCATGACGGAGAGCGGGAACTGGCCGTACCCCGAGAAGAACAGCGAGAAGGCCCCGCTGAGCGCCGGAGCGGGGACGTCGGGCGGCTGCACGCCCGGGACGGCGAGCCCGCGCCCGCCGGTGCCCGGGATCGCCGGGTTCTGGGTGGTGTTCAGGAAGTTGCCCGGGGTCGTCCCCGACGAGAAGAGGCCCCCCACGTCGCGGCCGTCGCGCGACTTGTGGAAGAGGTTCAGGCCGAGCTCCCGCAGGCCGCTGCGCGAGACCTCGGCGAAGCGCACCTCGATCTGGACCTGCTGGTTGCCCTCGACCTTCACGAGGTTCGCGACCTGCGGGCTGTGCAGGCGCGCGATCTCGGCGATCCGCTCGGGCGTCCGCACGTCCGAGACCTCGCCCGAGAGGACCACGAGATCCCCGGCGGCGGAGACCACGATGTGCTCGCCCGGGAACAGCTCCGCGAGCTGCTTCCTGAGCGGGTCGAGGTGGCGCGTGACCCGCAGCGCGATGACGAGCGGATCGTTGTCGCGATTCCAGAGGGTGAGGTCGGTCGTCCCGACCCCCTTTGCCGTGAGCAGCACCTGCGTGGGCGTCACGACCTTCAGATCGGCGACGTTCGGGTCGGCGACGGCGATGCGCGCGATCTGCTCCGAGAGCACGATGAGCCGGTTCTGCCCGGTCTCGAGCGCCATCTCGCGAACGGCCCCGACCACGCGGTCGATCCGGATCTGGGGCGCCACGGGCGCGCCCTGGGCTACCGGCGGGGGCGGCGGCGGCGCGCCCTGCCGCTCGCCGGCGGGTGACTGCGCGACCCCGTCCCCCGCTGCGAGGGCGAGGGCGAGCGCGGTGAGTACGAAGCGCGTCAAGGCTTCCTCTCCTTCTCGAAGTCACGCTTCTCGAACAGGTCCCCGCGGAGGATCTCGACCGCGTCTCTCTGCGGCGGCGCGGGCGCCGCAAGCCCCGCCGGACGCACCTCGAGCTGCGCCGGGCGCG
This sequence comes from uncultured delta proteobacterium, assembly GCA_963736795.1. GTDB lineage: Bacteria > Myxococcota > Myxococcia > Myxococcales > Anaeromyxobacteraceae > Anaeromyxobacter. Next base: position 62,859 of record CAVTRF010000020.1, on the reverse strand, counting down.
CGCGGACGATCGTTGTGGCGCGTCGGGCCGGCGGCGGAGCGGGCGCCTTCGGCGCGGGCGGGGCCGGGGACTTGTCCAGGAGGAGGACGGGCGGCGTCATCCCGGAGGTGGCGACCGGCTCGAGGTCGATGCTGCTCCGCAGCGTGAGGAGGATCTGCCCCTTCGCGGCGGCGAGCGCGAGCCGCTCGGAGTCCTCGGCTGTCACCATCAGGGTGGCGACGGTCGCCGGGATGGACCGGTCGAGGCTCTTCCCCTTCGTCGCGAGCTCCTTGCCCACGGCGAGCACGCGCACCCCCTGCAGGATCACCTTCGACACGGGCGGGACCGATCCCTCCGTGGGCTTCATCGTCACGATGACGTCGACGCGATCGCCCGGATGGATGAACCCGGCGACGCCCACCACGTCGTCCACCCGCACCGCGGCCGCGCGCATCCCTGCCGGCAGGATGGCCGAGAGCCCGCTCCCCACGTCGCCGGAGGCGAGCTTCCCCGCGAGGATCGGCTCCCCCTTGAACATGGGGGCGAGCGCGACCCGCCCCGTCACGCTGGCCGGGTCCGCGGTCGTCCCCTCCGGACGCGAGGAGAGCGGCCAGTCGACGACGGCGAGCGACTCGGGGCGGAGCGTCGTCGCGAGCGGAAGATCGAGCGCCGCCACCACGACCTTCGCGGTGGGCACGCGCACCTCCGCGGTGCGCCGCTCCACGTACCGTGTGAACAGGAGCGCGGCGACGAGCGCGGCGACGACGGCGACCACGAGGAACAGGCCCGCCCGCACCCCGGCTCGCCGCTTCGCGGGCAGCGGCCTCGCGCCCGCGCGCCCGCCCGGCGGGGGGAGCGCGTTCTTCACGGGGGCGCTCATCGCCTCATCTCCGCCGTCGCCCGCGCGTGCGTGGGGAGCAGGTCCTTGAGGACTGCGTATCCCGTGAGGGACCCAGTGCGGTACGAGACCTGCACGATGACGGATCCCACGCCCGGCGAGGGGACGACCGCGGCGTCAGCGAGCTTCAGCCCCGCGCTCGTCAGGTAGTTCTCGGCCGTGAGCTTCGCGTCCTCCAGCGCGGCCTCGTCGGGGTCCGACGCCGGGTGCAGGCTGCCCGCGCGCGCCCCTTCCCGTGCGGCGTTCACCGCGATCTGCTGGACGAAGAAGTAGTAGCCCCAGTCGATCGACCCGAGGATGAAGAGCGCGAGCACCGGAAGCACGATCGCGAACTCGACCGCGGCTGCACCCCGTTCACTCTTCTTGCGCATGATCTCACCCGTCCAGGAGGATGGCCGCGAGCGCCCCGAGCGCGATCGCGACGCCGCCCGGAACCGGGACGCGTCCCGCCGCGGCGGTGACCGGACGCGCGCCGAGGCCGAGCGCGGCGTGAGTCAGGTTCGACCGCACCTCCGCGCGCACGACCCGGGCCGAGAGGAAGTAGCACGCGACCGCGAGCGCCCCTGCCGCGACGCAGGTCGCGAGCGCGAAGTTCGGGAGCGCGGCCGGCGCGAGCCACGTCGCTGCGCCCGCCCCGAGCTTCAGATCCCCGCCGCCGATCGCGCCCCTGCTCCACGCGACCCAGAGCACCGCGAGGCTCAGCGCCCCGGCCGCGACCCCCTGCAGTGCCGCGAGGGGCCCCGAGACGGCGAGCTGTGCGGCGACCCCGCTCAGCGCGATCCCGGTGGTGAGCGCGTTCGGGATCTTCCGGCAGGAGACGTCCCATGCCGACGCGGTGGCGAGGAGCGCCGCGAGCGCCGCGAGGTGCGAAGGAGCGTGGATCATGGGGGAGAGCGGGGGCGCGGTTGGAGCGCGTGGCGGATGCGTCTCGCCTCGGGCGGGGAGTATCAGCGCGCCGGGCGGACCGCGAGGTCAGCCCGGCGCTGGCGAACTACGGGGGCATTGCGGCGTTCACCGTGACGAAGGCGGCATTCACCTTCCCGCCGAGAGTCGCCACCGTACCGATGATGATGGCGGCGATGAGCGCCACCATGAGGCCGTACTCGACCGCAGTCGCCCCCTCGTCGTCCTTCCACACTGCCTTCAGTCTCTCGATCATCTCCGCGCCCTTTCAGGTTCGTGCCGATCGGCACGTTCGACGTCCGAGGTGGCGAGCGCTCCAGTGAACCTTCGTCCTGCGTGCGGAGCGGCGACCCCCCGGTGCACGGGAGAGTTAGGAGCGCCGGATCAGGGCGGCAATCGACGACGATGGGGCATGACCGCCGGAGCATTCGCCTGGAGGCCCAAACGGCGAGCCACGCGGGCGCGCCGGAGCAGCGGATGCGACGCGGCGGCGCACGCGCAGCGCGGGTCCACCCATCGTGCGCGGGGGGCGACGAGGACGCCGTGTATGGGACTCAGCGCGACGAAGGCCGGCGGGCGCGCCGCGCGCGCCTCACGGCCAGCGCGCGACGGCCCTCGCGAACAGCCCCTCGACGCGCGAGCCGAGCAGCGCGACGGTCCCGAAGAGGAGGGACGCGATCGCGCCAATCATGAGCGCGTACTCCACCGCGGTCGCGCCCGACACGTCGCTCCACGGCGAGGGTGCCGCGCCGTGCGACGGGCGCGGCCCGCTCCGGGGCGTGTCGTGCGTCATCTTGCCCTCCCGGGCGCGCGCCGGCGGGTCGTCACTGCATGGCGCGGACACAGGGTGAGGGCGGTACCGCGAACGTGCAAGCGCCCCCCGCGAGCGCGCTCCGCCCCTCTCCCCGACCCTCTCCCCGCTGCGCGGGGCGAGGGAAGGATGTCCGGGACCCTCCTAGTACGGCGGCGTCGCTTCCTTCTTCATGAGCGCGACGAACGCGTCGAGCGGCATCGTCTTGAGATCGGCGCCGCCGTGGCGGCGGGGCGCGACGCCCTTCGCCTCGACCTCCTTCTCGCCGATGACGATCGCGAACGGGATCTTGGCGAGCTCGGTGTTCCGGATCTTCGCGCCGAGCTTGTCGTTCGACCCGTCGAGCTCGACCCGGAACCCCTCCCCCGCGAGCCGCGCCTCGACCTCCCGCGCCCAGCCGTCGAAGCGGTCGGAGACGGTGAGGATCCTCGCCTGCACCGGCGCGAGCCACGCCGGGAACGCGCCCGCGTAGTGCTCGGTCAGGATGGCGATGAACCGCTCGAACGAGCCGTAGATGGCGCGGTGGATCACGACCGGCCGGTGCTCGTGGTTGTCGTCGCCCACGTACTTCATGTCGAACCGCTCCGGCGCGGCGTAGTCGAGCTGGATCGTGCAGGTCTGCCACTTGCGCCCGAGCGAGTCGGTCACGACGAAGTCGATCTTCGGGCCGTAGAACGCGCCGTCGCCCGGGTTCAGCTCCCAGGGCATCCCGATCTTCTCGAGGGCGGCGCGGAGCGCGCCCTCGGCCTTGTCCCAGAGCGCGTCGTCGCCGATCCGCTCCTCCGGCTTCGGCCGCGTCGAGAGCTTGAGCGCGAACTCGAGGCCGAACGCGCCGTACACGGTCTTCATGAGCGCGACGATCCGGTTCACCTCGTCCGGGATCTGCGACTCCATGAGGAAGATGTGCGAGTCGTCCTGCGCGAACTGCCGGACGCGGGTGAGGCCGGCGAGGGAGCCGGAGAGCTCGTTCCGGTGCAGCACGTCGACGGTGAAGTACCGGACCGGCAGCTCGCGGTACGACCGCTTCCCCATGTTGTAGATGAGGTAGTGCGAGGGGCAGTTCATCGGCTTCAGGCTCGTGTTGAGCCGGTCCTCGAGCGGGAGCGCCGGATCGGCCTCCTTGTCGAAGACGAGGAACATGTTCTCCTTGTAGACGCCCCAGTGGCCGCTCTGCTCCCAGAGCCGCTTGTTGAAGAGGAGCGGCGTCTTCACCTCCTGGTACCCGTTCCGGGAGACGAGGCGGCGCATCGAGTCGGCGAGCACGTTGTAGAGCGTCGTCCCGAGCGGCAGCCAGAACGCGGAGCCGGGCGCGACGTCGTGGAACGCGAACAGGCCGAGCGCGGGACCGAGCTTCCGGTGGTCGCGCTTCTTCACCTCCTCGAGCTTCGCGAGGTGCGCGTCGAGCGCCTTCCGGTCGAAGAAGGCGGTGCCGTAGATGCGCTGGAGCATCGCGTTCTTCGAGTCGCCCCGCCAGTACGCCCCCGCGACGTTCAGGAGCTTCACGACGCCGATCCGGCCGGTGGACGGGCCGTGCGGCCCGAGGCAGAAGTCGATCCAGTCGCCGTGCTTGTAGAGCGTGAGGGTCTTCGCGCCCCGCGCGGCGATGTCCCGGACGATCTCGACCTTGTACTTCTCGCCGAGCTTCTCGAAGAGCGCGAGGGCGTCGGGCATCGAGATCTCGTCCCGGACGAACGGCACGTCCGCGGCGATCGCCTCGTTCGTCGCCTTCTCGATCCGCTCGAGGTCCTCGGGGGTGAACGGGGTCTCGCGCGCGAAGTCGTAGTAGAAGCCGTCCTCGATCGAGGGGCCGATGGTGACCTGCGTCCCCGGGTAGAGCTTCTGGACGACGCTCGCCATGACGTGGGCCGCGTCGTGGCGCGCGACCTCGAGCGCCTCCGGGCTCTTCGTCGTCACGACCTCGAGCTTGGCGTCGTTCTCGAGCCGGCGCGAGAGGTCCACCGGCACGCCGTCGAGCTTCGCGAAGTAGGCGGCCTTCGCGAGCCCGACGCCGATCGAGGTCTTCACGAACTCGAGGACGGTCGTGCCCCGGGCCGCCTGCTTCTGGCTGCCGTCGGGGAGGGTCACCTGGACGAGGTCGCTCATGGTCGGTTGCCTTATCGCGCTCGAGAGGGGAAGGCCAGCATCGCCGCGCGCCTGGACGAAGGCGTCGCCGGGCCTCGGAACGAGCGCGGGGACCCGGTTTGCGCCGGGTCCCCGCGTCGTCTTCAGTAGGCCCGGTCAGGATTGAACTGACGACCCCTACCGTGTCAAGGTAGTGCTCTACCACTGAGCTACGGGCCTGTTCCGCTCCGGCGAGGCGCGTTTATAGCGCGCCCTGCCGTGGAGTCAACCGCGTGGATTCGCGCGGACCGCAGGTTCGGGGTCTGGCCGCACCCGGGTGCTCGACTCGCAGCGAGACGTCGGCGCGCAGGATCGAGGTCGAAGTCGAGGTCGAAGTCCACGACCAGGTCCACGACCACGACAGTCCACGTGCGGCACGCGGGCCGCCCTAGAAGAACACGTCCTCGGCCGGCCGCGACAGGCCGCGCCACTCGCGCAGCCGCGTGCGCGGGCGCCCGTCGACGTACTCCACGTGCGCGTAGGTGAGCTGCTCCGTCCGCCCGAGGTTGCCCGACGTCGAGCGAGGTCATCGGGTTCCAGGTCCCGGTGTTCACGTAGACCTTGTCCCGCCCGTACTCGCGGTAGAGCGGCACGTGGGTGTGGCCCATGATCACCGTGTGGTACCCCTTCCGCGCGAGGAGGTGGCGCGCCTCGTGCTCGAGCGTCGGGAACGCGGTGTACCGCAGCGAAGCGCTTCAGGAGATCCGCGAGCGGCATCGGGTCGAGGTGCGGGATCTTCTGCAGCGCGGCCGGCGCCGACGAAGCCGAGCGACCGCGCGGTGATCCGGAGCACGGCCTCGGGGTCGTTGAAGATCGCCCAGCGGTAGTAGCGCGTGAACGGCGCCACCTTGTCGATGTACGGGCGCTGCGCCTTCTCCTCGTTCAGGACGTGGATGATGTAGCGCGAGCCGAGCGGGAGGTTCAGGAACATCTCGCCGTCCTTCTCGTTGAAGTAGCGGGCGCGGGTTGAACGCGTTCATCGGCTCGCGCTGCATCCCGTGCTCGACGTGGACGCCGTCGAAGTCGTACGCGTCGAGGATGAACCGGTGCGCGCCGCCGATGCGGCGCGCGATCGGCGTCGCGGACCCCGGCGAAGAGCAGGCCCGGGTCGTGGTTCCCCATGAGGAACGTCACGCGTCCGGCGCGGCGCCCGCCGCGAACCGCGCGAGCGCGTCGAAGACGATGGGGTGCCCGCGGAGGATCGCCTCGGTCTTCTCGACCGCGAGCCGCTCGGTGATCGCGTCCTGCAGCCGTCCGTCCAGATCGACCGAGAGGAGGTTGAAGAAGTCGCCGTTCGCGACGAGCTCGACCTCGCCGTCCCGCCACTCGCCCTCGCGAGTGATAGTCGAGGAACTGGGCGAACTTCCCGTCCTGCCGGAAGTCCTCGAAGACGTTCACGCTCCCGTCGTCGCGATACGGCCCCTTCCCGAGGTGGAAGTCCGACACGACGAGCTTCAGCCTGGGCTCGCCCATGAGCCGAACGTAAGCACGCTCGGCCGCCCGGGAAGGGCCCGCTCGCTGCGTCGCGCTACCGGCTTGGGGCCGCGCGGAACGCGCGCACGAAGAAGAGCGTGTACTGCGCGAACGAGAGCGCGAGGCACTCGGCGGCGAGCAGCGCGGAAGCAATGACGAACCCGCCGAGGTCCCCGCCAGGGACGACGCCGAAGTCGGCGGCGAGCGCGAGCACCACCGTCATCGCCAGCCCCACCGTGGCGTACTTCCCGATGCGGGTGGGGGCGACCGGCACGACGTGGTGCGTCGTGCGCAGGACCGCCGCGCCGGCGAGCTGCGCGAGGTCGCGCGCGACGACGAGGGCGGGGAGCCACGCCGGGAGGCGACCCGTCGCGGCGAGCGCGACGAGCGCGCAGGCGGCGAGGAACTTGTCGGCGATCGGGTCGAGGAACGCGCCGAGCCGGGTCGGCTGCCGGAGGGCCCGCGCGACGAGCCCGTCGAGGACGTCGGTCGCCGCGGCGGCGGCGAACGCGGCGAGGGCGCGGGGGCGGTCCCCCTGCACGTACAGCACGAGGAAGACCGGCGCGAGGACGAACCGGAGCGCGGTGAGCGCGTTCGCGAGCGTGAGCGGGCCCGGCTCGTCGCCGGTCACCTCGCCGCGTCGCGGCCCCTGTTCCACTCCTCCCACTCGTCCTCCCCCACGGACGCGACCGCGAAGGCCTCGGGCTCGGTCGCCTCGCCCGCAGCAGAGACGCGCACCGCCATCATGCTCGTCACGATCCGCTCCCACTGCTCGCGGGTGACCGCCTGCGGGCCGGCGATCTGGCGCCGCTCGGGCTTTGCACCCGCCTGGACCGGCTGCGGCCCCTGGTGCTCGGGACGCGGGATGGTGCCTGACGCGACCGCCACGGTGCCGCTGTACACCTTCACGACCACGGACCGATCGGTGGACGCGTCCACCCGGAAGGTGGTGCCGCGCACGCCGGCGACGGCGTTCTCGGTCCGGACCTCGAACCGCTGCTCTCCGCCGACCGCCTTCGCGACGTTCGCCCAGACCTTGCCGACGAGCAGCTTCGCCGTGACCTTCCGCTCCTCCACGGACTTCCCGAACGAGGCCGCCTGCACGTCCGCCTTCGACGACGGCCCGAGGCGCAGGACGCTCCCGTCGGCGAGCTTCACCTCGAGGCGGGTCCGCTTCTGCGTCTCGAGCGCGTCGCCCTCGAAGACGGCGCTGCCGACCGCGAGCTTCTGCGCCTTGCCGCCCGCGGTGCGGGTCGCGTCGCCGGCGACGAAGCTGACCGTGCCGGCGGGCGCCGGCGCCGCGGCGAGGGCGCCGGCGGCGACCAGGAACGCCGCGCCTGCGACCGCGGCCACGATGAGAACGCGCGCGCGCATGATCACTTCGTCTCCTTGAGCTCCACCTCGACCGACCCCTGCGTCACCGACTTCACCTTCACCGAGAAGCCGGGGAACTTCCGGGTGGCGAGATCGGTCGCCAGGTCGGTGCTGCGGCCGGACAGGGTGACGTCGAGGTCCGCCTTCCCGTCGCTCATCGACCGCTCCTGGACGTCCTTCACCCCGCGCACGCTCTGCGAGAGCACGGTCTTGAACTGCGCGAGGCGCGCGTAGTCGTCCACGCCCTTCACGGAGAGCGCGATCCGCCGCGCCCCGGACTGCTCGCGCATCCAGACCTTGCCGATCTTGGCGAAGAGGTCGCGCGCGAGCTGGCGGCCCGCGTCCGAGAACGCGTTGCGGCCCGCGGTCGTCTGCTCGAAGCCGCGGCCGGCGGTGCCGGTGAACTCCGCGGCGCCGACCACCTCGCCGGTGTCCGTCCGGACCGCGCGCGCCGAGACGTTCGCGACGGCCGAGTAGAACGTGCCGTTCTCGATCTGCATCTCGCCGAGCGGCTTCGCGATGGCGCGCCCGACGATGACGAGGTCCGCGCCGGACTTCACGCCGATCTCCCGCGCCTGCTGGAGGTTCGGATCCGCGCCGATCGCCTCGAGCTTCACCTTCCCCTGCAGCACCTCGGGGTCGATGAAGGTGAACCCGGACTTCTCCATCCGGTCCATGAAGGAGTTCTCCATCACGCGCAGGTCGGCGGTGTTCCCGCCGCCCTGCCACCAGCCGGTGGCCTGGGTCGCGTTGATGGCCTGCTCGGCGATGAGCACGAAGATCCGCGGCAGGCCGGCGCGCCGGTAGGCGATGCCGAACGCCATGAGGTCCTCGTCGAGCTTCGCCTCGGAGACCTCGCAGCGGAGCTTCGTCACCCAGGTGTTCCCGTCCTGCTTGTCCTCGAGGACCTGGAACTTGCGGATGTAGCCGACCGAGTGGGCGTAGACCTTGTCGGAGAGCAGCTGCGCCTGGTCGGTCTCGGTCGCCGCGGTGACGACGGTGCTCGCGACCTGCTGGACGCAGTTGCGCAGGGCGTCGTCCTTGGCCTGCTCCTTCGCGGCGAGGACGTCGCCCGCGACGGCGGCCTGACCGACGGCCTCGGTGGTCTGGATCTTGTCCTCGGCGCGGGCCACCGGGACGAGCGCGGCGAGGGCGAGGGCGACGGCGATGGGGCGGTTCATGTCGGTGCTCCCTAGTCCGCGAGGATGACGACCTTGGCCTCGGCGAGGAACGTGAGGTCCTTGCCGGCGAGCGTGGCGGCGTCGGCGCTCGAGATGACGAGGTCCGACCCTTCCGTGCGCACCGCCTTCACCACGTACGGCTTGTCGCCGATCCGCTCCTTCAGGATCCCCTTCGCCGCGGTCAGGTCGTTCGCGTAGGCGGCGGCGCCGCCCGCCTTGCGGCCGGCCTCGCCGAGCGACGCGGGTCCGTAGAGCTCCTTGCCCGCCTCGTCGAGGATCCGCGGCGCGAGCGCCGGGACCACCTTCTGGCCGCGCGCGTCGACGACGAGCGAGGTCCCCGCGCCCTCGCCGCCGGACTTCGCCGGCTTCGGCTCGGCCTTGGACCCGGGCTTCGGGTCCGCCTTCGGCTCCGACCTGGGCAGGAGCGCGTCCGACATCGCGCCGTCGAGCGGCACCTCGACGTCCATCTCGACGCCGCCGTCCGAGAAGTAGCGCGGGCTCCCCACGACCTTGAAGCCCTTCACGAGCCCCTGGACGCGGCCGGACAGCCCCTGGTCCGACGCGAGCGCGCCGCCGACGGTGTGACCGGAGTCGAGCTGGACGCCCTTCACCGCCTCCATGCAGTTGCGGAGCGCATCGAGCTTCGCGGCCTTCTCGGCGCCGATGCGCGCGACCGCGGGGTTGCCTCCCGCATCGCGGAGGTTGGCGGCGCCGCTGCCGGTGCACTTCACCATCTTCCGCTGCCAGTCGACGCCGCTCTCGGCGTGCGCGGCCGCGGGCAACGCGGCGCACAGGGACGCCACCGCCACGGCAAGGGCGAATCTCATGGGGATCTCCTCCGCTGCGTCACTCGTCCGGACCGATCGGCCCGGGCGGAAATTCTACCATCGAACGATGCGAGGATACTCAGGGGGGACGCGCGGTTGCTGTGACCCAGGTCACCCTCGGTGGCCTGGACGCCGGCGTCATCCGGGCGTGGGACACCCTCCCCCGCTGCGCTCGGCCTCCAGGGCCCGACGCCGCCTTACCCCGCGTCCCGAAGCGCCCGCAACGCCACGAATACCGCCTCGGCGGATCGACCCGGCGCGCTCCCCGAGGCGCGTGCGAGCGCGTCGCGGACGGAGGGGTCGCTGGTGCGGAGGAAGGGGTTCACCACCCGCTCCTCGGCGAGGCGCGTCGGGGCGGGCTCCTCTCCCGCGGCGCGCGCCGCCCGCACCTCGTCGAGCCGGCGCCGCGCCGCCTCGTTGCCGGGCTCGAGCCGCAGCACGAACGGCAGGTTCGCCTCGGCGTAGTCATGGCCGGGGTGGACCTCGAGACCGCCGTCCAGCGCCGGGAACACGGTCGTGAACGTCCGCGCCAGCACCGCCGGGTCGCCGCCGCTCCGGCAGTTTCCGGCGCCGCCCCAGAACAGCGTGTCTCCGGTGAGGAGCCGGCCGCCGGCCTCGAGCAGCACCGCGCCGGGCGTGTGGCCCGGCGAAGGATGCACGCGCACGCGCAGCGCTCCGAGCGCGACCTCCGAGCAGCCGGCGAGGTCCTCGTCCGGCGCGAAGCGTGGCGCGTCGGCGGCGTGCCCGAGGACGCGCGCGCCGAGCCGCTCGCGGAGCACCGCGGAGCCGCCGGTGTGGTCTGCGTGCCCGTGCGTGTGGAGGATCCAGCGAGGGTGCAGGCCGTGCGCCGCCGCCATCCCGAGCGCGACGACCGGATCGCCGGGATCGACGAGCGCCGCGTCCGTCCCCTCGGCGAGGAGGTAGACGTAGTTGTCCTTCCCGTAGCGGCGGCGGTCGAGGATCACGCGCCCGCCCGGTCCGGGACATCGTCCGGATGGTGGCTGAGCCCGATCCGGTTCCCCTCGGGGTCGTGGAAGTAGATCGTCCAGCGGGTGCGGTGGACGACGAGCACGCCGGCCGCCGTCGAGCCGATCCTCCCAGGCGCGCCGCTCGGACGGCGCGATGCGCAGCGCGACGAGGTGCAGGCCGGGCTTCCCGTCGCGCCAGCGCGCGCGGCTCCGGCGCCTCGTCGGCGCGCTCGAGGGCGAGGAAGGCCTCGTCGCCGTCGCCGAGCGCCGAGCCAGACGCTCCGGTCGCCGCCCTCGTCACGCGGCCAGCGGCGGACGACGGCGAGCCCGAGCACGTCGCGGTAGAAGGCCTCGCAGCGCGACGAGGTCGGCGCACTGGATCGCGACGTGGTGGTACCCGAGCGGCACGAGCAGGAGCGTAACTCCCGCCGCGCGCGGGCTCAACGGGCCGGGCGGGCGGCCGCCGCCGCCCGGCGCGTGGTAGATTGGCGCCGCGTGTCCGCCCCCTTCGCCGGAAAGCACCTGCTCCTCGTCGCGGAGGACGCCGACCTCGGCGCGCTCGTCCGCGGTGCGCTCGGGCGGCTCGGCGCGCGCGTCGCAGGTCGTCGCGACGGGCCGCGCCGCGCTCGACGCGCTCGCCCGGGGCTCGCCCGACGCGGCGGTCGTCGAGGTGCCGCTCCTCGACCTCCGCGGCAGCGACCTCCTCTCCGGCCTTCGGCCGCGCCCGCGTGCCGGCCGTCGTCGTCTCCGGCGTCTACCGCGGCGCCGCGCGCGGCCGCGGAGCTCCGCGGGCTCGGCGCCTGCGACTTCTTCGAGAAGCCCTTCGCGGTCGACGCGCTCGCGCGCGCGGTCGCGCACGCGATCGGCGCGTCCGGCGCTCCGCGTCCCGACGAGGAGGCGCGCGACGAGGTGACCGCCGCGCGCCCGCTCTCGCCCGACGAGCTGCCGGACGGCATCAGCGCCGTCACCCGTGTTCGCGCTCATGGAGGGCCCGGTGGCCGGGGCGCCCGCCCCGCGCGACGGCTTCTCGACGCCGCTCCCCGACGCGCCGCGCGCGCGCCCCGCGCCGCCGGACGTGGGCTCCCCTCCGCCCCGGGGCGAGCTCGCGGACTCTTCCGTCCCGCGCCTGCTCGTCGCCCTCCACCTCGGACAGGCGACCGGCGCGCTCACGCTCGTCCGCGGCCCGGTGAAGAAGATCCTCGTCGTCGACGCAGGGCGCGCCCGTGTACGCCGCGTCGAACGTGGGCGCGGAGCGATTCGGCGCGATCTGCGTGCGGCGCGGGCTCGTCACGGCCGAGCGGCTCGAGCTCGCTCCGCAGGGAGCGACCCGGCTGCGAGGACTGCGCGACCTGCTCATCGGACGCCGGGCTCCTCACCCCGGAGAAGCGCGCGGAGCTCGTGGCCGGGCAGATCCGCGCGATCGCCTGGTCCACCTTCGAGTGGCGCGAGGGCACCTACGAGTTCCAGCTCGGGAAGCCGCCCGGCCGCGCGCGTCCCGATCCGGATCGCGATGGGCGACCTCGTGCTCGAGGGGATGCTGCGCGCCTCCACCCTGCCGCGGCTCCAGGCCGAGCTGCCCGGCGGACGTTCACCTCGCGCCCGTCTCCCGATCCCGCGTTCGAGCTGTACGCGCTCGGGCTGCGCGCCCGCGAGGCGCGCCTGCTCGCGCTCGCCGACGGGACGAAGAGCGTCGCCGACCTCCTTCAGCTCTCCGATCTGCCCGAGCGCGACGCGCTCGCGTTCCTGCAGGCTTGCCGCGTGATGCGCGTGCTCGACGACGCGGAGCGCGTCCTCGCCTCGACCCGCCGCATCGCGTTCATGTAGCGCGCCGCCGCCGGGCGACGAGCGCCAGGGCGAGCAGCGCGAGCGCACCCGGTGCGGAGCCCGCGCCGCAGCCACACCCTGGCAGCGGCGCCCTGTCCCCTCCCGCGCTCGCAGGCGGCGTGAGGAGCCACCCTCCGGTCGAGCGGGCCTCCACCCCGGACGCCCCGCGGCCGCCGGTGCCGCGCACGGGGAGCGCGATCGTGACCTCTGCGGGCGCGGCGGGCAGCACGTCGAGGACGAGGTCCGCGCCATCGGCCGAGACCGACGCGATCGACGCGCCGCTGACCGCCGGCGGGCCGGCGGGCACGAGCCCGGACAGCGCGTCCACGACGCGCACCATCGGGAGCGCGACCGCGATCCGGCTGCGCAGCGTGGTGCGAAGCACCGCGACCTCGCCGTCGGCGAGCGCGGTGCGGTCCGTCGCGTGGATGACCTCGACCAGGCCCGAGCCGTCGAGCTCGAGCGCGAGGCCGATCGCCGCCGGAGACGCGCTCGGATCGGTCGTACCGAGCGACACGACGAACTGCGGGTCCGCGAGCAGCGCAGCATACGCAGCGGCGGGGATCACCGCCGTCCGCCGCAGGCCAGCGGGCCGCGGCGGATCGTCGACGAGCGTCACCCCCGCAGGCCAGGCGTCGAGCCAGCTCGCGTCACCGCAGCCGGTCGCGGCGGTGCCGTCGAACACCGCGGTCGTGACGCCGCCCGGGTCGAGCAAGAGGCGTCCCGGCGCCGAACCGCCCAGGAGCGCGATGGCGAGCGGCAGCGCTCCGATCGGCGTCGTCGCCCGGAGCTCGTCGAACACGCCGGTGTCGTCCGTCGCGCGGACGGTCACGGCGAGCGGCTTCGGCGGGAGCGTGCAGTCGGCCGCGAACTCGTGCTCGAGGAGGCGGATGCCTTGCGCGAGCGGCGCCGTCGTCGGCGCGCCCTCGACCCACTCCACCGTCACGGGACCCGACGGGTCGAGGAGGACCGCCAGCCGGTGCGGCACGCCGCGGAGCCGAACTCCGGGGCTCCCCGGGGCCCAGGAGAGCCGGGGCGACGGAAGGCCGAGATCCGGGTAGACGAGCACGACGCCCGGGGCGGTGCCGTTCTCCATCACGGCGACGAGGTCCTTCGCGGGGGAGCCGACGACGTCCACGGCGCGCACGTCGCGCGCAAACGCGCCCGGGCGCGGGCCCGCGCCACGGGCCGCCGGCGCCGCCGATGACCACGAGCTCCTGCGCGTCGTAGTCCCAGATCGCCGCCGCGGGCGCCCCCGCGCGCTCCACCTGCCAGACCGAGAGCGGCTTTCCGAGCCCGTACTCGAACCCGAGGTCGTGCCAGCGCGGCGAGGCCGAGTTGGAGAACGCGGCGGGATCACCGGTCGCGCTCCCCTCGACCCACACGATCGCGCCCTGCGTCGGGTCGCCGAACGCATCCGGGAACAGGAGCGTCTGGGCGAAGACGAGGTCGAGGTCGCCGTCGAGGTCCACGTCCGCCATCGCCACCCCGAGCGTCTCGCCCGGGCCCGGGATCGTCGCAGGCAGCCACGGCGAGCGGGTCCCGAACCAGGGGGGCTCGTAGGTACCGCCGCCGTTGCCACCGACCTCGATCGTCGAGAGCTGGAGACTGTCGAGCGTCGGTGGCGCCGGGACGGCCTCGTGCACGAGGAGCACGAGGCCTCCTGCCCCGGGCAGCGCGATGTCGTCGAGGCCGTTCTCGCGCGCGACCCGGGAGGCGCGCAGCGGGACAGCCTCGAACCCGCGCGGCGGCGCGAGGTAGTTCAGGTGGAAGGGCGCAATCCTCAGCGTCGGCGTCCGCTCCGCGACGGTCGGGACCGGAGCGGGGCTGAAGTCGAGCGCAATCACCCCTCGCTCTGGCACGATCTCCCCTGGGTTGTCGGGTACGACGAGCACGTCGGCGGTCCGCGGCAGGAGGTGAAGGAACGCGGCGGCCTCGTCGAAGTACGGCCCCTGCACCAGGTATTGCTGGATGGACGCTGGCGCATTCCCGAACGCGATCTCGACGGCGCCGCCCGAGGCGCCCACCCGGGCCACGTCGGCGCGGTCGTCCGAGCCATTCTGCGCGAGGTATCCCCCGCGCAGCACCCGCGGCTCGCCGAGCGACAGCGGCGCGAAGGCGGACGCCTCGGGCCGGAGGAGCGCGTGGAAGGGGCGCACCTCGGCCCCCGCCGCACCCTGGAAGACGATGAGGAGATCGTCACCCGTTCCGGTCGAGTAGTTCCCGACGAGCACGCTCGCGGGCGCCGCGAGCCGGACCGGCATGGGATCGTTCCGCCACTGCGCGTGCGCGCCGGCGGCGGCGAGCACGACGAGCGCGGCGAGCGCGTTCCGGCCTGTTCGGCTCATCGTCAGTAGGAGAGCTGCGCCCGCACGTAGAGGCGGCCGGTGTCGGCCGCGGGCGACAGCCCGTCTCCTCCGAACCCCACGAGAGTGTACCCCACCGCGATGCGTCCCTCCCCCGGGCGGCGTCCGTTCCCGGCGGCGAGCCCCGCCTCGGCGCGGACCGCGTCGAGCGCCCCGAGCCGTCCGCCGGAGAGCGGCGCCCTCCGCGCGTACTCGACGGCGCCGTCGAGCGGACCGGCGAGCCGGACCTGGACGCGGGCGCTGCCGGAGAGCCGGTCGTCCCGCGCGCCCGCCACCTCCTGCACGGCGATGGCGGCGCCGAGGCCCGCGCGGACCCGTCCCGCCCCGGAGGTCGCGGCGAGCCGCGCGAGCACGCCGTCGCGCCGGTCCGTGCCCGGACGCTGCTCCACGAACCGCGCGACGCTCCCCAGGACGGCGAGCCGTTCGGCGCGCCACGCGCCGCCGAGCGACGCCTCGAACCCGAGCCCCTCGACCCCGGCGCTCGTGCCGTGCGTCCAGGCGAGGCGCGCCGCGATGGAGGCGCCCGGCCGGACGAGCCACTCGGCCGAGGCTCCGGCCGCGGCGTGGGCGTCGCCGCCTTCGTCCCGCACCTCTCCGCGCGCGGCGAGCCGGAGCGGGCCGCGGACGACCCCGAGCGCCGCGGCGCCCGCGCTCCGCGCCACGACCGACCCGTCGAGCCGGAGCCGCTGCCCTCGCTCGCCCGAGAGCGAGACCGTGACGCCGCGCAGCGGCTCCACGGTCGCCCCGAGGACGCGCGCCTGCCGCAGGCCGAACGGGTCGCGTCCGAACTGCTCCTCGCTGAAGAGCTCGGCACGCCCGGTGCGCTGCCGGACGCCGAGCGCGCTCGCGGCGCCGCCGAGCACGTCCGGCGCGTCGGGATCGGCGCCGAAGGTGCCGTAGACCGCCTCGCCGGGCGCGAGCCGGGCGCCGCTGACGAGCAGTCGCGGCCCGAGCTCCGGCCCCCACCCGCCTCGCACGCCGAGCGCCGCGCTCCCGCGCGAGAAGGTCGCGCCGGCGGAGGTGAAGGTCGGGTCGAGCGCCGGCCCGGTGAGGCGCAGCTTCTGGTGGTGCGCGGCGTCGAGGGTGAGCGCGGGATCGACGCGCCACGAGACGCGCGCCCCGGCGGAGGTCGCGTCCGAGCTCGCCGCCGCGTCCTCGCGTGAGGCGTGGACGCCCTCGACCGCGAGCCCGAGCCGCCCGTCCTGCCACGCGGCGCGCGCGAGCAGCTGCCGGGTGTCGGCGGGGGCGACCGCGGCGGGGTCGCTCGGGTCGGCGCCGCGCCGCTCCGCCAGCCGGATGACGCCGCTCACCGCGCCCGCGCCCGCGGCGAGGCTCGCGCCGCGCTCGCGCGCCGCGACCGCCTCGAGGAACTCGGCGTCGGAGTAGCCCTGCTCGCGGGTCCGCCACCAGGCGTTCACCCGGAGCGGGCCCGCCCCGCCCGACGCCTCGAGGTGGAGCGCGTCCGCGTCACCGGAGGGTTCGCCCTGAGCCTGGCGAAGGACGGGCGGCGCGAACCGCAGCCCGCCGTCGTCTGAGCGCACGAACCCCTCGGTCCCTCCGCGCGCGAAGAGGAGGCCGCGGCTCCGCGCCGCCTCCGCCCGGATGCGCAGGATCTTGCCGAGGTCGAGCACCGCCGCGCCGCCGGCGAGCGACCAGTCGTCGCCAGCGCCGGAACGCTCCTCCCGGGCCGCGTGGACCGACAGGGACAGCGGGCCGAGCGCGGCGCCGACCCGGCCGCCGTGCAGGTCCTCGGCCGCGGGTCCCGCCGCCGCGTGGAGGTAGTCGGCGAGAACCTCCACCGCGGGCGCGGTGAACGGATCGCCCGTCAGCACGGCGGTCGCGCCTGCTCCGTTTGCCGTGAGCCCGGTGGTGAGCCCGTCGAACCACGCGACCGAGGCCAGCGGCGCCGCGAGCACCACCCGCCCCGAGGGGAAGTCGAGCTCGTAGTCCACGCCGCGCGTGAGCGTGCGCGTCGAGACGAGGCGGCCGGTGAACGGGTCGCGCCGCTCGATCCGGAGCGCCTCGCTCCCCGGGACGACCTCTCCGTGCGAGAGCCAGAGCGCGGCGCCGCCGGTCGCGCGCAGGACGTCGTGCGCGGCGCGGGGCGGCGCGTTCCCGCCCGCGTCCTCGCGCAGCGTGGCGCCGAACGCGCTCGCCTCGAGCTGGACCGGGCCGAGCGCGCGCGCGCCGGTCACCTTCGCCCCGAAGAGCGCTCGGTCGTAGCGGCCGAGCTCGCCGCCGGTGAGCGACGCGCGCGCGGAGCCGAGATCGAGCCGCGCGCCCTCGCCCTCGATCCGCGCCCAGACGCGGCCGCGCGGCGCGTTGCGGTCGTCCGCCGCGCCCTCGTCGCCCACGGCGGGGAACGTGCGACCCGGGTCGAGCGCGTGCTCGACCGCGAGCGCGTTCCGCGGGTGCGCCAGATCCGAGAAGCGGTCGTCGCGGTCGTCGAGGTCGACGCCCGCCTCGAACGCGAGCGGGCCGACCCGGCCGCGCGCGGCGCCTGCGCCCCGCCCGGTGACGAGGACGCCCGGCTCGCCCAGGAACGAGAGCTCCACCTCCGCGATCCCGACGGCGGTCCCGCCCCACGGTGGCGGCACCGCGCTCACCGTTTCCCCGCCCGGCGAGGCGCCCGCCTGGACCGGCACCCGCATGACGACCGCGCCCGAACCGTCCACGACCTCGACCGGCGCACCGGAGGGGGCAAACGCCGCCACGCGGCCCGCGCCGCCGCCGGACCGCACGAGGAGTCCGCCGGCGCGCAGCCGGAGCCCGGGCGCGAGGTCCGCCGAGACGAGGGCGGCCCCGCCCTGGACCGGCGCGAGCGCGACGACGCCGATCGCCTCGGGGCGGCCGGGCACGACGAGGTCCCCGCCCTGCGCTCGCGGCACGAGGTGGACGGACCAGCGGTAGAGCGCCGTGATCCCCGCCGACCGGACCGCCAGCGCGACGCGGTTCTCGCCGGGAGAGAGGTCCACCGGGATCGAGACGGCGCCGTCGGCGCCCGCGCGGATCGGCACGCCGTCGACCGACACCTCCGCGCCGGCCTCCGAGCGCGCCGCGAGCGCCCAGCGAAGGCGGCCGTCGGGCGCGCGGGCCGGAGGGGGACCCGCCGCACCCGACGGCGCGAGCGGAGGAGCGACGCGGCGTGGGCGGGAGCGCGACCGGCAGCTCGAGCGCGGCCGTCCCGCCGGGCCCGAGCTCGAAGGCGCGGCGCACGCCCAGCCCCTCGACGGCGACCGCGTGGCCACCGTATGCGGTCCGGTCACGGGCGAGGACTCGCGCCGGAACCTCGAGGAAGTGGAAGCGACCGCTCGCGTCGGCGAGCGCGACCGCTCCCCACTCGCCGAGCACGCGCGCCCCCGCGATGCCGGGCTCCGCCTCGCCGCAGCGCCCGTCGCGGTCCACGTCGAGGCAGACGCGGCCGAGGACCACGGCGCCGGGCTCGGGGGCGGCGCCGATCGCGACCTGCGCACGAACGCCGGCCGGCGCGAGCGCGAGCGCGAGCGCGGCGGGGATCCCCGTGAGCCTGCGCCTCACCGGACCTCCACCACCGCGGCGACGCCACTCTCCTCGTCCACGACCGCGACGACCCCGCGACCGCGCCGGATGGGCGCGCGCCCTCCGTCGCCGTCGCGCTCCGGCGGCCCGAGCTCCACGTCCGTCGCCCGGAGCGCCACCCGCCGACCGGCGAGCGGGTGACCGTCTCCCCCCTCGACGCGCCAGCGGAGCACCCCGCCCTCGACCCGGGCCTGGACGTCCACCGCCGACGGCGTCCGCAGGGCAATCTTCACGGCGCGCGCGAGCTCGAACGGCGCAGCGGGCGGCGTGATCCCGGCCCAGCCCGCGGCGCGGACGCCGCCCGGGCCCGCGACCGTCTCCCGATCGCCCGATGCGGGAGCGCGGGCCTCGCCGCGCCGGTCGGTCGTCGCCTCGACCCCGCCGCCGAACCGGAGCGGCACGCCCTCCGCCGGGCGTCCGTCCACGGTGCGCGCCGCCGCGATCCAGGAGCGTCCCTCTCGCCGGAGCGAGAGCGTCGCAGCCTCGCGGCCCGCCGGCAGCGCGAACGCGAGGGGAGCCTCCTGCACGGCGCCCGCGGCCGCCGCCACGAAGCGGTCCGGCGCCACGAACCCCTCCGTCGCACCGGGGGGGCCGGCAGGGCGCCCCACGAGGTCGCCGCGCGCGTCCCGAGCCGCCGTCTCGGCCGCGACGGTCCCCCCGCGGGGCACCGGCTCGCGGGCGAGCGTCGCGGTGAGCTCGACGGGCGCGCCCGGCACGAGCGCGATCCGGAGCTCGTCGCGCGACGCCGCGCCGCCCTCCGGGAACGTCGCGCGCACCAGCGCCTCCGAGTCCACGCCCGCGCCGGCACCGCCCGTGGGCGCGCGGTACCGGGCGCGCTGGAGCGCGCCGCTCACGCGCTCGAGCGGCCCCGCGTCGCCGCGCGTGGCGGAGAGCAGGAGCTTCGCGCCCTCCGCGGGCGCCCCCGCAGGCGTGGAGGCGACGCACCAGATCGACGCCTCCGCGCGGCCGTCGGCCGGCAGCGTCCGCGGCCACGCAGCGCAGGCGAGCCGGTCCACCTCGGGGAGCTGCAGGTCGATCTGCGATGCCCGGCGATTGCCGGAGCGATCGACTGCCGTCGCAGCTGCGAAGCGCGCCCCGGGCGGAATCACGAGCGGGAGCGAGAACCGGCCGCGGGAGTCGGCGACCACCGGGCCGAAGGACCGCCCGGCGACCGTCACGGTGGTGCGCGTCCCGGGCTCGGCGCGGCCGGGGAGGTCGATCGCCGCGGGGAGCGGCACGATCGCGTGCCCCACCGCCCGCGGGGTGGGGCAGAGCGGACAGCGCGGCACGAGGGCGAGGAGGACCGCGACCTCCGGGTGGCGCGTCGGCGCAGGCTCGTAGACCGCGCGAAACCGCCCGGGTGCGACCGGCGCGAGCTCGCGCAGCCGGCCCGAGGAGACCGCGACGTCGGGAGGGGCAGCGTCGGTGTCGGGCTCGCCGCCGGGCCGCCGGACGAACAGGTCGATCTCGACGGCGGCGTCGCGGCCTTTCACCGGCGCGGAGGGCCGCACGAGGATCTCGACGAGCCCAGGCGGAGGATCGATCGGCGCGGTCGCCTCGACGCCACCGGCCCGCAGGATGACCTGCGCGGCACCGGGCGCGGGGATCACGCGGTACAGGCCGGGCGCGACCCGCTCGACCGCCGCGCCGTCCGCCGTGAGCGCCGCTTCCCCCCGGACCGCCACGAGGTCGCCGTCCGCAGCGAGCGGCCACGGCGGGAGGAGGATCTCGTGGGCCGCGGCGAGCGCGAGCGCGAGGAGCGGAGCGGTCATCCCGTCCTCCGCAGCCGGGGCCGATCAGCGACGGCGCAGTCTCAGCGCGAGCAGCAGCGCGAGCCCGGCGAGCGGCCCACCGAGGCCCGCCGTTCCGCACCCGCCCAGGCCCGAGAGGCTCGCGACCCGGAGCGACGTCGAGGTGGCGGTCGCCGACGGCGCCGGGAGCGGACGCCCCGGATCCGCGAGCACGCGCGCCACGAGCCAGGCGCCCGGCTGACCGGCGATCGTGCCCGCGATCCGCGCCGAGCCCAGCTCGGCGATCGCGCGCGCCTCGAAGTGCACCAGGTCCCGCTTGAAGTCCGACGGGTTCGCGACCGCCTCGTCGTCCACCGTGACCCAGCCCGAGGTGACCCGCTCCGCGTCGATGCAGATCAGCACCGGAAGGACGGTGTCGTCCCCGAACGGGATCGCCTCGAAGCTCTCGACGGACGCGAGCGGTTTCCCGGTCGCGCGGCCGAGCTCGAGCACGCCGAGCACCATCGGGTCGACGTCGTCACAGCGGGCCGGCGGCGGCCGCTCGTCCCCAGGCGGAGGCGGGGGCGGCGGCGGGAGCCACGGGTACCCGCTCCCGCTGCCGTCGTCGGGAATGGCGCCGTCCAGGTAGGTGAGCTGGTAGAGCGCGATGTCGCGGTTCCCGTCCGTCTCGTAGCCGTCGTCGGCAAAGACGGCCCGCACCTCGTCCCCGGAGGACACGCCGAGGTCGTTCAGCGTCTGGTTGCTCGCGCTCGGGTTCGGGATGAAGACGAGACCGGTCGTCCACTGCCACAGCACGACCTGCGCGTGATTCGTCGAGAGGTCCTCGAACGCCACCCAGTCGCTCGAGAGGTGAGGGTTCCGCTGGACGCCGTCCACGCGGAGCGACGTGACGAGGTAGCCCTCGCCGTCCCAGGGCATCGCCCAGATCTCGACGTCCTCGTCGTGGCCGCTCGACGCGCGGGTGACCGCGAGGACGGTGCCACTTCCGACGCCGAGCTCCCCGACCGATACGCCCGTCGCGTTCCCCGGGCAGACGAGGCGGGTGGTGCGGCTCGCAGGCGTCGAGTCGTGCAGCCACACGGAGCCGCCGTCGCCCCCGTCCACGAACGCGACGAGCGCCTGGAACGCCGAGGGCGCGAACTGGTCTCCCGTGCCCGCGACCGCGGCGGGCGAGGAGAGCTCGTACTCCTCGGTCCTGCCCGAGTAGCGCACCACCTCGACGTTGCGAGCTCCGGGCCGTCCGCACTCCCACGCCGCGAGCGCCGTCGACACGACCGGCTGCGAGACGGGATCTCGCGCCTGGCACCGCCTCGTCTCGTCCACCGGGGGAGGTGGTGAGAGCGGTGGAGGCGCGCGGAGCACGTTTCCGAAGTCCCAGTTCCTGAGGACGATCCCTTCCGCCACGCGGTACGCGACGGTCGTCCGGCTGACGTCGGGCTGATCCTGGTCGGCGGCGTCGGGCGGCGCCTCCGCGATCACCTTCGAGGGGCCGCCGCCGATCGTATAGAGGAGGACGTCCCAGTTGCCCTCGGCGGACGGCTTCGACGCGTAGACGACGTATTGCGCGTCGATCGAGGGGTCCGTCTGGTCGCCCGGAGCCGCGACGATGAGTGAATATGTTCCGGAGGGCTTCGCGGCGGTCTCGAACGGCAGCGCGATCGCGATCGACGCGATCAGCGCGATGTGTCCGGTTCGGCTCAGGCCGCTCCCTCTAGAGTGGATGCTCCGTCGCCGATATTGGGTACTCGAAAGCAGGCGGTCAAGCGGCCGTTCGGCACGACGAACGAAAACTTACGCCGAGGTACGCCGAGGTAAGTCACTTCCGCGGCTTCACCCACAGGTCGCGCGTGTCGAAGCGTGCGTCGGGAGCGCGCGTGTCGAGCACGATCGCCGGACCCTCGGAGGCCGCGCTGCCGGCCAGCCCGACCGCGCGCGCGGTGAGGGTCTGACGCCCCTCGCGCAGCACGATCGCGTGCGTGAACCGGCCGTCCGGACGGACCTCGACGCGCTCTCCGCCGAGCACCACGATCGCGCCGGGCGTCGCGCTGCCCGAGACCACCATCCGCCGCTCGTTCGTCGCGCGCGGCGCCGGCCAGCTCACCTTGAGCAGGAGGGACGCAGGGAGCGGCGCGGCCGAGGACGGCGCCTGCCCGAGCTTCGCCTCGGACTGCTGCCCCTCGGCGAGCGCCACCGTGCTGCCGGCCGACGAGAGCTCCGCCCGCCCGCGCCGCACGCCCACCGCGAGGACGGTGCCGGTCCGCGCGACGGTGACGTCGCCGCCGCGCGTGCGCGCGACGAGGTCCGGGGCTCCCTCGATCTCGACCGAGCGCGCGGGGTCGTCCTGCACGCGCGCGGAGACGAGGCCCGCCGCGAGGCGGAACCGCGAGAGCTCCGCCGTGATCTCGCCGATCGCGAAGCGGCCTCCCTCCTCGAGCGTCACCGCGTAGCCGCCGCCGGAGAGCTCGGCCCGGCCGCCGATCCCGGTCTCGATGGAGTCGTCCTCGCGGAGCGCCGCGCCCGAGGTGGCCGGCGATCGCACGCCGCCCCGCACCACCGTCACGTCCCCGGTGACGGCCGCGAGCGTGAGCGGGACCGCGGCGGGCGGGGGCGGCGGCGCGGGCGAGGTCCGCGCGCCCGGCTCGGGGCCGAGCAGCAGCCGGTACGCGACGAGCGTGCCGGCGACGAGCAGCGCCAGCACCGCCCAGAACCCGACTCGCTCGCGCGCCGCCATCGAGGCGACTCTACCGCGCCTCGCCCACGGCCGGGAGGCACACGGTGAAGGTGCTCCCCTCCCCGGTGCGGCTCTCGACGAGGAACCGGCCGCCGTGCTCGGAGACGATCCGGTACGAGACGGACAGGCCGAGCCCGACGTTGCTCCACTGGTCCTTCGTCGTGAAGAACGGCTCGAAGACGCGCGCCAGGTGCTCGGGCGGGATCCCCTTCCCGTCGTCGGCGACGGCGACCCGCACCTCGTCCACCTCGTGGCGCACCGCGACGGACACGGTCCGCGTCGGCCGCCCGAGGCAGGCGGTGCGGGCGTTCGAGACGAGGTTCAGCACCACCTGCGCGAGGTGGCCCGCGTCGCCCCGTACGCGCGCCGGTGGATCGGGGAGCTCCACCGCGAGGGCGATGCCGGCGGTGTCGAGCTGAGCCGCGGCCAGCGCGAGCGCGTCGCGCACGACGTGGTTCAGGTCGAGCTCCTGGAAGTCGGGCTCGGCGCGCTGCTGGCTGAAGCGGAGGAGGTTCTGGGTGATGTCCCGGCAGCGCCGCGCGAGCAGCTCGATCTGCTCGAGCGGCGCGCGGTCCTCCTCCCGCGCCGGCTTCGCCTCGAGCAGGAGCTGGGCGTGCCCGAGGATCCCGGTGAGCGGGTTGTTGATCTCGTGGGCGACCCCCGCGCCGAGCTGCCCGAGCGCGGCGAGCTTCTGCGTCTCGACGAGCTGCGCGTGCGCGATCTTCAGCTCGCGGGCGCGGGCCTCCACCTCACGTTGCAGCTCCTCGTTCCAGCGCTCGAGCCGCTCCCGAGCGCGCTGCAGCTCCCCGGCCATGGCGTTGAAGGTGCGCGACACCTGCGCCACCTCGTCCGCGCCGCCCTCCGGGAGCCGCACCGCGAGCTCGCCCCCGCCGAGCGCGCGCGCGGCGGACTCGATCCGCGCGAGCCCCGCCACCGTGCGCCGCCCGATCAGGAAGGAGAGCGCGAGCACGAGCGCGAGGACGGCGGCGCTCGCGGCGAGCACCCCGCGCCGCATCGAGACGATCGGCGCGTACGCCGTCGCCGCCGGGACCACGACGAGCACGCCCCAGCCCGTTCCGTCGTCGAGGGGGGCGAAGGCGCCGAGGACGCGCTCGCCCTGCACCGCCCCCGCTCGCGCGGGGTCGAGGCGGCCGGCGAGCTCCGCCCGCTCCGCCGCCCCGAGCGGCCCGGCGCCGGTGGAGGCGAGCAGCACGCGGGCGCCGTCGAGCAGGTACGCGGCGCCGCCCTCCGGCACCGCCGCGTCGAGGCGTCGCCGGGCGACGTCCGGCCCGAGCCGCACCGCGACGAGCCAGCTCCCTCCCGCCCGCGCCGGGACCGCGCGGACCGCCGCGAGCTGCCAGCCCCCCGCGTCGTCGTAGGCCCGCAGGACGAGCCGCCCCGCCGGCGCCGAGGCCGACGCCCGGACCGCGGCGACGAAGGGCTCCGTGGCCGCCTCCGCGTCCGCGCCCGCGCGGGCGAGGACCGCGCGCGCCGAGCCGGCGCCGTCCACGATCGCGCTCGCGTCCGCCGCCGGCACCTGGCGCGAGAGCACGACGAGCATGCCGCGGAGCTCGTCCTCGCGCAGGCGATCCGGGCGCCACGTCTCGGCGAGGCCGGCGAGCGCCGCGTCCACGTCGCCGAGGGCCGCCGCGATCGAGACCGCGCCGCCGCGGGCGCGCGCGAGGTGCTCGGCCGCCGCCCGCCGGGCGAGCTCGTCCTGCGCGCCGCGGAGCACGGCGAAGGCCACCCCGGCGAGCGGCGCGAGCGCCGCCGCCACGACGAAGAGCGCGAGCTTGCGCTGGAGCGTCACGGGGTTTCGTTCCCGGTGCCGCCGTCCACGAGGTGGACGCTGCCCAGGATGCGCTTCGCGCGGTCCTTCAGCTCGGCCGCGGCGCGCGCGAGCTCGGCGTGGCGCGGGAAGCGGCCGGGCGGCGCCTGCACCGTGGCGATCGAGATCGAGAGGAGGGGGAAGGAGCGGCGCGTGCCGAAGCGGTCCAGCGCGTCGATGCCGCCACGCTCGCGGTCGGCGCGGTCGTAGTAGAGCGGGATCACGCGGTCGAACGCGGCGATCACCTCGGCGCACACCGGCGCCGCCCGCTCGAGCGCGGTGAGCACGACGAAGTCGTCGCCGCCGACGTGCCCGAGGAACGCCCCCGCCCCGCCGTGCGCACCGACCGCCTCGCGCAGGATGCCGGCGGCCTGCATCACGACGCCGTCCGCCTTCGCGTACCCGTAGGTGTCGTTGTAGGCCTTGAGGTTGTCGAGGTCGACGTAGGAGAGCGCGAACGGCACCCGCCCGTCGAGGCGGCGCTCCACCTCGCGGTCGATGGCGCGACCGCCCGGGAGCTGCGTCATCGGCGAGGCCCCGAGCGCGGCCTCGCGGCGCCGGAGCACCGCGTCGATGCGCGCGACGAGCTCCTGCGCGTCGAACGGCTTCGTGAGGTAGTCGTCCGCGCCGAGCTTGAGGCCGCGCACCTTGTCCGCGGTCTCGCCGCGGGCGGAGAGGAACACCGCCGCGAACGGGTCCGCCGCGCGCCGCGCCGCGAGCGACTCGAGCAGCGCGAAGCCGTCGCCGTCCGGCAGCTGGACGTCGACGAGCAGGACCTGGGGCCGCCGGTCCGCCACGAGCCGCCGCGCCTCCTCGCACGTCGCCGCCTCGTCCACCTCGTAGCCCTGGCTCCGGAGCACCTCGGCGCAGATCTCGCGGATGGCCGGATCGTCGTCGATGACGAGCACCCGGGCCCCGGTGGGCCGGCCGCGGCGGGCGAGCCCCTCGACCGCGGCGACGAGCGCCGCGGGCGTGGCGGGCTTCCCGACGTGGTCGTCCGCGCCGGCGTGGAACGAGGCGTCCCGCGCCGCGGGGGGCGAGAACGCGAGGAGCGCGGCGCGGCGCGTGTCGGCGTCGTGGCGCAGGATCCCGAAGAGCGGCGCGCCCTGGAGCGCGGCGGAGGCGGGATCCCACACCACGACGCGCGGGGGATCGCGCCGCGCCGCCGCGAGCGCCCCGTCGAGATCGCTCGCGCGGGCGCAGCGCAGGCCGCGCGCGCGCAGGACCCCGCAGGCGAGCGCCGCGTCGTCGGGCGCGTCCACCACGAGCGCGGAGGTGGCATCGGGTCCGGGCGGCGGCCGCTCCGGGGCGGGCGCCGCGGGCGGCTCGTCCGGGAGCACGACGACGAAGCGGGCGCCGTCGAAGGGCTCGCTCTCCGCCCAGATCGCCCCGCCGTGCGCCTCGACGATGCCGCGGGAGATCGCGAGGCCGAGCCCGGTGCCGCGCACGCGCCGGGTCCGCTCGCTGCGCGC
This sequence comes from uncultured delta proteobacterium, assembly GCA_963736795.1. Classification (GTDB taxonomy): domain Bacteria; phylum Myxococcota; class Myxococcia; order Myxococcales; family Anaeromyxobacteraceae; genus Anaeromyxobacter. The sequence goes on along the minus strand of CAVTRF010000020.1, from coordinate 36,794 downwards.
CTGCTCGAACTTCTCGAAGATCCGCTCGAGATCGGCCGCGGGGATCCCGTCGCCCGCGTTCCAGACGGTGAGCCCGGTGAGGCCCGGAAGCGCCGGCGCGCGGAAGACGCGGACCTTCACGAGCCCGTTCTCGGGCGTGAACTTGAGCGCGTTCGTGAGGAGGTTCGAGAGCACCTGCCCGATCCGGCCGGGGTCGGCGAGGATCCGCACCGGCTCGTCGGGCGCCTCGACGCACAGCTCCTGGCCCCGCTCCGCCGCCGTGGGCTGGTACCGATCGACCGTCGCCCGCGCGAGCTCGTCGAGGAACACCACCTCCAGCTCCATCCGGAGCTTTCCCTTCGCGAGCCGGGCCACGTCGAGGAGCTCGTCCACCATCGAGTTGAGCTTCTCGGAGGACTCCCGCGCCATCCGGAGGTAGCGCGCCTGCTTCTCGCCGAGCTCGCCGGCGAGCCCGCCGAGGACGAGGTCGAGCGCGCCCGCGATCGACGTGAGCGGCGTGCGCAGCTCGTGGCTCACCACCTGGACGAACTCCTCCTTGCGCTGCTCGAGCTCCTTCTGCTCGGTGACGTCGCGGAGCGCGACCGCGACGCCCGCGAGGCGCCCGCCGCGCTCGAGGACCGGCGAGACGCTCGACGACAGCGTCTGACCGCCGATGCGGACCTCCTCGGCGATCCAGGCGCGCCCCGAAGGATCCGCCTGGAGCCCGCGCACGAGGTCGAACGGGTAGAAGCCCGAGCGCCTCCTTGAGCCAGGCGATCTGGAGCGGCCCCTCGGCGGGAGCCCCGAGCATCCGGCGTGCGGCCGGGTTCGCGAGCACCTCGTCCGCGCCGGTGGGGGCGTAGAGCAGCCCGTCCGCCATGCACTCGACCACGCGCTCGAGCCGCTCGCGCTCCGCCGCGACGCGCGCCGCGAACGCTCCGAGGGACTGCGCGAGCTCGTTCACGAGCACGTCGAGGACGCGTGCGTCTCCCTCGCCGAACGCCTCCTGCGCCGCGCTCTCCATGAGCACGACGCCCGACGTGGACCCCGCCGATCTGGACGGGCAGCGTGAGCCGGGACGCGAACGCGTCCACCGGCGCACCGTGCACCGGCGGGGGCCCGCCCACGACGCGGACGCGAACGGAGGCTTCCGGAAGCTCGGTCCCCGCGTGCTCGCGGTGCGCGGCGAGGGCGTGCTCCTTCACGGCGAGCAGCGCCGCCTCGGAGAGCGGCGCGCACGGCCGGATGAGGAGGTCCGGCTCCGTCCCCGCGGCGGCGAGCAGCACCGCCACGACGTCGCAGGGGACGATCCGCGGCAGCCGCTCGACGACACGCTCCAGGATCCGCCCGTGGCTCTCGGCCGCCCCGACGTCGCGCGCGAGGTCCGACGCCGCCTGGAGCGCCTCGAGGCGCCGCTCGGAGTCGGCGTAGAGACGGGCCCGCTCCCGGCGAAGGTCCACCTGCTCGAGCGCGCGCAGCACCGTCTGCTTGAGGTCGACCTGCTCCCACGGCTTGACGAGGTAGCGGTAGACCTGGCCGCGGTTGATGGCGTCGACGATCTCGCGGGGATCGGTGTACGCGGTGAGGAGGATCGCGCAGAGGTCCGGGTCGAGCCGGCGCGCCGCCTCGACGAGCTCGACGCCCGTCATGTGCGGCATGCGCTGGTCGCTGACGAGGAGATCCACCCGCCGGCGCCCGAGGATCTCGAGCGCGCTCGCGCCACTGTCCACGGTGAGGGTCTCGTAGCCGTCTTCCGCACGGAAGCTACGGCGCAGGATCTCGAGCACCTCCGGCTCGTCGTCCACGAACAGGATGACGTGCGACATCCGCGGCCTGGCCCCTTACCAAACCGGAAAACCCGGAAGGCCCCCCATGGTAGCACGCGCCGGGTTCCCTCCCTGCTTTTCCCGGCGGTGCTTCCCCTTGCGGTGGAGGGATGTAAAGGACTATAAGTTCCGGCCTTTTACGCCTGAAGGGAATCGATGACCCCCCGCGAGCAGATCCGCAACATCGCCATCGTGGCGCACGTCGACCATGGGAAGACGACCCTCGTCGACTACATGCTGCGCCAAGCCGGCGTGTTCCGCACGAACGAGACGCTCGTCGAGCGCGTCATGGACTCGAACGATCTCGAGCGCGAGAAGGGGATCACGATCCTCGCGAAGAACACCGCGGTCACCTACCGCGGCGTGAAGATCAACATCGTGGACACCCCCGGCCACGCCGACTTCGGCGGCGAGGTGGAGCGCGCGCTGCGGCTCGTGGACGGCGTGCTCCTGCTCGTCGACGCGGCGGAGGGCCCCCTCCCCCAGACCCGGTTCGTGCTGTCGAAGGCGCTCGCGCTCGGGCTCCCGTCGGTCCTCGTCGTGAACAAGGTGGACCGCCAGGACGCGCGCGCGAAGGAGGTCCTCGACCTCGTCTACTCGCTCTACATCGACCTCGGCGCGAACGAGCACCAGATCGACTTCCCGGTCATCTACACGATCGCCCGCGAAGGCAGGGCCGCGCACACCGTCGAGGGCGCCTTCGCCGCCGACTCGCTGAAGCCGCTGTTCGACGCGATCCTGACGCACATCCCGGCGCCGGAGGTGGGCGACGGCACGCACGTGCAGATGCTCGTCGACAACCTCGACTACGACGAGTACGTCGGCCGGCTCGCCATCGGACGCATCACCTCGGGCGTCCTCCACGAGGGCGACACGATCGCGATCATCCGGGAGGAGAACAAGATCGTCCCGGCGAAGATCGTCCGGCTCTACGTCTACGACGGGCTGAAGCGCGTCGAGGTGAAGGACGCCGGGCCCGGCGAGATCGTCTGCATCGCCGGCGCCGAGGAGATCGGGATCGGCGACACCATCGCCGACCCGGCGAATCCGATGCCGCTCCCCCGCATCAGCGTGGAGGAGCCGACGATGTCGATGGTCTTCCGCGTGAACGAGGGGCCGTTCGCGGGGAAGGAAGGCAAGTACATCACGAGCCGGAACCTCCGCGAGCGGCTGTTCCGCGAGGCGTACCGGAACGTCTCGATCCGCGTCGAGGAGACCGAGACGCCGGACGCGTTCAAGGTGGTCGGCCGGGGCGAGCTGCAGCTCGCGGTCATCGTCGAGAACATGCGCCGCGAGGGGTACGAGCTCACCGTCTCGAACCCCGAGCCGATCCTCAAGACCGTCGGCGGCGAGGTGCACGAGCCGATGGAGCTGCTCGTCTGCGACCTGCCCGAGGACGGCGTCGGCGGCGTGACCCAGAGCATGGGCGGCCGGCGCGGCCGGATGGTGGACATGCAGCCGCTCGGGTCGCACCGCACGCGCCTGCAGTTCCGGGTCCCGGCGCGTGGCCTCATCGGCTTCCGCTCCGAGTTCCTGACGCTCACCCGGGGCGAGGGGATCATGTCCTCGCAGTTCGACGGGTACGAGCCGTGGCAGGGGAAGATCGCGAAGCGGCAGAACGGCGCCATCGTGTCCGACCGCGAGGGCGACGTCGTCGCCTACGCCTGCTTCTACGGCCAGGAGCGCGGCGCGCTGTTCGTGCAGGCGGGCGACCGGGTGTACTCGGGGATGATCGTGGGCGAGCACAGCCACGACGGCGACCTCGAGTTCAACATCTGCAAGGAGAAGAAGCTCACGAACATCCGCGCCGCCGGCCGGGACGAGAACATCATCCTGACCCCGCCGCGCGACATGAGCCTCGAGAAGGCCCTCGAGTGGATCGCCGAGGACGAGCTCGTCGAGGTCACGCCGAAGTCGATCCGGCTTCGCAAGAAGGCGCTCGACCAGAACGCCCGGTACAAGCAGGAGCGCGACCGGAAGAAGGGCGTCTCCAGCTCGCCCACTCCGTAACCGCGTCCGGGGGCAGGACGCGTGCTATCCTCCGGCGCCGCATGCGCGTCGCCGCGATCGTGCCCGCCTACAACGAGGCCAGGAACCTCCCGCGGCTCGCGGACGCCCTCCGCGCGCACGCGCCGGGCGTGGAGGTCTGCGTCGTGGACGACGGCAGCACGGACGACACGGCCGCCGTCGCCGCCTCGCTCGGCTGGACCGTCCTGCGCCTTCCGGTGAACCTCGGGATCGGCGGCGCGGTCCAGGCGGGCTACCTCTGGGCGCTCGAGCACGGCCACGACGTCGCGGTCCAGGTCGACGGCGACGGCCAGCACGACCCCGCCTACCTCGCCGCGCTCCTCGCGCCCATCGAGGCCGGCACTGCCGACGTCGTCATCGGCTCGCGGTTCCTGTCCGAGGGCGGGTTCCGCTCGACGATCGTCCGCCGCGCCGGCATCCGCTACCTGTCGTGGTTCCTCCGGCTGCGCTGCGGTGCTCGCGTCACCGACGCGACGAGCGGCTTTCGCGCCGCCGGCCGCCGCGCCATCGCGCTCTTCGCGCGCTACTACCCCTCCGATTACCCGGAGCCCGAGGCGATCGCGCTCGCGAAGCGCGCCGGGCTGCGCCTCGGCGAGGTGCCGGTCCGGATGAGCGAGCGCGAGCACGGCCGCTCCTCGATCACCGCCCTCGGTACGCTCTACTACCTCGTGAAGGTGTCGCTCGCGCTCGTGCTCCTGCCGTCGCGCCGCGCGCCGGCCGAGAGAGGCATCGCGTGAGCGCGCCCATCCTCCCCATCGGGATCCAGATCCTCTCGCTCACGATCCTGGTCGTGTTCAGCGGCTGGGTGATCTGGCTCATCCGCACCCAGCGCCTGCACCTGCGCGAGAGCCTCATCTGGCTGCTCACGACGATGGCGGCGATGGTGGTCACCGCCTTCCCGCAGCTCCTCGCGTGGGGTGCGCGGAAGGTGGGCATCCAGGTGCCCGCGAACGCGCTGTTCGGGAGCGGGCTCCTCTACCTCGCGGTGAACGTGCTCGCGATGACGATCGCCGTGTCGCGCAACACGACGACGTCCCGGCGGCTCACCCAGGAATGCGCGCTGCTGCGGGCCCAGCTCGAGGAGCTGCGCGCGCGCCTCCCGCGCGACACGGCCGCGCCCTCCCCGCGGGAGCCCGCGAAGCGATGAGCCGGACCCGGATCTCGATCGTCACCCCGTCGCTGAACCAGGCCGCGTACCTCGAGCGGACCATCGCGAGCGTCCTCGGGCAGCAGGGCGCCTTCGAGCTCGAGTACCTCGTCATGGACGGGGGGAGCACCGACGGCAGCGCCGACATCCTGCGCCGCCACGAGGGTCGGCTCACCTACCGCATCGAGCAGGACTCGGGCCAGGCGAACGCCATCAACAAGGGGCTGCGCGCCGCGACCGGCGACGTGATCGGCTGGGTGAACTCCGACGACCTGCTATTCCCCGGCGCCCTCGCGCGCGTCGCCGCCGCGTTCGCGGCGCACCCCGACGCGGCCTGGCTGCACGGCGGGTGCGAGATCGTGGACGAGCAGGACCGCCCCATCCGGCGCTGGGTCACCGCGTACAAGGACTTCCGGTGCCGCCGGTACAGCCGGCGCGCCCTCTTCATCGAGAACTTCGTGTCGCAGATGACGGTGTTCTGGCGCCGCTCGGCGATGGAGCGCGTCGGGCTGCTCGACGAGAGCTTCCGGTACGGCTTCGACTACGAGTACTGGCTCCGGCTCTCGGCGCTCGGCGACCCGCTCTACGTCCCGGAGCGGCTCGCGGCGTTCCGCTGGTACACCTCGTCGAAGAGCGGCTCGAGCTTCGAGCGGCAGTTCGAGGAGGACCACGAGGCGTTCCGGAGGCACGCACCGCCCGGGCGACTCCTCCGGCTGCAGAAGCGGCTGCGCAAGGCCCAGATCGTCGGCGCATACCGGCTCCTGAGGGCGCTCCGGCCGTGAAGCTCGGCCTGAGCCTCCTCAGCTTCCGCCCTGGTCAGGTGGGCGGCGCCGAGACGTACGTCCGGCAGCTCCTCGCGAAGCTGCCGGGCGTCGCCGCGCCGGAGGACCGGCTCGTCGCGCTGATGGACCGCGACGTCGCGGCGGCGGTCGAGACGCCCGGCTGGGAGCGGGTCGTCGTCCCGCGCTCGGGCCGGCAGGTGATCGCGGAGCGGCTCCTCGAGGCGTTCACGCCGTACCGCGCCGTCGCGATCGAGCGGGTCATCCGCGACGCCGCGGCGGACGTCATCCTGTTCCCGCAGCAGTCGATCTTTCCGAAGCGGTCGCCGGCGAAGGCGGTGCTGACGATCGTGGACGTGCAGCACCTCTACCACCCGGAGAACATCGCGCCGTTCGAGCGGCTGTTCCGGCCGGCGATCTACCCGTACAGCATGCGGCGGGCGGCGCACCTCCTCGCCATCTCGGAGTTCACCCGCGCGACCCTGCTCGAGCGCTGCGGCGTCCCCCCGGAGAAGGTCACCGCGATCCAGCTCGGCTACGAGCCGCGCGACGCGTCGGCGGTCGCGCCCACCGATCGCGTCGCCGGCCCGTACCTCTACTACCCGGCGGCGACGTTCGCTCACAAGAACCACGCGCAGCTCATCCGGACGTACGCGGCGCTCCGGCGGCGCGGCGACGTGGCGGCCCGGCTCGTCTTCACCGGGATGCAGACTCCCGCATGGAAGAGGCTCGCTCGCCTCGCGCGCGATCTCGGCGTCGCCGCGGACGTCGTCCACCTGGGCTTCCTCCCCTACCCCGAGATCCGCCGCGTCTTCGCGGGGGCGGAGGCGGTGCTCTTCCCGTCGCGCTACGAGGGGTTCGGGATCCCGGTGGTCGAGGCGGCGGTGGAGTTCCGCAAGAAGGTGATCACCTCGCGGCTGCCGGTGTTCGACGAGATCGGCGTGCCCGCGGACCGGCAGATCGACTTCGGGGAGCCGGACGCGCTCCTCGCTGCGCTGCGGCTCCCCGGACCGACCCTGCTCGGGCGGCCGCCGGGGACGTGGACGGAGTGCGCGCGGAGGACCCTCGAGGTCGTACGAGCCGCGTCCGCCCGGCGGGCCGTAGGCGCGGACGCAGCCGGAAAGATCTCTCGCCTGGGCGAGCACATGGGAGAACGAACGAGATGAGGCAATGGTTTTCGGACTTTCGGCGAAAGCTGCTCTCGGTGGCGTGGAGCCGATCGGGGGCGAAGCGCTCGCTCAACATCGATGTCCTGGCGCTCGACGTGAAGGCGCTCGGGTATCATGTCGCGCGTCAGCTGGGTGCGTCGCTCGAGACGACGGACTGCTCGGGTGAGCCGGTCGCGCGTCACCTGCCCTGCAAACCAAGCACGCAGCTCGACTTCCAGACGCCCTGGTTCCGACACTGGTGCCGCGAGCTCGCGATCGCGCCGATCTTCCACCGGAAGCTCTGGGAGTATGCGTTCGTGCTCCAGGCCCTGTTCGACGAGGGGAAGCTGCGAGCGGGCAACGCCGGCCTGGGGTTCGGGTGCGGCGAGGAACCGGTCGCTTCGTACCTCGCGGCACTGGAGGTCGACGCGACGGTGACCGACCTCGACCCCGCCGCAGCCAAGGGCCGCGGCTGGATGGAGACGGGGCAGCACGCGAGCGCCCTCGATCAGGCCTACAAGGCTGAGCTCGTCACGCGCGACACGTTCGACCGGCTGGTGCGACTCGAGTACGTGGACATGAACGCGATCCCGCCCCACCTCGGCGGCCGCTTCGACTTCTGCTGGTCGATCTGCGCGATGGAGCACCTCGGCACGATCGAGCGAGGGCTGCGCTTCGTCGAGAACGCGATGGATACGCTGAAGCCTGGAGGAGTCGCGATCCACACCACCGAGTACAACTACCTCTCCGAGCACGACACGATCGACCGCAACCCCACGGTCCTGTTCCTCCGGAAGCACTTCATCGAGCTGAAGCGCAGGCTCGAGGCGAGCGGTCACACGGTACGAGAGCTCGATTTCGACACGGGATCGGGCGTCCTGGACCGCTTCATCGACGTCCCCCCCTACGGCTGGGAAGGACTTCCGGAGAGGACCTGGGGCAGGTGGGGGGTCGACATCGGCCACCTGAAGCTCACCATCGGCCCGTACCCGAGCACCTGCTTCGGGCTCGTGGTCCGGAAGCGATCGTGAACGAGCGCGTCACACTGGATCGAACCGTCCCCAGCGCACGGGGTGTCCGGCACCCGTCTCTCCGAACCGAGGCGGCTCGTAATGACGGTGCGCCGTGTACGGCTCGAGGAAGCCGTCCGCGAGACAATCGACCCGCACGAAGAAGGCGTTCACGCCGGTGATCCCGCAGCCCACGAGCGCATACCCCTTCTCGCGGCCCAGCTCCTCCAGCGCGGCGAGGCTCGCGCCGAACGCCATCGTCTCGTCCCACCCGGCGGTCGGCGCGTACGGCTGCACGACGCGGGCCGAGCGCCCCAGGCTGGCGTTGTACTCGATGACGACGACGCGCGGGCGGAATCGCCCGAGCGCACGCCAGACCCAGTAGTCGTTGCCGTCGATGTCCACGCTGAGCAGGTCCGGCTCTGCAGGAACACCGCCGCGCTCGAACAGCGCCTCGACGGTCTCCGCGGTCACGAACTCGCCAAGGAGCTGGAGCTGCCCCGACGCGAGCGGCTCCGAGAACCCGGCGCGGATTCGGGCGGCGTGGCCTGTGTGCGCCTCGATCCAGAGTCCACGCCATCCCCCGAGAAGGAGAGCGACCGTGTTGTTCTCTGTGCCGGGACCCACCCCGAACTCGACGAAGAACCGGTTCGTGGTCCCGACGCGGCGGAGGATCTCGTCGATGATCCCGTCCTCCTCGTTCTGCGACGTGCAGCGGTACCCGAACCGGGTCAGGCAGCGCGGGTCCGAGTAGCGATCGAGCGACGCCAACTGGGCGAGGTGGGATGCGCGGGCGATCGTCGCCAGGTGCAAGAGCCTCGCGGTGACCGGCCGTAGCACGAGATCGTAGAAGCGGAAGAGCGACGCGCGGAGCGAGCGGGACCCCATTGTCGGAAGCTAGCATAACCTCCATCGGCCCAGGCATTTGCGGGGCGCCCCGCCGTCCCATATCCTGCGCTCCCGCTGTGACCGACATGCCTCTCTTCTCTCAGCTCGCGGCGAATGCACGTGGCGCGCTCCAGCTCTTGCGGCTCCGCCCGTTCGACGAGGGCACTCCGGAGGGCCGCTCGCTCGAGCGCTACCGGCGCATCGCGCTGAGCAGCGCCGCCAGCATCGCTGGACGGGTGGCGCAGACGGGGATCGGGTTGTTGAGCGTGCCGCTCCTCGTCGGTTACTTCGGGAAGGAGCGTTACGGCCTGTGGGCGACGATCGCGGCGCTCGTTCCATGGACGGCGCTGTTCGACCTCGGCCTCGTGAACGCAATCGTGAACCCGGTGGCGGAAGCGCACGGCCTGGGCGACCGGACCGCCTCTTGCGCCTCGGTATCGACCGCCTTCGCGCTGCTCCTCGGGATCGCGGGGGCGCTGGGGCTCGCGCTCCTCGTCGCCGGGCCGGCGGTCAACTGGTCGACCGTTTTCGAGACGTCGATCTCGGAAGACGCGCTCGCGCCTGCCGTGGCGGTCGCGCTCGCGATCTCCGTCGCCGCCCTGCCGCTCGGGCTGCTGCCCCAGCTCTTCGTGGGTTATCAGAAGGCGTACGCGGCGAGCGCCTTCCAGACCGCCGGCGCGGCGCTATCATTCGCGCTGCTTTTCATCGCGGTACGCCTGCGCCTGTCCTTCGCCGCGGTCGTGGGCGCCGCAAGCTCAGCCGCATTGCTCGGCGGCGCCCTGGCGCTCTGGTACCTGCTCGCGAGCGAGATGAGGTGGACAGCTCCGCGCTGGTCCCTCGTCTCTCGCCGGGCGCTTCGGCGACTCCTCGCGACCTCCGTTCCCCTCTACCTGTTCCAGATTGGCGCGCTCCTCGTCAGCCAGTCCCAGCAGCTCGTCCTCGCGCGGCGCACGGGGCTCGAGACGGTCGCCGAGTACGATCTGCTCCTCAAGCTGTATTACCTGACCGTCGGGCTCACCGTGCTGAGCACGAGCTCGTTCGCGCCCTCGTTTCGCGAGTCGTTCGAGCGCGCCGAGCTCGGCTGGATGCGGCGCGGCTTTCGCCGGATGATCGCGATCCGCATGAGCATCGCGGTCGCGGCGTCCGTGACGATCGTCGCCCTCGGCAACTGGGTGCTGCGGCTCTGGCTCGGTCGCGCGGATTTCGGCCATCCGGTGACCGTCTGGCTCGCGCTGGCGGCGCTGGTCCTGGTCGCGACGTGGGCCAGCAGCTACCTCGAGCTCCTGATGGTCCTGGACCGGATCTGGCCGCAGGTCACGCTCGTGCTCGTGCAGGGAGTGCTCACGGTCGCCCTCACGTGGGCACTCGCACCACGGTTCGGGGTCATCGGTGCCCTCGTCGGCATGGCCGGCCCGGCGACCCTCACGGCGATCCTCGCTGCCGCGGATCGCTCGAGCGGTCCTCGACCCTCACCTCGCGTGAGTCGGCTGAACGCGGTTCGCAGGAAATCGAGTCATCATCTCCCGAGGAGCCGCCGGACGAGGCGAGCCGCGCGTTCGCGGACGAGCGCGCGACGCGTGACCCTGATCGCGCCCGAAAGGGCACGGTGCGTCCCCGCCGTACGCGCGGACAGTCGGCGCTCGAGCTCGTCGAACACCGCTCCCGCGAGAACGCGTGCCCTGAGTCGTTCCATGTCGCTCGCCGCTCGACCGCCGATCCGTTCGCGGAGCAGTCGATCCGCCCGTAACGCGCGCAGCGCCTGCACCGCATCCCCGAGATCCGGCTCCGCCCAGACCTGTCCTTCGCGGCCGACCTCGCCTGCGTACGCCCCGTGGGACGAGCGGACGGGCACGAGCCGGGACGGGATCGGGATGGAGTTGTCGAGCGTCATGAAGTCGATGTTTCCGGACCAGCCCGTCGCGACGACCGGGCGCCCGAGCGTCATCGCCTCCATCAGGTGGAGCCCGAGCCCCTCCGAACGATGGAGAGACAGCATCACGTCGCAGCTCGCGTACAAGGCGAGGAGCTCGTCGTACGGAAGGTTAGCGTCCACGATCTGGATGCGGGGTCACCCGCGATCCGGGCAGCCAGCGCGCGCGTACCGGCGCGGAGCGTCGCGACGTTCGGCCACGGCTTCGTCTTGATGACGAGGCGCACGCCGTCGTCCGACGGAAACGCCGCCTCGAACGCCTCGATGGCGGCCCACGGGTTCTTCCGGTCGATGTCGCTCCCGAGATCGAATGCGACCAGGAACACGATTGCATCGGGGGAGAAGCCCCACCGCTCGCGTGCCGGGCGCGCCGCAGGGATGAACACCGCCTGTGGGTAGTGCAGCACCCGCTCCGGAGGCGCGCAGCGAGCGCACGCTGCCGCGATGAAGCGCGTCGGCGCGAGGATCGCGTCGACGGCGGCAAGCACCGGCTCCCATGCCCTCGGCACGAGCGGGAGCTCCCAGAACGGCACGCACACCGTGGGGGCGTCCGGGTGGACGTACCGCCGCCAGGTCGCCGCATAGGACGCGATCTCGACGGGGCTGAGCTGGAGGACGGACACGTCGTCAGGCCCACCGTGCGGCGGCGCGAGAAAAGGTCGAGGGTCCGGTAGGTTCCGGTTCCGGATCGAAACGCCCTGCACCGGCCTGCCCGCGGAAGCGAGCGACGTGAGCGTGTTGCGCGCGGCGATTCCCACTCCGATGTTCGCGTCGAGGAACCCGACGACGCGATAACCGCGCGGGGCACGAGCTTCGGCTGCGGAGGAGGGCATCCGTGGAACTCCCGGCGCGTCGGCGTCGGAGGGTCGAGTCCGTACCACGCACCGGGCACCATCACCACCCGTATTGTGCCGGGGTCGGCCGTGCCGTATACGGGCGCGGTGAAGCGCCTCGCGATCGTCGAATACGTCATGAGCGCAGGGGGAGTCGAGCGGGTCCTGCGTGGCCTCGCCCGCGCCTTCCTGGACATCCCCGAGGCGCGCGAGTGGGACATCACGTTTCTGCTGAGCCGCTTCAACTCCGCTCGATCCCGGTGCGAGTGGCCAGCCGACCTGACCGGCCCCGGACTGAAGGTCGAGTGGCTAGGGGAGCGCACCGCGCTCGGACGTGCGCTCGATCCGCTCGCGCACCTGCAGGGCGTCGCGGGCGTCCGGGCGACGCGCGTCCCCGCCTACGCCTTCGCGAAGGCGGCACGCGCGATCGGGCCGCTCGCGTGGCGCGCCGCGCTCGGGGATCCCTACGCGCTCATCGCGCGCGAGAGCGCCCGCTTCGACGTGGTCTACTTCACGTACCCGTTCTGGATGACTCCACCGCCGATTCAGGCGCCGGTCGCCTCGACCCCGCAGGACTTCAACTTCAAGCACTTCACGGGGCCGAAGAGCTTTCAGCGGCGCGCCAACGAGCGCTGGACTCGCGCCTGGCTCGCGCGCTCCGACCGCCTGCTGCTCTCGAGCCACGCCGTAGAAGCCGAGCTTCAGCAGTTCTACCCTGAGCACGCCGACCGGGCGCAGGTCGTTCACCTCGGGGTGGACGTGGACCGCGAGGCGCCGTCGCCAGCGGCGGTCGAGGACGTCCGGCGCGCACGGCGCTTGCCGGCGGAGTTCATGCTCGTGACCGGGCTCGTGGTCCCGCACAAGGGCCAGACCACGGTGATCGAGGCCGCTGCGTTGCTCCGCGCAAAGGCCCGTCGCCTGCCGATCGTCTTCGTCGGCCCGAACACGGCGCACCTCACGGGAGAGCTCGCCCCCGGGTTCCGCACGCGTTACGTCGAGGAGGTCCGGGCCGCGCTCACCCGGCACGGCCTCGAGCCCGAACGCGATTTCTGGGTCCTCGGGTACGTCGCGGACGCAGAGCTCCAGGCCCTCTTCCGCGCCGCGACGGTGTTCGTGAGCGCGTCGAGCTACGAGGGGTTCGGGCTGCCGAGCCTCGAGGCGATGCGCGCGGGATGTCCCGTGCTGCTCTCGAAGATTCCTCCATACGAGGAGCAGGACCGGCTGCTCGGCGGTATTCTTCGCACCTTTCCGCCGGGAGACGCACCAGCGCTCGCGCGCGAGCTGGAGTGGCTGCTCTCGCATCGGGACGAAGCGGCGGCTTCGGCTCGCCTCGCGGCGGAGCGCGTCCCAGCCGTGTACGACTGGAAGAAGACCGCCCGCGCCTACCTCGCCGCGTTCGACGAGCTCATCGCGCGGCGCCGGGGGTCCCCGGCTCTGCCGCGATCATCCTCCGCACCGCGTCCTCCATCCTGACGGCCGCCCGCCAGCCCAGGACGCGCGCCGCCTTCCCCGGGCTCGCGTAGTTCCCTCGATGTCCGCCGGCCGGTGGAGCGCGGGATCCGAGTCCACGTGGTCGCGCCAGTCGAGCCCGACCGCCCCGAACGCCGCCGCGACGAACTCCTCGAGCGAGCGCGTCTCGCCGGTCGCGATCGACGTAGTCGTCCGGGTCGGGCTGCTGCAGCATCCGCCACATCGCGTCCACGTACTCGGGCGCCCAGCCCCAGTCCCGTTTCACCTGGATGTTCCCGAGGCGGAGCCGCTCGCGGCTCCCCGCGCGATCCGGCACGCCGCAGCCACGATCTTGCGCGTCACGAACCGCTCCGGCCGGAGCGGCGACTCGTGATTGAAGAGGATCCCGCTGCACGCGAAGAGCCCGTACGCCTCGCGATAGTTCGCGACCTCGAAGTGGGCCGCCGCCTTGGCGACCGCGTACGGGCTGCGCGGGCGGAACGGCGTCTCCTCGTCCGCCGGGCTGCCGTGCGTGTCCCCGAAGCACTCGCCGGAGCTGGCGTTGTAGAAGCGGATGTTCCGTTTGGTGAACCGGATCGCCTCGAGGAGATTCAGCGTCGCGATGGAGATGCTCTCCATCGTCTCGACGGGCTGGTCGAACGAGAGGCCGACGGAGCTCTGGCCGGAGAGGTTGTAGACCTCGTCCGGCTCGACCTGCACGAGCGCCGTGAGCGCACTCCGGAAGTCGTTCGGCGCGACCGACAGGGCCCGCACGCGCTCGCGGATCCCGAGCCGAGCGAGGTTCCCGAACCCCGAGAGGTTCGCGTCGCGCGAGGTTCCAAAGACCTCGTAGCCCTTCCCGAGGAGCAGCTCCGCGAGGTAGGCACCGTCCTGACCGGAGACGCCGATGATGAGCGCGCGCATCGCGGCGCATCGTACACCGGAGCGCGGCTCACCCCGAAAAGCGAAGCGCCGCCCGGTTTCCCGGGCGGCGCGTGGTGCAGCGACGCTGCGAAGCTCCGCTAGACCTTCGGCTTGGCGCGCTCGCGGACTTCCTGCTTCTGCTTGATCCGCGGCTGGCCCTTCGACGCGGTGTTCACGAACAGGAGCCCGTCCGCGGCCCCCGGCACGGCGCCGGAGACGAGGATGACGTTCTGCTCCGGCTCGATGCCGACCACGGTGAGGTTCTGGATCGTGATCCGCTCGTTGCCGTAGTGGCCGGGCATGTGCTTGCCCTTCCACACCTTGCCGGGCGTCTTGCGCTGTCCGATCGCGCCGACGTGCCGGTGGTGCTCGTGCGCGGTCGAGGAGTCGCGCGCGGCGCCCTTCATCTTGAACTTCTTCACGACGCCGGCGAACCCGCGGCCCTTCGTGACGCCGACCACGTCGATCCGCTGGTTCAGCTTGAAGACCTTGTCCACCGTGAGGACGTCGCCGGCCTTGAGCTCGCCGAGCACCTTCGCGTCCGTCACGCGCACCTCCTTGAGGTGCCGGAAGATCGACGTGCCCGCCTTCTTGAAGACGCCGACCTCGGCCTTCGTGAGCCGGTGCGCGTGCTTCTCGTCCACGGTGCCCCAGCCGAGCACGACCGCGTCGTAGCCGTCCTTGGCCGCCGTCTTGCGGCGCACCACCGTGCACGGGCCGGCCTCGACCACCGTCACGGGCACGCAGTCACCCTCGGGGGTGAAGATCTGCGTCATCCCGACCTTCTTCGCCAACAGTCCCGTCGCCATGTGTACCTCGCAGTGGTCCGCCGCGCGTCGCAACTGGCCGCGGAGGACATGCCTCTAGAGAAGGGGCCGTGTGTACCCGCCGCGGGCAAGGCTGTCAAGCGAAGCCCGCGTCCCGCCGCGCCTTTTCAGGCGTTCAGGCGTGCGGGGGCGCCGTCCCCGTGGCGAGCCCGGTGATCCCCGCGACCTGCGAGAGCAGCGCCTCGATGTCGAACGGCTTCGCGAGGTACCCGATCGCGCCGACGGACGCGGCGCGCTGCGGGTTGCCGTCCGCGGAGATGACGACGATCGGCACGCTCGACGCGGCGGGACGCAGCCGCAGCGCCTGCGCGAACGCGACGCCGTCCATCACGGGCATCATGAGATCGAGGAGGATGACGTCGGGCCGCTCCCCGTCGACCTGCGCGAGCGCCTCCTGCCCATGCCGGGCCCGAGCGACGCGGTAACCCTCGGCCTCGAGGATGTCGCAGATCGCGTCGAGGATGTCGGGGTCGTCGTCGACGACCAGCACGAGCGGAGAATTCATGGAGGGGCGGCGCCGGGAGGGCGCGGAGTATACGCCGCGGCCCGCGGGAGCGTGAGGTTCCACCCGCCGTCCCCCGCGGCGAGCGCCCCGCCCACCGCGACGGCGATCCGCCGCACGAGCGGGATGGCGAGCGCCCGTCCGGTGGGATCGCTGGGCGATCCCTTCCTCGGATCCTCGAGCGCCGTGGCCTCGGCGGGACGCCCGCCGAAGCACAGCACGATCCCCTGCTCGGTCGCCCGCGCGGTGACGACCACGGGCGTTCGCTCGGCGCCGGCGACGGCGATGAGCGCCTCGAGCGCACGCTCCAGGAGCGTCCGGTCGGACTCCACGGCGAGGGCCGGGTCCACCTGCACCGAGGCGGGTCCGGCCTCGGTCGAACGCCGCTCGATGACCGCGTCGATCGCCTCGCGGAGCCCGATGGCCTCGACCCGCAAGGGCAGGCCTCCGATGTCGAGCCGCTCCGAGAGGAAGTGATCCTCGATCAGCTGACGGACGCGGGCCACCGAGCGCAGGCACATGGCCGAGAGCTTCTCGCCGCGCGCACCCCCGCGCTCAGCCGAGGACATCCGCGCGAGCAGCTCCGCCGTCCAGAGCGCGGTCGACAGGGGATTGCGGACTTCGTGCGCGACGAACCCGAGGTGCCCCCCTCGGGCCTCTGCGGCGCGAGCGCGGGGATCCCCGGCCTCCGCCGGTTTCTCGTCGCGCGCGTCCAGTGGTTCCATTGGTTTGAACCTTTCCGCGGCGGACCTGACCCTTCACGGTGTCCAGCCGAACGGCCTTGCGCAAGGGCTTCTGCTCCTTTTCCAGGGTGCCAGGGAAGGAATTACAGCCAAAAAACCCAAAGAGGGAGCGTCCCGAGGCCATATCCCTGTAAAACTTTCAGGCAGACGCCGAAGCCCTCCCCTCTGCCTTTCAAGCAAGCCGATGAAATCAGGGCATGTTCTTCTTGCGCCCCTTTCGGCACACGCGTTGCTTAGGTATGGGTCTAGCTGTACACCGGACTACCCGGAGGCAAGATGAAGAAGAGCGCGACCACGCGGCTGACTGCGAGCTCTCTCGAGGTTTACCTCTCGGAGATCAACCGCTTTCCGCTCCTGACCATCGAGGAGGAGCAGCGGCTCGCCCGCGAGTTCGCCTCCGGCCGCGACACGCGCGCCGCCCACCGGCTCGTGACCGCGAACCTCCGGTTCGTCGTGAAGGTCTCCTACGAGTACCGGTCGTACGGCTTCCGGATGGCGGACCTCATCCAGGAGGGAAACATCGGGCTCATGAAGGCGGTCCAGAAGTTCGACCCCGACAAGGGCATCCGGCTCATCTCCTACGCGGTGTGGTGGATCCGCGCGTACATCCAGAACTACATCCTGAAGTCCTGGTCGCTCGTGAAGCTCGGGACCACGCAGGCGCAGCGGAAGCTGTTCTTCTCGCTCGCCCGGACCCGCCGCGAGCTCGACAAGACCTCGGTCGAGCACGGGGCGGACTCCGACGGCCGCGACTCGAGCAAGGTCGCGTCCAAGCTCCGCGTGAAGACGTCCGAGGTGGAAGAGATGGCGCAGCGGATGGAGGGGCGCGACCTGTCGCTCGATGCCCCGATGAGCGAGGACGGCGGGACCTCGCACGTCGACTTCGTCCCGGCGAGCAACCCCGGCGCCGACGACGAGCTCTCCGGCCAGCAGGAGCAGGCGATGGTGTCGGGGCGCGTCGGCGCGGCGCTGGCTCGGCTCGATCGCCGCGAGCGGTTCATCATCGAGCAGCGCGTGATGGCCGAGCAGCCGATGACCCTGAAGGAGCTCGGCGAGCACTTCGGGTTCTCCCGCGAGCGCGCCCGCCAGCTCGAGATCCGCGCGAAGGAGAAGCTGAAGTCCGAGCTCCACGCCCTCGCGATCGACCTCGACTGGCCTACGAACGGGAGCCCGGTCGAGCTCGACGACGTGGCGGCGGCGTAGCCTTCCCGCCTCCCCTTCTCTTCTCGCCTTCCGACGCCCGCGCCGCTCGCGCGGGCGTCGCCGTCTCCGGCGCCAGCGCGAGCGAGTCCTCGCGCACCGCGTCGGTGATCACCGCCCCGAGCCAGATCGCCGCCGGCACGCTCACGACGAGGAGCGCGCGGTTCACCGTGCCCTGGTCGATCGTGAACTCCGGGATGAGGAAGATCGAGCTCACCGCCACCTCGGCGAAGAGCGCCGCGATCCCGAGGAGCGGCCAGGCGCCGCCGGTCCGCACGAGCGCGCGGGCGCGGAGGGCGACCGTCGCGACGAGGACCCAGTAGATCATCCCCTGGTTCCCGGACCGGAAGAGCGCCCGGTCGAAGAAGATCTCGGCGGCCTGCCGCGACAGCTCCGGTGCACGCGCCCCCACCGTCCCCGCGGCGACACCCGCCTGCTGCACGACGAACCCGAGCATCGGGAACGCGCTCGCGATCCCCACCGCGGAGATCTTGCCGATCGCTCCCAGCGCGACCGGGACTCCGAGCAGCGAGATCGCCCCCCACGGCAGCGGCCGGTCCTCCCGCCACCGCTCCCATGCGAGCTGGGCGAGGAGCACCGCCGCGGGCGCGGCGGCGACGAGCTCGCCTTCCCGCTTCACGAGCGCCGCGACGCCGAGCAACAGGAGCGCGCGCGCCGCGTCGGCGCGGTCGCGCGTGCGCGCGTACTCGAGGGCGAACAGGACCCCTGCGCCGACGCGCATCGCGAGCACCGCGTCGGAGTAGGTCGAGGTGCAGTGGTAGACGAACAGCGGGATCGACAGGAGGCCGAACGCGCTCGCCCAGCCGCGCTCGGGGCTGCCTCGCGACGACGCGACCCCGATCGAGAGGACGAGGAGCGCGAGGAGGTCCGCGAGGATCGCGTAGTTCACGTGGAAGTGGTCGAGCGACCCCGTGGCGATCCAGGCGACCGCGGGGACGAAGGTCGGGAGCGGGCCGGCGGTCGTGAAGATCGCGCGCGCATCGGGCGCCCACTCGTCCGCGAACGCGAGCATCGGGGCGAAGGCGCGGACGCGGACCCCGTCGTCGGTCTGGGTCGGCGTGTTCGTGCCGTGGAGGAGGACGGCGGCCGTGACGATCGCCACGTAGAGCGCGATGGGCACGAACAGCCAGAGCGGCCGCGGGATCCAGCGTGCGCCCTTCGACTCCGGGCCGGCTTCGCCGTCCCTACGCTCGGGGCGAACGGGGGTCTCCGTTCGCGCGCTCGCGACCGCATCCTCCGCAGCAGGCGCGGAGTCGAAGCGCCGCCGCCTCAGCTCGAGCGCGCCCCACGCGACGACTGGCGCGAGGACGATCGCCGCGAGCATGGCCCGCCCGAGCGGCACGCCGAGGCCGAACCGGACCACCGGCGCGACCGCCGCGAGCCAGCCCGTCCCGACGAGCCACCCGAGCGCGAGGTCCGTCGCGCGGTCCCCCGCACCGAGCCGCAGCAGCCCGAGGAGAGCCAGCCCCGCTCCGGCGAGCGCGACGAGGGTGATCGCGAAGCTCATCGGCGGCGCGCCACGACGAGGGTCGGGCCGAGCGAGGCGACGGTGACGAAGCCCTCGGGGAGCGGCCCGGCGCGGTGGGCGACGATCGCGTCGATCTCGTCGTCGCGGAGCTGCCCCACGCCGGAGATGCCCCGGTGGACGTGCTCGCCGGGGACGACGATCGCGCAGCGCCGCGGCGCGAGGTTGAAGCAGAGCGTCTGCGGCGCGAACCAGGCCTTCGGGGACCCCATCGCGCCGACGCGCTCGTCGGCCCGGAGCGTCGCCCGCGCGAGCGCCGCGAGCGCGCCGACCTCGGTGGCGACGTAGTAGTTCTCCCGGATCCGCTGCTCCACATCCGGGGTGGGCTCGAGGTTCAGGGCGGGCAGGAAGCGGACGAGGAGGTGGAGGTCCCAGGCCCCCACCGCGACGAGCGCCGCCGCCGCGAGCGCAACCCCGGGACGCACCCGCCGCCCGCGAAGCCTCGCGGCGAGGAGCATCGCCAGCAGGGCGAGGACCGCCGCGCCCGCCAGCACGTCGGAGAGCCACGTCCCGCGGCTCGCGCTCCAGAACGAGGGCGTCAGCAGGTTGATGGTCGTGTGCCCGATGCCCTCCGGCGCCCAGAAGAGCGCGCGGTCGTAGGCGGCCTGCTGCTCGGAGCCGTCCGTCGCGTTCGGGAGGATGCGGATCGCGTGGACGATCACCCGGCCCGCGCCGGTGAGGCCGAGCACGAGCTCCGAGGCGGGCGACCAGCCCGTCGCGATGCGCAGGTCGAGCCGCACCGTCGCGCGCTCGCGCGGCACGTTGAGGTGCCGCCACGGCGGGCCGAAGGGCGTGAACGGCCTCGCGGGAGTCCGCGCGGCCCAGGTGAGCGTGACGGGCCCGGTCGCCTCGACGTCCAGCTCGGCGATCTGGGCCGCGAGCCCGGTCGAGAGGGCCGTGTTCCCGTCGACCTCGATCTCGAGCCCCCGCCGCGTGAACGCGTGCGCCGCGGAGGTGTCGAGCTTGCCGCGCAGCGCGTCGAGCGGGACCGGGCGCAGCTCCGACGCGGCCGCGGGCGCAGGCGCCGCCCCGAGCGCGGCGATGACGGCGAGCGCGACGACCGCCCGGGCCGCCGGCACCGTCCCCTGACGACAGCTGAAGAGCGTCACGTCCCTCGACACGTCCCCACCTCACGCGTCCTCGATGCCACGGCCGCACCCACCGTGTACAGCCACCCCGCGGCGCCGGGCGACCTACGCCATCCCGTGCTTCTTCAACCGGTACCGGAGGGTGTCGCGCGAGACGCCGAGCAGGCGCGCCGCCTTGGACTGGTTCCCGCTCGCGCGCTCCATCGCCTCGGTGATGAGCTTCTTCTCGACGTCGTCGAGGACGAGCCCCTCCTCGGTGATGTTCGGGACGAGCTTGTCCGGCCGCTTCGCCGGGGCGGCCCTCCGCAGCTCCGGCGTCAGGTGCTCCGGCCGGATCTCGTCCGCGCCGGCGTGCAGGATGAACGAGCGCTCGATGACGTTGCGCAGCTCGCGCACGTTCCCGGGCCAGGCGTAGGCCCGCAGCATCTCCATCGCGCCGCCGGACACCCCGAGCACGGTGCGCTTCATCTCCTGGTTGAACCGCGCGATGAAGTGGGCGGCCAGCGTCGGGACGTCCTCGGGGTGCTCGCGGAGCGCCGGCACCGCGATCCGCACGACGTTCAGCCGGAAGAAGAGGTCCGCGCGGAAGCGTCCGTCCGAGACGCGCTCCTCGAGGTTCACGTTGGTCGCCGCGATGACCCGGACGTCGCAGTGCAGCTCCTGCACGCCGCCCACGCGGCGGAACGTCTTGTTCTCGAGGAGGCGCAGGAGCTTCGCCTGGCCGCCCGGCGGCAGGTCGCCGATCTCGTCGAGCATCACCGAGCCGCCCTCGGCGCTCTCGAACAGGCCGCGCTTCTGGGTGTGCGCGTCGGTGAACGCGCCGCGCTCGTGGCCGAACAGCTCGGACTCGAGGAGGTGCTCGGGCAGCGCCGCGCAGTTCACCTGCATGAAGGGCCGCTCGGCGCGGGCGCTCCGGAAGTGGATGGCGCGCGCGACCACCTCCTTGCCCGAGCCGCTCTCGCCCTCGATGAGCACCGTCGTCGTGTCGCTCGACGCGAGCCGGCCGATCATCGACCGCACCTGCTCCATCGACGCGGAGCCGCCCACGATCGCGTCGAGCGCCCCCGTGCTCCGCCGGTCGTTCGTCAGCGTCGCGATCTGCCGGCGCGTGCGGGCGCTCGCGATCGCCCGCTCGACCGCGGCGTCGAGCGCCTGGAACGGGAACGGCTTCACGAGGAAGTCCACCGCGCCGTGCTTCATCGCGTCCACCGCGATGTCCACGGTCGAGTGGGCCGACATCATCAGGACCGCGAGCTCGGGGTGGATGGACAGCGCGCGCTGCAGCGTCTGGACGCCGTCGATCCCGGGCAGGCGCACGTCGAGCAGCATGAGGTCCGGGGGCGTCGCGGCGAGCATCTCGAGCGCCTGCTCGCCGGACTCGGCGGACAGCACCTCGTACCCGTCGCGCTGGAGCCGCTCGGCGACGGACCAGCGGATGAGCTTCTCGTCGTCGACGACGAGGACGCGTGCTTGCGGGGTGCTGCTGCTCATGCGGCGTGCTCCGTGGCGCGCCCGGAGCGCGCCTGCTGCAACGTCACGGTGAAGATGGTCCCACCCGAGGGAGGGCAACGATACCCGATGTGCCCGCCGTGCTCGGCGACGATCCGCGCGGAGATGGCGAGGCCGAGGCCGTTCCCCTCGCGCTTGGTCGTGAAGAACGGCTTGAACACCTGCGCCCGCAGGTCGGACGGGATGCCGGGGCCGGTGTCCTCGATCTCGACGACGACGTTGCCGTCGCCGGCGCGGGTGGCCACCCCGAGCGCCCCGCCGGCGCTCGACATCGCCTGGATGGCGTTCAGGCAGATGTTCAGGAACACCTGCTCGAGCTGGAACGGATCGGCCATCACCGGCGGCAGCGCCTCGCCGAGCGCCGGCCGGATGGTGACGGTGCCGCCGCGGCACTGCTGCGACACGAGGAAGAGGACCTTCTCGAGCGATCCGTTCACGTCGGTCGCGCGGAGCCGGGCGCGCGCGGGGCGCGCGAAGCTGAGGAGGCTCTCCATGGTGTGCGTGAGCCGCGCCACCTGGTGGCGCATCTCGCTCACGACCTCGGCCTGGCGCGGGTCCTTGGCGAGGTCCTCCGCGAGCAGCTCGAGCGCGCCGGAGAGCCCCGCGAGCGGGTTCTTGATCTCGTGCGCGAGCCCGGTCGCGATCTCGCCCACCGCCGCGAACCGATCGGCCCGCACCATCCGCTCGCGGTAGAACGCCTCGAGCTCCGCCTGGCTGCGCCGCAGCGCGGCGAGCGTCGCGTCGAAGCCGCGCGACGCGATCCCGAGCTCGTCCGGGCGCCCCTCGTCGGCGCGGACGGAGAGATCGCCCGCCTCGGCGCGGCGCATGACGGCGACGAGCCGCTGGAGCGGCGCCACCGCCTCGCGCCCGATGAGCCACAGGGCGATGACCATGAGCACGACGAACGCCGCCGTCGCCGCGAGCGCGAGCGTCCGCGCGAGCTGCGCCTGGGCCTGCAGCACCGGCGCGCGCGTGAAGCGGAGATCCAGCCAGCCGTTCACGCGCGACTCGGTGCCGTGGCAGCGCGCGCACGACTCGCTGTTCAGGATGGGGTGGATGACGGCGTACTCCGTCTCGTTCCCACCCGGGGAGCCGACGACGGACGGCTTGTCGAACCGGTGGAGATCGCGCCACGGCACGGTGCCGAGGAGGCGCGGCGACGACGACGCGGACACGTTGCCCGTCGGCGACACGAGGCTCGCGACGACGAGGTCCGAGCCGTGCCCCGGGAG
Source organism: uncultured delta proteobacterium (assembly GCA_963736795.1). Classification (GTDB taxonomy): domain Bacteria; phylum Myxococcota; class Myxococcia; order Myxococcales; family Anaeromyxobacteraceae; genus Anaeromyxobacter. The sequence goes on along the minus strand of CAVTRF010000020.1, from coordinate 14,206 downwards.
CGAGTCGAGCAGGATCGGCACCTCGTGCGGACGCCCCGCGAGCATGACGTTCGACACGCCGCTCGCCACCATGCCGGTGAACACCTCGGCCCGCTCGCGCCGGCCGCGCTCCATGTCGGCGCCGTACATGTGGACCGCCGCCGCCACCATCGCCGCCAGCGTCGCCGCGAACAGCAGCGCGGTGGGCAGCAGGATGCGTGAACGGATGCTGGAGTCCAGCCGTCGAAACGCGCGCTCGAGGAGGTTCATCGGTGGAAGGGGCCCTGCCGTGGAATCCGCCATCATTGCAGGGACGAACGCGCGGGGGAAGCCCCGCGTTCCGGCGGGTTAGGCGGCGGTGCCGCGTCGCAGCGTCGGCGGGACCTCGAGGCCGAAGATCTCCTTCGCCGCCGCGACGAGCGGATCGGTCTCGCCGCCGTCGCCGACCGCCTTGCGGAGGCGGGCGCTCGGCTGATGGAGGAGCTTCGCCACGATCGAGCCGGCCATCGCGTCGAGGCGCCGGGCGAGCTCGGGATCGCCGCCGACCCGCCGCAACGTGCGCTCGACCTCCTCGCGGGCGATGGTGGCGGCGCGGATCCGGAGCTCCTGGATGAGCGGGGCCGCCCGGCGCTCCGCCTCGGCCCGGGACCAGCGCGCGATCTCCTCGTCGATCACCCGGTCCGCGTCGGCGATCGCGGCGGCGCGCCCGTCCATCGCCGCGCGCATGACGCGGTCGAGATCGTCCACGTCGCACAGGTAGACGTCCTGCACCGCGGCGGTCTCGGGCGGAATCGCGCGCGGCACCGCCAGGTCCACGAGGACGAGCGGGCGCTGGCGGATCTTCGCCGTGCGCGCCAGCTCCTCCGGCCGGAACGCGGCGGGCGCCGCCGGGGCGGCCGAGACGACGACGTCGACGCGCAGGAGCTCCTCCTGGAGCGCCTCGAGCGGCCTCGCCTCGCCGCCGACCTCGTGCGCGAGCGCCTCCGCGTGCGCGAGGGTGCGGTTGAGCACCACGATCGCGGCCCCCTGCGCCGCGGAGGTGCTGCGCCGACACCCGCGCCATCTCTCCCGCGCCGACGACCGCCACCCTGCGGCCTGCGAGGGGCCCGAGCACCTTCTCCGCGAGCGCGGCGGCGGCATGTCCCCAGGAGACCCCGAAGCGCCCGATCGCGGTCTCCGTCCGGACCCGCTTCGCGATCTGCAGCGCCCGCGCGAGGACGGTCGTGAGCTCGTTCGCCGCGACGCCCGCGTCCACCGCCGCCTGGAACGCGTCCTTCACCTGGCCGAGGATCTGCGGCTCGCCGAGGATCGCCGACTCGAGGCTCGACGCGACGCGCACGAGGTGGCGGAACGCCTCCTCGCCCTGGAGCTCGAACAGCGGGAGCTCCCGGCCCGCCCGCGCCGTGACGGCCCGGCGAAGCTCGAGCACCGCCGCGGTGGGGCAGCACGTGGAGGCGTAGATCTCGACCCGGTGGCAGGTGGAGACGACCGCCACCTCCTCGATGCCTCCGAGGGCGGCGTACCCCGCCAGGGCCGCCCGGATGTCGGTCGGCGCCAGGGCGAGCACCTCGCGGTCGGCGACGGTCGCACCCCTCTGGTTCAGACCGATTGCGACGAGCATCTGCGCTCCTTTCGCGGCGTTGGACGCTTCGAGCAAGTGACGTGCCCCGCTCCAGTTGCGCCATATTCCTCCGAACCTTCGGGTGAAATGACGCAAGCGTTGCGTGATTTGCCCCCATCCCGGGGTGAGCGCGAAAGGGCTGCATGTGGGACTCGTGGGACCGGTGTGGTCCGTAAACCGCCTGAATCAGGCGGATGCCCGGCCGCCTAAAACCGGCGGACGATCCGCACCGCTTGTCCGTCCCGCGAGGGACAAGACGGCACCCCGATTGCAGCGGGTCCGCGCCGCTGAACTGGCGGCACCCCCCACGCGAGAGAAGCGACGAGCCTGTGACCCCGAGACCGGTCGAGACCCCACCCGCCCGCCTTCCCTTCGCGGCGGCTCGCCGCGCGAGTCGCTGGCTCGCCGTCAGCGTGGCGCTGGCGCTCGTCGGTGCTTGCTCCGCGGAGCGGCGCCGCGGCGGAGATCGTGCCTCCGCGGCCGCCCCCCGCCGCGACGAAGGCGCCAGGTCCCGCTCCCGCCCCCGCCGCCCGGAACGGCGCTGCAGCAGCCCGCGGCCGGAGCCCGCACCCGCCGCCGAGCGCTGCACCGGGTGCCACGCGCCGCTCATGCAGGGCCGCGTGGTGCACGGCGCGCTCGAGAAGCACGACTGCACCTCCTGCCACCGCGCCGTCACGAACGAGGCCGGCAAGTGCCGCTCGCGCACCTCGTCGAAGTGGGCGCTCGTCCGGACCGAGCCGGAGCTCTGCTACGGCTGCCACGCGCGCAAGGACCAGTCGAAGTCGGTCCACACCGTCATCCGGCAGGGGAGCTGCCTCTCCTGCCACGCGGCGCACTCGTCGAACTTCGCCGGGCTCGTCACGCAGGACCGCGAGAAGATCTGCTTCGACTGCCACGACGCGGACTCGCTCTCGACGAAGCCGGTGAAGCACGCGCCCGGTGTCGGAGGGGCGCTGCCTCGACTGCCACGACGCCCACGGCGGGAACCTCCCGAACAACGTGAAGGCCGAGAACGGGAGCGCGTTCTGCCTGAAGTGCCACGACGCGAAGGCGCCGACGGGCCAGGGCACCCCGGGGGCCGGCTACCGGATCGACCTCACGAAGAAGGTCGTGCACGCGGCGTTCAAGCGGACCGACTGCCTCGGCTGCCACGAGGGCGGCCACGGGTCGGAGAATCTGAAGCTGCTCAAGAAGAACCCGGTGGACCTCTGCTACGGCTGCCACGAGCGGAAGGACAAGTCGAAGTACCCGCACACCGCGGTGATCGCCGGCGACTGCGCGGTCTGCCACGACCCGCACTCCTCGGACAACGCGAAGCTCGTCGCGAAGCCGACCATCCAGGAGGTCTGCTTCCTCTGCCACCAGGACGACCTCTCCGGCCGCAAGGTCGTCCACGCCCCGGTCGCGAAGGGCTGCGACCAGTGCCACGACCCGCACGGCGGGCAGCACCGGTACGCGCTGAAGGGCGGCGAGGGGAAGGCGGCCTGCTACAAGTGCCACAAGCCGGTCGACGGCGGGAAGGTGAAGCACGCCGCGCTCGAGCGCTACGGCTGCACCGGCTGCCACGATCCGCACGGCACCGCGAACGCGTCGATGCTTCCCGAAGAAGGTCAACGAGCTCTGCACCGGCTGCCACCCGGGGCAGGCGGACGGGCGGCACGTCACGCCCGCTCGTGCCCGCGCGGCCACGTCGTGGGCGGCGACCTCAGCGACCCGCGCCGCGACCGGGCCGCGACTTCTCCTGCGCGAGCTGCCACAACCCGCACGGCTCGGACAGCCCGAGCCTCTTCTACTACGGCCAGACGCCATGGAGTCGTGCGACTGGTGCCACGGCGACAAGAGCGGCGAGACCCGGAGATGAAGAACGTCATCGAACGCGCAGCGCGCCGCCGGCGCTCCGGCCCGGCGGCGCCGGCGCGGCGGCGGCGGGCCGCGGGCAGCCCGGCGCCGGCGGCGGCCGGGTCGCCGGCGGGCGCGCGGCGCCGGAGGATGGCGCCATGATGCTGCCGCGGCTGCCCTCCTCTGGCTCGTGGCCGCGGCCGCCCGCGCCGGGGACGTCGTCGCGCGCGTCGACGACGACCGCCATCACGCGCGCCGACCTCGACGAGCGGCTGCGCGTCCTCGCGGCAGCGCGGCCAGGCGCGCCGCGCCGCGCAGGCGCTCGACGGCGCTCGTGGACGAGGCGCTGCTCGCCGCCGAGGCCCGGCGGCAGGGGCCTCGATCGCGACCCGGCGGTCGCGGAGGCGGTCGCGGCCCAGCGGCGGCGGCTCGCTGTCGGAGGCGCTCGTCGGCGAACCTCGCCGGCGAAGATCCCGCCGACGGACGCGGAGCTCCGGCGGCTCTACCACGCGAGCGGCGACTCGTGCGCCTCGTCGCTCGTGAAGCTCGCGACCGAGGAGGAGGCCGCGCGCGGCGCTCGAGCGCGTCCGGAGGGGCGGCGACCTCGCCGCGGAGGCGCAGGCGCTGCGCTCGACCGCGACCCTCGCGGCGAGCGGCGGCGACACCGGGCGTGCTCGTCGCGCGGGCAGCTCGAGCCGCCCTCGCGGACGAGGCCTTCCGCGCCCCGGTCGGCGCGCTCGTCGGGCCGGTCGCGCTCAAGCTCGGCTGGGCGATCGCGCGCGTCGTCGAGCGCACCGTCGCGGACGAGGCCGGGCTTCGCGGCGCGGCGCGAGGCGCTCGTCGGCGTTCGCGCGCGCGGCAGCTCGCCGGCCAGGCGCGCCAGCACCTCGTCGAGCAGCTGAGGCGCGCCAGGCGGCGCGGTGGACGAGCCGTTCCTCGCGTCGCTCGGCGCGCGACTCGACGCCACCTCGGCGGAGCTCGACGCACGTCGTCGCGACCGTGAACGGCAAGCCGGTGCGGTACCGCGACGTCCACTCCAGCGATCGCGCAGCTCGCCGGCGTCGGGCGCGGCCACGTCGCGGGCCCGGCCACGAAGATCGCCCTCGCGCAGAAGGAGGTCGAGGCGCGGCTCCTCGAGGACGCGGCGCTCGGAGCGCGGCCTCGAGCGCGCGCCGGCGGTCGCGGGCGTCGCTCCCCGGCATCGAGCGGAACCTCCTCGCGGGCGCGCTCGTCGCCGCGAACGGCGACGAACCCGGCCGCCGGCAGCGCCGATCCCGGCGGTCCGCGCGCAGCTCGAGCGAGCTCCGGGCGCGCGCGAAGATCCAGGTCGACGAGGCCGCGCTGCGCCTCCGTCGGTCGACGCCCCACCGGTAGGGCTGCCGGCGCGCACGCATGAGGCGACCCGCCACGCACGAGATCAAGGGCCCGGGGGGTGCGCTCCCGGTGCGCGCCGAGGACGACGCCGTCCTCGACCTCGTGATGCTCATCGAGGGCGAGACGAGCGGGCGGCCGCTCGACGACGTCCTCGCCGCAGTACGGCCGGTCGCGGAGCACGTACTACGAGAAGCTGCGGCGGTTCCGCGAGCAGGGGCTCGAGGGGCTCCTCGCCGCGCCCGCCCGGCCCGCGCGGCCCCGTGGCGCCGGCCGCTCGAGGTGATCCGCGTTCGTCGTGACGACCCGGATCCGCGCCACCCGGAGCGCACCGCCGCCGAGATCGCCGGCGGAGCTCGCCCGGCTCGGCCACCGCGTCAGCGTCCGCAGCGTGGAGCGCACCCTCTCGCAGTTCGGCCTCACCCGGCCGTGCCACGCGCGCCGGCGGCGAGCCCGCGGCCCGGGCACGACCCGGAATCCGGTGGGAGCTCGGAGTGAGCGCCTCGCCGACCGTGGCCCCGTCGCCGCTCGCTCGTCGCGCCCCCGCGGCGCGCAGACCGCCATGTTCCCGGCGCGCTCCGGCGAGTCGGGCGCTGCTCGACGTCCCGGACGCCGAGGTGCTGCCGCGCGGCCTCGGCCTCCTCGGCGCGCGAGCTGCGCCTCGACCGCCGCCACGTCGGCCCGGTCGACTTCGGCCCCTTCCCGCTCTACGCCGGCGCGGGCGTCGCCTCCCGGCTCGAGCTCGGCCTCTCGATGCGCGAGTGGGGCAGCCCGGCGATCCCGTCCCGGCGCGGGTGCCTCTTCGGCGGCGCCCTCAAGCTCCACCTGATCGACGGCTCGCGCGCGTTCCTTCCGGCTTCGCCGATCGGACGCCTACCGTCGACCGGATCAACGAGCGCGCAGGTGGTCGGCGGGCGGCTTCATCGTCTCGACCGCGTCCGCGGCTGCCGTCCGCGTCGCGGCGTTCGTCGGCGTGCGAGCGCGGCGCCGGACGACGGCGTCGCTACGGCGGCGCCTTCTCGCTCGCGCCGCGCCGCGCGACGGACGCTCGTCCTCGAGGCGCTCGGCGGGCCGCGCGGCGACGAACTACGGCGGTCGCGCTGCCGCTGGCGTGCTCGGCGACGGCGCCCGTGTCCGCTCGGCTTCAACTACCTCCCGGAGGACGACGGGTTGCGCGTGAGCGTCGGGTTCGCGTTCGGCCCGCGCGCGAAGGCCGACCCGTCGACGCGCGGCGCCCGCGGCCCGCGACTGCCGCCGCGCCGGTGCCCGGCGGCTGCCCGTCGCGATCGCGTTCGCCGACGACCGGCCGCACTTCCGGCTGCAGCTCCGGCTCGCCGGATCCGTCGGCGCCGACGCCGCGCTCGCTGCGGCACGGGCCGTGGACGGCGACCGCCGCCGCGGCGACGCCGGGCCGACCGGCCGCGGCCGCCGTCCGCGCCCGCGCTCCGCGCGGCCGCGCCGACCCTCGACGACCTCGCCGACGCGCAGCTGCGCGAGCAGGAGACGCTCGCCGACGCGCGCGAGCGCCGCGTCCGCGCGACCTCGGACCAGCTCGACGCGCGCGAGAAGGCCACGCAGGAGGAGGCGCGCCGCCTCGCCGACCGCGAGCGCGAGCTCGCCGCGCGCGAGCAGCAGCTCGACGCGCGCGAGAAGCGGATCGCGTTCAGAGGCGCCGCCGACGCAGCAGCAGCGCGACCTCGAGTCGCTCGAGGCGCAGCTCGCCGCGCAGGAGCGGAACCTGTCCGCGCAGGAGCGCAGCTACGGCCCGGCGGTGGACGCCGCGCAGGGGCGCGAGCGCGACGGCGCGGCGCGCGAGGACGCCGAGCGGCAGGAGGCGAGCCGCCTCGCCGCGTCGGTCAGCGGCGCCGGCATCGCGCGCGCTGCAGCTCGAGGTCCGCAAGCAGGCGCTCGGCGCACGGAACCGCCAGCTCGCCGCGCTCGAGGCCCGGCTCGTCGCGAAGGGCGAGCGGATCGACGCGCTCGAGCGGCAGCTCCGCACCAGGGCGCGAGCGGCTCGACACCTGGCTGCGCCGGCTCGACGGCCGGAGCGAGCGGCTCGAGGTGCTCGAGCAGCGCGCGGCTCAGCCGAAGGCGACGCCGCGACCTCCAAGCCGGCCGACGCGAAGCCCGTCGCGGGTCCGTCGAAGGACAAGGCCGTGTTCGTCATGGTCGTGAAGTCGCCGACGGCGATCGTGAAGGAGCGCGCGGCCGTCTCGGCGGGCCCGGCCGGCTCCGGCGCCGTCCAGCCCGGCGCCGCGGTCGAGAAGGCGGTCGCCGCCGCGACGATCGTCACCTTCTCGTCGCCGAGCGCCGAGCTCTCCGAGCTCGACCGCGAGACGATCGACAACATCGCGAAGCTCGCGGCGAAGGAGCGCTGCGAGCTCCTCATCTGGGCGCGCGCGAAGGACCCGAGCCTGATGGGCGAGGCCCAGCGTCGCGCCACCGAGATCCGGACCCGCGTCATCGCGGTCGCCCAGCTCGCGGAGAAGCAGATCGTCACCCGGATCACCACCCGGCCCGGCGCGCAGGGCGTCGACGTGGTCGTGTCGGCGCTCCGCGACAGCGCGAAGCCGGCCGCCCCCGCCGGGCCGCCCCCGCCGCCGGGACCTCGGGCGTCGCGACGCTCCAGGGCGGCGAGGCCGGCAAGCGCCAGATCCGCGAGGCGGTCCAGGCCGCGCAGCCGTCCATCGAGGCGTGCGTCGCCGACGTGATGGAGCAGAAGAAGCTCGCGCGCGCCGAGGGCTCGATGAAGCTCACCATCTCGGCCGAGGGCAAGGTCTCGAAGGTGATCACGGGCGGCGGCGACCTCGCCGGCACCGAGCTCGCCGAGTGCCTGTCGGGGGTCTCCGGCGGCTGGACCTTCCCGCGCGCCGACGCAGAGTACGTCGTGGACGTGCCGATCACCGTCATCCGCGGAGGTGCTCGATGACTTCCGCTCCGCTCAAGGCGGTCCTCGCGCTCGCGGCCGCCCTGCCGTCCGCTGCCTTCGCGTTCCAGTGGAGCGGGCGCGCCGGGTTCGGCTACATGCAGGAGGACGCCAGCAGACCGGGAGCCGCCGCGATCACGACGCCCCGGCTCGACGTCGACGTGTCGCTGGATGCGAGCGGCTTCGTGTACCAGCGGGATGCCCTGAGCTGGAGCGGCGGCGCGAGCTACCGGAGGCTGAGCCTCGGAGTCCGGGCCGCGCCGGACGAGGTGCAGAACCAGCTGGAGTACCGGCTGCGTACGTCGATCTTCCCGCGGCGCAACAGCCCGCTCACCCTCTCCGCTTTCGCCTTCCGCGCCGACGGGGACGGCACCGGCGGAGCCGGCTCGTACGGCGCCACGACAACCAGCTTTGGCGCCGACCTCGCCATCCGGATCCCGGACAGGCCCGGCCTCAACCTCGGCTACACCCGCACCGACGGCACCCGGACCGGCGGCGTGCTCCCCGACACCCGGACGGCGCGCGATCAGTTCAGCGCCTCGACCGCGCACTCGACGCAGCTCTACTCGTACGTGGCCGCGTACCGTGGAGCGGCCAGCGAAGGCACCTACGCCTCGGAGAACTTCGACGACCACCGGGTGGACATGAACGCGCGCGTCCGGCTTGCGCGGAACACCGGGCTGCAGATGGCGGACACGTTCTACCGCCGGACCCCGACGCTGGATTCGAGGTTCAACCCGCGCCAGGACTCGAACGTGTTCTCCGCCACGCTCAGGCATGATGTGCCGCCCGGAGCGGCGCTCGAGTCCCACTCCGTCACCTACAGCCACTCCTCCGGAGTCACGGATGCGGCGGATACGGCGGTGCAATCTCGTGCCGCGCAGCAGCTCGATTACGTGATGGAGCGCGCCGTACACGGACCGGAGTGGGTGCTCGTCAGCCGCGTGGGCGCCAACCTCGACGAGAAATCGCTGGCGGAGGTACGCGAGCGGACCGCGGGGCAGACGCTCGGTGCGACGCTCTCCTGGCGGAAGGCGCAGGCCGACTCGAACGTTCAGGTCTTCGGCGGGCCCTCCGTCGGACTCCTCGAGCCGTTCGATGGATCGGTGGAGGTCGGATACGGCGGGACCGCCGGCGCGGCGCTGCAGCGCAGGTGGGAGGCGCTGACGGGGTCCGCGCAGTACGCGATCTCCTATGGATCGAGGGTCGGCACCGCGGCCACGACGCTGTCACAGCAGGGCTCCGTCAATGCGGAAGGCCCCGTCGGCACGGGCGTCCTTCGCGCACATCTTCTCCTCGGTGGCGACCGCACGAACGATCCGCTGCTCGGCACGCGAGCGAGCCGGTCGCTGACCGCCCGTGGAGAGTACGTGCGGCGAAGCTGGTCGCTGTTCGGAGACTCGAACCTGCGGGACGGGGTCGCGGATCCGCTCCGCAGCCCGCTGACCGGAGACGGGATCTTCCTCGCGCCGGCGTACGACGTGCACATGCGCTCCATCGCCGCCGGTGCGACGGGCTCCATTGCGAGGCTCGCGGCGGTCGGCGAGCGTCCGGATGACGAACTCCGAGTTCCCTGATCGCCCGACCCAGAACGACCTCGAGCTGCGCGCGTCGCTCTCCTACCGTCTCGCGGCGTTCGCGGTCTCCGTCGAGGACCGCTACGTGACGGGCGTCGGCGGGGGAGAGTCGCGCCCGGGTGAACCTGTTCCTCGTCCGCGTCTCCAGGTCGATCGGGTCGGGTCCGTAGTCCGTGAGGAACGCTCGCCCCAGCCGCCCTCGCGATCGCCCTCCTCGCAGCGGCGGGCGGGTGTGCGCGAGCGCCGGTGCGGCCCGCTCCGGCAGAGATCGTCTGGCCGGCCGCTCCGGACCAGCCACGCGTCAGGCTCGTGTCCGTCTTCCCCGACCCGGAAGCCCCGGCGCCACGGCGCTCGTTCTGGCAGCGCGTCGTGGACGTGATCACCGGCCGCGAGCCGGAGAACCCGCAGCGCTGGCTCGTTCGGCCGTTCGGGGTCGCGGTCGGGAACGGGTCCGTGTACGTCGCGGATCCCGACGCTCCGTCCGTACTCCGGATCGACGGCTCGAGGGCGGAGCGGATCGCCTGCCGGGACCTCGCCTGGGGGGCGCCCATGGCGGTCGCGCTCGTCCCCGGACGGAGAGCTGTTCGTGGCGGACGGCGGCGCAGCGACGATCGTCGCGGTGAAGCCCGGCGGCGCGTGCACGTACCCTCGGCGCCGGGATCCTCGAGCGGCCGGTCGCGCTCGTGCTCGACGGCGAGCGGATCCTCGTCGCCGACGCGCCGCGCCACGAGATCGTGGTGCTCTCGAAGGGTGGCGAGCTCCTCGGCCGCTGGGGCCGGCAGGGCAGCGGCGACGGGGAGCTGCACTTCCCGACCGGGCTCTCCTGGGCGCCCGACGGGACCTTGCTCGTCGTGGACGCGCTGAACTTCCGGATCGCCCGGCTCTCGCCGCGCGGCGAGTGGCGCGGCTCCTTCGGCCTCCCCGGCGAGACGGGCGGGGATCTCGCCCGGCCAAAGAGCGTCGGCGCGGACGCGGCGGGTCGCGTGTACGTGTCGGACGCGCAGCGGGATCTCGTGCTGGTGTTCGCTCCCGACGGCTCCTTCGACTACGCCATCGGCGCGTCGGGCGGCGCTCCCGGTTACCTCGCGCTGCCGGCGGGAGTCGCCGTCGAGGGCCGTCGGATCATCGTCGCGGACAGCATGAACGGCCGGATCCAGGTGTTCGAGCTCGTCGGAGACCGCAAATGAGGTACGCCCTCCCCCTCCTGTTCCTCGCCGCGGTGCCCTCGTCCGTCGCTGCCGCGCCGCATGGCGGGGTCGCCGGCTCGAAGCACGACCTCTCGACCGGAGGACCCGGGCCGATCCGCGCCATGTCCGAGACGAACCCGTGCGCGTTCTGCCACCTCCCGCACGTCGGGGGGAACGACGTCGCGACCGGACCCGGGGTCGATCGCATGCTCCGTACGAGAGCAGCACGATGCGGGGGCGCGCCGGGAGGCCGAGCGGCGCGACGCGGGTCTGCCTTTCCTGCCACGACGGGACGATCGCGGTGGGCCAGACTCTGGGGCGGCGACATCCGGACGAACATCGCCGCGATCCCCTCGGGCCGGCCGTCGAACCTCGGCACCGACCTCCGCAAGGGCCACCCGGTCTCGTTCGTGCCGGCTCCGGCCGGCGGGGACACGCGCCCGCCGCCGCCCGGCGACCCCGTGAAGCTCGATCGTCGGGGCGAGCTCCAGTGCACCTCCTGCCACGATCCGCACCAGGAGTACGGCGGGGATCCAGTGGTCGGAATGTTCCTCGCGAAGTCCGCGCAGAACTCCGAGCTGTGCCTCACGTGCCACGAGGCCGCGCGCGTCTCGCCCGCAGGGGCGAGCCACGCGGGCTCGTCCGCGCTGATCGTGGGGCGGACAGGGGAACGCCCGCCAGGCGTCGGTCGCCTCGGCGGGGTGCGCGGCATGCCATCGTCCACACGGAGCGGAGCCGAGCGGACGGATGCTCGACAAGCCCCCGGGCGACGACGACGCGGTTTGCCTCCGCTGTCACTCCGGGACGGTCGCGCGGGCGAACGTCGGAGCGGACTGGACGAAGCCGTTCGCCCACTCCGGCAACGAGCGCGGCGTCCACGACGCCGCGGAGGGGAAGGCCGGCGCGCTGCGGTCGCTGCCCGAGAGCTCCCCGGGAGCGCGGCGTCACGTCACCTGCGTGGATTGCCACGATCCTCACGAGGCGAGGGGCGCGACCGCCGGGGCGACGGGCGTCGGCGGCGCGCTCGCGGGCGTCTGGGGAGTGGACCTCTCCGGCCAGCGGGTGGAGCCGGCGCGGTTCGAGTACGAGGTGTGCCTGAAGTGCCACGGGGACAGCGCGAACAAGCCGCAGCCCGTCGGCGGGCGGCGGGGCGACTCGATCCGGCGCGCCTCGGGCGACCCGAACCTCCGGATGCAGCTCTCGCCTTCGGCCGCGTCGTTCCATCCGATCGCGCTGCCCGGCCGGAGCGCGGCCGTGCCCGGGCTGAAGCAGCCGCACAACGAGCAGTCGGTCATCTCCTGCGGGGACTGCCACGCCTCCGACGGCGGGCCGGGCAACGGTGGCGCAGGCCCGCGCGGACCGCACGGCTCGATCTACCCGTTCCTCCTCGAGCGGAGCTACGCGACGCGGGCCGGAAGCGTCGAGAGCCCCGGGCACGTACGCGCTCTGCTACAAGTGCCACGACCGCGACGTCCTCCTGTCCTCGAAGTCCGGCTTTCCGCAACACCGGGCGCACGTCGTGGATCGGGGCTCGCCGTGCTCGGCGTGCCACACCGCGCACGGCGTCTCCGGCGAGCGCGGGACGCCCGAGGAGAACGCGCACCTCGATCGACTTCGATCTCTCGATCGTGCAGGTCCGCGCGGGGTCCGCCGCTACCGGAGCCTGGGGACGGGCACCGGGAGCTGCACCCTCACCTGCCACGACACGCCGCACGACGAGAAGCAGTACTGACGAGGTCAACATGACGACGAACCGCAGCCTCGACACCGCGCGACGCGGCCTGCTCCTCCTCGGCGCCCTCGCCGCCGCGGGCTGTGTCTCCACGCGCGGCCGCCCGACCGAGGAGATCCGCTGGCCGCTCGCCGCCCGACGTGGCCCGCGTGAAGTTCGTCCGCGCCTTCCGGAGCGACGACGATCTCCGCGCGAGCGCGCTCCGGCGCACCTTGCGGGCGCTCATCGAGGACTCCCGGGCCGGGGTCGATCAACGAGCCCACCGGGCTCGCGCTCAGCGTCGACGAGCGGACGCTCTACGTGACGAGCTCCACCGCGACCCCGCTCCTCGCGGTGCGGATCGCGGAGGGGAAGATCGTCAAGTTCGGCGACGGGGACGTCCGCCCGAAATCGGCGTACGGCGTGGCGGTCGACGGTGAGGACAACGTCTACGTCGCGGACTCCGGTGCGGACCTCGTGCTCGTGTACGCGCCGGACGGGCGCCTCCTCCGCAGGATCGGCGAGAAGCTCGAGCGGCCGACCGGGATCGCGATCGATCGACGCCGCCAGCTCCTGTACGTGGTGAGCGGGGCGTCGCGCGAATCGCAGCACCACCGCGTGGAGGTCTTACTCGGTCGCCGGGAAGCACCTGCGCACGATCGGGACGCGCGGTGGGCGGCCCGGGGAGTTCAACTTCCCGACGCACCTCGCGGTGTCGAAGGACGGCATGCTCGTCGTCTCGGACATGCTGAACTTCCGCGTTCAGGAGTTCGACCCGGAAGGCAATCTCGTCAGCTTCTTCGGCGGCCCTGGACAGGCCCCCGGGAGCTTCGACAAGGCGAAGGGCCTCGCCTTCGACGCGTTCGGAAACATCTACGTGGTCGACAGCCAGCTCGCCATCGTCCAGATCTTCAACTCCCGCCACCAGGTGCTGATGGGGTTCGGCGGCCGCCTCGAGAAGCTCGGATACATGCTGCTTCCGACCGCGATCGCCATCGACTCGAAGAACACGATCTACGTCGCCGACTTCGCGGGGCGTTGCATCAGCGAGTACCAGCTCGTGAACACGACGCCCGAGGACAGCTTCCGGCGGCCCGCCGAGTCGCCGCGCGAAGGGGGCGGTTCGCGAAAACCCGCAGGGTGGGTGAATCCACCCACCTACAGAAGCACCAATAGTGTGTTTTCGAGGGGTTAGGCGCGCGAGCCCGGGCATGGGTCATGCACTCGGAGCACCTGCAACGAGCCGCACGCGCGGCGAAACTAACCGAAAGGAATGCCCTTCCAATGAAGAAGATCCTCTTTGTGGCCGCGTTCGCGGCTTACGCGTCGTCGGCGCTCGCCGCGATCTCCGGCAGCAAGCATGACTTCGTCGGCGGCAACGCTGGCAACGTCACGGTGTACGGCACCGAGGTCGCCGGGACGACGTCCTGCCAGTTCTGCCACACGCCGCACAAGGCGAGCACGACGAACGCCGCCGCTCCGCTCTGGAACCGGGCCGACCTCGGCGCCACGCGTCCTGTTCACGATGTACGACTCGACGAAGATCAGCGCGACGGTTGCGGCGACCCCGGGCAGCGCCTCGCTGACCTGCCTCTCCTGCCACGAGGGCTCGGTCGCGATCGGCCAGACGCTCAACTCCGCGACGAGCCTCCTGTCGGGCGGAACGGCCACGATGATCGTGGACACCGGCATGATGAAGATCGGGACGAACCTGAACGACGACCACCCGGTCGCGATCACCTACCCGACCGCCGGCGTCTCGGGCAAGTTCCCCGCGGGGACCGCCACGGGCGTCGCGAGCTTCACGCTCTACAGCAGCCGCATCGAGTGCGCGACCTGCCACGACCCGCACGACGACACGGAGGGGAACTTCCTCCGGACGCCCGCCGCGGGCCTCTGCAGCGAGTGCCACATCGACAAGTAGGGAACGACCGCCTCGGGCGGTGACACGACGGGGGCCGGCGGTGCCGGTCCCCGTTTTTTTTGTCACCTGCG
>CAVTRF010000019.1:0-15406 GCA_963736795.1 uncultured delta proteobacterium | reverse complement strand
ACGGGGACACGCTCGCGGACCGCCGTCGCGAGGGGCAGCTCGGCGGAGAGCGGCTGGGATGGCGGGAGCGCCGCGGCGGGTCCGAGCGTGCCCCGGCAGGCGACGACCGCGACGATGTCCCCGCTCAGCATTCCGACCGCGCAGCCGCAAGCGCCAGCGAGCGCGGCTCCGGCTGTTGCCGCCTCGGCCGCGACCTGCGCGGGGGTGACCGCCCTAGAGAGCAGGACGGCCACCGCTTGCATCTGCTCGAAGCGCTCCGCGAAGTCGACCCTCTCGCGGTGCTTCGGGCGAACGGCGCGACCCTCGCGGCGCTCCCGCCTCGCGGGACCGCCCAGACGCTCGTGCATGATCGGCTACCCCCGCGCGCCATCTAGGCGCGCGCGTACTCGAACTCCAAGTCCCTGCGCGGGTTTCCTGCGCGGGTTCCCGCGAAGTTCCAATTGCGGTAAAGCGACGCACATGGCCGACAAGCCCGCCCCGCCCCAGCAGCCGATCCAGATCCAGATCGAGATCGATCCCGTCACCGCGAACGGCGTGTTCGTGAACTCCGCCCTCGTGAACCACACCGAGACCGAGTTCACCCTCGACCTCATCTACATCCAGCCGCAGGCGCCGAAGGCGACCGTCCGCGCGCGGACGATCACGACCCCGAAGCACATGAAGCGGCTCCTCCACGCGATCCAGGACAACCTCGCGAAGTACGAGGCGCGCTTCGGGACCATCGACCTCGGCGACACGCCGCACTTTCCGCCGCCTGGCCCGGTGAACTGAGACGACCGTCCCCGGCCCGCTCATGGGCGGGCTCTCCGCGGCGCGCGTCTGGGATCGGCGACGGTACGACCGACCGCGCCGCGGCCGTGCCGTCCGGACCTGAACCTACGTTCCGTCCTCGCCCCGCGTGATCCCGTGGGGTTGCGCTCGGCACGCGCCGTGCTCCTCCGAAAAGCGACGCGCGACGAACGCGCGTCCGAACGGATGACGGAGGACGAGATGAGCGAGGCGAACAGCGGAACCGGGAAGCGGCTCGCGGTGCTCGCGGTGCTCGAGCGCCCGGACAAGGACGACGAGACGAAGAAGCACACGCGGTGGATGAAGATCGGCGTGGGCTGGGCGAACAAGGACGGCAGCATCAACCTGTACCTCGACGCCTTCCCGGTCGGGACGAACAAGCTGCAGATCCGCGAGGACGACCGGGTCCCGCTCGCGCCCGGGACGCGGCGGAACGGCATCGAGACGATCGAGGTGCGCCCGTGAGCGCCGCTGCTGCGGGGAGCCGTGGTCGCGGTGGCGCTCCTCACCGCCGTGCCCGCGCTCGCCGCGAAGAAGGCGCTCCCGCCCGGCGAGCGCATCGACCTGAACCGCGCGAGCGTCGTCCAGCTGATGCGCCTCCCCGGCGTGGGCGAGCGGAAGGCGCAGGCGATCGTCGCGCACCGGCAGAAGCAGCCGTTCCGGCGCCCGGAGGAGGTCATGCAGGTGAAGGGGCTCGGCCGGGCCTGGTTCCAGAAGGTGAAGGGGAACCTCGTCGCAGGCGGCGCCACCGTCGCCACCGCGGCGCGGAGGTGACGAGCCGCGCGACCCTCTCTCCCGGCTCGCCCCGGGACGAGGGGCCGCGGGATCAGCGCAGCGTCGCCGCCGCGAGCGCCGCAGCCTCGGCGAGCTCGATCGCCGCGCCGTAGACGTCGCCGGTGAGCCCGCCGAGCCGGCGATTCACGCTCAGCGCGACGGCCGCCGCCGCGGCGAGCGCGGCCGCGGCGGGCAGCAGCGATGCCGGCGCGAACGGCGCGATCGCCACCGCGGCGAGGACCGCCGCGATCGCCGATCTCTCGGCCGCCTGCCGTCCCGCGGAACGCGCGCCCGAGCCCCTCCTCCCGCGCGTAGGGGAAGAGGACGATCAGCGGAACGACGGCGAAGCGCGCGACCACCGGCGCCACGACGAGCGGCCAGAGTGACCCGCGCGCGAGCAGCTCCGAGAGCGCCGCCACCTTCACCGCGAGGACGAGCACCAGGGCGGTCGCGCCGTGCGCGCCGATCCGGCTGTCCCGCATGATCCGGAGCGTGCGCTCCCGGTCACCGTGGCCGCCGCCGAGCCCGTCGAACACGTCGGCGACGCCGTCGAGATGGAGCCCGCCCGTCATCCACGCGAACGCCGCGATCGCGAGGGCGGCGACGAGCGGAGCGTGCAGGTGCGGCCCGGCGACGTGCGCCGCGGCGGCGACGAGGAGCCCCACCGCGGCGCCAGGGAGCGGAAACCACGCGCACGACCGGCCGAGGTCGCCCGCGTGGGCGCCCTTCCCGGCCGGAAGCCGGGTGAGGAACTGGAACGCGAGCCGCGCGTCGCTCAGTGGCCTCATCACGCGGGAGGTGGCCCCCTGCTCGCTGCTCGCGCCCTCCTCGTTCACGTCACGCTCCCGAGTCGCTCACGCCGGCGTCGGCGAAGGTGGCCATCTCGCGAAGGATGCGGACGGCCGCCTCGACCACGTGCATCGCGATCGCGGCCCCGGTCCCCTCGCCGAGGCGCATCTCGAGCTCGAGGAGCGGGCGCGCGTCGAGGGCGGAGAGCACGTGGCGGTGGCCCGGCTCGACCGAGCGGTGCGCCGCGACGAGGTATCCCGCCGCGGCCGGCGCGATGCGGACCGCGGCGAGCGCGGCGGCGCTCGAGATGAACCCGTCGATGAGGACGGGGACCCGCCGCGCTGCGGCGCCGAGCACGAGCCCGGCGAGCCCAGCGATCTCGAAGCCGCCGAGGCGCGCGAGCGCGTCGACGGGGTCGGTGGCCGCGCGGGAGTGGAGCGCGAGCGCGCGCCGGATCGCATCGAGCTTCCGGGCGAACCCCGCGTCGTCCACGCCGGTGCCGCGGCCCGTGATCGCTTCCGGAGCCGTCGCGGTGAAGTGCGCCGTGAGCGCGGAGGCGGAGGTCGTGTTCGCGATCCCCATCTCGCCCGTGGCGACGAGGGTCACGCCGCGGCCGGCGAGCTCGTCGGCGATCCCGATCCCGGCCTCGAGGGCGGCGAGCGCCTGCGCCCGGGACATCGCGGGCTCGCGCGCGATGTTTCCGGTGCCGGCGCCCACCCGTGCGCTGCGCACGCCCGGGAGCTCCACCGGCTGCTTCACGCCCATGTCCACGACGATGACCTCGGCCCCAGCCTGGCGCGCGAGCACGTTGATCGCCGCTCCTCCGCGGACGAAGTTGGCCACCATCTGCCAGGTGACCTCCTGGGGAAACGCGGAGACGCCCTCGGCCGCGACGCCGTGATCGCCCGCCATCACGACGACGGCCTTCACCGGCAGGTCGGGGACCGCCACCCCGCGCGCCGCCGCGATCCGGCAGGCGAGCTCCTCGAGCCTCCCGAGGCTGCCGCGCGGCTTCGTCTTGCCGTCGAGGAGCGCCTGGGTCTTGCGGGCAATGGCGGGGTCGGGCGGCGCGATCTGCGCGAGGGTCTTCTCGAGAAGGGTCATGCGGGATCTCCGGGATGGCGGGCCTCGATCGGGCCCGGGCTTGAGGCGCAGCAAGAGGCCGAGGACGGCCAGGTGGACCTCGTCGGCGACTGCGGCGAGCTTCTGGTGGGTGCGCCCCGCGAGATCGCGGAAGACGCGGCCGAGGGGCGTGTCGGGGTGGAGCCCCATCCCGACCTCGTTCGTGACGAGGACGACGTGACAGGGCGCGCGCGTGAGCGCGCCGGCGAGCTCGTCGACGCGACGCTCGACCTCGTCCGCCGGGACGCCGTCGAGGAGCAGGTTCGAGAGCCAGAGCGTGAGGCAGTCCACGACGGCGACGTCGTACCCGCGGGCGCCGAGGAGCGCCTCGGCGAGCGCGAGCGGCTCCTCGAGCGTGTCGAGCAGCGCGCGCGCCGGCTCCGCCCGGTGGCGGTCGATCCGCGCGGACAGGTCCGCGTCGTAGCGCCTCGCCGTCGCGATGAAGAGTCCGCGCGCGCCGAGCTCGCGCGCCCGCGCGAGCGCGAAGGTGCTCTTGCCCGAGCGCGCGCCCCCGCCCACGAGCACGATGCGCCGCCCGCTCATGCCGCCGCCTCCCGCTCGAGCTCCGCGAGCACCGCCAGGCGAGTCCTCGAGGTCCGCCTCGCCGAACACCTCGAGCGTGAGCACGCCGCCCCAGCCGGCGGCGCGCAGGGTCCTGACGAGGCGGAGCGCGTCGGCCCGCGGGTAGTGGCGGAGCGACCGGTGGTCCCGCCCGGAGGGATCGGTCCCGTGCCACTGCACGACCCGGGTCCTGCGCGAGGTTGCGGTCGAGCACGGCGTCGAACGGGACGCCGTCGCGGGCGAGGTGGCCGACGTCGAGCGCCACCGAGAGCCCGAGCTCGTCGACGACCGGCTCGGCGAGCGCGAAGTCGTACTCGAGCGTCTCGAGGCACAGGGTCTCCGGCGCGAGCCCCGTCGCGAGCACCTCGCGGAGCGAGCCGACGGCGCGTCGCCGGAACGCCTCCGCGTCCGCCGGCGGCGGATCGCCCTCTCGCTCCCCGGGCGCGAGGTGGACGACGACCGCGTGCGGCGCGAGGGGCCGGGTGGTCGCCACGGCGCACGAGATCGCCTCGACCGCGACGCGGCGGCGGTCGGGGTCCTCGCTCGCGAGCGCGAACCCGATCGGAGCGTGCACGCAGTAGGTGAGCCCGGTCTCGCGCCCGAGCTGGGCGAGCGCCGTCGATCTCCGCCGCCGAGGGGAGGCTCGCCGGGGTCGGCGGGTCGAAGAGCAGGATCTCCACGTCCTGCACGCGTCCGGCGAGCCGCCGCGCGTTGTCGAGCCAGCGGGCTGGGTACACGAACGAGGTCGTGCCGATGCGGTAGGGCGCGCTCACGAGCGCGCCATCCGAACCACAACCGGGCGCCGCGACGCAAGCGGTCGCTTGACAAGCCGCCGACGGAAATCGTACCTCCGCCTCGCAGCACCCGCTCGGAGGAACAGGGAAGCCGGTCGAAGTCCGGCGCGGTCCCGCCACTGTAGCCGGGGAGAAGGACCTGCACGTCGTGGCCACTCTCGCGCAGTCCGCGAGGGGAAGGTCGCAGGTCCGAGGAGGGAGCAGTACCCCTCCACCCCGGGAGCCAGGAGACCTCCCTCCGAGCAGCCGCGAATGGTTCGCGGCGCAGCGTTCGCGCGTCCGAAGGAGACGCGTCGAATCCATGGCGTCTCTCGTCTTCACCCGGCCGTTCCTCGCCGTCGTCGCGACGCTCGCGCTCGCGCGCGCCGCGGTTGCCGAGGACGTCCCCGCTCCCCGCCCAGGGCCCGCCCCCGAGCCCGAGGGCGAGGTCGTCATCCGTGGCGCGCCGCGCGTCCAGGCCGCGGCGGCAGCCGCGCCCGGGGCGGCCGTCACGGTGGTGGACGCGGCGCGCTTCGCCGGCGAGGCCAAGGGCGCCGGCGGAGCTCCTCGCCACCTCGCCCGGCGTCGCGGTGACCGACCATGGCGGCGTCGGTCGCCACGCGAGCGTTTCGATCCGCGGCGCGAGCGCCGAGCAGGTGAAGATCCTGCTCGACGGCGTGCCCGCTCAACCCGTCCGCGGGTGGCGGCGTCGACCTCTCCTCGATCCCGCCCCAGTGGATCTCCGCGCGTCGAGGTCGTGCGCGGCACCGAGGGCGTCCACCACGGCACGGGCGCGCTGGGCGGCGTCGTGAACGTCGTCACCGCCGCGCCGCGGCCCGGGAGCTGGTCCGCGTCCGCGACCGGCGGCTCCTTCGGCACCTACCAGGCCGACGCGCAGGGCGGCGGCAGGCGGCGAGCGCTGGGGGCTCCTCGGCTCCTTCGCGACCTCGCGCAGCACCGGGGCGTTCTCGTACTGGCGCGACGACCCGACCGCGCCCGGCCTCGCCACCCGCGAGCACGACGCCTCGGAGCTCGCGGGCGGCGCTGCTGAAGGGCGTACGCCCTCGCCGGCGGCGGCCGGTCGACGCCGCCGCCCAGCTCTCGGCCGGTCGCCGGGAGCTCCCCGGGACCCCCGCGGACCCCACGCCGCTCGACTGGCAGGAGGATGCGCGCGGGATCCTCTCCGCCCGCTTCCGCGTGCCGGGTCCCGCCGGCGCGTCGCTCTCCGCCTCCGGCTCCACCCGCGTCGACCGGGTCGCGGCGCAGCCTGAGGGACCTCGCCGGCGTCGTCGTGCGCCAGCGGGGGTCGCCGGGACGGGGTCCCTCGCGGCCGACTGGTGCGGCCCGCACGGCGCGCTCTCGGCCTCCGTGGAGGCCGGGCGGCGAGCGGCTCCGCGCGGACGGGATCGGGGACCATGCGCGCCCGACCCTCGCCGCTCGTCGCGTCGGGCGAGCTGTCCGGCGGCCGCGCGCGGATCGGGCCCGGCGTGCGGCTCGAGCGGACGGGCGACGAGGCCGGCGTCTCCGCCAAGCTCGGCGGAGCGGTCCCGCTCGGTGGGCCGCTGTCGCTCCGCGCGAGCGCCGGCCGCACGTACCGGGTCCCGAGCTTCTCGGAGCTGTACCTGGAACAGGGGGTCGTCGCGCCGAACCCCGCCCTTCGCCCCGAGGTCGGGATCGGAGGCGACGCCGCGCTCGTCGCCGAGGGCACCCTCGGCACCGCCTCGCTCGGCGCGTTCTCGACCCTGTACCGCGACCTCGTCGTCTACCAGTCGGTGTCGTTCCGCCGGCTCGTGCCGCTGAACACCGACCGGTCGCTCGTGCGCGGCGCTCGAGGCGGAGGTCGCGACCGCGCCGCTGCGGCAGGCGGCGGGGCTCGCGGTCCTCGCCGCGTACACGTACACCGAGCCCGCAGGTGCTGCGCGGTCGCGCGGACGAGGGCCTCGTGGTGCTCGGCCTCGACCTGCCGCGCAAGCCGCGCCACCGGCTCTACGCGCGAGTCGGGATCGGCGGACCGGCCGCCGACGCCCACGCCGAGACCGCAGTGGATCTCCCGCCAGTGGCTCGGGTTCGGCCACGTCGCGCCGGATCGCGCGAGGCGCTCACCTTCGGCGCCGGCGCGTCGGTGCGCCTCTGGCGCGCCGCCGGCCTCCGGCTGCACCTCGAGGTCCGCAACCTCCTCGACGTCCGGACCCTCGACGACAGCTTCGGCAACCCCCTCCCCGGGCGGACGGTCCTCGTGACGCTCCGCGCGGCCGCCCCCACCTCGAAAGAGAGCCATGACGCGCTCGCTTCGCCTCCTCGCTCCCGCTGCTCTCCTCGCCTCGTTCGCGGGCTGCGGCAAGGAGAAGACCTGCTCGAGCGACCTCGCAGCTGTGCGGCGGCCCGTGCACGGCGCTCGCGACCGACGCCGCGAACTGCGGCGCCTGCGGCCACGCCTGCGGGGCGGGCGAGTCGTGCGTCGCGGGCCAGTGCGTCTGCCCGTGGACGGCCGACCTGCGGCGGCGCCTGCGTGGACCTCGAGACCGATCCCGCGCACTGCGGCGGCTGCGGCACCGCCTGCGGCGCCGGGCTCCTCTGCACGACGAGCGACGGCGGGAGCACCTCCTGCGCGGCGACTTGCGCCGGCACCGGCCAGGTCGCCTGCGACCGCGCCTGCGTGGACCTCCAGACGAACCGGCAGAACTGCGGCGCCTGCGGCCGGTCCTGCGGCTCGAGCGAGCGCTGCACCGGCGGCCGGTGCGTCGCCGACCTCTACGTCGCCTGCTTCAACTCCGACGAGGTGCGCGAGGCGACGGGATCGCTCGAGCGCCGCCGGGATCCCGCTTCCGGTCGCGCCGGGCCCCATCGGCCTCGCGTGGGCCGGCGACGTCCTCGCGGTCGCGAGCGCGAAGTACGGCGGCGCCGAGACGCTCGCGACCGTCCGCTTCGATCCCCCCGGCCGCCGCCTCGCGAAGGTGCTCGAGACGTCGCAGCCCTCGCCGGACGTCGAGTTCCTCGCCGAGCACGAGAGCCTCCTCTATGTCTCGCACAACTCCCTCGGGACGCTGCTCGTCGTCGCGCCGAACGGGACGGTGGTCGACGAGATCCGGTTCGTGCCGCCGGGCGCGGCCAACCCGAACCCGCAGGGCATCGCCTTCGACTCGGCCGAGCGCGCCTACGTCGCGCTCGAGGCGTCCGGCGAGCTGGCGGTGCTCGATGTCTCGCAGGTCCCCGCCTGCGCGCTCGGCGCCCACGCGCGCCCGTGCACGACGGAGGTCGCCCGGCTCGACCTGAAGCCGCTCGCGAGCCCCGGCGCGAACCCGATGCCGTCGCGGGTCGCGGTCGCGGGCGGCCGCGCGTTCGTGACGCTCTGGAACCTCGACGACTTCTTCAACGTGCCGGCGGGGAGCAGCGGGCGGGTCGCCGCGATCGACACGGCGACCGCGACGTTCGACGCCGCCTTCGCCGGCACGGCGAACGGCCTCGTCGACCTCGGCGACGGGCTGCCTCAACCCGGCGGACGTCGCGGTCCACGGCGGCAAGCTGTACGTGACGTGCGGCGCGTTCGACTACTCGAACTACCCGGCCGTCACCATCCAGGGCAGCGGCATCGTGCCGGTCGACCTCTCCGGGTCGATCGCGCAGGTGCTGCCCATCATCGGCGCGGCTTCCGACGAAGCACCCGGTAAGCTCGCCTTCTGCGGGGGCACGGGCTACGTTGGGGATCGGAACTCCGGGCAGGGTGTTCCGGTTCGATCCCGCGACGGCGACCACCTCCCTCGGAACGGGAGTCGAGCTGTGCCCGGCGTCGAACGGGTTCGCCTACGTCGCCGACATCGCATGCGGGCCTTGATCATCGCGCTGCTCCTCCTGCTCGCTGCGCCGGCCGTCGCCCAGCCGGCCGGCGCGCCGTGGCCGGACGGTGGTCAGGGCGCAGCCGCGGGAGGCATCCGCCGCCTCGGCCCCCCCGCCCCGGCGCGACCGACCCGGATCGTCTCGCTCGCGCCGAGCATCACGGACATCGTGATCGCCCTCGGCCACGCGAACCGGCTCGTCGGCGTCACCCGCTTCGACGTGGGCACGGCGGTGGAGGGCCTCCCGCGGGTGGGCGGCTTCCTCGACCCGAGCGCGGAGGCGGTGGTGGCGCTGCGCCCCGATCTCGTCGTCTGGCTCACCGACGGCAGCGCGCTCGCGCCGGTGCAGCGCATCGCCCAGCTCGGCATCCCCGTGCTGGCGGTGCCCGTCATCGGGGTCGCGGACGTGATCGCCGCCACGCGCGCGATCGCCGCGGCGCTCGGCGACCCGGCGGCGGGGGAGCGCCTCTCCGCGGAGCTGACGGGCGCGATCCGCGCCGCGCGCGCCCGCGCCGCGCCGCTCCCGCGCAAGCGGGTGCTGCTCCTCGTCGGACGGCAGCCGCTCGTCGTCGCCGGCCCGGGGAGCTACCCGGACGAGCTCCTCGGGATCGTGGGCGCCACCAACGTGGTCGGCGGCGAGGTGGCGTGGCCGGTGTTCCCCGTCGAGCGGGCCGCCGCGGCGGACCCGGACCTCGTCATCGACGCGGCGGTCCGCGAGCACGGCGCGGGCGGGGGCGGCCTCACCGCGATCCCGGCGGTGCGGCGCGGCGCGCTCCGTCGTCTCGCGACCGACGACGTGCTTCGGCCCGGACCGGCGTTGATCCGCGCGCTCGACGCGCTGTTCGAGGCGATCCACCCCGAGGCGGCGCGGCGGTGAAGACGCGGCCGGCGCGGCTCGGGATCGTCCTGCTCGCGGGTGCCGCGGCGCTCGCCGTGGCGCTCCTCGTCTCGTGCGCGGTGGGCGCGCAGCCGATCTCGCTGTCCGCCGCGCTCGCCGGGATCGAGCCGGACCGCACGATCCTCCTCGAGCTGCGCGTGCCGCGCGCGGTGCTCGCCGCGATCGTCGGCGCCGCGCTCGGGGCCGCGGGGGTCGCGCTCCAGGCCCTGCTCCGGAACCCGCTCGCGGAGCCGTTCGTGCTCGGCGTCTCGGGCGGCGCCGCGCTCGGCGGCACGCTCGTGATCGTCGCCGCGACCGTCGCGACGCGCCTCTTCGGTCCGGGCGCCGCCGCGCTCGCCTCGGGGACCCCGATCGCGCTCGGCGCGGTGATCGGCGCGGTGGCGACGGCTCCCCTCGTGTTCGGGCTCGGGCGAGTGGGCGGGCGGCTCGGGCCCGAGTCGGTGTTGCTCGTGGGGGTCGTGTTCAACGCGTTCGCGTGGGGGGTCATCACCTTGCTCCGGCTGCTCGTCCCACCGGAGCACGCGGCCCGCCTCCTCTACTGGCTCCTCGGGACGATCGGGTACGAGAGCGCGACGACGCTCGTCGCGGGAGGCGCCGCGGTGGCGGCGGCGGTCGTCGTCCTCTTCGTCCTGTCGGCCCGCCTGAACCTCCTCACCCTGGCCGACGAGGAGGCGGCCTCGCTCGGCGTCTCCGTGCAGCGCGAGCGTGGGCTCGTGTTCTTCGTCGCGAGCGCCGCGACGGGGGCCGCCGTGGCGCTCGCGGGCATGGTCGGGTTCGTGGGGCTCATCGTGCCGCACGGGATCCGGCGCGTGATCGGGCCCGACCACCGGTTGCTCGTGCCCGCCTCCGCGCTCTTCGGCGGCGCGTTCCTCGTCCTCGCCGACGCGCTCGCGCGCCTCACGTTCCTGCCTCTCGGGACCGAGCCGCCCGTCGGGGCGCTCACGTCGTTCCTCGGGGGACCGTTCTTCCTCTGGCTGCTCCGCCGGAGCAACCGGCGCGAGGAGGGCTCGCCGTGAGCCACGAACCGCGACCGCCCTCGACGGATCCGATCGTGGACGTGCGCGGCGCCTCGTTCGCGTACGGCGGCGCGGACGCGCTCCGCGGCGTCTCGTTCGCCGCCCGTGCCGGCGAGTTCGTCGGGCTGCTCGGCCCGAACGGCGCCGGCAAGTCCACCCTCGTCCGCCTCGTCGCGGGCTTGCTCGCGCCCGCCGAGGGGACGGTGCGGCTCGCGGGGCTCGACCCGTTCACCGCGCCGCGGCGGACGGTCGCGCAGGCCTGCGCGCTCGTCCCGCAGGAGCCGCGGATCTCCTGGCCGTTCACGGTGCGCGAGGCGGTGATGATGGGGCGCGCCCCGCGGCAGGGGCTCCTCGCCCTCCCGAGCCGCTTCGATCGCGGCGCCGTGGAGGGCGCGCTCGCCGCGTGCGACCTCGTCCACCTCGCCGAGCGGCGGCTCGACGCCCTCTCCGGTGGCGAGCGGCGCCGCGTCTTCTTCGCGCGCGCGCTCGCGCAGGAGCCGCGGGTGCTGCTCCTCGACGAGCCGACCGCCTTCCTCGACCTCGGCCACCAGGTCGCGGCGATGCGCATGGCGCAGCTGGCGGCCAAGGGCGGGCTGTGCGTCGTGGCGGTGCTCCACGACCTGAACCTCGCCGCGGCCGCGTGCGACCGGGTGGTGATCCTCTCCGCCGGGCAGATCGTGGCGGAGGGCGCGCCCGCGGCGGTGCTCACCGCGGAGCGCGTGCGCGAGGTGTGGGGCGTCCCGATCTGGCGCGGCGAGAACGGCGCCACCGGCGCGGCGGTCGTGCTCCCGGCGCTCGAGCGCGGGTGAGCGCGCCACCCGGATCACTGCTGCAGGATGAAGACCTTCAGGGTCGCGCCGATGGTCCGGGCGGAGGGATCGTCCAGGCTCTGCCGGTAGCCGACGTCGAGCGCGACGCCGTTGCGCGTGACGAGCCCCGCGCCGATCGACCACCAGCGCGTGTCGAGGGTCTCGTCCTTCATCCATCCGGCGCGGAGCGGGACGAGCCGGCCGAGCAGCACCTCGGCGCCCGCCGCCCAGCGGTTCGTGGTCTTGCCGCGCCGGTCGAAGTCGGTGCGCCAGTCGCCGGTGACCTGCACGGTGCGGTCGTTGCCGAGCGCGACGCCGGCGCCCGCGCCCATCGGCGCCACCGCGTCGTTCCCGATCGGCACGAGGTCGTACCCGGCGATGCCGATCGAGACGAGGTCGGCGACCTGCCACAGCACGCCCGCGTCCACGGTGGCCGCCGACGTGTTCTGCGGGCCGCGCACGGAGAGGTACTTGCCGGCGACGCCCAGGTAGAACTTCTCGGCGACGGGCCCCGCGAGCGCGAGGTGGACGATGTTGCCCGTGAAGTCCCCCTCCTGCGCGCGCAGGAACGAGACGCCCGCGGTGACGGGTGACGTCTGCGAGTCCACGATCGAGCCGCCGAGGAACCGGTCCACCGTGTCGGCGCCGCGCCGGTCGAGGAGGAGCCCGGTCTCGACCGAGTACCGCCTGCGGGCGGCGATGGCGCCGGGATTGACGTAGAGGCCGTCGTTGCCGGCGGCCGTTCCGATGGCGGCCGAGAGGCCGAGCGTGCGGGGCCCGACGAGGTCGGGGATGCCGCCGGGGGGAGGAGTCTCGGCCGCGAAGGCGCGGCCGGCGGTGAGGAGGGCGATCGCGCAGAGGGTCCGGGCTTGCACCGGGCGAGGATACGGAGAAGGAGCCTCCCCCGGCAAGGACGCGCACTCGGTCCTTCGCTCCGCGCGCGAATAGCGCTAGCGTTCGGGGGAAGGAGGGCACTCCATGCGCAGGCGCGAAATCGATCGGTACCGGGGCGTCCTCGAGACACAGCTCGCGGAGCTCGTCGGCCACGGCGAGCAGGTCGTTCACGAGATGGCGGGCACCGGGGGCGAGGAGATCCCCGACCCGAACGACCGCGCGAGCGCGGAGGAGGGGCGGAACTGGTCGCTGCGGCTCGGCGATCGCGACCGGAAGCTCATCGGCAAGGTGCAGGACGCGCTCGCCCGCCTCGAGGCGGGGACGTTCGGAAAGTGCACCGCGTGCGGGCGCGCGATCGCGCCGGCGCGGCTGCGGGTCCGGCCGGTGACGGACCTCTGCATCGACTGCAAGACCGAGGCGGAGCGCGCGGAGCGTTGAAGCCCGGCCGCGGGCGGCCGCCGAAGTCGACGCCCCCGGACGGACCAGGTGCTAGATTGCCGCGCATGGCGACGCAGAAGATCCGCAAGGCGGTGATCCCCGCCGCCGGGCTCGGCACGCGCTTCCTCCCGGCCACCAAGGCGGTCCCGAAGGAGCTGCTCCCGATCGTGGACATCCCCACGATCCAGTACATCGTCGCGGAGGCGGTCGCGGCGGGCGTGCGCGACGTCATCCTCATCTGCGCGCGCGGGAAGGACTCGATCGTCGATCACTTCGACATCGCCGGCGAGCTCGAGTCCCACCTCGAGCGGACCGGCAAGCACGAGCTGCGCAAGCATGATGCGCTCCATCGCGCAGATGGCGAACGTCGTCACGATCCGGCAGCAGGAGCCGCTCGGGCTCGGGCACGCGGTGCTCTGCGCGAAGGACGTGGTCGGGGACGAGCCCTTCATCGTCATGCTCGGCGACGACGTCATCGACGCGCCGGTGCCGGCGGCGAAGCAGCTCGCCGACTGCTGGGAGCGTCACGGGCTCGGCACCATCGCGCTCATGGAGGTCCCGCGCGAGGAGACCTCGATGTACGGGATCGCGGCCGGCTCGGCGGTGGACCCGCGCACCATCCGCATCGACACGCTCGTCGAGAAGCCGAAGCAGGATCCACCCTCGAACCTCGCCGTGATCGGCCGCTACGTGCTGCCGCCGCGCGTCTTCGAGGTGCTCGAGCGGGTGAAGCCCGGCGTCGGCGGCGAGATCCAGCTCACCGACGCGCTCGCGGTGCTCGCGCGCGAGGACGGGCTCCTCGGCTACCGGTTCGAGGGCGACCGCTACGACGCGGGAGATCGCATCGGCTACCTGAAGGCGAACATCGCCTACGCGCTGAAGCGGCCGGAGCTCGCGCCGCAGCTCCGCGAGTGGCTCCGCGAGGTGACCCGGTGAGCCTCCGCCTCCGCCGCGCCGCCGCCGCCGCGCTCGCGCTCGCCGTCGCGCTCCCGGCCGCCGCGTACATCCTTCCCGTCTCGGGCATCCTGCGCCGCCTCGGCGAGCGCCGCGCGGCGCTCTCGCTCTCCGCGCTCGAGGTCCAGGGAACGCTCGCGGCGCACGGCGACGCGGCCGCGCGCCTCGCGGGGACCGCGCCGGCCCGCGGCGAGGCGACCGTCGCGGCGCGCTTCCTCATGAAGGTGCCGGGGCGGTGCCGCCTCGAGATCGTCCGCCCCGAGGCGCCCGACGCGGAGCGCCCGTTCGTCTCGCTGCGCGACGGCAAGCTCTCCGGTCCGCTCGCGGACCTCCCGCCGGCGGCGGCGTTCGTGCGCGCGCTCTGCACCCTCGTCGCTGCGCCCTCGGCGGGTGACGCGACCGACGTGTACGCGGGGCTCCTCTCCCGCCGCGGCGTCGCGCTCGCCGAGGCGACGCTCGGGCGGTTCGACGGCCGGATCGCCTACGTGATCGGCGGCCGCGCGACCGACGCGAAGCCGCTCCTCTTCGTCGAGAAGGACGGCTTCCAGCCGCTCCGGCTCGTCGCCGCGGAGGGCAAGGACCTCCTCGACGTCCGGCTCCTCGGCTGGGGCTCGCCGACGGGCGGGGACTGGTTCCCGCGCGCCGTCGAGGTCTTCGCGAAGGACGCGGCGCTGCTCCGCTTCACGACGGAGAAGGCGTCCGCGAACCCGAAGCTGCCGGACGCGCTCTTCCCCTAGCGCGCCGGCGTAGCCGCCGCCGCCGGTCGCCACGGCCCGATGCCCTCGTCGCCCGAGTCGGGCTCGACGTCGGACCGGTACTTCCGGAGCACGCGCTTGAAGTTCGAGCGATCCATGCCGGCCTTGCGCGCCGCGGCGGAGATGTTGCTGTCGCAGGCCTTCATGAGCGCGTCGACGTACCCCTTCTCGAACCGCCGAGCGCCTGCTTCTTCGCGGCCGCGTACGAGAGCGAGAGCCAGGCGGCCTCGTCGCCGTTCACCGGCGCCTCGCGCACGAGCGGCGCGGTCCGGCCGGTGATGGCCGGCGGGCAGGTGCCGGGCAGGACGACGTCGGCCGCGGCAGAGCACGACGGCGCGCTCGATCGCGTTCTCGAGCTCGCGGACGTTGCCCGGCCAGCGCGTAGCCCGAGAGCAGCGCGCAGCGCCTCGGGCGCGATCGCGCGGACCTTCTTCGCCGAGCGCGCTCGGCGTAGCGGCGCAGGAAGTGCTGGGCGAGCAGCGGGATGTCGTCGACGCGCTCGCGGAGCGGCGGCAGCGTGGATCGGGATGACGTTGAGCCGGTAGAAGAGGTCCTCGCGGAAGCTGCCCGCGACTTGACGAGCTTCGGCGAGGTCGCGGTGCGTCGCGGCGATGATGCGCACGTCGACCTGGACCGTCCTCGTCGCCGCCGACCGGCTCGGACCTCGCCCTCCTGGAGGACGCGCAGGAGCTTGACCTGCAGTCGGCGGCGGGATCTCGCCGATCTCGTCGAGGAAGAGCGTGCCGCCGTCGGCGCGCTCGAAGAGCCCCTTGCGGTCGGCTGACCGCGCCGGTGAAGGCGCCCTCGCGTGGCCGAAGAGCTCGCTCTCGAGCAGCGTCTCCGGGAGCGCGCGCGCAGTTGACCGCGACGAACGGCGTCGGCGCGGCGCGGGCTCGTCGCGTGGATCGCGCGCGCGACGAGCTCCTTGCCGGTCCCGGCTCTCCCGTGATGAGCACCGTCGCGGCGCTGTCGGCCACCGCGTCGATCATCCGCGCGACCTC
>CAVTRF010000018.1:0-4217 GCA_963736795.1 uncultured delta proteobacterium | reverse complement strand
CGGCCGACCGGCGCTCCCATCCCCGCTTTCCGCTGATCCTCGCGGTGCAGTACGTAGGGCGGAGAGCGTCCTCGACTACACCGGAGAACCTCTTCGAGAACGGGCTGTTCATCCGTACCGAGCGGGAGTTCGAGCTCGGCGAGCGCGTCACCCTCGTCATGTCGTTCCCGCAGCTGCTCGAGCCGGTCGAGATGCAGGTCGAGGTCGTGCGCAAGCGCGCGGCGTCGCTCGAGGCGCCGGCCGGCGTCGCGGTCCGCGTGCCCGACGACCGCAGCGGGGATCGCGAGCGGCTCGCGGACGTCGCCCGGAAGATCGGGGCCCCGCGCGGTCCCGAGCCGGCGGTCCGCCTGCTCCTCGTCGAGGACAACGCGCTCGTCGCGTCGATGTACTCCGCGGCGCTGCGCCGCCTCTCCGAGTCCGACGACCTCCCGACGCTCGGCGTCGAGGTCGCGAGCGACGGCGCGGCCGCGTTCGACCGGCTCCTCCGCGCGCCGCCGGTCGACGTGCTCGTCACGGACGTCTTCATGCCCGTCCTGTCCGGCATCTCCCTCGTCGAGGAAGATCCGGGCGGAGCCCGCCCTCGCCGACATGCCGATCGTCGTCATCACCTCGGGTGGCGAGCGCGAGCGCGAGCGGCTCGCGTCCCTCGGCGTCGCCCTCTTCCTGCGCAAGCCGGTCAGCTACCAGGACGTCGCCGGGGCGATCCGGACGCTCCTCGCCTCGCGCCTTGCGATCCGGTCGCGCGGCGCCGCGTCCAGCGCTCCCGACCCGGGTGGGGAGCGGCCGGCGCAGGGGTTGACCCCCGTAACCTCGTACACATGGATGCCGCGACGCGAGCCGGCCTCCCGCCGGTGGACCGAGGATCGTCGCCCCCGGTGCGTGCGAGGATTCCCGCCCGTGCGAGGCGGACCCTTCTGGTTTCAGGTCGGGATGCGTCCCCACCGCCGCGCGCGGCGGCGGGCGCGCGCCGCGCGCGCGAAGACCATGAGCACCACACAGCGAGCGCGGCGCCGTCGCCCGCGTGCCGAATCCCGGGAGGGCGAGGCTCAGGTACCCCGCGCCGTGAAGGGCCGCCGAGGCGAGGGGCCGGGCGCAGACGCGGCGCCGGTCGCCTGGCGCGCGGCGCCCGGGATGCGAGGGCGCGAAGGGCACCGCGAGGAGCGCGTGCGCGACCGGCCCCCGAGGCGGCGCGCGTGAAGGCGAGCCCGCTGCTCTCCCCGCCGAGGACGACGAGCGCTGCTCGAGCACCGGAGCCCCGCCCAACCCACCGCCGCGGCGAGCGCCGCGCGGTCCGACCCCACGCTCGAGGACGAGGAGGAGTCCAGTGGCTGCGCTTCCTCCTCGATGAGCCCCACCACGGCAGCGGAGGCGCCCGGCTGCGTCGCCACGCGCGATCCGGTCCCGGCGGATGTCCACGCCGGCCCACGTCGCAGCCTCGTATGCGGCGATCGCCAGCCCGAACGCGGCGGCGCCACCGAGCAGCGCGTGGAGCACGAACGCGGCGGCTCCGCTCGCCGGCGCGCGCCACGCGGCGAGCTTCGCCCACGCGGCGCCGGAGCCGGCGGCGGTGAGAAACAGCGCAAAGACCCACATGCCTGGAACGCGGTACGGGCGCCGGTCCGGGCGAGCCCCGCGGCGGTCGTCCACCCCGCGCGGCCGCGAACGCGGGCGGCAGCGCGGGTTGCCCGGCGCGGGCGGCCCGGCTAACGTCGCGCGCGTGACCGCGCCCCCCCGAATCCGCGCCGAGGACCGGGGCCTCGCGCGCGTGCTCGTCATCGACAACCCGGCGAAGCGCAACGCCCTCGACTTCCAGGCCCTCGAGGAGCTCGAGCTGGCGTTCCGCGCGCGTGACCCGCGACGGCGTGCGGTGCCTCGTCCTGCGCGGCGCTGGCGACGAGGCGTTCTCGTCGGGGTTCGACATCGCCGAGATGGCCCTTCACCTCCCGCGCGGGGACCGCCCGGACGAGGCGGTGGAGCGGACCGCCGACGTGCTCTCTGACGTGCCGTGCCCGACGATCGCGTTCCTGAACGGCTTCGCCTTCGGCGGCGCGTTCAGCTCGCGGCCACCTGTGACCTGCGCGTCGCGCGCGCGGGGGTGAAGCTCGCGATGACGCCCGCGAAGCTGGGGGTCGTCTACCCGGAGGGCGGCCTGCGGCGGTTCGTGGACCTCGTCGGGTCGGCGCGGGCGCGCGAGCTTTTTCTTCACCGGGCGCTCGATCGACGCGGAGACCGCGCTCGCCTGGGGGCTCGTGAACCGGGTCGGCGCCGCCGGCCTCCGCCGAGGCCGACACCCTCGCCCTCGCCACGGAGATCGCGGAGAACGCGCCGCTCGCCGTCCGCGGGATGAAGCGGATCCTGCAGCTCGCTCGAGGGTACGCACGAGCGGGGCCTGCTCGGCGGCGGAGCGCGACGGCATCGCCGCGCTGCGGCGTCGAGCCTTCGAGAGCGCGGACCTCGTCGAGGGGCGGCGCGCCTGGGAGGAGCGGCGCCGGCCGCGCTTCAAGGGGGAGTGAGCGGCGCGGGCCCGGTGAGCGCGCCCACCGCCCAGCCCACCGCGAGCCCGGCCGCGAGCGCGACGACCCCGAGGGCGAGCGCCACCCGGACGACGCGGCCGCGGTGCGCGGCTCCGGGCCGGGGCCGGGCCGCGAGACGGCGCGGGGTCACGTCGGCTGGCGGGGTCGGCTCGAGGGCGGCGAGCTTCACCGTCACCGCGTCGTCGCCGCGCGCCGGTCGGGCGCGGCCGGCGGGGAGCGGCGGGGCGGCGGCGCGCCCGGGTCGAGGACGGCGCCCTCGGCGAGGACCGCGCAGGTCGTAGTCCCCGATCTGGACGAGGTCGCCGTCGCGGAGCTTGCGGCGCCCGGCATCCGCTCGCCGTTCACGCGCGTCCCGGTGAGGCTCCCGAGTCCTCGACGAACACGGCGCCGCTCTGCCGGAGGAAGCGCGCGTGGCGGCGCGAGACGTTGCGATCGGCGAGGCGGAAGGTGACCCCCTCCGTGCCGCGGCCGACCACGATGGCGTCGGCCGTGAACGGCACGATGGAGCGGGTCCCCCCCGCGTCCTCAATGACGAGCTTCATGGCGTGCCGGTCAGGGCGAGGGCGCCGGCGACGCCTTCCCCTTCGGCTCGACCTTCGAGAGGCGGCGCGTGAACCGACCCGTCCTTCTCCGGCAGCACCACGAACTGGTCGATCTCGTGGCCGGCGAGGATGAGGTCGACCCGGTGCCGCTGGTCGAGCCGGACGTCGCCGATCGTGATTGGCGTGTGGCCGGCGGGCTTGTCGTCGAGGACGATGTCCGCCCCCGCGGGCACGCTCTCGATGGTGACGGCGCCGACCGAGGACTCGACCTTCACGTGCACCCGCGCGACGAGCTGGCCGGGCAGCCGTGGTATCGGCGCGGAGACCTCCCTCACCGCGGGGCCCCCGACGGTGACGGTGTGCGGACGCGAGGAGCACGTCCTCGAGCATCGCCGGGGTGGGCGGTCCCGGTGTGCTGGCCGTCGAGCAAGACCTCGAGCCCCTGCGGCTCCGAGGTGACGACCACCACCCCCGGGCGCAGCCACGGCGCGCCGAAGTGGTAGGCGACCGCGCCGGAGGCGCCCCGAGCACGAGGCCGACGAGCACCGCCCAGCGGAGGCGGACGCCGCGGTACACAATCCGCACGTGGGGCGCGCGGCGCGCGGCGCGCGCGGCGTCCTGCTGGGCCTGCCAGCAGCGGGTCCGAGTGACCGTGGTCCGCGGCCGCGAAGGTGCCAGGGGCGGGGGTGGTGACCGGCGTCCGCTCGCCCCCCTCCGCCAGCGCGCGCGCCTCGGCGGCGTTGGTCAGCACCTTCATGATGAGCGGGTCGTGGGCGCGCCCCTTGCGCTGGCTCCGCGATCTTCTCCGCGAAGACCTGCTTCATCTGCTGCCCGAGGTGGTCCTGGATCGTCGAGTGCGAGCATCGGGAAGAGGACGTCCACGAGCGCGTCGGCGAAGGAGCGCGCGTCGGCGTAGCGATCCTCCGGGTCGTAGGCGAGGGCCTTCGCGACGATCGCGTCCACGTCCTTCGGCAGGCGCGGCTCGATCGCGGTCGGCGGCACGACCTTCGCGCGGCGCGACTCGATGAGCGACTCGACGTCGGTCGCCTTCGGGAACGGCTTCTGGTTCTCGTGGAGCAGCTCGTACAGGATGATCCCGGCGGCGAAGATGTCGACGCGGTGATCCAGCGCTTCTCGAGCG
>CAVTRF010000017.1:0-286991 GCA_963736795.1 uncultured delta proteobacterium | reverse complement strand
TATGCCGGTTATGCCGCGAGCGGCATAAGCGGCATTATGCCGACTCCGATCTTATGCCGCGTGCGCGCGTGGATGCCTTGAGCCCGTGGCATTTCAGACCTTGCGACGCGGCATAATCAGAGCCCCTCCAGGAACGCGAGCAGCGAGTCCTTCGGCCGGAACCGGTGACTGCGCGCCCCCGGCGGAGCAGTTCTGGCGAGGGCGCGCTCCTTCATGGCGAGGTCGGCGTCGAGGTAGATCTGCGTCGTCTCGACCTGCTCGTGGCCGAGCCAGAGCGCGATGACGGCGCGGTCGACGCCGGCCTCGAGGAGCTGCACGGCAGTGGTGTGGCGAAGGACGTGAGGCGTCACGTGCTTGCGGGCGAGGGTCGGGCACGTCCGCGACGCCTGGAGCGCGTACTTCGCCACGAGCCGCTCGACGGCGTCATGGCTGAGCCGGGTGCGCCGGACGCTGACGAAGACGAGGTCAGCGCCGCTCGCCCCGCGTTCGGTGAGCCAGGCACGCAGAATGCGAGCGGTGTCGCGAGACAGCGGCGTGCAACGCTCCTTTCTGCCCTTGCCGTGGCAGCGGACGTGAGCGCCGGCGCCGAGGATGAGGTCCTCGGCCGTGAGGCCCGTGACCTCGGCGAGGCGGAGGCCGGTCTGCACCATGAGGAGGAGGAGCGCGTGATCCCGTCGGCCGAGGCGGGTGGATGTGTCCGGCGCAGCGAGCAGGGCTTCCACCTCGGTGGGCGACAGGAAGGCGACGAGGTCCCTGTCGAAGCGCTTCTGCGGC
The DNA here is from genome assembly GCA_963736795.1 of uncultured delta proteobacterium. Classification (GTDB taxonomy): domain Bacteria; phylum Myxococcota; class Myxococcia; order Myxococcales; family Anaeromyxobacteraceae; genus Anaeromyxobacter. The sequence continues at coordinate 286,217 of CAVTRF010000017.1, read as the reverse complement.
AAGGCGAGCACGCGCTGGATGATCCCGGCGAGTGCAGGCTCACGCACGGCGGCGAAGCGGAAGAACGAGTGGATCGCCGCCAGGCGAGCGTTGCGCGTCCGCACGCCGTTGCCGCGCTCAGTCTCGAGGTGGTCGAGGAACGTCGCGATGAGCGGCGCGTCGAGGTCCGCGAGGAGGAGATCGGAGGGCGACTTGCGGAGGTGCTTCTCGGCGAACGCGAGGAGAAGCCGGAACCCGTCGCGGTAGGCCGCGATGGTATGCGGACTCGCCCGGCGCTGGCGCAGGAGGCGTTCGGAGAAGAACGCCTCGAGCAGCGGTGCGAGGGATGTCATCGCCGACTCCGCCAGCGCTCGAGGCGCTTGCCGGCAAGGGCGAGCAGGTCCGGGGTCGCGGTGAGGTACCAGTACGTCGACGTCGGGCTGACGTGGCCGAGATAGGTCGATAGCGAGAAGAGGCGCCGCTCGACGTCGATTCCGGACCGATACCAGTCACGGAGCGTGTCGACGGCAAAGGCGTGCCGGAGATCGTGGAGCCGAGGACGGCTCGCGCGGCTATCGCCGAGGCCTGCTCGGCCGACGAGGCGCCGGAACACGTGAAGGAAGTTCTGGTGGATGACGCGGGTGCCAACGGTCGAGGTGAAAAGCCACGGGCCGAGCCGCACGCACAGCCGGTCGCGCCTTGCGACGTAACCGCGGAGCGCTGCCAGCGCGGAGGCATGAAGAGGCACGAGCCGGGCCTTGTGGAACTTGGCGTGCCGCACCTGAATCAGCGAACGGCCCCAATCGACGTCGCCGTCGTCGAGCGCGAGCGCCTCTCCGACGCGCATACCGGTAATGGCCAGCAGGCCGAGCAGCGTCTCGTAGGTCGCCGCCATCACCGCAGGCCTCAGCGTCCGGGCCCCTCGCATGAGCGCCGCGATCTCCGCCTGCGTGTACAGGTGAGGGTGCCGCCGGTTGGCTCGGTACGGGATGAGATCCGGGGACGGGATCTCCGTGCGCGGGTCGAACGCCCGCTGATGCCTGGCGAAGCACCTGATCACGGCGAGCCGCTTGGCGCACCATCGCGCGGATGCGTCGGCAGGCTGCTGCGCCCACTGCACGGCGAGGTCCGTCGTGATGAAGGCGCTGTCGTGGGCGGTGAGGAAGCCGACGAAGTCCGGCAAGAGCCAAGTCTCATGGTACAGCCTGAAGCCGAGCGCGCGCCGGAGAGCGAGGTACTCCTGCGCCGAGTGGAGCAGGTCGGGGCGGCTCATGGCTTCACCTCCGGCCACGGCCGGGCGATCGCCGCGAGCGAGCGGAGGTCGACCTTGGCGTAGATCGCCGTCGTGTCGATGTGGCGGTGCCGCAGGACGTGCGCGATCTCGGGCAGCGACGCGCCAGAGCGAAGCAGCTCGGTTGCCGCGGTGTGACGGAGGAGGTGCGAACCGCCAGCTGCGATCCCCACCCGTCGCAGCGCCGTCTGCGCAAGATGGCTGACGGCGCCCGGGCGGATTCGCGTGTACGGCGCACGGCTGCGGACGAAGAGGCTCCTCGTGCTCGCGCGAGGGCGGCCCCGCCGGAGGTACGCTGCCACGGCTCGGCCGACGTCTTCCGGAACGGGAAGACGAGCCTGGTGGTGCCCCTTTCCCGCCACCGTGAGCTGGCCGAGCCGCCAGTCGATGTCGTCGATGTCGAGAGCCGCCACCTCCGCCGCGCGGAGGCCGAGCCGCAGCAACAGGCGCACGACGGCTGCGTCCCGAAGACCGAGGCGTGAGCCGTCGAAGGAGCGCAGCAGCTTTCGGGCGTGGCCCGCGTCGAGCATCTTGGGCAACCCGGAGAGCCGCCAGCCGGCGACCGCGGGAACAGCGGACGCGAGATCGTGCGGCGTCCGCCCCTGCACGTGCAGGAAGCGCAGCAGCGAGCGCAGATCCGTGACGGTGTGCTTGCACGCGGAGACGGTCAGGTGCCGGCATCGACGCTGGACGTACCTGGTGACCTCGCGCGCAGTGAGGTGGTGCCAGTCGAGGCGGGGGCGATCCGAATGAACGAACTCCTCGGCAAACGCGGTGCGTGCGTGGACGCTTCGGACGGCGAGCCCGCGCTCCCGGCGGAGATACGTCCGGTAGGCCTGGACGAACCGGCCGAGCGGCGAGTCGTCGACCACCGGCCGCGGCTTGCGGACGACGCCGACGCTACGCAGATACGCGAGCACCGGATCGAGACCGCGGCGCGTCAGGAACCCGGTGTAACCCTCGTCGCGACGATCGCGAGCGAACGCAACGGCGCGATCCTCGGTGAGGTCTCGCAGCGCGAACCCCTTGGCTGCGAGCCAGCGCGAGAGATGAGCCGCCAGACGCAGCAGATTCGTGGCCGACGTCACCGCGTAGCCCTGCTTCATCAACTCGGCCCAGAGTCCGTCGGCGTGCGCTCGCAACGGCCCCTGGATCCTCACCGAACCTGGGTCGAACATGCCTGCCTCCTCGACGGCGACGTGCCGTGAAGGGGCCAGCATGCTCCGGCCGGCGCTATCCTGATTATGCCGCGTCCGATGCGCTAGAACGCATGAGCGCGAGGGCTTCTGCGGAGCGACGCGGCATAATCAGGAAGTCGGCATAATGCCGGGTTCACAACCAGTACGCGGCTCGCCAGGTCTACGGCGACGCGTGGATGGACCGGTTCACCCGGGCCGCCGTGCCGGCGTCGAGCGACGACGATGCCGCCGCGGCCGCGCCGCCCTGAGGGCGGCTGCCGTCGACCGCTGCTGACGCGGACAGCGCTCACTCAGGTCTCTGGTAAGCCGATCTTGCCGGCGCCGGCTCCCGCGCGCGGTGACGCCTCGCAGCCCGCAGCCTCACTCCATGCCCCCATTCGCGATTCCGATTCGGACGCCTCCGTCGAGCTCGACCGGTCTGGCCCGCCGGCTTCCGACCGAGTCGGGTCGCCCCGGGGAATCGCTTCCCCGGGGCTCCCACGGATCCGGACGTGCGGATTGCCCGCATCCGGCTCTTCGGCCTACGGATTCGCTGCGCGATACACGCTGTGCACCACACGAGGCGGCGCCAGCGGGTAGCGTTTCAGGAGCGCGCAGAAGCGAGCCCAGGTCATCCCAGATTTCTGCGAGCGGCGGTTGAGCCACTTGCACCAGACGGACTGGACCCCCCACTGGAAGCGCGCCAGCGCACGGAAGTTACCGGTGATGCCGTAGTAACTGTAGTGCCCCCGCAGCTTGAGGTTCAGGCTGCGTTGCTGCTCGACGATCGACTGGTGCCGATTCCTCCGACACCACTGCGCCACCTGCTTCAGCGCTCGGTGAAGACGACCCTTGGCGGTTTGGCGCTTCAACACCATGTAACCGCGAAGCGACCTGCCCCAGTAATGTGTGAAGCCGAGCAGGTCGAAGGTCCCGGGCCGCGCATCTCGCTTGCCCCCATCCGGCGACGACGGTCGGCGAAACCGCACCAGCCGCGTCTTCTCCGGGTGGAGCGTGAGGCCGTACTTCCCGAATCGCTTCGGGAGCACCTCCAGCACGCGGCGCGCGTCCACCTCCGAAGAGAATGCGATGACGAAGTCGTCCGCGTAGCGGATGAGGACTGCCCGCCCTGCGAGCCGGGGCCTCACCTGCGTCTCGAACCACCTGTCGAGCACCTCGTGGAGGTAGACGTTCGCCAGCAGCGGCGAGACCACACCACCCTGCGGCGTCCCTGTGTCGGGGTGCGTGAGCAGCCCGCCCTCCATGACGCCGGCCTTCAGCCACTTGTCGATCGCGCGGCGGAGCACCCCGTCGCGCACCCTCTGGTCGAGGAAGCCTCGCAGGTGCCCATGGTCCAAGGAGTCGAAGAACCCCTTGATGTCCACTTCGAGCACCCACCCACCCTTCATCTCCGTGAGCGTCTTCCAGAGGGCGTCCAGCGCTTGGTGCGCCGACCGGTTCGGCCGAAAGCCGTACGAGCAGTCAAGGAACTCCTGCTCGTAGATGGCCTCGAGCACCATCGCGACGGCCCTCTGCAGGACTTTGTCCTCGAAGGTCGGGATGCCGATGGGGCGGGTCTTCGACCCGTCGCCCTTCGGGATGTGCACTCGCCTCACTGGCGGTGCCCGGTACGTCCCCGACTTGAAGCGGTCGAGCAGCGCCTGGAGGTTCGCCTCCAGGTTCTGCGCGTACTCTTCCGCCGTCTGTCGGTCCACGCCCGGTGCGCCGTCCTTGCGAGTCCGCCGGTAAGCCTCCCGGAGGAAGTCCACGTCGATGTGGTGGGCGAGCGTCGTGAGCGCCGTACTCGGCGATCGCCTCGCCAGTTCTGCTATCCGCTGCAGTTTCGTTGAGACGCTTGTGGGGCTCGGTGTCCCCGGCATCTTGCCCTCCAACGGTTCCGTTGACCGGCTCTCCCTTCCCTCCGCAGGGTCCCTCGGGTTGGTTCCCCTGCTTCGTCGGTACTACGGAGAGCTCCGACGTCCTGCCGTCCCTCCCGCCGCGCTTCGTTGCCTTCGCTTGGCGGTACCAGCCGCGCTCGCTTGTTCGCTCCCGCGGGCGTGGAGCGCCACGGCTCCGCGGGCCTGGACGCACTGACGGGGCGCCCGATCCGATCTCAGCTGGAGACGACGGGACCTCCCAGGTTCCTGGCGAACCCCCATGCGCTCGTGCCGCGCTCCCTGACTACGGTGAGGCCTCGGCGCCTGCGACTTCTGCTCGGCGCGTCGGTGCTGCCTTCCGCCCACAACACGGCGTCGGCCCTCACGACTTCATTCGTTTTCGGAGCTCACTGACGCGGCCCATTCACTCCCTGTGTACGCTTCGCAGCCGGGGTCGCCCCCGGACCACGCAACACTCGGTTCCGGCCGGTCGCTAGCCTTTGCCGGGCGGGGTTACCCCGCTGGGTTCGTGAGAAGGTTTCAGCTCACGCTTCCTCCTTCCCCAGGCTTCGCCTGGCGCACGTTGTGACGAATCATCAGGACCGGACCGGCGAGGCGAGTGTCCCCCCGCTCAGATGGCATCCAGGAACGCCGCCGCCTGGTGGGCGAGGTACGAGAGCACCGCGAGGTCGGCCGCGTCGAACGGCCCGCCGCCGCGCTTGTTGAGCACCTCGAGCGCGCCGAGCACCCGCCCCTTCCGCGCGATCGGCGCGCAGAGGATCGAGCGCGTCTCGTAGCCGATCGCCTCCGAGATCGCGCGGTGAAAGCGCGGGTCCCGCTCCGCGTCGGAGACCGCCAGGCAGACGTCCTCCTGCGCGCAGAAGCCGACGATCCCGACGCCCACCGGGACGGCGGAGCGCAGCGCGAGCAGCTCCTTCGACCGGGGCCCGCGCGCGACGGCGAACTCGAGCTCGCGGCCGCCGAGCCGCGCGACGAACGCGGAGCCCGACTCCGCGTCCACCTTCTCCATGGCGAGGTCGAGCAGGAACGCGAGCCCGCCGTCGCGGCTCCGCTCCCGCCCGAGGTCGGCCACCCGGTCGAAGAGCTCCGCGAGCACGTCCTCGGCGGAGCTCCCCGGCGCCGCGGTTGCGGCGCCGACCCGATGCGCGGCGCGCCCGATCCGCCCCGCAGGCGCGGCGGAAGGCGAGACCTCCTCGACCCGCTCGGCGCGGGCGGATGCAGCCGCCGGCGCCGCCGTCCGCGACGCCGCGGGCTCCGCGCGCAGCTCCCGGATCCGGAAGACCCCGCCGGCGCGCGGGTCGCTCACGTGGATCGAGCCGTCCGCCTGCACGTCGCAGAGGACGTGGGTCGTCGCCCGCGAGGCCCCCGCGCGCTCGAGGCCCGCCTTGAGCGCGGCGAGCCAGTGCTCCGCGTCCACCCGCAGCGTGAGCTCCGCCGGGAGCGCGGGCGGCGCCGCGGGGCAGAAGACCTCGAAGCGAGGCATGTGGACCCCCGGCCTCGGGCCGCTACTCGAGCGCCACGATCCGGAACTCCGTCCGGCGGTTCTGCCCCTTGCCCCGCGGCGGTCTTGTTCGACGCGATCGGCTTCGTCGGGCCGAAGCCGATCGCCTCGAGCCGCGCCGGAGAGACGCCCTTCGCGACGAGGTAGTCGCGGACCGCCTCCGCGCGCCGCTGGCTGAGCCGCATGTTGGCGGCCTCGCCCCCGACGTTGTCGGTGTGGCCCTCGATGGAGAGGCGCATCTTCGCGAAGTCGTTCAGCACCTGGACGACCTGGTTCAGGAGCGCGAACGAGTCGGGCAGCACGCGGAACTTCGCGGTCGCGAAGTGGACCTGCTGCCGGATCTCGATCTTCTCCTTCTTGACCTCGACGAGCGTGTACTTCTTCGGGCAGCCGTCGGGCGGCGGACCGAACTGGTCGGGGCACTTGTCGAGCCGGTCGGAGAGCGTGTCCCCGTCGCGGTCCTGATCCGGACAGCCGCCGTTCTCCTTCGGGCCCGCCTGCGTCGGGCACTTGTCCTCGGCGTCCTGGATCCCGTCCGCGTCCGCGTCGGGGCAGCCGGCGAACTCCTTGAGGCCGGCGACCTCGGGGCAGCGGTCCTCGCCGTCGGGGACGCCGTCGTGGTCCTTGTCGATGACCGGACACCCGCGGTTCTCGAGCGAGCCGGGCTCGGTCGGGCAGGCGTCGGCGCGATCGACGATCCCGTCGCCGTCGTTGTCCGGATCGGGGCAGCCGTCCTCGTCCTGGAAGCCGTCCCGGTCCTCGGGGTCGAGCGGGCAGCGGTCGATGTCGTCGGGGATGCCGTCGCCGTCGGTGTCCTTCGCGACCGGGCAGCCCTGCGTCTCCTTCGGGCCGGCCTGCTGCGGGCACGCGTCCTCCGCGTCGGGGAGGCCGTCGCCGTCGCCGTCGGGGCAGCCCTTGAACTCGGGGTTGCCGGCGAGATCCGGGCAGGCGTCGTCGAGGTCGGGGACGCCGTCCGCGTCGCGGTCCGTCTTCTCGATCTCGACGATCCGCTTCGTCGGCTCGGGCGTCGGCGGCGGCTCGGGGGCCTTCTTCGCGATGAGCACCTGCGTCGGGCCGCAGGTCTTCGAGAGGCGGAGCGCCTCCTTCACGTTCTTCTCCGCGAGGGCGATGTGCTCGTTCGCCCGGTTCGCGTGCCCGAAGGCGACCTCCTCCTCGGAGAAGTGGACGTTGGCCTCGGCGAGCGCGAGCTCCTTCGGTGCGCACCGCACGGCACCCGAGCGCTTCGCCTTGTCGATGTCCGAGCGGATGACCTCCGCGTTCTCACGAAGCTTGCCGCCGGTGGCGCAGGCGGCGGCGGCGATGGCCGCGGCCAGGAGGAGCAGCCGGGCACGCGTCACGGGTTCTCCTGCGCCTTGTTCGAGGCGGCGACGGCGTTCTTGCGGGCCTCTTTCGCGAGCTCGGTCGCCTTGGAAGCGAACCGCGCCGCCGTCTCGTACTGGGCGTGCCCGGACACCTCGCGCGCCTTCCTGAGGTAGGCCTCGGCGCCGGTGAACTCGTAAGTCGAGCTCTGGGGGGCTCCCGCCGCGCGCGCCGCCTCGATCTCCACGTCCGCGTCGATGAGCGCGGCGGTGGACTGGATCGGACCGCACGCGGCGAGGGTCGCGACCGCGAGGACGGCGAGGGCGAACCGCACGGACACTCCTTTCGTGAAGCGTCCCGACGCTACCCGCCGGGGCGGGGGGCAGTCAAGGAACGGAGGGATCGCTCCGCCGCCCGAAAAGGCGCGCAGCGATGCGGGGTTCGCTCTTCCCGGAGGCGGTCCGGCGGAGCCTCCCCGAGGGCCCGGCGGCCGTGCGGGCGAGCTTGCGCGGGGGGTGACGGACGTACCTTCCCGTCAAGGAAGGGGTACGCACATGGGGATCATCGCCTGGATCGTCTTCGGCTTCATCATTGGACTCATTGCCCGGGCGATCGTCCCGGGAAAGCAGGGCATGGGCTTCATCATGACGACCGTGCTCGGCGTCGCCGGGTCGCTCGTCGGCGGGCTCGTGGCGTCCGCGCTCTTCGGCGGCTCGGCGACCGGGTTCAGGGCGTCGGGCTTCATCGGGAGCCTCATCGGCGCCATCGTGCTGCTCCTCGTCGCGGGCATGGTCACGGGTCCGCGGCACAGGACGGTGTAGCGATCGCTGCGCGGGCGGCGCGGCCTCATGGCACCAGGCGCGGCGGCAGCACGCCGGGCTCGGATCTGCAGGCTGCGCCGCTCGTGACGCCCGCCGAGTGATACGACGAGGCCGGCGACCCGGGCCACCCGCAGTAGCTCGCGTCGAGCGTCCCTGCCCCTGCCTTCCGCAGCGCGAACGCGCCGTCCGGGAGTCCCCCGAACAGGTTCGAGTCCGCGCCGCACGCGCCCGGCACCGGCGCGATCGAGAAGCTCGCGTCGGAGTCGAACGCGAGCTGGTCGCCGTGGTTCGACCAGAGCCGGTTGCCGTGGAACGCGAACACGTCGAGCGCGAGGTTCCTGACGAGGGCCCCTCCGACCTGCCGCTCGCCCTCGTCGACGCGCCCCGTGAACTCGGAGCGAAGCTCGCTCCCGTTCCCCTGGAAATCGCAGCGAAGGATCCGGACCCTCGAGGCGCTCGAGAGCCCGCCCACCACGAGGCCCGTCCCGCCGTTCCCGGCGACGACGAGGCCGTCGAGCGTCGCGTCGAGCACCGCGAAGCTGCCGAACCCGGAGCCCGACCGCGACGCCCACGCCGGCGTTGCCGGACACGCTGACGGACGCGGGGCCCTCCGGGTCGATCCCGATTCGCACCGTCCCGCCCAGGATCCGGATCCCGATCTCGCTCCCGCCGAAGCGGCCCCCGAGCACCTCCACCGTCGCCGCGCCGGCGGGCTCGATCGAGAGGGCGGCCCCCGCGACGCCCTCCACGTCCACGAGGGCGAGGCGTGCGCCGCAGCTCCCGCGGACGACGACGCCCACCCCGAGCCCGACCGTGACCGCCGCGACGGGATCGAGGCCGCCGTCCACGGTGACGCGCCGGAGCGACGGGGCGCCGCTCGCACCGCACGAGAGGGCGACGCCGGTCCCGCTCGCGCGCCCGGCCTCGACCGTGAACCCCTCGACCGCGCCCTGCACGGCGAGGAGCGTCGCCGCGCCCGGGGTGCCGCGGATCACGGTCGGTCCGGCCGGCGCGGGCGCGCCGACGAGCGAGACGTTCGCGGCGACCGCGAGCGGCCCGGCCTCCGCGCCGAACACGACCGGCGCCCCGGCTGACCCGGCGACCCGCACCGCCGCCGCGGTGGTGTGCGCGGCGGCGGCGTCGAGCGCGTCGCCGAGCCGCGCGAACCGGCACTCGCGCGGCTCGCCCTGGCCGCGCGGATACGGAGGCAGGTCGCGCGACGGCGAGCCGCCGGGGTCTGCGACGAGCACGGTGCCGGCGTACTCCGGGCACTCGCACGCCGCGGTGCCGCCCTGCTCGCTGCACTCCATCCACCGCGCGGCGCAGTCGTCCGTCACCTCCCTGCCGCAGACCGGGTCGGCGTCGCTGCAGCGCACCGCGAGCTCCTTGTGGCTCGCCCCGGCGCAGGAGCCGCTTCCCGGGAGGCACCGCGACGCCACGCAGGCGAGGGCGCGCGCGCTGCAGCGGAGATCGTTGCCGCAGGCCTGGCCGCCCGGGCAGTCGCCGCTCGCGCCGGGCGCCCGGCACGGCGCGCCGTCCACGTCGACGCTGCAGCCGGCGAGGAGGAGGGCCGCGGCGAGGGGCGCGGCGTGCGCGCGGAGCAGGGCGGGGCCGGACACCCTCAAAACCTCGCCTCGAGAACGAACAGCGTCGCGCCGGTCGCGGCCGCGCCGCCGGCGAGCGCGTAGAGGACGTTCGCGGTGCGCGCCTTCGCCTCGGCGTCCCGTGCCCGGCGCGTCGCCGTCGCCCCGTCGGGCGCGCCGAGCGCGTCGATCGCGCGCGCGTCGGTCTGCGCGGATCGCCCGAGGACGGCGGCGGCGGTCGCGGCTGCGACGGCGGTCCCGGCGGCGATCCAGGCGGCGAGGTGGCGCCGTCCGCGAGCGGGGGGCGGCGCGGGCACCGGCGCCGCGGCCTCACCGCTCGGGATCGCGGCGGGGCGCGCGGAGAGGTCCGGCGGCGCGGGCGCGCCGGCAGCCACGCCGGCCGCCGTGGGGCGAGGGATGGGGCGGAGCACCACGTCGAGGACCCGGGACCCGCCCTTCGAGAGCTCGATCGTCTCCGCCACCGGCTCGTGCCCGTCGAGCGCGAGGCTCACCGCGTAGCGACCCGGCGCGAGCACCGCGTGGAGCGGCGACGCGCCGCGTTCGCGCCCCTCGAGCGCGACGGTCGCGCCGGGCGGGTCGGTGTAGACGAGCAGCACCTGCACGCCCGCCCCGGCGAGCCGCTCCTCGATGCGGCGCATCGCGGCGCGCACCGCGGCGCGGTCGGTCGCGTCCGGCACCTCGCGGAGATAGTCGTGGTAGCTCCGCAGCGCGCCCGGCCACTCCTCGAGCTTCTCGCGGCACTGCGCCACGTTGAACTGGATCGCGCCGTGCGGCTTCAGCCGGTACGCCGCCTCGAACTCGGACGCGGCCTCGCGGAACCGTCGCTCCTTGAAGAGCTCGACGCCCTTCCTGAACCGGTCCTTCGCAGCCGCGACGTCGTCGCCGCGGGCGGGGAGCGCGGCGGCGAGCGCCGAGATCGCGAGCACGATCGCTGCCGTGACGTTGCGGCTCATCGGAAGGGATCCGGCTTGAGCCCGCCCGCGGCGTAGGGGTCATCGAGGTGCGGGTCGGAGGGCGGCGCCCCTCGACTCGTCGCCGGCGCCTTCGCCGCGGCCCTCCGCCCAGGGTGAACGGTCGTGCCGGAGGTCGTCTGCGGACTTCGCGCCGGCGCCTCCGCTTCGGCGCCGCGCTCCGGGGGAACGGGCGGGCTGGAGGTCGTCTGGGACCCCGGAGACGAGGCCACGGCCGGGGTCACCGGCGCGGTCGCGCGCGAGCGCAGCCGGTAGGTGGCCGCCGCCGCGCAGAGCGCGAGGAGGACGAGCCCGAGCGCGGTCCACCTGCGGCCGTGGGCGCGGCGCGGCTCCGCGAGCGCGACGGTCTCCGCCCGAGGCCGCGACGGCGATCGGGCCGGCGCGGGCAGGACGGGCGACGCGAAGCCGCAGCGGATCTCGGCGATCGCGGCCGCGAAGACCTCCATCGAGGCGGGGCGGTCCTCCGGCCGCTTCGCGAGCGCGCGCAGGACGAGCGCGTCGAGCGCCGCGCCGACCTCCGGGCGGCGGCGGCTCGGCGGCTCCGGGGTCCGCGTCTGCTGCGCGACGAGCGTCGCGATCGGCGTGTGCGCCACGATCGGGAGCGTCCCGGTGAGCATCTCGTACGCGAGCACGCCGAGCGCGTAGACGTCGACGCGGTGATCGATCGGATCTCCCGCCGCCTGCTCGGGCGCCATGTACTCCGGGGTACCGATGATCTCGCCGACGCGGGTGAGCCGCTCCTTCCCGGCCTCCGGCGCGAGCTGGGAGATGCCGAAGTCGATCACCTTCGCGCGCTCGGCGCCGTCCCCGCGGCGCTCGACGAACACGTTGTCGGGCTTCACGTCGCGGTGGACGACGCCGCGGGCGTGGGCGGCGCCGAGGGCGCGGCAGAGCTGGTCGAGGAGGGCGAGCGCGCGCGGGACCTCGAGGGGACCGTCCTCGACGATGAGCGCGCCGAGGCTGCGCCCCTCGAGCGCCTCCATCACGTAGTAGTGCGCCCCGTCGTCCTCCGTGCCGAAGTCGAGGACGTCCACCACGTTCTCGCCGCCGACGCGGCTCGCCGCGATCGCCTCGTTCCGGAACCGCTCGACGAGCTCGGGGTCGTCGGCCAGCGTCGGCCGCAGCACCTTCACCGCGTACCGGCGGCCGAGCACCGCGTGCTCGCAGAGGTAGACGGCGCCCATGCCTCCCTCGCCGAGGCGCGACAGCACCCGGTACCGGCGGCCGAGGACGCGCCCCACGAGGCGGTCCCGTGTCCCGCCGGAAGGACCGGAGAGCGAGCGCGTAGGAGGCATGCGCGCCACGTAGGGTATCATGAGACCCACACCCACCTAGAAAGGACGCGTCGTTGCCGGAGCTCGTCGTGCTCAACGGAGTGGCGGCCGGGACGGTGTTCGCCCTGGGTGACGTCCCGGCGGTCGTGGGGCGGTCTCCGGAGGCGCACCTCCAGATCGGTGATCCGTGGATCTCGAGCATGCACGCGATGTTCGAGCGGCGGGACGACGGCACGTGGGTCGTGGACCTCGAGAGCCGGAACGGGACCTTCGTCGGGGACGAGCGGGTCGGCGAGGCGCGCGTTCCGGACGGTGCCGTCGTCCGGCTCGGGAAGACCGAGGTCCGGGTCTCCGCGGGCGACGCCGTCGCGGGCGAAGCCCCGCGCGCGCCGGACGCGCCGGGCTCTCAGCCGGTCTCGCGACGCGAGACGGTGCGAGCGGACGCGACGGCCTCGCTGCGCGGTCCGCCGGCGCGCGAGGCGGAGGCGGCGGATCCCTACGCGCTCGCGCTCCGCCGCGCGACGGTGCTCCGGATGGCGGTCGACGCGGCCGGGCTCGAGGGGCTCCCCGGTGCCGGCGAGCGGCTCCAGGCGGCGCTCGACGCCGCGACCCGCGCGGCGCTCGACGCCGGGGCGGTCGCGGGCCGGCTGCCGGGCGTCGGCGTGCTCGCGGTGTTCGGGCTCGTCGCGCCCGCGCCGGAGGACGCGGTGCGGGCGCTCGCGGCGGCGCGCGCGGCGCGGCAAGTGGTCCGAGACGGCGGCGGGCTCGACCTGCGCGCCGCGATCGAGACCGGGCCGGTGCTCACCGGAAACGCCGCCGGCGCGGGTGGGCTCGAGCTCGCCGCCCTCGGCCCGGCCGGCGAGCGCGCCGAGCGGCTCCTCGCCGTCGCCACGCCGGGCGAGATCCTGGCGGGGCCCGGCGCCGCCGAGGCGACCGGTCTCCCTCGCGACGGGCTCCGACGCGTGGGCGACGTGGAGCTCGAGGTGTTCGCCGATCGCGGCGAGTAGCGCGGCCCCCTCTCCCTGACCCTCTCCCCCGCTTCGCGGGGGCGAGGGGACGACCTGGTGAGTCACCGAGCCCGCGTCAGCGCAGGATGCCCGTCGACGCGAGCTGGAGCGCGTCCCCCTCGACGCGGCCGAGGAGGCGGAGCAGGCCGTCGAGCACGGTGAGCGGGTGAGGCGGGCAGCCCGGGATCCAGAGGTCCACCGGGACGCCGGGGAATGCGCCCTGCACCGCGCCCGGGCAGACGGCGCCGTCGGCGACGGGTCCCCCGGAGATCGCGCAGGCGCCCACCGCGATGAGCAGCCGCGGCGCCGGGGTCGCCTCCCAGGTCTCGAGGAGCGCCGACCGCATCGCCTCGGTCACCGGGCCGGTCACCACCACGCCGTCGGCGTGGCGCGGCGAGGCGACGAACTGGATCCCGAATCGGGACAGGTCGAACTGGACGTTCCCGGCGGCGTTGAGCTCCGCCTCGCAGCCGTTGCAGCCGCCGGCGGAGACCTGCCGGAGCTTCAGCGATCGCCCGAAGATCCGGCGCATCTTCGCGTCGAGGGCGGCGGCGAGCCGGGGGACCTCGTCCTTCACCACGAGGGCGTCGCGGGTCCGCGCGGCGAGGCGGTAGTCGCGCGTGAAGGTCACCGCGCGCTCCGGGCAGGCCTCCTCGCAGAGACCGCAGAAGAGGCACGCCCCGAGGTCGAGGGTGAGGGGCGCGCGGTCCGAGCCGGAGATGGCGCCGGTCGGGCAGACGTCGGCGCAGGCGCGGCAGCCGCCGGGGCAGCGCTCGGGGCGGAGCGCGGGTCGGCCGCGGAACCGCTCCGGGAGCCGGACCGGGCCGTCGGGGTACGCGAGGGTCTGGCGGCCCATCAGGAGCCGCGTGCGGAGGAGGCCCTTCACAGATCGTGCCCGCAGTAGGAGAGGTTGAAGCTCTTGTTGCAGAGCGGGAAGTCGGAGATCTGCTCGCCGCGCATCGCCAGCTCCAGCCCCTTCCAGTCGTGGAAGGACGGGTCCACCACCTTGTAGCGGGCGAAGCGTCCGTCCGGCGCCGGTGGCGACGACGTGGCAGATCTCCCCGCGCCAGCCCTCCACGAGCGAGACCACCAGCCGGTCCGGCGCGGGCTCCGGCGTCGCGCCGCGGACCGGTCCCGGCGGCAACGCGCGGAGCCAGCCGAGGACGAGGCGCGACGAGGCCTCCGCCTCCTCCAGGCGAACGGCGGCGCGGGCGACGACGTCGCCGGCGCTGGCCGCGCTCGGCGGAAGCCGGGCGCCGTCGTACGGCGCGAAGGGGTGCGTGCGCCGGACGTCCACCTGGAGGCCGCAGGCGCGGGCCGCGGGGCCGACGAGGCCCAGGGCGGCCGCGTCGGCGGGCTGGACCACCCCCACCTTCTCGATGCGGTTCTGGACCGACGCGGCGCCGAAGAAGAGCCCCGCCGCCTCCGCGACGCGGCTCCAGGTGCCCGCGAGCTGGTCCGCGAGGCGCGCCGCCGCGTCGTCGGGCAGGTCGAAGCGGACGCCGCCCGGCACGACGAGGCTGCGGCCGAAGCGGTTCCCGCAGAGCTCGGCGAGGGCGTTCAGGTAGTCCGCCCGCAGGGCGCCGCAGTAGCTCGCGGTGGGCAGGAAGCCGACGTCGTCGGCGAGCGCGCCGAGGTCGCCCACGTGATTGGCGAGCCGTTCCAGCTCGAGCGCCACCGCCCGCAGCACGGCGCCGCGGGGAGGGACGTCCACGCCGGCGAGCCCCTCCACCGCCCGCGCCGCCGCGAGGGCGTGGCCGACCGCGGTGTCGCCGGCGATGGTCTCGGCGAGGACCATCGTGCGCGGGCCCGGGCCGGCGGCGAGGAGCCGCTCGAGCCCACGGTGCTGGTAGCCGAGAGCGACTTCCAGATGAAACACGTGCTCGCCGTGGCACTGGAACCGGAAGTGCCCCGGCTCGATGATCCCCGCGTGCACCGGGCCGACGGCCACCTCGTGCACCTCCTCGCCGTCCACCGCGAAGAAGCTCGTCGTTGGCCCACGCACCGGCTTGCGCCACGGGTGGCCCTCGGGCACGACGCCGAGCTGCTCCTCCAGCTCCCGCTCGAAGAGCTGGACCTGCGGCGCCTCGGCGGCGAGGGACGGGAGCGAGGCGCCGGCGAAGGTGGAGAGGACGCCGAGCCGCCCGCTGCGATCGTCGGCCAGCACCGCGGTGACGAGGACGCGCTCCGGCTCCCCCGGGACCTTCCGGCCGAAGTAGGCGGAGAGCCGCCCGCCCGCGGCGAGAGAGTCGCCGACGATCTGCTGGAAGTCGGCGGCGGGCAGACGCGGCAGCCCCGGGACGTCGAGCGCCTCGCCGTTCTTCACGAGCCGGACGCGATGAGGCATCAGCGCCCCCCCGCGAGCGCCGCGGCCCGCGCGATGAGCCCGCCGAGCGGGCCGGGGGTCCACACCCCGAGGACGAGGACGAGGACGAGCAGGACGAGGGGCGGGCCGGCGGTGAGGGTCGTGTCCCACTCGCCCCCGGACGCTCCCGAGTCGCCCCGCAGCGGGGCTGGGGAGGGGGCTGTGGCCGCACCCGGTCCGCCGGCGGCGCGCCCTGGACCATGGCCATCACCGTCGCGCCCATCCCGACGAAGATCACCGAGAGGCCGGCCAGGAACACCGCCGCCGACGTCCAGGCGCCGGCCTGCGATCGCCCCGTCGAGCACGGCGAACTCGCTGAAGAACGGCGCGAACGGGGGCGAGCCGGTGATGGCGAGGAAGCCCGCCAGGAAGACCGGGCCGGAGATGGGCAGGACCCGCCCCGCGCCGCGCACCTGGTCCACCTGCTTGGTGCCGAAGGCGCGGTGGATGTTGCCGGCGGTGAGGAAGAGCACCCCCTTCGTGAGCCCGTTGTTGACGAGGTGCAGGAAGGCGCCGGCCGCCGACGCGCCGCCCACCCCGACGCCGAGCGCGAGGATGCCCATGTGCTCCACGCTGGAGTACGCGAGCATCCGCTTGAAGTCGCGCTGGCGCACGAGGAAGACGGCGGCGAGCGCGATGGAGAGGAGCCCCACGGCGACGAAGGCGCTGCGGGCGAAGGCCCCCTCGCCGGCGGCGTCGCAGACCTGGAGGACGCGCACCAGCGACAGGAACGCGACGCTCGTCACGGCGCCGGAGAGGATCGCGCCGAGGAGGCCCGGCGCCTCGCCGTAGACGTCGGGCTTCCAGCCGTGGAACGGCGCGAGCCCCATCTTCGTGCCGTAGCCGGCGAGGAGGAACACGAAGCCGAAGCGCACCCAGCCGCCGGCAGGGCCGGGCCGCGCGGCGAGGAGGTCGGCGAGGAGCAGCGAGCGCGGCCCGCCGGGCGCCGCCGACGCGAGGGCGAGGACGAAGGTGCCGAGGAGCGCGAAGGCGATGCCGACCGAGCAGACCACCAGGTACTTCCAGGTCGCCTCCAGGGCGAGCTGGCTGTGGTTGAAGTAGATGAGCGGCGCGGTCGCGAGGGTGGTCACCTCGACGGTCACCCAGAGCAGGCCGAGGTGCTGCGCCATCGCCACCGCCGAGGTGGCGGCCAGGAGCACGAGGAGCCCCGCCACGAAGGTGCGGTGGTCTCGGTCCGCGCGCCGGGCGAGGTAGCCCACCGCGTAGACGGCGCAGAACAGGTAGAGCGCGCTCGTCAGGGCGAGGACGAGGAGCCCGGCCGCGTCCACCGCGACCCAGCCGCCCAGCGCCGGCGCGGGAGGCGAGGCCCAGACCCGGGCGACCGCGAGCGCGTGGCCCGCCGCGCCGAGCACCAGGATCCACGGCCGCCACCGCGCCGAGGGCGTGGCGAGCGCGGCGGCGGCGCAGGCGAGCGGGACGACGACGAGGAGGAGCACGCGGTCAGTCCTTGAGCGAGGCCAGCTTCTCGGTGTCGAGGGAGGAGAAGGCCCGCTGGATGTCGAACATCACGAGCCCCATCACGAAGACGGCGGCGAAGAGGTCGAGCAGCACGCCCACCTCGACCATCGCCGGCATGAAGTCCGACAGGAGCAGGCCGAGGACGAAGACGCCGTTCTCCAGGACGAGGAAGCCGAGGACCTGGGCCGACCGCCTTCCGGCGGGTGACGAGGAGCAGGAGGCCCGTCCAGACCGTCCCGAGGGAGGTCGGCACGAGGAGCGGGTGCTTGCCGGGGACCGGGAGCGGCAGGTCCGCGGTGAGCCAGACCGCGGCGATGATCCCGAGGGCGCCCAGGGACCAGCGACCGGGACGAAGCCGACGAGGCGGCGCCAGCTCGCGGCTCACCGTCGACTCGCGGGTGGCGCGGGCGAGGAGCCACGGGATGCCGAACCCCTTCACGACGGCGGCGCCGAGGGCCAGGGCGACGACGTGTGCGACGCTCGGTGGACTCCCCGGCGAGGGCCACGGGCAGCACCGCGAGGATGAGCCCCTGCAGGGCGACCGCGCGGATCCCGGCGCGCAGGCGCGACGACGCCAGCACGAACAGGTCCACCACCAGGACGAGGATGAAGAGGAGGTCGAGCCAGCCCGTCATCGCGTCACCTCAGGAGGAGCACCAGGGCGAAGCCGGAGAGCACCGACGCGCCGATGAGCAGCTGCGGCACCCGGACCAGGCGCAGCCGGGCCATGTTCGACTCGACGAGCCCGACCGCCACCGCGAAGAGGAACTGGCCGCCGACGAAGGCGGCGAAGGCGGCCCAGGGCTCGTCCAGGCGCGCGCCGAGGGCCAGCTTCACGACCAGCGCCCCGAAGAGCCAGAGCTTCAGCGCGGCGCCGTAGGTGATCATCGCCAGGTCCGGCCCGGAGTGGTCGAGCACCATCACCTCGTGGATCATCGTGAGCTCGAGGTGGGTCGACGGATCGTCCACGGGCACCCGGGCGTTCTCGGCGAGGGCCACGACGAAGATCGCCGAGGCCACGAGGAGGAGCGCCGGGCCGTCCGTCGACCAGGAGCGGGCGAGGCCGGTCCCGAGGAGGTGCGCCAGGTCGAGGCCGCCGGTGGAGCGCACGAGCGACACGAAGCCGAGGAAGAGCGCGGGCTCCGCCAGCGCCGAGTAGGTCACCTCGCGGGCGGCGCCCATGCCCTCGAACGACGAGCCGGTGTCGAGGGCAGCGAGGACCGTCGCGAAGCGCGCGAGGCCGAGGAGGTACGCGAGGAGGACGAAGTCGCCGGTGAAGGTGACGGCGGCGTCCGGGCCGCCCAGGGGCAGGACGAGGCCGGCCGCGAGGACGGCGGCGAGGCCGACGACCGGCCCGGCCCGGAACACCCAGGAGGTGGTCCGGCTGTAGACCGCCCCCTTGCGCGCGAGGCGCAGCAGGTCGAGGTACGGCTGGACGACGGGCGGCCCCTGGCGCCCGGCGACGATCGCCTTCACCCGCCCGATCACGCCGAGGAGCAGCGGCGGCAGGAGCAGGAAGGCGGCGAGCTGGAGCGCGACGAGGAGCACCGGTCACCGCTCCGCGAGCCAGAGGAGGAGGCCGACGACGCCGAAGAGGAGCATCAGGACCTTCGACTGCACCCGGCTGCCGACCCGCGCGCGCAGCCGGTCGGCGAGGGCGGAGCCGTGGCGGATCGCCGGGACGATGGCGACCTCGAGGATCGTGTCCGGGACGTGGGAGTCGAAGGCGGCGTGGCGCGGGAACGGGCCGACCGGCGGCTGGACCTGCTTCTTCGGGAAGAAGACCCAGCGGAAGCGCAGGACGAGGAGCTCCGCGAAGGACGAGCCGGTGTACTGCATCCGCGCGGTGGGGCGCGCGTAGCCGCAGCCCCAGGTCGCCGCCGTGGGCTGCGGCTCGCGCAGGCGCGCGCCGCGCCAGGCGACGAGGAGGCCGACGAGGGCGAGGAGGAGGAGCGCGACGAGGCTCACGCGCCAGCCGCTCGCCGCGGCCTCCCCCGCCGGCCGCGCCAGGACGTCCAGCGGCAAGCCGGACCAGCCCGCCGCGGCCCGGGTGAGCGGCGCCACCCAGAGCGCCGGCGCGAGGCCGATCGCGGCGCAGACGGCGGCGAGGACGAGCATCGGCGCGAGCATGGAGGCCGGGGCCTCGTGGCCGCGGGTCGCGTCCTCGGTCCGCGGGTTGCCGAGGAAGACGGTGCCGACCACCTTCGCGAAGCAGGCCGCGGCGAGGCCGCCGACGAGGGCGAGGGCAGGCGCGGCGAGGACGGCGAGGCTGGCGGTGGTCGTCGGCCGTGCGTCGAGGGAGCGGAACGCAGCGAGGTAGACGAGCCACTCCGAGGCGAAGCCGTTGAGAGGCGGCAGCCCGGAGATCGCCGCGGCGCCCACGAGGAACAGGGCGGCGGTCCAGGGCATGGCGCGGCGCAGGCCGCCGAGGCGGTCCAGCTCCCGCGTGCCGGTGGCGTGGTGCACGGCGCCCGCGCCGAGGAAGAGGAGCCCCTTGAACGTCGCGTGGTTCACGACGTGGAGCACCGCCCCGGCGAAGCCGAGGGCGACGAGGGCGGGCTGGCCGAGGCTGCGCCCCATCAGCGCGAGCCCGATCGCCCATCGCGATGATCCCGATGTTCTCCACCGAGTGGTAGGCGAGGAGGCGCTTCACGTCGTGCTGGGCGAGGGCGAAGGCGACGCCGAGGACCCCGGAGACGATGCCCGCTGCGAGGAGCCAGCCGCCCCAGGCGAGGGGCGGCGAGTCGAAGAAGCCCGTCACCCGGAGCAGGCCGTAGATCCCGGTCTTGAGGAGCACGCCCGACATGAGGGCGGAGACGTGGCTCGGCGCGGCGGCGTGGGCGCCCGGCAGCCAGAAGTGGAGCGGCACGAGACCGGCCTTCAGGCCGAAGCCGAGGAACGCGAGCGCGAAGGCCCAGGTGGCGAGGGGCGCGGCGCCGTCGAGGCGCACCATCGCCGCGAACTCGAAGGAGCCGGCCATGCGCCCGAGCACCGCGAAGAGGGCGAAGAGGGCCAGGTTCCCGACGTGGGCGGCGGCGAGGTAGACGAAGGCCGCGCGCTGCGCGTCCGGCCGCTCGTGCTCGGTGAGGACGAGGAGGAAGCCGGAGAGGGCCATCACCTCCCAGGCGGCGAGGAACAGGATCGCGTTCGCGGCGACGCACACGAGCGCCATGGCGCCGGTGACGAGGCCGAAGAAGAGCTGGAGCCGGATCGACTGGGCGCCGCGCTCGGCCTGGGGCCAGTAGCGGAGGCCGTAGATCGAGCCGAGGGCGGGGAGGCCGAGGACCGGCAGGAGGAAGAAGGCCGAGAGCGGGTCGAGGCGCACCGAGAGCGACGCGCCCACCGGCGACCACGGCGCGGTCCAGGTCTGGGCGGCCGGCCGGCCAGGGCGAGGCCCGCGCCGGCGAGCCCGGCGGCGGCGCCCGCCACGAGAACCGCGGTGGAGAGGCGCTGGGCGAGGGCGGGCCGCCGGCGCCACAGCACCGCCGGCAGACCGCTCGCGGCGGTGAGGGCGGTCGCTGCGAGGACCAGCGCGAGGCTCATCGGAATCGACGCTACCGGGATCGGTCGTTGGCACACAAGGAAACGGCGCTCCGCGGGACGAGAGCAGAGCATAACCGGGCCAACCGCCGGGAGGCCCGCGGATCCCCCGTGGCGGCGGTCCGGGGCGCGCGAAACCTGCCGTTTCCGCCCGGCTGTGCCGAATCGGCGTGCAGGCCTGGTACTCATGCCGCTTATGGCACTAGGATGCCGATTCCGCAAAAGGAGGCGAGCCGGTGCCGAGGAGCCAGGGATTCGGGGTGGGACGGCGCTGCCTGATCGTGAGGCAGCCCGCCGGCGCGAGCGCTGTGGCCCGGACCCTCGCCGGCGCCGGGTTCATCACCGTCCCGGCCGCCAGCGAGGCCGAGGCCCTCGCCGCGCTCGACCGCGAGACCTTCTCGTTGGCCCTGGTGGCGCAGTCGCTGGGCTCCGTCGCGATCGCCGGCCTCGTCGCCCGCGCCGGCCACCAGCACCCCGAGGTCCCGGTGGTGGTCCTGGGCACCGCCGGGACGGTGCAGGAGGCGGTGGACGCCATGCAGCAGGGGGCGGCGGACTACCTGTCCCCACCCGTCGATCCCGAGACGCTCGTCGCCCGCCTGCGCCGGCTCCTCGACCGGCCCGAGGGCCCGCCGCGCCCCTCCCCCGGCGCCGCCAGCGCCTTCACCGGCCTCGTCGGCAGCTCGCCGGTGATCCGGCGCGTGCTCGCCACCATCGACAAGATCGCCCGCTACAAGACCAACGTCCTCATCCTCGGCGAGAGCGGGACCGGCAAGGAGCTCATCGCCCGGGCGCTCCACGCCCGCGGGCCGCGGCGCCAGCAGCTCTTCGTGCCGCTCAACTGCGCGACCCTCGGCCGCGAGCTGCTGGAGAACGAGCTCTTCGGCCACGAGCGCGGCGCCTTCACCGGCGCCGGCGAGCGGAAGAAGGGGCTCTTCGAGCTCGCCGACGGGGGCACGCTGTTCCTCGACGAGATCGGCGAGATGGACCCGGCGACGCAGGCGAAGCTGCTGCGGGTCCTCGAGCGCAGCGAGTTCCGGCGCGTGGGCGGGACGGGGAAGGTGAAGGTGGACCTCAGCGTCCTCGCCGCCACCAACCGGAACATCGACGAGGCGATCCGCAGCGGCAAGTTTCGCGAGGACCTCTACTACCGGCTCAAGGTGGTGACCCTCGTCATCCCGCCGCTGCGCGAGCGCAAGGAGGACATCCCCGCGCTCATCGACGCGTTCATCGAGGACTTCAACCGCCGCAACGACCAGAAGATCCAGGGCATCTCCCCTCCGGCCCTCCGGGCGATCATGGAGTACGACTGGCCGGGGAACGTGCGGGAGCTGAAGAACGCCGTGGAGAGCGCCGCCATCCTCACCTCCGGCGACACCATCGGCCTGGAGGGCTTCTCCGACTTCGGGCGGCGCCCCGCCCCGGGCCCGGCCTCGGCGCCGCGGCACTCCGCCCGGCACGGCGACCATCACGGTCCAGGTCGGCTCCACCCTCGACGGCCGCGGAGCGCGAGCTCATCCTCGCCACGCTGCGAAGGCACCCGAACAAGCGAGAGGCCGCCCAGGTGCTCGGCATCGGGCTGCGGACCCTCTACACGAAGCTCGCCGCGTACCTCCCGCAGGGCGGGTCGCGCGGCCATGCGGAATCGGCATGACCGCGCGCCGTTCCGGCGCGCCCGCGCCCTCCCCGCGACCCACCGGAACGGACGTTTGCGGCCGCGGGCGGGCGCGCGGGAGGGTTGGCCCGCTTCCTGCTCTCCGCGCGCGTGTGACGCAACCACGGGAGCGACACGCCCGCCAGGGCGAGGTGGGCGGGCACAGGACGCTGCTGGTCCTGGCGCCGCCCGGGACGGATCGGGACGGGCTCTTCCGCGAGCTGAGCGAGCGCCGGGAGTTCGAGCTGCGCTTCTCTGCGACCGCCGCCGAGGCGGAGCGCGCCCTCACGTACGACGAGGTGGCGCTGCTCATCGCCGCGCCGGAGGTGCCGACGACGGAGGTGAACCAGCTCCTCGCGTCGAAGGCCCGCCACCGACCGGACCTGCCGGTCCTCGTCATCCGCAACCGGCAGGCGGAGGAGCCCGCGGGGTGGACGCGGCGCGGGGTCGGCGTCCTGCGCTGCCCGCTCCTCCCCGCCGCCCTGAGCCGCTCGGTCGACGTCGTGCTCGGCCTGGGAGCCGGCCGATGACCCCGCTCCTCGTCGCCGCCCTGACGCTCCTCGCCGGCGCGGTCCTCGCCCTCGTCCTCCGCGACAACGTCCACCGCGGCTGGGCTGCCATCGCCACCCAGTCCGTCGCGACGGTGCTCGTCCTCGCCTGCGTGCTCCCGGTCCTCTTCGGGGGCGGAGACCTGAAGGCGTCCGTCCCCTGGTCCTTCCCCGTCGACCGGATCGCGGTGCACCTCGACAGCCTCGGCGCGTTCTTCCTCGCCTGGTCGCTGCCGATGACGCTGCTCGGCACGGTCTACGCGATCGGCTACCTGCGCCCGTACTTCCGCACCCGCAACGCCGGCGTCGCAGTTCGCGCTCCTCAACGTGACGTCGCTCTCCTTCATCATGATCTACACGGTGGAGAACGCCTTCGTGTTCCTCCTCGGCTGGGAGATCGCCGCGGTCGCGGCCTGGCTCGCTCGTCGTCTGGGACTACCGGAACCAGAAGATCCGCTTCGCCGGCTTCAACTACCTGGTCTCGACCCACATCGGCCTGTTCTTCCTGGTCGCCGCGTTCATGGTGATGTACAGCCAGACCGGCTCGATGGACTTCCAGGCCTTCGGCGCGTTCCTCAGCCGGCCGAGCCCGCTGCGCAACGTCACCTTCCTCCTCCTCGTCACGTCCTTCGGCCTCAAGTCGGCCTTCTTCCCGTTCCACACCTGGCTGCCGCGAGCCCACTCCGCCGCGCCCGCCCACGTCTCGGCGCTCATGTCCGGCGTCATCCACAAGGCCGGCCTCTTCGGCCTGCTCCGGTTCACGCTCCTCGTCGGTCGCGCCGGAGCCGTGGATGGGCTGGTACGTGATCGGCTTCTCCGCCCTCTCGGTCCTCCTCGGCGTCCTCTACACGACGGCGCAGCGCGACCTGAAGCGGCTCCTCGGCTACTCCTCCACCGAGAACGTCGGCATCGCCGGCATGGGCTTCGGCCTCGGCTACCTCGGCCTCGCCTGGCACCAGCCGGCGCTGGTGGCCCTCGGCTTCGCCGGCGGGATCCTCCACCTGCTCAACCACGCCCTCTTCAAGTGCCTGCTCTTCTACGCCGCGGGCGCCGATCTACCGCGCGACGCACACCGTCGACCTGGAGCGGCTGGGCGGGCTCGCGAAGCGGATGCCGTGGACGGCCGGGCTCTTCCTGCTCGGCGGCCTCGCCATCTCGGCGCTCCCGCCGCTCAACGGCTTCGTCAGCGAGCTCCTCGTCTACGCCGGGCTCCTCAGCGAGGCGGCGCCGCCCGGGATCGAGCGGAGCCTGCTCGTCGTCGGCGCCGCCCTCCTCGCCTTCGTCGGCGGGGTCTCGGCGCTCGCCATGACCCGCGCCTTCGGCGTGGCCTTCCTCGGCGCGCCGCGCGACGCGGGCGTCCACTGCGACGGCGAGGTGCCGCGCGCGATGCGGATCCCGATGCTCGTCCACGCCGCCGGCGCGGTCGCCCTCGGCGTCGTGCCGGGGCTCGGCCTCGCGGTGGTGGAGCGCCCGGCGCGCCTGTTCCTCGACCTCCTCCCGGGCGCCGTCGACGCCCGCGCCCTCGCGCCGGCCTCGCTCCTCGCGCCGGTCGCCGGCATCGGCCTGCTGCTCGTCGCGGTCCTCGCCGGCCTGGTCCTGCTGCGGACCGGCCTCGCCGCCGCGGGCGCCCCCGCCCCGACCCACGTCACCTGGGGCTGCGGCTACACGAAGCCGTCGCCGCGCATGCAGTACACCGGCGCCTCCTTCTCGTCGCAGTTCGCCGGGCTCTTCGAGCCGGTCCTCGTCCACCTCCGGCGCGAGCGGCTGCCCGAGGGGCCCTTCCCCGAGCGCGGCGCGCACCTCGACACCCACTGCGTCGACGCCGTGGAGCAGCGCATGTTCGAGGTGATGGGCGAGGGCGACGGCTTCGTGAAGCGGGTCGGCCGCCGCATCCCCGTCGACCCGCGCTTCTCCTTCGCCGCGGGGCTCGTCGTGCTCGTCACGATCGTGGGCCTCGTCGTCTCCGGCTCGGGGGTGATCCGGTGAGCCCCGCCCTCCTCACCGCGGCGCACGTCGCCGCGCTGCTCCTCCTCCCCTTCCCCATCGTCGGCCTCGTCAACCGGACGAAGGCGCTCTGGGCCGGACGGAAGGGGCCGCGCATCCTCCAGTCCGCCTCCGACCTCCGCCGCCTCCTCCGCAAGCGGCCGGTCTACAGCAGCGTGACGACGCTGGTGTTCCGCGGCCGGGCCGCTCGTGCTCCTCGCCACGACCCTCGTCTCCGGGCTCCTCGCTCCGCTCCTCGGCGGCCGGGCGCCGGTCTCCTTCCCCTACGACTTCGTCCTCTTCGCCTACCTGTGGGGGCTCGGGCGCGTTCGCCCTCATGCTCGCCGCGCTCGACACCGGCAGCGCCTTCGAGGGCATGGGCGCCTCCCGCGAGGCGACCTACTCGGCCCTCCTCGAGCCGGCGCTCTTCCTCGCCCTCGGCACCATGGCGGCCGCCACCGGCCGGACCACCTTCGCCGACCTGCTCCAGCTCGGCTTCTCCACGCCGGCCCAGGCGGTGATCAGCCTGGCGGTGCTCGTCACCCTGGTCGTCGTCCTGCAGGTCGAGTGCGCCCGCGTGCCCGTCGACGACCCGACCACCCACCTCGAGCTCACCATGATCCACGAGGTGATGATCCTCGACCACTCCGGCCCCGACCTGGCGGCGGTCCAGTACGCGGCGGCGATGAAGCTCACCGTCTGCGCCGCCCTGATCGCCACCCTCCTGAACCCGGTCCGCGGCGGCGGCGTCGCCGCGGCCGCGGTCAACCTCGCGCTCACCGCCGCGGTCGCGGTGGCGGTCGGGCTCGTCGAGTCGCTCGTCGCGCGGCTCAAGCTCCAGATCGTGCCCCAGTTCGTCCTCGTCGGGGCGGCCTCTGCCTTCGTCGCCCTCCTCACCACCGCCTGGTGGCAGGGGGGTGGCCGGTGACGTACCTGCTCATCGCGTTCCTCGTCGTGACCGTGGTGCCGCTCCTCACCGCGTCCTGGCGGATCAGCCTCCTCGGCCTCACGCTCCAGGGCCTGCTCATGGCGGCGATGATCAGCCGCCACGGCTGGGCGGGGACCTGGACCGGCGCCCTCCTCCTCGTCGACCTCCTCGTGCTCCGCGCCTGGTTCATCCCGCGCTACTTCCGGCGCATCATGGACGGGCTCGGGGTCGGCCGGCGCACCGACGTCATCCCGGCGAACCTCCTCTCGTGGACGCTCGCGGGCGCCGCGGTCCTCTTCGCCTTCCGCTTCGCCGGCCACCTCCAGCCCGGCGCCGACGAGCGCACCATCCACGTGGGCGTCGCCGCGGCGGCGCTGCTCCTCGGCCTCCTCGTCCTCGGGACCCAGGTGACGACCTTCAGCCAGATCGTCGGCGTGCTGCGCATCGAGTACGCCATCGCCCTGTTCGAGCTGGGCGGCGAGCACGAGCCCGCCCTGCCCGTCCAGGCCGGCCTCACCGTCGTGCTGCTCCTCTCGGTGCTGACCCTCGGCCACTTCCTCCGGAAGCTCGGTGCGGCCGGGGACGGCGGCGACGCGGCGCCGGTGGAGGGCGCGCGATGATCAACCTCCTCGCCCTGCTCTTCCCGGTCGCCGGCGCCTCGGTCGCCGGCGTGCGCCCGGTGCGCCCCTTCATCCTGAACGTCCTCCTCGTGGTCGCGGCGGGGGACGCGGCCCTCGCCACCGCCTTCGCCGTCGGCTCGCCGGCGGACCAGGTGCTGGTCTTCGGCGGCGGCTACTTCGTCGCCGACGCCACCTCCCGCCTCTTCCTCCTCGTCGTCGACCTCGTCTTCGTCGGCATCGCCGACCTACCTCTGGACCCGCGTCCGCGACACGCCCGGAGCTGCGCGACGGCATCGAGCGGCTCGCGACCTTCGCCCTGGTCTTCATGGCCGCCGCGAACCTCGCCATCCTCTCGAACCACCTCCTCGCGGCGTGGATCCTGCGTGGAGGTCACCACCCTGGCGGCCGTCCCGATGATCAGTTCCGCGGGACGGCGATCCGCGTCCGGGCCTCCTGGCGCTACTTCCTGTTCTCGTCGGTCGGCCTCGCGCCTGAGCCTCGCTGGGCCTCGCCTGCCTCGCCCGCGGCATGGAGGGCGCCGGCGGCCACGAGGCGTCCTTCTTCCTCGACGGCCTCGCCGCGGCGGCGCGGATGCCGGCGGACCCCTGGCGCAGCATCGGCCTCGTCGCTGCTCCTCCTCGGCTACGGCACCAAGCTCGGCCTCGCGCCGATGTACACCTGGCTGCCGGAGACCTACGACGAGGCGCCGCCCGTCGGTGACCGCGCTGCTCGGCGCGGTGCAGTTCAACGTGGCGCTGGTGGCGGCTGCTGCGCGTGCTCCAGGTCTTCGGCGCGGGCGAGCGGCCGCCTCGTCGGCCCGACTGCTCGTGACTCTGGGCCTCGCCTCGATGGCCGTCTCGCTCCTTCAGCATCATCGCCACCCGGAACTACGTGAAGCTCATCGCCTACGCCTCGATCAACCACGGCGGCGTCATCGCGATCGGGCTCGGGATCGGCGGGACCGCGGCCTACGGCGTGCTCCTCTACGTGGTGAGCAACGCCTTCATCAAGGCGATCCTCTTCCTCACCGCCGGCAAGATCGAGGCGCACTACCGGACCGAGGACATGCGCCAGGTCTCCGGCCTCATCAAGGACCTGCCCTACAGCGGCCTCTTCCTCATGGTCGGCACCTTCGCGCTGCTCGGGCTTCCCGCCCTTCGGCAGCTTCCTCGGCGAGCTCATCATCCTGTGCGGCCTCATCAGCGCCGGGCACTACGTCGTCTTCGCCGGCTTCTGCGTGATCCTCACCGTCACCTTCGTCGCCACCGGCCGCTCGGTCTTCCCGATGATCTGGGGCGAGCCGAAGAAGAAGGTCGAACTGGGCGAGCCAGAGCGTCGCCGCGGTCGTCCCGAAGCTCGTCTTCCTCGGCGGCCCTCGTCGCGATGGGGCTCTACCTGCCCGCGCCGGTGAACGCGCTCTTCCGGCAGGTCGCCGCCTCGCTGGGGGGCCGATGACCTCCGCGCACCTTCCTCGCGCCGGCCGGCGAGCCTCCCGGTCGCGCCGCGGGCGTTCTTCGCCACCGTCGGCGAGCTCGCTCGCCGCGGGCGCGCGCCCGGTGACCTTCTACGGCCAGCCGCGTGGCGGCGCCGGCGGACCTCGCCCTCACGATGGTGCTGGAGGTCGACGGCGGCCTCCAGGTCCTCCGCACCGACGTGGACCGGGCCCACGGCTAGCACGCGCTGACCCGCGATCACCCCGCGCTCCACGGCTTCGAGCGCGAGATCCACGAGCAGCACGGCGTGAAGCCGCACGATCACCCGTGGCTCAAGCCGGTGCGCTTCGCGGGCCACGCCACGCTGCGGATGGACGACTACCCCTTCTTCAAGCTCGAGGGGAAGGAGGTCCACGAGGTCGCGGTCGGCCCGATCCACGCCGGCGTCATCGAGCCCGGGCACTTCCGCTTCATGTGCCTGGGCGAGACGGTCCACCACCTGGAGATCCACCTCGGCTACCAGCACCGCGGCGTCGAGGCGCTCCTCCTCGCGCGCGATCCGCGCACCGCTCGCGCCGCTCGTCGAGACCATCGCCGGCGACACGAGCGTCGCCCACGCCTGGGCCTACGCCGGCGCGGTGGAGGCGCTCGCCGGCCGCGAGGCGCCCGCGCAGGTCGAGCTGTCCCGGGGCGTCGGCCTCGAGCTCGAGCGGATCGCGATGCACCTCGCCGGCCTCTCCGGCCTCGCCAGGACGTCGCCTTCCTGCAGGGCGCCTCGACCTACGGCCGGCTCCGGACCACCGTCATCAACACCAGCATGCTGGTCTGCGGCAGCCGCTTCGGCCGCGGCTGGGTGCGCCCCGGCGCGTCGCGCTGCGACCTCGGCGAGCCGATGGCCCAGCTCCGGGCGAACCTCGAGCTCCTCGCGCGCGACGTCGCGATCATCGACGACCGCGTCCTCGCCTCGGCGAGCGTGCGTCACCGGCTCGAGGGGGTCGGCGTCGTGACGACGGCGCAGGCCACCGAGATCGGGATGGTCGGCTCGGCGGCGCGGGCGAGCGGCGTCGCCGGTCGACCTCCGCACGCGCCTCCCCTCCGGCCCCTATCGCCGCCTCCCGGCGACCCTGGTGGTCGAGCCCGGCGGCGACTGCTGGGCCCGGGCCCTCGTCCGCATGCGGGAGATCGGCGTCTCGATCGCGTGGCTCCGCGCGGCCCTCGACGCCTGGGAGCCCCTCCCGCCCGCCTCGCCCGTCGGTCCCCTCGCCCCCGGCATGCTCGCGGTGGGGCTCTGCGAGGGCTGGCGCGGCGAGGTCGTCCACGCCCTGGAGACCGACGCACGGGGGCGCCTCGTCGCCTACAAGGTGCAGGACCCGTCGCTGCGCAACTGGCACGGCCTCGCCCTGGCGGTCCGCGCGAACGACATCTCCGACTTCCCGATCTGCAACAAGAGCTTCGACCTCTCCTACTGCGGCAACGATCTGTGATGCGGGTGATGTCATGCTGAAGGCCATCCAGGTGCGGCTCTCCCAGGGCCGCCAGTACGTCCCGGACCTCCGGGCCGCGCAGCCGAAGGGCTTCCGGGGGATGCCGGTCGTCGGACCCGCGGCGTGCGCCGCCGACTGCCGGTCGTGCCTCGACGTCTGCCCGACGGAGGCGATCGTCCTCGACCCCGTCCGCGTCGACCTCGGCCGCTGCATGCTCTGCGGCGAGTGCGCCCCGGTCTGCGACACCGGGACCCTCGTCCTCGGCTCCGAGCACCGGATCGCGGCGAGCACGCGCGAGGGGCTGGTGGTGAGCGCGGCGGAGCCGGGGCCGCCGGCGGTGGCCGTCTCGGAGGCCCTGCGCGCCGTCTTCGGGCGCTCCCTCAAGCTCCGCTCGGTCTCCACGGGTGGCTGCAACGGGTGCGAGCTGGAGCTGAACGCGACCGGCAACGTCAACTTCGACCTCGGGCGCTACGGGATCGAGTTCGTCGCCTCGCCACGCCACGCCGACGGGCTGGTGGTGAGCGGTCCCCTCACCCGCAACATGAAGGAGGCCCTCGACCTCGCCTGGGCGGCGATGCCGGAGCCGCGCTTCGTCATCGCCTTCGGCGCCTGCGCCATCTCCGGCGGACCCTACGCCGCCTCGGCGGCGCTCGACCGGTCCTTCCTCGAGCGGCACGTGCCCGCGGTCTACGTGCCGGGGTGCCCGCCGCACCCGCTCACCTTCGCGAACGCGATCCTGGACCTCCTCGGGATCGACCTCCCCGGCGCGCGGCCGCGCGCGGGCGAACAAGGTCACGGGTGAGGGAACCTGGCGCACACGTGCGGGGGCGGCGAAGCCGATGGTCGACCCCGCCCCTCTCCCCCGCTTCGCGGGGGCGACGGGAAGATATTGCTACACCGCCCGCCCGAACACGCCGGCCCAGAAGCTCTTGCCGTGCTTGAGCGGTACGGTCTTCGTCCGCTTCCGCTGCAACCCGTAGTGCTCGAACAGGCGCGTGAGCTCGTCCGGCTGGACGAGCTTCATCGCCTTCTCGATGATCTGCATGGTCTTCGACGGCGCGGCGGGCGCGCCCTGGCCGCCGGGGAGCTGCAGCACCACGGCGCAGCTGCCGCCCGGCGCGACCCACTCCGAAATCCGGCGGACGAGCACCTCCGGGTGGAGGTACTCGAAGATGAGCGCCGCGTGGACGAGGTCGTAGCTCGCCGGCGCCGCCCGGAACTTCTCCGCCTCGGAGCAGTAGAGCTCGAGCTTCGCGCCGAGGTGCATGAACCGCTGGCGCGCGATGCCGAGATACTGGAGGTTCACGTCGACGCCCGTCACCTTCTGCGTGACCGCGGGGTTCACGTGCTCGAGGCCGTTGCCGGTCGCGCAGCCGAGCAGGAGCACGCGGTCGGGCTGCGCCGCGAGGTAGACCTCCTGGAAGACGGCGGAGAGGGGGGCGAGCTGATCGACCCCGTCCGGGCCCATGTGCTTCTCGTAGTCGGACGCGGGGACGACGGTCCACGGGTTCGGCGTGCTCATCGTGGCACCCTACCCGAAATCCGGCGCGCGCCATCCCCCTCGTGCACGTGGACGCAAGGCGGGTGTAGGTGCGCGTGCCCGCCCGGCGCCCCGGGGTCGCGACTCCCCGTGCTACCGTTTCCGGCGTGCTGGTCCGCCCGCTCGCCGACGCCGACGTCGAGGCCACTCTCGACCTCTTCACGGCGGTCGCGACCGAGGGGCGCTGGCTCGCGACCGAGGCGCCGCTCGATCGCGGGGAGGTGCGGGCGCGCTGGCGCGATCTCGTCGCGACGGGCGAGGGGCTCCTCCTCGTCGCGGACGAGAGCGGCGTGCCGGTCGGGCTCGCCGCGCTGGTGGGCTCGGTCGAGCCCGAGCTCGGGATGCTCGTCAGGGCGGACCGCCGCCGCCAGGGCGTGGGCGACGCGCTCGTCCTCGCCTGTCTCGACTGGGCGCGCAGGCGCGGCGCGCGGCGGGTGGTGCTGCACGTGTTTCCCCACAACCCCGCCGCGGTCGCCCTCTACCGCAAGCACGGGTTCGAGGAGCGCGGCGTCGTCCGCGGCGCTTACCCGCGGCGCAGCGGGGAGCGCTGGGACGCGCTCCGCATGGTGCGGGAGCTCGGGCCGGGGCCCGGGGGCTGACCGCCGCCTCTGCAGCGCGAGCTCGAGCTCCGGGCCGGCGCCGCGATCGCGCCGGTCGTGCACTCGACCGACGCGCGCCCGGCCGCCCTCGAGCGGCCGGCGCGCGCGGACGACGATCCGCCGATTACTTCGCCGGGGCGGGAGCCGTCTCGGTCTTCTCGGTCTTGTCCGTCTTGGCGGCCTTCTTCGCGGACTTCTTCGTGGGCTTCTTCGTCGCGGCCTTCGGCTTCGCAGTGTCAGCCGCCGTGGTGGCGTGGTCGGGGTCGGCCGCGAAGGTGGGGGCCGCCGAGACGACGAAGGCGAAGGCGACGAGCGCAGTCAGGAGCTTCTTCATGGGTGCTTCCTCCAGGTCCGGAGCGGGCGGTGCGCCCGTCCTCGCCGCTCCGGAACTCCAACAATCGTGCCGGGCGTAGCCCCCTGCATTTCCCGCTGCTTCCGAGGGCCGCCGACGCTCGGGCGAGGAGAACCGCCACAGGCTGAAATCCTTTCCGTGGCGAATCGCTGCGCAGCCGGGAAAGCCCTCGCTCCCCGGCCGGGTCGCATTCGTCGAGGGCGCGTTCGGCGCGCAGCAGCCAGCCCCTCGGTTCCGCCTCGGTCGTGGATCGCACCTCGACTGCTCACGCCGCCGGCAGCGCGAGCTCGAGGTAGAGCGCGCCCGCCACGGGGCACTTCCCGTACGGAGCGATCTCGCGGAAGCCGATGGCGCGGTACGTCTCGACGGCGGCCGGCATCTTGCCGGCCAGGGTCTCGATGCGGAACGCGCGGGCACCCGCTGCGACGGCCTCGTCCAGGATCGCGCGAACGAGCGCGCCGCCGAGCCCGTGCCCGCGGGCCGGCGGGCGCAGGTAGAGGCGGCGTCCCTCGACGATCCCGTCCTCGATCCAGCAGAAGGCGGCGCAGCCGACCGGCTCTCCTGCGTCGCCGCGGGCGAGCAGGAGCCGGCCGCGGGGAACGCAGTAGCGCCGGTCGAGCTCGGCGAGCTCCGCCTCGAGCCCCTCGAAGCAGCAGGGCGCGTCGAGCTCGCGCTCGTACTCGCGAAAGAGCGCGCGGGCGACCTCCCAGTCGGACGGGGTGAAGGCGGGGCGGATGGTGGGCACGGGCGGCGAGCCTACCCCGGCTTCGCGCCGCGCGCCTCGAGGACGAGGCGCGTCCGCAGGTCGTGCAGCCGGCTCTCGAGCCCGACCGGGTAGCGGTGCGGGTTCAGGAACCGCTTCACCCCTCCGTGGAAGCGGGCGAGCTGATCCTTCGTCCGGGCGCGCGCCGCGGCGAGGGGCGGCGGGTCGTAGACGCGCCGGCCGCGCCGGAAGACCGGGACGAGCAGGTCCTCTCCCGCCGCCACCTCCGGGATCTCGCGCCGACGGGTCGGGTCGGCGGGATCGACGATGAGCACGCGCGCCGGGATGCCGAGCCCCTCGTCCCAGATCGCGTCGGCGAAGCACTCCGCGCCGTGCGAGTACCGGCGCACCTGCAGGACGCCGGGGATCGTCGTCTTGTCGATCTGCTCCGACAGCTTGAGCCGCGGCTGCCAGGGAGCGTCGCGGCGGTCGCGCACCGCCGCGAGCTTGTAGACGCCGCCGAGGGCGCCGTCGGGATGGCCGGTCACGAGGCGGGTCCCGACCCCCCACACCGCGATGCTCGCGCCCTGGTCCTTCAGGCTCTGGATCACCTGCTCGTCGAGCTCGTTCGACGCGAGGATCGCCGCCCGCGGGAAGCCGGCGTCGTCGAGCATCCGCCGGGCCTGCAGCGAGAGCCAGGCGAGGTCGCCCGAGTCGAGCCGGATCCCCACGAGCTCCTTGCCCTGCGCCCGCAGCCAGCGAGCCGTCTCGATCGCGTTCGCGACCCCGTCGAGGGTCGAGTAGGTGTCCACGAGGAAGACGCAGTTCGCGGGCAGCGCCCGCGCGTACGCGTCGAACGCCTCCCGCTCGGACCCGTGGAGCATCACCCAGCTGTGCGCGTGCGTCCCCTTCACCGGGATGCCGAAGAGCCGGGCGGCGAGCGTGTTCGAGGTCGCGTCGCAGCCCCCGACGTACGCGGCCCGCGCGGCGGAGAGCCCGCCGTCGATCCCCTGGGCGCGGCGCATCCCGAACTCGATCACCGGCTCGCCGCGGGCGGCGAGGCAGACGCGGGCGGCCTTCGTCGCGACGAGGGACTGGAAGTTCACGATCGAGAGGAGGGCCGACTCGAGCAGCATGCAGGGGACGACCGGGCCGGCCACGCGCACGAGCGGCTCGTGCGGGAAGACGAGGGTGCCCTCGGCCACCGCGTCCACGTCGACGTCCAGCACGAGGCCGCGGAGCGCGTCGAGGAAGCCGGGCTCGAAGAGCGGCGCGCCGTCGCCGCCGCGCTGCGCCGCGAGGAAGGCGAGATCCTCCTCGCCGTACCGCCAGCGCTCCACGAGGTCCACCACGTCCTCGAGCCCCGCCGCCACCGTGAACCCGCCGTCGAACGGGTGCCGGCGAAACGAGAGGACGAACGACGCCTCGAGCGCCGCGCTCCCCTCCTTCCACGCCGCGTAGGCCATGGTCAGCTCGTAGAAGTCGGTCAGCAGCCCGAGGGGGGGTCGGTAGATGCTCGATGGGCCGGCCATGCGCGCTCCTGTGTCGTTGCCCGTCTGTAACCGCGGCCCCCGTCTCGTCGCTTGCCACCGGGGGCCTCATCGGTAAGTACCTTCGGTTCGGGAGATCGATCATGGCGGACCCGCTGGGCGTGACGAGGACGTTCGACATCTCGGCAGGACGGACGGGGCGGCTCGTGTCCCTCCCGGCCCTCGAGCAGCAAGGCTTCGGCCCGATCGCGAGGCTGCCGGTCTCCCTGCGGATCGTGCTCGAGTCGCTCGCGCGCAACCTCGACGGCCACCGCGTCACGGAGGAGGACGTCCGCGCGCTCGCGCGGTGGGAGCCGCGGGGCGAGCGCACGCGGGAGATCCCGTTCGTGGTCGCGCGCGTGCTGCTGCAGGACTTCACCGGGGTGCCGCTCCTCGTCGATCTCGCGGCGATGCGCGCCGCCGTGGCCCGGCTCGGGAAGGACCCGCTCCTCGTGCAGCCGCTCGTCCCGGTGGACCTCGTCGTGGACCACTCGGTCCAGGTGGACGCGTTCGCGTCCCCGGATGCGCTCCGCCTCAACATGGAGCTCGAGTTCGACCGGAACCTCGCCCGCTACGAATTCTTGAAATGGGGCACCCAGGCGTTCGACCGGCTCCGGATCGTCCCGCCCGGCATGGGCATCGTCCACCAGGTGAACCTCGAGTACCTCGCCCGCGGCGTCCTCGAGAAGGACGGGATCTGGTACCCGGACTCGCTCGTCGGCACCGACTCGCACACGCCGATGGTGAACGGGCTCGGGCTCGTCGCCTGGGGCGTCGGCGGCATCGAGGCCGAGGCGGCGATGCTCGGCCAGCCGACCTACTTCCTCACTCCCGACGTGGTCGGCGTCCACCTGTCGGGCGCGCTGCGCGAGGGGGTCACCGCGACGGACCTCGTCCTGCGGGTCACCGAGCTCCTGCGCAAGCAGAAGGTGGTGGGGAAGTTCGTCGAGTTCTTCGGGGAGGGCGCGGCGACGCTGCCCGTTCCGGAGCGGGCGACCCTCTCCAACATGGCGCCGGAGTACGGCGCGACGATGGGGTTCTTCCCTCCCGACGAGCAGTCGGTCCGGTACCTCGAGGCGACGGGGCGCCCGCCGGAGCTCGTCGACGCGTTCCGCGCGTACCACCGCGCGCAGGGGCTGCTCCGCATCCCGCGGAGAGGCGAGGTGGACTACTCGGACGTGGTGGAGCTCGACCTCGCGGCGATCCGGCCGTCGGTCTCCGGCCCGAAGCGCCCGCAGGACCGGATCGACGTCCCCGCGCTCAAGGAGACCTTCCGCGAGCTCTTCGCCCGCAAGGACGCGACCGGCTACGGCAAGCCGGCCGAGGAGCTCTCCCGGCGCTGGCGCTTCCTGCCCGCGAACGGCACCGCCCCCACCCCCGGCGGCGGCCTGCAGGACCCGGACACCGTCCCCGACGGCGGGCGCAAGAACACCTCGACGCTCACCGAGTACGAGATGGTGAACAACCGCCCGACCGGGGACGGGCAGCGCGGGGCGCGCCTGCCCGCGCGGGACGAGGCGGTCGAGCTCGGCCACGGCGACGTCGTCATCGCCGCGATCACCTCGTGCACCAACACCTCGAACCCGAGCGTGATGCTCGCCGCCGGGCTCCTCGCGCGCAAGGCGGTCGCGCGAGGGCTCTCGGTGAAGCCGATGGTGAAGACCTCGCTCTCGCCCGGCTCGCGCGTCGTCACGACCTACCTCGAGCGCACCGGGCTGCAGCGCGACCTCGACGCGCTCGGGTTCCAGACGACGGGGTACGGCTGCTGCACCTGCATCGGCAACTCCGGCCCGCTCGACGACCGCGTCGAGAAGCTCCTCACCGACCACGACGTCGTCGCGGCGTCGGTGCTCTCGGGCAACCGGAACTTCGAGGCGCGCGTGCACGGGAGCGTGAAGGCGAACTTCCTCATGAGCCCGCCGCTCGTCGTCGCGTACGCGATCGCCGGCCGCGTGGACGTGGATCTCGAGCACGAGCCGCTCGGCGCCGGCAAGGACGGTCAGCCGGTGTTCCTGCGCGACGTCTGGCCGACCTTCGCCGAGGTGGACGCGCTGCGCGCCGCCGCGACCGATCCCGCCGCGTACCGCAAGAACTACGGGGGAGGGTTCACCGAGAACGCGCGCTGGAACGCGCTGCCCGTCCGAGGCGGGAAGCTCTACGAGTGGGACCCGGGCTCGACCTACATCCAGGAGCCGCCCTACTTCACCCCCTTCTCCACGACCCCCGGCACGCCGGGGGAGACGACCGGCGCGCGCGCGCTCGCGATCTTCGGCGACTCGGTCACGACCGACCACATCAGCCCGGCGGGCTCCATCAAGCCGAGCTCACCCGCGGGCGAGTACCTCCAGTCGCTCGGCATCGCGGTCAAGGACTTCAACTCCTACGGCTCGCGGCGCGGGAACCACCACGTGATGGTGCGCGGGACGTTCGCGAACGTCAGGATCAAGAACCTCATGGTGCCGGGCGTCGAGGGCGGCGTCACCGTCCACCAGCCGACCGGGCGCCGCATGGCGATCCACGACGCCGCGGCCGAGTACGCGCGCGACGGCATCCCGCTCTGCGTCGTCGCCGGCCAGGAGTACGGCACGGGCTCCTCGCGCGACTGGGCCGCGAAGGGGCCCGCGCTCCTCGGCGTCCGGTTCGTGGTGGCCCGCTCGTTCGAGCGGATCCACCGCTCGAACCTCGTCGGGATGGGCGTCCTCCCCTGCCAGCTCCCGGAGGGCGTCTCGGCGCAGACGCTCGGGCTCGACGGGACGGAGACGTTCGACCTGCTCGGCGTCGCGGGGAAGCTCTCGCCGCGGCAGCCCGCGCGCTTCCTCGTCCGCCGCCGCGACGGGCGCAAGGACGAGATCCCGGTCACGGTCCGGATCGAGACGCCCATCGAGGCCGAGTACCACCGGCACGGCGGGATCATGCAGTACGTGCTCCGGCAGCTCCTCGCCCGCGCCGGCTGACCCTCAGCTCGCCGGGGGGACGATCCCGGGCGCCGGGCCGGCGATCGCCTCCGCGACGCGCGCGACGAGCACCTCGGGGGTGAACGGCTTCTGGAGGAGGCTCCCGGGTGGCGGGGCGAGCGACTCCGGCAGGTCCCGCGAGAAGCCGCTCATGAACAGCACCGGCAGCTTCGGCCGGGCGGCCCGCAGCGCGTCCGCCACGCGCGGCCCGCTCATCCCCGGCATCATGATGTCGGTGAGGAGCAGATCGAGCGGGCCGGCCGTGGCGGCGAGCCGCAGGGCGTCCTCGCCGTCGGCGACCGCGAGGACGCGGTAGCCCGCCCGCTCGAGGCAGCGGGTCGCGACGCGCCGCACCGGCTCCTCGTCCTCGACGAGCAGGACCGTCCGTCCCGCGCCGGCGACCGGGCCGCCGAGCTCGGCGCGTCCGCCGGCCGGCCGCGTCGCGCCGCCGCGCGCGGGGAAGACGATGCGCACCGCGGTCCCGCACCCGGGCGAGGACTCGATCGTGACCGTCCCGCCGCACTGCTGCACGATGTTGTGGACGACCGCGAGCCCGAGGCCGGTGCCGCACCCGGGCCCCTTGGTCGTGAAGAACGGGTCGAAGGCGCGCGCCCGCGTCTCGGCGTCCATCCCGGTGCCGCTGTCGCGCACGACGAGCTCGATCCGCCCGGACGCTCCGCGCGCGAGCGGCGGCAGCGCGAACGTGGAGATGGCGAGCGTGCCCCCGGTCGGCATCGCGTCGCGCGCGTTCACCGCGAGGTTCATGAGGACCTGCTCGAGCTGCCGCGGATCCGCGTGCACCTGGGCGAGCCCCGGCGCGAGCGAGAGCCGCACCGCGATGTGCGCGCCGATGAGCCGCTCGACGAGCTTCGTCGCCCCCGCCACCGCCGCGTTGAGGTCGAGCTGCACCGGCTCGGACACCTGCCGCCGCGCGAACGCGAGGATCTGCCGGGTGAGCCCCTCCGCGCGCCGGGCGGTCTCGACGATCTCGTCGAGATCGGCGCGCACCGGGGACTCGGGCGGGAGCCCGTCGGCGGCGACGCACCCCAGGCTCAGGATGACGGTGAGGAGGTTGTTGAAGTCGTGCGCGATCCCGCCCGCGAGCGAGCCGACCGCCTCCATCTTCTGCGACTGCCGGAGCTGCTCCTCGAGGCGGACGCGGACGGTCACGTCCTGGACGATGCCGCGGAGCTCGAGGGGTGCGCCCGACCGGTCGCGCACGAGCGCGGCCTCGATGTGGACCACCCGCTCTCCCCCCGCGGGCAGCGGCACCCGGAACTCGAGGCTCGCGGCGTGGCCCGTAGCGCGGAGCCGCTCGACCGCGCGCCGCACCGCGGCGAGGTCGTCCGGGTGCGCGGCGCGCGAGGAGCCCGTCGAGCGTGCCAGGGAGCTCGCCGACCCCCAGCCCGAGGATCCGGTGCGCCTCGTCCGAGCAGGCGACCTCGCCGGTCGAGAGCTGGAGCGACCAGTACCCGAGCTGCGCGATGCGCTGCGCGCGGACGAGGTGCTCCTGCGCGGCCCGCAGCTCGGTGACGTCGTCGAAGGTCCCGACGATCCGGACGGCGCCGGTGTTCCGATCCGTGAAGGCGTTCGCGGAGGCACGCACGGCCGCCTCGCCCCCGTCGGCGCGCCTCGCGACGAGCTCCCCTTGCCAGCGGCCGTCGCGGAGGATCGCCGCGGCGGCGCCGTCGGCCTGGTCCGCGTCCGACCAGAACTCGGTCCCGTGCCGCCCGAGCACGTCCGCAGCGCGCGCGTACCCCCACAGCCGCAGGAACGCCGCGTTCACCCAGACGAGCCGGATCGACTCGTCGGCGATCACGATGGCGGTCTCGGACGACCGGAGCGCGGCCTCCGCCACTCCGCGGAGCTCCGCCCCGTCGCCGACGGCTCCGTCACCTGCCTCCACGCCGCGTTCACCCATCGAGACTGCCCTCCCCCGGCTGATCCGAACGCGGGGCGGGCCGCGACGTCAAGCGCGCTCGGAGGCGATCGGGCGGGGCCCGCGCGCGGCACCTTGCCGATCGTCCCCCGCGGCGTCGTACGAAGCGGGGCATGACCCTCCACGTCGCACTCGCCGTCTCGGCCCTCGCCGCCTCCGCGATCCTCTTCTTCGCCGCGGTCGCGCGCTCCCTCGCGGTCGTCGCCCTGCTGGCGAGCGGCCTCGAGGTCGCGATGGCGCTCGGGTTCCTCAGACTCCACGTCGCCGGTGTCCCGCTCGGGCTCGTCCTCGGCCTCGCGCTCGCCGTGCCCGGGCTGTTCGCGTGGCTGCGCGCGGCGTCGAAGCCGGCGGTCTCGGCGGCGGCGATCGTCGCGTTCACCGGGGTGCTGCAGGTGTTCGTGTCCATGCAGGGCCGGATCTAGGTCCTGGTCTTGACTGGTGCCGACTTGGACTTGGACTTGGTCCGAGCCAGAGAACCAGGACCAGGGACCAAGACCAAGACGAACACCACGCGGACGCGCCACCGAGCGGTGTCAGACCCCCCCGCTAGCGTCCCCTCGCCGCCCTCGGGTGGCGCCGACCTGTCCGTCTGGAGGTCCTGAGAAATGGCCGTGAAGGTGATGGTCGCCCCCGCGATCGTGAATCGTGAGATCGAAAGATCCGAGCCCGCGCGTCGGCGGGGGTCGGTCGCCGCGGCGAAGCCCAAGCGGCGCCGCTCGTCCATCTTCGACGCGGACGGCAACGAGGTGTTCATCACCCTCATGTGCCTGAAATGCCACCAGATGCGGCCGCTCTCGCAGTTCGGGCTGCGCAAGATGGCCGATGGGGCGATCCGCAACCAGCCGTGGTGCCGCCCCTGCCGCTCGGCGGCGGGCGCGGACAAGCCGCGGCACAAGGGGTCTGCAGAAACCGTGGAGCCCATCGTCGCGGCGGCCCCCCTGGCGGCGACCGCGGAGCCTGCCGCCGCCCCGGTCGTGGCGACGCCGCCCGCCCGGCGCCTCGCCTCCTCGGTCGCGACCGAGGTCGCGGCCGCGCTCTCCGCCGGCCTCCGCCGCTGAGCTCGTAGGCGCCGACCCACCCCCCGGAGCTGTCGGTCGTCGCGCGCCGGTTCGCGCCCGCCGGTGATTCGCCGCGAAGGTCGAGCCCTCTCGGCCCATGATGCGACCGGACCCCTGATCGCGGTCGACCCCGTCCGCATCGGGTCCCGCGCGTTCCCGGGCGCGCAAACTGATTGCGCGACACCGTGCGGCCATCAGTCGCAGTGGGAGCGCATAGACACGTAGAGGTGTGGCAGGCATGCCCTGCGCTGCCGCGCCCCCCGCGCAAAAGTCGCCCATACGGCCGGTCCCTGCGCTTGTTCGTCCGCTTGATTGCGGCGGCCATCGGCAGCCGGGTCAGCGTAAATAGACCCGTGGGCTCCATAACTTACGGCAGCGATCTCGTTTGCTCAGGGGTGGGTGCCGCGAGTAGGATTCGTGCCCTCGGTTCACCGCGCTCACCGTATCTACCGCATCGCAACTCAACCTTTCTGCAGGCTGAGGAGTGTCCCATGGCTGAGATGCTGAAGAAGAAGCTGAAGGAGAAGATCGAGGCGTTCCGCCCGCGCACGACGAAGCTCAACAAGGAGCTCGCCGACATCGTGATCGACAAGGTCACGATCGGTCAGTGCATTGGCGGCGCGCGCGACATCCGCTCCCTCGTCACCGACATCTCCTATCTCGACCCCCAGGAAGGGATCCGGTTCCGCGGCAAGACGATCCCGGAGACGTTCGAGGCCCTCAAGGCTCACAACGTCGCCGGTTGCGAGATGCCGACCGTCGAGTCGTTCTTCTACTTCCTGCTCACGGGCGAGATCCCCACGAAGGAGCAGGCTGCGGAGGTCCAGGCCGAGTTCAAGAAGCGTGAGCCGCTGCCGCACTACGTGATCGACGTGCTCCGCGCGATGCCGCGCGACTCGCACCCGATGGCGATGTTCTCGGCCGGCATCGTGTCCATGCAGCGCGAGTCGGTCTTCGCCAAGCGGTACGGCGAGGGCAACCTCAAGAAGACCGACATGTGGGATCCGATGTACGAGGACGCCATGACGCTCATGGCGCGCCTCCCCATCATGGCGGCCTACATCTACCGGATGAAGTACAAGGGCGACACGCACATCCCGTCCGACCCGAAGCTCGACCTGGGCGGCAACTTCGCCCAGATGATCGGGCAGGTGAAGCCGTACGACGACGTCGCCCGCATGTACTTCATCCTCCACTCGGATCACGAGTCGGGGAACGTCTCGGCGCACACGGCGCACCTCGTCGCGTCGGCCCTGTCGGACGCGTACTACGCGTACTCCGCGGGCATCAACGGCCTCGCGGGCCCGCTCCACGGCCTCGCGAACCAGGAAGTGCTCGGCTGGATCCAGCAGACGATGAAGAAGCTGAACAACCAGGTGCCCTCGAAGGAGCAGCTCAAGCAGTTCCTCTGGGACACCCTGAACTCCGGCCAGGTCATCCCGGGCTACGGCCACGCCGTGCTCCGCAAGACCGACCCGCGCTACGCGGCGCAGAACGAGTTCGCGAAGAAGCACCTCCCGAACGACCCGCTCTTCCAGCTCGTGAACATGATCTACGAGGTGGCGCCGGGCGTCCTCACGGAGCACGGGAAGACGAAGAACCCGTGGCCGAACGTCGACGCGCACTCGGGCGTGATCCAGTGGTACTACGGCGTCCGCGAGTGGGACTTCTACACGGTCCTCTTCGGCGTCGGCCGCGCGCTGGGCGTGCTCGCGAACCTCGTGTGGGACCGCGGCCTCGGCTACGCGATCGAGCGCCCGAAGTCGGTCACCACGGAGATGCTCGAGAAGTGGGCGGCCGAGGGCGGCCGGAAGCTCGACAAGTAGTCGCCTTCACAGCCTGATCGATTCGAGGGCCGCTCCGAGAGGAGCGGCCCTTTTTTTGTCACCGGAGCGGCACCGACCGAAGACGGCGAAGCCGACCGGGAACAGCGGAGCCCACCCGCGGAACAGCGCAGCGGCCGGACAGCCGGCGGCCGGGAACAGCGGAGCCGACCCGGAACAGCGGAGCCAGCCGGAAACGCAGCGGAGCCGGCCGGGGCGCCGCGGCGCCGCATTGCGGAGGCGCCCGATCCTCAGCGCTCGTGCGTGCGCGGCTCATGCAGCCGCGTTGCGCCGCGAGGATGTCCGAGCGCGCGCAGGCGCGAAGCGCTCTGCGCGCGCGAGTTCCGGAGCGGCGCCGTGGCAGCTCTCGTCGCGCGCGACCACCCAGCACTGGCGCCGGAGCGTCTGCGGCGACGTGGGGTCCCGCGCCGGCGGCAGCGGCTCGTCGATGCGTGGCGCCGCGGAGTCCCGCGCCGGCGGCAGCGGCTCGTCGATGCGCGGCGCCGCGGAGTCCCGCGCCGGCGGCAGCGGCTCGTCGATGCGTGGCGCCGCGGAGTCCCGCGCCGGCGGCAGCGGCTCGCAAGCCCCCGATCCCTGACCCTCTCCCCCGCTTCGCGGGGGCGAGGGAAGACACCGGAACGGCTGACCCTCTCCCCCGCTTCGCGGGGGCGAGGGCAGTCACGGACCGCGCTACCCGCCGAGCGCTGCGTCGAGGTTGACGCGCGCCGCCTCGAATGCGGCCTTCTCGTCGGCGGCGAGGGCGCGTCGCTCGGTCCGGAGCGTCTCGAACGGATCGAGCACGCGACCGGATGCATCCTCCAGCTGATAGTGCAGGTGCGGCGCGAACGAGTGTCCGCTGTTGCCCGACGCGGCGATCACCTCGCCCTTCTTCACCCTGCGGCCGACCGCCATCTCCTTCGGCACGACGTCGAGGTGGAGGAAGATGGCGTGCCGCCCGCTCGCCGAGTCGCGGATGTCGAGGCAGTTCCCGTTCCCGCTCCAGTTCCAGTTGCGCCGCTCGATGACGCCGTCGAACGGGGACGCTACGGGTGTCCCGACCGGCGCCTTGAAGTCCACGCCCTTGTGGCGGCGGCCGTCGCGCAGGAGCGACGTGATCTGCTCGTATTCCGCCACCGGCGACTCGAGGAGCCGCGCCTCGAGCTCGCCGCCGTCGTGGCGGAAGTACCGAGGCCAGCGCGCGCCCTTCGGCTGGTACCGGTACGACGCGAGCACGGTCCCGAGCTTCGCGGAGGCGTAGCGGAGCGCGAGCACCACCGGCTCGCCCGCTGCCGGCACCCCGGGCGCCGCCGCGGAGCGCCGGGGCCCAGAGGAGCTGGAGCCGGTCGCCGCGCCGGCCGTCCCGTGCGACCAGCAGATCCCAGACGAGGAGCCGATTGACCACCGCCGTGAGCTGCTCGGCCCGGTCGCGGTCCTCGCGCCCGAGCGCGTTCGCGATCGACTCCTCGAGCGCCCCGTTCAGCGTGACGACGAGGAGCCGCGCCCCCGCGATGCCGGTCGCGTTCGGGGTGCCCGCGGCGATCGGACCCGGATTCGGGAGCGCCGTCGCGGTCCCGGGCGGGATCGGGGCCGTCGGGATCGCGTCGCCGCGGTCGGGGCAGCGGTCCCGCTCGGGGGCGCGATCGGAGGAGGCGTCGCGATCGCGACCGGAAGCGCGCCGGCCGGGTGCCGTCCTGCGCCCGAGCCAGAACCCGGCTGCGAGGGCGGCGAGCACGGCGCCGACGACGAGGAGGCCGAGCAGGCCGCGGCGCGGCGGGCCCTCTCGGCGCGACGAAGGAGGGGGATCGATCGAGAGGCTGACCATGGAAGGGGCTCCGATGCAGGGAAGGCGTCGAGTGAACGCCCGGACGTAGTGGAGAAGTCCCACCCGCTCTTGCCGCAGAAGGGTCCGCGCGGGCGCGGGCCTGACGCGCGTTCGCTAGAAGGAGAACCGGTCTGCTACCCCGCGAGACCACTCGAGGATCGTCGGCCAGCCGACGACGCCGTCGAGCGCCCGCTCGGCGGCATCGAGCGAGACCTTCTCCTCGACCACGCTTGCGCTGCAGGCGATGAGCCGGCAGGTCCCCGCCTCGCGCGCCTGGTGCAAGAGCGCACCGGGCTCGTCCGGCTCGCCGTCGTGCGCCTCGACGAGCGCCGGAACGGCAGGACCGAACAGGTAGACGTCCACGCGGTCGCCCGCCGCGGCGGCCGCCAGCGCTGCCGACCCGGCGAGGCGGAGCGCGCCCGCATCGGCGTGGGACAGGAAGACGACGACGCGCCGGTCGGCCATTGCGGCACTCATACGCGAGAACCCCCCGCCGTGCTATGACACGCCCGCATGTCCGACGAGAAGAAGTCCGGCTCTCAGGGTCCGGTCGTCGTGCGCAAGGGACACGTGAAGCCCCCGCCCCCTGGCGTGCGCATCGAGGCCCCCGTGGTCGAGGTGCTCGCGCCCGACCCGGCGACGCCCGCGACGAACGATCCCGCGGCCGCTCTGGCAGCGGCTGGCCGACGAGAAGTCCGGCGCCGCGGCGGCGCCGCCTCGCCCCGCGCCCGCGCCGCAGCGCGGGCCGCCCCGTGGCGGTCCGCCCCGCGGCGATCGCCCGCACGACCGCGACCGCGGCGCGGGTGGCGGCCGGCGCGATCGACCCCCG
Source organism: uncultured delta proteobacterium (assembly GCA_963736795.1). GTDB lineage: Bacteria > Myxococcota > Myxococcia > Myxococcales > Anaeromyxobacteraceae > Anaeromyxobacter. Next base: position 242,194 of record CAVTRF010000017.1, on the reverse strand, counting down.
CGCGACCGGGACGAGCGCGGCGGCGCACCCGCCGAGCCGCGCCCTGCCGCCGGTGAGCCCCCTCCCGTCCCCGAGGCGACCGCTCCCGACGAGGGCTCGTTCGCCGACATGCTCGCCGCCTCCTCGGGAGCCCCGCGGCGCCGCTTCAAGGTGGGCGACAAGGTCGCGGGCAAGATCATCCAGCTCGGCCACGACGCCGCGTTCCTCGAGCTCGGGTCCGGCGTCGCCGAGGCGATGATCGAGGTCGCCGAGCTGATGGACGCGGACGGAAACGTCGCCGCCCGCGAGGGCGACATCGTGGACGGCGTCGTGGTCCACGCCGGCGACCGCGGCGTCGTCATCTCGAAGGGGCTCGGGCGCACGACCCGCGATCACGCGCGCGATGCGCTCGTCGAGGCCGCCCAGACGTCGCTGCCGGTCGAGGGCGTCGTGAAGGGCGTCAACAAGGGCGGGCTCGAGGTCGAGGTCCACGGCGTCCGGGCCTTCTGCCCGGTGTCGCAGATCGACGTCCGGTTCGTCGGCGACCCGGCGAGCTTCGTCGGCCAGAAGCTGCAGTTCCGGGTGCAGCGAGCCGACGCACGAGACGTCGTCCTGTCCCGCCGAGCGCTCCTCGAGGAGGAGCGGGCGGAGAAGGCGAAGGCGACGCGCGAGAAGCTCGCGCCAGGCGCGGTGCTCGACGGGCATCGTGACGAGCGTCCAGGACTACGGCGCGTTCGTGGACCTCGGCGGCGTCGAGGGGCTCGTCCACGTCTCCGAGCTTTCCTGGGACCGCGTGTCGAAGCCGCAGGATCTGCTCAAGTCGGGCGATCAGGTGCAGGTCCAGGTGCTCAAGATCGAGCAGGACGCGAAGAAGGGCGAGCGGATCGGCCTCTCGGTCCGGGCGCTCACCCCGAAGCCGGAGCCGAAGGGGGCGCCCCCGGGGCCTGCGCGTGCGGCCCCGCCGCCGCCCCCGAAGCCGGGCGACGTCGTCGAGGCGACGGTGGACAAGATCGAGTCGTTCGGCCTGTTCGTGCGGTTCGTCGGCGGCCGCGGCCTCGTGCCGGCGAGCGAGTCCGGGACCCCGCGCGGCGCCGACCTGCGCAGGGCGTTCAAGGTCGGCGAGGCGTTCCAGGCGCTCGTCGTCGCGATCGACGAGCAGCACCGCATCCGCCTCTCGAAGACCGGGGCGGAGGACGCGGCGGAGCGCAAGGAAGCGGCCGAGTACATGAAGGCGGCCGCGCCGAAGTCCGGCGGCAAGGGGTTCGGGACGCTGGGCGACTTGCTGCGCGAGAAGCTCAACCGGAAGTGACTCCGCGCTCCCAGCGGAGCGCCGCCGAGCACCCCATCGCGACCGCGGGCGGGCGTCCCCGGGGCACGGGGCGCGCCTAGGGCGCGAGTCCGCTCCCGTCACCGGTGGTGAGCGTGTGCGGGGGATCGACCGGCTCGGCCCGCTCGCGCGGCGCCTCCTCGATCGCGAGCCCCCACGGGCCGAGGCCGCCGGCGGGCTCGGGGCCGAGGTTCGCCCGGACGACGAGCTCCTCCCTCCGGAGCGTGAACGCGGTCCCGTCCACCTCCACGGCAGGGAAGCGGGCCGCGATCGTCGTGAGGTGCTTGCGGCGAAGCGCGAGCAGCCGCCGGTAGTGGTCGCGCAGCTCGGCGTGGCGGCCGTCGCGGCGGTGCGAGAGCTTGGACCGCGCGAACGTCGCCGGGTCCTGCGGGTCGGGCACGTCGTCCGCGCCCTTCGCGATGAACTCCTTGCGGCGCCCCTCCGACACCGCGCGGGCGAGCTCCGGATCGCCGTGGCTCGTGAAGTACAGGAACGGGCGGGTCTCGCCGTACTCCTCGCCCATGAAGAGGAGCGGGCGTCCCCGAGCCGAGGAGGACGAGCGCCGACGCGGGGTAGAGCGCCTCCCACGGCACGAGCACGGCGAGCCGCTCCCCGCGCGGACGGTTCCCGACCTGGTCGTGGTTCTGCAGGCACGTCACGAATCGCGCAGGCGCGAGCCCGCGCGGAGGCGTGCCGTGCGGCCGCCCGCGGAACGGCGACACCTCTCCCTGGTACGAGAACCCCTCCGCGAGCGCGCGCCGGACCGGCCCCACCCCGCCGTAGTCCGCGAGGAAGCTCTCGTGCTCGCCGGTGAGGAGCGCGTGGAGGGCGTGGTGGAGGTCGTCCGCCCAGACGGCGGAGCACCCCCAGCCCACGGGCGGCGGATCGAGGACGCGCCGGTCGTTCCGGTCGTTCTCCGCGACGACGTGCACGAGGCGGTCCGCGGCGCGCGCGACCTCGCGCACCTCGTCGGAGATCTCGGCGACGAGGTGCCGCCCGCTCGCGTCCTCGATCGCGTGCGTCGCGTCGAGCCGGAGCGCGTCGACGTGGAAGTCACGGACCCACTGCACCGCCGCGCCCACCATGAGCCGCCGGACCGGTGCCGCCCTCCGCCCGTCGTAGTCGAGCCCGTCCCCCCACAGCGAGCGGTGGCGGTGGGTGAGGTACGGGCCGAACTCGGGCAGGTAGTTCCCCTCGGGCCCGAGGTGGTTGAACACGACGTCGAGGCAGACGGCGAGGCCGAGCGCGTGGGCGCGATCGACGAAGCGCTGCAGGGCCGCCGGCCCGCCGTAGCCCTCGTGGACCGCGCGGAGGGAGACCCCGTCGTACCCCCAGTTGCGCTCGCCCGCGAACGGCTGCACCGGCATGAGCTCGACGCACGTGACGCCGAGCTCCGCGAGGTCCGCGAGCCGGGCGGCGGCCGCGTCGAGCGTTCCCTCCTCCGTGAAGGTCCCCACGTGGAGCTCGTAGAACGCGAGCGCCTCGAGCGGGAGCCCGCGCCAGCCCGCGTCGGTCCACGCGTGCCTGCCGGGGTCGAAGAGCGCCGATGGTCCGTGCACGCCCTGGGGCTGCCGCCGCGAGGCGGGGTCGGGGCGGACCCGGCCGCCGTCGAGCACGAAGGCGTACTCCGCGCCTTCGGACAGCCCCTTCACCTCGCCGTCGAACCAGCCGCGCCCCCTCGAGGCGAGGGGATGGTCGCGCCCGGCGGCCCGCACCGCGACGTGCTGCGCCGCCGGTGCCCACACCGAGAACCGCGCGCCCGTCGGGACGAGCACCGCCCCGTGTTCGCGCCCGGGCATCGGCTAAAAACGTACGTCGTGCAGCGTTTTCGGGGAGCCCACCTTACGTTCCATCGCGGCGATCTCGGGTATCGACGCAGCGGCCGGTCGTGCGCTAGGTTGTGAGCCCCCGCCGCCCATAGGACCCCGACGGCACTGTCGTTTTCCTGAAGGATCAAAAAAGGAAAGCTCCCGATGTCCACCAACGACGGACCCACCAAGAACCCCCATCTCAACGGCTGGGTCGAAGAGATGGCGAAGCTCGCGAAGCCGGACCGCATCCACTGGTGCGACGGCAGCGAGACCGAGAAGAAGAGCCTCACCGAGCAGGCGGTCGCGCAGAAGGTGCTGATCCCGCTCGACCAGAAGAAGTGGCCGGGCTGCTACTACCATCACTCGAGCCCGAGTGACGTCGCCCGGGTCGAGCACCTCACCTTCATCTGCACCCCGACGAAGGCGGAGGCGGGTCCGACCAACAACTGGATGGATCCCAAGGACGCGTACCGGAAGCTCGGCGCGATCTACGACGGCGCGATGAAGGGCCGGACGATGTACGTGGTGCCCTACATCATGGGTCCCGCGGACTCGCCGTTCTCGAAGGTCGGCATCGAGATCACCGACTCCGTCTACGTCGCGCTCAACATGGGGATCATGACGCGGATGGGGAAGGTCGCGCTCGATCGCCTCGGCGACTCGGACGAGTTCAACCGCGGCATGCACTCGGTCGCGGACCTGCAACCCGGAGCGGCGCTTCATCTGCCACTTCCCGCAGGACAACACGATCTGGTCCGTGGGCTCGGGCTACGGCGGCAACGCGCTCCTCGGCAAGAAGTGCCTCGCGCTGCGCATCGCGAGCTACCTCGCGAAGGACGAGGGCTGGCTCGCCGAGCACATGCTCATCCTCGAGGCGGAGAGCCCCGAGGGCGAGGTCTCCTACGTGGCGGCGGCGTTCCCGTCGGCCTGCGGCAAGACCAACTTCGCGATGCTGATCCCGCCCAAGACGTTCGACGGGTGGTCGATCCGGACGGTCGGCGACGACATCGCCTGGATGCGCGTCGGCGACGGCGGCCAGCTCTGGGCGGTGAACCCCGAGGCCGGCTACTTCGGCGTCGTGCCGGGCACGAACTACAAGACGAACCCGAACGCGATGAAGTCGATCGAGAAGGACACGATCTTCACGAACGTCGCGCGCACCGCGGACGGGGACGTCTGGTGGGAGGGCAAGGACAACGAGCCCTACGCCGAGATGATCGACTGGAAGGGCGCGCCCTGGAAGAAGGGCTCGACCGAGAAGGCGGCGCACCCGAACAGCCGCTTCACCGCGCCGATGGCGAACAACCCGGCGCTGTCGCGGTTCGCGCACGATCCGAAGGGCGTGCCGATCTCGGCGCTCATCTTCGGCGGCCGCCGCTCGACGACCATGCCGCTCGTGCTCCAGTCCTTCAACTGGATGCACGGCGTGTACCTCGCCTCGACGATGGGGTCGGAGACCACCGCCGCCGCGCAGGGGCTGAAGGAGGGCGTGCGCCGCGATCCGATGGCGATGCTGCCGTTCATCGGCTACGACGCGGGCAGCTACTTCCAGCACTGGCTCGACATGCAGAGCCGGATCCCGAACCCGCCCAAGATCTTCATGGTGAACTGGTTCCGGAAGAGCGCGGAGGGGAAGTTCCTCTGGCCGGGCTACGGCGAGAACATGCGCGCGCTCAAGTGGATCCTCGACCGGTCGCACGGCCGCGTCGGCGCGCAGGAGACGATCGTCGGCTACGTCCCGCGGACGTCGGACCTGAACTTCGCGGGTCTCGACGTGAAGGAGGAGTCGGTCCGCGCCGCGATGAAGGTGGATCTCGCGGAGTGGCAGGAGGAGCTCGAGTCGCAGAAGGAGTGGTTCGAGAAGCTCGGGCCCACCCTCCCGCGTCCGATCGCCCTGCAGCGCGAGATCCTGCTCGAGCGCGTGAAGACGGCGAGGCAGGTGAAGTAGCGGCGCTCCGGCGTCGGCAGCTCGCGGGCCCGATCGGCGACGGTCGGGCCCGCTTTCGTTTCGTGCGACGTGGACGTGGTCGTGGTCGTGGTCGTGGTCTTCGACTTCGACTTCGACTTCGACTTCGACGCAGCGATCCAGGTCGAAGTTCAGGTCGAGGTCGAGGTCCAGGTCCACGTCCACGTCCACGTCCACGTCCACGTCCACGGCCACTGAACCGCAGGCAACCCGGCTCCCTTCGCGCTACAACGCTCCTCGTGTGCACCCTCGCCCTCGCCTGGCGCGTCGACCGCCGCTGGCCCGTCCTCGTCGCGGCGAACCGCGACGAGCGGCTCGGGCGCCCGTCCGAGGGCTGGGCGCTGCGCGAGGGCCGCGACGGGGCGCGGATCGCCGCGCCGCGCGACGTGCTCGCGGGCGGGACCTGGATTGGGCGTCTCGGCGCGCGGTCTCTTCGCCGGGCTCACGAACTACCACGCGCCGCTCCCGTGGTACCCGGATCCCGCGCGCCGCTCGCGTGGCGAGATCGTGGGCGACGCCCTCGCGGCGCCCTCTGCCGCCGCCGCGCGCGACGCCTGCCGCGCGGCCGATGCGACGCGGTTCAATCCGTTCCACCTGGCCGTCGCCGACGGGGCGGACGCCTTCCTCTGGTGGTACGACGGCGAGCGGTCGGCGCTCGTCGAGCTCACGCCGGGCCTGCACGTCGTGACCGAGCGTTCGCCGGACGGGCGCTGCCCGCGCGGCGACCTCGTCCGCGCCCGCTGGCCGCTCGAGCCGTCCGTGCCGCTCCTCCGGGACGTGCTCACCGTCCACGCGCCCGCCGAGGCCGCGACCTGCATCCACGCGGATCCCGCATACGGGACGCGCTCGTCCGCGGTCCTGCGGCTCGCGCCCCGCCTCGCGGAGTCCGAGCTCTACGCCGCCGATGCGCGGCCGTGCCTCGCGCCGCTCGAGGACCGCTCGGACGTGCTCGCGGCCCTGGCGCGGACCGCTTGACGCGGGGAGCGCGGCGCGACAAGAACGGCACCATGGGACTCCTCGACAAGATCGCGTTCAAGAAGCAGGACGTCGACCCGCCGGAGGCGATCGACGTCACGCCCGCCGGGGAGGTCCGGATCCGCTGGGTGGGCGGACCGGAGGCGACCGTCCCGGCGGCGCGGCTCCGCGACCTCTGCCCGTGCGCCGGCTGCGTCGAGGAAGGGACGGGCAGGAAGATCCTCGACCCGGCCACGATCCCGGCGGACATCCGGCCGGACCAGATCGTGGCGGTGGGGAACTACGCGATCCAGATCACCTGGTCGGACGGGCACTCGACGGGCATCTACAGCTGGCAGACGCTCCGCGACGCCTGCGGGCTGCGCGCGACCCCGTAGGAGCGCGGGCTCCGCGCCGGTACGTCCTCGCTCACCGTGCGCGGAGGACGACGGGCGATGACTCTGCCGAGAACGTCCCCGCCCGCACCGGCTCACACCGGGCTTCGGGCCGGCGCCGCGACGTGCACGTACTGGTTCGCGTCGGGGCCGTGCCCGCCGCGCTCGCGCCCGAAGCGGATGCTCCGCGGATCGCCGCGCGCGCCGCGCAGCGCGTGGACGAGCAGCTTCACCGTGTTCGTGTCGGCATGACCCGCGATCGCCTCCGCGGCGAGGACGTCGGAGGCGCCGCGGGCGTCGTACGTCGCGGGTCGGAACGCTCGCGGCTGCGTGAGGGCGGCGAACGTGCTCGCCACCGAGATGACCTCGATCGAGCGGCTCGGCGCCCTCGCGAGCGTCGGGTACCCCTGCCCGCAGCGCCAGTGGTGCGCCTGCGCCGCGGCGACGGCGGGGTGCGGCCCGAGCACGGTCGCGAGGTGATAGGCGCCGACGAGCGGGTGCGCCGCGATCGCGGACCGCGTCGTCGGTGTGGAGCCGCTCGCGCTGCCGGAACAGGCGCGCGGGGAGGTGGCGCATGCCGAGATCGTGGAGGAGCGCCGCCGCGGCGAGCTCCGGCACGCCGCGCGCCCCGCCGACGACCGAGAGCAGCATCCGCACCGCGACCGCGGCGGTCGCGAACGCGTGCGGGTGGATCTGCGACGCGGCGCGGCGCATCGCGAGCAGCTCCTCGAACAGCACCGCCGGGAGCCGGACCGAGAGCAGCGCCCGCCGCACGGCGCCGCGGACGGCCTCCCCCGTCGAACAGGTGACGGTAGACCGGGGCGTCGAGCGGCGCCTCCACGTCGGCGGCGAGCGGCGTCTCCTCGAGCGGCCCCCGCGGGAGCGAGGGCGCTCGGCGGCCGGCCTCCGCGACCGCCTCGAGCGAGAGGACGGTGCCGCGCGCGGCGATCACCTCGCCGCGACACCCCACGACCTCCTCGTTCAGGATGAGCCGGTCGAACATTCGTACTGCCGGTGACGGTAGCAGAACCGAAGCGGGGCCGGGAGGCCCGACCCAACGAAGGCCGCGCCGGCACCCGGCGGAGGGGGCGCCCGCCCCGGCAGCGCACACGGATCGGGTGGCGGTCGCCCGCCGGAAGGGGACTACCGCTTGCGCGCGCGCCCGAGGGCTCGCTCGATCTCGCGCTTCGACTCGCGTTCGGCGATGGCGTCGCGCCGATCCTCGTGCGTCCGCCCCTTCGCGAGGCCGAGCTCGACCTTCGCCCAACCCTCCTTGAAGTAGACGCGCAGCGGGATGAGCGTGTAGCCGCGCTGCTCCACCTTGCCGCGGACCCGCTCGATCTCCGCCCGGCTCATGAGGAGCTTGCGGTCCCGCAGCGGCGTGTGGCCGAAGTGCCCCGCCTGCTGGAGCTCCCCGATCCGGCAGTTGAGGAGGAACAGCTCGCTGCCGCGGGGCGCGGCGTACGCATCGGAGAGGTTCACGTTCCCGCCGCGGAGCGACTTCACCTCGCTCCCGGTGAGCACGAGCCCCGCCTCCCAGGTGTCCTCGACCTCGTAGTCGAACCGCGCGCTCCGGTTCGTCGCGACGACCTTCTCCCCTTCGGCGGCCTTCCCCGCGCGCTTGCCGCTCATGGCAGCCGCAGGTTGTCGATGAGGCGGGTTGCGCCGACGAACGCGGCGACGAGCACGACGCTGCCCGCCTCCGCCCGGCCGACCGGCTCGAGGGTCGTCGGGTGAACGATCTCGACGTAGTCGACCCGCACCCCGGCGGCCTCGAGCCTCTCGCGCGCGCGGGCGCGGAGCCGAGCGGCGTCGCGCTCGCCCGCCGCGGCGGCGTCGCGCGCCTCGAACAGCGCGCGGGAGAGCGCGAGGGCACGTGCGCGCCCGTCCGGAGCGAGGTAGGCGTTGCGCGACGAGAGCGCGAGGCCGTCCGGCCTCGCGCACGATGGGCATCCCGATGATCTCGACCCCGAAGAACAGGTCGCGCACCATCGTCCGGATCACGGCGAGCTGCTGGTAATCCTTCTCACCGAAGAGCGCGGCGTGCGGCAGGGTCAGGTTGAAGAGCTTCGCGACGACGGTGGCGACCCCCCGGAAGTGCCCCGGCCGTGACGCGCCGCAGAGCCCCTGCGAGACCTTCTCGACGGTGATCCAGGTCTCGTGGGTCGGGGCGAAGACCTGTGCGGGGTCCGCCGGCGCGAGCACCCGGTCGATCCCGGCGCGCGCGCACTTCTCGAGGTCTCCGGCGAGGTCGCGCGGGTAGCGCGAGAGGTCCTCGGTCGGCCCGAACTGGGTCGGGTTCACGAAGATCGACGCCGTGGCAACTCCACGGGGGGACACTCGCTTCGCTTCGCTCCGCTCGCGCCCCCCCGATCCCCCTCGCTCGATCCCCCGCGGCGAAGCCGCGCTCTCGCTCCCGGCCGGCAGCCTCATCCGGCTGCCCCTGCGCTCGCACGTCGTCGGCCAGCCGGCGCGCCTCGCGCATGAGGGAGAGGTGACCCTCGTGCAGGTAGCCCATCGTCGGGACGAGGACGATGCGCCGCCCGGCCGCGCGGTCGGCGCGGCAGCGCTCCGCCCACTCGGCGGGGTCGGTGACGAGCTCGGGGCGGCTCACGGGATCACCTGCCGCGGCGCACCGTGGGCGCGCCGCCGTCGAACGTCGATCGGGATCAAACCGGGGCGCCCATCACGCCGCCCTGCGGCTCCTCGTCGTGGTCCATCTCCTCCGGGACCGGCACGAGCCGGACGGGGGAGGAGTGGAAGCTGTGCTCGTCCGCCGGGAAGGTCAGCGCCTTCACCTCGCCGACGTACGCCGCCACCGCGCCTTCGATGGCGGCGCCCACCTCGGCGAACCGCTTCACGAACTTCGGGGTGAACGACGCGTCGAGCGCGAGCAGGTCGTTCAGCACGAGCACCTGCCCGTCGACGTGCGCGCCCGCTCCGATGCCGATCGTCGGGATCCGCAGCTGCCCGGTGATGATGCGGGCGAGCTCGGTCGGAATGCACTCGAGGACGATGGCGTAGCAGCCGGCCACCTCGAGCGCGCGCGCGTCCTTGAGGAGCTGCTGCGCCTTCTCGGAGTCCTTCCCCTGCACCACGTAGCCGCCCATCTTGTGGACGGACTGCGGCGTGAGCCCGATGTGGCCCATCACCGGCACGCCCGCGCGGACGATCCGACGGATCACGTCGACGTAGTCGGCGCCGCCCTCGAGCTTCACCGCCTGGACCCCGCCCTCCGCGACGAGGCGCATCGCGGCCTTCACGCCCTCGTCCGCGCTCGCCTGGTAGCTCCCGAACGGCAGGTCGCCGACGAGGTGGGCGCGGGCGCCGTCGCGGTCGAGACCGCGGCGTACCATCGCCGAGTGGTAGACCATCTGGTCGAGCGTCACCGGGAGCGTGGAGTCGTGGCCCTGGATCGCCATCCCCAGTGAATCGCCGACGAGCACCGCGTCCACGCCGGCCGCGCCGACGAGGCGGGCCGCGGTGGCGTCGTAGGCGGTGACCATGGCGATCTTCTCGCCAGCTTCCTTCATCCGGCGAAGCTCGTGGATCGTGACGCGCTTCTTCGGCGCCGTGTGTGTCGACATGCTCGAAACCTCCGGTGTAGGCCCCGCGCGCGGGGTCCTGCCCTTTGGCGAGAGAGGTGACTCTAATACGTTCGCGTGCCGAGTGGCACGTAGTGCTGCGTGCCCTTCCGGTGTTTCCGGACCACCGCGAGCAGCGCCTCGACGTCCTCTGGACTGCCCTCGAGGTCGATGTCGCTCGCGTTGACCACCAGGAGGGGGGTGTCCTCGTAGTGGAAGAAGAAGTCGTTGTAGGCCTTCGCGAGCCCCTCGAGCCACGCCGCGTCGATCGACCGCTCGTACTCCCGCCCGCGACGGCGGATGCGCGCGAGGAGCACGTCGGTCCGGGCCTGGAGGTACACGACGAGGTCGGGCTTCACGACCCGGGGCCCGAGCAGCTCGTAGACGCGGTCGTACAGCGCGAGCTCGTCCGGACCGAGCGTCAGGGACGCGAAGATCCGGTCCCTGGCGAAGAGGTACTCCGCCACCGTCGAGCGGCTGAACAGGTCTTGCTGGAAGAGGGCCTGCTGCTGCTGGAAGCGCGAGAGCAGGAAGAAGAGCTGCGCCTGGAACGCATGCTTCTTCCGATCCTGGAAGTACGCGCGGAGAAAAGGGTTTTCCTCGGGGAGCTCCTCGACCAGCCGGGCGCCGAGGCGGTCGGCAAGCACGCGCGCAAGCGGCGACTTGCCGACGCCGGCGGGTCCCTCGACGGCGATGTACCGAGGACGCTCCATGAGAAACGCGCGAGAACGCGGGAGCTTGCCACGCCGGTCGGCGCGCCGCAAGCCGAGGCCGCAGGATCTGCGAACGCCCAGCGGCGTGCCTGCGCCGCGACATTCGGATCGCGGATCATGTGATCCAAGGATCAGGGTCGGCTTGACGCGACGTGCAGCGTCACGTATCGTCGCGTCGCTTGCAGTGCAGGTGCGCGGGAGGCGCGAGGCGAATGGCGAGCCGGGTCGCGACGCGGCAGCAGTCCAGGACGATCGAGGCGACGCAGGACGACGGGATCGACCCCGCCTTCCACCGCGCCATCCTCAAGATCGCCCTCGAGCTGAAGAAGCCGAACGCTTCGTCCTACGACGCCATCGTCGGCACGACGATTCGCGCGATGCGGCTCGATCCCGCCGCGTTTCGCAGGTACCTGGGCGAGAACGGCGCGAGGAACATGAACCTCCTCCTCGCGACGACCCGCACGTTGGGGCCTTAGGCCCCCGAGAGTTTCACGGGCGCCCGCTCGACCGATGGGCGTGGGCGGGCGGAGTTAGCGGGTGGGCGTCCGTGGATGTATCGGGGCGGCAACAGCGCGCTAGCCGAGCGCGCGGTCGAGCGCGGACCACTCCGACACCGTCAGCGTCTCACCGCGGCGCGCCGGGTCGATCCCGGCGAGCGCGAGGGCCCCAGCGAGCCGGTCCGGCTCGACGAGCCGCGCCGCCCGCAGCGCGTTCCCGAGTGTCTTTCGGCGCTGCGCGAACCCGGCCTTCACGAGGCGGCGAAAGCGCACCGGGTCGGCGACCGGCTCCGCCGGCGGACGGAAGAGCGCGCAGAGCACCGCGCTGTCCACCTTCGGCGGCGGCAGGAACGCTCCGGGCGGCACGATCCGCTCGATCGAGACGTCCGCCTCGCGCTGGAGGAAGACCGAGAGGATGCCCCACTCCCGCGTCCCCGGCGACGCGGCGAGCCGCTCCGCGACCTCGCGCTGGACGAGGAAGACCGCGCGAGACACCCGCTCCGACTGGTCGAGGAGCGAGAAGAGGATGGGCGAGGTGAGGTGGTAGGGAAGGTTTCCGACGACCGCGATCTTCCCGGTCGGGGTCGTCTGGTCCGCCAGGATGGCGCCGTAGTCGAGCCGGACCGCGTCGGCCTCGAGGAGCACGACCGACGCGCCCAGCTCGCCGCGGAGGACCTCCGCCATGTCCCGGTCTCGCTCCACCGCCACGACCCGCGCGCCGCACGCGACGAGCCGGGCGGTGAGGTGGCCGAGCCCGGCGCCGAGCTCGACGACGAGGTCGCCCGAGCGCGGCGCCGCGAGCCGCGCGATGTCGGACAGGATGTGGTCGTCGCCGAGGAAGTTCTGTCCCCAGCTCTTCTTCGCGCGCAGCCCGTACTTCTCGAGCAGCGCACGCGGCGACGGGTAGCGGTCGGTCACGGTCACGGTCACAGGCGCCACGCCGGGTCCGCGTCGAGCTCCGGCCCCGCGCGCTCGCCGCGCTCGAGCGCGTGGGTCCCCGCGACCGCGATCATCGCGGCGTTGTCGGTGCAGAGCCGCACGGGCGGCACGAAGAGCTCCATCCCCTCGTACTCTCCCGCCCGCTGCGCCACCGCGGCGCGGAGCCGCGAGTTCGCCGCGACCCCGCCCGAGAGCACGAGCCGGTCGAACTGGAGCCGGCGCGCCGCGCGGAAGGCCTTGTCCACGAGCGCGCCCACGATCGCCTCCTGGTAGCTCGCGCAGAGGTCCGCGAGCGCCTTCCCCTGCGGGACCCCGTGGCGGCGGACGTGGTGGAGCAGGGCGGTCTTCAGGCCGGAGAAGCTGAAGTCGAGGTCCGCCCCCCGCACGACGGCCTTCGGGAACCGGAGCGCCGCCGGGTCGCCGTCCTTCGCGAGCCGGTCGATGGCGACGCCTCCCGGGTACGGCAGGCCGAGGAGCTTCGCTCCCTTGTCGAACGCCTCGCCCGCCGCGTCGTCGCGGGTCTGGCCGAGGAGGCGGTAGTCGCCGAAGGCGCGGGCCGCGTAGAGGGAGGTGTGACCGCCCGAGACCACCAGGCCGAGAAACGGGAAGGTGGGTGGAGGGTCGGCGAGGAACGCGGCGAGGAGGTGCCCCTCGAGGTGGTTCACCCGCACGAGCGGCTTCCCCCACGCGAGCGCGAACGCCTTGGCGGCCTGCACCCCGACGAGGAGCGCGCCGATGAGCCCCGGGCCGCTCGTGACCGCGACTGCGTCGAGCGCCTGCGGCCGGATCCCTGCGCGCGTGAGCGCCTCGTCCACCACCGGCAGGACCTGCACCACGTGGTTGCGGCTCGCGAGCTCCGGGACGACCCCTCCCCAGCGGCGGTGGATCTCGATCTGCGTCGAGACGACGTCCGCGAGCACGCGGCGGCCGTCCTCGACGATGGCCGCCGCGGTCTCGTCGCACGAGGTCTCGATGGCGAGGATCTTCATGAGAGCTGCGAGTCTGCTGCGAACTTGGTCTTGGAGTTGGACTTGGTCCTGGTCGTGGACCTGACCTCGACCTCGACCTCGACCTCGACTCGCGCAGGCGCGGGAACTTAACCCACGCCCGGCCCGCTCGCCTACTTGAGCTGCTTCGCGACGATCTCCCGGACCGCGTTCGCCTGCTCGCCCCTGGGCTCGAGCTGCAGGAAGCGCTCGTACGCGGCGCGCGCCTGCGCATTCCGCCCCTCGCCCTGGTGCAGCTCGCCGAGCAGCAGCCAGGCGGGCGCGTAGCGGCCGTCGCCCTGGATCGACTGCTCGAGAGCCTTCAGCGCCTCGCCGGGCTTGTTCGAGTCGTAGAGCGCGCGCGCGAGGCCGACGAGGGCGGGGCCCGTCGCACGGAGCGCCACGGCGCGGCGGTAGTCCGAGATCGCCTCCGCGAACCGGCCGGTCTCGTACTTCCGGTCGGCCGCGGCGAGGAGCCGCTTGTAGTCACCGCCGTCGTCCGCCTTCTTCGCCGGCGCGGGGGGCGGCGGCGGCGTGGGCACGGCTGCGGCGGCCGCCGCGAGCGGAGCCGGCGCGACCGCCTCGGGCGCCGGCGCCGGCGCCGGCGCGGCACCGGGGTGACGGGCGCGTCGGGCACGGCAGCCGCGGCAGGCGGAGCGACCTCCGGAGCCTTCACCTGCGCCGCCGGGGGAGTCGGCGGGCTCGAGCGCGGCCGGAGCGCAAGGAACGCCCCGAGTCCGGCCGCGACGATGACGAGCAGCGCAAACACCGCGAGCGGCGCCTTCGAGCGCGGGGGCGGCGAGGCGTGGACGTCCACAGTAGGAGAGCTGGCCCGTGCCGGGAGCGGTGCCGGCGGGGCGACCTCCGGCGACTGCGCCGGCTCGTGCGAGGCTGCGGCGGCGGCGACCGACCCCGTCGATCGAGGCCGCGCAGCCGGGGCGGGCGGGGGCGAGATGCCGGCGGGAATTCCCTGGAGCGTACCGGTGCCGCCGAGCGAAGCCGGGAGAGGCACCGTCCCGGGCGGCGGCACCTGCATCGAGTACTCGCTCGGCGAACGGTACCGCTGCGGCGGCGAGGCGGGCGGCGGCGCGGCGGCACGGGACGGTTCGTGCGTGGGGACGTGCCCGGGCAGCTCGTCGAGCTCTTCGCGGCGCCGCTGTGGGAACGGCACGACCTTCGAGTGTTCCTCCGCGCGCGATTTCTCCGCGCGCGATTCTTCCGCGCGCGCCTCCTCCGCCGCGCGCACTTCCTCCGCGGCGCGGGACTCCTCCGCGCGAGACTCGGCGGCCGCGGCCCGGAGCGCCGCGGCGGTTTGCGAGCGCGGGGGGACCGACTGCGCGATCGGCGACGAGGGCACCGGCCCCGCGAACCAGTCCACGCCCTCGGGCTCCGGGGTCGCTTCGGCCCCGGCCTCCCCCGACGTGGCGACCGGCTCCGGCTCGTGCTCGACCGGCCGTCGCGGAGAGACGGTGCGCATCGATCCCGGCGTCGGCGTGACGGGCGGCCGCTCGAACGCGAGGGACGCGACCTCCTTGATGATCCCCTCGAAGTACAGCTTGGAGATGACGCCCGCGGCCGCGAGGTCGTCGTAGTCCGCCTCCTCGATCACCTGGTCGAGGGTGCGCCTCCCGTCGAAGAGCTTCAGGAGCGCGTTCACGTCGTCCGGGATCTCGGCGAGGCGATCCGCGAGCAGCGCGTAATCGATCTCGAAGACCTTATCGAGCGCGGGCAGCTGCTCGACGATCCGACCCCACTCGTCGATGCGCCGCATGCCCTCCATGAGGAGGCCCTGCGTCGACACCGGGATGCGCTCCTCGCACTCGATCGGCCTGAACTCGATCGCGAACTCCCCCTCCTGCCAGTTGAGGAGCCGGTAGAACGCGTTCTCGCCGGCGAGCTTTCCGAGCTCGCAGTCGAGGATCCGCCCGTCCCGGAAGTAGCAGACCGCCTCGAGCCCCTTCGTGTTCTTCACGTGGAGCGCGCCCGACTTCTTCCCCATCTCGAGCGTCTGGACGAGGTCCACGACGCCCATGTCGGAGAGGTTCCCGGCGAAGCTCGCCTTGAGGTCCTTCTTCTCGAGCCGCTCCTTCTCCTTCTTCTCGAGCAGGATCTTGACCCGGGTGACGATCTCCTTGATGTAGATCGGCTTCGTCAGGTAGTCCTCGACGCCCAGCTCGAGCCCCTTCACCTTGAACTCGACCGACTTCTGCCCGGTCAGGAAGATGAAGGGCGTGCCCTTGAACCGCTCGTCCTGCTTCAGCCGGCGGCACAGCTCGAACCCGTCCATCTCCGGCATCTTGGTGTCGGAGAGGATGAGATCGGGCGGCGAGATCTCGCACTTCTCGAGCGCGTCACGCCCGCTCACCGCCGTCGTGACGGAGAAGCCCGCCTTCTTGAGCGAGACCTCCATCACGCGCAGCGACTTCGGGTCGCCGTCCACGAGGAGCAGGTGCTGCTTCGCCAAGCCTCCGCCTTTCCGCGCCTTTTCTGCTCACCGGTGCGTCACCGGATCACGCCCGAGAACCGGACTTTCGTCAACTCCGGTCAGCGACCCTTCTCGCCCCGGCGGGCGCCCAGCAGCCGCAGCTCGCGGATCGCGTCGACATGTCGCGGGTTCGCGCGGCACGCTCCACGGAAATGCCGCTCCGCCGCCGCGTCGTCTCCGTCGTCGCGGGCGATGATGCCGGCGACGTAGAACGCGCGATCGCAGCTCGCCTCCCGCGTCGCGTCCGTGGCGAGCGCACGCGCCCGGTCGCGCTCCCTGCAGGCCGGATCGAGAACGAACGCCCACGCGAGCGCCGCCTGGTACTCGGGGCGGGGATCGGCACGCACCGCCGCCTCCAGGAACGCGCGCGCGCGCGCGAAGTCCCGCGTCCGCAGGCACGCCTCGCCCTTCTGGAAGTCCACCTTCGCGGACTCGACGTTCGCCTGGCCCGCCCCCCGGCGCCGGGCGAGGTACTCGGTGCGCTTGCGGTCGTCGGAGAGCACCTCGTACGCCTCGTTCACCGCGGCGAAGAAGTCCTTCACGACGTCCTGGAGATCGGCGAGCGCCGGCGACGCGAACCGATCCGGGTGGAACTGCCGCGCGAGCGCGAGGAACGCCCGCTTCACGTCGTCGCGGCCCGCCGTCTCGGGCACGCCCAGGCGGACGAAGAGGTCGCGCTCCTTCGCGCGCGGCGCGATCGCGAGGAGCGCCACGCGCACCTGCGCGTCGGGGCCGGTCACCGGCTCGGCGGGACGGGCGGCCGCGGCCGGGGCGCGCCTCCCGGGGCGGCGCGGGGCGGTCGCCGGCGGCGCGCTCGGCGAACGGGCCGACGCCCATGTTCCGCATCGCCTGCTGCAGGAGACGCTGCCGCCGCGCGCGCGCCTCCACCGGATCGCTCCGGCGCGAGGGCGCCGCCGTGGTGGGCGAGCCGGGGCCGGTGGTCGAGCCGGGGCCGGCGCCCGGGATCGTGCCGGCGGCGCGGGTGGGCCTGGGCTCGGGGGTAGGCCTCGGGTCGGGGCGGGGGACGGGAGTGAACGAGGTCGCGCGCGGGGCCGGCGTCGTCGCCGGGCCCACCGGGAAGGTCGCGGTGAGCTCGTCCGGGGTGAGGGCGATCCCGGCGGTCGTCTCGTCCGGCGACACCCCGCCGGCAGGCGCCGCCACGCCGAGCAGGAGGAGCCCGGCGAGGATGGCGCGCGCCCGCTCGGGCGCGACGCCGGACGGCGCGAGGAACGCCTCGAGCGACGTGGCGCGCACGACCCGCGCGACGAGCGCGCGCTCGAGCTCGGTCCAGCGGAAGCCCTCGGCGACGGAGGGATAGCCCGCCGACAGCCGGATGCCCGCGGCCTCCACCGGCTGGAGCGCGGCGACGACGAGCGCGCTCGCCTGCGGCCGCTCGAGCGCGTCCACGATGGTGCGGACCGGCGACAGGCGCGCGCCCCGCGTCCACTCCGGAACGGGCGGGGTGCCGTCGAAGACGAAGCTCCCGGAGTCGAGCGCGGCGATGAGGCCGAAGTAGCTCGCCTGCTGCAGCGCCAGCGTCCGTCCGACGTCCTCGGCGGAGACCGCCCCCATCTCGATCAGGATCTCGCCCTGCGGGCGCCTGCGCTCCGCCATCCCCGCGAGGCTCTTCGAGAGCGCGTCGATGTCGATGAGGCCAGCCTGCAGGAGCATCATCCCGAGCGGCTGGAACCCGGTGAACACCTGCGCTCCGACCGGCCGCCCCTCGCGGAACCAGAGCCGCGAGGTGCCGCCGCCGTGGGCCACCTCGAGCACTCCGCTCGCGCGCAGGTTGAGCGCCTCGAGCAGGATCGCGGCGAGCGGCGTCTCGGCGAGGTCGCCGGGCTGGGTGAGGACGCTCATGGAGCAGCACCCATCCTACACCCCGGCCGGACGGAGCGAGGCGAGCGCACCGTACACGCCGACCCCCACCGCGACCGCGAGGTTCAGGCTGCGGGTGCCGGCCCTGATCGGGATCCCCACCTGCCGCTCGGGCCAGGCCGCGAGGAGCGCAGGGGGCAGCCCGGACTGCTCCTGCCCGAAGACGAGGAAGTCACCCGGCTCGAACCGGGCGTCGAACAGCGTCCGCCCCGCGTGCGCCGTGAACAGGTGCAGCTTTTCCGTTTGACCGCGGACCGCGCTCGCCTCAAATTCGGGCCAGTCGCGGTGGAGCTCCGGGGCGACCTCCCGCCAGTAGTCGAGCCCGGCGCGCCGCAGGTCCTTGTCGTCGAGCGAGAACGCGAGCGGACCGACGAGGTGGAGGCGGCAGCCGGTCACCGCGCAGGTGCGCGCGACGTTCCCGGTGTTGGGCGGGATCTGCGGGGAGACGAGCACGATCTGGAGCGGCGGGTCGAGGGGCGGCAGGGTCGGCATGGGTGGAATCGGGATCGTGAACAACCCGCGGGCGCGGCGCAACCGCGACGACCCGGCGCTCGCGCGCCGGCTCCGGACCCTGCTGCGCGACGACGGCGAGGTGCTCGACGCCGAGACGCCCGACGAGCTCGAGCGCGCGGTGGAGCGGTTCCGGGCCGGCGGGTTCGAGGTGCTCGGGGTGAACGGCGGGGACGGCACCGGCCACTACGTCCTCACCGCGCTCGCGCGCGCCTTCGGGGGGGAGCCGCTGCCGCCGGTGCTGCTCCTGCGGGGCGGGGCGATGAACACCGTGGCGCACGGGCACGGGATCCGCGGCGGTCCCGAGCGGATCCTGCGCGACGTTCTCCAACGCCGCAGGAGCGGGTTCCCGCTCCGCACGACCCCGCGCGACCTGCTCGAGGTGTCGACCGACGGCGGCCCGCCGCGCTACGGCTTCCTGTTCGGCACCGGCGCGATCGTCGCGTTCCTCGAGGTGTACTACCGGCGCGGGCGGGGCTCACCCGCGAGCGCCGCGCTCCTCCTCGTGCGGGCGATCGGCTCCGCCGCCGTCGGCGGGGCGTTCGCCGCCGCGCTCACCCGGCGCGAGCCGCTGCGGGTCGCGACGGATGGTGACGAGTGGCCGGACGCCGGCTACCTCGCCGTCGCAGCAGGCTCGACCCCGGACATCGGCTTCGGCTTCCGCGCCTTCGCGCGCTGCGGCGAGCAGCCCGGGTTCTTCCACGCGGTCGGGGTGACGGGCTCGGTAGGCCAGCTCGTCCTCTCGCTCCCGCGGCTGCGCCGCGGCGCCCCCTGGCGGCGGCGGCTCGCGCAGGACGAGGTGACGCGCGAGCTCGTCCTCGAGGGCGACCGCCCACGCTTCACCATCGACGGCGACCTCTACGCGGCCGAGCAAACGGTGCGGGTGGCAACCGGGCCCGCGGTCGAGATCGTGCTGCCGTGATACCCTCCCCGGCGATGCGGCTCAGCCACGCGGGCACGAGCGACGTCGGCCGGAAGCGGACCCACAACGAGGACGCGTATCTCCTCCTGCCCGAGGAGAACCTGTTCTGCGTCGCGGACGGCATGGGCGGCCACGCGTCCGGCGAGGTCGCCGCGCGCATCGCCGTCGAGGAGATGGCCGAGTTCTTCCGGATGACCGGCCGCGACGAGGAGGCGACCTGGCCGTACAAGATGGACCCGGCGCGCGGCTACGACGAGAACCGGCTCATCACCGGGGTGAAGCTCGCGAACCTCCGCATCTTCGAGCGCTCCGCGACCGACCAGCGCCTGCGCGGGATGGGGACGACCATCGTCGCGGTGTCGTTTCCGCGCGCAGGAGACGCCGTCCTCGTCGCGCACGTCGGCGACAGCCGCGTGTACCGCCTCCGCGGCGGAGCGCTCAAGCAGCTCACCGAGGACCACTCGCTCCTCAACGACTACAAGAAGAGCCGCGCCTCACGCCCGAGGAGATCGAGACCTTCCCGCACAAGAACGTGATCGTGCGCGCGCTCGGCATGAAGGACACGGTCGAGGTGGACCTCGTCCGGGACCCGCTGCAGGACGCCGACGTGCTCCTGCTCTGCTCGGACGGCCTCACCGGGATGGTGCCGGACGAGCGGATCGCGGAGATCATCCGGGGGCACCCGCGAGATCTGAAGGGCGCGGGGCAGGCGCTCATCGACGCGGCGAACGAGGGCGGCGGAATGGACAACATCACCTGCGTGCTGGCGCAGGCGCACCGGTAGGTCGCCGCCCCGCGAAGACCCGGATTCTTGGTCTTGGTCTTGGTCCAAGTCCAAGTAGCGCGCCTTCACGCCCCCGCGCTGACCCTGTCGTCCCCCGCTGCGATGGCGTGCTTCACGACCTCGCCCTCCGCGAGCGCGGTCCCGTCCCACAGCACCGCGTCCTCCACGATCGCCTTCGCAGGCACGACGCAGCCCGCGCCGACGTAGGCGGGCGCGACGAGCCGCGCGGCCGGATCGATCCGCGCGTCCCTCGCCGCGCGCACCCCCGGCGCGAGCGCGACCGAGCCCGCGAGCGGATCCGCGCGCGCGAAGCGCCCGAGCGGCACGCGCCCGCCGAGCACGTCGCGGCTCGCCTCGAGGTAGCGCGCCGGCGTCCCGAGGTCGTTCCAGTACCCCGACGACGACCCGCCCGCGCACCGCGCCGCCCGCCATGAGCGGCGGGTAGACGTGGCGGTTCACGTCCACCTCGAACGGCGCCGCCGGAACGCGGTCGAGGAGCGCGGGCGAGAGGACGTGCACGCCGGAGAAGTGCCAGGGCACGAGCGCCTCGCCCCCCGGGCCGAACCGGCCGGCAATCCGGCGGACCGCGCCGCCCGGGTCCACGTCCACCGTGGCGTAGGTCGCGCCGGGCGGCATCGGGAGGAGGACCATCGTCGCGAGCGCGCCGCTCCCGCGGTGCTCGGCGAGCGCCGCGGGGAGGTCCACGTCGAAGAGGACGTCCCCGTTCAGGAGCACGATCGCGTCGGCGCCCTCGAGGTGCGCCCGCGCCTCGCGCAGCGCGCCACCTGTTCCGGCGAGGACGGGCTCGCGCGAGACGGCGAGGTCGAGCCCGAGCGTCCGGGCGGCCTCCGCCGCCGCCGCGGCCATCGCGTCGGGCAGGTGGTGGACGTTCACGACCGCGCGGCGCACCCCGGCGCCCGCGAGGAGCGCGAGCGAGAAGCGAACGAGGGGCAGGCCGCAGACCGGCACGGCGGGCTTCGGCACGCGGTGGGTGAGCGGCCGCAGCCGGGTGCCGAGGCCCGCGCACAGCACCATCCCGACCGGCTCGCCCATCCGCTCTCCTCGGCCGCGCCCCGTGCTCCGCCTTCCGCGGACCTCGCGCCCCGCGGCCATGATAGATGCGAAGCCGTGCCGCCGTCGCCCGTCGCGCGCCTCCGCGCCCTCTACTTCCTGTACTACGGGAACGTCGGCACGGTCCTCCCGTTCTTCGCGGTGTATCTGCAGGGGCTCGGGTTCTCCGGGAAGCAGATCGGCGTCATCCAGATGCTGCCGTCGTTCCCGCTCGCGCCGATGGTCGCGATCTCGTGGGCGATGTTCGCCGACCACCGCGCCACCCCGCAGCGAGCCCTCCGGCTCGCGACCGGCTGGGTGGCGCTCGCGGTGCTGCTCCTCCCGCTCGCGCGCACGCCCTGGCAGGTCGCGCTCGTCGTCGTGCTCATGGCGCTCGGCGACCGGGCGGTCGTGCCGCTCACCGACTCGGTCACGATCGAATACTGCCGCGACCGGCCCGGCGTCTCCTACGCGCGCATCCGGCTCTTCGGCTCGCTCGGCTTCGTCGCGCTCACCGTCGCGGTCGGCCGCCTGCTCACGCTGCGCGGCGGGCGTCCGGCGGACCTGCTCGTGCCGCTCACGGTGGTCGCCTGCGTCGCCGGGTACGCGCTCGTCGCGCGTGGGCTGCCCGCGACGCCCTCCCACGGCGCGCGCCCCGCCCCCCGCGAGATGCTCGCGCTGCTCCGCGACCGCCGCCTGTGGCTGCTCCTCGGCCCCGCCGCGCTCCACTGGGCCGCCTGCGCCCCGTACCACGTGTTCTTCGGCGTCCTCGTCCGCGACCTCGGGCTGCCCGACGACGTGACCAGCGCCGGGATGTCCATCGGGGTCGGCGCGGAGATCGTCGCGCTGCTCGCCTTCCCCTGGCTCGAGCGCCGCTTCCCCTTGCGCCGGCTCTTCGCGATCGCGGCCGTGGGGTCGGCGATCCGGTGGGCGCTCCTCGCCCGCGCGACGCACCCGGCCGCCGTCGCCGGGCTCCAGGTCTTCCACGGCCTCACCTTCGGGCTGTTCTGGGGGAGCGCGATGCATGCGCTCGCCGGCGTCGTCCCGCCCCGGCTCCGCGCGACCGGGCAGGCGGTCTTCACCGGCGTCGTGTTCGGCGGCGCGAACGCGATCGGCTACGCGCTCTCCGGGATCGGCTACGACCGGTTCGGTTCCGCCGGCCCGCTCTTCTCGTGGGCGGCGGGGCTCGAGCTCGTGGCGGCCGCGGTGCTGCTCGCCACAGCGCCCCGCGCGCCGGCCGGAGCCGGAGCCGGAGTTCCTAGCGCAGGTCCCTGAGCGTCCGGGCGCCGAGCGCGTGGCGCAGGACGAGGAAGAGCTCCGCCGTCGCGAGCGCGTCGGTGAGGGCGTCGTGCGCCTGGTAGGGCGGGAGCCCGTGCGCCTCCCGCGCCGCCGAGAGGTTCAGCGCGGGCGGGTCCGCCGGCAGCTCGGGGCGCGAGAGGTGCGCCTTGCGCGCGAGCTTCACGAGCAGGTCGACCGTGTCCACGACCGGCGGCGACGGCCACTTGAGGCCGCAGCTGCGGTACGCGTCCTTCAGGAACGCGACGTCGATGCCGCGGTGGTGGACGAGCAGGACCCCCTCGGCGAGGCGCCGGTCCACCTCCGGCAGCACCTCCGCGACGGCGGGGGCGTCCTTCACCTCGCCCCACACGAGCTGGTGCGCGCGGACCGACTGCGGGTCGATGGGGCGACCGTCGGCGGGGCGCACGAGGGTCCGGTAGCCCTCGCCGAGCCGCACGCGGCCGGCGCGGATCGGGAGCATCCCGACCGCGATGATCGGATCGCGCCTCGCGTCGAGCCCGCCCGTCTCGAGGTCGAGCGCCCAGTAGGTGACGGAGTCCCAGGCCGGCGAGGAGAAGAACATGGTTCGCGACCCTAGAAGTCCGTCCGGAAGTGGAGGGCGCCGGCGTCCTGGAACGCCTTCACCGCCCGGAGCGAGTCCTTCACGTGGCTCCGCTCGGCGCCGGTGAGCTCCGCGAGCGCCACCGCCGCGGACGGCGGCTTCCCCTGCCCGAGCCGCTCGAGCTGGAGGCGGAGCCGGAGCCCGAGCAGGAAGCGGTACGCCTCGGCGACGGCGGCGAAGGTCTCCTCCGGGAGCATCCCCGCCTTCGCCGCGCCCTCGAGGCGCGCGAGGGTGTTCCGCTCCGCGCCTCCCTGCTCGAGCCCGTAGGCGCGGGCGAGGAACACGACCGGCGCGATCCCGTGCAATTTCAGATCTACGGTGGAGCCGCCCCGCAGCGTGAGGAGGAGCAGCGGGGGCGGCTTGAACTCGAGCGCGGCCCGCGCGAGGAAGCGGACGAACACCGGCTTCTTCACGGCGGTGGCGAGGACCGCCTCGAGGGGCGCGAGCTCGAGCGTGCCCGCCACCCGCCGGAAGTCGAAGAAGATGGCGGCGCGGAGGAGCGCCTCCGGCGACGGCGCGTCCACCCACTCCTCGAAGCGGACGGTCCACGCGTCGAGGCTCCCGTTCCAGCCGCGCGCCATGTAGCCGCCCGGGCAGCGCGGGAACCCGGCCGCCTCGAGGTCGGCGTTCGCGCGCTCGGCGAAGGCCTCGAACCAGGCGCGCGACGCGGCGCCCTCCCCTTCCCAGACGAGCGCGTTGTCCTGGTCCGTGAGCAGCGTCTGCTCCATCCGGCCCTCGGAGCCGAGCGCGAGCCACGCCCAGGGGCAGGGCGCCGGGCCGAGATCCGCCTCGGCCATCCGGACGATCCGGTCGAGGAGCGCGTCGTTGAGCCGCGCGACGAACGCGGCGATGACGGTCGCGTCGAGGCCGCCGGCGACGAGCGCGGAGGCCATCTCGGTCACCGTCGCGGCGTAGCCGGGGAGGCTCGTCCGGGCGTGGAGCCGCTCCACCCGGCGGAGCACCGCCATCGGGCCCTGGGCCGAGCAGCGGAGCAGGTCGCTCGAGGTGAGCATCCCGACGATCTCGTCCCCGCGCACGATCGGCAGGTGGTGGACGCCGGCGTCGAGCAGGGCCGCCCAGGCGTCGTAGATGCGTGCGCCGGCGCGGATGGTCCGCGGCGACGGCGTCGCGACCGCGGCCGCCAGCGCGTCGGGCCCGAGCCCCTCGGCGAGGACCCGGCTGCGGAAGTCGCGGTCGGTCACGATCCCGGGCGGCTCGGTCCGGACGAGCACGCAGCTCGCGCGCTCCTCGCGCATCCGCCGCGCCGCGTCGCCGACCGTCGCGTCCGCCTCGACCCACACCGCCGGCTCGCGGACGATCTGCTGCACCTCGAGCGAGAGGTCCGCCCGGAAGGACGCCACCGGCGACTGCGCGAGGGCCGCCTTCAGCCGCTCGGCGAGCCCGGCCGCGAAGTGGCTCGCGAACTGCGCGTCCTCGAGCAGCAGCCGGAACTCCGCCGCGGGGATGCGGTAGGCGACGAGGTCCTCCTCCACCTGCACGTCGAGGTTCGCCTGGCCGGAGATGAGCGAGGTGTAGCCGAAGACCTCGCCCTGCTCGAGCACCTGCAGCGTCTGGCCGTCGCGCTCGATCCGGACGGACCCCTTGCGGATGACGAAGAGGTGCTCGAGCGGACGGCCGCCGGCGCGGACGAGCCAGCTGCCCGCGGGGTGGAACACGACCTCGACCGAGGCCGCCGCCGCTTCGAACAGGCGCGCGGGGAGCGCCTGGAACGGCGGGGTGGCACGGAGCCAGGCGGTGGGGTCGATCGAGGCCATCGCTCGCGCTCTAGAAGAAGTCCGTCCGGTAGTGGAACGCCGCCCGCTCCTGCCAGCGCCGGATCGCCCGGAACGATTCCTTGAGGCGGCTCCGCTCGATGGCGGACAGCTCGGCGAGCCGTACGAGGGAGGTCGGCGCGCGGCCCTCGGAGAGGGCGCGGAGCTGGTGGCGGAGCCGCAGGCCGAGCAGGAACCGGTAGGCCTGCGAGACGCTCTCGAGCGCGTCCGGAGAGAGGATCCCCGCCTGCGCCGCCGCCGCGAGCCGGTCGAGGGTCGCGCGCGCGCCGCTGCCGACCTCGAGCCCGTAGCAGCGCGCGAGGAACACCACCGGCACGACGCCGTGCGCCTTGAGATCGGCGCTCGTGTTCCCCCGGAGCCGCAGCCCGAGCGACGTGGGCGGCTGGTGCTCCACCGCGGTGCGCGCGAGGAAGCGGAGGAACGGCGCGTTCCGCTGGGCCCGGGCCATCGCGGCGTCGAGCGGGGCAGAGGTCGAGCGGGCCGCCCACCTTGCGGAAGTCGAACAGCAGCGCGGCCGCGTGCGGCCGCCGCTCGTCGATGCACGCGTTGAAGCGGCGCGTCCACTCCGTCAGGGTCCCGTGGGAGAGGCGCGCCATGTGCCCCTGCGCGCACGGCGGGTACCCGGCCGCCTCGAGGTCCGCGTTGACGCGCTCCGCGAAGGCCTGGAACCACGGGCGCCGCTCGGCGCCCTCGTCCCCGTAGACGAGCGCGTTGTCCTGGTCGGTGAGGAGCGTCTGCTCGCGGCGGCCTTCCGAGCCGAAGACGAGCCAGGCCCAGGGCGCCGGCGCCGCGCCGAGGTCCTCCTCCGCCCAGCCGAGGATCCGCGCCAGCAGCGCGTCGTCGAGGCGCGAGACGAGCTGCGCGATGACGGTCGCGTCGAGGCCGGCCGCGAGCAGGGCCGCGTCCATCTCGGCCACCTTCTCGGCGTAGCCGGGCAGGCTCGCGCGCGACGGCAGCCGCTCCACCTGCCGGAGCACCGCCATCGGCCCCTGGGTCGACGCGCGCAGGAGGTCGTTCGCGGTCACCACGCCAGCGACCTCGGCGCCGCGGGTCACCGGCAGGTGGTGGGCGCCCGACTCGAGCAAGCTCGTCCACGCGTCGTGCATCGGCGTCTCCGCCGGCAGCGTGCGGAGCGGGCGCGACGCGACCGACGCGAGCGGGGTCCCCGGCCCGAGGCCCTCGGCGAGGACCCGGTTCGCGAAGTCCCGGTCCGTCACGATCCCCGGAGGGTCGCCCCGGACGAGCACCGAGGAGATCCCCTGCGCGCGCATCAGCCGCGCGGCGTCGCCCACCGTGGCGCCGGCCTCGATCCACACGGCCGGGCGGCGCACGAGGTTCCCGATCTCCTGCGAGAGGTCCGCCTGGAACTGGACCACCGGAGAGTGCTCGAGGCTGTTCTTGAGCCGCTCGGCGAGGCCGACGGCGAAGTGCGACGCGAAGCCGGCGTCGGCGGCGCGCAGCCGCTGGAACTCCGGGTCGGGCAGCTCGTAGGCGAGGAGGTCCTCCTCGACGACGACGTCGAGCGTCGCCTGGCGCGTGATGAGCGACGTGTAGCCGAACGTCTCGCCGTCCTCGAGCACCTGCACCGGCTGGCCGTCGCGCTCGAGCCGGACCGACCCCCGGCGGATGACGTAGAGCCGCTCGAGCGGCGCCCCCCCGGCGCGGACGAGCCAGGTGCCCGCGGGGTAGAACCCGACCTCGAGCGCCCGCACCGCGGCGTCGAACACCGGCTGCGGGAGCGCGTGGAAGGGCGGCGTCGCACGCACGTACGCCACCGGGTCGATCGCGTCCACGCTCTGCATCCTACCGCGCTGCACGTGGACTTGGTCGTGGACGTTGGACGTGGACCTCGACCTCGACTTCGACTTCGACTTCGACGGGTCGGTCAGGACGAGGACGAGGTCGAGGTTCAGGTCGAGGTCGAAGTTCAAGACCACGTCCATGTCCAGGTCCACGGCCAGGTCCACGGCGGGCGGCGGCGCGCCCGTCCGCTACCTGAACACCCGCCGGCCCGACGACGGGCCGCCCGCCCCCTGCGCCTCCTTCGGATAGCGCAGCGAGGCCACGAGCTCCTGGACCTCCCGTGGCGGCGCCGCGGTGAGGAGCGAGACGGTCACGATGACCGCGAACGCGATGAGCATCCCGACCGAGCCGATCCCCTCGGGCGAGATGCCGAAGAGCCAGCGGTCGGGGCCGAGGTCCGGCCGCAGCGAGCCTGAAGAACGCGATGTAGCCGCCGGTGAACAGCATGCCCGCCGACATCCCCGCGATCGCCCCCTCCTTCGTCGCGCGCTTCCAGAAGATGCCGGCGAGGATCACCGGGAAGAACGAGGAGGCGGCGAGGCCGAACGCGTAGGCCACGACCTCGGCGACCCGTCCGGGAGGGTGGAGGCCGAACCAGGCGGCGAGGACGGCGGCCGAGAGCGCCGCGATGCGAGCGCCCCAGAGCTCCGCCCGGTCGCTCATGCGCGGGTAGAGGACCGACTTGAGGAGGTCGTGCGAGATGCCCGCCGCGATGACGAGGAGGAGCCCCGCCGCGGTCGAGAGCGCCGCTCCGAGCGCGCCCGCGGCGACGAGCGCCACGACCCACGCCGGCAGGCGCGCGATCTCCGGGCTCGCGAGGACGAGCACGTCCGGATCGACGGTGACCTCGTTCCGCGCCGGATCCGCGCTCATCGACATGCGCCCGTCCCCGTCCTTGTCCTCGAACCCGACGAGCTGCGTCCCGGTCCAGTCGCGCAGCCACTCCGGCGCGTCCGCCGCCTGCTTGCCGTGGACGGTCGCGATCGAGGTGGCCCGCGCGAAGACCGCCACCGCGGGCGCGGTCGTGTAGAGGACCGCGATGAAGACGAGCGCCCACCCGGCCGACGAGCGCGCGTCGCGGATCTTCGGCACCGTGAAGAAGCGGATGATGATGTGGGGGAGGCCGGCGGTGCCGACCATGAGCGCCGCGGTGATGGCGACGACGTCGAGGCGCGGCTTCCATCCTGCGGTGAACGCCGGGAACCCGAGGTCCTTGCTGATCCGGTCGAGCACCTCGAGCAGGTGCTGGCCGGGCTGGGCGCCGAGGAGCGCCGCTCCCTCCTTCGTGAGCGTCCCACCCATCCCGAGCGGCGGGACCGGGCTGCCGGTGAGCAGCAGCGACACGAAGATCGCCGGGATGAGGTAGCCGGCGATGACGACGACGTACTGCGCGACCTGCGTGTAGGTGACGCCCTTCATCCCGCCGAGCACGGCGTAGAGGAAGACCACCACCGCGCCGACGATCACCCCCTGCTCGATGGTCGTCCCGAGGAACCGCGCGAAGACGATCCCGACGCCGCGCATCTGGCCGGCGACGTAGGTGAAGGAGATGGCGATCGCGCACAGCAGCGCGACGACCCGGGCGCCGGAAGAGTAGTAGCGGTCCCCGACGAACTGCGGGACCGTGTACTTGCCGTACTTGCGCAGGTACGGCGCGAGGAGGACGGCGAGCAGCACGTATCCGCCCGTCCACCCCATCAGGTACGCGGAGCCGTCGCGCCCCATCACGGCGATGAGCCCCGCCATCGACATGAACGACGCCGCGGACATCCAGTCGGTGCCGGTCGCCATGCCGTTCAGGACCGGGCTCACCCCGCGATCGGCGACGTAGTAGTCCGCCGCCGAGCGGGCCTTCGTGTAGACCGCGATCCCGAAGTAGAGGACGAACGAGGCGGCGACCATGAGCCATGTCCAGGCGATGACTCCCATGTCTCCCCTTCTACCGCTCGTACACGCCGTACTTGCGATCGAGATCGTTCATCAGCTTCACGTACACGAACACGAGCGCGACGAAGGTCAACATCGAGCCCTGCGTCGCGAACCAGAAGCCGAGCGGGAAGCCGAGGACCTTCACGCGGTCGAGCAGATCGGCGAGGCAGATCGCCGCACCGTACGAGACCGAGGCCCAGATGGCGAGGAGCACGGCGATGTAGGCGAGGTTCCTGCGCCAGTAACTCGCCTGTTGTTCCGGGGTCATCGGACAGCCCTCCCTGCGGGTGCTAGAGCGGCGCTTCGGACTGTAATAAACCTTGAGTAACGCAAGCGGTGCAGTCGTTTTCGTTTTGTCGCGTCTCTGAAGTTCAACGTAGACGGGGGTCACGCGACTTGTGCGCACAGTTCAACAAAATTTCGCGCAAGCTATGCGTCGGTCGTTGCCATCGCTCGGCGGCCTGTGGTACGGGTGATGGGTCATGCGCGGGTCGCCGCGCTTGAGCCCCCAATCCCCCCTGGAGGAGATAACGACATGTCTTTGGCTCCGGTCACCGCGTCACAGAATAAGCCCCCTGAGACCCAGCCTCAGGCTGGCATCACCGCTGACGAGCGCCGAGTCATCGTGGCGTCTTCGCTCGGCACCGTCTTCGAATGGTACGACTTCTATCTCTACGGGTCTCTCGCCGGGATCATCGCGAAGCAGTTCTTCTCGGCCCTGAACGAGACGAGCCAGTTCATCTTCGCGCTCCTCGCGTTCGCGGCCGGCTTCGCCGTCCGCCCCTTCGGCGCGATCGTGTTCGGCCGCCTCGGCGACATGATCGGCCGTAAGTACACCTTCCTCGTCACCATCATGATCATGGGTATGTCGACGTTCATCGTCGGCTTGCTCCCGAGCTATGCGTCGATCGGCGTCGCGGCTCCGATCATCCTCATCGCCCTGCGCATGTTCCAAGGCCTCGCGCTCGGCGGCGAGTACGGCGGCGCGGCGACCTACGTGTGCGAGCACGCGCCGGCGAACAAGCGCGGCTTCTTCACGAGCTGGATCCAGACGACCGCGACGGTCGGCCTGTTCCTCTCCCTCCTCGTCATCCTGCTCTGCCGCACCCTCATGGGCCCGGCGTTCGACGTGTGGGGCTGGCGCATCCCGTTCCTCATCTCCGTGCTCCTCCTCGCCACCTCCGTGTACATCCGGATGCAGCTGCAGGAGTCCCCGGTCTTCCAGCGCATGAAGGCCGAGGGCAAGGGCTCGAAGGCTCCGCTCACCGAGTCGTTCCTCCGCTGGGGCAACCTCAAGATCGTGCTGCTCGCCCTCTTCGGCGGCGTCGTCGGCCAGGCGGTGGTCTGGTACACGGGCATGTTCTACGAGCTGTTCTTCCTCACGCAGACCCTCAAGGTCCCGGCCCAGCCGGCCAACCTGATGGTGGCGGCGGGGCTCATGCTCGCGACCCCGTTCTTCATCGTCTTCGGCGTCCTCTCCGACAAGATCGGCCGCAAGAAGATCATCATGGTGGGCTGCGTCCTCGCGGCCGTGACCTACTTCCCGATCTTCAAGGCGCTCACCAAGGCGGCGAACCCGGCCATCTTCGAGGCCGCCCAGAACTACCCGGTCGTGGTCGTGTCGAACGACGACGACTGCTCGTTCCAGTTCGACCCGGTCGGCAAGCGCAAGTTCACGTCCTCCTGTGACATCGCCAAGGGCTGGCTCGCGAAGAACGCCATCCCGTACAGCAGCGAGTCCGCTCCGGCGGGCACCATCGCGGTCGTGAAGTTCGGCTCGCTCCCGGCGGTCTCGTCGTTCGACGGGCGCGCCCTCGCCGCGGCCGACTTCAAGACCCAGATCGGCGGCTTCGGCAAGGCGATGGGCGACGCTCAGAAGGCGGCGGGCTATCCCGCGTCCGCCGACATGAGCCGCGTCAACGTCCCGATGGTGATCTTCCTCGTCTTCATCCTCGCGCTGTACGTGACGATCGTGTACGCCCCGATGGCGGCCTGGCTCGTCGAGCTCTTCCCCGCCCGGATCCGCTACACCTCCATGTCGCTGCCGTACCACATCGGCAACGGCTGGTTCGGCGGCTTCCTCCCGACGATCGCGTTCGCGATGGTCGCGGCGACCGGCGACATCTACTACGGCCTCTGGTACCCGATCGCGATGGCCCTCATGACCGCCGTCGTCGGCACGCTGTTCATGCCGGAGACGAAGGAACGCGACATCTTCCACGACGCCGCGTAGGTCCCGCTTCAACCGGAGCCCCCCGCGCCAGCTGGTGCGGGGGGCTCTTTTTCGTCTCCCCTCATCCCGTATCCTCACCGCGCGGCGCCCTCCCCCGCCGCACCAGGAATGGAGCGTTCCATGAAGATGATTTCCGTTCGCGCCGCGGTCGCCGCGGCCCTGTCCGCGGTCTCCAGCGCGGCGCTCGCCTCGGGCGACACCGGCACCGCCGGCGTGGCCGAGATGACGGTCACCGGCCCGCAGCTCGCCATGATGATCGGCGGCTTCGTCGGCCTCGGCGTCGTCGTCTGGATCGTCGCGAAGGTCGCGAGCAAGTAGCCCCGACGGCGCCCCGCGCCGCCGAACCGAGCCGCCGCCGCGAGCCCCGCTCCCGGCGGCGGTCTCTTGTCTACACGGGGGTGGCGTCGCGCGCCCGGACCACCGTGACGGTGCAGGGCGCCTCGGCGGCGACCTTCGTCGAGACGGTCCCGAGCAGCCGAAGGAACTGGAGCGGCTCGGGCGCCGCCTCGGTCGCGACCCGCGCCGAGACGGTGCCGAGCATGCCGCGCAGGGCGATGTCCCGCGGCGGCGCGCCGATCACGATCTGGTCCACCTGGTTCACCCGGGCGAACTTGAGGATCGCGTCGGCGGGCTCGTTCGACTCGATGACGTGGAAGGAGATCTGCCCCGCCTCGAGGCCGAGCGGCTCGGCCCAGTGGCGGAGGATGACGAGGTGCTTGATGCGCTGGCTCGTCGCCGCCTCGTCCGGCGACGAGCCGCCGAGCTCCGGCGAGGGCTTGATGACGGTGATGCAGGCGAGCCGCTGCTCGGGGGCGGCGGCGCGGATCCGCCGAACCGTCTCGCACAGCGCGTCGAGCTGCGCGTCGTCGGCGTGCTGGGTCGCGATCGCGACGAGCACGATCGCCGGCCCGGCGAGCCGCTTCGTCGGGGCCGGCGCCTCTCCGGGCTCGAGCCCCACGGCGCGGAAGTACCGCCGGAACACCTTCCAGGTGCCGTCGCGCCGGAGCTTCCGCCCGCGAGGGCCGACCCCGATCTGCTCGGGGTCGGCGAGGTCGAACGCGACCTGCGCCGCGGAGGGGTAGCGGTCATCCGGGTCGGGCTCGAGGCAGTGGAGGATGACCTCCTGCAGCCACTCCGGGATGGCGCGCCCGATCGCGCGGGGCGGGACCGGATCGCGCCAGAGCCGCTTGCGGAGCGCGGCGAGCGTCGAGGGCGTTCCGAAGGGGTAGCGGCCGGTGGCGAGCTCGTAGAGGACGACCCCGAGCGCGAACACGTCGCTGCGCGGATCCCAGCGCACGCCCATCACCTGCTCCGGCGAGATGTACGGCGCGGAGCCGATGGGGCTGCGGATCTCCTCGGCGAGGAGGTCCGGGTAGTGGGCGTGGCGGGCCAGGCCGAAGTCGATGAGGACCGCCTCTCCGCTGGGCCGGATGATGACGTTCGACGGCTTCAGGTCGAGGTGGATCGCCTCCTGGAGGTGGAGGCTGTGGAGGGCGGTCCCGAGCGCGGCGCCGAGCCGCGCGATCTCGGCGGGCTCGATGGGCGCGCGGTCGGTCCACTCCGCGAGGGGGCGTCCCTCGACGTGCTCCATGACGAGGTACGGCTGCCGCGCGATGTCGCCCGAGGCGACGAAGCGCGGCACGTGCGCGCCCTTCAGCGCGGCGAGGACGAGCTGCTCGACCTCGAAGGAGACGACGCTCTCGGCCGGCTCGCCGAAGCCGAGCCGCGGCACCTTCATGACGATGGGGAAGTCGAGGTCCGGGCGGGTGACGCGGTAGATCACCGCCATCCCGCCGGAGTGGATCTGCTGCTCGATCCGGAACCCGTCGATCTCGGTGCCAGGA
The DNA here is from genome assembly GCA_963736795.1 of uncultured delta proteobacterium. Taxonomy (GTDB): domain Bacteria; phylum Myxococcota; class Myxococcia; order Myxococcales; family Anaeromyxobacteraceae; genus Anaeromyxobacter. Next base: position 209,912 of record CAVTRF010000017.1, on the reverse strand, counting down.
TCGATGAGCGCGCCCATCACTCCCCCCGCTCGAGACGCCGCGCGAGCACGTCCGGTAGCCCCGCCGCGCGGATCTTCGTCGCGGCGGCGCGCCAGTCGTAGGGGACGCGGTGGAACGTGAGCGCGGGGCGGTCGGTGTCGAGCATGGCGTAGCAGGCGGCGGTGTTCCCGTCGCGCGGCTGCCCCGCCGACCCGACCACCGCGATCCAGCGGCGGTGGGGCGGCACCGGGATCGCGACCCCGGGGACGGGGCGAAACGGCACGGGCCGCGCCGCCGCTCCTTGAGTGTACAGCACGGGCTCGTGCACGTGCCCGCAGAACACCCAGCTCGCCGGCGCCGCGTGGGCGAGCGCGTCCGCCGCGCGCGCCGGATCGGTGACGTAGATCCACTCCGCCGGCACGTGGGGGCTCGCGTGGACGAGGAACATCCGGTCCTCGCGCACGACGAGCGGCAGCGCCGCGAGGAAGGCCCGCTGCTCGTCCGACAGGTGGGCGTGCGTCCAGGCGATCGCCTCCCCGGCCGTCCGGTGCATGAACTCGGACGCACCGGCGATCGCCGCGTCGTCGTGGTTGCCGCGCACCGCGAGGGCGCCGCGCTCGACGTGCGCCCGGACGAGGTCCACCACCGCACCGGGATCCGCTCCGTAGCCGACGAGATCACCGAGGAACGCGTGGCGCTCGGACGCCCTGGGACTCCGCGTGCTCGAGGCACGCGCGGAGCGCCTCGAGGTTCGCGTGGATGTCGGCGAGCAGCGCGAGCTTCATCCGGAGATCCCGCCCCATCATCCTCCCGCCGGCGTCGATGCGGCGAATCTTCGCAGTCAAGGGGCGCAGAGAGTACCCGCACGGGCGCGAAACGCCAAACCTGCGTTCGTCTTGCAGTGCTTGCGCGCAGCTTTTACGGCGGGACATTTCGTCGACTTCACGCGCCCAATATCTATTGATGAGCATCAGCAAATCGCGCAATTTTCTGCATTGGGCTACTGGTCAGCGCGCAAATCGATCTGCTATACGCTTCGCGCCGCGTCCAAGTTTCGGAGGAATTCCCATGTCGAGTGTCGCCAGCAAGACGGAGCGCAGCAGCGAGAAGTCGGCCAGCCAGGTCATCGAGTCGAAGGAGTTCAAGGCGCTCGTCTCGAAGCGCTGGACGGTGAGCATGGTCCTGCTCACGATCCTCTTCGTCTCCTACTACGGATACGTGATCCTCGTCGCGACGGCGAAGGACCTCGTCAACACGAAGCTCGGCGGCGTCACGACGGTCGCGATCCCCCTCGGGATCGCCGTGATCGTCCTCGCCTGGGTGCTCACCGCCTTCTACGTGGCGTGGGCGAACAAGTCCTACGACCCCGAGGTCGAGCGGCTCAAGGGCGAGCTCAAGCGCTGATCCCTTCCGTACGACCCACCTGACAGGAGAAGACTCATGCTTCAGCCCGGCGCGATCATGCAGTTCCTGCTCACGCAGGCGGCCCCGCAGGCCGCCGCCTCCATGGAGACGACCCTCGGCAAGCCGACGGCCGCGTCCATCTCCTTCTTCTTCGCGATCGTCCTCGTGACGCTCGTCATCACCTACTTCGCCGCCCGCAAGACGAAGACCTCGTCCGAGTTCTACGCGGCCGGCCGCTCCGTCTCGGCGCTCCAGAACGGCTTCGCCCTCGCCGGCGACTACATGTCCGCCGCCTCGTTCCTCGGCATCTCCGGCATGGTCGCGCTGAAGGGCTACGACGGCATGATCTACGCGACCGGCTGGCTCGTCGGCTGGCCCGCGCTCATGTTCCTCGTCGCCGAGCCGCTCCGGAACCTCGGCAAGTTCACCTTCGCGGACGTCGTCGCCTTCCGCCTGCGCCAGCGGCCGGTCCGCATCGCCGCGGCCATCGGCGGCATCCTGACGGTGCTCTTCTACACGATCGCCCAGATGGTCGGCTCGGGCTCGCTCATCCAGCTCATGTTCGGCCTCAAGTACGAGTACGCCGAGATCATCGTCGGCGCCGTGATGCTCGCCTACGTGCTCTTCGGCGGCATGCTCGCGACGACCTGGGTCCAGATCATCAAGGCCGGCCTGCTCCTCTGCGGCGTGACGCTCCTCACCGCGCTCACCCTGAACCGGTTCGGCTGGAACCCGGTCGAGCTCTACACGCAGGTCGTGGCGAAGCACGGCGAGGCGGCGCTCCAGCCGGGCGGCATCGTCGCGAGCCCGCTCGAGGCGGTCTCCCTCGGCCTCGCGCTCATGTTCGGCCTCCTCGGGCTGCCGCACATCCTCATGCGGTTCTACACGGTGCCGGACGCGAAGGCGGCCCGGAAGTCGGTGCTCTACGCGACCGGCCTCATCGGCTACTTCTACGTGATCATCCCGATCGTCGGCTTCGGCGCGTCGGTGCTCGTCCCCGGTGACCGCCTCTCGATCACCTCCATGGACAAGGGCGGCAACATGGCCGCGCCGCTCCTCGCCGAGCTGCTCGGCGGGACCGCCTTCCTCGGCTTCATCGCCGCGGTCGCCTTCGCGACGATCCTCGCGGTCGTCGCCGGCCTCACCCTCGCGGGCGCGTCGGCGTACTCGCACGACATCTACGTGTCCGTCATCAAGAACGGCCACGCGACCGAGGAGGAGCAGGTCAAGGCGGCGAAGATCGCGACCGTCATCTTCGGCGTCCTCGCGGTCGGCCTCGGCATCCTCTTCAAGGGCCAGAACGTGGCGTTCATGGTCGGCCTCGCGTTCGCGATCGCCGCCTCCGCGAACTTCCCCGCGCTGCTCATGTCGATCACCTGGAAGCGCTTCACCACCCAGGGCGCGGTCTGGTCGATCCTCGTCGGCGCGCTCACGTCCTGCTCCATGATCCTCCTGTCGAAGACGGTCTGGGTCGACGTGTTCCACTTCGAGCACGCGATCTTCCCGATGAAGAACCCGGCCATCTTCTCGATGACCGCCGCGTTCGCGGTCGGCATCGTCGTGTCGCTCCTCTCGCCCGAGAAGGAAGCGCAGGAGAAGTTCGAGGACGAGAAGCTCCGGACCTACCTCGGCGTCGGCGCCGAGTAGCTCCGCACCTCGCGGGCGGCCCCGGCCGCACGCGACCGTGAAACCTCGAGGGCGGGCCTGCGGGCCCGCCCTCTTCGTTTCAGGCGATCGCGCAGAACGCGATCGTCCACTGCAGCGCGGCCGCCGCGACGGGCGCGAGGGCCTGAAGGCGCTACTCGGCGCGCCGAGCTCGCGCCACCCAGACCACGGCTGGAGGATCGGGGCTGGTTCCGCCGCACGCGCTCCGGGCGCTCCGGCCGCCGCGTCGGCGTTCTCGCGCGGCCACGGCGCGCCTCGCCCTCGACTCCGCCGCCGCTTCGCGCGCGCACGCTCAGCGGCGAACGGTCGGGCGGGGCAGGACAGAGCGGTTGCGACGGCGGCCCTGCGGCAGAACCGGCGCGGACGCGGCGGGCGCGCCGGCGCCGCGTCGGCGCGAGCGCCGACCTTCAGCGCTCGTCCGCGCGCGAGCGTCCGCCGCCGACTGCGCCGCGAGCGACTGTCCGCGGTGCGCGCGGCGCGAGCGCTCTGCGCTGCCCGAGTCCGCCGCGGCGACGTGTCCGCGGCGTGGCGCGCGACGAGAGCGGCACGAGCGCCGGAGCCTGCGGCGGACGTGGGCGACCTCGCGCCGGCGGTAGCGGCTCGTTGCAGCGGCGCGGGCAGACCTGCGGCGCACGCGGGGCCCAGCGCCGTGACGGCTAGAACCTCTTGAACCCGCCCTCCGCGTGGATCGCAGCCTCGCTCGCGCCGCGGGTCGCGCGCGGGAGCGCGTGCTTCGGCGAAGCAGCGCGCGGCGCGCCGTTTCCGCCCGGATGCGGGGCGGGGCGGAGCCGGGCCTGACCGCCCTGCTCGTTCACGAGGAAGAACGCGACGAGCTGCTGGAGCGACTCGGCCTGCGACGACATCTCCTCGGCGGTGGACGAGAGCTCCTCCGCCGCCGACGCGTTCCGCTGCGTCACCTGGTCCACCGTCCCCATCGCCTTCGAGACCTGGCCGACGCCGGCCGACTGCTCGGCGGACGCCGCCGCCACCTCCTGCACGAGGTCGGCGGTCTTCCGGATGGCCGGCACGAGCTCGACGATGAGCTGCCCGGATCGCTCCGCCACCTTCACCGACGACCCCGCCAGGGCCCCGATCTCCTTCGCGGCCTTCTGCGCCCCCTCGGCGAGCTTGCGCACCTCGGTCGCCACCACCGCGAACCCCTTGCCGTGCTCGCCCGCCCGGGCCGCCTCGATCGCGGCGTTCAGCGCGAGCAGGTTCGTCTGGTACGCGATCTCCTCGATGATCGAGATCTTCTCGGCGATCGCCTTCATCGCGTCGACCGTCTCGTTCACCGCCTTCCCGCTCTCCTCCGCGTTCTTCGCCCCCTCCTTCGCCATCGACTCGGTCTGCCGGGAGCTCTCCGCGTTCTGGGTGATGGACGCGCTCATCTCCTCGAGCGACGAGGTCGTCTCCTCGACGCTCGCCGCCTGCTCGCCGGTCCCCGAGGACAGCGTCTGCGCCGTCGCCGAGACCTGCGCCGACGCCCCCGCGAGCGCGTCCGCGCCCGCGCGGACCTCGCCGATCATCTGCGCGAGCCGTCTCGGTCATCGCGCGCATCGGCCGACTGCAGCCGGCCGACCTCGTCCGTCCCGGACGACCGCCACGTCCGCCGCGCAGGTCCCCGCCGGCGATCCGCTCGGCGAGCGCGACCGCCCCGCGCAGCGGGACGGTGATCGACGCGGGTCACGGAGACGGCGAGCACGAGCCCGACGAGCGCGGCGACGGCGACGAAGGCGAGGAGGGCGGTCCGGGCGGACTCGTACGGCACCCGCCCCTCCGCCGCCGAGTCGGCGACGTGGTCTGCCCTCGTGCTCGAAGAACGCGCCGCCACGCCACCTCGATGGCGCCGCGCTTCGGGACGAGCTCCTTCACCGCGAGCTTCCTCGCCTCCTCGCGCCCGCCCGCGCGCGAGCAGCGCCTTCGCGCGGGCGAGGGGCTTCGTCGCGTCGAAGCGCGCCTGCTTGACCGCGTCGAGCAGGCGCGTCCCCTCGGCGCACTTCGCGATCCTGGGCGTGAGCGCGTCCACGATCGCGGTGATGCCCCGGCCGCGCTCGGCGACCCGGGCGAAGGCCTCCTCGTCGCCCTCGCCGGTCCGGCGAGGAAGACGACCGAGAGGTTCCTCGTGTTCTCGGCGGACGAGGATCCCGTCCGCCGCGTCGCGCGCGCCGGGCCAGCGCGCGCCCGCGATGAGCTCGAGCGCCCCTTCGAGCGTGCCGAGCCGGTGCGATCGACAGCCAGGTGGTGCCGAGCAGCACCGCGATGAGGAGCGTGAACGCGCCGCCCAGGCGAACCGCGATCGCGAGGTTCTTCACGTGGACCTCCCCGCCCGGGCGGCTCGAGCGCCCCGGGCCCCGTGTTCGTGTCTGCCGCGGGGATGCGGATCAGCCCGGAGTGGACGCCGTCTGAGCAGCGGCATCCGCGGCCGCCGCGGCGGCAGCCGCCTCCGACGCCGACGCCACCGCCGCCGCCTGCGCGGCGAGCTCCACCTCGGAGGCCGTGAGGACGCGGTCGGCGTCGAGGAGGAGGACGAACCCCTTCCCGACCTTCCCCATGCCGGTGAGGTAGTCGAGCCGGATGTTCGTCCCGAACGACGGCGGCTCCTCGATCTCGCCCACGGGCAGGTCGAGCACCTCGTTCACCGCATCGGCGAGGACGCCGACGACGAGCCGATCCTTCCCGGCCTGCGCCTCGACGACGAGGATGCAGGTCCGCTTCGACGGGACCGTCTCCTCGCCCCCGAACTTCACGGCGAGGTCGATGACCGGCACGACCTGCCCGCGCACGTTGATGACCCCGCGGATCGACGCCGGCGTGCCGGGGACCCGGGTCGGCTCCTCGTGCTGGAGGATCTCCTTCACCGCCAGGATCGGGAGCCCGTAGTCGGTCCCGGCGATCATGAACGACAGGTACTGCGGCGCCTTCACCTCGATCGCTTCGGCCATGGGACCCCCTAGAACTTCTTGAACCCGCCGTCGGCGTGGGTCCCGTTGGTCTTCTTCCCCGCCGAGCTTCGCCACGGCGGGACGCGCGGCGACCTGCGCGGTCGCCCCCGCGTGCGCCAGCGGGCTCGCCGGGCGCGAGGGCAGCGCGTGGAAGCGCCCCGCGCCCAGCTGCTCGGACACGACGAAGAACCCCATGAGCTGCTGGAGCGCCTCGGCCTGGGACGACATCTCCTCGGCGGTGGACGAGAGCTCCTCCGCCGCCGACGCGTTCCGCTGCGTCACCTGGTCCACCGTCCCCATCGCCTTCGAGACCTGGCCGACGCCGGCCGACTGCTCGGCGGACGCCGCCGCCACCTCCTGCACGAGGTCGGCGGTCTTCCGGATCGCCGGCACGAGCTCGACGATGAGCTGCCCCGACCGCTCCGCCACCTTCACCGACGAGCCCGCGAGCGACCCGATCTCCTTCGCCGCCTTCTGCGCCCGCTCGGCGAGCTTGCGGACCTCGGTCGCCACCACCGCGAACCCCTTCCCGTGCTCGCCCGCCCGGGCCGCCTCGATGGCGGCGTTCAGCGCGAGCAGGTTCGTCTGGTAGGCGATCTCCTCGATGATCGAGATCTTCTCGGCGATCGACTTCATCGCGACCACGGTCTCCTCCACCGCCTTCCCGCTCTCCTCGGCGTTCCGCGCGCCCTCCTTCGCCATCGACTCGGTCTGCCGCGAGTTCTCGGCGTTCTGGGTGATGGACGCGCTCATCTCCTCGAGCGACGAGGTCGTCTCCTCGACGCTCGCCGCCTGCTCACCCGTTCCCGAGGACAGCGTCTGCGCCGTCGCCGAGACCTGCGCCGAGGCGCCCGCGAGCGCGTCGGCGCCCGCACGGACCTCGCCGATGGTCTGCGCGAGCTTCTCCGTCATGACGCGCATGGCCGCGAGGAGCTTGCCGACCTCGTCGGTGCTCTTCACCTCGACCGCCTCGGAGAGGTCGCCGCGCGCGATCCGCTCGGCCGCGTCCACCGCCTTCCCGACCGGACCGGTGATGGAGCGGGTGATCGCGATCGAGACGATCACGCCGACCGCGACCGCGGCGAGGAGGATGAGGAGCATCGCGTTCCGCGCCGCCCCGGCCGCGCCCTCGATGACCGCCGTCTGCGCCTGCATCGACTTCTGGTGGCTCTCCGCGACCTCGTCCATCCCTTCGGCGAGGCCGCGCGCCGCGTCCTTCACGGACCCGACCGCCGCGTTTCCGTCCTGCGGCGTCGTGATGGACCCCGCCCGGACCGCCTCCTCGACGCGCTGGAAGCCTGCGGCGTAGGTGTCGAGCTCGCGCCGGATCGTCGAGAGGCGCGAGCTCTCGGACGCCTGGTTCGCGCGCTTCTCGAGCGCGTCGAGCTGCTTGCGGAAGTCGGTCACCGAGTCCTGCCACTCGCGGGCGTACTGCGCCTGCTTCTCCGCCGGCGCCGATGTTGAGGAGGAAGTCCTTCTCGTATCGGCGCAGGTTCAGCGCCTCGAACCGCGCGTCGTCCGCGAGGCGCGCCGACTCCGCGTCCCCGGCGAGCATCTCCTGGGTGACGGTCGTGACGCGGTCCATCCCCTGGTAGCCGGAGTACGCGACCCCGAGCGTGATGAGCAGCATCGCCGCGAAGGCGATCGAGAGGCGGGTACCGATGCGCAGGTCGTTCATGACAGTGTCTTCTCCCGGCGCGCGACGGACGGGTCCGGGTAACGCGCGTGACGTGTTCGGTTGCCCGGCCTCTGTGCACCCAAACGGCCACCGATGTGCGACCGATTGTCGCGGCAGCGAAGGCGATAATGTCAAGCGATCGCGCAGCGGTTCACGAACGTCATCGCTGATGCGAACCCGGGTCTGCCGCGACCCTGAGTAACCCCGACTTGTCACCCGCACCCCGGAGGCGAGCCGGGACGCGACGCGACCCCGGGCGCCGAGCGCCGCGCCCGCCGCGCCGACGTCAGGGCGCGAGCTCGGGGACGTGCCTCGCGAGGATCCCCTGGAGCTCGGCGAGATCGGGCCGCCGCGCGAACGCGTCCCGCACGTACCGGAGCGAGGCGGGGATCGACGGGAGGAATCCCGGGTTCTTCCTCACGCGGTCGATGAAGACGAAGCGGCCCGCGTCCTTCAGCTTGCGCTGGACCGTGAGGAGATCGAAGACCGCCCGGAACGGCTCGTACGCGAGGCGCGGTCCGCCCTCCGCCTGGAACCGCTCGAGGTACCGGCGGAGCATCGCCTCGACGAGCGGCGCCTCGAGCTCCACGTAGCTGTCGCGCAGGAGCGCCACGAGATCGTACTGGCGCGGCCCGAGGAGCGCGTCCTGGAAGTCGATGACCACCTGCTCGCCCGACGGCAGCACCATGAGGTTCCGCGACTGGTAGTCACGATGCGTGAAGCCCCTCGGCTCCGCCTCGAGCGCCCGCGCGATCCGATCGAGCTCGCGCTCGACGACCGGCTTCTCCGCAGCGGACAGGCGCGCCCCCTTCCACGCCTCGAGCCCCCACTCGACGAAGTGGTCGAGCTCCCAGCGGTAGAGGTCGCGGTCGAAGCCGCGGCCGAAGGCGAGGCAGCCGGACGGCCTCGCCTCGGCGTGCGCGCGCAGCCGGGCGAGCTGATCGATGGCGCGCTCGTACAGCGGCGCGGGGGCGTCCCCGGCGAGGAGCCGCGTCTCGAGCATCTCGTCCCCGAGGTCCTCGAGGACCATGAGCCCCTCCGCCTCCTCGAAGGCGTGGATCGCCGGTACGCGGACACCCAGCCCGGAGAGGTACCGCTGGACGTCGACGAACGGGTCCACCGTGGGGGGTCCGCCCTTCGTGACCTCCTCGGGCTTGCCGCCCGGCGGCATCACCATCACGACGAGCGACGCGGGGGGGGTCCCGACCCGCCAGTAGCTGCGCAGCGAGGCGTGCCCGGCGAGGCGGCGGACCGGGTCCGCCGAGGTGTCCCTGCCCGTCGCGCGCGCCACCGCCCCGCGCACCCGGGCTGCCGTCTGGCCTTCCGTCTGGGAGTCGTTCATCGGGTCCTCGATCCGCCCCGGATCCGCTCCGCGGCCGCGCGTTGACGGGGCATCGAGCGGCTGCCTATAACGCCCCGTCGCCCTCGATCTCTCTGCCTTTTCCGGGAAAGCGCCCCATGTCCACGCACGAGAACGTCCTCTCCGCGGTCGGCCACACCCCGCTCGTCCGGCTGCAGAAGCTCGCCGGTCCGGACGCCGCGGCGGTGCTCGTCAAGCTGGAGTACCTGAACCCGGGCGGCAGCATCAAGGACCGGATGGCGGTCCACATCCTCGAGAAGGCGGAGCGCTCGGGCGTCCTGCGCAAGGGCGGCACCATCGTCGAGAACACGAGCGGCAACACCGGCGTCGCGATCGCGATGTTCGCCGCGGTCCGCGGCTACCGCTGCGTCTTCACGATGCCGGACAAGATGTCGAAGGAGAAGCAGGACGCCCTGAAGGCGTTCGGCGCCCAGGTCGTCGTCACCCCGACGAACGTGCCGGCCGACTCGCCCGAGAGCTACTACTCGGTCGCGAAGCGGATCGCGGCGGAGACGCCGAACAGCTTCTACCTGAACCAGTACCACAGCGCCGACAACGTCGAGGCGCACTACAAGTCCACCGGCCCGGAGCTCTGGGAGCAGACCGGCGGGCGCATCGACGCGTTCGTCTGCGGCCTCGGCACCGGCGGGACGATGAGCGGCTGCGGCAAGTTCTTCAAGGAGAAGAACCCGAAGCTCCTGAACGTCGGCGTCGACCCGGTCGGCTCCGTCTACTTCTCCATGTTCAAGACCGGGAAGCTCTCCTCACCCCACGTCTACAAGGTCGAGGGCATCGGCGAGGACATGATGTGCGGGGCGATGGACCTGTCGGTCCTCGACGACGTCCGCCAGGTGACGGACTCGCAGGCGTTCGCGATGGCCCGACGGCTGGCGCGCGAGGAGGGGATCTTCGCGGGCGGCTCGTCCGGCGCGGCGGTCCACGTCGCGCTCCAGATCGCGCGCGAGCTCGGGGCCGGCAAGACGGTCGTGGTGCCGCTCCCCGACGGCGGCCGCTCCTACGTCTCGAAGTTCTTCTCGGACGAGTGGATGAGGGACAACGGCTTCCCGCTCGAGGGCGAGGGGCCGGTCTCGACCGCGACCGTGAAGGACGTCCTCGGCACCCGGCGCGGCGAGGTCATCACCGCCCGGCGCACCGAGAAGGTCGAGGCGGTGGTGAAGCGGCTGCGCGACAACGACGTCTCGCAGCTCCCGGTCGTGGACGACTCCGGCCGGGCGGTCGGGATGATCCACGAGTACGACCTGCTCAACTTCCTCCTCGAGGGGAAGCACCGGCTCTCCGAGGTGGTCGAGCCGCTCGTGCAGCCGATCCAGGGGCTCGTCGCCCCCGAGACCCCGGTGGCGCGCCTGCGCCAGATCTTCAACGACGACAACGTCGCGGTCGTGAAGGAAGGCGAGAAGATCACCGGCATCCTCACGAAGATCGACCTCATCGAGTTCCTCGCAGCGCGGCTCAAGTAGGGTCGCGCGGAGGCCGCCATGGCAGACCCGAAGGACCTCCGCCTCGACACGCTCGCCATCCACGCGGGTCAGCAGCCGGATCCGGCGACGGGCGCGATCATGACGCCCGTGTACCTCACCTCGACCTACGTGCAGGACGGCCCCGGCGTCCACAAGGGGTTCGAGTACTCGCGCACGCAGAACCCGACGCGCCACGCGCTGCAGGACTGCCTCGCCGCGCTCGAGGGGGGCCGGCACGGGCTCGCCTTCGCCTCCGGGCTCGCCGCGACGGACGCGGTCCTCCACCTGCTCTCGTCGGGCGACCACGTCCTCGCCTGCGACGACGTGTACGGCGGCACCTTCCGCATCTTCGACAAGGTCTTCCGGCGGCACGGCGTCTCGTTCGACGCCGTCGACATGACCGCGCCGGAGAACGTCGCGCGCGCGCTGCGGCCGAACACGAAGCTCGTCTGGATCGAGAGCCCGACCAACCCCATGCTGAAGCTCGTCGATCTCGCCGCCATCGCGGCGATCGCGCGGGCGCACGGCGCGACGACCGTCGTGGACAACACCTTCGCGACGCCGTGCTTCCAGCGGCCGCTCGCGCTCGGGATCGACCTCGTCGTCCACTCGACCACGAAGTACCTGAACGGCCACTCCGACGTGATCGGCGGCGCCGTGGTGACGAGCGACCCCGACCTGCACGCGCGGCTCGCGTTCCTCCAGAACGCGGTCGGCGGCGTGCCGTCGCCGATGGACGCGTTCCTCGTGCTGCGCGGGCTGAAGACGCTCCCGGTCCGGATGGAGCGCCACGCCCGGAACGCCCTCGCCGTCGCGAGGTTCCTCGAGGGTCACCCGCAGGTCGAGCGGGTCCTGTACCCCGGCCTCGCCTCGCACCCGCAGCACGCGCTCGCGCGCCGGCAGATGAGCGGCTTCGGCGGCATGGTCTCGTTCGTGCTCCGGGGCGGGCTCCCGGCGGCGACCGCGTTCCTCCGCGCCGTCCGGATCTTCTCGTGCGCGGAGTCGCTGGGCGGCGTCGAGAGCCTCATCGAGCACCCCGCCATCATGACGCACGCGTCGGTGCCGAAGGCGACGCGCGAGGCGCTCGGGATCTCGGACGGGCTCATCCGCGCGTCGGTCGGGATCGAGGCGGAGCAGGACCTGCTCGACGACCTCGCGCGCGGGTTCGCGGCTATCTGAACGGGGGGACACTCGCTCCGCCTTCGCGGAGCTCGCGACCCCCCGAGCCCCCCGCTCGCGCCATTTGAACGGGGGACACTCGCTCCGCCTTCGCGGAGCTCGCGACCCCCCGAGCCCCCCGCTCGCTACGGGGCAGCCTCAGCCGGCTGCCCCTCCGCTCGCACTCGCCGCGCGCGACGCGCCCCTTGGAACGGCAGCGGAGCCGGCCGGGGCGCCGCGGCGCCGCATCGCGGAGGCGCCCGACCGTCAGCGCTCGTACGTGCGCGGCTCATGCAGCCGCGTTGCGCCGCGAGGATGTCCGAGCGCGCGCAGGCGCGAAGCGCTCTGCGCGCGCGAGTTCCGGAGCGGCGCCGTGGCAGCTCTCGTCGCGCGCGACCACCCAGCACTGGCGCCGGAGCGTCTGCGGCGACGCGGAGTCCCGCGCCGGCGGCAGCGGCTCGTGGCCCCTCTCCCTACCCTCTCCCCCGCGTCGCCGAAGCGACACTCGCAGCGCACCGACCCTTCCCCCGCTTCGCACCGACGCTCAGCGCCGAGTCGCGGTCGGCTGAGCGGCCCCGGCGACCGCGACGTGCGGGAAGCCGAGCACCACCACGAACGCGGTGCCGGCGATCGCCGCCCCCGCCCAGAAGACGACCGACATCGCGCCCTGCAGCGCGCCGGCGAGCGGCGCGACCACGCCGGGGTCGAGGATGGCGCGCTCCGGCCCGAGCAGCTTCTCGACGAGCCCCGCCGGCGCGCCCGCGCCCGAGAGCGCGTTCGCGAGGACCCCGCCGAGGAGCCCCACCGCGAGCGTGCCGCCGATGGTCCGGAAGAAGAGCGTGCTCGCGGTCGCGATCCCGCGCCGGTTCCAGGGGACGCTCGTCTGGACCGCGATGAGGAGCGGCGGGTTCGCCGTGCCGAGCCCCGCGCCGTAGAGCAGCATGAGGGCCTGGACCATGACGAGCGGCGCCCCCGGCCGAAGGACGAGCGGGGCGAGCAGCGCCGCGGCGGCGCTCGTCGCGAACCCGGTGAGGAGGAGCGGCCGGTAGCCCACCCGCGCGACGAGGCGCCCCGAGATCGCGCTCGCGACCGGCCAGCCGATCGCCATGGGCGCGATCGCCCAGCCGGCCCGGGACGGGGAGAGGCCGTTCACGCTCTGCGCCCAGAGCGGCACGTACGTCACGGTGGTGATCATCGCCGCCCCGATGAGGGCGCCGGCGGCCGACGCGACCGCCATCACGCGGTTCGCGAACAGATCGAGCGGCACGAGCGGCTCCCGCGCGCGCCGCTCCACCCACAGGAAGGCGGCGGTCGCGAGCGCCGCCAGCGGCAAGGCGACGAGCGCCGTCGCGCGCGAGCGCGCCGCGAGGAGGAGCGAGACGACCGCGAGCGAGAGCAGCGCCGCGCCCGCGACGTCGAGCCGGTGCTCGTGGCGCTCCGGGCGCTCGTGATACGCGATCGCGAGGACCGCCGCGCTCGCGAGCCCGAACGGCAGGTTGAGCCAGAAGATCCAGCGCCAGCCGACGGAGTGGACGATCGCGCCGCCGAGCACGGGGCCGACGAGTCCGGCGATGCCCCAGACCGACCCGAAGAGCCCCTGCATGCGGCCGCGCTCGTGGACGTCGAAGAGGTCGCCGACGATGGTGAACGTCACCGGCTGGACTGCGCCCGCCCCGAGGCCCTGGACCGCGCGCCAGGCGATGAGCGCGGCCATCGAGCGGGCCGAGCCGCAGGCGAGCGAGCCCGCGACGAAGAGCGCGATCCCGGCGAGGAGGACGGGCTTGCGCCCGCGCAGGTCCGCGAGCTTCCCCCAGATCGGGACGGTGACGGTGGTCGCGAGCATGTAGGCCGCGAACGCCCACGCGTAGAGCGGGAGCCCGCCGAGCTCCGCGACGACGGTCGGCATCGCGGTGGAGACGACCGTCATCTCCATCGCGGCGAGGAACAACCCGAGCAGGAGGGCGACGACGGTCAGTGGGCGGCTGGTCCTCTTCACGCCGCGGACGAGTAACCCGGCGGCGCCCGCGCTTCAAGGGGCGCTCGCGGCGCGCCGCTCGTGCCCGGCCGGCAGGTGCCTGAACCCGCGCCAGAGCGCGAGGTCGTAGAGCACCTTGAGCCCACCCGCGACGAGGAACGGGACGCCCGAGAGCGCGGCGCTCGCGTAGAGCGGGCCCGCGGCGAGCGGCGCGATCGCCGCGCCCACCGTGCGCGCGATGCCGGTGAGCCCGGCCGCCGCGGCGCGCTCGTCCGGGTGGACGACCGCCATCGTGTAGGACTGCCGGGTCGGAACGTCCATCTGGGAGATCGAGAAGCGCGCGAGCAGGAGGGCGATCGCGAGGGGCAGCGTCGGGGCGAGCGGCACCGCCATGAGGAGCAGGTTCGACGGGAGGTGGGTGAAGACCATCGTCGCGACGAGTCCGAAGCGCCGGGCGAGGGCGGCGGCGGAGAGGGCGGAGATCCCGGCGAGCACGTTCGCGCCGAAGAAGATCCCGCCGAGCAGCGCCGGCCCCGCGCCGAAGCGGCGGTGGAACCACCAGGCGACGAAGCTCTGGAGGACGAAGCCGCCGGCGAAGGCGTCGAGCGAGAAGAGCGCCGAGAGGCGGAGGACCACCCCGCGCGAGGCGTGGAGCCCGAGCGCGCCGGGGCGCTGCGCCTCGGCGCGCGCGACCTCGATCGCGGGCGAGAGGCGCAGCGGGAGCAGGGCGAGGACGACGCCGATCGCTGCGTAGCCGGCGAACAGGAGCTGGTAGCTCCGCAGCGGCGCGACGCCTGCGCGCTGGAGCGCCTCGGCCCCGCCGCCGCCGGCGAGCGCGCCCGCCGCGGTCGCGAGGGCTCCGGTGAGCTGGTACCAGGCGAACACCGCGGTGCGCCGCTCGGGGCGGAGGGCCTGCGCGATCGCCGCCTGCTCGATCGGGAGGAACGGCCCGACCTCGTTGCCCGACGGGGAGAGGACCCCGACCGTCGCTGCGAGGGCGAGGAGCGGAAAGGCGGTGGTCGTCGCGAACGCCGCCCCCGTCGCGGCGACGAGGAGACCGGCGAGCGCGAGCATCCGGCGGCGGCCCACCCGGTCGGCGCGGGTCGTCACCGCGAGCGACAGCGGCGACGTCGCCGAGCAGCGTCAGCGTGAGGAGCAGACCGACGCGAGCCTCTCCCACGCCGGCGGCCGACAGGTGGAGCACGAGCACCACCGAGGCGACCCCGTACGCGAACATGCGGAGCGCGCGCGTCACGAAGAGGAGCGGGAGGTCGCGGGCCGGCACCCCGGAAGCCTAGCGCCTGCGGCGTCGCACGGCGACCGGCCGGCCGAGCGCACGCCCGCGCGGCGGCCAGGGGCCGCCGGTCGCGCGACGCCCTCGCGATGCGCAGCCTCGGGCCATGAGCGAGCACGAGAAGAACACCGAGCAGCCGCCCGCCCCCGCGCCCGAGGCGCGCCCTCCTCGCCAGGCGAGGGTGGCGCGCCCGCCGCCGCGGCCCGCCCCGGACCCCGAGGAGGTGCCCGAGCTGCTCGGGGAGCGGTCGGACTATCCGTTGCCGCGCGGCGACGATTGACCCCCGCGGGGCGGTAGCGCGCGGGTGGCCCCGTCCCCGACCTCGAAGAAGGCGACGGTCTCGAGGAGCGCCTCCGCGCGATCGGAGAGCGCTCCCGCCGACGCGTCCAGCTCCTCGGAGGCGGCGGCCTGGTGCGCCGCGACGTCGGACAGCGCCGCGATCGCGTCGCCGATCGCGAGCACGCTCTCGTGCTGGCGCCGCGACGCCTCGGTGATGCGGACCACGCGTTCGCTCGTCTCGCGGATGGACGGCACCGTCCGCGAGATGAGTCCGCTCGCGCGATCGGCCGACGCGACGCTCTGCTCGGCGAGCGCGGAGATCTCCTCCGCCGCGGTCCGGCTCCGCTCGGCGAGGCGGCGGACCTCCGTCGCGACGACCGCGAAGCCCCGCCCGTGCTCGCCGGCGCGCGCCGCCTCGATGGCGGAGTTCAGGGCGAGCAGGTTCGTCTGGTACGCGATCTCGCTGACGATCGAGATCTTCTCGGCGATCTGGCGCATCGCGTGGGCCGTCTCGTTCACGGCCGTTCCTCCGGCCACCGCCTCGTCCGCGGCGCGTCGCGCGAGCGCGTCGGTGGCGCGCGCTTCGTCGGCGTTCTCCTGGATGACCACCACGAGATCCTGGATGGCGTCGCGCGATCGCTCGACGCCGCCGCTCTGGCTCTGCGCCGCCTCGGACAGGGTCGCGGCGATGTTGCGCGTCTCCTCCGCGGCGGACGCGATCGAGGCGGAGCTGCCGCGCACCTCGCCGACGACCGCGTCGAGCTTCCCGGCCATCGTCTCCATCGCGTCGAGGAGCTGCCCGGTCTCCCCGGCGCGGTCGCCCTCGAGCGACACCGCGAGCCTGCCGCCGGCGACGTCGCTCGCCGCCTTCACCGCGGCGCCGAGCGCGCGCGAGATGCCGCGCGCGATCGCGAGGACGGCGCCGCCGACCACGATCACGATGAGGGCGGCGGCGAGGAGCACGCGCAGCCCCTCGTCGCGCGCCGCGTCGTCGAGGTCGTCGAGGTAGAGCCCCGAGCCGACCACCCAGCCCCACGGCTCGAACAGCTTCACGTAGGAGATCTTGCGGACCGGCACGCTCGAGCCCGGCTTGGGCCAGAGGTAATCCACGTAGCCGGCGCCGGATCGCCGGACCGTCTTCACGAACTCGATGAAGAGCCGCTTGCCGTTCGGATCGGCGTCGCTCGAGAGGTCCTTGCCGTCCAGCTCCGGCTTCGTCGGGTGCATCACCATGCGCGGGTGGAGGTCGTTCACCCAGAAGTACTCGCGCTCCTCGTACCGGAGCGACTTCAGCGTCTCGAGCGCGGTCTGGCGCGCGTCGTCGGCGCTCATCTTCCCGTCGGCGGCGAGCCGCGCGTACCTCGCGAGGACCCCGTCCACCGTCTCGACGACGGCCCGCAGCTTGGCCTCGCGCTCCTGGAGCATCCGGGCGGCGACGACGCGGTATGACTGCACCGCGAGGAGGGCGAGCCCGACGACCCCGACCGCGATCGAGAGCCGGAAGCGCGTGGCGATGGAGAGCTTGCGGTCGTGCGACATCATCGATGGGGATCCTCCGCGGCGGGTTCCGACACCGCCGGTGAGCGCGCGCCGAGTGGAAGCCGCGTACCAGGAGCGAGCTGCGCCGAGCTCCGGGCGAGACCGCCCGCAAGTGCCTGCCGGCACGGACGATTCACGCCTGCGCCAGGCGCGGGGGTCCTCGAGCGCCGCGCTACGCAGCGCGGGTCCGCTCGGACCCCGGGGCGTGAATTACCTGCTGCGCTCCGGGTCGCGGGGCTCGGCAGGGGCGCCAGACTGACCCTTCGGCTCGTGGGGCCCGCGGTCGACGCGGTTCGAGAACGTGGGCGCGGGCGCTGCGGACGCGAGACCGTGCTCGAGCTCCGCCGGGCTCTTCACCTCGACGACCTCTGGCGTCCGCCGCGTTCCCGTCGCGGCCTCTCGCCCGCCCGCCTGGGGGGACGATGCACGGGAGGGGGACGCTCGACCGAGCGCACGCCGCAGGATGACCGCACCGGCGAGCGCGGTCGGGATGCGCGAGAGCCCGCGCCCGAAGACTCCTCGCCACACGAGGAAGCCGCCCGCCGCCGCAGCCACCCACCGCGCCGGGTCCTGCGTCCGCTCGCCCGTCGCCATGCAGCACCTCCGCCCTGCGAGATGCGCATCCTCCCGGCCGACCGCATTCGGCGCGTGGCTACGCCCGCGGCCACTGACCGTGGGCCAGGCCCCGCGTTGCCTGCTAGACGCGGACCTCGGCGCGCTCCGCGCCGTCGCGCTCCTCCGTCGTGCCCTCCTCGACGCGCCGGCCCTTCTCGAGCGACCACCCCGTCGCGAGCCCGAGCACGAACCAGCCGAGGACGAGCGCGCCGATCGCGAAGATCGTGTCGCCCGGGACCCGGAGCCAGCGGAGCGTGTCCATCCCGGGCTGCTTCATGAACTCGGCGCTGCGGGCCCACCAGGTCCCGGTCTCCACCGCCGCCCACGTCTGGAGGATCCCGAGCGGGAGGAGCGACAGCAGCACCATCAGCGCGAGTCCACCGTTGATGAGCCAGAAGGCGACGGCGACCGGGGCGGTGCGCCACGCGGCGCCCGGCCGGAGCGCGCGCAGGCAGAACAGCATCAGCCCGATCCCGAGCATCCCGTAGACGCCGAACAGGGCGGTGTGGCCGTGGACGGGGGTCGTGTTGAGCCCCTGCATGTAATAGAGCGCGATGGGCGGGTTGATGAAGAACCCGAACAGCCCCGCGCCGACGAGGTTCCAGAACGCCACCGCGACGAAGAAGGAGATGGGCCAGCGGTACGCGGCGAGCCAGCTCCGCGCGCGCGAGAACCGGATGTTCTGCCAGACCTCGAGCCCGACGAGCGCGAGCGGCACGACCTCGAGCGCGCTGAACACGGCACCGAGCGCCATGACCGACGCCGGCGTGCCGGTGAAGTAGACGTGGTGGAACGTGCCGAGGATGCCCCCGGCGAGGAAGATCGTCGTCGAGAAGAACGTCGCGCGCGTCGCCTTGTCGACGTCGAGCAGCTTGAGCCGCACGAACAGGAACGCGATGACCACGGTCGCGAACACCTCGAAGAACCCCTCCACCCACAGATGGACGACCCACCAGCGCCAGTACTCGGCGACCGCGAGGTTCGTCCGACGCCCGATGAGGAGCGCGGCGCCGTAGAAGAGGGCGATCGCCGCCGAGGACACGACGAACAGGAACAGGAGGGCGCGCGACTCGGCCGGCCGCCGGAGCGCCGGCCAGAGCGCGCGCACCATGAGGAACAGCCACAGGAACAGCCCGACGAACAGGAGCAGCTGCCAGAAGCGCCCGAGATCGACGTACTCGTACCCCATGTGGCCGAACCACCACCACGCGTCGCCCGAGAGCCGGTGGTGCACCGAGAGCCACTCGCCCGCGAGCGATCCGACCACGATGACGAGGAGCGCCCCGAAGAGCAGGTTCACGAGCCCGCGCTGACCGCGCGGCTCGGCCCCGGAGACCGCCGGCCCCACGTAGAGGCCGGTCGCGAGCCAGGTCGTCGCGATCCAGAAGATCCCGAGCTGCGTGTGCCAGGTGCGGGCGACCGAGTACGGCAGCACGCTCGCGAGCGGGATCCCGTAGAACGCCGACCCCTCGACGCCGTAGTGCGCCGTCACCGCGCCGAGCGCGATCTGCACGACGAGCAGCGCCGCCGCGACCCAGAAGTACTTCACCGTCGCGCGCTGGCTCGGCGTCGGGGCGAGCCCGAAGAGCGGGTCGCGCAGCGGGTGGGTCTCCTCCGTCACGGGCTCGGCGCGCCGGCCCTGGTACCACGCGAGGGCTCCGACGCCCGCGAGGAGGAGCACGAACGAGATGACGCTCCAGACCACCGCGTCGCCGGTGGGGCGGTTCCCGACGAGCGGCTCGTGCGGCCAGTTCTGGGTGTACGTCACCGTCTCGCCCGGGCGGTACGTGACCGCCGCCCAGCTCGTCCACCAGAAGAACGCGGCGAGGTCACGCAGCCGCGCCGGATCGGAGAGCGCTCCCGCCGGGATGGCGTACGCGTCGAACCCCTTCGTGAACACGTCGGCGTAGTGCGCGAGGTTCTCCTCGAACGCGGCGGCGCGCTCCGGGCCGATGGCGATCGTGCCGGTGGCGGGATCGTGGGTGTTCTCGTGCAGCGCGAGGGAGAGGCGCTCGCGCAGCGCGGCCTGCCGCTCGGGCGGAAGCGCGGCGTAGCTCCCGACGCCCTCCGCCCGCGCCCAGCGATCGAGGATGGAGAGCGCCTCGCGGTGGAGCCAGTCCGCCGTCCAGTCCGGCGCGACGTACGCGCCGTGCCCCCATACCGAGCCGACCTCCTGGCCGCCGATCGCCTGCCAGGCGTTCTGGCCACGCAGCACCGTCTCTCCGTCGAACACCGGACGCCCGTCCGCCGTCACGACCCGGGACGGAAGCGGCGGAGCGGCCGTGCCGATGTGGGGCCCGTAGCCGCCCAGGACCGCGAACGAACCGACGATGACGGCGAGGAGCGCGATCCAGTGGCGGCGATAGGACATGGGTACCCCCCCGGCAAGTTGGGCCCGGGGGCCACCGCGGGCAGGCCGCGCGGGTGCCCGCGAAGCGGTACAATCCGGTGGTCTCCCGGAGCCCGGAGGCTTCCCGTGCGCGTCGGCCGCTACGACATCGCGACTCTCGTCGACGCCTGGTTTGCCCTGGACGGGGGCGCGGTGTTCGGCGTCGTGCCCCGGCCGCTCTGGGAGCGGCAGCTCGCGCCCGACGCGCGGAACCGCGTCCGGCTCGCCTGTCGGTGCCTCGTCGCGGTGGACCGGGCGGCGGCGCGAGTGATCCTCGTCGACGACGGCATCGGCGACCGCTGGGACGCGAAGCGGGCGGACCAGCTCGCCATCGATCGCTCGGGCGTCGGGCTCGACGCGGGGCTCGCGCGGCTCGGCCTCTCGCGCGCGGACGTCACGGACGTCGTCCTCACCCACCTCCAGGTCGACCACGCCGGCGGAACGGTGCGCCGCGCGGCGAACGGCGGTCTCGAGCTCGCCTTCCCGCGCGCGACCCACCACGTGCAGCGGCGCGCCTGGCAGCTCGCCCACGGGCCGTCGGAGCGGGAGGCGCGCGCGTTCCGCGCCGACGACTTCGAGCTCCTGCAGCACTCGAACCTGCTCCACCTCGTCGAGGGCGACGCGAAGCCGTTTCCGGACGTCGAGATCATCGCGTCCGAGGGGCACACCGCGGGCCAGCAGCTGCCGCGCTTCCACGGCGACGGCACCCACCTCACCTTCTGCGGGGACGTCATCCCGACCCACGCCCACCTGCGGCCGAGCTGGGTGATGGCCTATGACGTCCTGCCGGTCACGACCCTCGAGGAGAAGAAGGTGCTCCTCGCCGAGGCGCTCGAGGACGACGGCGTGCTGGTGTTCGAGCACGATCCCGACATGGCCGCGTGCCGCCTGCGGGAGGACGAGGACGGGCAGCCGGTCTTCCGCGAGGCCGTCGCGGTCTGACGCCCGGACCGTCCCCGAGAATGCGGGCTGGCGTCCAGCCTCGCGCCGTCGTACGGAAGGCCGACATGCTCGAGCCCAAGGTCAAGATCACCCGCCGCGGCGCGGAGCGGCTCGAGGGGGGCCACCTCTGGATCTACCGCACCGACGTGGAGCAGGCCCCACCGGCGCTCCAGGCGGGCGACGTCGTCGCGGTCGTCGACGGTCGCGGCCGCTTCCTCGCGAAGGCGTTCTGGTCGGTCCGCTCGCAGATCGCGCTGCGGGTCGTGACGCGCGACGAGGAGCCGATCGACGAGGCCTTCTTCGCCGCGCGGCTCTCGGCCGCCCTCGCGCTGCGCGCGCACGCGTTCGGCGACGAGAAGTTCCTCCGGCTCGTCCACGGCGAGGCGGACCTCCTCCCCGGCCTCGTGGTCGACCGGTACGGCGACGCGGCCGTTCTTCAAACGCTCGTCCCCGCGACCGATCGGCGCAAGGCGTTCCTCGCGGACCTCGTCGCGAACGCGCTCTCGCTGCGGACCGTCGTCGAGCGAAACGACGTGCGCGTCCGCGAGCTCGAGGGGCTCGCGCAGATGAAGGGGATCCTGCGCGGCCCCGATCCCGGGCCGATCGAGTACCGCGAGGGAGAGGTCCGGATGCGGGTCGACCTCCTCGGCGGGCAGAAGACCGGCGCGTTCCTCGACCAGCGCGAGAACCACCTGCGCGCCGGTGAGTACGCGCGCGGCCGTTGCCTCGACTGCTTCAGCTACGCCGGCGGGTTCGCGCTCCAGCTCGCGCGCCGGGCCGAGCGGGTCACCGCCGTCGAGATGCAGCCCGGGCCCGCGGCGCTCCTGCGCGAGAACGCGGCCCTGAATCGCGCCGAGAACGTCGAGCTCGTCGAGGCGAACGCCTTCGACTACCTGCGCGACCGCTCGGAGGAGGAGCCGGCGTTCGACCTCGTCGTCCTCGACCCCCCTGCGTTCGCGAAGAACAAGGACGCGCTCCCCGCCGCGCGCCGCGGCTACAAGGAGGTGAACCTTCGGGCGATCCAGGTGCTCCGCCCGGGCGGGGTGCTCGTCACCGCCTCCTGCAGCTACCACCTCTCGGAAGAGGCGCTCGAGGCGCTGGTGCTCGACGCCGCGAACGACGCCGGCCGCCGGGTGCAGCTCCTCGAGCGGCGTGGGGCGGGTCGCGACCACCCGGTCCTGCTGGGCGTACCCGAGACCCGGTATCTCAAGTGCCTGGTCCTGCGGGTGCTGTAGCTCGACACCCGAGGCTGCCTGCCAGGGACTGTCGCCGCGGCACCATGCCGCGGTACGATGGTCTCCCACCTAGGAGGCGTGTTGGCGGGACGTCCGCAGCACCCCGGGGATCCCCTCGCAGCCCTCGCCGGCAGCCCGCTGCTGTCGCGGCTCGACGATGCCCAGCGCGCGCGCCTCGTGGCGTGCCTCGAGATCCGGGAGGTCCCCCCGAAGACGCGAGTGCACGGCGACGGGGACGCGGGGAAGCACCTCTACCTCGTGCTGTCCGGCGCTGCGACGCTGCGGCGCGCCGCGCTCGCGCTGCGCCACCTCGGCCCGGGCGACTCGTTCGGAGAGCTCGCGCTCCTCGGCGGGCGCCACCGGGGCGAGACGGTGACGTCGGACGGCCCGCTCACGCTCGCGCGGCTCTCGGCGGAGCGCTGGGCGGAGCTCGAGCGGGACGAGCCGCGCCTCGCGGCGAAGGTCGCGACGGGCGTCGCCGCGGCGCTCGCCGACGAGATCGCCGACCTCACCGGGGACGTCGGGCTCCTCCTCCGCGGGCGCTCGCTCCCGCGCGCGGAGGAGCTCGTCGTGCGCGTCTCGGGCGAGGCGCGGCGCGTGCGCACCGGGACGCGGCTCCTCGACCTCCTGCCCACCGAGGTGGACGGCTCGATCGTGGTCGCGGGCCTCCTCGGCCAGAAGCCCGTGTCGCTCTCGACCGCGATCGTCTCGGAGGGCGACGTCGCCCCGCTCACGGCGAGCCACTGGGAAGGGCGGCAGATCTACGCTCACTCCCTCGGCCTGCTGCTGCTCGAGGCGGCGCACCAGGTCGCGCCCGGGCTCCGGGTCCGGATGGGGCCCTCGCGCGGGACGCACCAGGTCGTGGACGTGCAGGGCGACGGCGCGGCAGACCGCGCCGGCGTGGCGGAGCGGATCGGCGAGGCGATGAGGCGGCTCGCCGCGCTCGACGCGCCGATCCGGCTCGAGTTCTGGTCCACGGACGAGGCGCAGACCTGGTTCCGCGAGCGCGGCTGGGACGACGCCGCCCGGCTCCTGCGCATCCGCCGCCAGGCCACCGTCCGGCTCGTGTCGTGCGGGGAGGTCTACGCGCTCTCGATGGGACCGCTCTTGCCGTCCACCGGGAGGCTGCAAGGGTTCCGGGTCCTCCCCCACGCGGACGGCCTCACGCTCGAGCTCGGGAAGGTGGACCCGCGCAACGGGAACGGGACCGGGAACGGAAACGGTCACGGATCCGGGCCGGCGCCCGCGCCGGCGGCGCAGCGCGGCGGCGACATGCCCGCGGAGCACCAGCGCTGGCTCACCGCGATGGGCGTGACGAGCGTCGGCGCGTTCAACGAGCTCTGCATCTCGGGGCAGGTCTCCCAGCTCATCCGCGTGGCGGAGGGGTTCCACGAGAAGCGCATCGGGCAGATCGCCGACCTCATCGCCGCGGCGCGGGACCGGATCCGGATCATCTCCATCGCCGGGCCGTCGTCTTCCGGCAAGACGACCTTCATCAAGCGGCTCACGGTGCAGCTCCAGATCGACGGGGTGAACCCGGTCGGCATCTCGCTCGACGACTACTACGTCGATCGCGAGGAGACGCCGCGCGGCGCGAACGGCGACTGGGACTTCGAGGCGCTCGAAGCCCTCGACCTGCGCCTCCTGCAGGAGCACGTCGGGCGGCTCCTCGCGGGTGAGGCGGTGAAGACCGCCCACTACGACTTCCGCACCGGCAAGAGCCACCTGGACGGCGGCCCGACCATCCAGCTCCGACCCGGCGACGTGCTCATGCTCGAGGGGATCCACGGCCTCAACCCGCGGCTCCTCGGCGCGATCCCGCGGTCAGGCGAGCTCTACCGGATCTTCATCCACCCGGCGACGTCGCTCCCGTTCGACCGCCTGACGCGCGTCTCCTCGACCGACCTCCGGCTGCTCCGGCGGATCGTGCGCGACCGCCACCAGCGCGGCTACGGCGCCGCGGCGAACATCGTGCGGTGGCCGTCGGTCCAGGCCGGCGAGCGCGCGCACATCTACCCGTTTCAGGGCGAGGCCGACGCGGTGTTCGACGCCGCCCTCATCTACGAGCCGGCGGTGCTGAAGGTGTACGCGGAGCGGTACCTGCTCGAGGTGCCCCAGGACCACGCCGCCTATCCGACCGCCCACCGGCTGCGGTACCTCGTGGACCGGTTCGTCTCGATCTACCCGGACCACGTCCCGCCGACCTCCCTCCTGCGCGAGTTCATCGGCGGGAGCGGGTTCGAGTACTAGGAGCGCACGCCCGTGCACGATCACGACCTCGCGCAGATCGTCATCGAGACCGTCGGGGCGCTCGTGGTCGTGGTCGACCGCGAGGGGCGTATCGAGCGCTGGAACACGGCGTGCGAGACCGCCACCGGCTACGACCGCGACGAGATCCTCGGACGGCCGTTCTGGTTCCTCGTCCCTCCCGAGGAGCGCACCGGGGTGGAGGCGGTCTTCTCCCGGCTCCTCGCGCGGGACTTCCCGAACCGGCACGAGAACCACTGGATCGCGAAGGACGGGAACCGCCGCCGCATCGTCTGGTCGAACACGGCCCTGCTCGACGACTCCGGCGCCGTGCGCCTCGTCGTGGCGACCGGGATCGACATCACCGAGCGGACCCGCGCGGAGGAGGCGCTCCGGCGCCAGGCGAAGCGGCTCGAGGCGCTCGCCGAGGCCTCGCGCGTCTTCGCGTCCGGGCTCGACTACAAGACGACCCTCGACACCGTCGCGCGCCGCCTCTCGGAGCTCATCGGCGACGGGGCGCTCATCCGGGTGGTCTCGCCCGACTCCGGCTGGCTCGTGCCGGTCGCGATCTACCACCCGAACGCCGAGCGGGCTGCCCTGCGGCGACGGGTCATCCAGGGGGCGCCGCAGCGGACGACGGAGGGGATGACCGCGCGCGTCCTGCAGGGGCACCGGACCCTCCGGATCCCGGCGCTGACGGT
This sequence comes from uncultured delta proteobacterium, assembly GCA_963736795.1. Taxonomy (GTDB): domain Bacteria; phylum Myxococcota; class Myxococcia; order Myxococcales; family Anaeromyxobacteraceae; genus Anaeromyxobacter. The sequence continues at coordinate 185,032 of CAVTRF010000017.1, read as the reverse complement.
CGCGACCGTCCACGCGGAGATGAAGGCGGAGTACTGGGCGTACCTCGAGGGCGTCTCGAGCCTCATGATCGCGCCGCTCGAGCACCGGCGGCACGTCTTCGGACACATCTCCCTCATGCGCGACGCGGGCGGGGCGCCGTACACCGAGGAGGACGAGGCGCTCCTCGACGACCTCGCGCACCGCGCCGCGCAGGCGATCGAGAACGCGCGGCTCTACGGCGAGGCGCAGGCGGCGGTCGCCGTCCGGGACGAGTTCCTCTCCATCGCGTCCCACGAGCTGCGCACGCCGCTCACCGCGCTGCGGCTCGCGCTCGAGAACATGCGCCGCGTCTCGAGCCGCGAGGCGATCGAGCGCCTCCCCACGGCGTACGTGGAGCGGGTCCTCGCGACGGCGGAGCGGCAGGGGCAGCGCCTCGAGAAGCTCGTCGCGGCGCTGCTCGACGTGTCGCGGATCCACATGGGCCGGCTCGAGCTCGACATCGAGGAGGTGGAGCTCGGGGCGCTGGTGCACGACGCGCTCGGGGCGATCGAGGACGAGGCGGCGCAGTCCGGCTCGGTCATCGAGGTGCGCGGCGAGCCGGTCCAGGGCTACTGGGATCGGCTCCGCGTCTCGCAGGTCGTGACGAACCTCCTCTCGAACGCGGTCAAGTACGGCGGCGGGAAGCCGGTCGAGGTGGAGTTCGGGGCGGTGGGGGACCACGCGGTGCTCACCGTGCGCGACCACGGGATCGGGATCGACCCGTCCGACCAGCCGCAGATCTTCGAGCGGTTCGAGCGCGCGGTCTCCTCGCGGAACTACGGCGGGCTCGGGCTCGGGCTCTACATCGTGAAGCGGATCGTCGAGGCCCACGGCGGCACGATCGTCGTGAAGTCGAAGGCCGGCGAGGGCGCGGCGTTCGTCGTCGAGCTGCCTCAGCGCCCGGTGGTCCCGGTGCGCGGGCTCGACGAGCCGGACCACCCGTCGCACTGACGAGACCGGCGGGAAGCAACTTGGACTTGGACCTGGACCTGGTCTTGGACTTGGACCTGGTCTTGGACTTGGTCTTGGACTTGGACTTCTTCCGGTCGAGGTCGAGGTCGAGGTCGAGGTCGAAGACCACGTCCACGTCCACGTCCACGGCCACGGCCAACGTCCAGGTCCACGGCCACGGCGGTCGCGTCCACGTTCGTTCGTTACGTCAGGAACTCGTGCGCGGGGAACAGCAGCACGTCCGCGATCGTCTCCGCCCCGACGAGGAGCATGAGCAGCCGGTCGAGCCCGACCGCCACGCCCCCCGCCTCCGGCATCCCGGTGAGCGCCGCGAGGAACGGCTCGTCGAGCGGGTAGACGCGTCGCCCGAGCCGGCGCCGCTGCTCCTGCTCCTCGAGGAGCCGGCGCCGCTGCTCGGCCGCGTCGGTGAGCTCGGAGAACCCGTTCGCGAGCTCGAGCCCTCCCACGTAGAGCTCGAAGCGCTCGGCGAAGCGCGGGTCGTCCCGCTTCACCCGCGAGAGCGCCGCCATCGGCGCCGGCCAGTCGGTGAGGAAGCAGGGGCGGACCGTGCCGATCCGCCGCTCCACCGCGTCGAGCATCACCCGGAAGAAGACGTCGTCGAACGGCTCCCCCGGCGGTCCCGGATCGTGGCCGGCGCGGCGCGCCGCCTCCGCGAGGCGCGCCGGGTCGTTCTCGCAGGCCGCGAGATCGATGCCGGCGTGGCGCCGGAACGCCTCCGACACGGTGAGGCGCTCGAACGGCGCGGCGAGGTCGAGCGCGACGCCGCCCCGGACCGCGCGGGGGAGGCGGTCCGGCCCGAGCGCGCGCGCACACGCGTCCACGAGCGACTCGAGGTCCTCCATGATCCCGCGGTAGTCCGTGCCCGCCCGGTAGAACTCGAGCATCGTGAACTCGGGGTTGTGCGTCGGCGAGACCTCGCCGTTGCGGTACACGCGCGCGAGCTGGAACACCCGCGGCAGCCCGGCGGCGAGGAGCCGCTTCATCGCGAGCTCGGGGCTCGTGTGGAGGAAGAGCGGCGTCCGGGCGCCCCCCGCCTCCGGCGCGAACTCCGCCTCGAACGCCTGGATGTGAGGCTCCATCCCGGGCGCGGGCACGAGCGCGGGGGTCTCGACCTCCTCGTAGCCCATCGCGCCGAGCGCGCGGCGGACCTCCGCCGCGAGCCGCGCGCGCGCGCGCGCGTTCCTGAGCCGCCCCTCGGGGATCACGAGGGGACTGTAGCGCAGGCCCGCCCCGCGTGCCTGCTTCGCCCGTCATTTCCGGGGGTTCCAGTCGTCAACCGGATCGAGCGCCGGCGGTTGACGAGCCCTCCCTCGCTGGTATCCTTCGCCGCTCCAGATGGCCCACGACCTCGACAGCGTCGCGCCCGCGGGCGCTGCGGATCGCCTGCACCACGAGGACGTGGGCACCGGGGCGCCGCTCGTGCTCGTGCACGGGTGGTCGCTCTCGTCGGCGGTGTTCGACGACGAGGTGGCGGCGCTCGCGCCGCGGTACCGCGTCGTGAGGCCCGACCTGCGCGGCCACGGCCGCTCGGTGCCGGGGCCGTTCGGGCTCGTCGAGCTCGCCCGCGACCTCGCGACGCTCCTCGACCGGCTCGGCGTCGATCGCGTCGTGCTCGCCGGCTGGTCGCTGGGCGCCCAGGTCGCGCTCGCGGCGCTGCCGCTCGTTCGCGCCCGCGTGCGCGCCCTCGTGCTCGTCTCCGGTACGCCGCGCTTCACGGCGAGCGAAGGCTGGCCCCACGGCCTCCCCGCCCAGAGCGTGGACGTGCTCGCCCACCGCGTGCGGCGCGACGCGGAGCGCGCGGTCCGCCGGTTCTTCGACGGGATGTTCGCCGAGGGAGAGCTCGACGACGCGGGCCGCCGCCGGACGGCCGCGCTCCGGAACCGGATCCCGCTCCCCGATCCCGCCGCCGCCCTGTCGGGGCTCGACGTCCTCGCGCGAGAGGATCTCCGCGCCGCGCTCTCGCGGGTGGACGTCCCGACGCTCGTCGTGCACGGCGAGGCGGATCCCATCTGCCCGGTCGGGGCGGCACGCGCGACCGCCGCGGCCATCGCGGGTGCGCGGCTCGAGCTCGTGGCGGGCGCGGGCCACGCGCCGTTCCTCTCGTGCCCGGGCTCGCTCGCGCGGGTGCTCGCGCCCCTCCTCGAGGCGAGCTCGTGAACCGCGTGGACAAGCGGCGCGTGCGCGCGTCGTTCTCGCGCTCGGCGACGGCCTACGACGCGCGAGCGACCGTTCAGCGGCGCGTCCGGGAGCGGGTGCTCGCCCTCCTCGCCGAGGCGGCGCCGGGCGCCCGCCGGGTGCTCGACGTCGGCGCGGGGACCGGCGCGCTCCTCGCGCGGCTCGCCGAGGAGCGGCCCGGACTCGCCGCGGCCGGGGTGGACCTCGCGCCCGGCATGTGCGCCGCGGCCCGCGCCGCGGCGCCCGGCGCCCTCGTCGCGGCGGCGGACGCCGAGGCGCTGCCGTTCCGGGCGGGGGCGTTCGACCTGTTCGTCTCGACCTCGACCTTCCAGTGGCTCCCGCGGCTCGGCCCCGCCCTCGCGGAGGCACGCCGCGTGCTCGAGCCCGGGGGCGTGCTGTGCCTCGCCCTGTTCGGCGCGCGGACGCTCGTGGAGCTGCGCGAGGCGTGGCGCGCGGCGTCGAGCCCGGTGGCCGGGGACCGGACCCACGCGTTCCTCGGGCGCGAGGAGGTCGGCGCCGCGCTCGAGGCGGCCCGGTTCCGCGGGGCGACGGTGCTCGAGGAGGACCTCGTCGAGTGGCACGAGGACGCCCGGGCGGTGCTGCGGGCGCTGAAGGAGGTCGGCGCGTCGAGCGCCGTCCCCGGCCGGACGGGGCTGGGAGGGCGCGCGCACACGCTCGAGATGCTCCGCCGCTACGACGAGGCGCACGCCGGCGCGCAGGGCGTCCCTGCGACGTATCACGTCGTGTACGCGCTCGCGACGCGATAGGCGCCCTTCGACTCCGCGCCGCCTGCGGCGGCGCTACGCACAGGGTGAACGGGCGGAGCCGGGTGAACGCGCCAGCCCCGGGCTCAGGCGGAGACGGTCGATCGCTACCGCGCCGTCGCGAGCTTCGCCTCGAGCTCCTTCACCTTCGCGCGCAGCTCCTTCTCCCGCAGGAAGCGCGCCGTCACGTCGCGCATGAGCGCAGCCGGCCCGATGATGGTCCCCGCGTCGTCGCGGACGAGCTGGATCGTGAACTCGATCGACAGCGGCGAGCCGTCCTTGCGCAGCGCCGGGACGGCGAGCACGTCCGTCGCGTAGCGAGTGACGCCGGTCTCCATCACGCGATCCCAGTTCTGCCAGTGCCGCGCGCGGAGCCGCTCGGGGATGATGAGCTCCATCGACTTCCCCACCGCCTCGGCCGCGGTCCAGCCGAAGATCCGCTCCGCGCCGGAGTTCCACAGCTGGATGACGCCCGCGCGATCGGTGAAGAGGACCGCGTCCGCGGCCCCGTCGACGATGCGGACCGCGAGCTTCTCAGGCGACATTTCCATGGGGACACCCATCGGTCATATGTCCGGGTCGCGCCGCCCGCGCCCGTCCGATCGGTGACGCCGCGCGTGGACGCGCGGTGACGATGGCGCCCGGTTCGGCTACGCTGCCGGAGTACCCGTTCGGAGGAGGGGTTGGACATGAGGAAGCTCGCAGCGTCGCTCTTGGCCGTGCTCCCGTTGCTCGGCGCCGCGCAGGACGCGGCCCCGCAGGCGCAGCAGCAGGCCGCGGCTCCGCCGCAGTACGCACCTGCGCCGGCACAGCCGCAGGCGCAGGCGGCGCCGGCCCCGTCCCAGGCTCCGCAGTATCCGCCACAGTACGCGCCGCCCCCGCAGTACACGCCGCCGCCCCCGCCGCCGGCCCAGGGCCAGTACGCCCCTCCGCCGCAGTACGCCCCGCCGCCGCAGTACGCGCCGCCGCCCCAGTACGGGCAGCCCGCCGCCTACCCGCAGCAGCCGCGCCCCAACGTGCGCCAGCCCTATCAGCGCGACAGCTGGTACATCGGCTTCGGGCTCGGGGGAGGCGACGGCACGCTCAAACTGCCCGCAAGCGGCTCGGACCCCGCGCACAGCTACAGCTTCCGCGACTTCTTCGGGACGGACCCGACGAAGTTCGGCTTCACCTTCCGCCTGGGCGCCACGCTCACCCCTCGCCTGCTGCTCGGTGGCGAGCTCGGCGGGTTCGGTGCGGCGGCGACCTACTCGACGGCCTTCGGGGACGCGACGAGGTCGGTCGGGATCAGCACGATCAACGCGATGCTGACGTTCTTCCCGATGCAGCACGGCCTCTTCGTCCGCGGCGGCCTCGGCCTCGCGTCGTTCTCGACGTCGCTCAAGCTACCGGGGTTGGAGGAGGCGACGGACAGCGCGAGCGGGGGCAACCTCACCGTGGGCGCCGGCTATGCGTTCTGGCTCGGACGGAAGTTCAACCTGACGGCGAACATCGACTACTCGGCCCAGAGCTACAGCTCGGACAACATCGACGGGTCGTCGTACTGGACGGTCGGCCTCGGGTTCGACTGGTACTAAGGCCAAGACCACTTGCCCTGATTCGCTGCTGCGGCGCACGCTGGCTGGCTGCGCCGGGCAGACTCGGCCCTGCGCTGCTCGACGCACCTACAGGTGCGCCTCCGCTGCTCGGTCCTCGTGTGCCCGGCTCGCCGACGCCATCGCGCGCCTCGCGACGCGATCAGGGCAAGCGGACTCGGCCGGCGCGCGCGCAGCGTTCCGGCTGAACGAGGCCCCGGGCGTTTCGCCCGGGGCCTTCGCTTCTGCACCGGTCCCGCGGCCTAATCGATCGTCCCGATCGGCAGGACCGGGCGGCCCCAGACCTCGTTCACGATCTGCGCTGCGCCGATGTAGATGGCGCCGAGGCCGCAGACGATCCCCTCGTAGCCCGCGACGCGCTGGAGCGTCGCGCTGCCGGTGGCGTCTGCGATCGCGAGCAGGAAGAACAGGATCGTGAGCGCGAAGAACACGATCATGATGGCGCGGTTCATCTTGAGCGTCGCGACGAAGAGCACGACGGTGAAGAGCCCCCACACGAACAGGTAGGCGGCCATGCCGCTCCGGTCGGCGGCGTCGGCGATCCCGAAGCGCGGCATGACGAGCAGCGCGACGAGCGAGAGCCAGAAGAGCCCGTACGCGGTGAACGCGACCGTGCCGAAGGTGTTGTGCTTCTTCCACTCCATCAGCCCCGCGACGAGCTGGGCCACGCCGCCGCTCGCGATCCCGAGGGCGAGGACCGGGCTCGAGAGCGCGAGGTAGCCGGCGTTGTGGAGGTTCAGCAGGATCGTCGTGACGCCGAACCCCATGAGGCCGAGCGGCGCCGGGTTCGCGGACGTGTCGCGGAGGATGGACGCCGCGACCGCTCGCGCCTGGCGCAGCGATATCGGCGTGCCCGGGTTCGGCAGCGCCGACCCGGCGGATTCCAGGTGCTTCATGTTCCCCTCCGTCCGCGATCTTCTATCAGGGATTCGCCAACTTGTGACTGCCGTCCGCGTCGCGCTAACATCGGGCACCTTGGCCGAGGCCCCCCCTCAGACCGCCTCCTCCACCTCCGAGTTCAAGCCGCACCTCTTCGGGAAGTTCTTCCTCCTGCAGCGGCTGGCGATCGGCGGGATGGCGGAGATCTACCGCGCCCGCGTGAAGGGCATCGGCGACTTCGAGAAGGAGCTCGCGGTGAAGCGAATCCTGCGCGCGCGCGCGCAGGAGGAGAACTTCGCCAAGATGCTCGTGAACGAGGCGAAGCTGACGGTCCAGCTCACCCACTCGAACATCGCCCAGATCTACGAGTGCGGGAAGGCGGACGGCGACTACTTCATCTCGATGGAGCTCGTGAACGGCGTCTCCATGAAGGAGATGATGCACGCCTTCTCGAGGGCCGGCGCCATCCTGTCGCCCGAGCAGGCGATCTTCCTCGTGCTGCAGCTCCTGCAGGGGCTCTCGTACGCGCACCGGAAGCTCGACGCGAACGGGAACCCGCTCAAGGTGATCCACTGCGACGTCTCTCCCGACAACTGCCTCGTCTCCTGGGAGGGCGAGGTGAAGCTCCTCGACTTCGGCATCGCCCGCGCGGCGGCCGAGTCGCAGCTCTCCAACTACAAGGAGGGCATGCTGATGGGGAAGCTCGGGTACGTCGCACCCGAGCAGGCCTCGCTCGAGAAGCGCTGGGATCACCGCGTCGACATCTTCGCCGCCGGGATCATCCTGTACGAGCTGCTCACGAACCAGAAGCCGTTCCCGAAGGCGACCGACGTCGAGTCGCTCATCGAGTCGCGCCGCGCGAAGGTCGTGCCGCCGACCGCGATCGAGCCGCGCCTCCCGAAGGACGTCGACGCCATCGTCGCGAAGGCGCTCGCCTACGACCCCGACGACCGCTACCTCGATGGGCGGTCGTTCGCGGATGCGCTCGTGGACGTCCTCTTCCCCACCCCCCACTCGTCGATCCAGGACCACCTCGCGCAGCAGATGAAGCAGGTGTTCGCCGAGAAGATCACGAAGCAGCGGCAGGGGCGGGCGCACGACCCGCTCATCATGAAGGTGCTCTCGAACGCGGCGGAGGCGCGCGCGCAGGCGGACCCGGAGCGGGCGCCCGACCACACCCCGACGCCGGGCGCCTTCCCCTCGATCGACATGGCGAGTGACCCCCACGTCCTCGCGTCGCAGGACGCCGCGCGCGCCGCGCGCCGCGCCCCGAAGGTCCGGATCGTCCACCGGGGCGTGCGGGTGCGGACCGCCGTGCTCGTCGGGCTCCTGCTCGCGGGGGTCGGCTCGGCGGGGTTCCACTTCGGCGCGCCGTACCTGCGCTCGGGGGTCGTCGTCGTCACCTCCGAGCCGCAGGGGCTCGAGATCGCGCTCGACGGGCAGCGCACCGGGACGACCACCCCGTCGGTGCTCGAGAACGTGCTCCTCGCGGAGCCGCACACCGTGACGCTCGGAGGGCCCGCGGTGAAGGAGGTCACGGCGACGGTGCCTCGGCTGCCGGGCCAGCTCGTGGCCCGCGTGCACGTCCGGCTCCAGTCCTCGATCGGAGCCATCACGATCGAGAGCATGCCCGCGGGCGCGGAGATCCGGGTGGACGACAAGCCGGCCGGCCGCACGCCGATCACGCTCGCCGACGTGCGGCTCGACCAGCGCCACCGGATCGACCTCGTCCTCGCCGGCCACGAGATCGATCAGTTCGTGGTCCTGCCCGAGAAGGACGGCGTCCGCTTCACGCGCCGTCTCGCCCGGGCCGAGCCCAAGGTGAAGGCGTCACAGGCGCAGTCGCCTTGACGGTGGGGACGGCATGAAGCTCGTCATCGAGGACGAGGCGGGGACCCGGTCGATCGTGCCGTTCGCGGCCGACACGATCGTGGTCGGCCGCGGGACCGAGGAGGTCACCTTCCGGCTCGGCGACCGCGACGTCTCTCGCCGCCACGCGCGCTTCCTCCGGCACAGCGGGGCCGTGTTCGTCGAGGACCTCGGGAGCTTCGGCGGCACTCGCGTGAACGGCGAGCGGATCACGGGGCGCCGCAAGCTCCGCGCGGGCGACCTGATCCAGATCGGGGACTACGACCTCGCCGTCCTCGCCGAGGGAGCCGTCATCGACCCCGGCGCGCCGCCCCCCCCGCCGCTCCCGGCGGCGGCCCGCCTCGAGCCGGCGCGCGCCGACTCGTACGCGGTGACGGTGAAGCTCGCCGCCATCGACCCGACGCCGCCCGCCGACGTGACCGCCCCCACGCCCGCCCCCGCGCCGCAGCCCGCCCGCGGCCGCGTCATCCGGGTGGCGCTCGCCATCGGGGTCGTCGCGCTCGCCGTCGGCCTCGCGGTGGGCTGGGCGGTGGGCGCGATCACCGGGCCCACCTCGCTCACTCCCCCTTGAAGCGCGGCCGGCGCCGCTCCTCCCAGGCGCTCCGCCCCTCGACGAGGTCCGCGCTCTCGAAGGCGGCACGGCGCAGCGCCGCGATCTCGTCCCGCTCCGCCGCCGCGAGCCCTCGCTCGTGCGTCCCCTCGAGCAAGCGCATGATCCGCTTCATGCCGCGGACGGCGAGCGGCGCGTTCTCCGCGATCTCGGTCGCGAGGGCGAGGGCCTCGTCCTCCACGGTCGCCGCCGCGCCGACGCGGTTCACGAGCCCCCAGGCGAGCGCGGTCTCCGCGTCGATCGGACGCCCGGTGAAGAAGAGCTCGCGGGCGCGAGCGGCCCCGACGAGGTCCACGAACCGCCGCAGGCCTCCCTCCGGGTAGACGACGCCCAGCTTCGCGGGCGTCATCGCGAGCTTCACGCCGGCGCGCGCGACGCGGAGATCGCACGTCACCGCGAGCTCGAACGCCCCGCCGAAGGCGAACCCGTTCAGGAACGCGATGGTCGGGAAGGGCACGTCGGAGAGCGCGTCCGCCGTCCGCTCCACCGCCTCGTCGGGGCGATCGCCCCGCGACGAGGTCCGGGCCATCTCGGCGATGTCGAACCCCGACGAGAACGACTCGTCGCCGGCGCCGCGCAGCACGAGGCACCGCACGCCGTCGCGGGTCGCGCGCGCGAACGCCTGCTCGAGCTCCTCGAGGGCGTGGAAGTCGAGGGCGTTGCGCTTCGCGGGGTTCTCGATGACGAGCACGCGCGCGAGGCCCCGGTCCTCGGCGCGGATTCGGGGGGTCACGGTCACGCGCGGGACGTTAGTCGGGCCGCGCACGGCCGGCAACCCGGTCCGCGCCGCGCCGGTCGTGGCTCCGCGGGGTGGGCGACCGCCGCGGGGCTCGCCCGGTCTCGCCCTCGTCCCACGTTCCAGGCATGTGGGTCTTTGCGCTGTTTCTCACCGCCGCCGGCTCCGGCGCCGCGTGGGCGAAGCTCGCCGCGTGGCGCGCCGGCGAGCGGACCGCCGCCTTCGTGCTCCACGCGCTGCTCGGTGGCGCCGCCGCGTTCGGGCTCGCGATCGCCGCATACGAGGCTGCGACGTGGGCCGGCGTGGACATCCGCTGGGACCGGATCGCGCGCGGCGACGCAGCCGCGTTCGTCTTCGCTGCCGCGGTGGGGCTCATCGAGGAGGGAGCGAAGCTGACCGGACTCCTCCTCGTCCTCGAGCGCGGGGTTCGCACCCGCGCGGCGCTCGCCGCGGCGGTGGGCGTCTCGGCGGGGTTCTCGGCGCTCGAGACGCTCGTCGTCCTAGGCGGGGAGAGCAGCGGGGTCGCCTTCACGCGCGCCGCCCTCGGGCCGGTCGCGCACGCGCTCCTCGCGGTGCCCTTCGCGCTCTCGATCTCCGGGGCGCTGCGTGCCAGGCGACCGGCGCTCGTGCTCGCGCCCGCCCTCCTCGCCTCCGCGGCCCTTCACGGCGCGGGGGATCTGAGCCTCGCCCTCCCGGGGGTCGGGCACGCGGGCTACGCGGTCGCGCTCGCCGCGCCGGCGCTCATGGTCTTCGCGCGCGCCGCGCGCGCCCGCCGCCGGCGCGAGGCGGTGGGGACGATCCCGACCTGAAACGAAGAAGGGTCCGCCTTCGCACTGGCGGACCCTCGCACGCACCGGGGGCGACCACTCCTCGGTTCACCGGCGGGAGGCCGGCTCTGCGTCTGCGGCATCCATGTGCACGGAGGCCACGGGGGTCAACCCCTGCGCCGGCCGCTCCCCACCCGGGTCGGGAGCGCTGGACGCGGCGCCGCGCGACCGGATCGCAAGGCGCGAGGCGAGGAGCGTCCGGATCGCCCCGGCGACGTCCTGGTAGCTCACCGGCTTGCGCAGGAAGAGCGCGACCCCGAGGGACGCGAGCCGCTCGCGCTCGCGCTCGCCACCCGAGGTGATGACGACGATCGGCATCTCGGCGAGGGCGGGCTCCGCCCGGATCTTCTCGACGAGCGAGATGCCGGACAGCACGGGCATGAAGACGTCCGTGATGAGCACGTCGACCGGCGGCGCACGGAGCAGCCGGTCGAACGCGGCCGCGCCGTCGCTTGCCACCTCGACGCCGAGCGTCGGCAGGTCGTCGGACTCGGACAGGCGGCGCAGCGCCGCGGAGTACATCGACGCGACGAGCGCGTTGTCCTCGACGAGGAGCAGGCGGATCGACGGCTCCGGGCCGCGCGGGGCCCCGATCTTGCGCGCGACCTCGGTGAGGCGCTCGCGGTCCTCCGCGCGATTGTCCGGCACCCGGACGGCGACGCCGGCGGGGGCCTCGAGCGCCGCGGCGCGCTTGCGCACGACCTCGACCTGCATCTCGACCGGCTCGAGCAGCTGCGGGAACGACATGACGAGCGTGACCCGTTCGCCGAGCGCGAAGTCCCGCTCGGTACGGATGAACAGCCCGTTTTCCGACAGGTTTTCCGTGTAGTCGAGGACGCTCTCCGCCCCCACGTACTGCACCGCGAGGATGAGGGGAAAGCGGGGATGGGAACGCCGGTCGGCCGTCACGGCGCCATTGTGCGCCAAACCCCGCGCCCCGTACACGTTCGCGGTCGAACCCGTCCCCGTACGGGTGCGCGAGGTGGTCGAGCTCGCGGTTCCGGGGATCGCACCCCTCGGCTGGAGGAGGTGCGGGCAAGTCGTTCGCGCGCGGCGGGGCCGGACGTACGTTACTGTTCGGGGAGCAGGAGGAAGCGGCCATGGAATCCATTGCCGGACGGGTCGCGCTGGTCACGGGCGGCGGGCGCGGAATCGGCCGCGCGATCGCGCTCGCGCTCGCGCGCGCGGGGGCGGACGTCGCGGTGGCGGCGCGCACGGTGCCGGAGATCGAGGCGGTCGCGGCGGAGATCGCCGCGCTCGGCCGCCGGACGTACTTCTTCCCCCTCGACGTCTCGGACCGCGCTCTCCTGGCGCGCACGCCCGCGATCGTCCAGGAGCGGCTCGGGCCCATCGACCTCCTCGTGAACAACGCCGGGCTGCACGCGAGCGCGCCGGTCCAGCGCACCGACGACGCGACCTGGGACGCGGTCCTCGCGATCGACCTCACCGCGCCGTTCCTGCTCACTCGCGCCTGCCTGCCCGGCATGTACGAGCGCCACTTCGGGCGCGTCATCAACGTGGCGTCGGTCGCGGGGCGGATCGGGCTGAAGTACGGCTCCGCCTACGCGGCGGCGAAGCACGGCGTCCTCGGCTTCACCCGGAGCCTCGCGCTCGAGAGCGCGAAGAAGGGCGTCACCGCGAACGCGATCTGCCCGTCGTGGACCGAGACCCAGATGATGGACGAAGCCGTGGAGGCGGTGTCGGCCGCGACCGGGCGTACGCCCGCCCAGGCGCGGGAGGTGCTCCTCGCCGACAACCCGGTCGGCCGCGCCGCGCTGCCGGACGAGGTGGCGGACGTGGCCGTCTGGCTCGCGCGGAGCCCCATCGTCACCGGTCAGGCGATCCACGTGGACGGCGGCGAGGTGATGCCCTAGCGCTCGTCGCCGCGTCCCGCCCCCGCTTGACGGAGGGCGGTCCTCCTGCGCTAATCCCCCCTTTCGACGGGCCTCCCCACGGGCCGCGAGGGACGCGCATGCAGACCAAGATCCTCCTCGGCGAGAACCAGATCCCGACCCACTGGTACAACGTGATCCCGGATCTGCCCGGTCCGCCCGCGCCCGTGCTCCACCCCGGGACGCAGCAGCCGGTCACGCCGCAGGATCTCCTCCCGCTGTTCCCGATGCAGCTCATCGAGCAGGAGGTCTCGCCGGAGCGCTGGATCAAGATCCCCGATCCCGTCCGGGAGGCGTACCGCGTGTGGCGCCCGTCGCCCTTGTTCCGCGCGACGCGGCTCGAGGCCGCGCTCAAGACGCCGGCGAAGATCTACTACAAGTACGAGGGCGTCTCGCCGGCGGGGTCGCACAAGCCGAACACGGCCGTGCCCCAGGCCTACTACAACAAGATCTTCGGGACGAAGCGGATCGCGACCGAGACGGGCGCGGGCCAGTGGGGCACCTCGATCGCGATGGCCGCCCAGATGTTCGGGCTCGAGTGCACCGTCTACATGGTGAAGGTCTCGTTCGAGCAGAAGCCCTACCGCAAGTCGATGATGCAGCTCTGGGGCGCGAAGGTGATCGCGTCCCCCTCGAACCTCACGAACGCCGGGCGCGGCATCCTCGCGAAGGATCCGGACAGCCAGGGCTCGCTCGGCATCGCGATCTCCGAGGCGGTCGAGGACGCGGCGACGCACGAGGACACGCGCTACGCGCTCGGCTCGGTGCTGAACCACGTCTGCCTGCACCAGACGGTGATCGGGATCGAGGCGAAGGAGCAGATGAAGCTCGCGGGCGACTATCCCGACGTCGTCATCGGCTGCCACGGCGGCGGCTCCAACTTCGCCGGCATCGCCTTCCCGTTCGTCGCCGACAAGGCGGCGGGCAAGAACGTCCGCGTCCTCGCCGTCGAGCCGACCTCCTGCCCGACGCTGACGAAGGGCGTGTACGCGTTCGACTACGGCGACACCGCGAAGATGGCGCCGATCGCGAAGATGTACACGCTCGGGCACGACTTCATGCCGCCCGGGATCCACGCCGGCGGGCTCCGCTACCACGGCGCGTCGCCGCTCGTGTCGCAGCTCGTGAACGCCGGGATCGTCGAGGCGCGGGCGGTGCCGCAGCTCGCCTCGTTCGAGGCGGCGATCCAGTTCGCCCGCACCGAGCTCATCATCCCCGCCCCCGAGTCGTCGCACGCGATCCGCGGCGCGATCGACGAGGCGCTCCGCGCCAAGGAGGAGGGGAAGGAGCGGACGATCCTCTTCAACCTCTCCGGCCACGGCCACGTGGACATGGCGGCGTACGACGCCTACTTCGCCGGCCAGCTCGAGGACTTCGAGTACCCGGCCGAGAAGGTGAAGGAGTCGTTGAAGCACCTCCCGAAAGTGACGTTCTAGCGGCCCCACCCGGCCCCCCGAGCACCCTGCCTCCGAAGGACCGCGTGCCACCCAGGCGCGTGGTCCTTCGCTTTTCAACCCTGCGTCATCCCCATCGGGCACGGGCGCCGAGCGTGCGACGGTCGTTAACTCACCGCGCACACGTCGGGTCCGCGGCGCGCGCTCCGGTCCCGCCCGCGTCTCTCCGGAGGATGACCCATGAAGAAGGCGTCGCTGCTCCTCGCCGCGGCGGTCGCGCTCGCGATCTCCCCCGCGCTGGCCCAGCAGAAGAGGCTCTCCATCGCCACCGGCGGCACCGGCGGCGTGTACTACCCGCTCGGCGGCGCGCTCGCGAACGTGCTCGGGAAGGCCCTCCCCGGGGTCGAGGCGACCGCCGAGGTCACGAGCGCGTCGGTCGACAACATCAAGCTCGTCGGGGCCGGGAGGGCCGACGTCGCGTTCACGCTGGGTGACACCGCCGCCGACGGCCTCAACGGGGTCGGCAAGTTCAAGGAGAAGATCCAGACGCGCACGCTCGCGGTCCTCTACGCGAACAAGAGCCAGTGGGTCACGGTCGAGGGGACCGGCGTCAACCGGATGCAGGACCTGAAGGGCCGCAGGATCGCGACCGGCGCCCCGGGGAGCGGTACCGAGATCATCGCGATCCGCATGCTGGAGGCGTACGGCCTCGACCCGGACAAGGACGTGACACGCGAGAAGCTCTCCGTCTCCGAGTCGGTGAACGCGCTCAAGGACCGGAAGATCGACGCCTTCTTCTGGTCGGGCGGCGTGCCGACCGCGGCGGTGACGGACCTCGCGGCGACCCCCGGCATGAAGATCAAGCTCCTCGATCACGCGGACGCGCTCCCGAAGCTCGTGCAGAAGTACGGTCCGCTCTACGTGAAGGGGATCATCCCCGCGAAGTCCTACCCCGGCCAGGAGAAGGAGGCGCAGGGGATCGACGTCTGGAACCTCCTCGTCGTGAGCGACAAGATGGACGAGAAGCTCGCGCACGACCTCACGAAGGCGGTCTTCGAGCACAAGGCCGAGCTCGCCGAAGTCCACGCCGAGGCGAAGAACCTCGACCTCCAGAGGCAGTACGCGATCGGCTCCCCCGTCCCGTTTCACCCGGGCGCGGCGCGCTACTTCGCGGAGCAGGGGCTGAAGCCCAAGTAGCCCATGGGCACGAGGGCCCGCACGCTCGCGCTCGGCCTCGCGGCGCTCGGCGCCGCGGCGCTCGCCCTCCGCCCCGTCACGGTGCTCGAGGTCGAGAACGCCGCGCGCGGGCGGACGGTCCGCATTCCCCTCGGCGACGGACCGTTCGAGGTCACGTCGCAGCACTCCATGTACGACGCCCCCGTCACCGAGGAGTTCGTCGTCGGCGCGCGCGGCGAGCTCGTGCTCGAGGCGGTCTCGAGCCCGAGCGCGGCGGTGCGGGAGTACTTCGGGCTCACCGCGGCCGGCGAGCGCCACGCGGTGGTCCGCGTGATGCGGGAGATCGTCTTCCGGGTGGCGGCGGGAACCCCGCAGCGGCTGCGCGCGGACGGGGTCGAGCGCTCGTTCCTCGAGCTCGGGGCACACGGCGATCGACTCGTCGTCAGGGCGGCGCACCTGCCGGCGTTCGCGCGCTGGCTCGCGCTCTCGTCGACGCCGTAGACGAACGGAGCCCCATGGCCTCCGACCTGCCCCCCGGTGGTGAAGTCGTCGTCGACGAAGAGGCTCGGCGCAAGGCGGAGGAGTTCGTCGAGCAGGAGGAGGGGGCGGTGCGGCGGCTCGAGGGCCGCACCGGCGCGGCGGTCACCTGGACCGCGGTCGCGATGTCGCTCTACCACCTGTACGCGGCGTACGCGATCATCCCCGCCCACATCCTGCGCGCGACCCACGTCGGGTTCGTGCTGCTCCTGCTCTTCCTCCTCTTTCCGGCGGCGAAGCGGTACCGCGGCCGCATCCAGCCGCTCGACGTCGTGCTCTCCCTCGTCGGCGTCTCGACGATCGCCTACCTGCTCCTCGACTTCGACGAGTTCATCGAGCGCGCCGTCACCCCGACGCGCTGGGATCTCTTCTTCGGGGCGGCGCTCGTCCTGCTCGTGCTCGAGGCGGTCCGCCGCACCTCCGGCGCGATCCTCGCGGGCGTGGTCGCCGCCTTCATCGCCTACGCGTTCGCCGGGCCGTACCTGCCCGCCCCGTGGACCCACCGCGGCTACGACGTCGAGCGGCTCGTCGGGCAGCTCTACATGACGCTCGAGGGGATCTTCGGCACCCCCATCGACGTCTCGGCGACCTTCATCATCCTGTTCACCATCTACGGCGCGGTCCTCGCGCACTCGGGCGCGGGGGAGTTCTTCATCGACTTCTCGCTCGCGGTCACGGGCGGCAGGCGCGCCGCCGCGGGGCGGACCATCGTCCTCTCCTCGTTCCTGCTCGGCGGTCCCTCCGGCAGCGGCGTCGCGACCACCGTGACGATCGGGTCGGTCGCGTACCCGATGCTCGCGAAGGCGGGCTACGGAAAGGACGCCGCCGGAGGGCTGCTCGCCGCGGGCGGCCTCGGCGCCATCATCTCGCCGCCGGTGCTCGGTGCCGCGGCCTTCCTCATCGCCGAGTTCCTGAACATCTCGTACCTCGACGTCATCTTCATGGCGACGATCCCGACGTGCCTCTACTACCTCGGGCTCTTCATCATGGTGGAGCTCGACACCCGCAAGCTCGGCGTGCGCGAGGTGAACCTGCGCCCGAGCGAGAGCGTGTGGTCGATGATCCGGCACCGCGGGTTCCACTTCACCTCGCTGTTCGCGATCGTCGCCTTCATGGTCTATGGGTTCAGCCCGGTCATCTCGGTGTTCTGGGCGATCCTGCTCGCGGCGGGGCTCTCCTTCCTCCGCCCCGAGACCGCGCTCTCCTTCATCCCGTCGAAGGGCACGCCCTTGCACGAGACGCGGCTCGTGAGGGCCCTCGAGGCGGGCTCGGTCGGCGTCCTGGCGGTCGCCGCGACCTGCGCCGCGGCCGGGATCATCGTCGGGGTCGTCACGCTCACCGGGCTCGGCCTCAAGTTCAGCTCGATCGTGATCGCGCTCGCCCGCGGGAACCTCATCGTCACCGCGATGCTCACCTCGCTCGTCGTCTGGATCGTCGGCCTCGCCGTGCCGGTGACCGCGAGCTACATCATCTGCGCGGTGATCGCCGCCCCGGCGCTCACGAAGCTCGGGGTGCCCGCCTTCGCGGCGCACATGTTCGTCTTCTACTACGCGGTGCTCTCCGAGGTGTCGCCGCCCACGGCGCTGTCGCCCTTCGCGGCGGCCGCGATCACCGGCGGCAACCCCTACAAGACGACGCTCCAGGCGTGGAAGTACACGATGCCGGCCTTCCTCGTGCCGTTCGCCTTCACGATCGACCCGTCGGGCGTCGGGCTGCTCCTCAAGGGGAGCGTGCTCGGGATCATCCACGTGACCCTCACCGCGGCGCTCGGGATCGCGGCGCTCGCCTGCGGCGTGCAGGGCTGGATGTTCACCCGCACGACCGCGCTCGAGCGGGTCCTCCTCATCGCGGCGGGCCTGCTGCTCGTGTACCCGACGACCTGGGCCGACTTCGCCGGCGCGGCGCTCGTCGTCGCCGCGCTCGTCCTGCAGCGGCTGCGCCTCAGGGCCGCGGCGCCCGCCTGACCCTCACCCCCCGCGCAGCCCCGGCATCGCGAACCCGCGCGCGCGCAGCTCGGCGAGCAGCGGCTCGCGCCGCTCCGGGGCGAGCTCGACGAGCGGCGGCCGCACGGTGAGCCACGCCGGGTCGCCCGAGTGGTCCGCCACGATCGCCTTCAGCGCCGGGATCACCGGGAGCTTCTCGACGACGCCGCGCACCCCGTTCAGCTCCTCCTGCAGCCGGTCGGCCTCCGGGGAGCGCCAGGCCGCGAAGAGCCGCTCGATGGCGGCCGCGTTCACGTTCCCGGTCGCGGTGATGCAGCCGACCCCACCGCCGCGCAGGTTCTCGAGGAGGAACCGCTCGCTCCCCACGAAGACGTCGAAGCCGTCCTTCGAGAAGCCGTCGAGCATCGCGCGGGTGTTCGCGAAGTCCCCCGAGCTGTCCTTCATCCCGGCGACGACCTTCGGGTAGGCCCGCAGGAGACGCTCGATGAGCTTCGGCCCGAGCCCGACCTGGGCGACCGGCGGGATGTGGTACAGGTACACCCTCAGTCGATCGTCGCCGACCCGCTCGATCACCTCCGCGAACCCGCGGAAGAGCCCGTCGTCCGGGACCCCCTTGTAATAGAACGGCGGGAGCATGAGCACGCCCGCGCAGCCGCGCCGGACCGCTTGCGCGGTGAGCCGGACGCTGTCCGGCAGCGCGCAGCAGCCGGTCCCCGGCATGAGCCGGTCCGCCGGGACGCCCTCCGCCAGCAGCGCGTCGAGGAGCGACTCCCGCTCGTCGACCGAGAGCGAGTTCGCCTCGCTCGTCGTCCCGAACGGCGCGAGCGCCGCGCAGCCGTGCGCGAGCAGCCAGCGGCAGTGGCGCGCGAACCGCGGCGCGTCGGGCGCGAGGTCCTTCCCGAACGGCGTCAGCACCGGCGCGAGCACGCCCGAGAGCCGCCCCGCGCCCGTCTTCCTGCCCGTCTCCACGCTCACGACCTCCTCCTTCCGCGCGCGACGCGCTACACGACGCCCCGCTCGTGCAAGGCGTCCACCTCGCCGTCGTCCATCCCGAGGAGGCCGACGAGGACCTCGCGGGTGTGCTGCCCGAGCGCGGGCGGCGGCGTCTCGTGGCGGACCGGCGTGCGCGACAGCCGGATCGGCGACGCGACCACCGGGACGGTCCCACCTGCCGGGCCCGGGATCTCGACGCGCAGCCCGCGGTGGCGCACTTGCGGATCGGCGAACACCTGCGCGAGGTCGTTGATGGGGCCGCAGGGCACGTCCGCCGCCTCGAGCGCCGCGACCCACGCGCCCGTCGTCCGTCCGGCGAGGAGCGGCGCGAGCAGGGCGACGAGGACGGCGCGGGCCTCGACGCGCGCCGCGTTCGTCGCGAAGCGCGGATCGCGGGCGAGCTCCGGCCGCTCCGCCGCCTCGCAGAACCGGGCGAACTGCGCGTCGTTGCCGACGGCGAGGACGAGGTGGCCGTCCGCCGTCGCGAACGCCTGGTACGGCACGATCGAGGGGTGCGCGTTGCCGAGCCGCCGGGGCGGCTCGCCGGTGACGAGGAAGCTCTCGGCCTGGTTCGCGAGCGCGGCGACCTGCACGTCGAGCAGCGAGAGATCGACGTGCTGCCCCGCGCCGGTCCGGTCCCGGTGGGCGAGCGCGGCGAGGACCGCGGTCGCCGCGTACATGCCGGTGAGGAGATCCGTCACCGCCACGCCGACCTTCACCGGGCCCCCGCCGGGGGCGCCGTCCGGCTCGCCCGTGACGCTCATGAGCCCGCCCATCGCCTGCACGAGGAAGTCGTAGCCGGGCCGGTCGCGGTACGGGCCGTCCTGGCCGAAGCCGCTGATCGAGCAGTACACGAGCCGCGGGTTCTCCGGCGCGAGGGCGGGGTACGAGAGGCCATGCCGCGCGAGCGCGCCGACCTTGTAGTTCTCGAGGAAGACGTCCGCCCGGGCTGCGAGCCGGCGGACGATGGCCTGCCCCTCGGGCCGGGAGATGTCGATCGTCACGGACCTCTTGCCCCGGTTCGTCGCCGCGAAATATGCCGCCGTGCGCGCGCCGGTGCCGCCCGCGGGCTCGAGCCATGGGGGTCCCCATCCTCGCGTCTCGTCGCCGACCCCCGGCCGCTCGACCTTGATCACCTCCGCTCCGAGGTCGGCGAGCACCTGGCTCGCCCATGGGCCGGCGAGGACGCGCGAGAGGTCGAGGACCCGGACGTGGGCGAGGGCTTCGCTTCGCATCGGGAGATCATATTGCGATGATGCGGCGGTCGAACCCCCGACCGCAGGGAGCACCCGATGGCGACCTCCTCCAGGGACATGACCGACTTCATGGGCTTCCAGGAGCTCCTCACCGACGAGGAGCGGATGGTGCGCGAGCAGGCGCGCCAGTTCGTGAACGCCGAGGTGCTCCCGATCATCGAGAAGCACGCGCAGGAGCAGACCTTCCCTCGCCAGCTCGTGCCGCGCATGGGAGAGCTCGGCTTCTACGGCCCGACGCTCCCCGCGAAGTACGGCTGCGCGGGGCTGTCGAGCGTCGCGGCGGGCCTCCTCATGTACGAGCTCGAGCGCGGGGACTCCGGCATCCGCTCGTTCGCGTCGGTGCAGGGGTCGCTCGTGATGTTCCCGATCTTCGCGTACGGGAGCGAGGCGCAGAAGGACCTCTGGCTCCCGCGGCTCGCCCGCGGCGAGGCGATCGGCTGCTTCGGCCTGACCGAGCCCGACTTCGGCTCGAACCCGGCCGGCATGCGCACGCGCGCGGTGCGGGAGCCGGGCGGGAAGTGGCGCATCAACGGCGCGAAGATGTGGATCACGAGCGGGTCGCTGGCGGACGTCGCCGTCGTCTGGGCCCAGACCGACGAGGGGATCCGCGGCTTCCTCGTCGAGCGCGGGACGCCCGGCTTCTCGGCGCCGGAGATGAAGGGGAAGTGGTCGCTGCGCGCGTCGGTGACGTCCGAGCTCGTGCTCGAGGACGTCCTCGTGGACGAGGCGCGCGCGCTCCTCCCCGGCGTGAAGGGGATCAAGGGCCCGCTCTCGTGCCTCACCCAGGCGCGCTACGGGATCGCCTGGGGCGCGCTCGGCGCGGCCGACGCCTGCTACCAGTGCGCGCTCGACTACGCGAAGGAGCGGATCCAGTTCGACCGCCCGATCGCGGGCTTCCAGCTGCAGCAGGAGAAGCTCGCCCGGATGGTGACGGAGCTCACGCGAGGTCAGCTCCTCGCGCTCCAGCTCGGCCGGCTGAAGGACGAGAAGAAGGTGACGCCCGCGCAGGTGTCGATGGCGAAGATGGCGAACGTCGCGGCGGCGCGGGAGATCTGCCAGACCGCCCGCACGATCCTGGGCGCGAACGGGATCCTCGGCGAGTACCCCGTGATGCGCCACATGGCGAACCTCGAGTCGGTCTACACGTACGAGGGGACGCACGACATGCACGTGCTCGTGGTCGGCGAGGCGGTGACGGGGATCCCGGCGTTCAAGTAGACCGGGAACGGCGGGTGACGTGGTCGTGAGCGGTCGCGGTCGTGGGTGACGTGGATCGTGGCGTGAACCGCGAACCTCGACCTCGACCTCGACGCAGAACCTCGACGTCGACGTCGACCGGTCTGGACGGCGATCAGCCTCGACCTTCAGTCGACGGTCGACGTCTACGTCGAGGTCGAGTTCAAGACCAGGTCCACGGCCACGTCCACGACCACGTCCACGGCCTGGCTCGCAGCTGCGTCGCGCCTACGCCACCCCCGCCGCGCTGCCCGCCCCCGCGCCGACCCGCTCCGCCTCGAGCGGCGGCACGGGGACGCCGAGCGAAGCGGCGATCGCGCGGAGCAGCTCGCCCTCCACCGCCGCGACGCTCCCGTCGCACAGGACCGCCGCGGCGCACGCCTCGACGAGCCGCGCCTTGAGCGGCGGGACCGCCCCGTCGAGCCGGTCGAGCGCCGCGTCCAGCCGCCTCGCGCTCACGCGGTCGCGCGGCAGCACCTTCCACCGCGCCGCGACGCCGACGACCGGCAGGGCGGCCTCGAGCGCCGCCTGGGCCGCGGCCGGGTCGCGCGTCCCGCCCCAGGCGAGCGTGGAGAGCACGTCGAGGAGGTCCTCCTGCACCTCGTCGAGCACGCGGAGGCGGGCGGGACGCGCGCCGGGACCGAGCCGGCGCACGCGGCGCCTGCGCACGATCGACAGCACCGCCCATTCGAACACCGTCGTCCGGCCGTCCGCGAGGGCGAGCGCGGCGAGGTCGCGCTCGAGCGCCGCCGCCGCGTCCGTCGCGAGGCCGTCGAGCGCGGGGAGCGCGAGGTCGAGGACGGAGAGCCGATCTTCCCGCGCGACGCCCACGAGCGCCTGCGCGAGCCGCTCCACCTCGCCGCGGACCGCCGCGTCGGGGAGCGTCGCGAGCTGTACCGCGCGCCCGACCGGATCCCCGTCCGCGAGGAGCGCCCGGACGAGCGCCCCGGCCGTCCGCGCGTCCCGCGCCGCGGGGAGGACGACCGGCGGCAGCGCGCCGAGCACGCGCGTCGCGTGGGCGACGTGGCGCGGCGCCGGGTTCCCGACGGTCGCCACGATCGCCGCGGCGGTGAGCGGGGCCGGGGGGGCGCCGGCGAGCCCGGACGCCACCCCTCCCTCGGCGAGCGCGCCTGCGGCGGCGGCCTCCTCGGGCCCGGACCCCGCACCGGACTCGGCCGCCCTCCGCATCACCCGCAGGAAGCCCTGCGGAACGAGCCGCTTGATGCGCGCCTCGATGGGCGGATGGCTCGCGAACCAGCGCGAGGAGAGCCCGTTCGCGAAGAAGAGGTGGGCCGCCTCGGGCGCGAAGGCGCTCTCCACCCTCGAGCCGGACCGGGCGATCCGCGCGAGCGCCCCGGCGAGCCCCTCCGGGTTCCGCGTGAACTGCACCGCGGCGGCGTCGGCGAGGAACTCGCGCTGGCGGGACACCGCCGCGCGGATGAGCCGCCCGAAGAACGCCCCGACCGCTCCCGCCAGCCAGATGCACAGGCCCGCGACGACGATCCCGCCGCCGCCCGCGCTGCGCCCGAGCGCCGAGCGCGAGCTCCGGAATCGCGCCGCCGCCGCTCCGCTTGCGCGACCCGAAATTCGACCGCGGCGAGCCGCGGCCGAGGTCCACGACGAACCGGCCGACCGCCGCGAGCGCGGTGATGCCGCCGATGAGCGCGAGCAGCTCGAGGTTGAGGCGCGCGTCGCCGTTCAGCACGTGCGAGAGCTCGTGCGCGACGACCCCCTGCAGCTCGTCGCGGCCGAGCCGGTCGAGCGCGCCGCGGGTCACGGCCACCACCGCCCGGTCGGGCGAGAAGCCCGCCGCGAAGGCGTTGATGCCGGACTCGGCCGGGAGGACGTACAGCGCCGGCACCGGGAGCCCGGCCGCGATCGCCATCTCCTCGACGACGTTCACGAGACGGCGCTCGCCGGCGTCCTCGCTGCGCCGGTCCACCGGAACGCCTCCGAGCATGCGCGCCACCGCCTCGCCGCCGGCGGAGAGCCGGGCGCGGTGGATCGACGTGCCGGTGAAGGTCACGAGCGCGACCCCGCCCGCGGTCCAGGCCGCGAGCTCCGGGGTGAAGGCGACGCCTGCGTAGCTCGGGCCCGAGAGCAGGAGCACGAACCCGAGGCCGGCCCAGATCGCGGCCACCGTGCCGGCCAGGGCGATGACGAACCAGAACACGAGGACGGCGGTGCGCCGCCTCGCCGCCGCCTGGGCGGCGAAGAAGTCCAGCGTGGCGCGGGGGGCGTCGGCCACGGCGAGCGCGCTAGAACGCGACCTTCACGGCCTCGCGCTCGGCCGGCTTCTCGATCTCGAAGAGCTGCGCGGGGGCGAAGCCGCCGGCGACGAGCGTCCCCGGGAAGGTCTCGCGCGCGTTGTTGTAGGTCATCACGGCGTCGTTGTAGGCCTGCCGCGCGAAGCCGACCCGGTTCTCCGTGGAGGCGAGCTCCTCCATGAGCTGCGACATCGTCTGGTTCGCCTTGAGGTCCGGGTAGGCCTCCGCGACCGCGAGGAGCCGGGACATGGAGCCGGCGAGGACGCCCTCGGCGGCGGAGAGCCCCTGCATCGCGGATGCGTCGCCCGGGCTCGCCGCGGCGGTGCGCGCCGCGGCCTGCGCGCCGTTCCGCGCCGCGACGACCGCCTCGAGCGTGCCGCGCTCGTGCTTCAGGTAGCCCTTCGCGGTCTCGACGAGGTTCGGGATGAGGTCGTAGCGCCGCTTCAGCTGCACGTCGATCTGCGCGAACGCGTTCTTGTAGCCGTTCCGCTTGGTGACGAGGCCGTTGTGGAGCGACATCCAGCCGAGGCCGATGACGACGGCGAGGCCGACCAGGACGGCGAGGGCGAGCATGCGTGCGCCTCCTTCCCGCGCCGGAGGGGCGCGGCGGAGGAAGCATGGCACATCCCGGGCCCGGCGGGGATCGGCCGCGACCCGCGCCAGCGCTAGACTGCGCCCATGCACACCGCCCTCCGCACCCACGGGTTCACCGAGTCCGTCATCCGCGGGATGACGCGGCTCGCGAACCAGCACGGGGCCATCAACCTCGGCCAGGGGTTCCCGAACTTCCCCTCCCCCGACCTCCTCAAGGAGGCGGCCGCGCGCGCGATCCGCGAGGACCTGAACCAGTACGCGATCACCTGGGGCGCGAAGCGGCTGCGCGACGCGGTCGCCGCGAAGTACGAGCGCTGGTACGGGCTCGCGGTGGACCCCGAGACCGAGCTCACCATCACCTGCGGCGCGACCGAGGCGATGGCCTCCTCCGTCCTCGCGCTCGTCGACCCGGGCGACGAGGTGATCGTCTTCGAGCCGTACTACGAGAACTACGGCCCCGACGCGATCCTCTGCGGCGCGAGGCCGGTGTTCGTCCCCATGGCGACCGACCGGCCGCTCGACCTCGACCGCGTCGCGCGGGCGTTCGGCCCGAAGACGCGCGCCGTCATCGTGAACACCCCGAACAACCCGACCGGCCGCGTCCTCTCCCGCGCCGAGCTCGAGGGGATCGCGGCGCTCTGCGTGAAGCACGGCGCCTACGCGATCACCGACGAGATCTACGAGCACATCCTCTACGAGGGCGAGCACGTGCCGATGGCGACGCTCCCCGGCATGCGCGAGCGGACCGTCACCATCTCCGGGTACTCGAAGACCTTCGCCATCACCGGCTGGCGCATCGGGACCATCGTCGCCCCCGCGGCGCTCACGGCGGCGATCCGCAAGGTCCACGACTTCCTGACCGTCGGCGCGCCCGCCCCGCTGCAGGACGCGGTCGCGACCGCGCTCGACGGCCTCCCCGCCGCCTACTACGAGGAGATGGCGCGCGCGTACCGGCGCCGGCGCGACCTGCTCTGCGGGTCGCTGCACCGCGCCGGCTTCCGCGCGACGCCTCCGCAGGGCGCCTACTACGTCATCGCCGACTACTCGGAGCTGTCCGCGAAGGACGACGTCGCCTTCGCGACCGAGCTCGTCGTGAAGCACGGGGTCGCGACGGTGCCGGTGTCGAGCTTCTACGCGGAGAAGGATCCCGCGCGCCGCCTCGTCCGCTTCGCGTTCTGCAAGACGGACGAGGTGCTCGTCGAGGCGGGGCGCAGGCTCGAGGCGCTGCGGCGGTGAGCGCGGCCTCGGCGCCGGGGCGAACGATCGCGCCGCGCCGTCCGGCACGACCCCGCCGGCACGGCCCCAAACGGTCGGCGGTCTCTCCGCCCGTCCTCGCGGTACCGTGCGCGCACGCCGAAGCCTTCACCCGGAGGAACCATGCGCACGATCCTCGCCGTCGCCCTGCTCGCCCTCGCCCCGCCCGCCCTCGCTGCCGGCGGCAAGTTCACGCTGAAGAGCGCCGAGGTGAAGCCGGGCGGGAAGCTCACCGAGAAGCAGGTCTTCAATGGGTTCGGCTGCTCCGGAGAGAACGTCTCGCCGCCGCTCTCCTGGCAGAACGCGCCCGCCGGGGCGAAGAGCTTCGTCCTCACCGTCTACGATCCCGACGCGCCGACCGGCTCGGGCTGGTGGCACTGGGTGGTCTACGACATCCCGGCGGCGACGAAGGAGCTCCCCGAGGGCGCGGGTAGCGGCAAGGCGGCGCTGCCCGAGGGCGCGAAGCAGGGGCGCACCGACTTCGGTGCGCCGGGCTTCGGCGGCCCGTGCCCGCCGCCAGGGAAGCCCCACCGCTACATCTTCACGCTCTACGCGCTCAAGCTCGACAAGCTCGACGTCCCCGAGGACGCCTCCCCCGCGCTCATCGGGTTCATGACGAAGGCGAACGCGCTCGGCAGCGCCACGTTCACCGCGATGTACGGGCGGACGAAGTAGGGCGCTCCTCCGCTCGCCGCTCCCGCGCAGCGCCGAGAGCTCGATCCCGACGACGCTCGACGTCGTGGGAGGGAACGACATGCCCGTGAAGAAGACGAAGAAGCTCGACCTCGCGGACGCGAACCGCGTCTCGTTCGCCGCGAGGAAGGACCCCGCGATCGTGGACGTACCGCGCGGGAAGTTCCTCGCTGCGGAGGGGACCGGCGATCCGGGCGGCGAGGCGTTCCGTTGCGCCATCGGCGCGATTACGGGGTCGCCTGGACCATCAAGATGACGGGCAAGAAGGACGGCAAGGACTTCAAGGTCGGCGCGCTCGAGGGGCTGTGGTGGGGCGGCGGGCCGGGCGACGACGCCGAGCAGCGGAAGGCGTGGCGCTGGAAGCTCCTCATGCGCGTCCCGGACTTCGTCGCGGCAGCGGACGTCAGGCGCGCGGCGGCGGCGCTCGCGGCGCGCGGGCGCGACGGCGCCGGCGTCGCCCTCGAGACGTTCGCGCAGGGCCGCGTCGTGCAAGTGCTCCACACCGGGCCCTACGCCGACGAGCCCGCGACGCTCGCGCGGCTCGAGGCGTTCGCGACGGAGGCCGGGCTCGCGTTCACCGGGCCGCACCACGAGATCTACCTCTCGGACCCGACCCGCACGGCGCCCGCGAAGCTCCGCACCATCCTGCGCCACCCGGTGCGGAAGGCGGCGCGAGCGAGCTGAGCGACTCGCTCGTCGGGCATCACACGCATGCTCGGCTGGTGGGGCGCTGGCTCTCGGTCGCGCCTGTCCCGCGCGGGCCGTATTGTGGACCTTGCCAATCCTTTACTGCGGCGAGTCATTGGCATGACGCGGCGAGTTGCAATGACGCGACCCATCGAAGCTGACCGGATCGCTCGCGGCGAACGGTCGCGGGGAGTAGCGTTCCCGTACTCCCCCGGAGGAACCATGGCCTTCACCCGGCGTCAGTTCTTCAAGCTCTCCGCAGGCGGGATCGGGGCGACGAGCCTCGCCGCGCTCGGCTTCGCGCCGGACCGGGTCCTCGCCGACGTCCGCGGCTTCAAGCTCGCGCGCACGACCGAGACCCGCAACACCTGCCCGTACTGCTCGGTCGGCTGCGGCATCCTCCTGTACACGCTGGGTGACCACGCCAAGAACGCCAAGGCCGAGCTGGTCCACGTCGAGGGCGATCCGGATCACCCGGTGAACCGCGGCACGCTGTGCCCGAAGGGCGCCGCGCTCCTCGACTTCGTGAAGAGCCCGAGCCGGCTCAAGTTCCCCGAGTACCGCGCGCCCGGCTCCGACAAGTGGGAGCGCGTCACCTGGGACTGGGCGCTCGATCGGATCGCGCGGCACATGAAGGACGACCGCGACAAGCACTTCGTCCTGAAGAACGCCGGCGGCGTCACCGTGAACCGCTGGGAGACGGTGGGCTTCCTCGCCGCGAGCGCCTCCTCGAACGAGTCGGGCTACATCACCGGCAAGGTGCTGCGCGCGCTCGGGGGGGTCGCGATCGACAACCAGGCCAGGGTCTGACACGGCCCCACGGTCGCCGGTCTGGCGACCACGTTCGGCCGCGGCGCGATGACGAACCACTGGGTCGACATCAAGAACGCCGACGTCGTGATGGTGATGGGCGGGAACCCGGCCGAGGCGCATCCGTGCGGGTTCAAGTGGGTGATCGAGGCCAAGGCCCACCGGAAGGCGAAGCTCATCGTGGTCGATCCGCGCTTCACGCGGACCGCGGCGGTGGCCGACGTCTTCGCGCAGATCCGGCCCGGCACCGACATCGCGCTCCTCGGCGGGATGATCAAGTACCTGCTCGACAAGGACGCGATCCACAAGGAGTACGTCGTCGCGTACACGAACGCGGCCTTCATCGTGAACGACGGCTTCGGCTTCGAGGACGGCCACTTCTCGGGTTGGGACGACGCGGCGAAGAAGTACGACCGCGCGACCTGGAGCTACGCGCTCGACAAGGACGGGTTCGCGAAGGTGGACCCGACGCTCCAGGATCCCCGCTGCGTGTACCAGCTCATGAAGAAGCACTACGAGCGCTACACGCCCAGGATGGTCGCCGACGTGACCGGCGTCCCCGAGGAGGCGTTCCAGAAGATCTGCGAGACCGTCGCCACGACCGCCGCGCCGGATCGGACGATGACGCACCTCTACGCGCTCGGCTGGACGCAGCACACGACCGGCGCGCAGAACATCCGCACGATGGCCATGATCCAGCTGCTCCTCGGCAACATGGGCATGGCAGGCGGCGGGGTGAACGCGCTCCGCGGCCACTCCAACATCCAGGGGCTCACGGATCTCGGGCTCCTCTCCGACGCGCTCCCGGGCTACCTCACGCTGCCGCGCGAGAACGAGCCCGAGTACCAGGCGTACGTCGACAAGCGCACCCCGAAGCCGCTGCGGCCCGGGCAGATGAACTACCTGTCGAACTACCCCAAGTTCCACGTCTCGCTCATGAAGGCGTGGTTCGGGAAGGCGGCGACGAAGGAGAACGGCTGGGCGTACGACTACCTGCCGAAGCTCGACAAGCTCTACGACATCCTCACCGTGTTCGACCTCATGTCGCAGGGGAAGCTCAACGGCTACCTGTGCCAGGGCTTCAACCCGCTCGCGTCGGTGCCGCACAAGGACAAGCTCATCGAGGGGCTCTCGAAGCTGAAGTTCCTGGTCACGATCGACCCGCTCGTCACCGAGACCTCGAACTTCTGGCAGAACCACGGCGAGCTCAACCCGGTCGACCCGGCGAAGATCCAGACGGAGGTCTTCCGGCTGCCGTCGACGTGCTTCGCCGAGGAGGACGGGTCGCTCACGAACTCCGGCCGCACGCTCGTCTGGCACTGGAAGGCGGCCGAGCCGCCCGGCGAGGCGAAGGAGGACCCGGAGATCCTCGGGCAGCTCTTCACCCGGCTGCGCGCCCTCTACCAGAAGGAGGGCGGCACGTTCCCCGATCCGATCCTGAACCTGACCTGGGACTACCGGATCGCGACGAAGCCGTCGCCCGACGAGCTCGCCCGCGAGTACAACGGCAGGGCGCTCGCCGACGTGGCCGACCTGAAGGACGCGACGAAGATCCTCGCGAAGGAGGGCGAGCAGCTGCCCGGCTTCGCCGCGCTCCGCGACGACGGCACGACGATGTGCGGCAACTGGCTCTACAGCGGGGCGTACACGCAGGCCGGCAACATGGCCGCGCGCCGCGAGACGGCCGACCCGAGCGGCCTCGGGTTCTACCCGGGCTGGGGCTTCTCGTGGCCGGCCAACCGCCGGATCCTCTACAACCGCGCCTCCTGCGACGCGGCCGGGAAGCCGTGGGATCCGAAGCGCAAGGTGATCGCCTGGACCGGGACGAAGTGGGCAGGCAACGACGTCCCCGACATGCGCCCCGACGCGAAGCCCGAGGAGAACGTCAGCCCGTTCATCATGAACCCGGAGGGCGTCGGGCGGCTGTTCGGCGTCGATCGCATGCCGGACGGCCCGTTCCCGGAGCACTACGAGCCGATGGAGTCGCCCGTGCCGAACGCCTTCCACCCGAAGGTCGGCCCCACCCCCGCGGTGCGTATGTTCAAGCGCGACCGCGAGGCGCTCGGCGCGGCCGAGGAGTTCCCGTACGCGGCGACGACCTACCGGCTCACCGAGCACTTCCACTTCTGGACCAAGCACGTGCGCGCGCTCGCGGTCGTCCAGCCGGAGCAGTTCGTCGAGCTCGACGAGTCGCTCGCGCAGAAGAAGGGGATCCGCAGCGGCGACCGGGTCGTCGTCCGCTCGAAGCGCGGGAAGATCGTCGCGAAGGCGGTCGTGACGAAGCGGATCAAGCCCCTCCAGATCGGCGGGAAGGAGATCCACACCGTCGGCATCCCCATCCACTGGGGGTTCAACGGGCTCACGAAGCCCGGCTACCTCGCGAACACGCTCACGCCGTTCGTGGGAGACGCGAGCGTCCAGACGCCCGAGTTCAAGGCGTTCCTCGTCAACGTCGAGAAGGCCCCGCAGGGCGTGGCCTAGGAGAGGAGGCGGACCATGGCGCTCCAGTCGCTCGACGTGACCCGGCGCTCCGCTTCCACGGCGGCGTCACCGCAGATCCGGCAGCCGCTCGAGGTCGCGAAGCTCATCGACGTCTCGAAGTGCATCGGGTGCAAGGCCTGCCAGGTGGCCTGCATGGAGTGGAACGACGTCCGGGACGACGTCGGCGCGAACGTGGGGGTCTACGACAACCCCCGCGATCTCACCGACCGCTCCTGGACCGTGATGCGGTTCTACGAGGAGGAGCTGCCGGGCAAGGGGCTCAACTGGCTCATCGTGAAGGACGGGTGCCTGCACTGCCAGGACCCGGGCTGCCTCGAGGCCTGCCCCGCCCCGGGCGCGATCGTGAAGTACGCGAACGGGATCGTGGACTTCCAGCAGGAGTACTGCATCGGCTGCGGGTACTGCCAGACCGGCTGCCCCTTCAACATCCCGCGCTTCTCGATGAAGGACCAGAAGGCCTACAAGTGCACGCTCTGCTCCGACCGCGTCGCGGTGGGGCTCGAGCCGGCCTGCATCAAGACGTGCCCGACGCAGGCCCTCTCCTTCGGCTCGAAGGAGTCGATGCTCGACCTCGCCGGCGAGCGCATCCGCGAGCTGAAGGAGCGCGGGTTCGACAAGGCGGCGACCTACGATCCGGCCGGCGTCGGCGGGACACACGTCGTCTACGTGCTCCCGCACGGAGACCCGGGGCTCTACCGGCTGCCGCTCAAGGCGGAGATCTCGCCGCTCGTGGCGCTGTGGCGAAGCGGATTCGCGAAGACGCTCGGGGTCGTCACGATGGCGGCCGTCGTCGTGGCCGGCATCTTCCACTACATGAAGGTCGGGCCGCTCGAGGTCGACGAGCAGGACGACGGGAGGCGCGCGCCATGAGGCCCATCGAACGCATGCCGCCGAGTGGTCGGGGGAGCTCATCCCGCGGTACACCCACGGCGAGCGGCTCACGCACTGGGGGGTCGCCGTCGCGTACGTGGCGCTGTTCCTGTCCGGGCTCGCGCTCTTCCACCCGTTCTTCTACTGGACGAGCGCGCTCTTCGGTGGCGGCGCGCTCATGCGCGTCATCCACCCCTTCCTGGGCGCCGCGTTCGGCGTGCTCTTCTACGCGTACGCGCTCCGGCTCGTCGCCGACAACCGGATGACCGCCGAGCGACCGGCGCTGGCTGTCCGGGATGGTCGGGTACATGAACAAGCGGGGCGGCGAGGTTCCGGTCGAGGGCAAGTACAACGCCGGCCAGAAGCTCATGTACTGGTCGATGATCGGCGTCATCGGCGTCCTCTTCGCGACCGGGATCCTCATCTGGCGTCCGTACTTCGCGCCGGGTGTCCCGGTCACCGCCCGGCGCCTCGCGGGGGTCCTCCACGCGGTGATGGCGTTCATGATGTTCGTCGGCATCGGGGTGCACGTGTACGCGGCGTACTGGACCAAGGGCTCCATCCGCGCGATGACGCGCGGCACCGTCACCCGCGCCTGGGCCCGCTTCCACCACCCCGGCTGGTACGCCAGGATGGCCGGCAAGGACGGTCCGTGACGACCTCGCCCTCCGCTCCGGCGCCCGGCGGCGAGCCGCCCGCGCTGCGAGTTCCGGCGGCGGGGGCGCTCTTCGACCACCGCGCGGCACGCCTCGCGGCGCTCACCCGGGGCCACGCGGCTCCGGAGTGGCTCGCGCTCCTCGCGCGCATCGCCGCCGGGCAGGCGCTCGCGGTCCGCGGGATCCGCACCGCGGCGGTCCGGGTGGCGGGGGACGGCCCGCCGCTCGCGCACGACCGCCTCCCGCGCGACGGCGCCTGGCGCCGGATGCTCGCGACGATCGTCGCGGCGGCGGCGGCGCCCGGGCTTCCGGTCCAGACGGACGAGGCGCTGCGCCGGCTCGCAGGCTCGAGCGTCGACGCGCTCGAGACGCTCGCGGACGGGGTCCTCGGGGGCGCGGTCCCCGCCGACCAGCTCTCCTCCGCGCCGTTCGTCGGGGCGGCGCTCCAGGCCTGGCTCGCCTCCCTCGCCGCGGAGGTGGACCCGGCGACCGCGGCGCCCGCCGAGGGATCGTGTCCGGTGTGCGGCGGGCCTCCGCTCGCGGCGGTGGTCCAGGCCGCGGACCGGCTCCGCTACGTGAGCTGCGCCTACTGCAGCTCGGCGTGGAACCTGCCGCGCGTCCGCTGCGTCTCCTGCGGCGGCGGCGAGGGGCTCGAGTACCTGCACGTCGACGGCGATCCGGGCGCGAAGGCGGAGGTCTGCCCGTCCTGTCGCGTATATCTGAAGGTCTTCGACGAGGAGAAGCGCCCGGGCGTCGAGCCGGCGGCGGACGACGCGGCGACGCTGGCGCTCGATCTCCTCGTCGCGAACGAGGGGTACGCGCGCGCGGGGCCGAACCTGTACGTGCGAGTGCAGGCGGGCTGAGCGAGATACGCCGCCCCCGGCAACGGCGCCGCGTCCGGCTCCGCGCCCGAGGAGCAGCTCACGGCGGCGAGAGCACCCGGATCGTCCCGTTCCCGGCGTCGGCCACGAGCACCCGTCCGTCGGGCGCCACCGCGAGGCCGAGCGGGAAGCCGAGCGTCGCGGCGCTCCCTCCACCGTCGCGGTCGCCGGGCAGCCCGGTGCCCGCGTACGTCCACACCTGCGTGTCGCCCGCGCCGGACCCGGGGGAGACCGCCCGGATCCGGAAGTTCGAGCCGTCCGCGACGAGGAGCCGCCCGCCCGCCCAGACCGCGCCGCCCTGTGGAGACATCCGGGCGGTGTCGCCCGGGCCGTCGACCGCGCCCGGACCCACCCCCGCGATGGTGGTCACCGTGCGCGCGGGGTCCGTCCCGATGCGCTTCACGGTCCCGGACTGGCTCGCCACCACGAACACGCGCCCGTCGGGCGCCGCGGCGATGGCGCTCGGATGGAGGAACCCCGCCGTCGCCGCCGGCCCGTCGCGCTCGAAGGGGCGCCCGCCCGCGATCGTCGAGACGTTGCCGCGCGCGTCGATGGCGCGGAGGGCGTGGTTCCCGGAGTCGGCGACGAGCACCGCACCGCTCACCGGATCGCGAGCGAGGCCGAGCGGACGCCGGAACCGGGCGGTCGCGGCGACCCCGTCGACGTAGCCGGCCGCGCCGATCCGGCCCGCGAAGGTGGTGACCGTCCGCGACCCGTCGGGCGCGATCCGGCGGATGCAGTCGTTCATCGTGTCCGCGACGAGGACGCTCCCGTCCGGCATCGCGAGCACCGCGGTCGGGGCGTAGAAGCGGGCCTGCGCGCCGGGGACGCCGTCATAGCTCGGGCTGCTC
Organism: uncultured delta proteobacterium; assembly: GCA_963736795.1. Lineage (GTDB taxonomy): Bacteria > Myxococcota > Myxococcia > Myxococcales > Anaeromyxobacteraceae > Anaeromyxobacter. Next base: position 152,094 of record CAVTRF010000017.1, on the reverse strand, counting down.
GAGAGGTTTCCGTCGCCGGCGAGCGGCTCGACCACGCCGGCGGCGTTCACCCGCACGACGCGGTGCGCGCGCGGCGTCGCCGCGACGAGCGAGCCGTCGGCGAGCACCGCGACGCCGGAGATTGCGCCGAGGCCCGTCGCCGCGGTGGAGACCGTGGCCGCCGAGGGACCCTGCGGCGGCGCGAACAGGACCGGATGGTCGGGGGGCGCTCCGCCGACCCCGGCGGGCACGGCGAGCCCGAGCGCCTCGCGGAGGACGTTCGCGGTCATCCGCTCGATGCGCGGATCGTACACGTCCGAGCCGCGGTCGACCCCGAGCGGCCACTCGATCGTCGCCGCGTCGAACACGAGCGCCCCGCTCGGCGCCCGGTAGTGGACCGTCGTCCCCACGCCGGGGATGCCGTACGCGTCGACGAGCGGCAGCCGCGCGACGACGCGCGTGCCGGGGGGCTGATGCCCGTTCTCCACCGCGGCGTCGTACTCGGCGGCGGTCACGAGCGGGAGCACGTCGCCCTCGCGCAGCCCGGTGCCGTCGTACAGCCAGCTCGCCGCGTCCGCGACGACGAGCGGGAAGCGCTGGACGAGCCACGACTCGTACATCGCGCCGACGAGCGCGTTCTCGGGCCGGTCGATGTGCGGATCGCGGAAGCGCCCGGTGCGCTCCGGACCGGAGACCGGATCGGAGTCGGGGTCGAAGGCCGTCCACTTCCAGCAGGCGAGGACGCGCGGGATGCCGCCCGGCCCGGGAGCCTCGTAGCGCGCCTTCCAGTAGGCCGCGTTCGCGCCGAAGAACAGGAGCGGCATCCCCGCGTCGCGCGCCGCCTCCGCCGCGTCGCGCATCGCGCCCGTCCAGTACTCGTCATGGCCGACGGACAGGAAGGCGCCCGCGCGCAGCAGGTGGGCGGCCCCTCCGGCCGCGACGTCGAGGTCCGTCGTGTACGACACGTCGTAGCCGGCGCGCTCGAGGAAGCGCGCGAACGGGAGCTCGTAGCGGCTCGAGAGCCCGAGCCCGCGCAGGCTCGCGTACGGCCGATCGAAAGAGACGCGCGATCCGAGCCCGCCCGGCAGCTTCCCCGAGCCGTCCGCGTAGAGCGACTCGCCCCCCCACGCGTTGTACGCCTGCCAGGTGTTCACCGCCGCCTGGACGAGGAGATCCGCCGGACGATCGTCGACGACGACGAGCGGCGCGAACACGGCCCACCCGTCGTCGCGAACGAGCTTCACGGCGTAGTACCCGGAGACGAGCTCGGGCGCGAGGCGCACCTCGAACGCCGTGGCCCACGCGCAGCGGACCATCCCGGTCCCCGCCTCGATCGGACACGCCGGCTGCGGTCCGACGGCCGCCGGCCCGCCCTGCGCGACGCGGCGCGCGCCGGCGCCGCCGTACCAGCCGAGCCGGTAGAGCACCCACGTCACCGGCCGGACGACGTCGGAAGAGCCCTTCAGCGCGACGACGTCCCCGGCCCGTGCCGACGCGCGATCGAGGTAGGCCTGCAGCGGACCGTTCGAGTCCGCGCCCATCGCCCAGGTCGGCTCGCCCGGGAGGGCGTTCTCGGCGGCGATGGGGCTCACGTACGAGGCGGGGCGCGCCGATGGCCAACGACGCTGCGCGGCGGCGCCGGAGACCCCACCCGGCGCGGAGCCGCACGCGCAGAGAATGGAGACCGCCAGTGCCACGACGACGTCGGCCGGCCGAGCCTCGGTGCCCACGCTAAAAGGGTGAGGCGACCGACCGCGCGGGACCACGACCCCGCGGCGGTAGCACGCGTATCCGTTCTTCGTGAACGGGCGGCCGGGCGGGCGCCGACTGAACCGGCGCAGCGGCGAGGCCCGGGTGACCAGGCCTCCCGCCGCTCGACCGTTCACTTCATCGTTAGCCGGCGCCGCCCTGTCAGTCCAGGAACAGGTCCGGCGCGAGCTCCTCTCCCGCCTGCACCGCGTACTTCGCGAAGTCCGTGACGCCCTCCGCCCTCAGGACCTCCTCGTCGATGAAGAAGTTCCCGGAGCAGCCTCGCGCCTCGCGTCGCAGGATCGCCATCGCCGCGTCCGCGACGATCGCCGGCGTCCGGCCGTGCTTCGCGAGCTCGTCGCCGCCGAGGAGGTTCAGGGCGGCGGTCGCGACGATCGTCCTCGGCCAGAGCGCGTTCACCGCGATCCCGCGCTCCTTCAGCTCCTCCGCCATCCCGAGGACGCACATCGACATCCCGTACTTCGCCATGGTGTAGGCGACGTGCGGCGCGAACCAGCGGGGGCTCAGCGTGAGCGGCGGGGACAGGTTCAGGATGTGCGGGTTCGCGCTCCTCGCGAGGTGCGGGATGCACGCCTGCGAGCAGGCGAAGGTGCCGCGCGCGTTCACCTGTTGCATGAGGTCGTAGCGCTTCATCGGCGTCTCGACCGTGCCCGCGAGGAAGATGGCGCTCGCGTTGTTCACGAGCACGTCGATCCCGCCGAACCGCTCGACGGCCGCCGCGACCGCCGCGGCGATCTCCCCCTCGTCGCGGACGTCGCAGCGAACCGCGAGGGCCCTCCCTCCGGCGCGCTCGATCTCGTCGGCGGTGCCCTGGATCGTCCCGGGGAGCTTCGGGTTCGGCACGTCCGACTTCGCCGCGACGACGACGTTCGCCCCCTCGCGCGCGGCGGCGACACCGATCGCCTTGCCGATCCCCCGGCTCGCGCCGGTGATGAAGACGGTCTTTCCATGCAAGGACGGCATGAGGTGCCTCGTGGACGTGGACGTGGACGTGGACTTGGACTTGGACTTGGACTTGGACGTGGACTTGGACTTGGACCTGAACCTCGACCTCGACCTCGACCTCGACCTCGACCTCGACGATCGGTCGAGGTCTAGGTCTAGGTCTAGGACCACGTCGAGGACCACGTCCACGTCCACGTCTCACGCGACGGCCCCGATCACGATCTGGGGCTGCGACAGGGACTCACGCCCTCGATCCAGCGCCTTGCGCGCGCGATCGCTGAACGCCCTCTCAGTCCTGCGTCCGCCGCACACCGCCGGCCCGTTGACTTCCCGGACCGATCTCCGTAGATCCGAAAGGCCTGTTAGTGGGAAAAAGTGGCATCAAGCGGATCCAAGCGGCAAGATCGACCAGCCCGTGTTCTTCGGAACCTTCAATCACGCGATCGACGCGAAAGGTCGAACGAGCCTCCCGGCCAAGTTCCGGGAGTCGCTCGCCGCGGCGAGCGAGCCGCGCATCGTGCTCATGCAGTACCCGCACTGGCGCGCCCTGCTCGCGGTCCCGCAGTCGGTCTGGAACGAGCTCGTGAAGAAGGTCATGGCCGCCTCCCCGCTCGATGCGCGCTTCCAGCGCAACGTCTTCAAGTACGTCTCGTCGGCGCACGAGGTGGATCTCGACGTCCACGGGCGCGTGCTCGTGCCGCCGGCGCTGCGCGACTACGCGGGGCTGCAGAAGGACGTCGTGTGGGTCGGGATGGGCCCGATCATTCATCTGTTCGACAAGGCGACCTACGCCGAGCAGATGTCGGCGGACGTCCCGCCAGACGAGCGGGTCGACCTCTTCGGGAAGGCGTGAGCGAGTTCATCCATGAGTCCGTGCTGGCCACAGAGATCGTCGAGGCCCTGCGTCCGGAACCGGGCAAGCTCCTGCTCGACGGGACGCTCGGCGGCGGCGGCCACTCCCTCCTCCTCCTCGAGCGAGGTGCGAGCGTGATCGGCATCGACAAGGACCCGCGCGCGCTCGCCGCCGCCAGGGCTCGGCTCGCCCGCTTCGGCGAGGCGTTCCGCGCCGTGCGCGCCGACTTCCGCGACGCGAAGAACGTGCTCGACGCGCTCGGCCTGTCGGCGGTGGACGGCGCGCTGGTGGACCTCGGCGTCTCCTCGCCCCAGCTCGACCAGGCCGACCGGGGGTTCTCCTTCTCACGTCCCGGGCCGCTCGACATGCGGATGGGCGACGAGGGTGAGCCGCTCCGCGACCTGCTCCGCCGCATCGACGAGCGCGAGCTCGCGCGCATCCTGCGCGAGTACGGCGAGGAGCCCTTCGCGGGTCCGATCGCGCGCGCCGTGAAGCGCGCGGTGGACGCCGGCGCGCCGCTCGACACCGCCGCCCTGGCCGAGCTCGTCGCGGGCGCGGTGCCCCGCAAGGCGTGGCCCCGCCGGATCCACCCGGCCACGCGCACCTTCCAGGCGCTCCGGATCGCGGTGAACGACGAGCTCGGCGCCCTCGCGGCATGGCTCGACGCGCTGCCCGGCGTGCTCGCGCCCGGCGGCCGCGCCGCGGCCATCTCGTTCCACTCGCTCGAGGACCGGATGGTGAAGGAGAAGTTCCGCGCCCTGACCCAGGGCTGCACGTGCCCGCCCGACCTGCCGGTGTGCGCCTGCGGCGCGAAGGCGTCGTTCGCCCCGGTGAGCCGCAAGGCGATCAAGGCGTCCGACGCCGAGGTGGCCGCGAACCCGCGGGCGCGGAGCGCCAGGCTCCGCGTCGTGGAGAAGCTCCGGTGACGCGCGCCCCCCGCCTCGACGAGCCGACCGGTCGCATCGCGCGGACCGCGGTGGTCGTCCTGCTCCTCGCGGCGGCCGCCGTCTTCCACGTCTGGTCGCGCACCCGCGTCGTCGCGGTCGGGTACGCGCTCGGCGAGCTGCAGCGCGATCACGTCACTCTCACGTCCGAGCACGACCGCCTTCGCATCGAGGTCGAGACCCTCAGGTCTCCCGCGGCGCTGGAGCGGATCGCACGGACCAGGCTGGGCATGGCTCCGCCGGCGCCGGGTACGGTGTCGGTGGCGGGCCCGCGCGTCGCCGAGGCGGGCGAGGGCGGGCAGGGCGTGGACGGGGCAAAGCATCCACCCGGTCCGGCGGAGCCATCCCGATTGAATGCGCGGCGGGCGGCGGCGGCGGGGCCTGCGGCGGACTCCGGGGGCGCGATCGCCTTCCGGGGGCCGCTGCGGGCGGGTCGCACGCCTCCGACCGGGAGGTAGCGCGTGCGCCCAGGGGCCGACCCGCGCGCCTCTCGCTGGATCGTGGTCCGCGTCGGCGTGCTCGCGGCGCTGCTCGCGCTCGGCTTCGGCGTGGTCGCCGCCCGCGTGTTCCACCTTCAGGTGCTCCGCAGGGACGAGCTCGTCGACGACATGGTGGACCAGTACCGGCGCCAGCTCGTGCTGAAGCCTCGGCGCGGCCCCATCACCGATCGCGCCGGCGTCCTCCTGGCCGGCAGCGCGGACGCGAGGTCGATCTACGCGGATCCCGCCCTCCTCAGGAAGGAGGACCGGTCGGGCGCGGCGCTCACGAAGGTCTCGCGCGCGCTCGGGCTCGACCCCGGCGCCGTCCGCAAGAAGCTCTCGAAGGCCTCGCGCTTCGTGTTCCTCGCCCGGCGCGTGTCGCCGGCGGAGGCCGACGCGGTCGAGCGGATCGTGAAGGAGCAGAAGCTCCGCGGGATCGCGCTCGTCGCGGAGATCCGGCGCTACTACCCGAGGACCGAGCTCGCGAGCCAGCTGCTCGGGTTCGTCGGCGACGACGGAAACGGGCTCGAGGGGGTCGAGCTCTGGGCGGACGACCTCCTCGCCGGATCGCCCGCGAAGGTCCCGTCGCTGCGCGACGGCGCGGGTCGCACCGTCCTCGCCGGCGATCCGTCCTCGGGGAGCGAGCGCGAGGGCGCGCGGGTCGAGCTCACGATCGATCAAGGTCTCCAGCTCGCGACGGAGCGTGCGCTCGCGCGCGCCTCGATCGCCGCGCGGGCCGTCGCCGGAATGGCGGTCGCGCTCGACGCGCGCACGGGCGAGGTGCTCGCGATGGCGAACTGGCCGCCGCACAACCCGAACGCGCCCCGCAAGCAGAACGACATGCGAAACCGCTCGATCGCGGACGCGTTCGAGCCGGGCTCGACGATGAAGGCGTTCTCGATCGCGGGCGCGCTCGACCGAGGGGCGGTGACGCCGCTCGACCCGATCGACTGCGGGAACGGCAGCCTCGCGGTCGGCGCCCACGTCATCCACGACCACGAGGGCCTCGGCTGGGTGGGGCCCTCCAAGATCCTCGCCGCCTCCTCCAACGTCGGCGCGGCGCGGATCGCGGCACGGCTCGGGAAGGAGCGGCTCCACGACGCGCTCGCCGCGTTCGGCTTCGGGGAGCGGCCCGGCACCGGCCTCCCCGGCGAGACCAAGGGGCAGCTCCCCTTCCCCAAGGCGGACATCGCGCTCGCGACGCAGAGCTTCGGGCAGGGGCTCACCGCGAGCCCCCTCCAGATCACCGCCGCCATGGGCGCGATCGCGAACGGGGGCGTGCTGCTGCGCCCGCGCATCGTGAAGCGGGTGCTCGATCCGGGGACGGGCGAGGTGCTCGACGAGCCCCGGCCCGAGATCGTGCGGCGCGCCGTCTCCGAGCAGACGGCCTCCACCATCGCGCGCTGGCTCGTCGGCGTCGTCGAGGACCCGAAGGGCACCGGCAAGCGCGCGCGGCTCGACGGCTGGCGCGTCGCCGGCAAGACCGGCACCGCGCAGAAGGCCGACCCGGTGTCGGGGGGCTATTCCGAGGACCGCCGCTTCAGCTCGTTCGTCGGCTTCGCGCCCTTCGAGACGCCGCGCGTCGTCATCGGCATCTTCGTGGACGAGCCGAAGGGCGACATCTACGGGGGCGACATCGCAGCGCCGGCCTTCCGCGAGGTGGCGGAGTACGCCCTGAAGATGTTTGGCGTTTCTCCCTCGGGCTCGGCGATCGCCGCGGCGCTGCCCCCGCCCACCGAGCTCGCGCCGCCCGAGGCGGACGAGGGTCCGCCGCCGGTCGAGGCGGCCGACCGCCGGTCCGCCTCCCCCCCAGGAGGGAAGGTCGCGGTCCCCTCGCTCTCCGGCCTCCCCGCGCGTACGGCGATCCGCCGGCTCGAGGAGGCGTCGCTCGCCGCGGACATCGACGGGTCAGGTCGGGTGGTCTCCCAGACGCCCCCCGCCGGGAGAGCCGTCGTGCCTGGGACGCGCGTCCGGATGACGCTCGCGCCGGCGGGGTGAGATAGGATGCGGCCCCCGTGTCCCGCGCGACACGGCAGCATGCAAGTGGGCGCGACGCCGAACAAAAGTGCGCGGGCGTCGGTTTGCATGGAGCCGTTCTCGAATGAAGCTCTCGGCCATCATCCAGGGGACCGGCGCCGTCGGCGCGACAGGGGGAGATCCTTCGATCTCCTGCGTCACGGGCGACTCGCGCGAGGTCGTCCCCGGCGCCGTCTTCTTCGCCCTGCCGGGCGCCGCGCGCGACGGGCACGACTTCGTCCCCGAGGCAGTCCGGCGCGGCGCGGTCGCGGTCGTCGCCGAGCGCGACGTGCCGTGCGCGCCGGCGGTCCTGCTCCTCGCGCCCTCGGCACGGCGTGCGATGGCCGTCGCGGCGGCGAACTTCCACGGCAACCCCGCCGCCGCCCTCCTCCTCGCCGGCGTGACCGGCACGAACGGGAAGACCACCGTCGCCTGGCTCGTCGAGGCGTGCGCGCGCGCCGCGGGGCTGCCGGTGGGCATGCTCGGCACCGTGATCCACCGCTGGCCGGGGACCGAGCGCTCGGCCGGCCACACGACGCCCGAGTCCACGACGATCCAGGCGCTGCTCGCGGAGATGCGCGACGCGGGCGCCCGCGCCGCGGTGCTCGAGGTCTCCTCGCACGCGCTCGCCCAGGAGCGGGTCGGCGGGATGCGATTCCGCGTGGCCGGCTTCACGAACCTGACCCGCGATCACCTCGACTACCACGGCGACATGGAGCGGTACTTCGCGGCGAAGCGCCGGCTCTTCGTCGAGCACCTCGCCCCGGACGGCGTCGCGGTCGTCAACGTGCGAGACCCCTTCGGCGCCCGCCTCGCGGACCAGCTCGGCCCGGGGCGCACCCTCTGGCGCTACGGCGGCCGCACCGCGGACGCGCTCCGCGCCGACGACGTGGTGGCGGGGCTCTCGGGGATCGCGGCGACGCTCGTGACGCCCGCCGGTGCGCTGTCCGTCCGCTCGCCGCTCGTCGGCCCGCACAACCTCGAGAACCTGCTCTGCGCGGCGGGCATGGCGCTCGCGCTGGGGCTGCCGCTGGAAGCGGTCGCGCGCGGCCTCTCGCAGTCGGGCGGCGCGCCCGGCCGCCTCGAGCGGTTCGCGGCGCGCGGCGTCTCGGTGTTCGTCGACTACGCCCACACCGACGACGCGCTCGCGCGCGCGCTCGAGGCCCTGCGAGGGCTCCGCCCCCGCCGGCTCGTCTGCGTCTTCGGGTGCGGCGGCGACCGGGACCGGGGCAAGCGGCCGCTCATGGGCGAGGCGGCGGGGCGCGGAGCGGACCTCGTCATCGTGACGAGTGACAACCCTCGCGGCGAGGACGCGAGCGCCATCATCGGCGGAGATCGTCCCCGGGCTCGAGCGAGCGGGGCTGCGCCGGCTCGACGCCGAGGCGCTCTGCCTCGACGGGCGCGGGTACGCGATCGAGCCCGACCGCCGTTCGGCGATCGCGCTCGCGGTCGCGGCGGCGCGCGAGGGCGACGCGGTGCTGGTCGCGGGCAAGGGGCACGAGGCGCAGCAGATCGTGGGGCGCGAGCGAATCCCGTTCTCGGATCGCGACGAGGCCCGGAGGGCACTCGGGATCACATGAGCGGACCACGCTTCACCGCCGACGAGCTCGCCCGGGCCACCGGCGGGCGCTGGATCGGGGCACCGCCCGCCGAGGTCGCGGGCGTCTCGACCGACACCCGGAACCTCGTTCCGGGGGCCCTCTTCGTCGCCCTGCGCGGCGAGCGGTTCGACGCGCACGACTTCCTCGCCGACGCCGGCGCGCGGGGCGCCGTGGCAGCGGTGGTGGCGGAGGGATGGGTGAACGATCCCGCTCGCCCCGGCCGGGGCGCGAGCGGGCCCACGCCGCACCTCGCCGTCGCCGACACGCTCGTCGCGCTCGGCGCCATCGCCCGCCTGCACCGCCTGCGGTTCGCGATCCCGGTCGTCGGAGTGACCGGCTCGAACGGCAAGACCACCACGCGCGAGATGATCGCGGCGATCCTCGCGACGCGCGGGAGCGTGCTCAAGACGGACGGGAACCTGAACAACGAGGTGGGGGTACCGCTCACGCTCTTCGGCCTCGCGGCCTCGCACGAGGCGGCCGTCATCGAGATGGGGATGAGCCACCCCGGCGAGATCGCACGGCTCGCGGCGATCGCGCGCCCGCAGATCGGGGTCGTGACGCTCGCCGCGCCGGCGCACCTCGAGGGGCTCGGCTCGATGGACGCGGTCGCCGACGCGAAGGCGGAGCTCTACCGCGGTCTCCCGGAGGGCGGCGTCGCCGTCACGAACGCGGACGACGCGCGGATGCTGAAGCGCGCGCAGGCCTCCGGCCGCCGGATGGTCACCTTCTCCGCCACCCAGGGACGCCGCGGGGACGTGGTGGTGCTCGAGATCGTGTCCCAGGGCACCGACGGGCTCCGGTTCGTGCTCGGCATCGGGAACCGCGAGGTGCAGGTCCACATCCCCGGGCTCGTGGGCGCGCACAACGCGGCGAACGCCGCGGCGGCCGCCGCGGCGGGCATCGCGCTCGGCTGCACCGATCGCGAGATCGTGCGCGGGCTCGCCGGCGTCCGCCCGGTGGGCCGGCGCCTGCGCCTCGAGACGCTCCCCTCCGGCGTGCAGCTCGTCGACGACTGCTACAACGCGAACCCCGCCTCGATGAGCGCCGCCCTCCGGACGCTCGTCGACCTCGCCGCCGCCGGACGTCGCCCGGTCGCGGTGCTCGGCGACATGCTCGAGCTCGGCGCGTTCGAGGAGGAGGCCCACCGCGCGCTCGGCGAGGAGGCCGCCCGCGCCGGCGTCGTGCTCGCCGCCTTCGGCCCGCGGGCCCGCGCCGTCGCCGAGGCGGCGCGCGCGGCGGGGCGCGAGGTCTTCCACACCGAGGAGCTCGAGGCCCTCATCGCCTGGGCGCGCGCGACCGTGCGGCCGGACGACGTGCTCCTCGTGAAGGGCAGCCGGGGCATGAAGCTCGAGCGGCTCGTCGAGGCGATCCGATGAGGGCGATGCGCTGATGCTCTACCACCTCCTCTACCCCCTCTCGACCCGCATCGGCGCCTTCAACGTCCTGCGGTATCCCTCGTTCCGGATCGTCGCGGCGGGCCTGTTCGCGCTGCTCCTCGGGCTCCTCCTCGGCCCGCTCTTCATCGAGCGGATGCGGGTGCTCCAGTACGGCGCCTCGAACGTCCGCGAGGACACGCCCGAGGGCCACAAGAAGAAGGCGGGCACGCCGTCGATGGGGGGCGCCCTCATCCTGCTCGCCGTCACGGTCTCGACCCTCCTGTTCGCGGACCTCGCGAACCGCTTCGTCTGGGCGGCGCTCCTCGTGACGCTCGGCTTCGGCGCCATCGGCTTCTGGGACGACTTCCTCAAGATCTCGAAGCGGAACTCGAAGGGGCTCGCGGGGAAGAAGAAGCTCCTCCTCCAGGTCGTGGTCGTGCTCGCCGTCTACTACGGCGTCCTCACCGACTGGAACTTCCACCTCGAGCCGGGCTTCCCGTGGTTCCGGGTGGGCAGCTACGTGGACCTGCGGCTCACGCTCCCGTTCGTCCCGACCCGCTTCTTCGAGCCGAACCTCGGCTGGCTCTACCTGCCGTTCATGGTGTTCGTCATCGTCGCGACGTCGAACGCGGTGAACCTGACCGACGGCCTCGACGGCCTCGCCATCGGGCCGACCATCGTGTCGTCGATGACGTTCCTCGCGCTCTCGTACGTCGCGGGCGCGACCCTCGCCGGGTTCAGCCTCGCCGAGTACCTGCGCATCGCCTACATCCCCGGGGCGGAGGAGCTCGGGGTCTTCTGCTCCGCCATCTTCGGGGCGGGGGTCGCGTTCCTCTGGTTCAACACCTACCCGGCCTCCGTCTTCATGGGCGACGTGGGCTCGCTCGCGCTCGGCGGCGGGCTCGGCACGCTCGCGGTCCTCACGAAGAACGAGGTCGCGAGCGCGATCCTGCACGGCGTCTTCCTCGGCGAGACGGTGAGCGTCATCCTGCAGGTCTGGTCCTTCCGCACGACCGGCAAGCGCATGTTCCGGATGGCGCCGATCCACCACCACTTCGAGCTGAAGGGCTGGGCGGAGCCCAAGATCATCGTCCGCTTCTGGATCCTGTCCGTCATGCTCGCGCTCGTCGCGCTCATGTCCATCAAGCTGAGGTAGGGAACGTGGGCGCACCGGAGCTCGAGGGCAGGAAGGTCACCGTGGTCGGGCTCGCGAAGAGCGGCGTCGCCGCCGCGCGGCTCTGCGCGCGCGAGGGGGCCGCGGTCACCGTCACCGACCGTCGCGCCGCGAAGGATCTCGCCGGCCCGCTCGCCGCGCTCGACGGGCTCCCGGTCCGGCGCGCGCTCGGCGGGCACGACGGATCGGACTTCGAGCGGGCCGACCTCGTCGTCGTGTCGCCCGGGGTCCCGCTCTCGATCCCGGAGCTCGGGGCGGCGCGCGCGCGCGGCGTCCCGGTCTGGGGCGAGGTGGAGCTCGCGGCGCGCTTCCTCGAGGGCGCCCCCATCGTCGCCATCACCGGGACGAACGGGAAGAGCACCACGACCGCGCTCGCCGGGGCGCTCTTCGCGCGCGACCGGACGACCTTCACCGGCGGGAACCTCGGCACGCCCGCCTGCGAGCTCGTCCTCTCCGGCGCGAAGGTGGACGCGATCGTGCTCGAGCTCTCGTCCTTCCAGATCGAGGGGCTCGAGCGGCTCCGGCCGCGCGTCGCCGCGATCCTGAACGTCACGCCCGACCACCTCGACCGCTACCACGACGTGGACGCCTACGCCGCCGCGAAGGCGCGCCTGTTCGGGCTGCAGCAGCCGGGAGACGCGGCGGTCGCGAACGCGCGCGACCCGCTCGCGGTGGCGATGGCGTCCGCCTCGCGCGCCGCCCTCCACACCTTCGGCTTCGGGCCGCCGGCGCCGTCCGCGGCGCGCGATCCCGACGGCGAGCCCGGCCCCGGGGGCGCCGAGCTCCGGCTGCGGCTCGGCTCCGCCGAGGAGCGCTACCTGGTCCGCACCCGCGCGCTGCGCGGGCGACACAACCGCGAGAACGCGATGGCCGCCGTCCTCTGCGCGCGCCTGCTCGGTGTCCCGGGCGCGGCCGTACAGGCCGGCCTCGACGCCTTCCCCGGGCTGCCGCACCGCCTCGAGCTCGTGTCGGAGCGCGGCGGCGTCGAGTGGGTGAACGACTCCAAGGCGACCAACGTGGACTCGACGCTCGTCGGGCTGTCCGCGTTCTCGCGCGCGGCGCCGCGCGTCGTGCTCATCATGGGCGGCCGAGGCAAGGGCGCTCCCTACGCGCCGCTCCGGACCGCGTTCGACGGGCGCGTGAAGGCGCTCCTCACCATCGGCGAGGACGCCCCCCGGGTCGAGGCGGAGCTCGGCGACCTCTGCCCGACTGCACCGTGCCGCACGCTCGCGGAGGCGGTCCACCGCGCCGCGGGGATGGTGGCCCCCGGAGAGGTGGTGCTGCTCTCCCCCGCCTGTGCGAGCTACGATCAGTACCGGAGCTACGAGGAGCGCGGCGATGCGTTCCGCCGTCACGTGGGAGAGCTGAAGGGATGAGGAGCGACGACACCCCGGCGCGCGCCGCCCCTCCGTTCGACGGCCTGCTCCTCGCCGCGATCCTCGGCCTCGCCGCGGTCGGGGCGGTGATGGTGTACTCCGCGAGCGCCATCCCCGCGGGCCAGTCGCGCCGGCTCGGCTTCGACGAGTTCTACTACCTGAAGCGGCAGCTCGTGGCCGGCGCGATCGGCCTCGCGCTCATGGCGCTCGCCGTCCGGATGGGCCATCGTCGCATCGCCGCCCTCGCGTACCCGCTGCTCGGCGCGACGCTCGCCGCGCTCGCGATCGTCCCGCTCATCGGCAAGAGCGCGGGGGGCGCGCAGCGCTGGATCCCGCTCGGCCCGGTCCAGTTCCAGCCGGCCGAGGCGGCGAAGGTGGTCCTCGTCCTCTACCTCGCCCACTCGCTCGCGCGGAAGCAGGAGAAGGTGCGGATCTTCTCGATCGGGGTCCTGCCGCACCTCGTCGTCACGGCGCTCTTCGTCCTGCTCTGCCTCGTGCAGCGCGACATGGGCACGGGCGTCATCCTCTTCGTCGTGCTCCTCGCGATGCTGTTCGCCGCGGGCGCCCGCGTCGGCTACCTGCTCCTCGCGGCGATCGTCGCCCTCCCGATCGCCTGGCACCTCGTGAAGTCCACGCCGTACCGCCTGGCGCGGGTCATGGCCTTCCTCGACCCCGAGCGCTACCGGGCCGGCCCGGGGTTCCAGCTCTGGGAGTCGTTGCTCGGGACGGCGAACGGCGGGTTCTTCGGGCAGGGGCTCGGGCAGGGCAAGGGGAAGCTCTTCTACCTCCCCGCCGCGCACACCGACTTCATCGCCGCCGTGATCGCGGAGGAGGCGGGGCTCCTCGGCATGTTCCTCCTCCTCTCCCTCTACGCGATCGTGGTCTGGCGCGGGCTCCGCGCGGCGCTGAACGCGTCCGAGCCCTTCGGCTGCTACGCCGCGCTCGGCGTCACGACGCTCGTCGCGGCGCAGGCGCTCCTGAACCTCGCGGTGGTGTTCGGCCTGGTCCCGACGAAGGGCCTCACCCTCCCCTTCGTCTCCTACGGGGGCAGCTCGCTCATGACGCTCCTCGCGGCGTCCGGGGTCCTGCTGTCCGTCTCCGCCGAGCGCGGCGGGTACCTGCGCAGGCCGGTGTCGGCGGTCCGCGTCCCCTCCGGCGCGGCGGGCAGCGGCGTCGCGCTCCGGCGCGGCGAGCGGAGCGCGGAGGGCGCGCCATGAGGATGCTCGTCGCCGGCGGCGGGACCGGGGGGCACGTCTTCCCGGGGATCGCGCTCGCGGAGGAGGTCGTGACGCGCCACCCGGGCCACGACGTCGTGTTCGTCGGCACGGCGCGCGGGCTCGAGGCCACGGTGGTCCCGAAGGCCGGCTTCCCGATCGAGCTCATCGAGGTGCGCGGGCTCAAGGGGAAGTCGCTCGTCGACACCTTCCGCAACCTGTTCCTGCTCCCGCTCGCGCTCTGGCAGTCGCTCCGGATCCTGCGGCGCTGGCGGCCCGACGTGGTCGTCGGGGTGGGCGGGTACGCGAGCGGACCGGTCGTGCTCGCCGCCTGGCTCCTGCGGATCCCGACCGCGGTCCAGGAGCAGAACGCCGCGGCGGGGCTCACGAACCGGCTGCTCGGGCGCGTCGTCCAGGCGGCGTTCACCGCGTTCCCGGAGGCGGCCCGCCACTTCCCGCGCCGCAAGGTCTACCAGCTCGGCAACCCGATCCGCCGCACGCTGATGGAGAACTTCATGCGGCCCGAGCGGAGCCACGACGCGCAGCGCCTGCTCGTCTTCGGCGGGTCCCAGGGCGCCCACGCGCTCAACATGCGGGTCATCGAGGCGCTCCCGCACCTCGCCGACCTGCGCGCCGCGCTCCACGTCACGCACCAGACCGGCGCGCGCGACCGCGAGCAGGTCGAGAAGGGCTACCGCGCCTGCGGGTTCGAGCCGGACGTCCGCGAGTTCATCACCGACATGAGCGGCGCCTACGCCGGCGCGGACCTCGTCGTCTGCCGCGCCGGCGCGACGACGCTCGCGGAGCTGACCGTCTGCCGCAAGCCCGCGATCCTGGTTCCGTTCCCGCTGGCCGCGGACAACCACCAGGTCCAGAACGCGCGGAGCCTCGTCGACGCCGGGGCCGCCGTCATGATCGAGGAGCGGGACCTCACCGGCGAGCTGCTCGCCCGGGAGATCCGCGCCATCCTCGGGAGCCCGGAGCGCCGCGACCGGATGTCGCGCGCGGCCGGGCGCCTCGGCAGCCCCGCCGCCGCGAAGGAGATCACCGACGTGTGCATCGAGCTCGTCCGCCGCCGCTGGGGCTCGCCGACCGGCCAGCCGCGCGAGCGTCCGCCCGCGCCGGCGCGCCCGCCCGATCCCGCGGCCTGACGCTTCCCGGAGACCCCATGAGCCTCTTCCGTTCCAGGCCCGCCAAGATCCACTTCGTCGGCATCGGCGGCATCGGCATGAGCGGCATCGCCGAGGTGCTGCTCAACCTCGGCTACGCCGTCTCCGGCTCCGACCTGAAGGAGTCCGACACGACGCGCCGGCTCGTCTCGCTCGGCGGGCGGATCGCGCAGGGGCACGCGGCGGAGAACATCGCCGAGGTGGACGTCGTCGTGATCTCGTCCGCGGTGCGCCGCGACAACCCCGAGGTGGTCGAGGCGCGGCGGCGCAAGATCCCGGTCATCCCGCGCGCCGAGATGCTCGCCGAGCTCATGCGGCTCAAGTACGGCGTCGCCATCGCCGGATCGCACGGCAAGACCACCACCACCTCGATGGCGGCCCACCTCCTCGCCCACGCCGGGCTCGACCCGACCGCCGTCGTCGGCGGCAAGGTGAACACGTTCGGCTCGAACGCGAAGCTCGGCAAGGGCGACTACATGGTCGTCGAGGCGGACGAGTCCGACGGCTCGTTCCTGCGCATCCCGCCGACGATCGCGATCGTCACGAACGTCGACCCCGAGCACCTCGACCACTGGAAGACCGCCGAGGCGCTCCGGCGCGGGTTCGTCGACTTCGTGAACCGGGTCCCGTTCTACGGCCTCGCCATCCTGTGCCACGATCACCCGGGCGTGCAGTCCTTGCTCCCCGACGTCGACAGCCGCTACGTGACGTACGGCGAGAGCCACCAGGCGGACTACCGCGCCGACCGGATCGAGGTGGACGGGCACTCGGTCCGCTTCGACGCGTTCCGGCGCACCGAGCCGCTCGGGCGGTTCGAGGTCCAGATGGTGGGGCGCCACAACGCGCTGAACGCGCTCGCGGTGGTCGCGCTCGGGGACGAGATGGGGATCCCGCCCGACACGATCCGCGCGGCGCTCTCGACGTTCGGCGGCGTGCAGCGCCGGTTCACCGTGCGCGGCGAGGCGGCGGGCGTCACGGTGGTCGACGACTACGGCCACCACCCCGCCGAGGTGAAGGCGACGCTGCTGGGCGCCCGCGAGGCGTTCCACCGGCGCGTCGTGTGCCTGTTCCAGCCGCACCGGTACACGCGCACCCGCGACCTCATGGCGGACTTCGCGACCGCCTTCAACGACGCGGACGTGCTCCTGCTCACGGACATCTACGCCGCCGGCGAGGAGCCGATCCCGGGCGCCAGCGCGGCCGCGCTCGCCGACGCGATCCGCGCCTGCGGCCACCGCGACGTGACGCTCGTGCCGCGCGCCGAGCTCGCCCGCGCGGCGCGCGGGCGGGTCCGCCCCGGCGACATCGTCCTCACGCTCGGCGCCGGCGACATCACGCAGGCGGGTCCCGAGCTGCTCGGCCTGCTCGCGAAATGAGGTCGTGGATTCCAGAGGATCACCCGGCGGGTCCGCGGCGAGCACCTGCAGGACGCGCCGCTCGCGCCGCGCACCAGCGTGCGCGTCGGAGGCCCCGCCGACCTCCTCGTCCGCCCCGCCGACCCGGACGCGCTCGCCGAGCTCCTGCGCGCAGTCCGCGACCTCGGCCTGCCGCTCCACGTCCTCGGCGGCGGCGCGAACACGCTCGTCGCCGACGCGGGCATCCGCGGCGTCGTCGTGCGGCTCCCGGCCGGGCTCGCGCCCGAGGAGGCGCGCGGCGAGGTCCTGCTCCTCGGGGCGGGCCAGCCCACCTCGCGGCTCTGGGTCCGCGCCCACGCGCTCGGGCTCGTCGGGATGGAGTTCGTCGCGGGGATCCCGGGGACGCTCGGCGGCGCGCTCGCGATGAACGCCGGGACCGGGATCGGCGAGATGAAGGACGTCGTGCGGCGGGTCGAGCTCGCGACCTGCGACGGCGCCGGCTTCCTCGACGCGCGGGAGCTCGGCTTCGCCTACCGCACGTGCCGGCTCCCGCCGGGCGCGGTCGCGACCCGCGTCGAGTTCGCCCTCCGGCCGGGTGACGTCGCGGCGAGCGAGCGGGCCATGCAGGAGGACCGCGACCGGCGGCGGCGGACGCAGCCGCTCGACAAGCCGAGCTTCGGCTCGACCTTCCGCAACCCGCCGGGTGAGTACGCCGGCCGGCTCGTCGAGGCGGTCGGCCTGAAGGGGCACCGGGTGGGCGGCGCGATGTGGTCGGACGTCCACGCGAACTTCGTGGTGAACGTCGGCGGCGCGACGGCGCGCGACGTGCTCGCGCTCGTGAACCTCGCGCGAGCGCGCGTGCAGGAGCGGTTCGGGATCGTCCTCGAGACGGAGGTCCGGCTCGTGGGCGAGTTCGAGGTAGAGGAGCCGGGCGATCCGAAGCTTTGCTAGGCTCGCCGGAGGAGAACGACATGTCCGAGTGGCGCGGCAAGAAGGTGGCGGTCCTGTACGGCGGGCGCTCGACCGAGCGCGAGGTCTCCCTGAGGACCGGGAAGGCGTGCGCCGACGCGCTCGTCGCGAAGGGCTACGACGTCACGGTCCTCGACGTCGGCCTCGATCTCCCCGAGCGGCTGCGCGCCGCGGGGATCGACGTGGCCTTCAACGCGCTGCACGGCCGCTGGGGCGAGGACGGCTGCGTCCAGGGGCTCCTCGAGGCGATGGGCGTCCCGTACACCGGCTCGGGCGTGCTCGCCTCGGCGCTCGGCATGGACAAGGTGGTCGCGAAGGCGATGTTCAAGTCGCTCGGGCTCCCCGTCATCGACTACCGGGTGTTCCCGGCGTCGCGCGCCGCCGAGATCACCGCCGCCGACCTGCCCTTCGGCATCCCCTGCGTCGTGAAGCCGTCCGGCGAGGGGTCGTCGGTGGGCGTCCACCTCGTGAAGGACGCGGCGAGGCTGCGCGAGTCTTGCCTCGACGCGGCGACCTTCAAGGGCGACGTGATCGTCGAGCGGTACGTGAAGGGCGTCGAGGTGAACGTCGCGGTCCTCGAGGGCCAGGCGCTCGGGGCGATCGAGATCCAGCCCGCCAACGAGTTCTACGACTACGCCGCCAAGTACACGGCCGGGACGACGAAGTACCACTACCCGGCGCGCATCCCCGAGGCGCACACGAAGCGGGTGATGGAGGCGGCCGTGACGGCCCACCGCGGCCTCGGGTGCGCCGGGGTCACCCGGGTGGACTTCATCGTGGTTCCGGACGGAACGCCCTACATCCTCGAGATCAACACGCTCCCCGGGATGACGGCGACCTCGCTCGTCCCGAAGATCGCCGCGGGACTCGGGATCGCGTTTCCGGACCTGTGCGAGAAGATCCTGGAGAGCGCGGCCCTCAAGGCGTGAGCGCCGCTCGAGCGAGCAGACCGGCCGCGGTCCCGTCGGCCCGGGTCCGCCGGCGCCAGGATCGCTGGCGCCGGCGGTCGGGCGGCTCCCCGCCACTCACTGCGTCGTGATCGGCCCCGAGAGCGACTTCACGGTGCGGTTCGGGAACCCCCCGGACGCGATCTGGTTCAGGTTCGGGTCGGCGTAGTTCCACGTGTCGCCCACCGTGTTCTCTGCGACCACCCGGTACGTGTCGCCGCTCACCCACGTCGGGTCCGTGACGCTCTCGACGCCGCCGCTGGTGTTCGGGGCGGTCAGGTCCCTGACGATCCGCTGCACCTCCGTCCATTCACCGTTCACCAGCTTCTGGACGGCGAAGGCCGTCTCGCTGAGCGAGCCGTCGGTCCAGCTCAACGTGGTCGTCCCCGGGTCGAACGCCAGCCCGGTCGGTGCTCTCGGCGGGAGCGCGAGCAGCACCGGTCGCATCATGTCCATCTCTTCGTGGCTCAGGATGTGGCAGTGGTAGACGTACTCCGCGCCGAAGTTCACGAGGTGGTTCACGACGTCGACCGGCTCGCCGGCCGGGTTGAACGACGTCATCCCGAGCCCGAGCTGGCCGGCCAGCGTCGCGCTGGCCAGCGTCGCGCCGTCGGGCATCATCGGGCTGAGCAGCCGGACGTTGTTGGGGAGGTCGAACGGCAGCGTCGGGATCACGGGCCGCAGGGCGACGATCGTGTCCTCGAGCGGGCTGACCCGGACGGTGTCCTTCCACCCCAGCTCGTTCGCGTCGGGCGGGATGATGATGTTGTCCCACGTGACCCGGTTCAGGACCTGCACGTCGAACGCGTGGAAGTGGATCGGATGCGTGTCCACGCCGTTGTGCGTGATCTTCCAGATCTGGGTTCCGTCCGCATAGGCGATCGGAGTCACCTTCACGCCTGCCGACGGCAGGTTCGTCGTGTCGATGATCTCGGTCGCCGGGAACGTGTACGGATGCAGGACGACGTTCTGCAAGCCCGGGGTGGCCGGAACGGCCTCCACGCCCAGGTTCGCCTGCATCCTCCCGAACTCGTCGAAGCTCGACGCGTTCATCTCGTCGTGGATCGCCTTCGGCTCGAGCGGGATCGACAGCTTCGGCCCTCTCAGCGTGTCGAAGGTGAACGGGTCGCCGCCCTGCTGCGAGATGCGCGCGAACCCGTCGCACCTGAGGGTCGAGCCCGGCGAGCTGCACCAACCGCCGGAGGCGAAGCCGGTGCCGTAGGCCGAGTTGTACGCGGCCTGTCCGACGATGATCGGGTGCTGGCCGGACTCGAACACGCCCGAGCCGTCGGCGTGGTGCCTGAACGCTGCCTGAAGCGCGCTCAGGTTGAACGCCTTGGCGGAGCCGTTCGCGATCTTGACCTGCATGATCGTGCGGGTGTTCGGCCCGTAGCCGGGCAGGATCAGCGGGGCGCCGACCGGACTCAGGTCGGGCGCGCCCGTGTAGTAGTCGTAGCTCGGGATCCGAGCAGGGAACGCCGCGGGCGCGTCGTTGTAGAGGATCAGCGTCTTGCCCGCGAACTTCGAGAAGTCGACGATGACGTCGGCCCTCTCGGCGGGTGCCACCAGCAGGGAGTGCTGGTCCACGTTCCCGACGTCGAACCTCGTCGGATCCGTGATCCACGTGATGGGCTGGTTGGGAACGACGACCGGAGCGGGCAGGAACCCGCCCTCGGTGCCGATCTGGATCCAGCTCGGGCCCGCCGGGCTGAGGTTGGTGTCCGGCGTCGGGAAGACCACCGGGTCGAGCTGCGCGGCCGCCACTTCGTCGGCCTTCAGCGCCACCTCGGTGCCCGTGGAGTCGGCGACGTACCACTGCAGGTTCCAGAAGCGGTCGTTCGCCGCGTTGAGGATGCGCAGACGGTACGCCTTCGCGCCGAGGGTCACGGTCGGGTAGGCCGTCCCGTTCACGATCGGCGTGTCGTTGAACTGCTCCATCCCCGCCGAGATGTTCGGCGTGCCAGGGATGAGCTCCGGCTCGCAGAACGGATCGGTGTCGTACTGCCAGGTGGACGGGACGTCGAGGATGCAGCTCGGGTCGTAGTACGGGTTCGCGATCGGTCCGAACTTGGCGTCACCGGCCGGCGGCCAGAACCACGGCCCGTACATCCAGCGTCCGAACGCGCTCATGCCGCTCGGGTCCCCGGGGTTCTGCGCCGGCATGTAGACGTGGTGGTACCAGAGGTTGCCGTGACCGCCCCACCGGCTCGCGTCCCAGGTCGGGTCCTGCTCGGCGAGCTGCGCAGCCTGCGGCACGAACGTCCGGTCCTGAATGACGAGCGGGATCTGATCGAGCGGGATGACGCCCTTCTCGACGAGGTTCTTCTCCGTGGGGTCCTGGATCAGGTAGCCCGCGGCCTCGCCCGCGTACACGTTGAGGCGAGTGATGCCCCACGAGTGGTCGTGGTAGAACATCAACCGCGCGCTCTGCTGGTTCGTGTAATAGAAGGTCTCGCACCCGTCCCCGGCGCCCGAGCAGTCCGGCACACCGGCGACGCCGCTCATGTCCGGCACCTCGCGGACGCTCACCCCCTGAGGCCACGGCGTCCCCTCGGCGGCCGGCGTGATCCACTGGTGGGGAGTGCCATCCGAGATCCACGGCGTGTTGCCTCCGTGCAGGTGCAGCGTCGCCCGGTTGTCCGCGAAGCACATGTCCAGCATCTTCGGGTACTGCGTGCACATCGGGTTCCGGACGGCGTCGACCACCGTGCCACCCATCGTGGGCAGCGGGTCGTACGGCATGTCCATGTTGGCCTCGCCCGACCCCATCATCGTCGAGTCGACCGGCAGGAACAGATCGCCGCCGCTCCCCTTTGGCAGCAGGTTGTAGAAGACGATCCGGACTGCCCTGTCCTTCTGCGCCACGATGGTCGGGCCGAGGAAGTGCGGGTCGTCGACCGCATACGCCTGGGAGCCGTCCGGCATCTTGGTGTCGACGGACGTGCCGTCGAGCAGGTCCGTCCTCAGCGGAACGCGCCTGCCGGGCACGACGGTCGTCGACAGCTGCACGTACTCACGGAGCAGCGTCGGCGGCAGGCTGGAGTGCATCTTCTCCCGGTGCTGCACGAGCGCGATGACGTACAGGTCCGTACCCGCCATCGTGGCCTGATCCGCCACCGCCACCGGGATGTACTGCCCGAGGTTGTTCATCGCGCTCGGGCCGAGGCCCGGCAGGGTGTCGACGAACTTCTTGATGCCGCCCGGCGCTGACGTAGCCGGAACCCGCCTTCTGCACGGCGACGGCCACCACGCCGCCGGTGTCGATCGTCGCCGTGGCCGTCGCGCCCGTTCCCGTCGCATCCGTGATGGTGACGGTCGGAGGCTTCGTATAGCCCGTTCCGAATGCGTCCAGCGCGATCGCCTCGAGAGAGAGCGTGGCCGCCGCGTCGGCAAGCTGACCGCCTGCATCCAGGGGGATCGGGTCGAACAGGGTGCCATTGCGGATCGCGACGCCGGGCGCGACCGAGTAGCCAGAGCCGGGGCTGTCCAGCACGACGGCGGTGATCGTGCCGTTCAGGTCCATCTCGGCGTGGCCCTTGGCCTGAACGCCGTCGAGCCCGTCGGGCAGGTCGAAGTCCACGGTCGGGAACGTGTAGCCGCTCCCGCCGGCGACGATCGTGACGAGCTCGACGCGACCGTACGCGGTCGCGGTGGCGCCGCTGCCACTGCCACCACCACTGATGGTCACGACGGGGGCGCTGTAGCCGGATCCGCTCGCGTCGAGCGTGATCGCGCGGACGAAGCCCTTCCTCAGGATCGTCGCCTTCGCGGTCGCGCCCGTCCCCGAACCGGTGATCTGCACCTGGGCGGCGGTATACCCGTTACCCGGGTTCGTGACGGTGATGCCCGTGACTGCACCGCCCGCTCCGACCGTCGCCGTCGCGGTCGCACCGGTCCCGTTGCCGGTGATGATCACCTGGGCATCCGGCTGCGAGAGTGGACTGTTCGCCCAGTTCGGGAAGGGTCCGAAGTAGTGCGGGATCTTCGTCTCGTCCGTCGCCAGCCCCGCCGCGTCCAGCGTCGCCCAGGCCTGGAGGACGCCCTCCGCAGCGGTCTCGAGGGCAGCCTTCTTGGCAGACCGCGAGAGCCCGTTTCTGGTCGCGGCGCCCTCCACCCGCGCGAGCGCCGCGGTCTCGACCTCGTTCCTCGGCGCTCCCTGGCCGCATCCCACGGCGAGCACGATTCCAGCGATCGACCCCAACCTCGATGCGCGTGCGCCCCTGCTCATGTGCTCCTCCCTGCTCATGTGCTCCTCCTCCGGGTGCTGCGTGGCTCCTTCGCAACGTCAGGGTCGTCCAGCCCGCCCTCGGGTCGCGGCTGACGCGGAGCGGGCGGCGGCGGCGCTCCGGCGCGGGTCGTTCCGGGTGAGCCGAAGTTGCACGTAGATCTCTCTCGCGCGGGCGCGGCCGTGTGCTGTACGCAGATATGCACCACCGGTGCGACGCGCGTATGTCCTCGCGAAGGACAACCCACTCGGCCTATTCACCGACGGTGATTACCTGCGCGACGAGTGGTACCCGCGTCGCGCAAGGCGCCGTACTTGACGCCACTCAACCCACGTCGACCAACCGACCGTGAACGCGGGCGCGGACGGTGCGGCACGATCCGCTCGCCTGGCGCCGTCCACTTGCGTTCGCCGCGGCTGCGTCCATCGAGCAGAGATGAATCCGGCGGATTGGCCCTGATGGATGCCCTCGGACGCGCGACGACGGACCCGGGACCGCCGGCAGGAACGGTCGCCCGCGGCGCCTTGCGCGAGCTCCAGCGCGAGCACGGCCCCGAGGGGGCAGAGACTGCGCACCGCAGCCTCCGCTGTGCCGATGCCGCGTCGGACCTTAGGAGAAGTTCCTGGAGAGCGCGGCCCTCAAGGGGTAGCGGCTTCGCCAGCCCGCGGCCGGTCTCCGCCTCCGGGGACGAAGCGCTCGAGCCACCGCTCCGTCTCGTCGCGCGCCCGCTCCCAGCCGGCGAGCGTCATGTGGTGCCCCTCGCCGGGCAGCTCGAGGAGGCGGAGCCGCTCGGGCGCGGACGCGTAGCGCGGCGCGAGGTCGGCGTGCAGCGCGCGGGTGGGCTCCGCCGGTACGAGCTCGTCGTCGCCCGCCACGACCGAGAGGAGCGCGAGCGGGAAGAACCTCTCGACCGCGCGGTGAGGGCTCCGCGGGTCCGGCCCCCAGTCCGGCGACGCGGCGACGCAGACCGCCGCGACGATGCGCCGCTCCGCGAGGGCCGCGCCGTACGCGACGAACCCGCCGAGCGAGACGCCCGCGATCGCGACCCGGCCCGGCGCCGCCCATCCTCGCGCGACGAGGAGCTCCACGATCCCCGGCACCTCCGCGACGGTCGCGGTGACCACCTCGAGCAACGCGCCGTAGGGGTCCGCGCGGAAGCGGGCGTACGCGCCGGGGACGCGCCGCTCGCCGTGCGCGATCGCGTCCACGCCGATCGCGAGAAACCCGCGCGCCGCGAGCCGCTCGAGGTCGTCGGCGTGGAGCGACTTGTCCGCGCCGAGCGGGTGGTAGACGAGCACCGTCCCGCGCGTCGCGGCGGCCTCCGCCGTCGCGTCGAAGGCGGCGAGCGCTGGGACCTCGCCCAGCCGGATCCGGGTGATCACGGGCGCAAAGATGCGCACTCGCGCCGGGAGACGTCGCCGGGAGACGTCGTCCCGGGGCGGGCGCCCGGCGGGGCAGGCGCGGCGGCTGACGCCTGCGCGATGGGACGCGGGGCGCCGGCTCGCCCGCGCCTCCGGGCGCGACGGCCGGACGGCTGCGCGCGGGCTACTTGCAGCTCGCCCCGGCCGCGGTGATGACGGCGAGCTCCTTCGGGTCGAGCTTCGCCGCCTGATCGAACGCCCTCTTCGCCTCGGGGCACTTCCCGAGCTTCGCGTAGGCCTGGCCCATCACGGTGAACGCGTGCGCGACCGGCGCGATCTCGAGCGCCTTGTTCGCGAACTTCACCGCGTCGCCGTACTGGCCGATCTCGTACAGGCGGCGCGCCATGTTCACGTCGCGCATCGCCTTGCGCATCGGATCGGCGCCGGGGAGCGGCGACGACTCGGGGTTGATCACCTTGTCGAGCTGCGCGACGGCTCGCCTCCCCGAGCAGCACCTTGATGCGCGTCTTGATGAGGTCGCAGTACTCGATCTGCCGGAACGGCTCCATCGCCGAGAGGATGAACTTCGCGTCCACGATCCCGACCATCGGGTGCAGCCGCACGCCGAGCCGCTCGTAGAGCACGTCCCCCTCGTCGATCAGCACCGGCATCTTGATGCCGGTCTGCTGCACCACCGCCAGCACCTCGCCCGGGGCCTCCGAGCCGCTCACGACGGCGGCCCAGTAGATCGCCTTGCCGGACAGCTCCTTCTCGCACACGGCCATCTGCCTCAGCGCGTCGACGGAGCGGTCCTGCCCGGTGCGGAAGAAGACGAACACGTTCGCGCGCGCCTTGGCCGAGAGGAGAAACGCCTTCCCGCCGGCGATCGTCTTCAGCTCCACGTTCTGCACGACCGTGCCCGGCTCGGCATGGGCGCTCGCGGGCGGCGGGAACGCGACGAAGAGCGTCAGGAGCGCGAAGGGGATGGTGAGGCGGCTGTGGGTCGGCATGGCTCGTGGATGATGCACCACCGCGGGGCGGCGGGGCGAGGGGGGTTCGTGGTCGCCACTCCGAAGTGAGCCGACGCCGTCACACACCCGACCACACGGAGCGTCACTTACCGCAGCTCTTCTTCCCTTCCTGTGCGACGGCGTTGGCCGGCTCGATCTTCAACACGGCGTCGAAGGCCCGCAGCGCTTCGGGGCACTTCCCCAGCGCCGCGAGGATCTGCCCCTGCAGCGCGTACGCGCCGGCGCTCGGACCGAACGCGAGCGCCTGTTGCACCTCGGCGAGCGCCTTGTCGTGCTGCTTGATCGTGTGGAGCATGCGCGCGAAGTTCAGGTGCCGCCGCGCGACGCCGTCCTCCGTCCGCGTGGTGGAGCGCTCGGGTTCGTCGACCCTCGCGACGTCGGCGGCGGTCGCCTCGCCGAGCAGGAGCTTCACCCGCACCCGGACGCGCTCGCAGTAGTTGATCTGCCGGAACGGCTCGAAGGCGGCGAGCTTCCCGCCCCGGTCCACCATCCCGATGACCGGGTGGAGCCGGATCCCGAGCTTCCCGTAGAGCGCGTCACCCACGTCGACGAGCACCGGCATCCGCACGCCCGCGTCCTTCACGAACGCCTTCACGGCATCGGCGGGCCACTCGTCGGAGACGATCCCGATCCAGCGGACCGACTTCCGCTCGAACTCCTTCTCGCAGGCCGCCATGTCCTTCAGCGTGTCGAGCGAGCGTTCCTGCTCGAGCCTGAAGAAGACGAACACGTTCGCGGCGACGCCCTTCTGGAGGAAGTGCTCCTTGCGCCCGTCGAGCGTCTTGAGCTCCACGTCCTCGACGGGATCTCCGAGCTGCACGCGCCGCTCGTTCTCACCGGCCGAGGCGAGGGCCGGGACCGCGCCCCACCCCACCGCCAGGCCGAGAACGACCGCGGCAATCGTACGCACGCTGAGGAGGCTCACCGCGCTCGCTACCGGCTCGCGGGGATCGACGAGGTCAACGTCTTGTTGTTGTAGGTCTTCGTGTCGTGGCAGGTCTTCGCGCACGAGCCGCCGTTCGGCAGCTTCGTGTAGCCCACCTTGAGCACCCACCCCTTGGCGCCGTACGGCACGCCCTCGCGGATGTGGTGGTCCTGCTTCGACGCGTGGACCTCGTGGCAGGCGCGGCAGGTGCGGCCGCGCTCCCGGTTCACGTGGACGAAGTGGAGGTTGCGCGAGCCGTCACGGAACCCGGTCAGCGTCGTCGTCTCCTCCGACGAGACCACCTTGTCGTTGTGGCAGCCGTAGCAGAGCGCGTAGTTCTTCCGCTCGTACGGTGCGTAGAAGGCGGTCGGGTACTCGGCGACGAGGAGGCGGTAGTTGTCACCGGCGTGCGTGCGGTGGCAGGCGGAGCAGTCCTTCGCCTTGACCGGGGCGTGCCACACCTGGTTCTCGTCCAGCCACTTCTTGTAGTTCGTCATCGGCTTGCCGTCGGCCGACAGCATGCCGTCCTTCGAGTGGCAGTTCACGCAGAGGTCGAACGGCAGCGCGATGAGGAGCCGCTCGATGTTCGAGGCGTGCGGGTTGTGGCAGTTCGAGCACTTCTTGCCCGAGCGAGACGGCGTCGTGCTGGATCTTGCCCTTGGCGAGCTGGTTCTTGATGCCCGCGTGGCACTTCACGCACATCTCGACCATCTCGCCGGACATCAGCGCCGGCTCACTCGAGTTGTGGGCGTTGTGGCAGTCGGTGCACGCCTCCTGCGGCCGGGACGTGCTTGTACTTGCGGGTCATCACGTCCCGCGTGTCTTCGTGGCACTCGAAGCACTCCTCGTTCACGCTCGCGTGACGGATCGGGCCGGGGTTCGCCGCGTCGTTGTTCACGTGGCAGACGCCGCACTGTCCGCTCTCGTACGGTGCGTGCGAGCGGGTCGCCTTGTCCTTCGGCAGCGGCGCGACCTGCACCCCGCGCCGGATGGCGGTCTTCTTGACCTCCGTCTTGAGCGGAGCGGCGGCGGCCCGATCCGAGAGAAGAAGGAGCGCGACTGGGATGAGTCCCGCGACGATCTTGAGCCGCTTGCACATTCTCGTTCCGCTCCGAGGGGTCGTGACCGCGATCCGCTCCCCCTCCATTGGACCCACTTCGGTTGGATCTTTGGCTACTTGGGGGTCATCAAGCCTTGACTTGTAGCAAGTGCGGCGAAAAAACGCGCGGTCGCTCAGGCCCGTGCGACATCCCGTGCCTGCGGCGGACCCGAGCCCGAGTGTAGGCGCAAGGCGCCCGTGATCCTACATACGGAGCTTCTTATTCTTCGCGTTGTGCGGGTTGTGACACTGGGTGCAGCTCGCGGGCGACTTCGGATGGACCGCCTTGTCCATCTTGACGGCCACCGCGCCCCGGAACTCGTCGTGGCAGTCGAAGCACAGGTCGTTCGAGACCTTGATGGCGGCGCCCGGGTTCTTCGCGTCGTGCCGCTGGTGACAGGTCTCGCACGCCCCCATCTGGTATGGGCCGTGCGTCGAGATCGCCTCGCTCGTCGGGATGGGCGCAAGCCGGTTCGCCTCGGCGCGGGCGAGGCCGGCCAGCGCGATGGCAGCGACGATGAGCAGCGGGGCGAGACGCCTGTGCATGTTGCGAGCTCCGAGTTGGGTGCGCTCCGCCGTTCACCCTACTGGACGGGCGCGCGAACGATTCATTTACCCCAACCTGCGCGATCGGTCGATATCGCGATGAGTGAAACCCGGTTTGCGGGTCGTCGCACGGTGCCCGGGCGAGGTGACGTGCACCCGGCCCCGGGGCTCGGTCCGAAAACTTGCCAGCGCCGGATCCTGGGGCATGCTGCACCCTCGGGTGATAGCGCCCGGAAGCGGTGGAGTGGGCGCAGGTCCGGGCGGCGGGAGCGGCGGTGGCGCGGGGACAGAACCGGCGGCGGGTGGACAGGGATCCGGCCGAGCGGCGGCGAACGCTGGCCCGGGTCGGGTCGCTTCTGCTGCCGCCGATCGCGGCGCTCGCGCTCCTCGCGGCCGGCGGGTACCTGACCTGGCGGCACGCGCTCGCGGGCGATCTCCTCCGGATCCGCGAGGTGCGCTTCGCGGGCCTCGCCCGGGCGAGCGCGCAGGAGCTCCTCGAGCTCTCGCCGGTGCAGCGGGGCGACCACCTGCTCCTGTGCGACACCGCGCTCGTCGAGTCGGCGCTGCGGCGTCACCCCTGGATCGCGTCGGTGGAGGTGCGCCGGACGCTCCCCCCGGCCCTCGAGGTCCGCGTCGTGGAGCGGCGCGCGGCCGCGCTCGTGGATCTCGGCGGGCTGTACCTGGTGGACGCGGAGGGCGAGGTCTTCAAGCGGGCGCTCCCGGGCGACGGGCTCGACCTCCCGGTCATCACCGGGGTCGGGCGCGACGCCTGGGTCGATCGGCGCGCGGAGGTGGAGCCGCTGCTCCAGGCCGCGCTCGCGCTGCTCGACCGCTGGGCCGAGCGCGGCCTCGACCGGAGCGCGCCCGTCTCCGAGATCCACATCGACGTGGAGTACGGGACGACGCTGTGGGCGGGCGCGGACGGGCTCGAGATCCGGCTCGGTCACGGCGGCCTCCCGGAGAAGCTCTCGAGGCTCGAGCGCGTCCTCGCGGCCGTGGAGGCGGACGGGCAGCGCGCGGAGGTGCTCCACCTCGAGAACCGGCGGCGGCCGGACTGGGTTGCGGTGCGGCTGGCGATGGCGGGACGCGCGCAGGGGCAGCCCGACGGGGCGGCCTCGGTGCGCGGTGGTCCGGGAGGGCGCAGCCTCGGCGCGTCCGCCCGGAATGACGGCGGAGAGCGTCCGAGAGGACGCTAGTGGGCGGCGCGCGAGAGCGCGACTCGTCCGGAGGTGGACACATGGCACGGAGCGGCGACATCCTCGTCGGTCTCGACATCGGCACGACGAAGATCTGCGCCATCGTCGGCGAGGTGACCGACGACGGCATCGACATCATCGGGATCGGCACGCACCCCTCGAAGGGCCTGCGGAAGGGCGTGGTGGTGAACATCGACGCCACCGTCGCCTCGATCAAGCGGGCGATCGAGGAGGCGGAGCACATGGCGGGGTGCGAGATCACCACCGTCTACACGGGGATCGCGGGCGGCCACATCAAGGCCTTCCCGTCGCACGGCGTCGTCGCGGTGAAGGACAAGGAGGTGCGGCAGCAGGACGTGGACCGCGTCATCGAGCAGGCGAAGGCGGTCGCGATCCCGCTCGACCGCGAGGTCATCCACGTGCTCCCGCAGGAGTTCGTCGTCGACGACCAGGACGGCGTGAAGGAGCCGGTCGGGATGAGCGGGGTGCGCCTCGAGGCGAAGGCGCTCATCGTCACGGGCGCGGTCTCGTCGGCGCAGAACATCGTGAAGTGCGCGCAGCGGACCGGCCTCAACGTGGCGGACATCGTGCTGCAGCCGCTCGCGTCGTCGCTCGCGACGCTCAACGACGACGAGCGCGAGCTCGGCGCCTGCCTCGTCGACATCGGGGGCGGGACGACCGACATCGCCGTCTTCCACAACGGGTCGATCCAGCACACCGCCGTCATCGCGCTCGGCGGCAACCACCTCACGAACGACGTGGCGGTGGGGCTCCGCACCCCGACCCACGAGGCGGAGCGGATCAAGAAGCAGTACGGCTCGGCGATGGCGTCGCTCGTCGACAAGACCGAGACGATCGAGGTCCCGAGCGTCGGCGGCAGCCAGCCTCGCGTCCTGTCGCGCCACATCCTCGCCGAGATCATCGAGCCGCGCGTCGAGGAGATCTTCATGCTCGTCCAGCACGAGCTGCAGAAGTGCGGGATGGAGGAGATCCTCGCCTCCGGCGTCGTCATCACCGGCGGCTCCACCCTCCTCGCCGGGATGCAGGAGATGGCGGAGGAGGTGCTCGGGCTGCCGGTGCGGCGCGGCATGCCGCGCGGGATCGGCGGGCTCGTCGACGTCGTGAAGAGCCCGATGTACGCGACCGCGGTCGGCCTCGTGATCTACGGCGCCCAGCAGCAGGACGGGAGCCCCTACTTCAGGATCCGCGAGGAGAACGTCTACCGGAAGGTGAAGAACCGGATGAAGGAGTGGCTCGGGCAGGTCTTCTAGCCCGCGGGGACGACCATGATCGAGTACACGGACAAGCAGGACGCGGCGCGCATCAAGGTGATCGGGGTCGGCGGCGGCGGCGGCAACGCCATCAACACGATGGTCGCGGCGCGCATCGAGGGCGTCGAGTTCATCGCCGCGAACACCGACGTGCAGGCGCTCGCCGCGAACAAGGCGACGGTCAAGCTCCAGCTCGGGCGCGGCGCGTCGCGCGGGCTCGGCGCGGGCGCGAACCCCGAGATCGGCCGGCAGGCGGCGATCGAGGAGCGGGACGCCATCGCGGCGGCGCTCGAGGGCGCGGACATGGTCTTCGTCACCGCCGGGATGGGCGGCGGGACCGGCACGGGCGGCGCGCCCATCGTCGCGGACATCGCGAAGCAGACCGGCGCGCTCACCGTCGGCGTCGTGACGAAGCCGTTCCTCTTCGAGGGCAACCGGCGCCGCAAGCAGGCCGAGGCCGGGCTCGCCGAGCTCAAGGCCGCGGTGGACACGCTCATCGTCATCCCGAACCAGCGGCTCATCTCGGTCGCCGGCGAGAACATGGCGATGGCGGATGCGTTCAAGCGCGCGGACGAGGTGCTCCTCAACGCGGTGCAGGGGATCTCCGACATCATCACCGTGCACGGGCTCGTCAACGTGGACTTCGCCGACGTCCGCACCATCATGAGCGAGCAGGGCATGGCGCTCATGGGGACCGGCCGCTCCTCCGGCGAGCGGCGCGCGGTCGAGGCGATGCAGGCGGCCATCAGCTCGCCGCTGCTCGAGGACGTCTCGCTCGACGGCGCGACCGGTCTGCTCGTGAACATCAGCGGCGGGCCGAGCCTGTCCCTGCGCGAGGTGGACGAGGCGGTCTCGATGGCGCAGTCGGCCGCCGACCCGGACGCGAACATCATCTTCGGCTCGGTGGTCGACGAGGCGCTCGGGGACGAGGTCCGCATCACGGTCATCGCGACCGGGTTCCAGGCGCGCGACGGCGAGAAGCGCGGCGCGCGGCCCCTCCAGATTCAGGTTCCGCAGTCGGCGCAGGTGAAGGCGGTGCCGCCGCCGCTGCCGGCCGAGGCGAAGGCGAAGGAGCCGATCCGGCTCGCCGCGGCGGTCGCCCCCGCGCTCGTCACCGCGCGCGGGCCGGCGACGCGCCGCGACACGAGCAAGTTCAAGCCGCTCGAGGCGGAGGACCAGTACGACATCCCGGCCTTCCTGAGGCGGGGGCAGCCGCCGCGCGAGTAGCCGGGCGGAGCCCGTTCCAGCGAGTCCCCGACGGCCGCCTCCGGGCGGCCGTCGCCGTTCGGGCCGCCCGCCGACGTCGTCTGGCTCTCGCCCGTTCGTCACGAGCGTAGCCTCCGCAGGCGAGGCGACGTCGAAGGGCGTACGTGAAGCCGCGCTCTCCGCTCAACGCCGCGCCAGCCGGGGCACGAGCCACCGGAGCGACGCGTCGTACCGGTAGCTCGTTCCCATGTGCCCGTCCTCGAACTCCTGGTGCTCGACGGCGACGCCGGCCTCGCGCAGCGCGGCGGCGACCATCCGCATGCCCCAGCGCAGGTTGAACTCGTCCCGCGTCCCGCAGTCGAGGTAGACGCCGGCGAGCCGCCGGTAGGCGTCGGCGGCGCGCGGCACGAACCGGACCGGATCGTGCTCGAGCCAGCGCGCCCAGACGTCCTCGCGCACCCGGCCGTCCGGCAACTCGAACGGCAGCTCGAGCCCGAGCGGCGCGCCCGGCCGCGGCGAGTAGTGCGCCGCCATCGCGAGCACGTTGAGCGGGGCGTGATCGGACCCGGCGAGCTTCGTCTCGCGGGCGCGGCGCTTCGCCCCCTCGAGCCAGGCGGCGGCATCCGGCGCGCCGACGAGCGCGGCGGCGGCCTTCGGCAGGTCGGGCAGGTAGCAGTACTCGAAGCAGGAGTCCGCCGCGTGCGCGCCGACGAGCGCGAACACGTCGGGCCGGTCGCGCCCCATGCAGAGGGCGCCGTAGCCGCCGGAGGACTTGCCGACCACCGCGCGCGCCTCGCGCCGCGCGAGCGTGCCGAGCCGCGCCTCCACCGCCGCGACGACGTCCTCCGCGACGTAGGACTGGTACCGCCCGACCGCGGGCGCGTCGGTCCACTGCGTCCCGCCGAGCCCGGTCATCCCGTCCGGGAAGACCCCGACGAAGGGCGGGACCGCTCCCGCCGAGACGAGCGCGTCGAGCCGCTCGGGGACGGTGAGCGCGAACACCGAGACGTTGGTCCAGCCGCGCGCGCTGCCGGTGAACCCGTGCAGGAAGTAGACGGCGGGGAGCCCGGCGGCGCCACCGGGCGGCACGTAGGCGAGGACGGGTCGCCGCGACGGATCGGCGAGCGGGTTCCCGGCGAGCGCGGCCGAGTCGACCTCGAGCTCGAGGAGCGTGCCGTTCACGGCGTCCGCCCGAGCGCGAGCCGGCCGCGGACGCCGATGTGGACCCACGCGTGGACCGCCTTCCGCGCGACGTCCGCGCTGGCGGAGTCGACGCCGGTGTCGAGCGCGAGGCGGGTGTAGCGGCCCGCGCCGAGGAGCAGGAACGGGCCCACGGCGAGCCGGCGGCCGAGGCGCCACTCGACGCCACCCTGCGCCTGGAAGAGCTCGGGCCCGCGCCAGCTCGTGTCGAGCGTGGCGCCGCTGCGTGCGCGGCTCGCGCTCGCCCACTCGTACCCGGCCCCGAGCCCTACCCAGGGCTCGGCGGCCGCGAGCGGCGCGAAGCTCCAGAGCGCCTCGACCCCGAGCCGGGCGACCGACGCGCCGCACGAGCCGCCGCCGCAGGCTCCGTAGAGCGCGAGGCCCCACGAGCCGTAGACCCCCGCCGACAGACGCCCGGCGCGCCAGAGCGCGTCCACCTGGACCGGTACCTGGAAGGTGAGCGCCTCCGAGACCGGGACGCCCGCGGTCGCGGACCCGACCGCGGGCGCGATCCCGAGCCGCAGCGCGACGACCGGCTCCGCGCGTGCCACGGGCGCGGCGGCGAGCGCGGTCAGGATCACGGCCGCGGCGAGCGGGGTGCGCATGGCGCCCATCCATCGCACGAACGGGCGCCACGCGTGAAGCGAGCTTCGGGTCTACAGGGCGAACAGCCCCCGGAGCCCGATCGTGAGCCACTCGTGCGTCCCCTTGTCGGGGATGTCGTTCCCTTCGATCTTCCGGAACTGACCGACCGAGAACTGGACGAACGGCCCGACCGCGAGCTGCTTGTTCGCCTTGTAGTCGGCGCCGAGCTGCAGGTTCACGTACTCCCAGCCGTTGCTCGTGTTGTCGGCGCCGGCGCTCTCCACCTTGAGCCACTCCCACCCCGTCCCGACGGCCACCCACGGCGAGAGCGTGGCGGAGCGCAGCTGGTTCAGCGCATAGGCGGCCTGGACCCCGACGCGCCAGCTGCTCGCCGAGCAGTCGGCATTCAGCGCGTCGCAGGCGTCGTTCAGCTGGTCGCCGAGGATGCCGAAGCCGTACGAGCCGTAGGCGCCGAGGGAGAGCTCCGGGGTGAGCCGGTAGAGGGCGTCGAGCTGGATGGGGATCTGCCACTTCACCGCGTCCGAGAGCTTCGCGTTCGCCGCGGCGTCGCCCATCCCGAAGGCGAAGCCGGCGCGGAGCCCGAGGTCGACCTGCGCGCGCGACGAGACGGGGGAGAGGACGGCGACCAGACTTCCGAGCAGGAGCAGCTTGCGCATTTCAACACTCCTTCGTGGACTCACGTTCGGTGAAAGGGCGCGGTCGAGCCGCGGCCGCACCTCGTGTGCATGGCACCCACGCTTGGCACCCATCGGCGCGCCCGCAACAGGGGGAGCCGGCACCGTCCCGTTCGTCCGTCGCGCAGGATCCCGGGCGCCCGCTCGCCGGACCAGGGCGCTTTCTCGCCGAACGCATGAGCGAGGCCCAAAAAAAGAACGGCCACCCCGAGGGGCGGCCGCGCTTCACCGCTGGACGTGTTCCGGAGTTACAGGTCGAACTTGCCCGCGATCCCGAAGCCGAGCCACTGGTGGACGCCCTTCTCGTCGATGCTGTTCCCCTCGAAGCTCGAGTACCGGCCGATCGAGAGCTGGACGTACGGGCCGACCGAGAACTGCTCGTTGACCTTGAAGTCGCCGCCGGCCTGCAGGTTCAGCTCGAGCCCGCTCGTGTCGGCGCTCCCGGAAACGCCGCCGAACGACACGGTCACGCTGCTCGCCTCGTAGCCGAGGCCGGCGCCCAGCCACGGAACCATCTGGCCCTGCACGGAGTTGAACTTGTAGATGCCCTCGAGGCCGAGGCGCACGTTCCTCACGGAGCAGTCGACGCCGAGGGCGTCGCAGCCGTCCTTGACGTCGCTGTTGAGCTGCCCGAACCCGTAGGAGAAGTACGGGCCGAGCGCGAAGTCCTTGTTGACCGCGAACAGCCCGTCCACCTGGATCGGGATCTGGCTCTTCACGAAGTCGGACATGGGCGCGTCCTTCTGCTCGTCGCCCATCGCCGGCGCGTAGCCGAGGCGGACCCCGAGCTGGAACGCGTGCGACGCGGTCGGGACGAGAAGGGCGATGAGAGAGCCGAGCATGAGCAGCTTGCGCATCTGGTCACTCCTGGTTCGGGTAGTACTTCACGTTCGATACGTCACACCGGGGGCGGACATCGGGATCGCCCTCGAAATTCATCCGCCCCCCTCGTCGAGCGCGACTCAGCGTCGTGCACCGCTTCGACAGAAGCAAGCCTGTTTCCTTCCAGGCGGAGGCAGTGCTGAAGCAGGGCATCCGCGTCATACCCGCGGCGAGCGGTCGCGGCCTCCATGCCCGGATGACGCGTTGCGCTGAACACGACCACACGCACCGCCGGTCGCTGGGGGGACTCGCCCGGTCCGACGCTGCGGAGCGGCCGTTCCCGCACAGGACGCTGCGGACGAGGCCGGCGGCGGGAGCCGGCGCGCTAGCCGCGCGCGAGCACGAGCCCGGAGCGGGCGGTCAGCTCCGCGGTCCGCGCGAGCAGCGCCTGCGCCTCGTCGTAGAGCGCGTTCGCCTCGCGGTCCGTGGGGACCGACGGCAGCTCCGCGATCCGGGCGAGCAGCTCCGAGACGCGGAGCAGGTGCTGGTGGGCGAGGAGGAGGTCCCGCCCGAGTCGCGCGCCCTGGCGCGTGTAGACGAGCCCGGTCTGGAAGAGGCGCCCGAGCGACTTGCGGTTCACCTCGTCGACCAGCTGGCACCGGGCGATGAGCTCCCGCAGCTTCTTCGCGTCGCGCGCGCGGGCGAGATCCACGACCGGTGGAGCGACGCGCGCCTTCCGCGCTCGTGGAGCCGAGTGGGGCATCGACGCCGAGGATGGTAGGCACCGCCCTCCGCGCCGGTCAACGGCCCCGGCCGCTTGACAGCCTGCCGCGCCGCCCCTCCCGGGAGTCGAGGAGCAACCGCGCGTCGAGTGCCGTCCTCGACGCTCGCGCCGCCGGACTCCCTCGCCCCCCAACGCCAGCCGGCGGAGTTCGGCAGTCGTCCCCTCGCCCCCGGCGCCAGCCGGCGGAGTTCGGCGGTCGTCCCCTCGCCCCCGCGAAGCGGGGGAGAGGGTCAGGGAGAGGGGGGCCTGCGGGGCAGTTGGTCTCGGCCCCTCAGGCGAGCGACTTCGCCGCGAGCTCCTCGATCCGCGCGAGCGCCTGGTCGAGGCCGGCCGGATCCGTCCCGCCCGCCTGCGCGAGCTCGGGCTTGCCGCCGCCGGAGCCGCCGACGAGCTTCGCGGCGTCCTTCACGAGGTCACCCGCCTTCACCTTCGAGGTGAGGTCCTTCGTGACCGCCACGAGCAGGATCGCCTTGCCGTCCGCCTCGGCGCCGAGCGCCACCACCCCGCGGCCGAGCTTGTCCCGGAGCTTGTCCGCGAGCTCGCGCAGGCTCTTGCCGTCGCCCTGCACGCGCGCGACGAGCACCTTGGCACCGCCGACCTCCCTCGCCTTCGAGGCGAGGTCGCCGGACTGCGCGGTCGCGATCTTCGAGGAGGCGTCCTCGAGCGCGCGCTCGAGGTCCTTCACGCGCTTCTGCGCCGCCTCGACCTTCTGCGCGACCTCGAACGCCCCGGCGCGGAGCAGCGCGGCCGCGCGCCGCAGCTCGTCCGCCTCGCGCTGTGACAGCTCGACGGCCTTCGGGCCGGTCAGCGCGACGATGCGGCGCACGCCGGCCGCGATCGACTCCTCGCTCGCGATCTTGAAGAAGGAGATGTCGCCGGTGCGGCGCACGTGCGTGCCGCCACACAGCTCCTTGGAGGGCCCGATCCGGACGACCCGCACCACGTCGCCGTACTTCTCGCCGAAGATCATCATCGCCCCGGCCTGGCGCGCCTTCTCGAGCTCGAGCACCGCGGTGTCGGTCTCGACGTTCTCGCGCACGAGCTCGTTCACCCGCCGCTCGATCCCGGCGAGCTCGTCGTCGGTGAGCGGCTGAAAGTGCGAGAAGTCGAACCGGAGGTAGTCGGGGGCCACGATCGAGCCCGCCTGCTTCACGTGCTCGCCGAGCCGCTCGCGCAGCGCGAACTGCAGGAGGTGGGTCGCGGAGTGGTTCGCCCGGATCAGGTCGCGACGCCGGTCGTCCACCGCGAGCTCGACGACGTCGCCCACCGCGAGCTCGCCCGACTTCACGACCCCGACGTGGGTGACGAGCCCGGGGGCCGGCCGGTGGGCGTTGCGCACCTCGACCTCCGCGCCCTTGCCGCGGATCGTGCCCACGTCGCCGACCTGCCCGCCCGACTCGCCGTAGAACGGGGTCGCGGCGGCGACGATCTCGACCTCGTCGCCCTGCCGCGCCTTGGCGGCGCGGGCGCCGTTCGCGATGATCGCCTTCACCTCGGCCTTCGCGACGGTGGTCTCGTAGCCGAGGAAGTGGACCTCGCCGAGCTCGGTCGCGATCTGCTTGTGGAGATCGCCGACCGCCTGGTCCCCGGACCCCTTCCACTCGGAGCGGGCGCGCTGCTCGGCCATGTTGCGGTCGAAGCCCCCCTCGTCCACCGCGAAGCCGCGCTCGCCCGCGATGACCCGGGTGAGGTCCATCGGGAAGCCGAAGGTGTCGTAGAGCTGGAAGGCCACCTTGCCCGGGACGACCTTCTCCTTCGCCCGGTCGAGGCGGGCCATCTCCTCCTCGAGGATCTGGAGGCCGCGGTCGAGCGTCCGGCGGAAGGACTCCTCCTCCTGCGCCGCCACCTTGGCGATGAAGGCGCGGCTCTCGCGGGTCTCGGGGTAGGCGGCGCCCATCTCCTCGATGACGGCCGCGCAGACGTCGGCGAGGAAGAGCTTCTCGAGCCCGAGCCGCTTCCCGTGCCGGATCGCCCGCCGCATGATGCGCCGGAGGACGTAGCCGCGCCCCTCGTTCGAGGGCAGCACGCCGTCGCCGACGAGGAAGGTCGTCGCCCGCGCGTGGTCCGCGATGACGCGCATCGAGACCGAGTCGTCCTCGTTCGCGCCGTACTTCTTGCCGGCGACCTTCTCGATGGCGCGGATGATGTTCTGGAACAGGTCGGTGTCGTAGTTCGAGCGCTTCCCCTGCGCGACCGACGCCATGCGCTCGAGCCCCGCGCCCGTGTCGATCGAGGGCTTCGGCAGCGGCGTGAGGTTTCCGCCGGCGCTCCGCTCGAACTGCATGAAGACGAGGTTCCAGATCTCGAGCCAGCGATCGCAGTCGCACGCGACGCCCTGGCACTTCCGCCCGGCCTTCTCCTCGGCGCACGGGATGTCGTTCCCCTGGAAGTAGTGGAGCTCCGAGCACGGCCCGCACGGACCGGTGTCGCCCATCGCCCAGAAGTTGTCCTTCGCGCCGAGCTTGTAGATCCGGTCGGGCGGGACGCCCTGCGCCTTCCAGAGCTCGTACGCCTCCTCGTCCCAGGGCAGTCCGCCCTCGCCGTCGAACACGGTGGCGGCGAGCCGCTCCTTCGAGAGGCCGAGCCAGCTCGGGCTGGTCACGAACTCCCACCCCCAGGCGACGGCGTCCTTCTTGAAGTAGTCGCCGAAGGAGAAGTTCCCGAGCATCTCGAAGAACGTGTGGTGACGCGCGGTGAAGCCCACGTTCTCGAGGTCGTTGTGCTTGCCCCCGGCGCGCACGCACTTCTGGGCCGTCGTCGCGCGCGTGTAGTCCCGCTTCTCGCGGCCGGTGAAGACGTCCTTGAACTGGACCATCCCGGCGTTCGTGAAGAGGAGCGTGGGATCGTCGTGCGGGACGAGCGAGGAGCTCTTCACGCGGCGGTGGGCCCTCTCCTCGAAGAAGCGGAGGAAGGCCTCGCGGATCTCGGCGGCGGTCGGGGTCTTCATGGGCGAGCGACTAGTTATCAAAGGGGAGCACGACGCGCCACACGCCGTCCTCGCGCACGAGCGACACCTCCCGCGCGCCGGTCCGCCCCTCCTCCTCCACGGCGACCACCGCCGCGTCGCGGGACTCGCGGAGCACCGTGACCGCGCGGATCCGGGGGGCCGCCGCGGCGAGGTCCCCGAGCACGAGCTCCTTGCCGGAGGACGGGACGACGCCCGACGACCGCGTCGCGAGCTCCCTCGCGCGCGCCTCGAGCACGCCCCGCGAGCGGGTCGCGACCCTCGCCCAGACCCCCTCGACGTCCCCCGCCCGCGCGGCGGCCGCGAAGGCGCGGTAGCTCTCGGCGGGTCCCGCCGCGCGGCGGCACCCGGTGGCGGCGAGCAGGAGGACGGCGACGGCGGCGAGGGTGCGGGAGGGCGTCATGGCCGCAGTCTAGCCGCGCGCTCGCTCGGCCGCCCGTTGCCTCGGACGCGGGCATGGCCGCCCGGAGGGCGAGCGTCCAGCTTGCGCTGCAAGGAGGACTTCCATGTCCATTCGTACGTTCGCCTTCGCGGTCGCGCTCGTGCTCGGGGTCGCCTGCAGCACCACCCGGACGCAATCCTCACGGGACCACACCGGCGCCATGTGGACCGAGCGGAGCGCCTCGAGCGGCTCCCGTCACGACGCCATGCCGGCGCAGCAGGCGCCGGCGCAGGGCACCGGGTCGCTGGAGGACGCGACCGCCGCCGCCCCCGGCGCGAAGGAGGGCCAGAGCGGGACCGGGAGCTCCGGCGCGCCGGCGGGCACCGACTCCGGCTCGGCCGGCGCGGCAGGCTCGTCCGACTCCACGGGGTCGAGCCAGCAGGGTCGAGACCAGGTGGGGGCCGACCGCGGTCAGGGCGCCCCGGGCCCGGGCTCCGCCGGGATGGGCTGGTCCGGCATGGGCTCGTCCGACACCACCGGGACGGGCGGCCCGGAGGGCGCGACCCACAGCGACACCGCGGGCTCGGAGGCGAGCGGCAGCGCCGGCGCGCCGGGGCCGAGCGACGTCACCGCCCACACGGACGACCAGACCGTCACCGGGACGGTCTCGAAGTTCGCGAAGCGGTCCATCTCGATCAAGTCCGAGCAGGGCGAGGCGAAGACGCTCAAGATCGTCCCGCAGACCGTCGTCACGATGAACGGCAAGACCGCGAAGCCCTCGCAGATCAAGCAGGGCCAGCAGGTCCGCGCGAGCTACAACGAACAGGACGGGCAGGACGTCGCGGTGACGATCGACGTGAGCGGGCGGTCCGCGCCCGGCTCCGGCACTCGCCGCTAGCCCGGCCGGCGCATGCGGAGCCTCCACACGCGCTGGCCGGTCTCGAGGTAGCGCTTCTCCCGTGTGGACGGGATCTCGTCGGGCGGGGCGTCCGCAAAGGCGCCCCGCCCGCTCTCGTTCTCGAACCCGATCTCCTCGAGCCGCGCGACCGCCTCGATCGCGTACCGCTCGACGTCGGTGCGGAAGTCGAGGACCCCGCCCGGGCGCAGGAGCCGCAGCAACAGGCGCGACATCCGGTCGTCCACGAGCCGCCGCCGGTGGTGCCGGCGCTTCCACCACGGGTCGGGGAAGTGGACGTGGATCGCCGCGAGCGATCCCTCCGCGAAGAGCCGGGGCGCGAGGATCCGGCCGTCGCCCAGGATGACGACGAGGTTACCGAGGCCGCGCTGCTCGGCCTTCGCACGAACCGCCTCGGCGAAGGAGCGGCGCTGCTCGATCGCGACGAGCGCCCGGTCGGGGCGCGCGCGCGCGAAGGCGAGCGCGAAGCCGCCGTGCCCGGCGCCGATCTCGAGCTCGAGCGCGTCGGCGAGCGGCCCGAGCCGCGCCCGCCAGTCGGGGGCGAGGTCGCGCGCGAGCGGGGCGTCGTCCTCGTGGGAGAAGATCATGAGCGCGCCTTCTCTACCATGGTAAGGAATGGAGGTGCTCCGCCGGCCGATCCGCGGCGCGCTGCTCACCGCGGCGCTCGCGCTCCTCTCCTGTCACGGCGGCCGCCGCGGCCCTCCTCCCGAGCGGTTCGTCCCCGCCACCGCCCGCGCCGCCATCGTGGTCCCCGACGCGGGCAAGGCGGCCGAGGAGCTCGCCGCCCTCCACGCGTCGGTCGGCGGCTTCCCCGGCGCGGGCGGCCTCGCGGGGGCGCGCGGCGCGCTCGCGGCGCAGCTCGGGTTCGACCCGCTCGACCCCGAGGCGCTCGCGGACGCGGGCGTGGACCCGCGGCGCGGCGCGGCGATCGCGCTGCTCGATCGGCCCGGCGCCCGCGACGAGCCCGGCAGCGCGACGCTCGTCGTCCTCCCCGCCGCCGACGCGCCGAAGGTGGAGCGGCTCCTCGCCCGGCTCGCGCGCGACCGGCTCGGCGCGACCGAGCGCCGCGCGGAGACGCCACGGCGCGGTCGCCGCCGTCGTGTTCCGCCGCCCCGGCGTCGCGGCCGCCGCCCTCACCTACGCGGTCGTCGAGCGGACGACCCTGCTCACGACCGACCCGGCCGGGCCCGCGCTCGTCGCGGCGGCGGCGACGCTCGCCCCCGGGGCGTCGCTCGCCGAGCACCCCGGCTTCCGCACCGCGCGCGCGGCGCTCGGGGAGCAGGTCTCCGCGGTCGCGTTCGTGCCGGCGGGGTCGCGGCTCCTGCGTGGCGCCTGGGCGCTCGCCGACGGGATCGGGCTCGGCGTCTCGGCCGGGCCCGGCCGGCTCGGCGCGCGCGTGGCCATGCTGCTCGGCGACCGCGAGCCGTCGTTCCGCGCCCTCGCCGCGGACGGGCGCGCCGCCGCCCTGGTGGCGCGGCTCGACCCCGCGGCGCCGCTCGCCGCCCGCTGGGACGGCGACTTCGCCGCGCTCGGGAAGAAGCTCGTGCCCACGCTCGGCGCGCGGGAGCGCGCCTGGCTCGCGCGGCGGGGGATCGAGCTCGAGCGCGATCTGTTCGGGGTGCTCGCGCCGGGCGGCGCCGTCACGCTGTCGGTCCCCGCGCGGCTCGCGCTCGGCGGGCTGACCGCCGCGGCGACGCGCTCGGACCCGCTCCGCGCGGCGGAGTTCGAGGCCATCCTCCCTTTCCGCCCGGGCGCCGACGTGGGCGCCGCGGCGGACCGGCTCGCGCGCGCGGTCGGCGCGGCGCGTCGCGCCGCGCGGCGCGCAGGACGGGATCACCCGCGTGCAGACGGCGTCCGGCGAGATCGCGTGGAAGGTGGACGCCGCGCGCGGTCAGGTCGTGGCGGCGGGTGGGCGTCCGGGGCGGATCGACGCGCTCCTCGCGCGGCTCGCGGACGGCGAGCCCGGCTGGAAGGCGCCGACGCCCGCCGCGGAGGCCGCGCTCGCGGGCGGGCTCGGCGGCGCCGCGCTCGACGCGCCCCGGCTCGTCGCGGCGGTGCGCGCGCTCCCCGACGAGGCGTTCGGGGGCGGACCCTCGGGGTTCGTGCTGCGCTCGATCGTGGAGCGGTTCGTCGAGCCCGCCGCGCGGCTCGCGGCCATCTCGCTGC
The DNA here is from genome assembly GCA_963736795.1 of uncultured delta proteobacterium. Lineage (GTDB taxonomy): Bacteria > Myxococcota > Myxococcia > Myxococcales > Anaeromyxobacteraceae > Anaeromyxobacter. Next base: position 110,548 of record CAVTRF010000017.1, on the reverse strand, counting down.
GCGCCGACCTCGCGGAGGGCGCGCTCCTCCTCTCCCTCGACGTCGAGGGGCGCGCCGGCGCGGGGGAGGAGCGGTGATCCGGCTGCGAGGCGTGACGAAGGTCTTCCGCGACGCGGACCGGGAGGTGCCGATCCTCCGCGGCGTGGACCTCGACGTCGGCGCCGGCGAGCTCGTCGCCATCGTCGGGCCCTCGGGATCGGGCAAGTCCACGCTCCTCTACGTGGCCGGCGCGCTCGACCGCGACTTCGGCGGAGAGGCGGCGGTGGCGGGCGTCCCGCTCGCCGGCCTCTCGACCGAGGCGCGCGCCGAGCTCCGGAACCGCGCCGTCGGCTTCGTGTTCCAGTCGTTCAACCTCCTGCAGGGGCTGTCGGCGGTCGAGAACGTCATGCTCCCGGGCCTGCTCCGGCGCGGCGGCGACGCGCGGGCCCCGGAGATCCGGGCGCGCGCGGAGCGGGCCCTCGCGGACGTGGGGCTCGCCGACAAGGCGCACCAGCCCCCCTCGCGGCTGTCCGGCGGCGAGCGGCAGCGCGTCGCGATCGCACGCGCCCTCTTCGCCCGGCCGAAGGTGCTCCTCGCGGACGAGCCGACCGGGAACCTCGACGCGGTCACCGGCGAGGGGATCATCCGGCAGTTCGCGGAGCTCGCCCGGACCGGGCTCACGGTGCTCGTCGTGACGCACGAGGAGCGCGTGTCGCGCGCCGCCTCCCGCGTCCTCCACCTCTCCGAAGGAAGGCTCTGCCCGTCATGACCCGCGCCCGCGGCCTCCTGTGGATCGCGGTCGCGACGCTTCGCGCCGACCGGCGCGGCGCGCTCTTGAACGCCGCCGCCGCCTGCGCGGGCGCCGCCGCGCTCGTCTTCTTCCTCGCGCTCGGGATGGGAGTGTCGCGCGCCGCGGAGCGGATGTTCCCGGCGGACGCGCGGCTCGTCGAGGTGGTCCCCGGGGCCGTCGCGCTCGGAGGTCGTGCTCGGCGGCGGCAAGCTCGACGACGAGACCGCCGCGCGGCTCGCGGCGCTCCCGGGAGCGGCGGCGGTGTGGCCGCGGCGTCTCGCTGCGCGTCCCGATCGCGGCGCCGGGCCCGCCGCGCGGGCTCGACTACAACTGGCCGCCCGGGATGACGCTCCAGATCCCGGTCGTCGGGGTCGCGCCCGAGCTCGTGAAGGGCGACCTCGGCGAGGGGCTCCGCTTCGAGGACCCCGGCCCCGCGTCCGACCGGCCGATCCCGGTGCTGCTCTCGCGGCGGCTGCTCGAGATCTACAACAAGACCATCGCCCCGGCCTGGGGCGTGCGACGGCTCCCCGCCGGCCTCTCGATCGTCGGGCTCGAGCTGCCGGTGAAGGTCGGGCTGTCGATCGTCCCGCAGAAGACCGAGGACCGGGTCTACGACACGCGGCTGAAGCTCGTCGGACTCTCGGACCGCGTGCCGATCTACCAGCTCGCGATCCCGCTCGCGACGGCGCGTCGGCTCCACGCCGACTACGGCAAGGCCGACCAGGGCTACACGCAGGTCACCCTCCTCGCGCGGCGCCCCGACGACGTGCCGGCCCTCACCGCCGCGGTGCGCCGGATGGGGCTCTCGGTGGACGAGGGGGAGCGCGCGACCGCGGAGCGGGTCGGGACGGTCGTCCTCGTGACGACCGGCGCGCTCGTGTTCCTCGCGGTCGTGATGTGCGCGCTCGCTGCGCTCGCGATCGCGCAGTCGCTCTCGGCGAGCGTGCGCGGCCGGGCGAAGGAGATCGCGGTGCTCGAGGCGCTCGGCGCCTCGCCGTCCGACGTGCGGCGGATCGTGCTGGCGGAGGGCGCGATCGTGGGGCTCGCCGGCGGGCTCGTCGGCGCGGCGCTGGCGCTCGGCGCCGCGCTCCTCGCCGACCGCGCTGCGGTCGCGCTCCTGCCCGACTTCCCGTTCCGGCCCGAGACGTTCTTCGCCTTCCCTCCCTGGCTGCCCGCGCTCGGCCTCGTCCTCCCGACGCTCGCCGCGGTCGCGGGCGCGCTCGCGCCCGCCGCCGCCGCGGCGCGGGTCGATCCGGCGCGCACGCTGTCGTAGCCGGAGCAGCGCTCCGGCGCGCGCGCCCCCCAGCCGTCCCCCGGCCCAGACCCGGCGCCCGTGCCCGGCGCCCGAGCAGCGATTGCCCGCTGCCCGAGCAGCTGATTGCCCGCTGCCCGAGCAGCCATTGCCCGCCGCCCGAGCAGCCCTTCGCCGCGCACGCGCGCACCTCGCCGTGGCGCCCGAACCCGACTATCTTGCGCGGCGCCCGAGCAGCAGCCGCCCGGCGCCCGAGCAGCCCCTTCGCCGCGCACGCGGCGCCGCAGCCGACCGACTCCGCCCGACCGCCCCGCCTGGAGGAACCGATGAAGTTCGTGATCGCGATCGTGAAGCCGAACCGCGTGGACGAGGTCCGCGCTGCCCTGTCCGTCCTCGGCGTCAAGGGCATGACCGTCACCGAGGTGAAGGGGTACGGCCGGCAGAAGGGCCACACCGAGATCTACCGCGGCGCCGAGTACCAGATCGACTTCGCGCCCAAGGCGAAGATCGAGGTGGCGGTGGACGACGTCGAGGTGCAGCGCGTCACCGAGGCGATCGAGCGCGCCGCCAAGACCGGCCGGATCGGGGACGGCAAGATCTTCGTGCTGGAGCTCGTCGAGACCATCCGCATCCGGACCGGCGAGACCGGCTCCGCCGCGCTGTAGCACCGGGCCCCCCATGACCGCCGCCCTCGACACCGGAAACACCGCCTGGATCCTCACCTCCACGGCGCTCGTCCTGTTCATGACGCTCCCCGGCCTCGCGCTCTTCTACGGCGGGCTCGTCCGGACGAAGAACGTCCTCTCCGTGCTGATGCAGTGCTTCTCGATCGCGGCGGTCGTGACCGTGCTGTGGGTCGCGTTCGGCTACTCGCTCGCGTTCACCCCCGCGACGAACCCCGCGGTGAACGGCGTCATCGGCGGGCTCGGGAAGGCCTTCTTCGCGAACGTGCCGCGTGACGCGCTCACCGGCTCGATCCCCGAGAGCGTCTTCGCGATGTTCCAGCTCACCTTCGCCATCATCACCCCCGCGCTCATCATCGGGGCGTTCGCCGAGCGGGTCCGCTTCGGCGCCGATGCTGCTCTTCTCGGCGCTCTGGTCGATCGTCGTCTACGTGCCGGTCACCCACTGGATGTGGGGCGGCGGCTGGCTCCAGCAGATGGGCGCGCTCGACTACGCGGGCGGCGTCGTCGTCCACGTCACCGCGGGGATCGCCGGCCTCGTCACCTGCACCTACGTCGGGCGCCGCAGGGGCTACCCGAAGACGCCCATGCCACCGCACAACCTCACCCTGTCGGCCGTCGGCGCCGGGATGCTCTGGGTGGGCTGGTTCGGGTTCAACGCAGGGAGCGCGCTCGGCGCGAACGGCGCGGCCGGGATGACGCTGCTCGCGACGCAGGTCTCGGCCGCCACCGCGGCGCTCGTCTGGACCTGCATCGAGCTGATCCGCCACGGCCGGCGCGAGCGTGCTCGGCATCATCACCGGCGCGGTCGCCGGGCTCGCGACCGTCACGCCCGCGTCCGGCTACGTCGGCGTCGGCGGGGCGATGGCGATCGGGGCGATCTCCGCGGTCGTCTGCTTCTTCGCCGCGACGACGCTGAAGCGCCGGCTCGGCTACGACGACTCGCTCGACGCGTTCGGGGTGCACGGGGTCGGCGGGATCGTCGGCTCGATCCTCACCGGCGTGTTCGCGTCGGCGAGCCTCGGCGGCACCGAGCACATCGGGATCCCGCACCAGCTCGGGGTGCAGCTGCTCGCCTGCGCGGTGACCGCGGCCTGGTCGGGCGGCTGGACGTGGGTGCTCGTGAAGGTCGCCGACCTGTCGCTCGGTGCGCGCGTCGACGAGGAGCAGGAGATGATCGGCCTCGACATCACGAACCACGAGGAACGCGGATACGATCTCGGGTGATCGGGCTGAGCGCTGCGCAGGCCCCGGCGCGCGCGTCCGCGCCGGCCGCTGCTCGAGCGCCGGTGCTACCAGCCGCGCGTGCCCGTGCCCGTGCCGCTCTCCGACGGGGAACCCGAGCCGGTCGATCCGCTCGGCCCCGGCGAGTGTGGGCTGCTGCCCGCGTCGGGCGGCGTCGCCGGCTCGGACGGAGCGCCGAGCTCGCCGGCGCGGATCTCCACCGCCACGTCCTCGCCCTCGACGTCGCTGAACGCCGCGCGGACCGGCTGGCCCTCGCTGAGATCGTCGTAGGAGGCGTCCTCGCCATTCACGCGGATCGTCGTCTGCGGCACGATCGTGAGCGTCCTCGTGACGCCCAGGTCGGACTCGATCGACACGGTGTCCTCGGACACGTCACTGATGACGCCTCGCACGACCTGGTCCTCGGCGTGCGCCTTCACCGGCGGACCCGGGTGCATGATGGGGTCCTGTGCGGCGCGGCCGGCCGCCTGCGCGTCCGAGCTCGATGGCGAGCTCGACGTCCCCGCTCCGGCCGAGCCAGGCGCCTGCGCGCCGGTGCTCGACGGCTGCTGCGGCTGCTCTGTCCCTGCTACCTGGCCACCCTGGCTCTGGCCCTGCCCGTCGGCAGAGGCCGCTCCCGTGCTGGCGCCCGCGGACTGCGAGCTCCCATGCGCACACGCCGCCCCGAGCACGAGCGGAACGGCGAAAGCGATCGCGCGAAGCTTCATCGAGACCCCCCCTGTTGATGTCCGTGCTTGAACCTGCGCGTCCGCGGGCCTCGGGGGGAGTCCCGGACGGCGCAGCCGACGGCGCGGGGCGCGGACGCCAAAGCGGCATCGCGCCAAGCGCACGGCGGGCGGACCTACGGGTCGTCCTCGCCCGGGCGCGGCGGAACGAGCTCCCGCACTGCGGCGAGGTAGCGCGGGTCCTCGCGGGCGAAGAGCGGGCGCCCGCCGCCCACGAACGCGCGCGCGAGCGCGTCGAGCGCCGCGTCGCGGTGGCCCATGCCGAGCAGGCATTGCCCGCGCCGCAGGTGGAGGAACGGGTTCGACGGATCCCCGTGCTGCATGGCGAGCGCGATCGGCTCGAGCGCGCCTACGAGATCGCCCGTGCGAAAGCGCGCATCGGCGACCGCCGACCAGAGCGACGGCGCGACGCTCCACTGGCCCGCGGGCGCCGGGAGGAGCTCGAGCGCCGCCTCGTAATGGGCGATCGCCTGGGCGAGCGCGCCGCTCGCGGCGGCGCCGTCCGCCTCCGCGCAGAGCGCGTCGATCTCCGCGGCGACGTCGGGCGGCAGCTCGGACATGGCGCGACGCTACCGCGCCCCGGTCTCGACCGCACGTGGTCGGCGCTGCGCGACGGGGCGGCGACCGACCGCTCGACCGGGATGCTGCGCGCGCTACCCGCGCTCGCCGTAGACGACGAGCTGCGCGCCGACGAGCAGCTTGTGGCGGCCGGGGTTGTCGATGCCGTTCCACTTGCACAGGTCGCCGAGCTCGACGCCGAGCTTGCGAGAGATCGACCAGAGCGTGTCCCCCGCCTGGACGCGCATCGTCGAGCGCGCCCGCTCCGCCCGGGCCACCGCCGCCCGGGTCGCCGGCTCGCGCCGGGCCTGCTCGTCCACGACCTTGCCCTGCCGACCCTTCGCCGACCGCGACTGCACCGTCGGCTCCGCCACCCCGGACGTCGCAAGGCGCCCGCCGCCGAGCGGCTTCGGGATGACGAGCTCCTGCCCGACCCGCAGCCGCTTCGCGGTGCGCAGGCCGTTCATCTCCATGATCCCCTCGACCGGGACGCCGTGCTGCACCGCGATGGAGGAGAGCGTGTCCCCGCGCCGGACGACGTGGCCGGCGAAGGTCATCCGCACCTTCCCCTGGATCGACGGCCAGGCCTGGGCGAACGTCTCGGCCTGCGCCTTCGGGATCTTGAGCTGGTACCCGCGCGGCGGCGTGCAGGCGCGGCGCAGCTCGGGGTTGAGGTCGATGAGCGTGCGCTCGGAGACGCCGGCGGCGCGGGCGACGACGCCGAGCAGCGTCGCCGACGGGATCGTCACCTCCGCGTACTCGTCCCAGCGCTGCGGCTCGATCTCGTCGGCGCGGAACCCGAACGCCTCGGGGTGCTTCGTGATGATCGCCGCGGCCATGAGCTTGGGCACGTAGCCCTTCGTCTCGGCGCGCAGCACCTTCTTCCCGGGCACCGCGGCCATCTCCCAGAAGTCGTCGTAGCCCTGCGCCCGGGCCTTGTAGATCCGCCCGACCCCTGCGTTGTACCCGGCCCACGCGAGCCGCCAGTCGCCGGTCTGCTGGTGGAGCTGCTTCAGATAGCGCGCGGCGGCGTGCGCGGACTTCTCCGGATCGCGCCGCTCGTCCAGCCAGAAGTCCTGCTTCAGCCCGAAGGACTTGCCGGTCGGCCCGATGAACTGCCAGGGGCCGGAGGCGCGCGCGCGGCTGTAGGCGAAGTTGCCGAAGCCGCTCTCGATCATCGCGAGGAAGACCGTGTCCTGCGGCAGCCCCTCCTCCTTCAGGATCGCGCGGTACTTGTCCATGTAGCGGTGCGACCGGCCGAGCCACTTCACGAAGTGACCGCGGGCGGCGCGAGACTGGAAGAAGCGGACGTAGCCGACGACCGCCTCGTTCACCTGGATGGGAATGTCGTACTCGGCCTGGAGCTGCGCGAGGTCGTGCTCGAGCTCGGGGAGGAGCGCGATGCGGCCCTCTCCGGCCTGGTGCGGCGCGGTGACGGGCTTCCGATCCGCGACGTGCGACTCCTCCTCGGCGCGGCGCACGTCCTCGAGCTCGGCCGACTCGCTGTCGATCTCCTCGGCGACGGCCGGGTCGTCGGGGACGTCCGCGGACGCGGCGACCGCGTCGTCGTCGTCGGCGAGCACCTGCTCGACCATCGGGATCGGCTCCTCGGCCGCGTGCTTCGCGGCGACGAGCTTCGCCGCAGGCAGCTCGGCGGGCGGGAGGGCCTGCGTGGTCGCCTTCGCCGCGGCGCTCACGGCAGCGGGCGCCTGCGCGCCGGCCGGCAAGGCGAGGAGGAGGGCGGTCAGGACGGGAAAGATCGCTCGAATCAGCCTCATCACTCCTCGGGGCGGGCAGCCGGCCGGTGGGGCCGACGCCTGCGGCACATGGTAAACGGCCGAGCGCCCAAATCAAAATCAACCGCCCACGCGCCTGCTCGCCCGGCTTGACCCCCTCACGCTGTGCATCGGCGCGGCGGTCGTCAGTCCCCCCGATTGCGCACCGAGGGCCTGCGGCTTAGCTGAACCGGCGGCGCGTACCGCCATTCCGGCGTTCCCCGCGCGGGCGCGATTTGCTAGACCCGTCGCGCCCCGAAGGCTCCCCCAGATGCAAATCGGTCCCCACACCTTCCCAGGCCGCTACTTCCTCGCGCCCCTCGCCGGGGTGTCGGACCGGCCGTTCCGCACCATCTGCCGCGAGATGGGGGCGAGCTTCGCATACACCGAGATGGTCTCGGCGCACGGGCTGGTCCACGGGACGCTCCAGACGGAGAGCTACCTCGACCGGGACCCGGAGGAGGAGCCGTTCGCGGTGCAGGTCTTCGCGGCCGAGCCCGACATCCTCGCCCGCGGCGCCGCCGCGGCGGTGCGCGCGGGCGCCGGGATCATCGACGTCAACATGGCCTGCCCGGTGAAGAAGGTCTGCGGCACCGGCGCCGGCGCGGCGCTCGGGCGCGACCCCGCGCGGGTGGAGGCGGCGGTGCGCGCGATCCGTGCCGCCGTCGCGGTGCCGGTGACGGTCAAGATCCGCGCCGGCTGGGACGACGGCGAGGTGAACTGCGTGGACGTCGCGCGCGCCGCGGAGGCGGGCGGCGCCGCGGCGGTGGCGCTGCACGGGCGCACCCGCGCGCAGATGTACTCGGGCCGGGCCCGCTGGGATCTCGTCCGCGCCGTGAAGCAGGCGGTCTCGATCCCGGTGCTCGGCTCCGGGGACGTCTGGACCGCCGACGACGCCCTCAGGATGCGCGAGGAGACCGGCTGCGACGCGGTGCTCGTCGCCCGTGGCGCCTGCGGCAATCCCTGGATCTTCCGCGAGCTGCGGGCCGCGGAGCTCGGGAAGCCGCGGCCCGCGCCGCCCTCGCGCGACGAGTGGATCTCGGTCATGCTGCGCCACGTGAGCATGCAGGTGGAGCACCGCCAGCGGCAGCGGCCCGGCGAGCCTCTCGACGAGGCGGAGCGCGCCGCGGTGCGCGAGCTGCGCAAGCACCTGCTCTGGTACACCCGCGGGCGGAAGGGCGGCGCGCTCTTCCGTCGCGACGCGGACCGCCTCCGGACCGCCGCCGACGTGGCGGAGGTCCTCGCCGCGCACTTCCCGCCGGGATCGCCGGCGTTCGAGGTGGATCCCGCGGCGGCGCGGGCCGACGACGGCGAGGGTGCATGAGCGAGGGAGCATGAGCGGGGTCGGGACGCTGTCGATCTACACGGGCGCGATCCTGCTCGGTGCGCTCGCGGGCGGGGCGCTCCCGCTGTTCGCGGCGGTGAGGCGGTCGGATCTGCTCCTGTCCTTCTCGGCGGGCGTCATGCTCGGCGCGGCCTTCTTCCACATGCTGCCCGAGGCGGTGGAGCAGGGCGGCAGCGCGGTGGTGCCGTTCGTCATCGTCGGCTTCCTCGTGCTCTACCTCGCGGAGCGCTTCGTGCTCGTGCACGTCTGCGCGGAGCCCGGGCCGAACCGGCGCCTCTCCACCGCGGGCGCGCCCCTGCCGCACCACGAGGGCGAGGGCGTGCACGAGCACGAGCACGTCGGCCATGGGGAGGCCGACGGGACCGGCTGCGACGTGCACACCCTCGGCCTCGCCGCCTGGCTCGGCATGAGCGCCCACACCATCGTGGACGGGTTCGCGCTCGGGGCGGCGTCGGTGACGCCCGAGCTCGGGCTGCTCGTGTTCCTCGCCATCCTCGCGCACAAGATCCCGAACTCGTTCTCGCTCTCCGCGATCCTCCTCTCCGAGGGCTACTCCCGGGCGAGGGCGGTGACGATGAACGCGGCCTTCGCGCTGATGGTGCCGGTCGGCGCGGGCATCTACGTCCTGCTGCGCCAGGCGATCCACGTCGAGCGGTTCACCGCGGTCGCGCTCGCCGCGAGCGCCGGCACGTTCCTGCACCTGTCGCTCTCGGACATCCTCCCCGACCTGCACCGGCGCGGAGAGTCGAAGTGGCGGCTCTCCGCCGCGCTCGTCGCGGGGGTCGCGCTCATGGCGGCGCTGACGCTCCTGCGGGAGGCGCACTAGCAGGCTGTCGAAGAACGCACCTGGAAGGCCCCGTTCGTCCTGAGCGTAGCCTCGCCGAAGGCGAGGCGAAGTCGAAGGACCCCCGCGCGAGCGGGGGAGAGGTCGCCCCCTCTCCCTAGCCCTCTCCCCCGCGTTGCGGGGGCGAGGGGATTTTCAACTGCGTGTCTTTCCTCCTCTCCCCCCGCGCCAGCGGGGGAGAGGTTGCCCCCTCTCCCTAGCCCTCTCCCCCGCGTTGCGGGGGCGAGGGGATTTTCGACTGCGCGTCTTTCCTCCTCTCCCCCCGCGCCAGCGGGGGGAGAGGTCGGGAGAGGGGGGGCGGCCGACTACGCGGGAATCAGCCTCGAGAGCCCGAGCAGGTCGTACGCGCCCTCGGCGAGGGCCCCTACCCCGCGGAGCCGACGAACCGCTGCCCGCGCCGGAACGCCTCCTCGTTGATCTCGACGAGCGCCCGCTTCCCCTTGAGCGCGTCGCGCATCCCGGCGAGGAGCGCCTCGGCGGGGAGGAGGCTCGTCGCCGCGTGGAGCGCGCCGAGGGCGACGACGTTCTTCACGAGCGGCTGGCCGAGCTCCGCGGCGATCGCGGAGCAGGGCACCGCGACGACCCGCGCCGCGCCGAGCGGCGGCGGGCGACGGGATCGCCGCGCTGTCGTAGACGACGGTGCCGCCCGGCGCCACCGTCGGCCCGAACTTCGCGAGGCTCGGCGCGTTGAAGGCGACGAGGACGTCGGGCTCGGGCACGTCCGGCGAGAGCACCTGGCTGTCGGCGAGCCGCACGTCGGCGTAGGAGGTCCCGCCGCGCGACTCCGGGCCGTAGCTCGGGATGTGCGTCGCGTCGAGCCCCTCGGCGATCCCCGCGCGCGCGATCAGCATCGCCGCGGTCTGCGCGCCGTCGCCGCCCGCGCCGGCGAACTTGAGGCCGACGTCCCGGCCGAGCACGGTCCGCCGGGTGGCCTCGGACCGCGCCGCCGCGCCCGCGCGGATCCCGATCGCCTCGAGCACCGCGGCCGGGTCGAAGGTGGGCTTGCTCCAGGGGGCCCAGCTCTCGCCCGCGACGTCCTTCTTCACGCCGAGCGGGAACACCGGGAGCATCTGCTCCTTCACCCACCGCTCCGCCTCCGCCGGCGTCGCCTTGAGGTGCGTCGGGCACTCGGCGAGCACCTCGACGAAGGAGAACCCCCGGTCCTCCACCTGCGTGCGCAGCGCCTTCTCGATCGCCCGCGCCGCGCGCGTCCGCTGCTTCGCGTCGAAGAGCGCGACCCGCTCGACGAACACCGGCGCCTCGAGCCCGGCGATGATCTCCGCCATCTTGAGCGGGTGGCCCATGGACCGGTCGCGCCCGCGCGGGCTCGTGGTCGTCTTCTGGCCCATGAGCGTCGTCGGGGCGAGCTGGCCGCCGGTCATCCCGTACACCGCGTTGTTCACGTAGACGACGGTGATCGGGATCCCGAGCTGCGCCGCCTGCATGATCTCGAGCAGGCCGATGGAGGCGAGGTCGCCGTCGCCCTGGTAGCTCACGACGACGCTCGACGGGTTCGCGAGCTTGTGGCCGAGCGCGACCGCGGAGGCGCGCCCGTGCGAGGCCTGCGAGTGGCCCACGTCGAGGTACCAGTGCAGGAAGACGCCGCAGCCGACCGGCGAGATCGCGACGGTGCGGTCCTGGATGCCGAGCTTCTCGATCGCGTCGGAGAGGTAGCGGTGGGCGAGGCCGTGCCCGCAGCCGGCGCAGTAGTGGGTGCAGCGGGCCTTCAGCCCCTCGCCCCGGTCGTGCCGCTCGAACCGCTCGTAGAAGGTGCTCACGCCGCCACCGCCTTCGCGGCGCCCTGGCGCACCGCATCCAGGATCTCGCGCCGGGTCGGGAGGATCCCGCCGTGGCGCCGGACGTGCTCGATCGCGAGCCCCTGCCCCGCCCCGGCGTGGGAGAGCGCGAGCCGCAGCTCGTCCTCGAGCTGCCCGTCGCTCGCCTCGACGACGACGACGCGGCGCGCGCGACGCAGCGCGGGCAGGAGCGCGTCGATCGGGAACGGCCAGAGCGTCTGCGGGCGGAAGAGCCCCGCCGCGACCCCCTCGGCGCGGAGCGTCTCGACCGCGCCGAGCGCGGTCCTCGCCGGGCCGTTGCAGGCGACGAGGACCACCTCGGCGTCCTCGCAGCGGTGGACCTCGGCCCGCTGCTCGGCGGCGGCCATGCGCCCGTACTTCTCGATGAGCCGCACGTTGTGGGCCTCCTGATCCGCCTCGCGCAGCTGGATCGAGGAGATCAGGTTGTGGCGGTGCCCGGCGTCGCCCCACGACGCCCACGCCGGGAGCCCGGGGCGGACGAGCTCGGACGGCAGCACCACCTTGCCCGTCATCTGGGCGAGGTGCCCGTCGGCCACGATCACGACCGGGTTCCGCCAGCGGAACGAGAGCTCGAAGGCCAGGAAGGTGAAGTCGAGCAGCTCCTGCGTCGTCGCCGGCGCGAGGACGATGGCGCGGGTGTTGCCGTGCCCGAGGCCGCGGCAGGCGAGCTTCATGTCCGCCTGCTCGGGGCCGACGTTCCCGAGCCCCGGGCCGGCGCGCATCACGTCGAACACGACCGCCGGGACCTCCGCGCCGATGAGGTACGAGAATCCCCTCGAGCATCAGGCTGAAGCCGGGCGAGGAGGTGTACGAGAGCGAGCGCAGGCCGGCGCCGCCGCAGCCGTACATCATGTTGATGGCGGCGATCTCGCTCGCCGCCTGCACGAACTTGCCCCCGAGGGTCGGCAGGAGCGAGGACATGAGCTCCGCGCCCTCGGTGGACGGCGTGATCGGGTACCCGAAGAAGTGGCGGCAGCCGGCGAGCACCGCCCCGAGCGCCGACGCGTGCATGCCCTTCACGAAGAGGGGGGCCGACGGGGGCAGCGGGACGCGCACGTCCGGCACGTCCGCCGCGGGCGGAGGGCGCACCGCGACGACGCCGCCCGACGGCAGCTCGAGCGCGTGCGGCTCGGGGCAGGCGGCGACGCACAGGGCGCAGGCGGTGCACTCCGCGAGGTCGAGGCTCACCGGCACGAGGCCGCTCGCCGGGTGGATCGCCGTGCCGGGCGTGATGCAGCCGTGCAGGCAGGCCTCGACGCAGCGGCCGCACCCCTTGCAGCAGGCGGGGTCGAGCGCTGGCATCGGCTTCGAGACGTGGGCCACGGCCCTCTCCTTCGCCGCGGGGAGGGGACTCCGCGGCAGCCGGCGAAAGTAGCGGAGCGGTGCGGACCAAGTAAAGCGGCGGCTCGGCCGGATGGACGAAGCCGTCGTTTACTTCCTGCGCGGGTCGCCCGGTCGGGCGCGCCAACCGCTACGCGGACCGCCGCTTCGGGACGACGAGCGTGAAGACGGCGCCCTCGTCCGGCGCGCCCTCGACCGTGACGGTCCCGCCGTGGGCCTCCGCGATCGCGCGCGCCATCCACAGCCCGAGCCCGAGCCCGCCGACGTGCTCCGCCGGCGCGGCCCGCTCGTACTTCCCGAAGATCCGCTCGCGCTCCTGCCCCGGGACGCCGGGCCCGCGGTCGCGCACCGCGACGCGCGCCTCGTCCCCGGCATCCGAGATGGCGACGTCCACCGGCCGCCCGCGGCCGAACTTGACCGCGTTCTCGACGAGGTGGGCGACGCCGCGCGCGAGCCACGGTCCGTCCCACTCGCCGGTGACCGGTGCGGGCGCGACCACGCGCAGCTCGGTGCCGGTCGCGGCGGCCCGCGGGCGCACGCCGTCCGCGGCCCGGGCGGCGAGCTCGGCGAGATCCACGATCGCGCGCTCGAGCGGGATGCCCTCGTGGCTCGCCCGCGAGAACTCGAGGAGCCCGGCGACCGTGCCGGTGAGCCGCCCGAGCGCCGCCTGGAAGGACGCGAGCTCCGGCCCCTCGCCGCCGTCGCGCTGGGCGGCCCGCGCGAGCACGTCCGCGCGCAGCTGCACCGCGGCGAGCGGCGTGTTGAGCTCGTGCGCCGCGAGCACGAGGAACTCGTCCCGGAGCGCGACCGCGCGCTCGAGGCGCGCGAGGAAATCCGTGTTCGCGACCGCCGCCGCGGCCGCCTCGGCGAGCGCCTCGAGCACGCTCAGCTCGCGGGGTGAGGCGCGGTGGCGCCCGGCCCAGTACACGCCGATCGCGCCGAGCGGGTCCTCCCGCCGGATGGGCACCATCGCGAGGCTGCGCACGAAGGTGCCGCGGTACGTATCCGGTGTCACGCGCGGATCGAGCCGGAGGTCCTCGATCGCGATGCTCTCCTTGCGGAGCATCGCGATCCCCGAGACGCACGCCTGCGCCGGGAAGCGGCGCCCCTTCCAGAGCGGGGCGATCGCGTCCTCGTCCGCGTAGTGCACCATCGTCCCCTCGCGCAGGACGAACGTCGCCCCGTCGGCGGCCACGAGCCGCCGGGCCGCCGTTGTCACCGCGGCCATGACCGCGGGCAGGTCGCGCGCGCCGGAGACGGTGCGCAGCGCCTGGATGAGCCGGTCGAGCTCGGGGCCGGCGCTCCTCCTCCAGAGCGCCGCGACTGCGTCGGCGAGGACGCGCATGTTCCATGCGTAGGACGAGCGGGCGAGCGCTCGCAACCTTCGGCGGGGGGTCAGCCCCGGATCGGGTCCCTGGGCAGCCGGACGGAGAACACGGTCCGCGCTCCGCACGAGCGCACGCAGACGTCCCCCCCGTGCGCGACCGCGATGGCCCGCGCGATGAAGAGCCCGAGGCCGAGCCCGTCCTTGCCGCCCGGGCGCTGCCGCGGCGCGCGCCGGAACGGCTGGAACAAGGTCGGGAGCACCTCGGCGGGGATCGGGGGCCCGTCGTTCGCGATCTCGAGCACGGCGTCGCCCTCCTCGGCGCGCCAGGACAGCTCGACGGGCGTCCCCGGCGACCCGTAGTCGAGCGCGTTCGAGAGGAGGTTCACGAGGACCTGAGCGACGCGATCGGGGTCCCAGCAGCCGGTGGCGTCGCCCTCGCCCGCACGCCGGACCTCGCGCCCCGGGTGAGCGGCCTCGCACTCCTCGGCCGCGCTCTCCGCGAGCAGCGCGAGGTCGGTCGCGCGGCGGTGCAGCGGGAAATCCTGCCCGGACCGCACCCGCGCGTAGTCGAGCAGGACCGAGATGATCCGCTCCATGCGGGTCGCGTTCGCGACGATCCGTCCCGCGAGCCGCAACAGGTCGGGCGGCAGCTGCTCGGAGGCGACGAGGAGGTGCGCGGAGGTCGCGAGGGCGGAGAGCGGACTCCGGAGATCGTGGCCGACCACGCCGAGCACGTTGCGCTGGAACTCCTCGGCCGTGCGCTCCGCCGTCACCTCGCGCACGAGCGCGCCGATGCCGAGCACCTCGTCGCCGGCGCGGACCGGATACCAGCTCTCGAGCCACGTGCGCTCCTTTCCGGGGGCGGCGGGCGTCTCGCCCTGCACCTCGACGTCGAGCACCGGGCGGCCGGTCTCGAGGATCCGGCGCCAGGTCGTCTCCACCTCGTCGCCGGGGAGCCCCGGGAAGAGGTCGCGCATCGTCTTGCCGAGGTGGTCCTCGACGGGAAGCCCGTCGAGATCGGCGAGCAGCCGGTTCACCCGCCGGTAGCGGAGGTCGAGATCGACGAAGGCGATCCCGATGGGTGCGTTCTCGACGACCGCGTCGAGGAGCGCCCGGCTCTGCGCCTCGGCCGCCCGCGCCTCCCGCTCCGCGTCGAGCAGCCGCGCGCGATCGAGGGCGAGGGCGCACTGCTCCGCGGCGGCGGTGAGGAGCGCGCGCTCTTCCGGCGGGAACGGCCGGGCCTCCGCGAACCCGAACGCCACCGCGCCGTGAATCCTGTCTCCGACCTGGAGGGGCAGCGCCGCGAGCGAGCCGAACGTCCTCCGTGGGGCCGAGTCGACGAACCCCGGGAACGCCCCCTCGAGCGCCTCGGCGCTCTCGAGCCAGAACGGCACGCCGTCCCGGGCCGCGCGCACCGCCGGGATGGGGGCGTCGAGCGGGAGGCTCGCGAGCCGCTCGCGCTCCCCGTCCGCCGGCCCGAGCGCGGCGACGAGCTCGACGCGGTCGCCCCTGCGCACGAGCGCGCTCGCCGAGACCACGCCGAACGCGCGGTCCGCCTGGAGCACGAGGACGCTCATCACGTCCTCCGCGGTGCGCGCCTGCGAGAGCGCGGCGGTCACGTCGAGGAGCCGGGCCAGCCGTCCGAGGGCGCCCTGCGCGTCGTCGCGCGCCCGCACCAGCGCCGCCTCCCGCTCCCGGTCGTACGTCGCGTCACTCGCGGTGACGAGGAGCCCGCGCGCGCTCCCGTCCGGCGCGGCGATCGGCAGCACCGAGCAGAGCCACTCGCGCGCGGACCCCTCCTGGCTCGCCCCGCGCACGAGCAGGTTCAGGAACGGCTGGCCGAGGTCGGCGACGGTGCGGCACGCGTCGTCGAGCCGCCCGAGGTCCTCGCGCGCGGGGCCCTCCGCCCGCTCCGCGATCTCGGAGAACGTCCGCCCGTCGTGAGCCGCGGGCGTCGCCCCGCTCAGCGCCGCGAACGGGTCGTTGACCTGCACGAACCGGCGCGCGCCGTCGAGCACCGCGACGCCGACCGGCCCGTGCCACAGCCCGTCGAGGAGCGCGAACGCGGTCTCGCTCGCCGCCTCGGACGCGCGGATCCTGCGGCGCGGGATCGCGCTCTCGCATTGCCCTTCGGCGCCCACTGCCCCCCCTGCTCTCGACCTGCCTGTCCCCGGCCCCGGGGACATGATGCTAGATCTGGGAGTGCGAGTCTTCGACCCGAAAGCGTGAGCCTACCTTCACGCACAGCGGAGGTAGGTGGCGAGCGCCCGCGGCCCGCCCCTCGCGAGGACCTCGAGCGCATCGTCGGCGGGCGACCTCCCGGACGCGGCGCGCTCGTGGAGCGGCGCGAGCCACACGCGCTCGTCCTCGCCGTGGTCGCCGCAGCAGCGCTGGCGGCACAGGCCGCTCATCGCCGCGTCGAGCATGGTCCGCACGATCTCGAGGATGGGTCGGCCGTCCGGGGCGCGGCCGGCGAGCCCGTCGCGCCCGGCGGCCTCGACGAAGGCGCGGCGCTCGGCGAGCGAGAAGCGGCTCACGGCGTCGAAGGCCCACGCGCGCGCCTCGCGGTCGTAGAGGAGCCCCTTCCAGAGCGCCACGAGCGCCTTCGTGAGCGCGGGCTCACAGCCGTCGGCGCCCCTCACCTCGACGACCGCCTTCACCCGCACGTCCGGGAAGACGGTCGTGAGGTGATCCTCCCAGTCGGCCATCGTCGCGCGCTCGCCGGCGAGCCCCTCCGCGAGGAAGTCGCGGAACGTGCGCCCCCCGGGGTCGAGGTAGGCGCCGCGCCGCCGGACGAACACCATCGGCACGTCGAGCGTCCACTCCACGTACCGGCGGTACGGGTCATCCTCGAAGCCCGGCTCGAAGACGAAGGGGAGGAGGCCGCTCCTCGCCGGGTCGGTCTCGAACCACACCTTCGTCCGGTAGCTCTTCCAGCCGGAGGGCTCCCCGCCGACCACCGGCGAGTTCGCGAACAGCGCGGTGACCGCCGGCTGGATCGCGAGCGCGACCCGGAGCTTCTCCGCGAGGTCGCTCTCGCCGGAGAAGTCGAAGCTCGCCTGCGCCGAGGCGGTCATCGCCATCATGTCCTCGGCGAGGCGACCGCGCGCCGCGAGGAACGGCCGCATCACCGCGTACCGGTTCTTCGGCATCCACGGGTTCGAGGCCGCCGTCCCCCACGGCCGGTACCCGACCGCGAGGAACTCGACCCCGACCTCCGCCGCGATGGCGCGGCACTTCTCGAGGTGGCGGTCGAGCTCCGCCGCGACGACGTGGATGTCCGCGAACGGGCGCCCGGAGAGCTCGATCTGGCCGCCGGGCTCGATCGAGACGGTGAGGCCGCTCTTCTGCGAGGCGATGATCCGGCCGTCCTCCTCGAACGGCTCGTAGCCGAACCGCGAGAACGCGCGCAGCACCGCCGCCACGCCGCCCTCTCCCCCGTACGGGACGGGGTCGAGCGTCCCCGCACGCAGGAGCACCTTCTCGTGCTCGAGGCCGACCTTCCAGGTGTCGCGCGGGCGCTCCTTCGCGCGCAGCCAGGCGACGAGGTCCTCCGCGCCGGAGATCGGTGGGCTTTCGTGCGTGACCGCGTCGAGCGACATGCGCCCTCTATAGCCTCGCGACGGGGGCCACGTCACCGCGCCGCCGCGCGGGCGGGCATGCGCAGGCGCGCCGCGCGTTCACGTCCTGTGGGGCCGCCGGCGGGCCGATCCGCTTGCGCGTCCCCCGACGCCACCCTATCCTCCGACGTTACGCAGGTTTTCGCTTGCCCGCCTCCTCCCCCTCGCCCCGGCAGACCTCCATGATCCGCCCCTTCCGGCTGTTCGCCACCCTGGCGGCCACCGTCGCCCTCGCGCTCGGCGTCACGGTCCGGCTCGTCCGCGCCGAGCCCGATGCCACACCGGCCGTCGCGTACCAGGGGGCGGCCCCCGTCCACGCGCGCGCGGACGACGCCGGGGAGTACCGGCTCGACCGGCTCCCGATCCTGTCGCGGGTCATCCTGTCGGTGAAGGACAACTACGTCGACCCCTCGCGCTTCGACCCGAAGCGGATGGTGGTCTCCGCGCTCGAGTCGGTCGAGAAGACGGTCGCCGAGGTGATGGTGCAGGGCGACGAGAAGTCGCCGAAGCTCACGCTGACGGTCGGCGCCTCGTCCCGCGAGCTCGACCTCGCCGGGGTCGACTCCATCTGGAAGATCCGCACCGTGCTCGGCGAGGCGATGGGGTTCATCCAGGAGCACCTCGTCGCCCACAAGGAGCTGAAGGAGATCGAGTACGCGGCGGTGAACGGGATGCTCTCGACGCTCGACCCGCACACGATCCTGCTCGAGCCGAAGTACTTCAAGGAGATGAAGCTGCAGACCCGCGGCGAGTTCGGCGGGCTCGGCTTCGTCATCGCGATGCGCGACGGGAACCTCACCGTCGTGAAGGTGCTGAAGAAGACCCCCGCCCAGCGCGCCGGGGTGAAGGCGAAGGACGTCATCCAGAAGATCGAGGAGCAGTCCACGATCAACATGGACCTGCAGGACGCGGTCGATCACCTCCGCGGCAAGCCGCAGACGAAGGTCTCCATCACCATCGCGCGCGCGGGGTCCGAGCCGAAGCGGCTCCACCTGACCCGCGAGGTGATCTCGGTCGAGACGGTCCCGCAGGCCCACCTGCTCGAGGGGAACGTCGGGTACGTGAAGCTCTCGCAGTTCTCGGCGAACACGACCCGCGACCTCGCCGGGACCATCCAGGAGCAGCTGAAGGAGTCGGGCGGGAAGCTCGAGGGGCTCGTGCTCGACCTGCGAGGGAACCCGGGCGGACTGCTCGAGCAGGCGATCCAGGTCTCGGACCTGTTCCTCTCCGAGGGCGTCATCGTGAAGACCGTGGGCGGGGGCGACAAGCAGCGGATCAACGAGGTGAAGGAGGCGTCCGCCGAGTCGACCGACCTCACCCGGCTTCCGCTCGTCGTCATCGTGAACAACAGCTCCGCCTCGGCGAGCGAGATCGTCGCCGGAGCCCTGAAGAACAACAACCGCGCGCTCGTCGTCGGCCGGCAGACCTTCGGCAAGGGCTCGGTCCAGGTGCTGCACGACTTCACCGAGCCGGGGCGGCAGAACGAGGAGGCCGCGCTGAAGCTCACCATCGCGCAGTACCTCACCCCCGGGGACATCTCGATCCAGGAGGTCGGCATCACGCCCGACGTCCTGCTGCTGCCCGGGCGCGCGCTGAAGGAGCAGGTGAACTACTTCGCCCCGCCGCGGTCGATGGGCGAGGCGGACCTCGACGCGCACTTCTCGAACCCGGCCGGCGGCCCGGGCGCGCCCGGCGCCGCGGCGCCCGACGCGAAGGAGAAGAAGCGCCGCGTCGAGAAGGCGCCCCTCGAGCTGCGATACCTCCTCGACGAGAAGGAGGACGAGGTCGCGAAGGCGCTGAAGCGGGAGGGCAAGGAGGACGCGGCCTCGAGCCCGCACGCCGGGATGGAGCTCACGCCGGAGCAGCAGGAGGACGAGGACGCCGAGGCGGATCCCGACCGGTTCGTCGAGGACTACCAGATCCGGTTCGCGCGCGAGGTCCTGAAGCGGGCACCGAACGCCGACCGGCGGAAGATGCTCGAGGGAGCGAAGGCGGTGGTCGCCCAGCGCCACGAGGACGAGGAGGCCCGGATCGCGAAGCGGTTCGGTGAGCTCGGGGTGGACTGGCAGGACGGCCAGGTGAGCGGGAGCCCCAAGGCCGCGATCACCATCGCGCCGCCCGCCGGCAAGGACCTGCGCGCGGGCGAGACGGTCCAGTGGACGGTCACCGTCGAGAACCGCGGCGACGCGCCGTTCAAGCGGCTCCGCGCCTGGTCGCAGGCCGACAAGAACCCGCTCCTCGACCGGCGCGAGTTCGTGTTCGGCGCGATCCGTCCGGGCGAGAAGCGCAGCTGGTCGGTCCCGGTGAAGATCTCGAAGGGGACCGACAGCCGGCGCGACGAGGTGACGCTCAAGTTCGAGGACGACGCCGGCAAGGCGCCGCCGGAGGTCGCGACGAGCTTCGGCGTCGTCGAGATCTCGAAGCCGACCTTCGCCTTCTCGGTCCAGCTCGACGACAAGGCCGGCGGCAACGGCGACGGGCTCGCCCAGCGCGGGGAGACCTTCACGGTGCGCGTCGACGTGAAGAACGTCGGCGCGGGCGCGTCGGGCGAGAAGACCTACGTCACGCTGAAGAACCTCGGCGACGAGAAGCTCTTCATCAAGAAGGGGCGCGACGTCCTCGGGCCGCTGAAGCCCGGCGAGTCGAAGACCGCGTCGATGGAGGTCGAGCTGCGCCGCGGCTCGAAGTCCGAGGAGCTGCCCTTCCGCGTCCAGATCGTGGACGAGAAGATGGACGAGTTCGTCTCGGAGAAGCTCGACTGGCCGGTGACGAACGACGAGCGGGCCGTGGCGCCCGCGCGTGGCTCGGTCCGGATCGAGGCGGCCGAGGCGGTGCTCCGCACCGGGGCCGCGCCGTCGGCCTGGCCGCTCGCGACCGCGAAGAAGGGGGCGGTCCTGCCCGCCGACGCGCGGGTGGGCGACTTCTGGCGCGTCGAGTGGCAGAAGGGGCGCTTCGCGTTCGTCGCGGACGCCGACGTGAAGCCCGCGAAGGGCCCGCGCTCCGGCGCGATCGCCGCGGCGTGGCAGCGCGAGCCGCCGCGCATCGCGATCTCCCCCGACCCGATGAAGGGCGCACCCGTCGTGGAGGGCGACACCTTCAAGCTCTCCGGGACCGCGTCCGTCGCCCCGTCGCTCGAGGGCGGCGCGAAGCTCCGCGACGTCTTCGTGTTCGTGAACGAGCAGAAGGTCTTCTTCAAGGTCGTCCCGGAGTCGGCCAACGCCGCGAAGCTCGACTTCCAGGCGGACCTGCCGCTCAAGCCGGGGAACAACGTCGTGACCGTCTTCGCCCGCGAGGACGACGAGCTCCAGACCCGGCGCAGCGTCGTCATCTATCGCCGCCCGCAGGCGGAGGTGGCGCAGGACGCGGCCGCGACGAAGCGGCAGGCGCAGTAGCCGCGACGCGAACAGCTAGAACGGATTCAACGTGGTCGTGGACGTGGCCGTGGACGTGGTCTTCGTCCTCGACTTCGACCTGAACCTCGACTTCGACCTCGACGGTGGTCTTCGCGAACCACGCAGGTCCGTTTAGGACCAGGACGAGGACGAGGTCGAGGACCAAGTCCAGGACCAGTCCAGTCCAAGTCCACGTCCACGTAGTTTCATGTGATCCCGGCCTTATCCCCGGCCGGCGATTTCGCGCCCCCCCCGCCCCCGGCGTACAATTCCGCAGTCTTGTCCGAGGTGAAGAACACGACCTCCCTCTCCTCGTCCGCGACCGGGACGAGGAGCGGGGCGGGCTTCGAGCTGCGCCTCGAGCGCGGCGGGGCATTCGTCCGCCTCGCCGATCAGCCCCTCGCGCCGGGCATCCGGGTCGACGTGCTCACGCTCCAGGTTCCGGACGTGAAGTTCCCGTTCGACGTCGGCCAGGGCGCGGGCCAGTTCCGCCATCGCCTCGCCGATCTCGTCGAGCTCGCGATCTCCGTCGAGCCGAACGCCGCCGACGCGGCGCTCGCGGGCGCGGGCCTCGCGGCGTTCGGGATCGAGGACCTCCGGCTCGCCGTGCGCGAGGGGTTCGTCGAGATCGCGGGGCGGCTCTCGGGCGGCCCCTCCTTCACGCTCGAGGCGGGGCTCCTGCCCGCCGGCGAGCAGGGCGTGGCGCTCGTCTTCCACTCGCCGCGCATCCTCGGGCTCGCGCCGCTCCCCGCCGCTGCGCTGCCGCACGTGGCGAACGCGGTCGTCCGTGCGATCGGCGAGGAGGCGCTGCCCGCCGAGCCGCTCGCGCCGCTCCTGCGCCGCGTGCTCGCCCCGCGCGGCTGGAAGCTCCCGCGCGGCGGAGACGTGCGGCTCTCCCGGGCGGCGATCGCGGACGGGCGGGTGCGGCTCGCCTGGGACCGGACCGCCTCCAGCCCCGCCGTCGCCTCCGCGGACGCCGAGCTCCTCGCGGCGGACGAGGGCGGGCGCGCCTTCCGCGAGGCGGAGGCGCTCCTCGCCCGCGGGGATCACGCCGGCGCACGCGAGGCGTACCTCGCCGCCGGCGCGGCCGGGACGGCGCACCCGTTCGCCGCCGAGCGGCTCCTCTCGCTCCTCGCCGAGGACGACCGCTTCCACGAGGAGGCGCTCGACCTCGCGTCCGAGTGGCTGTCGCGGCGCCCCGGCTTCGCGCCGGCCCTCGCCGCCGAGGCGGCGATCCGGGTCGCGCGCGGCGAGCAGGCGCGGGCGGCGCTGGCGTTCGCCTCGCTCGCCGCGGACGCGGCGGCGCGCGGCCGGCAGTTCCTCGCCCTCGCCGCCGCCGAGGCCGCCTTCTCGCTCCCGGGCGCGTCGCGCGACGACGCGCTCCGCGCGATCGACGTGGTCCTCCAGATCCGGCGCGACCACGTGCCGGCGCTGCGGGCGCTCCGCGGGCTCGCGAGGACGTCCGGTGACCGCGAGGCGCTCCTGCGCGCGAATCGCCGCCTCGTCGCCTACGACCCCGACCCCGCCTCGAAGGCCCGGGCGCACGCCGAGCTCGGCGAGCTGCTCCTCACCGCGGATCCGCCCGGCGCGCGGCTCCACCTCGACCAGGCGCTGCGCCTCGCGCCCGACGACGCCGACGCCCTCGGCGCGCTCGCGCGCGCCTGCGCCGCCGCCGGCGAGCCGCTGCGGGCGGTCCGGGCCCTCGATCGGCTCAAGGACCTCTTCCTCGCGCGCGGCGAGCGGGCCCGCGCGGCCGGGACGGCGCTCGAGGCCGGAGCGCTGTGGGAGGGGCCGCTCGCCCACGCCGAGAACGCCCTCCTCCGCTTCCGCGAGGCCGCCGAGCTCGCCCCCGCCGCCACGACGCACGCGCGCGCGGCGCGCGCGGCGGAGACCGCGGGGCAGTGGGCCGAGGCGGCGGACCAGCACGCGGCCGTGCTCGCCGCGCTCGATCCCGCGGCCCCCGGCGCGGCGGAGCTCGCGGTCCGCACCCGGGTCGCGCTCGCCGAGGTGGCGGAGGTCCGGCTCGGCGACGCGGCGGGTGCGGCCGCCCACCTCGAGCGCGCCGCCGCGCTCGCCCCGGCCGACGCGCCGCTCCTGCGCCGCCTCGCCGCGCTCGAGCGGCGGCTCGGCCGGACCGCCGAGCTCGCCGCCGCGCTCGAGCGGCTCGCGCCGCTCGAGCCGGACCCGGCGGCGCGCGCGACCCTGCTCGCCGAGGCGGGCGAGGCGGCGCTCGCGCTCGGGCTCGCCGGGGACGCGCGGTCGCGCTTCGCGGCTGCGGTCGCGGCCGACGCCGGCTGCCGCACGGCCCTCCTCGGCCTGTCCCGCCTCGCGGCCGCGCGCGGCGACGCCGTCGCGGAGCGCGACGCGCTCGAGCGGCTCCTGCCCCTCGCCGCCCCCGGCGCGGAGACCGCGGACGTGCTCGACCGCCTCGCCGACGCGCGCGACCGCTCCGGCGAGCTCGCCGCGGCGCTCGAGGCGGCCGCCGCCGCCCGCGCGGCGGTCCCGACGCTCGCGCGCCTCGAGGTCTCGCTCGCCCTGGCGCGCCGGGCGCAGGATCCCGCCGCGCTGGCGGCGCTGCTCGCCGAGCGCGCCCGCGCCGCGGCGACGGCCGGCGACGCCGCCCTCGCGACGGAGGCGTGGCTCGAGCGGGGGCGGCTCCTCGCCGTCACGAGCCCCGTCCAGGCGCTCGCTGCGCTCGCCGAGGCGCGCGCGATCTCGCCCGGCGACGCGCCGGTGCTCCGCGCGCAGGCCGAGCTCGCGGAGCGCACCGGCGATCGACGCCTCGCGCTCGGGTGCCTGCGCGCCCTCCTCTCCGGCGCGACGGACGACGCGCCCGCGCTCGAGCTCCGCGGGGCCCGCGCCGCGCTCGCGCTGGGCGACGTCCTCGCCGCGAAGGAGCACGCCGAGCGCGCCCTCCTGGGGCGCGCGGAGGGGGCGGGCGAGGTGCTCGACGAGGTCCTCGAGCGGACCGGGGACGACGGCGCGCGCGCCGACATCCTCGCCCGCCTCGGGCGGCACCTCGAGGCTTCCCGGCTGCTCGAGCGCCACGGCGACGCCGCCGGGGCGCGGGCGGCGCTCGAGCGCGCCGCCGGCGACCCCGCCAGCGCCGCTCCCGCGCTCGCGCGGCTCGCGGACCTGCGCCTCGCCGAGGACGACCGGCCGGGCGCCGCCGCGGCGTTCCTCGCGCTCGCCTGCCTCGGCCAGGGGCGCGACGCGGCGCGGCTCGCGCTCCGCGCGCACGCGGCCGGGCGCGATCCCGCCGCCCTCGACGCCGCGATCGAGAAGGACCCCACCTTCGCGCCGCCGCGCGCGCGGCGAGCCGCCCTCCGCGCCGGGGACGATCCGCGCGCGGCGCTCGCGGACGCCGAGGCGGCGCTCGCGGGCGATGGGCTGCCCGACGACGAGCGCCCTGGCCTCCTCGCGCTCGCGGCGAGGGTGGCCGCGGCGGCCGGCGACGGAGAGGGGGCCCGGCGTCACCTCGCCGCGTACTGCGACGCGACGCCCGACGACGACCCCGCCCTGGCCCGCCTCGCGGCGCTCCACCGCGCCGCGGGCGCGCAGGTCGAGCTCGCGCGGGTGCTCGCGCGTCGGCTCGAGCTCGCCTCCGGCGGCGACGCCGCGGGCGTCCGGCTCGAGCTCTCGGACCTCCTCGTCGCGCTCGATCCCGCCCGTGCGGCGCGCCTCGCGCTCGACGCGCTCGAGCACGAGCCCGGGAACGTCGCCGCCCTGCGCGCCGTGACGACCGCGCCGCGCGCCGCCCACGTCCCGCCCGCCGCCCGGGCCGCCCTGCTCGCCCGGCTCGCCGCCGACGCGTCCGCGACCCCGTCCGAGGCGGCTGCCGCGCTCGGCGCGCGCGCCCGCCTGCTCGCGGAGACCGGCGAGCTCGACGCCGCCCGCGCGGCGCTCCGGGACGCGGCGCGCCAGGGGGAGCCTTCGGACGAGCTCCTCGAGCTGCGGGCGCAGCTCGCCGAGGCAGCGGGCGACGGGGCAGAGGCCGCGGGGGCACTCCTGGAGCGCGCGCGCCGCGCCGAGTCCCGGGGCGAGGCCGAGGCCGCCGGGCGCCTCGCCGAGGCCGGACTCGCCGCGGTCGCCGCGGGCGTCGCCGGCGGCGAGGAGGCCCTCCGCGCCGCGCTCGGACACGGGCCAGACCGGGAGACCGCGCGCGGAGCGCTCGAGACCCTCGCCCGCCTCGCCCGCGAGCGCGGCGACTCCGCCGCCGAGCGCGAGACGCTCCCCGCCCTCGTTCCGCTCCTGCCGACCGGCGCCCGCCCCGCGGCGCTGCTGCGCCTCTCGGCGCTCGCGCTCGAGGTGCAGGACGTTCCGGGCGCCCGCGCCGCCGCGGAGGAGGCGCGCCTGCTCGCGCCGCGCGAGCTCGCCGCGGTCGAGGCGTGCCGCGCCGCCGCGCTCGCCGAGGGCGACCTCGCCGCCGTCGCCGAGCTCCTCGGCCTCGCGGCCGCGCTCGATCCCGCCGCTGCGGGCGCGCGCCTGCTCGACCGCGCGCGGCTCCTCGCGGCGCTCGGACGAGCGGCGGACGCGGACGAGGCGTTCCGCGCCGCGCTCGCGGCGCTCCCGCCGGACCGCGCCCTCGCCGACGAGCACGCGCGCTTCCGCCGGAACGCGCTCCCGGATTGCTCCGCCGCCCGACCGCTCGAGACGTTCGCGCGCCGCGCCAGCGCGCCGGAGGAGGCGGCGACTGCCCTGCGCGCCGCCGCCGCCCTCGCGCTGTCCGCGGCAGACTCCGCGACGGCGCTCCGCTGCGCGCGGGGCGCCTTCGAGCGGACGCGGCGCGACCTCACCTTCGCGGGCCCGCTCCTCGCGCGCATCCTGTACGCGATGGGGAGCCTCTCCGAGGCCCTCGACGTGCACCGGCAGCTCCTCGTGGGGAGCGTCCCCGACGTCGCGCCGCAGGAGCTGGTGGCGCTCTGGCGCCAGCTCGCGGATCTCGCCGAGACCGCGGGGGACCGCGCCCTCTCCCTTCGCGCGCTGGACGAGCTCCTGCGGCTGCGGCCTCAGGAGATCGACGTCGCGCGCGTACGGTTCGAGCTCGACCCGGACCGCCCCCGCGCGGTGCGCGCGCTCGCGAGCGCGGCCGAGCCCTGCCGCTCGGATCGCCGCCGCGCGCTCGCCCTCGCCCGGGCCGCGCAAGGCGCGCTCGCGGAGCTCGAGGACCTCGCCCTCGCGGAGGAGCTCTTCGCGCGCGCCCGCCTCGCCGCCGAGCGCGCGCCCGCGCTCGGCCTCGAGGTCGCCCGCCTGCGGGCGGAGGCGCTCCGCGCCGCGGAGGGGACGTCCCCTGCCTTCCTCGCGGCGCTCCACGACGCCGCGGCGGCGGCGGTCGCGGCGGGCGAGCCCGCCGGCGCCATCGACCTCCTCGAGGAGGCGGTCGCGCGGGAACGCGAGCGCGGCCTCTTCGCCGAGGCGGCCCGGGACCTGCTCGAGGTGGACGCGCTCGCGGCGTCGGAGGGGGACTTCGCGGGATCCCCGGCGCGGCTGCGAGCCGCCGGCGCGCTCTTCCAGGTGGCCGGGGACGCCGCCGCGGCCGCCGAGGCGTTCTGGCGCGCGTACGGCGCGAACCCCGCCTCCGACGAGACCGCGCGCCAGCTCGAGGAGGCGCTGCGCGCCGCCGGCCCCGACGCGGCGCCCCGGCTGCTCGAGCTGCTCGCGGATCGTGCCGCGCGGGCGCAGCCCGGGTCGGAGCGGGCGGCCGCGCTCGTCCAGGTCGCCGACGTGCACGCGCAGAACGGCGCACCGGACCGGGCCGAGGCCGCGCTGCGCGCCGCGCTCGCCGACGCGCCCGCCCATCCCGCCGCCGAGGATCGGCTGCTCGCGCTCCTCGCCGCGACCCGCCGCACCGGCGAGCGCGCGCGCCTCCTGCTCGAGCGGTCGGCCCGCCTCCACGACGGCGACACCCGGACCGAGCTGCGGCGCGAGGCGGGCCGCGCGCTCGCGACCTCTCCGGACGCCACCGACCGCGAGCTCGCCGCGGAGGCCTGGCGCGCGGTCGCGGCGAGCCGCCCCGAGGACCTCGAGGCCGCCCGCGCCGCCGCCGGGCTCCTGCTCGGGCTGCGGCGGCGCGAGGACGCGGTGCCCCACCTCGCGGCGCTGGTGCGCGCCGATCCCGACGACGACTCCGCCGCCTCGGAGCTCGCCCTCGCCTACGCCTCCTCACCGCTCCAGCGGGGCGAGCTCTTCCTCGCGCGCGCGGCGCGGGCGGCCGGCGAGGCGCGCGCGACCCGGCTGCGCGAGGCGGCCACCGCGCTCTACGAGGCCGGGGACGAGGACCGCGCGCGCGCGGCGCTCCGCGACGCGTTCGAGGCCTGGCCCGCGGACGGCGCCGCGTTCGCCGAGGCGCTGCGCGACGCGTCGTCCGATCCCGGCCGCCTCGACGCGGTCCTCTCGGCCCGCGCGCGCGCGCTGCCTTCCGACGCCGCCGCCTGTCACCGCACCCGCGCCGACGTCCTCCACGCGACCGGGCGGACGGAGGACGCGATCCTCGCGTACGAGGCGGCGCTCGCGGCGGGCCCCGGAGACGCCGGCGTCCTCGCCGCGCTCGCGGCCTGCCTCGCGGAGGCGCGCGGCGACGCCGCCGCGGCGGCGCTCGACCGGGAGCTCGTCGCGCGCGCCGAGACCGCGGCCGGCGAGGTGCCGGGCGCCGCCGAGGCCCCGGCCCGCTTCCGCCTGGGGCTCGCGCTGTCCTTCGCGGGGAAGGCGATCGGGGCGGTCCCGCACCTCGAGCGCGCGCTCTCGCTCGCGCCGTTCGACGGACACGCCGGGCTCGCCTGGGCCGCCCTCGCGCAGGGGTACGCCGCCCGCGGCGACGGCGCCGGCGCCCTCGCGGCCGCGCACGCGCGGATTGAGCGCGCCACCGTGCTCGGGCTCGAGGAGGAGAAGCGCGCCGCCCTCGAGGCCGAGGCGGAGCTCGCCTTCCTCGTCGGGCTTCCGTCCGCCCTCGGGCCCTCCGCGCTGGAGGCCGGCTCCCCGGCGGACTGGACACGCCCGCCCGCGTTCGGCACGGAGCTCCCCGTCACCGAGCCCGGGACCGACCTCGAGCCGGAGGCCGCCATCGATCTCGCCGCGTCCGCGGAGCCGGACCCCGGCGCGGAGCCGGGAGGTCCCGCTTTCGCGCCGGAGCCCGGCCAGGCCGGAGAGACCCCCGCGTCGCTCGCCGCGGCGTGGATTGCGACCGCCGAGGCGCTCCTGCGCTCCGGCGCCGCCGCCGAGGAGGTCCACGCCGCGCTCGACCTGGCGTGCGGGGCCGACCCCGACTCGCCCGAGCCCTGGCGGGCGACCGCGCGCGTCGAGCTGGAGCTCGGCGATCCGCTCGCCGCCGCGCGCGCCCACCTCTCGGTCTCGATCCGCGCCGAGGGGAACGACGCAGCCGTCGCCGCGCTCGAGGCCGCGCGGCTGTTCGAGGAAGGCGGGCGCGACGCCGACGCCGCGCGCGCCTATCGTGCCGCCGTCCTCACCCGTCCCGGCCTCGTCCCGGATCCGGTCCTCCTCGCGGCGGAGGCGCTCGCGGCGGGGAACCCCGAGGCGGCCGCGCAGCTCCTTTCGGCCGTCGACCCGCCGTCGCTCCCGCCCGAGATCCGGGGCGGGCACGCCCGGAAGCTCGCCCGCACGCTCGAGGCGGCGGGGCGCGTCGAGGAGGCGGAGCGCGCCTGGTCGGAGCTGCTCGCGGCGGCGCCGGCGGACGACGAGGCGTTCGCGCGCGCCGCGGCGCTCGCCGAGGGGCGCGCCGGGGTGGACGGCTGGCTCGCCGTCTCCGCGGCACGCGACGAGGCCCTCGCCGCCACCGCCGACGCCGCCCGGCGCGTCGCGCTCCGGATCGAGGGGGCGAGCCGCCTCGCCGGCTCCGGCCGGATGGAGGCGGCTGCCGCCGCGCTCGCCGAGGCGCTCGAGCTCGATCCCGGCGACGTCTCCGTCCACGCAGCGCTCGAGGCGCTCGCGGTCCGCCACGACGACTGGGCCGCCGCGGCCGGCGCGATCGCCGCAGAGGCGACGCAGGCGCTCGACGCCGCCGACGGCGCCGCGCTCTACCTGCGCGCCGCCCGGATCCTGCACGAGCGGCTCTCCGACAGCGCCGGCGCGATCGGCGCGCTCCGCGCCGCGCTCGCGCGCGCGCGCTCCTCCGAGTCTCCCTCGGCGCCGTTCACCGCGGGCGAGGCGGAGGCGCTCCTCGCCGAGCTCGGAGCGGCTGCCCTCGCGGCGCCCGAGCTGCAGGAGTCCGAGCCGATTGGGGTCCCCGCGGCCGACCCCGTCGCGGCGGTGCTCGAGGCCCAGGCCGCCGCCGCGGCCGGCGCCGAGCGCGCGGCGCTGCTCGAGCGGCTCGCGGGCCACCGCGACGCGGGCGGCGACCGGCGCGGGGCGATCGATGCGCTCGTCGCCGCGCTCGAGTCCGATCCGAGCCGCGACACCACCTTCCACTGGCTCGCCGCCCTCGCCGGCGGCGACGAGGAGGTCCTCGCCCGTGCCGCGGACGCGCGCCGGAGCGTGCCCGCGATGTCCGGGCCGGACGCGTGGGAGGGGTTCGCGGGTGAGCCGACTCCGGAGGGAGAGCCGGGGGCGGACGCCCCGCCGGACGAGCCGTTCGCCTTCGAAGCTCCCGGGTCGCTGGAGCCGGCCGCCGATTCATCCTCCGAGCAGATCGCGTTCGGCGACGCGGGCGAGGAAGAGCCCGCGGCGCCCGGCGACGACGGCGACGCACCCGAGGAGCCGTTCGCGTTCGAGGGGGAGGCGCCGCCGCACGAGGAGCCCCCCGCTCCGGCCGAGGAGCCGTTCGCGTTCGAGGGGGAGGCGCCGCCGCACGAGGAGCCCTCCGCTCCGGCCGAGGAGCCGTTCGCGTTCGAGGGCGAGGCGCCGCCGCACGAGGAGCCCTCCGCTCGGGCCGAGGAGCCGTTCGCGTTCGAGGGGGAGGCGCCTCCGCACGAGGAGCCCTCCGCTCCGGCCGAGGAGCCGTTCGCGTTCGGCGGGCAGGAGCCGCAGCCGCAGCCTGAGCCGGTAGGCGACGCGGCGGCCCTCGCGCGCGAAGGGCGCGCGCGCATGGCAGAGGGCGATCACGCGGGGGCGTACGAGCGCCTCTCGCTCGCGCTCGCGCGCGAGCCCTCCGACCTCACCATCGTGCGCGACCTCTCGCGCGTCGCCGAGAAGCTCGGGCTACACGAGGAGTACGTGCAGCTCGGCGAGGTGTGCGCCGACGCGATCGCAGCCTACGACCCGTTCGCGGCGGCGGCGCGCTACCGGCACTTCGCCGAGGTGCTGCGGGACAAGGCGGTGAACCCCCACAGCGCCGCGGTGATGCTCGAGAAGGCGCTCGCGCTCGTTCCGGACGACCCCGACACCCGCCGCGCGCTCGTCGCGCTCTGGTCGGACCGCCCCGACACCGCGCCGCGCGCGCTCGACGCCTGGCTCGAGCTCGCGCGGAAGGACCCGTCGGACGCCGACGCCCTCGCCGGCGTCGCGGCGATGTGCGAGCGGCTGGCGCCGACCGCCGGCGACGCCGCGGCGCGCCTCTCCGAGCGCGGGCGGCTCGCCGCGTCGATCGCGGCGTTCGTCTCTCCCTCGCGACCGGCGCCCGCCGCGGCGAAGCTCGCTGCCGAGGTGCCGGTGGAGCTCCGGTCCCGCGTCGCCGCTCCCGGCGCGATCGGCCCGCTCGCCCGCCTCCTGCAGCTCCTCGCGCCGTGGCTCGAGACCCTCTTCCCGGCCGATCTGGGCCGCCGAGGGGCCTCCCCGGAGGACCGGCTCGACCCGGCGCGCGCCCCCGCCGTGTCGGCGGCGCTCGACGGCGCGCTGCGGGCGCTCTGGGCTCGGCCGTTCTCGCCCTTCCTGACCGGCCGCCCCGGGATCGAGGTCGCCGTCGAGAACACGCAGCCGCCGTCGGTCGTGCTCGGCGCGGGCGTCGCCGTCCTCGACGACGCCGCCCTCTCGTTCCTCGCGGCGCGGACCCTCGACCTCCTCGACCACGGCTGGGCGCTCGTCGGGAAGTTCTCCCCCCGCGACGTCGGGATCCTCCTCGAGCTCGCCTGCCGCTTCGCGGGCGGTTCGCCGCCGTCCCTCGGTCTCCCCCCGGCCCGCGCCGGGGCGTTCCTC
This sequence comes from uncultured delta proteobacterium, assembly GCA_963736795.1. Taxonomy (GTDB): domain Bacteria; phylum Myxococcota; class Myxococcia; order Myxococcales; family Anaeromyxobacteraceae; genus Anaeromyxobacter. Next base: position 79,772 of record CAVTRF010000017.1, on the reverse strand, counting down.
GCGGTCCTCGAGTCCCAGGTCCCGGCCGCCGCGCGCGCCGCGGCGCGGGACCTCGCCGCGGCCGCCACCGAGGAGCTCGCCGAGACCGACCCGCGCGCGTTCTCGGCGTCGCTCCGCCGGACCGCCAACCGGGTCGCGCTGCTCTACGCGGGTGACCCGGGCGCCGCGCTGCGCACGCTCGCGCTCCTCGACCGCCGGCTCGAGGCGGGCGCGCTCGATCCGGTCCAGGTCCTCGCGCTCCCCGACCTCCGCGACGTGGCCCTGTTCGCGCTCTCGGATCCGTTCCTCGAGCTACGCGCGTCGGTGCTGGGTTAGATTCGGCCCTGCGTGAGCCCCGCCGCGCTCCTCGTCCTCGTGGTCTTCCTCCTCGCCGCCTGCGGCGCGGAGCAGCCCCAGAGCTGCCCGGGCACCGCGGTGGGACGGTTCGCGTTCACCGCGAGCCTCGTCGCCGCCGGCGACCCGGCCCTCGCGGGTACGGCCGAACCGGCGCTCGACCCCGTCTCCGCCCTGACGGACTGCGCCGCCGCGATCCTGTTCCCCGCGACCCTCGCGTTCGGGGGCACGCTCGCGGCCGACGGGGGCGCCGGAGCGCTCTGCCGGACCGCGGGGCCGGTGCTCTTCGGGACGCGCACCGGCGAGAACCGCTGGGCGGTCGAGACCGCGACCGACGGGGCGGTGCTGGGTGGCTGCGATCCGACGTGCGCCGCGCGCTCGCGGATCTTCGTGACGGGAGACGTCGTCCCCGACGCCTCCGCCCCGGCGGGCTTCCAGGGCGCGCTCGTCGAGGAGCTGACCCAGACGGGCGGCGCCTGCGGCGCGTGCGCGCCCGCGCTCCCCTGCGCGAGACGCTACGCGCTCACCGCAACGCTGGAGGCCGAGTGACCCCTCGCCGCGCCGTCGTCCTCCTCTCGGGCGGGCTCGACTCCTCGACGTGCCTCGCCGTGGCGCGGGCGGCGGGGCTCGAGGTCCACGCGCTCTCGGTGGACTACGGGCAGCGGCACAAGGGCGAGCTCGCGCGCGCGCGCCGGATCGCCCGTGCGCTCGGGGCGGCGGACCACCGCGTCGTGAAGGTGGACCTCTCCGCGTTCGGGGGGTCGGCGCTCACCGATCGGAAGATCGCCGTCCCGAAGGGGCGGACCGCGAGCCGGATGGCGCGCGACATCCCGGTGACCTACGTGCCCGCCCGGAACACCGTCCTGCTCGCGCTCGCGCTCGCCCACGCCGAGACGGTCGGCGCCGAGGACATCTTCGTCGGCGTGAACGCGATCGACTACTCCGGCTACCCCGACTGCCGGCCCGAGTTCCTGCGCGCGTTCGAGAAGCTCGCCGGGCTCGCCACGAAGGCCGGCGTCTCCGGACGGCCGCTCCGGATCCGGGCCCCGCTCCTGCGCCTGTCGAAGGCCGGCATCGTCCGGCTCGGGACGTCGCTCGGCGTCCCGTTCCGGATCACGCAGTCGTGCTACGACCCCGTCCGCGGCCGGGCGTGCGGCCGCTGCGACGCCTGCATCCTCCGCCGAAAGGGATTTGCGGAGGCGGGCGTACCGGATCCAACTCTGTACGCGGGCCGCGACGAGGAGTGACGATGCCGCAGATCAGGAAGAGCTACCCGGGCAAGAGCGCGGGCGAGATCTACTCCAAGGTGGACGAGGTCATGGAGCGGATCGCCGAGAAGCTCTCGCTCGACTACGTGAAGGACGGGGGCGCCCGGACGGGCAAGGTCTCGAAGATGGGGATCTCCGGGGCCTACCTCGTGAAGGAAGGCGAGGTCACCGTCGACCTCAAGTTCCCGATGCTCGTCCCCGGCTCGATGCGCAAGAAGGTGCAGGACGACATCGAGCGGAAGCTGGACGTTCTCTTCCCGTAGCCCCGCGCGCTCAGGCTCTCACAGGGTTGTTCAGAATTCCCCGGACCGAGCCGGGCGAGCGAGACGCAAGCAGCGCAAGGCGCGACGACCGAGCATACCCGTAGGGTATGTAAGGGAGGAGCAACGCAGCGATGCGCAGCGGATCGCTCGCTCTGGCGACGGGAGGGGAGTTCTGGACAGCCCTCTCAGTCCAGCGGCACGACGATCGCCCCGGCGCGCTCGTTGAGCCGCTCCACCGCCGCGTAGATCGCCTGGAGGGGCGACTCGCCCGCGCCGGTCGCCGATTGCGCTCCGGCGCGGCGGCGCTTCGCGGACGGACCTGCCACGATCCGGGCGCTGGCGCGACCGCTCATGGCGTCCGGCCACAGGCGGACCTGCATGCCGGCGCGGTAGAGCGCGAGCAGCACGCGCCCCATCTCTGCGGCGACCCGTTCGTCGGTGTAGGTCATTTTCGATTCCGCGCGCGCTCGCTCCGGCCTGCGCCTGGGCATGGCCGCATCCTCCTCGCTCACGTCAACGCTGCCGCATCCTATCGGGGGCGTCCGACAGCGCTACTTTCCGGCCGGACGTCCTTGCGGGGGCCCGGGGCTGCGCCGGGGCCCCACCCGGGAGGCGGCTCCACGACCGGGCGCCCTTGACCGGGGCTGGGCTGCCCATACTTTCCGGGTGCATGCCGGCGCGCTGGGGGAGCTTTGCGGTCGGAATGGGGCTCATCGTCGCCCCGCTGCTCCTCGGCTATCCGGAGGCGGGCGCGATCCTGCACGACGTCGCCGTCGGCCTGCTCGTCTGCATCGCGAGCCTCGCCGCGCTCGACTGGCCGCGCGCACGGTTCGCGAACGGGGTCCCCGCGATCTGGCTCGTCGTCGCGGGACGGGCGGCGGACGACTCGCGGATCGCCGCGGCGGAGCTCTCGGCCGGCGCGCTCCTGCTCGCGCTCGCCCTCGTCCCGAGCGCCCGGCGGGTGCCGCGCGCAGCTCGCGCCGCCGCGCCGCGCCGGCGTCCGGGCGTGATCTTCCGGGCGGGCTGTACAATGGCGGCGTGATCTCGCTCGTCTGGGCGGCGCTCCTCGCCGTCGCGCCCGCCCCGCCGCTCGTCGACGTGGCCCGCGCGCTGCCGGACGCGGTGGTCGATCTGCGCTACGCGACGCGCTCGAACTTCCTCGGGCGAGCCGTCTACCCGCCGGACGCGCGCTGCCTGCTCCTGCCCGCGGTGAGGGACCGGCTCGCCCGGGCGGCGGCGCGGCTCCGCGAGCGCGGCCTGCGGCTCCGGCTCTACGACTGCTTCCGGCCGCTCGCCGTCCAGCGCGAGATGTGGCGCCTGTTTCCGCGCAAGGGGTTCGTCGCCGACCCCGCGCGGGGCTCGAACCACAACCGGGGCGCCGCGGTGGACGTGGGGCTCGCCGGCGCGGACGGGTCCGAGGTCGAGCTGCCCACCGCGTTCGACGCCTTCGAGCGGCGCGCGCGCGCCGACGCGACGGAGGGCGTCTCCCCCGCTGCGCGGCGCCACCGCGACCTCCTCCGCGCCGCGATGGAGGAGGCGGGGTTCCGGGTGAACCGGATGGAGTGGTGGCACTTCGACGCCCCGGAGGCCCGCGGCGCGCCGGTCCTCGACGCGAGGCTCTCGCCCTGATGGCGCCCCCCGCGAACGGCCGCGCCCTCGAGGCGCTCGCGCACCTCGCCCCGGCCGCGCAGCTCGACGCGGCGATCCGCCGGCTCCGGGGAGAGCCCACCCGCGCCCTCGCCGCGCTCTCCGTCGGCAGCGAGCGGGAGCGCGCCCCCGACCGGCTCGACGGCGGCCTCCTCGACGCGGTCTGCGCCCGCGCCCTCGGCGGCGCGCGCGGCGCGGTCTTCACGCCTCCCGCCGAGGCGCGGCTCCTCGCCGCCTTCGGCCTCGCGCACGTCGCCGCGCGCCGGGGCGGTCCGCCCGCGCCGGAGGCGCTCCGGCGTCTCCTCGCGGGCGCGCGGGACGCGGGCCTCGCCGCGGCCCTCGACGGCGCGCGCGTCCTCGATCCCGCCTGCGGCGCGGGTGCTCTCCTCGTCGCCGCCGAGGTCCTCGCCGCGGCGGTCGGCGCGCGGCTCTCGCTCGCCGGCCTCGACCTCGCCCCGCTCGCCGTCCGCGCGACCCGCGCGCGCCTGCGGCTCCTCGGCGCGACCGCCGCGGTGCGGTGCGCCGACGGCCTCACCGCGCGCTGGCCGACGGTCGACCTCCTCGTCGCGAACCCGCCCTTCCTGCGGCACGAGGTCATCCCGGCCGCCGAGAAGGCGAGCGCGGCGCGCGCGAGCGGGCTGTCGCGCCAGGCCGACCTCTCCGCCCACTTCGCGCAGGTCGCGCTCCGCGGCGCCCCGGTCGCGGCGCTCGTCTGGCCGCGCGCGCTCGACGTGTCGCGCTCCTCGGCGCCGCTCGTCGCCGACGCCCGGGCGCGAGGCGGGTTCGCGCTGCGGCTGCGCTCGCGCGCGTCGGGGAGCTTCGCGGCCTCGGTCGACACGCTGCTCGCCGTCTGGGTGGAGGGCGGCGCCGACCGACCGGCGGCGGAGGCGGCCGTCCCCCTCGCCGCGCTCGGGGACGAGGAGCTCGCCGCGCTCGCGCGCGGGACCTCGACGGCGCGGGTCACCCTCGCCCGCGGCGCCCGGGGCCCGCCGCGCGGCGCGGTCCGGGTCGGAGACGCGTGCGAGGTCCGCTTCGGCACGAAGACCGGCTGCAACGCCTTCTTCCAGCTGTGGCCCGCCGGGCCGGGTCGGTTCCGCTCGGCGCTCGCAGGCGAGGTCCGGCTCGCGCCGGAAGACGTCGTCCCGCTCCTCGCCTCGCTCAAGGAGGCCCGTGCGCCCGAGCGCGCCGAGCCGCTCCGGGTCCTCTTCCGCCCCGGGACGCCGTCCGCCGCGGCGCTCCGCTACCTCGCGGCGGGGGAGGCGGCGGGGATCCACCTGCGGCCGACCTGCGCGGCCCGCTCGCCCTGGTGGCGGCTCGCGCCGGGCCGCGGGCCCGCCCCGGTGCTCTATCCGGCGAAGGTCGGCGCCCGCGCGTTCGCGGTGCTGAACGAGGCGGGGCTCTGGGAGGACAAGAAGTGGCACGTGGTGTCGCCGCGCGCCGCGCCGGCGTGGCAGGTCGTGCTCGTCCTCTCCTCGACCCCGGTGCGGCTCGCGATCGACGAGGGCGCCCGGCAGCTCACCGGCGCGCAGGCGATCGCCGACGTGGACTGCCGCGTGCTCGCGGCCGCGCCGTTCCCCGCGCCGCGCGCGCTCGAGGGGATCGCCGGCACGCTCGCGTCCCTGCGGCCGGCGCTCGCCCGCGCCGAGGTGACGACCGACGTGCGGGCGATGCTCGACCGCGCCGCGCAGCGCGAGCTCGACCTCGCCGTCGGCGCCGCGCTCGGGCTCGGCGCGCGGGAGGTGGCGCGGACCCGCGCGGCGCTGCTCGCGCGCGTGCTCGCGCGGACCGCGCACGGCGAGGCGGTGCGGGCGGCGATCGGCGGCTGACGGACGCTCTGCCCGGAGCTGCTACGCGCCGACCGGCGGCGCGTTGCCGCCGGAGTGACCGCCCGGGTTCCCGCCCTCGCGGGCGAGGCACTCGGGGCAGGTGCCGAGCAGCTCGTGGTGGTGGTTCTCGAGCCGGAAGCCGTACCGGCCCGCGACCTCGCGCTGCAGGATCTCGAACGCCTCGAACCCGAACTCGACCACCTTGCCGCAGTGGGCGCAGATGAGGTGGTCGTGGTGCTCCAGGCCGAAGGTGGTCTCGTAGCTCCTCACGTCGCCCGCGACGATCGCGGGCTGGAGGATGCCGGCCTCCGCGAGGAGCGGCAGCGTGCGGTACACCGTCGCCTTCGAGCCGCGGATGCCCCGCGTCTTGAGGTCCGCGATGAGCTCGTCGATCGGGTAGTGACCCGTCCGCGCGAGCGCGGCTTCCACGATGGCGGCGCGGGCCTCGGTGAGGCGGAGGTCCTTCGTCTGCAGGAACCGCTCGAACCGGTCGAGCGCCTCCTGAGTGCGGCCGTCCGTCGCAGGCCCTGTGGGAACCTGTCTCACAACGTCACACCCTAGCGGGCGAGTGGTCGCACGTCAATGGGGGACGAAATTTACGCCACCCGCTCGCCGGTTCTGGAAACGCTGGGCGGCCCGGACGCTCTGCTCGCGCCCGCCGCTCCGGTTTCCGGTAAAGGAAGCTTCTCGTGACCACGCTCCTCTGTCGCCGCGCGCTCCCGCTGCTCGCAGCCGTCCTCCTCGCAGCTGCGCCCGGCAGGGGGGTCGGCGCCGAGTCGGGGCGCCTCCCCGAGGCGGCCACCCGGGAGCTCGACGCCGCGCTCCGCGCGATGTTCGCCTCGGGGCCGCTCGCGAGCGCGCGCGCGGGCGTGGTCGTCGCCGACGTCGAGAGCGGCCAGGTGCTCTTCGCGCGCGACGGGGACGTGCTCCTCAACCCGGCGTCGAACGTGAAGCTCGTCACCACCGCCGCGGCGCTCTCGCGGCTCGGCCCCGAGTTCCGGTTCGACACCGAGTTCTACGTGGACGCCGGCTCGGCCGGGTCTTCGAGCCCGCGCGCGCTCCACGTGCGCGGCAAGGGCGACCCGTCGCTCGTCACCGAGCGGCTCTGGGGCATCGCGGGCGACCTCGCCCACCTCGGGCTGAAGCGCATCGGCGACGTGGTGGTGGACGAGTCCTACTTCGACGGCGAGCGGCACGGACCGGGGTTCGACCAGGAGACCGGCGACAAGAGCTACCTCGCGCCGAGCGGCGCCGCCTCGCTCAACTGGAACACCATCGCGGTGCACGTCGCGCCGGGCGAGCGCCGCGGCGCGAAGCCGCGCGTCGAGCTCGAGCCGGCGAGCGACCTGTTCGACGTCGAGGTGCGCGCGGCGACCGTCGCGGCCGGCGCGCGCCGCCGCCTCACGGTCTCGTCGGTCCGGGCGGGCGCGCGGCAGCGGATCGTCGTGGACGGCCGGATCCCGCTCGGGAGCCGCGTCCAGGTGGTGTGGCGCCGGATCGACGAGCCCGGGCTCTACCTCGGCCACACGCTCCGGCGCCTCCTCGAGCTGCGGGGCGTGAAGGTGAGCGGCCGCGTCCGCACGGGCCCGCTCCCGGAGGGGGCGCGGCTCGTCCACGTCGCGGAGTCCGAGTCGCTCGGCGAGATCGTGCGGCGGCTCAACAAGACCTCGAACAACTTCGTGGCCGAGCAGCTCCTCAGGACGATGGGCGCACAGGCGAAGGGCGTCCCGGGCACGTGGGCGAAGGGGGTCGAGGCGGTCGAGGAGTTCCTCGTCGAGGCCGGGATCCCGCGCGGCGCCTACGTCATGAAGAACGGCTCGGGCCTGAACGACACGAACCGCTTCAGCGCGCGGCAGCTCGTGACCCTGCTCCGCGCGATGTGGTCGCGGTTCCAGCTGCACGCCGAGTACCTCGTGTCCCTGCCGGTGGCCGGCCGCGACGGGACGACCCGCTGGCGCATGGAGGGGACGGAGGCCGAGGGGCGCCTCCGCGCGAAGACCGGGACGCTCGAGGGCGTGACGGCCCTGTCCGGCTACGTCGAGAGCGCCGCGCACCGGACGCTCGCCTTCTCGATCCTCGTGAACGACATCCCGGGCCGAGCCTCGGGCGCGGTCCGCGCGGTGGACGCGATCGGCACCGCGCTCGCGGCGAGCGGCGGTCGTCCCGGCGCCCTCGGGGAGGCGCTCGCGGTCGCGAAGGGTGGCGGCGCGGCCCCGGCGGGCGCGTCGGCGGACGACCTCGCCGGGCCGGTGAAGACCTACTACGCGCTCGGGCGCGCCGGCAATCCGCGGAACCTCCCCTTCCTGCGCACCGCGCTCCGCTCCGAGAAGGACCCCGCGCTCAGGCTCGCGATCGCGGAGTGCGTCTACCTCTCCGATCCCGACGGCGAGACCTCGCGCCGCACCTTCGTCGAGGCGCTGCCGCAGGATCCGCGAGCGCTCGCGCGCCTGTGGACCGCCGCCGGCGCCGGGGCCCCCGATGCCGCGGCGCCGGTGCTGCCGTCGCTCGGAGACCTCGCCGCGGACTCGCACTCGGACGCCCTCGCGCGGCTCGTCGAGCTCGCGCCCGCCACCGCCCTCGACGGCGCGCTCGCCCGCTCGTTCGCGGAGGTGGTCGCGGACGTCGCCGCGGTGGCGCCCGAGGAGCTCGTGAACGCCATCGGGGCGGCGTCGCCCCTCGCGCAGGAGGCGGCCATCGGCGCGCTCGGCGCGGGGCTCGAGCGCTCCGGCGAGCGCGAGCACCCGTTCCTCGCGGCGCTGCGCGAGGTCGCGGGACGCAACGACGAGCAGGGCGCCCGCGCCCGCGCGCTGCAGCCCCGGCTCAACGAGGCGATCGGCGCGAGCGCCGCCGCCCGTGCGGTGCCCTCGCTCGTGCCCGCGTCCGGGACGCTCCCCGCCCGCGCGGGTGGCGGGTAGCGCCGCCTCCGCGGCCTTTTGCCCCGCCCCCCGCCGGCCCGCGACGGGCTAGCCTTCTCGCTAGATCGCTAGATGAAGGGGCGCCCGGCGCCACCTTCGCGAGGGGACTCCATGGGCACGACGAAATTCCTGCTGTGCGCGGCACTCGCCGCGGCCACCGTCGCGGCGCGCGCGGAGGACGCACGGATGAAGCCGTTCGTGCTCGCGAGCCGCGGCGCGGCCCCGCTCGAGCGCACGGTGGCGGAGGCCGAGGCGAAGCTCGCGGCGGCCGGATTCTCGATCGCGGGGAGCTACGCGCCGTACCCGGGCGCCCTCGTCCTCGCGGTGACGAGCGACGAGCTGAAGGCCGCCGCGGCCCAGTCGCGCTTCGGCGGCTACGCGGCCGCACAGCGCGTGACGGTGACCCGGATCGGGGACGAGACCCAGCTCGCGTACACGAACCCGGTCTACATGGCGGCCGCGTACCGGCTGAAGGCCGACCTCGCCCCGGTCGCGGCGAAGCTCGGGAAGGCGCTCGGCGCGGTGGAGGAGTTCGGGCCCGCCGACGGCAAGCGCGCCAACGATCTGAAGCGCTTCCATTACATGATGGGGATGCCGTACTTCGACGACGCGTGGAAGCTCGCGGCGTACGCCTCGCAGGCGGAGGCGCTCGCGGCGGTGGAGGCCGGGCTCGCCGCCGGGCGCGGCGGAACGCGGCTCGTCTACCGGATCGCGGTCTCGGCCGACGAGACGGTGTTCGGGGTCGCGCTCTCGAACGGCTGCGGGGCGGACGCGAACGTCATGAAGGAGGTCGACTTCAAGCCGCTGCGCTCGACCGGCCACCTCCCCTACGACCTGCTCGTGTCGAAGGGCGAGGTGTACGCGCTCCACGCGAAGTTCCGGATCGCGATGAACTTCCCGGACCTGTCGATGATGGGCGACCACAGCTTCATGCGGATCCGCTGCGCGCCGGACTCGATCGAGAAGGCGCTCGAGGCGGTGGCGGGGAAGCTGTAGCGGCGGGGTCGACGGGACCGGGGTGAACGGTCGACGTCGAGGTCGAACGTCGAGCGTCGAAGTCGAGGTCGAGGTCCACGTCGACGACCAAGCTCGACGTCCACGACCACGTCCACGTCGACGTCCGCGACCACGTCTGGCGCGCGGACGCGCTCACCCCGCCCGCGCGACCGGCGGGGCGCCGCAGGCCCACTCCGAGCGCGTCCCCTCGTGGATCGCGGCGTAGACCGCGTCGCGCAGCCGGTTCGCCTCGGGGTCGGTCAGGGTCCGGCCCACCGCGCGCAGGGTGATCCGCACCACCAGGTTCTTCTGGTCGGGCCGCATCCCGAGCCGCTCGCGCGCCGCGCTCGGGAGCGCGGCGGCCCACGTCTCGCGAGAGCACCTCCACCGACTCGACGTCGTCCGCCCGCGCGCCGAGCGCCTCGCGGACCCGGTCGCCGAGCTCCTCCGCGACGCACCACTCGCCGACGGCGACCGACAGATCGCGGCGCACCGGCGGGTGGTTCGACACCGGGCGGTACGGCGCGAGGTCCTGCAGCTGCGACGCGACCCGCGGGTCCTCGGAGCGGATGAGCCGGATGTCGTCGATTCCCTTCGCGAGCATGAGGAGCCGATCGAGCCCGAGCCCCATCGCGAGGCCGGAGACGTCGCCCGGCAGCCCGGAGCCGCGCAGGAGCAGCGGGTGGGCGACGCCGCACTCGGCGATCTCGACCCACTCGCCGTCGCCCTGCACGTGCACCTCGAGGCCACCCGCGGTGTACGGATGGACGGTCCGCTCGAGCCGGACCGCCCGCCCCGGCGCGACCGCGGCGACGACGAGCCGGATCATCTCCTCGAGCTCGGCGCTCTCGAGCGGCGCGCCGCGCCGGAGGCGCCAGAGATCGAGCTGGTGCGGCTCGCCCACGTGGAGCCGGTCGATGCGGTCGCGCCGCCAGACGAGCCCCGGGCAGGCGAGCAGGACGTCGTCGGGCGGCGCCGCCGCGAGCCGGTCGAGGAGCGGCGGGATCATCGCGGAGGTCTGGGTGCGCAGCAGGGTGTCGTGGCCGACGTAGCGCGTGTAGCGCGCGTCGCGCGCGGCGCCGCCGGGCGGGTAGAGCAGGCGATCGTAGTTGTCGGCGACCCGGACGATCGGCTGCGCCCGCTCGAGCGTGACCGGGCAGCCCCAGGCGCCGGCGAGCGCGTTCACCGCCCCGTCGACGAGCAGCTGCATGGCGTGCGGCCCCTGGGCGGGGTCGGTGAGATCCCTCAGCGCGAGGGCGCGGTCGAGGGCGTCGGGGGAGAGGATGGCGTGCGGCACGGTGGAACCTCGGTCGTCTTCGGGCCCCGGGTCCGGGGCGGTGCGCGCGAAAAAGGAAACGGAGCGCTGCAGGAGGATTCCCCCCCGGCGCCTGCCCGACCGTTTGGTCTTGGATCGAAGTGGCTACCGCATCACGCGAGGCGCGGCGCCGCTCGACCCGGGCAGAAGCCGGGGGCAGCGAAATCGACGCCAGCAGCGATAGGAGCGTGCCACGGAACGAATGATAGCCGCCCCGGCGCGCCGGCGCAACCCGGAGTCCGGGCGCGCCCTGGTCACTCCCCGTAGCCGATCGTCAGCGCGCCGGTCACGACCGTCCCGCCGAAGGGCGCGTCGTTCATCCCTGGCGGGGACCAGAGGAGCCGGCCGGAGATGCGCACGCGCCCATCCACCTGCATCCCGACGCCCACCACCGGCCCGCTCGCCCTGCGCCAGTCCACGATCCGGTAGGGCAGCGCGGCGGCGCCGAGCCCCGCCTCGACCCACGCGTCGTTCGCGGCGCCGGTGAGGTGCAGCACCGCCGTCGCGTCGGCCTGCAGGTGGCTCGTCGCGCCGCCGAGGCTCCCGGCGTAGCAGAACGGCACCGCGCCGTAGGTCATGAGGAGGAACAGGTCCGCGACCATCGCGCCGACGAGCCGCAGCCCGCGCGTGCCCTCGCGCGCATCCTCCTTCATCGCCCACGCCTCGACGTCCGCGAACCGATCGCTGGTCCAGCGGCCGGCGCGGTTGCCGGCGTCGATCCACTCGCGCGCGCGGGACCAGTCGGTGAGCCCCCACGTCAGCCCGACGCCGAAGCCGAGGCGCGGCGTGACGCGCTGCTCGACCCGCAGCTCGAGCGCGACGCCGCCGTCGGTGCGTTCCCCTCGCTCGCGCGCGTGCGAGATGAAGCCGTAGCCCGCGCCGAGCGAGAGCCGGGGCGCCTCCGCGGCCGCGCGAGACGCAGCGATCACGAGCACGGCAGCGGCGAGGGCGCGGGCGACGTTCACCGAGCGATTAGACCACCACGCACGCGGCGCCGTCGCACCGGTGCGGCCGCTGCGCTGCGTGTGGGAGAAATCCCCACGCCGGAACATCGACTTTGCGCTCGCCTGGTGGTTCTCTGGGTCCCGGTTCCGGGCAGATCCGTGGAGGAACACCGCATGATCCGCAGCGCACGTCCCGCGTTCACGTCACTTGCAGTCGCCGCGCTCGTCGCGCTCACGCTCGCCGGCTGCAGCAAGCCGAAGGAAGGCCCGCCGCCGGGCCCGACCTGCGCCGCGACCGGCACCTCGTGCGCGTCGCTCGCCTGCTGCACCGGCACCGACTCGTGCACCGCCGGCATCTGCACCGCCGCCCCGACCTGCGCCACGACGGGCGCCTCGTGCGCCAGCGTGGCCTGCTGCGACAGCGCCGATTCGTGCACGGGCAACGTCTGCACCGCCCCGACGTGCGCGGGCACCGGGTCCTCCTGCGCGGGTGGCACCTCGTGCTGCAGCGCCGGCGACACGTGCACCGCGAACGTCTGCACGGCGCCTGCGGTCTGCGCGGGCACGGGCTCCTCGTGCGCCACCGCCGCCTGCTGCAACGGCGCGGACACGTGTCCGACGGGGTCGAAGATCTGCACCGCGCCCGCCTCGTGTGCGGGGACCGGCGCGTCCTGCGCGACCGATCTCTGCTGCAACGGCGCGGACAGCTGCACGGGCAACGTCTGCACCGCGCCCGTGGCCTGCATCGCGACCGGCGCGACGACGTGCGACGGGACGCACCCGTGCTGCAGCGGGGCCGACTCGTGCACGGGCGGCACCTGCGTCGCGCCGGCGCTCTGCGGCGGGACGAACGAGACGTGCAGCCCGACGAAGCCGTGCTGCGCCTCGAGCGACAGCTGCACGAGCGGCCTGTGCACCGCCGCGGCCGCCTGCGGCGTCGCGACCGCGTACTGCGCGGCGGACGGCGACTGCTGCGCGGGCCTCGTCTGCCCGACGGCGGGCAGCCCGAGGACGTGCCAGGTCCCCGCGTGCTCGCACATCACAGAGTCGTGCTCGCTGCCGACGGACTGCTGCGCGGGCGAGAGCCTCGGCTGCGCGGCCAACGCGTGCGTCGCGACGGCGACCTGCAACGCCGCCGGCGTCGGGAGCTGCCTCACGAGCGCGAGCTGCTGCACGAACGCGTGCGCGAACGGCGTGTGCACGATGCCCGCGAACGAGTGCGCGGGCCTCACCGCCGCGTGCACGGCCGCGAGCGACTGCTGCTCGGGCCTGTGTGACGCGACCTCGCACACGTGCGCGTCGCCGGCGACGACGTGCGGGCCGAGCGGCGCGAGCTGCACCACCGGCGCTGAGTGCTGCTCGACGCTGTGCAGCGGAGCGACGGGTACCTGCGCCACCGCCACCTTCTGCAAGCCCGGGGACGCTTCCTGCACGTCCCCCGGGGAGTGCTGCTCGCTCTCCTGCGACGCCGGACACTGCGGCAGCGACCCGTGTCTGAAGACGGGCACCGCGTGCGCGGACGGGTCGTCGTGCTGCACCGGGGAGTGCGATCCCACCGGCGTCGGCACCGCCACCGCGTGCGCGGCCCTGCCGGGCGGGAACGGGTGCAAGACGCTCGGGGACTCGTGCACGCTCGCGGGCGACTGCTGCTCGAAGAACTGCAAGGGTGCGACCGCGACGCCGCTGTCCGGCACCTGCTTCCCGGCGTTCACCTGCCACGCGTACTACGACGTCTGCTTCGCGAACGCGGACTGCTGCTCGGGCGTCTGCGATACGAGCCTGTCGAGCCCCGGCCGCTGCAAGCAGATGCCTGGCGCGTGCACGCAGGACGGGAACCCCTGCGCGAACGACTCGAACTGCTGCACGCGGCTGTGCCTCGACCTCGGCGCGGGCGCGAAGGCCTGTCAGCCGGCGGCGGGTTGCCGGATGACCGGTGACTACTGCGACAAGACGCAAGCCTGCTGCGGCGGCTCGCCCGACGCGATGCGCTCCGGCGGGTACGACATCTTCTGCGACACGATCGGGAAGGACCCCACCGCGCCGCGGCACGACACGAGCGGGACGGACGACTTCCGCTGCAACGGCGGCACCGCCTGCAATCCGCCCGGGAACACTTGCGGCGACAGCTCGTCCTGGAACTGCTGCGACGGGAAGAAGGACGTCTGCAAGGTCGACTCGAACGGCATCCGGCGCTGCTTCGGTGGCTGCCCGAACGACAACTGCGGCGCGTGCCCCACCGGCTACGACGCGAACGACCCCGCCTGCTGCATCGCACCCGGCACCGGAACGGTGAACGTCTGCCAGTTCCGCGATCAGTGCTGCAACGGGGCGCCCTGTGTCCCCGACGCGACCGGCGTCCTCCACTGCACCGCCGCCGTCTCGACCTGCACGGCGACGGGCGGCCAGTGCAGCGGCGGGGACGACCTCTCCTGCTGCGCGCCGAACACCTGCATCGACGACGCGGGGAGCAGCACGGGGTTCAGCTGCGGCGAGCAGACGACCTCCTGCACCGCGACGGGCGGGACGTGCGCCACGGACGCGACCTGCTGCAGCGAGCTCTGCCGCGACACGGGCACGGGCCTCGAGTGCGTCTCGTGCGCCCCGAACAGCACGACCTGCTCGGCGGGCGGCCAGTGCTGCTCGGGGAACTGCGACACCGAGACCTCCACCTGCGTCGCATCCTGCGTGCCGGACGGCGGGACGTGCACGGTCGACGAGTGCTGCTCGGGGTCTGTATGCAACCTCGTGCCCGGGACGACGAGCGGCACCTGCGGGTCGTCGCAGACGTGCGCGCCCTTGGGGGGCTCCTGCAACGACGCGCAGCCCTGCTGCTCCGGGACGTGCTGGCTCCCCGATTACGCGGGGTTCTGCACCGGGCTCGTCAGCGGCTGCACCTGCCTCGCGGAGTAGAAGTGGGGTCCCGGCGGGCGGGCGGCGCGGGGTCACGCGCGCGCCTGCCCGCTGTCAGACGTCATTGCTAGGTTCGGCTCCCTCGCGGCGAATCCACGCCGCGCACGGACGCCCGCGAGGGCTTACGTAAGAAGCCTGCGGGAGACCGCAGGCCACGGGAGACGCGCCATGGTGAACAAGGTCATCCTCGTCGGGAACCTCGGGAAGGACCCCGAGGTCCGCTACACCTCCGGCGGCCAGGGAGTCGCCAACCTCCGCATCGCCACCTCCCGCTCCTGGACGGACAAGCAGTCCGGGCAGCGCAAGGAAGAGACGGAGTGGCACGACGTCGAGGTCTGGGGGAAGCAGGCGGAGCAGTGCGGCGAGTACCTCGCGAAGGGCCGCCAGGTCTACGTCGAGGGCCGGCTCAAGACCGACAAGTGGCAGGATAAGCAGAGCGGCCAGGAGCGGTCGAAGGTGAAGGTCGTCGCCGACACCGTCCGCTTCCTCGGCGGCCGCGGTGGCGCAGGTGGCGCAGGCCTGGCCCCGGCGGCGCCGGTGGTGGCGGACGCGGCGGCGGCAGTGGCCCCGGCCCGGACGAGGCGCCCGGCGGGTTCGAGGAGAGCGGCGGCGACTTCGGCGGTGGTGGTGGCGGTGGTGGCGGCGGAGGCGCGGGCGGCGCGGGCGGTGGCCCCGACGACATCCCGTTCTAGGCCTTCCCTCCACGCGAGAAGACTCGAGCAGCCCGGACGGCGGGGCCCCAAGGGCTCCGCCGTTTCCTTTTTCGCGTCCGCGTTCCCGCCGAGGGCGCGCCGGCGACACCGCGGCGGCCCCACACGCGCCGACATCCCCACGCAGCGGCTTGCCACCCCGCGACCGGCGGCCCGAGCTTGCGTGATACGCTTCACGGCCCCCCGATGGCCCCCTCGATCGTAGAGAAATACGAGCAGATCCTCGCCGCAGACCCGCGCTCGCGCATCTTCGTCGAGCTCGCGAAGGCCCTCGTCGATCGCGGCGAGCACGCGCGCGCCATCGAGGTCTGCCTCCGCGGCCTCGAGTTCCATCCCGGCTCGATCCTCGGGCGCGTCATCTGGGGGCGCGCCCTGCTCGACGCCGGGGACGCGAAGGGCGCGATGGACCAGTTCGAGATCGCGATCGCGCTCGAGCCGGCGAGCCCGTACGCCTACAACCACGTCGGCGAGGCGCTCATCGCGAAGGGGTTCTTCCGGGAGGCCCTCCCGGTGCTCGCGCGCGCCGCGGAGCTGCAGCCCGCCGACGCGCGCGTGCGCGGCTGGCTCGAGGACGCGAAGCGCCGCGCCCGGGGCGAGCCCGCGCCCGAGCCCGCCCCGGCCGCGTCCGCGCAGGCGAAGCTCGCGGTCGAAGACGAGCTGGACGGCGAGCGGACGGTGCCGTACCGGCCGATCGCGCCCGCTCGCCGCGGCGTCGCCGCGGCCCGGCCTGCGGCCCGCGCGGCCGCCCCGACCGGCTCGGGGTCCGCGGGGTCCGAACCGCTCGACAGCACCCTGCCCGGCTTCGCCGCGCCGTCCGCGCCACCGGCTCAGGCAGCCGATGCGCCGACCGCGGAACCCCCGGTCCTTGCCCCGGCCGCCGCGCCGCCGCCGCTCCCGCCCAAGGCGCCGTCGCCGGAGGCGGGCGGCGCCCGCCCAAGCTCGGTCCTCAACCTCATGCCCGGCGAGACGACGCGCGACGTGGTCGGCCCATCCCTCGCGTCGCGCCTCAACATCCCGGCGGTCGACCTGCCGCTTCGTGCGACCCGGGCCGCGGCCGCGCCCCAGGATCCCGCCGCAGCGGAGCGCGCCGCGGCCCAGTACGAGCGCGAGGTGCGCGAGAAGCTGCTCGCCGTCCCCGAGCCGCCGCCATCGTTCGTCCACCGGAACCGGCGGCTCGTCCTCGGCGGCACCGTCGCGCTCGCGCTCGGGGCCGCGGCGGGCGTGTACCTGTTCGTCTCCTCCCGGAACGCCGCGATCCAGGCGGCGGGCGCGGCGGCGCGCGGCCGGGCCGGGCTCGCGCGCGACACGCTCGGGTCGCTCCGCGAGGCGCACCGGCTCCTCTCCGACGCGCGCGGCCGCTCGGGCGACCCGGAGATCGCCTCGCTCGATGCGGCGGTGGCGGCGGTGCTCGCGGTCGAGCACGGCGACCCCGCCGCGCGCACGGCGGCGCGCGCGCTCCTCGACGGCGGCGCGACCGGTGAGGGGGCGCTCGTCGCCGACTGGCTCCTCGCCGAGACCCCCGCGCAGCGCGCCACCGCGGAGGCGGCGGTGCTCGCGCCGCGCCCGTCGCAGGGGCCGCTCCTGCAGGCGCTCGCGGGCCGCATCCTCCTCGCGAGGGGCGAGCACGAGGCGGGGCGCGGGCGGCTCGAGCTCGCGGCCCGCTCGGCGCCGCCCCTCCTGCGCGCGCTCGCGGACCTCGGTGACGCGGCGCTCGCCGCCGGCGACGCGGAGGGCGCGCTCGCGTACTCCACCGCCGCCCTCGCCGCGCACCCGACGCACCCGCGCTCCGCGATTGTCGCCGCCGAGGCGCGGCTCGCGCTCGGCCGGGAGCTCGACGTCTCGCGCAAGGAGCTCGACGCGATCGACGCGGACGCGGGGAGCGCACCCCCGCACGACGCGCGGCTCCGCTTCGAGATCGCCCGCGCGCGCGTCGTCGGCGCGCTCGGCGAGCCCGGTCCGGCCGCCGCCCGGCTCGCCCGCGCAGCCGAGGCCCAGGGCGAGTCCGCGCGGCTCGCCGCCGCGCTCGCCGATCTGTATCTCCAGGCGCGCTCCTGGAACCAGGCCGAGGCCGCCGCGGCGCGCGCGGTCGCCCGCGAGCCGCGCGACCCCGACCACCGCGTGCGGCTCGCCCGCGCCCGGATCGGCCGGGGCCGCCCGGTCGAGGCGCTCGCGACGACGGACGGCTTCGACGGCCGCGGCGTCCACATCCAGCGCGCGATCGCGCGCTACCGCCTCGGCCAGTACGTCGAGGCGCGCGCGGAGCTCGAGAAGACCGGCCGCGACGGGAAGCTGCCGGCGGAGGCCGCCGTCTGGTTCGCCCTGGTGGACGTCGCGAGCGGGAAGGCCGACCGGGCGCTGCCGCTCGTCGAGAAGCTCGTGCAGGCGAGGCCGCCGCCGCCGCTCGCACACCTCGCCCTCGGCCGCGCGCTCGAGGCGCTCGGCCGGCGCGGCGACGCCGAGGCCGCCTATCGGTCCGGGGCGGAGCGCGAGCCGACGGCGCCGGAGGCCCCCGCCGCGCTCGGGCGGCTCCTGCTCGCCTCGGGGCGTGCGCGCGACGCGCTCGTGCCGCTCGAGCAGGCGGCGAAGCTCGATCCGACGGACCTCGCCGCGCGCCGGGCGCTCGGCGAAGCGCGGCTCGCCGCCGGGCAGGCCGCCGCCGCGCGCGCCGACCTCGACTTCGTCCTGCTCGCCGCGCCGAAGGACTCGGCCGCGCTGCGGGTGCTCTCCGGCGCCTGGCTCGCGGAGGGACAGCCGAAGGAGGCGCGTCGCGCCGCGGACCGCGCCGTGTCGCTCGCGCCGAAGGACCCTGCGGTCCTGCTCGCCGCCTCGCGCGCCGCCCTCGCCTCGGGCGACGCTCCCGCGTCACGCAAGCTCGCCGCGCAGGCGGTGAAGACGGGCGCGTCCGGCGAGGAGCGCGACGAGGCGAAGCGGCTCGCCGCGGGGCAGCTGCCGCGGAAGAAGTAGCGCGGACCTCCGTTGCGCCCCTCGCGGTCCGCCGTGAGGCCCGACGTCTTCGCGCCTACTCTCCCTCGCCCCGCGCACCGCGGGGGGAGAGGGCGGGGAGAGGGGGGGCGAGCGCGACGATGATTCCGCGGGCCGCCCGTCGCGGAACGTCGCCGACCGATGATCTTCGCGTGAACTGTCACACTCACCCGCGGGCGAGCGTCCAAGATCCAGAGGCCGAGAACCCGCTCGCGGAACCCTGGCATGCCCCCAAGAGACCCCACCGACGGAGAGCTGGTCCAGGCGGCCGTCGGCGGCTCGCCCGAGGCGCTCGAGCGGCTCCTTCGCCGGCACGAGGGCGCCCTGTACGGCCTCGCGATCCGCATGCTCTGGGAGCCGCGCGACGCGGAGGACGCCACCCAGGAGATCCTCCTCAAGATCGCGACGCGGCTCTCGTCCTTCCGGGGCGAGTCCGCCTTTGGAACCTGGGCGTACCGGATCGCCGCGAACCACCTGATCTCCGCGAAGCGCAGCCGCGCCGAGGAGACGATCGGCGGGTTCGACTGCTACGGCCGCGCGCTCGCCGCGATCCCGCTCGAGGACCTCGCCGACGACGCGGCGGTGAGCCCCGAGGACGCGACCCTCGCCCACGAGGTGAAGGTGGGGTGCACGCTCGGCGTCCTCCTGTGCCTCGACCGCGATCAGCGGATCGTCTTCGTGCTCGGAGAGGTGCTCGAGCTCTCGGATGCGATCGGCGCGGAGGTCCTCGGGACGACCCGCGACAACTTCCGCCAGCGCCTCGCGCGCGCTCGCGAGCAGCTCCGAGCGTTCCTCGGCGGCCACTGCGGCCTCGCCGATCCCCGGAACCGCTGCCGCTGCGTGCGGAAGACGCAGGGCTTCATCCGCGCCGGGCTCGTCGATCCGGGCTCGCTCCGCTTCGTGACCCGTCACCAGGCCGCGGTCGAGCAGGTCGCGCCCCGGCGCGCCCGCGAGCTCGACGCGTGGTTCGGGACGTCGCTCGACGCGATCTACCGCGCCGACACGCCGCGCCCGGCGAGAGACGTCGTCGAGGTCGTCAGCGCGCTCCTGCGAACGGCGGAGGCCGAACGCCTCCTCGCGCCCCCGGGACCGGTCCGGAGCTGACGGCGCCGCGCTACGCACAACGAACGGAAGCACTGCAGCCGACGCTCCGGTCGGCGAGAGGGAGGACCCGTGGACGAGTCGATGCTCCGAGCAGACGTGTGGCGGTCGATCCAGGAGATGAACCGGGCCTGGACGGTCGAGCGAGCTCCCGCGCGGCTGCGCGAGTTCTTCCATCGCGACATGATCGCGGTGACCGCGACCGACCGGCACCGGATCGACGGGCGCGAGGCGTGCGTCGCGAGCTGGGCGCGCTTCGCCGAGGCCGCGCACGTGTCGCGCTGGGTGGAGCTCGAGCCGAAGGTGCAGCTCCACTGTGGCGGAACCGTCGCGGTGGTCAGCTACGAGTTCGAGATCGCCTTCGAGATGGACGGGCGCATCCGTGGAGCTCGGTGGCCGCGACACCTTCACGCTCGTGAACGAGGACGGGCGCTGGTGGATCGTGCTCGACCACTTCTCGCCGCACCCGGCCTAGCTCGCTTTGCTCGCGGTGTACCGCCCCGCTCTCCGCGCTGGCGATGGCCGGCGCCCCCGAGGGACGGAGCCATCGCGGGGCCGCGGTCTCGCGCCGGCCGAACGACCGGACGACTCGCTGCTCGGCACTCCCGTTCGCCCCGCGACCCGCGCTCCAGCCGGCACTTGCACAGGACCCCGCCTCGCCACCATCTCCGTCGCACCACGTACGAAGAGCACGGGGCGGTGCTCCGATGGCGGACGAAGAGCTGGTCGCATGCACGCGCGCGCTCGCGGACGCGCGCGAGCAGCTGGCAGCGCGCAACCGGGAGCTGACCGAGGCGGTCGAGCAGCAGACGGCCACGAGCGAGATCCTCCGCGCGATCTCCCGGTCACCGACCGAAGTCCCGTTCGACACGATCGCCGCGGCGGCGCTGAAGCTGTGCGACGCCACCGCGGCGAACATCTTCACGTTCGACGGCCACTTGCTCCATGTGGCGGCGCTGGCGATGCCGCACCTCGAAGGCGAGGCCGCCGTCCGCCGACTCTTCCCGCGGCCGCCTGGTCCCGGCCTGGGAGCCAGCCGTGCCGTCCTGACGCGGGCGTGTGGTCACCATTCACGACACGGACGCCGACCCGGACTACGAGCTCACGAATGCCGCGCAGTGGGGCTTCCGCAGCGTGGTCGGCATTCCCCTCATCCGGGACGGCAAGCCGATCGGCGCCATCGTGGTCGGCCGCCGTGACCCCGGGGCCTTTCCGGACACGCTGGTCGCGCTGTTGCAGACCTTCGCCGATCAGGCGGTCATCGCCCTCGAGAACGTGCGGCTGTTCAACGAGCTGGAGGCGCGGACGACGCAGCTCGCGCGCTCGGTGGAGCAGCTGCGGGCGTTGAGCGAGGTGGGCCAGGCGGTGAGCTCGACGCTCGACCTGGAGACCGTCTTGCGCACGATCGTCTCGCGCGCCACCCAGCTCGCCAGCATGGACGGTGGCGCGATCTACGAGTACGCGGAAGGACGGGAGGCGTTCTCCCTGCAGGCGACGGACCGGCTGCCGGACGAGCTCGTCGAGGCGCTCCGCGCCGCCCCCTTCGCGAAGGGTGAAGGCGTGATCGGGCGGCTGGCCACCACCGGCGAGCCGGTGACCGTGAGCGACATCACGGACGGCGACATGTACCAGAGCCGCGTCCGCGAGCTCCTCCTGCGGCTCGGCTATCGATCGATGCTGGCGGTGCCGCTGCTGCGCGAGAACCGGTTGCTCGGTGGGCTGGTCGTCACCCGGAAGAGCCCTGGCGCGTTCGAGCCGCGCGTCGTCGACCTGCTGGGGAGCTTCGCGACGCAATCCGCCCTGGCGATCCAGAACGCGCGGCTGTACCGCGAGATCGAGGACAAGAGCCGGCAGCTCGAGGTCGCGAGCGAGCACAAGAGCGCGTTCCTCGCCAACATGTCGCACGAGCTGCGCACGCCGCTGAACGCCATCATCGGCTTCACCCGCATCGTCATGCGCCGCTCGAAGGATCGGCTGGAGCCGACGCAGTACGAGAACCTCGAGAAGATCCTCGCGAGCGCACAGCACCTGCTCTCGCTCATCAACGCGATCCTCGACCTGGCCAAGGTCGAGGCAGGGCGGATCGAGCTCCGCTCGGACGAGGTCCAGCTCGGGCCGGTGCTGGAGCGGTGCATGCGCACGGTCGAGCCCCTGATCAAGGAGACCGTGACGCCGGTCACCGCGTTCGATCGCGACCTTCCCTCGATGCTCGTCGACGAGGAGAAGCTGCGGCAGATCGTGATGAACCTCCTGAGCAACGCCGCGAACCACACCTCGAGCGGGAGCATCCAGCTCCGCGCGCGTTCGGCGAACGGCTCGCTCGAGCTCGCCGTCCTGGACACGGGCACCGGGATCGCCGCCGAGAAGCTGGAGTTGATCTTCGAGGAGTTCGAGCAGGCCGACTCCCGCAGCGCCGGCGAGCACGGCGGCACCGGGCTCGGGCTCGCCATCGCCCGCCGTCTGGCCCGCGCGATGGGCGGCGACATCCGCGCCGAGAGCACGCTGGGCGCGGGCTCGACCTTCACGCTGACCCTGCCGCTCCGCTGCCGACCATCGTGATCATGAAGACCGTCCTGATCGTCGAGGACCTCGAGCTGAATCGCGACCTGCTCGCGCAGCTCCTCGAGGAGCACCATCGGCTGGTGTTCGCGCAAGACGGCGTGGCGGCGCTCGAGCGAGCCGCCGAGACGAGGCCCGACCTCATCCTGATGGATCTGTCCCTGCCGCGCATGTCCGGCTGGGAGGCGACCCGCCGGCTGAAGGCGGACGCGACGCTGGCGCACATTCCGGTGATCGTGCTCTCCGCCCACGCCATGCGCGGCGACGAGGAGCGCGCCCGGGCGAGCGGCTGCGACGACTTCCTGACGAAGCCGATCGACGAGACCCTCCTGTTCGAGAAGATCGCGAGGCACCTTGGCCGCTGACGCCGCGACGGTGTTGATCGTCGATGACGAGCCCTTCCAGCTCGACCTGCTCGAGCAGGAGCTCGGCGCGGCGGGTCATCGCACCCTTCGTGCCGCCAGCGGCGAAGAGGCCGTCGGGCTGGCCGTGCAGGCGCAGCCGGACCTGATCCTGCTCGACCTGGGGATGCGAGGCATCGACGGGTACGAGGCGTGCCGCCGGCTCAAGGCCAACGAGGCGACGCGCGCGATCCCGGTCATCGTCCTCACCGCGCGCACGGAGACCTTCGAGAAGGTCCGCGCGTTCCGTGAAGGCGCGGTGGACTACGTCACGAAGCCCTTCGAGAGCGAGGAGCTGCTCGCACGCGTCGGCACCCACGTCGCGTTGCGGCGCGAGATCGAGGCCCATCGCAGGTCGAAGGCGACCATCCACCTGCTGGTCGAGCAGTCTCGCTCCGACCGCGGTGGACTGATCGGCGAGTCGCCCGCCATGCAGCGCGTCCGTGAACGGATCGCGCAGGTCGCCCCGACGGACAGCACCGTGCTGATCCAGGGCGAGACGGGCACCGGCAAGGAGCTCGTGGCGCGCGCGCTTCACGAGAAGAGCGCGCGCCGCGAACGTCCGCTCATCAAGCTCAACTGCGCCGCGCTGCCGCGCGAGCTGGTCGAGAGTGAGCTCTTCGGCCACGAGAAGGGCGCCTTCACCGGCGCGATCCAGCAGCGCCGCGGTCGCTTCGAGCTCGCCGACGGCGGGACCCTGTTTCTCGACGAGGTCGGCGAGCTGCCCGTCGAGGCCCAGGCCAAGCTGCTGCGGGTGCTGCAGGACCGCGAGTTCGAGCGGGTCGGCGGAGCGCGCAGCCTGCGCGCCGACGTGCGCGTCATCGCGGCGACGAACCGTGACCTGCACGCCGAGGTCGCCGCGGGCCGGTTCCGGGCGGATCTCTACTTCCGGCTCGACGTCTTCCCGATCGTCGTTCCGCCGCTGCGCGAGCGCCGCGACGACATCCCGCTGCTGCTGCAACACCTCGTGCCGAGGATCGCGCGCAGGCTCGGCCGTCCGGTCGATGGACTCTCCCCGACCTTCGTCGAACGAGCCCTCGCGTACGACTGGCCCGGCAACATCCGGGAGCTGGAGAACCTCGTCGAGCGCGCGCTCATCGTGTCGCACGGCGGTCTGCTGGACGCGCGGGAGCTGTTCGCTGGCGCTGCGAGCCCGCCGCGCGCGGAGGCAGCGGGGAACGACACGCTGGACGAGCTCGAGCGGGCTCACATCCGCCGCGTGCTCGACGGGACGTCCTGGCGGATCGAGGGCGATCACGGCGCGGCCCGCAAGCTCGGTCTCAACCCGAGCACCCTGCGCGGCCGCATGCGCAAGCTCGACATCCACAAGACGCGCTGACCGTCGCACGCGACGCGGGTCGCCCCGGAGGATCGCTCCTCCGGGGCAGGTCGACGTGCAGCATTCCCGGGTCCCTCCCGGAGATCGCTTCCGCTAGTACCCGCCGTCCCGGTACCCCTCCCGCTCACGAAGCCACCGCTCGTTCTCGGAGGTCCTCGCCTCGTCCTGGGAGGCCCTCACCTCGGTCGACTCCTTCATCGTGCCGCTGTCGTGACTCGCGTCGACGACGCTGAAGGTGGCGCTCTCGCCCTGGCCCACGCGCTCGCTCGCCGCTGCTGGCGCCCGCGTCGCTGGCGGACTGCTCGTCCGACTTCTCGTCCCCGGCCCACGCCGGCGAAATGGCCAGCGCCAGCGCCGTCCCGATGCCCCACATTGCCTTCGACATGTTGTGCTCCCTTCAGGCCTTGCGTTCGCGTTTGCGCGGAGCGAAGTGCCCCGCTCGCTGAACCACTGGGGCATGCACCGTGCCAGGACGGCGCGTCGCGAAGCGGCCGTGATCTCGACGGTTGGGGTCGCAAGTCACGCCGGATGCCGGCGGAGCCGCCAAACTCGACGGCGGGACCCGTCGAATGCGACGGTCACCGCGTCGAGCGAGCTCGGCGACGGATCACCGTACATGCCGTCGTTCACTTCCACGATGGTCGTGCGGCCATTCGCATGAGCAACTCGCACGCACTCCACCGCCGGATCGGCGGCCGCGGCCCGCGTGTTGTAGACCATGAACGGCCAGAAGAGGAACCAGGTCACCGGCGCGCGGATCGCCTCCTTCGGGCAGCTCCGCTCACAGGCGAAGCAGAGGATGCAGTCGCGACCCCAGATGCGCCCCCCGGCGCCGTCGTCGCGGATGTTCCGGGTCGGGCAAGCCTTCATGCACAGCCCGCAGGCCTTGCACGCCTCTCGGTCCGCGCTGAAGAGCCTGCTGTAGAGATGCCGGACGAAGAAGCGATGGGTCAGGAACCGCTCCAGTCGATAGATGAAGGGGGTTGGCGCATCGCGCGCCGCCTTCTCGTGCGCCTGGCCCGCGAGGCGCGCGGCGATCTCGCCCCCGAACCGCTCCGCCTGCGCGATCGCGTCGGGTCGCGGGTGAGCCGGCGAGAGCAGGTACCCGTGCTTCAGGTATCCAAGGAAGTGCCCCGCGCCTCGGTAGCGAGCGTATCCCACCTCCTTCCCGCCGTTCCGCTCGAGCGCGCGCCGGATGAGGTTCCCTGCGTCGCCGAGGTACGCGGCGTGCAGCACGAACGTGAAGACGGGCTTCCCGGAGAGGTCGGGCAGGCGCTCCAGGTAATCGCTCACGACGATCGCGGGACGACAGTAGTGCGCCGGGCAGCCGATCCCGAGGAAGTCGTACCTCGCTGGATCGGGCGGCGGGCCGTCCGTCAGATCGTGGAGATCGACGTCATGGCCGCGCGCGCTCAGCCCCTTTGCGATCGCCTCCGCGATCATCCGGGTGGTGCCGCCCTGGGTGAAGAAGACGACGAGGCCTCTGGACATCGTGGCACCTCGGGATGCTTCGCGAACTTGCCACCGGCAAGATGCAGGCTCATGTTATCGGTGTCAAGTTTGGGCTAAGATGATTCGCATGGCCCGTCGCACGCGAAAGCCCGAGGGGCGGTATCACCACGGCGATCTGCGCCAGTCGCTCCTCGACGAGGCGGCTGCCGTCGTGGAGCGCGAAGGGATCGCGGCGCTGTCGTTGCGGGACCTCGCCCGCCGGCTCGGCGTCTCGAACGCGGCACCCGCCCACCACTTCGCAGGCAAGCCCGCCCTGCTCGTCGAGCTCGCGCGCGACGGCTTCGAGCGGTTCGCGGCGGCGCTGGAGGCGGCGGGAGCGAAGGGGCGGGATCCCGTCGATCGGCTTCGCCGCATCGGCGATGCGTACGTCCGGTTCGCGATGGAGCATCCCGGGCGGTTCCGCGTGATGTTCGGGCGCGAGATCTGGGATCTCCCCTCGGTGCCCGCGTCGCTCACCGAGGTCGCGGAGCGGTCATACGGGGTCCTCGTCGCGGTCCTCGAGACGGTGCTGTCCCGCTGGCCTGCAGGACGGCGACCGCCAGCGGACGTGGTCGCGTTCACCTGCTGGACCATCAGCCACGGCGCGGCGACGCTCTGGATCGATGGGCCGCTCTGCCGCAAGGCGCCGCCCGCGCAGGCGCGTGCGGCGTTCGAGAGCCGCCTCGCCTCGACCCTGGAGCTCCTCGGCGCCGCCCTCGCGCCGCCGAGCGCGCGCGGGGAGCGCCCGGCCCGCGCCTCGAGGCGCGCCGGGGCGCCGCTCGTTCATCGGCGCCAGCGGCCCGCCTCGACGAAGCTGTAGTACCCGCCCGCCGCGACGATCACGTGATCGCGCGCGAGGACCCCGACGAGCTCGGCCGCGGCGCGGAGCCGGTCGGTCAGGTCGGCGTCGTCGGCGCTCGGGGAGGGATCGCCGCTCGGGTGGTTGTGGCAGAAGACGATCGAGTGCGCCCCCTCGCGGACCGCCGGCCGGAGCGCGTCGCGCGGCGAGACCGGGCACTGCGAGAGCGAGCCCTCCGCGACCTGGGAGGCGCGGATGAGCCGGCCCCGGACGTCGAGCAGCACCACGTGGAACCCCTCGCGCTCGGCGTGGGCCGCGTGACGCATGAGCTCGAACACCCGGCGCGGGTCGAGGCAGCGCTCGCCGCGGCGGGGTGGCGCCCAGGCGCCCCGGCGGCCGAGCTCGAAGGCGGCGGCGAGCGCGGCGGCCCGGGCGGTGCCGACGCCGGGGAGCGCCGCGATCGCGTCGGGCGGCGCCCAGGCGAGCTCGGGGAGCGGGACCGCCTCGAGGAGCGCCACCGCCGCTGCCCGCGCCGAGAGGCGCGCCGTGCCGGTGCCGAGGAGGAGCGCCACGAGCTCGGCGTCGGAGAGGGAGCGGGCGCCCTCGGCGAGGAGCCGCTCGCGAGGGCGCTCCACCACGGTCGCCGCGGCGCGGGCGGGTTCGGACATGCGGGACGGCTGAGCAACCGGCGTGCCGCCGCCCGCACGCGCGTTCAGTGGGCATTCCGTCGGGACCGTCCACCCGGAGCGGCCGGGGCGAGGACGGGGGGCCGCGGCTGCGTCCCGTCCATCCGCGAACGGGTCCGCCACGCGTCATCTCCGGGGTCAGCCGGATGGCTGCGCGCTCTCGGACCCGGACGACGCAGGGAGAGCGACCCGGAAGATCGTTCCGCCCTCGCGCCCGGGCTCCGCCCGCACCGTGCCGCCGTGGGCCTCCACGAGGAGGCGCACGCTGTAGAGGCCGATCCCGAGGCCCCCTCGCGCGGCCGTGTGCTGACCCCGGTAGAACCGGTCGAAGACGTGGGGCAGATCCTCGCCGGGTATCCCGGGACCGTGGTCCGCGACGCTGATGGTGACCCAGCCTCCCGTCGCGGTGGCGCCGAGCTCCACCGGGCTCTCCGTCGGCGAGTACTTCAACGCGTTGGTGAGCAGGTTCAGCACGATGCGATCCAGGCGGTTGGGATCTGCGCGGGCGACGAGGCCGCCGCCATGGACGACGAGCCGCACGCGGTCGACCTCCAGCACGGGAGCGCTGCGGTCGAGCAACTCGGAGAGGTGCGCCCCGACGTCCACGGGCCGCGTCTGGAGCAGGAGCTGGTTCGAGTCCGTCCTCGCGGAGTCGAGGAGGTCGTCGATCATGGCGTCCATGCGGGACGCGCAGCGCAGGATGGCCTCGGTGCGCCCCGTGACGAAGGCGTCCCCGTCGGACCGCTTCCTCAGCAGCATGGCCTGTCCGACGAGCGCGCCGAGGGGAGCGCGCAGATCGTGGGAGACGACGTGCAGCAGGTCCTCGCGCCGCCGGAGCTCCCGGCGAATGTGGGAGAGGGTGACGGACACGGTCAGGAAGGAGACCAGACGCATGAAGGTCTCCCAGTAGATCACCAGGGCGTTCGAGTAAGGGTGGTGCGAGAGACGCTCGGCGAGGAACCAGCAGATTCCGGAGGCGACCGCGAAGCCGATCCCCGCCGCTCGGCTCCCGTACCAGGCCGTCAGCGTGACCGGAACGAAGTAGAAGATGAAGAAGCCGAACTCGTACCCGGTCGCGTAATCGAGCCAGGTGATCGTCGCGAGCAGCACGGCGGCGCCGGCGTACCGCAGCAGCGCAAGCGTCCTTCGCGGTCGCCACCTGGCACCTCCGTGGTCGCGCCGCGCGCGCCCGAGCTTGCTTTCGTCGTATCCCCGAGCGAACACCCGGCCCTGCTCAAAGCTAGAAGGGCCGGGCGAGGCGCGCCGCGCGCCCGACCCGGCCCTCCGAACCCTGGCGCCTCGTCAGGGGAGCGACCCCTGGCCTACTTCTTCGCCTTCTTCGCGGGCTCCTTCTCCGGGGCGAGCTTCTGCGAGGCCTGCTGCGCCGCGGCCTTCGCCTCGGGCGTCGCCTTCACGAGCTCGCTCTCGATCTCGATCTTCACCTCGTCGCCGACGATCGGCCCGGCCTCGACGGTCTTGTTCCACTTGAGGCCGAAGTCCTGGCGGTTCACCGTGGTCTTCGCGGAGAGGCCGCGGCGGGTCGCGCCCATCGGGTCCTTCACCTCGGGGGTCGGCGCGCTCACGTCGAGCACCACCGGCTTCGTCACGCCGTGCATCGTGAGGTCGCCCGACACCTTGTAGCCGTCGCCCGCCTTCTCGACCTTCGACGACTTGAAGGTGATCTTCGGGTACTTCTCGACGTCGAAGAAGTCCGCCGACTTGAGGTGCGCGTCGCGCTTGTCCTCGCGGGTGTGGATGCTCGCCGCGTCGATGATCGCCTCGACCGACGAGTTCGCCGGGTTGGCGTCGTCGAGCTTCACGACCCCGGTCGTGTTCTTGAACTCCCCCCGGACGTTCGAGATCACCATGTGCCGCACGGTGAAGTTCGACTGCGTGTGCGCGGAGTCGATGTTCCAGGTGGTCGGCTCGGCGAGGACGAGGGCGGGCCCGAGCGCCGCGAGGACTGCGAACGTACGCTTCATCATCGTCTGCTCCTTTTCGGCTAGGTGGTGCTGCGGTGAGGGGCGGGTTCGCCGCCCTGACGGAGAGCGAAGCTGCGCATCGACAGGTTCCCGTGGCGGATCTCCGCGTGGACGGTCTCGACGCGGTCGCCGGGCGCCTGGGCGCCGAGCGCGACGAAGACGGGCGCGAGGTGCTCGGGCGTCGGCTGCGCGAGGAGCGCGTCGGGCGCGTCCTGCCGCCAGCGGGCGAGGCCCTGCAGGTCGAGCGCCGCGATCCGCTCCGCGCACCACGCGTCGAACCGGACCGCCCAGCCGTCCGGCTCGCCCTCGGGCTCGCCGAGCCGCACGCGGGAGAGGTTGTGGACGATGCCGCCCGAGGCGAGGAGGAGGACTCCCTCCTCGCGCAGCGCCCCCAGCGCGGCGCCCATGCGCGCGAGCACCGGCGCGTCCCCTTCCGGGAGCGCGATCTGCACGACCGGGACGTCGGCCGAGGGCCAGCAGAAGCGGAGCGGGATCCAGGCGCCGTGGTCGAGGCCCCGGGCCGGGTCGAGCGCGGTGCGGAAGCCGGCCCCCTCGAGGAGCGCGGCGGCCCGGGCCGCGACGTCGGGCGCGCCCGGCGCGGGCCACCCGATCTCGTAGAGCTCGCGCGGGAAGCCGCCGAAGTCGTACACGAGGCGGTGGCGCGGCGCGGCGGTGATCCCGAGCTCCCGGCGCGCCGTCCAGTGGGCGGACACGACGACGACCGCGCGCGGCGTCGGAAGGGCGGCGGCGAACGCGCCGAGGGCAGCGCCGAGCCCGCCCGTCTCGAGGGCGACGGTGGGCGCCCCGTGCGACACGAAGAGGACCGGAGCGCGGGTCACCGGCGCACCCCGCGGCTCCGGGCGCGCCCGGAGAGCGCGACCGCCAGCGCGCGGCCGTGGTGGGTGGCGGGCGACATATCGACGCCGGTCGATGTAACGCCCGGCGCGCCCGCGGCAACCTCCGCCCCGGTCCCCATTGGGGCGGAGCCCGAAAAGCTGCAACTCTCGCGGTTGTAGAACCGGTCGCGCACCTCCCGCGGCGAGGCGGGACTGCAACCGGATTGGTTCTAGAAGGCGACGCCGAGCCCGGCGCCGAGCCGCAGGAGATCGTACCGCTCGAAGGCGAGCTCGCCCGCGAGGAACAGGGGGCCGAGCGGCACTCGCGCCCCGAGCGCCACCTGGTACCAGCCGCTCCACCCGTCGGGCCGCCCCGCGCCGAACCCGAACCCGAAGGTCGCCTCGAAGCCGCGCCGCGTCTTGAAGCGCTGGGTGAAGCGCGCGAGCAGGACCGGCGTCCAGGTGCGGTCCGCGTCGCGGAGCGCGCGGTACCCGGACGCCGCGATCCCCACGTCCATCGCGTTGAAGGCCCAGGCGGCCTCGCCGGAGAAGAAGCCCGAGCTGCGCCCCGACCCGCCGGACCCGAGCGCCTCGCCGCCCCACGCCGTGAGGAGGAGGTGGGGCCGCCGCGCGTCCTCCTCCTCCCGGCCGGGGTTCTCCCATTCTTCCTGCGCGAGCGGGGCGGCGGCGAGCGAGGCGGCGAGGAGGAGGGGCAGGACCAAGGGAGACCTCTCGCGGCTGGCGGCCAGGCGCCCGCCGCTCAGAACGTGAGGAACCTCTCGTAGAGCGCGTACGCGCGCGCGAGCGCGTCCACCTCGACCCACTCGCCGCGCTGGTGCGCCTGCGACGTCGCGCCGGGGCCGAGGTTCGCCGCAGGGATGCCGTGAGCGGCGAGACGCGCGACGTCGGTCCAGGCCTGCTTCGGCTCGGTGGCGACGCCGGTGCGCTCGACGAGGCGCCGGACGAGGGGGTGATCGCCGAAGGCGGGGCAGGCCGGGGACGAGATCCGTGAGCTCCACCTCGGCGCCGACCCGCGCGCCGAGCGCGCGCAGCTCGTCGGCGGCGGCGTCGAGCGGCTTGTCCGGCGCGAAGCGGAAGTTCACGTTGACGGCGCAGCGGTCCGGGACGACGTTGCGGGCGCGCCCGCCCTCGATCCGCGTCGCCGACATCACCTCGCGGAAGACCTGCCCCCCCGAGCGCGCCTCGCGCGGCAAGCGCCCGGCGAGCTCCACGAGGAGCGCCCCGGCGCGGTGGACCGCGTTCTCGCCGTGCCAGGGGCGGGCGGAGTGGGCGGCGCGCCCGGCGAAGGTGAAGGTGCCGTGGATCGAGCCGACGCAGCCGAGCTGCAGCACGTTGTCGGTCGGCTCGAGGCAGAGCGCGAGATCGAGGCGGCCGAGCCGGCCGGGCTCCTCGAGGACCCGGCCGAGCTCGTTCTCGAGGTAGGGCCCCTCCTCGCGCGCGTACAGGACGAGGACGAGGTCGCAGAACCGCTCCTCCCGCGGGAGCCGCTCGGCGAGCTCCATCATCACGGCGAGGCCGCCCTTCATGTCCGACGCGCCGGGCGCGACGAGCCGCCCGCCCTCGCGCCGCGGCGGGCCGCGGTCCTCGTCGTGGACGGGCACGGTGTCGAGGTGGCCGCACAGCGCGAGCCGCGGGCGCCCGGGGGACGCGTCCGCGGGAGCGTCCACCTGCACCACCACCGAGTCGAGGATCCGCTCGACCCCGGCGAAGCGGGCGCGCGCCCACGCCTCGACGTCGTCCGCGAGCGCGCGCTCGTGCCCGATGGGCGAGAGCCGCGCGCAGAGCGCCTCGGTGCGGCGCGCCAGCGCCTCTGCGAGCTCGTCGCTCAAGCGGCCCATCGCCCCGAGCGTAGCGCCCGCGCCGCGCGGAGTCGAAGGATCACCCCTGGACCTCGAAGTCGCGCAGGGCCTGGTTGAGCGACACCTTCTTGTCGGTCGACGGGCTGCGGCGGCCCACGATGAGCGCGCACGGGATCTGGTAGGTGCCCGCCGGGTACTGCTTCGGGCGGGTGCCGGGGATCACGACCGAGCGGGCGGGGACGCGCCCCTTGTGCACGACCTCCTGCGCCCCGGTCACGTCGATGATCGGCGTCGAGGCGGTGATCACCACGTTCGCCCCGAGCACCGCCTCCTCCTCGACGAGCACCCCTTCGACGAGGATGCAGCGGCTGCCGATGAAGGCGCCGTCCTCGATGATGTTCGGCCGCGCTCCGGGTGGCTCGAGCACGCCGCCGATTCCGACGCCGCCGGCGAGGTGGACGTTCGCGCCGACCTGCGCGCACGAGCCGACCGTCGCCCAGGTGTCCACCATCGAGCCGGCGCCGACGCGGGCGCCGATGTTCACGAACCCGGGCATCAGCACCGCGCCGGGCTCGAGGTGCGAGCCGTAGCGCGCGACGCCCCCGGGCACCACCCGCACGCCCGCGCGCTCGAGGTCCTTCTTGAGCGGGATCTTGTCGCGCACCTGGAACGGGCCGAACTCGTCCGTGACCATGCCGGAGACCGCGAAGAACAGGTTCACCGCCTGCATCAGCCAGGCGTTCACCGTCCACGCGCCGTCCACCTTCTCGGCGACGCGCAGCTCGCCGCGGTCGAGCCCGTCGAGCGCCTGCACCACCGCCGCCTTGTAGACGGGGTCGGCGAGCTTCGCGCGATCCGCGAACGCCGCCTCGATCCGTCGTCGCACTTCCTGGAAGTCGCTCATGTCCTGTTCACCCTCTCGGCGCCGGGCGCCCGGCGCGGGCCCCTGCGCGTCCCGACGTCATGGAAGCCGGTTCGGCACCCGGGACCACGCCTGCACCGCCACCTCGCACTCGGCGAGCGTCGGCACCAGCGCAACCCGCACGTACCCCTCGCCCGCGCCGAAGGCGGTCCCCGGCGCGACGACGATCCCCTCCTCGAGCAGCCGCCGGGCGTAGCTCCCGGACGACTCGCCGGCGGGGACCTTCACCCACAGGTACAGCGTGGCCTCCGAGGCGTCCGCCTCGAGGCCGTGCTCGGCGAAGAAGCGCAGGAACCGGTCCCGCTTCGCGCGGAAGAGCTCGCGGCGCTCCGCCGCGTGCGCGTCCTCGCTCCAGGCCGCCACCGCCGCGGGCGCGACGAACTCGGGCGACCCGACGCCCGGGTGGCTGCGGAGCTTGCGCAGCGTCGCGACGAGGTCCGGGTCACCGGCGATGAAGCCGCTGCGGTACCCGGTCATCCCGCTCCGCTTCGAGCAGGAGTGGATGGCGAGGACGTTCTCGACCTGCAGCTCGAGCATCGAGGCGGGCGGCGCGCCGAAGTAGATGTCGGCGTAGCACTCGTCCGACGCGACGATGAAGCCGTACTGGCGCGCGGCGTCGCCGACGCGGCGGAGGTAGTCGCGCGGCGCGACCGCGCCGGTCGGGTTGTGGGGGTAGCTCACCCAGAAGACGAGCGTCTCGCGGAGGATCTCCTCGCCGACGTCCTCCGGGTCGAGCAGGAAGCGGCGCCTCGCGGTGAGCGGGACGAGCACCGGCTCGAGCCCGGCGAGGCGCGCCCCCACCTCGTAGGTGGGGTAGCCCGGATCCGGGATCACGACCTTGCGACGGCGCGGGTCGCCGGCGAACGCGAGCGGCAGGTGGAAGATCGCCTCCTTGGCGCCCGCGCAGGCGAGCACCTGCGTCTCGGGGTCGACCGTGACGGCGAAGCGGCGCCGGAGGTACCCCGCCGCCGCGCGGCGCAGCGCCGGGCTGCCGAAGGCGCTCGGGTACTGCGAGACCTCCGGGACGGCAGCGTGGAGCGCGTCCTTCACGAAGGCGGGGGTGGGCTCCTTCGGATCGCCGAGCCCGAAGTCGAAGAGCCGCTTGCCTCCCGCGACGAGGGCGCGGCGGCGCTCGTCGAGCTCGACCATGAGGTTCTTCTGGAGCTGGCCCAGGACCGGATTCTTCGGGGCGTTCTGCACGGGAACCCGGAAGAATAATCGAAGTGCGGGGACCCATGCATTATATGTGGACCCGCATGCTCCATTACGATGTGGCGGTCGTCGGGTCGGGGCCCGCAGGCGAGAACGGCGCCGTCACCGCGGCGTTCAGCGGCAAGAAGGTCGCGCTCGTCGAGAAGGAGGCGGTGCCGGGCGGCGCGTCGGCGAACACCGGCACGATCCCGTCGAAGGCGCTGCGCGAGACCGCCCTCGCGATCCAGCAGGCGCGCAGCCGCGACGCGCACGGCATCGAGGTGCGCGTCTCCGGGACGGTGACCATCCCCGAGCTGATGGGCCGCCGCGGCCTCGTCACCTCCCGCGAGCACTCGCGCATCCGCGACGCGCTCAACCGCGCCGGCGTCGAGCAGTTCCGCGGGACGGCGAGCTTCGCCGACCCGCACACCCTCAAGATCAAGATCCCGGGGGGCGGCGGCGTCTACCAGGACCTCCACGCCGACGTGATCCTGCTCGCGACCGGCACGCGCCCGAGCCACCCGCCGCAGTACACGATCGACAACGTCCGGGTGTACGACTCGGACTCGATCCTCCTGCTCGACCGCGTGCCGCGCTCGCTCGCGATCCTGGGCGGCGGCGTCGCCGGCTGCGAGTACGCGTCGCTCTTCGCCGCGCTCGGCGTCCACGTGTCGCTCATCGACTCGAAGGAGCGGCTCCTCCCCTGGCTCGACGCCGAGCTGTCGCTCGCGATGCAGGACCTCTTCGCGATGGCGGGGATCGACCTGCACCAGCAGGTGCGCGCGCAGAAGCTCGAGCTCGGCGAGCGGGACGTGCTCGTCACGCTCTCCGACGGCTCGCGCCTCGTGGCGGAGAAGGTGCTCGTGGCCGCCGGCCGCACCGGCAACGTCGAGCTCCTGAACCTCCCCGCCGCGGGCCTCAAGGCCACGGAGAAGGGGCTCATCGAGGTGAACGCCCACTTCCAGACGGCGGTGCCGCACGTCTACGCGGCGGGAGATCTCGTCGGGTTCCCGATGCTCGCCTCGGTCTCGATGGAGCAGGGGCGCGTCGCGATGAATCACGCCTGCGGCGGTCGCGCGGCGCGAGCTCACCGGCATCTCGCCGGTCGGCATCTACACCATCCCGGAGGTCTCCTCGGTCGGGGAGACCGAGGAGTCGCTGCGGGCGAAGGGGCACCAGTTCGTGGCGGGCAGGTCCACCCTCGTCGGCAACGCGCGCGCGAACCTCATCGGCGAGGCGGTCGGGTTCCTGAAGCTCCTCGCCGACGCCCAGGACGGGCGCATCCTCGGGGTTCACTGCATCGGGCCGCACGCCTCCGAGCTCGTCCACCTCGGCCAGGCGGTGATGGCCCACGGCGGCGACCTCAACTACTTCGCCGAGGCGGTGTTCAACTACCCGACCCTCGGCGAGGCCTACAAGTACGCGGCGTTCGACGCGCTCGACCGGCTGCGCGAGCGGCGGGTGACGCACCTCGATCGCGCCGCGTCGAAGTAGAGCTGGGCGGCGCGGGTGGTGCCCGCCCGGGGTGCGCGGGTTTCTCGACGCTCGGTCCGGCTTCTGCTGGAAGTCGGGGCCATTTGCCGCATCTTCCGGTCGCGCGCTTCGGACTAGTATCGCTGCCAATCGAGCATCCAATGCTCGTGAGACCCGGCGCACCGGGAGGGGGAGCGCCGGGTCTCAGCACTCTCAGAGGCGGGGGCGGGCAGCGGGACGGGAAACCGTCCCGCTTTCTATTTGTACGCGGGCACTCGCCGCCCCAGCTGCCCGTCCCGAGTTCCGCCCGCTGAGCTTGTCGAAGGGCGGCGGGGGCCATGCCGATCATCCGAGCCGCGCCCGCGCCTGGGCGAGCGCCGAGTGGACCGCCTCGAGCGCCTTCTTCGCCTCGGCGAGCTCGTCGCGCTCTTGCCGCGTGCGGTCGAGCTCGGTGCCGAGCTGGTCGCGCTCGCGGGCGAGCTCGCCCACCGCGGCGCGGAGCCGGGCGCCCTCGGTGCCCTGCAGCCGGAGCTCCTCGGAGAGCCGCTCGATCTCGGCCTCGCGGTCGAAGCGGAGCCGCGCCTCCTCCTCCGCGCGCCGCCCGAGCTCCTCGAGCAGCCGCGCGCGCTCCTCGTCGAGCGACCCGAGCGCCTGCGCGCGTCGGACGGAC
Source organism: uncultured delta proteobacterium (assembly GCA_963736795.1). GTDB lineage: Bacteria > Myxococcota > Myxococcia > Myxococcales > Anaeromyxobacteraceae > Anaeromyxobacter. The sequence goes on along the minus strand of CAVTRF010000017.1, from coordinate 44,393 downwards.
TCGTCGCGCTCCTCCTCGAGCGCCTGCATCTCGCCGAGCAGGTCGCCGAGGACGCCGCGCTTCTCCTCGAGCTCCTTCTCGGCCACCCCGAGCCGCTCGAGCGCGCTGCGCCCCTCGCCGGCGGCCCGGCCGAGCTCGCGGCGCGCGTCGTCGAGGTCGGTGCGGAGCGCCTCCTCGCGCTCGCGCGAGCGGACGAGCTCGCCCTCGAGGTCGCGGACGAGGCCGAGCACGCTCTCCGCGGCGCGCGCCGGATCGGCGGGAGCCGGGTGCACGAGCGGCTGCGGCCGCGACGCCTCCGCGACCCTGCGCTTGATCTTGTCGAGCCGCTCCTTGCGGGCGAGGACGTCGTCCGGCGCGTCGGCGGCCCGGCCCGCGGCCTGGACCTGGACGTCCTTCGACCTCGCCGTGCCCTCGGCAGGGCTCCGCTCGGGACGAACGCGGGACGACATCACGGTCGCGCCACGAACGGGGGAAGGCGCGGCGAGCGCGTCGGGACGAACGGGGTGAGACCCCGCGCTCGCCATCCGGGTCGCGCTCCGCGCCTGGGCCTGCGGGTATTCGGTCACGGTCACCATCGAAGCCGGCGTCGCGGACGGTGCCACCGTCGCGGCCGCTTCCCGGGGCGCAACCTCCGCCTCCGCCTCCGCCTCCTGGAGGGGCGACGTGGCGGCGACCGCCCCCGCCTTGAGGCGCGGCTTCAGCTTCGGGACGTTCGCGTCGAAGGCCTTGCGCATGATCAGGCTCCCGCCGCGCCGGCGGCCTTGGCGGCCTGGCGGATCCGGTTCAGGATCTCGTCCTGCAGCGCGTTGATGTCGGTCGCGCCCTTCGACTCGGCGTCGTAGCCGAAGATCGGGCAGCCCTCGCTCGAGGCCTGCGCGAACTTCGTGCACTGCCGCACCACCGTGTCGAGGAGGTAGTCCGAGTAGTGGGTGCGGAGGGCGTCGAGCGCCTCGCGGGCGATCTTGAACGTCTGGTTGAACGCGTTCACCACGATGAAGATGTTCTCGAGCTGGTGCGAGAGGTCCTCCTCGAGCCCCTGGATCGTCTCGAAGAGGAGCCGCAGGCCGTCGTAGGAGAGGAAGTCCGCGAGCACCGGGATGACGAGGTCGGTCGCGGCCATGAGCGCGTTCAGGTTGAGGAGCCCGAACGACGGCGGCGCGTCGAGGACGACGAAGTCGTGGCGCGCCGCGAAGCCCTGGAGCGCGTTGCGGAGCCGGAACTCGCGCCCGGCGAGCGGCATGAGCGCGAGGTCGATGGTGCTCATCGCGAGGTTCGCGGGGACGAGCGACAGGTTCGGCATCGCCGTCGGGACGGTGACCTCCTCGAGCGGCACCTTGCGGATGAGCACGTCGAGCAGCGTCCGATCGAAGCTCTTCCCCTCCTTGCCGAGGCACTTCGTCGCGTGCCCCTGGCTGTCGAGGTCGATGACGAGCACCCGGTAGCCGCGCTCCGCGAGCCGGTACGCGTACGAAGAGGAGAGGCTCGTCTTCCCCGTGCCGCCCTTGAAGTTCAGGAACAGCTCGACGCGAGGCGGGAAGGGCGGCGGTGGGCGCCGGAGCTTCTCCCTGAGCACCGGGAGGTCCTCCGGCCCGCCGTCCTTGCGCCCGAGCGCAGCTTCCACCTGCTTCGGGGTGGCGCCGACGATCTCGGCGAGGCGCTTGAGGGTGTAGCGGACGTTGTCCATCGAGTGTCCCTGGGTGCTCACGTCGTGAACCAGCGGGTGCCGCGCTTCTCGACGCTGCCCTGGGCAGCGAGGGCGGCGAGGGTCGTATCGACGAGGGCGGCCCCGGCGCCGAGGACGGAGGAGAGCGTCGCCTCGGTGCAGCCGCGCAGCGCGGCGCGAAGCTCGGCGACGATGCGGGGCGCGAGCTCGCCCGGCCCGAAGGCCTCGACCACCGCCACCGCCGCCCGGGGCGCGCGCGCGGCGGCGGGCGCGGCGGTCGCGGCGATCGCGGTCGCCGACCGGGGCGGGGGCGCGGCGATCGCGGTCGCGAACCGCGGCGGCGGCGGCGCGGAGGCCTGAGGCGAGACCGGCGCCGGCACGAGCGGGCGCGCGGGCGACGTCGTCGCCGCGGTCACCCGCTCCGGCGCGGCCCGCACCGCCGCGGAGCTCCGGAGCACGGCGGTGCGGAGCTCCTCGCCGTCCATCCTGGCGAGCCGCTCCACGATCCGGCGCGAGCTCGCGCGCCGCGCCGACGCGGAGCCCTCGGCGTCGACGAGCTCGCCCGAGACGCGCCCGATCGCGGCCGCGGCGGCCCGGCGAACCGCGACGTCCGGGTGCTCGAGCCCGCGGGCGAGCGCCGTCTGCGCCCGCGCGCTCGGGCGGCCGGACAGCGCGGCGGCGGCGGCCCGGGCGACGCCGCGATCCGGATCGCACAGCGCGATCGCGAGCGCGTCCTCGGCCCGATCACCCGAGGTGAACCCGAGCAGGAGCGCCGCGCGGCGGCGGACGAGCGGGCTCTCGTCGGAGAGCGCCGCGCCGAGCCGCTCCTGCGCGCGAGCGCCCGCGATGGTCGCGAGCGCCTCGAGCGCGGCGACGCGCACCACCGGGCGAGCGTCCCTGAGCTCGCGGTCGGCGAGGTCGGCGGCGAACGGCTCCTTGAAGCGGGCGAGCGCGGCGAGCAGCGCCGCCTTCACCTCGGCCTCCGGCTCGCGCCCGAGCGCGGCCGCGAGGAGCGGCGCGGCGGCGCGCGAGCCGAGCGCCTCGAGGGCGCGGACGGCGCGGAGCCGCTTGCCCGCGTCCGGCGCGCAGAGGTCCTCCATCGACCGCTCGTAGAGGGCGCGATCGGCGCGGGTCGAGAGGAGCTCGGCGAGCCGCGTCTGGTCTCCGGCCGAGACCCGGACCCGCCCCTGCGCGTCGAAGCGCCCGGCGAGCTCGGTGACGCTCGCCACCTTCTCCCCGACCTTCCGGTCGGGCGCGCCCGCCGGCGGCGGACCCTCCCGCGGACCGGCCCCGAAGCCCGCCGCGACCGCGTCCGCCTTGAAGGCCCGCAGCGCCTCGATCTCGGCGCGCAGCTCGGCGATGAAGCCGGCGAGATCCGCCTGCCCGTCGTCGGAGCCGCCGTCGCCCGGCCGAGTCCGGCGCCCCGTCGAGCCGCGCGCGCTCGACGAGCCCGCCGAGGAGCCGCTCGCGCTCGGTCTCGAGGAGCCGGATCCGGTCCTCCGCCTCGCCCGCGCGGCGGTCCGCGTCGGCGCGGCCGGCCCGCTCGGCCGAGAGCGCCTGCTCGAGCTCGACGTCGCGCCGGCGCACGCCGGCCGCGTCGCCGCGCGCGCGCTCCGCCGACGACCGCGCGGCGGCGAGCTCGGACTCGAGCTGGGAGACCCGGCACTCGAAGAAGACGATCTTCTCGAGCGCGCTCCTGAGGAGGCCCTCCGGCTCGTGGATGTGTCTCGAGCTGCCCGACCCGCCGTCCATACCCGCCCGCCCGACCGCCGCCCGTGGAGATCCCGACTGATCATGGGATCTTGCGGCGATATCGGAGACTACGACACCGGGATCGGTGAGGCAAATATTTGACAGCCGCGGCGCGCTGGTGATCCGGCGCGTTCACTCTCGGTTACCGGGCGCCGCCGCGCCCCTCACGCGTCGGGCGGCGGCGCCGCGACCGACTGGCCGCGGGTCCCGACCGCGCCGCGCTCCTCCTCGCGCGAGAGCGGCGTCTCCGCGCGCGGCGGCGCGCCGGCGGGCGGCGCGCCGGGGCCCCCGAGCGCGCCGCGGGCGAGGTCCTCGCGGAGCGCCTGGGCCTCGGCGGGCGTGGCGGCGGTGGGGAACCCGGGCGGCGTGGGCACGCGCCACGACGGCGGCAGGTCGCCCGCCGCGAGGTCGAAGAGATCCCGGCGCGGAGCGGGCGAGCACGAGCGCGCCGTCGCGGACGCCGCGCACCTCGTCGTACCGCGCGACGACGCCCCGGCGGAACCGGCGGCGGACCGCGAAGCCCCACGGGTACAGCTGGGTCACGCGCCCGAGCGACGTCCCGTCGAGGTCCCGCACGGGCTGGCCGACCCGGACTCCGTTCCGTTCCCGCATGCGGTACCTCTAGCGACGGACGGGGCGAGGGGCGAGCCGCGAGCGGGGCGCGGGCCGGCGCGCCAGGCCCGTTCGACGGTGACGCCGGCCGGGCGATCGCCCGCTACCGCTTCACGCGGGCGGCGCGCACCTTCGTCACCCGGCGCGGATCCGCGTCCGCGACGGTGAAGATCCAGCCCTTCCAGAAGAAGCGGTCGCCCTTCGCCGGGATCGCGCCGGCGACCTCGTTCAGGAACCCCGACATCGTCTCGTACCCCTGGTCCTCCGGGAGGTCCGCGGCGGCGGCGAGGTTGAACTCGGCGACGGAGGCCTGGCCCTGGACGGTGAAGGTCCCGTCGGGGTGGACCTCCACCGCGCGGCCCACCTCGTCGAACTCGTCCTGGATGTCGCCGACGATCTCCTCGAGCACGTCCTCGATCGTGCAGAGGCCCATGATGCCGCCGTGCTCGTCCACGACGAACGCCATGTGGAGGTGCTTGCGCTGCATCTCGCGCAGGAGCTGCTGGATGGGCTTCGTCCACGGCACGAAGTGGGCGGGGCGCAGGATGTCGCGGAGCACGATGAGCTCCGGGTGGGCGAGGAGCGGGACGAGATCGCGCGCGTGGAGCACGCCCTCGATCCGGTCGAGCGCCCCGCGGTAGACCGGCATGCGCGAGTGCCCCTCCTCCGCGAGGAGCCGGATGATCTCCGGGACCGGGGTCTCCACCTCCACCGCGACGACGTCGGTCCGCGGCACCATCACGTCGCGGGCGACCTTGTCCCGGAACTCGAAGACGTTGTGGATGAGCTCGCTCGTCGCCTCGGCGCCGCGCCCTTGCCGGCGCGCGTACTCGGCCAGCGCGCGCTCCATCTCGTCGAGCGGGGGCGGCGGCAGCGCGAAGCGCGCCGAGCCGCCGGTGAGCGCGCTCATGGCGGCCCGGAGCGGTCCGAGCACGATCCGCAGCGCCCGGAACGGAAGCGCCAGCGCGAGCGCGGTCCCCTCCCCGTGCGCCGCCCCGGCTCCCCGCGCGACGGCCGCGAGCGGCATCGACCCGAGCGCGGCGACGAGCGCCGCGGCGAGGCCGCCCCACCAGCGCGCTCCCGGGGCGAGCACCGCCCCGACGTAGCCGGCGAGGAACCCGGCCATGATCGTGGAGAGGGTGGCCGCCGCCCGGCCGGTGAAGGCGGTGCCCTCCGGGTCCTCGAGCAGGCTCTCGAGCGCCCGGGCGCGCGCGCCGGCGTCCGGCCGGGCGGCGAGCTCCTGCGCGCGCGGCAGGCCGACCGCGACGAGCGACGACTCGAGCGCCGCCGCGAGCGCCCGGACGCCGAGGAGCGCGAGCGCGCCGACCGCGAGCGCGGTGATCTCCGGGAGGTCCCACCCCACCCCTGCACCCTAGCAAACCGCCGGGAGCCGTGAAGGGTCGGATCTGCTATAAGGCCGCGCATGGCGAAGAAGGCTCGCGTGTTCGTGACGTTGAAGCGCGGCGTCCTCGATCCCCAGGGGTCGGCCGTGAACCGCGCCCTCCACGCGATGGGCTACGGCGAGGTGGCGGACGTCCGGCTCGGGAAGTTCATCGAGGTGACGCTCGACGACCAGGTGCCGGAGACGCAGGAGCGGGCGCGGCTCGACGAGATGTGCCGCAAGCTCCTCGCGAACACCGTCATCGAGGACTACAGGATCGAGCTGTGATCCTCCGACTCCGCGCCGCTCCGCGGCGCTCCGACCGGGGTGAACGGGAATGCACGTAGGGATCGTCACCTTCCCCGGATCGAACTGCGACCACGACGTCTACCACGTGGTGAAGCACGTCTGCGGGGCCGACGCCGCGTACGTGTGGCACAAGGACCGGCTCCCGCAGGGGCTCGACGCGGTGGTCGTCCCGGGCGGCTTCAGCTACGGCGACTACCTGCGCTGCGGCGCGCTCGCGCGCTTCTCGCCGGTGATGGAGGACGTGGTCGCGTTCGCGAAGGCGGGCGGGCCGGTCCTCGGCATCTGCAACGGGTTCCAGATCCTGTGCGAGTCGGGGCTCCTCCCCGGCGTCCTCATGCGGAACGCCTCGCTCAAGTTCATCTGCCGCGACGTGACGCTGCGGATCGACGGGCAGGAGACGCCGGTGACGCGCGGCCTCGCCGGCCGGACGCTCGCCGATGCCGATCGCCCACGCCGAGGGGAACTACTTCGCCGACCCCGAGACGCTCGACCGGCTCGAGGGCGAGGGGCGGGTCGCGTTCCGCTACGTCGGCGGCGCGCCGAACGGCGCGGCGCGCGACATCGCCGGGATCTCCGGCGGGCCGCGGCGGCAACGTCGTCGGGCTCATGCCCCACCCGGAGCGCGCGGCCGAGGCGATCCTCGGCCGCGACGACGGGCGGCGGCTCTTCGAGGCGCTGCTCACGCGCTGAGCGGCGCGCGGCGTCGACGACCGGTGAACGTCGACCTCGCAGGGCCGGCCGGACGGCTCGAGGCGCTCCTCGAGGGCCCCGCCGACGCCGACGTTCGCCGCGGTCGTCTGCCACCCGCACCCGACGCTCGGCGGCACGATGCACAACCACGCCACCTACCGCCTCGCGAAGGCGGTGGTCGCCCGCGGCGGCGCCGCGCTCCGCTTCAACATCCGCGGCGCGGGCCGATCGGCGGGGACGTACGACGGCGGGCGCGGCGAGGCCGACGACGCGCGCGCCGCGCTCGCCTGGCTCGCGGCCGAGCGCCCCGGGCTGCCGCTCCTCGCCTGCGGCTTCTCCTTCGGCGCGTGGATGGCGCTGCTCGCCGGCGGCGACGACCCGCGCGTCCACGGGCTCCTCCTCGCCGGGGTCGCGCTCCGCGCCGCGGGGCTCGAGGACTTCCGGCGCACCGGGCGCCTCCGCGACGTCGCGAAGCCGGTCGCGATCGTGCAGGCGGAGCAGGACGTGCTCGGCCCGCCCGCGCGAGATCGAGGAGGCGATCGCCGGATCGCGCGGGCCGCGCCGGCTTCGCGGTGGTGCCGGGCGCGACGCACCTCTTCATCGAGGACCTCCCGGGCCTGCAGCGCGAGGCCGAGGCCGCGCTCGAGCTGGCTCCGGGAGGCGCGCGTGACCCTCGACGCGCGCCGCGCGGGCGACGCCCTCGCGTCCTCGGCGCCAGGACCTCGTCCGCGTCTGGCGCGCGGGACGCGCGGCGGCGAGGCCCGGCGTCTTCCCCGGGCTCCTCGACGGCGTCGTCGAGCCGTTCCTCGCGCGCGCCGGCGAGGCGCTCGCCGGACGGACGCGACCCGGCGCTCGTGTGGCCGTCGGTCGACGGGGTCGTCCGCATCGACTCCCGCGACCCGCGCGCGGACGCGCGCCGAGCTCGAGGCGGAGTGGGACCTCCTCGAGGAGGTGCTCCAGACCGCGCTGCCGACGCTCGACGCGGGGGACGCGGTGCGGGAGTGGATCGCCCGCGCGGTCGTGTTCGCGCGCGTCGGGCGCTCGCGCGCTCGGCGCCGGCGGCGCGCCGCGCGGGCGTCCTCGTCGTGCGGCTGCACTCGGACCCCGCCGCTACGCGGCGTGGGCGTGCACCCGGACCGCGGTGAGCAGGTCGTCGAGCTCGAACGGCTTCTGGAGGTAGGCGGCCGCGTCGACGCCCGGCACCCGCCCGAGCGCGGAGAGCACGACCACCGGGATGGCGGCGAGCTCCGGGATCGCCGCGCTGCTTCGCGCGGAACTCCCAGCCGTTCATCCCCGGCATCATGAGATCCAGGAGGACGAGGCTCGGGTGGCAGCGGCGCGCCTTGGTGAGCGCCTCCGCGCCGTCGCCGCGCGTCCTCGACCTCGTACCCCTCTTCGGCGAGGAGCTCTGCGATCGCCTCCCGGATGTCGGTCTCGTCGTCGACGATGAGGACGCAAGCGGCCATTGATCTACAAATGGTTACGCCCTCCGCAGGCGGCAAACGCTGTGCAAGGGCGAAGGCGGGGGCTTCCCCGCCGATCCCTCCCGCAGCGACCGCCCGTTCACGTCCCGGCGAACTGGACGGCCTCGAACACCAGCGTCGGCGTCCGCATCGAGGAGTATCGGTACGGGATCGTCTCCGACCGCCGCGAGCCGCCGCCAGAGCTCGAGGTGGTTGCCGGAGACGTTCATCTCGCCGACCGGCTCCGCGACCCGTCCGCCCCGGATGCGGAACCCGCGGACGCCGAGCGAGAAGTCGCCCGTCGTCCCGTTCGAGTTCCCGCCGAGGAAGCCGGTGACGAGGATCCCGTCACCGAGCCCCCGGAGGAGCTCGGCCTGCGAGCGGCTGCCGAGCTTCCAGGTCAGGTTCGAGGTGCGCGCGGTGGTGGGCGGGAGCCCGAGCTTCCGGCCGTAGTAGCTGTCGATGTAGTAGTTCCGGACGACCCCGCCCTCGAACACCGGGAAGGGCTTCGCTGCGATCCCCTCGCCGTCGTAGAGGCGTGACCCGAGGCCGCGCACCACGAAGGGATCGTCGCGCACGTCGAGGACCGGGCTCCCGATCTCCGTCCCGACCTTCCCCTCGAGGAACGATCGCTTCTGCTGGATCGAGGCCGCGCCGAGCGGGCCGATGAGCATGCCGACCAGCCGGCCGGCCGAGCGGGCGTCGACGGCCATCGGGACGACGCCCGAGCTTCCCTTCACCGAGCCCAGCCGAGCGAGCGCACGCTCCGAGGCCCGTCGTCCCACCTCCTGCGGCCGTCTCGAGCTCGCCCAGGAAGCGGCCGCCCGAGGCGGCGGACTCCTCCGGGCGCCGGCCGTCGGCGTCCTTCACCGTGACCTCGGCGGAGATCCAGAAGTCGGTCCCGCGCTTCGTCCCCTCGAAGCCGTTCGTGTGCACGAGCGCGCTCTCCGCGCGCGTGTCCGAGGCGCCGGTCGTGACCGAGAGGATCCGCTCGGCGCCGGGCACCGCGCGCGCGGCCTGCTCGAGCTCCTCCGTGACCCGGCGGCGCGCGCCCGAGTCGAGCGCGCCGTGCGAGGGGTCCTCGAGCTCGAGGTCGAGCTGCGGCTGGTCGCGATAGAGCGCCGGGTCCGGCAGGCGCCGGTGCGGATCCGGTGCGAGGTTCCGGGCGAGCGCCACCGAGTCCTCGATGAACCGGTCGAGCGCCTCCGTGCGCAGGTCGCTCGTCGAGACCGAGGCGTAGCGGCCGTCGACGTAGAGGTCGAGGCCGAGCCCGCGCGTCGTCGCCTCGGACACCTTCTCGATCTTGCCGTCCCGCCACGCGACCTCGACGTGGCGCGCCTGCCACCCGCCGGCGGCCGCCTCGGTCGCCCCCTTCTTCAGCGCGAGCGAGGCGGCGGTGCGGGTCATGTCGAGGAGGGTCGTCATGGGGTTCCGTGCATCCGTCAGTTGGTCTTGGTCGTTCGTCTTGGTGTTGGTCTTGGTCTTGGACGGTTCGCTCGCGTCCAGGTCCACGTCCACGACCACGTCCAGTCCACGTCCACGTCGGGGTACTACGTGCCCCGCCCGCCCACGGTCATCGACGACACGCGCACGGTCGGCAGCCCCTGCGAGACCGGGACGCTCTGCCCGTCCTTGCCGCAGGTCCAGCCGCCCTCGTCGATGGCGAGGTCGTTCGAGACCATGTCGACGCGCTCGAGCGCCTGCGGGCCGTTGCCGACGACGTTCACGTCCTTCACCGGGCGCGTGAGCTTCCCGTCCTCGATGAGGAAGCCGTTCTTCACGTAGAAGGTGAAGTCGCCCGCGCCGATGTTGACCTGGCCGTTCGAGAAGTTGGCGCAGTAGATGCCGCGCTTCACCGAGCGGATGATCTCCTCGGTCTCGTGCGGCCCCGGGAGCATGTACGTCGCGCGCATGCGCGGCAGCGGGGCGTGGCGGTAGCTCTCGCGCCGGCCGTTCCCGGTCGACGCGACCCCGTAGTGCTTCGCGGAGATCGAGTCGTGCATGTAGGTCGCGAGGACGCCGTTCTCGACGAGCCGCGTCGTCCCGGCGGCGTTCCCCTCGTCGTCCACGTTGATCGCCCCCCGCGCTCCGGGCGGCGCCGCGTCGTCGACGATGTTCACGAACGGCCGCGCGACCGGCTTGCCGATCTTGTCCGCGTAGATGGAGACCCCCTTGCGGTTGAAGTCGGCCTCCATCCCGTGGCCGATCGCCTCGTGCAGGAGGATGCCGGAGGAGCCCGCCGCGAGCACGACCGGCATCTCGCCCGCCGGCGGCGCCCCCGCCTCGAAGAGGATGGTCGTCCGCGCGACCGCCTCGCGGACCACGCGGTCGAGCCGCTCGGGCGAATAGAACTCGAACCCGGCACGCCCGGCGACGTTGTAGCCGTTCTGCTCGCGCCGCCCGCCGTCCTCCGCGAGCAGGGAGAGGAAGAGGAGCGTCATCGGCTGCTCGTCCTCGACCAGGCGGCCGGAGGAGTCGGCGACGAGGATCGCCCCTGCCTCGTCGCGCAGGTAGACGTTCACCTTCTTCACGCGCGGGTCGGCGGCGAAGGCGCGCGCGTTCAGCGCCGCGACGAGCGGGAGCTTCTCGTCGGGCCGCACCTCGTCCCAGGGACGGACGAGCGGGTAGCGGTCCGGCAGCTTGGCCCCCACGTGGAGCCGGACCGGGCCGGGGCGGGCCGGGCCGTCCGCGATCGCCGCGGCGGTCCGCGCGCACTCGAGGAGCGCCGGCAACCTCGAGATCCTCGGTGTAGCCGTAGCCGGTCTGGTCGCCCTTCACGACGCGGACGCCCACCCCGAGCTCGACCGAGGCGTGGGCGCGGTTCACCTCGCCGTCCTCGACCCCGACGTCGGACGCGACGCGGTGCTGGAAGTACACGTCGGCGTGGTCGCCACCGCGCGAGAGGGCCGCCGCGAGCGTCTCCTGAATGAGCTGCTCGGTCACGCCGAAGCGCGCGAAGTATCCGATCGACATCCCGCCCTTCTAACCCGGACCGGACCGGAACGCCCTCGGACCGGTGGGGCGGCAGGCTGCGGCGCCTCAGGGCGCGGGCGCTTCGGCGAGCACCATCCGAACCGCGGGCGCAGCCCGGGGCGGGGCGGGCCAGCGGATCGCCGCCACCGTGGCGGGCCCCGAGAGCGGGTCCTGCCGGAGCGCCTCGGCGAAGTCGACCGTGCTCGCCCGTCCCTCCATGGCGAGCCGGCGCGCGCGGGCGAGGAGCACGGCCGCCCGCTCGCCGCCGTCGAGGCGCCAGCCGTCCACCGGCTCCTCGCCGCGATCGATCCAGTCGCGCAGCGCGTCGGCGGAGACGGCCACTTTCGTCACCGCGTAGAGCCGCTCGAACAGCGCGCGGTCGCCGCCGCGCCACGCCTCCGCCGCGAGCAGCAAGGCGGTTTCGTCCTCGAGCTGCGTGAGCGCCCCGACCTCGGCCTCCTGGCAGCGGGCGAGGGCGCGCACCGGGTCGCGGGTCGCGACCTGCTGGATCGCGAGCGTCGCCGCCTCGATCGGCGAGAACTCGCCGTGCTTCGCCGGCGGCTCGTCGCCGAGGCGGGCGGCGAGCCACTCCACCGCGCCGTCCGCGCCGTTCGCCCACTGCGCGACGACCTCCGCCGCCTTCCGCGGCGGCTTCGCGCCGCGCAGCCGGGTCAGCTGCACGTACCGCGCGACGTCGGCGATGTCCCCCTTCCCGGAGGTCACCCGCGCGAGCGTGGCGCGCAGCGCCTCGTCGATGCGCCCGGCCCGCACGTGCGCGAGGACGAAGTCGGCGTCCCCGGCGACGTCCGGGTCCTGCGCGGCGACGCGGGCGTACAGATCGGCCGCCTCGGCGGGCCGGCCGATCTGCAACGCGAGCCGTGCGCGGGAGGTCAGGACCTCCTTGTCGTCCGGATGGGCCGCGCCCGCGGCGCGGAGGACCTCCGCCGCCTCGTCGCGCGGCAGCACGCGCGCGAGCTGGAGCGCCCGCGCAGCAGACCCGGGCTCCTGCTCCGCCTGCTTGCGGAAGCCGGCGCGGAGCTCCGCGACGCGCCCGGCGCGCCGCATGGCGCGGATGAGCGCGTACTCCGCCCCTGCCGTCGGCTTCGACCTCTCGAGCGCGGCGCGCGCCGTCGCCACGGCGGCGATCGGGCCGTCGAGGACCATGACGCCGTGGAACGCCCACCACATCGCGTCGGCTTCCCCCGGTAGCGCCGCGGCGATCCGGCGCGCGACCGCCGCTGCGCGCACGAACCCCTGGGGCGCGTCGTTGAGCGCGGCGAGCGCCGCCCTCCAGCCGCCGTCCTGCACCCCCACGCGCTGGTGGACCGTGTAGCCGCTCTTGCTCTTCATATCGATCTGCTGCGGCGGATCCTCCAGCACGTAGTTCGCGTCGACGACCCGGAAGCGCTCGCCGCCGAGCGGCCTGAAGTTCGGAGCCCCGGCCCGCCCATCCCGCCACCCGAGGAGTAGACGACGTTCTCCTGGTAGAGCGGCGCGGCGCCGAGCGGGTTGTAGATCGCGTCGAGCCTGTCCTCCGACGGAACGAGCAGCGAGTGGCGGTCCATGAGCCGCCCGTCCTCGCCGTGCACCTCCACGTCGGCGCCGCCGACGCGGACGCGCGCCGAGGCGTGCGCCTTCGGCCCGATCGTCACGGTCGTGGTACCGATCCGGACCGTCACCTTCTCGTCGAACCCGTTCACGAACGTGACCTTCCGCTCCGCCTCGATGAGCCACACGGCGACCACGCCGGCGAGCATCGCCGCGATGGCGATGGCCCAGCCGAGCCTCATCCGCGTCGACACGGTCACGGTCACGGCGTCACCTCCTGCTCCAGCGCGGGCGCGAGCCCGAGCGCCGCCACGATCTCCTGCGCCGCGCGGGCGACCTGCTCGTCCGCGGCGATGCGGTAGAGGCCCTCCGCGCCCGGCTTCTCGCGCCAGCGGGGCGGCGCGACGAGGTCTCGAGGAGGCGGAATCCGGCCGCGCACCTCGCGGGGCTCCGCGCCCGGCACCCTCAGCGCAACCGCCCAGTCGAGCGCGACCGCGGCGAGCGCGAAACCCGCCGCGTCGCGGAAGATACCCGCCCGGCGCGGCGCGAGCGCCACCGCGACCGCGAGCCCGTCCTTCTGCCGAGAGCGGGGCCGAGCTCGACCCGGACCGTCCCCACCCCGAGGACGCGATCGAAGGCGGTCTGCAGCGCGGTCGCGAGCTGGGCGCCGTGGGTGGAGGGCGACTGCGGCCGGCCAGCCCGCGGCGGCGTCGGGGAGGGACGGCGCCGCGCGCGGCGCCGGCGCCTTGCCGCGCCGGAGCGACGCGCGCGTCGTGAGCGGAGCGGGCGGCGGCACGCGGCGTCGAGCGGCGCCGAGACGACCTCGAGCCGCACGTTCGGCGACGCGCCGGCGACGAGGGCGCGCGCGACGGAGAGCGCCGCCTCTCGCGCCTTGCCGGGCGGGAGCGCGTCCGGTCCCTGCTCGAGCCCGGCGAGCCACGCCTCGAGCTCGGTCCGGACCCGCGCCTCGCTCCCGGGGTGGGACGCGGCGTAGGCGCGGAGCGCGTAGGGGCGCCCGCTCGCGCGGGCCACCGCCCACGTACGGGCGTCGGCGGCGCGCCGGTTCACCCCGACCGCGACGGCGAGGAGGAGCGCCGCCGTGACGAGGGCACCCGCCGCGAGCCTGAGCGGCCCGGCGAGACGCAGGCGCGCGCCCGAGGCGAGGAGCGCCGGCGGCACGAGGTCGATCCCGGCCTCGTTCTCGAGGAGCCCGTTCGCGAGCAGCTCGAGCACGCGGCGGCGCCGGTGCAGGAGGGCATCGGCGAACGCGGAGGCGTCGTTCTCCGAGCGGTAGGAGACGAGCCGCGTCTTCTTCCCGAACGGCAGGTGGACGACGGTGTGGGTGTAGACGCCGTTCGTGGTGTGCCGGACGAGCTTCACGTCGTGGAGGTTCACGAGCGGGAAGACCCGGACCCGGTCGAAGTCCACCTCGAGGTAGTGGACCGGGTGAACGATCCGCATGCGCCCGAGCGGGGAGGCGAGCGCGGCGTGGAAGCGGCGCCCGCCGAAGGCGAGGAGGAGCGTCGTCAGCGCGAGCAGGATCCCGGTCCACACGACGCCGTCCGTCTCCCAGCGAAGGTCGCCGCCGGTGCAGCGCCACGCCGCCACCCAGAGCGCGAGCGCGCCGGGGACGAGCGAGAGCGCGGCCGCGGTCACGCGGCCTCGCTCCGCGAACACGATGCGGGTCGGGTGCGGCTCCTTGCCCGCGAGCCAGTCGACCGACGCGGGCGGGAGGTCCTTCACCGCCACCGTCGCGCGCGCCGGAAAGAGCCGGTCGGGCTTGCGATCGGGATCGATGACGGCGAGCCGCCGGAGCAGCTCGTTCGCCTTCTTCTGCTCGCCCTTCGCGAACAGCCAGGCGGCGAGCGAGGCGAGCTCGTCGGCGTGGGCGGCCCGCTCCTCCGGCGCGTTCGCGACCGCCCGGGCGAGGTCGTCGAACGCGCGCCAGCCCTTGCGGGCGCTGCCGTGGAGGAGCAGGAGCGCGACCTTCCGGCGGACGAGCGGCGGCGGCGCCTTCGCCCCCGCCGAGCCGATGCCGGCGTCGAGCACCGCGATCGCCCCCTTCCAGTCCTTCTGGTCGGCGAGCACGTCGGCGAGCGCCGCGCGCGCGGCGTCGCCGCTCCCGAGGTCGAGCGCCTTGCGGTAGGAAACCGCCGCCGCGTCGTACTGCTCCATGCCGTGCCGCGCGTAGCCGAGGTGCAGGTGGTAGCGCGGGTTGTGAGGCTCGCGGGCGACGAGCTCCGACCAGCTCCCGACGGCGGGGCCCCACGCCTTCTGCCGGAGCTGTCCGAGGCCGAGGAGCTCGCGGGCGGCGAGGAGGTCCGGGTAGTCCACGATGGCGCGGCGCAGGAGCGCCTCCGCCCCCTGCTCGTCGCCCTCGGCGTACGCCGCGTTCGCGGCGCGCAGGAGCGCCCCCTGCTCGGCGCCGAGGTCGGCGAAGGCGTCGCGCGAGCTGTCGAGCTGCTCGCGCCGCGCGGGATCCGACAGGATCTCGTACGCCTCGCGCAGCCGCTGGAAGTCCTCGGGGTGGGTCTCGGGCGGGAACTCCCGCACGAGGGCGAAGTACGCCGCCTTCACGGCGCGCGCGTCCGCGTCGCGCGCCACCCGGAGCACCTCGTACGGATCAGTCATCCACTCCTCCGTCGTTCATACGGGGGCCGCTCGTTCCGCATCCGCGGAACTCGCGCCCCCCGAGCAATCACCTGCTGCGGCTTCGCCTCCGCCCGTCGGCGGGCAAAGCCCGCCTCCTCGCCGCTCGCTCCGGGCAGCCTCATCCGGCTGCCCCTGCGCTCGCTTGATGCGCCTTCCCGTCGGCGAGCGCCTCGCGCAGCGCGGCGGCTGCGTCGTCCACCTGCACCACCTCGACGACCCGCGTCACCTCCGCGGGCAGCGCCTCGAGCTCGCGCCGGTTCGCGCGCGGCGCGAGGACCCGCGTGACGCCCGCGAGCCGCGCGGCGACGAGCTTCTCGTGGAGCCCACCCACCGGCTTCACGTCGCCGTGCAGGGTGAGCTCGCCCGTCGCGGCGAGCCGCCCGCGCAGCGGCCGGCCGGAGAGCGCCGACGCGCCCGCGAGCCACAGCGCGATGCCGGCGGAGGGCCCGTCCTTCGCGATCTCGGTGTCCACGAAGTGGAGGTGGAGGTCCTTGCCGCGGAGCGCCTCGGCGAGGCCGACGCGCGCGGCGACCGCCCGCAGGCAGGTCCAGGCGACCTCGCCGGCCTCGCGGCCCACCGCGCCGACGTTGCCGCTGAACGCGAGCCGGCCCTCGCCCTCGACGGCGACCGCCTCGATCGGCGAGACGCAGCCCGAGCCCGGCGCCCACCCGAGCGCGCCGATCCGCCCGACCGCCGCGTGCTCCGGCACCGGCCCGCCGAGCGGAGGCTCCGCGATCCCGGCGCGGGCGAGCGCGACGGCCGCCTCGGCGTCACGGCCGTCCCGCCGGAGCAGCTCCGCCCGGAGCAGCGCGTGCGCGCCGGTCGCGCGCTCGGCGTCGGAGGCGCGCGCGAGGGCCCGCCGCGCGAGGGCGGCGTCGTCGCGCCGGAGCCGCTCGACGGCGTCGGAGAGCGCGGACGGGCCGGACGGCAGCGCCGCGGCGGCGCGCTCGACGAGCCCCTCCACCGCCCCCGGGTACTGCGCGCGCAGCGAGGCCGCGAGCCGCGCCGCGTCGGGCGTGCCGAGCCGGGCGAGCACGAGGAGCGCGCGGGAGGCGAGGCCGCGGCGCGCGTACCCGGCCGCGACCTGCGCGAGGCGCCCCTCGTCCCCCGGCGCGAGCCGGTCGGCGACCTCGCGGTCGAGGAGCGCGTCGTCGGGCCGCCCCTCCTCGTCGAGGACCGCGGCGCGCTCGTCGCGCAGCGCCGCGTCGTCGGGGGCTGCCTTCACCGCCGCGTCGAGCACCTCGCGCGCGCGCGCGGTGCGGGCCTCGCGGCGGCAGCAGGCGACCGCGAGCCGGACGAGGTTCCCGTGCGCGGGGTGGGCGGCGAGCGCCTTCTCCGCGATGCGGCGCGCCTCGGCGACCTCGCCCGACCCGAGGAGCGCCTCGGCGAGCGCGAAGGCGGCCGCCGGATCGTCCGGGTGCAGGATCGCCCTGCGCTTGAGCTCGCGGAGCGCGTCCACGGACTAGCCGAGCTCGAAGAGGACGTCGGTCAGCTCGGCGCCGGCGGTCGCCGCCGCCGCGGCGTCGCCGGCCGCGAGCGCGCGCTCGACCTCGACGGCGAGCTTCTCGAGCCGGTCCGCGACGGGCGCCGGCGCCGCCGCCCCGGCGCGCGCGCGCTGCACCCGCGAGCGCGCGGAGCTCGTCCGCCTCCGCGCCCGCGGCGCCCGCGCCGGCGGGCGTCGCAGCGGGAGCGCAGGTCGCGGCCGGTGCGGGGACGGACGCGGCCGGAGCGGGCGCGCCGGGCGCCTTCCCCCACTCCTCGTCGATCCGCGCCTTCGCGGCGACGCGCTCGGGGGGCGTCATGCGCTGCGCGCTCCGGTCGACGCGCAGCACCGCCTCCTTGCCCGTGGAGACGACCTTCGTCTTCACGTGCAGGATGCCGTTCACGTCGTAGGTGAAGGTGACCGCGACGCGCTCGGCGCCCGCGGCGCGAGGGCGGCACGCCGTCCACGCAGTACTGGTCGAGGAAGACGTCGTTGCGGCACGAGCCGGTCCTCGCCCTGGAACACCTTGATGTCCACCCGCGTCTGCCCGTCGCCGGTCGTCGAGTAGATCTCGGTGCGCGACACCGGGATCGTCGAGTTGCGCGGGATGATGGGCGAGAAGACGCCGCTCACGAGCTGCGAGCCGGCACGCGTCGAGACCTCGACGCCGAGGGTGTACGGGCAGATGTCGGTGATCATGATGCCGGTCTTCGCCGAGAGGGCACCCGACTTGAGCCCGGCCTGTATCGCCGCGCCGAGCGCCACCGCCTCGTCCGGGTGGACGCCGCCGCGCGCGTCCTTCCCGAAGCGCTCGGCGACGATCCGCCGGACGAGCGGCATCCGGGACGACCCGCCGACGAGCACGATCGCCGAGACGTCCTTCTCGACCACCTTCGCGTCGCGGAGCGCCTGCTCCACCGGGCCGAGGGTCGAGCGGACGAGGTCGCCGACGAGCTCCTCGAGCCGCGCGCGAGTGACCTCGAGCTCGGGGGAGACGGGCGCGCCGCCCTTCGCGCACAGGAACGGGAGCGACGACCGTCGCGACGTCGGCGGACGAGAGCTCCGTCTTCGCCTGCTCGGCCGCCTGGACGAGGCGGGCGAGGGCGACCGGGTCGCCCGCGAGGTCCACCCGGTGCTCCGCCTCGACGCGCTCGCGGAGGTGGGCGGCGAGCCGCCGGTCGAAGTCCCCGCCGCCGAGGCGGTTGTTCCCGGCAGACGCCTTCACGTCGAGCACGCCGCGGAACATCTCGAGGACCGACACGTCGAAGGTGCCGCCCCCGAGGTCGTAGACGAGCACGAGCGCCTCGTCCTCGAGCCGGTCGAGGCCGTAGGCGAGGGCCGCCGCGGTCGGCTCGTTCAGGATCCGCTCCACCTTGAAGCCGGCGAGCTCGCCCGCGTCCTTCGTCGCCTGGCGCTGGGCGTCGGTGAAGTAGGCGGGGACCGTGACGACCGCCTCCTCGATCGGCGCCGCCGAGGTGGTGCTCGGCGTCCTCCTTGAGCGCGCGGAGCACGAGCCCGGAGACCTCCTGGGGCGTGTAGCTCCGCTCGCCGAGGCGGACGGTCTCGCCCGAGCCCATGAGCCGCTTCACCTCGGCGACGGTCTTCCCGGGCGCGCTCGCGAGCTGGGCGCGGGCGGCGTCGCCGACGACGAGCTTGCCGGTCCGGTCGAGGCCGACGACCGAGGGCGTCATCCGGCGGCCGCTGCGGTTCGGGACGATCTCCGGGCGGCCGTCGCGCAGCGTCGCGACGAGCGAGTTCGTCGTCCCGAGATCGATCCCGACCACCTGGCCCAAGGTCCCCTCCCCTCCGCGCGGCGGGCGCGAGCGCACATCATACAGTGGCGTCCCGCCTGTCAGCGCGCGAGCGACGCGCGCAGGCCGAAGCTCGACTCGAAGCCACGCCGCGCCGCCGCGCCGCCGCGCGCCGTCGCGGAGACGTAGAGCGCCACGGGCCGGTCGTTCACCGCGAGCACGACGCGCTCGAGGACGAGGGTCCCCTCGAGGAACGTCTCGGACCCTCCGGAGACCACGACGGCGGAGCCGCCGCGGACGGTGAGCGACGCGGCGTCGAGCCCGGTCCGCGACTCGGCCCGCACGTCGAGCACGCCCGCCGTGAACGGGACGATCTCGTGCACCGCGGGCGCGTGCTCGAGGATGGACACGCCCCAGGAGACCTCCGGCCCGAAGGCGAGCCGTCGCAGCGCCCCGTGCCCCGCGACGTCGAGGAGGAGCGCGGAGCGGATCGGCGCGAGCCGGAGGTCGCGCCGGTGCGACGCGTCCCACGAGGCGCCGCCCACCTCGACGAGGAGCCCCACGTCGAACGGGAACGGCAGGCGGAGCGGGCGCGGCCCGGGGACGAGCACGAACGGGCTCTGCCGGTGGCGCAGGAAGGTGCCGCGCCACAGGAGCGCCGAGGCGGCCCGCGGGTCGGCGTCTCCTCCGGCGAAGAGCACCCGCCCCTCGCCGAAGGTCTGGTCGAGCATCCACTCGAGCGCCCCGGTGCGGGTGCGCACGTCGTGGCGCCAGCGGACCGCGGCGCCGAGGTCGAGCGCGCCGCCGAGGTGCGGCTCGCGGTCGCCCACCGCCCCGCCCGCGGAGAGCTCGATCCGGTTGCCGGGATCGAAGCAGACCGCGAACGAGCGCCCGCGGGCGTCGGTCGCGACGCACGGGTCGCCCGCCTGCGCGGCGAGCGCGAGCGCGAGGAGGGCGGCGGACACGGGGCCCCTAGAGCTTGTCCTGCTGCGGCGCGTCGCGGCGCGCCGGCGCGAAGAGGTTGAAGCGGACGGACGCCGTCCCCTGGAAGAACCACTTCGTCGGCAGCTCCGGGACGTCGTTGCGGCTCTGGGCGCGCGCGTCGAGGACGAGCGAGAGCGGCTGATCGTTCACCGCGAGGAAGATCCACTCGTACTCCGCCTTGCCGGTGTAGCGGTGCCGGTCCGAGGGGAGGCGCTCCACCGTCGCGTCCTCCGGCTGGAACCTGGAGGAACCGGAGGGCGTGATCAACTCGGCGAGGAAGGTGCCGCGCACGTGCTGGAACCCGCCCCGGTCGAGCGTGAGGTCGAGGTCGGCCCCCGCCTGCGGCGTCCAGGCGCCCCCGGTCAGCTGATCGACGGTCTCGTAGCCGGCCCCGCCGCGCAGGCGCACGAACGAGGCGAGGTCGCGCGAGCGCCACAGGTCGAGCGTCACCGCCGCGGAGCCCGCCGAGACCCGGTCGAACCAGCGGCCGCTCGCGGTCCGCAGCGACTCGACCCGGACGACCTCGAGCCAGCCCCCGACGTAGAGCGGCGGGTCGAAGCGCCGCGGCTTGCCGACGAAGGTGGTGAGCCGGATGAGCGGCGACGGGTAGGCGCGCGAGGCGTCCACGCCGAACACGGTGAAGTCGGCGAACTCGCCGTTGAACCCGACGAAGGTCTCGAGCGCCCGGATCCGCGCGAGCGCGGGCGCGCCGGCGATGCGGAACGGCACGTCCCAGCGGACGCCCGCGGTCCCCTCGCCCTGGTCGGACCAGGGGAACGTGCCCGCGCCGTACCCGGCGCCGAGCCAGACCCGGCGCGCCAGGTCGAAGTTGACCTGCATGACGCGCTGCCGCTCGTCGCGCCGCCAGCCGGGCGGCGACTCGGCGAGGGCCATGACGAGCTTGTAGCCCTGCGGCACGAGGTCGTCCTCGCGCCACCCCGGCAGCACGCACGCGGACGCGCGGTCGAGATCCCCCTGGGCCTCGCCCTCGGCGGACAGCTCGGCGTCGGGCGCGACGAGGCAGGTCTTCGCGGTCGCGTCGCACTGCGCACGCCAGCGGCCGCCGATCGCGCGCTCGAAGCAGCGGCTCGTGCGATCGAGGCGCAGCACGGGGGCGCCCTCGGCCACGAGGGCGGGGGGCGGCGTCCGCGAGGGGACCGGGACGAGGCGCGGCTCGGGCAGCTGCGGCTGCACCGGCTTCTGGACGGCGGCGTCGCCCGGGGACGGTGCGGGCGCGGCCTGGGCGAGCGCGACGGACAGGATCGACAGTGCGTGAACGAGCGTCATGGGGCGTCCTCCCTGGACTGTGGAGAGGAGACCGGTAGTCACCGATCCGTGACACACGCCCCTCCGGGGTGAGCATCCTCCGGTTGGGCGGACGCAGGGAAGTGCTAAAGCTTCGGGCATGCCCAAGGCCATCGTGAACGGCACCGAGCTCAACTACCGGGACGCGGGCGCGGCGAAGGACGTCGTGCTCCTCCTGCACGCGTTCCCCCTCCACTCCGGCATGTGGGCGCGCCAGATCGCGGCGCTCGAGAAGCGCCACCGCGTCGTCGCGCTCGACTACCGCGGGCTCGGCAAGAGCGGGATGCCGCCCGAGGCCTCCACGATGGAGCTGCTCGCGGAGGACGTGCGGGAGCTCCTCCAGCACCTGCGGATCGAGCGGGCCGCCGTCGTCGGGCTGTCGATGGGCGGCTATCTCACCTTCGAGCTGTACCGGCAGCTGCCGGGGCTCTTCCGCGGGATCGCGCTCTGCGACACGAAGGCGGCGGCGGACACCGACGAGGGCAAGGCGGGGCGCGAGAAGTTCGCGCGGACCGCGCTCGAGAAGGGGCTCGGCTGGGTCGCCGACGAGATGCTGCCGAAGCTGCTCCGGCCCGACCCGGATCCGGCGGTCGTGAAGGAGGTCCGCTCGCTCGTGACCGGCGGGACGCCGGCGGGCGTCGCGGCGGCGCAGCGCGGGATGGCGAAGCGCCCCGACTCCACGCCGACGCTCGCGACGATCACCTGCCCCGCGCTCGTCGTCGTCGGCGCGCTCGACGGCCTCACCCCGCCCGCCGAGTCGGAGAAGATGGCGAAGGCGGTGAAGGGCGCGAAGCTCGTGAAGATCCCCGGCGCCGGCCACCTCTCGAACCTCGAGGCGCCGGACGCGTTCAACCGCGCGCTCTCGGAGTTCGTGGACGCCCTGCCGGCGTAGCGCGGACTGCCCCGGTCGCCCGTCCTGCTTATCTTTTCCTCCTCGCCCCCCGCGCCGCCCCCTCTCCCTAACCCTCTCCCCCGCGTTGCGGGGGAGAGGGGATGTTCAATAGCTGCTGGGCACAGCGAGGGGATTTCAACAGCGCTGGGCACAGCGCGGACTCCACGGTCGCCCGTGCTGACAGGCCGTTGAAGAACGCTTGTCTTTCCTCCTCGCCCCCCGCGCCAGCGGGGGGAGAGGTCGGGAGAGGGGGGCGGCCGAGCTGCGCGGGAATCAGCCTGCCCCCTCTCCCTAACCCTCTCCCCCGCGTTGCGGGGGAGAGGGGATTCCGCCCGCGCTACCGGCGCGGCGCCGGGGCCGGCTGCGGCGGGAGCGTGAGCGGCGCGAAGCCCTGCGTCGCGCCGTCCTGGAGCGGCGAGAGCTCCGCGGCGAGCTTCACCTGGACCACCGCGCGATCGGAGAGCGCGACCCCGCCGCCGTTCAGGAGATCCGTGAGGCGGACGCGTCACCGCGCCGATCTCGAAGGTCCCGCCGGCGTCCTGGTGCGCGATCCGGATCGCGATCGGCCGGTCGTCGAAGGCGTTCGTCGCGACGACGACGGAGGAGTCGAAGCGGGCGCGGATCGCCTTCTGCGCCGGCGTCACGAACTGGCGGCCGTCGGGGAGCGTGAGCGTCGCGATCAGGTTCGGGCGGTTGTCGTGGGGGAGCGCGTCGTAGAGGTCGAGCCCGGCGACGACGCCGCTGCCGCCGCGATCGAGCGCCGCGTTCGCGAGGAGCCCGACGACCCGGTCGTAGCCGCGCGAGCGGCCGCCCGCCCAGGGCGCGCCGTCCGGGCGGATCGGCTTCACGAGCACCGAGTGGAGCCGGATCGCGTACGGGCGGATGCGGACGCGGTCGAGCTGCGTCGCGGCGTACCCGCCCCGCCCGTCCATCCCGCTCTGGACCGCCTCCTGGTAGGCGCGGGTCGCCGCCGGCCAGTCGCGCCGCTGGACCGCCGCGTCGCCGTGGGCGACCCCGCGGGCGTAGCGGGCGAGCGGCTCCGCCCGGCCACCCTTCTTGAACTGGAGCGCCGCCTCGTAGCGCGCCTGCGCCTCGGCGAAGCGCCGCTCGCGCAGGAGCCCGTCGCCCTCCTGGGCGGCCGCCTCGTACTGCGCGTCGAGCCAGCGGTCGTACTCGCCGCGCACCTGGTCGAGCGTGGGGCGGACGCCGCCGTCCACGCTCGCGGCGAGCGTGAGGAGGTCCACCGCCTGCGGGTACTGCTGCTGGCCGCGGAACGTCATCGCGTCCTGCACGGCGCCCTGCACGAGGCTCGCCGAGAGGCGCGACGCCTCCGCCTGCGCGGCGGGATCGTTCGTCGCCGCGCGGGCCTGCGCGAGGAGGTCGAAGGCGGCGCGGTGATCGCGCCGCTGCGCCGCCTCGCTCGCGCGGCGCAGGCGGAGGTAGGCCACGTTCCGGCCCGCGTCGGCGCGGAGCGCGGCGTACTCGGCGCTGCCCGGCTCGAGCCGCGCGAGGTAGTCGGCCTCGCCGAAGGCGCACTCCCAGTCCTGCGCGACCTGGCAGGCGCGGTTCGCCGCGACGGCCCCGGCGAGCGCCGCCTGCCGGGCCTGCTGCCACTTGGCCCGCTTCTCCGGGTTGTTCGGGTCCTTCTGCAGCGCCGCGCCGTACTGGGCCTCGGCGGACTTCCAGTCTCCCGTCGCGGCGGCGCGGTCGCCGAGCTTCTCGTTGCTCGCGCAGGCGGCGAGGACGGCGATGGGGAGGAGGGCGAGGGCGATCCGGCGCATCGGGCGTGCTCCTGACGAGAGGTCGGAAACGGGAAGCGTACCCTGGCGGGGCGGCCCCTGTCGTGGGACGGCCCGGCAGCGCCGGCATTCACGGGGCCGGTGTGCGACCCAGGCGCACCCTGCGCTCAGACGTGCGCGAGCGCGTCGGGGATGCGGACGCGCGAGGCGCGCCGCGCCGGCAGGATGGCGGCGAGCGCCGCGAGGATCGCGAGGAACGCGGCGGAGAGCAGGTACGTGTCGGGGCGAAGGGCGATCCGGAGCGCCATCGGCAGCGAGTTGAGCCCGCCGTTGAACGTGATGCCCGCGCCGTTCACGAGGGAGGTGATCCCGAGCGCCAGCGCGGCGCCCACGGTGGTGCCTGCGAGCGAGAGGAGCGCCGCCTCGAGCGCGAAGAGCCGGACCACGTGCCGCCGGAGGAACCCGAGGCTCCGGAGCGTGCCGATCTCGCGGGTCCGCTCGCTGACCGCCTTCGCCATCGTGGTGAGCACGGACATCGCCGCGATGAGCACGACCACCATCGCGACGAGCACGCGATACACCCCGAGCGTCTTCATCGCGCGGCGCATCTCCTCCGTGTTCGGGTGCTCGAGCCACGGGTACGCGACGAGCGCGAGCCCCGCAGCGCGCGCGGCCTCGCCGACCGCGCGCGAGAAGGCCCGATCGGTCGACGGGTCGACGAGCCGCACGACGTAGGCGGACACCGCCTTCGTGTCGAGGAGCCGCTGCGCGAGCGGGAGCGGCATGTTCACGTACTTCGAGTCGAACTCGATGATCCCTCCGTCGATGAGGCCCACCACCGCGGGCTCGACGGCGTTCAGCTGACCGGTCGCGGTGTTCGCGATGAGCTGCACCCGCGGGCGGCGGCACCGGAACGGGCGCTCCTCCTCGATCGGGAGCCCGTCCTTCCCGTACAGGCTCGGGCTCCCCACCGCCTCGCAGTCGAGCCGGACGCCGAGGCCGCCGCCGAGGACGACCGCGTCCGCGCCCGCGCGCTGCAGCGGCTTGCCGGCGACGGCGTCCCAGGCGAACCGGCCGCGCTGCCGCGCCCCGTCCTCGACGTCGTACCCGAAGCCGTAGAAGGGCGCGGACGCCTTCCCGGTGCTCGCCGAGCCCCACGTGTAGAGGAAGCGGAAGCGAGCGGCGATCTCCGCGCCGCGCCCGGCGAGCCAGGCGTCCAGGAAGGCCTGCTCGCGCTCCCCCAGCTCCGCCTCGTCGAACGGTCGCGCGCTCTGGCGCAGCTCGGCGGCGCCGGGGCGCTCGATGATCACGTCGGCGATCATGAGCCGCTCGCCCGCGGCGGCGGTGTAGTCGCGCTCGAGGTACGACAGGAACCCGTCGATGAGGACGAGGGCGAGGAAGCCGACCGCGATCGCGAGGATCGTCCCCGCGCTGTGGCGGGCGTTCTTCGCGACGCTGCGCGCGGCGATGCGGAGGAGCGGCGGCGACGGGGGCATCCGGGTCACCTCACCACGTTGTTGACGTTGAAGAGGGAGGGCGCGTGCGTCTCGGCCCGGGGCGCGTCGTAGCGGAGCACCGTGACGCCGCCGGCGCCCATCGCGTCCGCGATGGTCATCGTCGAGATGAACTCGAGCTCCTCGCCGCCCGGGGCCCGCACGCGGTTCCCGTACTTGAAGGTCGCCGTCTTGAAGAGGTCCCCGCCGACGGTGAGGAACTCCGCCTTCAGGCCGAGCCGGCGCTTCTTCGAGATCCAGTAGCGGATCCGGTCGTAGGTCACGTCCTTCGTGCGGGCGACGAGGTCGAGCCGCCAGGCGGGCTCGCCGTCCACGACGTCCTCGCCGACGATCGTCCCCTCGTAGTCCCGGACGTAGTTCGTGCTCGCGACGTCGCCGTTCGACGCCTCGCCCTGGAGCCGCTGCCGGGCGGAGATGGCGATCGGCCGGCGGAGCCCCGGCTTCAGGAACCAGAGGTTCCGGTCGTTGAAGAGGATGACCTCGCCCTTGTGGCGCGGCGGGGCGAGCGTCTCGGCGAGCGCGTCGGTGTTCCGCGCGCGGACCGCCATCGTCCGCCGGGTGGTGACGCCGTCCTCGCTCGACTCGACGGTGAGCGTCCAGGTGACGCCCTTCTCGAAGCCGCCGCGCCGGAGGTCCGAGTCGCGGAGCAGGGCGGCCGCGTCGGGGCCCTTCGACTCCGCGGGCGCCCTTCGACTCCGCGGCGCCTGCGGCGCCGCTACGCTCAGGGCGAACGGATGAATAAGGGCGAACGGATGAGTCGGGGACCGCCGTGGCCGCCGCGAGGGAGAGGACGAGGAGCGCCGCGTTCATGCCGCCACCTCCGCGAGGAGCGCCGCCACCCGCGCGCGCGCCTTCTGGCGGACGGCCACGAAGGTCGCGAGGAGCGTGAGCGCGAGGAAGAAGAGCGCCGTCCCGGCGAGCGCCGCGGGGGACGGCATCAATTCGAGCCGGATCTCGCCGCCGGCGCCGGGCGGCTCGAACCGGAAGTCCACCACATGGACGAGCGCGGCGATGCCGACGGCGAGCGCGGCCCCGACCACGACCGCACGGCGGTGAGGAGGGCCGCCTCGCGCAGGAACAGCGCCCGGACCTGGCGGCGCGTGAACCCGAGCGAACGGAGCGTCCCCATCTCGCGCACCCGCTCGATGACGGCGAGCGTCATCGCGTTCAGGACCGAGAACGCGACCACGTTCGCGACGAGGATCACGATGAAGAAGACCATCGCGCCGACGAACGCCATGGTCCCGGCGTGGAACGGGTTCGCGACCGGGTCGTCGAAGCGGTGGAGCGAGACCTCGACCCCCTCGAGGCGGAGCCTCGCCGCGAGATCTCGCTCGACGGAGGGGAGCTCGCGGTGATCGCGGAGGTAGGCGGCGACGTAGGTGACGCGGTCGGTGTCGTAGAGGCGCTGGAGCACCTCGAGCGGCGCCTGGACGCCAGTCTTCGCCTCCTCGGTCGACGAGGCGCGGAAGATCCCCACCGCCTGCCCCTCGATCGCGCCGAAGCTGCCGTCCTGGGTGCGGACGCCGAGCTGGATGAAGGGATCGGCGGAGAGCCGCGCGGCGATGTCGGGAGCGCCGCACTCGAGCGCGCCCTTCGCCCCGGGGTCGCCCGCCTCCGGCGCGGCGGCGGAGATCCCGCGGTCCTTCTCGAGGAAGCGGGCGAGGCGCGCCGCGATCGCGACCGGCGCGTCCACTCCCGGCGCGTCGAAGAACGCGCGGCCGGCGAGCGGCGCTGCGCTGCCGTCCCACAGGGCGAGCATGTCCGGGTGTCCGACGATCCGCGGCTCGACGTCGGGCTCGAGGCCGACCGCCCGGATGGGGAAGCTCTTGCACCCGTTCCCCGCGATCCCGCCGCCGAGGAGATACCGGCCGACGAGCTCGACCCGCGGATCGGCTCGCAGCGCGGCGACGATCTTCTGCTGCGCCTCGGGCGGGAGCGCGTGGACGGACGGGTTCGACTCCGCCCGCCGCAGCCCGTCCTTCGCGTACACGGCCAGGTGGCCACGGTGCTGCATGTAGACGGAGGCGGTCCGGAGCAGCCGCTCCGCGAACCCGGCGTAGCCGAAGAGGATGGCGAGCCCGGCGTAGCCGACCGCGACCGCGAGCCCGGTGACGAGGTTCCGCCGCCGGTGGCGTCGCAGGTTGCGGAAGGCGAGCTTCCACGCGCCGGTCACGCCGTCGCCTCCCGGAGGCTGCCGTCGACGAGCAGGCCGTCGCGCAGGTGGACGTGGCGCCCGACGCGCGCCATGAGCTTCTCGTCGTGCGTGGAGAAGAGGAACGTCACCTTCCGCCGCTCGTTCAGCTCGACCATGAGGTCGAGGATCTTCCGGGCGGTCTCGGAGTCGAGGTTCGCGGTCGGCTCGTCGGCGAGGACGAGGAGCGGGTTCGTGACGAGGGCGCGCGCGATGGCGACGCGCTGGCGCTGCCCGCCGGAGAGCTTGTCCGGCGGGTGGTGCGCGAACTCGGCGAGCCCGACGTCGGCGATCGCCCGGTCCACCCGCTCGCGCCGCTCCGCCCGGAGCGAGGTCCTGGAGCAGGAGCGGCAGCTCGACGTTCTCGCGGACGTCGAGCACCGGGACGAGGTTGAACGACTGGAAGATGAAGCCGATCTTGCGGTTCCGCAGGCGGCTCCGCGCGTCGTCGGAGAGGGTCGCGACGTCGACGCCCTCGACGAGGACCCGGCCGGAGTCGGGCTCGTCGATGCAGCCGGCGAGGTTCAGGAGCGTGGACTTGCCGGAGCCGGACGGGCCGACGAGCGCGGTGAGCTCCCCTGCGTGCAGCTCGAGCGACACGCCCCGCACCGCGGGGACGAGGGTCTGCCCGAGCAGGTAGGTCCGCTTCACGTCCTCGAGCCGGATGAGCGCCTCGGTCATCGTCCCCCTCCGTCGTTCACGAACCGTTCACCAGCTGACCACCGCTCCGAGCACCGCCGTCCCGCGCACGAGCCGCGAGAGGGCGCCGTGAGACACGCCGTCCGTCGCGGCCGCCGACGCGAAGACGACGAGCGAGTCGGTCGCGTCGAGGCTCGCGGTCACGAAGGCCGCGGTCGAGCGGTCCTCGAGCGCGCGCAGGACCCGCGCCTGCAGCTTGAGCCGCTTCGACGGCGGCAGGTCGGGGAGCGACACCGAGGCGTAGGCGTGCTGCCGCCCGACCAGCTCGAACCCGGGGCTCACGTAGCGCGCCACCGCGTACGCCTGCGCCGCCTCCGGAGAGGCGGCCGTCGGGTTCGGCTGCGAGGCGCGCGCGGCGAGAGCGAGCTGCGCCTCCGTCCAGCCCGCCTCGTCGAAGAGGTACTCGAGGCGGACGTCGGCGCCGCCCGCGAACGTGTAGCGGAGGCCGCCCACCGCGAGCGTGCGAAGTCCGGCGCGCGTCTCGCTCTGGCGGAACGCCGGACGATCGCCGTGCCCGGCACCGGGATGAAGACCGGATACCAGGCGCGCGAGCCGGCCTGGTGCACCGCGTCCGCGTAGACCGAGAGCCCGTCGGTGAGCGAGAGCGCGCCGTACTCGCCGAAGAAGCCGCGCGACCGCTGCCCGGCGCCGCCGGTCACGCCGACATAGCCGCGCCCGCCGGGCGCCGACCACTCGAGCTTCGCCTCCGCCTTCGGCTCGAACGGCTCACCCGCGACGAAGGGCGCGTCGTCGTTCGCCCGCACCTCGGCGAGGACGACGGCGCTGAAGGCCCGTCCGGCGGAGAGGTTCACGCGCACGAGGTGCTTGCCCCGCACCGCGTAGAGCGGGTCGCGGGTGAAGCCGGTCTCGTGGAAGATCCGGTTCGACGGGCTCAAGAGCTCCGCCGGTCCCCACTGGAAGTTCTGGAGGCCGTAGGCGACGGTGAGCTGCTCGCTCACGCGCCAGCTCCCGTAGAGCTCGAGCCACTCCGCGGAAGCGTCGGTCTCCTCGGCCCGCCAGACCCCGGCGGTGCGCGCGCGCGAGCCCTCGAGGAGGAGACGCGGCCGCGCGACGACCCGGAGCAGCTCGTCACCGAGCTCGATGCGGAGATCCGGCCGGAGCTCCGTCTGCGCGGACGCCTGCGGCACCCGCAGGACGTCGTTCGCCGGGTTCACCGCCGTGTCGCGGTAGGCGGTCGTCGAGGCGGCGCTGAGCCACTCGAGCCGACCGTGAAACGAGAAGCCCGGGGCCGCGGCCGGAGGCGCGCCCTCGTCCGCGCCGGCGTGCGTCGCGCCGAGCGCGAGCGCCGCAGCGCGAGCGCCCCGCCGCACGGCACATCCACTGCCGAAGCCCCCCGGCCATGAGGCGGTCGATTACACCGTGCGTGCGTGGGTTGTCAAACGAACGCCGCGCCCTGGTTCCGTTCACCCTGAGCGGAGCGCCGACGCGTCGCCGTCGGCGCGTAGTCGAAGGGCGACTCGAGACGGCGCGGGGCTGCGCCCGCCGGCTACGCCGCCCCGCGCACCGCGCGCCCGAGCGCCGCGATCGCGGCGGCGACGGCGCGCTCGACCTGCGCGCGCTCCGCCTCGCCGAAGGCGGGATCCTCCTCCGCGACGAGGTCGAGCTGCTCCGCGACGTACGGCGCGAGGGCGGGCTGCGACTCCTCGATGGGAGGGGGCTCGTCCGCGAGCGCGCCCAGCTCCTCGAACTCGACCGCGCCGAGCCGCTCCGCGAACGCCTGATCCATCATCGCCCACGCCTCGAACACGAGGTCGAGCGCGGCGAGCGCCCCGGACGCCGGGAGCGGCGTCGCCTCGAGCCAGGCGGCGAGGTCGGGCTGGACGTTGTCGAAGCGATCGCGCCTTCGCTGCACGTCGCGCGGCGGGGCGGCGGCGAGGTGGCGCCAGACCGCGTCCACGACGTCCGCCGGGACGACGTTCCCCGGCACGACGCCGCGCTGCGGGAGCGGCGGCGGCGGCGGGGGCTCCGGCGCCACCTCGGGCGCGTCGTCGTGCGGACCGAGCCCGGCGGCGAGCCGCGCCCAGAGGCCGAAGAGGTTCGAGTAGAGCCTCCGCGCCGCGTCGGGCGACTCGAAGTGCGGCTCGTCCGGGAAGAGCCCGGGGATGACCGCGGCGCGCGGCTCGCCCGCCGCCTGCGCGCGCGCGAAGGCGGCGGCGACCGCGTCGGCGTCGTGCGGCGACCCGGCGCGGGCGAGGAGCACCGTCAGCACCTCGGGCCCCTCGTAGACCGGGGCGAGCCCGGTCGGCGCGGAGCCGGGCTTCGGGGGTCCGCGCCGCCGGCTCATGCACCCTCCGTCGGCCAGTGCGCGCGCGCCGAGAGCCGCCGCACGAGCGCGCGCGGGAGGAGCCGCACCGACGCGGAGGCGAAGCGGTAGAGCGGCTTCGAGACGTGGACCACCTGCCGGCGCTCGATCTGCGCGAGCGCCTCGCGCGCCGCGCCCTCGGCGGAGAGGACGAAGGGGACCTTCTCGAAGCGGCTCCCCGCGCCCGCGACGTCGCCGAACTCGGTCTCGACCGGGCCCGGGCAATAGGCGCCGACCCATACGCCGCGACCGCGCAGCTCCTCCGCGAGCCCCTCGGAGAGCGACAGGACGAACGCCTTGGAGGCGCCGTAGACCGACATGAACGGCGTCGGCTGGAACGCGGCGGCCGAGGAGATGTTGAGGACGACGCCGTCGCCGGACGCGCGCAGCTGCGGGAGGAGCGCGTGGGTGAGGTAGACGACCGCCTCGCAGTTGAGCCGGACCATGAGCGCGAGCCGTTGCGGGTCCTGCGCCTCGAAGCGCCCGTACGAGCCGAAGCCCGCGTTGTTGACGAGCCAGCCGGCGCCGCCGCCGAGGTCGTTCGCGGCGGAGGCGATGCGCCAGGAGGTCTGCTCGTCCGTGACGTCGCCGGCGAGCGGGTGGACGGGCGCCCAGCCCTTCGCGCGCGCCTCGTCGGCGAGGGCGAGGAGCCGGTCCTCGCGGCGGGCGACGGCGAGGACGGGGCGGCCGGAAGCAGCGAGCGCGCGGGCGAGCGCGGCGCCGATGCCGGCGGAGGCGCCGGTGATGACGGCGAGGCGCAGCTTCGCGTTCGGGGGAGGCACGCCGGAAGTGTAAGCCAGCGGAGGGCCGCGCGCGGCGCACGAAATGAAAGCTCCCCCGGCGGTGAGGCCGGGGGAGCGGGGGTGAGACGGGGAATCAGGAGCGCCCTTCGACTCCGGGCCGGCTGCGCCGGCCCTACGCTCAGGGCGAACGGGGTTGTTTGGGTTCGTCCTTCATTTCCCGTTCGTCCTGAGCGTAGCGAGGCCGCAGGCCGAGCGGAGTCGAAGGACCGCCCCTACTCTTCCCCGTCGTCGTCGAAGTCGTCACCGTTCGGCGGGCCCATCCCCATCCTCGGGCCCATCCCGCCGCCGGGGCCCATCCCCATGCCGCCGCCCGGACCGCCGCGGCCGCCGCGAGGACCCATGCCGCGGTCCCCGCCCATTCCGCCCTGCCCCCGGCCCTGCATGCCCGGGCCGCCCATCCCCGGCCCGTGCCCGCCGAAGCGGCGCTCGAACTTGGAGAGGAAGAGGACCGCCCGCGCCTTCTTCTCGGGCGTGAGGCCCTGCGTCACCGCCGCGACCGTCTCGCGGTCCACCGCCTGAAGCTGCGCGCGCGCGTCGAGCGCCCTCTGGATCGCCTGATCGACCTCGGCGGCGGCGACCTTCTCGCCCTGCGCCGCGCGGCGGAGCAGGTCGCGCGAGTCGCGGAGCTGCTTGTGCAGGGCGACGCGGCGCTCGTCGAACTTCGCGATGGTGTCGCCGAGCTTCAGCGCCTGCGGCGCGTCGAGGTCGAGCGCCTCGGCGAGGCCGAGGGTCCGCGCGAGCTTCATCCGCTTCTCCATGCGCTCGGGGTTGCCGCGCGGGCCGCCGTTCTGCGCCGGGCCGGCGCCGGTGGCGGGGGGCGGTCCACCCTGCCCTCCCTGCGCGAGCCCGGTGAGCGGGAGCGCGGCGGCGAGGGCGACTGCGAAGAGCTGCTTCCTCATGATGACTTCCCCTTTCGTGCTGCGTTCGCAACTCGGACGTACACTCGAGGTACGCAACCGCGTCGTCGGTCGTGCCCGAGGCGTCTTCGTCGCCGGCGGTGTCGATCGCGGCGGCGGCGGAGGCGGAGAGGTCGAGGACCGACGCGTCTTCCCAGATGGTGTCGAGGTCCGGCTCCTCCCACGTCGCCACCTCGGCCGCGGTGGGCACGGTCGGCGTCCGGCGGAGGACCGCGGGCGCGAGGACGGCGAGGAGCGCGGCGGCGGCCACCGCGATGCCGGCGACGACGCGCTTCCAGGTGGTGCGCCGGCGGTCGGTGCGGTGGAGCGCGGCGAGCGCGCCGCTCGCGATGCCGGCGCTGGCGCGCCGCTCGGGCTCGGTGACGGGCGGGAGCTTCGCGAGGGCGAGCACCGCGGCGTCCGCCTCGGCCTCGGCCCGGCAGGTCGCGCAGGCGGAGAGGTGCGCCTCGACCTGCGCCGCCTCGTCGGGGGCGAGCGCGCCGGTGGCGTGGAGCGGCAGGAGGAGATTGAAGTCCTTGCAGGTCACGACCGGTCCTCCCCGGCGAGGGCGGCCCGCAGCGTGCGGGTCGCGTGGTGGAAGCTCACCTTGGCGTTGTTCTCGGTGATGCCGAGCGCCTCGGCGATCTCGGCGAACGGCAGCTCGGCGTCGATGCGCAGGGTCAGCACCTCGCGCTGGCGGCGCGGCAGGAGGAGCACCGCCGCGCGCAGGCTCAGCTCGCGCTCCCTGCGGAGGAGCGCGTCGGCGCCGACCGCCTCGGCCCGGCCGGCGCGCTCGTGCTCGGCGTCCTCGAGCGGCGCGCGCACGATGCGGAGCGCGTCGCGCCGGTGGTTCTTCGCGAGGTTCACCGCGACGCGGATGAGCCAGCGCCGGAACGGGACCGCCTCGCGCGGGCCCTTGCGCAGGGCGCGGCGGGCCGCCTCGAACGCGCGCAGGAAGGTGCGCTGGGCGAGGTCGCGCGCGTCCTCCGGGGTCGCGGCGTAGCGGCGGACGATGGCGAGGACGAGCGGCTCGTTCCGGCGGACCAGCTCGCCGAAGGCGTCGTCGTCGCCGACGAGGAAGGCGGCGACGAGCGCCTCCTCCTCGCGCCGCTGCGGGGTCACCCCGCCCGCGACGACGCGCAACGCTGGCCTGTCGCCTTCGTCGTCCATGCGGTTCGCCGGGGTCACGTCCTTCAAGACCCCTTGCCCGACCTGAGGTTAAAGACTAATCCTGGCGCCGGTTTTCAGGGGTTTTTCGCGATCGGAGCGACGGGATGCTGGACCTTCGGGCGGTGGCGCAGGACTTCGAGGGGTTCGAGCGGCGGCTCGCGCGGCGCGGGGAGGCGGCCGTGCAGGCGCTCGCGCCGGTGCGGGCCCTCGCGGGGCGGCGCCGCGAGCTGAACGTCCTCATCGAGAAGCAGAAGAAGGACCAGAACGACGCGAACGCGAAGATGCGCGAGCTCGCGAAGACCGACAAGGGCGCGGTCGAGGGCGCGCGCGCGCAGCTCCGCGCGCTCGGCGACGAGGTGAAGAAGAGCGAGCAGGAGCTCGCGCAGGTGGAGGCGGAGCTCGAGAAGCTCCTCCTCGTCGTGCCGAACCCGCCGCACGAGTCGGTGCCGGACGGGAAGGACGAGAAGGACAACGTCGTCGTCCGCAGCTTCGGCGAGAAGCAGGCGCTCCCGTTCACGCCGAAGCCCCACTGGGAGCTGGGCGAGGCGCTCGGGATCCTCGAGTGGCAGCAGGCGGCGAAGCTCTCCGGCTCGCGCTTCACCATCTACAAGGGCGCCGGCGCCCGGCTCGAGCGCGCGCTCGCCGCGTTCTTCCTCGACGTGCACGGCTCGCGCGGCTACGTCGAGGTGCTGCCGCCGTACCTCGTGACGCGCGAGACGATGACCGGCACCGGGCAGCTGCCGAAGTTCGAGGAGGACCTCTTCAAGACGGCGAACGAGACGCCGCTCTACCTCATCCCGACCGCCGAGGTCCCGGTGACGAACATGCACCGGGACGAGATCTTCGAGCCCGGGGCGCTGCCCATCTCCTACTGCGCCTGGACCCCGTGCTTCCGCGCCGAGGCGGGCGCGGCGGGGCGCGACACGCGCGGCCTCATCCGCCAGCACCAGTTCCACAAGGTCGAGCTCGTGAAGTTCGCGAAGGCGGACGAGAGCTACGCCGAGCACGAGAAGATGGTGGAGGACGCCTGCGAGGTGCTGCGGCGGCTCGGGCTCCACCACCGGGTGATCCTGCTCTGCGCGGGCGACATGGGCTTCTCGGCGGCGAA
Source organism: uncultured delta proteobacterium (assembly GCA_963736795.1). GTDB lineage: Bacteria > Myxococcota > Myxococcia > Myxococcales > Anaeromyxobacteraceae > Anaeromyxobacter. The sequence goes on along the minus strand of CAVTRF010000017.1, from coordinate 10,489 downwards.
GACCTACGACCTCGAGGTCTGGTGCCCGGGGCAGGACGCGTACCGGGAGATCTCGTCGGTGTCGAACTGCGAGGAGTTCCAGGCGCGGCGGATCCGGGTGCGCTACCGCGGCGAGGGCGGGAAGCCGAGGCTCGCGCACACGCTCAACGGCTCGGGCGTCGCGATCGGCCGGACGGTGGTCGCGATCCTCGAGCAGTACCAGCAGGCGGACGGGAGCGTCGTCGTGCCGGAGGCGCTCCGGCCGTACCTCGGCGGGCAGGAGCGGATCGTGGCGCAGCAGTTCCCGCGGGGCGTGGAGCGGTAGCGGAGCCGAGCGCCCATCTCCCTCGCCCCGCGGAGAGGCGACGAGCACGTCTTCCCATCTCTCCCTAGCGGAGAGAGGGAGGAGGGGTCGAGCGGTAGCCGAGCCCCATCTCCCTCGCCCCGCGAAGCGGGGAGAGGGCGGGGAGAGGGGGGAACGGCCGCTCTCGAGCTACGCCCCCCGCATCCTGACGCCGTCGCCGACCCGCACCACCCCGCCCTCGACCACGCGCGCGTACACGCGGCTCCAGCCCGGGTGCGCCTTCTGCGAGATGCGGGCGAACTCGCCCTTCGCGAAGGAGCCCGCGATCTCCTGGCAGGGCGCCGCGTAGGCGGTGACGGCGAGGTGCACCGCGCCGACCCACAGCGTCGCGCCGGGAACGACCTCGCTCCACGGGAGCCCCGAGACGGTGAAGTTCTCGCCGGTCGTCCCCGCGCGGATGGGATGTCCTTCCGCCGCGAGCGCGGCGATGACCTCGGCCGCGTAGATCGAGACGGCGCGGTCGGGCCCGCCGTGGACGCGGAGGTCGGCCTGCCGATCGCCTGCCGCGCCCACCGAGGTGACGGTCGCCTCCTCGACGGGGAGCTTCGGCACCCCGCCGTCGGAGACGTTGATCGACTCGAGCCGTCCGTACGCCATGCGCGGCAGTCTAGTCCGAGCCGGGCGTGCGCGCCCGCGCAGCGGCCCGAGCTCCCCTTCCGTTCGCCCGGCGAAGCGAAAAAAAGGCGCCGCCGGATCCCTGGATTCCGGCGGCGCCCCCCCACGCCACTTCACCTGCGCTTCACATCTTCTGAGACGCGCAGGTACGTGGCTGTGACATGAGTCACGGCGGGGGGATTTTCAAGGGAATCGGCGGGGATCACCTCGACGCGTTCCGGCAAGCGGCACGGCGAGCGAGACCGGGGCGCAGCGCGAGACCTCGGCGCTGCCCGAAAGCTGGGCGAAGCGTCAGTTGAGACCGATGCGCGTGACCTCGGCGACACCGGTGCGGGGCGTGAACAGGATCTTGCGGGCGGTCGCGCCGCCGGCCTGGTGCTCGATGATCGGCACGAGGCGCGCCTTGAGGAACGAGAGCGCCGCCTCGATGTTCCGGTCGCCGAGGTGACGGCCCTCGGTGGCGATGGGCGGGGCGCTGCCGCCGAAGACGCGGGCGCGCAGGCGGCGCTCCGGGGCGCCGAGCTTCACGAGCTCGGCGACGAGCGTCTCGAGCGCGACGTCGCCGAAGCGAGCCGCCGGCGGCGCGTTGCCCTTCTCCGGGAGGAGGAAGTGCGCCATCCCGCCGACGCCTGAGACCGGGTCCCACACGCAGACGACCGCGCCGGAGGAGACGATGGTGGTCATGGGCTGCGCGTCGCGGCTGGCGAGGAGGCGGCCGGGCGGCACGTAGGCGGGGTCGGGCGTGGGGGTAGAGGAGAGCATGGAGTAGGTCATCGGCTGTGGCGTCATCAGCATCGGCTGCTCCCGGCGCGGCCCCGGTCTGCGGGATGCGTCCAGCTTCTACGTACTTCACGTGCCGGGCCCGGCGGACCATACGACGAAACCCTGTCACGGCGGACGGATGCGGGTACGCGGTGCGGTTCCGGGGTGGGGTGAGCACGGACCCAGGGGTGCAGCCGCGCGACCCCGGACGCCTCCGCCGGGCGTCGAAGGGCGCCGCTCGCCGAACCCCGCGATCTCCCGCTTGATCGCTGGGCGGCGGTGCCGTATATGGGGCGACTCGCAGCGCGCCGGAGCGGTGGCGGCCGGGGCTGCGGCAGGTCTGGACGAGGCGGATTCGGGAGGAGTGGCCGAGCGGTTTAAGGCGGCGGTCTTGAAAACCGCTGAGGGTTCACGCCCTCCGAAGGTTCGAATCCTTCCTCCTCCGCCAGAAGAGGAGATGGAGTTCAGGAAAGGTGGCCGAGAGGCCGAAGGCGCTGGTTTGCTAAACCAGTATACGGGTAACCGTATCCAGGGTTCGAATCCCTGCCTTTCCGCCAAGTAACACCGTTCATCCTGAGCCGGTCGAAGGATGAGCGGGACGAGACGAGCTTCGAAGTCGCAGCAGAAGAGTTGGGCCCTTAGCTCAGTTGGATAGAGCGTCGGACTACGAATCCGAAGGCCAGAGGTTCAAATCCTCTAGGGCCCGCTAGAAACAGAAGGCCTCACGGTGACTTAGCCGTGGGGCCTTTTGCTTTACCCGAACGGGACGCACGGATTTTGACGGAATCTTGCCGTGACTCGGGCTGAGTCCTGGCGAGTTCTGAGGCCGGCCTCGGCCTCGAGCCGGCGGACGTCAGCGACGGGTGCCCTCCACGCGTCGGCGGCGACCGCCACGACCGCGAGGCGGAGGAGAACGTCGCTCGGTCGTCAGGCGACCTGTCTGACGGCGAGCTCCTCGTCGAACTCCCACAGCGAGAGCCGCTCGTTCGACTTTCACCGCGTACCGGAGCTTCGGGTCGGCCCTGCTGCACGATGATCGCGCCGACCGCCGACTCGCGATTGCCGCGACGCTCCTCGCCGATCCATCCGAGGTAGCGGCTCACCTGGCCGACGACGCGGTCGGCGGACCGACCGCGCTTCAGCTCGAAGACCCACCACCGCCGCGCCGCGGACTCGAAGCCGAGCAGATCGATCGCGTTCACCGGCGTGAACACCTGGCGGCACGGCCAGCCGTGCACCTCGCGCCGCGCGAGCTCGACCCCGCTGCGCGCGAACGGCGTCTCGTCCCAGTGCAGCTCGAGGTGCTCCTCGAGCGCGCGCTCCGAGATCTGCTCGCCTTCCGCAGCCCGAGGACACCGGAACGGGCGGAAGATCGTCTCCGAGGAAGTCCCAGAGCCTGCCCGAGGTCTCCGCCGGGAAGTATGCGCGGGCGAGCAGTCGCAGCACGCGGAACCGGTCCTCGAAGCTCGTCGCGAGCCGCTGGAACACGGCCTCGTCGAGCTGGGCGCAGCGAACGTGGCGGAGCACGTCCCACGCCTCCGCGTGAGCGTCCCTGGACGCGCGGAGCGCATCCGATGCCCCCTCGATCGGAACGAGCGTTCCAGATCGCCGTCGTTCTCGAGGTGACGGAATGGGTACTCCGGCTTCGCCTGCTTCGGCCACTTGCGGAAAGAGCAGGTCGAGCAGCTGCTGGAAGGCGCTGCGAAGCCCGCCGTCGAGGAAGACGTTTCGGCTGGGCTGCTTCCCCTTGTGGATCAGGATGACGACCGCCGCGACAAGGAGCGGCTTGTAGGGCTTCACCAGCCCGCCGGATCGGTCGAGCCGGAGGTGCGCGAGCCGGCTGCAGAACTCGTCGAGGGTCATCGCCATCGGAGCACGATCTCCCTTCCCGGCACGCGCTCGACCTGCGGAAGCCGCGCGAGGATCGCGCACACGGCGCTGGAGCGGTGCACGCGCAGGTCGTTGAGCAGCACGGAGTTCGACAGCGTCCCATGCGTTCGCAGCCGCTCCCAGGCCAGGTTGAACATCCACGCGGGGATCGCTTCGGCGCCGCCCGTCCGCTCGCGCGAGCGCTCCGTCTCGACGTGGACCTCCACCGGCGTGAGCTCGACGACGCGGTTCGGGCGGGGCCTGCGGCCCGAGCGTCATGAACACCGGAGCCGGCGGCACCTCGGCCGAGAGGCCGCTGTAGCAGCTCCGGCTCGAACGGCTCCTCCATCGCGCTCCGCGACCTGCGGCGTCCAGCGCTCTACGCGGTCGTCCGACCAGAGCGCCTCCGCCCACTCCCACGCCCGCGCGAGCGGCACGTCCTCGCGCGAGCCCCGGAGCGCGACCGCGGCCTCGAGGTTCGTGGCGAGTCCGCCGGTCAGGTTCGCCGAGCCGATGACCGCCGCGCGCCCGAGCGCGGCTCGAGCCCGAGGTAGAGCTTCGGGTGGAACGTCCGCCCGGAGCCGGGGTTCAGGACTGCGCACGTCGAGGCCCGAGGCCGCTCGCCATCGACAGCGCGGACGGGCTCGTCGTCTGGAACGTGGTCGTGACGAGCAGCCGGGAACGCGCGCCGCGTCGACGCAGCGCCTCGAGCTCCTTCTCCAGCAGGTGGAGCCCCTTCTCCTGGACGAACGCGACGCAGAGGAACGCGTCCTCCGCGCCGTCCAGCGTCGCCGGACCGCGTGCAGGAGCGACCGATCGCTCGTGGTCACCGTCTCGACGTGCACCGTCGCCCACCGCCAGACGCCCTCACGCGGCGCCCCGCTCGAACACCTGCTCGTTGTGCCAGCGCAGCAGCGCGGGTCCGGATGGTCGCCCGCGCGGTCCGGGAGATGGATCGCGTTCCCGTGGAGCGCGTAGTAGGTCTTCCCGTTCTCGAACTCCTCGCGAAGCCGCCGGCTCACCTCGAACCGGATGGTCCGGCGTGACGGTCACGTATCCGCGGTCGAAGAGGCGGTGGATGTCCGCCCGGAGGAGAAGTCCGTTGCGGACGTCGTGCGGACCGCCCTCGGCGTAGCCGCGGATGTGCGCGACGTCGAGGACCGGGAGCGAGTGCTCGCCGCTGACCGCGCACGCGCCGTGGTACGCCTGCGTCACCGCCACCCGGAACGTGCCCTGCCCGAGGCGCGGGCGCACGAGCTGCGGAGCGCCGAAGCGCGGCCCGTCCGCGACCGCGGCCCACTGGGCCTCCTCCTCGGCCGCGAGCGGCACGCGGTGAGCGCGGACCCGTTCAAGGCATGCCTCCCAGATCCGTCGGCCCTTCGCCCTCGGAGACGTCGTAGCCGGCGCCGCGGACGATGTTCTTCGAGAAGTTCGCCGGCTCCGCGACCCAGTCGGCCTCGGCGAAGAAGAACGGCTGCGAGATCATGAGGCAGCCGACCTTGTACTGCTTCGCGGGGTCCACCGGCTGGCCGCGTCGGTACTTCTCGATCCGGGCGCACATCGCGTCGAAGTCGGGCGCGCCGTTCCGCTCGCCGAACGCCTCCCAGGCGAGCTTCGCGGTGACGACCTCGTGGCGCGCGAAGAGCCCGAAGCCCGCGATGGCGTAGTGCGGCTTCTTCAGCCGGAAGAAGAACGGCTCGCCAGGCTCGAGCGCGCGGAAGGCGTCGCCGCCGGACGGCTGCCAGAAGTTCACCTCCTCGAGCGGCTGGCGCGCCGCGAGGAACTCGAACCAGTCGAAGTCGGTGTTGGCGACGAATCCCCTCACTGCCCGCCATCATATCGCCAGCAAGCGAGATCGGCGCTTCGCCGCTCACCCAGCCCGAAGCGTCGCGTACGCTTCGAGGAATGCCGGCGGGATCGGGACCTCGAGCTCCCAGACGATCGTCATCGGTCGCTCGCCCTGGTGCGAGCGGTGGCGCACGGGCCCCAGGAACGTGAACTGGTCGTCCACCGTCGGCCGCGCGAACAGGTAGAACCGCCAGCCCTGCGCATGCCCGTTGACGTACGCCTGACCGGTGGCCGACCTCTCCGTCGTCGTGCTCTGCGATTGCCAGTGGAAGAGCGTCGGCGAGATCGCGTAGTCCTCGTACGACGTGCTCGGCGAGAACCGGCCGCGGTCCGACTTGTCGATCGTGACGAAGAACAGCTGGGCCTTTCGTGCGGTCATCCGATGGAGCCCCTCTCTCGAGAAGACCCGCTTCTCCACCGTGGACTCGCCGACCGCCGCCAGGATCTCGTCGCGCGCATACGTTCGATGGACCGCGAGCGGCCAGTCGGGAGGCACGTCGGCGACCTGGGACGTGACCGCGATCCGATCGTCCAGAACCTCACAGAGCTGGGCGAGCTCCTCGCGCAGCGGAGCGCTCCTGAGGAGCGGCTCCAGCAATCCGAACAGTGACGACCCCGACCCGTCGAACAGGCGCAGGCCCAGCATCAGGAGGCGCCGCTGGTCCCGCTCTTCGAGCCCTTCGAACGTGGCGGGCGGCTCGAGCGCGAGCTGCCGGTACAACCGCAGCCGCGCGGGCTCGTCGACGTGGATGATCTTCCGCATCCGCTTCGAGGTCTGCTCCTCCAGTTCCGAACCGCCACCTTCCAGCAATCCTGCCGCGCGCCGGAGGGTGGTCCAGCCGCGCACGCCATCCGCGTACACGTCCCCGAGCTCGCGGCCGGTCGCCTCCAGGAACTGCGCCAGCGTGACAGTCGGACCCCGCTCCCGGGCGAGGTCCTTCAGCTCCTGCGCGAGCCGTGTCCTGCCGCCGCGGACCGCTTGCCTGAGGTTCTCCACGACGATCGCTCGCGCGACACGCTCGAGCTGGAGGTGGCAGCCGGACGGCAGCGTCGGGAACCCCTCCTCCACCACTCGGCGCAGTTGGCCCCGAGGCACGCCGGTCATCGCGGTGAGCTTGCGATCGAATCGGTACTCCGCCCGCTGCTGCCCGATGAAGTCGAGGACGAGCGCCTGCGTCTTCCCGGGATGCAGGCGCAGCCCGCGTCCGAGCTGCTGGAGGAACAGAGTGGCGCTCTCCGTCGGGCGGAGCAGCAGGAGGGTGTCGACGAAGGGGAGGTCGACGCCTTCGTTGTAGAGATCGCAGGTGAAGAGGAACGAGATCTCGCCGCGCTCGAGCTGGCGGGGTGCGTCGTCGCGCTCGTCTGGATCCGTGGAGCCGTGAATCGCGCGGGAAGGGATTCCCGCCTCCGTGAACCTCCGGGCCATGAACTCGGCGTGCGCCACCGAGACGCAGAACCCGAGCCCTCGCGCCTTCTCGGGGTGACCGTGGATCTCCTTGAGCTTCGAGATCACCAGACGCGCGCGCTCGTCGTTCCCGGTATAGACCCGGTCGAGCCCGCCGAGGTCATACCCTCCCCGGCGCCACTCGACGGCCTCGAGCGAGACGCCGTCCGCGATCCCGTAGTACTCGAAGGGTGCGAGGAGCTGCTTCTCGAGGGCGTGCCAGAGCCGGATGTCGGCCGCCACGTGGTGATCGAACCAGCCGAGGACGTCGAGACCGTCGGCGCGCTCCGGCGTCGCGGTGAGGCCGAGCAGGATGCGTGGACGAACCGCCGCGAGCAGCCTCGCGTAGGTCTTCGCCGCCGCGTGGTGGAACTCGTCCACGACCACGACGTGCCAGTACTCCGGTCCCACCGCCGCGACGAGGTCCTTGCGATCGAGGCTCTGGATCGTCGCGAAGAGGTGCTCATAGGAATCGGGTGCCGCGCCGCCCTTCAGGAGCTCGCCGAAATTGTGGTCGCGCAGAACGTTCCGGAACGCGTGCAGCGCCTGCTCGAGGATCTCCTCCCGGTGCGCGACGAAGAGCAGGCGGGGCCGAACTCCGTCTCTGACCTGGGCGGCGTAGTCGAACGCGGCGATCATCGTCTTGCCGGTCCCCGTGGCAGCGACGACCAGGTTCTTCCAGCGCCGATGCTCTTCGCGCTCGACGCGGAGCTTCTCGAGGATCGCGCGCTGGAATTCGTAGGGCCGCAGGTCGAAGAAGAGCGCCGCCGACCCCTTCGCTTCGCCGCGCTCGGAGGACAGCGCCGCCGAGAGTCGCCGCGCCGCGTCGGCCTGGTCCGGGTGGTACGGCTCGAACTCGCCGTCCTCCCAGAGCGACTCGAACGCGCCCCGGAACTTCTCGACGATGGCGCGCGACTCGGCCTCGCTGGCCTTGAGGTTCCACTCGAGCCCGTCCGACAGCGCCGCGGCCGAGATGTTGGAGGAGCCGACGTACACGGAGCTGAACCCAGTCGCGCGGTGGAAGAGCCACGCCTTCGCGTGCAGTCGCGTGCGCCGTGCGTCGAAGGAGACGCGGACCTCCGCTCCAGGCAGGCGGGCGATCGCGTCGAGCGCCTCGCGATCGGTCGCCCCCATGTACGTGGTCGTCAGGACCCGAAGTTTCTTGCCCGCCCGCGCGAAGACCTCGAACGCGTCCTTGAGGCGCCTCCACCCGTGCCACTTGATGAAGGACACGAGCATATCGACCGCGTCGGCGCTCTCGATCTCGGAGGCGATCTCCGCGCCGAGACGCGGTTCGTTCCTTGCGTGAGTGAGGAGCGTAGATACCGAGAGCGGCACGGTCGGCCGCGAAGGAGGCGACGGCGGCGTGTGGATGGCGAGGAGGACCTCGGGAGGAACGCGCAGCCGGGAACCGGCGAGCACGCTCGGATCCACCTTCGTCGCGAGCGCCGCGAGAAGCTCGTTCACCAGCTCGGCTTGCTTCTCTGGACCGCCATCCTTCGGGAGCGCCCTCAGGATCCGTTCGAGCTCACCTGCGAAGTAGCGTGCGAGGCGTTCATGGGCGGCGGCAGTGTCGAGGTCACCGCGGACGACAACGCTCCCGTCGTGAGGGGCGTCGAGTGCTTCAGCAATCCCGCGCGCTGATGAGCGCGTCGTAGAGCCCCGGCGGCAGCCGCGTCACCATCTAGTCACGAGGCTAGCACATGGCCGTGAACAGGCTCGCTCTCGTGTGCGGCATTGTCGCGGTCGGCTTCGTCATCTCCAGCATCTTCACCGGGCCAGGATGCTCGCGACTGGCCGGCGCGGCGCGAGCTCGAGGAGGCGCTGCGGAGGAACGGTTCTTGGGGCCGGTGACCTTCAGGACGTGATTCCGGGCGAGTCTAGAAGCCTCCAGGGGACGTCCCTTCTGCACTGCCATGGTAGAAAAGGGAGTCATGCACGACGTTTGGCCCGTTCTCTTCATCGCTTACCGCTCCAAGGCCGACGACGCTCTCAAGGCGCTGAAGGATGGCATGTTCGTCCGCGGCCCTCGCCTCGGCGGCCCACATTCGGCGTGGAGCCCAGTTCATCCTGGCGCTCGAAGATGGCCGGATCGGCACGGGCGAGGGATCGTGAAGGCGTTCAAGGAGAAGCAGGAGCAGGAGCTCTCGGTTCGTTACGAAGCCGCGAGTGCGTCCGCCGCGACGCCGCTCCCGAAGCCGCACCTCGACAAGCTCAAGGCGCTTCTCGGAGAGCCGCACCTCGACAAGCTCAAGGCGCTTCTCGGAGTTGGAAACCGCCCACCTTTCGCCGCGTTCGTCATTCCGACGGACGGAAGATTCCAGGCCCGTGGACGTAGCCTGGTTCGACGAGGTCACAACTCTCGTTGAGCAGGCGACCGCGCCCGTGAACGGAATGTCCGAGACCGTGTCGAAGCAGTCCCCGAGCGCCAGCGAATCGGAGCCGAGGACGGCGCGAACGAACGCGTTGACCGTTGCGGACCGCGAGCTGCTCGAATGGCTCCCCCCGCGGTTGAGCGCGCTTGTGACCGACGACGCTCGCGCGGAACAGTGGGAGACCCTCGTCACGGCGACATTCCGAGCGCTCGGACTAACCGTTGATGAGATCGGGCAGAAGCGGCCGGGGGAGCCGGTGCCGGACTGCATCGCTGGCTACGAGGGGAACGCAGGGACCTATGCTTGGCGATCGACGCGAAGCGGGGCGAGTGGAATGCGCCTGCCGACGCGCTTCGTGCGATGCGCGACTATCTGGCCGAGTTCGGCGGGCCTCGCGGATACCCAGTCTTCGTCGTCGGTCGTCTCGGTAGGGATGCACGGCAGCGCCTCGCCGAGGCGGTCATCGGCCACGCCGACCCCGTGGCGATCACTGGCCGGCAGCTTGCCGACCTCCTCGTAAGGAAGCTGACGCATCCCGAACTCTCGTTCGAGGCCGAACTCCGACAACTACTCCGGTCAGGACGCGGGTAGGCGCGCCATCTAGATCGTGCTCGGGGCTTGCGACCAGGCGCGACGGCGCTTCAGTCCGAACAACCGCCACCGAAAGCCTCACGGTGACTTATCCGTGGGGCCTTTTGCTTTACCCGGCCGGGACGCACGGATTTTGACGGAATCTTGCCGTGACTCGGGCTGAGTCCTGGCGAGTTCCGAGGCCGCGCCGGCCTCGAGCCGGCGGATGACTTCCCGGGCGTCCTCCTCGTCCACGATGTTGTACTCGGTCGAAGGTGCTCCGGGTCGTGTGCCCGGTGACCTTCATCACCTCGGACTCGCGACGAACCGCGGCGGCGCGCGTTCGTGCTGAAGCTCCGGCGCATGTCGTGGAGCCACACGCCCGCGATCCCGAGCTCGGTGCAGACCCGCTTGAAGAGCCGGTATGGGATCGTTCCAGGGCTCGCCGTCTCGGGGTTCACGAACACGTACTCGCTCTCGAGCGGCGTCGGGAGCGAGCGGATCGCGGCGACGACGCGCTCGGTGAGCGGTACGACGCGCGCCCTCCCCGTCTTCGTGTCCTCGGGGCGGAGGCGGATCGCCCTCCGCTCGAGGTCGAGGGCGGCCCGGCGCAGGAGCCGAGAGCTCCGCCTTCCGCATCCCCGTGTCGTAGTACGCGAGGAA
>CAVTRF010000016.1:0-1356981 GCA_963736795.1 uncultured delta proteobacterium | reverse complement strand
CGGCGCCGGTCAGCCGCGCGCCGAGCAGCAGGTAGCCGCCGAGCGGCTCGAGCACGTGCTGCCAGGGCCGGATCGCGCTCGGGATTGCGCACGCGCGATCGGCCGCGCCCGTCGCGAGCGCGCGGATGCAGTCGGGCACGATGCGGTCCTTCGCCCAGTCGCCGCCGCCGATGACGTTGCCGGCGCGGGCGGTGGCGATCCGCACCCCGTGCCGCGCAGCTTCGCCGGGGAGAAGAAGCTGCGCCGGTAGGAGCGACGACCAGCTCCGCGGCGCCCTTGCTCATGCGAGTAGGGATCGTGGCCGCCCATCGGGTCGTCCTCGCGGTAGCCGTACGACCCACTCGCGGTTCTCGTAGCACTTGTCGCTCGTGACGACGACGACGGCACAGGGCCGCTTCGTCGAGCCGCGCAGCGCCTCGAGCACGTGCGCCGTGCCGATGACGTTCGTCTCGAGCGTCTCGAGCGGCTCGCTCGTAGCGAGTGCGCACCAGCGGCTGCGCGGCGAGGTGGAACACGATGTCCGGGCTGCGGTCTCGCGCACGACCTCGCGCAGCCGCGCGAAGTCGCGCACGTCGGCGATCCGTGCGCGCACGACGCGGCTCGATCGCCGGCGGCGACGAACAGGCCGGCTCGGCGTCCGGCTCGAGCGCGTAGCCCGTCACCTTCGCGCCCGAGCTCGCGCAGCCACAGCGTCAGCCACCGCCCTTGAAGCCGGTGTGCCCGGTGAGGAGCACCCGCTTCCCGGCGTAGGTGCGACGAAGCTCCGCGAGGCTCACGGTCGCGTCGCTCCCAGGTCTTCCAGGGCGCCTTGCCCGGCGGTCCAGAGATCGTTCAGCAGCGTCGTACTCGCGCAGCGTGTCCATCGGCTGCCAGAAGCCGGTGTGCGGGAAGGCCGACGAGCTCGCCGTCGGCGGCGAGCTGGCGGAGCGGCTCGCGCTCGAGGACCGTCATCGATCGGTCGCCGAGGTACGTCCCAGATGCGCTTCGCGTCGCAGACGAAGAAGCCGCCGTTGATGAAGCCCTCCGTCGCCTGGGGCTTCTCGTTGAACTCGCGTGACGGCGCCGTCCGTCGAGCCGCATCTCGCCGAAGCGGCCGGGCGGCCGCACCGCCGGTGACCGTCGCCGACCTTGCCGTGGGCCCGATGGAAGGCGAGCAGCTGCGCTGACGTCCACGTCGGAGACGCCGTCGCCGTAGGTGAGGCAGAAGAGCTCGTCGTCCTCGACGTAGCGGCGGATCGCGGCGACCCGGCCGCCGGTCATGCGTCGTCTTCGCCGGTCTCGGCGAGGGTGACCTTCCAGTCCTCCTCGTCGTGCCGCCCGTCGAACTCGAGCGCGTCGTGCCGCCCCAGCGTGACCGTCACGTCGGTCGTCATCGCCCGGTAGTTGAGGAAGAACTCCTTGATGAGCCAGCCCTTGTAGCCGAGGCACAGGACGAACTCGGTCACGCCGTGGCGCGGCGTAGCCCTTCATGATGTGCCACACGATCGGCTTGCCGCCGATCGGCAGCATGGGCTTCGGGCAGCACCTCGCTCGCGTCGCGGATGCCGGGTGCCCTGCCCTCCGCACAGGATGACGGCCTTCATGCGGCGCGACTCTAGTGGATCCAGGGGGTTCGGGGCTAGATGGCGGACGGCCCGTCGCCCGGGGCCCGCGACCGGCGCGCGCCCAAGAACGCGCGGACGCCCTCGTCGACGCCGCGCATCGCGATGCCCAGGGCGGCGAGCCGGTCGGTGCGGAGGCCGGCGGAGAGCGGGCGCGGCGCCTTCTGCCCGAGGACGGCCGTCGGGACGGCGTCGATCAGCGACCGATCGAGGCCGAGGAGCCCCGCCGCGCGCCTGGCGAAGTCCGATCTCGCGAGCACGTCCGGACCCGCGACGTGGAGGACGCCGGCCGCCGTCCCCCCGGCGAGCGCAGCGATCGCATGCCCCAGGTCCGGCGCGTAGGTGGGCGTCGAGACCTGATCGGACGGGATCCGCATCCGCTGGCCCGCGCCGAGCTGGAGGGCGAGCTGCATGAGGAAGTTCTGTCCCCCGGGCGCCAGCTGTAGACGACCGTGGTCCTCAGGGAGAGGTTCGCCGGATCTGCGCGGAGCACCGCCCGCTCGCCCTCGAGCTTCGTCCGGCCGTAGACGCTCACGGGCGACGGCGGCGCGTCCTCGCCGTAGGGGCCGTCGCGCCCGTCGAAGACGTACTCGGTCGAGAGGAAGACCGTCCGCCCCCCCGTGGCGCGCGCACCCTCGGCGACCACCGCGGGCGCCTGCGCGTTCATCGCCGTGGCGAGCCGCGACGCCCTCGCATCGCTCGACGTTGGTGAGCGCCGAGGCGAGCACGACGAGGTCGAGGCCGCAACCTCGGCCACGCGAGCGCGCACCGTGTCGGGCTCCCGGAGGTCGAGGGCGAGGAGGCCGGGCGCCGGGCGCGACGCGTACGTCCCGACGACCTCCCAGCCCGCCGCAACGAGCGCGGCCGACGCCTCGCGCCCGACCTGCCCCGAGGCACCGATGACGAGCGCCCGCCTCCGCATCAGCCGTGCTTCAGCGCCCAGTCGTACGGGATCTGGGGCGAGAAGGAATCCAGGCGGTCAATCTCGTCGGGCCGGTGCGGGACGGTCGCGCAGTTCGCGACGAGCGCCGGGCCGGCGCCAATCCCCTTGAAACCGTTCCACACGAGCGGCGGCACGTGGACGAGCTTGTAGTCGTCCGGCCCGGTGAAAGACCATCAGCGCCCCGCGCGTCGGCGATCCCTCGCGGTCGTCGAAGAGGACCATCTTGATGTTGCCGACCGGCACGGCGTAGTTGAGCGCCATCTCCTTGTGAAGGTGCCAGGCCTTCACCGCGCCCGGGTTCACGACCGAGAAGTACACCTCGCCGAAGCGCTCGAACTCGGCCGAGTCAGCGCGGAGCATGTGCATCACCTTCCCGCGCTCGTCGAGGAGCTGGCGGAGCGGCTTCACGACGACACCGGCGATGGGCTGGGGGATCATCGGCCGGGCATCTTATTACACGATGCGGCCACGCGGCTCGGGCGACGGTTCCCGGCTGGTCCTAGCTCGTCTCGCCGCGGCCGCGAAGCCGCCGTGACCAGCTCCGGACCCGCGTCGCAAGCGGGCGGAACGGGCTGCGCAGGCGCTTCAGCAGCGGGCGCGTCGCCCGGACGTGCTCCTCCCAGTGCGCGAGGAGCACCGGTCCGAGCGTGCGCTCCTGCACCTTCCGCCGCTCGGCCACGACTGCGGCGGGATTGGTCCACGATCCCGCCGGCCACGTGCACGGCGACCGCGTACGGAACGTGGCGGGTCGTGACCCGCTCCATCACGATCGCCCTCAGAAACAGCTCGTAGTCGGCCACAATCTTGAGGTTCGCGTCGTACGGGCCAATCCGCTCGAACACCTCGCGCCGGATGACGGTGGCGGGGTGCGCCGCGAGCCGTGCGTCGGGAACTCGAAGGTCGCCCGGTCCGGGAACGTCCACGGCTCGCGCCTGCCGCCAACGTGCTCGACGAGCGCGTCGCCGTAAGACAATCCCCTCCGGGGGCGGGCCGGCGAGCAGGCGCTCGAGCGCGTCGGGCGCGGCGAGCGAGTCCCCGGAGTTGAGGAAGAGCACGAAGGTCCCGCGCGCGCGGGCGAGCCCCTTGTTCTGGGCGTCGTACACACCGCGGTCGCGCTCCGAGAGCCAGTCGGAGACGAGCGCGCCGCTGGCGCGGATGACTCTACGCTCCCGTCGGTGGAGCCACCATCGACCACGATCAGCTCGCGGTCTGCGAACGACTGGCTCGCGACGGACGCGAGGGTGCGAGCGAGGCCGTCGCGATCGTTCAGGTTGATCGTGACGATCGACAGGAGCGGCGGCGGGCGGGTGGCCAAGGCGCGCGAAGTATACCTCGACGCCGCGGGGCGCTGGCGCGGCGCCCCGCCTACGCGAGAGCGGCGGCGAGGAGAAGCGCCGCGAACTCGCCCACCGGGTCCGCGGGGAAGCGCGCGAGGAACTCGGCGCGCGCGCGGCGACCCATCTCGCGCAGCCGATCCGCGCCTCCCACGCACGCTCGAGCGCGCGCCTCACCTCGCCCACCTCGGGCCGGTCGGCGACGAACCCGCTCTCGCCGTCGCGGATCCACCGCGGCATGTCGCCGATCCGCGTCACGAGGCACGGCCGCGCCATCGCCATCGCCTCGTGGACGGAGATCCCCACCGCCTCGACGCGCGAGGGCTGGACGAGGAGGTGCGCCGCGGCGAGCGCGCCGGCGACGTCGGCGGTGTGGCCGCGCAGCGTCACGCGGTCGGCGAGCCCGAGCGCGCGAGCGAGCGCCTCGATCCGCGGCCGCGCTCAGGTCCCTCGCCGTACAGGTCGAGGCGTCCAGGCCCGGCCACGCCAGCGCTCGGCCGCGAGCGCCTGGAGAAGGACGTCCTGGGCCTTCGTGTCGTAGTGGAGCGTGCCCAATCCCGACGAGCCGCAGTGGCCCGGTGTCGTCCGGCCACGCGGCGCTCCGCGGCGGGACGGGAACGAGAGCGGGCTGTGGATCACGACCGGCGTTCGGAGGATCGAGCCCGAGCCGCGCGGCGAGCACCTCGCGGCCGCGCGCCGCCGCGAAGAGGTTCGCGCGCGCGCCGCGGACGAGCCGGCGGAGGTCGTCGAGGCGGCGCGGGGTGCCCCTCTCCGAGTACGAGTGGTACGCGATGGAGTAGCTCGCTCGCGAGCCGCGTCGAGCGCCGGAATGGCCCGGTCGTCACCTCGTCCCACGCGCCCTGCGACACGGCGACGTGGTCGAAGCGGCGCCATGGCAGGCGGCGGACCGCGAGCATCTGCGCCGGCTTCGCGAGCCCCTCGTGGACGAGCCGGTCGAGCGCGGTCGCCTTTCGGCGCCGCCAATTCGGGATGGGGAAGACCTCGCACCCGGCCGCGCGGAGCTCCGCGAAGCGCCGCCTCCTTCCCGGGCCAGTCGAAGGCGGCGCACCCGACGCTGGTGCCCGTCGGCCGCGAGCCGGATCGCCGTGCGCGACCAGAGCCCCTCGCTGCCGCCCCACGCGTCGCCGTTCATCGAGGAGAGGAAGAGGATCGAGGCCATCGGCCCAGCGGTTCTACCACGCGCCGCGCGACCGAAAACTCGCCGCCGCACGGCCCGCTCGCTCGGTTCCACGCGTCCCCGATCGCGTGCTAGCTTTCGCGCTCTCTCGGAGAATCATCATGAAGATCGCGGTCGTCGGCACCGGGTACGTCGGGCTCGTCACGGGCACCTGCTTCGCGGAGTCCGGGCACGAGGTCCGCTGCCTCGACGTGGACCACGCAGAAGATCGAGATGCTCCGGGCCGGCGGCATCCCGATCTACGAGCCCGGCCTCGAGGAGCTCGTCCGCCGCAACGTGAAGGAGCGGCGGCTCTCCTTCACGACCTCCTACCCCGAGGCGATCGCCGGAGCCGAGGTGATCTTCATCGCGGTCGGTACGCCGCCGGGCGAGACCGGGCGAGGCGGACCTCTCCTACGTCCTCTCGGCGGCCGAGCAGACCGCGCGCGCCCTCACCGGCTACGCGGTCATCGTGAACAAGAGCACGGTGCCGGTCGGCAGCGCCGACAAGGTCGCGGCGGTGGTCCGCGGCGCGACGAAGCACCCGTTCGACGTCGTCTCGAACCCCGAGTTCCTGAAGGAGGGGGCGGCGATCGAGGACTTCATGCGGCCGGACCGGGTGGTGGTCGGGGTCGCCTCCGAGCGCGCGCGCGCGGTGATGGCCGAGCTCTACGCGCCGTTCGTCCGGTCGGAGCAGCCGGTCCTCTTCATGGACCTGCGCTCGGCCGAGCTCACGAAGTACGCGGCGAACGCGATGCTCGCGACGCGCATCTCCTTCATGAACGAGATGGCGACGCTCTGCGAGCGGCTCGGCGCGGACGTGGACCAGGTCCGGCGCGGCATCGGCTCGGACCGCCGCATCGGCCACCCGTTCCTCTTCCCCGGCGTCGGCTTCGGCGGGCTCCTGCTTCCCGAAGGACGTGCGGGCGGTCATGACGATGGCCCGCCAGATCGGCCTCGACTTCGACCTGCTCCGCTCGGTCGAGCGCGTGAACGAGCGGCAGAAGCGCTGGCTCGTCGAGAAGGCGACGAAGCACTTCGGGTCGCTCGCCGGGAAGACCATCGGCGTGTGGGGGCTCGCCTTCAAGCCGAAGACCGACGACATGCGCGAGGCCCCGGCGATCACCGTCGTCGAGGGGCTGCTCGGGAACGGCGCCAAGGTGAAGGCGCACGATCCGGTCGCGGCGGAGGTCGCCGGGAAGCTCTTCGAAGGCCGGGGCGTCGAGCTCACCGCCGAGCCCTACGCGGCGGCGGCGGGGGTGGACGCGCTCCTCCTCGTCACCGAGTGGAACGAGTTCCGGAACCCGGACCTCGCGCGGCTCAAGGCGACGATGCGCCAGCCGGTCCTGCTCGACGGCCGGAACGTCTGGGACGCGGCGAAGGCGCGGGCGGCCGGGTTCACCTACTACGGCGTCGGGCGCAGCGGGGCCGAGTAGCGCGCGCTCACGCCGGGGGCGGAGAGCGGCACCGCGCCGGGGATCGGGCGCCCGCCGCGATCCTCGCCCCCTCCGCGAGCGGGACGCCGGCGAGCCCGCCGAGCGCGCGCGCGGCCGCCTCGGCGCGGACCGCGAAGGCGACGGTGCCGGACGCGCCGAGCGCGACGACCCCGACCACGCGCCCGGTGCGATCGACGACCGGCCCGCCGGAAGCTCCGGGCCGCAGCGGCAGCTGCAGGCGGATGAGCGACGCATCCGCCCCGTCGGCCTGCGCCTGGGCGACGAGCCCGGTGCCGAGCACGAACCGGCTGCCGTCGGGGTGGCCGACGGTCGCGACGACGCTGCCTGGCCGCAGCGGCGCCGACGGGGCGAGCTCGAGGATCGGGGGCGAGGCGGGGATCCGCACGAGGGCAAGGTCGAGGTCGCCCGCGGCGCGCTCGACGACCTCGCCGCGGAAGGTGCGCCCGTCGCGGAGCAGCACGTCCACCTCGCGCGTGCCCTGCACGACGTGGGCGGCGGTGAGGAGGAGCCCCGGCGCGACCGCGAACCCCGCGCCGATGACGCCGCCCGCGGTGAGGACCGCGACCCCCGGGGCGATCCGGTCGTAGAGGGCGGTCTGCTCCGCTTCCAGGCTCGCGAGGGCGTCGGCGCGCGCGTCCGAGGCAAGCGGCGCGAGCGTTGCGATTGCGATGGCGAGGGCGAGCGGGCCGCGAAGCACGGGCCCCGGTTCTGCTTGATCCCGAGCAAGAAAGCGCGTCCCAGCAGGGTGCCGAGCGGGCGTCCTTCGACAGGCTCAGGACGAACGGGGCGGACCGGGCAGGACGAACACCGATAAATCGGCCGGCTGCCCCAAACGCGGATCAGGCCCGGGGAGTTCGCCCCTTCGAGAGGACGAGCACCACGCCGGCCGCCTCGCCAGGCAGGCGAACGGCTCGCGACGTTCAGTTCTCGAGGCGCCCCTTCGAGAGGACGAGCACCACGCCGGCCACCTCGCCCATGACGAGCTCGAGCCGCTTCTCGACGTTCGCCTCCTCGAGGATCTTCTGGCGCGGGTCGGGCTCCGACACGGCCGCCGCCGCGACGAGGTCCACGATCGAGGACGGGTCCCTCATCTGCGCCACCGCCTCGGCGAGCTGCGCCGCGCCGGACTCGGCGGGGAGCTTCGTCGAGAGCTCGTACACGAGCTGGCGCAGCCCCTCGAGCTGCGACTGGAGCGCGGCGGCGCCGCCCGAAGGCAGCACGTCCTCGAGGAGCTCGGCGCGGAACTCGCGGTAGAGGTGCGCGGGGGGCAGCTCCTCGAGGAGCCGCACGCGCGCGACGCCGCGCAGCACGACGTCGTAGCGGCCGTCGTCGTAGCGCTCCTCCGCCTCGACGATGCCGGCGCCGCACACCGCCCGCAGCGGCGGGCGGAGCGCGTGGGCGTCGGACTTCCCGAACAGCGAGGGGACCGCGACGATGCGGTCGCCCGCGAGCGCGTCCTGCACGAGCGCGCGGTAGCGCGGCTCGAAGACGTGAAACGGCGCCGGGGTCCCGGGGAGGACCACGACGCCGTGGAGAGGAAACACCTTGAGCGCGGCGAGCGCCTTGCGCAGCGCCGCCCTCGGATCGGGCGGAGCGATGAGCTCCGCCATGACGCTACGCAGCGTGCTGCGACGCCGCCTGCTCGGAGGCCTTCACGCCCGCCTCGATCCGCATCCCGTAGAAGGAGCGGTAGACGAAGAAGAGCGCGACCGCGAGGAACGCCGAGGCGAGCCCGATGCGGACGCCGAGGTTCGTCTTGATCGCGAGCTCGACGGCGAGGAGGCCGAAGAGCGTCGTGAACTTGATGATGGGGTTCATCGCGACCGACGAGGTGTCCTTGAAGGGGTCGCCGACGGTGTCGCCGACGACGCACGCCGCGTGGAGGTCGGTGCCCTTCATCTTGAGCTCGACCTCGACCACCTTCTTCGCGTTGTCCCAGGCGCCGCCGGCGTTCGCCATGAAGATCGCCTGGAAGAGGCCGAAGATCGCGATCGAGATGAGGTAGCCGATGAAGAAGAACTCGTCGGCGAAGGCGAAGGCGAGGGTCGCGAAGAAGACGGTGAGGAAGATGTTGAACATCCCCTTCTGCGCGTACTTCGTGCAGATCTCGACGACCTTCTTCGAGTCCTCGACGCTCGCCTTCTCGACGCCCTCGAGCCGGATGTTCTTCTTGATGAACTCGACCGCGCGGTAGGCGCCGGTGGAGACCGCCTGGGTGGACGCGCCGGTGAACCAGTAGATGACGCTGCCGCCCATGATGAGGCCGAGCAGGAAGAGCGGGTTCAGGATCGAGAGCTTCTCGAGGTTCGCGGTGAGCCCCGCCGTGAGGATCACGATGATCGAGAAGATCATGGTGGTCGCGCCGACGACGGCGGTGCCGATGAGCACGGGCTTGGCGGTCGCCTTGAAGGTGTTGCCGGCGCCGTCGTTCTCCTCGAGGAAGTGCTTCGCCTTGTCGAAGTTGAGGTCGAAGCCGAAGTCCTTCTTCACCTCGTCCTTGATGTTCGGGACGTTCTCGATGAGCGAGAGCTCGTAGACCGACTGCGCGTTGTCGGTGACCGGGCCGTAGGAGTCGACCGCGATGGTCACCGGGCCCATGCCGAGGAAGCCGAAGGCGATGAGGCCGAAGGCGAAGACCGCCGGGGCCATCATGAGGTCGCCGAGGCCGAGCATGGAGACGCCGTAGCCCGCGCCCATGAGCGCGATGATGACGAGCCCCATCCAGAAGGCGGAGAAGTTGCCGGCGGTGAGGCCGGCGAGGACGTTGAGCGACGCGCCGCCCTCGCGCGAGGCGGTGACGACCTCCTGCACGTGGCGGGAGGAGGTCGAGGTGAAGACCTTCACGACCTCGGGGATGATCGCGCCGGCGAGCGTGCCGCAGGTGATGATGGTGGAGAGCTTCCACCACATCGTGCCGTCGCCGAGGTCCGCGATGAGCAGGTACGAGACGAGGTAGGTGAGGGCGACCGAGACGAACGAGGTGAGCCACACGAGGGTCGTGAGCGGCAGCTCGAAGTTCATCGTGAGCGCGTTCTTGAACTTCCCGCTCGCCCACGCCTCGTTCAGCCAGTACGAGGCGACCGACGCGATGACCATCATGATGCGCATCGCGAAGATCCAGACGAGGAGCTTCACCTGCGTCGCCGGGTTCACGATGGCGAGGAGGATGAAGCTGATGAGCGCGACGCCCGTCACGCCGTAGGTCTCGAAGCCGTCCGCCGAGGGGCCGACCGAGTCGCCCGCGTTGTCGCCGGTGCAGTCGGCGATGACGCCGGGGTTGCGCGCGTCGTCTTCCTTGATCTTGAAGACGATCTTCATGAGATCCGAGCCGATGTCGGCGATCTTCGTGAAGATGCCGCCGGCGATGCGGAGCGCGGACGCGCCGAGGGACTCGCCGATCGCGAACCCGATGAAGCACGGGCCGGCGAGGTCACCCGGGATGAACAGGAGGATGAACAGCATGATGAGCAGCTCGACGCTGATGAGCATCGTGCCGATCGACATGCCCGCCTTGAGCGGGATCGCGTAGGTCGGGAAGGGCTTGCCGCGGAGCGAGGCGAACGCCGAGCGGCTGTTCGCGTAGGTGTTCACGCGGATGCCGAACCAGGCGACGCCGGACGACCCGAGGATGCCGACGAGCGAGAAGAGCAGGATGACGACGACCTTGCCCGCCCCGAGCCCCGCCTGGCCGTCCGGTCCCGTGGTGAGGAACCCGAAGTAGGCGACGATGACGAAGGCCATCAAGGCCCACAGGACCGCGATGAACTTGCCCTGGGTGACGAGGTAGGTCTTCGCGGTCTCGTAGATGAGCTCGGAGATCTCGAGCATCGACCGGTGCACCGGCAGCGCCTTGAGCTGCCTCGCGACGACGAGGCCGAACACGAGGCCGAGGGCGCAGACGACGATCCCCCCGAGGAGCAGCGAGTGCCCGGTCATGCCGAGGAACGACTCGCTCCTGAGGTCCGGCAGGATGAGGCTCGCCTCACCTCCACCGTGCGCGCCGGCGCCGAGGACGAGGGACTGTGCGATCGAGGACAGGGTCATGGCTGTGACGGCTCCCTCCGGATGTTCGGAGAAGTCGTGGGAAGTCGGTCCGTTGCGCAACATTGCGCCGCCGGCCGAAAATCGGGAGCCCGGATACTACAGATCCGAAAGGGTTTTTGGCAAGCAGACGGCCGGCGCCCGGGAGCGGCCGGACCGCGGCCGGGCGACTCGGGGCGCGCCTACCCGGACGGCTGGGAGGTCGCGGCGATGACGGAGCCGGAGCCGGCGTCGAGCGTCGCGAAGTTCACGTTGAAATAGCCAGCGACGCCGCAGGAGTACATCACCCGCTTCACGATCCGGAACGGCACGGCCTTGTCCGCCTGGATGTTCACGAGCCCGTCCCACTTCGAGTTCGGATCGGACTTGTGGATGAACTCCCAGCGCTTCTTCTCGTCCCGGAGCCGCTCCTCGAGGGCGGGGATGTTGAGGTAGCCGGAGTCGCGGTCGAGGTCGGGGATGTCCGCCACCTTCACGCCGGTGACGACGATCTGCTGCGCGCTGATCGCGACGTTGGGCGCGATCTCGATCATCTGGCCGTGGCGGGCGTCCGGCAGCTTGATGTCCTTCTGCATGTAGAGCACCTCGCCCGTGGACGAGAACTGCTGCAGGAGGAAGATGACGAGCATCGTCATCATGTCGACCATCGGGACGACGTTCAGCTCGGCGTTGGTCGCCTTCTTGCCGTGGGACATCTTGCCGCCGAGCACCTTCGACTTCTCGAAGCGCTTCGACGGCCGCTTGCCTGGAGTGACGATGGGCATGGTGTCGCTCAGGCGCCGCTGACGGAGACGGAGAGGAGCCCCACGCCGATCGCGGAGTCGATGACCTGTACGAGATCGCCGTACGGGACCGTGTCCTCGGCCTGCAGGGTGATCGCGGCGGTGTCGGGGTAGTCGCCCTTGAGCTGCTTCAGCCGCTCGCCGAGCCCCTTCAGGTCGAAGCGGATCTTGCCGTCCGCGTCGCGCCCGAGGGTGGGGATGTCGACCGAGCTGCCGGCGGAGGTCGAGAGGTTGAAGCCGCGCTCGCCCATCGCGAGCGTCACGAGCAGCGTCTTCTGCGGCTCGGCGATGGTCGGCTCGGGCGCGCCGGTGCCGAGCTGCTGGACCTGGAGCCTCGAGATCTGCGTCCAGACCGCCGTGTAGAGGAGGAACGTGATGAGGCAGGAGAGGAGGTCGATCGCCGGGACCACGTTGATCGACGCGTCGAGCGACTTCTTCTTTCTCTTTCCTCCGCCCTCTTCGGGCATCGCGCCGCCGCCCATGACCTACCTCCTTCCCGTCGTGAAGGTGGGAGCGCGCGCTACTCTTCCGCCGACACGGTGGCCGGCATCTTCATCTTGTCCTTGTTCGCGATGATGAGGTTCAGCACCGCCACCGAGGACTCGTTGATGTCCTCGATCATGTGCTGCGAGCGGCCCTGCAGCACCGAGTAGGCGACGAGGGCGGGGATGGCGGTGAGGAGCCCGAACGCGGTGCAGTTCATCGCTTCCGAGATCGACGAGGCGAGGATGGCCGCCTTGTCGGCCGGGTTCGCGTTCGCGACCGCGCCGAACGCGCCGATGAGGCCGACGATGGTGCCGAGCAGCCCGAGCAGGGTCGCGACGTTGCCGATCATCGCGAGGTAGCCGGTCCGCTTCTCGATCTTCGGCGACTCGCGCAGCGTCGCCTCGTCCATCGCCGCCTGCACGTCCGCCTCGCCCTTCGGCACGTTGATGAGGCCGGCCTTGATGACGGAGGTGAGCGGGGTCTTCTTCTGCGAGGCGGTGAAGCTGATCGCCTTGTCGAGGTCGCCCGCGTAGACGTGCTTCTTCAGATCTCGGAGGAACCCCTCCTTGTCCATCGCCGTCTTGAAGTAGAGCGCGATCACGCGATCGACGATGAGGCCGATGGCGACGAACAGGGACACCAGGATCGGGTGCATCATGAACCCGCCCTCGTGATAGTGCTTCGCAAGCGTGCCGAACATTTCGCCCATCGCGAGCCATCCTCCGGAGCGGTGATCGAGCGCGTCGAACCCCCCGCGCTTTCGAACGAAACCTTCGATCCCGTACCACGGGGTCCGAGAGCGGGTCAACGCAGCGGGGTGGGCGACAGACGCACCCCGCGTCGAGGCGCGCGCGATCCGGTACCCTCCGCGGCCCGGGCGGCAATTGCCCGCGCCCGGATCGCGTCGTAGGCTCGTGCCACCCGATCACGCCGCGCCCGGCCTGCAGCGCCCTTCCCGCCGCGATCGCCTCACCCATGGCCGCCGAACCCGTCTTCGCCCCGTACCGTCTCGCGCCGGGCGCCCTCCCCGAGGAGGCCGCCCGCGCTGCCGCGGACGTGCAGGCGGCGCCGCTCCTCGCGCCCGCCGGTGAGCCCTTGCCGGGACCGCTCGTGAACGCCGCCCTCGCCGACGTCGCGGCGGGGCGCGCCGCCTCTCCCGCCGAGGCGTGCCGCGCCGCAGACGGCTCGACCGCCGGCGGGGGCGGGCCGCCGCGCGCGTGCCTCTCCTCGCCGCGGCAGCGGACGCGGATCGCCGAGGCGGCGCGCGCCGCGGTGCAGGCCGGCTTCGCCGGCGTCTGCCTCGATCGGCCCGACGCCTCGCTCGCGCTCGGGCTCCTCGGCGCGGGCTTCTGCCCGGAGTGCCAGCGCGAGCTCGCGCGCCACCTCGCGCGCGAGTACGGCGAGCACTTCCAGCCGGTGGACTACCTCGCCCTCGCGCGCTCCGCGATCGCGCAGGCCTCCGGCGCGCTCTCGTTCGAGCAGCTGCCCTTCGGCCGCGATTTCTGGCGCCTGCGCAACGAGGCGCTGCCCCGCGCGGTCGCGCTCTACGCCCGCGATGCGCGCGACGCCGCGCGCGCGGCGGCCCGGCCGTTCGAGGTGGTCGCGCAGTTCGAGGCGGTCGGGCACGCGCAGCTCCGCGCGGCGCGTCACCTCGACGCCGCGATCTTCCCGGCGCAGCCCTCCGCCGGCGCGTCCGGCCTCGGCCTCGCCCGGCTCGTGCGCGCGGCGCTCGGGCGGCGGGCCTGCGCGCTCGCACCTCCGGCCGACGCCACCCCCGCGGCGCTCGCGCGCGCGGCCGCGTTCGCGGCGACCTGCGGGATCGACCTCTCCGGCGTCGAGCCGGGCGGCCCGGCGGGCCGCGACGTCGCCGCGATCCGCCTGCTCTCGCGCCGGCTTCAGGGCAAAGGTCTCTCGCCCACCGCGGGCGACCCCATCGCCGAGTGCGCGGTCCTCTTCTCGGCGGAGGCGGACCTCTGGTCGGGCGGGCGCCACCGGGTCGCGGTCGAGCGCGCGGTCGAGGCCCTCGCCGCGCTGCACGTGCAGGCGCCGGTCGTGCTCCGGGTGCAGGACGCGCCCGCGACCGCCGCGCTCGTGCTCGCCGGCACGACCGCGCTCTCCGCCCACGACGCGAAGGAGGCTCGCCGCCGGCTCGAGGCGGGTGGCGCGGTCCTCGCCTTCGGCGAGCCGGGCGCGACCGACGAGCTCGGGCGCGCCGTGCCGCCGCTCTTCCCGGCGGGCAAGCCCGGCGGGACGCACGTCGGCGGGGGCACGCTCGCGGTCCTGCCGCCGCTCGCGACGGACGGCGTCGTCGTCGCCCCGGACCCGGCGCTCCTCGAGAAGGCGCTCGGCGCAGTCCTCGGGCGCGGGCGCCGCGCGGCGAGCGTCGCCGGGCGCGCGCCGCTCGTCGTCGTGCTCCACCGCATCCCGGGGGCGCTGCTCGCGCACCTCATCGCCGAGCCCGGCGAGCGCGCCCAGGGAGCGACCCTCTTCCTCGGCGTCCACGTGGCGGGGGGCGCCCGCCGCGCCCGCTTCGTCTCGGCGGACGGGCAGGACGTGCGGATCCCGATGAACCCCTCGGGGAACTCGGTCTCGACCGTCCTTCCCTCGTTCCGCGGCTACGCGGTCCTGTCACTGGCCATCTAGGCGGGGGGACACTCGCTCCGCCTTCGCGGCAGCTCGCGCCCCCCCGAGCCCCCCGCTCGCTCTGGGGCAGCCTCAGCCGGCTGCCCCTGCGCTCGCCGCGGCTATGCGTCCTCGTGATGTGTCAGCGCGCCCGCTTCACTCGGAGTCGCACCGTCACGCGCGTCCCTTCACCGGGCGCGGTCTCGATGCCGATGGTGCCGCCGTGCCGCTCGACGATCCCCGACACGATGGGGAGGCCGAGGCCGATCCCCTGGCCCGGCCGCGTCGTGAAGAACGGCTCGAAGGCGCGCGCCGCCACGTTCGCCGCCATCCCGGCGCCGTCGTCGCCGACGGTGAGCCGCACGAGGTCGTCCTCCGGCGCGAGGTCCACCGTGATCCGGCCGCCGTCCCCGATCGCCTTCGCGGCGTTCGTGAGGAGGTTCACGACGACCTGCACGAGGCTCGCGCGGTTTCCCTCGATGGGCGGGGCGGGGGCGAGTCGCTGCTCGACGCGCGCGCTCCGCTCCTTCAGCGCCGGGCTCGCGAGCCGCACCGCCTCCTCGACGACGCCCGCGAGCTCCACCGGCTCGGTGCGCGCGCCGCCCGGGCGCGCGTAGGCGACGAGGTCCCGCGCGAGCCGCTGGATGCGCTGCCCCCCCTCCAGGATCGCGCGGAGCTTCTCGAGGTCGGCCGGGTCGTGGCCGGCGTGCGAGAGCTTCTCGTGGAGCACGTCCGAGTACATGTTCACGGCGGTGAGCGGGTTGTTGAGCTCGTGCACCACCCCCGCCACGAGCCGGCCGATCCCGGCGAGCCGCTCCGCGTGCTCCGCCGCGGCCTGCAGCGAGCGGACGAGGGTGAGGTCCTGGCCGATGGCGATGACGTCGTCCACCTCGCCGCTCGAGCCGGCCACCGGCGCGGTGTTGATCGCGACGCGCGCCTCGCCGCCGCCCTCGCGCAGGAGCCGCGTCTCGTACCCCGCCACCGCCTCGCCCGCGAAGCCGCGCCGGAGCACCTGCTCGAGCCCGGGCCGCTCCTCCGCGGGGACGAGCTCGAGGAGGTCGTCCCCGGCGACCCGCTCCTTCGAGAACCCGGTCGTGCGGACGAGCGCGGCGTTCCAGACCACGACCTCCCGCGAGCGGTTCACGACGAGGACGAGCGCGTTCGCGTGCTCGATGAGGTTCTCGAGGTAGGTCTTGAGGTAGGTGAGCTCCTCGATCGAGCGGACGTTCCTCACCCCGAGCGCGGCGTGGTTCGCGAGCTGGTAGAGGAGCGGCGCGTCGCGCTCGCGCTCCGCCTCCTGCCCCGCGCCGTACTCGAGGTTCACGACGCCGAAGAGCTGGCCGCGCACCGCGAGCGGCACCGCCGTCGCGAGCTGCGACCCCTCGAAGAGCGGCTCGTCCACCTCGGTGACGAGCACCCCCCCTCCGGCGAGGAGCGGCCCGGGGAGGCCGGTCTTCTCGATCGCCGCCCGGCGCAGGGCGATCCGGGCGGAGGCGCCGGAGCGGAGCCGGCCGCGCGCGTGCAGGGTGCGGAGCGCGAGCGTGTTCGGGTCGACGAGGCGCACCGCGAACGAGCGCCCCGGGAAGAGCGCCTCGAGCGTCCGGGCGAGCGACTCCGTGATCTGCTCCTCGCTGCGCGCTTCGGCGAGCTCGCGCGAGAGGGCGAGGAGCGCGCCGGCGGCTCCGGGCGGCGGCGGCGGGGTCGGGATCGGGGCCTCCGCGGCGGACGCGGCGGCGCGCCCGCGAGCGGCGCGCTTCGCGGGGGGCGGGCGGGCTCCGGGCGGCCGCTTCCTGGGCTTTGCGATCCGCGCCACGGTGGCGCGATGGTAGCACGCGGGCGGCGGCGTCCTAGCGTCCGCCCCGGTGGGCGGCGATCGCGGCGGCGATCACCTCGCGGAGCGGGACGCCGTGCTCGCGCGCCCGCGCGAGGCAGTCGTCGTGCTCCGGCTGCGCGCCGAGCTCGACGCCGTCGAGGAGCGCGATCTTGACCGCGACCGGGCCGTAGCGCGTCTCGACCGTGCGGACCTCGCGCGCGAGGACGTCGCGCTCGACGCGCCGGCGCCGCACCCCGAGGGTCGTCGTCTCGGCGAAGAGGACGCGGGTCACCGCCGCGCGCCGCGGCTCCTCCACGAGCGCGGCGAGGAGGACGGCGGGCCGCCCCTTCTTCATGACGATGGGCGCGGCCCAGGCGTCGAGGGCGCCGGCCTCGAGCGCGGCGTCGATGGCGCGCGCCACGAGCTGGCCGGTCGAGTCGTCGAGGTTCGCCTCGAGCACCGAGAGCTCGCCCTCCTCGGCGAGCTCGCCGAGCGTCGCCCGGAGCACGTTCGGCCGGTCGGGCCAGCTGCGGGTCCCGACGCCGTAGCCGACGCGCGCCGG
This sequence comes from uncultured delta proteobacterium, assembly GCA_963736795.1. Taxonomy (GTDB): domain Bacteria; phylum Myxococcota; class Myxococcia; order Myxococcales; family Anaeromyxobacteraceae; genus Anaeromyxobacter. The sequence continues at coordinate 1,340,163 of CAVTRF010000016.1, read as the reverse complement.
GATGACCGCCGGGAACTCGCCGAGCTCGGCGTACTGCGCGAGCAGCGCGGCGCCGGTCGGCGTGACCGCCTCGCCGTTCGGGCCGCCCGGCCGGACCTTGCGCCCGGCGAGCAGCTCGAGCACCGCGGGCGGCGGGATCGGCATGGGGCCGTGCGCGGAGCGGCCGAGGCCGCGCCCGAGCTCGGGCGGCGCGCAGAGGACGCGCGGCCAGCCGAGCAGCTCGAGCGCCACCGCCGCGCCGCACACGTCCACGATCGAGTCGAGCGCGCCCACCTCGTGGAAGTGGATCTGCTCGACCGGGACGCCGTGGACCTTCGCCTCGGCGCGGCCGATCCGCTCGAAGGTCGCGCGGGCGGCAGCGCGGACCCGCGGCGAGAGCGCGCTCCCGTCCACGAGGGCGAGGATCTCGGTGAGGCCCCGCGCGTGCGGCTGCTCGCCCTCGACGACCACCTCGACGTGCGTGCCCACGATGCCGCAGTCGGTCTTGCGCGAGACGGCGAGCCGCCAGCCCGGCACGCCCAGCCCGTGGAGCGCGGCCTCGAGCGCCTTCGGGTCCACCCCGAGGTCGATCGCCGCGGCGAGGAACATGTCGCCGGCGATCCCGCCGATGGGCTCGAGGAGGAGGAGCATTCCTCTCATATACCCGAGCACCCCGAGCGGAGCCGCCGCAAAGCGTCCTTCGACTCCGCCTCGCCTGCGGCGAGGCTACGCTCAGGATGAACGGGGCGGGTTGCTCGCGCGCGCGATGAGCCCCGCGACGAACGCCGCGCCGAAGCCGTTGTCGACGTTCACGACGGACGCTCGGGACGACCGGGGCGCGTCACTCGCGCGCGATGAGCCCCGCGACGAACGCCGCGCCGAAGCCGTTGTCGACGTTCACGACGGTGACGTTCGGCGCGCACGAGTTCAGCATGGTGAAGAGGGGCGCGAGCCCGCCGAGCGAGGCGCCGTACCCGACCGAGGTCGGGACGCCGATCACCGGGCGCCCGATGAGGCCGCCCACGACCGACGGGAGCGCGCCCTCCATCCCCGCCGCGACGATCACCGCCCGCGCCCGCTCGAGGTCGCCCCGGCGCGCGAGCAGGCGGTGGAGCCCGGCGACGCCGACGTCGTAGACCCGGATCGCCTCGATCCCCATCACGTCGAGGGTGACCGCCGCCTCCTCGCAGACCGGGATGTCGGAGGTCCCGGCGCAGCAGACCGCGACGGGGCCGCGGGCCGGGAGGTCCATCCGCCCGCGGCGGAGCGTGCGCGAGACCGGGTCATAGACCGAGCCCTTCACCGCGCGGCGCGCAGGGCCCGCCTTGTCGGGCGCTAGGCGCGTCACGAGGAGCGGCCCCCTCGCCGCGAGCTTCTTCGCGATGGCTGCGATCTGGGCGGCGGTCTTCGCCTCGGCGAGCACCACCTCGGGCATGCCGACGCGGAGCGTGCGGTGGGTGTCGAGCGTCGCGACGTCGCCGAGCCGCTCGTAGGGCGCGCCCTTGAGGCGCCCCACCGCGTCCTCGACCGAGGTCTTCCCGCCCTGCACCGCGGCGAGCAGCCCGCGCAGCGTCCTCTCGTCCATCCCCGCTCTCTACCGCACCTCGAGGTGCGAGAGGAGCCTCGCGATCCGCTCCGGCTCCGGCATGACGAGGATGAGCCCCTCGAGCGCGGCCCCGGTGTCCTCCGCCCACGCCGAGAAACGGGTCGCGAGCGCGACCGAGCCGGCGTGGGCGACGAGCGACTCGACGCAGAGCCGGCCGCTCCCCCGGGCGAACCTCGGCACCGAGAGGAGGAGCTTCTCGCCGACGAGCGTCCCGACCGCCGAGACGAACGCGCTCCCGACGATGTTGCCCGACTCCATGAGGGCGCTCTCGGCGAGGCCGCCCCAGCGCTCCTCCGGCGGGTACCCGAGCAACGTCGCGAGGTTCTTCGCGTCGGGCTCGGGGAGGGCGAGGAGGAGGTCGCCCGTGAGCGGCCCCTCGAGCTTCACCCCCACCGCGACGAGATCCTGGCCGAGGCCGCCCAGGAAGGACGCGATCGCGCCCGGCCCCGAGCCGACCCACGCCTCCGGCACGTCCATCTCGAAGCGGCGCCTGGCGAGCTTGCCGAGCGCGGTGATGGCCCGCCCGCAGCCGATCGAGGCGAGCTCCTGCAGCGCGTCCACCTCGCGCGGTCCGAAGGGGGTGCTCACGGCGCGAGGCTCCCGGGCCTGCACGCTCCCGTCCTTCGACTCCGCTCGGCCTGCGGCCTCGCTACGCTCAGGACGAACGGGGGTCGAAGGGCGAGGATCATGCGGCGAACAGCCTCTGCACGTCGAGGATGAACACCGGCCGCCCGTTGCCGAGGATCGTCACCGCCGAGAGCCCGGCCACGCAGTCGAGCGGCGTCCCGAGCGGCTTCAGCACCGCCTCCTGCTGCCCGATGAGGGCGTCCACCGCGAGGCCGATGCGGCCTTCGCTGCCCTCCGCGACGACGACCGCGCGCTCGTCGCGCCCGGCGCAGGCGAACCCGAGCAGCCGGTCGAGGTCGTGCACCGGGACGAGCTCGCCGTCGTACGAGAGGACCGGAGCGCCGCGGCTCCGGTCGAGCCGGGACATCAGGACGTGGGCGGCGCCGTGCACCTTCGCGATCGGCAGGCCGAGCACCTCGTCGGCGACGCGGACGAGCAGCACCGGCTGGACCGCCACCGTGAGGGGGAGCCGGATCGTCACGCGCGTGCCCGCGCCGGGCACGCTGTCGAGCTCGAGCGTTCCGCCGACCGCCTCCACCGTCCGCTTCACCGCATCGAGGCCGACCCCGCGCCCCGACATGTCGGTGACGGTCTCCGCGGTCGAGATCCCCGGGAGGAAGGCGAGCAGGAGCGCCTCGCGGTCGCCGAGCGCCGCCGCCTGCTCGGCGCCGAGCGTTCCACGCGCCACCGCGGCGGCGCGGAGCTTCGCCGGGTCCATCCCTTTCCCGTCGTCCGCCACCTCGAGGATGACCCGGTCGCGATCCCGCCGGGCGTGGACCGTCACGCGGCCGGTGGCGGGCTTCCCCGCGAGCAACCTCAGATGCGGCAGCTCGATGCCGTGGTCGGCGGCGTTGCGCAGCACGTGGAGGAGCGGGTCCGAGAGCTCCTCCAGGATCGCGCGGTCGAGCTCGATCTCGGCGCCCTTCACCTCGACCTCGATCTGCTTGCCGAGCCGGCGCGCGACGTCGCGCACCACCCGGGGGAGCTGCTCGGTGACGAGCGCGAGCGGGGTCATCCGCACCGTCATCACCTTGTCGTGCAGGTCCTTCACGATGGCGTGGAGCCGGTCCACCCCCTCGTCGAGCGGCGCGCGGGTGTCCTGGGGCAGCCCCTTGCCGATCTCGCGGATCCGGGCGGTCGCGAGGATGAGCTCGCCCACCGCGTCGAGGAAGCCGTCGAGGATCTCGGTGCGGACGCGCACGGTGCGCTGCGCCTCGCCCGGGGCGACGGCCGCCTCGCGCGCCGCGGCGGTGGGGCGCTCCTCCTCCGCCTCGCGCAGCGTGACGCGCGGCGAGATCGGAGATCTGCGCGAGCGCCCGCTCGACGCCCTGGAGCGGCTCGCCGGTCTCGAGCACGACCGAGAGCTTCTTCCCCGGGATGCGGCCCGCCTTGAGCTCGTCCACCGTGGGCGCCGCGCGGGCGATCGTCCCGAGCCCCGCGAGCTTCTTCACGACGAGGAAGGCGCGGACGGCCGGCACCGGGCAGCTGCCCGCGATCTCGACGTCCACCTGGATGCGGCGCGCCGGGCCGCGTCCCTCCGCGCGCGGCGCGGGGGCGGGGTCCGCCGCGGGCGCGACCGGAACCGCCGGCGCGGCTTCGTCCGGGGCGGGAGCGGCCGCAGGCGCCGCCCCGGCGGCGGCCCGGCCTCCCTCGCGCAGGCGACGGGCGGCTTCGGCGAGCCGCTCCATCGCGGGGACGTCCTTCGGGATCGGCTCGGCGCGCGAGGCGCTCCTGACCATCTCGTGCAGCCGGTCGCCCGCCGCGAGGAGCAGGTCGATCGCGCCCGCGTCGAGGCGGGAGGGGTCGGCGCGGAAGACGTCGACGAGGTCCTCCGCCCGGTGCGCGAGCGCGGTGATCGCCTCGAGCCCCATCGACGCGCTCATCCCCTTCACGCTGTGGGCGTGGCGGAAGCAGGAGTCGATCGCGTCCCGCGCGCCCTCGCCGCCGCCCTGGCGCGCCGCCTCCTCGAGGCGGACGAGGTCCTTCCCGAAGGCGGCGAGGTGCTCCGCCGCCTCGGCGACGTAGAGGGTCAGGTACTTCTGGAGATCGAGCGCCACCGCTGCTCCCGGCTGCGACTCAGGATCTCGGCTGCGATCTCCTGTGTCTCGCCCATGGTGACGCGCTAGGCGTCGCCCAGGACCTTCTTCACGACGGAGAGGACGTCCTCGGACTTGAACGGCTTCACGATGAAGTCCGACGCGCCCGCCTCGATCGCCTCCATGACGAGCGACTCCTGCCCGAGCGCGCTGCACATCACGATGACGGCCTTCGCGTCGTGCTTGATGATCTCGCGGGTCGCCTCGATGCCGCTCTTGAACGGCATCACGATGTCCATCGTGGTGAGGTCGGGCTTCAGCTCCTTGTACTTCTCGACCGCCTCGAGGCCGTTCGCCGCCTCGCCGACGACCTGGAAGCCGGAGCCGGAGAAGATGTCCTTGATCATGTTCCGCATGAAGATCGCGTCGTCGACGATCAGGACTCGCTTCGCCATCGGTCTTGTTCCCTCGCCGGCAGGACGACGTCCGACGTTACCCCTGTTTCGGGCGCGCCACAAGGCGACGCACCCCGCACCCTGGGCGAAATGCTCAGCGGCCTCCGAAGAGGCGCGCCGCCTCGCCGGCGAGCGCCTCGGCGCCGAGCACCGTCACCGCGCCGGTGCTCGAGGCGGCGACGCCGCGCACCACCCCGGCCGGCACGCCCTCCGGCGCCAGCGGCTCGACCCCGAGCACGCCGGCGATGAGGAACCCGAGCGCGCGCTTGCCGTGGTCGAGGATGAGGACGTGGCCTTCGCCCGGCCTGAGGGCCTGGGGGGCGAGCCCCATCAGCGCGGCGAGGTCCACCACCGCGACCACCCGGCCGCGCAGGTTCATGACGCCGCGCACCGCGTCGGACGAGCGCGGCACGAGCGCGAAGGGCGGCTGGGGCAGCACGACCTCCCGCACCGCCGCGAGCGGCAGCGCGAAGCGCTCGCTCGCGACGCAGAAGACGACGTGACGCACGGAGCTCCTACCCGAGCCGGAACCGGGTGACGACGGTCTGCAGCTCGACCGAGAGGTTCGCGAGCTCCTGCGCCGCGCTCGCCATCTGCGCGACCGCCGCGGTCTGCTCGGCGGTCACCTTGCGCACCTGCTCGGTCGCGCTCGCGTTCGAGGAGGCGACGTCGGAGATGTGGTCCATCGCCTGCACCATGTCGGCCGACCCCTTGAGCTGCTCGCGCGCCGCCTGGGAGATGACGCCCACCTTGTCGGCGCCGGTCGCGGCGATCTTCGCGATGTCGGCGAGGGCGCGGATGATCGCGTTCAGGTCCTCGCGGCCGTCGCCGAGCTCGGAGACGGACTCCTTCATCGTCTCGACCACCTTCGCGGCCCGGCCGGAGATGTCGGTCGCGAGCGAGGAGATCTGCTCGGCCGAGCGCCCCGCCGACTCGGCGAGCTTGCGCACCTCCTCGGCGACCACCGCGAACCCGCGGCCGTACTCGCCCGCGCGCGCCGCCTCGATGGTGGCGTTGAGCGCGAGGAGGTTCGTCTGGTTCGCGACCTGCGTGATCGCCTCGACGATCTTCGAGATCTCCTTCGTCCGCTCGCCGAAGGCGAAGACCTGCTCGCTCGCCGCCTCGATCCGGGCGAACACCTTCTTCACCTTCTCGCCGGCGAGCCGGGCCGCCTCGCCGCCCGACGCCGCGCCCGAGGAGGTCTCGGCGGACGAGCGCGCCGCCTCCTCCGCGCTGCGGGCGGTGCGCTCGATCGACTCGGCGATCTCGCCGATGACCTTCGAGGTGCGCTCGACGAGGTCCGACTGCTGCCCGGCGCCCTGGGCGATCTTCTCCATCGACGAGGCGACCTCGTCGGTGGACGCGTTCACCTCCTCGGCGGAGGTCTGCAGGTCGCTCGCCGAGTCGGACACCGACTGGGCGGTCTTCTGGATGCGCGAGACGAGGTCGCGCAGGTTCTCCTGCATCATCCGGATCGCCTCGGTGAGGTCGTCGATCTCGTCGTGGAAGGCGCGCTGCTCCTCGGAGACGACCGCCCGCGAGAGGTCGCCGCGGCTGATCTCGACCGCGCTCGCCTTGAGTCGCCCGACGCGCGACACGCGCGCGATGGCGACGGTCATGCCCCAGCCGAGCGCCGCGGTGAGGAGCAGCACCACGACCCCGCCGAGGACCTCGCTCTCCACCCGCTTGTTGATGAACGGCACCGCGAACACGAGCACCGCGCCGACGATGAGGTAGGAGACCAGGATCTTCGTCTGGAGCGAGACGGTGAGCCCCCCCACGACCGGGGCGGGGCGAGGCGGCTCGGCGGCGGCGCGTCCGCGCACCGCGACGAGGTGCGGCGCATCCTGCCACCTCGCGCTCGGGCGGGTGGAGGTGATCCGCTCGTCCCTCGGTGCTCGCGCCACGTGTGCCTCGTTTCGGTCTTCGGGGGCGCGCGCCGGGCCTAGCGCACGCGCGGAGGCGATCCTAGACGAGCGCCGGGGGGATCGGAAGCTCGCCCCCCCGCCGGCCGGAGGTGGTCGTGGCCGGCGGGCGTCGGGAGCGGCTCTCCCGCCGGCCCGAGGACCGACACCCCGCCGCCGCGCACGAACCGCCCGATCACGGTGAGCGGCGTCCGCGCCCGGGCCGCGGCCGCGCGCGCCGCGGCGAGCCGGGCGGGCGGCACGGCGACGACGAGCTCGTAGTCCTCCCCTCCGGCGAGCGCCGCGGCGAGCGGGTCGGGCAGGCGCGCCGCGAAGCGACGGTAGGCGGGGGAGAGGGGCAGGTCGGCGGCGGCGATCCGCGCGCCCACCCCGGACGCGGCGCAGAGGTGGCCGAGGTCCTGGACGAGCCCGTCCGACACGTCGATGGCGGCGCGGACCACGCCCGCGAGCGCGAGGCCGGCGGCGACCCTCGGGGTCGGCCGGCGCTGGCGGCGCGCGAGCGCGGCGGGCGCGCGGGGGAGGAGCCCGAGCGCGGCGTCGCCGAGGGTGCCGGTCACGGCGACGAGGTCGCCCGCACGGGCGCCCGCGCGGAGCACCGCTCGCCCCTGCGCGACCGCCCCGAGGACCGTCACCGTGACGGAGAGCGCGCCGGCGCGGGTCACGTTCCCCCCGACGACCGCGATCCGGTGCGCGCGCGCACAGGCGCCGAGGCCGCGCGCGATCCCCCGCACCGTCGCGACGCGCGTCGCGGGCGGGAGCGCGAGCGCCACCAGGGCGCCGACGGGGCGGGCCCCCATGGCGGCGAGGTCGGAGAGGTTCACCGCGAGCGCCTTCCAGCCGACGTCGGCCGGGGTGGCGCGGCCGTCGAAGTGGACGCCCGCGACCACCGCGTCCACCGTCACGACGAGGTCCTCGCCGGGGGCGGGGCGCAGCACCGCCGCGTCGTCGCCCGGGCCGACGACGACCCCGCGCTCCGCGGAGCGGAAGCGCGCGGGTGAAGAGCGCGATGAGCTCGAACTCGCCGGGTGGGCGGGCGGACACGGCGCCCCCTCTACGGGCCGACGGTGTGGAGCCCGCCGGTCGGGCGTGAACGCGGGTCCGGGGACGGGCCCGGCGACCGGCAGCACGACCGTGAAGACCGAGCCCGCCCCGGGCTCGGAGCGGACGCCCACCTCGCCGCCGTGCGCCTCGACGTAGCTCTTCACGATGGCGAGGCCGAGGCCGGCGCCGCCGTACTCGCGCGTCGACGACCCGTCCACCTGGAAGAACACGTCGAAGACCTTGTCGATGTGCTCGCTCGCGATGCCGATGCCGGTGTCGGTGACGTGGATCGCGACCCGGTCGCCCGGTCCCGCCTCGGCGGCGACGGTGATCACCCCGCCGGCCGGCGTGAACTTCACCGCGTTCGAGCAGAGGTTCACGAGCACCTGGCGGAGCTTGTCCCGATCCGCGTGGATCCGCGGGATCGTCGAGGGCTCGCAGGCGACCCGGACCCCCTTCTTGCGGGCGATCGGCACGACCGTCGCGACCGCGTCGCGCATGATCTGGGCGGCGTCGATCTCGGAGACGACGAGGCGCACCCGCCCCGCCTCGATCTTCGAGATGTCGAGGATCGAGGTGATGAGCTGGAGCAGGTTCTCGCCCTTCTCCATGATGATGCCGAGGTACTCCCGCTGCTCGCCGGTGAGCGGTCCGCCGAGCCCCTCGAGCATCATCTCCGAGTAGCCGATGACGCTCGTGAGCGGCGTGCGCAGCTCGTGGCTCATCGTGGCGAGGAAGTTCGACTTGAGCCGGTCGAGCTCCTTCAGCTTCGCGTAGCTCTCCTCGAGCTGCCGGTTCTTGTCGGACAGCTCGCGGTAGCTCTCCGTCACCGCCTCGATGTGGAGCTTCGAGGAGATGAGGTTCTTGTGCCCGGTGAAGATCATCACGTCGAGCAGACCCGTGAAGTGCTTCAGGATCTTCTCGGCGCTGGCGACCCCGACCTTGCGGATCTTCTGCTGGTATCCCTCGGCGAGCTTCGCGTCGAAGTCGGGCGAGATCCGCCGCAGCGCCACCGGGAGCTCGGCGAGATCGTCCGGGACGAACGGCCCGAACACGACCCGCCCCATCAGGTCGCCCTCGTACAGCACCGGCTCGACGACGTAGCGGCACCCGGAGAAGCACTCGAACCGGACCGGCTTCGCCTCCTCCGCGAGCACCTGCGACTTCACCCGCCCGACCGTCGCGATGCACTGCTCGCGGCCGGAGGGCTTCGTCCAGATGTACCCGCAGAAGTCGGCGTTCCCCACCTTCACGTCGACGAGCTTGTTTCCCGCCTCGTCGAAGACCTTGAGCCCGACCCGGTAGAGCTCGGAGAAGGACCGGCAGACCTCCTCGAACGCCTTGAGATCGAGGAGATCGGCGAGGGGGATCCGCTGCTGGAGGAACGAGGCGGGCAGGCTCATCGCGGCGGCGCCCCCCCGGGTGGCGGCGCTGCGAGCCGCGTCCCCTTGAGGTCGACGTGCGAGAAGACGCGGTCGAGGAACTCCCGCTCCGACACGTGCCACTTCGCGTCGAGCCCGAGCGAGCGGTCGAGGCTCCGGTAGCAGAGCTGGAGGAGCGCGAAGAGCGTCTCCACGACCCCCTCGCCCCGGATCGCCACCGCCGGGACGATGGGCGGCTGGAGCACCGCCTGCAGGTCGCCGAGCTCGTCGTCGCGGCGCGCGTCCTCGAGGTCGCGCTTGTTCATCTGGATGACGAGCGGCAGGGTCCGGTAGTCGAGCCCGTTCGCCTCCAGGTTCTTCAGCATGTTGTTCCAGTACGCGAGCGTCGACGCCGCCTCGCTGCGGCGGGAGTCGGCGACGAACACGACCGCGTCCGTGCCCTGCAGCACGATCCGCCGGGTGGACTCGTGCATCACCTGGCCGGGGACGGTGTAGAGCTTGAGCTTCACCTTCACGCCCGCCTGCGTGCGGAAGAAGACGGGCATCATGTCGAAGAAGAGGGTGCGGTCGTCCTTGGTGTCGAGCGTCATGAGCCGCCCGCGCACCTTCGGATCGATCTTCTGGAAGAGCGCCTGGAGGTTCGTCGTCTTCCCGGACAGCGCGGGGCCGTAGTAGACGACCTTGACGGCGATCTCGCGGGCGTCTGCGTTCAGGTGGACCATGGGATGGGCCGGGAACCTCGAGACCCGGCGCCCCAGCTTACTCCATCCGGTCGCGGGGCCGTCCCGGTCTGCGGGCGGGGGCCCGGCCGGGCCGCAACTTGGTCGAGTGCTTCGCGTGGCGTACACTGCCCTACGGGGGACGCGAGGATCCGAAAGCCACAAACCATGGATCGGCCGATCCCACCGCCCCGTTCGTCGGACGAGATCGGCGAGGCCGAGATCGCGGAGCGACTGCACTGGCTGCTCCGGCTGCGGTGGCTCATCGTCCCGGTCTTCGTCGCGGTCGACCTCGCCAACGATCTGCTCATGAACCGGCGCGCGCCGTGGACCGCGCTCGTCATCGGCGCCGCCCTGCTCGCCGCGAACGCGGTCTACTCCGTCCTCCTGTCGCGCCGCCCGAACCTGCCCGGCCTCCTGCGCTGGGCCCGGTTCGAGTCGGTGGTCGTCACCGCGATCCCGGTCCTCGTGGTCGTCCTGCACGGCGACCCCTCGAACCCGCTCCGCTACGGCGTCCTCGTCGGCGTGGTGGGCGCGGCGGCGGTCCTCCACCGGACCGCGGAGGTGGCGGTCGTCGGCATGTGGGCCGTCGCCGCCCTGATCATCGCGGACGCGATCGCGATGGGGTTCGACCCGGCCCGGATCAACCCGGCGATGGTCGGGCGCTGGGCGATGGAGGCCGGGATCATCCTCACCGTCGCGGTGATCGCCGGGTACCTCCACTCCACCCGCGAGTGGACCGCGCGGCGGCTCCGCGCCGCGAGCGAGCTCCTCGAGCGGGCGAAGGGCGAGTGGGAGGCGGCCTTCGACGGCCTGCACGAGCTCGTGTTCGTGACCGACCCGGAGCGGCGCGTCGTGCGCGGGAACCGGGCCTTCGCGAAGGTGCTCGGGGTGCGCCCGCACGAGCTCGCCGGGCGGCGGGTCTCGGAGCTCCTCGCCGGGCACCCCGCCCGCTGGTGGTCGCTCGAGGGAGACGGGATCCAGGAGATCGAGGACCCGCTCTTCGACACCCTCTTCGAGGTGACCTCCTCGCGGCTCGGCGACCGGGTGGTCCACGTCGCCCGCGACGTCGGCGAGCAGCGGCGGCTCTACGCGCGCCTCGTGCAGGCCGACAAGCTCGCCGCGGTGGGCGTCCTCGCCTCGGGCGTCGCCCACGAGATCAACAACCCGACCGCCTTCGTCACCTCGAACCTCACCGAGCTGAAGCGCTACGTCGCCGCGTACGAGGCGGCCATCGCCGAGATGACCGAGATCGCGCTCCAGGTCGGGGCGCGCCGAGCGGATCCGCGCGCTCCTCGCCCGCTCCGACGTCGCGTTCGCGCGGCGCGAGGCGGCGAGCGCGATCGCGGAGAGCCTCCAGGGGATGGAGCGGGTCCGCCAGATCGTGGCGAACCTGCGCTCGCTCGCGCGCCGCGATCAGGCGGGCGAGCCGGCGACCCCGGTCGAGCTCGGCGAGATCGTCCACGCGGTCGTCCACACCGCCGCCTCCGAGCTGCGCGCCTCCGCGGCGCGGGTGGACGTGCGCGGCCCGGTGTTCGTGCTCGGGCACCGCGGCGAGCTCGTCGACGTCGTCCTGAACCTCGTCGTGAACGCGGTGCAGGCGCGGGAGGAGGGCCGCCCGAACCTCATCACGATCGAGCTCCTCCGCGAAGGCGGGAGCGCGGTCGTGCGCGTCGCCGACACCGGCCGCGGCATCTCGGCGAGCCACATGAAGCGGCTCTTCGAGCCGTTCTTCACGACGAAGGCGCCCGGGGAGGGGACCGGCCTCGGCCTGTCGCTCGCCCGGAAGATCGTGCTCGCCCACGGCGGCTCGATCGACGTCGCGAGCGAGCTCGGCGAGGGCTCGACCTTCACGGTGCGGCTGCCGGCGGTGGAGCTCGAGCCGGCGCCGTCGATCGACGCGCGGCGCGAGTCGGGCGCGGCATGAGCGGGCGCGACCGTCCGGGGCAGCCTCAGCCGGCTGCCCCTGCGCTCGCCCAGCAAACCTACCCGGCGTCCCACCAGCGGCGGGCCTCGTCCACGCTCCGGAGCAGCGGGCAGCGCGGGAGGGTCTGCAGGAACGCGCGCCCGTAGCCCTTCGAGACGAGGCGCCGGTCGAGGATCGCGACGAGGCCGCGGTCGTCCTTCGTGCGGATGAGCCGGCCGAACCCCTGGCGCAGCGCGAGCGCCGCCGCCGGGACCTGGAGCTCGGAGAACCCGTCCCGCCCCTCGACCTCGAGGGCGCGGAGCTTCGCCGCGACCACCGGATCGCCGGGCGGCGCGAAGGGGAGCCGGTCGATGATGACGAGCGACAGCGCCTCGCCCGGAACGTCCACGCCTTCCCAGAAGCTCGCGGTCGCGAACAGCACCGACGGCTCCTCCCGGAAGAGCTCGAGCAGCCGGCCCTTCGGCCGCTCGCCCTGCAGGAGGATCCGGTAGGGCAGGTCCCGCGAGGCGCGGTGGAGCGCCTGCATGTTCCGGTTCGAGGTGCACAGGACGAAGGCGCGCCCGCCGGTCACGGCGGTGAGCTCCCGGATCGCCTCCGCCGCGCGCTCCACGAAGGAGGGATCGTTCGGCTCCGGCAGGCCGTCCGGCGACACGAGCGCCGCCTGCCGCGCGAAGTCGAAGGGACCGGGGTAGCACGCCTCGACCACGTCGAACTCGGGGGCGAGGCCGACCGCGCGCCGGAAGAAGTCGAACCGCCCCTGCGCGGCGAGGGTCGCGCTCGTGAAGACGACCGTGTCGGTGCGCCGGTAGAGCCTCTCCTGGAGGTCCTCGGCGACGTCGATCGGCGCGGCGCGCAGGAACACGCCGCGCCCGCGCGTCTCGCCGAAGTAGACGCGCGAAGGCTCCTTCATCGCGGTGACGGCGGCGAGCTCGACGCACAGCTCCCCCGCGCGGCGGGCGAGCTGGGAGAGCTGCGGGCTGTCGGCGTCGGCGACGAGATCGCGCAGCGCGTGGAGCGCCTCGTCCACCCGCTCCTGATCGCGCGCGAGGGGGAGGAGGACGTCCTCGGTGAGCGTCGCGCGGGCGGCGGTCTCGTCGGCTCCGGGCCGCGGCAGGCCCACCCGCCTGCCCCTGCGCTCGCCGCCCCCCCGCCCGGCGCCGCGCAGGCCGTCGGCGACGCCCTGGAAGAACCGCTCGCCGGCCTTCCGCAGCTCGGAGGTCGCCGCCTTCATGAAGGAGGCGAGGTCGGGGCGGTCCGCCACCGCCCGCTGCGCGTCGCGCGCGAGCTCCTCGACGCGGTACGAGGAGACCTGAAGCCCGAAGTACTCGGTCGCCACCTCCTCGAGCGCGTGGGCCTCGTCGAAGACGACGACGTCGTGCTCGGGGAGGATCTCGACCCCAGCGCGCGAGGTGCGCATCGCGAGGTCGGCGAAGAAGAGGTGGTGGTTCACGAGGAGCACGTCCGCCTCGGACGCCTGCGCGCGCGCCCGGGTGACGAAGCAGTCCTCGTAGCGCGGGCACTCCCGGCCGGTGCAGCTCTCGCTCGTCGCCGACAGGTCCTTCCAGGTGAGGAACTGGTCCGGCAGGTCGATCTCGCTGCGATCCCCGGTCTTCGTCTCGCGCGCCCACGCCTCGACCTGCGGCCAGAGCCCCGCCTCCTCGCGGACGGCGAAGGTCGGCGCCCGCGCGAACTCGTCGGCGCGCGCGAGGCAGTAGTAGTTCGAGCGGCCCTTCAGGTACGCGGCGGAGAAGGACAGCCCGCAGGCGTCGCGCAGGAGCGGCAGGTCCTTCTGCCAGATCTGCTCCTGCAGCGTCTTCGTCGCGGTGGAGACGATGATGCGCCGCCCGGAGAGGACCGCCGGGACGAGGTAGGCGAGGGTCTTGCCGGTGCCGGTCCCCGCCTCGGCGATGAGGTAGGCGCGGTCGGCGAGCGCGCGCTCCACCGCGTGCGCCATCGCGAGCTGATCGTCCCGGTGCTCGTACCCGGGCAGCGCGCGCGCGAGGCGCCCCTCGGGCCCGAGCACCTCCGCGATCGCGTCGGGCGCGCCGCTCCTCTCCGTCTCCGCCGCCATGGGAGCCGGGAGTCTATCCCGACCGCGCTTCGGGACCCTAGAACGACACCGGGACCGGCACGAAGGTGAGGACGAACAGCACGAGCGAGACGATCGCGACGGCGCGGCGGCCCGGATCGAGCGGCTCCTCGACGAGCGAGGGCGGATGGCGGAGCCCGATCACGAACCGGGTGAGGGCCCACCAGACGAGCCAGTTCCACGAGACGAACGCCCCGGCAACGAGGAGCGCCGCCGAGACGAGCCGGCTCCCGAGGAGCGCCCCGCGGCGGCCGAGGAGCGCGTACAGGACGTGGCCGCCGTCGAGCTGCCCGACCGGAACGAGGTTCAGCGTCGTGACGAGCAGCCCGAGCCAGGCGGCGAACGCGACCGGGTGCAGGAAGACGTCGGTGCCGGGCGGGAGCGTGCCGAACACCGCGAGCCGCGCCCCGGCGGTGAGGAGGCTGTCGCCGAAGAACTGGGCGGAGGCGGCCGCCGAGACGAGGGGACGGCCCTCGAGCAGGGCGCGGACGAGCGCGTACGGCGAGACGAGCGCGGACCCGACCGGCGCGGTGACGACCTCCCGCAGCTCGGAGTGGGCGAGCCCCCACAGGAGCAGCGGCAGCGCGACCGCGAGTCCCGCGAGCGGCCCCGCCGCGGCGATGTCGAGCGTCGCGCGCCGGGAGGGGATCGCGGACCGCATCCGGATCACCGCGCCGAGGGTCCCGGCGCCGAACGGGACCGGGATGAAGTACGGGAGGGTCGCGACGACGCGGTGGTGCCGGGCGACGAGGTAGTGCCCCATCTCGTGGGTGCCCAGGATCAGGACGAGCGAGGCGGCGAACGGCAGCCCGCCCCGGACGACGTTCGCGAGCGTCGGGGCGTAGGCGGCGAGCGGGGAGAGCTCGAACCCCGCCCAGAGCGTCGTCGCGATCGTCGCGAGGAAGAGCGCCAGGTTGATGGCGGGGAACCGGACCCGCGTTCGCGGGCGCACGAGGACGTCGTCCATCCGGGATGGAACGTAATGTCGGCCGACGACCCCGGCACGTCCACAACGTGGTCCTGGAGCTGGACGTGGACGTGGTCGTGGTCCTCGACCTCGACGTCGACGTCGACCTCGACCTGCTGATCTAGACCGCGACCGTGAGGGTCAGAAGGGTTCGTCGAAGTCGAAGTCGAGGTTCAGGTCGAAGTCGAAGTTCAGGTCGAGGTCAAAGCTCACGACCACGTCCACGACCACGTCCACGTCCACGCCCGTCGAACGGCGACCAGCAGATCCGCTAGCCGCCCCCGGCGCCGGGCGCGGCGAGCTCCTCGCGCCTCATCTCCCGCAGCCCGCTCGCGTCCACGGTGAGGAGGAAGAGCTCCTTCTCCGGCGTGCGCCGCGGGCCCATCGTGATGTCGCCCGTCGCGCCGTGGTAACCCTTCAGCGCCGCGAGCCCGTCGCGGAACGCGGTCCGCGTCGCGACCCGGGTCTCGAGCAGCTGGCGCGCCATCCGCGCCGCGTCGTGCGCGGACGCCTCGAGGATGGTCGGGGTCTGGCCGCCGTACTTCTTCCCGTACGCCTCGACGAACCGCTTCGTCTCCGGCCGCGCCGAGGCGGCGAAGAAGCCGTCCACGAGCACCGCGCAGCGGACGTGCCGGCCGGGGCCTCCCGGCGACATGTCGAAGAGCGACGGGTCGTTCCATCCGTTCGCGCCGAGGAGCTGGACCGGGCGCAGGTCCGCGCGGCCGGTGGTCTTCTTGATCTTCTCGACCTCGGCCGGCTCGCAGGTCTGCGTGACGACGTCCTCGACCGCGAGCGACGGCGTGATGAGCCGCACGTTCGAGGCGAAGTCGGGGATGAAGATCGCGTCGAAGTCGGTGATGGGCGGGAGCTTCTCGCGCGCCTTCTCGAGCGCCTTCCGGCGCCGGAACGGATCCTTCTCCTTCAACGCGATCTCGCGCTGCTGCTCCTGCCAGTCGCTCCGCTCGTCGAGGTAGAGCTTGCCGACGAGATCCTTCACGAGCGGCGTGAAGGTGGTCCGGTCGGCGGCGTAGGTCTCGGCCCCGCGCACCTCGCCGCCGCGCGCCTCCACCTCGTCCCAGAACGCGTTCGCGAGCTCCACGCCGTAGCTGATCGACGGGTACATGATCGCGAAGCGCTTCATGCCGCGCCGGCCCATCGCGAACTCGGCGAGCGCGCGCGCCTGGGCCTTCGCGGTGAGCATGTTCTGGAAGACGTGCGGCCCCGCGTCGGTGATCCCTTCCTGGCGCGAGAGCGAGATGAACGGCAGCTGCAGCTCCTCGGCGGTCGAGGCGGCCCGCTCCCCCTCGGCGTTGGTGATCCCGCCGAGGACGACCATCGCCCCCTCCTCGAGCGCGAGCGCCTCGAGGGCGGACGCGGCGCCGTCCGGCTCGCCGCGGGTGTCGCGCACCGCGAGCTTCACCTGCGAGCCCTCGAGCGCGAGGCCGATGCCCTGCAGGATCGCGTCGCCCCAGCGCTTGTACGGTCCGGAGAGCGGGACCGCGACGCCGAGCACGTTCGGGCGCACGAAGGTGAGCTTCGAGATGCGATCCACGATCGCGCGCGCCTCGGCGGCGTAGGGCCCCTCCGGCCAGCGCAGGAACACCTCGCGCGCCGCCTCCTCCGCCCGGCCGAAGTCGCGCAGGTGCAGCTGGATCCGCGCGAGCTTCATCGTGAGCGGCTCCTGCACCGCCGAGTCCTGAGGAAGCTCCTCGCGCAGGCGCGCCACGTCGATGAAGGGGAGCCGGTCGATCGCGTCGGCGGCCCGCCGGAGAACGCCCGGGCGCGTCTCGGGGGGCGAGAGGCGGACGAGCTCGGAGAGCCAGCGGACCGCGTCGGCGTCGGCGCCGAGCTGGAGCGCCGCGTCCGCGGCCCGCGCGGCGGCCTCGGGGCGGGCCTCGGCGGGGAGCTTCCCGTACAGCGAGCCGAGGGTGGCGAGCCCATCGCGCGCGCGGCCCTGCTCGAGGTCGACGAGCGCGAGCAGGTACTTCGCCTCGACGGCGCGCGGGTAGAGCGGGTACTCGGTGAGGAGGGTCTGGAGGTCCTGGGCGGCGCGGGCGGGGTCGCGGCCGTCGCGCCGCAGCACCGCGGCCTCGTGGAGCGCCTCCGCCGCGACCGGGACGCCGCGGTACTTGCCGGCGAGCGCCTCGAGCCGCGCCGCGGCCTCCGCCGGGGGAGCGCCACGGGAGCTCTCCCGCACGGCGTCGAGCTCCGCCCGGGCGGCGTCGCGCGCCTGCGCCGGCTCGAGCTCCTGGCCGTTCACGACGACGCGCTTCGGGCAGGCGGAGAGCGTCGCGAGGAGGACGACGGCGACGAGGGGGCGGAGCGCGGCGCGCATGGACGGGGATCTACTGCGGAAACGCGCGGTCGGGAAGGATGTTCCCGAGAACTGCCGGACCACCAGGGACTTGGACTTGGACTTGGACCTGGTCGTGGACCTGGTCGTGGACCTGACCTGCGACCTGGTCCTGGTTCCCTCGGTCGAGGTCGAGGTCGAGGTCGAGGTCGAGGTCGAAGACCACGTCCACGTCCACGGCCACGTCCACGTTGGAGCTACTTCTCGCGTACCAGGTCCTGCACCTTGTCCCAAAAGGTCCGCGCGCGCGGGTGGGTCTCCTCGCCGGAGAGCGAGGCGAACCGCTCGAGGAGCTCGCGCTGCTCCTTGGTCAGGTGGGTGGGCGTCTCGACGAAGATCCGGACGTGCTCGTCGCCGCGGCCGCCGCCGCCGAGCGCCGGGACGCCCTTGCCCTTCAGCCGGAACACCTTCCCGCTCTGCGTGCCGGCGGGGACCTTCATCTTCGAGGGGCCGTCGAGCGTCGGGACGTCGATCGTCGCGCCGAGCGCGGCCTGCGTGAACGAGATCGGCATCTCGCAGAGGATCTCGGTGTCCTCGCGGGTGAACACGGGGTGCTCCCGCACCTGCACGACGACGTAGAGATCGCCGGGCGCGCCCCCCGCCACCGGCGCGGGCTCCCCCTCGGCGGCGAGCTTGAGGCGCGTGCCGGTGTCGACGCCGGGCGGCACCTTCACCTCGACCGTCGCGTCCTCGCGGGTCGCGCCGGCGCCGCCGCAGTCCGGGCACTTGTCCACGATGACCCGCCCCTGCCCCTGGCAGTGGTGGCAGGTGCGGGCGATCGAGAAGAAGCCCTGGGTGAGCCGGACCTCTCCGGCGCCGCCGCAGGTGGGGCAGGTCCTCGGGCCGGTGCCGGGCTTCGCGCCGGAGCCCTTGCAGGTGAGGCAGGCCTTCGGGCGGGGGATGGTGATGCGGGCGGTGGTCCCGAACGCCGCCTCCTCGAAGGCGATCTCGAGGTGGTAGCGCAGGTCGGAGCCGCGGGTGCGCGCGCGGGTCCTTCGCGCGCCGCCGCCGCCGAACATCTCCCCGAAGATGTCGCCGAAGATGTCGTTGATGGACGCGCCGCCCGCGAACCCGGCGTCTCCGAACGGCGAGCCGTTCGCGAAGCCGAACCGGTCGTACTTGGCGCGGCGCTCGGGATCCGAGAGGACCTCGTACGCCTCGCTCGCCTCCTTGAACTTCTCCTCGGCCTCGTCGCTGCCGGGGTTCTTGTCGGGGTGGTACTGGTGGGCGAGCTTGCGGTAGGCGGTCTTGAGGACCGCCTCGTCCGCGCTCCGCTCGACGCCGAGCACCTGGTAATAGTCGCGTTTTTCCACGTGTTCCCGGGAGGTTGACGGCCGACGGAGCGCCGGCGGGCGCAATATAACGCACGCGGGGGCGCTGGCAATCCGGCGCCCGGGCCGGCCGGCCTAGCCTTGCTGCGCGTAGATCGCGTCGGCGATCCGGTACGCGCTGCCTTCGAGGCGGGTGAGCGCTTCCTTGACCGCGACCGGGTCCCGGGAGGAGAGCAGCGCCTTCAGCGCCTCGAGGTCGGCCTTGATCTCCTGGATGTCCTCGGGCTTGAGGGCGCTCGCGTACTCCTCGAGGCTCTTCTCGGTCGTGTAGATGAGCCCCTCGGCGTTGTTCGTGAGGTCGGCGAGCGCCTTCTTCTTCTCGTCGTCGGCCTTGTTCGAGTCGGCCTCCTTGATCATCCGCTGGATCTCGGCCTCGCTGAGGCCGGACGAGGCGGTGAGCCGGATCTGCTGGCTCTTGCCGGTCCCGAGGTCCTTCGCGGACACGTGGACGATCCCGTTCGCGTCGATGTCGAAGGTGACCTCGATCTGCGGGACGCCGCGCGGCGCGGGCGGGAGGCCGACGAGCTCGAACCGCCCGAGCGTCTTGTTGTCCGCCGCCATCTCGCGCTCGCCCTGCAGCACGTGCACCGACACGAGCGGCTGGTTGTCGACGGCGGTCGAGAAGACCTGCGACTTCTTGCACGGGACGGTGGTGTTCTTCTCGATGATCTTCGTGAAGACGCCGCCGGCGGTCTCGACGCCGAGCGAGAGGGGCGAGACGTCGAGGAGGAGGACGTCCTTCACCTCCCCCTTCATCACCCCGCCCTGGATCGCGGCGCCGACCGCGACCACCTCGTCGGGGTTCACGCCCTTGTGCGGCTCCTTCCCGAAGAACTTGCGGACGGTCTCCTGCACCTTCGGCATCCGGGTCATGCCGCCGACGAGGATGACGGTGTCGAGCTGGTCCACCCGAAGCCCGGCGTCCCTGAGCGCGGTCTTGCACGGCTCGACGGTGCTCTCGATGAGGTCCTTGCAGAGCTCCTCGAGCGTCGTCCGGTCGATGGTCTCGGCGAGGTGCTTCGGGCCGCTCGCGTCGGCGGTGATGAAGGGGAGGTTCACCTCCGTCTCCGCCGCCGAGGAGAGCTCGTGCTTCGCGCGCTCCGCCGCCTCCTTGAGGCGCTGCAGCGCCATCCGGTCGCGCTTCAGGTCGATGCCGGTCTGCTCCTTGAAGCGCTTCGCGAGCCAGTCGATGATCCGCTGATCGAAGTCCTCGCCGCCGAGGAAGGTGTTCCCGTTCGTCGCCTTCACCTCGAACACGCCCGAGTTGAGCTCGAGGATCGTGATGTCGAAGGTGCCGCCGCCGAGGTCGTAGACGGCGACCTTCTCCGAGCCGCCCTGCTGCTGCCGGTCGATCCCGTAGGCGAGGGCGGCCGCGGTCGGCTCGTTGATGATGCGCAGCACGTTCAGCCCGGCGATGCGCCCCGCGTCCTTCGTCGCCTGCCGCTGGGCGTCGTTGAAGTAGGCCGGGCAGGTGACGATGGCCTCCTCGACCGGCTCGCCGAGGTAGTCCTCCGCCGTCTGCTTCATCTTCCCGAGGATCATCGCGGAGACCTCGGCGGGCGAGTACTTCTTCCCGCCGGTCTCGACCCAGGCGTCGCCGTTGTCCGCGGCGGCGATCCGGTACGCGACGAGCCCGAGGGAGCGCTTCACCTCGAGGTCGTCGAACTTCCGGCCGATGAGCCGCTTCACCACGTACACGGTGGACTCGGGGTTCGTGATCGCCTGCCGCTTCGCGATCTGCCCGACGAGCCGCTCGCCGCCCTCGGTGAACGCCACCATCGAAGGCGTCGTCCGGGAGCCCTCGCTGTTCGGGATGACGACCGCCTCGCCGCCCTTCCATGACGGAGACGCAGCTGTTCGTCGTGCCGAGGTCGATTCCGATCACCTTGCCCATCGGGTGCCCTTCAGGTGCTGGACGGTTTCGCGGGGTCCGTCGCGGGAGGCTCGACCGAGACCCCCACCATCGCGGGGCGGACGAGCCGGTCGTTGAGCCTGAAGCCGCGCGCGTGCTCGAGCACCACGGTCCCGGGCGGCTGCTCGCGCGTCGGGACCTGCAGGAGCGCCTCGTGGTGCGCGGGGTCGAACTTCTCTCCGAGGGCCGAGAACGACGTGACGCCGTGCTTCGCGAGCGCCTGCTCGAAGGTCGCGCGGACGAGCCGCACGCCCTCGACGAGCGGATCCTCGGGCGGCGCCGCCGCGAGGGCGCGGTCGAGGCCGTCGAGGACCGGCAGGAGATCCTTGAGGAGCTTCTCGTTCCCGAACTTCAGGACCTCGTCCCGCTCCTTCACCGCCCGCTTGCGGTAGTTCTCGAGGTCGGCGGCGGTGCGCAGGACGCGCTCGTGCTCGTTCTTCAGCCGCTCGAGGGTCTCTCGCCCCTTCGTGGTCGAGAGCTCGAGCTGCGCCTTCAGGCTCTCGACCTCGCCGGCGAGCGCGCCGGCGTCGCCGGGCTCGACCTCCACGGGGACCGCCTCGCCCTCGGCGCCGGCGGGCTCGTCGCCCCTCGCGATCCGCTCGACGGAGCGGAGCGCCTCCGCCACCGCGTCCACCGGAATGTCGGCCTGGAAGGCGCCCTTCGTGTCGCGGTCTGCCATGGGGGGTCGCGCCGGCGGACGGGCGGCCGGGCACCGCGCAATCTTCGCACACGCCGCGCGGGAGCCACAAGGCGGGCCGCCGCCCGTGCGCTCACTCCGCGAGGGCGGCGAGCGCGCGGGAGATCTGCCGGGCGGTGAGGTCGACGAGCGGGATGACGCGGGCGTAGTTCATCCGGGTCGGCCCGACGACCGCGAGCGTCCCGAGCACCTTGCCTGCGAGGCCGTACGGCGCCGCGACCACCGAGACGTCGGGCACCGAGGCGAACTCGCTCTCCGCCCCGATGAAGATCTGGACCTCCTGGGCGGTGAGCACGCGGTCGAGCACCCGCAGGATCCGGTCCTTCTCGGTGAAGGCCCGGAGGAGCGCCCGCGCCTTCTGCACGTCCGCGAACTCCGGGGCGTCGAGGAAGGTCTCCTCACCGTGGGCGAGGACGCGCTCCAGGCCGGGACCCGCGGTGAAGGTCTGCTCGGCGAGGAGGAGGGCCTTCTGGAGGAGGTCGGAGAGCGCGCTCTGGTCGGCGCGCATGTCGGAGAGGATCCGCTCGCGCAGGTCGGGGATGCTCGGGATCGCTTCCTGCGCCTGCTGGATCTTCTCGTTCAGGTAGTTCGCCGCCTGCTCGAGCTCGCCCGGCTCCATCGAGAACTCGAGCTGCACGAGCTTGTTCGTGACGATGCCCGCCTCGGAGACGAAGACCGCGATGACGCGGTTCTCGCGCAGCCGCACGAACTCGAGGTGCCGGACGGGGTCGGTCCGCGGGCGCGGCGTCGAGACGACGCCCGCGTGGTGGGAGAGATCGTGGAGCAGGTCGGCGGTGCCGTCGAGGAGCGCTCCCACGTCGCTCGCGGCGGCGGCGAGCCGCTCGATCCGCTCGCGATCCTGCTGCGACGGCGGGCGGATCTTGAGGAGCGAGTCCACGAAGAGCCGGTACCCGCGCTCGGTGGGGATGCGGCCGGAGGAGGTGTGCGGCTTCTCGAGGAAGCCGAGCGCCTCGAGGTCCGACATCACGCTGCGGACGGTGGCCGGCGAGCAGTCGAGGTCGTGGCGGGCGAGGAGCGGCTGGCTCGCGACCGGCTCGCCGGTCTGGATGTAGTCCTGGACGAGCACGCGGAGGATCTCGCGCTCCCTCCGATCCAGCTCGCCGCCCGGTCCCGGCATCTTTGGCGACCTCGTCTACTCGCCCGCGAGGTGCCGCTCGGCGGCCGCCGCGAGCGCCGCGAAGCGGCCGGCGGCGAGCTCGCGAAAGCGCTCGCGGGCGGCGGGATCGCCGGTCGCCTCGGCGACCAGCGCCTCGAGGTGCACCCGCTCCTCCGGGTAGACGTAAGCGAGCGCCGCCCGGGCCGCACCACCGTCGTCACGCCGGAGCGCCTCGCGGAGCGTCGCGCGCGCGAGGGGAAGGTCGCCGCGCGAGTCGGCGAGCAGGGCGAGCGCGTAGAGCGGCTCGGGCTGCGCCGGATCGAGCGAGCGGGCGGTCTCGAAGTAGGCGCGCGCGGCGGCGACGTACCCCTCGGCGGCGTAGAGCTCGCCGAGGTTCACGAGCGCGGCCTGCTGCTCGGCGGGGGAGCCGGCGGCGACGACCTCGTCGAGGAGGCGCCGCGCCGCGTCGCCGTGCCCCTCGAGGACGTACGACACCGCGAGATCGTTCAGCGCGGAGAGCCGGTCGGGATCCTGGGCGAGGTCCGCCTCGAACGAGGCGCGCGCGCCGGCGAGATCGCCGGCCCGCAGCCGATCCGCACCGGTCCCGGCCGGGCTCGCGAGCGTCGCGAGCACCGGCGCTCCGTCGCCGTTGGCGGCGAGGCGCGCCTCGGCCCCGCCGCACGCGGCGAGAAGCAGGGCGAGCGCGGCGGCGCTCCTCTTGTGAGGGATCGGGCTCTTCACGGGTCGCTCGGCTGGTCCTTCGCTCCGGGAGTGTAGCGACGGTACCCCGGTCGATCAAGGAAGGGGCGGAGAGCAGCGGCCGCTTCGGTCGCTTCCTAAACTTAATGAGGCGCCGGGCACGGCGAGGATTGGCGCGGGCGCACCCTCGAAGTCGGTGGCCGTCACGGTCGGGACGGCCACGGAGACCTCGAGGGCGCGGCCGCGGCGAAGGTCGTCCGCGCCCGGCGTCTTTACTGCGCTCGTATCGCGCCACGCATACCGGCCAGCGGCGCTATAACAGGCCGCCCGCACCGGCCGCGCCCATGACGACCGCCTCAGAGATCCAGTCCCCCTCGCCGTGGACCCGCGTCCGCCGCGCGCTCGCGGCGGGCGCGCGCGCCGACGTGACCGGCCTCGTCGGGGCCGCCCGCGGCAGGCTCGTCGCGGAGCTGCTCGCGCCCGGGGAGGGGCGCTGCCGCGCGGTGCTCGCGGTGGCGGTCGACGAGGAGGACGCCGATCAGCTCGCCCGCGACGCGGCCTTCTTTCTCGGGGCGGGCGCGGTGCTGCGCGTCCCCTCGGACGCGGTGCTCCCCTACGACGACCTCTCCCCCGACCGCGGCGTCGAGCTGGAGCGTCTCTCCGCCCTCGCGCGGCTGCACGTCGCGCCGGAGCGGACCCCCCTCGTGGTCGTGTCGGCGCGCGGCCTCGCGCGCCGCCAGGTGCCGCGCCGGATCTTCGAGGAGGGCTCCGACCTCCTCGGGCCCCGCGTCGAGATCTCGCGCGAGGCGCTCGCGGAGAAGCTCGTCCTGCTCGGGTTCGCGCGGGTGCCGCTCGTCGAGGACGCCGGGACCTTCGCGGTGCGCGGCGGGATCGTCGATCTGTGGTCTCCCGCGGACGCGGCGCCGGTCCGGCTCGAGTTCTTCGGCGACGAGATCGAGAGCTGCCGCACCTTCGACCCGCAGACCCAGCGGAGCGACGCCGACGTCCCGGAGGTCCTCCTCTGCCCGGCCCGCGAGGCGCTCTTCACCCCGGAGGGCAAGGAGACCGCGAAGGCGGCCATCCGCGAGGCGGCGGAGCGCGTCGACCGCCCGACCTCCCGGGTGCGCGAGGTGCTCGACGCGGTCGAGCAGGGGACGCCCTTCTTCGGGATGGAGGCGCTCCTCCCCGGGTTCCACCCGGGTGGGCTCGGGACGCTCCTCGATCACCTGCCGCGCGGCGCCGTCGTGTACGTCGACGACGTCGCGGGCGTCGAGGAGGCGCTCCACGACCTCGACGCGGAGCTCCTCCGCGAGCACGAGGCGGCGACCCGCCGGCAGGAGCTCGCGCTCCCGCCGGCGGCCCACTTCCTCCCCGCCACGGAGGCGCTCGCCGTGCTCTCCGCGCGACCGGCCGTCGCGCGCCACCGGGTGTGGTTTACCCCCGCACATGTTCAGCCCGGCGAAGCCGGGCCAGGGAGGGGGTTTACCCCCGCACATGTTCAGCCCGGCGAAGCCGGGCCAGGGACCGCCGAGCCGATCCGCTTCCCGCTCGTCGACACCGCCGGGCTGCGCGGCGAGATCGAGGCGGCGCACGGCGAGGAGGGCGCGCTCGCGCCGCTCACGCGGCGCCTCGAGGAGTGGCGCAAGCGCGGGATCGCGGCGGTGGTCGCCTGCGGGACGCCCTCCGCGGCGGACCGGCTGAAGCGGCTCCTCGAGGACCGGCGCCAGCACTCCCGCTCGCACGCGGGCCCGCTCGCGCTGCCGGTGGCCCTGTTCGACCCCGCCGTCCACGTCCACCTCGTCCCGGGCGAGCTCTCGGCGGGGTTCGTCGACGGCGACGCGCGGCTCGCGGTCGTCGCGGACGAGGAGATCTTCGGGCGCCGGGTCCGGCGCCGCTCGCGCAAGGCGCGCGAGGAGAACGCCTTCGCGGCGGGGTTCCGCGAGCTCGACGAGGGCGACCTCGTCGTCCACGTCGAGCACGGGATCGCCCGCTACCTCGGGCTCACGAAGATGCAGATCCGCGGGGTCGAGGGCGACTTCCTCGTCCTCGCCTACGACGGCGCCGACCGCCTCTACCTGCCGGTCGCGAAGCTCCGCCAGGTCCAGAAGTTCACCGGCGCCTCCCCGGAGACCGTCCGGCTCGATCGCCTCGGCGGCCAGTCCTTCGCGCTGCGCAAGGCGCGGGTGAAGGAGCAGCTCCTCAAGATGGCGGCGGAGCTGCTCGACATCTACGCCGCCCGCGCCGCCCACCCCGGCTTCAAGTTCGGGGACCCGGACGAGCTCTTCCGCGAGTTCGAGGCGGAGTTCCCGTGGGAGGAGACGCCCGATCAGGCGAAGGCGATCGACGACGTCCTCGCGGACATGCGCAAGGAGCGCAAGGGCAGCGACGGGGCGCCTCCTCCTCCGATGGACCGGCTCGTCTGCGGCGACGTGGGCTACGGCAAGACCGAGGTGGCGATGCGCGCCGCCATGCTCGCCGTGCTCTCGAAGAAGCAGGTGGCGGTGCTCGTCCCGACGACCGTGCTCGCCTCCCAGCACGAGCGGACGTTCCGCGAGCGGTTCAAGGGCTACCCGGTGCGGATCGAGGCGGTCTCGCGGATGCGGACCCCGGACGAGGTGAAGGCGGTCCTGAAGGACGCCGCGGCCGGGAAGGTGGACGTCCTCATCGGCACCCACCGGCTGCTCGGCGCGGACGTGTCGTTCCAGGCGCTCGGGCTCGTGGTGGTGGACGAGGAGCAGCGCTTCGGGGTCGCCCACAAGGAGCGGCTGAAGAAGCTGCGGAAGCTCGTCGACGTCCTCACCCTGACGGCGACGCCCATCCCCCGCACCCTGCACATGAGCCTCGCCGGGGTGCGCGACCTCTCGATCATCGCGACGCCTCCCGAGGACCGGCGCGCCATCCGCACCTTCGTCATGAAGTTCGACCCCGGCGCGGTCCGCGAGGCGATCGAGACCGAGCTGAAGCGCGGCGGGCAGGTCTTCTTCGTCCACAACCGCGTCCGCTCGATCGCGGCGATGCAGAAGTTCCTCTCGGAGATCGTGCCGCGCGCGCGCATCGGCGTGGCGCACGGCCAGATGGCGGAGGGGAAGCTCGAGGAGGTGATGTCGCGCTTCGTGAACCGCGAGCTCGACCTCCTGCTCGCCACCTCGATCGTGGAGAGCGGGCTCGACATCCCGAGCGCGAACACCATCATCGTGAACCGCGCCGACCACTTCGGGCTCGCGCAGCTCTACCAGATCCGGGGCCGGGTCGGCCGCTCCCGCGAGCGCGCCTACGCCTACCTCCTCGTCCCGGCGCGGCGCCCGGTCACGAAGGACGCGCAGAAGCGGCTCGAGGTGCTGCAGCGGTTCAGCGAGCTCGGGGCGGGGTTCAAGATCGCGAGCCACGACCTCGAGCTCCGCGGCGCGGGGAACCTGCTCGGCAAGGACCAGTCCGGCCAGATCGAGGCGGTGGGGTTCGAGCTCTACTCGGAGCTGCTCGACGAGGCGGTCCGCGAGCTCCGGGGCGAGGCGCCGCGCGAGGAGGTGGACCCGGACGTCCAGCTCCCGGTGCCGGCGTTCATCCCCGATCCGTACATGCCCGACGTGCACCAGCGGCTGTTCTTCTACAAGCGGCTCGCCCAGGCCGGCACCGACGAGGAGCTCGACGAGATCCGCGCCGAGATCGTGGACCGCTGCGGCGAGCCCCCCGAGGAGCTCGAGGCCTTGCTCGAGGTCATGGCGGTGAAGGTGCGGCTGCGCGCCCTCTCGATCCGCGCCCTCGAGGCCGGACCGGGCCGGCTCGTCCTGACGCTCGGGGACTCCGCCGCGCTCGACCCGTTCCTGCTCGCGAAGCACGTGCAGGGCTCGGGCGGGCGGCTCCGGCTCACGCCGGACATGAAGCTCGTCGCCTCGGTGGGTACGCCGCCGCCGCGCCCGGCGAAGCCGGCGAAGGTCCCGACCGCCGTCGCGCGGTCCGCCGCCGGCCGGCGGCTCGCGGCGCGGCCGGCCCCGCCGAGCCCCCCATCTCCCGCCGCGCAGGCCGCAACCGGGCGTGAACTGCTGGATGCCGCCCGCAAGCTATTGCAGGACCTCACCGGCTGCGCCCGCAGGGAGTGACTCGGGGCGGCCCCGCGGCAAGGCGTCACCGCTTGATCCCGCCGTCGTTCCGTGCTTTTTTCCTGCCTCTCGACGCGCCGACGCGGGCTCACCGGAAGAAGGATCCGGCGCCGCGCGTTCGCGTCGTAGCGAGTCACGAACCACCCTCTCGTAAGGAGCTTCCGTATGCGTCGCTTCCTCGTCCTCGGCCTGTGCGCGGTCGCCGCGGCCTGTCAGCCGCAGGGCAACAGCAAGAAGACCGGCGTGCCCGTCGCGCGCGGATCCGGGATCACCATCACGACCGACGAGTTCAAGGCCCGGCTCGACGAGCAGTCGCCGTTCATCCGCGCCCGCTACGCGTCGGTCGAGCGCAAGAAGGAGTTCCTCGACAACCTGATCCGCCAGGAGGTGCTGGCGCTCGAGGCCGAGCGGCAGGGGCTCGACAAGGATCCCGATGTCCGGGCGACCCTCCGCAAGATCATGGTCCAGAAGCTCGTGCAGAAGAAGTTCCAGCCCGACGCGGCGAACGCCGACGTGCCCGAGGCCGACCTCCAGAAGTACTACGAGGAGCACAAGGCCGAGTACGTGCGCGCGCGGAAGGTCCGCATCCACGCGATCGTGCTGAACGCGCAGGCCGGCACCCCCGAGCGCGCGAAGAAGATCGCGCTCGCCAAGAAGACCCTCCTCAAGGTCCGCGCCGAGGAGAAGAAGAACCCGATGGCGTTCGCGCAGGCCGTCGCCGAGGTCTCCGAGGACCAGGCGTCGAAGCAGCTCGCGGGCGACCTC
Source organism: uncultured delta proteobacterium (assembly GCA_963736795.1). Lineage (GTDB taxonomy): Bacteria > Myxococcota > Myxococcia > Myxococcales > Anaeromyxobacteraceae > Anaeromyxobacter. Next base: position 1,312,439 of record CAVTRF010000016.1, on the reverse strand, counting down.
CAGTTCCGCTCGCACGAGGAGCTCGAGAAGGCCTACTCGGCGTCCCTCGCCGACGCCGCCTTCGCGCTCAAGGCGGGCGAGCTCTCCGGCGTGGTCGAGTCCCCCACCGGCGTCTACCTGCTCAAGTTCACGGGCGAGCAGCCCGACATGAACCGGACCTTCGACCAGGTGAAGACCCAGATCGCCGCCAAGCTCTCGCGCGACCGCAAGACGAAGGACTTCGACGAGTGGCTGAAGGGCCTCCGCGAGAAGGCCAAGATCACGGTCGACGAGAAGGCGCTCGAGTCGGTCGAGATCGCCGCGGGCGCTCCGCAGGCGGGCATGATGGGCGCGCCCGGCCCGATGGGCGGCGCTCCGATCCAGGTGGTCCCGGCAGCACCGCACGGCGCCGCCCAGCCGCAGCCGGCGGCAGTCCCCGCCCGGTAGCGTGCGGCCGCTCGCCTTCACCCTCGCCGCGCTGGCCCTCACCTCCGGGTGCGGGCGGTGCGGCGGCTCGCGCGACGCGGCCCACGCCGCCCGCGCGGTCGCGGTGGTGAACGGCGAGCCCATCCCGACCGAGGCCGTCGCGCGCGACCTGCGCGAGACGCGCGCCGGCGCGGGCGAGGGCGACGGACGCGGCGACGTGCTGCGCCGTCGCATCCTCGACGAGCTCGTCGACCGGGCGCTCCTCCTCCAGGAGGCGCGCGCCCGGTCGATCGCAGTCGGGCAGGACCAGGTCGAGCGCGCGTTCCTGCGCGTGCGCGCCGAGTACCCGGGCACGCACTTCGACGACCTCCTCGCGCAGGAACGGCTCAGCCAGACCGAGCTCAAGGCGCGGCTCAAGGAGCAGCTCGCGATCGAGCGGCTCTTCGAGGGCGAGGTCTTCCCGCGCGTGACCGTCGTCGAGGCGGAGGTCGAGCGCTACTTCGCCGACCACTCGGCCGAGTTCCAGGAGCCGGAGCGGGTCCGCGTCCTGCAGATCGTGGTCGCGTCCCGGGACGAGGCGCTGCAGCTCCGGGACAAGCTCCGCCGGAATCCGCAGACCTTCGCCGACGTGGCGCGGAAGTCGTCGATCGGCCCGGAGGGGAAGAGCGGCGGCGACCTCGGCTACATCGGGCGCGGGGCCGGGTTCCCGGAGGTCTTCGACGCCTGCTTCGCGATGCCGCTCAACGTCGTCTCGGAGGTCACGCCCTCTCCGTACGGCTTCCACATCTTCAAGGTGACGGACCGCAAGCCCGCCCAGCGCCGAACGCTCGAGCAGGCGAAGGCCGACATCACGCAACGCCTCGTCCGAGAGAAGCGGACCCGGGCGCAGGAGGAGTATCTGAAGGCCCTTCGAGAGCGCGCCAAGATCCAGGTGGACGAGAAGGCCCTCGCCGCGGTGGCCCAGTGACGGCCTGGCTCCCGCTGCTCGCCCTCCTCGCCGCCTCTCCGGGCGAGGTGGTGGACCGCGTCGCCGCGACGGTGGACGGCGAGGTGGTGACGCTCTCCGAGGTCGAGGAGCGCGCCGGCGCGTCGTACGCCCGCGCCGAGGAGCTCCCCCCGGGTAAGGAGCGGGAGACGCTGCGGGTCGAGGCGCTCCGCCGCGCCTTCGACCAGATCGTCGCGGAGAAGCTGCTCCAGAAGCAGGCCAAGGCGCTGCAGCTCGAGGTGACCGAGCAGCAGGTCGACGCCGCCCTCGAGGACATCAAGACCCGCAACCGCTTCGGGGACGAGGAGCTCGACCGCGCCCTCGCCGAGCAGGGGCTCGATCGCGCGGGGTTCCGAGCGCAGATCCGCCGCGAGCTCGAGACCTACCAGGTCATGCAGGCGAAGGTTCGCGGCCGGGTGAAGGTCTCCGACGACGACCTCCGGAACTACTACCAGACGCACCCGCAGGAGTTCGGCGGTGAGCAGGAGCTCCACGTCCGTCACATCTTCCTCCCGCTCGCCGAGGACGCCTCCGCCGCGGAAGAGGCGAAGGTGCGCGCGCAGGGCGAGAAGGTGCTCCAGCGGCTCAAGGCCGGCGAGGACTTCGCCAAGGTCGCGCGCGCCGTGTCGAAGGGTCCGTCCGCGGAGGACGGCGGCGACCTGGGCTGGCTGCGCCGCGGCACGATCCAGAAGGCGCTCGAGGACGTGGCGTTCGCGCTCGAGGACGGGAAGGTCTCCGGCCTGGTGCGCGCCGGGCCCGGACTCCACGTCGTGAGGGTCGAGGGCCGCCGCGTCGGCGGCGCGAAGTCGTTCGAGGACGCGAAGGAGGAGATCCGCAACCGCCTCCTCGAGGAGCAGGTCGGGCAGACGCGCCAGCAAGTCATCGAGGAGCTTCGCAAGGGCGCCGTCGTCGAGGTCAAGCTGCCGGAGCTGCGCGGCTGAGCGAAGGAGGCGAGCCGTGAGCGCCCGGAGGCCCGCCCCGTCCAGCTCCCGCCCCGCGTCAGCGGCCCGCCCGCGGGGAGGCGTACCCCTGCCGCGGGTGGCGGTGAGCCTCGGCGATCCCTCCGGCGTCGGCCCGGAGGTCACCGCGGCCGCGCTCTCCGCGCTCCGCAGCGAGGTCGTCCCGTACGTGTTCGGGGACGCGCGCCTCTTCGCCCGCGAGCTCGCCGGGCTTCGCCTCCCGGTCGTCCCCGCGGGGGCGAGGCTCCCGCCGGGCGGAGCGCTCGTCGTCGTCACGCAGCTCTCCGCCCGAGAGGTGCGGCCCGGCCGTCCGGCCGCGCGCGCCGGCGCGGCGCAGCTCGCGTTCTTCGAGGCGGCGTTCGAGGCGGTGCGGCGCGGCGACGCCGACGCGCTCACCACCGCCCCCGTCTCCAAGGCGCAGGTCGCGCGCGCCCTCCCCGGCTTCGTCGGGCACACCGAGTGGCTCGAGGCGCGCTGCTCGGTGCGGCGCTCGGTGATGATGCTCGCCGGCGAGCGGCTCAAGATCGCGCTCGCGACGAACCACGTCGCCTTCGGCCGGCTCCGGCGCGTGCTCACCGCCCCGCGCATCGCCGAGACGATCGTCGTCACCCACCGCGCGATGCGGGACGATCTCGGGATCGCCCGGCCGCGCATCGCCCTCGCGGCCCTGAACCCGCACGCCGGCGAGGAGGGCGCCTTCGGCGACGAGGAGCAGACCCTCCTCCCCGCCGCGCTCGCGCTCGCCGCCCGCGCCGGGGCCCGCGCCGCCGGCCCGTTCCCTGCGGACTCGGTGTTCTTCCGCGCCGCGCTCGGCGAGTTCGACGCGGTGGTCGCGCTCTACCACGACCAGGGGCTCATCCCGGTGAAGCTCCTCGACGCGGTCGGCGGCGACCCAGCCGTGAACGTGACCCTCGGGCTGCCCATCGTCCGCACGAGCCCCGACCACGGCGTCGCCTACGACATCGCCGGCGCGGGGAAGGCGAGCCCCGCCTCGATGATCGCCGCGCTCCGGCTCGCCGCGCGCATCGCGGGCGTGCGCCGCGCGCGCACCCGCTGAGCTCACCGGCACCGAGCGGCACCGGCACCGAGCGGCTGCTCCGGTCCTGCCCGGACCGGTGAACCCGCACCCAGGTCCGGCGCGACGCAGGCTCAGAGGCGCGGCCTCTCCCGCCTCGCTGCCGCGAGATCACCGCCGAAAAACGTTCGCTTTGGCCTCCCCCAGACCCGGCCCAGTCCCGGCGCAGGGACACCGAGGCCCTCGCGTCGGCCGCGCGCGGCCGCAACGCCGCGAGCGACGAGGGGCGCTTCGCCGACATGGCGGCCGGCCAGCACGACGTCACCCTCCGTCACGACGCCGTCCGGGCGGACATCCAGAAGCTGCTCGAGCTGCTCGACGCGAGCGCCCGGACGATCCGCACCGACGCCGACGCGCTCCACGAGCGGGCGGTCGCGGCGGAGGTCTCGGCGCGCCGCTCGGTGGCGATCGCCTTCACGCTCGCGTTCCTCGCGCTGCTCGTCGGCGGGTTCGTCCTCGTCCGGCGGGTGCGGAGCGGGCTCGCCCTCGCGGTCGCGGCGGCGGAGCGGATCGCGCGCGGCGATCTGCGCGAGCGGGTGGCGGTCACGAGCCGCGACGAGATCGGCGACCTGCAGGCGGCGATGCGGGCCATGGGAGAGAAGCTCGCGATCGTCATCGGCGAGGTGCGCGGCGGCGCGGACGCGCTCGGCTCCGCCGCCGGGCAGGTCTCCGCCACCGCGCAGCAGGTGTCGCAGGGGACCGGCGAGCAGGCGGCGAGCGTCGAGGAGACGACGACGTCGCTCGAGCAGATGAGCGCCTCGATCGCGACGAACGCCGGCAACAGCCGCCAGACCGAGCAGATGGCCGCGCAGGGCGCCCTCTCCGCCGAGGAGAGCGGCAAGGCGGTCGCCGAGACCGTCGCCGCGATGCGGTCGATCGCCGAGCGGATCTCGATCATCGAGGAGATCGCCTACCAGACGAACCTGCTCGCGCTCAACGCCGCGATCGAGGCGGCGCGGGCGGGCGACCACGGCCGCGGGTTCGCGGTGGTGGCGTCGGAGGTCCGCAAGCTCGCCGAGCGCAGCCAGCGCGCCGCGAAGGAGATCGCGGAGCTCGCCGGCCGCTCGGTCGCGGTCGCGGACCGGAGCGGCGCCCTGCTCGTCGAGCTCGTCGCCACCATCCGCAAGACCGCCGGCCTCGTGGAGGAGGTCTCCGCCACCTCGCAGGAGCAGGCGGCCGGCGTCGGGCAGGTGTCGCGCGCGATGTCGTCGGTCGAGCAGGTGACGCAGCGGAACGCGAGCGCGGCGGAGGAGCTCTCCTCCACCGCCGAGGAGGTCGCCACCCAGGCGGTCGCCCTCCAGCAGGTCGTCGCGTTCTTCGCGCTCGACGGCGAAACGGCTTTGCGCCCCGCGCCGCTACCGGTTCCGCCGCCGTCGCTCACGCCCGTGCCCGCGCGTGCGGCCGGACTCGCGCGCGCGGCGCCCCGCCCGGTCCCGCGCGCACCGCTCGCGCACCTGAGCGGCACGAACGGCGGCCAACGGCGCCGCTCACCCCGAGGGCACGTTCCGCCGCTTCTAGCACCCCGCGAAGAAGGAGATCCCCATGCGCTCGCTCGTCGCCGCCGTCGCCCTCGCCGTCCTCGTCCCCGCCGCCGTCCGCGCCGAGGAGGTCGCCACCACGAAGGACGCCGCGATGATGGTCCAGCAGGCCGTCGCCTTCCTGAAAAGGGAGGGGAAGGCGAAGGCCTTCGCGGTGTTCGACGACCCGAAGGGCCGGTTCACCTACCGTGACCTGTACATCATGGTCTACGACCTCTCCGGCAAGTGCGTCTCCCACGGCGCGAAGAAGGAGCGGGTGGGGAAGAACCTCCTCGAGGAGAAGGACGTCGACGGCAAGCAGTTCGTGAAGGAGCGCGTCCGCATCGCGAAGGAGCACGGGAAGGGGTGGCAGGAGTACAAGTTCCTGAACCCCGTCAGCGGCAAGATCGAGCAGAAGATCGCCTACCTCGAGAGGGTCGACGACCTCATCGTGATGTGCGGGGCGTACAAGAAGTAGCGCCTACACATTAAACCGGAAGTGCATGCAGTCTCCGTCCTGCACCACGTACTCCTTGCCCTCGATCCGCAGCTTCCCGATCGCCCGGCACGCCGCCTCGGTCTTGAGCTCGAGCAGGTCCTCGTGGCGGATCACCTCCGCCTTGATGAAGCCCTTCTCGAAGTCGGTGTGGATGACGCCGGCGGCCTGGGGCGCGGTCGCGCCGCGCCGCACCGTCCAGGCGCGACACTCGTCCACGCCCACGGTGAAGTAGGTGATGAGCCCGAGCAGCCGGTAGCCGGCGTGGACGAGCCGGTCGAGGCCGGGCTCGGCGAGGCCGAGCGACGCGAGGTACTCGCCCTGGTCCTCGGGCGCGAGCGAGGCGAGCTCCGCCTCGACCTTGCCGGAGATCTCGACCCACTCGGCGCCCTCGCTCTCGGCGAGCTCCTTCACCGCGAGGATGTTCGGGTCGGTCGTCTCCTTGCCGAGCTGCGACTCGTCCACGTTCGCGATGTAGAGCACCGGCTTCGAGGTGAGCAGGAAGAGGTCCGCGAGCGCGGCCTTCTCGTCGGGGGTGAGCGGCTGGGCGCGCACCGGCGTCCCCGCCTCGAGCCCGGCCTTCACCTTGTCGAGGGCGGCGAGCTCCGCCTTGGCGAGCTCGCCCGGCTTCCCCGCGGTCTTCGTGTTCTTCTGCGTCCGCTCGCGCCGCTTGTCGACCGACTCGAGGTCCTTCAGCATGAGCTCGGTCTCGACGACGTCGCGGTCGCCGCGCGGATCCACCTTGCCCGAGACGTGCACGACGTCGGGGTCGGCGAAGCAGCGGAGCACGTGGGCGATCGCGTCCACCTGGCGGATGTTGCCGAGGAACTGGTTCCCGAGCCCCTCGCCCTTCGAGGCGCCGGCGACGAGCCCCGCGATGTCCACGAACTCGAGCGTGGTGGGGACCGGGTTCATCGGGATGAACAGGGCCGAGAGGAGCCCGAGCCGCCGATCGGGGACCGGGACCACCCCCACGTTCGGATCGATGGTGCAGAACGGGTAGTTCGCCGCGGCGGCCTGCGCCGCGCCGAGGAGCGCGTTGAAGAGGGTCGACTTCCCGACGTTCGGGAGGCCGACGATGCCGATCGAGAGACCCATTCCGTTGTTCTCCGAAAAATAAGAACGCTCCGGCGAGCCCGGGGGCCCGCCGGAGCGCACGTCGAATCCGGTTCATCCCGAGCTTCGCCTCGCGGAGGCGAGGCGAAGTCGAAGGACGAACGTCCCGCGCCTCAGGCGGCGCGGGTCGCCGGGAGCTGCGCGATGTACTCCTCGACGAGGGCGCGCTGCGCCTTGTCGTCGAGGTTCGCCTTCACGAGCCGGGCGGCGGCGTCGATCGCGAGATCGACCACCATGCCCTTGAGCTCGGCCCGGGCCTTCGTGATCTCCTCGGCCACCTGGCGCCGCGCGGTGGCGACGAGCTCGTCGGCCTCCTTGCGGGCGCGGTCGGTCAGCTCCTGGCGGAGCTTCTCGACCTCCTGGGCGTTGCGCTTCGCGAGCTCGGACGCCTCGCGCTGCGCGACGAGGAGCGTCTGCTTCTGCTCCGCGAGCAGCCGCTCCGCCTCGGCCCGCTCCTTCTTCGCGGACTCGATCGCGTCGCGGATGGTCCGCTCGCGTTCGACGAGCATCTTGACGATCGGGCCCCAGGCGAACTTGCCCAGCACGACGAGCAGCACGAGGAACGTGATGCCGGTCCAGAGGGTGAGGCCGGGGTTGATGTCGGTGATCCCGCCGGCGGCGAGCGCCGGCGCGAGCGTCATGAAGGAGGCCATCTTCGAGCTCCTGCTGCTGGTCCAGAGCTCCGCGGGCGCGGAGCCGGGTTACGCCTTGATCGCGAGGAGGAGGGTCACGACGATCGCGAAGAGCGTCGCGCCTTCGATGAGGGCGGCGGCGATGATCATCGAGGTGCGGATGTCGCCGGCGGCGGTCGGCTGGCGGGCCGAGCCCTCCATGGCGGCGGCGGCGAGCTTGCCGATGCCGAGGCCGGCGCCGAGGACGGCGAGGCCGGCGCCGAAGCCGGCGGAGAGGAACGCGTATGCGATGGGGCTCATGAGGTGAGTCTCCGTTACGGTGTGCGCGGGATTACCGGGCCGCGTGTTTCCCGTGGCGCGTGCTGCGCTCGACTACCCATGGCCCGGGGACGCCCCGGCCACGTGAGAGGTGGGGTGCTCGTCGTGAGCGTGCTCGGCGTGCTCGTGCGTGGCCGTGGTGCACGAGGCCGGCGCCGATGAACAGGGACGAGAGCATGGTGAAGATGTAGGCCTGCACGAAGGCGACGAAGAGCTCGAGCATGAAGATCGAGAGCGCCATCGGCACCGAGGCGAACGCGATCCACTGCGAGTTCAGCGCGAAGATGAGGCCGATGAGGGCGAGGATCACGAAGTGCCCCGCCACCATGTTCGCGAAGAGTCGGACGGTGAGGGCGAAGGGCTTCGTGAACAGGCCGAGGAACTCGACCGGGATCATGATGATCCAGAGGGGCGCGAGCGACTTCGGCACCCCGCCCGTGAGGTGCGCGAGGTAGCCGCCCACCCCCTGCTCCTTGATCTGCGCGTACTGCGTCACGAAGAAGGTGAAGAGCGCCAGCATCACCGTCACCGAGATGTTCGCGGTGGCGGTGGCGGCGAACGGCACGAGGCCGAACAGGTTCAGGAACAGGATGAAGAAGAAGGCGGTGGTGAGGTAAGGGACGAAGCGGTCCGCGTGCTTCTCGCCGATGTTCTTCACCGCGATCTCGTTCCGGACGAACTGCACGAGCATCTCGATGAAGTTGTAGAGGCCGCGCGGGACGAGCGCCTTCTTGCGCAGCGAGCCGAAGACGACGAGGAGGAGGAGCGCGCTCGCGATCCACATCATCACGACGTGCTTCGTCGGCGTCATGTCGATCGTCGTCGCGCCGGCGTGGAACACGAGCGGCCCGGCCGCGGCGTGTCCGGCCTCGTCGCGGGTCGTCCCGAACACGTGGTTCAGGTTGAGCTCGCAGTCCCAGCGCGCCCTCGGCGCGCGCTCGGCGGCGTCGTGCGCCTCCTCGTTCGCGCAGAACCCCGGGAACTCGATCACGTAGCCGTCGGCGACGTGGTGCATCATCACCGCGCCGAGGCTCTCGTCATGGCCCGCCGCGGCGCCGTGCTCGACCGTCGCCGCGCCCTGCGCGCCGGCGACGCCGTGCGCCTCGGCCTCGCCGTGGCCTTCGGCCGGGGTCGCGACGTGGGGCGCCGCGTTCTCCGCCGGGGCGGCGTGGAAGGTGCCGTGCTCCGGCGCCGGTGCGGCGTGCTCACCGTGCTGGGCGAGCGAGAGGCTGAGCGCGACGCTGAGGAGGGTGGCTGCGATCATGCGGTCGGTCCCGTTCCCCGCCCGAGGGAGTGGACGTACAGCCCCTCCACGGCGGCGAAGACGAAGTAGGGCACGAAGAAGGCGACGACGAACCCGGTGATGCTCTCGCCCGCGCGCGTCACGGCGACCACGCCGAGCGCGACGAGCAGGATGCGGAGCAGGAAGGCGACGGTGAGCACGGCGAGCGCACGCTGGACCGGCTTCGCCCCGCGGCCGAACCGGCCGATCGCGACGATCGAGGCGAGCGCGGTGGCACCGGAGATCGTCGCCCCGACGAAGGCGCCGCGCCGGTGCACGCCCGCCGCGAGGGCGACGAGCACGAAGCCGATGGCGAGCGCGGCGGTGACGAGCTGGTGCTTCACTTTTTCTTTCCGAGGACCGTCTTGAAGAAGCTCACGAAACCGCCGGTCATTCCGAAGACCACGCCGAGCAGGGTGAGCCAGGGAGTGGTCCCGAACTTCCCGTCGAGCCAGATGCCGAGCCAGGTGAAGAGGCCCACCGCAGCCACGAGGCTCGTCGAGGCGGCGATGTACGGCGAGGCCTTGCGGTAACCGGCCGCGAGGTCCGAGAGACCCTGCTCGTCGTCCTCGGGGGTCCCGCGCTCTCGATCGCCAGGGCCCGCCACGCCACCTCCGCCATCCTCCGATTTCGAAGGAAGCGCCGGGTTTTCCGGGCGTTTCCGTCGGTTCGAAGGGCACGCCCGTATAGCAGGCGCGACCCGGAAGGTCAACGGGCTCCAGCGGTCGCGAGTGGCGAGCGCAGGGGCAGCCGGATGAGGCCGCCCCGTAGCGAGCGGGGGGCTCGGGGGGTCGCGAGGGCGAAGCCCGAGTGTCCCCCCGTCATAACGCCAGCAGCAGCCGGTCGATGTCCTCGGCGGTGCTGTAAAGGTGCGGCGCGACTCGGATCCGGTCGCCGCGCAGGGCGGTCCAGACCTTCGCCGCGCGCAGGCGCTCCTGGGCGAGGGCGGTCGCCTGCGGGGTCGCGGCGCGGATGCAGAGGAGGTGGCTCCGGGCGGCGGAGTCGAGCGGGCTCGCCGGCTCGAACCCGGGAGGCAGCGCGGAGAGGAGCCGGTCGCCGAGGGAGCGGGCGTGCGCCTGGACGAGGGCGGGGGTCGCCTCGAGCAGCAGCCGGAGCGACTCGGCGAGCGGCATGAGGTTGTTGAAGCTCGCCGGCTCGTGCGCGTCGTACCGCTGCGCGCCCGGCTTCAGCACGACGTCGCGGGGAGGGTGCTGCGGGTCGTCCGAGCCGACCACCGACCACCAGTTCACGTCGGTGACGGCGAGCCGGTCGAGCACCGCCGGCGAGAAGAGGCCGACGCCGCAGCCGTACGGACCGAGCAGGAACTTGTAGGCGCTCGTCGCGTACACGTCGATGCCCGAGCCGCCGAAGTCGAAGGGGAGCGCGCCCGCCGCCTGGCTCCCGTCGACGACGGTCACCGCACCCGCCCGGCGCGCGGCCTCGACCACCGGCCCCGGGTCGATGCGCCCGCCGTGCAGGTACGAGACGTGCGAGAAGGCGACGACCCGCGTGCGGGGCCCGATCTCCGCCGCGAGGCGCTCCGCCGAGACCGCGCCGCAGGCGCCGGCGCCTGGCTCGACGACGCGGACCTTCGCCCCGCGCCGCGCGAGCCAGCGCCAGGGGAGGTCGTTCGATGGGAACTCGTGGCGCGGGAGCAGGACCTCGTCGCCCTCCCCGAGGTCGAGCCCGCGCGCCACCGCGTTCACGACCTGGCCCGCCCCGGTGACGAGCGCGACCGACTCGTCCCGCGCGCCGAGCAGCCGCGCCGCGAGCGCGCGCGCCTCGGCGACGACGGAGAGGTACGTCTGGGTCGTGATCCGGAACGGCCGCTCCTTCAGCCCGAGCGCGTCGCGCCCCGCGCGGACCGCGGCGAGCGGCAGCGGGCCCTGGCTCGCGGCGTCGAGGTAGGCGACCCCCTCGAACGTCGCGAAGCGATCGGCGAACGCGGCCGCGCCCTCCGCCACCCGGCCCGCTAGACCTTCGCCGCGGCCGCGAAGGCGACCCGCGCGGCGCGCAGCGTCGCCTCGACGTCGTCCTCGCTGTGGGCGGTCGAGAGGAAGGCCGCCTCGAACTGCGAGGGCGGGAAGTAGACCCCGTGCTCGAGCAGCGCGTGGAAGAACGCCCCGAACCGCTTCGTGTCGCAGGCGCGGGCGCTCGCCGCGTCGAAGACCGGCTTCTCCGAGAAGAAGACCGTCAGCATCGAGCCGACCCGGTTCACCTGCACCGGGACCTTCGCCTCCGCCGCGGCGCGCGCGAGCCCGTCGGCGAGGCTCGCCGACGTCTGCTCGAGCCGCTCGTAGGCTGCGGGGGTCATGAGGCGCAGCGTCGCGAACCCGGCCGCCATCGCCATCGGGTTCCCGCTGAGCGTGCCCGCCTGGTAGATGGGCCCCGCCGGCGCGACGCGGTCCATGACGTCCGCGCGCCCGCCGAACGCGCCGACCGGCAGCCCGGCGCCGATCACCTTGCCGAAGGTGACGAGGTCCGGGCGCAGGCCGAAGAGCCCGCACGCGCCGCCCTCGCCGACCCGGAAGCCGGTCATCACCTCGTCGATGATGAGCAGCGCGCCGCTCGCGCGGCACAGGTCGAGCAGCCCCTGCGAGGTAGCCGGGGCGCGGGACGAGCACGCCCATGTTGCCGACGACCGGCTCGACGATGACCGCGGCGAGCTGCTTGCCGCGCGCCGCGAAGAGCTTCTCCGCCGCGGCGAGGTCGTTGAACGGGAGGGTGAGCGTGTGCTTCGCGAGGTCCGCCGGCACGCCGGGCGAGTCCGGCAGCCCGAGCGTCTCGACGCCCGAGCCCGCCTTCACGAGCAGCGCGTCGCCCGCGCCGTGGTAGCAGCCGTCGAACTTGAGGATGTCGTCGCGCCCGGTGAAGCCGCGCGCGACGCGGATCGCGGCGGTGGTCGCCTCGGTGCCCGACGAGCAGAAGCGCATCTTCTCGACCCAGGGCATCCGCGCGCGCACGAGCTCGGCGAGCTGGATCTCCCGCGGGGACGGCGCGCCGAAGGAGGAGCCGTCCTTCATCGCGTCCTGCACCTCGCGCATCACCTCGGGGTGGCAGTGGCCGACGATCATCGGCCCCCAGCTGAGGACGTAGTCGACGTAGTCGTTCCCGTCGACGTCGAAGAGGTGGCTGCCGCGCCCGCGCGCGATGAAGCGCGGCGTGCCGCCGACGCCCTTGAAGGCGCGGACCGGGCTGTTCACCCCGCCCGGGAAGAGGTCCTGCGCCTTCGCGAACAGCTTCTCCGAGAGCTCGGTCTTCACGGGGCCTCCCTGGGGCTCTGCTTCACCTTCCCGCTGTCGAACGCCGCGGCGCGGTCGCCCGGGGTCGCGGTCTTCGCCTTCTCGCGGCGCTCGCGCACCGCGTCGATGTCGGTGCGGACCGCGTCGGGGTTCGGGTGCGTCGGCAGCGCGAGCGCGTAGAGCTCGAGCGCGCGGTCGAACCGGCCCGACTGCGCGTGGATGTGCGCCTGCCCCTCGAGGGCGCGCGCCTTCACCTCCGCGGGTGCGTCGCGGTCGACGAGCGCCTGGAACGCGCCGAGCGCCTCGTCGTCCTTGCGCTCGAGCGCCCACGCCTGCGCGGTGAGGAGCTGCGCCTCGTCGGCGAGCTCGTGCTTCGGCCAGTGCTCGCGCAGGACCCGCGCCTCGGCGCGGGCGCGCTCGTAGCCGGCGAGGGCGAGGTAGCCGCGCGCGACCTCGAGCTGGAACCGGGGCGCGAGCGGGCTGTCCGACGCCGCGACCTCCGCGTACTGGGTGATGGCGGCGAGGTGGTCGTTGAAGCGGTCGCGGTAGATGTCCCCCATGACGCCGCGCGCCTCGTAGGCCTCCTTGCCGCCCGGGTGGAGGGACACGATGCGCCGGTAGTACGAGAGCGCGGAGCCGTAGTCGCCGAGCTCGAGGTAGGAGACGTCGCCGGCGAAGCGCAGCGCCTTCCAGCGGACCGCCGCGTCGTCGTCCTGCAGCGGCCCGTCCCCGAGGTCGGCGAGGATCGTCTTGTAGCCGGCGAGCGCGCCCTTCGCGTCGCCCGTCCCGGCGGAGCGTGTTCGCCGCCTCGAGCCGCCGCGCGGGCGAGCCGCACGCCGCGAGCGACAGGGCGAGCGCGGCGAGCAGCGAAGCGCGAATCAATTCTTGCCCTCGTCGTCGCCCTCGTCTCCGCCCTCGTCCTCCGGCGCGGTCTCGACCGGCGCGACGCCCTCCGGCTCCTCGCGGACCCCGACCGCGTCGGCGGCGGCGGTGGTCTCGGCGACGAGCGCGGCGGCGACGACCTGCTCCTCCTTCGACTCGAGCGTGATGAGCCGCACGCCCTGGGTGTTGCGGCCGATGACGCTGATCCCGCGCGCCGGCATCCGGATGAGCATGCCGTGGTTCGTGATGATCATCACCTCCTCGGCCTCGGCGACCGAGGCCGCCGCGACGACCGGCCCGTTCCGCTCGGTCGTCTTGATGGTGATGATCCCCTTCCCGCCGCGGGTCTGGACCCGGTACTCGGCGAGCTCGGTCCGCTTGCCGTAGCCGTTCGCGGTCACGGTGAGGATGGTGTCCGCGCCGGCCCCCTCCACGGCGGGCGGGAGCGCCTCGGCCGAGACGACCGCGTCGCCCGCCTCGAGGGTGATCCCCTTCACGCCGTAGGCGGTGCGCCCCATCGCCCGCACGTCGGACTCCTCGAACCGGATCGCCATCCCCTGCGCGGTCGAGAGGAGGACGTGGCTGCCGCCGTCGGTGAGCCGGGCCGCGATGAGCTCGTCGCCCTCCTCGATCCCGAGCGCGATGATGCCGGCGGCGCGCGGGCGCGCGAACTGGTCGAGCCGCGTCTTCTTGATGAGGCCGCGGCGGGTCGCCATGAACACGAACTGCGCGTCGCCCGCCTCCGGCACGGCTGCGGGCGCCGCGGGGGCCTCGCCCTCCGCCTCGGGCGCCTCGTCGGCGGTGCCCGCCGGCTCCGGCAGCCGGCGCACCGGCAGGATCGCGGCGACCTTCTCGCCCTGCGCGAGCTGGACGAGGTTCACGATGGGCTTGCCGCGCGCGGCGCGGCCCGCCTGCGGGATCTCGTGGACCTTGAGCCAGTAGACCTTGCCCTTGTCGGTGAAGACGAGCAGGTAGCTGTGCGTCGAGGCGACGAAGAGGCTCTCGAGGAAGTCCTCCTCGCGCGCGACCGCGCCGGTCTTGCCGCGCCCGCCGCGCCGCTGGGCGCGGTAGAGCGACACCGGGTTCCGCTTCACGTAGCCGGCGTGGGAGACGGTGACGACCATCTCCTCCTCGGCGATGAGGTCCTCGGTGGAGAGGTCCTCCGCCTCGCCCTGGATCTCGGTGCGGCGCTCGTCGGCGAAGAGCTCGCGCACCTCCTTCAGCTCCTGCGCGATCACCTCGAGCAGCACCTTCTCGGAGCCGAGGATCTCCTTCAGGCGGGCGATGAGCTGCTGCACCTCGGCGAGCTCGTCCAGGATCTTCTGGCGCTCGAGCCCGGTGAGGCGCTGCAGCTGCATCTCGAGGATCGCCTTCGCCTGCAGCTCGGAGAGGCCGAAGCGCGTCGATCAGGCCTTCGCGCGCCGCCTCGCGGTCCGTCGCCTTCTTGATGAGCTCGATGATCTCGTCGATGTGGTCGAGCGCGATCTGGAAGCCGAGCAGGATGTGCTCGCGCTCCCGCGCCTTCCTGAGCTCGTAGCGGGTGCGGCGGGTGACGACGTCGCGCCGGTGCGCGACGAAGCGCTCGAGCATCTCCTTCAGGTTCAGGATCCGCGGCTGCCCGCCGTCGATGGAGAGCAGCATCACGCCGAAGCCGCTCTGCATCGCGGTGTGGGCGTAGAGGTTGTTCAGCACCACCTGGGCGACGGCGTCGCGCTTCAGCTCGATGACGATCCGCATCCCCTCGCGCGAGGACTCGTCGCGCAGGTCGGAGATGCCCTCGAGCTTCTTCTCGCGCACGAGCTCGGCGATGTGCTCGACGAGCTTCGCCTTGTTCACCTGGTACGGGATCTCGGTGACGACGATCGACTCGCGCTCGGTCTTCGGGTGGACCTCGATCGAGGCGCGGGCGCGCACCTGGATGTTGCCGCGCCCCTTCTCGTAGGCGGCGCGGATCCCGTCGCGGCCGCGGATGATCCCGGCGGTCGGGAAGTCCGGGCCCGGGATGAACCGCATGAGGTCCTGCACCGTCGCCTTCGGGTGCTCGATGAGGTGCAGCGTCGCGTCGATCACCTCGCCCATGTTGTGGGGCGGGATGTTCGTCGCCATGCCGACCGCGATGCCGGCGGAGCCGTTCACGAGCAGGTTCGGGAAGCGGGTGGGGAGGACGAGCGGCTCGACCGTCGAGTCGTCGAAGTTCGGTCCCCACTCGACCGTCTCCTTGTCGATGTCGGCGAGGAGGAAGTCGGCGAGCCGCTCGAGGCGCGACTCGGTGTACCGGTACGCGGCGGCGGGGTCGCCGTCGACCGAGCCGAAGTTGCCCTGGCCGTCGATGAGCGGGTAGCGCAGGTTCCAGTCCTGCGCGAGGCGGACGAGCGCGTCGTAGACCGAGGCGTCGCCGTGCGGGTGGTACTTCTTCAGCACCTCGCCGACGACGCCGGCGCACTTCGAGTAGCGCTTGTTGTGGTGCAGCCCCTCGGTGTGCATCGCGTAGAGGACGCGGCGGTGCACCGGCTTCAGGCCGTCGCGCACGTCCGGCAGCGCGCGGCCGATGATGACCGACATCGAGTAGTCGAGATACGACTTGCGCATCTCGTCTTCGATGTTGACCTGCGCGCGGTGGCCATCCGGCGGGGCGGAGGCGGCGGCGCGGGGGCGTCGGGCGGAGGAGGAGGCGGCAGGATCTCGTCGGGCATCGGGCCTGTTCCGCCGCCGGGGCGCGCGGGCGCGCGAGGAGTTCCGGCGGAGGGTCGTTTCTATAGGAATCCCCCCGGAATATCAACGCTTTTAGCCCCCCAAAAACGCGACGGGGAGGGCCTCCGAAGGCCCTCCCCGCAGCGAACCGACGGACCTGATCTCGGCTACTTGCCGGCGACGCCGAGCCGGGCCGCCGCGCGGCGCACGCGGGCGGACTCGACGGGCTGATTCTCGTCCTGCTCGGTCAGCTTGAGCAGCTTCTCCTGCGCCTCCTGGAAGGTGCGCCGCGCGCGCTCCACGTCGATGTCGCCGGCCGCCTCGGCGGTGTCGGCGAGGACGATGACGCGGTTGTCGGCGACCTGCAGGAACCCGCCGCCGACGGCGTAGTGGTGCTCGCGCCCGCCCTCGACGTAGGTGAGCCGGCCGGGCTCGAGCGCGGTCATGAAGGGCTCGTGGTTCTGGCGAACCCCGAACCCGCCCTGGGCGCCGGGCGCGCGCACCTCGTCGCAGCTGACCGAGAGGACGCGCCGCTCCGGCGTGACGATGTCGAGCGTGAGAGCCATAGATCCGGACCGTCCTGAGCCTGTCGAAGGATTACCCAGCGGCCAGCTTCTTCGCCTTCTCGACCGCCTCCTCGATGCCGCCGACCATGTAGAAGGCCTGCTCCGGGAGGTCGTCGTGCTTGCCGTCGACGATCTCCTTGAAGCCGCGGATCGTGTCCTTCAGCTCGACGTACTTGCCGTCGTTGCCGGTGAACTGCTTGGCGACGTCGAAGGGCTGGGAGAGGAACCGCTGCATCTTGCGGGCGCGCGCGACGGTGAGCTTGTCGTCCTCGGAGAGCTCGTCCATGCCGAGGATGGCGATGATGTCCTGGAGGTCCTTGTAGCGCTGCAGCGTCTCCTGGACCTCGCGGGCGACGGAGTAGTGCTCCATGCCGACGACGAGCGGGTCGAGGATGCGGCTCGTCGAGTCGAGCGGATCGACGGCCGGGTAGATGCCGATCTCGGTCAGCTTGCGGGAGAGCACCGTCGTCGCGTCGAGGTGCGCGAACGCGGTCGCCGGGGCCGGGTCGGTGAGGTCGTCGGCGGGGACGTAGATCGCCTGCACCGACGTGATCGCGCCGTTCTGCGTGGAGGTGATCCGCTCCTGCAGCTCGCCCATCTCGGTGGAGAGGGTCGGCTGGTAACCGACGGCGGAGGGGATGCGGCCGAGGAGCGCCGACACCTCCGAGCCCGCCTGCGTGAAGCGGAAGATGTTGTCGATGAAGAGGAGCATGTCGCGCTTCTCCTCGTCGCGGAAGTACTCGGCGATGGTGAGCGCGGAGAGCGCGACGCGGGCGCGGGCTCCCGGCGGCTCGTTCATCTGCCCGTACACGAGCACGCACTGGCTCTTCGACAGGTCGTCCTTGTTGATGACGCCCGAGTCGATCATCTCGTGGTAGAGGTCGTTTCCCTCGCGGGTCCGCTCGCCGACGCCGGCGAACACCGAGAAGCCGCCGCGCTTCTTCGCGACGTTGTTCATGAGCTCCATGAGCAGCACGGTCTTGCCGACGCCGGCGCCGCCGAACAGGCCGATCTTGCCGCCGCGGAGGTACGGGGCGAGCAGGTCGATGACCTTGATGCCCGTCTCGAACGCCTCGATCTTGACGTTCTGCTCGACGAGCGTCGGGGCGGCGCGGTGGATCGGCATCTTGCGCGTGGCCTTCACGTCGCCGCGCTCGTCGACCGGCTCGCCGATGACGTTCAGGATGCGGCCGAGCACCTCCTTGCCGACCGGCACGGAGATGGGCGCGCCGGTGCTCTTCACCGGCATGCCGCGGACGAGGCCGTCGGTCGAGTCCATCGAGATGCAGCGGGCGGTGTTCTCGCCGAGGTGCTGCGGCGACCTCGATGACGAGGTTGTCCGGCGCGCGCGTCGATGGCGGGGTTCGTGACGCGGAGCGCGGTGTAGATGTCGGGCAGCGCGCCGGGCGGGAACTCGACGTCCACGACCGGGCCGATGACCTGGGTGATCTTGCCGCTCTGAGCGTTCGTCGCAGTGGTCATGTGTATCCTTTCCCTGAATCCCTTACTTGAGCGCCTCGGCGCCGCTCACGATCTCCATGAGCTCCTTCGTGACGTAGGCCTGGCGCGCGCGGTTGTACTGGAGGGTGAGCGCCGCGATCATCTCCTCGGCGTTCTTCGTCGCGCTCTCCATCGCGCTCATGCGGGCGCCGTGCTCGGAGGCGGCCGACTCGAGGAGGGCGCGCCACACCTGCGTCGCGATCTGACGCGGGAGGAGCTCGGCGAGGAGCGCCTCGCGCGACGGTTCGTACTTGAAGTCGATCCCCGCCGACGCGTCCGCCGCGGGCGGCGTCTCGATGGGGAGGAGCTGCACCACCACCGGCTTCTGGGCGATCGCGCTCTTGAACTCGTTGTAGGCGAGGAACACCGCGTCGACCTCGCCGGCGAGGAAGCGCTGCGTGTACTCCGCCGCGATCGCCTCCGCCTTCTCGTAGCGGAGGTCGGCGTGGATGCCGGTGAAGTCCTTGCGGACGGGGAGCTTGCGGGCGCGGAAGAAGTCGCGCCCCTTCTTCCCGACCGTGGCGAGCTGGAGCGTCTCGAACCGCTCCCCGTTCTCGGTGAGGAACCGCTGCGCGCGGCGGGAGATGTTCGAGTTGAAGCCGCCCGCGAGGCCGCGGTCGCTCGTCACGACGACGACCTCGGCGGTCCGCTGCACGCGGGGCGCGAGCAGCGGGTGCGGCGACGACCTCCTCGGCCGCCGCGCGCGCGGCGATGCGGGAGAGCGCCTGATCGAGGAGCTGCGCGTACGGCCGGGTCTTGAGGACCGCGTCCTGCGCGCGGCGCAGCTTCGCCGCGGCCACCATCTTCATGGCCTTGGTGATCTGCCGCGTGCTCTTGACCGAGCCGATGCGGTTGCGGATGTCGCGGAGGGAGGGCACGTCGTCGCCTCTTCGCCGGGGGCGTTACGCCTCGGCCTGGAAGATCCCGCTGAACTCCTTGAGCGCGCCGTCGAGCGCCTTCCGGATGCCGTCGTCGAGCGCCTTCTTCTCGGCGATGGACTTCGCGACCTCCGGGTGGCGCGCGTCGAGGAACTCGAGGAGCTCCTTCATGTAGCGGGTGACCTGATCGACCGGGACCGCGCGGATCCAGCCCTGGCCGCCCTCGTCCTTCTGCGTCGCGGCGTAGATCTGGATGACCTGCTTCTCGACCGTCATCGGCGAGTACTGCCCCTGCTTCAGCACCTCGGCGAGGCGCTCGCCGCGGGCGAGCGTCTCCTGCGTCGCCTTGTCGAGGTCGGAGCCGAACTGCGCGAAGGCGGCGAGCTCGCGGTACTGCGCGAGGTCGAGCTTGAGCGAGCCGGCGACCTGCTTCATCGCCTTGATCTGCGCGGAGCCGCCGACGCGGGAGACCGAGATGCCGACGTTGATGGCCGGCCGGACGCCCTGGAAGAAGAGGTTCGACTCGAGGAAGATCTGGCCGTCGGTGATCGAGATGACGTTCGTCGGGATGTACGCCGACACGTCGCCCGCCTGGGTCTCGATGATGGGGAGCGCGGTGAGCGACCCGCCGCCCTCCTTGTCCGAGAGCTTCGCGGCGCGCTCGAGCAGGCGGGAGTGGAGGTAGAACACGTCGCCCGGGTACGCCTCGCGGCCCGGCGGGCGGCGGAGGAGCAGCGAGAGCTGCCGGTACGCGACGGCCTGCTTCGAGAGGTCGTCGTACACGATGAGGGCGTGCCGGCCGGAGTCGCGGAAGTACTCGGCCATCGTCACGCCGGTGTACGGCGCGAGGTACTGCATCGGGGCCGGGTCGGACGCGTTCGCCGCGACGACGGTCGTGTACTCCATCGCGCCGTGCTTCTTCAGCGTCTCGACGACGCGGGCGACCGTCGACTGCTTCTGGCCGATGGCCACGTAGAAGCAGTGGAGGTTGTTCCCCTTGTTGTTGATGATCGTGTCGATCGCGACCGCGGTCTTGCCGGTCTGGCGGTCGCCGAGGATGAGCTCGCGCTGCCCGCGGCCGATCGGCACGAGCGCGTCGATCGCCTTGAGGCCGGTCTGCATCGGCTCGTGCACCGACTTGCGCTTCACGATGCCGGGGGCCTTGAGCTCGATCTTGCGGGTCTGCTTCGCGTTGATCGGGCCGCGGCCGTCGATGGGGTTGCCGAGGCCGTCCACGATGCGGCCGAGGAGCTCCTCGCCCACCGGCACCTCGGCGATCTTCCCCGTCCGCTTCACGGGGTCGCCCTCGCGGATGTGCTCCCAGTCGCCCATGATCGCGGCGCCGACGTTGTCCTCCTCGAGGTTCAGCACGAGGCCGCGGACGCCGTGGGGGAACTCGAGCAGCTCGCCGGCGGCGGCGCCGGCGAGCCCGTAGATGCGGGCGACGCCGTCCGCCTGCGAGAGGACGGTCCCGGTCTCGGCGACGTCGACCTTCTTCCCGTAGTCCTTGATCTGCTCGCGGATGATGCGGCTGATCTCGTCGGCGCGGATTTCCATCGACCAATCTCCGGAAGGCGTGAGCTGCGTTGCGTAGGGCTGCTACCGCTTGAGCTGGGTGCGGAGGTCCTCGAGCTGCGTACGGACCGATCCGTCGTAGACGATGCTGCCGACCTGCGCGACGACGCCGCCGAGGATGGCCGGATCGACGACGCGGTCGAGCAGGACCTTCGCCTGCGTGGCCTGCGAGAGCCGGTCGGCCATCGCCTGGACCGCGGCGTCGTCGAGCTTCACCGCCGAGGTGACCTTCGCGCGGATCCGGCCGAGGTGCTGGTCGGCGTAGTCGCGGAACGTGTCCACGATCGCCGAGAGGTAGGAGAGGCGGTTGCGATCGCCGAGGAGGAGGAGCAGGCCGCTCGGCTCCGCGTCGAGGGAGAGCCCGGTCGCGAGCTTCTCGACGATCGCGCGGCGCTGCTCCTTCGAGTAGACGGGATTCGAGAGCACGTCCCGGAGGTCCGGGGAGCTCTCGACCGCCTGCTTCAGGGAGAGGAGGCTGACGGACCAGGCCTCCACCTTTCCCGTCTCGGCGGCCAGGCCGAAGAGCGCCTTGGCGTAACGGCGGGCGATTGAACCCATGATCATAAGGGACGCGCCACGTAGCATGTGGGGAGTGCCCCGGTCAAGCCTCGAAGTCCCCCGAACGGCGCGCCCTTCGCTCCGTTTGACAGCCCCGGCCCCCGCCTTACGTTCGCCGCGGTCAGAGGAGGTCAAAAACCATGGCAATGATGACGAGATGGGAGCCTTTGCGGGACCTCGCCCGGCTGCAGGACGAGGTGAACCGGATGTTCGACGATCGGGCCTTCCGCGGCGGCGAATCGGTGGGCTGGACTCCGGCCTGTGACATCTACGAGGACACGGAGTCCGTGACGCTGGCGTTCGAGCTCGCCGGGGTCGACCCGAAGGACGTCGACGTCCGCTTCGAGAACGGGGTCCTCACCGTGCGCGGCGAGCGGAAGCTCGCGCGGGACGAGCATCGCGAGAACTACCACCGGGTGGAGCGGGCCTACGGCACGTTCACCCGCTCGTTCTCGCTCCCCGGCACCCTCGATCCCGAGCGGATCAAGGCGGAGTCGAAGCACGGGGTCCTCACGATCACCCTTCCGAAGAAGGCCGAGGCGAAGCCGCGCGCCATCCAGGTGAAGGTGGAGTGACGGAGCCCTGAGGCCGCGGCCGCCACGACCGGCGCAAATGAAAGGAGCGGGCCCCGCGTGGGGACCCGCTCCTTTAACTAACAACGGCGGCCGGTTACGGCTTCACGGACTGGATCGGCGACGGCGACGACGGGGTGGTCTTCACCGCCGCCTTCTCGACGCCCTCCATCTTCGTCTGGCCCTCGAAGACGACGCCCTTCTCGACCATGAGCGAGGGGGTCTCGACGTTGCCGCGCATCCGCGCCGGGTGGTGCAGCTCCACCGCGCTCTTCGCCTTCAGGTTGCCGTTGATCTCGCCGTGGACGATGACCGTCCCGCAGGTGATCTCGGCGTTCACCTTGGCGCCCTCGCCGATGACGAGGACGTCGTTCGTCACGATCGTGCCGGTGAACTTGCCGTCGATCCGGACGGTCCCCTCGAACGTGAGCTTTCCTTCGAACTCCGAGCCGCGGCCGAGCAAGGCGTTCAGATCGCCGGACGCCGTGGGGACGGAGGTGAGTTCATCGCGCTTCAGCATGGCCATGGGCTTCGGCTC
Organism: uncultured delta proteobacterium; assembly: GCA_963736795.1. GTDB lineage: Bacteria > Myxococcota > Myxococcia > Myxococcales > Anaeromyxobacteraceae > Anaeromyxobacter. The sequence goes on along the minus strand of CAVTRF010000016.1, from coordinate 1,290,652 downwards.
CTCGTGCGGTGGCTTCGTTGGCGCTCCGGGCACTTCCGCGCCGGGACCCGGCGCCTCCTCCCGCAGCTTGTTCCAGAAGGACATCTGTATGTTCCCTGCGAGGGGATCCCTCGACGGGGCGTCCGCCCACCTGCGGGCGGCCGAACCCTCTCATTACGCCCCGATCTTCGCGAGTATTCCGTCGAGCTCTTCGAGGGACGTGTACTCGACCTCGAGACGCCCTGCGACGGCGGACTTGGGGAGCACCCTGCACCGGGCTCCGAGCCGGCGCTGAAGCCGCTGGGCGAGCGCCCGGACGGCAGTCGTCTCGCCTGCGGGAGCCGCCGCCGGCTTGTCCTTTCGGACGAGCTGACGAACGAGCGCCTCGGTCGCCCGGACGGAGAGCCCCTCGCGGACCACGCGCTGGGCGGTCTTCCGAATGGTCTCCTCGCCTTCGAGCGACGAGGAGCGCCCGCGCGTGCCCCATGTCGAGCTGCCCCTCCTTCACGAGGTCGCGGACCTCCCCGGGGAGCTTCAGGAGCCGCAGCGCGTTCGCGACGGTGGAGCGCTCCTTTCCGACCCGCTGCGCGATCGCCTCCTGGGTGAGCCCGTGGTCCTCCATGAGGACCTCGTACGCCTCCGCCTCCTCGATCGCGTTCAGGTCCTCGCGCTGGAGGTTTTCGACGAGGGCGAGCTCGAACGCCTCACGCTCGCTCGCCTCGCGGACGATCGCCGGGACCTCCTTCAGCCCCGCGCGCTGCGCAGCGCGCCAGCGCCGCTCGCCGGCGAGGATCCGGTACTTCGCGCCCTCCCGGCGGACCAGGATCGGCTCGACGATCCCGTGCTCCCGGATCGAGGCCGCGAGCTCCTCGAGCCGCTTCTCCTCGAAGCGCTTCCTCGGCTGCTCCGGGTTCCGCTCGACCGCCTCGACGGGCAGCGAGAGGAGCATCCGCCCGGAGGTGCCGGTGGGGAACGTCGTCGAAGGGGGCGGGGCCGCGTTCGAGAGCAGCGCCGCCATCCCGCGGCCCAGGGCCGGCCTCCGCTTCTCCGCCATCGTCACGCGACACCTCCAGCGGTTCCGAGCCGCTTCGTCACCTCCCGGGCGAGATCGAGGTAGCTCTGACACCCCTTCGACGTGACGTCGTAGAGGAGGATCGGCTTGCCGTGCGACGGGGCCTCGGAGAGCCGCACGTTCCGCGGGATCACCGTCTCGAACACCTGGTCGCTGAAGGTCTTGCGGATCTCGTCCGCCACCTGGTTCGAGAGGTTGTTCGCCGAGTACATGGTGAGGACGATCCCGTCCACCTTGAGGCCCGGGTTCGCAGCGGCGCGCACGAGCTCGATCGTCTTCAGCACGTCGGCGAGCCCCTCGAGCGCGTAGTACTCGCACTGGAGCGGGATCATGACGCCCTGGGCCGCGACGAGGCCGTTCAGGGTGAGGAGGCCCAGGGAGGGCGGGCAGTCGATGATGATGTACTCGTACTCGCCCGCGATCGCGTCCACCGCCCGCTTCAGCCGCAGCTCCCGGCCGTCGATCGCGGCGAGCTCGAGCTCGGCGCCGACCAGGTGCTGTGAGGCGGGGACGACGTCGAGGAACTTGAGCTCGGTCTTTCTGACCGCGTCCTTGAGCGGGATGCCGTCGAGCAGCACCTCGTAGACCGAGCGCTCGCTGTCGTCGCGCCGGATCCCGAGGGCGCTCCCGGCGTTCCCCTGCGGATCGACGTCGATGAGGAGCGTCCGGCGCTCCGCCGCGGCGAGCGAAGCGGCGAGGTTCACCGCCGTCGTCGTCTTGCCGACGCCGCCTTTCTGGTTCGCGATGGTGAGGATGCGGCTCATGGACGTGACTTCCATCTCAGGGGGAAGGCCCCCGTTCATCCCGTTCGACAAGCGATACCCCTCGGATTTCTTCCAGCCGTGAGAGCCGGAGCGGCGCCAATCTGCCCGATCCGTCTGACAGTGTTCCACGTGGAACACCGGGCGAGCCGTCCCGGGGGTGCGGGCATGCCGGGGGTGGGCCGGGGAGCGGGATGTTCCACGTGGAACATCCACGGATGGCGGGCGCTTCCGGCAGACCGAGCGCCAGGTCGCGACCGCTGCGTGAGCGGCGGTGCCGGGTGGAGAACACGCGGGGTGGCGGTGCCGGACAGCCCCTGGCGATGCCGAGCGGCCGGACAGCCCCTGGCGATGCCGAGCGGCGTGCCGGACAGCCACGCGCGGTGGCCCGGGGGAACCGTCCTTCGGCGCAGAGTCCTCGGCGCGAGCTCGCGGGATGGCCGCGCGCGGACCGAGTGCCGGGTGGGAACGCGCCGGCGGTTTTCGCGCCCGGCGTTCGCTGCGCGAACGCGGGCGCTCCGCCGGCGCGGGCTCGTGGAAGGCGTCGCGCGTGGACTGCTCGGCGGGGAGTGCGCGCCTGCGGATGCGCCTGTGGACGGCCCCCCGGTCCTTCGCGCGCGACGCGGGCTGTGTCGCCGAGGCTTCGCGCGCGTGGTCCCCCGCGGGAAGGCGGTGCCGGACAGCCACGCGCGGTGGCCCGGGGAACCGTCCTTCGGCGCAGAGTCCTCGGCGCGAGCTCGCGGGATGGCCGCGCGCGGACCCGAGCCGGGTGGGAACGCGCCGGCGGTTTTCGCGCCCGCGTTCGCTGCGCGAACGCGGGCGCTCCGCCGGCGCGGGCTCGTGGAAGGGTCGCGCGTGCCTTCTCGGCGGGGAGTGCGCGCCTGCGGATGCGCCTGTGGACGGCCCCCCGGTCCTTCGCGCGCGACGCGGGCTGTTTCGCCGAGGCGTCGCGGCGGCCGCAGTCGGTGCCGGCGCCGCGGGAAGGCGGTGCCGGACAGTGCCGGGTGGCCACGCGCGGTGGCCCGGGGAACCGTCCTTCGGCGCAGAGTCCTCGGCGCGAGCTCGCGGGATGGCCGCGCGCGGACCCGAGCCGGGTGGGAACGCGCCGGCGGTTTTCGCGCCCCGCGTTCGCTGCGCGAACGCGGGCGCTCCGCCGGCGCGGGCTCGTCGGAAGGGTCGCGCGTGCCTTCTCGGCGGGGAGTGCGCGCCTGCGGATGCGCCTGTGGACGGCCCCCCGGTCCTTCGCGCGCGACGCGGGCTGTGTCGCCGAGGCGTCGCGACGCGAGATCCCCCGCGGGAAGGCGGTGCCGGACAGCCACGCGCGGTGGCCCCGGGGACCGTCGCCTCGGCGCAGGGACGCGGTGCCGGACAGTGTCGGGTGAGATGGCGGTGGCCGGGGTGCGGTGCCGGACAGCCGCTCCGGTCCTTCGCACGCGACGCTGGCTGGCGCCGCGTGCGGCGAGCGGTGTTCCACGTGGAACACCGGCAGCGACCTGCGTCCGGTCTACGCGTCCCCTCGTCCGACGCGGCAGTCGCCGAGGGTCCGCGCGCGAGGGTCCCCCGCGCGTCGTCCGACGGCGCATCCGCAGGCGCCACTCGCGCGCGAGTCGACGCGCGCGACCATCGCTCCGGGTCCCGCGCCGGCGGAGCGTCCCCGGTGCGCAGCGCCGGGGGCGCGAAAACCGCCGGCGCGTTCCGAGTCGCCCCTCGTCCGCGCGCGGTGATCCCGCCACCTGCGCCGAGGACGCTGCGCCGGAGGGCGGCGCCCGGGGGCCACGCGCGTGGCGTTCCGGCGCGCCGCTCTGCGCAGTGCGAGGACCCCCCGCCCAGGGCGCAACGCGCGCGTGGGCCGGACAGACCCGCCGAAGCGGCTGAGGGCCCTACCGCCGCCGCCAGGTTGCGATCGCCCGCGACGAGCGCGTGAGCGGCAGCTCGTGGTGGTCGAGCGAGACGAGCGAAAGCCCGGCGGTCTCGCCGATCGCCTCGAGCCGGGCTCGGTCCGCCTCGCGGCCGAGCATCGCGACGAGAACCCCTCCGTCGGCGAGGTACCGCGCACCGAGCGGCACCCACAGCTCGGGATCGGCGAGGGCGCGCGACACGACCGCGTCGGCGCGGGGCAGCTTCTCGCCATCCGGATCGCCGCCCGCCCGCACCGCGAACGCCCGGACGTCCACGCCGAGCTCCGCCGAGACCGCCTTCACGAACGCGACCTTCTTCGTCACCGAGTCGCAGCAGGTCACGGCGAGGTCGCGACGAGCGCAGGCGAGCGGGACCCCGGGCAGCCCCGCCCCGGCGCCGATGTCGAGGAGCGTCCGCGCCGACGCGACCGCGGGCAGCACGAGGAGCGAGTCGACGAGGTGCTTCTCCGCGACCTCGGCCGGTGAGGTGATCGAGGTGAGGTTCACCTTCCGGTTCCAGGCGAGGAGCCGGTCGGCGTAGCGCTCGAGCAACGCCTCGGCGCCCTCGGGGAGCGCGATCCGGAAGGCGTCGAGCCCCCGCCGCAGCGCCTCGTGGAAGTTCTGGTCCATCGGGGAAGGCGGGCGCGGCGCCTAGCGACCTCCGCGCCGCCCGATCGCCTTCTCGACCTCGTCCCGGTGCGCGGCGAGGTACTCGTCCACCTCGCGCTCCTCGAGGCGGAGGTCGCGCAGCACGCCCTCGTAGACGAAGCGGAAGCCCTCCTGGTACCGCCCCTCCTGCAGCTCGAAGGAGCGCCGCACCACCGCCGCCGAGAAGAGCCGCTCGGCCTTCGTCTTCGGCGCCGCCACTTACCGCCCGCCCTCGCCGCCCCGGTCGGGGATGATGAGGAGCTGCCGGAAGAGCCCCTCGCCCTCGCTGCGGGTCGAGACGCCCTCGACGTCGACGAGCGCGAGGTGGATCTGGCGCCGGTCGCGCGGGCTGATGGGCGCGACGGCGATGACCTTGCCGGTCCGCCTGGCCGCCGCGGCGAGCCGCTCGGCCATCGCCTTCACGGCCGGGTCGCCCTCCTCGCGGAAGCCGCCGACGTCGAGGTTCACCCACTTGCGCCCTTCGGCGCGCGGGTTCACGACGCGGTTCACGAGGTACTGCGCCGCCTCGACGAGCGCCGACGAGAGCTCGACCGTGTTGTCGGCGCGCGCGGTGAGCGAGACGCCGATCGCCTCCGGCGTCTCCTTCACCTCGACGTCGACCGCAGCGCCGAGCCGCTCGAGGAGACCCGCGCAGAACGACCGCGCCTTCGCGACCTTCTCAGGCGCCTCCCGCGGGGGAGCAACCTCGCGACCGCTCGTCTCGTCCATCGGCCCTCCTGCGGTCACGCCTTCACCACCGCCACCGCCCCATGCCGACGCATCAGGTACTGCTGCTGCGCGATCGACAGCACGTTGTTCACGAAGATGTACAGCGTGAGGCCGCCCGGGACGAACAGCATCAGGATCGAGAAGAAGATGGGCATGAAGTAGAGCATCATCTTCGCCTGGGCGTTGTCGGCCGGCTGGGGCGAGATCTTCTGCATCGCGAAGGAGGAGAGCCCCATCGCGACGGGCAGGATGAAGAACGGATCGTGGCGGGTGAGGTCGTGCATCCAGAGGAAGGGCTCGCGGTAGAGCTCGACCGAGGTCTGGAGCGTCGCGTAGAGCGCGAACCAGATCGGCAGCTGCAGCAGCATCGGCAGGCACCCGCCGAGCGGGTTCACCTTGTGCTGCTGGTAGAGCTGCATCGTCGCCTGGTTGAGCTTGTCGCGGTCCGAGCCGAACTTCACCTTCAGCTTGTCGATCTCGGGCTGCAGCTTCCGCATCTCGTTCATCGACTGCATCGACTTCGCGGTGAGCGGGTAGAGCAGGAGCTTCACGAGCAGCGTGAGCAGGATGATCGCGAGGCCCCAGTTCCCGACGATCCCCTGGAACCAGCGCATCACGTAGAGGAGGATGCGGGCGAAGAACGCGAACGGGCGCGCCATCGCGCCGTAGTCGATCGCGCCGTCGAACGCGCGCCCGTACCCGCGCAGCGTGTCGAGGTCCTTCGGGCCGGCATACACTGTCAGTGACATCTTCCGCGCGCCGCCCTCCACCGGGACCCACAGCGCCGCGAGGCCGCTGCCCTTCTCCGGCCCGCGGGCGAAGACGCAGGTGCCGAGCGCCTCCTTCGGGAGCGCGGCGGCGATGAAGTAGCCCGCGTCGATGCCCACCCAGGCGACCGAGCCCGGGAGCTTCTCCTGCGCCTGATCGCCCCCGAGGTCGAACCGCTCGGTCTTGTCGCCCGCGCGGCAGACCGGACGGACGACGTCGAGCGGCGGGCCGGAGAACATCCCGCCCTTCGACGCGCCGGGCGGGGTGTGGCCCGGGAAGAGGAGCGCCACCGCGCCCCCCGCGGCGGCGCCGGTCACCTCGAGGTCCACCGCGAGCTCGAACGGCTTGTCGGTGAGCCGGAAGACCTTGCGCACGTCCACCGCTCCGACCCGCCCCTCGAACGTCACCGAGCGCGCGTCGCGCGCCGTGATCCGCATGGGGGCGCGGCTGCTGCGGTCGCCCGCGAGGTCCTGGGGACCGCCGAGCTCGACGGAGGGGACGACGGAGAGCAGGTACGGCTGGTCGTTCGTGACGCGAACGAGGTCGATCTGCGCGGCGTCCTTCCCCTTGTCGCTCGCCCGGCGGAACTTCTCGCCCTGCAGGACGAGGCTCTTCACCGCGCCGCCATGGCTCGTGAGGATGGCCTCGAGGCCGCCGCCGGTGAGCTTCACCGTCTCCTCGGGTGCGTCGGGCGGGGGGGCGGGGATCGCCGGCGACGCGGGCGCGCCGCCCGGGGCGGTGGGCGCGGCGGGTGCCTTCGAGGTTTCGGTCGTCTGGGTCTGCTTCGGCGGAGGCGGCGCCTTCTGCTTCCCCCACGGCGTCAGCGACCAGAGGATGAGGATGGCGACCGAGGCGACGGTGGCGACGAGGATGCGGCGGTTGTCGGGACCCAAGTGAGAGACCTCGCGAGGAGAGCTTCAGGGCACCGGATCGATGCCGCCGGGATGGAAAGGATGACAGCGCGCGAGCCGCCGCGCGGTGAGCCAGGTGCCCTTCAAGGCGCCGTGGCGCACGAGGGCCCCCTCCGCATACGCGGAGCAGCTCGGGTAGAAGCGGCACGCGACGGGGAGCGCGGGCGCGACGAAGCGCCGGTAGGCGCGGACGAGGAAGAGGAGGGCCGCCCGGATCACGTGGGCCTCCCGGCGAGCTGATCGCGCGCAGTCTCGAGCGCGCGCCGGACGCCTTCGAGGCCGATCTCGGGTGCGCCGCGCCGGGCGATGACGACGAGGTCGACCGGGGGCAGCGCCGCCTGAACCGAGCGGAAAGCTTCCCGCACCCAGCGCTTCACGCGGTTGCGCCCGACGGCGTTCGCGACCTTCGAGGACACTGTGATCCCGATCCGCGGCCGGGCACCACCCGAGGCGAGGGCGAGGACGAGCACCTCGCCGGTGTAGAGTCGCCTGCCGCGCTGCTGCACCTCGAGGAACTCCCGGCGGCGCCGCAGCCTCGCCGCCTTGGGCAGCGTCACTCCACGCTACTTCTTCGGCACGGAAGGGGAGAGGCGCTTGCGCCCCTTTGCGCGCCGACGCTTGAGGACGTTGCGACCACCCGGCGTCATGCTCCGCTTGAGGAACCCGTGCGTACGCGCGCGACGCTGCTTCTTTGGCTGATAAGTCCGCTTCATGGCGCGGCAAATTCACCGATCATTCGCAGGATGTCAAGGTTACCGGACGGTTGCCCCCTCGGCGCGGCTTCGCTCGCGCGGTGACTCGCCGCCGCACCCTGAAACCCTCGTCGTTACGCCGCCGATCACGACAGCCTTGATCCCGCGTCGCGACCTTCGCTAACTTCCGCGCTTCGCAGCACGGGGCTCCCCTGATTCCTCGCCGCCCGAGCGAAGAGCAAGCCGCTGCAGCGCACCCTTGCGCTGCGGTCGGGGGGAGTATTTTGTCGGTCGGGACCGGAGCACGAGCTATGGAAGCAGTCGCGAGCGTAAAGAACATCGGCGATCTCTGGCACCGGATCGACGCGTTCCTCCGCTCGCGCGTCCGCCCCGAGACTCACGCGAAGTTCTTCGCGCCGCTGCGCGCGGTGGCGCTCGAGGGCGACCGCCTCCTCATCGCCGCTCCCGATCGCTTCCACCGCGACTTCGTGGAGGACAACTACCGCGGCTTCTTCGAGGAGTTCGTCCCGGGGATCGCCGGGTTCACCGCGCGGATCGTCTTCGTCGTGGACGAGACCGCTCGCCAGGTCGCCCCCGCACCCGAGCCCGACCCCGGCGCCCGCTCCCGGCCCCGCGTCGACCCCGATCGACCCCCGCGAGGTGCGGCCGAACTCCCGCTACACCTTCGAGAGCTTCGTCGTCGGCGAGTCGAACCGGTTCGCCTTCGCGGCGACGCAGGCGGTGGCGGCGAACCCGGGGAAGACCTGGAACCCGCTCTTCATCCACGGCGACTCGGGCCTCGGCAAGACCCACCTCCTGCACGCCGTCGCCCACGCGATCCTCGAGAAGGCCGGCGGCGGGCGCGTCGCGATCGTGTCCTCCGAGCGCTACACGAACGACTTCGTCGACGCGATCAAGAAGGGCACCATCGACGAGTTCCGCCGCAAGTACCGCGAGTGCTCGGCCTTCATCGTCGACGACGTGCAGTTCCTCGCCGGCAAGGAGAAGACGGCGGAGGAGTTCTTCCACACCTTCAACGAGCTGCACGACCACCACGTCCAGATCGTGCTCTCGAGCGATCGGCCGCCCAAGGATCTGAAGGGCCTCGACGACCGGCTCTGCTCGCGCTTCGAGTGGGGCATGCGCGTCCAGATCGAGCCCCCCGAGTTCGAGACCCGCGCCGCCATCCTCAAGAAGAAGGCGGAGGTCGAGCACATCGACCTCCCCGACGACGTGACGAACCTCCTCGCGACCCACATCCGCTCGAACGTGCGCGCGCTCGAGGGGGCGCTCATGCGGCTCGCCGCCTTCGCCTCCCTGAAGTCCCAGCCGATCGCGATCACCCTCGCGCGGGACGTCCTCTCCGACGTCATCCCGCCGCAGGGCTACCGTCCGCCCATCGAGCGGATCCAGGAGACGGTCGCGGCCCACTTCGGCCTCACCGTCGCGAAGCTCACGAGCGCCTCCCGCGAGCAGAAGGTCGCCCTCCCGCGCCAGGTCGCGATGTACCTCTGCCGGATCATCGCGGAGGAGAAGCTCCAGGCCATCGCGGAGAAGTTCAACAAGAAGGACCACACCACCGTCATCGCCGCGGTCGACCGGGTGAAGTGCCTGCTCGAGACCGACCCCGTCATCCGCACCGCCGTCATCGCGCTCACCGCGAAGCTGGCGCCTTGACCCTCTCTCTCCGCGGCGGTCCCGTCCGACCCTCGGGCCGGACCCGGCCGCCGTGTCGGCGTGACCCGCTGTGGACGACGTGTGGATCGAGGGCCGGACGCGCTGAGGATCCCGTGTGGGCCGCTGTTGACAGTTTTTCTCGCGGCGCGCTACACAACTTCGACCCGGACGGATCGGGGTGTTTGTTCAGGCTGAAAAGGCGAGCGGTTCCGGAGAGTCGGCCCGCTTTTCCACAGGCCCGCGTCCCCTGCTTCTACTGATAAGGAAGAAGAAGAGGATCTCCCCATGGAACTGAAGATCGCCACCTCCGAGCTCGCGAAGGCGCTCGGCCGCTCGCAGGGCATCGTCGAGAAGAAGAGCACGATGCCGATCCTCTCCCACGTCCTCCTCGAGGCGCGGAAGGATCAGCTCATCGTCTCCGCGACCGACCTCGACCTCGCCGTGTCCTCCGAGCACAAGGAGGGCTGCGAGGTCCTGAAGGACGGCGCCGTCGCGGTCTCGGCCCGCCACCTCTACGACATCGTCCGCTCCCTGCCCGAGCAGCAGGTGACGCTCAAGAAGGCGAGCAACAACTACCTCGAGCTGCGCAGCGGCCCCTCGGAGTTCAAGATCGTCGGCCTGCCCGCCGAGGACTTCCCGGCGCTCCCGCGCTTCGAGAAGGTCCCCTTCGGCGACATCGCGCCGAAGCTCCTCCTCGAGATGGTCGAGCGCACCTTCTTCGCCGTCTCGACGGACGAGACCCGCTACAACCTGAACGGCGTCTTCTTCGAGCCTTCGGCGGACGCGCTGCGGCTCGTCGCGACCGACGGGCACCGGCTCTCCCTCGTCGAGCGACAGGTCGGCGGCACCTTCGGCCTGAAGCGCGGCGTCATCCTGCCGAAGAAGGGGCTCCAGGAGCTCCGCAAGCTGCTCGCCGAGGCGGCCGAGGCGGGGGCCGAAGGCGGCGAGACGAAGCTCGGCTTCGTCGAGAACTCCGCCGTCCTCAGGCGTCCGGGCGTGACGCTCTCGATGCGGCTCATCGAGGGGCTCTTCCCGGACTACCGGCAGGTCATCCCGAAGGCGACCGATCGCTCGGTGAAGCTCGGCCGCGATCGCTTCCAGGAGACGCTCCGCCGCATCTCGCTCCTCTCGACCGACAAGGCCCACGCGGTGAAGCTCGAGCTCTCGAAGGGCACGCTGCGCGTGACCTCGCAGAACCCGGACCTCGGGGAGGCGAAGGAAGAGGTCCCGGTCGACTACGAGGGAGAGTCGCTCAAGATCGGCTTCAACGCGCGGTACATCCTCGACGTGCTGTCCGTCGTGCAGTCGAAGGACGTCTCCTTCGAGCTCGCCGACGACCTGTCGCCGGGGGTCCTGCGCGGCACCGAAGAGGCCGACCAGGGCTTCACCGCGGTCGTGATGCCGATGCGGATCTGACCGATGGCCGTTCGCCCGTCCACACCCTCAGGGCGAACGGTCCGGGAAGCGCGAGCGGAGAGGATCCCGCTCGCGTGAAGCTCGTCTCCCTCAGCGTCCGCGACTTCCGCAACCTCGCCGCGGTCGACCTCGAGCCTTCGCCGCGGGCGACGATCCTCGTCGGCGAGAACGGCCAGGGGAAGACGAACCTGCTCGAGGCGATCTACGTCCTCGCCACCCTGAAGCCGCTGCGCGCCGCCCGCCTCGCCGAGCTCGTCCGGTTCGGCGAGGAGCGGGCCCAGGTGGCGGCGGACTTCGAGGGGCCGGGCGGCATTCGTCGCGCCGCGGTCCAGGTCCAGGCCGGGGGGCGCGCGGTGTTCCTCGACGGCAAGCCGCAGGAGAAGCTCGACTCCTACTTCGAGGGGCTCGCCGCGGTCTGTTTCGCTCCGGACGACCTCCTCCTCGTGAAGGCGGGCCCGGAGGGGCGGCGCCGCTTCCTCGACCGCGCCGCCTTCAACCGCTGGCCGGCGGTGCTCGGGGAGGCCCGCGACTTCGTCCGGGCGCTCCGCGCGCGGAATGCGGCCCTCCGCACCGCACCCCCGGATGTCGAGGCCTCGTTCCGCGAGCCGCTCGTCCGCGCGGCTGCGCGCCTCCTCGTCCGCCGGCGGTCCCTCCTCGAGGAGCTCGCGCCCCGTCTTGCGCTCGCGTTCGCGCAGATCTCGGGCCCGGACGCTCCCGAGGCGCTCCTCGCCTACCGGCCGGCGGCAGGGATGCACCTCCTCGGAAGCGAGGGCGAGCTCGCTACCTCGCTCGCCGAGATCCTCGAGGCGCGGCTCTCCCGCGACCGCGAGAAGGGGTACACCTCCGCCGGCCCCCACATGGATGACCTCACCCTCGCGCTCGGCGGCCGCGGGGCTCGATCGTACGGAAGCCAGGGCCAGCAGCGCGCGCTCGTGCTCGCCCTCAAGATCGCGGAGATCGAGAACCTCCGCGCCGCGCTCGGCCGCCCGCCGCTGCTCCTGCTCGACGACGTGTCCTCCGAGCTCGATCCGGCGAAGAACCGCTACCTCCTCGCGTACCTCGCAGCGCTGTCCGCGCAGGTGTTCCTCACCTCGACCGACCGCCGCCTGCTCGAGCCCGCCGCCGGCCCGGAGAGCCGGTTCTTCCGGGTCGAAAAAGGGGTGGTCACGCCGCTCGTTTCGTGAGTGTTTTCGGGGATTTCTTCGCAGCACTCGGGCGTTGAATCCAACGTGCGCGCCTGCTAAAAACCACGGGCCCCCCGAGCACGCCCGAAGTCTTCGAGAACAGCGAGGAAACTCCCCTGGATACCGCCGAGAAGACCGCTTTCCCGCAGAACGGGCCGGAGGAGTACGGGACCGACGCGATCAAGGTGCTCGAGGGGCTCGAGGCCGTCCGCAAGCGCCCGCACATGTACATCGGCGACGTCGGCGAGCGCGGCCTGCACCACCTCGTCTACGAGGTCGTCGACAACTCGGTCGACGAGGCGATGGCCGGGCGGGCGAACGAGATCAACGTCGCGATCCACGCGGACAACTCCATCACCACCATCGACAACGGCTCCGGCATCCCGGTCGGTCCGCACTCGACCGTGATCGGAATGGACACGCTCGACGTCGTGATGACGAAGCTCCACGCGGGCGGGAAGTTCGAGTCGAACGCGTACAAGGTGTCGGGCGGTCTCCACGGAGTCGGCATCACCTGCGTGAACGCCCTCTCCGAGTGGCTCAAGGTCGAGGTCTACCGCGAGGGGAAGGTCTTCGCGCAGCGCTACGAGCGCGGGCAGCCGACCGGGAAGGTCACCGCGGTGGGCGAGACGCAGCGCCGCGGGACGAAGGTGACCTTCAAGCCGGACGCGACGATCTTCGAGACGACCGAGTTCTCGTTCGAGACGCTCTCCGGTCGGCTGCGCGAGCTGGCCTTCCTGAACGCCGGCCTGCGGATCACGATCGACGACGAGCGGAGCGGCAAGAAGCACGAGTTCCTGTTCAAGGACGGGATCCGCGAGTTCGTCGCCTATCTCAACAAGACGCGCGAGGTGCTCTTCGACCCGCCCATCGCCCTGCGCCAGGAGGTCGAGACGGAGCGCGGGACCGCGCTCGTCGAGATCGCCCTGCAGTGGAACGACGCCTACGACGAGAAGGTCTTCGCCTTCGCGAACAACATCCACAACCACGAAGGCGGCACCCACCTCATCGGCTTCAAGACCGCGCTCACCCGCACGATCAACGCGTACGGGCAGAAGGCGAACCTGTTCAAGGACCTGAAGGAGGACCTGCCCACCGGCGACGACATGCGCGAGGGGCTCGCCGCGGTGGTGTCGATGCGGCTGCCGGGCGCGAGCTTCGAGGGGCAGACGAAGACGAGGCTCTCGAACACCGAGGCGAAGTCGATCGTCGAGACGATGCTGAACGAGCGGCTCGGAGCGTTCCTCGAGGAGAACCCGAACTTCGCGAAGCGGATCTGCGCGAAGGTCGCCGACGCGGCGCGCGCGCGGATCGCCGCGCGGAAGGCGCGCGAGACGGTGCGGCGGAAGGGTGCGCTCGACGGCGCCTCGTTGCCGGGCAAGCTCGCCGACTGCCAGTCGCGCGACCCGAGAGACTGCGAGCTCTACCTCGTCGAGGGCGACTCCGCGGGCGGCTCGGCGAAGCAGGGACGGGACCGCCGCATCCAGGCGATCCTGCCGCTCCGCGGCAAGATCCTGAACGTCGAGAAGGCGCGCTTCGACAAGATGCTCTCGTCGCAGGAGATCGCGACGATGATCACCGCGCTCGGGACCGGCATCGGCCCCGAGGAGTTCGACATCGAGAAGATTCGCTACCACAAGGTCGTCATCATGACGGACGCGGACGTGGACGGGAGCCACATCCGCACGCTGCTCCTCACCTTCTTCTTCCGGCAGATGCCGCAGCTGGTGGAGCGCGGCTACCTCTACATCGCGCAGCCGCCCCTCTACCGCGTGCAGAAGGGCAAGAAGGAGCAGTACCTGAAGGACCAGCCCGCGCTCGACGAGCACCTCCTCAACATCGCGACCGACAAGGCGAAGCTCGTGGCCGGCGAGACGCTCATCGACGGCCCGGATCTGAAGCGGCTCGCCGAGTGCGCGATCGCGTACCGCGCGATCCTCACGCGGGTCGATCGGCGGCGCGACAGCCGCATCGTGGACGCCGCGATCCAGCTCGGCGACCTCGACCTCGCGCTGCTGAAGCGCCACGAGGCGGTGAAGGCGCAGGTCGAGGCGATCTACGAGAAGGCCCAGAAGCTCCACCCGGAGCTCGAGGTGCGGCTCGCGAAGATCGAGCGCGACGAGGAGCACGGCTGCGACTCGCTCGTCTACCAGACCACCGTCTCGGGCGCGCCGCGCGAGACCCGCCTCGACTTCGACTACCTCTCCGGTCCCGAGTGGGGTGAGCTCGCCGCGCTGCACGCGGCGCTCGCCGAGATCGGCCCCGGCCCGTACCGGATCGAGAAGCCGGAGGGCGACGAGGAGGTCGACGACGTGTTCGCGGCGGTCGAGGCGCTGAAGCGGAGCGCCGCGCAGGGGCAGACCATCCAGCGCTACAAGGGCCTCGGCGAGATGAACCCCCAGCAGCTCTGGGAGACGACGATGGATCCGGAGCGCCGGACGATGCTCCAGGTCCGGGTCGACGACACCGTCGAGGCGGACGAGGTGTTCTCGATCCTCATGGGCGACGCGGTGGAGCCGCGCCGCGAGTTCATCGAGAAGCACGCGCTCGACGTCCAGAACCTCGACGTGTGACAGCGAGCGCGTCCGGCCCTCGCCGGCGCGCCCAGAGGAGGAGTCCCCATGCCCCGCGCCGCGTTCGTCGCCCTCGGTACCTCCCTGCCGGACCGCGTCGTCACGAACGACGAGCTCACCACGCGGATGGAGACCTCCGACGCCTGGATCCGCGAGCGGACCGGCATCCGCGAGCGGCGCTGGGTGCGCGAGGGGACCGACAACTCGGACCTCGCCCTCGCCGCCACCCGGCAGGCGCTCGACCGCGCCGGCTGGCAGGCGAAGGACATCGAGGCGATCGTCTACGCGTCGATGACGCCCGACCACATGCTCCCCGGCGACGGCTGCTACCTCAACGCGAAGCTCGGGCTGCCGGGCGTCCCCACCATCGACCTGCGGAACCAGTGCACCGGGTTCCTGTACGGGCTCGCGGTGGCGGACGCCTGGATCCGGATCGGCATGTTCCGGAAGATCCTGCTCGTCGGCTCGGAGATCCACTCGACCGGGCTCGACGTGTCGACGCGCGGCCGCGACGTCTCCGTCATCTTCGGCGACGGCGCCGGGGCGGCGCTCCTCGAGGCGACCGACGACCCTGATCGGGGCGTCCTCTCCTGCCACCTCCACTCCGACGGGCGGTTCGCCGAGGACCTCTACTGCGAGGCCCCCGGGTCGAAGTACCACCCCCGCGTCACGTCCGAGATGATCGAGTCCGGCGCGATCTACCCCAGGATGGAGGGGTCGAAGGTCTTCAAGAACGCGGTGGTGCGGATGCCCGAGGTGATGCGGGAGGCGCTCGCGAAGAACGGCCTCACCACGAAGGACCTGCGGCTCCTCGTTCCCCACCAGGCGAACCTGCGCATCAGCCAGATGGTCCAGCGCGGGCTCGAGCTCTCCGACGACCAGGTCTTCAACAACATCGAGAAGTACGGGAACACCACCGCCGCCTCGATCCCGATCGCCCTCGCCGAGGCGATCGACGCGCGCGGGGTGCGGCGCGGAGATCTCCTGGGGCTCTGCGCCTTCGGAGCCGGCTTTACTTGGGCGAGCGCCCTGGTACGCTGGTAGGAGCCTAGAGGACCGCGGGCGAGGGGCCCGCACGAGTGCACCGCGCCCGGGGGAGCGCATTCGTGGGAGCGGGCTGCCGTGCGTCGCAACGGTTCTGAGGCGTCGTCCAACGGCAGGACTGCGGACTTTGGATCCGCGTATGAAGGTTCGAATCCTTCCGCCTCAGCCAACTCCGCCTCGAAGCCGGCAAACCTGAGGGCGGAGGTGCGACCCAGGGGCCGGCCGGGCCACGTCCTCCTCGTCGCGCTCGGCGGCGTCCCTGCGAAGCTCGTGCACGCCGCGGGGGAGGCACTCGGCGTGACGCTCGAGACGGCGGCGCGAGTGGGGCCGTCGCTCGACACGCCGAAGTACGCCTTCAACAAGGATCGCGCGCAGTACCACGCCACCTCGATCATCCGGCGGCTCGCGAGCCTGAGCACGAACGGCGCCCCGGTGGTGGGGCTCCTCGACGTGGACCTCTTCCTTCCCGACGCGGCGTACGTCATCGGCGACGCCGACCGCGACGCCGGCGCCGCGGTCTTCTCGCTCCACCGGCTCTCGAGCGGAGAGCCGGAGCTCGTCCGCCGCCGCGCGCAGGTGGAGACCGTCCACGCGGCGGGCCACCTCCTCGGCCTCTCGCACTGCACCGACTTCCGCTGCGCGATGTTCTTCTCGCGCGACGCGGCGGACTCCGACCGCAAGGGGCCGGGGCTCTGCGCGAGCTGCCGCGCCGCGCTCGGGCTCGCGCCACGCGGATGAACGTCACTTCGATGAGCCCGGTCATCCTGAGGGAACGTGAAACAATCCCCTCCCTTCGCCGCGGCGGCCAATCCGCGTCGCGGCGCTTCGTTGCTCCTCCCTCAGATACCAGCGAGGTATCCTCGGTCGTCGCGCCTCGCGCCGCTCGCGTCTCGACCGCCTGGCTCGGTCCGGGGATTGATTCACGCTCCCTGAGCGTAGCCTCGCCGGAGGCGAGGCGGAGTCGAAGGACGCTCGGGGCGAACGGACGGCCATGAACCTGTGCCAGCGGGCCTCCGGGAGCTGCGGCGCGTGCTGCGGGCTCTACAACCGCGCGGATCCCTCGCGCGCGGCGGTGCGCGCGGAGCTCCGCCGCAGGACCCAGGCGCTCGCCCTCGTCCCGCGGACTCCCGCTGCGTTCGCGGCCGCCGCCCGCGCGCTCGAGGCGAACGCGCCGCCCGCGCTCTTCCCGTCGGTGCGCGTCTGCGCGCTCCTTGGGTTCCTCGATCCCGGCGAGCTGCGGGTCGGCTGCCTCGCCCACCCGGCGACGACCGGCGGCCCCGACCTGCGCGACTGCGGGGTGTACGACGCCGGGATCTGCGAGAGCTTCCTGTGCCCCTCGTTCAGCTGGCTCTCCGAGGAAGAGGCGGCGATCGCGGAGGAGGCGTGCGGCGATTTCCACCTGTACGGGCTCGTCGTGACCGACGTGCCGTTCCTGCGGGCGGTGCTCGGCGCGGTGGCGGAGTGCACCGGGAGCCGGGTCGAGCGGCGGCACCTCGCCGACCGGCGGTTCCTCGGTGCGCTGCGGCGGCTGCTCGAGCTCAAGACGCAGCTCGCGCCGGGTTCGGAGGGGCTCTTCGGCGCGTTCGCGAGCGGGCCGGGAGGCGAGGACGTCCCGCGGCGCATCGACTACGCGGCGGTCGGGCGCGACGGGTCGCCGTACGACGCGATCCTCACCTGCGCGGGCGCCGATCCGCGCAGCGGAAACGACCTCGACCGGCTCGAGGCGGAGGTCCGCCGCCGCCTCGACGTGGCAGTAGCCGGATTTCCGGTGTAGCCGCCGCTCCCCCTCTCCCCGGCGGGGAGAGGGTCGGTGCTCGCAAGTGCGCTCGCCCGCGCGGGCGCGCTGTTACGCGTGAGCCGCCCGCGCGTGGCCGCAGCGGCGATGGCGGCCCTTCGCGGACGAGCGCCGCGAGGCGGACGCGCTGCTCGGGACCGAGCGCGGCGTGCACCCGCGCGATCGCATGCGCGACCCGGGTGCGCAGCTCGGTCGCCCGACCGAGACGGGCGTCGAGCGCCGCCGCGACCCCGGCCGGCTCGAGCGAAGGGGAGGCGAGCAGGTCGGCGAGGTCGACGCGGAGCGCGCCCGCGTCCCGGCGGAGCGCCGCGAACACCTCGGCGAGCGCATCGGTCTCGGCGAGCACCGCCCGCTCTTGCTCGGGTGTGGCGCCGATGCGGCGCAGCAGCCGCCGCGTTCCGAAGGCCGCACCGCGGCGACCGAAGCGTCGCCAGGCGGCGCGCCGGGCGAGCGCCGCGGCGACGAGGACGGTGAGGGCGCCGAGGGCGCCGGAGAAGAACGGGGTCACGAGAGGCCTCCTGTGGGCTCGGGGTTCAGGAGGGAGGGTGCGCCGCAGGCGCTACCCTCGCGCGTCGGATCCGTGAAGAAGCGTGAACGCCGGCGGGATTCCGGGACGCGGAGGGCTCAGACGAGCCGCGCGCGGCGAGCGACGTCGAGGACGGCGTCCACGATCGCACCGGGCGCCTCCTCCTGCGGGTAGTGGCCCGCCGCGATCCGCGTCACGGGAGCTCGGGGGAGCGACTCCGCGACCCCGCGCAGCGCGGGGCCGAGGATCGGATCGCGCTCGCCCCACACGATCGCGGCCGGACCCGTCGAACGCGGTCGCGACCGCCTGCGCGCGCGCGAGCGCCGGGATCGACGGGTGGCCCGCGGAGAGCGGGACCATCCGGGCGAGCGCGAGCGGCGCGACGCGATCGGCGAGCCGGCGGAGCGGCCACCGGTAGGCGCGGGCGACCTCGCCCGAGATGGAGCGGCGATCGGCCTGGGCGAGGTGGAGCGCGTTCTGCGGGAAGCCGAGGAGCCGGAAGGCGGCGTCGGAGACGAAGGGCAGGTTCGCGAACCGGTGGAAGAGGGTCGGCCGCGCGCCGGGCCGGGGCGGGCCGACGCCGGTGTTCGTCACGACGAGCCCGGCGAGCCTTCCGGGCTCGACCGGCGAGCGCGGCGAGGCCGATCGGCCCGCCCCAGTCGTGCAGGACGAGCAGGAGCGGGCCGGGCGCGACCGCGTCGAGGAGGGCGCCGAAGACCCGCGCGTGGTTCTCGAGCGTGTGGAAGGAGGGGTCGCGCGGCTTCTCCGACAGGCCGAGGCCGGGGAGGTCCGGCATCACGACGCGCAGGCCGGCCGCCGCGAGCGGCGCAGCGACCTTCCGCCAGAGGAACCCCCAGGTGGGGTTTCCGTGGAGGAGGACCGCGGTCGCGCCCGCGCCCGCCTCCATCACGTGGAGCCGCAGCCCGCCGGCGACGACGAGGCTCCGCGCGAACGGCAGCTCCCGGGCGATGAACGCCGGGAGCGGCGGCGCGGGGAGCCGCCCGTCCATCAGGCGTCGCGGGCGGGGAGCCCGAGGGCGACGATCTCGGCCACGTCGAGCACGCGGACGGTCTCGTCCTTGCCGGCGTCCGCGAGCCCGTCCTTCATCATGGTGAGGCAGAACGGGCAGGCCGTCGCGACGACGCCGCCGGCGGCGCCGAGCGTCGCGGCCGCCTCCTCGGCGCGGTTGCGGTTCACCCGCGTCCCGAGCTTCTCCTCGAGCCAGAAGCGCCCGCCGCCCGCGCCGCAGCAGAACCCCTCGCGACGGTTGCGCGCCATCTCCTTCACCTCGGCGCCGGCGCTCCGCAAGGCCTCCCGCGGCGGCTCGGTGATCCCGTTCCAGCGGGCGAGGTAGCACGGATCGTGGAAGGTGACCTCGCCGAGCCCCGACGCCTTCCCGGGCGAGAGCTTCCCGTCGCGCACGAGCCGCGCGACGAGGTCGGCGTGGTGGACGACCTCGTACTTCCCGCCGAACTGGGGGAGCTCGTTCGCGAGGGTGTTCAGGCAGTGCGGGCACTGCACCAGGATCTTCTTCACCTTGTGCCCGTTCAGCGTCTCGGTGAGCGACTGCGCCTGCATCTGGAAGAGGTACTCGTTGCCGAGGCGTCGCGCGGCGTCGCCGGTGCACGTCTCCTCGTCGCCGAGGATCGCGAAGGAGACCTTCGCCTCGCGGAGGATCTTCACGATCGCGCGGGAGACCTTCTTCTGGCGGTCGTCGAAGGCGCCCGCGCAGCCCACGAAGAAGAGCCACTCGAAGTCGCCGTCGCCGGCGCGCGGGATGGCGAGGTCCTCGCACCACTCGGTCCGCTTGTTCGAGCCGATGCCCCAGGGGTTCCCCTGCGTCTCGATCCCCTTGAACACGCGGGAGGCCTCCTCGGGGAACGCCGACTCGACGAGGACGTCGTGGCGGCGCATGTCGACGAGGCGCGGAACGTTCTCGATGAGGACCGGGCAGGCGGTCTCGCACCAGCCGCAGGTGGTGCACGACCAGAAGGTCTCGGGAGGCACGATCTCGGTGATGCGAGGCAGCTTCGCCGCCGCCGCCTCGCGCGCGGCCGGCTCCTTCGCGCGGGCGAGCGCGGTGAGGTCCGTCGCGGCGTCGACGAGGTGGTGGCGGATCGCCCGGTTCACCTCCTTGTGGCTGAGCGGCTTGCCGGTCACGTAGGTCGGGCAGTGGGTCTGGCAGCGGCCGCACTCGGTGCAGCTGTAGACGTCCCAGCCCTCCTTCCAGGAGAGGTCCTTCACCGTGGCGGTGCCGAAGGAGGCGTCCTCCGCCTCGAGGTCGAGCTTGCGGAGCGCCGCCACCGGCGAGAGCCGCGCGAAGAGCACGTTCGGGAGCGCCGTGATGATGTGGAAGTGCTTCCCGTAAGGAAGGACGTTCAGGAAGAGGAGGATGAGCGCGAGGTGGAGCCAGAAGGCGCCGTACCCGATGGCGGCCACGGTGGGCCCGGACAGCCCGAGCGCATCGAACCCGAGCGTGGCGAGGGCGCCGGCCGGCGCGCCGGGCTCGTAGCTCGGCGTCCACGCCCACGACTGCTCCGACACGAACGGGATGAGCGAGCGGATCGTGCGGGTGGGCACGAGCCCCGCGTGCGCCGCGTCGAACAGCATGTCCGTGATCATGAGCCCGGCGATGAAGAGGAGGATGACGACCCCCTCGGTCGAGAGCGTCACGCGATCCGGCTTCGTCACGAGCCGCCGCCACAGAAACCCGGCGACGCCGACGAGCGCGCCGAGCACGACGAGGTCCTTCACGAACAGGTAGGCGCGCCCGAGCGCGGCGTCCTCGCCGAGGAACGGGAAGTGGAACGACTCGGCGAACCCCATCCCGAAGAGGGTCAACGTGCGCAGCGCGAGGACGAGGAACGCCACGAAGATGAGGACGTGGAGGATCCCGGGCCCGCGCTCCTCGGGATCGACGAGGCGCTTCTGGCCGAAGCCGAAGGCCAGCAGCGCGCGCACGCGCTCTCCCATCCGATCGGTCCGCACCTCGCGCCGGAGCGCTCCGAGCGGAGCGACCCGGCGGAGCATCGTGAACGCGAAGAAGGCGAGGCCGACGACGAGCAGGGCGGCGGTGAAGAGTGGGCTCATGGCAACCCGACGCTACCATCGCGGCGGGACGCCGCAAGCGGGGCGGCGTCCGGATTGACGCGCAGCGGCGGCGGGAACGCGAAAGGGCCGCCCGGCGGTGCGGGCGGCCCTTCGAGCGGCGGAGCGAAGCGTGGGAGCGCTAGCGGCGGAACGACCGGCCGCGGGGCCCTCCCTCGCTGTCGCTCGCCTTCTCTTCCTTCTTGTCGTCCTTCTTCTCCTCGCGGCGGTCCTTCCTGTCGTCGCGTGCCGCCGGGGGAGGCGGCGCGACCGCAGGCGGAGCACGCGGAGCAGGGGTGGGTGCGGTGTGTCCGGGCGGGGTGCCGCCCTGGCCCGGCGGGACGTTGCCGCGACCCGGTGCGGCGTCGCTGCGACCGGGCGGAGGCTGGTATGCCGGGGGAGGCGCCGCGACCGGGGGCGGCGCCGCATGGCCGGGCGGAACGCCGCCCTGGCCCGGGGGGACGTTTCCGTGCCCCGGGGCGGCGTCGCTGCGGCCCGGCCCGGGAGAAGGCTGGTACGCCGGCGGAGGCGCCGCGACGGGAGGAGGCGTCGTCTGGCCGGGCGGCGTGCCACCCTGGCCAGGCGGGACGCTGCCGTGCCCAGGCGCGCCGCCGAACTTGCCCCGCCATCCCGCGCCGGGGGGCGGCTCATGGGGCGCCGGACCCGGCTGCGGAACGACAGCGGGCTGCGTCGCGGGGGGCGGATAGGCGTAGCCGGGGCGGCCAGGCTGGTACGGGTCCGGGCGCGGAGCGGGAGCGGGCTGCGTCGCGGGCGGCTGCGGCTGATAGCCGTAGCCGGGGCGACCGGGCTGGTAGGGGTCGGGACGCGGAGCGGGAGCGGGCTGCGTCGCGGGCGGCTGCGGCTGATAGCCGTAGCCGGGGCGGCCGGGCTGGTAGGGGTCGGGGCGCGGAGCGGGAGCGGGCTGCGTCGCGGGCGGCTGCGGCTGATAGCCGTAACCGGGGCGGCCGGGCTGATACGCGTCTGGGCGCGGAGCGACGACCGGCCGGGCAGGCTGCGGCTGGCGGCGCGACGGCCAGTAGGTGGCCGGAGGCGGGCGCGACGCCCGGTACGGACCGACGTACATCCAGCCCTGGCCGCGGCGCCACTCGAAGTCGCGGATCGGCGGCGGTGCGTAGTCGTGCGAGTGTCCGCCGCGGATCGTGCACCAGCCGCCGCCCGGCAGCGGGTGACCCTCGACGTACGTGAACACGAGCGGGCCGCGGTAGTAGTAGTAGCCGCCCTCGAGCACGTAGGAGCTCGGCTCGTCCGGATAGTAATCGTGGACGTGCGCGGCCTGCTCGTAGCACCAGCCGCCGCCGACCTGGTCGGGCACGAAGTGCTCGCCGTAGAACCAGACCTGGGCGGGGACGGGCGGCGCGGGCTCGACGATCTGCACGGGCTGCGGCTGGTACGTGACGTGGCGCTGGTGCGCGGGCACGACGACGCAGCCGGCGACCGCGAGCGGCAGGAGCAACAGGAAGCGTTTCATCGGCATCTCCTCGAGGGCGAACCCGCACCGTCAGGACGGCGTGGAAGCGGGGACATTCACCCGCCGGCCGATCACGCGCCGCGGACACTCTCCATGTTAGCAGCGCCCGTGCCGTCGCCGAAGTCCGCGTCGCCACGAGGAATCCGCCGCCCCACCCCGACGCGCCGCCGGCACGCCGTGAGCCCCGAGCACGGCGTCAATGTACGACACGGACGCTCTGCAGCCCGAGCCTCGCCGAGACGTAGCGCCGGAGCACTCCCCGGTACTCGTCGATGGTGCGCGGACCGGCGACGAGCCACTCGTCCCCGACGACGAGCGCGGGAGGCGCCTCGATGCCCTTCGCGGCCGCCTCGTCATACGACTCGAGGACACGCCGCTCCGTGGCGGGCGCGGAGAGCGCGACCTCGAAGCGGCCGACGTCGAGCCCCGCGGTGCTCGCGAGCTCGAAGAGCACGTCGCGCCGGGTCGCGTCGATGCCGCGGACGAGCGCGGCCTCTCGCAGCGCGGCGCGGAACGCCGTCTCCCGCCCCGCGCCCTGCAGGCGAGCGGCGACGAGGGCGGCGAGGGCGGGCAGCGTCGTGAGCGGCGGATCGCGGCGACAGCCACAGCTCCGGGGTCGTGGCCGCCGCCTCGGGCTCGCGGGCCGCCTTCCGCGCGGCCGCCACGAGCGCACGCCGCTCGCGCGCGGTGAGCGCGCACGGCTCGGCCCGCAGCGGGAACGGCTCGAGCCTGAGCGGCACGAACGCGCCCGGGAAGTCCTCGAGCGCGGCGCGGATGCGCCGCTCCGCGACGAGGCACCAGGGTGAGAGCGGATCCTCGTAGAGGACGAGCGTGACGGGCTCGGAGGGGGCGATGCGGGGGGGCACGGGCGCGCGGATTGTAGCGGCACGCCCCCGCCGGGACGAGGGACGGGCGCTCGCTCGCCTGCTTCGGTCACACCGGCTGGCTGCCCACCGGGCGCACGAGGCGTGCGTGCCCGAACTCGACCGCGTGCTGCACGTAGAGCGTCGCCACGTCGACGCCGGTCGCCGCCTCGAGGCCCTCGAAGCCGGGCGAGGAGTTCACCTCCATGATCTTCGGCCCGGTGCGCGCCTCGAGCATGTCCACGCCGGCGACCTCGAGCCCCATGACCCGGGCCGCCTTCACCGCGAGCTCCGCGTACTCGCGCTCGAGCGTCAGCGCCTCGGCGACGCCGCCGCGGTGGATGTTCGAGCGGAACTCGCCGGCGCGGGCGGTGCGCCGCATGGCGGCGACCACCCGATCGCCGACGACGAGCGCGCGGACGTCCTTGCCGCGCGACTCGGCGACGAGCTCCTGCAGGAGGATCTCCTGACCGAGCGTCCAGAGCGTGTCGAGCATCCCCGCCACCTCCGCCTCGGTGTTCGCGATCATCACGCCGATGCCCTGCGTCCCCTGGATGAGCTTGATGATGCAGGGGAGCCCGCCGACCATCCGGACCGCGCCCTCCACCTCGTCGCGGAAGCGGCACATCACCGTGCGGGGGATGTCGATCCCGAAGCGCGAGAGGAGCTGCAGCGCGCGGAGCTTGTCGCGCGAGCGCGCGATGGGGACGGCCGCGTTCAGGACCGGCACGCCCATGGCGTCGAGCTGGTTCACGACCGAGAGACCGTAGCCGGTGATCGACGCGCCGATGCGCGGGATGACGACGTGGACGTCGCGCGCGGCGACCTCCTCGCCGCGATAGAGGATCCGGGCCTCGTCCCGCCCCACCACCATGTCGCAGCGGAGCGTGTCGAGCACCCGCGGCGCGTGGCCGAGCGCCTTCGCCGCCTCGACGAGGCGCCGCGTCGAGTAGAGCTTCTTGTTCCGGGAGAGGATGACGACGCCGAGCCGGGAGCCCCTCGGGGTCCGGACCTTCGCGCGCGCATCCTTCCTCGGCGCCCCCTTCTTCCCGGCGGGTGACATGGCGGGCTCAGGTTATCGGCGCCGGCCGCTCGCCGCAACGAACGCGGCGCCCCTCGCCCGTTCGTTGATCCCCATCGCGCCCGCTGCTAGAACCCTTGTCTTTCCGAGGCCAAAGGCGACCGTGGACTACAAAGAGACGATCCACCTCCCGAAGACCGGCTTTCCGATGAAGGCGAACCTCCCCCAGCGGGAGCCGGAGATCCTGCGGGAGTGGGAGGAGCAGAAGATCTTCGAGCGGCTCGTCGCGCAGAACGCGGCGCGCCCCGGCGCGAAGAAGTTCGTGCTCCACGACGGCCCGCCCTACGCGAACGGCGACATCCACATCGGGCACGCCCTCAACAAGATCCTGAAGGACGTCATCGTGAAGTACCGCAACCTCAAGGGCGAGGTGGCGGACTACATCCCGGGGTGGGACTGCCACGGCCTCCCGATCGAGCTCAAGGTCGACAAGGAGCTCGGCTCGAAGAAGCGCGAGATGGACCGGCCGGCGATCATCGAGGCCTGCCGCACCTACGCGCGGAAGTGGATCGGTCGCCAGCGCGAGTCGTTCAAGCGGCTCGGCGTCTTCGGGCGCTGGGACGCTCCCTACGAGACGATGGCGAAGGGCTACGAGGCCGCGACGGTCCGCGCCCTCGCCCGCGCCGCGGAGAAGGGGTTCCTCTTCCGCGGGAAGAAGCCGGTCTACTGGTGCACCACCGACCGGACCGCGCTCGCCGAGGCGGAGGTCGAGTACGAGGACCACACCTCGCCCTCGATCTACGTGGCGTTCGACGTCGTCGGCGCGCTCCCCGAGCCCAAGCTCGCGGGCCGCAAGGCGCGGCTCGTCATCTGGACGACCACCCCCTGGACGCTCCCGGCGAACCTCGCCGTCTCCGCGCACCCCGAGTTCACCTACGTCGCCTACGACCTCGCGGGCCAGGTGGTCGTCGTCGCGAAGGACCTGCTCTCGCGCTTCCTCGCCGAGGTCGCGCCGGGTGAGCTCGCGACGAGCGACGTGCCGGTGCCGCACTCGCCGGCCGCGCACGAGGCGGCGACGGGCGGCGGCGGGACGGTCCCGGCCGCGCACCTCGCCCACCCCGAGCGCGTCCTCGCCTACCTCGAGGGGAAGGCGCTCGAGGGCGTCCGCTACCGCCACCCGTTCATGGACCGCGAGTCCCCGGTCATCCTCGGCGAGCACGTGACCCTCGAGGCCGGCACCGGCCTCGTCCACACCGCCCCCGGCCACGGCCAGGAGGACTACGAGGTCGGGCTCCGCTACAAGCTCGACATCCTGAACCCGGTCGACGGGGCGGGCCGCTTCACGGCCGAGGCGGGCAAGTACGCCGGGAAGGAGATCTTCGCGGCGAACGCGGAGATCGTGGCGGACCTCCACGCCTCGGGCCACCTCCTCTCCGACCCCGCCGCGAAGCTGAAGCACAGCTACCCGCACTGCTGGCGCTGCCACCACCCGGTGGTCTTCCGCGCGACCGATCAGTGGTTCCTCTCGCTCGACCAGGGCGGGCTGCGCGGCACCGCGCTGCGGGAGATCGACCGCGTCCGCTGGATCCCGCACTGGGGGCGCGACCGCATCTACAACATGATCGAGAACCGGCCCGACTGGTGCCTCTCTCGCCAGCGGACCTGGGGCGTCCCGATCGCGGTCTTCTACTGCGAGGGGTGCGACGAGCCGCTCGTCTCGCCGGCGGTGATGGAGAAGGTCGCGCAGGCGTTCGAGGAGGAAGGGATCGAGGCGTGGTACCGGCGCTCGCCGGCCACGTTCACCGAGGGCCACTCCTGCCCGAAGTGCGGGAAGAGCGCGTTCCGCCGCGAGCAGGACATCCTCGACGTGTGGTGGGACTCGGGCGTCTCCTGGTCGGCGGTCGCGGAGGCGCGCGGGCTCGGCGTCCCGGTCGATCTCTACCTCGAGGGCTCCGACCAGCACCGCGGCTGGTTCCACTCCTCGCTCCTCACCGGCGTCGCCATCCGCGGGGCCGCGCCGTACCGCGCCGTCCTCACGCACGGCTTCGTCCTCGACGGCCAGGGCAAGGCGATGTCGAAGAGCCTCGGGAACACCGTCGCGCCCGAGGAGATCATGAAGAAGTACGGCGCGGACATCCTCCGGCTCTGGGTCTCCGCGGCGGACTACCGCGACGACGTCCGGATCGGGGACGAGATCGTGGCGGGGCTCGCGGAGGGCTACCGCAAGATCCGCAACACGATCCGCTACGCGCTCGGCGCGCTCGAGGGCTTCGACCCGGCGCGGGACGCGGTGCCCGAGGCGGAGCTCCTGCCGCTCGACCGCTGGGCGCTCGCGAAGCTCGCGGCGTGGGGCGAGAAGGTGAAGGCGGCGTACGAGGACTACGAGTTCCACGTCGCCTACCACGCCACGATGCAGCTCTGCGCGGTCGACCTCTCCGCCCTCTACTTCGACGTCGTGAAGGACCGGCTCTACACCTGGAAGACCGACGGCCGCGCCCGCCGCTCCGCCCAGACCGTGCTGCACGCGGTGGCGGAGGACCTCGTGCGGCTGCTCGCGCCGGTGCTGTCGTTCACGGCGAGCGAGGCGTGGGGCTACCTCCCCGGGCGCGCCGGCACGAGCGTCTTCCTCGCCGGGCTCCCCTCGCGGGCGCGCCCGCAGGGGGCCGACGCGCTCGAGGCGCGGTACGGGCGGCTCTTCGAGGTGCGCACGGTCGTGCAGGGCAAGCTCGAGGAAGCGCGGCGCGCGAAGCTCATCGGCTCGGGGCTCGAGGCGATGGTGACGGTGCGCGCGCAGGGCGAGCAGCTCCGCCTGCTCGAGGAGGCGCGCGGAGAGCTGCCGGGGCTCTTCATCGTCTCGAAGGTGGTCCTCGCCGAGGGCCCGCTCGGCGCCGAGGTGGCGCGCGCGCCGGGGGTGAAGTGCGAGCGCTGCTGGATCTACGCGGAGGACGTCGGCAAGTCGCCGGCGCACCCGACCCTCTGCGGAAAGTGCACGGACGCGCTCGCATGATCTCCGGACGCTCGAAGTGGGCGCTGCTCGTGGCGCTCTTCGTCGTGCTGGTCGCCGCCGACCAGTGGACGAAGTACCTCGCGGTGGAGCGGCTCACGACGGTGTTCGACCGCGCCGGCGACGCCGGAATCGGGGAGCGGGTGCGCGGGTTCTACAGCTACCGGCACCTCGAGCCGCTCGCGACCGACCCGCACTACGTCTGGCGGCCGGTCTGGCGGATGAACTACGTCGAGAACCCGGGTGCTGCCTGGGGGCTCTTCCGCGGGTTCTCCCCGGGGTTCCGCAACCTCTTCTTCACCCTCGTCTCGATCGGCGCGGTGGCCTTCATCATCCGCTACTACCGGCGGCTCCGGGACGACCAGCGCTTCCTCCAGGTGGCGCTCGCCTTCGTGCTCGCCGGCGCGGTCGGGAACTTCATCGACCGCCTGGCGCGCCGGTACGTCATCGACTTCGTCGAGTGGTACTGGTGGAACCGCCCGGACCTGCGCTGGCCGACCTTCAACGTGGCGGACTCGCTCATCGTCATCGGGGTCGCGATGCTCATCGTCCACCCGGGGCCAGCCGAGGGCACGGTCGCCCTGCCCGAGCGCAAGGAAGGCGCGGCCTAGCGCCGCGGCGAGGCACCCATGCTCCCGGTCCTGTTCCACATCGTGATCCCGGCGGGGCTCGGCAAGCTCGCGGCGGTCGTCGGCGTGGTCCTCGTCGCGGTGCTGCGCTCGGTCGCTTACCTGCGACGGGCGCGGCGCGCGGGCGAGAAGACGAGCCTCGTCCGAGGCGCTGAAGGGCGACCTGACCACCATCGCGGTGCTCGCCGCCGTCGCGCTCGCGCTCTGGAAGGCGGGGATCCTCGACGGCGAGATCCGGCTGCCGCTCCACACCTACGGCCTCCTCATCGCCTCGGCGTTCCTCGTCGGGATC
This sequence comes from uncultured delta proteobacterium, assembly GCA_963736795.1. Lineage (GTDB taxonomy): Bacteria > Myxococcota > Myxococcia > Myxococcales > Anaeromyxobacteraceae > Anaeromyxobacter. Next base: position 1,262,594 of record CAVTRF010000016.1, on the reverse strand, counting down.
TGGCTCGCGCAGCGCGAGGGGCGCCGCCGCGGGCAGGACCCGGAGCGGATCGCCGACCTCGCCTTCTGGGTGCTCGTCGCCGCGCTCGTCGGCAGCCGCGTCTACTTCATCCTCGTCAACTGGGACGACTACTTCGGGGCGCACGCGCTCGCGACCACCTCGTTCGGCCGGATCCCGCGCGTCCTCGCCTTCTGGGAAGGCGGGCTCGTCTTCTACGGCGGGTTCATCGGCGCGGCGCTCACCGCGTGGTGGTACATGCGCCGGGCGGGCATGCCCTTCCTCGCCCACGCCGACACGCTCATCCCGTCGGTCGCGTTCGGCCACTTCCTCGGGCGGCTCGGCTGCTTCGCCGCCGGCTGCTGCTGGGGCGGCGTCGCGCACGGCCACCTGCCCTGGGGCGCGCGGTTCCCGCCCGAGTCGCTCGCCTACCAGACCCTGGCGAGCCGCCCCAACCCGGCGGAGTTCCTCTCCCCGGACCGGGCCGCGACGCTGCCGCTCCACCCGGTGCAGCTCTACGAGTCCTTCGGCGAGCTCGGCCTCTTCCTCCTGCTCGTGCTGGTCGTCCGTCCGCGGAAGGCCTTCCACGGACAGGTGCTCGCCACCTGGCTCCTCGCCTACGCCGTCCTGCGCACCACGGTCGAGTTCTTCCGCGCCGACGTCGAGCGCGGCGTCATCCGCGGGCTCGGGGTCGGGCAGTGGACCTCGATCGCGATCTTCGCCGTCGGCGCCGCGATCTGGGCGAAGGCGCGCACGCGGCGGAGCGCGGCCGCCCCCGCCGCGGTGCTGAACGTTGATCGCGGGACCGGCCCGCCGATACACTCCTGACCGTGCCGGCCCCCCCGCCCCGAAACCCGCTGAAGCCCGGCGGACCGCAGCAGCCGCCCGCCTCGGAGGACGCGATCGCGAGGTCGCGGCGCGAGAAGGACGAGCTCGCGACGGAGGCGCACGAGGTCGAGGAGGAGCTCGAGGAGCTGAAGGCGAAGTACGAACAGTACTTCCTCGGGGTCGAGCGCAAGGAGCCGGTGCGGCGTCGCGAGGAGCTGCGCAAGCGCGTCCTTCGCATGAAGGAGGCGTTCACCCGGAACACCGGCCTCAAGTTCCGCGTCCAGACGCTCCACGCGCGCTACCTCTCCTACGAGCGGATGTGGCTCCGCAGCGCGAAGGAGAAGGAGGAGGGCACCTACCACCGCGACCTCTTCAAGGCGCGGCTCCGGGCGCACAAGGACGAGGCCGCCGCGCCGCCGCCGCCGCGAAGGCCGCCGCCGCACCCGCGCCGCGCCGACGCCGGCCGCGCAGCGTCCCGCGGCGCCGTCACCTACCGTGAAGCCGGCTGCCGCCGCTCCGCGGCCGCCCGCGCCGGGCCCGCTGCTCCGCCGCGCGCGCCGGGCAGCATGAGCGAGGCGCAGCTGCGCGCGCTCTACACCTCGTACGTCGCGGCGAAGAAGAGCTGCAACGAGGACGTCTCGCGGCTCTCCTACGACGCCGTCGCGAACACCGTCTCGAAGCAGATCCCGGAGCTCATGACCCGCTTCAAGGCGAAGTCGGTCGAGTTCAAGGTCGAGGTGAAGGACGGCAAGGCGGTCCTGAAGGCGATCCCGAAGGTGTAGCGCAGCATCGTGCCGCAGCTGCGCGCCACTCCCAGGTGGGGTGGGAAGCCTCCGCGAAGAGACATGGCGCCGCCGCGGGCCGGTGCCCACATTCCTCCCGCTGCGCAGCACGCCACCCGTCGCGGGAGGGCCCCGAGTGAGACAGCTGTTCGTCCTCCTGCTGCTCGTCGCCGCGGCGTGCGGCGCTCCTCGAGATGCAGAGGTCCGGCTCGCGCGCGTCGCGGCCGAGCGGAGGAACCTCGAGGCGACGTTCGACCGTCTCGAGGACCGGCTCCTCGCGAACCAGGCCCGGGTCCGGCTGTGGCGCGAGATGAAGGATCGGCACGAGAGCGTCGCCGCGATCGCCTGCGCCTCGCAGGAGGAGCACGCGGACGCGATGGCCTCGCGGAGCCTCCCGGACCACTCGAGCCTCTACCGCGCCAAGGTTGCAGCGGCGACCCCCGCCACCGATCCGCCGCTGCACCGGGCGCGGCGGTAGCGGTCGGGTCGACGGCGCGCTGTTTTCCGTCGGATCGCCGCTCGGGCGCGGACGGGCGAAGAAGCCGGTCCGGGCAGGGCCTTTTCCGATTTGCGTTCCTCGGCCGGCGATCGTAAAACTGCCGTCCCGCGGCGCCCCTACAGGGCCGAGGGACAGCACGCCTGGATAGCTCAGCTGGTAGAGCAGGGGACTGAAAATCCCCGTGTCCCTGGTTCGATTCCGGGTCCAGGCACTTTCAACTCGTCCGACATCCGAAGCCCCGCAGACTGAAAAGTCCGCGGGGCTTCACTGTTTTTCGGGGCGGCGGCGGCGGTGGGCTGGCGGACTCGTAGGCGCAGCCGGTCTTCACCTCCTTCAAGTACTCCTCTACGACCCAGCGCGCGCGGTATCGGGCGACGACCTTCGTGATGTGCTCTTCGTCTCGATCGACTCGCTCACCGAGAGGTGCTGGCGATCCGGAGGCGCTAGAGCTTCTCCCTCAACTTCCTGATCGCTTTGAGAATCGCTGCTCGGTTCTTGGCCGACTGAATCCACTGCGGCAGGCGACTCGCAAGGCTGCTGTTCTGCCACCCATAGTTCTCGTTGCGCTTCCGCTCGCGGTGCTTCGCGCCGACGAAGGCCTCGAGGAAGTCCAAGTGACGCCGGTTGTACGCCCACAGCGTGTCGCCGGCGCAGGGGGCCTGCAGCCACAGGGGGAGGCCGAAGTAGCTGTCTCGCGGCTCGACATGCCACTCGAACGAAATCACGCGTTTGGCCCAGTCGTTCGTGTACCCGCACCTAGAGCAAACAAGGCGGCGGGTCGCAAGGGCGCCAGCGTCGTCCAGTGAGACGATTCGAGCGCGGTCGCCGCACGTTGGGCACACGACCAGGATCTCGTCCATGAACGCATAGACGGTACTGCCCGGATCGTGGAATTTCGCCTGCGACGACATGAATCGTGCCGGACGCGCTGGACCGACCTAGGGAACAGTCACGAGGTACAGCCCGTTCTGAAATCGGTATGGCGGAGCCGCATTCGTGCGGATGGCGACGCCGTGTCGGTCGTCGAGCCAGCTCCATGGGAACCACAGCGCCGGCGCCGGCTCCATCCGAACGTGCGGCGAAGGCGGGCCTCCGCCGACCGCGGTCGACTGCAGGACGCCACCGGATTCGAAGGCGACTCGCTGTCCCCGGATTGCTCCGGCAAACGAGATGGAAGTCGGTAGGTCCGTCGCGAGTAGCGATGTCACGCCCGTCGGCACGACGGCGGAGAACAGGCGCTTCGCGTCATCGGTGAACAGCACCCATCCGCCTGGCGCGATCGACCAGGAGGTGACGCCGGTTCCGACCGGCGTGGCGGTTCCCGTGGGCGGCGCGACCGAGAGGGACCCATCGACGTGCCGGATGACGAGCCCGCTGTCGCAGCGCTGGTACGACGACACGCCCGAGTCGACGGTCCCGGGAGCGCCCGTGGGCAGCGCTGCCGAGCGAAGCACTCCGTTCCCGTCCAGGTGGGCAATGGAGAGGCCGTCGGCGGCCGTGCTCGGGTCGGAGTAGCTGTATGGGCCATAGGTGCCGAGGTCCTGGACCGTTCCGCCGTCGATGGGCACGACGTGGAAACCGTCGTTCGACTCGAACAGCACCGCGTTGGTCGGCGCGAGGAAGGACGATTCGCCGACGTGGGTGCCCGGCGCGACGAGGCGCGTGACTGGCGCCCCGGAGATCGGTACGGAGAAGAGGCCGTCGTCCGAGAGGAACAGGAGGGCCTGCCCGTCGGGAGAGAGCTCGAGGGCGCCGCCGGGAATGGACGAGCTGATGGAGGTGACGAAGCTCACCCCTCCGTCCGCGAGGGACGTGATCTGGATCGATGCGCCGCGGGTCACGAGGAATCGGGAGTCGGGCGAGAAGGCGAACGGCTCGGTCGGCCCCGGGACCACCGCCACCTGCGAGGCGTCTCCCGTCGTCGAGACGACGGTCGCGCCCGTCTCATTCCTGAATGCGATGTAGGCGCCGTTGGGCGAGAAGAGGCCGCCGTTGCGCGAAACTCCCAAGCCGTAGCTGCTGAGCGGCCGGGAGGTGCCATCCGCCGAGGTCGCGAGGTTGAGGTCGCCGGACCCCCTATAGTGTCTCCACGTGAAATGCGCCGAGTCGGGCGACCAAGCCAGGAACATCGCGTCGGGATCGGACCAAAGCACGGTTCCGTCCGTGGTGGAGGCGAGATTGAGCCCTCCCTTTCCCGTGGTCAGGTCGAAGGAGTTCACGGCCACGAACCGCCCGTCTGGCGACACGGAGTGACCCAGGTTGAATAGGGCGTCGGACGCGGGTGCGACCGTGGTCAGCATCGCGCCAGGCACGCCGACGAGCACGCGCCCGTAGCATGGTCCGGAGCCGTCCTCCTTCACGACGACGTGTCCGCCGGCGGCCGCCCTCACGTCGCAGATCCAGCGGGCGCCCCACATCAAGACGTTCCCGGTCGCATACTCGACCGTTCCCTCGTCGCCCGTGGTCGGGTCGGTGAACCTGAAGTAATCGGGCAATGCACCGCCCCGCGTCCAGCCTTGCGCCACCGGCCGGACGTCGCCGCGCTCGAGCGCGGCGTACCAGAGCCGCCCGTCCTGTCCTCGCCCGAGGAGCACTTCACCGGTCGGATCGAACTCCACGAGCGTGAGGTTTGCGATGGCGATCGCCGGACCTCCCGAAGCCCGTACTGCCGAGACCGTTCCGTCGTTCTCGAACACGGCGACCCAGCTGTGCGACCCGGTCGGTGCGGAGGGGAGCTGGAACCGCTGCACGTCCGTCGCGATCCGAAGGACGGGGCCGCCCCCGAGCGGCGCGGAAAGCAGGTCGGTGCCGTCGAGGACGAGGAGGTGACCGTCCGTCGTGAGCTGGCGCGGCGGCTTGGTCCGGGTCGTCAGCCGCGGTGCGTTCTGGAGCTCGATCTCTCCGATCGGATAGAGCACGCCATCGAGCAGGAACCCTTCGCTGCCCGGCAAGGCGAGGACTGCCGGGACATGCTCGACCCGGACGCCGTCGGTGAGGGTGACCGACCAGATGCCGTCAGGAATTCCGGCGATGGTCCACGAGCCGTCCGCGGCGGTCACCGTGGAGAGCGACGTCGCGTCCACGCTGACGGTGATGCCGTCGCGGCGACCGAGGCCGAGCACGCTCGCGAATCCGGAGAGCCTCCTCGTTCCGGGCTGTCCGAGGTCACTCGGCGAGAGCACGAACGAGGTCGTGGTTGTCGTGGAGTATGAGACGTCGAGGAGCGTGGCCGACGTCTGCGATCCCGCGCGCGACGCGGACAGCGTGTACGCTCCGACCGGCAGTCCCGGAATTGCAAACGCGCCAGCGCCGTCCGTCAGGACCGCACGGTTCGTTTCCTGCGCCCAGACCGCCGCGCCCGCGGCGCCGCCTCCCCCGGCGAGCGTCACTGTCCCCGCGAAGCCGCCGACGGCTGTGAACAGCAGGTCCGGCGCGGTGTTCATCCCGAACGCCAAGTGGACCGGCGCCGAGAGGGTCACCTCGGCCGTGGAGGGGACGGATGCGGAGACTGAATAGTCGCCGAGGACGACCGGACCGAGGCCGTACGCACCATCCGAGTCGGTCCACGCCAGGGCGGCGTCTCCCGCGAGCGATATCCGCAGCGTGACCGGCAGCCCTGCGCGCGGCGGTGTCCGCGTGAGGGCGACCTTCCCGCTGACACGTCCGGTCGGGACCAATTGCAGGTCCGGTGCGGTGGTCGCGCCGAGGCCCACGTCCACCGTCGTAGATGCCGAGCCCTCGAGCGAGTCGGGCTCGATCACCGTGACGACGTAGGCGCCGACGTGCAGCGGGCCGAACCGGTACATGCCCGCGTCATCGGTGATTCCCGCGCCGGAGGTCGGGCCCGCGTACGAAACGGCGAGGCCCGCGTGCGGCGCCAGGCCGGCGAGGACCACTGCACCGGAGAATCGTTCCGACGGGCGTGAGCTGAAGATCCGGCGCGGAGATCGGGCCCATGCTCACGTGGACGGTCGCGGTCGCCGCCCCCTCGACCGTGCTCGGCTCCGCGACGGTGAGGCCGTAGTCGCCGACCGGGAGCGCGCCAGACGCGTATTCGCCTGATGGACCGGTGACGGTCGTGATGACGACGGGACCTGAGAGCGTGACCGAGAGCGGGGGTTGGGGCTCGAGCCCGGCGAGCCTCACCCTCCCCCCGACAGTGCCGTAGGGGGTGAGCTGGAGGGGGCGCGCCGACGACGCTCCCATCGTGACGCGCGCCGTCACCGAGGCGGAGCCCTCGATCGTGTACGGCTCCGTGACGGTCACCTCGTAGTCCCCGACGGGAAGGGCGGCAAACGCGTACGCGCCCGATGCTGTCGTCGTGGTCGCCGCGGTAACGGGTCCCGAGACCGTCACCGTGAGCGGCGGTTGCGGGTCGAGCCCGGCGAGCGTCACGGTTCCGGTGAGCTTCCCACTCGCGAGGCGGAGGTTCGTCGGTGCCGGCGAGCAGGAGGCTCCGAAGGCTGCGATCGAGAGCAGCGACAACAGGACGACAAAGCGCAAGTGGTCCCCCGGAGCGCGTGCGCACCGTCCGCGCTCCCCCTTCATAGCAGAGAGTCCGCCGAGGGAGCCGGGGTGGAAACGCCCAGGCCGCGGTCATGAGCACGGGCGGCGCCCGCGTTGTGCTGCCGAGTCGGCGGGTTCGGAAGTGGGTCTAGGGCTCGCCAGGTCCCGACGCCCGCGACGGCGAGTGTAGACTTGCGGACATGCGCTTCGCCACGAAGCGGGGCGGGGGAACCGAATGAAGTGGCTCTGCCGACTCGGTGCTGCCCTCGGCATCCTTGCGGTTGTGCTCCTCGTCGCCGTCGTGGCTGTAGGCTTCCCGCCATCGTGGGGCGCGGGGGCCATCCTGCACCCGGCGCGGCGCCCAGTCGGACCGCCGCCCGCCCTGTCTCACAGGGACGTGACGGTCGAGAGGGGCGACGTCACGCTCAAGGGCTGGTTCTTCCCGGCGAGCGGCACCGCACGCGGGATCACCGTCGTGTATCTGCACGGCTCCGCGGACAACCGGGAGTCGGGGAACTGGATCGCCGAGAGGCTCGTCCCGAAGGGCTTCGACGTGCTCGCCTACGACGGCCGGGCCCACGGAGACTCCACGGGGAACGCCTGCACCTACGGCGTGCTCGAGAAGCAGGACCTCCAGCGGGTGCTCGACCAGCTCAATGTCCGCCGCGCCATCTTAGTCGGCGGATCACTCGGCGCCGCAGTCGCGCTCCAGGCGGCGGCCGACGATGCGCGCGTCATCGCGGTCGTCGCCGCGTCGACCTTCTCCGACCTCGGGAGCATCGCGCGCGACCGCGCGCCCATCACGATGAGGGACTCGCAGATCCGGGGGGCCTTTTCGTTGGTCGAGGCGCAGGCTGGGTTCCGGGTTGCCGACGCCAGCCCCGTCCGCGCTGCGAGCAGGATCAAGGTGCCGGTCCTGCTCATCCACGGTGCCGACGACATCGAGACGTCGGCCGAGCACTCGAAGCGCGTCTACGAGGCGCTGGCGGGCCCCAAGACGCTCAGGATCGTCGAGAAGGCCGGGCACAACGGCCCGCTGACGATGGTTTGGGGCGAGGTCGAGAGGTGGATCGAGGAGGTCGCGTCAGCGCCATGAAAGTCACCGTCTCCGAGTTGCGCCGCATCGCGAACTCGATCTTCGACGAGATGAAGGCCTCAGGACAGGGCCCGATCGAGCTCGCCTCGGACTACTACTGGAACATCCCGGCCGAGCGCCTCTATTCGGTCGAACAGCCCCCCATCGACTCGCTCGACCTTGGGCAGCTCACTAGCGACTGGGAGGAACTGTCGGCGGTCGGGCGAGCGAACGTTCTTCCCTAGACTTGGAGGACTGAACTGCCCACGACGTAGTCACCACTCGCCTTCCGGAGGACGACGAGTTCCGTGTAGACGGTGTCGTCGCTGCCGCCCTCGTGGGTGCGGAGGGAGACGTAGAGATCGACGACGTCCCGTCGCGCTCCCACAGGACCGCATTCGCGGCCTTCTCGATACTGCAGCCGGTGGTGCGCTGGATGCTGGTGCGCGCGGTCCGGGACCTGCGGTCCACGGCCCTCCTACCACGCCACCGAGCCCCGCGCGCTCCGGTAACATGGCCTCCGTGGCGGACCGGAGCAGGACCATCCACCTGAACAAGTTCCTAAGCCTCGTGCTGCGGCACAAGCCAGAGACGGCCGATGTCCTGCTCGACGGAAACGGCTGGGTCGACATCGACGTGCTCCTCGCGGGGTGCGCGGCGCACGGCGTCTCCCTGACGCGCGAGGAGCTCCTCGAGATCGTACGGTCAAGCGACAAGCAGCGCTTCGCGGTCGTCGGAGACCGCATCCGCGCCAACCAGGGCCACTCGGTCCGGATCGATCTGGCCCTGCCGAACGCGGTTCCCCCCGCGACGCTCTTTCACGGAACCGTCGCGAGGAACCTCGACTCGATCCGCCGCGATGGACTGCGCCCCCGGTCCAGGACGCATGTCCACCTCTCGCCGGATCGGGAGACCGCGCGCCGGGTGGGCGCGCGACGGGGCTCCCCGATCATTCTGGAAGTCGACGCGGCCGGCATGGCCGCGGCGGCCTTCACGTTCCATCGAAGCGAGAACGGCGTCTGGCTCACAGAGTGGGTGCCGCCGCTTTTCCTGAGGTTTCCGCAGTGAGCGACCCGCGGATCGCCACCGCTACAGCCTGCCAGTCCAGAACCTGCGTGTGTTGAGGGGCAGGCGCTCGCTGGGGTCCGAAAAGGAATCGGAAGCGGACCACCCCCAGCATGGCAGCGAGCACGTCAGGGCGGTCGTCGACGAAGTGGGTGAGCCCGAGCTCCCTCGCGATCTCGGCCTTCTCGTTGCGCTGCCTGCAAAACCGGAGGTTCGCGCGGTCCATGCGGGTCATCTCCCAGAAGCGGTGGTGGTCCAGCCACCGACGGGTTCGATCCTGGACCCGAGGGCCGGCCTTCGAGACGAGCCAGACACGCCCGCCGAAGGTGACAACGAGGTCGCGAATCGTCGGAAGCGCATCGCGAGCCGGCGGCGTCCCGAGGGCCGCAGTGAGATCCCCGTCCAGGAACGAGGTGTCGCCCCTCCCAGAGCCCGCGGAGATGATGACCCTCCCGATGTCGATGCCGAGCGCGGGGATCATCGGGGGCCCTCCTCGGAGAGGTCGAACACGATGGAAGTCGGCAGCGACTCGCGTCCCCGCAACTGCTCCAGGAACCAGGTCAACGGCTCGTTAGCTCTCCAGCCGCCGGGGCAGTCCACGCGGTCCGCGACCATGAGCAAGGCCAGCAGGCGCGGGTCGACCCTGGCCAGGAGCCTCCGCCACGCCTTCTCGCTGGGCGGGTCTCCGCGTCCTCGGGAAGTCGAGAGGAACCACGGCAGGTTGACGTCGTGGTACCGGACGAGGTCGATGAGCCGTGGGTCGAGCGCGCCGTAGCGGGCAAGCCGATCGACTGAGGCCGACGCGCTGGTCGTCCCGTCGATCTTTCCAATGTCGTGCAGGAGGCCTGCGGCCTCGAGAAGGTCAGCATCGCCGGGCGGACAGCCGTTGAGTGCGGCCAAATTCCGGGCTCGGCGGGCGACCGCCTCGGAGTGGGCTCGCGCATTCGGTGAGGTGTGGCGTGCCGGATTCGAGGGGAACGCCTTCCAGGAGGGCGAAGTCCTCGCGGAAGGACGCGTTCGAGAGCAGGGAGGTCAGCGTGTTCATGGACAGAGCATGCCGCTGCCATGTCTCACGCAGAACTTGTATGGCGTGAGCAGCTATCATGTACGGTTATGGACCTCGATTTACTGCCCGCGTTCGTGGCCTTCGCCGACTCGCTCAACTTCACCCGCGCTGCCGAGTCGCTTCACCTCTCGCAGCCGGCGGTACACATGCAGGTCCGCAAGCTCGGGGAGGCGGTCGGAGTCCCGCTCTATCGGCGCGTCGGCCGCCGCATCGAGCTCACGCAGGCCGGCGCGGAGCTTGCCCGGTTCGGCCGGGAGACGGCGGATTCGGACGGCGACCTTGCTCGACGAGCTTCGCGGCACCGCGGCGACGCGCCCTGCCGTCCTGGCAGCGGGGGAAGGCGCGTTCCTCTACCTGCTTGGCCCGGCGATTCGCGAGTACCGTCGCAGGGGCACTACCCCCCTCCGGCTGCTCACCCGCGACGGCACTGGGGCGGTCGAAGCCGTGCGGACGGGCGAGGCGCACCTTGCCGTAGCGGTCGCGCCGGCAGCATCAGACGGGCTGATCGTAGAGGCGTTGACCCAGGTCGAGATGCTGCTGGTGATGCCCCGGAACCACGCGCTCGCCAGGAAGAGGCGCATCCGGCTCGCGGACCTCAGCGGGCAGCAACTCGTCGTGCCCCACCCCAATCGGCCGCATCGGATCGCGCTCGACGAGGCGCTCCGGCGAGTTGGCGTCGAATTGACGGTGGGGGTCGAGGCCAGCGGATGGGAGCTGATGGTCCACTTCGTCGAGTTGGGCCTCGGTCTCGCCATCGTCAACGGCTGCACCAGGATTCCACCGACGCTTGCGGGGCGGCCCGTTCCGGAACTGGCTCCCGTCGAGTACCGGCTCGTCCGCCGGCGCGGGTCGGAGGATCATCCGGGCGCGGCAGAGCTGCTCCAACGGCTGCGAAGCCACAGCTCAGACTGGCGCCGGTAGCTCCGGGGCGCGGGGACGCACCCAGTCCCGCCGCCGCCACCTGGCAAACGAAAGCGCCAGCACGAGGGCTCGCGAGCACCACTTCAACGCGTACCGCGAATTCGTCAGGTGGTGCCAGTCGCCGTTACAAATGCGTTACGGCGGCAGGGATCGCCGAGGTCGCGGCGAACGTTCGTCCAGGGCATGAAGAGCAACTCGCATCCTGCGTGCGCGTGCTCGAGGGCCCGGGTGCGAGGGGAGGCTCGGGTACCAGACGCGCGAAGACATCGGTGAGGTACGCGAGCGGATCGATGCCGGCCAGCATGCAGGTGCCGATCACGGTGTACGCGGCGGTTCACCGGCGGTTACATTCAGGGTCCACCAGGGCGCAGGCGCGTTCGTCGAGGAGACGGGGCTCGCGCGGGTACGTCTCCGAGATGGAGCGCGGGCTCGTCGTCCCCAACGTCCGCGTGATCGAGCGGGTGGCTAAGGCGCTCGAGGTCACGATGGCGGACCTCGTGCTGGGCGAGTCTCCGAGGGAGCGGCTCTTCGCGCTCACTCGCGGACTCGATCCGCAGGACGTGAACACGCTGCTCGGGAGGGCGACGAGCTCAAGGCGCGGGACGTGATGCAATGGCTCGGGGCTGCGCTCGACGACGCCAGAGCCGAGCTGAGAACCTCACCGCCCGCCCTCCGCCCTCCACCCGGCGCTCGAGTCTCGGCCCGAGATCCTGCGGACCTCGGACGAGCTGCAGAGGTGAATTGCATCCTTCCCTTACCCGCACCCTCCGTGCGATGCTGCGCCGCCTTTTTGTCGCCTGGGCGGAGGCAAGCTTCAGATTCGTTAAACCTCTCCGGTTGCGGTCCGCCAACAAATTCCGGACGGAGCGTCGACTCCCCCCGGTCGGCCGGAGCGAAGGGAGCGAACGCATGACGGAGGAACTCAAGTGAGCCCGAACGACGTGACCCCCGCTGCGCCACGAAGCGGACGCGCAGGACCTCATGCGGCAATCGAGTGCCGCCACACGACGCTTCTCGTCACGGCGGCCCTTCTCGCCGGCGTGGTGGCCGGCGCCTTCGTGCCGCCGGGGCCGATGAACCTGATCGTCGCCACGGTGATCGCGATGGCGGTCACCTTCGTGGTGGCAGCGTTCGTGGGGAAGCGCATCCGCGAGACGATGGGGGCGTTCCGCTTCACGGCCACGCTTCTGGTCGCCTTGGCGATCCTGTCCATTCTCGGGACACTCATCCTCCAGGGGAAGCCGCCGGAAATCTATCGCGCCCGCTATGGTGCCGTCGCCCCGCTCATCCTGGCGCTACGGTTCGACGACATCTTCCACGGCCTCCCGTTCGCGCTCCTCATGGCGCTCTTCTGGGTTGCGATCCTCTTCGGGGCCGCGCTGCGCTGGCCCATCCGGAAGAGGGGGATCGGCTTTTTCTTCGTCCACCTCGGCCTACTCGTCTCACTTGCCGGTGCGGCTGCATCCTCCGCCCTCTCGATCCGCGGACGGATCGACCTGCTGGCCGGCGGCGACGTGGCGACGCACGTGCGCGTCACGCGCGGCGGCGCCCCGACCGGCGCCGTAAACCCGCTCGGCTTCGAGCTGAAGCTCGACAAGTTCGACCTGGTCAACTATGAGTCCGAGTTCCGGATCGGATACTACGAGCTGAAGAACGTCGGTGACGAGGAGGGCCAGGCCGCCGAGCAGTGGCGCCTCAAGACGAGCTTCGAGCCCGATACCAAGCGCCACCTGCTGCCGGGGGGCGATTCCTTCCAGCTCATGGCGATCTTCCCCGACTACGCGCAGGTGGCGACCGCCGTCCCCGCCGCCCCCGCCGTCCCCGCCGCCCCGGCGCTTCAAGTCTCCGTGGGTGGCCGCACCATGTGGCTCACCCCGGGCGACGAGCCCATCCTGGCGCCGAACGGCCTGGTTGCGGTCGTCTTCGAGGAGGGGCGTCCGGCCCCGATCGAGGGGGTCGCCACGTCGGTCCTCGTCTCCGCGTCGAAGAGGGACGTGCACGTCCACCGCGAGGACGGCGAGAGCGCGATGGAGCTCACCGACGGGCTTTCCATCCTTGGAGGGCTCGTCAAGTTCGGCCCGCTCCTCCCGGCCGCGGAGCGGAAGTTCGCACCCGGAACCGCGTCGAAGGAGTGGCGAAACCCGGCAGTTCAGCTCGTCGTCCAGGAGGGGGCGAGGAAGCAGGAGAAGCTCCTCCTCGCCCAGCGGCCGCAGGCGGTGATGCTCCAGCGGCGCGGGGCCCTCGTCTTCGAGAAGCGGCAGGAGGAAGTGAAATCCTACCTCTCGACCGTGACGGTCTCCCGGCCGGGCGAGACGAAGCACGCGGTGATCAGCGTGAACGACGCGCTTCCGGTAGCGAACTGGACGCTCTATCAAGTCAACTACGATCCAAAGAACCCCAACTACTCCGGGCTCGAGGCGGTCTACGACCCCGGCGTTTTCTGGGTGTTCGTCGGGTTCGGGCTCCTCTCCTTCGGAGTCTTCTTCGTCTTCTACGTGAAGCCCTTCCTGCACCAGGACCCCCGCAAGAAGACGCGGGAAGCGCCGACCTACGTCGCCTAGAGGCCCGCCAATGCTCCAGTACATCGTGACCGAACACCCATTCTTTGCGGCGACGGGGCTTCTCTATGCCGCTGCGCTCGCCTTCTACGCCAGCGCCTGGAAGTCCACCCGGCTTGGCATCGGCCGGGTCGCCACGGGGCTCATGGCCGCCGCCGTGGCGCTGAACCTTTCCGTGATCATCGGGCGCTGGATGGAGGCGAGCCGCGCCCCGTTCAAGTCGCTCTTCGAGTCAGCGGTCTTCCTGGCGTTCTGCGTCGGCGCCCTGTACCTCGTGCTCGAGAGGCTCTACAGGACCCGCATCTTCGGCCTCCCCGCGGCGCTGCTCGCGTTCATCAGCATCGCCTTCGCCCTCTCGAAGTGGGACGCCGAGATTCAGAAGCTTCCGGCCGCCCTGCAGTCGGGCTGGTTCGTGCCGCACGTCTGGGTCTACTTCGTGGGGTACGCCGCCGTCGCAATGGCAGCCGTCATCTCGGTCGTCCAACTCCTGTCTCGCCACTTCGCCTTCATTCGCCCGCTCCTCACGATAAAGGCCGGAACGGTCCTCTCCGGGGAGGAGCTGAACCTCGAGCGGATCTCCTACGACGCGATCCGCTTCGGATTCGTCCTGCTCACCTTCGGCCTGCTCATCGGCTCGGTATGGGCGAAGGAGGCGTGGGGCGATTTCTGGATGTGGGACCCAAAGGAAACCTGGTCGCTGGTGACCTGGCTCGTTTTCGGCGCGTACCTGCATCTCAGGAAGGTGAAGGGTTGGCGTGGCGATGCCGCAGCATGGCTGATCATCATCGGGTTCGTCGTGGTGATCTTCACCTACGTCGGCATTGGAATGCTCCCGACCTCCGAGGAGTCGGTGCACGTGTATTCGGAGAAGTAGCGCCGCCGCCGAGCGGGCCTTCGGCCCCGGTCGCGCCCTTGATGGGCCGTGACCGGGGCCGTTCCACGTCCAGGGACTGGCCGAGCTTCCCCGCCGGACGGAAGGCGCCCGGGAACCGTTGACACCCTCCCGTGAGTCCTATACACGCTAGGTGAGTTTGCTCGGAGTCCTAGCACGATGCGTGCTGCCCGGCGGTCGGCCTACCAGCGGACTTCTTCTGGAGAGCCCGGGGTCCGCCGAGGCGGCACCACGCATCGAGCAACGAAGGATCGCGGTTTGCCGCGAAGGGGGGGGGAGATACGTGCGCACCATCTGTGTCTACGGAAAGGGCGGGATCGGAAAGAGCACGATCTCAAGCAATACCTCGGTCTGCCTCGCCGAGTCGGGCCTGCGCGTCATGCAACTCGGGTGCGACCCGAAGGCGGACTCGACCTTTTCGATCCTGGGGCGTTGGGTGACGCCCATCCTCTCGAAGCTCGGTGAGCAGGAGTTCCGCACCGAACAGCTCGACGCGAGCCCCGACGTCCTGGGGGAGAAGTTCGGGATCCAGTGCATGGAGGTCGGCGGACCGCGTTCCGGGAGGGGCTGCGCCGGCCGGGGAATCGTCCGGGCCATCGGATCCATCAAGAAGATCCTGAAGGAAGCGGACCCCGACGTCGTCGTAATGGACGTCCTGGGCGACATCGTCTGCGGCGGCCTCACGCTCCCAATGTGGAGCCTCGACCTGGGCAACGAGACGGGTGCTAGCGAGGTCTACATCGTGTCGGACGGCGACTTCATGACGATCTACGCCGCCAACCGGCTCGTGGAGGCCATCCGCTGGATTCACGCCGAGTACGACAGCCGCGTGAAGCTCGGCGGGATCATCTGCAACGCCGTCAAGGGCGACCCCGAGTTCGTGCAGCAGTTCGCACGGGCCGTCGGCTCGGAGGTGATCGCAGTCATCGAGCGGTCCCCGCTCTTCGTCCAGTGCGGCCTGGAGGGGATCCCGATCGTGAAGAAGCACCCCGATTCCCAGCCGACCGCAGCCATCCGGGAGATCGCGCGAAGGATGTGGCACGAGCCGCGGCTCGTCGTTCCGACTCCGCTCGGAGACCGGGAGCTCGACGATCTGAGGGTCCGAATTCTCGGGAGGGACGCGGCATGAGCGCCCTGCGAGATCATTCGCCCGCCGTCTTCGAGCCCAGCGTCATCTGCCCGACCATGGGCGCCGACTCGGTGCTCGGCCGGATCGAGGGCTGCGTCCCCATCTACGTCTGCGCGAAGACCTGCGCATACTCCATGATGTTTCACCGCTTCGAGATCATCGGGACCGACGACGTCGTCTCCGTAGTGCTCGACGACCAGGACGTGATCCTCGGGGACGTCCGCAAGAAGGTCGAGGCGGTCGTCGAGCAGACGATCGAGGGCAAGCGGCCGAAGCTGATCGTCCTCGTGTCGACCTGCCTCCCGGAGGATCATCGGTATCCCGCTCGAAGCGCTCGCGAAGCGACTCGGCGAGACTCACGGTGTACGGGTCATCGCTTCGAGGACGGAGTGCCTCAAGTGTCCGAATTACCGCGAGGGCGAGGACACGACGCTGGCAGCGCTTTGCGCGAGCGTCCCCATGCGGGAGTGCAGGTCGTCACCCAGCACGGTGAACCTCGTGGGCTTCCTGCGGACCTCCGAACAGTCGGAAATCAAGAACACGCTTCGCCGGGTTGGCGTCGATCTGAACGCGACCGTGCCCCATCATCGATCTCGCCGAGTTCGAGCGGCTCCCAGCGGCCGCTTTCAACGTGGCGGTCACCCACAACTGCGCTCGGACGCTCGCAGTGCTGCAGGACCGATTCGGGCTGGCCCGCATCGAGGCTCCGATCCCAACGGGCTTCTCCGCGACCCGGAGGTTCTTCACCGCGATCGCGGCAGCCTTCGGCCGGGACGACGCTGCGTTCCAAGCCTACCTCACTGGGCGAGAGGCCGAGGCGCGCAAGAAGATCGCCAGCCTACTTCCCCTCCTTGCCGGGCGCAGGATCGCCGTCTTCGGCTCCAGCACCGAGGAGATCCCGCTCGCGCTCTCCCTGCGCGAACTGGGCGCGGACGTGGTGCGCGTCTCCACGGTTTCCACATCCCACGCCGTCGACTTCGACACTGCCGGGCTCACCTGCCCCGTCCAATTCGACGCCAACGTCTCGGACGACCTGCGCTTCATCGATGCAGAACGGCCCGACCTCGTCTTCGGAAGCTTCCCGCAGATGCAGCTGGCGCGCAGGCTCGGGATTCCCGCGACCTTCGGCTACTGGGTGCTGCGTCGCCGGGTCGGCTTCGACGGGATGGTCTATCTCGCGCAGTACTCGACCCGCGTCATGGGGTCTACCGTTTACGGACACTTCAAGGGGCTGAGGGATCAATGGCTGGCGTGAGCGTCGACCGAAAGAACGTCTACGTCCCATCGGGCTTCCACGGCGCGATGGAGGTGTTCCTTGGGATGCGGGACGTCGTTCCGATCCTCCACGGGCCAGGCGGCTGCACGAACTACGTCTGGACCAACATCATGCGAGCCGACTCCGTCGCGATGCACGCGTGCTCCACCGTCCTCGACGATCAGCTCATCTCGAGCGGCGGGTCCGTCGAACGGCTGAAGGCCGTCGTCCGCATGGTTGAGGAGCGCTACGCTCCCGCCCTCATCCCCATCGTCTCCACGCATATCGGTGACACGATCGGCGAGGACATCGAGAGTGTCGTCCGCAGGATGGGGAAGGACCACGTCGTGTTCGTGAACTCCAAGTCCCTCCAGGAGGACGACGACACCTGCAAAGGGGCCGTGCTCAGGTCCCTCGTCGAGCGATTCGCGGCGCCCCAGGAGCGGGTCCCGCGAAGCGTGAACGTGATCGGGCCCGGCCCGTACTCGTTCAACTGGCGCTCCGACCTTGCGGAGCTCAAGGAACTCCTCGGCAAGCTCGGCGTCCGGGTCAACTCCGTCTTTCCGCTGGACTGCTCCACCGAAGACGTCTGCCGGCTACCGAGCGCGGCGCTCAACCTGGTCATGTATTCGCACGGCCTCCAAGCGGCGCGGTATCTTCGGGAGCGGTTCGGCGTCGAGTACGTGGAGGCGTTCCCGGTTGGGTTCCAGGCGACCATCCGCTTCGTCGAGGCGCTCGAACGCCACCTCGCCTTCGACGCCCGCGAGGTCGTCACTCGGGAGATGGAGCGCCACTTCGTCCCCTTCTCCGACGTCGTCACGAGCGCCTGGCACGACTCGATGTCGAACGAGATGCAGACCTTCGCGGTCGTCGCGAGGGCGACCCAGGCCCTGGAAATCACCGAGTTTCTCGTGAAGGAGGTGGGCATGACCCCCCTCCTGATCGCCGCCGTGGATGAAGTCTCGCGCGAGGATCTCGAGGCGCAGCTCAAGGCGAGGGGCGTCGCCCCGCGCGTTGTGATGGGCGGAGCGAAGTCCGTCGAAGTGGAGAAGTGGCTGCGCCGCATGGTCCCCGCAGTCATCCTGGGCAGCGACTACGAGGAGAAGGTCGCCGACGAGTTGAAGGTCTCCGCGTTCATCCCTGTCTCCCATCCGTCGATGCACACGTTTTCGGTCGGTGTCACGCCCTTCTGGGGATTCAGGGGCGGCTGCTACCTCGTCCAGGAGATCCTCAAGAAGGGAACGAGGTTGCTGAAGAGCATCCGCGCCATCAGCATCAGCACGCGCGCGGCACCCCTCGAGCTCGCAAGCCTGGTCTTTGCCAAGGACTGGGCTCCCGACGCCCTGGATCGCTGCGAGTACGTGCTCGGCATGATCCCTCGCTTCCTGGGAAACCGGGTGGAGATCTCCCAGCGCTTCGTCGCCGCGTGCGAGCTGAGCGCGCCCACTCACGAGCGCGTCGCCCTCCAGCACGTCGAGTCCGCTTTCGACGCGGTGGGGTCTCACTTCGCGCGGTGAGCCGACGCAGGGAGGCGTGACGATGAGATGTGTCTGGGAGGATCCCTCCGCAGTCACCGCGGCCATGCTCGGTATCGCCAAGCGGATCGTGTTTCACCGCGAGCTGAGCATCGTCCTTCTCGGCATCAACGAGGTCGCCGAGCACGTCATCCGGCGGGTCGGTGACCGCGCCGCCAAGGTCGTCGTGATCCTCGACCGGACCGACCCTCGCTCGCTCGACGCCGCGCGACGGCTAGGCGCGCGCGTCGAGCCGTGGTCGGAGCTGCGCCGCGCGCTCGTCCAAGCCGACATCGTCGTCTCCTCCTCCCTCGAGTCGGACGGTCTCACGATCACGAAGGACGTCATGGAGTCCGTGATGATCGAGCGAAGTCGGCGCATCGCCCTCCTCTTCGATCTGAGCCCTTCACGCAGCATCGAGCCCGACATCCACCAGATGGAGAACGCGTTCCTCTACGACCTTCACGATCTTCGCGCCGCGCTCGAGCCCTGCATGTGCGCCGTGCGAAGAGGGGAGCGGAGAGCGGAGCGAGCCCGGTGATACCACCGCGCGCCGTCGCCGCAACGGCGAGCGTCGCGCGACGGAGATTGGCCATGCGACTACGAACCATCGAGGACCCGGCAGAGGAGGAAGCGGCGCCCTCGCCGCCCCCAGGGGACCGGTCCGGCCTCGAGCCGAAGGGCGGCTCGAGGCTCCAGGTCCGCCTCGATGATTCTCGCGGACCGCGCGTGGAAGCGGATCGCGCGCCTTCCGACGCGCGTCGGGCTTGACCTGTCGTCGCGCCGAGGTCGGGCCTGGCTCGCAGCCGCAGCCGCGGCGGGCTTCGCGGTCGGCGTGAAGGCCTACCGGGCGCCGCTCGTGCCGACCTGTGCTCCCACCCGCGGGAACCTCGTGCAGCGTGTGGTCGCCAGCGGTCGGGTTCGAGCGCCCGCCACGGTGCCGCTCTCGAGCGTCACGACCGCCCTGGTCACACGCGTCCTCGTCGCATCGGGGGATCGGGTTGCGTCGGGGCAGCCACTCGTGCAATTCGACGACTCACTGGAGGCCGCGGCGGTTGAACAGGCCCGCGCCGCCGTGTCACAGGCGGCTGCTCGGCTGGAGCAGGTGCGCACGATTGGCTCGCAGGTCGCGTCGGAGGCGCTTCGACAGGCCGA
Source organism: uncultured delta proteobacterium (assembly GCA_963736795.1). Taxonomy (GTDB): domain Bacteria; phylum Myxococcota; class Myxococcia; order Myxococcales; family Anaeromyxobacteraceae; genus Anaeromyxobacter. The sequence continues at coordinate 1,243,352 of CAVTRF010000016.1, read as the reverse complement.
GCTCCGCCTCGAGGAAGCGGAGACCGAGGCGCGGCGGGCCGAGTCTCTGGGCAACGCAGGCGGGCTCAGCCCAGCCGACCTGGAGCGCGCAAGGACCCAATTGGATTCAGGCTCGAAGCCAGTTCCGTAGCGCGAGCGCGCAGGCCATAAGCGCCGCGGAGCGGGGCACGGACCAGCGGGCCGCGGCGGCGGGGCTGGCGGCGGCCCGGGCCGCGCTGGCAGCGGCGGAGGCGGCGCTTTCGCGTGCGCGGATCGTTGCGCCCGCCTCCGGGCTCATCATCGAGCGCCATGTCGAGCCGGGAGAGGTCGTGCAGGCCGCGCGACCGCTGCTCGTGTTGACGCTCGACGGCGCCATGGAGTTGTCGATTCAACCAGACGAGCGCAGCCTCGCCGTGCTCCAGGTTGGGCAGCCTGCCTCCGCGGTGGCGGACGCCTTTCCGGGCGGGTCTTTCGCCGCGAGGGTCGCGCACATTGCCCCGTCCGTCGATCCCGAACGGGCCACCGTCGAGGTCAGGCTCGAGCTCCCTAGTCCACCGCCCTACCTTCGTCCGGACATGACCGTCTCCGTGAACATCGACGTGGCTACGCGCAAGGACGCCATCGTCGTCTCCGCGGACGCGGTTCGGGACGCGTCTCGGCGCCCCTGGGTCCTGGCGGTCCGAAACGGCCGAGCGGTCCGTCAAGAGGTGGACGTTGGCGCGCGCGGCGAGGATCTGGTGGAGATCCTGAGCGGACTCGCGGTAGGCGAACCCGTCGTGCTGCCAGCGGCCGGCCAGATCTCCCCGGGAGGCGGGTTCGCGCCGGGCCAGCCTCCGACGCGGGAGGAACCGGTGGCCTTTGAGTTGTTCGTGGCGCTTCGCTACCTGCGCGAGGGGCGCGCCCAGACCGTGCTGATCCTCGCGGGTGCCACGGTCGGGATCGCGATCCTCGTGTTCGTGACCGCCCTCGTGGGCGGCCTGAAGGCCAGCTTCGTTCGCCAGACCCTGTCCGCCCAGGCGCACGTGCTGGTGAAGGCCCCCGAGCGGAGCGCGAGCGTCCTTCCCGGACCGGCGAGCGCCGCGGTGATCGCCCACGTGTCGAGGGCTCCGGATCGCGTCCGTTCGATTCCAGGCTGGCAGCAGGTCCTGTCAACGATCGAACACGCGCCCGGCGTGGTCGCCGCGGCTCCCACCGTGGCCGGCTCGGCCTTCGCCTCCCGGGGCGAGGCGACGAGGGCGGTGGCACTGCGCGGAGTGGACCCGGAGACCTTCGCCACGGTCATCGACATCGTCCCCCGCGTGACCCAGGGAGAGTTCGACCTGGACGGGACCGATGCGGCGATCGGCTCGGTGCTCGCGTCGGACCTCGGGATCGGGACGGGCGACAAGATCCGGCTCGCTACCCCCGGCGGTCGCGGGGGCCTCTTCACCGTTCGGGCCATCTTCGACATGGGCAACCGCGACGTGAATCAGCGCTGGGTGCTCGTTTCGCTTCGCTCCGGCCAGACCTTGCTCGATCTCGACGGCGGCGTCACGACGATCGAGGTCCGGGTGGACGATGCCTTTGAAGCCGATCGCATCGCGTCGCGGATCTCCGCGCGCCACGCGCTCGCCGCCGACAGCTGGATGAAGACAAACTCGCAGCTACTCGCAGCACTCCGCTCGCAGGCGATGTCCGGTTATCTGATTCAGGTGCTGGTGATCGCCGCCGTCGCGATGGCGATCGCCAGCGTGCTGGGCGTGTCGGTGGTCCAGAAGGCCCGGGAGATCGGGATCCTGAGGGCAACGGGAACGACCGCGTCTCGCATCCGGACCGTCTTCTTGATCCAGGGGGCCATCGTCGGCATCACGGGCTCACTGGGAGGGAGCCTGCTGGGGATCCTCATGGCCGCGGGATTCGCGAACATGGCCCGCCGCCCGACGGGCGAGCCGCTCTTCCCGGTCCAGTTCCACGCGAGCCAGGTCGCCGTAGCGGCGTTGGTCGCCGTCTGCACCGGCCTCTGCGCCGCCTACCTCCCGGCACGCCGCGCGGCACGGCTCGACCCGGCAGTGGTCATCCGAAATGGCTGAGGCGGTCGTCTCCCTGAAGGGAGTTGGGAAGGCCTACGGAGGCTCCGTCCGGACGGTCGCGCTCGACCATGTCGATCTCGAGCTGCGTCACGGCGAGTTTGCAGCGCTCATCGGGCCGTCGGGCTCTGGGAAGAGCACCCTCCTGAATCTGATCGGCCTGCTCGACCGCCAATCGTTCGGCGCCATCTCGGTCGCCGGGTGCGACACGCGGCGGCTCGACGAGGCCGCGCTGACGCGCCACCGGGGGCGGTCCATCGGCTTCGTCTTCCAGGCCCACCACCTGCTGCCAGCATTCAGCGCCCTCGAGAACGTCATGCTGCCGATGGCGGCGGCTCGGGGACACTTCACGGACGAGATGGTGGCGCGCGGGACGGCGCTCCTCGACGAGCTCGGCCTGGCGGATCGCGCGCACCACCGGGCGACGCAGCTCTCCGGCGGCCAGCAGCAGCGGGTGGCGATCGCGCGGGCGCTCGCGCTCTCGCCCCCTCTCGTCCTCGCTGACGAGCCCACGGGAAACCTCGACACCCACTCGTCCAACGAGGTCTTCGAGAGCCTGCGGGAGCTCAACAGGACGGCAGGGGTGACGTTCCTCATCGTCACGCACGATCGCCGGTTGGCCGATCGGTGCGATCGCGTCATCGAGCTGGTCGACGGTCGCGTGCTCCGGGACTCGGCGACCACTCCGCCCGGCTCCCCACGCGACCCGCCGAGCGAGCGCGAGCGAGCCCCGTCTCCGCGAGCCCGCCCCGCGACGAGCCCCCGCTCCAACGACGGCGTCGAGCGCGTCCGTCGGCGCGTGGGGCTCGCGGGCGCCCTCGTGGCTGCCTGGGGCGTGCTCGGCCACGTCGCCCTCCTGCTCATGGGCGCCAGCAAGCTTCTGCCGGTGGCCGTCGCCGTAATGACGGCCAGCCCACCTTCCGGCGGTCGCTGGGCATACGGGGCCGCGAGCGCTGCGTTCATGGCGTACTTCCAGGGCTACCGGGGGCTCCAACTCCGCTTCGCACCGCTCGTGGTTGGCCGAGCCGCGCACTTCGCCCGGAACCCGGGCCTGCTCCGTGCGCTGCTCGCGCCGGCCTACAGCATGGGGCTGGTGTACGCCACTCGCCGCCGGATGCTGGTCAGCTGGGGGCTGCTACTTTCGATGGCCGGGATCGGGATGCTCGCGGCGCGCCTCCCCGAGCCGCATCGTGGCGTCGTCGATCTCGGCGTGGCGACCGGGCTGGCCTGGGGAGCGCTGGCGCTGACCATCGTTGCCCTTCGCGCCCTCGTCGGCCACGTTCCGCGGTGCGACCTGAGCCTCCCGGCCGACGGCGCGGTGGCGGGGCCCAGCCAGCCGCCTACTCGGGTCATCAGCGCCGTCTGACGCTCATGCGCGGCCTCGGTCTCGCCCGAGCGGCGGCGCGCCGACTGGCCGGAGCAATACTCCTTCAGCCGGTACTGGATCTTCCGGACCGAGACGCCCAGCAGCTCTGCGGCGCGCGCCGTCGACCCATCCATCTGGTCGAGCGTCCGGAGGATCGCCTCGCGCTCGATCTCGAAGAGAGTCGCGCCGGGGATGAGCGGATGAGCGCCGAGGTCGCGCCGTCCACCGAGGCGCAATACTCGGATACTGGAAACGAGCTGGGGAGCGCTACGGATGCCGATGGCAACGTTTTGAGGTCGTACGTGCGTCCGTGCCTCTCGATCAGGGTCGACGGCACCGCTTCTCTGCTGGCATTGGCGGCGCGTCCCTGGTCACCGAGCACTGGTCCGAGGGACCGCCGATCGCCCAGAAGAGATCGCACGGCCGCGTAACGCCCTCACCGCTCACGCCCGCTCGCACCATGGCATGCGTGACCACCCGCGCGTTTACCCCTAACCAGGCCGCGTCAGCCGACAGGTCACGAACCCGCCCGGCACGACGACCGGCACGCTCGGCGGGCATGGTCGCGATCCCGACCACGACGATCGCGACCTACACGATCGAGATCCAGGCGTTCGACGCGGGCGGCAGAGGGTCGAACGTCCTGCGCGACACCTTCTCCGTCGTGGACGCGAATCCGGTGCCGACGGTCGTCTCGATCTCGCCGGCGAGCGCGGCGGCCGGCGGCGCGGGGTTCACGCTCACGGTGATCGGCACCGGGTTCATGCCGACCTCCACCGTCCTCTGGAACGGCTACACGCTCTCGGCGACGTACGTGGACGCCACCACGCTCCGGGCGTACGTGGACTCGTACCGCCTCTACTCCGTCGGGACCGCACAGGTCACCGTCTCGAACCCGCCCCCGGGCGGCGGCACGTCCGCCCCGGTGACGTTCGTCATCGGGCCCCAGTCGCCGAACCCGGTCCCGACGGTCACCTCCATCTCGCCGACGAGCGTCGACGCAGGCGGGCCCTCGTTCACGTTGACCGTGACGGGCACCGGGTTCGTCGCCTACTCGCGCATCATGTGGAACGGATACCAGCTCTCGACGACGCTCGTGGATTCGAGCACCCTCACGGCGACCATCTCGATCTGGGACATCGCGACGCCGCACACGGCAAGCGTCAGTGTCTACAACCCCACGCCCGGCGGCGGGTCGTCCTCGTCGCAGACGTTCCCGGTGACGATTCCGGAGCAGTCCGGCGTACGGCTCGTGAGCCTCAAGGCGAACGATCTCGTCTGGGACCCGTACCAGCAGAAGATCTACGTCTCGGTCCCCGGCGTCTCTTCCGTGAACCCGAACACCATCACGGTGCTCGATCCTTTCACCGGCGAGCTCACCGGTTCTCGATTCGTGGGCAGCGAGCCCGACCGGGTCGCCCTCTCCGACGACGGCCAGTTTCTGTACGTGGGGCTTCGAGGCGCCTCTTCGGTGGAGCGGCTCACGCTCCCCGGCCTCTCGCAGGATCTCAGCATCGCGATGGGGCGCGACGCCACGTACGGTCCGTACTACGCGGGCGACCTCCGGGTAGCGCCCGCCTCGCCCCGCACGCTGGCTGTTTCGCTCTTCGTGACCGGCAACACGAGCGCGAGCGGGGGGATGGTCATCTACGACGACGCGACGCCGCGGTCCACGCGGGCCGGCGCTGCCACGGGAACGTGGTACCGCTTCGACTCGGTCCAGTGGGGCACGACGGCGAGCGATCTCTACGCATCGAGCGCGTACTACGGATACGATCTGTACTCGTTCTCGGTCGACGCGTCCGGCGTCGTCCTCCAGGACCCGTACCCCAACACGTTCTCCACGTATGGCCTGGGGATCCGCTTCGACCCCGGCACGGGGCTCCTGTACGCCGACGACGGCCGTGTCATCGATCCGGCGACGGGCCTCCTGGCCGGGACCTATCCCTTCTCGGGTTACTACACGCGGCGCGTCGTTCCGGATTCGTCCCTCGGCTCCGCGTTCTTCGTGAGCGGCGACGCGTACGGCTCGGGACCGTACGTGACCCTCAGTGCGTACGACCTGACCAGTTACTATCCGACGAGATCGACGACCGTCTCGTTCGTGGGCGCTCCCCCGCGCCGGCTCATCCGCTGGGGGCTGGACGGGCTCGCCTTCCTGACGCCGGACCTCGTCGTTCTCCTGCGCGGGGCCACAGTGCTACCGGCCTCCACGACCTCGAACCCCGTCCCGGTGCTCACCTCCATCTCGCCTTCGAGCGCGACCGCCGGTAGCGCGAACCTCGCGCTCGCGGTGACAGGAACCGGCTTCGTGCGCGGCTCGACCGTGCTCTGGAACGGGAACGAACGCGCGACGAAGTTCGTGAGCTCGACCGACCTCGTCGCGTACGTCCCCGCGAGCGACGTCGCCGCGGCGGGGTCCGCGGAGATCACCGTGGCGAGCCCGTCGCCGGGAGGGGGCACCTCGAGCGGGGCGGCGTTCGCGGTGAACCCGTAGACACCCGGGCGCAATGGACGCCGCCACCACTCACGCTCCCTGAACCCGAACCCGAACGCCGTCGCAAAGTTCGCAGGTCGGGCGAAGGATCACCCTGCTCGTCCTCGGCGATCCGGAGACGATCGCCACCTCGTCGGGCCCCCGTCGCGCCTACACGAACGTCCCTGAGCCGCACGAGCGCGGGCTCGGGAGGAGGACGTCGCACGCCTCGACTCCGGCCTCGAGGAGGAGCCCACGCCCGGCATGGCACGCGTCGCAACCCGCAGCCGGCGTGCGCCGCTCTGTGTGACGTCCGTCACGTGCGGCGCCGCCACACGATGTGGCGGCGCTCCCACGATCGGTGTGTCCGCCCGGAGCGCACCTCCGTGGTTCCGCGGGGTTGGGCGCTGGTACGGCCTTCGCACAACCCCGTCCCGTGAACGCCGGACGCGACGAAACGGGGACGATGATGGCCCGCACGATCACCACCTCGAAGAATGGGCTCCGCGCCCTCGTCCTCGACCCGGACCCCGCCTCGCTCCGCTCGCTGGCGTGGTCGCTCGAGGCCCGGTTCTTCTCGGTCTGCACTGCGCCGGACGGGACGCGCGGCCTCGACCTCCTCCTCGAGGAGCTGCTCTCGCTCGACGTCCTCGTGATCGACGCCGCCCTCCCGGACCGCGACGCGCTCGCCTTCGCCAAGCTCATCCGCCGCGCGGGCGGCGAGCGGGACCTCGCCATCATCGTCGTCGCGGCCTCGCCCGCGCCGGAGCTGCGGACCGCGCTCCTCACGCTCGGCGTCGACGCCGTCGTCGAGCGGAGCGAGGGTCCCGATGCCGCCGCGCTCGCCGCCGTCGCCGCCGTTGCATCGCGCGCGTCGAGGTCGCTCGAGCTCGAGGCGGCGCGGGTCGCGGCGCCCGAGCCGGAGTCGGAGCCGGAGCCCGCGCTCGAGTCCGTCACGGTGCGGTTCGCGCTGCCCTTCGCCCGCGGCTGGTCGATGCTGCCGGTCTGAGCTCACCGGCGGGCTGCGCTCGCCGCGAGGACCCCGCGCGTCCCGACCGCGCTCCGGCACCATCAGCTTCATCCGGTCGTCGAGGGCCCCGCTTGAAGCGCGGGATCGTCCGCGGGTCGGGCGCCAACCCGCACTGCGAGTCGACGCCGCAGCTCAGCCCTTCCGCCCCGCAGTCGTGCTCGTCGTCCCAGTCTCCCCCGGAGCACTCCTGCGCGACGCTCCCGTCGCAGCGCACGTCCCCGCTCTCGCACAGGTCACATCCGGCGAGCGCGAGCCCGACCGCTGCGATCAGCCCCGCCATGCGCCTCGTCATGGTTCCTCCTCGCGACCTCGCCGGCCGGCCGTACAGCGAGGAGGAAGGCTCGCCGGCGTTCGTGACAACCGGAAGCGGCCGCGGGGTGCCCGCGGCTGTTACAGTGAGGTCCGGTCGCGCCGGTCCGGGACCTGATCGGGCCGCCAGCGAACCCGTCCCCCGCGGCTCGGCTCGGACCGGGTGCGCGACGGACCGCGCGAGGAGCGACGAATGCGTTTTCTGACGGCAGGGTTGGTTGCGGTGATCGTGGTGTCGGGGTGCGGCAGCGACACTTCGGGGGTGAGCCAGGCGGACGTCCAGGCGTACGCCGCGCTGTCGAGGCAGATCGGGACGGCGGCGTCGGGGTACGGCACGGCGGCGAACGCGACGGTCGACCCGGCGAGCTGCCAGTCCACCCACGCGTCCTATGACGCACAGGTCCGCCCCATGGTGGATCGCATCCGCTCGATGAGCGGCGCCATGGACGACCAGATGGGCATGATGGGCCGGAACGCAGACGGCGACATGTCGTGCGGCGCGGACGCGATGGGCGCAGAGCTCGCTCACCACGACGCGAGCGCCTGTACCTCCACCGTGATGGCGGCGAACCACGCGGAAGCGAGCCGCCACGCCGCCGCCATGACGACGTGGGCCGACCATCAGCAAGCGCGCGCCGACGAGATGGGCGGCATGATGGGAATGGGCGGCGGCGGCATGATGGACCCGGGCAGCGCGACGACCATGATGACGTGCCACCTCGGTGGCGACGGGACGTTCACGCTCGCGCCGTAGCCGCAGTCGCGCGGCCAAGAACCTGTGCGCCGACGCGTTGCAGCGCGTGATCGCCTGCTTGGTCCGGCGTTGCCATCGCTGCCTGCCACGGAGCAACGTGCACAAGCTGATGTAGGGGTATGCCATGGAGGGGCCGCGGCTGCGGATCACGCGCGTGCTCGACGCAGCGCCGCCGACCGTGTGGCGGTTCCTGACCGAACCGGACCAGCTGGCGAGGTGGTGGGGACCGGCTGGATTCACATCCCCCCGCATCGACCTCGACCTCCGGATCGGCGGCCGCTACCGGATCGAGATGAAGCCCCCGGACGGCGACGCGTTCTTCCTCGAGGGGGAGTTTCGCCTGGTGGACCCTCCCTCCCGCCTCGCCTTCACGTTTCGCTGGGAGGACCCCGATCCCGACGACCAGGAGAACGTGGTGACGCTGTCGCTCACCGAGCTCGGTCCGAAGACCGAGCTGGCGCTCGACCAGGGCCCGTTCGCCACCGAAGCTCGCCTCGCCCTTCACAGGGGCGGATGGTCCGACAGCTTCGACAAGCTGACCGAGCTCTGCTCCGCTGCGGGGAGCCGGGCGTAGGACGCCCGCGGGTCCGCCGCGTCAGGCCTTCTTGACGAACTCGGACTTGAGCCCCATCGCGCCGACTCCGTCGACCTTGCAGTCGATGTCGTGATCGCCGTCCACCAGGCGGATGTTCCGAACCTTGGTTCCCACCTTCACCACCGAGGACGAGCCGCGGATCTTGAGGTCCTTGATCACGGTGACCGAGTCGCCGTCCGCGAGCACGGTGCCGAAGGCGTCGCGGACCACGTGCCCCTGCTCCGCCGCTGCGACGGGCGCCGCGGCGCCGGGCTGCCACTCGTGGGCGCACTCGGGGCAGACGAGGAGGCTCCCGTCCTCGTAGGTCAGGGCGGACTCGCACTTCGGGCAGGCGGGCAGGTCGCTCATGCGGGGCCTTCTACCCCGCGCGCAGCGGGTCGCTCAAGAGGGCCTCGTCCGAACCTCCGTCGCTCGAAGGTGCGTTCGCCCGCCGCTTTGCAGCTCCGCGAGGTGCCGCTCCGGCGACGCCATGAGGCGGCCGCGTTCGACGCGGTTGATATCGTGGCGAAAGACGCCGTAGCGTGAGCGGCATTGCGCGCACTCCTGGCCGCTCTGGCGATCTTCGCCTCTACTGCGTGCGCGCCCGTCCAGCTGCTGCGGCCGGTCCCGCCCGCGGGGGCGGTGGCGGAGCTCGTGCCGGCGATTGCCGTGGTTGAGCTCCGTCTTGGAAGTGGCGAGCACGTTGCGCGCCGATATGAAGACGCTCAGGCCACCTCGAGGGGAACACCATGGCAACCGACAGGGTCGTGCTCGTGACGGGAGCTACCGGAAGGCAGGGCGGTGCCACGCTTCGGCACCTGGCCGCAAAGGGCGGCTTGCGCCTGCGGGCGCTGACCCGCAAGCCGGGGAGCGAGGCCGCGCAGGCGGTCGCCGCGCTCGGCGCAGAGGTGGTGTCCGGCGACCTCGACGACGCTGCGTCGCTCGAGCGCGCGGTCGCGGGGTGCTGGGGGGTGTTCGCCGTGCAGAACACCTGGGAGGCCGGCGTCGAGCGCGAGGAGGAGCAGGGCAAGCGGCTCGCGGAGATCTCGCGCCGGCATGGCGTGCAGCACTTCGTCTACTCGTCCGTCGGCTCGGCGCACCTTCGCACCGGGATCCCCCACTTCGACAACAAGGCTCGGATCGAGAAGAAGGTGCGCGAGCTCGGCTTCCCCTCGCAGGTGATCCTGCGCCCGGTGTTCTTCATGGAGAACCTCGTCTCCCCCTCGTTCCTGCGGGGCGACAAGCTCGTGACCGCGATGCGCCCCACGACGAAGCTGCAGATGATCGCGGCGGACGACATCGGTCGGTTCGCGGCGCAGGCGTTCACCGAGCCGGACAAGTGGAAGGGCACGGAGACGGACCTCGCGGGAGACTCCGCGACGATGCCCGAGGCGGCGGAGGCGGTCGGCGAGATCGTGGGGCGCAAGCTCGCGTTCGAGCCGATCCCGATCGAAGCGGTGCGGCAGCAAAGCGCCGATTTCGCCACCATGCTCGAGTGGTTCGAGCGGGTCGGGTACTCCGCAGACGTCGCCGCGCTGGAGAGGCGCACGGGGATCAAGCCCCTGACGCTCCGGGAGTGGGCGCGCCTTCAGCGGAAGGCGTGAGCGCAGCGGATGTCACGCCCCCGCGAACCGCACGATCTCGGCGACGTGGATCGCCGTCGTGTTGAGGAACGGCACCCCGTGCTCGCTCCGGTCGAGGATGAGCGGCAGCTCGGTGCAGCCGAGGATGACCGCCTCGATCCGGTCCGCGTCGATCATGCGCTTCACGATCCCGAGGAGCTCCTGGCGCGTCGACTCCTTGAAGACGCCGAGCTCGATCTCCGTCATCAGGCGTCGGTGGATGAGGTCCTGCTCCGCGCCCGTCGGCACGGCGAGCTCCATCCCGCCCGCGGCGAACGCCTGGGCGTAGAAGTCGGACTGCATCGTGAACTGCGTCCCGAGCAGCCCGAGGCGCCTCACCCGGAGCCGCTCCGCCTCCCGGCGGGTCGCGTCGACGATGCTGATGAGCGGGAGGCGTGAGCGCGCCTGCACGCGCTCGAACACGACGTGGGGCGTGTTCGCGGTGATCGCCGCGAACTCGGCGCCCGCCGCCGCCAGCGTGTCGATCTTCAGGACGAGCCACTCGACGAGGCGATCCCAGTCCTTCGCCGCCATCAGCTCGAAGAGCTCCTGCATCCGCACGCTGAAGACGACGATCTCCGGAACGGGCGCGCCGGGTCGCTCCGCGCAGGCGGCGATGATCCGCCGGTAGTAGTCGAGGGTGGACTCCGGGCCGATGCCGCCGATGAGGCCGATGCGCTTCACGTTCACTCCGGGAAAGAACGTCGTTTGGCGAGATCATCACTCCGCGCGCGAGCGGCGGCAAGCGGGTAAGATCGGCGCCGCCACGGCCCGGAACCCGAAGACGACGCGAAGCGGCGCGACCACGCGGAGCCGGGCCATCGCCGCTCCGGCGGAGGCGGTCGCGCCGAAGGTGGCCGCCCTCCTCGCCGAGCTCAGCCGGATGGGCAGCGCGCGAAATCGCGCCGGCATGGCCCGCTACGGCATCAACGTCGAGGATGCCTTCGGCGTCTCGGTGTACGAGCTCCGCGCCGTCGCGAGGCGCCTCGGCACCGACCACGCCCTCGCGCTCGCGCTGTGGGCGACCGGGAACCACGAGGCGCGGCTCCTCGCCTGCTTCGTGGACGATCCCGCCGCGGTGACCGAACGGCAGCTCGAGGCGTGGGTGCGGGACTTCGACTCGTGGGACGTGTGCGACCAGGCCACGACGAGCCTCTTCGACCTCTCGAAGCACGCCTGGGCGAAGGCGGTCGAGTGGGCCGGGCGCGACGAGGAGTGGGTGAAGCGCGCCGGCTTCGCGTTGATGGCGGGGCTCGCCGTCCACGACCGGGCCGCCGCCGACCGCGCCTTCCTCGCGCTCCTGCCGGTCATCGAGCGCGGAGCGCTCGACGAGCGGAACTTCGTGAAGAAGGCGGTCAACTGGGCGCTGCGCAACATCGGCAAGCGCAACCGCGCGCTCCACGGGGCGGCGGTCGCGTGCGCGACCCGGATCCGCACCGGCGCGAACCGGCAAGCCGGCGGCGAGCGGGGCGGCGACCCCGCCGTACGGAGCGCGCGGTGGGTCGCGAGCGACGCGCTGCGAGAGCTCACCTCGGAGAAGGTCCGGGCGCGCCTGAAGAGCTGACGGCAAGCTGCGCGGAACCTCGCCGCTCGCCGACGCGGCACACCCGGGCGCGGTCGAGCCGCCGATCTCCGATTACAGAGGGAGGGCAGCGAGGCGCGCGGCGCGACCGCCGCTGCAGGGAGAGGCGATGGGCAAGGGCCGGCTCGAGGCGTTCAGCGACGGCGTGATCGCGATCCTCATCACGATCATGGTGCTCGAGCTCAAGATCCCGCACGGCGCCGACGCCGCCGCGCTCGCCCCGCTGTTGCCGGTGTTCCTCACCTACGTCCTCTCGTTCGTGTACCTCGGCATCTACTGGAACAACCACCACCACATGCTGCACGCGACGACGCACATCGACGGGCGGATCCTGTGGGCGAACCTCCACCTGCTCTTCTGGCTGTCGCTCGTGCCGTTCACGACCGGCTGGATGGGCGAGAACCACTTCGCGCCGCTCCCCACCGCGGTCTATGGCGTCGTGCTCCTCGCGTCCGCGGTCGCGTACTTCCTGCTTCAGAGCGCGATCATCGCGGGCCAGGGGCCGGGCTCGAAGCTCGCCGCCGCGCTCGGGAGGGACCTGAAGGGAAAGCTCTCCCCCTTCGTGTACGCCGCGGCGATCCCGCTCGCGTTCGTGAACCAGTGGATCTCCGACGCCCTGTACGTCTCCGTCGCGCTCATCTGGCTCGTGCCCGACCGTCGCATCGAGAAGCGGATCCGCGAGTGAGCCGCCGCATCGTGCGCGCCGGGAGGCGCCCGGTGGCGTGAACGTCGAACCCGGCGCATCCCATCGATGCGCCGGGCTCTCGGCAGCTCACCTCCGCTTGCAGCCGCTCGGCGGACTCGGGTCCGCGCCGGGAGGAGCGGCGAGGTCAGGCGGGTTCTCCCCGACGAACAACGGCCGCATCATCTCGTTGTCCTCGTGCTCGACGATGTGGCAATGCCAGACGTACAGGCCGGGCAGATCGAACCGCGCCTTCACGCGCGTGATCTCGCCTGGGTACGCGATGACGGTGTCCTTGAGCCCCGTCTCCCAGCTCTCGGGCGGCCGGGGCGGCCCCAGCGCCATCGGTTCACGGTTCACCACCTCGAAGTGCAGCTCGTGGAGGTGAATGGGGTGGGCGTCCACCGTGAAGTTGTGGATCTCCCAGAGCTCGGTGGCGTGGAGCGCCGGGTTCTCGGTGATGGGATCGACCCATGAGCGCGGAACCGGAGCGCCCGCACCGTTCACCGTCCCGAGCAGCGCGGCGATGGGTCCGTCGAAGCCCGGGAAGGTCGAGGCCGCCTCGTTGAGCGAGACCTTGCGAACGAGCTCAACGGGGCCGACCCGTTCCGGTTCGGGGAGTCGGAGCTTCTCCGGAGGTCGGCTCCTGTCCTTGCTCGCGAGCGGGACGACCACGAACTTCATCACCTGACCGGTCGTGGCGGGATCGGCGGGGGTGAAGTCCACTCCCGAGACGCCGCCGGCGAACGGCTCGTCGGGCCCCTCGTTCACGAGGTAGATCTCGGTTCCGACCGGGAGACCCGTGAAGTCGACGATCGTGTCGGCGCGCTCTGCGAGGCCCACGAGGAGCTGGTCGAGCACGACGGGCTTGGGGAGGAAGCCGCCCTCCGCTCCGATCTGCCAGAACGGAAGCACTGCGGCGGCGGGCCGAGGCGCGAGGGGATCGGTCACCATCTTGAGGATGATGAAGCGCGAGTTGCAGCCGTTGAGGAACCGGAAGCGGTAGCGGCGCGGCTCGACCTCGAGGAACGGCCACGTGCGTCCGTTCACGACCATGGTGTTGCCGAAGAACTCCGGGTTCCAGATCGGCGGCACGTCGCTGCCGGGGATGAAGGGACCGGGGAAGTCGTCGAAGAACGTGCGCGTTTCCGGGTAGAAGAGGGAACCGTCGCTCTTGAACGAGCGGTCCTGGATGGCGAGCGGGATCTCGTAGAAGCTCCCGAAGGGATCGGCGCCGACGCCCGGGGCGGGGCCCGGGAGCGCCTTCGCGAGGTCGTTGTTTCGCACGTGCTGCTTCTCGCCGTCACAGCCGCGCTCGTCCCGTTCCCGACCGTGATTGCCTTTGACCTCCTCGTGACGACCATCGCCCTCGCACGATCGGCCGTTCGTGTCGGGCTCCCGGATGAGGAAGAACCCCGCCGGACCGGCGTAGACGTTCGTCCGGGTCATACCGAGCGTGTGGTCGTGGTACCAGAGCGTCGCGGGGGGTTGGTCGTTCTCGTACTGGAACGTCGCCGTGCCGGGCTCCCACTCGACGCCGAACTTCTTCTCGAACTCCCTCCGCATGAAGTCGTACCAGGTGCCCTCGGTGGCGAAGCTCGCCGGGATGTCCTTCGCGGCCGGAAGGAACCAGGCTTCGGTGAACCCGTCGCTCTCCTGCGCGCTGCGCCCGCCGTGAAGGTGGGTGACGAGCGGAACCGGGCCCGTGTATGGGCCGGGCGTCTCGGCGAACATCGGGTGTGAGTCGCGGCCGCTGTCACCGCCGGGCGGGTTCGCCCAATGGAGCGTCGGATCGACGGGCAGCAGGTGGGGCAGCGCATCGCCGCTCTCGTCCACCAGATCGTTGATCCACTTCACGCGGACCGGCCGCCCGACCTCGGCCTCGACGGTGAACGCGGGGTAGTTGAACGTCCCCGGGTGGTTCACGGAGCCGTAGCTCCACACCGTGGTCTGATTCAGCGGGGGAGGCAGGATCTCCTGCTGGAACTGACGGACCGCGATCTCGTAGTAGTCGATCGGCCCATCCGTCCCCTTGATCGTGGCAGTCTTCGGCATCGCAGGCGGAACCACCAGCGGCCGCACGTACATCGGGATCGTCGTAGGGTCGAGAAGGGGCTGCGCGCCCGCGGTGGTCCACCCGCAAAGCGCGAGACCGATCGAGACCGCTACAGCGAGCCCCTTCGACATCCCTCTCATTCGCATGGTCGTTGCCCCCCTCTTGGCCCGCGCCGGCCCACGGAGTGGCCCGTTCACCGCGGAGCCGGTCATGTCGGAAGGTGCGCACCTGCGCTCGCCGGCCTACGGCCTGCCGGGAGCATCGACGGGACGGTTGACTCAGCGTGAACGGGCTTCGCGGGACGCGTCGCAACGCGCTGGGAGAACGTGAGAATCTCGGCGCGCCCGGCGCTCACGCCGCGCTGCCGTCGATGGGTGCGCCGCGCCGAGTGCCCGACGCGTGGAGACGCGAGGACGCGCTCCCGGTGAACGCTCGCATTCGGTCCCCGAACCTCGCCACCAAAAGGTGGGAGGCTTCACGAGCGGTGATGCCCCGCGCTCGCCTGCGGCCGAGGCGAACGTCTCGAGGAACACCCCGACCGGCTGACGTCGCGCACTCACTCTCCGCGTGCTACCGTCTCTCGTCGCCTGCGCGCATGCGCGCACGTGCCGGGAGCACCCGCCCGCCCGCATCGACGGACGAATGAATGTCCCGGCACCCGCTCCGTCCGAGAGGACGCACGGGCGACGTCCGAGGGGCGATCCCGCCCCGCAACCCACAGGAGAGATCCAATGAAGATCGCTTTCACGGCCGCGGTCGCGGCGTTCATCGGCTTCGCTGCACCCGCCCAGGCCCAGCTCCCGGGCGCCGCCGCGCTCGACGCGGCGAAGGCGAAGGGCGCGGAGCACGCCGCCCAGGCCGAGACGAAGTCCACCGAGGCGGCTGCCAAGACCGAGACGAAGACCGAGGCCGGCGCGGCCAAGGTCGAGGCGAAGGGTGACGCCGCCGCGACGAAGGTCGAGGAGAAGGCTGCCGTGGTGAGCCCGGTCGCCGGCGAGAAGGTCGGCGAGGCGAAGGCGAAGGGCCAGGAGAAGGCCGTCCAGGGCAAGGCCGCGGCGAAGGCCGGCAAGGCCAAGGGCGTCGAGAAGGCCAAGGCGGCGAAGACGGTCGGCGCCGAGAAGGCGAAGGCTGCGGACGCGAAGGTCGAGGAGGCGAAGGCCGTGGTTCCCGCGGCGCCTCCGGCAGTGACCCCCGCTCCCGCGGCCGTTCCCGCGGCGGCGAAGTAAGTAGCGCGCTTCCGCAGCCCTGCAAACGACGACGCCCGGCCGTGAGGCCGGGCGTCGCTCGTTTTCGGGGCTGGTCTCGGCCTCAGCTGCGCCGGTTGCCGAAGAGTCGCAGCAACGCGAGGAAGAGGTTCACGAAGTCGAGGTAGAGGGAGAGCGCGCCGTTCACGGCGACCGCCCCCGTCCCGCCACCGGCGCGCGCGAACACCCGCAGCTTCTGGGTGTCGTACGCGGTGAGGCCGGTGAAGACGACGACGGACATGCACGAGACGACGAACGTCACGAGCGACGAGCCGAGGAAGAGGTTCACGAGGCTCGCGATGACGATCCCGATGAGCCCCATGAAGAGGAAGCTCCCCCAGGACGAGAGATCCTTGCGGGTCACCGTCGCGTAGATGCTCATCGCTCCGAACGTCCCGGCGGTGCAGACGAAGGCGAGCGCGACCGACGCGCCGGTGTACGCGAGCAGCACGATCGAGAGCGTCGCCCCGTTGAGCGCCGAGTAGACGAGGAAGAGCCCGCCCGCGAGGGCCGCGGACATCCGCGCCGCGGCGGCGGAGAGCGCGATCACGAGCCCGAGCTCCGCGAGGATGAGGCCGAAGAACACGATCCGATTACCGAGGATGAGCGCGACCGCCTCCTCGGAGGAGGCGACCGCGTAGGCGACGAGCGCGGTGAGCCCGAGGCCGAGCGTCATCCAGCGGTAGACGGACGCCATGAAGCGGCGCTCGACGTCGGAGGCGCCCTGGACGAGCACTTGCTGGCGGGCGGGGATTCGAACGGACTGGTCGAAGGGCATGGCGGGAAGATAGCGCAGCTGCCGCCCCCGCGCCGGGGCCTATCGCCCGAGGCTCACCCGCGATAGCGCGGGAAGTAGCCCTCCCGCGGAGCCCACCCGGCCGCGGCGGCGGCGCGCCGGGCCTCGAGCTCGCGTGCGGCCGCCTCGTCATGCACGAGGCACGCGACCCGGAACGGCAGCTGGCTCTTCGGCGCGAAGTTCCGCTTGTGGCGGAACACCCCGTCGCCGGGCTCGTACCCGCCCCCGAGGACGTACGCGCGGAGCCCCTGCTCGGCCGCCCACGCCACCGTTCGGTGCCGCAGGAGGTCGTTCGGCCGCAACGGATAGGCCTCCGCGCGCGTGCCGGAGAGGAGCATGTACGCGTGCTGTTGCGAGACGAGGATGAGCTCCGAGGAGACGACCTGCCCTGCGTGCAGCGCGTGGAAGAAGACGAACTGCCCGGGGAGGCGGTGGACGAGGTCCTCGAAGAAGGTGCGCGGGAAGAAGTACCACTCGGTCGCCGCGCGCCGGCGCATCGTGTGCTCGTACACCTCGACGAACGCGTCGAGCCGAGCGCCGGTCCGGTCCACCTCGATCTCGACGCCGGAGCGCTCCGCCGCCTTCACGTTCGCCCGGACCTGGCGGTCGTACTCCATCCAGATCGCGCCGAGGTCCGGCCCGAGCGCCCGGACGACGTTCGGGCCGCGCGACTCGACCGGCACCGGGAATCCGCGGGAGCTGAGCATCGAACAGCGACAGCCGCGCGAACGTCGAGACGACGCCCGTCTGGCGGCACCAGTCGCCGTGGGCCCGCCAGAACGCCTCGTCGTCACGCGGGCCGTCCCCGAACGCGAAGGGGCCTCCGTAGCCGTACGGAGAGATCGCGTCGAAGCGGCCCTCCCCGGGCGCCGCCCACGGCTCGACGGCGAGCGGGCGCAAGACGAGCGGGAACAGGATGGCCCCGCCCGCGTCCTCCCCGACGGCGCAGACGGCGCGGTCACAAGGACGGGCGAAGAGCCGGACGTACTCCGGATGCGCGAAGACCTCGCGAGCCGGCCAGCGCTCCCACAGGGCGAGCCAGTCCTGCAGGTCCGCCGGGACGGACGCGTCGAGCACGCGGTGGCGCATGGTCACTTCTCCGCCGAGGCGCGCTGAGACGGAGCGACCGGCGGCGACGCGACGCTTCCGGCGGGCGGCAGCGGGAACCCGAGCGCGAGGTCCTCGGTCGGCGTCACGTCGGTGCGGCGCAGCACCTGGCCGACCGTGCGCGCGAGGATCTCGAGATCGAGCGCGAGGCTCCAGTGGTCCACGTACCAGACGTCGAGCGCGAGGCGCGCCTTGAAGCGCAGCGCGTGGCGCCCATTCACGGCCGCCCAGCCGGTGATCCCCGGACGGACGTCGTGGCGCCGTGCCTCCTCTCGCGTGTAGGTCTCGAGGTAGTGGACGAGCAGCGGGCGCGGGCCGACGAGGCTCATCTCCCCGCGCAGGACGTTCCAGAGCTCGGGGAGCTCGTCGAGGCTCCTCTCGCGCAGGAAGCGGCCGAGCCGGGTGAGCCGCTCCTCGTTCGTGAGGTACCAGACCTCTCCGGGCCGGGGCTCGCGCATCGTGCGGAACTTCAGGATCGTGAAGGGGCGCCCGTGCAATCCGGGGCGGACCTGCCGGAACAGGATCGGCCGACCGAGGCGCACGCGCACGGCGACCGCCGTGGCCGCGAGCACCGGGGAGAGGAGCACGAGCCCGACGAGCGCCCCGACCACGTCCACCGCGCGCTTCACCGACAGCGCGATCCGCCTGTTCATCCCGTCCTCCGCCCCGGCGCGGCCGTGCCGCGCGGGCCCCCGCACGGCGCCACCGCCCCGACGTTAAGGACGGGGGCGTGCGCTCGCGCGTCCGCGGTGGGGGCGCGCGGCGGCTCAAACGCGTCGGTGCCGCCGGCGCCCGCTGAACGAAGCTTTCGTCGGCATGGTGATCGCGGTCCTCTCCGACGTTCACGGGAACCTGCCTGCCCTCGAGGCGGTCCTCGCCGACCTCGGGTCGGTCGACACCGTCGTCTGCTGCGGCGATCTCGTCGGGTACTACCCGGACGTCGCCGAGGTCGTGGACCGCGTGCGCGCGCTCGGAGCGCTCGTCGTGCGCGGGAACCACGAGCTGATGGCGCTCGGCGTCCGCCCGGTGCCACCCGAGCGCGCCGGGTACTACGCGATCGAGTGGACCCGCCGCGCGCTCTCGGAGCGGCAGCTCGCGTGGCTTGCCAGCCTCCCGCACACCCTCGAGCTCGAGCGGGACGGCCTCGCGATCGAGGTGCGGCACGCGAGCCCGTGGGACGAGGAGACCTACCTGTATCCCGACGCGGCGGAGCTCTCCCGCGTGGCGCTCCCGGAAGGGCGCTGGCTCCTCCTCGGGCACACCCACATCGCAATGCTCCTGCGCGCCGGGGCCGGCGTGGTCGCGAACCCGGGCTCGGTCGGCCAGCCGCGGGACTGGGATCCCCGGGCCGCCTACGCGGTGGTCGACACCGCGACGGGCCGCTGGGAGCAGCGCCGGGTCGCGTACGACCATCGCGCGTATCAGCGCCGCCTCGCGGCGCTCGGGTGGGATCCACGCAGCGTCGCGCTCCTGGGGAGGGTTCGCGTCGCGCGGGGCGTGCAGTGAAGCGGACCAGGGGACGGGGGGGCGGAATGGAGATCGAGATTCTGGTGACCGGGGTGGGGCCCGGTTCCACGGGAGAGCAGGTCGTCAAGGCGCTGCGGTACGCCTCCCGGCGCTACCGCGTCACGGTCGCGAACGTGGACGTCGCGCGAACGGTGGTCGCGCCGGGGTCGCGCCGGGTCGCGCTGCCGCCGGCCTCCGACGAGGGGTACCTCGAGGGGTTGGCCGCGGCGGCGAACGGAGTGAGGGCTCGGTTCATCGTGCCCGGTTCGGACGTGGAGCTCGTCCGGATCGTGGAAGGGAAGGAGCGGCTCGCCGAGCTCACGCCGGCGATCCCGCTCGTGAACGACCTCGCGGTGGTGAAGCTGTGCTGTGACAAGGGCGAGACCGCTGCGGCGGTCACCCGGGCCGGGCTGCGTGCGCCGCGGACGATCGACTGCCGCAGCCTCGAGGCGTTGAACGCGGCCGTGGCGCGCGAGGGCCTGCGCTTCCCGCTCATCCTGAAGCCACGGAAGGGAGGAGGCTCCGCCGACGTGTTCGTCGCACAGGACGCCGAGGAGCTGAAGTTCCACGCAGAGAGGATCCTGCGCGGCTCGGCGAATGCGGTCGTCCAGGAGTACGTGGGCGACCCAACGAACGAGTTCACCGTCGGGGTCCTCCACTACCCGGACGGCACCGTCGCCGGCTCGATCGCGCTCCGGCGGCATCTCACCTCGGCCCTCTCGGTCCGCTCGCGCGCGCCGAACCGGACGGGGCGCGAGGAGCTCGGGCGCGAGCTCGTCGTCTCCTCCGGGTTCAGCCAGGGCGACGTGGACGATTTCCCGGAGGTGTGCGCCCAGGCCGAGCGGGTCGCGACTGCGGTCGGGTCGCGCGGTCCGCTCAACGTGCAGGGACGGCTCGTGGACGGACGGCTCGTCGTGTTCGAGGTGAACCCGCGCTTCTCCGGGACGGAGGCGATGCGCGCCATGGCGGGGTGGAACGCGCCGGAGGCGCTCATGGAGTGGCACCTCGGGTTGCCGTCGTCGCTCGAGGGGTACCGCGTGCGTCCCTGCACGTTCGTCCGGACGGTCGCCGAGCACCAGCTCGAGCGGTCGGTCGATGCCCGTACTGCGGCCTCTCGCGGCGTCGCCCACTCCGCATGAGCACACTGTGGCCGCGGAGGTGTGCGCGTGCGCCGTGGTGAGGTCGTGTTCCTGGCGGGCCTGGTGGCAGGCGGAGCATGGGCGATCGCCCGCCGGCTCGGTGGGACGCGGATCGGGGGCAAGGTCGCCGTCGTGACGGGCGGCTCGCGGGGGCTCGGCCTCGTCCTCGCCCGCGAGCTCGGCCGCCGGGGCATGCGGGTCGTGATCTGTGCACGCGACGAGGAGGAGCTCGAGCGGGCGCGCGCCGGGCTCGCCGCCTCCGGGGTCGACGCGACCGCCCTCCCCTGCGACGTCACCGACGACGAGGGGATGGCGGGCCTCATCGCGGACGTGGAGGAGAACATCGGCCCGGTGGACGTGCTGGTGAACAACGCGGGGATCATCCAGGTCGGTCCCGCGGAGACGATGTCGCTCGACGACTACCGCCGGGCGATGGACGTGATGTTCTGGGGGGCGCTCAACGCGGCCGAGGCGGTGCTCCCGCGGATGCGGGCGCGCCGGCGCGGCACCGTCGTGAACGTCACCTCGATCGGGGCCGCGGTCGGGATCCCGCACCTCGCCGCGTACGACGCGGCGAAGTTCGCGCTGCGCGGGTGGTCGGAGGCGATGGGCGCCGAGATGGCGCGGCACGGGATCACGGTCGTGACCGTCGTGCCCGGGCTCATGCGGACGGGGTCCTTCGGCCACGCGCTCGTGAAGGGGCGGCGCTATGCCGAGGCGAGCGTCTTCTCGCTCCTCGCCTCGCTCCCGCTCCTCACCGTGAGCGCCGAGCGGGCGGCGCGCCGGATCGTGAGGGCGATCGAGCACGGCGAGCGCTTCGTCGTGATCGGCGCGCCGGCGAAGATCCTCCGCCTCGCCCACGGGATCTTCCCGGGTGGCGTGGTGCGCGCGCTCGGGGTCGTGAACCGGCTCTTGCCGCCTCCGGAGGAGGGGGCGCGGGAGTCGATGCCCCTCCCCGGCGAGATCTTCCGGCGCGGGCTCGCGCGCTCGATCCTCACCGCCCTCGGGGACCGGGCGGCGAAGAAGTACAACGAGGAGCCGGAGCCCGAGTCGGCCTGACCGGGAGCGGCTCCCCTTCCGGTCGCTATTTCATCGCGCCGAGCGCCGGCCGCCACGTCACCGCGAAGGCGGCGAGGAGGACGCTCGTCTCGTACGAGCCCTGGAACGCCTCGGAGCCGGTGGCGGTCACCTTGTCGAGGAGTGCGTAGAAGAGGCTGCCGTGGAGCCACAGGTTCGTGCGCAGGGCGTAGGAGACCCCCGCCGCGCCCACCCACGCGTCGCCGTCGGGCAGCGTCGGCGAGTAGGTGTCGGTCTTGAGGCCCGAGAGATCGCGCATCAGCCCGGCGCGGACCTCGACCCGCGGCGAGACCGCGTACTCGCCGGCGAGCCGGTACGAGCTCCCGTTCCCGTAGTCGCGCTTCACGACGATGCAGGAGCCGGACGGGCACGACGTCGCGAACTCGCCACGGAACGTGTCGTCCTTGTAGACCTCGTAACGGTCGAACGTGTAGTCGGCCGCGACGAGCCACTGCTTCGTGGGCTTCCACGCGACCCCGACGTGCAGCGTGTTCGGGATGGTGAGGACGTGGGTCGCCTTCTGGTCGACGAGCGAGGTGCTGAGCGCCGGGGGCACGTCCGCGTAGTGGGCGCTCCCCTCGAGCTGCTGGACGCCCTGGTGCTTGTAGTCGATGCCGATCGTGAGCGGGTACCCGGTGAGCGGCGTGACCTCGGCGGAGAGGTCGTAGGCGAGGGCGCCGCCGCTCGTCCTGATCTCGGCGGGCCCCTCGGAGGTGAGGTAGTCGACGCCCTGCTTCAGGTACTCGGCCGTGTAGTAGTAGACCGGGCCGCCGCCGAGTCGGAGCTGCGGGACGACCTGGACCCCGGCGCTCGCCGCGAACGCATAGACCTTCCGGTCGACGGTCATGATCCGGAACCGGCCGTCCCAGGCCTCGTCCCACTTCACGTTGCCGCCGGCCGACACCGTCATCCCGGCCCCGACGCCGACGCGGCGGCCGAGGAGCTCGGTCCCGTACGCGGCCCAGAGCGAGGGAGGCGGCGCCGGGGCGAGGTCGGTCGTCTGGGAACGGCCGGCATCCTTCCAGGTCGACGAGTTCACGAGCAGCGAGCCGGAGAGCGAGAGGTCGAGCCCGTCGAGCTTCGACAGCGCGGCCGGGTTCTGCCACGCCGCCGCCGCGTCGCGCTGAGCGGCGACCAGGGCGCCTGCCGCGCCGAGATCGCGGGCGTTCACGTTGGGGAGCGAGTAGCCGTTCGCGAGGGCGACGGCGGGGGCGAGGAGCGCGACGGCGACGAGCGTCTTCGAGGCGTTCATGGTCGTCTCTCCTTACGGGATGCTGATCTTCGTGGGCGGGGCCGCCGGCTTCGTGAGGTCGAGCAGGTAGTCCGCGGCGTCGGCCTGCACGGTCGGGTCGAAGCCGAGGATCCCGTGCATCGCGCTCGCGGGGTACGCGAGCGAGGTGTACTCGACCACGTCGATCTGCCCGTTCCTGAACAGCTCGAAGTTGTAGTCGTTCGGGATGACGAGGTCGCCCTCCGCCACCTGACCGAGGACGTCCTTCGCCGGCTGGAGCGCCGGAGCCGGCGAGAGGAGGTTCGGAAGCGGCGAGGTGCGCAGGTGGCGCGCGTAGTTGAGCGGATCGCCGGGATCGAGGATCCACTTCGCGACGAGCAGCGTCTTCCCGTACGCGGCGGCGACGGCCGGGTTGAACGACGAGACGTTCGAGGGATCGATGTACGCGGTCGCGAACGGGGTCCCGGGCGCGATCGCGTCGAGCTGCGGCTTCAGCAGGGCGGTGAACAGCGGGACGACCTTCGCCTGGAACGCGAGCGCCTTGGTGAAGACGTCGACGAGCGTCCCGCCCGCCACCGAGGTCACGCCGCGGCTGAACCGCGGGTTCGTCGCGAGGACCTCGGTCCCCGCGATGCCGCCGAGCGAGATGCCCTCCCAGTAGACCTTCGACGGATCGACGGCGAGCCCCAGCCCCTGCAGCTTCGCGGCGAACGGATTCGTCGCCGGCTGGAACGGCCAGCTCGAAGACGGCGGCCGCGCGAGGGCGAGGGCGAGGGCCGACTGGTCGAGGAGGTTCTGCCGGAGCGCGTCCCGGGTCCGGAAGAAGTTCGCGCTCACGAAGGTCTGACCGGAGACGGCCGCGATTCGGTGCGCCGCTGGCGCAGGTGCCCGGCGCGACCGCGTCGCCCTGCCCGGCACCGCCCGGGAACGGCGTGCAGACGCCGTCCTCGCAGTCGGCGCCCGTGAAGCACCAGCTCCGCTCGCCGTGCTGCGGAAAGTCGATCGCCGCGACGATGAACCCGTTCGCGGTGAGCGAGCTCGCCACGGCGAGCATGTCCTGGCGCGAGCCGGTGAGCCCGTGCCCGAAGACGACGAGCGGCGCGCACTTGAGCGCGGCCGCCGGCGCGGGACAGGCCGAGAGGTTCACGTTCGACGCGGCCGGGAGCGCGACGAGCGCCTTCAGCGGCGCGAGCGTCCACGCCGCCTGGGAGGGGTCGAGGGCGCCGGTCGTCTTGCTCGTCGCGTCGAGGCTCGGGAACGTCACGTCGTACACGGTGCCGGCGGTCACGGTCGTCACCGCCTGCGGGACGAAGACCGCTGCGGCAGCCGTCTGCTCGGTGAGGTAGGGCGCCGCCGAGAGCTGCAGCGAGGTGGTGGTCACCGTCTGCGTCCGGAAGACATAAGCCATCGCGACGTCGTCCTTCTGGGTCGCGGCGGCGCCCGTCGTCGGGAGCGCGCCCCAGACCGGAGCGAGGTCGGTCCGCATCTGCTGGAGGAGCGCGGCCGTGCCCGCGTCGATCCCGATGGACGTGTCCACGTTCGCGGCGAGCTCGAGGATGATCCGCGCGGCCGTCGAGCGGCCGAGCGGGTTCCCCGCGACGTCGAGGACCCGCTTCGTCACGATGACCGCGTACTTCGTGCCGCCCTTGAGCGGCGGGAGGTACGGGCCCGCGAGGGAGACCGCTACCGCTGGCTGGAGCACGAGGCTCGTCGCGCAGCCGCCCGGGATGGGGCAGGTGGTGCCGTTCTGGGGGACGAACGAGCCCGTCGGCTGGGCGACGTAGTGCGCCGGGGCGAGCGGATTCGCGGTCGAGGCCGCCTCGGCACGGTACTCGGTGAGGCGCGTCGCGGTCCCGAGCCCGTCGAGCTCGAACAGGAACACGTTCTCACCGGTGATCGTGCTCGCCCGCACCGCGCCCGCGCCGCCGTTGAGCGGCGCGGTGATGCTCGCGGTCGTCGAGAACCCGTCGAGCGTCACGAGCCCCGCGCCGGCCGAGCCGAAGGCCGGGTTCGGAAGGATGAGGCCCGGCTGTGCGCCGTCGGGCGCGCGGAGGAGGTCGATCGGGAGCGGCGCCGAGCCCTTCGTGCTGTCCACCTCGACCACGACCCCCTGCGAGGGCGCGATGGTGAACGTCATCATGTTGATGAGCTCGGAGAACGACCCCGCTCCGAACGCGCCCTCGAAGACCGGCCTGAGCTGGCGGTAGCCGAGCCGGATCTGCTCGAGGCTCGCGCCGGAGGCGGCCTTCTGCTCCGGCGTGCCGGGGATGAGCGCCTGGTTCTCCGGGAGGGTGAGGTCGCGGTCGGAGATGATCGCCTCGCGCAGGATGAACATGGTGGGCATCGGCTCGATGACCCCGCCGCCGACGGCCTTCACGCCCTGCTCACCGCCGCGGACGAACACCGCGTACTTGTGACCCGCGGTCCAGCGGCGGGTCGGATCGGTCGGGGACGCGGCCGGCTTGCTGAGCTTCAGCGTCCCGGGCGTCGAAGCTCGCCTCGACGACGACCGGCGTGACCGTCGGCGCGAAGGTCACGTCGAAGACCGCGACGTTGAAGGGCGGAGCGACGCCGGAGGCGGCCAGCACCCTCACGGTGGTCGTGTCGACGAGCGACGGGTCGCCGGTCACCGCGCCCGCGTCCGTCACGCTCTGCCGGGTGAAGCCGAACGTGAGCGAGACCTCCTGGTCGTTCGGGAACCCGCCCGACCGCTTCAGCGCGCAGAGGAACTGGCTCTTGGCGTCGGGGAGCGCGGCGCCGCAGCCCGCCGAGACGGCGGCCGCCGGGATCGAGGCGAGCGCGAGAATCGTTCGGGAGCGGGATGCGGCTCGTCGAGGGATCGAAGACGGCGAAGTTCACGCCCTGGGGCTTCTCGCGCTGGTCGAGCTCCTTGCAGCCGGAGACGAGCGCGACGGCGACGACGGCGAGGGCTGCGCTGCGGCGGACGGGCATCGGCGACCTCCGACACTATTTGTGAAGCAAGCAACCTTAGAGCTTCGGATTGTTCCGGTTCCCTGACTGGGAAGTCAACGAGGGGGCTCGTGATCGTCGGGGTCCCGCGTGCCGCGCCGCGTCGCGCTGCGACGGAGGGGGGCGGTGCGCACGCCCGCCACGGGAAACGACCCTCGAGACGTGCGAAACCCCGACCGACGGGTGTCGGCCGGGGCTTCGGTCCTACCCCGCAAGCCTAGAAGAAGTAGTTCGCGGTCAGCATGTACTGGTTCGCGACTGCTCTCACGCGTCGCTCGAGATGAGGCCGCGTCGCCGGTGCCCAGACGTGGCCTTCACCGTCTAGAAGTTGATCCACTCCGCCGAGAGCCCGTAGCCACCGTCACGATACATCGCGAGCACGTTGGTCGTCGTGTTCTCGATGTGAGCCAGCTGCGCGCGCCCGCGTCGTCTTGTCCGGCTTCTGGTTGCCGTAGAAGACCCACAGCGAGAGCTCCTTCGTGAGGTTGTACGCCGGCCTGAGCCCACTACCCGATCGTCGAGACGTCGGGGTTCTGCGCCGGGCCGAGCTTGAAGTCGACGAAGTTGCCGATCAGCGGCGAGATGTTCTGGCCGATGAAGCCCGTCCCGGCGACGGTGATGCGTGACCGGCTTCAGCGTCGAACGTGAGCTTCGCGCCCGCGTGGTACGAGTTGACGTTGAGAGTTCGCGGCGGCGGCGTTGCTCGCGCCGCCGACGCCGGTGAGGTCCACCTGGTTGTAGTGCGCGGCCACGAACGCGGTGAGGAGCTTGCCGTACGTGAACGAGACGCGGCCCTCGACCGCCGGCGAGCCGGAGGCCTCACCGAGGGTGATGCCGCTGGCCTGCGAGCCGCCCGCGGCGGTGGTGCCGCCGCACGGCCGCGGTCGCGGTCGCGCCGCCGATCGACAGCGGCGGTGTCGGCCCACTGGCTGCGGCCGACTTCCCACGCCGCCTCGAGCTTCATGTCCTTGTCGATGGCGATGTTGTGGAAGCCGAAGATGCCCGGGCGCCGCCAGCCGGCGTTGCCGGTGAAGTAGCCGAGCGGGAAGCCGATGTGCGAGAGCGACGTCGGCGCCATCGCGAAGATGAGGTCGTTCTGCTGGCCGATCTGGACCTTGTGGTTGCCCCAGTTCAGCTCGGAGTACGCGGTCCGCATCCGGTTGAGGAGCGAGACGTCGCCGAAGTTGCCGCCGCCGAAGCCCTGGAAGAAGTCGATCTCGAGGACCGCCGACGGCGTCGCGCCGAAGAGGACCTGCGGGCCCTTCACGGAGAAGTTGAACCGCGACTGGCGCACGTCGAACGTGAGCGAGTTGTTGTCGAGAACGAGCTCGCCGGCGTGTTCGAGGCGAGGGACTGCTGGCCCTCGCTGACAGGAAGAACGAGCCGGTCTGGTACGCCGCCGACATCGACACGAAGCCCTTGAGGGCGAAAGTGAACGTCGGGGCGGCCGGCTTCGGCGCCTCGGCCGCCGGAGCAGGCGTCTGGGCCATCGCCGTCGTGCCGAGCAGCAGTGCGGCAAGGAATGCAGTCAGTTTCACGTGATGCCCTCCAGGGTAGGGGAACGTGGGTTCACGGACGGTTGCTTGGCGCGTCCCGCCCGGGCACATATCCATCGCACGCTCAACGCACATCTTGCAACGACCTACGCGCTTTTTTGTCGCAGGAGCGCAGACTGTGCGTCACTACGCGACGTGAGACGGTGTCTCGCGGCGGGGCCGGCGGACCCGGTTCGGTGAGTATCTTCGCGACGTTCACGCGCCGCGGCGAACCGGCGCGACGCGGTGCGGTGGGTCGCTACTTCGCGCGGCCGAGATAGGCGGCCTGGACGCGCGGGTCCGCCTCGAGCTCCCGCGACGGGCCCTCGAGCACGACCCGCCCGCGCTCGAGCACGTAGGCGTGGTCCGAGATGGCGAGCGCGAGCCGCGCGTTCTGCTCGACGAGCAGGATGGTCGCGCCCTCGCGGTGGATCGCCTGGACCGTGTCGAAGATCTGCTGCACCAGGATCGGCGAGAGCCCCATCGAGGGCTCGTCGAGCAGCAGGATGCGGGGCCGCGCGAGGAGCGCGCGCGCGAACGCGAGCATCTGCTGCTGCCCACCGGAGAGCGAGCCCGCGAGCGAGGCGCGCCGCTCCCCGAGCACCGGGAAGCGACGGTACTGCTCCTCGATCGCGCCACGGAGGGCGCCGCGCTCCTGCCGGCGCTCGCCGGCGAGCACGAGGTTCTCCTCGATCGTCATCCGGCCGAGGATCGCGCGCCCCTCCGGGACGAGCACGAGCCCCGCGGCCACCGCGCGATGCGCCGGGAGGTCGGTGACGTCCTTGCCGGCGAGCCGCACCCGGCCCTGCCGCGCGGACACGAGCCCGGCGAGGGCCGACAGGATCGACGTCTTGCCGGCGCCGTTCGGCCCGATGAGCGTCACGATCCGCCCCTCCGGCACCGAGAGCGAGACGCCGCGCACCGCCTCGACGTGGCCGTACGCGACGTGGAGGTCCGTCACCTCGAGCAGCGGACTCGCCTCGCTCACCGAGGCCCCCCGAGGTAGGCGGTGATGACGGCCGGATCCTCGGCGACCTGCGCGGGCGCGCCCTCCGCGATGACCTTGCCGAAGTTGAGGACGGTGATCCGCTGGCAGACGTCCATCACCAGGCGGACGTTGTGCTCGACGAGCAGCACCGAGTGACCCTCCGCCGCGACCTTCCCGATGAGCGCCGCCACCGCCTCGACCTCGACCGGGTTCATCCCGGCGGTCGGCTCGTCGAGCAGGAGCAGCTTCGGCTCGGCGGCGAGGGCGCGGGCGATCTCGACCCGGCGCTGCTCGCCGTAGGAGAGGTGCTTCACCGGATCGCCGCGGCGCTCGTGCAGGCCGACGCGCTCGAGGAGCGCCTCCGCGCGCTCTCGCACCCGGCGCTCCGCGGCGCGCGACGACGGCAGCCCGAGGAGCCGCGCCGCGAGCGACTCGCCGCGCCGCAGGTGCTCGCCGACGATCACGTTGTCGCGCGCCGACAGCTCCGGGAACAGCCGGATGCTCTGGAACGTACGCGCGATCCCGAGCGCCGCGATCCGGTGCGGCGCGAGCCCCTGGACGGGCACGCCCTCGAAGCGGAGCGTGCCGGCGCTCGGCTCGAGCAGGCCGGACACGAGGTTGATGATCGTGGTCTTCCCGGCGCCGTTCGGGCCGATGAGCCCGTGCACCACCCCGGGTGCCACGTCGAAGGTCGCGCCGTCGACGGCGCGGACGCCGCCGAAGACGCGTTCCACCTTCTCGAGCGAGAGGCGGGCGCTCATGCCATCGCGCTCCGCGCGGCCCGCCGCTCGCGCAGGCGCCGCGGCAGGGAGACGATGCCGTTCGGCAGGAACAGGATGACCGAGAGGAGGACCACCCCGTTCACGAGGAAACGCAGCGGGCCGGGCTCGATCCCGAGGAGCGGCGCGACCTCGCGGAGGACCTCCGGGAGCAGGGTGAGGAAGGCGGCCCCGACGACCGGCCCGTAGAACGCCGCCGTCCCGCCGACCACCGCGAAGACGAGCATGTCGATGACGCGCACGAACCCGAACCCGTTCGGCGCCACCATGAAGGTGAAGTGCGCCTCGAGCGCTCCGGCGAGTCCGGCGAGCCCCGCGCCGAAGACGAGCATGGCGAGCTTGTAGGCGGTGGTGTGGATCCCCATCGTGCGCGCCGCCGGCTCGTCCTCGCGGATCGCCTCGAGGGCGAAGCCCCACTTCGAGCCGCGCAGTCGCCACAGCAGCGCGAGCGCGACCGCGAGCGACAGGTAGATGGTCCAGAGCGAGGTGACCTGCGGGATCGCGACGATCCCCTGCGCGCCGTTCACGTAGTCCCAGTTCACGAGCCCGAGCCGGACCACCTCGCCGAAGGCCACCGTGGCGATGGCGAGGAACACCCCCCGGATGCGGAGCACCGGCAGCCCGAGCGGCACCGCGACGAGCGCGGGCAGGAGCGTGGCGGCGGCGAGCGCGACCGCGAAGGGCGCGTGGAAGTTCAGCGTCAGGATCGTGCCGGCGTAGGCGCCGATCGCCATGAACCCGGCCGACGACAGAGCGAGCTGGCCACACGACAGCGTCGTGTAGACCGACAGCCCGAGGAGCGCGTTGATGCCGATGTAGCCGAGGGTGGACTGGTAGGTGAGGTACAGCTCCTCCAGCGATTCCAGCACTAGGCCTCCCGCAGGGAGGGAGCGCCGAGCAGGCCGCGCGGCCGCACGACGAGGATGAGGAAGAGCGCGGCGAAGGAGACGGCGTCCCGGTAGGAGCCGCCGAGCTGGGAGACGACGAAGACCTCGGTGAGCCCGAGGGCGAACCCGGCGAGGACCGCGCCGGTCATCGACCCCATGCCGCCCACGATGATGACCGCGAGCCCCTTCAGCTCGACGCTCCGCCCCATGTCCGGCGAGATCGAGTTGAAGGCGAGGCCGAACAGGATGCCCGCGGCGCCGCCGAGCGCGGACGAGATGAAGAACGCCGCCGCGATGGCGCGGTCCACGTTCACGCCGAGGATCCGCGCCGCCCGCGGGCTCTCCGCGACCGCCCGCACCTCGCGGCCGAGGCGGGTTCGCTGCACGAGCCAGTAGAGGACGAGGAACAGCCCGACCGCGACGGCGATGATGGTGAGCTGCAGCCGCGAGACCACTCCGCCGAGGACCTGGAGCTGCTTCTCCGGGATCGTCCCGAACGGGAAGCGGGAGACGTTCGGCCCCCACAGCTCGAGCGCGACCGCCTCGAAGATCGCCGCCATCGCGAGCGAGCTGATGAGCCCGGAGATGTTCGAGTCGGACCGTCCGCGGAGCGGCCGGAACGCGAGCCGCTCGAGCACGAGCCCGAGGACACCCGCCCCGAGCACCGCGAGCGGCAGCGCGACGAGGATGTCGAGGTGCAGCGTGGTGACGAGCGTGAGCGCGACGAACGACGCGATCATGAAGATCGCGGCGTGGGCGAGGTTCAGGATGTCGAGGACGCCGAAGACGAGCGTGTAGCCGAGCGCGAACAGCGCGTAGATGCTGCCGAGGAACAACCCGTTGATGACCTGCTGACCCACGCTCGTCTCCGGACGCCGGCGCCGCTACTGCATGATCTGGAACTTGCCGTCCTTCACGAACTGGACGGCCGGCTCGTGGCTCCCGTCCCGGTTCGGCAGGAAGGAGAACTTGCCGAGCGGCGTCTGGAGGTCCTTCACCTTCGCGAACCCGGCCTTGATGTCGTCGCGCTTGCCCTTGCCGCCGGCCGCCTTGATCGCCTCGGCGATCACGACGACGCCGGTGTAGGCCTGCGTCGCGAACTGGTCGGGGTCGATCCCGCGCGCCTTCATGGCGGCGAGGAACTTCTGGTTCGCCTCGCCGCTGCTCGTCCGGTCCCAGGCGGTGCCGACGTACACGCCCTCGGCGGCGGGGCCCGCGTTCTTCATGAGCGCCGGGTTGTTGAACCCGTTGCCGCCGAAGATCGGCCCCTGCCAGCCGAGCTGCCGCGCCTGCGCGACGATGCCCGACGCGTTCTCGATGAGGGCCGAGACGACGAGGATGTCGGGCTTCAGCGCGAGCAGCGAGGTGAGCTGGGCGTTGTAGTCGCGATCCGGCTTCGCGAAGGTCTGCGTCCCGACCGTCTCGATCTTGAGCTCCTCGAGGGCGGACTTCATCACGTTGTAGCCGGCCTGGGTGAAGGCGTCGTCGTTCCCGTAGAGGACGCCGGCCTTCTTGAACGCGAGCTTCGTCTGGAGGCGCTTCAGCGCGCCGGGGATGACCTGGCCCTCGGTGAGCGAGACGCGCCAGATGTAGTCGCCGATGTCGGTGATCCCCTTCGGCGCGGTGTTCGACACCGCGACCACCGGGACCTTCGCCTGCTGCGCGAGCGGGTCGGCGGCGTAGGCGGTGTTCGAGAGCGTCGGCCCGATGATGGCCGCCACCCGGTCCTTGTTGATGAACCGCTGGAACACCGCGATGCCCTGCTCCTTCGTCGAGGCGTCGTCCTCGATGATCGCCTCGAGGACGATGTTCTTCAGGGCGCCGCTCTTGTTGAGGTCCTCGACCGCCGCGAGGATGCCCGCCTTCTGGTTCGCGCCGTACGCGGCGGCGGGGCCGGTCATGCTGAGCGCGGCGCCGATCTTGACGGTGTCCTTGGCCGCGGCGCTGCTCGTGCCGAGCGCGAGCGTCGTGACCATGAGTGAGAACGTTCCTGCGAAGCGCATGTGGAATCCTCCTCGCCCCAGAACGGGGGGATCCGTTCTCGTACGAGAACGGCGAGATTCCCGCAACATTTCGGTGCCGCCCGGGCAGGGTCGCCCGTCACCCCCGGCGGTGATCGAAGACCCGCTTCGCCTTCCCGGCGGACCGCTCGAGGGCGTTCGGCGCGACGAGCTCCACCGTCATCCGCACGCCGGTGACGGCGTGGATCTCGCGGTCGATCCGGTCGCGCAGGTCGATCATCTCCCGCATCTCGTCCCGGAAGTCGCCGGGCCGGACCTCGACCTTCACGACCGCCTCGTCGAGCGTCCCCGGCCGCGAGACCTCGATGAGGTAGTGCGGCGCGGTCCCCTCGACGCGGAGGAGCGCCTCCTCGACCTGGGACGGGAAGACGTTCACCCCGCGGATGATGAGCATGTCGTCGGAGCGGCCGACCACCCGGCTCATGCGCACCCCCGTCCGGCCGCACGGGCAAGGCCGGCGGTCGAGCGAGGCGAGGTCGCGCGTCCGGTAGCGGAGCACCGGGAGCGCCTCCTTCGTGAGCGTCGTGAAGACGAGCTCGCCGGTCTCGCCCTCCGCGACCGGCTCGAGCGTCTCCGGGTGCACGCACTCGACGATGAAGTGATCCTCCTGGACGTGCATGCCGGCGCGCGCGCCGCACTCGCCCGAGACACCCGGCCCGATCACCTCGGAGAGGCCGTAGTTGTTGAAGGCGAGGATGCCGAGGCCGCGCTCGATCGCGACGCGCATCTCGTCGGTCCACGGCTCGCCGCCGAAGTGGCCGAGGCGGAGCGGCAGGGTGCCGGGGCCGAACCCCTCCGCCTGCGCCACCTCGGCGATGTGGAGGGCGTACGACGGCGTGCAGACGAGCACCTCGGCGCCGAGGTCGCGGATGAGCAGCACCTGGCGCGGGGTGTTCCCGCCCGCCGCCGGCACGACGCCCGCGCCGACCTTCTCGATCCCGTAGTGGAGGCCGAAGCCGCCGGTGAAGAGGCCGTAGCCGAACGCGACGTGGACGAGGTGCTCGGAGCGGAGGCCGCCCGCGACGAGGAAGCGGGCGACGAGCCCGGACCAGGTCTCGAGGTCCTTCTTCGTATAGGCGACGAAGGTCGGGCGGCCGGTCGTCCCGGAGGAGCCGTGGACGCGGGCGATCGCCGCGCGCGGCACGGCGAGCAGTCCGAGCGGGTAGTTCCGGCGGAGGTCGTCCTTCACCGTGAAGGGCAGGCGCCGGACGTCGTCCGCCGTCCGGATCGCGTCGGCCGAGACGCCGGCGCGTGCGAGCGCCTCGCGGTAGAAGGGGACCTCCGACGCACGCCGCACCGTCTCGCCGAGCCGCCTCCCCTGGAGCGCGCGCAGCTCCTCGCGCGGGAGCGTCTCGGCCGGATCCCGAATCCGGGTCTCGACCGCGAGCCTGGTCATCCCGTCCCTAGGCGCCCGCCCGGGCGAACAGCTCCTGCGAGGTGAGCAGCTTCACGCCCGCCTCGGCGAGGAGCTTCGAGGCGCGGTCGGGATCGGCGAGCCGGAACACCAGGGTCGCGTACTTGCCGGGCTCGCGCGCGGCGGCGAGCGGGTACATGTACTCGATCCCGAGCCCCGCCTTCTCGAACGACTGGAGGACCGAGGCGAGGCCGCCCGGCCGGTCGGGCACGTCCACCGCGAGCACGTCGGTGACGTTCACGACGATCCCGCCCGCCTCGAGCACCGCCTTCGCCCGCTCGGCCTCCTTCACGATGAGGCGCAGGATGCCGAACTGCTGGGTGTCGGCGAGCGACATCGTGAGGATGTCGATCGCAGCGTCGCCGAGGAGCTGGCACGGGATCCGGAGCTGACCGGACCGGTTCTCGAGGAAGAGCGACAGCTGGCGGATCTTCATTGGCGGTCCCCTCAGATGTTCCGCTGGTCGAGCACGCGCTTCGCCTTGCCCTCGCTGCGCGCGATGGTCCGCGGCGCGACGAGGTGGACCTTCACCCGGATCCCGACGACGTGGTCGATCGCGTCGGAGAGCTTCTTCCGCAGCCCCTCGAGCGAGCCGATCGTGTCGGAGAAGACCTCCGGCGTCACCTCCACCTGCACCTCCATCTCGTCGAGCCCCTTCTCGCGGGAGAGGACGATCTGGTAGTGCGGCAACGTCCCCTCGACCTCGAGGAGCGCGGCCTCGACCTGCGACGGGAACACGTTCACGCCGCGGATGATGAACATGTCGTCGGAGCGGCGGCCGATGCGGCGGATGCGGCGGATGGTCCGGCCGCAGGCGCACGCCTCGGGGTGGATGGCGGTGATGTCCCGCGTCCGGTAGCGGATCATCGGCATCGCCTGCTTCGAGAGCGTGGTGAGGACGAGCTCGCCCTCGGCGCCGTCCGGGAGCACCGCCCCCGACACCGGGTCGATGATCTCCGGGTAGAAGTGGTCCTCGAACAGGTGCAGCCCGTCCTGGCGGAAGCACTCGATCCCGACCCCCGGACCGACGATCTCGGAGAGGCCGTAGATGTCGAAGGCCCGGATCCCGGACTCCGCCTCGATGTGCTTGCGCATCGACTCGGACCACGGCTCCGCGCCGAACACGCCCACCTTGAGCCGGCCGAACCCGATCTTCGCGTCCTTGGCCCGCTCGATGAGGTGGACCATGTACGAGGGCGTGCAGCAGATCGCGGTGACGTTGAAGTCCTGCAGCACCATGAGCTGCCGCTCGGTGTTGCCGCCCGAGATCGGGATCACCGTCGCGCCGAGCGCCTCGCCGCCGTAGTGCGCGCCGAGGCCGCCGGTGAACAGGCCGTAGCCGTAGGCGTTCTGGATGACGTCGCCCTTGTGCAGGCCGCAGGCGGCGAACGTCCGCACCATGACGCTCGTCCAGACCTGGAGGTCCGCCTCGGTGTACGCGACCACGATGGGCTTGCCGGTCGTGCCCGAGGAGGCGTGGAGCCGCACGATCTCGTCCATCGGCGAGGCGAACAGGCCGAAGGGGTAGGTGTCCCGCAGGTCCGTCTTCACCGTGAAGGGCAGCTTCGCGAGGTCGGGGAGCCCCTTCACCGCGTCGGGGCGGAGCCCGCGCTCCTCCATCCGCCCGCGGAAGAGCGCCACCTTCTCGTACGCGCGCGTCACCACCGCCTGGAGCCGCCCGAGCTGGAGGCGCTCGAGCTCGCGGCGCGGGAGGAAGTCGGGCGCGCTCGCGGGGTGGAAGCCGCCGGGTGCGTCGTTCCACTGCGTCTTCATCGGGGTTCTTCCTCCGGTGACCTACGGCTTGCGGGCCGCGGCGCGGCCGAGCTGGAATGCCTTCTCGTTCACCGCGTGCAGCTGCGGCGGCAGCGCCGCCTTGACCGCCTCGAGCCAGAGCGCCTCGGGCAGATCGAGGTGGCGCGACAGCGCCCCGAGCAGCGCGACGTTGAGGCTCTTGCGGTTCGGCAGGGTCTTCTCGTCGACGAAGTCGGGCGGGATGAGGACCCCGTCCGGCTTGAGCAGGGGCCGCGTCACCTCCACCTCGGAGGGCGCGAGCACGACGAGGAAGTCCGCCTCGCCGGGCGGGATCATGGGCGACTCGACGTGGTCGCCGAAGCGGACGTCGGAGGTGACCGACCCGCCGCGCTGGCTCATCCCGTGGACCTCGGCCTTCTTCACGTCGAGGCCGGCGCGGAAGGCGGCGTCGGCGAGGATGTCCGACGCCTTGATGGCGCCCTGCCCGCCGAGGCCGGCGACGACCACGTTCATGACCTTACGCATCGGAGGCCCCCGCGCAGCTGCCGCACGCGTCGGCGGCCGCCTTCTCGAACTTGCGGATGTCGGCGGCGGCGAGGATGCAGGCCCGGCGCGCCACGATCATCGAGAGCTCCGGCTTCGCGAGCCCGTCGACGAGCAGCTTCTCGAAGCCGCCCGGATCCGCGACCGGATCGACGACGTGCACGTTCTTCAGGCCCACCGCGCGGCCGAGCCCCTCGATCGACACCTTGCCGGTCTGCTGCGTGCTCGAGCGTGCGGCCGGTGCCCGGGTGCTCCTGCTGACCGGTCATCGCCGTCGTGCCGTTGTCGAGCACGATGAGGACGTGGCCCGTCGCGGGCGGGTTGTAGACCATCTCGATGAGGCCGTTCACCCCGGTGTGGATGAAGGTCGAGTCGCCGATGATGGAGACGACCCGCTTCGCGTCCCGCTCGGGCAAGACGTGGCGCAGGCCGAGCCCGACGCCGAGCGAGGCGCCCATCGCGACGCAGGTGTCCATGCCCTGGTACGGCGGCAGGACGCCGAGGGTGTAGCAGCCGATGTCCCCCGCGACGATGCAGTCGTGCTTTCGCAGCGCGCCGTACACCGGGTGGTACGGGCACGCCTCGCACAGCATCGGCGGCTTGCCCTTCGGCGGGACCGGCTCGGGCGAGGTGTCGCGCGCCACGATCCGGCGCACGCGGTCGACGTTCAGCTCGCCGAAGCGGAACGGCTCCGCCTTCGACTCGACCGCCACGCCGGCGGCGCGGATCAGGTCGGCGAGGAACGGGTCTCCCTCCTCGACGACGAGGCACCGCTCGACCGACGCGGCGAAGGCCCGGATCTTCTCGAGCGGGAGCGGGTAGACGGTCTTGAGCTCGAGGAAGGACGCGCCCGGCACGGCCTCGCGCGCGTGGCGCGCGGTCACGCCCGCGGTGACGATCCCGAGCTTCCGGTCGCCGTCCACGCGCACGTTGAGCGGCGTCGTCTCCGCGAACGCCTGGATCTCCGCGAGCTTCGTGCGGAGCCTGCGGTGCGCCGGGCGGGCGTAGGCCGGGATCATGACCCGGCCGACGATGTCGCGCACGAACGCGGGCGCCTTCGCCTGGACGGCGGGGCGGCGGCGGACGATCGACTTGCCGTGGCAGACGCGCGTCGTCATCCGGAGGATCACCGGGAGCCGGAACTTCTCCGACAGCTCGAACGCGGCGAGCGCGAGGTCGTAGGCCTCCTGGGAGTCGGACGGCTCGAGCATGGGCAGCGCGGCCGCGACGGCGTAGTGCCGGTTGTCCTGCTCGTTCTGCGAGGAGGCCATCCCGGGGTCGTCGGCCGACACGAGGACGAGCGCGCCGGACACGCCGGTGTACGCGGCGGTGAAGAGCGGGTCGGCCGCGACGTTCACGCCGACGTGCTTCATCGTGACGAGCGCGCGGGCGCCGCCGTAGGCCGCGCCGAGCCCGACCTCGAGCGCCACCTTCTCGTTCGGGGCCCACTGCGCCCTGCCGCCGAGCCGCGAGAAGTTCTCGAGGATCTCGGTGGAGGGCGTGCCCGGGTAACCCGTCCCGAGGTGCACGCCGGCGTCGAACGCGGCGGCCGCGACCGCCTCGTCGCCTGAAACAAGACGTCTTTCCATCGGGGTGCAGGTCTCCGTTGCCTCGCGTCCCGCTCCCGCCGCGAGGCGAAAAAGAGGCGCATGATAGCCCGAGCCCGCCGGCGATTCCCATCCCCACAGCGGCCCGGCGGCCGCCCGAGCGCCAGCCGTCAGTAGAACGCGAGGATCGCCGCGGTCACCTCGTCGGCGAGGGGCGTTCGCCGCCCCTCGAGCGCGAGGGAGAGCTCGCGCGAGAGGTGGAGGCGCAGCGTCGCGCGCAGCTCGAACGTCTCCCGGGGCGTCGCGGCCGGCAGCCAGCGCCAGCGCGCGTCGGCGAGGAGCGCCGCGCGCCGCCCGAGGCGGAGCCGCGCGAGGCCCCCGGGCCCCACGCCGAGCCGCGCGGGCGCGTCGGAGAGCCCGGCGAGCCGCGGCGCCCACTCGACGAGGACGTCCGCGCCCGCGTAGAGGTCGAGCGGCCCGAGCGTCTCGGCGAAGCCCGAGCCGAGCTCGCCCTGCGCAGCGAGGCACCCCGCGCAGCCGCGGTCGCGGACCGTCGCGGCGCCGAGGCGCATGCGCCAGGAGGGGCGCAGCTCGAAGCGCGACAGATCGCTGAGCGACACCACCCGCACGAACCAGGCCTCGTCCACCTCGGCGCGCCCCTCGCGCGGCGCGAGCCGCAGCCGGGTCGGGAAGAACTCGATCTGCATGAGCGGCGGATACCCGTCGGCCGGGTCGCCGAGATCGTGCAGGCCGAGCCGCAGGTCGAGGACGGCGAGGGCCCCGTCGCGCGAGGAGAGCCCGCCCCCCACGCCGGCGCGGGCCGAGCGGTGGCCGCGCTCGGGGGCTCGGGCGGCGGGCGGCGGGATCTCGAGCGGCGGCGAGACCACCCCGAGCGCGCTCCGGCGCTCGAGCAGCGCCTGGCGGTCGCGCGCCGCGGCGGGCGCCTTGTCGACGACGAGGTTCCGGCCGAAGCGCAGGTCGAGGTGGTCGAGCGCGGCGTCGAGCACGTCGGCCTGGCGGGCGGGGCCGAGCGCCTCCGGGAGCGGCGCGGCCGGATCGGCCGCGAGCGCCGCGACGCCGTCGCGCCCGGTGTCGTCGAGCCGCGCCAGGCGGGCGACGAGCTGGGTCCGGATCGAGGGCCGGTACTGCACGCCGCGGACGAGGCCGGGGTTCTCGAAGAGCGCCTTCACCGTGTCGGACGGGACGACCACCGCGCGCCCGACGTGCTCGAGGAGGGTGAGGCGCGGCGCCGCCGCCTCGAGCGCGCCGAGCACGTGGTAGCTGCAGTTCTCGTCGAGGTACCAGTAGTCGAGCCAGGTGCCGCCGAGCTCCCACAGGTGGCCGGCGAGCATCGCGACCTCGCCGGGCGCGAGGGCGAGGTCGTACTCCCAGAGGTCGCGCGACTCGGCGTCGGCGTACTCCCGGACCTTGTAGTAGTAGGCGAAGTGGTTGAACTCTCCGCGGAAGAGGCCGAAGAGCCCCTTCGCCGCGTACAGGAGGGCGTTGCCGGTGTCGACCGTGGCGGAGTAGCCGAAGCCGTAGTCGAGCAGCTCCCGCTCCCGCCCGGCGCCCGCGCGGTCCTCCTTGTTGAGGCGCAGGAAGGTGTGGCCGAAGGCCGAGGATGGGTTGTTGAGGTAGTAGGACGAGAAGACGAGCGTGGCCGAGCGCGGCCGAACCCGGTCGAGGAAGTCCTCGAGGCGCGGGCAGCGGCGCGGCGGGAGGCGGGAGAGGTCCGCGCCGAGCCGCCCGGCGAGGAAGGCGAAGCGGGCCGGGAAGCGGCACTGCGCGTCGGAGAGCTCGTCCTCGACGGCCCGGTCGTCGAAGAACGCCTGCAGGGTCGCCTCGAGCTCGGCGCGTGGGTCGGTCTTGCCGAGGAGCGCGCGGAAGAAGGTGCTCCCGTCGACCTCGCTCTCGAAGCGGCCCATGCGCGTGCGTCGCCAGTGGCCGAGCCGGAGCCAGGCAGGGTCTTCCCACAGCCGCTGCTGGCGTGCGCGGGCGACGAGCTCGTCGAGGTGCGCGGGATCGGGCGCCGGCGCGACGGGGGCGGCCGCCGCGGCGAGAGACACGAGGAGCGCGACGAGCGAGGGGCCCATCGCGCTCCCGTTTACCACCGATCCCGCCGGGCGCCCTTCGACTTCGGGGCGCTACGCGCCCCTGCGCTCAGGACGACCGAAATCTTTCCGAGTTTCCGATGCGCGATCGATCGCTCAGATGCGGCCGCAGCCGAGCGCCGCGTCCTCGTGGAGCGTCTTCAGGATCGCCGCGGTGACCTCGTCGCTCGTCGCGCTCTCGGTCGGGAAGATCGCGCCGAAGTTCCGCTGCAGGGCGGCGCCGACCTGGGCGGAGTCCGCGCAGGCGTTGATCACGGCGAGCGCGCCGATCGCCTCGCCCGAGCCGCGGGAGATGTCCTTCGCGAGCACCTCGCGGTTCGCCTCGACGAAGTTCTTCGTCCCCTGCGCGAGCAGGCCGGGGCCGCAGTTCAGGGTCCCGGTCGTCATGCCGAAGGTCTGGTTGCCGGAGATGACGGTGTTCAACGTCGCGGCGAGAACCTGGACCCCGCCCGCCTGGTTCCCGAAGGCGAGGGAGCCGAGCCCGCAGCCGGCGGTTCCGTACTTGCCGGTCCCCTTGATTCCCTGGGCGAGCGTGGTCGAGGCGGAGAGCAGCACGGCGAGAGCGATGGCGAGGCGCATGTCGAATCCTCCTGGTGGTTCACCGAGGGAAGATCCCCGGGGACGGCAGTCGCTCTGTCATATCCCGGGGAGCGGACGCCGCCGGGCGCGCGCGCCCTTTCCCCGATGGGGTGGGTCGGCAGATTGCCGCAGCGCTCCGCGTTTTTCGTTGCCGCCCTTTGTCGCACTGCGTAAGGTTCGATGTCCCCGGTATTCACTGGGAAAACAGGTGCGCCGATGCCCCTCAAGATCCTCGTGACGGCGAAGCGGGTCGAGGACCCCGAGTCGAAGATCAAGGTGAAGCCCGACGGCAGCGGGATCGTGACGGAGGGCGTGAACTACAAGATGAACCCCTTCGACGAGATCGCGGTCGAGGAGGCGCTGCGCCTCAGGGACAAGCACGGCGGCGAGGTCGTGGTCGCCTCGATCGGCGGGGAGAAGTCCGTGACCGAGCTGCGCGCCGCCCTCGCGATGGGCGCGGACCGCGCGGTGCTCGTGCGCCACGACGGCGCCCTCGACCCGATGATCGTCTCGGCGCTCCTCGCGAAGGTGTGCGAGGCGGAGAAGCCCGACCTCGTCATCCTCGGGAAGCAGTCGATCGACGACGACCAGAACCAGGCCGGTCAGTACCTCGCGGCGCGCCTCGGGCGCCCCCAGGCGACCTTCGCGTCGAAGAAGGAGAGCCTCGAGAGCGAGGCCGAGCAGAAGAAGGAGCCGGGGCTGAAGCTCACCGCCGACGGCAAGAGCCTTCAGGTGGTCCGCGAGGTGGACGGCGGCGTCGAGACCATCGAGGTGAGCCTCCCCGCGGTGGTGACGACCGATCTGCGGCTCAACAAGCCGCGCTTCGCGTCGCTCCCCGGGATCATGAAGGCGAAGAAGAAGGAGGTGAAGGAGCTGCAGGCCTCCGCCCTCGGCGTGGACCTCGCCCCGAAGGTCGTCGTGAAGAAGCTCGCCA
This sequence comes from uncultured delta proteobacterium, assembly GCA_963736795.1. GTDB lineage: Bacteria > Myxococcota > Myxococcia > Myxococcales > Anaeromyxobacteraceae > Anaeromyxobacter. Next base: position 1,202,696 of record CAVTRF010000016.1, on the reverse strand, counting down.
CCCCGCCTGCGCGCAAGGGGGGCGTGAAGGTCGCGGACGTCGAGGAGCTGTGGAAGAAGCTGCACGAGGAGGCGAAGGTCCTCTAAGGAACGCCCTTCGACTCCGGGCCGCTTCGCGGCCCTACGCTCAGGGTGAACGGATATCGGAGATGACCATGTCGAACGTCCTCATCGTGGCGGAGCAGGCGGGCGGCACGCTCCGCAAGGCGACGCTCCACGCGATCGCCGCCGGGCGCGAGCTCGCCCTCCGCACCGGCGGGAAGCTCCACGTGGCGCTGCTCGGCAGCGGCGTGAAGGGGCTCGCCGACGCGCTCGCGAAGCACGGGGCCGAGGTGCACGTCGCCGAGGCCCCGGCCCTCGCCCACCCGCTCGCCGAGGCGCACGCCCCCGTCATCGCGGCGCTCGCGAAGGCGATCGGCGCCACCTTCGTCGGCGGGGCGGCGACCGCGTACGGCAAGGACGTCCTCCCCCGCGCCGCCGCGCTCCTCGACGCGGGGATGGCGACCGACGTGCTCGGGTTCGGGGGCGAGGGCGCGGCGGTCACCTTCCGCCGGCCCATGTGGGCGGGCAACGTGCTCGCCGAGGTCGAGCTCACGACGCCGGTGAAGGCGTTCACCATCCGTCCGACCGAGTTCCCGGCGTCGCAGCCCGACGGCGCAGGCGCCGTGCACGACACCGCCGCGGCGGTGGACGCGGCCGCGCTCGGCACGCGGTTCGTCTCCTTCGAGGAGGTGAAGAGCGCCCGGCCGGAGCTGACCGAGGCGCGCGTCGTCGTCGCCGGCGGCCGCGGCACCAAGGGCGACTTCAAGCCGGTCGAGGCCCTCGCCGACGAGCTCGCCGCCGCGGTCGGCGCGAGCCGCGCCGCGGTGGACGCCGGCTGGGTGCCGAACGACTGGCAGGTCGGCCAGACCGGCAAGGTGGTCGCGCCGGAGCTCTACGTCGCCGCCGGGATCTCCGGGGCGATCCAGCACCTCGCCGGCATGAAGGGCTCGAAGGTGATCGTCGCGGTCAACAAGGACGCGGAGGCCCCCATCTTCCAGGTGGCCGACTATGGCGTGGTGGGCGACCTCTTCAAGGTCCTGCCGGAGCTCACGGCCAAGGTGAAGGGGAGCCGCTAGGCGACCCCGGATGACCGAAGACGATCTCGCTCGACTCGGCGTCTTCCGCATCCCGGTGCCGATCCCGTTTCCCCAGGCGGGGGGGCCGGTGAACGTCTACCTCGTCGAGGACGCGGGGGGCGGGTTCCTCCTGTGGGACGCGGGGCTCGGCTCGCCGGAAGCGGAGGCGACGCTCGAGGAGGGCTTCCGGCGGCTCGGGCGGCGCTTCGACGAGGTGACGCGGATCCTCGTCTCGCACGGGCACGTGGACCACTACGGCGCGGCGCGGTTCGTCCAGGAGCGGCACGGCGGCGACCTCCCCGTCCACGCCCACCCGGCGGACGCGTCGAAGATCGCGGAGGACGGCTGGGACTGGCGGGACCGCGCGAAGGTCTACTCCGCCTACCTCGCGAAGCTCGGGGTCCCGCCGGAGGGGCTGCTCCGCTCCGAGCGCGAGGGCGCGCGGTCCTTCTCGCTCGCCCGCCGGGTCCGTCAGGTCCGGCCGCTCGTCGAGGGCGACGTCATCCGGACGCGCCACCTCGAGCTGCGCGCGCTCCACATGCCCGGTCACACCCCCGGGCTCGTCTGCCTGTACGACGCCGATCACCGGCTCATGCTCTCCGGCGATCACGTCCTCGAGAAGGTGTCGCCGAACCCGCTCATCGAGCTCGGCCCCGACGGCGAGGAGGGCTACTTCCGGCCGCTCGTCGCGTACCTCGAGAGCCTCGCCCGCACCCGCGCCCTCGAGCTCGACCTCGTGCTCCCCGGCCACGGTCCACCCTTCGCCGGGCACCGCGCGGTCATCGACCGGCTGGTCGCGTTCTACGGCACGCGGCAGGCGCGCATCCGCGCGCTCCTCGACGCGGCGCCGGCGACTCCGTACGAGCTCTCCCTCGCGCTCTTCCCGAAGGCGCGGCCGGCGGAGACCTTCCTCACCCTCTCCGAGACCATCGCGAACCTCGAGGTGATGGAGGCGCGCGGCGAGGCGGTCCGCTCCGTCGTGGACGGCACCTACCGCTTCGGCTAGAACCCGCGACCGTGCTCGACCTCCTCAGCTCCCCCGAGGCCTGGATCTCGCTCGCCACGCTCGCGGCGATGGAGATCGTCCTCGGCATCGACAACATCGTCTTCCTCTCGATCCTCGCCGGGAAGCTGCCGCGCGAGCAGCAGCCCGCCGGGCGCCGGCTCGGGCTCGCGTTCGCGCTCGGGACGCGGCTGCTCCTCCTGCTCGGCATCACCTGGGTGATGGGGCTCACCCGCGGGCTCTTCTCCGTCGCCGGCCACGCCTGGTCGGGGCGGGACCTCATCCTCCTCGGCGGCGGGCTCTTCCTCCTCGCCAAGGCGACGTTCGAGATCCACGACAAGCTCGAGGTCAAGCACGAGGCGGAGCTCGCCGCGGGCGGCGGCCGCGGCGCGAGCTTCTGGCTCGTCATCCTCCAGATCGGCGTCCTCGACATCGTCTTCTCGCTCGACTCGGTCATCACCGCGGTCGGGATGGCGCAGCACCTCTCGGTCATGATCACCGCGATGGTGATCGCGGTCGGGGTGATGCTCGTCGCCGCGCGCTCGATCGGCGAGTTCGTCGAGCGCCACCCGACGATGAAGATGCTCGCCCTCTCCTTCCTCCTCCTCATCGGCGTCATGCTCGTCGCCGAGTCGTTCGGGAAGCACGTCGAGAAGGGCTACATCTACTTCGCGATGGCGTTCTCGTTCGCGGTCGAGCTCCTCAACCTGCGCATGCGCCGGACGCACCGCGCCCCGGTCGCGCTCCACCACCGGTTCGAGGCGGACGAGGGCTCGCGCTGAGCGGCGGGCGGGAGGCGCCGTGGCCGACCTCGCGCTCCTCGTCCTGACGCTGCTCTGGGGCACGACCTTCCACTTCGTGAAGGCGGTGCTCGAGGTCGCCTCGGCGGGCGTCTTCCTCGCCGGGCGCTTCGCGATCGCCGCGCTCGTCCTCGGCCTCGCCTGGCTCGTCCGCCGCGATCGGCCTGGCCCGGGCCTCGGCCGGGACGGGATCCTGCTCGGCCTCTTCATGCTCGCCGGGTTCGTCCTCCAGACCTTCGGCCTGCGCTTCACGACCCCGGCCCGCTCCGGGTTCCTGACCGGGCTCTCCGTCCTCGTCGTCCCCTTCGTGGCGCGCTTTGCGCTCGGCCGCCCGGTCCGGTCCGCGTCCTGGGCCGGCGTCCTCCTCGCGGTGGCGGGGCTCGCCGTCCTCACCCGCCCGTTCGGCGACGGCCTCGGGGGCGCGGTCCGGCTCGGCGACGCCCTGACCGCGCTCTGCGCCGTCGCCTTCGCGCTGCAGATCGTCTTCACCTCGGAGTGGTCGCCGCGTCACCCGCTCGTTCCGTTCGTGCTCGTGCAGCTCCTCGTCACCCTCGCGGGCGCGCTCCTCGTCGTGCCGCTCGAGGCGCCGCGCCTCGAGCGCGCCGGGCTCGTCCGGTTCGCCGGGACCGTCGCCTACACCGGCATCGCGATGACCGCGGCCGCCTTCTTCGTCATGAACTGGGCCCAGCGCCGGACGACCGCGGTCCGCGCGGCGCTCGTCTTCTCGCTCGAGCCGGTCGCGGCCGCGCTGTTCAGCCATCTCTACGGGGGCGAGCCGCTCTCGCGGGGAGACTGGACCGGGGGCGCGCTCGTCGTGCTCGGCGTCGTCGTGGGCGAGGTCGGCGGTGCGCTCGAGCGCGGCGCCCCCGCCTGAACGCCCCGCGGCATAGGATCCCGAGATCCCGCGTTCTCGCGAGGCGCGAGCTCCGCGGAGGCATTTCCCCGGGGGCCCCGCGAGGTCGAGCGCGGCGTCGCCGCGGGTACAGGTCTCGAGCGAGTGTCCCCCCGCGGTAACGGAGGTGAACAGCGCATGCGCCGAACAGCGGTTGCCCTCGGGCTCGCCCTGGTCTTCCTCCTCGCCTGCGCCGCCTGCCGGACCGCGGTCGCCCCCGGACCGGCACGGACCGCGGATCGCGCGCTCGTCGAGGTGACCGGGGAGGAGCTCCCCGGCTTCGCGGACGACCTCGACTTCGCGGGGCTCGACGAGGCGATCGCCCGATCGGCCGCGCACTTCGCCCGCGTCGCGGCGGCCGATCCCGGCCGGACCTACGGCTTCGGCCGCGAGCGGGTGCCGGTGCAGCGGCTCCAGGCGACCCTCGCGCGCTTCCGCGAGCTCGCGCTCGCGCGGCCGCCGCCGTCCGCCCTCCGCGAGGCGATCCGCCGGGAGTTCCGGGTGTTCCGCTCCGCGGGCGACGGCACCGGCAACGTCCTCTTCACCGGGTACTACCTGCCCGAGCTGCGCGGCGCGCCGGAGCGCGGCGGGCGCTTCCAGGTTCCGCTCCACCGCGCCCCCGACGACCTCGTGGTCGTCCGCGCGAAGGACTTCACGCAGGTCGGCGAGGACGTCGTGGGACGGGTGGAGGGAGGGCGGCTCGTGCCGTACCCGACCCGCGCGGAGATCGCGCAGGGCGCGGTCGACCCGCGGGCGGCGCTCTGCTTCGTGGACTCGGCGGTGGACGCGTTCTTCCTCGAGATCCAGGGGAGCGGGATCGTCCGGTTCGAGGACGGCACCTCCCGCGTCGTCACCTACGCCGGCAAGAACGGCCATCGCTACGAGGCGATCGGGGCGGAGCTCGTGCGCCGCGGCGCGCTCGCGCGGGAGGAGGTCTCGATGCAGGCGATCCGCGCCTGGCTCGAGCGGAACCCCGCGGACCAGCCCGCCCTGCTCTTCCGGAACCCCTCCTACGTGTTCTTCCGCTTCGCCGACGCCGCGACCGGCTCGCTCGGCGTGCCGGTCACGCCGGACCGGACCATCGCCGCCGACGCGCGGGTCTTCCCGAAGGGCGCGCTCGCGTTCGTCGTGACGGAGCGGCCGGCCGACGCCGGGGCCGGCGGTGATGCGCCCGTTCTCGCGCTTCGTGCTCGACCAGGACGCCGGCGGCGCGATCCGCACCTCCGCGCGGGTGGACCTGTACCTCGGCAGCGGCGCGTACGCGGAGAACGCCGCCGGCCGCATGAAGCAACCGGGGCGGCTCTACTACCTCCTGCTCCGGTAGGACGCCCGGCGGGTGCCGCTCACCCTCACCCGGCGTCGGGCGCCGCCCGCGCGCCGGAGCGGATGCGCGTCCAGCGCTCGGCCGCGTCCGGGTCCGGCGGTCCGACGACGAGGTAGCGCCGCCCGAGCAGCGAGAACATCGCGTGGCGCGAGCAGCCCGCGAACGACGCGCCGAGCCGCGCGCGCAGGGCGTCGGCGCGGAGACCCGCGCCGAGCTCGGCGAGCAGCTGCGCCTCTTCAGCGCTGAGGAGCGGCTCGACGTCGGGCGGCGGTGCCGGGGCGAGCGGGGCGTCCTCGGGGATCCGGTCGGGCGCGCGGCCGTAGGTGTCGACCCCCGGGTACGCGGCCGCGAGCCGGTCGAAGAACCCGGTCGCCGCGGGGACGCTCGCCGGGTCGAACGCGACGCCCATCCGCCACGGCGCAGCCCTCGCCATCCAGGCCACCCGTCCGGAGAGCTCGACGGCGCCCGTCCGCGCGTTCGCGAGCTCGACGAAGATCCGCATCCCCGGCGCGAGCGGGAGGGGCGCGATGATCTGGCAGCCGCGGGGACCGTAGTCGCTCGTCGGCGAGGACCAGAAGCCCCCTTCGATGAGGGCGAGCCGCCCGTCGCAGCGGACCGGTGCACGCGGCGCCTGCCGCGGGTTGTCGATGAACCCGGCCATGGAGCCCCCCGGCGTGTGACCGGGCGATGCTACGCCCGGCCGCCTCGGGGTCGAAAGGGGCAAAAAGCCACCGCTCGCCCGTACGCTCGTGGGGGGCCCGGTTTCCTCCCTGTCGGTCGCGCGGTGTAGAAGAGCGGCCGATGCGCCGGTCGCCTGTCCAGCTCACGCGTGGGGAGATGAAGGTCTCCGGTTCGTCCCTTCACCTCGACGCCCGCCGCCGGGTGGAGTGCGCGTTCGTCTCGCACGCGCACGGGGATCACATCGGCCGCCACGATCGGACGATCGCGACGCCCGCCACCCTCTCGCTCATGCGCCACCGGCTCGGGGAGGCGAAGAAGCGGAAGACCGAGGCGCTGCCCGCCGGGTTCCGGGAGCCGTTCGGGCTCGGAGAGCTGACGCTCGAGCTCTTCCCGGCCGGACACGTGCTCGGCTCGGCGCAGCTGCGGGTGACCCGCAACGGCGTCGCGCTCGGCTACACGGGGGACCTCTGCACCGAGCCGACGCACGCGGCCGAGGCGGCGGAGGTGATGCCGTGCGACGCGCTCGTGCTCGAGTCGACGTTCGGGCACCCGCGCTACGTCTTCCCGCCGAAGGAGGAGACGCTCGCGGCGATCCGGCGGTTCGTGGACGACGCGCTCGGCGACGGGGTCACCCCGGTCCTCCTCGGCTACGCGCTCGGCAAGGCGCAGGAGATCCTGAAGTTCCTCTGCGACGCCGGCTACCGCTGCGCGGTGCACCCCGTCATCCACGCGCTCGACCAGGTGTACGAGGCGCACGGCGTCGCGTTTCCGAACGTGCGCTCGCTGCCGCCGGAGGGGCCCGATCGGGGAGAGGTGGTGGTCGCGCCGCCGCACCTCTCGCGCAGCCCGGCGATGCGCGGCATCGGGCGGCGGCGCACTGCGGTGCTCACCGGCTGGGCGGTCGACGGCGCCCGCCACTTCCGCGCCGACGCCGCCTTCCCGCTCTCCGACCACGCCGACTTCCCGTCGCTCGTCCGCTACGCGAAGGCGACCGGCGCCGCGCGCGTCTTCACCGTCCACGGCTTCACGGACGAGCTCGCCCAGGCGCTGCGACAGGAGGGGATCCGCGCCGAGCCGCTCCGCGAGGAGCGGCAGCTCGAGCTGCTGTAGGCGCGAGTGGCCGCTGGTTCCGTCGAAGGCGAAGCCGAGTGTCCCCCCGCCGAGTGTGGGTCTAGACTCCGCGCGTGATCACCTTCACCGTCACGCCCGACGCGGCCGGCCAGCGGCTCGACAAGCTCGTCCGCAAGGCGCTCCGCGACGTCCCGCTCTCCCACGTCTACAAGATGTTCCGGACCCGCAAGGTGCGGGTGAACGGCGCGCGCGGGAAGCCCGAGCAGATCCTGCAGGCGGGGGACGCGGTCGCCATCCGCGGCGACGAGGAGAAGCTCCTCGCGCCGAAGCCCGCCCCGGCGCCCGGCGCGCCCGGGCCGCGCGCGACCCCGACCTTCCGCGTGCTGTTCGAGGACGCCGAGGTGCTCGCGGTGGACAAGCCCGCCGGGCTCGCGGCGCACGCCGGGACCGGGATCGTGGGCGCGACGCTCGTCGACATGGCGCGGAGCTACCTGCGCGTCCCCGACGATCTCCCACCGACCGAGTTCCGCCCCTCGCCGGCGCACCGGCTCGACCGCGACACCTCCGGCGTCGTGATCGTCGCGAAGACCCGGCGCGCGATGGTGGGGCTCGGCGAGACCTTCACGACCGGCGAGGGCGTGCGAAAGACGTACCTCGCGCTCGCGAAGGGGAAGATGCCGCGCGAGACGGGGACCCTCGACCTCCCGCTCTCCGAGCACGAGCAGACCGCGAAGTCGAAGGGGATCCGCGGCGTCAACTTCCAGGAGGCGATCACCCGCTGGAAGGTCCTCTCGTCGATGAAGGAGGCGTCGCTCCTCGCCGTCACGATCGAGACCGGGCGCACCCACCAGATCCGCCGCCACCTCGAGGCGGCCGGGCACCCCGTCGCGGGCGATCGGCGGTACGGCGACTTCGCCTTCAACCGGGTCGCGAAGCAGCGCTGGGGCCTCTCGCGGATGTTCCTCCACGCGTGGAAGCTCGAGCTCCCCCATCCCGTCACCGGATCGCCGCTGCGCCTCGAGGCGGAGCTGCCGAAGGCCCTCACCCAGGCCCTCTCGAGCATGAACCTCCACGGCCCGGGCGAGCCGGCGAGCGCCCGCCGGGAAGCCCCTCCACGCCGCGAGCGTTGAACTCCCCCGGACATGGGGCATAGATTCGCCCGCCGATGAGCGACACCGGCCACAAAGACCCCGAATCTCCGCGGGAGAGCGACGTGCCGGGCGCGTCCGCGCCGCCTCCTCCCCCGGTGCGGGTGGTCGTGGAAGGCCTCCCGCCGCGGCGGCCGCTCGGCCGGCGCGCGCTGCGCTGGGCGCTCTTCCTCGCCATCGCGCTCTTGAACCTCGCCCTCGCGGCGGGGGTCGCCGGGTACCTCTACTTCTCGCGCGGCCTGCCGGAGATCCCGACCCTCGAGCAGTACCGGCCGCCCATCATCTCGGAGGTCATCTCCTCGGACGGCCAGATCGCCGGGGAGTTCTCGGAGGAGCGGCGCAAGGTCATCCCCTACGAGCGGATCCCGAAGCGGATCGTCCAGGCCTTCATCGCCTCGGAGGACCAGCACTTCTTCGAGCACGGCGGCGTCGACGTCCTCGGCACGCTGCGCGCCGCGGTGAACACCTACGTGCTGCGGCGCAAGGTGCAGGGCGGCTCGACCATCACGCAGCAGACCGCGAAGGCGATCCTCATCTCGACGGAGGGGTTCGCCGCCGGGACGAAGCGCAACCTGTCGCGCAAGATCCGCGAGCTCATCCTCGCGAAGCGGCTCGAGCGTGCGTTCACGAAGGAGCAGATCCTCTGGATGTACCTGAACGGCGTCTACCTCGGGCACCACAGCTACGGGGTCCAGACCGCCGCCGAGAACTACTACCGGAAGAACGTGGAGGACCTCTCGCTCGAGGAGGCGGCGCTCATCGCCGGCCTCCCGCAGGCGCCCTCGCGCTTCTCGCCCTTCTCCCGCCCCGAGGCGGCGAAGGAGCGCCGCCGGTACGTGCTCCGCCGCATGGCCGAGGAGGGGTTCATCACCGCCGACGAGCGGACGCGCGCCGCCGAGGCGGAGGTGAAGGTCTTCGGCGTCGACGACGTGTTCCGCGAGACCGCGCCGTTCTACGTCGAGCACGTGCGGCGCTACGTCGTGGACCGGTACGGGAACGACCGGCTCCTCCACGCGGGCCTGCGGGTCGAGACCGCGATGGACCTCGAGAAGCAGCGCGCCGCCCAGGCGGCGATGCTGCGCGGCCTCATGGAGGTGGACCACCGGCAGGGGTTCACCGGGCCGGTCGCCCACGTCGCGGGGGACGAGCGGAAGGTCGCTCGCCGCCCGGCTCGCGAAGGCCTGGCCGCAGGGCGCGATCGCGGCCGGGGAGCTACGTCGTCGGGGTCGTCGGGCGCGTGGACGACAAGGCCGCCGTCGCGGAGGTCGAGGTCGGCGACAACCGCGGCCTCCTGCCGATCTCCGGGATGCGCTGGGCGCGCAGGCCGAACCCGGAGGTCTACTACCCGGACGCGCTCATCTCGCGGGTCTCGTCCGCGCTCAAGGCCGGGGACGTCGTGCTCCTGCGCCGCGTCACGCGGGCGGAGCTCGCGAAGCGCGAGGGCGAGCTCGGGGTGGGCAAGCCGAAGGACGTCCCGGAGCACGAGCTGCTCTTCTCGCTCGAGCAGGACCCGACGCTGCAGGGCGCGCTCGTCTCCGTCGATCCGTGGAGCGGGTACGTCGTCGCGATGGTGGGCGGGTACGACTTCGAGGCGTCCGAGTTCAACCGCGCCTTCCAGGCGTGCCGCCAGCCGGGCTCGGCCTTCAAGCCCGTCGTCTACTCCGCGGCCATCGAGAAGCTCGACTACACGCCCGCGACGATCCTGACCGACGCGCCGCTCGTGTTCCGCGACGACGAGAACAGCTGGAAGCCGCAGAACTACGGCGAGACGTTCAAGGGCGACGTGACCCTGCGCACCGCGCTCGTGAACTCGATGAACATCCCGGCGGTGAAGACCGCCGAGGCGCTCGCGAACAAGTTCGGGATGCAGCAGCTCGCCGACTGGGCGAAGGGGCTCGGGCTCACGACGCCGATCAAGCTCGAGCTCGGCACCGCGCTCGGCAGCTCCTGCGTGAACCTGTGGGAGCTCACGAACGTCTACGCGCTGTTCGCGCGCTACGGCGAGAAGCGCCCCTCGGGGTTCGTGAAGCGGGTGCTCGACCGCGACGGCCACGTGCTCGAGGACCACTCCGAGTGGCGCGATCCGTGGGTGCCGCTCGAGGCGCGGCTCGCCGCGGGGTTCGCGGAGGTCTCGCGCCCGCGCGAGCGCGCGATGGACGAGAAGACCGCCTACATCATGGTCCGGCTCATGCGCGAGGTCGCGACGGTGGGCACCGGGGCCCGCGCCGCCGCGCTCGGCAAGCCGGTCGCCGGGAAGACCGGCACGACGAACGACTCGTTCGACACCTGGTTCATGGGGTTCACCCACGACCTCGCCACCGGGGTCTGGCTCGGCTACGACGTGAACGTGACGCCGCTCGGGCGCTACGAGACCGGCGGCCACGCGGCGCTCCCGATCTGGCTCGACTACAACAAGGCGGCGCTCGACGGACGCGAGCAGCCGGAGTTCGTCGCGCCGGAGGGGATCGTCGAGGTGAAGATCGATCCCGACACCGGCAAGGCGGTGCCCGAGTAGGCGCGTGGCGTGAAGGAGCCCTTCAAGCTCGGCACCGAGCCCGTGCTGCCGGCGGATGGGGAGCAGAAGGTCGAGGTGAAGGACCTCTTCATGCAGTAGCCGGTGGTCGCGGGTGGGCGCGGGGCGCACGCGCGCCCGGGTCCGCCGGCTTGCGTCGCCCGGTCCCCGCCGGTAGCATCGAACCGCCCGGAAATCCGCGCTCTTCGCGCCCTCCGCGCCCCTCCATGCTCCAGAAGATCGCAACGCTCGGGGTGAAGCGCACGCTCGTCGTCTCCATCGGGCTCGCGCTCGCGCTCGCGGGGACGATCACCGCCGTCGCGGTGAACCGCGAGGTGAAGAAGGCGATCGAGGACGCGATGCGCCAGCGCGGCGAGTCGGACGCGCGCGTCATCGCGGCGGAGCTGTCGGAGGCGCTCGCGGAGCGGCGGGACGACAAGATGGCCCAGGAGGTGGAGGAGGGCTGGGACGAGAGCGCCTTCTCGTACGTCGTCGTGCTGCGCGCCGACTACACCGTCGCCGCGAAGCGGCTCGCCCGGGCCTACCGGAGCAACGCCGAGGAGGCGATCCGGGTCCACACCTCCGCCGGCATGGCGCGCTCGGTGAGCAACGGCGACGACATCGCCTTCACGCGTCCCGTCACCGCCACCTGGGAGCGCGCCGACCGGCGGCCGCGAGGAGCGTACCGTCGGGTACGTCCTGCTCGCGCTCTCCGGCGCGGAGCTGCAGGGGCAGGTGAACGAGGTCCGCAACGTCATCCTCGGGCTCCTCGCCTTCGGCGGGATCCTCCTCGGGGCCCTCGTCTACTACTTCGTCGCGCAGCTCTTGCTGCGGCCGCTCGACGCGATGAGCGCGGTCGCGCGCCGGGTCTCGGACTGCGACCTCACCGCGCGCGCGCAGACGCTCGGCGACGACGAGCTCGGCACCCTCGCCGACTCGCTCAACCGCATCGGCGAGAACCTCACCGTCACCCTCTCGCGCGTGCAGAACGTGACGGGCGGCGTGGCGGCGGTGATCGAGCGGATCAGCAAGACCGGCTCGGCGGTCTCCGCCGGGGCGGGCACCGTGACCGCGCGCGTCATCGACACCTCGTCCTCGATGGGCGAGATGATCGCCTCGCTGAAGGGGATCGCCGACAACGTCGAGGTGCTCGCGCAGAGCGCCGAGGAGTCCTCCTCCTCGATCCTGGAGATGGCGGCGACGAACGACGAGGTGGCCGAGAACATCCAGGCGCTCGCCGCTTCCGTCGAGGAGACGACCGCCGCGATCGAGCAGATGACCTACTCGATCAAGGAGGTCGCGAAGAACATCGAGGACCTCTCCGCGACGACCGAGGAGACGAGCTCGTCGATGAACGAGATGGACGTCTCGATCAGCCAGGTCGAGACGAACGCGAACGAGACCGCCAAGCTCTCCGAGCAGGCGCAGCGCGACGCGGAGATGGGCACCGAGGCGCTCTCGCGCACCCTCGCCGGCATCGACAAGATCAAGGAGTCCTCGAAGGAGGCGGCGAACGTCATCGAGGCGCTCGGGAGGAAGATCGCGGCGATCGGCAACATCCTGAACGTCATCGACGACGTGGCCGATCAGACGAACCTCCTCGCGCTCAACGCGGCGATCCTCGCGGCGCAGTCGGGCGAGCACGGCAAGGGTTTCGCGGTGGTCGCGGACGAGATCAAGGACCTCGCCGAGCGGACCGGGGCGTCCACGAAGGAGATCTCGGAGCTCGTGCGCGCCGTCCAGGACCAGTCGAAGAACGCGATCGCCGCGATGGACCGCGGCGTGCGCAACGTCGAGGAGGGCGTCCGGCTCGGCCAGGAGGCGGAGACCGCGCTGAAGAAGATCCAGGAGTCGTCGCAGAAGTCGACCCAGATGGTGAAGGCCATCGCGCGCGCCACCATCGAGCAGGCGCGCGGGTCGAAGCAGGTGACGATGGCGATCAACCGCATCGCCGAGACCGTGCAGCAGATCGCGACCGCCACCGCCGAGCAGGCGCGCGGCTCCGAGCAGATCATGAAGAGCGCGGAGAAGATGAAGGCGATCACGAAGCACGTCGAGCGCTCCGCGCAGGAGCAGGCCCGCGGCTCGAAGCAGATCACCCGCGCGATCGAGTCGATCTCCGAGATGGTCCACCACCTGAACCGCGCCCAGAAGGAGCAGACGAAGGGGTCGGAGCAGGTGATGACGGCGGTCGTCCAGATCAAGCAGGTCGCCGAGGCGCAGACGTACTCGGTCCGCGACCTCGAGGCGGCGATCGTCGATCTGGCCTCGCAGGCGGAGGTGCTGCGCGGCGAGGTCCGGCGCTTCCGGGTCTGAGCGACCTCTCTAGAAGCGCTTGGCGCCGCCGAGGCCGCCGGTCTTCGCGATCACCTCGGAGAGCCCCTCGAGGTCGCGCCACTCCGCGGGGGAGAGCGGCACCACCGAGAGCCGCCCCTGGCGCAGCAGCGCGGATCCTTCGAAGGCGGGCTCGGTCTTGAGCGCCTCGAGCGGGACCGGCGCGGGCAAGGGCGCGACGGCGCGGACGTCCACGCAGACGCCTCCCGCGACCCCTCCGGGTGGCGGGTACGCCGGGCGGACCACCTCCGCGACGCCCACCGCACGCCGCTCGCCCGAGTGATAGATGACCGCCCGATCGCCCGGCTTCATGGCGCGGAGGTTCCCGAGGGCCTGTGCGTTCGTGACGCCCGTCCAGGCGGTGATGCCGTCCTTCTGGAGGTCCTCCCAGGCGTACTCGCCCGGCTCGGTCTTCAGGAGCCAGTAGCCCATCGCGAGGGGAGGTTAGGGGCGCGCGGCGCGTCCGGCAACGGCGGGCGCAAGCCCGCTCACGCGCGCCGTGCTATATGAAGTCGCCATGTTTGGCCTCTCGTTCGGCGAGATCGTGATCATCGCCGTCCTCGCGCTGCTCCTGCTCGGACCGGAGCGCCTCCCCGAGGCCGCGAAGACGCTCGGGAAGGGCCTGCGCGAGCTCCGCAAGGCGACCGAGGACCTGAAGGGCCAGGTCGAGCGCGAGATCTACGACGACGAGAAGAAGATCTCGCGCCCCGCGCTCGTGCCGCCCGTGCCCGCCGGGCCGGTGCCGGGCCCCGCCGGCCCGCCGCCGCCCGCGTCCACCGAGAACGTGCCCGGCCTCGAGGCCGCGCTCGCGGAGCCGGCGGCGGGACCCGTTCCCGAGCTCGCCGAGCCGCCGCAGCCCGAGGGCGACGCCTCGGAGGCGAAGGCGCCGTGAGCGAGCCCGTGGCCGAGCTCCCCCCCTCGTCCGCCGAGCCCGAGGGCGAGGTCCGGCTCACCTTCCTCGAGCACCTGCGCGAGCTGCGCAAGCGGCTCGGGCGCTCCCTCCTCGGCGTCGTCGTGGGGATGGCGCTCGTCGGCGGGTTCGTCGAGCGGATCTTCCACGCGCTCATGCAGCCGGTGCTCGACTCGCTGCCGGAGACGCAGCGCGCGCTGCACTACACGAGCTACGTCGAGCCGCTCATGGTCTACCTGAAGGTCGCGCTGTACGGCGGGATCTTCGCGGCGGTGCCGTGGGTGCTGTACCAGCTCTGGCAGTTCATCGCGCCGGGGCTCTACCGGCGCGAGAAGAAGGTGGTCGTCCCGTTCCTCGTCTGCGGGACCACGCTCTTCTACGGCGGCGCCGCCTTCTGCTACTTCGTCATCATGCCCGCCGCGTTCCCGGCGATGGCGTCGATCGCCAACGACGCCTCGCTCTCGCCGGTGCTCACGATGAGCGAGCAGCTCTCGCTCGTGCTCGGCATGTTGCTCGGCTTCGGCGTCGTGTTCGAGCTGCCGGTCGTGATCGCGTTCCTCGCGATGATCGGGGTCGTGGACTGGCGCACGCTCGCGAAGTTCCGGCGCGTCGCCATCATCGTGAACGTCACGGCGGCCGCGATCATCACCCCCACCGGCGACCCGCTGAACCTCGCGTTCATGGCGGTGCCGATGATCCTCTTCTACGAGATCGGGATCGTGCTCGCGCGGCTGCTCGGGAAGAAGCGCACCGCGGCCGCAGGGGCCGAGGGGCCGCGCCGGCTCTAGGATGAGCACCCTCCACCTCCTCGCCGCGCTCCTCGGCGTCTACATGCTCGTGAGGCACCTGCCGGGCGCGAGCGCGCTCGCTGCGGGGCCAGGGCCGCTCGCGGCCCATGGCGTTCGTCGCCGCGGTGAACGTGCTCCTCGCGCTCGTCATCCTGGGGTTCGCCGTGAAAGGGCTCGTCGGCGGACTTATCTCTCGATGAGCCGGGGGCACGCATGAACAGGGCCGGACAGAAGGACGTCGTCATCCTCGCCGCGAAGCGAACCCCGTTCGGGACCTTCGGCGGCGCGCTCAAGGACCTCTCCGCGACCGACCTCGGGGTCCACGCCTCGAAGGCGGCGCTCGCGCAGGCAGGCGTGCCCGCGGACGACTTCGGCCACGTCGTGTTCGGCAACGTCGCCCAGACGAGCGCGGACGCGATCTACCTCGCGCGCCACGTGGGGCTGCGCGCCGGCCTCCCGGAGCGCGTCCCCGCCCTCGTCGTGAACCGCCTGTGCGGCTCGGGGTTCGAGGCGCTCGTCCAGGCGGCGGTCCTCGTCGAGACGGGCCAGGCGGAGGTGGTCCTCGCCGGGGGCACGGAGTCGATGAGCCAGGCGCCGCTCGTCGTGCGCGGGACCCGCTGGGGTTGGCCGCTCGGGAAGCCGCCCCCGATGGAGGACCTGCTCTGGTCGGCGCTCACCGACTCGTACGCCGGACTCCCGATGGCGCTCACCGCCGAGAAGCTCGCCGCGCAGCGGGGCATCGGGCAGGACGCGGTGGACGAGTACGCGCTGCAGTCGCAGCGCCGCTGGGCGGCGGCGGACGAGGCGGGCCGCTTCGGCGAGGAGCTCGCGCCGGTGGAGCTCGAGGGCAAGAAGGGAACGGTCCTCTTCGCGAAGGACGAGCACCCCCGCCCCGCCACGACGCTCGAGTCGCTCCGGAAGCTCCCGAAGGTGTTCAAGAAGGACGGGGTCATCCACGCGGGCGCGGCGAGCGGGATCTGCGACGGCGCCGGCGCGTTCGTCGTCACCTCGCGCGAGTACGCGGACCGGCGCGGGCTGCGGCCGCTCGCGCGGATCGTGAACTGGGGGCACGCCGGCGTCGACCCGACGATCATGGGGATCGGCCCGGTGCCCGCGGTGCGCAACGCGCTCGCGCGCGCCGGCGCGAAGCTGTCCGACTTCGATCTCTTCGAGGTGAACGAGGCGTTCGCGCCCCAGGTCATCGCGGTCCTGAACGAGCTCGACCTGCCGCGCGACCGCACGAACGTGGACGGCGGCGCCATCGCGCTCGGCCACCCGCTCGCGGCGAGCGGCGCCCGCATCGCGATGCACCTCGTGTACGAGCTGCGTCGGCGCGGCGCGCGCCACGGCATCGGGTCGGCCTGCATCGGCGGCGGCCAGGGGATCGCGCTCGTGCTCGAGGCGCTCCCGTGATCACGGGTTCTTGCGGGGGACCGCAGGCGGACGTACGGTCGCCTGGGCGGCGGGCGGAGGCACGATGACCGGTTTCGACGGGGTGAAGGTCTTCACGACGACGCTGGCGCGCGATCGCGAGGTCATGGGCGAGGCGATCGGGCGCTGGATCGCCGAACACCCCGAGCTCGAGGTCGTCGACCGGGAGGTGCGCCTCAGCTCCGACCGGCAGTTCCACTGCCTCTCGATCGTCGTGTTCTACCGCGACCGGGTCCGGAGCTAGCGGTGGCACGGCGCGGCGGCGGGCTCCCGCGGGCCCTCACCTTCGGCGACCGGGTCCCGGCGGCGCTCGGCCTCATCCTCACCCTCATGCTCCTCGCGAGCGTCTGGGGCTGGCTCGATCCCGAGCTGCAGCACCTCGCGGCCCTCTCGCCGACGATGATCCTGCGCGGGCAGGTCTGGCGGCTCGTCTCCTGGCCCTTCGTGCAGACCGACCCGTTCACGCTGCTCTTCGGCGCGTTCATGCTGTACTGGCTCGGCCAGCAGCTGTCGTTCGTCTGGAGCGAGCGGCGCTTCCTCGTCCGGTTCTTCGGGTACGCGGCGTTCGCGAGCGTCGCGACGACGCTCCTCGCCCTCGTGTGGGCGCCGGCGTCGGTCGGGCACCTCGGGCTCTGGCCGGTCGCGAACGCGCTCATCGTGTCCTGGGCGATGCTCTACCCCGACCGGCAGGTGAACGTGTGGGGCGTCCTCCCCATCACCGGCAAGACCGCGGCCTGGCTCGTCGTGGGCGGTACGTTCCTGTACGGGATCGCGGCGGGGGGCCTCGCCGGGATCGGCGCGTTCACGCCCCACCTGTTCGCGCTCGCGATCGCGTGGGGCCTCTCCCGCGGGCGCGCCGGGAGCCCGTGGCGCGACGCGAAGCAGTGGTGGAGCGAGCGCGACGCGAAGCGACGGGCGCGCCACCTCAAGGTCGTGAAGAAGGACGGCGAGGAAGACCGTCCGCGCTGGCTCAACTGATCAGCTGACCGCCACCTGCCGGACCGCCGTCCGGTACACCCAGATCCGGCCGGTGTTCGTGCGGGTGTCGGCCGGGATCATGAAGAACCCGACGCCGCTCTCGTCGTAGTCCGGGCTGAAGCCCGCCACCTGGCGGCCGTCACGGAAGGTGACCCGGACCCTCTTCCCCTCGGGCGTGGGCGCCTTCTCGCCCGCGCCGAGCATGAAGAAGATCGCCTTCACCTTCTCGGTCGGGACGAGCTCGGGCTCCGCTCCGGGCTGTGCGGCGAGCGGGAGGTTCGCGCCGGCGAGGTCTGCGTCGTCGAGCACCCCGCGCTTCACCTGCCCCTCCACGGTGTGGACGACGACCCGGTGCGACCCGGCGATGAAGCAGGCGTCGCCCGCGCCGGTGAGGGCCTCCGGCCCGGCCGGAGCAGTCGGCGGCGGCGTCCGAACCGCGCGAGCGGCTGCGCCGTCGTCGCGAGCGCGAGCGGTGTCGCCGGGGCGGGGGGCGCGGCAGCGGGAGCGACCGACGCGAGCTCGGCGCCCTTCACGGCGGCGGGGAGGACGTCCTCCGCCGCGATGGGCTCCGCCTCGAGTGCCGCCGCAGCGAGCGGGGCCGCAACGAGCGGGGCCGGCGATCGGCGGCGACGAGCGGCCTCGAAGTCGAGCGGCAGGTGAGGTGCGGCGCCCGCGTCGTCGGTGATCTCCTCGAGGAGGTCCGCCCCATCGAGCGTCGGAATGTCCTCCTCGATGAGGACGTCGGTCTCGGGGAGCGCCTCGGGTGGAAGATCGAGCGCGAGCGGGGCCTCCTCGGTGATGGGAGGCTCCTCGGAGACCTCGAAGGCAAGTGGGTCGGCGTCGAGCTCCGTCGCCGCGAGATCGGGAATCGGCGGCTCGCCGAGCGCGAGCGTGGACGATCCCGGAAGGTCGAAGACGGGCGGCTCCGCGCCCTCGACGGCGGCGTGCTCCGGGCCGACCGCCTCGGGCGCCGAGGCCTCGACGCCGTCGAACCCGAAGTCGAGCGGCTGCGGAGCGACGGACGAAGCCCCGACCTCGCCGCCGCCCTCCTCGGGCGCGAGCGCCTCGCCGAAGGCGGTCTCGAGCGGAAGCGCGTCGCCGGCGCCCGGCTCCGCGCCCGTGCCGAACCCGGGCTCGCCGGCGGAGAAGTCCGGCTGCGAGAAGTCGAGCTCGGGCGCGGGAGCGAACGCGTCCTCCGCCGGAAGGCCGGCCTCGGGCAGGGCGAGGTCGTCGCCCGCGCCGGCGAGGTCAGCCTGACCGTGCGCGAAGAGCTCGCCCATGGCGTCAGGCGGCGCTCCGAAGTTCCCGTCGTCGGAAGGAGCGGCGTACGCGTCCGCGTCGCCGGCGAGCGCCGGTGCGTCCTGCCAGGGCGGCGTCGCCGCCGGCTGCGCCCACTCCGGAGCCGCCGCGTCGTCCCCTGCCGCGAACGAGCCGCCGGACTCGAGCTGGAACCCGTCGCCGAGCGATGGGTCGGTCTCCCAGCCACCCGCGCGTCTCGGGCGACGGCGCGGCGAGTGCGATCCCGGCTGCGTCCGAGTGCGCGTCCGCTTCGCCCGCCGCCATGGCGATGAACCCTGCGGTGTCGTCGTACTCGCCGAGCGGCGTCGCCCCGTGCTCGTCGGGAAGGGACGCCGAGTCGAGCTCGAACGCGGGGCCGCCTGCGATCCCGGAGTCCTCGGTCGTCGTGAGGCCCGCGTCGCCCGCCCCGCCGGGGCCGCCGACCTCGTCGTACTCGCCGAGCGACGCGCCCGGGGTCGGCTCGGAGAGCGGTGGCTCCGCATCCCAACCCGCAGGCGAGAGCGCGCCACCCTCGGCCTCGAGCGGCTCGGCCTCGAGCGGCTCCGCTTCGACCTCTGCGTCGAGCACGTCCGCGATCGCGTCACCGTCTTGCGAGGGCTGCTCCTCCGCGCCGCCCACGCCGACGAGCGGGTCGAGCGGCGCCGCATCCTCCACGGCGCTCGCGTCCCACTGCGCGGCCGCCTCCCACGCGGGCTGCGGCTCCGCGCCGGACGCCGGATCGTCGCCGAACGTGCCCGGCTCGAGCGCTTCGCCGTCCGCCGAGGCCGTGCTCGGCTCGAGCGGCTGCGCCTCGGGAAGCGCGTTCGGATCGTACGGCTGCGCTTCGAGGAGGGCGTCCGGGTCGAGGGCGGCGTCGCCGGGATAGGCGGCGTTCGGGTCGTACGGCTGCTCGTCGAACAGGGCGTTCGGGTCGAGCCCGCCGGCGGGGTACGCGACGTTCGGATCGTACGGCTGCGCTTCGGCGATGGCGTTCGGGTCGAGGGCGCCGTCCGCGGGGTACGCGCGCGTTCGGATCGTACGGCTGCGGGTCGGCGAAGGCGTTCGGGTCGAGGGCGCCGTCCGCGGGGTACGCCGCGTTCGGATCGTACGGCTGCGGGTCGGCGAAGGCGTTCGGGTCGAGGGCGCCGTCCGCGGGGTACGCCGCGTTCGGATCGTACGGCTGCGGGTCGGCGAAGGCGTTCGGGTCGAGGGCGCCGTCCGCGGGGTATGCGCGCGTTCGGATCGTACGGCTGCGGGTCGGCGAAGGCGTTCGGGTCGAGGGCGCCGTCCGCGGGGTACGCCGCGTTCGGATCGTACGGCTGCGTCTCCGCGACCGCGTTCGGATCCCAGGGCTGGTTCGGATCCCACGCCGGCTCCGCGTTCGGATCGAGCGGCTGTCCCTCGGCGGCCGCGTTCGGGTCCCAGGCAGGCTGGGCGTTCGGATCGTACGGCTGCGTCTCCGCGACCGCGTTCGGATCCCAGGGCTGGTTCGGATCCCACGCCGGCTGCGCGTTCGGATCGAACGGCTGTCCCTCGGCGGCCGCGTTCGGGTCCCAGGCAGGCTGGCGTTCGGGTCGTACGCGCTCGGATCGAACCCGCCCTCCGGGTAGGCGTTCGGATCCTGCGGCGGCGCGTCCAGCCCGAGCGACGAGGGTTCGAAGAGCGCGTCCGGCTGCGCGTCGGGCTGCTCGAGCGAAGCGAAGGGCTCCTCCGAGTACACGGAGGCGAGCGCGGCGGTCGCGGAGAGCTCCTCCTCGGCGGGCACCGGCTCCGGCGGCGGGGCGATCGCCGGCGTCGGAGGCGGACGGCTTCGCAGCCCCGCCGGAACGAGCGAGTCGCGGAGCTTCGCGGCGGCGGCGTTCACGTCGAAGCCGGCGCGGGCTCCTCCCGCACCGGTCTCGGGCCCGACGAGATCGCGCAGCCGCGCGAGGCGCGCCTCCTCGGCCGGCGTCAGCCCCTCGGCGAGTCGCTTCTCGTCGAGGTACCGGTATTCCTTCATGACGCTGCGCTGGTCGGACATGGGGTGACCGCCGGAGGCCGAGGATCTTGGGGCGACGCGGAGACGCCGGATGATACCCCGACGCCGGAAGTGGAAAAAGGCGAGGTCCGCTTGATTTCCCCTGGGTCGGCGGCCATGTATGGCGCCGCCATGGTCCGCTCCTCCCCCGCCCCGGAGCGCCCGCCCCCCGCGGGCGGAGCCCGGATCGCGCCCCGCGGCGGGCGACCGCCCCAGGCGCCGCCCGCCGTGCGGTTCCTCCCGATGTTCGAGGACGAGGTGCGCGCGCGCGGCTGGAGCGAGCTCGACGTGCTCCTCGTGACCGGCGACGCGTACGTCGATCACCCGAGCTTCGGCGCGGCGGTGATCGGGCGGGTCCTCGAAGCGCAGGGGTACCGCGTCGGGATCGTGGCGCAGCCGGACTGGCGAAGCCCCGCCGACGTGGCGCGGCTCGGACGGCCGCGCCTCTTCGCCGGGGTCACCGCGGGCGCGATGGACTCGATGGTGAACCACTACACCGCCCACAAGCGTCCGCGCTCGGACGACGCGTACACGCCGGGCGGCGTCGCGGGACGCCGGCCCGATCGCGCGACGAGCGTGTACGCGCGGCTGTGCCGGGAGGCGTTCGGCCCGACCACCCCCATCGTGATCGGCGGGATCGAGGCTTCGCTCCGGCGGATCGCGCACTACGACTACTGGGACGACCGGGTGCTCCCGTCGCTCCTCGTGCCGTCGGGGGCGGACCTGCTCGTCTTCGGCCAGGGCGAGAAGCCGGTGCTCGAGATCGCGCGCCGCCTCGCGTCGGGCGAGGACGTGTGCGGTCTCGTGGACGTGCCGGGAACCGCGGTGCTCCTCCAGGATCTCGCCCTCGCCGGGCTCGAGGGTCGCCCCGCGCGGGGCGATCGAGCTGCCCGCGTTCGAGGAGATCGTGGTCGACAAGCGGCGGTTCGCGGACTTCAGCCGCCTGTACCACCGGGAGCACAACGCCGAGAACGCGAGGGTGCTCCTGCAGCGCCATGGTCGAGGGGCGCGGAGCCGGACGGTGCTCGTGAACCCGCCGATGGCGGCGCCGTCGACGGAGGAGCTCGACCGGATCGCCGAGCTGCCGTTCGTCCGCGAGGCGCACCCGTCGTACGGGGGGGCCCACATCCCGGCGCTCGAGCAGATCCGCTGGTCGATCCAGATCCTGCGGGGCTGCGCGGCCGGGTGCGCGTTCTGCTGCATCACCGAGCACCAGGGGCGCGACGTCGCTTCCCGCTCGGAGGCGAGCGTCCTGCGCGAGCTCTCCGCGCTCGCCTCGCGCGAGGGCTTCAGGGGGACCATCACCGACCTCGGTGGTGCGACCGCCAACATGTGGCGGATGACCTGCACGAGCGCCGAGGCGCACGCGCTCTGCCGCCGTCCGTCCTGCGTCCACCCGACCCTCTGCAAGTTCTTCGAGGTGGATCACGGGCCGCTCGTCGAGCTCTACGAGAAGGCGCGCCGGGTCAAAGGGGTGAAGCACCTCTTCGTCGGGTCGGGGGTGCGCTACGACCTCGCCCAGGCGGACCGGAAGAACGGCGATCGCTACCTGAAGGCGCTCGTCATGCACCACGTCTCCGGGCAGCTCAAGGTCGCCCCCGAGCACGTGTGCGAGCCGGTGCTGCGGCTCATGAAGAAGCCGAAGGTGGACACCTTCGAGCGGTTCCGGCGGGACTTCGCGCGCTACTCGAAGGAGGCCGGGAAGGAGCAGTACCTCGTCCCGTACTTCATCTCCTCGCACCCGGGGGCGACGCTCGAGCACGCGGTGCAGCTCATGGAGTACCTCGTCGCGAACCGCTGGCGTCCGCAACAGATCCAGGACTTCATGCCGACCCCCATGACCCTCGCCTCGGACGTGTACTTCACGGGGCTCGACCCGGCGACGCTCGAGCCGGTCGCGGTCGCGCGCGGCCTCGAGGAGAAGCGGCTGCAGCGCGCGCTGCTCCGCTGGGGCGACCCGAAGAACCGTCCGCTCGTCGAGCAGGCGCTCCGGAAGACCGGCCGGCTGCGGCCGGGTGAGCGGCTCGGCGCCGACGGTCGTCCGCGAGGGGGCGGGCGCGGCCCCGGCACGGGTGGGCGAGGTCCGGGGCGCCGCGGGCCGGCGCGCCCTCGCTGAGGGCGGCACCTCGGCTTGCGCGGACGCCGCGCGCGCACGAGGTTCCCTCCGTGCGCCTCCTGCTGCCCACCGTCCTCGCCGTCGCGCTCCCCCTCGCCGCGCGCGCCGCTCCGCCCATCCTGTACGTCGCCCTCGGCGACTCGACGGCGGCCGGCATCGGCGCGGAGCGGGGCGGCGGGTACCCGGAGCGGCTCGCGCGCAGGCTCGGCGAGAGCGGGACGCAGGTGAGGCTCGTGAACCTCGGCGCGCCGGGCGCGACCGCCGAGGACGTTCGCCGCGCGCAGCTGCCGCGGGTGCTCGCGGAGCGCCCGGCGCTCGTGACGATCGGGATCGGCCTGAACGACGTGATGCGCGGGCGCCCGCTCGCGGAGTTCGCCCGCGATCTCGAGGTGATCGCCGACGGCGTCGCGCGCGCGAAGGCGGCGGTCGTCATCTCGGAGCTGCCCGACGTCTCTCTCGCGCCCTCCGGCGCGGGCTCGCCGCCCTCGCTCGCGCGGAGGATCGCCGCGTACAACGCCACCATCCGGCTCGTGGCCGAGCGCCATGGCTTCCAGGTCGCCGAGCTCGAGGCGAGCTCGCGGCGGCTCTTCCGCGAGCGTCCGGAGCTGTTCGCGGCCGACGGGTTCCACCCCTCCGCGCGCGGGTACGAGCTCTGGGCCGATCACCTCTGGCCGCCCATCGAGCGGGCGCTCGCCCCGCGCGCGCAGGCGCGCCGCCCGGGCCCCGCGCCGCAGCGGTGACAACGCCGGGCGTCGCGGGTTAGCCTCCGGCGCCGCGAGCCCACCCACTCACGAGGAGGTCGGGGAGCGAGCGCCCCCCGAAACGAAATGCCGGAACCCCGCCTCGAGCGCCACCGCCGCCTGCGCGAGGCGGACCACCGGCACCTGTGGCACCCGTTCACGCAGATGCAGGAGTGGCTCGGGGAAGAGCCGCTCATCGTCGACTCCGGAGACGGCCCGTACCTCGTCGACACCCTCGGGAACCGGTATCTCGACGGGGTGTCGTCCCTCTGGTGCAACGTCCACGGCCACCGCGTGCCGGAGATCGACGAGGCGATCCGCGCGCAGCTCGGGAAGATCGCCCACTCGACCCTGCTCGGCCTCGCCTCGACGGCCTCGATCGAGTGCGCCGAGGAGCTCGCCCAGCTCGTGCCGCGCGGGCTCACGCGCATCTTCTTCTCGGACGCGGGCGCCACCGCGGTCGAGATCGCCATCAAGATGGCGTTCCAGCACCACCAGCTGCGCGGAGACACCGAGCGGACCGAGTTCGTCGCGCTCCGCGGCGGCTACCACGGCGACACCATCGGCGCGGTCTCGGTCGGCGGGATGGACCTCTTCCACCGGATCTTCAAGCCGCTGCTGTTCCAGGTGCGGCACGCCCCGCAGCCGTACTGCTACCGGTGCCCGCTCGGGAAGTCGCTCCCCTCCTGTCGCATGGCCTGCGCCGACGAGGTCGAGAAGGTGTTCGCCGACGCGGCCGGGGAAGGTGGCCGCGCTCGTCCTCGAGCCCGTGATGCAGGGGGCGGACGGCATGATCGCGCAGCCGGCGGGGTACGTCCGGCGGATGCGCGAGATCTGCGATCGCCACGGCGCGCTCCTCGTCTGCGACGAGGTGGCGACCGGGTTCGGGAGGACCGGCACCCTGTTCGCGGTCGAGCAGGACGGCGTCCTCCCGGACATCCTCACCGTCGCGAAGGGGATCACGGGCGGGTACCTGCCGCTCGCGGCGACGGTGACGACCGAGGAGGTCTTCGAGTCCTTCCTCGGCGATCACGCCTCGAAGCGGACCTTCTTCCACGGCCACACCTACGCCGGGAACCCGCTCGCCTGCGCCGCGGCGACCGCCTCGATGCGGCTCTTCCGCGAGCGGAAGATCGTCGCGGGGCTGCCGGCCAAGGTGTCGGCGCTGCGCCGCGCGCTCGAGCCCGCGCTCGGGCACCCGCACGTCGGAGAGATCCGCCAGCGCGGCCTGATGGTCGGGATCGAGCTCGTCCGCGACCGGGCGACCCGGGCGGAGTACGAGTACGGGCTGCGCGCAGGCCACGAGGTCATCCTCGCGGCGCGCCGCCGCGGCGCGGTGCTGCGCCCGCTCGGCAACGTCGTCGTGCTGATGCCGCCCCTGTCGCTCACCGAGGCGGAGCTCGCCGAGCTCGCCGCGATCGCGCTCGCGTCGATCGACGAGGTCACCGAGCGGCTCTGAGATGCGTGGCCTGTTCGTCACCGCGACCGACACCGGCGTCGGCAAGACCGAGATCGCCTGTGCGCTCGTCGCCGCCGCGCGCGCGGCGGGCGTCGACGCGGTCGGCATGAAGCCGGCGCAGTCGGGGGTCTCGCCGGGGGAGCCGAGCGACGCCGACCGGCTCCACGCCGCGTCCGGTGGGGTCGAGCCGCTCGAGGCGCTCTGTCCGTACTCCCTCGCGGCGCCGCTCGCCCCCGCGATCGCGGCGCGCGTCGAGGGGAAGGAGATCTCCTTCGCCCGCGTGCTCGAGGCGGCGCGCACGCTCGCGGCGCGCCACGCCGCGGTCGTCGTCGAGGGGGCGGGGGGCCTCCTCGTCCCGCTCACCGAGACGGAGACCTACGCCGATCTCGCGATCGCGCTCGCGCTGCCGGTCGTCGTGGTCGGGCGAGCCGGGCTCGGGACCGTGAACCACACCGCGCTCACGGTGGAGGCGCTGCGCCGCCGCGGCCTCGCGGTCGCGGCGATCGTGCTCAACCGGACCGCTTCCTCCGACGATCCCTCGGTGCCGCACAACGCCGCCGCGATCGCGCGGCTCACCGGGATCACGCCGTGCGCGACGCTCCCGTTCGTCGCCGATATCGCGCAGCGCGCGCGCACCGTGCGATCCAGCCTGGCCGGAAAGATCCAGTTTTAGGAGCGGGGAGCGAAAAATGGATCGATCGGCGGATCGATCCTAGAGATCGCGGAGTGCCGAACGTCGTCGATCTCACCCTCGTCTCGAATGCGCGCAGGATCCTCCGCACCGTCCTCGACGAGCGCGGGCTCGGGTTCTTCCTGCTCGCCTCGTCGCGCGCGCCGAAGCTCGATCCGCGCCGCATCGCGTGGGTCGTCTCCGCGGCGCGGCGGCAGGCGTCCCGGCGCGGGCGCAAGGACCCGGACGCCCTCTCCCGCACCCGCCGCGTGATCCGCAAGGAGCTCATCCGGCGGCTTTCTGAGGCGATGCTGCAGGCCGGACTGTAGCTCGGCGCACGCTGCCTGCCTGCGGCGGGCGGACTCGCCCCCCAGGGGGCCCCGACGATGAGCGCGGCTTCGCCGCGGGTTCTGATCTCGTCGCTGCGCTGCTCGACGTACGAACCCAGTACGCCTGCGCTGCTCGCCCCTCGTGCGCCCGCCTCGGCGACGGCATCGTGCGCCTCGCCGCGTGTGCACGCTGCCTGCCCGAGGCGGCGGGTCAGCGGTCCTTGTGGGCGCTCCGCTCCACGAACCGGATCTGCAGGTCCGCGAGGAGCGTCTCGAGGAACTTCTCCTCCTCGGAGGTGAGGTTCCCCTTCGTCTTGTCGCGGAGCATCGCGAGGATGTCGATGGTCTGCTTCGCGACGAACAGATCGGGCGGCACCGGGCTGCCGGTCTCCGGGTGCGGCGCGTCCCCCAGGTGGACGAACGCGCTCGACCCGAGCGACAGGATGAACGTGTAGAAGTCGATGGGGCCCCGCTTTGCCTCGTCGGACATGGTGCGCCTCCCCCTCCGTTCTAGTCGAAGTCGAAGGCGATCCGCTCGGCCGCGTAGCCGCGCTGGACGAGGAGCACGAGCCGCCCCGATCGGCGCGCCCGCGCCGCGGCGCGCCGGAGCTCCTGTAGCGTCGAGATCTCGGCGGAGTTCACCTCCCGGACGAGGTCCCCCGGCGCGAGGCCGGCCTCGCTCGCGGGGGAGGCGCGCGCCACCTTGCGCACCACGACGAGCGAGCGGCCCTGCGCGCGCTCCTCGCCGAGGACGAGGCCGGTGCGGCTCGCGACGAGGTCCATCACCCGCTCGCCCCCGAGGTCGATCGCGGTGACGCCCACCGAGAGCCGGGCCCCGTCGCGCGAGAGCTCGAGCCGCGCGGTCTGTCCGATGGCGAGGTCCCGGGCCCGGAAGCGAAACTCCTCCGCGGAGGAGGGCTCGAACCCCTGTATCGAGAGGACGGCGTCGCCGCGTCGGATCCCCGCCCGCTCGCCGGGCGAGCCTGGATCGACCGAGGCCACCGCGACCCCGCCGGAGGTCCCCACCGCCGCTCCCTCGCGCGCGGGCAGGTCCGCCACCGAGATCCCGAGGTAGCCCTCGCGCACCTCGCCGTGGGCGATGAGGTCCTCCGCGACGCGGCGCGCCCGGTCGATCGGGATCGCGAAGCCGATCCCGGCGTTCCGGTCGCCGAGGATGGCGGTGTTCACCCCGACGAGCCGTCCCTCGATGTCGAGCAGCGCCCCGCCCGAGTTGCCCGGGTTGATCGAGGCGTCGGTCTGGACGAAGTCGAAGAGGGTCCGGTCGCCCGCCTTGAAGTTGCGGTGCACCGCGGAGACGACGCCCGTCGTGACCGTGTGCGAGAGGCCGAACGGGTTGCCGATCGCGATGACGGTCTCGCCGGTCATCAATCCGTCGGAGCGCCCCGTCGTCGCGAAGGGGAGCTTCTCCTTCGCATCGAGCTTCAGGACGGCGAGGTCGGAGGAGGGATCGGTCCCCACCACCTTGGCGAGGAGCTCACGTCCGTCGAGGAGCCCGACCCGGAAGCGGGCGCCGCGCTCGACGACGTGCGCGTTCGTGAGGACGTACCCGTCCGGCGAGACGATGACGCCCGAGCCGAGCGACGTCACCTCGTAGCCGCGCCGGAAGCGCGGCCGCTCGAAGAAGTCGCCGAAGAGCTCCGCCATCGAGTCCGCGCGCGAAGGCACGCGGATGCGGACGAGCTCCTCGGCGGAGACGTTCACGACTGCGCCGCGCACCTTCTCGACGGCGGCGACGACCGGGGTACGCCGCGCGGGCGAGGGGCGCTCGTCGGGCTTCGGGAGCGCCGACGGGCGCGCGGGCGCGAGGAGGGCTGCGGCGACGAGCGCGACGACGGCCGCGCTCGCCCCCGATGGGCGCCGATCTGAGGGAGCGGCGCCGGAGCGCACCGGCTACGCCTCTTCGTCGCCGTCGTCTTCCGGCTCGCCCTCCATGAGCGACTCGATCGGCATCGCCTGCTCGGCGAGATCGGGGAGGGCCTTGAGGTGCTTCTCGTAGTCCTTCTCGTCGATGACGTTCCTGCGGACGTAGCGAACGACGACCCTCTTGTCGATCGTCTTGTTCTCGAACTGGTCGGCCATGGGTTCTCGGACCTCGGGAGCGGTGGGCTTCGCCCATCGGGCGGACGGAGGCGAAGCCGGCAAATGCGGTGGAAGGCCGGGAAAATAGGCGCAGCCTTGCGGGTCCGTCAAGCGCGTGCTACCCGACCCCCATGCCGGATGGCGCCGCGCGCCGCGCTCGACTGCGCGGGCTGTACGCGATCGTCGCATGCGCCGAGGAGGCGCGCGCCGCGATCGAGGGCGGCGCCTCGGTCATCCAGGTGCGTCTCAAGGATGCCCCCGCCGGCGAGGTGCTCCGCCTCGCGCGGGAGGTGGTGGCGATCGCGGCCGGGCGGGCGCTCGTCCTCGTGAACGACCGGGCGGACCTCGCGCTCCTCTCCGGCGCGGACGGGGTCCACGTCGGGGACGAGGATCTCCCGCCCGCCGAGGCGCGGAGGCTCGTCGGCCCGGAGCTCCTCGTCGGCCGGACCACCCGCACGCTCGCCGAGGCGCGCGCCGCGCTCGCTCGAGGGCGCCGACCACGTCGGCTTCGGCCCCATCTTCGCGACGCGCACGAAGGCGCTCGCCGTCGCTCCCCGCGGGGTCCTGGCGCTGCGGGAGGTCGCGGCGGCGCTCGCAGCGCCGGTCGTCGCGATCGGAGGGATCGGCGCGGACACGATCGGGTCGGTCGCCGGCGCCGGGGCGGCGTGCGCGGCCGTGGTCGGAGCGCTCTTCGCGAGCGGCGACCCGATCGAGAACGCGCGCCTCCTCCGGGACGCCTTCGAGGCGGGGAGGCGGGGACCGTGACGCGCCCGCGCATCGGCCTCACCCTCGACGCCGACGAGGGCGGTCGCGCGCTACGAGCTCGGGAAGGCGTACGTGGACGCGGTGCTCGCCGCGGGGGGGCTCCCGATCCTGCTGCCGTACGCCCCCGAAGCCGCGGCGGCCTACCTCGCGCTCCTCGACGGGCTCGTCGTGACCGGCGGCGCCTTCGACGTGCCGCCCGAGCTGTACGGCGAGTCGCGCCGGACCGAGTGCGGGCCGACGAAGCCGGACCGCACCGCCTTCGAGAAGGACCTCCTCGAGGCGGTCCTCGCGGCGCGGCTGCCGGTGCTCGGGATCTGCGGCGGCATGCAGCTCCTGAACGTCGTCCGGGGCGGGACGCTCTACCAGGACCTCGCCGCCGACGCCGGGCTCGGCGGCCACGAGCAGCCGCCGCCGAAGGACGTCCCCTCCCACGAGGTGGCCGTGTCGCCGGGGACGCAGCTCGCCGCGCTCGTCGGCGCCGGGCCGCTGCCCGTGAACTCGACGCACCACCAGGCGGTGAAGGACGTGGGGGCGGGCGTGCTCGTCACGGCGCGCGCGCCGGACGGCGTCGTCGAGGCGCTCGAGCTCCCCGACCTGCCCTTCGCGCTCGGCGTGCAGTGGCACCCGGAGGCGGTGGTCCGCCACGACGCGCGCCACGCCTCGATCTACCGCGGCCTCGTGCAGGCCGCGCGGGACGTCCGGCGGTGAAGCAGGCGGCCCGGCCGCGTGCGCGTCCTCGTGGTCGCCGGCCTCGATCCCTCCGGCGGTGCCGGGCTCGTCGCCGACCTGGAGGCGCTCCGCGCGGCGGGCGCGCGCGGCTGGGCGGTCGCCGCCGCCCTCACCGCCCAGGGCGCGGGGGGCGCGCGCGGGCTCGCACCCGGACTTCCTTCGCCCCGCGGAGCGGGGTTGGGGAGGGTGCTCGCACCCGGACTTCCTTCGCCCCGCGGAGCGGGGTTGGGGAGGGTGCTCGCACCCGGACTTCCTTCGCCCCGCGGAGCGGGGTTGGGGAGGGTGTTCGAGCCCGTCTCGGAGGCGATGCTCCTCGCCCAGCTCGACGCGCTCCTCGGCGGGCGCGAGCGGCCGCGCGCCGTGAAGACGGGGATGGTGGGGAGCGCCGCGCTCGCGCGCGCCCTCGCGAACCGCCTCCGCGCCCCGCCGCTCCGGCGCGTCCCGCTCGTCGTGGACCCGGTCCTCGCCGCCTCCTCCGGGGCCCCGCTCTTCGACGCGGCCGGGCTGTCGCCGGGCGAGGCGCTCCTCCCGCTCCTCGCCCGGGCGTGGCTCGCGACCCCGAACCTCCCGGAGCTCGCGGCGCTCACCGGGGACGACGTCTCCACCGACGAGGCGGCCGTCCGCGCCGCGCGCCGCCTCCCCGCGCGCGCGGTGCTCGTGAAGGGCGGGCACCGCCAGGGCGCCCCGCTCGACCTCCTCGTCGAGGGCGGGCGCGTCACGCGCTTCGCCGGGCGGCGGCGCGCAGGGACCGCGCGCGGGACCGGGTGCCGGCTCGCCTCCGGGATCGCGGCGTTCCTCGCCGCGGGTGCGCCGCTCGAGGAGGCGGTCCGCCGCGCGAAGCGGCTCGTCGAGCGGTACCTCGACGCGGCCGCGGACCTAGCCGCCGCCCTCGCGCCTCCGCTCCATCTCGGCGAAGAACGTCGTCGGCCGGAAGAAGACGAGCGGGATCGTGCAGGTCGGCCCCTGCCGCTGCTTCGCGACGATGAGGTCCACCTCGAGCGTGTCGCCGCCCCCGGCGCCGGACTGCACGTCCTTCGAGTCGTCCTCGTTCCGGTGGAGGAACATGACGATGTCGGCGTCCTGCTCGATCGCGCCCGACTCGCGGAGGTCGGAGAGCATCGGCGGCTCGCCCTTGCGCTTCTCGACGCCGCGGTTCAGCTGCGAGAGCGCGACCACCGGGCACTCGAGCTCCTTCGCGAGCGACTTGAGCGAGCGGCTGATGGTCGCGATCTCCTGCTCGCGCGACTGGTTCGACCGGTCGGACGGCGCGTGCATGAGCTGCAGGTAGTCCACGAGGATGAGGTCGAGCGAGCCGTTCTCGCGCTTGAGCTTGCGGCACTTCGAGCGGAGCTCGACGGGCGACAGGACGAAGTTGTCGTCGAGCCAGAGGCTCGCGGCGGAGAGCCGGTCGCCCTGCGCCGCGATCTTCGTCCAGTCGTAGGTGGAGAGCATGCCCTGCGAGAGCCGCCGCCAGTCGAGCTTCGCCTCCGAGGCGAGCATGCGCAGGGCGAGCTGCTCGGACGGCATCTCGAGCGAGAAGAAGGCGACCTTCTTCCCGGCCTTCGCCGCGGCGTGGGTCGCGATGTTGAGCGCGAAGGCGGTCTTGCCCACCGACGGTCGCGCGGCGAGCACGATGAGCTGTCCGGGCTGAAGCCCGAGGGTGTTCTTGTCGAGCGTCTGGAACCCGGTCGGGACGCCGGTGATGGGCGACTCGCCGGACTGGACCCGCTTCTGGACCGCCTCGAGCTTCTCGAGCGCCTTCCAGACGGGCTCCTTGATGGGCCGGAGCGTCTCGGTGCCGACGCCCTGCGCGGCGGTGAAGACCTCCTGCTGCGCCGCCTCGAGGAAGCCCTGCACGCTCGTGCCGGCCTCGTACCCGCGCTCCACGAGCGCCTGCGCCACGAGCATCATGTTGCGCAGGCTCGAGAGCTCCTTCACCCCGCGCGCGTAGTGCCCGACGTTCGCGGTCAGGCCGACCGCGCGCTGGAGCACGAAGGGGAGCTCGCGGGGGACCGCGCCGCCGAGCAGCCCCTTCGCGTCGAGCCGCTGCTGGACCATCACCGGGTCGAGGGTCTTCGCCTCCTTCGCGAGCTCGACGCACGCCTCGTACACGTGCTGGTGCTCGAGCCGGTAGAAGTCGCGCGGCTGGAGCGTCGCCGCCACCTGGTCGAAGGCGGTGTCATCCGAGAGGATCGCGCCGAGCACCGCCTGCTCCGACTCGAGGCTGTGGGGCAGGTCCCGCGCAGTCCGGAGCGGCAGCGGCGCGTCGGGGCGGCGGATGGGGTCGTGCTCCGGCATGGCGCGCACACTAGCAGCGGCGCCTGACGGGATTCACCGTGGATGTTCGGTGGAGAAAGCCGAAATTCATGGGGAACGACGCGGTGGAAACGCTGTGGATGCAGGGTGGACGGAGTGTGGACGACTGGACGGTGCGCGTTCGTGTCCCTCGGCGATGTGGCTTGCGCCCCCCGTTCGATCCCACCTCGGAGACCGTGTAGAACGGAGCGATGCGGAAACTCTCCCTGCTCCTCGCCGTGCTCCTCGCCTCCTGCGCCGGAATCCAGGACTTCGCTCGCTCGTCGGTGAAGACCCCGAAGCTCACCTTCCGGTCCGCGTCGGTGCAGGCGCTCGACCTCGAGGGAGCGACCCTGGCCTTCACCTGGGACCTCGAGAACCCGAACGCCTTCGGCGTCGACCTCGCCCGGATCGGCTGGGCGGTCGAGGTCGAGGGGACGCGCATCGCGGCCGGCGATCTCCCGGGCGGCCTCAAGATCGTCGCGAACGGCACCGGGCCGGTGACGTTCCCGGTCCGGGTCCGGTTCCAGGACGTGCCCGGCATCGTCTCGCTGCTCGGGAGCGGCAAGGACGCGCTCCGCTACAAGCTCGACGGGACGCTCGGCGTCCGCACCCCGCTCGGGATCCTCGACCTGCCGCTCTCCCACGAGGACCGGATGCGCCTGCCGTCGCTGCCGCGGTTCGGGCTCGAGGGGATCGCGGTCCGGAGCCTCGGGTTCACGGAGATCGTGCTCGACGTCCGGCTGCGCGTCCGGAACCCGAACGCCTTCGCGCTGCCCGTCGGGAGCCTCGCGTACGCGCTCGCCCTCGGCGGCGCGCCGGTCGCGCACGCCGACGGCGCCGAGCTCGCCGGCGTCCCGGGAGGGACGAGCGCCATCGTCGCGATCCCGGTCCACCTGAACGTGATGTCCGCCGGACGCGCCGCCGCCGACCTCGCGCGCGGCAGCGAGGTGCAGGTGGATCTCTCCGGCACCGCGAACGTCGCCGGGATCCCGATGCCGCTCGAGCTCAAGGGACGGATGCCCGCCCGCAAGTAGCGCGCGGGGCCGGGGGCGAGGGAGATCCGCGCTAGCCGGCGGCCGCGAGCCCGCGGACGATGAAGTAGATGGCGTCCGGGTGGTGGAGCACGATCGCGGAGGTGGACTGCTCCGGGACCATCTGGTGCGCCTCGGTGAGGCTGACGCCGATCGCCCGCTCGGGCTCGAGGAGCTTCCAGACCTGCCGCTGGTCGGCGAGGTCCGGCCAGGACGGGTAGCCGGGGGAGTAGCGCTTCCCCTGGCCGTCGGGGACGCCGAGCTCGCGCCGCACCTGCCGGTGCCAGTACTCGGCGAGGGCCTCGGCGGACTCCACGGCGAGGCCGTGCAGGAAGAGGCCGCGGGAGTAGTCGCCGCGCTCCTGCGCCTCGTCGGCGAGGCGCGAGGCCTGGTCGCCGACGGTGACCACCTGGAACGCGCACACGTCCGAGCCCGGCTCCTCGCGGAACCAGTCGGCCATGCAGAGGTTGCGGTCGTCGCTCTGCCGGGGCAGCCGGAGCCGCGCCACCTCCGTCTTGCGGTGCACCGGGTCGAGCACGACGAGGTCGTTCCCCTCGCCGTGGCAGGGGAAGTAGCCGTAGACCACCTTCGGCACGAGCCAGCCCTTCGCCTGCGCCTCGCTCTTCAGCTCCTCGAGCTTCGGGCCGAACTCCTCGCGGATCATCCGCTCGTACTCGGCGCCCTTCGCGCGGACGCCCCACTGCAGCTTGAAGAGCTCGTCGAGGTCGAGGTGCGGCCACACCTCGGCGAGCGCGATCTGCCCGGCGGGGACGACGCGCGGCCCCCAGAACGGCGGCGCGGGGATCTTCGGCGCGGGCGGCGACCGCGGAGCGGCGCGTCGGCGCCGGCGGCGCGGGGGCCTCGGGCGGCGCGTTCTTCACCGCGAGCGCCTTCTGGAGCACCGCGTGGCGGAGCACGTCGCGCTTCTCGGGGACGACGAGCTGCTCCACGATCTCGAGCCCCTCGAACGCGTCCTTCGCGTAGAAGACGCCGCCGGCGTACGGGGAGCCCGCCTGCGTGAAGTAGTTGCGGTGGCCGAAGCGGCGGTTGATGGCGGCGCCGCCGATGACGAGCGGGAAGGTGAGGTTCCGGCGGTTCAGCTCCTCGACGCAGAACGGCATCTGCTTCGAGGTGGACACGAGCAGGGCGGAGAGGCCGATCGCGTCCGCGTTCACCGCGACCGCCTTCTCGATCACGGTGGCGATCGGCACCTGCTTGCCGAGGTCGTGCACCGTGAAGCCGTTGTTCGAGAGGATCGTCTTCACGAGGTTCTTGCCGATGTCGTGCACGTCGCCGTAGACGGTCGCGAGCACGACGTGCCCCTTCGAGACGCCCTCCTTGCGGTCGAGGAACTTCTCGAGGTGGGCGACCGCCTTCTTCATGACCTCGGCGGACTGCAGGACGAACGGCAGGATGAGCTCGCCCGCGCCGAACCGGTCCCCGACGTCCTTCATCGCGGGGAGCAGGACCTCGTTCAGCACCGCCACCGCGGGCCGGCGGGTGAGCGCGTCGTCGATGAGCGCCTCGATCCCCTCCGGGCGGCGGTGGAGGATCTGGAGGTGGATCCGCTCCTCCGCGCTCTTCCCCGCGAGGAGGTCCTCGGTGGCGACCACCTTCTCCGCCCCCTTCTCGCCGAAGTGCTCGATGAGGCGGGCGAGCGCGTCCGGGCGGCGGTCGAAGACGAGGTCCTCGGCGAGCACGCGCTCGGCCTCCCCGATCTGCGGGAAGGGGAGGATGTCCTTCGGGTTCACGATGGCGAGGTCGAGGCCGGCCTGCACCGCGTGGTACAGGAACACCGAGTTCACGATCTCTCTCGCGCTCTTCGCGAGCCCGAACGAGACGTTCGAGACCCCGAGCGTCGTGAACACCCCGGGGTTCTCCGCCTTGATCCGGCGGATGCCCTCGAGCGTCTCGACCGCGCTGTGCCGGTACTCCTCGCCCCCGGTCGCGAGGGTGAAGGTGAGCGCGTCGAACACGAGCGCGTCGGGCGCGACGCCGTACTCGGCCGCGACCTGGACGAGGCGGCGCGCGATCTCCGCCTTGCGCTCGGCGGTCTGCGCCATCCCCTTCTCGTCGATGGTCATCGCGACGACCGCGGCGCCGTACCGGCGGACGAGCGGCAGGACCTTCTTCACCCGTTCGCCCGACTTCTCGAGGTTCACCGAGTTCACGATGCAGCGACCCGGGTAGACCTTGAGGGCGCTCTCGATGACGTCGGGCTCGGTCGAGTCGATCATGAGCGGCGCGTCGACCGCCTGGGAGAGGAGCTTCGCGAGGGCGCGCATCTGCGCCCCCTCGTCGTCCCGCTCGTTGAGCGCGACGCACACGTCGAGCACGTGCGCCCCCGCCTCGACCTGCCCGCGCGCGATGGCGACGAGGCCGGCGTAGTCGTCGGCGAGCAGGAGCTCCTTCACCTTTCGCGAGCCCTGCGCGTTCAGCCGCTCGCCCACGACGAGCGGGCGCGGCTCCATCGCCATCGGGACCGCCTTCATCGCCGAGGAGAGCTCGGGCGCGGGGGACGGCCGGCGCCGCCGCGGCGCGCCCTCGAGGGCGCGGATCCGCTGCACCACCGCGCGCAGGTGCTCGGGGGTCGTGCCGCAGCACCCCCCGACGAGGTCCACCCCGAACTCGGTCACGAACCCGGCGAGCGCGTCGGCGAGGAGGTCCGGGGAGAGCCGGTACACGGCGTGCCCCTCCACGTTCTCGGGCATCCCGGCGTTCGGGAGGACCGAGACGTAGTGGCTCGTCTTCTCCGCGAGCGTCTTCACCGCCCCGCGCATCTCGTCCGGCCCGGTCGAGCAGTTGAGCCCGATCGCGTCCACCGGCAGCCGCTCGAGCGTCGCGACCACCGAGGCGACGTCGGTGCCGAGGAGCATGCGGCCGTTCGCGTCGATGAGCGTCGGCTGCGCGATGATGAAGACGTCGCGCAGGCACTCGCGCCGGCAGGCATCGGCCGCGAGCACCGCAGCGCGCAGCTCGAGCATGTCCTGCTGGGTCTCGATGATGAGAGCGTCGACGCCGCCCTCGATGAGCCCCTTCGCCTGCTCGAAGAAGATCCGCTCGAGCGCGTCGGCGGTGATGTTGCCGAGCGCGGGATCGGACGAGGACGGGAGCATGCCGGTCGGGCCCATCGAGCCCGCCACGAAGCGCGGCCGGTCCGGGGTCGAGAACCGCTCCGCCGCGCGCCGCGCGACGATCGCCGCCTTGAAGTTCACCTCGTAGGTGCGGTGGCCGAGGCCGTACTCGTCGAGCTTCAGCCGCGAGGACCCGAACGTGTTCGTCTCGACGACGTCGCAGCCGACCGCGAAGTAGCGGGCGTGGATGTCCTCGATGAGGTCGGGGCGCGTGAGGACGAGCAGGTCGTTCGCGCCGTCCTTCCCGCCGTACTCCGACGGCTTCAGCTGGTGGCGCTGGATCTGGGTGCCCATCGCGCCGTCGAAGACGAGCACGCGCTGGGCGACGGCGTCGCGGAAGGTCATCGCGAACCCTAGATAACACCGGGCCCCCCCGACGGCGAGTGGGGCCTCGCCCGGCCGCCGCGTGCGCCCTCGGTGCAGGGCGGTACAATCCGGTCGTGCTGCACGAGGCGCGCTACTGGGAGCCCGCCCCCGGCGGGAAGGTGCTCTGCACCCTCTGCCCGCGAGAGTGCCGGATCGGCGAGGGGCAGGACGGGTTCTGCTTCATCCGCCGCAACCGCGGCGGGAAGCTCGTCACCGCCGGATGGGGGACCACGACCGGCTTCGCGGTCGACCCGATCGAGAAGAAGCCGCTCGATCACTTCTTCCCGGGATCGACGGTGCTCTCCTTCGGGACGGCCGGGTGCAACCTCGGCTGCCGCTTCTGCCAGAACTGGGACATCTCGAAGGCGCGGCGGGACGAGGAGGCGAGCGAGCGGGAGTGGACGCCGGAGCGCGTCGTGGACCTCGCGGTGCGGATGGGCGCGCCCGGGGTCGCCTTCACCTACAACGACCCGACCATCTGGGCGGAGTACGCGATCGACGTCGCGCGCGAGGCGCGGGCGCGCGGACTCTTCACCGTCTTCGTCACGAACGGCTACGTCGGCCGCGCGGCGCGCGAGGACATCTTCCGCCACATGGACGCCGCGAACGTGGACCTGAAGGCGTTCACGGACCGCTTCTACGCGCACGAGACGCTCTCCCACCTCGAGCCCGTGAAGGAGACGCTCGAGTGGCTCGCGCACGAGACGCGCGTCTGGGTGGAGGTCACGAACCTCGTCATCCCGGGCCTGAACGACGCCGAGGACGAGACCGGCGCGCTCGCCGACTGGGTCCTCGCGAGGATGGGCCCGGACGTCCCGGTCCACTTCACCGCGTTCCACCCCGACTACAAGATGATGGACCGCCCCCGCACGCCGCCGGCGACGCTCTCACGCGCGAGGGAGATCGCGCGCGCGGCCGGCCTCCGCTACGTCTACACCGGCAACGTCCACGATCGCGACGGCCAGACCACCTTCTGCCCGGGGTGCGGCGCGCGCGTCATCGAGCGCGACTGGTTCGCCGTCCGCTCGGTCGCGACTGAGCGGGGGCGCGTGTCTCGCGTGCGGCATGCGGATCGCGGGACGCTTCTCGGCGGGACAGGTCGCTCCGACGGCGGGGGTGCGGATCCCGCTCGGAGTGCCGGCGAGTTAGCTCAGGGGGAGGGCGGCGGCTGCTCGGCGAGCCCGCAGCTCGTCATCCCGTCCTCGGTGCGGAGCCACTCGCAGAACTCCGCCGCCGCCGGGCGGTTCCCGTTGCAGGTGGCGAGGATGGAGTCGCAGCGGTCCTGCGTCGAGTTGGGCGGGTCGAGCGCCTTGAGCTGGTCCTCGACCTGGGTCTTGCACGCGGCGGTGCCGATGCCGGTGCAGCCGCAGAGCTTCTCGCCGAGCTCCTGGCACGGAGACGTCGGAGCACGCGGCGGAGAGCGCGAGGGCGAGGGCGGCGAGGAGACGGCGCATCGAGGCCGGGGAGGATCGCTCGCGCGGCGCTGCAGGTCAACTGAGCGGGGGGACACTCGCTCCGCCTTCGCGGAGCGAGCCCCCCCGAGCCCCCCGCTCGCTCTGGCGCAGCCTCAGCCGGCTCCGCCGCCGCTCGCCACGCTCGGGACGCTCCCTCCGCCTTCGCGGAGCGAGTGCCCCCCGAGCCCCCCGCTCGCTCTGGCGGAGCCTCAGCCGGCTCCGCCGCCGCTCGCCACGCTCGGGACGCTCGCTCCGCCTTCGCGGAGCGAGTGCCCCCCCGACTGAATGGCATACGCGGGCCGGCCGTCCGATACTCGACACCATGACAGCCCTCCTCGCCGCCCTCCTCCTCGCCGTCCCCGCCGCCGCGCCGGCCCCCGATCAGGCCGCGACCGCGCTCGCCCGAAAGGTCCAGGCGTACTACGAGGGGACGCGGGATCTCGAGGCGCGCTTCGAGCAGACCTACACGTACGCCGGCCTCGGCCGGCGCCAGCTCTCGTCCGGCACCCTGCGCGTGAAGAAGCCCGGGATGATGCGGTGGGACTACGCGAAGCCCACCTCGAAGACCGTCGCGGTGAAGGGGCTCCGCCTGGTGCAGTACGAGCCCGAGGAGAACCAGGCCTACGTGGACGAGCGGTTCGACGCGTCGGCGATGAGCGCCGCCGTGACGTTCCTCCTCGGCCAGGGCGACCTCGCGCGCGAGTTCGCGCTCTCGAGCGGCGAGGGCGGGGACGCTCCTCCTCCGGCCGAAGGAGCCCGACCCGCGCGTCGAGTCGATCGCCCTCTCGCTCGGTCCCTCGGGGGAGGTGGTCGCGACGCGGGTCGTGGACGGGGCGGGAAACGTGAACGAGATCAAGTTCAGCGACATGAAGCGGAACCCGGGCCTGCCGGACTCCGCCTTCGAGGTGAAGCTGCCGAAGGACGTGCGCCGCGTCGACGCGGCCGGAAGGTAGTATTCCGGCATGTCCGATCCGCTCGTCGTCGCGAAGACCAAGGGAACGCAGGACCTCGCCCTCCTCCCCGCGCTCGCGAACCGCCACGGTCTCGTCGCCGGCGCCACCGGCACCGGCAAGACGGTCACGCTCCGCGTCCTCGCGGAGGGGTTCAGCCGGATGGGCGTGCCGGTCTTCCTCGCGGACGTGAAGGGCGATCTCTCCGGGCTCGCCCGGCCGGGCGGCGACTCGGAGAAGGTGCTCGCGCGCGCGAAGGCGCTCGGCATCACGCTCGCGCCGGAGGCGTGCCCGGTCGCCTTCCTCGACGTCTTCGGCGAGGGCGGCCACCCGCTCCGGACGACCATCTCGGAGATGGGACCGCTCCTCCTCTCCCGGATCCTCGGCGCTCAACGAGACGCAGGCGGGCGTCCTGCAGGTCGCGTTCAAGGTCGCCGACGACGGCGGGCTCCTCCTGCTCGACGTGAAGGACCTCCGGGCGATGCTCGAGCACGTGTCGCAGAACGCGGCCGCGCTCCGCGCGCGCTACGGGAACGTCACCTCGACGAGCGTGGGCGCGATCCAGCGCGGGCTCCTCGCGCTCGAGGCGGAGGGCGGCGATCGGCTGTTCGGCGAGCCCGCGCTCGAGCTCGCCGACCTGCTCAGGACCGACCTCTCCGGCCGCGGCCAGGTGACGGTGCTCCATGCGGAGCGGCTCTACCGCTCCCCGAAGCTCTACGCGGCGGTCCTCCTGTGGGTGCTCTCGGAGCTGTTCGAGGAGCTGCCGGAGGTGGGCGATCCCGAGAAGCCGCGGCTCGTCCTCTTCCTCGACGAGGCCCACCTCCTCTTCGAGGACGCGCCCGACGAGCTGCGGTCGAAGATTCGAGCAGGTCGTCCGCCTCGTCCGCTCGAAGGGGGTCGGCGTCTACCTCGTCACCCAGAACCCCCTCGACGTCCCGGAGTCCGTGCTCGGACAGCTCGGCAACCGCGTCCAGCACGCCCTCCGCGCCTTCACCCCGCGCGATCAGAAGGCGGTGCGCGCCGCCGCGGAGACCTTCCGCGCGAACCCCGGGGTCGACGTCGCGACGGCGATCACCGAGCTCGCGGTCGGCGAGGCGCTCGTCTCCTTCCTCGACGAGAAGGGGACGCCGCGTCCGGTCGAGCGCGCGCTCGTCCTGCCGCCGCGCTCGCGGATGGCGCCGCTCACCCCCGACGAGCGCGCGCAGGCGCTCGCCAGCTCGCCGCTCCGCGGCCGGTACGACGCGCCGATCGACCGCGAGTCGGCGTACGAGCTCCTGCAGCGGAAGGCGCAGGCCCGGGCGGAGGCGGTCCCCGCGGAGCAGCCGCCGCTGCGCGGGCGCGCCGCGCCGAGGACCGTCGGCGGCGAGGCGGGCGACCTCATCGGCAAGATGGCGCAGAGCGCGGTGCGCGCCGCGGGCACGCAGATCGGGCGCGCGGTGATGCGGGGCCTCCTCGGCTCGATGTTCGGCGGGCGGCGGTAAGCGCGAATCAGCCGACGACCGGCAGGCCGCGCCGCCGCTGCGGCCGGTCCGGCGTGCGCGGACCCTTCGGCAGCGGGCGCGACGGGACGGCTCCGGTCCCGCGCGACGACCTTGCCGACGAGGTCGTAGTCCGAGGCGTCCGTCACCTCGACGGTGACGATCTCGCCCGGGTAGGCGACCCCGTCGTTCACGTAGGTCAGGCCGTCGATCTCCGGCGCCTGCTGCGCGTGGCGTCCGGCGAGCAGGTGCTCGGTCTCCTCCGACGCGCCCTCGACGAGCACCTCGAGGCGGCGGCCGATCAGCGCGCGCTGGTGCGCCCGCGAGATCCCCTGCTGCAGCTCCATCACCCGCTCGAAGCGGGCGCGCTTCACCTTCGCCGGGACCTGCCGCGCCATCTCGGCGGCGGGCGTCCCATCCTCGGCGGAGAACTCGAACACCCCGAGCCGCTCGAACCGGGACTCCTCGACGAAGCGGACGAGCCCCTCGAAGTCCGCCTCGGTCTCGCCGGGCAGGCCGACGATGAGCGAGGTGCGCAGGACGAGCCCCGGCACCCCGCCGCGGAGGCGCGCGAGCAGCTCGCGCAGGAACACCGAGTCGCGCCCCCGCTTCATCGCGCGCAGCAGCCGGTCCGAGCTGTGCTGGAGCGGCATGTCGAGGTACTTCACGATCTTCGGCTCGTCGGCGATGGTCTCGACGAGCGCGTCCGGCACGTCCCGGGGGTAGGCGTAGTGGAGCCGGATCCAGCGGATCCCGTCCACCTGGGCGAGCGCGCGCAGGAGCGCGTGCAGCCGCGGCCGGCCCGGGAGGTCGGTGCCGTAGGCGGTGAGGTCCTGGGCGACGAGCGAGAGCTCGATGGTGCCATCGCCGCGCGAGCGCCTCCGCCTCCGCGACGACGTCGTCCACCGGGCGCGAGCGCTGCGGCCCGCGCAGCTTCGGGATGATGCAGAAGGCGCAGGCGTTGTCGCAGCCCTCGGAGATCTTGAGGTAGGCGGTGTGCGACGCGAGCGAGTTCACCCGCGGCGTCGCCGCCGAGTGGACGAACTCGGGGTCGGGGACGACGAGCCGCTTCGCCTGCGCGTCGGAGACGATCCGCGCCACCTCGGCGTAGGCGCCGGTCCCGAGGAAGTGGTCCACCTCCGGCAGCTCGCGCGCGAGCTCGCCGGCGTGGCGCTGCACGAGGCAGCCCGTGACGACGAGCTTCTTGCAGCGCCCCTCCCGCTTCTGCTCGGCGAGCGCGACGATCGCCTCGACCGACTCCTCCTTGGCGCTCTCGATGAAGCCGCAGGTGTTCACGACGATGACGTCGGCCTGCTCCGGCTCCTGCACGAGCCGGTACCCCGCCTGCGAGAGGGTCCCGAGCATCACCTCGCTGTCCACCCGGTTCTTCGGGCAGCCGAGGGTGTGCATGTAGACGCGGGTCGCCATCGAGCCCGCGCGATCTAACAGACCGCGCGGGCCGGGGCAACGCGGCGAGGCGGCGTCCGTCGGGCCGCGCGCCCCCCGTGTCCTGCAGGCCACGCCGCCCGGATTCCCGTGGAGCTTCGGGCGAGTACCGCCCGGCCTGCCGCTTGCTCTGCCGGGCTCGCATGAGACGACTCCTCGGCATCGGGTTCATCTGGTTGTGCTGCGCGGGCGCCTGGGCGGTGCTCGGGTCCACCCTCGCGGTCCGGAGCGGCGCCGCGTCGGGAGGGCTCGAGCCGGAGGTGCAGGCCCTCTGGGGACCGCCGCTCGTGCAGGCGCCCCCCTCTGCGCGGGGGACCGAGACGCACCGCGCGAAGCAGCGGGAGCAGAAGTACGACGAGCGCGAGAAGCGCTACTTCGACGTGGTGCGCGAGACCGACGTGACGACCGAGCGCGACCTGCCGCTCGAGTCCACCCGCGTCGAGGCCGCGCTCGCGCTCGACCACCGCCGCAAGGGGCTCCTCTGGTTCCCGACCTACGACGTCACCTTCCGCGCCCGCTACGGGTTCCGGAACGACTCGGCGGTCGCGCGGCGGGTCTCCGTCGGGTTCCCGGTCGAGCGGGGCGTCACCTACGACGGCTTCGTCGTCGAGGACGCGGACGGGAAGCCGATCGAGGTCGCGTTCGAGGAAGGGCAGGCGAGGTTCGCGCAGCCGCTCGGGGCGGGCGAGCGGCTCGCCTTCACCGTGCGTTACCGGGCGCGCGGGACCGAGCGCTGGTCGTACGGGACGTACGGCGGCGGTCTCGGCCCGGAGCAGGGGCGGGCGCGCGACTTCGAGCTCGCGCTCGCGACCGACTTCGCGGGGGTGGACTTCGCGGCGGGGACGCTCTCGCCGTCCGAGCACGCCGCGGTGGAGGGCGGATGGCGCGGCGCGTGGCGCTTCGAGCAGATCGTGGGGACCGCCCCGATCGGCGTCGTCCTCCCGGAGCGGCTCAACCCGGGCCCGCTCGCGTCGAAGATCACCTTCTTCGCGCCCATCTCGCTGCTCTTCTTCTTCTTCGTGAACGGGATCCTGCTCGCCGCGCGCCGCCGCTCGATCCACCCGATGAACTACTTCCTGCTCGCCTGCGCGTTCTTCGCCTTCCACCTGCTCTTCGCCTACCTCATCGACCACCTCGAGGTGGCGCCGGCGTTCGCGCTCTCCTCGGCGGTGTCGGTCGCCCTCGTCGTGTCGTACGGGCGCCTCTTCGTGGGAGCTCGGACGGCCTTCCTGCAGCTCGGCCTCTCGCAGCTCGTCTACCTCGTCCTCTTCTCGGTGAGCTTCTTCTGGAGCGGCTTCACCGGCCTCGCGATCACGGTCGGCGCGATCGTGACGCTCTTCGTCATCATGCAGGTGACCGGGAGGCTCGACTGGGACCGGGTGGGGACGGCGCGCGCAGCGGGCGACGCCGCCGGCGCTCCTCCACCCTTGGGCGGTTGAGAGGGTGGGGGTGGGCGCCCGGGCCGGGCCGGGCCGGGCGCCTACTCCCGGAAGTTCTGGAACTGCAGCGGCACGCCGAGCGACGCCGTCCGGATCGCCTGCATGCAGGCCTGCAGGTCGTCCCGCTTCTTGCCGGTGATCCGCACCGCCTCCCCCTGGATCGCCGCCTGGACCTTGAGCCCCTTCTCCTTCACGAGCGCGACGATCTTCCTCGCGTCCTCCTGCTTCAGCCCCTTCTTCAGCTTCACGAGCTGGCGGACGTGGCCGCCGGAGGCGGGCTCCACCTTCTGGGGATCGAGCCCCTCGAGCGGCACGCCACGCTTCGCGAGCTTCTCCATGAGCACGCCGAGCGCCGCCTCGGCGCGCCCGTCGGAGTTCGCCTTCACGACGACGTGCCCTTCCTTGTCGCGCTCGAGGTCCGTGCTCGTCCCCTTGAAGTCGAAGCGCTGCGCGATCTCCTTGCGCGCCTGGTTGAAGGCGTTGTCGACCTCCATGAGGTCCAGCTCGGACACGACATCGAAGCTCGGCATCTTCCCTCCTCCGCCCGCGCCGCGGGCCGACCGGGATGATGCACGGCCGGGCACCCTGTCGGCGCGAAAATCGATCTCCGCTAGAGCTCGAGCACGACCGGCAGCACCGAGGGCCGCCGCCCCACCTCTCGCCGGAACCAGCGCCGCACCGCGCCCCGGATGGCCTCCTGCACCTCGGCGACGTCGGTGCGGGCCGGGCCGGTGAGCTCCTCGAGCGTGCGCAGGATCTCTCCCCGGATCGCCTCCTCGGTCCCCTCGAACCCGGCGACCCCCTTCGCGAACAGCTCCGGGCCTCGCACCACCGCCCCGGTCGCCTTCTCGACGGCGAGCACCGCGATGAGGAGCCCCGCCTCGGCGAGGAGGCGGCGGTCCTTCACGACCAGGGCGCCGATGTCGGCGCCGAGGAGCGCGTCCCGATCCGTGTAGACGCGCCCGACCGGCACGACCTCCCCCGTCACCCGGACCCCGCCGTCCGAGAGCTCGAGGACCTGGCCGTCGACGAGCACGTCGCGGCCGGGAACGCCCTCGGCGGCGGCGTGCGCGGCGTGGCGCGCGAGGTGGCGGTACTCGCCGTGGATGGGGACGAAGTGGGCGGGCCGGGCGAGCGCGATGAGCCGCCGCTGCTCCTGCTCCTGCGCGTGGCCCGAGACGTGGAGCGGGCGCAGGCCTTCGTAGGCGACCTCCGCGCCGCGGCGGCACAGGCCGTTCACGAGCTGCCCCACCGCGATCTCGTTTCCGGGGATGAAGCGGGAAGAGAGCACGACGAGATCGCCCGGAGCGACCGCGAGGTCCGGGTGCTCGCCGCGGGCGAGCCGGGAGAGCGCGCTCCGCGGCTCGCCCTGCGTCCCGGTGGTGAGCACGCACAGCTCGCGGGGTGGGAGGCCGCGCGCCTCGGGCAAGCCGACCGGCATCCAGGCCGGGAGGTCGAGGTACCCGAGTCCCTGCGCGAGCCGGACGTTCGCCTCCATCGAGCGCCCGAGCAGCGCGACGCGCCGCCCGAAGGCGCGCGCGGCGGTCACGATCTGCTGGATGCGGTGGATGTTCGAGGCGAAGCACGCCACGAACAGGCGGCCGCGCGCCCGCTCG
Source organism: uncultured delta proteobacterium (assembly GCA_963736795.1). GTDB lineage: Bacteria > Myxococcota > Myxococcia > Myxococcales > Anaeromyxobacteraceae > Anaeromyxobacter. The sequence continues at coordinate 1,158,292 of CAVTRF010000016.1, read as the reverse complement.
AAGGTCTCCTCGAGGGCCGCGCCCACGTCCGACTCGGACAGCGAGGTGCCGGCCCGCTCGGCGTTCGTCGAGTCGGACAGCAGGAGCCGCACCCCCTCGCGGCCGAGCGCCTCCACGCGGGCGAGGTCCATCCCCGGACCGGCGACCGGGCGCGGGTCGATCTTGAAGTCGCCCGAGTGGAGGATCGTGCCCTGCGGCGTGCGGAGCGCGAGGCCGCAGGCGTCCGGGATCGAGTGGGTGACCGAGAAGAACTCGGCCGCGATCGGGGAGGCGTCGCCCGCCGGGCGCACGTCGCCCGGGAGGACCTCGCGCAGGTCCGCCTTGACGCCCGCCTCCTCGAGTCGCGGCCGGAGGAGCGCGAGGGTGAAGCGCGTCGCGTAGACCGGGACGGGAACGTCGCGCAGGAGGAACGGAAGCGCGCCGAGGTGGTCCTCGTGGCCATGGGTGAGGAACACCGCGCCGACCCGCTCGCGCCGCTCGCGGAGATACGTGAGGTCGGGCGCGATCACGTCGACTCCCACCGGCTCGTTCGGGAACATGATCCCGCAGTCGACGACCGCGATCCGGCCGTCGCACTCGACGGCCATGCAGTTCATGCCGACCTCGCCGAGCCCGCCGAGCGGGACGATGCGTACGGGCGCTGCCACGGCACCGAATCTACCCCCGGACGACCCGCGCCGCAGCGGCGCGGTCGCGAGGTCGTGCTAGTTTCCGGCGGTGCCGCGCCCGCTCCTCGCGCTCCTCCTCGCCGCCCTCGCCGCGCCCGCCTCCGCGGCGCCCGTCGCCGCCCGCCCCGTCGCCGCGCCCCCGGACGATCCCGCGACGGCGCGTGGAGATCTCGTGGCGCTCCGCTTCGCCTGGCCGGTCCCGGCCCGCGCCAAGGTGATCTACCGGCGGACGCGGGGGCGCCCGGGGCGTCCTCCGGGCACGTTCACCGCTCGCTACGAGGTCCTCGCCGAGGAGCGGGACGGCGTCCTCTTCGTCTCGACCCGCGGGACGAGCTGGCGCGGGGACCTGCCGTTCGCGCCCGCGCTCGCGAAGGACGCGATCCGCGCGACCGAGCAGGTCGTGCAGCGCGTCCGGGTGGAGGGCGAGTTCGTCGGGCTCGACGGCGTCGAGGCGCTCCGCCCCGTGCTCGCGCGCGTCCTCGAGGACGCGCGCATCCCGCCCGAGCAGGCCGACCGGGCGCTCGCGCTCGCGCTCGCCGCGACGCGCGCCGACGCCGAGGAGCTCTGGAACCTCACCGCCGGCTTCTGGACCGGGGCCGAGCTGAAGCTCGGCGAGACCTACGCGATGGAGTCGGAGGGGGAGCTGCCCCTCCTCCCCGGCGTCCGGGGCGGTGAGGGAGTGGAGTTCGCGCTGCGCCGGCGCGTCCCGTGCTCCGCCGCCGAGCGCGAGCCCCGCTGCGTGGAGGCGGTGCTCCGCTCGACGCCGGATCGCGAGGCGCTCGAGCGCGCGGCGCCGGCGCTCCTCGCGCGGCTGCTCCCGCCCGGAGCGGCGGCGCCGGAGGACCTCGCGACGGAGCTCTCCGCCGGCAGCGAGCTCCACCTCGTCACCGACCCGGCGACGCTCCTGCCGCGGCGCATCGTCTGGACGAGGGCGGTCAGGCTCGCCGGCGCGGACCACGGCCCTCCGCAGGCGGAGCACGTCGATCGCTCCGAGTGGGACTACAAGTGGCTCCCCCCGGAGGCGCCGCCGGCTCCGCGGCCGAAGCGCCGCCCCGCGAAGATGGCGGTCCGCGCGCAGCCGTGAGCGTCCCGCTATCACACCTGCTCGAGGCATGACCGACCTCCTCACCGACCTGAACGACCCCCAGCGCGAGGCGGTCCTGCACGGCGCGGGGCCGCTGCTCGTCCTCGCCGGCGCCGGCAGCGGCAAGACCCGCGTGATCGTCCACCGGATCGCGCGGCTCGTGACCGAGGAGGGCGTCGTCCCCTGGCGCATCCTCGCCGTCACCTTCACGAACAAGGCGGCGGGCGAGATGCGCGAGCGGCTCGCCGCGCTGCTCGGCCCCTCGGCGGCCGAGCTGTGGGTCCAGACCTTTCACGCCTTCGGGGCGCGCTTCCTCCGCCGCGAGGCGGCGCGCGCCGGACTCGCGCAGTCCTTCCCGATCTACGACGACGACGACCAGCTCCGGCTCGTGAAGGGGATCCTCGCCGAGCTCGGCGCGGACGACGGCGAGACCCTCACCCCCCGGCAAGCGCTCTCGCGCATCGACCAATGGAAGGGGCTGGCGGTCGGGCCGGCGGAGACGAACCCCGGCGAGTACGACGTCGAGGGGCAGCTCGCGCGCGAGGTGTACCGCCGCTACGAGGCGGCGCTCGCCCGCGCCGGAGCGGCGGACTTCGGGGATCTCCTGCTCCGGCCGGTGCGCCTCCTCGAGCAGGACGCGGCCCTCCACGCCCGGTGGGCGGGCCGGTTCGAGTACCTGCTCGTCGACGAGTTCCAGGACACGAACCCGGTCCAGTACCGGCTGCTCCGGCTCCTCGGCGGGACGCGCGGGAACGTCTGCGTCGTCGGCGACGACGACCAGGCCATCTACCGCTGGCGCGGCGCCAACGTCGAGAACATCCTCGGCTTCGACGCCGACTTCCCCGGGACCCGGGTCGTGAAGCTCGAGCGGAACTACCGCTCGACCCGGAACGTGCTCGACGCCGCGCACGCGGTGATCTCTCGCGCCGCGAGGCGCCGCGAGAAGCGGCTCTGGACCGAGGAGGGACCGGGTGAGCCGCTCGCCCTCGTCGTGGGCCAGGACGAGCACGACGAGGCCGAGCGCATCGCCCGGGTCGTCGCGCACGAGCGCGGGCGCGGGACGCCGGGCGACGAGATCGCCGTCCTCTACCGCACCAACGCGCAGTCGCGGCCGATCGAGGCGGCGCTCCGCGGCGCGCGGATCCCGTACGTGATCGTCCGCGGCACGAGCTTCTACGAGCGGGCCGAGGTGAGGGACGCCGCCGCGTACCTGCGCCTCGCGCTCGAGCCGCGCAGCGATCTCGACCTCGAGCGCGTGGTGAACAAGCCGCCGCGCGGGATCGGCGAGAAGACCGTGGACCGGCTCCGCGCCCACGCCCGCGCGCGGGGGGTCTCGCTGTACGACGCCCTCGGCGAGGTGGACGCGATCGAGGGGCTGAAGCCCGCCGCCCGCCGTGCGCTCGGAGCGCTGCGCGAGACGCTCGCCGGGCTCTCCCGCGACGTCGTCGCGATCGACGCCGGGATCGCGGTGCAGGAGGTGCTGTCCCGCACCGGGCTCCTCGCCCGCGTGCAGGCGGAGCGCAGCGACGAGGCGGCCGATCGCGCCGAGAACCTCGTCGAGCTCGTCGCCGCGGCGCGCGAGTTCGACGAGGCGCTCGTCGGTGAGCCGCCGCCGCGCGATCCGGAGGAGACGGTACCGCCGCCGCTCGCGCGGTTCCTCGAGCAGATCGCGCTGCTCGGGGACGCGGACCAGGAGACGCCGGAGGGGCGCGTCGCGCTCATGACGCTCCACGCGGCGAAGGGGCTCGAGTTCAGCGCGGTCGTGCTGTCCGGGCTCGAGGAGGGGACGTTCCCGCGCGCGCCCTGGGGCGACCCGTCCCCGCACGAGGTGGCGGAGGCGTACGACGAGGAGCGGCGGCTCTGCTACGTCGGGATGACGCGGGCGAAGCGCCGGCTCGTCCTGTCGCTCGCCCGCCGCCGCATGGGGTACGGCGACGGCGGCCCATCCTGGCGCGCGATGGAGCCGTCGCGCTTCCTCACCGATCTGCCGCCGGAGCTGTTCGGCGCCGCGGTCGCGCGGGAGTTCCGGGCCCGCGAGGCGCGCGAGGGGGCGCCGGCGCCGCGCGCGCCGGTCATCAGGCGCCATCCGGGCGCGCTCCCGGAGGATCCGCACATCGAGCTGGAGGAGGCGCAGCCCGCGCGCGGCGCGCTGCAGCCTCCGGGCCGGACGGCGGACCGGGGCGAGCCGACCGTGGACTACGAGTTCGACCAGCGGCCGGAGGCGGGGCGGCCGCTCGCGCGCGGCGACCGGGTGGTCCACGCGACGCTGGGCGCGGGCGTCGTGCTCGGCTGCGACGGCGCAGGCCACGACGCGAAGGCGACGGTCCGGTTCGACGCCGGCGAGAAGCGCGTCCTCGCCCGGTTCCTCGCCCGCGGCGGGTGACGTGGAGCGCGGCGCCGTCCTCCTCGAGTTCGACGGCGTCGCGCCGGGCCCGCTCGCGTTCGAGCGCCCGACGCGGGTGATCGAGGCGCGCAGCCTCGCCGAGGTCCAGCCGGCGCTCGCGGAGGTCGAGGCGGAGGTCGCGCGCGGTCGCTGGGCGGCGGGGTTCCTCGCCTACGAGGCGGCGCCGGCGCTCGATCGCGCCCTCGCGGGCTGCGCCCCCGGCCCGAGCCCGCTCGCCTGGTTCGGGGTCTACGACGCGCCCTGCGCGCTCGAGCGGGCGCGGTGGGCGGAAGGCGCGGCGGAGCTCGGACCGCTCGCCCCGGACGTGGACCGGGGGTCGTACCTGCGCGCGGTGGAGCGGATCCGCGAGCGCATCGCGCGCGGCGACGTCTACCAGGTGAACCACACCTTCCGGCTGCGGGGTGCGTTCCGCGGGGATCCCCTCGCCCTCTACCGGAAGCTCCGCGCGGCGCAGGGCGGCGGGCTCGGCGCGCTCGTCCACCTCGGCGACCGCGCGATCGTCTCCGCCTCGCCGGAGCTGTTCCTCGAGCGCCGGGGCGAGCTCGTCCGTGCCCGGCCGATGAAGGGGACGGCGCGCCGCGGTCGCTTCGAGGAGGAGGATCTCGCGGTCGCGGCCGCGCTCCGCGCTTCCGAGAAGGAGCGCGCCGAGAACGTCATGATCGCGGACCTCCTGCGGAACGACCTCGGGCGCGTCGCCCGGATCGGCTCGGTGCGGGTCGCGCGGCTGCTGGAGCTCGAGTCGTATCGCACCGTCCACCAGCTCACCTCCACCATCGAGGCGCGGCTGGGGCCGGGGGTCGGCCTCGTCGCGCTCCTCGCCGCGACCTTCCCCTGCGGGTCGGTGACCGGGGCCCCCAAGGCGATGGCGACGCGGGTGATCGCGGAGGAGGAGGGCGTCCCGCGCGGCGTGTACTGCGGCGCGATCGGCTTCGCCGCGCCCGGCGGCGACGCCGCCTTCAGCGTCGCCATCCGCACCGTGGAGCTCGATCTCACCGCGGGGACTGCGGTGGCCGGCGTGGGCGGCGGCATCACCTGGTCCTCCGACCCGGAACGGGAATGGGACGAGGCGCTCGCGAAGGCGGCGTTCCTCGTCGAGCCGCCGGCGGCGTTCGAGCTCGTCGAGACCCTCCGCCTCGAGGGAGGCCGCTATCCGCTCGCCGTCCGGCACCTCGCGCGGCTCGCCTCGTCGGCGCGGCACCTCGGGTTCCCGCTCGACGCGGGCGAGGTCGAGCGGGCGCTCGGGCGCGAGGTCGAGGCGTCCGGCGGCGGGGCGCGCCGGATCCGGCTGCTCGTCGCGGCGGACGGGGCGGTGCGGACGGAGTCCGGGGCGCTGCCCGAGCCGGCGACGGAGCCGTTGCCGGTGGCGCTCGCCCGCGGGAGGGTTTCGCGTCACGACGCGAGCCTCTTCCACAAGACGACCCGCCGCGGCGCCTACGACGCCGCGCGCGCCGAGCGGCCGGAAGCGTTCGACGTCCTCCTCGCGAACGAGGAGGGAGAGCTCACCGAGTTCACGATCGGGAACCTCGTCGTGGAGCTCGACGGGGCGCTCTTCACCCCTCCCCGGGCCGCGGGGCTGCTCCCCGGCGTGAGACGCGCCGAGCTGCTCGCCCGGGGTGAGGTCCACGAGCGCCCCTTGCGAGTCGAGGATCTGGGACGGGCGCGAGCCCTCTGGCTCGTCAACGCGGTCCGGGGCCGGGTGCCGGTCCGGCTCATCTGAAGCGGACGGCCGCAGTCGGGGGAGGGGCCGCGCGCGCCGGCCGGGCGTATCATCGAGGTATGCCCTCTTCTCACGCCGGGCGCTTGCCGCCCGTGACGGACGAGCTCCTGCGGGCGCTCCCGAAGACCGACCTCCACTGCCACCTCGACGGCTCGCTGCGCCTCGCGACCGTGCTCGACCTCGCCGAGAAGCAGAAGGTGCGTCTCCCGGCGGAGACGCCCGAGGCGCTCGCGAAGGCGATCCACATGGGCGAGACCTGCGGGTCGCTCGAGGACTACCTCGTCGCCTTCGACGTGACGCTCGCGGTGCTCCAGACGGAGGAGGGGCTCTACCGCGCCGCCTACGAGCTCGCGACCGACTGCGCCGCGGAGAACGTGCGCTACCTCGAGGTCCGCTACTCGCCGGTGCTCCACACGCGGCAGGGGCTGAAGCCCACCACCATCGTGGACGCGGTGCTCGACGGGCTCCGCCACGCGAAGCGCGAGTCCGGCATCAAGTCGAACGTCATCATCTGCGGCATCCGCCACATGGATCCGCAGACCTCCGTGAGGCTCGCCGAGCTCGCCGTCGCCTACAAGGGGAAGGGGGTCGTCGGGTACGACCTCGCCGGCGCGGAGGAGGGGCACCCCGCCCGCCACCACCACGAGGCGATCCAGCTCATCCTCGACAACAACGTGAACGTCACGATCCACGCGGGCGAGGCGTACGGCCCCGACTCGATCGCCCAGGCGGTCCACAAGTGCGGCGCCCACCGGATCGGACACGGCGTGCGGCTGCGCGAGAACGGGGACCTCCTCAACTACGTGAACGACCACCGGATCCCGCTCGAGATGTGCCCCTCGTCGAACGTGCAGACCGGCTCCGTCCACGGGTTCGCGAGCCACCCGCTCAAGTTCTACTTCGACTTCGGCCTCCGGGTGACGATCAACACGGACAACCGGCTCATCACCGACACGACCGTCACCAAGGAGCTCGCCCTCGCGCACCGGGAGATGGGCTTCACGGCCGAGGATCTCTGCACCGTGCTCGTCCAGGGCTTCAAGAGCGCCTTCCTGCCGTTCCGCGAGAAGCAGGACCTGCTCCGGGCCGCGAACGCCGAGATCTCGGACGTGATCGCGCGGTTCACCGGCCCGCGCGCGGCCTCGAAGCCGGTGGCGGGCGGGTAGGCGCGGCCGCCCCGGCGCTGGCCCGCGGGCGTGTTCCCCCGCTACGATGTCGCGCGTGACCGCGCGCGTCCGCTACCGGAGCCCGATCGGCCCGATCGGCATCGAGGCCGCCGACCAGGGCGTCGTCGGGGTCGTGTTCGGCGACCACGGGCCCTCCCGTCCGGCCGTATCGGCGCGCGCGCGCGCCCACCTCGCTGCGACGGTCGAGGCGCTCGACGCCTACTTCGCCGGCCGGCCGCCGCGGGTCCCGGTGCTCGACCTCCGCGGAACCTCCTTCCAGCTCGCCGTCTGGGAGGCGCTCGGTGCGATCCCGTGGGGCGAGGTGCGCAGCTACGGCGAGATCGCGAGCCTCCTCGGGCGCGCCGGGGGCGCCCGGGCGGTCGGCGGCGCGAACCACGAGAACCCGATCGCGATCCTCGTTCCGTGCCACCGCGTCGTGCAGGCGGGCGGCGGCCTCGGAGGCTACGCGGGCGGAGTGGAGGTGAAGCGCTGGCTCCTCGCGCACGAGGCCGCGCACGCGCCGCTGCTCCGCAGCGTGCGCGCTCGCTGAGGGACGCGGGCACCCTCTCGGGCACCGAACGGCGCACGCACGAACGCTTCCTTGCCCCGTCCGGGCGGGGTGCGTAGCATCGAGCCATCCCACCGCGGCATGCACCAGGAGTCCCGATGGCGAAGCTCCTCGCGATGATCCTCGCCGGCGGCGAAGGACGAAGGCTCGACCCGCTCACCCGCGAGCGCGCGAAGCCCGCCGTCCCGTTCGGCGGCCGCTACCGCATCATCGACTTCGTCCTCTCGAACTTCGCGAACTCCGGCATCCTCAAGATGAAGGTGCTCGTGCAGTACAAGTCCGAGTCCCTGAACGCGCACATCCAGCGCGGCTGGCGGCTCACCGCGCTCCTCAACGAGTACGTCGAGATCGTCCCCGCGCAGATGCGCGTCGGCCCCAAGTGGTTCGAGGGCTCGGCGGACGCCATCTACCAGAACCTCAACATCATCACCGACGAGGAGCCGGAGCACACCTTCGTGTTCGGCGCGGATCACGTCTACCGCATGGACGTGCAGCAGATGCTCGACTTCCACCTCGACCGGAAAGCCGACCTCACCGTCGCCGCCATCCCGATCCCGGTCGGCGAGGCGAGCGACTTCGGGATCATCGAGGTGGACGCCGACGGCCGCATGATCGGGTTCGAGGAGAAGCCGAAGGGCAGCCCGAAGACGATGCCGGGCGATCCCACCCGCTGCCTCGCGTCGATGGGGAACTACATCTTCACGACCGACGCGCTCGTGCAGGAGATCGTGAACGACGCGGGCGACGCGAAGAGCGTGCACGACTTCGGCAAGTCGATCGTCGCCTCGATCTGGGAGCGCAAGCGCGTCTTCGTCTACGACTTCGCGAAGAACACGGTGCCGGGCCAGAGCGAGAAGGAGCGCGGCTACTGGCGGGACGTGGGGAGCCTCGAGGCCTACTTCCAGGCGAACATGGACCTCGTCGCGGTGGACCCGATCTTCTCGCTCTACAACGACCTCTGGCCCATCTACACGATCCAGCACAACCAGCCGCCGGTGAAGTTCGTCTTCAACAACGTGCGGGAGAACCGCGTCGGGCGCGCCACCGACTCGCTCGTCTCGGAGGGCTGCATCATCTCCGGCGGCCACGTCCACCACGCGATCCTCTCGCCGAAGGTGCGCGTGAACAGCTACGCCTACGTCGAGGACTCGATCCTGTTCGAGAACGTGAACATCGGACGGCACTGCCGGATCCGGCGCGCGATCATCGACAAGCACGTCGAGATCCCGCCCCACACCACCATCGGGTACGACCTCGAGAAGGACCGCAAGCACTTCCACGTCACCGAGAGTGGGATCGTGGTCATCCCGAAGGGGATGCGGATCGAGGGGACCCGCGCGTAGCGGGCGAGGCGAGCCGAGCGTCGGCGATCTCGGGCTAGGCGAGCTCCGCGACGAGCCGCTCGGCCTTGTTGAAGGCGATCTGGAGGTCGACCGGCTTCTCGAGCACGTCGAACGCGCCGAGCTCGAGCAAGAGGTCGCGCAGGTTCTGATCTCCCCCGAACGCCGTCACGACGATGACCGGGATCCGCGCGGTCCGCGGGTTCGCCTTGAGCTGCTTCAGCACGTCGCGCCCGTCGAGCTTCGGCATCGCGATGTCGAGCAGCACGAGGTCGGGCAGCTCCGCCACGGCGGTCACGAGCGTCTCCGCGCCGTCGTACGCGACGAGGATCTCGATGTCCGCGGCTCTGGCCGTAGGCCGCGTACAGCCGCGCGAGGGCCGTGTCGTCCTCCGCGACGAGGATGCGGAGCGGTGAGACTTTCCGTGACATGCCGGCCGAGCATACGCCTCGCCGCCGGCGGCGCCTACCCCGGCCACGATCCGCCGCGGGCTCGCGCGGTTACGCTGCGACCGCGGGACCACCCCCGCCGGCGGGCGCCCCGCAGGCGCCCCTCACCGGGCGCGTGACGAGGGGCGGCTCCGGGCTTATAAGGCGAGACCCATGACGCCGAGACCCCTCGCGCTCGCCCTGCTGCTCGCCCTCGCCCTCGCCCCGCTCGCGTCGCCCCGCGCCGCCCCGCAGACCGCCGCCGCTGCGCCGGCCGCCCAGGCTCCGGCGGCGACGCCGGACATCCCGTTCGAGATGTTGAAGCTCGGCAACGGGCTCACGGTGGTCATCCACGAGGACCACACGAATCCGATCGTCGGAGTCCACGTCCAGTACGACGTCGGGGCGAAGGACGAGAAGCCGGGGCGGACCGGCTTCGCCCACCTCTTCGAGCACCTCATGTTCCAGGGGTCCGAGCACCTGCCGAAGGGCATGGCGGACCGGCTCATCGAGGCGGCGGGCGGCGACACGAACGGCTCGACCTCCCAGGACACGACCCAGTACTGGCAGCAGGCGCCCTCGAACGCGCTCGAGCAGATGCTCTACGTCGAGTCCGACCGGATGGGGTTCCTCCTCCCGACCCTCACCCAGGACAAGCTCGACAACCAGCGCGAGGTCGTCCGCAACGAGCGGCGCCAGAGCTACGAGATGCGCCCGTACGGCCTCGCCTTCGAGAAGATCATCGGGAACCTCTGGAACGCCGAGTTCCCGTACCACTGGATGCCCATCGGCTCGCACGAGGATCTCCAGGCGGCGAGCATCGAGGATGTGCGCGACTTCTTCCGGCGGTTCTACGGCCCCGAGAATGCCGTCCTCGTCGTCGCCGGCGACGTGGACACCGCCCGGACGCGCGCGCTCGCCGAGAAGTGGTTCGGCCCCGTCCCGGGGAAGCCGCCGCCCGCGCACCAGCAGCCCGAGCCCGTGCCGCTCCGCGAGGAGCGGCGCGTCACGATGGAGGACCGCGTGCAGCTGCCGCGCCTCTACGCCGCCTGGCAGACGCCGAAGGTGTTCGCGCCGGGCGACGCCGCCCTCGACCTCGCCGGTCAGGTCCTCACCGACGGCAAGAGCGCCCGGCTGGTGAAGCGGCTCGTGATGGACGAGCGGATCGCCCAGGACGTCTCCGCCGGGCAGATGAGCCAGACCCTCGGCTCGATGTTCCTCGTCACCGCGACCCCGAAGCCGGGGGTCTCGCTCGAGCGGCTCGAGAAGGAGATCGACGAGGAGCTCGAGCGCCTCGCGTCCGAGCCGCCGTCGCCAGAGGAGCTCGAGCGCGCGAAGAACAAGATCGAGGCAGGGGCGATCTTCGGCCTCGAGCCGGTCGGCGGGTTCGGGGGGCGCGCCGCCACCCTCGCCGGGTACTACCTGCGCACCGGGAACCCCGGCTACCTCGGGGAGGACCTCGCGCGGTACCGGAACGCCACCGGCGCCGACGTGTCCGCGGCCGTCCGCAAGTTCCTGCGCAAGGACGCGCGCGTCGTCCTGTCCGTAGTCCCGCGCCCCGCTCCGGCGGCCGCGCCCGCGCCCGCCGCGGCGAAGGGGGAGTCCCGATGAGCCGCCACGTCCGCATCCTCGCCGCCCTCGCCGTCGCGCTCGGCCTCGGTGCCTGCGCCGCCCCGAAGAAGGAGGCCCCCCCGCCGTCCGCGCCGGTCGCCGCGGTCGCCCCCGCGCAGCCGCCCGCAGCGCAGGGGCCGGACCGGACGAAGCCGCCCGAGAACGGCGCGCCGCCCGAGCTGCGGGTCCCGGCGCAGGTGAAGTTCGCGCTCTCGAACGGGCTCGCCGTCCGGCTCGTGGAGTACCGGCGGCTCCCCATCGTCGCGATGAACCTCGTCGTCGACGCGGGCGCCGCGCGCGACCCCGGCCCGAAGCCGGGGCTCGCGAGCTTCACCGCCTCGATGCTCACCGAGGGGACGAAGACCCGGAGCGCGACCCAGATCTCCGACGAGGCCGGCTTCCTCGGCGCGTCGATCAGCGCGGGTGCCGCGGTCGACTCGGCCACGCTCTCCGGCGCGACGCTCGCCCGGCACCTCCCGAAGTTCCTCGCGCTCTTCGCCGACGTGGCGATGAACCCGGCCTTCCCGAAGGCGGACTTCGAACGGGTGCAGGACGAGCGGCTCGTGACGCTCCTCCAGCAGCGCGACCAGCCGCAGGCGATCGCCTCGAAGGCCTTCCAGCCGGTGTTCTGGGGCGCGCATCCGTACGGCCACTACTCGCTCGGGACCGAGGAGGCGGTGAAGGCCGCCCGGCCGGCCGACCTCGCCGACTTCCACGGCCGCTTCTGGCGGCCCGGCAACGCGGAGCTCGTCGTCGTCGGCGACGTCTCCGAGGCGGAGCTGCGCCCGCTGCTCGAGAAGACGCTCGGGAGCTGGAAGCGCGGCACGGCGCCGGCCCCGCTCGCGCCGGCCGCGGCCGCCGCCCCGCATCGCACCGTCGTGCTCGAGAAGGTGGACGCGCCGCAGTCGTACCTGCTCCTCGGGATGCCCGGGCTGCGCCGCTCCTCCGACGACTACGTCGCCGGGACCGTCGCGTTCCAGGTGCTCGGCGGCGGGATGGCGTCTCGCCTCTTCCGCAACCTGCGCGAGGACAAGGGGTACACCTACGGGGTCTACGCGCGCGGCGACGCGCGCAAGCTCGGCGGCGCGAGCTTCGTCGTGGGGAGCGTCAAGGCGGAGGTGACCGGCCCCGCGCTGAAGGAGCTCCTCTCCGAGCTCCGCAGGCTGCGCGACGAGCCCGTCCCCGCCCAGGAGCTCGAGGAGGCGAAGGCCGCCCTCGTCCTGTCCCTCCCGGCGGACTTCGCGACGGCGGGCGCGACCGCGGGGCGCATCGCGGACCTCGTCGTGCACGCGCCTCCCGGACGACTACTGGAACCGGTACGCCGACCGCGTCGCGCAGGTGACCGCCGAAGACGTGCGCCGCTTCGCGACCGCCTACCTCGACCCGACGAAGCTCACGCTCGTCATGGTCGCGCACCCGGACACGGTGAAGGCGCAGCTCGCCGACCTGCCGCTCGGACCGATCGAGGTCCGGACCGCCCCGCCGTCGTCCGGAGCGACGGGCGCGAAGCCGAGGCCGGCGGCGAAGAAGTAGGGGCGGGGGAGAGCGGACGCAGATCAGATGCGGCTCACGTCCGTCCATCGGACCCGGTGAACGCGCGGCTCCCGGGCTCGGGCGCGATCGCCGGGGAGCGGTCCTCGCCCCGACAGCGAGGCCTTAGCGCTGCGGACGGACCCGGTCGTCGTGCGGAGCCGGGGTGCACGGACCGTGACGTAGAGCGCCCACTGCGCCGCTGCTCCAAGAGCGGACACCTGCGAGCGCGAGACGGCACGGGCGGACGTGCCCCGGCGTCTGCGCTTCTGCGCCCTCACGACAGTACGGCGCCCGGTCGCGCATTGGCCGAGCCGAGGGGGGAGGAGCCGTCCCCGGCCAGCGCCCGGGGGGTCACCTTCGGCGGACGTGCTTCGCCCTTCGACTTCGCTCAGGGCGAACGGGTTTTCACGGCGCCCTTCGACAGGCTCAGGGCGAACGGAAGCGGTCGAGGTCGAGGTTCAGGTCGAGGACCACGTCCACGTCCACGTCCACGTCCACGTCCAGGTCCAGGTCGTACTGGTAGTCGTCTCGCTCCGCGGGGGGGCGCGGTGTCGGCCGTCCGGGCTACACTCGGCCGCTCGCCCGCCCCCCCCCACGAGCCATGGCCGATCTGCAGAACGAGTTCTCCTGGTCGAAGTCCCGTCACGAGAAGTTCCAGGAGTGCCGGCGCGCGTACTACCTCGCGTACTACGGCAGCTGGGGAGGGTGGCAGGCCGCGCACGGCTCCACCGTGCGCGAGATCTACGTCCTGAAGAAGCTCTCCTCGCGCTGGCAGTGGGCGGGGTCGCTCGTGCACGACGCGCTGAAGCGCGCGCTCTCGCGGGCGAAGGGCGCCGGAGAGCTGCCCCCGCTCGACCGCGTCCTCGAGCAGACGCGCGCGAAGGCGCGCGCCGAGTGGGCAGGCTCGCGCGAGAAGAGCTACTGGCGGGAGCCCTCGCGCATCGTCGGGCTCGTCGAGCACGAGTACGGCGAGCCGGTCCCCGACGCCGAGTGGAAGCGGCTCTTCGAGCAGGTGGTGGACGGCTCGCTCCGGGCGTTCTACGCGAGCTCGGTGCTCGAGGAAATCCGTCGCACGCCGCGCGAGAAGTGGCTCACCGTGGACGCCCTCGACTCGTGGACGTTCGAGGGCACGAAGATTCTGGGTCGCGGTGGACTTCGCCTACCAGGACGGCGACGGGCGCGTGCACGTACTCGACTGGAAGACCGGGAAGGAGCGCGGCGTCGACCACGTCCAGGTCGGGACCTACGCGCTCTACGCGAAGCAGAAGTGGAACGTGCCGACCGAGGCGGTGGTGGGTGGGCTCGTCTACCTCGTCGGGAACGGCGCGCCGGGGGGCGAGCGCGTCTCGGTCGCCGCCGACGAGGCGGCGCTCGCGTCCTGCACCGACGCGATGCGCACCTCGATCGCCGCGATGAAGGCGACCCTCGAGGAGCCCGCGAAGAACGTCGCGCGCGAGGACCGCTTCCCGCTCCTCGAGGACCGCGAGCACTGCCGCCGCTGCCCGTTCCGCAGGCCGTGCGGGAGATTGTGAGCGCCGCGCGGCGCCCGATGGAGCGAACGGGCGCGCAAGAGAACCGAGAGGCCGCGGGAAAGATCCCCGCGGCCTCCGGTGCTTCACGGTGTCGCGACGCGCGCGGTCAGGGGCAGGTGACCGGTGCGTAGCTCGCGTCGTACACGCCGATGCAGCGCGAGACGCCGGAGCCGATGAAGCGGCCCTCCACCTTCGAGTAGGCGAAGGAGGTGGTGCCGGTGTTGTTCACGCCCAGCACCGTGGTGACGCCGGCTCAGCTCGGCAGCGGCTTGCGCATCGCCGTCGCGACGAGGGTCTCGCCCCCCGGCAACGGCACGCGCACGCGGCGCGTACCGCGGTAGCCGCGCGCCGCGTAGAACGGCACCGCGCCGAGCGCCGCCCGGACGAAGACCGTCCGTGCGCCGGCGCGGAGCGCGCCGCGCTCGACCCGCGCGAGGAGCGCCGCGCCGATACCGGTCCGCGCGCGCGAGGGGGCGACGAACACCGCGGTCACCTCGCGCCCGTGCCGGGCGGCGTAGCCGAGGACGCGCCCGCGCTCCTCCGCCACGACGTAGACCTCTCCGCCCGCGGTCATCGCCCAGCGGTGATAGAGGGCCGGGAGCGACGACCAGGCGGCGAGCTGGCGCGGCGCGCCGGAGCCGGCGCCGAGCTTCCGGATCGCGGCCCGCATGACCGCGGCGATGGCGGGTGCGTCCGCGGGGCGGGCGGTGCGGATCCGGCGCCTCGCCCGGTCCGCTCCGGCGCGCGCCGGAGGGCGGGCGGGGCGCTTCACGCCTTCTCGTCCTTCTCCACGAGCCCGTAGCGGGCGAGCTTCTCGTAGAGCGTCGAGCGGTGGAGGCCGGCGAGCTCGGCGGCCTTCCCCACGCTGCCGCCCGCCTCGCGCAGGAGATCCTCGAGGAACCTCCGCTCCCAGCCGTCGCGGGCGCGGCGGTATCGCCCCTCGGCTCCGCCGCCCGCCTCATGCGCCGGCGGGGAGAGCTCGGGCGGCAGGTCCGCGAGCGTGATGGCGTCGCCGCGCGCGAGGAGGAGCCCGCGCTCGATTGCGTGCTCGAGCTCGCGGATGTTCCCCGGCCACGGGTGATCGATCAGGGCCTTCATCGCGTCGGCGTCGGGCCGGAGCAGCGGGCGCGAGAGCCGGAGCGCGTGCTTCTTCACGAGGTGCTCGACGAGGAGCGGCACGTCCTCCCGGCGCTCGCGCAGCGGAGGGAGGCGGAGCGGGACGACGCGGAGCCGGAACCAGAGGTCCTCGCGGAACCTCCCCTCCTTCACGCTCGCCTTCAGATCCTCGTTCGTCGCGGCGACGACGCGCACGTTCGCCTTCCGCGCCTTGCGGCTGCCGACCGGGATGTACTCGCCGTCCTGCAGGACCCGCAGCAGCTTCGGCTGGAGCGCGGCCGGGAGCAGCCCCACCTCGTCGAGGAAGAGCGTCCCGTTCTCCGCCTCGGCGAAGAAGCCCGAGCGCGCCTGGTCGGCGCCGGTGAAGGCGCCCTTCTCGTGCCCGAAGAGCTCGGACTCGGCGAGGTTCTCGGGGATGGCGGTCATGTTGAGCGCGACGTACGGCCCCGAGGCGCGGGACGACATCGCGTGCGCGGCGCGGGCGAGGAGGTCCTTGCCGGTGCCCGACTCGCCCTCGATGAGGATCGGCACGTCCGACGGCGCGATCCGCTCGAGCATCGAGACGACGTCCTTCATCGCCTGCGACTTGCCGACGATGCCGTTCACGGAGAACTCGCCCGAGAGGGCGCTGCGCAGCTCGGCGTTCTCTCGCCGGATGCGCCCGTGCTCCACCGCGCGCGCCACGACCATCTCGAGCTCCTCCGGCTCGAACGGCTTCTTGAGGTAGTCGAGCGCCCCGGCCTTCATCGCCTCGACGGCGGTCTCGACGGTGGCGAAGGCGGTGACGAGGATGACCGGGATCTCCGGCACCTTCGCCTTGAAGCGGCGGAGCCCCTCGATCCCGTCGATCCCGGGCATGCGGAGATCGGTGACGATCGCGTCGAACCGCGCCCGGTCGAGCGCGGGGAGCGCCTCCGCGATGGAGGGGAAGTCGAAGACGGCGTAGCTGCGCCCGAGCACCCGCTTGACCATCTGGCGCGCGGAGTCGAGGTCGTCCACCACCATGAGGTTCGGCTTCTCGCTCACGCGCTGCCTCCTGCGCTCGGGGCGTCCGCCACCGCGGGGGCGGCGGGCAGCCGGACCCGGAAGGTGGCGCCCGCCCCCGGGGCGCTCTCCACCTCGACGCTGCCGCCGTGGGCCTCCGCCGCCTGCCGGACGATGGCGAGCCCGAGGCCGGTGCCTTCCGCCTTGGTCGTGAAGAAGGGCTCGAAGACGTGGCCCCGCGTCTCGTCGTCCATGCCCGGACCGGTGTCCGCGACCTCGACCACCACCGCGTCGCCGTCCCGCCGGGCGCGGACGGTGAGCCGCCCCCCGCCCTGCTCCTGCATCGCGTGGATCGCGTTCACGCACAGGTTGAGGAACGCCTGGCGGAGGAGCTCGGCGTCGGCGACGATCTCGGGGAGCCCCTCGTCGAGCTCGATCACCCGCTCGACCTTCGCGACCGACGCGGCGGGCCCGACGACCTCCGCCGCCTCGCGCACGATGGGCGAGATGGGCTGCGCGTGCGGGTGGACCGTGCGCGCGCGGGCGAACACGAGGAACCGCTCGATGAGCGCGGCGGCGCGCCCGACCTCGCGGCGGATGGCCTCGACGTCGGCCTTCACCGCCGAGTCGGAGGGCAGCTCGCGGGACGCCACCGACGAGTAGCCGCGGATGACGTTGAGCGAGTTGCCGATCTCGTGCGCGAACCCCGCGGCGATGCCGCCGAGGGTCGCGAGCCGGTCGGCGCGGAGGACCTCGCGGGTCTTCTGCGCGACGCGCGCCTCGAGCTCGGCGATGAGCCGCTGGTTCTCGGTGCGGCGCTCCTCGAGCCGCGCGGACATGTGGTTGAACGCGCGGACGAGGTCGGCGAGCTCCTTGTCCTCCGGAGGGTCGAGCCGGACGCCCCGCTCCTCGGCGAGCGACTCGGCCGCCTCGGAGAGGCGCACGAGCGGCCGCGTCACCTGCCGGATGAAGATGGCGGTGAGGACGTGGCCCACCACGATCCAGAACGTCGCCACGATGCTCGCCCCCCAGGCGAGGGCGCGGGCGTTCGCGACGACCTCCTCGTGCGTGAACTGGACCATCACCGCGCCGACGACGAGCCCTTCGCGCAGCACCGGCGCGGTGGCGAGGATCCCCTCCGGCTTCACGAGGCGCCCGAGCGCCTGGAGCGGGAGGTCCACCGCGGCGAACTCGGACGGCGGCGGGCCGTCCGGGCAGGGCTCCGGGACGAGCGAGCGGCAGGCGATGACCTTGCCGGCGCGGTCGACGAGCCAGGCGCGGTCGAACTGGCCACCGTCCGTGAGCGCCTCGAGGACCGGGCGGAGGGCCTCGGCGCCGCCCGGCTCGACCCCGTCCGCGCGCACCCAGCGCGAGGCCTCGGCGGCGGCGGTCGCCGCGAGGGCGCCGCCCTCGCGCCGGAGCAGGTCCTGCCCGCGCTGCACCTCGCGCCAGAGCGCGACCGCGGTCACCCCCGACATCGCGAAGATGATCACGGCCGCGATGAGGACGAAGAGCTTGAGTCGGAGGGTCACGTCGTCACCACGCGTTCACCGGCAGCGGCGGCCTCGGCACGCCGCCGAACCCGTGACAGTCCCCGCACGCCTTGCCCTGCGCGTGCTCCGGGGCGCCCGCGTGGCAGCGGAGGCAGCTGTCCTTCGCCGGCGTCCAGACGTGCGGGCGGTGGCAGTCGAGGCAGCGCCGGTGCGCGGCGTTCGCGTGGAGGCCGCCCTTGGCCATCTGGGCCGGCGCGTGGCACTCCGAGCAGGGGGCGAGGGTCTGCCCGTCCTTCGCGTGCGGCCGGTGGCAGGCGGCGCAGGACATCTCCATCGGCGCGCCGTGGTCGTTCATCGGCGCGCGGATCCCCTGGCGGGTGTGGCAGCGCAGGCAGTCGTGGCGCGTCGGACGCAGCCCCGGCTCGTTCGTGAGGAACTCGTGGCAGGCGAAGCAGTGCAGCTCGTGCATCTTCGCGACCTTCACGGCGTGCTCGCCGTGGCACTCCTGGCACTTCGCCGCGACCGGCTCGAAGCCGTGCATCGACGCGGCGTGGCACCGGACGCACGCGATCTTCTTCTCCTCGTAGTGGATCCGGTGGCCGCGCGACCCGCCCACCTGCGGCCAGCGCGGGTCGTGCGAGAAGTGGCAGGACGCGCAGGCGCCCACCTCGACGTCGGCGTGCCGCCCGTTCGGCTTCTTCCCCGCGAGGAACGCGCCGAGCATCCCGACGCCCTGCTTCGGAGAGGAGTGGTGGCAGCGCTGGCAGGCGACGCTCTTGTGCGTCCCGCCGAGCCACAGGGCGAACTCGGGAGAGGACCGGTGGCACGTCGCGCAGAGGCGTGGATCCTCGTCGACGAACCGCTTGAAGCGCAGGAACCCGAGGACGACGAGACTCGACAGCAGCACCCCGGCGACGAGGAGGACGGTCTTCGTGCGAGAGAGCGGCATGGCGAGGCCTCGATTGTAGCCGAACCGTCGAACGGCGAAGGGGCCGCGCGGACGTCCGCACGGCCCCCTCGGTCGATCCGGGGCTCCTCGCCGCCGGCGCGGGCCCTACTCGTCGACCCCCGGCTTCAGCCGGTCGTACTCGAGCGGATGCTCGTGCTTCAGGTCCGCGACGGTGATCCGCCCGGTCAGCCACACCCAGTTCATCGGGAAGATCGAGGGCTTCAGGTGCACGTTGTAGAAGTGCACGACGAACAGGAAGAGGATCGCGAGGGTCGCCTCCTCGCCGTGGATGATGAGGGCGGCGGTGATGAGCCACGACGGCGCCCAGGCCGCGAAGAACGTCGGGAACCAGAAGATGAAACCGGTTCCCACCATGAGGATCACGCCCCAGAAGATCCCCATGTAGTCGAACTTCTCCAGGTACGAGTAGCGGTCGAACTTCGGCCGCTCCTTCCGGAGCCCGAGCATGAAGAGGATGTTGTCCTTCATGTCGAGCGCGTCCTTCGGCATCGGCAGCATCGAGAACGGCAGCCGCTTCTTCGACGCGAGGAACGTCAGGTAGAAGAGGTGGTAGACGGCCGACAGGATGATGAGGACCGCGCCGACGCGATGCCAGATCGCCGCGCCCTGCGCGCCGCCGAACACCTTCATGAGCGAGGCGGAGTAGGCCGCCGCCTGGGGATCGCCGGCGCCGCGGAGCGGCCAGCCGGTGACGCCGAGCAGGATGACGCCGGCGAGCATGAGCCAGTGCTGCGCGCGCTGGTGGAGGTCGAAGCGGATCACGCTGCGCATCTGGTCGGCGGCGTTCGCCGGGCCGTGGTGCTTGGCGGCGAGCCGCTGGCGCAGCTCGTAGATGAAGTCCACGAACACGTGGAACGCGAAGAAGAGCAGCGTGAGCGTCGTGAGGTAGGAGAAGCCGACGTGCACGAGGTGCGGGACGAGGTGCCCGCCGGTCTCCTGGATGGGCTTGTGCGCGATGAGCGCCGCGAAGGTGTCGCTCGCGTTCTCGTGGCAGCGCGCGCAGGCGTCCTTCTTGTTCCCCGCGGACACGGCGGAGGCCGCGTCGGTCTTCGCGACGATGGCGTGCGTGCCGCCCTGCGCCTTCGAGGCGGCGTGGCAGCTCGTGCAGACCGGGGCGAACTCGTTCCCGACCCGGGCGAGCCGGCCGTGGATCGAGTCGTGGTACATGAGCGCCGCTTCCGGGTTCACGCCGGCGGCCTTCGCGAACTCCTCGTTGCCGTGGCAGCTCTCGCACCGCTTCGCGATCTCGCGGCGGTCGGCGGGCACCTTCACGCGCGCCGCCGCCGTCGGGTCGTACGCGGCGAGCTTCTTCACGGAGTGGATCGCCCCGTGGCACGAGGTGCAGGTCGGGCCCGCGACCTTCGTGTCCTCGCGCAGCCACCGCGAGTGGAGCGACTTCTGCCACCCCGCCATGGCGTCGGCGTGCTCCATCTCGTGACAGCCGGCGCAGGCGAGGAAGGCGCGCGGCGCGGTGACGTGCACCTCCGCGGCGGGCTTCTCGTCCTTCTGGCCGTGCCGCTTGCTCGGCTCGGCGACCGGCCAGCGCGCCTTCGCGAGCCGATCGACGACGGCCTGGTCGGCGGCGGAGAGCGGCGCGAGCTCGCCCGCGTGCGGGCCCATCGCGTAGCCCGCATGGCAGTCGGTGCACGAGGCCTTGTCGCCGTGGACCGAGGCGCCGAATGCCGTGACGTCGACCGCCGGGGCGTCGGTGCCGTTGTGGCAGTCGACGCAGGCGTCGGCACCGCCGGGGAGCTTCGTCTCACCGCGCGCGGCGGAGGCGAAGAGAAGCGCAAAGACCAGGAAAGTGGCTCGCATAGGCTCGGTCCGCGGATGCAACGGGTATGCCCCTGCACCCGAAAAGGCCCACCTTGTAAGGGCCTATAAAAAGGGCGCTTTGACCAACATCAACGTCCCGCGCGCGCAACGTTTGCATCGAACGCGGGTGAGAAGTCACGACCTGCGCGTTTACGCGCGCGACCGAAAAACAACTCCGGGCGCGGCAACATGCCGCACCCGGAGCTGAAGCGACCGCCCGGTCCCTAGCGGGAGGTGGACTCCTGGGCGGCGGGGCGGCGGACGGTGATGTTCGTGAGGGCGCCGACCGCGGCGCCGGCGGCGGCGCCGAGCACCGCGAAGAGCGAGCCGACGCCGACCACGCCGAGGATCATCCCGAACACGATGAGCGCGCGCGGCAGGAGGGTCGGGACGACCGGCGTGCCGAAGATCCCGCCGGCGAGGAGGAGGCCGGCGTAGCCGCCGTACAGCATCGCCGGGAGGAGGGCGACCGCGAGGAAGAGGGCGAGACCGATGCCGGAGCCGACGAGCGTGGGGATCTTCTTGTTGTTCATGGCGTTCTCCTGTGAGGCGAACCGGGTTTGAAGTCTTCGGGGCTTGCCACCGTGGCGCGCCGCCGTCGTGAGGAGGTCATTGCAGGCGGGCTGCCAACGCGGAGCGACCGGGATCCGCGGGGTTGCGCGCCGCCGTGTCGGGATCCGGCGACGGAGTGACGGGCGGAAGCGACGGAAGCGAGCTGCGGTCGCTGCGGTCACGTGGAGGTGGACGTGGTCGTGGACGTGGTCGTGGTCCTCGACCTCGACCTCGACCTGAACTTCGACTTCGACCACGTCCAAGTCCACGACGAACGTCCACGTCCACGTCCAAGTCGAGGTCGAGGTCTAAGTCGAGGTCGAAGTCGAAGTGGAAACGCACGCGGTCAAACGACAACGGGCCCGGCGTTTGCCGGGCCCGCAGGGTGAGACGAGCTGCGAGGAAGCAGCCTAGCGGGAGGTGGACTCCTGGGCGGCGGGGCGGCGGACGGTGATGTTCGTGAGGGCGCCGACCGCGGCGCCGGCAGCGGCGCCGAGGACCGCGAAGAGCGAGCCGACGCCGACCACGCCGAGGATCATCCCGAACACGATGAGCGCGCGCGGCAGGAGGGTCGGGACGACCGGCGTGCCGAAGATCCCGCCGGCGAGGAGGAGGCCGGCGTAGCCGCCGTACAGCATCGCCGGGAGGAGGGCGACCGCGAGGAAGAGGGCGAGACCGATGCCGGAGCCGACGAGCGTGGGGATCTTCTTGTTGTTCATGGCGTTCTCCTGTGAGGCGAACCGGGTTTGAAGTCTTCGGGGCTTGCCACCGTGGCGCGCCGCCGTCGTGAGGAGGTCATTGCAGGCGGGCTGCCAACGCGGAGCGACCGGGATCCGCGGGGTTGCGCGCCGCCGTGTCGGGAACCGGCGACGGAGTGACGGGCGGAAGCGACGGAGCGTGCCGGGTCGCTCGGAACGTGGACGTGGACGTGGACGTGGTCCTGGACCTGGACTTCGACCTGGACCTGGACCGGCTGCGAGAGCGGGCGCGGGAACGCGCTCCAAGACCGACGCCAAGCGTCGCCGACGAGCGCGGACGTCTCCCGCGTCGTCTGGCGCCCGAGCGGCGCCAGACGACCGGTGCTACGCGTGCGCGGTGACCTGCCGGAGGATGTCGAGCTCCTCGAGTGCCTTGCCCGCGCCGATGACGACCGACGAGAGCGGATCCTCCGCGAGGAAGACCGGCAGCCCGGTCTCCTCGCGCAGCAGCACGTCGAGGTTCTTGAGCAGGGCGCCGCCGCCGGCGAGGACGATCCCGCGATCGGCGATGTCGCCGGCGAGCTCGGGCGGAGTCCGCTCGAGCGTGACCTTCACCGCCTCGACGATGCCGTTGATCGGCTCGGAGAGCGCCTCGCGGATCTCCGACGAGGTGACGGTGAGGGTGCGGGGCACGCCGGCGACGAGGTCGCGCCCCTTGATGTCCATCGTCAGCTCCTCCTCGGTCGGATACGCCGTCCCGATGCCCATCTTGATGAGCTCGGCCGTCCGCTCGCCGATGAGGAGGTTGTACTTGCGCTTGATGTGCTGGATGATCGCCTCGTCCATCTTGTCGCCGGCGATCCGCACCGAGCGGCTGTAGACGATGCCGCCGAGGGAGATCACCGCGACGTCGGACGTCCCGCCGCCGATGTCCACGATCATGTTGCCCGACGGCTCGGTGATGGGCAGGCCCGCCCCGATCGCCGCCGCCATGGGCTGCTCGATGAGGTAGACCTCGCGCGCGCCCGCACTCTCGGCCGCCTCGCGCACCGCGCGCTTCTCCACCTCGGTGATCCCGGAGGGGATCCCGATGATGATGCGCGGCTTCACGAAGCTCTTCCGGTTGTGCGCGGTCTGGATGAAGTACTTGAGCATCGCCGCCGTGACCTCGAAGTCGGCGATGACCCCGTCCTTCATCGGGCGGATGGCGACGATGTTGCCCGGGGTGCGCCCGAGCATCTCCTTCGCCTCCTTGCCCACGGCGAGGACCTTGCGGCCCCCGCGCGCGTCTTGCTGGACCGCGACGACCGAGGGCTCGTTCGAGACGATGCCCATCCCGCGGATGTAGATGAGCGTATTCGCGGTCCCGAGGTCGATCGCGAGATCGCGGGACATGATGTTATGGAGCCAGTTGAGCACGGCGCGCGGACTATAGCAGGGGCGCCCGCGCGGACAAGGGGTCCGGCGGGTGAGAGCGCGATCGGACGCCGCGTCCGCGCTCCGGCGGCGAGCCCTCGCCCCCTCCAGCGCGCGCGGCGCCGCGTGGTAGCGTGCGGCGTGCACCGCGACGCGAACCGCTGCCCGCGCTGCCGCTTCCCCGTCCCCGGTTGTCTCTGCGCGGCGATCCCGACGCTCCGGACGCGGGTCGAGGTCGTCTTCCTGCGCCACGCGAGCGAGCGGCACCGGCTCACCAACACCGGCCACTGGGCCGCCCTCGCGCTCGAGGGCAGCGCGGTGCTCGAGCAGGGGCTCCCGGGTGAGCCGCTCGACGCCTCCGCGCTCGCGACGCCCGGCACCTGGGTGCTGTACCCGTCCCCGCACCCGCCGCCGCCCGGGACGCCGCCGCCGGTCCGGCTCGTCGTCCCGGACGGCACCTGGTCGCAGGCGCGCCGGATGGTCCAGCGAATCCCGGCGCTTCGCGCGCTCCCCCGCCTGCCGCTCCCCGCGCCCCCGGCGGTCCGGCTGCGTCGCCCCGTCGCCGGAGGGATGTCCACGCTCGAGGCGGTCGTCGCCGCCCTGCGCGCGCTCGACGAGCCCGAGGCGGCGGCCGCGCTCGACCGGCTCCTCGCCGACGGGGTGGCGCTCGCGACCAGCCTGCGCGGGACGCCGGGAGACGGCGCAGCGCGAGGAGTCCCGGAGGGGCAAGGCGCGGGCGGCGGGCGGCGGCGGGCACTAGATCCCGCGCATGGCGCGGATCGATCCGACCCAGCTCCCGGACCTGCCGATCGCGTTCATGAACGCGGATCACGAGCGGGAGGCCGCGCTCGTCAACGAGCTCGAGGCGGCGGTCGCCGAGCACGCCCGCGGGACGGGCACGGTCGGGACCGTGATCGAGCGGCTCTCGATCCTCGCCGTGCACACCCGCGATCACTTCCTGCGCGAGGAGGCGATGATGCGCGAGGCGCGCTTTCCGGCGTACCTCGTGCACAAGGCCGAGCACGACCGGGTCCTCGCCGAGATGAACGCGGAGGCGCGCGTCTTCCGCGCGCACGGCGACGCCGGGCGGCTCTCTCGCTACCTGTTCGAGGCGCTCCCAGCCTGGTACGAGCACCACGTACGCTCGATGGACGTCGCGAGCGCGCGGTTCGCGGCGCGCGCACCCGAGGGCCAGGCACCACCGGCTCGGTGAGCGGCGCGGGGAGCGGCCCCTCGAAACCGAGCTCGGGCCTGGCTCCGCTCAGCCGGCGCTCGGCGCAGGCCAGGAGGCCCCGACGCCGGCCGGGCGGGCCGCGAGCTCGGGCACGGGTCGCCCCACGTGAAAGAAGGAGATGATCCCCTTCATCTGCTCGGCCTGGGTGGCGAGCGCGGTCGCGGTGGACGACATCTCCTCCGCCGCCCCCGCGTTCTGCTGGACCACCTGGCTTCCGCCCGGAAGGCGCGGGACGCACGTCGGCTGCGGCTCTCGCAGGTTTCGGCCGTGCACACCGAGTCGTGCGTCGAGGGGCCGCAGCTCAGAATCCAGCGGTGGCGCCGACCTCGAACCCCAGGATCACGGTTCAAGGTCTCCCGGGAGCCGCTCCGCGATCCGGGAGTCAACCCGGCAACGTGCGCCCGCGGGGCCCCGCGCGGGCTTTGCCCCCCTGCACGCCCGCGCTACTCTCGGCGCGACCGATGGCGCGCAAGAGGTCGGCCCCGAGGGCCGTCGTCACCTGCCCGAGATGCGGAGGCGAGGCGGATCCATCCGCGGGCGCGGTCAACTTCTGTCCGGCGTGCGGCGCGGACCTGCGCGCCGGACCCGCCGATCCTTCCCAGACCGGCGGGTTCGTTCACCGGGTCATCGCGGATCGCTACCGGCTCGTCGCGCTCGTCGGGGAGGGCGGGATGGGCGCGGTGTACCGCGCGGAGCACATCCGGATGGGGAAGGCGCTCGCCCTCAAGATCCTGCGCGGCGACTTCGCGGGCGAGCCGGGCGCGGCAGACCGCTTCCTCGCCGAGGCGAGGATCGTGTCGCGCCTCTCCCATCCCCACACCATCGCGGTCTTCGACTTCGGCGAGATCGACGCGGGCGGGGCGGGGTTCTACCTCGCGATGGAGTTCGTCCGCGGGAAGAACCTCGCGACGGTGCTGAAAGAGTCGGGGCCGCTGCCCGAGCGCCGCGTCGCGGAGATCGGCCAGCAGGTGCTCGGGTCGCTCGCCGAGGCGCACGACGCCGGGATCGTCCACCGCGACGTGAAGCCCGGGAACGTGATGCTGATGCAGACGCGCTCGGGCGAGGACTGGGTGAAGGTGCTCGACTTCGGGATCGCGAAGCTGCGCCACGTCCCCGACGGGCCGGGCGCCGCGCCGCCGAGCATGTCCGCCACGACGACGAGCGCCGGCGCGATCATGGGGACGCCGAGCTACCTCTCCCCGGAGCAGGCCCGCGGCGGGGCCGTCGACGCGCGCGCCGACCTGTACGCCGTCGGGTGCCTCCTGTACGAGCTCGTCGCGGGGCGGCCGCCGTTCGTCGCGCCGTCTCCGCTGGCGGTCGTCGCGGCGCACCTCAACGACGAGCCGCCGCGGCTCGACCGGGTGGCCGGCGTGTCGCGCCGGTTCGCGGAGGTGATCCACCGCGCGCTCGCAAAGCGGCCCGACGACCGGTTCGCCTCCGCCGACGCGATGAGAGAGGCGCTCGCGGGGATCGCGGAGCCCACCGGCACGCGGCCGCTCACCGGCTCGCGCGCGCCCGAGGTCTCGGGCGCGCTGCGCATCGCGAGCCGCGAGGACTTCGCCGAGTTCGACCGCCAGGTCCGAGCGCTCCGCCGCGGGCGCGTGCTCGCGCCGCTCACCGTGCTCGCGATCCTGCTCGCGTGCGGTGGCATGGTCTGGCGCTGGAGCGACCTGTACGCGCTCCTCGAGGCGCGCGCCCCGAGGCTCGCGGCCGTCGCTCCCCGCGGCGCTTCGCCCCGGCGCGCTCTTCGAGGGCGCGGAGCGAGAGCCGAACGACGACCCCGCCGCTGCGACCCCGCTGCCGCTTCCGCCGGGGCCGGACGGCGCGCCGGCGGGAGGGATCGTCGAGGTGCGGGGCCACGTCGGCGCGAAGCGCTCCGCCACCGTCGGCGGACGCCGACATCTACCGCATCGAGGTGCCGGCGACCGCGCGCGGCAAGGTGCTCGTCGCCGAGTGGCGCGGGGAGCGCCCCGGCGAGGGGATCCGTGGCCTCGACGTGGCGCTCGCGCTGAACCGCGCGCTCGCGCCCGGCGATGCGCGCGCCGCGGCGCCGCTCGTCACGAGCGTGAACCGCGGCGGTCCCGGCGCACCCGAGCGACTCGTCGCCGCGGTCGAGCCCGGGGTGCACTACCTCACCGTCCGCGAGCAGCACGACGACGCGACCGGCCCGGTCGAGAAGCCGACGGACCCGTACGTCCTGTCGGTGCGCCTGGCGGACCCGGAGCCCGGCCGGGAGGTGGAGCCCGACGACGGGCCCGACCGCGCGACCGCGGGTCCCGAGACTTACGCGACGTGGCGCGGGGCGGCGATGCGGAACGTCCTCCGGGAGGGGAGCTCCCTTCGCGGAGACACCGCGCCCGACGACCCCGACGTCCTCGCGGTCGGGGCTGGCGCGGGCGGCGAGACCGCGGAGCTCGTCGTGGCCGTTCCGGAGCCGGGGCTCGCGCTCTCGGCGCGGGTCTGGCGTCCGGACGGGGAAGATCTCGTCGCGCGGAGCGACGGGCGGGTCCGCTTCGAGGACGCCGGAACCGGGGCGCCGGGCGAGGCGCTCGTCGTGAAGCTCGGCCCCGCTCGCGAGGGCGCCCCGGCGCTCGTCCTGCTGCGGGCGGCGGAGGGCCAGGCCGGATACGAGGTCGTCGCGCTCGGGCGGTCGGCCGCGTCGGGCGCCCGGGCGCTCGACCTCGTCCGCGGACTCGCCGCGGCGGGGCGCGAGCCGGCGGCGCTCGAGGTCGCGGCCGCGTTCGTGTCCACGCTCCCGGACGCCGCCTCGCGCGACGAGGTGCTCCTCGAGGCGGGTCGCGTCGCGGAGCGGCTCGCCCCGGGCCTCGCACCGGAGGGCATCGGGACCCTCGACCGCGCGGCGCTCCACCTCGGCGCCGCGATCGTCGAGCGCGAGGACGGGAAGGTCCGGTACCGCGGCGCGTTCGAGGCGCGGATCGCGCCCGGCGGGCCGGCCGCGGCCGAGGCGGCCGCGCGGATCGAGGCGCTCGGCACGACCGCTTCATCGGCGCCCGCCGCCTCCGGCGCCGTAGGGCGCCGCTCGGGCCTCGGCGGGTGGGCGCACGCCGACATTGACGGAGCGTGTCACTCCCGCTCTGATGCCGGGATCTCGCTCCAGGGGGACTCGATGGCACTCGACCTGCAGCTCCGCTCGCCGAAGGAACGACCGCTCTTCGTCTTCGGCGTCGTCCTCTCGACCGTGTTCTGGCTCCTCATCGTCGTCTCGATCGTCGGGCTCGCGTACGCGCTGCTCATCGGGCTCGCGGTGGTGTTCGCGCACGCGCTCTTCCTCGCCCACGTGCGCGGCAACGGCGTGCGGGTGTCGGAGCGGCAGCACCCGGCGCTCTACACGCGCATCCGCGCGGCCTCGGCGAAGCTCGGGCTCCCCCGGACCCCGGAGGTGTACCTGCTGCAGGGGGGCGGGCTGCTGAACGCGTTCGCGACGAAGCTCTTCTCGCGCCACTTCGTGATCCTGCTCTCGGATCTCGTCGATCAGTGCGGCGACCCGCGTCAGCTCGACTTCATCATCGGGCACGAGCTCACCCACCACGCCGCCGGCCACCTCGCCTGGAACGCGTTCCTCGCGCCGTACCAGCTGTTCCCCTTCCTCGGGCCGGCCTACAGCCGCGCGCGCGAGTACACCTGCGACCGGGGCGGGACGGCGGCGGCCGGCGACACCGAGCAGGCGATGCGCGGTCTCGTCGTGCTCGCGGCCGGGGGCAAGCTCGCGGCGACGACCGATCTTCGGGTGTTCATGGAGCAGGCGGCCGAGGCGGGGACGTTCTGGATGGCCGTGCTCGAGCTCGGCGCGAGCCACCCTTACCTGTGCAAGCGGGTGGCTGCGCTCCAGGAGTGGGTCGCGCCCGGCACGTCGCCCGCCGCGCGGCGGAACGTGCTCGCCTATCCGCTCGCGCCGTTCCTCGGGATCGCGGGCGGCTCCTCGGCGAGCGGGATGGTGGTCGTCATCGCGGTGCTCGCCGCGATCGCGGTCCCGAACTTCCTGAAGTACCAGGAGCGCGCCCGCGAGGCGGCCGCGCAGCAGCAGCAGCTCGAGCAGCTGCAGGCCGGCGGCGGCGAG
This sequence comes from uncultured delta proteobacterium, assembly GCA_963736795.1. Lineage (GTDB taxonomy): Bacteria > Myxococcota > Myxococcia > Myxococcales > Anaeromyxobacteraceae > Anaeromyxobacter. The sequence goes on along the minus strand of CAVTRF010000016.1, from coordinate 1,129,885 downwards.
GAGGGGGACGAGGACGCCGAGGCGGACGCGGCCGAGCCGCCGCCCGCGGCCCCGGCCCCGGACGACGCCTCGGCGCGCCAGGCGCTCGAGGAGCTCCGGCGCGCCGCCGACGCGGTGCGCGCCCGCTGAGGCCGGTCGCCCAAACGAGAAGGGGCCGGTCCGTGACGGACCGGCCCCTCCTGAACGTCGACGCGGAGGATCGCGGCTAGGCTTCGGCCTCGACCTTCACCTTCGCCTTGCCGACCACCTCGCTGTGCAGCTTCACCGGGACCTCGAAGTCGCCGAGGGTCTTGATCGGCTCTGCGAGGTCGATGGAGCGGCGGTCGATCTGGAGGCCGCGCGCGGCGAGCGCCTCGGCGACGTCCATCGCGGTGACCGATCCGTACAGCTTGTCCTGCTCGCCGACCTTGCGCTTCAGGGTCACCGGCGTGTCGGACAGCCGCTTCGCGATCGCCTCGGCGGAGGCCTTGAGCTTCGCGGCCTTCGCCTGCGCGATCTGCTTCTGGTGCTCGAGGTCACGGACGTTCTTCGGGTTCGCGGTGACCGCGAGCCCGCGCGGGAGGAGGAAGTTCCGCCCGTAGCCGGGCTTCACGTCCACCACCTCGCCGCCCTTCCCGAGGTTCTCGACGTCTTCACGGAGGATGAGCTTCATCGTGCGCTCCTCTACATCTGACCGACGGTGTAGGGAAGGATCGCCAGCATCCGCGCCCGCTTCACCGCGGTCGCGACCTCGCGCTGGTGCTTCGCGCAGTTCCCGCTGATGCGCCGCGGGATGATCTTGCCGCGCTCGGTCAGGAAGTACTTGAGCTGGCCCTGGTCCTTGTAGTCGACCTTCGCGGCCTTGTCGGCGCAGAAGCGGCAGACCTTGCGCCGGCCGAAGCCGCCGCGCCGCCCGCCCTCGTCACCGCCGCGGTCGTCGCGGTCGCCGCGGTCCCGGTCGCCACCGCGACCCCCGCCGTAGCCGCCGCCGCCGCCACCACCGCCGTAGCCGCCGCCACCACCACCGTAGCCGCCGCCACCGCCGCCACCACCACCGTAGCCCCGCCGCCGCCGCCGCCGAAGCCGCCCGGACGCGAGCCACCGGAGCTACCGCCCATCTTCGGACCACCAAAGTCAGGACGCGCCATGGCTAAGCCTCCTCAGCGGGTTCGGCCGCCTCGGCCTCGAAGGTTTCCTCGCCGGCCTCGGCGGGGCGCTCCTCGCGCGGCTTGTCTTCCTCGACCGGGGCGACCTTCACGTCCGCCTCGATCTGCCGCGCGTCGAAGTCGACGCCCTCGGCGAGCTTCACCGACTGGAACTTCGTGACGGAGTCGATCATCTTGAGATTGCGCTCGAGCTCACCGACGAGCCCCGACTTGCCGATGTACAGGCAGTGCATGTAGAGCGCCTTCTGGTTCTTCGAGACCGGGAAGGCGGTCTTCCGCTTGCCCTGGTTCGTGAACCGGATGACCTTGCCGCCCTCGCGCTGGACCACGCCGCGAAGGCGCTCCTTGATCTCCTCCACCTGATCGTCGGGCGTCTCGGCCCGGAGCAGGTAGATCGTCTCGTACTCGCGCACGAGTTGCCGCTGCTTCGCCTCTGCCATGTTCGCTCCCCTCGGGTTCAGGAGCGGCGGTTCGCCCGCCGCGAGGAGTCGCCACTTCGCTCCCCGCCGGCCCCATGCCGGCGAGGGTGCTGCTCACTCCGCCGCGCGTGCGCGGCGGTTCACCTGATTCATCGCCTTCGCGCTGCCGAGCTCGACGCACAGCCGCGCCGCCTCGGCGGCGCGCTCCACCGAGCCCTCGAGCTCGGCGTCGTCCGCCCGCTTCCACTGGCCCAGCACGTAGTCGGCCGGATCCATCGTCGAGGGCGGCCGCCCGACCCCGACGCGGACGCGCGCGTACTCGCGGCCGCCGACGTGGGCGTTGACGCTCTTGATCCCGTTGTGCCCGCCGTCGCCGCCGCCCACCTTGAGCTGGACCCGGAACGGGTCGAGCTCGAGGTCGTCGTGGACGACGACGAGGTCGTCGAGGCCGAGCTTCCAGAAGCGCAGCGCCGACCCGACCGCCTCGCCGGAGTGGTTCATGAAGGTCTGCGGCTTCATGATCCAGACCTTCTCCGCCCCCGCGCGCCCTTCGGCGAGGTCGGCTGCGAACTTGCGGGACGAGAACGGGGCGCGAAGCGCGAGCGCGAGCCGGTCGGCCACGAGGAAGCCGACGTTGTGGCGCGTGCGCGCGTAGCCTTCGCCCGGGTTCCCAAGACCGACGACGAGCTTCAAGACCGGACCTACTTCTTCCCCTTGTCGCCCTTCGCCTCGCCCTTCGCGGGGGCCGCACCGGCCGCCGGAGCCGCACCGGCCGCCGGAGCCGCGCCGCCCGCCGCAGGCGCAGCCGCGCCCTCGGCAGGGACCGCACCCGGGACCGCCGCCACCACCGCGACGACCTCCTCCTTCTCGGGCACCGCGAGGAACGCGACGACGTAGTCGGTCGCGTACCTGAACTTGCAGCCCTCGGGGGCCTTCAGCTCGGAGACGTGGATCGACCCGCCGATCTTGAGGTTCGTGACGTCCACCTCGATGCGGACCGGGATCTTCGCCGGGAGCGCCTCGAGCACGATCTCGTGCGCCGCGATCGAGAGGATGCCGCCCTCGGCCTGGCCGGGCGAGCGGCCCGTGGTCACGACCGGAACCTCGACCTTCACCGGCTCGTCGAGCTTCACCTCGAGGAAGTCGGCGTGGAGGAGCTTGCGGGTGACGGGATCGACCGCGTAGTCCTTGAAGAGGACGTGCTTCTCCGCGCCGTCCATCTTCAGCGTGAGGACCGTGTTGAACCGGTGCGGGGTCTCGATCGCCTTCATGAGCAGGCCCGGATCCACCGAGAGGTGGGCCGGCTCGCTCTTGCGGCCGTAGACGACGGCGGGGATGAGGCCCTGCTGACGCAGCCGGCGCGCGGGGCCCTTGCCCTTCTCGGCGCGGTTCTGCGCGGTAACGATGCTAGCCATGTCGTCCTCCCAATGGACTCGGTCGGGGCGAACGCGTCGCCGTCGAGAGCGAGGGGCCGGACGGTTCGGTCGGCGGCCCTGGGGTGGTTTGGGGGCCCCTCGACGTCCGAGGGGCCACGGGAACGCGGGTGATTAGCGGAATTCCGCCAGACACGTCAACTCAGGGGGAGGGCCAATCAGACCTTCTCGAGCCAGCCGTGCCGGTCCGCGACCTCGCCGCGCTGGATCCCGGCGAGGATCCCGCGGAGCTTCTCGCCGAACGCGCCCGACCCCGGCACGTCGATCTTCTCGGTGCCCCAGGCGAGCTCGCCGATCGGGGCGACGAGCGAGGCGGTGCCCGTCCCGAAGACCTCCTCGAGCGTCCCGGCCTTGCGCGCCTTGACGAGCTCGTCGAGAGCGACCCGGCGCTCCTCCACCGGCACGCCCTCGTCGCGGGAGAGCTGGATCACGCAGTCGCGCGTGACGCCCGGCAGGATCGTGCCCTCGAGCGCCGGGGTGACGAGCCGCCCCGCGATCTTCGCGAAGAAGTTCATCGTCCCGATCTCCTCGATGTGGCGGTGCTCCGCCCCGTCGAGCCACAGGACCTGATCGTACCCGTGGTGCTTCGCGTCCTCGGCCGCCTGCAGGCTCGCGACGTAGTTCGCCGCCGCCTTCGCGGCGCCGATGCCGCCCCGCGCCGCGCGGGAGCGCTCCTGCTCGACCCAGATCCGGAGCGGCCGGGGCGGTCCGGAGAAGTAGCCGCCGACCGGCGAGATGATCACCGCGAAGAGGACCTGCTTCGCGGGGCGGACCCCGAGGAACGGCTCGGTCGCGAAGATGAAGGGGCGCACGTAGAGCGACGTGCCGGGCGCGGAGGGCAGCCAGGAGGCGTCCGCCCCGAGGAGCGCCTTGACGCCGTCGAGCGCGAGCGCCTCCGGGACCTCGGGCATGCACAGCCGGGCCGCGGTGCGCGCGAGCCGCGCGACGTGCGCGCGCGGCCGGAAGAGCACCATCCCGCCACCGCCGCGGAACGCCTTCATCCCCTCGAACGCCTCCTGCCCGTAGTGGAGGCAGCAGGCGGCCGGATCGAGGGCGATCGGGCCGTACGGGACGACGCGGGCGTCGTGCCAGCCCTTGCCCTCGTCCCACTCCGCGAGGAACATGTGATCGGTGAAGATCTTGCCGAACCCGAGCTCGTCGTCCTTCGGACGCGGGCGCGGGTTCTGGGTGCGCTGGACGGAGATGGCCATGACGATCCTCCCGGGCGGCGGGTCCGCGCTGGCGTCCCCGGGGCCGATGGGTCAATGTACTTGACCGTTACCAGCCCGCGCCTGAACCGTCAACGTGCCCTCTCACGACCCACCCGCGCTGCTCTTCTTCGCGTTCCACGCCCTCACGGCGGAGCCCGACCGGATCCTCGCCGAGCGCGGGCTCGGGCGGGTCCACCACCGCATCCTCTACTTCGTGGGCCGGACCCCGGGGGTGCGGGTCGGCGGCCTGCTCGCGACGCTCGGCGTCTCGAAGCAGGCGCTGAACCGCCCGCTCAACGAGCTCCTGCGGCAGGGGCTCGTCGCGACGAGGGTGCCGCCCGAGAACCGCCGGGCGAAGGAGCTGCGGCTCACGGCTGCGGGGGCCCGGCTCGAGCGCAGCCTCACCGCCTCGCAGCGCCGGCGGTTCCGTCGCGCGTTCGAGTCCGCTCCCCCGGCCGCGGAGGCCGGGTGGCGGGCGGTGATGGAGCTGCTCGCCGCCGCGGGCGGCCGCGTCCCGCTCGCGGGCCGCGGACGGGCTGCGAGCGCGCAGCGTGCCCCCGCTCGGCCTCAGACGAACAGGCTCGAGAGCGAGTCCGCGTGGTGGATCCGGCGGATCGCCTCGGCGAGTAGCCCGGCCACGGTGAGCGAGTGGATCTTCGGGCACGCCGCCGCGGCGGGCGTGAGCGGGATCGAGTCGGTGACGACCACCTGCTCGATCGGGCTCTTCGTGATCCGCTCGACCGCCGGTCCGGACAGGACCGCGTGCGTCGCGTATGCGTAGACCTTGGTCGCGCCCTTGTCCATGAGCGCGTTCGACGCCTGGGTGAGGGTTCCGGCCGTGTCGATCATGTCGTCGAGGAGGACCGCGATCTTGCCCTGCACCTCTCCGATGACGTTCATGATCTCCGCGACGTTCGGCTTCGTCCGGCGCTTGTCGACGATGCCGAGCGTCGAGCCGAGCCGCTTCGAGTAGGCGCGCGCGCGCTCGACCCCGCCAGCGTCGGGCGACACGATGACGACGTTCTGCGCGTCGCCATCGAACCGCTGGCGCATGTGCTCGAGGAGCACCGGCGCGGCGTAGAGGTGGTCGAAGGGGATCGAGAAGAAGCCCTGGATCTGCCCGGCGTGCATGTCCATCGAGACGACGCGGGTCACGCCCGCCGCCTCGATGAGGTCCGCGACGAGCTTCGCCGTGATCGGGACGCGCGAGGCGCTCTTCCGATCCTGCCGCGCGTAGCCGTAGTACGGGATCACCGCCGTGATGGAGCCGGCCGACGCGCGCTTCAGCGCGTCCGCCATGATGAGGAGCTCCATCAGGTTGGTGTTCGCGTCCGGCGAGGTGGACTGGACGATGAAGCTGTCGAGTCCGCGGACGTTCTCGCCGATCTCCACCTGGATCTCGCCGTCCGAGAACCGGCCGACGTCGGCCGGCGACAGCGGCCGGCCGAGCTCCCGGACGATGGCCTCGGCGAGCTTCCGGTTCGAGTTTCCTGCGAACACCCGGTAGTCGTGCCGGCGTCCGTTCGTCACCATCGCGCGCGCTCCGCTCGAGGCCTCGATCGAGGCCCAGGAAAGATACGACGGGTGCCGCCCGACGACCGGCACGGGTCCGCCACGAGGGCGCTTATACCGAATGGGTCCGACGCGGTCGACCCGCGCGCGTTCGAGGCCCGCGTCATCCTCGGGCGTCGCTGACTTCCGCGCGCGCGGGAGGCTTCGCGAGCTCCCGCTCGTACTCCTCCAGGATCGCCCGCTCCATCCGATCCCGGGTCTCGGAGTTGAGCGGGTGGGCGATGTCCTTGAAGGAGCCGTCCTTGCGTCGCTTCGCGGGCATCGCGACGAACAGACCGGTGTTCCCGTGGATGACCTTGAGGTCCCGGATCACGAAGCAACCGTCGAGCGTGATCGTGACGTAGGCCTTGAGCTTCTCCTCGCTGACCGGGAAGACGCGGACCTCGGTGATCTCCATGGCGTAACCCCCGGCTGCCGTCGCACCGTCCGCACGGCGGTGACCTGCACCTTTGGAACTACGCCCCCTCCCGTGGTCTCGATCTCTCGGGCCGACCTCGCCGCCTCCCCGCGGCTTCGGAACACGCCGAACACGCTCGGCCCGCTGCCGCTCATGATAGCAGCGTCCGCCCCGTGCCCGACAAGGCGCCCGAGCAGGGCCCGGAGCGCGGGGTGGCGCGCGAGGCAGGGTGGCTCGAGGTCATTCCCGAGCAAGGACGGACGGTAAGCACCCGGGCTCCGCGGCAGCCGCGCGGTCGCCGCGCCGTCGCCCCGCGCGACGTCGAGCCAGCGGTACGCTTCGCCCGCTCGGATCGCGAGCGCCGGGTCGGCCGGGTAGAGGAGCACGAGGTGCTGGGGCGGCACGCGGGCGGGCGCGAGCCGCTCGCCGCGGCCGCGCGCCCAGGCCGCGCCCCCCGCGAGGAAGAAGGGCACGTCGGAGCCGACCGCGAGCGCGATCTCCGCGAGGGCGCGACGGTCCCGGACCCGGAACGCGCGCGCGAGGATCCGCAGCACCGCCGCCGCGTCGGACGAGCCGCCGCCGAGCCCGGCCGTCACGGGGATGCGCTTCGCGATGCGGATCGCGATGCGGCGGTCGACGCCGAACCGCTCGCGGAAGAGCGTCGCCGCGCGCGTCGCCAGGTTCCGGTCGCCCCCGAGCTCCGGGCGCCCGGGGACCGTGCAGGTGACCGGGCCCGCCCGCCGCCCGACCTCGACGTCCACCTCGTCGGCGAGGTCGAGCGGCGCGAGGAGGGTGAGGAGGTCGTGGTAGCCGTCCGGGCGGAGCGGGCCGACGCGCAGGACGAGGTTCACCTTGGCGGGTGCGAGCGTCGTGAAGCGCACGCCCGACGTCGTACCACACCGCCGCGACGTCGCGCCGCCCTCCGCGCGTCCCCCTTGTCCTCGGCGCGGCGCTCGTGGTTTCGTCCACGGCGTCGCGCCCGCGCGGGCGCGACGGAGGTCCGAAGAGATGCGCCCATCGCCGCCGTCCTCCCGACGCCCCGGATCGTCCTCGCCCCGGAGTAGCGCGTGCGCGACAGGAGCTACGAGTCCGTCCCGTTCCGGCTCTCCGAGCTCGAGCACCGCTACGGCGCCGAACGTCCACCTCGTCGCGAGCCCGCTGCGGCTCGGGCAGCTCGCGACGCTGTGCGCGAAGGAGACGCGCCAGCCCGACATCAACCGGCTCGTGCGGGCGCTCTACGAGGACCTCGTCCGCACCGTCGTCGACGCGGAGCTGCCCCGGCGGCACGTCGCGGTCGCGACCCGCATGATCGACTCCTCGCCGCAGGCGATCTTCGAGGGGGAGGTGATCGACCGGCACGTCCGCGCGGTGAGCGTGAACATCGCGCGGGCGGGGACGATCCCGTCGCAGGTGGCGTACGACCTCCTGAACGAGGTGCTCGAGCCGTCGCTCGTGCGGCAGGACCACATCATCATGAGCCGGATGCTCGGCGCGGACGATCGGGTGGTCGGCGCCGGCATCGGCGGCATGAAGATCGGGGGGGACGTCGACGGCGCGTTCCTCCTCTTCCCGGACCCGATGGGCGCGACCGGGTCGTCGCTCGCCACCGCGATCGAGACGTACAAGACCCAGGTGCCGGGCACCCCGCGCCGGATCGTGAACCTCCACCTCGTCGTCACCCCGGAGTACCTGAAGCTCATGACCCGGCGGCATCCGGACGTGGTCGTCTATGCGCTCCGGCTCGACCGCGGCCTCTCGCCCCCCGACGTCCTCGCCACCGTGCCCGGCACGCGCTGGGACGAGGAGCGCGGGCTCGACGACCACCAGTACATCGTCCCCGGCGGCGGCGGCTTCGGGGAGATCATGAACAACGCGTACGTGTGACGACCTCGATCGGACCGACCACCGCGCGCGTCGACGTGCTCCTCTCCGAGGGGGACCTCGCCGCGCGGGTCCGCGCGCTCGGCGCGCAGATCACCCGCGACTACGCGGGCCGCTCGCTCGTCGTCGTCGGCGTGCTGAAGGGGAGCTTCATCTTCCTCGCCGACCTCGTCCGCGCGATCGACCTGCCGGTCGTGGTCGACTTCATCGGCATCTCCTCCTACGAGGGGACCACCTCGAGCGGGGTCGTGAAGATCACGAGCGACCTCGGCCGCCCGATCGACGGCAAGGACGTGCTGCTCGTCGAGGACATCGTCGACACCGGCCTCACCATGCGGTACCTGCTCGACAACCTCGCGACGCGCGCACCGGCGAGCCTCAAGGTGTGCGCGCTCCTCGAGAAGCCCGCCCGCGCGCGGGTGACCATCCCGATCGACTACCGCGGGTTCGTCATCGGGGACGAGTTCGTGGTGGGGTACGGGCTCGACTGGGACGGCCGCATGCGGAACCTGCCGTTCGTCGGCGTCCCGCGGACCTAGAGGAACCACGATGGACGACACCACGGTGGCCGGACGTTCGGCCGGTTCGACGCTGAAGGCGGCCCTCGCCTGGATCGCGATCCTCGGGCTGCTCGCGCTCGTCGGATGGCTCGCAGCCGAGCGCAACGCGCGCACCTGGTACCTCGTCCCCACCGAGGGGCGGATCGTGGTGATGCGGGGGCTCCTCCTGCCCGCCGGGCGCGGCGCCTTCGAGACCTCCGACCCCGTGCTCGCGCAGGCCTACGCGCCGCTCGTGCCGCCGCCCGGGAAGGGGCTGCCGGCAGAGCGCACCTTCGAGGAGCGCGGCCTCGTGGACCAGGCCATCTACGAGCTCGTCGCCGCCTGGGCGCGCGACGAGATCTCGAGCGGCGACCCGGCGCGGCTCGAGCGCGGCCTGGGCTACCTCGCCCGCGCGGAGAAGCTCCCCGGGCTCTCGCCCAGCCAGCGCGACGATCTCGCCACCCTCCGCGCCGAGTCCGGGTACCAGGAGGCGATGCGGCTGCTCGCCCGCGCCATGGAAGAGCTGCGCGACGCCTCGGACCGGCTGAGGCTCGCGGCGGGCTCGCGGTCCTCGCACGCGGGCGACGCGGGCCGGCTCCTCCGCGAGCTCGAGCCGGCCGTCGAGGCCGCCACGTCGGCGCTCGGCCGCGCGCTGCCGCAACGCCGCCCCGCGCCCGAAGCCGGCGCGGAAGGCTGGGAAGGCCGGGGCGAGCCCGCCCGCGACCGATACCGCCCGGTAGCAGCCGAACGGCCGCCCACCCGGCGGTCGCCCGTTCGGCCCTCCCGCCGCGCCGGTGTAACATCGTTTGGCCATGGCCTCCTTTCACGCGCGCAACAGCGCGGGCGATCTGCTCGCGCGGTACAGCTTCATCGAGCCCCTGCTCGAGGGGAAGCGGGTCCTCGAGATCGGCGCCGCGCGGGCGACCGCGGGCGGCAGCGCCCTCTTCCTCGCGGAGCGGGGCGCGGCGGCGGTCCTCTCGCTCGAGGGGAGCGAGGAGGATCTCGGACCCGCGCGCGAGGCGGGCCACCATCCGTTCGTCCAGTTCCGCGCCGGACCGCCCGAGGAGCTCCGCCCGGGCACCTTCGACCTCGTCCTCGTCGCCGACGGAACCGCGCTCGCGCGCGCTCCGGAGTCGCTCGCGGCGATCCGCCGCCTGCTCGCCGCGAACGGTCGGCTCGTCACCGCGTTCCCGGCCGGCGGGCCCGGGCTCGCGGAGGTCGCGGGAGAGCCGCCCGCAGCCGACGTCCCCCCGTACGAGGGCGTCGTCTCGGCCCTCGCCGACCACTTCGCCCTCGTCGAGGTCGCGACGCAGTCGGCGATGGTCGGCTGGGTGCTCGCGCTCGCGGCGGACGGCGACGATCCCGAGATCTCGATGGACGGGACGCTCGCCGGAACGCCCGAGACCGCCGCGTACGTCGCGATCTGCGGACACGAGCCGTGCGGCCTGTCGGGGCTGCAGGTGACCGCGTTGCCGGTGAAGCCGCTCGTGGACGCGGCGGCGGAGGCGTACGGCGCGCGGCAGGCGTCCGCCGACGCGCAGCGGCTCCTCGAGGCGGCGCGGGCGGAGCGGGAGGAGGCGCGCGAGCAGCTCGAGGCGCGCGCCGAGGCGCTCTACCAGGCGGCGGCCGCGCGGGACGAGGCGCGCGCCGAGCGCGAGCTCGCCCTGCAGGGGCGCGAGACGGCGCGCGCGGAGCGGGACGACGCGGTCTCGTCGCGCGAGGCGGCGCTCGCCGCGCTCGCGGAGGCCCGGGCGGGACGCGAGGCGGCGCAGGCCGAGGTGGAGGAGGCGCGGGCGGCGTGCGCGGCGGCGGAGCGGCACCGCGCCGAGGCGACGGCGCTCGGCGAGCGAGCCCGGGAGCTCGAGGCGCTGCTCGAGGCGGAGCGCGAGGCGGCCTTCGAGGCGCGCGCGGCGCTCGACAGCGCCCAGGCGGGCGAGGCGGAGCGGACGCGCGAGGTCGAGCAGGCACGCCAGCAGCTCCAGGTCTCGACCGAGGCGCAGGCGCGGGCGCAGGCCGAGCTCGCCGAGCGGCGCGGAGCGGCGGTCGAGGTGGAGGCGGGCCTGCGCGCAGCGCGCGCGGAGTCACAGGCGGCGAAGTCGGCCCTCGAAGCCGTGCTCGCGCGCGCGGTGGGCGCGGAGGGAAAGCTCGCCGAGCTCGAGGAGGCGGTCGAGGTCCGGGAGCGGGAGGAGGAAGTGGAGCGCGCCGAGGTCGCCGCGTTGCGCTCCCGCGCCGAGGAGCTCGAGGAGTCGCGCGAGCGCGATCGGGGCGAGCTCGGCGCGGCCCGCGCCGAGGCGGAGCGGCTCGGGCGCGAGCTCGAGGAGGCGCGCGCCGCGGCGCGCGCGCGCGAGGACGGCGACGGCGCCCACGCCGCCGAGGCGCAGGCGGCTCGCGTCGAGGCGGAGCAGCTCCGGGCGGCGCTCGGAGCGCGCGACGAGGCCGACCGCGAGGCATCCGCCGCGCGCGAGGGGCTCGAGGCGCAGCTCGCCGAGCTCACCGCGCGCCTCGAGACCGAGCAGGAGCGGCTCCGCCTCGCCGAGGCGGAGGCCGCCGAGGCGCGCGCGCAACGCGAGAGCGCCGGAGAGGCGGCGCAGCGCGCCGCGGCGGACGAGGCGAGGCGCGCGGCGGAGGCCGCGGAGGAGCGCGTCCGATCGGAGGCGGTGGAGGCGACGCGCGCGGAGACGACCCGCGCGGAGGCCGCGGAGGCCCGCGCGCGTGCGCTCGAGGCCGACGCCGCCGCCGCGGCAGAGCGCGCGCGCCACGAGCTCGACGAGGCGCGCGAGCAGCTCGGGGTGCTCCAGGCGAAGCTCGAGGAGGAGCGGACCCGCCACTCGGCCGCGGACGACACCACCCGGCTGCGCAACGCCGCGGAGACCGCCGAGGCGCAGGCGGCGGAGCTCGAGGCGGAGCTCCAGGCGGTCCGCTGGGAGAAGGACGAGATCGAGCAGCGGCTGCAAGCGACGCAGGCGACCGGCGCGGTGGGCGCGAGCAGCGACGTGGTCCGGCTCCGCGAGGAGGTCGCGTCGCGCGCCGGAGAGCTCGCCCTGCTCCGGAGGGAGCTCGCGCAGCGCGACGCCGTCGTCGCCGAGCTGACCTCGCGACCGCCGCCGGACGCGCCGCCCCAGCAGCCGCCGGACGCGCAGGCGGTGGCGACGGCGGCCGCGGCCACGGCGAAGGCGCAGGCGCTCGAGGAGCAGCTCGGCGCCGCGCTGCGGCGAGCCGCCGACGCGGAGGCCGCCCTCGAGGCGGCGGGGCCGGCGGGCGGGGCGGCGCCCGCTCCCGACGCGGGCGAGGCGCTGAAGCGCGCGGCGCAGGAGCGGGACGCGCTCGTCACGCAGATCACCGAGCGGGATCAGCGGATCTCGCGGCTGCAGCGCGAGGTCACCGACAAGACCGACCGGCTCGGCCGGCTCGCGAAGGAGATGGGGGAGCTGAAGGCGAAGAGTGGGATCGGAAAGATCTTTAGGTGAGGCTGCGGCGCACCGCCCCGGGGTGAGCCCCCCGGACCCCTCCCGCGAGCCGGTTCGGTGATATCGTAAACGCCCATGAGCGAGACGCGCCGCTACGAGCGAATCGACATCGAGCTGCCCTGCCGGATCTTCATCCCCGGCTCGGACGGGCTGCGGTTCGAGGCGTTCGCGACGTCCCAGAACCTCGGGCTCGGAGGCCTCTTCGTCGCGACGAGCTTCCTTCTCCGCGAGGGGCTCGAGGTCTACGTCGAGCTCGCGCTGCCCGACGGGCCGCTTCCCATCCGCTCCCGGATCTCCCACGCGGTCGAGCACGACCACGCCGACCTCGTGACGGGGATGGGGATCGAGTTCCTCGACGTCGACGCGCACGGCCGCGAGACGCTGCTCCGCTACTTCACGCCGCTGCGTTATCAGGCGTTCTTCGGCGCTTTCGTGGACGAGTTCCCGCACCTCAAGAAGACGGTGCCGCTCCGCGACGTGTCGCTCGTCCTGAACCTCTGGGAGGAGTGGAAGATCAAGAACGACGGCGGCCCGGCGTCGACGGCGTCCGGCGCACCGCCCGCTCCGGCGCGCCCCGGCCGCTCCGCGCCGGTGCACGCGGCGGCCGCCCCGCCGGCGACCGGCCGCCCGCGGGCGCGTCGCTAGCGCGGAGCGCGGCCCGGCCGCCCGACGATGCGGAACGTCCGCCTCGCGCTGCTCTGGCACATGCACCAGCCTCCCTACCGGGAGGCGGAGACGGGCGAGTACCTCATGCCCTGGGTGCGCCTCCACGCGACCCGCGCCTACACCGACATGGCGTGGATCCTGGAGCGCCACCCCGGCGTGCGCTGCACCGTGAACTTCACGCCCATCCTGCTCGAGCAGCTCGAGGACTACGTCGAGGGGCGCGCGCGCGACCGGTTCCTCGAGCTCAGCGCGCGCCCGGCGGAGGAGCTCGGCCCCGAGGAGCGTCAGGCGATCCTCCGCAGCTTCTTCATGGTGGACTGGGAGCGGCACATCCGCCCGGTCCCGCGCTACTGGGATCTCCTCCAGAAGCGCGGCCGCGACGTCCGGAACGTGGACGTCGCGCGGCTCGCGACTGCCTTCGGCGACGCAGATTTCACCGACCTGCAGGCCCACTTCAACCTGGCCTGGATGGGCTTCGGGGCGCTCGCCGACGACGAGGCCCTGCGCGCGCTCCAGGCGAAGGGAGCCGGCTACACCCGCGAGGACGTCGACTACGTGCTCGAGGCCCAGCGGCGGATCATGCGGGAGGTCGTGCCGCGCTGGCGCAGGCTCGCCGATCGCGGCCAGGTGGAGCTCTCGACCACGCCCTACTACCACCCGATCCTCCCGCTGCTCTGCGACACCGACTCGGCCCGGCGCGCGATGCCGGGCGTCACGCTGCCGCCGCGGTTCGCGCACCCCGAGGACGCGCGCTGGCACGTCCGCGAGGCCATCGCGTCGCACACGCGCCGCTTCGGCGCACCGCCCGCCGGCATGTGGCCCGCGGAGGGGTCGGTCTCGCCGGAGGCGCTCGAGGTGCTCCAGTCGGAGGGCGTCCGCTGGGCGGCGAGCGACGAGGGCGTGCTCCTGCACTCGCTCGCGGCGGACGCGCCGCGGTTGCGCTCGCTCTACCGGCCGTGGAAGGTCTCCGCGGGCGCGGGCGAAGTCGCGATGCTCTTCCGCGATCGCTCGCTCTCCGACGTCATCGGCTTCACCTACGCGAAGGTCCCGGCGAAGGACGCGGTGTCGGACTTCGTCGCCCACGTCGGCGCCATCGGCGACGCGTGGGCGAAGGACGGACAGCAGGGACCGGCGACGGTGGGCGTCTTCCTCGACGGCGAGAACGCGTGGGAGCACTACCCGGAGTCGGGCCGCGAGTTCCTCGACCGGCTCTACGGGGCCCTCGAGGCGAGCGACCGCATCGAGACCGTGACGCTCTCGGACGCGGCGCTGGCGGCGCCCGGTCCGGCCATCCCGCGGATCCACTCCGGCTCGTGGATCGAGGCGTCCTACCGGATCTGGATCGGGCACGGTGAGGACCGGCTCGCCTGGACCGCGCTCGGGCGCGCGCGCGACGCCATCGTGGCGGCGGAGCGCGCCGGCGCGGATCCCGCCGTGCTGGAGCGCGCCCGGCGGCACGTCTACGCCGCCGAGGCGTCCGACTGGTACTGGTGGTACGGCGAGGACTTCACGACCGAGCTCGCGGCCGAGTTCGACGGCCTCTTCCGCGGGCACGTCATCCGCGCGGCGCTCCTCGCCGGGGCGAACCCGCCCCCCGAGGCGCTCGAGCCCATCAAGCGCGCCGGGACCGGCACCGCGAACGGGATCGAGGCGAAGCCCCTGCGCGAGCCGACCTTCCTCCTCACCCCCACGCTCGACGGGCGCGAGACCACCTTCTTCGAGTGGCAGGGCTCGGGCCTGTACCGCCCCGGGCAACACCGCGGCTCGATGTACGGCGGCGCGCAGGCGTTCCACGTCCTCCAGTACGGGTTCGACCTCCAGGCGCTGTACCTCAGGCTCGATCCCGCCGAGACGCCGGCGCGGGCGGTCGAGGTGGCGACGCGCGTCCGGATCGTCGTGCTCGCGGCGGACCGCCAGACCGCCATCGACTTCGAGGTCGTTCCCGACGGGTTAGCCGCGCCCCGGCCGACGCCACACCCAGGAGCTCGGGCACGCAGCGTTCGCCCAGGTGCTCGAGATCGAGCTCCCCTTCGCGGCGCTCGGCCTCGCGCCCGGGATGAAGATCGCGCTGTCGGTCCACTCGCTGCGCGGCGACGTCGAGGTGGAGCGGCTCCCGCGCTACGGGTTCCTCGCCTTCACGGTGCCGGACGCCGACTTCGAGCACGTGAACTGGAGGGTGTGATGGCGACGTCCGCGGAGGAGACGCGGAGCCGGCCACCCGGCGAGGAGCCGAGGGGCGGCGACGCGTGCCTCGTCTTCGTCGAGGGCGAGCAGGTGCTCGGGCTGCGCGTCCCGCTCGGCGACGAGGTCGAGCTCGGGCGCGATCCGGCCTGCGCGGTCCACCTGTTCGCGGACGACGTCTCCCGCCGCCACGCCCGGATCAGCGCCGACGGGGAGGGGCACGTCGTCGTGGACCTCTCCTCGACGAACGGCACGTGGGTGAACGGGCGCGAGGTGCGGCTCCAGCGCCTGCAAGCCGGCGATCGGATCCGGCTCGGCGGGTTCGTGGCGCGGTACGTCGCCGCGGGCGACCCGGAAGGACGCCAGCTCGCGGACCTCGCCCTCGCCTCGCGGCGCGATCCGCTCACGGGGCTCCCGAACCGCCGCGCCTTCGAGGAGGACCTCGCCCGCGAGGTCGCCCGCGCGGTGCGGACGGCGGCGCCGCTCGCGGTGGTGATGCTCGACGTGGACCGGTTCAAGGCCGTGAACGACCACCACGGCCACGCCGCCGGAGACGCGGTGCTGCGCGCGATCGCGGTGCGCGCGCAGGGCGCCGTGCGGGCGGGCGACGTCGTCGCGCGGCTCGGGGGAGAGGAGCTCGCGCTCCTGTTGCCCGGCGCGGACCTCGTCCGGGCCGCCGAGGTCGCGGAGCGGCTCCGGGCCGCGCTCGAGGCCCTGCCGGTCGACGCCGGCGGCGTCGCCATCGCCGTCACCGCGTCGCTCGGCTGCGCCGTGCTCGGGCCGGGGGAGGCGCCGGAGGCCCTCGTCGCCCGCGCGGACGGGCGGCTCTACGACGCGAAGCGCGACGGGCGGAACCTCGTGCGGAGCTGAGAGGCGCAGGCGCTCCCGGGTTTTCGACTGCGGAAGGGTGGGCGGCGGGTTATCCTCGCGGCTCCGTGAAGAACCGCTCCGCGCTCGCCATCCTCTTCATCATCGTCTTCATCGACCTCCTCGGGTTCGGGATGGTGATCCCCGTGATGCCGCTCTACGCCGAGCGGCTCGGGGCCTCGGAGGCGTGGGTCGGCCTGCTCTCGGCCGGCTACTCGCTGATGCAGTTCGTCTTCGCGCCGATCTGGGGGCGGCTCTCGGATCGCGTCGGACGCCGGCCGGTCCTCCTCGTGTCGATCGCGATGACGGCGGTGGCGTTCGCGATGTACGGCGCGGCCGGCTCGTTCGCGGTCCTCCTCGTCTCGCGCCTGTTCGCGGGCGCCGCGACCGCGAACATCGCGATCGCGCGCGCGTTCGTGGCGGACGTCACGCCGCCGGAGGGGCGCGCGAAGGGGATGGGGATCATCGGCGCGGCGTTCGGGCTCGGGTTCGTGCTCGGCCCGGCCATCGGCGGGTTCCTGTCCGAGTACTCCCTCTCGCTCCCGCCCTACATCGCGGCGGGGCTCGCCGCCGCGAACGGCGTGGCGGCGTTCTTCATCCTGCCCGAGCCCGAGCAGCGCTCGGTGCGGGAGGAGGCGCAGCGCAGCCGCTTCGCGGCGTTCTTCCGGGAGATGCGTCGCCCCGGCATCCGCCGGCTCATCTGGATCTACGCGCTCACCGTGTTCGCGTTCAGCGCGATGGAGGCGACCTACGCGCTCCTCGTCACGAAGCGCTACGCGCTCGACCTGAAGCACGCCGACTACCTGTTCGCCTACATCGGCGTGCTCGTCGTGATCGTGCAGGGGGGCCTCATCGGGCGGCTCACCCGCGCGTACGGCGAGAAGCGGCTGCTCGTCGTGGGGCTCGCGCTGCAAGCGGTGGCGCTCGCAGCGCTCCCGTTCGCGGCGACGACGCTCGGCCTCGTCCTCGCGACCGCCCCGCTCGCGATCGGCTCGGGGCTCTCGCAGCCCTCGCTCGCGTCGCTCCTCTCGAGGCTCGCGCACGCCGACGATCAGGGCGGCACCCTCGGCATCGGGGAGTCCGCCGCGGCCGTCGGGCGGGTGATCGGCCCGGTGTCGGGCACCTGGACCTTCAAGCACTTCTCGATGGCCTTCCCGTACGTCGGGGCCGCGGCGCTGATGGGGGTCGGCGCCGTGCTCGGCGCCGCGCTGCAGCCCGCCGAGCCGCCGCCCAAGGAGCTGGCAGATGCCGGAGCTGCGTAGGGACCCGATCGTCGGGCGCTGGGTGATCATCGCGACGGAGCGCGCGAGGCGGCCGACCGATCTCGACGCCCTGCCCACCCGCCCCGCAGCCGGCGCTCTGCCCGTTCTGCGAGGGAAACGAGGACAAGACGCCCCGCGAGGTGTACGTCAGCGGCCGCCCGCCCTCGCTGCCGCCGAACGGGCCGGGTTGGAAGGTGCGCGCCGTCCCGAACCGCTTCCCGGCCCTCAAGATTCGAGGGTGACCTCGACCGGCAGGCCGAGGGGATCTACGACCGGATGAACGGGATCGGCGCTCACGAGGTCGTCATCGAGACGCCCTCGCACGGGCGCGCGCTGAAGGACCTCTCCGTCGCGGAGCTCACCGAGGTGCTCTTCGCCTTCAAGGCGAGGGTGCTCGATCTCCGGAACGACATGCGGTTCCGCTACATCCTGCTCTTCAAGAACCACGGCCAGCTCGCCGGCGCGTCGCTCGATCACTCGCACTCGCAGCTCATCGCGCTGCCGGTCGTGCCGCGCCAGGTGATCGAGGAGATCGAGGGCTCGCGGCGACACTACGAGCTGAAGGAGCGCTGCATCTTCTGCGACGTGGTCGGCCAGGAGCGGCGCGATCGCACGCGGCTCGTCCACGAGAACGACGAGTTCGTGGTGTTCGCCCCGTACGCGCCCCGCAGCCCGTTCGAGACCTGGATCGTGCCGAAGCGGCACGAGTCCAACTTCGAGGCGGAGCCGAAGGAGCGGCTCGGGCTGTGCGCGGAGGCGCTCGGCACCACCGTGCGGCGCCTCTCCGCCGCGCTCGGCGATCCCGCCTACAACTTCATCATCCACTCGAACCCGGTCCGGGACGCGTCCTCGCCGAGCTACCACTGGCACCTCGAGATCATGCCGGCGCTCTCGCAGGTGGCCGGCTTCGAGTGGGGCTCGGGCTTCCACATCAACCCGGTCCCCCCCGAGGAGGCGGCCGAGTTCCTGCGCAAGATCGACGGCTAGCCGCCGCGCCCCTGCCGTCCGCACCCGGAGACGAGATGGAGATCCTGTTCGTCGCCTCCGAGGTGGCGCCGTGGTCGAAGACCGGCGGCCTCGGCGACGTCGCGGGGGCGCTCCCCCGCGCGCTCGCGGCGCGCGGCCACGGCGTCTCGGTCGTGACGCCGCGCTACGGATCGATCGACCCGGCGCGGGCGGGCCTCGAGCGCCTCGACCGCGCCGTCCGCGTCCGCGGGGAGCCGACCACGCTCTGGGTCCGCAGGGGCCGGCCGACCGTGTACTTCGTCGAGCACGAGCGGCTCTTCGGGGCGCGCCGCGGACCGTACGGCGAGGGCGGCCACGACTACCCCGACAACGCGGAGCGGTTCACCTACCTCTCCCGCGCGGCGCTCGCCGTCCCGGGCGCGACCGGCGGGCGCCCGCGGATCGTCCACGCGAACGACTGGCAGGCGGGGCTCGTGCCGTTCCTCCTGCGGCACGAGCACGGGCACGACCCGGCCCTCGCCGGCGCGCGCTCCGTCTTCACGATCCACAACCTCGCCTACCAGGGCGTCTTCCCGAAGGACGTGGTCCCGCACCTCGGCCTCCCCTGGGACGTGTTCCGCTACGAGGCGATGGAGTTCTACGACCAGCTCTCGTTCATGAAGGCGGGGCTCGTCTTCGCCGACGCGCTCACGACGGTGTCCCCCACCTACGCGCGCGAGATCCTGACGCCGCACGGGGGCGAGTCGCTCGACGCGGTGCTGCGCCACCGGCGCGGCGAGCTCCACGGGATCCTGAACGGGATCGACGTCGCCGAGTGGGACCCCGCCACGGACCCGCACCTCCCGGCGCACTACTCGGCGACCGCGCTCGCCGGGAAGGCGCGCTGCAAGGCGGAGCTGCAGCGCGAGCTCGGGCTCCCGGTCCGCGCCGACCTGCCGCTCGCGGCCGTCGTCTCGCGCATCGCGAATCAGAAGGGGCACGACCTCCTCGTCGCCGCCTTGCCGGAGCTGCTCGCGCGCGACGTGCAGCTCGCGCTGCTCGGCAGCGGCCAGCGCGTGTACGAGGAGGCCCTCGTCCGCGCGGCGCGCGATCGGCCCGAGCGGATGGCGGCGCGGATCGGGTTCGACGAGGGGCTCGCGCACCGCATCGAGGCGGGTGCGGACCTGTTCCTCATGCCGAGCCGGTTCGAGCCGTGCGGGCTGAACCAGATGTACAGCCTGCGCTACGGGACCGTCCCGGTCGTGCGCGCGGTCGGGGGGCTCGCCGACACGGTCGAGGACTACGACGGCTGGAACCGCGGCACCGGGTTCAGGTTCGGCGAGTACACGCCTGCGGCGCTCCTGCTCGCGGCGCGCCGCGCGTTCGAGACGTACCGCGACCGGAGCGCCTGGAGCGGCCTCGTCGCGCGGGGGATGGCGCAGGACTTCAGCTGGGACCGCAGCGCGGCGAGCTACGAGGCGCTGTACCGCACGCTCGTCTCCTGAGGCCGAGACCACTCGTCCTGGTTCGCTGCTGCGGCGCACGCCCGCGCGGCGCCCGCCCGCTCGGACGTGACGCCCTCGCGGGGCGCGAGACCCTACGTTCCAGGCATGGCGTACCCCCACGATCCCTTCGACGAGGCCGGGCCGGACGAGCCCGAGCCGACCGCCCGCCCGACCGAGCGCGAGCCGCGCGAGCTCGCCGAGGAGGACGACGAGAAGCTCGTCCCGATGTCGAACGTGGGGGGCGCCGCGCCGACGGCGCTCGGGCTCGACTCGGGTGGGAATCTCCCCGGCCCCGAGGACGATTCCTCGCGAACCTGTCCGAGCCGGAGCCGCCCGAGCCGCCGGAGGTCGGGGCGGTGCACGTCCGCGACGACGAACCCTGAGGAAGGGAGCGCGCCGCTACTCGAGCCCGCGGGCGCGCAGCTCGTCGTCGTCCTCGCCGTGCAGGTGCCCGAGCTCGTGCAGGAGCGTCACCCGCACCTGACGGTCGAGCTCCCCGCGGTCGCGGGCGAAGCGCAGGAGGTTCTTCCGGTAGAACACGATCGTCCGGCAGCGCGGGCCGTCGGAGGCGGTGCAGGGCTCGTCGTCGGACGGTCCGCGGAAGAGGCCGAGGATCGACGGGGAGAGCGGCGGCTCCACCGCGAGCAGGTCGTCCGCCGCGGGGAGGTCCTGGACGTCGACCGGGACGGCCTCGAGCGCGCGGCGCTCGACCTCCGGCAGCGCGGCGATCGCGCGCTGCACCTCGGCGCGGAAGGTCGCCTCGTCCACCGAGAGGTCCGCGCGGAAGTCGTCGGGCGCGAGCTTCCGGGCGCGTGCGAGGAGCGCGTCCGCCCGCGCCGGGTCGCCCCGGCGCTCCGCGAGGAGGCCGAGCTGGTGGATGGCCCAGGCGTCGTCGGGGGCGAGCGCGAGGGCGCGCTCGAAGGCGCGCTGCGCCTCGTCGAAGCGGCAGAGCTCGTAGAGCGCCGCGCCGCGCTCGTAGTGCACGTCCGGGTCGTCTCCGAGGACCGCGGCCGCGCGGTCGACGTGCGAGAGGGCGAGGTGGCTGCGACCGAGGTCGTTCTCGGCCATCCCGGCGACGAGGACGAGGCGCGCCGCGAGCCTCCGGTCCTTGCGGGCGGTCGCGGCGCGCGCGCCGCGGAGCGCGTACTCGAGCCCCGCCTCGAGCGCGTCGCGTGCCGGGCCGAGCCGTCGCACGTGGAGCTCGGCGGCGCCGAGGAGCGCGTCGGGGTCGAACGGATCGACCGCGAGCGCTCGCGTGAAGGCGAGCCGGGCGTCGTCGAGCCGGCCGAGGGCGGCGAGCGCCTCGGCACGGACCGACAGCGCCTGCACGAGCCGCGGCGACAGCCGGAGCGCCTCCTCCGCGCAGGCGACCGCGCGGAGCGTCGCCTCCGCCGTCGAGCGCGTCGCGAGCCTCCTCGGCGAGGACCCCGGCCGAGGCGCGCGGCTCGGAGGCGAGGCAGCGCGCCGGGCGCTCGGAGATCCGCTCACCGGTCGAGGCGCTCGCGCGCATCGAGCCGGACGGGGAGGACGTCGCTCGCGCAGCAGGCGCGCCGGCGGGTGCTTCCTTGCGAGTGCAGGCCCCGATGAGGAGGAGCCAAACCACGCGGCGGAGCGGGCGGACCATGCGAGGCGCGAGCTTGCCACGGAAGGGTACGGAGGGCCAGGCGGGGGCCTTCACGGCGAGCGACGGGGGACGCGGAGGCTTGGCTTGGACGCGGACCTGGCTGGACCACGCCAGGCCAGACGAGCAGGGTTGCCCGCGTCGCCCGCCCCTCTTGGACAGCGGCTTCGCGGCGCGCGCCCTGGGAGCATGCACGCCATGCGCAACGCCCTCGCCGCCGCCGTGGTCCTCCTCGCCAGCGCGGGCGCTTGCGCCCGCGCGCCGTCGTCGTCCTCGTCCTCGCGCGGCGGACGCGCTCGCCGGCGAGCGGCACCTCGGGAACCTGCGCCAGCTCACCTTCGGCGGAGAGAACGCCGAGGCGTACTTCAGCTTCGACGGGAAGGAGCTCGTGTTCCAGTCGACGCGTGACGGGCGCGGCTGCGATCAGGAGTACGTCATGCGGACCGACGGCTCCGGCGTGCGGCTCGTCTCGACCGGCCAGGGCGTCGTCACCTGCGGCTACTTCTTCCCGGACGGCGCACGGATCGTGTACGCGTCGACGCACGAGAGCATGGGCCCGCGGTGCCCGCCGAAGCCGGACCGCTCGCAGGGCTACGTGTGGGCGCTCCACGATTACCAGCTCTACACGGCGCGGCCGGACGGGACGGACGTGACGCCGCTCGCCCCGGCGCCGGGGTCGTACAACGCCGAGGCGACGATCTCGGCGGATGGATGGATCGTCTTCACCTCCACCCGCGACGGCGACCTCGACCTGTACAAGATGCGGCTCGACGGCTCCGGGCTCACGCGGCTCACGAGCACGCCGGGGTACGACGGAGGCGCCTTCTTCTCCGCGGACGGCAAGCGGATCGTCTACCGCGCGAGCCGGCCCGCGGCGGGGCAGGACCTCGACGACTACCGGGCGCTCCTCGCGAGGAAGCTCGTGCGCCCGACGCGGCTCGAGATCTGGGTGATGAACTCGGACGGGACCGACCAGCGCCAGGTGACGCAGGTCGGCGCCGCGAACTTCGCGCCGTTCTTCCATCCGGACGGGCGGCGCATCGTCTTCGCCTCCAACGTGAAGGATCCGCGCGGGCCGAACTTCGATCTGTACCTCGTGAACGACGACGGCAGCGGGCTCGAGCAGGTGACGACGTACGAAGGCTTCGACGGCTTCCCCATGTTCTCGCCCGACGGGCGGCGGCTCGTCTTCGCGTCGAACCGGAACGGCAAGCGGCCGGGGGAGACGAACGTCTTCCTCGCGGACTGGAGGGAGTAGCGCCGCGCTGCCGCCGCGGCGCCTTTCACGGCGAGTGTCTACCTCGGTGGACGGCCCCCCGCCGAGCGCCCCCTCGTGCGCCCGCCTCCCGTGCGGACGGGCGGCGGCGGCTTCCAGGCGGGTGACGCCCCGGACCGGCTGCGTCCGGTGCTCGCTCGGCGTGCATACGCCTTTCCTGCACCGTCCACAGCCGGGCGCGGAGGGGTGAGGGCGCGCGCCGAGGGAGCCTCGAATGGCGAACGATCGCAAGCCGAAGTGGACTCGCAGGCAGCTGCTCAAGGCCGCGGGCGTCGGAACGCTCGCCGCGGCCGCGGGCGGCCTCGCGCCGCGCCCGGTCCGAGCGCAAGGCAAGACCCTCAAGATCATCCAGTGGAGCCACTTCGTCCCGGCGTACGACAAGTGGTTCGACGGCGTCTTCTGCAAGCAGTGGGGCGAGAAGCACGGCACGCAGGTCACGGTCGACCACATCGCCATCCAGGAGATCAACGCGCGCGCCGCCGCGGAGGTGTCTGCGCAGCGCGGTCACGACCTGTTCATGTTCCTCTCGCCGCCGCCGGCGTACGAGAAGCAGGTCATCGACCACACCGAGATCTACCAGGAGGTCTCGAAGCGGTGGGGGAAGCCGATCGACCTCGGTCACAAGTCCACCTTCAACCCGAAGACGAAGAAGTACTTCGCATTCTCCGACAGCTACGCCCCGGACCCGGGCAACTACCGGCAGGATCTCTGGTCGCAGGTGGGCTATCCGAAAGGCCCGGACACCTGGGACGATCTGCGCAAGGGCGCGAAGGCGATCAAGGACAAGTTCGGGAACCCTTGCGGCCTCGGCCTGTCGCAGGAGCTCGACTCGAACATGATCTTGCGGGGGTTGCTCTGGTCCTTCGGCGCCTCGGAGCAGGATGCCGAGGGCAAGGTGGTCATCAACTCGCCGCAGACCATCGAGGCGCTCAAGTTCATGCGCGCGCTGTTCAAGGAGTCGGAGACGGGCGAGGTCTTCACCTGGGACCCGTCCTCGAACAACCGCGGGATCCTGGCGGGCAAGCTCTCGTACGTGGCGAACGCCATCTCGGTGACGCGCACCGCCGAGAAGGACAACCCGGACATGTCGAAGAAGATCCAGCTCGTGCCCGCGCTCAAGGGACCGGTCCGCCGGATCGCCGCCGAGCACGTCATGGACTGCTACGTCATCTGGAACTTCGCCGAGAACAAGGAGGGCGCGAAGCAGTTCCTCGTCGACTTCATGGACGCGTTCGGGGAGGCGTTCAAGCAGTGCGAGTTCTACAACTTCCCCTGCTTCCCGAAGACGGTCCCGAACCTCACCGAGGCGATCGCGAACGATCCGAAGGCCGCGCCTGCCGGACAAGTACAAGGTCCTCGGGAGCGTCCTCGAGTGGGCGACCAACATCGGCTACCCCGGGTACGCGACCCCCGCCATCGACGAGGTGTTCAACACCTTCGTCGTCCCCACGATGTTCGCGCGGGTGGCGCGCGACGAGGCGACGCCGGAAGACGCGACGAAGGCGGCGGAGCAGGAGATGAACCGGATCTTCGCCAAGTGGAAGTGAGCGCCCGAGGAGCGCGCGCGCGTGGCGGTCGTCGAGACGAGGAAGCTCACCAAGGTCTTCAAGAAGGGCGACGAGGGGGCGGTCAACGACGTCGATCTCGCCACCGCCGACGGAGAGTTCCTCGTCTTCCTCGGCCCCTCGGGCTCCGGCAAGTCGACCCTCTTGCGCATGATCGCGGGGCTCGAGGAGCCGACCCGCGGCGACGTCCTCATCGGCGGCAGGGTGGTCACCGATCTCCCGCCACGCGCCCGCGGCATCGCGATGGTGTTCCAGAGCTACGCGCTCTACCCGCACCTCACGGTCGAGAAGAACATCGCCTTCCCGCTCAAGGCGCACGGCGTCGCGAAGGACAAGCGGCGGGAGCGGGTGGAGTGGGCGGCGGGGCTGCTCGGCATCGGGGGGCTCCTGCAGCGCAGGCCGCGCGAGCTCTCGGGCGGTGAGCGGCAGCGCGTGGCCCTCGCCCGCGCGCTCGTGCGCGAGCCGACGGTGTTCCTGCTCGACGAGCCGCTCTCGAACCTCGACGCGAAGCTCCGCGCCTCCGCGCGCGAGGAGCTGACCCAGTTCCACGAGCGGGTCGGGACCACCACCATCTACGTGACCCATGACCAGGTCGAGGCGATGGGGATGGGGGACCGCATCGTCGTCCTGAACAAGGGGCTCGTGCGCCAGATCGGGACGCCGCGGGAGGTGTACGACGAGCCGGCGGACACGTTCGTCGCGACCTTCCTCGGCTCACCGCCCATGAACCTGCTCGAGGACGGCGAGGGCGTGGTCGGGTTCCGGCCGGAGAGCCTGCTCCCGGCGGCGGCGGTGCCGGGCGACGCGCTGCCGGTCCGGTTCCGGGTGACGCTCGCCGAGTATCTCGGCTCGGAGCGGATCCTGCACGGCGCCATCGAGGGCGGCCGGTTCGACGGCCACAAGGTCGTGTCGCGCATGTCCGCGCTGACGAGCGTGGACGTCGCCGAGGGCGCCGCCCATCCGTTCGCGGTGGCGCGCAGCGCCGTGAAGCAGTTCGAGCTCGGCACGGGTCGCCGCGTCGCGTCGAGGGAGATCGCGTGGAGATGATCGCCGCGGGCGAGCGCGTGCGCCCGGCCCGGCTCGGGTTGCGCGGCCCGACCCTCCTCGGGATCGCGCTCTTCGCGCCCGCCCTCGTCTACATCGCCGCGCTCGTCGGCCTGCCGCTGGTCCTCGCCTTCGCGTACAGCGTCGGGGACGTGAGGGTCGGGTCGGTCGGCTACCACTACGTCGGGCTCGACAACTTCAGGAGCGTCCTCGAGAGCCCGACCTTCCGGCGCGCGCTCGTCGACTCGTTCGTCTTCACCGTCGCGACGCAGCTCATCGTGATCGTCTCCGCCAACGCCCTCGCGCTGGCGCTGCGCGATCCGTTCCGAGGGCGCGGGCTCGTCCGGTTCTTCCTGCTCCTCCCCTGGGTCGCGCCCATCAGCCTCGGCGCGATCGGCTGGAAGTGGCAGCTCGACTCGATCTACTCGGTCGTGAACTGGGTGCTCGCGCGCGCCCGGCTCGTGAACCTGTTCGATCCGCCCATGTGGCTCGGGCAGCCGCAGCTCGCGATGTTCTCGGTCATCGCGGTGCACGCGTGGCGGATGATCCCGTTCTCGACGGTGATCCTCCTCGCCGGCCTCACCTCCATCCCGAAGGACCTCCCCGAGGCGGCGGCGGTCGACGGCGCGGGCTTCTGGCGCACCCACCTCGAGATCACGCTCCCGATGATGCGCCCGATCATCACGGTGGCGGTGCTGTTCGGGGTCGTCTTCACCTTCACCGACATGACGGTCGTCTACATCCTCACCCGCGGCGGCCCGTACAACACGACCCAGGTGCTCCCCTCCCTCGCCTTCTTCACGGGCGTCCTCGGCTCGGACCTCGCGGAGGGGGCCGCCATCTCGGTGTTCCTCGTCCCGATCCTCGTCGCGGTGGCGGTCATCATGCTGCGGATCGCCCGCCGGGCCGAGGTCGCATAGGGAGGCGCATGGCCGGACCGAGGAGATCGCTCGCGACGCGCCTCGGGCGCTGGGCGATCGTCGCGGGGTTCGCCGTGGCGCTCGCGTTCCCCTTCTACTGGATGGCGATCACCACCTTCAAGCGCGGCCCCGACCTCTACAACGTCCAGAACAACCCGTTCATCTTCAACCAGCCGCCCACGCTCGAGCACCTGCGCTACCTCTTCCAGGAGACGCTGTTCCTGCGCTGGTTCTGGAACACCACCCTCGCCGGCGCGGCGGTCGTGGTCATCACGCTCCTGCTGGCGGTGCCCGCGGCCTACGCGCTCGCGCGCCTCACCGGGGCGTGGGGCGAGCAGCTCGGCATCGGGATCTTCCTCACCTACCTCATCCCGCCGACGCTGCTGTTCATTCCGATGTCGCGCGTCGTCTCGTTCCTCGGGTTCCAGGACAGCCTCTGGGCGATCGTCGTGACCTACCCGACCTTCACCATCCCGTTCTCGATCTGGCTCCTCATGGGGTTCTTCAAGGCGATCCCGCGCGACCTCGAGGAGGCGGCGCTCGTGGACGGCCTCACCCGCTTCGGCGCGTTCGTGAAGCTCGTCATCCCCATCTCCGTCTCGGGGATCCTCACGGTCGTCATCTTCACGTTCACCCTCGTCACGCAGGAGTTCGTCTACGCGCTCACGTTCATCTCGAGCGCGGAGCACCAGACCGTGGGCGTGGGCATCCCGATCTTCCTCGTCCGCGGCGACGTCTACTACTGGGGCTCGCTCATGGCGGGCTGCCTCATCGCGAGCCTCCCCATCGCGGTCCTCTACAACCTGTTCCTGGACCGGTTCATCGCCGGGTTCACGGTGGGCGCGAGTGAAGTGAAGGGATGGCGGCGGCCCGCCGAGCCGGGAAGGATCGAGGAGGAGACCCCCATGCCCGAGACGACGATCACTGTCCCCTCCGCGCTGCCGCTCCTCGTGGACGGCGCGAGGCGAGCCGCCCTGACGCCGGACCTCCTGCCGGCCGTCGAGCCGGCGACCGGCCGGCCCGCTCCCCGGCGTCCCCCGCGGCGGCGCGCGCGACGTCGACGCCGCGGTGCAGTCCGCCGCCCGCGCCTTCGCCGCCCTGGCGCGACGTGCCCGTGCCGGAGCGCGCGCAGGTGCTCTTCCGCTACAAGGCGATCCTGGAGCGTGAGCACGAGGCGCTCGCGGCCTCGGTCTCGCGCGAGAACGGCAAGCTCCTCGACGACGCCCGCAACGAGGTGCGGCGCGGGATCGAGGTGGTGGACTTCGCCTGCGGCATGCCCACGCTCGCGCAGGGGCGGACCGTCGAGGGGATCGCCCGCGGGATCGACAGCCACACCTGGCGCGTGCCCGTCGGCGTCGTGGCGGGCATCTGCCCGTTCAACTTCCCGGCGATGATCCCGCTCTGGATGTTCCCGATCGCGATCGCCGCAGGGAACACCTTCGTGCTGAAGCCTTCGGAGCGGACGCCCTCCACCGGCCTGCGCCTCGCGGAGCTCCTCCACGAGGCCGGGCTGCCGCCGGGCGTCCTCAACGTCGTGCACGGCGCGCGCGAGGCGGTGGACGCGCTCCTCGATCACCCGCTCGTGCGGGCCGTCTCGTTCGTCGGCTCCGAGGCGGTGGCGCGGCACGTCTACGCGCGCGCGGCCGCGAACGGGAAGCGGGTCCAGGCGATGGCGGGGGCGAAGAACCACCTGCTCGTGCTCCCGGACGCCGACCTCGACCTCACCGTGAAGGCGGTGATGGGCTCCGCGTTCGGCGCCGCCGGCCAGCGCTGCCTCGCCGGCAGCGTGCTCGTGCCCGTCGGCAAGGCGGCCGAGCCGCTCCTCGAGCGCGTCGCCGCCGAGGCGCGCGGCACCCGCGTCGGCGATCCGTTCGCGCAGGACTCCGCCATGGGGCCGGTGATCCGCGAGGACGCCCGGACGCGGGTCCGTCGCTTCATCGAGCAGGGGGTGTCGGAGGGCGCGACGCTCGTCGTGGACGGCCGGACCGCTCCCGGCGCGGCGGACGGGTTCTTCATCGGACCGACGCTGTTCGATCGGGTCGAGCCCGACTCCGCGCTCGCGCGGGAGGAGATCTTCGGCCCGGTCCTCTCGACGGTGCGGGCCGCCTCGGTGGAGGAGGCGGTCGCGCTCGCGAACCGCTCGCGCTTCGGGAACGCCGCGTCGATCTTCACCGCGAGCGGGCCCGCTGCGGCGTACTTCCGGCGCAACGTCGAGGCGGGCATGATCGGGGTGAACGTCGGGGTGGCCGCGCCGATGGCGTTCTTCCCGTTCGCCGGCTGGAAGAGCTCCTTCTTCGGCGACCTCCACGCGACCGGCGAGGACGCGGTCCGCTTCTACACGGAGACGCGCGTCGTCGTGGAGCGCTGGTAGGTCCGCGCGGCCGGGGCGAGGGAGTCCGGGCGAGAGCGGCTCTAGGCCGTTGAAGATCGCGCCACCGCCCCCTCTCCCTGACCCTCTCCCCCGGCGGCGGAGAGGGGATTCTTCAACTCGTTGCTACGGCGGCGCGGGCGCGGCGGCGGAGGACCACGGCAGGGGGACGCGCCGCCCGAGCTCCCGCTCGCAGCGCTCGACGAGCGCGCCGAGGAAGTCGAGCAGCTCCGGCGGGTGATCGGGGTCGTCGGTCTCGAGGTCGATCCGCTCGATCCGATCGAGCTCCATCGTCGCCCGCTCGAGATCGGTCGAGGTCCCGAGCTCGAGGAACCAGCCGAGCGGCGCGACCTCGAGGTCCCGCAGCTTCGTCCAGATCCAGCGCATGTTCGGGTCGGCGAAGCCGTAGCCGACGAGCAGGATCTCGCGCCCCATCACGTCCGAGCAGAAGCGCAGGTCGATGGGGTGCGTCGCGAGGTCGGAGCGGCGGAGCACGTCCGACTCGCCCACGACGAGCGAGCCCGGGCGCGCGAGCGTCCCGTGCAGCTTGTAGAGGGGGAAGCGGGGGACGTGGCCGCCCTCCACCTCGTCGAACCGCCACCCCTTGAGGTCCTCCGGTCCGGCGACCACCTGACAGGCGATCCCGGCCCACTCGAACGTGCGCTCGAGCAGGTCGTCGAAGTTCGTCGTGTAGATCGCCGGGACGAACGGTGAGAGGCGCACGAGGAGCTGCTGGAGCGGCAGCTCGGCCGGGTCGATCCGCGAGGTGTCGAAGAGCTCGGCGAGCCGCGCGACGAGCCGCTCCTCGCCACACAGGTGCCGGTGCGCCTCCGGGATCCGCAGGAGCGAGTCGATCGGGACCGACTCGCCCTCGACCGGGGGTACGAACCGCTCGCGCGCGTCCGGGATGCCTGCGCGCAGCGCGGGGACGAGGTCCGCGGCGAGCGCGCAGACCACCTGGCGCCAGGACGGCAGCCCGGCCCACCGGGAGGCGCCGGCCCCGACGAGCAGGAGGAGCTGTCCCCGCGCGAGCCGCTCGAAGAGCCGGTCCTCGACGGCGGCGAGGTCGGGAGCGCCGTGCATCCCGCCAACCTGCGGCTCGTGAGCGTGCGCGACAACGAGCCGCGAACCTTTGCGAGGGGTTCACGGTGAAGGGCCACGTTGCGATCTGACTCGTGCACGTCCGACTCGGACGGGAGGGGATCATGTCCAAGGGAATGAACCGGCGCGTCTTCCTCGCGCGCACGGGGCTCGGTGTTGCCGGTCTCGCCCTCGCGCCGCGCGCTGGGGCGCAGATGGCGGCGGATGGCGGCGATGGGCGGCGGGATGGGCGGACGACGACCGTCGTCGATCCGCCGGTGTCGGCCGCGCTGCTCGACCCGCCGGTCGCCCAGAACGCCGCGACGCCGGGGTCGGGCGTGGTGGACGTCACGATCCGCGCCGCCGTCGCGACCATCCCGCTGAACGGAGGCGAGGTGAACCTCCTCACGTACGACGGCTCCTTCATCGCGCCGACGATCCGCGCTCGCCGCGGCGACCTCGTCCGGCTCCACTTTCGCAACGACCTTCCCTTCACCACCGATGTGAACCTGCTCGGCCACCAGAAGAACGTGACGAACGTGCACGTGCACGGCTGGCACGTGTCTCCCGGCAACAACGCCGACGGGGTCCCGGCCGACAACGTCCACGTGACGGTCCCTGCCGGCGGCGGCGCGCAGGATTACGAGTACGACCTCTCGCTGCAGCGACCCGGGACGCTCGGGCTGTACCATCCGCACGTCCACGGCACCGTCGCGGAGCAGTTCTGGGGCGGGCTCGTCGGCGCGCTCGACGTCGCCGACGACCCGGTCACCGCGCTGCAAGGGTTCGAGACGCACATCGTCGTGCTCAAGGACATCACGCTCGCGTCGGGCGCGCCGGCGCCGTACGGGTCCTTCATGGAGTACATGCACGGGAAGGAGGGGAACCTCGTCACCGTGAACGGGCAGCTGAACCCGTCGCTCACGTTCCGTCCCGGCGAGGTGAAGCGGCTCAGGTTCCTGAACGCGTCGAACGCGCGCTTCTATCGCCTGTCGCTCCAGGCCACACGCTCCACGTGGTCGGCAGCGACGGCGGCCTCCTCGACCGGCCGTACCCGGTGTCGGAGATCCTCCTCGCCTCGGGCGAGCGGGTGGACGTCCTCGTCGAGGCGACCGCGACGAAGGGCAGCTACAAGCTCCTCGCGCTGCCCTACGCGCGTGAGGGGAACATGGCGACCCCCCAGATCACGCTCGCGACCGTGCAGGTGAAGGGCACGCGAGCGGCGGGCGCGATCCCGGCGGTCGTCAACCCCGAGGCGGCGAGGCTCGCAGGCGACACCGCGATGCTCGCCGCGCGCGCAGTTCGCGCTCGAGCATGGGCCGGGGCCGCGGCTACATCAACGGGATCACCTTCGACGTCCTCTCCGACGGGTCGATCCGCGCCTGCGAACGCCACTCGACGGTGGGCACCGAGGAGATCTGGGAGATCGTGAACCAGAGCGGGATGGACCACCCGTGGCACCAGCACGTGAACGACGCGCAGGTCATCGCGATCTCCGGCGGCTCGGCGATCGCGAGCTACGCTGCGCTCTACACGCACGCCCCAGCGTTCAAGGACACGATCATCGTGCCGAAGATGGGGAGCGTCACGCTGCGCCTCCCGATCCGCGACTTCACGGGAATGACCATGTTCCACTGCCACATCCTCGAGCACGAGGACATCGGCATGATGGGCATGTGGCACATCATGGACGCCGGCATGCCGATGTGAGCGGGCGAGCGGCGCGGTCGAGCCCGCGCGCACCCACCCGTCGCCCCGCCGTCGTCAGCGCCGCGGGCCGAGGATCCCCGCGAGCCGGGCGGGCGAGAACGGCGCGAGGTCCACCGGGGGCGCAGTGCCGAGGACCGCCGCCGCGAGCGCGTCCGCGGTCACCGGGGCGAGGAGGATGCCGTTGCGCGTGTGGCCGGTCGCGTAGAGGAGCCCGGGTACGGTCCCGGGGCCGAGGATGGGCTCACCGTCCGGGCTCGCCGGCCTGAAGTTCGACCAGGTCTCGACGACCGGGGCCCGCGCGAGCGCCGGCGCGACGCCGATCGCGACGTCGAGGACGTGGCGCAGGCCGCCCGCGGTGACGGCCTTCTCGAACCCCACCTCCTCCATCGTGGATCCGCACAGGACCCGGCCGTCCGCGCGCGGCACGACGTACCCGTGTCCCGAGAAGACGACGCGCGAGAGGAGCGGGGGGCGCGTGTCGAGGACCGCGATCTGCCCGCGCACCGGGCGCACCGCGCCGGGCGGGAGGCCGTTCCCCTCGACGAGCAGGCTCCAGCTGCCCGCGGCGAGGACGATCGTTCCGGCCTCGATCCGCCCCGACTCGTGCTCGACGCCTACGGCCCGGCCGCCGTCCGTCACGATGCGCCGGACCTGGCCGGTGACGAACGCCGCCCCGACGCGCGACGCGGCGACGTACACCGCACGCGCGAGGGCGCGCGGATCGAGCGATCCCTCGTCCGCGAAGAGGAGCGCGCCGCGAGCCTCGGGGGACACGGCGGGCTCGAGCCGCCGGACCTCGGCGTCGTCGAGCACCTGCACCGGGAGCCCGTGCCGCTCGATCTTCTCGGCGCGCGCGGCCAGGATCTTGGCGTGGTCGTCGTCGAGGGCGACCTCGAGCGTGCCGAGCGTGCGCAGCCCGACGGACATCCCGGAGAGCGCCTCCACCTCGCGCACGAAGCCGGGGTAGCGCGCGAGCGAGGCCCGGCAGAGCGCGTAGAAGGGGCCGGGCTCGACCGCCTCGACACCGGGAGAGAGGATGCCGCCTGCGGCGCTCGACGCCTCCGCGCCGGGGATGGCCCGCTCCAGGACGACGACCCTGCGGCCGGCCTGCGCGAGGCGGAGGGCGACCGACGATCCCTGCACGCCCGCGCCGATGATGACGACATCCACACGCGACATGGCGCAAGAGAGTACGCCCGAAGGTGACGGTCCGGAAGGCGCGCTACGGGGGCGGCGCGACGCCGGCGCCGTTCGCGCGGCCGGAAGGAGGCGCGTGTCGCGGCGAGAGCCCGTGCACCAGCAGCTCGAGCACGTGACGGCGCCACGCCTCCGGGTCGAGGGCCCCGGCTGCGAAGGGGCGGGCCGCCTCGCGCATCGACGCGACGAGGGCCGCGACGCCGCCGACCGTCACCAGGGCGAGCATCGGGTCGAGCCCCTGCGGTCGATCGCCCGCCATCGCCGCGGTCGCGCGCCGGAGCGGCTCCACCACCGACGGATCCGAGGCGGCGAGCTGCGCGAGGAACGGGGCGCCGTCGAGGTACTCGCGGATCAGGATCTGCGCGCCGACCGGATCCGCCATCATCGCGTCGACGTAGGCCACCACCACCGCGTCCGGCTCGATCGACCCGGCCTCGAGCAGCCGCGCGATCTCGTTCGCGGAGCCGATCCAGACCGCGCGCAGGATGTCGACGTAGAGCGCGCGCTTCGAGGCCCAGTGCCGGTACATCAAGGCCACGTTGCACGAGGCGCCGCGCGCGATCCCCTGCACGCGAGCGCCGTGATACCCGCACTTCGAGAACTCGGCGCGGGCCGCGTCCCAGATCCGCTCGGCGATACCCGAACGGGGAGGTCCAAGGCGTCGACTGGCAACGGAGCCGTCCATGCGTACCCCTCCTTACCCGGCGCGTTGACCCAGGTCAAGCGGAGCTGCGGCAAACTGTCACCTCTCGTGGGGGGGCCTATGTAGAAGGAGTGATGGCAGCCGGTCAGCGGACGATCCTCCACCTCGACCTCGATGCGTTCTACGCCTCGGTGGAACAGCTCGACGATCCGAAGCTGCGCGGCCGCCCGGTCATCGTCGGCGGCCCGTCGCGCCGCGGCGTCGTGTGTGCCGCGAGCTACGAGGCGAGGAGGTTCGGCGTTCGCTCGGCCATGCCGACCGCCCGGGCGCGGAAGCTCTGCCCCGACGGCGTCTTCCTGCCGCCCCGGTTCGAGCGGTACGGGGAGCTCTCCGAGCTCGTGTTCGGCATCTACCGCCGCTACACGCCGCTCGTCGAGCCCCTCTCGCTCGACGAGGCCTTCCTCGACGTGACGGCGAGCCGCGCGCTGCACGGGGAGGGGCGCGACATCGCGAGCGCGATCAAGCGCGCCGTCCGCGACGAGTGCGGCCTCGCGGTCTCCGCCGGGATCTCCGAGGTGAAGCTCGCCGCGAAGATCGCGACCGACCTCGGGAAGCCCGACGGCCTCGTCGAGGTGCCGCGGGGTGGCGTCGCCGCCTTCCTCGCGCCGCTCCCGGTCGCGCGGCTGTGGGGCGTCGGCCACGTCACCGAGGAGGCGCTCCGGAAGATCGGCGTCGCCACCATCGGCGATCTCGCGCGCACTCCGGACGCCGCGCTCGCCGGGGCGATCGGCGCCACGCACGCGCGCGATCTCCGCGCGCTCGCCCTCGGCGACGATCCGCGCGACGTCGTCCCCGACGAGGCCGCGAAGTCCATCGGCGCGGAGGACACCTTCGGCGAGGACCTCGCCGACGTGCCCGCGCTCGAGCGCGAGCTGCTCTCGCAGGCGGCGCGGGTCGGGCGCAGGCTCCGCAGCGCCGGGCTGGCGGGCCACGTCGTCACGCTCAAGGTGAAGTACGCCGACTTCACGCTCGTCACCCGCCGTACGACCCTCGAGCGCCCGACGGACGACGACCGGGCCCTCTATGGCGCGGCCCGCGCCTTGCTCGCGCGCGTCGATCTCGCGCTCCCCGTCCGCCTCACCGGGATCTCCGTATCCGGGTTCGCGGGAGAGCGCGAGCGCGGGCAGCTCGACCTGTTCGGCGGCGGCGCTCCGGACGCCTCGGTGGCCGAGGAGGAGGGGAAGCGGCGCGCGCTCAACGCCGCGGTGGACCGGCTCGCGGATCGCTTCGGCGAAGGGTCCGTCGTCCCCGCCGACCTCGCCGGCGGGCGCCCCCGTCGCCGCTAGAGCCGAGTCTGCCCGGCGCAGCCAGCCAGCGTGCGCCGCAGCAGCGAATCAGGGCAAGTGGTCTCGGCCTTAGCCGTCGGACAGCGGCCGCTCCTCGATCTCGGCGGGTGCGCGGGGCGCGGCCGGCGACGGGGGTGGCGGGGGTGGCGGGGCAGGTGGCGCGGGCGCGGGCAGCTGCTCGACCGAGATCGCGGTGGCGCGGCCTCCCTCCGGCGTCTGGTAAGCGGCGCGTACGTCCGCGCCCGGCCGGAGGTCAGCCGATCGCGCCGCGCGTCCATCCACCGTGACGGCGGTCCGCGCGGTCACCCGCAGCGCGATCTCTCCGCCGCGCCCGCCGTGCGGCCTGAGGACGACCTGGCGGTCGTCCGCCCGGACGATGGTGCCGCCGAGCTCGCGGCGCGGGCTGCGCCTGGCGGCGGCCCGGGCGTGACGGTCACCGCGCCGCTCCGGCGGGGGTGTTCGGGGCTCGGCCGGGGCCGCGGCAGCTGGCGCATCCTCGCGCGCCGGCGGCGGCAGCTGATCCAGCTCCCCGCAGGCGGTCGCGAGGAGGAGCGCCGCCGCGAGGGGGCGCGCACGAGTCGGCAGGACCGATCCCTCCCGCCGCCACGGTGCACCCGGCGCCGGGCGGCGGCAACGGCGCCCGCCTCCCCGACGCTCCCGGGGTTCCTCGATCCGCGAGGGAACCCCACCTTGTCGGCATGGCCTCGACCGATCCGGGCCCCGGCTCGACCCTGGGGCCGCGCCACCCCGCGGAGCTCGACGCGCGCGCCGAAGCGCTGACGGCGCTCGCCGACTCGAAGGTGCCGTTCCTCGTCGCGGGCGCGTACGCCTTCTTCGAGTACACCCGCATCTTCCGGGACACGAAGGACCTCGACGTCTTCCTGCGCGAGCGTGACCTCGAGGAGGCGTTCCGGGTGCTCGAGTCCGCGGGGTTCCGGACGGAGATCGAGGATCCGGGCTGGATCGGCAAGGCCTACCGGGGCGAGTGGTTCGTGGACCTCATCTTCTCGTCCGGGAACGGCGTCGCGGTCGTGGACGACCTCTGGTTCGAGCACGCGCGGCCGGCCCGGGTGATGGGGGTCGACGTCCTGCTCGCGCCGCCCGAGGAGATGGTCTGGTCGAAGTCGTTCGTGCTCGAGCGCGAGCGCTACGACGGCGCCGACGTGAACCACCTCTTCCGCGCGGTCGGCGACGAGCTCGACTGGGACCGGCTCCTCCGGCGCTTCGACCGGTACTGGGAGGTCCTCCTCTCCCACGTGCTCCTGTTCCGGTTCTCGTACCCCGGCGAGCGCTCCAAGGTGCCGGACCGCGTGCTCGAGACCCTCCTCGCCCGGGTGGAGGACGAGCTCGGGACGGACCACCCGCGCCCGCTGTGCCGCGGGAACCTCATCTCCCGCGTGCAGTACCGGCACGACCTCGAGCACCTCGGCTACGAGGACGGGCGCGCCTGGGACGAGGCCGAGCGCGGGGCGCAGGGGGCACCGAATGGCGGAGGGGACGTTCCGGCTGGCGGCCGTCGCTGATCTCCACGGGCGGGCGGACCAGCACGGCCGGTTCCGCGAGCTCGTGCGCGCGGTGAACGGCGAGGCCGAGGGGCTCGTCCTCGCGGGCGACCTCACCGATCACGGGACCGTGGCCGAGGCGGAGACGCTCGCGGAGGCGCTCGCGGACCTTCGGGTGCCTTGCGCCGCGGTGCTCGGGAACCACGACTTCGAGGGGAACCAGGTCCGGGAGATCGTGCGGATCCTCGGCGAGGTGAAGGTGGAGGTGCTCGACGGCGACCACGCGGTCTTCGATCGGCGGCTCGGGATCGCGGGCGTGAAGGGGTTCGCCGGCGGGTTCGAGAAGGGGCTGCTGCAGGCGTTCGGCGAGCCGATCGTGAAGGCGTTCGTGCAGGAGGCGGTGAACGAGGGGCTGAAGCTCGAGGCGGCGCTCGCGCAGCTCGAGATCGCGAAGAAGGTCGTCCTCATGCACTACGCTCCGATCGCCGGCACGACGGACGGCGAGGACGCGGAGCTCCGCGCCTACCTCGGCACCACGCGGCTCACCGCGCCGTGCGAGGCCTTCGGCGCCATCGCGGTGTTCCACGGGCACGCCCACCACGGCAGCCTCGAAGGCCGTACGCCGAAGGGGATCCCCGTCTACAACGTGGCGATGCCGCTCCTCAAGAAGACGCTCGACCGGCGCTTCCGGGTCATCGAGCTGTAGCCGCGAGCGGCGCGCGCGGGGGCCGGACGCGCACATGGACGCACGCGGACGCGCGCGGTCCAGGTTCCGCTCGAGGGCGCGTCGGGTAGAGTGGATCCGTGCGGCCTCCGGGGAACTCGCTCGTGCTCGTCCTCGCGTTCGCGGTCGGAGCGTGCGGCCGCGGGGGTGTCGCCGAGCCGGCCCTCTGGGTCGGAGAAGGCGGGGCCCCTCGCGTCCTGTCGTTCACGTCGCCCACCGCCAGCGCCACCCTCGCAGCCGGCCCGCCGGCGCTCGACGCGCCGGTCCGCGCGCTGCTCGTCCGCCGGGACGGCAGCGTCGTCGCGCTGCAGGAGCCGGAGGGCGCGACGAGCGCGGTCGTGTTCCCGCCCGCGGTGCTCCTCTCCCGCTCGGGCCGGAGGATCGCGGCGTTCGCGGCGGAGGACGGCGCGGGCAAGCGGCTGTTCCACGGGACGGCCCTCGATCCGGCGC
Organism: uncultured delta proteobacterium; assembly: GCA_963736795.1. Classification (GTDB taxonomy): domain Bacteria; phylum Myxococcota; class Myxococcia; order Myxococcales; family Anaeromyxobacteraceae; genus Anaeromyxobacter. The sequence continues at coordinate 1,092,949 of CAVTRF010000016.1, read as the reverse complement.
TGCCGTGGGCGGCCGCGGAGGACGTCTCGGGCCGGGTGTGGGTGACCGGCGGGCACGCGCCGGTGGTCTACGCTCCGTCGGGCGCGCTCGACCTCGTCGCGGAGGAGCTGCCGTCCGCGTCGCGCGGGATCGCGGCGCTCGAGGACGGGCGGATGGTGGTCGGCTACGGGGTGCAGGACGTCGCGATCTATCTCCCCACCGGCGCCGTGGAGCGGAAGCTCACCGCGGATCTCGGCGCGAGCTGCGAGGGGATCGACGCCCTGCACGCCGCGCCGGACGGGACGCTGCTCGTCGCGACGCGCCGCTACGGGGTCATCGACTCCTCGGGCGTGGTCGTCCGCGCGACCCTCGGCGCGGGGCTCTCGCTCGCCGAGGACCCGGAGCTCTCGGCCAGCATCGGATCCTCGATCCCGTCCGCGCTCGCGCTCCACCGGGGGCGCGTCCTCGTCGCGCCCGCGCTCGGGCCGCTCGCCCCGCCCGCGTGCGCGCGCTGGCTCACGGAGGACCTCGCGGCGGACGAGGGGTGCGCCGCACCGGGCGCGCACCGCGGCGCCGCCTGGGTGGAGTAAATCAGTGCCGGAGCGGCGGCGGACCGGCCGCCTTGCGGACCCGCTCGAGGATCTCGTCCATCCCGACCGACTTCGGGATGTACCCCTGCGCCCCGAGCAGCTCCGCCTCCCACTCGAACCCGTAGGCGGAGAGGATGAGGATCGGGATCGCGGCGCTGCGCGGCTCGCCCCGCATCCGCTCCATGACCCCCCACCCGTCGAGCACCGGCATCTTGAGATCGAGGAGCACGATCCCCGGCGCCTCGTCGGTGACCCGCTGCAGCGCGATCTCCCCGTTCTCCGCCTGCTGCACGGGGTAGCCCGCGTCGCCGAGCACCTCGGAGAGCGCCTCTCGGAAGTCGTGATCGTCGTCGACGACGAGGATGTACTCGCCCGGGGTCATGTCGTGCTCGGCTCCGTCCGCAGGGCGGCCGCGATCTCACGCGCGATCCGCCGCGCGTCCTCCAGCCGATCGGGGCCGAGCGAGACCGCTCCGACCACGGCGTGGCCGCCGCCGCCGTACGGCTCGCACAGCTTGGAGATGTCGTGGGGTCTGGCGGGGCGGGCCCAGGGGTTCGAGCCGACCGACACCTTCGCGCGCTTCGGGTCGAGCGAGACGACCACCGTGTACGCCGCCGCGGGGAAGAGATCGTAGGCGATGAACTTGTTCGAGCTCTCGATGCCCGACCCGGCGAGGTCCACCATCACGACGCCGCCCTCGACCCGCGCGAGCCGGCGCACGACGTCCACCGCGGCGCGGTGCCGCTCGAGCACTGGGCCGAGAGGTCCCGCGACCCACGGCTCCGCCGCGATCTCGGCGAGGGGGCGGTGCTGCATCGCCTCGATGACGCGGGTCGGGACCTGGGGGTCCTTCGTCGCCTCGAGGAGCGTCATGATCCGCAGCGCCGGCTCCTCGAGCCGGACCGCCATCGCCGGGGTCGGGAAGCGGGCCGCGTCGATGATGTCCGCCCACCGCACGAGGTCCGCGAGGTCGTCCGCGCGCCACCCGTGCCGCTCGGAGAGCGTGCGGGCGACGAACCCCGTGCAGCTCGGGGCGGAGGGATCCCAGAACTTGTTGCCGGTCGCGTCGCGCTCGAAGGCGGCCCGGTCGGCGGGGGTCGGGAACGCGCTCGCGTGGTGATCGAACCACCAGTGAAGCGCCGGGGACGCCGAGAAGCGGAAGTCCACGCAGGCGTTCACGTCCGCGTCGAAGGCATCCTTCGGGAACGGGTCGCCCTGCTGGTGGTGCAACGGCGCGAAGCGGACCGCGTCGAGGCGTCCGCCCTCTCGCTCGACGAAGAAGCGCGAGAAGAGGGCGGCCGACGCGCAGCCGTCGAAGCAGTTGCCGTGGTAGAGGACCTTGAGCTGCATCGGGGGCCGGGCAATCTAGTGACCTCCGGAGCATAGCGTCAACGCGCTCGTGCGCGGGGTGGCGCGAGCGAGAGGCCCCACCGGGGCTGACGGCCCTGGCCAGCGTCGCGACTCCCCCGGTACACTCGGGCCGGGAGGAAGTCCGGTGCGCAAGCTGGTGTTCGCTGCCCTCGCCGCCCTGGCGCTCGCTGGGTGCCACGCCGTCCGGTACGACGCGGGGCGCCCCGCCTCGCAGCGCCGCTACGAGCGGACGGTCAACTTCTGGCTGTGGGGCTTCCAGGGCGACGGCCGGGTCGATCTCGACGCGGCCTGCCCCGAGGGCGTCGCCCGGTTCCACAACGACGCGACGTTCCTGCAGTGGGTGGCGCAGGTGATCACGATCGGGTTCTGGTCGCCCCGGCGCGTGGTGGTGGAGTGCGCGGAGGGGGCGCCCGCGCGGAACGTCGCGCCCGCCCCGCCGGGCGGAGGTACGCGATGAGACGCCGGCTCGCAGCCGCGGCACTCGCGCTCGCCACCCTCAGCGCCTGCTACACCTTCCGTTACGAGCGCCGCTCGGTCCTCCCCGAGGCGGGGGCGCCGCGAGAGCGCTGGAACCACGCGTTCCTCGGCGGTCTCATCCCGGCGGGCGCGGTCCCGCTCGCGGAGATCTGCCCCTCGGGCGTCGCGGTGGTCGAGAACCAGACCACGTTCGTGAACTTCCTCGGCCAGGCGCTCACCGCGATCGGAGGCCTCATCGTGCTCGCGCCGCTGCAGGCTCCCGCGTGGGAGCCCACCACGGTGCGCGTCACCTGCGCCCGTCCGGGCGTCGCCCGCACCTCCCGCTCGATGAAGATCGCGCTCCTGCCGCTCGCCGCGCTCGGCGGTGTCCCCGGCGAGACCGCGCAGCTGCTCGGCGAGGCGCTCGCCGGAGAGCTCCGCAGGCGGCCGGGGGTCTCGGTGATGACGCAGGGCGACGTGTCCGCGCTCCTCGGGGTCGAGCGGACGCGCCAGATGCTCGGCTGCACCGACTCGGGCTGCATGGCCGAGATCGGCGGCGCGCTCGGGGCGGACCGGGTCGTGCACGGGAGCCTCGGCCGGGTGGGCGGCTCGCTCGTCGTGAACCTCTCGGCGCTCGACCCCCGGCGAGGCTCGGCGGCCGCCTCCGTCTCCGAGCGGCTCCGCGGCGCGGGCGAGGAGGCCTTCCTCGACGCGCTCCCCACGCTCGCCGACGCGCTCCTCGCGGATGCCCCAGGTGGCGGGGCGCGTTGACGGCAGGTTAGACTCCGCCCGGCATGGAAGCGATCCGCGTCGGGGCCCTCCTCGACGACAACCGATTCGACCTCAGGCTGTCGCTCGTCGCCGGCAGGCAGGGGCTCTCACGTCGAATCAGCTCGTCTCGCATCCAGAAGCCGGGCCTCGTGCTCGCCGGCTTCACCGAGTACCTCCACAAGGAGCGGGTGCAGGTCTTCGGCAACACCGAGATGAGCTACCTCGGGACCCTCCCGCGCGACCGGGCCGTCGAGGTGCTGCGGAGCTTCTTCGGTCAGGACCTCGCCTGCCTGGTCGTCACGAAGGGGCTCGACGTCCCGCCCGGAGATGACGGCGGCCGCCGAGGAGGCGGGCGTCCCGATCCTGCGCAGCACCCACCTCTCGTCCACCTTCATCGAGAGCGTCCAGAACTACCTCGAGGACATCCTCACCGCGCAGACGTCGATGCACGGGGTGCTCCTCGACGTGTTCGGCGTCGGCATCCTCCTCCTCGGGAAGTCGGGCATCGGCAAGAGCGAGATCGCGCTCGACCTCGTCATGCGCGGCCACCGCCTCGTCGCGGACGACATCGTGGACGTGAAGCGCCGCTCGCCGGACGCGGTGCAGGGGGCCGGCTCCGAGATCATCAAGCACCACATGGAGATCCGCGGGCTCGGCATCATCAACATCAAGGATCTGTTCGGCGTCGCGTCGATCCGCGAGCGGAAGAAGATCGAGATCGTGCTCGAGCTCGTGGAGTGGGATCCGAACGTCGAGTACGACCGGCTCGGCGTCGAGGAGAAGAAGTTCCGGATCCTCGACGTCGAGATCCCGATGCTGATCGTGCCGGTGCGGCCGGGCCGCAACATGACCACCATCGTCGAGGTGGCGGCGCGCAACCACCTCCTGAAGCTCCAGGGCCACCACTCCGCCCGCGAGTTCCAGGAGCGGCTCAACCGCGCCATCGCGCTCGCGCCGGGTGCGCGCGTCGGCGAGATGGACGTCGAGTGACGCCGCCCGCCGCGATCACGAGCGGTCCGCAGGTCGTCATCCTCACCGGCGTGTCCGGGTCGGGGAAGTCGACCGCCCTGCGCGCGCTCGAGGACGCCGGGTTCTACTGCGTCGACAACCTCCCCATCCTCTTCCTCGAGAAGCTGCTCGAGCTCTCCGGGCACACGGCGGGCGAGGTCTCGCGCATCGCCCTCGTCGTCGACGCGCGCGAGGGCCGGTTCCTCGCGGACGCGCCGCGCGTCATCCAGGAGGTCCGGCAGAAGGGGAACGACGTCCAGGTCCTCTTCCTCGACGCGTCGGACGACTCGCTCGTCCGTCGCTACTCCGAGACGCGCCGCCGCCACCCGCTCTCGGGCGACGGCGGGTCGGTCCCGGACGGGATCGCCGCCGAGCGCCGCGCCCTCGGGGATCTGAAGGCGATCGCCGACGAGGTGATCGACACGACGACGCTCAACGTCCACGAGCTGAAGCGGCTCGTCGCGCGGCGCTTCGTGACCGGGGGCGGTACCCGCCTCGGGGTCACCGTGGTCTCGTTCGGCTTCCGGTTCGGCATCCCGACCCACGCCGACATGGTGCTCGACGTCCGCTTCCTGCCGAACCCGTACTTCATCCCCGAGCTGAAGCCGCACCCCGGGACCGATCCGCGGGTGGCCGGCTTCGTGCTCGGGCAGCCCGACGCGAAGGCGTTCCTCGAGCGGCTCGTCGAGCTGTTCGGGTTCCTCCTCCCCCGCTACCGGACCGAGGGGAAGAGCTACCTCACGATCGCCATCGGCTGCACCGGCGGGAAGCACCGCTCGGTCGCGGTCGGCGCAGCCCTGGCGGAGCGGCTCGAGGCCGCCGGGCAGCCGGTCCGGCTGTGGCACCGCGACGTCGAGAAGGAGTAGCGCGCCGCCGTCTCGGGCCCACCTGACGGACTGGCCTCCCGCGGTCACCGCGGCTATGGTACGCGCGCCGCGCGGCCGGACCGCGCCGGGGGAGCCATGGTCGGACTCGTCGTCGCCACTCACGGGAAGCTCGCGGAGGAGCTGCTCCGCACCGCCGAGGGCATCGTCGGTAAGCTCGAGCAGTGCGAGCCGGTGAGCGTCGGCTCCGGCTCCTCCATGGAGGACGCCCGCTCCCGGCTCGCCGAGGCCGTCCGCCGGGTGGACTCGGGGGACGGTGTCCTCGTCCTCACCGACATGTTCGGCGGCACGCCGGCGAACCTCGCCCTGACCTTCCTCGACGAGAAGCTCGAGGTCGTCACCGGGGTGAACCTGCCGATGATCCTGAAGCTCTCCACCGCGCGCGCGGAGTCGCTCGGGCTCCAGGCCGCGGCGGAGCTCGTGACGATCCACGGGCAGAAGAACATCTCGCTCGCCTCCGAGCTCCTGCGGAGCCGGGCCCGGACGAGCCGCCAGTGACCTCGACGGCGCTGAATCAGGCGCCCTCCTCGTCCGTCCCCCTCCCGTGATCGCCCTCGTCCGCGTCGACAACCGGCTCCTGCACGGGCAGATCCTCGAGGCCTGGATCCCGCGGCTCGGGGTGACCGAGGTGGTGGTCGCCGACGACGAGGCGGCCGGGAGCGACCTCGCCCGGGCCGCCATGACGCTCTGCGTCCCGCCCGACCTGCCGGTCCGCGTGCTCCCGGTGAAGGACGTGCCCTGGGCGGAGCTCGCCCACGGCGAGGCGGTCGTGCTCGTGCTGCTCCGGGACGTCGCCGCGCTCGCCGCCGCCCGCGCGGGCGGCCTCTCCCCTGCGCTCGCGCCCCGGGTGAACCTCGGGAACGTCCACTTTGGCGCGGGGCGCCGGCCGGTCACCCCCTCGGTCTTTCTCGCCGCACCCGAGCTCGACGCGCTGCGTGATCTCGCTGCCGCGGGGTTCGAGCTCGAGGCGCGCGCCATCCCGTCCGAGGCCCCCACCGGGCTCGCCGAGATCGAACGTCGGTACGGAGCGGCTCCTTAGGTTAGACTGTCGTGCCTTGGGTTACCTCGTCCTGGCTCTCGTTGCGGGCCTCGCCGCCGTCGAACGCAAGGGCTTCCTCCAGGCCATGCTTTCGCGGCCGATCACCCTTGCGCCCGTGGTCGGCTGGGCGCTCGGCGACCTGGAGGGCGGCCTCCTCGTCGCGGCGCCGCTCGAGCTCTTCTGGCTCGGCGCGGTGAACCTCGGCGCGGCGCTCCCGGTCCACGAGGCGCTCGGGACCGCCGCCATCGCCGGGGGCGCCGTCCTCGCCGCCCGCGCCGCCGGGACCGCGACCACCCCCGAGATCGCCGTGCTCGCCGTCCTGCTCTGCGCTCCGCTCGCGCTCGTCGGGCGCAAGGCGGACCGGCTCGTGGAGGCCTGGAACGAGCGGCTCGCGCTTCGCGCCGAGGCGGAGCTCGCGCACCACCACGCGCCCGCGGCGGTGCGCGCGAACCTCTACGGCCTCCTCCTCCCGTTCGCGATCGCCGCGGTGCTCGCGCCCGCCGGCGCGGCGCTCGCCGAGGCCGCGATCCCGGCGCTCCTGCGGGCGCTCCCCGAGGCCGCGGCCCCGCTCCGCCTCGGCTTCTTCGCGTTCGCGGCGCTCGCCTGCGCCTCGGGGGCGAAGGCGCTCCGCGCGCGGAGCGCGCCGCGCCTGTTCTTCGCGGCGCTCGCCGTCGGGGTCGTCGCCCTCGCCGCGACCGGGAGGTTCCGCGCATGAGCGCGAAGGTCCCCGGCAAGACGCTCGCGCGCGTGTTCTGGCGCTGCCTGTTCCTGCAGGCCGCCTGGAACCGCCGCGGCATGCAGAACCTCGGCTTCGCGTACGCCATCGACCCGGCGCTCCGCGCGCTCTATCCCGACGCGGTCCGGCGCGAGGAGGCGCTCGCGCGCCACCTGCGGTTCTTCAACTGCCACCCGTACATGGCGGCGGCCATCCTGGGCGGAGCGATCCACCACGAGGAGAAGGTGGCCGCCGGGGCCGAGCCCGGCGGCCAGCCGCTCCAGTACAAGCAGACGCTGCAGGGTCCGCTCGCGGCCATCGGCGACGGGTTCTTCTGGACCGCGCTCCGCCCGTTCTTCGGCGCGCTCGCCGCGCTCGGCGCGCTGCTCCTCGGCTGGCCCGCGATCGTCGCTGACGATCGCCGTCTACAACGCGATCCACCTCGCGCTGCGCGTCCGCCTCTTCCGCGCCGGCTACGAGAAGGGCGACGCCATCGTCGGCGAGATCGCGCGGCTCGGCCTGCCGGTCGCGGCGGACCGGCTGCGCGCCGTCCGGTGCGGTGGTCTGCGGCGTCGCGGCGGCGGTCGTCGTGGCGCGCAGCGCGGCGCTCTCCGGCGCCGCCTCCGGCGTGCTCGCCGCGGTCGTCGCGGCGCTTGGCTACGCGGCGCTCGCGCGCGGCGCGCGCCTCCTCCCCACCGCCTACGCGGCCGCGCTCTTCGGCGTCGCCGCGGCCGTCGCGGTGGGCCGACTCCACGGGAGCAGCTAGCGCATGCCCAGGACCGAGCGCCGATTCGTCATCGTCAACACGCTCGGGCTGCACGCCCGCGCCGCGGCGCAGCTCGTACAGGCCGCGAACCGCTTCCGCGCCGAGATCCACGTCGAGAAGGACGGGATGCAGGTGAACGGCAAGAGCATCATGGGCGTGCTCACCCTCGCGGCGGCGAAGGGGTCGTCGATCACCGTCTCGGCCGACGGGGAGGACGCAGAGCACGCCCTCGCCGCGCTCGCGAAGATGATAGAGAACGGGTTCGGGGAGAAATGACGCCTACGGGCACCTCCATCCTCGTCGGCATCGCGGCCTCGCCGGGCATCGCCATCGGGCGGTGCTGGTCGGTGGATCGGCGCCGCGTCCGCACGCCGAAGCGGCGGCTCGACCCCGACGAGGTGGAGAACGAGCTCGCGCGGTTCAGGACCGCGCTCGAGGTCTCGGACCTGCAGCTCGCCGAGGTGAAGCAGAAGGTCGAGCGTGCGGACGGCGCCGCGCGGGACGGCGGAGCACACCGCGATCATCGACATGCACCGCATGATGCTGAAGGACGAGATGCTCGTCCTCGAGGCGCAGCGGCTCGTCCGCGAGGAGCGGCTCAACGCGGAGTGGGCGGTGAAGCGCGCGGTCCGGAAGATCAAGAGCGCCTTCCACGAGCAGGCCGACGAGTACTTCAAGGAGCGCCGCGCCGACGTGGACTACGTCGGCGAGCGCATCATCAAGAACCTGCTCGGCCAGGCGCCCGACGTCGACGAGGTGCCGCCGGAGGGGGCGATCGTCGTCGCCCACGACCTGTCGCCGGCGGACACCGCGCTCCTCCTCCACGAGCGGAAGGTCGCGGCGTTCGTCACCGACGCCGGCGCGAAGACGTCGCACACCGCCATCGTGGCGCGCGCGCTCGAGGTCCCGGCGGTGGTCGGCGTCGGCCGGATCACCGCGCTGGTCGAGCGCGGCGACTGGATCGTCGTCGACGGGAGCCGCGGGGTCGTCGTCATCAACCCCACGCCGGGCGAGCGGTCCGACTACGAGGCCGCCCGCGAGCGCTACCGGCTCGTCGAGGAGGACCTCCTCCGCACGCGCGACCTCCCGGCGCGCACGCAGGACGACGTCACCATCCGCCTCGCCGGGAACATCGAGTTCGTCGAGGAGGTGCCGAGCCTCCTCTCCCACGGCGGCGACGCGATCGGCCTCTACCGGACCGAGTTCCTCTTCCTCGGGCGGCCCGGACCTGCCGTCCGAGGAGGAGCACTACCAGAACTACCGCCAGGTCCTCGAGGCGCTCGCGCCGCGCCCGGTCACGATCCGGACCTTCGACCTCGGCGGCGACAAGCTCCCGGCCGGGATGCGCGTGCACGCCGAGAACCCGGCGCTCGGGCTGCGCGCGATCCGCTACTGCCTGCGCCAGCCCGAGATGTTCCGGACGCAGCTCCGGGCGCTGCTCCGCGCCTCGGTCCACGGGAACCTCAAGATCATGTTCCCGATGATCTCCGGGGTCGCCGAGCTGCGCGCGGCGCGCCGCGCGCTCGACGAGGTCCGCGCGGAGCTCGAGCGGGCGGGCACGCCGATGAAGGAGGACATCCCGATCGGGATCATGATCGAGCTGCCGAGCGCGGCGCTCATCGCCGACCGGCTCGCGCGCGAGTGCGACTTCTTCTCCATCGGGACGAACGACCTCATCCAGTACACGATCGGGATCGACCGGCAGAACAAGGACGTCGCCTACCTCTACAAGCCGCTGCACCTCGCCGTGCTGCGCATGCTCGACATCATCTGCGCGGCGGGCCGCGCGGCGGGCATCCCGGTCTCGATGTGCGGCGAGATGGCGGGCGAGCCGGTGAACGCGCTCGTCCTCGTCGGCCTCGGCGTCTCGGAGCTGTCGATGAACGGCCCTTCGATGCCGGTCGTGAAGCGCGTGATCCGCGCGGCCAAGGCGTCGGACGGGCGGGCGCTCGTCGCCCGGCTCCTCGCCCTCACGACCGCCGACGACATCGAGCGGGAGGTGAAGGTCGAGATGGCGCGGCGCTTTCCGGGCCTGCTCGGCGAGGACGCGGTGCTCGGCCCCGTCGGAGGCTGAGCCGCGCGCGTGGCGCGCCGGACGTTCCTCCGCCATGTTGACGCATGTCCCCGGGACCGCGTAACTTCCGACCCCCGGCGCGAGGACCACCGCGAGGACCCACATGATCAACGACTATCTCTTCACCTCGGAGTCCGTCACCGAGGGGCACCCCGACAAGATGGCGGACCAGATCTCCGACGCCGTCCTCGACGCCGTCCTCCGCCAGGACAAGGCGGGCCGGGTCGCCTGCGAGACGCTCCTCAAGACCGGCTACGTCATGATCGCGGGCGAGATCACGACGAAGGCGCGCATCGACTACCCGAAGCTCGCGCGCGAGGTGGTGAAGCGGATCGGCTACACCGCCGGCGAGATGGGCTTCGACGGCAACACCTGCGGCGTGCTCGTCGCGGTGGACCAGCAGTCGACCGACATCGGCCAGGGCGTCGACACCGGCGGCGCGGGCGACCAGGGCATGATGTTCGGCTACGCCTGCGACGAGACGCCGGAGCTCATGCCGGCGCCGATCCAGTACGCGCACGCGGTCACGCGCCAGCTCGCGAAGGCGCGCCGGGCCGGCCTCGCCTTCCTCCGGCCCGACGGCAAGAGCCAGGTGTCGGTCGAGTACCGGGGCGGGAAGCCCGTCCGCATCGACACGGTCGTCGTCTCGACCCAGCACTCCGAGGACGTCTCGAACAAGAAGCTGCACGAGGCGATCCGCGAGCAGGTGATCGCGAAGGCGCTCCCGAAGCGGCTCATGGACCGCAAGACGAAGGTCTTCATCAACCCGACCGGCCGGTTCGTCATCGGCGGCCCGATGGGCGACACCGGCGTCACCGGCCGCAAGATCATCGTCGACACCTACGGCGGCATGGGCCGCCACGGCGGCGGCGCGTTCAGCGGCAAGGATCCCTCCAAGGTGGACCGCTCCGCCGCGTACATGGGACGCTACATCGCGAAGAACGTGGTCGCGGCCGGGCTCGCGAAGCGCTGCGAGGTGCAGGTCGCCTACGCCATCGGCGTCGCAGAGCCGGTCTCGGTGATGGTCGACACCTTCGGGACGGCCACCGTCCCGGAGGCGCGGATCGCGCGCGCGGTGCGGCAGGTGTTCGGCCTCACCCCGCGGCAGATCATCGACGGCCTCGACCTCCTCCGCCCCATCTACGAGCGGACCGCCGCGTACGGTCACTTCGGCCGGACCGAGAAGGCCTTCACGTGGGAGCGGACCGACAAGAAGGACGCGCTCGCCGACGCCGCCGGCGCGAAGGTCCGCGCGGTCGGTCTAGACGGCGTCGGCGCCTCCGCGGCGCCAGCCGACGCGGGGGCCCCCGCTCCGGGCGCCTCGCCGGCTTCCCCTGCGCTCCCCGCTCTGACGCCTGGGGCTCGTCCGGAAGGGCGGGCCCTTCGCGTTTCCGGAGCGGCGCGGCCCCTTGACCGGCGCGGCGGGGGACGACTATATCCGTCCATCCGGATTGCCGGATGGACCCGATGCCCGCCTCCCCCGCACCGCTGCGCCGCGTGGACGCCCTCCGGGGCTGGATGGAGCAGCTCGCCGACCCGACGCGCCTGCGCATCCTGCGCGCGCTCGAGAAGCGGGAGCTCTCGGTGCTCGAGCTCCGCGAGGTGCTCGCGGTGCCGCAGTCGACCGTCTCCCGCCACCTGAAGGTCCTCGCCGGCAGCGGGTGGCTCGTGTCCCGGCGCGAGGGTACCCAGAGCCTCTACGGCTGGGCCGAGGCGCTCGACGGCGGGGCGCGGCGGCTCTGGCTGCTCGCCCGCGGCGAGACCGAGAGCTGGCCGCTCCTCCGCCAGGACGCCGACCGGCTCGCCGCGGTGAGGGCGCGCCGCGACGGAGCGCAGCGCTTCTTCGCCGGGCGCCGCCGGCGCCTGGGACCGGCTGCGCGCCGAGGTGTACGGCCACTCGGTCGCCGCCGAGGCGCTCCTCGCCCTCCTCCCGCCCGAGTGGATCGTCGCGGACCTCGGGTGCGGCACGGGCGCGGTCGCCGCCGAGCTCGCGCCGCGCGTCCGGAAGGTCATCGCCGTCGACCAGTCGGCGGAGATGCTCCGCGCGGCGCGCCGCCGGCTCGCGGGCAAGGACAACGTCGAGATCCACGAGGCGCGGCTCGAGGCGCTCCCGCTCCCGGACGGGAGCTGCGACGCGGCGCTCGCCGTCCTCGTCCTCTCGTACCTCGAGGATCCCGCCGCGGCGCTCCGGGAGGCGGCGCGGATCCTCCGCCCGGGCGGGCGGCTCGTCGTCGTGGAGGCGGCGCGGCACGCGGACGAGGACCTGCGCCGCCGGATGGGGCAGCGCTCCCCGGGCTTCGACGCCGCGGCGCTCACCGGCCTCTTTCCGAAGGGGCTCGAAGCGCCCGTCGTGCCGGACCGTCCCGCCCGAGCCCGGCGCGAAGGGGCCCGGCCTCGTCATCGCCACCGCGCGGCGCGTTGCGTCGCGCAGCAGCGCTCGTCACAGCGCCTAAACCACCGAAGGAGACCGAAAATGGCCGTCACGACCCCGAGGAAGAAGAAGGCTCCGCCCGCGAAGGGGGCGCTGCGCGCGCTCCCGACCCCCAGGCTCGAGCACCAGGTGAAGGACCTCTCGCTCGCCGAGTGGGGCCGCAAGGAGATCGAGCTCGCCGAGAAGGAGATGCCCGGGCTCATGGCCCTCCGCCGCGAGCACGCCGCGAAGCGGCCGCTCGCGGGCCAGCGCGTCACCGGCTCGCTCCACATGACGATCCAGACCGCGGTCCTCGCCGAGACGCTGAAGGAGCTCGGGGCGGACGTGCGGTGGGCGAGCTGCAACATCTTCTCGACGCAGGACCACGCGGCGGCGGCGGTGGCGGTCGGCAAGGACGGCACGCCTTCGAATCCGCGCGGCATCCCGGTGTTCGCCTGGAAGGGCGAGACGCTCGAGGAGTACTGGGAGTGCACCGAGCGCGCCCTCGACTTCGGCGCGGGCAAGGGCCCGACCCAGATCGTGGACGACGGCGGCGACGCCACCCTGCTCATCCACAAGGGCGTCGAGTTCGAGCGGGCCGGCAAGGTCCCGTCCCCCTCGACCGAGGACTCGGAGGAGTTCGCGGTGGTGCTGAAGCTGCTCGCGCGCGAGCTCCGCAAGGACCCGAAGCGCTGGACGCGGGTCGCGAAGGACTGCGCGGGCGTCACCGAGGAGACGACGACCGGCGTGCACCGGCTCTACGAGATGCAGAAGGCGGGCACGCTCCTCTTCCCCGCCATCAACGTGAACGACTCGGTCACGAAGTCGAAGTTCGACAACCTGTACGGCTGCCGGCACTCGCTCGTCGACGGTCTCAACCGCGCGACCGACGTGATGCTCGCCGGCAAGCTCTGCGTCGTGTGCGGCTACGGCGACGTCGGCAAGGGGTGCGCGCAGGCGCTCCGCGGCCAGGGTGCGCGCGTCGTCGTCACCGAGATCGACCCGATCAACGCGCTCCAGGCGACCATGGAGGGGTACCAGGTCGTGCGGCTCGAGGACGTGGTCGGGGAGGCGGACGTGTTCGTCACCGCGACCGGCAACCTCGACGTCGTCACCGTCGACCACATGCGGCGGATGAAGGACTGCGCCATCGTCGGGAACATCGGCCACTTCGACAACGAGATCGACATGGCGGGGCTGAAGAAGGTGCCCGGCCTGAAGCGCGTCAACATCAAGCCGCAGTACGACGCCTTCGTCTTTCCGGACGGGCACCGCGTGCTCGTGCTCGCCGAGGGCCGCCTGCTGAACCTCGGCTGCGCGACCGGCCACCCGTCCTTCGTGATGTCGAGCTCCTTCACGAACCAGACCCTCGCGCAGCTCGAGCTCGCGACGAACCGGAAGGCGTACGAGCGGAAGGTCTACACGCTCCCGAAGCACCTCGACGAGAAGGTCGCGGCGCTGCACCTCGAGCAGACCGGCGCGCGGCTCACGAAGCTCAGCAAGCGGCAGGCCGAGTACCTCGGCGTCTCGCCGCGGGGCCCGTTCAAGCCGGACCACTACCGCTACTAGCTCGGACGAGCCTCGGCTCGGCTCGGCTCAGGGACCCGCCCGGCGCGCCGCCGGGCGGGTCTCGTCGTCTGCGCCCCGGTCCTCCGAGGCGCGGCGCGCGGTCGGACGGGCGGGGCCGGGCGGCTCCAGACCGCGCGTCAGAACAGGAGCGACGCGCGCACGCCGCCCTGGAACCAGCCGTGCAGCGCCTTCTCGTCGATGGACCCGGACGTGCTCACGCCGCTCGCCTCGACCTTCGAGCTCCTGAACTGGCCGACGTTCAGGGACAGCCACGGCCCGAGGGTGAGGCCGCCGAGCTCGAAGTCGACGCCCGCCTGGGCGCCGAGCTCGAGGCCCGAGGACGTGGTCGTCGCCTTCACCCCGAGCTGCGAGCGCGTCCCCTCCAGCCTCTCGTATCCACCGAGCGCCCCGATCCACGGTCCGCCCTCGAGCTTCTCGCTGAAGCGGTACTCGGCGATGACGCCGAAGGCGACGTCGCTGAAGCTGCACGACACCCCGCTGGCGCTGCAGGCGTTCGACACCGTCGAGTCGAGGCTCGTCGCCGCGTAGCGCACGTACGCCCCGGCGGAGAGCCGCTTCGCGAAGCGGAACTGGAGATCCGCCTGGAGCGGGAAGGCCCAGGCGATCGCGTCGCCGACCTTTTCGCCCTTCTCGGCCTCGCCGAATGGCTTCGCCACGCCCGCCCGGGCGTTCAGGACGATGGACCCGTCGGCGCGCGCCGCGAGCGGTGCGGCGAGGGCGGACAGGACGACGAGCGGAAAGAGCCTTCGCATCGGGAACCTCCGTGTCCGCCGGGGAGGCGGAAGAACGGGTCGAGCCTACGGGACGCGACGCGCCCCGGGAAGGACGCGTTTTGCGGGCGCGAGCGCGGCGCGTTGCCGAAGCGCTCCCCCTCGGCTACGTTCCCGCGCCGGTGAGCCTCCTCTCCGCCATCCTGTTCGGGATCCTCCAGGCCGCGACCGAGTTCCTGCCGGTCTCCTCGACCGCCCACCTGCTCGTCTTCGGCGAGCTGCTCGGTCACGACCTCGGCGACGCCCGCTTCCGCGCCTTCACGACCATCATCCAGAGCGGGACGACCCTCGCGGTGCTCGTCTACTTCCGGCGCGAGATCGGCGCGCTCGTGTACGCCGGGGTCCGCTCGATCCTGCGCTCGCGGCCGCTCGAGACCGCCGACTCGCGGCTCGCCTGGTTCATCGTGCTCGGCACGCTCCCCGCCGCGATCCTGGGCAAGCTCCTCGAGCGGCGGATCGAGGCGCTCGGGAACTGGGTGATCGCAGGCTCGCTCGTCGTGCTCGGGCTCGTCCTCCTCGCGGCGGAGCGCCTCGCGTCCCACGTCCGCTCGGTCGAGGACGTGGGCGCGCTGGACGCGCTCCTCATCGGGCTCGGGCAGGCGCTCGCGCTCGTCCCCGGCTCGTCTCGCTCCGGGACGACGATCACTGCCGGGATGCTCCTCGGCCTGAGGCGCGAGGCGGCGGCGCGCTTCAGCTTCCTCCTCTCCGTCCCGATCATCCTCGGCGCCGGTGCCTACAAGCTCTGGAAGACGGTGCCGGTCCTGCGCGGCGAGCCGGCCTGGGCGGTCGCGACCGCGGTCGGCACCGTCGTGTCCGCCGTCGCGGGCTACCTCGTCATCGGCTGGCTCCTCGGCTGGCTCCGCACGCGGACGACGTACCTCTTCGTCGCGTGGCGCATCGCCGCCGGGGTGGTCGTCGCCGCGCTCATCCTCTCGGGCGTGCTCCCTGCCGGCGAGGCGCCGCCGTCGCCCGCCCCCGCGCCTGCCGCGGCGCGGGCGGACCGCGCGCCGTGAGCCTGCCGCTCCTCCGGGCGGCGCTCGCGGCGCGGACCCCCGGGGTCGCCCCGGTGGATCGCGTCCGCCCCGAGCACCTGCCACCCGGCGGGTTCGCCGCCGCCGCGAGCCTGCTCCTCCTCGACGAGCGCGACGGCGAGGTGCACCTGCTCCTCACCCGGCGGCCGCGCCACATGCGGCGGCACCCGGGGCAGCTCAGCTTCCCCGGCGGCCGGATCGAGGCGGGCGAGGACGCCCTCGCCGCGGCGCTGCGCGAGGCCCATGAGGAGGTCGGGCTCGACCCCGGGCACGCCGACGTGCTCGGGCGTCTCTCCGAGACGCTCGTCCTCCAGTCCGCCTTCCGCTTGACGCCGTGGGTGGCGTCCGTGCCATATCCCTACCGCTACGTCGCGGAGCCGAGGGAGGTCGAGGCGATCCTCCACGTCCCACTCTCCGCGCTCCTGCGCCCGGGCGTGCACCGGGTCGAGGAGCGGGAGGCGTACGGGATGAAGATCGACGTTCACTACTTCGACCTCGGCGACGAGGTGCTCTGGGGCGCGACCGCCCGGATCACCGCGGAGCTGCTCGGGGTCTGGAGACACCTCTGATGGCGACGAAGCTCTACCCGGTGATCATGGCGGGCGGCTCGGGCACCCGCTTCTGGCCGCTGTCCCGCAAGAACCGGCCGAAGCAGTTCCTGCGCGCTCGCAGGCGACGAGCCGCTCCTCGCCGCGACCGTCTCGCGCCTGCCGCCGCTCGCGCGCGCGCGGGAGACCTTCGTCGTCTGCGGTCCGGCGCACGCCGCGGCGGCGCGCCGGATGCTGCCGAAGCTGCCGGAGCAGAACTTCATCGTCGAGCCGTGCGCGCGGAACACCGCCCCCTGCGTCGGGCTCGCGGCGCTCCACGTCGCGCGGCGCGATCCGCGCGGCGTCATGGCGATGCTCCCGGCGGACCACCACATCGCCCGGCCGCCGGGGTTCCGCGAGGCCCTCGCGGCCGCGGCCGAGCTCGCCGAGCGGGGCTCGATCGCGACCATCGGGATCCGCCCCTCGCGCCCGGAGACCGGGTACGGGTACCTGAAGCTCGGGCCGCGGCTCGCCGTCCGCGGGCGAAAGGGGAAGGGCGCCGCCCACAAGGTGGAGCGGTTCGTCGAGAAGCCGGACGTCGTCACCGCCGCGCGCTACCTCTCGGACGGCGGCTACCTCTGGAACTCCGGGATCTTCGCGTTCCGCGCGGACGTCATCCTCGAGGAGATCCGGCGCGCCATGCCCGTGCTCGGCGAGCAGCTCGACGCGATCCAGCGCGCGATCGGGACGCCTTCGTACCGGCGGATCCTCAACCGCATCTTCCCGGAGTGCCCCTCCATCTCGATCGACTACGGCGTCATGGAGAAGTCGACCCGCATCGCCGTCATCCCGGCCGACTTCGGCTGGTCGGACGTCGGCAGCTTCGCGGCGCTCCCCGACGTCCGCCCGACCGACCACCTCGGCAACGTCGCCGAGGGGGACGCGATCGTGCTCGACGCGCGCAACGTGGTGGTGCTCGCGAAGGGCGGGCGGCCGGTCACGGTGGTGGGCATCGACGACGTCATCGTGGTCGACGCCGGCGACGCGGTGCTCGTCTGCCGCCGCGATCGGGCGCAGGACGTCCGCCGCGCGGTCGAGGAGCTCGCGCGGCTGGGACGCGACGAGGTCCTCTAGAAGCGGCGGGGCGGGCGGCGCGCAGCCCGCTTCACACCCGCCGAAGGGCTGTGTTCCGGCGCGCGGCGCAGCACGACATTCCAGGACATGCACGAGATGACGATCCCGAAGCTCTCGCCGACGATCTTTCGCGAGTACGACATCCGCGGCCTCGTGGACCAGGACCTCACCGCGGAGGCGGTCCACCTCGTCGGGAAGGCGCTCGGGACCCGCATCCGCGAGGCGGGCGGCCGCAAGGCGGCCGTCGGGCGGGACTGCCGCCTGTCCGGTCTGCGCTTCGCCGAGGCGATGACCTCGGCGCTCACCTCGACCGGGGTGGACGTGCTCGATCTCGGGGTGGTGCCGACGCCGCTCACCTACTTCGCGGCGCACACCGCGGGGGTCGACGGCATCTGCATGATCACCGGGTCGCACAACCCGCCCGAGTACAACGGCCTCAAGGTCGGGCTCGGGTCGGCGACCTACCACGGCGAGGCGATCCAGGCGCTCCGGCGCCTCGCCGAGTCGGGGCGCTTCCCGAGCGGGGCGGGCACGGTGACGCCCTACGACGTCGTCGCGCCGTACCGGGCCTACGTGAAGCAGAACCTCCGGCTCGGCCAGCGGAAGCTCAAGGTCGTCGTGGACGCCGGCAACGGCACCGGCGGCGTCATCGCCGTGCCCCTCTTCGAGTCGCTCGGCATCGAGGTCGTGCCGCTCTTCGTCGAGATGGACGGCCGATTCCCGAACCACCACCCCGACCCGACGGTCGAGAAGAACCTCGAGGCGCTGAAGGCCAAGGTCCTCGAGACCCGGGCGGACCTCGGGATCGCCTACGACGGCGACGCCGACCGCGTCGGCGCGGTGGACGAGAAGGGGAACGTGCTCTGGGGCGACCAGATCATGATCCTGTTCTCCCGCGCGCTCCTCGCCGAGGAGCCCGGCGCGGCGATCGTCGGCGAGGTGAAGTGCTCCTTCACGCTCTACGACGACATCGCGAAGCGCGGCGGCCGCGCCATCATGTGGAAGGCGGGCCACAGCCTCATCAAGGCGAAGATGAAGGAGGAGAAGGCGCTGCTCGCGGGGGAGATGAGCGGGCACATCTTCTTCGCCCACCGCTGGTTCGGCTTCGACGACGGCATCTACTCGTCGGGGCGGTTGCTCGAGCTCCTCTCGCGCACCGAGGCGCCGCTCTCCGCGCTGCTCGCGGACGTCCCGCGGACCGAGTCCACCCCGGAGCTGCGGGTGGACTGTCCGGAGGAGAAGAAGTTCGAGGTCGTCCGGCGCGCGCAGGAGTTCTTCGCGGCGCGCTACGACGCGGTCACCGTCGACGGCGTGCGGGTCGTGTTCCCGGACGGCTGGGGGCTCGTCCGCGCCTCCAACACGCAGCCGCTCCTCGTGCTCCGGTTCGAGGCGACCACGAAGGCCCGGCTCGACGAGATCCAGCGCCTCGTCCGCGGCAAGGTGGACGAGCTCCTGCGCGAGGTCGGAGCATGAGGCGGACCTTCGCCCGGCCGGCGCCGCCGCGATCCACGGGGCGGAAGGGGACCTAGGTGCCGCCGCTCGCGCTCGGCGTCGATCTCGGCGGAACGAACGCGCGCGCCGCGGTCGTCGACACCGACTCGGGCGAGATCGTCGCCGCGCACAAGGCGCCGCTGCGCGACCGCGCCCCCGCTCGCGTCGTGGAGGTCGTGCACCACGCGCTGCGCGAGGCGGCCGCGGCGGCGCGGATGGACCCCGCCACCGCGCGCTCGGTCGGGGTCGGCGTCGCCGGCCAGTGCCTCGGGGCGACCGGCGTCGTGCTGAACGCGCCGAACCTCGGCTGGCGCAACGTCGCGTTCGGCGAGCTCCTCGGCGCGGCGGTCGGCGTGCCCGTCCGGATCGCGAACGACCTCTCGGTGGCGGCCTGGGGGGAGAAGCGCTTCGGCGCGGCGAAGGGCATCGGAGACGTCGTCCTCGTGTTCGTCGGCTCCGGCGTCGGCGCGGGGCTCATCCTCGGCGGCCGGCTGCACGAGGGGGCGCAGGGCGTCGCGGGCGAGTTCGGGCACGTGAAGGTCCGCCCGGCGCGACCCGGTCCCCCGCGCCGCTGCGGCTGCGGGCAGGAGGGGTGCCTCGAGGCGTACACCTCCGGCATGAACGTGGCCGCGCGCGTGCGGGAGGAGAGCGCCGCCGGACTCGCGACCTCGATCCTCGAGCTCGCCGGGCGCGATCCGGCGCGCGTCAGCGCGAGCCTCGTCGACGACGCATGGCGCGCCGGCGATCCCTACGCGCGCGCGCTCTGGGACGAGGTGTCGGACCTCCTCGGCACCGCCGTCGCGAACCTCGTCACCCTGCTGAACCCCACCCGGCTCATCCTCGGCGGCGGGGTCCTGCTCGGCTGCCCCGCGCTCGCCGCGCTCGTCCAGGCTCGCTTCGCCGCTGCGGTCTCGGCCTCCGCGACGGAGGGGCTCTCGATCGAGCGGGCGTGGCTCGGCGACGACGCGGGCGTGATCGGCGCGGCAGTCCTGGAGTAGCGCTCTCGGCGCAGCATGCCTGGCTGCGACGGGCCCCGAACACGGAGCGCGGCTTGGCCGCGTCCTGACTCGCACGTCAGGGGAGCTGGAACGTCAAGGTGAAGGGGATCGTGGTCACGACGGCGTCGCCCCCCTTCTGTGCCGGGGCGAAGCGGCAGCCGTTTCGCCGCAGCGTCGCGATCGCGGCGGGGCCGAGCCCGTACCCCGGATCCTTGACGACCTTCGCGTCGACGATCGCTCCGTTCTCGTCGATCCGGAGCGAGAGGACGACCTTCCCCTCGACCTCGAGCCGCATCGCCTCGGTGGGGTAGTCGGCCGCGGAGGTCCGGAAGCACGCCGGGGACGGCCGCGGCAGCACCGTGACCTGCGTCGGTGGCACGTACTTGTCGGCCCGGTACGGCTTCACCTCCGCCGGGTCCGGCGCGGTCCTCGGCACCTCGCCGTAGAGGGTGTTCCCGACCGGCGCCGCGATGCCACCGCCCTCGGTGGAGGAGGACATCGAGATGCCGATCCGGACCGGCGCCTTCGACGGCGGCGGGGCGTCCTGCGGCGGGGGAGCGTTCGGCGGCGGGGGCGCCTCGGTGCGGGCGGGCGGCGGCGGCGCGTCGCGAGGCGGCGCGAGGGGCGTCGCCCGCGGGACGGGGCGACGCGGGACGGGCACCGGCGCGGGCGGCTCCTCCCGCGGCGGCGGCGGCGCGACGTCGACGACCTCGACGGTGACGAGGTCGGCGCGAGGCGGCGCGAGCGCCTCCACCCGGACGAGCGCGAGGAACGCCGCGGCGTGGACCACCGCGGAGAGCGCGTAGGCGGCGGGGACGGGGAGGCGGAACCCCGGCGCGGCCACCTACCGCTCCTTCTCGACGTGGATCGCGAAGCGGGTCGCCCCGGCCCCTCGCACGAGGTCGATGACGCGGACGACCGCGCCGTGGAGCGCGCCGCGATCGGCGGAGATGATGACGCGCGCGTCGCCGTCCCGCGCCACGGCCTGCCGCGTCTGCGTCACGAGCTCGTCCTCCGTGCGCCGCACGCCGTCGAGGTAGACCGCCCCGTCCTTCGTCAGGATGACCGACAGGATCGTGCCGGTCGCCTCGCCGCCGTGCGCGGCGCGGGGCAGATCCACCTCGATGGACGCGCGCACGATGTACGTCGCGGTCACCATGAAGATGATGAGGAGGACGAGGACGACGTCGACGAGCGGGGTGACGTTGATCTCGGCGATGAGATCGTCGTCGTCTCCGCCGCCGCCGGTGCCGGCCACCTATGCGCCTCCGGGACGGCTCTCGAGGTAGGCGACGGCGGAGTGGCCGAGAGAGGTCGCGCGCTGGGTGGCGCGGCGGAGGGCACGCTGGAAGAGGTTGTACGCGACGACGGCGGGGAGCGCGACGAAGAGGCCGACCGCGGTGGCGACGAGCGCCTCGCTGATGCCGGTCATCACAGACCCTGCCCCGCCCGCGGCCGGGTTGCGGGCGAGGTCGAAGAAGGCGCGGATCACGCCGAGCACCGTCCCGAACAGGCCGACGAAGGGGGCGTTGTTCCCGAGCGTCCCGAGGAAGGCGAGGCGCCGCTCGTACTCGAGCCGGCCGCGCTCGATGGTTCCGGCGACGACCTCGCGCACCGAGCTCGAGCCCTTCCCGGCGTGCTCGACGATCGCGCGCACGACCGAAGCCTCGAGCCCTTCGCGCCCGCCGACCGCGGCGGCCGCGCCGGCGAGATCGCCGGCGAGGAGCCGCCGCGACACGTCGTCGGCGCTTCGCAGCCGGCGCGCGAGGAAGAACGCGGCGCGCTCGATCATCACCCCGACCGAGGCGATGGAGAGGAGGATGAGGAGCCACAGCACCCATTCGGCGCCGAGGTTGGTGAGAGCGAGGAGGCGGCTGGAGATCATGGGGGACCCGATCGACGCCGGTAGTTAAGGAGCGCCGCGGCCGCGCTGTCAAGGCGCCGGCAGCGTCGCAGCAGACGTTCACTCGCGGCGCAGGAGGCATTCACGTAGAGTGGAGAGCGCCTCATCGGGGCGTCGCGAGCGACGCGCCGCGGCGTCCCGAGCCGGGCGCAACCCTCGACCGGTCGCACGCAAAAACCGCGTCCGTTCCTTGACGTGAAAGATCCCGGCGCGCTAACCTCCGCCCAACTTGTCCATTCTGAAGTTGTCCATCGACATCGAATGGACGTTCCGAGGAGGGAGCACCGATGGCTGCCAAGAAGAAGGCGACGAAGAAGCCGGCCGCGAAGAAGAAGACCACCACGAAGAAGAAGAGCGCCAAGAAGTAGGGCTCTAGCTCTCGTGCGTTGAGCGCCGCGGCCGCCTTCGGGCGGCCGCAGCATTTTGTGGGCAGCCTCTCCGGAGCGCTCCGCATGTCCCTCACCGCCGACGAGATCGCCGCCGTCGTCCGCGAGCTCGCGCCGCTCGCCGGTGCGCGCGTCGACGACGTCCGGCTCCACGCCGAGCGCGCGCTCACGCTCGAGCTCTTCGGGCACGCGGGGGCCGCGCGCCTGCTCGTCTCGGCCGAGCCCGACCTCACGCGCCTCCACGTCGCCCGCGGCCGTCCTCCGCGCGCGCCCCACCCTTCGGCGTTCGAGCAGCTGCTCCGGCGCGAGCTCGTCGGCATGCGCCTCGGCGCGATCGAGCCCCTGGCGGGCGACCGGGTGGTCGCGCTGCGGCTCGAGGGGCCGCGGGGCCCGCTCCGTCTCGTGGCGGAGCTGACGGGCCGCCACGGAAACGTGTTCCTCCTCGGCGCCGACGACGTCATTCGCGCGAGCGCGGGGCGGAACCTCTCCCAGCGGCGGGCGCTCCTCCCGGGTGCGCCCTACGTTCCGCCCGCCCCGCCGCCGGGCGGCGGCCCCGCCGGTGTCCGCTTCGCGCCCCGGACCGGAGATCGCTTCCCCCTCTCCGCCGCGATCGAGGACGTGTACGCGGCGCGCGAGGCGGAGCGCCTCCTCGCGGAGGGGCGCCGCAGGCTGCGCGACCCGGTGCGGGCAGCCGTCGCGCGCCTCGCCCGCGCGCAGGACAAGCTCGCGGAGGAGGCGGCGCGCATCCCCGCCGCCGAGGCCGACCGCCGGACGGGCGAGCTCCTCAAGCGAAACCTGTCGCGCGTCCGGCGCGGCGCGCGAGAGGTGGTCCTCACCGAGTGGACCGAGGAGGGGCCGCGCGAGGTGGCCGTCGCGCTCGACCCCGCCCTCTCCCCGCAAGCCAACCTCGAGCGGCACTTCCGCCGCTACCGCAGGATCATCGAGTCGGGCGCCCGCGTCGCGGCCCGGACTGCCGAGGTCGGCGCGCGCGAGGCGGCGCTCCGTGCCCTGCTCGAGGAGATCGACGGCGCCGCGGCGAGCGAGCTCGAGCGGCTCGAGCGCGAGGCGCGGCGCCTCGGCGCAGGTCCCCGCGCCGCGCCGGCGCCGCGGCGGCGCCGCGAGGAGCCGCCCCCTCCGTACCGGACGTTCCGCTCGGTCGCAGGCGCCGCCATCCTCGTGGGGCGGGGAGCGGAGGAGAACGACGCGCTCACCGTGCGCTTCGCGCGCGGCAACGACCTGTGGCTCCACGCGCGGGGCGTCCCGGGTGCGCACGTCGTCGTGCGCGTCGCGAAGGGGCGCGCCCCCGACCAGGAGACCTTCCTCGACGCCGCCCACCTCGCGCTCCACTTCTCGGACGCGCGCGGAGCGCCCCAGGCGGAGGTCGCCGCGACGCGCGCGAAGTACGTCCGCAAGCCCAAGGGGGCTGCGCCCGGCGCGGTGACGTACAGCCAGGAGAAGGTGACGCTCCTGCGCCTCGAGGCGGGGCGCGTCGAGCGGCTCCTCGCGACCGAGGAGCAGGCGTCCTAGCGCCCGGCGCCGGCGCCTGCGCCTGCTCGTCTGCTCGCAGAGGACCAGGTTGGCCGGGAGGTAGGGGGGGTGGCCCTTGATGGGCGGCACGCCCCCTTCGTAGGATTGTTCCGCCTTGCCCCGCCCGCCCGAATCGAACCGACAGCTGAGCCTCCTCGACGCTCGTCGCGCCCCGCGCGAGGCGAACGTCTCGTCCGCGACCGAGCTCGCGGACACGCTCTCCGGCCTGCTCGCCGAGCGCGTGAGGCTCACGGTGCACGACAACCGCTCGACCATGGTCTCGTTCCGTCGCAACCCGGGCGAGATCCACTACCGCATCCACCACATGTTCCTCGCGGCGCCGCACGAGGTGGTGAGCGCGCTCGCCGCGTTCGCCGGACCGCGCCGCGGCGCCGCCGCGCGCCGACGCGAGGCGGGGTCGCGCATCGACGCGTACGTGAAGCGGAACCGCGAGCGGATCGCGGTGCCCCGCGCCGATCGGCTCCTCGCGCGCGGGCGCGTGCACGACCTGCAGGGGATCTTCGACCGCCTGAACGCCGCCCACTTCGACGGGCGCATCGAGGCGCGCATCGGCTGGGGCGCGCTCCGGCTCGGCCGGCGCCGGCGCACGGTGAAGACCGGCGTCTACGTCCAGGACGCGCGCATCATCCGGATCCACCCGACGCTCGACCGGGTGCTCGTGCCGGAGTTCTACGTCGCCGCGGTGGTCTTCCACGAGATGCTCCACCAGGCGGTCCCGGCCCGCGAGGTGAACGGCCGCCGGATCGTGCACGGCGCCGAGTTCCGGCGGCGGGAGCGGCAGTACCCGGACCACGCGCGGGCGCGTGCGTGGGAGGAGCGCAACCTCTCCCTCCTCCTCTCCTCACCCGGCTGAGGGCGCGCCGGGGCGCAGCGCGCGACGCGCCCCGCGCGAGCGCCGTCGAAAGGCCCGGCGTCGCAGGCGCGGGCGCGCCATAATCGGCCGCGCCCCTCTCATGGTCCGGTCCGCCGCCGTCCTCGCTCTCGCGTTCGCCCTCGGCGGCTGCCTGCGTGCGCGCGGCACGCCCGAGGAGCCGGTGGTGGTCGCGTTCGAGATCGCCGGCGCGCGCTCGGTGGACGAGGACGACCTCAGGTCGAAGCTCGCGACCCAGGTCTCGGGCCGCTTCGCCTGGAACGACGCGTGGCGCCTCGATCCGGACGCGCTCGCGGTGGACCGGCGGCGCGTCGAGGCCTACTACCGCGAGCGCGGCTTCTACGAGGCGCGGGTGGACGACGTCGCGGTCGTCCCCGCCGGCCGCGGCCGGGTGAAGGTCGTCCTGCGGGTGGTCGAGGGGCGGCCGGTGCGGGTCTCGAAGCTCACCGTGAACGGGCTCGACGCCGCGCCGGAGGCGCGCGCCCGGCTCGGGAAGCTGCCGCTCCAGGAGGGCGAGGTCTTCACGGAGGGGGAATACGACGCGACGCGCGGCGCGATCGCGGGCGCGCTCTCCGCCACCGGCTACGCGACCGCCGAGGTCGCCCAGCGGGCGGTGGTCCTCCCCGACGAGATGCGGGCCGAGGTGACCTACGACGTCGTGGCGGGGCCGCGCTGGAAGTTCGGGCCGATCTTCATCGCCGGCACCGCGGTGCTGCCGCGCGACCGGATCCGCGAGCAGGTGCTCGGCGCGGTCACGCCCGGGGACTGGTTCGACGACGCGCGGCTCGCGCGGGCGCAGGCCCGGGTCTTCGATCTCGGGGTGTTCGGCGGCGTCCGCGTGACCCGCGGCGAGCCGGACCGGGCGCGCGGGACGATCCCGGTGGTGGTGGCGGTCCGCGAGGCGCCCTTCCGCACGCTGCGGTTCGGGCCGGGGCTCGGGTTCTCGGCGATCCGCTGGGACGCCCACGCGCTCGTCGGCTGGCAGCACCGGAACTTCCGCGGCGAGCTGCGCCGCCTCGCGACGGAGGCGCGGCTCGGCTACGCCTGGCTGCCGAACCCGCTCGCGCCGAGGAAGGAGGGGACGGTCGGCCTGGCCGCGGCCGAGTTCTCGCAGCCCGGCGCGTTCACGCGCTGGGTCGACGCGAGCGCGCGCCTCGAGTTCGAGAAGGGGATCGAGCAGGCGTACGACTTCTACTCGGAGCGGCTCCGGCTCGCCCTCCCGCTGCGCATCCGCTCGCGGTGGACGCTCGTGCCCTCCTACAACCTCGAGGTGTACCAGCTGTCGAACTACGGTGTGCAGTTCGATCCCGGCGCGCCGACCGGCGGCCCGGCGCTCGAGAACTGCAGCGGGAGCGTCTGCCTCCTCACCTACCTCGAGCAGCGGATCGCCTGGGACGGGCGCGACAACCCGGTGAATACCCGCCGCGGGCTCTACGTCGGCTTCTCGCTGCAGGAGGGGATCGACCTGGGGAGCTACGGGTACCGCTACCTGCGCCTGCTGCCGGAGCTCCGGATGTTCTGGCCGCTCGGGTCGAGCGTGGTGCTCGCCTTCCGGAGCCGCATCGGCGCGCTCGTTCCGCTCGGCGAGCGCGGGGACCCGCCGATCGTCTCGCGCTTCTTCGCCGGCGGGCCCCTCTCGATGCGCGGCTACTACACGCGCCGGCTCTCGAAGATGGTGCGGCAGGGCAACGACTGGGTCCCGGTGGGAGGGAACGGCCTCGCAGACGGCACGCTCGAGCTCCGCTTCGGCATCGCCGGGGACCTCGGGGGAGCGCTCTTCCTCGACGCGGGCAACGTGTCGGACGCGTCGTCGGTGCCGAGCGCGTGGCAGACCGCGCTCGACCCGACCGTCCTCCAGTGGGCGGGCGGCGCGGGCCTGCGCTACCGCACCCCCTTCGGGCCGCTCCGGCTCGACGTCGGCGTCCGGCTCCCGGACCGGCTCTCGACGGCGCGTGACGCGTTCCCGGCGGTCCCGTACACCCGCTGGCCGGACGGGGCCCTTCACCGCGAGCCGATCCTGGCCGTGCACCTGTCACTCGGAGAGGCGTTCTAGTGCGGGTCGCCGCCCGCACGCTCGCCGGGCTCGGCTGGGCGCTGCTCGGCCTCTTCGCCGCGGCCGGGCTCGCGCTCTCTGCGGCGGCCCTCCTCGCGATCGCGCCGTTCGCGCGCCCCGCGATCGCCTCCGCGGTGGTGGGCGTGCTCGACGACGCCATCGCGGGCCGGCTCGAGCTGTCCGCGATTGGGGTGCTCCCGGGGGGCGGGCTCGAGCTTCGCGGCCTCGAGGTCTACGATCCCGACGGGCACCTCGTGCTCCAGGTCGGGCGGGCCCGCGTGTACGTGGACCTGACCGCGCTCCGCAGGCGGACGGTGGGGCTCACCGTCGAGCTCGACGCGCCCTCGGTGCTGCTCGAGGAGGAGGCGGATGGAGGGACCTCGCTCGCGCGCGCGCTCGCCCCGACCCGGACGCGCGCCGCGAGCCCGGCCTCGCCGGGGGGGGCCGCGGCGGGCGCCTGGACGATCGACCTGTCGCGCCTCGACCTGCGGGGCGGCGAGTTCTGGTGGGTGGACGCGGGCGGCGCCACGCGCGTCGAGGCGGGCCCGATCGACGTCACCGCACGTGGCACCCTGGGGCCGCAGCGGTCGCGCGCGGAGGTGCGCCTCCGGGGCGAGCTCCGTGCCCCGGTGACCTCCTCGGTCGCGCTCGACCTCGTCGTGGCCGTCGCCGGGGACGCGGTCCGCGTGCCGGTGCTGAAGCTCGAGGCGGGAGGGACGGCGCTCGAGGCCGTCGCCGAAGGGGACCTCGCGACGCGGCGGGGGCGCGCGGCGCTCTCGCGGCTCGGGATCTCGCGCGAGCAGGCGCGCACCCTCGTCCCCTCCGCGCCGGCGGGCGCGGACCTGCGCGCGGCCGGGTACGCCGAGTCGGACGGCGCGATGCTCACCGCGGCCATCCGGGTCGAGCCCGCCGAGCCGGGCGGCGCGGGCGGGCGCGGCGACGCGGCGGTCGCGGCTCGGCTCGACGCACTCGCCGGGGCGGCCGGCTTCGACGTGGCGCTCGAGAAGCTCGACCCCTCGCGCCTCGCGGCGACCGCACCCTCGGGCGAGGTGTCGCTCTCCGCACACGGCGCGGTCGCGGGCACCTCGCTCGAGGATGGGCGCGGGCGCCTCGCCCTCGCGCTCTCGCGCTCCCGGCTCCGCGGTGGCGAGGTGACACGCGCCGACGTCGCGCTTCGCGTCGCGCGCGGCACCGTCGAGCTCGACCGGCTCTCCGCGGCGGCCCCAGGGCTCTCGCTGTCCGCCGCGGGGAAGTGGCGGCGCGCGGGAGCTGTCTCTGCCAGCGCCACCGTCGACGCGCGGGACCTCGCGCTGGCGTCGCGGAACCTCGCCGCGCTCGCGGGCGCGGTCGCCCCCGCCGCCGGCGGCCGGGCCAGGCTCGAGGCGCAGCTGTCCGGCACCTCCGACGCCCCCCGCCTCACCGGCCGGCTCGACGCGCCGGCGCTTCGATCCGGGGCGCTCTCGGTGGAGGGCGTGCACCTCGCGCTCCGCACCGCGGGGCCGCTGCGGACCTTCGAGGGCGAGGTCGAGGCGCGCCTCGCCGCCGTCCGAAACGGCGCGCGCGAGGTCGCGCGGCAGGCGGTGCTGCGCGCCGCGCTCGCCGGCGACGACGGGACCGTCTCCGTGACCGCCGCCGTCCCGGGCGCCGGGCGCGAGCCGCTCACCCTCGACGCGCGCGGCCGGCTCGCGGGCGACCGGACCGTCGTCCAGCTCGCCCAGCTCGCGCTGTCGTTCCCCGGCGTCCGCTGGGGACTCGTCCGCCCGGCCCGGATCGATCTGCGCGGACCGTCCGTCGATCGACTCGAGCTCGCCGCCGAGCCGCAGCGCCTCGCCGTCCTGGGCGGCGTGGGCGCGCGCGGCGCCCTCTCCGCGCGCGTCGAGCTCTCGCGCCTCGACCTCGCGCGGCTCCCCCGTGGGCTCCTCCCGGAAGAGGAGGGGCTCCAGGGCGAGCTCTCCGGCTCGGTCGAGGCGACCGGGACCGTCGCGCGACCGCTCGTCGCGGTGCGCGCCTCGCTCGAGAACGGCGCCGTCCGCGGGGTCGCGGGCCTCGCGCTGTCGGCGGACGCGCGCTACGACGGGGCGAACCGCCGCGTGGCGGGGACCCTCTCGCTCTCCCGCGGGGACGGCGGCACGCTCGACGCGGAGGTCGACGTCCCGACGCCGCTGGCGGGCCGCCCTGCCGAACGCGTCCGGGCCCGCGTCCGCGTCGCGGCGATCCCGATCGCGGAGCTGCTCGCCGCGGCGCGGAGCGAGCTCCCCGCCTCCGGTGCGCTCGCCCTCGAGGTGCGGCTCGACGGGACCGCCGGGGCGCCGGCGCTCTCGGCGGAGGCGTCGCTCGTCGATGGGACCTGGCACGACCTCGAGGGGCTCGGCGCGACCGTCGCGGTCGAGGCCCCCGGCGCATCCCTCGAGATCGTCGCCTCGGCGAGTCTGGCGGGGGGGCGGGTGCTGGGCGCGCGCGCGGAGCTCCCGCTCGACCTCGGCGACCTCGTGGCGCGCCCTCCGGAGACGCTCCGCACCCTCGAGCGGGCGCCCTGGCAGGTCACCGCGAGCCTCACCTCGCTCGACCTCGCGGCGGTCTCCGGACGCGCCGGGATCCCCACCGGGCTCTCCGGAACCCTGGTCGGCCAGCTCGCCGCGACGGGCTCCCCCGGCGCGCCGCGTGCGCAGGCGACCCTCGACCTGACCGGCGGCGCGCTGCGCGGCTGGAAACAGGTCGGAGCGCACCTCGACGCGACGGCGGGAGAAGCGGGGCATCGCGGCGGCGGGGAAGCTCACGCTCGCGGGCGAGGACGCGCTGCGGTTTCGCGGCTCCCTCGGCGTGGCGCCCGAGCGGCTCGGGGTGCGCAAGGCGCTCCTCGCGGCGCCGCTCCGGGTCGAGGCGGAGGTGCCTCGCATCGCGCTCGGCCGCGCCGCGGGCGAGACGGTGCCGGTGGCCGGGACGGTCGAGGGGCGGATCTCGATCGCAGGGATCGCGCGCGAGCCGGAGGCGACGGCGGAGCTCCTCGGCGCCGGGGTGTCGATCGACGGGCGCCCGCTCGGGGACGTGCGCGTGTCGGGGAAGTACGCGCGCCGGCGCGCGGAGGTGGAGGTGGCGCTCCGGCCGCAGACCGGCGGCGGCACGTTGCGCGGCACCCTCGCGGTCGCGGCGGATCTCGGCGTTGGCGCGGAGGGTCCGCCGCTCCGGGACGCACCCGCAGAGGCGAGCGCCGTCGCCGAGGCGCTCGACCTCGGCTTCGTCCCCGCGCTCGCCCCGGGGCTCGTCCGCACCGCAGGCGGACAGCTCACCGTGGACGTCCGGGCGAAGGGACCGCTCGCGCGGATGACGCCACGCGGGGCGCTGCACGTCGAGAAGGGGCGGCTCGCGATCGCCGAGCTCGGGGAGTGGACGGACGTCGCGCTCGACGCCCGCGTCACGGAGGACGCCGTGGAGCTCACGCGGCTCGACCTGCGGCGCGGGCCCGGCAAGCTCTCGGCGAGCGGCGCCATCCGGGGGCTCTCCGGCGAGCGGGCCCGCGTCGACGCGAAGGTGCAGGCGAGCGCGTTCGGCGTGACGCGGGCCGGCATGGAGCTCGCGAACTTCGACGTGTCCGCGGACGCGACCGGCACCTTCACCGCGCGCGAGCTCGCCCTCGAGGTGCACGTCCCGCACGGCGTCGTGCGCCTCCCCAAGAAGACGCCGCGCACGCTCCAGCCGCTCGAGAGCCGGAAGGACATCGTGGTCGGGCGCCGGCCCGAGCCGCGGAAGCCGGCGCGCGGCGTGCCGGCCGCGGCCGCCGCGGTGGCCGGCACCGCGGCGGGCGAGGCGATGGCGGGCGACCGGTTCACGTTCCGCGCGCACGTCCTCGTTCCCCGGGACCTGTTCGTGAAGGGGGAGAGCCCGAAGGTGGACGTCGAGCTCAGGGCCGACGTCCGCTACGAGCTCACCGGCGATCAGGACTACGCCGAGGGCACGATCGAGGTCGTCCGCGGCTCGGTCGAGCCCATCGCCGGCCGCACCTTCTCGCTCGATCGCGGGCGCGTCCAGTTCACCGGCGGGCCGCCCAAGGCGGCGCTCCTCGACGTCGAGGCGAAGTACACGAACCCCGCCGCGGTCGTCACCGTGAACGTCGCCGGGCCCATGGTCGCCCCCGAGATCCGCCTGTCCTCGCAGCCCCCGATGGACGACTCGCAGATCGCGATGCTCATCGCGACCGGGCGCACCGAGCTCAAGGCCGGATCGGGCGGGGTCGGCACGTTGACCGGCGAGGAGGCGGGCAAGGCCGCCCTCGGCGCCCTCGCGACGCGGGCCTTCCGGAACCTCGTGCAGGACAAGCTCCCGCTCGACACGGTGGCGCTCGACTCGGGCGCGCTCCGCGCGGGCAAGTACGTGACGGACAAGATCTACTTCGCCTACGTCCGGCGCTTCGACGCGGACCCGGCGAAGTACGAGAACGAGGACGAGGCCCGGATCGAGTACCAGATCACCCCGCGCTGGATGTTCGAGTCCCGCTACGGCACGCGCCGGCTCGGGCGGCGCGAGCCTCATCTGGTCGCGCGATTACTGGGCCGAGGTGGGGTGCGCGCGCGCGCGCCAGAGCTCCCGGGCGATGAAGGCGGCGAGCACGAGCCACAGCACGGTCCGCACGACGTTCGCCGGGTGCCAGAGCCCGTCGCGGAAGGCCGGCTCCCAGGCGCGCGCGCGCACCTCGAAGGCGAGGTGGAAGTCGAGGACGGAGATCGCCGAGAGGACGAGGAAGAGGGAGAGCGGCGCCGCGGCGAGCGCTCCCGCGAAGAAGCCGTAGAGCGCGTACTGCGGCGACCAGATCTTGTTCGTCGCGATCCAGACGACGAGCGCGAGCGCCGTCGCGAGCCGCGCGGCGCGTGGACCGTCGCCACGACGGGCGGCGACGAGCGTCGCGAGCGCGCCGAGCCCCGCGGCGAGCAGGAGCGGGCCGGCCGAGAGGATCTCGAGGAGCGGGCCCGCGACGCGGAGCGCGTCCCAGATCGAGTTCTCCGCGCCGCGCCCGGCGTTGAAGCGGACGAACCAGCTCCAGTTGTCGAAGTGGGCGAGGGCGACCGGAAGGTTCACCGCGAGGAGGACGGCGGCGAGCGCCGCGAGGAAGCGCGCGAGCCGCGCGCGCGGCGGCGCGGCGAGGAGGAGCGCGATCGCGGGCGGAACGAGCGTCGCCGGAAACAGCTTGGCCGAGACCCCGAGCGCCGCGAGCGCGCCGCTCGTCCCGGGCCGCGCGGTGGAGAGGGCGAGGACGGCCGCGGCGAGGAGGGCGATGGGGAGGAGGTCCCAGTTGAGCCCGGCGTAGTAGACGAGGGCGGGCGTCGCGCCGAGCCACCACGGCGCGGCCCCGGGCGTACGCCAGAGCGCGACGAGCGCCCCCCCGAGGCACAGCGCGAGGAAGAGGTAGGTCCACGTGAAGTGGGCGAGCGCGCTCGAGGGCCCGCCGGGAGCGAAGGACGGCAGCCACAGCGCGAGGCCGAGGAGGACCGGGTACTCGATGCGGTCCTCGAGGTACGGCGTCGGCCGGCCGCCGCCGAGGTACCGGTCGCCGTGGAGCGCGATCACGTCCGAGTAGCAGTGGTGCTCGAACGCCCAGAGCCGGTAGCCGGCGCCCGCGTGCGCCGCGCCGCGCGCGACGTTCAGGTAGCCGGCCGCCAGCCACAGGAGCGCGAGGGCGATCGTCAGCGCGGCGATGCGGCGGTGGTTCACGGCGCGCCAACATAGCACGCGAGGATGCGGGCGCCCGGCGGCGCCGTGCACGCCGGCACGCCCGTCCCGAACTTCCCTAGGAGGAGGTGACCCATGCTCTGGCTGCTCGCTTCGATCATGCTGCTCGCCTGGATCGTGCTGCTCGCGTTCAAGGTCACCGCAGCCGCCATTCACGTGCTGCTCGTCGTCGCCCTCGCGCTCTACATCGTGAGCGCGCTCCGCGGGCGGCGCACCCATGGCACGGTCCCCTGACCGGCGACCGTGCGGCGGCGGGGCGAGCGCCCCGCCGCCGGCGCGGTAACATGCCGGCCAGGTGACCTCCCTCGAGCGCATCGCCGAGATGCTCGGCGACGTCGTCGCGCACACGGGCGGCCTCGCGCCGGCGGTCCTGTTCCTCGCCGCGTTCGCCGAGCACGTCTTCCCGCCGTTCCCCGGCGACCTGCTCGTCGCGATGGGCGCGTGGTACGCCGTCCAGGGGCAGCTCTCGTGGGCCGGGACGTTCGTCTCGGTCACCGCGGGGAGCGTGGCGGGTGCCTGGCTCGACTACCGGATCGGCGCCGCGCTCGGGCGGCGCCTCGATCGCCGCGCGGCGCGGCGGTCGGCGCTCAGCGAGGAGCGCATCGCGCGCTTCGAGGCGAGCTACCGCCGCTTCGGCGGCCTCCTGCTCGTCACGAACCGCTTCGTCCCGGGCCTCCGCGCGTTCGTGTTCCTCGCCTCCGGCGCCGCCGGCATTCCGCTCCGGAAGGTCCTGCTGCTCGGGGGGCTCTCCGCCGCGCTCTGGAACGCGGCGCTCCTCGCCGCGGGCGCGTTCGCCGCGCACAACGTCGACGAGCTCGTGGCGCTCGTGCAGCGCTACACGCGCCTCGCCTCGCTGGCGCTCGCGCGCAGCGGCGCTCGCCGCGGCGGCCGGGTGGGCCTGGCGCCGCCGCGCTGCACGTCGCCGCCCGGAGGCGCAGTGATCGCGCTCGTCGCAGCGCTCGCGCTCGCCGCGCTCCCCTCCGGCACGGCGCGGTACCGCGCGGAGCTCGGGGGCGAGGTGGTGGGGACCGCCGAGCTCCGGATCCGCTGCGCTTCCGAGGTCTGCGCGGTGGAGTCGATCTCGCGCCTCCGGCTCCCGGCCGAGGCGGGCGGGGCGGTCCTCGCCGCGCACGCCGAGGTCGAGGTCGACCGGGACGGCCGCTTCCGCGGGGGGCCGCTGCGCTTCACCCGCGGCGACGCGGGTGGCGAGCGGGAGGGGATCGGCGGCGCCGTCCCCGCCGCGCTCGTCGAGCTGGTGCTCGCCGCGGAGGCCGGGAGCGAGGAGCGCTGCCTCACCTTCTTCGAGGAGGAGCGTCCTGCGCCCCGCCGCGCCTGCGGGCGGCGGGAGGGGCCCGCCGTCGCGGCGGACGTCGGCGGGGTCCCGGTGCGCATCGTCCGGGACGCCGACGGCTTCCCGCGCGAGGTGACCGTCGCCGCCCGGTTCCGCTACGTGCGGGATGCCGCCGCCCTCGTCCCCGCGCGCGCGCCCCGCCTCGCAGGCACGCGCGTCCCGGGACCGGCCGATCCCCGCGACGCGGGCGCCTTCTGCGGTGCGCGGCTCGACGCGCCGCCGGCGAGGCGCGGACGCAGGCGCGCTCCCGCCACCCCGCGCGGCGGGAGCGAGCTGTCGCGAGAAGACGGAAGCCTGGCTCGCCGCAGCCCGCGCGCGCGGCCTCGAGGGGCGGGCTGCCATCGGGGTCGCGTGGGACGGAGGCGGGTTCGTCTGGCACGAGTGGGCGGAGGTCCGCGCGGGAGACGCCTGGATCCCGGTCGATCCGTCCTTCGGCGAGCTGCCTGCACGCGGGCCGCGCTTCACGATCGCTCGGGTCACGGCAGGCGATCGTGTGTCGCGCGACGCGGCGGGCGCGCGGATCCTCGCGTGCTGGGGGAGCGGGCGGGTGGAGTGAATCGCCGGCCCGGCGAGCAACTTGGACTTGGACTTGGACGTGGACGTGGACGTGGACGTGGACGTGGACGTGGACGCTGGTCGTGGACGCGATTGACCGCCGTCACGACCACGACCACGACCACGTCCACGACCACGTCTGGTTGCGGTCGCATCATGTCCTCCATGGACCTCCTCGCGATCTACCTGCAAGACCACCTCGCCCTCTCGCACGCCGGCCTGCGGCTCGCCCGCCGCTGTCTCGGGGAGAACCACGGCACGCCGCTCGCCGTGTTCCTCGGTCGGCTCGTCCCCGAGCTCGAGGAGGATCGCGCGAGGCTCGAGGACGTCGCCCGCGCGATCGGCTCCGGTCCGAGCCTGCTGAAGGAGGCGGCGGCGGTGCTCGGCGAGCTCGCGGGACGGCTGAAGCCGAACGGCCGTGTGCTCGGCTACTCCGAGCTCTCGAGGGTCTGGGAGCTCGAGGCGCTCATGGCGGGCACCGACGCGCGGCGCGGGCTGTGGAGCCTGCTCGGAAAGCTCTCTCGCCGCAGTCCCACCCTGCGGGCGTTCGACTTCGACCGGCTCGAGGAGCGCGCCCGCGGGCACCGGGAGGAGCTCGAGCGCGAGCGCGTCCGGGCGGCCGAGAGCGCCTTCGCGCTGCCGGCGGCGGTCCGCGCGCGCGAGGTCACGCGCCCCGGCGAGCGACGCGGTGAGCGCCCGTCGCTCAGCGCGCGCGGCCGGCGAGGAACCGGACGAGCGCCTGCGCCTTCGGCACGAGCGAGGTGAGGTCCACCTCCTCGGCGGGGGTGTGGTAGCCCGCGCCGCGCGGTCCGAGCCCGTCGATCGACGGCACCCCGACCTCCGCCGTCGTGCACGCGTCGGAGCCGCCGCCGGCGAGCGGCGCCTCGCCTGCGCCGAGCCCGCTCTCGCGCTGGCAGGCGCCGTACTCGGCCGCGAGCGCGGCGGAGGCCGCGGTCCGCTCGAGCGGGAGGCGCGCCGCGACGCGGGAGAGCGTGATGGAGGTGCCGGGCAGCGCGGCGTCGCGGGCGGCGGCCTCGAGCGCGGCCTCGAGCGCGCGGGCGTCCTCGGCGGTGCGATAGCGGAGGTCGAGCTCGCACTCCGCGCGCTCCGGCACGGTGTTCCGCGACGTGCCGCCGCGGAACGTCCCGACGTTCACGGACACGCCGCGCGCCGGATCGGAGAGGAGCTGCGCGCGCTCGACGAGCCGCGCGAGCGCCCAGATCGCGCTTCGCCCTCGCTCCGGCTCGTTCCCGGCGTGGGCCGCGATCCCCCGCGCCTCGGCGCGAAGCGAGGCGACCCCCTTCCGCTGCGTGACGACGAGGTCGCCTGGGCGGCCCGACTCGAACACGAGGGCGCAGCTCGCCCCGCGGGCGTGCTCGCGCAGGAGCGGCTGCGAGTCCGGCGAGCCCACCTCCTCGTCCGACACCACGAGGACGGCGACCGGGACGCGGGAGAGGAGCCCCGCACGCGCGGCGGCGGCGAGGCCGAAGGCCATCACCGCGAGCCCGCCCTTCATGTCGAACACGCCCGGGCCGAAGGCGCGATCCCCGTCGACGCGGAACCCCTCGAAGGTCGCGCGCGGGAAGACCGTGTCCGAGTGGCCGACGAGCAGCACGGGCGGCCCGGCGACGTGGCCCCGGAGCACGAGGTGCGGGCCGAAGCGCGCGCTCCCGGTCCGCTCGAGCGTGAGCGGTCCCGGCGCGACGTCGAGGCGCGCGAGCGCGTCCTCGAGCCGCGCCACGGCGGCGGCGACGCCCGCCGCGTCGAGCGTGAACGAGCTCTCGAGGACGAGCGCGCGGAGCAGGTCCTCGAGGGCGGGGCGCTGCGAGGCGAGCCAGGCGAGGGCGTCGTCGATCGGCGTCGGCATGCGGTCCTCGAGCAGCCCACGCGCTGGCAGGGCGGGGGCGGTCCCGGTATAAGGGCGGCGCATGGGCTCGGGCAAGCGCCACCGCGCGGCCGTGATCGGCGGCTCCGGGTACGGCGGCGCCGAGCTCGTCCGCCGCCTGCTCATCCACCCCGACGTCGAGCTCGTCCGGGTCGCGTCGATCGATCTCGTCGGCGAGCCCCTCTCGGCCGCGGACCCCGCCCTCGAGGGGCGGACCGACCTCGTGTTCGAGGCGCTCGCGCCGGTCGAGGCCGCGCGCGGCGTGGACGTCGTCCTGCTCGGGCTGCCGCACGGTGTGTCGGCGACGAAGGTGCCGGAGCTCGCCGCGGTGCCCGGCCTGAAGGTCGTCGACATGAGCGGCGACTTCCGGCTGAAGGACCCGGCCGCGTACGCGCGCTTCTACGGGCACGTCCACCCCTGCCCGGAGCTGCTCCCCGCGTTCACCTACGGCCTCCCCGAGCAGAACCGCGGCGCGATCCGCGGCGCGCGGCTCGTCGCCGCGCCCGGCTGCTTCGCGACGACGATCGAGCTCGCGCTCCTCCCGCTCGCCCGGGCCGGGCTCCTCGAGGGGATCGTCCACGTCCAGGGGATCACCGGGTCGTCCGGCTCGGGGGCGGCGCCCTCCGCCGGGACGCATCACCCGGTCCGTGCCGGAAACTTGAGGACGTACAAGCCGCTCGAGCACCAGCACGTGCCGGAGATCGAGCAGACCCTCGCGGCGGCGGGCGCGCGCGACCTCGCGCTCCGGTTCGTGCCGGTGTCCGCTCCGCTCGGCCGCGGGATCCTCGCGACCGCGTTCGTCGAGCTGCCCGAGGCGTTCACGCAGGAGCGGCTCGACGCGCTCTACCGCGACGCCTACGCGGGCGAGCCGTTCGTGCGCGTCCCCCGGCGCAGGCTGCCGGAGGTCGCGGCCGTCTCCGGCTCGAACTTCGCCGAGGTCGGCGTCGTCGCCGGCCCCGCGCGCGCCGGCCGCCGCACCGTCACGCTCGTCGCCGCGACCGACAACCTCGTGAAGGGCGGCGCCGGGCAGGCGATCCAGGACATGAACCTCATGCTCGGCCTCGACGAGATGGCCTCGCTCGCGGACCCGGGCCCATGGCCACCATGAAGACCATCGTCTTGAAGCTCGGCGGCGAGCTCGTCCACTCGCCCGACCTCGCCGTCATCGCGAAGGACCTGCGCGCGCTCGTCGACGGCTCGCACCGCGTCGCGATCGTGCACGGCGGCGGGCCGCAGGCGACGGCGCTGCAGCAGCGGCTCGGCCTCGAGACCCGCATGGTGGCGGGCCGCCGCTTCACCGATCCGGCGACGCTCGAGGTGATGAAGTACGTCGTCGCCGGGCAGCTCAACGTGGACCTGTGCGCGCGCCTGCTCGCGCACGGGGTCATGCCCGTCGGCCTCCACGGCGCGAGCGGCCACGTCGTGCAGGCGACGCGCCGGAGCCCTCGCGTCATGCAGGGCGCCGGCCCCGACCCGGTGGACCTCGGCCTCGTCGGCGACGTCGTCGGGTTCAACCTGACGCTCCTCGGCGACCTGTTCGCACGCCGCTACGTCCCCGTCCTCGCGTGCCTCGGCTGCGACAGCGCCGGGCAGGCGCTCAACATCAACGGCGACACCGTCGCGAGCCAGCTCGCCGGGGCGCTCGGCGCGGACGCGCTCGTCCTCGTCACCTCGACGCCGGGCGTGCTGCGCGACCTGAAGGACCCGGCGAGCCGCATCCCGCGCATCACCCGGCCCGAGTTCGAGGCGATGGTGAAGGACGGCACGATCTCGGGGGGGATGATCCCGAAGCTCGAGGAGTCGTTCGAGGTCCTCGCCGGAGGGGCGAAGTCGGTCGTCATCGTCGGGAAGCTCGGCGAGGGCGACCTCGTCCGCGCGGTGCTCGATCCCGGCAGCGCCGGCACCGTCCTCGTCGCGGGGTAGCCGGGTAGCCGCAGCGTCGACGACGTGCCGACGTGGACGTGGCCTTGGACGTGGCCTTGGACGTGGTCCTCGACTTCGACTTCGACCCGAACCTCGACTTCGACTTCGACTTAGGACCTCAGACCAAGACCAAGACCAAGACGAGGTCGAGGTCTAGGTCGAAGTCCACGTCCACGTCCAGGTCCACGTCCACGATCGCTACTGCTTCGTCTCGACCGCCGCGGCCTGCGCCTGCGCCTGCACCGGCTCCTGCGCCTCGCCGCGCAGCGCGCGCATGATCCTCCCGGCGCTCCGCGCCATCCGCGCCGGCCCGTCGGGGAGCGGCCGGTCCTCCGGGTCGGTGATCGCCGCGGTCCCGAGCCCCGCGTACATGGTGACCTTGAGGTCCTTCCCGATCACCGCGTACTGGGGCTCCCACCCGACCGTCGAGGTGACGAAGCGGTCGGCGGGGGCGCCGAACATCGACTGACCGTCGGCGTAGAGCGAAGGCGGGTGGTGGTCGCCGAGCAGCGCGAGCAGCGTCGGCACGACGTCGGCATGACTCGTCGGCGCGTCGAAGCGGCCCTTCGGTACGCCCGGCCCCATCCAGACCGCGGGAACGTGGATCTGCTCGCTCGTGACCGCCGAGCCGTGCCCGATGTGCCCCTTCTGCCGGAACTCCTCGCCGTGGTCGCCCGTGAACACGACGAGCGGCGCGCGCCCGCGGGCGCGCTCGAAGTCGGAGAGGAAGCCGTCCAGGATGCGG
This sequence comes from uncultured delta proteobacterium, assembly GCA_963736795.1. Taxonomy (GTDB): domain Bacteria; phylum Myxococcota; class Myxococcia; order Myxococcales; family Anaeromyxobacteraceae; genus Anaeromyxobacter. The sequence goes on along the minus strand of CAVTRF010000016.1, from coordinate 1,054,404 downwards.
TCGAGCTTGTGGGCCGCGTTCCGGGCGCGGTTCTGGATGACCTCGCCCCCGGCGCGGGTCGCCTTGAGCGCGTCGGCCCCGTCCCACTCCGGGAGGTGGACCGCGTCCTGCGCGTCGTGGAAGTAGTTGAAGTGGGTCCCGAAGAAGAACATGAACAGGAACAGCGGGCGCGCGGGGTCGGACTTCGCCGCGAACGCGCGCGCCGCCGTGATCATCGTCTCGTCGCGATCCCGAGGCTGCACGTCGTCGCACCAGGTCTTGAGGTCGTCGGCTGCGACGCCACCGAACACCGTGTCCTTGAGGTCCATCCAGTCCACGCAGGACGCGGCGAGCACCTTCGTCTGGTACCCGTTCGCCGCGAGCGCGGGGAAGAGGATGGGCCGGCGGCCGGCGCCCACCGTCGCCTCGAGCTTCTGAGCCTGGAGGCCGTACATGAGGGTGAAGAGGGTGTAGTTCGTGGAGCTTGCGCCGGCGTAGTGGCGCTCGAAGAAGGCCCCCTGCTGCGCGCGCTGCCAGAGCCGCGGCATCGTCTCGGCGGTGAGGTGGCCGACCGGGAGGCTCTCGGCTGCGATGAGGAGCACGTCCGGGGTCCGCTCGAGCTTGATCGCGTCCGGGGCGACCCCGGCCGGAAGCCGCTTCGACGCGGAGGTCCCCGCGAACGGGTCCGCGCCCTCGCGCTTGCCGAACACCTTGCGCGCGAGGGTGCCCATCCGGATGGGTGGCTGGAGCGGCAGGACCGTCGACGCCGCGAAGATCGCCGGGCCGGCGAAGTGGACGAGCGTCGCGCCGTAGACGCGCTCGGCGGTGGAGGCGAGGGCGAGGGCGAGGGCGAGTCTCCAGGCGCGCCGCCCGGTCGCGAAGCGCCGCACGAACCACGCGCCGAGCACGACGTCGACGGCGGCGAACGCCGCCGCTCCGGCGAGGAAGAAGAGCACGTCCCGCAGCGGCACGCCCGCCTCGGTGAGCGCGTTCGGCTGCAGGAGGACGCGGAAGAAGAACCCGTTCAGGTGGAAGCCGACCGAGTCGTAGATGCGGGCGTCGAGCGCCACCCCGCCGGTGACGAGCGCCGCCGCGGCGGGCGCCGCGAACCGGTAGGCGCGGGTCGAGAGGGAGAGCGGCAGGGCGAGCAGCCAGGCGACGAGGGCGAGGAACGTCGCCTGCGGCAGGAACGTCGGCCAGAGCCAGAGGCGGTACGCCTCGGGCGTCGCGCGGATCGCGGCCTGGATCCCCGGCGCGAAGAGCGCGAGGAAGAGCGGGACGTGGAGGAGCGCCCAGAGAAGGGCGGGGAACCGCTCGCCGGTCCCCGACTCCCTGAAGCCCGGCAACATGAGACCGGTGGGTCGAGCGAACATCGGCGCGGACCCTAGCACCGGCCGCCGCCGCCGGCCAACCCGCCCCGGAAGCCGAGCGGGCGGGCGGCCGCTCGGTGGCGCGGGTTGCGGGCGCGCGCGGATCGGGGCAGAGAGGGGCATGCCCGACCGGCCGCGCATCGACTTCGAGCAGCTCTACCGGGAGGGCGACCCGCCGTGGGAGCTCGGCCGCGCCCAGCCGGAGATCGTGGCGCTCGCCGACGACGGCGAGATCGTGGGCGACGTGCTCGACCTCGGGTGCGGGACCGGCGAGAACGCGCTCGACCTCGCTGCGCGCGGACGCCGGGTGCTCGGGATCGACGGCGCGCCGACCGCGATCGAGCGGGCCCGCGCGAAGGCGGCTGCCCGCAGGCTCGACGCGGCGTTCCTCGTCGCCGACGCGCTCGACCTCGCGCGGCTCCGGCGGAGGTTCGAGACGGCGGTGGACTGCGGGCTCTTCCACACCTTCGACCCCGCGCAGCGCAGGCCCTACGCCGAGTCGTTGTGCGAGGTGCTCTCGCCGGGCGGGACGCTGCACCTCCTCTGCTTCTCCGACGAGGAGCCGCCCGGCCCCGGGCCGCGGCGGATCGCGCAGTACGAGCTCGGCGACGCGTTCCGCTCGATGTTCGCGATCACGAGGATCCGCGCCGGAAGGTTCGAGAGCCGGCTCCATCCGGGCGGCGCCCGGGCGTGGGTCGCGACGCTGGTGAGGATCTGAGCGCGACGCGGGACGTGGTCGTGGTCGTCACGTGGACGTGGTCGTGGACCTGGACCTGGACCTCGACCTGGACGTCGACCTTGCCTGGATCCGTCGAAGTCGAGGTCCAGGACGAAGTCCAAGTCGAAGACGAAGACCAAGTCCAAGTCCACGTCCAAGTTCAAGTCCGCGTTGTGATCCCTCAGAACGGCACGACGTGGACCCGCGCGCCCGGGTCTGCTCCGAGCAGCCGGCGCGCCGCGGCCGGAATCCGGACGCCGTCGACCGCGCGGTGGACCGGGCAGCGGACCGCCCGGAACCGGTCGGGCCCTTCGCGGGGCTCGACCGCGACGAGCGCCTCGGCCCCCTCGCCGGCGAGCGGGACCTTCGAGAGCCGCGCCGTGCGGTGGTCGCGCACGAGCGACACCTCCTCGAGGCGCGCCTCCCAGTGCGGTCCGCCGTCGAACGGGTCGACGCGCGAGACGTACCGGAACCCGATCCGCTCGAGGAGCCGCCGCACCGGCTCGGTCGCCGGCCCGACCTCGCCGAGGTGGCGGCGGACCCCGGCCGGGAAGAGCGTCGCGTAGACGTCGACCGGCGGAAAGAGCTGCTGGATGAACTCCTTGTTCTCGCGCGACAGCCGGTCGGCGGCCCGGTAGTCGAGCCCGGTGAAGCGCCGCCCGAACGCCTCCCAGAAGCGGCTCCGGCCGTCGCGGGTGAGCGGCGGCATGAGCTCCGCGAGCACCGTCGCGCGGAACCGCTCGCGGTGCGCGGCCATGAAGAGGAACCGGACGAGGGCGAGCTGCTTGCCGGGGTGGTCGGGGCCGCCGCGCGCGGCCCGCTCCACGACGAGCCCGCCGATCTCGGTCGGCCCGTCGAAGTGGTAGCCGATCGAGAGCACCGGGTGACGGAAGTGCCGGTCGAGCGTCGAGGAGTAGTGCTCCCGCTCCGACACGTCGAAGAAGGTGCAGGGCGACTCGCGCGTGCCGTGCTGGGCGATGATCGTCGAGGTGCCGACCACCCGGCCGCGCGCCTCGGCGACGAACACGTACTGGCGGCGGAGCGGGTCGCGGATCTTCCCGGAGAAGCTCCTCGTCGAGCGGAGGACGATCTCCGCGAGCGCCCGCGGATCGTGGGGGAGGTTCACCGTGTCGAGCGCCTTCGCGAGCCGCGCGAGGCTCGGCAGATCGGAGCGGCGAGCGTCCCGGAGGAGCAGCACCCACGGCCTCTAGCAAACGGGCGCACGCGTGTCACGACCGCTTCGGTCGCGGTCCCGCGAGGGCCGCGACGCGATCGTTGAAGCGATGGGCGCCGCGTGCCATGAGAGGCACGTGCGCGCCGTGGTGCAGCGGGTCTCCCGGGCGGAGGTGCGGGTGGACGGCCGGGCGACCGGCGCGGTCGGGGCCGGCTTCGCCGTGCTGCTCGGCGTCGGACGCGACGACGCGGAGGACGACGCGCGGCTCCTCGCCGACAAGGTCGCGGCGCTGCGTGTCTTCGAGGACCCGGAGGGGAAGATGAACCGCGCGCTCGCCGAGGTGGGCGGCGGGGTGCTCGTCGTCTCGCAGTTCACGCTGTTCGGCGACGCCCGCAAGGGGAACCGCCCGAGCTTCGTCGACGCCGCGGCGCCGGAGCTCGCGAACGCCCTCTACGAGCGGTTCTGCGCGATCCTGCGCGAGAAGGGGCTGCCGGTGGCGACCGGCGTCTTCCGCGCGACGATGGAGGTCGAGCTCGTGAACGACGGTCCGGTCACGATCCTGCTCGACTCGAGGCGGCTCTTCTAGCGAAGGCGGGGCGCACGCCTCGCCGGGGAGGACGAGGATGTCGGACTGCCTGTTCTGCAAGATCGTGGAGGGGAAGATCCCCGCGAAGATCGTCCACCAGGACGGCGACGTGGTCGCGTTCGAGGACATCGACCCGCAGGCGCCGGTGCACCTGCTCGTCGTCCCGAGGAAGCACGTCGCGACGCTGAACGACCTCGCCCCCGAGGACGACGCGCTCGCGGGGAAGCTGCTCCGGGTCGCGGCGAGGCTCGCGAGGGAGCGCGGCGTCGCCGATCAGGGCTGGCGAGCGACCGTGAACGTGAACCGCGACGCGCACCAGCTCGTCTTCCACGTCCACGTGCACGTGATGGGGGGACGGGTCTTCGGCTGGCCCCCCGGGTAGCGCGGCCGTCCGGATCCGCTCCGCCGGGGCATGGGAGGCCAAATAGGTTGCATTTCGTGCCACTAACCAGACCGTCAGCGACCCCAATGGGGTAAGGCGTGATGTCGCGGACTCGCCGCGCAGAAATTTCTGCGCGAGGGCTTGAGGGCGACGCAGTTCTTTGCGACGATTCCGCGCACCAACCAGTTGCGAGGTCATGTGGCACTGCTCGAAGCGACCGGGATCATCCTCAGCTTTCGCGGGGTCAACGCGCTCTCCGACGTGACCCTTGCCGTCGATCCGGGAACGATCCACGCGATCGTCGGCCCGAACGGCGCCGGCAAGACCAGCCTCCTCAACTGCATCTCCGGCGTCTACCGCCCGCAGCGCGGGAGCGTGACGTTCGATGGGCGGGACATCTCGCGCCTCGGGCCATCGGAGCGGACCGGGCTCGGCATCGCGCGCACGTTCCAGAACATCGCCCTGTTCCGCGGGATGACGGTCCTCGACAACCTCCTCATCGGCCGCCACCTGCACCAGAAGGTCGGCGTGCTCGGCGGCGCCGTCTACTTCGGCCCCGGCCAGCGCGAGGAGATCGCGCACCGCGAGATGGTCGAGGACGTCGATCGACTTCCTCGAGATCCAGCACATCCGCAAGAAGGTGGTCGGCACCCTCGCCTACGGGCTCCAGAAGCGCGTCGAGCTCGCGCGCGCGCTCGCGCTCGAGCCGAAGCTGCTCCTCCTCGACGAGCCGATGGCGGGCATGAACGCCGAGGAGAAGGAGGACATGGCGCGCTTCGTCCTCGAGATCCACGAGGAGCGCGGGACGACGACGGTGATGATCGAGCACGACATGGGCGTCGTGATGCAGCTCTCGAACAAGGTCACCGTGCTCAACTTCGGCGAGCGGATCGCGGTGGGGTCGCCCGACGAGATCCAGCAGAACCGCGAGGTGCAGGACGCCTACCTCGGTGAGCAGCACGAAGTGGAGGTGGACGGATGAGCGCGCGCGGGCTGGAGGCGCTGGGAGGCGACGACACGTTCCCGAAGCTGCTCGTCCGCAACCAGCGGACGATCGCGGACGGCGTCGCGATGCGCGAGAAGGAGTTCGGGATCTGGCAGTCCTACACGCTGGCGCGAGTACCACGCCCACGTGCGGGACTTCTCGCTCGGCCTCGTCGCGCTCGGGGTGAAGCCGGGCGACAAGGTCGCCATCATCGGCGACAACCGGCCGGAGTGGGTCTGGAGCGAGATCGCGGCGCAGGCGGCGGGCGGCGCGTCGGTCGGCCTCTACCAGGACTCGAACCTCACCGAGGTCGCGTTCGTCATCGACCACTGCGACGCGTCGATCATCGTCGCGGAGGACCAGGAGCAGGTCGACAAGATCCTCGACATGCTCGACAAGCTCCCGAAGGTCCGCCACGTCGATCTACACGGACCCGCGCGGGCTCCGGAAGTACGAGCACCCGGCGCTGCTGCCGTTCGAGGCGGTCGAGGAGAAGGGCCGCGCGCTCGCGAAGGAGCAGCCGACCCTGTTCGAGGAGAACGTGCGCCGGACCTCGCCCGAGGACGTGGCGATCATCTGCTACACGTCCGGCACGACCGGGAACCCGAAGGGAGCGATGCTCACCTTCCGGAACCTCCTCTCGATGTCGCTGTCGCTCGACGAGGTGGACCCGAAGCGGCCCGACGACGAGTTCGTGAGCTTCCTCCCCCTCGCCTGGATCGGCGAGCAGATGATGAGCCTGTCGGCGTCGCTCGCGCGCGGCTTCACCGTGAACTTCCCGGAGGAGCCGGACACGGTCACCGAGAACATCCGGGAGATCGGGCCGGACGTCATGTTCGCGCCGCCGCGCGTCTGGGAGAGCATGGTCTCCACCGTCCAGGTGAAGATCATGGACACGACCCCGTTCAAGCGCTTCATGTTCGAGCGCTGCATGCCGGTCGGCAAGAAGGTCGCCGACCTGCGCTTCGAGAAGAAGCCGGTGCCGTTCGGCCTGCGCGTCGCGCTGGTTCTTCGCGGACTGGCTCCTCTTCCGCGCCCTGAAGGACCGGCTCGGCATGACGAACCTGCGCAGCGCCTCCACCGGCGGCGCCGCGCTCGGCCCGGACGTGTTCCGCTTCTTCCACGCCCTCGGCGTGCCGCTCCGCCAGATCTACGGGCAGACCGAGATCGCCGGGATCAGCTGCATCCACCGCGAGACGGACATCGCGTTCCACACGGTCGGCGTGCCGATCCCCGGCACCGACGTCAAGATCGCGGAGAACGGCGAGATCCTCTCCCGCAGCGCGTCGGTGTTCTCCGGCTACTACAAGAACGACGAGGCCACCGCGGCGACCCTCAAGGAGGGTTGGCTGCACTCGGGCGACGCGGGCTACCTCACCGACACCGGCCACCTCGTCGTGATCGACCGGTTGAAGGACGTGATGAAGCTCGCGGACGGGACCCAGTTCTCGCCGCAGTTCGTCGAGAACCGGCTCAAGTTCTCCCCGTACGTGAAGGAGGCGGTGGTGGTCGGGAAGGACCGCCCGTTCCTCACCGCGATGCTCTGCATCGACATGGGCGTCGTGGGGAAGTGGGCCGAGAAGAACAAGCTCTCCTACACGACCTACACCGACCTCTCCGCGAAGAAGGAGGTCTACGACCTCGTGCAGCAGGCGGTCGACGAGGTGAACGAGACGCTCCCCGAGGCGGCGCGCATCGAGAAGTTCGTCCTCCTCTACAAGGAGCTCGACGCGGACGACGAGGAGCTGACCCGCACGCGCAAGGTGCGCCGGGTGTTCGTGGAGGAGCGCTACAAGGAAGTCATCAGCGCGCTGTACGGCGACGCGCACGAGGTCCCGATCGACACCACGATCCGCTTCCAGGACGGCGAAGACGTCGCGGATCCGGACCACGTTGCTCGTGCGCAGGCTCGAGCACGGGAGGGCGGCCTAGTGTGGAATTCCTGCTCCAGCTGACGCTGAACGGGCTCGTGATCGGCTCGATCTACGCCCTCGTCGCGCTCGGCTTCGTCATCATCTACAAGTCCTCCTCGATCCTGAACTTCGCGCAGGGCGAGTTCCTCATGCTCGGCGCGTACGTCTGCGTCACCATCGTCGCCCGCTACCAGCTCCCGCTGTGGGCGGCGTTCGCCGTGACGCTCGCGTTCTTCGCGGTGCTCGGCGTCCTGATGGAGCGGCTCCTGCTGCGCCCGATGATCGGCGAGCCGGTGATCTCGGTCATCATGCTGACGCTCGGCCTCGCCTCGATCGTGAAGGCGATCGTGCAGGGCATCTGGGGCACGGAGACGATCGCGTACCCCCAGGTGTTCCCGTCCGCGCCGGTGATGATCGGCCCGCTCCCGGTCTCGCAGGGCTACCTCTACAGCATGGCGAGCGTGGCGGTGCTGCTCGTCCTGTTCTCGGCGTTCTTCAAGTTCACCCGCGCCGGGATCGCGATGCGCGCCACCGCCTTCTCGCAGCAGGTGGCGCTCTCGATGGGCGTCTCGGTGCAGCACATCTTCGCGCTCGCCTGGTCGATCGCCGCGGTGGTCTCGGCGATCGGCGGCGTGCTGCTCGGCGGCATCCGCGGCGGCGTCGACGGCGCCTTCGCCCTGTTCGGCCTGAAGGTCATCCCCGTCGTGATCCTCGGCGGCCTCGACTCGGTGCTCGGGGCGATCGTCGGCGGTCTCGTCATGGGCATCCTCGAGAACCTCGCCGGCGGGTACCTCGACCCCGTCTTCGGCGGCGGCGTGAAGGAGGTCGCTCCGTTCATCGCGCTCGTCGCGATCCTCGCCGTGAAGCCGTACGGCCTCTTCGGCAAGGTCAAGATCGAGCGGGTCTAGCCATGACCATCCGGCCCGAGCTGCACTGACAGGAGAGACGATGCGCTGCGGCGATTTCCGCGAGACGTACCGCGAGGACATGGCGATCTTCGAGACGAACTTCGCCCGCGGGCTGCTCGTCCTGTTCCTGCTGGCGCTGTCGCTCGCGCCCGCGTTCCTGTCCTACTTCTGGATGGACGTGCTGAACCGGATCCTCATCGCGGTCATCGCCGCGACGGGGCTCAACATCCTCACCGGCTTCACCGGCCAGATCTCGCTCGGGAACGCGGCGTTCCTCGCGGTCGGCGCGTACTCGACCGCGTTCTTCGCGGGGCGCCTCGAGCTGCCGTTCCTCGTCGTGATCCCGCTCGCCGGCCTGATGAGCGCGCTCGTCGGGATGGTCTTCGGCGTCCCGTCGCTCCGGCTGAAGGGGCTCTACCTCGCCGTCGCGACGCTCGCGGCGCACTTCGTCATCGAGTTCACCGCGTCGCACTGGGACGGGGTGACGGGCGGCGTGAACGGCATCTCGGTCCCGGTGGCGAAGCTCGGCGGCTTCGAGCTGAACGGCGACCGGCGCCTCTTCTACCTCATGCTCCCGATGACGGTGCTGCTGCTCCTGTTCGCGAAGAACCTCTTCCGCACGAAGACCGGGCAAGGCGTTCGTCGCGATCCGCGACCAGGACATCTCCGCCGAGGTGATGGGGGTGAACGTCTTCAAGTACAAGCTGCTCGCCTTCGGCGTGTCGTCCTTCTACGTCGGGGTCGCGGGCTCGCTCGTCGCCTACCACGCGGGCATCATCAGCCCCGAGAACTTCCCCATCACGGTCGCGATCGACCAGCTCGGCATGATCATCATCGGCGGGCTCGGGTCGATCCTCGGGTCGATCTTCGGGGCGGTCTTCATCACGCTGCTCCCCGAGGTGCTGCGCGTGCGGGACGGGCGAGCTCGCGACCACCTTCCCGAAGCTCGTCGACCTGTTCGCGCCGCTCAAGTCCGGGATCTTCGGGCTCGCGATCGTGCTCTTCCTCCTGTTCGAGCCGGACGGCATGGCCGCGCGGTGGCACTCGATCAGGACCTACTGGAAGCTCTACCCCTTCTCGCACTGACGGACGAAGCGGAGCCGAAACCCAGCACCACGGCAACGAACGGAGGAAGCATGAAGCGGATGATCAAGACGATCGCGCTCGTCGCGGCGGCGACGCTCGCCGGGGCGGCGCAGGCGCAGGAGATCAAGGTCGGCGGCATCTTCGACATCACCGGCATCACCGCCGACGTCGGCAAGCCCTTCGCGACGGGCGTCCGGGACGCGGTCGCCTGGGTGAACGAGAACGGCGCCGTGAACGGGAAGAAGATCCGGCTCATCGACGCGGACTACGGGTACAAGGTCCCGGAGGGCGTGGCGCTCTACAAGCGCCTCGTGAACGACGAGCAGGTCGTCATGATCAACGGCTGGGGCACGGGTGACACCGAGGCCCTGAAGGACGTGGTGACGAAGGACAAGATGCCCTTCTTCTCCGCCTCCTTCTCCGCCCACCTGAACGACCCGGCGAAGACGCCGTACAACTTCTTCGTCGGCCCGTCCTACTCCGACGCCCTCCGCGCCTGGCTGGGCTGGGTGAAGAAGGACTGGAAGGACAAGAGCCGGAACCCGCGCGTCGCCTTCTTCTACGGCGACAACGCCTACGGCAAGTCGCCCATCGAGGCCGGCCGCCGCTACGCGAAGGAGCTCGGCATCGACGTCGTCGACGAGGAGATCCTCCCCGGCATCGTCCAGGACGCGACGAGCCAGCTCCTCAACATGAAGCAGAAGGGCGCGGACTACGGCTACACGCAGGTGACGACGCCGAACTTCTCGGCCGTGCTGCGCGACGCGAAGAAGCTCGGGCTCACCACGAAGTGGGGCACGAACGTCTGGGGCATGGGCGAGCTCCTCCTCGCCGTCGCGAAGGACGCCGCCGAGGGCGTGGTCGCCGCGATGCCGTGCCCGCCGTTCGGCGAGAACGTCCCCGGGATGGCGAAGGTCGTCGCGTTCCACCAGAAGAACCACCCGAACGACACGCACGACACGAACTACGTCCGCGGCTGGTCGTACGTGATGGTGTGGTCGGAGGCGCTGAAGCGCGCCGACAAGGCCGGCCAGGTGAACGGCCCGGGCATCCGCGCCGCGCTCGAGACGCTGAAGGACTTCGACCTCGGCGGCCTCTCGACGCCCGTCACCTACTCGGCGAACGACCACCGCCCGACCACGAAGGCGATCCTGTACCAGGTGCAGGGTGGCAAGCTCGTGCGCCTCGGCGAGACCGAGCTGCCGCGCAAGCCGGAGTGGCTCGGTCTGTAGGAGTTTCCGGGAGGCGGGGCGGCCACCGCCGCTCCGCCTCCGCTGCCTTTCCCCCCGACGCCCGGGAGATCCATGCTCGTCCTGAAGAACGTCGAGGTCATCTACGACGACGTGATCCTCGTCCTGAAGGGGCTCTCGCTCGAGGTCCCGGACGGGAAGATCGTCGCGCTGCTCGGCTCGAACGGCGCCGGGAAGTCGACCACCCTGAAGGCGATCTCCGGCCTCCTCCACGCGGAGGAGGGCGAGGTCACCGACGGCTCGATCGAGCTCGACGGCGTGCGGCTCGACAAGCTGCCGCCCGAGAAGATCGTCCGCCACGGCATCTTCCAGGTGATGGAGGGCCGCCGCGTCTTCGAGGACCTGACCGTCGACGAGAACATCACGATGGGCGGGTACATCCGGAACGACCGGGCCGGGCTGCGGCGCGATCGCGAGATGGTCTTCGAGTACTTCCCGCGGCTGCGCGAGCGCCGGAAGCGGCTCGCCGGCTACCTCTCCGGCGGCGAGCAGCAGATGCTCGCGATCAGCCGCGCGCTGATGGCGCGCCCGAAGTTCATCCTGCTCGACGAGCCGTCGCTCGGCCTCGCGCCGCTGCTCGTGCGCGAGATCTTCGGCATCATCCAGCGCGTGAACCGCGAGGAGAAGACGAGCTTCCTGCTCGTCGAGCAGAACGCGAACCTCGCGCTCGGGATCGCCGACTACGGCTACATCATGGAGAACGGCCGGATCGTGCTCGACGGCGAGCCGGACAAGCTCCGCGCGAACGAGGACGTGAAGGAGTTCTACCTCGGCGGCGGCGGCACCACCCGCTACCGCAACCTCAAGTTCTACAAGCGGCGCAAGCGCTGGCTGTAGGGCGAAGACCACCCGCCGGCCCGCCGCGCGGCCGCTGCAAGGAGCCTCCATGCCCGACCTCCGACCCGGCGGCCTCCTCGACCGGAAGCTCGAGACGCTCTCCCCCGGCGAGCGCCGCGCCGACCTCGGCGCGCGCCTCGCGGCCACGGTCCGTCACGCCTTCGAGCACGCGCCCCGCGTGCGCCGCGCGCTCGCCGAGGCGGGCGTGGACCCGGCCGCCGTCCGCGGGCTCGACGACCTCGTCCGCCTCCCGGTGACGCGCAAGGACGACCTGCCGCGGCTCCAGGCGGAGGAGCCGCCCTTCGGCGGGCTCGCGGGGGTCCCCATCGAGCGGCTCGCCCGCATGTTCATGTCCCCCGGCCCGATCTACGATCCGCAGGGCCGGTCGGAGGACTTCTGGCGCTTCCGTCACGGGCTCGCGGCGGCCGGCTTCCGCGCCGGCGACGTGGCGCTCGTCTCCGCCTCCTACCACCTCACCCCGCTCGGCTTCATGCTCGACGACGCCGCGCGCGCGCTCGGGTGCGTCACCATCCCGGGCGGGGTCGGCCAGACCGAGCAGCAGGCGAAGGTGGCCGCGTACCTCCGCGCGACCGGCTACATCGGGACGCCGAGCTTCCTCCTCACCCTCCTGCAGAAGGGGAAGGAGACGGGCGCCCCGCTCTCGTTCGAGGTCGCCTTCGTCATCGCCGAGATGCTGCCGGAGTCGCTCCGGACCGAGCTCGAGGGCTTCGGCGTCCGCGTGCTGCAGGGCTACGGCACCGCCGACCTCGGCTGCCTCGCCTACGAGTGCGTCGAGAAGGGCGGGTGGCACGTCCACCCCGAGTGCATCCTCGAGGTGCTCGACCTCGAGACGCGGGCGCCGGCCGCCCCCGGCCAGCCGGGCGAGGTGGTCGCGACGATCTTCGACGAGGCCTACCCCCTCCTGCGCTTCGGGACGGGCGACATCGCGACCCTCGCGCCCGACGTGCCCTGCCGCTGCGGGCGCACCACGCCGAAGCTCGCCGGGCTGCTCGGTCGGGTCGGCGACGCGGTGAAGGTGAGGGGGATGTTCGTGCGCGGCGCGCAGGTGGAGGCCGTCGGCAAGAAGTTCGCGGAGGTCGCGCGCGTCCAGGCGATCGTGACGCGCGAGGGCCACCAGGATCAGCTCGAGATCCTCGCCGAGGTGGCCGCGCCCGGCGCTTCCGGCGATCTCGGCGCGCGGCTCGGCGAGGCGCTCCGCGAGGAGCTGAAGGTCCGGGCCGAGGTGCGGCTCGTCGCGCCGGGGGCGATCCCGGCCGGCGCGAAGCGGATCGACGACCGGCGCGTCTGGAAGTGACGGCCGCGCCTCTACCCGTCGGCCTCACCTGGACGTGGACGTGGTCGTGGTCGTGGACGTGGACCTGGACCTCGACCTCGACCTCGACCTCGACTGTCCTTCACGTGAGCGAAGTCCCAGTCGAACTGCGGAGACTGAGCGAACGGGACCGCCGCGGGCGCTGCCCGGGGAGGGGGTCGTCGGATCCCTCGCTCCGGGCCTACAGTCGCGACCGGGCGCCGTATGACGACCGGGCGGAGAAACGCAGACGCCGGGGCACGTCCGCCCGTGCCACCTCGCGCGCGGGCGCGACCGATGGCGGTTGCGGTGCAGCAGGCGACTGGAACCGGTGGCGCTCGGTGACACGGTCCGTGCACCCCGGCTCCGTACTCTGAACCGGGTCCGTCCGCAGCGACCGGCCCTCCGCAGCGGGACGACGCCCCCTCCCCGGCGAGCGCGCCCGAGCCCGGAGCTGGAGCGTTCACCGTCTACCGTGTGCGAACGTGGTTCTCCCTCGCCCCGGCGCCAGCCGGGGAGAGGGTCGGGGAGAGGGGCGCGACGCGCGGGGACAGGATCAAGAGTCGGAGGGCCCCGCCTTCCAGGTTCTCCCTCGCCCCGGCGCCAGCCGGGGAGAGGGTCGGGGAGAGGGGGCGCGACGAGCGCGGCAGGATCAAGGGTCGGAGGGCCCCGCCTGCCGGACGGGACCGCCGCGGGCGCTGCCCGGGGAGGGGGTCGTCGGATCCCTCGCTCCGGGCCTACAGTCGCGACCGGGCGCCGTATGACGACCGGGCGGAGAAACGCAGACGCCGGGGCACGTCCGCCCGTGCCACCTCGCGCGCGGGCGCGACCGATGGCGGTTGCGGTGCAGCAGGCGACTGGAACCGGCGGCGCTCGGTGACACGGTCCGTGCACCCCGGCTCCGTACTCTGAACCGGGTCCGTCCGCAGCGACCGGCCCTCCGCAGCGGGACGACGCCCCCTCCCCGGCGAGCGCGCCCGAGCCCGGAGCTGGAGCGTTCACCGTCTACCGTGTGCGAACGTGGTTCTCCCTCGCCCCGGCGCCAGCCGGGGAGAGGGTCGGGGAGAGGGGGCGCGACGCGCGCGGACAGGATCAAGAGTCGGAGGGCCCCGCCTGCCGGACGGGACCGCCGCGGGCGCTGCCCGGGGAGGGGGTCGTCGGATCCCTCGCTCCGGGCCTACAGTCGCGACCGGGCGCCGTATGACGACCGGGCGGAGAAACGCAGACGCCGGGGCACGTCCGCCCGTGCCACCTCGCGCGCGGACGCGACCGATGGCGGTTGCGGTGCAGCAGGCGACTGGAACCGGCGGCGCTCGGTGACACGGTCCGTGCACCCCGGCTCCGTACTCTGAACCGGGTCCGTCCGCAGCGACCGGCCCTCCGCAGCGGGACGACGCCCCCTCCCCGGCGAGCGCGCCCGAGCCCGGAGCTGACGCGTTCACCGTCTACCGTGTGCGAACGTGGTCGGCGGGTCTCTCGCCCCGGCGCCAGCCGTGGAGAGGGTCGTGGACAGGGGCGCGCGACGCGGACAGGATTGGACGTCGGAGGCCCCGCCTGCCGGACGTGGACCGCCGCGGGCGCTGCCCGGGAGGGGGTCGTCGGATCCCTCGCTCCGGGCCTGCAGTCGCGACGCTAATACCCCGCCGCCGGCGCCCCCGAGCCCGTGCCGGCCTGCTCCCCCGAGAGCGCGCCCGCCCCGGCCGTCTGGGCCTGCGCCTGGGCGAGCGCGGCGCGCGCCTGGGCGAGGTCCCCGCGCGCGAGCGCGGCGCGCGCGGCCGCGATCCAGCGCGCCGCCGCGTCGGTGCGGATCGCCTCCTGGGCGGCGCCCTGCTGCCGGGCGCCGGCGCGCGCGCGCTCGAGCGCGGCCGCCTGCGCGGCGAGCGCGGCGTCCACGTTCCCGGTGTCGCCGCGCGCGAGCGAGTCCTGCGCCGCGCGCAGCCCCTCCGCCGCGGCGGCGGTGTCGCGCGCCCGCTCCTGCGTGCGGGCCTGCGCCTCCTCGGTGGCGCGACCCTGCGCCTGCGCCTCGGCCGCGCGGGCGGCCTCGACGTCGGCCAGCCGCTGCTCGAGCGCCGTCGCCCGCGCCGCCTCCGCGCCCCACTGCGCCTGCGCCTCGGTGAGGGCGCTGCGGAGCCCGTCGAGCTCGGTGCGGAGCGCCTGGATCTCGTCCCGGGCGCGCCGGAGCTCGCCCTCGACCGTCGCGGCGCGCTCGGGCGGCATCCCCCGCGTCGCGGTGGTCGCCGCGGAGGGATCTCCGGCCCGCCCCCCCGCCGCGGTGCCCGCGGCCGAGGGGTCGATCGCGCCGCTCGCGCTCGCGTCGGGGCGGGGCGCGGGTCTCGGCTTGCGTCGCCGTCGCCGTCCCGCCGGCCGACGGGTCGGGGCTCGCCTGGGCGAGCAGGAGGGCGAGGGCCACCGCGGAGACGCTCACGTATAGAGCTTCCGGCGCCGACCCCTGCTCCGCAACGGCGCTTTCCTCGCCCGCCCCCCTCTGGCAGGCTCCTGCGCCGAGGTCGCCATGCACGTCCGTCCGCGCCGCTCCGTTCTCTACGTTCCCGGCTCGAACGCCCGTGCGCTCGAGAAGGCGCGGGGCCTGCCCGCGGACGGCCTCATCCTGGACCTCGAGGACGCCGTGGCCCCTTCTGCGAAGGCGGAGGCGCGGCGCGCGGTGGGCGAGGCGCTCGGCGCAGGCGGGTTCGGGTTCCGCGAGCTCGCGGTCCGGGTGAACGGGGCGGGGACGCCCTGGGGCGCAGACGACCTCGCCCTCGCCGCCCGGAGCGGCGCCGACGCGGTCGTCCTCCCGAAGGTCGAGAGCGCGGAGGAGGTGCGGGCGGCAGAGCGTGCCCTCGACGCCGCGGGGGCCGCTCCGGCGCTCGCGCTCTGGTGCATGATCGAGACGCCCCGCGGCGTCCTCGCCGCGCCGGCGATCGCGGCTTCGACCCCGCGCCTCGCCTGTCTCGTGATGGGCACGAGCGACCTCGTGAAGGACCTGCGCGCGCGCCACACCCCCGGGCGGGCCGAGGTGCTCGTCGCGCTCGGTGCGGTCCTCCTCGCCGCGCGCGCGCACGGGCTCGCGGCCCTCGACGGCGTCCACCTCGACCTCGGCGACGACGCCGGGTTCGAGGCGGCCTGCCGGCAGGGGCGGGACCTCGGCTTCGACGGCAAGACCCTCGTCCACCCGCGGACGATCGACGTCGCGAACCGCGCCTTCGCGCCGGATGAGGCCGAGCTCGCAGCCGCGCGGCGGATCATCGCCGCGCACGCGGCGGCCGAGGCCGCCGGGCAGGGAGTGGTCGTCGTCGACGGCCGCCTCGTCGAGGCGCTCCATGTCGAGGAGGCGCGGCGGGTCGCGGCGCTCGCGGACGCGATCGCCGCCCGCGCGGACGCCCGGTAGGGGCGTCGTCGGGCTCGACCGGGACGGCCCGGGACATTAGTATCCGGCTCCCATGCGTGGAATCCGCGGTGCGACCCAGGTCGCGGCGAACACCGTCCCGGCCATCGAGGAGGCCGTGGTCGAGCTCTGCCGCGAGATCGAGCGCCGGAACGAGATCGGCCCGGACGACATCGTCTGGGGCATCTTCACCGTGACGCACGACCTCGACGCGGACTTCCCGGCCCGTGCGGCGCGCGTCGCCGGCTGGACCGAGGTGCCGATGATCTGCTCGCGCGAGATCCCGGTGCCCGGGTCGATGCCGCTCGTCATCCGCGTCCTCCTCCACGTGGACTCGGACGGACCGCGCAGCCACGTCTACCTGCGCGGGGCGCAGGGGCTCAGGCCCGACCTGCACGTGAAGCCATGACGGGCGGCGCCCCGATCGCGCTCCCCCGCACCGTCGCCGTCGCCGGGCTCGGCCTCATGGGCGCGTCGCTCGCGCGCGCGCTCCGGGCGGCCGACCCCACCGTGCGGATCGTCGCGATCGAGCCGCGCGAGGAGATCCGCGAGCGCGCGCTCGCCGATCGCGTGGTCGACGAGGCCCTCGCCGCGCCCGGCCCGGCCCTCGGCGCGTGCGCGGTCGCGGTGCTGTGCACGCCGGTGGCGGACATCGAGGCGCTCATGGCGCCCGTGTCGCGGCTCCTCCCGGACGGCGCGGTCCTCACCGACGTCGGCGGCGCGAAGGAGCAGGTCGTCCGCGAGGCGGCGCGCGCGGTCCGCGCCGGCGTCTCCTTCGTCGGGGCCCACCCGATGTTCGGGGGGCACGGCGGCTACGCCGCCGCCACGGCCGAGCGCTGGAAGGGCGGCACCGTCGCGGTCTGCACCGACGGCGACCCGGGCGCGGTCGAGGTGGTCGCGGCGCTCCACGCCGCCCTCGGCGCCACGGTCGTGCGCTGCCGCGCCGCCGAGCACGACGCCGCCGTGGCGATGGTCTCGCACCTCCCGTACCTCGTCGCCTCCGCGCTCGCCGCCGCGACGAGGGAGGCGGGGCCGCTCGCGCGGCGCCTCGCCGGACCCGGCCTGAAGGACATGACGCGCCTCGCCTCCTTCGCGTTCGACATCCAGGGCGAGGTCTCCCGGCGCAACGCCCACCTGCCCGAGGCGGCGCGCCGGCTCGAGGCCCACCTCGCGCGCCTCCTCGGCGCGATCGCCGACTCGCCCGACGCGGCGCGGAGCGCGCTCGAGGCGGCGCGCGCCGCCCGCGAGGAGCTCTTCTCGTGACCGCAGCCACCTCCGGACCCCTCTCCTGCCGCCGCCGCGGGCCGCTGCGCGGCGCGATCTCCGTCCCCGGCGACAAGTCGATCTCGCACCGCGCGCTGCTCTTCGGCGCGCTCTCGACCGGCGAGACGCGCGTGACCGGGCTGCTCGACGCCGAGGACGTCCACTCCACGCGCCGGGCGGTCGAGGCGCTCGGGGCGACGGTCCGCACGGACGGCGCCGAGCTCCTCGTCGTGCCGCCCGAGGCGCTGCGCGAGCCCGGCGACGTCATCGACTGCGGGAACTCCGGCACGAGCCTGCGCCTGCTCACCGGCGTCCTCTCGGGCATCCCGGGCCTGTCGGTGCTCACCGGCGACGCGTCGCTGCGAAGGCGCCCGGTGCGGCGCGTGATCGAGCCGCTGCGGCGAATGGGCGCGAACCTCTCCGCGCGGGACGGCGATCGGCTGCCGCCGGTCGTGGTGCGCGGCGGCGCCCTGCGCGGTGCGCACCACGTGCTCGAGGTCGCGAGCGCGCAGGTGAAGAGCGCGTGCCTCCTCGCCGGGCTCTTCGCCGACGGCGAGACCACCGTCACCGAGCCGGAGCGCTCGCGCGACCACACCGAGCGGATGCTCCGCGGGATGGGCGTCCCGGTGCGCACGGAGGGGCTCACGGTCTCGGTCGGTCCGTCCCGGCCGCGCGGCGGGCGCGTCGACGTCCCGGGCGACATCTCGTCGGCGGCGTTCTTCCTGTGCGCCGCCGCGGCGACGCCCGGCTCGCAGGTGACCGTCCGCGGGCTCGGCGTGAACCCGACCCGCACCGGGCTCCTCGACGTGCTCGCGGCGATGGGCGCCGCCCCAGCGCTCGCGAACGAGCGCGAGGTCGCAGGCGAGCCCCGCGCCGACGTCACCGTGTCCGCCGCCGAGCTCGGGGGACGGAGATCCGCGGCGCCCTCATCCCCCGGCTCATCGACGAGCTGCCGGTCGTCATGGTGATGGCGACGCAGGCGCGCGGCCGGACCGTCATCCGAGACGCGAAGGAGCTGCGGGTGAAGGAGTCGGACCGGCTCGCGGCGATGGGCGAGACGCTCGCCGCCGCGGGTGCACGGATCGAGCTCTTCGAGGACGGCTGCGCGATCGACGGGCCGACGCCGCTGCGCGGCGTCACGGTGCGGACCCGGCTCGACCACCGGATCGCGATGGCGATGGCGATCGCGCAGCTCTTCGCGGGCGGCGACGAGGTGGTCCTCGACGACGTCGCGTGCGTGGCGACGAGCTTCCCGTCGTTCTTCGACCTCCTCGACGGGCTCTGCCCGGGGCGCCGGGACGGATCACCGGCCGCACCGAACATCTCCCTCGGAGGGCACGATGCGTGCCCCCCGAACCCCCGCTCGCTAGCGTACCGGCGCCCGCTCCTGCGGGGAGCCCCCGGCCGCGCCTCACGGCTGCCGCCTCCATCCGGCTGCCCCTCCGCTCACTGCCGCCGGGGAGACGCGTGATCACCGGCCGCACCGCACTGTACGGCGTCCTCGGCCACCCGATCGGCCACAGCAGGTCGCCGGAGATGCAGAACGCGGCCTTCGCCGCGGCGGGGATGGACGCGGTCTACGTCGCGCTCCCGGTCCCCCCCGACCGGCTCGCCGACGCCGTCGCGGGAGCGCACGCCCTCGGGTTCCACGGCCTCAACGTCACCGTGCCGCACAAGCAGGCCGCCGCGGCGCTCTGCGCCACCGTCGATCCGATCGCGGGGGACGTCGGCGCGGTGAACACCCTGCGCCGGGCCGGGCAGGGCTGGGAGGGCTTCAACACCGACGCCCCGGCGTGCCTCACCCTCCTCGAGGCGGCCGGCGTCGGCCGGGGCGCGCGCGCGCTCCTCGTCGGGGCCGGCGGCGCGGCCCGGGCGGCCGCGTGGGCCCTCTTGCGCGCCGGGGCGGCGCTCCGCGTCGCCGCGCGGAACCCCGAGGCGGCGCGCGAGGTGGCCCGCTCGCTCGCGCCGCGCGCGGCGGAGGGCACGGCGCCGCCGCAGGTCGTCGCGTGGAGCGAGCTCGCCGACGAGGCGGGCGCCGCCGACGTCATCGTGAACGGCACCTCGATCGGCCTCGCCGGCCAGCCCCCCGCCCTGCCGGACGTCGCCTTCCGCGCGGGCCAGGTCGCGGTGGACTTCGTTTACGGCGACACCGCGTTCGCGCGGGCAGCCCGCGCCGCGGGCGCGCGGCTCGTCACGGGCGAGCAGCTCCTCGTGCGCCAGGGCGCGCTCGCCTTCACCCTCTGGACGGGGCGTCCCGCGCCCGAGGCGGCCATGGCCGCCGCGGTCGCGCGCGCGCCCGGGAAGACGCCATGACGCTCCGCTACCTCACCGCCGGCGAGTCGCACGGTCCCGCGCTCGTCGCGATCGCCGAAGGGTTCCCCGCCGGCCTCACCATCGACTTCGGCGAGGTGAACGCCGACCTGGCCCGCCGCCAGAAGGGCTACGGCCGCGGCGGCCGCCAGAAGATCGAGAAGGACGAGGCGCAGTTCCTCGCCGGGCTGCGCGGCGGCGAGACGCTCGGCGCGCCGATCGCGCTCGTCGTCTGGAACAAGGACCACGAGAACTGGAAGGACCTCGTGTCGCCGACGGCGCGCGGCGGCCGGAAGTTCACCCAGGTCCGCCCCGGCCACGCCGACCTCGCCGGCGCGCTCAAGTACGGGCTCGACGACGCCCGCGACGTGCTCGAGCGCGCGAGCGCCCGCTCCACCGCGGCGACGGTGGCGCTCGGCTCGCTCGCGAAGCAGCTCCTGCGGCGCTTCGGGATCGAGGTCTCGTCGCGCGTCGTCGCGATCGGCCCCCGCGCGCGGCTCCCGGAGACTCCGCCGACCGCCTCCGAGCGCGCCGCCATCGAGGCCTCCGACCTGCACGTGGACGACGAGGCGACCGCCGCCGAGTGGCGCGCGCTCATCGACGCGGAGCGGGCCCGCGGCGGGTCGATCGGAGGCGCCTTCGAGGTGTACGCCACCGGGCTCCCCATCGGGCTCGGCAGCCACGTGCACCCGGACCGCCGGCTCGACGCGCGCCTCGCCTTCGCGCTCTGCGGGATCCAGGCGATCCGCGCGGCGGAGATCGGCGACGGGACGCAGGTGGGCCGCTCCGGCCAGGAGTTCCACGACGCCATCTACTACTCGAAGGAGCAGGGCTTCCACCGCACCACGAACCGCGCCGGCGGGCTCGAGGGCGGCATGACCGACGGCATGCCGGTCCGGGTCCGCGGCTACATGAAGCCCATCCCGACCATGCTCACCCCCCTCGCCACGGTGGACCTCGCGACGCGCGAGGCGACCCAGGCCCGCTACGAGCGGAGCGACGTCTGCGCGGTGCCCGCCGCGGCGGTCATCGGGGAGGCGGTCGTGGCCTGGGAGCTCGCGAACGCGCTGCTCGAGAAGTTCGGCGGCGACGCGATCGTGGACATCGAGCGGGCCGTGGAGGCGTATGCCGCTCGGATCCGCTGAGACGCTCGCCGTCGCGGGCATGATGGGCTGCGGGAAGTCCACCGTCGCCCGCCACCTGGGACGCCTCCTCGGCCGCCGCGTCGTCCGGCTCGACGAGGAGGTCGCGCGCGTGGCCGGGAAGCCCATCCCCGCGATCTTCGCGGAGGACGGCGAGCCCGCCTTCCGCGCGCTCGAGCGGCACGCCGTCGCGGCGCTGCCGGCGGGCGTCGTCGCGGACCTCGGCGGAGGCGCCTTCTGCGATCCGGCCAGCGCGGCGCGGCTGCTCGCGACCGGGCGGGTCGTCTTCCTCGACGTCTCGGCGGCGGAGGCGGGGCGGCGCCTCGCGGGCGACTCCGGCCGGCCGCTCGCGGCGCGCTGGGACGAGCTGTTGGCGCGCCGGCTCCCGCTGTACCTCCGCGCGCACCTGCGCGTCGAGGTCGACGGCCTCGCCCCCGAAGCGGTGGCGCGGCGGATCGTGGAGGCGCTCCGATGAGCCCCATCGCTCGGGCCCGCGCGCGCCGCCCGGCGCCCGCGCCGCCGGTGGAGGTCATCCCCGCCGTGCAGGGCGACGCGCGCTACGAGGTGCGGGTCGGCCCCGGGGCGGCGGAGGCGCTGGTCGAGGCCGCCGGCGGGCACGAACGGATCGCGATCGTCACCTCCCGCCCGGTCCAGCGAAGCCCCGTGGCGCGCCGGGCGGTGGCGCTCCTCGAGCGCCACGCGCCGGTGGCGGCCGTCGTCCTCTTGCCCGACGGCGAGCGCGGCAAGACGCTCGCGGAGCTCGAGCGCGCCGCGGTGAAGCTCCTGCGCGCCGGGTGCACGCGGCAGACGCTCGTCGTCGCCATCGGCGGCGGCGCCGTCTCCGACGCGGCCGGCTTCCTCGCCGCGACCTACATGCGCGGCATCCCGTGGGCGGCGGTCCCGACGACCCTCCTCGCGATGGTGGACGCCGCCATCGGCGGGAAGACCGCGGTGAACCTCCCCGCCGCCAAGAACGCGGTGGGCGCCTTCCACCCGCCAGTCGCGGTCCTCGCCGACCCGGCCGCGCTCGTCGACGCTCCCCGCCCGCGAGGTGCGCTCCGGGCTCGGGGAGGTGCTGAAGTACGCTGCGCTCCGCCCCGCGCTGCTCGGACGCTTCGCCCCGCTCGGGGGCGCGGCGCCGGACGCTGCGCTCGTCGCGGAGTGCGCACGCGCCAAGGTGGAGATCGTCCGCTCGGATCCCACCGAGCAGGGTGCGCGCAAGCTCCTCAACCTCGGACACACCTTCGGCCACGGGGTCGAGGCGGCCGGCGGGTTCTCGCGCTTCTCCCACGGGGAGGCGGTGGCGGTCGGCCTCGCCTTCGCGTTCCGGCTCGCCGCGCTCCTCGGGCGCGTCGGACCGCTCGCCGTCGCGGAGCTGGAGGACGCGCTCGCGTCGGCGCGGCTCCCCGCCCGGGTCCCGGCGGGGGTGGCCCGGCGGGCTGCGGCGCTCATGGGGTACGACAAGAAGCGGACGGCCGCCGGGCTCCGCTGGGTGCTGCCGCGCGCCCGGGGGGCCTCCTGGACGGTGGAGTGGGACGTCGCCGCCCCCGACGCGGCCGTGGCCGAGGCGGTACGCGAGATCTCCGGGTTCGACTCCCGGCGGCCCCGGCGGTAGGCTCGTCGCGACCGAACGCCGCCCCTGCGGCGCGGAGGAGCCCCATGATCCTGCTCGTGAACGGCCCGAACCTGAACCTGCTCGGCGAGCGAGAGCCCGCCGTGTACGGCCGCACCACGCTGCGCGAGATCGAGGACATGGTCCGGCAGGCGTGCGCGGGCTGGAACGTGCAGGTGACCGCGTTCCAGTCGAACCACGAGGGGCAGCTCATCGACTTCATCCAGGAGCACCGGCGCACGGCCCGCGGCATCGTCGTGAACCCGGGCGGCCTCACCCACACGAGCGTCGCGCTCCACGACTGCCTCAAGGCGGTCGACCTGCCGGCGATCGAGGTGCACCTCTCGAACGTGAACGCGCGAGAGGAGTTCCGGCGGACGAGCGTCGTCGCCCCCGCCTGCCGCGGGCAGATCAGCGGCCTCGGGCCGCGGGGCTACCTGCTCGCGGCGGAGTGGCTGTGCGCCGAGACCGCGAAGCGGGTCGCGCTCGTGAAGGGCGACGCAGTGCGGTCGCCGCGCCCGGGGAAGCCTGCCGCGCGCCGCGGACGCTGATCGCCGGAGGTGAGCCGGGCCGCCCTCGCCGCGCGGCGACCCGGACGGCGCCATCGAGGCGGTCGTCGAGAGCTGCCATGCCGCGCGTCTCGGTCCTCCTCCCCGTCCGGAACGCCGCGCGAACGGTCCGTGCCGCGATCGTCTCGATCCTGCGTCAGACGGAGCGCGATCTCGGCGTCGTCTGCGTGGACGACGGCTCCGACGACGGGACCCCCGCGATCCTGGAGGCGCTCGCCGCCCGCGACCGGCGCGTCTCGATCGTCCGCGGGCCGCGCGAGGGGATCGCGCGCGCGCTGAACCGCGGCCTCGCCTCGTGCGACGCGGAGCTCGTCGCCCGCATGGACGCGGACGACCTCGCCCACCCCGCCCGGCTCGCCGCGCAGCGCGACGCGCTCGCCGCCGATCCGGCGCTCGCGGCGGTCGGCTCGCGCGTGTCGCTCTTCCCCGCGCGGCGGTCCGGGCGGGGATGGCGCGCTACGCGGCGTGGCTGAACGGGCTCGTCACGCCCGAGCTCGTCGCGCGGGACCTGCTCGTCGAGGCGCCGCTCGTCCACCCCGCCGCCGTCGTGCGGCGGAGCGCCCTCGACGCGGCGGGCGGCTGGCGCGACGGGCCGTTCCCGGAGGACTACAATCTCTGGCTCCGGCTCTCGGCGGCCGGCGGCCGGCTCACGAACCTGCCGCGGACGCTCCTCTCCTGGCGCGAGTCGCCGGGCCGGCTGACGCGGACGGATCCGCGCTACGGGCTCGACCGCCACGTCGCGCTCAAGTGCGCGCACCTCGCGCGGGGGGCGCTCGCCGGCCGGACCGAGGTCGCGGTGTGGGGCGCGGGCGAGACCGGGCGGGCGTTCGCGCGCGCGCTCGCCGCGGAGGGGATCCGGGTCGCGCTGTTCCTCGAGGTGGACCGGAAGAAGATCGGCCGGACGGTCCGGGGCGCGCCGGTCGCGTCGTACGAGGAGGTCCACCGCGCGCGCGGGCTCCCGCTCCTCGTCGCGGTCGGCGCTCCCGGTGCGCGCGACCTCATCCGGGCGGAGCTCGCGCGGGCCGGGTTCCGGGAGCCGGACGACTTCCGGTGCGTCGCCTGACGGGACGGCCGCGAGCGGAGAGCGACCGCATCGAGCTATGGTTCCCACGTGCCGGGCGACTTCGACCTCTCTGCCTTCCGCGGCGAGCTCGCGCGCCGGACCGCCGCCGCGGTCCAGGAGCTCCGCGAGCGCATCGGCTCGGAGACGCTGTACGGGTTCGCGCTCTTCACGAGCGGGGAGGCGGGCTTCTCGTTCGTGCGGGCCTCCGCCAACACCGAGGAGGGGCTCGCGCGGCGCGCCGACCGGCGCGCCGAGGCCGACACCCGCTTCCGGGGAGAGTCCGGCCGCCGCCTGCTCCGGTGGGCCGCGCCGGAGTGGGCGTACCACGACTGCGCGGAGGGCGTGCGCGCGCTCGCCCTGCCCGATCCGGCGACGCGGCGGCCGACCCTCGACCCCGCGCTCTACCAGGCGTTCGTCGGCGCGCTGAAGGCGGTGGACCGCGCCGGCCTCTTCGGGCGAGGGGCCGAGCGGGCTTTCCTGACCGTGAACATCCTCTGCGAGCACCCCTCGCCGGGGTTCTTCCGGACCGGCCTCGTGGGGCTGAACCCGGTCTGCACCGTCGAGCGCCACCACCACGAGACCTCGCCCGCGCCGTTCACGCGCTGCGTGAACCGCGCGCCGCGCCGCGAGCGGATGCGGATATGGCTCGCGCTCTACGAGGACCTCTACATGGAGTGGAGGACCGCCATCGCGGAGGAGGCGCGCGCGCGCGGGTTCTCGCCGTGGGAGGTGGAGGAGGAGCTCGTCCGGTTCGGCCCGAAGGTCGTGCCGAAGCTCGTCGACCTCGTCGCGCACTACGGCTTCGCGTCGGCCTTCGATCACAACCGCGGGCTCGAGACGCGGGAGGTGTGGCTCGCGGGGAGCGCGCTGTTCCTCGTCCGGCGGATCGGCCTCGTCGCGGAGCGCGAGATCGAGCGGCTGCAACGGCTCGTCGGCGAGTTCGTGGAGCGCGACCGCCGGCTCCGGGTCGCGTCCACGCTCGCCGAGAACGCTGCCCGCGTCCTGCACGAGCTCCGGCCGCGCCGCTTCCCGCCCACGGTGATGGACCCGCTCACCTACAAGCTGCTCAACCCGGAGCGCTACCTGCTCCGGCGGGAGCCGCGCGGGCGCTGACCGCGCCGAGCCGCCGGTCAGGGCGCGCCGAGCAGGTCGCGCTCGGCGGCGAGGAAGTCCTGCGGGACCGGAGCCTCGAACGCGATGGGGGCGCCGGTCGCGGGGTGCGGGAGCACGAGCCGCCGGGCGTGGAGCATCACCCTGCCGATCGCGACCTCGCCGACGCGCCGCGGCCCGCCGTAGCGCGCGTCGCCGAGGAGCGGCGCGCCGAGGCTCGCGAGGTGCACGCGGATCTGGTGGGTGCGGCCGGTCTCCGGCCGCGCCTCCACCAGGGCGCCCCCGGGCCCGGTACGGAGCGTCCGGTACACGGTCGCCGCCGCGTCGCCGCGCGGGTCCACGCGCCGGAGGCCCGCGCGCGCGGGGTCCTTCCCGAGCGGCGCGTCCACGCGGCCGTCCGGCGGCACGGGCGGGCGCGCGCACAGGGCGAGGTAGGTCTTCTCCGGCGTGCCGACCCGGAACGCCTCGGCGAGCGCCGCGGCCGCCGCCTTCGTGCGGGCGAGCACGGTGACGCCGGAGGTCTCGCGGTCGAGCCGGTGGACGAGCGTGACCGGGGTGCCGAGGAGCGCCGCGACCAGGTCGGGGAGGGTCCCGACGTCGCTCGTGAGGGTCGGCTGGGCGGGGACGCCGGCGGGCTTGTCCACCGCCGCGAGCTCGGCGTCGGCGTACAGGAGGTGCGAGCGGTCGAGGGCGCCCCGGCTGGCGGCGGGGCGGCCCCCCTCGGCGAGGTTCACGACGACCTGCTGCCCGCCGCGGACGAGCCGGCCGGCAATCTTGCAGCGGTGGCCTTCGAGGAAGACTCCCCCCGCCTCGATCACGCGGCGGGCCTCGCCGCGCGAGATGCCGCCCCGCGCCGCGATGAACCGGTCGAGCCGCTCGCCCGAGTCGGCGGGGAGGACGTCGAGGGCGAGCCGCTTCAAGGGCTACGCCGCCGACTTGCCGGCGGGGCAGCTCGCGCAGGCCTCGGACTTCGGCGACGCCGCCTTGCACTCCGCCTTGGGCGCGGCCTTCTCGGCCTTGTCGCCCTTCTCCGCCTTGTCGCCCTTCGCGGGGACCTCGGAGGTGCTCTTCTTCTTGTAGTCGGTGAGGTAGAACCCGGAGCCCTTGAACGCGAAGGCGCTCGCCGACATCATCTTGCGGACCTTGGAGCCGCAGACGTCGTGCTTCTTCAGCGCCGGGGCGGACATCTTCTGCAGGGCGTCGAACCGCCCGCACTTCGGGCACTCGTACTCGTAGATGGGCATGCGCGCGCTTCTCCGGCCGGAAAGCTAAAGTCCGGTTGGCCGCTGTCAAGCGAGAGGCGGCCCGCTCTGGTGCACGCCAATCGGGGGACCGGCGTGTGCCGGGTTCACGACCCCGGCCGGGAAGGAGCTTTCTATCATGGATCGCGGAGAGATGGACGAGGTCGCCACGGAGGTGGACGCGCTGGTGCGCGCGCTCGACGACGAGCGGTTCCGGCACGTTGCCGGGATGGAGGCCGAGCCGGCGCTCGCCCGCCCGTTCCTCGCGAGGTCCCGCGCGGCGCACCGGGAGACGGTCGGGAAGCTGCGAGACTCGGGCGATCCGGGGCTCGCGGACCGCGTCGCGGCGCTCCGGGCCGAGCGGGTACAGGCCGAGCTCGAGGAGGGGTGGCGGGCCGCCGAGGCCGGCGCCGCTGCGGCGGGGCCGGACGGACGGGCGCCGCTCTCCACCCTGGAGGGCGCCGCGCCCCGCGAGCGCGATCCGGCGCGGCGGCGGGCCCTCGCGGCGGCGGCCGCGGAGGCGCTCGCGCCGGCGGCGAGCGCGCGCGAGGCCGCGATCGAGACGCGGGCGCGCGCCCGGGCCGAGGTCGGCCTCGCGCCGGACTGGCGCGCGGTCGTGCTCGGCGACGTCGCGCTCGCCGCCTCCGACGACGCCTGGCGGGACGTCCTCGAGTTCACCGCGCGCCGCGAGCTCGCCGGGGCCGCGTCGGAAGGCCTCTCCCGCGCCGACCTCCTGCACGTCGTCGCCCTGTCGCGCTGGGATGGGCTCTTCAGGGCGGGGATGCTCCGGATCGCGGCGAAGCTCACGCTCGAGCGGCTCGGCCAGGACCTCGGGCGCGTGCGGATCGACGACGCGGACCGCCCGGCGAAGTGGCCGGGCGCGCACGCCGTCGGCGCGCGCATCTCCTACCGCCCGCGCGGCGGCGGCCAGGACTGGCAGGACCTCCTCGCCGCGGTGGGGCGCGCCCTCGCCGCCGGCGCCGCGCCGCCCTCGGCGCGCGATCCGGACCTCGGCGAGGCCCTCGGCTGGATCCTCGGCGCCCTGCTCGTCGAGCCGCGCTGGCTCGCCGAGCGGGCGGACGTGGATCGACGTCAGGCGAAGGACGTCGCCCGCGACCTCGCGCTGCGCCGCCTGCTCGCCCTCCGCGCCGACGGCGCCGCGCTGCGGGTCGCGGCGGAGGTCGAGCGCGGACTTTCGGGCGCGGCCTGGCGCGAGGCGCACCGTGCCGCGCTCCACGCCGCGACGTCGGCGAGCTGGGAGGGGGTGCGCGCCGCTCGCGACGGCGACGCGGACCGGCTCGCGTCGCGGCTGCGCGGCGCGGAGGCGGGCGAGGCGCTCCGGCTCGAGCTCGTCGAGCGCTTCGACGAGGACTGGTGGCGGAACCCGCGAACCGCGGCGCACCTCGCGGGGCTCCTCGCGGCCGGGCGGCTCCCGGCGCCGGCGTCGGCACCGGCGGGGGGGCTCGCCGCGCGCCACCTCGTCTCGAGGCTCGAGGGCGGGGGGTAGGGCGCGCGGGAGCGGCTACGCCGCGGACGCGCGCTCGACCGCCTCGCGCAGCCGCGCCGCCTCGAAGGGCTTCTCGACGACCGCGTTCGTCGCGTCGGCGACGAAGCGCGCGGCGGCGTCCGTGAACGCGCCGCCCGTGACGAAGACCATCCGGCGCGCGAGCTCGGGGTCGCGCTCCGCGACGCGGGCATGGAGCTCCATCCCGGTCATCTGCGGCATCATGAGGTCGCACAGGACCGCGTCGAACCGCTCTCCGCCTTCGATGTGCGCGAGCGCCTCGGCGGCCGATGCCGCCGTCGTGACGACGTAGCGCTTCCCGAGCGACCGCGCGACGGCGCGGGCGACGAGCGCATCGTCGTCCACGACGAGCACGCGGCGCTCGCCACCCTCCCGCTCGAGCTCGGTCGGCGCCGCGCCCGCGGTGACGGTCGGGTGGATCCCTGCGCCGGGGAGCGTCACCCGGAACGCGGTGCCCCGGCCGAGCTGCGTCTCCACGTCGATCCGGCCCCCGGCGTCGCTCACGATCCGGTGCGCGATGGCGAGGCCGAGGCCGGTCCCCACGCCGAGGGCCTTCGTCGTGAAGAAGGGCTCGAAGATCCGCTCGAGGACGTTCGGAGGGATCCCGACGCCGCTGTCTCGGATCAGGATCGACGCGCCGCCGTCGGGCGCGCGCCCGGCCTCGACCGCGATGACGTTCTCGTCCGCGTGCCCCTCCGGGATCGCCTGCGCGGCGTTGACGAGCAAGTTCAGGAAGACCTGCCCGAGCTCGTGCGAGCCCGCCTCGACGGCCGGCAGGTCTCCGATCGACACCTCGAGCCGCGCGCGGTGGTGGATCTCGTTCCGCGCCAGACGGATCGCCGCCTCGAGCTCGGCGCGGACGTCGGTCGCGGTCCGGTCGCGGTCGCGCGCGTTCGAGAACGCGCGCAGCGCGCGGACGACGTCCCTGACCCGCGCGGCGCCGTCCCGCGCGTCGCCGACCGCGCTCGCGAGCTCGGAGCCGGGCTCGAGCTCGCTCGAGAGGAAGTCGAGGTTCGCCGAGACGGACGCGAGCGGGTTGTTGATCTCGTGGGCGACGCCTGCCGCGAGCGTGCCGAGCCTCGCCATCCGCTCCGAGAGCTCGAGCTGCGCCTGCATCGCGCGGCGCTCGGTGACGTCCGAGACGACCGCGGCGAAGCGGAGCGGCCGCCCGTCCGGCCCGCGGCGGCTCACCCGCCCGCGGACCCGGATCCACGCCGGGCCGCCCGGGCCGGCCGGGACGCGGTGCTCGGACTCGAAGAGCGTGCTCTCGCCACGCAGGTGCGCCTCGAGCCGGCCGCGCACCCCGGGGGCGTCGTCGGGGTGCGCGACCGCGGCGAGGACGACGTCGGGTGGCCCCTCGATCCGCTCGACCGGCGGCCCGCGGCCGGGCGACCACGCCGGGACGAAGTGGATCGCCCCGCCCGCGAGGTCCCAGTCCCAGATCGCGTGCGTGCCGGACACGGCGAGCGCGAGGCGCTCCTGGACCTCGGCGAGGCGCGCGTCGAGCGCGGCCCGGGCGGCGTGCTGCCGCGAGGAGAGGGCGAGCATCAGCGCCGAGCCCGCGAGCAGCACCGCGCCCAGGCCGAAGATGATCCCGATCGGCCGGCGCAGCGGCGCCTCGACCTCCGCGGCCGAGATCTTCGCCTGCACGCGCCAGGCGGTCCCCGGGATCTCGCGGCTCGCGACGAGCGACAGCGCCCCCTCGAAGTCGAGCCCCTCGATGAGCCCGGTCGCGCCGCGGAACGCCCGCACCACCGGCCGGCGCTCGTCCGCGACGGAGATCCGCTCGATGCGAGGGATCCCCGACGCGACGGCGCGCTGCGGGACGAGGAGCCTCACGTGCTCCCCCTCGAGCAGCCCGAGCGATCCCATCGCCGTCTCGGTCGGCACCGGCCAGCGCTCGAGGACGTCCTCGAACAGCGAAGCGGCGTCCGCGCAGAGGAAGAGCAGGTAGGGCGCGTCGCCCGACGGAGCCGATGGCGACGACGACGTCGAGGTGCGGATGATCGCCCGCGTCGAGCGCGAGCTCCGAGGCCACCCGCTCCGCCGCCCCGGCGGCGTCGCGAACCAGGTTCGCCGCGGGCGGAGCGTGTCGGACGCCCGGGCGGCTGAAGCCCGCGAGCTCGGTGCCGTCTGCGGAGAGCAGCGCGATGCGCCGGTAGAGCTGCAGCTCCGCGAGGTGGGCGAGGATCTCGGAGACGTGCGCCGCGAGCGCGGGCGCGATGCGCCCGGCCCGCGCCGACGCGATCGCGGCCCGTACCGACGGATAGGACGACGCGTACTGGGCGCTCCGGAGCTGCTCGGCCTGCCACGCCACGACGGAGTCGGCCTTGAGCTGCGCGATCGCGCCGAGCTCGTTGCCGGCGCGGCGCATCGCCTCGGCGCGGAGGGAGCGGCTGAGGAGTGGCGCGGCCGCGAGGAGGCCCGCCGCGACCAGCGCGAACGCGGCGATCGCGACCGCCTGCGGCGGCGACGGCTGTCGAGCCAACCCTCTTCCCCCTGCCCCGACCACACCGGCCGAGACGACGCCATTCTTCTCGAACCGGACCGTCCGTCAAAGCGCCGCCGTGTCCCGCGTTCCGAAAAAGGTGGGGGCGTGTGCGCGGCGCCGGGGTCGGAGCTACGCCTTCTTCCGCAGGGCGCGGATGATCTTCTCCTTCATGCGAGAAGGCGTCGGGGCGGTCCGGGCGGGCTCGGCGCGCTCCGCCGTCCGAGCCTTCCACTTCATCCACGCCTCGATCTCCGCGGCTCGAACCTCGATCTCGAGGTCCGAGAGCGCCTCGAAGCTTCGCTCGAGAGGGGCGGTCCGGGGCGGCGCGGCCCCGAGCCGCATCCGCATCACCCGATCCTCCTCGGGCGAGAGCTCCTTCGCCGGAGCCCGGCGAAGGGCGGCGTGCGCGCCCCGCTCGGTCACGACCCCAACGCCGGCGTTCTTCTTCGTCACCATGAAGCCATCGTAGGCGCGACCGGCGCCCTGTCCATTTTTCGAAGTTCTCCAGCCTGCGGGCAGGCTGCCGGAGAAGCGCCCGCGCTTCCAGGCGATTTCGCCTCACCCGGTGCGCGCCCGGGGACGCCCGCGCGCCGGGCCACGATGGGCATTGCGCCGCGCGCGCTCCCTCGCTCTAACAGGCAAAAGGAGATCCTCCATGGCCGATTGGCGCGACAACATCCTCACCGACGACGCGAAGATCCGTGACCTCCTCGCCACGGTCCGGCGCGTCGCGGTCCTCGGTATCAAGACCGAGGCGCAGTCCGACCAGGCCGCCTTCTACGTCCCGAAGTTCCTCGCCGACCAGGGAGTCGAGGTGGTGCCGGTCCCGGTCTACTACCCCGAGGCGAAGCAGATCCTCGGGCGCCCGGTGTTCCGCTCCATCGCCGCGATCCCGGGGCCGGTCGATCTCGTCGACGTGTTCCGCCGCCCCGCCGACGTCACCGGCCACGTGCCGGACGTCGTCGCGAAGAACCCGCGCGCGGTCTGGCTCCAGCTCGGGATCCGGAACGACGCCGCGGCCGAGACGCTCGCGAAGGAGGGGATCCTCGTCGTCCAGGATCGCTGCCTCATGGTGGAGTGGCGGCGGCTCGGCCCGTCCGCGCGCTGAGGCGGAGACCACTTGCCCTGGTTCGCTGCTGCGGCGCGATCAGGGCAACCGGGCTCGGCTACCCCGTCGGGATCGCCCGCGCGCGGGCCTCGTAGCGGTCGGTGAGCGTGCGCCAGCGCTCGAACGACGCCCGCGCGGCGCCGCCGAGGTCGCGCGCGCGCGCCCGCGCCGCCTCCTCCGCCCGGGCCACCTCGGCGATGCGGCGGTCGAGCGGCGCCGGGTCGTACTTCGTCGCGGCGGGCACCTGCGCCTCGCGCAGCGCGACGAGCTTCGACCGCTCGACCTCCCACTCCGCCCGCCGGACCCGAGCCTCGGCGGCGTTCACCTCCGCCTCGCGCGCGGCGACGAGGCTCCGCCCGTACTGGAGCCGGGCGTCCGCCGCCTGGGTGCGAAGGGCCGCCGCGTCGGCGCGCTCCGTCGCGATCGACGCCTTCCGCGCGTCCCCCGCCTCGCGGGCGGCCGAGAGCTCCGCGGCGGCGCGCAGCCGGTCGCCCTCTGCCTGCGCGCGCTCGGCGTTCGCCCAGCCCTCCTCGTGGCGCGAGTCCTGGAGCCGCAGCTGCGCGCGCGCGACGGCGTCGCGGGCCTCCCCGAGGGCGGCGCGGCCGGCCTGGACCGGCCCCATCTGCTCGGGCGCGAGCCGACCGAGGTCGGCGTCCGAGACGGTCGCGACGGGCGCCGGCGGCGGGGGCGCGCGCGGCGCGGAGCGGCAGGCGGCGGTGGTCGCCGCGAGGGCCACGGCGAGGACGGCGGTGCGCATCGAGGTCTCCCTCCGAAGGAAACCTACTCCTCGCCCGCGTCCTCCGCGGGCTCGCTCCCACC
Source organism: uncultured delta proteobacterium (assembly GCA_963736795.1). Lineage (GTDB taxonomy): Bacteria > Myxococcota > Myxococcia > Myxococcales > Anaeromyxobacteraceae > Anaeromyxobacter. The sequence goes on along the minus strand of CAVTRF010000016.1, from coordinate 1,022,266 downwards.
CTTCTCGTCCCCGCGCTTCTTGAGCCCGGCCGCCTCGAGCGCCTTCGCCACGCCGGCGGCCTTCCGCTCGTCGGGTCGGACGCCCTTCGGCGGCGCCACCGCGCCGACCTCGCCCCCGAGCGCCTTCACCTGCGCGAGGAGCTCGACGCTCGCGCGCGCGGACGGATCTCCCTCGACCGCGAAGGTCGCGGCGATGCGCACGCGCAGCGGTGCGCCGGTCGCCGCGTCGAGGAGGACCTCGCCGCTCGCGGTCTGCGGCCGCAGCCCGGCCAGGAAGGCCCGGCGGCGCTTCGTGTCGTCGTCCGGCGCGGGCTCGCCGGGGCCCACCGGCGCAGGCGCGGGCGCGACCCCCTTCGCGAGGACGACCGCGAGCTTGCGCGCGGGCCGGCGGAGCACCTCTCCGTCGCCGGCGGCGCGGAGCTCGAGGCCGGGACCGAGGAGCCGCGCGAGCGTGCGAGCGGAGAGGAAGCTCTCGTCGCGGAAGCGGCGGGCGTCACGGCCGTGGTCGGTCGGACGCTCGCGGAACGGTGCGTACCTCGCCCGTGCGTACGTCATGCCGCCGGAGAAGACGATCTCGCGTCCGGTCTCGGAGCCTGCGCCGAGCCCGGGGTCGATCTCCGCCTTCACCTCGAACTCGCCGGACGCGGACTGGCGCACGCGGTGGTGCTCGACCGCGCGCACACGCCGCGCCTCCTCGCCGTCGCGGGAGACCGTCCATTCGATCGCCGCGCTCCAGTCGAACGAGCCGAGGCGGGCCCCGACCTCGTCGCCGCCGAGGTCGAGCGCGGCGGCGGGGTGCTCCCAGTCGAACGGAGCCGGGCCGGTGGTCGCGACCGGCGCGAGGGCGGGGTCACCGGCGCCGCCGGGACCACCGGAGCAGGCCGCGGCGAGCGCCGCGGCGAGGGAGAGCAAGAGGGAGCGGGCGCGCACGGGAGCCGCGAATCTAGACCGGACTGCGACGGCGGGAAAGCGCCTCCGGGCGGGGAAGCGCCGCCCGGCTACGACACCCGGCGGAGCCCTGCTGGCAGGAGCCGCGCGGGAGGGGGCTCCGGAAGGTCCTGGGGCGCCTCGGCTCGGGCCGGCGCCGGGGCCGGCGCGGCGGGGGCCCGCTCGGGCGGGTCCGCCTCCGCGGGGAGCGGCGCGCCCGCCTCGACCTCGGCGAAGGGCACCCGCCCCTCGGCCCAGAGGAGCCGGTCGCACGCGTGCAGGAGCTCCCCGATCCCCTCGCGCGAGGCGGCCGAGATCGCGATCCCGCCCGCACGGTGCGCGAGCGACGCGCCCTCCTCGGGCGGCAGCCGGTCGATCTTGTTGAGGACGAGGACGCGGCGCTTCTCGCCGAGCCCGAGCCCGTCCAGGATCTGGTCCACCGCGCGCACCTGATCCTCGTGGCGCGGGTCGGACGCGTCGATGACGTGCAGGAGGAGGTCCGCGTCGCCGAGCTCCTCGAGCGTGGCGCGGAACGCGTTCACGAGATCCGGCGGGAGGTCGCGGATGAAGCCGACGGTGTCCGTGATGATCACCTCGCGGTCGCGCGGGAAGCGGAGCCGGCGGCTGGTCGGGTCGAGCGTCGCGAAGAGCTTGTCCTCGGCGAGCACCGCCGAGTCGGTGAGGGCGTTCAGGAGCGTGGACTTGCCGGCGTTCGTGTAGCCCACGATGGAGAGGACCGGCAGCCCGCGCGCGTTGCGCTGCTTGCGGCGGAGATGGCGGCTCGCGCCGAGCGCCTCGATGCGCCGCTCGAGCGCGGTGATCCGATCGCGCACGCGCCGGCGGTCGATCTCGAGCTTCGTCTCGCCCGGCCCCCGGCCCCCGATGCCGCCGGCGAGCCGGGACAGCGAGTCGTCGCGGCCGACGAGGCGGGGGTAGAGGTACTTCAGCTGGGCGAGCTCGACCTGGAGCTTGCCGTCCGAGGACTGCGCCCGCTGCGCGAAGATGTCGAGGATGAGCTGCGTCCGATCGAGGATCTTGAGGCTCGTCGCCTCGGCGATGTGGCGCGCCTGCGACGGCGAGAGCTCGGCGTCGAACACGATCATCGTCGCCATCCGCTGCATGGAGCGGAGCACGATGTCCTCGAGCTTGCCCTTCCCGATGAGGTAGCGCGGGTCGGGGTCTCGCCGGAGCTGCAGCGTGGCCTCCAGGACCTCGACGCCGGCCGTGCGCGCGAGCTCGCGGAGCTCCTCGAGCGAGGCCTCCGACTCGGCGCGCCCGCGCGAGCGGCCACCGAAGCCGACCAGGATCGCGCGCTCGGCGCCGCCCGTGCGGCGGAGCGAGCGCGCGCGCGCGAACTCCTCCTCGAGCGCGAGCGCGCCGCCGAGGGCGTCGTAGGCGAGGTCGTGCACGCCCGGCGCCACCTCGTCCTTCCACATCGCGCCCTGCGGGTTCTCGGGCACGAGGTACGCGTAGTGCACCTTGCCCGGCAACCCGTCCGGCCCGACCTCGACCGCCGCGACGAGGTCGAGTCGCAGGAGCGCGAGGTCGGTGTGGTCGTCGCGGGAGAGCGGCTCGGAGTCGAGGTGGGTGTGGACGAGCCGGAGCCCGCGGAGCCGGCTCTCGCCCGCGCGGCCACGGCCGATGTCGGGCAGCTCGAGGCGGCGGGCGTCTCCGACGATCACGGAGTGCACATCCCCCTTGCGGTCGAGGAGGACGCCGATCTGTCGGTTGGTCTCCGCCGACACCTCGCACAGGTGGCGGGCGAGCTCCGGCGACACGATCGACCCCGCGTCGACGCGGCGGCGGTAGGTGCGGCGAAGGGCGTGAAGCTGTGAGGGCTTGAGGCCGAGGGTGTTGCCGAGGACGTCCTGCATCTCTCTCCCGTCCCGGATGATAGTGGCGACCGCGCCCGTGATCGAGGGGGACGCGCAGCCGGGCGGCCCCCCGCAGAGGGGCCACCCGAGGGCCATTCCGGCGCGGCGCCGAGTGGCCGCCGACTGGAGCGACGGCGAGCGGAGGGGCAGCCGGCTGAGGCTGCCCCAGAGCGAGCGGGGGGCTCGGGGGGCGCGAGGCCCGCAGGGCCGAGTGGCCCCCCGTCTAACTGGAAGCGCGCTCGCTACGCGAGCTCGACGCCGGCGTGGAGGTTCGCGGCGCCGCAGTCGATGCCGAGGTGCCGCAGGAGGCGGAGGTGGTGCTCCTGCAGCCCGAGCACGGCGGTCGGCGCCCGCCGCCCGGCGATGCACTGCGCGAGGAGCGCCACCCCGAAGTCGTGGAACTCGCGTACGCGCGTGAGATCGATCCGCACGTCCGCGTACGCGGCGTCGTCGAGCGTCTGGGCGAGCCGCCGCGCCGCCGGAACGTCGAACACGCCGTCCATCCGGATGACCGTCTTTGCTGCCGCCATGTCGACGTTCATGGCGCCTCCCTCGGTTTTCGAGCTGGTTGGATTCTCCATCTTTTCATCTGGAAGATCCGTGCCCTGAGGAGGGCTACCCCGAATGGCGGGCTCCGAGCTCAAAATACCGAAACGATCCGCCCGGGTTCGCTCCCTGCGACATCGGATCGCGCCACGTTCGGTCGCAGGTGCACCCCGACCCCGGGTGCGGCCATCGACGGTGAGTGAACCCCCCGTGCCGTCCGACCGGCCGGGCGGCCGTCCGCTCCGCGGCGCCGATCTTCGCTAGAATGCAGCGCAATGACGCCGACCGACGTGCCCGAGCTCCGACACCTGCCGGGCCTGCACCGGGCGCTTGCCGCGGTGGTGCTCCTCGCTGCGATCGCGCTCGCGGTCCCGGTGTACGCGGGCTGGGAGGCGCTCGCCCACCCGCAGCTCCATGGCGACGCGGCGGCGGGGCATGGCCTCCCCCCTCCCTCCTTGGGCGGCTGGATCTTCCTCGTGGGCGGCGGTGCAGCGGTGGCGCTCGGCGTCGGGCTCGCGGTCGCGCTCGCGCTGTCCGGGCGCGCGATCGCGCTGCGCCGTGGCCACGTCTTCTGCCTCGCGACCTCGTTCGCCGCGAGCTTCTTCTTCCCGCTCGGGACGCTGCTCGGCTTCCACACGATCGACGTCCTGTGCGCCCCCGCGGCGCGCGCCGCGTTCGGGGTGCCTCCGCCACTGGTTCGCCCCGAGCGCAGCTGACGGGCGCGGGGGTTCTCCCGACGGCGCGGGCACGCTAGAACCCCGGGCATGTCGCTCTACGTCGTGGACGTCGAGGCGGACGGGCCGATCCCGGGCAAGTTCTCGATGGTCTCGTTCGGCGCCGTCCTCGTCGAGCCGGGGCTCGGCCGGACCTTCTACGGGCGGACGCGCCCGATCTCCGACGCGTTCCTGCCCGAGGCGCTCGCCGTGTCCGGCGCGACGCGGGAAGAGCACCTCCGATACGACGAGCCCGCGACCGTGATGGAGGCGTTCGAGCGGTGGGTGCAGGAGACGACCCGCGGCAAGCCGGTCTTCTTCTCGGACAACCTCGCCTTCGACTGGCAGTTCGTGAACTGGTACTTCCACACCTACCTCGGCCGGAACCCGTTCGGCTGGAGCGGCCGGCGCATCGGCGACCTCTACTGCGGCCTCGTGAAGGACGCGCACGCGGGGTGGAAGCACCTGCGGCGCACCCCCGCGGATCACCACCCGGTGAACGACGCCAAGGGGAACGCGGAGGCGCTCCTCGCGCTCGTCGACATGGGGCTGAAGCTCCCGGTGCGCTGAGGTCTTCGGCTCCGGGTTCGCCTCCGCCCGCCGGCAGGCAAGGCCTGCCTCCTTCCTCTCGACCGGCGGCGCGAAGGGTGGTCTCCTCCGCAACCTTGACGATCTTCCTCGAGGGCGCGGCGCTCGGGCTCGCGGCCGCGGCGGCGCCGGGCCCGCTGCAGGCCTACCTGCTCGCGCAGTCCGCGCGGAACGGCGCCGCGCGCACGCTGCCCGTCGTGCTCGTGCCGCTCGTCACCGACCCGCCGCTCATCGCGGTCGTGCTCGCCGCGCTCGCGCAGGTGCCGGCCGGCTTCCTCCGCGCGCTCGGGATCGGCGGCGGTGCGGTCGTGCTGTGGCTCGGGGTCGCGGCGCTCCGCGCGGCGCAGGGGCCGGCCGCGGCGGACCCGGCGCGCCCGCGTCCGGTCGGGTTCGTCCGGGGCCTGCTCGTGAACATCACGAACCCGAACGCCTGGCTCTGGTGGAGCGCGGCCGCCGGACCGATCCTCGCCGCGGCGTGGCGGAGCTCGCCCCTCCGCGCGGTCGCGTTCCTCGCCGGCTTCTACCTCCTGCTCATCGGCGGGAACGTCGCCTTCGTGCTCCTCGCGAGCCGCGCCGCCGCGGCCGGGCCGCAGGCCGCGCGTGCGCTCGGCGCGCTGTCCGGGGCCGCGCTCGTCGCCTTCGGCGCCTGGCGCGTCGCCGGCGGGCTCGCAGGGGCGTGGTAGCGTCGGTGAGCTACCGCCTTCCTTGAGCGGCCCGGGTGCGGCTGGCACTATGCCCGCCATGCCGAGGACGTCCCTCTCCCGCGCGAAGCGGATCGTCGTGAAGGTCGGGACCGGCACGGTCATCGACCGCGAGGGCCGGTTCGACCGCGAGAACTGCGCCCGGCTCGGCGAGGAGCTCGCGGAGCTCTCGCGCGGCCGCGGGCTCGTCCTCGTCTCCTCGGGCGCGGTGGGGCTCGGCGCCGAGCAGCTCGCGCTCGTGCGGCGGCGCGGCCGCCCCTGGGACATCCCGACGAAGCAGGCCGCCGCGGCCGTCGGACAGCCGCACCTCATGGCGGCCTGGGGCGCGGCGCTCGGCGCGCACGGCCGCACCGTCGCGCAGGTGCTCCTCACCGCCGACGACCTCGCCTCGCGCACCCGCTTCCTCAACGCGCGGCGCACGTTCGAGCGGCTCCTCGACTTCGGCGTCGTCCCGGTGGTGAACGAGAACGACACCGTCGCGGTGGACGAGATCAAGGTGGGCGACAACGACACCCTGGCCGGCCTCGTCGCCGGCTGCGTCGAGGCGGACCTCGTCGCGATGCTCACCGACGTGGACGGGCTCTACGACCGGAGCCCCGCCGAGCCGGGCGCGACCCTGTTGCACGACGTGCCCCGCGTCACCGGCGAGATCGAGCGGGCGGCCGGTGGCGCCGGGACGGAGCGCAGCGTCGGCGGCATGATCACCAAGGTGAAGGCCGCCCGCCGGCTCGCCGCCCAGGGCATCCCGACGGCGCTCCTCTCCGGCCGTACCCCGGGCGCGCTCCGGGCGCTGCTCGCGGGCGAGCGGGTCGGGACCGTCATCGCCCGCGACGCCGAGCGGCTCTCGGCGCGCAAGGGGTGGCTCGCCGCGGCGGCGCGCGGCAAGGGGGTCATCCTCGTCGACGCGGGCGCCCGCAAGGCGCTCGTCGAGGCGGGCAAGTCGCTCCTCCCGTCCGGCGTGCGGACGGTGCAGGGCAGCTTCAAGGTCGGGGACCCGGTGGACATCGCGGTCGACCCCTCCCGCCCGTTCGCGCGCGGCCTCGCCGGCTACGCCGCGGACGAGGTGCGCCGCATCGCCGGTCTGAAGACGAGCGAGATCGAGCGCGCGCTCGGGTATAAGTACCTCGACGAGATCGTCCACCGGGACGACCTCGTCGTGCTCGAGCCGGGCCGGGAGTAACGAGAGATGCCGAGGGAAGCGAGCGAGAGCCTCGCCGTGGACATGAGGAAGCTCGCTGAGGCGGCGCGCGACGCGTCGCGCGCCCTCGGCCACGCTCCCACCCGGGCGAAGGACGACGCGCTGCGCGCCGCGGCGGACGCGATCGGGCGCCGCGCCCGGCGGATCCTCGCCGAGAACGCGCGGGACGTGGAGGCGGCGGGCAAGGCCGGGCAGAGCGCGGCGTTCCAGGACCGGCTCGCCCTCGACGGGCAGCGGCTCGACGGGATCGCGAAGGCGCTCCACGAGGTGGCGGCGCTCCCCGATCCGGTCGGGCAGGTGACGGCGAGCTGGCGGCGCCCGAACGGCCTCTCGGTGAAGAAGGTGCGGATCCCGCTCGGGGTCGTCCTCATGGTGTACGAGGCGCGGCCGAACGTGACGGTGGACGCGGCCGGGCTGTGCCTGAAGAGCGGCAACGCCGCGATCCTGCGCCCCGGCTCCGACGCGCTGCGCTCCTCGCTCGCGCTCGCCGAGGCGTTCTCCGAGGGGCTCGCGAAGGCGGGGCTCCCCGCGGCGGCGGCGCAGGTCGTGCCGACCTCCGATCGCGAGGCGACCTTCGCGCTCCTGCAGCTCGACGACCTCATCGACCTCGCCATCCCGCGCGGCGGGCCGGCGCTCATCCGCGCGGTGGCCGAGCGCTCGCGGGTGCCGGTCGTGAAGCACTACCAGGGCGTCTGCCACCTCTTCCTCGACCAGAGCGCGCCGGTGCAGCAGGCGGTGGACCTCGCGCTGAACGGCAAGGTCCAGCGCCCCGGCGTCTGCAACGCGCTCGAGTGCCTCCTCGTCCACCGCGCCGCCGCGGGCAAGCTGCTGCCGGTCGTGGGCCGCGCCCTCGCCGACGCCGGGGTCGAGCTCCGCTGCGATCCGACCTCGCTCACCCTGCTGCGGCGGTCGGGGGTGACGGCGGTCGCGGCGAAGCCCGACGACTACGGCAAGGAGTTCCTCGACAAGATCCTCGCCGTCCGGGTGGTGCAGGATCTCGACTCCGCGCTCGACCACATCGCGCGGTTCGGCTCGCTCCACACCGAGGCGATCCTGACGAAGGACCTCGCGAACGCCCGCCGCTTCGAGCGCGAGGTGGTGGCGAGCGCGGTGATGGTGAACGCGTCCACGCGATTCAACGACGGCGGCGAGCTCGGGCTCGGCGCCGAGATCGGCATCTCCACGACGAAGCTCCACGCGTTCGGGCCGATGGGGCTCGAGGAGCTCACCACCCAGAAGTTCGTGGTGGAGGGCGACGGCCACGTGCGGAGCTGAGCACGCAGTAAGGAAAAGGGCAGGCATGGCGAAGACGACGAAGGCGAAGGCGGCGCGGGCCCCGGCGAAGGGGAAGACGTACGGCAAGGCGCCGGCGAGGGCGTACGGCAAGGCGTCCGGGGCGGCCCGCGGCAAGCCGTCGGGCGCGGCGCGCGGTAAGGCGTCGGGCGCGGCCCGCGGTAAGGCGTCGGGCGCGGCCCGCGGCAAGCCGGGAAAGGCGTTCCGGGTGTACGGCAAGCCCGCGGCGCCCGCGACCGGCCGGGCGCAGGCGAGGAGCTCGGCGCCAGGGTCGGAGCAGCCGAAGGGCGCGGCGGCGGGCGGACGCGGTGGGCGGAAGGCCCCGCCGCGGCGCAAGGAGCAGGCGCTCCGCGCCGCCCCGGCGCCGGCCAGGCGGGTCTCCCCCGCGCGGCCGGGCCAGCCCGACGTCGCGCGCCCGACCGCGCTCGCGATCGCGAAGGCCGCGCTCGACAAGAAGGGCGAGGAGGTCACCGTCCTCGACGTGCGGGGGCTCACGAGCTACGCCGACTACTTCGTCGTCGTCACCGCCGACTCCGACCGGCAGGCCTCCGCCATCGCCGACCACGTCGAGCAGACGATGAAGGAGCAGGGCGTCTCGAAGGTCGGGGTCGAGGGGTACGAGGGTGGCCGCTGGATCCTCGTCGACTACGGCGACGTCGTCGCGCACGTGATGAACAAGGAGTCGCGCGGGTTCTACGATCTCGAGGGGCTCTGGGCCGACGCCCCGCGGTTCAGCGTCGACGCCTGAGCGGCGCGCCCGGTCGACGCCTCACCACCGCGCGAAGAAGGTCGCCACGCCGGCGGCGAGGGCGAGGAGCGCCATCACCGCGAGGCTCGCGCGGTGGCGGCGGTGCACCGGGAACTCCGCCTTCGTCGCCGTGCCGCGCGCGTCCGCGATCCGGGTGGCGTGGAGGGTCGAGAGGTCGACCTTCGTGAGGGCGATCTCCTCGGTCACGAAGCCGCGGTTCGCGAGGAGCGCGACCACGCGCGCGCGCGGGTGGACGGCGCGCGGCAGGAGCCGGTTCGCCGTCGCGTCGAGTGCCCGCGCGAGGGCGCCCGCGCTCTTGAAGCGCGCCGCCGGCCGTCGCGCGAGGCAGCGCTCGACGGCGCGCGCGAGCCGCCGCGGGCAGTCGGGCGCGAGCGTGCGCACGGCCGGGAACTTCCCGCGCGCGATGGCCGCGAAGAGATCCTCGGCGTCCTTCCCGCGGAACGGCTTCTCGCCGGTGAGCAGCTCGTAGAGCGACACCCCGAGCGCCCACACGTCCGCGAGCGGCCCCGCCTCGCCGCCGGCGAGCACCTCGGGAGCCATGTACGAGGGGCTGCCCACGAGCATCCCGGCGCGCGTGAGCGAGGCGTCGTCCTCGCCCTTCGCGATGCCGAAGTCCATGAGCTTCACCTCGCCGTCGCGCGAGACCATCACGTTGGCCGGCTTCACGTCCCGGTGCAGCAGGGCGTTGAAGTGCACGTAGTCGAGGGCGTCGGCGACGCGCGCTCCGACGAGCGCGACGCAGTCCGGCGGGAGCGCGCCGCCCTGCGCGAGGAGCTTCGCGAGGTCGGTCCCGTCGACGAGCTCGGTGACGAGGTAGAGGCCGTCGTCCTTCTCGACGAGATCGTGGACCTGGACGATCGCCTCGTGGCGGAGCTTCGCGTAGGCGCGCCCCTCCCGGCGAAACCGCTCGACGATCTCCTTCGAGCGCGCGAGCTTCGTGTCGAGCGCCTTCACGGCGACGGGCCGGTCGAGCCCCTCCTGGAAGGCCTCGTACACGACGCCCATTCCGCCGCGTCCGACCTCGCGAACGATCCGGGAAGATCCGACCTTGCGCACCATAGCGAGGGCGCAGGATCGCAAGGGGGCGGCCGCCGCTCAAGAGGCAGCGGACGATAGTCGTCGAGCCGCGCAAATTCGACGCGTCCCGTCGTGGTGGGCCTCAGACCGCCCTTGCCTCCCGCCACATGCGATCTGCTACACTCCCCCGGATTTTGTCGCACCCTGCGAGCGTTCACGAAAAAGTTCAGCGCGGCCCTGACCTTGCAGGGACCCAACTGCTCTGGATCAATTTCGCATGGTTTGCGTCCCTTGCGCAGGAAGGGGCGTGACGCCGTGCGTTTCCCGAGGAGGCCATCATGGCGGTCAGGCGAATGGTGACGATGGACGGCAACGAGGCGGTTGCCTCGGTCGCCCACCGGATCAACGAGGTCATCGCGATCTACCCGATCACCCCGTCGTCGAACATGGGCGAGTGGGCGGACGAGTGGTCGGCGAAGGGCCAGAAGAACATCTGGGGCACGGTCCCCAGCGTGACGGAGATGCAGTCCGAGGGCGGCGCGGCCGGCGCGGTCCACGGCGCGCTGCAGGCAGGCGCCCTGACGACGACGTTCACCGCGTCGCAGGGCCTCCTCCTCATGATCCCCAACATGTACAAGATCGCGGGCGAGCTCACCGCGATGTGCATGCACGTGAGCGCGCGCACGCTCGCGACCCACGCGCTCTCGATCTTCGGCGACCACTCCGACGTGATGGCGGTCCGGCAGACCGGCTACGGCCTGCTCGCCTCCGCGTCCGTCCAGGAGGCGCACGACTTCGCGGTCATCGCGCAGCGCGCCTCGATGCGCTCGCGGATCCCGTTCCTGCACTTCTTCGACGGGTTCCGCACCTCGCACGAGGTCGCGAAGGTCGAGGAGCTCACCGACGACGATCTCCGGCAGATGATCACCGAGGACCTCGTCGCGGCGCACCGCTCGCGCGCGCTCTCGCCCGACCGGCCGTCCCTGCGCGGCACCGCCCAGAACCCCGACGCGTTCTTCCAGGCGCGCGAGGCGATCAACAGCTACTACGCCGTCGCCGCCGACCACGTGCAGGAGGCGATGGACCTCTTCGCGAAGATCACCGGGCGCGCCTACCGGCTGTTCGAGTACCACGGCCACCCCCAGGCGGAGCGCGTCGTCGTCGCGATGGGCTCGGGCTGCGAGACGGCCCACGAGACCATCGACGCGCTCGTCGCGCAGGGCGAGAAGGTCGGCCTCGTGAAGGTCCGGCTCTACCGGCCCTTCGATCTCGGCGCCTTCATGACCTCGCTGCCGCGGTCGGTGCAGCAGATCGCCGTCCTCGACCGCACCAAGGAGCCGGGCTCGCTCGGCGAGCCGCTCTACCATGGACGTCGTGACGGCGCTCCGCGAGGCGGAGCAGGCCCACATCGACCGCTTCCACCACCAGCTCACCGTGATCGGCGGGCGCTACGGGCTCTCCTCGAAGGAGTTCACCCCGCCCATGGTGAAGGCGGTCTTCGACGAGCTCGGCAAGCCGCGCCCGAAGCGCCACTTCACGGTCGGCATCAACGACGACGTCACCCACACGTCGCTCAAGTACGACCCGGCGTTCGACACGGAGCCGAAGGACGTCGTCCGCGCGCTCTTCTACGGCCTCGGCGCGGACGGCACCGTCGGCGCGAACAAGAACTCGATCAAGATCATCGGCGAGGACACGCCCAACTACGCCCAGGGCTACTTCGTCTACGACTCGAAGAAGTCGGGCACGCTCACCGTCTCGCACCTGCGCTTCGGGCCGCGCCCGATCCGCTCGGCCTACCTCGTGACCAAGGCGAGCTTCGTCGCCTGCCACCAGGCGAACTTCGTCGAGAAGTACGAGATGCTCGAGTCGGCCGCGCCCGGCGCGACGTTCCTGCTCAACTCGATCCACGCGCCGGACGTCGTCTGGGACAAGCTCCCGCGCGAGGTCCAGCAGCAGATCCTCGACAAGAAGCTCAAGTTCTGCGTGATCGACGCGTACAAGGTCGCGAAGGACACCGGCATGGGGGTGCGCATCAACACCATCATGCAGACCTGCTTCTTCGCCCTCTCCGGCGTGCTCCCGCGCGACGAGGCGATCACCCACATCAAGAAGACGATCGAGAAGACCTACGCCCGCAAGGGGCCCGAGGTCGTGCAGAAGAACTTCGCCGCGGTCGACCACACCCTCGCCCACCTCTACGAGGTGAAGACCGAGGGCAAGAAGGCGACCGGCGCCCCGCGCCCGCCGACCGTGTCCGAGGCGGCCCCCGACTTCGTGAAGCGCGTGACCGGCCTCATGCTCGCCGGAAACGGCGACCTCCTGCCGGTCTCGGCCTTCCCGGTCGACGGCACCTGGCCGCTCGGGACCACCAAGTGGGAGAAGCGCTCCATCGCGCTCGAGATCCCGGTGTGGGAGCCGTCGCTCTGCATCCAGTGCAACAAGTGCGCGCTCATCTGCCCGCACGCGGCGATCCGCCCGAAGTTCTTCGCCCCCGAGGCTGCTGCGGCCGCGCCGAAGAGCTTCGTGACGATGGACTTCAAGTCGCCCGACCAGAAGGGGATGAAGTACGCCCTGCAGGTCGCGCCGGACGACTGCACCGGCTGCTCGCTCTGCGTCGAGATCTGCCCGGCGGAGTCGAAGACCGAGAAGGGCAAGCGCGCCATCAACATGACGGAGGCGCTGCCGCTCAAGGAGAAGGAGCGCCTGAACTGGGACTTCTTCCTCCAGATCCCGGTCGCGGATCGCACGAAGGTGAAGCTCGACGTCAAGGGGACCCAGTTCCTCGAGCCGCTCTTCGAGTTCTCCGGCGCGTGCACCGGCTGCGGCGAGACCCCGTACGTCAAGCTCCTCACCCAGCTCTACGGTGACCGCGCCGTGATCGCGAACGCGACCGGCTGCTCGTCGATCTACGGCGCCAACCTCCCGACGACGCCGTACACGGCGAACGCGGACGGGCGCGGCCCGGCCTGGGCGAACTCGCTCTTCGAGGACAACGCCGAGTTCGGCCTCGGGATGCGGCTCGCCATCGACATGCAGGCCCAGCACGCCCGCGAGCTGCTCGCGAAGCTCGGCACGCAGCTCGGTGACGGGCTCGTGAAGGAGCTCCTCGAGGCGATCCAGACGGACGAGACCGGCATCGAGAAGCAGCGCGGCCGGGTGAAGGTCGTGAAGGAGAAGCTCGCCGGGCTGAAGTCGCCCGAGGCGCTCCGGCTGAAGGACGTCGCGGACTACCTGGTCCGCAAGTCCGTCTGGATCGTCGGCGGCGACGGCTGGGCGTACGACATCGGGTACGGCGGCCTCGATCACGTGATCGCGTCCGGCAAGGACGTGAACATCCTCGTCCTCGACACCGAGGTGTACTCGAACACCGGCGGGCAGGCGTCGAAGGCGACGCCGCTCGGGGCGGCGGCGAAGTTCGCGATGGCCGGCAAGACGACGTCGAAGAAGGACCTCGCCATGCTCGCGATGACCTACGGGCACCCGTACGTCGCGCGGGTCGCGCTCGGCGCGAAGGACGCCCAGACGGTGAACGCGTTCAAGGAGGCCGACAGCTACGCCGGCACCTCGGTGATCATCGCCTACTCGCACTGCATCGCGCACGGCTACGACATGGCGGACGCGATCGGGCAGCAGGAGCGCGCCGTCGACTCCGGCTACTGGCCGCTCTTCCGGTACGACCCGCGCCGGGTCGCCGCCGGCGAGAGCCCGCTCAAGCTCGACAGCCCCGCCCCGAAGATCGACCTCTCGCAGTTCGTCCAGAACGAGACCCGCTTCCGGCAGGTCGAGGCGGCGAACCCGGTGGCGTTCAAGAAGATGATGGACCAGGCGCAGAACGAGGTCCGCGAGCGGTACGCGCTCTACGAGCAGCTCTCGCGCGCGATGAACCCGACGACCCTCGTCCCGGGTCTTCCGAAGCCCAAGGCGAACGCGTAGCGCTCCGCGTCCGCACGCAGCTCCGACGGCCCGGTCCGCACGCGCGGGCCGGGCCGTCCTCGCTCGTGGCGCCCTGCGGCTACTCGAGCTCGACGAAGCGCGGGTTCCCCTCGCCCGTGCGCGTCCGCTCCCCCGCCGGGGCGGGTAACCCGAAGAGGGTGCGCCCCGGCCCCGGATCGGAATACAACGAGCGCTCGCCGCGCTCGGCGCGGCGGGGGAAGGTGAACCGGATGCGAGGACCGTCTGGAGTTCCGCTCGCCGCGATCGCCCTCGGCGCCGCGCTCGCCGTCGCGGGCTGCGGCCGGCGTGACTCGGCCAGCGCGAAGGAGTACGCGCCGGCGAACGAGCCCGTGACGCTCTCCGCCGAGAACGTCGCGGTGGTGGAGCGGCGGGCGCTCTCGGCGGGTCCGGAGATCTCGGGCACGCTGCGCGCGAAGCGCGAGGCCGCGCTCCGCGCCGAGGTCGGCGGCGCGGTCGTCGAGGTGCTCGCCGAGCCGGGGCAGAGCGTGCGCCCGGGGCAGGTCCTCGCGCGGATCGACGACGCGGCGCTGCAGCAGGGGCTCCTCGCGGCCCGCTCCGGCATGTCGGCGGCGAAGAACGCGCTCCAGGTCGCCGACGCGAACGCGCGCCGCGCGCGGACGCTCGCGGAGGCGGGGGCGCTCGCGCCGCAGCAGGCGGAGCAGGCGGACGCCACGCTCGAAGGGGCGCGCGCGCAGGCCGCGGACGCGTCGGCGCGCCTCGCGCTCGCCGAGGAGCAGGCCGGCAAGGCGCGCGTGCGCGCGCCGTTCGCCGGGGTGGTGGCGCTGCGCCAGGTCTCGCTCGGGGACGTGGTCCAGCCGGGCGCCGCGCTCTTCACGGTGATCGACCCTTCGCGGCTCCAGTTCGAGGCGTCGATCCCGGCGGCGCGCCTCGGCGAGGTCCGACCCGGCGCGCGGGTGGACTTCGCCGTCACCGGGTTCACCGATCGCAAGTTCGAGGGGGAGATCGAGCGGGTCGCGCCGGCGGTCGATCCGCAGACCGGACAGGTGCGGGTCTACGTCGACGTCCGCAACGAGGCGGGGCGGCTCATCTCCGGGCTGTACGCCCAGGGGCGGGTCGCGAGCGAGACGATCACCGCCCCGGCCGCGCCCATCGACGCGGTGGACGCGACCGTGACCCCGCCGACCGTGCTGCGCGTCTCCGGCGGGAAGGTGGAGAAGGTGCAGGTGCGGACCGGGCTCCGCGACGACGTGGCGGGCGCGGTCGCCCTCACCGAGGGCGTCGCGCCGGGCGACGTCCTCGTGCTCGGCTCCGCGCGCGGGACGGTGGCGGACGGGTGCGCCGGTGCGGCTCGCGCAGGACGGCGGCGAACGCCGCGCGGAAAAGGCCCGCTAGGTCGGACGCCCCGTGCTCATCTCCGACCTCGCCATCAAGAAGCCGATCGCCACCGTCACGGTGATGCTCGCGCTCGTCGTGTTCGGGCTGTTCTCGCTCTGGCGCCTCAAGACCGACGAGTTCCCGGACATCCAGCAGCCCATCGTGGTGGTCGGCATCCCGTACCCGGGCGCCTCGCCCGACACGGTCGAGCGCGAGGTGGTCGATCCCATCGAGGACGCGCTCTTCTCGATCGCCGGCATCGACGGGAAGAAGACCATCTCGTCCGCGATCGACGGGCTACGCGCAGTTCATCGTCTTCTTCGAGTTCGACAAGGACGTCCAGCAGATGACGCAGGACGTCCGCGACGCGATCAGCGCGAAGCGGCAGGACCTGCCGGCGGAGATGGAGGAGCCGGTCATCACCCGCTTCGACCCGGCGGACATGCCGATCGTGACGCTCACCCTCACCTCGGGATCGCTCTCCGTGCCGGCCCTGACCCGGGTGGCGGACGAGCTCGTGAAGCGCGAGCTGCGCGCCGCGCAGGGGGTCGCCGACGTCCGGATCGTGGGCGGCCAGGTGCGCGAGCTCAGCGTGGAGCTCCGGCCCGAGGCGCTCGCGGGCGCGGGCATCTCGGCCGGCGACGTCGTGGGCGCGCTCCGGGCGCAGAACCTGGCGGCGCCGGTCGGGCGCGTGAACGGCCCGCTGACCGAGCGCTCCATCCGCCTGCAGGGGCGGCTCGACAGCCCCGAGGAGTTCGCCCAGATCGCGGTCGCGACCCGGAACGGGCAGGTGGTCCGGCTCGGGCAGGTCGCGGTGGCGAAGGACGGCTCGGAGGAGCAGCGCACCCTCGCGCTCTTCAACGGGGCGGAGGCGGTCGGCATCGAGGTCCTGAAGACGAAGGGCTACTCGACGACGTCGGTCGCGGACGACGTGAAGGCGCGCGCGCGGGCGCTCGCGGCGACGCTGCCGGCGGGCGCGAAGCTCGAGGTGGTGCAGGACGCGGGCGAGCGCGTCCGCCGCTCGGTCACCGACGTCGAGACGACCCTCCTCGAGGGGGCGCTCCTCACCGTGCTCGTCGTCTTCCTGTTCCTGAACTCCTGGCGCTCGACCGTGATCACCGGCCTCGCGCTGCCGGTCTCGGTGCTCGCGGCGTTCATCTCCGTCTGGATGTTCGGCTTCACGCTCAACACGATGTCGCTGCTCGGGCTCTCGCTCGCCATCGGCATCCTCATCGACGACGCGATCGTGGTCCGCGAGAACATCGTGCGGCACATCGAGATGGGGGAGGACCACACCACCGCCTCGTTCCGCGGGACCGACGAGATCGGGGTCGCGGTCGCCGCGACGACCTTCTCGATCGTCGCGGTGTTCGTCCCGATCGGCTTCATGTACGGGGTGGCCGGCCAGTGGTTCAAGCCGTTCGCCCTCACCATCGCGGCCGCGGTGCTCGTCTCGCTCTTCGTGTCGTTCTCGCTCGACCCGATGCTCTCCGCCTACTGGCCCGACCCGCAGGTGGAGCAGGGGAAGCGCACCGGCCGCATCTCGCGCGCGCTCGGCGGGTTCAACCGGTGGTTCGACCGGCAGGCGGAGCGCTACAAGGGCGTCGTCGCCTGGGCGCTCGACCACCGCCTCGCGATGTTCCTCATCGCCTCGGGCTCGTTCTTCGGCGCGATCGCGCTGCAGGCGACCGTCGGAGGCGGCGGGTTCGTCCCGGTCTCCGATCGCAGCGAGGTGAACCTCACCGTCGAGGCGCCGCCGGGCTCGTCGCTCGAATACACGCGCCGCAAGGTGGACGAGGCGGTCGCGGTCGCCCGGCGCCACCCCGAGGTGAAGTACGCCTACGCGTCGCTCGGGACGCCGCTCATGGGCCAGGTGCCGGGCGTGGACCAGGCGAACGTGTACCTGCGCCTCGTGCCGAAGGCGGAGCGCTCGATCTCGCAGGATCGGCTGGGCGGTCTGCTCCGGGCCGAGCTCGGCCGGGTGGCGGGCGCGCAGATCTCGGTGTTCACGAGCGGCTTCGGCGGCGCCTACAAGCAGATCCAGATGGAGCTGCGCGGTCCGGACTCGCGCCTGCTCGCGCAGCTCGCCGAGCGCATCCAGGCGATCGCGCGCGCCGTGCCGGGCGCGAGCGACGTCGGGCTCTCGACGCGCGGGCAGAAGCCGGAGCTCACCGTGCGGGTCGATCGCGGCGTCGCCGGGAACCTCGGCGTCACGGTCGGGCAGGTGGCGCAGGCGCTCCGGATCGCCTTCGCCGGGCTCGACTCCGGCTACTGGGTGGACCCGACCGGCGAGACGCGCAAGGTGGTGGTGCGGCTCGCGCCCGAGGCGCGGCAGCGCGCGGCGGACCTGCGCCAGCTCCCGCTCGTGGTGCCGGGAGGCGCGGGCCCGCCGCACGTCATCCCGCTCGGCCAGGTGGCACAGGTGCAGGAGGGGGTCGGCCCGGCCCAGATCTCGCACCTCGACCGGCAGCGGTTCATCGCGATCCAGGGGAACGCGGCGGGACGGCCGCTGTCGGAGGTCGTCGGCGAGATCCAGGCGCGCATCGACGGGGAGGTGAAGCTCCCGCCCGGCTACACGCTGCGCCAGGGCGGCGAGTCGGCCGACTTCGCCGAGGTGGTGCTCCGCATCGGGATGGCGCTCGGGGTCGCGGTCCTCCTCATGTACCTCATCCTCGTCCTGCAGTTCGGGTCGTTCCTCGACCCGTTCGCGATCATGCTCTCCCTGCCGCTGTCGCTCATCGGGGTCGTGCTCGCCCTGCTCCTCACCGGCGACACGCTCAACATCATGAGCCTCATCGGCGTGATCCTGCTCTTCGGGATCGTCGCGAAGAACGCGATCCTCCTCATCGACTTCGCGAAGTGGGCGCAGGAGGAGCGGGGCATCCCGATGCGCGACGCGCTCATCGAGGCAGGGCGCATCCGGCTGCGGCCGATCGTGATGACGAGCGTCGCGATCATCGCCGGCATGATCCCGGTCGCGCTCGGACTCGGGGAAGGGGGCGACTTCCGGGCGCCGCTCGGGAGGGCGGTGATCGGCGGCGTCATCACCTCGACGGTCCTCACCCTGCTCGTCATCCCGACCGTCTACGAGGTCCTCTACGGCGCGCGGGTCTGGGTCCGGGCGCGGCTGCGCGGGCTCTTCCGCGCGGGCGGCGCGCACGCCGGCGGCGGTGCCGCGGCCGGAGCCCCGCAGGCGCCGCGCGATCGCTGAGCGCCGGTGCCCTCCCGCACCCGGGTCGCCCGATCGCGGCGGGCACGGCCGACGTCGAGCTGAACACCCTGTGTGCGCGGCGACCCCGCCCAGACGGAACGGTACCCGCCCGAAATCCGGGGAGATCTCGCGATCGCCCGCGGCACCTACCTTGCACACCCGTGGGGCGGCTCGCGCCGGAGGCGAGCGACGAACATGGCCGCCTGCCCCGAGCTCTACAGCTGTGGTCTGCACCGGAGCGTCTCCATGCGGGAGGCGCTGCGGGTGTGGCAGAGCTTCTACTGCGAGGGATCCTTCGGCCGCTGCGAGCGCTTCAAGCTCACGACCGCGGGCGTCGCCGTGCCGGAGAAGCTCTTGCCGAACGGGCGGCTCGTCGAAGGCGGCGAGCCCGAGGACGGAGCCGCACTCCCCCGGCGGTAGCCGCTCGCGCCGTCCCTCGCCGCGAGGAACGCGGCGCGCTCACCGCCTCCCGTCCACCGTGCAGCGGAACACCTCCCGCAGGGCCGCGCGCGCGGCGTGGAATCCGCACATGCCGTGGACGCCGCCTCCGGGCGGGGTCGAGGCGGAGCAGAGATAGACGCCCGGGAGCGGCGTCGCCCACGGGACGCGACGCGCGACCGGCCGGAACACCGTCTGGAGCAGCGAGTTCTCGCCTCCGCCGACGTCGCCGCCGACGAGGTTCGCGTCGTCGTGCTCGAGCGCGGCGGGCCCGCGCGCCGAGCGCGCGAGGACGACCTCGCGGAACCCGGGCGCGAACCGCTCGAGCTGCGCCTCGAGCGCGGCGGTCGCGTCCCCGGCGAAGGCGTGCGGCACGTGACAGTAGGCCCACGCGGTGTGCCGGCCCGCGGGCGCCCGCGACGGGTCGAAGAGCGTGTGCTGCGCGACGAGCACGAACGGGCGGGCCGGCATCTCGCCTGCCGCGACCGCACGCTCCGCCGCGGCGATCTCCTCGAGGCTGCCGCCGAGGTGGACCGTGCCGGCGCGGGCGCACTCCGGGGCTCGCCACGGGATGGGCGCGGAGAGCGCGTAGTCCACCTTGAACGCGCCGGGGCCGTAGCGGAACCGGGCGAGCGCGTGGCGGTACCGCTCCGGGAGCCGGCCGTCGGCGACGCGGAGCACCTGGCGCGGAGTGAGGTCGAGGAGGACGGCGCGCGCCGGCGCGAGCTCCGCGAGCGTCCGCACCTCGGCGCAGGTCTCCAGGACGCCGCCGCGGGCTCGGACGAGGTCGGCGAGGGCGTCCGCGATCCGACCGGCGCCGCCTTCGGGGAACGGCCACCCGACCGCGTGGGCCGCCGCCCCGAGGACGAGCCCGAACGCGGCCGACGGCGAGCGCTCGAGCGGGAGGATCGCGTGCGCGGCGAGCCCGGCGAAGAGCGCGCGCGCCCGCGCTCCGCCGAACCGGCCCTCGGCGAGCGCGCGGGCGGAGAGGAGCGCGGAGAACCCGAAGCGGGCGAGGAGGAGCGGGCGCCGCGGCAGGTGGAGGAGCGCGCCGAGCGTCTCGTCCATGAGCGCGTCGAAGTCGCGCGCGAGCGGCTCGAAGAGCGCGCGCCACGCCCGCCCGTCTCCGCCGAGCCCGCCGCCCGTCTCGGCGGGAGAGCGCAGGAGCAGCACCGCCGTGCCGTCGTCGAGCGGGTGGGCGGCGGCCGCGGGCGGCGTCACCCAGCGCAGGCCGCGCGCCTCGAGATCGAGCCTTCGGAAGAGGGGGGAGGCCGCGGCGAGCGGATGGATCGCGGAGCAGTGGTCGTGGAGGAACCCGGGGAGGGTGAGCGCGAGCGTCCGCGCTCCGCCCCCGATCCCGTCCGCCGCCTCGCGCACGAGCACCGCGAGGCCGGCGTCGGCGAGCGTGACCGCGGCCGCGAGCCCGTTCGGTCCGGAGCCGACCACCACCGCGTCGGGAGCACGCACGGGAATCCGTCTAGCGCGCCGCGCAAGGGCGCGCCGTCACGCGATCGGGGCGGGCTCGACGAGCACGATCCGCGTCCAGGCGCCGGAGCGGAACCTCAACGCCAGCACGAGCGCGAGGAGCGCGAGGTAGGCGACGAGCCACGCGACCGCGGCGACGTCGCCGCCCCCGAGGAGCCGGACGGAGATCCAGCTGCCGGGCGCGAACACCGCCCAGGCGATCGCGACCCGCGCCCACAGGGTGAAGAAGGTGTCCCCCGCCGCCCGGAGCGCCTCGGCGAGCACGCTCGCGGCCGCGTCGAAGAGCTGCCACCCGACCGAGAGGAGGAGCATCCGCCGGCCGGCCTCGAGCAGCTCGCGCGCCGACGCGGGGTCGCGCGCGAACCCGGCGAGCACGAGATCCGGGAGCGCGAGGTAGACGATCCCGACGAACGCCTGCCAGGTGCCCGCGACCGCGAACGCGAGCAGGACGAGCCCGCCGACGCGGCCCGGGCGGGCGGCGCCGATCGCCTGCCCGACGAGGATCGCCCCCGCGCTCGCGATCCCGAACGCGGGCATGAACGCGACCGAGTTCACCTGGATGACCGCCATGAGCGCGGCGAGCGGGGTCGTGCCGAGCCCGGCCACGACCACGTTCGTGAAGAACGCGAAGGCGAGGAACTCGAGAAACCAGTTGAGCCCCGAAGGGATCCCGAAGCGCAGCAGGCGCCAGAGCTCCGCCGCGCGCAGCCGGGCCGCGGCACGGCCCCGCCCCTCGCGCACGAACACGGCGAGGAGGCCGAGGAAGGCGACCGTCGAGGAGACGGAGCTCGCGAGGGCGGCGCCGCGGACGCCGAGCGCGGGCGCGCCGAGGTGGCCGTCGATGAGGAGCCAGTTGCCGAGGACGTTCATCGCCATCGCCGCGACGCTCGCCCGCATGGGGAGGCGGGTGTTCCCGAGCCCGCCGTAGTAGTTCGCGAGCGCCTCGGTTCCGACCACCGCGCCGGCCGAGAGGAGCCGCAGCGCGAGGTAGTCCTCCATCAGCGCGCGGACGTCGGCCGCGTACGGGAGGGGGGCGAGCAGCGCCGGGACGAGTGGGATGGAGGCGGCCGAGAGGGCCGCGGTCCCGCCCGCCACGGCGAGCCCGTACCAGGCGTAGCGGCGCGCGCCGCCGGCGTCCCCCATCCCGAACAGCTGCGACGAGAAGGAGGAGACGATGAAGACCGTACCCATCGGGAGGATGAAGAACGTGAAGGCGTTCAGGGCGCCCGCGGTGGTGGCGGCGAGCGCGGCCGCGCCGAGGTGCGCGACCATCACCGCGTCGGCGATCCCGACGACCACCTGCGAGGAGCGCGAGACCACGATCGGCCACGCGAGCGCGAGGAGCGCGCGCAGGCTGCCTTCGCGCCCTTCCGCCTCGACCCGATCCCTCCCCGTCCCGTCTGCCATCGGCGGGACTCATACCGCGCAGCCGTCCGCCGAGGCCGCTGTTTCGTGCAGGACGCGAGGCCGGCCTGCGGACGCGCCGGCCACTCAACCAGGCCCTTTCAGGGGCCCGGACGGGCTCCACATGCGCCGGGTATCTTCCGGCACCTTTCACACCGGAGAACGGCATGGCCGAGCCGAGCAGCACGAGCCTCGCGGCATTGATCGGACGCCACGAGGGCGAG
The DNA here is from genome assembly GCA_963736795.1 of uncultured delta proteobacterium. Lineage (GTDB taxonomy): Bacteria > Myxococcota > Myxococcia > Myxococcales > Anaeromyxobacteraceae > Anaeromyxobacter. The sequence continues at coordinate 1,000,586 of CAVTRF010000016.1, read as the reverse complement.
ATCCTCACCGAGTGGATGGCGGAGCAGCTCGCGCTGAGCTCCCGCGCCTCGACGCTCAAGGAATCGGAGCTGCGGCAGCAGTGCACCGAGGTCCTGCGCGGGCTGCGCGAGGCGACGGCCGGGGGCGCCCTGGACCTCTCGCGCCGCGAGTTCGAGCCGGTGAAGGACGCGCTCGCCGCCATCTCGCGGTCGCGCGCGGCGCAGGGCTTCACGGCGTCGGAGACGGCGACGTTCGTGTTCTCTCTCAAGAAGCCGCTCTTCGCGCGGCTCCGGCGCGAGGCGGGCAAGGACGCCGACCGGCTCGCCGACGAGGTCTGGTCCGCCACGCTCGTCCTCGACCGGCTCGGGCTCTTCACGACCGAGGTGGCGTCCAAGGCGCGCGAGGAAGTGATCGCGCGCCAGACGGAGGAGATGCTCGAGCTCTCGACGCCGGTCGTGAAGCTCTGGGACGGCATCCTGGCGCTGCCGATGATCGGGACCCTCGACTCGAACCGCACCCAGGTGGTGATGGAGACGCTCCTCCAGGCCATCGTGGACACGGGGTCGCAGGTCGCGATCGTGGACATCACCGGGGTGCCGACGGTGGACACGCTCGTCGCGCAGCACCTCCTGAAGACCGTCGCCGCTGCGCGGCTCATGGGAGCGGAGTGCATCATCAGCGGCATCCGCCCGCAGATCGCGCAGACCATCGTGCACCTCGGCATCGACCTCGGCGACGTCATCACCAAGGCCTCCCTCGCCGACGCGTTCCGCGCGGCGCTCGCGCGCGTCGGGGCGCCCCGCGGCGGCGCCCCCGGCCCCGGGTAGCACATGGACCGGATCCCCATCCTGCGCATGGGCGAGTTCCTGCTCGTCACCATCCAGGTCGACATGCACGACCAGCTCGCGATGACGCTGCAGGAGGACCTCACCGCGAAGATCAGCAAGACGGGGGCGCGCGGGGTCCTCATCGACATCTCGTCCCTCGACGTCGTCGACTCCTTCATCGGCCGGATGCTCGCGTCGATCGCCACCATGGCGAGGCTCCTCGACGCCGAGACGGTGGTGGTGGGGATGCAGCCGGCGGTGGCGATCACCCTCGTCGAGCTCGGGTTGCAGCTCACCGGCGTGCGCACCGCGCTCGACGTCGAGCGCGGCATGCAGCTCCTGCGCAACGCGCTCGTGGGGCGCCGCCGGTAGGGACGCGATGAACGTCGCGAAGGAGGAGACCATCCCGATCCGGAACTCGAGCGACGTCGTCGTGGTCCGGCAGCGGGTGAGGGCGATCGCGGCGGAGCTGCACTTCACCCTCGTCGAGCAGACCAAGATCGTGACCGCCGCGAGCGAGCTCGCCCGCAACACGCTCGAGTACGGCCTCGGAGGGCGCGCCGAGCTCTCCGTCGTCGAGCGGCCGCCGCCGCCGCGGCCTCCGCCTCGTCTTCGTGGACGAGGGCCCGGGGATCGCGAACGTGGAGCTCGCGCTGCGGGACGGCTACACGACCGGCGGCGGGCTCGGGCTGGGCCTGGGCGGGGCGAAGCGGCTCGTGAACGAGTTCGAGATCGACACCACTCCTGGGCATGGGACGCGGGTCACCGCGATCCGGTGGCGATGACTCCGCTCTTCCAGTCGCAGGTGGTGGCGGTCCGCGACGACAGCGACGTCGGCGTGGCGCGGCGGCTCGCCAGGCGACGGGCCCTCGAGCTCGGGCTCTCCGAGGTCGTCGCCGAGCGCGCCGCCATCGTCGCGACGGAGGCGACGCGGAACCTCGTCCAGCACGCGGGCGGAGGTGAGCTCCTCCTGCGGGCGCTCGGTGGCGGGGACCGGACTCGAGCTGCTGGCGCTCGACCGAGGCCCCGGCCTGCGGGACGTTGCTCGCGCCATGCAGGACGGCTATTCGACAGCCGGGACGGCGGGCCAGGGGCTCGGGGCCATGTCGCGCCTCTCGGCGGAGTTCGACCTGTACTCGCTCGACGGCCATGGCACCGCGGTGCTCGCTCGGGTCGGCGACGCCGGCACGGACGCCGACGTCGGCGCGGTGTGCGTCGCGGTGGCCGGGCGAGGACCGCTGCGGCGATGCGTGGAGCGTGCAACGTCCCAGCGGGCGCTGCGTCGCGCTCGTCGCCGACGGGCTCGGACACGGCGCGCAGGCGGCGGACGCCGCCGAGCTGGCGGTCGGAGTGTTCGGCCGCAGCGCGAGCCTCGCGGCCCCCGCGATCCTCGAGTCGATCCACGCGGCGCTGCGCTCGACCCGCGGGGCGGCCGCCGCGGTCGCGCGACCTCACGGTGCAGTCCGGCCCGGTGCGGTACGCCGCGGTCGGCAACATCTCGAGCGCCCTCGTCGCGGCCGGCGCCATCCGCAGGATGGTCTCGCTCCCCGGGACGGTGGGGCTGCAGGCTCGACGCATCCAGCAGTTCGCCTACGAGTGGGCGCCCGAGGCGGTGCTCGTGATGCACAGCGACGGCGTCGCGACCCGCTGGGACCTCTCGGCCTACCCGGGGCTCGTCCTGCGGCACCCCTCGCTGGTCGCGGGGGTACTGTACAGGGACTTCGCGCGCCACCGCGACGATGCCACCGTGCTCGTGGTGAGGAGGCCGCGATGACGTCGCGTGCAGCGCGGCGCGGCCCGCCCGGGCTCGTCGCGGTCGAGGTCCGGCGCGAGCAGGACGTGGTGCTCGCCCGGCAGCGCGCGCGGCAGATCGCCGAGCTGCTCGGGTTCCCGCGGCCCGAGGCGACGCGCCTCGCCACCGCGGTGTCGGAGATCGCGCGCAACGCCTGGAAGTACGCGAAGGGCGGGCGGGTCGAGTTCTCGATCGAGGACGGTCCGCGGCCGGCGCTCGTCATCCGGGTGCGCGACGAGGGTTCCGGGATCGCGGAGCTCGAGGCGATCAACGACGGGCGCTACGTCTCGCGCACCGGGATGGGGCTCGGCATCGCCGGCAGCCGGCGGCTCGTCGATCGCTTCGAGATCGAGACCGGACCGGAGGGCACGTCCGTCCTGCTCGCGCACGAGCTCCCCGCTGGCCGGGCCGCCGGCGGCCCCGAGCTCGCGCACATCGCGGAGGAGCTGGCGCGGACGCGCCCGAACGAGCCGCTCGACGAGCTGACCGCGCAGAACCAGGAGCTCCTCCGCGCGCTCGACGAGCTCCGAGCGCGCGAGCGCGAGCTCGTCGCGCTGAACCGGGAGCTCGAGGACACGAACCGCGGGGTGGTCGCGCTCTACGCCGAGCTCGACGAGAAGGCCGACTACCTCCGCCGCGCGTCCGAGCTGAAGAGCCGGTTCCTGTCGAACATGAGCCACGAGTTCCGCACGCCGCTCAACACGATCATCGCCTTCTCCCGGCTCCTGCTCGACGGGAGCGACGGGCCGATCAACGAGGAGCAGCGGCGCCAGCTCGCGTTCGTGAAGAAGGCGGCGGACGGGACGCTCGAGCTCGTGAACGACCTGCTCGACCTCGCGCGCGTCGAGGCCGGGAAGACCATCGTCCGCAAGGCGGCGTTCGACGTGGCGGGGCTCTTCGGCGCGCTGCGCGGGATGCTGCGGCCGCTGCTCGCGACGACCGCCGTGGAGCTCGTGTTCGAGCAGCCGGAGGAGCCGATCCCGCTCGAGACCGACGAGGCGAAGGTCTCGCAGGTCCTTCGCAACTTCATCTCGAACGCGCTCAAGTTCACGGAGCGCGGCGAGGTGCGCGTCACGGCGCGCGCCCACGGCGATCGCGTCGTCTTCTCCGTCGCGGACACCGGGATCGGCATCGCGCCGGAAGACCAGGAGCTCATCTTCCAGGAGTACACGCAGGTCGAGTCGCATCTGCAGAAGCGGGTGAAGGGGACCGGCCTCGGGCTCCCGCTCTCCCGCAGGCTGGCCGAGCTCCTCGGCGGGCGGATCGCGCTCCAGAGCGAGCCCGGTGCGGGGTCCACCTTCTCGCTCGAGATCCCGGCGGTGTACGAGGGGGCGACCGAGATCGCGATCGTGCCGGAGGTCACCCGCATCCCCGACGCGACGCGCCACCCGGTCCTCATCGTGGAGGACAACCCCGAGACGATCTTCATCTACGAGAAGTACCTGAAGGGGACGCCGTTCCAGGTGATCCCTGCGTCCACCACGGCGGAGGCGCGCCGCGTGCTCCAGCAGGTGCGCCCGGTGGCGGTCGTGCTCGACATCATGCTCGCCGCCGAGAGCACCTGGTCGTTCCTCTCGGAGATCAAGGGCGGGATGCTCACGCGCGGCACCCCGGTGTACGTCGTCACGATGGTGGACAACCGCCACAAGGCGAAGGCGCTCGGCGCGGACGACTACTGCGAGAAGCCGCTCGAACGCGCCTGGCTCCTCGAGCGGCTCTTCCGGGCGGCGGCGCCCATTCCGCGCGAGCGGGTCGTGATCATCGACGACGACGCGGCGTCGCGGTACCTGCTCCGCGAGCTCCTCGCGGAGACCCGCTTCGAGATCGCCGAGGCCAGCGACGGCGAGCGCGGGATCGAGCTCGCGCGCTCGCTCTCCCCCGCCGCGATCTTCCTCGACCTCCAGATGCCGGGGTTGCGCGGCGAGGAGGTGCTCGCGCGCCTCCGCGCGGACCCGGCGACCCGGTCGGTCCCGGTCATCGTCTACAGCGCGCTCGCGCTCGACGAGGCGGCCCGGACCGCGCTCGCCGCGGCGACCGCGATCCTGTCGAAGGAGGCGCCCTCTCGCGCGGTGGCGCTGAAGCAGATCCGCGACGCGCTCGGGCGCGCCGCGCGCCGCGGGACCGGGGCCGCCGAGCGGAGGAGCGCGCCGTGACGACCGCCCCGCAGATCCTGTTCGTCGAGGACAACGAGGCGACACGCTACGCGGTGAACCGCATCCTGAGCGGAGCCGGCTACCGCATCGCGACGGCCGACACGGGGCAGAAGGGGTTGGCGCTCGCGCGGGCGCTGAAGCCGGACCTCCTCCTCCTCGACGTGAGGCTCCCGGACATGACCGGGTTCGAGATCGTCCGGCTCCTGAAGGCGGACCCCGCCACCGCGTCGATCCCCGTCGTCCACCTGTCCGCGTCGCACGTGAGCAGCGAGGACCACATCCGCGGGCTCGAGGGCGGGGCGGACGCGTACCTCACCCACCCGGTCGAGCCGCGCGTCCTCGTCGCGACCTTGACGGCGCTCCTGCGGGTTCGCCTCGCGGAGGCGCGCTACCGCCGGCTGTTCGAGACCCGGCTCCTCGGCATCGTGCACTGGTCGGCCGACGGGACCGTCCTCGACGCGAACGACGCGTACCTCCGGCTCCTCGGCCGGTCGCGCGACGACATCGAGCGGCGCACGCTCCGGTGGGAGCCGCGCGGCGGCGAGGCGCCCGCGCGCGAGGACGAGGCGTCGGAGACGACGCTCGTCCGCGAGGACGGCGCCACGGTCCCGGTCCTCGTCGGCGAGGCGCGGCTCGAGGGCTCCGGCGCGGACGGCGTCTCGTTCGTCCTCGACATCTCCGAGCGCAAGCGCGCCGAGGAGGGGCTCCGCGAGGCCGACCAGCGGAAGAACGAGTTCCTCGGCGTTCTCTCCCACGAGCTGCGCAACCCCCTCGCGCCGATCCGCAACGCGGTCACGATCCTGGATCGCGTGCCGCCCGGCGAGCAGGCCGATCGCGCGCGCGCCGTCATCGCGCGGCAGGTCGACCACCTCACGCGGCTCGTGGACGATCTGCTCGACGTGACCCGCATCTCCCGGGGAAAGATCCACCTGCGGCGCGCCACCGTCGACCTCGCGGAGATCCTGCGCCGCACCGCGGAGGACCACGCGGCCCTGCTCGCACGGGACCACATCACCCTCGGGCTTCGTCTCGAGGACGCGCCGGTCTGGGTGGACGGCGATCCGACCCGGCTCGCGCAGATCGCCGGCAACCTCCTCGCGAACGCCGCGAAGTTCTCGAACCCGGGCGGGCGCGTCGTGGTGTCCCTCGCCGCGAACGCGTGCGCGGTGCTGCGGGTGCGCGACGAGGGGATCGGCATCGCGCCCGAGCTGCTCGACCGGCTCTTCGTCCCGTTCGCGCAGGGGGACGACTCCCTCGCCCGCACTCGGAGCCGGGGCGGGCTCGGGCTCGGGCTCGCGCTCGTGAAGTCACTCGTCGAGCTGCACGGCGGGACGGTCGAGGCGCACAGCGACGGCCCCGGCCTGGGCGCCGAGCTCGTCGTGACGCTCCCGCTCACCGCCGCGCGCGCATCGGTCGGCGGCGCCGCGCGCCGATCGCCTCGTGCGCGCCGGGTGCTCGTCGTCGAGGACAACGTCGACGCGGGCGACACCCTCCGCGACCTGCTCCGGCTGGAAGGACACGAGGTGGCCCTCGCGCGGACCGGCGAGGAGGGCCTCGCGATCGCCCTCGCCTTCCGGCCGGACGTCGTCCTGTGCGACATCGGGCTGCCCGGAATGGACGGCTACGACGTCGCGCGTACGCTCCGCTCGGACGGGCGGCTCCCCGGCCTCGCGCTCGTGGCCTTGAGCGGGTACGCGCTGCCGGAGGACCGGCGCCGCGCCCAGGAGGCCGGCTTCGTACACCACATCAGCAAGCCCGCCACGATCGAGGACCTCCACCGCGTCCTCGGCGCCGTTCCGGCACCCGGCGAGGCGTCCCGTCCCTCTCCTTGAGGGAGGCGAGGTGTGCGACACGCTCCTACGGTGCCGCGCACCCCTGGCCGGAGCGGCCGGGCGGCGGTAGGCTCCCCCGCGGAGGAACACACGTTTGGGCGACGAGACCATCCAGTTCGCTTCACGCTTCTCCGGTGCGGTGCAGCAGCTCGGGCTGCTGGCGGAGGGCGCGACCCCCGCCGAGCTCGCGCGCGCCTTCGGGCCGGACGTCGCGGTCGGGACCCGGCGAGCGCTCGACGCCGTGGCGGCGCTGTACGAGACCGGCACGGACGGGGTTCGCGACTGGACGGAGCAGGGGCGTCGCGTCCTCGCGCAGGTGGCCTCCGTCCGCGAGGCGCTCGAGCGGACGGGCGTCGATGCGGAGCTGCGCCGCCGGGCGCGCGCGCTCGTGAAGGCGATCGAGGGGCCTGCCGGGTAGCGGGCCTGGCCCGGTTTTCGACTAGACTCGCGCCGCAGATCCTTTCCGGACCTCGCGCGTTCAACACCGCGAGGCCAGACGGAGGCCTTCGGGGTTGGAGAGCGACGAGCGGCTCATGCTCCGGTTCCAGGCCGGCGACGTCCGGGCCTTCGAGGAGCTCGTGCGCCGTCACCGGACCCCCGTGTTCTCGTTCCTCCTCCGGCTGACGGGCGACCGCGGCCGGGCGGAGGACCTGTGCCAGGAGACCTTCCTGCGCGCGGTGCGCGCCGCGGCCGGATGGGAGCCGCGGGCGCTCTTCCGGACCTGGCTGTACGCGGTGGCGCGCAACCAGGCGTACGACGACGCGCGCCGCCAGGCGTTCCGCCGCACCGAGCCGCTCGACGATCCCGCCGGCACGACGCAGCACGCAGCCGACGATCCGTCGCCGGAGCGAGCCGCGGACGGCGCGCTCCTGCGCCCGAAGCTCGAGGCGGCGCTCGCGGCGCTCCCGCCGGAGCAGCGGGAGGTGTTCCTGCTCCGGGAGCACGCGGGCCTCAGGTTCCACGAGATCGCGGAGGTGACCGGCGTCGCCGAGAACACCGTGAAGAGTCGCATGCGCTACGCCCTCGAGGCGCTCCGCGCGAAGCTCGAGGCGCTCGGGGTGGGGCCCGACGCGGACGGCTCGGCGAGGAGCGCGACCCGATGACCCACGAAGAGCTCAGGGAGCAGCTCCTCGACCTCGCCTGCGGCGAGCTCGCCCCCCGCGCCGCGCGGCAGGTGGAGGAGCACGCCGCCTCCTGCGAGGCATGCCGTTCCGAGCTCGCCGGGATGCGCGCGACGCGCCGGCTCATGTCGGCGCTGCCGGAGGAGCCCGCGCCCTCCGGGGGCGAGCGGATCCTCCTCGCCGCGGCGCGGGAGGCCGCGAGCCGCCGCGAGCCGCGGCGGATGTTCGCGCCCTGGCTGTGGCGCGCGTCGGTCGCGGCGATCGCGCTCGCCGCGGTGGCGGGGGTCTCGTACCGCGTGATGTCCTTGCGGCCCGACGCGCCCGGGCGCGAGGACCCGGACGCGCTCCTCGGGGAACCCCGCTACGCGCGCGCTCCGCAGCCCGCGCCCGCGGCGGAGCCGGAGCCGCCTCACGCGGCGGCCGCGCCGGAGCCCGCCGTCGAGCCCCCCCGCGCGCCTCCGGTGCCGCAGATCGCCGATGCGGCGCCCCTCGCGTCGAAGCCCGCCCCCGTGGAGCGCCGGCCGGCGCGCGCTCCCTCCGCCGGCAGCGGCCGGGCCGACGACCGCGAGAAGGCCTACGCTCGGGAGCGGCGCGAGGATCTCGCCCTGGCGGCGCCCGAGCCGGCTCCGCCTCCGTCCGACGGGGCCGGGGATGCTCCCGCAAATGAGGCCGCAGCCGCGGCGCGGGCTCCCGAGCCGTCGGCGGAGCTCCCCGGCGCAGCCGGTGCCGTCGCGGGCGCCGTCCCGGATCGCTTTGCCGCGCCGCCCCGAGCCATGGCTCCGGCTCCGGCTCCGGCGCGCCGTGCGGCGAAGGCGGCGCCGCCCGCGGCGAGCGAACGGGAGGCTTCGCCCCGAGCAGAGGCGTCCACGGTCTCGCGGTACGAAGAGCTTCGGCGCTCGGGTCGCCTCCGGGTCGAGACCCGCACCTTCCCGGGCTGCGACGCCGAGCTCCTGCGGCGCGTCGAGCGCGACCCGTCCGGAGCGATCGTCGGCTACGCCTGGGAGGCGCGGGTCGGTGACCGGCGCCTCCGGTACGAGGTCGTGTACGAGCCGGACGGAGCGGTGGCGCTCGCTCGCGTGGTGGACGCCGCGACGGGGGAGGTCGAGCGCGCGCTCTTCCGGCCCCCCGCGCGCGGCGACCTCGACCTCAACGCACCGCCGCGCTGCCGATGACCGAGCCCGCGCCCCGCTTCACGAATCCCTGGCGGCGCCTGCCGTCCGTGCGCGCGGCGGTGCAGGCGGGGTACGTCCTCTTCGTCGTCTTCACGGGGTACCGGTTCGCGCGCTTCGTCGCCGAGGTCGCAGGCGACGGCGAGATCGCGACGGCGCGCCCGCCGGCGGTCGAGGCGTTCCTCCCGATCTCGGCGCTGCTCGGCGCGAAGCGCTGGCTCCTCACCGGGTTCTGGGACGAGGTCCACCCCGCCGGGCTCGTCATCCTCCTCGCAGCCGTGGGCGCATCCCTCGTCGCCCGGAAGGGCTTCTGCTCGTGGGTCTGCCCGGTCGGCGCGCTCTCGCGCGCGCTCGAGTGGCTCGGGCGCCGGCTCGTGTGGCGGCGCGGCTTCCCGCGCGTCCCGCGCCGCCTCGACCTCGCGCTCTCCGCGCTGAAGTACCTCCTCCTCGCGTTCTTCGGCTGGCAGGTGTTCCTCGCGATGCCGCTGCCCGCGGTCGAGGCCTTCCTCGGCTCGCCGTTCAACGTCGCCGCGGACGCGAAGATGCTCCTGTTCTTCACGCGCCCGTCGGGGACCGCGCTCGCGATCCTCGCGGGACTCGCCGTCCTCTCGCTCGTCGTGAAGCACGCCTGGTGCCGCTGGCTCTGCCCGTACGGCGCGCTCCTCGGGCTCGCGAGCCTCGCCTCGCCGCAGCACGTCCGGCGCGACCCCGCGACCTGCAACGACTGCGGCGCGTGCTCGCGCGCGTGCCCGGTCGAGATCCCGGTCCACGCGCGGCTCCGGGTGCTCTCCTCCGAGTGCACCGGGTGCATGTCGTGTGTCGCGGCGTGCACCGTGCCCGACTGCCTCGGCGTGACTCGCCTCGGCCCGCGTGCGCTCTCGCCCTGGCTCGTGCCGGCGGGCGTCGTCGGCGTGATGCTCGGGTCGTGGGGAGCGGCGCGTCTCGCCGGGAGCTGGGAGACGTCGCTCCCGGCGGAGGTGTTCCGCTTCGCGTACCGCGCGATGGGGCTGTGAGCCGGCGCCAGGGCAGCTCTACTGGCGGTCGTGCCCCTTACCGCGGTTGTGGCACGCGCCATCGCTCCAGACGTGCCCCGGTGGGCACTTCTTCTGCTCGGCCTTCACCGCGGAGTGGGAGCGGGAGACCGGGACGACGATGCAGCCGGTCGTCAGGACGGCGAGGGCGTAGGCGGAGAGGAGTAGACGCTTCATGCGGCGAGCCTGCCACGCACTGGAAGCACGAGGCAAGGCACGAACACCGTGACCACCGTCCCTTCCTGCCGGTGGTGATCAGCGGTGCGGCGCGGCTCGGGCTGGTAGCCGCGGCTACTGCGCAGCCGTGGCGCCGGCATCGGCAGACAGCCCCGACACGCCGTCGCTCGGCGCGGCGGCCGCGGAGTCCGGGAGCTCCACCCGGAAGGTCGTCCCGCGCCCCTCCGCGCTCTCCACCTTGATCTCGCCGCCGTGCGCGCTCGCGATGGAGCGCGCGATGTAGAGCCCGAGCCCGAGCCCTCCGCCGCCGGCGCGCGACCCCTGCGCGAACGCGTCGAAGATCCGGCCCTGCTCCTCGGACGGGATCCCCGGCCCGGTGTCGGCGACGGTGAGGACCGCCGTGTCGCCCTCACGCGCCGCGCTCACCGTGACCGAGCCGCGTCCCCCGTGCTTCACGGCGTTCGCGACGAGGTTCGTGACGAGCTGCTCGAGCCGCGTCCGATCCCAGCACCCCTGCACGCGCTCCGGGGCGATGACCTCGAGCGCGCGCCCGTCCGCGCGGAGCGCGTCCTCGAACCGCGCGCACACGTCGCGGACCACCTCGGCGATGTCGCACGGGGCGCGCTCGAGCCTGAGCCGCGCGCTCCGCATCCGGGTGAGGTCGAGCACCGTGTTCGTGAGCACGCCGAGCCGGCCGACCTGGCGCTGGATCGAGCCGATGCGGCGCAGCAGGTCCTCGCGCACGTCGGCGGCGCCGTCCAGCCCGCGGACGAGGTCCGCGAGGAGCCGCGACTGGAGCGAGAGCGCGGTGAGCGGCGTGCGCAGCTCGTGCGACGCGACGGACAGGAACTCCTCGCGCGCGCGCACCGCGGCCCGCGTCTGCTCGTGGAGCACCGCGTTCTCGAGCGCCTGCGCGATGCGACGACCGAGCTCGACCGCCCGGGCGCCGCGCTCGCCATCGAGCCGCCGCGGATCGCCCGCGAACAGGCAGAGCGTCCCGAGCCGGGTGCCGTGGGCGGCGAGCGGCACGAGCAGCGCCCGGGTGGGGCGGCGGAGCACCGCGAGGAACCTCGCCGAGTCGGCGCCGTCGACGAAGAGGTCGGCGGGCGCGACGAGCGCCGGGGCGTCGTGCGCGCGGATGCGGTCGAGGTCGAGGCGGAGCGCGGCCTCGGCGGCGAGCGCGTCGCAGCCGTCCGCGCCGTGGGCGGTCAGCGCCTGCGGCGCGTTCGCGCAGCTCCCGTCCGCCTCGAGGACGCTCCAGTCCGCGAGCTCGGGGATCGGGAGCCGCACCGCGGTGCGGAGCGTGCTCTCGAGGTCGAGCGATGCCGAGAGCTCCCCGGAGGCGCGGGCGTGGAACGCCGCCGCTTCGCGCGCGGCCACCGAGTCCGTCACGTCGGCGGAGAGCCCGTGCAGCTCCTGCGTACCGGCCTCCTCGCCGGCGATGAGCCGGACCGAGGTCTCGAACCAGACGGTCCGGTCGCCGGCCCCGAGCATCCGGTGCTCGAGCTGTCCGGCGGGGCCGCCCGGAACGAGCGCGCCGACGACCTCCAGGAACCGCTTCCGGTCGGCGGGCGGGAGGCGATCGGTGAAGCTGCGCGGAGCGGCGCTCCACCAGGCCGATCCGAGCCCGAGGAGCCCTTCCGCGGCGGGGCTCACGAGGCGCGGCGCGAAGGTGACCGGGTCGAGGACCCAGGCGATCGCGCGCGCGAGCCCCTCCACGAGGGACTGGTACCGCTGCTGCGCCGCCTGCTGGCGCTGCAGCGCGCGCAGCTCGAGCGCTGCGATGGTGTGCCGGTGGTCGCGCAGCTCGTGCTCGCGGAGGAGCTCCGCCTGGCGCCGGATCTCCTGGCGCGCCCGGAACAGCGCGACGAACCCCGCCACCTTGGAGCGGAGCACCTCGGGCCGGACCGGCTTCACGAGGTAGTCGATGGCGCCGCTCTCGTACCCATCGAGGACGTTCCGCTCCTCGTGGGCCATCGCGGTGACGAACACGATCGGGAGGTCCCGCGTCCGGGCGTTCCCCCGGACGAGGCGCGCGACCTCGTAGCCGTCCATCCCCGGCATCGAGACGTCGAGCAACATCACCGCGCACTCGGAGCGGAGCAGGAACGAGAGCGCCTGGGGCCCGGAGTCCGCCTTGACGATCTCGTAGCCGGGCTTCGCGAGAACCTGCTCCATCGCGAACAGGTTCGCGCGGCGGTCGTCGACGAGCAGGATCTTCGCTGGGCCGGCGGTGGCCATCGCGCGGGCCACAGATATCCGCCCTCGATCCTCCCCGGAATTCCCCAAAAGGGTACGCGGACCTCGCCGGGGACTGTGCTTGGCTTCGACCCGCAGGCAGCCTACCCATCTCCCTCGAACGGAGGTCCGCGATGAAGACCCGGAGCCCGCAGCCTCGCAACGGCGTCCCCGCGGGGGACCGTTCTGCGCCCGCGCCGCGTGGTGCCGCGAAGCCTTCAGCGACGGAGTGGGATCTCCTCACGCCGCTCGAGTCAGGAGGAGATCGAGCAGCTCGTCGAGATGCTGAAGGCGGTGAAGCAGGGTGACTTCACGGTACGTCTCCCGTACCGGAAGGACGGGATCCTCGCGCGCGCGGGCGAGCTGCTGAACGACATCGTCGGCCTCGACGAGCACCTCTCGAGCGAGCTCATGCGCGTCGGCACGATCGTCGGCCAGGAGGGACGCATGACCGAGCGCGCGTCGGTCGGCCCCGCGAAGGGCGCCTGGGCGACGAGCATCCACGCGGTGAACCAGCTCATCGGCGACCTCGTCGCGCCGACGAACGAGGTGGCGCGCGTCATCACGGCGGTCGCGCGGGGCGACCTGTCGCAGAAGATCTCGCTCGAGATCGAGGGGCGCCCGGTCCGGGGCGAGTTCCTGCGCATCGGCACCACCGTGAACTCGATGGTCGATCAGCTGAACTCGTTCGCGGCGGAGGTGACGCGCGTCGCGAAGGAGGTCGGCGACGAGGGGAAGCTCGGCGGCCAGGCCGACGTGAAGGGCGTGTCCGGGACCTGGAAGGACCTCACCGACAACGTGAACGGGCTCGCCGCCAACCTCACCGCGCAGGTGCGCAACATCGCGAAGGTGACGACCGCGGTCGCGCAGGGCGACCTCTCGCAGAAGATCACCGTCGACGCGAAGGGCGAGATCCTCGAGCTGAAGGACACGATCAACGTCATGGTCGACCAGCTGTCCTCGTTCGCGGCGGAGGTGACGCGCGTCGCGAAGGAGGTCGGCAACGAGGGGAAGCTCGGCGGTCAGGCCGAGGTGAAGGGCGTCTCCGGCACCTGGAAGGACCTCACCGACAACGTGAACGGCCTCGCCGTCGAACCTCACCGCCCAGGTGCGGAACATCGCGAAGGTCACGACCGCCGTCGCGAACGGCGATCTCTCGCAGAAGATCACCGTCGACGCGAGCGGCGAGATCTTCGAGCTCAAGAACACCATCAACACGATGGTGGACACGCTCCGCTCCTTCGCGGCGGAGGTGACGCGCGTCGCGAAGGAGGTCGGCACCGAGGGGAAGCTCGGCGGCCAGGCCGACGTGAAGGGCGTCGCCGGGACGTGGAAGGACCTCACCGACAACGTCAACACGATGGCGTCGAACCTGACCGTGCAGCTCCGCGACGTCTCGAAGGTCGCGACCGCGATCGCGAACGGCGACCTCGGCCAGAAGATCACCGTCGACGTGAAGGGCGAGATCCTCCAGATCAAGGACGTCATCAACAAGATGGTCGACCAGCTGAACTCGTTCGCGGCGGAGGTGACGCGCGTCGCGAAGGAGGTCGGCACGGAGGGGAAGCTCGGCGGCCAGGCCAACGTGCGGGGCGTGTCGGGGACCTGGAAGGACCTCACCGACAACGTGAACGCGATGGCGTCGAACCTGACCGTGCAGCTGCGCGACGTCGCGAAGGTCGCGACGGCGATCGCGAACGGCGACCTCGGCCAGAAGATCACCGTCGACGTGAAGGGGGAGATCCTCCAGATCAAGGACGTCATCAACAAGATGGTCGACCAGCTGAACTCGTTCGCCGCGGAGGTGACGCGCGTCGCGCGCGAGGTCGGCACCGAGGGGAAGCTCGGCGGCCAGGCCGAGGTGCACGGGGTCTCCGGGACCTGGAAGGACCTCACCGACAACGTGAACGGCCTCGCGGCGAACCTCACCGCGCAGGTGCGCAACATCGCGAAGGTCACGACCGCGGTCGCGAACGGCGACCTGTCCCAGAAGATCACCGTCGACGCGAAGGGCGAGATCCTCGAGCTCAAGAACACCATCAACACGATGGTCGACCAGCTGCGACTCCTTCGCCGCCGAGGTGACGCGCGTCGCGAAGGAGGTCGGCACCGAGGGGAAGCTCGGCGGCCAGGCCGACGTGAAGGGCGTGTCGCGGCACCTGGAAGGACCTCACCGACAACGTGAACGGCCTCGCCGCGAACCTCACGAACCAGGTGCGCAACATCGCCCTCGTCACGACCGCGGTCGCGAACGGCGACCTCTCGCAGAAGATCACCGTCGAGGCGAAGGGCGAGATCTCCGAGCTCAAGAACACCATCAACGTGATGGTCGATCAGCTCCGCTCGTTCGCCGCGGAGGTGACGCGCGTCGCGAAGGAGGTCGGCACGGAGGGGAAGCTCGGCGGGCAGGCGGACGTGAAGGGCGTGTCCGGCACCTGGAAGGACCTCACCGACAACGTGAACGGCCTCGCCGCGCAACCTCACCGACCCAGGTCCGCAACATCGCGAAGGTCACGACCGCCGTCGCGCGGGGCGACCTCTCGCAGAAGATCACCGTCGAGGCGCGCGGCGAGATCCTCGAGCTCAAGAACACCATCAACGTGATGGTCGATCAGCTGAACTCGTTCGCCGCGGAGGTGACGCGCGTCGCGAAGGAGGTCGGCACCGAGGGGAAGCTCGGCGGGCAGGCCGACGTGAAGGGCGTGTCCGGCACCTGGAAGGACCTCACCGACAACGTGAACGGCCTCGCCGCGAACCTGACGAACCAGGTGCGCAACATCGCGCTCGTGACCACCGCGGTCGCCCACGGCGACCTCTCCCAGAAGATCACCGTCGACGCGAAGGGCGAGATCCTCGAGCTCAAGAACACCATCAACATGATGGTCGATCAGCTGAACTCGTTCGCCGAGGAGGTGACGCGCGTCGCGAAGGAGGTCGGCACCGAAGGGAAGCTCGGCGGCCAGGCCGACGTGCGCGGCGTCTCGGGCACCTGGAAGGACCTCACCGACAACGTGAACTTCATGGCCTCGAACCTCACCACGCAGGTGCGCGGCATCGTGAAGGTCGTGACCGCCGTCGCGAACGGCGACCTGGACCAGAAGTTCGTGCTCGAGGCGAAGGGCGAGGTGGCCGCGCTCGCCGAGACGATCAACGACATGACCGACACGCTCCGCACCTTCGCCGATCAGGTGAGCACGGTGGCGCGCGAGGTCGGCATCGAGGGGAAGCTCGGCGCCCAGGCCCGCGTGCCCGGCGTCGCCGGCACGTGGAAGGACCTCACCGACAACGTGAACTTCATGGCGTCGAACCTGACGAAGCAGGTGCGCGGCATCGTGAAGATCGTGACCGCGGTCGCGAACGGCGACCTCTCCCAGAAGTTCGTGCTCGAGGCGAAGGGCGAGGTGGCCGCGCTCGCCGAGACGATCAACAACATGACCGACACGCTGCGCATCTTCGCGGACGAGGTGACCGGCGTCGCGCGCGAGGTCGGCATCGAGGGGAAGCTCGGCGGCCAGGCGAAGGTGCCGGGCGCGGCCGGCACGTGGCGCGACCTCACCGACAACGTGAACCAGCTCGCCGGGAACCTCACCTCCCAGGTGCGCGCCATCGCCGAGGTCTCGACGGCGGTGACGAAGGGCGACCTCACCCGCTCGATCACCGTCGAGGCGCAGGGCGAGGTCGCGGCGCTCAAGGACAACATCAACCAGATGATCGCGACGCTCAAGGAGACCACCGAGAAGAACACCGAGCAGGACTGGCTGAAGACGAACCTCGCGAACTTCTCGAACATGATGCAGGGGCAGCGGAACATGGTCTCCGTCGCCCAGGCGATCATCTCGAAGCTCACGCCGCTCGTGGACGCGCAGCACGGCGCGTTCTTCCTCGTCGATGCACCCGAGCGCAAGGAGCAGGTGCTGAACCTCATCGCGAGCTACGGCTTCGGCGGGCGCAAGACGCTCGCGGCCTCGTACCGGCTGAAGGAGAGCCTCATCGGGCAGTGCGCCTTCGAGAAGAAGCGGATCCTCCTCGCCGGCGTGCCCGAGGACTTCATCTACATCGCGACGGGGATGGGCGAGGCGCGCCCCCGCTGCGTCGTCGTGCTGCCCGTCCTGTTCGAGGGCGAGACGAAGGCGGTCATCGAGCTCGCCTCGTTCCACGAGTTCAGCCCGAACCACCTCGCCTTCCTCGACCAGCTCATGGAGAACGTCGGCGTCATCCTCAACATGATCTCCTCGTCGATGCGGACGGAGGAGCTGCTGCAGGAGCTGAAGCGCTCGAACGCGGAGCTCGAGGCGCAGGCCGCCGAGCTCGAACGACAAGGCGCGCCTGCTCGAGCAGAAGAACTCGGAGGTCGAGCTCGCGAGCCAGAGCCTCGAGGAGAAGGCGGAGCAGCTGCAGCTCATCTCCAAGTACAAGTCCGAGTTCCTCGCCAACATGTCGCACGAGCTGCGGACGCCGCTGAACAGCCTGCTCATCCTCTCGAAGCTGCTCGCCGACAACCGGGACGGGAACCTGACCGCGGAGCAGGTCAAGTCCGCGAGCACCGTCTACACCTCGGGCAACGAGCTGCTGACGCTCATCAACGAGATCCTCGACCTCTCGAAGGTCGAGGCGGGCAAGATGCCGATCGAGCCGCGCGAGGCGCGGCTCGAGGAGCGTGCGCGACGACCTCGAGCAGACCTTCCGGCACGTCGCCGAGCAGAAGGGGCTCGCCTTCGCCATCGAGATGGGCGCCGCGCTCCCGCCGACGGTCTACACCGACGTCGCGCGCCTCCAGCAGATCCTGAAGAACCTGCTCTCGAACGCCTTCAAGTTCACCGAGCGCGGCGCGCGTCACGCTGCGGATCGCGCGGCCGCCCCGGCGCGGCGCGGCGGGCTCCTCGCCTTCTCGGTCGACGGACACCGGCATCGGGATCCCGCAGGACAAGCAGAAGCTCATCTTCGAGGCGTTCCAGCAGGCGGACGGCACGACGAGCCGCAAGTACGGCGGCACCGGCCTCGGCCTCACCATCAGCCGCGAGATCGCGCGGCTGCTCGGGGGGACGATCGACGTGGAGAGCGCGCCGGGCGAAGGGAGCATCTTCACGGTGGTCGTGCCGGAGCGCTACGTCGGGCCGGAGCCGGAGCGCAGATCGACCTCCACCCGGCGGACGCCGACGACGCGCGCTTCCCGGCGTTCGCGCCGGGGCGTGGACCTCTCGGGCCGCACCGTGCTCCTCGCCGACGACGACATGCGGAACCTCTTCGCGATCAACGCCGTCCTCGAGTCCGCCCGCCTCAACGTGATCCACGCGCAGAACGGGCGCGAGGCGGTGAAGCTGCTCGGAGAGAACCCGCGCGTCGACCTCGTCCTGATGGACACGATGATGCCCGAGATGGACGGGCTCACCGCCATCCGCGCGATCCGGAGCGACCCGCGGTTCGGGACGCTCCCCATCGTGTCGCTCACCGCGAAGGCGATGAAGGGAGACCGCGAGAGCGCCATCGCCGCGGGCGCGTCGGACTACGTGCCGAAGCCGGTCGACCCGGACCGGCTCCTCTCGGTCGTCCACCACTGGCTCGGGGAGCCCGCCCCGAGCCCGGGACGCCGCCGGCGGAGGCGGTGCCGTGATCGGGGCGGAGCGGGCTCCCCGCCGCGAAAGGGGATAGCATCGACGCGATGCCCGCTCTCGATCCAGCCGTGCCGCCGCCGGGCGGCGCGCCCCCGTGAAGCTCCGCGTCGTCGCGATCGGGAAGGACCGCTCCGGCCTCTTTGCGCCGGCGGTGGAGGAGTACGCGAAGCGCCTCTCGCGCTACGTGAAGTTCGAGCTCGTCGAGGTGCCGGAGGCGCGGCGGCACGCCGGCACCCCGCGCGCGAAGGACGAGGAGGGTGAGGCGCTGCTCGCGCGGATCGGCGAGCGGGAGCGGGTCGTCCTCCTCGACGAGCGCGGGATCGAGGAGACGAGCGAGGTCTTCGCGCGGCGGGTCGAGCGCTGGCTCGGGGGTGGGCAGGACGTCGTGCTCGTGCTCGGCGGCTCGGACGGGCTCTCGGACGCGATCCGCGCGCGCGGGCAGGAGACGCTCGCGCTGTCGCGCTTCACGCTCGCCCACCGGCTCGCGCGGGTCGTGCTCGTCGAGCAGCTGTACCGCGCCATGACGATCCTCCGGGGTGAGCCGTACCATAAGTGACGTGGGCCGCGCTCCGCCTCCGCGGAGCCCTCCCGGCCCGAGCGCGCGGCGCGGACCCGGCGTCCGTCCACCGGATGCTTCTTGTGGCGCGCGGCACGTTTCGCTGACAATCACAGCGCGAACGTCTCGCGAGCGCAGGGGCAGCAGCTGAGGCTGCCCGGAGCGAGCGAGGGAATCGGGGGGGCGCGAGCGCCGCGGATGCGGAGCGAGTGTCCCCCCGCTACGAAGAGGTGACCGCGTGCCGAAGACGAAGCCCGTCCTCCTCGTCGTGCTCGACGGCTGGGGGATCCGTAAGGAGCGCGAGGCGAACGCCATCGCGATCGCCGGGACCCCGAACGTGGACGCGCTCACGCGCGAGTACCCCTCCACCGCGATCGAGACGAGCGGCCTCTCGGTCGGGCTCCCCGAGGGGCAGATGGGGAACTCCGAGGTCGGCCACACGAACCTCGGCGCCGGGCGGATCGTCTACCAGGACCTCGTGCGCATCAACCGCGCCGTCGAGGACGGCTCGCTGTTCACGAACGACGCGCTCGTCATGGCGTGCCGGCGCGCGAAGGAGTCCGGCGGCGCGCTCCACCTCATGGGGCTCGTCTCCGACGGCGGCGTCCACAGCCACCTCGACCACCTTCACGCCTGCCTCGAGCTCGCGCGGCGCGAGGGCGTCGCCCGCGCGTACGTGCACGCCTTCATGGACGGGCGCGACACCCCGCCGCGCTCGGGGCTCGGCTACCTCGCGGACGTCGAGAAGCGGCTGAAGGACCGGGGCTACGGCCAGGTCGCGACCGTGTGCGGCCGCTACTTCGCGATGGACCGCGACAAGCGCTGGGACCGCGTCGCGCTCGCGTACGCCGCGCTCGTGCGCGGCGAGGGGCTCCGCGCCGCCTCCGGCGTCGCGGCGATGGAGGCCTCGTACGCCGACGGCCAGGGCGACGAGTTCGTGAAGCCGACCGTCGTCGTGAACGGCGACGGCAAGGCCGTCGGCCCGGTGCGCGACGGCGACGCGATCATCTTCTTCAACTTCCGGGCGGACCGCGCGCGAGAGATCACCCGCGCCCTGACCGCCCCGTCGTTCGCCGAGTTCGAGCGGACCGCCGTGCCCCGCCTCGCCGCGTACGTCTGCATGACCGAGTACGACCGGACCTTCGGGCTCCCGGTCGCGTTCGCCCCGACGGACCTCACCGAGATCTTCCCCGAGCTCGTCTCGCAGGCCGGGCAGAAGCAGCTCCGCTGCGCCGAGACGGAGAAGTACGCGCACGTCACCTTCTTCTTCAACGGCGGCCGGGAGCTGGTGTTCCCGGGCGAGGACCGGATCCTCGTGCCGTCACCGCGCGACGTGAAGACCTACGACCACAAGCCCGAGATGAGCGCGCGCGAGGTCACCGACAAGCTCGTGGCGGCGATCGGGACGCGGCCAGTACGGGTTCGTGCTCGTGAACTTCGCGAACCCGGACATGGTCGGGCACACCGGCTTCCTCGACGCGGCGGTGCAGGCGGTGAAGGTCGTGGACGAGTGCGTCGGTCGCCTCTGGCAGACCGCGCGCAAGCAGGGGATGGCGATGCTCGTCACCGCCGACCACGGCAACTGCGAGATGATGATCGATCCGCAGACCGGCGAGCCCCACACCGCGCACACGCTGAACCCCGTCCCGTTCATCCTCGCGGATCCCGACTTCAAGGGAGCGAAGCTCCGGTCGAAGGGCGTCCTCGCGGACGTCGCGCCGACGGCGCTTCAGGTGATGGGCCTCGCGCAGCCGAAGGAGATGAAGGGCCTCGGGCTCGTCACGCGCTGATCGTGCGCCCCGCCGATCTCGTCCGCGCCGCCGCGCGCGCGCTGCTCGAGCTCGTCTACCCGCCGCGCTGCGCCGCGTGCGGGGAGCCGGTCCGGGCGGAGCCGTTCTGCCACGTCTGCGCGGAAGCGGTGGACCCGCTCCCCCCCGGCTGCGCCCGCTGCGGCCTGCCCGGCCCCGATCCGCTCTGCGGCGCGTGCCGGGCGGCGCCGCCCGCGTTCGACGGGGTCCTCGCCGCCGGGCTCTTCGGCGGCCCCCTCGCCGACGCGATCCACGCCTTCAAGTACGGGAACCGGCCCGCGCTCGCCCGACCGCTCGGCGCCTGGCTCGCCGGTCGCGCCGCGCTGCCGGCCGGCGCCCTCGTCGTCTCGGTTCCGCTCTCGCGCGGCCGGCGGATCGAGCGCGGCTACGACCAGGCGGCGCTCCTCGCCGACGCGCTCGCCCGCGCAGCCGGCGCCCGGGGCCGCCGCGCCCGCGGGGTGCTGAGGCGGACGCGGGAGACCCCGCCCCAGGTCGGGCGAACGCGCGCGGAGCGGGCCCGCAACGTCGCCGGCGCGTTCGAGGCGACCGGCGCGGTCCGCGGGCGCGACGTCGCCCTCGTCGACGACGTCGTGACGACCGGCGCGACCGCCGACGCCGCCGCCTCGGCGCTGCGCGGGGCGGGCGCCCGTTCGGTCGTGGTCGTCGCGCTCGCCCGCGCGGAGTAGGCTCCCCCGCCATGCCTGCGCTCCCCCTGCTCGCCGCCCTCGCTCTCGCCGCGACGCCGCTCCCCGTGGCGCCGACGCCGGACCGGGTCGCGAGGCTCGAGGCCGACCTCGCGGCGGTCCCGCGCGACGCTCGCGGCGTCGCGGCCCTCGCCGGCGTCGACCGACTCGTCGAGGATGCGCCCGACCTGTCCCGCATCGCGGCGGCCCTCGCCCGGATCGCCGACGACCGCGGCGCCGATCCGGAGGCGCGGGCGCTCGCCCGCTTCCGCCTCGCCGGGGTGGAGCGCGCACGCGGAAACCTCCAGCGCAGCGCTGCCCACCTGCGCCGGCTCGGGTTCGTGGGCGCCTGGACGGTCGTCGGCCCCTTCGACGACGAGGGCAAGCGGGGCTTCGACGCGGTCCTCCCGCCGGAGTCGGCGGTGGACCTGTCGGCGCGGCTGCCCGGGAAGGCGCGGGAGGTGGCGTGGCGGCCCTTGCCCGCGGAGGCGTTCTCGAGCGGGTTCGTGCACCTCGGCGCGGTCGTGAGCCCGCCGCGCGAGGTGGTGGCGTACGCGCTCGCGGTCGTGGAGGCGCCCCGCGACGAGCGGGTGCGGCTCTGGCTGGGGGCGAGCGGCGCCGCCAAGGTGTTCGTGAACGGCACCCTCGCCCTCGCCGACCGCGGGTACCATCCGGCGCGCATCGACCAGCGCGGCGCCACGGTCTCGCTCCGGCGCGGTCCCAACCGCATCCTCGTGAAGCTGTGCCACGCCGACGGCCGGATGGGGGTTCTACCTCAGGCTCGCGGACGAGCGCGGCGAGGGGCGAACGTTCGCCGCGGGCGACGCCGCCGCCGCGCCGCACGGGCACGGCCCCGCCCCGGCCCCCATCGCGGGGGCGGTCGCCGAGCTCGAGCGTCGAGCGGCCGCTGCGCGCGGCCGGCCGCGCGACGAGGCGCGCGCGCGGCTCGAGCTCGCCCTGGCGCTCGACGAGCGCCAGTCCGCCGACGCGGGGGACGGGCGCGCGGCCGCCGAGGCGCGGCGCGCGGTCGCCCTGGCGCCGGCGTCGATCGAGGCGCGGCTCGTGGCCGCGCGCCTCGAGGAGGACCGCGGCCGCCGCCGCGCCCACGTCGAGGCGGCCCTGGCGGCGGCGGCGAGCGACGCGGCGGTGCTCGTCGCGCTCGCGGACGACGAGCTCGATCAGGACCGGCCGCACGCCGCCGCGCGGCTCCTCGAGCGCGCGGCGCGCGCCGCGCCGGGCTGGGCCGAGCCGCGCGTCGCCCTCGCGGAAGCGCTCGCCCGCGCCGGCCTCGACGCCCGCTCGGCGCGGATCGCGGTGGAGGTGGCGCGCGCCTTCCCGACCGTGCCGGGCGCGGTGCGGGCGGCGGCTCGCGCCGCGCGCCGGCTCGGCCGCGACGACGAGAGCGCGGCGCGGCTGCGGACGCTCGTCGCGCTCCGCTTCGACGATCGCGAGGCGCGCGGAACGCTCGCCCAGCTGCTCGTCGACCGCGGTGACGTCGCGGGCGCGGCGGCGCTCCTCGCGGAGGGGCTCCGGCTCGAGCCGTCCGACCTCGAGGGGCGCCTCGGCCTCGCCGAGCTGCTCGCGGCGAACGGCCGCGTCGAGGAGGGCGAGGCCCAGTTCGAGGTGGCGCTCCGGATCGCGCCGGACGACGCCGAGCCGCACGCGCGCCGCGGCCGGGCCCGGCTCGGGCAGGGGCGCGCAGCCGAGGCGAAGCCCGACCTCGAGCGCGCGCTCGAGCTCCGGCCGCAGAGCCCGGAGCTGAAGGAGCTCGTGCGCAGCCTCGAGCCCGCGCGCGAGCGCTTCGAGCGGCCGTACGTCCTCGACGCGCCCGCCCTCGCGAAGGCGGCGCCGCCTCCGGGTCCGGACGACGACGCGCTCGTCCTCGGCGACCTCGAGGTGACCCGGGTCTTTCCCTCCGGCCTGTCTGCGACGTACGCGCAGCTCGTCGTGAAGGTTGCGAACTCCCGCGGCGCGGACGCGTTCCGGCGCCGGACGGTCTCCTGGGACCCCGACCGGCAGGAGGTCCGGATCGACCGGGCGCGGATCATCAAGCCGGACGGGACCGTCGTCGACACCCACGACGAGTCGGAGCAGAGCGCGAGCGAGCCCTGGTACCGGCTCTACTACGACACCCGCGCGAAGACCCTCTCGTTCCCGGCGCTCGCGCCGGGCGACGTGCTCGAGGTCGCGTGGAGGATCGAGGACGTCGCGCGGGAGAACCTCCTGTCGGACTACTACGGCGACGTCGCGTACGTGGACGAGTCCACCCGCAAGCTCCTCTTCGATCGCGTCGTGCTCGTGCCGGAGGGCCGCGCCCTCCACGCGAGCGTCCCCGCCGGCGTCGCGCGGACCGAGCGCAGCCTCCCCGGCGGCGTGGTCGAGCACCGCTTCGTCGCGCGCGACCTCGCGCGCCTCGTGCCGGAGCCCTCGATGCCGGGCTGGAGCGAGGTCGCGCGGGCGGTGCACGTCTCGACCTACGCGACCTGGGACGACGTGGCGCGCTTCTACTGGGGGCTCGTCCGCGAGCAGCTCCACCCGACCGAGGAGGTCCGGCGGACCGCCGCCCGGATCGCGGACGAGGCGCTCGGGCCCGCCCGCGTCGCCTCCCTGACGCGGCCGGCGCGCGCGAGCGGGAACGGCGTCGCTCCCCGGCTCGCCTCCGTCACCGCCGCGGCCCCGCCCGGCGGGTGGGATCCGGCCACGAAGCGGCTGCTCGTCTCGGCCGTCTACGGCTTCGTCGTCTCGCAGACTCGCTACGTCGGGCTCGAGTTCGGGATCCACGGCTACAAGCCGTACCGGGTGGACGACGTCCTGCGCCGCCGCTTCGGGGACTGCAAGGACAAGGCGAGCCTGATGCACGCGCTGCTCGAGGCGCTCGGGATCGACTCGCGGCTCGTGCTGCTGCGCATGCGCCGCCTCGGGCGGATCGCGGAGGCGCCCGCCTCGCTCGCGGTGTTCAACCACGCGATCCTGTGGGTGCCGGAGCTCGATCTGTTCCTCGACGGGACCGCCTCCTGGACCGGCTCGCGCGAGCTGCCCGGCGAGGACCGCGGCGCGGTCGCGCTCATCGTGAACCCGGACGCCCCCCCGCGCTTCCTCGTGGTGCCCGACGCGCGTCCCGAGGAGAACCGGACCGAGAGCCGCTTCGAGATCCTCCTCGCGCCGGACGGCCGCGCGACGGTGCGGGGCGCCTCGCGCATCACCGGCGCGCAGGCCGCCGCGTACCGGAGCGCCTACCTCTCCGCCCACGAGCGCCGCGCCCAGCTCGAGAAGGCGTTCAATCGCACCTTCCCGGGGCTGCGCGTCGAGGCGGTGAACGTCTCCGACCTCGCGCGGATCGAGGAGGACGTGCGGATGGACTTCACCCTCGACGTGCCGCGCCACGGCCAGCCCGACGCCGGCGGCCTCTCGTTCTCGCCGTTCGGCGGCGCGTCGAGCTACGTCGAGTCGTACGCGTCGCTGTCCGAGCGCCGCCACCCGCTCGTCATCGGGCAGCCGATGGAGAACCGCTTCGAGTACCGCTACACCCTGCCGGCCGGGTGGGCGGCGGTGGAGGTCCCGGAGGACGCGTCGGGCGAGGTGCCGGAGGCGGCCTTCGAGGTGCGCCACCGCACCGAGGGGTCGACGCTCGTCGTCTCGGGGCACGTGACCTTCCGCGCG
The DNA here is from genome assembly GCA_963736795.1 of uncultured delta proteobacterium. Lineage (GTDB taxonomy): Bacteria > Myxococcota > Myxococcia > Myxococcales > Anaeromyxobacteraceae > Anaeromyxobacter. The sequence continues at coordinate 975,947 of CAVTRF010000016.1, read as the reverse complement.
GGGAGGGTCGCGCCGGAGCGCTACGCCGCCTTCCGCGATCTCGTCGCCCGGCTGGATCGTGCCTTCGGGCGCCGCATTCGCCTCGCGCCCGCGGCCGCTCCTGCCGCCGTTCCCGCGGCCGCCGCCGCCGGAGAGGCGCGATGAGCCGCCCGGTTCGCCTCGCGCTGGCGGCGCTCCTCGCCGGCGCCGCAGCGTGCGCTTCGGGGCCCGGTCGGAGCGGCCGCGGCGTCGTGGGCGCGCTCGTCGCGGGAGGGCCGGCGAGCGAGGCCGGCGCGAAGGCTCCCGCCCTCGTCGCGTCGTCGCCGCGGGACCCCTGGGCGCGGCTCGCGGCGGCGCTCCTCGCCCGCCGCGGCGTCGACGTGCCGGCGGAGGTCGCGCAGCTCGTCGCGCTCGCGGCCGGCGCGCCCGACCACCCGCTCGCGCCGATCGCGCTTCGCAGGCTCGCCGAGGTCGCCGACGAGTCGCCCGCCGTCGCCCGCACGATCGAAGCCGGCCTCGCCCCGCCGCTCGCGGCGCGTCGCTTCACCGGGCTCGCCGCGTACCGCGCGCGGGTCGCCCGGCTCGCCGCCGCCGAGACGCTCGGCGAGCACGAGCGGGTCGCCGCCCTGCGCGCCGAGAACGGCGCCGTCACCGTCTGGACCCTCGCCGGCCCGTTCGGGCGCCGGCGCGCGCTCGACTTCGTGGCCGCGCGGCCGGAGGACGCCGGCGTCCTCCCCGACGCGGTCGCCTCGCCGCTCGGCGGCGCGCCTCGCACCACCCGGACGCTCCCCGCTCCGGACGGGACGGTCGCCCTCGAAGGCGAGCCGTCCCCCGGCGAGGTCTTCTACCTCGCCGCGGACGTGACCCTCGCGCGCGGCGGCCGCTACCTCGTCACGGTCGGGACGTCGATGTCGGCGCGCGTACAGGTGGACGGGGCGCTCGTCCACGAGCGGCGCGACTTCGCCGCCCACCTGCCCTCGATCGTGCACGTGCCGATCGCGCTCGCGGCAGGGAAGCACCGCGTCCTCGTGAAGGTGGCGCGCAGCGAGGATCGTTCGGGGCTCCACCTCGCGCTCGCGCGGGAGGACGGCGCCCCCTCCGACGCGACCTACGCGGCGGCGCCGCCTCGCTCGCCCGCGCCGCCGGCGCCGCGCCCGACGCCGGGCGCGCCCGTGTTCGGCGCCCGGGCGCTCGCGGCGGCCCTCGCGTCGGAGGCGGGCACGCCGGTGGCGGCGCTCCTCGCCGCCCAGGACGCCGCCTCGCTCGACCGCGAGTCGGCGAAGGCGCTCCTCGCCGAGGCGATCGAGGCCCTCCCTGGCTCGGCCGCGGTGCGCCTCGCGCGCGCGCTCGTCGTGGCGGACGATCCGACCCTCGACGAGCAGGTGGCGCGCGCGCGCGCCGAGTCGGACCTGCGGCGAGGTGCTCGCGCGCGATCCGGGCCACGACGCGGCCCGGCTGGCGCTCGCCTCGCTCCTGCGCCGGGCGGGACGGCTCGACGACGCGGACGAGGTGCTCGCGGCCGCCGTCGCGTCTCCCGGCACCGGTCCGGGCCGCGTCGCGTCGCTCGCGCTCGCGCGGGCGCGCGGCGCCGAGGCGCGCGGCCTCGCCGAGTCGGCCGAGGCGCTCGTCGCCGAGGCGATCGCGGCGGGCGGGGCTTGCCGTGCGCTCGAGCTCGGCCGCGATCTCGCCGGGCGCCGGCGCGCGGCGGAGGTGGAGGACGAACGCGCCCGCGCCTTCGCGGCGTGCCGCGACGGGAGGGAGCGGCTCGCGGACCACCTGCGCCGCCGCGGCGACCTCCCCGGCGCCGCGGCTCGCGCTCGCGCCGGTCGTCCGCGCGCGCCCGTGGGCGCTCGAGCCGTCGCTCGCGCTCGCGGCGATCCACGTCGCCGCCGGCGAGCCTGCCCGCGCGGCCGAGGTGCTCGAGGCGCTGCGTGCCATCTGGCCGCGGAGCGCGCGGGTGGAGAAGCGGCTCGCCGACGCGCTCGAGCTCGCCGGCGACGCCGCGGGCGCGCGGGCCGCCCGCGAGCGCGCCCTCCTCGACGACGGCGGCGACCTCACGCTCCGCCGGGCGCTCGCGCTCGAGGACGGGCGCGAGGTGCTCGACGCGTGGGCGGAGGACGCGGGCGCCGCGATCCGCGCCTACGAGGCGGCGCGCCGGACCGACGACACCTCCTCCGCGATGGTGCTCGACGCCGCCGCGGTCGAGATCCACCCGGGCGGCGCGCTCACCGAGCGGACGCACCAGGTCATCCACGTCCTCGACCCGAAGGGCGTCGAGCAGTTCGGCGAGGTGTCGGTCCCGCCCGGCGCCGAGGTGCTCGCGGTGCGCACGCTGAAGCCCGACGGCCGCGCCGTCGAGCCGGAGCGGGTCGGCAAGGACGGCAAGGGGACGATCTCGCTCGCGGGGCTCGAGCCGGGCGACTACGTGCGCTTCGAGTTCGTGCGGAGCGTCCGCGCCGACGGCGAGAGCGCCGTCGCCGATCGGTTCTACTTCCGCTCCGAGGGATCGCGGCTGTTCCGCTCGACCTACGTCGTCGCGGCGCCGGAGGGGCTCGGCCTCGAGGTGGACGCGCACGGCATGCCCGCGCCCGCGGCCCTCCACGAGGGGGGGCGCGAGGTCGTCCGCGGGTCGGCCGAGGACGTGCCCGCCCTCGTGCCCGAGCCGAACCAGCCCCAGGCCACCGAGGTCCTGCCGTACCTCCACGTCGGGGTCGGCGGCGGGCGGGAGGCCGTGCATGGCGATCTCGCCGACGTGCTCGCGGGCAAGTCCCGCTCGACGCTCGAGCTCCGCGCCTACGCCCGCCGCGTCCGCGCCGAGGCGGGCAAGGATCAGACTCCGGCCGCGCTCGCGCGCGCCGCCTGGGCCCGCGTGTCCACCGACGTGCTCGGGAGCGGCGGGTCGTACGACGACGCGAGCGAGGTCCTCTCGCGCGGCCGCGGCGGCCGGCTGTTCCTCTTCCAGGCCGTGCTCGCCGAGCTCGGGGTCCGCGCGCGGGTCGCGTTCGTGCGGCCGTTCTCGTCGGACCCGGCGCCGCGGCGCTTTCCTTCCCGGACCGCCTGGTCGTACCCGCTTCTACGGATCGAGGCCGGCGGCGCGCCGATCTGGCACGACCCGACGCTCCGGATGTCGCCCCTCGGCACCATTCCTTCGAGCCTGCTCGGGTGCGAGGCCCTCGTCCTGCCCGCGCCCGGCGAGCCGCTCGAGGTCGCCTCGACGCCGGAGCGGGCCGCGGTCGAGGAGCGCCGGGAGCTCTCCCTCCGGATCGCGCTCGCCGCCGACGGCGGCGCCGTCATCGAGGGGGAGGAGCGGTTCCACGGGGCGGTCTCGGCGGCGGTGAAGGGGGCGATCGAGCGGCTCGATGCGTCCGAGCGCCGGCAGCTCGTCGAGCAGATGCTCGCGCGCACGTTCCGCGGCCTCTCGCTCGCGGCGGTGGAGATCGTCGGGGAGCAGGACCGGAGCGCCCCGTTCACCCTCCGCTGGCGCGGCACGGTCGGGGCGCTCGCGCGCGCGGCCAACGGTGGCCTCGTGCTGGACGCGGCCATCGAGCCGGCCCGGCTCGGGCCGAGGTACGTGCAGGTGGCGGCCCGCACGACACCGCTCCTCGTCCCGCTCCCCGAGACGGTCGAGCAGCGGATCGAGGTCGTCGGGCCGGAGGGGTTCCGGCCGGAGCCCGCACCGGCGGGCGCGGTGGACGGACCGTTCGGATCGTTCGCGCGCACCGAGCGCGCCGACGGGCGCACCCTCGTGCGGGAGGAGCGGCTCGTGCTCCGGCGCGGGCGGATCGCTCCGGAGCGCTACGGCGAGTTCGCCGCGTTCGCCGGCGCAGTGGACGACCTGCAGCGGCGCCCCGCCTCGTTCGCGGGGCAGGTCCCGCCCATTGCACCCGCGGGTGCACCGGCACCCTCGACGCCTCAGCCGTGAAAGGCGCGTGAAACCGGGCCTGCCCGCGCCCGTGCCGTGCGTCCGGGGCGGCACGCGCGCTGCAATCCGGATGAGCGTGCGCCTCGTTCGTCGGATCGCCGAGAGCCTCGCCCGGATCGCGGCGCGCGCGCATCCGGGTTCTTCACCCTTCATCAGCTCTCTGCTTCGCCGTCGTACGATCGCGGACCGGTCCGCGCCGAACCCCCCCATTCGGCACGTACCACCGCGCTCGCCCCTGACGGCCTTCCGGCGGCGCGGCGCACACTCGGGCCGGAGGCGTCCGCTCTTCCCTGGACGGACGCCTCCCGGCCCGTTTTGATGCCGAGCCGCGTGTTCGGCGTGGACGTGGACCTGGCTTCGACCGCTCGGTCAGGCCGCGGACGAAGCGTTCCCGCCCGGGCGCTGCCCGGGGACGGATCGTCGCCCTCGGCTCGGCCAGGCCGCGACCGGGCGCCGTATGACGTAGGGCGCCGAAGCGAGGACCCGGGGCACGTCCGCATGTGCCAACCGCGCGCGAGATCGGGCCTGTCATCGGCGTACGTACCGACGCGCGCGCTTGTCACATTCCGTGCACCCCGGCTGCGTACTGACGACCGAGTCCGTCCGCAGCGGCGAGGCCTCGCTGTCGGGGCGAGGACCGCTCGCCGGCGAGCGCGCCCGAGCCCGCGGCCTCGCGAGCGATCGACAGGGGCAACGTGAACGTGATTCGCCGAACGCTGCGCGAAATCGAGTCGCGGGTTCGACCAGCCGCGCCGCTCGCTACGTCGCCGGCACCCCGGGCAACGTCTCGACGAAGTGCACCTCGGCGAACCCGACCGTGGTGAGCAACGCCCGGATCTGCCGCTCGGCCGAGGCGCGGGCGCGATCGCGCAGCGCGCGGTCCGCCTGCACCTCCCGCTCGAACGCGGACTTCGCGAGCTCGAGCAGGCGCGCCGTCTCGGCGGAGTCGAGGTTCGAGCCGATCACCTCGGTCTCGCCGGGCCGGAGCTCGACGGTGGCGCGGATCGGCGGGAGGACGAGGAAGACCTCGCGCCCCTGCACCCGCACGCTCGAGGCGTCGAGCCGCCGCGAGGTCGAGCCCGAGGTGGGCGTCGGCGAACACGATCGCCTTGCCGCGCGGGGTCCGCAAGCTGTGGCGGAGCCAGCCGGAGACGTCTCCCCAGAGCGACTCGGCCTCGGCCGGCTCCGGCGCGAACGTCACCTTCTTGTAGAGGGCGACCTCGAGCGTCTCGAGGCGCGCCACCTCGCGGACGCGCACCGCGACCGCGGCGGGGTCCGGCAGCTGCGTGCGGGAGCCGCGCCAGGCGGAGGCCGGCGCCGAGGCCGAGACCCAGCGCGAGCGCGACGAGGAGGGGGACGAGGAGGCGGCGCACCCGCCGATGCTACCGCGTCCGGGGCCGGCGCGTGGGCCGAGCGGACGCCTTCGTGCCGGCGCCCTTCCGGACTCGTCCCGCCGCGGGCCGCTTCGCGCTTCGCGACGCTTCCCGCCGCGGGCCGCTTCCGCCTTCGCGCCGCTTCCCGCGGCAGGGCGCTTCGCCTTCGCGGCGCCCTTCGCCCCTCGTCCCGCCCGCGGCCGCTTCGGACCCTTCGCGGCGCGCGCTCGCAGCGCGGCCTCGAGCGCGAGCCGTGCCCACGGGAGCATCGCCTCCGCGTCCTCGTGCGCCTCGTCGGGCGGCCGGAAGTAGCCGGTGTTCTCCATCCGCACCTTCTTGTTCACGTACCGCCACTGGCGGCAGCCCGCCCCGCGAACGTGGCCCGCGTCTCCTCGTCGGTCTTGAGGAAGAGCTCCCCGTCGTCGAGCAGCCCGAACATCACGCCGTCGGCGTACAGGCCGTGCCCGCCGAACATCGAGCGGGCCTCCACGGCCCCGAGGAGCTCGACGAGGTCGAGCGCGTGCGCGACGAATCCTGGATCGCTGGCCATGGTCCGCTCCTTCTACTCGAACAGCCGCTCGGCGAGCGCGCTGTGCAGGTCCATCCCGCGGCTCGTGAGGACGAGCCGGCCGGCGCGGCGCACCGCGAGGCGCCTGCGCACCGCCTCGCCCGCCTCGCGGGCCTGCGCGCTCGACAGCACCCCGAGCTCGGCGCCGCGCAGCGTCCGCAGCGCGAGCATCAGCCGCTCGTTCCTCGCCGCGCGCGCGCCGACGGGATCCTCCTCCGCGGTCGGCAGACGCCCGGAGAGCGCGAGGTCGAGGTAGGCGCGCGCCTCCCGGGCGTTGCCGTAGCGGAGCGCGCCCGCGTCGGCGCGCAGGCACCCGTAGGCGCCCGCGCCGAGCCCGAGGTAGCTCTCGCCGTCCCAGTAGAGCCGGTTGTGGACCGACTCGCGCCCGGGCCGGGCGAAGTTCGAGATCTCGTAGCGGCGCAGGCCGGCGCGCCGGAGCGCCGCCCGGATCGCGCCGCCCTGCCGGGCGGCGTCGTCCTCCGCCGGGAGCGGCAGCCGGCCCTCGCGCTGCATCCGCGCGAACGGAACCTCCTCGGCGAGGACCGCGGGGTCGAGCGTGAGCTGATAGGCGGAGACGTGCACCGCGCCGGCGGCGACCGCGCGCGTCGCGTCGGCGCGGGCGATCTCGATCGGTCGAGCGGCGCGCGCCGTAGATGAGGTCCACGCTCGCGTTCCCGACCTCGTCCGCCGCGGCGCGGATCGCCGCCTCCGCCGCCTCGGGGCCGTGGCGGCGCCCGAGCTTCGCGAGCACCCCCGGGTCGAAGGACTGGACGCCGACCGAGACGCGGTTCACCCCGGCGGCGGCGAGCGCCCGCAGCGCCGCGCGGTCGCACGACTCCGGGTTCACCTCGATCGTGACCTCGGCGCCGGCCGGGAACCGGAACCGCTCCCGGATCGCGCCGATCACCTCCCCGACCTCGCCCGGCTCCCAGAGCGAGGGCGTCCCGCCGCCGAGGTAGAGGCTCACCGGGGCGAGCCCGTCGAAGGCGGGCGCGCGGAGCTCGAGCTCGCGGAGCACGGCGCGGGCGTACCGCCGCTCGCCCGGCACCGCCTCCGTCGTGACGGCGAAGTCGCAGTACGGGCAGCGGTGCGCGCAGTACGGGAAGTGGACGTACACGCCGAACGGCCGCGGCATGGAGCGGTTCTACCGCGACCGCGGGTCGGGCGCCGCGTCGGATACGCCGGGGCGCGGCCGCCGCTCGAAGCCGGTGTGGAGGAGGTACGCGGCGAGCAGCGCGAAGGGCAGGAGCGAGAGCAGGTCCGCGCGCGGGCCCTCGAAGAACGGGTTGTGGGCGCTCGCCCAGCGGGTGAGGACCCGGTCCACCGGCTCGAGCACGCCGGCCATGAAGGCGATGACGATCCCGGCGATCGCGCCGCCCGCGATGTAGCCGGAGGCGAGCAGGACGCCGGGGCTCTTGTCCGCCTCCGCGAGGACCTGCTCCTCGTCGAGCCCCGCGCGCGAGGAGCCCCGGGCGGCGGCTCCGGTCGACGAGCCAGCGCACGAGCCCGCCGACGAGGATCGGGGTCGAGGACGAGAGGGGCAGGTAGACGCCCGACGGCGAAGGCGAGCGACGGGATGCCGGACATCTCGAGGACGACCGCGATCATGACGCCGAAGAGGACGAGCCCCCACGGCAGCCGCCGATCGAGGATGCCCTTGATGATGTAGGACATGAGCGTCGCCTTCGGCGCGTCGAACTTCCGGACCTCGCTGCCGTCGGGCCGCCGTGGGTGGACGCCGTTGATGCCGGGGTCGACGAGCCAGACCGCCGCGCCGGCGTCGTCGACGAGGTACCGGCCCGCCGGACCGCCCGCGTCGTCGGTCTTGTGCCAGACGAGGTAGCGGCGGACCGGCGTCCGACAGCCCGCGGCGCCGGCGGGCGCTCGCGTCCGCCCGAGAGCGTCGCGGGATCGACCCGCAGCCCGGCTGGCGCGACCTCGGCGGCGGGGACGTAGGTCGTCGCCGCGTCGTTGAGCCGGAGCAGGATCGGGCCGAGGACGAGGGCCGAGACGAGGGCGCCGACGAGGATCGCGATCTGCTGGAGGCGCGGCGTCGCGCCGACGAGGTAGCCGGTCTTCAGATCCTGCGAGGTGGTGCCGCCGTTCGAGGCGGCGATGCAGACGATCGCGCCGACCGAGAGCGCCGTCACGTAGTAGGTGCCGCCGGTCCAGCCCGACGACGAGGAACACGAGGCAGGTGAGGAGCAGCGTCGCGACGGTCATCCCGGAGATCGGGTTCGAGGACGAGCCGATCTCGCCGGTGAGGCGCGACGAGACCGTCACGAACAGGAAGCCGAGCGCGACGATGAGGACGGCGCCGACGAGGTTCATGTGGAGCGGCGGCGCGAGCCAGATCGCGGCGACGAGCGCGACGGCGCCGACGAGGACGAGCCGCATCGGGCAGGTCGCGCTCGGTGCGGCGCGCCGGGCCTGCGCCGCGGGCGGCGCCGACGTCGCGCAGCCCCTGGCGGAGCCCGCGCGCGATGAGCGGCAGCGAGCGGAACAGGCTGACGATGCCGCCGGCCGCGACCGCGCCCGCGCCGATGTACAGCACGTAGGCGCTGCGGATCTGCCCGGGCCCCATGTCGCGGATCGGCGTCGTGCCGGGCGCGAGCGCGGCCGGGATCGCGTCGCCGAAGAACTTGATGAGCGGGATGAGCACGAGGTAGGCGAGCACGCCGCCCGCGCACATCATCGAGGCGATGCGCGGGCCGATGATGTAGCCGACGCCGAGCAGCTCCGGCGAGATCTCGGCCGCGACCGAGCCGGCCGTGAAGCGGCGGGCCGAACACCTTCTCCGGCGTGTCCTTCCACCCCTTCAGCGCGGCCATCGCGGCCTTGTAGAGCGAGCCCGATCCCGAAGCCGGTGAAGATCGTGTGCGCGGAGAGGCGGCTCCCGCCGCGGAGCGCCTCCTCGGCGCGGGCGGCGGGCGAGGCCGCCGCGCGCGACTCGGGCGACGCCCCGGCCTTCAGCACCTCGGCGCAGGCGGTGCCCTCCGGGTACTTGAGCTGCCCGTGCTGCGCGACGATGAGCGCGCGCCGGAGCGGGATCATCATGAGGATGCCGAGGAGCCCGCCGAGCACCGCGACGAGCATCACCCGCGAGATCTCGAGGTCGAACCCGAGGATCATGATGGCGGGCATCGTGACGCCGACGCCGAACGCGATCGACTCGCCCGCGGAGCCCGCGGTCTGGACGATGTTGTTCTCGAGGATCGTCGCGTCGCGCACGCCGAGCTTCGAGGCGAGCCGGAAGAGCGTGATCGAGATCACCGCGACCGGGATCGACGCGCTCACCGTGAGCCCGACCTTGAGCACGAGGTAGAGCGAGGAGGCGCCGAAGACCACGCCGAGGAGCGTGCCGAGCACGAGCGCGCGCGGCGTCATCTCGGGGAGGACCGTCTCGTCGCCGATGTACGGCGTGAACTCCGGAGGTCCCGCCGCGGCGGCGTCCCGCGCCGCCCCCCGCTCGCTCGTCTTCATGCGCCCTCACCCCGTTGGCGTGGCGAGGAGACCACGCCATCCGGGGTCTGTCACGGAGCGGCGCGAGCGCTCCGGCCCGGGTGGGGCGGGGTCGCGCCAGTACTTCCCTCTCCACCACGGACAGCGGGGGGAGCAGGGTGAAAGGGGCCGCGCCGCCGATTCACTTCCCTCTCCCCACCACGCGCAGCGGGGGGAGATGGTCATGGAGAGGGGGCGGAGGCGAGAGTCACTTCCCTCTCCCCACGCGCAGCGGGGGGAGAGGGTCAGGGAGAGGGGGAGACGTGTGCAGAGGGCCGGACGCGCCGCTTGAAACGGTGCATGTCGTCATCGTCCGGACGCGCGGGCGCGGACCGGTTCGCCCTGAGCGGATCGAAGGACGAACGCGAACGGACCGAGCGACGATCGAGTGCGACGTGCGCGACCTGACGGAGCAACCAGCCCTGCGCGTCAGTCGTCGGAGCTTCGAAGAACAGCAACGGCTGCGCGCTCCGCGGCGTCTCGTTCCCGCCGACGAGAACGGACCCACCCCACCCCTTCGTCGAGCGGGTCTCGCCTCGCCGCTCCGCGGGCTCTCGACGTTGCCGAGGACGTACCGGGGCTGAACCACTCGGTGCCGAGTCTAGACCGGAGGATGAGCTTGAACTCATATGAGGTCAAGCTTATATCAGGTCAGTCGATGTCCGACGGCAGCGGTACGAGAACCGCATGGCCGTCGTCAACGCGACCGAGGAATTCGAGCGGTGGATCGAAGCCTTGAGCCACCGGCGAGCAGAAGGCCGTGCTGCAAGTCGTGAAGATCCTGGAGCAGGTGGGCGTGGCTCTGGGCGCGCCGTACTCGAGCGCCCTCAAGGGCACTAACCACCCCCTTCGCGAGCTCCGGCCGAAGCGCGGAGCGAGCCCGCTGCGGATCATCTACGCCTTCGATCCCAAGCGGGAGGCGCTGCTCTTGCTCGGCGGCGACAAGGGCAACGACAAGCGCTTCTACGACCGGGCCATCCCCAAGGCAGAGCAGCTCTGGGAGGCGCACCTCGAATACCTGAAGAAGGAAGGCGAGCGATGAAGGCGAAGACGAAGAGCTGGAAGCAGATCGAGAAGAAGCTCTTCACGCGCGAGGAGATCGCCGAGGCGGAGCGCTTCGCCGAGCGCGAGATCCTCGAGATGAATCTCCGAGAACTCCGGCAGGCCGCCGGGAAGACCCAGGAGCAGGTCGCCCGCGCCGCGAAGATGAAGCAGTCCGAGCTGTCGCGGGCGGAGCGGAGGGAGGACCATCTCCTGTCCACATTGAGGCGCTACGTCGAGGGGCTTGGCGGGGAGCTCGAGGTGGTCGCCAGGGTGGGTGGGCGAATCGTCAAGTTGCGAGGCGTGTAGAGGTCGACGGACGGTCGAGCGCCTCACGTTTCACACGGAGGACGAACCCAGCGTCGCGCGGAGCGCCTCGACGGCCCGCTCCACGAAGGCGCGCACGAGCGGCGTCACGAACCGCCCGGCGGGAGTGACCACCTGGACCGGCATGGGCCGCGGCTCGAACGCGCCGAGGATCCGTTCGAGGCGCCCGGCGCGAACGTGGGCGTCCACCTGGTACGAGAGCACGCACGTCGGACCCAGCCCGGCGAGCGCGGCGTCGATCGCGGCCTCGGCCGTATTCACCACCAGGCGCGAGGACGCGGGCACGACGAAGCTCCGGCCATCGTGCTCGAACGTCCAGCGATCGGGCACCGGCGTCACCGCGTTGCAGGCGACGCACCCGTGTCTCGCGAGGGCCCGCGGCGTGCGTGGGGTCCCGTTCGACTGTAAGTAATCCGGGCTGGCATACACGCCGCGCCGCACCTCGCCCACCCGGACCGCCCTCAGCGAAGAGTCCGGCAGCCGGCCGAGGCGGATGGCCACGTCGAAGCCCTCGTCGACGAGCGACACCACCCGGTCGAGCAACAGGAGCTGCACCGTGGTCGCCGGGTGATCGTGCAGGAACGCGTCCACCACCGGTAGCAGGTGGAGTCTCCCGAACACGATCGGCGCGGTCACGCCCAGGCGCCCGCGCACCTCCTGCCGTTCGGTTGCCGCGGCGCCCTCGAGCTCCCCGAACGCAGCCAGCGCGCGACGCGCCGCCTCCAGCGCGCGCGCCCCCGCGGCCGTGAGCGCGACGGAGCGCGTGGTGCGGTTGAGCAGGCGTGCCCCGAGCTGCTCCTCCAGTGCGGCCACCGCGCGCGTGACCGCGGCGGGTGACCGGCCCAGCCGCCGGGCCGCCGCGGCGAAGCTCCGGCCCTCCGCGACCGCCGCGAACGTCGTCCAGGCGTCGATCCGGTCCATGCGTCATTCCTCCGTGCGCAATGGAGAACTGCGAATCGGTCCATTGTTTCGCGGACCCCGCCGCCGCAACTCCTTTCGTCACAACCCGCCGCCCTCGGACGGCTTCGCAAAAGGAGACGCCATGTCCCGTATTCCCCCGGTCGATCCCACCGTCGCAACAGGCAAGGCCCGCGAGCTGCTCGCGAGCGTGCAGAAGAGCCTCGGCGTGACCCCGAATCTCTACCGCGTGGTCGCGCAGTCGCCGGCTGCGCTCGAGGGAGTGCTCGGTCTCACCGGAGCGCTCGCGCGCGGTCGGCTCGGTTCACGGCTGCGCGAGCAGATCGCGCTCACCGTGGCCGAGGCGAACGGCTGCGACTACTGCCTCTCCGCGCACACCGCGCTCGGGAGAGGGCTCCAGCTCCCCGACCCGGAGCTCGCCCTCGCACGGAAGGCACGCGCCTCGGACCCTCGCGACGAGGCGGCGCTGCGGTTCGCGGCGCGCGTCCTCGAGCGGCGCGGCCGCGTCGACGACGCCGAGCTCGCCGAGGTGCGCCGTGCCGGCTTCGACGACGGGCAGGTGGTCGAGATCATCGCGAACACCGTGCTGAACGTGTTCACGAACTACCTGAACCAGGTCGCCGAGACCGAGATCGACTTTCCCGTCGTACGCGCGAGCGCGCCGAAGGCGGCGTGACCCGGACCGGGGTCCGGCCCGCGCCACGGGCCGGACCTCCTCACGAGAGGAGCAGCGAGATGAGCAAGCCATCGAGCGACGTCGCGTTCACGGCCTCGGTGAAGGCGGTCCAGGAGCGCAGGGGCTCGCGCGCGGCCTACGCGCGCGTGGAGGCGAGCGGGGGATTCGAGACCCGGATCACCGACGAGCTCGCCCTGTTCGTGGGCGAGCGCGACAGCGCCTATCTCGCCACCGCCAGCGCGTCGGGCCGGCCGTACGTGCAGCACCGCGGAGGCCCGAAGGGCTTCATCCGGGTCCTCGACGAGCACACGCTCGGCTGGGCCGAGTTCCGCGGAAATCGGCAGTACATCACCACGGGCAACCTCGCGGAGAACGACCAGGCCTTCCTGTTCCTGATGGACTACGCGCGCCGCGCGAGGGTGAAGATCTGGGGCCGGGCGCGGGTCGTCGAGGACGATCCCGCGCTCGTCGAGCGCCTCATGCCCGAGGGTTACCGTGCGAAGCCCGAGCAGGCGGTGCTGTTCACGGTCGAGGCTTGGGACGTGAACTGCCCGCAACACATCCCGCGGAAGCTCGACGCGGCCGAGGTGGAGGACGCGCTCGCGCGCTTGCGGGAGCGCGTCGCGGTGCTCGAGGAGGAGAACGCACGGCTCCGGAGCGCGGAGGCTAAGCTCGAGGCTGAGCAACGAGGCCCTAACGAGGCCCGTCGCTGCAGTGAACGGCATTGCGGCTAGCCTCGCCTGCTGGGCCGCTCTATGATCCGGGCGTGACGCGCGAAGAGGTCCAGCGCCGGCTCTCCGAGCAGCGAACAGAGCTCACAAGCCTTGGGGTTCGCTCTCTCGACATCTTCGGTTCTGTGGCCCGCGGCGAGTCTGCACCGGACAGCGACGTGGACCTGCTCGTCGACTTCGACCGGCCCATCGGACTCTTCCACTTCTTCCGGGTTCAGCGGCGGCTGGAACGAATCCTCGGCTGCCGCGTGGACCTTGTCATGCGGGAGGCCGTGAAGCCGCAGCTCCGCGACCGGATCTTCCGCGAGGCTGTCCGTGCCACCTAGAGAGTGGCGGCTCCGCATCGAGGACATCCTCGACGCAGCGGCCCGCGCCCAGCGCTACGTCGCGGGCATGGAGCTCGCCGCGTTCGTCGCGGACGACCGCACGCTCGACGCAGTCTCGCGTTGCTTCGGCATCATCGGCGAGGCGGTGACGCACGTTCCGAAGGATGTCATCGCCGCGCATCCAGAGATCCCTTGGGCCGAGATGCGCGCCATGCGGAACATCGTCGTCCACGAGTACTTCGGCGTGACCGACGAGACGTTGTGGAAGACCGCGCGCGAGGACCTGCCGGCAATCATCGAGCCGCTCCGGAAGCTGCTCTCGACTCCGTAGCGGCCATGCGGCGTGGTGTTGCGAGGAGCCTCGCCCAAACCGGCATTGCCATATGCGGCGATTCAAGCTCGGCGCTCGGGGGGCCGTTCGCTCCGGGAATCAGCCCCCAGCCCCGCTCGTCCTTCGACTTCGCTCAGCCGAACGGGTCGCAGCGGCATGCCCGCCCTTCGACTTCGCTCAGGACGAACGGGTCCCGACGCGCCCGGCCGCCTCACCGCCCGCTGACTCCGCCCCGCTCGCCTACTCCAGGCCTCAGCTCTCGCGCAGTGACGCGAGCTGCGAAGCGAGGTCCTTGTTCTTCTGCACGTAGCGGGCGACCTCGCCGTTCAGGAAGTCGTTCTCGCTGCGGAGCTCCTCGACCTCCTCGGCGAGCTTCTGCGTCACGGCCTTGAGCTTCGCGAGCTCGGCCGGCTCGAGCGCCGCCGGCGCGGGCCGCGCCTGGACCGCTCGCTCGAGCTCCTGGAGCCGCTTCTTCAGCTGCAGCTCCGCCCGCGCGCGCGCCTCGAGGTGCCGCTCGAGATCCACCATCGCCGCCTTGAGGCGGGCGACCTCCGACCCGTGCCGCTGCTCGCCCTCGGCGGCGGCGGCGGCGGCCTGCTTGCGCCGCTCCTCCGCGTCCTGACCGACCTTGCGGAGCGCCGCCTCGCGGGCGGCGCCGTCCCGCTCGAGCTCCTCCACCTTGCGCCGCGCACCGGCGATCTCCTGCTCGAGGCGCGCGACCTGCGCCTGGAGCCGCCCGCCCTCGACGGCGAGCCGCTCCTCGACGCGGGCGCGCTCCGCGCCGGCTCCTTGCGCCGCCCGCGCGGCCGACTCCGCCGCGAGGGTGCGCTGCTGGACGAGCTCCTTCAGGGACTGGACGTCGCGCCGGAGCCGCGACGCCTCCTCCGCGACCGGCTCGAGCTTGGCGAGCCGCGCGATCTCGGCCTGCAGCTTCCGGGTCCGCTCGCGCTCCGCCTGCGTCTCCTCGCGGGCGGCCTCGGTCTCGCGCCGCGCGCCCTCCACCTCGCGACCGAGCTGATCGCGGTCCGCCTTGAGCTGCGCGGTCCGCTTCTCGGCCTCGCCGCGCGCCGTCTCGACGCGCGCGAGCTCGCCGCGAGTCCCCTCCACCGAGACGCGCCCCTCGTCGAGCGCGGCGGCGAGGTCCCGGACCCGCTGATCGGACGCGGCGAGCTCGGCCACCTTGGCGTGGAAGGCGTGCTCGGCCGCGACCGCCTTCTCGTCGTACGCCCTCGCCTCGGCGCGGGCGGCGCGCAGCTCCTCCTCGAGCGCGCCGCGCTGATCCGCGGCCCGCAACCCCTCCTCCTCGAGGGCGCCGACGCGGGCGCGCGCCTCCTCGAGCTCTCCCTGGATCGCGTCACCCCGCCCGGTCGCCTCCTCCACGCGGGCGCGCAGGGCGGAGCGCTCCTCCTCGGCGGCCCGGCCGCGCACGGCGGCCTCCTCGTCGAGGGCGGCGATCGCGGCGTGGTGCTCCTCCTGGCGCCGCGCGAGCTCGGCCTGCAGCCCGTCGCGCTCGACGTCGAGCGCGGTGATCCGCTCCTCGGCGAGCAGGACCTTCGCGGCGAAATCGGCGCGCTCCTTCTCGCGGTCCTCGCGCTCGGCGGCGAGGGCGCGCGCGTGGGCCTCCTCCTCCTCCGCCCGTGTGGCCTCGGCGCGGGCCCGCTCGTCGGCGCGATCCGCCTCGAGCGCCGCCACCGCGCGCGCGTGCGCCTCCGCCTGCTCGGCGAGCTCGGCCTCGAGCCGCGCCCGATCGGCGTCTGCGTCCGCGATCCGCGAGGACCACTGCTGCTCGGACGCCTCGTTCGCCTGCATCGTCTCGGACAGCACGTCGGAGAGCGACTGCCGCGTCGTCTCGCTCTCCTCCAGCTGGCGCCGGAAGTCGTCGATGCGCGCGGACTGGGCGGCGGCGTCCTGGGCGGCCTCCTGCAGCCGCGCCTCGAGCCCGAGGGCGCGGTCGCGCTCGCTCTCGAGGTCCTTGTGGAGGCCATCGCGCTCGCTGCCGAGCTGCGCGTGCGCCGACTTCACCTCGCCCATCGCGTCGCGCACCTTCGCGAGGAACCCGTCGCGCGCGCGGAGCCGATCGCGGAAGTACTCGAGCTTCTCCTCCGGTGTCCCCTTGGGCGGCGCGGGATCGCGGGGCCAATCGTCGAGGACGAGGAAGGGATCGCGTGCGGGCGCCACCGGCTTCAGGCGCGCGACGGGCTGGGCGCGCTGGGGCGGCATGGGCGGGGGCATCGGCGGCGGCGCGCCGCCCGCACCGACGGCGGGCAGGCCCGGCCGAGAGGTCGTCCGCGGCGTGGGCGGGGGCGGCGGCGTGGAGGACGCCGCCTGAAGCGCCGCGACCCCGCGCGCCGCGACGACGCCGGAGTCGACGCGCTGCAGCTGGGGTGGCGCGTCGCCCGCAGGCGGCGCGCGGCGGCCGTCCGGGCGCGGCGCGGCGGGCGGCGAAGCGGGCGGTGGCGGCGGGCCGGGCTGGTCTGCGTGGAGCAGGGCCGCGGCGCGCGCGAGGAGGTCCGCCACCTCGAACGGCTTGCGGAGGTAGTCGTCGGCGCGGGTGCGCGTCGCGCGGTGCGCCTCGATCGCCGCCTCGGTCGCCTCGGCCGTGTAGAGGACGAGCGGCACCGACGAGAGCGCCCGCTTCAGCCGGTTGCACACCGAGAACCCGCTCATGTCGGGCAGCTCGGCGGCGAGGAGGATGAGGTCGGGCGGGGACTCCTTGCATCGCTCGAGGGCCGGCTCGCCGGCTTGCACCGCGTCGACCGAGAACCCGAGGGGGTCGAAAGCCCTGCGGATCTCGTCGGCGAGAGCGCCGTCCGGCTCTACGAGGAGTACGTGAAGTGCCATCGGGGTCGAATCGTACCCCGCCTCCCCTCCGGGCACGAAATCGGCGCGGATTCGATATCGACGGCTCCGCTGTTACCATCGCGGCATGCCCACCTGGTCGCTCACCGTCGAGACGGACGCCTCCCTCGCCGAGGAGCGGGCGGCCGAGCTGTTCGAGCTCGGTGCGAGCGGCGTCGAGGTCCGCGACGGCGAGGGGACGCCGATGCCGGGTACGGCGGTGCCACCCGCCGGCCGCGCCGTCCTCGTCGCCTGGTTCGCCGCGCGCGCCGCGGCGGAGGAGGCGCGCTCCGCGGGCGGCGGGGACCTCGCCGAGGTGCCCGACGAGGACTGGGGCGAGGGGTGGAAGAAGGACTTCAAGGCGCTCGACGTCGGGCGCGTGCGCGTCCGGCCCTCCTGGATCGACGCCCCGCCGCCGCCCGGATCCGTGGAGGTGGTGCTCGACCCCGGGATGGCGTTCGGGACCGGGACCCACCCGACGACGTCGCTCTGCCTCGCTGCCCTCTCGGACCTCCTCGCGGCGCGTCCGGGCGTGACGGTGCTCGACGTGGGCACCGGGTCCGGGCTCCTCGCGATCGCGGCGCACAAGCTCGGCGCGCGGCGCGTCGCGGCGAGCGACAACGACCCGGTCGCGGTCGAGGTGGCGCGCGAGAACGCGACGCGGAACGGCGCGGCGCTCGAGCTCACCGGGGCGGCCGTCGACGAGATCGCGGGGACCTTCGACGTCGTCGTCGCGAACATCCTCGCGAACGTGCTCGTCGAGCTCGCGCCGGCGCTCGCCGCGCGGGTCGCCCCGGGGGGCGTGCTGCTGCTCTCCGGGATCCTCGGCCCGCAGGAGGAAGAGGTCCGGCGCGCCCACGTCGAGGCGGGCCTCCAGCCGCTCGGGGACGGCGATCGGCGCGACGGCGAGTGGAGCCTGCTCGCGCTGAGGAAGCCCGCGTGATCGCGCGCCGGCTCCACCTCGCGCCGGAGCGGATCGACGGCGACCGCGGCTTCCTCGGCCCCGAGGCCCGCCGCTACCTCGCGGACGTCCTGCGGCTCGCGCCGGGGACGGGCATCGAGGTGTTCGACGGGCGCGGGGGGCGCTACGCGGCGACGATCGACGCCGGCTTCGAGTCGGTCCACCTCGGGCCGCGGGAGGTCTCGCCCGCGCCCGGCGTCGAGATCGCGCTCCTCGTCGCGCTCGCGAAGGGCGAGAAGATGGACCTCGTCGTCCAGAAGGCGACCGAGCTCGGCGTCGCGCGGGTGCTGCCGTTCGAGGCGGAGCGGTCGGTCGTGCGGCTCGAGGCCGCGAAGGGCGAGGAGCGCGCCGGGCGCTGGCGCCGGATCGCGGAGGAGGCGTCACGCCAGTGCGGTCGCGCCGACGTCCCGGAGGTGCGGCCTCCCGCGCCGCTCTCCCGCGCGCTCGGCGACCTCGCCCCCGGGACGCGCAGCTTCGTCTTCCACCCCGGCGGCGGACTGCTCGACGAGGCGCCGGCGCCCGCGCTCGCCGCGGTGGTCGGGCCCGAGGGCGGGCTCACCGACGACGAGGTGCGCGCGTGCGAGGCGGCCGGCGCCCGCCGCGCCTCGCTCGGGCCGCGCGTCCTCCGCGCCGAGACGGCCGCGATCGTCGCGGTGGCGCTCCTCCAGGCCCGGTTCGGAGACCTCCGCTGATGCGCTGCCCCCGATGTGATCGCGAGGTGCTGCGGCCCACCGCGTTCTGCGCCGGGTGCGGGGCGCCGCTCCTGCTCGGCGAGGAGAGGGCGCCGTCGCCCCTCGACGCGCCGCTCGACCTCGATCGACGCTCGCGCGGTCCGGTGGAGAGCGAGCTCACCCCGGCCGGCGTCGCTCCCCCGCCGCTCCCCGCGGTCCGGCCGCCTGCCCCGGGGCCATCCGCCCGCGAGCCGGAGCCCGCGCTGGCGGGCGCGCACTCCGCGGAGCTTGCCGCGCTCGAGCGCTCGCACTGGGACCTGGGCCGGGCCCCTGTCCCGGCGGAGCCGACGATCTTCCCCGCTGGCGCGCGCCTGCCGCAGACGGTGACCGGCGATCCCGACGGCGAGCCGGCCGAGCCCGACCGCGACGCCCTCCCCGACCCCGAGGTGGACGCGCTCGAGGTCCGCGTGGCCCGCGCCGAGACGTGGCGGCGCGTCGCCGCGTGGGCATTCGACGGGCTCCCGTTCGTCGCAGCGGGGGTCGCCCTCGCGGGAAGGTTCGTCAGCGAGGCGGGTGCGGCGCTCGCCCCGCCGGCGGGCATCGACGGGCTCCTCGATCTGCTCGCCCGCGAGCGGGTGATCGCGCTCTCCGTCACCGCCACCGTCACGCTCGCGCTCGCGGTCTACGCGACGCTGGCCCACGCGCTCGGCGGGGCGACGCTCGGGAAGCGGCTCCTGCGCATCCGGGTGGTCGGGCCGGACGGCGCGCCGCCCTCTCCCGCCCGGAGCACGTTCCGCTCGGTGTTCGCGCTCCTGTCCGCGGCGCTCCTCGGCCTCGGCTTCGTGCTCGCGCTCTTCACGCGCACGGGGCGTGCGCTCCACGACTTCCTGGCACGGACGTGGGTCGTTAAGGCTCCTTGACCCTCGGGCTGGGGGGCCCTAGAACCGACGAGTGCCGAAGGATCTCGCAGCGCTCCTCGTCGAGGACGGAGCGGTGCCCGCCGATCTCGTCGAGCGCGCGCTCGAGCGCCAGCGCGAGGCCGGAGGCGCGCTCGACACCGCGCTGCTCGAGCTCGGCGCGCTCGCCGAGGATCGGCTGACCGAGTACCTCGGGCGCGCGTCGGAGCTGCCGCCGGCGCCGCCGACCGCCTGGGGGGCCGGCGACGCGCGGGCGCGCCGCGTCTTCCCCTCCCGCGTCGCCGAGCGGCACGGCCTCGCGCCGTTCGCGCTCGACGGGCGCGAGCTCGCGCTCGTCGCGACGTACCCGGTGGACCTGGGGCTCCTCGACGAGATCAGCTTCATGCTCTCGCTCCACCTCACCGCCCACGTCGGCCCCGAGTGGCGCGTCCGCGAGCTGATCCACCGCATCTACGGCGGCGTCCTGACGCCGCGGCTCGCCGCCCTCGCGGCTGCCGCCGGTGGCGCCCCGGCGGAAACCAGCGCGCCGCCCGAGGAGGAGCCCGCCGCCGTGGAGCGGCCTGCTCCACCGACCACCGCCGCCGCGATGGGAGGGTTCTCGCGGGACGACTCGGAGCCGCTCGAGCCGCTCGCGGCGGCTCTCGCCGAGGCGCTCGAGAGCGTGGACATTCCGGTCGACGACCTCACGCCCGGGAGCGAGGCGACCCCCGCCGCGCAGGACGCGGCGCCCGCCGAGGAGCAGCTCGAGGACGAGGGGCCCGAGGAGGAGTCCGCGCCGGAGGAGCCCCCGGACCGGAGCGCGCCGCCGCACTGGACGCTCGCCGACGCACGCGCCGCGGTCGGCGCCGCGCACCACCGCGACCGGGTGGTGCTCGCGGCGCTCCGGTACGCCCGCGACTTCTTCGAGTTCGCCGCCATGTTCGCCGTGACGCGCGACGCGGTGGCGGGCCACGACGCGCTCGGTTTCGAGGGGGCGCGCGACCACGCCCGCACCGTCGCCATCTGGTCGAGCGACCCCGGGATCTTCAAGACCGTCATCGAGACCCAGAGCCCGTACCTCGGCCCCGTCGCGATGGGCGTCGCCGGGACCGACGCGGTGCTGAACGGGCTCGGCCGGAAGCCGCGGACCGTCCTCGTCTACCCGGTGATGCTGCGCGACCGGCCGGTCTGCCTCCTCTACGCGGACAACGGAGAGGCCCCGGTGTCCGCGCGCCGGCTGGGCGACCTGCTCATGTTCCTCTCGACGGTCGGCGGTGAGTTCGAGCGGATCATCCGCGACCGCAAGAAGCGCCGCCGCGTGCGGCGTTCCCCGCCCGCGCGGCGGACGCCGGAGCGGCGCCGGGGCAAGCCGGACCGGAGCGCGCCGCCGAGCCGGTGGCCGAGACGCCGACCGCCCCCGAGGCTGAGCCCGCACCTGCGCCGGAGCCCGAGCCCGAGTCGCCGGCGGAGTCGGTCGCGTCCGAGGCGCCAGCGCCTTCCGACGAGGAGCCCGCGCTGTCGTTCGGGGTCTCGACGCGGAGCCGCCCGGCGGGGACGGCCCGCCCGAGGCGCCGTCCTCCCCGCCAACGGAGCCGGTCCGCGCGCCGCCGCGCGGCGGCACGGCCGTGCAATGGCCGGCGCTCGCCACGCCACGCCGACGCGTCGAACCACGCCCTTCGACAGGCTCAGGGCGAACGGTCCGAAGCCGCCGTGACCGAGTGGGCCGGCGAGGAGCCGGCGCACGTGATCGGCGATTCGGCGTCGAAGGCGCCCGAGGCACCCGCGCCGGGCCGTGAGCCGGCGGGCGCAACGCCGGCGTCGTCGGCAGTGCCCGAGGGGCGACCTGCCCCCTCGGTCGCCGACTCCCTCTCCGCGCTCGAGGACCAGTTCTTCACCGGCGCGGAGGAGGCTCCGCCGGCTGCGCCGGGCGCGGCCCCCGAGCCCGCGCCAGTGCCCCGGGTGGCGCCGGCCGCCGCCGCGCCGCCGGTGGCCCCTGCGCCGGCCACCTCCCCGGCGCCGGTCTCCCCTGCGCCGTCTCCCTGCGCCGGCGGGCACCGCTGCGCCGAAGCCTTCGCCCCTGCCGGCGGCGCCCCGGCAGGGCCCGCCGCCGTCCGCGGATCGGCCCCCCGCCGCGACCCCGCCCGAGCCCGCGACGCTCGCCGCGCTCGCGGATCGCGCGCTCGACCCCGACCCCGACGTCGCCGCCGCCGCCTGCGCCGCGCTCGGCAACCGCCGCCGCGATCCCGCCGCGAGGCAGGCCGCCGAGAAGCTCCGCCGCGCCCTCCTCTCCGGCATCTCGGCGCGCGCCAGCCGGGCCGCCCTCGCGATCGGCGCGCTGCGCGACGCCGACGCGATCCCGCTCCTCATCCAGGTGCTCGAGACGAGCGAGCCCGAGACCGCCCGGCTCTCCGCGGACGCCCTCGCCGCCATCACGCTGCAAAGGCTCGGTCCGGACGCGCGGCGGTGGCTCGGGTGGTGGAAGGAGAACCGCGGCCGGGGCCGCGCCGAGTGGCTCTTCTCGGGGCTCACGAGCGCCGATCGCGAGACGCGCGTCGCCGCGTCGGTCGAGCTCTCGAGCGCGGCGCCCCCGCCGGTCGTCTACACGCCCGACCTGCCGTCCGCGGAGCGCGAGAAGGCGGCGCGCGCCTGGGCCGGCTGGTGGTCCCGCTCCGGCCACGTCCTCTGACGGTGAACGAACCATGAACGAACCGATCGATCCGGATCCGCGGCGCGCGCAGCTCGATCGGCTGAACGCCGAGGCCGAGAAGGGCGGCGGCGAGCCGCGCGTCCAGAAGCAGCACGAGGCCGGGAAGCTCACCGCCCGCGAGCGGATCGACGTGCTCCTCGATCCGGGCTCCTTCGTCGAGATCGACAAGTTCAAGACCCACCGCTCGTCCGACTTCGGCATGGCCGGCCAGAAGGTGCTCGGCGACGGCGTCGTCACCGGCTACGGCCTGGTCGAGGGGCGCCAGCTGTTCGTCTTCGCGCAGGACTTCACCGTCTTCGGCGGCTCGCTCTCGGGCGCCTTCGCCGAGAAGATCTGCAAGGTGATGGACCTCGCGATGGAGGTGGGCTGCCCGGTCGTCGGCCTGAACGACTCCGGGGGTGCGCGGATCCAGGAGGGGGTGGTCGCGCTCGCCGGCTACGCCGACATCTTCCTCAGGAACACGCTCGCGTCGGGGGTCGTCCCGCAGATCTCGGTGATCCTCGGGCCCTGCGCGGGCGGGGCGGTCTACAGCCCCGCCATCACCGACTTCATCTTCATGGTGAAGGACTCCTCGTACATGTACATCAACGGCCCGGACGTGATCCGGGAGGTGACGCAGGAGGAGGTCACCCGCGAGGACCTCGGCGGCGCGAAGGTGCACGCGACGCGCTCCGGGGTCGCCCACTTCGCGCACGACACGGAGGAGGCGGCGCTGAAGGGCGTGCGGGAGCTCCTCTCCTTCCTGCCGCTCAACAACGTCGACGATCCTCCCTCGCAGCCCTGCTCCGACGCGGTCGCGCGGCGCGACGACCTCCTGCGCACCATCGTGCCGGACTCGCCGCGAAAGCCGTACGACATGCGCGACGTCGTGCGCGCGACGGTGGACGACCGGCACTTCTTCGAGGTGGCCGAGCAGTTCGCCGGGAACATCCTCGTCGGGTTCGCGCGGCTGAACGGGCGCGCGGTGGGGATCGTCGCGAACCAGCCCGCCGTGCTCGCGGGCGTGCTCGACGTGGACGCCTCCGTGAAGGCGGCCCGCTTCGTCCGGTTCTGCGACGCCTTCAACGTCCCCCTCCTCACGTTCGTGGACGTGCCCGGGTTCCTCCCCGGCACCGACCAGGAGTGGGGCGGGATCGTGAAGCACGGCGCGAAGCTCCTCTACGCGTTCGCCGAGGCGACCGTCCCGAAGGTCACCGTCATCACCCGCCGCGCCTACGGCGGCGCGTACGCGGTGATGGCGTCGAAGCACCTCCGCTCCGACGTGAACCTCGCCTGGCCGACCGCCGAGATCGCCGTGATGGCGCCGGAGGGGGCGGTGAACATCGTCTCCCGCAAGGAGATCCAGGCCGCGAAGGACCCGGTCTCGGAGCGCGCGCGCCTCGTGCAGCAGTACCGCGACGAGTTCGCGAACCCGTACAAGGCGGCGGAGCTCGGCTACATCGACGAGGTGGTGAAGCCGGAGGACACCCGGCCGAAGGTCATCCGCGCCTTCGAGATGCTCCGCACGAAGCGGCGGGAGAACCCGCCGAAGAAGCACGGCAACCCGCCGCTGTTAGGCTCTGGGAGGCGCACGTGGGAAAGCTCCAGATCGAGGACGTCGTCGTCGGGACCGGCCGCGAGGCCAAGACCGGGGACCTCGTCGAGGTCGAGTACACCGGGTTCCTCACCGACGGGAAGAAGTTCGACTCCTCGGTCGGGCGCGCTCCGTTCTCCTTCGCCCTCGGCGCCGGCCAGGTGATCAAGGGCTGGGACCAGGGGGTCGCCGGCATGAAGGTGGGCGGCAAGCGAAAGCTCACCATCCCGCCGGAGCTCGCCTACGGCAGCCGCGGCTTCCCGGGCGCGATCCCGCCGCAGGCGACGCTCGTCTTCGACGTCGAGCTGCTCGCGGTCCGCTGAGCGACGGCGCCGGCCCGGCGCGCCCATCCGCTCGACCGCGAGTGCCCCGGCCTAGCTGCTACGACCCGTGATCAGAACGTCCCGTCCGGCGCGATCCGGACGAGCAGGACGTCACGGTCGACGTACGCCGCGTCGTCGCGCCCCTGCGACCCCGCGGCGACCCCGTGTCCCGCGGCGTCGAGGGTGACGTCCGCGAGCTCGTCGTCGAAAGGACCGCCGACCTGCCTCGTCCACAGGAGGGTCCCGTCGGGACCGTAGCGAGCGACGAATCCGTCGGCGCCTCCGAGCGAGGTCGCTCCCGGCAGCTGGCCCCAGGTCCGGCCGGCGACCCACACCGCTCCGCTCGGCTCGATCGCCACACCGCCGGGAACGGCCGCAGGCAGCCTCCGCAGCCACCGGACGTTGCCCGCCGGGTCGAGGGCCGCGACCGCGGCGTCCGTCGAAGCGCCGACGGCGTCCTGAATCGTTCCGGCGACGGCGGAGTTCCCGAGCGCGTCGACGGCGACCGCCTGGACGGTGCCGAGCGCCCCCAAGACCTCGCTCGTCCAGACGACGTTCCCGTCCGTGTCGAGGCGGACCAAGGAAGACCCGCCTCCGTGGACGGGCAAGAAGACGTCGCCGGACGGCGTCACGGCGATGCGCCCGACGCTCGTCGAAAAGCCGACGACGAGCGCCAGCGAGCGGACCCACACGAGGTCGCCCGCCGCGGTGACCTTCTGCACGACGGCGTGCGGGACTCCCCCGGCGCTCGTCGCGACCGCCACATAGATGTTGCCCACGGCGTCCACGTCGACGGTGACCGCCCGCGGCTCCGGCAGCACTTTTACGAAGATCTTCTGCCAGGCGATGGTGTCGTCCGGCAGCATCACGCCGAGTACCCCGAACGGCCCGAACAGCTCGTCGATGCCGTGCAGGAAGCCGCCGCCGTAGATCCGCCGCCCGGACGCGTCCAGCTTCACCGTGTGGAGCGCGTTATCCGTGTAGTCGTTCGGGGCGAACACCTTCGCGCTCGCCAGGGCGCCGGTCCGATCGAACCTCGCGAGGATGTCCAGCGCGAACTCGAGCGTCGAGCCCGCGATGTGCGTGACCCCGTCGCAACCCACCGCGACGCCAAAGGCCGCGCTGCTCGGGCCATTGATCCCCTGCCGGATGGTCCCGGTCCACTTCGGCGCCTTGCAGTGCCGCGCCGGCCTCCTGCAGGCGAGCCGCGGGCGGCACTCGGCGAGCTTCTCGCAATCGACGCCGGTGCACGGACCCGTCTTGGTCGACGGCGGCGCAGCCTCGTCGCCGCCCCCCGGGGAGTCGTTTCCGGTGCCTGTTTCCGGGCTCGACCCGTTCGGCATGACCGTGCCGTTCCCGGCTCCCGACTGCCCGCACGCGCCGAACGCGAGCGCAGTCGCCGCGCCCAGCAGGGCGCCCATCCACTTTGGGTTCATTGAGCTTCCCCACGCGGCGCGAAGGCGCGCCGCATCCAGTCCCCACGACGTGGCTCGCCGCGGGCGCGTTCCATTCATCGCGCGTGCCCCGCAGCGCTCGATCGCTCGTCGCACCCCGGAGCGCGCCCACGCCCTCTCCTCGACGCAGGAACCGCGGCGAGGCGGGGCGCGCTCCGTCCCTCCCGGGCACCCTGCCGCGCCGTCGGCGCGCCGACGACCCCTGCCAGGCACGCGGTCGCGCTCCGGATGGGCGGCCATCCGCTCCACGGGGCGTCCGGGGAAGTTACTCGGAGTGAGAACCGCGAGTCGATGACGATGGAAATGCCGCGCCTCTCACCTCGGGAGCGGGCCCCGGCGCACTTAGCGAACCAGGAGGGCAGGCCGCGTCTTCCGCGCCCCGCGCAGTGCTGCAGCGCGACGTGCTGCGCGAACCCGGCGTCGCTACGGCGCCGGCGACTCCGCCGCCACCGTGCCGACCTCGGCGATGGGCCCGAGCGCGCTCCGGTCCACCTTCTCGCGTCCGGACACCGCCCGGCTTCCGCGCGAGAGGAGCCAGCCAAGCCCGCGCACGGCGTCGCGTACGAGCCGCGCCGGCGCCTGCCGCGAGAACAGCGCTGGCGCCTCGGCTGCGGCGCCGCCGAGCCGCTTCACGCCGGCCCCGTGCGTGTAGACGAGCTCGCCGCCGAGGTACGCCGTGTAGATCGCCGCGCCCGACGCGGCGAGCCCCGCGATGGCGGTGGTCAGCGTGGCGCGGTGGCGCGTGCGGTACGCCGCGACGCCGAACGCGGCGAGCACGAGGGTGAAGTTGCCGAGCCCGTGCAGGAACATCATGTCGCGGGCCCGGTCGTCGCCGAGCTCGATCTCCTGCGACGCGGCCATCCCGGTGAGCCCGACGAACAGGCCGCCCCCCGCCGTCGCCCACCACAGACGCCGCGCCGCGCGATCGAGCCGTCGATCGAGCGGGCGCACCGCCGCCATCAGATCCAGCACCGCGGTCGCCGGCAGGAGCATGAGCGGGGCGTGGACCATCGCCGGGTGCAGCTCGTGCGTGCGCATGGCCATCGGGAATCCCTCCCACCGTCACGCTGCGCCCCGGCGCCTCGCGCCGCAACGGGCCGCGAGCCGCGGCGCTCGCCGGCGTAGCCGCGGACCGGACGCCGGAACGGCGAGGGCCCGACCCCTCGTGGAGGAGCCGGGCCCGGAGCGGTTTGCGGAGGACGGAGAGCGCTACGCTGCGACGTGGGCGGAGACGCCGCGCGCGGGCGTCGCGAGCGGCACGAGCCGCTCCTCGAGATCGGTCAGGATGTCGGCCACCGTCGGCAGCTCCGCGACCGTCTTCTCGCCGAGCCGGATGAGGCTCTGCCCGGTGTAGAAGAGGCCGTTCTCCTTGTCGCCGTGGACCGCAGCGGCGAGGAGCGCGTCCGTGATGCAGAAGCTCTCCTTGTAGCCGCTCGCGCGGCACAGGCAGAGGTTCTCGGCGAGGCACTCGATGCAGGCCTTCCGCCGGCCCTTGTAGCCGTCCTTGCCGAACCACCAGGCCTTCGACCGGGGCGGCACCGCCTCACCGCGCGCGAGGCGGTCGGTGAAGGCGTTGCGGACCGCGCGCGCCTTCATCCCCTTCACGCAGCTCGTGATGATCGCGACGTCTTCCGCGGTCTTCCCGAGGTGCATCTCCTTGAAGTTCGGATGGACGTCGCCGTCGCTGCAGGCGAGGAAGCGGGTCGCGAGCTGCACGCCCGCGGCGCCGCCGGCGAGGAACCGCTGCACGTCGGACGCGTCCACGCCGCCCGCCGCGACGACGGGGAGGGAGGTCGCGCCGAGCACCTCGGCGGTGAGCGCCGGGAGGGGGTGGTCGATGTCGCCGATGTGGCCGCCGGCCTCGGCGCCCTCCGCGACGATCCACTCCGCGCCCCACTTCTCGTACATCGCGGCGAGCCGGCCGGAGGAGACGATCCCGGCGAACGGGATTCCGCCGTCCCTGCACCAGCGCAGGATCTCGCGCGAGATCCCCGCGCCCTGCACGATGAAGGAGACGCCCTCCTCGATGGAGATCCGGGCGTGGGCCTCGAAGTCGCCCTTGTGGATCGCGGCCATCAGGTTCACGCCGACGAATCCGCCGGGGGCCTCGGCCTTCGCGCGGCGGATCTCGGCGCGCAGCTGCTCGGGCGTCTTCAGGACGGCGGAGATGGTGCCGACGCCGACGAGGCGCGCCCCGCGGTGCGCGGCGACCTTGCCCGCGATGCCGTCCGAGGCGTGGATCCCCATTCCTCCCTGCACGAGCAGGCGGCGGCCGGACGCGACGATCTCCTGGATCGCGGCGCGGTCGAGGCGGGGCGCAGCGGCGCTCGCGTCGGGGAGGACGGGGTAGGCGGTAAGCATCGGAGTCTCCAGGCACGCCGCGGGGGGCGGCGCGACGACCGAAAGCGTACGATCAATGTGTCACGCCCGTGTCACGGGATTTTGGCGCGCTGCGCCGTAACTACGCGTCATTTTGGCCCCGCGCAGGGCCCTCCGGGCCTCCGGCGGCCGATATCCCTGCCATTCCCGTGTGTGCGTTGGTCCCCAACCCGCAGACCGTGATCCCCGAGCAGGGGGCCAAGCCAAAGGGGGCCACTGGATCAGGAGAGCGCGTGCTCCGCGGGCCGTAGGCTCCCGCGGAGCGAGTGTCCCCCGTTTAAACGGCGAGCGCAGGGGCAGACGGATGAGTCTGCCCCGTCCCCCAGGGGGCCCCCACAGTGAGCGCGGCGCGCGGAGCGATCGCGGGGCAGGATGGTCGCCCGAGCGAGCGGCGGGCTCGGGGGGCGCGTCCGCGGGCCGAAGGCTCCCGCGGAGCGAGTGTCCCCCCGTTTAAACAGCCGCGATGAACATCCGCGCGCGCTCCTCCGCGTCCACGTCCTTCGCCTCGACGTCGTAGAACTTCTCCCGCGGGGACATCACCACCGCCTTGAGGAGCTCGGCGGTGCGGGCGCGGCGCTCCTTCTCGACCTTCTTGGGATCGACCGCCTCGAACTTCTCGTCCGGAGTGATCTTGAAGAGGGGCTGGCCCTTCTGCACCACCGACCCGTCCGCCCCGGTCATGACCACCTTGTCGATCGTGCCGGAGAACGGCGCGCGCACGGTGTTGAACATCTTCATGACCTCGATGATGTAGAGCGCCTGGCCCTTGTCGAAGTGCTGGGCCTCCTCGACGAACGGCGGCCGACCCGGCGCCTCCTGCCGGTAGAACATGCCGCCGTACGGCGCGACGAGCTCGTCCGCCTTGGTGGACGGGGGCGGCGAGAGGATCTTCTTCATCCGCGCCTGGAGCTCCGGCTCGTGGAGGTGCTGCGGGATCACGACCTCGAGGTTCGGCTCGACCCGGAACTCGAAGAACTTCACGCTCTCGGCGAGCATGAAGAGGAGCCCGATGAGCTCGTTCCCCGCCTCGAAGCCGAGGTGCGCCGAGCGGATCCGGTCCCAGGCCGCCTGGTCGTAGCCGCCCTGCGGCGCCTCGTTCTTCAGGATCTCGTCGAGCTTGTAGAACTCCTCCTTGCGCAGCCCGAAGGTCTTGCGGAGCGCCTGGTAGAAGCGGATCGCGCGCTGGAGCAGCTCGTGGTCGTGCTGCCAGATGACCTCGGCGGAGGGCGCCTTCGGATCCCAGCCCATGTTCAGGTACTCGTACGTGTCGTTGAGGACGCCGAGCGGGTTGCGGATCCAGACGATCTTGCCGTTCTCGAGCTTGTAGCTGCGGCGGTTCAGGCTGAGCCAGCCGGAGAGGAGGTGCGGGTCGTCGAGGAGCTTGTCGATGGCGCGGGTGAGGAGCGTGAACTTCCGGTCGATGACCTCGCCCATCGCCTTCAGCGCCGACGGATCGTTCGGCGCGTCCGCGGCCATCTGCGCCACGTAGTGCTTCTTCATCTCCTGGAACGCGAACGCGGTGTCGAGCTTGTTCCCCTCGTCCTTCAGCTGCCCGACGAGGGTGAGGTAGGGCACGACGAAGCGCGTCGTCGGCTTCGCCATCACGTTCTGCCCGATGAACCAGTTGACGAGCCCGTAGTGGAACTGGAGGTTCGTCGCGAGGTTCACGCCGCGGAGGCTCGTCTTCCCGAGCACCTTCGACAGCTGGATGTAGCTGTCGAGCCGGTCGTTGCCCTTCGTGAGCAGGAGCGCGATGTTCGAGTCGTACGCGCCCGCCACGAGGTAGCGCATGAACATGCCGGTGTCCGGGTTCGGCATGCAGATGCCCTGGTCGTCGCGGATCTCGCCCTCGACCGGCATCGACCAGTAGCGGATGAGGCCGCCGGCGTGCGGCGAGAGCGACGCGTCGGTCGCGTTGAGGCGCGCCTCGGCGGAGGCGGCGAAGCGCGCGATGCGGGTCGGCTTCGGCAGCCGCTGCTTGTGCCGCGCGAGGAGCGCCATCGCCTCGACGAGCGACTCGACCACGAAGGAGTCGTTCGGGTCGTCCGGGTTGGTGAACCGCAGCGAGTAGCAGAGCTCCGTCACGCGGTGCTCCACCTGGATGCGCGTGTTCACCTCCATGAAGTAGTAGCGGTCCCGGTCGACGATGCACTCGAACGTCGAGGCGGAGTCGAGCCCGACCGCGGCGCCGAACCGGGACGCGTCGTCCTCCATCCGCTTCAGGATCTCGAGGTCCGTCTTGATCGCGGCGGCCTCCTCGCTCCGGCCCGCCTTCTCGGCCTTGGCGATCGCGGCGGCGAGCCCCTCCTGCGTCACGGAGATCTCGAGCAGCTTCTGCTCGTGCATCTGGAGCGAGCAGTCGCGGCCGCCCAGCGAGACGCACCACTTGCCGTTGCCGAGGAGCTGGATCTCGTTGTGGCGCGTCTGCTCGATGTTGAGCTCGATGAGGACGTTCTTGTTGTCGCCGACGCCCGTCGCCTTGACCTCGTTCAGCACCTCGCGCGTGAGCGCCGGCGCCTCCGCCGCGGCCTCCTCGATCTGCTGGGACGTCGGGCTCTTCACCGCGAGCAGGCTGCCCCCGAGGATCCGCTGCCCCTTGCCGCCGCCGCCGCCGATCGCCTTGAGGCGCACCCGGCTCTGCGGGAACTTCTTGAACATCTCGGCGACCTCGCGGCGGACCTGCTCGCCCATCTCGTCGATGGTGTAGAGATCGAGCCCCTTCGCGTAGGACGCCATGAGGACGTGGTCGGCGAGGTCCTCGACCGGGAGCTTCGCGTTCCCGGTCACCTTCGGGTCGAGCGCGAGCTCGTGCGCCTTCGCGACGGCCAGGATCGCGTCGCGGGTCTTGTGCTTCGACACGAACGTGCGCGCGGTGACGTTGTTCACGCCGGGCGTCGTCGAGACGCCGACCTCGACCGCGGTCCGCTTCGCCTCGTCCTTCTTGCCGGCGCGCGCCTGCGTCCCGGAGTTCGGGCCGATGAACTTGAGCCCCGCCCGCTCGAGCGTCGCGACGAACTCCTCGTCCTCGGCCATGAAGCCGTAGCCCGCGAAGACGGAGTCGTACCCGTTGTCCTTCGCGATCTGGACGATCTGGTTCATCCGCTCGACGCGCTCCTCCTTCGTCGCGCCGGTGTAGTCGGGCACGCGGTGGACGCGGCTCGTGTCGGTGAGCTGCCGCAGCTCGGGCGCGAGCGCGTTCGCGAACACGATCGAGTCCTTCTCGGAGAGCAGGATCCCGTAGTGGGTGATCCCCATCTCCTCGAAGACGTCCATCGCCTCCTTGCGGATCGGGCCGCGGCAGACGATGAGCGGCTTCAGGTCCTCGCACGCGAAGGAGCGCGCCCACGCGGAGGCGGACTTGCCCAGGCGGCGGTCCCGGTGCGTGAGCGGGTTACCCTTGTACCAGTCCATGGTGGTGGCCATCGGTGTCGTCTCCAGTGCTGGATGCTGGCTGCAGGGGCCTAGTAGAACTCGCGCTGCGGGCCGCTCATCGGCGACGGCTTGTAGTGGCGGAGGAAGAACTTGATGTTCTCGCCGAGGACCTTGCGCAGATCGGTCGGCATGACGAGCGACGAGATCGAGCCGAGCGCGAGCCCCTCCTTCGGGTTCATGAGCTCCTTCTCGTAGCGGCGGTTGAGCGCGGCCTCCTCGGCCTTGAGCCACTCGCCCGCCTCCTTCTCGGCGTCCTTCTTCGCGGCGGCCGCGTCCGTGCCGGCCGCGGTCCGCGTGGCGACGCCCTTCTTCACCATCTCGGCCGCCTGACCGCGGATCTTCCGGAGCTCGTCCTTGTAGACGAACTCCTTGCCGGCCGGGCCCATCACCGCGAGGCGCGTGGTGGGGAGCGCGAGCACGAGGTCGGCGCCGGTCGGGTAGTTGTTGTACGAGGCGTACGCGCCGCCGAAGGCGTTGCGCAGGATGAGGAGGATGCGCGGCGTGCGCACGTCCACGATCGCGTCGAGCATCGAGCGGCCCGCCTGCACGATGCCGCGCGACTCCTGCTCGCGGCCCGGGAGGAACCCGGTCGTGTCCTCCATGAAGATGATGGGGATGTTGTAGATGTTGCAGAAGCGGACGAACCTCGCGATCTTCACCGCGGAGTCGCAGTCGATCTGGCCGGAGGCGACGGCGCTGTTGTTCGCGACGAAGCCGACCACGTGGCCGCCGACGCGCCCGAACGCCGTCACGACCTCCTTCGCGCGCTCGGGCTGCAGCTCGAAGTAGTCGCCGTAGTCGCAGACCTGCTGGATGATGATCGACACGTCGAACGGGGTGTTGAAGCCGGTCGGCGAGTTGAAGGCCTTCTTGAGGAGGGTGTTGATCTCCCAGGTCTTCCGGTCGAGCGGATCGCTCGTCTCCTCGAAGGGCGGCGCGGCGGAGTTGTTGTCCGGGAGGTAGGCGAGGAGCCGCATCGCCTGCCGGAGGGCGGCGAGCTCGTCCGCGACGGTCAGATCGGCGACGCCGGTCGCGCCGTGGACCTTCGGGCCGCCGAGCTCCTCGGGGGTGATGTCCTCCCCGAGCACCGACTTCACGACCCCGGGGCCGGTGAGCCCGAAGAAGGTGTCGTTCGGCTGGATGACGAAGCTGCCCTGACGAGGCAGGTACGATCCGCCGCCGGCGTTGAACCCGAACATGCACATGATCGACGGGACGACGCCGCTGATCTTGCGGAGCGCCGTGAACGCCTCCGCGTAGCCGTCGAGGCCGCCGACGCCGGCCGGCACGAAGGCGCCCGCGGAGTCGTTCATGCCGATGAGCGGGATGCCCTTCTCGCCGGCGAGCCGGAAGAGCCGGGCGAGCTTCGAGCCGTTCGTCGCGTCCATCGAGCCGGCGCGGACGGTGAAGTCGTGGCCGTAGCAGGCGACGTCGCGCCCGTTGATGTTGAGGATGGCGGTGACGAGGGAGGCGCCGTCGAGGTTCTTGCCCCAGTTCGAGAAGAGGACGTTCGGCTCCTTGTCCGTGAGGACCCGGATCCGCTCCCACACCGTCATGCGGGACTTCGCGTGCTGCTTCTCGATCTGCTCGATCGGGACCGACTTGATGGGGCGCTGCAGGAGGTCATAGCCCTCCCTCATCGCCTCCTCGTACGCGCCGGTCGTCCGCGAGATCTCGCCGGGAATCGTGAACTCGACCTTCTCCGGCGGATCGAGCGGGTTCGTGAGGATGGGCTTGATCGCTTTCGTGGACATGGGCTCGTTCCTCGTCGGGAAGTGAACGTCCGCTGCGGCGCGACCCCATCGACCCCGGCCGCCTCTCGGCGGACCGAGCTCGGAACTGGAGTCGACGGGTCGGAAAAAAGCGCCAGATTTTGACAAGTTCCCGGTCGGTGGGCAAGGGGGTCGCACCTCCCCTCCCATGACGCACCACGGCACCGCGGGCACCCTGCGCGGATCTGCACGCCAGCGTGCGAGCGAGCGGACGAAGCGGCCTACACGCGGGAGCGCGGGCGGCCGCGGCGGCGCAGCGCGCGCCGGGAAAGGTCGGCGACGGTCTCGTGCCTGAGCGCGGCGAGGAGCCCGGTCTCCGCCGCGTCGGCGGTCTCGGCGAACGCGCGGCGCATCCCGGCGCCCACGGGGCAGCGCGGGTTCGGCTCGGCCGGACTCGCCGAGAGCGGCCCGTCGGGCTCGACCGCGCGGTAGACGTCGGCGAGGGTGATCTTCTCGGCGGCCCGCGCGAGCCGGTACCCGCCCGAGCGCCCCTCGCGCGCGTCCACGAGGCCCGCCGCGACGAGGTCGCCGAGGATGCGGCGCAGGAAGACGGCGTGCGTGTTCACGCTCGACGCGACGTACGCGGAGGGATAGCCCTCGCGCGACTGCGCGAGCACCGCGAGCGCGTGCGCCGCCATCGCGAAACGTCCCGAGCCCACGCTCCACGTCTAACCGCGCGCGGATCGGGCGTCAACGCCGTCGCTCGCGCGGCGGCCCCACGCAGGCTCGTCGAGGCGGCCGTCCGGTGCCGGCGGCGAGTCCCGCGCAGGGGCGGGGCGTGACGTTGCCGCGGGCCAGGGACATGTTTCCTCCCGCATGGGCGACCGGTACGTGGTTCGCGGTGGGGTCGGGCCGCCGCTCGCGGGGGTGATCGGACCGTCGGAGGTGGACGCGCGCGCGGACTGGGTGCCGGTGCGGCGGCCGCGGGAGCTCCTCGACGTGCTCGCCGCGCGGCTCGGCTCCGAGGTGGACCTTCACAAGATCGTGCTCGGGGTGCTCGCGCCGCTGCGCTCCGCGCTCGAGGGCGCCCCGCTCGGCGCGCTCGTCGGCCGGCTCCCGCTGCCGCTCGGGCGGGAGCTCTCCGCCGGCGACGTGGCGCTCGGGGGACGGGTCCGCTCGCCGACCGGCGCCGAGGACTACGTGCTCGAGGTCGCCCGGCTCATCCTGCACCCGCCGCCGCGGGCGGCGAGCTACGTGAGGGCGGTGTTCGCCGCGGCGCGCACGGTCCTCACGCGCGAGGAGTCGGCCGCGATCTCCGGCCGGCTGCCCGGGGACCTCGCCGAGCTCTGGCGGACGGCCACCTAGAGAGGCCCGGCTACGCCGGCGGCGTCCCGCGGGGCAGCTTCACCGTCACCACCGTCTCGCCCTCGACCGCTCGCGCCGAGATCTCGCCGCCGTGCCCGCGGACGATCTCGCGCGAGATGTAGAGCCCGAGCCCGAGCCCGGAGGCCTTCCGGCTCCGCTCGTCCGGCGGGCGCGAGAACGGCTCGAACAGGTGCGCGAGCACCTCCGGAGGCATCCCGGGGCCGGTGTTCGCGACGGTGAGCACCACGTCCTCGTGCCCGCCCTCGAGCGACACGCGGACGGGGGTGCCCGGATCGCCGTGATCCACCGCGTTCGAGACGAGGTTCGACGCGACCTGCTCGAGCCGGTCCGGATCCCACCACCCCCCGAGCTCGCCCTGGGCGTCGACGGCGATCTCGCGGTCCGCGTTGGCGGCCCGCAGCTCGTCCACGACCCGCGCGACCACCGCGCCGAGGTCCGCCTCGCGGAGCTGCACCGGGATGCCGCTCCCGAGGCGGGTGCGCGTGTAGGTGAGCAGGTCCGCGATGATCCGAGCCATCCGGCCGGCCGAGGAGCGCATCCGCTCCACCGTGCGGGCCTGCCACCCCTCGAGCCCGCCCCGCTTCTGCAGGAGCGCCGCCGACATGTGGATGGCGCCGAGCGGATTGCGCAGGTCGTGCCCGACGATGCCGAGGATCGTGTCCACCGCGCGGCGCCGGTGCTCGATGTCCTCCTTCGCGCGGCGGACGGAGTCGACCGCCTCCGCCGCCGCGCGCGCGAGCCGGTCGCGCTCGAGGAGGAGCCCGGTCCGATCCGCGGCGGTCCGCACGAGGAGCAGCGCGCCCTCGTCCAGGAGCGCGCCCCGGGTGCCGACGAGGAGCGCGCCGCGGGTGCCCCCGACCGCGAACGGCGCCGCCGCCCCGAGGCGCGTGCCGGCCGGAAAGGGCGCCCCCGGATCCGCCGCGAGCCGGACCGCACCGCCGTCGATCGCCTCGGCGGCGAGTCCGCCCTCGATCGGCCGCGGCGAGGCGTCGTCGAGCCCGACGCCGTCGGCGAGCGAGAGCGCGCCGCCGTCCTCGACGAGCAGCGCCGCGCACGACAGGGCCGGCAGCGCGTCCGCGAGCGCCCCGAGCAGCCGCCGCGGCGCGCGCCCCTCCGGCTCGACCGCGAGCAGGCGGCAGAGGCCCTCCTCGAGCGCTCCGCGCGCTTCACCGCGCCGCGTGCCGGGCTCCGCCGCGTCCTGGGCCATCCCGCCATCGTGGGGGCGCCGTGGCGGTGTCGGAACCCCCCTGGCGGCGCGCGCCTTCGCCTCGACGCGCCCCGGCAAAAGCGGCCGGAACTCGCGCGGATCCGCCGCGAACGGGAGTGCGCCGACGCTGGACGGAGCGGGCGAGGCGCGGGTATGGTGACGGCCCTCGCGTGAGCCCGAAGACGCCGATCGGAAAGGTCCTGGTGGCGACCCGCGGCGAGCTCGCCGTCCGGGTCATGCGCACGTGCCGCGAGATGGGGATCGCGTCGGTCGCGATCTACTCGGACGCCGATCGCGGCTCGCTCCACGTCCGCCACGCCGACGAGGCGGTGCACGTCGGAGCCTCCGCCGAGCGCGAGAGCTACCTCGCCGTGGACCGGATCCTCGACGCGGCGAAGCGCACCGGCGCCGGCGCGATCCACCCCGGCTGTGGCCCCCTCGCGGAGCGGGCCGACTTCGCCCGCGCGGTCGCGCGCGCCGGGATGGTCTTCGTCGGGCCGCGCCCCGAGACGCTCGAGCTCGTCGGGGACGGGACGGCCGCCCGCCGGCGGGTGCGCGACGCGGGGATCCCCACCGTCCCGGGCTCGGAAGGGCCGATCGCCGACGAGGCCGACGCCCGGGCGCTGGCGGAGGCGCTCGGCTACCCCGTCCTCATCCACGCGGCCGCGGGCGGCGGCGGCCGTCCGCTGAAGCGCTGCGACCGCGCCGAGGACCTCGACACGCTCTGGGAGGCGGCGCGCGGCGAGGCCGCCGCGGCGCTCGGCGACGACCGGCTCTTCCTCGAGAAGCTCCTCGACGGCGCGCGGCTGGTCGAGGTGCAGGTCCTCGCGGACGAGCACGGCAACGTGATCGAGCTCGGGGATCGCGAGTGCTCGGTCCAGCGCCGGAACGAGAAGGTCATCGAGGAGGGGCCGAGCTGCGCGCTCGACGACGAGCTGCGCCGCACGATCGCCGAGGTCGCGGTGCGCGCCGCGCGGGCGGTGGGGCTCGTCGGCGCAGGCACCGTCGAGTTCCTCGTCGACGCGCAGCGCCGGCTGTACTTCCTCGCCCTCGCCGCGCGCCTACAGGTCGAGCACGCGGTCACCGAGATGGTCACCGGGCTCGACCTCGTCCGGCTGCAGCTCGAGATCGCGCAGGGCGGGGTGGTGCCAGGGCAGGAGCTCGTCGTCCGGCGCGGCCACGCCGTCGAGGCACGCATCTACGCGGAGGACCCGGCCAAGGGGTTCCTCCCGCAGCCGGGAAAGATCACCTACCTGCGCGTGCCGGGCGGGCCCGGCGTTCGCGACGACTCCGGCGTCTACACCGGGTTCGTCGTCCCGCCCCACTACGACCCGCTCCTCTCGAAGCTCGTCGCCTGGGGTCCGACGCGGGCGCTCGCGATCGACCGGCTCGTCCGCGCGCTCGGCGAGTACACCGTGCACGGCGTGACGACGAACCTCGCCTGGCTCGGCGCCGCGCTCGCGCACCCCGCGTTTCGCGCGGGCGACTACGACACGTCCTTCGCCGTGCGGTACGAGCAGGAGCTCGTCCGTCCCGCCGATCCGCGCTTCGAGGAGGTCGCCCTCGTCGCCGCGGCGGTCGCCGCGTTCAAGCGCGACCACGACCAGGCCGAGGCGTTCGCGGCGCGCGCGAGCGCCGCGGGCGCCGGCCGCTCGGCGTGGGCGCGCGCGGGGCGGGCGCGATCCTTGCGGGGAGGGGCGCGGTGAGCACCTACGTCGCCCTCCTCGACGACGGCCGCCGCGAGGAGCCGATCGAGGTTCGCCGCCTCGGCGCGGGCACCTACGAGGTGAGGCTGCGCGGGAAGGTGCACGTCGTCGACGCGTTCCGGCACGATTACGGTACCTTCTCGCTGCTCGTCGACGAGGCGAGCTACGCCGCGATGCTCGACTGGCGGGACACGCGAGTGAACGTGCGGCTCCGGCACGCGATCGTGCCGCTCGAGCTGCTCGACGAGCGGAGGCTGCGGCTCCGCCGCGCGGCGCCGCGGCTCACGATCGAGGGGAAGCAGGTCGTGACGTCGCGGGTGGCGGGGGTGGTGCGGCGGGTGCTCGTCCGCGCGGGCGAGGTGGTGAAGGCGGGCCAGGCGCTCGTCGTGGTCGAGGCGCTGGAGATGGAGAACGAGTTGCGGTCTCCGAAGGACGGCCGGGTCGTCGAGCTCCACGTGCAGGAGGGACAGGCCGTCCCGGGAACGCGAGGCTGTGCGCCGTCGAGTAGCCGCGGCGCGCGAGGGACTCACCTGAAGGGAGTCACCCATGGCGGACAAGAAGAGCTGGCTCGAGGGGACGTACGGCAAGGCCGTGAAGAAGGCGCCGGAGCGGCGCGCGAAGTTCGCGACGTCCTCGGGGATCCCGGTGGACCCCCTGTACGTCGCCGGCGACGTGAAGCCCGCGCTCGAGGAGCGGCTCGGCCTGCCGGGCGAGTTCCCGTTCACGCGTGGCGTGCAGTCGACCATGTACCGCGGCCGGTTCTGGACGATGCGCCAGTACGCCGGGTTCGGCAGCGCCGAGGAGTCGAACAAGCGCTACCACTACCTGCTCAAGTCGGGGCAGACCGGCCTCTCGGTCGCGTTCGACCTCCCGACGCAGATGGGCCGCGACTCCGACCACCCGCGCGCGCGCGGCGAGGTCGGGAAGGTGGGCGTCGCGATCGACTCGATCCAGGACATGTCGATCCTCCTCGACGACATCCCGCTCGGCGAGGTGTCGACGTCGATGACGATCAACGCGACCGCGGGCATCCTGCTCGCGCTCTACCAGGCCGTCGGGGAGCGGCAGGGCGTCGCGCCGGCGGACCTCCAGGGCACGATCCAGAACGACATCCTGAAGGAGTACGCGGCGCGCGGGACGTACATCTACCCGCCCGAGCCGTCGCTGCGGCTCATCACCGACATCTTCGCGTACACGGCGAAGGTGATGCCGAAGTGGAACCCGATCTCGATCTCCGGCTACCACATCCGCGAGGCGGGCTCGACCGCGGTGCAGGAGGTCGCGTTCACCCTCGCGGACGGCATCGCCTACGTCGACGCCGCGGTGAAGGCGGGGCTCGACGTGGACGCCTTCGCCGGCCGGCTCTCCTTCTTCTTCAACGCGCACAACGACCTGCTCGAGGAGGTCGCGAAGTTCCGCGCGGCGCGCCGGCTCTGGGCGCGCATCATGAAGGAGCGCTTCAAGGCGAAGGATCCGCGCTCGATGATGCTGCGGTTCCACACGCAGACGGCGGGCTCGATGCTCACGGCCCAGCAGCCGGACAACAACATCGTGCGCGTCACGCTCCAGGCGCTCGCGGCGGTGCTCGGCGGCACGCAGTCGCTCCACACGAACTCGCGCGACGAGGCGCTCGGCCTCCCCACCGAGGAGTCCGCCCGGATCGCGCTGCGCACCCAGCAGATCATCGCGAACGAGGCGGGCGTCGCGGACGTGATCGACCCGTTCGGCGGCAGCTACGTCGTCGAGTCGATGACCGACGAGATCGAGGCGCGCGCGCAGGAGTACATCCGGAAGATCGACGAGATGGGCGGGATGGTGCACGCGATCTCGAAGGGCTACGTGCAGCGCGAGATCCAGGAGGCCGCCTACGCCTGGCAGAAGCGGGTGGAGGCGAAGGAGCAGGTCGTCGTCGGCGTGAACGCGTTCAAGGCCGACGACCCCCCGGTCACGGTGATGAAGGTGGACCCGGAAGGCGAGGCGCGGCAGGTCGCGAAGCTGAAGGCGTTCCGCGCCGCACGCAACGCGACCGCGACGAAGCAGGCGCTCGACGACGTCCGCGCCGCCGCGAAGGGGACGGAGAACCTCATGCCGAAGCTCCTCGCCGCCGTGAAGGCGGAGGCGACGCTCGGCGAGATCTCCGACGCGCTGCGCGAGGTCTTCGGCGAGTACCGCGAGACGGTGGTACTCTGATCGTCCGGTGAGCGACGAGAAGCCGAAGCCCCCGCCCGCCGCGCGCCCCGCCCCGGGTGCGACGCCCCCGAGGCTCGACCGCGTCCCGGACGGCTACCGGCCGCCTCCGGTGCGGCCGCCGGCGGCAGGGACCGCGCCGGCGACGGCGGCCGCGCCGACGACGGCGGCCCCAGCGCCCCGCGCGCCGGGGGCGACCTACGGCATGGCGGCCCGCGAGGTCGGCGCCGACGCGGCGATCGCGGCCGGGCTCGCCCACCAGGGCAGCCTCGGTGCGGAGAGCACCCTCACGATCTTCGCGCTCGCCGCCGGCATGCAGGCGACCGGGCGGCTCACGCTGACGCACGAGGGGAGCTCGTACGCGCTCACGTTCCGCCGCGGCACGGTCGAGCACGCCGCCTCGAGCGACCCCGAGGACGATCTCGGCCGCTTCCTCCTTCGCAAGGGCGCGCTCCGTCCGGAGGGGCTCGCCAGGGCGGAGGCGGCGAAGGCGGGGCTCGGCGGCGATCTCGTCTCCGTCCTCATCGCCGAGCGGCTCGTGAACCCCGCCGACATCGCGGGGTTCCTGCAGGAGCGCGGGGGTCAGCTCGTGCAGCGCGCCCTGTCGGTCGAGGCCGGGAGCTGGTCCTGGGACCCTCGGGCGCCGCCGCCGCCGGGGGCGTTCCCGCTCGGCCCGCCGTTCGTGATGCTCTGCGGCGCCGTGCGCGCGCTCGACGCGGCCGCGCTCGTGCGCAGGCTCGGGGAGCGCGAGCACCGGGCCGCGGCGCGGGCAGGCGGGCGGATCCGGCTCGAGGACCTGCGGCTCACGCCTCAGGAGACGCGCGCCGCCGGGCTCTTCGACGGCGCGCGCAGCCCGGCCGAGCTCGCCGCGGCGAGCCCGGGCGAGGCGGTCGTGATCCTGCGGCTCGCCGTGCTCCTCGGAGACCTGCAGCTCGTCGCGTTCGGTGCGTCGCGCAGGGGTGCTCCCCCGTCCGCCGCTGCACCCGCCACGGTCCGCGCAGCGCCCCCGGCTCCGTCGCCGAAGCCCGCGCCGGCCGCGCCGGCCGCGGCGCCGCAAGCCGCGAGGCCGCCGTCTCCGGGCGGGAGCCCGCCCGCGCCCGCCGCGAGGCCGCCCGCCCCGCCCGCGCCCCGCCCCGTGGTGCCGGCGCCCGCGGTGAAGCCGGCCCCGAAGCCGCCCGCGCTCGACCGAGCGTCGCTCGAGGCGCTTCACGCAAAGCTGAAGGGGGCCGATCACTGCGCGGTGCTCGGGGTGAAGCAGGACGCGACGGGCGCGCAGATCAAGATCGCCTACTTCCAGCTCGCAAAGGCGTACCACCCCGACGCGGTGCCGCCGGACGCGCCGGAGGACGTGAAGAAGCTGTGCGCCGACCTCTTCGCGAAGGTGAGCGAGGCGTGGTCGGTCCTGGGAGACGACGCCTCGCGCGCCGCCTACCTCGAGAAGCTCAGGACCGGGGGCGTCGGCGAGGTGGACGTGATGAGCATCTTCCAGGCCGAGAACACGTTCGAGGCCGGGACGATGCTCGTGAAGGCCCGCAAGTACGACGAGGCGCTCCACCGGTTCGAAGAGGCCATCAAGCTCAACGGCGACGAGCCCGAGTTCGAGATGTGGAAGGCCTGGTGCGAGTTCCTCCTCGCGGGCGACAAGAAGAGGAAGCTCGCGCCCGCCTCGTCGGCGATCGAGGCGGGGCTCAAGAGAAACCCGCGCTGCGCGCAGGGTTACCTCTTCCTCGGTCAGATGGCGAAGCTCGCGGGCGACCTCTCGCTCGCCGACAAGCACCTCAAGCGCGGTCTGCAGATCGCGCCCGAGCACGCGGACCTTCAGCGCGAGCTCAAGTACCTCAGGAAGTAGGAGTGATGACCGACTCGACGAACCCGAAGAAGCGCGCCCTCATGCCGTCCTCGAAGCTGCGCAAGACGCTCCGCGGCGCGGGCCATCACCTGTCGCCGATCGTCCAGGTCGGAAAGGAGGGCGTGACCGACGGCGTGCTCGGACAGCTCGACGAGCAGCTCGGCGCCCACGAGCTCGTGAAGGTGCGGATCGGCACGGAGACACCGGTGGACCGGTTCGAGGCGGCCGACCGGCTCGGCGCCGCAGGCGGCGCCCAGGTCGTGCAGATCCTCGGCCGGACCGTGCTCGTCTATCGCCGCCACCCCGACCGGCCGAAGTTCGAGCCGAAGGCGAGGCCCGAGGCGCAGCCGACCTCCGGGCCGAAGCCGACGCCAGCGCCGAAGCGGAGCGCCGGCCGAACGCCGAGGTTCGAGCGGGAGCCGAGGTTCGGAGCCAAGCCGCGGTTCGGCTCGAAGCCGAGGTTCGGGGAAGGGCCGCGGTCCGGAGCGAAGCCGCGGTTCGGCTCGAAGCCGAGGTTCGGGGACGAGCCGCGGTCCGGGACGAAGCCGCGGTTCGGCTCGAAGCCGAGGTTCGGGGACGAGCCGCGGTCCGGGACGAAGCCGCGGTTCGGCTCGAAGCCGAGGTTCGGGGACGAGCCGCGGTCCGGGACGAAGCCGCGGTTCGGCTCGAAGCCGCGGTCGGGGACCGAGCCGAGGTCCGGGACGAAGCCCCGGTTCGGCTCGAAGCCGCGGTCCGCGGCCGAGCCGAGGTCCGGCACGAAGCCGCGGTTCGGCACGAAGCCGCGGTCCGGGGCCGAGCCGAGGTCCGGCACGAAGCCGCGGTTCGGAGCGAAGCCGAGGTCCGGGGCGAGGCCGAAGTTCGGCTCGAAGCCGAGGTCCGGAGCGAAGCCGCGGTTCGGAGGCAGGCCGAGCAGGTGATCGTCGTCGGGGCGACCTCCGCGCCCGACGCTCCGCCCACCCACGATCAGTGCAGGTCGCCGTCGCCGCGGGCGACCGCGGCGGCCGCGTCGTCACCGAAGCGGCGCCGGGCCGCCTCGAGGTCCTCCTCGTCGGCGAGCCCCTTGTCGAGGAGGACCGACTCGGCGACCTCGGTGCGCGCGAGCGCGCCGGCGGCGTCGTGCTCGGCCGCGTCGAGCCGGCGCGAGAGCTCCGTCACCCGCTCCGCCAGCTGCGCGAGCTCGACGAGCAGCGTCCGGACGCGCCGCGCGAGGAGCCAGGCGGCGATGGACAGGCCAGCGAGGGCGGCGGCGGGGAGCGCTTCCATCGGCGCGGGATGGTAGCGGCCCAGACGGGGCGGTTCAAGGGAGCGGCCCGGACGTCCGCGCTCGTCGCGGGCGGCACGCGCGGTATCCTCGCGGCGGATGGCCCGGCTCAACGTGACGCTCGCCGTGAAGCGGCTCATGCGCGACGTCGCGGCGCGGCTGCCGGAGCTCTCGCACGTCCGTGCCGCGCGCGTCCTCGTCGTCGCGGGGGAGGCGCGGCGCGCCTCGCGCGCCACGATCCGCCCGGCGCACTACCGCGAGACGCGCGCGCGCAAGGGCAGCGGAGCGCGGGTGAAGCCGCTCATCCGCGTGAAGGGGCGCAAGGTCCTCTACGTCGTGACCCTGCGGCCGCTCTGGTTCCTCGAGTCCACCGCGCGCGAGCGCATCGCGACCATCCTCCACGAGCTGTACCACGCGTCCACCCGGTTCGACGGCACCCTTCACCGCGGCCGCCGGCACTCGCGCCTGCCGCACGCGAGCTACAACCGGCGCATCCGCGCCCTGCTCGA
The DNA here is from genome assembly GCA_963736795.1 of uncultured delta proteobacterium. Taxonomy (GTDB): domain Bacteria; phylum Myxococcota; class Myxococcia; order Myxococcales; family Anaeromyxobacteraceae; genus Anaeromyxobacter. The sequence goes on along the minus strand of CAVTRF010000016.1, from coordinate 933,203 downwards.
GCGGTACCTCGCCGTCGCGCCCGACGACATCGTCGCCCCGTTCTCCACGAACGGGATCGTGCGCGCGCGGATGTGGCTCGAGCGGCCGGCGGGCTCGTACCCCGGCGAGGAGTACCGCGGGCGCCGCGTCTACACCGAGCGGCAGCTCTTCTACGGCCCGGTGCGGATGGTCACGCGCCGGCGCCGGGCTCCCGTAGCCCCCGCGCCCTCGTCGAGGCGGGCGTGCAGGGTCTGGCCGTGGGCGTCCATCGTGACGACGGCCGGGAAGTCTTTCACCTCGACGTCCCAGATCGCCTCGGTGACGCCGAGCTCGTCGAGCAGGTGGACGCCGTGCACCCGGATGACGCGGCGCGCGAGCGTCACCGCGAGCCCGCCCATTGCGTGGAGGTAGACCGCGCCGTGCTCCTGGAGCGCGGCCAGCGTCCTCGGCCCCATGCCGCCCTTTCCGATCACGCCGCGGATGCCGTAGCGGGCGATGACGTCGGCCTGCCACGGCTCCTCGCGCATCGACGCGGTCGGCCCGGCGGCGACGAAGCGCCAGGTCCGCGTGGCGGGGTCCTGCGCGACGACCGGCCCGCAATGGTAGACGAACCGCCCCTCGACGAGCGCCCTGACTCGCGCGTCCACCGCGCGGACGAGGCGCCGGTGGGCCGCGTCACGCGCCGTCACGATCCGCCCCGAGACGAGCACCTCGTCCCCCACGTGCAGCTCGCGAATCCGTTCCGCCGTCACCGGGAGCTCGATCTGGATCGCCACGGACACCTCGGGCCGCCTCGCCGGGTCGCCTGGCGGGCGGGCTCATGCTTCGCACCCCGCGGCAGCGACGCCGCGCGTCCGCTCAAAGGTTCTTGCCGGGGACGAGGGCGCGGTCTATCTCCAGGCGGGGCATACCCGGAGGTGCGGTCCAGATGAAGGTGGCGATGCTGACGGGCGGCGGCGACTGCCCAGGCCTGAACGCGGTCATCCGGGCGGTGGTCCGGCGGGGCGAGGGCCACGGTTTCGAGTTCGTGGGCATCCGGGACGGGTGGCGCGGGCTCATCGACGGGAATCACTTCCGGCTGAACCGGCAGTCGGTGTCCGGCATCCTGCACCTCGGCGGGACCATCCTCGGCACCTCGCGGACGAACCCGTTCAAGCGCGAGGGCGGCGTCGACGCGGTCTTCCGGACGCTCGAGCAGAACAACATCCAGGCGATCGTCGCGATCGGCGGGGAGGACACGCTCGGGGTCGCGAAGAAGCTCTTCGACAAGGGGCTGAAGGTCGTCGGGATCCCGAAGACGATCGACAACGACCTGTCCGGCACGGACTACACCTTCGGCTTCGACACGGCGGTCACGATCGCGACCGAGGCGATCGACCGGCTCCACACCACCGCGGAGGCCCACAGCCGCGTCATCGTGTGCGAGGTGATGGGCCGCCACGCCGGCCACATCGCGCTGCACAGCGGGCTCGCGGGCGGAGCGGACGTCATCCTCGTCCCGGAGCGGCCCATCAACCTGGATCAGGTGGCGCAGTACGTCCTCTCGCGCCAGGGGCGCGGCAAGCGCTTCTCGATCATCGTCGTGGCGGAGGGGGCGCAGGTCGAGCGCGGCAAGGACGAGACGGTGGCGGCGGACCTCGACGAGTTCGGACACGTGCGGCTCGGCGGGATCGGCGCCTTCCTCGCGAAGGAGCTCGAGCGGCGGACGCGCATCGAGACCCGCGTGACGGTGCTCGGGCACATCCAGCGCGGCGGCACCCCCACCGCCCGCGACCGCGTGCTCGGGACGCGCTACGGCGTGTACGCGGCGGACCTCGTGCGCGACTCGCGCTGGGGGATGATGGCGGCGCTCCACGGCGACGCCATCGTGGCGGTCTCGCTCGACGAGGCGACGAAGGAGCTGCACCTCATCGACCCGAAGCTTTACGAGATCGCCGAGGTCTTCTTCGGGTAGCCTGCCCCCCGTGAAGCACGAGCTCCGCCTACCGCTGACCGCCCAGGGTCGGCTCGACCGCGTCCTCGCGGACGCGCTCGGCCTCGGCCGCGCCGCGGTGAAGCGCGCGTTCCGGCTCGGCGACGTGCGGGTCGGCGGCCGCCGCGTGCGCGCGAGCGATCCGGCCCTGCCGGGCGCGCTCGTCGAGCTCGACATCGAGCCTCCCGCCGGACCGCCGGCGCCCGAGCCCGACGCGCCGCTGCGGGTCCTCGCCGTGCACCCGCGCCTGCTCGTCGTGGACAAGCCCGCCGGCGTCGCGGTCCACCCGCTCGCCCCGAACGAGGGCGGCACCCTCGCGAACGCGGTCGTCGCGCGCTACCCCGAGTGCGCGGAGGCCTCGCCCGAGCCGCGCGAGGGCGGGGCGGTACAGCGGCTCGACCTCGAGACGAGCGGGTGCGTGGTGTTCGCGCGCGACCCCGAGGCGTGGCAGGAGATCCACGAGGCGCTCCGCTCCCGGCAGGTCGAGAAGGTCTACCTGGCGCTCGTCGCCGGGCGCGTCCCCGCCGGAGGGGTCCTCTCGGTGCCCCTCGCGCAGCGGGGCTCGCGGGTGCTGCCCGCGCCGGACGACGTCGCGGCCGAGCGGCTCGCCGCGAAGGGATCGACGCCGCGCCCGGCCGAGACGCACTACGACGTGGAGCGCGCCTTCGAGCGCTTCACCCTGCTCCGCGTCCGGATCGTCACGGGGGTGATGCACCAGATCCGCGTCCACCTCGCCTACCTCGGCCACCCGGTCGCGGGCGACGTCACGTACGGAGGCGAGGCGGCGGCGGTGCCGGGGCTCCCGCGCCAGTTCCTGCACGCCTGGAAGGTCGCGCTCGACGCGCCGGGCGGCGGGCGGCTCGCGGCGGAGAGCCCGCTGCCCGCTGCGCTCGAGCGGTTCCTCGCGACGCTCGTCTAGCTCGCGGCGCCCGCGAACGGCAGGGACACCACGAACTCCGAGCCCCGCCCCGGACCGGCGCTCTCGACGCGCGCCCGGCCGCCGTGCAGCTCCGCGACCCCCTTCACGAGCGCGAGCCCGAGCCCGAGCCCCCGCTCGCTGGCGGTCGCCGGACGATCACCCTGGACGAACGGCTCGAAGACCGAGTTGAGCAGCTCCGGCTCGAGCCCCGCGCCGCTGTCGCGGACGCGGATCTCGGCAGTCCCCGCGGTGAGCGCGAGCGCGAGCACGACGCGCCCGCCGCGCGGCGTGAAGCGCGCCGCGTTCTGCAGGAGGTTCCCGACGAGCTGCGCGAGCCGGGTCTCGTCCCCCTCGATCGACACGGGCTCCGGCGGCAGCTCGATCCGGAGCTCGAGGCCGCGCTCCGCGAAAACGGCGCCGTGGTCCTCCCCCGCGGCCCGCACCAGCGCGGCGAGGTCCACGCGTCCGGGCCGCAGCTCCATCTTCCCGCGCGCGATGCGGGTCACGTCGAGCAGGTCGTCGACGAGGCGGGTGAGGTGATCGACCTGCCGCTCGACGACGGCGGCCGCGCGCTTCGCCTGGTCCCCGCCGGGCTCGACGCGCTGGAGGATGTAGGCCGCGCTCTTCAGGGGAGCGAGCGGGTTCCGCAGCTCGTGCGAGAGCGTCGCGAGGAAGGCGGTCTTGCGGCGGTCGATGGCCTGGAGCTCCGCGAGCGCCGCCGCGAGCCGCTCACGCTCTGCCGCGAGCGCGTCCTGCATCCGGCGACGATCGAAGCTCTCCACCCGCTCCCAGACACCATCTCGCTTGAGCAGCGCGAACTCGTGGTTGTGGATGACGTCCGCCACCTCCGACGCGCCGCACCGGTCGATCGAGTAGGTGCACAGGGCGAGCATCCGGTACTGCCCGAGCACGGCGTCGATCGCGGCCTCGTACTCCGCGAACGAGCGCCAGTCGGGCTTCTCGAGCCAGAGGGTGTTCCCGGAGAGCCGCAGGCCCGCGCAGCCACGCGCGAGCCCCTCGCGGAGCTTCGTCACCCACGCCGCGAGCACGCGCTCCTGGTCGAAGTGCCCGTCCTGCAGGTACCACGCGGTGTGCGGCAGGATCTCGATCCGTCCCGCCCGGCGGTGCGCGTCGAGGTCGGGCACGGCCGCCTCGAGGGCGAGCCATGCCTCCTCCACCCCGAGCGGCTGCGAGGTGATCCACATGCACTGCTCGCCCGCCTCGAGCCCGGCCTTGAAGTACGGCACGAGGACGTCCGCGAGGTCGTCCTTCGTCGCGTAGAACTGGCAGAAGTGCGTGCCCCAGGGCGCGTCGCCGACGAGGTCGATCCCGGTCCGCCGCAGACCGGTGTCCGGTCGCAGCGCGGCCTCGTCGGGCAGTGAGCCCTCCTCGAGAGCGAGCGCGCGCATTCGTTCGACCGGGAATGGTACCCCACCCGGAGCGCGGCTCCATGGCGCACGGGTGCCCCGGTTGGGTCATGCCGCGCCGTCGCCGCGCACGGGGGGCGGCGCGCGCGTTCGAGCGCTCCCCGCGACCGGGCGCCGAACACGACGGCGCCCCGCACCCGGAGTCCGGGGCGGGGCGCGCGTGCGGCTGCGAGTCGAGAGCGGCGGCTACGCCTTCGCCTGGGCGGCGGCCGCCGTCTTCGCGACCTCCTCGGCCAGGTTCTCCTGCTTCTTCTCGAGCCCCTCGCCGAGGACGAACCGCGCGAAGCGGCGGATCTGGATGTTCTCGCCGATCTTCGAGATCGCGTCGGTGAGGACCTCCTGGATCTTCTTCTTGTCCTCCTTCACGAACGGCTGCTCGAGCAGGCAGGTCGTCTCGTAGAACTTCTCGAGCTTCCCCGTCGCGATCTTCTCGAGGATCGCCTCCGGCTTCTTCTGGTCACGCATCTGCGCCTTCGCGATCTCGAGCTCCTTCGCGACGATCTCCGGCGGGACCTCCTCGCGGCGGACCCACAGCGGCGACGCGGCCGCGATCTGCATCGCGATGTCCTTCACGAGCGCCTGGAACCCGTCGGTGCGCGCGACGAAGTCGGTCTCGCAGTTCACCTCGACGAGGACGCCGATCTTGCCGCCCATGTGGATGTAGCTCGCGACGGCGCCCTCGGTGGCGGCGCGCGACGACTTCTTCGCGGCGGCGGCGAGCCCCTTCTTGCGGAGCAGCTCCTCCGCCTTGGACAGGTCGCCGCCTGCCTCGGCGAGCACCTTCTTGCAGTCCATCATCCCCGCCCCGGTCTTCTCCCGGAGCTCCTTCACGAGCTGCGCGCTGACCTCGGCCATCTCACTCTCCTCGTTCCGGTAAAATCAGGGGCGGGCCCGAAGGCCCGCCCGGATGTGATCACGTCACTGGGCCGCGGCGCCGGGGCGCCGCGCGGTCGGCGCCTACTGCTTCGGCGCCGCCTCGCCCGCAGCGGGGGCCGCCGTCACGTCGCCCTTGCGGACGACCTCGACGTTGGCGCTCGCCGCCGCGCGGTCCTCGCGCGGCTCGCGGTCGCGCCGCGGGCCGCGGCGGTCGCGGCGATCGCGGCGATCCTTCATGCCGCGCTCGCTCGCCGCGTCGCGGTCGTCCTCGCCCTGCCGGTCGGGGCCGCCGTGCTCGGCGACCCACGCGCCGTAGCGCGAGCGCCCCTCGATGCAGGCCTCGGCGATCTTGCCGGTGAAGAGCCGGATCGAGCGGATGGCGTCGTCGTTGCCGGGGATGACGTACTCGATCCCCTCCGGATCGCAGTTCGTGTCGACCACCGCGACGACCGGGATGCCGAGCCGCCCCGCCTCGTGGACCGCGATGTGCTCCTTCTTCGTGTCGATGACGAAGACCGCCGACGGCAGCCGCGACATCTCCTTGATGCCGCCGAGGTTCCGCTCGAGCTTCTCGCGCTCGCGCTCGAGGGAGGCGACCTCCTTCTTCGGGAGCCGCTCGTAGGTGCCGTCGGCCTTCATCTTGTCGATGGTCTTCAGCCGCTCGATGCCCTGCTTCACGGTCTTGAAGTTCGTGAGCGTGCCGCCGAGCCAGCGGTTCGTGACGAAGAACATGCCGGAGCGGGAGGCCTCCTCGCGGACGGCGTCCTGCGCCTGCTTCTTCGTGCCGACGAACAGGACCGAGCCGCCCTTCGCGACCGCGTCCGAGACGAAGCGGAGCGCGCCGCGCGCGAGGCCGACCGTCTTCTGCAGGTCGATGATGTAGATGCCGTTGCGGGCGCCGAAGATGTACGGCTTCATCTTCGGGTTCCAGCGCTTCGTCTGGTGCCCGAAGTGGACTCCCGCCTCGAGGAGCTGCTTCATCGTGATGGCGGTGCCGCCCGCGCCGAGGGCAGCGGCCATCGCCTCGGACGGCGGGGTGGCGACGGCGGCGGCCTCGGGGGCCGGGGCCGGCGGGGGGGTTTGCGGCTGCTCCTGCTGGGGCTGTTCCTGCGTCTCCATGTGGTCTTCTCCGGTTGTTCCGCCACTCCCGATGTGGCGGCGCGCCGAGAACCCGGGAACGTGATCCGTTCGCGGGAGCACCGGGGCGCGCCGATGCGGGGAGTGTGAGTATTTGAATCCACCCGTCCTCGCGGACGGACCACCGCGCACGAAACCTCGCGGGGGACGGTCACTTAACACAGCGCACGGGCCGTCGCAAGCATCGGTGCGGCGCGCCCGCCGGGCGGAAAACTGCCGTCCTACCGGCCTCTTGGCTCGCGGCGACTGCGCCACCAGGAGAGGAGCACGATCCGCCCGTCGTAGCCCCGCCAGGCGACCGGACGCGGTGCGCCTCCGGGGCAGGCGTGGCGGGCGAGCTGCTCCCCGACGAGCAGGGTCCGACCCCCGCACTCCCGGCAGCGGAACGATCTGCCGATCGCCGCGAGCGACCGCGGCGGCGCCCCCGGCGATGCCGGCGCGCCGAAGAGCCCCCGCGCCCGGTAGGCCTCGAGCTCGGCGATCTCGGCCGCCTCGCCGCCCTTTCCCCGCTCCGCATCGGCGCGAGCGAGCGCCGCGCAGCCGGCGCAGGGCGGGAACCCGCCGCTCCGCGCGCACTCGACCTCGACGGCCGCGGCGCCGTCGCGCTCCCACTCCTCGCGGGCGTCGATCTCGACGAAGGGCACCCCGGCGGCGGCGAGCGCGGCCTCCTTCTCGGCCTCGACGGCGTGGGTGACGAGCACCTCGAAGGCGAAGGCGGGACGCCCGCGCGCCCGCACGAGCACGTCGGCCCGGAGCGGCCCGACCGCGCCCTCGCCTTCGGCGGAGTCGCCGAGCGCCGCGAGGTCCCGCGCGTCCACCCGCCGGCAGCCCGGGCAGCGGGTGAGGAGCGAGACCGCGCGCGTGCCCGCGAACGCCTCGGCGCAGCGCGCGAGGAGCCGCTCCTTCGCGTCGAGGTGGAGCGCGGTCTCGGGCGCGGTGAGCGGGCACCGCGAGCCGGGGAGGTGCGCGAAGTGCGGGGCGCGCACCTTGCCGAGGTGCGGGACGAGCGGCTCGCCGCAGCCGAGGCAGGTGAACGGAGCGCGCGCGCGCCGGTCCTCGACCCCGAGCCGGTCCGCGCGCACCTTCGTCCCGGCCGCATCTCGGGCCCAGAGCAGGAGCACGTCCGCGCCGCCCCGCACGGGGGCCTGCGCCGGGTGCCCCTTCGCGGTACGGCTACTCCGTCGCGGCACGAGGAGGCTCCATGGCGCTCGAGGTGGGCAAGAAGGCCCCGGACTTCGCGCTCGAGGACGAGGCGGGGAACGTGGTGAAGCTCTCGGACTTCAAGGGCAAGCGGGTCGTGGTCTTCTTCTACCCGAAGGCGATGACGCCTGGCTGAACGCAGGAAGCCTGCGACTTCCGTGACGAGGTCGACGCGTTCAGGAAGAAGAAGGTCGCCGTGGTCGGTGTCTCGAAGGACACGCCCGCCGCGCAGAAGAAGTTCAAGGAGAAGTACGACCTCCCGTTCCCGCTCCTCTCCGACGCCGACACCGAGGTGCAAAAGGCCTGGGGCGTCTGGAAGGAGAAGACCCTGTACGGCAAGAAGGTGATGGGCACCGAGCGGACGACGGTCGTGGTCGGACCGGACGGCAAGGTCGAGCGGGTCTTCCCGAAGGTGAAGGTGGACGGGCACGTCGCGAGCCTCCTCGAGGAGGTGTAGCCCGCCGAGTCGCGGCGGCGCGCGAACCGCTGTAGAAGAGCGCCGTGGCCAAACGTTCCGTCCGCAACGACCAGATCGACGCCGCCGTCCTCGAGGTCCACGGACTCGTCCACGACCAGGGCTGGCTCGCCGACCGCGCGCTCGAGCGGGCGCTGCGGCGGGACCGCGGCCTGTGGGCCTCGGAGCGGCGCGCGGTCGCCGACGCGGTGTACGGGATCGTCCGCTGGCAGGGGCAGCTCGACGCGCTCCTCGGCGGCCGCCCCGGGCTCTCCGAGCGCTACGCGGCGTGGCTCGCCCGCTTCGGCGGCGTCCCCGCCGACGACGCGGCGCGCCGGCTCGGGATCCCGCCCGCCCGGCTCGCGCCGCTCGCCTCGGGCGACGCGCGCATGGCCGCGGTCGCGGACCCCATCGACCGGCTCTCCCTGGAGGCGTCGCTGCCGCGCTGGATCGCGGAGCGGTTCGCCGCCCAGCTCGGGGTCGAGGAGGCGCGCGCGCTCGGGCGGGTCATGAACGAGCGGGCGCCGCTCACCGTCCGCGCGAACGTGCTCCAGGGCGAGCGGGAGGAGCTGCGCGGGCGCCTCGCCGGCGAGGGCGTCGTCGCCGAGCCGACCCGGTTCTCGCCCTGGGGGCTCGTCCTCGACGGCCGCGAGAACGCGTTCTCGCTCGCGTCGTTCCGGCAGGGCTGGTTCGAGATGCAGGACGAGGGGAGCCAGCTCATCGCGCTCGCCTGCGGCGCGCGCCCGGGCAACACCGTGGTGGACGCCTGCGCGGGCGCGGGCGGCAAGGCGCTCGCGCTCGCGGCCGAGATGCACAACAAGGGCACGCTGCACGCGCTCGACTCGGACGCCGAGCGGCTCGAGGAGTCGCGTCGCCGCGCGCGCCGCGCCGGGGTCCACAACCTGCGGGCCCGGTCGATCGCGGCGGGGCCGGAGGCGGCGACGGAGCTCCAGGACCTCGCCGGCAAGGCCGACGTCGTGCTCGTCGACGCGCCGTGCAGCGGCCTCGGCACCCTCCGGCGCAAGCCCGACGCGCGCTGGCGTCTCCGGCCGGAGGACCCCGCCCGCTTCGCGGCGATCCAGCGCGACCTCGTCCGGCGCTTCGCCGCGCTCGTCCGGCCGGGCGGACGGCTCGTGTACGCGACCTGCTCCATCGGCCCGACCGAGAACGACGACGTCGCCGACTTCGCGGTGCGCGAGATCGGGCTCAGGCCGGCGCCGATCGCGCCGCTCCTCGGGGAGGAGCGGGCGCGCGCGCTCGGCGCGCAGGAGGCGCGGCTCGCGGTCCTGCCGCACCGGCACGGGACGGACGGGTTCTTCATGGCGAGCTTCGAGCGGCCCGCGTAGGGCGGCGGGGGGCGGACGGTGCCGGAGCTGCCCGAGGTCGAGATCGCCGCCCGCAACCTGAGGTCCTGGACCCGGGGGCGGCGGATCGTCCGGATCGACGCCGCGCCGACGGCGCGCCACGTCTTCCGTCCGTCCACCCCGGCCGCCTTCGCCCGCGCGCTCGCGGGCGCCCGCTTCCGCGAGATCCGGCGGATCGGGAAGCACCTCCTCGTCGGGCTCGAGCGGGACGGCGCGCCGGTCGGGCTCCTCGCCCACCTCGGGATGACCGGGAAGTGGCTGCGTCGCGCGGAGGCGGACCCCCCGACGCGCTTCTCCCGCGCGCGGCTCCACCTCGACGACGGGGCGGTGCTCCACTTCGACGACCTGCGGCTGTTCGGCCGCCTGCGGGTCGTGCCGGGCGCCCGGTTCGACGAGGTGCCGGAGGTCGCCGCGCTCGGGCCCGACCCGCTCGAGCGCGGCATCGACGCGGCCGCGCTCGGCGCGGCGCTCGCGCGCTCGCGGCTGCCGGTGAAGGTGAAGATCATGGACCAGGCGCTCCTGCCGGGCGTCGGGAACATCCAGGCGTCCGAGGCGCTGTTCCGGGCGCGCGTCGATCCGCGGCGGAAGGGACCTTCCCTCTCGACCCGCGAGGTGAAGGCCGTCGCAGCCGGCGTGCTCGCGTCGGTGAACGAGGCGATCGCGCGCGAGGCGGGGCCCGAGATCACCTACGTCGAGGAGCGGGGGGCGGAGAACCCGTTCCAGGTCTACGGGCGCGAGGGGGAGCGCTGCCCGCGCTGCGGCAAGGTCGCGATCGTCCGGGTCGTCCAGGCGCAGCGCTCGACCTTCTTCTGCCCGCAGTGCCAGCGTTGAGCCTGCGCGTGGACGTGGACCTGGACGTGGACGTGGACGTGGACCTGAACGTCGACTTCGACTTCGACTTCGACCTGAACTTCGACTTCGACTCGAACTTGGACGCCCTCAGAGGACACGCGTGAACACCGCGCGATTTGCTCTGGTCGAGGTCTAGGTTCAGGTCGACGACCACGACCACGACCACGACCACGACCACGTCCACGTCCACGTCCGACGAGGGGTGGCGCTTTCCGCAGATCGGCAGGTAGAGTCCGCCGAGATGGACCCCGAGGACCTCGCGGCGCTCTCCGTCGCCGAGCTGCGCGCCCGCTTCCTGGACGCCGGGCGGGCGCTGCCGGGGGAGTGCGAGGCGGCGCTCGAGGCGGATCCGCGCGCCGGGGCGCGCGAGGTGCTCCGCCTCGTCCGCAAGCGCCGCACCGGGAACCGCGCCGAGGGGCAGCGGCTGCGCCACCTCGTCCGGTACGAGACCGAGCTGTGGGAGCGAGGCGTCGTCCACGTCGCGGGCGTGGACGAGGCGGGCATGGCGCCGCTCGCCGGCCCGGTCGTCGCGGGGGCGTGCGTCCTGCCGGCCGACTACCGGCCCCGCGGCATCGACGACTCGAAGCAGCTCGACCGCAAGGAGCGCGAGCGGCTCGCCGGCGACATCCGCCGGAACGCGATCTGCTGGGCGGTGGCGCGGGCCGAGGTCGAGGAGATCGACGGGATCAACATCTACCGGGCCGGGCTCCTCGCCTTGACCCGGGCCGTGCAGGGGCTCTCGACCTGCCCCGGTCACGTCCTCGTCGACGCGCGCAAGCTGCCGGAGCTGCACCTCCCGCAGACGCCGATCATCCACGGCGACGCGCTCTCGCTCACCATCGCGGCCGCCTCGATCCTCGCGAAGACGGCCCGCGACGCGCTCATGGCCGAGCTCGACGTGACGCACCCCGGGTACGGGTTCGCTCGCCACAAGGGCTACCCGACCGCCGAGCACTTCGACGCGCTGAAGCGGCTCGGGGCCTGCCCCGTTCACCGCCGGAGCTTTCAGCCCGTCCGCGTGGCGCTCGGGCTCGAGCCCGTCCAGGGGGAGCTCTTCGTGGCCCCACCCGACGACCGCGACATTTGACGCAGCGGCCGGCGGTCGATACAACCTCGCGGCGAGGACGAGCCCGACGGTGACCCCCGCCGGAGTCCAGTAGCGGCAGGAAGGTGCTGCACGGCGGGGTCGAGAGGCACGCTCCAGGACCGGGGATTTCCCCCGGCCCCGGGCGCCCCCCGATCCGGCGACCGCATGCACGAACCTTCTTCGAAGCACCCTGGCCGTTCAGAGTCCCACGATTCACTCGACGATCCGCGTGACCACCGGCCCCCGCCGGGCCTCGCGCTCGATCCACCAGACGACCCGCCGCCGGCCCATCCGCCGGAGATCCCGGTCGACCGCCTCGACGCCGACGCGATCAAGGTCATCGCCCGGCTCCGCCACATGCGCCACCAGGCGTACTTCGTGGGCGGCTGCGTCCGCGACCTGCTGCTCGATCGCACGCCGAAGGACTTCGACCTCGCGACCGACGCCCACCCCGGCGAGGTCCGCGCGATCTTCCGCAACTGCCGGCTCATCGGGCGGCGCTTCCGGCTCGCGCACGTCTACTTCCGCGGCGGGAAGGTCATCGAGGTCGCGACCTTCCGGAAGAACCCCATCGACGTCGCGGACGACGTCCCGGACGGCGGCGATCTGCTCATCACCCGCGACAACGTCTTCGGCACCGCCGAGGAGGACGCCGTCCGCCGCGACTTCACGGTGAACGGACTCTTCTACGACGTCGCCTCGGGCGAGGTGATCGACTACGTCGGCGGGCGGAAGGACCTCGAGGACCACCGGATCGCGACCATCGGCGACCCGGAGATCCGCATGCGCGAGGACCCGGTCCGCGCCCTGCGCGCCGTCCGCTTCGCCTCCCGGCTCGGCTTCACGATCGAGCCCGACTGCTTCGAGGCGATGCGTCGCCACGCCGGCGAGCTCGCTCGCTGCGCGCCCGCACGGGTGCTCGAGGAGACCTTCAAGATCCTGCGCTGCGGCGGCTCCGCCCGCGCCTTCGAGCTCCTGCGCGCCTGCGGCGCGCTCCCGGTCGTGTTGCCCGCGCTCGGCGCGGCGCTCGACTCGTGGGACGACACGCGGCGCCGCTCCTTCTTCGCTCACCTCTCCGCGCTCGACCGGCTGGTGCGGTCCGGCGAGGAGGTCTCCGACGCGGTCCTGCTCGGCGCGCTGCTCATGCATGTCCGGTCGAGCGGTGAGACGGCGGAGGGCGCCGCCCGCGGCCCGAACGACGCCGACGCGCTCCTCGCCTCGCTCGTCTCGACCTCCCGCCTCCCGCGGAAGATCGCGGAGCGGGCGCGGCTCGCCCTCCAGATCCAGCGGGGGCTCCGCGATCCGCAGCGCAAGCGGCGCCGCCGCGGGCGCGGCGGAGACGCGTCGCAGCAGGTCGACGCCATGCAGCTCCTCGCCCTCTCCGTCGAGGCGACGGGTGAAGGGCGCGAGGTGCTCGACCGCGTCAAGGCGCTGCCTCGCCAGGACGAACCCCGCGGCGACCGCGGCGGCGAGCGCCACGGCCGACGACCGCGATCGGGAGGACGGCGAGGACGCCGCTCCCGGCGAGCCCGTGCGCGAGCACGCCGACGCGGGCCGTCACGGCGGGCGCGACGCCAGACCCGAGACCGGCCGCGGCGCCCGAAGCGAGGGCCGCGAACCCGGCCGCAGCGCCCGGAGCGAAGGCGGGCGCGAGCCCGGCCGCGCCACCGGACGCGACGACGGCGCCGACCGTGGCGAACCGCGCCGCTCCGAGCCGCCGCGCCACCCGCGGCGCGGGGCGCACCCGGCCGCCGCTCCGCACGGCGGACGCATCGCGACGATCGACATGCGCGGCCGCGAGCCGCTCCCGGAGCGCGGGGCCACCTCGGTCATCGAGGTGGACGCCGAGCTCCCTCGGGAGGGGCGCGGCGAGGCGCGCGCGGCGTCGTCCGATGAGGGCGCTCCGGGCGGCGAAGGGCAGCCCGGAGGCTCCAAGCGCCGCAGGCGCCGGGGTGGCCGCCGGCGGCGGCGGCGCGGCCCCGGGACGGACGCTCCGGCGGGGGGCGTACCTCCTCCGCCCACGCAGGCGTGACCGGAGCGGCCCCCCCGGGCCGCTTCGGGTAGACTCCCCTCACCCCCGGCGCCGTTGAAAGAAGCGGCGCCCTCCGGTAGAACGCGCCGACATGCCCGTCGAGAAAACCGTCCCGAAGCCGATCTACAAGCGCATCCTCCTCAAGCTGTCGGGCGAGGCGCTCATGGGGGAGGGGACGTACGGCATCTCGACGAAGACGCTCTCGCAGATCGCCCAGGACGTGAAGGACATCGTCGACATGGGCGTCGAGGTGGCGCTCACGATCGGCGGCGGGAACATCTTCCGCGGGGTCTCCGGCGCGACCGAGGGGATGGACCGCGCGTCCGCCGACTACATGGGGATGCTCGCGACCGTGATCAACGCGATGGCCCTGCAGGACGCGCTCGAGAAGATCGGCGTCGTCACGCGCGTGCAGAGCGCGATCGAGATGCACCACGTCGGCGAGCCGTACATCCGCCGGCGCGCGATGCGTCACCTCGAGAAGGGGCGCGTCGTCATCTTCGCCGCCGGCACCGGCAACCCCTACTTCACGACCGACACCGCCGCCTCGCTCCGCGCGATGGAGATCCACGCCGACGTGCTGCTCAAGGCGACGAAGGTCGACGGCGTCTACACCGACGACCCGAAGAAGAACGCGAGCGCGACCAAGTTCAAGCAGCTCAGCTACATCGACGTGCTGAAGAAGAACCTGAAGGTGATGGACTCGACCGCCATCAGCCTCTGCATGGACAACGACCTCCCCATCATCGTGTTCGACTCCACGAAGCGCGGGAACGTTCGCCGCGTCGTGCTCGGGGAGGAGATCGGGACCGTCGTGGGCCGCACCGCCACGCGCGGCCACAAGCACGGAGAGGACCGCGCATGAGCGTCGCCGACGAGATCCTGACCGACCTCACCGCCCGGATCGCGAAGACCCTCGACGACCTGCGGCGCGAGCTCTCGAACGTCCGCACCGGGCGGGCGAACCTGCACCTGCTCGACGGGGTGCGCGTCGACTACTACGGCACCCCCACGCCGCTCAACCAGATCGCGACGCTCTCGGTGCCCGAGGCGCGGCTCATCGTGGTGAAGCCGTGGGAGAAGAACATGATCCCGCCGATCGAGAAGGCGATCCGCGACGGGAACCTCGGCCTGAACCCGCAGTCGGACAAGGACCTCGTCCGCGTGCCGATCCCGCCCCTCACCGAGGAGCGGCGGCGCGAGATCGTGAAGCAGTGCCGGGTGAAGGGCGAGGACCACAAGATCGCCATCCGCAACGAGCGCCGCGACGCGAAGGAGCTCATCGAGGTCTCGGAGAAGGACGGCGAGATCTCGGCGGACGACGCGAAGAAGGCCCTCGAGAAGATGCAGAAGGCGACCGACGACGGCGTGAAGAAGGTCGACGAGATCGTGGCGGCGAAGGAGAAGGACGTGATGCAGGTGTGAGAGCGCGCGCCCTGCACCTCCCGTGCTCCGCCTCGATCTCCGCGCCGCGCTCCTCCTCGGCGTCCCGCTCCTCCTCCTCGGCGCCGTCTCCGGCGCGCTCCGCGTCCTCGCGCAGCGCCCCGGCCTCGCGCCTCCCCGCCGGCGCGCGCTCCAGGCCGGCTGGGTCATCCTCCTGCTCGTCGGCGTGCCGCTCTGGCTCGTGCTCGCGGCGGCGCTCGGGCTGTGGTGACGAGGTCCTGGAACCGTCCTAGATCGGGAAGACCATCCCGGCGAGCGCCAGCAGCCACAGCGTGTGCGCGATCCCGGAGAGCATGGCCATCCGGCGCGCCCCGGGATCCGTCGCCGCCACCGCCTCGCCGCGCTCGACGCGCGCGGCGATCCCGCGCCACGCCCGGCGCATGGCCGCGAGGAGGCCGAGGCGGACGAGCGTGAACACGAACCCCGCGGTGATGCCGGCGCGCGGCCGCGTCATCCCCTCCTCCCACATGAGCAGGAGTCCCGTCACGAGCGTCGCGATCCCCGCCGCCGCGTCGAGGCCGAGCTTCGGACGGACGCTCGCGATGAGCGCGTCGACGTGCGGGCGCCCCGCCGCGAGGCCGCGCTTCACGTCCCCCGCGACCCAGAGCGCCGCGGCCATCCAGACGGAGATGGCGAGGACGTGCAGGAAGACGAGCAAGGAGTGGAGTGCGTTCACGGGATCCTCCGGAGGGGACCCGACTGTACGACGGACCGGGGCGCGCGCGGCGTCCCGGTGAGGTGTCCGGCGACCGCGTCGCACCCACCGGGCGGCGGGGACTCGCGCGGGTCCGCGCCCGGCGCGGCAGTCAGGGCGACAGGCTCCTAGTAGCGGTAGCCGTGCGCGATGGGCAGCCTTCGCCCCTCGCCGAACGCCTTCTCGGTGATCTTGAGGACGGGGGCGGCCTGGCGTCGCTTGTACTCGCTCGCGACGACGAGGCGGAGCACCCGGCGCACCGTCTCCTCGGGGTGACCGCGCGCGGACGATCTCCTCGAGCGGCAGCCGCTCCTCGACGAAGGCGTGGAGCACGTCGTCGAGGACGTCGTACGGCGGCAGCGAGTCCTGGTCGGTCTGGTCCGGCCTGAGCTCGGCGGAGGGCGCCTTCGTGAACGTCCGCTCCGGGATGAGCGCGCGGCCGGCGCGGGCGTTCGAGGCGCGGGCGACGCGGTAGACGAGCGTCTTCGCGACGTCGCCGATCACCGCGAGGCCGCCTGCCATGTCGCCATAGAGCGTGCAGTAGCCGACGGCGAGCTCGCTCTTGTTCCCGGTCGAGAGGACGAGGCCGCCCGTGTCGTTCGAGAGCGCCATCAGGATCTGTCCGCGCACCCGCGCCTGCACGTTCTGCTCGGCGAGGTCGCAGAGCGGTCGCCCCTGCGCCCGCTCGAGCTGCGCGAGGAAGGCGGCGTGCATCGGCTCGATCGGGATTCTCCTGGAACCGCACGCCGAGGTTCCTCGCGAGCTCGGCGGCGTCCTCG
The DNA here is from genome assembly GCA_963736795.1 of uncultured delta proteobacterium. Lineage (GTDB taxonomy): Bacteria > Myxococcota > Myxococcia > Myxococcales > Anaeromyxobacteraceae > Anaeromyxobacter. Next base: position 916,987 of record CAVTRF010000016.1, on the reverse strand, counting down.
CGCGAGTGGCCCGAGCTGTAGCGCGACGGCATCGCGACGCCGAGGACCGCGTCCGGCCCGAGCGCCTCGGCGGCGATGCAGGCGGTGAGGGCGGAGTCGATGCCGCCCGAGAGCCCCACGATCGCCGAGCGGAAGCCGCACTTGCGGACGTAGTCCTTCACCCCGAGGACGAGCGCCGAGAGCACCTCGTCCGCGAGCGGCGTCCGGCGCGGCCGCGCGCGGCGGCGGGAGGGCGGCGCCGTCGAGGCCGAGCACCTGCGCGCCGCCGCCGGTCAGGTCGGCGACGACGAGCGCCTCCTCGAACAGCGGCGCCCGCGCGAGGATCGCGCCCGTCCGGCGCCGACGAGCATCGAGCCCCCGTCGAACACGAGCGCGTCGTTGCCGCCCACCTGGTTCACGTAGGCGATCGGCACCCCGTGGCCCCGCGCGCTCGCCGCGAGCATCCGCTCGCGCAGCGCGGGCTTGTGGACCGCGTACGGCGACGCGGAGACGTTCACGACCACCGTCGCGCCGGCCTGGGCGAGCTCGCCGACCGGGTCGCGCGCGTAGCGCGGCCGATCCCAGAACCGCTTGTCGTTCCAGACGTCCTCGCAGATGGAGAGGCCGAGCCGGAGGGACCGCCGCGTCCGCGGCGGTGGAGCGGTCGGCCGGCAGGAAGTAGCGGGTCTCGTCGAAGACGTCGTAGGTCGGCAGGAGCGACTTGCGCCCGACCGCGACGACGCGCCCGCCGTCGAGCAGCGCGGCCGAGTTGTAGACGCCCGGCGGGGCCGCCCCGGGGGCCGCCTCCGGGAAGCCGAGCACGAGGGCGACGCCGCGGGACCACTCGCCGGGGGCGGCGAGGTCCGCGAGCGCGCGCGCGCAGCGGTCGAGGAACTCGGGGAGATCGAGGAAGTCGCGCGGCGGATACCCGGAGAGCGCCAGCTCGGGGAAGACGACGAGCGAAGCCCCGGCGGCCCGCGCCCGCTCCGTCGCCGCGCGGATCCTCGCCGCGTTGCCGGCGAAGTCGCCGACGGTCGTGTCGATCTGCGCGAGCGCGATGCGGCCGGATGGAGGCACGGGGCGACGATGGTACATTAACGGCCCGATGACGCGCCGCATCCTCCTCGCCGACGACTCCGAAGCGGTCGTGCTCACGCTCCGCCGCGACCTCGAGGAGCGCGGCCACGGGGTGGAGGCGGTGTCTCCGGCGGACGCCGCCGCGCGCGCCGCGGGGGAGCGCTACGGCGCCGCGCTCGTCCGCGGCACCGCTGGCCCGAAGGTGATCGCGGCCTTGCGCGCCGCCGACCCGCAGCTGCCGGTGCTCGTGCTCTTCCTCGACCGGAAGGAGGCCGCGGCCCACGCGGGCGCCCGCGGCGACGCCGTCCTCGTCGGTCCGTTCACCGCGTCGGCGGTGACGACCGCGTGCGCGCTCGCCGTCGAGCTCCGCGTACGCGGCGAGCGGATCGCCGAGCTCGAGGGACGGCTCGCCCGCCCCGCGGGCTCGGAGCGCGACTTCGAGTTCCTGAAGAAGCTCCTCTTCGTCGAGGTGAAGCGGTCGCGGCGCTACGGGTTCCCGCTCTCGCTCGCGCTCGTCTCCGTCGACGGCTGGGAGCGGCTCGCGCCGGCGCTCGGGGCGCGGGGGCGGATCGCCCTGCTCGCGGAGGTGCTCGGGGTGACGAGCGGCGCCCTGCGCGACATCGACATCGCCGTGCCCTTCTCGGAGGAGCGGCTCGTCGTGCTCATGCCGCACACGAAGGACGACGGCGCGCTCCGGGTGGCGCGCCGCCTGTGTGCGCTCGTCCGCGACCGCCCGGGGCCCCGAAGATCACCGCCAGCGTGGGGGTCGCGGCGCACGCGGGGGAGGGTACGGTCTCGTTCGGTGCGCTCGTGAAGCGCGCAGGCGACGCCCTCGCGAGGGCACGCGCCGCCGGAGGCGACCGCGCCGAGCCGCGCGGACGCGCCGAAGAAGCGGGACCGGATCTCGATCGGATAGCGGCGGACGGCGCGCGCGCACGCCTAGCTTCACGCGCGATGCCTGCGCCCCACGCGCGCTTCTCGCCGCCGTCCTCCTCGCCCCGCTCGCCACGCGCCCGGCGCAGGGCGCCCCTGCGGCGCCCGCCCTGCACGAGCCGCTACGCCGACGCCCTGTCCGCGATGATCCCGGCCGCGCGCGAGCGCGAGTCGCGCCCAGCCGCCGACTGGGTCTACTGCCTGCGCGCGAGCGCGGTGTACGAGCACGTCTCGTACGGGCGGGGCGGGAAGCTCGTGCACGCGTACCACACGAAGGTCCGGCACGGGACCGGGTTCGCCTACCGCCAGCGCGCCGGCGAGTGGCTCGTCGCCACCAACCAGCACGTGGTCGCGTTCCCGGAGGTGACCGGCGACGGCCAGGACCTCGAGGGCGTCCCGGCCGGCGCGCGCCGGATCCGCAGCGAGGTGCGGATCGTCACGAGCGAGGCGGAGCCCGACGCGCCCGAGCAGGTCGTGCTGCGGACCGTGCTCTCCGACGACGCGCTCGACATCGCGGTGCTCGCCACGCGCGAGCCGCTCCGCACCATTCCGTACCGGCTCGGGCGCTCCGCCGATCTCCGCGTGGGCAACGCCGTGCTCGTGCGCGGGTACCCGCTCGGCGCCTTCCCCGCCTCGAACGCGGGTCGCGTGATCGGCCTCGGGCAGCGCGACCTCGAGCGCGGGTGGGATCACGAGGACTTCGCCGTCGACGCGCTCCTCAACCTCGGCAGCTCGGGGAGCCCGGTGCTGGCGGTCTCGTGCGAGACGGGAGAGCCCGAGGTCGTCGGCGTCTACCACGCCGGGTACCGCAACGCGCAGGGGCTGAACGTCGTCATCGCGCTCGATCAGCTCCGCCCGGCGCTCGACGACCTCCTCGCGGCGCCGCGGCAGGCCGCCCGCGAGCCCGCGGCGGACCCCGCCGAGGCGCGCGCGGCGCTCGCGCGCGGGGCGGTGCTCTTCCCGTTCGGCGGCCGCGCGGTCCGGGCCGAGCGGTCCGGCGACGCCTTCCGGTTCGCGGTGCTCGACGAGGCCTTCCCGCTCTCGACCCGGATCGACCTGTCGATCGTCGATCGCGGGCTCGCGGCGGAGGGGCAGGCCGCGGACCTCCGCGCGGCGCTGTGGGAGCAGCTCGCGCTCGTCCTGCGCTACCGCGCGGCCGAGGGCGGGCCCGACGGGCGGCGTTCACCGCCGGTGCGGGAGCGGATCGCGGCGCGCGTCCAGCGAGCGGGAGCCCGAGCAGGAGCAGCTCCTCGCGGCCGCGAAGGCCGGCGCGGAGGGCTTCACGCCCACGACGCGCGGCGAGCGCGATCCTGCCGGCGCCGATCGGGCGGGGCGCGGCGTGGTCGAGATCACCCTCGGCGCGCGCTGATCGCGCGGCCACGGACGCGCCTCGACCGTCCCGAAGCCTCGGCTCGCCCGGGACGCCCCATCAGGGTGGCAGCACACGCCCCTTCCGGGAATTACTGGAGAAAAGAACCCTGGTCTCGGCGCCTTGAGGAAATCCCGGATGAGGGGGGTGGCAACCGGGCGGGGCGTTATTAACGTCCCTTTCGCCGGGGACGGCCGACCAAGCGGGGGCGCGTCGAGGAAGCCCTGCCTTGTAAGGATGAGAGACCCGGCAGAATCGGCCCCTCGGGGCCTTTCCGGGGAAGGTAAAGAGATGGCCCAGATCGATATCGAGATCCTCACGCCGTTCGCCGCCAAGTTCATGGAGGGGACGACGCTCACGCCCGCCGAGCGTGCGGAGGTCCTCCGCATCGCCCAGGGGTTCGCGTGCAAGGACTCCGCGGCCGCCGCCGGCGTCTCGCCCGAGACGATCCGCGCCCGCCGCAAGAGGATCTACCGCAAGCTCGACGTGCCGGGCTCGGGCGAGCTCCTCGCGTCGCTCCTCTCGCTGTCGCTCAAGATGCTCGCCAAGGGCGAGAGGATCGAGCCGCGCCCGGTCACGCCGGCGCAGCCGCAGCCGGGCACGGCCGCGGTCATCGCCCGCTAGCGAACGTCCGTCTCGAGCGCGCGCCCTCCGTCGACGGGGGCGCGCGCCCCGGAGCGAGCGGGGTCCGGGGGCGCGAGGCGAAGCCCGGGTGTCCCCCGCCTCAACGGTTCAGCCAGCGCTCGATGCGCTCCGAGACCTTCGCCGGGGTGAAGCCGTACTCCTCGGCGAGCGCCTTCTCCGGCGCGCTCGCGCCGAACCGGTCGATCCCGAGGACGAGCCCGTCGCGGCCGGCGAACCGCCACCACTCGATCCCGCGAGCCGCCTCCACCGCCACCACGGGCAGCGCGCGCGGGACGACCTGCTCGCGCCACTCCGCGGGCTGCGCGTCGAACTCCTCGAGGCACGGCATCGAGACGAGCCGCCCCGCGATCCCCTTCTTCGCGAGCAGGTCGAGCGCCGCCTGCGCGAGCGGGACCTCCGAGCCGGTCGCGATCAGGGTGAAGCGGGCCTTCTCGGGCGCGTCCACGACGTAGCCGCCGCGGAGCGCGGCGTCCGGCGTGACCCCTGCCGCCCGCCGCACCGGCGCGAGCTTCTGCCGCGTGAGCACGAGCGCCGTCGGGCCTTCGCGGCGCCGGAGCGCGTGCGCCCAGGCGGCCGCGACCTCGATCGGATCGGACGGGCGGAAGACGTGGAGGTTCGGGATCGCGCGCAGCGCGGAGAGGTGCTCGACCGGCTGGTGCGTGGGGCCGTCCTCGCCGAGGAAGATCGAGTCGTGCGTCCAGACGTAGATCGTCTGGAGCTTCGCGAGCGCGGCGAGCCGCACGGCCGGGCGCATGTAGTCGGCGAACTGGAGGAACGTGCCGGTGAACGGGATGAAGAGCCCGTCGTAGGCGAGCCCGTTCTCGATCGCCCCCATCCCGTGCTCGCGGATCCCGTAGTGGACGTTCCGCCCGCCCGGGGCGTCGGCCGAGAACCCGCCGCCGCCCTTGATGTCGGTGAGGTTCGACTCGGCGAGGTCGGCGGAGCCGCCGACGAGCGACGGGACGAGCGGGGCGACGCGCTGGATCGCCGCCGCCGAGAGCTTGCGGGTCGCGTCCGGCGCGTCCGCGCCCTCGAGGAGCCGCTCGAACATCCGCTCCGGAACCCAGCGGTCGACGTGGACGTCGAGGAGCGCGGCCTGGTCGGGGTGGCCCGCTCGCCACGCGCGCTCGCGCTCGCGCGCCACCTTCACCTGCTCGGCCTTCTCGGTGCGCACGTCGCGCCAGAGCGCGCGGACGTCCTCGGGCACGAGGAAGCGCGGCTCCTCGGGCCAGCCGAGGTTCCGCTTCGTCGCCTTGAGCTCGTCCTCGCCGAGCGGCGCGCCGTGGACCGACGACTTGCCCGCCTTGCCGGGAGAGCCGAACCCGATGGTGGTGCGGACGCGCACGAGCGAGGGCCGGCGCGTCTCCGCCTTCCCCGCCTCGATCGCCCGGTCGATCGCCTCGTGGTCGCGGCCGTCCACCGACTGCACGTGCCAGCCGTAGCCCTCGAAGCGCTTCGTGACGTCCTCGCCGGTGAAGGCGATGGAGGTCCGGCCGTCGATGGTGATCTCGTTGTCGTCGTAGAGGTAGACGAGCCGGCCGAGCCGGTTGTGCCCCGCGAAGCTCGCCGCCTCCGCGGCGACGCCCTCCATGAGGTCGCCGTCCGAGACGATCGCGTACACGAAGTGGTCGGCGACCGGGCTGCCCGGCCCGAGCTTCGCCGCGAGCATCGCCTGGCCGAGCGCCATGCCGACGCCGTTCGCGAACCCCTGGCCGAGCGGGCCGCTCGTCACCTCGACGCCCGGCAGGTGGCCGAACTCGGGGTGGCCCGCGGTGCGCGAGCCGAGCTGGCGGAAGCGCCTTCAGATCGTCGAGCGTGCAGTCGAAGCCGGCGAGGTGGAGCAGCGAGTACAGCAGCATCGAGCCGTGGCCGGCCGAGAGGATGAACCGGTCGCGGCCGATCCAGCGCGGCTCGGCCGGATCGAAGCGCAGGTGCCGCGTCCAGAGGACGAACGCCATGTCCGCGGCCCCCATCGGCATGCCGGGGTGGCCGCTGTTCGCCTGCTGCACGGCGTCGGCCGCCAGCATGCGGATGGTGTTCACCGCCTTCTCGACGAGGTCACGGCTCGCGTTCGGCAAAGGGGCTCCTCGGGGCGCTCTGGGGGGACTGGAAGGTGCGCAAGATCGCGCAGCGGGGAGGGGAGATCAAGGGGCGCGGTGGTGCCGGACGGCGTCAGCCGCCCGCTCCCCGCAGCAGCCGGCGAAGCAGGCGCGCGGCCGCGTCCCAGCCGAAGGCGCCGCCTCCTGAGCTCCCCGTCGAGCCGGCGCCGCTCGCGCTCGCCCACCTCGCGCGCGAGCGCCTCTCCCATGGCCCGTCGCCCCGACGCGAGCTCGTCGCCCTCGCGAATCCGGAGCGCGCGCAGCTCGGCCTCGTGGACGGCCTCCCGCCCGGCCTCCTCCTGACGCCGCTGCCCAGAGCCGCTCGTTGAACTCGCGCTGCGGCTGCGGTGTCGAGGCTCGCGCCGCAGCCCGAGCACTCGGTCGCGAAGACGCCGTGGTCCATCCCGCAGCGGACGCAGCGGGTGAACGGCTGCTCCCCGGCGGCGGTCTCGACGAGCTCGATCGCGGGGTCCGGCTCCGGGCCGAACCGGTCGAGCTCGGCGCCGGAGCTGCGCGGGGCCTGCGGCCGCGCGCCGGGGCGCTCCACCGTCCCGAAGCGCCCGGCGGTCGCCGCCGCCGGCTCGGCGTCGGCCTCGGGCCGCTCGGTCCGGGAGCGCTCGATGTGGAGGAAGCGGCGGAGGCGCGACACGGCGGTCACCGCCCAGGCGGCGGCACGGGCTCGGGTGTCGCGCCGGACGCGGCGCGGGTGCGGGTGCGCGCCCACTCTCGCAGCCGGTCGATCTCCTCGCGCATGGTGGTCGAGAGGGGCAGCGCCTCGGCGACCGCCCGCGTGAGGTGGCCCGGCTCGAGCTCCTTGTGCTCCGCGAAGGCGTCGTAGAGCGCCGAGACGACGGCCTGCTCGATCTCCGCGCCGGAGAACCCGGTCGCGGCGCGGGCGAGCCCCTCGAGGTCGTGGCGGGCCGGGTCCCGCCCGCGGCGCCGGACGTGGATCTCGAAGATGTCGCGGCGCTCGGCGAGCGAGGGGAGGTCGATGAAGAAGATGTCGTCGAAGCGCCCCTTGCGCAGGAGCTCCGGCGGCAGCGCCTCGATCCGGTTCGCGGTGGCGACGACGAACACCGGCGCCTTCTTCTCCTGGAGCCAGGTGAGGAGCGTCCCGGCGACGCGCGCGGTCACCCCGCCGTCGAGCGTGCTCGAGCCCTGGACCCCCGAGAGCCCCTTCTCGATCTCGTCGATCCACAGCACCACCGGGGCGACGCTCTCCGCCACCTGGATCGCCCGGCGCAGGTTCTCCTCGGAGGAGCCGACGAGCCCGCTGAAGATCCGGCCCATGTCGAGGCGCAGGAGCGGCAGCCTCCACTGCGCCGCGATGGCCTTCGCGGTGAGGCTCTTCCCGCACCCCTGCACGCCGAGCAGGAGGAGCCCCTTCGGCTCGGGCAGCCCGAAGCGGCGCGCCGCCTCGGAGAACGCGGCGCCGCGGCGCGCGAGCCAGGTCTTGAGCAGGTCGAGCCCGCCCACGTCCCCGAGCCTCTCCTCGCTCGGGTAGTACTCGAGGAGCCCGCTCTTGCGGATCACCTGCCGCTTCTCCTCGAGCACGAGCGCCACGTCGTCGCGGCTGAGCCGGCCGTCGTGGGCGATCGCCTTCGCGAAGGCGTTCTCCGCCTCGGAGAGGGTGAGCCCGAGCGCCGCCTGGATGAGCTGGTCGCCGTCCTCCTTCGTGAGCTCGACCTTGGCGCGGTTCCCCTGGCGGACGACGCCGACGATCTCCTTCAGGAGCTGGAGGAGGTCCCGGTAGGTCGGCAGCGGGACGTCGAGGACCGACACCTCCTTCTCGATCTCCGGCGGGATGACGAGCGTCGGCGAGAGGAGGACGACGGTCGTGTAGGTGGACTTGAGCGCGTGGGAGAGCTCGCGCAGCCCCCGCACCACCGCGGGATCCGCGAGGTAGGGGTGGAAGTCCTTCAGGACGACGAGCGCCGGCTCGGAGAGCTCGCGGATCGCGGCGAGCGCGGCGAGCGGCTCCTTCGCGCCCTCGAGCGCGGCGCTCGTCTTCGCGGCGCCGAGCCGCCGGAACCCGCCGATGATCGACCAGCCGAGGAGCGCCTTCCCGTGCGCCTCGGCGAGCTGGGCGAGGATCGCGTCGAGCCGCTGCTCCTCCGGCGTGACGAGGTACACGAGCGGGTAGCGCGCGCGGACGAGGACGTCGAGCTCCTGCACGAACCTCGGCGCGGCGGGGGCGGCGGGCTTCGCGGCGCCGGGGGCGGTCATCCCGGCGAGTCTAGCAGGCCGCGGGCGGGCGACGATGCGGTGGGCCCTGGGCCCCGACCGAGAGTACCGTAGCGCGGACCGACGGGCTGCGAGGCGACCGTACTGCCAGACCGAACTGCCGGGAATTCCACGGGGGAGCGCAGGCATGTCGCGTGCGCTACGCGCCGCAATGACCGCTCCCCGCCAGGTATTGCCCGGGACCACCAGTCTCGTGACGCGCCGCTGCTCGGAGCGACGCTTCTTCCTCCGGCCCTCGCCCGCGATCAATGAAATCTTCCTGTACGTGCTGGCGCTTGCGGCGCGGCGCTACGGCGTCGAGGTCCACGCGTTCTGCGTCCTCTCCAACCACTTCCATCTTGTCGTCAGCGATCCGTTCGCGTGTCTTCCCGAGTTCGTGCGCTACCTCGACTCCCTGGTCGCACGCGCCGCGAATGCCTCCCTCGGTAGGTTCGAGGGATTCTGGGCCTCCGGTACGAGCTTCAGCGCCGTCGCGCCGGTCGCGCCAGACGATGTCGTCGCGAAGACCGCCTACACGCTCGCGAACCCTGTCGCCGCAGGACTCGTCCAGAGCGGCGCCGAATGGCCCGGTCTCTGGAGCGGACCCGACCAGATCGGCTCCGGCAAGCTCACCGCGCGCCGACCGAAGAAGTTCTTCCGCGAAGACGGGTACCTGCCAGACGTCGTCGATCTCGAGCTCACGGCACCGCCTGGCTTCGCCTCGGTGGCCGAGTTCAGGGTCCGCGTCTCGGACGCGCTTCGCCGGCTCGAGAAGAAGCTCCGGCGCGAGTTCGCCGCCGCGCGGCGGGGTTTCCTCGGCGTCGCGAAGGTGCTCGCGCAGAAGCCTACGGCGCGTCCCGCGCCCGGCGAGCCGCGGTTCGGGCTCAACCCGCGGGTCGCCGCGCAGGACAAGTGGAAGCGGATCGAGGCGCTCACGACCCTCACCGACTTCCTGCGCGCGTACCGCGAGGCGTGGGACGCTTTACGAGCGGGCGTGACCGGCGTCGTATTCCCTGCAGGCACGTATCACCTGCGCGTCATGCACGACGTGCGGTGCGCCGAAGCCGCGTAGCCGACGCCCTGACCTTCCGGTTCTGTTCGACGGTCGTCCGTCGATGCCGGCGAGCTCTGCCCTGCGCTCGCCCGCGGACGGCGAGGAACGATTCTGCCGCCTCGTTTGTCCGTATATCCGAACGCCGGAGTGAGTCGCCGAGTCGAACCGCAGAGATTCCCGGCGCTCGCCAGTCTCATTTTGCGCCAACTACATCGTCCGACGGCTGCCGAGGTCGAATTACTCCCGGTCGGGGTTTTCGGTTTTCCGAGCCGTCGGCCTGACTAGGTCGGCGGCGAACTCGAACAATCCCGAGGTGGCGCTGCGACCCGCAGCTTCGTAGAGTTCACGCATGGCAGAACGCCAGCGCGACTGTGCTTCCCTTCGTCTCTCGATCGAGGCGAGCAGCGAGAGAACTTCAGCGCTCAAAAGGTTGCAGTCGTTCTTTGTGGTCGCCCGCCAGCACGAGTTCGCGGAGATTCGGGTAGACCGCGGTCGGTTTCCCTCGCTTGGTGTTCTGGTGCACGACCACTCAGCTTGCTTGATGTACCTGCGATACGATGGCGATGCGGGGTTCAGCTCGCGGAACATGGCCTACAGCGGGCCGCGCGACCTGATGATTGAGTTCATGCTGTCCAACGGTCAGGTCGACGAACATTCTGCGTCGTGGGCCTATCCCACTGAGACAGCGTTCGACGCCCTCTTCGCGTTCGCGCGCGAAGGTCGCGTTCCTCACTCGATGGCTTGGTTCAATGACTCGGGCGACGGCGCAGCCGGTCCGAACGACACCTTCGACGCTCCCCGCTGACCTGCACGCCCCGGCAAACACGTACTTCCCCGGGCGGTTACGGATGAACGGGGCCTTGTGGGCGCGTTCCGTCCTTCGACTTCGCCTCGCCCGGGGCGAGGCTACGCTCAGGATGAACGGGGCCTTGTGGGCGCGTTCCGTCCTTTCGACTTCGCCTCGCCCGGGGCGAGGCCACGCTCAGGACGAACGGGGCCTTCCGGGCGCGTTCTACGCTGGCCCGCCCGCTAACCGGTCGGCTGATGGACGATGCGGAGATAAGGCCTCGGCGCCTTCCAGCCTCCCGGGTACTGCTTCCGGGCCTCCTCGTCGCTCACGGACCCGGCGATGATCACGTCGTCCCCCTGCTTCCAGTTCGCGGGCGTCGCGACCCTGTACTTGGCCGTGAGCTGGATGGAGTCGAGCACGCGCAGCACCTCGTCGAAGTTGCGGCCCGTGGTCATCGGGTACATCAGGATGAGCTTGATCTTCTTGTCGGGTGCGATGAGGAAGACCGTGCGCACCGTCTGGTTCTCCGCCGGCGTACGCGACTTCGCGTCGCCGCCGACCGTCGCCGGAAGCATGTCGTAGAGCTTCGAGACCTTGAAGTCCGCGTCGCCGATGATCGGGTAGTTCGGTGCGGTGCCCTGCGTCTCCTTGATGTCGTTCGCCCACCGGGCGTGGTCGTCGAGCGTATCCACGCTCAGCCCGATGATCTTCGTGTTGCGCTTGTCGAACTCCGGCTTGAGGCGCGCCATGTAGCCGAGCTCGGTGGTGCACACCGGGGTGAAGTCCTTGGGGTGAGAGAAGAGGATGGCCCACTGATTCCCGATCCACTGGTGGAAGTCGATGGGCCCCTCGGTGGTCTGCGCGGTGAAGTTGGGTGCTTCGTCGCCGATTCGCAGCGGCATGGGAGAGCCTCCGTTTCGCGGTTCGCTGACAGATGGCTCGTGTAATCGCCGCGCGCTCGCGCGCCATCGGTGCTCGAGCAGCCGGATGGCCGAGGCTTCGCCCGGCGCGCGGCCCTACGTCGCGGCCGCGCTCACCCCGGCGCGCGCAGCCAGACGAGCCGGAACCCGCGCCCGTCCGCGTCGATCGCGGCGACCGAGCCCGGCGGTACGTCGACGTCGCGCCCGGCGGCGAGGGAGATTGCCTGCGCGAGCTCGGGGTTGTGGCCGACGAGCGCGGCGGCCGGGCCGAGCGCGGCGCCGAGCCGGAGCACCGCCGCCGCGTCGGATGCGCCCGAGGCGAGCCCGGGCTCGTCCTCGACCGGCGCCCCGGTCGCCTGCGCGAGGAGCGCGGCGGTCTCGCGGGCGCGCGCGAAGGGGCTCGTCGCGATCCGCGACACCGTCAGCTCGGAGGCGAGCGCGCGCGCGTGCGCCGCGAAGGCGGCGCGCCCCTCTGGGAGGAGCCGCCGGGCGCCGTCGCCCGAAGGGTGGCGCGCCTCGGCGCGCCCGTGCCGGACGAGGTAGAAGCGCGTCGTCACGCGGGCTCCGAGACGAGCAGCGCGACGGGGAAGTCCTGGAAGAGCTCGGCGAGCGGCAGCGCGCCGCCCTCGCGAACGGCGCCGGTGACGGCGTCGCGCCAGCGGTGCGGGAGCCCGGCGACGAGCGGCAGTGCGCCCTCCCAGCGGATCGCGCCGCCGCCCGCCTCGAGCGGCGCGAGCACGAGCCGCGGCACCGCGCACACGAGCGCCCGCCCCGGGACGACGCGCGCGAAGGCGAACACGCGGGAGGCGAGCGGCCCGTCGGCGTCGAGCGGCCAGTACTCGCCCTCGCGGAAGAGGGCGGGCTCGGCGCGCCGGAGGTGGAGGGCGACGCGCAGGAGGAGGAGCTTCGCGCGGCCGCTCACGAGCCCGTCGGGCGAGGAGAGGGCGCGGGCGAGCGCGGCGCGCGCGCCGGGCTCCCGGGCGAGCTCGGCGTCGATCCCCTCGAGCGAGCGGGCGCGCAGCTCGAAGTCGACGGGGCGGCGGTTGTCCGGATCGACGAGCGAGAGGTCCCACAGCTCGCAGCCCTGGTACACGTCGGCGACCCCCGGGGCGGCGCACTTCAGCGCGACCTGCGCGAGCGAGGAGATTCGCCCGGCGCGGGCCACCCGACCCGCGAGCGCGGCGAGCTCCGCCAGGAAGGCGGGCGACGAGAGGATCTCGTCGACGAAGCGCCGGACCCCCGCCTCGTACTCCTCTCCCGGGTTCGTCCAGCTCGTGTGGACCTTCGCCTCGCGCAGCGCCTTCTCCATGTACGCCTGCATCCGCGCGACGAAGGTGCCGTGCGCGGCGGTGCCGGGCGCGAGCCCCTCGTCCGGGAAGGCGCCGACGAGCGTCTGGTAGAGGAACAGCTCGTCGCGCCGGTCGGGCGCGGGCCGCCCATCCTCGCCGCCGAGGAAGGGCGCGTTCATCCGTCCCCAGCGCACGACCGCGCTCCGCCACTCGCCGGGGAGCTCGGTGAGGGCGTCGATCCGCACCCGGACGTCCTCGCTCCGCTTCGTGTCGTGCGTCGAGGTCGCCGAGAGCGAGCCGGGAGAGCGCTCGCGGCGCTCCGCGAGGAGCGCGTGCACCTCCGCGGGAGGGGTGCCGAAGCGGCTCGGGCTCCCGCCCACCTCGTTCAGCGAGACGAGCCGGCCGTACGTGTAGAACGCGGTGTCCTCGACCGCCTTCGCCATCACCGGCCCGGTCACCTGCTGGAGCTTCAGGGTGAACTCGAGCCACTCGTCCTTCTCGGCGTCGGTGAGCCCCTCGGGGTGGCGCTGGAGGAGCACGTCGCGGAGGAACCCGTAGATGGAAGGGTCCACCATCGGGCTGCGGCGGCGCGCGCGCGCGATGGTCTGCTCGACCACGGACCGGTCCCGCTCGTCCACGTCACCAGGCCGCGAGACGTAGGTCCGGTACACCGGGAAGAGCGACACGAACTCCACCAGGGCGCGGGTCAGCTCGTTCAGCGTGAAGTCGCGCGTCCGGCGGTTCGTCTCGGAGATCCGGTTCAGCCGGTGGGCGAGCATGTTCACCTCGCTCGCCATCGACGACGACATGACGATCCGCTTCTTCTCCGCGACGACTTCCCGGAAGTCCTCGCGCTCCCCGTCGCAGGCCCGCGCCCAGATCCCGTCGAACGTCCGCTCGACGGCCGGATCGACGAAGAGCCCGTTCACGGGCGCGAGGAACTCGTACCCGGTCGCGCCGTCCACGTCCCAGCCCTCCGGCAACCGCTCGGAGGCGAGGATGATCTTCTCGACGACCACGTAGAGCGGGCGTGGCGGGAGCCGCCCCGCCTCGAGCGCGTCGAGGATCCTCGCGAGCAGGACCGGCTCGGTCTCGGCGTCGACCGGGCGGCCGCGCCGCGTCGCCGCGAGGCGCGCGCGCTCGAGCAGGTGCGCCGCCTGCAGCCGCCGGAAGTAGGCGGCCGGGGCGTAGAGGCCGTCCGGGTGGTCGATGCGGAGCCCCGTCGCGAGCCCCTCGCCGATGAGCGTGAGCACGAGCCGGTGCGCCTCTGCGAACACGCGCGGGTCCTCCATCCGGATGGCGGCGAGCCCGTTCACGTCGAAGAAGCGGCGGTAGTTGATCTCCTCGCCGGCGACGCGCCAGAACGCGAGGCGGTAGGCCTGCGCGTCGAGGAGCCGCTGCAACAGGTCGAAGCTGCGCGGCTCGCCCACGCGTCCGTTGAACGCCGCGATGTTCGCGTCCACGAACTGGCGCACCCGGGCGCTCGTCTCGCACAGGCCGGCGAGGCGTCGCTTCGCGACCTCCTTCTCTCTCGCCCGATCGGCGACGGCCTCGGGCGAGGTGTCGATGCGTGGCGCGAGCTTCTCGAGAGAGACGCAGATCGACTCGAGCTCCTGGTAGTGAGGGTCCGTCGCCCCCATCGCGCCTCGCAGGGCGACGAGGTCGTGCCGGAGGACGAGCGGCACGGACCGCGGCGCCACCGGGAAGACGTGGTCGAAGTAGCGGACCACGAGGGTGCCTCCCTCGCGCGCGAGGACGAGCTCGCCGCGCTCGAGCACGAGGCCGAACTGATCGCCCAGCACCGGGACGAGCACCTTGTGGCCGAGCTCGGTCTTGCGCGGCGTCCACTCCACGTCGAACGCCGGCGCCCACACGGCGGACGGGCCGTTCTCGAGCACGTCCGTCCACCAGCGGTTCTCAGGCCCGATCCCCATGTGGTTCGGGACGAAGTCGACCAGGATTCCGATCCCTCGCCGGGCGCAGGCCGCGGCGAGGCGGTCGTACGCCTGCGCCCCCCCGAGCTCGTCGTTGACCCGGCCGTGGTCCACGACGTCGTACCCGTGCCGCGAGCCGCGCGCGGCGGCGAGCACGGGCGAGAGGTACAGGTCGGTGACGCCGAGCGCGTCGAGGTACGGGACGACACGCACCGCGTCGTCGAACCCGAACCCCGCGTGGAGCTGGAGGCGGTAGGTGGACGCGGGCCGCCGGGTGACTCCCTCGCCGCGCCCGAGCTCGCGGGCGAGCTCGGAGAGGAGCACGTCCACGAGCTCCGCGTCGCCGCCGCCGCCCGTCTCGCCCTGACGCACGCCTACCCCCCGCGGAGCCTCCCGGAGCGGACCGCGAGCCCGTGCAGCCGGTCGCGCGCCGGCAGGTCGGCGTGGAGCGCGGCGAGGTCGCGGGGCATCCGGTACGTCCAGTTCTCCTCGTTGACCGTCCCCGGCACGTTCACGCGCTCGCGCATGCCGAACGCGTCCTGGAACGGCAGCAGGAGGAGGTCCGATCCCGAGCCGAACACGAGCTCGAGGATCGCGTCGCGGACGCCGTCGTCGAAGCGGCCGGGGGCGCGCGCACGCAGGGGCTCGAGCGCGGGCAGGGCGAGGAAGGCCCGCCGCTCGTCGGCCGGCATCCCGTCCCACCAGTCCGCGACGGCGTCGGTGTCGTGGGTGCCCGTCGTGGCGACGGACACCGGCGGCCACGCCGAGGGTTCACGGAACGGCTGCCCCGGATCGTTCCAGTGGCGCTCCCACCGCAGCACGCGGTAGCCGGGGATCGCGATCCGATCGAGCGACGCGCGCACGAAGTCGGGGACGGTCCCGAGGTCCTCGGCGATGACGCGCGCTCCGGTCGAGAAGAGCCCGAGCACGCGCTCGCCGTTCGCGGTCTGGGCGGGCTCACCGGCCGGGACGAACGCCGGCGCGCTGCCGTCGTTCGGGAAGAAGTACGTGCGGTACATCCCGACGACGTGGTCCACGCGGTAGAGGCCGTAGAGGTCCGCCATCCGCCGGCCGCGCTCGGCGAGCCACGGGTAGCCCTCCCGCTCCATCACGTCCCAGCGGTACACCGGGAGCCCCCAGTCCTGCCCGGTCGCGCTGAACGCATCGGGGGGGACGCCGACCCGCGCGTCGAGCCGGAAGTCGTCGCGGCGCGCCCAGACGTCGGCCGAGTCGGTCGCCACCATGAACGGAAGGTCGCCCGCGAGCTCCACCCCGGCGGCGTTCGCGGCCGCGCGGGCCGCGTGCCACTGCTCCTCGGCCTGCCACTGGAGCCAGGTGTGGAGCAGGACGTCGCGGGAGAGGCGGGCTCGCGCCTCGGCGAGCGCCACCGGCTCGCGGTCGCGCAGCGGCGCGGGCCACTCGGTCCAGGGGCGGCCGCCCTGCTCGCCGTCGTGGATCGCGACGAACAGGGCGTAGTCGTCGAGCCAGGCGCGCTCCTGCGCCGCGAACTCCTCGAGCGCGCGCGCGCGCCGGGTGCGGCGCCCCCACTCGTCCCGCTCGAACCGCCGGAACGCGAGGTGGAGCGCACGCTGCTTCAGGGCGCGGACGTCGTTCCAGCGGACGGAGGGCGCGCCCCGCACCGCCTCGAGCAGGTGGAGGTCCTCGCGGGAGAGCGCGGAGAGGCCTCCCGCGGCCTCGAAGTCCTCGAGCGCGCCGACTCCGAGGTAGACCGGGTCGATCGCAAACGCGGAGAGGGCGGCGTACGGGCTGTTCTGCCCGCGCGACGCCTCGTTCACCGGAAGCACCTGCGCCGCCGAGAAGCCGGCGGCCGCGCACCAGCGCGCCCACGGCACGAGGTCCGGGATCTCGCCGACGCCCCAGTCGGCAGACGAGCGGATGGAGAAGAGGGGAAGGAGGACGCCGGCCTGTCGGGGCATGTCGGTACGGTGGGGCGGTTCGCCCGCGCCCTCAAGTTTTGGGCTTGAGTGCGGTGAAGGCACCGGGATATCAGGACAGGCTCCCTTCCGGCATGGCACCTTCCGGGGCTCTCCAACCACTCGCTCGCGGCCGGTTCGCGCCGTCGCCCACCGGGCCGCTGCACCTCGGGAACGCGCGCACGGCGCTCGTCTCGTGGCTCGCCGCGCGTGCGACGGGCGGCGCGTACGTCATGCGTCTCGAGGACCTCGACGGCCCGCGGGTGCGCCCCGGGCTCGAGGCGCGGATCCTCGACGAGCTGCGCTGGCTCGGGCTCGACTGGGACGAGGGCCCGGACGTCGGCGGCCACGCAGCCCCTTACCGTCAGTCGGAGCGCGGTGCGCAGTACGCGGCGGCGCTCGACCGCCTGCGCGCGGCCGACCTCGTGTACCCGTGCTTCTGCTCCCGCGCGGAGATCGCGGCGGCCGCCCAGGCGCCGCACGGGCCGTCGGACGAGGGGCCACGCTACCCGGGGACGTGCGCACGGCTTGCTCCCGACGAGGCGGCGCGGCGCTCGACGGCGCGGCGCCCCGCCTGGCGCCTGCGCGCTCGTCCGGGCGAGGTCCGCTTCGACGACGGGGTCCACGGGCCGCAGGCGGTGGACGTGGCGGCGCAGGTCGGGGACTTCGTCGTCGCGCGCGCCGACGGCGTCCCGGCTTACCAGCTCGCCGTCGTGGTGGACGACGCGGCGATGGGGATGACCGAGGTCGTGCGCGGCGACGACCTCCTCCCGTCCACCGGCCGGCAGCTCCTCCTGTACGCCGCCCTCGGCCTCGCGCCGCCGCGGTTCGCGCACGTGCCGCTCGTCGTCGGAGAGGACGGGGAGCGGCTCGCGAAGCGCCACGGGGCGCTGTCCCTCGGCGAGCTGCGCGAGCGCGGCGCCGATCCGCGCGCGGTGGTCGGGCTGCTCGCGGAGCTCTCCGGGCTCGCGCCGCCGGACGCGCGGCTCACGCCCGAAGACCTCGTCGCCGGGTTCTCGCTCGGGAAGCTCCCGCGCGTCCCGGTGGTGCTCGCGGCGTCTCGGGTGGCGGCGCTCGCGGGCCGCGGGCACGGCAGCCCCTAGAACTCGATGCCGGCGCGGGCGAGGAGCCCGAGCGACGGCTCCCCGCGCGGCGCCCCCGGCAGTCCCCACCGGGCGAGGCCCCACACGCCGACGCGGAACGGAAACATCGGGACCTTCAGCGAGAGCCCCGGCCGCGCTCCGTAGAACGGTGCCTCGCCGGCCGCGTCGCGCATGACGTTCGCGACGCCGACCTCCCCGAGCAGCTCGAGGCGCGCGAACGGGAGGAGGTCGAGCGCGAGCCCGCCGAGTCCGCTCATCGTGGTGAGGCGCGCGTCGCGCTCACGGATGTTCCGCTCGGCGGCGACCCCGAGCGCGAGCGATCCCACCCGGAGGAGCAGCGAGCCGCCGAGGTCTCCGCTCGCGACGAGCGGACGGTCCGACCCGGGCAGCCGCTCCATCCCGAGCCGCGGGGCCGCGATGGTGGCCTCGATCCCGAGCGAGACCTCGGCACGTCCCGCCAGCGGCGCGATGGCGAGCGCGAACACGACGAACATCCTCTTCATCGGATCCTCCGGCCGCGCGCGGGCGCGCGATGGAGAAAAAGCTGCGCACGCCGGATCCGGCGGACGCCTCCGCGTCGGGTCCCGTCCGATGGGCGGGCCCCGACCGGTGCCGGGACGAGCTCCGGGCGTGTCGCCCCGGCCTCGCTAGACTTCACCTTCCCATGAAGCTCCTGACCGGGGCAGCTACACCGGGCTCACCGCCACGCCGCCTTGTGGTCCTCGGCGAACCGGCCGAACGAGATCGGCGGCCGCCCGAGCAGCTTCTCGACGGTGTCCGTCACCGCGTCGAACCAGCCCTGGCGCGTCCCGCCGTACAGGAGCGAGAGGAGCTCGGTGTAGCTCGGCGAGAGGATGCCCTTCACCGCCGCCCTGAACTGCTCGTCGGTGACCGGCAGGTACCGCACCTCGCGCCCGATCGCCTTCGAGAGCAGCGCGGCGACGGCGTTCCGATCGAGGCTCTCGGGTCCGGAGAGCGCGTAGGCCTTGCCGGCGTGCCCGCTCCCGGTCAGCGCGCTCACCGCCACCGCGGCGATGTCGCGCGTGTCGATGAACGCGCTGCGCCCGTCCCCGGCGGGCTCGGCGAGCGTGCCCGCGCGAATCGCGTTCGCCTGCGAGGTGGAGAAGTTCTGCATGAACCAGTTCGGCCGCAGGATCGTCCACTCGAGGCCGGACGCCTCGAGGTGCTTCTCGACCTGCCGCAGCGGCGAGTCGCCGTTCTCGACGCCGTGCGCCGACAGCTTCACCGCGCGCCGCACCCCGGCCGCCCTGGCGAGGTCGAGCAGCCGCTGCTCGGGCTCGGCCGGGGAGTCGCCCGGCGAGGCGAGGTAGATCGCCTCGACGCCGGCGACCGCGGCGCGGACGCTCGCCTCGTCGGCGTAGTCGAGCCGCACGGCCTCGACCGCGGGAAAGGCCTTGCGGACCTTGTCCGGTGAGTGTGCGCCGAGGCGGAGGTCCGCCCCTCGCGCCACGAGCTGCTTCGCGACCTCGGCGCCCACCTTGCCGGTGGGGGTGGTGACCAGGATCTTCATGCGCTCCTCCAGGACCGGCGGCGGCGTGCGGCCGGGGGCGAGTCTGTAACTGGGGAGGTTGTAGAAAGCAACGCGAAGACGCGCGGCGCGCGCGGACCGACGCGGTGCGGGCAGCCGGCGGGTCAGCGGGCGAAGGCGGCGGCGAGCAGCGCGTCGTTCTCCGCGCGCGTCCCGACCGAGATCCGGATGCAGCCTTCGAGCCCCGCGTAGTGATCCTGGCGCCGCACGAGCACGCCGGCGGCGAGGAGCCGGGCGTGCGTCGCGGCGGCGTCGGGCGTCCGGACGAGGATGAAGTTCGACGCGGAGGGCCAGGGCTTCCAGTCGGGGTGCCGCGCGAGCTCGGCGAGGAGCCGGTCGCGCTCCGCCCTGATCCGCGCGACGAGCGGCGCCACGTACCCGGGCGCCTCGAGCGCGGTGAGCAGGATCGCCCCGGTGTGCGCCGGGATGCAGAACGGCGGCAGGAGCGCGCGCGCGACCGCGGCGACCTTCGGGTCCGCGAGCAGGTACCCGGCGCGGATGCCGCCGAGGGACCACGACTTCGAGAAGGTGCGCAGGACCGCGACGTTGGGGTTCGCGCGCGCGAGCGGCCGCGCGTCGGTGCCCGCGAAGGCGTGGTACGCCTCGTCCACCACGAGGAGCGCGTCGCGCTCCCGCGCCCGGGCCGCGAGCCGCTCCAGGTCGGCGGCGTCGAAGAGCCGGCCGGTCGGACCGTGCGGGTTCGGGACGAACAGCACGCCGGGCGCGGCGTCGAGGGCCGCGAGCAGCCCCTCCGTCGGGAGCGCGAACCCGGGGCCGAGCGGCACCGCCCGGTACGGCGTGCCGGACGCGACCGCCGAGCCCCGGTAGTAGGGGAACGAAGGCGAGGTGTCGAGGACGGAGGCGGCCGCCTCGGCGAGCGCGAGCACGAGCAGGTTCGACCCCGGGGAGAGGACCACCCCCGCCTCGGGCCACTCCTCGTGGCGAGCGACGGCGGCGCGGACGTCGTCCGCGTGGAGCTCGGGGTAGCGGTTCCAGGACAGGCTCGCGATCCGCTCGAGGGCGCGCGCCTTGAGCGCCGGCGGGAAGTCGTCCGGGCTCTCGTTCTGGTCGAGCTTTATCCGCGCCTCGAACTTCGAGTACGGGTAGTCGGCGACCGCGGCGAGGTGGCTCTTGAAGGCGTTCACGGCGGCGCAGGGTAGCACACGTCCTCGCACGCCCCGGTGTCTGCGCGGGCGAGCGCATGTCCGGGATTCCCGACGCGGACCCCCGCCAAGTGCCTGTAATCAGGTGGCTCCAGGTTGGCAGCCGGCGTGCACAAGTGAGGAGACGGGTGGCCGGACGGACGGCCCCGAAAACCAGAAGGAGAAAAGGTCATGACGAACACGAACCCGAAGCTCCCTGCTCTCATCGGCGCCGGCATCGGTCTCGCCACCTTCCTCGCGGTCGCCCTCCTCCCCGCCCTGCTGTACGGCGGCTACGCTGGCGTCCTCCTCGCGGGCGGCATCTTCGGCACGCCGGTCACGGCGAGCCTCGCGGTCCGGGCCCTCATCGTCTTCGGGATGGTGCTCGGCGTCACCGCGGTCGGCTCGCTCTTCGCGGTCGCCGGCGGCGCGGTCGGCGCGGCGGTCGGCGCGCTCCTGAAGGCCGCCCCTGCCGAGAAGAAGCTCCCCGACGAGGCGTAGCGCCGGACCGCAGAACAGAAGCAGCGTCCGACACCCAGGGCCCTGGATCCGCGAGGATCCGGGGCTTCGTGTTTGCCCCTACCCGCCCCAGGTGCGCACGAACTCGACGAGCGTGCGGAGCCCGAAGCCGGTGCCCCCCTTTGCCAGGTAGCCGCGCTCCTTCTGGGCGTGGGAGGGCCCCGCGATGTCGACGTGCGCCCACGGCGTCTCCTTCGCGAACGCGTGGAGGAAGTGGGCCGCGCTGATGGCGCCGCCGAACCGCTCGCCGGTGTTCTTCAGATCCGCCCGATCGCTCTTCAGCTGCTCCTTCAGGGCCTCGACGAGCGGGAGCCGCCAGACCTCCTCGCCCGAGGCGCGCGCCGCGGCGAGCACCCCGTCGATCACCGGGCCGTCCGGGCCGAGGAGCCCGGCGGTCGTCATCCCGAGCGCGACCATGCACGCGCCGGTGAGCGTCGCGACGTCGATCATCGCCGCGGGCTCGAACCGCCGAGCCGCCCACCCGATGACGTCGCCGAGGACGAGCCGCCCCTCGGCGTCGGTGTTCGTGATCTCGACCGTCTGCCCGTCGAACGCGACGAGGACGTCGGACGGCTTGTAGGCGCGGCCGCCCGGCATGTTCTCGCAGGCGCCCAGCACGGCGTGGACCGGGAACGCGGGTCGGAGGGAGGCGACGACGCGCATCGCGCCGAGCACGGCCGCGCTCCCCGCCATGTCGGTGTTCATCGTCACCATGCTGTCGGTCGGCTTGAGCGAGAGGCCGCCCGAGTCGAAGGTGATCGCCTTCCCGACGAGGACGAGCGGCGCCCGGCGGGCCGCGGGCCCCTTCGGGACGAAGCTCACCGTGACGAGGCGCGGCTCCTCGGCCGAGCCGCGCGCCACGCCGAGGAACATGCCCATCCGGAGCGCCGCGATCTCCGCGTGGCCCACGCACCTCGACGCGCAGGCCGGCGGAGCGGGCGAGCTCGCGCGCCGCGTCGGCGAGGTGGGTCGGCGTGCAGTCCGCCGGTCCGAGGTTCACGAGGTCGCGCGCCCAGGCGACGGCGGCGGCGATCTCGCGTGCGAGGGCGAGGGCGTCGCGCACCTCGCGGGCGCGCTCGCGGCCGGCCGGGACGCCCACCCGCAACGTCTCGAGGCGGGACGGAGCCTTCTTCTCGGTCTTGTAGCGGCGGAAGGCGTAGCCGCCGAGGAGCGCGCCCTCGGCGGCGGCGCGCGCGGCCGCGGGCACCGCCCCGGCGTCGCCGGCGGGGAGCGCGATCGCGAGCGAGCGCGCGCCGGCCTTGACCGCGGCGCGACCGGCCCGGCCGGCCGCCATCCGGAGCGGCTCGAACCCGTCGCGGGCGAGCGCGTCGCCGGCGCCGCGCCGTGCGCCGAGCCCGACGAGCAGGACGCGCGAGGCGGGGATGCGGCCGAGGGTCGCGAGCTGCAGCTCCTGCCCGGGCTTCGCCTCGAACCGCTCGGCGGCGACGGCGCGGAGCAGCGCTCCGCCGAGGAGCCCGTCGAGCTCGCGCACGACGCCGTCGCGCAGGTCCTCGGCGAAGACCGGCAGCGCGAGCGCGTCCGCCTCGAGCCGGAGCGGCGCGACCCCGGTCGCCTCGACGGTGATCCCTTCCTTGCGAGCCATCCCGTACCTCCTCGTTCGGTGCGAGGGGTCGTTTAGCACGGCGGCGCCCGCGCGGCGACGCGTGGGTCGGGCGAAGCGCGACCCTTCCTACGGCCGCTCGGGGGCGCTTTCGGGCAGGCGGGCCGCCTCGATGCGGCGGGCGGCCGCCTCGGCCTCCGCGGCGCCGCACGCCGTCGCGACCTTGGTCTTGCCGAAGAAGCCCTTCGACTCGGTCCGCGCCTGCGCCGCCTTCCCGAGCGGGATCAGCGCCGCCGGATCGCCGAGCTCGCCGAGGCGGTGCGCCGCGGCGCGGCGCACGTCGCAGTCCGCCTCGCCGAGCAGCCCGCCGTACGCGGCCACCCGATCGACCTGCTCCTCGGCCCCGAGATCGCGCGCGAGCGTCAGCGCACGCAGCCGATGGGCGCCCGGCGCGCTCGTCGCGGCGCGGAGCACGAAGGGGAGCGATCGCTCGGCGTCGTCGCGCAAGAGCCGCGCCGCCTTGTCGGCGAGGCTCCGTTCGCGCGCGAGGTCTCCGGCGAGGTCCTCGAACGCGATGGCGTCGAGAGGTCCGTGCGCCCGCGCGACGGCGTAGGCGTCGATCGCGTCTCCTGCGCGGCCCGGGATCCGGTGGAGCGCCCGCGCCCGCAGCAGCAGCAGCTCGGGATCCTCCGGGCGCCGCTCGAGCGCGCGCTCGAGGACGGCCCGGGCCTCCGTGGCCCGCGAGAGCGTGAGGAGCTCGCGGGCGTCCGCGGCGGGGCGCCCGTGGCTCCACGCGAAGAACGCGATCCCGACCGCGAGGGCGAGCGCGGCGGCGGCCGCGGTGAGCGACGCCCACGGCCTCGCCCGGAGGCGCCGCCACGCGTCGAGGGTGCCCGCGCGGGCGCGGGCGGAGTGCGAGCTCCAGGGCCTCGACCGCAGGCGGTGCCAGGCGCCGAGCGCGGCGGCTCGGCCGCGCTCGGCGAGCCCGCGCGCGGTCGCGGCCGCGCGGGCGAGATCGAGCGCCGGTCCCGGCCCGGCGAGCCACCTGTCCACCGAGCGCGTCGCGTCGCGGGGCGAACCGCCCTCCGCGAACGGGAGGTCGCGCCCGGGGATCGGCGACGGCGAGGCGGACATCGAGGGCGGGGGCGCGGGGGTCGCGCCGGGCGGCATCATGAACGCGGGGCCGAGCGCCGCGGCGAGGTCCAGGCGGAGGAGCGCCGCGCTCTGGTGGCGCGCGATCGGCTCCTTCGCGCACGCCTTCGCCACGGCGGCGACGAGGGAGGGGTAGGCGGCGAGGTCGGGTCGCGGATCGGTGAGGGGAGGGACCGGCCGGGTCGCCTGCATCATGAGCAGGGCGCGCGCGTCCTCCGCCTTGAACGGGTGGCGCCCGGCGAGGACGCGCCAGGCCATGAGCCCCACCGCGTAGACGTCGGCGCGCGCGTCGATCGGCGAGCCCATCGCCTGCTCCGGGGACAGGTACTCGGGCGTGCCGACGACGATGCCCGCCTGCGTCGCGCTCCCGCTCGTCGGGTCGGCGATCTTGGCGATGCCGAAGTCGAGGATCTTCGTCACCTCGCGGCCCGAGGCGCTCCGGGCGAGGAAGACGTTCTCGGGCTTCAGGTCGCGGTGCACGACGCCGAGCGCGTGCGCGGCCTCGAGCGCGGCGCAGATCTGCCAGAGGACCGGGACCGCGTCCTCGGGCGAGAGGAAGCCCTCGCGGCGGAGCCGGTCGAAGAGGCTCTCGCCGGTGAGCAGCTCCATGACGAGGAACAGGTAGCCCGCCTCGCTCCGGCCGAAGTCGGAGACCTTCACGATGTTGTCGTGATCGAGGGCGCTCGCGATCTCCGCCTCGCGGCGGAACCGCTCGACGAGGTCCGCCGACCCGGTGAGATCCGGGCGCAGCACCTTCACCGCGAACTCCTTGCGCAGGTGGACGTGCTGCGCACGGAACACCGCCCCCATCCCGCCCGTCGCGAGGTGCGCGGTCAGGACGTACCGGCCGTCCAGCGTCGTGCCGACGAGGGACTCCGGCTCGAACGTGGGGAACTCTGCCGCGGGCTCAGGCACCGCCGCGGATTCTACCCCGAGTGGCCCCCGGGACGATCTTCGCGACGACCCCCGCGGTACGGTGACGGGTGGATGTGCGTGCAGCGCGCACGCGCAGCCGGTCGTGGCCGCCTCGCGGCGCTCCGGAAACGGAGGCGATCAGGCGGCCCGGCCACGCGTCGAGACCGCGTCGTCGAGCGCGCGCTCGAGCCGCGTCGCGACGTGGCTCCAGAGCCCCCCCGAGAACACGCGCGCCCGCCCGCGCGCGCCCATCGCCCGTGCGCGCGCCGGGTCCCCGAGCAGCCGCTCGAGCGCTCCCGCGAGCGCCACCGGATCGCCCGGGGGGACGAGGAGCCCGGTCTCGCCGTCGCGCACGATCTCGGGGACCGCCTCGATCCGGGTCCCGACGCAGGGCAGCCCGCACGCCATGGCGTCGAGGAACGCGAGGCCGAACGGCTCCTGCAGGGTCGGCATCGCGAAGACGGTGGACTGCGCGAAGAGCGCCGGCAGCTCGGAGAGGTCGACCGGGCCGAGGAAGGTGACGCGCTCGGGGACGGGCCCGGTCGGCGGAGCGCCCGCGACGAAGAGGCGCGCGCGCGGAACCCGCCCGCGGAGGATGCGGAGCGCCTCGAGCAGGACGAAGCCGCCCTTGCGCGCGAAGTCGAACCCCACGAACACGACCGTGTGACCGTCGTCACGTCGCGGCGCCTTCTCGGGAAAGATGTTCGCGCCGGCGCCGACGACGCGCACGCGCGCCGGGTCGACGCCATAGTCGCGCTCGAGCGAGCGGGCGGCGTTGGCGCTGAAGGTCGCGATCACCGCCGCGCCCCGGTAGACGCCGGCCTCGCGCGCGAACCAGCCGCTGCCGTAGCGGAGCGGGGCTGGCACCCGCGCCTCGGGCCACGCCGGGCTCGCCTCGGCGAGCGCGCGCGTGTGGTCGAGCAGGAGCGCGTACGGGAAGGGCGGCGGCATGCCCGGCGCGAAGAGCGCGCCGTTCTGCAGGACGATGTCCGGCTCCGGGCGCAGCGAACGCAGGGCGAGCCCGGCCTCGCGACCGTGGCGGTCGAACGCGTATCCCGTGTTCCAGCGGTGCTCGAGCCCACCCCGGCCGAACCGTGCGCACGCAAGCGCGAGGTGGAGGAGGATGTCGGGGCGGGGCCGCGGCCTGCGCGTGACCGGATCGCGCGGCTCGAGGGCGCCCGTGGCGGTGACGAGCCGCACGTCGTGGCCGCGGTCGAGCAGCGCGCCGGCCACCGCCGAGGTGACCCCGCTCTGCCAGCCGTAGTGGACGTACGCGATGCCGAGACCGGCGGTCCCCATCCTCCTCCCCCGGTGGACAAGATGGGGCCCGTGCGCGTGGAGCGGAACCCCGTGTGAGGCGCGCAGGCGACCGTGCGTGTCCCCATCCGGGGACGAGATCGCGCCCGCGGTGAGGCCCTGCGTGTTCTCAGACCCCGGCGGGTCTCTCGCCGTGTCGGGCGGTGACGACCGTGTGGATCCCGCCGCGGACCGCGAAGTCGCCGGTCACCTCGAGCCAGCGCGGGGCGAGCGCGCGGACGAGGTCGTCGCAGATCCGGTTCGTCACCGCTTCGTGGAACGTGCCGTCGTCGCGAAAGCTCCAGAGGTAGAGCTTCAGGCTCTTCAGCTCGACGCAGCGCTCCGCCGGCACGTAGCGGATCCGGATCGTGGCGAAGTCCGGCTGCCCGGTCATCGGGCAGACGCAGGTGAACTCCGGGCACTCCATCGCGATCTCGAACGGCCGCTCGGGCTTCGGGTTCGGGAACGTCTGGAGGTCTCGGGCGGGCTTCGTCGGCATGATTTCCAAACCGGGGCTGAAAGGATTACCGGCAGCGCGATCGGGCGGCAGGGCAAGCCCCTGTAACGCCGTCCTTGTGACGAAGGCAAGCGGATTGCTAGTGCTGGGGGGCCGGAGACGCCACCCGGAGGCACGATGAAGAAGACGCGCATCGGTACGAAGAGCTCGAAGCGCAGCGCCCCGCGCCGTCTCGTCACCACCCTCGGCGAGCTGATCGCGGCCGCCTACGAGACCGCCCCCGGGATCGGCGCCCAGCGGATCGAGCGGGCGCTCACGCTGCTCACCCGGTCGCCGCTCGCGCGCCACATCACGCCGCACGTCGAGTTCGTGCGGTAGCCGCGCTTACTCGAAGCGCGCGCGGCAGCGCGGGCAGCTCTCGATCGACCGCCCCCCGGCGAGACCGGTCCCATCCCGCGGGCCCGGCGCAGCGCGGCCCAGCGCCGCCCCGCACGCCGGGCAGCGTGCGATCGCGGTCGTGAGCAGGAACAGCACGAAGACGAGCCCCAGCGCGGCGAGCGCGAGGCCGGCGCGCGCGCCGCCTCCGGCCACCACGGCGATGAGGCCGCCGCCCGCCGCGGTGAGGAGCGCCCACGGCAGGAGGCGGCGTGCGCCGCGCGCGCGCGCGCGTTCGCGCTCGACGTCGGCCGCGGAGGGCGGTCGCGGTGCACCACGGCTGGGTCGCTCGACCATGCGCGCGGAATCTACCGCGGGTCGTCGCGCCGGACCACGCCCGCGCCGGCCGCGCGCGGCAGGTACAGGTGGTAGCGGCCGAACACCTCGGCGCGCTGGTAGCCGCGCCGGATCTCGCCGATGAGCGACAGCCCGACGTTTCCGTCGGCGTACCACCGATTGGCGGCGGGTCGGTCGAGGTCCTCGAAGAGCACGACCGCGGGGTAGGCGCCGCGGCGGAGCGCGGCCGCGAACGGCGCGACCCGGTCCGGCGCGCGCGCGGCGGCGAGCCGCAGCGTGAACGGATCGAGCACGAGCGGGGACGCTCCGGCGAGGAGCGGGACGAGCGGGTCCTCGGAGACGACCGCGCCGGGCGGTAACGCGGTGACGAGCGCGCGCAGCTCGGAGAGGCGCGAGGCCCGGGCATCGGCCCGCCACATCCCGAGCGCGACGGCGAGCCCGGCGGCAGCGGCGATCGGCGCCACGGCGCGCGCGACGGACGCGGCGCGTCCCGTGCGTCCGGCTGCCGCCGCGAGGAGGGCGGCGGAGGCGGCCTCCACCTCGACGAGGTGGTTCACCCCGGTGCCCGGGGTGGCGAAGACCGCGAGCGCGCCGGCCCACGCCGACGCAACCCAGAGCGCCGGGAGCAGCCGGGAATCGCCGCCGCTCGCGCTCGCGCTCGCCCGCACCCCGCGCGCGAGGGCGGGGAGCGAACCCGCGAGCACCGCCGCCGCAGCGAGCGCGAGGACGACTCCGGCCGGGTCCGCGGCGAGCGCCTCGGCGAGCCGGACCGGCGCGCGCAGGACGCTCCGCCCGTCGGCGCCCGCCGTCGCCGCCGCCGCGAGCCCGGCGAGGAACCGCCCGCGGGAGAGCGCCTCGGTGGCGGCGACCACGCCGACCGCGCCCGCGCCGACGAGCGCAGCGAGCGCCGCCGCCGCGCGCGGCGCGCCGCGGAGCACGAGGAAGAGCGCGGCCGCGAGCGCTGCGGTGACCGCGGTCGGCTTCGCCGCGAACGCGAGCACGAGCGCCGCGGCGGCGCCCGCCACCGCTCCGCGGCGAGGGCCGCGCGCGACCGCGGCGAGCCCGAGCGCGGACAGCGCGACCGGGAGGAGATCGCCGCGCACGGCCGCGAGGGCGTGCTGCCCCGCGAACCCGGCGAGCCCGAGCGCCGCGAACGTGGCCGCGTCGCGCGCGCCGCGGCCGAGCGCGCGCGAGAGGAGGAACAGGCCCGCGGCGAGGAGGAGGCCCGCGGCGAGCGACGCGGCGTAGCCGGCGGCGAGCAGCGGCGCCCCGGCGCGCAGGAGCCCGGCGTGGAGCGCGAAGGCGAGCGGGAAGTAGCGGGTCCCTCCGGACGTGCCGTCTCCTGCGTCGAGCGGGCGGTAGAGCGTGCCGCGCGCGAGGTCGTCCGCGAGCGTCATCCAGACGCCGGAGACGTGGTTCAGCGCGTTCCCGCTCGACCACGCCGCGGGGAGCCGCGCCGCCGTGACGAGCGCGAGGGCTGCGGCGACTGCGAGCGCGGCCTGGCGCACGGTCAGGGCTCCGAGGCGGCGGTCGCCTCTCCGGGCGCGGCCGCGCGCCCGCGGAAGAGCGCGATCCACCCGGTGGGGAGCCAGCCGCGGGCCCAGGAGAGGCCGAGGTACGCGGCCGCGAAGGTGAGCCCGGCCGTGGCGAGGCGCAGGAAGAGCGGTCCGGGGGTCGCCTGGAGCGCGAACCACGCCGGGGGCATCGCGAAGAGCGTCGCCGCGAGCTGGCGCGCGAGGGCCCGGCCGGGCAGGACGCCCGCGAACTTCACCTGGAACAGGGTCGCGGTCCGGTGGAGCATCACCGCGCGCGACACCGTCTCGGCCGCGACCCATCCCGAGAACGCGCCGAGCGGGCCGAACAGCGCGAGCCCCCCGAGCACGAGCGGCGCCGTGAGCGCGAGCTTGCCGGCGGACAGGAGGAGCATGAACCGGTTCTGGGCGCGCGCCCGCATCACGCCGTCGAGCGGGAGGGCCGCGAGCACGATCGGCACGACCGAGAGGCGGAAGAGCGGGACCGCGGACAGGTAGAGCCGCGAGAAGAGCAGCTCGATGAGCGCCGGGGCCACGACGAAGAGGAGCCCCGCGAGCGGCAGGAACGCGAAGGAGAGCTGGAGCACCGCCTCGTGGAACAGGCCGAGCCCGGAGCGCCGCCCGCGGCGCGAGCCGTCGCACTGGGCGAGCCCGATCTGCAGGAGCTCGGAGACCGGCGTGTAGAGCACGTCGACGACCGGCAGCTGGAAGGTGCCGACGCTGTAGACCGCGAACGCGGCCGCCGTCACCGCCGCCGAGACCGCGTACTGGTGGAACTGCTGCTGCGGCACGATGAGCAGGAACGCGGCGCCGAACGGGAGCGCGTACGCGATCTGCCGCCGGAGGAGCGCCGCGCCGCCGGCGAGCCCGTGGGAGCGGCCGAGCAGGACGAACCCGACCACCGCGCGCGCCGCGGTGGCGAGCGTCATCCCGACGAGCGCGCCGCGCACCGTTCCGACCGCGAGCGCGCCGGCGATGAGCGCGCCGCTGCGCAGGAGCTCGGTCGCGAGCCGCGCGAGCGCGGCGGCGCCGATGCGCCCGGACGCGTTCCAGGCGACGTCGAGGGGCGAGCCCGCGACGAGCAGCCCCGCGAACGCGGCCACCCAGCCGAGGAGCCCGTCGAGCTCGGGGTTCTGGAAGCGACGCGCGAGGAATCCGCGGCCCCCGAGCACGAGCAGCGCCGCGACGAGCCCGAGCGCCGCGTGCGCCCAGACCGTCTGCGCGACGTAGCGATCGCGGTCCTTCGGCTCGCGTGGGACGAAGTAGTAGAGGCTCTGGGTCAGCCCCATCGGCAGCATGAGGGCGAGCGTCTGCGAGACGAGCCACGCCTGCTTGAACGTCCCGTAGGCCGCGGGCAGGAGCACCCGCGCGAGCACCATGGGGACCGCGATCGCGAGCGCGGCGCCCGCGAGGCGTGCGGCGAGCAGCGGACGCGCGCGCGTCAGGATCGAATCGGCCAAGGCTCCCCCTCCATCCGAGACGATGCGCAGCCCGGCCCGGGCGGCGAGCGCCGTTCGGAGCGGGTCTCGGACCGGCGCCCCGCCCGGAGTCGCCCGGTGGTGACACCCGCCCGCGACCCTCGACGCAGGGCGGGTGGCGCCATCAGCTCGCGGCGCCCTCGCTGGCGGTGACGCTCCGCGCGCTCGCCGCCGCGCGGTCGGGGCGGTCCGGGCGGAGGACGTCGAGCATCCGGCCGATCGCCCGGTCCCAGCCGAAACGCTCCGCGACCCGCGCCCGGCCCGCCTCGCCCATGCGGCGCGCGCGGGTGGGGTCGTCGAGCAGGGCACAGAGTGCGCGGGCGAGCGCCGCCGGGTCGCGCGGCGGGACGAGGAGCCCGGTCTCCCCCTCGACGACGATCTCCGGCACCGCCTCGATGCGCGACCCGATCACGGGCAGGCCGAACGCCATCGCCTCGACGAAGGCGAGCCCGAACGCCTCCCGCAGCGTCGGGAGCGCGAAGACGCTCGCGCGGGAGAAGAGCCCGGCGAGCGCGTCCGGCCCGAGGGGTCCGACGAAGGTGGCCCCCTCGGGCAGCGGCGACGGCGCGTTCTGCGAGACGATCCAGAGCTCCGCGTGGAGGTGGGTGCGACGCACGAGGCGGAACGCGTCGAGGAGGTCGGGACCGCCCTTCGGGGTGAAGTTCCGTCCGACGAAGAGGATCGCGGGCGCGCGGTCGGCGGGACGTCGCTGCGCGGCCGCGTCCTCGTGCGGGGTCACGTTCGGCCCGGCGCCGACCACGCGCACGCGCGCGGGCTCGACGCCGTAGTCGCGCACGAGCGAGCCCGCCGCGAACTCGCTCATCGAGAAGATGGTCGCGGCGCCGCGGTAGACGCGCGCCTCTCGCGCGCGCCAGGCGGGATCCGGGGGCAGCGCCGGCGGCAGCCCCGGCGCGGGCTCGTAGCGCTCCGCGATGGCGCGGGTGTGGTCCACGTAGAGGTGGTAGGGCCGCGCGGGGAGACGCCCGGGCCCGAACAGCACCCCCGCCTGCAACACCACGTCGGGGCGCTCCCGGCGGACCGCCTCGCCTGCGACGTCCGTCAGGTGATCGAACGCCCACGGCGTGTGAGCCCAGTACTCCTTCCAGCACCGCCCGTGGAGCCGGACCGACTCGAGGAACGCCCGGATCGCAGCGGGGCGGGGGTTCGGGACCTTCGATCCCGGTCGGAGCTGCCAGAGGAACCGCTCCATCGGGTTCGCGAGGACGACCTCGAACCCGGCTGCGGCGAGGGCGCGCGATGCCGCCGCAGTGACCCCCGACTGCGGGCCGTAGTGCAGGTAGAGGAGCCGCATCGCCGAGAAGCTAGGGCGCTGCGGCCGCTCCCGTCCCCGGCCCCGGTGGCGCTCGCGCGGCTGCCGCTCGCCTGCCCGGACGCCCTCACGGCCCCGACGTCCAGGGCCTCCCGGAGACCTCGTCGGCCAGCCAGCCGAGAACGGAGGGTCCCTGCGGCGACCCGAGAAACGGCGCGTCCACGAGCAGCGCGTGAGCCGTCGCGCCGGCGCCACCGACCCGATACGTCGCGGTGTTCCCGCCGAGGTCGGCGAGCTTCGCGGCGAGCTCGTCGAGGCCGGCCGCGAACGCCGCGGAGGTCATGTCCGGTGCCGGCGTACCGAGCGCGGGGTCCGCGAAGAAGCGGCGCATCGTGAGGTCCTGGGTGGTCGAGACGAGCGCGAGGCGGTCGCCCGGGTGGGCGGCGCGCAGCACCGGCCAGATCGCCGACAGGTCGGTCTCGCAGGCCGCGCAGGTCCGTCCGAGCGTCGTGCTCAGCGCCCACTCGCTCCACCACTGCGCGAGGAGCTGCGGCGGGGTCGCCGTCCCGACGAACGTCGGCCCCGAGTCGTCGATGAGGGCGGCGGTGGTCGCGCCGGCATCCCACGTGCTCCGCACCATCCCGTACGCGGCGAGCGCCCCGAACCCGCCCGCCGACGAGCCCGCCACGACGACCTCGGCCGGGCGCGTGAGCGCCGCCGTGAGCGCGCCCACCCCGGCCTGGAGGTTCCGGTAGCCGTGGTGGTTCCACGTCGTCGTGCCGTACGTCCGCACGGAGTCGCCGGCGTGCACGTCGCCGGTGCAGTACGGCACGAACACAATCGTCCAGGTCGCGAACGGGTTCCCTGCGAGCGTTCGGTCGAAGATCGTTCCGCTCGCGAACAGCTGGAGCACGTCGAACTCGAGCTTCCCGAAGGAGCGGAAGGAGTTCGCGCACGCGGCCTCGCTCCAGCACGCGCCGCCGCCCGCGAGGTAGACGAGCACCGCGTCCGAGGTCCCGCGGGAAATCCCGATCCCCGTCGGCGACCCGTCGGCGCAGCTCATCCCGGCGACGTCAATCCAGCCCGACGCACGGCGGCGGGTCGCTGCCGCTGCCGCTGCCGCATGCGGCGAGCGCGAGGGCTGCGAGCGCGGCGAGGACGGGGGCGGCGCGGGGCATGGGGAGAAACCTGCGCGAGCGGCGCGCCGGGCGTCAACGGCTCCGTGGGGTGCGGCACGTCACAGCTCGAGGACGATCTTCCCGAACGAGTCGTTCCGCTCCATTCGCTCGTGCGCCTCCCGGGCGCGCTCCGCGGGCAGGACGACGTCCACGACGGGGCGCACCCGGCCGGCGGCGACGAGCGGAAGGACGTCGCGAGCGAAGGCCTGGGTGGCGGCGACCTTCTCCTCGAGCGGGCGCATCCGGAGCGTCGTCCCCACGACGGAGCCGCGCTTCTGCAGCAGGAGCCGGTAGTCGAGGGCGGCGGCCGCGCCGCCCAGGGTGCCGATCACGATGATCCGCCCGAGCGTCGCGAGCGCCGCGAGGTTCTCGCCGGCGTACGGCGCGCCGACGAAATCGAGGACGAGCGGGCAGCCGCGACCGGCGGTGAGCCGCCGGACCTCGTCGGCGAACCGGGGCGTCTCGCGCGCGACCGCGATGCCGTGGTCGAGTCCGAGCGGGCGGGCGCGCTCGAGCTTCTCCGGCGTGCGCGAGGTCCCGATGACGGTCGCACCGGCGGCCTTCGCGAGCTGCACGGCGAGCGTCGAGACGCCCGAGCCGACTGCGTGGACGAGGACCGGCCAGCCGGGGCGCAGGCCGCCGAGCGTGAAGAGCGCGTCGTGCGCGGTGACCCCGGCCTCGGGGAGCGCGGCCGCCTCGGCGAACGAGAGGGCGTCCGGAATCCGGAGCAGCATCCGCTCGTGGACGACCGCGAGCTCCGCCTGGCCGGCGCCGGGGGCGATCGCCATGACCCGGTCGCCCGCGCGCCACTCCGACACGTCGTCTCCGGTGCGGACGACCTCGCCGGCGAGCTCGAGCCCGGGCACGTCGGGCCGCGTGCCGGCCGGAGGCGGGTAGAGCCCCCGGCGCTGGAGCAGGTCGGCGCGGTTCATCGCCGAGGCGCGCACGCGCACGAGCACCTCGCCGCGCGCAGGGCTCGGGTCCGGAACCTCGCCGAGCCGGACCACCTCGGGCCCGCCCTTGCCGTCGAACAGGACTGCCTTCATGCGGGAGCCATGTTAACGCGTGCCACGGCGGTCTTCTCCCCGGACGCATCGAGCATAGGCGGGCTCCCCCCCTCTCCCGACCTCTCCCCCCACCGCAAGCGGCGGGGGGAGGGGGACAAACAAAGGGAGAATCCATCGGGAGGGAGCCGGTCACCTCTGGTCTCCCTCGCCCCCGCGAAGCGGGGAGAGGGTCGGGGAGAGGGGAGAACAGGAGCCGGTCGCCTCTCGTCTCGCTCACCCCGCGAACCGGCGAACGCTCGCCACGCGGGCCGCGCGCTACCCGCGCAGCGTGCCGTCGACGCCGACGACCACGTCGCGGAAGGGGATGGACTTGCCGCTCGCCTCGAGGCTCCGCCGCGCGGCCATCGAGATGCCCCCGCAGCAGGGCACCTCCATCCGGACGACGGTGACGCTCCGCAGATCGTTCGAGGCGAAGATGCGGCCGAGCTTCTCGACGTAGGCGGAGAGGTCGTCGAGCTTCGGGCAGCCGACCACGACGGCGCGCCCGGCGAGCAGCTCGTCGTGAAAGCGCGCGTAGGCGAACGGGACGCAGTCGGCCGCGATGAGGAGGTCGGCGTCGCGGAAGTACGGTGCGTTCACCGGCACGAGGTGGAGCTGCACCGGCCACTGGCCGAGCCGGCTCTCTCCGCTCGCGGTGGGCGCGGACGAGAGGGCGGCCGGCCCGGGGCGGCGCGGGAGCGTCATGGGGCGGGAGCCGGGGCAGCCGCCGCCGTGGGAGGCGGGGCCCGCGTCGGACACGATGGAGAGGCGGGGGCGCGCGGGAGGGGCGGGCGCCGGGGCGGCCGCGGGCGCGTTCCGCGCGGACACCTGCTCGCCCATCGAGAGGAGGTGCGTCTTCACCGCCGCCTCGTCGAACGGCGCGGCCTCCCGCTCGATCACGGTGATGGCGCCGCGCGGACACTCGCCGAGGCACGCGCCGAGGCCGTCGCAGAGCACGTCCGCCGAGAGCCGCGCCTTGCCGCCGACGAGCGAGATGGCGCCCTCGGCACAGGCGGGGATGCACTCGCCGCAGCCGTCACACTTCTCCTCGTCGATCCGTACGATCTTGCGGAGCATGGGTGCGCGTTTATCGCACGGCCGCGCAGCAGATCGGAAGTCAGCGGACGTTTGCACCCGTGGTTCCCTTTCGCGCTCCGTGCTAGACGGGATTGGCATGCACCCGCTCGCACTCTCTCTCGTCCTCGGGCTCGCGTCGGGCGCGCCGGTGGTCCCCGCGGCGGCCTCGACGGTGGACGAGCCGGCGCTCGCGGCGCGCTGCGCGCGCGGGTTCGCGGTCGAGTGCCGCGACCTGGGCCGCGCGCGGCTCGTCGGCGAGGCCCTGTCGCGCGACGACCGGCTCGCGGCCGCCCTCCTGACGCAGGCGTGCGAGATGGGGGATCCGGCCGCGTGCAGCGACCTCGGCGTGCTGTACGCCGTCGGCCGCGGCCTGCCGCAGAGCGACGAGCGCGCCACCGCGCTCTCGCGGCGCGCGTGCGAGCAGGGCGCCGCGATCGCCTGCTCGAACCAGGGGGCGCTCGCGGCGGAGGGCGTCGGCGGACCGCCCGCCAAGGGGCGGCGAGGACGTCGGCGGCCCGACGATGCGGCTCTTCGGCAAGGCGTGCGACGCGGGCGTGCCCGAGGGGTGCGCGAACCTCGGCAGCGCGTACGACGGCGGGAAGCTCGCCGTCCGCGACGTGCGGCTCGCCGCGCGATCGCTCCGCCGCGCGTGCGACGCGGGCTTCGCGCTCGCGTGCCACCGGCTCGGGCTGCTCCTCCAGGAGCGCCCGGACGTCGCGCCGGACCTCACCGCGACTGCGCTCGCCACGCGCGCGTGCCGCGCCGGGATTGCTCCTGCCTGCTACGCGGTGAGCGAGAAGACGCCCGAGGCGGGCGCGCGCACGCCGGCGGCCCGTCTCGTCGACGACCCGCGCAGCTTTGCGCTCGGCATCCCGGGAACCGGCGGCTTCTCGGCCGGGGAGCTCGCGACGCGCGCGGGGACGCGGACGAAGCGCGTCCTCGCCGACCTGCGCCGGCCCCCCGAGGCGATCCGCGCGGCGGTGCCCGAGCCGCTCCGCGCCCGGCTCGGGCTCGACGGGGCCGCCGCGCCGGTCGCGGCCGGAGACCCCGGCGTGGACCTCCTCCTCGCGCTGCGGCACGGACAGCTCGGGCAGTGCTACGAGGCCTCGCGCACCGAGGCCGCGGCGCGGACCGAGGCGTACGCCATCCTCTACCTCGACGGCGACGGGCGGCCCGCCGACATCCGCGTGGCGACCGCGCCCGCGGATTCGCCGCTCGAGGAGTGCGTCAGAGGCGTCGTCGAGGGCTGGGAATTCCCCGCCTCCGACGACGGCTACTCCGGACCGTTCCTCGTGCGCTTCGCGTACGACGCGGCGCCCGGGCCCGCCGCCGGCTACGCCTCGCCCGGCTCGCTCAGGCCGGCGCTGCGCGAGGTGGGCTGCGTCGAGCGGAAGCTGCAGGTACCACCCGCCTACCGCGGCTCGACCGGCGCGGTCACGGTGAAGCTCGCGATCGACGCCGCCGGCAAGCCCGGGCTCGTTCACCCGCTCGGGCCTGTTCCGGACGAGCTCGTGACGGCCGTCGCGACCGCGGTGCGGGCGTGCCCATGGTCGGCGGGCGGCGACGGAGACGGGCGGCCGACCGCGCTCTGGACGACCGTCACGGTCAAGCTGGACGGCCGGTAGCTCCTTCCGATCCACGTGCCCGCGACGGGGACCGGCCTCCTGAACGGGGGACACTCGGCCCTTGGACGAGCTCAGGGCCTCGCGCCCCCCGAGCTCCCCGCCCGCGTCTTTGACGCCCCGCCGCGCGGCTAGATCGGGGCGAGCAAGCCCCCGCCGCGGGGGTCGAAAACTGGCCGTCCGGCCGCGCACGCGTTACGCATGCAAGCGGGCGATATCGCGTGACCGGAGCGTCCGGGGTGACAGGAACGCAGGAGATCACGTTCGATGAGGTCCTGCGCGCGGGCCGCGTCCTGTTCGGACCGGCCTTCGCCGCGGAGGCCGTCACCTGGCGCGACACCCTCAAGGCGACCTACCGACGGCGGGCGCTGGAGACCCACCCGGACCGAGCCCGCTCGCTCGGCCGTGCAGAGCTCGACCTCTCCCGCGAGTTCAAGGCCGTCACCGAGGCGTACCGGGTGCTCTCGACGCTCCGCGCCGGTCCGCTGCCCCGCGCCAGCGCGGCCCGCCGCCCGGCCGCGCGGCCCGCACCTCGCCCGTCCGCGTGGCCGTCAGACCGTGCCCGCGCCCGCCGCCCACCCCCGCCCGCCCCTGCCGCCCCGCACGCGGAGGCGGCTTCGAGCGCTGGGGGGCCGCGCGTGCGCGTGGGCGTCCGCCCTCAGGATCTCCCGAGACGCCGCCTGCGGTTCGCGGAGTACCTCTACTACGCGGGCCGGGTGCGCTGGACCGAGCTCGTCGAGGCGGTGGCGTGGCAGCGCGCGCAGCGCCCGCCGCTCGGCCGGATCGCGGTGGACTTCGGGTTCCTCGCCGCGGACGACGTCGGCGTGCTGCTCGAGGCGCGCCGCGCCGCCGCGGCCGGCTCGATCCCGTTCGGCGAGTGGGCGGTCCGCCAGGGGTACCTCACGCCCTTCCAGCTCCTCGCCGCGCTCGGGCAGCAGCTCCGGGCGCAGCGCCCCATCGGACAGTTCTTCGTCGAGCGCGGGATCCTCGAGGCGGACGAGATCGACGACGTCCGCCGCCGCATCCTCCGGCACAACTCGAGCTACCTCCACGTGCGCTGAGCCGGTCGCGAGCGCACGCCGCAAAGCCGAGCCCAGTTGCCCTGATCGCGCCGGCAGCAGCGAACCAGCGCGACGGGTCTCGGTCTTAGATCTTCCGGAGCACGATCAGCAGGTCGCCTTCCGCGGGGAGGCTCGACTCGGACACCGGCGCGAGCCCGTGGCGACGCGCCGCCTCGGTGAGCGCCTCCGCCTCGCGGACGCCGAGCGCGGGATCGGCGGCGCGCAGCTCCGCGTCGAACCGGGCGAGCCTCCCGCCGAGCGGGACGCCGCGGCGGGAGAACGGCCCCCCGACGACGAGCGGTCCGCCCGCGGGGAGGAGCCGCCCGGCGCCCGCGCACAGCGCGTCGAGGCAGCGGGCCGGCGCGACGTGGAGGACGTTCACGCACAGCACGGCGTCCGCCCGCTGCCCGAGCCAGGTCGCGACGCGCAGGTCGAGGTCGAGCGGCGCGAGGAGGTTCGGCAGCCCCGCCTCCCGCGCCCACGCCGCGATGCTCGCCCGTGCCTCGGCGTCCGGATCGGACGGCTGGAAGACGAGCGCCGGGAACGTCCGGGCGAGGTGGAGCGCGTGCTCGCCCGTGCCGCTCCCGAGCTCGAGGATCCGCCCGGTCGCGGGCAGGACCTCGCGCAGGGTCGCCGTGAGCGGGGCGACGTTCCGCAGGGCGGCGGTGCTCGTGCGCTTCACCCGGAGATCATGTCAGCGACGCGCGCCCCGCGCGAGTGCGCCCCGCGGCGGGACTCTGCCGAACGCGTCGCGCCCCGGCGCGGATCGGGGTAAGACCGACGGCCATGACTCACCGTGGCCTCGCCCGCTCTGCCGCCCGCCTCGGCGCGGTGTCCGTCGTAGCGCTCCTCGGGGCGTGCGCATCGACCCGCTCCGCGGGGGCCGGGCCGACGCCGCCGCCGGCCGCGGCCGCGCCCGCGTCCGGGTGGACCCGGGAGTCCTTTCCGGTCCTCGCGCACGGCGAGCTCTCCGTCGCGCTCCCACCGGGCTGGTCCCGCGCGAGCGGCGACGCCGCAGAGGCCGGGACGCCGACGGTCCGGCTCGTGCGCGCGGACGCGAGGTTCCTCGCGCTCGTGACGCCGCTCTGGAACCCGGGCGAGCCCGAGACGCCGCAGGCGCGCGCCGACACGGCGCGGCTCCTCGCGGAGCTGGCGCGCCGCAAGGCGCTCGCGGGGGCGGTCGAGACGGAGCTCGCGCTCGAGGAGGTGATCGCGTCCGGGGTGGCGGGGTTCTGGTTCTCCGCCACCGACCGCGACCTCGTCCGGAGGGAGCCGCGCCCCGACGAGTGGCGGCACGTGCTGCAGGGCGTGGCGGCGGTCGGCCCGGTGATCGTCGCGTTCACCCTCCTCGACGACGGCCCCGGTCCGCAGCGCGAGGAGCTGCTCGAGCTCGTGCGCAGCGCGCGCTTCGTCGCCGACGGGGAGCCGCGCGCCGAGGCGCCGGAGGGGCTCGACCCAATCCCGGACGACCGGACCTCTCCGCTGCGGGTGGGGTGCATCGTGGAGGACCTGTAGCGTGGAGCCGAGGCTCGTGCGGCGCGCGTCGTTCCCGGTCCACACCTACGAGGTCGACGCGTTCGGCGCGCTCGAGGTCCCCGCGCTCTCCGGCTACCTGCAGGAGGTCGCGGGTTACCACGCGGCCGAGCTCGGGGTCGGCCTCGACGCGCTCCGGGCGAAGGGGCTCACCTGGGTCCTCGCGCGGCAGCGGCTCGAGCTGCCGCTCCCGGTGGCGCTCGGAGACACGCTCGAGATCGAGACGTGGCCGTGCGGCATCGAGCGGCTCGCCGCGCTGCGAGACTTCACGGTCCGGCGCGGCGACGGCGCCGAGACGGCGCGCGCCACGACGCTCTGGTACGTGCTCGACCTCGCCACCCGGCGCCCGGTGCGGCCGGGCGAGGTGCTCGACCCCCGCTTCCCGCGGGCGGTGCGGCCGTCGGTCGCGCCGCTCGCGCCGGGCAAGCTGCCGCCGCTCGCGTCATGGGAGCGGGAGAAGCGCTTCCACGTGCGGTACGCCGACATCGACGTGAACCTCCACGTGACGAACGCGAGCTATGTCAGCTGGGCGATCGAGGCGACGCCCGTCGAGCTCTGGCGCGGCTCGCGCCTCGCGGCGGTCGAGGTGCACTACCTCGCGGAGGGGCTGCACGGCGCGGCGATCCTGTCGCGGATGGCCCGCACCGGCGACGCGACGTTCGCCCACGCGATCGTGCGGGAGGAGGACGGGAAGGAGCTCGCGCGCCTCGTGACCTCCTGGACCCCGAGGGAGGGCGCCTGATCGATGAGCGTGGAAGAAGCGGCGAGCCGCGCAGCCGAGGTCAGCGCCCGGCGAGCGCCGCCGCGACCGCCTCGCCGAGCTGGCGCGCGTCGAGGGGCTTCGCGAGGAGCGCGCGCGCGCCGATGGCCCGGGCCTCCACGTCGTCGAGCCGCGCGCTGTACCCGGTGCAGATGAGGATCGGCAGCGTGGGACGCACGGCGAGGAGCGCGAGCGTGAGCTCGTCGCCCGCCATGCCGGGCAAGGTCTGGTCGGTCACGACGACGTCGAAGGCGGCGGGGTCGGCGCGGAACCGCTCGAACGCCGACTCCGCGTCGCCGTGCGTCGTCACGGCGTAGCCGAGCCGCTCGAGCATGCGCCCGACCGCGCGCGCCACGGGAGGGTCGTCGTCCACGAGGAGGACGCGCGCGGCGGGTGCGTTTCCGGGCGCGACCGCCGCGCGGAGGCGCGGCGGAGACGGGCGTCGGGGGCGCGTCGCCGAGCCGCGGCAGCCAGACCTCGACGCGCGTCCCCGCCCCCGGCGCGCTCTCGATCGAGACGCCGCCGCCGAGGCTCGAGGCGATGCCGTGGACGACCGACAGGCCGAGGCCGCTCCCCGCGCCGGGCGGCTTCGTCGTGAAGTACGGCTCGAAGGCGCGCGCGCGCGTCGGGAGGTCCATCCCGTGGCCGGTGTCGGCGACGGCGAGCCGGACGTAGCTCCCCGGCGCGATCCCCGCCGGCGCGCCGGCGGACGGCGCCTCGGCGCGCTCCACCAGGACCTCCACCACGCCGCCGCGGTTCGCCATCGCATCGCGTGCGTTCGCGCAGAGGTTGAGGAGCAGCTGGTGCACCTGGGTCGGGTCCGCCCGGATCGCGCCGGCGCCGGGCTCCGTCCGCGCGCGGATCTCGACGTTCGCCGGCGTGGCGGCGCGGACGAGCGAGAGCTCCTCCCGGACCACGCCCGCGACGTCCACCGGCGACGCCTCTTGCGGGCGGCGGCGCGCGAAGGCGAGGATCTGCTGCACCACCCCCTTCGCGCGGCGCGCGGCGGCCGCGATCTGCGCGGCGTCCTCGCGCCAGGGGGACCCGGGCGGCAGCTCGCTCGAGAGCGCGTCGGCGTGCCCCAGGATCGCGGCGAGGACGTTGTTGAAGTCGTGGGCGACGCCGCCTGCGAGCGTCCCGAGCGCCTCGAGCTTCTCGGCCTGTCGGAGCCGCTCCTCGAGCGCCTGGCGCTCCGCCTCGGCGCGGTCTCGCTCCGTCACGTCGCGGAGCACGACCAGCACCTCGCCGCTCCCCAGCGGGCACGCGGTGACCTCGGCGGGGAAGGACGTCCCGTCGAACCGCACGAGCACCTCCTTCATGAGCGGGACCTGCTCGCCGCGAGCGACGCGGGCCATCCGCTCCCGCACCGCCCGATGCGAGGAGGGGTGGATCCGGTCGAGCACCGGCGTACCCACGAGCCGCTCCGGCGCGTCCGCGCCGATGAGGCGGGCGGCGGCGAGGTTCGCGAACCCGAACCTGCCGCCACAGTAGGTCACGACGCCATCGGGCAGGAGCTCGACGAGCTGCCGGTAGCGCTCCTCGGACTCGTGCAGGGCGCGGCGGGCGGCCTCCTGGTCGGAGAGGTCGCGGGTGAACGCGACGACGAGCGGCGGCCCGTCGCGACGTACGAGGGCGAGCCGGGTCTCGACCGGGAAGGTCGTCCCGTCCTTGCGGCGGTGCACCGCCCGGAACGTGGCGAATCCCGCTTGCTTGAGGAGGTCCTGCATCCGCGAGAGCGCGTCCGCGTCGAGCCCCTCCACGAACTCCCGGACGTGACTTGCCGACGAGCTCCCCGCGATCGAACCCGAGCGTGCGACACGCCTCCTCGTTCACGTCGACGACGACCGCGCTCGGGTCGAGCAGGAAGAGCGCGTCCGGCGCGTGGGCGAGCAGCTCCGGAAATTGCGCATGCGGCGGCATCGGTGCGGCCTCCAGGGAGAGCGATACCCGGCGGACTTGCGACAGGTCAAGTCGCCGCCCCCTCGCGCCGAGCGCTTCGCCGCCGCGTTCACATCCCGAAGAGGAGGCGCACGACGATGACCGCGGCCGTCATCCCCGCCGCGTCGGCGAGGAGCCCCGCCGCGAGGGCGTGCCGGTACCGCGTCACGCCGGCCGCGCCCATGTACACGGCGAGCACGTAGAAGGTGGTCTCGGTCGAGCCGGCCATGACGGAGACGAGCCGGCCGGGGTAGGAGTCGGGGCCGTCCGCGCGCAGCACGTCGCCGACCACGCCGAGCGCGCCGCTCCCCGAGAGCGGCCGCACGAACACCATCGGGACGACGCTCGCCGGGATCCCGAGGAGCGCGGTGAGTGGGGCGAGCGCGTGCGTGAACGCGTCCATCGCGCCGGACGCGCGGAGCATCGCGAGCGCGACGAAGATCGCGACGAGCGGCGGGATGATCCGCACCGCCGTCTGAAAGCCCTCCTTCGCGCCCTCGACGAAGACCGGGTACACCTTCACGCGGCGCACGAGGGCGAGCGCCGTGATGCCGGAGAGGAGGAGCGGGATCGCCCACGCGGAGACCGCGTCCACCGCGGCGCGCAGCACCTCAGGCCTCCCGCGGCGGCACGGGGAACACCCGCGCGAGGAGCTTCGACGCGGCGATCGCGACCGCGACGCTGCACAGCGAGGCGAGGAGGGTCGCCCCGACGATCTCGTGCGGCGACCGCGATCCGGCGGCGGCGCGCAGCGTGAGGACGCTCACCGGGAGGAGCTGCACCGAGGCGGTGTTCAGGGCGCAGAAGAGCGCCTGGGCGTCCGTCGCGGTGCCCGGGTGCGGGTTCTGCGCCTCGAGCTCCTGCATCGCCTTGACGCCGAACGGGGTGGCGGCGTTCCCGAGGCCGAGGACGTTCGCCGACACGTTCATGAGCATCGCGCCCATGGCGGGGTGCTCCGGCGGGACGTCCGGGAACAGGCGCACGAGCAGCGGCCGCGCCGCGCGCGCGATCGCGCGGACGAGCCCCGCCTCCTCTGCGACTCGCATCA
Organism: uncultured delta proteobacterium; assembly: GCA_963736795.1. Classification (GTDB taxonomy): domain Bacteria; phylum Myxococcota; class Myxococcia; order Myxococcales; family Anaeromyxobacteraceae; genus Anaeromyxobacter. Next base: position 874,772 of record CAVTRF010000016.1, on the reverse strand, counting down.
CCCCGAGCCAGAGCGCCATCCCGCCCGCGAGGCCGAGCGCGTAGGTGCCCGCCTCGGTCGCGGAGGCGAGCGCCGCCCGGGTGACCTCCGCCATCCGGCCGTTCACGGCTCCGGCGACGACGGCGGCGGCGAGCAGGACGGTCCAGATCGCGCCCATTCGTCCAGGATGGTGGCACGGCGGGTCGTGAACGCGAGTTTTTGATAGAAGGGCCTGGAACCCCGAGAGGCCGCGCCCATGAGACGGATCCCCTTCGCCTTCACCGTCGTCCTGTCGCTCGCCGCCTGCCCGGAGCAGCGCCCGACCCCGCAGCCGCGCCGGCCTCCCCAGGCGGTGCTCGCCGCCGGCGTCGGCGCGCTGCCCGACGTCCTCACCCTGCGCCGCCCGGAGGGGCCGGAGTGGTTCGGGCTGTACCTCGTCGGCAAGAAGGCGGGCTTCACCCGCACCGAGCTGCGCCGCGAGGTGCGCGACGGCCGCGAGCTGCTCGTCGGCCGGACCGAGACCCTCATCCGCGCGACGGTGGGCGGGCGCGACGTCGAGCGGCGCCAGGACGAGGAGCGGATCTGGGAGGCGCGCCCGGGCGGTCGCCTGCTCTCGTTCGCGGCCACGTGGGCGGGGGACGGGGGCGAGCGGACGGTGACGGGGAGCTGCGAGCGGACCACCTGCCGCGCGGTCCTCGCGTCCGGCGCGAACCGCGAGGAGCGGACCATCGAGAACGTCCGCGAGACGGCGGAGCTCGCCGACGGGGCGAGGCTCGCCGCGGCGCGGCGCGGCGCGGTCGCGGGTGGGCAGCTCGACCTCGAGAAGCTGCGCGTGCGCGAGGTGCGCGACCAGTTCGTCCGGCGCGACACGATCGCCGGGGCGGGCGTGTCCGAGGAGGTGTCGGTCGTCTCGGAGGCCGAGCCGGGCGACCGCATCGCGGCGGAGTACCGCGTCGCCGACGACGGGCGGATCGTCGAGATCCGGCTCGGCGAGGCGATCGTCGCCCGGCCGGAGCCGGAGGCGACGGCGCGCCGGCTCGACCGGATCGACCTGTTCGCGCTCGCGCGGGTGGCGCTGCCCGGACCGCTGCCGCGCGACGTGCCCCGGACGATCGTGTACCGGCTGAAGGGGCTCCCGCCCGCGTTCCAGAAGAGCGACGCGCGCCAGCGCTTCGAGAAGGGGTCGGCCGGCGCGACGGTCCTCTCGGTGACGGCTCGGCGTCCGTCGGCCGCCGATCCCGCGAAGGACACGCCGGTCGCGCGCGCCCGGGTGGGCGCGTCGCCCGACGATCTCGCCGCGACCCCCCAGGTCAACTGGGAGACGCCCGCGATCCAGGCGCTCGCGCGAGAGGTGGCGGGCGGCGCGAAGGGCACGTACGAGGCGGCGCGCCTGCTGTCCGCCCACGTGCACGACCGGCTCGAGAAGGCGTACGGCGCGAGCCACGATCGCGCGAGCGACGTGCTCGAGGCGGGGAAGGGCGACTGCACCGAGCACACCGTCCTCGTCGTGGCGCTCGCGCGTGCGCTCGGGATCCCGGCCCGCGCCGTCCACGGGCTCGTGTACGCGAGGTACGGTGACCGCCAGGACGCTCTCTACTGGCACGCGTGGCCCGAGGTCCGGAGCGCGGGCGAGTGGATCCCCCTCGATCCGACGTTCGGGCAGGTGGTCGCCGACGCGACGCACGTCGCGCTCGGGAGCGGCACGCAGGTGGACACGGTCGGGCTGCTCGGGAGCCTCCAGGTCGTCGGGGTGGAGGTCCGGGAGCCGAAATGAGTAGGATGCGCCTCCGAACCCGCACCCGGAGCCCCGCATGACCGGCCTCGACCACGTCGCCATCCTCGTCTCGGACCTCGACGCCGCGGTGAAGCTGTACCGCGACGTCTACGGCCTCGAGCTGGCAGAGATCGAGGAGGTCCCGACCGAGAAGGTGCGGGTCGCCATCTTCGGCCACGGCGCCGGCCGCATCGAGCTCGTCTCGCCCGCGGGTCCGGACAGCCCGATGGCGAAGACGATCGAGAAGCGCGGCGAGGGGCTCCACCACGTCTGCTTCGAGGTCCCCGACGTCGAGAAGGCGATGGCGGCGCTGAGGGCGCAGGGCGCGCCGCTCCTGGACGAGAAGCCGCGCCCCGGAGCGGGCGGCTCCAAGGTGGCATTCGTCCACCCGAAGGGGAGCCGCGGCGTGCTGGTCGAGCTGAAGCAGGGGAAGTAGCCTTCCGCCCGCTTGACCGCCCTCCGGGCGCGTGCTGTAAGAGCGCGTCCCGTCTCACGGAAGGGGTCACCATGTCCCGCCTCGCCGCCGCGCTCGCGGCCGTCCTCCTCGTTCCCCAGCTCGCGTACGCGCAGGACGCCGCGAGGAAGCCGGAGGAAGTGGACGCGAAGACCAAGGCCGCCATCGACCGGGCGGTCGAGAAGGCGAAGGAAGACCTCCGCAACGAGGTGCGCGCCGAGATCCAGGGGGCGCAGTCGGCGGCGGAGTTCCTCGGCGCGGTGGCCGAAGGGCCGAAGCTCGAGTTCCTGCAGGTGGACGGCTACTACCGCTTCCGCGGGCAGCTGTTCGTGAACCTCGACCTCGACGCGGGGCGCGACGCCGCCGGCGCGGGCCGCTACCTCTTCCCCATCCCGCTCGACCAGCACGGCGGCGAGGGGCGCTCCTCCCTCAACACCGCGAACATGAGGCTGCGCCTCGAGCCGACGCTGAACGTCTCCGAGCACGTCCGGGTGCGCGCGCAGATCGACGTGCTCGACAACCACGTCCTCGGCTCCTCCACCTCGTCGCTGTACGACGACCCGACGAGCCCGTACCCGGTGCCGTTCTTCGGCTCCTCGCGCGTCGTCTCGCCCGCGAGCAAGCAGCTCGACCGCCCGTACTTCTCGCCGAAGCGCGCGTGGGCCGAGGTGCAGACGCCGGTCGGCCTGCTCTCCTTCGGCCGGATGCCGTCGGAGTGGGGGCTCGGGGTGATGGCGAACGCGGGCGCCGGCCTCGACGAGGACTTCGGCGACTCGGTGGACCGGGTCCAGTTCGCGCTGCCGCCCGTCTCGACCCCGATCGGCCGGCTGACGTTCGTCCCGATCCTCGACTTCGACAACGAAGGCGCGCTCTACCGCCAGCCCTACGCGGCGCTCGGCACCGGGCAGCCGTTCGACGCCGAGTCGGGCGACGACGGCCGCACCTACGCGCTCAAGGTGGCCCGCATCGACACGGACGACGAGGTCCGCCGCAAGGTCGAGCGGAACGAGGCGTCGGTGAACTACGGCGCCTACTACAACTACCGCACGCAGCGTTACAGCTACCCGGACTGGACGACCGCCGGCTTCGACGCGAACCTCGCGTCCACCACCGCGCAGGTCGCGTCCGTCCACCGCGCCGCGTACGAGCACGTCATCGACGTGTGGTTCCGCTATCTCTCGGCGAAGTGGCGGGTCGAGGGAGAGGTCGCGGGCGCCTACGGCTCCGTGAACGCCGACGGCGCCTCGCCGAAGCTGCTCCTCCGCCAGTGGGGCGGCGCGCTCGTCTTCGACTACAAGCTCTCGCCGAACAAGCTCACGATCGGCGGCGAGGTCGGGGCGGCGAGCGGCGACACGGCGCCCGGGTTCGGGAACGTGCCCGCCTACGGTCCGTCGCCCGTCTACGGGGTGCTCGAGGGGCAGCAGTGGGATCCGGCCCGCGGCGACCGCTCCATCCGGAACTTCCGCTTCAACCCCGCCTACCGGGTGGACCTCGTCCTCTTCCACCAGATCCTCGGGCAGGTCACGGACGCCATGTACGTGAAGCCGAAGCTCCGCTGGGACCTGCTGCCCGGCCTCGCGCTCGACGCGCAGCTCGTCTACTCGCGCGCGCTCGAGGCGAAGTCCACGCCCAGCGTGGCGGCGGACGGGACGGGCGGCAGCGCGAACCTCGGGATCGAGGGGGACGCGGTGCTGACCTACACCTCCGGCGACGGGTTCCAGGCCTGGGTGCAGTGGGGCGTGCTCCAGCCGCTCTCCGGCCTCGAGCCCCCCGGCCGCTCGCTCTCGCGCGGCCAGGTCCTCGCGACCGGCCTCGCGGCCAAGTTCTAGTTGCGCTCGGAGCGCTGATGGCCGCGTCCGTCTTCCACGTCACCGTGGACGGCGAGCCGGCCTGCAGCTCACCGCTCCTCTCCGCGGACGAGCGGCTCGAGCCGCCCGTCTGCGGAACCCGCAGCGCCGCCCGCGCCGAGGACTACGCGGCGCTGCTGCGCGCGCGCCACCCGGAGGCGGCGATCGCCGTCGTCCCGCACGGCTGCCCGATGCGGGGGGAGTAGCGGGCGCACAGCGGGTCACGCTCGCCGCGCCACCGCGGCGAGCGCGGAGCGGACCGCCTCGAGCCCTTCGTGGAGCCGCGCGCCGTCCCAGAGCGCCGGCGTCCGTCCGCCCCCGCGGACCGCGAGCGCGTCGCGGTGCGAGTCGAACGCGACGTTCCGGAACCCGACGACCTCCGCGAGCCCGAGGTCCGCGACGAGCCTCCGCGCCGCGGCGGAGTCGGGCTCGGCGAGGCGGTGGAAGAGCTCGAGGGCGGGCATCCGCCCCCGAGCGTAGCGCGGCTGGCCGGCGCGCGCGCCGGTCAGCGGGCGACGACCGCCCTCACCGTGAACGCAGGCTGCGCGGCGATGGCCTTCTTCACCGCGCACTGGTCCGCGACCCGCACGAGCGCGTCGTAGTACTTCTCCGGGAACGAGGGCGGCACCTCGATGTCGAGCTCGACCCGCGTGAGGACGCCCGTCTCGGGGTCGAGGTGGTTCCGCTGCCGGAGCTGGATGCCCATCGGTCGGCAGCCCACGCTTCTGGCAGAACCCGGCGACGTAGATGCCGGCGCAGGTGCCGATGGCCGCGAGGAAGAGGTTGAACGGGGAGGGGGCCGTGTCCTCGCCGCCGTTCGCGACCGGCTGGTCGGTGCGGATGACGTGCTTGCCGATCTGCGTATCGACCTTCTTGCCCCCGGGCAGCGTCACGATCATCTCGCTCGACATGGGTCCTTTGCTCCTCTGGCGGTGAGAGCCTCCGCGTCGGCCAGGGATTCCGGCTCGCGCGGGCACATGCTAGCTTCCCGGCTCCGCTATGAGAGCGAAAGAAAAGGCGAAGCCGGTCTCGCGTGCGGCGCTCGCCGGGGAGGCCGACCCCCGGCTCGTCGCGATGTCCGTCTCGATCCAGGACGACGGCGCCCTGTACGCGGAGGACATCCGTGGCAGCCAGGCGCACGTCACGATGCTCGCGGCCCAGGGGATCGTCCCGAAGGCGGTGGCGCGCCGGATCGTGGCCGCCCTCGACCAGGTCCGGGACGAGTTCTCGAAGGGGAAGATTCGCTTCGACCCGGCGCTCGAGGACGTCCACACCCACGTCGAGCGCCGGCTCGGCGAGCTCGTCGGGAAGGACGCGGGCTACCTGCACGCCGGCCGGAGCCGCAACGACCAGGTCGCGCTCGACGAGCGGCTCTTCATCGTCGCCGCGTGCGACCGCGCCGACGCGGCGCTCGCGGGGCTGCAGCGCGCCCTCGTCGGGCGCGGCCGCGAGCACGAGCGCACGATCCTCCCCGGCTACACCCACCTCCAGCGCGCGCAGCCGATCTCGCTCGCGCACCACCTGCTCGCGCACGTCGAGGCGCTCGGCCGCGACCGCGAGCGGCTCTCCGAGGTGCGCCGCCGCGCCGCGATCTCGCCGCTCGGCTCGGGGGCGCTCGCCGGGACCACCTTGCCGATCGACCGCGAGGCGACGGCGCGCGCGCTCGGCCTCACCGGCGTGACGCAGAACTCGCTCGACGCCGTCTCCGACCGCGACAGCGCGATCGAGCTCCTCTTCGCGTGCGCGCTCGCGGCCGTGCACCTCTCCCGCCTCGGCGAGGAGATCGTCCTCTGGACGACGAAGGAGTTCGGCTTCATGACGCTCGCGGACGCGTTCGCGACCGGCAGCTCGCTCATGCCGCAGAAGAAGAACCCGGACGTGGGCGAGCTCGCGCGCGGCCGCGCCGGCCGCGCCCTCGGCGACCTCGTCGCCCTGCTCGCGACGGTGAAGAACCTCCCGCTCTCGTACAACCGCGACCTGCAGGAGGACAAGCGCCCGCTCCTCGGCGCCGCGGACGCCGTGGCGATGACCGCCGACGCGGTCGCGGGCGCGATCGACACCGCCACCTTCCACGCCGACCGCATGGAGGAGGCGCTCGGGTCGGGCGAGACGCTCGCGACCGACGCGGCCGAGTACCTCGTCGAGCGCGGCGTCCCGTTCCGCGAGGCGCACGAGGCGGTCGGCAAGGCGGCGGCCGCCGCCACCGCGCGGGGGAAGCCGATGGCCGGGCTCACCGCGGCCGAGTGGAAGACCTTCCACCCGCGCTTCGAGAAGGACGTCCTCCGCTGCTTCGACGCGCGCCGCTCGCTCCGGCGGCGCGAGCTGCCCGGGGGGCCGGGGCCGCGGCAGGTGGCGCGACAGCTCTCGAGGTGGGAGAAGGCGCTCCGGAAGGCGGCGCGGTGATGCCGCGCGTGACGCGGGCGCTCGCCGCGACGGCGCTCCTCGCCGGCTGCGGCGTGAAGGCGCCGCCGCGCCCGCCCGAGCGGAGCGCGCCGCCCGCCGGCGCGGCCCCGGCGCCGGTCTCCGCCCCGGCGGACGCGACCGGAGCGACCTGCCCCGCCTGCGGGGCGCCGAAGGAGGATCCCGAGGTGAACCACTTCCAGCGCAAGGGCGGCGTCCTCCTCGCCGAGGACGTCCCGATGGAGCGCCTCGCGGAGCGGTACGGCACGCCGCTCTACGTCTACTCGACGGCGACGCTGACGCGGCACTGGAAGGTGCTCCACCGCTCGCTCGCCGGGCTCCGTCACCTCGTCTGCTACGCGGTGAAGGCCAACTCGAACCTCGCGGTGCTGAGCCTCTTCGCGAGGCTCGGCTCGGGGTTCGACATCGTCTCGGGCGGCGAGCTCTTCCGGGTGCTCCGCGCCGGCGGCGACCCGCGCAAGGTCGTCTTCTCCGGGGTCGGCAAGACCGACGAGGAGCTCGCGTTCGCGCTCGAGGCGGGCCTGCGCGTCCTCAACGTCGAGAGCGCTCCGGAGCTCGCGCGGATCTCCATCGTGGCGAGGCGCATGGGGCGGCGCGCGCCGATCGCGCTGCGGGTGAATCCCGACGTCGACCCGAAGACGCACCCGTACATCTCGACCGGCCTGCGCGACAACAAGTTCGGCGTCTCGGTCGACGACGCGCGCCGCCTGTACGGGCTCGCGGCGAAGGACCCCGCCCTCGAGATCCGCGGGATCGCGTGCCACATCGGCTCGCAGATCACGACGGTCCGCCCCTTCCTCGACGCCATCGACCGCGTGCTCGCGCTCGCGCGCGACCTCGGCGAAGCAGGGGATCGAGATCGGCCACCTCGACGTCGGCGGCGGCCTCGGGATCACCTACAAGGACGAGACCCCGCCCGCGCCCGCCGAGTACGGCGCGGCCATCCGCAAGGCGCTCGCGCGCTTCCGCGGCGAGGTGCTCCTCGAGCCCGGGCGCGTGCTCGTCGGGAACGCGGGCGTCCTCGCGACGCGCGTCCTCCACGTGAAGCGGAGCGGCCGCAAGACCTTCGTCGTCGTGGACGCCGCGATGAACGACCTCGTCCGGCCGAGCTACTACGGCGCGCACCACGAGATCGAGCCGGCCGGGCCGCCGCGGCCGGACGCGCGCGAGATCGTCGCCGACGTGGTCGGGCCGATCTGCGAGTCGTCGGACTTCCTCGCGAAGCGCCGCCGGATGCCCGAGCCGGAGGCGGGCGACCTGCTCGTCGTCCGCTCGGCCGGGGCGTACGGCTTCGCCATGTCGTCGAACTACAACTCGCGGCCGCGCGCGGCCGAGGTCCTCGTCGACGGCGGCGCGGTTCACCTCGCCCGGCGGCGCGAGTCCTGGGCGGACCTCGTGCGCGGCGAGCGCCCGCTCGTGCGCCGCGCCGCCCGGCCACGCCCCCGCGGAGCGCCCCGCGCCGCAGGCTCCCCGGCACGCGCCGGATCGGGTAGCATCGGGGCCCTCTTCCACCCCCCAGGAGAGCCGTTCATGCCGCGATTCGAAGGTTCGATGGTGGCCATCGTCACCCCGCTGAAGGACGGCGCGATCGACCTCCGCACGCTGCGCGACCTCGTCGAGTGGCACATCGCCGAGGGGACGGACGGCATCGTTCCGTGCGGGACCACCGGCGAGGGGGCGACCCTCACCGCCCCCGAGCGCGCGGACGTCATCCGAGCGGTGGTGGAGACGGCACGCGGACGCGTCCAGGTGATCGCGGGCGCCGGGTCGAACGCGACGCACGAGGCGATCGAGTCGGTGAAGATGGCGAAGGAGCTCAAGGCCGACGCCGCCCTCGTCGTCACGCCCTACTACAACAAGCCCACGCCCGAGGGGCTCTACCGGCACTACCTCGCGATCTGGGAGGCCGCCCGCTTCCCGGTCGTCGCGTACAACGTGCCGAGCCGGACGTCCGTCGACATGATGCCGGACACGGTCGCGCGCCTCGTGAAGGCGGGCGCGATCGTCGGCATCAAGGAGGCGACCGCCAACATGGACCGACAGGTCCAGCTCGTCGAGAAGGTCGGGAAGGACGCGATCGCGTTCCTCTCCGGCGACGACTTCACGGTCCTCCCGTACATCGCCTGCGGCGGGCACGGCGTCATCTCGGTCGTCGGCAACATCGCGCCGCGCGCGATGAAGGAGCTCGTCGTGGCCGCGCGCAAGCCGGACCTCGCGCGGGCGCTCGACAAGCAGGTCGCGATGGCCGACCTGAACCGGGTGATGTTCGTCGAGACGAACCCCGGGCCGGTGAAGGCCGCGGTCGCGCTGCTCGGGAAGGCGTCGGGCGAGGTCCGGCTGCCGCTCGCGCCGCCGTCCGACGCGAGCCTCGCGAAGATCCGCGACGCGATGGTCCGGTTCGGCCTGCTGAAGCTCGCGTGAGAGTCCACCCGCGCGCCCGCCGGGCGGCGGGCGCGGTTCGCTGACACCGTCGGGGAGAGCCGATGATCAAGGTCGTGGTGACCGGCGTCGCCGGTCGCATGGGAACGCAGATCGCGCGGCTCGTCGCTGCGACCGAGGGGCTCGCCCTCGCCGGAGGGATCGAGCGTCCGGGCGCCGCCGTCGGCCAGGACGTCGGGGCGGTCGCCGGCGCCGGGCCGGTGGGCGTCGCGGTGGTGGACGACCTCGCGAAGGCGCTCTCCGGCGCCGACGTGGTGGTGGACTTCACGAGCCACGAGGCCTCCGCGCGACACGCCGAGGCGTGCGCGGCGCGCGGCGTGGCGCTCGTCATCGGCTCGACCGGCTTCACGCCCGAGGCGAAGGCGCGCGTCGCCGCCGCCGCGGGCCGGATCCCCGTCGTCCTCTCGCCGAACATGAGCGTCGGCGTGAACGTCCTGTTCGAGCTCGTGCGCCAGGCGGCGCAGGTGCTCGGGGACGCTTACGACGTCGAGATCGTGGAGCTCCACCACAAGAAGAAGCGCGACGCGCCCTCCGGCACCGCCGTCCGCCTCGGCGAGGTGGCGGCGGAGGCGCTCGGCCGCGACCCCAAGGACGCGCTCGCGTTCTCGCGCCACGGCATCATCGGCGAGCGGCCGCCCTGGCAGATCGGCGTGCAGACGCTCCGCGGCGGCGACGTGGTCGGCGAGCACACGGTGTACTTCTGCGGCGAGGGCGAGCGGCTCGAGCTCACCCACCGCGCCACCTCGCGCGACCAGTTCGCGCGCGGCGCCGTGCGCGCCGCGCAGTGGGTCGTGGGCCGGCCGGCCGGCCTCTACGACATGGCCGACGTGCTCGGTCTCCGGAAGGCGCGATGAGGATCTGCCGCTTCCGGCACGCCGGTCGCGACCGCTACGGGGCGGTGGAGGGGACGCTCGTGCGGCCGCTGTCCGCCGCGCCGTGGGGAGGAGGGCTCGCCGACGGGAAGCCCGTCGCCCTCTCGGAGGTGCAGCTCCTCGCCCCGGTCGAGCCCTCCAAGATCGTCTGCGTCGGGCGCAACTACCGCGCGCACGCGAAGGAGCTCGGGAACGAGGTGCCCGCCGTACCGCTCCTGTTCCTCAAGCCGCCGTCCTCGGTGGTCGGCCCGCAGGAGGCGATCCGCTGCCCGGAGCAGTCGAAGGAGGTCCACCACGAGGCGGAGCTCGGGGTGGTGGTCGGGCGGATGCTGTCCCGCGCGACCGCGGTGGACGCGAAGCTCGCGGTGTTCGGGTACACCTGCCTGAACGACGTCACGGCCCGGGACATCCAGCGCGAGGAGAAGCAGTTCACCCGCGCCAAGGGGTTCGACACCTTCTGCCCGGTCGGCCCGCTCGTGGAGACCCAGCTCGACCCGATGGACGTCTCGGTCGTCTGCCGCGTGAACGGCGCCGAGAAGCAGCGCGGTCACACCCGGGACATGGTGTTCGACCCGTTCGCGCTGCTCTCGTTCATCTCGCAGATCATGACCCTCTGGCCGGGCGACGTCGTCGCGACCGGCACGCCCGAGGGCGTCGGGGCGATCCAGCGTGGCGACTGGGTCGAGGTCGAGATCTCCGGGATCGGCGTGCTCCGCAATCCCGTCGTGTAGAGCGAGCGTGCGGCACGCCGGCGCTGGCGCGCCGCGTGGTGCAGCGTTTACCCTCCGATCGTGCGCGTCTACGTGGGAGTCGGATCGAACCTCGGCGATCGCTGGGCGAACCTGGCGCTCGCCGCGCGGGCGCTCCGCGAGGCGCCGCGCGTCGCCGTCTTGCAAGCGTCCCGCGTCTGGGACGCCGCGCCGCTCGGCCCACCCCAGCCGCGCTACCTCAACGCGGCGCTCGAGCTCGAGGTGGAGGTGCCGGCGGCCGCGCTGCTCGCGACCCTGCAGGAGGTCGAGCGTCGCGCCGGGCGCGTCCGCAGCGCGGTGCGCTGGTCGGCCCGGACGCTCGATCTCGACCTGCTCCTGTACGGCGACGAGGTGATCCGCAGGCCCGACCTCGTCGTGCCTCACCCGGCGCTCGCGGTCCGGCGCTTCGTCCTCGCCCCGCTCGCGGAGCTCTGCCCGGCGCGCGTCATCCCGGGGACCGGCCGCACGGTAGGCCAGCTCCTCGCGCTCGTGCCGCCCGAGGATGCCGTGCCCGCCGGCCTGTATCCGCTCTAGCGGCGGGGCAGGGCCACTCGCCGGCGTGGTGGGCCGTCAACCAGCCGCTGCCCCTTCGCCCGCGCGCGTCGAGCTCGCACGCGAACGGCAGCGGAGCCGGCCCGGGGGCCGCGGCGCCGCATTGCGGAGGCGCCCGACCCTCAGCGCTCGTGCGTGCGCGGCTCAGAAGCCGCGTTGCGCCGCGAGGACTGTCCGAGGCGCGCGCAGGCGCGAAGCGCTCTGCGCGCCCGAGTTCCGCAGCGGCGCCGTGGCGGCGCTCGTCGCGCGCGACGACGCGCCCCGGCGCCGGAGCCTGCGGCGACGCGGCGTCCGGCGCCGGCGGTAGCGGCCCGTTCCAGCGGCCGAAGCTCGCGCGCGACCACAGCAACATCGGCGCCGGAGCGTGCGCGCTCGCAGGCCCCCTCTCCCTGACCCTCTCCCCCGCTTCGCGGGGGCGAGGGGACGACTCGCAGCTCGCAGGCCCCCTCTCCCTGACCCTCTCCCCCGCTTCGCGGGGGCGAGGGGACGACTCGCAGCTCGCAGGCCCCCTCTCCCTGACCCTCCCCCGCTTCGCGGGGGCGAGGGACCGACCTCGTCCGCCGCGCCGCTACTTGGGCGCTTCCTTCGTCGGCGCTTCCTTCGACGGGCCGGCCGTCTTCAGCACCTTGTTCCAGCGGGCCACCTCGCTCTGGACGAGCTTCCGCAGGCCGTCGGGGGACGTCGCCGCCTTGTTCGAGAGGTCGGCGCCGAGGTCGAGGAGCCGCTTGCGCGTCCCCGGGTCGTCGAGGGCCTTCACCAGGGCGGCGTTCAGCTTCTGCAGGACGTCCTTCGGCGTACCCTTGGGCGCGAAGATCGCGTTCCAGGCGGTGACCTCGAACTCCGGCAAGCCGGCCTCCTTCGTGGTCGGCACGTCCGGGAGCGCCGGCGAGCGCTGCGAGAGCGCGACCGCGTAGGCCTTGATCGTCCCGGCCTGGATCTGCGGGACCAGGTTCACGATCTGGTCGCACATGTAGTCCACCTGGCCGGAGACGAGGTCGTTCAGGGCGGGTCCGGTGCCGCGGTACGCGATGCGCGTCGGCTTCGCCCCGACGAGCGAGTTGAAGAGCGTGCAGGTGGTGTACGAGACCGAGCCCGTTCCGGCGTGCGCCTCGTTGAGCTTCTCCGAGTTCTGCTTCACGTAGGCGACGAACTCCTTCAGGTCCTTCGCCGGGAAGTCCTTCCGGGCCACGATGACGATGGGCGTCCCCGCGGCGAGGCCGATCGGCTCGAAGTCCTTCACGGGATCGTACTTGAGATCCGGGTAGGCGCCCGGCGCGGCGCCGTGCGTTCCCATGTGGCCCATCTCGATCGTGTACCCGTCGGGCGGCGCCTGGGCGGCGCGGAGCGACCCGGTGGTGCCGCCCGCGCCCGCCACGTTCTCGACGACGATCTGCTGGCCGATGGTGCGGGACATGTTCTCCGCGACGATGCGGGCGACGACGTCGGTCGGGCCGCCGGCGGCGAACGGGACGATCATGGTGACGGGCCGCTCGGGCCAGGCGGCGCTCCCGGCCTGGGGGAAGGCGAACGCGGCGGCGACGGCGAGCGAGGCGAGGAACCTTCTCATGGGGTGGTTCTCCTTTTCACTCCGTGAAGACCTCCTGGCGGCCGCGGCGGACGGAGGGCAGCACCGCGATCGCGAGGACGAGGACGGCGACGGCGAGCAGCGCGCCGCTGAGCGGCCGCTGCACGAACGAGGCGAGCTGGCCGCGCGAGATGGCGAGGGCGCGGCGGAGGTTCTCCTCCATGAGCCGCCCGAGCACGAACCCGAGCAGGAGCGGCGCGGTCTCGAAGTCGAGCTTCGAGAGTACCCAGCCGGCGACGGCGAACCCCGCCGACATGAGCACGTCCGAGGGCGAGTTGTTCACCGAGTAGATGCCGATGCAGGAGAAGAGCAGGATCGCCGGGAACATCAGCCGGTAGGGCACGTCCAGGAACCGCACCCACACCCGGACGAGCGGGAGGTTGATGATGAGCAACATCAAGTTGCCGATCCACATCGAGGCGATGATTCCCCAGAAGAGCCGCGGGCTCTTCACCATCACGAGCGGGCCGGGGACGATGCCGTGGATGGTCATCGCGCCGACCATCAGCGCCATCACCGCGTTGGGCGGGATCCCGAGGGCGAGGAGCGGGATGAAGGAGGTCTGCGCGCCCGCGTTGTTCGCCGACTCCGGCCCGGCGACGCCCTCGATGGCCCCGCGCCCGAAGCGCCGCGGGTCCTTCGCGAGCTTCTTCTCGACCGTGTAGGACGCGAACGGTCCGAGCACCGCGCCGTTTCCGGGGAGGATCCCGAGCACCGAGCCGATGAAGGTGCCGCGCAGGATGGGCCAGAGGGAGCGCCGGAGGTCCTCGCGGTTCGGGAGGACGCTCCCGATCGCCCGCTTCACGAGGTCCCGGTGCTCCACCACCTCGAGGTTGCGGAGCACCTCCGCGAACCCGAACAGGCCCATCGCGAGCACCGCGAAGTCGATGCCGTCCGAGACCGCCGCAAAGCCGAAGGTCATCCGCTCGGCGCCGGTGTCGAGGTCCGTCCCGACCGTCGAGAGGAGGAGCCCGAGGAGGATCATCGAGATCGCCTTCGGGATCGAGCCGCGCGCCAGCACGACCGCGAAGGCGAGGCCGGCCACCATGAGCGAGAAGTACTCGGCCGGGCCGAACGCCATCGCGAGCTTCGTGAGCGGGACCGCGAGCGCGGCGATGATGAGCGTCGCGACGCACCCCGCGAAGAACGAGCCGATGGCGGCGATGCCGAGGGCGGCCCCGGCGCGCCCCTGCTTCGCCATCTGGTGACCGTCGAGCGTCGTGACGACGGCCGTCACCTCGCCGGGGATGTTCACGAGGATCGCGGTGGTCGAGCCGCCGTACTGCGCGCCGTAGTAGATGCCCGCGAGCATGATGAGCGCGCCGGTCGGCTCGACGGTGAACGTCACCGGCAGGAGCATCGTGATGGTGGCGATCGGGCCGACCCCCGGGAGCACCCCGATGAGCGTCCCGACGAAGCAGCCCACGAACGCGAGGCCCAGGTTCTGGAGCGAGAAGGCGACCGAGAAGCCGAGCGCGAGGTTCGAGATCAGCGTGTCCATGGCGCGGGCTAGATCGTGACCAGGCCGGGGAGGATGAGCACCGGGATCGGGAGCCCGAGCGCGTACCGGAAGAGTCCGATGCAGAACGCCGTCATCACCAAGGCGAAGACGACGATCTCCACCGGGCGCGTCTCGGGCGAGGCCGCGCCGCTCACGATGACCACCGCCGGACCTGCGATGGCGAGGCCGAGGCTCCGGATGGAGAGCGCGAACACCACGACGGCGAGGGTGATGAACACGGCTCCGCGCAGCGGCCAGCGCCCGAGCGACTCCCCGCGCCGGACGAGCGCGGCGACGACGAAGACGATCCCGACGACGAGGACGAGGAGCGCGAGCGCGCGCGGGAGCGCGCCCGGGCCCACGCTGCGGAGCGTTCCGGCGGGGAGCGGCGCGCTCGCGTAGAGGGCGAGGAGCGCGAGCGCGACGAGCGTCGCGCCCGCGAGCAGCTCCTTCGAGATCCGGACCCGCGCTTGAGGCGGGGGGGCGGCGGGCGAGGCGGCGGTCTCGTCTGCCATGAGCCTCCTGGGCGGTGCGCGTGGAGCACGCGCCTACCGTGAACGAGATGGGTGACATTCTAGCGGTCTCGGGGCCGGGGCCAGTTGGGTCCGGTGCGTTCCCCAATTGGGGTATTCACGCGGAGTCGCTGTCCAGGAGGCGCGCCGAGATGAGGGGCGCGCCTCGCCCGGGGAGACCCTTCTGCTCAGCGGCGCGGCGGTCGCCCGGCCGCGGCGAGCACCCGCCCGACCGCGTCCGCCGACAGGGGCTCGCACCGGCCGAGGAGCCGGGCCGCGAGCGCGACCCGCGCGACGCGCTCGAGCGTCTCCATCCGCTCGAACGCCTCGGCGAGCGTGCGCCCGAGCGCGACCGCGCCGTGACGCTCGAGCAGGATCACGTCGTGGGTCGGGAGGAACGGCGCGAGCGAGGCGGGGACCTCGTCGGTGCCGGGCGTCGCGAACGGCGCGACCGCGAGCGGACCGAGCGTCACGGCCGCCTCGGGCACGAGGTCGGAGGGCGGAGGGAGGCCCGCCACGGTGAGCGCGACCGCCGTGATCGGGTGCGCGTGCACCACCGCGCCCACGTCGGGGCGGGCCGCGTAGGCGGCGAGGTGCATTCGGGTCTCGGTGGAGGGCCGTCCGCGGCCGGAGCGCCGCTCTCCCCGGCCGTCCACCACGACGAGATCGTCGGGCGAGAGGTGTCCCTTCGAGACGCCCGACGCGGTGACGAGGAACCGATCCTCGCCGAGCCGCACGGACAGGTTCCCCTCCGCGGCGCCGACGAGGTCGCGGGCGTGGAGCCGCCGCCCGATCTCGACGAGCTCCTCGCGGGCGCGCCGTTCCGCGGCGCTCGCGCGCGGACGGGCGGCTGGCCTTCGGGGCGTGCGCCTGGGCGGGGCCATTCGCGCTCGACGCTAGATGATCTTCGCCGCGAGGAGGTCCTGCACGTCGAGGAGCCCGACCGGACGGCCCTCCGCGTCCACCACCGGCACCTGGTCGATGGCGGCCTGGCGGAGCACCCGGGCGCCGTCCCCGACGAGCGCATCGGGACGGATGGTGCGCGGGTTGCGTCCCATCGCCGTCGAGACCGGCCGCGCGAAGTCCGTCTCGCCGTGCTCCACGAGCCGGCGCAGATCACCGTCGGTGAAGATGCCCACGAGCTTGCCCGCGGCGTCCACGACGCTCGCCGCGCCGGGGCGGCCGGGGGTCTCCGTCATCACCGCGACGGCGGCCGCGAGCGGCTGGTCCTCCCGCACGACCGGGTTCGCCTCCCCCTGCCGCATGATCTCGCGGACCTTCATGAGGCCGCGGCCGAGCTTCCCGCCCGGGTGGAAGAGCGCGTACTCCTCCCGGTCGAACGGCCGGTTCGCGAGGACCGTCATCGCGAGCGCGTCGCCCACCGCGAGGAGCACGGCGGTCGAGGCGGTGGGGGCGAGCCCCATCGGGCAGGCCTCCTCGACGTCGCCGATCGGCACGACGAGGTCGGCGCCGCGCGCGAGCGGGTTCACGCGGTCGCGGGTGAGCGCCACGATCCGGACCCCCATCTTCTTGAGCGCGGGGAGCAGGCGGAGGATCTCCTCCGTCTCCCCCGAGTTGGAGAGGGCGACGACCACGTCGTCCTTCGCGATCCGGCCGAGGTCCCCGTGCGCCGCCTCGGCGGGGTGGACGTAGAGGGACGGGGTGCCCGTCGAGGCGAGCGTCGCCGAGATCTTCTGGGCGACGAACCCCGGCTTCCCCATGCCCGTCACGACCACGCGCCCCTTGCAGTCGAGGAGCCAGCGGACCGCCTCGGCGAACGGCTCGCCGAGTGGCACCGCGGCGATCGCGCTCGCCTCGGCGGAGATCACCGTCCGGCCGTACTCGAGGAGCTCCTTCGAGCTCCGCTTCGAGCGGCGGGGCGCGGGGCGGCGCGGGAGGGGGACGACGCGCGCCGCTGCGGCGGCGCTCGACGGCTGCCCGGCGCGCGGGCGTGCTTTCGGCCGGCTGCGCATGTCAGTACGCGCGGATATAGCACTTCCCCGCCCCTTGCGGCACCGCGCGCGGGTGCGCTATGGACCCCCGTCTTCTCCTCTCCACCCGGAGGCAGCATGCAGTTCTTCATCGACTCGGCGGACATCGGCGAGATCAAGAAGGCGCTCGCTCTTGGCCTCTGCGACGGCGTGACGACCAACCCCTCGCTCGCCGCGAAGACCGGGCGGCCGTTCGGCGACGTGCTGAAGGAGATCGTCGCGCTCGTGCCCGGGCCCATCTCGGCCGAGGTGACCGCCACCGACGCGGAGGGGATGCTGAAGGAGGGCCGGCAGCTCGCGAAGTACGGGCCGCAGGTGGTCGTCAAGATCCCGCTCATCGTGGAGGGGCTGCGCGCGGTGAAGGTGCTCGCGCAGGAGGGCGTGAAGACGAACGTCACGCTCTGTTTCTCGGCGGTGCAGGCGCTGCTCGCGGCGAAGGCCGGCGCGACCTACGTCTCGCCGTTCGTCGGGCGGCTCGACGACATCTCCCAGGACGGGATGCAGCTCATCGCCGACATCCTGCAGATCTACCGGAACTACCGGTTCGACACGAAGGTGCTCGTCGCCTCGGTCCGCCACCCGGTCCACGTGCTCGCCGCGGCGAAGCTCGGCGCCGACGTCGCGACGATCCCGTACTCGGTCATCGACCAGCTCGCGAAGCACCCCCTCACCGAGTCCGGGCTGAAGAAGTTCCTCGCCGACTGGGAGAAGGTGCCGAAGGAAGCGAAGTAGCTGCTCGAACGAGCCGCTGCCGCCGGCCCGGGCCCCCGCGTCGCCGCAGGCTCCGGCGCCCTGTGCGGAGATGGTCGCGCGCGACGAGAGCCGCCCTCGGCGCCGCTGCGGAACTTGCCCGCGCAGAGCGCTGAAGCGCCTGCGCGGGCTTCGGAGAGTCCTCGCGGCGCAATGGCTGGCCGCTCCGCGCGCGCACGATCGCTCGTGTTCGTGCGCCTCCGCGATGCGGCGCCGCGTCGCCCTGGCCGGCTCCGCTGCTGTGTTGCTGTGTTGCTGTGTGCGACGCTGCGTCGTTGCGGCGCGGTTGCAGCGTCGTGGAGTCCCCCCCCGATGGAACGACGCATGTTCGCGGGATGCCGGGTGTTTCTGCACCGTGACACGTTGGGCAGCGGAGGCTTCACATGTCCCTGCCCATGACCGCTCGTCTCGCCGCTTTGTGCCTCATCGTGCTCGCGGTGGGCTGTGGCGGCGGCGGCGGCGGTGCGACGACGCCTCCCCTCCGGCCGCTCCCCGCGCCGTCGGATGCGACCGCGAGCTACGATCCCGCCGACGTCCTCACCACGGCGAGCTGCCCGGGCGGGACGCTCGCCTGCGGCGCGAGCGACTTCTGCTGCCCGACCGGCACCGCCTGCGTCGCGAACCCCTCCAACGTCTATGGCTGCGGCGCGGACGTCTGCTGCGTCGGGTGCGCGGGCGCCGGGGTCGGCTGCGGCGGAGGCTGCTGCGCGACCGGGTCGTCCTGCGTCGCGAACCCGGGCGGCGCGGCCGCCTGCACTGGAAACCTTTGCTGCGGCCCGTCGCCGGATCCGGATCCCTGTCCGCTCGACGTCGCGGCGCAGTGTCCCGGTGGGACGAAGTGCCTCAAGAACAAGTCGGCGCGGTACTGCGAGGGCGGCTACGCCTGCTACCAGCCGACCGGCGCCGTCGCGTGCCCGGGCGAGGTGATGTGCCCCGACCAGGCCTCGTTCTGCCCGGCGGGGAAGTACTGCGGCCCGGCGAACGGCGTGTGCACCGGCTCGGCCGGCGCGGGCAATTACTGCTGCTACGACGCCGCGCAGGCGAAGGAGTCCTGCGACTACCGGCCGTGCGCGGCCGGGCTCGTCTGTCAGGTGAACGCGCACTGCGGCGGTGAGGAGGCCGGCGCGGCGAACGTCTGTCGCACGGGGTCTTGCAGCACCGATTACCCGGTGAACTGCGGGAACTTCTGCTGCAGCAGCTCGTACCCGATCTGCGGCGGCGCCACGACGTGCATGTGCTACGTGTACTACTAGCGCTCGCGCTCACCTCGAGCGGTCGCGCTCACGTAGCGGCGGCGCTCACGCGAGCGTGACGCGAAAGAGCCGCCGCTCGACGTCTACGAGCGCGCCCGCGAGGTCCTCGCGCGAGAGGCGCATCGCCGCGGCGTACTCCTTGAGGCCGAGGCACTTCTCGGTGAGGAGGAGGACGAGGAGGTGGAGCGCCGCCTCCTCCGCCTTCGACTGCAGCCGGTGCGCCTCGGCGTGGAGCCTCCGCTCGATCTGCTCGAACTCGCGGACGAGGTCGAGCCGCGCGAGCTCGAGCGCGAAGCGCACCACGTCCTCGCGCGGCCTCTCGGCGGCGCCCGCCGCCCAGCGGGCGCGCAGCTCGTCCGAGACCCAGTCGATGAACGGGGGCGGCCACCCGGCGAGCTCTGCCGCGAGCTCCTCCGCGAACCGCTCGAGGACGTACGCCTTCACCGGCTGCCGCTGCCGGTCGTACAGGAAGTCCCAGCGTCGGTCGCGCACGCGACGATACTAGCGCGCGAGTCGCGGCCCATGGGCGGCGGCGCTCTCGCTGCGCTCCGTGGCGGCGCGGCCGGCGGCCGAGCGGCCGCCCGCCATGCCGGTGAGCGGACCCTTGACCACCGGGGCCTCCGCCTCGGCGGCTCGGAGCTCGCGCAGGATCACCTCGTAAATCCGCTTCCGGACGAGGAAGGCGCGGTGATCCGTGCCGGGCACCTCGACGTTCGAGAGGTGTGGCAGGCCGTGGGTGTCGACGAGGCAGGAGGGATAGGGCGACGCCTCGTCATCGCGCGACCAGATCGAGACGAGCCGCACTTGCCCCGGCCACGGGCCGTCCTGGAGCCGCGCGAGGAAGGGGCTCCCCGGGATCATCTGCACGAGGCTGCGGGCCACCGGTGCGACCGGGAGCCCGAGCCACGCGCGAGGGGTCCCGCGGTGCGGGGTCCCGAGCGTCAGGACGGCGCGCGTCCGGCGCCAGCCGCCGAGCTTCTTCACGTAGTACGCGGCGATGAGGCCGCCCTTCGAGTGGCCGACGATCGTGAGCGGACCGAGGCCGGGGTAGCGGGCGTAGATCCGCTCGACCTTCGCGCGGACGAGGTCCGCGAGGTCGTCGATGCCGCGGCCGAGGAACGAGCCGCGCGAGCCGCCGAGATCGAGCGAGAAGACGCCGTAGCCGTCGCGCCGGAGCCGCCGCTCGAGGACGTCGAACGTCCGCCGCGAGCTGAACCAGCCATGCAGGAGCAGCACCGGCCGCGCACAGTCGCGGAACTGCGTCTGCTTCTCGACGCGGTTCTCGGCGCCGGGCAGGTCGAGCGCGCTCGCCACCCGCTCCACCGTCCTCGCCGCCCGCCGGATCGCCCTCAGCACGCCGCCCATTCGAAACGCCCTCCGCTCGCAACATAGGGAGGGCGACGAGCGTGTGCAGGGGTGACGTGCGTGCGAGCGCGTCCCAGGACGTGGGGACATCGGGTGCCATGGCGCACACGAACGAGGACTTGGTCTTGGTCTTCGTCTTGGTCTTGGTCTTGGTCTTGGTCTTGGTCTTGGTGTTGGTCTTGGTGTTGGTCTTGGTCGTCGTGAGTCCGCGGATTCCACGGCGGGTCCAAGTCCAAGTCCAGGTCCAGGACCAGGACCAAGTCCAAGACCCAGCCGAGCTTTGCGGATCTCGAACCCTTGAGCGAGCGGCGGCGAAGGGCTAAGACTCGGGGCCTTCAAGGGGGAGTTCGATGCTCGTCGTGATGAAGCCGCACGCAACGCAGGCGCAGATCGACGGGGTCGTCGAGAAGATCCGCGCCCTTGGGCTCGCGCCGCACACCATCCCGGGGGCGCAGCGCGTCGCGATCGGCATCACCGGAAACAAGGGCGGCCTCGACCCGGGCCAGTTCGAGACCCTGCCGGGGGTCGCCGACGCGATCCGGGTCTCGCAGCCGTTCAAGCTCGTCTCCCGAGAGGTGAAGGAGGAGGACACCGTCATCGACGTCGGCGGCGTGCCGCTCGGCGGGCCGGAGATCGCGATCATGGCCGGTCCCTGCTCGGTCGAGTCCCGCGAGCAGATCCTCGAGACGGCCCGCGCCGTGAAGGCGGCGGGCGCGCGCTTCCTCCGGGGCGGCGCCTTCAAGCCGCGGACGAGCCCCTACGAGTTCCAGGGGCTCGCCGAAGAGGGGCTGAAGCTCCTCGCCCTCGCGCGGGAGGAGACCGGCCTCAAGGTCGTCACCGAGGTGATGGACGCCGAGACGCTGCCGATGGTCGCCGACTACGCCGACGTCCTCCAGATCGGCGCGCGCAACATGCAGAACTACTCGCTCCTCAAGCAGCTCGGGCAGGTCCGGCGCCCCGTGCTCCTGAAGCGCGGCCCCTCCGCCACGTTGAAGGAGTGGCTCATGGCGGCCGAGTACGTGGTCGCCCACGGGAACTACCAGGTCGCGCTCTGCGAGCGCGGCATCCGCACGTTCGAGACGATGACCCGCAACACCCTCGACCTGAACGCGGTGCCGGTCCTGAAGGCGCTCACGCACCTGCCGGTGATCGTGGACCCTTCGCACGGGATCGGGCTTCGCGCCCACGTCGCCGCGATGGCCCGCGCCGGGATCGCCGCCGGCGCGGACGGCATCATCGTCGAGGTCCACCCGCAACCCGACAAGGCCCTCTCGGACGGTCAGCAGTCGCTGACGCCCCCCGAGTTCGAGAGCCTCATGAAGCAGGTGCGGGTGATCGCGGGGGCGGTCGGCCGCCGGGTCTGACCCGCGGCGGGGGCACGGCCGGGCGAGGCTCCCCTCGTCCTCGGCGCTCCGGCGGGTCTTTACCGCTTGCCATCGCCCGGACAGGTGTTACCTGGGAGGAATGAGAGCGGAGCGCGGAACGGAACCGGACACGCGGGACTTCTCGCTGGAGGGTGGCTGCATCCTGTGCGGCGGCGACCTCCAGGTTCGGGTGGGGCCGAGCGGTGCGCGGACCTTCTGCACGGCGTGCCGCTGGATCTCGAGCCCGCACATGAAGAAGGCCGAGGACGGCATCCAGGTGATCCACCCGGCGGGGCTCGTCGCATAGCTCGCCGCCGCGAGCGCGTCGCCGCCGTTCGCAGCGGCGACGGGTAGAAGGCGCTCCGTCCGGCGCTACGGGCGCAGCGCGCGCTTCAGCGACTTCACGAACTTCTTCACGCGCGCCGCCCGCGCCGTGCGCGAGCCGCCGTCGGCGATGCGCTGGACGATCGCGCTCCCGACGACGACCCCGTCGGCGAGCCGGCCGAGCGCGCGCGCCTGCTCCGGGGCGGAGACGCCGAAGCCGATCACGACCGGTACCGGGCTCCGCGCCCGGACGGCGGCGATCTGCGGGCCGATGGGGGCGGGCATCGACGCCCGCGCGCCCGTCACGCCGGTGACCGAGACGAAGTAGAGGAAGCCGCTCGCGGCGTCGCAGGCCTGCGCGATCCGGGCCGGGCCCGAGGTGGGCGCGAGCAGGAACACCGTCCGGACGCCGTGGGCGCGGAGCGCCGGGGCGATCTCGCCCGCCTCCTCCGGGAGGAGGTCCGGAACGATGAGCGCGTCCACCCCGGCCGCCTGGCAGTCCCTCGCGAACCGCTCCACCCCGTGGGCGAGGATCGGGTTCAGGTAGCCCATGAGCGCGATCGGCACGTCCGAGCGCGCGCGCAGGTGGGCCGCGACGGCGAGCACGTCGCGCGTCGTCGTGCCCGCGGCGAGGGCGCGCTCCGCGGCGTGCTGGATGGTCGGCCCGTCCGCGATCGGGTCCGAGAAGGGAATGCCGAGCTCGACGAGGTCGGCGCCGCCGTCGGCGCACGCCACCGCCATCGCCTTCGACGTGGCGAGGTCGGGGTCGCCGGCCATGACGTAGGTGACGAGCGCGGACTCGCCCGCCTCGCGGCAGCGCGCGAAGGTGGCGGCGATCCGGTCCGGTCGGGCGGCGACGGGCGCGGGCCCGGGCGCGCCGTTGCGGCGGGAGGTGCGGGCCTGCGGGGCGTTGCGGCTCATCGCTTCGTCCTCCGGCGCGGCGCGGCGCGCTTGCGGCGCGGCGCGGACGCCTCCACCTCGGCGAGCATCCGCCGCACCTGATCGACGTCCTTGTCGCCGCGCCCCGAGACGTTCACGAGGAGGAGGCCGTCGGGACCGAGCCCGCGCGCGACCTTGCGCGCGGCCGAGACGGCGTGCGCGCTCTCGAGCGCGGGGATGATCCCCTCCATGCGGGCGAGGTAGCGGAACGCCTCGAGCGCCTCGGCGTCGGTCGCCTGGACGAGCTCGAGCCGCCCGGCGTCCTTCAGGTAGGAGAGCTCCGGCCCGACGCCCGGATAGTCGAGCCCGGCGGAGATCGAGTGCGCCTCGGCGATCTGACCGTGTCCGTCCTGCAGGACGTAGCTCCTCGAGCCGTGCAGCACGCCGGGGGTCCCCTTCGCGAGCGACGCCCCGTGCTTCCCGCTCGCGAGCCCGTGCCCGGCCGCCTCGACCGCGACGAGCCTCACCTGAGGGTCGGGGATGAACGCGCTGAAGATCCCCATCGCGTTCGAGCCGCCGCCGACGCACGCCACGACCGCGTCGGGGAGCCGCCCGGCGACGTCGAGCACCTGCCGGCGCGCCTCCTTGCCGATCACCGACTGGAAGTCGCGGACCATCGCCGGGTACGGGTGAGGGCCGGCCACCGAGCCGATGATGTAGTGGGTGTCCTGGACGTTCGTCACCCAGTCGCGCAGCGCCTCGTTCATCGCGTCCTTGAGCGTGCGCGAGCCGGCCTCGACCGGGACGACGCGCGCGCCGAGGAGCTGCATCCGGAACACGTTGAGCGCCTGGCGCTCGACGTCGACCGCGCCCATGTACACGTCGCACGGCAGGCCGAAGAGCGCCGCGGCGGTGGCGGTCGCGACGCCGTGCTGGCCCGCGCCGGTCTCCGCGATGATCCGCGGCTTCCCCATCCGCCGCGCGAGCAGCACCTGGCCGAGCGTGTTGTTGATCTTGTGCGCGCCGGTGTGGCAGAGGTCCTCGCGCTTCAGGAGCACGCGGCAGCCGCCCACGTCGGCCGACATCCGGTGGGCCTCGGAGAGCGGCGTCTCGCGCCCCGCGTAGCGCGTGAGGAGCTCGTAGAGCTCCTGCTGGAACACCGCGTCCTCGCGGGCCGCGACCCACGCGGCCTCGAGCTCGTCGAGCGCCGGGACCAGCGTCTCGGGCACGAACCGCCCGCCGTACGCTCCGAATCGCCCGCGCGCGTCGGGCACCGCCGTCCTCATTCCGAAGCCTCCTTCGCGCGCCGGATGAAGAGCTCCATCCGCGCGGCGTCCTTCGTCCCAGGCGCCGACTCCACGCCGCTCGCCACGTCCACCCAGAGCGGCCGGACCGTCCGGACCGCCTCCGCCACGTTCTCCGGCCCGAGGCCGCCGGCGAGCAGCACCGGCAGCTCGCGCGCCACCTCCGCCGCGAGCGACCAGTCGAAGGGCAACCCGCTGCCGCCGTAGCCCGCCGAGGCCGAGTCGAGGAGGAACGCGCGCGACCTCGTAGGCGGCGAGCTGCGCGAGCGAGTGCGAGTCCACCACGCGGATCGCCTTCACGACCGGGACCGGGAGCGACGCGCACAGCGCCGGCGGCTCGTCGCCGTGCAGCTGGGCGACCTGGACGCCCGAGGCGGCGAGCGCCGCGAGCGCCTCGTCGCGCGTCGGGTCCACGAACACGCCGAAGGTCCCGAGGCCGGGCGGCAGCCGGTCCGCGATCGCGCGGGCGGCGTGCGGCGCGATGAACCGCTTCGACCGCGGCCAGAAGTTGAAGCCGACCGCGTCGGCGCCGAGCCGGGCCGCGGCGAGCGCATCCTCGAGGCGGGTGATGCCGCAGATCTTCACCCGCACGCGGCGGGAGCCCACCGGGCGGCTGAAGAGGTCGCCGCCGGGGGGCGGTGCCGCGTGCGCGGCCGGCGCGGAAGCGCGCGGGCCGGTCACGCCGTCATCTCCCGGAGCAGCGCGCCGGGATCGGCGGCGCGCACGAGCGCCTCGCCGACGAGGAGGTTCGTCGCGCCCGCGCGCCGGAGCCGCCGGGCGTCGTCCGCGGTCCGGACGCCGCTCTCGGCGACGCCGCGGACGGTCGGGGGGAGGCGCGGCAGGAGCGACTCGGAGACGGCGAGGTCCACCGCGAACGTCTTGAGGTTCCGGTTGTTCACCCCGACGATCGTGGCGCCCGCCCGGAGCGCCACCTCGAGCTCCGGCTCGTCGTGCACCTCGACGAGCGCCGCGAGGCCGAGCTCGCCGCACGCCTCGCGAAGCGCGCGGAGCGTCGCCGGGTCGAGGGCCGCGACGATCAGGAGGGCCGCGTCGGCGCCGTGCGCGCGCGCCTCGAGGAGCTGGTAGCGGTCCACGACGAAGTCCTTGCGGAGCAGCGGGACGTCCACCGCGTCCCGCACCGCGGCGAGGTCGGCGAGCGACCCACCGAAGCCGGGGCCGTCGGTCAGGACCGAGATGGCCGCCGCGCCCGCCGCCGCGTAGGCGCGCGCCTGCGCGGGAGCGTCGAGCCCGGCGCGGATCGCCCCGGCGGAGGGGCTCGCGCGCTTCACCTCGGCGACGATCCGCGCCGGGCCGCCCGGCAGCGAGAGCGCCGCCTCGAACGGCCGCGGCGGGGACCGGTCGCGCGCGCGCGCGCGGAGGTCCGCCTCCGGGTGGCCGCGGCGCGCGGCCACGACCTCGTCGCGCTTGCGGGCGAGGATGTCGGCGAGGAAGGTCATGCGGGCACGGTGGTCGCGGCGACGAGCCGCGAGAGCATCTCCGAGGCGGCGCCGCGGTCGATGGACTCCGCCGCGACGCGGACGCCCGACTCGGAGGTCGGGCGCGGCGCCGGTGCACACGAGCGCCGCCGAGGCGTTCGCGAGGACCGCGTCGCGCGGCGCGCCGGACTGGCCGGAGAGGACGTCGCGGAGGATGCGGGCGTTCCGGTCGGCGTCGCCGCCCGCGATCTCCGCCTCGGGATGACGGCGCAGCCCGATGTCCTCGGGGAGGATCGCGTAGCGCTCGGTGACCGGCCCCTTCACCTCGCACACGTGGGTCATCCCGGTGATGGCGATCTCGTCGAGCCCCTCGCCGTGGACGACGAACGCGCGCACGGCGCCGAGCGCGGCGAGCACGCCGCCGACGATGGGGACCCAGCGCGGCTCGTACACCCCGAGCACCTGGTACCGGGCGCCGGCGGGGTTCGCGAGCGGTCCGAGCAGGTTGAAGACGGTCCGCACCCCGAGCTCGCGGCGGATGCCGGCGACCGCCTTGAAGGCCGGGTGGAGGCGGGGCGCGAAGAGGAAGCCGATCCCGATCTCCGCGATGCAGCGCTCGACGACCTCCTTCGGCGCGTCGACGTTGACGCCGAGCGCCCCGAGCACGTCCGCGGAGCCGGAGCGCGAGGAGACGGCGCGGTTCCCGTGCTTCGCGACCGTGACGCCGGCGCCCGCCACGACGAACGCCGCCGTGGTCGAGATGTTGAACGTGTTCCGGCCGTCGCCGCCCGTGCCGCAGGTGTCCACGAAGATCTCGCGCCCCACGTGGATCGGGTCGACGCGCGCGCGCATCACCTCGGCGGCGCCGGCGATCTCGTCGACGGTCTCGCCCTTGAGGCGGAGCGCCGCGAGGAACGCCCCGACCTGCGCGGGGGTCGCGTCGCCGTCGGCGATCTCGGTCATGACCCCGGACATCTCGACCCGCGAGAGGTCCTGCGACGAGAGGAGCTTCTGCAGCGCCTGCTGGATCACGTGATCCTCCGATCCCGTTCACCCGGAGCGTAGGGGCCGCCCCGCGGCCCCGGAGTCGAAGGGCCCGCGCGCACGTGCGCGAGCCAGTTGCCGAGGAGCCGCTTCCCCTCGACCGTCAGGATGGACTCGGGGTGGAACTGGACGCCCTCCACGTCGAGCGTGCGGTGCCGGAGCCCCATCACCTCGCCCTCGTCGGTCCAGCTCGTGACGCGCAGCGCGCGGGGCAAGGTTTGCCGCTCGACGACGAGCGAGTGGTAGCGCCCCGCCGCGAACGGCGACGGCAGGCCGGCGTACACGCCGTCGCCACCGTGGCGGACCGGGCTCGCCTTCCCGTGGACGATGCGCGCGTTGCGGACGACCCGGCCGCCGAAGGCCTGGCCGATCGCCTGGTGGCCGAGGCAGACGCCGAGGATCGGCAGGGTGCCGGCGAGTGCGCGGATCGCCTCGAGCGTCACCCCCGCCTCGTCCGGCGTGCAGGGGCCGGGGGACAGGACGAGCGCGTCGGGGCTCCGGGCGCGGATCCCCGCCACGTCGATCGCGTCGTTCCGGAAGACCTCGACCTTCGCCCCGAGCTCGCCGAGGTACTGGACGAGGTTGAAGGTGAAGCTGTCGTAGTTGTCGACGACGAGCACCCGCACGGCGCGGCTCGCCGCTCGCGAGCTCGTCCGGGAGCCGGCCCGCTGCGCTCGGGGCGATCCGCGCTTCATCGGCGGCCTCCGCCGGCGGCGAGGGGCGCCCGCGGGGCGGGCCGCGGCCTCGGCGCCTTGCGCGACCTGGACGCCGGGCGCCGCATGGGCGGCCGGGCCACCGCGTCGAGGAGGCGCGACTCGGCCTGCGCGACCGCCGTGAAGACCGCCCGCGCCTTGTTGAGGGTCTCCTGGTACTCGGCCTCCGGGACGGAGTCGTACACGAGCCCGCCGCCGGCCTGGACGGAGATCTTCCGGCCGCGCGCCATGAGCGTCCGGATGGCGATGCACATCTCCATGTCGCCGCGCCGGTCGAAGTACCCGACCGCGCCCGCGTAAGGTCCGCGCCGCGCGGGCTCGAGCTCGTCGATGATCTCCATCGCGCGCACCTTGGGCGACCCCGAGACCGTCCCCGCCGGGAACCCGGCCTGCAGGACGTCCACGGCGCCGAGCCCGGGCGCGAGCCGCCCCTTCACCTCGGAGACGAGGTGCATGACGTGCGAGTAGCGCTCGACCGTCTTGAGCTGCGTGACGCGGACCGACCCGACCTCGGAGACCCGGCCGACGTCGTTGCGGCCGAGGTCCACGAGCATCACGTGCTCCGCGTTCTCCTTCGGATCGGCGCGCAGCTCCGCCTCGAGCGCCTGGTCCTCGGCCGCGTCGGCGCCGCGCCGGCGGGTGCCCGCGATGGGCCGGAGCGTCACCTCGCCCCCCTGCAGCTTCACGAGCGTCTCGGGCGACGAGCCGACGAGGGCGCGCTCGCCGTCCTGCAGGAAGAACAGGTAGGGCGAGGGGTTCACGCGCCGCAGCGCGCGGTAGAGGTCGAACGGCGCGACCGAGACCTCCGCGTCGAACCGCTGCGAGAGGACGATCTGCTGGCAATCGCCCGCCTGGATGTAGGCCTTGGCGCGCTCGACGGCCGCGAGGTACTCGCGCTTCGGGACGCGCGGTGCGAGCTCCGCCGCGCGGGCCGCGCGGCGCGGCCGGCGGTCCACGAGCGGACGCGCGAGATCGCGCAGCCGCGCTCGGATCCGGCGCAGCGCCCGCCCGTAGAGCGCGCGCGGGTCGTCGCCGGGCCCGCAGCGGACCTCGCAGATGACGTGGAGCGAGTGGCGCAGGTTGTCGAACGCCACCACCTCGTCGAAGTCCATCAGCAGGACGTCGGGGAACCCGAGCTCGTCGGGCTTCGAGATCGGGACGCGCGGCTCGAACAGCTTCACCGCGTCGTAGGAGACGTGCCCGACGAGCCCGCCGGAGAACGGGGGGCAGCCCGGGACGCGGACCGCGCGGTGGCTCGCGAGCGACGCGCGGATCGCGGCGATCGGGTCGGCGGGGTCGCCGTGCTTCCAGCGCAGCGCGCTGCGCGGCCCCGCGCCGAGGAAGGAGAAGCGGGCGCTCCGCTCGCCGCCCTCGACCGACTCGAGCAGGAACGCCTGGCGAGCGCCGTGGGCGAGCTTCAGGAACGCCGAGACCGGCGTCTCCGTGTCCGCGTCGACCTCGACGCGCACGGGAACCGCGCGGCCGGGCTTGCAGAGGGAGAGGAACGTCTCGAGATCGGGGAGGGGCCGCACGTCAGCAGCGGCGCCAAAGAAACACCGTCATGCGACCACCCGGCGCGCGGGGCCCGCCACCTCGACCGCGTCCTTCGCGACGATCTTGTTCTGCCGGTCGACGAGCACGACCGTCGGCTGGTACGTGCGCGCCTCGGCCTCCTCGAACTCGGCGAACGTCGCGAGGATGACGAGATCGCCCGGCTTGTTGAGGTGCGCGGCCGCGCCGTTGATGCAGATGACTCCGGAGCCGCGCTGGCCGCGGATGGCGTACGTCTGAAGCCGCGTCCCGCGGGTGATGTTCCAGACGTGGATCGCCTCGTAGTCCCAGATCCCGGCGGCCTCGAGGAGGTCCTCGTCGATCGTGACGGACCCCTCGTAGTCGAGGTCGGCGTGCGTCACGGTGGCTCGGTGGATCTTGGACTTGAAGAGGGTCCGGCGCATGGCGAAGGGATTTTCTTACATATTCGGGCGCCCCCGCGCAAGGCTCCCAGGAGTTAAGTAGGACGTGCATGCGCTCGATCCCGCGCCTCCTCCCGCTCGTCTCCTCGCCGCGTGCGGCTCGCGGCTCGCCACGCACCCCGCGCCGGAGCACGGGTTCGATCCGGGGCGGGCGCGCGCGGAGGTCGCGTGGCTCGCCGATCCCGCCCGGACGGGGCGCGGCATCGGGACGCCGGGTGGTCCCGCCGCGGCGGCGTGGATCGCGGACCGCTTCGCGGAGGCGGGGCTGCAGCCGGCCTTCGACGGCTCGTACCTGCAATCGTTCGACGCCCCCTACCGCGCCACGCTCGGCGAGCGAAACGCGCTCTCGGTGGGGGAGGCGCCGGCGGCGCTCGCGAAGGACTTCCTGCCGTTCGGGTTCAGCGACGACGGCGCCGTCGACGGCGAGCTCGTCTTCGTGGGCTACGGGATCACCGCGCCGGACCTCGGGTACGACGACTACGCCGGGCTCGACGTGAAGGGAAAGATCGTCCTCCTCGCGCAGGACTTCCCGCGCGAGGGCGACGCCGCCTCTCCCTTCCGCGAGCCCGGGCGCTACCGCTACGGCGAGTGGCGCTACAAGGCGATCAACGCCCGGGAGCACGGCGCCCTCGCGGTCGTCGGCCTCCGGGACGTCTGGGCACACCCGGGAGGCGACGACCTGCCTCCCTGGCGCGGCCAGGTCTCCTCGCGCGCCGGGCTCGTCGCGGTCCGAACGACGGCGGCCGCGCTCCTGCGCGGCGGGGTCGACGCGCGCGCGCTCGCCGCGGCGGGCGAGGCCGACGGCAGGCCCCACCCGCGGCCGCTCGGGGTGCGCGCGCGGCTCGCGGTCGAGGTGCGCCACGAGCGGGCGACCACCGCGAACGTGGTCGCGGTCCTTCCGGGGCGCGACCCCGCGCTCGCGGGGGAGTGCGTCGTCCTCGGCGCCCACCACGATCACCTCGGCCTCGGCGGCGACGCGTCGCTCGCGCCGGAGCAGCTCGGGACGATCCATCCCGGCGCGGACGACAACGCGAGCGGCGTCGCCGCGCTCCTCGCCGTGGCGCGGGCGCTCGCGGCCGAGGGGCCGGCGCGGCGGACCCTCCTCCTCGCCGCGTTCGGCGCGGAGGAGCTCGGCGTCCTCGGCTCCGCCGAGCTCGTCAAGAACCCGCCCGCCGCCTGCGCGGTCGAGTCGATGCAGCTCATGGTGAACCTCGACATGGTCGGCCGGCCGCGCGGCGGAAAGGTCTACGTGGACGGGGCGGACACCGCGCGCGGGCTCCGCGACCTCGTGCGCGCGCTCGCCGCCCGCGAGCCGCGGCTGCCGCTCGAGCTCGCGATGGGTGGCGACGGCTACGGTCCGTCGGACCACACGAGCTTCTACGCGCGGGGGGTCCCGGTGGTCTCCCTGTTCACCGGCGCGCACGCGGACTACCACCGCCCGAGCGACACCGTCGACAAGATCGACCCGGGCGGGCTCGTCGCGGTCGCGAAGCTCGCCGCGCGGATCGCGCGCGAGGCCGCCGAGCGCGACGGGCGGCTCGCGGTCGTGCGCGCCGCCGCGCCACCCGCGCGCGAGCGCGGCGACCGCGGCTACGGGGCGTACCTCGGGGCGATCCCGGACTTCGGAGAGCGCAAGGAGCCGGGGGTGCTCCTCACGGGCGTGCGGCCGGGGAGCCCGGCCGAGCGGGCGGGGCTCGCGGGCGGCGACGTGCTGCTGCGGCTCGGGACGACGCGGCTCGGCGGCCTGCCGGACCTCGCCTTCGCCCTGCGCGCCCACCGCCCCGGCGACGAGGTCGAGGTGGAGGTCGAGCGCGCCGGGGCGCGCTCCGTCGCGAAGGTCCGGCTCGAGGAGCGCCGTTGAGCCGGAGCCGCGCGAGCGGCCCTCCGCGAAAGTGAGGTACCTTCGGGGGAGTGCCGACGCCCCTCGCCGCACGCCGCCTCGAGGTCTCACGCCGCGGTCCGCGCCGACGCGGGCGGGTTCCTCCGCTTCGATCGCGAGCGCCTGCGGTTCTCGCTCGGGACGTCGCTCGCGGACGTCGCCGTCCCGTTCGAGGTCGCGGCCGACGCGCGCGCCATCGTCCACGGCGCGGCGACGGAGATCGCGCTCCTGCTGTCCACGCACCACCGCGCGTTCGTGCCGCCGGAAGCGCTCGATGGGCTCATCGTCCGCGAGGAGTACGCGAGCCTGCCGCCGGTCACGGCGCACCACGGCGGGTCCGCCGGGGGACCGGACCTGCGCGCGGCGGTCCAGCTCGGGCCGGCGATCCACCCCGCGCTGACGGGCGGCGCTCGTCGAGGCGTGGATGGGGAAGGGCGGCCGGGGGCGCTCGCTCGTGGCGCTCTGGATCGAGCTGCTCCGGCGCGCCTTCGCCGAGATGGGCGAGACCGGCGGGCGCGAGGAGACGCCGTTCCTCGTCGCGCTGGCGCTCGCCGCCGAGACCGCCGCGGTCGAGCGCGAGCTGAAGGAGTTCCTGCCGCCCCCGCCGCTCGATTGGTATCTGCGCACCGCCGCGCTCGGCGCGACCTGGCTCGCGGCCCGGACCGGCCTCGCCCGCGCATGGCGCGACGCCGGACGCGGGGTGGACGACCCGCTGCTCCTCAAGATCGAGGTGGCGCTCTCGCCGCCGTCGCTCCTCGGCGGGCGCGCGGCGCTGCTCGCCGGAGGGGCGACGCTCTACGGCTGCGATCTGTCGCCGGGGCTCCCGCGCGCCGAGGAGCTCTCGGCGCGGCTCGCCCAGGGTGCGGACGCGGACGCCGTCGCGGCCGAGATCGAGGCCGCGCTCGGGGCGGACGGCGACCTCGCGCGCCGGGCCGAGCAGGCGATCGCGGTGGCGCGGCTGCGCGAGCTCGTCACCGCGGGGATCTCCGCCGGCGACGGCCCCGACGGCGCAGCCGTCCCCGAGGCGCTGTGGGTCGTGCTCTGCGCGCCCGGCGCGCTCGCCGCCGCCGTGGCGGACGACCGCACGCGGCGGGAGCTCGCCGGGCAGCTCGCGGGCGCACGGGGAGGCGGCGGGCGCGGGCTCCTCGACCCGGCAGCGCAGGTCGTGTCGGCGTGGCGTTCCACCGACCCGGCACGGGCGGTGGGGCTCGACCGCGCCGCCGCGCGCGCGGAGTACGCCAGCGCGGCGGCGGCGCTCCTCGCCGATCTCGCGGTGGACCGGCTCGCGGCGCCGGCGCGGCGAGCCCTCTCGTTCCGGACCGGGCGGGAGGCGGAGGGCGGGACGGACCTCGAGTGGGAGGGTGGGCGGCTCTACCGGCTCTCGGTCCGGTCGGGTCCGATCCTGCGCCGCGCCGAGGATCGACCTGCGGGCCATCTCTTCGCGGACGTGAAGGACTTCACCCGGCGTACGTCGCTGCTCGGCCAGGCGTCGATGGCCGAGTTCCTGCGCAACGAGTTCTACGTCCCGATCCTCGTCGCGGCGAAGGAGCACTTCGGCGGGATGCAGCACCTCGCCGACCGGGGCGGCGTGCTCCTGAACAACCTCGTCGGCGACGCGATCAGCTTCAGCGGGCGGGTGGACGAGATGGTGGCGCTCGCGAAGGCGACCCGGGCCGAGCTGACCGCCTACTCGGCGCGGCTCGCGCGAGAGATCTCGTCGGACGTGGTCGCGCGCCAGATCGCCGCGATCGAGGCGCAGCTCGCCGGCGCGCTCCAGCGGGCGCGCGATGCGCGCGCGGCGCACGACGCCGCGCTCGCGAGCGCGACGCCCGGGACGCCGCAGCACGCGGCCACCGCTGCGATCGCGGTCCGGGCGCACGCCGAGGAGGTGCGGCTCGAGGTCGAGCGCGAGCGGGCGCTCGCCCGCGCGAAGGGGGAGGTCCTGGAGGCGGGCGTGTTCGTCTCGTTCGGCCAGGCGCCGGTCGTCGTCGTCATCGAGGACGAGGTGTTCGGGCGGAACCGCGTCGCCATCGCCGACAAGATCAACGAGTCCGCGCGCGGCACCGCGCGCGCCCCCGCCGCCCGGCTCCGCGCCGACGCGGCGCTCGCGAGGGAGCGGGGCCGCCGCCGCGATCCCGTCGTCGAGCACGCCTGGTCGGTGTTCGTCGGACAACCGATGCACGTGTCCATCCTGCCCGAGGCGGAGGACCACGCGGTCCGGCTCTTCCGTGCCGGCGACGGGACCAGCGCGATGCGCGCGCTCGCGGCTCCCGTGCGCGACGCGATCGAGGCGGCGGCGCGGGCGGGCGAGCGCGCCGGCGACGTCTACAACTGCGGGGCGGCGGTCTCGGAGGAGGCGCTCGTCGCGTTCGTCGCCGAGGTGGGGCGCGCGCGCGAGGTGCGCCGCATCGCGCTCGACCCCGAGCGGATCCCCGAGGCCCTCCGTGCCCGGTTCTTCTACGGCGAGGAACGGCTCGCGCTCGTCGCCTGCTTTCACCCGGACGGGCGAGTCGCCGAGCTGTTCCGCCGCGCGGGCGTCGCCGCCTTCAAGGGGCTCGGCGACGTGGTCGTGTGGGAGCTGTGCGGGGACGGGGGCGGCCCGGGCGCGCTCGCGGCGGCGCGGGGGGCGGCGTGGTTCCGGGGCGAGGACGCGGCGGACTGATGGCGAGCGCAGGGGCAGCCGGCTGAGGCTGCCCCGGCCTCGGGGGCCCCCGGAGGCGGCTTCCCGCGGGCGACCAGCGAGCGGGGGGCTCGGGGGGGCGCGAGCTCCGCGAAGGCGGAGCGAGTGTCCCCCCGCTCCGAAGTCCCTCAGCGCGCGAGCTTGCGGTCGATGACGGCCTTGAGGGTCGCGAACGGGACCGCGCCCTCGACCTTCTCGCCGTTCACGAACATCGTGGGGGTCGCCTGGGCGCCGATGCGCGCCGCGAGACGCTGGTCCTCCTCGATGCGGACCCGCGCCTTGTCGGAGCGGGAGGACTCCTGGAACCGGCGCAGGTCGAGGCCGAGCTCGCGGGCGAAGCGGTCGTACGCGTCCGGCGCGAGCTCGCGCTGCGAGGCGAAGAGCCGGTCGTGCATCTGCCAGAACTTCCCCTGCTCGCGGGCCGCCTCCGCCGCCTTCGCGGCGGGGAGGGCGTTCGGGTGGAACGGCAGCGGCTGGTGCTTCCAGGCGATCCGCACCTTGTCGCCGTAGGCGCGCTGCACCTCGTCGAGCGTCGGGCCGACGCGGGCGCAGAACGGGCACTGGAAGTCGGAGAACACGACGACCGTCACCGGCGCGCGGGGATTGCCGCGCACCGGGTCGTCGGGGCGGAGGTCGATCGCGCCGACCTGTGCGGGCGCGACGGCGGCGGGGATGACCGACGGCGCGACGGGCGCGGGCGCGGCGGCGAGGTTCGCCTTGCAGACCCGGTCGTAGAAGCCGGGGCCGGGCTTCTGTCCGGCGAGGAGCCGGTCCGCGCTCTTCAGCTCCTCTTCGGCGACCGCGCGGAGCCGCTCGAACGGCTGCGCGCCGACGACCTGGCGGCAGTTGAAGAACATCGTCGGCGTGCCGTTCGCGCCCACCTGGCCGCCGAGCTTCTGGTCCTCGAGGATCCGGGCCTCGCCGCGGCGCGCCGCGATCGCCTGCTCGAACCGGCGCGTGTCGAGCCCGAGCTCCTTCGCGTAGCCGGAGAAGACCGCCGGGGACAGCGCCTGCTGGTTCGAGAAGAGCTTCGCGTGCATCGGCCAGAACTTGCCCTGCTCGCGCGCCGCCTCGGCGGCGAGCGACGGCGGGAATGGCCTGCGGGTGCATCGGCAGCGGCTGGTGCTTCCACACGATGCGGACCTGCCCCGGGAACGCCTGCTCGAGCTGCGCGAGCGACGGCTCGACGCGGCCGCAGAACGGGCACTGGAAGTCGGAGAAGAGGACGACCGTCAGCTTCGCGTCGGCGGGGCCGCGGGCCGGATCGTCGGCACGGACGGGCACCTCGCGGTAGAGCGACGCCGGAGGCGCCGCGGGCTGCTGCGGGGCGGCCTCGGCCGGCAGCGCGCCCGGCGCCGTGCCGGGCGCGTACACGGTCGCGCTCGCGGCGCGCTCCATGATCTTCGCGTAGACCTGGCTCGCGGGCGTGCCGCCGCGGACGAGCTCCTCCGCCTTGCGGAGCTCCTCGTCGATGAGCGCCTGGAACGCCGGGAAGGGCTGCGCCCCGGTGAGCTTGCGGCCGTTCACGAAGAACGACGGCGTCCCGCTCGCGCCGACCGCCTGGACGACCTTCTGGTCTCGCTCGATCCGCGCCTTGTGGCGGGCGGACCCGAGCGCGTCCTTCATCTTCGCGGCGTCGAGGCCCGCGTCCTTCGCGGCCTGGAGGATGGCGGGCTCGTCGAGCGTCGCCGCGCCGAAGAGCGCGTCGTGCATCGCCCAGAACTTCGCGTCGCCGCCCTGCGCGCGCGCCTCCTCGGTCGCGATCGCCGCCGGCAGCGCGCGCGCGTGGAACGGGAGCGGGTTGTGCTTGAAGACGAAGCGGACCTTGCCGCGGTACGCCTCCTCGACCTGCTTCAGCGTGGGGCCGACGCGCTTGCAGAAGGGGCACTCGAAGTCGGAGGACTCGACGATCGTGACGAGGGCGTCCGCCGGGCCCTTCACCGGCGAGTCGTCCACCGGGACGCGGTACACCGCGCGCGGGTCCTCGGTCGGGCGGGTCGGCCGCGGCGCCTGGACCGCGGCGGTAGGCGGCGGGCGCGCGCCAGGGCGGTTCGACGTGGCACCGTTCGCGATCCAACCGACCGCGAACCCGACGACGAGCGCGAGCAACCAGCTGACCTGCTTCATGGCGCGAATACTCCTCTAATTCGGGATCCAGGGCATTTAGCAGGAAGCGCCGGGTCCCGACAAGGCGCAGCCGGGCCCGCCGGGCAGGCGGGCGCTCGCCGCCGGTGCCGCGGCGGAGTCGGTCAGAAGACGAGGCTCGCGATCCCGAGCAGCATCACCTCGGAGTCGCTCTCCGAGACGTCGGCGCCCTTCCCGCGGCGGGTGAAGTTGTTCCAGCGCACGGCCACGTTGAAGACCGCCGACTGCTGGAGCACCTGGTACCCGAGGCTCCCCTCGGCGGCGATGAGCAGGTCCGGCTTGGACCACATCTTGACGAAGTCGCCCTGCAGGGACAGCAGCACCGACGGCGGGAGGAGCACGGTGTAGCGCAGCCGCGCCGCCGTCGCTGCGCTGGGCCGGTCCGACTCGGTGGCGACCGCGGCGCTGTGCTGGATGTGCGCGCCGCCGTAGTAGTAGACCCACGCCCCTTCGATGGGCGAGACGAAGTAGTAGAGCCGCATCGTGTCCGACGCGAGCGAGAGCGACCCCTCGAAGCACGGCAGCGTCCCGAGCTGCGCGAGCGCCTCGATCGCGAGGGCGGGGTAGCGGCCGAGCTCGAAGCGGCCGACGACGAAGCGGAACTCGCGCCGTCCGATCATGTAGGCGGCCTCCACGTCCCCGTCCGAAGGGATGTAGATCTCGGTCTCACCTCCGGTGAAGAGCCGCGCCCGGAAGCGCGCCGCCTGGCCGTAGCCCTCGGTCCAGAGGCCGTCCGCCTGCACGCCGAAGTAGAGGAGGACGCCCGGGTTCTCGCGCGCGTTCGTGAGCTGCATGCCGCCGAACTTCCCGAGGACCCCGGTCGCGAGCGCGTAGCGCCAGTGCGAGTAGGCCTCGTCGGGGTGGAGCGGCGCCGCCTGGGAGCCCGCCGGGGCGACGGGGGCCTCGCCGATGGTGCCGGCCCGCTTCGGGATCCCCGCGCCGATGCGCGACCGGCTCCCGCCCGAGCTCCGCTCGCCCGTCCCCGTCTCGCCCGGCGCGGGCGGCGGCGGCAGCGAGGTCGGCTCGTTCGACGGCGGCGGCGGTGGCGGCGGCAGGACTTCCTGGGCTCCGGCGGCTGCCGCGAGCGCGACGGCAAGGATCGAGGCGAGGAGTCTCATGGGTCTCCGGAAGGTCCGCCGCGAGCGCGCGGCGTGCGTGCGATGGCGGGCCATCGCGTCGTCAGAAGCGGAAGGACGCCCCCGCGCGGACGAGGAGCGGCAGCCCGGCGCGCGACGAGAGCTTCGCGCCGGTGTCGATCTCTGCGTACAGCCCGAGCACGCTCGTGAAGCGCAGCTCGCCGGCGACGCCGACGAGGAGCCAGCGCCAGCCGAAGTCGCCGTTGCGCGGGTTCGCGGCGTCGAGCGCGGCGCGGAGCTGGATGGGGTACCCGGGCAGCGCGATCCGCACGCCGGGTCGGAGCGCCACGTGGCTGTCCGGCGCGAGGCCGAGGGCGGCGGCGAGCTCCGGCCGGATCCCGGTGCCCGGGATCTCGTACCCGACCGCCGCCTCGAGCTCGAACACGCCCGCCTTGCCGGCCTCGAGGCCGAGCTCGCCTCCCCCGCCGAGCGACACGGTGGCCGTGAGGCCGGTGGGCGTCCCGGCGAGCGCGCCTTCCTGGGCGGACGCGGTGAGTGGAACGAGCGCGACGAGGGCGAGGGCGAGGTGACGCATCGCGCCGGAGCGTAGCGCCCGCCCCCGGAGCGGGCAAGGAGTCGCCGGGGGCGGGGGCGCCGTTGCCCCGCCCGACCGGAGGGGCTAAACGAGTGCGCGTGACGCAGGCCGACATGCCCACACCCGCGCGGACCATCGACACCTCCGGCCGCCTCTGCCCGTTTCCGATCGTCGAGGCGGCGAAGGCGGTGAAGAGGCTCGACGCGGGCGCGGTGCTGCTCGTCATCGCGACCGATCCGGGGATCGCGATCGACATGCCGATGTGGTGCAAGGCGACGCGCAACGAGCACCTCGGCACGTTCAAGGACGGGCCGGGCTGGAAGAGCTTCGTGAGGAAGGCGGGGACGTGACGGCCAGGGCGGGCAAGGCGATCGCGATGATCTCGGGCGGGCTCGACTCCACGCTCGCGCTCGCGCTCGTCCGGCGGCAGGGGATCGCGGTGAAGGCGATCAACTTCTACACCGGCTTCTGCATCACCGAGACGCAGCGCCGGAAGGGGGGCCGCGCCGACGGGACCGTCCCGCGCAACGAGGCGCTCCGTGCGGCGGCCGACCTCGAGGTCGAGATCGAGTACGTGGACATCTCGGGGGCGGGCTACCTCGACATGCTCGTCCACCCCCGCTACGGGTACGGCGCGAACGCGAACCCGTGCGTCGACTGCCGCATCTTCATGATGCGCAAGGCGAAGGAGATCATGGACGCCGAGGGGGCGGACTTCGTCTTCACGGGCGAGGTCCTCGGTCAGCGGCCGAAGAGTCAGCGGCGCGACACGATGCGGACCGTGGAGTGCCAGAGCGGGCTCGAGGGGCGGCTCTTGCGGCCGCTCTCGGCGAAGCTCCTCGCCCCCACCATCGCCGAGCAGGAGGGGATCGTGGACCGGCAGCGGCTCGAGGGGATCAGCGGCCGCTCGCGCCAGCGCCAGCTGGAGCTCGCGCGCGACCTCGGGATCACCGACTTCCCGCAGCCCGCGGGTGGCTGCTGCTACCTCACCGACGAGAGCTTCGCGCGGAAGTTCTTCGACGTGCTCGACTCCCGCGAGGCGGCGGGAGGGGAGCGGGTCCTCGTCCAGGACGACATCGTCCTCCTCTCGACCGGGCGCCACTTCCGGCTCTCCCCGCGCGCGAAGCTCGTCATCGGGCGGAACGAGGTCGAGAACGCCCTGCTCGAGCACCACGTGGCGGGGCGCGCCCGCGTGGAGGTCAAGGGCGTGCTCGGGCCGGTCGCGGTCGTCGAGGGCGTGCCGACGTGGGAGGAGCGGCGGCTCGCCGCCGCGATCGTCGCGCGCTACGGCAAGGGAAAGGACCTCCCGACGGTGGAGGTCGAGTGGCGAGAGGGCGAGGTCGTCGAGACCTACGCGGTCGCGCCCGAGCCCGACGAGGCCAAGATCGAGGCGATGCGGGTCTGAGTCGGCGCCGCCTTGCCGCGTGGCGAGCGCGGGGCAGCCGGATGAGGCTGCCCCAGAGCGAGCGGGGTGGGGCGCGAGGCCCTGGCTTGTCGAGGGCCGAGTGTCCCCCCGCTATTACGGCCGCAGGGGCAGCCGGATGAGGCTGCCCCAGAGCGAGCGGGGGGCTCGGGGGGGCGCGAGGGCGCAGGCCTGAGCCTGAGCCTGGCGAGCGCAGGGGCAGCCGGATGAGGCTGCCCCGTAGCGAGCGGGGGGCTCGGGGGGGCGCGAGGGCGCAGCCCGAGTGTCCCCCCGCTACTAAGACGTGCGGGGTCGGAGTACGGGCGCGTCGCGTCTCCGCGCGCGCCGACCTGCGCCGACGCGGCCGCGGAGGGCGGGTCCGAGCCCCGCCACCGCGCCGAACAGGGCGTGCGCGATCACCCACGCGCCGCCGTGCACGGGCATCTGGTCGGCGAGCACCGGGCTCAACCTCGGGACGACGACCGGGATCGCGAACGACATCACGACGACGGCGCAGCCCGCGCCGAGCACGACCGACGAGTGGAGCGGCATGTCCGACGGGACGATCGCCGCGAACGCGGTCCCGAGCACCGCGCCGACCACGAGGTGGAGCAGCACCCCCCACGCGATCGTCCCCGCGCCGCCCGCGAGCGCCTCCTGCCCGCGGAACGTCGTGCCCACCGCGCGCAACGGTCCGAGCGCGTCCCCGCCGTCCCACGCTCCCACGGCCGCCATGAAGAGGATCATCGCGACCGCCGCGAGGAGCCCCGCCGCGCAGCCTGCCGACAGGACGTCGCCCCTCTGTCCGGTCTGCGTGCTTCGCGCCGTCGTCTCCACGTCTCAAAGATGAGCTGTCCCCGCCGGTTCGGCGACAGCCGGCGATCGTGACGGGTACGCGCGCTCGCTACGCTCGCTCTCGAGCCAGCGGGCCTCGCGCTCGACCGCCCCCCCCCCATCGGCGGGGGTCTCGTGCGGTGGAGCGCACCGTGCTTGCCCCCCCGCGTTGACGCGGGTCAACGCGACGGCGCGTGCCGGCGATCCGCCACATTCCCCGGGCTGCGATCGAGGTGCACGTTCTGCTACACCTACGCTCCCCCGGCTGCGAGCCAAGCGCCGCAGACCAAAAATCTGCAAACCCACGCGAGGTGAAGGATGCCCCAGAAGCGCATCTTCGCCTTCGGCGGCGGTAAGGCCGAGGGCAACAAGGACCTGAAGGAAGTGCTCGGAGGGAAGGGCGCAGGGCTGGCCGAGATGTCGAACATCGGCATCCCCGTCCCGCCCGGGTTCACGATCACGACCGACGTCTGCAGCGAGTACTACCGGACCGGCAAGAAGCTCCCGCGCGCGCTCGAGGCCGAGCTGCGCGCCGCGCTGAAGAAGGTCGAGGCCCTCACCGGCAAGGGGTTCGGCGATCCCGAGAACCCGCTCCTCGTCTCCGTCCGCTCCGGCGCGCGCGTCTCGATGCCCGGGATGATGGACACGGTCCTGAACCTCGGACTGAACGACACGACCGTCGCCGGGCTCGCCGCGCGCTCGCAGAACCCGCGCTTCGCCTGGGACAGCTACCGGCGCTTCGTCGCGATGTTCGGCGACGTCGTGCTCGGGATGAAGCCCGAGCGGAAGGAGGACCGCGATCCGTTCGAGGTCATCCTCGACGAGAAGAAGCTCGCGCGCGGCGTCCGCTTCGACGCGGACCTGCCGGTCGAGGCGCTGCAGGAGCTCGTCCGCGAGTTCAAGGCGGAGATCCAGCGGAGGAAGGGGACCGGCTTCCCGGACGATCCCATGGAGCAGCTGCGCGCCGCGGTGGCGGCGGTGTTCCGCTCCTGGGAGAACGACCGGGCCATCGCCTACCGCCGCATGAACGGCATCCCCGCCGAGTGGGGCACCGCGGTCACCGTGCAGTCGATGGTGTTCGGGAACATGGGGGATGACTCCGGCACCGGCGTCGCCTTCACGCGCAACCCGGCGAACGGCGCGGACGAGTTCTACGGCGAGTTCCTCGTGAACGCGCAGGGCGAGGACGTCGTGGCCGGGATCCGCACGCCACAGAAGATCTCGGAGCTCGCGGCGCGCTGGCCCGACCTCGCGAGCCAGCTCGAGGAGGTCCGCGCCCGCCTCGAGCGCCACAACCGGGACATGCAGGACATCGAGTTCACGATCGAGCGCGGCAAGCTCTACGTGCTCCAGACCCGGACCGGGAAGCGGACCGGCCTCGCGGCGGTGCGGATCGCGGTCGAGATGGCGGAGGCGAAGTTCATCACCCGCGACGAGGCGGTGCTGCGCGTCGATCCCGAGGCGCTGAACCACCTGCTCCGGCCGGTGTTCGACGGCGACCGGAAGGCCGCCGCGGTGAAGGCCGGCAAGCTCCTCGCGCGGGGGCTGCCCGCCGGCCCGGGCGCGGCGAGCGGCCGGCTCGTCTTCTTCGCCGAGGACGCGGAGGCGTGGCGCGCCCGCGGAGAGACGGTGCTCCTCGCGCGGCACGAGACCTCCCCGGAGGACATCCGCGGGATGGCCGCGGCGGAGGGGTTCCTCACCGCCTTCGGTGGCATGACCTCCCACGCGGCGCTCGTCGCGCGGCAGATGGGCAAGGTCGCGATCGTCGGCTGCGAGGCGCTCCGCTTCGACTACCACGCGCGGCGGATGATCGTCCCGACGCCCGCGGGCGGCGAGCGGAGCTTCGGCGAGGGCGAGTGGATCTCGATCGACGGGACCGCCGGCGAGGTCCTCGAGGGCAAGCTCGAGACCCGGCCGTCCGAGGTGGTCGAGGTGCTCGTCGAGCGGTCGCGCGATCCGAAGAGCGCCCCCGTCTACCAGGGGTTCTCGAAGCTCCTGTCCTGGGCGGACCGCGCCCGTCGCCTGAAGGTCCGCGCGAACGCGGACCAGCCGGACCAGGCGACGACGGCGGTCGCCTTCGGCGCGCAGGGCATCGGCCTGTGCCGCACCGAGCACATGTTCTTCGGCGAGGGGAAGATCGGCCCGATGCGGGAGATGATCGTGGCCGAGACGGAGGAGGACCGGCGGCGCGCCCTCGCGAAGCTCCTGCCGGTGCAGCGCGAGGACTTCCGGGGGCTCTTCGTCGCGATGGCGGGGCGCCCCGTCACGATCCGCACCCTCGACCCGCCCCTCCACGAGTTCCTGCCGCACGACGAGGCAGGGCTCGCCGAGCTCGCGCGCGCGACCGGGAAGACGGTCGAGTGGATCCGCGAGCGCGTGAACGAGCTCGCCGAGTCGAACCCGATGCTCGGGCACCGCGGCTGCCGGCTCGGCATCTCCTACCCGGAGATCACGGAGATGCAGGCGCGCGCGATCTTCGAGGCAGCGATCGACGCCTCGGAGGCGGGCGCGCGCGTCGAGCCGGAGGTGATGATCCCGCTCGTCGGGGCGCACAAGGAGCTCGAGGACCAGGCGGCGGTCGTCCGCCGCGTCGCGGAGGAGGTGTTCGCCGAGCGCGGCAAGAAGGTGCGCTACCTCGTCGGGACGATGATCGAGGTCCCGCGCGGTGCGCTCACCGCGGGCCGGATCGCGCACACCGCCGAGTTCTTCTCGTTCGGCACGAACGACCTCACGCAGACGACCTTCGGGCTCTCTCGCGACGACACCGGCCCGGTGCTCAAGACCTACCTCCAGAAGGACATCTACCCGGTGGACCCGTTCGTCTCGCTCGACCGGGAGGGGGTCGGCGCGCTCATGAAGATCGCGGTCGCGGCGGGCCGCGGCGCACGTCCCGGGCTGAAGCTCGGCATCTGCGGCGAGCACGGCGGCGATCCGTCGTCGGTCGCGTTCTGCCACGAGCTCGGGCTCGACTACGTCTCCTGCTCGCCGTACCGGCTCCCCATCGCACGGCTCGCGGCGGCCCAGGCTGCGCTGCGCGAGGCGGCGGCGAAGCCGAAGATGAAGGTGAAGGCGAAGGTGAGGCCCTCTCGCGGGACGAAGCGCTCACGGGTGAACGGGGAGGTGCGCGGTCCGGCGAAGCTCGCGAACGCGCGCCGCGCCGGCGCCCGCGCCCGCGCCTAGCGACGCCGGCGATCGCGCACCCACTCGGTGCGCGCAGAAGTAGCGGTGCCCCGCGGAGAGGCTGTCCGCCTCCGCGGGGCGCCGTATTTTGACCAGCCGGCGCGCTTCGGGCACACTCGCGGCGTCCCCGTCCCGTCGATGAACCCGTCCCGACCCTCTGCCCTCGCCCTGCTGGTGATCGCGCTGCTCGTCATGGGCGTCGTCGGCCCGCGCGCGGGTGACGCGCAGGCCCCGTCGGGTGCGGCGGCGGAGGGGGTGCCGGCGGAAGCCGCCACGCCGCCCGCCCGCGCCCCGAACGCCGTCCCCCTCGAGGCGCCG
Organism: uncultured delta proteobacterium; assembly: GCA_963736795.1. Classification (GTDB taxonomy): domain Bacteria; phylum Myxococcota; class Myxococcia; order Myxococcales; family Anaeromyxobacteraceae; genus Anaeromyxobacter. Next base: position 831,582 of record CAVTRF010000016.1, on the reverse strand, counting down.
CGCGCGGCGACGTTCCCGCTCGGGGACGCCCGCCTCGATCCGGCCGTCGGCCGCTTCGTCGCGCCGCTCGGCGGCGGCCGGGCCACGCTGACGATCGATCCGCGGCTGCAGGATCGGCTCGAGCGCTCGCTCGCGACGTACCGGGTCCCGTGGGGCGCGACCGTCCTGCTCGAGCCGCGCACGGGGCGCGTCCTCGCGCTCGCGGAGCACTCGGTCGCCGAGCCCGAGCGCCGTGGCCTCGCGCTCGCGGCGATGGCCCCCGCGGCGAGCATCTTCAAGATCGTCACCGCGGCGGCGCTCCTCGAGAAGGGCGCGTCGGCGGACGGCGAGGTCTGCTGGCACGGCGGGAAGCGCCGGCTCGACCCGAAGCTCCTGCGCGACGATCCGCGGCGCGATCACCGCTGCTCGTCCCTCACGTCCGCGTTCGGGCACTCGACGAACGTGGTCTTCGCGAAGCTCGCGGATCGCGATCTCGATCCGGCGACGCTGCGCGCGGCGGCGGAGCGGTTCCTCTTCAACGTCCCGATCGCGTTCTCGCGCCCGGTCCAGGTCTCGACGGCCGAGGTCCCGGACGAGCCGTTCGACGCCGCCAGCACCGCCGCGGGCTTCGGCTCGGTGCGCCTCTCCCCGCTGCACGCGGCGCTGCTCGCCGCCATCGTCGCGAACGGCGGCGTCTACGTGCCGCCGGTGCTGGTGGAGGACGTCTCCGGCGTGGCGAACCCCGACCCGCCGACGCCGTGGCGGGTGGTGGACGAGCAGGTCGCCGCGCGGCTCGGGGAGATGATGCGCGAGACGGTCGCGGCGGGAACCGCGCGCCGCGTCTTCAGCCGCGTCGCCGCACCGCTCCGGGGCGTACGGGTCGCAGGGAAGACGGGCTCGCTCGCCGACGTCCGTCCGTACCGCGACTACTCGTGGTTCGTCGGGTATGCGCCGGCCGAGAACCCGGAGGTCGCCGTCGCGACGGTGATCGTGAACGACCGGCTCTGGCACGCGCGCGCGCCGACGGTGGCGAAGGAGGCCCTCGAGGCGTTCTTCGCGGGGCGCCTCGCGCACGGCGGCGGCGGCGCGGTCCACACCGCCGCGGTGCGCTGACCCGTCGCACCGTTCGCGGTGCGTGTCGAACGCCGCTCGCTCGGCCCTCTTCACGACCGTCAGCCGAGGTCGACGAGCTCCGCGTCGGCGAAGCGCCGGACCGCCTTCAGCACGTCGAGCTCCCGGAGCGGCGCCATCGCCACGAGGGCGTGCACGTCGCGCCGCCCGTCGCAGCGCGACAGGAGATACTTCTCCGGCGCCGAGAGCCGGAGCGTCCCGATCTCGGCGAGGGGCACGCGCAGCCGGGGCGTGCGCGGCGGCTCGAGCAGCGTCGCGCGGAGTCGCGCTCCGAGGACGCGCTCCACCTCGAAGAGCACCGAGCGGGCCGCGTCGGACCCCGGCGCGAGCTCGACCGCCTTCGCCGCCACGAGCTCGGCGTCCCCGGGCCGGCCGTCCGCGAGGAGGCCGCGGGCGCGGTCGATGAGGTCCGCCGCCACCACGGTCTCGGAGGCGGCCGCGGTCGCCGCCAGGGCCGAGGCGCGGACGAGCCCCTGGCGCGCGAGCGCGTAGAGCCGCTGGTACAGGTGGAAGTCGGTGGCGTGGAGGGCGAGGCCGATCTCGTCGATGGTCTTGCCGTCGCGGGCGAGCGCGAGGACGCGCCCGTCGACGGTGCCCGCGGCGAGCGTGGCGGGGACCTTCGCCTCGTCGACGTCGAGCGCCGCGGCCCCGGTCGGGAACTCGCCGCGGAACGCGCTCCACGCGGTGGCGCGGAACTCCGCCTCGCGCGCGAGCTCGCCGAGCGGGAGCTGCGCGTCGTCCTCGTCCACGGCGGGAGGCGGCTCGTCGTCGAACGAGAAGACCCCCGCCTCCCACAGGAAGACGTCGAGGAGCGTCTCGCGGATCTTGATGGCGAGGACGTCGCGGAGCGTCTCGCGCGGCACGAGCCCGCTCATGATGAGCACCTTGCCGAGCCGGACCTTCGTCTCCTCCTGCGTGCGGAACGCCTGCGTCGAGCTGCTCCTCGGTCACGTGCCCGAAGTTCACGAGGAACTGCCCGAGGTACTCGCGTGGATCGTTCGAGGACGCGCCGACGGCCCTGCCCTCGCGCAGGTGGACCGTCTTCCGGACGGTGCCCCGCTCGCAGGTGAGCGCGCCGGTCGCCTTGCGGCGGGCGAGCAGCTCGACGACGTCCGCGAGCGGGAGCACCCCGAAGCTGCCCATGAGGCCGCGCATCGGGGTGGAGTCTCGCGCGCCCGCACCGGTGGCGGCAAGCGGCGGGGTCGTGTAAACAAGGCGGGCCATGAACCGCAGCGGGAAGATCGCCATCGCGGTCGCGCTCGTCGCCGCGCTCGCCGCCGTCTCCTACTTCGTCTACGACGTGCTCCTCACCCGCCCGAACGTCGTCCGGGTCGATCCGGCGCGGCGGTTCGGGGTGGAGCGTGCGAACGTCCCCGCGCCGCCGTTCGAGCTCGCGGCGCCGGACGGCTCCCGGCTCTCGCTCGCGGAGCTGCGCGGGCAGGTGGTCTTCGTGAACTTCTGGGCGACGTGGTGCCCGCCGTGCCGCGACGAGATGCCGTCGATGGTCCGCCTCGGGCAGGAGCTCGCCCGCAGGCACCCCGGCAAGTTCAAGATGGTCGCGGTCTCGGTGGACGAGTCCTGGAAGGAAGTGAAGGATTACTTCGCCGCGCCGCCGTTCGCCGGCATGCCCGGAGAGCTCGCGGTGGTGCTCGACACCACGCAGGCGTCCGCCCGCGCCTACTACTGCTCGGCCCGCGGCTTCTGTCCTGACATCAAGTTCCCGGAGACGTACATCGTCGACAAGACGGGCCGGCTCGTCGGCTACGTCGTGGGACCCCGCGACTGGGATCAGCCCGCCGTGCGCGAATACCTCGACCAGCTCGTCGGGTCCTGAGGGCCCCCGGGGAGTCGAAAACGCCTGTCGCTACGGGAGCTTGACGCACCGCGTCGAGGTCGACGGCACGCCTCGGCGCGCATGCGCCGGAGACCCCCTTCCGGCTTTCTTCTCTTGTGAGCCGTTCGCCCCGTGACATATAAAGGCTTGTGAATCTGCGGAGATCCCGTGGATCGGGGGTATCGTGGCTCCTCCGGAGCGGCGCGTGACCCAGGGCGGCATTCCGGTGCTGCTCATGGGGCTCGGTGAGATCGGGCAGGCGATCGCCAGGGCGGTGGTCGTGCGCCCCGATCTGAGAATCGTGGGCGCGGTCGATCCCGACCCGTCGCGCGCCGGGCGCTCGCTCTCGGATGTCCTCGGCGTCGCGGCGCCCGACGTCACGGTGGCTCGCAAGCTCTCCGAGGTCGCCGCGGCAGCGAAGGGGGGCGTCGTCCTGCAGGCGACGCAGAGCCGCTTCGAGACGGTGCTCCCCCAGCTCGAGGAGGCGGTCCGCGCCGGGCTCCACGTCGTCTCCACGTGCGAGGAGCTCTCCTGGCCGTGGCTCGAGCACGAGGAGGAGGCGGCCGCGCTCGACCGGCTCTGCCACGAGAGGAACGTCGCGGTGCTCGGGACCGGCGTGAACCCCGGGTTCGTCCTCGACCGGCTCCCCGCGACGCTCGCGCAGGTGACGGGCATCGTGCGCCACGTCCACGGCGTGCGCGTCGTGGACGTCTCGAGCCGCCGCGCCGCGCTGCAGCGGAAGGTGGGGACCGGGCTCTCCGAGGAGGCGTTCCACGAGGCGGCCGAGCGCGGCGAGATCGGCCACCTCGGGCTCGCCGAGTCGGCGGCGATGATCGCCGAGGCGTGCGTCGGGGTGGACGAGTACGAGGTGGACGAGGAGATCGTGCCGCTCATCGCGGAGGAGGACGCCCCCGCGGCTGCGCTGAAGAAGGGCCAGGTCGCGGGGATCCACCACCAGGCGAGCGTCTTCGCGGCCGGCCGCGAGGTGGTGAAGCTCGAGCTCACCATCGCGGTGGGCGCGCAGGACCCACGGGACGAGCTCGTGCTCGACGCGGACCCGCCGGTGCGGCTCCTCATCCCGGGTGGCATCCCGGGCGACGCCGCCACGGCGAACGCCGTCGTGAACGCGGTGCCCGCGCTGCTCGAGCTCCGGGGGCTCGTGAGCGTGCTCGATCTTCCCGCGGGACGCTGAGGAGAGACGCGATGCTCGACAGGAGCCTCATCGGACGGGAGAGCGAGCCCGTCGTCCACGAGGTGGAGAAGAACGCGATCCGGCGCTTCGCCGAGGCGCTCGGCGACCCGAACGCGATCTACGTCGACGAGGCGGCCGCGCGCGCCGCCGGCTATCCCTCGCTCGTCGCGCCGCCGACGTTCGCGTACGCGCTCGCCTCGAACGAGCGGTTCCGTCACTCGCTCGACCTCGGCACCCGCAACATCCTCCAGGGCGAGCAGGCGTTCGAGTACGCCCGCCCGATCGTGGCGGGCGACCGGCTCACCGTCACGAGCAAGGTGGCCGACGTGCAGGAGCGCGCCGGGGCGAGCGGCCCGATGGACGTCCTCGTCATCGAGGACGAGGGGCGCGACGACAAGAACGAGCTGGTCTTCCGCACGCGGGCGATGCTCATCCTCCGCCGCGGCTGAAAGGGACCTCCGGATGCTGACCGCACGGCAGCTCTACTTCGAGGCGGTGAAGGTGGGGGACGAGCTGCCTCCGCTCGTGAAGCCGCCCGTCGATCGGCTGCAGATCGCGCGCTACGTCGCGGCGGCGCAGGACTGGAACCCGCTCTACATCGACGAGCCCCACGCGAGGAACGCCGGCTTCCCGAGCGCCCTCGCGCCGGGGATGATCGCGATGGGGTTCCTCGGCGAGCTCGCCGTCGAGTGGGTGCGCGGCGCGCGGCTGCGCAAGTTCCAGGCGCGCTTCGTGAAGATCATCTGGCCGGGCGACGTCCTCACCGCGCGCGGGCGCGTCGTGGAGCGGCGGTTCGAGGCGGGAGGCCGCTACTCGATGGACCTCGAGCTGTGGGCCGAGAACCAGCGAGGCGAGCTCGCGGTGAAGGGAACGGCGACGTTCCAGCTCTACTACAGCGCAGACGACGAGGCGCGGCAGCGGCAGGGCCAGGGGCCCCTCGTGGTGACCCGGGAGGAGGAGGAGGCGCGGCTCGCGAAGCTGTCCCGGGCCATGCCGTCGCGCCCGGCGGCGCCGGTGAGCCGCACCCTCGCGCCGCCGCGCCCGCTCGCGCCGCCGCCTGGGCGGCAACCGGGTCCCGCCGCCCCGTCACCCCAGCCGGCGCGCCCGACGCCGCGCCGGCGGCGGCGGCGGCGGCGAAGCCCGCCAAGACCGCCAAGCCAGCGAAGCCCGCGAAACCGGCCGCGCGGGCGCGCCCCGCGGCGAAGCAGGCGAAGGCGAAGGCGCGGCCCCGCCCCGCGAAGCGCGCCGCGCACAAGGAGAACGCGTCCCGCGCTCGCGCCCGCCACCCGGCGAAGAAGCCGTCGGGCAAGAAGAAGCGCCGCTGATCGCCGCGGCCCAGGCGAGAGGCTCCTGACGTGCGCGCCGCGCTCCCGCTCGTCGTCTCGGCGTTCGCCGTGCTCTCCTCGCCCGGGTGCCGCCGCCCGGCCGAGACCGCGCCCGCGCCCGACGCGCGCGACGCCGCCCCGGAGCGGCTGGACGCGCTCCTCGCCGACGGCGATCGTGCGTTCGCGCAGCGTGGCGACCGCCCCCGGCTCGAGGCCGCGCTCCGCGCATACGGCGGCGCCGCCGCCCAGCGCCCCGGCGATCCAGGCGCGGAGCTGCGCCTCGCGCGCGCCGAGGCGTTCCGCGCGCTCGCCGCGCAGGGGCCGGCGCTCGCCCGCGAGCCGTGGGAGGCCTCGGCTCGCGCGGCGGAGCGCGCGCTGCGCCGACTCGCGCCGCGCTGGGCCGAGGCGATCGACCGCGGCGAAGATCCGGCGGCGGCCGCCGCGCACGTCGACGCCACCGGGGCGGAGGCGCTGTACCTGCTCGCGCAGGGCACGATGCGCGCGGCGCAGGCGACCGGGTACGCCGCGGTCCTCGCGGTCAAGGACGCGGCGCTCGCCATGATGACGCGCGCGGCCGAGCTCGACGAGCGGGTGGACTTCGCGGGTCCCCACCGCGCGCTCGGCGCGTGGCGCGCGATGCTGCCCATGGCCGCGGGCGGCGGCGCCGCGGCGTCGCGGGCCCACTTCGACCGGGCCCGCGCGCTCGCGCCGAACGATCCGCTCGGGCCCCTCGCGGAGGCGGAGACGCTCGCCGTGCTCCTGCAGGACGAGGTGCGGTTCGAGGCGCTCCTCTCCGAGGTGCTCGCGTACGATCCGGGACGGACCCCGGAGCGCGCGCCGGAGGCGGCGATCGCGAAGCGCCGGGCGAAGGAGCTGCTCGACCGCAAGGCCCGCCTGTTCTGACCATGTCTCGCCCGCGCCTCATGCTCCTCGCCGCTCGCCGTCGCCGCCGGCTGTGCGCGGCGGCTGCCTCCGCCGGACCTCTCGCTCGAGCCCGACCCGCTCCTCGCCCAGGTGCGGGCCGCATCGCAGATCGCCGGGGTGCAGGGCGAGGCGCGCCTGCGCGTGGAAGGACCGGACGCGCGCGGAGCGGTGCGTGGCTTCGTCGCGGCCGAGCGCCCCGACCGGCTCCGGGTCGAGGTCCACGACTTCTTCGGGAGCCCGGTCTCGGTGCTCGTCACGGCCGGCGGCCGGCTCGCGCTCTACGACGCCCGCGCGCGGGCGTTCTATCGCGGCGCGGCGAGCCCCGCGAACGTCGCGCGGCTCGCGACCGTCGCGCTCGCGCCGGAACGGCTCGTCGCGATCCTCTGCGGCACTCCGCTGCTCGAGGGCGAGCCGGTGCGCGCGGAGGCGGGGCGTGGGTTCGTTGCGCTCGAGCTCGAGTCCGGCTCGCGGCAAACGACCCTGCGCGTCGGCCCGCGCGCCGCGGTCGTGCAGGCCTCGTTCCGCGGCGGCGCGCCGGCCGTGCCGGACCACGACGTCCGCTACGGCGCGTTCCTCGACCTGCCTGCGGCGCGGCTCGCCACGGAGGTCGCGATCTCGGCCGGCCCGCCCGCCGTGCGCGTCGAGATCACCTGGATCGACCCGGAGGCGAACGGCGCGATCGACCCGGCGACCTTCCGGCTCGACCCGCCCGCCGGGGCGCGGATCGTCGAGCTCGACGGGGCGGAGCCGTTCGAGCCGCCGCCGCTCTTCCCGCAGCCTCCCGTCCCCGCGGAGGCGGCGCCCCCGGTGCGGTGACCCGGCCGGGCATGCGGGCGTGCGCGCGGCACGCCGTCGCGCGCGGCAGTCCGCTCGAGGTTAGACTCGCCGCTCATCCCGGAGAACCCATTGGACACGAGCCTCCTCGGCATCCTGAAGTCCGGCAGCGCCTCGATGTGGATCATCGTGGCGTGCTCGATCATCGCGTTCGCCGTCGCGATCGAGCGCGCGGTCGCGCTGTGGGGGTTCACCGCGCGCGCGCGCACCCTCGCCGACGCGGTCTCGCGCGCCCTGTTCCGCGGTGACGTCGAGGACGCGCGCGCGCACTGCGACCGCTCCGGGTCGCCGGCGGCGGACGTCTTCCTCGCCGCGCTCGTCCCGGCGTCGCCGCGAGGCGGCGCGCGTGCGGCGCCGTCGCCGGAGCGGATCGCCGCGGCGGTCGAGCGCGAGCGCCAGCAGGTGAACCTCAAGCTGCGCCGGAACCTCTGGATCCTCGGCACCGTCGGCGCGACCGCGCCGTTCGTCGGGTTGTTCGGCACCGTCGTCGGCATCATGCACGCGTTCCGGCAGATGTCCGTCTCGGGCCAGGGCGGCTTCGCCGTGGTCGCGGCCGGGATCTCCGAGGCGCTCATCACGACCGCGGGCGGCATCGCCGTCGCGATCGAGGCGGTCGTCATCTACAACTTCCTGAACGTGCACGTCGGCAAGGTGGCGCTCGAGCTGCGGCTCCTCGTCGAGGAGTTCCTCGAGCTCGTGCGCGAGGCGCTGCCCGTGGTCCCGGCGGAGCCACCCGCCGGCGCGCCGCGGGCCGCGACGCCCGCGGGGGAGAGGTAGCGATGGCGATCGGCGGCCCCGGCGGCGGGGAGGACGGCGAGCTCGAGTCGGTCGGCGGGATCTTCGCCGACATCAACATCACCCCGCTCACCGACATCTTCCTCGTCCTGCTCATCATCTTCATGGTGACGACCACCGCGATCGCGGAGGCCGGCAAGCAGCAGGGCGGCTTCGAGGTGAACCTGCCGAAGGGCGGCAAGGGCGACGTCGGCGGGATCGCGAAGGACCTCACCATCGCGATCCTCGCGGACGGTCGGGTCGTGGTGGGCGGCAAGGTGCTCGATCCCGACGCGTTGCGCGCGGCGTTCGCCGACGCGCGCGGGCGGAGCGCCGAGACGCTCGTGCTCTTCCAGGCGGACGAGGGAGTACCCCACGGGCGCGTCGTGCAGGTGATGGAGCAGGCCAGGGAAGCGGGACTGAGCAGGCTCGCCATCGCGACGCGGGCGGATCAACAGGGAACGGGGCGGTGACGGTGGGAGCGCGACGGGCGGTCGAGCTGCCGGTCTCTCGACCGTGACCCTCGGTCCGGCTCCGCTCCGCTCGCCGTACGACCTCCCTCCCTCGACCCGTGCCCGTCCGGGGGGTAGGATGCCTTCGCCGCCATGACTCCAAAGAAGCGAATTGGCGAGATGCTGCTCGAAGCGGGCATCATCGACGAGACGCAGCTCAAGGCCGCGCTGGGACACCAGCGTCAGTGGGGCGTACGCCTCGGCCAGGCGCTCGTCGATCTGAAGCTCGCGACCGAGGCGGACATCGTCCGGGCGCTCTCGCTCAAGTTCGGGTTCGAGGTCGCGAAGCTCGACGCGCTCGAGCCGTACGGTCACGAGCAGGCGCTGAAGCTGTTCCAGCGCGAGTTCACCACCCGCAACAACGTCCTCCCGATGTGGGCCGACACGGCGAACGTGACCGTGGCGATGAGCGATCCGACGAACCTCGCGATCGTGGACGAGATCCGCTTCCGCACCGGGCGGCGGGTGAAGGTCAACATCGGCGGCGATCGCGAGATCGCGGAGTCGGTGAGGCGCTGCTATCCGGGCGACGGGGACGTCGAGGCGATCGCGCTCGACCTCGATCCCGACCCCGGGATGGAGGGCGAGGCGGTGTTCGATCCGTTCGGCGGCGGATCGTCGGACGCCCTCGAGGCGTTCTTCGGCGGCGCGGCCGAGACGGCGGTCGCCGAGCCCGCGCCGGTCGCGCCCGTGCAGCCGATGCCGGCCGCGCCGCCGACCGCCGCACCTCGCCCGGCCGTGCGCACCCCCGCGCCCGCCGCGCAGGCCGCTCCCGCTCCGGCGAGATCGCAGCCCGCCGTGCCCGCGCCGCCTCGTCCCGCGCCGCCCGCCGGTGCGGCCCCGGCCGCGAGGCCGGCTCCGTCCGCGCCGGTCGCGGCCGCGGCCGCGCGGCCGACCCCCGCTGCTGCTGCAGCTGCCGCCGCGCGGCCCGTCCGCGCGGCGACCCCGGCGGCGGCGCCGCCGCCGCCCGCGGCGAAGCCAGCGCCGGCCGCGGCGCATCCGGCGCGTCCGCGCTCCGGCCGAGGCGCTGCCGGCGCCCGCGCGGGTCGCCCCCGCTGCCGGGCCACCGGCCGCGCCGCGCCGCAAGTTCGAGGTCGAGCTCGAGGGACCGCCGGTGGCGCGCGACGCCCCCGCCGAACCCGACCTCCTCGACGGCGCGGAGGAGCTCACGCCGTTCGACGACGGGCCGCAGAACGAGCCGATCCTCGCGAGCGAGCTCGCACCGCACGAGGAGATGGTCGAGGGGCCGCAGCCGAGCCGCGACCTGAGCGACGAGGAGATCGCGATCCTCGACTCGCTCGACCGGCTCGCGAGCGGCGCGCCGGCGGAGCCGGACATCGTGAAGCCCGCGCAGGCGATGGCGGCGCTCATCCGGCTCCTCATCCGCAAGCGGATCGTGTCGGAGCAGGACTTCCTCGACGAGCTCTCGAAGAAGTGACGCGCGCTGCAGCGCGCGTCAGTTCGCAGTGCCGGGGACGAGCAGCGGGAACTGGGCGATGCGCGCCTCGAACTCCCCCCCGTCGTCGCGGAGCATCCGGTAGCTGCCGCGCATCGAGCCGTGCGGCGTTCCGAGGACGCAGAAGCTCGTGTACTCGAACTCCTGGCCGGGCTCCAGGCGGGGCTGGTGCCCCACCACCCCGTCGCCCACCACCTCTTCGCGGCCGCCGGTCGCGTCCATGATGATCCAGTGGCGTCCGAGGAGCTTCGCGGGGCGGTCGCCCTCGTTCGCGATCTGGACGGTGTACGAGAAGAGCCACCGCTCCCTCTCCGGCTCGGACCGCTCCGGCCGGAAGGCGCTCCGGACGGTCACCCGGATCCCGTCGGTGAGGGCAGACGACACGCCGGTCCCATAACCCCCTGGCGCGCACGGCGCACGCTTGCGCTATGAATCCGGGAATGGAAGAGAAGCTCGCCCGCATCCTCCGGCGCGTGAGGGACCTCGAGGGCAGCGTCCTCGTCCTCACCGGCGCCGGGATCTCCGCCGAGAGCGGGATCCCGACCTTCCGCGGCGAGGACGGGTACTGGGTCGTCGGCTCCCGGAACTACATGCCCCAGGAGATGGCGACCCACGAGATGTTCGAGGAGGCGCCGGACGAGGTCTGGCGCTGGTACCTCCACCGGTTCGGCATCTGCAAGGACGCACGCCCGAACGCCGGCCACGAGGCGCTCGTCGCGCTCGAGCGCGCGCTCGGCGATCGCTTCACCCTCGTCACGCAGAACATCGACGGGCTCCACCGCCGCGCCGGCTCGGAGCGTGTCCACTGCATCCACGGCGACGCCGGCTACGTCCGCTGCGCGTCCGACTGCGGGCTCGGACGGGTGGACCTGCCGCCGATCGTCCCCCGCGGGAGCGAGCCGCTCACCGCCGCGGAGCGCGCGGCGCTCACCTGCCCGCGCTGCGGCGGCTGGCTGCGTCCTCACGTGCTCTGGTTCGACGAGTGCTACGACGAGGAGAACTACCGGATGGAGTCCGCGCTGCGCGCCGCCGGCGCCGCGGACCTCCTCCTCGTCGTCGGCACGAGCGGCGCGACGAACCTGCCGATGCAGATCGGCCAGCTCGCCTGGCGGCGCGGCGCAGCCATGGTGGACGTGAACCCGGAGCCGAACCCGTTCGCGGACATGGCCGAGCACCTGCCGAGCGGGTTCTCCGCGCGGGGCAGCGCCGGCGAGCGGCTGCCCGCGATCGTGAAGGCGCTCGGCGCTCGTCCTAACGTCTCCTAACGCAGCGCGATCTCGACGGCGTGCGTCTCGCCGGGACCGACGCGCACCTCGGCGGCGCCGCGGCGCCCGTCGTCCGAGCGCGCGACGAGCCGGAGCGGCTCCGGGGGCAGGTCGCCGAGCTCGAACCGCTCGCCGGCGAACCGGTGGACGTCGAGCGTACGCCAGCCGTCCTGACCCGGCTGCGACGCGACCTCGAGCGTGAAGCCGGAGCGCGCGCCTCGTACGACCCCCTCGACGGTGCCGCCCGGGTGGAGCCTCATCGACACCGTGCCCGCCTCCGGCAGCCGCAGGGTGACGGAGCCGGCGCGCCCACCGTTCCGTCCGCGGATGGTCACCTCGCGCCCGGCCATCCCCATCCGGCGGTCGATCGACACGCGGCCGTCCTCTCCGGCCGACGTCGCGAGCGCGACGCGCCCGTCGTCCGGACGGGAGAGCGTGACGACGGCGCCGGGAGAGGGGGCGCCGGCGGGCTCGAGCACGAGGATGTCGACGCCCTGCTCGCGCGAGGTGGCCGAGAGCGCGAGGTCGCGCCGGGTCTCCTGCCCGGCCTCGACGCGCGCGAACGCCGGCGCGACCCGGAGGTCCGTGCGCTGGGCGGCACCGGGCGCGGCGTGGACGCGGTACTCGCCGGCCGGGAGCGAGAGCGCGTAGTTCCCGCTCGCGTCGGCGACCGCGCGCGCGACCTGAAGGGTGCCGGCCCCGCCGCTCATCGGGACGGCCACGACGGTCGTGCCCGCGCGCGGCGGGCGCCCCTCCTCGGACACGCGTCCTGCGAGCACGCCCGCGTCCGGCAGGACGAGGTCGAGCGCCGCGGCGCGTCCGGCGGACACGCGCACGGCGCGCGAGGCGCCGAGCAGCGCCGCCGGGTGGTGCGCGACGATCTCGGTGCGCCCGACCTCGAGCCCGTCGAGCCGAAAGCGCCCGTCGAAGCCGGTGCGCGTCTCGGGGGACGGGCCCGGGAGTCCGTCGCCGCGCTGCAGCGCGCGCACCCGGATCCCCGCGAGCGGCCGTCCGGCGACGTCCGTCACGGCGCCCTCGACGGCGCCGGTGCCGGCGAGCGCGATCCGCACCGGGAAGCGCGCGCCCTCGGCGAGCGTCACGCCTGCGAGGCGTGCGGGCGACGCGCCGGGCGCCGCCACCTCGACGTCATAGGCGGTGGGCGCGAGTCCGCGCACCTCGAACGCCCCCTCCGCGCCGACCGACGCGGTCGCGAGGACCTCCCGCGACCCGTGCCCGAGGAGCGCCACGCGTGCCCCCGCGGCCGGCTCTCCGCCGGCGAGCGACACCGTGCCGCCGAGGATCGCCGCGGGGCCGAGCCGGATCGTCGCGCCGCGCGCCGAGGCGCCGGCGGTGACCGCGACGGGTTCGGCCGAGACGCCGGCGCGGTCGCCGAGCGACGCGACGACGAGGTAGCTCCCGGCCGGAGCCGCGATCAGGAATCGGCCGTCCGCACCGGCGGTGGCGCTCGCGCCGTGGTCCGCCGAGGCAGCCCGGACGAGCGCGCCCGCGGCGGGGCGACCGTCGGGGAGGAGCACCACCCCCTCCGCCGCACCGAGCGGCGCGATCGTGATCGCGAGCGCCTCGCCCGGCACCGCGACGCGCGGCAGCAGCGTGGGGTGGCGGCCGGGCGCGGCCACCGAGACCGCGTAGCTGCCGGGGGCGAGCCCGGCGACCCGGAACGCGCCGGCCGCGTCCGTGTCGCTGACCGCCGTCTCCTCCGGAGGGGCCGACGCGGTGGCGAACCCCGGCGAACGCGAGACGAGCGGCACCACGGTGACGCGCGCGCCGGCGACGGGCCCGCCCTCGGGCGCGGAGGCCCGGCCGTCGAGCGCGACGGCCGGCTCGAGCGCGAGGTCCACCCGGGTGGACTCCTCGCCGCGTCCGCGCACGACCTCGGCGACGCGCCGGGCGAGCCCGGGCGCCCGCGCCGAGGCGAGGAACAGTCCCGGCCGCGCCGGGAGCCGGACGACCCCGGCGTGATCCGTTCGGCTCGAGCCGGCGCGGCGCCACGGTCCCCCCACCTCCTGAGACGCCGCGTAGAGCCGGACCTCGGCGTCCCTCTGCGGCTCGCCGCCTGCCGTCACGCGGACCTCGACGACGCCGTCGGCGGCTGTCGCCGGCGGCTCGAGCGGAGGCGAGATCACGGGCGGCGCGAGCGCGTCGGCGGTGCTCGCGGGCGGGCTCACCTGTCCCTCGAGCGGCATCTGGGTCACGACGAACGCGGCCGTTGCGGCCGCGGAGCCGAAGATCGCGACGATGAGGGCGAGGGGACGGACGCGCATTCCAGCCTCCGGTCGCGGAGCGTAGACCGGCCCCGAGCGGCCGGGCAGGGCCCCGATGGAGCGCGCCCGGTGGGTCAGGCGTCAGCGCGTCAGCACGATCTTCGCGATCTCGGGGGGGAGCCGAGCCGCATGGGAGGCCCCCAGTAGCCGGTCCCGCGCGAGACGAAGATCTGCCCCGCACGCCCCTCCTCCTCGTGACGGTGGAGCCCCTTCACGTAGGGATAAGCGGCCCGCACGAGCAGGTTGAACGGCACGATCTGACCGCCGTGGGTGTGGCCCGAGAGCTGGAGGTCGACCCCCGCGCGAACGGCTTCCCCGATGCCGCGCGGCTGGTGAGCGAGGAGCACGAGCGCGCGGTCCGGATCGCGGCCCGCGACGGCCCGCCCGAGGTCGAGCCCGTGGCCGTCGCCGAAGCCGCGCGCCGACCAGTCATCCACGCCCGCCAGGTCGAGCGAGGCGTCCGGGTCGCCGAGCATCACCCGCTCGTTGCGCAGCACGCGGATCCCGAGCCGGCCGAGCTCGGTGATCCACGGGCCCACGCCGGAGTAGTACTCGTGGTTCCCGGTGACGAAGAAGACCCCGTGACGCGCCTCGAGGCGGCCCAGGTGGGCGACCGCCGACCCGAGCTCGCGCACCGTGCCGTCGACGAGGTCCCCCGTCACCGCGACGACGTCGGGCCGCAGGGCGTTCACCTGCTCGACGATCCGGCGCACGTGGCGCTCGCCGATCGTCGGCCCGACGTGCAGATCGCTGATCTGCGCGATGGTGAGCCCGGAGAGCGCGGCGGGCAGCCGCTCGAGCCGGACCGGAACCTCGTTCACCTCGGCCGGCCCGGTCGCGCTGCGGAAGGCGAGCGCGGACGCGCCACCCGCGGCGGCCACCGCCGTGCCGGCGAGGGCCCGCGCGACGAAGAGCCGGCGGGAGGGGTCGTCCGGCGCGTCGGGGCGGCTCCGGAGGAGGTCGGCGAGCAGCGCGCCGCCCTGCGCCGCGAGGCGGGCGAGGTCGAGCGCGAGCACCGCCACGAACAGCAGGAAGGCGAGGCCGAGCCAGGTGAACGCGGCGATGGGCACGAGCCGGTCGAGCGGGCGCGGCGCGGCGCGGAGCGCGAGCATCCCGAGCGGGACCGAGAAGGTGAGGACGATGAGCGCGATCGAGGCCGCGCGTCGCCAGGGCTCCGCGAGCGCGGGGTCACGGACGAGGCGCGCCCAGAGGTACCAGTGCATTCCCCCGAGGACCGCGAGGGAGACGGTGAGGAAGATCGTCAGCGAGAGCGCCCGGGTCACCGGCTCCTGATAACCCCGTTCGGGGTCGCTCGCCAGCCGAGCTGCGTGCAACTTCGACTCGACCTGAACCTCGACTTCGACCTGGACCTGGACGCTCGACTTCGACCTGGACGTGGACTCAGAAACGGTCGAGGTCGAGGTCTAAGTCGAAGTCGAGGACCACGTCCACGTCCAGGACCACGTCCACGTCATTCGTGATCCGGGCCTACCTCATCGCGAACCGCTCGAGCTCGTGCCAGCGCCGCTCCAGCTCGGCGCGCCGGTCGGCGTACCAGCGATCGTAGCGGCGCAGCTTCCCGGGGTTCCGGTGGTAGCGGGCGTGGTAGTCCGTCCGCTGCGCGTCGAGGGACTGGAGCTCGGCGCGGATCTCGCGCAGCTCGCGATCGCGCCAGGCCGCCTCGCGCCAGCGCGGCGCCGGGGCGGGCGCCGGCACGGCCGAGCTTCGTTCGTGGCGATCGACGCCGACGTCGTGGCCGCAATCGCTGGCGGCGGCGGCGGCCGGGAGCGTCGAGGCGAGGACTGCGGCGAGCACGAGCTTCGAGATGCGGGGCGTCATGTTCTCCTCCGGTTCTGTTCCCTCGCGGAAGAGACGTGCCGCCCCCCGGTGACATTCAACGCGCCGCCGACCGCGCCTCGGGCAGCCGGTCGAGCTTCGCCGCGACGATGAGGTCGTTCTCCGACAGGCCGCCTATCGCGTGGGTCCAGAGCGTCACGTCCACCACGTTCCAGTGGACCGTGAAGTCCGGGTGGTGGCCCTCCGCCTCGGCGAGCGCCGCCAGCGCGTTCACGAACCTCATCGCCTCGACGAAGTCCTTGAACCGGTAGTGCTTGTGGATACGGGTCCTCGCCTCCTGGGCGTCCCAGCCGTCGAGTGCCCGGAGGGCGTCGTCCACCACCGCGGGCTCCAGCTTCGGGACGCCCCCCTCGCACGGCACGCACTTCTTCTGGGCGTAGTCCATGCCGGAGTCCTGCGGGCGCGCGGGGGCTCGCGCAACGTCTCCCTCGGGGGACTCGCGCGTCGCTCCGCTCGCGCGACCCCGACACCGATCGGTATCCTGTCGCGACCATGGAACGGACCTTCCTCGCGCTCGGCGCGATCTCGGCCGGGATCTCGGTGGCGGCGGGCGCGTTCGGCGCCCACGCGCTCAAGGCCCGGCTCTCGCCCGATCTGCTCGCCGTCTTCGAGACCGGCGCGCGCTACCAGATGTATCACGCGCTCGGCCTCGTCGCGGCCGCGTGGGCGGCGGCGCGGGCGCCCGGGCCGGCGGGGTGGGCGGGCTGGCTCTTCGTCGCGGGGACGGTGCTCTTCTCCGGGAGCCTCTACGCGCTCGCGCTCTCCGGCGTCCGCGCGCTCGGCGCGGTGACGCCGCTCGGGGGGGTCGCCTTCATCGCCGGGTGGATCGCGCTCGCGGTGGCCGCGCTCCGGTCCTAAGGCCGAGACCACTTGCCCTGATTCGCTGCTGCGGCGCACGCTGGCTGGCTGCGCCGGGCAGACTCGGCCCTGCGCTGCTCGACGCACCGACAGGTGCGCCTCCGCTGCTCGGTCCTCGTGTGCCCGGCTCGCCGACGCCATCGCGCGCCTCGCGACGCGATCAGGGCAAGCGGGCTCGGCTCTAGCGCGCCTCGTGGTCTGACGGGGCGCGCGCGCCCCGCCGCCGTGGCACACTACGCGCGCATGTCCGCGCCGCCCCCTCGTCCCCCGCCCCTCGGCCTCGTCGTCGGCTGCGAGGCGCTCGAGCGCTTCTCGTTCTACGGCGTGGCCTCCGCGCTCGTGCTGTACCTGAACGAGCACCTGCTCTTCCCCGAGCGCGACGCGAAGGCGCACTACCACGCGTTCCTCGCCGCGACCTGGCTCGCGCCGCTCCTCGGCGCGTGGCTCGCTGAGCGGCTGCTCGGCCGGTACCGCTCCATCGTGGGGATCGGCGCGGCGTACGTGCTCGGGCTCGTCGTGCTCGCGGCCTTCGAGTCGCGCGGCGCCCTCGCGGTGGGGCTCGCGCTCGTCGCGCTCGGGGCGGGCGCGCTGAAGCCGTGCCTCTCCGCGTTCGTCGGCGACCAGCTTCACGGCGAGGCCCCGCGCGTGCGCGAGCGCACGTACGCCTGGCTCTCGCGCGCCGCGAACGGCGCGGCGGTGCTCGCGGCGGCGCTGGTCCCGGCGCTGCTCGTCTCCTTCGGCCCGCGGCTCGCGTTCACCGTGCCGGCGGTGACGCTCGCGCTCGCCCTCGCGCTGCTGGTCGCCGGCCGCGACCGCTACGCCGTGCCCCCGCCCGCGGGACCGAACCCTCACGGCTTCCTGCGCGTCGTCGCCCGGGCGGTGTCGCGGCTCGGGACGGGCCACCCGGGGCAGCACTGGCTCGACCTCGCGCGCGACGCACACCCGGCCGAAGCGGTCGAGGGGGCGAAGGCGGTCCTCCGGGTCGCCGCGGTGTTCGCCGGCGTCGCGGTCTGCTGGACGCTCTTCGACCAGAAGGGCTCGGCGTGGGTGTTCCAGGCGCGCCAGATCGATCGTGCGGTCCTCGGCCACCAGCTCTCCCCGGCGCAGCTCCAGGCGCTCGCGCCGCTCTTCGCCGCCGCGCTCCTCCCGCTGCTCGGCCGGGGCGGCGTCCGCGGCACGCGGCTCCGCAGGGTGAGCGTCGGGATGTTCGCCACGGCGCTCTCCTTCGCGGTCGCGGCGGTGGTGCAGATCCTGATCGACGCCGGCCGCGCGCCGCACGCGCTCTGGCAGATCCCGCAGTACCTCCTGCTCGGCGCGGGCGAGGTGCTCGTCGCCGTCACCGCCCTCGAGCTCGGGTTCTCGCAGGCGCCCCGCGCGATGCGCTCGACGGTCATCTCGATCTGGTTCGTCACGATGAGCGCCGGAAACCTGCTGACGGTGCTCGTCACGCGCGTGCTGCGGCTGGAAGGGGCGGCCTGGTTCTGGTTCTTCGCGGCGGTCATGGTCGCGGCCGCCGTCGCCTTCCGCGCGATCGCGCGAGGTTGGCGCGTGGCGCCGGAAGACGAGATCGTCGCCGAGTAGGGGCGGATCTCTCACGCGCGCCTACATCGGCCTCGTCCCGCGGGTCATGGACGGGATCCCGACGCGGCGTCGTGCTACGTTGAGCGCGACCCTGGGTACCGGAGGCGCCAGCGCATCCGCCCGAGTTTCCGGTCGAGCGCGGTGGCCGTCTCCTTGCTGAGGTGCAGCGTCATGAAGCGGATCGGTGTCGTCGCCATCGTGTCTCTCTTCGCGCTGAGCGCGTGCGCCACGGCGGAGTCGCAGAAGTCGTACACGCCGAAGGTCCAGGTGGTCGTGAAGGGCGCCAAGAAGAAGGCGACGCAGGCGAACTACCAGGTGAGCCCCGAGGAGTCGAAGCTGACCGGCTCCGGCGGCTCCGCGAAGTAGGTCCGTCGATCAGGCCGAGCGCGCGCGCGTCCCCCGCGCCCCCGGGCCGTTCGCCTCCACCGGAACGCCGTCGACGAACGCCACGCGGTTGCCCAGCACCGCTGGGACGCGCGCGCCGGGCGTCAGGATGCCGACGAGGTTCAGCGGATCCGCCGCGGAGACCTCCACCCGCTCCACGCCCTCGCGCGGCGCGCGCCGGATCGCCCGCAGGGCGTCGACCGCCTCCGGCAGCGCGAACTGCTCGCCGGTGAAGCCCGCGACGAAGCGGCCGCCGCGGATCGCCCCGCGCGCCTCGAGCGCCCGGTAGACCCGGAGCAGCTCGCGCCAGGGCGGCGGCGCGCCCTCGCGCGCGAGCAGGTCGCGGAACACGACGCCGTAGCGACGGAGGTACTGCGCCGCGAGCCGCTCGAGCGCCTCGAGCGGGGGCTCGCGCGCGGTCACCGCGTCCGCGTCCTCCGGGGCCGCCGCGCCCGCCCGGACCGCGCGCAGGAGCGACCAGCGGCCGCCGGACAGGCCCGGGCGGCGGACGATCCGGCCGCGCGACACCGGCTCGACGAGCGCGCGCAGGCCGGAGAACCCGTCGCAGGTGGCGTAGCCGGCGGAGACGAGCTCCCAGAGCGCCTGCTCCACCTCGCCGGGGAGCCGGCCGGTCGCCGCGGCGAGGTCCGGGAGGAACGAGGCCCCGCGCCGGGCGAGCGCCTCGACGAGGGCGAGCGCGGACGGGCCGAGCGGAGGCGGCGTCCCGGCGGCGCCGGCGAGGAGCCACTCGAGATCCTCGCGGAGGGCGAGCGACACGGGGGCGTTGCGCGTCGGCGCGTTCCGCCGCCGCGGGGCCTCGTCCGGCGCGGCCACCACCGCGAGCCGTCCCCAGGCCACCTCTCCCGCGAGGCAGAGCTCGTCGAGGAGGCCGCGCTCGTAGTCGGCGATGCGCGCCGCGAGGAGCTCGCGCTCCCACGCGCCCGCGGCGGCGTGGAACCCCTGCAGCTGGCCGACGACCTCGGCGACGCCGCGGACGCCGTGGAGGCGGGTCCCCGGGGCGACGTGCTGCCAGCGCGCGAGGAAGCGGAGCAGGTCGGCGGCGGAGGCCGGCTCGATCTCCCGGCGGAGCCGCCCGATCGTGAGGCGGTGGATGCGGGCGAGGACGGACCGCTCGCACCAGTGCGGCGCCTCCACGGACCACGGCGCCTCGGGGAGGAAGCGGCCGCGCAGCACGACGCCCTCGACCTCGAGCCGGACGAGCGCCGCGGCGACGCGCTCGGGCGCGAGCCCGATCCGGGCTGCGAAGGCGTCGGTCGCGAACGGCCCCACCCGCGGCGCCCAGCCCCGCACCACCGCGAGCACCGCCGCGTCCTCGTCGCCCGGGACCTTCTCGGATTCGAGCGGGACGAGCGCGGGCTCGAGGAGCGCGGTGCGACCCGGCTGCGGCGGCGCGAGCGCCGGCGCCACCGCCCGCGCGAGGCCCGCCCGCTCCGCGGCGACCCACCACTCGGCCCCGCCGCGCGCGGAGCCGCGCGGCGCGTCCGCCCTCGACGAGCGGGGCGAGGAGCGGGGCGGCGCGCTCGCCCTCGGGCGGCGGGCAGGATCCCGAGGTCGAGCAGCGCGTCGTGCAGCTCGTCGGGATCGCGCAGCACCGGCCAGACCTGGTCCTCGACCTCGGCGATCGCGGCCGGGTCGAGCGCGCCGAGCCCGACCGCCTCGGCGGCGGGGAGGGCGCGACGCAGCGCCACCGCCCGCGCGCGGCGCTCCTCGAGCGGAGCGTCGTCGAGGTAGGCCCACGGCCGCGCGCCGACGATCTCGTGGGACATGGGCGAGGGCTCGGCGGTGTCCACCGCGACGAGCCGGATCTCGCCCGCCGCGATGCGGTGAACGATCCCGGCGAGCGCGGGCGCGTCCATCGCCTCGCACAGGCAGTCGCGCAGCGTCTCCGCGACGAGCGGGTGATCGGGGATCTCGACCGGGCCGGCCGGCGCGTTGTCCTGGCACGCGACCTGGGCCGGGAACACCGCCGCGAGGAGGTCGTCCGAGCGCATCCGGGCGATCGGCGCGGGCATCCGCTTCCCCTTGAACAGCCGCGGGATGGCGAGCGCGCGCGTCGCGTTCCAGCGCCACCGGACGCCGAACATCGGAGCCTGGAGGGCGGCCTGCGCGAGCACGTCGTGGAGGGTGGACTCGGTGAGCAGCTCGAAGATGGACTCGAGCGGGAACGAGTGCTGCGGGCCGAGCGACAGGAGGACGCCCTCGTCGGTGGCGGCGGCCTGCAGCTCGAAGTCGAAGCGGCGGCAGAAGCGCTTGCGGAGCGCGAGGCCGAGGGCGCGGTTCGTGCGCGCGCCGAACGGCGCGTGGATGACGAGCTGCATCCCGCCCGCCTCGTCGAAGAAGCGCTCCGCCACGAGCGTCCGCTGCGTCGGGACGGCGCCGAGCGCGGCGCGCGTCGCCGCGACGTAGTCGACGACCTGCCTCGCGCCGGCGGCAGGCACGGCGCACTCCGCCTCGAGCCAGGCCGCCGCGCCGGCGCGGTCGTCGAGGCGCCGCTCGAGCTCCTCGCGCAGCCCCGAGACCTCGGCGGAGAGCTCCCGGCTGCGGCCGGGCGCCTCGGCGATCCAGAACGGGATGCCGGGCGCGGCGCCGTGCGCGTCCTCGACGCGCACCGTCCCGGCTTCCACCCGGCGGATGCGCCACGACGTGTTCCCGAGCAGGAACACGTCGCCCGCCATCGACTCGACCGCGAAGTCCTCGTCCACCTGGCCGACCGCGATCCCCTCGGGCTCGGCGACGACCGTGTACTGCGAGTTGTCGGGGATGGCGCCGCCGCCGGTGAGCGCGGCGATGCGCGCGCCGCGGCGCCCCTTCACGCGGCCGTTCACGGCGTCGCGGTGGAGCAGCGCCGTGGTGCGGCCGGGCGCGGTGGCGATCCCCTCCGAGAGCATGTCGACGACCGCGTCGAACTCGGCGCGCGCGAGGGCGCGGTAGGGCCAGGCGCGGCGGACGAGCGCGAAGAGCCGGTCGAGGTCGGATCGGCGCGGCGGACGCCTCCGCGACGATCTGCTGCGCGAGCACGTCGAGCGGCTGGTCGGGGATGCGGATCTCCTCGAGCACGCCGGCGCGCAGGCCGCGCACCAGCGCCGCGCACTCGAGGAGCTCGTCGCGGCTCATCGGGAACAGCCGGCCCTTCGGCACGCCCCCCTTCACGTGCGCGGCGCGGCCGACGCGCTGCAGCGCGACGTGGAGGGCGCCGGGCGTGCCGAGCTGGACGACGAGGTCCACCTCGCCGACGTCGATGCCGAGCTCGAGCGAAGCGGTCGCGACGACGGCGCGGAGGTCCCCCGCCTTGAGCCGCTCCTCGGCGCGGAGCCGGCGCGCCCGCGACAGCGAGCCGTGGTGGGCGGCGACCGCGTCCTCCCCGAGCCGCTCGGCGAGCGCGTGGGTGGCCCGCTCGGCGATGCCGCCGGGTGTTCACGAAGACGAGCGTCGAGCGGTGCTCGCGCACGAGCGCGGCGACGCGGTCGTACGTCTCGCGCCACAGGTCGTTCGAAGCGACCGACGAGAGCTCGTCCGCCGGGATCTCGATCCCGAGGTCGAACGCGCGGCGCCGCCCCGTCTCGACGATGGCGCAGCGCGGGCGCCCGCCGCGGTCGGCGCGCTCGCTGCCGACGAGGAAGCGCGCCATCTCCTCGATCGGGTTCACCGTCGCGGAGAGGCCGATGCGCTGCGGCCTGCGGCGCGCGAGCGCCTCGAGCCGCTCGAGGGAGAGCGCGAGGTGCGCGCCTCGCTTGTCGCGCGCCACCGCGTGGACCTCGTCCACGATGACCGTCTCGACCGACGCGAGCGTCGCCCGCCCGCGCTCGGCGGTGAGGAGCAGGTAGAGCGACTCCGGGGTCGTCACGAGCACGTGCGGGGGGACCCGCACCATCGCCGCGCGCCGGGACGCGGGCGTGTCCCCCGAGCGGACCGCGACGCGCAGGTCGGGCGGGGGGAGCCCCTCCGCGCGCGCGAGGTCGGCGAGCTCCGCGAGCGGGCCGCGCAGGTTCTTCTCGACGTCGTTGCCGAGCGCCCGCAGCGGCGAGACGTAGAGGACGCGCGTCTCCGCCCCGAGCCGGCCCGCGAGCGCCTCGCGGTAGAGCCCGTCGATCGCGAACAGGAACGCCGCGAGGGTCTTCCCGGAGCCCGTCGGCGCCGACACGAGCACGTCGCGCCGGGCCGCGATCTCGGGCCACCCGAGCGCCTGGGGCTCGGTCGGCTCCCCGAAGCGGCGCGCGAACCAGCGCTGCACGAGGGGATGGAACGTCTCGAGCACGGTGCCCCTGTCATAAAGCCCCGCGCGGGGCGGCGCTCGGGACCGGGGCGGGGCCTATGATGGGGGCCGCGCCCGGATCGCGGGCGCACGCCGCGAGTCCGTGGAGGAGTCCACTTGCTGCTCCGGGAAACCGCGCTCCTCCGGCTCGTCGGGCTCCGCATCCCGATGATCCTGTTCGTCGGCCCACGCGTCGTGCGCCTCGACGACCAGAGCTGCGTCCTCGACATCCCGCTCACCTGGCGCACGAAGAACCGGCTCATCGGGGCGATGTACTTCGGCGCGCTCTGCGTCGGCGCGGACCTCGCGGGCGGCCTCCCCGCGGCGCGGCTCATCCTGACCCGCCACCGGTCCATGCGGCTCGTCTTCGGCGAGCTGAAGGCCGAGTTCCTGAAGCGGGCCGACGGCGACGTCCGGTTCGAGAACCGGGACGCCGGACGAGTCGCCGACGCGGTCGCCCGCGCGGCGGCGACGGGCGAGCGGGTCACCGTCCCGGTCGAGGTGGTCGCGACGGTCCCGGCGAAGTACGGCGACGAGCCGGTCGCGCGCTTCTCGATGTCGCTCTCGCTCAAGATGAAGGAGGCGGCGGCGGAGGGCCGCTCGAGCGCGGCGAGCGCGGCGACGCGGTGATGCGGTCGAAGTCGAGGTCGAGGTCGACGTCCACGACCACGACCACGACCACGACCACGACCACGTCCACGTCCGTTTCGCGGGTGTCGTCGTGGGTCGGGTGATCGATGGATCGTGAGCGGGTCGCGCTCTACGCCGGGACGATCGCGGCGTACGGCGACATGTACGTCACGCAGTCGATCCTCCCGGTGCTCGCGGCCGAGTTCGGGGTCGGAGCGGCGCGGGCGGGGCTCACGGTCTCGGCGGTGGTGCTCGCCATCGCGGCGGCGTCGAGCTTCTACGGCCCGCTCTCCGACGCGCTCGGCCGGCGGCGCGTGATGACGGGCGCGACCGCCCTCCTCGCCGTCGCCACGCTCGCCTGCGCGTTCGCGCCGACGTTCGGCGCCCTCGTCTTCCTCCGCGCGGTGCAGGGGGCGCTCGTCCCCGGGATGACGGCGGTCTCCGTCGCGTACGCGGGTGACCGGTTCGGCGGCCGCGATCTCCCGGCCATCGTGGCCGGCATCATCGGCGCGTCGGTCGTGGGCGGCCTCCTCGGCCGCGTCCTCGCCGGCGCCATCGCCGCGCACGCGACCTGGCGCGCGCCGTTCGTCGTGTTCGCGGCCCTGACCGCCGTCGCCGCCGTGCTCCTCGCCCGCGGGCTCGCGCCCGGCCGAGGGCGGCGCGCCGGCACGCTCGGCGCGGCGTGGGCGGGGATGCTCGGGCACCTGCGCGACCCGCGCCTCGTCGGCGCGTACGTCGTGGGCGGCGCGCTCTTCTTCGGCTGGATCGGGATCTTCACGTACCTGCCGTTCCACCTCGCCGCGCCGCCCTACTCGCTCCCGACCGCCGCGATCTCGACCGTCTACCTCGTCTACGCCGCAGGCGTCATCGCCTCGCCCGTCGCGGGTCGCCTCTCCGCCCGCGTCCGGCCGACGACCCTCATCGCGGTGGGGCTCGCGATCGCGGCGGCGGGGATGGCGCTCACCACCGCGCGGCCGCTCGCGCTCGTCGTCCTCGGGCTCGTCGTCCTCGTGCTCGGCACGTTCACCGCGCAGGCGGTCGCGCCGGCGTTCGTGAACGTCACGGCGGAGACCGCGAAGGGGGGCGCGAGCGCGCTCTACCTCACGAGCTACTACCTGGGCGGCACGCTCGGGTCCGCGCTCCCCGGGCTCGCGCTCCAGGCGGCGGGGTGGCGCGGGGTCGTCCTCGCCTGCGCGGCGTCGGTGGGGGTGGCGATGGCGGCGAACGCCTTGCTGTGCGGGAGGGTGCCGCAGCGGCGGACGGCCGTGTAGAGTGCGCGCGATGAACGGACCGACCGCGCTCGGGATGGTGCTCGCGATGCTCGTGGACCCGAAGGGGAAGCCGGTCCTCGGCGGCTCGGGCAAGGGACAGCTCTACGCCACGGGGGACGCGCTCGTCGTCCTCAAGCCGACCCGGGCCCAGGACGCGCTCCACCGCGGGGCGACCGCGGTGCTCCTCGGGTCGGTGGTCCTCGTCCTCGCGAACCTGTTCACCTGGAAGAGCCCGACCGCGCTCTGGATCGCGATCGCGCTCCAGGCGGCGTACTGGCTCACCCTCCCGATGCGCCGGCGCGCCCTCGACCCCGTGCCGCTCGCCGCCGAGGCGCTCGCGGTGGCGAGCGCCGGCCGCGCCCTCGTGAAGGTGCCGGCGTCCGCGATCCTGCGGACGGTCCCGCCCGAGCCGCCGCGCCGCGGGCTGCGGAAGCCCGCGCGGTTCGAGCTCGCCGACGGAGCGCTCGAGATCTACCTGTCCGAGGAGCAGTACCGGGAGCGCGGTCGCTGGCGCTCGGCGCGGACCGCTGTGAGTCACCCGCAGGGGTACAGGCTCTCCGCGAACCACCACGTCCCGTCCTCCTGCTCGAAGCAGAGCGGGGCTCCCGGCGTCGGGACTCCCGGAGCGCGGAAGTCGATGCAGGGGCGGCCGGCGTCTCCGGCGCGCGGGTCGGGGACGAACGACACCGCGATCGCGACGTCGGTCCTCGAGCGGAGCAGCTCCGCGAGCGACTGCGGCGAGCGCGCTCCGGTCGCGGTCGCCTCGCCGAAGAACGTCGCGTGGAGCCACGAGCCCGCCGCGCGCAGGTCCCGCGCGACCTTCGCGCGCGGCACCGTCCGCGCGCCGCAGCGCAGCCCGGCCGGCGGGACGCGCGCGACGAGGGCGTCCACGTTCTTCGCGACGATCTCGCGCCGCAGCGCGTCTCCGACCGGACGAGCTCCCGCGCGATCGCAGCGCGCCGCTGCTCCACGGCGTCCTCGGCCGCCCGCGCGAGCGGCGCGGTCGCGACGAGGGCCAGGAGGACTGCGGCGCGCACCCCCGCACGGTAGGTCCGGGAGGGCGGCGCGGCAAGCCGCACCTCAGGGCATCCGCCAGCGGAGGAGGTGGATCTCGAGCGGTCCGTTCCACAGCCGGTGGTCGATCTCGGGCTTCCTCGCGACGGCACGGGGGAGGCCCGGGTTGCCGGAGAGGAGGACCACCGTCCAGCCGGAGTGGCGGGCGAGCATCTCCGCGACGCCGCGGTAGAAGCCGGTGACCTTGCGCTCCTGCACGCGCGCGGAGCCCGCGTCGCCGTCGCCCGACAGCATCCGCTCGCCGTACGGCGGGTTCGAGACGAGGAACCCGCGCGGGAAGCGGGGCACGAGGTCGCGCGCGTCTCCCTCCTCGATGGCGATGTCCGCCGCGAGCCCCGCCGCCGCGATGTTCTTGTGGAGCGCGGCGAGCGCCTTCGGGTGGAGGTCGCGGGCGACGACCGGCGCGGGCGTGCGCGGCAGGATCTCGGCGCGCGCCTCCGCCTTCATCCGGTCCCACGCCGACTGCGGGCCGCCGCGGTACACGGGCCAGCGCTGGAACCCGAACGCGCGCGTGAGGCCGGGCGGGATGCGGCGCGCGCGCAGCGCGTGCTCGATGGCGAGCGTGCCGGAGCCCGCCATCGGGTCGACGAACGGCAGCTCGGGATCCGCGCCGCCGAGGGCGAGGACGGCCGCGGCGAGCGTCTCCTTGAGCGGCGCGATCGTCGTCTGGGCACGGTAGCCGCGGCGGTGGAGCGGCTCTCCCGCGAGGTCGAGCGAGACGGTCGCCTCGCCGCGCGCGAGGTGGAGCACCACCCGCGAAGTCGGGATCCTTCGGGTTCACGTCGGGCCGCGCGCCGAGCTTCTCGCGCAGCCGGTCCACGATCGCGTCCTTCACCTTCAGCGCCGCGTAGCCGGAGTGGGTGATGACGGACGAGGTGACGCTCGCCTCCACCGCGAGCGTCGTCCGCGTCGTGAGCCACTCCTCCCAGGCGATCGCGTGCACCCCTTCGTAGAGCGCCTCCTGGCGTCGGGGCCGGGAAGCGCCCGAGCTCGACCAGCATCCGCATCGCCGTGCGGGAGTGGAGGCAGGCGCGCATGCCCGCCTCGAGCGGCCCCTCGAACGCCACGCCACCGCGATCGCCGCGGACGCGGCCCACCTTGAGCGCGACGAGCTCGCGCCGCAGCGCCCCCTCGGTCCCCTTCGCGCAGGTCGCGAAGAAGTGCATGGCTACCGCCGCCCCGTCGCGTCGCGGGCGCCGTCGTCCGCGCCGAAGGTCGCGAGCCGGATCGACCCCTTCGCCTCGCGCTTGGCCGCGTACATGAGGTCGTCGGCCCGGGCCATCAGCTGCGTCGGCAGAGGCTGGGGCCGCGACGAACACCGCGGCGCCGATCGAGAACCCGACGTTCCAGCCGTGCCGCGCCATCGCCGCGAGCAGCGCCGCCCGCAGCCGGGCGAGGAGCGCCTCGGTCTCGAGCGGCGAGGTCTCCGGCAGGAGCACGCCGAACTCGTCGCCCCCGAGCCGCGCGACGGCGTCCACGGTGCGCGTCGAGGCGCGGAGCGTCTGCGCGACGGTGACGAGGAGGGCGTCTCCCTGCGCGTGGCCGAGCCGATCGTTCACGCCCTTGAAGTCGTCGCAGTCCACGTAGGCGAGCGCGAGCGGGCGGCCGGTGCGGTGTGCGCGCTCGATCTCGAGCGTGGTCGCCTCGAAGAACGCCCGGCGGTTCGCGATGTGGGTGAGGGCGTCGGTGCGTGCGAGCGCCTCCTCGCCCTCGAGCCGAGAGCGGAGCGCCGAGAGGACGAGGACGAGCGACAGCGAGGTGCCGAGCTGGATGATCCCGTTCCAGGTGAGGATCGCGACCGGGAGCGAGGAGTGCGTCGCCGAGGCGTCGGTGAGCTCGTGCAGCGCGTCGGCGCTGGTGGAGACGGCGGCGCTCAGGACCGCGAGGGCGATGCCGCCGCGCAGGCTCACGTACCAGGTCCCGAACCCGATGGGCGCGAGGTAGAAGAGGATGAGCGACACCTCGCGGCCGGTGAGATAGTCGGAGATGCCGACGCAGAGCACGAGCGCTCCGCACGCCGCGAACCAGGCGGCCGGCGACCCGAACGACGCCGGCCTGCCGTCGGAGGGCGCGGGCACGGCGCTCGGGTCGCGCGCGCCGGCGCGGTCGGGGCGGAGAGGGTCCAAGCCTGCCCCTTCCATGCGCGGACCTGCCTCGGGCTGTCAAGCGGCAGGGTGTGCGGCGGCGTCAGCGCGCCGCGACCGCCTCGACCCGGCGGTTCGCCGCGCGCCCGCGCGCCGTGAAGTTGGGCAAGAGCGGGCTCTCGCCGCCACGTCCCGCCGAGCTCACGCGCTGGCGCGGGACGCCGAGCTCGACGAGCC
Source organism: uncultured delta proteobacterium (assembly GCA_963736795.1). Lineage (GTDB taxonomy): Bacteria > Myxococcota > Myxococcia > Myxococcales > Anaeromyxobacteraceae > Anaeromyxobacter. The sequence continues at coordinate 803,825 of CAVTRF010000016.1, read as the reverse complement.
GCTTCCCCGCCGCCTGCGCCATCCGGGCGGAGAGGCCCTGGTCGGCGCCGTGATCGCTCGTCGCGTCCACGAACCCCTCCAGCCGCACCGGGACCTGGGCGGCGGCGACGGCCGCCGCGAGGTCGGCGAGCCCGGCGTCGCGCTGCAGGTCGGCGGACCTGCCGGCGAACCCGACCTCCTCGATCACGAACCGCTCTCCCGCCTCGAGCTTGCGCGCCCACTCCACCTGGCGCGGCGTCTTCGCGATGGGGCGCGGGGGAGGCGCCGCGGCGTTGACCGGCGCGGCGATGACCGGCGCGGGGCTCGCCGCGATCACGGGCTGGGTGGGCAGGGCGGCGGCCGCGGGGCGCCCGCGGTCCGTCTCGGCGAGCGCGAGCCTGCGGAGCGCGCGCGTGCGCTCCGGGTCGAAGCAGCGCCGCTTCCCGCCGTCGCCGAGCTGCGCGAGGACCGGGCGTGTCGCCTCGGCGACCGCTCGCCGGACGGCGGCGTCCGCCCGCTCGGCCGTCGCGGGGGTGACGACGAGCGTCCGGGCGTAGAGGAGCTCGTGGTTGCCCGCGAGGGAGAGCCGGATCGTGACGAGCAGCTCGGGCGACGACGTGTCGCGGGATCGACCGTCGACCGAGCCGTACAGCGCGGCGTCGGCCCCGACGAGCCCGGCGAGCTCGAGCGCGAGCGACGGCCCCATCCCCGCGGGCAGCTCGAGCGGCGTGTCGCGGAAGATCCCGCGCAGGTCGCCGATCGGGAGCACCTTCGTCCGGGCGCCGTCGACGTTCGCGACGAGGGCGCCCGTCGCGGCGTCGGCCGAGAGCGGCGCGTCCGAGCCGTTCTCGAGGGGCGCGACGAGGAGGCAGCGGACGCGCGCGAGCTCCGCCGACCGGAGCACCGCCACTTCGCGGAGGGGTGCGGGATCCGGTGCGGCGGCGCGCTCGGTCGCGCAGGACAGCGTGGCCGTGAGAACGAGGAGGCGCGCGAGGCGGGGCATCCGCCCATCGTACCCCGGAGAGGTTCGGGTAGGCCAAGCTGGGACGGGGCCGTCACCTTCCCGTCGCAGATCGGCCACGGGCCCGACACCCGCACGTGCGTTAAGGTGTCACCGTGACCTCGGTGCTCCTCGTGGACGACGAGCGGGATCTCCTCTCGCTCCTCGATTTCAACCTGCGGGCCGCCGGATTCGAGACGCTCCTCGCGACGACGGGCGAGCAGGCGCTGGCGCACCTCCGCCGGCGCGTCCCCGATCTCGTCGTGCTCGACCTGATGCTCCCCGACGTGCAGGGGACGGAGGTGTGCAGGCAGATCAAGGCGGACCCGCGCACGAAGCACGTCCCGGTGGTGATGCTCACGGCGAAGGGCGAGGAGGTGGACCGCGTCGTCGGGTTCGAGCTCGGCGCCGACGACTACGTCACGAAGCCGTTCAGCGTGCGCGAGCTGGTCCTGCGGCTGCAGGCGGTGCTCCGCCGCGCGGGCCCGGCCCGCGCGCACGAGCGGCCGCCCGACTCGGTCGGGCCCATTCGCGTGGACGTGGACGCGCACCGCGTGTTCGTGGACGGAGGCGAGATCCAGCTCACGCCGCTCGAGTTCCGGCTCCTGGCGACGTTCATGGCCCGGCTCGGTCGCGTCCAGTCGCGCGATCAGCTCCTCGAAGACGTGTGGGGGATGTCCTCGGAGCTCGAGACCCGCACGGTCGACACCCATGTGAAGCGGCTTCGTGAGAAGCTGGGCTCTGGCCGCGACTTGCTCGAGACGGTCCGGGGGGTGGGTTATCGCCTGGTGGAACCGAACGAGAGAGGCTGAGCGCGACGCCGGTGCCGCGCCGCTGCGGCAGGCGGTCCAGGCGTTGCGTGCGGAGCTCGAGGGTGGCCCCCGCGCGCACCTCGGGCGCGAGGTGCGCGACCTCGCCGAGCTGCTCGCCCGCCGCGAGCGGCGCCAGGGCGCGCTCGAGCGCGATCCGCTCGAGCACGAGCTCCTCGCCGCGATGCCGGACGCGGCCGCGCTCGTCTCGAAGGACGGCTGGGTCCGGGTCTCGAACGCCGCGTTCGACACGCTCGCGGTCACCGGCCGCGCGCTGGGCCTGACCCCGCTCGAGATCACGCGCAGCGCCGAGCTGTCGGAGGCGGTGAAGCGCGCGCTCGAGGGGACGAGCCGGAAGCTCGAGCTCACGATCGGGCGCCAGATCTACCGCGCCCACCTCGGGCCGCTGCTCCGCGGTGAGGTGCTGCTGCTCCTGCGCGACGTGACCGAGGCGAACCGGTCGGAGACCGCCCGCCGCGACTTCGTCCTGAACGCGAGCCACGAGCTCAAGACCCCCATCGCCGCGCTCCGCGCCGCCGCCGAGACGCTCGCCCACGGCGGCGGGCTCGACGACCCGGAGGCGGCGCGGGGGTTCGTGGATATCGTCGAGCGGAACGCCGAGCGGCTCTCGCGCCTCGTCGACGACCTGCTCGACCTCTCGCGGATCGAGAGCGGGCAGTGGGCGTTCGAGATCGCCGAGGTGGACGCGGCCGCCGTCGCCGGGCAGGTCGTCGCCCTCCTCTCCTCTGCTGCATCGGAGAAGGGCCTCGCGCTCCGCTCGGAGATCCCCGCCGGAGTCTCGGTACGCGCCGACGCCCGAGCACTCGAGCAGGTGCTCGTGAACCTCGTCGACAACGCGGTGAAGTACTCGGGGCGCGGCAGCGTGACGCTCCGGGCCGAGCGCGACGGGACGACCTGGGTGCTCTCGGTCGTGGACACCGGCTCCGGGATCGAGCGCCACCACGTGCCCCGGCTGTTCGAGCGATTCTACCGGGTGGACGCGGGCCGCTCCCGCGCGCAGGGCGGCACCGGGCTCGGGCTCGCGATCGTGAAGCACCTCGTCCAGGGCATGAGCGGCGACGTCGGCGTCGAGAGCGGGCCCGAGGGCAGCCGCTTCTGGGTGCGGCTCGCCGCGACCTGAGCCGAGCCGCGCCGGCGCCGCCCGGCGCCCCCTCCCCCGCTGAGGTCCGCGGTCGCGGCGCCGCCGGCCTCGCGACGTCACACGTCCGTCACGTACCCGCCACCGCGCCTTCACGGCGCGATCGTAGATCTCCGGGCAACCATGGAGACCACGATGAAGAGCACGCTCGTCGCCGCCGCACTCGCCGCACTTTCCCTGCCCACCCTCGCCGCCGCCGGCACCGTCACGGTGAAGGGGTCCGACACGATGGTGATCCTCGCCCAGCGCTGGGCCGAGGACTACATGAAGAAGAACCCGTCCCAGAAGGTGCAGGTCACGGGGGGCGGCTCGGGCACCGGGCTCGCCGCGCTCGTGAACGGCACGACCGACGTCGCCGACGCGTCCCGGTCGATCAAGCCCGACGAGATCGCGAAGATCCGGGAGCGGTTCAACACGGTCCCCGTCGAGACGGTCGTCGCGCGCGACGGCGTCGCCATCTACGTGAACGAGGCGAACCCGCTCCAGTCGCTCACGCAGGAGCAGATCAAGGCCATCTACCTCGGCGACGTCACGAACTGGAAGGACGTCGGCGGGCCCGACGCGAGGATCGTCCTCTACTCGCGCGAGAACTCCTCCGGGACCTACGTCTTCTTCAAGGAGCACGTGCTCGCGAACGAGGACTTCGCGGCCGAGGCGCAGACGCTCCCCGGCACCGCCGCGGTCGTGAACGCGGTCGCGAAGGAGCGGTTCGGCATCGGCTACGGCGGCGCGGCCTACGCCAAGGGCGTCAAGGAGCTGAAGGTCGTCGGGAAGGACGGCCAGGGCTACCTGCCGAACGCCGAGAACGTGAAGTCCGGCAAGTACCCGCTGTCGCGCCCGCTCTTCATGTACACGCGCGCGGCGCCTGCCGGCGAGGTCAAGAAGTTCATCGACTTCTGCCTGTCCCAGGAGGGGCAGGAGATCGTGACGAAGGTCGGGTACTACCCGATCAGGTGACGCCGTCACCGATCCGTCACACGCGCGCCACGGAGACGGAACGAGCCTTGGCTAGATCCGTCTCCGTGCGAGCCATCGCGGAAGCCGGGGAGGGGGCCTCGAAGGCCCTGTCCCCCATGCGGCGCCGGCAGCTGCGCGAGGCGGCGATCGAGATCGCCATCACCCTCGTCGCGCTGACCGGGATCGCCGCGGTCGTCCTCATCTTCGTCTTCGTCGCGCGCGAGGCGGCGCCGCTCTTCCGGACCCGGAGATCGCGAAGGAGGTCGACCTGGGCCGGATGTTCCTGCCCCAGGTCTGGCGCGAGGGTCGGGCCGCCTCGTACCTCTGGCAGCCGGTCGGCAACGTGCCGAAGTACTCGATGATCCCGCTCTTCGTCGGCACGCTGAAGGTGACGGTCGTCTCGATGCTCGTCGCGACGCCCGTCGGCGTCGCCGCGGCCGTCTTCACCTCCGAGTTCGCGCCGCGCCGGCTGAAGGAGCTCCTGAAGCCGACGATCGAGCTGCTCGCCGGCATCCCGTCCGTCGTCCTCGGCTTCTTCGCGCTCATGGTGATGGCGACCTGGATGCAGTCGACCTTCGGCTTCTCGTTCCGGCTGAACGCGGTCGTCGCCGGGCTCGGCCTCGCGCTCACCATCGTGCCCGTCGTCTACACGGTCTCCGAGGACGCGCTCGCGGCGGTGCCGCGGAGCTTCCGCGAGGCGTCGCTCGCCCTCGGCGCGACGCGGTGGGAGACCGCGTTCCGGGTCGTGCTCCCGGCGGCCGCCCCGGGCGTGCTCGCGGCGGTCGTGCTCGGGTTCGGCCGCGCCATCGGCGAGACGATGATCGTGCTCATGGCGTCGGGGAACGCGGCCATCACCTCCTGGAGCTTCGGCGACTCGGTCCGGACGCTCCCCGCGACCATCGCCGCCGAGATGGGCGAGGTGGTCTTCGGCGGCGCGCACTACGCCGTCCTCTTCTTCCTCGGCGTCGAGCTGTTCCTCTTCACCTTCGTCCTCAACACCCTCGCGGCGGCCTTCGTCCGGCGCTTCGTGCGGAAGATGTCGGGAGCGCCCGCGTGACCCTTCGACTCCACGCCCGCTCCGCGGGCGTCACGCTCAGGGTGAACGGATGTCGGTGAGGACGCGCAAGGCGCTCGGCGCCGGGCTCACCGGCCTCACCGGCGCGGCGGCCGTCCTGGTCGTCGGGATGCTCGCCGTCATCGTCCTCGACGTCGTCCGCGGCGGCGCCGGCCGGCTCTCGTGGGAGTTCCTCTCCGCGGCGCCGTCCGACGGGATGACGAACGGCGGGATCTTCCCGGCCATCTACGGCACGGCGATCCTCACGCTCCTCATGACGATCGCGGTCATGCCGGTCGGCGTGCTCACCGCCGTCTACCTGCACGAGTACGCCCCGCCCGGCTCGCGGCTCGCCGGCCTCGTCCGCGTCGCGGTGACGAACCTCGCCGGCGTCCCGTCGATCGTGTTCGGCCTGTTCGGCCTCGGCTTCTTCGTCCAGTTCGTCGGGCGCGGGATGGACCGGGCCTTCTCCGAGCCGGGGACGCTCCGCTACGGCCAGCCCACGCTCGTCTGGGCCGCGCTGACGCTCGCGGTGCTGACGCTCCCGGTCGTCATCGTCTCGACCGAGGAGGCGCTCCGCGCCGTCCCGCGCGATCACCGCGACGCGAGCCTCGCGCTCGGCGCCACGCGCTCGCAGACCCTGTGGCGGGTGGTGCTCCCCGGCGCGCTCTCGGGCATCCTCACCGGCGCCATCCTCGCCGTCGCGCGCGGCGCGGGCGAGGTCGCGCCGATCCTCTTCACCGGTGTCGCCTACTTCCTGCCGGACCTGCCGACCTCCCCCTTCTCGCAGTTCATGCACCTCGGCTATCACACGTACGTGCTCGCGACGCAGTCGCCCGACGTCGAGGCCACGCGCCCGCTCCTCTACGGCACCGTCCTCGTCCTGCTCGCCCTCACCTTCGCCCTGAACCTGGTCGCCATTGCCATCCGCACTCGCACGCGGCGCGCCGCCGCACACTGACATGAGCCCAGAGCCCGCCGCGCCTTCCCGCGCCAAGATGGAGACGCGGGACCTCACCATCCGCTACGGCCAGAAGGTCGCGGTGAAGGCGGTGTCGCTTCGACTCCCCGAGCGCCAGGTCACCGCGCTCATCGGCCCGTCCGGCTGCGGGAAGTCCACCTTCCTGCGCGCGCTCAACCGGATGAACGAGCTCATTCCCGCCGCGAGCTTCGAGGGGGAGATCCTCCTCGACGGGAGGAACGTCTACGAGCGGCACCTCGACGCGGTCGAGCTGCGGCGCAGGGTCGGGATGGTGTTCCAGAAGTCGAACCCGTTCCCGAAGTCGATCTTCGAGAACGTCGCGTACGGCCTGCGCGTCGGCGGCGCGAGGGACGGCGACGCGATCGCCGAGCGCGTGGAGCGGTCGCTTCGCGGCGCGGCGCTGTGGGACGAGGTGAAGGACCGCCTGCCCGAGAGCGCCCTCGGCCTCTCGGGCGGGCAGCAGCAACGCCTTTGCATCGCGCGCGCGCTCGCCGTCGAGCCGGAGGTGCTGCTCATGGACGAGCCCGCGAGCGCGCTCGACCCGATCGCGACCGCGAAGATCGAGGACCTCATCCACGAGCTCAAGGCGAGCTACACGATCGTGATCGTCACCCACAACATGCAGCAGGCGGCGCGCGTCTCGGACCAGACCGCGTTCTTCTACATGGGCGAGCTCGTGGAGGTGGGGGCGACCGAGCAGATCTTCACGGCGCCTACCGAGCAGCAGACCGAGGACTACGTCACCGGAAAGTTCGGGTAGGCCGCAGCGGCGCTAAGCTGTCCGCGTGTACGCCAAGACCATGACGACCCACACCGACAAGGCCTACGAGGCCGAGCTCAAGTCACTGCGCGACCGCCTCCTCGCGATGGGAGGCCTCGTCGAGAAGGCGATCGCCTCGAGCGTGCGCGCCATCACCGAGCGCGACACCGAGCTCGCGGAGCAGGTGAGGACGCGCGACCGCGAGATCAACCGGATGGAGGTCGAGATCGACGGCGCGTGCCGGCGGATCCTCGCCCTCCGGCAACCCGCCGCGTCCGACCTCCGCTTCATCACGACGGCGCTCAAGATCGTCACCGACCTCGAGCGGATGGGGGACCTCGCGGTCAACGTCGCCCAGCGCGCGCGAGAGCTGAACCAGGCGCCGCCGCTCGCGCCGATGCACGAGCTCGCGAAGATCGCGGACCTCGCCGAGGCGCAGCTCAAGAAGGCGCTCGACGCGTTCGTCACCGGCGACGTCGGCAAGGCCGAGGAGGTCATGGGCGGCGACGAGCTCATCGACGCGCTCTACCTCAAGATCTTCAACGACATGGTCCTGCTCATGATGGAGGACTCGAAGAACATCCGGCGCGCGACCGCCATCATGTTCGCGGCGAAGCACCTCGAGCGGTTCGGCGACCACGCGACGAACCTCGCCGAGATGGTCGTCTTCATGGTGCGGGGCAAGGACGTGCGGCACCCGAGGAGCCGCGAGCCGTAGCAGCGTTCCGCGCTACGGGGTCCGCGGTCCGGGGGCGCCCGCGCCGCCCACCGAGCCCGCGGCGCCGGTGCCCGTCCCGGGCTGCTGGCCGCCGGCAGGCGGCGACAGGCCACCCGTCCCGCCGGTCGTCCCGGTCCCCGTCCCGCCGGTCGCGCCCGTGCCGGGCGTCGCTCCGCCGATGGGCACGCACCGCACGCCGGTCGCGCCGGTGCCCCCGGTCGTCCCGGCCGCCCCGCCGGTGTTCGTATCGCCCGTGCCGCCCGGCGTCATGTCGCCCGCAGTCCCGCCTGCGCCGGTGCCGCCCGTCCCCGAGACGCCGCCCTGACCGGTGCCGGCCGTGGTGCCGCTGTCCGGCACCGTTCCGGGCGGACAGATCGCGACGCCGGGCGCGGTCGTGCCTGGGCCCGTCGCGCCGCCGGTCTGCGGGTCCACCGTCGTCCCCGCGCCGGGTGTTCCGACGCCCCCCTGGGCGCCGCCGGGAGAGGTGCCGGTGCCTCCCCCCGTCGTCGTCTGGGCGAGCGCGAGCGCCGGTGCGGCGAGCGCTGCGAGAATCGTGAGCCTGGTCATGGGAGCCCCCTGTCACCAGAACCGGTGCGCATCGCCGCCGGTCGCGGCACGCGCCGACCCGGCGAGGCGCGACCGGGCGCTTGCGCGGCCGTTCAGGCGACGAGCAAGCGGGCCGCCAGCCCGGCGCACACTCCGAGCATGGCCCCGGCGCCCACATCGAGCGGATAGTGCGCGCCGAGGTAGACGCGGGAGAGGCCGATCCCGACCGCGAGCAGCAGCGCGAGCGGTCCGAGCCCGGCCGGCTCTCCGGCGAAGGCGACCGCGACGCCAAACGCGGCCGCGGTGTGGCCGGAGGGGAAGGAGAAGCGGTCGGGGTTCGCGAGGAGCGGCTCGAACCCGGCGATCGACACGTCCGGGCGCGCGCGGGTGAGGCTCCGCTTCAGCGCCTGCGAGAGGAGCGTCGCGATCCCGGTGGCCGCGCCGAGTCGAAGGCCGAGGTGGACGCCACGCGCCGTGAACGAGCCGAGGAGCGCGACCCCCGCGATGGTCCAGCTGCTGCCGTTTCCGGCGCGCGTCAGGGCGCGCGCCACCGCCGTGCGCACCGGCGAGTGGAAGCGGCGGACCGCGAGGAGGAGCGCCTCGTCGTACGAGAGGATCCGCCGGAAGCGGCCGTCCCTGATCTCGACCGTGGCGGTGGCGGGATGGATCGCGATCGTCGCGCCTCCGCCCGCGTCGAGCTGCAGGCCACCCTGTTCGTTCTCTGCCATGAGCGATCGATACCCGGCGGACGTGACGCGCACCGGTCCCCCCGGCAACATCTGGGTGACCGGCGTGGCCTGCAACGCCCCGGCTGGCGGTCGGATGATGTGCGACAGGGGCGGCGAGCGGTCAGCGTGCGACCGCCGCGCCGTCAGGGAGCGTGAATCAATCCCCGGACCGAGCCAGGCGGTCGAGACGCGAGCGGCGCGAGGCGCGACGACCGAGGATACCTCGCTGGTATCTGAGGGAGGAGCAACGAAGCGCCGCGACGCGGATCGGCCGCCACGGCGACGGGAGGGGATTGTTTCACGTTCCCTCAGGGATGACGGCGCCGAAGCCTGCGAAGAGCTCGCCCGCGAGAAACCGGGTGCCGGCGGGATCCGACGCGCGCGGCCGGCGGACCGGGTCGTTCGCGCCCGCGTCCGCGGGCCGGGAGAGATCCATGCGCACGCGCTCGATGCCCCGCCCGCCCCGATGCAGCAGGAGCACCTCGCGGCCGAGCACCGCCTCGACGATCGCGACGTGCGTGTAGGGGTCGTTCGCGCGGCCGTCGCGGTCCCGGTCGTAGGTGTCGTGGAAGAAGGCGAGGTCACCGGGGCGCGGGGTCTCGACCCGGTGGCTCGCGAGGTGGAGCGACTCGGAGCGCGAGCGCGCCGGTGCGAGCGCCACCCGGATCCGGGCGCCCTCGAGCAGCGCGAGGACGAACCCCGAGCAGTCGCCCTGGAACGGCCGCCCGAGCTGGCGCCGTGCAGCGGCGACGAGGTCGGCGCGCGGGTCGGGCGCGGCGCGGGTCGGACGAGGCCCGCCCGCGAGGACGGCGAGCACGAGCACGACCGCGGCGACGCGCGCGCTCGGGCCGGCGGGCGTCGCCGGAGACGGGCGGCGGGGGCGCGTCACGCGGCGCGGGCCTCGGCGCTCGCCGCGTCGCGCTGCGCGCCCAGGCGCGCGAGCTGCCGGTCCTGCACCCTCGCGAGGAGGAGCTGACCGGCGATCGCGCCCACGAAGGCGAGGAACATGTCCCACTGCGTGTCCCAGGGGTCGCCCTGCGTCCCGAGGAACGCGTCGGCGCCCTGGCCGAGCGCCAGCGCCGCGCCCCACTCCACGAACTCGTAGAGCGCCGAGATCGAGAGCGCCACGGCGGTGACGAGGACGAAGAGCCAGCGGCCGCGGCGCAGCGGCGAGGTGCGCAGGAGCACCTCGCGCGCGACGAGCGCGGGGACGAACCCCTGCGCGAAGTGGCCGAGCCGGTCGTAGTGGTTCCGCGCGAGCCCGAGCGCGTCGCGCACCCAGAACCCGATCGGCACCTCGGCGTAGGTGTAGTGCCCGCCGAGGCACAGCACGGCGGCGTGCAGCGCGATCAGCACGTACACGAGGGGCGTCAGCGGGAAGCGCCGCCTCGTCGCCACGAGGAGCGGGAGCGCGACGAGGATGGGCGCGACCTCGAGGACCCAGGTGAGCCGCTCCTTCGGGGCGACGCCGGACGCGAGCAGCGCCGCGATCACCGCGGCGAGCGAGAGGACGGGGAGCCGGTCAACGGGGCTCATCGGCGGGCGACCTCCTCGAGGAGCTTCCGGTCCACCATACCCGAGACGTCGCCCGGCGGCGCGAACCCGAGCGCCTGCGCCTCCTGCGCCATGCGCGCGAGCTGGGGCGCCATCGGGTCGTCGAAGGGCTCGAGCCGCGAGAGGGCGTCCTTCAGCACCGCGTCGGGGAGCGGCTTGCCGGTGCGCCGGCCGTAGCCCTCGTTCACGAGCCGCCCGAAGTCGGCCGGGTGCTCGCGCCAGCGGCGCGTCAGGGCCACGTGGGCGCCGACGAGCGCCGCCACCTCGGCGCGGCGCCGCTCGAGCGCGCGGCGCGACACGACGAGGATCGTGGTCGGGAAGCGGCCACCTTCCCAGAGCGTCCGCTCGTCCAGGAGGATTCGCCCGCCCGCCTCGGCGACGAGCCGCGCCCCCCACGGCTCCGCGACCCACGCGCCGGCGAGGTCCCCGCGGGCGAACATCGTGAGGAGGTCCGGGTTCGCGAGCGGCGTCACCTCCACGCCGCGCGGGCCCCGCTGGTCCGAGAGGCCGTGGGCACGCAGCCAGGTGCGCAGGGCGACGTCCTGCGTGTTCCCGAGCTGCGGCGAGCCGACGCGCTTGCCGACGAGGTCCTCGGGCCGCCGCGCGTCGCGGACGACGAGCACCGCACCGCCCGAGACCGCCCCGGCGACGACGCGCAGCCCCTCGCCGCGCGAGCGGAGGTAGGCGATCACCGCCGGTCCGGCGCCGACGTAGGAGGCGTCGAGCTCGCCCGCCAGCAGCGCCTCCATCGCGGCAGGCCCGGCGTTGAACATTCGCGTCTGGAGCTTTCCCCCGAGGGCGCCCGCGAGCGTCCCGTCGTCGACCCCGACGAGCGCCTGGCCGTGGGTGACGTTCGGGAAATAGCCGAGCCGCAGCGGCCCTTCCTGGCCGCGGCTGCAGGCGAGCGCGAACGCAAGCGCGATGAAGGCGAGGATCCGCGCGCCCATCAGGTGGCCTCGAGGAGTCCCCAGCGCCGCCGCACGCGGAGCTCGAGGATCCGGAAGAGGACGCGGTCCACCGCCATCCCGATCGCGACGATCGACGCCATCACCCCCATGACCTGCGCGGCGTCGAGGAGCTCGCGTCCCGCCTGGAGGAGCTGCCCGAGGCCGCCCGCGACGAAGAGCAGCTCGCCCGCCATCAGGGCGCGCCAGGCGAAGCTCCAGCCGAGCTTCAGCCCGGTCAGGATGCCCGGGAGCGCCGCGGGGAGCAGGACGCCGAGGTGGAACCGCGGGCCGCGGATGCCGAGGGTGCCGGCGGCGCGGAGCAGGACCGGGTCCACCCCGGAGACGGCGTCCTCGGTCGCGATCGAGACGGCGAGCAGCGAGCCCATCACGACGACGAAGAGGATCGCCGACTCCGACAGGCCGAACCACAGGATCGCGAGCGGCAACCAGCAGATCGACGGCAGCGCCTGCAGCCCGAGCACGATCGGACGCAGCGCGTGCCGCGTCGCCTCGCTCCGGGCCATCGCGACGCCGAGCGGCACGCCGGCGAGCGTCGAGACCGCGTAGCCCTGGACGAGGCGCGCGAGCGAGCGGGCCACGGCGGCGCCGAGCCGGCCGTCGCCAGCCATGCGGGCGATGCTCTCCGCGACCGCGAGCGGTCCGGGGAAGAGCCAGTGCGGCCACGGTCCGAACCTAGAGAGGAGTTCCCACGTCAGGAGTGGTCCGACGAGAAACACCGCCCTGCTCGCCCACGCGCGCATCGTGTTCCTCCATCCCCGGCGGCTCGCCCCGGTCGTGCGCGCCGGCCGCGCCGGCCGCGCCGCCCGCGCCTGCCGCGTCGGCGCGGCGCAGCTCGGCGCGGATCCGCCGCGACAGCTCGACGAGCCCCTCGTCGTCGGGGTCCCGCGGCCGCGGCAGGCGCACGTCGAGATCGCGCAGCACGCGTCCGGGGCGCGCCGCCATCACGACCACCCGGTCGCCGAGCACGAGCGCCTCGCGCACGTCGTGGGTCACGAACACCACCGTCTTGCGGTCGCGCAGCCAGATGCGCTGCAGCAGCTGGTGCATCACGCTCCGCGTCTGCGCGTCGAGCGCGGCGAACGGCTCGTCCATGAGCAGCACCGCGGGATCCATCGCGAGGGCGCGCGCGAGCTGCACGCGCATGCGCATCCCCCCGGAGAGCTGGTGGGGGAGCGCGTCCTCGAACCCCTCGAGGTGCACGAGGGGGATGAACTCGCGCGCCCGGCCATCCGAGGCCGCGCGGGAGAGCCCCCGGGCGCGCAGCGGGAACACGAGGTTCTGGCGGACCGAGAGCCAGGGAAAGAGCGCTGGCTCCTGGAACACGAGCAGCCGGTCCGGACCGGGGCCCTTCACCTGTACGCCGTCGATGGAGATGCGACCGCCGCTCGGCTCGAGGTGGCCCGCCAGCGCGTAGAGCAGCGTCGTCTTCCCGCAGCCGGAGGGGCCGAGCAGGCACACGAACTCGCCCGCGTGGACCTCGATGTTCACGTCGTGAAGGGCGACCACCTCGCGGAAGCGGTGGCCGACGTCGCGCACGTCGATCTTCGGGAGCCCTGCGCGGGTCCGTCGCGGGACGAGCATCCCCGCCCAGGCGCTCCTCCGCGAGCGCCCAGGCGGGCGCCCCGGCCGGAGCAGCCGGGCGAGCAGGTCTGTCCACATGACGCCACAATGTGCGCTCGGCCCCGGGCCGACGCCTGCCTGGACGGCCGCTAGGGACGGTACCGGAGGAGGCGGCACGCGACGCCGCCCACGCGCAGCGGTGTCGCGGACGCGGGCGGGAGCGGCAGGAGTCGCTCGAACCCGCGGTCCGGACCGAGCACCGCGAGATCCCACCCCGCCAGGCGAGGGACGAGGGCAGCGAGCGCCCCCCATGCGTCGCGCGCGGCGTCGTCGAGCCGGACGCCCCAGGGCGGGTTCACGGCGCAGACCCCGGGACCGGGCGGGGGGACCACCCGGGCGGCATCCTCGCGTGAGAAGCGGATCGCGTCGGCGACCCCGGCGGCGGCCGCGTTCCGGGCGGCGAGGCGGAGCGCGCCCGCGTTCCGGTCGGACGCCTGGATGGGGATGGCGATCGGGCGCGCCAGGGCGGCGAAGCGGGCGCGGAGCCGCTCGGTGCGGGCGCGGTCGTGCCCCGGGAGCGCCTCGAACGCGAACGTCCGGCCGAGGCCGGGAGCGCGGCGCCCCGCGACGAGCGCCGCCTCGATCGCGATCGTCCCGGAGCCGCACATCGGGTCGAGGAACGGGCGCCCGCCGTCCCACCCCGCGGCGTGCAGGATCCCCGCGGCGACCGTCTCACGGAGCGGCGCCGCCCCGATCCGCGCGCGCCACCCCCGCCGGAAGAGCGGCGCACCGGCCGCGTCGACGGAGACCGACGCCGCGTCGCCCTCGGTGCGCACGCGCAGCTCGGCGTCGCCAGCGGCGCGGCGCGCCGCCCGCTTCCCGGCCGCGAGCTCCGAGACGGCTCCCTCCCAGACCCTGAGCAGGACCGCGTCCGCCGTGCGCGCCGCGAGGCAGGCGAGCGCGGCGGCGTCCTCACCCTCCGCGTCCGCGCCGCCCGGGACGGGGCGGGCCGACAGCCCGAGCGTACCGAGCTCGGCCGCGAGGACCGGCTCGAGCCCCGGCATGCAGGCGCAGAAGATCCGCTCGGCGCGCGGCAGGGCTATCTCCTCTCGAGCCGCAGCGTGAGCTTGAGGAGCGCGTCCGCCCGGCAGCCGACCTCGCGGCGCGCGGGGAGGAAGCCGGGCTTCTCGGCGCGGATCTCGACCTGCTCGGTCCCGCGGCACTCCACGTTCGCGAGGACGGGGGCCTCGCCGCGGGGCGTCCCGAGGATCGAGACGACCGCGCCGGCAGGGACGGTCTCGACCGAGATGGCGAACCCCTCGAACGGCGCGGTCTCCTCGCCGGCCCCCTCCGGCTGCGTCTTGATCGCCGCCAGCCAGTGCGAACGGTCGATCTCCTCCGCCGGCTCGAACGGCCGCGGCTCGGCCGCGGACCGGGCCGGCGACATCGACGACACGGCGAGCCAGACGAGCCCGATCCCGAGCACGCCGCCCCCGACGAGCGTGGCGACGCGACGATAGCGGGCGGACGGATCGCCGTGCCGCCCTGCGAGCATCGCGGTGAGCTCGGGGGAGCGCTGTGCCGCCTCGTCGAGGCGGCGACCGGCGTCTTTCGTCGTCATGCGGCCATCGTAGGAGACGCCGCCTGCCCTGGCCAGCGGACCGCCGTCGCGCTTGCGCGTCCGCCGCGCGGGGCGGTAAAGCTCGCGCGGGCCGCGCGCCCGGCACCCCATGAACATCGGCTTCGACGCCAAGCGCGTCTTCCACAACGCGACCGGGCTCGGGAACTACTCCCGCGACGTGCTGCGCATCCTGCACCGGCTCCGGCCGGAGCACGCCTACTTCGCGTACACCCCTCGCCCGGGCGCGATGCCCTTCGATCTCGGCGGGGGGCGCTTCGAGGTCCGCGGGCCGCGCGGCCTCATCGGGCGCGCGATCCCGGCGCTCTGGCGGACGCGCGGCATCGTGGGCGATCTGCGCGCCGACGGGATCCGGCTCTTCCACGGGCTCTCGAACGAGCTGCCGCTCCGGATCGAGTCGAGCGGGGTCGCGAGCGTCGTCACGATCCACGACCTCATCTTCGAGCGGTTCCCGGAGCTCTACCCGCCCCTCGACCGGCGCATCTACGCCGCCAAGGCGCGGAGCGCGGTCCGGCGCGCCGGGATCGTGGTCGCCGTCTCCGAGCAGACGGCGCGCGACCTCGTCGACCTCTACGGGGTCGACCGGGCGCGGATCCGGGTCGTCTACCAGACCTGCCACGAGGCGTTCCGCTCCCCGGTGCCGGAGGCGGCGCTGCGGGAGGTGGCGGCGCGGTACGAGCTGCCGCCCCGGTTCCTGCTCGCGGTCGGCACGATCGAGCGACGCAAGAACCTCCTCCTCGCGCTCCGCGCCCTCGAGCGGCTCCCGGGCGTGCTGCTCGTCGCGGTGGGGCGGCCGACGCAGTACGCGGAGGAGCTCATCGCCTTCGCCCGCTCCCGCGGGCTCGCCAACCGGGTGCGGCTCGTCTCGGGCGTGCCGACCCCGGATCTCGCGGCGATGTACCGGCTCGCGACGCTCGCGCTCTACCCCTCGCTCTTCGAGGGGTTCGGGATCCCCATCGTCGAGGCGCTCTTCTCGGGGACGCCCGTCGTCACGACGCGCGGCGGCTGCTTCGCCGAGGCGGGCGGCCCCGGGTCCGCCTACGTCGATCCGCACGACGTCGACGCGCTGCGCGAGACGATCGCGCGCCTCCTCGACGACCCGGCCGAGCGGGCGCGGATGCGGGAGGAAGGGCTCCGGCACGCGGCGCGCTTCGCGGACGAGGCGATCGCGGACGGGCTCTTCACGGCGTACGAGGACGCGCTCCGCCGCTGAGGGGTGCCCCGGCGCAGCCGAACTCCAGCCGGTCCCCGGGCGAGATCACGTCCGGATCGTCGATCACGTCCCGGTTCGCGGCGAAGATCTCGGGCCAGCGTTCCGGGTCGCCGAGCCGTCGCGCCGCGAGCCCCCACAGCGTATCGCCCGCGGACGATCACGCTCGTGCACGACCCTCGACCGCGCGGCGGCGCCTCCGCGACGGCGCCGCGGTCGGGGTGGACGGCCGTCGAGGAGCTCGTCTCCACGGCCGGGGTGCTTCGAGCTCGCGCCGGGGGTTCCGCGCCGGCGCCACGCTCCGGGTGGACGGCCGCGACGGGGATCGTCTCCGGCGTCTCGCTCGCGATCGGCGCCCGTCGACCTCGCGCCGCCGCCTCCTCGTCCGCGCCGCGCCCGGTGGGCAGGGCCGTGGCGGAGCTCGTGTCCCTCGTCGGCGGCGGGGCCGCCGTGATCGCCGAGAGGAGGGCCGCGGCGATCGCGATCGCGAGGGCGGTCGCGGCGAACGCGGCCGCGCGACGGCGCGGCTTCGGAGGCGGGGCCGAGCGGGTTGGCTCCGCTGCCGTCCGCGGGTACGCCGGGGGCGGCGCCGGTTCGACGCCGAGGGCGAGCGGCAGGTGGGGGAGCGTGAAGGGTCGTGCCGCCGAGGGAGGCGAGACCTCGGGCGAAGAAGCCTTCGAGACGGCGAGGACGGGCGAGACGGGGATGCAGTGCGTCGCGCGGTCGTCCGTGAGCCGCGGCGCGGTCGGACGCTCTGCGGGCGCCGGCGCGGGGCTCCTCATCGTCGAGGGTCGGCGGCGCGGGGTTCCTCACCGTCGCGCGGATCGGCAGCGGCGCGGGGTTCCTCACCGTCGCGGGTTCGACGCCGGCGCGGGGTTCCTCACCGTGACCAGGATCGGCGCCGGCGCGGGGCTTCTCACGCTCGCAGGGATCGGCGCCGGTGCAGGGCTCGGTGCGGGCGCGTCGATCGGCGCCCGCATTCGCGGCGGAGCGGCGTCCGCGTCGACGGCGCTCGGCGCCTGCGGGTCGCCGGCACGTTCCCGGACGGGCGCGCTCCGTCGCGCCACCGCGCCGAAGCTCGCGGGCGCGAGCGCGGCGTCGAGATCGAGGATGGGGACGAGGACGCCGTCGAGGAGCGCGAACCAGGAGCACAGCGCGACGTCGTCGAACGGTGCGAGCGCGACCGGGCGCTCGAGGAGCGTCCCGGTCTCGACGAGCCGACCGACCTCCTCGACGAGCAAGGCGACCGCGTACCGATCGTGCGCGAGCCGCGCCTCGACGACGACGACCGGGGTCCTCGCGTCGAGCGGGACCGCCACCCCGGCGAGGCGAGACCCGAGGTCCACCACCGGGAGGGTCCGGCCGTGGAGCGCGACGAGCCCGCGGAGCGGCGCCGGCGTGCCGGGCACGCGCGTGAGCGGCGGCGCCACCACGATCTCCTGGACCCGCCCGAGGTCGAGACCGAGGTCCTGTCCCGCCACTCGCACGACGAGGTGCTCCATGCGCCTCCTGCGCTCCGCGGGAACGGTACCCTGCGCGCGCGCCCGCGCCAACCCCGTCAGCGCGGCGAAGCGGCGCGGGCGATGCGCTCGCCACGCCAGGCCGCGTAGGTCCACACGATCCCCGCGACGAGGACCGCCACCGGGACGACCAGCACGGCGCGCCCGAGCGACGACCGGTCGGAGATGAACCCGATGAGCGGGGGCGACAGCACGTCGCCGAGCAGGTGGATCGCGAGGATGGAGATCGCGACCGCGCTCGCGCGCTCGGCGGGCGGGACCTCCGCGACGATCGCGGCATTCACCGGCCCGGTCGAGGCAAAGAGGAGGAGGAGCGCGACGACGAGCGCGGGGAGGTAGAAGGCGGGGCGCCAGGTCGTGAACGCGACGAGCGCGACGGGCGCGGCGGCCAGGGTCGAGATCCCGCACACCCAGAGGTCCGCCTGCTCGAAGCGCTTGCGGAGAGCGTCGGAGAGGTAGCCGCCCCCGAACGTGCCGAGGAACCCCGTCGCGACGACGATCGCGCCGAACTGCACCGTCGCGACGGCGCGCGGCACGCCGCGGGTCCGCTCGAGGAACGCCGGCATCCACAGGGCCATCCCGCCGACCGCGAAGGTGTACGCGGCGTAGCCGAGCACGGTGAGCACGTAGGGCCGGTTCGCGACGAAGCGCCGGTAGGTCGCGCCGATCCCCGCCTCGCCGGTGAGCGGCCACGCGCGCTCGGCGCCGCCGCGCGGCGGATCGGCGAGGCGGAGGCACAGGAACGCGAGGACGAGGCCGGGCGTGCCCGCGACGAAGAATGCCGCGCGCCAGCCGAGGGTCCGGTCCACGAGCCCCCCCACGACGTAGCCGAGCGCGGAGCCGATCGGGATCGCCGCGAAGAAGAGGGCGTAGGCGCGGCCGCGGGTCGCCGGGCCGTAGTGGTCGGCGATGAGCCCCGGGGAGATGGTGCCGTAGGCCGCCTCGCCGACCCCCACCGCCGCCCGCGCCGCGAAGAGCGTCCAGTAGCCGCGCGCGAACCCGGAGAGGAAGGTCGCGACCGACCAGATGGCGATCCCGAGCGCGAGGAGCGGCGGCCGTCGCCGCCGGTCGCCCAGGATCCCGAAGAACGGCGAGGTGAGCGTGTAGACGATGAGGAAGGCGGACTGGAGCCACCCGATGCGCGTGTCGGTGAGCCAGAGGCTCACCCGCAGCGACTCGACGAGGGCCGAGACGACGAACCGATCGAGGTAGTTGAGGAGGTTGATCGCGGTGAGCACCGCGAGCGCGTGGCCCGCGGGACCGGAGAGGAGCGCGCGCGGGCCGTGGCCGGGGCGGGTCTGCGAGGGCGGCTCGCCCGTCGGCGGCGGGGTCACGGAGCGGGAGCGTAGCCCGCTCGAGGCGTCCGGTCGAGCATCACGCTCCGCGCGGACGCACCGTCCGCGCTGCTCCGGCCCTCCCCCAGCCGGCCTCCGCACGGCCCGGCGGTCTGGCGCCTCCGGGCGACTTCCGTTACAAACGCGCGCGATGATCTCGATTCAGAACGTCACCAAGGCCTTCGGGCCGAAGAAGCTCTTCGAGGACGTGGACGTGTCGTTCGCGCCCGGGAACCGCTACGGCCTCACCGGCCCGAACGGCGCCGGGAAGACCACGTTCATGAAGATCATCGCGGGGGACGAGGAGCCCGACACCGGCAAGGTGCAGCGCCCGAAGAAGCTCGGGATCCTCCGGCAGGATCACTTCAAGTTCGAGGACAACCGCGTCCTCGACGTCGTGCTGATGGGGAACGAGCCGCTCTGGGCGGCGCTGACCGAGAAGGAGCGGCTCCTCGCGAAGGAGACCATCAGCGACGAGGACGGCCACCGGCTCGCGGAGCTCGAGGCGACCATCGGCGAGGAGGACGGCTACTCCGCCGAGTCGGACGCCGCCGAGCTCCTGCAGGGCCTCGGCATCGAGGAGCCGTGGCACGACCAGCCGATGCGGGCGCTCGCCGGCGGCAACAAGCTGCGCGTCCTGCTCGCGCAGGCGCTCTTCGGCAAGCCCGCCGGGCTGCTCCTCGACGAGCCCACGAACCACCTCGACATCGAGTCGATCCGGTGGCTCGAGAAGTTCCTCCACGCCTACGAGGGCGTGCTCATCACCATCTCGCACGATCGCCACTTCCTGAACGCGATCTGCACGCACATCGCCGACATCGACTACGAGACGATCATCACGTACCCGGGCGGCTACGACGACATGGTCCGGAACAAGGGCCAGGTCCGCTCCCGCGTCGAGTCGGAGAACGAGGAGAAGAAGAAGAAGGTCGAGCAGCTCCGCGACTTCGTGGCGCGCTTCCACGCGGGCACCCGCGCCTCGCAGGTGCAGAGCCGCATCCGGGCGATGCAGAAGCTCAAGCTCGAGGACATGAAGCGGTCGAACATCGCCGCCCCGTTCATCAAGTTCGAGCAGAAGGCGCCGTCCGGGAAGCAGACGCTCACGCTCGAGTCGATCGCGAAGCGGTACGGTGGCAACGACGTGGTCCAGCCGTTCTCGGCACTCGTGACGCGCGGCGAGAAGGTCGCGGTCATCGGCAAGAACGGCGTCGGCAAGTCCACCCTCGTGAAGATGATCTCGGGCGAGCTGCAGCCGGACTCCGGCCACGTGAAGTGGGGTCACCAGGCGCAGGTCGGCTATCTGCCGCAGGATCAGGCCGGCGTGATCCGGCCCGGCACGACCGCGTTCGGCTGGCTGCGCGAGCTCGAGGACAAGCTCTCGAACGAGGAGATCTCGGGCCTCCTCGGGCGCATGCTCTTCTCGGGCGAGGAGCGGATGAAGCCGACCACCACCCTCTCCGGCGGCGAGACGGTGCGGCTCCTGCTCGCGAAGCTCATGCTGTTCAAGGACAACGTGCTCGTCCTCGACGAGCCGACGAACCACCTCGATCTGCAGTCGATCGCGGCGCTCTCGGAGGGGCTGCAGCGCTACGAGGGGACCGTCATCGTGGTGACGCACGACCAGGAGCTCATCCGCGAGGTGGCGAGCCGGGTCTGGGTGATGCACAAGGGCGACGAGGTGCTCGACTTCCCTGGCACGTTCGACGAGTTCGTGGAGAAGCACCCGGACCTCGCGGCGGCGCACCAGTAGCGAGCCGCCGCTGGCGCCCTGGCCGGCTCCGCTGCCGTTCAGCGGGGAGCCGGAGGCGCCGCCCGCCTCACCTCCCGAGCACGCGCGCGAGCACCTCGGGGCGGTCGGTCACGAGCCCGTCCACGCCGAGCGCGAGGAGCGCGCGCATCTCGTGCTCGTCGTCCACCGTCCAGACGTGGACGGGGATCCCGAGCCGGTGGAAGTGCTCGAGCACCGGCGGGTCCACGACGACGAGGTCGCCCATCCGCGCGGGCAGGTCGGCGAGGTCGAACCCGGAGGGCAGCCCGACCGGCGCGGCGCCCGCCTTCGCGGCGAGCACGTGGCGCGTCGCGGCGTCCTGCGGAAAGAAGCGGCAGACGCCGGGCAGGAGCGCCCCGAGCCGCTCCGCCTGCGCGTCGAAGAAGGACCCGACGCAGACGCGCTCCTCCGCCCGCGCGTCCCGGACCACCTGCGCGAGCGCGTCGGCGAGCGCGGGGTCCTCGCTCTTCGCGTCGACGCTGAAGCGCATGCGCGGGTGGCGGCGGAGCGCCTCCGCGAGCGTGGGCACGCGCACCCCCGCGCCCCGCAGCGGGAAGGTGACGCCGGCGTCCTCGCTGAACGAGAAGGCCGCGTCGAGCGCGCCGATCTCCGCCGCCGTGCGCCCCTCGATGGTCCCGGCCGCGCCGGTGAGCCGCGACGTCTCCTCGTCGTGGAAGACCATGACGGTGCCGTCCCGCGACAGGCGTACGTCGGTCTCGATCGCGTCGGCGCCCAGGGTCGCGGCGCGGTCGAAGGCGGGGAGCGTGTTCTCGGGCGCGAGGGCGCTCCCGCCGCGGTGCGCGACGAGCCAGGGGGACGGGAGATCGAGGAAGGGCTTGTGCCGCGCCGCCATCGGTTCCCGGGTATCGCGCGCGCGTCGCCCGCGCCACCGCCCTTCCGGGCCCCGGCGCCGGTGCACATCTCCGTCGCATGGCGATCGACGAGCGCGAGGACGAGGCGGGAAGGCGCGAGGCCGAGCACGCGATCGGGAACGACCGCAAGCAGACGCCGCCGGTGAGCGATCAGCCGGTCGAGGAGCCGGTGGAGCGGCGGCCGGGAGAGCTCGAGCAGACGCCGTCCCCGCGCGAGGGGTGACGTTTCCTCGGGGCTCTCAGGGCTTCACCGTCGCCCAGGCGGTGTCGTCCTCGAGCATCCGCTGCAGCCAGACGTCGAGCGACGTGTCGAGCGTCGAGTGGCTCGCGACGTAGGTCCCGCTCCCGTCCCACACCGTGAGCGGCGTGAGGAGCATGTGCGCGTAGTTCGGGAACGTCCCGTACTCGTAGAACACGCGGGTGTTGGCGGCCCGGAAGCGGGTCGCCTCGAGCCGGTCGACGTCGCGCGTGGAAGTCGGAGCGAGCTGAAGAACGACGTCATCACCGGGTCGTCGACGTGCGACAGGAAGGCGATCCGGTCGGCCGGGGTGATTCGCCGCGATGGCGGCGATCCCGGCGGACATGTCGCTCCGGCATCCCGCGCAGAACCGGCCGAGCGAGGCGTCGAGGTTCCAGGCCGCGTACCAGGTGTCGCGCATCCCGGCCGAGATGTCCCCCTGGACGAGCGTCGGCCCGGAGTCGTCGACGAGGTACCCGGCGGCCTGCGGCCAGTACCAGCGGAACGCCTCGTAGTTCACGACCGCGCCGAAGCCGCCCGCGGACGAGCCCGCCACGAGCAGCCTGCTCACCGACGGGAAGGTCGCCTTGAGTCGCTTCAGGAACGCCATCACGTTCGCGTGCCCGCGGTGGTTCCACGTCTTCGGGTCGTAGCCCACGCGCAGGCTGTAGGTCGTCACGCGATCGCCGCCGTGCACGTCGCCCGTGCAGTACGGGACGAACACGAGGTTCGCGTTCCGCCAGGTGGACGGGCAGCGCCTGCGGATCGAGGAGCGATCCCGGGAAGAAGTCGTCACGCTCGGTCGCGAACTGCGCCTCCCCGAAGGAGCGGTCGAACGCGGTCTTGACCGCGCACGCACGTCTCGTAGCTCCAGCACGCGCCACCGCCGTCGAGGAAGACGACGAGGTCGTTCGAGGTCCCCTTGCGGCATCCCGAGCCCGGTCGAGGTCCCGTCGCCGCACGTCGTGTCGGCGAACGGGATCCAGGTCCAGACGCCGGAGGCGTCGAACGGGATCGCCGTGCCGACCGGCGGCGTCCCCTCGTAGCCGGTGCCGCCGCCGGTGCCGGTGTCGCCGCCGTCGTCCGGCTCGGCCGGCGGGAGCGCAGGCCGCGCCCCGGAGCGCGACCGCGATCGCGATCGGCGATCGCGACGTGTCTGTCTCCCGGACATGTGCGGCCTCCCCGGTCCGAATGGCACTCTCGCGTTCATGCCCGATCGCGACGGCCGATGGGATAGGCGCCGATGTCACCAAGGGTGAGACGTGCGCGCCCAGCGCGCGGCCGGCCCCGGTGACGTTCGCCGAGCTCGTGCAGGCTGCAGATAGGACCCCTCGCCCCGCGCGCGGGGAGGGGCAGGGGAGAGGGGCACAGGAGGCGGCGCGCGGGGCGCGCTGGCGTCTTCCGCTCGCGTCGCGGCGCGCGCGGGTTACAACTGGACGGTGAGCGTGCGCAGACAGGTGAAGGGCGATGCGGTGCGGCGGGAGCTCCTCCCCGGGACCTCCCCGGCGCTCCTCAAGGAGCTGCACCTCCTCACGCGCGCGGGCGACCTCAACGCCGACAGCCTGCGGAAGCTGAAGCAGGTGAACCACCTCGTCGGCCTGCTCGCCCCCGCGCTCGACGACGTCCTCTCCCGCTTCGGGGATCCGGTGGTCGCCGACTGCGGCGCCGGGAAGAGCTACCTCGGGTTCGTGCTCTACGAGCTCTTCCTGGCGTCCGCCGGGAAGGGCACGCTCCTCGCGCTCGAGTCGCGCGAGGACCTCGCGCGAGCGGGCGCCGAGCGCGCGGCCCGGCTCGGCTTCGACCGGCTCCGCTTCGTGGCGGGCCCCATCGCCCAGGCGGAGGTCCCGCCGCGGATCCACGTCGTGACGGCCTTGCACGCCTGCGACACGGCGACGGACGACGCGCTCCTCGTCGCCATCCGCCACAACGCAGACCACGTCGCGGTCGTGCCGTGCTGCCAGGCGGAGGTGGCGCGGGAGCTCGCGGGCGCGAAGGCCGCGGCGCCCGCCGTCGCGCCGCTGTTCGAGCACCCCTGGCACCGGCGGGAGTTCGGCTCGCACCTCACGAACGTCGTGCGCGCGCTCGCGCTCGAGGCGAGCGGCTACAAGGTGACGGTCACCGAGCTCACCGGCTGGGAGCACTCGGTCAAGAACGAGCTCATCCTCGGGCGCAAGATCCGGGGGGCCTCGCGGGAGGCGCGGGAGAAGCTCGACGCGCTGCTCGCCGCGACGGGCGTCCGGCCGAAGCTCGTCCGCGCCCTGGCGGGCGAGAGCTAGGGTTCGAGCGCGAGGCCCGTGCGGGGCCCTGGTGCCGTCGCCCACCTGGGGGATACTTCCGGGGATGCCCGTCCGGCTCACTCACGTCGTGCTGAAGGTCTCGGACCTCGACCGCTCGATCGCGTTCTACCGCCGCTTCTGCGCGTTCGAGATCGCCCGCGACGGCCGGCCGCGCGGGCACACCGTGTGGCTCGCGCCGGCGCGGCGCGCGCCCGGCGAGCCCGAGTTCGTGCTCGTGCTCTACCTCACCCCGGTGGACTGCCGGATCGACCACCTCGGCTTCCAGTGCGGGGCGCGCGAGGAGGTGGATCGGATCGCCGCCGAGGGCGAGGCGCTCGGCATCCTCGCCGAGCCGCCCTTCGAGGGCGGCGGCGACATCGGCTACGTCACGATGCTGCGCGATCCCGACGGCCACCTCGTCGAGTTCACGTACGGTCAGCCCCTGCGCGGCCTCGGCGTCTAGCGCGAGGGCGCACGCGCCGGAGCGTCACGCCACCGTGACGTTCCGGCAGCCGGTCTCCCGCACGAGCAGCGCGGCGACCAGCCCGCCGAGTGAGCAGACGGCGAGGACCGCGAGCGCCGGCCCGAACCCCGCCCGGTCGAGGACGTACCCGACGAGCGGCTGGTAGATCGTCGGTCCGAGGAAGACGCCGGTGTTCACGACCGCCATCGCGGTGCCGGCGAGGGCGGGCGGGTTCACCTCCTTGACGCTCGCCCAGCTCAGGGTGAACGCGGGCGCCGACCCCCCCATGACCGCGAACAGGAGGAAGCTCGCCACGGGAGGCAGGGGCACGCCGGCGACGAGGGGGAGCCAGCATGCCGCGTGCACGACCCCGAGCGCGAGCGCGGGCGCGCGGCGCCGGCGAATCCGGTCGGAGATCCGCCCGACCGCGAGCGACGAGAGCGCGAAGGCGACGAGCATCACGAAGGTGTGCGCGGAAGCGCGGGTGCGGGTCATCCCGTGCACGGTCACGAGGTACGGGCCCGCCCAGAGCCCCGCGAAGGACAGGTAGGCCCCGGCGAGCCCGAGGTTCACGAAGAAGCCGGGCCACGTGGCCTTGTTCCGCAGGACGACGGCGAGCCCATCCCACCAGCGCCCGCCGTGCGGCGCGTGCTCCGCGCGCCCCTCGAGCTCCCGGATCGACGGGAGCCCCGCGTCTGCCGGCCGGTCGCGCACGAGGAGCCACGTGAGCGCTGCGCCGGCGAGCGACGAGAGGCCGACCGCGACGAAGACGTTCCGCCACGAGGTCACGCCGACGGCCCACGCGAGCGGCGTCGCCGAGGCCAGGGCGCCGAGGTTCCCGATCAGCATGACGAAGCCGGAGATCGTGCCGAACTCCGCCTCGCGGAACCAGCTCGTGACGAGCTTCAGGAGCGAGACGAACGTCACGGAGACGCCGAGGCCCACGAGGGCACGCCCGAGACTCGCTCCGGCGAGGCTCTCGGCCCGCCCGAAGAGGATCGACCCCACCCCCGCCGCGACCCCGCCGAGCGCCACGATGCGGCGCGGGCCGAGCGCGTCCACGAGCAGGCCGGTCGGCACCTGCATCACCGTGTAGACGGAGAAGTAGGTCGCGGCGAGCGCGCCGAGCTCCGCGCCGCTCGCGTGGAACGCGGCCCGCAACTCCCCCGCGATCGCGTTCGGGGCGATGCGGTGGAAGAAGGAGAGGACGTACGCGCCGGAGACGAGGGCGAACGAGAGCCAGCGCAGCCGCCGCAGGCGGGCGAGCTCGGCGGGAGCGGGGGGAGCGGCGGGCGGGACCTGCACCGCGACATCATATGCCGCGGCGTCGATCGGGCGCGGCGGCGGCGGCGCGGGACGGGCGGCCCGCGTCCGTGCGATAAGCCGCCCGTGGCCGCGGCTTCGATTCCCACGACGCCCCCGGGCGCGCCTGGCCTCGAGGGCCTCCGCGGCGCGTGGCGCGCCGTCGTCCTCGCGCTCCTCTTCCGTGGCGCCTGCTACGCGGTGATGATCGCGGCGGCGGTCTGGAACGAGCTGCGTCCGGCGCCCACCGTCCCGGACCTCGTGCTCGCCCACGTCCCGTACGTCGGGTGGGTCGCGCGCGGGAACTACCTCCTCTGGCTCGCGGCCTACCTGCCGCTCTCGCTCGCGCTCCTCTGGCTGGCCCCGCGCACCTTCGCGCGGTACACGGTGACCGCCGGGCTGGTCTCGCTCGCGCGCGGCGCGACGCTCGTGCTCACCGGCCTCGGCGCGCCCGATCCCGCGACCGCCGGCCCGGGCCTCGCCGGCCGCGCGCCGCTCGACGCCTTCGTCGCCCTCCTGTCGCCCTGGCAGGTCTTCGCGAAGGACGCGATGGCCGCCTACCTCACGAAGGACCTCTTCTTCTCCGGCCACACCGCCACGACGTTCCTGCTCGCGCTGTACCTGTGGCGCTTCCCTCGCCTGCGGGCGCCCGCGCTCGCGGCGCACGCCCTCGTCGTCGCCTCGGTGTTCCTCTCGCACCTCCACTACGGGATCGACGTCGCGGGGGCCTATGCCGTGGCCTTCTCGATCTTCGTCCTGCGAGAGGGGTGGGGGCGCGCCGGGGCGCGGCCGGGCGCCGGTGATACCATCGGCGCGTGACCGCGCCGTCCCTCCTCCTCGCCGCCTTCCCGCCGGAGCTCTCCGGGCTCGACGGCGCGCCGCCCCCCGGGTGGCGGGTCGCGACGGTCGGGATCGGGGCGGTCGCCGCCGCGGCCGCGACCGCGCGGCTCCTCGCCGAGGAGCGCCCCGCCCGCGTGCTGCTCGTCGGGACCTGCGGGGCGTACGACGCGCGGCTCGCGGTCGGGGACCTGCTCCTCGCCGCCGCGGTGCTCGCGACGTCGCAGGACGAGGTCCTCGGGCGCGCCCACCGGCCCGAGCTCGAGCGGACGCGCTGGGACGCGACCTGGACCCCTGCCATCGCGCTGCCCGCGCACGCGGTCGCCGTCCCGCCCGCGATCACGACGTCCGCCGAGGGCGCCCGCGCGCTCGCCGCCCTCGCGGCGGCGGAGCACCTCGAGGCCTCCGGTGTGTTCGCCTCCTGCCACGCAGCCGGCGTCCCGGTCGCGGCCGCGCTTGCGGTGGCGAACCGGGTCGGCCCCGGGGCGAGCGCCGAGTGGCGCGCGAATCACGCGCGGGTGAGCCGTGCGCTCGTCGAGGCGCTCCGGCCCGTGCTCGCGACGCCCTGAGAGGGCGCGAACCGCGCGCTACTTCCGCGCGAGCAGCGAGACGACCCCGGTCGTGAGCACCGGCAGGTAGGTGATGGCGAGGACGCCCGCCGACATGATGAGGAGGAACGGGAACGCCTTGCGGTAGACCCAGGGGAGCGGCTTGCCGAAGCGCGAGGCGGAGAGGAACAGGTTCAGCCCCATCGGCGGGAACAGGAAGCCGAGCTCGAGGTTCGCGAGGAAGACGACCCCGAGGTGGATCGGCTCGATCCCGTACGCCTCGCCGAGCGGCGCGACGAGCGGCGCGAGCACGACGATCGCCGAGTAGATCTCGAGGACGCTCCCGAGCACGAGCAGCACCGCGTTCAGCATCAGCAGGAAGAGCGCGGGGCTGTGGACGTGCGCGGTCATCCACTCCACGAGGCGCGTCGGCACCTCGGCGTCCACGAACCACGACGTCACCCCGAGGGCGGTCCCGAGGAGGATGAGCACCGAGCCGACGAGCGAGGAGGCGTGCACGAGCACCCGCGGCAGGTCGCGGAACGGGTGGATCGACCGGAAGATCACGAGCTCCACCACGATCGCGTACGCCGCGGCGAGCGCGGCCGCCTCGGTGACGGTCGCGAACCCGCTCCCGACCGCCACGACGACGAGGGTCGGCAGGCCGAGGTCCCACTTCGCGTCCCAGAGCGCGGCGACGGCCTCGCGCGGCCGCACGCGCGTGCGGGGGGCCTTGTTGCGGACGCCCACCCAGACGCCCCAGGCCGCGACGAGCAGGATCATGAGCAGGCCCGGCAGGAGCCCGCCGATGAAGAGGTGGTCGATGGGCGCCTGCGCCACGACGCCGTAGAGGATCACCGGCAGTGACGGGGGGAAGAGGAGGCCGAGCGATCCGGCCGCGGTGACGAGGCCGACCGAGAAGTCCTCCGGGTATCCGTCCTCGAGGAGCGACGGCAGGAGCAGCCCTCCGAGCGCGAGGATGGTCACGCCGGACGCGCCCGTGAAGGTCGTGAAGAGCGCGCAGACGAAGGTCGCCATCACGGCGACGCCGCCCGGCATCCACCCGAAGAGCCCCTTGTACGCGCGGACGAGCCGCTTCGCCGCGCCTCCCTCGGCGAGCACGTAGCCCGCGGCGGTGAGGAGGGGGATGGCGGGGAGGGTCGAGGACGAGACGAGGTTGAAGGTCGCGGTCGGGACGGCGGCGATCGCCTCGGGCCCCGCGTCGCGGAAGAAGAGGGCCATCGCGACGCCCGCCATCGCGACGAACACCGGGATGCCGAGGAGGAAGGCGGCGGCGACGACGAGGAGGAGCACCACGCCGAGGGTCGAGCCGGGCGTCGCGGTCCCGAGCGCGAACGCGAGCGCCGCGGCCGCGGCCGCCCCGGCGCGCACGACCCAGCGCGGCGGGCCGGCGAAGTCGTCGCCGGCGCGCCACGCGAAGCGCAGCGCCATCACGGCGAAGCCGACCGGCATGACGAGCTCGCTCCACGCCACCCGGATCCCGAACGCGACGACCCCGAACCCGTCCCACTCGACCCGGACGAGCTGCAGGGACGCCCAGGCGAGGAGGGCGCAGGTGGCGGCCGAGACCGCCTGGCCGAAGATGCGGGCGGCGCGCCGCGGCCAGCCGGCCGGCACGAGGTCGAGCGTCGAGAGCGCGAGGTGGTTCCCGCTCGCCGTCGCGAGCATCGCGCCGAGGAAGCCGACCCACAGCGTGATGTGCTGCGCGAGGACGGAGGAGCCGGGCAGCTCCCGCCCGATGAGCCGGCGCGACACCGTCGAGGCCGCCGGCAGGAGGACCATCGAGAGGAGCAGGAAGGCGACGAGGGCGCGCTCGGCGCGCGTCCCCAGCTTCTCGGGCTCGGAGGTGCTGGAGGCGGGGGGGGGAGTCACGCGAAAGCCGGTTGACCCCTCGTGGAGGGGCGTCTATGAGTACCACGAACTCCCCGCGCCCGGGCCCCTCCGCGTGAAGCGCGTCCTCCTCTCTCCCATCCTCCTCGCGGCCCTCGCCGCGCTCTCCGGTTGCCGGACCGTGGCGCTGTCGTTCGCGGCCGACGCCGTCGCGCACAGCGGGACGAGCTACGCGGCCGACGACGACCCCGAGCTCGTCCGCGACGCGGTCCCGTTCGGCCTGAAGACGATGGAGGGCGTGCTCGAGGAGAAGCCGCGCCACGAGGGGCTCCTCACCGCGCTCGCCGCCGGGTTCACGCAGTACGGCTACGCCTTCGTCCAGGCGGACGCAGACCAGGCGGATCTCGACGGCAAGCTCGACGCGGTCCGCGCCGGGCGCGACCGCGCGAGGCGGCTCTACCTCCGGGCGCGCGGCTACGGGCTGCGCGGCCTCGAGACGCGGAACGAGGGGCTCGCAGCGGCCCTCGGTGGCGGTGGGGCGGGCGCCCGGGCCGCGCTCGCGAAGCTCGAGAAGGGCGACGTCCCGCTCCTCTACTGGACCGCCTCCGCCTGGACCCTCGCGATCGCCGCGGGGAAGGGGGACATGGGGCTCGTCGCCGAGCTGCCCGTCCCCATCGCGATGATGGAGCGGGCGCTCGCGCTCGACGAGGGGTGGAGCGACGGGGCCATCCACGAGTTCTTCGTGGTCTACGACGCCACCCGGAGCGCGGGCGAGGGCGGCGGCCCCGAGCGGGTGAAGGCGCACCTCGACCGCGCGCTCGCGCTCTCGATGAACAAGAAGCTCGGCCCGCGCGTCTCCTTCGCGGAGGGCGCGCTCGTGCAGCGGCAGGACCGCGACGAGTTCACCCGCGTCCTCGAGGAGGTGGTGCGCGCGGACCCCGGCGCGGAGCCGCGGTACCGGCTCGCCAACATCCTCGCGCAGCGCCGCGCGCGTGCGCTCCTCGCCCACGCCGACGATCTGTTTCTCTGAACCGTTCCAAGGAGATGCTCTTGAAGAAGCTCGCCCTCGCCGCGCTCGTCGCGGCGCTCGTGCCCGCCGCCGCGTCCGCCCAGACCACGATCAAGCTCGGGACGCTCGCGCCGCAGGGCTCGACCTGGCACGACGTCATGAAGGAGCTCGGGCAGCGCTGGGAGCAGATCTCGAACGGCCAGGTGAAGCTCCGGATCTACGCCGGCGGGGCACAGGGGAGCGAGACCGACATGGTCCGCAAGATGGGGATTGGTCAGCTGCAGGCCGCCTCCATCACGAACATCGGGATGCACGACGTCATCCCCGAGCCGCAGGTGATGAGCGTCCCCTTCCTGTTCGACGACCAGCCGCAGATGGAGTGCGCGCTCGAGAAGCTGCGGCCGCGCCTCGACGCCGCGCTCGAGCAGCGCGGGCTCGTCGCGCTCGAGTGGAACCGGATCGGCTCGGTCCAGCTCTTCTGCTCGAAGCCGTACCGCACGCCGGCGGAGGCGAAGGAGGCGAAGGTCTGGGCGTGGGAGGGCGATCCCAAGAGCGTGGACGCGTACCGCGCCGCGGGGCTGCACCCGGTCGTGCTCGCGGCGACCGACATCGTGCCGTCGCTCCAGACGGGCATGATCGACTGCATCCCGAACGTGCCGCTCTACGTGCTCACCGCGCGGCTCTTCGAGAAGGCGAAGTACATGCTCAACGTCCCCTGGAGCTACATGATCGGCGCGACGCTCATCCGGAAGGAGACGTGGGAGAAGATCCCCGCCGACCTCCGCCCGAAGCTGCTCGCGGCCGCGGTCGAGCTCGGCAAGAAGGTGGACGTGGAGGTGCAGCGGCTCAACGTGGACGCCGTCGGCGCCATGCAGAAGCAGGGGCTCGAGGTCGTGCAGGCGGACCCGGTCCCGTGGCGCGCCGCGATGGAGAAGTCCTGGCCCATCGTGCGCGGCGGCGTCATCCCCGCCGCGTTCTTCGACGAGGCGAAGGCGGCGCGCGATCAGTGCCGCGCCGCGAAGGCCTCGAAGAAGTAGCCGGACCACGCCCTTCGACAGGCTCAGGGCGAACGGTCCCACGCAGCTCAGCCGAAGCACTCCATCACCGGGCGAGGAAGCGCACGAGGTCGCGCCGCAGGGCCGGGCACGCGAAGAGCAGGGTGAGGTGGCCGCGCGCGTACAGCCGCGGCGTGACCCGCCAGGCGTCCGCGAGCGCGAGCGCCCCGGCGCAGAGCGCGATCCGGTCCTCGGCGCCGACCGCGACGAACACCGCGCGCGCGGTGACGGCGCGAAGGTCCGGCCGGAGCGGGGCGAGCATCGCCGCGAGCGCGGAGCCCGCCGCGACCTCGGTCCCGGCGCGCGCCGCGAGGGCGAGGTAGCGGCGCCCGATCCGCGTCTCGCCGAAGACGGCTGCGAGGTCCGCGGGGGGAGCCAGGAGCGCGACGCGGTCCACCCGCTCGGGCGCGGTCGCGGCGAGCGCCGCGCCGAGCGCGCCGAGCGACAGGCCGACGAGGGCGGTCTCTCCGCCGCGGGCCGAGGCGAGCGCCACGAGGAGCCGGACCTCGAGCACGAGCTGCTCGAACGCGGCCCGGAGGGCGGCGAGGTCGGGCGACACGAACCCCTCGCCGCTGCGCGTCCCCGGTGCGGCGCGCTCGAGGTGGCGGGGCGGCACGAGCGTCCACACGTCGAACCCGGCCCGGGAGAGGAGCCGGGCATACCCCGCCACGACGCGCAGCGACGGGATCTTCCAGGGAGGCACGAGGATCGCGGTCCCCCGCGCGGCGCCGGCGGCGGGCCGCGCCTCGACCGCCATCACGGGGTCGCCGTCGAGCGGCCGCGGCGAAGGCGCGTACCAGCGGCCGGAGCGCGGCGGGGCCGGCGGGAGCGGCGGGAGGGCGCCGAAGCAGTCGAGCGGCGTGCCCTCCGTCCCTCGGAACGGGACCGGCACCCGGGGACGCCGGTCCTCGGTCCACATCGCGAGCCGGTCCACGAGCCGGTGGAGGAGCGCAGCCATCCGCACGCATCATGACGCGGCGAGGCTACGCCGCGCAGAGCCGATGCACGGTCTCGAGAAGCCGGTCGATGTCGAACGGCTTCGAGAGCGCCGCGGCCGGTTCGAGCCCGTCCAGCGCGTGCTGGTCCGCGGGCAGCGACGCCGAGAGCACGATGGTCGGGATCGACGCGATGCGCGGATCCCGCCGCTGCTCGGCGCGGAACGTCCAGCCGTCCATCACCGGCATGGCGAGGTCGAGCAGGATGACGCTCGGCACCGGGCGTCCGCACAGCGTGTCGAGCGCCTCGCGCCCGTCCCCCGCGCACGCGACCTCGAACCCGCGCTCCGCGAGCAGCTCCGCGAGCGCCGAGCGGAGGGCCGAGTCGTCCTCGATGACGAGGATGCGAGCGTGCGAAGCCATGGTTGCCCGTACCTTGGGCATGAAATCCCCGGGAGGGAACCCCGACTGCGCAGCCCCAACGGGGTCGCGCGGCGGGCGCCGCGGGGGCGTGCCGATGCACCGTCGTTGACACCCCGAGCCGCGCGCGGGTAAGCCAGCGGCGCAGCCCCGCGGAGCGGCACGTCGGCTCGCTCTCGGCACACGCCCCCGTCACCCGGAGACCCACATGAGCGAGCGCGAGGCGAGCCCATCGAGCGCGGTCCACGGGCGGGCTCCTCTCCCGCGCGTCGCGCTCGCGGACCGCGGCGTCGCCGTGGGGCTGTGCTGGAGCGGGATCGAGGGCGCCGGGAACCAGATCCTCGCCGCGAAGCTCGAGTGCGGCCCGGAGCGCGCCCGGCTCGTACGGATCTGGCGGCCGTTCGTGGACGCTCCCGGCCGCCGCGACATCGTGACCCGCTTCGGCGCGTGGGTGGCCGAGGAGGCTCGCTGGGCCGAGGGCCGGCTCGTCGTCGGCGTCGACTTCTGCCTGTCCCTGGCCGAGACCCACCTGCGCCAGCTCGGTCTGCTCCGCCAGGCGCTGCGCGGCCCCGCCGTGCTCGGCCGGAACCTGCACGACCGGTTCGTCGGCGCGTCCGGCGACTTCACGGACGCCGCCGCGCGCTTCCGGGCCGAGCTCGGCAAGGATCGTCCGCGGGCGACCGACTGCTACCGCGCGGTGCAGCACCTGCCGACGAGCGCGCGCGCCCACCGCAAGACCTTCTTCGGCCTGTGCGCGGTCGCCCACGCGCACGCGACGTTCCCCCCCTGGGATCCGCCCGCCGCGGGCAAGCCTTCGATCGTGGAGGTCCGCCCCGGCCACGTCGCCCGGGCGCTCCTCGGAGTGTGCGCCTACCGCGACGACGACCGCGACGGAGTCTCTCGCGCGTCCACGCGCGCAGCGATCCTGCGCACGCTGCGGACCGCCGCGAAGGTGGAGTTCGAGATGGAGCAGGCGGCGCAGATCGTGGAGGACCCGGAGGCCGATCACCTCGACGCGGTCCTCTCCGCGACCGCCGCCGCGGCGGCGTGGGCGGACGGGTTCCGGAACGTCGCTTCGAACGCGCCGCGCTCCGAGGGCTGGATCCACTCGATCCGCGAGGAGCCGTGGCGGTAACGCGCCGGCGCGGCGGCGACGCCGCGGTGCTCGAGCGGCTGCAGGCCGTCCACCGGGAGATCGCCGCGTTCCGGCCGCGCGGGTTCGGCCCGCCGGTGCACGGGGCGGCGGTGGCGAGCCGCATCTTCCTGCTCGGTCAGGCGCCGGGTCCGCACGAGGCCCGGCTCGGGCGTCCGTTCGCGTGGACCGCCGGGAAGACCCTCTTCCGCTGGCTCGCGCGCGCGACCGGCGCAGACGAGGACGCGGTCCGCGCGCGGATCTACATCGCCGCGGTGGTGCGCTGCTTCCCCGGGAAGACCTCGGGCGGCGGCGATCGCGTCCCGACCCTGGACGAGTGCGCGTTGTGGCGGCGGTTCGTCGCGCGAGAGGTCGAGATCCTCCGGCCGCGGCTCGTCGTGCCGGTCGGACGGCTCGCGATCCAGGAGGTGCTCGGGCACGGCGGGCCCCTCGCGGAGGTGGTCGGGAGGGCGGCGAGGACGCAGTTCCACGGGGTGGAGGTCGACGTCATCCCGCTCCCGCACCCGTCCGGCGCCTCCACCTGGTTCAAGGTGGAGCCGGGGAGGACGCTGCTCGAGGAGGCGCTCGCGCGGATCGCGGCCCACCCCGAGGTCACGCGGGTCTTCGGGAGGCCAGGCTGATCGCGCGCCGGCTCGGGGCTGCGCTCGCGCTCGCGCTGGCGGCGGCGTGCGCGCACGCCCCGCCGCCCGCCCACGAGGAGCGCCGCCCCGAGCGGCGCGAGCGAGGCCGCGCGGAGGGCGAGATCGGGGTCGCGAGCTTCTACGGCAAGCCGTTCCACGGACGGCCGACCGCGAGCGGCGCGCGCTACGACATGAACGCGCTCACCTGCGCCCACCCCAGCGCGCCGTTCGGGTCCCGGCTCCGGGTGACCGACCTCGAGACCGGCCGAAGCGTCGTCGTGACCGTCACCGACCGCGGCCCGTTCGCGCCGGGGCGCGTCGTCGACCTCTCCCTCGGCGCGGCGCGTACTCTCGGAATCGTCCGCCGCGGCCTCGCCCGGGTGCGGGTCGAGCGGGTGGGCGCGGCGGCGGACTGACTCGCTCAGCGCGCCGCGGTCGCGCGCCGCGCGGATCGCGGCGATCGCCTGGCGATAGTCCTTCTGGCCGAACACCGCGGTCCCGGCGACGAGCACGTTCGCGCCGGCGGCAGCGACGGTGGCGGCGGTGTCCGGCTTCACCCCTCCGTCCACCTCGATCTCGAGCGACGGGTTCCGCTCGTCGGCGAGCGCGCGCAGGTCGCGGATCTTCCGGGTGCAGGCGTCGATGTACCGCTGCCCGCCGAACCCGGGGTTCACGGTCATGACGAGGACCATCTCGGCGTCGCCGATGACCCACTCGATCGCGGAGAGCGGGGTGGAGGGGTTGAGCGCGATCGCCGGGCGGGCCCCCGCGGCGCGGATCGCCTGGAGCGTGCGGTGCAGGTGGGGCGACACCTCGGCGTGCACGGAGACGAGATCCGCGCCCGCCTTGGCGAACGCCTCCACGTAGCGCTCCGGCTCGACGATCATGAGGTGGACGTCGATGGGGAGCTTCGTCACCTTGCGGACCGCCTCCACGACGAGCGGCCCGATGGTGATGTTCGGGACGAAGCGGCCGTCCATCACGTCCACGTGGACGACATCGGCCCCCGCCGCCTCGATGGCGCGGACCTCCTCGGCGAGGCGGCCGAAGTCGGCGGACAGGATGGACGGGGCGATGCGGATCGGGAGTGGCATGGGTGGAGTCTAGACGGATGCGACGCCGCCGCGTGACAAGCCCTCGGAGTGCCGGCCGGCGACTGCGGCGGTTCGAGGCGTCGCGCGCGGCGCGGATGCGGCGACCGTCTCCACCTCGCCGGGGTCCCCGCCGGCGCCGAGGAGCTGCACGCCCCGCCCGCCGTCGGCGTAGCGGGGCAGCACGTGCACGTGGAGGTGCGCGACGTGCTGCCCGGCGGAGCGGCCGTGGTTCCAGCCCACGTTGAACCCGAGCGGCCGGAGCGCGGCGCGGACCTTCTCCTGCACCGCCTTCACGCAGACGAAGAGCGCGCCGATCGCGGCGTCGTCGAGCTCGAGCAGCGTCTCCGCGTGGGTGCGCGGCACGACGAGCACGTGCCCGCGCGCCGCCGGGTGCACGTCGAGGAAGGCGAGCGCGCCGGGCGTTTCGTGCACGACGTGCGCCGGGACGGTCCCGGCGACGATGCGGCAGAACAGGCAGGGGACCGAGGGGGTGGTCATGCGGAGTTTTCCGAGCGCGCCAACCGGCAGGCGTAGAAGCCGTCCGCGGCATGCCGGTGTGGCAGGGTGAGGAGATCGCCGTCCGGCGTGAGCGCGTCGGGGGGGAAGCCCGCCGGAGGTGGTGCTCGACGCCAGCCGTCGGCGATGAGCGCGGCGGCGATCGCGGGCCCCTCTGCCCGCGACAGCGAGCAGACCGAGTAGGTGACGGGGGCGCCGGGGCGGGCGTAGCGCGCCATCGCCCGGAGGATCTCCGCCTGGAGCACCGCCATCCGGGTGAGGTCGCCGGGTTCGCGCCGGAGCTTCAGCTCGGGGTGGCGGCGCAGCGTTCCGAGGCCCGCGCAGGGCGCGTCCACGAGCACCGCGTCGAAGCTGCCCTCCTCGAGTCCGGGGATGGCCCTCGCCGCGTCCGCGCAGATGACGCGCACGTTGAGCCCGCGCCGGCGCGCCTCCTTCGCGAGCTCGTCCGCCTTGCGCGGGTGGAGCTCGATCGCGACGACCTCGGAGCCCGGCCCGAGGAGCTCCGCGAGGTGGAACGCCTTGCCGCCCGGCGCCGCGCACGCGTCGAGCACGCGCGCCTTGCGGCCCCGCAGGTCGCCGGCGGCGAAGAGCGTCACGAGCTGCGCCGCCTCGTCCTGGACCTGGAACGGGACGCCGCCCGCGGCGCGGGCCACGGCGGCGACCGCGCCGCCCGCGACGACGACCCCCTCCGGCGACCGCGCCGCCGGCGACCCCGCGATCCCCGCGGCGCGCAGGCGCGCGAGGAGCGCGTCTCGATCCGGCGCGCGCAGGCAGAGCGGGGCCGGCGTGTTCATGCCCCGCGCGAGGGCGAGCGCCTCGTCCGCGCCGAGCCACGCGACCCACTCCTCGGCGAGCCAGCGCGGGAGCGCCTCCGTCGCCGCGACGTGCCCGGCGGGGTCCGCTGCGAGCGTGGGCGGGGTCGGCGGGGAGGGCGCGCGCGACAGGGCGCGCAGCACCGCGTTCACGAACCCGGCAGCGCGGCCGTGATCGACCTCCTTCACGAGCGAGACGGTCTCGCCCACCGCGGCGTGCGCCGGGGTGCCGAGGTGGAGGAGCTGGTAGGCGCCGAGCCGGAGGGCGACGCGCGCCGCCGGGTCGAGCTCGGCGAGCGGTCGGCGCGAGTGGGGCGCGAGGGCCGCGTCGAGCGCGAGCGCGCGGCGGAGCGTCCCGTAGACGAGCTCGGTCGCGAGCCCTGCCTCGCGTGGATCGAGCGCGCCCGCCTGCGCGAGGGCGGCGTCGAGCGCGCGCGAGGCGTAGGCCCCGCCCGTCTCGACGCGCAGCAGGACCTCGAAGGCGATCTTCCTCGCGGGGGTGGCGCTCATCGTCCTCTCACGTGCCGAGCGACAGCTGGCGTCCTGCGCAGCCCGTTCGCGAAGTCGGCGGCGGACTGGGGGCCCTTGCCCTCCGGCTGGACCCTCCGGACGAGCAGCGCCGTCGGGTGGGCGCACGAGACCACGAGCCCGCGCCCGGCGACGACCGTCGCCGTCCCGGGCGCCCACGTCGCCGCATCGGCGCGGACGTCCTCGCAGGCCGCGTCGATGATCTTGAGTCCCTTGCCGTCGAGCGTCGTCCACGCGCCGGGCCACGGCGTGAAGCCGCGCAGCCGGTCGTGGATCTCCTTCGCCGCGCGCGTCCAGTCGATCTTCCCGTCGCTCGCGCGTGAGGATCGGGGCGAGGGTCGCCCGCGCACCGTCCTGCGGCACCGGGACGAGCCTCCCGCCCTGCGCGCGCGCGAGCGCCTCGACGAGCGCTTCGCCGCCGAGCGCGGCGAGGCGCGGGGCGAGGGCGTCGGCCGTGTCGCCCGGCTCGATGGGGAGGACGCGCTGGAGAAGCACGTCGCCGGTGTCGAGCCCCTCGTCCATCTGCATGATCGAGATCCCGGTCTCGGTCTCGCCGTTCGCGACCGCCCACTGCACCGGTGCGGCGCCACGGTACTTCGGCAGGAGCGATCCGTGGACGTTCAAGGCGCCGTGCGGGGCGAGCTCGAGCAGGTCCTTCCCGAGGATCCGGCCGTAGGCGGCGACGCAGAGGACGTCCGGCCTCAGCGCGCCGAGCTCCGCGGCGAGGCGGCCGTCGCGCACCTTCTCTGGCTGGAGCATGGGGACGCCGTGTCGCCGCGCCCACGCCTTCGTCGCGGGCTCGCGCAGCGCCTGTCCGCGCCCGGCGGGCCGGTCGGGCTGCGCGACCACCGCCACGAGCTCGTGGCCCGCGCCGGCGAGCGCGTCGAGCGAAGGGACGGCGAAGGCGGGCGTGCCCATGAAGACGACGCGCATGGGCGCACTCTATAGCGCGTCGCCGCACCGCGCCGCGCGCCGAAGTGGCACTCGAGCCTCAGGTCACCGCGACGAGGACGAGGTCGCACAGGTGCGTGCCGGTGTCCTCGCGCGGAATGGCCGCCCCGAGCGCGACCGCCGCCGGGCCGGAGCGAGCCTCGCCGAGCGCGGCGGCGAGGTCGATCTGCGCGGCGGCCGCCGCGGCCCCGGTCGCGCCGTCCACCACCGCGCCCGCCTGCTCGGTCGGGCCATCACGCCCGTCCGAGCCCGCCGCGAGCACCGCCGCGGGGAGGCCCGCGATCGCGAGGGCGGCGAGGAGCGCGAGGTGCTGGGCGCGGCCGCCGTCGGGTGCGCGCGCTCCGGCGGGGAGGGCGATGGTCGGCTCGCCGCCGAGCGCGAGCAGGCGCTTCCCGTGCCCGGCGTGGGCGCGGGCCCAGGCGGCGAGGCGCGCGGCGACGACCACCACGTCGCCCGTGAGTGGCGTGGGGTCCACCTCGGCGGCCCACCCGCGCTCCCGCGCCTCCTCGGCGGCGGCGCGCGCGAGATCCACCGGCCCGGCGAGGAGCCGGTGGGTGACGCCCGCCAGCCGCGGGTCGCCCGGCTTCGGGGTCTCCTCGCGCTCACCCCGCGCGCCCGCCTCGAGCCGCGCCTTCACCGCCGCGGGGAGCGTCGCGCCCCGCGCCGCGACGAACCGGAGCGCGTCCGGGAAGGTGGTCGGATCGGGGGCGAACGGGCCGGAGGCGATCGTGGAGAGATCGTCCCCCGGGACGTCCGAGAGCACGAGGACGCGGACCGGAGCCGGCGCGAGGAGCGCCGCCAGCTGACCTCCCTTGAGGCGAGAGAGGTGCTTCCGGAGCGCGTTGAGCTCGCCGATGGTCGCTCCGGCGCGCATCAGCGCCGCGACGGCCTCGACCTTCTCCTCGAACGCGATCCCCTCGGCAGGTGACACCGCGAGGGCGCTGCCGCCCCCCGAGACGAGGGCGAGCACCGGGAGCTCCGCGTTCCGCTCCGCCCAGGAGAGGATCGCGGCGCCCGCCGCGGCCGAGCTCGCGTCGGGGCGAGGGTGGGCGCCCTGGACGATCCGGACGCCCGGGAGGTCCCCCTCGGGTGGTTCGACAGGCTCACCACGAGCGGAGCCGGACCGTTCGCCCTGAGCCTGTCGAAGGGCGAGCGCCGGCACGACGCAGAGCGGGTCGCGGGCCCGCGCGCCGAGCACGTCGAGCGCGGCGGCGGCCATGGAGAGTGCGGCTTTTCCGAGCGCGAACAGCCGGACCGGGCCCGGGGGCAGCGGCTCGGCCGCGAGGGCCGCCCGGACGAGCGGTCCGGCCTGGGTGCGCCGCAGCGCGCCGCGCCAGATCGACTCGCAGTCCGCCGCGACGCCGCTCCGCGTTTCCGTCATGGCTTCCCCGCGCTACAATCGGGAACTCGAAAGGGGAGCATCGCATGAGCGAGGCATTCGCCGCACCCCACCCGGCCACGCCGGTGACGCGCCGCCGCTATCTCGTCGATCGGGGGTTCCAGCTCAAGTACGCCCTCGTCATGGCGGCGGCGGGCCTCGTCGTCGCCGCCGTGTTCGGCGCGTGGCTGCACCAGGCCCACGTCCAGGCGACCGCGCTGCTCGCTCCGGACCCGGAGACGCGCGCCCTCGTCGAGCGCAGCGATCGGCTGCTGCTCGGAGCCTTCATCGCCATCGCGGCCCTGCTCGCCGCCGCGCTCGCCCTGCTCGGCGTCGTCATCACCCACCGCGTCGCCGGCCCGGTGTTCGTGATGGGCCACTACCTGCGGGTCCTCGCCACGGGCCGCTTTCCCCGGATGCGGACGCTCCGCCGGAGCGACGAGCTCAAGACCTTCTTCGCGGGCTTCATCGAGGCGGTGGATCTCATGAAGGTCCGCGAGGCGCGCCACACCGCCCTGCTCGAGGACGCGGTCCGTCGGATGCGCGCCGCGGCGGGGGTCGCCCCCGATCTCGCCCCGGCCATCGACGCCCTCGCCCGCGCCGCCCAGGAGCGGCGCGCCGCGCTCGCGCAGGACGACCTCGAGCTGACGCCCATCGCCGTGCCGCACCCCCGTCATCAGCAGACCGGAACGAAGTAGGAGATCGCCCATGCGCCACGCCGCCGCCATCCTCGCCGCCTGCCTGCTCGCCGCCTGCGGGAACCCGACCGACCCGCAGGGCTGGGCGAAGCGGGCCTCGAGCCGAAGCCGCCTGGACGAGAAGCTCCAGGCGCTCGCCGAGGTGCGCAAGGCCCCGGGGGACAAGAAGGCCGCGGTCCCGGCGCTCGTGGAGGTCCTGAAGCAGGGCGCCCGCGCGCGCGCCCAGGCCGCGCTCGCCCTGGGTGAGATCGGGGATCCGTCCGCGGTGCAGCCGCTGATCCAGGCGGTCGACGCGCCCAGCAGGGACCGCGACGTGCTCGACGCGAACCGGCACATCGCCGACGCGCTCGGCGCGCTGCGCGCGAAGGAGGCGGTCCCGAAGCTCACGGAGCTCGTCGCCTCTCCCGACGGTTACGTCCAGGTCGCGGCGGTGGACGCCCTCGGCCGGATCGGCGACCCGGCGGCGATCGATACGCTCGTCGGAGTCGCGACGGGCGAGGGGGTCGAGCCGTTCACCGCGAAGAAGGCGCTCCGCGCGCTCGGCGGGATCGGCGACAAGCGCGCGGCACCCGCGGTGATGAAGATGCTGTTCGAGGAGCGGCGGGGGGTGTCGTTCTTCGCCGAGGCGGCGTTCGCGGTCTCGCAGATCGGCCGGCCGATGGCGCCCGCGCTCCTCGCCGTGCTCGAGGGCCGGGACGCGGCGCTCGCGAGCTGGGCGAAGGAGCAGGGGGTCCTCGCAGGGGCGCTCTACGCGAAGTCGGCGCAGCTCCTCGGCGACGTGGGCGGCGCCGACGCGGTGCCGGCGCTGCTCCAGAAGCTCTCGTACCAGGACGGCGATCCCGGCGTGGCGATGTACGTGCGCGTGATGGCGGCCGAGTCGCTCGGCCGGATGCGCGCGAAGGAGGCGGTCAAGGCGCTCTCCGACCTCGCCGCGCGGGAGCGCGACCCGAACGTCCGGGATCGCTTCTGCGACGCGCTCGCGCGGATCGGTGACCCGGCCGCGATCCCCGCGCTGAAGGCGGCCGCCGCGACCGGATCGTGGGACGAGCGGGAGGGGGCGCTCGTCGCGGTGTCCCGCCTCGGCGGCGCGGCCGAGCAGGCCTTCATCGGCGCCGAGCAGGCGAAGGCCTGTCCGAAGGGGTGCGACCCCGCGGTGAACGCCGCCTTCGCCGGGATGCTCGCCCGGCTCGAGGCCGCGAAGGCGTGCGGCGACGCGGCCTGCTGGGCGGGTAAGCTCGCGGACGCGAGCGCCCCCGTCCGCGACCGCGCCGCGCTCGAGCTCGGGCGCGCGGGCGGCGCGTCCGTCGCCGCCGCGCTCGGCGACGCCGTCGTCCGGCCCGTCGCCGACGACGCGGAGCTCGCCGCGCGCTACCACGCCGTCCTCGCCCTGGGCTGGATCGCGGCCCGCGAGAAGGTCGGGGCGGCGGGCGAGGCGATCGCCACGAAGATCGAGGCGATGATCGCCGCCGACCGCGGCCGCACGCTGACCGCAGGGGTGAACGAGGACGCGCTGCGCGTCGCGACCAGGCTGCGCCGGGGCGCGTCCGAGTAGAGCGCGCAGGGGCCGCCGGCGGAGGCGGCCCCGGAGCGCGTGGGGGTTCGGGGGGCGCGCGCGCCCCCCGCCTCGAGGTCGACGCGCTGCGCGTCGCGACCGGCTGCGCCGGGGCGCGTCCGAGTAGAGCGCGCAGGGGCCGCCGGCGGAGGCGCCCCCTCCTCCTACCCTCCGCGCGCTCGGCTCGGTGGCGGACGCGGTTCCCCGGGGTCCGCAGGGTCCGCGGACGACGGCTGCTCCGCCGTCACGGCCGGACCGTCGTTCGCCGGTGGCCGGTTCCAGGCACTCGGCAGGAGGTTGAACGGGAGGAGCTTCGCGAGCAGCGGCAGGAGCAGCATGCCCCCGGGCGCGGCGAAGATCGCGAGCGCCGGGACCGTCTTCGCGAGATCGACGAGCTGAGCGCGCACCTTGCCGCGCTCCTCGGCCGTGAGCTTCGTGCCGGACGCCGCGCGCGCGAGGAGCTGTCCGAGCTCGCCGGTCTCGCGGATCTCCCGGACGATCGCGCCGAGGTTGTCCGTCACGGCCGAGGAGACCCGCTCGACGGCCGCGTCGGTCGCTGCCTCCCACCCGCCCGCGAGCGCCTGCCAGTCGAACCCGCCGTCGAGCGCCTCGAACCAGACCTGGTGGTCGCCGTGCTGCGCGGCCGCCTCCACGCGTGCGGCCGCGACGGCGGTCGCGTCGAGTCCGGACGCGGCGACGAACTCGTCCACCCACCGCGCCGCCCCGTCCCCTGTGAGCCGCGCGCGCAGCCGCGCGAGGAAGAGCTGCTCGAGGAGGAACGGCCGCACGCGGATCGGCGCCGCCGCGGCGATGGCTCCGGGCGAGCGCGGCGCCGCGAGCGCCGCCCGCGCCTCGCGCGCGGCGGGCCGGGACACCCCGAGGCGGGCGATCTGGCGGTGGCGGACCGTGCGCGTCCGCTCGTCGGTCGGCTCGTTCGCCACGAGCAGCCCCGCGAGCGCCTCGACGAGCAGCACCGACTCGCGGTCGGCGAACTTCGCGTGGCGGGCGAGCGCCTCGGGCTCGAGCCGGCCATCGCGGTGGAACCCCATCGCGACGCGGGCGAGGCGTCGGCGGAGCACCCCGAGCACGCCGGGGTGGAGGGGGAGCCCGAGCACCGGGTCGCCCGGCGGGTGGAAGCGGGCCACGAGCGCCGCCTCCGCCTCGTGGAAGGCCTCCTCCACGTCCCGCTTGCTCCCCGGCGCATGCGTGAACGGCAGCGCCTCGAGGGCGGCGGCGACCTCGCCGATGGCGGCGGCGAG
Source organism: uncultured delta proteobacterium (assembly GCA_963736795.1). Classification (GTDB taxonomy): domain Bacteria; phylum Myxococcota; class Myxococcia; order Myxococcales; family Anaeromyxobacteraceae; genus Anaeromyxobacter. The sequence goes on along the minus strand of CAVTRF010000016.1, from coordinate 761,213 downwards.
GAAGGCCGCGATCTCGGCCCGGCGCTGCGCCCGGTCGAAGACCGCCCCGCGGAGGAGCGCGAGGTCGAGCACGAGCGCGACGTGGCGCCGGACGTCGTCGAGAAACGACGCGGTGGCGTCGAGAGGCTCCGTCTCGAGGCGGTGAAGCCGGAGCGACCGCGCGACGAGGAGGCTCGCCGCGGGAGCGAGGTCGGTCGTCGACGTCCCGGCGTCGCGGACGTCGGGGGGCAGGCGGGCGAGGGCGGCCGCCGGGTCGTGGCGATCGAGCTCCGCCGCGACGAGCGCGTCGAGCCAGCCCTTCTCGATCGGGGTTCGTGGGGTCGCGGCGCGCACCGGAGGCGTGAGTCTAGCGCGGAACGGGCCGGGCGCCGCTCGCCCGGGCAGGGGGGCGAGCGCCTGCAGGGCGCGGGTCGGGCGGCAGGGTGCGGGGCGACGGCGAAGGTCCGAGGCCAAAGAAATGGGCCGGCCCCTTTCGGAGCCGGCCCGCCAACTCACGGGGCCGCGCCGCGGCCGCGTGGAGCTCGAACCTACTTGGCCACCTTGCGCGCCTTCTTCTCCTCCGCCTTCTCCTCCACCTCGTCGGGTGCGGGAGCGGGGACGGACACCGGGCCGCGCCGGATTCCGAACTGCTGGAAGAGCCGGCCCTCGACCTGCTGCAGGATCTCCGGGTGCTCGCGCAGGAACGACTTCGCCTGCTCGCGCCCCTGGCCGATCCGCTCGCCGCCGAAGCTGAACCAGGTGCCGCTCTTCTCGACGATGTTGTGCTCCGCACCGAGATCGAGGACGTCGCCTTCGCGGCTGATCCCGTGGCCGTACATGATGTCGAACTCCACCTCCTTGAACGGAGGCGCGACCTTGTTCTTCACCACCTTCACGCGGGTGCGGTTGCCGATGACGTTGTCGCCGTCCTTGATCGCGCCGATGCGCCGGATGTCGAGGCGCTGCGACGCGTAGAACTTGAGCGCGTTCCCGCCCGTCGTCGTCTCGGGGTTCCCGAACATGACGCCGATCTTCATCCGGATCTGGTTGATGAAGATGACGATCGTCTGGGACTTGGAGATCGTGCCGGTGAGCTTGCGGAGCGCCTGGCTCATGAGCCGCGCCTGCAGGCCCATGTGCGCGTCGCCCATCTCGCCCTCGAGCTCCGCCTTCGGCACGAGCGCCGCGACCGAGTCGATGACGAGCACGTCGATCGCGCCGGAGCGCACGAGGGTCTCGACGATCTCGAGCGCCTGCTCGCCGGTGTCCGGCTGCGAGATGAGGAGGTCGTCGGTGCGCACGCCGAGCTTGCGCGCGTAGCCCACGTCGAGCGCGTGCTCGGCGTCCACGAACGCCGCGATGCCGCCCTTCTTCTGGGCCTCCGCGATCGCGTGGAGGGCGAGGGTCGTCTTGCCCGAGGACTCCGGCCCGTAGATCTCGATGATGCGGCCGCGCGGCAGCCCGCCCACCCCGAGCGCGATGTCGAGCGACACCGACCCGGTGGAGACCGCCTCGACGTCCTTCACGAGCGCCTCCTCGTTGCCGAGGCGCATGATCGACCCTCTGCCGAAGGCCTTCTCGATGGACGAGACGGCCAGCTCGATCGCCTTCTCCTTGTCCGGTCCGACGGGCATCGTGGTTCCTCTCCTTGCGGGGGCCGCCCTGGCGTGCCCCGGCGTCTGTCGTGCGCGGCAGATTCCTACCAGCGGCCCCTGACAGCAGGGCATCCGCGCTGCTGAACGCATGCATACTGAACGGATGAGCGGGCGTCAACAACCTGGCGGCGGCCGAGGTGCGGATGACGCCCGAAGAAGCAGGCCGCGGCTCCGCCGCGGCGTGTTCCGGCGCCTGAAGGCGCCGGTGTTAGGCCTGTGCGCCGCCGCCGCCGACGAGGAACTCGCCCGGATCGAGGCCGAGCCGGCGGACCGCCTCGACCCAGCGCTTCTCGAGCGGGACGTCGAACACGAGGTCGCTCGCGACCGGCATCGGCACCCAGGCGCCGGACGCGATCTCGTTCTCCGCCTGCATCGGGGCCCATCCCGCGTAGCCGAGGAGGAGAAGGAAGGGGCGCGCGTCCGGTCCGCGCACGAGCCCCTCGAGCAGCTCGCGCGAGCCGCCGAGGCCGAGGTCGCCGCCCACCGCCACGGCGCCGGCGAGGTCGGTCCCGGCGCCGACCCGGAACAGGATCCAGAGCCGCTCGGGCTGGACCGGACCGCCGACGAGCACGATGCCGTCAGCGCGCCCCGCCGCGACGGCGTCCCGCCGGAGCCCGTCGTCGAGGCCGCCGAGCACGTCCGCGACGGTGATCGGCGCGGGCCGGTTCAGGACGAACCCGAGCGCGCCCTCGCCATGATGTTCGGCCATCAGCACGAGCGACCCGGCGAAGTTCGGGTCGGCGAGCGCGGGGGCCGCGACGAGGAAGCCGGGCGCGAGGCCGGCCGGAACGGGCTGCGACGGCATGCGCTCTTCTTCTCGCGGGCGCGGCCCGCGCGCAAGCGGAGCCGCCAGCTGGGACGAAGGAGCGGCACGCGGGGGGCGCGCGGGCGAGCGGTCGAGGCTCCGGGGGGGTGCGGCCAGGCAGGGAAACGGCGAAGATGTACCGCGGATGCGGGACGCGCGCGGCTCCCCGCGCGGAGGGAACGGGATGTCGATCCGGACGAAGCTCATCGTCGCGGTCTTCGCGAGCACGGTCGCGCTCGCGCTCGCGACCGGCGCGTTCGTTCGCTCCGCGGGTGAGCGGAACGTGCGGGTCGCCGCGGAGCAGGCGATCTCCACCGCGGGGGAGGCGTTCGCGGCGATGGAGCGCGCGGACGTCGAGAAGCTCGACGCCACGCTGCGCGCGCTCTCGGCGCACCCGGGGCTCGTCGCGGCGTTCGCCGCGCGGGACCGCGCGCGGCTCCTCTCGGTCGCCGCCCCGATCTTCGCGGCGCTGCGGGCGGAGCACGACATCACCCACTTCTACTTCCTCGAGCCGGAGCCCTCGCGCAGGTGCTTCCTGCGCGTCCACCGGCCGGACCAGTACGGGGACGTCGTGAACCGCGCGACGTTGACCCGCGCTGCCGCCACGCGCTCGCTCGGCGCCGGGAAGGAGCTCGGTCAGACCGCGTTCGCGCTGCGCGTCGTCCGGCCGTGGACCGGGCCCGACGGCAAGCTCCTCGGATACGTCGAGCTCGGCGAGGAGATCGACCACTTCCTCCAGCGCATGAGGGTGCAGACCGGCGACGACTACGGGCTCCTCGTCGAGAAGGCCTTCCTCGACGAGGCGGCGTGGGCCGCGACGCGTGCGGGGAAGCGGAACAACTGGGACGACCGACCCCGCACCGTGGTCGTCGACACGAGCACCGACGACGAGAGCATCATCGACTTCGACGGCGACCTCGCCTCCGTCCCCGACGGCGGCCTGCTGCTCGAGGAGCACGAGCACGACGGCCGGACCTTCCTGCGCGGGATCGTTCCGCTGAAGGACGCTGCGGGGCGACGCGCTGCCGGGCTGTTCGTCCGGCACGACATCTCCGCGCTGCGCGCGACGATGCTCGACGCGCGCCGCGGCATCTACCTCGTCCTCTTCGCCGTCGCCGCGGTCCTCGCGACGCTGCTCGTCGGGTTCGTGAACCGCCTCGTGTTCCGGCGCCTCGACCGGATGGCGCGCACGATGGACGAGGTCTCGGCGCGGCTCGCGGCGGGAGACGACGAGGTCGCCGTGCCGTCTGCGACCCCGATGGACGAGCTCGGCCGCTTCGAGGAGCACCTCGGGCGCTGCCTCCAGGGAGTGGCGGGGCTCCTGAAGGACCTCCGGCGCAAGAGCACGAGCTCGAGGTGAGAAGCTAGCCGAGCGCGACGCGCGCGAGCGGCTCGTACCGGGGCCCGCGCGGCGAGAGGTGCGACTCGAACAGCACGAGCTCGGAGGCGCGCCACGGCGCCGGGTCCGCCTGCGCCGCCTGCGCGAGCGCCCCCCCGAGGCCCGGCGCACCCCGCCCATCCCGTGCCCGGCCGAGCGTCAGGTGGGCCGAGAACGGACGGTCCTCCGGCGGGTAGCCGAGCGGCGCGAGCCGGCGGCCGAGCTCGGCGACGAGGGCGGCGAGCGGCGCCACGTCGCCCTCGAGGCCAGCCCACAGGACGCGCGCGCGCCGACCGTTCGGGAACCCGCCTGCGCCGCGCACGACGAGCGCGAGCGGCCGGGCGCCCGCCGCCGCGGCGCGCAACGCCGCCTCCACGTCGGGGACGCGCTCCTCGGGGACCGCGCCGAGGAACTGGAGCGTGAGGTGGACGTTCTCCGGCGGGACCCAGCGGACCTCGTCGGCCGCGTGCCCGGCGCTGCGCCGCAGCTCGTTCGCGAGCGCGGCGAGCCGCCGGCGAACGGGCTCGGGAGGCTCGAGCGCGACGAAGAGGCGGCGGGCGGACACGCCCAGGATCTACTTCACGGGGAGGGTGTGCGCGAGTTCCCGGAGCACCTGGACCTCGTGCAACTTGGACTGGACGTGGACTTGGACGTGGACTTGGACGTGGACCTGGACCTCGACCTGAACCTAGACCTCGACCTGAACCTAGACCTCGACCTGTATTCGTCGAGTCGATCGAGTCGAAGTCGAGGTCGAGGTCGAGGTCGACGACCACGTCCACGTCCACGTCCACGTCCACGCGTCCACGACCACGTGAACGTCGCCTCACTCCACCGTCACGCTCTTCGCGAGATTCCTCGGCTGGTCGACGTCCGTCCCCTTCAGATCGGCGACGTGGTAGGCGAGGAACTGGAGCGGGATGATCGAGAGGAGCGGCGCGAGCAGCGGCGGGGCCGCGGGCACGGTGAGCGCCACCTCGGCGAGGCTCGCCGCGTGCGTGTCGCCCTCCGACACCACCGCGTACACGTGGCCGCCGCGGGCGCGGACCTCCTCCATGTTGCCGAGCGTCTTCTCGTAGGCGGGCTCGCGGGTCGCGAGCACGACGACCGGCATCTGCTCGTCGATGAGCGCGATGGGCCCGTGCTTCATCTCGCCCGCGGCGTAGCCCTCGGCGTGGATGTACGAGATCTCCTTCAGCTTGAGCGCCCCCTCGAGCGCGACCGGGTACTGCGCCCCGCGGCCGAGGAAGAGGACGTCGCGGGCCGCCGCGCAGCGCTTCGCGACCGGCATGACCGCCGCCTCCTGGCGGATCATCTGCTCCATCCTGGAGGGGACGTGGCGGAGCTCCTCGAGGTGCTCGCGCGCGGCATCCGCCGAGAGCGTCCCGCGCAGCCGCCCGAGCTTCACCGCGAGCAGGAACAGCGCGGCGAGCTGGGTCGTGTACGCCTTCGTCGACGCGACGCCGATCTCGGGGCCAGCGCGCGTGAGCAGCGTCCCGCCGTCGCACTCGCGCGAGATGGCGGACCCGACGACGTTGCAGATGGTGAACGCCCGCGCGCCGCGCGCCTTCGCGACCTTCACCGCGGCGAGCGTGTCGGCGGTCTCGCCCGACTGCGAGATGGCGAGGCAGAGCGTCCGCTCCGAGACGAGCGGGTCGCGGTTGCGGAACTCGCTCGCGAGCTCGACCTCGCACGGCACGCGCGCGAGCGCCTCGATCATGAGCCGCCCGGAGAGGCCGGCGTGCCACGACGTGCCGCACGCGACGATGACGACGCGCTCGAGCGAGCGCGCGTAGGGCTCGGGGAGCTCGATCCCGTCGAGCACCACGTCGCCCTGCTCGAGCGAGGCGCGCCCGCGGATCGTGTCCGCGACCGCCCGCGGCTGCTCGAAGATCTCCTTGTGCATGAAGTGCTTGTGGCCGTCCTTCTCCGCGGCCACCGCGCTCCACTCGATGCGGCGCGGCGCGCGCTGCACCGGCTCGCCGTTCCGGCCGGTGATCGCGATGCCCTGCGCGGTGAGGACGGCGAGCTCGCCCTCCTCGAGGTAGCTCACCTCGCGGGTGTGCTCGAGGATGGCCGGCACGTCGGAGGCGAGGAAGCTCTCGCCCTGGCCGTAGCCGACGACGAGCGGAGAGGCGTTCTTCGCGGCGACGATCTCGTCGGGCCGCTTCTGCGCGACGACCGCGATCGCGTAGGTGCCGTGGACCTGGCCGAGCGCGGCGCGCACCGCCGCCTGGAGGTCGGGGGCGCCGGCGGCGAGCGCATCGGCGATGAGGTGCGCGAAGATCTCGGTGTCGGTCTCGGACGAGAACTTGTGCCCGCGGCCGGCGAGGGCCGCCTTGAGCTCGAGGTGGTTCTCGATGATGCCGTTGTGGACGACCGCGACGCCGCCGTAGGCGTGCGGGTGGGCGTTCTCGTCCGACGGGCGCCCGTGGGTCGCCCAGCGCGTGTGGCCGATGCCGGTGCAGCCCGGGACCGGCGCGTCCTGGAGGAGCTTCACCAGATTCTGGAGCTTCCCCTTCGCCCGCTTCACGGTGAGGCCGGCCGGCCCGACCACGGCCACGCCCGCCGAGTCGTAGCCGCGGTACTCGAGCTTGCGCAGCCCGCCGACGATGAGATCCACGCACTGCCTGGGGCCGACGTAACCGACGATTCCGCACATGTTGGCGCCCTTCTATCACGGGTCCCGCGCGCGCCTGCTAGCCCGCCTGCCGGGCCGGCGCGCGGCCCTGGCCGGGCGCGCCGGGACCCGGCCGCGAGGCGCCCTTCGCCTGCCGCTCCGCGTTCCGCCGGTCGACCCAGCCCTCCTTCGTCACCTGGCGCGCGCGGCCGAGGGCCAGGGAGCCGGCGGGGACGGCCTCGGTGATGACCGACCCCGCCGCGACGTAGGCGCGGTCGCCGATCTCCACCGGGGCGACGAGGATCGAGTCGGAGCCGATGAACGCTCCGGCGCCGATGCGGGTCACGTGCTTGCGCTCGCCGTCGTAGTTGCAGGTGATGGTGCCGGCGCCGACGTTCGCGCCCGCGCCGACGAAGGCGTCGCCGAGGTAGGCGAGGTGGTTCGCCTTCGCGCCCTTCCCGAGCACGGACTTCTTCGTCTCGACGAAGTTCCCGACGTGGGCCTCCTCGCCGATCTCGCTGCCCGGCCGCACGCGCGAGAACGGGCCGAGCACGGCCCGCGCACCGATCGTCGCCTCGTCCACGACGGTGTAGGGACGGACGGTCACTTGAGGCGCCAGCACGGCGTCGCGCAGGATCGCGCCGGCCCCGATCCGGCACGCCGCGCCGACGCGCGTGCGGCCGAGCAGGCGGGCGCCCGGCTCCACGATCGTGTCGGGGCCGATCTCCACCCCCTCGTCGCAGTCGAACCGCTCGGGATCCTCGATGGTCACGCCGGCACGCATCAGCGCGCGGGCCCGGCGGCGCAGCAGCACCTTCGCCGCGCGCGCGAGCTCCTCCCGGTCGTTCACGCCGGAGGCCTCCTCGGGCGGCACGTCCACCGTGACCGCGCCGTCGCGGCGCGCCGCGATCGCGACGAGGTCGGTGAGATAGAACTCCTCCTGGGCGTTGTCGGCGCCGATCTTGGCGAGCGCCTTCCAGAGGAAGCTCGCGTCGGCGCAGTAGAGCCCCGCGTTCACCTCGCGGATCGCCTTCTCCGCGTCGCTCGCGTCCCGCTCCTCGACGATCCGCGCCGGGCGTCCGCCGGCGTCGCGCACCACCCGCCCGTATCCGCGCGGCAGCGCGAGCGCCATGGTCGCGAACGCGAGCGGCGCGCGGGCGCGGGCCCGCGCCTTCACGACGCGGAGGAGGGTCTCGGTCTCGAGCAGCGGGACGTCGCCCGACAGGATCGCGATCGGGCCGTCGTGGCCCCGGAGCGCTCGGCGCGCCGCGAGCACCGCGTGGGCGGTGCCGAGCTGCTTCTCCTGGACTGCGAACCGGAGCGGCGCCCCCGGGAGGGTGGCCACCAGCGCCGCCTCGACCGCCTCTGCCTGGTGCCCGACCACCACCACGACCGGGCTCGCCCCGGCGTCGAGCGCCCGTTTCACCGCGTACCACGCGAGTGGCCGTCCTCCGGCCTCGTGGAGGACCTTGGCGGTGCGCGACTTCATCCGGGTGCCCTTGCCGGCGGCGAGGACGATGGCTGCGAGCGGAGTGCGGGAACGAGGCATGACGCGGGAGGCTAGGCCCTGGGGGGCGATCTTGTCGAGTACGCGGTCGGGCGCGGCGTACCCCCGTCCGCGCACACCCCCTGCGTCCGCGCACAGGTCGCGACGGCCCGAAACGCCGCCGACAGGTGAACAGGGGTGTCCCGCACGCTCGGGTATCCCACGATCCAAGGATTTGACCAGGCGCAATCGAGGCCTAGGGTCGGTGGCGAGGCTGGCAGCGCGATCTCTGCGCGCACCCGCTGCACGCCACCTGGCCACGCACCGCTTCCGGAGGTCTCCGATGACCCGCCCGACGCTCGCCCAGCGACACGCCGTATCGCGCCGCGCCAAGCTCGCGATCGCATCCGGCTGCGCGCTCGTGGCGCTCGTCGCGGTGGTCGCGCTCCGCGAGCGTCCGGCGCAGGCGACGAGCCCCATCACGAAGGCGACGATCGCGATCGACGGGAGCATGGCCGACTGGGCCGCGGTCCTCGCGAACCCGCTCCAGACGACGCGGGACGGCGACGGGAGCTCCCCCGCGATCGTCGTCAACTGCGCGCTCTACTCGACCGATTGCGACTGCCCCCAGACCGGCGGCGCCGGGAACGACCTCCAGGCGTTCGCGTGGACCTTCGACGACGACGCGGTCTACCTGTACATCGAGCGCTTCGCGACCGGTCAGCTCGGCACGGGCGTCGACTTCTTCTTCGTCGCGGACGTGAACCGCGACGGGCTCGTTCGCGGGCGCCTGAACCAGCCCGGCGTCCCGGACGACGTCGCGATCCACGCGAACTGGCAGCCGGGCAGCGGCGCGGTGACCGTGAAGCTCGCGGACTACCTGCCCGCGAACGCGGCGGTGGGCGACCCCATCGCCTGCGGCACGACCCAGTGCGGGAAGGCGACCCTGGGGTACGTCGACGGCTACCAGCTCCCGGGGAACAGCAGCGCGCTGCGCGTGTGCCCGTCGTGCATCGGCGCGCCGAACGCGGACAAGCTGCACGCCGAGCTCAAGATCCCCTGGGCCGCGTTCGGGGCGGGCGTGTCGAAGGACACGCCGTTCAACTGGCACGTGCTCAGCGCGAACAACGCCCGGATCGACCAGGCGGTGGACAACATCGGCGCGCCGGACGGCAAGCTCGGCACCTTCGTCGAGCGCGGCGTCTCGCTCCGGCCGGACCGGTCGGGCGCGGCGCTCGCGGGCGCGTCCGTGAGCTACGTCCACACCGCTCGTGAACGACGGGAACGCGCCAGACTTCTTCAACTTCACCGCGAGCGACGCGATGGGCGCCCGGGTGGAGCTGTGGGACGGCGCGACGCTCCTCGGGGTGGACCTCGAGGGGGACGGAGTCTGGGACACGGTGGCCGTGAACCAGGACGCCGCGAGCGGAGATCTGCGGCCAGACCTCTCGCTCGTCGGGGGAGCCTCGAGGGACGTGACCCTCGTCCTCACGCTCCCGGCCCGGAACGGAAACGACACGACCCGCCTCACCGCGACGAGCGGGAACAAGACCACGGTGAGCGCGACGGTGACCGACTCGACCTACGTCGGCGCGCCGGCGTTCGCGCCGCCCGAGCAGACCGGGTACGTCGTCGCGGGACAGACGCTCCAGCTGCGCCAGACGCTCCTCAACGGCCAGGCTGTCCCGGACACGTTCCAGCTCTCCGCGACCGGCTGCTCGGGGTACTCGCTCGCGCTCGCCGCGGACGCCTCCGGCGCGCCCGGCGCGACGATCGCGGACACCGGCGCGGTCGCCGGCGGCGCGTCGGCCACCTTCTGGCTCCTCGTCACGCCGCCTGGCGGCAAGCCCGATGGCTTCACCTGCGCGGTCACGGTGACGGCCCACAGCGCGACGAGCGGGGCGGACGCCACCTCGACGAACACCGCGGTCATCTCCGGGCCGGTGGCGCTGACGCCGAACTACCTCGGCACGGCCCGCGCGCGCGTCGCCTCCGGGGCGTCGGTGTTCCTGCCGGTGATCCTCCGGAACGCCTCCTCCGGCGCACGCGCCTTCTCCCTCGCGCCCGTCGCGACGAGCCCGGTCGCGGGCGCGCTCCCGCCGCGGATCTGGAGCGATCCCGACGGCGACGGCTCCCCGAACGACGGAGCCATCGTCACGGAGAGCCTGACGCTCACGGCGTTCGGCGGGGCGCAGCGCCTCCTCGTCGAGCTCCGCGCCGGGACCGCGCTGACCGGGAGCATCGTCGAGGCGACCACGACCGCGACCGCGCTCGACGACGCGTCCGTGACGGCGAGCGAGATCGCGCAGGCGACGGTCGGACACGTCGCGGTCTACCGCGACGCGCTCCACACCGACGGCTCGAGCGTCTTCCCGCCCTGCGCGACGGTCTACGCGGAGGCCCGCGGTCTCACCTCGGGAACGACCGGGACGTACCGCCTCGACTGGTTCGACGGGCAGGTGGTCGCCACGACCGAGGCGCTCGTCACGATGGCGGACGGCACCGCAGATGCGGAGTACGTGATCACGGCGGGAGCGCGGCGCGCGACCTCGGAGGCGCGGCTCCTCGGCGGCGCGCTGTCGGAGGTCGCGCCGTTCGACGTCGAGCTGAACGGCACGATCACGGCGCTCGGCCTCGATCGGGGCCGGTACCGGGCCGGCGAGGCAGTCACGGTCACCGCCGCGATCCGGAACGACGGGCGCGCGGGGCTCGAGGGGACCGCGCTCGCGTACGCGGGCGCGGCGGTTCGCGTTCGCACCGGCGTCGCGGTGACTCCCGCGGCGAGCCTGGCGGACGCGTTCACGTTCATCCTCCCCGGCGACGTCGCGCCGGGCCTCCGTCCGCTCTCGCTCGCGTGGCAGCTCTCCTGCGGCGGCGACCCGATCGCCTTCCGCACGACGGCGGTCCCGGTCGCGCCCGCCGCGCCGGCGATCACGACCCCGTTCGACGGGGCGCTCGTCTCCACGTCGACGCCCGCGGTCGAGGGCAGCGGCGTCGCCGGCGCGAGCGTCACCGTCACCGTCTCCGGGGCCCCCGATCAGGTCCTCGGGCCGTACCCGGTGGCCGGCGACGGGACGTGGGGGTTCGCCGTGCCATCGGCGCTCGCCGAAGGGCCGCACGCCGCGACCGCGACGCAGGCGGTGGACGGCGTCGCGAGCGACCCGTCCCTCGGGATCACGTTCGTCGTGGACACGATCCCGCCGGGGGTCCCGACGATCCTCTCGCCGTGGGGCGGCTCGTTCGCTCGCGTCGCGGCGCTCGGCGTCTCGGGCACGGCAGTGGCCGAGGCGGCCGCGGTCCGGCTGTTCGTCGACGGCGCGGGCGAGTCCGGCACCGTCGCGGTCGTCGACGGCGACTTCGCGGGCACCGTCACGCTCGGCGACGGCGTGCACCAGCTCTCCGCGCGGGCGCGGGATTCCGCCGGAAACTTCTCGGCGGACTCGGCCCTCGTCCAGGTCACGGTGGACACGGTGCGTCCCGAGCCGCCGGCCGTCACGACCCCGGGCGCGAACGACGCGTTCTCCGGTCAGGTTCACGTCGCCGGCACGGCCGAGCAGGAGCCGACCGTCGTCGAGGTGACGATCGAGGAGCTCGTCACGCACTCGACGACGACCGCGATCGCGACCCGCGGGGGCGCCGGCTTCACCGCGCCCTTCGATCTGCTCGACGGCGTCTACCGGGTGACGGCGATCGCCCGCGACGCGGCGCTGAACGAGTCCGACCCGACCATCGTGGAGTTCTCGGTGGACACGGTTGCGCCCGGGGCGCCCACGTTCCTCGCTCCGGCGCCCGGCGAGGTCCTGAACGGCCTCGTCGCGTCCGCGTTCGTCCAGGTGGTCGGCACGACCGAGGCGGGCGCCACGGTCACCGTCGAGATCGACGGGCTCGGCACCACCGCGGTCGCAGACGGCTCCGGCCGGTGGACGGCGCGGTTCGCCGGCCTCGCGCAGGGAGAGCACCTCGTCTTCGCGAAGGCCAAGGACGCGGCCGCGAACGAGTCCGTGCAGTCGAACGTCTCGTTCGTCCTCGATACGGTGGCGCCGGACCTCCAGGTCACCGCGCCCGCGACGACGGTGCTCGGCGCGGCGCACGTACCGGGTGGCGTCCTCTTCGTCGGTGGCACGGCCGAGGTCGACGGGCTCGGCGCGGCGACCGTCGACGCGACGTTCGCGGGCAGCACGCACCGTGTCGTCGCGGCCGGGGGCACGTGGGAGACGACGTTCGACCTCGTCGCGCTCGGCCTCGATCCCCTCGGGTTCGAGGGTGCGCTCGAGGTCCAGGCCGTGGACCTCGCCGGGAACGGTGCAGGGACCACGACTCTCCTCCTCACGATCGACCAGGCTCAGCCGACCGGGGTGACCGGCTTCGTCACGCCTCCGTCCCCGACGAACCTGACCGACGTCCCGTTCAGGGGCAGCGTGCCGGCCGACGCGGTCGCGGTCGCGGTGTTCGACGCAGGCGTCCTCGTGACCACCGTCCCGGTCACGGGCGGCGGCAGCTTCAGCTTCACGGTCCCGGCGGCCGAGGGGGACCGCACGTACACCGTCCACGCGGTGGACGCGGCGGGCAACCTGTCCGACCCGGTGGCGGCCTCCGTCACGGTGGATCTCACCGCGCCCGGCGAGGCCGCGCTCGATCCGGTGACGACTCCGACGTCGAGCTCGATCGTCACGTTCACGGGCACGCTGCCCGCGGACCTCGACGTGGTCGCGGTCGTCCTCTTCGACGGGGCGAGCGTGGTCACCACGGTGGCGGCGGCGCCAGGCGCGAGCTTCGAGATCCCGCTCACGCTCGCCGCGGGCTTCCACGCGGTCACGGCTCAGGCGATGGACCTCGCCGGGAATCTCGGGACGGCGTCCGCTCTCGTCGCGGTCGCAGTGGATCTCACGCCGCCCGGCAAGACGGACCTGAACCCGGTGACCACTCCCACGTCGAGCTCGATCGTCACCTTCACGGGGACGCTCCCCGCGGACTCCGACGTGGTCGCGATCGTCCTCTTCGACGGGACGAACGCGGTCGCCACGCGAGCGGCGGCGCCGGGCGCGAGCTTCTCGATCCCGCTCACGCTCGCCGCCGCGCCCCATGAGATCACGGCGCGCGCGCTCGATCTCGCCGGGAACCTCGGGACGATCTCCGACGCCGTCCTGGTCGACGTCGATCGGTCCGCGCCGGCGGTGACGGCGCTCACCGGTCCGGCCGCCCTGACGAACGCGGCGACGCTCGGGTTCAGCGTGACGGTGACCGGGGCGCCGGTGTCGGTCTCGCTGCTCGACGCGAGCGGGCTCGTCACGACGGTTCCGGTCTCCGGCAACGGCACGTACGCCTTCTCGATCCCGGCGCCGCCGGACGGCTCGTACACCTACCGCGCGAACGCGGTGACCTCGCCGGCAACACCGGCGCGGACTTCGGCGCGGTCACCGTGCAGGTGGACCGCTCCGCGCCGGCGGTGACGGCGCTCACCGGCCCGGCCCCCTGACGAACGCGGCGACGCTCGGGTTCAGCGTGACGGTGACCGGGGCGCCGGTGTCGGTCTCGCTGCTCGACGCGGGAGGGCTCGTCACGACGGTTCCGGTCTCCGGCAACGGCACGTACGCCTTCTCGATCCCGGCGCCGCCGGACGGCTCGTACACCTACCGCGCGAACGCGGCCGACCTCGCCGGCAACACCGGCGCGGACTTCGGCGCGGTCACCGTGCAGGTGGACCGCTCCGCGCCGGCGACCGCTCCGACGCTCGTCGGCCCGGCCTCGCCCACGCACGATCCCGAGCTCGTCTTCACCGCGACGCTCCCGGGTGATGCCTCGGCCATCGCGCTCTGGGACGGGACGACGCTCGTCACCGTCGTGAGCGGCAGCGGGACGTTCGCGTTCGCGATCCCGGTTCCTGCGGACGGCGATCACTCCTACGAAGCGCGCGCGCGCGACGCGGTCGGGAACGATGGCGACCCCACCGCCCCGTTCACGGTCACCGTGGACCGCGTCGCCCCGGCTGCCCCGACGATCACCGCGCCGTCGAACGGCGCCGCGTTCGCGCCCGGCAGCGTCCACGTGACGGGCACCGCCGAGCCGGGCGCCACCGTCACGGTGACGGTCGGCACCGGCGCGCCCGTGACCGGCGTCGCGGACGGCAGCGGCTCGTTCGACGTCCCGGTGGCGGTGCCGGAGGGGACGCAGCCCGTCTCCGTCACGGTGACCGACCCGGCCGGAAACGTCTCGGCGGCGACCGAGGTCACGGTCACGGCGCGCACCACCACGGGCGACCCGGGCGGCGGCGGGTGCGGCTGCGGTAACGCCGGCGCGGCGCCGGGGCTCCTCGCCCTCCTCTCCGTCCTGGCGTTCGCGCCCCGGCGGCGGCGTCTCGCCTGACGAGAGCCCGCACCGGGCCGCGCCGGCGCGCGAGGCCCGGTGCGCCGCCCGCGTTGAGGGCGCCGCGACGGTCCGTTATCCTGACGCCGATGCGCGCCGACCCCGGTCACGTCGAGACTCGCCGCGCGCGCCCGGCGCGGCGGCGGCCGTGAGCCTCCCCGCGCTGCTGCTCGAGGACCTCGCCCGCGTGCTCGCGCACGCCGCCGGGGTCTCGCTTCGCGATGGCCTCGATCGAACGCTCGCCGACGGCGTGGACGCGGCGGCACGCGCCGCGGGCGAGTCCTCGCGCGCCTTCGCCCGGCGGGTGATCGCGCGCGAGCCGGGGGCGATCGCGACGCTCGTCGAGAACGTGGTGGTGAGCGAAACCGCGTTCTGGCGCCACCCCGAGCAGCTCGCCCTCATCACGAGGCTCGCCGCAGCCGCGGACGCGCCGCTCGCGATCTGGTCCGCCGGCTGCGCGACCGGGGAGGAGCCCTACAGCGTCGCGATCGCCCTGCTCGAGGCGGGACGCGCCGCCTGCAGGGACCGGATCCTCGCGACCGACGTCTCGAGCCGCGCGCTCGCCGCCGCGCACGAAGGCACGTACGGCGTCCGGTCGCTCCGGAAGCTCCCGCCCGCGCTCGCGGAGCGCTGGTTCCACGGCGCGACCGAGCGGCGGGTCCGCCCGGAGGTCCGCGCGCTCGTGAAGTTCGAGCATCACAACGTCGTCGCGGATCCGCCACCGGGGGGCCCGTTCGACGTGGTCCTTTGCCGGAACGTCCTCATCTACTTCGACGCGCGCACCGCCGCAGCGGTCGTGGCGCGGCTGGCCCTGGCTCTGCGGCCGGGCGGGGCGCTCGTGCTCGGCCCGGTCGAGCTCGCGCTCGCGTCCGACCCGGCCGGCCTCGAGTGGGCGGAGGATGGTGGCGCGACCTTCCTTCGCCGCCCCGGCCCGCGCGCCGGGCCCGCAGGGCGCTAGGAGCGACGCGTGTTCGATCCGCTCCTGCACGCGCGACCGCTCCGCACGCGCGACCTCGAGGACCTCCGGTTCTTCGGGATCGAGGGCGGCCTGGTGCCGTCCGACGACGCGATCGCGGCGTCCACGGCGGCGGCGATCCGTGCCGGATGGGACGAGGTGACGCTCGCGGTGGGGCGGCTGCGCCGCGCAGGGCTCGCCGCCTGGGGAGCCCTCGGGATCCACCCGCGCCGGATCCCGCTGCGGGGGCTCGAGGCGCTGCTCGCGGAGCTGCCGGCGGCGATCGGGCGCCCGGAGGTGGCGGCGCTCGGGTCGGTCGGGCTCGACGAGGGGGGTGAGCTCGAGGAGCGGGTGCTCGCGCGCCAGCTCGAGCTCGCCCGGGAGCTGCGGCTCCCGGTGGTGGTTGCGGCCCCGTGGCGGGGGCGCGACCGGACGACACGGCGGCTGCTCGCGCTCGTGCGCGAGGCGGAGCTCGAGCCGGAGCGGGTCCTCGTCGCCGGCGCCGACGACCGGACGGTCCGCGCCATCCTCGCCTGCGGCCACCACGCGGCGCTCTCGCTCTCGGCGGACCGCGGACTCGACACCGCGGTGAAGCTCGTGCGCGCGCTCGGGCCGGAGCGGCTCGTGCTCGGGTCCGACGCGGGGCTCGCGGGCGGCGACCTGCTCGCGCTCGCGCGCGTCGCCGACCGGCTCGGCAAGGCGGGGCTCTCCGACGCGGTGGTGCGGCGGGTCTGCGGCGCGAACGCCCTCGCGTTCCTCCGGGTCGATCCCGCCGCGCTCCGCGGCGGCCGCAGGCGGCGCCGCTGAGCAGCGCTCAGCGCGCGCGCGCGCGCGCGCGCGCGGGCGCGCCGCGGGGCGGGCCGGCGGCACCGGCCTGCGCCAGTCACCGGTCCGCCCACCCGACTTCTCGAGCAGCTCGACCTTCTCGATCGACATGCCGCGCTCGTAGCGCTTCAGCATGTCGTAGACGGTGAGGCAGGCCGCGCTCACGGCGGCGAGGGCCTCCATCTCGACCCCCGTCCGGTCCACCGTCCGGACCGTCGCGGTCACCTCGACGCCCCCCGGTCCCGGCTCGGCGGTGACCTCGACGCCGGAGAGCGAGATGGGATGACACAGCGGGACGAGGTCGGGCGTCCGCTTCGCGGCCATGATGCCGGCGAGGCGCGCGGCGGCGATGCACGTCGCCCTTCTCGACCGCGCCGCGCCGGATCCGCGCGACCGTCGCCCGCGACATGGAGACGAAGCCGCGCGCGACGGCGATCCGCTCGGTGCGGGGCTTCGCGCCGACGTCGATCATCTTCATCGCTGCGCCTCGTCCCGTCAATCCCAGGTCTCCGTCGCGTGCTCGCCGAGGAACCGCTCCGCGTCGATGGCCGCCTGGCAGCCGGAGCCCGCCGCGGTCACGGCCTGCCGGTAGCTCGGGTCGGCGACGTCGCCGGCCGCGAAGACGCCCGGGACGCTCGTGTGCGTCGTGGGGGCCTTCACCGTCAGGTAGCCGACATCGTTCATCTCGAGCTGGCCGCGGAAGATGCCGGTGTTCGGCTCGTGGCCGATCCCCATGAACACGCCCTTCACCGGGAGCTCGCGGACGGAGCCGTCGGTCATGCTCTTCAGCCGGATGCCCGTGACCGACTTCCCGTCCCCCAGGATCTCGTCCACCACCGACGAGAGCTGCAGCTGGATCTTCGGGTTCGAGCGGGCGCGGTCCGCCATGATCTTCGAGGCGCGCAGCGCGTCGCGGCGGTGGATGACGTGCACCTTCGTCGCGAACTTCGTGAGGAAGGTCGCCTCCTCCATCGCCGTGTCGCCGCCGCCGACCACCGCGATCTCGACGCCGCGGAAGAAGAAGCCGTCGCAGGTGGCGCAGGCGGAGACCCCGCGCCCCTGGTACGCCTTCTCGGAGGGGATCCCGAGCCACTTTGCCGAGGCGCCGGTCGCGATGATGACGGCCGCCGCCGTGACGAGCCGGTCGTCGATCCAGAGCTGCAGCGGGCGCCGGGAGAAGTCGACGCGGGTGACCTCGCCGGTCTCGAACCGCGTGCCGAACCGCTCCGCCTGCTTCTTCATGCGGTCCATCAGCTCGGGGCCGAGGATCGCCTCCGGGAAGCCGGGGAAGTTCTCGACCTCGCTCGTGATGGTGAGCTGGCCGCCCGGCTGAAGCCCCTCGATGAGCAGCGGGTTCAGGTTGGCGCGGGCGGCGTACAGCGCGGCGGTGTAGCCGGCCGGGCCGCTGCCGATGATGACGAGCCTCTCGTTCTGGGCCATTTGAAGTGCGTCTCCCTCGCGTCCGGGCGAGTTGTTTATCCGCTTGGAGCCCGGGTGTCGATGCGAAGGTTCTTCGAGGGGCCGCGTCGCCCCGCGCGGCGTGCTATCCTCGCGGGGCATGGATCCGCAGGCGCTGCGCGCGTGCGCGCTCTTCCAGTCCCTCCCCGCCGACCGCGTCCGCCGCATCGCGGACATCGCGACGCACCGGGACCTCCCGGCCGGCGCCATCATCTTCCGCGAGGGAGAGGGGGGCGACGAGATGTACGTCGTCGTCGCCGGGAAGGTGCGCATCTCGAAGCGCGTCCCGGGCGTCGGCGAAGAGGCGCTCGGCATCCTCGAGGCGGGGAGCCACTTCGGCGAGATGGCGATGGTGGACGACTCGCCCCGCTCGGCGGATGCGATCGCGCACACCGCCTGCGCCCTCGCGGTCATCCGCAAGGAACAGCTCGATCAGCTCATGTTCGTGGACAAGGACCTCGCCTACGATCTGCTCTGGACGTTCGTCCGGACGATGGCGGCGCGGCTCCGCGAGACGAACGAGAAGATCAAAGGGTTCTTCGCCATGACCGGCGGCTTCAAGTAGCTCGGCGCAACCGGCCTGCCTGCGCCGGGCAGCCTCCTCGCTGCGCCGCAGCACAGCAGCGGAGCCGGCCAGGGCGACGCGGCGCCGCATCGCGGAGGCGCACGAACATCAGCCTTCGTGCGCGCGCGGAGGCCCAGCCATTCGCGCCGCGAGGACTGTCCGAAGCCCGCGCAGGCGCTTCAGCGCTCTGCGCGGGCGAGTTCCGCAGCGGCGCCGAGGCGGCTCTCGTCGCGCGCGACCCTCTGCGCCCCGGGCGCCGGAGCCTGCGGCGACGCGGCGTCCGGGCCGGCGGCAGCGGCTCGTTCCAGCGGCCGAAGCTCGCGCGCGACAACCGCAGCACTCGGGCCGGAAGCGTCTGCGCTCGCAGGCCCCCTCTCCCTGACCCTCTCCCCCGCTTCGCGGGGGCGAGGGGACACAATGGAGCGGCCGGCAGCGGCTCGTTCCAGCGGCCGAAGCTCGCGCGCGACAACCGCTTCGCGGGGGCGAGGGGACGGCCTGGTGAGTCACCATGGAACGGCCGGCGGCCGCGCGTTCAGCGCCTACCGCCGCCCCCACAGGAACAGCCGCCGGTACGTGTAGAGGAACGGCCGCTCGTCCGGGAGCACGGCCATGAGCGACTCGCGGTAACGGTCGAGGAACCTCGCCCAGGTCGGCGGGTCGAGCCGCTTCTCGTAGTCGGTGAGCGTCGTGCCGCGCACCCACTCGACGACGTCTTCCCGCGCCGTGAGCCGGTGCGCGTACACCTCGAGCCTCACGCGCTGCGCCGAGAACCCGAGCCGGAACAGCGCCGCCGCGTAGGTCTCCGGGTCGAGGACCGGGCTCTCCCGGACGAACCCACCGAGCGGGCCGGCGAACGCCGGCTCGCGCGCGACCGCCCGCGCCACCGCATGCGACGGGTGGGCGTCGTTCGCGGGCACCTGGATCGCGAGCTGCCCGCCGGGGGCGAGCAGGCCGGCGAGGCGGGAGAGGAGCGCCCCGTGATCGGGCACCCAGTGGAGCGCAGCGTTCGAGAGGATCACGTCGAACCCTGGAGCGTCGAACGCGCCGATGTCTCCCTGGCGGAAGGAGAGGCCGTCGACCGCCTGCGCGGCCGCCTTCTCGAGCATCGCCGCGGAGGAGTCGACCCCCACCGTCTCTCGCGCGGCGAGGGTCTCGTGCGCGAGCCGCGTCAGCTCGCCCGTGCCGCAGCCGAGATCGACCACCCGCGGCGCGTTGCCGCGCTCGACCAGGGCCAGGAGGTCGTGGAAGGGGGCGGCTCGTTCGTCGCGGAATTTTCCGTACCGGTCGGGGTTCCAGACGTCTCGGGGAGCGGGCATTTGCATTGACCTCCCCGCCATTTTGGCGGAAATTCCCCCGGTTCACACCTCCCCACGGAGTCCCATGTCCATCCGTCACGTCGTCTTCGCCGCCGCCATCGTGGTCGCGGCGGGCTGCCAGGCCCCGCGTCCGCAGGGACAGCAGCAGAAGCAGGATCCCAAGGCCCCGGTCGCCAAGATCGGCGCCGAGACCATCAAGGCCGGTGAGCTCGACGACGCGGTCAAGAAGGACCTCGCGCAGCTCGATCAGCAGTACCAGGAGCAGCGGTACCAGCTCCGCCGCCAGGCCCTCGAGAGCATGATCCGCAAGCGGGCCTTCGAGGCGAAGGCGAAGCAGAAGAACATGACGTCGGAGGACTACCTCAAGTCCGTGTCGCAGGAGCTGCAGGCGAAGGTGCCGCAGCCCGCGGACGAGGAGATCCGGGCGCTGTACGATCGCGCCAAGGCGGGCGGCCAGCAGCTGCCTGCCTTCGACCAGGTGAAGGAAGACATCTCGCGCTTCATCCGGAACCAGAAGGCGCAGGCGGCGAGCGCCGAGTTCTACGAGCAGCTCAAGAAGGAGATGAACATCGAGGTGCTGCTCCCGCCGTACGAGGCGCCGAAGGTCGCGGTGGACGCGAGCGGCCCGTCGAAGGGGCCGGCCACCGCGCCGATCACGATCGTCGAGTTCTCCGACTTCGAGTGCCCGTACTGCGTCCGGGCGGAGCCGACCGTGAAGGAGCTGCTCGCGAAGTACCCCGGCAAGATCAAGCTCGTGTACCGCGACTTCCCGCTGCCCATGCACGCTCGCGCGCCGAAGGCCGCCGAGGCGGCGCACTGCGCCGGGGACCAGGGGAAGTACTGGGAGATGCACGAGAAGCTCTTCGCGAACGCGACGAAGCTCGAGCTCACCGACCTGAAGGGCTACGCCCGTGACGTCGGCGTCGACGGCGGGAAGTTCGACCGCTGCCTCGAGTCCGGGGAGAAGGCGCAGGTCGTCGAGAAGAACAAGAAGGCCGGCGAGGACGTCGGGGTCACCGGTACCCCGCGTTCTTCATCAACGGCCGCTCGCTGTCGGGCGCGCAGCCCCTCGAGGCGTTCACGGCGATCGTCGACCAGGAGCTCAAGGGCAAGTAGCCCGGGGCGGGTTTGCGAACACGGCGGCCGCGCTCTAGAAAGAGAGCGCGGCCGCTTCCGTTTTCCGGCCTCGGTGACCGATGGGCGCATACGGCAAGGGCGAGGGCGCGACCCTCGGCACGCGGCGGGTGACGAGGCAGCTCCGGGTCGGGAACGTCCCGATCGGCGGCGGCGCCCCGATCGCGGTGCAGTCCATGACGACGACCCAGACGGGCGACGTCGCCGCAACCCTCGCGCAGGTGCGTGCCCTCGCCGAGGCCGGGGCGGACGTGGTGCGGCTCGCGGTGCCCGACGCCGACGCCGCCGGCGCGCTCGGCGAGATCGTGTCGGCCTCGCCGGTCCCACTCGTCGCCGACATCCACTTCGACTACCGGCTCGCGCTCGCGGCGCTCTCCGCCGGGGTGCAGGGGATCCGGCTGAACCCCGGGAACATCGGCTCGCGCGAGCGGGTCCGCGAGGTCGTGAAGGCGGCGCGCGAGCGCAGCGTGCCGATCCGCATCGGCGTGAACGCGGGCTCGCTCGAGAAGGACATCGTCGAGAAGCACGGCTGGCCGACCGCGGAGGGGATGGTGGAGAGCGCCGAGCGCCACATCCGCTTCCTCGAGGACGAGGGCTACCGCGAGATCAAGGTCTCCCTCAAGGCGCACGACGTCGCGATGACGGTGCGTGCGAACCGGCTCTTCGCCGAGCGCTTCGACTACCCGCTCCACCTCGGCGTCACCGAGGCGGGGACGCTCCTCGCCGGTACGGTGAAGAGCTCGGCCGGGCTCGGGATCCTCCTCGCCGACGGGATCGGCGACACGATCCGGATCTCGCTCACGGCCGACCCGGTCGAGGAGGTCCGGGTCGCGCGGCTCCTGCTGAAGGCGCTCGGCCTCAAGTTCGGCGGCGCCACGCTCACCTCGTGCCCGACCTGCGGGCGCTGCTCGGTCGCGATGATCCCCATCGCCGAGCGGGTCGAGCGACGCCTCTCGACGGTGAAGGGCGAGGTCTCCGTCGCGGTGATGGGCTGCGAGGTGAACGGGCCCGGCGAGGCGGCCGCGGCGGACGTGGGCGTCGCCTACGGCCACGGCGGCGTCGGGCTGCTCTTCCGCGACGGCAGGATCGTGAAGCGGATGAAGGCGGAGGAGCTCGAGGACGCCGTGGTCGGCGAGGCCCTCGAGATCGCCGCGAAGCGAACGCCGCGGTAGGCGAGAGCGCCGGCGATCAGAGGTTCGAGGCGCTCCGCAGGACGCCCGGCGGCGAGGTCGAGCCTGTACGCGTCGACGCTCCGGAACCCCGCGGCGATCGTCCTGGCACTCGTCATCGGTGCCGGTGGGCACGTCGGCGCGGTGGGCCCTCCCGCGGCCTCGCCGAGCTGTACGACGAAGTGCACGAGCGCCACCTGGCCACCCGCGGGGACCGTCAGGTCGTGGACCACGAACACGAACTGGCTGCCATCCGCCACGTAGGCGGTCCCGGTTCCGGAGACGAGGCCCACGTCCCGCCCGCCACGCAAGGGATCCCAGCCGACGACGCACGTCCCGCCCTGGGTCACCGCGGCCAACGGCACGGATCCCTCGAGCGACGTGAGGTAGACCGCCCGGGTCGCGACGGGGGTGGTGCCGTGGTTCTCGAAGACGTCCACCATCCGGCCCCAGCTCGCGGCGGGCGGCGCGTAGAAGGTGCGCGTCACCTGGAGCGCCGACACGCCCGTGCCGAGCTCGCGCTGGCCGCTCCGTACGTTCTGGGACTCGGCGCCGTCGTTCGCGATCCAGGGCGCGAGGGAGCCCGTCTCGAAGTCGCCGTTCGCGAGCGCCACCTGCCCGCTCCCGTCTTCGAGCGTGACGTCGTCGAGCTCGGCATAGCCCTCGGCGGCGCTCCTCAGCTCGAAGGAGAGCGTCACCACCGCGGGGAGGCCCGCCCGCGTCACGCTCACGGCGCTCGGCGGGACGTCCCCGGTGGCCGAGAAGAGCGGCGCGCCGATCACCGCGTCCGTCACCGGATCGCGCAGCACCACCTGGTACGCGGCGCCGTGCGGCGGGAGCGCCGCCCCCACGAGGTTCCCGTTCCGGAGGACGGCCTGGTGCGTCCACTTGACGGTGTAGGTCTCACCCACGGTGAGCGAGAGCGTTCGCGCGAGCCGCGAGCCGGAGGTGCCGTTCAGGTAAGCGGACTGCGATCCGGCGAGGGGGGGCACGCCCATCGACGCGCCGTCCGAGACCGCCGCGGTCACGACCCCGTCGGCGACGGTGAAGAGCGGGGTGAGGAACGCGGCCTCGGTGGCGGTCTGATCGGAGGGGAACGCGTCGAGCGCGAGCCCGTCATGACGTCGGTGAGGAGGGTCTCGTGCGAGAGCGGTGTGGTGGGCTGCCCGGCGTACAGGACGAGCGCGTAGTCGAACTGCAAGCCGAAGCCTTGACGGAGCGAGAAGTCCCGGTCGAGCGCCCAGGTGTTCGCCTGGCCCGGGAACACCTCGGGCAGGTCGGACGTGTCCGCCACGGTCTGGGCGAAGCTCGTCAGGGGTGCCTGCGATCCGCCGGCGAGCGGCTGCGCGAGGCGGACGAGGTCGACCGTGAACGTCACCGCCGCGCAGAACGCCGAGGCGTTCCCTGCGGCGTCGGAGGCCCCGGCGCGCGCGGTGTGCGCCCCGTCCGCCAGCGTGGCCGCGACGGACCAGGCGCCGCCCGGCCCGGCGAGTGCGGTCGCAGCCGCCGCGCCGTCGACCTCGATCGTGACGCGCGCGCCCGCGTCAGCGGTACCGGAGAACACGACCTGGCCGGCGAGGAGGTCGGCCGCATCGAGGATCGTCCCGCCCGCGGGCGCGAGCACGACCGGGATCGCCGGAGGCGTCCGGTCGACCGTCACGGTGATCGCCGCCGAGGGAGGCGAGACGTTCCCGGCCGCGTCCACCGCGACGGCCGTGTAGACGCGGCCGCCCTCGGCTGGGGTCACGATGACCGCGAAGCTCCCGCTCGAGGGGACGCCGGTCGTCACCAGGGACGCCGCGTCGAACAGGCGAACCGTCGCCGCGTCCGGGGGCGCGGTGCCCGTCACCGTGAGGTTCGCCGCCCGCGTGACCGTGTCGTTCGCGGGAGAGGTGATCGCAGGGGCCGCGGGCGCGGTGCGGTCCACCAGGATGCTGATCGGCGCGGTGGCCGCGGAGGTGTTCCCGATGGAATCGACCGCCACCGCGGTGAGCACCACCGGGCCGTCGCTCCCGGGCAGGGTCAGGAAGGCGAGAAAGGTGCCGTTCGTGTCGACGGCCGTCTCCTCGACGAGGACGCCATCGAGGAACAGCCGGACGGACGCGAGCGCCTCCGCGGTGCCACCGGCGGTGAGGTCGAGCGCGTTCGTGGTGAGCGAGCCGGCGGGCGACGTGAGCACGGGGGTCACCGGCAGCGCGGCGTCGACGGTGAACCCCACCGCCGTGCAGAACGCGGAGAGGTTTCCTGCCGCGTCCGAGGCGCGGGTCCGCGCGGTGTGCGGCCCGTCCGGCACGGTGGCGGCGAGGGCCCAGTCGCCGCCTGCTCCGGCGATCGCGGTCGCGGCCACGAGGCCGTCGACCTCGAGCGTGACGAGGGCGCCGGCCTCGGCGGTGCCGGAGAAGGCGACCTGCCCCGCGACGAGCTCTGCCGCGGCCAGCACGTCACCCTCCACGGGGGCGAGCACGGCCGGGATCGCCGGAGGCGTGCGATCGACGGTGACGGTGACCGCCGGCGACGGAGGCGAGACGTTGCCAGCCGCGTCCGCGGCGACGGCGGTGTAGACGTGTGCGCCCTCGCCCGGAGCCACGACGAACGTGAAGCTCCCGCTCGACGGGGCGCCGGTCGTCACCACGAAGGTCGCGTCGAGGAGGCGGACCAGCGCCGCGTCCATCGGCGCGGTGCCCGACACCGTGAGGCTCACCGCGCGCGTGAGCGTGTCGGTCGCTGGCGAGGTGATCCCGGGGGCGGACGGTGCGGCGCGGTCCACGTCGACCGTGATCGGCGCGGTGGCGGCCGAGGAGTTTCCGGCAGCGTCGGAGGCGTGGGCGCGCGCGGTGTGCGACCCGTCTGCCAACGTCGCCGCGACGGACCACGCGCCACCTGGCCCTGCGACTGCCGTCGCAGCCGCCGCGCCGTCGATCTCCAGGGCGACCAGCGCGTCGGGGTCTGCGGTGCCGGAGAACACGACCTGGCCGGCGACGAGCTGCGCGGCGTTGACGGTCGCTCCGGCCGCCGGCGCGAGCACGACCGGGATCGCCGGAGGCGTGCGATCGACGGTCACGGTGACCGACGACGACGGAGGCGAGACGTTGCCGGCCGCGTCCACGGCGACGGCGGTGTAGACGTGTGCGCCCTCGCCCGGGGTCACGGCGAACGTGAAGGTCCCGCCCGACGGGGCGCCGGTCGTCACCAGGAACGTCGCGTCGAGGACGCGGACCGCCACCGCGTCGGTCGTCGTGGTGCCCGTCACGGTGAGGCTCGCCGCGCTGGTGAGCGTGTCGTTCGTGGGCGAGGTGATCGCAGGGGCGGACGGCGCGGTGCGGTCCACGACGATGCTGATCGGCGGGGTGGCGGCGGAGGCGTTCCCGCTGGAATCGGTCGCCACGGCGGTGAGCGCCACCGAGCCGTCGCTCCCGGGGAGGGTCACCGAGGTCTGGAAGGTGCCGTTGGTGTCCACGGGCGTCTCGGCGACGAGGATGCCATCCAGGAACAGGCGGACGGACGTGAGGGCCTCCGCGGTGCCCCCGACGGTGAGAACGAGCGCGTTCGTGGTGAGCGAGCCAGCGGGCGAGCGGAGCACTGGGGGCGCCGGGAGCCCGGAATCGAGCGTGAAGCCAACCGGGGTGCACCATGCGG
Source organism: uncultured delta proteobacterium (assembly GCA_963736795.1). Taxonomy (GTDB): domain Bacteria; phylum Myxococcota; class Myxococcia; order Myxococcales; family Anaeromyxobacteraceae; genus Anaeromyxobacter. Next base: position 735,869 of record CAVTRF010000016.1, on the reverse strand, counting down.
AGGGGTTCCCGGCGGCGTCCGAGGCGCGGGCACGCGCGATGTGAGCCGCGTCGAGGAGCGTCGCCGCCACCGACCAGGCGCCGCCTGGCCCTGCGATCGCGGTCGCCGCCACCGCGCCGTCGAGCTCCAGCGTGACGAGCGCGCCCGCGTCGGCGGTGCCGGAGAAGACGACCTGGCCCGCGACGAGCCCTGTCGCATCCAGGACGGCACCCTCCGCAGGCGCGAGCACGATCGGGATGGCCGGAGGCGTACGATCCACCATCACGGCGACCGCGGACGACGGAGGCGAGACGTTCCCGGCCGCGTCCACGGCCACGGCGGTGTAGACGTGTGCGCCCTCGGCCGGGGTCATGACGAGCGCGAACGCCCCGCCCGACGGCGCGCCGGTCGCCACCACGGAGGTCGCGTCGAGGACGCGGACCAGCGCCGCGTCGGACGGGCGCGGTGCCGATCACCGTGAGGCTCGCCGCGTGGGTGAGCGTGTCGGTCGTGGGCGAGGTGATGGCGGGGCTCGCCGGGCGCAAGGTGTCCACCGTGAAGCCCACCGGCGCGGAGAACGCGGACGAGTTCCCGGCGGCCGTCGCGGGCGCGGGCGCGCGCGGTGTGCGACCCGTCCGGCAGCGTCGCCGCGACGGACCAGGCGCCGCCTGGCCCTGGCGATCGTGGTCGCTGCCACCCCGCCGTCGACCTCCAGCGTGACGAGCGCGCCGGCGCTCGGCGGTGCCGGAGAAGACGACCTCGCCCGCGAAGAGCTCGGCCGCGGCCAGCTGTCGCCGTCCGGAGGCGCGAGCACGACCGGGATCGCCGGGGCCGTGCGATCCACCGTCACGGTGACGACCGGCGACGGAGGCGAGACGTTCCCGGCCGTGTCCACGGCCACGGCGGTGTAGACGTGTGCGCCCTCGGCCGGGGTCACGACGAGCGCGAAGGTCCCGCCCGACGGCGCGCCGGTCGCCACCACGGTGGTCGCGTCGAGGACGCGGACCAGCGCCGCATCGGACGGCGCGGTGCCCGTCACGGTGAGGCTCGCCGCGCTGGTGAGTGTGTCGTTCGCGGGCGCGGTGATCGCGGGCGTCGCGGGGTGCAAGGTATCCACGGCGAAGCCCCGCGCCGCGGAGAAGGCGGACGAGTTCCCGCTGCCGTCGGAGGCGCGGGCGCGGGCGGTGTGCGACCCGTCCGGCAGCGTCGCCGCGACGGACCAGGCGCCTCCGCCGGCGCTCGCGGTCGTCGCCACCACGCCGTCGAGCTCGAGCGTGACGAGCGCGCCGGCCTCGGCGGTGCCGGAGAGGACGACCTCGCCCGCGACGAGCTCGGCCGTGCCCAGCACGTCGCCCTCCACGGGCGCGAGGATCGCCGGGACACCCGGCGGCGTCGTGTCGCGATCATCCCGCGAGTGGCAGGCGACGGCGAGGACGGCTGCGAGAAGAGCGGCCAGGCGGCGCATCGAAAGACCTCCCGGCTCCATTGGTAGCACGCCCGGCGCCCCTTCCGGGGTGAGCGGAATGCTGCCATGGCCGTACAAGGCCCGCCGCCGTCCAGGGGGTGGCTGGAGCACGTTCGCCTGTGCGGGGCTGGTGTATAAACCCCCGCACCATGCGCCCCGTCCGACTCTCGAAGGCCTTCGTCCCGACGCTCAAGGAGGCCCCCGCCGATGCCCAGGTGGCGAGCCACAAGCTCCTCGTGCGCGCGGGCTTCATCCGCCAGCTCGGGGCCGGCATCTACGACTACCTGCCGCTCGCCCGCCGCTCGCTCGCGAAGATCGAGGCGATCGTGCGCGAGGAGATGGACGCCATCGGGGGCCAGGAGTTCTTCCTGCCGGCGCTCCACCCGGCCGAGATCTGGAAGGAGTCGGGCCGCTGGGACGTGATGGGCGACAACATGTTCCGCCTGAAGGACCGCAAGGGCGGCGACTACGGCCTCGGCATGACGCACGAGGAGATCTTCACCGCCATCGCCCGGGACGAGCTGCGCAGCTACCGGCAGCTGCCGCAGGTCTGGTACCAGATCCAGACGAAGTTCCGCGACGAGCCCCGCCCGAAGTCCGGCCTGCTCCGCGTCCGGCAGTTCACCATGAAGGACGCCTACTCCTTCGACGTGGACCGCGCGGGGCTCGACAAGAGCTACGAGGACCAGCGCCAGGCCTACGAGCGGATCTTCACCCGCTGCGGCCTCGAGTTCGTCGCGGTGCAGGCGCACTCCGGCGCGATGGGCGGCTCCGAGTCCTCCGAGTTCATGGTGCGCACCGAGGCAGGAGAGGACCTCGTCGCGGCCTGCCCGAAGTGCCGCTACGCCGCGAACACCGAGACCGCGACCTCGCGGCTCGGGGCCGAGCCGGACGGCGACGGCCTCGCGAAGCCCGAGCGGTTCGCCACGCCGGGCGTCGTCACCATCGACGCGCTCGCGGCGAAGCCCTACGGCGTCGCCGGCGAAGCGGCAGCTCAAGACGCTCGTCTACGTCGCCGACGAGAAGCCGGTGGTGGCCGTGGTCCGCGGCGACCAGGAGCTGAACGAGGCGAAGCTGCAGACCGCCACCGGCGCGCAGGTCGTCCGCCCGGCGCGCCCGGAGGAGATCCCGGCGCTGATGGGCGCCCGCCCAGGCTCGCTCGGCGCCGTCGGGTTCGCGAAGGCGCCGGTCTTCGTCGATCCGTCGCTCGCCGAGCGCAAGGACATGGTCACCGGCGCGAACGAGGACGGGTTCCACCTGCGCGGCGTGGACGTCCGGCGCGACGTGCTCACCGGACCTCACGCGCGGCTCGCCGACCTCCGCACGGTGGGCGCGGGAGAGGGGTGCCCGCGCTGCGACGGAACGCTCGACGTGTTCAAGGCGCTCGAGATCGGCCACATCTTCAAGCTCGGGACCAAGTACTCGGAGTCGATGAAGGCGAGCGTGCTCGACGCCGAGGGGAAGCAGGTCCCCATCGTGATGGGGAGCTACGGCATCGGCGTCGAGCGGATCATGGCCGCCGCCATCGAGCTCCACCACGACGAGAACGGCATCCGCTGGCCGCTCGCGATCGCCCCCTACCAGGCGACGGTGCTCACGCTCGGACCGGAGCCGGAGCTCAGGAAGGCGGCGGACGACATCGCCGACGCCCTCGCCGCCGCCGGGGTCGAGGTGCTCTACGACGAGCGCGACGAGCGGGCAGGCGTGAAGTTCAAGGACGCCGACCTCGTCGGCATCCCCCTCCGCATCGCCGTCGGCAAGAAGGGGCTCGCCGAGGGCAAGGCGGAGTGGAAGCTCCGGGGCTCGAAGCAGGTCGAGCTCGTGCCGCTCGCCGAGGTCGCCGCGAAGGCGGCCGAGGCGGTGCGCGCCGCCGGGCGCTGAGGCCGAGCGCCGAGCGGGGCGGGGCGGGCCGGCGGCTCCCGCGCGAGCCGCTCGCCTGTTAGGGTGGACTCAGCGGGGAGGTGTGCGTTGCGCGCGAAGCTGACCGTCGGACCGGAGGGAGAGATCGCGTTGCCGCCGCGCCAGGCGGAGACGCTCGGCCTCTCCGGCGGCGGCGAGGTGGACTTCGTCACGGCGCGCGGGGCGTGCGCCCTCCTCGTGCCCGCACGGGCGGACCAGCCCCACGCGTGGTTCGCCGGAGCGCTCGCCGCGCTCACCTTCCCGGAGGTCGTGCAGTTCGTCTTCTCGTCGCTGAAGAGCGGCGTCCTCCTCCTCTCGTTCGCCGACGCCGACGCGCCGCGGCCGGACCAGCCCGGCGACCTCCGGCGCAAGAGCATCTACTTCAAGGACGGTCAGGTCGTGTTCGCCTCCTCCTCGGAGCCGAAGGACCGGCTCGGGCCCGTCCTCGCGGCGAGGCGGGTCCCGGCGCCGGAGCTCGAGCGCTGCTCGCGGCTCGTGAAGAGCGGCCGACCTCTCGGGCAGGTGCTCGTGGACGAGGGCGTGATCACCTCGGGCGAGCTCTACGAGGCCATCGGCCAGCAGGTGAAGGAGATCTTCCTCGGCTGCTTCCTCGAGGAGGCGGGCGACTTCGCCTTCATCGAGGGGACGCACGACGAGCAGAACCAGGTGAAGCTGCCCGAGCGGACCCGCGACCTCCTGCTGCAGGGAATGAAGCGGCTGGAGGAGGCGGAGATGCGGCGCGCCGAGGCGGAGGCCGCCGCGGAGACCCCGTCCGACCCGGAGATCACGATCGAGGTCGAGATCGACGTCCCTGCGCTCACCCCGCCGCCCGTCGCCGGCGCGCAGGCGCGGGTGCGGGTGCCGCGCGCCGCTGGACCCTTCGAGACCTACCGGCGCATGTTCAGGCACGTGCACGCGGTGCTCGCCGCCGCGGAGCCGGACGCGACGGGGCGCCTCAACTCGTGGTTCGATCGGCTCCCCGAGAAGCGACGTGCCATCTTCGAGGGCGTCCGGGTCACCACGGACGGGGAGATCGACGTGGCGGCCATCCTCGTGAACGTGAACGCGTCCGGCGCGTACCAGGGCGCCGCGGCCCGCGCGCGCGCGCTCGAGGCGCTCGAGGAGCTCCTCGCGTTCGCGCTGTTCGAGGCGAAGAACCGTCTCCCCGCTGCCGACGCGGAGCGGCTCCTGCGCACGGTCGGAAAGATGCAGGTGGGCAAGGCATGACGCCCTCGGACCGGATCTGCGTCGCGCTCGACTTTCCCTCCTGGGCGAAGGCGGAGCCGTTCGCCCGCGCGATCGCGCCCGCGGTCGGCATCCTCAAGGTCGGCCTGGAGCTGTTCGCCGCGGAGGGGCCGCCCGCCGTGCGCGCCGCGGCCGCGCTCGGCCGGCCGGTGTTCCTCGACCTGAAGCTGCACGACATCCCGAACACCGTGGAGGGCGCCGCCCGCAGCGCAGCCGCGTGTGGGGCCTCGCTCCTCACCGTGCACGCCTCCGGCGGCGAGGAGATGGTCCGCGCGGCGGTGCGCGGCGCCGGCGGGAAGCTGCGCGTCCTGGCGGTCACCGTGCTCACGAGCCTCGACGCGGGTGCGCTCGACGCGATCGGCCTCGTGGGGCCACCCGAAGCGGCGGTGGTGCGGCTCGCCCGGCTCGCCGTGGGCGCGGGCGCGGGCGGGCTCGTCTGCTCGCCGCACGAGGTCCGGGCGGTGCGGGCGGCGGTCGGTCCGGGCCCGCTCCTCGTCGTTCCGGGCGTACGGCCCGCAGGCGCGGCGAAGGGGGATCAGGCGCGCGTCGCGACGCCCGCGGAGGCGGTCGCGGCTGGCGCGGACGTCATCGTCGTCGGGCGGCCTCTGCGGGACGTGCCCGATCCGGTCGCAGCGGCGCGAGAGATCGCCGCGACCCTGTAACCCCTCCGGGTCCCCGCTGCCCAGCGCTCGCGCCTTGCGAGCGTCGACCCCCGTCCGTACGCTCGAGGTGAATGCTCGGGCTGGTCGCCATCCTCGCTGCCCTCGCGGGCGTGCTGCCCATGTCTCGGGATGAGGGCGCCGCGGCGAGGTGGCGCGCCGGCGAGGCGCTCCCGCGGCTCGACGTCCGGCTGCAGCTCGATCCGGGGCCCCGCGGCGTCGCCGTCGCTGCGTCCGAGCGCCGCACGAGCACCACCGCGCCACCGTGCGTCGCCGACTTCTGCCAGGCGCGGGTGGACGTGCCGGGATACGGCGCGAGCTTCGGGCGGGCGAGCCGGACCGAGCTCGTGGTCGCGCTCCTGGATCGCGCGGGCATCGAGCCGCTCGCCTCCATCGCGTGGTTCTTCGTCGTCAGCGGCCTGCGGGTGGACTGGAGCCCGGCGAACTTCGACACGAGCTTCGGGGCGACCGCGGGCGGGTGGGGGAACGTCTTCGTTCGGCTCCGGCTCCGGCTCGACGCCTCGAACCGGCCCGCGGTCCCGATGCGTCCGCGGGACCGGATGCGGCGCGACCGGGAGCTGCAGGCGGAGCGGGCGCAGGATCAGCTCCGGCGCGAGCTCGCGAATCAACGGCCGGCGCGCCTCAGCAGCACGTAGATCGCGCCCGCGCCGCCGTCCACCGGTCGCGCGGTCGCGAACGCGAGGACGTGGCGCGAGAACCGCGCCGTCGACAGCCAGGTGCGGAGGGCCTCCTTCAGGACGGGGAGCTGATCCTTCGAGTGGAGGCCGCGCCCGTGCACCACGAGCACGCAGCGCTTGCCGGCGCTGCGCGACCCCCGGAGGAACCGCTCCACCGCGCCCTTCGCCTCCTCGCGCGTCAGGCCGTGCAGGTCGACGTGGGCCTGGACGGCGAACTCTCCACGCCGGAGCTTGCGGACGAGGTGCGCGTCCACGCCCGCGACGCGCCCCTCGACGAACTCGTCCGAGTCGGAGAGGTCGAACGGGGCGTCGCCGGAGACGAGCGCGCGCAGCTCGTCGACCGCGTCGAGGTCCGGATGCCAGAACGGCTGCGTCGCGCCCCGCGGCGGCGGCGGCGCTGCGGTCCCGTGGCCGGGCTCGATCTTGCGGACGCCGCTCGTCGCGCCCGCCCAGAGCTCGTCCTCGCTCCGCTCGCGAGGTCTCGGCGGGTCCGGGGGCGGAGGGGGTGGCGCGCGCGGCGCGGGCGGCGGGCGCGCCGCGGGGAGGTCGCGCAGCTTCGAGAAGACGTCGTTGAACGGCCTCGGCTTCTTCGCCACGCGTCGACTATAACGACAGGCCGGGTGGACTTCGAGATCGAGTGCCCGTACTGCGGCGAGTGGGTGACGCTCTTCGTCGACCCGGGGGGCGGCGAGGAGCAGAGCTACGTCGAGGACTGCCCGGTCTGCTGCCGGCCGTTCGACGTCCACGCGCGCGAGGAGGAGCCGGGAGGCTTCGCGGTGTCGGTGGGACGGCAGGACGACTGACGGAGAGCCTGCTCGGGGTCTCTCCCGCCGGAGCTCGGGCCACCGCCGGCGCAGCCGGGCTCGACGGCGCGCCCGCGCCGCCGGGCCGACGGAGCGCGACCTCGCGTTCCTTGACAGATATATCCGCGAGATATATCTGTCGCGGCGCATGAGGGCCGCCCCCACCGCCGCGCGCCGGCCGCGCGAGAACCGCACGCGCTACGTCGTGCTCGGCATGCTGACCGCCGCGCCGATGACGGGGTACGGGCTCCGCCAGGCGATCGCGGGCAGCGTCGGGCACTTCTGGCAAGAGAGCTTCGGACAGCTCTACCCGGCGCTGCGCCGGCTCGCGCAGGAGGGGCTCGTCGAGGCGCGCGCGACCCCGGGCGGCCCGGGCCGGGGAGCGACCACCTACCAGGTGACGCCGCGCGGGCGCGCGGCGCTCGCCGCCTGGCTCGCGGTCCCGCCGGTGCTCGAGCCCCAGCGCAACGAGCTCCTGCTGAAGGTCTTCTTCGCGGGGGCGGTGCCGCCAGAGGTCACGGCGCGGAACCTCGAGGGAGTCGCGACCGCGCTGCGCGCGCAGCGGCGGCAGCTCGAGGAGATCGCCGCCCACCTCGACTCCCCCGGCGAGCACCACCCCGACACGCCGTACTGGCGGCTCACCCTCGACTTCGGCCTGGACTTCCTCGGGTCCGGCCTCGCCTGGCTCGATCGCGCACAGCAGGTGCTCGCGCGTGCGCGGTCGCGGCCCTCCCTCCGCGGCCGCCGTGTCTTGCGCGCCACCCCTGCAGCTCCTCCCCGGAGATCCCGATGAGCGCCATCGTCTCGGTGCAGAACGTGTCGAAGGTCTACATGCTCGGGAAGACCGAGGTGCCGGCGGTCCGCGGCGCGTCGATCGAGGTGGGAGAGGGCGAGTTCCTCTCCATCGCCGGGCCGTCCGGCTCCGGGAAGACCACGCTGCTGAACCTCATCGGCTGCGTGGACACGCCGACCGCCGGGACGGTGGTCGTGAACGGTCACGACACCGGCCGCCTCTCCGAGCGGGCGCTCACCGATCTGCGCCTGCGCACCATCGGGTTCATCTTCCAGAGCTTCAACCTCGTCCCGGTCCTGTCGGTGTTCCAGAACGTCGAGTTCCCGCTGCTCCTGCAGGGGACGATCTCGAAGGACGAGCGGCGGGGCAGGGTGCGCGCGCTCCTCGACGCGGTGGGCCTCACGGAGCACTCCCGCCACCGCCCGAGCGAGCTCTCCGGCGGGCAGCGCCAGCGCGTCGCCATCGCGCGCGCCCTCGTGACGCGGCCGAAGCTCGTCCTCGCCGACGAGCCGACCGCGAACCTCGACTCCGCGACCGGCGAGACGATCATCGACCTCATGCGCGACATGAACCGGCGCGACGGGACGACGTTCATCTTCTCGACGCACGACCCCAAGGTCATGTCGCACGCACACGCGATCGTCCGGATCGTCGACGGGCGGATCGCCGCCCGCGAGGCGGTCCAGGCCGTCGGGGGGCGCTAGGTGAGCGCCCGCCGCGACGCCGTCCGCGTCCTGCTCCGGATCGCGCTCCGGAACCTCACCGCGTCCAAGGTGCGGACCGCGATCCTCGGCGCGATCATCCTCGTCGGCTCGCTCATCGTCGTCGTCGGGTCGTCGCTCCTCGACTCGATCGACCGCGGGATGCGGACCTCCGTCCAGGGGAGCCTCGGCGGACACCTGCAGGTCTACGCCGCCCGCTCCGAGGGAGCGCTCGAGCTGTACGGCGGGCTGAGGGGCGAGTCGCTGCTCGAGCCCATCGAGGACTTCGCGAAGGTGAAGGAGGTCCTCTCGAAGGTCCCGAACGTGAGGCAGGTCGTCCCGATGGGGATCGACCAGGCCATGGTCGCGACCGGCACGACCTTCGACGTCGCGCTCGAGCGGCTCCGCGAGGACGTGCGCCAGCTCGAGGCGGGGGACCGCTCCCCGGAGCGGCTCCGCCACTACGAGGCCCACCAGGCCCACGTCCGCCGGATGATCAGCCTCCTCGGCGAGGACCTCGAGCAAGCGCGCGCGATCGCGGACATGGAGAGCCGCGAGATCAAGAGCCGCAGCGACGAGTTCGCCGCGCTCCGGCGCGCCGCCGGCGACGACTTCTGGCGCGCGTTCGACGCCGACCGCTACGGCGCGCTCGAGTTCCTCGAGAACCGGGTGGCGCCCGTGGCGCTCGAGAGCTCCCTCACCTTCATCCGGTACGTCGGGACGGACCCGGAGGCGTTCTTCGGGGCGTTCCCGCTCGCCGAGATCGCCTCGGGCGAGCGGATCCCGCCCGGCCGGCGCGGCATCCTCGTCGGACGGCAGTTCGCCGAGGAGTGGCTGAAGCTGAAGAACGCGCGGCGGCTCGACCAGATCAAGGACCTGCGCGACCGGCGGGGCAAGCGGATCGCCGACGACGAGGAGCTCCAGCGCTTCGTGCGCGACAACCGGCGCGGGCTGCGGGAGATCATGCTGCAGCTCGATCCGGTGACCGCGGAGGAGGTCGCGGCGAAGCTCCGCACCGCCCTCGGCGCAGCGGGCGAAGCCCCCCAGGGGGCCCCGAATTTGGAGCGCTCCGCGAGTACAGACCTCGAACCGCTGCTCGCGCGGCTCTTCGAGACGACGGACGCGGACTTCGACGCGAAGTACAAGATCTTCTACGACGAGGTCGCGCCGCGGGTGCGGCTCTACAAGATCAACGTCGGCGACACCATCACCGTGAAGGCGCCCTCGAAGAGCGGCTACTTCAGCTCGGTGAACGTGAAGGTGTACGGGTTCCTGCAGTTCAAGGGGATCGAGCGGTCCGGCATCGCCGGCATGATGTCGGTGATGGACCTCATGAGCTTCCGCGACCTGTACGGCTACCTCACCCGCGAGAAGTCGGAGGAGATCGCGCGGCTGAAGGAGACGATGGGCGCGCGCGAGCTGAGCCGCGACGAGGCGGAGGCCGCCCTGTTCGGCGCCGCGTCGTCCGCGCCGCCGCCGGCGCGCACCGCGGCCATCGACGAGCGCGGGCTCGTCGGCGCGGCCGGGAGGGCCGAGCACGCCTCGGATCTCTCGACCCGCGTCTACTCGCGGGAGGAGCTCGAGTCCGGCGTCGCGCTCAACGCCGCGCTCATCCTCGACGACCCCCGCGAGCTCCGGGCCACCATGGCGGCGGTCGACGCCGCCGCGACCCGGGCCGGGCTCGGGCTCAAGGTCGTCGACTGGCAGCAGGCTGCCGGGACGGTCGGCCTCTTCCTCACGCTCATGCGCGGCGTCCTCCTGTTCGCGGTCGCGATCTTCCTCGGCATCGCCCTCATCGTGATCAACAACGCCATGGTGATGGCGACGCTGCAGCGCGTGAAGGAGATCGGCACGATGCGGGCGATCGGCGCGCAGCGGCGGTTCGTCGTGGTGATGCTCCTCGTCGAGATCGGGACGGTCGGGATCCTGTTCGGCCTCGCCGGCGCGGCCCTCGGCGGCGTCGTCGTGGCCGCCATCCGCGCGCTCGGCGGGATCCCGGCGACGACCGACATGCTCTACTTCGTCTTCTCCGGCCCCGCGCTCCTGCCCCGGCTCGGCACGGCGAGTCTCGTCGGCTCGCTCGTCCTCGTCGTCGTGGTGGCGGTGCTCTCGGGCCTGTACCCCGCCTGGATCGCGATGAAGGTCGCGCCCGTCGAGGCGATGGCCACGGAGGACTGACCCATGATCCTCGTCGACCTCCAGATCGCCGCGCGGAACCTCGCGACCCACACGCGGCGGAACCTCTTCCTCGGCGGGGCGCTCGCCGCGGTCACCGGGCTCCTCGTCCTCCTCTACGCGCTCACGAGCGGCATGGACTCGGCGATGATGGAGTCCGCGACGACCCTCATGACCGGGCACGTGAACGTCGGCGGGTTCTTCAAGATCACGACCTCGTCCACCGCGCCGCTCGTCTCGGATTACCCGCGGGTGCTCGAGGCGGTGAAGGCGGAGGTCCCCGAGCTCGACTGGGCGACGGTCCGCGGCCGCGGCTGGGCGAAGGCGGTCTCGGAGGCCACCTCGATGGACCTCGTCCTCGTCGGGGTGGACGTGACGAGCGAGCCGGCCTTCCGCCGCGTGCTCCGGATCGACTCCGGCCGGCTCGAGGACCTCTCGCAGCCGAACACCGTCCTGCTGTTCCAGGGGCAGGCGGAGCGGCTGAAGGTCCGGGTGAACGACGTGCTCACCCTGTCCGCGCCGACCGACCGCGGGGTGAACAACACCTCGGACGTCCGGGTCGTCGCGATCGCCCGGAACGTCGGGCTGCTCTCCGCGTTCTCGGCGTTCATCGAGGCGGGCACCGTCCGCCAGCTCTACGGCCTGAACAGCCGCACGACCGGCGCGATCCACCTGTACCTGAAGGACCCGGGCGCCGCGCCCGCGGTGGCCGCGCGGCTGCGCGGCGCGCTCGCGCGGGCGGGGTGGCGGGTGATGGACCCCGACCCGCAGCCCTACTGGATGAAGCTCATGCAGACGGTCCCGAGCGAGGACTGGACCGGCCAGAAGCTCGACGTCACCACCGCCGACGAGGAGATGGGCCAGTTCAAGCAGTTCATCGCCGCGCTCCGGATCGTGACCTCGCTGCTCGGCCTCATCCTCATGTTCGTCGTGATCATCGGGATCCTGAACGCCCTCGCGATCGCGATCCGCGAGCGGACCCGGGAGATCGGGACGCTGCGCGCGATCGGGATGCAGCGCACGAAGGTGCTGTGGCTGTTCCTCCTCGAGACGGCGCTCCTCGGGCTCGCCGGCGCGAGCGCGGGCGCCCTCGGCGGGGCCGCGGTCGGCGCCGCGCTGAACGCCGCGCACATCGCGCTCCCGGAGGCGGGCCAGATCTTCCTCGCCCAGGAGCGGCTCACCTTCCAGCTCGAGCCGGTCGCGATCCTGCAGACCGTCCTCCTCCTCGCCGGCCTCACCGTCGCGGCGTCCGTCTTCCCCGCCCGCCGCGCCGCGCGCCTGAAGCCCGTCACGGCCATGCACCACGTCGGATGACCCCCATGCGCCTCGCCGCCCTCGCCCTCCTCGCCCTCACCGCCGCCGCTCCCGCGCCCGCCGCCGCGCTCGCCGACGCCGAGCTCGCCAAGGTCGTCCGCGAGATCGACGACCGCCAGCGCAACCAGGGAGACTGGAAGGCGCTCTGCTACATGGAGCAGAAGGAGCGGGACAAGACCGACGTGGTCTACGAGCTGCTCGTCTTCCGGCGCGATCAGGACGACAAGCAGATGTTCCTCTTCACGAAGCCGAAGGCGGAGGCCGGGAAGGGCTACCTCCGCATCGAGAAGAACCTCTGGCTGTACGACCCCGCGACCGGCCGCTGGGAGCGGCGCACCGAGCGCGAGCGGATCGGCGGGACGAACACCCGCCGCGGCGACCTCGACGAGTCGCGGCTCGTCGCGGAGTACGACGCGAAGTGGGAGGGGGACGAGAAGCTGGGGGTCTACGCCGTCCACAAGCTCCTCCTCACCGCGAAGCCCGGCGTGGACGTCGCCTTCCCGGTGGTGCGGCTGTGGGTGGACCAGGCGACGCTCAACATCCTGAAGCGTCAGGAGCTCGCGCTCTCCGGCCGCCTCATGCGGACCGTGTACCAGCCGCGCTGGCGCAAGATCTTCTCGCCGTCGAAGAAGGGGGACGTCTGGTACCCGGAGGAGATCCGGATCTTCGACGAGATCGAGAAGGGGAACTCGACCCTCATCCTCATCAAGGAGATCGACCTGCGGCCGCTCGAGGCGAACCTGTTCACGAAGGCGTGGCTCGAGTCGCGCAGCCGGTGAGGGCCATGGAACGCCGCGCCGCCGTCGCCGTCCTCCTCGCCGCGCTCGCCGCCCCGGCGGCGGTCGCCGCGCAGGGCCGCCCCTCCGAGGAGGAGCTCTTCGGCGCGCCGGCCGAGCCGCCCCCCTCGAAGGCCGCGGCTCCGCCCGCGGCCGCGGCGAGCCCCCGGAAGCCCGACGCGCGCGAGCGCGCGGCCGAGCCCGGGCAGCGCCCCGAGGAGGCTGAGCTGTTCGGCGCGCAGGGCTCGCCGAACGCGGTCCCGCCGCCGCCGCAGGGGGCCGTCTCGCGCGAGCGCGACGACACGCTCCGGATCGGCGGCCAGCTCTACCTGCGCGGAGGCGTGACCGCCTTCCAGGGACAGGAGCCGGGGAGCTGGGCGCTCGCGTCGCCGAACCTCCTCGACGTCTACCTCGACGCTCGGCCGAACGAGCGGGTCCGGGGCTTCGTGCTCGGGCGGCTCTCCTACGATCCGACGCTGCTGCCGCCGTCCGCGTCCCAGCTTCCGGGCGGGACCTTCGGGAGCGCGACGCTGTTCCGACGGACGGGAGCGAACCCGAGCGCCGCGCTCGATCAGCTGTGGGTGAACTTCGACGTCGGTCGCCGCGCGTTCGTCACCGCCGGCCGGCAGCACGCGAAGTGGGGCGTCGGCCGGTTCTGGAACCCGACCGACTACCTGCATCCGGTGAAGCGCGACCCGCTCGCGGTGTTCGACGCGCGGACCGGGACGACGCTCGTCAAGGTTCACGTGCCGTGGGAGGCGCGCGGCTGGAACCTGTACGGCGTCGCGATGCTGGAGGACGTCGCGGGCGACCTGCCGCGGCGAGCCGACGGGAGCGCCGACGGCACGAACCGGCTCGGCCGCGTCGGGGGCGGCGGGCGCGCCGAGGTCGTGCTCGGGACGGTCGAGGTCGGCGCGGACGCGCTCGTGCAGGCGGGCCACCGGCCCCGCTTCGGCGTGGACGTCTCGGCGGGCGTCCTCGACGTCGACGTGTACGCGGAGGCGGCGCTCCGCACGTCGGTCGACACCCCGCGCTGGCGGGCGGTGCCCGGCGCGGACCCCGCCGCCCCGCTCCTCGCGCAGTACGAGCGGAACGACCCGACCGGCGTGCTGCCGCAGGTCACCGCCGGTTTCAGCTGGTCGGTGATGTACTCCGACGAGGACGCGGTCACGTTCGGCGCCGAGTACTTCTACGACCGGAGCGGGTACGAGAGCGCACGCATCTACCCGGTGCTCCTCGGCGTGGCGGCCTTGGCCGCCGCTTCCCCGGCCGACCTCGGCCTCGCCTCGAATCCGTTCGCCGGCCAGCCGAACCCGTTCACCCCGTTCTATCTCGGGCGCCACTACGCGGGCGTCTTCGCGGTGCTCGCGGGGCCCGGGCGCTGGAACGACACGACCTTCACCCTCTCGGCGCTCGGCAACCTGTCGGACAAGAGCTTCGTCGTCCGGCTCGACCACTCAGTGCTCGCGCTCACGTACCTGCGCATCGAGACCTACGTCGCGGGCCACCTCGGCTCGCGGCAGGGGGAGTTCCGCCTCGGGTTCGACATCCCGCCGCAGGACGTCGGCGGCGGGCTCACCCGGGGGTTCGCGGTCGAGCCACAGGTCCTGGAGGCCGGGGTCGCGCTGCGCGTCTCGCTGTAGCGGGGCCCCTTCGAGGCCGCTCCGCACCTCTCGCGCCGGCGTAGGCTCCCACGCGGTGAGGTGGCTTCCATGCCCGAGATCGGGATCCGCAGGACCGTGGCGAAGAAGTACGACGAGGTGCTCGAGCGCCTGCCGGAGGTGCTCAAGGCCGAGGGCTTCGGCGTGCTCACGCGCATCGACGTGCAGCAGACGCTGAAGGAGAAGATTGGCGCCGACTTCCGCCGCTACCAGATCCTCGGCGCCTGCAACCCGAGGTACGCGCACCAGGCGCTCACGATGGAGCTCGGCGTCGGCGCGATGCTGCCGTGCAGCGTCGCGATCTGGGAGGGGGACGACGGCGCGACCACCGTGAACGCGGTCGACCCGCTCCAGACCATCGCGGCGGGGGTCCCCGCGCTGCGACCGATTGCCGAGCAGGTCCGCGAGCGGCTCGCGCGCGCCGTCGCGGCGCTGTAGGGCGGGCGCCGCGCCGGCGCTCACCGCCCGGCGAGTCCCTCCTGGGGCGAGGAACGGACGGCGGTGCGCTCCTGCGGCATGATCCGGGCGGGAGATCCGCCATGCCAGCTGCCGATCGGAAGGAGCCTTCGGGCCCTGCGCTCCAGGGCGTCCGCGCGGTGGTGTTCGACGCGTACGGCACGCTGTTCGACGTCGCGAGCGCGTCCGAGCGCGCGCGCGAGGCGCTCGGGGCGAAGTGGCAGCCACTCGCCGAGCTGTGGCGCGCGAAGCAGCTCCAGTACACCTGGCTGCGCAGCCTCATGGGGCGGCACGCCGACTTCTGGCGCGTCACCGGGGACGCGCTCGACTACGCGATGGAGGCGCTCGGCGTCGTGGACGCGGCGCTCCGGGCCCGGCTGCATGGACCTTTACGAGCGGCTCGGCGCGTACCCGGAGGCGCGCCCGGCGCTCGAGGCGCTCCGCGAGGCGAGGCTCAGGCTCGCCATCCTGTCGAACGGGGCGCCGCGCATGCTCGCCGCCGCGGCAGAGAGCGCGGGGATCGCGCCGCTCCTCGACGCGGTCCTCTCGGTGGAGCAGGTCGGGATCTACAAGCCGAGCCCGGCGGTCTACCGGCTCGCCCTCGATCACCTGCGGCTGTGGCCGGCCGAGGTCCTGTTCGTCTCCGCGAACGGGTGGGACGCCTGCGGGGCGAAGGCTGCGGGGCTGCGCGTCGCCTGGTGCAACCGCGCCGGGCAGCCGGCGGAGCGGCTCGGGCTCGCGCCCGACGTCGAGGTGCGCACGCTCGCGGAGCTGCCCGCCCTGCTCGGCGCGTGAGCGAAGCTAGGCGCGCAGGAGGTCGTCCGGCACCGCGGCGGTGAGCTTCTCGCAGCCGCCGGGCCAGATCCGCGCGCGGCCGAGGCGCAGGGAAGCATCGAGGTGTCCGCCACCCCGGGCAAGGTGCGGTTCGCGGCCAAGGGCTCGGCGGAGATCGTACTGCTCCAAGCGCGCGGCGAGGCGATGCTCGACGTCGAGTCGGTTCGGATATCCTTCGGCGATGACAATCGCGCGCAGGACAATCCCCGGGAAGGCACTCGCTGCGGGCGTCGTGGCGTGCATGGTGGCAACGATGACGAGCGCAGCGGATGGCAGGGGAGCGGCCTGCGAGGAGCTCTGGAAGCAGGAGTCGGCGAAGGCGATTTACGGCGGCGCCCGCCCCGACCACGAGAAGCTGCTCGCTCGCTGGCTGTCGCACCGGCAGCAGTGCGCGGGCACGGTCGCGTGGGAGGCGCGCCTTGCGATCGCGTACGTCTTGGCGGGGAAGCCGGAGGATTCCCGGAAGGTGCTCGCCGGTGTGCAGGGCGTCCCGTCCGCGTACGCGCACCTCGTGGACCTGGCGTCGCTCCAGGTCGAGTACTTCGGCCTGGCCCAGGGCCCGGTCACGAAGGATCGCCTCGAGGCCATCGAGAAGCAGTTCGAGGCCTACGTCCGAAAGCACCCGGGCGTACCGGAGGGGCACGCGCAGCTCGGGGCGCTCCGGACGATGCTCGGGAAGCACGCCGACGCGGTCGCGTCGCTCACGAAAGCGCTGAAGTCCCCGATGGACCTTTCGGGCGTGTACCGGAACCTGACGATCAGCTACTCGGCGCTCGGCCAATACGCCGAGGCCATCAAGACCGCCGACGAGGCGGTGGACCGCGGGCCCGACATGTTCATGGACCCGCCGTTCGTGTACGCGGCCGCCAGGGCGTTCGCGGCGGGCGGACAGATCCAGGCGGCGGTGAACGCGCTCAACGTGGCCGCCACGAAGCGGCCGGAGCTCCAGAAGGATCCCGAGTTCTGGGACGCGGCGAACTTCGTGAAGGCGAAGAGGGCGGCCGCGAAGCCCTGAGGCGTCAGCGCCGCGGAGGCGAGCTCCCGGCCCGCCGCAACGTCGCCCACGCGGTGCGCAAGAGCGCGTACACCGCGACGGCAACCGACGCCACGCCGAACGCCATGATGCCGAGCGGGAAGTACCAGAGCGACGACTCGTCGTCGAGCCGGGCGTTCTCCGGGTTCGCCGGGTCGTAGAGCACCGCGACCCTGTCTCCGATCCGGTACTGCGTCCGAGTGATCCCGACGTCTCCCTGGAAGGACCGGACGCGTCCGTCCCGAGCGCGGAACTCGACGCATGGGGAACGACGCCGTGTGGCGGCCGTCCGCCTGCGTGTGCGCGACGACGGTCCCGGCGCCCGGCTGCGCCCGCGCCAGGAACGAGCGACTCTTCCCCGCGGCCCAGAGTCCGAGCGTGATCGACGCGCATCCGACCACTCCGAACAGGACGACGATCGTCGCGACGGCGTCGGCCCGGGGTCGCACCGGCGCGCGCTTCCCGGTTCCCACGAGGCCCGGGCGTTCGGGCCCGGTCGGATCGAAGGGCTCCCACGCGATCGCAGTCCGCCACGCGTCGGTGCCATCGAGGTACGAGCCGAACAGCTCGAGCACCTCCGCGCGCGAGACGTCCGTCCGGCTCGAAGCGAAGTAGGGCTCGCCGGGGCCGTCTCGATACTCGAGGGCGAAGCGGCCGCGGCCGGTCCGCGAGGCCTGGAGGTAGGCTTGCTTGCGCTGCCTGATCGCCCCGTACTCGTCGCCGTCCTCGCCCAGGGTCGCCAGAACCTGGGCGAGCTCGGCCCGAGAGGAGATCTCGGCGCGCGTGCCGGCCGCGGTCGTGAGGAGCATCGCCCCGACGCTGCCACGACCGGATCCCCGAGGCAACGACGCAGACCCTTCGGCGGTCTACATGATCCTTCGCGAACCCCGCGCTCCAGGGTTGACGCAACACGCACGGTGAGCGAAGCTTTTCGCCGCCCAGACGCTGCAAGGGCTCCGCGGCCGGCCTCGTCGAAGGTCGCGCGGAGCCGACGGACGCCGGCCCGGCCGGCGACGTATGGAGGGGTGCTCATGATCTCGAACCGCGCACTCCTGATCGCCGCGCACGTCGCGTTCTCGACGACCCTCGCCTGCAGCGGCGGCGGAGGCGGCGGTGGCGGCGGTGGCTCCGATCCCGTCGCGCAGGGCTTCCGGTGGGAGAGCCCCTTGCCCCAGGGGAACAGGCTGAACGGCATCTGGGGCAGCGGCGCGAACGACGTGTGGGCGGTGGGCGACAGCGGTACGATCGTGCACTGGAACGGCACGGCGTGGAGCATCGTCGCGAGCGGGACGACCAAGAACCTGCATGGCGTCTGGGGCTCGGTCGCGAACGACGTCTGGGCCGTGGGCGCGGGCGGCACGATCCTTCGCTGGAATGGCAGCGCGTGGTCGCAGGTGGCGAGCCCGACGACGAACGGGCTCACGGACATCTGGGGATTCGGCGCCGACGTCGTGTACGTGGCCGCAGGCGACAAGGTGCTGCGCTGGACCGGGAGCCAATGGCTGTCGGTGCTCTCGGGCCTCCCGGGGACCGTCTACGAGGACGTGTGGGGTTCCTCGGCGAGCGACCTCTGGGTGCTGAACGGCGCGGACCGGAACTTCGCCCGCTTCAACGGGACCTCGTGGAGCTCCGTCAGCGCGGGCGTCGCCAACCCCCTCTTCGCGGTCTGGGGAACCGGCGCCAGCGACATTTGGGCCATCGGGAACGACACGGCGCGCTGGAATGGCGGCTGGTGGGAAGAGGTGACCAACACCGACCTCCTGTACGATGCGTGGGGGACGGGGACCTCGAACGTGTGGGCGGTCGGCTTCAACGGCCGCATCCAGCGCTGGAACGGCACAGCGTGGGCCGCGGAATCGAGCGGGACGACGAGCACGCTCAAGGCCATCTGGGGCACCGGTGCCGCCGACGTGTGGGCGGTGGGCGAGAAGGGCACGATCGTGCACTTCGACGGTACCGCCTGGTCCTCGAGCTCGAAGGGAACGACGGAGGACCTCCGCGCGCTGTGGGGGGACGCCGGCGATCACATCCTCGCATCCGGCGGGAAGGCGCATCTCCGCTGGAATGGCAGCAGCTGGCTGACTGGAGCGGTGGGGACTCTCTCCGGCATCGTCAGCGTCTGGGAGATCCCGCCCAGCAACGTCTGGCTCGGCACGACCGGTGGCACCGTGGCTCACTGGAGCGGCACGGGCTGGACGCAACACGCGGACATCACCGCGAACGGCCTGTGGGGCAGCAGCGCCTCCGACGTCTGGGCGGTGGGGCCGTCCGGGAAGACCTGGCACTGGGACGGGGCGACCTGGACGCCCGTCCCCACGGGCGTGACGAACGAGCTCGTCGGCGTCTGGGGCAGCGGACCGGACGACGTGTGGGCCGTGGGGTACGACTACATCATCCTCCACTGGGACGGGACCGAGTGGTCGCCCTCCTCGTCGCAGCCCTCTTCGGACTGGCTGTGGGCCGTCTGGGGAGCCGGGCCGAGCGCCGTCTGGGCGGTGGGGGGCGGCGGGCTCGTGAAGTTCTGGAACGGATTGGCCTGGTCGACGTTGAGCAGCAACACGACGAGCTCGCTCCGCGGCGTCTCGGGAACTGGCCTGAACGACGTCTGGGCCGTCGGCGTGGGGGGCACCATCCGTCACTACGACGGCACCAGCTGGCGCGTCGAGGCCAGCGGAACGTCGAACGACCTCTACGCCGTGTGGGCGGGGCCCACCGACGTGGTCGCCGTCGGTGCGGGCGGCACCATCCTGGCGCTGCGCCGCTGAGTCCGAGCGGCCGGCGCGCTCACGGCCGCTCCTCTCGACACCGTCACAGCAGAGCGGTCACGATCGCCCCGGCGACCCCGACCCCGGCCGGGAGCAGCACGAGGAGCGTTCGCGCGAACGGCACGGCGCGAAGCTCCCCCCGCTCGTCGAGGGCGACCGCGGCGGGCAGCGTGTCCCACGCCATCGCGACCGTGGGGCGCGCGGGATTGAACAGGAGCGGCTCGCGGCCGTCGTCCTCGAGGCGCTCCGGGGCGAGCGTCTTCACGACCACCTCGCGCACGACGCCGCGGTGCTCGATTCCTCGAAGAGGAGCCTCATGAGCGTGCGCGCGTCGACCGAGACTCTCGTCGCCTCGGACGTCAGGAGCCTGCCGTGGACGAGCTCGCCGCGCGCGAGCTGGCGTACGATGCGCGCCCCGAGCGTGGTCGCGAAGAGGACGAGCCCGAAGCCCGCCGCGGTCAGGAGGAACGCGAACAGGATCGCGTACCCGGGCGCCTTGGAGTGACGCATCCCCTCGATCCTCGCCACGCCTGGATCGTCCGCCGCGTACTCGACGGCGACGCCGGTGCCGGGGGTCAGGCACGCCCCCCGGGCGTAGGACACGCTCGCGTACTGCCGGCCCGCGACGTCGAACCGGAACCGGTTCGCGTAGACGCGGTTCGCAGGGGTGACCCGACCGCCCCTCCTCCCTCCCTCGCGCAACGCGGTCGCCTGGCAACCCAGGATGACGCCCGTCGTGCGCGCAGGATCCCCGAGCCGCAGCCACGGCCTGACGTCCGCGGTCACCGCCGCGAACAGCGCGATCGAGAGCCCCACCCCGAAGAACGCCCATGCGAACTGGGCGAGCCGGCTCCCCAGCATGAGGCGGATACGGAGCGAGAGGGGGACGGCGCGCCCAGGCGGGGGGAGCCGGGCGAGCGTGTCGCGATCGCGTGCACGCGCGCTCACCCGGCGTCGCCCCGCGGGGTCGTCGTCACGGCCGCTCCTTGAACACGACGTCCGCGAGCGTCCTTCGGCAGCCTGCTACGCGCGCACGAGGTCGTCCGGCATCGCCGCGGTGAGCTTCTCGCCCCCCGCGTCGGTCACGAGGTAGGTGTTCTCGATCCCCACCGCGCCCTGGCCCGGGAAGACGAACTTCGGCTCGATCGCGACGGTCTGCCCCGCCCGCAGCGCCGCCTTGAACCCGGGCGCGAGCACCGGCAGCTCGTCGAGCTCGAGGCCGACGCCGTGGCCGACGAAGCGCGCCTGGTCTCCGGGGGGACCCATGAAGTGCTCCCC
The DNA here is from genome assembly GCA_963736795.1 of uncultured delta proteobacterium. Taxonomy (GTDB): domain Bacteria; phylum Myxococcota; class Myxococcia; order Myxococcales; family Anaeromyxobacteraceae; genus Anaeromyxobacter. The sequence goes on along the minus strand of CAVTRF010000016.1, from coordinate 715,335 downwards.
GAGCCGCGCCTGCTCGGCCATGGAGCGCGCGTGCTCCCACAGCTCGGCGCACGACGTGCCGGGCCTGAGGTTCCGGGCGACCTCGTCCTGGATCGCGCGCGCGACGGCGAAGGCGCGCTCGAGCTCGGGCGCGAGGGCGCCCACCACCGCGATCCGCGTCATGTCGACGACGTAGCCGCCGTGCACCGAGGTGAAGTCGACGAGGACCGGCTCGCCTTCGCGGATGACCCGCTCGGAGGCGCCGCCCGCGTAGGCCGCGGAGAGGCCCGCCCCGACGACCGGGCCGTCGAAGGCCCCCGGTGCGGCGGCGCCGTCGCCCGCCACCGCGAGGCCGACGAAGAAGTGCGCGTTGAAGGCGCGCAGCCGGGGCGATCCCTCGTTGCCCGCCTTCCGAAGCCGGTACTCGACCTCCGCGGAGAGGTCGAGCTCGCGCATCCCGGCGCGCACGAGGCGCGGGAGCTCGGCGTAGACGCCGCACATCCGGGCCGCCCCCTCGCGCAGGGTGGCGAGCTCCGAGGGCGACTTCACCTGGCGCTGGTCGCGCAGGATCCCGCCGGCGTCCACGAGCTCCGCGCCCGGCAGGTTCTTGCGCCAGAAGTCGAGCGTCGCCTGCGGGACCGCCTCGAACGCCGCCCCGACCTTCCCGGTGACGCCGAGCGCCGCGGCGAGGTCGCGCGAGGACGGGAACGGCCGGACGTCGGGGATCCCGCTCTCCGCCTTCGCGCGGGCGAAGCTCTTGCGGACGAGCAGGATCGCGCCGCCGGACGCCGGCACGTAGAGCGCCCCGTTCTGCCCGGTGCCGGTCAGGTAGAAGACGTCGACCGCGTTGAGGAGGAGCGCGCCCGCGAGGCCGCGCTCGGCGAGCGCCTGCTGGTAGCGGGTGATCCGGGTGAGGTGCTCGCCTGGCTCGGTCACGGAGGCTCCGGGGTCGGACGCCGCGCGACGAAATGACGCGGGCGCGCCGCAGTCTACACGGCGCGCCCGCGAGGTCGGAAGCCGATCGAGCCGGCCTAGAACAGGAACTCGTCGCCCTGGGCGCGGAGCGCCGTGATGGCGGCGAGGTTCACGATCGACTGCACGCTCGTGCCCATCTGCAGGACGTTCACGGGCTTGTGCATCCCGAGGAGCACCGGGCCGATGACCTCGGCGCCGCCGATCCCCTCGAGGAGCTGGTAGGCGATGTTCGCCGCGTCGAGGTTCGGGAAGACGAACACGTTCGCGTTCTCCTTGAGCTTCGAGAACGGGAACTCGGGGAGGCGGGTCTCCGCGTTGGTCGCGGGGGTGGCCTGGATCTCGCCGTCGATCTCGAGGTCCGGCCGGCGCTGGCGCGCGAGCTCGGTGGCCTCGCGGACCTTGCGGGGCGACGCCCCTTCGGCGCTGCCGAAGCTCGAGTAGGAGAGCATCGCGACGCTGGGGACGACGTCGAAGTAGCGGGCGAGGTCCGCCGTGGTGAGCGCGATCTCCGCCATCTCCTCGGCGGTCGGGTCGACGTTCACCGTGCAGTCGGCGAAGAACTTGAAGTCGTTCTTCGTCACGACGATGTAGACGCCCGCCGCGCGCTTGCCGGCGCGGGTGTGGATCACCTCGAGCGCCGGCCGGATCGCGTCCGCGTAGCCGGTGGTGAGCCCGGTGACGAGGCCGTCCACCGCGCCCTGATCGAGCATGGTGGCCGCGAAGTAGCTGCGGAGCCGCATCCGGCGGCGCGCCTCCTCGTGGGTGACGCCGCGCCGCTGCCGGAGCTCCCACAGCCGGGAGACGTACTTCGGGAAGTCCGGGCTCTCCTCGGGGTTGATGATGGTCACCCCGTCGAGCTCGTCGAGCCGCTGCTGCCGGATCGACTCCCGGATGAGGTCCACCGGCCCGAGGAGCACCGGCTCGCAGATCGCCTCCTCGCGGAGGATCTCGGCGGCCTGCTGGATCTTCGGGTGGTGGCCCTCGGGGAAGACGATCTTCGCGAGCTTCTTCTTCGCCTTCGTGAAGATCGAGCCCATCACCTGGTGCGAGCGGCTCTGCATCTTGCGGAGCCGGTCGCGGTACTCGTTCATGTCGATCTGGACGCGGGCGACGCCGCCGTCCATGGCGGCCTTCGCCACGGCCGGCGCGACCCACAGGAGCACGCGCGGGTCGAGCGGCTTCGGGATGATGTAGTCGCGGCCGAAGCGGAACCGCTCGCCGCTGTACGCGCGGGAGACGGAGTCGGGCACGTCCTCCTTCGCGAGGGCCGCGAGGGCCTTCGCCGCCGCCATCTTCATCTCCTCGGTGATCGCCTTCGCGCGGACGTCGAGCGCGCCGCGGAAGATGTACGGGAACCCGAGGACGTTGTTCACCTGGTTCGGGTAGTCCGACCGCCCCGTCGCCATGATGACGTCCTCGCGGGCGTCCTTCGCCTCGGGGTAGCTGATCTCGGGATCGGGGTTCGCGAGGCCGAAGACGATGGGGTCCTTCGCCATCGACCGGATCATCTCCTGCGTGAACATGCCCTTGACCGAGCAGCCGAGGAGCACGTCCGCGCCCTTCGCCGCCTCCATCAACGTGCGCGCCTTGGTGTCGGAGGCGAACTCGAGCTTCCAGGGGTTCATGCCCTCGGTGCGCCCGCGGTAGACGACGCCCTTCGTGTCGACCATCACCACGTTCTCGCGCTTCACTCCGAGCGCGAGGTAGAACTTGGTGCAGGCGATGGCGGCGGCGCCGGCGCCGGAGACGACCACCTTCACCTCGTCGATCTTCTTGCCCGCGAGCTCGAGCGCGTTGAGCAGCGCCGCGCCGGAGATGATCGCGGTCCCGTGCTGGTCGTCGTGGAAGACCGGGATCTGCATCTCCTTCTTGAGCCGCTCCTCGATGATGAAGCACTCGGGGGCCTTGATGTCCTCGAGGTTGATGCCCCCGAAGGTCGGCTCGAGCGCCTTCACGACCGTGCAGACCTTGTCGATCTCGTTCGCGTCGATGTTGATGTCGAAGACGTCGATGTCGGCGAACCGCTTGAAGAGGACGCCCTTCCCCTCCATCACGGGCTTGCCGGCGGCGGGGCCGATGTCGCCCAGGCCGAGCACGGCGGTGCCGTTCGACACGACCGCGACGAGGTTCCCGCGCGCCGTGTAGAGGTACGAGAGGTCCGGGTCCTTCGCGATCTCGAGGCACGGCTCGGCGACACCGGGCGTGTACGCGAGGGCGAGGTCGCGCGCGGTCGCGCAGGGCTTCGTGGGGACGACCTCGATCTTCCCCTTGCGGCCCATCGAGTGGTACGCGAGCGCATCCTCCCGGCGGATCTTCTTCTTGGGGACCGGGACTGCCCGGGGGATTCTGCGGAGGGTTGAAATCGCTGGCCATGGGGTTCTCCTCGCGACCTCTCGTATCGGGTTCGCGTGAGTGGAGCCGGCAAAAAACCCTAGAACTCTCCCACTGTCAAGCACACGCCCAGGTACGGTACAGGTCTTGCAGAAGAGTGCGCGTCCGCAGGGCCCGTGGCGCGCGCGACCTCTGCCGCGCTGCGCCATGGCGATCTCCCCCCAGGCCGGATTCCGGACACTTGCCGCAGCAGCCCGGTGCTCGACCGCCGCGACGCTGCGTCGCGCACGCCGCACCCAGCGCGCAGGCTGCGACGCGTCTCCGGTCCGACGGCGCCGCTCCGCGCGGTGTAACTTTAGGTGACCCTCGCCTCACCCGGCTCGCCGGCGAGCAGCGCCGCCTCGTCCGCGGGCGCGAGCGCGAGCCCCACGTCCACGCCGTTCTGCGCAAGGCGCCGCGCCGCCGCGACCGCGCGCCGGCCGCGCCCGGTCTCCTCCGCCCACCGCGCGTGCGAGCCGAGGAGCAGCACCTCGAGCGCGCGGCCGAGGGTGAGCGCGACCCCACGCGCGCCCGCCTCGCGCGCACCGCCCCGGGCGCCATCGAGGAACCCCCGCGCCCGCTCGGCCGCTGCGAGGGCCGCCTCGATCGCGGGCCCGAGCGCCGCGCCCGTCGCCTCGCCGGCGAGCCGGGCGAGCTCCGCGTCGAGCGCCTCGCGGGCGCCCGGCGCATCGAGCGCGCGGACGGAGTCGAGCGCGAGGACGTTCGTCGTGCCCTCCCAGATCGGGAGGACCTGCGCGTCGCGGAGGAGCCGGGGGAGCCCGGTGTCCTCGACGTAGCCCGCGCCGCCGAAGCACTCGAGCGCCTCGGAGGCGACCGCGACCGCCTGCTTCGCGGTGGTGAGCTTCGCGAGCGGGGTCAGGACCCGCAGCAGGGCGCGCTCCGCTTCGGTCGCCTCGCCCGCCTCGGCGCGGCCGAGGAGCGCCGCCGCGCGGAAGGCGAGGAGGAACGCCCCCTCGCGCTCCGCCTCGAGCGCGGCGAGCGTCTCGACGTGGAGCGGCCGCTCGGCGAGCGGCGTCCCCGAGGCGACGCGGCGTCGCGCGTAGTCGCGCGCGAGCGAGAGCGCGCGGTGCATCCCGGCGGCGGCGACGACCGCGTTCCAGGTGCGGGTGACGGTGAGCATCGGCGCGACGCGGCGGACGCCGTCCGTCGGTCCACCGACCGGCGTCGCCCGCGCGCCGTCGAGCGTCAGCTCCGCGGTGGGGAGCTTCCGCGTCCCGAGCTTGTCCTTGAGCCGGTTCACGAAGATCCCGTTCGGCGCGCCGTCCTCGCCGCGCACCTCCACGTAGAACAGCGCGAGCCCGCGCGAGCCCGGCGGGTTCCCCTCGGGCCGCGCGAGCGCGAGCGCCACCTCGGCGGTCGTCGCCGAGCTGAACCACTTCGTGCCGTGGAGGCGCCAGCCGCCGCCGGGGTCCCGCCGCGCCACCGTCTCCGTCCGCGACACGTCCGACCCGCCGGTCCGCTCGGTCATCCACTGCCCGCTCGTCCACGCGCGGGCCGGGTCCCGCGAGGTGAGGCGCGGCACCGCCCGCTCCACGAGCGCGGCGTCGCCGGCGTCGAGGAGCGTGCGCGCGGCGCCGTCGGTCATCGCGAGGGGGCAGGAGTAGACGTCGGTCGACGGGTCGAGCACGTACACGAGGGCGAGCTGGTGCGTCCGGGAGCGTCCGCCGTGGCGCCGCTCGTAGGCGGTCGCGACGAGGCCGTGGCGCGCGGCGAGCGCGGCCGCCTCGCGCCAGAGCGGCGTCGGCTCGATCCGGTCGACCCGTCTCCCCCAGGCGTCCCACGCGACGAGGCGCGGCTCCACCTCGCGCTCCGCGAGCTGCTGCGCGTGGAGCGGCCCGCCCGCGAGCGCGCCGAGGTGGACGAGCTCGGGCTCGAGCGCAGCGAGCTCCTCCGGCGAGAAGGTGCGGGCGAGGTGCTCGCGGAGGAGGGCGTCCGTCTCGTAGGTGTTCCCGAGCCGGGGGGATCCTGGAAGAAGGGCATCGCCCTGCCGATAACCGGGCGCGCGGCCCGGCGCGGCGAGAGCGGGTACCCTCGGTCGGGGCGGCCGGAACGAGGGCGTCGAGGACCGCGGGCGAGGTCTTGCCACCCCCGGCCGCTCGGACGCCTCCGAAAGTCCAATGGACTCATAGACGGAAGGTCGCAGGTTCAAATCCTGCCCCCGCAACTAACTCCGAAGGGCCCCGGTGACCCCAAGTCGCCGGGGCCCTTTGCTGTTTCGGCGGCGAGGTCGCCAGCTCGAGCCGGGCACGGGTCTCGCCGGTCGTCGTGCACTCGGCGGCGGCGCCGGGGCCTGGGAGCCCGGCAGGCGGGCGGCCGACACCGCTCGACGGAGCGGCGCTATCGCGTCGGCAGCCCCATTCTCTGGACCACGGCCTCGTACCGCGGGTCGTCGCGGATCTTCGCGAGCAGCGGGTCGTGCTTGATCCACCGGATCCGGAGGCGCGAGACGCCGCGCCCACCCCGCTGCGCGACCGCCCGGTCGAGCCACTCGAACGCGCGCTCCCGGTCGCCGCGCCAGGCGTACACGGCGGCGATCATGTACGGCTCGCTCTCGGAGAAGCGCGCCCGCAGCGCGTCGAGGGCCTTCTGCTCCTCGGCGACATCGCCGATCGCGTGCTGCGCCACCGCCGTACCCGCCAGCCGGAGCACCTCCGACTTCTCGCGCGCGAACTCGGCGAGCGCGTCCTGCGGGTGCCCGAGGAGCACCTCCGCGAGCCCGAGGGTCATCCTCGCATAGACGTGGTCCGGCGCGATCTCGAGCGCGCGGGACGCGGCGTCGCGGGCGAGGTCCGGCCGGCCGCTGTCGAGCTCATACCCCGAGAGGAAATCCCATCCCCACGAGTAGAGGGGATCGATCTCGATGACCTTGCGCACGGTTGCGATCGCCTCCGGCAGCCGGCCGAGCACCGAGAGGAAGTGACTCTGCCGGACGAGGATGTTCGCGTCCCGCGGGCTCAGCGCGAGCGCGCGCTCGAAGTCGGCGCGGGCGCCGTCCCATTCCCACGTGACGGAGGTGCGCATCCACGCACGCGCGGACCAGCACTCCGCGAGATCGGGCGCGAGGGCGACCGCGCGATCCGCCGCCGCGATCGCCTGCCGCGCGGCATCCTCCACCTCCGCGGCGCTGGCGTCGGGCCGGGGGAGGTACACGGACGAGTTGAGGATCGAGACCGAGAGCCACGCCCAGGCGCGCGCGTACTGAGGATCGAGCGCGAGCGCCTTCTCCAGGTTCGTCACCGCGCGGCGCATGTCGTCCGGCGTCGCGAGGTCGAAGAAGTGCTTCCCGAGCAGGTAGGCGTTGTACGCGTCGGGGTTGGTGGCGTGCTGGGTCCGCGCCTCGGGCCCGTGCCCAGGGAGGATCTTCACCTTGAGCGCCTCCACGACCGCCCGGGAGATCTCGTCCTGCACGGCGAAGACGCCGGTCAGCTCGCGGTCGTACGTCTCGGACCAGAGGTCGTCACCCCGCTCCGCATCGATGAGCTGCGCATTGACCCGGATGCGCGTGCCGTCCCTGCGGACGCTCCCATCGAGGATGGTGGAGACGCCCAGGGCATGGCCGATCTCCGGGAGCGTCGCGGCCCGGCCGCGGAACGAGAAGGACGACGTGCGGCCGGCGACGCGAAGCCCGTCGACGTGGACGAGGGCGTTCAGGATCTCCTCCGCCATGCCGTCGGCGAAGTACCCCTGGTCCTTCGCGGCGCTGAGATCTGCGAACGGCAGGACCGCGATCGACGCACGGGTCACGGCCGCGCCGGGCCCGCCGCGGTGCCACAGGAACCACGCGAGCCCGGGGGCGGCGACGACGAGCCCGAGCGCGACGAGCGCGGCCGCGACGCGAACGGAGAGCCGCCGGCGAGCCGGCAGCGCCTCGGCGCCGGGGCGCGGCGACGTGACCGACGAGGTGCCTTCGCGGTCGACGGCGGACGCGCCGGGATCCGAAGATGCCCAGGCGAGCACGGCGACGACGGGGAACCCCACCGCGAGCGCGACGACCACGAACGTCAGCGTCCACTCGGGGAGGTGGAGCGCGTGCACTACCGGTTCGGTCACCTCGACCAGCGCCGCGGCGACGATGCCGTAGCCCGCGATCGCCCGGAACACCCGCCGCACGTGATGCCGGTGCAGCTCGTGGAACCAGTGCACGAAGTGATGAAGCTCCATGGGCCTCCGGACGACCTCGTGTGCGCGAGGCCACTCGGTCATATCGGGCGCTGCCCGGCGCCCCCACGCCCCCGCTTGGAGGCCATCGCGGCCGGGGGCTCTTGTCACTCGCCCGCCCAGCCGGGGAGGGCGCGCGCGAACGGCAGCAAGTCCGCTTTCGACCAACGCGCGCCCCGCACCAGTATCCGAGGCCCCGGTCGCCGCAAGGTGACCGGGGCTTTGCCCTTCCGCAACACGGGCTTCAGCAGAGTTCTCGGAACTACTCTCGGTCAGGAGTTCACGACGGAGTTCTGGAGGAATCGAACGCGCCGGCGCCGCCAGAACGGCAACGGAATCCTCACGGTCTTCGAGCGTGCTTTCCACTGTCCGTCGTCGAGGGTCTCCACTTGCCACGCGTAATCGAAATCGCCCGCGGAGGTGACGCGAACGCGCAGACCTTCGCCTCGCAACGCGAACGCGAACCATTCGAGCGCAGCCTGCTCAGACCCGAAGTGCTCGTGCCATGCTGCCACGTGGACCTCGGGACCGTCTTCGCCCTGCACCGCCACGATCCAGTAGCCGGTCGGCATCGGCGCGTAGACGAAGATGCTTTCGGGCTGCTCGTCCCACCTCAGGTCGCCGCGACGAGCCAATAACTCCCGGCACGCGTGCCAAGAACGCCATGCCCACTCCGTTCTACGCGGGGACCGCGCCTTCAGGTGATTGGGTTCTTAGCGATTGATTGTCTCACGCCCTGCTCGCGGCGATGAAGTCGATGCGGCTCCCAGAACCGCAGTCGCAAGCCCGGCCTGCGAAGCGCGCGGCAGGTTGGGGTGGGCGCGGCCGTCAGGCGCCGGCTACGCGGTGTCTCGGCAGTTTGCCCGTAAAGACAGGCCGGGAACTCTGCTGAACCCAGCCTTGCGGGCCCCCGCACCCATCCGGAGCCCCGGTAGCCGCGAGGTGGGCGGGGCTTTGCCTTTCCGCGGACGGGGCAGCGGGCTGGGTGCTATGACGAATTACATGAATAGGCTCGTCCTGCTCGTGACTCTGAGTGCCTGCGCCACGGTGCCCGTGGCGCGCATCGATCTCGACGAGCGCGCGAAGCTCTCGCCGCCTTCGGGTGGCGCCGCGACCGTGTTCGTCTACCGTCCACACGCCGTCGTGGGCGTCGCCGTGACCGTCGAGGTGACCGTGGACGAGGTGCGAGTCGGAAGGCTCGCCCCCGGCACGTTCACCCGGCTGACGCTTCGACCCGGGGAGCACAAGCTCGTCGCCAGGGTCGACGGACATGCCGAGCAGACGATCGTCGTCGATGGCGCGCGGAGCTACTTCGTCAAGGTCGGGCCCGCTTGGGGCTGGAAGAACGGGACCAACGCATCGGCCGAGGTCGTCACGGACGAGCGCGCGGCGCGCGAGGAGATCGCCGGTTGTGCATTGATCGCCGACCCCGCCGCGGACGCGATCCGGCGCATTGCCGAGGGCATCTCCGGTGCGATGATCGCATCCCGTAGCACCGGACTCGCTCGTCGCGGTCGCCTCGCTCGAGCTCGCGCCCTCGAGGACCGCCGCGGGTGCGCGGCCGCCGGAGCTGGAGCCGGCCATCGCGGAGCTGCGCGCGACGCGCACGGGCGTGACCGACGGCGAGGTCGTCCTCGCCGCAGTGCGGTCGATGTCCGCGTCGCTCCGTTCCGGGACCGTCTCCGAGCGACTCGCGCTCGTGAAGGCGATCGACGAACGCCTCGGTGTCGCGGTCACGCTCGAGGGCCACGACCCCGTCATCTCCGGCGTCCTGCCAGACTCCCCCGCAGCGCTCGCCGGTATCGATCCGGGAGCGAAACTGCGCGAGGTGAACGGTCAGTCGGCTCGCGGCCATGCGCCTTCCGAGGTCCTCCGGCTCCTCGAAGGCGCGGCGGGTGCCGAGGTGGCGCTGACGCTCGGAGGAGCGGACGGCGGCGAGCGTCGCGTGATCCTCCACCGGGCCCTCGCCGGTGCGCCTGCGGTCGAGTGCCGTATCGTCGACTCGCGCGTTCTCTACCTGCGCCCCTGGAACCTGCAGCCGGCCGCGGCCCGTCGAGTCCGCGACGACGCGCGCTCCGTCGGCGCGGCGGCGGCGCTCGTCATCCTGGACCTTCGTGACGCCGCGGTCGGCACCGTCGAAGGTGTCCGAGACCTCGTCGACTCCTTCCTGGCCGGGGGACGATCGCGTCGCTTGCGTACGCACGTACCCCCAAGGCGAACCGCGCGTACGTCGCGACGCCAGGCACCTCCAGCCTCGAGCAGGCGCGACTCGCCGTGCTCGTGAACGGGAACACGGCAGGCGTGGCGGAGGCTGCGGCTGCGGCCGTGCAGGATCAGCGGCGGGGCACCGTGCTGGGATCCAAGACCGCCCGCGAAGGCGTCGTCGGAGCCCCGCACGACATCTCGGGTGTCCGCGTCTGGGTGCCCTTCGCGCGCTTGCTCCGCGCCAGCGGCGACCGGATCGACGCGAGCGGGGTCATTCCGGACGTACTCGACGGGAGCGCAACTCCCGCGCCCATCACGCAGACGAGCGATGTCGCATGCCCGAACACGGTGTCCCGCACGCCCGCAGCTTCGGATCCGCTCGTCAGGCACGCAGCGGCGCTGCTGATCTCGGCATCCGCGAGGTGAGGCCCGCCGCGCTCCGGAGCCCCGGTCGCCGCAAGGCAGTATTTCACCAAGCTCCGCGAACCCGGGCCGCGAGCTCTGCTGAAGCCCGCGTTGCAGGCACCCCGCAACCACTCCAGGAGTCACCGACCCCGCTGTCCTCTCCAAGGGCAGCGGGGTTCTCTTTGGCCTGACGCCGATCCCGCCACCGCGCTCCGCGCAGTCCGGCGGCGCCTCGCGCCGGACGGGATCTTCCTGGTGCAAGATATCCGCGGCGCGCGGGCGTGAGCGACGCGCCGCGCTCGGCGCCGGAGCGGGAAGCTGCGGAGCGAACAGTTCATTCGCGCTTGCCTCCATTCGCTCTCGCGTGCTGTCATCGGCGATGACGTCGGTGCGCCCGCGCGAACGGCCATGCTCGATCCCTCTCACGACCTGACGCCTGCCGCGGAGCCCGCGTACTGCCCCGCGTGCGAGCTGAAGCACACGCGACGGCCCGACTGGCTCTGCCCACGTTGCGGAATGCCCGTGGAGTCCGACGTGCCCGTTGAGAGCGCGCGACGGGCGGCGCCGGAACCGCAGCCGGTGGAGGAAAAGGAGTTCCCCCACGGCAGCATGGTGGCGGGGGCGCTCCTGGCGGTGAGCAGCGGAGCCTTCGCGATCCCGTTCGCGAAGTACCCCGGTGAGCACCGGTGGCCGCTCCTCGCCGCCGTGCTGATCCTCGCGGTGCTCGGTCTCGAGCTGCTGCTCAAGGTCTTCTTCGCGAGATGGGTCGCGGCCGGGTTCGCCGCCGTGGCCGCCGCTGCTCGTGTCGGAAGACCTGCTCCGTGTTCGCCTGCCGGGCCTGTTTCGTGATCCCCTGCCACCCGGGGTTCGTCAGCATCTGCGAAACCTGATCGGCGATCACTCGACTGCGAACCTCCTCTTCTTCATGGGATTCTTCGCGGGGTGCCTGTTGCTGATCGTGGGTCGCCCCCGGGCGGTGCGCATCGCCGCCGGTCTGCTGCTCGCCGCGCCGCTCGTCGTCGTCGAGATCGCGCGCGCCTGCGCGGGCTGACGAGACCGAGCTCCCCCGCGGCGCGCCTCCGCAGCGGCCTCAGCGGGGGCGCAGCACGGCGACCGACCCGGGTACGCCAGGCAGGAGCGTGACCGACTCGACGAGCGAGATCCGGTGGAAGATCCCCTCGCGCCCGTCGTACGCGGCTGCGAGCTCCTGGCCGACGACGGCGCGCGGGCCCGACGCGCTCCGCAGCACGATGACAGCGCCGTCCTGCAGCCCGGGCGCCTTCACGATCCCCCCGGTGAACGCGGGCTGAAGCTGCGCGTGCGGGGTGAGCGCGGTCCCGGGGTAGGGGCGGAGGAGCTGGTAGAAGCGGCCGGGGGAGATCGCGACCGCGAACGGGCCATGGCGCCCGGCTGCGTCGAGCCGGGCGAGCGCCCCGAGGAGGTCGTCCGCCGCGCGGGTGGGGTCGCTCCAGTCCCCCGCGGGAAGCTCGAGCGCGCCCTCGTGGGCGAGGAGGCCGCGGACGCCCGCCGCGTGGTTGCCCGAGAACAGGAGCCGGTCCTCGGCGCGGCCGATCTGCCGCGCCGCCTCGGCCGCCTCCGAGAGCACGAGCGGCTCGCGCAGGAGCTCCTTCGCCGCCACGGAGCGGGCGCCGAGCGAGAAGCTGCGGTGCAGGACGGGGAGCGCGCGCACGCGCGGCACGTGGACGTGCGCCTCCCCTCCGGCGTCTTCACCGCCGACCGGCTCGTCCTCCGCGACGCCGGCGCGGGCGGCGAACCCGAGCGGGCCGACGACGTCCACGAGGCGGCGCGCGGCGCGCACCTCGTCGGCCGCCGCGCGGGCGACCGCGTCGATCTGGTCCCAGACCTCCTGCGCGAACGGTGCCGTGTCGCGGTCCTGCCAGGTCATCGGCGCTCCCTCTTCTCGGCGCGGCCCTCGACGTCGGCCTCGGCCGCGGCCTCCGCCTCCTCGGTCTCGCTCACGATGGGGCCGCCGTGGCCGGTGTGCAGCTTCATCATCCGCGAGATCACCACGTCCTTCCGGCGGAGCCACTCGAGGAGCATCATCGCGTGCTCCTTCTCCTCGTCCCGGTTGTGCTCGAGGATCTCCCGCAGCTCGGGGTCCTCGGTCGCGTCCGCGCGCTGCTGGTACCAGTCGATCGCCTCGAGCTCCTCCTGGAGCGAGACGATCGCGCGGTGAAGGTCCTTGGTGCGGGACGAGAGCCTGCTCTCGTCCTCGTGGAAGCCCTGCGAGGCGCCGGCCATCCAGGGTAGGTGCGCAGGCGCCCCGCGAGAGGGAAGGCCCGGCGGCGGGGCGGGCCCGCCGGAGGGTGATCGGCGGCCCCCCTTCGAACTACAGCCCGCGGATCTTCGTCGGCACGAGCGGGACGCCGTGCGCGAGCGCGATCTCTGCGACGATCTCGGCGACCGTCGTCTCGATCTCGGTGCAGAACAGCAACCGCTCGTCGGACTGGAACACCGGGAACTGGCCGGTGAGGTCGTTGCACACCTGCGTGCGCGCGGCTCCGGTGTGGACACGCTTCGCCACCTCGGCCCGGTACCGCGCGACGGCGGCCTTGAGGGCCTCGGTCGCCGGACCGGTGGGGTCGGGATCGCCGAGGAGCTCGCCGAGGATGAGCACCCCGGCCATGATCGCGCCGCACGTCCCCTCGCCCGTGATCCCGCCCTTGCGGAGCGCCTGGTACGCGCGCGAGTCCCGATCGAAGGTCTCGGCGAGCGCGATGCCGCAGCTCCGGTGCGGCACCTGCTTGCCCTCGTACAGGACCCGCGCCTTCTCCTTGAGCGCCGCCACGATCTCCGCGTTCGTCATCCGTTCTCCTCGGTCGCCCCCAGCTCTGGCGCGCGCCGCGGCCGCCGCGGAGGCGGTTCGGCGCGGGCCGCCGCGAGGGCGGGGTTCCGCTCGAGCTCCTCGATGGTGCGCGGCCAGTCCTGCTTGAGCAAGCGGGCGAGCGAGCGGTCGGACAGGATCTGCCCGCCGGTCTGGCAGCGGGGGCAGTAGTTCACCTCGTTCTCGGCGCGGACGATCCGCTGGACGAGCGTCCCGCACACGGGGCAGGGCCGCCGGTGCCTGCCGTGGACGGCCATCTCGTCGCGGAACGCGGTGACCCCCTCCGGGAAGCCGCCCGCCGCCTCGCGCCGGAGCCGCGCCACCCACTCGGCGAGGACCTCCTGCGTCGCGGCGTGGAGCCGGGCCACCTCCGCCGCGTCGAGCCGGGAGGTGAGCTTCACCGGCGAGAGCCGGGCCCGGTGCAGGATCTCGTCCGAGTAGGCGTTGCCGATCCCGGAGAACAGGCCGGGATCCGTGAGCGCGCGCTTCAGGGTGTGGTTCTCGCGCCGGAGCGCCGCCTCGAACGCCGCCGCGCTCGCGGCGAGCGGCTCGAGCCCGCCGCGGTCGAGCGCCAGGAGCGCCGCCTCGCCGCGCACGAGGTGGAGCGCGGCGCGCCGCTTCGAGCCGGCCTCGGTGAGGATGAGCGAGCCCGAGGGGAAGTCGAAGCCGGCGAGGCCGACGCGGCCGGGGAGCTTCGCCCCGCGCCCCTTCCAGTGGAGCCGGCCCGCGATCATGAGGTGCAGGGCGAGGAAGAGGTCGTCCTCGAGCACGAGGACGATCCGCTTGCCGAGCCGCCGCACTGCGGCGACCCGCCGCCCCTCCGCGGCGCGGAGGGGCGGCTCGGCGGACCGGAGCAGGAACGGGCTCCCGAGCCGGATCGACTCGAGCGGCGCCCCGCGCACCCGCGCCTCGATCGCCTCGACGTAGACCGCGATGTCCGGCAGCTCGGGCACGGGGAGATCCTGTCGCGGGAGAGCCCTCCGCGCCAGCCCGAGCGGCGTCGTCCCGCCGGGCGCGCGCCGTGCTAGAGAGACCGCATGAGCGACGGTCGTTCCGGCCACCCCGGCATCCCGCGGCGCGGGCTCCTGCGCGCGCTCGCGCTGGCGCCGGCCGCCCTCGCCGGGTGCGCCGCCGCGGGCGCCGGGCGGGCGGGAGCAGGGTCGGCTGCGGCCTCCGCCGCCGAGGGCGTCCCGAACACGCCCGCCGCACACGCCGACGATGCCGCAGACGCCGCCGTCGCCGCGATCCGGGCGGTGCGGCTGCCCTCGGGGGCAGAGCCGGCCTTCTCCTTCCGCGCGGTCGTCGCCCGCCCCGGGGAGCCGCGGTGACCGACGCGGCGGAGCTCCTCTTCGCGGGCGTCGTCGCGCTGTCCGCGCGACTGCGTGCGCGAGAGCTCTCGCCCGTCACCCTCGTCGAGGCGGCCCTCGCGCGGATCGACGCGGTCGCCCCGACGCTCGGCTGCTTCGCGGTCGTCACGAAGCTCCGCGCCCTCGCGGACGCACGCGCCGCCGAGGCGGAGCTCGCCGACGGGCGCTGGCGCGGCCCGCTCCACGGGATCCCGGTCGCGCTCGCCGACACGATCGACACGAAGGGGATCCCGACCGCCCTCGGCGTGTCTGCGCTCGCCGGGCGGACCCCCGAGCGCGACGCGACGGTCGCGGCCCGGCTCGCGGAGCAGGGCGCGATCCTGGTCGGCAAGGTCACCGTCCTGCCGCTCGGCGGCGTGCTCCACGACGGCACCGTCCCCGCCGCGCGGAGCCCGTGGGACCTGGCGCGCGCCGCGGGCGGCCCGTCGCCGGGGGCGGCCGCCGCCGTCGCCGCGGGGCTCGTCCCGCTCGCGCTCGCGGCGCTCGGGGCGGGCGCCGATCCGGCTCCCGCGGACTGCGGCGCGACGGCGCTGCGGCCGACCTACGGCGTCGTCTCGCGGCGGGGCGTGACCGCCGGCTCGTACACGCTCGCGACGGTCGGGCCGGTGGCGCGGTTCGCCGAGGACTGCGCGATCGCGCTCGCCGCCCTCGCCGGCGCCGACCCGCGCGATCCGTCCTCCGTCGGCGCACCGGCGGGGCTCGCGCGGCTCTCCCCTGGCCTTCCTCGAGGGCTGCGCGTGGGGGTCCTCGGCCGCGCCGAGGGGGATGACGCGGAGAGCTTCGCCGCCGCGCAGGAGGCGTTCCGCGCGGCGGGCGCGATCCTCGAGCCGGCGTCGCTCCCGGCGCTCCCGCTCGTCGAGGCCGCGGCGCTCCTCGAGGGCGCCGAGGCGGAGGTCGTCGCGGGCGAGGTCCCCGGGCTCGCGGGATCGGGGCCGCGGGGCCCCGCCGCGCGCGCGAGCGCCGCGGACTACGTGCGGGCCGCCCGGCTGCGCGGCGAGGTGCAGCGTGCCCTCGCGCGGCTCCTCGAGCGGCACGACCTCCTGCTCGCCGCCGCGCCCCGCGCGTCCGATCCTCCGTGGGCCGACGCGCTCAGCGCCGCCGTCGCGCTCGCGGGCCTCCCCGTCGATCACGCTCCCGGCCGGTCTCGCGGCTGGCCGCCCGGTCGCCGTCCGGCTCGTCGCACCGCCGCTCGAGGAGGCTCGCCTCCTCTCCGCCGCGGCGCTCTTCCAGGCCCGCTCGTCCCACCATCTGCAGCGCCCGCCGCTCGCGCCCGCGGTCGCGCTCCGCCGTGACCCGGCGCCGACGCCCGGATAGGAGCATCCCGCCGTGTACGTCCTCCTCGCCATCATCGGCTACCCCATCGCGATGGTACTCATCGCCGTCGGGCTGCCGCTCCAGGCGCTGCTCCTCCTCGTGACCGCGCCGTTCGACCGCAACCGGGTCGTCGCCGGCCGGTTCCTGCGGTTCGTCGGGGCCGGGATCTCGCGGACGTTCCCGCCCTGGAGGCTCCGCGTCGAGGGGCGCTGGCCCGAGCGGAAGGGGCCGTTCGTCGTCGTCGCGAACCATCAGTCGATGCTCGACATCCTCATGCTGTCCCGG
The DNA here is from genome assembly GCA_963736795.1 of uncultured delta proteobacterium. Taxonomy (GTDB): domain Bacteria; phylum Myxococcota; class Myxococcia; order Myxococcales; family Anaeromyxobacteraceae; genus Anaeromyxobacter. The sequence continues at coordinate 699,411 of CAVTRF010000016.1, read as the reverse complement.
CTCCCGCGCGAGATGAAGTGGGTCGCGAAGGAGGAGCTGTTCAAGGTGCCGTGGGTGGGGTGGATGCTCCGCATGGCGGGGGACATCCCGATCCGGCGCGGCGACGCGGAGAGCGGCGGGGAGGCGCTCGCGCGCGCGAAGGCGTATCTCGCCCGCGGGATGAGCGTCATGATCTTCCCGGAGGGCACGCGCAGCGCGAAGGGGACGCTCCTGCCGTTCAAGTCGGGGGCGTTCCGGCTGGCGCTCGAGGCGGGGGTCCCGGTGCTGCCGATCGCGGTGCACGGGACGGCGCACGGGATGCCGAAGGGCGGTCCGTGGGTGCGCCCGTGCCGCGCGTTCGCGCGGATGCTCGAGCCCGTCGAGGTCGCGGGCCGCGGCATCGACGAGACCACCGCACTTCGCGACGAGGTGCGCCGGCGGATCGCGGCGGAGCTGCCCGCCGAGCGGGAGAAGGCCGCTGCCGCTGCCGCCGCCGCCGCCGCCGCGGCGCCCGCGCGTGAGGGGCCGCACTAGCATCGGCGGGCTCGGACCCCATTGACGATCCTCCTCGCCTACGGCGCGCGTCCGCTCCCCCTCGAGTCGTCCCCCGGCCTCTCGCTGCGCGTCCTCGGCCCGCCGCCGCCGCCTTCCGCGGTCGACCTCCGGACCGCGCTCGACGCGGCGCTCGCGCACCCGACGGGCGCGCGGCCGCTCGCGCAGGTCGCGTCGGCGCGCACCCGGGTCGTGGTGGTCGTCTCGGACGAGACGCGCGAGGAGCCGCGCCTCGAGCTGTTCCTCGCGGTGCGGCGCGCGCTCGCGGCGGTGCGGGACGATCACCTGACGCTCGCCGTCGCGACCGGGACGCACGGGCCGGCGCGCCTCGACCGGCTCGGGCTGCCGGAGGACCTCCTGCACCGGCACCGCGTCGTGAACCACGACGCGCGCGACGAGGCGGCGATGGTGGAGATGGGGCGCACGAGCCGCGGGACGCGGCTGCGCGTGAACCGCTGCCTCGCCGAGGCGGACCTCGTCGTCGCGACCGGGCGCGTGAAGCCGCACCCGGTCGCCGGCTGGGGCGGCGGGGCGAAGGCGATCTTCCCCGGGCTCGCGCACCACGAGGACGTGCAGCGGAACCGCGCGCTCGCGGCGGACCCCGCCTCGACCCTCGGCGCGGCCGACGGGAACCCCTGCCGCGAGGACTTCGAGGAGGCGGCGCGCCGGCTCGGCCGGGACACCTGGATGCTGAACGTCGTGGAGGTGCGCGGCTCCGTGCTCGGGGCGGTCGCGGGAGACCTCGTCTACGCACACCGCGACGGCGTCCGGATGGCGCGGCCCGCGTGCGAGGTGCGCGCGGGGGCGGCCGACTGCGTCGTCGCCTCGGCGCCGTTCCCGGTCTCGTCGAGCCTGCGCCAGGCGGCGAAGCTCGTGGCGCCCGCCGGGCTCCTCCTGCGCGAGGGCGGGACCGCGATCGTCGTCGCCGAGTGCCCGGATGGCGTCGGCCCGCTCGCGGTCGACGAGGAGGTGCTCGCGCGCGCCCGCCGCTACCTGCCGGACGGCTGCGAGCTCGTCGTCGTGTCCGGGCTCGACGAGGCGACGGTGCGCGGCGCGGGCGCGACGTTCGCGCCGACCGTCGCGGCGGCGCTCGCGCGGGCGCGCGAGCGGGCCGGGAAGCCCGACGCTCGACGTGCTCGTCCTCCCCGATGCGGCGGATCTCGTGCCGCGGCGGGTGCGAGCCGGCGGCCCCTCGAGCCGGCCCCTCCCTCCCGACCCTCTCCCCGCTTGCGGCGGGGTCGGGGGAGGGGCTGCGACTCACCGGCGCGAGCTTGGGCCGGGCAGCCGGATGCGCGGGGGCGCCGCCGCGGCGAGCGGCGCGCGCTGCTCCTCGAGCCACGCGACCCACGCGTCGATCCCCTGGCCCGAGCGCGCCGAGACCTCGATGACCCGCGGCCGCGGCATCACCCGCGCGAGCGCGTCGTGGACCTTCGCGAGGTCGACGTCGAGGTGGGGGACGAGATCGCACTTCGAGAGGAGGACGAGGTCCGCCACCTTGAACATCACCGGGTACTTGAGCGGCTTGTCCTCGCCCTCGGTGACGGAGAGGACGACGACGTTCGCCGCCTGCCCGAGGTCGTAGATCGCCGGGCAGACGAGGTTCCCGACGTTCTCGATGAAGAAGACGTCGGTCTGCTGCCAGGCGACGTCGTGGAGCGAGCGGTGGACGAGCTCGGCGTCGAGGTGGCAGGCCTGCCCGGTCGTGATCGCCTTCGACGGGATGCCCGCCTTCTCGAGGCGGCGCGCGTCGTGGTCCGTCGCGAGATCGGCCGAGACGGCGCCGAGGCGCCAGCCCTTCGAGGCGGCGCCCTTGGCGGTCGCCTCGAGGACAGCGGTCTTCCCCGCGCCCGGCGAGCCCATGAGGTTCACGGCGAGGACCCCCGCCGCGACGAAGTGCTCGCGGTTGTGTCGGGCGGCGCGGTCGTTTCCGGCGAGGATCTTCTCGTGCAGCTCCACCGGGACGAGCTCGGTGTCCCCGCAGCCACAGGTCGTGCACATCAGGGCACCTCCATCTCGATGCGGTCGAGGGTGAGCGCGTCGCCGCCGTCGTCGAGGCGGGCCGGCTCCTTGCAGTCGGGGCAGCGCAGCGCCTCGCCGCGAACGATCGGCCGCAGGCAGCGCGGGCAGGACCAGGAAGCGGGCACGCGCGTCAGCGTGAGCGGAACGCGCTCGCAGATCGTCCCGGCGCGGAAGGTCTCGTAGGCGGTCTGCAGGAGCTCCGGGTCGACCCCGGCGAGCTCGCCGACGCGCACGCCGAGGGCGTGGACGGCGAGGGCCTGGCGGCGCCGGGCCTCTTCCTCCACGCGCTGCACGAGGGCCTGGACTAGCGAGTATTCGTGCATGGCGGCGTTCCGGCAGGGGAACGGTCGAGGTCGAGGTCGAGGTCCGAGACGTCCACGTCCAAGTCCACGTCCAAGTCCAGGTCCAAGTCCAAGTTGCGCGTGATTCAGCAGATCCGCGGGAGCAGCTCGCCCTCGGGCTCCGCGAGCATCCGCTTCCCGAAGCCGGTGTCGAGGATCACCGCGCCGGGCCGGTCGGCCATCGCGGTCGCGAAGATCGCGGCGTGCCTCCCGAGCGGGTGGGCGCGCAGCGCCGCGAGCACCTTCTCGACCGACGCGGCGCGGACGCCGATCACCGCCTTGCCCTCGTTCGCGACGAGGAGCGGGTCGATCCCGATCATCTCCGCGGCGGCGCGCACCTCGTCGCGGACCGGGACCGCCGCCTCCTCGACGACGACGCCGACCTTCCCCTTCGCCGCCATCTCGTGGAGCACGCCCGCGACGCCGCCGCGGGTGGGATCCTTCATCGCCACGACGTCGCCGCCGCCGGCGCGCAGCGCCTCGCGGATGAGGCCGTTCACCGGCGCGACGTCGGAGCGCAGGTCGCCCTCGAGCCGCAGATCGTGGCGGCGGGACATGATCGCCATGCCGTGGTCGCCGACGGTGCCGGTCACGATGAGCCGGTCGCCGGCGCGCAGCCCGGCGTCGCTGACGACCCGGTCGGTGAACGCGACGCCAGCGGTGTTGAGGATGATCCCGTCCACCTCGCCCTTCCCCATCACCTTCGTGTCCCCGGTGACGATGGGAGCCCCCGCCTCGCGGGCGGTGTCGGCCATCGACCGGACGATCCGCTCGAGGTCGTCGCGCGGGAAGCCGTCCTCCAGGATCACCGCGCAGGTGAGCGCGAGCGGCTCGGTGGCGCCCATCATCGCGAGGTCGTTCACGGTCCCGGAGACCGACAGCCGCCCGATGTCGCCGCCGGGGAAGAAGATCGGCTGCACGACGTGCGAGTCGGTCGTGACGACGAGCCAGCGGTCTCCGACGCGGATCGCCGCGCCGTCGTCGAGCGCCGCGAGGCCGATGCCGTCCACCGGCGACGCGAGCTGCAGGAAGGTGTCCTCGATGAGCTGGCGCATCGCCCGCCCGCCCGAGCCGTGCTTCAGGCCGATCCGGCGTCCCGGCTTCTCCATCGTGCCTCCTTAGGTCCCGACCCGGCGAAGGTCCGGCGTCCCGCCGTAGGTGTGCCAGATCCGGCACTGCCCCTCGGAGGACACCATGCAGGCGCCCACCGGCGACTCCGGCACGCAGGTCTTCCCGTACAGCGCGCAGTCGGTCGGCACCGCGAGCCCGAGCATGATCGACCCGCACAGGCAGCCCTTCGCCGCCTCCTCCGCCTCCGCGTCCCGGACACCGCTCGTGTCGATCGAGAACCGCCGCCGGGCGTCGATCCCGGCGAGCGCGGGCTGCAGGTCGAGGTTCCCGCCCTGCACCTCGGCGATGCCGCGCCACTTCCCCGTCACCGGGCGGAACGCCTTCCAGAGCGTTCGCTGAGCCGGGAGGTTCCCCTCGCGCGTCACGCAGCGCGGGTAGGCGTTGAAGACCTCCGCCCGCCCTTCGCGCATGAGCTCGGTGAGCTTCGCGATGGCGGCGAGGATGTCGAGCGGCTCGAACCCCGCGACGACGACCGGGCAGCCCGTGCGCGCCGCGAACGGCTCGAAGATCCCGAACCCGGTGATGATCGCGGCGTGGCCCGCCGCGATGTAGCCCTCGATGTTCGTCGTCTCGATCGACGCGACCACCTCCATCGCCGCCGGCACGTACTTGTGCACCGAGAGGATGGAGAGGTTCGGAGGCACCGCCGAGAGCGCGATCGCCGCGGTCGCGACGGCGGTCGTCTCGAACCCGCTGCCGAGGAAGACGAGCTCGTCCGAAGGGTGCGCCCGGGCGAGCTCGACCGCCTGCGAGACCGAGTAGACGACGTCGACCTTCCCGCCCGCGGCCTTCGCGTCCGCGAGCGAGCGGGCGGTGCCCGGCAGGCGGAGCATGTCGCCGTAGGTGCAGACGCGCACCCCCTGCGCCGCGAGCGCGACCGCCTCGTCCACCTCCGGCGCGTCCGTCACGCACACCGGGCAGCCCGGGCCCATGATGAGCTGGAGGCCCTCCGGGAGCACCGCCCGCAGGCCGAAGCGCGCGATGGCCTGCTCGTGGCTGCCGCAGACGTGCATGACCGACACGGGCCGCCCGATCGCCGCCACGTTGCTCCGGATGGCGTCGGCGAGCGCCCGCGCGCGCGCGGGGTCGCGGAACTTGAGCTCGGCGAAGAGATCCCTAGCCATGGCCGAGCCCCCTCGAGCCGGAGCGCGCGTCCGCCGGGCCGGCCCGCGATCCGGAGCGGAGCGCGAGGCTCACGGCTTCCCCTTCGCGGCCGCGAGCTCTCCCGCCGCCGCGATCTCGCCGCGGACGTCGGCCGCCATGAGGTCCTCCTTCGCGCCGGAGAGCTCGAGGATCTGGTCGAAGAGCGCGAGCGTCTCCTGCACCTCCTCGGCGGGGATGCGGCGGATGGCGAACCCGACGTGGTTCAGGACGTAGTCGCCGACCTGGACCGGCTCGTCGACGATGTCGAGCCGCAGCTCCTTCTTCACGCCGAAGAAGTCGACGGTCGCGTTGAGCCCGTCGATCGCGAGGACCTTCCCTGGGACACCGAGACACATGCGCGTTCTCCTCGCCGATCAGCCCAGCGTCGCTTCCGCGACGACGGCCTGACCGAGCGCGATCCCTCCGTCCCCCGGCGGAACCTCTCCGGGGAGGTATACCTGAACGACGCCCGAAAGCTCTCGGAGGAGCCCCTCGGCGAGCCGGGCGTTCTGAAAACAGCCCCCGGTGAGCACGAGGGACCGCGTCCCGGTGCGCCGGGCCGCTCGCTTCACCTGCTCCGCCCCCGCGCGCGCGAGCGTCGCGTGGAAGCGGGCCGAGACGGCGCCGGCCGGGACCCCGGCGACGACGTCCGCCGCGAGGGCGCGCCAGGTGGGCCGAAGATCGAGCTCCTCGACCTCCCGCGCCGAGTCCACGTCGAACGGGTAGGGCGAGCCGGTCTCCCCCTCGGCCGCTGCGTCGAGCGCGAGCGCGACCTGGCCCTCGAAGCGCGCGGCGGGCCGGGTGAGGGCGAGCGCGCCCGCGGCGTCGAAGACCCGCCCCACCCCGTGGGCGGCGGGGCAGCTCACGCCCGCCGCGAGCATCCGCAGCACGACCTCGCGCTCCTGCCGCGGCACGGCGGCGAAGAGCGGCAGCGCGTCGAGCGGCGCCGCCGCGCCGAGCGCGTCGTCGAGGGCGGCGAGCGCGACGCGCCACGGCTCGCGGATCGCCCGGTCCCCGCCGGCGAGCCGCAGCGGGCGGAACGTGGCGAGCCGGTCGAAGCGGCCCCGCTCGGCGAGGAGCAGCTCGCCGCCCCAGGCGGTCCCGTCGGTGCCGAGCCCGGTGCCGTCCCAGGCGAGCGCGAGGACGGGGCCCGCGAGGCCGTGCTCCGCCATCGCCGCCGCCGCGTGCGCGTGGTGGTGCTGCACCTCGACGAGCGGCACGCCGAGCGCGGCGGCGCGCTCCCGCGCGTAGCGAGTCGAGAGGTAGAGCGGGTGGAGGTCGCAGGCGACCGCCTCCGGCCGGAGCGCGAGGAACTCCTCGAGCCGGGCGATCGCCGCCTCGAACGCGCCGTAGGTCTCGAGCCCGTCGAGGTCGCCGACGTGCGGGCCGAGCACCGCCTCGTCGCCGCGCCCGAGGCAGCAGGCGTTCTTGAGCTGGGCGCCGACGCCGAGGACCGGTCGCCTGAACCGCGGCGCGATCCGGACCGGCCGCGGGACGAAGCCGCGCGCGCGGCGCAGGACGAGGGGACGTCCGGCCACGATGCGCGCCACCGAGTCGTCGCAGCGCGCGGCGATGGGCCGGTCGTGCACGAGGAAGAGGTCCGCGATCGCGCCGAGCCGGGCGAGGGCGTCGTCGTCCTCGAAGGCGATCGGCTCGTCGGAGAGGTTTCCGCTCGTCATGACGAGGGGGCGGCCCGCCGCGGCGAGGAGCAGGTGGTGGAGCGGCGCGTACGGCAGGAGCAGCCCGACGAGCGGGCTCCCGGGCGCGAGCTCTGGCGCGAGCGGCGGCGTGAGCTCGGGCGCGCCTGGAGCCGGCGGCCGGCGGCGGCACAGGACGATGGGGCGCTCGATCGAGGCGAGGAGCGCCTCCTCCGACGGGGACAGGTCGGCGACGGCGCGCGCCTCGGCGAGGTCACGGACCATCACCGCGAGCGGCTTCTCCTCGCGGCGCTTGCGTTCGCGCAGCGTCCGGACCGCCGCGGAGGAGGTCGCGTCGCAGGCGAGGTGGTACCCGCCGATCCCCTTCACCGCCGCGATGAGGCCGCCCGCGAGCGCGGCGCCGAGCGCCGCGATCGGGTCCGCCGCCGGGACCGGCTGGCCGGCGCGGTCGCGGAGCGCCACGCGCGGGCCGCAGGTGGGGCACGCGTTCGGCTGCGCGTGGAAGCGGCGGTCGCCGGGGTCGCCGTACTCGCGCGCGCAGGCGGGACACATCGGGAACCCCGCCATGGTGGTCGCGGGCCGGTCATACGGCGCGCCGAGCGCGATGGTGAAGCGCGGTCCGCAGCCGGTGCAGTTCGTGAACGGGTAGCGGTGCCGCCGGTCGCCGGGGGCGTTCACCTCGCGCAGGCAGTCGTCGCAGGTCGCGAGGTCGGGTGGGATGGCGGCGCGGCGCTCCGAGGCGCCGCCGCTCTCCAGGATCTCGAAGCCGCGGACCGGCTCCGGAGGGATGCGCTCCTCCACGAGGGCCGCGATCACCGCCGCCGCGGGCCGCTCCGCGCGCAGGCGCGCGACGAAGCGATCGAGCGCGGCGGCCGGGCCGAACGCCTCGATCGTGACTCCGGCGGCGTCGTTCCGGACCCGCCCGGCGATCCCCGTCTCGTGCGCGACCCGGTAGACGAACGGACGGAACCCGACGCCCTGGACGGTGCCGCTCAGGGCGATCCGCCTGCCGTCGCCCGGCCTCTCGGGCGCGCCGTCTCGTCCCTCGGTCGTCATGCGCCACCGCGCAACGGAGTCCTCGTGATTTTGGCGGAGGGTAGCAGCCAGGGCGGCCGGGTTACAAACGGCCGCAGGTCACGGGATCCCGGACGCCGCTCCCACCAGAGGTCGGGCTCGACCGCCGGCGACCGCTCGCGCAGCACGACGCCGAGCGCGGCGAGCTCCCTCGCGACCGCCTCGACCGCCGCCGGCACCGCGGCGCGCACCTCGGCGGAGAGGCCGAGGCCGGTCGTGTTGCCGCCCGGGATGACGCCGACGAGCCGCACGACCGGCGGCGTGACCCCCATGAACTCCGCGTTGAGCAGCGCCTCGCGCACCCCCGGCTCGTGCGGGCTGAGCGCGAGGACCGGCCTCTTCTCGAGGATCGTGGCCCGGTCGAACGTCCGGACCTCGCCGGGCGCGCCCTTCGCCTTCACGGCGTCGACGAGCACGACCGCGTCGAGGCCGACGAGGAAGGCGGTGAGGTCGTAGCCGGGCGTCCCGGCGTCGATGACCTCGACGCCGTCCGGCAGCGCGAAGCGCGCCTCGAGGACGGCGACGACGTGGGGCCCGACCGCGTCGTCGCCCGCGAGGACGTTGCCGATGCCGATGATCGAGACGCGCACGAGGGGATTGTTCACGAGACCGGACCGATCCGCAAACGGGGCCGTGGAACCGAAGTGAACGTGGACTTGGAGTTGGACGTGGACGTGGACGTGGACGTGGACCTGAACTTCGACTTCGACTTCGACCTAAACCTCGACTTCGACTTCGACGAAGTCCACGTCGAGGTCGAGGTCGAGGTCGAGGTCGAGGACCACGTCCACGACCACGACCACGACCACGTCTGCTCGGCGCTAAAGCACCTTCACGCTGGCGATCTCCTCGCCGTCGGCGTCGACCGTGTGGATCGCGCAGGCGAGGCACGGGTCGAACGAGTGGATGGTGCGCAGCGCCTCGAGCGGCAGGTCCGCCCTCGCGATCGGGTTGCCGACGAGGGACTCCTCGTACGGCCCCCGCCGCCCGCTCGCGTCGCGCGGGCCGGCGTTCCAGGTCGACGGCACGACCGCCTGGTAGTTCTCGAGCTTCATCGACTTGCCGTCCGACTTGATGACGCTCCAGTGCGAGAGCGTTCCGCGCGGCGCCTCGTGGAAGCCGACGCCCCGGTAGGTGCCGGGCTTCAAGGTCTTCATCGGGTCGACGAAGATGGACGTGTCGCCCTTGCCGACGTTCTCGACGAGGAGCTTCCAGTGCTTCTGCGCGAGCTCGGAGAGCACCGCGCACCGGATCGCCCGCGCCGCATGGCGACCGAGCGTCGAGTGGAGGACCGCCGGTCCGAGCTTCATCCCGGCGATCTTCCCGGCGGTGCCGAGCATCCAATCGCCCCACTTCCTGAACCCCTCGTGCCCCTGGACGTACCCGACGAGCACCTGCGCGAGCGGGCCCACCTGCACGGGCTTCCCCTCGAGGCGCGGCGACTTCACCCACGAGTACTTGTCCGGCGCCGGCGACTCCTGCTTCCACTCCTCGGTGAACTTCGGGTTCGTCTGGCCCTCCCACGGGCCGCGCTTCTCGTCGCCCTCGTAGTACGAGTGCGCGATCGACTCGGTGACGCTCTGCCGGAGGTAGTCGTCGTTCCAGCTCGTGATCGGCCGGATCTTCGAGAGATCTCCGTTCCAGATCACCCCGCCCGGCAGGTCGAACTGCGTCATCTTCGCGTCGGTCGGCAGGTCGGGGACGGAGAGGTAGTTCGTCACCCCCGCGCCGTACTTGAGCCAGTCGGGATAGCTCGCCGCGATGGCGGCGACGTCCGGCAGGTAGACCTGGGTGATGAAGCCCTGCACCTCCTCGAGGAGGGTCTTCACCTGGTACAGCTTCTCCATGTTGAGCGCGGCGGGGCTGTCGAGGTTGATCGCGTTCGCGACGCCGCCCACGGCGAGGTTCTGGATGTTCGGCGTCTTCCCGCCGAGGATCGCGACGACCTGGGTCGCCTTGCGCTGCACCTCGAGCGCCTGCAGGTAGTGGGCGACGGCGAGGAGGTTCACCTCGGGCGACAGCTTCATCGCCGGGTGGCCCCAGTAGCCGTTCGTGAAGATGCCCATCTGGCCCTTCGCGACGAACTCCTTCACCTTCTCCTTCACCGCGGCGAGGGCGTGCCTCGAGTTCCCCGGCCAGGTGAGGCCGAGCGAGTCGGCGAAGGCGGACGCCTTCTCCGGCGACGCCTCGAGCACCTTCGTCACGTCCACCCAGTCGAGCGCGGACAGCTGGTAGAAGTGGACGACGTGGTCGTGCAGCGCGTGCGCGGAGATGATGATGTTCCGGATGAGCTGCGCGTTGAGCGGGACCTCCAGCCCGAGCGCGTTCTCCACCGAGCGGACCGAGGCGATCGCGTGCACGGTCGTGCACACGCCGCAGATGCGCTGCGTGAACACCCACGCGTCGCGCGGGTCGCGCCCCTGCAGGATCGTCTCGATCCCGCGCCACATGGTGCCGCTGGACCACGCGTTCTTCACCGCTCCGCCCTCCACCTCGACGTCGATGCGGAGGTGACCCTCGATCCGGGTGACGGGATCGATCGTGATGAGCTTGCCCATGTCCGTTCGTCCTCTCTGTTACACGGCGCCGCCGGCCGCCTTGCGGGGACCGGACGGAGTGGTCGCGGCGGTCGTCTGCTGGACGCCGCTCAGGATGGGGAAGAGCTTCACGAAGAGCACGTAGACCGTGACGCCGATCGCGGCGAGGCACAGGCTGAACGCCATCTCGCGCACGTACGGGAAGTACCGCCAGCCGGGCGCCGGCTGGTACGCGAGCAGGTAGGTGTCGAACCGGTACAGCGTGCCCCCGAAGATCAGGAGGAGCGCCGACCCGAAGAGCTTGCCCCGGTTCGCGCGCCAGCGCGGGGAGAGCAGCAGGAGCCCCGGCGCGAGGAAGAGCGCGAGCTCGAGCAGGAAGAAGAACGAGTACACGCCCTCCGTCGCGACGAGCCCGAGCCGCCCCTTCACGGCGAGGTCCCCGAGCCGCAGGGCGACGTAGCCGAGCGACAGCCACGCCGGCACGACGTTCAGCCGCGCGAGGAGCGGCTGGTCGATGCGCCTCCCCCAGACGATCGCGGTGAGGTTCTCGATGAGGACGACCGCCCCGAAACCCATCGTGACGCAGGAGAGGAGGAACAGGCCGGAGAGCCAGGAGGTGTGCCAGAGCGGGTGCGTCTTCGTCTCCGCCACCATGAAGAGCCCGCCGAGCGAGGACTGGTGCATCGTGGGCAGGAGGATCGCGGTCGCGACGACGAACGGCATCGCGCGCTCGAGGAGCGGCAGCGCGCGACGCGCGACCTTCGCCACGCCGGGCGACGAGGCGGACTCGAGCTTCTCGAGGACGGAGGGCCCGACCTCGACCCAGAGCACCATCGTGTACGCCATCACGCAGATGGCGACCTCGAGCAGCACCGAGTTCAGGTTCCAGACCGGCGGCCAGAAGACCACCCAGAGGTTCCACCACCTCCCGAGGTCGATGAGCACCGAGGTCCCGGCGAGCGTGTAGCCCATCGCGCCCGCCATCACCGCGGAGCGGACGATCGGATGGTACTCGCCCTTGTTGAAGAGGTAGGTGACGAGGCCGACCGCGTAGGCGCCCGCGGCGATCCCCGTGAACGTCACCACGTTGAGGGGCTTCCAGATCCCCCACGCGTACCCGTCGCTCTGGGCGGAGACCGCCCCGAGCCCGAAGAACAGGCGGACCACCACCATCACGACCCACAGGCCGCACAGGGCGAGGAGGAACTTGAAGGCGGGGGTCAGGATCTTCCCGCCGAGCGGGCGCTCGTGTCCGTGTCCGGCCATCACTTGTCCTCCCCGCTCCGGGCGGGAGCGTCGTGCGCCTTGCGAGCCCGGAGCTGCACCACCGTCACCGCGGTCCAGAGCGCGACCGGCGCGATCCCGTACTTGTAGAGGCCGTGCTGGACCGTCTCGCTCAGCTGCGGCAGCGGGTGGTCCGGCAGCTTCGGGAGCCCGAGCGCGGCGAACGAGACCTTGCGCGAGGTGACGTACAGGACGTTCGTCCCGCCGCCGTCCGTCTCCCCGTACACCTTCGCGTCGTACTTCTCCGGATCCGCGGCGACGCGCCGCTTCGCCTCGGCGAGGAGCTCGCCGCGCCGCCCCCACACCACGGCCTCGCGCGGACAGACCTCCGCGCAAGCCGCCCCCTTCTCGCCGCGGTGCCGGCACAGCTCGCACTTCACGATCACCGGGACCGCGGTGAACCACTGGAACTTGGGGATGTTGAACGCACACGCGACCTGGCAGTAGCGGCAGCCGACGCAGGTGCTCTTGTCGTACGCGACGATCCCGCCCTCCACCTTGTGGAGGGCCCCGGCCATGCAGACGGACACGCAGGCGGGATCGGCGCAGTGCATGCACTGCGCCTTCGTGTACGCCGTGTCGCCCTCGCCCTGGGCGAGCTTGATCACGTTCTTCGTCGTGCCGTTCAGGTCGAGCGGCGCGTCGTACGCGGCGCCGTTCACGACCTGGCGATCGCAGGGGAGCTCGTTCGCCTCCCGGCACGCGGTCTGGCAGGCGCGGCACCCGACGCAGCGGGTCGAGTCGAACAGCATGCCGAGGTCGTCGGGCTTCGCGACGTGCGGCTCGCGCGCCTCGGCGACGTCCGCGACCGCCGCCGCGGCGCCGGCGACGGCGAGGCTTCGAAGTGCGTCCCGTCGGGTGAATGTCGTCATGAGCCCTCCGCTGCCGCCCGAGCTACTGCTCCTCTTCCTTCGAGAGCTTCTTCGAGGCGATGAACCCGGCGCCGACCACCGCGCCGATCGCGAGCCCCGCGACGCCCGTCGCGATCGCACCCACCGCGCCCTGCGGCTCGCTCGTGCCCGGGTAGGCCATCGGCGCGGTCGGCTTGTCGATCGGCAGGTTCTCGTGGATGGGGACGTTGAAGCCGATGCCCTGCTCGGTGCAGCCGACGCACGGGTGGCCGATGCCGATCGGCCACGCGCCGGGGACCTCGCAGAAGTGGAGCAGCGAGCAGTTCGCGTGGGTCTGGGGTCCCTTGCAGCCGAGCTTGTAGAGGCAGAAGCCGTTGCGGTGCGCCTCGTCCCCGTAGACCTGGGCGAAGCGTCCCGCGTCGAAGTGAGGCCGGCGCGGGCAGTCCTCGTGGATCACGCGGCCGTAGGCGAACAGCGGGCGCTGCTTCTCGTCGAGCTTCGGCAGCGTCCCGAAGGTCGCGAACTGCAGCACCGTCCCGAGGAGGTTGTAGGGGTTCGCCGGGCAGCCCGGCAGCGTCACGATCGGCTTCGCGATCCCCTTCTCCTTCAGGATCTGCGGCACGCCGACCGCGTCGGTCGGGTTCGGCGCCGCCGAGGGAACGCCGCCCCAGGACGCGCACGAGCCGATGCAGATGACGGCCGCCGCCTGCTGCGCGCACTCGACGAGCGAGTCCACCGCCTTCTTGCCGCCGACGATGCAGTAGATGCCGTCCTGCTTCTTCGGGATCGCCCCCTCGACGACGAGCACGTACCCGCCGGCCTTCTTCGCGCTCTCGAGCGCGGCCTCGATCTGCTTGCCGGCCGCCGCGAAGAGCGTCTCGTGGTAGTCGACCGAGACGAGGTCGAGGATGAGAGAGCCGACGTCCGGGTGGCTCGTGCGGAGAAGTGACTCGGTGCAGCCGGTGCACTCCTGGAAGTGGAGCCACACCACCGACGGCTTTCGTCCCTGAGCTGCGTTCTCGGCCATCTTCTCGCCCGCCCACGCGGGGAGCCCGACGGCGGCTGCCGCGGCGGAGCAGACCTTGATGAAGTCGCGGCGCGAGACGCCCTTCGTCTCGTCGCTGGGGAACGCCTGGGAGCCCGTGTCGTTCATTCCGTCCTCCGGATGGCCGAACACTAGCGAGCAGGCAGCGAATTACAAGCACGCGAAATACAACGCGAATTTGGTCAACTCGCCGCACGCAGCCTTTGCGCTGTTTTGCGCGCTGCGGCGCGAAGACGCGCCCGTCGCCACCCACCGGACGCGGTCGCGATTGACGGGCATCACGACGCGCCCGAACCGTCGACCCAAACCGACCAATCATCTGGGCTAAGTGGACTCCGCCGGACAACCTTGACGGCTGCGCTCCACTACGAATTTTGCGCGAACGGTTTTGGAAGAAAAAATGGGTCCGGCCGCACGCTCGCCGCCCGGCGAGCGCGAGATCGCGATCCGAGCCCGAGTCTCAACGGCCGCAGCTCCGCCGGAGGCGAGCCTCCCGGGCGGGGTCTGTCACTGTCCGTGAACGACCGCGAGCCCGCGAGAAACGGTCTCGCGCACCGCGTTCGAGGTTCGCCTGCCGCGCGAGCCTCCGGTCGCCTGACCTTCCTAGTCGGGCGAGAGATCGAACTCGAGCACGGACGGCAGCGCCGCGAGCGAGCGTGCGAGCCGCGTGAAGTTGGCTTCGTCCACGGTGCGGATGGTCATCCGGTACTCGAACTTCCGGCCATCGTCGGTGAGCCGGTAGGTGAGCCCGGAGATCGAGAACCCGTGACGACCGAGCAGGTCGCGCAGGGTCTCCTCGGGCATCACGTCCTCGCGCGGGAAGCGGACGCGGTGGTTCGCGAACTGATGCGAGGGCACCCGGTTCTCGATCCAGCGGAACGCGGCGAGGACGCCGAGGGTGAGCACGGTGCCGATCGTCGCGGGGTAGTAGAGCCCGCTCCCCATGAGCACGCCGATCGCGGCGGTGATCCAGATCGACGCGGCGGTCGTGAGCCCCCGGACCGTGAGCCCCTCCTTGAAGATGACCCCCGCGCCCAGGAACCCGATGCCGGTCATGATCCCCTGCGCCATCCGGGTGGGATCGATGCGCACCGAGTCGCCCGCGCCGGCGGGGAACCACTCCGCCTGGTAGACGGTGAGCAGCATGAGGAGGCTCGAGGCGAGGCAGACGAGGGCGTGCGTGCGGAATCCGGCGGGGCGGCCGTGAAAGGAGCGCTCCATCCCGATCGCACCGCCCGCCACGAGGGCGCCGACCAGGTGGAGGAGGATGTCGAAACGCGCCTCCGCCACCACCTGTTGCACCGGGAAGCGCGACACGAGCTCTGCGAGGGTGTGCATGGGATCCGCATCATTGTGGCCCCCCCATGCGCGGGTTGAAAGCGCCGCGTCCGGGGCGGAGCGCGTCTCCCGCGGGGCGCCTGTCCGATGGAGCGGTACGATGCGGCCGTGCGCCACGCCCCCGCCGTCCTCCTGTCCCTCCTCGCGATCGTCCTCCTCGGCGCTCCCGGCTCCGCGGAGGCCCGCCGCCGCAAGTCGCGGGGACCGCGCCCCGCCGAGTCGAGCCTCGAGCTCGCGGGAGAGCGGGTCGACGTGCGCTGGACGGACGGCGACACCTTCAAGATCCTCTCGGGGGCCCACCGCGGCCGCGGCGCGCGGCTCGCCGGCGTGAACGCGCTCGAGACGTTCGGGCCGGTCCACCGCTTCGGGGCAGGTGACGGCGGCGCGGCGACCCTGCTCGCGCTCGCGAAGCAGAGCGCGGCGCTCGCGGCCGGGGCGGCGAGACGCTGCGAGCTCGAGGGGAGGCCGGATCGCTACGGTCGCCTGGTGGTGTCCTGTCCCGACGCGGCGGAGGCGCTCGTCCGCGCCGGGCACGCGATGGTGTTCGCCGTGGACCGCGAGCCGGACGAGGCGCTCGTCGCGCTGCAGCGCGAGGCGCAGCGAGCGGGGGTCGGGATGTGGACGGGCGTCGACGCCCCCCCATGTGCCGACGAGCCTCCACTCCGAGGACGAGCCGGACCTCGGGCGAGGCGGCGCGTACGACCGGATCGCCGACACGCGGACCGGTCGGACCGAGGTGCGCCGCCACGGGCGCCGTTACCGGAGCTGCGAGGAGGTGTGCGTCGGCGACGGCCCGGAGCGCGCCTGCCTGGTGTACGTGCCGTACGCGCTGCGCTACCGGAACCGGCCGGCCTGCCTGCGCTGATCGGAGGGCGTCACTTCCGCGCGGACCCCCGCCCTGCGCGCGGCGGAGCCGGGGGCCGGGACCGGGCGCGCCGCGTCGCGAGGACCGAGGAGAGCGGGTCGTCCCGGCGGAACGCGGTGCCGCGGAACAGCGCGACGACCTTCCCGTCCCCATCGGTCACGCGCACGTTGCAGACCGAGGTCCGGCGCGTCAGCGATTCCTCGCGCGCCTCGGCGGTGAGGACCCCCTTCGTCGCGCCGCGCACGAAGGTCATCGACGTGTCGAGCGCCACCGCCACCGTCCCGTGGGAGTTCGAGGCCGCGGCGAAGGCGTAGTCGGCGAGCGTGAACACGGCCCCGCCCTGCGCCACCTCGACGCCGTTCAGGTGCACGTCGCCGAGCCGCATCGTGGTCCGCGCGTATCCCTCACGAACCTCGACGAGGCGGGCGCCCGCTGCGGCGGCCCAGCGGTCGCCTGCCATCACGCGGCGGACGACGGCCAGCGGATCCTGCGACTTTGCAAGCGCTGGTTCTTCGTTGCGCACGGGGCGAACGGACGTCTTCGGCATGGCTCCTCCGGGAGCAGAGGACGGCGAGTGTACCCGGGCGAGGCCGCGGGCGGGGTCCCATTGCGGCGGAAGGCCACGCCGGGCATCATCCGCGTGACGCGGAGGTCCCATGGACGCGGCGACGCTGAACGGCCACCTCGAGAAGCACCTGCGAGTCTCGACCTTCCCGGTCGGGATCCGCTCGCTCCCGCCCGGCGCGCCGCTGCCCGCCAAGGCGAAGCGGCCCGCGAAGGATCTCGGCGTCAAGGTCGCCATCTGTCAGGCGGTCGGGTTCGCGCGGCGCTACGGCTGGACCCTCGCCTTCACCGGGGACGACCTCTCCTGCCCGATCGCGAAGGCCGCGTTCGGCTTCGCCGACCGGAACGCCTACTACACCTCGGGCGCCCTCGCCGACGGCATGTACGCCTCCTGCCGCGACGCCGGCGCGAGGCTCGAGGAGGCCCTCGACAAGTACGATCCCGGCGAGATCGGCGCCATCGTCGCCGGCCCCCTGTCGCGGATCGAGTTCGCTCCGGACACGGTGGTCGTGTACGGCAACTCCGCCCAGGTGATGCGGCTCGTGAACGCCTGCCTGTTCGAGAAGGGCGGGACGGTGCGCTCGCAGACCACCGGGCGCGGCGACTGCACGGAGCTCGTCATCCGCTCGCACCGCACGAAGGAGCCGCAGTTCATCCTGCCGTGCTACGGCGACCGGATCTTCGGGATGACCGCCGACGACGAGATGGCGTTCACCTTCCCGTTCGACATGGCGGAGCAGGTCGTGAAGGGGCTCGAGGGGACGCACGCGGGCGGCGTCCGGTACCCGATCCCCGTCTACCTCAAGTACCAGGCGGAGTTCCCGAAGTCGTACCAGGAGCTCGATCGGCTCTGGTCCGAGGGGAAGAAGTAAGCGCCGCAGTCGAAAGGAGTCGCGTGGGCAACCAAAAGTTCTCGGTGGTGTGGTTCGCAGGGACCCTGCTCGTCATGAGCGCCGTCGCCGCGTGGAAGGGCGTTCAGATCGCCTGGAAGCGCCGGATCGACAACCCGTTCCTCGAGGCCAGCGGCGGCCGCGCCCTCGCGATCGGCCTCTCGCTGCTCGTCGTGGGCCTCGCCGGGTTCGCGCTGGCGGTCGTCGAGGGGATGAAGCTCCGCTGACCCACGTCCCGGCGGCGCCCCGTCCGGGCCTTGCTCCGGGTCACGCCTCCGGTGAACGAAGGGGTGCGCGATCGGTCGCGCTCCGCCGGAGGCCCCCATGATGGAAGCGCACCCCTGGGACGAGAGGCTCGACCTCTCCCACGAGGCGATGGATCACGAGCACCACCTGCAGATCGCGCTCCTGACGGGGTTCGCGGACGCGGTTCAGCAGGGTCGTCCCTGGCTGGCGCGCCGGCTCGCGGCCCAGCTCCTCACCTACAGCACGGCGCACTTCCGCGGCGAGGAGCTGCTGATGGAGGCGGCCGCGTACGGGGAGCGCGAGGCCCACGCGGGAGAGCACGCGGAGTTCATCTCTCACATCCAGCAGATCCAGCGCGCGCTCGACGAGGGCGACGACGAGGTCGCGCTCGAGGCCGCCCTCGATGTGCGGCAGGCGCTCGCGGCGCACATGGACGACGCGGACCGAAAGCTCGCCGCGGTGGCGCACGCCGGGCCGCGATCCGCCGCGCCCCCGGAGGCCTAGTCGCCCCGCCGCCGCTGCCGCTCCCGCCGACACCGCCCGAGTGACACGCGTTGCAGCTGCCGTGCGGTGACGGCATCTCGTCCAGCATCGGTTTGCCGTCCACCGAGATGGCCACGAGCGGGAAGGCGACCGGCTCGGCCGTGTAGAAGTTCCCGGCGTCGTTCGAGCGGAGCGTGAAGGACCAGCCGTTCGCGTCGGTGATCGTGATGTGTGCGCCGCGGACGCCCGCGATCGTTCCCGCCACCGTCCACGGCCGGGCCTCCTCTTCGTCCCCGCCGCCGTGGCATTCCATGCAGTCCGAGCCGGGCTTCATCATCGGCCCCTCCTCCGAGACGCACCCCGCGAGCGCGAGCGCGAGCGCGGCGCCGGCGGCACGGCGGCTCACTTCGCCTCCACCAGCTTGAGCTCCACGTCGAGGAGGACGTTCTCGTCCACCTTGACGAAGAGCAGCGAGGGGCGCTCGATCCGGTGCGCCTCGAGGTTCACGGGGAACTTCGCCTTCACGACGGCGCCGCCGTCCTGGCCGAGCGAGATCTGCGCCGGCACGGAGAGCGGCTGCTTCACGCCGTGGAACTCGAGCTCTCCCTGGAGCTGGGCCTCGAGCGGCTTTCCGTGCGCGACCGGGACCGTGAGGCTCGTCACGCCCTTGAAGACCACGTAGGGAAACTTCGCGGCCTCGAGCGTCTCCCGCATGTGCGAGTCGCGGTTCCCGTCGCCGGTGTCGAAGCTCGCCGACGGGATGCGGATCATCGTCATCACCTTGCCGTCGTCCCCGAGCACCGCCTTCCCCTCGATCTTCGAGGAGCGGCCGTCCACCTCGTGCATCTTGTGGTGCAGGTGGAACCTCACGACGCTCGCCCCCGGGTCGACGACGTAGGCGCCGGAAGCGGAGGTGGCCGTGGCGAGGAGGAGCGCGAGGAACGTCGAGGTCATGCGGAACTCCGTCAGAAGACGATGGCACCCACGGCGACGCTCATCGCGGCGAGGGTCAGGTACCCCAGCGCGAGGTGGCTGCGCCCGTAGTCCTGCTTGTCGAGGTACCCCTCGCGGCGCGCGGTCTGGATGCCGAGCACTCCCTGCCCGATCATCCCCGCCGTCGCGACCGCCATGCCGACCTTGTGGATCGTGGTCCGGCCGTAGCCGCCCTTGGCGGCCTTGTCGCGCGGCGCGAAGAGCGCGATCCCCCCGACCACCGCGAACGTCGCGAGGTTCGTGTAGGTGAGGAACTGGTGGGTCGCCTTGTAGCGGCCGGTGTTCGAGACGCCGAACTTGTCGTTGTAGTTGAGCTGGCCCGTCACGGTGGACGCGAGCTGGAGGCCGAGGAGCCCGAGGCCCAGCCCCTGGTGCAGGTTCAGCATCTTGCGCCGCGTCCGGAGCGAGGGGTCCTCGGCGACGGCGGCCGGTTTCGGGGCATCGCCGAGCAGGTCGAAGTCGAGCGAGGGGCCCGCGGGCGCCTCCTGCGCGAGCAGCGCCACCCGGAGGTCGGCGCGCCGCCCGCGCTCCAGAGAGAGCGCGTCGTCGAGCAGCGCGAGGGCGGACCCGCGAGCGGGAGCGAGCGCGACCGCGGCGAGCGCGGTGCGGCAAGAAGTCGGGTCCGGACCGTCACTGGAGAGATTCCTCCTGTGGAGCAGCGGCGAACGTAGCGACGGTGCCGAGGTCGAGCGAGTGATCACCTGGGCATCGGGCGACGTGGCGCATGCTCGTCCGCCTGCCCGGGGCGCGCCAAAGCTGCATCCGAGCGGACGCCGATTCAAGTGCGCGCTGCGGCCCGGACGGGTACGCGCGTGCTGCCTCCCGGTCCTGTTCCTGCCGGAGCGTTCGGGGGCGAACGCGGAGCGCCCCGCAGCGCGTCCGTCAAGCGCGAGTCCTGCTCTCCCGGGTCGTACCGCAGCTGCCGGCCGAGGCGCAGCTTGCACGCGTCGGTCGGCGCGGCGTCCACGCGCGCCACGTCGCGCACCAGGGGTCGTCGCCATCTCGCCTCCGAGCACAAGACCAGGGGAAGAGTCCGCGGGCGCCATTCCTCGGGCGGGGGGCCGCGAGCTCCGCGAACGCGGAGCGAGTGTCCCCCCGCTCAAACGACGCGTGCGGCTCCTCCACGTGACGACGATCCCGGAGACGCTCCTGTTCCTCGCCGGCCAGCCCGGGTTCCTGCGGGAACGCGGCTTCGAGGTTCACGCGGTCTCTTCGCCCGGTCCGCTCCTCGACAAGTTTGCGGCCGACGAGGGCGTGCAGGTTCACGCGGTCGCGATGGAACGGGCGATCACGCCAGCGCGCGACGCCGTCGCGGTCGCGCGGCTTTGCCGCCTCTTCGCGAGCATCCGTCCCGACGTCGTCGACGCCCATACTCCCAAGGCAGGGCTGCTCGGGATGGTCGCGGCCCGGCTCGCCGGGGTGCCGGTGCGCATCTACCACCTGCACGGGCTGCGGTACCTCACGGCGCGGGGATCCCTGCGGCGAGTGCTCCTCACGACCGAGCGGATCGCCGCGGCGCTCGCGACGAGCGTCGTGTGCGTGAGCCACTCGGTCGCGGCGGTGGCGGTGCAGGACGGCGTCGTGCCGCGGCGCAAGGTGAAGGTCCTGCTCGGCGGGCTCGATCAACGGCGTGGACGCCGCGCGGTTCACCCCCGTGGCCGGGGACGAGGAGCGTCGCGCTGCGCGCGCCGCGCTCGGGCTCCCTCCTGGCGCGCGGGTCCTCGGGTTCGTCGGTCGGATCGTGCGCGAGAAGGGGGTCGTCGAGCTCTTCGAGGCCTGGCGCGTGCTCCGCGCCGAGTTCCCGGACCTCCACCTCGTGCTCGTCGGCCCGCGCGAGCCGAACGATCCGATCCCGCGCGACGTCGCCGCAGCGCTCGACGCCGACCCTCGCGTCCGCTGCGCCGGGCGTGGACTGGGACACGCCGCGGTGGTTCCGCGCGATGGACGTCCTGGCGCTGCCGAGCTGGCGCGAGGGGTTCCCGGTCGTCCCGCTCGAGGCCGCCGCGACGGCGCTCCCCGTCGTCGCGACCATCGTCCCCGGCTGCGTGGACGCGGTCGTGAACGGCGTGACGGGCCGGCTCGTCCCGCCTCGCGACCCCGCTGCGCTCGCGGCGGCGCTCCGGTCGTACCTCGCCGATCCCGCGCTGCGCGGCGAGCCATGGCGCGGCGGCGCGCGCCCGCGTCCTCGCGGAGTTCGAGCAGCGCCGGATCTGGAGCGCGCTCCACGGCGAATACCTGTCCGCGCTGGCCGGGCGGGAGCGACCGCTCCTGACCACGGCGCCCTACTGACCCCCCCTGAGCGTCACGGGCGAGCCGGCGAGCCTTCCGCTCGCCCGGCCCCCTGAGCCACACCGGCGAGCCTTCTGCTGCCCCACCGCCTGAGCTTCACCGGCGGCCTTCCTTCGCGTCCGCCGACGTCTTTCTGCTCGCGATCGTGAGCGACCGGCCGGGCGACCGGTCCTTGCGCGGCGGTCTCGGGCCTTTCGTTGCGGCGGAGCCCGTTCCGCGCGCGTCACCCGCTCGCTTCCCCGCTCCTGACCTGCCCGGGCGCCCGCCCGTGGGGGAACCTCGGTGGAATCAACGGTTCCCCTCGGGGGGTTGGGGGGAGGACCGAACGCCCCGTCCTCATCCGGCCGCCTGATCGGCCGAGGGTAGGTCGGTTGGCGGTCGTGTCCCACCTCGAGCGCTCTGCTCGGAAGAAAGGAACACCGGAGATGGCGATTGCGCAACGCGCAGCTCTGCGACTTGGAGCCTTCCTCGCAGCGGTCGCAGTCCTCACGTCGGGGTGCAGCCGCACCTCGGGGGACGGCCCTCCGGCTGGCGGCAGCGGAGCCGACGTGGCGGTGGCGGTACGGACTTCGGCGCCTCCATCAGCGCTCCTCCCGTTCTCGCGGCGGCACCGGCAGGAGTCGTCCCCGCGTTCCCAGGCGCCGAGGGCGGCGGCGCGCTCTCGAGAGGCGGCCGCGGTGGTGCGGTCCACGAGGTGACGAACCTCGCGGACTCGGGCGAGGGCTCGCTGCGGGCGTGCGTCGAGGCCTCGGGCCCCCGCACCTGCGTGTTTCGCGTCGGCGGGACGATCATCCTGCGCAGCACGCTTTGGATCATGAACCCGTACCTCACGATCGCCGGTCAGACTGCGCCGGGCGGCGGGGTCCAGCTCGTCGGCCCGTTCTCGACCGGTGACGCGGCTTCGCCCTACAACACCCCGGGCGCGACCACGGTCGTGATCGCCACCCACGACGTCGTCCTCCGCTACTTCCGCGTCCGCCACGGGCTCGTCCGCGACGATCTCCTGCGGCGGCCCGAATTGCGACTGGGAGCGCTGCCGCGCCGGCGACCGCCAGAACGACGCGTGCGTCATCATCAACCACCCGGACAGCATGGACATCTCGCCGACCTCGCTCGAGCACGGGTACGCCGAGAACATCGTGTTCGACCACGTCTCGTCGCAGTGGGGCGAGGGCAAGGCGCTCGGCGCCTGGAACAACATCGGCATCAACAAGGTCCGCAGCATCACGGTGCAGTGGAGCCTCCTCGGCGAGACGCTCAAGTCCCACTCGACCGGGCTCATCATCGGCTCGGACAACCCGGGCTACGAGGCGACCCGCGACATCTCGAACTCGATCACCGACTTCGACTGGCACCACAACCTCTCGATGAGCACGTCACACCGGCACCCGCTCATCAAGGCGAAGACGGCGCGCTTCGTGAGCAACCTCGTCTACAACTGGGCGTACTTCGCGACGCAGATCGGCGGCGGCGCCGCCGTGGACGTCCTCAGCAACTCGTACCGTCGTGGCCCCATGACGAACGGCTCGCACGAGGTCCAGGTCTACCCGTGGACCGCCAACGTGACGGTCCCGTCCGGCGACCCCTCGCTGTTCATCGCGGGGAACGTCGGCCCGAACAACGCGGACCCCGCCGCGGACAACTGGGGGAAGATGACCTACTGGATTGTCCAGGAGACCGCGCCCGAGTCCCAGTCCGGGGAGTGGATGCTCGACGGCTCCGCCTACCGGCGGGACGCGCCGCTCGCGCCGCTGCCCGTGCCGATCACCGAGACGGCGGTCGGCCCGGACCTCGAAGGGCTCGTCCTCGCGCAGGCAGGCGCCGCCGCGCGGGTCACCTGCGACGGGGAGTGGGTCCCCGCGCGTGACGCGCTCGACACCCGCTTCATCCGGAACTACCGCGACGGCTCCGGACCGAGCGACGGCTCGAACGCGTGCAACGGCGCGACCTGCATCCCGCAGAGCGAGATCGCCTCGCCCGAGGGAGGCTTCCCGGTGCTCGAGGCGGGGACGCCTTGCTCCGACTCGGACCACGACGGGATGCCGGACGGGTGGGAGGCCGCGAACGGGCTCGACCCGAGCGACGCGCGGGACGGCCCGACGATCCGGCCGGACGGGTACTCGAACCTCGAGCACTTCCTGAACGGCGTGTAGCAGCTCCCAGCGGAACCGGTCCCGGTCCCGGTCGCCCGAGCGTGCGCGCTCGGCGCGGCCGGGACCTTCGTCTTCGTGCCGTTCGGCTTGGGTGCCCCCTCGCTTCGGGCCCGTGCCCGGTCCTGGGACGGCCCCTAGCCTTCGAGGACGCCGGGGGACCGCGCATGACCGCTGCCACGCTACGCCGCCGTCCTCGAGCGATCTGCGCGCCGCACCGCGCCGCTGGGTCGTCACCGGGGGCGGGCTTCATCGGCTCCCACCTCGTCGAGGCGCTGCTCCGCGCGGAGCAGCACGTCGTCGTGCTCGACGACTTCTCCACGGGGCGCGAGGCGAACCTGCGCGGGGTGCTCGACGCGCTCGCACCGGCTGCGGCGGAACGGCTCGCGGTGATCGCGCGGCGACATCCGCGACGCGGCGGCGTGCGCGGCGGCGCTGCGCGGGGCCGAGGTCGTGCTCCACCAGGCGGCGCTCGGGTCCGTTCCACGGTCGATCGAGCGGCCCATCCGGTCGCACGACGTCAACGTGAGCGGGTTCCTCCAGGTGCTCGAGGCGGCGCGCGCGGCCGGAGTGCGGCGCCTCGTCTACGCCAGCTCGAGCTCGGTCTACGGGGATCACCCCGCGCTGCCGAAGCGCGAGGAGGCGGTCGGGCGCCCGCTCTCGCCGTACGCGGCCTCGAAGCGTTGCGACGAGCTCTACGCGCACGCGTTCGCCCGCTGTTACGGGCTCGAGCTCATCGGCCTCCGCTACTTCAACGTGTTCGGCGCGCGCCAGGACCCCGACGGCCCCTACGCCGCGGTCGTGCCCCGCTGGTTCGAGGCGCTCCTCCGCGGCCACGACGCGGTGCTGAACGGCGACGGCGAGACGAGCCGCGACTTCTGCTCACGTCGCGAACGCGGTCCAGGCGAACCTGCTCGCCGCGACCGCGCAGGCGGGCGACGCGACGGGCGAGGTCTACAACGTCGCGTTCGGCGCCCGCACGACGCTCGCGGAGCTCTTCCGGCTCATCCGGGCCCACGCTGCGCGCTTCCGCCCGGCGGCGGCGAAGCAAGAGCCGGTTCGCCGCGACTTCCGGGCCGGGGACGTGCGCCACTCGCACGCCGACGTCACGAAGGCCGGCCGGCTCCTCGGGTACGCCCCCACCCACTCGGTCGAGGACGGGCTCGCCGAGACGGCACCCTGGTACGCCCGCGAGCTGGCGCGTCCGGCGCTCGGGGCGGCGGGAACGCCCGCGCCGTGAGGCTCGAGACGCCCCCTCCCTCCGGCCCCGCCGCAGGTCCGGCATTGAGCGCGGCCGCCGCCGGGCCCGACATCGCCGCGGCCCCGGCCCTGCGAGAGAACTTCGCCTGGACCCTCGTCGGCAACGTCGTCTACGCGGGGTGCCAGTGGGGGATTCTCGTCGTCGTGGCGCGGCTCGCGTCCCCGTCGGCGCTCGGCCAGCTCGCCCTCGGCTATGCGCTCACCGCGCCGATCTTCCTCTTCTTCGGGCTCCACCTGCGCGCGCAGCAGGCGACCGACGCGGCGGGGCGCTTCCGGTTCGCCGACTACGTCGCGGTGCGCGCCGCCGGGAATGGCCACCGCGCTCGTCGTGACCGCCGGGATCGTGCTCGCCCGCTCCGACGACGCCGGGACGCGGCTCATCGTGCTCGCCGTGGCCTTCTCGAAGGCGGTGGAGGGGATGAGCGACATCTACTACGCCGCGCTGCAGCGGCACGAGCGGATGCGCCCGATCGCGCTCTCGCTCGTGTGGCGCGGGGTGTGCGCGCTCCTCGCGGTCTCCGCCGCGCTGCTCGCCGGCGCCGGCCTCCTCGGCGCGCTCCTCGCCCTCGACGCGGCGTGGGTCGCGGTCCTCGCCTGGTACGACCGGCCCACGGCGTGGTCGGTCGTGCACGAGGCCGTGGCGCGGCTCGACCGCCGCGCCGTCCTGCGGCTCGTCGCGACGAGCCTGCCGCTCGGGCTCGTCATCATGCTCGTGTCCCTTCGCACGAACGTGCCGCGCTACTTCGTCGAGGCGGGCTCCGGCGCCGCGGAGCTCGGGGTCTTCGCGGCGCTCTCGTCGCTCCTCACCGCGGGCAACGTCGTCGTCTCGGCGCTCGGGCAATCCGCGGTGCCGCGGCTCGCGCGCCACTTCCACGAGCGGGACCTCGCCGCGTTCCGCCGGCTGCTCGCGCGGCTCCTCGCGCTCGCCGCGGCGGTGGGCGTCGCCGGCATCGCCGGCGCGGCGCTCGTCGGCCGCCCGCTCCTCCTCGCCCTCTTCGGCGAGCCGTACGCGGCGCAGGCGGACCTCCTCGTCGCGCTGATGGGGGTCGGGCTCCTCGCCTACGTCGCCTCGTTCCTCGGGTACGCGCTCACCTCCGCCCGTCGCTTCCAGGTGCAGCTGCCGCTGTTCGCGGCGACGACGCTGCGCCTGCGCCGGCGCGTCCGCGTCGCTCGTCCCGGGGCACGGCCTCCTCGGCGCGACCGCCGCGTGGGGGGCCTCGCTCCTGCTCGAGCTCGTGCTGCTCTGGGTCATCCTCGAGGTCGGCGCTCCGCCGCCGCGCCGCGGGAGGTCTGCCGTGAACGCGCTCCACGTCCCCCTGCTCTCGGCCCTGCTCGGGGTCACCCTCGTCCTCCCCGGCGCGGCCAGGCGCTCGGCGCCGCCGCCATCTGGGTGCTCTGCCTCGCGATCCTGGCCCGCTCGCTCCCGAACGGCTTCCTCTCGCCGGCGAGCCTGTACCTCGTCCTGCTCGGGCTGTTCCACCTCGGCCTCGTCACGCCGGTCGCGCTCGGGCTCGCGGTGCTCGTCGATCCGCCCATGTGGCTCGCGTCGCGCTGCGTCGGCACCGCGCTCCGCGTGACGTCGACGGCGATGGTCGCGTTCACCCTCGGAGCCCGCGCGCGCGCCCATCCGCCGCGACGGCCACCCCGTCCCTGCCACCGCACCGGCAGCTGTTCCGCGTGGGCGCCGCGGTCGCGGTCGTCGGCGCGGCGATCCTCTGGACGGGCGTCGTCCAGCTCGGGGTGATGTCGTCGGGCTACAACACCTACTTCGAGCGGGCGCTCAGCGAGGACGTGCGGCTGTTCGGGTTCGGGTTCATGCTCTTTCCGATCGGGCTGCTCGTCGCGGCGGTCGGCGCGACCCCGCGCCAGATGTTCGTGCTCGCGGCGGTGGTGGCGGTCGTGCTCGGGCCGCTCTTCCTCGCGGGGTTCCGCGGCCCGACCATCGTGCAGGTCGCGGCGCTGCTCGCCGTGTGGACCCGCAAGGACCGGCGGGTCGCGCGCCGGGTCTCGCTCGCCGTCCTCGCTGTACGCGATCCTGCTCGTCCCGGCCGTGCGCGTCTCGCGCGACCTCGGCCAGGGCGTCTCGCCGGGAGTCCGACCCTCGATCCGGTGCCGGTGCTGCTCGAGATGGGCGGGTCGATGTATCCGCTCGTCGTCACCGCGGAGCGCCTCGAGTCGCGGCGCGGAGGCGCCGTGGCTCGGGCGCTCGTGCGCTCATGGCGGCTCGGGCGCATCGTCCCGAACGTCGCCACGCGGTCGGATCGCTCCGGCCGCGCGCGCACTCACCCCGGCGCCTGGGTGACGATGCACGCGCGACAGCTGGGCGTTCGACCACGGTGGAGGGATCGGGTTCTCCGGGGTGGCCGAGCCCTACCTGAACTTCGGCGCCGCCGGCGTGGTCGTCTTCTTCCTGCTCCTCGGCCGGCTCATGCACCTCTGGGACCCGTCGCTCGCGCGCGACCCGTATCGCGCCGCCATCGGCGCCGCAGCGTTCGGCTTCCTGCTCTGGACGGTGCGCAACGACGCGATGGAGCTCTTCCGCGCCCTCACGCTCGCGGCGTTCGCGGTGCTCGCCGCGTGGGTCTGGGCGCGGCATCGTGGGCGCGCCGTTCGCACCCGGGCGGCGGTGCTCGAGGCCGCTCCCGGGCCGGACGTCGCCTAGCGCGTGGCCCGCGCCCCGCCGCCGGGGGCAGCGGGCGCTGCGCTACGAGGCGCGCGGGTGGCCTTCGCCACCCGCGGCGCGGCCAGCACCGGGGCGCGGCCTGCCGCGGTGCGTCCCGGGGAGCGATCCGCGGAAGCTCGCGACGAGCGCGTCGCGACGCCGCTCGAGGAGCTCGGTCGAGTACTCGTGCGCGACCTCCAGTTCCGTCGAGCGTGCGCGCGCATCGTCTCGGGGTTCGCGCAGACCTCGCCGAGCGCGCGGACGAGGTCGCGGGCGTCGCCTGGCCGGTGGAGCGCTGCCGCGCTCGAGCAGCTCCGGGATCCCTCCGGTGTGCGACCCGACCGCCGGGACCGCCCGGCTCATCGCCTCGACGAGCGCGCGTCGAGGAGCCCTTCGGTGAGGCTCGGGACGACGAGCACGTCGAGGCGGTCCATCCAGTCGAGCACCGGCTCGCCCTGTGGCAGGGCCGGGCCGAAGTGCGCGTGGGCCGCCACCCCGAGCGCCTCGGCGCGCGCGCGCCAGCGCGCGGGGTCCCCGACGCCGATGCAGTGGAGCTCCACCGGCCGCTGCGCCCGATCGAGCTGAGCGACGGCGCGGAGCGCGGTCTCGTGCCCCTTGTAGCCGACGTCGTACGAGCCGACGAGCCCGAGCGCGAGCGCGGACTCCGGGCGGCGCGCGGTGATCCGCGCGACGCGGGCCGCGAGGACCTCGGCCCGCGGCGGGGCGATGAGCACGTTCGACGCGAACGTCGAGGCCCCGAGCGTCGGGTACCGGCGCTGGAGCACCTCGCGGGTGACGTAGATCGCGAACGGCGCCTGCCGGACGTACCGGCGGGTGAGGGCGTACATCCCGACCGCCGCCGCCTTCCCCTTCGGCGATCCGTGGTTCCACAGGACGTCGAAGGCGTCCGCCACCACCTCGACCAGGTACGGCTTGCCGGTCCGGAGCGCCTCTCTGCAGGCGAGGCTCCCGGCGATGCTCGGGAGCCGAACGACCGCGCAGTCGGTCCGGGCGATGACCTCGCGCACCCGCCGGAACAGCGCCGCGACATGGCGTGGCGTCGGGCGCCCGTCGCTCTCCACGCACGCGAACTCGACCGAGGGGCCGCTCGCCACGGTGTGCCGCGCGGCGTCGGCAGACCCGAGCCGGCCGACGACGACGACCCGGTCGAAGTGGCGCAGGTAGCGCGCGAACGCGGCGTACGGCAGCGCCCCGTCCCGAGGTAGGTCCCGGAGCCGTCGCGCGTGAAGCGCTCGTCGTGGAAGAACGAAGCGATCGTCTCCGCTCCCGTCAGTGGGCGCCCGCTGGCGCTGCGGCGGGAGACTCGAGCTGCACCCGGGAAGGCGGCGCGGCGCGCGCATCCCGCTCCGGGCGCGCCGCGAGCCACGCCTGGAACATGCACGCGACCCACAGGCTCGGGCCCCAGCGCCTCGTTCCGGCGAGGTGCTGCTCGAGCGCAGCCGCGACGACCGCCGTGTCGAGGTATCCCTGTCGCGAGAGCAGCGTCGGCGAGAGCAGGTCGCGCGCCCATCCGCCGAGCGGTCCCGCAGCCAGGCGTCGAGCGGTACCTGAAGCCGCGCTTCGGGCGATCCACCAGCGCCGGAGGGACGTACCGGTCGAGCACGCGCCGGAGGACCCACTTCGTGACGCCGCCCCGCCGCTTGAGCCGGAGCGGCAGCGACAGCGCGAGCTCGGTCACTCGATGGTCGAGCAGCGGCATCCGGGACTCGAGGCTCACGTGCATCGAGGCCCGGTCCACCTTCACGAGGATGTCGTCCGGCAGGTAGGCGAGGAGGTCCCACGAGCATGAGCCGTTCCGCCACGCTCCCGCCAGCGGACCTCGGCGAAGGCGCGCGAGAGCGGGGTCGGCGGCTCCGCGGGCGCCGAGGACCCCGCGTCCGGGCACCTGCCAGTGCGGAAAGACCCTGTCGAGGTACATCGAGTCCACGTCGCGGGCGGGGAGCACCGAGGCGAGCCGGATCGAGCCGCCGCGCGGCCTCCGCCGGCAGCCCGGCGCCCGCGAGGTCCCCGCCGCGCCGGCGAGGAGCGAGCGGATCCCGGCGGGGACGAGGCGGAGCGCCTGCCAGAGGTGCTGCCGTGCGGGCGTACCGCTGGTAGCCGCCGAAGAGCTCGTCGCCGCCGTCGCCCGACAGGCTCACGGTCACGTGCCGGCGCGCGAGCCGCGACGACGAGGAACGTCGGGATCTGCGACGGAGTCGGCGAACGGCTCGTCGTAGATCGCGGGCAGCGCGGGATGACCGCGAGCGCGTCCTGCGCGTCGAGACGTAGAGCTCGGTGTGGTCGGTGCCGAGGTGGCGCGCGACCGCGCGCGCGTGCGGCGCCTCGTCGTACGGTCGGGTCGGTGAACCCGATCGTGAACGTGCTGGACGCGGCGGGCCGAGCTGCGCCTGCATCAGCGCGACGACGAGCGACGAGTCGATCCCGCCGGAGAGGAACGCGCCGAGCGGGACGTCGGCGAGCATCCGGAGGGCCGACCGCGTCGCGGAGCAGCGCGTCGAGCCCGGTCGACCGCCTCCGCGTCGCTCGCCGCGGAACGGCGCGTCGAGCGCTGCGGCCGCAGGCGGCCTGCGAGCGACCAGTACGGCCGGGGCTCGCTCGACCCGCCGGCTGCGGCGTGGACCTCGAGCACGGCAGCCCGGGCGGCAGCTTCCGCACGCCCGTCGTAGATGGAGTGCGGGGCCGGGACGTAGGTGTGAGCCGCAGGAAGAGCGCGAGCGCGCCGCGCGATCGATGCGGTCGTCGAACGCCGGGTGCGCGCGGAGCGCCTTCGAGCTCCGAGCCGAAGAGCGAGCGTGCCGCCGAACCACGCCGTAGTAGAGCGGCTTCTCGCCGAGCCGGTCGCGGCACGAGGTGGAGCACGCCGTTCGCGCCGATCCCAGAGCGCGAACGCGAACAT
The DNA here is from genome assembly GCA_963736795.1 of uncultured delta proteobacterium. Classification (GTDB taxonomy): domain Bacteria; phylum Myxococcota; class Myxococcia; order Myxococcales; family Anaeromyxobacteraceae; genus Anaeromyxobacter. Next base: position 669,140 of record CAVTRF010000016.1, on the reverse strand, counting down.
GCCGTTCAGCCGCCCGAGCGCGGCCTCGACGCCCCACCGCGCGATCGCGGCGAGCAGCACCTCGGTGTCGGAGTGGCCGCGGAACGGCGTGCGCCGTGCGCGGCGAGCTCGTCGCGCAGCGCGCGTGAAGTTGTAGATCTCGCCGTTGAACGAGACGACGAAGCGCCCGTCCGCCGAGCGCATCGGCTGGTGCGCCCTCGGGCGAGAGGTCGAGGATCGAGAGCCGGCGGTGCGCGAGCGCGACGCCCGCCGCCTCGTCCACCCAGACGCCGCGCGTCGTCGGGCCCGCGGTGCGTGAGCGTCGCCGCCATGCGGGACGCCGCGGCGCCGAGCGCCGCAGCGGGCGTTCCGCGCATCGAAGTCCACGATCCCTGCGATCCCGCACATGCCGTCACCTCGCGCGCGGCTAGAAGGTAAGGAGCGCCTCCGTGCACGCAGGGGCATGCCCTCGAAGAGGTCCCGCCCAGCCGGCGGCGCGCGCCCGGGGCGTTGCGAGCGCCGGCGCGGGCCCTCACCTTGCCGCGGCGTGGCGGCGCTCAAGGTCCTCCAGGTCGTCGGACAGATGAGCCGGGGCGGGGTCGAGACCTGGCTCATGCAGGTGCTCCGCAACGCTCGATCGCGCCCGCGTGTCGATGGAGTTCCTGGTCCTCAACCCGGATCGTGGCGACTTCGATGACGAGATCGAGCGGCTCGGGGCCGCGATCGTCCGCGGCCCCTCCCCGTCGCGCCCGTTCGGGTTCGCCCGGCGGCTCGCCGGGCTGCTCCGCGCCCGCGGGCCGTACCACGTGGTCCACAGCCACGTGCACCACTTCAGCGGGGTCGTGCTCGCGGTCGCGCACCGCGCCGGGGTGCCGGTGCGGATCGCCCACGTCCACATGGACTCCGCCGCCCTCGACCTGCGCGCGTCCGCGCCGCGGCGGCTGTATCTGCGCCTCATGGAGGCGTCGGTCAGGCGCCATGCCACGCACGGCTTCGCGGTGAGCGAGGCGGCCGCGGCGTCGCTGTTCGGCCCAGGCTGGCGGGACGACGAGCGGTTCGAGGTCACGCGCTGCGGGCTCGACTTCTCCGCGTTCCGCGCTCCCGCCGAGGTCGCGGCGGTCCGGGACGAGCTCGGCGTCCCGCACGAGGCGCTCGTCTTGGGCCATGTGGGGCGGTTCGACGCATGGAAGAACCAGGCCTTCCTCCTGCACGTCCTCGCGGCGGCAGTGCAGCGCGACGCGCGCGCCACCCTCGTCCTCGTGGGGGATGGCCCGCTGCGGGCCGAGGTCGCCGGCAAGGCGCGGGCGCTCGGGCTCGCCGACCGCGTCGTCTTCACCGGGGCTGCGGGCGGACGTGCCGCGGGTGCTGCGGGCCCTCGACGTGTTCGTGTTTCCCTCGCTGCACGAGGGGCTGCCGCTCGTCGCGCTCGAGGCGCAGGCCGCGGGGCTCCCGCTCGTGGTCGCCGATCACCTGACGCGCGAGCTGACCGTGCTCCCGGACCTCTTCACCTGGCTGCCGCTCGCGGCGCCCCACGCGGCGTGGGCCGACGCGGCGCTCGCGGCGATCCGGCGGCGCGCGCCCGCCGCCGCCGCGGTGGCCGCGCTCGAGTCGAGCGAATTCTCGCTCGCGCGCTCGATGTCCGGGCTCCTCGCGGCGTACGGCGGGAGCGCGTGACCCCGCGCGGTCGCCGCGGGCGCGCGGCCCGCGCCGCTGCGACGCTCGCCGGGCTGGTGGTGCTCGCCGCTGCGGCGGCCCCGGGCGGCGCGCCGGCGCTCGCCCCGCCCGCCTTTCCGGGCGCCGAGGGCGGCGGCGCGCTCGCGCGCGGCGGACGGGGGGGCGCCGCGATCGCGGTGACGACCCTCGCCGACTCCGGGCCCGGCTCGCTCCGGGCGTGCGTCGAGGCGGCGGGCCCGAGGACCTGCGTGTTCCGCGTGACCGGGACGATCCGGTTGCGCCGCCCCCTCGAGGTGTTCCGGCCCTTCCTCACCATCGCGGGACAGTCGGCGCCGGGCGGAGGGGTGCAGCTCGCCGGGCCGTTCTCGACCGGGGATCCCGGGTCGCCCGACAACGAGCCGGGCGCGAGCGCCCTCGTCATCGCGACCCACGACGTCATCGTCCGGTTTCTCAGGGTCCGGCGCGGCCTCGTGCGCGGCGACCTGTGCGCCGGGAGCCGCTGCGATTGGCGCCGGTGCCGGGCTGGCGACCGCCAGGGCGGCGCCTGCGAGGTCGCGCGCCGGCCCGACGCGATCTCGCTCTGGCCCGTCGCGGGCGACGACGGCGGGGTGCATGACGTGATCCTCGATCACGTCTCGGCGCAGTGGTCGGAAGGCAAGGCGTTCGGCGCCTGGAACAACGCCGGCGTCGGCCGCCTCCGCGACGTCACGATCCAGTGGTGCCTCGCGGCGGAGGGGCTGAAGGCCCACTCGACCGCGCTCATCGTCGGCTCGGACAACCCGGGCGTGGAACAGACGCGCGCGATCTCGAACTCGATCACCGACGTCGACTGGCACCACGGCCTCACGATGTCCACCTCGCACCGCCACCCGCTCGTGAAGGCGAAGCGGGCGCGGTTCGTGAACAACGTCGTCTACAACTGGGGGCTCTACGCGACCCAGATCGGCGGCGGGGCGGAGGTGGACGTCGTCGCGAACCGGTACCTCGCCGGTCCGATGACCGGCTCGGGTCACGAGATCCAGGTCTATCCGTGGACCGCCAACCCGACGGTCCCTTCCGGCGACGCGTCGCTCCACGTCGCCGGGAACGTCGGGCCTCGCCAGCCGGACCCGGCAGGAGACGACTGGGGGACCATGACCTGGTGGATTCCCCGCGAGAACGCGCTCGAGACCGACCCCGGCGCGGGCCCGGTCGACCCCCGGCGCTTCCGGCGCGAGGCGCCGCTCCCGCCCGCGGGCGTGCCCATCTCGGTTGCGCGCGCGGACGCGGCGCTCGAGGCGCGGATCCTCGCGGACGCCGGCGCGTCGCGGCGGCTCGACTGCACCGGGCGGTGGGTGGACGCGCGCGACCCGCTCGATCGCCGGGTCGTGGAGGACGTCCGGCGGCGCCGCGGCCCGCGCGATCGCTCGCCCGCGTGCACCGGCGCGGGCTGCCTGCCGCAGGGTGAGGACGACGCGCCCGAGGGGGGCTTCCCCGCGCTCGCGGCGGGCGCGCCGTGCCGGGACGCGGACCGCGACGGCATGCCCGACGCCTGGGAGCGCGCGCGCGGGCTCGATCCCCGCGATCCGTCCGACGCGGCGCGGGCCGCGGCCGACGGCTACACGAACCTCGAGCGCTACCTCGCCGGAGACACGCTCCGCGACGGTCAAGCCTTGACGAGCCGTCGCGGGCCGCCCGGGCTGCGCGCGAACAGCGGCGCGACGAGGTTGCGCGTGTCCACGAGCAGCGCGACGTCGCGGTAGAGCGCGCGGTCGCGGAAGACGTCGTGGGCCGTGGCCAGGACGAGGGCGTCGTAGCGCGCGAAGGTCTCGGCCGTGCAGGGCACCGTGGCGAGGTCGAGGTGGTGCTTTCGGCCGTGCCGGGCGACCGGAAAGTACGGATCGCAGTAGTCGACCGCCGCGCCGGCCTGCGGCGAGCAGCTCGATGAGCTCGTAGGAGGGCGACTCGCGGTCGTCGTCGATGTTGGCCTTGTAGGCGAGGCCGAGCACGAGCACGCGCGCGCCGCGGACCGCCTTGCCGTCGTCGTTCAGCGCTTCGCCGACCCGCTGCACGACGTGCCGGGGCATGCTGGGCGTTGATCTCGCCGGCGAGCTCGATGAAGCGCGTCCAGACGCCCGTACTCGGCCGCCTTCCAGGAGAGGTAGAAGGGGTCGAGCGGGATGCAGTGTCCGCCGAGCCCCGGCCCCGGGTAGAACGGCATGAAGCCGAACGGCTTCGTCCGGGCCGCCTCGATCACCTCCCACACGTCGATCCCCATCCGCTCGAACGTCATCTTGAGCTCGTTCACGAGCGCGATGTTGACGGAGCGGAAGACGTTCTCGAGGAGCTTCGCCGACTCGGCGACCCGCGCCGAGGAGACCGGCACGACCGTCTCGAGCGCGGAGCCGTAGAGGGCCGCCGCGAGCTCGGCCGACGCGGCCGTTCACGCCGCCGACGATCTTGGGAATCGAGCGGGTCGAGAACCGCGCGTTGCCGGGGTCCTCGCGCTCCGGCGAGAAGGCGAGGAAGAAGTCTCCGGGCGTGTCGAGGCCGCTCGTCCTCGAGGATCGGCAGGACCTCCTCGTCGGTGGTCCCCGGATAGGTGGTGGACTCGAGCACCACGAGCTGGCCCGGACGCAGGCGTCGCGCCATCGCGCGTGCGGTCTCGTGGATGTACGAGTTGTCGGGCTCGCGGTGGGGCCCGAGCGGCGTCGGCACGCAGATGAGGATCGCGTCGCACTCGGCGAGCCGGTCGAAGTCGGTGGTCGCCTCGAAGCCGGCCGCTCGCGACCGCGCGCGCGACCCGCTCCGGGTCGAGGTGACGGATGTACGACTCCCCCCGGCGGAGCGCGGCCACCTTCGCCGGGTCCACGTCGAAGCCGCGAACCGCGAAGCCCGCCTCCTGGAACACGAGGGCGAGCGGCAGCCCGACGTATCCCTGCCCGATGACGCCCACCCGCGCCGTGCGCGCCGTAATCCGTGCGGCGAGCTCTCCGTCCGTCCTCTCCATGTACGCCACCCCCGGGCTGCGACCGCGGCGCGAATCGCGCGCGCGAGCGGAAGCACGTTCTCCACCGGGCGCGGCGCGCGCGACGCGAGACGCCGGGATCGTTGGGTGCGGACCCACGCGCGGCGAGGCGGGCGGGGGGTGCGCGCTCACCCCCCGGATCGCCGCGTCCGGACGAGCGAGCGGCCGAGCGTGCGGCCGCCCGTTCACGGTCGGGACGTACGCGCAGCGAGCGGCCGCCGCGCGTTCCCGCGAGGGGGACGACGCGCGGCGTGGGCCATCCCCCATCGATCCCGCAAGCCGCTCGCGCCGCGGTGACTAGCGTCTCGTCGATGCGCCAGTCGTCGCACCACGGCGCGGCGCACCGATGAGGGATCGATCGCCGCTTGGCTCGCACCGCGCGGCACCGGGCGCACGACCCGGGCGACGACGGGGTGAAAGATGGAGACCGAGATGGACAGTGCCCACCCGACGAACGCACCCGCCTTCCGGCCGGGTCGGCCCCCGCGACCCTCGATCGCGCCCCGCCCGAGCGGCGCGAAGGATCCCGCGCTGCGGGACCTCGCCCAGACCCTGAGCGCGGGGCGCTGGCTGGTGCTCGGCGCCGCGGTCGCCTCGCTCGTGGCCGCGATGGCCTACCTGTTCGTCGCGCCTCCCAGGTTCCGGTCGAGCGCCCTGCTCGAGATCGACGACGACGCGAACGCCCTCGCCAGGGTCGAGGACCTCCACGGGACGGCCCCGGTGCCCGAGACGCGGGACGGAGAGATCGAGCGGCTCCGCGCGCGGCGCGTGATCGGCCCCGTGGTGGAGCGGCTCGCCCTCGACGTCGTCGCCCGCCCGCGGCGGGTGCCGCTCCTCGGCGCCGCGCTCGCGCGCCGCCACGAGGGCGCCGCGCCCGCGTCCCCGCTGCCGTGGCTCTCCCGGTTCGCCTGGGGCGGCGAGCGGATCTCCGTCGCCCGCCTCGACGTCCCGCCCGAGCTGGTCGGCGTGCCCCTCACGCTCGTGGCACTCGACGGCGCCCGCTACCGGGTGCTCGATCGCGCCGGACTCGAGCTCGCCACCGGCGAGGTCGGCACGCTCGCCCAGCCCAAGGAGGTCAGCCTCGCGATCCTCGTCTCCGAGCTGGTGGCCCGCCCCGGCACCGAGTTCCGGCTCGAGCGGTTGCGCCGGGAGGACGTGGTGGACGCCCTGCTGGCCGACCTGACCGTCGCCGAGAAGGGACGCAAGAGCGGCATCCTCGAGGTGACGCTCGAGGGGCGCGAGCCCGCCCACGTCGCCGCGGTCGTGGCGGCCGTCGCCGCCGAGTACGTCCGCCAGAACGCCGCCCAGCGGGTCGGCGAGGTGTCCCGCACCGCCGGGCTCGTGCAGGCACAGCTCGGAGCGCTGAAGACGCGGCTCGAGGCGGCCGAGGCGGCGCTCACCGGGTTCAAGCTCAAGGCCGGCTCGGTCGACCTCGCCCTCGAGACGAAGGCGATCGTGGACCGCGTCACGGAGCTCCAGAACCAGCTCGCCGACACCGAGGCGCAGCGCTCGGCGCTCCGCGACCGCTACACCAATCGGTATCCCGAGATGGCCGCGCTCTCCTCGAAGGCGTCCGCGATCCGCGGCGCGCTCCAGTCGCTCGGGGCGCGCCTCCGCGAGCTGCCCGGGACCGAGCTCCGCACGAGCCGCCTCACCCGCGACGTCACCGTGGCGGCCGAGCAGTACGTCACGACGCTCAACAAGATCCAGGCGCTGCGGGTGATCCAGGCCGGCGAGGTCGGCACGGTGCGAGTCATGGACCCGCCCGTCGCCGCGCGCAAACCCTTCGCGCCGAAGCCTGGCACGGCCCTCGCCCTCGCCCTCGTGCTCGGGCTGGGGCTCGGAGTCGCCGCCGCGCTCGTGCGCAGCGCGCTCGCCGGCGCCGACGACTCGCAGGAGATCGAGGACGCGACCGGGCTCCCGATCTTCGCCACCGTCCCCCACAGCGACGCCGAGGCGAAGCTCGACCGCGACGCGCGCGGGGGCGTTCGAGCGCCGCTCGCGGCCGTCGCGCCGGACGATCTCTCGACCGAGAACCTGCGGACGCTGCGCACCGTGCTCGCCTTCCTCCTCAAGGCGCGCGGGAACATCGTCGCCATCGGCTCTCCCACGCCGGGCGCGGGAAAGACCTTCGTCACCGCGAACCTCGGACACCTGCTCGCCGCGGCCGGCAAGCGCGTGCTCCTCGCGGACGCGGACCTTCGCCGCGGCACGCTGCACCGCAGCTTCGCGCTGGAGGCTTCACCGGGGCTCGCGGAGGTGCTCGCGGGCACGGCGACGGTCGAGCAGGCGACTCGCGCGACCGGCACCCCCGGACTCGACCTCATCCCTTGTGGCGGGCCGGCGGCGCACCCCGCGGAGCTGCTCGCGAGCGCGCGCCTCGACGAGATGCTCGCGGCGCTGTCGAAGCGGTACGACGTGATCCTCCTCGACACCGCCCCGACGCTCGCCGTCACGGACGCGGTGCTGGTCGGCCGCTGCGCGAGCCTGAACCTGCTCGTGCTCCGCTCGCGGCAGCACCCGGTGTCCGAGAATCGCGGCTGCGCTCGAGCGGTTCGGACGCAGCGGCGTCCAGGTGCACGGCGCGATCGTGAACGACGCGCGCGCGGGGAACCGCTACGCCCGCTCCTACGAGCACGGCGCCGACGCGCTCGCGTAGAGGTCGTCCCGAGGCGTGGCTTGGCGCGCGCCGGCGAGGGCCGAACCTTCCTTCAGGAGGTGGGAATGGCTCGGAGAGAACGGCTCGGCTCGGCGGTGCTGCTCGCGATGGCGTGTGCGTGCGGGGCGCCCCCGCGCGACCCCGCGCCCGTGACGACGGGCCCCGTCACGCGCGGGCGCTGGACCTACTACGGCTCGGCGCAGGGGCTCTCGGCGAGCGTCTTCGACGTCTCCGCCGACGAGGGTGGCAACGTCTACGTCGCGGGCGGGGACGCGCTCTACGCGAAGCGCCGCGACGCGGAGCGCTTCCTTCGCTTCGATGCGTCGAACGCGGGGCTCACCCGCAACTGCAACGACTTCCCGGTGGTCGGGCAGGTGGAGCCCCCGAAGCCGTTCTACCAGTGCCCCGTGATCTCGGTCGCAGGCGCCGAGCAGGGGAAAGGCGATCATCGGGTTCGAGGGTCTCCCGGTCGCGGCGGACCTCGGGATCCCGTGGGTGCTCGTCTCGGGCGGCGCCGACGTCGTGACCTTCGATCCCGCGCGCGGCACGCTCTCGCGCACCCGCCACGTACAGGTCTCGTCGCCGCCGCACATCGTCTGCGGCGCGGCCAACGGCGAGGCGTACGGTGCCGCGTGCATCGACCCGACCGATAACTGGTGGCTGAACGGGCGGCGCCTGCTCCGGCAGGTCATTCCGGATCGTCGTGAACCACGACCCAGATCGAGCGCGATGTACGGCGACGCCTGGATGGGCGGGAACCACGGCACCTTCTCCGCGCTCCTCGCGAACGCCGCCGCAGCGCGGGTGGGTGGACCGAACCGCCCCCTGGGGCCCCACCTTCGCCGACGCGCGCGACGTCTGGGAGCACCTCCACCCGTCCTTCGTGAGCAGCACCGGGCTCCTCCTCATCGGCGAGGCGTGGGCGCTCTCGATCGACCCGCGGACCGGCATCCCGTGGGGCTCGAACGGCGTCCGGACCGCGCACGTCGGCGGCTACGGCGCCGACCTCTCCGGCATCCCGGACTGGTGGATGGAGCCGTGGACGCCGGCGGTCGCGTTCTACGATCTGTGGCGAGACTCGGGTGACGAGTGGCTCGGGCCGACGAACGACCGCGTCCGGTCGATGTCGCACTGCGCGGACGGAACGCTCTGGATCGGCTCGACCACGCACGGGCTCGCGCGCATCGCGCCGGACGGGCAGGTCTCCTACCCCTCGCTGCCCGCCGACGCCGGTCCGGGTGTCTCGGCGGTCGCGTGCGACCCGAGCGACGGCTCGGTGTGGATCGGGCTCGAGCGCGGGGGCGTCACGCGGCTGCGTGCGGGCGCCTTCGAGCCGGTGGATGCTGCGGGCCTGCCCGCCTTCGCCCGCCAGCGGGTCGCGTCAATCCGAATCGACCGCTGGACGACCCCGCGGGTCGCCTACTTCGCGTTCGGTCCGACGAGGGACACCAACGGCGGAATCGTCGCAGGCGGCGGTGTCGCCGCGTACGACGGCCCCTGATCGAGGCGCGGTACGGGCCGATCGGGACGACTCCGGTGAGTGAACCCCCACACCCCGGGCTGCCGGGCGCGCGCGGCGTCCACATCGTCCCGGCGCTGCAGGCGGTGCGCGCGGTCGAGGGCGTCCCGTTGGAACGGGGGTGGCGGGTGGCGGGATTCGGGAGTTTCGCTCGCGGTGTCCGGCGTGGCGACGCACGCCGCAACGGTGTGCCGGTCGAGGCCAGACGGACGAGCGCCGGGGCGAGCCGCGGCAGGACGCGGTGCGCTTCCGGATGCTCGACGCGGAGATCCCCGCCGAGCGCGCGCGCTGGCTCGAGGTGTGGCGGCGCTGGCCCGCGCGCGAGGTGATGGCCCACCCGGACTACGTGGCGCTCTTCGCCCGCCCCGGGGAGCGGGTCGTCGCCGCGCTCGGCGAGGGACACGGCGCCGGGGTGCTCTTCCCGCTCATCCTGCGCCCGCTCGCGGCCGAGCCGTGGGCCTCACCCGGCGAGACCCGATGGGACGCCACGACCCCGTATGGCTACGGCGGCCCCTGGGCGCTCGGCGCGTGCGCGGGAGGTCCCGGAGTTCTGGGGCGCGTACGAGGACTGGTGCCGCGGTGCGGGCGTGGTCACGACCTTCGCGCGGATGACCCTCTTCGCCGACGAGCTCGCGGCGGTGCCCGGCGCCGCCGAGCTCCACGGGCCGAACGTGGTGGTGCCGCTCGCGGCCGGGCGGGAGGCGGTGTGGGAGGGATACGACCGCGACGTGCGCAGGCGCGTGCGCGTGGCGAGGCGCGAGGGGCTCGCCGTCGAGGTGGACCTGACCGGCGCGCGGCTCCCCGAGTTCCACGCCGTCTACCTCCACACGATGGTCCGCCGCGGCGCCGAGCCCTGGTACCACCTGCCGCTCGCCTTCTTCGAGCGGCTCGTCGAGCGCCTCGAGGGTCAGTTCGCCTTCGTACACGCGATCGCGGGCGGCCGCGTCGTCTCTTCCGAGCTCGCGCTCATCTCGCGCAGGAACGTCTACGCCTTCCTGGGCGGGACCTCGCTCGACGCGTTCCGCCACTACCCGAACGAGCTCGTCCGGGACGCGACCATCGAGTGGGCGATCCGCGAGGGCAAGGAGCGCTACGTGCTCGGCGGCGGGCGGGCGCCCGAGGACGGCATCCTCCGCCACAAGCGGCTGCTCGCGCCGGGCGGCGAGCTCCCGTTCCGCACGGCGCGGCTCGTACACGACCCCGTCGCCAACCACGCGCTCGCACGACGTCGCGCGCTCGCGGAGCTGGAGCACGGCGGCTGGACGCCGCGGCCGGGGTTCTTTCCCGCGTACCGGGCGTGAGGGGGAGCGCGTGAGCCGGATCCACCTATCGGTGCCGCACATGGGCGGGCGCGAGGTGCGCCACGTCGGGGCGGCGTTCGCGGCGAACTGGGTCTCGACGGTCGGGCCGCAGCTCGAGGCGTTCGAGCGCGCCTTCGAGGCGCGACTCGGCCGGCCGTCGCTCGCGGTCGCGAGCGGGACCGCCGCGATCCACCTCGGACTGCGCCTGCTCGGCGTCGGGCCAGGGGACGAGGTGCTCGTGTCCGACCTCACCTTCGTCGCGAGCGTGAACCCGATTCGCTACCTCGGCGCGACGCCGGTCTTCGTCGACTCGGATCCGGCCACCTGGATGATGAGCCCGGGCCTCCTCGCGGAGGCGCTCGAGACCCGCGCGCGCCGCGGGCGGCTGCCGCGCGCGGTGGTGGTCGTCCACCTCTACGGCCAGTGCGCCGACATGGACCCGATCCTCGCCGCGTGCGCGCGTCACGGCGTGCCCGTGCTCGAGGACGCCGCCGAGGCGCTCGGCGCGAGCTATCGCGGACGGCCGGCGGGGACGCTCGGCGAGCTGGCCGCGTTCTCCTTCAACGGCAACAAGATCATCACCTGCAGCGGCGGCGGGATGCTCGTCGGCGCGGGCCGACCGCGTCGCGAGGGCGCGCCACTGGGCGACGCAGGCGCGCGAGGCGCGGGCCGAGTACCACCACGTGGAGCTCGGCTACAACTACCGCCTCTCGAACGTGCTCGCCGGGATCGGGATCGGGCAGCTGGAGGTGCTCGAGGAGCGGGTGCGCGAGCGGCGCGCGGTGTTCGAGCGCTACCGCGCCGCGTTCGCCGGCATCCCGGGGCTCTCGCCGATGCCGGAGGCGCCGTACGGCCGCTCCACGCGCTGGCTCTCCTGCTTCCTCGTGGACGACGAGGCCTTCGGAGCGACGCGCGACGAGCTCGTCGCGGCGCTCGGCGCCGCCGACGTCGAGGCGCGCCCCGTGTGGAAGCCGATGCACCTGCAGCCCCTGTACGCGGAGTGCGAGACGGTCGGCGGGGCCGTCGCCGAGGATCTCTACACGCGCGGGGTGTGCCTGCCGTCGTCGAGCAGTCTCTCGGCGGAGGACCAGGAGCGGGTGATCGAGGTCATCGGGGGCGTCGCGCGCGGCGCACGCACCGTGAAGGGTCGCGCGGGAACGATGGGGGAGCGGTCTCCGCCGGCCCCGCCGCAGGCCTAGGTTGCGGGTGGGTCGGGGTCGGGCGGGAGGGGCGGCGATGGCGCGCGTGTTCGCGGATCCACTACGGGAACGGGTCGGGCGGTACGCGGTGATCCTGGCGGTCGACGCGGTGCTCGCAGCGATCGCGCTGCACGCCGCGATGGCGCTCCGGTTCGACGGGCGGATCCCGCCGGCGTACGCGGGCTCGCTGTGGAGGGTGACCGCGCTCGTCGTGGCGGTCCGGCTCGTGGCGAACGCCTCGGCCCGGCTCCACGCCTGGTCGTTCCGGCTCTCGGGCCTCCCGGACGCGGTCCGGGTCGCTGCCGCGGCGGTGGTCGGGTCGGCGCTCCTCGTCTCGCTCGCGCCGTGGCTCGTGCCGCCCCCGATCCCGCGCACGGTCTACGCGCTCGAGTTCTTCATGTCGTCGAGCGCGTTCGCGGTGGTCCGCTTCGGGCCGCGCGTCGCGCTCCGCTGGTGGGGCGAGGTGCGGCGCCGCCGCTCGGGCGCGGTTCCGACGCTCGTCGTCGGGACGAACTTCGCGGCGGAGCTGCTCGCACGCGACATCCTCCGCAGCCCGGACTCCCGCTACGACATCGTGGGCTTCGTCGGTACCGACGCCTCCGAGATCGGCCGGCGCCTCGACGGCAAGCCGATCCTCGGCCTCGTGCAGGACCTCGCTCACCTCATCGCGCGTCACCGGGCCCGCATGGTGCTGCTCGCGATCCCGCGCCCCGCCGCCGCGGGGCTGCGCAAGATCATCGCGGTCTGCGCGAGCTGCCACGTGCAGTTCAAGATCCTGCCCGCCTCCTCCTCCCTGGCCGAGCCGGTCTCGGCGGCGATGCTCGACGACCTCGCGCCCGAGGACCTGCTCCCGCGCAAGCCGGTCGAGTTCGACCGCGGCGAGCTGCGCCGGCTCGTGGCCGGTCGGCGGGCGCTCGTCACCGGCGCCGGGCGGCTCGATCGGCGGCGAGATCTGCCGCCAGCTCGTCCACTACGGCGTCCGCCAGCTCGTGATGGTGGACATGAACGAGAACGAGCTGTACCTGCGCGCGCGGCGACTCGCCGAGGAGCAGCCGCAGGTGGACGTCCGGGCGGAGGTGGCGGACGTGCGCGAGCCCGCGCGCATGGCGCGCCTCGGCGACCGCTACCGGCCGGAGTACGTGTTCCACGCCGCGGCCCACAAGCACGTGCCGCTCATGGAGGAGGCGCCCGAGGAGGCGGTGAAGAACAACGTCTTCGGGACGCTCAACGTCGCTCGGATGGCCGACGCCTGCGGGGCGAAGCGCTTCGTCCTCATCTCGACCGACAAGGCGGTGAACCCGAGCTCGGTCATGGGCGCGACGAAGCGCGTCGCCGAGCTCATCGTGCGCGACCTCGCCCGCGCCTCGCGCACGCGGATGACGGCGGTTCGCTTCGGGAACGTGCTCGGCTCGGCCGGGAGCGTGGTGCCGCTCTTCAAGGAGCAGATCGCGCGCGGCGGTCCGGTCACCGTGACGCACCCCGACTGCACCCGCTACTTCATGACGATCCCGGAGGCGGTCGGGCTCGTCCTCGTCTCCGGGCTCGCCGACTACGGCGAGCTGTGCGTCCTCGAGATGGGCGCGCCCATCAGGGTCGACGAGCTCGCGCGCCTCATGATCGCCCTCTCGGGCCACGTCGCCGGCAGCGACATCAAGATCGTCTACACCGGCCTCCGCCCGGGCGAGAAGCTGGCGGAGGAGGTGCTCACGGAGGAGGAGGAGCAGGCCCACGCGGTCCGAGACCGGATCCGGATCGCGAAGAGCCCCCCGCCGCCGCAGGATCTCATGCTGCGCCTCGCCGAGCTGCGCCGGCTCGCAGAGACGGGTGACCGCGAGATCATCCTGAACGCGCTGCGGGTGCTCGTCCCGACGTACCGGCCGGGAAGCGGCGCCGCGCCGGCGCAGCTGCCGGCAGCGCGCGCTGCCGCGAGCGCCTCGGCGGGCATCGCCGGCTCGGACGCGCGTCGTCCGCAGCCGGCGGAACGCGACCTCCCCGCAGCCGCGGCCCCGGCGCCTGCTTAGCTTCCCGTGCGCGTCTCGCCCTACGCCGAGCTCGGTCGGCAGGGACGAGCGCGCCGACCCGCTCCCACCTCGGGGCGAGCCTCGTCGAGCGCCGCGTCGTTCACGGCGTGCGATAGCCCGTCGCCGCCGCCCGCGTCCGAAGGCAAGATGCGCTTGCCGGCCTCCGCCGGCGAGGAGGCGCGATGACGACCCCCGACCGTGGCCTCGCGGCCCGGCTCCTGACGCCGCTGCAGGCGGCGCTCACGCTGCTCCTCTTCGCCGAGGTGATCGTCCTGTGCGGCGTCGCGCTCGCGCCGGCCATCGCCCTCGTCGGCTGGGCGGCCGCGCGCCTGCCCGCGGACGGTGCGCTTCGCGCCGTCGGGCTCGGGATCGCCGCGGCGGCGGGCTACTTCGCGTTCGGCCTCTCGCTCATGGTCCTCCTGCCGATCGCGCGCTGGGTGACGCTCTCCCGCGGAACGCCGGTCGGGCGATTCCCGTACCTGTCCACGGGCGCCTGGCGCTGGGCAAGCTACAACGCGCTCACCCTCGTCCTCCGCTTCACGTTCGTGAACTGGGTCCGGGTGACGCCGCTCCTCCCGCTCTACCACCGGCTGATGGGCGCGCGGATCGGGCGCCGCGTCCAGATCAACACCGCGGTGGTGGCGGATCAGAACCTCATCGAGATCGGCGACGACACCGTCATCGGCGGCGACGTGACGCTCGTCTGCCATTCGGCCGAGCGGGGGCACCTCGTCACCGCCCCGGTCCGCATCGGGCGCGGCGTGACGGTCGGCCTCATGGCGGTGGTGTTCCCGGGGTGCACCATCGGCGACGGCGCGATGATCTCGGCGGGATCGGTCCTCTCGAAAGGAAGCCGGGTCGGGCCCGGCGAGATCTGGGCGGGCGTGCCGGCGCGACGGGTGGGGCGGCGCCGGCCGCGCCCGCCGCCGGCGGCCGAGGGGTAGCCGTCGCGGCGGCCCGGGCCGCCTGCCCCGCGCCTCCACACGCCGACCCGTCCCCGTTCGGGTCCGGCTTCAGTGCGAAAACCGATCTCTCAGCCGCGCCGCCACCTTCTCCAGATCCTCGCGCGCCTTCACCGGCTCGAACCGCGAGCTCGCGGGCGGGTCGCGCGGCACCTCGAGGTACGCGCTCGGCAGGAGCGGCTCCCCGTCGGGCCGGCTGAGCGCGGTCACCTCGCCGGTCACCTGCTCGAGCTGCAGCGCGGGACGACCGGCGACGGTCTTGCGCGCAATCCGCCACGGCAGCGGCAGCCCGCGCGAGAGCACGGCCCCGAGGTCGAACCAGAGGTTGTTCGTGGAGATGAGCGGGTGGGTCGCCGGGTCGACCTGCTCGACGAGCGCCACCCGCTCGCCGATCCGGACCGGAGCGGCCCCCACGTCGAGCGCTCCCGACGGCGAGCGGCGCGCCGTCACCTCGACCGTCAGCGCGCGCCCGAGGGCGAGGTGCGCGCCGACGACGACCGGGTCGAGCGTGGCGGCGAGGTTGTCCACGTTCGAGAAGAGGACGAGCCGGGCACCGCGGGCCCGGAGCGCCGCGCCGACGCCGCTCTCGCGCAGCGCGCGGAAGAAGTCCCCGTGCCCCGCAGGCGCGAGCGAGGGGATGCCGTGCTCGTCGAGGAAGAGGTCGAGCTCCGGCGTGAGGCGCGGGAGCGAGCGCTGCCGGAAGAGGAGCACGTCGGGCTCGCCCTCGACGCGCCCGGCGATCGCCTCCTGCGTGAGCGAGGAGGTCATGATCGCGATCGGGATCGTCGCGCCCGCCGCGGCGCCGGCCTGCCGGGCGTCCTCGAGCTTGAGGTCGAGGAAGGTGCGGCCGCCGAGCACCGGGACGAGCCCCTTCACGTCCGCGCCGAACCGGGTCCCTGCGCCGCCGGCGACGATCGCGCTCGCGACCAGGCCGCGCCGCAACGCCTCCTCGCCGAGCGCGAGGAAGGCCGAGTGACGCGCCGTGCCCGGCACAGGCCACGGCTCGACGTCGCCGGCCCGGAGCGGTTCCAGCGTTCCAGGCGACGCGCTGCCCGGCGCGAGCCCCCCTGCGCGCAGGCGCTCGACGACCGCGGCGAAATCCGGGCCGCCCGCGGCGGCCAGGTCGGGTACCTCGTGGTCCGTCTCCACGGCGGGAAAGGTGGGCGTCGAGGGCGAGGGCTGCAAAGCGCGCGGGGTCGCTGCATCCGGGGCCAGGCCCGCCGAGGTCACTCCGGCCCGCAGGGCTACAGCGCGGCGCTCGCCACCTCGGCGCACTCGGTGTCCTCGGTGGGGAGTGCGCCGGAGACGCCCACCGCGCCGACGACGCGGTCGTTCGCGACGAGCGGCAGCCCTCCCTGGAGCGGCAGGACGCCCGGCAGGGCCAGGATCGCGGGCGAGCCGCCGAGCCGCTCCTCCCACGCCTGGGTGGGCCGCTTGAAGCGGGCGGCGCAGCGCGCCTTCGCGATCGCGACCTCGATCGAGCCGCGCTGCACCTCGTCGCTGCGGACGAAGCAGACGAGGTCACCGGCGGGATCGACCACCGCGACGGCGACGTTCCAGCCGCGCTCGAGCGCCCGCGCGAGCGCGGCGTCCGCGACGCGACGCGCGGCCGGGAGGGCGATCGCGGGGCCGTAGGGGTGAGGGAGCTGAGGCGAGGTGCTCACGGCGGGAGTCTAGCGGACGCAGGAGCGGCGCTCCCGGGGAACGCGACGGCGCCCCGGGCGAGAGGCCCCGGTGATACCCTCGCCCGGATGCCGTCGCTCCGCGCCCTGGTCGTCGCCGCCTCGGGGCGTCCGCTCGCGGCAGCGGTCGCGCACCGCGCGCGGCGTTCCTCGGGCCGGAGCTGCTCGAGCGCGTGCACGCCGCGCTCGCGGCACCCGGGCGCGGGTGAGAGGGGCGGATCGTGCGGCCGTACCTCTCCCTCGTCCTCGCGGCGCTCTTCTGGTCCGGGAACTTCGTCGTCGGACGCGCGGTGCACGGACGGATCCCCCCGCTGGGCCTCGCGTTCTGGCGCTGGACGGTCGCGCTCGCGATCCTCCTCGCCGTCGCACGGCGGCCGCTGCGCGCGCAGTGGCGGATCCTCGCGAGGGCGTGGAAGGTGGTCGTGCCGCTCGGGATCCTCGGCGTCGGCAACTTCAACATGCTCGTGTACGTCGGACTGCAGGACACGAGCGCGACGAACGCGCTGCTCCTGCAGTCGGCCTGCCCGGCGTTCATCGTGGCGATCTCGTTCGCGCTCGGCCTCGGGCGACCTTCGGCGCGGCAGCTCGCCGGGATCGCGGCGTCGCTCGCCGGTGTCGTCGTCATCCTCGCGCGCGGCGCGCCCGCTGCGCTCTCGACGCTCGCGTTCTCCGCCGGGGACCTGTGGGTGCTGGCGGCGGTCCTCTCCTGGGCGATCTACACGCTCCTCCTCGCGCGCCGCCCGCAGGCGGTGGACCCGCTCGCGCTCCTCGCCGCGCTCGTCCTCGTCGGCGTCCTCTGGATCTCGCCCTTCTACGCGCTCGAGATCGCGCGCGGCCGAAGGGTGGAGGTGAACGCGGTCACGGTCGCGTCGGTCTCGTACGTCGCGCTCTTCGCGTCCGTCGCGGCGTACGCGCTCTGGAACGCGGGCGTCGCCCGGGTCGGTGCGAGCCGGGCGGGGGTGTTCCTGCACCTCATGCCCGCGTTCGGGTCGGTCCTCGCCATCGCCTTCCTGGGCGAGCGCCCGCGCGCGTTCCACCTCGTCGGCATCGCGCTCATCCTCGGTGGCGTCTACCTCGCCGGGGTGGTGGGGGGCGCGCGCGCCTCCCGGGTGCGTTGACGCCGCTTCCGCGCGAGGGAATCCCCGAAGTCCATCGGCGCCGCGGGCGGCCCGTCCCTACCTCAACGCGAGGGGCCGCCCTGCGCGCGTCCGGCGCTCTCAGGGTTGCTGGGCGTACCAGGCCTGCAGGAACTCGTGGATGAGCCTCGCCTGATCCTCGCTGATCGCGGCGCCGGGACGGTTCGCCATCCTCTTCATGTGGAGCTTCCACTGCCCGGGCGACAGCTCGGATCCGATCGCGAGCGATAGGGCGTGGCACTTCGCGCACTTCCGCTCGACGAGCTGGAGCCCCTCCTCGAGGGCCGCCCGGCCGTTCGCCGGGTCGCCCGCCGGAGCGGGGGTGGGTGCAGGAGCCGGGGCGAGAGCCGGGGCCCGATTCGCGGTCGCGCGGGCCGGGGTGGCGAGCGACGGCGAGGAGCCGGTCGTGGCAGGTCTCGGCGCGTCGGGTCCGGGTTGGGGCTCGGCGCGCCTGGGAGGGGGCGGCTTCGCCGTCGACCTCGGCGCAGGCTCCGGCGCGATGAGCTTCGGAGCGGAGGCGATCGGCGCCACCGCCGCGCCGGCGGTGATCGTCAGCGAGGCGGCGAGTGCGAGGACGACGTGCAAGAGCGTTTCTCGGGGGCGGGGAGTGCGAGGGCGGGGCATGATAGCCGCTCGTGCGGCCGGGCCGAAGCGGATCGGGGCTCGCCTCTCCGCCCGATCTGTCCGTCACTGGGGTTGCCGCGCATCATGGGGTAGGGGGCCGCTTCGCCCCCGCGTGCGCGTGAGGACGACATGACCGGATCGCTCGCCGATCTCCCAGCGACGGAGGCCGTCGCCCGCCTCACCCGCGGCGAGATCACCTCCGAGGCGCTCACCGCCGAGTGCCTCGACCGGATCGCCGCGCGGGACGGCGCGCTCGGCGCGTTCGAGCACCTCGACCCTGCCGCCGCGCTCGCGGCGGCCCGGGTGATCGACCGGCTCGACCCGAAGCCCCCGCTCGCGGGGCTGCCGGTCGCCGTGAAGGACATCTTCGACACGGCGGACCTTCCGACCGAGCGCGGCTCCGCAGCGTTCCGGGGGCGCCGGCCGGCGAAGGACGCCGAGGTGATCGCGCGGCTGCGCGCGGCGGGCGCCGTCGTCCTCGGGAAGACCGTGACGACCGAGCTCGCGTTCTTCCGGCCGGGGAAGACGCGCAACCCTCACGACCCGGCGCGCACCCCCGGCGGCTCCTCGAGCGGCTCCGCCGCCGCGGTCGCGGCGGGGCTCGCGCCGGTCGCGGTCGGCAGCCAGACGGCGGGCTCCGTCATCCGCCCGGCCTCGTTCTGCGGCATCGTCGGCTTCAAGCCCACGTTCGGCACGGTGCCGATGGGCGGCGTCTCGCCGTTCGCCCCGTCCCTCGACACGTTCGGCCTGTTCGTCCGGGACGTCGGCGCGGTGCCGCTCCTCCTCGCCGCCGCCACCGGCGCGCCGGTGCCCGTCCCGGCGCTCCGCGGTCCGCCCCGCCTGGCGCTCTGCCGGACCGAGCTGTGGCCGCAGGCCGAGCCCTCGACCCGCGCGCTCGTCGAGGAGGCCGCCCGGGCGCTCGCGCGGGCGGGCGCGCCGGTCGAGGACCTGGACCTCGGCCCCGGGTTCGACGGGCTCGCCGCCGCCCAGCGCACGATCATGGCGGCGGAGGCGGCTCGAACGCTCGGACCGCTCCGGACCCGTCACGCGCCGGTCCTCGGCCGCGTCCTGCTCGACTTCCTCGCCGAGGGCGACGCGGTGGAGCCGGCGCGCGAGGCCGCTGCGCGCGCGCAGGCGGACCGCTGTCGCGCGGCGCTCGCGGCGATCTTCGCGCGCCACGACGCCCTCCTCACGCCCGCCGCGCTCGGCGAGGCGCCGCTCGGGCTCGACGCGACCGGCGACCCCGCCCTCGACCGGATCTGGACGCTCCTCGGGACCCCGTGCGCGTCGCTGCCGCTGGCGCGCGGGCCGGCGGGGCTGCCGGTCGGCGTGCAGGTCGTCGGCGCGCCGGGGCAGGACGGCGCGCTCGTGGCGGCGTGCGCCTGGATCGTCGGCGCAGCGTGAGCAGCGCGCGCGCGGGCTACCGCGGCGCGAGCGGGAGCCGCACGTGGAAAGACGTGCCGTGTCCCGCCGCGGCGTCGGCCGAGACGTCGCCGCCGTGGGCGCGAGCGATCTCCCTCGCGAGGTACAGCCCGAGCCCGAGGCCGGTGGAGCCCGGCCCGCGCGCGAAGCGATCGAAGACGTGCGGCAGGAGCGAGGGCGAGATCCCCTCGCCCGGGTTGAAGACGCTCACGATCGCGACGTCCCCCCCCTCGTCTCGCGCGCGCCGCACCTCCACGTCGACGGCCGCGCCGGGCGGGGCGTGCTTCACCGCGTTTCCGACGAGGTTCTCGACGACGTGCCGCACCCGCCGGTCGGCGTCGATCACGAGCTCGTTCGGCGCCCGGACCTCGATGCGGTGCCCTGCCCCCTCCATCTCCTCGGCGACGGCGTGCACGAGCGGCGGGACGTCGATGGGCTCGAGGTCGAGCTCGAACAGCCCCGCGTCGATGCGCCCGATGTCGAGCAGATCGTCGACCATGCGGGTGAGCCGCCGGAGGGAGCGGGTCGCGAGGTCCACGTCGCGGCGGTCGGCGTCGCGGCCATCGCGCTTGGCGCGTCCCTCGAGCAGGCCGAGCCTCCCCCGGAGCGGGCTCAGGACGTTGCGCAGCTCGTGAGCGAGCACCGTCACGAGCTCGTTCGCGGCCGCCCGACGCCCCTCCTCGCGAGACGCAACGGACAGGTCCTCGACGAGCTGCGCGCGATGGAGCACCTGCGCGATCCACGAGGCGACGGCGCGCGTGAACTCGAGATCGTCCTCCGACCAGCGGTCGACGGCGGTGGAGGCGACGCTGAGGACCGCCCGCGGCCGGCCCGGGACGTCGACGGGCGCGAGGAGGAGGGAGCGCACCCCGAGCGCGTCCACGAGCCCCTCAGCTCGTCGTCGTCGCCGCGCAGGTCACGTGAGAGGAACGCGGCGCCGGTGCGATGGACCGCGACCGTGCGCCCGCCGTTCGCGACCGGCAGGCGGTCGAGCCCGAGCGCCTTCTGCTCGTCGCCGAGCGGGGTCGCGGACGTCCCGAGCGCGACCAGGGTCGCGTCCTCGGGCTCGAGGACGAAGACGTCCACCTTGTCCGCGCGGAGCGCTGCCGCGACCACGTCGCTCGCGCGGCCGAGCGCCGTCCGGACGTCCGTGGCGTCGATCCCCATGAGCGCCTCGAGCGTCCTGCGGAGGACCGCCTCCCGGGCGGCGTGAGGTCCCGTCGGGGCGAGCCCCCGGCTGTCGTCGTGAACGTGCGTGTCCACCGGAACCAATGTGGCGCCGGGCGCGGGCTGCGACAGCGGCCCGGGCGCCGGGCGCCTCGCCGGACTCTTCTTACCCGAGTCCGAGCTCGCGCATCCGGCGCCAGAGCGTCGTGCGGCTGACGCCGAGGGCGACGGCAGCGGCGCCGCGGCGGCCGCGGGCCGCGCGGATCGCCGTGACGATGTCGTCCGCGCTCGGGAACACCCCGACCGCGGACGGCGATGGACCGGCGGCCGGTCCGGGTGGCGGCGGCGGCTCCTGGACCTCGACGACCCGCTGCGCCCGCGAGGGCGCGCGCAGCTCGAGCGCCGCGGCAGGCGGGCAGGCGGTGATCTCCGGCGGGAGATCCTCGACGTGGATCGTCTGGCCGTCGCACACGGCCGTCGCGTACTCGAGCGCGTTCTCGAGCTGGCGGATGTTGCCCGGCCACGGGTGCGCGAGCAGCGGCCGCAGCGCGCTCTCGGCGATTCGCAGCGCCCGCGATCGCCTCCGGCCGATGCTCTCGAGCAGGCTCCGGACGAGCGGCTCGATCTCCTCCCGCCGATCCCGGAGCGGCGGCAACTTCAGATGGACCACGTTCAGGCGGTAGAAGAGGTCGTCCCTGAAGCGCTCCTCCTGCACGGCGCGCGCGAGATCCCGGTGGGTCGCGGCGACGACCCGACCCTGGAACGGCTGGGAGCGGACGTCCCCGACGCGCTCGTACAGGCGCTCCTGGAGGACGCGCAGCAGCTTCACCTGGAGCTCGAGCGGGAGATCGCCGATCTCGTCGAGGAACAGCGTCCCGCTGCCCACCAGCTCGAAGCGGCCGGGCTTGTCCCGGACCGCGCCGGTGAACGCACCGCGCACGTGCCCGAACAGCTCGGTGTCGAGGAGGTTGCCGGGGAGCGCCCCGCAGTTCACGGCGAGGAACGGGTGTCGCGCGCGGGGGGACCGCTCGTGGATGGCGCGGGCGACGAGCTCCTTCCCGGTGCCGCTCTCGCCGGTGATGAGGACCGTCGCGTCGCTGTCCCGGAGCTGGTCGATGAGGCCGAACACGCGGCGCATCGCCGGGGAGCGCCCGACCATCCCTTCGAAGTCGCCGCGGAGGGCGGCGTCACCGCCGACCCACGCCGGCGACTCGGGCCGGATGACGAGCACGTGGGAGCCCCCCTGAGGTCCCCCGCACTCGGTCTCGCGCGGTACCGGAGCCCCCGTCACGGAGACGGGGACGGCCGCTCCACCTCGTGCGATGGTGGCCCGCCATCCCTCCCGCCGCTCCCCGGCGAGCAGGCCGCGCCAGAAGCCGCTCGCGGGCGCAAAGAGCTCGTCGCCGAGCAGGGAAGCGGCGCTCCGCCCCTCGAGCTCCTCGACCCCGACCCCCGCCATCGCGGCGAGCGCCGGCGAGACGCGGCACAGCTTGAGGTCGCGATCCACGATCGCGAGCCCGCGCCCGAGTGACGCCATGAGCGACGCGGCGCCCGCCCACGAGCCGGCGCCGCCGCACGTCGCGCTCTCCGCGAGATCGTCGTCGCGTTCGACCGCCCCGTCGCGGGGTCGGAAGACCTCCAGCGCCCCGATCACCGCCTCCGAGCGATCGCGCAGCACCACCGCGCTCTTGCGCACGCGGAGCAGCGTCTCGTCCCGGCGGAAGATCTCGATCGACGCGGAGCCGGAGCGGCCGTGCTCGAAGACACGGCACGACTCGAGACAGCTCGGGCACTTGAACCCGGCGAGGCAGTGGCGGCCGAGGACCTCCGCCCGCGGGAAACCGGTGAGCGCCTCCGCGCGGCGGTTGAAGAGGACGATGTTCCGCTCCGCGTCCACGACGAACACGGCGTCGGAGCCGCGCTCGGCGAGCGCCTCGAGCGCGGTCGCGGGCCCGCCGAGCCGCCGGAGCAAGCTCGCGAGCCGCTCGTGGGCGACGGCGATGTTCGAGCGCGGACCCGGTCTCGACATGGTGGAACATCCCTCGACGATCTGAAACATCCAGTAGCACTTCGGAACGACGGGAGGACTGAGACTCCGAGTCGCACCCCATTCGGCCGAGTGCGTGCGCCTCGAACGCGCGTTTTCACTCGGCGTCTTGGGCGTCTGGACCCCGTGGCACGGCCGCTGCTTGGCTGCCCGCCATGAGCGAGCGGTCGTACAGCGACATGACAAGAGCGCGAGAGCGAGGCGCGCCGGAGGGCGGCGACCGACGAGGTCGCGCCCCAGCCGCGCGACGCCTTCCGCGTCGCACCCGCGGCGTCGCGGGGCGGCTCGGGCCGCGGTGGCGCCCCATCCGGAGATTCGCACCCGTGCGCGCCGCCCGCGCGCGCCGCCCTGCACCGCGCGGAGGCGGAGGCTCGTGGTCGCAGGCTGCGTTCGCGCGCGCAGCGCTCTGGGCGCGCCCGGGCGCTCCGAGCCGCACGGGCGCCGCCGCTCGTCACCCGCCACCCCTGGAGAGGGAAACCCCTTGAACACACCTTCGCTTCGTACCGCCTCGACGCGAGCCGCCCTCGCGATGGCGATCTTCCTGTCGGCAGCGGTCGCGCGGGCCGGCGACCGGGCGATCATGATGTCCACCAACCCGCAGCCGGGCGTCGTAGGAACCCCGGTCCGGCTCATCTGCACCGCAACCGGCGACTGGCGCGACCGGATCACGAGCGGACGGCTCACGCTCTGGAACGCCTCCGGCTCTCGCCTCCTCGACGCCGTCACGATGAGGCTCAGCGAGCTCACCGCGACCTACGACTACACCCTCCCGTCCACCGCCCAGACCGGGACGTGGAAGTTCCAGTGCGCGATCGGGGACGGCGAGCACAGCGTGACGCAGCTGGCCTCGTTCCTCGTCGCGACCTCCGGCACGAGTGGCGGATCGGGCGGGACCGGTGGCACGACGTCCCTCGCGGCCCACCAGAACATCACCACCTATGCCGGTCCCTCGACCTGCATCGCGTGCCACGCCAGCGCCGCCCAGGACATGCTCGGCAGCCTTCACATGAAGTGGTCGGGGCCGACGCCTGACCTGACGAACGGCGCCGGCAGAGCGCTCGGCAAGGCGATCGGCGGCATCAACACGTTCTGCACCTACGCCATGTCCTCCAAGGGCGCGTGCTTCAACTGCCACGTGCGCGCCGACGGGAACGCGCCGCACGCGGCCAGCGCGAACGACGTCGACTGCCTGATGTGCCACAACGACACCTACCAGCGGAAGTTCGTCGTGGACCCGAACAGCGGGGTCACGGTGACGAACGTCCTCGGGGTGACGAAGACCTACTACTTCGGCCTCGTCGAGCCGGATGGGGACTACGTCACGACCGCCGACTTCACCACGATGCCGCCCGGCGCGACGATGGTGAGCATCGCCCGCACCGTGCACCGGCCGACCCGGCAGTCCTGCCTCCGCTGCCACGCGAAGGCGGGTGGGTCCGACTGGGCGAAGCGCGGCGACATGGGCCTGAACAGCGCGAACCCGACCGTCGATCAGGACTTCCACATGTCCGCGGCCGGAGCGAACCTCGCCTGCACCCGCTGCCACAAGGCGGTGAACCACAAGATCGGCGGGCGCGGCATCGACCTGCGCGAGACCGAGACGGCGAAGCCCACCTGCCAGAACTGCCACCCGTCCGCGCCGCACTCCTCCTCCGTCACGAACCGGCACGCGGCCGGGCGCGTCGCCTGCCAGGTGTGCCACATCCGCACCTTCGGCAAGGGGGGCGCGACCGAGATGTCCCGCGACTGGACCATCCCGGTCTGGAGCCCGCCTTTCTGCAACGCGCAGGGCGGCTTCGTGGGCGAGGAGATCAAGCTCGCGAACGTCAAGCCCGAGTACGTCTGGTTCGACGGGACGTCCTACGTCTACAACGTGGGCGAGACGATCGCGCCCGACGCGACGGGCATCTACCGGATGGCGAAGGCGAACGGGAAGATCTTCGACGGCAAGTCCAAGATCGTCCCGGTGAAGAGGCACTTCAGCGTCATGCCGTTGCACTCGAGCGGCAAGATCGTCCCACCGGAGATCATGTGGATGTTCATGACCGGTGACTTCGACCAGGCCGTGCAGAAGGGGATGCAGGAGCAGGGGCTGACCGGCAGCTACACCCTCGTGAACGTGGACGCGGAGCTCCTCATCAGCCACGGCGTCGATCCGAAGGCGAAGGCTCCGACGTGCACGTCGTGCCACGCCTCCGGCGGCAACACCGCGGACAACACGCTGATGCTGAACTTCGGGAAGCTCGGCTATCACGTGTGGCCGGCGAAGGTGAAGGCCTGCACGCTGTGTCACAGCCAGGAGAGCGGGACGTTCGAGTCCATGCACGACCGGCACCGCTCGCTCCTCCGCAACTGCAGCAACTGCCACACGAGCGAGCCGAGGGCGCTCGTGAAGCCGACGAGCGACCTCTGTAACGACTGCCACAGCCTCAAGACGTGGCAGGGCACGAGCAGCCACGAAAGGCACGTGACGCGCTACGACTGCACGAGGTGCCACGTCTTCTAGTCCAGCCCGCGGACGCCATCCTCGGTGTAGCGCCGGTGCCCGCCGTCGCTCACCGCGGCCGGCTTGTAGCGAGCCAGGAGAGGATGCCCCGGGTCCGCCCGGGGCATCCTCGTTTGCGCCGGACGCGCGGGGCTTCCGCGGCCGGCGATTCCCGGTGGATCCCGGCGCCGAGATGCCGCGGGGTGCGCGCCGCGCCGGCTGATATAAGGATGCGCACTGGCCGGTTCGTCGCACCCCGGAGGTGAGGCGGCGGCCCCGAACCGTGGAAGCGCACCCCTTCGAACGCGTCTTCGCCCCCCGCGCCCTCGCGATCTTCGGCGCCGGGGACGGCGCCTCCGTCGGCGGCCGCGTCCTCCGGAACGTCGTCGCCGGGGGGTTCGCAGGCGCCGTTCACGCGATCGGCGCCGGCGCGGGCGAGCCCCTGCCGGGGGTCCGGTACTGCGCCTCGCTCGCGGAGGCCGAGGGCGAGATCGATCTCGCCGTGATCGCGTCGGCCGCCGCGGAGCGGCCCGACGTCGTGCGGGCGTGCGCGGCGCGAGGGGTGGCGGGTGCGGTGCTCGCGGTCGGTGCCTCCGGAGCGACGCCGCCCCTGGAGGCGGACGAGGCCGCGACCCGCGCGCTCCTCGCCGACGCGGCCCGCGGCGGGTTGCGCCTCGTCGGACCGAACAGCATCGGGATCATCCGCCCGGGCGCGCGGCTCGACGCGACCTTCACGACCGGCGGCGTCATACCGGGCTCGCTCGGCCTCGTGTCGCAGTCCGGCGCGATCTGCGCGACGGCGCTCGACTGGGCGGCGGCGAACCGGATCGGGTTCTCGAGCGTGGTGTCACTCGGGGACGCGCTCGACGTCGACTTCGGCGAGGTGCTCGAGTACCTCGCCCTCGACCCGGAGACGAAGAGCGTCCTGCTGTACGTCGAGACGGTCCGCTCCGCGCGCGCGTTCCTGAGCGGGCTGCGGCTCGCAGCGCGGATCAAGCCGGTGGTGGTGGTGAAGGCGGGCCGGCACGGGGCGGGCGCCGGCGCGGCGTCCGACGACGCGTTCGACGCCGCCCTCGCCCGGACCGGTGCGGTGCGCGTTCCGTCGATCGAGCGCATGTTCGCGGCGGCCCGGCTCCTCGCGACCCATCGCAAGGTGAGCGGGAATCGGCTCGCGATCGTGACGAACGCGCGCGGGCCGAGCGTGCTCGCAGGGGATCGCGCCGCCGACCTCGGCGTGGTCGTCCCTCCGCTCGCGGAGGAGACCCGGGCGAAGCTCGACCGGGCGCTCCCGGCGGTCGGCTCCCACGCGAACCCGGTGGACCTCCTCGGCGACGCCGACCCGGCGCGCTACCGGGCGGCGGTGGAGCTGTGCCTCGCCGATCCGAACGTGGACGCGGTGCTCGCGATGCTCGCGCCGCACGCGCTCGCCGATCCGGCCGGGAGCGCGGAGGCGGTCGTGGCGGCGAGCCGCACGAGCGCGAAGCCGATCGTCGCCTGCTGGATGGGCGGCGAGCTCGTCCGGAGCGCCCAGGCGCGCTTCGTCGAGGCCGGCATCCCGGAGGTCAGCTCGCCGGAGAGCGCGGTGGAGGCGTTCGGGCTGCTCGCGAGCTACGCGCGGAACCAGCGGCTGCTCCGGCAGGTGCCGGGCCCGCTCGCTCCCGACGCGGAGCCCCAGCTCGCGCGCGCGCGCGACGTCGTCCGCGGCGCCCTCGCGAAAGGCCGGCACGAGCTCACGACCGCGGAGCTGCAGCGGCTCCTCGCCGCGATCGGCGTGCGCGATCGAAACGCCGCCGGGCAGCGGGTGCGGGGGACCGAGCTGTACGTGGGGGTCGCGCGCGATCCCGCGTTCGGACCCGTCCTCCGCTTCGGGCGGGGGACGGCCGCCGGCCTCGCCGGCGAGCCGGTCGTGACGCTCCCGCCGCTCAACACCGCCATCATCCAGACGCTCGTGCGGACGAGCCGCATCGCGCCGGTGTTCACCGCGGGCGGCGGGATGACGGCGCCGGAGGTCGCCGCCTTCGAGCGCACGCTCTGGGCGCTCTCCGAGGTGGTGAGCGAGCTGCCGGAGATCCGGGAGCTCGAGATCTCGCCGCTCGTCGTCGCAGGGAGCGAGGTGTACGCAGCCGGCGCGCGGGTGAGGATCGCGCCGCCCGCGCCCGAGGACGGCCGCTACGGGCACATGGCGATCCATCCCTACCCGAGCGACATCGGGGCGCGGTGGGAGCTCCCCGGCGGGGAGACCGTCACGGTGCGCCCGATCCGTCCCGAGGACGCGGAGATGGAGGCGAGCTTCGTGCGCAACCTCTCGGACAACGCACGCCACTTCCGCTTCATGACCGGGGTGAAGGAGCTCACCCGGGAGATGCTCATCCGCTTCACCCAGATCGACTACGACCGGGAGCTCGCGCTCGTCGGGCTCGTCGAGCGCGGGGGCAAGGAGACGCAGATCGCGGTCGCGCGCTACGTCAAGGCAGACCCCGAGAGCGCGCACATCTCGGTCGTCGTCGCCGACGAGTGGCAGGGCAAGGGCATCGGCGGGCGGCTGCTCGAGATGCTCCTCGAGGCGGCGCGCGCGCGCGGCATCGTACGGATGGGAGGCGAGGTGCTCGCGGACAACACGAAGGTGCGCTCGGTGCTCGCGCGGCTCGGCTTCACCTTCCACCGCGATCCGGACGGCGGCGACGTCTTCTCGATCGAGAAGAGGCTCGCGGGCGGCCCCCCGCCCCGCTAGCGCGGCGCGGAGGACGCGCCGGCGCGGCTCACTTCACCTTCGCGAGGAGCTCCGGGAGCGCCTTGAACAGGTCGCCGACGAGGCCGTAGTCGGCGATCTGGAAGATCGGCGCCTCCGCGTCCTTGTTCACCGCCACGATCACCTTCGACCCCTTCATCCCGGCGAGGTGCTGGATCGCGCCGGAGATCCCGGCCGCGACGTAGAGGTCGGGCGCGACGATCTTCCCGGTCTGGCCGACCTGCCAGTCGTTCGGGACCCAGCCCGCGTCCACCGCCGCTCGGGTCGCCCCGACCGCCGCGCCGAGCGCGTCCGCGAGCGCCTCGACCGGCTTGAAGTCGCCCTTCGTCCCGCGTCCGCCCGCGACGATGACGCGCGCCTCGGTGAGCTCGGGGCGCTCGCTCTTCACCTCCTTGAACCCGGCGTGGCGGGTCTTGAGCGCGGCGGCGTCCACCGACACCGTCACCTGCTTGATCTCGCCCTGGCCTTCCTTCCCGGCGGCGGCGAACTCCGTCGTGCGCACCGTGAAGACCTTCACGGGCGTCGCGATCTCCACCTCGGCCAGCACGTTCCCGGCCCACATCGGGCGCATGAAGGTGACCTGGGCGGCCTCGCCGCCGAACCCGAGCACCTCGGTCGCCATGCCGGCGCCGAGCCGCGCCGCGACGCGCGGGAGGAGGTCCTTGCCGAGCGCGGTCGCGGCGGCGCCCACGTAGGTCGCGCCCGTCGCCCTGGCGATCTCCGCGACCACCGGCGCCCACGCCTCGGCGAGCGCATCCTTCAGGACGGGCGCGTCTGCGACGTGCACGTCCGCGCCGTACAGGGCGAGCTCGGCCGCGAGGGGCGTGACGCCGCCGCCGAGGAGCGCGACCGCGACCTTTCCGCCGGTCCGCCGCGCCACCTCGCGCCCGGCGGTGAGGGCGTGGAGCGTCGCCTTCCTGAGGCTGCCAGCGTGCTGCTCCGCGACGACGAGGACGTTCGCCATGGGATCTCCCGTTCGGCCCGAGGGGGGGCTACAGCGCCTTCGCCTCTTCGTGAAGCTTCTTCCAGAGCTCTTCCACGTCCGCCACCTTCACGCCGCCCTTGCGCGCGGGCGGCTCGGCGAGCCGCTTCACGACGACCCTCGGGGTGAGGTCCACCCCGAGCGACGCCGCCGGGATCTCCTTCACCTCCTTCTTCTTCGCCTTCATGATCCCGGGCAGCGACGCGAAGCGCGGCTTGTTGAGCCGCAGGTCCGTCGTGACGACCGCGGGCAGCGTGAGCTCGAGCGTCTCGACCCCGCCGTCCACCTCGCGCACGACGGCGATCGCCTTCCCGTCGGCGGTGAGCTTCAGGCCCGGCTCCTTCTTCTGCTCCGCCTCGCTCTCGAGGCTCTCCGTCTTGGAGGCGAACGTCCCCTGCGGGAGCCCGAGCCGCTCGGCGAGGTACTGGCCCGCCTGGTTCTGATCGTCGTCGATCGACTGCTTGCCGAGGATGACGAGGTCGGGCTTCTCCGCCTCGTAGAGCTTGGCGAGGATCGCGGAGACCACCACCGGATCGAGCGGCCCGTCGTGCTTCACGAGGATGCCGCGGTCGGCGCCCATCGCGAGCGCGGCGCGGAGCTCGGTCACCGAGCGGTCCCCGCCGATCGAGGCGACGACGACCTCGCCGCCGTGCTTCTCGCGAAGGCGCAGCGCCTCCTCGACCGCGATCTCGTCGAAGGGGTTCAGCTTGTAGTTCACCCCGTCGGTCACGATCCCGGAGCCGTCCGGCTTCACCCGGATCTTCGACTCGGGGTCCTCGACCCGCTTCGCCGTCACGAGCATCTTGAGCGCCATGTCATCTCCGCCGGTGTGGGCCACGGGCACTTCGTCCCGGGGCGCGCCGGAGGCGACTCTAGACGCCCGCGCCGCGCCGCGGCGATGCCCGCAGCCGCCGGGATCCCTGGCGCTTTTTGCCAGTCGGCGAGCCCCCGCAGTAGGATCCCGGCCCGAGCCCCGTGAAAGCCCTGGAAAAGCACACCGTCTCGATGCACTTCGTCGCCGCCGCGGTCGCGGGGCTCGCCGACGACGCGCGCGCCCGGGTCCTCGCCGCGAGCGGCATCCCCGCGGAGCTCGTCGGGGCGGCGAACGCTCGGGTGCCCGCCGACTCGTTCTCCGCCCTGTGGCTCGCGGTGGCGCTCGAGCTCGACGACGAGTTCTTCGGGCTCGACCGGCGGCGGATGAAGTGCGGGAGCTTCGCGCTCGTGTGCCACGCCGTGCTGCACGGGGGGAACCTCGAGCGGGCGCTGCGGCGCCTCCTCAGGGGGTTCGCCGCCATCCTCGACGACGTGAGCGGAGAGCTGCACGTCGAGGGGCGGGACGCCGCCATCCGGCTGACGAACCGGATCGAGGCCGCCCCGGCGCGGCGCTTCGCGGACGAGACGTTCCTCAACATGGTCCACGGGACGATGTGCTGGCTCGCGGGACGGCGGATCCCGCTGACGCTCGCGGAGTTCGCCCACCCGAAGCCGCCGCACGCGCAGGAGTACACCCTCATGTACTCGCAGCGGCTGCGCTTCGACGCCGAGCGCACCGCGATCCACTTCGACAGCGCGCAGCTCGCGACCCCGGTCATCCAGGACGAGGCGACGCTGAAGAAGTTCCTGCGCACCGCCCCGCGGTCGGTGTTCCTCAAGTACAAGGACGAGGACAGCTGGACCGCGCGGGTGCGCCGCCGGCTGCGCGGGTCGATCGGGTCCGCCGGCTGGCCCCGCCTCGAGGAGGTGGCGCGGGAGTTCCGGGTCGGGCCGACGACGCTCCGCCGCCGGCTCGAGGCGGAGGGGACGAGCTACCAGGGCGTCAAGGACGAGCTGCGCCACGACGCGGCCGTGCACCACCTGTGCGGGACGCGCCTCAGCGTCGCCGACATCGCGAGCGCGCTCGGGTTCCAGGAGACGAGCGCGTTCCACCGCGCGTTCAAGCGCTGGAGCGGGGTGCAGCCCGGCGAGTACCGCCGGCGCGCCGAGCTCGGCCCGGTGCCGCCGCCGGGCGGGCCGCCGTCCCGGCCGGCCACGCCGCCGCGCTGACCGTCAGAGCTGCTCGTCCTCCATCGCGAGGACGCCGTCCGCGCCCGCCACCACCGTCCGGGCGAGCCCCTGCGCGCGCACCAGCACGTGGTCGGCGTAGAAGCGCGCGGTGGCGAGCTTCGCGCGGTAGAAGCCGGCCTCGCCCCCGCCCGCCGCGAGCCGCCGGTGGGCGATGAGCGCCGCGCGCGCCGACTGCCAGCCGCCGGCCACCGTGCCGAAGAGCTCGAGGAAAGGGACCGCCCCGACCGACGCCCTGCGGATGTCGGGGGCGTACGTCGCCACCACGAACTGGACCGCCTGCTCCAGCGCGGCGATCCCGTCGCGCAGCCGCGCGGCGATCGCGGAGAGCGTCTCGGACTTCTCCTGCTCGAGCTGCCCCTCGACGTCGCGCATCTCGGCGATGACGCGGCGGATCACCTCGCCGCCGTCGCGGGCGACCTTGCGTCCGATGAGGTCCGCGGCCTGGATCCCGTTCGTCCCCTCGTAGATCGAGGTGATGCGGGCGTCGCGGAGGAACTGCGCGGCGCCGGTCTCCTCGATGAAGCCCATGCCGCCGTGGACCTGGATGCCGAGCGAGGCGATGTCGAACGCGTTGTCCGTGCACCAGGCCTTCACGATCGGGATCATGAGCTCGACGAACGCCTGGCTCCGGGCGCGCCGGTCGGCGTCGGGGTGGCAGCGGGCGGTGTCCACCGCCGCGGCGGTGACGCACGCGATCGCGCGCATCGCCTCGATGCGCGACTTCATGAGGAGCAGCATGCGCTTCACGTCGGGGTGGCGGAGGATCGGCACCTTCTCCTTGTTCCGCGTGCCGAGCTCGGGACCCTGGGTCCGCTCGCGCGCGTAGGCGACGGCGGCCTGGTAGGCGCGCTCGGCGATGCCGATGCCCTCGAGGCCGACCGAGTACCGCGCCGCGTTCATGGTGATGAACATGTACTCGAGGCCGCGGTTCTCCTCGCCGACGAGCCAGCCGACGGCGCCCTCCTTGTCTCCGAACGCGAGCACCGCGGTCGGGCTCGCGTGGATGCCGAGCTTGTGCTCGAGCGACACGCAGCGGACGTCGTTCCGCGCGCCGAGGCTCCCGTCGGCGTTCACGAGCATCTTCGGCACGACGAAGAGCGAGATGCCCTTCACGCCCTCGGGCGCGTCCGGGGTCCGGGCGAGGACGAGGTGGACGATGTTCGGGGCGAGGTCGTGCTCGCCGTAGGTGATGAAGATCTTCTGCCCCTCGAGCCGGTAGCTGCCGTCGGCCTGCTTCACGGCGCGGGTGCGCACCGCGGAGAGATCGGAGCCCGCCTGCGGCTCGGTCAGCACCATCGTGCCGGCCCACTCGCCGCTGGTGAGCTTCGGCAGGTACCGCTGCTTGAGCTCCTCGGAGCCCTTGAGCTCGAGTGACTCGATCGCGCCGCGGGTGAGCATGGGGCAGAGCCCGAAGGAGACGTTCGCCGAGTTCCACATCTCCTCGACGAGCGCGGAGACGAGCCGCGGGACGCCCTGCCCGCCGTGCGCCGGGTCGACCGAGAGCGCGTTCCAGCCGCCCTCGACGAACTGGCGATAGGCGTCGCGCCAGCCGGTCGGGGTGACGACCTCGCCGTCCTTCAGCCGGGAGCCCTCGCGGTCGCCGACGGGATTGAGCGGCGACAGCACGCCCGCGGCGAACTTGCCCGCCTCCTTCAGGATCGCCTCGGCGACCTCGAGCGTGACGTCCCCGCAGCCGGGGAGCTTCGCGATCTCGTCGATGGGCGCGAGCTCGCGCAGCACGAACTGCATGTCGCGAAGGGGGGCGGCGTAATCCCTCATGGTCGTTCTCCTGACGCGCGCGGCGTCGTCGTCGAATGCGGCGGCGAGGCTGAGAGGCCCCGCTACATGTTGCGCCGGTACTGCCCACCCACCTCGAAGAGCGCGCCCGTGATCTGCCCGAGCGAGCATACCCGCACCGCGTCCATCAGCACCTCGAACACGTTCCGGTTCTCGATGACCGCCTGCTCGAGCCGCCGCAGGAGGAGCGGCGCCTCGCTCGCGTGCCGCTCCTGGAAGGCCCGGAGGCGCTCGAGCTGGGAGCGCTTCTCCTCCTCGGTGGAGCGCGCGAGCTCGATGTGGTCCGGGACCGGATCGCCGTGCGGGCTGCGGAAGGTGTTCACGCCGACGATCGGGTACTCGCCGGTGTGCTTGAGCATCTCGTAGTGCATGCTCTCCTCCTGGATCCGGCTCCGCTGGTAGCCCGTCTCCATGGCGCCGAGCACCCCGCCGCGGTCGGCGAGCTTCTCGAACTCCGTCAGCACCGCCTCCTCGACGAGCTCGGTCAGCTCGTCGATGACGAACGCGCCCTGGTTCGGGTTCTCGTTCTTGGCGAGGCCCCACTCCCTGTTGATGATGAGCTGGATCGCCATCGCGCGCCGCACGCTCTCCTCGGTCGGCGTCGTGATCGCCTCGTCGTAGGCGTTCGTGTGGAGCGAGTTGCAGTTGTCGTAGACGGCGACGAGCGCCTGCAGGGTGGTGCGGATGTCGTTGAAGGCGATCTCCTGCGCGTGGAGCGACCGCCCGGACGTCTGCACGTGGTACTTGAGCTTCTGGCTGCGCTCGTTCGCGCCGTACCGGTCGCGCATCGCCACCGCCCAGATGCGGCGCGCGACGCGGCCGAGGACCGTGTACTCGGGGTCCATCCCGTTCGAGAAGAAGAAGCTCAGGTTCGGCGCGAAGTCGTCGATGCTCATGCCGCGCGCGAGGTAGGCCTCGACGAACGTGAAGCCGTTCGCGAGCGTGAACGCGAGCTGGGAGATGGGGTTCGCGCCGGCCTCGGCGATGTGGTAGCCGCTGATGCTCACCGAGTAGAAGTTGCGCACCTGGTGCTTCACGAAGTACTCGGCGATGTCCCCCATCACCTTCAGGCTGAAGTCGGTGGAGAAGATGCAGGTGTTCTGGCCCTGGTCCTCCTTCAGGATGTCGGCCTGGACCGTGCCGCGCACCGTCGCGAGCGCGCACGCCCGGACGGTCGCCGCCTCCGCCTCGGTCGGCGCCCGGTTCTTCTCGGCCGCGAACTTCTCGAGCTGCTGGTCGATCGCGGCGTTCATGAACATCGCGAGGACCGCCGGCGCGGGGCCGTTGATGGTCATGCTGACCGACGTCGCCGGGTCGCAGAGGTCGAACCCCGAGTACAGGACCTTGAGGTCGTCGAGGGTCGCGATGCTGACGCCGGAGTTCCCGATCTTCCCGTAGATGTCCGGGCGCGGGTCGGGATCGCACCCGTAGAGCGTCACCGAGTCGAAGGCGGTGGAGAGCCGCTTCGCGGGCAAGCCCGCCGAGACGAGCTTGAAGCGCCGGTTCGTCCGGAACGCGTCGCCCTCGCCGGCGAACATCCGGGTCGGATCCTCGCCCTCGCGCTTGAACGCGAAGGTACCCGCCGTGTACGGGAACGAGCCCGGCACGTTCTCGAGCAGGAGCCACTTCACCTTCTCGCCGTCGTCCTCGTACCGGGGCAGCACGACCTTGCGGATCTTCGTGCCCGAGAGCGAGGTGTGGACGATGCGGGTGCGCACCTCCCGGTCGCGGACCTTCACGACGTACTCGTCGCCGGCGTAGGCCTTCTGCAGCGCGGGCCAGGAGGCGAGCAGCGTGCGCGCGCCCGGATCGAGCCGCGCCTCGCGCTGCGCGACGAGCGGCGCGATCGCCTCGGACGGCGCCGATCGGTCCGGGGTCGCGGCGAGGAGCATCGCCTCGGTCGCGCGGAGCTGCTGCAGCTCCCGCGCGAGCCGCGCCTGCTCCACGGCCCGGCGCTCGTACGAGCGCACCGCCTCGGCGATCTCGGCGAGGTAGCGCACGCGCGCGCCGGGGACGAGCGGGGTCTGGCTCGTGCTGTGCCGGGTCTGGACGGCGGGGAGCCGCCCGTCCCGCACCGGCAGGCCGGCCTCGCGCAGCCGCGCCTTGAGGGCCTGGTAGAGCGCGGTCACGCCGTCGTCGTTGAACCGGCTCGCGGTGGTGCCGAAGACCGGCATCGCGTCGAGCGGCTGGCCGAAGGCGCCGCGGTTGCGCTGCACCTGCTTCGCGACGTCGCGCAGCGCGTCGGCGGCGCCGCGCCGGTCGAACTTGTTGATCGCGACGAACTCGGCGAAGTCGAGCATGTCGATCTTCTCGAGCTGGCTCGCAGCGCCGAACTCCGGCGTCATCACGTAGAGCGGCACGTCGACGAGCGGCACGATGGCGGCGTCGCCCTGGCCGATCCCGGGCGTCTCGACGACGATGAGGTCGAAGCCGGCGACCTTGGCGGCGGCGACGACGTCGGGGAGCGCCCGGCTGACCTCGTGCCCGGTGTCGCGGGTGGCGAGGCTGCGGAAGTAGACGCGCGGCCCGCGCGCCCAGGGCGCGATCGCGTTCATGCGGATGCGGTCGCCGAGGAGGGCGCCGCCGCTCTTGCGCCGCGACGGGTCGATGCTGATGACCGCGATCCGGAGCGCGTCCTCCTGGTCGAGGCGCAGCCGGCGGATGAGCTCGTCGGTGAGGCTCGACTTGCCGGCCCCGCCGGTGCCGGTGACGCCGACGACGGGCACCTTGCGGGTCCGCGACTGCGCGTGGAGGGCCATCACGAGCTTCGCGTCCGCGGTGCCGTTCTCGAGCGCCGAGACGAGCCGCGCGAGCGCGCGCCAGGCCGCGTCGCCGTGCCCGGTGAGCTCCTCGAGCGCCTTCGGAGCGCGGACGGCGGGGTCGACGTCGCAGCGCTGCACGATCTCGCCGATCATCCCCTCGAGCCCCATCCGCTGGCCGTCCTCGGGGGTGTAGATCCGCGCGACGCCGTACGCCTGCAGCTCCCGGATCTCCGCCGGGACGACCACGCCGCCGCCGCCGCCGAACACCTGGATGTCCTCGCCCCCGCGCTCCCGGAGCGAGTCGATCATGTACTTGAAGTACTCGAGGTGACCGCCCTGGTAGGAGCTGACCGCGATGCCCTGCGCGTCCTCCTGCAAGGCGGCGGTGACGACGTCGTCCACCGAGCGGTTGTGGCCGAGGTGGATGACCTCGGCCCCCCGGTCCATCAGGATCCGCCGGACGATGTTGATCGCCGCGTCGTGCCCGTCGAACAGCGCCGCGGCGCTGACGATGCGGACCTTGTGCTTCGGCCGATCGTCCGGGACGGGCACGAGCTCGGTGGTCGGGGGGGTCATGGGGATCCTCGCGCCTTCGCGCTAGCCCTTCAGCTCGGGGAAGTCGTCCTCGAAGAACTCGCCGTCGCCGCGGCCGGGGCCCTGGCGCTTCTGCTTCTCGAGGCGGGAGAGCTCGGTGCGGCGGATCTTCCCGGAGATGGTCTTCGGGAGCTCGGCGAACTCGATGAGGCGGATGCGCTTGTAGGGGGCGAGGGTCGCGCGGATGTGCTTGAAGATCGAGACCGCGAGCTCCCGGCTCGGGGTGAACCCGTCGCGCAGCACGAGGAACGCCTTCGGGACGGTGAGCCGGCGGGGATCGGGGCTCGGCACCACCGCCGCCTCGGCGACCGCCTCGTGCTCGATGAGCGCGCTCTCGAGCTCGAACGGGCTGATCCGGTAGTCGGACGACTTGAAGACGTCGTCCATCCGGCCGACGTAGGTGAGGTAGCCCTCCTCGTCGACCGACGCGACGTCGCCGCAGTGGTAGTGGCCGCTCCGCATGAGGTAGGCGGTCTTCTCCGGGTCGTCCTTGTAGCCCGCCATGAGGCCGAGCGGCCGCGGCTGGAGGGAGAGGCAGATCTCCCCCTCGGGCGCGGGCTTCTCGTCGTCGCCGAGGAGCGCCACCTGGTAGCCCGGCATCGGCCGGCCCATCGAGCCCGGCTTCACCTTCTGCCCCGGCGAGTTCCCCACCTGGCAGGTCGTCTCGGTCTGGCCGTAGCCGTCGCGAATCGTGATCCCCCAGGCCTTCTTCACCTGCTCGATCACCTCGGGGTTGAGCGGCTCTCCCGCGCCGACGAGCTCGCGGAGCTTCACCGGGTAGGAGGCGAGGTCCTCCTGGATGAGGATGCGCCACACGGTGGGCGGGGCGCACAGCGAGGTGACGCCGCAGCGGGTGATGACGTCGAGCGCCGCCTTCGCGTTGAAGCGCGCGTAGTTGTAGATGAACACGGTCGCGCCGGCGTTCCAGGGCGCGAACACGTTGCTCCAGGCGTGCTTCGCCCAGCCGGGCGAGCTGATGTTGAAGTGCACGTCGCCCGGCATGAGCCCGATCCAGTACATCGTGGACAGGTGGCCGGCCGGGTAGCTCTGGTGCGTGTGCGAGACGAGCTTCGGCTTCGCGGTCGTGCCGGAGGTGAAGTAGAGGAGGAGCGGGTCGGTCGCCTTCGTCGGCGCGTCCGGCGTGAAGTCCGCGGAGGCGGCGCGCGCGAGCTCGATGTTCGTCCAGCCCGGCCGGTCCTTCCCGACCACGATCCGCCCGTAGTCGCCCGGGAGCGCGTCGAACTTGGCGGCGTCGGCGTCCCCGACGATGACGTGCCGGACGCCGCCGCGCTCGAAGCGGTCGCGCAGGTCCTCGGTGTTGAGGAGCGTCGTCGCGGGGATGATGACCGCGCCGAGCTTCATGCAGCCGAGCATCACCTCCCAGAGCGGCACGACGTTGCCGAGCATCATGAGGACGGCGTCGCCGCGGCGGACGCCCTGGGCGCGCAGGAAGTTCGCGACCTGGCTCGACCGCCGGGACATCTCGGCGAAGGAGAGCTTCACCTCGCCCTTGCCCTCGTCGACGACCCACAGGGCGGGGCGCTCGTTCCCCTTCGCCATGACGTCGAAGTGGTCGAGCGCCCAGTTGAACTCGGTGAGCTCGGGCCACCGGAAGCTCCGGCGCGCCGCGTCGTAGTCGGTCCGATGCGCGAGGAGGAGATCCCGGGCCTCCAGGAACGATCGCAACGAGCTCGACATGGTGTCACCTCGGCGGGGGAGAGGGTCGAACGGCCGGAGGTGATGGTATGCGGGCGAGGCGCGCGGGCGCGATGCCCGCTCCGCCCTGCGCGCCTGGCGTTTTTTGCCACTCCGGAATGGGCCGCCGCGCGCCGCTCCCGCTCGCGCCGGCGCGCTCGCCGGAGTAGAGTCGCGCCTCCCCCAACGAGGAGAGCCCGGATGGCCGAGCGCCCGAACCCCGACGACGCCGCGAGCGCGTTCCTGCGCACGCTCGACAAGGAAGCGCTCGTCCGCATCGCCCTCGACGACGCGAAGAACTGGCTCGCCCACGACGGGCTCTGGTTCCAGGCGGTCGAGAGCGTCCGCGGGATGGACGAGGCGATCGCCGCCGACCGGGCCGCGTGGGAGAAGTTCACGGTCGTCGAGGCGAAGCGGATCATGGAGCGGCTCGGGATGAAGCCGGGCGGCGGGATCCCGGCCCTGCTCGAGTGCCTGAACCACCGGCTCTACGCGCGGCTCAACACGCAGGAGGCGACGGAGGTCACCGCGGAGCGCGCGGTGTTCGTGATGCGCGACTGCCGCGTCCAGTCGGCGCGCAAGCGGAAGGGGCTGCCCGACTTCCCCTGCAAGAGCGTCGGCGTCGTCGAGTACGGCGAGTTCGCGAAGACCATCGACCCGCGCCTCCGGACCCGCTGCATCGCCTGTCCTCCCGACGCGCACGCGGACGACGTCTGGTGCGCGTGGGAGTTCACGATTGCGGCGAGCGGCGGGGGGGGCGTGAGCAGGGTGTGAGCGGGCGAGGGTGATTCCAGAGCTTCAGGCGAGAGCGCCAGAGGAGGCCCGATGCCGTACGAGACGATTCGCGCAGATGTGCATCTGGACCGGGTCGCCACGCTCGTGCTGTCGCGGCCCGACAAGCGCAACGCGATCTCGATCGCGATGCGCCGCGAGATCTCGGACTGCCTCGCGACCTGGCGCGAGGACGAGGCGATCGGGGCGGTCGTCCTCGGCGGGGACGGCGCCGCCTTCAGCGCCGGGTTCGACCTCGACGAGTTCGAGCGCCCCGAGCGCTTCGCCGAGCTGTTCGAGACCTCGGCCCGCTACCACCGCGACGTCTGGAGCTTCCCGAAGCCCATCGTGGCCGCGGTGAACGGGCCGGCCATGGGCGGCGGCTTCGATCTCGCGACGCTCTGCGACGTCCGCATCGGCTGCCGCGAGGCTTCCTTCGGCCATCCGGAGCTGAAGTTCGGTGCCCCGCCGCTCGCGACCCCGCTGCGGTGGATCGTCGGCGAGGGGATGGCCCGCGACCTGTGCCTCACGCGACGCCGCATCGACGCCGCCGACGCCCACCGGATCGGGCTGCTGAGCGAGGTCGTCGACGGTCCGCGGCGCGTCCTCGAGCGTGCGCTCGAGCTCGCCCGCGGCATCGTGGAGGCGCCGCCGGAGGCGCTCCGCTTCACGAAGCGCATGCTCGTGCAGAACGCCGGACGCGGGTTCGAGGAGTCCTTCCAGCTCGAGCACGACCGGGCATTCCAGGAGGTGCTGCTCCCCGCGATGGCGGCGCGCGCCGTGCCGCGATGAATCGAACCGTCGCCGGCACGCCGAGGCGGCGGGAGACCGCCCGCTTCCTCGGCCAGGGGAGGTCGACGCGGCGGCCGAGAATGCAGACGTTCCGCGACATGGACGACCTCTCCCCCCGCGACCTCGCCGAGCTCGCCCGCGCCAAGGAGGCCCTCGAGAACCCGAGCCTCGCGATCCGCCTCGCCGACCGGCTCGGCGCTCCGGTGGACGGGCTCGTGAAGCGGCTGCCGGAAGGCGCCCGGCAGATGCTCTCGAAGGGGACGCGCACGGCGCTCGAGACCGCGCTGGACGTCGCGCTGCACACCCTCGCGCCCGGCAACCAGGGGGGCGGCGCCGCCGCGGACTGGCTGCACCGGACGGCGGTCGTGATCACGGGCGCGGTCGGCGGCGCAGCGGGGCTCGCCGGGCTCGCCGTCGAGCTGCCCCTCTCGACCATCGTGATGCTGCGCTCCATCGCCGACCACGCCCGCGCGCAGGGCGAGGACCTCTCGCTCGTCGGGACGCGGCTCGAGTGCCTCGCGGTGTTCGCTTACGGGGCGCGCTCGCCCGCGGACGATGCGGCCGAGTCCGCCTACTTCGCGATGCGGGCCGCGCTCGGGCGGGCGGTCGCGCAGGCGGCGGAGTACGTCGCGACGCGCCAGGCGGCCGGGGCGACGGCGGAGCGTTCCGCGCCGGCGCTCGTGCACCTCCTCACCCGGATCGGGCAGCGCTTCGGCGTCTCCGTGGCGGACAAGGCGGCTGCGCAGCTCGTCCCGATCCTCGGGGCGGCGGGCGGTGCGGCGGTGAACGCGCTGTTCATCGACCACTACCAGGTGACCGCGCGCGCGCACTTCGCGGTGCGCCGGCTCGTCCGGGAGTACGGCGAGGACGCGGTGCGGCTGGCGTACGCGATCGCGTGAGCGGCGTGGCGCTGCCCTGCGCCACCACGGACGCCCGGCCCGGCCGGCTGGCTGACGGACCGCGCCCTTCGACAGGCTCAGGGCGAACGGTCCGTGATCACGCCGTCCGGCGCGGCCGCTGGGTGACGGACCTCGCCCGAACGGTCCGCGATCACGCCGGCCGGTCGCCGAGCTTCCGGTAGATGGTGGAACGTCCGATCCCGAGCCGCCGCGCCGCCTCCGAGACGTTCCCGTCGCACTCCGCGACCGTGCTCCGGAGCTGCGCCAGCTCCCGCTGCTCGCGGGCCTCGCGCCCGCTCGTCCCCGGCCGCGCCGACACCTCGCCCCCGTGGAGCTCGGGCAACAAGATGCGCAGCCGGGCCTCGTACCCCTCCTTCGGCGGCGCGCTCGCGGAGAAGAGCAGCGCCATCCGCTCGACGACGTTCTCGAGCTCCCGGACGTTCCCGGGCCACGCGTAGGCGTCGAGGTGCGGGCGGATGAGCGCCAGCGCACGCGCGTGCGCCCCCGGGACGCCGTGGCGCGCCAGCGCGCGCTTCAGCAGCTCGGCGGCGAGCACCGCCGCGTCGCCGGGGCGCTCGCGCAGCGAGGGAAGGTGCAGGGGCAGGATGTGGAGCCTGAAGTAGAGG
Organism: uncultured delta proteobacterium; assembly: GCA_963736795.1. Lineage (GTDB taxonomy): Bacteria > Myxococcota > Myxococcia > Myxococcales > Anaeromyxobacteraceae > Anaeromyxobacter. The sequence continues at coordinate 628,525 of CAVTRF010000016.1, read as the reverse complement.
TCGGTCCGGAACTGGCCGGCGGCCATCGCCTGCCGCAGATCGCGGTGCGTCGCCGCCACCACCCGCACGTCCACCGGCGTCGGATCGTTGCTGCCGAGGCGCAGCACCTGGCGCTCCTGCAGCACGCGGAGGAGCCGGGTCTGGAGCGTCACCGAGAGATCGCCGATCTCGTCGAGGAAGATCGTCCCGAGGTGCGCCGCCTCGAAGAGGCCCGGGCGTCCGCCGCGGCGGGAGCCGGTGAAGGCCCCCTCCTCGTAACCGAACAGCTCGGACTCGAGGAGCGTCTCGGGGAACGCGGCGCAGTTGATCGCGACGAACGGGTGCTTCGCGCGCCGGCTCGCCGCGTGGATGCCCTGCGCGAACAGCTCCTTGCCGGTGCCGCTCTCGCCGGTGATGAGCACGGTCGCGTCGGTGCGGGCGTACTCCCGGGCGAGCTCGCGCACCCCGCGCACGGCGGGCGAGTCGCCGACGATCCCCTCGAGCGAGTAGCGCGCCTCGAACCGGCGCGGGCGGTGCCGGGACCGGAGCCGCTGATCGAGCCGCTCCACGAGCGTGGCGTCGTGGCAGGCGAGCAGGGCGCCGCGCGTGACCCCCAGCTCGCGCAGGGGGATCCGGCTCGCCACGACCGTGTGGCTCCCGAGCCGCTCCACGCTGTCGTGCTCGGCGGCGCCGGACTCGAGCACGCGGTCGAGGCCGAGCTGCGGGGCGAAGGACGACAGCGGACGGCCGAGCGCGTCGGCCTCCGAGACGCCGAGCAGCCGCTGCATCATCGGGTTCATCGAGACGAGCCGCTCGTCCGCGTCCACCGACGCGACCGCGACCTCGAGCTGCTCGAACGCGCGCTGCAGGTGACCGCGGCGGGACGCCTCGGCGCGCGCGAGGCGGGCGATGTCGGCGGCCTGGCGGACCGTGATGGAGAGCGAGTCCTGGCCGTAGAGCAGCACCGCCTTCAGCCCGGCCCGCTCCGCCATCTCGCAGACGGGGCCCGGCCCGACGATCACCTCGAAGCCGCGGGCGGCGAGGTCGGCGACGTGCGCGCGCGCCTCCTCCGGCGAGACGTACGGGAGCTGCGCGATCTCCTCGAAGTTGAGGATGTCCCGGGCCTGCTCGATCCCGGGGACCACGCGGATGAAGTTCACCACCCCGATGCGGGGGGAGAGCCTGCGGGCCTGGACGAGGGCGCCGAGCGCGTCCACCGTCGAGGCCCCCACGACGACCACCGGAAGGTCCGCGTGGTCGCGCAGGTACGCGCCGTTCGAGCCGGCGGCGACGAGCGCGTCCACGACCTCACCCGCGCCCCGGAGCTCTCGAACCGTCTCGAGCGCCTCCTCGAAGCCGCGGTCGAACACCCGGACCTCGGCCACGTCGGCGAGGAGTGGCGCGACGCTCTCGAAGACGTTCCGGAGCCGGCTCGTGCTGAAGGCCCACACCACCGGGCGCCAAGCGGACGTCTCGGGCATCGCGTCTCTCCCTGTCCCGCGTCCCATAACACACCTGTCCCAATCCGGGACACCGGCGGACGGAGCGCGCGCGCCCTCCGGTCGACGCGCGGCGAGATCACCTGTCATCCCGGCTTTCTGGAGTCGGGCGGTCGCGATCGCGGCGGTCGCGGTCCGACGGTTGCACAAGCGCCTCCCGTTCGAACGCATCGCAGTCGGCCCCTCGGCCGCTCGCTCACGGCGCAGGACTCGAGTCACGGAGGCGCGGATGAACCCCGTTCCCGCAGGCGATCGCTCCATCACCCCGCGGATCGATCGCGTCGCGGTGCTCGGGTCCGGTGTGATGGGCGCCACCATCGCCGCGCACCTCGCGAACGCCGGCCTCCGCGTGCTCCTGCTCGACATCGTCCCGGCGGCGGCGACGGCGGAGGAGGCGGCCGCGGGGCTCACCCTGAACGACGCCGCGGTGCGGAACCGGATCGCGACGACGGGACGGGCGGCGCTCGCGAAGATGAAGCCCTCGCCGCTCTACCTCGCCGCGGACCTCGAGCGGATCGAGGTGGGGAACCTCGAGGACGACCTCGCGCGACTGCGCGAGTGCGACTGGGTCGTCGAGGTGGTGATCGAGAACATGGAGGTGAAGAAGCGGCTGCTCGGGGAGAAGGTCGCCCCGCACCTCCGCGCCGACGCCATCCTCTCGACCAACACCTCCGGCCTCTCGGTGAACGAGCTCGCCGAGGCGCTGCCCGCCGCGCTGCGCCCGCGGTTCCTCGTCACCCACTTCTTCAACCCGCCCCGCTACATGCGCCTGCTCGAGCTCGTCTCGAGCCGCCACACCGATCCGGCGGTGACGCGCGGCCTCGCGGACTTCCTGCGCCGGAGGCTCGGCAAGGGGATCGTGTACGGGAAGGACACGCCGAACTTCGTCGCGAACCGGATCGGCGTCTTCGCGATCTGCAACGCGATGCGCCACATGCTCGAGCTCGACCTCACCGTCGAGGACGTGGACGCGGTGGCGGGGCCCGCCACGGCGCGGCCGAAGAGCGCGTGCTTCCGGACGGCGGACCTCGTCGGCGTGGACACGCTCGCGCACGTGGCGAAGAACTCCTACGACCTCCTGCCCGGCGACGAGCAGCGCGACACCTTCAAGCTCCCCGCCTTCGTCGCCGAGATGATCTCGCGAGGGCTGCTCGGCAACAAGACGAAGCAGGGCTTCTTCCGGAAGACGAAGGGTGAGCAGCCGGAGACCGCCTTCCTCGACCACCGCACCGGCGAGTACGTGCCCGCGCGCCGCCCCCGGTTCGCCTCGGTCGAGGCGGCGAAGGGGATCGACGATCCGGCGCAGCGGCTGCGGACCGTGCTCGCCGGATCCGACGCGGCGGCGAAGCTCGCCTGGCGAAACCTGCGCGACACCCTCCTCTACGCCTTCGTGCGGATCCCGGAGATCGCCGACGACGTCGTCAACGTGGACCACGCGATGCGGTGGGGCTTCAGCTGGGAGCTCGGGCCGTTCGAGATGCTCGACGCCATCGGCGTGGCCGCGTTCGTGAAGCGCGCCGACGAGGACGGGGTGCCGGTCCCGGAGCGGCTGCGGACGATCGAGCGCTTCTACGCGGTGGAGGGCGGGCGCCGCCGCTACCTCGACGTCGTCGCGGGCGGCTGGCACGACGTCCCGGCGCCGTCCGACGCGGTGGACCTGACGCTGCTCGAGCGCGCGGGCGCGGTGGTGGAGCGGAACGCCGGCGCGTCCGTGCTCGATCTCGGCGACGGCGTGTTCTGCCTCGAGTTCCACTCGAAGATGAACGCCATCGGCGGGGACACCCTGGCGATGTTCCACAAGGCGATCCGGCGGGCCGAGACGGAGGGGCAGGGGCTCGTCATCGCGAACCAGGGCGGGAACTTCTCGGTCGGCGCGAACCTGGCGCTCCTCGCCGTCGCGGTCGCCGAGGGCGCCTGGGACGACGTGGGCCTCACCGTCTCCGCCTTCCAGCAGGCGATGATGGCGGTGAAGTACTCCCGGGTGCCGGTCGTCGCGGCGCCGCACGGCCTCGCGCTCGGCGGCGGGTGCGAGATCTGCCTGCACGCGGACGCGATGAACCCGCTCGCCGAGACGTACATGGGGCTCGTCGAGATCGGCGTCGGGCTCCTCCCGGCCGGCGGCGGCACGAAGGAGCTGGCGCTGCGCGCCATCCGCCTGGCCGAGCAGTTCGAGACCGACGTCTCGCCCTTCATCTTCCCGAGCTTCACGACCATCGCGACGGCGAAGGTCTCGACCTCGGCGGCGGAGCTCGGTCCGCTCGGGTTCCTGCGCCACGGCGACGCCGTCACCCTCGCCCCCGATCGCCTCATCCACGACGCCAAGCAGAAGGTGCTCGCGCTCGCCGTGAACTACCGCCCCTCGCGGCCCGCCACCGAGCTCGCCGCGCCCGGCCGCAGCGTCGCCGCGAGCCTCGCCACCCAGCTCTGGAACATGCGGGTGGGCGGGTTCATCACCGAGTACGAGGAGAAGCTCGGCCGGACCATCGCCGGCGTGATCACCGGCGGTGACGTGCCGGGGGGGACGCGCGTCACCGAGCAGTGGTTCCTCGAGCTCGAGCGCGAGGCCTTCCTGAAGCTCTGCGGCGAGCGGAAGACCCTCGAGCGCGTCCAGCACATGCTGAAGAAGGGCAAGCCGCTCCGCAACTGAGCCGGGCTCCCACCGCCCCACCAGACCACGCACCGCACCCGACGCATCGGAGAGCCTCGATGAGCGCAGCCTACGTCCTCGCCGCCGTTCGCACCCCCGGCGGGAAGGCCAAGAAGGGGAAGCTGAAGGACGTCCGGCCCGACGACCTGGCCGCCCTCGCCATCCGTGCGCTGCTCGACCGGACCGGGATCGACCCGCTGGAGGTCGAGGACGTCCTCCTCGGCTGCGCCTTCCCGGAGAGCGAGGCCGGGATGAACGTGGGCCGCGTCGCGGCGATGAGGGCGGGGCTCCCGCACGAGGTGCCAGGACAGACGGTGAACCGCTTCTGCGCGTCCGGCCTGCAGACCATCGCGACCGCGGCGGAGCGGATCCTGGCCGGCGCCGCGGACTGCCTGATCGCGGGCGGCACCGAGTCGATGAGCCTCATCCCGATGGGCGGACAGAAGTTCAGCGCCAACCCCGGGCTCGCCGGCGCGTGGCCCGAGGCGTACGCGTCGATGGGGATCACCGCCGAGCTGGTCGCTCGGAAGCACGAGGTGTCTCGCGCGGACCAGGACGCCTTCGCCGCCGAGAGCCACCGCCGCGCCGCTGCGGCGCAGGAGGCGGGCAAGTTCGGCGAGGAGCTCGTGCCGGTCACCGTCGAGAGCGCGGGGCTCGTGGACGGCAAGCTCTGCAAGCGGATCGAGACGCTCGCCGCGGACGAGTGCGTCCGCCGCGACACGACGGTGGAGGGGCTCGCCAGGCTGAAGCCGGCGTTCAAGCTCGACGGGACGGTGACCGCCGGGAACTCCTCCCAGATGACCGACGGCGCCGCGGCGGTGCTGGTCGTGTCGGAGGCCTTCCTCGCGCGGACCGGCCGGACCCCGCTCGCCCGCTTCGTCTCGTTCGCGGTGAAGGGCGTGGCGCCCGAGCTGATGGGGATCGGCCCGGTGGAGGCCATCCCCGCCGCGCTGAAGCGAGCGGGCCTCGCGAAGGGCGACGTCGCCGCATGGGAGCTGAACGAGGCCTTCGCCGCCCAGTCGCTCGCGGTGCTCCGCGCCCTCGACCTCGACCCCGCGCGCGTGAACCCGCTCGGCGGCGCGATCGCGCTCGGGCACCCGCTCGGCTGCACGGGCACGAAGCTCACCGCCACGCTGCTCGGCGAGCTCCGGCGGACCGGGGGCCGGTACGGGGTCGTCTCGATGTGCATCGGCGGCGGAATGGGCGCGGCCGCGGTGTTCGAGCGCAGCTGATCTCTCCGCTCACGTGTCAGCACGCAGCACGACGGCAACGCAGCAGGAGGCACATCGCATGGCCAGCAAGCTCTTGAAGGGCGCGGAGTACCTCGTCACCTCGTCGACGAAGGACGACGTCTTCACCCCCGAGGACCTGAGCGACGAGCAGCGGCAGATCGCCGACACCACCGCCTCGTTCGTGAAGGACGAGGTGCTGCCGGTGTACGAGCGGCTCGAGCACCAGGAGGCGGGGCTCGCCCGCTCCCTGATGCGCAAGGCGGGCGACGCCGGCCTGCTCATGATCGACGTGCCGCAGGAGTACGGCGGCCTCGAGCTCGACAAGGTGACGAGCGTCCTCGCCGCGGACCGGATGGGCGCGGCCGGCGCCTTCGCGGTCTCGTTCTCGGCGCACACCGGGATCGGCACGCTGCCGCTCGTCTACTACGGGACCGACGCCCAGAAGGCGCGCTACCTCCCGAAGATCGCCTCGGGCGAGTGGAGCGCCGCGTACTGCCTCACCGAGCCGGGCGCGGGCTCGGACGCGCTCGGCGGGACCACCACCGCCACGCTCTCGGCGGACGGCAAGCACTACCTGCTCGACGGGACGAAGCAGTTCATCACGAACGGCGGCTTCGCCGACCTGTTCACGGTCTTCGCCAAGATCGACCGGCAAGCACTTCACCGCGTTCCTCGTCGAGCGCTCGTTCGAGGGCGTCACCATCGGCCCCGAGGAGAAGAAGCTCGGCATCAAGGGCTCCTCGACCACCTCGGTGATCCTGGAGGCGGCGAAGGTGCCGGTCGAGAACGTCCTCGGCGAGATCGGCAAGGGGCACAAGATCGCCTTCAACGTGCTCAACGTCGGGCGCTTCAAGCTCGGCGCGAACGTGAACGGCGCCGCGCGCGCGGCGCTCGCCGAGGGCGCGGCCTACGCCAACCTGCGCAAGCAGTTCGGCGTCCCGATCTCGAGCTTCGGCGCGCTGCGCGAGAAGCTCGCCGACCGGGTCGCCGACCTGTTCGCGGCGGAGTCGCTGATCTTCCGGCTCGCCGGGATGATCGACGACCGGCTGGCGACGCTCTCGAAGGCCGCGCCGCGCTACTACGAGGAGTACCAGCTCGCGATCGAGGAGTACTCGATCGAGTGCGCGATCGCGAAGGTCTACTGCAGCGAGGTGCTCGCCGACGTGGTGGACGACGTCGTGCAGATCCACGGCGGCTACGGCTTCACGCAGGAGTACAAGGCCGAGCGGTACTACCGCGACGAGCGCATCAACCGGATCTTCGAGGGGACGAACGAGATCAACCGGCTCCTCATCCCCGGGCACCCTCCTGCGGCGGGCGATGAAGGGCGAGCTGCCGCTGCAGGCCGAGATCATGAAGGCGACGGAGGCGATGATGACGCCGTCGCTCGACGAGCTCGACCCGGGCGATCCGTACGCGGCCGAGAAGGCGACCCTCGCCGGCCTCAAGAAGGTGTTCCTGGTCGTCGCGGGCGCCGCGGTCCAGAAGTACCGCGAGCAGATCAAGGACGAGCAGGAGGTGCTGATCGCGCTCGCCGACGTCGCGATCCAGATCTTCGCGATGGAGAGCGCCGCGCTGCGGGCCGAGAAGATCTCCCCGGCCCTGTCCGAGGAGCGCCGCGCGGTCGTGCGCGCCGCGGTGAAGGTCCACGCCTTCGCGGCGGTCGAGAAGGTGGCCACCGCCGCGCGCCGCGCCGCGTGCTACGTGGCCGAGGGCGACACCCTCACCCTGTTGCTCGGAGGGATCCGGCGCTTCAGCAGATTCGACGCCGGGGCCTCCTCGAGGCGAAGCGCCGCCTGGCGCGGCGCGACCCTCGCCCTCGAGCGCAGCCCGCTCTAGTCCAGCCCCCGATGAACCCGCTCGTCACGGCGCTCCTCCTCACCGCCGGCCTCGGCTTCTTCGCGGTCACGCTCGCGCGGCGGCTCCTGCCGCTCGCTGCGCTCCGGCGCGACGAGCGGCGCGACCGCCTGCGCGAGCGGCTCGGAGGCCTGCTCCGCTTCGGCTTCGGCCAGCGGCGGCTGCTCGATCGCGAGGAGCTCGTCCCCGGGCTCCTGCACGTGCTGCTGTTCGCGGCGTTCCTCGTGCTGGCGCTGCGCACCGTCACGCTCTTCGGGGTGGGCTTCGACCTCGGCTATCACCTCCCCGGCCTTTCGCCGGACTCCGCGGTCGGCCGGGGCTACCTGCACCTCAAGGACGTCGTGGTCTGGGCGGCGGCGCTCGCCGCGCTCGGGTTCCTCTGGCGGCGGGTCGTCACGAGACCGGCGCGGCTGACGCGGTCGTGGGAGGGGACGCTCGTGCTCGCGCTCATCCTCGGCCTGATGGTGACGGAGCTCGCCTTCGACCACGCCGGGGCCGCCTCCGCGCTGGGACGCGCGAGCTACTGGCTCCACCTCGCCCTCGTCCTCGCCTTCCTCTGCTTCCTGCCTTTCGGAAAGCACTTCCACGTCCTCACCGCGCTGCCGAACGTCTTCCTCCGCTCGCTCCCGCCCGCGTCGTCGGCGCTCCGGAAGCTCGACCTCGAGTCGGAGGGAGCGACGTTCGGGGCGCGGAGCATCGCCGATCTCTCCTGGAAGGAGGGGCTCGACGTCTACAGCTGCACCGAGTGCGGCCGGTGCCAGACGAGCTGCCCCGCGCACGTCACCGGCAAGCCGCTCTCCAGCAAGCAGGTCAACGGGGCCCTGAAGCACCACCTCGTCGCCGAGGCGCCAGCGCTCAGCCGGCTGGCGTGGGCCTCGGGGGCGGCAGCGCGCGGAGGTGGGAACGTCGCGCTGCCCCCGCTCGTCGGCGAGGTGATCTCGAAGGACACGCTCTGGGCCTGCACCACCTGCGGCTGGTGCGAGACCGCGTGCCCGGTCTTCATCGAGAACCTCCCCCGGATCGTCGATCTGCGGCGCCAGCAGGTGCTCGAGGAGTCCGCGATGCCCGACGAGGCGGGCCGGGTGTTCCGGAACCTCGAGACGCAGGGGAACCCGTGGGGCATCGGGTCGAACAAGCGCGCCGACTGGTGCGCCGACCTCGACCTCCCGCGCGCCTCGGACGGCGGCGAGTTCGAGTACCTCTTCTTCGTCGGCTGCGCGGGCTCCTATGACGATCGGCAGAAGAAGGTCTCCCGCGCGATCGTCCGGATCCTCCGCGAGGCGAAGGTCTCCTTCGCGATCCTGGGGGAGGAGGAGACCTGCACCGGCGACGCCGCGCGCAGGCTCGGAAACGAGTACCTCTTCCAGCAGCAGGCGACGGCGAACGTGGAGACGATGAACCGGTACGGCGTGAAGAAGGTCATCACGCAGTGCCCCCACTGCCTGAACGCCATCCAGCACGAGCTGCCGCAGTTCGGCGGCCACTACGAGGTGGTGCACCACACCCAGCTCATCGCGCGCCTGGTCGCCGAGGGGCGGCTCCGGCCCGGGGCCGCCGCGGGCCTGGAGCGCGCGCGGGTGACGCTCCACGACCCCTGCTACCTCGCGCGGCACGCCGGGGAGGTCGCCGCGCCGCGGGCTGCGCTCGCCGCCGCGGGCGTCGAGGTGACCGAGATGCCGCGCAGCGGGCGCACCGGGTTCTGCTGCGGCGCGGGCGGCGGACGGATGTGGCTCGAGGAGAAGCTCGGCGCGCGGGTGAACCAGCACCGGGTGGACGAGGCCGCCTCGGTCCTGGGGGAGGCGGGCGGGATCGTCGCGGTGGGGTGCCCGTTCTGCCTCACGATGCTGAAGGACGGGATCGCGGAGACCGGTCGCGAGGATCGGGTCCAGGTCCTCGACGTGGCCGAGATCGTGGCGGCGGCGTGCGATGCGCGCCCCGCCGGGGAGGCGGCGTGAAGAGCGTGAAGAGCCCGGAGTGGCAGGCGAGAACCCTCGGTGCCGGCCTCGCCGCGTTTCCCGAGGCGCGCTCCGTTCCGGCGCTCTTCCTGCAACGGGTGCGGGCCTCGCCGGGGGAGGAGGCGTACGTCTTCCCGGCCCACGGCGGGTGGTCGAGCATCACCTGGAGCGAGGCCCGGCTCGACGTCCGCGCGGTCGCGCTCGGCCTCGTCGCGCTCGGGCTCCGCGCCGAGGAGCGGTGCGCGATCCTCTCCTCGAGCCGGCTCGAGTGGGTGCTCGCGGATCTGGGCGTCCTCTGCGCGGGCGGCGCGACGACGACGATCTACCCGTCCTCCACCGCGGAGGAGTGCGCCCACGTCCTGTCCGACTCCGGCGCGCGGGTCTGCTTCGTCGAGGACGACGCGCAGGCCGCCCGGCTCGCGGCGCGCCGGGACGCGCTCCCCCTCCTGCGCCACGTCGTCGTGTTCGACGGCACCCCGAGCGACGACGGATGGGTGATCACCTGGACCGCCCTCCAGAGCCGCGGGCACGTCGTCCACGCGACGCAGCCGGGGCGGTTCGACGACCTCGTGCAGGCGATCGAGCCGTCCGCGCTCGCGACGCTCATCTACACCTCGGGGACGACCGGGAAGCCGAAGGGGGTGGAGCTCACCCACGCCTGCTGGCTCTCGCAGTCGGCGGCGCTGGAGGAGAGCGGAGTCGTCGATCACGACGACGCGCTGCAGCTCTTCTGCCTGCCGTTCGCCCACTCGTTCGGCAAGATGATGATCACCCTGCAGCTCCGGGTGGGGTTCCCGACCGCGATCGACGGGCGGCTGGAGCGGCTCTCGCAGAACCTCCTCGCGATCCGCCCCACCTTCGTCTGCGGGGTGCCTCGCATCTTCGAGAAGATCCGCGCGGCGGTGCTCGAGCGGGCGCGCGCGGGCGGCGCGCTGCGCAGCGCGCTCCTCGGCTGGGCGCTCCGCGTCGGCCTCGCCGGGGTCCGCCTCGAGCGCGAGGGGCGACGCCCCGGGCTCCTCCTCGGGGTGCAGCGCGCGCTGGCCGATCGGCTCGTGCTCCGCAAGATCCGCGCGCTGTTCGGCGGGCGCCTGCGGCTCTTCATCTCCGGTTCGGCGCCGCTCGCGCCCGAGGTCGCACGACTTCTTCTCCGCGGCCGGCGTCGCGATCCTGGAGGGCTACGGCCTCACCGAGACCTCCGCCGCGACCCACGTGAACCTGCCGTGGCAGGTGCGGCCCGGTACGGTCGGCCCGGCGCTGCCGGGGATCGAGGTGCGGCTCGCCGAGGACGGCGAGGTCCTGCTCCGCGGACCGTGGGTGATGCGCGCGTATCACCGGCAGCCCGAGGCGACGCTGGACACGCTCGACGCGGCGGGGTGGCTGCACACCGGCGACATCGGACGGATCGACGCCGACGGGCACCTCTCGATCTGCGATCGCAAGAAGGACCTCATCAAGACGGCGGGCGGGAAGTTCGTGGCGCCGCAGGAGCTCGAGGGCAGGCTCAAGGTGCTCTGCCCGCAGCTCTCGCAGGTGCTCGTCCACGGCGACCTGCGCCCGTACGTCACCGCGCTCGTCACCCTCGACCCGGCGCCGCTCCGCGCCTGGGCCGCCCCACGGGGCCTCGCGGGGCTCCCGCCGGAGGAGCTCGCCCGGCACGAGCAGGTGAAGACGCTCGTGCAGGAGGCGGTGGACGGGATGAACCTGCGCCTCCCGCGGTTCGCGACGCTGAAGCGGTTCGCGATCCTGCCCGCCGAGTTCAGCGAGGCGGCGGGCGAGGTCACCCCCTCGCACAAGCTGAGGCGCAAGGTCATCGAGGCGCGCCACCGGCCCATCCTGGACGGCCTCTACGCGGGAGCCCTCGAGCCCGCGCGCGAGCGAGAGGGGTCGCTCCCCTTGACGGCGCCCCGCGAGCGCGCCGCTCGGTGAGCGATCCGTCCCTGCCTCAGTCGCAGAGCCACGAGGGGTTGCAGGCGCCGTTCGCGCAGTCGCTGTCGTGCGAGCAGGGTCGTCCCGCCGCAAGCTTGGTGCAGAAGCCGTCCGTGCAGGTGTCGCTCGCGCAGTCAGTCCCCGACACGCAATGGAAGGCGGGGGCGACCTTGCACACGCCCGACGTGTCGGCGGTCGTGCAGAGCTGACCGACGAGGCAGGTCAGGTAGCTCGCGGAACCACACTGGCCGCACCACCCGCTGGGCGCGGTACCCACGCACCGGGGCCCGCGGCCATTGCACTTCGTGACCCCCGGCGTACACGTGCACTCCGAGTAACCCCCGGTGCACGCATCTCCCCATCCACCCGAGCTGCAATCCGTGGCGCCCCCGCAAGTCGAATCGCAGGTCGAGTCGGCGCACTGGCAGTACCCGCCGTTGCAGATCGGGGCGCCGGCGCCGCAGTCGGCGTCCGTGCTGCAGTACTGGCACGCCCCGCCGACGCACAGCGTGTTGGAGATGCACGCGTCGTTGCTCGTGCAGACCGTCGTGCAGGAGTCGCCGGAGCAGGTGAAGGTGCCGCAGCTCGATGGCGAGATCAGGCCGGGGCAGACCTGGGTTCCGCCGCACCGCGCGGCGCTCGCGGTGGTGCCGATCGGCCGGCCGAACGTGTTCGGCGGGCCGTCCACGTTCACGCAGCTCGCGCTCGCGCAGACCTGGAACTCCGCCGCGCTGACGGTGCCGCAAGCGCCCGAGCCGTTGCAGGTCGTCTGGCAGCTCGCCAGCGTGCAGGCATCGTGCGGATCCGACCCCGCCGGAACGGGCCAGCACGTGCCTTCCTTCCCGGCGACGTTGCAGGCGCTGCAGCCTCCGCACGAAGCGAGCGGGCTGTTGCAGCAGACGCCGTCCACGCAGTGGTCGGTCGTGCACTCGTTGCCGCTCCCGCAGCTCGCGCCGGGCGACTTCTTCGCGACGCAGCTCGGAGCGCTGCAGTAATCGCCCGTGATGCAGTCGACGTCCGTCGTGCAGCTCGTCTTGCAGGCGTTGGCGCCGCAGACGAACGGCGTGCAGGCCTGGGTGACCGCCGCCGGGCAGCTCCCGCCGCTGCAGCTCGCCGCGGCGGTCTGCGATCCCGCGGAGCAGGAGGCGGCCCGGCACTGCGCCGTCGGGTACTCGCAGGCGGCCGCGAGCGCCCCGTTGCAGGAGCCCTGGCATGCGCCAGTCCCATCCCACGCACAGGCGGCGTGGCCCGGCTGCGGCTGGTTCCCGGCGGTGATGGTGGCGCAGGTTCCCGCCGCGGCGCCGGTGTTCACGCCGTTGCACGCCTCGCACTGTCCGGTGCAGGCCCGGTCGCAGCACTTGCCGTCCGGCGAGCAGACGGAGGTCTGGCACTCGTTCCCTGCCGTGCAGGAGCCGCCCGTCGCCGTCTTCGGGACGCAGTCCCCCGAGTCGCACCAGTTCCCGGCGGAGCAGGCGGTGTCGAGGACGCAGCTGTTCCGGCAGCCGATGCCGCCGCACGTGTACGGGGCGCAGGGCGGTGGTGCTCGCCGCCGGGCAATGACCGGCGCCGTCGCACGACGTGGCGTTCTCTTGCGTGGACCCGGTGCAGGTCTGGTTGCGGCACTGCCCGAGCGAGTAGGCACACGTCGCGAGCGCGCCGTTGCAGGAGCCGCCGCAGGCGCTGCCGTCGGTGGTGCAGGCGCCGTGTGGCGAGTGCGGTTGCAGGCCCGCCGAGAGAACCCCGCAGGTCCCCGCCGCCGCGCCGGTGCCGACGCCGTTGCAGGCCTCGCACTCTCCCGAGCAGGCCCGGTTGCAGCAGATCCCCTCCGGCGCGCAGGCGCCCGAGCCGCACTCGTCGTCGAGGAGGCACGCCTCGCCGAGCGAGAGGGTGCCGGGCGCCGCCGTCGCCGGCGGGCGGTCCACGTCGTTCGCGTCGTAGGTGAGGAAGCAGCCGGAGAGGGCGAGCGCGAGGAGCGCCGCGGACGCGCGATGGCTCATGGGAAGCTCCCCGAGACGAGGGCGAGTCCGCCCCCTGGCAACGGCCGCACGTCGACCGCCACGGGCGAGGCGGACCGGGAACCACCCGTCAGGTAGAGGACCAGGCCGGTTCCGGCGGAGAGCGCGCCGCCCGCGTACAGGATCTTCGCCATCGACGCGCGGCTCGAGACGTCGGCCCGTGCCCGGTCGTAGCCGGCCGCGTCGCCCGCGGCGGCGGCGCTCTTCTCCTGCTGGTGGGCCTGGTAACCGAGGTAGTCGAACGTCCCGCCCGCGAGCGAGGCCCGCGATCCCGACCCCACCCGCCACCAGCCCGGCGACGCGCAGCGCGAGGGCCGAGCGGCGGCGGGCGCACCCGAGGCGATCGGCTTCCCGATGGGCGGCGGCGGCAGCTCACCACCCCACTCCAGCTCGCGGAAGATGTTCGTCACCGCCTGCTGGGTCGCGACGGCGAGGGCTTCCTCGCTCCGGTCGCAGAACGCCCCGAGCCGCGAGACGACCTTCCCCTTCTTCACGTCCTGGAGCGTGAGGGCGAGCCGGTAGCGCTTGCCGAACTCGCTCACCTGGCCGGAGAGGATGTAGTCGGCGCCGAGCGCGCCGCCGATCTCGGCCATGCAGGCGGTGTCCTCCGCGCACCCGAGCATCTTCTTCTGCAGCTGGAAGCCGAGCATCGTCTGGATGTCGGCGCGCGAGACGACGTCGTACTTGCGCAGGTTCGCGATCTCGGTCGCGACCATCTCCGTGATCACGGCGGCGCTCCCCTCCGAGACCCCCTGGAGCGCCTTCACCTCGAGGACGGCGATCCGGCTCCGCTTCTTGTCGGGCGTCCTGGTCTTCGCGGTCGGAGCAGGAGCCGCGCCCGGACCCGGGGATGCCGGCGTGGTCGCCGCAGGCGCGCCGGTGGTGAGCGGCGCTGCGCCCGCACTGCGGGGTGGGGCCGAAGGAAGGCTCGCCCCTGAGGTCTGCGATCGGGTCGCAGTCGGTGCGGCGGCGGCGAGGTCCGGCGCTACGAGGAGAGCGGAGAGCGCGAGCAGCAGCCGGCCAGGCGCGAACATGCACGGACGTTAGCATGCCCCGTCGGGGGCCTGCGCTCGGCAGCGCAGCCGAGCTCAGGTGGGTGAACGGCGCACATCGGCCGAGGGGGCGAGCGGGCCCCCTGCGGTCGCCAACCTGCCTGTACCTAGGCCCGAACGTACATCCCGGGTAGGTTCCGCGACTCGCGGCCGTACGCTGGCTCCTCGGCGTCGCGCCGCCGCGAACGCGAGCGCATGGCCCACCGCGGTCACGACCCGCACCAAGCGGCCGGTTTCGGCCGGCTGCGCCGCGCGCTCGGCGACCCGGCATTTCCCGTCGCGCTCCTCCTCGTCGCCGGCTTGCTCGCGGCGTGGCCCTTCGTGCGCTCGCAGCCGGGCGGATTCGCCGCGACGAGCGTCTACCTCTTCGCGCTGTGGCTCGCGTTCGTCGCTGCGCTCGCGGGGATCTCGTGGGCGCGCAGGCCTCCTCGCGAAAGCGCCTCGTCGCACCGTGGCTGAGCTCGGGCCCATCCTCGCCGCGGTCACGGCGTATCTCGCCGTCCTGTTCGGCCTGGCGGCATGGGCGCAGCGGCGGAAGGGGCGCGCGCGCCGGTTCGGACGAAGCCCGCTCGTCTACGCGCTGTCGCTTTCCACGTACTGCACGACCTGGACGTACTACGGCAGCGTCGGGTACGCGACGTCCACCGGCCTGCTGTTCCTCGCCGTCTACCTGGGGCCGACGTTCGGGGCCGCGCTCTGGGGGAGGCGTCCTCAGGAAGATGGTGCGTATCAAGAATGCGCAGCGGGTGACGAGCGTCGTCGACCTGCTCTCGCTGAGGTACGGCCGTTCGCAGACCCTCGGCGCGATCGCGACGTTCACGCTGTTCGTGGCCGTCCTCCCGTACCTGGCGCTCCAGCTGAAGGCGATGCTCGCGACGACCGCCGTCCTTGCCGGCCGCGACCCGTCCTCCGCGGCCATCGCCGCCCGCGTCGGCCCGCCGTTCGTCCTGCTGATGATCGTCTTCACGATCTTCTTCGGCATCCGGCGGCTGAGCCCGGTCGAGCGGCACCCCGGAATCGTCGCGACCCTCGCCGCCGAGGGGATCGTGAAGCTCGCCGGGTTCGTCGCGGTGGGGGCCTTCGTCACGTTCGGCCTGTTCCACGGCTTCGGGGACGTCTTCCGCCGCGCCGAACGCGCGGGCGTCTTGCCAGGTCTCCTCGGGCACAACGGAAACGTCGGGACCTGGCTCGCCATCGGTCTCCAGGCCGCGCTCGCGTCCGTGTTCCTCCCGCGCCAGTTCCACCTCGCGGTGGTCGAGTGCCCGGACGAGGAGCACGTCCGGACGGCAGCGTGGGTGTTCCCCCTGTACCTCGTCGCGATCAACCTCTTCGTGCTGCCGGTCGCGCTGGGCGGGCTCGTGCTGGGGCTCCCGGCGAGCGGGGCGGACACCTTCGTGCTCGCGCTGCCGCTCGCGAACGGCGCACGCGTCCTGGCCTGGCTCGTCTTCCTGGGCGGGTTCTCCGCGGGGATGGCGATGGTGATCTGCGAGACGATGACCATTGCGACGATGGTCTCGAATCACCTCCTGCTCCCGTTGTTCGCCGCGGTCCCGCCGCTCGCGTCGCTGCGGCGGCACCTCCTCCCGGTGCGCTGGGCCGTCGCGTCGCTCGTCGTGGTCGCGGCGTTCGGGTACGAGCGGGCCCTCGGCTCTCAGGACGCGATCGTGTCGATGGGGCTCATCGCACACGCGGCCGTGCTGGTCATCGCGCCGGCCATCCTCGCGGGCCTCTACTGGAAGCGCGCGAGCAAGGCGGGCGCGCTCGGGGCGGTCGTTGCAGGCCTCCTCGCGTGGGTCTACACGCTCCTCGTTCCGGTCGCCTGCCGCGCAGGGTGGCTGCCCCAGGGTCTGCTCGCAGACGGGCCGTGGGCGATCGCCGCCCTCCGCCCCGAGGCGCTGTTCGGGATCGCGAGCCTCGACCGGATCCCGCACGCGGTCCTGTGGATCCTGTCGTCGAGCGGTGTCGCGTTCGTGCTCGGGTCGATCTTCCTCCCCGCGCCGGCCGAGGAGCAGGCGCGGGCGGAGCGCCTCGTCCAGGCGCTCGCGCCGGCGGTCCGGCCGATGCTCGCGGCAGGTCCCCACGGACGACTCGCCGACACGTCCGCCAAGAGAGCGCGCGTCGTCGGGCTGTTCGCCGCGTACCATTCGGCGGAGGACGCCGAGCGACTCGCGGACGAGTGCCTGGACCGGATCGGCGCCGAGCGCGTGAAGGGGCTGTCCGCGCTCCAGCTCGCGGCGCTGCAGGCGGAGGTGGAGACCGCCCTCGCGGCGACCATCGGGGTGGCGGCGGCGCACGCGGCGATCGCACGCGGCGGGCTCGCGAGCCCGGGCGAGTCGCGCGCGATCTCGAGCGCGTACGCGCGGCTGCTCGCGCGCCTCAACGTCCCCCCGGCCGAGCTTCACCGGGTGATCGACTATCACCGCGAGCGCGAGCACCTCCTCGCGCGCGAGGTGGGCTCGCAGCGATTCCTCGCAGAGACGGCTGCGCTGCTCGCGGAGACCCTCGACTACGAGGCGACGCTCCGGCGTCTCGGAGCGCTCTGCGTCCGATCGCTCGCCGACTGGTGCGTCATCGACGTCGTGGAGAGCGCAGGCATCGCCCGCATCGCGGGGGCCGTCGCGGACCCGGCGAAGCAGGTGCTCGTGGACGAGCTGAAGGATCGGTACCCGCCGAGGTGGGACTCGCCGCACCCGTCCGCGCGGTGCCTGCGAAGCGGCGAGCCGCTCCTGGCCACGAACGTCGCCGACGACGTCCTGAGGACGTACTGCGAGGACGACCGGCACGTGGCCCTCGTGCGGGAGCTCGGGGCGCGCAGCTTCCTCATCGTCCCGCTCGTCGCGCGATCGGTCACCCTCGGCGCGCTCACGATGTGCTCGCGCCATCCGCGCCGCTACACCCGCGCCGATCTCGAGCTCGCGCAGGAGATGGCGCACCGCGCCGCGATCGGCATCGACAACGCGCGGCTCTACCGCGACGCCCAGCGCGCGGTGCGCATCCGCGACGACTTCCTCGTCGTGGCGTCGCACGAGCTGCGCACGCCGGTGACGACCCTCGGCCTGTCGCTCGCAGGGCTCGAGCGCGCAGCGAGCGCGACCGACTACGCGGCAGCGCGCACGTGGGCACGGCGCGCCGCGCGGCAAGGTGAGCGCCTCAACCGGCTCGTCATGGACCTGCTCGACGTCTCCCGCGTCCAGGCGGATCGGGTCGAGCTCGATCGTGGCGCCGTCGAGCTCGGCGAGCTCGTTCACCACGTGCTCGATCGGCTCGAACCCGAGCGCGCGCGCGCGGCGTCCCCGGTTTCGGTCGCTACGACGCCCGTCACGGGGCGCTGGGATCGCGCGCGCCTCGAGCGGGTGGTGGCGAGCTTGCTCTCCAACGCCCTGAAGTTCGGGGCAGGCAAGCCCGTCGAGATCGTCGTGTTCGGGGTGGGTGGGCGGGCGACGCTCGTCGTCCAGGATCACGGGATCGGCGTCGATCTCGCCGAGCAGGCCCGCATCTTCGATCGATTCGAGCGCGCGGTGTCGACCCGGAACTACGGCGGGCTCGGGCTCGGGCTCTACATCTCGCGCCGGATCGTCGAGGCGCACGGCGGGACGTTGCGGGTCGCGAGCGAGCCGGGCGGCGGGGCGACGTTCACCGTGGAGCTGCCCTTGGAACCCCTCGTCGCGGCGCCGGGCGCGGATGCCCGTCACGCCGGGTCGGCGTAGGGCGGCGGCCTCCCCGGCCCGCTGCGAACGCCTGGTCCGAGCGGCGCGCGGGCTCACGCTCACGGCCGCTGCTCCTCGAGGTCGAGCTCCCGCTCGAGCCGGTGGAACACGTCGTCGTCGATCGCGCCCTCGTTCCGTAACCGGATGAGCTCGCGCCGTTCCGCGTCGACGCCCTCGAGCCGGAGCCGCTGGCTTCCGCGCGCGGCTGCGGCGTCGAAAGGCGCCTCGGCGGCGTCGCTCGCGCCGTCCACGTGCGCGAGGCCGTCGAGCATGCGGAGCCGGTCCTGGTAGTGCCCGACGAGGTGCTCGCCCGCCTCGCGCGGCGGAGCCCACGGCGCATCGAGGCGCTGCTCCACGTGGGTGAGCCCCGCGCGCGCCGTCGTGATGCGCGCGTCGAGCTCCTCTCGACGGTCGCGGCTCCCGACGACGCCGAGCCATCGCATGAGCGGCGCGAGCGTGAGCCCCTGCCCGACGAGCGTGAACAGGATCACGGAGAAGGTCAGATAGACGACGAGGCCCCGCCCCGGAAACCCGACGCCGTCGCGCGGCAGCGCGAGCGCGAGCGCGAGGGAGACCGCGCCCCGCATCCCCGCCCAGCCGATCACGACGAGCGGGCGCCATCCGGGAAAGGGATCGCGCGCGCGGAGGCTGCGAGAGAGCCGGCGGGGCAGCCAGGCGGCGACGAAGACCCAGACGAGCCGGGTCACCATGACGGTCAGCGCCACCCCCGCGCTCGCGAGGAGGAGCCGCGACGCCGGTGCCTCGGAGAGCTCCTCCCAGATCCCGCGCGCCTGGAAGCCGAGCAGGATGAAGACGAGGCCGTTCAGGAGGAACTCGAACGTCTCCCAGAACGCGTACGCCTCGAGGCGGGTGCTCGACGGGATGACCCGCGGCGCGAGCCGCGAGCCGACGAGCCCGGCGGAGACGCAGGCGAGCACCCCGGAGACGTGGAGGCGCTCCGCGAGCAGGAACGCCGTGTAGGCGGCCATGACGCCCGTGAGGATCTCGACCGGGCGGTCGTCGAGCCGCGGAAGGAGCTTCATCGTCACGAGCCCGAGCGCGACGCCGACGAGCACGCCCCCTGCCGCGAGGAGGACGAAGTGTCCCGCGGCGGCGGGGAGCGAGAAGCCGCCGGTGAGGACGGCGGCCACGGCGAAGCGGTAGGCGACGAGTCCGCTCGCGTCGTTGACGAGACTCTCGCCCTCGACGATCGCGACGAGCCGCCGCGGCGCGTGGAGCCGCTCCATGATCGCCGTCGCGGCGATGGCGTCGGTGGGCGAGACGATGGCGCCCAGCACGAACGCAGGGCCCCACTCGAGCCCGACGAAGACGTGGGCGCCCACTGCGACGGAGCCGACCGTGGCGAAGACGAGCCCGAGGGCGAGCAGCGCGATGGCGCGCCGGTTCGCCTTGAAGTCCCGCCAGGAGGTGTCCCAGGCTGCCGCGTAGAGGAGCGGCGGGAGGACGAGCAGGAGGACGAGGTCCGGCGCGAGGATGACCTGGGGGAGCCCGGGCACGAGCCCGAGGAGCAGGCCGACGAGCGTGAGCACGATCGGATACGGGATCGCGAGCTTCCTCGCGAGCGTCGCGATCGCGGAGATCGCGGCGAGGAGGACGACGACCACCTCGACGATGGCGCGGACGCTCATCAGGTCGAAATGTGCGCGCGGCGACGCCCCGCTTCACGTCACGTCGTTCTCCCGCCGCGAAAGGGGCGCCGGGTGGGTTTTGGCTCCCTCCCTAGAACGCGAGCCGGAGCTCGAGCCGGGGCGCGAGGAGCGCCGAAGCTGAGAAGGTCGTCCCTGTGCGGCTGGGCTCTCCAGCCACGGCGACCCGGTCGCGGGCGTAGGTGATCCCGAGGAGCGGCGAGGCGATCCGGAGCGAGACGCCGCCGGTGATCTCGCGGTCGATGGCGACCCCGGCGCCCGCGCCGGCGAGCCAGGAGGTCACGTCCGCGGCCGTCTCCGTCCCCTGCGATGCGTACCGCTCATCCGCGTCGGCCACCCCGGCCGAGGCGAGGACGAGGACCGAGACATCGACCGGCGCGCCCGCGCGGGTGAGAACCCGCCGGATTCCCGTCGTGAGATAGAGCGAGCGCGAGTCTTCCCGGGTGAACCCGTACGCGTTCGCCGCAAGGTCCGCGCGACGTTGCGCCGCCGCCCCGGCCACGCCGAGGACGAGCCAGGTCCGACTCGAGAACCTGCGCTCGAGCGACGCGGTGACGACCGGCACGCTGGAGAGCTGATCGGGACCCCTGGGCTCGCCGTGACTGTGGGGGAGATCGAGGAGACGAACAGCCCGAGCGACAGACCGCCGCCGAAGGACCACTCTGCCGCGGGCCGAGTCGCCTCGGGTGCGGGGGGCGTCGGGGCCTGAGCGGAGGCGAGGCATGGCGCGAAGACGAGAACGGCGAGAACAGTGTGGAGACGACGCATGGGTGTTCCTCCTTGCGTCGAGCGCACTGCAAGCGGAACGCCACCACGTCCACCCTGCGTAACATCGCGTCGTGATGGAAGTGGACGCGGGCGCGCACGGCCACGTCGAGCCACGCCCGGACATTCTGTCAACGTCGCGGCGCGAGCGCTGCCAGATTGACAGGACCCCCGGCGCGCTCCCGAGCGCCGGCGGGCCGATCCGAAGCCGTCCTCAGATCCGCACCGCCACGTACGTGCCCTCGTGCGACCCGCCCACGCCGGAGGTGCACTCGAGCGTGGAGGACACCGTCACGCGCGCCCTGCGGTGCTTCGCGAGCGTCGCGAGGAAGCGGGTCCAGGTCGCGTCGGCGGGGAGGGTGGAGGACGAGGTGAAGTCCCCGTCCACCGGAGCCTCGAAGTCGAGCGCGCTGCGCTGGATGACGAGCCGGTTCTCGATGCCGAGCTCGCGGAGCTTCAGATAGAGCAGCACCCAGCCGGAGAGGATGGCGACCGATGACAGGCTGCCGCCGAACGCGGTCTCGCGGTGGTTCAGGTTCGGGGCGAGCGGCGCCCAGAGGCGGACCGACTGCCCATCGTAGTGCTCCACCCGCACGCCGAGGCTGCGCGTGATCGCGATGTGGTCGTGCAGGTACGCCGTGATCTCGTCGAGCGTCATGGAGTCGGACCTTCCGCCGTCGCGGTTCGGGCTGCCGTACGGGAAATCGGCGAACGGCAGGAGGTGGCTCTGCGCCCGCGCGAACGGAGAGGAGTGTCTAGCAGCACGTCACGTTCTAATCGAGCCCGCGATCAGGGCCTGCGAGTCGCCATCGCCGCCCGGATGGCTTCGGTCCGCGCAGAGGGCGCAAGCCCGAACGCGCGACCCATCACCGCGCAGCATCGGTCGTAGGTGGACGCCGCCTGGGACTGCTGCCCGAGCTCCAGGTGGCAGGTCATGAGGTGCTGGTAGTAGTCCTCGACGGCGTCGTCGAGCTCCACGCCTCGCTCGAAGCACGCCAGCGCCTTCTCCCACCTGCCGGCCGCCTCCCATCGCGTGCCGAGGCCGACGATCAGCTTCGTGAGCTTCTTCCTCAGCCGTTCCCGGGCGGGCGCGATCCAGGGCTGGCCCGCGTCGGCCGCCAGGAAGTGCCCGCGGTACATGCCGATGGCCTTCTCCGCCAGCTCGAGCGGCGCGGAGGCAGCACCTCCCTCGACCTGCTGCGCGAGCCGCTCGAACTCCCAGGCGTCCACCCAGCAGTGCCGGCCGTCCAGGGTCAGGAGACCGTCGCGAAGTCGGAGGGCCTTCTCGTTTCCGATCAGGAGCCGCAAGCGATACAGCGTGGTCTCGAACGACCGATGCGCCAGGTCGCCGTCGGCGTCGGGCCACAGCGCCGCGGCGAGCTGGTCCTCGGAGACGTTCACGCCGCCGAGGGCGATCGCCAGCTTCAGCAGCTCGAGCGGCTTCTTCTGCACCTTCCCGGAGACGGCGAGCGCCTTCTCGTCCGTCACGATCTCGAAGTGTCCCAGGGTCCGGATCCTGACGGGCCACGGCCAGGCTCCGACCTCGGCCGGGGGCTCGGGCGGGGCGAGGTCGTGCACACGGATGAGCCTCCGCACGTACTCCGGCTCCATCTCGTGCGCCAGCGCCCGGGCGCAGAGCGGTGACATGACCGCGGCATTCCACCTCGGCACGTTCAGATATCCCTGCCTCGCGCCGAGACCCATCGCCTCCCGCAACGACCCGAGCCCCTCCGCTTCCCGTCCGTCCTCGAGGGCGAAGCGGGCACCGTGCAGCTTGCACAGGAACTCGAGGTAGCCGCTCCCTCTCGCCGACTCCGTGGCCAGGGCGAGATGGCTGCACGCCTCGTCACGCCGCCCCGCGTCGAAGAGGACCGTCGCGAGCTCGCTCTCGCACAGCGCCACGGCGATCCTCGCGCCCGTGCTCCGGGCGATGTTCACCGCGATCTCTCCGTGCTTCCGGGCGTCGCCCAGATCGCCGTCCATCCAGGCAATCTGCGAAGCCATGTAGTGATGCAGGGATCGATCGAGGGGGCGCGACGGGTTGCCCGCCGCCATGCTCCGCAGGAACCCTCGCGCGCCCTCGGGGTCGCCGAGGCTCACGCAGCCGTACACGCCTTGCGCATTCAGGTACACGTCGAGGAGGTGGATGCCCGTCCGCTCGGCGAGCCGGTTTCCTTCGTTGACGGCGGCGACACAGGTCTGGAGATCCGCCATGACCCACGCGTACATGGCCTCCATGACCCACCAGGTCTGCTGCGTCAGTGGATCGTTGTCCGGTCTCCTGCTGAGCGGCCTCACGATCTCGATGACGATCCTCGCCTTGCCGAAGTCTCCGCTCCACAGGTGATGAAAGGCCAGGTGGTTGGCGAGCATCACCCTCAGCTGGACGTTCGAGCCGTTCAGCACGAGCTGGAACACCTTCCCTTCCCAGAACGGGAGGCGCGGATGCTCCGGGCGAGTCCAGGCGACGGCCATGAACATTCCCGCGGCGACCCGCGCCTCGATCTCGGCCGACGGGAACTCCGGGTGTTCCGAGAGCAGCGCCTCGAGCACCGCGGTCCAGTGATCCAGCCGGGAGAAGTCGCTCCATTCGTACAGGAACGTGTCGACGATGCTCGCCCAGGAGACGAACGCACCGGTCAGGTCCCGGCGGGTCCTGAACGACTCGAAGGCCTTCTCCAGATATCCGCGGCTCTCGCCCGGATCGAACGGCATGCGGCAGATGCCGTACCAGTGGAGCATCCAGGGCGAGCCGTCGATCACCGTCGAGGGAAGGGCCTTCAGCCACCCTTGGAGTGTCGCGCTCCTGCCCTGCGACAGCAGGACGGGCGCGTGCTCGAGGATGATGCGGGCCAGGCCGTCCCACTCGACGGCGTCGATGAACAGCCGGGCGGCTTCCTCGATCTGCCCCGACTCCTCCATGAGGTTCGCCGCCCTCGTCCGCAGGGCGGACAGCTCGGGGGGCGAGAACGTCCTCCGTGCGCGAGCGAGGAGGAAGTCCCTGAACAACGGATGGTACTGGTACAGGGTGTCGGTCTGGACGTGCTTCGCCGTGAAGTAGTGGTCGCGGCTGAGCTGCTCGAGGATCGCACCCGCGGCAGCGCTCCCGGTCAATCGTTCCGCCGCGAGCGCCGTCACCTTCTGCAGCAAGGCCGTCTTCAGCAGGACGTCCTGGACGACCGCGTCCGATCTGTCGAAGATCTCGGTCGCGAAGTAATCGAAGATCCCGGCTGCCGAGAGGCCGTCGAGCGCGTGAGGCTCGATCTCGGCCGATCCCGCACCCGCGATGAGGAGCACCAGCCCGGCGGCCCATCCCTCCGCCTTCTCGTGGAGCAGCTGCAGCACCTCCTCGGGCGGCTTCCCGAGGCCGCGCCTCTCGAGGAGCGCCCTCGACTCCTCCAGCGTGAAGCGGAGGTCGCTCCAGCCGATGCGATCGAGACTTCCGTTCGCGGCGAGGCGCGCGAGCTGCGCCGGGGGAGCGCCGCGGCTCACCACGATCGCGGTCACCCCCGCCGGTACGACGTCGAGCGCGTGGGCGATCATCTCGTGGAAGCCCGATCCAGGCGGAGCGTCCTGGAAGTTGTCGAACACGACGACCGAGGGTCGTTCGAGGCGGCTGAAGAGCTCCTCGAAGTAGCGCCTCGTGAAAGCGGGAACGCCGAGGAGGTACTCGGGCGTCAGGAGCGGCAGCGGCGTGTCGTGCTTCGGGGCGGCGCCCTTCGCAGCGAGCCCCAGGTGGTAGAAGAAGCTGGCGAGGTCGCCGTCGCCTTCGTCCACCTGGTACCAGAGGCAGGGAAGCTTTCGCGCGTCGAGATGGCTCGCGACGAGGGTGGTCTTGCCGGAGCCCGCGGGCGCTGCCACCCAGACGACCGGCTTCTTGCGGCCTTCCTCGAGAAGTCGGGAAAGCCTGGGTCGCGCGAAGATCCCGGAGAGTCGCGGGCGCGTCAGTTTCGCTAGCGAAGCGTGTCCCGGCATCGGTCACCGCGCCTGCAAGTGGGACGTTCGAGCGGCAGGATCGGGTCCCGAGACAGCCGCAGGGCGCGGGAGCATTTGCGAGCCTGGCATGCGCTCCGGCGCGCGGCAAGATGCCTACCGCGACAGCCCTAATCCCAAAGGGCCGTTCCGGTGGTTTCTCCGCTCGTCACGGAGGGACGTGAGCCATCCGTGAGCCGCGCGCTGCTACGGCTCGCGAACGGCGCGGTCGAGGCCGTCGAGCGCAAACGCGGCGGGTGATGCATGACGGGGCTTCGGGTGGGGAACTGGGAGATCGCGCCGAGCCGAGGGACGATCTCCGACGCGGCGGGCACGACGCATCTCGAGCCGAAGGTGATGGAGGTGCTCGTCGCGCTCGCGCGACGCCCTGGTGCGGTCGTGACGAAGGACGAGCTGCTCGCGGCGGTCTGGGCCGGCACCGCCGTCGTCGACGCGGTGATCACCCGCGCCGTCTCGCAGCTGCGAGTCGCCCTGAGGGACGACGCCCGGGCCCCCCGGTACATCGAGACGATCCCGAAGAGGGGATACCGGCTCGTCGCCGCGGTCGTGCCGGCGGCGCCGGACCCCTCGCCCGGCCCCCGTTCGCTCGCGGTCCTCCCGTTCCAGAACTTCTCCGGAGACCGCCGCCAGGATCACCTCGCCGCCGCCATGACCGAGCACGTCACCGCGCGCCTGGCGCAGGACCCGTCGCTGCGCGTCGTCTCCCGCACCTCGGTCGCGCGCTACAGGGAGACCCGCCAGTTCCTGCCGGAGATCGCCCGGGAGCTGAACGTCCGGCTCGTGGTGGAGGGTGCGGTGGTGCGCTCCGGGGGCGAGCTCGAGGTGATCGCGCAGCTCATCGACGGGGAGACCGACGAGCACCTCTGGGGTCTCGAATATCGCCGGGCGGACGGAAACATCCTCGAGACGCCGAACGAGCTGGCGCGCGCCGTCGCCCGCGCGATCGCGACCCGGCTCGGCTCGGAGCGGCGACCCGCCGCTGGCGGCGTGCTCGAACGAGCTGATGTGCACGGAGCGTCGCGGGGAAGGGGGAGAGGCGTACGCCCCCGGCAGCGCGGTCCGGTCGCCGCGCCCATGCTGACCGCGAGGGACGTGCGGCGCTCATGGCTCGTGACGCTCTGCGGGACCGGGTGGCCTTCGGAGGCGCTGCCGGCGTTCGCCGCGATGCTCGTCGCGGTCCCGGCCGCGATCGCGAACGGCCTCGTCATGTACGCGCCGCTCGGCGCGGCGGGGACCGCGGCGGGCGCGATGGCGGGGCTCGTCGGCGCGGTCGCGCTCGGCATCGTCGCGCCCATCGCGGGGGGGACGCCGCGACTCGTCTCGGCGCCTTCGCCCGCGGCGGCGGCGTTCATGGCGGTCCTGGCGGGCGACCTCCTCCGCACCGGCGCCGTCCTGCCGGACCGCCTCCCGGCTCAGCTCGTGCTCGTGATCCTGGTCGCGGGCGCCGTCCAGCTTGCGCTCGGGGCGCTGCGCGGTGGGCGCCTCGTGAAGTTCCTGCCGTACCCCGTCGTCGCGGGCTATCTCGCCGGCGCGGGGCTCCTCATCCTCTACATCCAGCTCCCCAAGATGCTCGGCGTCGCCGCCGGCATGAGCGCGTGGGCATCGGTGAGCACGCCCTCCGCCTGGAAGGGCCCGGCCGTCGTCGTCTCGGGCGTCACGCTCGGGGTCGCGCTGCTCGCGCCGAAGGTGACGCGGAAGGTCCCGGCGACGCTCGTCGGGCTGGCGGCGGGGATGGTGGCGTACCGGGTCGTGGGCTTCTTCCGGCCGGAGCTGCTCGAGCTCACCGGAAACTCGCTCCTCGTCGGGCCCATCCTCGGCGGAGACGTCCACGCGCTCGGCGGCGGAGCGCGGCGCCTCGGCGGCGTGCGCCTCGAGGACCTCCAGCGCGCGCTCGTGCCGGGCGCGACGCTCGGGGTGCTCGTCTCGATCGACACGCTGAAGACCTGCCTGCTCCTGGACGTGGTCACGAAGACCCGTCACGACTCGGACCGGGAGCTGCTCGGGCAGGGGCTCGGCAACCTCGCGTCCGCGCTCGCGGGTGGCGCGCCGGGGACGGGCATCGTGAGCGGCTCGCTCGTCAACGTGAACGGGGGGGCGAAGGGGCGCACGTCGGGCGTCCTCGCGGGCGTGTTCGCGCTCGCGGTGCTCGTCGCGCTCGGACCCCTCGTCGCCTGGCTGCCCATCCCCGCGCTCGCCGCGATCGTCTGCCTCATGGCGGCGCGCATGTTTCAGCGCGAGGCGTTCGAGCTCATCCGGGAGCGCCACACGGTGATCGACTTCCTCGTCGTGATCGCCGTGATCGTCACCGCGATGGAGCTCAACCTCGCGGCCGCCGCCGGAGCAGGCGTCGCGCTGTCGTTGCTGCTGTTCGTGCGCGAGCAGGTGCGCGCGTCCATCGTCCGGCGCACCGCGCTCGGCGACGCGATGTTCTCGAAGCGCCGCCGCGGGCTGCGCGAGCGGGCGATCCTCGCGCGGCACGGCGCGGAGACGGCCGTCCTCGAGCTGCAGGGGAGCCTCTTCTTCGGGACCGCCGACCGGCTCTTCCGGGAGGTCGAGCCGCACCTCCGGACGCGCCGCCAGGTCGTCCTCGGCCTCGGCGCGATCCGGTCGGTGGACCTCACGGCCGCGACGACGCTGCGGCAGATCGCGGCCCAGCTCGCGGAGCGCGGAGCGCGGCTCGTCCTCTCGGACCTGCCGCCCGGCCGCGCGGGCTCCCAGCTCGCGAAGTACATCGAGCAGCTCGGCCTGGTCGCGCAGCCCTACGAGGTGACGGTGTACCCGCACCTCGACGATGCGCTCGAGTGGATCGAGGAGCAGGTCCTCCTGCGGGAGCCGTCGCCCCACGGAGTCGAGGGGGTCCTCTCGCTTGCCGAGATCGAGCTCTTCGAGGGGATCCCCGCCGAGGCGCTGCGCGCGCTCGCGGGTGAGGTCCGGGAGCAGGAGCTCGAGGCGGGCGAGCGGGTCTTCGACTTCGGCCAGCCGGGGTCCGACCTCTACCTCGTCCGATCCGGGCGGGTGCGCATGCTCATGCCGCTCGGCAACGGGAAGATGCACCCGCTCGCCACGATCGGCCGCGGCGAGTTCTTCGGGGAGATCGGCTTCACGGACGGGGACGCGCGCACCGCGGCCGCGACCGTGGCGGCGAGGACGCACGTCTACGCCCTCTCGCGCGAGGGGCTCACGCGGGCGAGCGCGGCGTACCCGCACCTCGAGACGGTTGTGTTCGCCCGCCTCGCGCACGCGCTGGCGGCGCGGCTGCGCGTCGCGGACCTGGATCTCCGGGCGCTGAAGGAGATGTGAGGGCGGCTGCGCGGGGGAAAGGCCGCGCGCGGGGCTCGTCCCTGGAGCTGCAACCGAGCCCCGCGCGCGCCACCCCCGCATCAGAAGAAGATCAGGGGCATCACGTTGGAGCGGACCGACTCGGTCCCGTCCGGATAGACCTCGGTCACCTGGTACCCGCCCACCGGCGGCAGGATCCCCATCGTCGCCGCGCTGAGGAGAAGGGTCTCTGCAGAGGCGCGGACGACCTTCAGCGGAACCGCCGAGGTGGAATCGAGGGTGTCGAAGCTGGTGGGAAGGACGAGCCCGTCACCGCCGTAGATCCGGAAGGTCGTCCCCCCGTTGCGCGGGATCCACGTCAAGGTGGCCGAGAACGGCAGCGGTCCCGGCTGCACCGCCGGGAGCAGCAGCGGCGCTCCGGACACGAGCGTCCTCACGGCGTAATAGTCGGAGGGAGGCGACTCCGCCCCGCCGATCGCGACCGCCGTGACGCGGTACACGTAGGCGGTGCCGGAGGTGCGGCCGGCGTCGGTGAAGTCGAGCGCGCCGGTCGCGCCAATCCAGTACTGCGCCGCTACGGCGGTGGTCGGGTCCGGCAGCCGGTAGACGTTGTACGTGGACGCCCCCGCGGCCATGCCCCACGTCAGCCTCACCGTGGTCGGGTTCCGGACGGAAGCGACGAGCGAGCCGACACCGGCGGGCGCGGGCGCGGTGATCATGCCTCCGACCGCTTCCTCGCTGTCCGCCGAGAAGAAGCCCTTCACCGCGACGATCCGGAAGAAGGCGCTGGTTCCGGGCGTGAAGAGGGTCAGCGGGACGTCCATCCGGTACTTGCCCGGCTCGACCTCGACGATCGGGACGCTCGTGGTCCCGGCGTCGAGGGGCGGCGCGAAGCTGCCCTCGGACGGCGTGATCACGGCGGAGTTGGAGCTCGCGTAGACGTGGTGCGCCGACGCGTTCGGGGCGCCGTACCAGTAGAGGTGGAGGACCGTCCGGTCGAACCGGGTCCTGAACAGGTCGAGCCAGGGCCGCTCGATGCCCAGCACCGGCGTCCCCGCGGGGAGCGTCACGGGCAGCGAGGCGACCGGCGAGGTCTCCGCTGGCACGGTGCGGGTCGCGTAGAGCTGGTAGTAGTGGGTTCCGATCTTGGGGCCCGTGGGGTCGGTGATCTGCGCGCCGGTCGTCGTGCCCACGAACACCTGACCCTGGACGTTCCCGACGAGCTCCGGGAACGAGGTCCGGTAGACGTCGTACCGTTCAGCGGCGCCGTAGGGATCCCAGTGCAGCGTGACGTCTCCGCCGCTCCGCTCGGCGGTGAGGCCGCTCGGCGGAGCCGGGAACGTGGCCTGGGCCCGCGTCACGACCGTGAACTGCGCGGAGGTGACGGTGGGGCCGCCGCTCAGGGCGGCCACGCGGTAGGTGTAGAGGGTCGACGGCGTGCGCGCGCGGTGCACGAACGAGGTCGCCGTCGCGGGCAGCGTGGCGATCTTCACCGGCAGGACGTAGCGCGTGCTGCCGTCCTGCCAGACTTCATAGCTCGTCGGCACGACGCCATAGGATGCCCAGCGGAGCTCGACCTGGGTCGAGCCGAGCGCGATCGCCGAGGCCTCGACCTTGCTCGTGCAGGTGACCATCACGTTCGTGACGTTTGCCGCCGCGACCGTCCCGTTCCCGTTCGACACCGACGCAGAGCTGCGTCGGATCCACGGGGATCGCGCCGATCGAGACGTCGTACGGTGAGCCGTCCGCGAGGCCGCCGAACGTGAACGGACCGTCTGCGTCGAACGAGAAGAAGTAGCCGGCGGAGCCGCTCAGCCGCACCATGAGCCCCTTGCCCACGAGGCCGGTCACCACTCCGCTCACCGAAAACAGAGTCGTCGAGCAGGTGACCGTCACGTTCGTCACGTCGCCCGCGATCGTCCCGCCGCCGCCGGCGACCGTGCAGACCTGCGCGGGTCCGGTCGGCTGGGTCTGGACGTTGACCGAGTACTGCGTGAGATCGTCGAGCTTCGCCGGGAACGTGAACGAGCCGTTCGCCGCGATCGGGAGCGGGTCCTGGCCGGTGTTCAGGAGGACGAGGCCGGTGCCGGTGAGGCCGGCGACGGTGCCGGACACCGAGTACCGGTTCGTGGCGCACGCCACCTGGACGCCCGTGACATCGCTCCCCGCGATCGTGCCCGCGCCGCTCGAGACGACGCAGGTCTGGCGGGGCGCGGTGGGCGCACCCGAGACGGTGACCAGGAAGGCGGCGCCGTCGGCGAGCCGCCCGGGGAACGTGAACGGGCCGTTCGCGGAGACGGCGAGCACGTCGCCCCCGTTCAGCGCGAGCCTCAGGCCGGTCCCGGAGAGCCCCGTCACCGCTCCGCCCACGGCGAACGTCGCGCGGGCGCAGGTGACCGCCACCGTGGTCACGTTCTCGCTCCCGACGACGCCGGTGCCGTTCGCGACGGTGCACACCTGCGCCGGGTTCACCGGCTGAACGGCGACGGTCACCGCGTACGGCGTGCCGGTGAAGGACCTGACCGCGAACTCGAACGTGGCGTTCGCGAGGATCGCGAGGGGGTCGGCGCCGCCGTTCCGGAGGACGAGCCCCGTCCCCTCGAGGCCGGCCACGGTCCCGCCGATCGCGAAGGTGGCGGACGTGCAGGTGACCGCGACGGTCGTCACGTTCGCCAGCTGCACGAAGCCGTTCGCGCCTGCGATCGAGCAGATCTGCCCGGTGGGCTGCGCCTGGACCGTCACGGCGAAGGGCGTCCCGTCGGGGACCGCGTCCGGGAAGGTGAAGCTCCCGTCCGCCGCGATCGCGAGCGAGCCGAGGCTCCAGCCGAGGACGAGCCCCGTCCCGGTGAGCCCCGACACCGTCCCTCCCACCGTGAACGTCGGGGGGCTGCAGGAGACGACGACCGACACGTCCGCCTCGCTCATGACCCCCATCCCGTCGACGACGCTGCAGAGCTGCGCAGGGGAGGTCGGCTGGGTCGCGACCGTCACCGTGTACGTGGCCCCGTAGGCTACGGGCACCGGGAACGCAGCGCCGGCGCTGCCCGCGGGCACGCCGAGGTCGTGCGCGCCGTCGAGCTGGAGCACGAGCCCGCTCCCCTGGAGATTCGTCACCGCCACCTGCACGGCGTGGCCCGGGGGCGGCGCGCACGTGACGTCGACGGTGGTGACGTTCGTCGCGCCGACGATGCCTGCGCCGCCGAAGACCGAGCACGTCTGCGCCGGGCCGGAGGGCTGTGCGTCCACCGTCACCGAGTAGCCCGCCCCGGGCGCGACGCGAGCGGCGAAGGTGAACGTCCCGTTCCACGCGACGGCGAGCACCTCGCTCGCGTTGTTCCGCAGGGTGAGCCCCGAGCCGACGAGCCCCGTGACGGTCCCGCCCACGGTCCGGGTCGGAGCCTCGACCTGGGGCTCGGGATCCTTTCCGCCCCCTCCGCAACCGGCGAGCGCTGCCAGGAGAGCAGCCAGCATCAACCGGTGAACAGCCAGTCGGCGCACGATCATATGGACCCCCGGGCCCGCGACGGCGGGCCATCACGTCGGTCCGCGAGAGTGCGCGTCCGCGCCGCAGCGCGTTCTGATGAAATCCTGATGATTCGGTGAGGTCCGCAGGCACCTGGCGCGTCGAGTGACGCTGGCCGCACGTGCCCAGGCCGAGCCTGGCGTCTTCCGCCATTCCGACGCGGCCTCGCAGGCGTTCGCATCCCGAGGGTCGAGCCAGCCGATGCGACGTCGTGGGCCGGTTTTGGAGCGGCGCCGGGGTCGGTGGACGTCCCGTTGGCCGGTTTTGCCGGCAGCCGCCCCCCGAGCGGCGGGCGCACCGCGATCCCGGCCGCCTCGAGGTACGCGCTCGCCGTCTCGCGGCGCACGCTAGGTCTCGTCCTCGATGCGCCGCAGCGGCCATCCGAGACGGCCCAGCGCCACCACCTGCTGTTTCCTCTCGTCGCTCAAGACGTTGCCCATCCGGGAGAGGGGCCATGCCCCTGCACCCTTCGTCAACGTCTCGGGTCCTCAGTTCCGTTGGCCGGTTTTCAGCCGTCCATCACTGGCCGCTTTTTCCCGTCCACCGAGGGACGGACGGGGAATAGAACGAGGCGGGTCAGGTCCTCGAAGTCGTCTTCCTGCGGGGAGTGGGACGAGAAGGCCCGTCGTCGTCGGTCGGGGTCGCGAGCTCGCGTTCGAAGTCGTTGATGAGGTCGAAGAGGTCGCGGGCCTCCCAGGCGCGGTTCCGTTTCGCGAGGGTGATGGCGTGGAGGACGCCCTTCTCGGCGAGCACGGCGATGGCCTCGTTCACGGCCTGCTTCGAGCGGCCGAGGAACTTCTGGGCGGTCGCGACGGTGACGATGGGGTGAGCGGGCAGCTCGACGATGAGGGCCTCGGCGCTGGAGTGCCGGCGCGGTCGACCTGCACGCTCTCGCCAGCGTTCCTGAAGCGCGGCAAGGCGTAGCGCGAGCTCGCTGGCTTTCGCCGCGGCTCGCTCGATCGCCTGCGCGAACAGGAGGATCCAGTCGGCCGCGCGGTCCTCCCGGAACGCGGTCAGGCCGCCGACGTAGGCCTTCGCGTCGGCGGCGAGGACGAGGCTGACGGGCGGGACGTAGCGCGGCGCGAGCCCGCGCCGGCGCAGGACGACGTGGATGAGCGCGCGGCCGACCCGGCCGTTCCCGTCCGCGAACGGGTGGATGGTCTCGAACTGCGCGTGGGCGATGGCGGCCTGGACCACGGGCGGCAGGTCCGTCCGGTTCATGAACGCGACCAGGTCGTCCATGAGGTCCTTCACCCGCTCGGGCGCGGGCGGGACGAAGTCGGCGCGGCCGGGGTTGAAGGCGTTGCCGCCGATCCAGTTCTGGTGCTCGCGGAGCTTGCCGGCGATCTGCGGGCGTGGTCGTCGCGAGCATCAGGAGCCGGTGGATCTCGAGGACGTCCTTCAGCCGGAGGGGCTTGGCGCCGGCGCCGAGCGCCACCGCGTGCTCCATGGCGACGACGTTCCCGAGCACGGACCGGGCGGTCTCGTCGCGCGCGTCGGGCTCCTCGGCCTCGGCGCGGGCGAGGCGGCGCTGCGAGAGGACGAGGCCCTCGATCCGGGACGAGGCGACGGACTCGGCGCGCAGCAGGCGGCGGGCGAGGACTTCGAGGCTCGCCAGTCGCGGCGGGTCGCGGTTCAGGGCGTCGACCGCGCGCTCCGCTGTCGAGACCGCGGCGGCGACGTTCGACGGCAGCGGGAGGTCGAGGTCGGCGATCGGCTCCGGAACGAAGGCCTGGTAGCGGAAAGCGCGGCGCTCGGCGCGGCCGCCGGGGGCGGACGGGTCGGCGGGCCAGGAGCGGGTCTCGTACCGAGCCATCGTTCAGGAACCTTTACCAACGGGATCTACTAGTCAAGGTTCCCGGCGAAAGCTGGACCAGCGGCGAGCGCTGGTCCGGGTTCCGTTCGCGGTCGGTCCCGCGACCGATGGACCGCTTGGGGTGATGCAGCGGATCCGATTGCAGAGCTCGGCGGCGGTGCCTACGTCGACGGCCATGAGCCCAGGTAAGGAGCCGCTCGAGCTGCCCGCTCGCGCCGGCACCAACACCACCGAGAAGGTCGTCGTCACGTTCCGGTTCCCTCGCGACCGGCCGAGCTGCGCCTGGGTCCAGGACGGCGGCGGGAGCCGCCGCTAGGAGAAGCGAACGGAGGCGATGCAGGGCCGAAAGGGGTCACGCTCATGTCGAGGCTTCGGGTCAACGCATTCAGCATCTCGATCGACGGCTACGGCGCCGGTCCCGACCAGGCTCTGGAGAATCCGATGGGCGTCGGAGGGATGGCGCTGCACCAGTGGGTGCTCGGCACGAAGACGTTCCAGAAGATGGCCGGCGACTTCGCCGGGTCGCTGATCGGTGACAAGGTCGCCCGAGAGGACGTCGACGACGACTTCGCCGCGCGCAGCTTCGACAACCTCGGCGCCTGGATCATGGGCCGCAACATGTTCGCGCCGTCGCGCGGCCCCTGGCCCGACGACGGCTGGAAGGGATGGTGGGGCAACAACCCGCCCTACCACGTGCCCGTCTTCGTGCTCACGCACCATGCCCGTGCACCGCTCACGATGGAGGGCGGAACGACGTTCCACTTCGTGACCGATGGCATCCATGCCGCGCTGGAGCGCGCGAAGGAGGCGGCTCGGGGCAAGGACGTCCGACTCGGCGGTGGCGTCGCCACCATCCGCCAGTACCTCGCCGCCGGCCTCATCGACGAGATCCACCTCGCGATCTCCCCCGTGCTCCTCGGCCGGGGCGAGCACCTCCTCGCCGGCATCGACCTGGTGAGCCTCGGCTACAAGTGCACGGAGCACGTCGTCCACGAGCCAGGCCACCCACGTCGTCCTGGCGAAGTAGCCATGGGCAGCGTCTACAAGCGCGGCCGGACCTGTCGGGCGCCGCGCTCGTGTCGGTGCAGCGGTTGCTCGGGCACTCGGACCCGAAGATCACGGAGCGGCGGTACGGGCACCTCCTCCCGGACTTCATGGCTGCGGAGGTGAACCGGCTCCGGTTCGGGCTGGACGCGTTCGCGCCGCGGGCCCCCTCTCCCCGGCCCTCTCCCCCGCTTCGCGGGGGCGAGGGAGAACCTCAGCCCAGACATCGGTGGTACAGCCGCCCGCTCCCGAAAAAGCTGAGGCCGGGACCCCACCGGTTTCCCGTGAAGTCCCGGCCTCTTTAGTGGCGGGGTGTAGGGGACTTGAACCCCTGGCCTCCGGCGTGACAGGCCGGCGTTATAACCAGCTTAACTAACACCCCAAATCTGATGGGCGGACCAGGTTTCGAACCTGGGACCCTCGCCTTGTAAGGGCGACGCTCTACCCCTGAGCTATCCGCCCAAAGGCGAGAAAGCCTGGGGTTTCTAGCTTGGCGCGCATCGCGTGTCAACGGCGAGACCGGGCGACGCCCCCCGCCCCAAGCGCTCGTCGCGTGGGCGGAATGGTTCGCTGGACCCGCCCCGGTCGCGGTGGTAATTGCGCCGGGATGCCTTGGAAGCCCGGGATGAAGGTCGTGCACCGTGCCCAGCGCGGCTGGGGCGTCGGCGTCGTCGTCCAGGTGGCGGAGGAGGGAAGACGCGTCGCCGTCCGCTTCGCCGGGCGCGACGGGCTCACCGTCGTGTCGGGGCGCGATCCCGCCCTCACCGAGGTTCCGCCCGAGACTCCGATCGAGCGCGCGGTCGGCGGCCCGCTCGAGGCGCTCGCGGCCGGCGACGGCGGTCCGGTGGGCGCGTTCTCCCTGCGAACGCGGGTCATCCGGCTCGAGGCGCTCCGCCGGGCGGACTCGCTCGGCGCGCTCCTCTCGTCGCGGGTCCACGTGCTCCCGCACCAGGTCGGCGCGGCAGGGCGCATCCTCTCCGATCGCATGCCGAGGTTCGTCCTCGCCGACGAGGTCGGGCTCGGCAAGACGGTCGAGGCGGGCCTCGTCTTCGCCGGGCTCCGCCAGCTCGGCATCGCGGAGCGCGTGCTCGTCGTCGTCCCGGAGCACCTCGCCTTCCAGTGGCTGGCCGAGCTCTTCCACAAGTTCAACGCGCTCTTCACCCTCCTCACGCCGGAGCGGATCGCCGAGCTCGGCGGCCCCGAGGCGGCCCTCACCCGCTCGCCCCACGCCATCCTCTCCTTCGAGGCGCTCCGGGGGGACGAGGCCCTCGCCGCGGCGGCCGCCGCGGCGCCGCTCGATCTCGTCGTGGTGGACGAGGCGCACCACCTCGCCGAGGACGACCTCCACGACGCGGTCGCCCCGATCTGCCGCTCCTCGTTCGGCGTCCTCCTCCTCACCGCGACGCCGGTGCGGCTCGATCCGCGCGAGTACTTCCGCCTCCTCGCGCTCGTCGAGCCGGTCGCCTCCACCTCCGAGGAGGAGTTCCTCGCCCGCCTCGAGCAGCACGAGGCCTACGCCGACGTGGCCCGCGGGCTCCTCGCCGGCGCCTCGGTCGCCGAGGCGCTCGAGCTCCTCCGCAAGCTCTCTCCGGGCGACGAGTTCTTCTCGCGCGGCGAGCCGCTCCCGCACCGGCTCGCGCTGCTCGCGCACCTCGCCGACCGCTACAGCCTCTCCGCGCGCCTCGTCCGGAACCGTCGCGTGAAGGTGGGCGCCTTCACCGAGCGCGTGCTCCGGCGGACCGACGTCGCGGAGGGCGCGAAGCGCGCCGCGCTCGTGGAGCTCTGCGCGAAGCTCGCGAAGCAGGGCGAGAAGGTGCTCGTCTTCGGCCACGACGTCGAGGCGCTCCGGGAGCTGCAGGGCGGGATCGCGGGCGCAGGCCGCGAGGCGCTCCTCTACGACGACGCCCCCTCCATCGAGGCCCGCGACCGGCTCGTGGCCCGCTTCCGCGATCCGGAAGGGCCGATGTTCCTCCTCTCCGGCGAGTCCGGCGGCGAGGGACGGAACTTCCAGTTCGCGCACCACCTCGTCTGCGCCGACCTGCCGGACTCGCCGCTCGTGCTCGAGCAGCGGATCGGTCGGCTCGACCGCCTCGGCCAGCAGCGGCCGGTCGAGATCCACCTCGTCGTGGAGGAGGGGGACGAGGCGTTCCTCGCCGACCTCTACGAGGAGGAGATCGGGATCTTCGACGAGCCGGTCGGCGGCCTCGACGCGGTGCTCGCCTCCCTGCCCGACGAGCTCGCCGCCATCCGGCGGAAGCGGTCTCCGAAGACCCGCGATGCGTTCCGCGCCGATCTCGCCGCGCGCGTCGCCGCCGCCCGCACCGCGCAGCACGAGGGCGACCCGCTCCTCGACATCCGCTCCGCGTCGCTCCCCGAGCTCGCGCGGCTCGTCCGCGGCGGGTTCGAGCGGCTCGGCGAGGATCCCACGGACGACATCGACGCGGCCGGCCCCGAGGCGGCCGCCGAGGCGATCTCCGAGGGGCTCGTCACCCTGTCGCGCTGGCTCGAGGAGGAGCTCGAGGACCTCATCGTCGAGGTGGGGCGGCGCGTCGGGATGGAGGTGGACACCGACCAGAACGTCCACCCGTTCGAGGCCGCCTTCACCATCGGCGCCGGGATGAAGATCGAGGCGCTGCCGGGGATGGAGATGCCCGAGGACCCGGTGACGCTCCTCGGCAGCTTCTGGCGCGAGACGGCGGTCGCCCGGGACGAGCTGCAGTGGTTCGCGACCGGGCACCGGCTCGTCGAGGCGCTCGTCGGGATCGTCCGCGACGGCGACGCGGGACGCGCCGCCGCGGTGAAGCGCGAGTGGGCTCCGCGGCGCGGCGGGCTGTACGTCCGCTTCACGCCGGCGCTCGCGACCTCGGCGGATGTCGCGCCCGGCGCGCGGGTCGCGTCGCGGCAGGCGTCGCGCTACCTCGACCTCGCCCCCATCTCGGTGCTCGTCGACCTCGAGGCGGGGAACCGGGTCGTCGCCGGCGGGGCCGCGCGGCTCGAGGACGAGATCGAGGAGGCCGAGGCGGCCCGCGTCGGCGGAGCGCCTCCGGCGCTGCTCGAGGCGGCGCGCGCCGCGGCGGAGCAGGAGGCGAGAGCGATCCTGGCGCGGCGCATCGACGAGGCGAAGGCGCTCCTGCTCGCCCACGCCGACGCCGAGGAGGAGCGGCTCGTCGAGTCGAGCTTCCACGGCGGCGCGCTCCGCGCCCGGGTCGACGGCGCGCTCGCCGTCCTGCGCCAGCACCGCGAGGTGGTCGCGACCGCGATCGGCCGCGCGAAGCTCGAGCTCGACGCGGTCGCGCTCGTCGTGCCGTAGCGGCAGGCCCTGCCGCTTGACGCGCGTGGGGTCGCGCTGTAGCAGGATCGAAAGGAATCCGCGCGGTCGCCTGCCGCGGGCGCGCGTCTCGACCATGGTCCACCGCACCTCGCTCGCATCGGTCGTCTCGCTCGCCCTCTGTGTCCTCGCCTGGCCGGCGGCGCCGCAGGCGCACGGGATCTCGCAGGAGGTGGAGCGGCGAGGAGACGCCTTCGCCGTCCGCGTCCGCTACGAGGGAGGGAAGCCGCTCGCGGGCGCGACGTACCAGGTGCTGCGGCCCGGCGCCCCCGAGGTCCTCGTGCGCGAGGGGCGCACCGGCGCCGACGGCTGGGTCGAGTTCGTGCCGGACCTCGCCGGGACGTGGCGCGTCCGGATCTCCGACGCGACCGGCCACGGGCGCGTGGTCGCGGTCCAGGTCGCCGAGGTTGCGCCGGCGCTGCCGCCCGGAGCCGCCGTGCCCGCTACCTCCATCGCCGGGTCCGCCACCGCCGAGGCGCAGAGGGCTCCGGCGGAGCTGCCGCCCGAGCGCAGAGACCGCAGCCTCGCCGAGCGCGCGCTCGGCGCGGCGGGGATCCTCGCGGTCTTCGCGGTGCTCTGGGTACTCCGGCGCCGCCGCGCGGCGCGGTAGCGCATGCACGTCCCGGACGGCTTCCTCGCGCCGCAGATCACCCTGACCGCGTGGGCCGCGGCGGCGCCGCTCTGGGCGCTCGCGGCGCGCCGCCACTTCGGCGCGCGCGCCGCCGACGCGCTCCCGCTCATGGGAACGCTCACCGCGGTCGCCTTCGTCCTGCAGACGCTCAGGATCCCGGTGCCCGGCGGCACCTCGACCCACGTCGTCGGCGCGGCGCTCCTCGCGCTCGTGTTCCACCCGCTCGCCGCGTTCGTCTGCGAAGGGCTCGTCCTCGCGGTGCAGGCGCTCTTCTTCGGCGCGGGCGGCGTGACGACGCTCGCGGTGAACGCACTCGCCATGGGGCTCCTCGGACCGGGCGCGGGCTGGCTCGCCTTCCGGGCCGCGCGCCGCCTCGGCGCCGGTGACCGGGTCGCCGCGTTCGTCGCAGCCTGGCTCGCGACCCAGGTCGCCTCGCTCGCGGTCGCGCTCACGCTCGCGCTGCAGCACGCGCTCGACCCGCGGCTCTTCCCGATCGCGCCGGCGGTGGTGCTCGGCGCGACGATGCTGCCGAGCCTCGCCCTCACCGGCGTCGTCGAGGGCGCGTACACGGTCGCCGCGCTGGGGCTCCTGCGCAGGGCGAGGCTCCATGCGCTCTGATCCGGTCCGCGGCCGCGTCCTCCTCGCCGGGTGGATCGCGGCGTCGTTCGTCCTGTCGGCGGCGACCGACTGGCGCGTCCTCGCGGTCGTGCTCGCGGCCGCGCTCGCGCTCTTCCGCCGCGGCGCCGCCGCCCACCTCGTGCGCATCGCCCGGCTCGTTCTCCCGCTCTCCCTGGGCGCTGCCGCCGCGGGCGTCCTGTTCGACCGGCTCGCGGGCCGGGCGGGGACCGGCCTCGCGGCGCTCGTCGCGCTGAACCTCCGCGCGGTGCTCCTCGCCTTCCTGGCGCTCGCGGTGCTCGCGCGCGTGGACGTCCTCGCCGCGGTGGCGCCCTGGCCGTGGGCGACGCGGCTCCTCGTCGTCGCCCTCGCGCAGATCCACGCCCTGCGTCTCCTCGCGACCGAGTCCCGGCTCGGGCTGCGGAGCCGCATGCCGCGCCGGCCGCGCACCGGCGAGGTGATCCGCGGCGCCGGAGCGATCAGCGCGACCCTGCTCGTGCTCTCCACGCGCAACGCCCGAGACGTCGCGGATGCGCTCCGCTCGAGGGGGTTCTAGTGGCGCTCCCGCCCGCCGTCTTCTCCGTGGAGCGCGTCGCGGTGCGCCCCGGCGGCCGCTCCGTCCTCGAGGACGTGTCCTTCGAGGTGCGCGCCGGCGAGCGCGTCGTCGTGCTCGGCGTGAACGGCTGCGGGAAGACCACGCTCCTGCGGCTCCTCGACGGGCTCGCCTACCCGGACGCGGGCGAGGTCCGCTACGCCGACCGCCGGCTCGAGCCCGCGGCGCTCGACGAGCCGGCCTTCCGGCGCCGGTTCCGCGCCGAGGTCGGGCTCCTCTTCCAGAACGTCGACGCCATGCTCTTCAACCCGACCGTCGCGGACGAGATCGCCTTCGGGCCGCGCCAGCTCGGGCTGACCGACGCCGCCGCGCGCGTCGCGCGGTGGGCCGAGACCTTCGACGTCGCCGGGCTCCTCGACCGGGCGCCGTTCGAGCTCTCCGGCGGCGAGAAGAAGCGGGTCGCGCTCGCGGCGCTCCTCGCGGTCGAGCCGCGCGTGCTGCTCCTCGACGAGGCGACCGCGAACCTCGATCCCGCCTCGGTGGGGCGGCTCGTGGACGTGCTCGCGAACGTGCCCGGGCTCACGGTGGTCGCGACGACCCACAACCTCTCGATGGCCTCCGAGCTCGGGGACCGGGCGGTGCTGCTCGCGCCCGGGAAGCCCGGCGTCCTCTACGACGGCGACGCGCACGGCCTGCTCCACGACGAGGCGCTCCTCGTCGAGAGCGGGCTCGCGCACCGGCACGCCCACCGCCACGGCGCCGGCGCGCACGTGCACGCGCACTACCACGTGCACGACTCGGAGTGACGCGCCGCGCCGGACGCCGAGCTCGACGAGCGCGCGCGGGAGTGGAAGCGAGCGGAACCGCTCGGCTTCGGTGCCGCGCTCCGCCGCACCGGCGTGCAGTGCGGGTTTCCACAATTCAAACGCGATCCGGTGATCCGCTAGCGTCGCGGCATGACTCCTCCCAGCGCTGCACGCCCGACGGTGCGAGGCGACGGTTCCGGAGCACGCCGAGCGCGCGCCGACGCGCACCGGATCCGCTTCGGGATGCTCGGCAAGACGACGGTGACGATGCTCGCGGTCGGCCTCCTGCCGCTCGGGCTGTTCGGCGGCGATCACGCTCTACCAGCAGAACGAGCGCGTGCGGGTCGAGGCGGAGCGCTCGCTGCAGGCGAGCGGCGACCGGATCTCCGCGCAGGTGGACGAGTGGTTCGACAAGAACGTCCGCGTGCTGCGGGCCGCCGCGAGCCTCCCCGCCCTCGCCTCGATGAACGGCGAGGAGCAGACCCAGGCGCTGACCGCGATCCAGCACGCGTACCCGTGGATGTACCTCGTCTTCACGATCGCGCCCGACGGGAAGAACCTCGCGCGCAGCGACGGGAAACCGCTCGCCGACTACGGGGACCGGCAGTACTTCAAGGACGTCGTGGCGGGCGGGAAGAACCTGAGCTGGGAGACGCTCATCGGGAAGACCTCGAAGAAGCCCGCGGTCATCCTCGCCGTCCCCATCGTCGCGAACGGCGCGGTGGCCGGCGTCCTCGCCGCGGCGATGACCGTGGAGGACATCTCGAGCATCATCGCGCACTGGCGAACCGGGCGGACCGGGTTCGCCTTCCTGGTGGACGAGCAGGGGAAGGTGGTCGCGCACCCGCGCGAGGAGTACGTCCTCGGGCAGGTGCACCTGAACGAGCACCCGCTCGTCGCCTCGTTCCGCGCCGAAGGGCGGCCCGGGGCGCTGTCGTTCACCGAGTCCGACGGCAAGGACGCGCTCGGGTACGTCCGGGGCAACCGCTTCGGCTGGGCGGTCGCGATCCAGCAGGAGAAGGAGGAGCTGTTCGCGCCGCTGAGGGAGACGCTGACGCTCGGGCTCGTGCTCCTCGCCGCCGTGGCGGTCCTCGTCGGGCTGACCGCGCGGGCCGCCTCCACCGTCCTCGTCCGGCCGATCCTCGACATGAGCGACGCCGCCGATCGGATGAGCACGGGCGACCTCGAGCGCCCGGTCGCGGTCTCCAGGAGCGACGAGCTGGGCGTGCTCGCGCGGTCGCTCGAGCGCCTGCGGATCAGCATGCGCGCGGCGATGGCGCGGCTCGGCTGACGGGTCGATCGATCACGCGCAGAACTTCTCGATCGCCCGCGCCAGGATCGCGGCCGCCTGCTCGAGCTCGGCCACCGCGACGTGCTCGCCGGTCCGGTGCGCGACCTTGATGTCGCCCGGCCCGAAGACGCAGGCCTCGGCGCCCATGCCGATGACCTCGGGCAGCTCGGTGCCGAACGGCACGGTGGTGGACCGGTTTCCGCTCTCCGCCTCGAGGAAGCGGACGATCTCCGCGGCCTCGGGCGTCACCGCCGCGGCGTCGGTGCGGAGCGGCGCGATCTCGACGGAGAGCTTTCCCCCGCTCGCCGCCTCGAGCCGCTCGCAGGCCTCCTCGAGGAGCCGCAGCGCGCGGCGCGGGTCCTGCCCGGGCAGCGGCCGCCACTCGTAGGTGAAGCGGCACTCGCCCGCGATGATGTTGCGAGCCTTCCCGCCGCGGACGACGCCGACGTTCCAGGTCGTGTGCGGCGGCGAGAACGAGGCGTCCACCTCCCGGCGCAGCTCCTCGCCGATCTTCTCGATCTCCGTCCAGAGCCGGCCGAGGCCGTGGATCGCCGAGGCGCCGACGTCGGGGTAGGCGCTGTGCCCCTCGACCCCCTCGATGAGCACCTCGACCGCGCAGTAGCCCTTGTGCGCGCGGACCGGGGTGAGCGAGGTCGGCTCGCCGACGATGGCGTGGCGGGGGTGGACGCGCCCCTCCGCGAGGAGCCGCTTCGCGCCGAGGCAGCCCACCTCCTCGTCCGCGGTGAAGAGCAGCGCGAGCGGGTGCTTCCCCTGCTTCGCGCGAGAGGCCGCGACGATCGCGGCGGCGAGGAACCCCTTCGTGTCCGCCGCGCCGCGGCCGAACACCTTGCCGTCCCGCTCGGCGCCGGCGAGCGCCTCGGTCCACTCCGGGTCGAACGGGACGCAGTCGGTGTGGCCGACGAGGGCGAGGCCGCCCGGCGTGTCGGGACCGCGGCGGCACACGAGGTTCCCCTTGTCGACGCCGCTCTCGTCCACCCAGGTCTTGCGCCGCGTGTCGAACCCGAGCGCGCGCGCCGCGTCCTCGAGCCGGTCGAGGACGGGCAGGTTCGAGCGCGACGAGGTCGAGTCGATGGCGATGAGCGAGCGCAGGAACGGGACGAGGTCCATGCCGGAAGCCTAGACGAGCCCGGGGCGCGACGCCGCCGCTTTCCGGCCGCCCGCTCAGGTCGCCTGGGCTGCCGCGGTCCCGCGCTTCCAGAAGCGCCGCGGCAGGAGCGCGAGCCCCATGAGCGCGAGCTGGGAGCCGCAGAAGGCGGAGAGCGCCCAGAACGCCTTGTCCATGAAGCCGTACGAGTGGAGCCCCACGCCGAGCATGTTCACGCCGAACCAGGAGAGGGCGGTGATGACGTTCCCGAAGATCGCCATCGTCATGATCCCGCGCTCCCGGACGAACCCGCCCCAGCGCGCGTGCAGGATGATCGCGTTCCAGAGGACGATGAGGAGCGCGCCGTTCTCCTTCGGATCCCAGCCCCAGAACCGGCCCCAGGACTGGTCGGCCCAGATCCCGCCGAGCACCGTCCCGAGGAAGCTGAAGAAGAGCGCGAAGCAGATGACGCCGTAGACCATCGACGAGAGCACCTTGGAGGTGGCGGGGTCGATCCGCGGCGCGAGGTGCTCGCGGAACGTCCAGCCGATCGCGATCGCGCCGGCGAGGAACGTGCCGCTGTAGCCGATCGTGATGGTGACGACGTGGGTCGCGAGCCAGAAGTTCGAGTCGAGGACGGCCCGCATCATCTCCATCGTGTCGCCGCCGGCGGCGAGGTGGTGGGCGACGATGAGCGACGCGAACCCGGCGGACGCCGCGACCGCGGTCCCGAAGCCCTTGCGGTAGATCCGCTCGAGGATCACCCCGAGCACGACGGCGGCCCAGCCGACGAAGACCGCCGACGAGTAGAGGTTCGTGACCGGCGGGCGGCCCTGCAGGACGACCCGCGAGACGAGCCCGAGGGTGTGGACGAGCGCGCCCGCGACGAGGAGCCCGTAGGCGGCGGGCCGCAGGAGGTCGCCCCAGCGGAGCCAGGAGGTGAAGAGGACCACGAGCGCGAGGACGTAGATCACCATCCCCGTGTAGAACGGCTCGGCGCGGTTGAAGAGGACCTCGTGCTCGACCTGGCCGACCGCCTCGAGCCGGGACGCCGCCGTGTGGGCCCGCGCGCGCAGGTCCGTCACCGCGCGGTCGAAGGCCGCGGGCTGCTGCAGCGACCAGGCGAGCCCGACGCGCGCCCACCCCGCGAGCACCGGATCGCGCTCGCCGCTCGCGGCGCCGCGCAGCGCCTCTCCGGTGGAGCGCCACGCCTCGGGAGCGGCGCCCTCGGGCGGCAAGATCGGACGGAAGTAGGCCATCCCGGCGAGCGCCCCGTGGCGCTGCGCCGCGACCGGTGACGTCGCCGCGCCGAGCTCCATGACGAGGCCCGGGCTTCGCTCGAGCTGGATGGTGTTCTTCAGCCGGAAGTAGAGGTAGACGCGCTCGGCGAGGTTCACGACCGCGCCCTGGAAGCGGGTGCGCTGCTTCGCGTCCACCTTCTCCGCCGCGGTCGCCTGGCGCTCGAGCGCCTCGAGGTGCGGGGCGATCACGTCGAACGCGTAGCGGCGCTGAGAGCTCTGGGGCAGGTCGAGGATCCCGAGGACGTCGGGATCGTCGATCTGGAAGATCGCCTGCGCGTCGGCGACGGCGGGGCGGAACAGCACGTCGAGGAGCCACTCGTCGGGCCCCACCGAGCGCCCTTCGTGCTGGAACGACTGCGCCCCGCG
This sequence comes from uncultured delta proteobacterium, assembly GCA_963736795.1. Taxonomy (GTDB): domain Bacteria; phylum Myxococcota; class Myxococcia; order Myxococcales; family Anaeromyxobacteraceae; genus Anaeromyxobacter. Next base: position 584,573 of record CAVTRF010000016.1, on the reverse strand, counting down.
GATGACGAGGAGCGAGTTGCGCGCGACCGAGTCGGCCGGCTTCACCCGGCCCCCCTCGAGCACCGGGAGGCGCCCGAAGGCGTCCACGTCGAACCCGCGCACGGAGCGCGGCGGCACGAGCGTCGCGGCGGCCCCCGCGAGGGCGAGCGCGCCGGCGACGAGGGGCGCGAGCTTCCTGGCGTTCATGCGGCCTCCTGCGCGGGCGGGGCCTGCGCGGCGGCGGCGCGGCGGAGACCACGCCGGAGCGAGATGAAGAAGTGGACGAGCAGCCCCACGGTGACGAGCACGCACGAGATGTACGGGATGAGCCAGCCCGGGTTCTGCACCACCTGCAGGATGGACATGGTGTCGCCCTTCCCGAAGCTCGCCTGGTAGAACGCCTTCCCGTCGTAGCGGAGCGGCTGGTTCATGAAGATGAGGACGTCGCGGTCCTCGCCCCGGGCCGGGTTCTGCAGCCGGACGAGGCTCGAGAAGTTCTTCGGGATGTCGGTGCCCTGGTACACGTCGTGGCGGAAGTCCTCGAGCGTGAGCGTGTACGGCAGGTACTCGCGCCGGTTCCGCAGCTCGAGCGCGTAGCTCCGCCCGCCGAACGAGAACGGCTGCCCCTGCTCGATCGCGTTGCTCGCGAGCCAGGTCCCGAGGCCGTGGCCTCCGGCGAGCACCTCGACGACGGCGACCGAGAGGTCGACGGCGTCGTCCGCGGTGACCGGGGGGAGCGGCCGCACGGCGAGCCCGACCCCGACGCCCTGGGTCGCCCCGGCGGTCGGTGCGCCGGGCGGGGCCGGGGCGAGCTGCGCGTTGCGCTGGTAGCCGAGGACCCGGACGGTGAGCGGCGTCCCGGCGACCGGGACGATGCCGCCGCGCCCGAGGGCGCGCTCGGAGACCCCGTAGACGTCGTCGACGGCGGGGTCGGTCACGTCCACGATCGCGAGCTCCACCTCGCGCGGCACCTCGACGAAGTTCGCCGTCTGCCCCTCCTCGAAGACGAGCCGCGCGTCCGTCTGGTACCCGCCGGTGATGAACTCGCCGACGAAGAGGAGGATGAGCCCGGCGTGCACGATCCAGATGCCGGCCTTGCGGGCGGAGAGCTCGAGCCTTCGTCCCTGCGCCGCGACGAGGTTCACCATCAGCACGAGGCCGACGAGCGCGGCGCCCGGGAAGATCGGGATGGAGAGCCGGCCGAGCGGCATCCAGTAGAACCAGGACCGCATGTAGAGGTTCACGGCGCCGAGCGTCCCGAGGCGCACCTGCGCGATGGTGCAGGCGACGACCAGGATCATCAGCGCCGAGAGACAGCCGATGGTCAGCTTCAGGGACGTGACCGCGTCCCACAACTTCGAGCCGGTGCGGTTCATTCGAAGCGGAGGCTCCCGAGCAGCTGCATGAAGTCCGGCCGCGCCGCGCCGACCGCGTCGGCGTCGCCGGTGATCTTGACGAACCAGGTGTCGCCCTTCGACTCGGTGAGGCCCGCGACGAGCCGGCTCCGGGTCGCGCCCTCGCTCGCGAAGTCGTAGACCTTGAGCGGCCCCGCCTTCGTCTTCACGACCTTGCGCGCTTTCGCGAGCCCCGCCTCGTCGAGCGGCGGCAGCCCGATTTGTCCGCGCCAGCGGTTCACGTTGGCGAGCTCGCCACCGGCGGGTCCGGGGAGGACCACCACCGAGGCGTCCACCTTCCCGGTGACGGGCGGCTTCAAGGTCGCGTATCGCATCTGGCCGCCTGGCGCCTCGGTCCAGCCCTTCGGGAGCGTCCAGCGCAGCGCGCCCTCCGCGGTGGGCCGCGGCAGCTCCATCCCGGCGGGCATGGCGCCTCCCGGCGGGGTCGCGGCCGGAGCAGGCTTCGGTACCCGGAAGTGGGTGACGTCGTCCCGGGAGCAGCCCGAGGCGACGACCACGGCGCCCGCGAGGAGCGCCAAGATCACTGGATTCACCGTTCTCGACACCTGTGCTCCCTCGCCCGGGAGTCGGGCCCGCCGCCAGCATCCTAACTTGACCTTGATCAAACGGACGGACCCCTCCCCGTATTCGTTACGATCGGACCCTCTCTCATTCGTAAGGAGTATTCGTAAGGACGCGTACTTCCTAAGGCGAACGCCCGGCCGGCGCCAGTGCTGCGCGGGCGTGTCGGGCCGCGTCCCGGTGGGGCCGGGGGGCGACGAGGTGCTCTACGAGCCTTCGGCCATCCGCCTCGCGCCCGCGCCGCCGGGTGTAGCCGCGCGGCGGCGGCGCGGCTTCGGCCGGAGAGATCCCCACCTCGCTCGGCGACGCCGGTCGCGCCGTCGGCCCGTCCCCTGGCATGAGGAGCTGACGGTCTCGCGCCGGCGCGCGAGAGGAAGGGAGGGCGCGGCGCGATGGCGAGGGCGGCGGGGCGAGGCCCGCGGGCAGGGCTCCGCGAGCGCGGCGACGAGGATGCGACGGCGCAGGCCGACGCCGGCCGCCACGCGACCGCCGTCCACCCGAGGTGATAGCGAGCGGCCAGACGAGCGGGCTGCGGGTGTGCGCGCACCGCGCTATGATGCGCCGCGTGCCGCTCCGCTTCGCGAAGTACCACGGCCTCGGGAACGATTTCGTGCTGGTCGAGGGGCCGCTCATGGCGCCCGAGCGGGCGCGCGCCGTCTGCGATCGCCGGCGCGGGATCGGGGCCGACGGCGTCGTGACGATCCTCTCCCCCCGCACCGCGGGCTCGGCCGCGTCGATGCACATCTACAACCCGGACGGCTCGGTCGCGGAGATGTGCGGCAACGCGGTCCGCTGCCTCGCCCGGCACCTCGCCGAAACGCGTGGGCTCGACGGCGTGATCCGGATCGACACCGGCGCGGGCACGAAGGAGTGCACGCTGCACCGCGGTGCCGGCGGCGCAGTCGAGGCGGTGTCGGTCGAGATGGGCCCGGCGCGGCTCGAAGGAGAGCAGGAGTTCGAGGTCGGCGCGGAGCGCCTGCGCGCGGTCCGCGTCTCGATGGGCAACCCGCACGCGGTGCTCTTCGACGAGCCGACGCGGGCGCGCGCCGCCGAGGTGGGGCCGCGCATCGAGCGGGCGGTCGCGGGCGGCGTGAACGTCGGCTTCGCCCGGCCGGGGCCTCGCGGGATCGACCTCGTCGTGTGGGAGCGCGGCGCGGGGCTCACCGACGCGTGCGGCACCGGGGCCTGCGCGGCGACCGTCGCGGCGGTCCGCCGCGGAGACGTCCCCGCCGGTGCACCGGTGGAGGTCCGGCTCCCGGGCGGTCCGCTCGAGATCACCGTCTCGTCAGACCTGGCACGCGTCACGATGCGCGGCCCGGCCGAGCGGGTGTTCGCCGGCGAGGCGGACCTCTAGATGGGCGCCGGGCGCGTCCTCGTCGTCGACGACGAGCGGTTCTTCCAGGAGCTGTTCCGCGAGCTGGTCCAGGCCGCGGGCCACCAGGTCCGCGTCGCCGCGTCCGGGGCGGACGCGTTGAAGCTCCTCGCCGAGGAGCACTTCGACGTCCTCCTCACCGACATCGTGATGCCGGGGCTCGACGGGGTCTCGCTCGTGCGCGAGGCGAAGAAGCGCGACCCCGACCTCGAGGCGGTCGCGATCACCGGCCACGACGACGTGCGCCTCGCGGTCCAGGCGATGAAGGCGGGGTGCGCCGACTTCCTCACGAAGCCGGTGGACCGGGACGAGCTCGTGCAGGTCTGCGAGAAGGCGCTCGCGCGCGTGCGGCTCCGGCGGGAGCACTCGCAGCTGCTCACCGAGAACCTCGAGTTCGTGAAGTCGCAGGCGCTCTACCGACAGGGCCTCCAGATCCTCGGGACGCTCGACGGCGAGCGGCTGCAGGACCTCGCGCTCTCGGTCCTCGCGCGCGCGACCGACGCGCAAGGCGCGGCGCTCTGGATCGCCGACGAGAAGGGGCAGCTCCTGCTGCGCAGCTACCGCGGCCTCGTCGATCGCGCCGCCCTGCCGGCCCGGATCGATCCCAAGGACCCCGACTGGGCGCCGCGCTTCGCCCACCCCGCGCCGACCGTCGCCGCCGGCGCGAAGGACGCGGCCGAGGCCTTCCACGTGCCGCTCCTCGCCGACGAGGAGCCGGTCGGGCTCGCGCTCCTCTCCGACCGGGCGCGCGGAGGCTTCGCGCCCGAGCACCACGCGGCCGCGCTCACCGTCGCGGACTTCACCGCCATCGCGGTCAAGAACGCGCGGCGGTTCCAGGCGCTCGAGCGGATCGGGCTGCGCGATCGCGACACCGGCGCGTACAACCTCGCCTACTTCATCGACTACGCCGGCAAGGAGTTCTACAAGGCGCGCCGGTACACGCGCGCCTTCTCGCTCGTCGTCCTCTCGATCGACAACACCGAGCAGATGCGCAAGGAGGGCGGGCGCGAGCTCTACCGGCGCGCCACGCGCGACCTCGTCAGCGCCGTCTCCCGCGTGGTGCGCGACGCGGACATCCTCGCGAAGGTCTCGGAGAGCGAGTACTACGTGCTCCTCCCGGAGACCGATTACTTCGGCGCGCTCATGTTCCTGCGCCGCGCCGCCGAGGAGGTCCGGCGCGAGGACTCGATCCGCGAGCTCGAGCGGCGCTGCCCGGTCCTCCTGTCGATGGGCGCCTCGACCTTCCCGAAGGACGGGGAGGACTTCGACGAGCTGCTCCACTGGGCGCGCGCCCGCGTCGAGGAGCAGCGCGGCTCCCTCCTGCGCCGCCTCCACCTCGCGGACCTCCCCGCGAACGCGTTCTGGGAGCTCGCCGACCTGCTCCTCTCCGACCAGGCCCACGTCCCCGAGTCCTCGCCCTCCGCGCGCCTGCCGCGCGATGCCGACCTCTTCGCCGCCGCCCAGCGCGAGGCGGCCCGCGAGATTGGCCGCGACCCCCGCGCGCGCGGGCTCCTCTACGTCGGGGCGCGCGAGCGGCTCGCGCTCGCGCCGGTCGTGGAGGCGCTCCCGCCCAGAGACATCGCGGCCCGCGCGGGCGACACCACGGTGCGCGTCTACCTCCTCGGTCCGCGCGGCGCCGCCGACCCGGGGCGGACCGGCCACCCGCTCGTCACCGACGTCTTCGTCGACGGCGACCCGCGCTTCGCCGCCCACGAGTTCCTCCTGTTCATCTCCGAGCACTCCGCCTACGGGCTCCTCGGCGGTCCGGACGGCCGCACCTTCCACACCTCCGACGGTCCGCTCGTGGACGCGCTCGTGTCGAAGCTCCAGACCGTCTACGACCTGCAGCCCCTCTGATCGGCCCCGCGCATGCCCCCCGCCCGCAAGATCCTCGTCGCCGACCCGGACCCCGCCGTCGTCCGCGCGCTCGCGCCGGCGCTGCGGCAGCGCGGCTACCAGGTGCACGCGGCGCGGGACGGCGCCCGCGCGCTGCAGATCGCGATCCTCCGGTTTCCGGACGTGGTGCTCTTCGACGAGCGCTGCCCGATGCTCGACGCGCGGACGTTCGTGCGGATCCTGCGGACGAACCCGCGCACCGAGCGGATCCCGGTCGTGCTCACCGGCGAGTCCATCGACGTGGACCGCGCGCGGCTCGGCACCTTCCTGCGCAAGCCGTTCAATCAGGACGAGGTGCTCGCCCGGATCGAGCAGATCTTCCGGCGGGTCGACGCCTCGAAGGCGGTCTCGGGCGAGAGCCGCGAGATCGAGGGGAACCTCGCCCAGATCCCGCTCGTGGACCTCCTCCAGATCCTCGCGGTGAACCGCAAGACGGGGAGGCTCGCCGTCGAGCGCGAGGGGGAAAAGGCGGAGATCGCGCTCGACCAGGGGCGCGTGGTGGACGCCCGCATGCGCGCCGCCGAAGGCGAGAAGGCGCTCTACCGGCTCCTCACGCTGCGCGAGGGGCAGTTCGCCTTCGTCCCCGGCGGAGCCGCGGTCGAGCCGCGCATCGAGCGGAAGGTGGACGAGCTCGTGCTCGAGGGGCTGCGCCAGGCCGACGAGGTCGCGCGCCTGCTGCCCGCGCTGCCGCAGCCCGGCGACCAGATCGAGCTCTCGGTGCACCCGAGCGAGATCCCCCCGGCCTCCACCCGGTGACCGCGGAGGTGGTGACGCTCCTCGGCGAGCCGCGGCCGTTCCAGGAGCTCGTCGACCGCTGCCGCGCGACCGACCTCGAGGCGGTGCGGGCGGTGCTCGCGCTGCTCGAGAAGGGGTACGCGCGCCGCGCCGCGGGGGCGCCGCCGCCCGAGGAGGCCGCGCCGCTCCTCGCGCCGCACGAGCTGCACGCGCTCCGCGCGCGGATCGGGCGCGGCCGCTCGTCCGGCGCCCACACCGTCGGCAAGATCGTCCTCGCCGGCGGCGGTCCGCTCGCGCGCCGGGCGGCCCTCGCACGCTTCCAGTCCGTCCCCGGCTGGCGGGCGGAGCCCGGCGCCAGCCCGGGGTTCGGCACGATCGGCCGGCTCGCGCTCGGCGACGGCGTGCGGGTGGACGTGACGGCGCTCCCGGGTGACCCGGCGAGCCGCCCGCTCTGGAGGCCGTTCGCGGCGGGCGCCGTCGGCGCCCTCGTGCTCCTCCCTGCGGACGACGTGGAGCCGCTCCTCACCGAGCTCGCGCGGACGCTGCGGATCCCGGTCGTCGTGTGCGGGCCGTCCGAGGCGTCGGTGCCCCAGGCGCTGCGGGACGTGCCGGCGGGCTTCGTCTTCGAGGGGAGCGACGCGGCCGAGGGGCTGCGCGCGCTCCTCGCCGGCGCGGGCGCGCGCGGCCCGTAGCGCCCCGTACGCCGCGCTCCTGGAGCTTCGCGGCGGCTGGGCGGGGCCCAGGGGCCGCTGGGGGCCCCCGCCGGCGCTGGCGTCGTGCGGCTCGACGCGGGCGACCGCTTCCGCGGCATGGGTTGCGTGTCGTGCTCCCGCTCGATTGGCGGAGCGAGAAGAATTCCCAGTGAGCCTGAGCTCCAGTGCCCCGCTTCCGAGTCAGGTCGTTCCGCGCATGGTCGCCTTCGGCCCTGCCACGGAAGCACGAACCCCAACCGCTCATCGCGATCGGGGGTCTTAAATGGTTGCGGGGGCCTGACCCCTCCCTCAACGAACCGCGCTCTCGACAGCACGTTCTTCTTGCCGAAGCTCCGCGCGCCGCTGTTTCCGCCCTCCCCCGCTAACTCACGACCTCGGCCACCTGAACGCCGCGAACGTGGTGAGCGCGACCGTGGCCGCAAGAACGACGTGCATCACGCAGCTTCCTCCGAAGCGTCGCCGGCAACGGCTGCTCGACATCGAGCCCCAGGTGGCATCAGCGTCCTGAAGCGCCGCTTCCGGTCGGCGGCGGTGTGCATCGCGAGGAACTACGCGGACGCCGTGAGGTCGCTCCGGGCCGCGCCGTTCGACCTCGTGTTGCTCGACCACGACCTCGACGACAGCAGGCACAACGGCCAGGACGTCGCCGCCTTCATGGCGACCAGGCTCGGAAGCCGGCGGCGGCCGGAGGTGCTCGTCCACAGCACGAACCCCGCGGGCGCGTTCGGCATCTACCTGACGTTGAAGCGTTCGGGCTACGAGGCGCTCGCCTCCATCGTCGAGAGCATCGTCCTGACGCCCGGCCCGGACGGCTACACGGCGAAGCTGACCCTGAAAACAGAACAGGCCGCCCCGGGGGGCGGCCTGTTCGTTCAGAGTGGTTGCGGGGGCGCGATCTGGTCGAAAGCGGACCTACTGACGTTCGCCCCCTCGCTGCCATCCCCGCGCGAGCGCCGTGGAAGGCCTGTCGCAGAGGGATGAGCAGCTGACTCCGGACAACAGTCTCTTTGCCCGCCCGCAGGGGGTCTTGGACATCTTCGGAGGTTCAGGTCACCGAGAGATTGGCGGCGGACAGTGAGACGCCGCCGGGAACCGAGTGGCGAGAAACCGGGCTCACGGCGCGTCCCAGGTGAGGCGGTCCGTCTGTGTCGTGATGCCCCCTTGGCTCGACTTCATCCCCGACACCGAGATGATCAGGACGTTCCGGCCAGACTTCGGGGTCAGCTCGACGGCGGCGAACTGACCGGACGCGGCAACGAAGCGACTCGTCACGTCCGTCTTGTTCCACGTCGCCTTGAACGTCGCCGGCATGATGCTCATCCCGAAACTGACGATGACGGTCGCCTTCGCGCCGGCCTCAAGCGTCGTGACGGTCTCGGCGGGAGACCGGTACTTCATCAGCGCGGCCTGGTTCCACTCATCGGAAGTCCTGGGAACCGGCCCGAAGGTGTTCCCTTTGTGGACGATGTCCTCCTCGCCCTGCACGACGACCCCCGGCTCGCTCGCACGCCACATCGGCGCGGCGGTGAACGCTCTGAGTCCGGGCGGGTCGTAACTGCGAAGTCCCATAGACGGCGAAACCTTACCCGGGGCCATTTGTGTGATGTCCAGATCCCCCGTGTTGGAATCCGAGTCGATGCCCCATGTGATCAAGCCCCACGGCGTGACGGTTCCACTCCAGAGAGCTGGGACGATGAGCCCCACCTGCGGTACCAGAGGGCACCAACCGCGATCGCATTCAGGGTTCGGGCCGGAGTTGTTGAAGATTCGCCCCGCACCGCTGTTTGGCAGATTCGGCCCGGTCGCGAACCATGACGGGGATTTGGTCACGTCGAGCTGGAACACGAGCAATGCTCCGGTGGAGCTCGGTCCGTTCGTCAGAACGTACGAATACTCGTAGTACCCGTGGACGTTCCATCCCGCGCTCGCGTCGACCTTGAACCCCGAGAGGTTCGGGTTGAGAACATCGATGCCCGCCTGCCCTTGCCCGGTGTTCGGTACGGAGGCGACCGCGAGCGCCGCCACAAAGACCGCAATACGTTCCGTCCTCATGTCGTGCTCCTAGAAGGGAAACCGGAAGTGAATGGGACCTTCGATGACTCGCTCGCCCCCAGCGCTCTTCGCCGCTTTCAGAATTTTGGCCTCATAATCATGCGCCGACAGGAAGGCGCCCGTACTCACGACTTGAACCCAGGCGATATCCACGTCGTGGCCCTGGCGGTGCAGGAAGTGGGACGGCTGAAAGTTTCCTTCCAAGTCGAAGATCCCACCTCGGACAAGGCTCATGTCATCGAGTCCGACGAGGATCTTCCCGTCCGTGAGCTGTGACACCGCGGCCACAAAGGATTGCACATGCGGCAACACTGCGGGACTCAGGTAATGGTTGTTGGCGTGATTATCACACCATGCCTGATTCCCGCACTGCTGCCCGGCGCCTCCCGACAAGAACGAGCCGGGTTCGGCCGCGACCGCGACCAGCCCGAGACCCGGGTCGAGCGCGATCCATCCATTGCTCGGCGTCCCGCCCGCAGGTGAGCTGGCCGCCACGGTGAAGTCGGCCGTTGCGGGCCCGGGAACGAGCGTGGCCCGCACGGTTCCATCCCACCCCGTGACCCCGCTCAGGAGTCCCTGCGATGCGTCGAACGTCGCGCCACCCTGAGGCGCGACCGTCAACACCTTCTGGAACACGTCGGAGAGAGCCGGCGGAGGGCTGTGCGTGTGGCCCCCGGAGTCGGCGACGTACGTGAGCTGGGCCTGGACAGGAACATTCGGCACCGCCACCGTGGGGCAGAGCGTGTCAAGGACGCTTACCGTCAGCTGGGCCGAGTCCGGCCCGATGGCCGGTTCCACGATCGAGGTCCCTCCCGAGCTCGCGGGGATCGCCGGTGCGATCGTCGCCGGCGCGGCGAGATTGACCGCTCCGATCCCATCCGCCACCATGTTGAGCATCCCCGAGAACGACCCAGCGCCCACCATCTGGACGTCCCAAGTCGTGATCCGTTTGCAGGGGTAGCGGAGCCCGGTGAGGATGTTCCAGTACGAGCCCGCGTTTCCGCTTAAGTAACGGCATTCGCCGTAATCGGTCCTCCGGACGGGCTCGGTAGTACTCCAGGACGTGATCGAGAGACATGCCTCCCAATAGTTGGGTGAGTACTCCGACACGGTGAGAGTGTGCTCGAAATCGTACTCGAACCCGCTTGGGGTCGTGAAGGTCACCGTCCAGGTGGAATCGGCTTGCGCGCCGCCCCACGCGACGAGATTCCACGCCAATGCGACATCGCCCGTTGTCCCGATGGGAAGCGGCGTGGAATCTGCCGGTCGCGTACGGTCGTAATATTCCCAGCCGAGAGGCGTCGCCGGCGGCCACCAGAAGAGACCGTAGACCGTCGTCGTTGGGTCCGTCGCTGCGGTCATCAGCAACGTCTGGGCCGTCGCGGAGGACCCCGTATTCGGCTCTGCGGACGAACCTGCAACGTTGGAGAACTGCGCCAGCGCCTCTCGTGGGCAGAAGGCCCCGACAAGCACGGCGAGCAGCACGGCGAGACGCCGAAAGATGCGAAACGCGGGAGCGTTCTCTTCGGGTGCTGCCCGTCGTGCAGATGCCGTGCCTCTGCGAAAGCGCGAGCACAATAGAGTGAGAGCGGATGCGACCACAGATCCCCCCGTGCGAATAATAGCGGTCGCCGTGCAGATCGGACTGAAGGTCGGCGTTGACGATGAGCGAAAATCACTGACAGTCCAGGAGCGCCATGTCAAGCGCCAGATTGCACGACCAGCCGCTGGCGTGACTTGCACCCCACGATTCCGTCGCGATGCCGTGCCCTTGCGCTAAACGACCGTGCGCGATTCGAGATCACCTGAAGTGGTCTGAACCGCGGGGAGAAAGTTGAAAGGGAAGGTTGACCCATCGATCGTGCTGGTTGCTAATGATGGTTGCGGGGGCAGGATTTGAACCTGCGAACTTCGGGTCATGCGGGCCGGCGCGAGGTACACCGCGCCGTGAACCCTCGCGCCGTCACAGGAGAGTCCCCGAGAGGACGACGCTCCCCACCGCGAAGTAGATGACGAGGCCGGTGACGTCGACGAGCGTCGCGACGAACGGCGCGGACGCGCTCGCGGGGTCGAGCCCGAGCCGGCGCAGGAGGAACGGCAGCATCGAGCCGGCGAGGGTGCCGAAGGTCACGACGCCGACGAGGCTCACCGAGACGGTGAGGGCGATCGGGAGGTAGTGCGGGCCGTAGACGTGGCCGATCCGCTGCCACACGACGATGCGGACGAAGCCGATCGCCCCGAGCAGGAGGCCGAGCGCGATCCCGGTCATCACCTCGCGTCCGGCGACGCGCCACCAGTCGCGCAGCCGCACCTCGCCGAGCGCCATCGCGCGGATGACGAGCGTGGACGCCTGCGAGCCGGAGTTTCCGCCGGAGGAGATGATGAGCGGCAGGAAGAGCGCGAGCACCACCGCCCGCGCGATCTCCGCCTCGAAGAAGGCCATCGCGGTCGCGGTGAGCATCTCGCCGAGGAACAGGGCCGCGAGCCAGCCGCCGCGCTTCTTCACCATCGCCCCGAAGCCCATCTCGAGGTAGGGCGCGTCGAGCGCCTCGACGCCGCCGAACTTCTGGATGTCCTCGGTCGCCTCCTCCTCGACGACGTCGACGATGTCGTCGACCGTCACGATGCCCTTCATCCGACCCGCGGCGTCCACCACCGGGATGGCGAGGAGGTCGTGGTCCGCGAACACGTGCGAGACGGCCTCCTGATCCATGTCCTCGCTCACGGAGACGAGGTCCGCCGCGTGCATGACGTCGCGGACCCGCTTCCCCGGCGCCGCGGCGAACAGGTCGCGGAACGACACGACCCCGAGGAGCCGCTGCTCCTCGTCGAGCACGTACGCGTAGTAGATGACCTCCGCGTCGCGCTCGCGCGCCTGCCGGCGGAGGTAGCTGATCGCCTCGTCCACGGTGGCGTCCGGGCGGACCCGCGCGAACCGCGGGTTCATGAGGCCGCCGGCCTCGTCCTCCGCGTAGGCGAGGAGCGCCGTCACCTCGCGCCGGGTGGTGTCGTCGAGCAGCGCGACGATCCCGTCGCGCTCGGCCGGGAGAGCCGCCTGGACGAGGTCGGCCGCGTCGTCCGGGGGCAGGAGCCGCACCCACGAGCGGCGCGCCTCGTGCGGCAGCCCGAGGACGAGCTCCGCCTGGTCGCGCGCGGGCAGCGAGAGGAAGAAGTCCTCCGCCTCGCCGCGGGGGAGCTGCTCGAACCCGAGCCGGCGGTCCTCCGGCGCGAGCAGGATCCACGCGTCGCGGAGATCCTCCGCGGAGAGCCGCTCGCTCGCCTCCTGCTGCTCGACCGGCACCGCTCCCCCTCTCGCGGCTCAGCGCCCGGCCTTGAGGAACTCGCCGAGCAGCCGATCGGTCCGGTAGATGTGCTCGCGCAGCCACTCGGTCACGCGGTTCCCGACGTGGATCACGAACAGCGGCGTCGGCCCCGCGCTCTTCAGCTCGAGGCGCAGGATCTCGAGCTCCTTCAGGAACTGACGGTGCTCCGAGCGGTGTCCCTCGAGCTTCGGGTAACCGGCCCCCGCCATCGTCCGCTCCTCGCACGCGAAGTGCTCGACGACGTAGCCGCCGAGGAACTCGAGGAGGCGGACCACCTCCTCGCGGCTGCGGCGGGCCCGCGACGCGTCGAGCAGCGCGCCGACCCGGCCGAACAGCTCGCGGTGCTGGCCGTCGATCTCGTCGACGCCCGTGAGCAGGACGGGATCGAACTCCAGCATCGGTCAGGCCTCCGCCAGGGCGGCGTCGCCGAGGGCGGCCCGCACCGCCGGGCTCCCGCAGAGGAGCCGGAACTCGGCGCGGGTGAGCCAGGCCGTCCGCGAGCCGCGCCGGCCCGACAGCGTCAGCCGCACCCGCTCCGCGTCGTGCGCCACCGTCGCCGCGGAGCCCGCCGCGAGGTCCCGCTCGAGCGAGCGGAGGTGGCGGTGAATGCGCAGCGCGCGGCGCCCCTCCGGCGAGGAGAGCGCGAGGAAGTAGCGGTTCCGGCTGAACCGGGGATCCTCCCGGAGCCGCAGCACCGCGCGCGTGACGAAGTCCGCCATGAGCAGCGGAGGTTAGCACCGCGCCGGGAGACGGGCCACGCCGGCAGGCGCTCCCACGCGGAGCCGGGCATGCGCTCGGGTGGGCCACCCGGGTCGCGGCAGGCTCTTCAGGCCGGGACGGCGGTCGTCGTCGCGAGGAGCTTCTCCACCGCGGCGCGCTCCCGCCGGCGCGCCGGACCGACCACCACGGCGATCGCGTTCCGGCGCCGGAACGTCTCCCGCGAGACCCGCAGGACGTCCGCCGGGGTCACCCGCTCGACGCGGCGGCAGCGCTCCTCGAACCCCTCGGGCGCGCAGACGACCTCGCCCGAGCCGAACCAGCCGGCGAGCTCGGCGGCGCTGTCGAGCGAGAACGCGAGCGTCATCCGGTGGCGGCGCTGCACCCGCACGAGCTCCTCCTCGGCGACCGCGCGCGCTGCGAGACCCCCGAGGACGCGCAGGATCTCCTCGAGCACGCGCGGGAGCTTCGCGGGCGCGCACGCCCCGTCGACGACCGTCATGCCGGAGTCGGAGAAGCTGTCGATGCCGGCGTGCAGCGAGTAGGCGAGGCCGCGACGCTCGACGATCTCGAAGGGCAGCCGGGACGAGAGGCCGTCGTCCAGGATCCGGCGGATGCAGAGGTGGACCGGGTAGTCCGCGTGGTGCTCGGGGGGGCAGGGGAAGGAGAGCGAGAACTCCGACTGCGCGTCCTCGTGCGAGACGACCTCCAGCCGCGGTCCGTCCGGCCACGGCGGGGGGGCGAGGTCGGTCGACCGCTTGCCGCGCGGCAGCTTCCCGAGGTGCTCCTCCGCGAGCGCGCGGACGACGGCGGGACGCACCGGGCCGGCCACCGCGAGGACGAGGTTCGCGCCGGTGTAGAAGCGGGCGTGGTGCGCGCGGACGTCGTCGTCCCCGAGCCGCCGGACCGTCGTGGGCGTCCCGGCGATCTTGAACGCGAGCGGGTGCCCGGCGAAGGCGATCCGCTTGGTGAGGTTGTCCGGGTCGATGTCGCGGCCGTCCGCGTCCACCTCGTCCAGGATCTCCTCCAGGATCACCTCGCGCTCGACGGACATCTCTCGCAGGAGGGGCCGCCGGATGAGGTCGCCCAGGATGGCGAGGCCGGTCCCGACCTCCCCGGGGTGGATGGGGGTGAAGTAGCAGCCGTGGTCGCGCGCGGTGATCCCGTTGAGGCTCCCGCCCGCGCTCTCGATCGCGGCGTTCATCGCGACGGTGTCGGGCCACCCCTCCGAGCCGCGGAAGAAGAGGTGCTCGAGGAAGTGCGACACGCCGTTCACGGGCGCGGTCTCGTGCCGCGATCCCGCCCGGACGTAGAGCGCGATCATCGCCGAGTGGAGCCCGGGCGCGGGCGCCGTCACCACCCGCAGCCCGTTCGGCAGGAGGTCGCGCGCGACCTCGCCCCACGCGCGGCGCGGCGCTGCGACCGCCGGCGCCGCCGCCGTCCGCTGCTTCGTCCGCCGCCGATCGATCCGGGTCCGCCTCATGGTGCCGCCACCGCCTCCGCGCGCTCGTCGTCCGCCGGGAGGCGGAGCGTGAATGTCGTTCCGCGCCCCACCGCGCTCTCGCAGCGCAGCGTCCCGCCGTGCTCCTTTACCACTTGCAGCGTGAACGCGAGGCCGAGCCCGGTGCCACGCTCCTTCGTCGAGTAGAACGGCTCGAAGATGCGCGTCAGGTCCCCCGGGGGGATCCCCCCGCCGGTGTCGGCGACCGCCGCCTCGACCGCCTCCCCGTCCCGCCGCGTGCGGACCGAGATCCGGCCCCCCCCCGGCATCGCCTCGCGGCTGTTCCGGAGGAGATTCAGGAAGACCGCGCGGAGCTGCCCCTCGTCGGCCCGCACGGTGAGCACGTCGGTCGCGAGCTCGCGAACCACCTCGACCCCGGCGGACTGGAGCTCGGGGGCGAGGAAGTCGAGCAGGCTCCCGATGGCCTCGTTGAGATCCTGCCGGCCGAGCGAGGGCCTGGGCAGCCGCGCGAAGCGCAGGTACTCCTCCGCCACCCCGTTCAGCCGATCGACCTCGCGCGAGATGGCCTGGACGAGCTGCATCGCCTCCGGCGGCGCCGCGGCCGCCGCGAGCTCCTCGGCGAGCAGCTCGGCGTTCAGCCCGATGGCGTTCAGCGGGTTCCGGATCTCGTGGGTGATCTGGGCGGAGATCCTGCCGACCGCGGCGAGGCGCTCCGCCCGGCGCAGCTCGTCGCGCTGGCGGTCGAGCGAGGCGGCCATCGCGTTGAACTCGCGCGCGAGCAGCCCGAGCTCGTCCTGGCTGCGGAGCTCCACCTTCCGCGTGAGGTCTCCCGCCGCCACCGCCTTCACTCCCTCGGTGAGCGTCTGGATCGGCGAGAGGAGCCGCTGCGAGACGAGCGCCGCGCCGGCCCCGATGGCGAGGGCGAGCAGCGAGTACACGATGGTGAGGAGGACGGTCCGCCCCTCGGTCCGCTCGGAGGCGTGCACCCGGTCGGCGATCTGGGTCTCGAGCGAGACCTGGAGCAGCTTCACGTCGAGGGAGAGCCCCTTCTCGAGCTGCCGGACCTCCTGCGCCCGGGCCTCGAAGGCGGCGCGCGTTCGCGGATCCTGGCCCTCGCCGGCCTCGAGCGCGTCGAAGAGCGCCCGGGCCACCCCGTCGTACTCCTGCCAGCGCGCATCGAGGGCGTCGAGCCGGCCCGCGACCTCGTCGAGGAAGCGCGCCTCGTCACCGCGCGCGAGCGGCCGGGACTCGCGCACCACCCGGCGCCCCTCCTCGATCTTCTCGCGGACGAACCCCGGGAACCGGGCGCGGGCGATCGGCAGGTAGGCCTCGCGCGCGCCGCGCTCGAGCGCGCTCGCCTCGAGCGCGCGCGTCGCGACCCATTCCTTCACCTCGAGCTGCGCCGCGACGCGGGTGAGGGCGAGGTAACCGCCGGACAGGAGCCGCAGCTCGCGCCGGATCTCGTGCAGCCGGACGATGCCGAAGGCCGCGACCGCCGCGAACGCGACGAGCGACACTGCAAAGGCCAGGAAGATCTTGGTCGCGACGCGCCGCACCGGGAGGGCGATCCTAGTACGGCCGGGGCCGCGGCGCCCCTCCGGACGGGGATCGCCCGCCCGCCCGCCCGTCGCCCGGCCCCGATCTGCTTCCCCCGCCCGGCGATCCGGGTTACGAAGAGGGCCTTCCGGGAGCTCCCTCCATGAACGCCTTCCCCATCGTCGCCCTCGCCGGCGTCCTCGCCGCGATCGGGTTCTTCCTCTCGGCTCGCGCGGCGAAGGCCGCCCTGGCCCGGCACGTCGCGGAGGCGGAGCAGCTCCGCGCCGAGCTCGACGCCGCCCGCAAGGCCGCCCACGCGCTGCGGCTCGAGGCGAAGGAGCGGCGCGAGGAGGCGGCCCAGCTCCGCACCGACCTCGAGAAGGTGAAGAAGAAGGCCTTCGAGCAGCAGGAAGCCGCGAAGCGGAGCGGCGGCGCCCAGGCGCTGCGCGAGGACCTCGACAAGCTCGCCTCGCGCGTCGCCGAGGCCCGCGCGGAGGCGGACCACCAGGCGGCGCGCGCCCGCGGGCTCGAGAAGGACCTCGAGAAGGCAGCCGCCGAGCTCGCGCGCGCGAAGGCCCGGGCGCAAGAGCCGGCGCCCACGCCCGTCGCCGCGCCGCCGCCGCCGCCCGCGCCGGGCGTGGACGAGGCGAAGCTCGCGATCGAGCGGGAGCGCGCGGACAAGTCCGAGGCGAAGCTCGTCGATCTCCGCAAGAAGCTCGCGGACGTCGAGAAGGAGCTCAAGGCGGCCCGCGGCCGGCTCGAGACCGAGAAGCGCGTCTTCGTCGTCCAGAAGGGCGAGATCGAGCTCGCGCACGATCGCTACGCCGAGCTGAAGCGCCGGTACGACGGGCTCCGCAAGGACCACGACGAGCTCGTCGAGGCCGTGCGCCAGGCCGCGCGCGAGGAGCGGCAGCTCGCCGAGGCCGCGGCGCGCGCCGCCGCTCCGGCGCCCGCGCCCGCGCCGGAAGAGAAGCCCGCCGGCGGATAGCGGCGGTTCCCCGCGCGCCGACCGCCGGTCGGGCCGCGCACTCCGCCGCGAAGGGACGCTCCCCCGTCGCGTCAGGTCGCGTTCGCGAGCACCTTGTAGAGCGGCGACAGGTCGCGGAACACGCCGAGCAGATCGCCGAGCGCCAGGCTCCGCGCCTCCTCGCGCGTCCACGCGATCCCGACGTCGAGCCCGGGGCCACCCGGGGCGAGCGCGTCGCCGAGCTCCGTCCAGAACGAGGGGGAGTGGGCCGGCGCGAGCTCGGGCAGCTCCTCGAAGTTCCAGTCCTGGAACTGCCGGAGCTTGCGAAACGGCTTCCCCTTCTTCGCGAGGTTCGCCGCCTCGCGCTCGAGCGCCCTCTGCATCGGCACCCGCCGCGGGGACTCGCCGCGGACCCCGACCCGCGCATGGAGGTGAAGCCGCGTGACGACGACGCCGAGGTAGGGCGCGCCGCGGTACCCCTTCGGGCTGTCGCAGAAGGCGACGAGCGTCTCCTCCGGAGCCTGACCCTTGCGGCGGGGGAGCTTGCCGGGGTGGACGAACAGCTCCTTGCCGGCGACGCGCGCGAGCCCCTGGACGCACTGGACGCCGAGCGCCGACAGCTTGGGCTGGAGCGACGCCTCGAGCGACTCGGCCCGCTCGTCCGGCTCGTCGAGCTCGAACAGCGCGAAGTCGGGGGGACCGAGTCCGAGCCCTGCCATGCGCACGCTCCTGCGATGGGGAGCGGCCATGGTAGCACGGCCGCGGGCACGTTGACGCCGCGGAGGACCTCTGCCACGTTCCCCCCGATGCAGAAGGACCAGCGGCTGCTCGACCTCGCGGCGCTCCTGCTCAAGGCATCGGAGCCCGTCTCCTGGCGCGAGATCCAGGAGCAGTTCGCCGACGACTACGCCGGCAAGGGCGAGGCCGCGATCCGCAAGTTCGAGCGGGACAAGGCGGATCTGCTCGAGCTCGGGATCCCGGTCCGCTGGGTCGCCGGCGACGAGGACCTGCCGGCCGGCTACCTCATCGACAAGGACGAGTTCTACCTCCCCGACCTGAAGCTCCCCCCGGAGGACCTCGCCCTGCTCTACCTCGCCGGCTCGGCGGCGCTCGCGAACGGGACCTTCCCGTACGCGCGCGACCTCGCCCACGCGCTCAACAAGCTCTCGTTCGCCGCGCGCGCCCCGGGCGCTTCGGAGGCGGCCGCGCTCGCCGCGCGCCAGCTCTCGTCCGAGGACGCCGGGCCCGACGCCGGCGCCGCCCGCCTCGAGGAGCTGTCCCGCGCGGTCGCGCAGAAGAAGCGGGTGCACCTCGTCTATCTCGGGGCGGAGCGGCGCGAGCGGACGGAGCGCGACGTCGATCCCTACGGCCTGTTCCAGCAGGGCGGCGCCTGGTACGTCGTCGGCTGGTGCCACTGGCGCAAGGCGATCCGCACCTTCCACGTCGCGCGGATCGAGTCGATTCAGATGAACGCGTCGTCGCCGCGCACCCCCGACTTCCAGCCGCGCAAGGACTTCTCGGTCGCGGACCACGCGACGCGCGAGACGTGGGAGTACGCGCACCACCCGCCGGTGCGTTGCCGCATCCGGCTCGACGCGCCGCTCTCCAGCGAGGTGCTCGCCTCGTTCGGCCCGCGCGCGCGGGTCGAGGAGGAGGGAGGCGGAGCGGTGGTCGAGGTGGACGCGACCAACTCGGAGGGGCTGCTCCGGCACGTGCTCGGGCTCGCGGACCGGGCCGAGGTGCTCGCGCCGAAGGACCTCCGCGAGCGCGCGCGGCAGGTGCTCTCCGCGCTCGCGAAGGGGCTCGGGTGAGCCCGGCGAGACCCCGGAGGGCCGCGGTGAAGCCCGCGCCCAAGGCGCCCGCGAAAAAGGCGCCCGCCGCGCGGCGGCGCACCCCGAAGGCGCCCGCCCCGAAGGCGGTGGCGTCCGCGGCCCGCCGCGCACGCGAGGCGACGGTGAGCGGGTCCGCGTCGCGGAAGTCCGACCCGAGGGATCGGCTCCGCCGCGTCCTGTTCCTCGTGCCGTACGCGGTGCGCCACCCGGGCATCCCCGTGCGGGACCTCGCCCGGCGCTGCGGGTGCACCGAGCGGGAGCTGCTCGAGGACCTCGACTTCCTGCTCGGCGTCGGGTCGCCGCCGTTCGCGCCGGATGACTTCCTCGACCTCTACGTGGAGGGCGACCGCGTGTTCGTCGCGCTCCACCAGAGCTTCTCGCGCCCGCCGCGGTTCACCGAGAGCGAGGCCGCCGCGCTCGCCGCCGCCGTCCGCGCGCTCGGGGGCGAGGGGCGGGAGCGGGCGGTGAAAGCGCTCCGCGAGTCGGTCCCGCGCGACCGGCGCGCGAGCTTCGACGAGCTCGTCGATCGGATCTACGCGGGTGCCCCGCCGGCGCGCGACTCGGTCCTCGGCCGCCTCCAGCGCGCGATCGCCGAGCGCCGCGCGGTGCGGATCGCTCACCACTCCGCGTCGCGCGACGCGGAGGCGGAGCGGGTCGTGCAGCCCTGGACGCTCGCGCAGCGGTTCGGCCACTGGTACCTGTACGGGCTCGACCTCGACCGCGCCCGGCCGCTTGCGTTCCGCCTCGACCGCGTCCGCGAGTGCACCGTCACGGACCAGCGCTTCGAGCAGCCCGGCGAGGCGGACCTCGCCCGCGCCCGTCTCTTCTCGGACCCGGAGGGCGAGGCGGTCCAGATCCGCGTCGGGCCGACCGCCGCCGGATGGGCCCTCTCGCGCCCCGGGCTGCGGCTCGTGAAGCGGCTCGAGCGCGGCGGGGTGGTCGTCGAGGTGCCGGGGGCGAGCCCGGAGTGGACGACCCGCCTCACGCTTTCGCTCGGCGGCGACGCCGAGGTCATCGGCCCGCCCGCCGCCCGCAGGCAGTTTGCTGAGGCGATCCGGCGCACCCTCGGGCGGTACAGTTAGCCGCACCCCCGGGGTCGGCGCGGTCCGGTGCGCCGTGACCCAGGGTGGGAACGGGGAGCGCGATACCCGCGTAACCCGGTCGCTTCTTCCCGGCACACATCGCGCATCCGGGGCCATCAGGGGAAGCGGAGGTTGCCGTGGCTCGCGTCTTGATCGTCGACGACACCGACATCGTGCGCAAGGCGCTCGAGAAGGCCGTCCAGCGCATGGGCCACTCGACCGTGTCGACGTCGGACTCCGTCGAGGCGCTCGCCCTCGCGCTCAAGAACCCACCCGACCTCGCGCTCGTCGACTACCGGATGCCGAACATGGATGGCGCCGAGCTCTGGGAGGAGATGCGCGCCACCCTGGGGGACCGCTGTCCGAAGGTGCTCTTCATCTCGGCGACGCCGCCCGACATCGTCGCGAAGGGAGTCGAGCGCGTCGGCCAGCCGGCGGGGTTCGTGAAGAAGCCCTTCCACCTCGAGGACCTCGCCCGCGTGGTCGCGGACGCCCTGGCGCATTAGAGCGGGGGGACACTCGCTCCGCCTTCGCGGAGCTCGCGCCCCCCAGCCCCCGCTCGCTGAGATCGACCCGCGGCGCAGCCGCGCTCATTGTCGGGGACGGTGGAGGCTCATCCGCCTCATGCGCCGCACGGCTCTCGCCTTCGCCTCCCACTCGAAGAACAGGTCCGCGATCGCGGCGACGTCCTTGTCGCCGCGCCCGCTCTCGACCGCCTCGGCGAGCAGACGCCGGACCGCCTCGTTGATCGGCACCTTCGCGCCCTGATCCGCCGCGGCCTCCTGCGCGAGCCGCTGGTCCTTCTCCGCGAGCGCCACCGCGAAGCGTGGGTCGTAGTCCTGCTGCTCGACGAGCTCACCCTTCACGAGGAAGAGCGGCGAGTGGAAGGGGGACGCCTGCAGCACCTCGACCACCTTCCAGATCGGCAGCCCGCCCGACGCGCCGAGCGCGAGCGCCTCCCCGAAGCCCGCGACCATCGCGCCGCCCACCGCGTTCACGCACAGCTTCATGAGCGCGGCCTCGATCGCGTCGTCGAGCTCGATGATGCGCGCGGAGACCGCGTGGAGCGCGGGGCGCGCCTTCTCTCGCGCGGGGCCGGGGCCGCCGACGAGGAGGACCACCTGGGCCTGCTCCGCCGCCGTCTTCGACCCGAGGATGGGGGCCGAGAGGAAGGCCGCGCCGCGCTCGCCGGCGCGCTTCGCGACGCTGCGCGCGGAGCGCGTGCCGGCGGTCGAGAGGTCCACGAGCACGTCACCCTGGGCGAGCCCGGCGAGCGCCCCCTCGGGCCCCGCGAGCACCGCCTCCAGCGCCTTCTCGTCGGAGAGGCAGGTGAGGACGAGGTCCTTGCCGGCGGCGCACTCGCGCGGCGTCCGGGCGAGCCTTCCGCCCTTCGAGACGATGTGGCTCGCCTTCGCCGGCGTGCGGTTCCACACCGTGAGGTCGTGCCCCGCCTTGCGCAGGTTGTTCGCGATGGGCTCGCCCATCGTGCCGAGCCCGAGGAAGCCGATCCGCATGCGCATGTCCTCTTCTTAGATCGGTTGTGCACGCCCGAAAAGCGAGTGCCGGGAGCGCCGCGGGGGCCGCCCGTTCGGGCTGGCGCGCAGGGGCATTCTCTGAAAGGCTCCGCCCGCATGGTGAATACGGACGTGATCGTGGTCGGGGGTGGCATCAGCGGGCTCTCGCTCGCGTGGAAGGCCGCCACCTCGGGACAGCGGGTGCTCGTGCTCGAGCGGGAGGAGCGCGTGGGCGGGTGCCTGCACTCGCACCGGTGCCCGGACGGGTTCTGGTTCGAGATGGGCGCCCACACGACCTACAACTCCTACGGGGCCTTCCTCGACGTCGTGGTCGGCGCCGGGCTCGCTGGCGAGATCGTGGAGCGCGGCCCGGCCCGGAAGGTGTTCGGGCTGCTGCGGGGCGACGAGGTGCGCTGGCTCACGCCACCGAAGGTGCTCCTGCAGCTCGGCTGGCTCGAGGCTGCGCTGCACATGCCCCGCGGCCTGCTGCGGAAGAAGCAGGGCGAGACGATGTACTCGTACTACTCGCAGCTCATCGGCCGCCGGAACTACGATCGCCTCTTCTCCGCGTTCTTCGCCGCGGTCCCGTCGCAGAAGGCGGACGGGTTCCCGGTCGAGGGTCCGGGGTCCCTCTTCAAGAAGCGCCCCCGCCGCGAGGAGTTCCCGCGGAGCTTCGGCCTGAAGCGCGGGCTGCAGAGCGTCTGCGACGCCGCCGCCGCCGTCGCCGGCGTCACGGTCGTGAAGGCCGCCTCGGCGACCCGCGTCGGGCGGTCGGGAGCCGGGTTCGTCGTCGAGACGGCGGACGGACGCCGCTTCGAGGCGGGACGCTGCGCCGTGGCGGTGCCGCCCGATGAGGCGGCTGCGATGCTCCGGGGGGACTTCCACGAGCTCTCGCTCGCCATCGCGCGGGTGAAGACGGTCGGGGTCGAGAGCGCCGGGGTCGCGCTCGCGCGCGGGAAGACGCCGCTCGCCGAGTGCGCCTTCGTCGTGCCGGTCGACGACGTGTTCTTCTCCTCCGTGACGCGCGACCCGTTCCCGGATCCGGAGCACCGCGGGTTCGCGTTCCACTTCCGCTCCGGCGTCCCGCGGAACGAGAAGCTCGCGCGGATGGCGGCCGTCCTGAAGGTCGGGCGCGAGGACCTCGGCGCGGTCGTCGAGGCGCGGCGTACGCTCCCGTCGCCCACCCTCGGCCACGGCGAGATCGTGGCCGACGTGGACCGCTGCCTCGCGGGCGGCAAGCTCGCCGTGACGGGCAACTACTTCGCCGGGCTCGCCATCGAGGACTGCGTCCTCCGCTCGAACGCGGAGTGGGCGCGCATCTCGGGGTAGCTCAGTGCGTCCGGGCGCCGCCGGCGGCGAGCGCCGACGGGGTGCCGAGCAGCTCGGCGAGGCGCCCGGCGAGCCGGCGCGGGCGCAGCTCGCCGGCGGGCGCGACGAAGATCGTGTCGTCCCCGGCGATCGTCCCGAGCACCTCCGGGATCTGCGCGAGGTCGATCGCACGCGCGATCGCGGGGGCGCTGCCCGGGTGCGTCCGGATGACGACGAGCGAGCCATTCGCCGAGATCTCCGCGACGAGCCCCCGCAGCGCGCCGAAGCCGTTGCCGCCCCCGGCGCCGTCCTGCAGCTCGTAGACGGTTCCGCCCTCGGGGCGGGAGACGCGCCGGGCGCCCAGCCGCGCGAGGTCGCGCGAGAGCGTCGCCTGCGTGGCGCTGAACCCCGCGGCGGAGAGCGCGGAGAGCAGCTCCTCCTGCGTCGCGATGCGCCGGCTGCGGATGATCCGCGCGACCGCGTCGCGGCGGCGGTCGGCGCCGGTCACGAGGTGGTCCCCCGCTGGACGAGCGAGCCGACGCCGCGGTCGGTGAAGAGCTCGGCGATGACGGTGTGCGGCTGGCGCCCGTCGATGACGTGGACCCGCTCGACGCCGCCCGCGAGCGCGGCGAGGATCGACTGGGCCTTCCACTTCATGCCGCCCGTGATCCCGCCCGCCTCGACGCGGCGGGTGAGGTCCGCGGCGGTGAGCTGGCGGACGAGATCGCCGTCCGGAGCGGACTCGAGGATGCCGGGCACGTCGGTGAGGTAGAGGAGCTTCTTCGAGCCGAGCGCGACCGCGATCGCCGCCGCCACCTCGTCGGCGTTGATCGAGAGCCCGGCCCCGGCGTCGGACAGGCCGATGGGCGAGATGACCGGCACGTAGCCGCCGTCGAGCAGCATGCGCAGGAACTTGTCGTTCACCTCGACCACGTGGCCGACGCTCCCGAGATCGCGGCCGGAGTCGTGCTGCGCCTTCTCCGCCCGCAGCAGGCGCCCGTCCTTCCCGGAGAGGCCGACGGCGCCGGCGTTCCGCGCGTTGAGCAGCGCCACGAGCTCCTGGTTCACCTTGCCGGTGAGGACCATCTCGACGACCGGGAGGCTCTGCGCGTCGGTGATGCGCATGCCGTCGACGAACTCGCTCCGCTCGCCGAGCTTCTCGAGCGTCCGCGTGATCTCGGGGGCGCCGCCGTGGACGATGATCGGCTTCAGCCCGACCTTCTTGAGGAGCATGACGTCCTCGGCGAAGGCCTCCTTGAGGCTGTCCTTCACCATCGCGGCGCCACCGTACTTGATGACGGCGATCTGCCCGGAGAAGGCGGCGATGTACTTGAGCGCCTCGACGAGGAGCGCCTTCTTGAGGGCGGGCGTGTAGTGCGAGACGCGGTCGTCCTTCGCCACCCCGCCGTCCGCCTTCTGGTAGACGAGCGAGGTGTAGTCGGCGTTGATCTTGACGTAGTCGTAGGAGAGGTCGCACCCCCACGCGACCGCCCGCGCCTCGCCCTCGGCGAGCTCCACGAGCACGTCGATGCGGCTCTCCCGCATCCGAGCGCGGAGCGCCTCGCGGTCGAACTCGATGGGCGCGCCGCCGCCGAACACCGCGACGCCCTGGAGGGTGACGCGCGCCCGGAACGGATCGACGGGCCAGTCCTGGGAGCCGGCCCGCGCGCCCACCGTCGAGAGGATCCGGCCCCAGTTCGGGTCCGCCCCGAAGACCGCCGCCTTCACGAGCGGCGACGAGGTGATGGAGAGCGCGCAGTCCCGCGCGATCGCCTCGCTCGGCGCGCCGGTGACGACGACCTCCATCATCTTGGTCGCGCCCTCGCCGTCGGTCGCCATCGCGCGCGCGAGCTCGCCGAAGAGGTCGGTGAGCGCGTTCTCGAGCACGGTGAGGTCGGGGCCGGGCTCCGAGATGCGGGCGTTCCCGGCGAGCCCGTTCGCGAGCGCGAGGACGCAGTCGTTCGTGGACATCTCCCCGTCCACCGAGACCATGTTGAGGGTCTTCTCGACGGCGCGCCCGAGCGCCTCCTGCAGCGCCTTCGGAGTCACGGCCGCGTCGGTCGTGACGAGGCACATCGTGGTGGCGAGCGAGGGCGCGAGCATCCCCGAGCCCTTGCAGAGCGCCGAGATGATCGCCGTCTTGCCGCCGAGCGTCACCTCGCGCGCCGCCATCTTGAGGCGCGTGTCGGTGGTCATGATCGCCTCGGCGGCGAGGTCCGGGTGATCGCCGAGCTGCTCGACGAGGCCCGGCAGCGCCGTGACGATCTTCATCGCCGGAAGGCGGGCGCCGATGACTCCGGTCGAGGCGGTGAGGACCGCCCGCTTCTGCACGCCGAGGGCGTCGGCGACCGCGCTCCGGATCACCGAGACGTCGTCGAGCCCCGCCGGCCCGGTGAGCGCGTTCGCGTTCCCGGAGTTCGCGACGATGGCCCGCATCCCCTCGGCCGGCACCCGCGGCCGCGCGTCCTGAACGGGCGCCGCGGCCGCGCGGTTCCGCGTGAAGAGGCCGGCCGCCGCGGCGGGGTGGTCGGACACGACGAGCGCGAGGTCGCGGCGCGACGGCTTGAGGCCGCAGGCGACGCCACCGAACCGGAAGCCCTTCGGGATCTTCAAGTCACGCTCCGTTCATCCGCCGAGCAGGTCGAGCCCGGTCGTCTCGGGCCAGCCGAGGGCGGCGTTCATCGCCTGCACCGCCTGCCCGGCGGCGCCCTTCACGAGGTTGTCGATCGCCGAGACCGCGACGACCACGCCCGCGCGCGCGTCCACCGCGAGCCCGACGTGGCAGCGGTTCGTGTGCACGACATCCTTCACGTTCACCTTGTCGGCCGCGAGCACGCGCACGAACGGCTCCTTCTCGTACGCCGCGCGGAGCGCGTCGGCGAGCGACGCGGGCGCGGTCCCGGCCACCCGCACCGTGGCGGTCGCGAGGATGCCGCGCCGGATCGGCACGAGGACCGGCGTGAACGAGATGGGGCCGCACGCGCCGGCGTAGCGCGCGACCGTCTGCTCGATCTCGGGGACGTGCTGGTGCTTGCCCAGCCGGTAGGCGCGCAGGTCGTCCGCGATCTCGACGAAGCTGTAGTCCTCGCTCGCCTTGCGCCCCGCGCCCGAGGCGCCGGAGAGGCCGGTCACCGCGATGCCGCCCTCGAGCCCGAGCCCCGCCTTGACGAGCGGCGCGAGCGCGAGCGCGATGGCGGTCGCGTAGCAGCCCGGGTTCGTGACGAGCCTCGCCCCGGCGAGCTGCTCCCGCGCGAGCTCGGGCAGTCCGTAGCGCGCCTCGGCGAGGAGCCCGGGCGCGGGGTGCGAGAAGCCGTACCAGGGGGGGTACGCCGCCGCGTCCTCGAGCCGGAACGCTCCGGACAGGTCGATCACCCGCGCGCCCTGCGCGAGCAGCCTCGGCGCGAGCTCGGCGGACACCTCGGCGGGCGTCGCGAGGAACACGAGCTCGGCGTCGGCGCGCTCGGCCTCTGCGAGGGCCCGGTACCGCAGGGACGCGGCGGCTCCGTCGAGCGGCAGCCGGTTCCCGGCGGTGTCGTCGGACCAGCGATCGGAGTAGAGCGCGGCGAGGCGGATGCGCGGGTGGCGGGCGAGCAGGCGGGTGAGCTCGAGGCCGGTGTACCCGGAGGCGCCGACGATCGCGGCCGGATGAGTATGCATGCATCTGCATAAACATGCATACCGGCCGGGTTGTCAAGAGGCGACGCCCCCGCGAGCGGGGGAGGCCGGGCCTCGGCGGGCGCGCGGCCCGAAAAGAGACGGGCCGGCGGTTTGACCCGCCAGCCCGTCATGCCCAGGAGAGGATTCGAACCTCCACGGTTTTGAAGCCGCCAGACCCTGAATCTGGTGCGTCTACCAGTTCCGCCACCTGGGCGAAGCGCCCTCATTAGCCTCCGCCCCGGGAGGTGTCAAGACGCGCGACGGCCCCCGAGGTTTCCTCACGCGACCGGGCGGCCGCGGCTAGAATCGCGCCGCCATGCTCGCGACCGTCGCCGCGCTTCAGCTCCTCGTCCTCGCCCAGGTGTCTGGGCCTCCCAAGCTCGTCACCCCGGAGGAGGCGCCGCCGCCCGCCGCGGTCGAGCCTGGCGCGACGCCCGCGCCTCCCCCCGACGGCAGCGCGTCGGACGCGGCGCCCCCGCCCGCCGCGGACGCGCCGCCGGCCGAGGCGCCGCCGCTCCCGAGCCGGCGCCCGGCGCCCGCCGCGGAGCGTCCCCGCCACGCGTCGCTCCTCGGCGCGGAGTCGCTGCGCGGCGCGAGCGCCGCCCTCGCGTGGGCGGGCTGGTCCTCGCTCGGCGCGGCGTACGCGATCGGGTTCAGCGCCGAGGACGACGTGGGCGCGTTCCTGGATTACGACTGGGCGAAGTCGGAGACGCGCATCGGCCTCTTCTACCGCCGCCCGCTCGCGAAGGCGGGCCCCTTCGACATGGCGGGCCGGCTCGCCGCGAGCTGGTACGTGAACTTCGGCTCGGACTACGTGTACGACGAGAACCACTCCGACCGCGGCATCGAGGTGGCCCCGGCGCTGGTGCTCTCGAGGCACGGGGCGGGCGGGCTGTTCTCGATCACCGGCGAGGCGCCGATGACGGTGACGATGAAGTACCGCGCCGGCTTCCTCTTCTCGCCCCGCCTGTCCGTCGCGTTCGAGGCGCCGCTCTACCCCCAGGTCACGGTCGGCGCACGGGTCGGCGCCGGGTACCGCGCCGGCGCGGGGGACGCGCCGCTGCGGGAGGGGCGCGGCGAGCTGCAGTTCCTCGTGCTCGCGGGCTACCAGCTCCTGTAGCGCCTCACCAGCGCGCCGCGCAGGCGACCACCGCCGCGCCGCGACCCACGGACGCGAGCGGATCCGTCGCCGGCCGCGCCGCGGCGGGCGCCTCGCAGGCGCGGTCCACCCCGTGGAGCACGCGCAGCATCTCCTCGGCGTCGACCGCCGCGGTGACCCGGAGCGGCACCTCGCGTCCGCGCGCGTCGATGAACACGACCGTCGGCATCCCGACGATGCCGTACTTCTCGCTGAGCGCCTGGAACGCCGGCGTGTCGTCGGTCCCGTCGACCTTCACGGCGAGGAAGCGGGCGGCCTCCTGCTGCACGCGCGGGTCGGACCAGGCGGTCCGGTCGAGCTCCTTGCAGGCGACACACCAGTCGGCCCAGAAGTCGATGATGACGGGGCGTCCCTCGGCCTTCGCGAGGACGAGCGTCGACGGCTCCTCGTGAAGCCAGGCGAACCCCTCCGCCGCGCGGCGCCGCTCGCGGGCGCCCGCCACGCCGGCGGCGTAGACGATCCCGCCCACGAGGAGCGCCACCCCGGCTCCCTTCGCGGCGCTGCGCAGCGAGGGCCCCGCGAAGCCGCCGTGCAGGGCGCCGAGGAGCACGCCCGCGGCCGCTGCCGCCGCGGCGGCGAGCGCGGCGCCCCGGGTCGCGACGAAGAGCCCGCGCGCGCCCGGGATCGCGTCCTCGAGGAACAGGAGCGCGGCGGCAAGGAGCGCGACGCCGAACACCGACTTGACCGTGTCCATCCACGGCCCGCTCTTCGGGAGCGCGATCGAGAACGCGCCGATGAGGAAGAAGAGGAGCCCCATCCCGAGCGCGTAGACGAACATGATGGCGAAGCCGAACGCGACGGACCCCTTCGCCGCGACGAAGGTGAGCGCGGCGGCGAGGACCGGACCCGTGCAGGGGGCCGCGATGATCCCGGAGACGAGCCCCATCGCGAAGGCGCCGGCGCGCCCCGCGCCGCCGACGCCGCTCAGCCGCGCCTGCCACGAAGGCGGGAGCTGCAGCTCGAACGCGCCGAACATCGACGCCGCCATCGCGGCGAGCACGAGCGCGACGAACCCGATCACCCACGGGTTCTGCATCACGCTCCCGAAGGCCTTCCCGGTGAGGGCGGCCCCGACGCCGAGCGCCGAGTACATCGCGGCGATGCCGAGCACGTACAGGCCCGAGAGCAGGACCGCCTCGCGCCGGCTGTCGGCCTTGCGGGCCCCGAAGATGGAGACGGTGATCGGGATGAGCGGGTAGACGCAGGGGGTGAGGCTCGTCGCGACGCCGCCCCCGAAGGCGACCGCGAAGGCGAGGACCGACCCCTCGGCGAGGAGGGCGCCGAGCTGCAGATCGGTCGATGCCCCCGCCGAGCCGAGCGTGACGAGCCCGGGGAGGTAGGCGACTCCCACGAAGGCGAGCGCTGCGATCAGGATCCGTGCCGCGGGCTTCATTCTGGAGTTCTCGGATGCATTAAGAAAACCGCAGTGCGGGCCACGCTTTGCCCAGGAGGGGGTCGCTTGACCGGGTAGCCGTTTTCCTTATACTCGACCCCGGCCGTCCAGTAAGACACTCCAGGGCCCCGCATCTATTTATAGAGGTTCCGGGCGCGATGAAGATTCCGATCTACCTCGATTACCACGCGACCACCCCGGTCGATCCGCGCGTGCTCGAGGTCATGCTCCCCCACTTCTCGGTGGAGTTCGGCAACGCCGCCTCGAAGAGCCATGCGTTCGGCTGGAAGGCGGAGGAGGCGGTCGAGGCCGCCCGGGCCGACGTCGCGCGGCTCGTCGGCGCGAGCGCGAAGGAGATCGTCTGGACGAGCGGCGCCACCGAGTCGAACAACCTCGCCATCAAGGGCGTGGCCCAGTTCTACGGGGAGAAGGGGCGGCACCTCGTCACCTGCAAGACCGAGCACAAGGCGGTCCTCGACTCGATGCACGCGCTCGAGCGGCAGGGGTTCGAGGTCACCGTCCTCGACGTGGAGCGGGACGGGCGGCTCGATCCCGCCCGGCTGGAGGCCGCGCTGCGCAAGGACACGATCCTCGTCTCGGTGATGCACGCGAACAACGAGACCGGCGTCCTCCACCCGGTCGAGGAGATCGGCCGCATCACCCGCAAGGCGGGCGTGCTCTTCCACTGCGACGCGGTCCAGTCGGTCGGGAAGGTCCCCTTCGACGTCGAGAGGACTGAACGTGGACCTCGTCTCGCTCTCGGCGCACAAGATGTACGGGCCGAAGGGCGTCGGCGCGCTCTACGTCCGCCGCAAGCCGCGCGTCCGGCTCGTCGCCCAGATGGACGGCGGCGGTCACGAGCGCGGCTTGCGCTCCGGCACGCTCAACGTCCCGGGCATCGTCGGGTTCGGCAAGGCGGCGGCGCTCGCGCTCGCCGAGCGGGAGACCGAGGCGGCGCGGGTGCTCGCGCTGCGCGAGAAGCTGCGCAAGGGGCTCCTCGCCGGGCTCGATCTCGTGACGCTGAACGGCAGCCTCGAGCACCGCGTCCCCGGCAACCTCAACGTCTCGTTCGCCTACGTCGAGGGCGAGGCGCTGATGATGGCCATCAAGGACGTCGCGGTGTCCTCGGGCTCCGCCTGCACCTCGGCGTCGCCTCGAGCCCTCCTACGTGCTGCGCGCCATGGGGGTCTCGGAGGATCTCGCGCACTCGTCGATCCGCTTCGGCCTCGGCCGCTTCACCACCGAGGAGGAGATCGACCACGTGACGCGCCTCGTCGTGGAGAAGGTGAAGAAGCTCCGCGACATGTCGCCGCTTGTACGAGATGGTGAAGGATGGAGTCGATCTGTCGCGCATCGAGTGGGCGAACCCCCACTAGCGGCGCGAACCGGAGCGGAAGCGGCCGCGGCTCGCACCGGCGCGAGGTCAGGAAGTGGAGGAGAGGCAACGATGGCGTACTCCGAGAAGCTCATCGATCACTACGAGAACCCGCGGAACGTGGGCTCGCTCGACAAGAACGACCCGGAGGTCGGCACGGGGCTCGTCGGCGCGCCCGCCTGCGGCGACGTGATGAAGCTGCAGATCCGGGTGAACGATCAGGGCGTCATCGAGGACGCCAAGTTCAAGACCTTCGGCTGCGGCTCCGCCATCGCGTCCTCCTCGCTCGTCACCGAGTGGGTGAAGGGCAAGACGGTCGACGAGGCGCTCACCATCAAGAACACGGACGTCGCGAACGAGCTCAACCTGCCGCCCGTGAAGATCCACTGCTCGGTGCTCGCCGAGGACGCGATCAAGGCGGCGGTCGCCGACTACCAGAAGAAGCAGGGGCGCACGCCGACGGTGAAGCCCGACACCGTCCAGGGAGATCGGACGCGAGCTCGTCTCGAAGGGCGTCCTCAAGTCGGGGCTGTAGCGAAGCGATGGCCATCGAGATCAGCGAGAAGGCGGCGGTCCGGATCCGGACGCTCTCCACCGAGAAGCAGACGCCCGAGGGCGGGCTCCGGCTCGGCGTGAAGGGCGGCGGCTGCTCGGGGCTGTCCTACTTCATCGACTGGGCCGCCGGTCCGGCCCGGTTCGACCAGGTGATCGAGCGGGACGGCGCGCGCGTCGTTCGTCGATCCGAAGAGCGCGGTGTTCCTCGAAGGGCACGACGATCGACTGGCAGCAGACGCTGATGCAGACCGGGTTCGTGTTCCGTAACCCGAACGTGAAGAGCGCGCTGCGGCTGCGGGGAGTCGTTCACCGTCTGACGGACATCCGTGGTACCCGTTCGCGCTCGCGCGGCGACCGCCGGCGAGCGGGCTGCGGCCCCGCGCCTCCCGGAGACCGCGTGACCTGCTGGAGCTGCAAGGCCGACGTGGCGGAGGGCACGGTGTTCTGCCCGTCCTGCCGCAAGATCCAGCCGGTCGGCCGCAACGAGGACCACTTCTCGCTCCTCGGGATCGCGCGCGAGTTCGACGCTCGACCAGGCCGATGCTCGAGCGCCGGTTCCGCGATCTCTCTCGCGCAGCTCCACCCGGACCGCTTCGCGCGCGCCGAGCCGCGCGAGCGCCGGCTCTCGCTCGAGCGCGCCACCCGGCTGAACGACGCGTTCCGCGCGCTCCGGGACTGGCGGCTGCGCGCGGCGTCCCTCCTCCGGCTCGCCGGCACCGACGTGTTCCAGGAGGGAAGGACCTTCGCCGACCCGGACTTCCTCGAGGAGCAGCTCGAGTGGCGCGAGGAGCTCGCGCTCGCGACCTCGGACGGCGACGCCGACCGGCTGGGGCGCATCGCCGCGGACGCGCGCGAGCGCCTGCGCCGGCTCGAGGACGAGGTCTCGCGCCGCTTCGCGGACGAGCGCTGGTTCTCCGACCTGCCGGTCGACATCGCGCGGCGGCTCTCGCGCGCCCGCTACTACGACAACATCGTCGCCGACGCGGAGCGCGCGAGCGCGGCCGCGCGCGCGCCACGCTAGGAGACGACCCGAAGTGCCCCGCGCCATCGGGATCGACCTCGGCACCACCAACTCGCTCGTCGCGCACGTCGACGAGCGGAACCGCCCCCGGCACCCTGCCGGTCGACGACGGGCGCCCGCTCCTCCCGTCCGCCGTCCACTACGGCGCCGACGGCGTCGGTCGAGGTCGGCGCCGCCGCGAAGCGCCGTGCCCCCGAGCGCCCGCAGGACACCGTCCTCTCGATGAAGCGGTTCATGGGGCGCGGCGCCGGGCGACGTCCTCCCGGAGGACCGCGGGATCTACCGCTTCGACGAGAGCGGCGCGGTCGTGAAGCTCTCCGTCGCGGGCGGCACCCGCGCCGTCACGCCGATCGAGGTGTCCGCCGAGATCCTGCGGGTGCTGAAGCGGCGCGCGCAGGAGGTGCTCGGAGGCCCCCCGGGCGCCTGCGTCATCACCGTGCCCGCCTACTTCGACGACGCGCAGCGCCAGGCGACGAAGGACGCGGGCCGCCTCGCCGGGCTCGACGTGCTCCGCCTCCTGAACGAGCCGACCGCGGCCGCGCTCGCCTACGGCCTCGACAAGCGCAGAGAGGGGCACGTTCGCCGTCTACGATCTCGGCGGCGGCACCTTCGACGTGTCGCTCCTTCGGCTGCAGGGCGACGTCTTCGAGGTGCTCTCGACCGGCGGCGACACGCACCTCGGCGGCGACGACTTCGATCGGATCGTGCGCGCGCCGGTTGCTCGCGGACGGCCTCGAGCCGCGCACCGCCACCCCGTCGCCGGCGGTGCTCCGCGGGGCGGTCGCCGCGGCGCAGCGGATCCGCGAGACGCTCTCCTCCGAGGACGCGGTCGTCGCGGACGTCGAGCTGCCCGAGGGGTTCAAGCTCCGCGCGCGAGCCTCACCCGCGCCGAGCTCGAGGCGCTCATCCTGCCGGTCGTCGAGCGGACCACCGGCCCGTGCCGGGCGGCGCTCCGCGACGCGGGCTCGCCGAAGGTCGACGGCGTCGTCCTCGTCGGCGGGGCGACGCGCACCCCGCTCGTCCGCCGCCACGTGAAGGCGCTGTTCGGCCAGGAGCCGCTCACCGACCTCGACCCGGACACCGTCGTCGCGCTCGGCGCCGCGGTGCAGGCGGACGCGCTCGACCGCGGCGGTCGCGACGACGTGCTCCTGCTCGACGTCATCCCGCTCTCGCTCGGGGTCGAGATGATGGGCGGCGTCGTCGAGAAGATCATCCTGCGGAACTCGACCATCCCCGCCTCGGCGAACCAGCAGTTCACGACCTACGCCGACGGCCAGACCGGGATCGTCATCCACGTCGTGCAGGGGGAGCGCGAGCTCGCCCGCGACTGCCGCTCCCTCGCGCGCTTCACGCTGAAGGGGATCCCGGCGATGCCCGCGGGGATCGCGCGGGTCGAGATCACGTACGCGGTCGACGCCGACGGCATCCTGCGCGTCTCGGCGCGCGAGCTGACCACCGGGCTCGAGCAGCAGATCCAGGTGAAGGCCACCTACGGCCTCGGCGAGGACGAGATCGAGCGGATGCTGGTCGAGAGCATCGAGCACGCCGAGGACGACGTGACCGAGCGGTTCGTCCGCGAGTGGCGGGTCGAGGGCGACCGGATCCTCGCCTCGCTCGAGAGCGCCTTCAAGCTCGACGGCGAGCTCCTCTCGGCCGAGGAGCGGGCGAAGATCGACGAGCGGACGCGGGGGCTCCGCGAGGCGATGGCCGGCGCGGACTACCTCGCGGTGAAGGCGTGGATCGAGTCGGTGGACGCCGCCTCGAAGGTGTTCGCCGAGCGGCGCATGAACAAGCACGTCGCGAAGGCGATGGCGGGCCACCGCGTGGACGAGTTCGCGGGTGCGCTCGCCGAGCACCCGCGCGTGACGGGGTCGAAGGAAGACGACCTCGAGAACACGGAGCAGTGATGCCGAAGGTGACGTTCCTGCCGGACGGGAAGGCCGTCGAGGTGGCCGGCGGGGCGTCGCTCCTCGACGCCGCCGAGGCGGCCGGCGTGGACCTGCCGTCGAACTGCGGGGGCGTCTGCGCGTGCACCACCTGTCACGTGTGGGTGGAAGGCGGCCTCGACTCGCTGTCCGAGCTCGAGGAGCGGGAGGACGACAAGCTCCAGGAGGCGGTGGGGCTCTCGACCCGCTCGCGGCTCGCCTGCCAGGCCCGGGTCGGGGCGCAGGACGTCCTCGTCCGCATCCCCGGGAACCGGATCAAGGCATGAACCGCTCGAGCCGCGGCCCGTCGTGCGGGCCCTCTGCCACCGAGGCGCGCCCATGAGGTGGACCGACGTCCGGGAGATCGCGATCGCGCTCGCCGAGGCCCACCCGGGCGTCGCGCCGCTGTCGGTCCGGTTCACCGATCTTCACCGCTTCGTGCGGGAGCTGCCGGGGTTCGAGGACGATCCGGGCGCCTCGAACGAGAAGGTGCTGGAAGCCATCCAGATGGCCTGGCTCGACGAGTCAGACTAGCCCGGCGCACGATCCCGGGCCTGCGGCGGGCGCGTCTTCCGCCTGCGGCGTACGGAACAGGTCGCTCCGGCGGTCGTCGCTGCGCTGCCCGCCTCGGCTCCGGACTCCGGCGCCTGACTCCGTGGTCAGCGAGCAGCTCGCGCAGCGCCTGGCGCAGCTGCCGGCCGTCGAACGGCTTCGCGAGCCACGGCGCACCCGACGCATCGAGCCGCTGGGTCGCAGACGCCGTGGCGCCCCCCGTGAGGAACAGGACGTGGCGGGCGAGGGCGGGGTCGCGCCGGCGCAGCGCCTCGAGGAGCTCGAGGCCGTCCGGCCCTTCCATCGTCACGTCGCACACGACCGCGTCGTAGCGGTCCGCCGCGATGCGCACGAGCGCGTCCGCCGTGCCGGACGCGGCGTCGACGACGAAGTCGGTCGCGAGCTGCCGCCGCACCGACGCCGCCACGAGCGGCTCGTCGTCCACGACGAGCAGCCTGCGCCGCACGCGCCCGTCGCGAGCGTCGTGCGCGTCGCGCCGGGCCGTGCGCGCCGCCTCGCCCGGCCCGGCGGCGGGGAGCAGGACGCGGAACGTGGTCCCGTGCCCCACCTCGCTCGTGACGTCGAGGGCGCCGCCGAACGCGGAGATGATGTTGTGGCAGACCCACAGCCCCAGGCCGGTCCCGAGGCCGGCGGGCTTCGTCGTGAAGAACGGATCGAAGATGCGGGAGAGGTTCTCGGGGAGGATCCCGGCGCCGGTGTCCGAGACCGAGATCGCGACCTTTCCATCCGGCGCCGCCACGGCGGCGAGCCTCACGACGTGGTCGTCCGGCCGCCCCTCCGGGATCGCGTGCGCCGCGTTCACGATCAGGTTCACGAACACCTGGCCGAGCCGCCCCTCGCTCCCGCGCACGGGCGGCACGTCGGCCACGTCCCACACGAGCCGCGCCCGCGGCCGCACCTCGTTCGACGCGAGGTTCGCCGCGTACTCGAGGAGCTTGCGGACGTCGACCGATCCGGTGGCGGAGTCGTCGGCGCGCGCCATCGTCCGCAGGTCTCGCACGATGACCCGCATCCGCTCCGCGCCCTCGAGCGCCTCGTCGAGCGCGTGGATCGACTCGTCCCAGCCGTCGGCGTCCATCGGGGCGCCGCGCAGCCGTCGCAGCCCGTCCGCGACGAGCTCGACGTTGGAGAGGACGAAGGTGAGCGGGTTGTTGAGCTCGTGCGCGACGCCGGCCGCGAGGGTGCCGATCGCGGCGAGCCGCTGGGCGCGCGCGAGCCGCTCCTGCGCCTGGGTACGCTCGGTGAGATCGCGCCCGATGCCGACGCGCACCGGCCGGCCCGCCATCTCGATCGAGATGCCCCGGAACTCGGCCGTCACGAAGCTTCCGTCCCGTGCGCGGAGGCGGAGCTCCCAGGCGGGCATCGGGACACCGCCTTCGACGAACGGCGACACCGCCGCGAAGTCGTCCGGGTGGATCCAGTCGGACAGGCTCGCCCCCTCGGCCTCCTCGGAGGAGAGCTGCAGGACCTCGCGCAGCGCGGGGTTCGCGTAGACGACGCGGCCACCCTCGTGGATGACGACGAGGTCCGGGACGCTCTCGACGAGCTGCCGGAAGGAGGCCTCGCTGCTCCGCGCGGCGTCGAGCGCGGTCCGCAGCGACCGCTCCGCCTCGCGCTGCTCGGTCACGTCGTGCATCGCGCCGGCGAGGCCGACCGTCGCGCCCGCCCCGTCGCGGAGCACCGCCTTGTGGAAGACCACCTCGCGGCGGCTGCCGTCCGCCCACTGGACCCGGGTCTCGTAGAGCTGCGGCCCGCCGGTCCGGAAGAGCGCGACGTCCGCCGCGCGATACACCTCGGCGAGGTCGCGCGGCGCGACGTCGAAGACGGATCGGCCGAGGAGCCGCTCCCGCGGGATCCCGAGGTAGCGCTCGAACGCCGAGTTGAAGCCGAGGTACGCGCCCGCCGCGTCCTTGAAGAAGATCGGCTCCGGGATCGCGTCGAGCACCGCCTGGAGCCGGTGCGCGTCGTCGAGGCCCTGCGCGGCCGAGTCGTCCCCGGTCGCGACGAGCAGCACCGCCCCGTCGACGCCGGTCGCGCGCAGCCGCAGGGTGCGCGCGTCGCCACCTCGGTCGATACACGGCACGGCGAGCTCCTCGTCCTGGCCACCGTCGAGCACCCGCCGCAGCGCCTCGAGCACTCGGGGGAGGGAAGCCGCCGGGAAGAGGGGAGCGGGCCGACCGAGCACGTCGCCCCGCGCCCAGCCGAAGGCGCGCTCGGCCGCGGTGTTCCAGGCGACCACGGCGCCGTCGCGCGAGAGCGCGAGCGCAGGGCACGGCAGGGCGGTGAAGAGGGCCGACGGGTCCGGGACGACGGCCAACGATGCTCCGAGCTCCCCCGAGGACACTCTACCGCGGCGTCTCACCCCCGGTAAGTGGACCCGCTGCGGGCGCCGGGGCGGCCGCCTGCCTCGATCAGCCTGCCCACTTCAGGATCGAGTGGGCGATCCGGGGGAGGGGGAGGACCTCGTCGACGCCCCCGCGCCCGATCGCCTCCTTCGGCATGCCGAAGACGACGCAGGTGGCCTCGTCCTGCGCGATGGTGTGCGCGCCCGCGGCGTGCAGCTCCGCGAGCCCGTCCGCGCCGTCGTCGCCCATCCCGGTGAGGATGACGCCCACCGCGTTCGACCCCGCGGCTTGCGCGGCGGAGCGGAACAGGACGTTGACGCTCGGGCGGTGCAGCGACACCGGCGGCCCGTCCACGACGTCGACGAAGTAGAGGGCGCCCGAGCGGCGAACGACGAGGTGCCGGTTGCCGGGCGCGACCAGGGCGCGCCCCGAGACGAGCCGGTCGTCGGTCTCGGCCTCCTTCACCTCGATCCGGCAGGTGGCGTCGAGCCGCCGCGCGAACTGCGCCGTGAAGACCTCGGGCATGTGCTGGACGATCGCGATCCCCGGCGCGTCCGGGGGCATCGCCTCGAGCAGCTCGCGCAGCGCCTCGGTGCCGCCGGTCGAGGCGCCCACCACCACGACCTTGTGCGTCGTGTCGCGGATGACCGGGGCCTTGCGCGGGAGCACCGCGTCCGCGCCCAGCTTCGGCACGATGCGCAGGCGCGGGCCGCGCGCGCGGACGCGGGCCTCGGCCGCCGCGCGGACCACCTGGACGATGCGGCGGGCCGAGTCCTCGAGGAAGCCCTTCACCCCGAGTCGGGGCTTCGCCACGACGTCCACCGCGCCCTCCTCGAGCGCGTGGAGCGCGACCTCGGTGCCGGGCCCGGCGAGGCCCGAGCAGACGACGACGGGCAGCGGCTGCTCCGCCATGAGCTTCTGGAGGAAGGTGAGCCCGTCCATGCGCGGCATCTCGATGTCGAGCACGACGACGTCGGGCCGCTCGCGGCGCATCTTGTCCATCGCGATGATGGGGTCGCCCGCGGTCGTGACGACCATCCCCGGCGTGGCCGAGGATCTGCGAGAGCGCCTGGCGGACCACCGCCGAGTCGTCGACCACGAGGACGCGCAGGGCCATGGTCGCCTCAGGCCTGCGGGGCGCGCAACCCGGGCTGGTAGACGGTCGGGACGACCGCGCGGGCCTTCGTCGTGAACCCGCCGAGGCTCTCGGCGTGGCCGAGGAACAGGTAGCCGCGCGGCTCGAGCCGATCGACGAGCCGCTCGACCACCGCGATCTTGGCGGGACGGTCGAAGTAGATGAGGACGTTCCGGCAGAAGACGAGATCGAAGGGTGGGCCGCCCGGCCAGTCGTTGCCGACGAGGTTCACCCGGGCGAAGCGGACGATCGCGCGGATCTCCGGCCCCGCCTTCATGAGCCCCTCCTGCGCGCCGAACCCCTTCAGCATGAAGGCCTTGAGGTGGTCCGCCGGGATCTCCTGCGACTTCTCGAGCGGCCACAGCCCGGCCGCGGCGCGGGCGAGCACCTTCGTGGAGAGGTCGCTCGCGAGCACCTCGAGCTCCCAGCCGGAGGGAAACGCGGCGAGGAGGACCATCGCGAGCGTGTAGGGCTCCTCCCCGGTCGAGCACGCCGCGCTCCACACGCGGAGCCGCCGCGGGCGCTTCCCCGCGTCGGCCTCGTCGCGCCAGGCCGGGAACACCCGCTCGGAGAGGAACTCGAAGTGGCGCGGCTCGCGGAAGAAGTGCGTCTCGTTCGTGCAGATGCAGTCGAGCATGCGGATCCGCTCCGCCTCGTCCGCCACCGCCCGCTCGTAGTAGTCGCCGTACGAGTCGAGCCCGAGCTCGCGCAGCCGCTTCGCGAGGCGCCCGACGAGCAGCGCCTTCTTCACCGGCGCGAGCCAGATGCCCGCCTCGCGGTGGATCAGCGCCTGGAAGCGCAGGAAATCGCGATCCGAGACGGCGAGCGCCGCCGGGACCTTCGGCGCCGTCGCCGCCAGCCGCTTCCGCTCGGATCCGCCGCCGCCCGTGTCCTCCAAGTCGCCCTCAGGAATGCGCCGTCGGCTCCACGACGGTGTTCGGCGGCGGCGCGGCGGCCGCGTCGGGCACCGGCGCCGCCGCGATCTCGCGCGCGAACTCCTTCTCGTCGGCGGAGATGACCCGATCGAGATCGAGCAGGAGCACGAACCGGTTGGCCATCTTGCCGACCCCGAGCAGGAAGTCGACCCGCACCTGCGTGCCGAACGCGGGGGTGGGCTCGATGTCGTCCGCGCCGAGCTCGATCACCTCCCGGACGGAGTCGGCCATGATGCCGACCACCGTCGAGGCCCCGTCGAGCTGGGCCTCGACGATGAGGATGCAGGTGAGCCGCGACGGGTCGGTCTCGCCCAGGCCGAACTTGGCCGCGAGATCGACGACCGGCACCACCTGCCCGCGAAGGTTGATGACGCCGCGGATCGAGCGAGGCGTGGACGGCACCCGCGTCGTCTGCTCGTACTGGAGGATCTCCTTCACCTTGAGGATGCCGACCGCGTACTCGGTCTCGCGCAGCGAGAACGAGAGGTACTGCGAGCGGACGGCGTCGTTCGTCTCTCCCATCGCGTCCTCCTTGGGCCTACGCTGCTTCCGCGTCCCGGGCCGCGGCACGCCGCAGCGTCTCACGCAGCAGGCCGGGCACGTCAAGGATGAGCGCCACCCGGCCGTTGCCGAGGATGGACGACCCGGCGACGCCGGGGATCCCCTTGAACATCGACCCGAGGGGCTTGATCACGGTCGAGCTCTCGCCGTGGAGCTCGTCCACGACCACGCCCGCAGTCTGAGAGCCATACTGCACCACCACCACGTTCTCGCGCTCCGGCGGCGCCCCTTCGAGCGCGAAGTGCTCGCGCAGGCGCAGGTACGGCAGCGGCTTGTCGCGGAGGTTCACCACGCCGCATGCGCTCGCCGCCGCCGTCTCCGCGGCGGGCAGCTCGAGGCACTCGACGACCGTATCGAGCGGCAGGATGTAGACCTCGTCCCCGATCGCGACCTTGAACCCCTGGATGATGGCGAGCGTGAGCGGCACGCGGATCGTCACCGACGTG
Source organism: uncultured delta proteobacterium (assembly GCA_963736795.1). Lineage (GTDB taxonomy): Bacteria > Myxococcota > Myxococcia > Myxococcales > Anaeromyxobacteraceae > Anaeromyxobacter. The sequence continues at coordinate 545,029 of CAVTRF010000016.1, read as the reverse complement.
CCGCGCCCCGGCTCGCTCTCGATCGCGACCGATCCGCGCAGCGCCTCGACGTTCCGGCGCACCACGTCCATCCCGACCCCGCGCCCGGACAGCTCGGTGACCTTCTCCGCCGTCGACAGGCCCGGCTCGAAGACGAGGCCGGCGACGTCCTCGTCGGACATGCGCGCGGCCTCCCCGGCGAGGCCCATCGCGACCGCCTTCTCGGCGATCCGCTTCCGGTCGAGCCCGGAGCCGTCGTCCACCACCTGGATCACCATCGCCCCGGCCTCGTGATACGCGCGCAGGAGGAGCGTGCCGGTCGGGTCCTTCCCCGCCGCGCGCCGCACCTCCGGCGACTCGATCCCATGGTCGAGGGCGTTGCGAACCATGTGGGTGAGCGGGTCGCGCACGTACTCCACGACCGCCGTGTCCACCTCGACGTCGTCCCCTTCCACCACGAGCCTCGCCTGCTTGCCCTGAGACGTCGCGACGTCGCGGACGGTCCGCACGTGCTGGTGGAAGCTCGGCCCGATGGGGACCATCCGGGCCTTCATGATGAGCTCCTGCAGGTCGAGGTAGAGCCGGTCCGTCTCGCGGTGGGCCTCGAGGATGTCCGAGTGCGACGCGACTCCGCGCTCCAGCATCTCGCCGAGGCGGCCCCGGGCGATCGCGATCTCCCCGGAGAGGTCGAGCATCCGGTCGAGCTTCGCCACGTCCACGCGGAGCGATCGACCGCTGCCCGCGGGTTGCTGGGGCGTCGGGGTCTCGCCGGGCTCCGAGCCGCCCGGCGCGGAGGGCGGCGGCGGGGGAGCGCCTGACGGGCTTGCGCCCGCCGGGTCGGCCGACGCTGCGGCCGCGCCCAGGCGGACCCGGAACGCGGTCACGCGGTCCGAGACCCCGGTCGAGCCGGCCGCGGCGTCCGAGACGGCGCCGCGCAGCACGTCGACGGAGTGCAGGAGGAGCGTCACGAGCCCGTCCGTCACGGGGAGCGTCCGCTTGCGCAGCCGCTCGAGCACGCTCTCGAGGTCATGGGCGAGGTCGCGGACCGCGTCGAAGGCGACGAGGCCGGCGGCCCCCTTCACGGTGTGTGCGTCACGGAAGAGCCCGTGGAGGAGCTCGTCGTCGCCGGGCCGCGACTCGAGGGCCACGAGCCCCTGCTCCATGTGAGCGAACGTCTCCTCGGCCTCCGCGAGGAAGGTCTGCAGCAGCGCTTCCCGATCGATCCCCAGCTCCTCGTCCATTTTGCCTCCGTCACAGCTGACGAACCCACGCCGCGCCCTCGTCCGCGAAGAACACGACCTTGCGCCCGCGGGTCCCGCCGACGTCCTTGTCGAGCACCGGGATGCGCGCCTCCTCGAGGAGTCGCAGCGCGAGGGCGGCGTTCTCCTCACCGAGGCGGCGGCCGCGGGCCAGCACCCCGATCACGCTCGCCCCGCCGAACACCTTCGCGACGAGCGCGCTGCGGCTCGCCCCCGCGCGCACCACCGCGTCGACGAGCTGCGGGACGGCGACCGTCCCGAAGCGAGGCGAGTGGTCGCGGTCGACGTGCAGCGGCAGCAGGAAGTGGTTCATGCCGCCGATCTTCGAGATCGGGTCGTGGAGGCAGACGGCGACGCAGGACCCGAGCACGGTCGTGATCGCCGTGGGCCTGCTCGCGATGACGAGCTGCCCCGCGTGGAGGTAGACGTGCTCGCGATCCCCGGCGTCGGGGACCCGCGCCGCGAACGCCGGGTCTGCAGGGATCCGCGTCACGTCTGGCCTACGCCGACGCGGCGCGCTCGCGCTGGGCGCGCAGGTGCAGGGCGATGCCGGCGTGCGTCGAGAGGAGGTCGAAGAGCGCCTGGTCCGCGTCGCCGAGGACGGGCTTGTGCCCGAGCAGCCGGAAGATCGCGATCACTCCGGCCACGCCGTCACGGACCCGCAGCGGGATGCAGGCGGAGAGGTCCTCCTCGCCCGCCGCGGGCGGCCCGCCGCGGCCGGCCACGTAGAGCGAGCCCGAGGCGGCGCGCGCGAACGCGCCGTGCGCGATCGGCACCTCGCGCCACGGCTCCGGGTCGATGCCGAAGGACTGCACGAGGACGAGCCGCTCGCCCTGGCGCTCGAAGATCGCGAGCTCCTCCGAGCCGACGACGTTGATGACGATCTCCTGGATCGCCGCCAGCGTCTCCGCGCGCGAGAGCCCGCCATGGATCCGCTCGAGCGCGACGTAGAGCTGCGCGAGCTCGGTGCTCTTCTCCTGGATCGCGACGTACTCGTCGCAGACGCGCTGGTTCTCCGCCTCGATCTCGTCGAGCCGTACGCGCAGCCGCTCGCGCTCCTCGTTCGCGTGGACGACGGCCTCGCGCGCCAGGGCGAGCTCGGCCGCGAGTCGCTTCTTCTCGAGGTCGATCGCCTCCGACGGGACCGCGGCGGGGACGGGGGTCCGGGCCTGCGCGGGGGTCGGTCCGTGCCCGGTCGCCGATCCGATGGGCCCGACCGAGCGCCCCTCCACCGTGAGCCGCTCGCGCTCGGTGCGGAGCGAGGCGACGAGCTCGCGGAGCTTCTCGTTCACCTTCTGGAGATCTCGCCCGTGGCGCTCACCGGAGGCGGTGCCCTCGGTCGCGGGCTTGCGGGTGTCCGACATGTCGTCTCCGCTACTGCCCGAGGCAGCTGCGCACCTTCGCGAGCAGCTCGAGCCCATTGATGGGCTTCGTGACGTAGTCGTTGCAGCCGCTCGCGTACCCCGACTCGACGCTCGCGAGCTCGCCGCGCGTCGTCACCATGATCACCGGGATCGTCTTGGTGTCGTCCTGCTCGCGGAGCCGCCGGCACGCCTCGAAGCCGTCCATCCGGGGCATCACGACGTCCATCAGGATGAGGTCGGGCTTCTCCGAGAGGGCCTTCTCGACGCCCTCCTGACCGTCCTTCGCGGTCACGACCTCGTACTCGCTCTTCGAGAGGATCATTCGCTCCATCAGGAGCACCGTGGACGAGTCGTCCACGAGCAAGATCTTCTTACGGTCCATGGGGCCTCCGCCGGTCCCGCCAGGGCTGCAAGGGGGGAGCCACGCCGGCCACCGAGAAAGCCCTGTGCTCAAGAGCATGAGAGCGAATGGTCGCAGGGTGCGCGCAAACCCAGGGGTCGCTGTGTAGGCGCATCCGGTCCTCGCGCACCCTGCGTCGTGGCGGGGAGGGTAGCGGCCACGCTGAACCGGTACCTCCCGCGGACATTCGGGCGCGGGGCGGCCACCCCCTATCGCGCAACGTCGCGAAACGCCGGCAGGCCGGGCGGCGCACCGCGTGCTTCGCGCACGAAGATGATCCCGCTCGTCCTCGCCGCCGCGCTCGCAGCCGCGCCGTACCCTGTCCCACCGTACCCCGCCGCGCCGCGCGCCGAGCCGGCGCCGGACCCGCTTCGCGCGGCGGAGCGCGAGGCGCTCCGCGCCCTCGCCGCGGTCGCCGCGGGTGATCCCGGCATCGTCGAGGTCCAGGACGCCGCCGCCCACGTCGCCGAGCGCGCCATCCCGGCCCCCGACGGGCTCGCGCGCCGCGCGCGGCTCGCCGCGCTCCTGCCGCGGTTCACCGCCGAGTACCGGCGGGAAGAGCGGAGCTACCGGGTGGTTGGCCTGCAGGGCTCGGGCGAGGTGGACTACATGCGCCTGGCTCCGGGATCGACGGTGGTCGTCCGGGCGACCTGGGAGCTCGGCGAGCTCGTCGCGGCGCGGGGCGAGCTCGCCGCCGCGAGCGCCGAGGCGGAGCGCGGCAGGCGGCGCGCCGAGGCCGTGAAGCGCGTCACCGCGCTCTACTACGAGCGGCGCCGCGCCCAGCTCGCGCTGTGGTTCGCGGCGCCGGACGGGCCGCTCGCGCGTGCGGAGGCGGAGCTCGAGGTCGACCGGCTGACCGCCGACCTCGACGCGCTCACCGGTGGGCTCCTCGGGAGGAGGCGCCGGTGAGCGCAGGGCGCGCGGCGCTCGCCCTCGGCCTCGCCCTGGCGAGCGCGTGCGGGCTCCCCGAGCCGGCGCCGCTCCCGCGCGTCGTGGGTGCGGCGCCCGCCGGCGCGGCGGTGCCCGTCACCACCGCTGCGGAGGTCCGCTTCAGCGCCCCGGTCGATCCGGACGGTCTCGTCGACGGGCGGCGGCTCGTCCTCGCGGAGGCGGCGGCGCTCCGCGTCGCGCTCGCCGCGGTCGAGGACGACGGCGGCGCGGCCGGCTTCGGCGTGGCGGCCACGGCGGCGCTCGAGGACGGCGGGCTCCGCGTCGTGCTCCGGCCCGGCGCGGCCCTCCGCGCGCACACCGCCTACGCGCTCGTCCTCTCTTCCAGGGCGCGCGCCGCCGATGGCCGCGCGATGCTCGACGCCGAGGGCCGCCGGCGCCCATCCGTCGTGGCGTTCGAGACGGGTGCGCCGGAGGGGCCGCCGCCCGCGCCGGTGCTCACCGAGGTGCGCATCGACGCGGAGACGCCCGAGACCGGCGGCGAGTACGTCGAGGTCGCAAACCTCGGCGCCGGGCCGCTCGAGCTCGCCGGCCACCGGCTCTCGAAGCGGACGGCGACGGGCGCGCTCTCGTCGTGCGTCATCGTCGCGCCCCCCGGGATGGGGATCGTGGCGCCCGGCGGCGTGGCGCTCGTCGGGGGAGGGGGGTACGACCGGCGCTACACGCTGCCCCCGGACGTCCCGGTGCTCGCCTGCGGCGCGACGGCGCTCCTCGGCGGCGTGGCGAACGACCGCGCGCCCTCGCTCGTGCTCGCCGACCCGGCGGGCACCGTCCTCTCGACGCTCGGGGGAAACGGCGCGCCGGTGTGCGCGGCCGCGCTCGAGCGGCGCGAGCCGGCCGGGGCCGACGACCCCGGGAACCTCGTCTGCACGGAAGGGAGCCCGGGAATGCTCTGAGACGTGGACTTGGACTTGGTGGTGGACCTGGACGTGGACCTGGACCTGAGAACCTCGACCTCGACTTGGACCTCGACCTAGACCCGTTCGCCCCGACGAGGTCGAAGTCGAAGTTCAGGTCGAGGTCGAGGTCGACACGACCACGTCCACGTCCACGTCCACGGACGGGCGGGCCAGGTCACCCGTGGTCGACGATCCACTTCCCGAGGAACTCGTCCTTCGAGATGAACCCGTCCGCGCCGGTCTCGGCGACGAGCTTCTTCATCCGCTCCTTGTCCTCGCTGGAGCAGAAGATGACCTTGATCGACTTGAACATGTCGTTCTTCTTCACGAAGCGGCAGAACTGCCCGCCGTCCACCTTCGGCATGTTGATGTCGAGCAGGATGAGGTCCGGGCGGGTCTGGCGCTTCAGGATGATCGAGGTCGCCTTCTCGGCGTCGAGCGCGTACTGGATCTCGAAGCCCTTCGCCTCGAGCTCCTCGCGCAGGAGCCGGGCGACGATCTCCGAGTCGTCCACGATGAGCACGCGGCGGCGCGCGCCGAGCGCCGCGGTGACCCGCTTCCCGAGCTCGTCCGCGGGCGAGATCGCCACCGCGCCGTCGAGGCCGAGCTCCCGCGCCTGACGGGCGAGGTCGTCCGGGGCTCCGTCCGCCGCGAGGAGCGCGCGCCCGACGAAGCCACGATCGCGCAGGAGGGCGGGCGCCTGCTTCGCGCGCGCGGCGTCGACGAGCAGCACCGCCGCGCCGGCGGACTCCGGCGCGAGCCGGGCCGGCTCGCGATCCAGCACGACCTGGTGGCCCGCCGCCTCGAGCGCCATCCCCGTCAGCTGGAGAACGATCTCGCTGTCGCAGCAGATGAGGACCTTCAAGTCGCCTTCCCTCGTCCCCGCCGCGGATGTGGGTTCACGGCGCCAACCGCGTCTGGCGGGAGTTCGCGCGAAGAAACATAGCACCGCTTGCCGGCCCGTAGGAGGCTCGCGGATAATCCCGCGAGATGACGGACGAGAGGCCAGAGTCGCGGACGGGCGCGGCGGCGCGCGCGAGCGCGCCGGACGCGTGGTTCTTCTGCCTCCGCCTGATCGGCGGCCGCTACGCCTTCGAGGCGCCGCTCGTCACCGAGGTGGTGAGGCTGGGACCGCTGACCCGCCTGCCTGCCGCGCCGTCGTTCCTGCCCGGCGTGTTCACGCACCGTGGCGAGGTCCTCCCGGTCCTCGACATCGGCCAGCTCGTCGGCCAGCCGGCCGTCCCGATCCGCCCGAGCACCCGCGCGGCGATCGTCCACTGCGGCCCGTGGAAGGTCGCGGTGGTGAGCGAGTCGGTCGAGGGGCTCGTCGCGATCCCTCGCAAGAACCTGGAGCCGCCGCCCTCGGAGTCGTCGGGCGTCGCCGAGTTCCTCTCCGCGGTCGGGCGCGACGCGCACGGCTCGGTCGCCATCCTCGATCTCCCCCGGCTCGTCGAGACCGCGCGCGCGCGGGCGGTCCCCGCGGGGGGCGGCCACGCGTGATCGAGGCGACGAGCGAGATCCTCATGTTCCAGGTCGGCCCCCGCGTCTTCGCCGCGGTCGTCCACGACGCCGTCCGGATCGGGAGCGTCCGCGCGGTGCCCGCGGTTGACCTCGTCGTCGACAGCGCGCTCGGGCTGCCGTTCGCTCGCGAGCGCGGGATCGTCGTCGCGAGCGACTCCCCCGGCGACGAGCGGACCCTCGTCGTCGATCAGGTGCTCGGCATCCGCTCGATCGCCGAGGCCGACGTGCACCCGCTCCCCGCGTTCGCCGCCGCCTGCCTGTCGTCCGGCGCGGTGACCGGCTTCGTGATCGTGGACGAGGCGCCGATGCTCCTCGTCGATCTGCCCACCCTCGTACGCGAGCGCTCCGGCGCCGCGCGCGTCCGAGACGACCCCCGAGAGGCCATGAAGATGCGTGACACCGAGATGCAGCGGAAGAAGGGGCCGAGGAAGGCCGCCGCCGCGAAGAAGAAGAACGGCGTCGGCGGCAGCGCCGCCGAGCAGATCGTCACGGTCCTCCGCGCGTTCTCCGTCGGTCAGTACGGCGGGCGGCTCGACCTCTCGCGGTTCGACGGGAGCCCGCTCCAGGACGTCGCGAAGGCGGTGAACGCCACCGCCGACCACGTCGAGGCGGAGATCCGCGAGGCGCGCCAGCGCATCGAGCTCGTCTCGACCGGGGTGGACGAGGCGATCGAGGCGATGGTCCGGCTCGTGATCCAGGGCGACCTCTCCGGGTCGCTGCGGCTCGGCGTCGCCGACTCCGCGCTCACGCCGCTCATCGCCGGCGTCGGGCAGGTGATGGAGACGCTGAAGAAGTTCGTCACCGAGATCCGCGAGGCGGCGCTCCAGCTCTCGACGAGCTCCGCCGAGGTGCTCGCCGCCGCGACCCAGAACGAGTCGTCCACGAGCGCGCAGGCGTCGGCGATCCACGAGACCACCGCCACCATGGAGGAGCTGAAGGGCGCCTCCCACCAGATCGCCGAGAACGCCCAGATGGTCGCCGCGATCGCCGAGCAGACCCTCTCCGGCGGCCGCCAGGGCGAGGGGGCGATCAAGGCGTTCATGCTCTCGATGGAGAAGGTGCGCCACAACGCGGTCGAGGTGGACGACGCCATCGCCAAGCTCTCGAAGCGCGTCGAGCGGATCGGCACGGTCGTCGAGGTGATCGACGAGATCGCCGACCGCTCGGACCTGCTCGCCCTGAACGCCGCGCTCGAGGGCGCGAAGGCCGGCGAGGCCGGGCGCGGGTTCTCGATCGTCGCCGCCGAGATGCGGCGGCTCGCCGAGAACGTCATGGAGTCCACGAAGGAGATCAAGAACCTCATCACCGAGATCCGCGAGGCGACCCACGCCGCGAAGGAGGCCTCGGACGGCAACAAGCGCGAGGCCTCCGAGGGCGAGAAGCTCGGGTCGAACGCGTTCCAGAACGTGACCGGGATCCTCTCCGGGATCCAGGAGACGAGCGACGCCGCGCGGGTCATCCACCTCGCCACGCAGCAGCAGCGAACGGCGACCGAGCAGGTCGTGCAGTCGATGTCCGAGATCGAGGAGGTCACGCGACAGGCGCAGGCGGGCTCGAAGCAGGCCACCGGCGCCGCCGCCGAGCTGACGAAGCTCGCCGAGCGGCTCGCGGAGCTCGTGAAGCGCTTCAAGGTCGAGTGACGGGCCGAGAGGGGCAGGCACCGATCGGCCATGGGCGTCTCCGAAGAGATCCGACAGAAGCTCCTCCCCCGGTTCCGCGAGACCACCGCGGACCGGGTGGAGAAGATCTCCGCCGCGCTGCTCGAGCTCGAGCGGGGCGCAGCGACGCCGGAGGTGTCGGAGGAGCTCGCGCGCGAGCTGCACACGCTGAAGGGCGAGGCCCGCATGATGGGCTTCGTCGGGATCTCGTCGGTCGTCCACGCCGCCGAGGACCTCCTGAAGGCGGTCCCCGCCGACGCGCCCGGCGACCGCCTCGACGCGCTCCTCAAGGCGTGCGACGAGATCGTCCCGATGCTCGACGCGCCGGCCGACGGCGGCGACGCCGCGGCGAAGCTCGCGGCGACGCTGCGCGACCTCATCGGCGGCGCCCCGGCGCCACCGGCGGCGCCCGCGAAGGCGGCGGCCGTCCCGGCGGCGCCCGGCGCCCTCGGCGGAGAAGCCGACGGGGACCGGCGAGCAGGAGGCGGCGCGCACCGAGCCCGCCAGGGCGGAGCTCGGGGCGAAGCCGGCCGGCTCCATCCGCGTCGACGTCGACCGGCTCGACGAGATCGCGGCGCTCGCCGGCGACATGCTCGTCGAGGGCGCGCGGTCGATCCGGCGCTCGCGCGAGCTGAACGCGCTGTTCGGGCGCTGGGCGCGCCTCTCCGACCGGATCATCGTCCTCGCCGAGCGGCTGCGCGACACGCGGGGGATGAAGCTCCTCGAGCAGGTCGAGGGCGACGTCCACCTCCTTCGCTCCGACACCTTCCGCTTCGCCCGCGTGCAGACCGAGGCGGCCTCGTCCTCGCAGGCGCAGTTCGGGGTGCTCGCCGAGCGGATCGGGAACGCCCGCCTCATCCCGCTCTCCGGCGTCCTCGGCGGCTTCCCGCGCGCAGCGCGCGACATGGCGCGCGAGCAGGGCAAGGAGGTCGAGTGCGTCGTCCGGGGCGGCGAGACCGGCGTCGACAAGGCCATCCTGCTCTCGCTCAACGACCCGCTCGTCCACCTCGTCCGCAACTGCGTCGACCACGGCATCGAGACGCCCGACGAGCGGGTCGCGGCGGGCAAGCCGCGGATCGGCAAGATCGTGCTCGCCGCGCGGACGGACGGCGACCTCCTCGCGGTCACGGTCGAGGACGACGGGCGCGGCATCAACCCGCAGAAGGTCCGCGCCGCCGCGCTCAAGAAGGGGATCATCGGCGAGCAGCAGGCGGCGAGCCTCTCTGCGCGCGCCGCGCTCGACCTCATCTTCACGCCCGGCTTCTCGACCCGCGATCAGGCGGGCGAGACGAGCGGGCGCGGCGTCGGGCTCGACGTCGTGCGCAAGCGCGTCACCGGGCTCGGCGGCTCGGTCACGGTCGACTCGGAGCCGGGGAAGGGCTCCCGCTTCACGCTGCGGATGCCGCAGTCGCTCTCGCTGATGAAGGTGCTGCTCGTCCGGATCGACGACGACGTGTACGGCCTCCCGGCGGTGGACGTCGACAGCGTCGGCCGGCTCGATCCGAAGGACATCACCGAGGTGGCGGGCATCCGCGCGGTCCGCTACCGCGGCCGGCTCATGCCGGTCGTGGCGCTCGGGCCGCTCCTCTCGCTGAACGGCGGCCCGCGCACGAAGCGGCCCCTCGTCGCGCACGTCGTCCACGGCGCGGAGGGCGCGGCGGTGGTCGTCGACGGGCTCTTCGGCGAGCGCGAGGTCGCGGTGAAGGCCCCCGGCGCGTTCCTGAAGGGCATGCGCTTCGTGACCGGCGCCGCCGCGCTCGAGGACGGGCGCGTCGCGCTCCTCCTCTCCACCCCGGACATCGTCCACGCCGCACGGCGCCTCGCGGCGCCGGCGATGAGCCGCGGGCGCGAGCGGCGGCGGCTGCGGATCCTGCTCGTCGACGACAGCGCCATCGCGCGCGAGGCCGAGGCGGCGCTGCTGCGGTCGCTCGGTCACGAGGTGGACGAGGCGGTCGACGGAGAGGACGGCTGGCAGAAGCTGCAGTCCGGCGCCTACCACCTGCTCGTCTCGGACGTGCAGATGCCGGTCCTCGACGGCATCGACCTCACCCGCCGCGTCAAGGCGACGCCGCGCTTCGTGAAGCTCCCCATCGTCATCCTCTCCTCCCTGTCCGCCCCGGAGGAGCGGCGCCGCGGCGTCGACGCGGGCGCCGACGCCTACCTCGTGAAGGGCGAGCTCGAGGCGGAGAGCTTCGCCGCGACGCTCGAGCGGCTCACCGGGGTGGGCGCGTGAGCTCGGGCTCGACCGGCCCATCCGCGTGCTCGTCGCGGACGACTCCGAGCTGTTCCGCGACCTGCTCGCGCGCGTGATCGTCGGTCGAGCCCGGCTTCGAGGTCGTCGCGGTCGCGGCGGACGGGAACGCCGCCGCCACGCTCGCCCGGTCGCTCGAAGCCCGACGTCATCACGATGGACCTCAACATGCCCGACGCGGACGGCTTCTCGGGCATCGCGCGGATCATGGCGGAGACGCCCACGCCGATCCTCGTGCTCACGGCGAACCGCGAGGAGGCGGTCGGGTTCCGCGCCCTCTCGCTCGGCGCGCTCGACATCCTCGAGAAGCCGCAGGCGACGACCGACCTCGACGAGTACGGCCGGCTCCTCCGCTCGCGGCTCCGCCTGCTCGCCGGCGTGAAGGTGATCCGCCACGTGCGCGGCCTGCGCGAGCGCGTCGCCTCGGTCCCGCGGGTCGCCGTCCGGCCGGAGCTCGTCGTCATCGGTGCGTCGCTCGGCGGCCCGCGGGCGCTCGCGACGCTGCTGCGCGCGCTGCCCGCCGCCTTCCCGGTGCCGATCGCGATCGTCCAGCACATCGCCGACGGCTTCACCGAGGGGCTCGCGAGCTGGCTCGCGACGGAGTCGCGCCTCGACGTGCACGAGGCGCGCGACGGCGAGCTGCTCGTCCCCGGGCACGTCGTGCTCGCTCCGACCGGGTGCCACCTCCTCGTCGGCGACGGGTTCGTGCGCCTCTCCGACGGCCCGCCGGTGGACACCTTCCAGCCGTCCGTCACCCCGCTCTTCCTCTCCGCCGCGCGCGCCTACGGCCGGCGGGTCTGCGGCGTGATCCTGACCGGCATGGGCCGCGACGGCGCCGAGGGGCTGAAGGCCATCAAGGACGCGGGCGGCCCGACGCTCGCGCAGGACGAGGCGACCAGCGCCGTGTTCGGCATGCCGCGCGCCGCCATCGAGCTCGGCGCGGTGGACCGCGTCCTGCCGCTCGAAGAGATCCCCCGCGCGCTCGCGGAGCTGACGCGATGATGGCGGTCCCGACCGAGCTGCTCGTCGAGCTCGCGGCGCTGCTCAAGGAGCGGGTCGGGCTCCACATTCGCCAGGACAGCTACTCGGCGCTCAAGATCGCGCTCGCCGCGCGGCTCGAGGAGCTCGCGGGCAAGGTCCACCACCCGGCCGCCTACCTCGCGCTGCTCCGCTCCGACGAGGGCGACGAGGAGCTGCGGCGCCTGCTCCCGCTCGTCACCGTCGGCAAGACGAGCTTCTTCCGCGACGACCGGCAGTTCCGGGCGCTCGGCGCGCTCCTGCCCGGGCTCGTCGCGCGGGCCCGCGCCGGCGGGCGCAAGGTCTCGGTCTGGTCGGCGGGGTGCGCCACCGGCGAGGAGCCGTACTCGATCGCGATGGCGCTCGCCGAGGCGGGCGCCGGCGCCGGAGCACGTCGAGCTCCTCGCGACCGACGTGAACCCGGAGGCGGTCGTCGTTCGCCGCGCGCGGCGAGCTACGACGCACGGCGGGTGCGCGAGATCCCGGCGCCGCTGCTCGAGCGCCACTTCGACCGCGACGGCGACCGCTACGTGGTCCGCGCCTCGCTCCGCCGCTACATCACGGCCATCCGCCCGCACAACCTCGTCTCCGCGGTGTTCCCGCGGCCGTCCGACGGCGGCGGGTGGGACCTCATCTTCTGCCGGAACGTCATCATCTACTTCGACACGCCGACGACGCAGGCGGTCCTCACGCAGTTCCACAACGCGCTCGCGCCCGCCGCCTACCTCTTCCTCGGCTACTCCGAGTCGCTGTTCCGGCTCTTCGAGGGGTTCGAGCTGACGGAGGTCGCCGGCGCGTTCCTGTACCGGCGCCCGGAGGTCGCGATCCGGCCCGCGCCCGCGTCGCAGCGGACGCGCGCCGTGCCGCTGTCGCCGCCGCCGGTGACCCACGTCGACGTCCGCCGTCCGGCGGCGCCGGCCCCCGCGCGGCAGCGCGACGCGGCGCCTCCCGGGTCCGCGGGGGTCCGCCCGCCCGCCGACGCGCCCGGGCCCGGCTCCCCGCCGCTCGCGCCGCAGGAGTTCCTCGACGGCGCGGTCGCGCTCTTCGCCGAGGGCCGGTTCGGCGCCGCGCGCGAGCTGCTCGAGCGCCTCCTCGACCGGGCGGGCGAGGACCTCGCGGTCCGGCTGACGCTCGCGAACCTCTACGGCATCCTGCGCCAGCCCGACCGGGCGCGGGCCTGCTACGTCGCGGCGCTCCAGATCGAGCCGCTCAGCGCCGAGGCCCACCTCTTCTACGGCATCCACCTGCTCTCGGGCGGGGAGGCGGACGCCGCCGCGCTCGAGCTCTCGCGCTCGCTCTTCCTCGATCCGGACCTCACCCTCGCGCACTACTACCTGGGGCGCTCGCGCGAGGCGCAGAAGGACGTCGTGCGCGCGCGGCTCGCCTACCGCAACGCGCTCGACGCGATCAGGCGCCGCCCGGCCGGAAAGCGCCAGGCGTTCCTGGGTTACTATCCCGACATCCCCGAGGACGGGGCCGCCTTCGCGCGCGCCGCCGAGTACGCGCTCGCCGCGCTCTAGAGCCTAGCCTGGTGACACGATGGCCGAGAAGAAACGGATCCTCCTGCTCGACGACTCGGCGATCACGCTCGAGATGGAGAAGGCCGTCCTCGAGGAGCGCGGGTACAAGGTCGCGATCGCCTCGAACCTGCTCGAGTTCCAGTCGCAGCTCGACCAGTTCCAGCCCGAGATCATCCTCACCGACCTCATGATGCCGGACATCTCGGGCAAGGACATCGTCCGGGTGCTGAAGCAGGACTTCCACACCGAGAAGATCCCCATCATCCTCTTCAGCTCGAAGGGCGACGACGAGCTGCAGGAGATCTCCGAGCAGGCGGGCGCCGACGGGTTCATGTCGAAGTCGCACGGCATCGACAAGCTCGGGGACATGGTCGACGAGATGGTCGACTCGATCCTCTGGTAGGGGCCCCGCGCAGCGTCTCCGCGCGCGGCGGGCCCGCCGGTGCTAGGCTCGGGCCGGAGCTCGCGCTTGCGCCCCTACGAGATCATCCACGCGAAGCGGGACGGCCAGGCGATCGCGCCCGCCGAGCTGCGCGCGCTCGTGGACGGGTTCACGCGCGGCGACGTCCCCGACTACCAGATGGCCGCCTTCTGCATGGCCGTCTTCTTCCGCGGCATGGACGACGCCGAGGTCGGCGCGCTCACCGACGCGATGCTCCGCTCCGGCGACGTGCTCGACCTCTCGGACGTGCCGGGCGCGAAGGTCGACAAGCACTCGACCGGCGGCGTCGGCGACAAGGTCTCCCTCGCGCTCGCCCCGCTCGTGGCCGCGTGCGGCGTGAAGGTCCCGATGATCTCCGGGCGCGGCCTCGGGCACACCGGCGGGACGCTCGACAAGCTCGAGGCCATCCCGGGCTTCCGGACCGACCTCGACGTGGACCGGTTCCGCGCGCTCGTCCGGGAGGTCGGCGCCTGCCTCATCGGGCAGACGGAGCGGCTCGCGCCCGCCGACCGGCGGCTCTACGCGCTGCGCGACGTGACCGCCACGGTGGAGTCGATCCCGCTCATCGCCGCGTCGATCATGTCGAAGAAGCTCGCCGAGGGGATCGACGCCCTCGTGCTCGACGTGAAGGTCGGGTCCGGCGCGTTCATGAAGACGCCGGCCGACGCGCGCAGGCTCGCGCGCACGCTCGCCGCGATCGGCCGCGGGATGGGGAAGCGCGTGAGCGCGCTGCTCACCGACATGTCCCAGCCGCTCGGGCGCGCGGTCGGGAACGCGCTCGAGGTCCTCGAGACGATCGAGCTGCTGCGCGGCGGCGGCCCGGCCGACCTGCGCGAGCTGACGGTGGAGCTCACCGCGGAGATGCTCCTGCTCGGGGGGGCGGCGCCGGACGCCGCCGCGGCCCGCGCCGCCGTCGTCGCGGCGATCGCGGACGGCCGCGGCCTCGCGAAGCTCGGGGAGATCGTCGCCGCCCAGGGTGGCGATCCGCGCGCGCTCGCCGATCCCGACCGGCTCCCGCGCGCTCCGCGCACCTACGAGGTCGGCGCCAGCGCGGCCGGGTTCGTGCGGGAGATCGACGCGGAGGCGCTCGGGCTCGTGGCGGTGGCGCTCGGGGCGGGGCGGGCGCGGGTCGAGGACCGGGTGGATCCGGCGGTCGGCCTCGTCGTCCACAAGCGGCTCGGCGATCCCGTCGCGCGGGGCGAGCCGCTCTGCACGGTGCACGAGGGCGACCGCAGCGAGCCCCGTCTCACTCTCTCGCCCCGCGTCGCGGCGGCGTTCCGGATCGGGGCGACGGCGGTCGTCCCTCCCCCGCTCGTGCTCGAGCGGCTCTCACAGGTCTAGCCGAGGTACCCCATGACGAAGCGCGCGGATCTCTCCACCCGGCTCTCGTACGCGCTCGCCTGGGTGCGCGGCCGGGCCGACGGGGTGCCTGCGGCGGGCATCGTGCTCGGCTCCGGCCTCGCCGGGCTCGCCGACCGGCTCGAGCGCGCGACGGTGATCCCCTACGAGGAGATCCCCGGGTTCCCGATCTCGAAGGTCCCGGGGCACCGCGCCCGGCTCGTCCTCGGCGAGCTGCCGGTCGAGGGCGGGGCCATCCCGGTCGCGGCGATGCAGGGGCGTGCGCACGGCTACGAGGGCTGGAGCGCCGAGGACGTCGCGTTCGGCGCGCGCGTCCTCTGCGGCCTCGGGGTGAAGCTGCTCCTCGTCACGAACGCCGCCGGGGGCGTGAACCCCTCGCTCGTGCCGGGCGACCTCGTCCGGATCACCGACCACCTGAACCTCTCCGGGCTGAACCCGCTCGTCGGCGAGAACGACGACCGGCTCGGCCCGCGCTTCCCGGACCTGACCGAGGCGTACGACCCCCGCCTGGGGGTGCTCCTCGACGAGGCTGCGGTGGAGCGCGGGATCGCGCTCCGTGCGGGCGTCTACGCGTGCATGCTCGGCCCCTCGTACGAGACCCCGGCCGAGGTCCGGATGCTCCGCGCGCTCGGCGCGGACGTGGTCGGGATGTCGACGGTCCCCGAGGTGATCGCCGCGCGCCACATGGGGGTCCCGGTCGCCGGGGTCTCGGTCGTCACGAACCTCGCGGCGGGGCTCTCGCGCAAGCCGCTCTCGCACGAGGAGGTCGCCGAGACCGGGCGGCGGGTCGAGGAGCGGCTCACCGCGCTCGTGACCGCGTTCCTCTCCCGGGCCGTGCGTTGAACGGCGCGGCGGGCCGCAGTAGCCTCGGCGGAGCTGGCGCGCGCAGCGTGCCGGGCGAGACGGAGGCACCGATGTCGAACGAGACGAAGGCAGCAGCGGCGGGCGACGACGAGCGGCGCGACAGCCAGCGCGTCCCGATCCACCTCCTCATCCGCGACGCCGCCGCCGGCGGGTCGTTCGAGCCGTATGACGGCAACCTCGCGCTCGGCGGCGTGTGGTTCGACTCGTTCCACCCGCCGGTGGGCAGCCGCGTCGAGGTCCGCTTCCTCGTCCCGGGCGCGCGCGACGAGGTGCGGGCGCTCGGGGAGGTGCTGCGGGTCTCGCGCGAGGGCGCCCGCTTCGGCGCGCACGTGAAGTTCGTGGACATCCCGCTCGACGCGGAGCTCGCGATCGCGCGCTACCTGCAGGACGGGTGAGGCGTGGCGAGGGCTCGCACCGCGCCCGGGCTCGCTCGACTCGCGAGCGCCGCGCTCGCGGCGCGGCGGCGCGCGTACGCGCCTTACTCGCGGTTCCGGGTCGGCGCGGCGGTGCTCGCGGGAGGCGCGGTGCACGCCGGAGTGAACGTCGAGAACGCGAGCTACGGGCTCACCCTGTGCGCCGAGCGCGTCGCCGTCGGCGCGGCGGTCGTGGCGGGCGCGCGCCGGCTCGACGCCGTCGCGGTGGCGAGCGGCACCGAGGAGCCGATCCCGCCCTGCGGCGCGTGCCTCCAGACGCTCGCCGAGTTCGCTGGCCCGGACCTGCCGGTGCTGCTCGTCGGCGCGCGCGGGCGAAAGGTGGAGACCACCCTCGGCGCGCTCCTCCCCCACGCGTTCACGAAGCGGTTTCTTTGAACAGCGGGGACACTCCGCTCGGTAGGTCGCGTCGAGGTCGAGGTCGAGGTCGAGGTCGCAGGTCGCAGGTCCGAGGTCCACGTCCACGTCCACGTCCACGCCCAGGTCCACGTCGCACGTCATCGACGCGCACGGGGTTTGACTCGCGCGGCGCCCGGACCTATGAACGGCGGCGGGATGGACGTCTTCCGCTCGCTCGACGAGGCGAAGGAGCGCGGGACGCTGCGCGGCTCCGCGGTCGCGATCGGCAACTTCGACGGGGTCCACCTCGGTCATCAACACCTGCTGTCGCTCGTGCGGGACCGAGCCCGGGCGCGGCGCGCGCCGTCCGCCGTCCTCACCTTCGAGCCGCACCCCGTCCGAGTGCTCCGCCCGGCGCTGGCGCCGCCGCTCGTCACGTCGCTCGCGCGCAAGCTCGAGCTGCTCGCTGGGCAGGGGATCGACGCCACGGTGGTGCAGCCCTTCGACCTCGCCTACGCGCAGACGCCCGCCGCCACCTTCGTCGCGCGCGACCTCGTCGGCGCGCTCGGCTGCGCGGACGTGGTCGTCGGGCACGACTTCACCGCGGGGCACGAGCGCGCCCGGGTCGGGGCGCTCCGGCCGCTCCTCGCGGCCGCGGGGGTCCTCCTCCACGTGGTCGAGCCGGTGACGGCGGACGGGCTCGTCGTCTCCTCCACGAAGATCCGGGAGTTCCTGCTCGAGGGGAACGTCGAGGCGGCCGCGCTCCTCCTCACCCGGCCCTACGACCTCGACGGCGTCGTCGCGCACGGCGCCGGGCGCGGCCGCGGCTTCGGCTTCGCGACCGCCAACGTCGCGACCGCGGCGCTCCTCCCTGCGAACGGCGTGTACGTCGTGCGCGCCGTCGTCGGGGGCCGGCCCGGGCCGCGCGGCCCCGAGGGCGGCGCGGTCCACGGCGGCGTCTGCAACGTCGGCGTGAAGCCGACCGTCGAGGCGGGCGCGGCGGTGGTCGCGGAGGCGCACCTGTTCGACTTCGACGGGCGGGATCTGTACGGCGAGCCGATCCGGCTCGCGTTCGTCGCGCGCGTCCGGGACGAGCGGCGCTTCCCCTCGATCGACGCGCTTCGGGCGCAGATCGCGGTCGATGTCGCGCGGGCGCGGGACTTGCTCGCCGCGGCGTCGATGTAGGCGCCCGTGCGGCATTTCTTCGAGGGGAAACGCGGACTTCGGGGCCCCGCTTCCTTGACCCCCTCGCGAGCCGCCTGCTAACGTCGAGCACGCTTCCCGGCGCTGCCTCGCCCCCCCGCCTCGAGAGGACATTCCGACATGTCAGGACGTCTCGGCGAACTCCTGGTGCGGGAGAACCTCATCTCGCTCCAGCAGCTGCAGAAGGCCCAGGACGAGCAGCGCAAGACCGGCGGCCGCATCGGCTCGCTCCTCGTGAAGCAGGGCTCGATCGCAGGAGCACGACCTCACGAACTTCCTGTCGAAGCAGTACGGCGTCCCGGCGATCTACCTGAAGGACTTCGACATCGACCCGGACGTCCTGAAGCTCATCCCGAAGGGCGACCGCCGAGAAGCACCAGGTCGTCCCGGTGAACCGCGCGGGCTCGTCGCTCATCGTCGCGATGAGCGACCCGTCGAACATCTTCGCCATCGACGACATCAAGTTCCTCACCGGCTACAACGTCGAGGTCGTCGTCGCCTCCGAGCAGGCCATCAGCGAGGCGATCGAGCGCTACTACGCGGAGAAGGGGCCGGACCTCGACGAGGTGATGCTCGGCTTCGACGACTCCGAGGTGGCAGGTCGTCGAGGCGGACGCCGACGACGTCGAACTCCGGTCGACCTCGAGAAGAGCGCCGAGGAGGCGCCGGTCGTCAAGCTCGTGAACCTGATCCTCCTCGACGCGATCAAGAAGGGCGCGTCGGACATCCACGTCGAGCCCTACGAGAAGGACTTCCGGGTCCGCTTCCGCATCGACGGCGTGCTGTACGAGGTGATGAAGCCGCCGATGAAGCTGCGCAACGCGATCATCTCGCGCCTCAAGATCATGGCGGAGCTCGACATCGCGCGAGCGCCGGCTCCCGCAGGACGGCCGCATCAAGCTGAAGCTCGGCGGGGCAAGGAGATGGACTTCCGCGTCTCCATCTGCCCGACGCTCTTCGGCGAGAAGGTCGTGATGCGGCTCCTCGACAAGTCGAACCTCCAGCTCGACATGACGAAGCTCGGGTTCGAGGAGGCGCAGCTCAAGGAGTTCCTGGAGGCGGTCGACCGGCCGTACGGGATGGTGCTCGTCACCGGCCCGACCGGCTCCGGCAAGACGACGACGCTCTACTCCGCGCTCTCGAAGCTCAACGAGGTCGCCTGGAACATCTCGACCGCCGAGGACCCGGTCGAGTTCAACTTCTTCGGCATCAACCAGTGCCAGATGCACGAGGACATCGGCCTCAACTTCGCGGCCGCCCTGCGCAGCTTCCTGCGGCAGGACCCGGACATCATCATGGTCGGCGAGATCCGCGACTTCGAGACCGCCGAGATCGCGGTCAAGGCGGCGCTCACCGGCCACCTCGTGCTCTCGACGCTCCACACGAACGACGCCCCCGGCACCGTCTCGCGCCTCCTCAACATGGGCATCGAGCCGTTCCTCGTCACCGCGTCGCTCGAACGCCATCGTCGCGCAGCGGCTCGCGCGCAAGCTCTGCCAGGAGTGCAAGAAGCCGGTCGAGGTGGAGGACCAGGCGCTCCTCGACGCGGGCTTCGCCGCCGAGGAGATCGGCACGTTCCAGGCGTTCGAGCCGGGCGGCTGCAAGGCCTGCAACGACCGCGGCTACAAGGGCCGCGTCGCCGTCTACGAGGTGATGCCGCTCTGGGACGGGCTGAAGGAGCTCGTCATCCAGGGCTGCTCGGCGGCGGAGCTGAAGCAGGAGGCGATCCGGCTCGGCTTCCGCACGCTCCGCATGGCCGCCCTCTCGAAGGTGAAGGTGGGCAAGACGAGCCTCGCCGAGGCGGTCGGCAACACCGCGCCGGACAAGTTCTGAGCTCACCCTTCTTCCCGCCTCGCCGCCTGACGGTGGCGAGGGGGAGACCCAAGGCGGCACCGCGTGGCCAACCTGCACCAGCTGCTCAAGGCGATGGTCGAGAAGGGGGCGTCCGACCTCCACATCACGACCGGCTCGCCGCCGCAGCTCCGCATCGACGGCAAGCTCGTCCCGCTCAAGACGCCGCCGCTCTCGCCGGTCGACACCAAGCAGCTCTGCTACTCGATCCTCACCGACGCGCAGAAGCACAAGTTCGAGGAGGACAACGAGCTCGACCTCTCCTTCGGCGTGAAGGGGCTGTCGCGCTTCCGCGCCAACATCTTCATGCAGCGCGGCGCGGTGGCCGGCGCGTTCCGCACCATCCCGTTCAAGATCCTGACGTTCGCGGAGCTCGGGCTCCCGCCGATCGTCACCGAGCTCTCGAAGAAGCCGCGCGGCCTCATCCTCGTCACCGGCCCGACCGGCTCGGGCAAGTCGACGACGCTCGCGTCGATCATCGACAAGATCAACACCGACCGGCACGAGCACATCATCACGATCGAGGATCCGATCGAGTACCTGCACCCGCACAAGAACTGCCTCGTGAACCAGCGCGAGGTCGGGGCGGACACGCAGTCGTTCAAGAAGGCGCTGAAGTACATCCTGCGGCAGGATCCCGACGTCGTCCTCATCGGCGAGATGCGCGATCTCGAGACGGTCGAGGCGGCGCTCGTCATCTCCGAGACGGGTCACCTCGCCTTCGGGACGCTCCACACGAACTCCGCGGTCCAGACGATCAACCGCATCCTCGACGTCTTCCCGCCCTACCAGCAGCCGCAGGTCCGCGCGCAGCTCTCCTTCGTGCTCGAGGGCGTCCTCACGCAGAACCTGCTGCCGAAGGCGGGCGGGCCCGGGGCGCGTCCTCATCATCGAGGTGATGGTGCCGAACCCCGCCATCCGGAACCTCATCCGCGAGGACAAGGTCCACCAGATCTACTCGCAGATGCAGGTCGGCCAGTCGAAGTTCGGGATGCAGACCTTCAACCAGAGCCTCGGCGTCGCCTACGGCAAGCGGCTCATCACCCTCGAAGAGGCGATGGCGCGCTCGTCGGACCCCGACGAGCTGAAGAACATCATCTCGAGCGGGAACGTGCGCACGCCCACGGCGACGGCGCCGAGGTAGGCGCCCGGCGATTCGACCGCGGGCGGCGCTCGGCTAGGATCGCCACGCCCGGACGGAGCGAGGAGACCATGGCCCAGGCCGCAGCCATCAAGCAGAAGCCCGCGCCGGCGCCGTCCGCGCCGCGGCAGACGCCGGTCTTCAAGTGGTCGGGGAAGACGAAGCAGGGCGAGGTCCGCTCGGGCGAGATGGAGGCCCAGGACGCCTCCGCGGTCGAGGCCCGGCTGCGGCAGATGGGCATCGAGCCCACGAAGGTGAAGAAGAAGCCGAAGGAGTTCCACCTCATCATCCCCGGGCTCGGCGGGCGTGACGTCGAAGGACCTCCTCGTCTTCACCCGGCAGTTCTCGGTGATGATCGACGCCGGCCTCCCGCTCGTGCAGGCCCTCGACATCATCGGGACGCAGGCCGAGAACCTCGCGTTCAAGAAGGTGCTCCTCCAGGTCAAGTCGCGGGTCGAGGCGGGCTCGACCTTCGCCGACGCGCTCGGCGAGCACCCGAAGGCGTTCGACGAGCTGTTCGTCCAGCTCGTCCGGGCCGGCGAGATCGGCGGCATCCTCGACACCATCCTCCAGCGGCTCGGCGCCTACATCGAGAAGAACGAGAAGCTGAAGCGGCGGGTGAAGGGCGCGATGATCTACCCCGCGATCGTGCTCGTCGTCGCCGTCGGCGTCGTCGCCGTCCTCCTCGCCTTCGTCGTCCCCACCTTCGAGAAGATGTTCAAGGACATGGGCGGCTCGCTCCCCGGCCCGACGCAGTTCCTCGTCGACCTCTCGAAGGGCCTCCGCGCGAACTGGTACATCTTCGTGGCGGTGCCGATCGTGCTCTTCGTCGCGTTCAAGCTCGCGACGCGCCAGGGCAAGGGCCAGGAGATGTGGCACGCCTTCGTGCTGAAGTCCCCCGTGTTCGGGCCGCTCGTCCGGAAGGTGGCGGTCGCCCGGTTCACCCGCACCTTCGGGACGATGCTCTCCTCGGGCGTGCCGATCCTCGACGCCCTCGAGATCGTCGCGAAGTCCGCCGGCAACAGGATCGATCGAGAAGGCGATCCTCTACGTCCGCGCGAAGATCTCCGAGGGGAAGAACATCGCCGCGCCGCTCGCCGAGACCGGCGTCTTCCCGCCGATGGTCGTGCAGATGATCGGCGTCGGCGAGGCGACCGGCGCGATGGACCAGATGCTCACGAAGATCGCCGACTTCTACGACGACGAGGTCGACGTCGCGGTCGGGGCGCTCACGAGCATGCTCGAGCCGCTGATGATGGTCTTCCTCGGCGGCACGGTCGGCTACATCATGATCGCGATGTACCTGCCGATCTTCAACATGGCCGGCGCGGTCAAGTAGCTGCGGTGGAGCCGGGCCGGCGAGACCCCGGGCTCCACCGGAAGCTCCTCTGGATCACCTTCTTCCGGGTGGTGATGGTCTCGGTGCTGCTCGGCGGCACCGGCCTGGCGGCCCGCGAGGGACCGGACCTCGCGCGGCGGCTCCAGCCGCTCTTCATCCTCGCGGGTGGGCGTCTACGCGGCGTCCGCCGCGCTCGCGGCCGCGCTCCGGGCGAGGTGGAGCCTCGTCCGGATCGCGTACGCGCAGATCACCCTCGACGTGGCCGTGGCGACGGTGGTGGTCGGGATGACCGGCCGCGCCGAGAGCCTCTTCCTCTTCATGTACTCGCTCGCCGTCGTGAACGGCGCGATCCTCCTCTTCCGGCGCGGCGCGGCGGTCGCGGGGCTCCTCGCGGTCGCCGGGTACCTCCTCGTGAACGCCCCGGGGCTCGGGGCCCCGCCGACCGCCGCGGTCACGCTCTTCACCCACGGCGCGGCGTTCATCGCCACGGCCGCGCTGGCCGGTTACCTCGCGGGGCAGCTCGGGGCCACCGGCGAGCAGCTCCAGGCGGCCGGGGAGGAGCTGGAGCGGAGGGAGGGCGATCTCGCGGCACTCTCCGCCTTGCACGAGACGGTGGTCCAGTCGATGACGGCGGGGCTCGTCACGCTCGACCGGGGGGGGCAGGTGACGTTCGTGAACCGGGCGGCGGAGGAGCTCACCGGGATCTCGCTCGCGCGCGCCCGGGGCGGCCCGGCCGAGGCGGCGTTCCCGGCGTTCGTGCGCGGCATCGAGCGGGGCGAGATCGAGCACTCGCGCCCGGACGGCGCGCGCGTCCGGATCGGCTACTCGAACTTCCCCCTCACGGCTCGCGACGGAGGCGTCATCGGGAGCGCCGTCCTGTTCCAGGACCTCACGCGGCTGCGGGAGATGGAGGAGGCGGTGCAGCGGAGCGAGCGGCTCGCGGATCTGGGACTCCTCGCCGCCGGCCTGGCGCACGAGATCCGCAACCCCCTCGCGTCGCTGGGCGGCTCGCTCCAGCTCCTGCGCGATCGCGTCTCGGCCCCCGGCGACGATCGGCGGCTCATGGAGATCGCGCTCCGGGAGGCGGAGCGGCTGGAGGAGCTCGTCGCGGAGTTCCTCGCGTTCGCGCGCCCGGCGCCGCCGCGCAAGGAGACCACCGACCTCGCGACGCTCCTCGACGAGACGCTCCAGGTGTTCCGCAACGACCCCCAGACCGCGAACCTCCGCATCGACGCGGCGCTCGCCTCGGCCGTGGCCGACTGCGACCCCGGCCAGATCCGGCAGGTGGCGTGGAACCTCCTCACCAACGCCGCGCAGGCGCTCGGCGCGCCGGCGGGTCCCCGCGGCGGCGCCTGCATCCGCGTGGGCTGCGGCGTCGCGCCCGGCGGCGTCCGGTTCGAGGTGGAGGACGACGGGCCCGGGATCGCCCCCGACGACCTCGAGCGGCTGTTCATCCCGTTCTTCACGAGGAAGCCGCGCGGGACCGGGCTCGGCCTCGCGACCGTGCACCGGATCGTCGACGCGCACCGGGGCACGATCCACGTGGACTCGGCCCCCGGCCGCGGCAGCCGCTTCAGCGTGTTCCTGCCCGCGGGCGGCGGGGAGGCATAGGATCGGTCATGGCGCGAATCCTGGTCGTCGACGACGAGCGCTCCATGCGGGAGCTCCTGGAGATCCTGCTGCAGAAGCAGGGGCACCAGGTGCTCGCCGCCGCCGACGTCCCGGGGGCGCTCGCCCTCGCGTCGGAGGGCGATCTCGACCTCGTGATCACCGACCTCCGCCTCGGCGACGCGTCCGGGATGGACGTCCTCCGGAGGGTGAAGGAGGCGAGCCCCGCGACGGAGGTCGTGGTCGTCACCGCGTTCGCCACCACCGAGAACGCCATCGAGGCGATGAAGGCGGGCGCCTACGACTACGTGCTGAAGCCGTTCAAGGTCGAGGAGCTTCGGCTCGTCGTCGAGAAGGCGCTCGAGCGGCGCGCGCTCGTCGCGGAGAACCGGGTGCTCCGCCACCGCGTCGGGCGTGGCACGGAGGAGCGCGAGCTCCTCGGGACGTCCGCGGCGATCGCGGCGGTCCGGGAGCTCGTCGCGAAGGTGGCCTCCGCGCGCACGACCGTCCTCGTCACGGGCGAGAGCGGCACCGGCAAGGAGGTCGTGGCGCGGGCCATCCACGACCGCGGCGGCGCCGGCCAGCCGTTCGTCGCGGTCAACTGCGGGGCGATCCCGGAGGGGCTCATCGAGAGCGAGCTGTTCGGGCACGAGCGCGGCGCCTTCACGGGCGCGGTCGGCGCGAAGCCCGGGCTGTTCGAGGTCGCGGGCGCCGGCACCCTGTTCCTCGACGAGGCGGGCGATCTCCCGCCTGCGGTCCAGGTGAAGCTGCTGCGCGCGCTACAGGAAAGGAAGATCCGGCGGGTGGGCGGCGCGAGCGACATCGCGGTCGCGGCGCGGATCGTCGCGGCGACGAACCGGGATCTCGAGCAAGAGGTGCGCGCGGGGAGGTTCCGCGAGGACCTCTTCTATCGGCTCAACGTCATCCAGATCCACATGCCGCCGCTGCGCGAGCGCCGGGAGGACGTGCCGCTCTTCGTCGCCCACTTCCTCGCGCGCTTCGCGGGCGAGGTGGGGAAGGAGGCGCTGCGCCTCGCGCCCGAGACCGAGCGCCTGCTGCTCGAGTGGCGCTGGCCCGGCAACGTCCGCGAGGTCGCGAACGTCCTCGAGCGCGCGGTGACGCTCTGCCGGGGGGACGTGATCGGTCCGGACGAGCTGCCGGAGCCCATCCGCGCCCGCGGGGTCGCCGCGCCGGCACCGGCGGTCGCACCGCAGCTCCCCGAGGCCGGGCTCGATCTCCAGGCCCACCTCGACGCGATCGAGCGCGGGTTCCTCGAGCGGGCGCTCGAGCGGAGCGGTGGCGTGAAGACGGAGGCGGCGCGCCTCCTCGCCCTGTCGTTCCGCTCGCTCCGCTACCGGCTCGCGAAGTTCGGGATCCGCTGACCGGCGCTCCTCAGCGGCAGACCGGGCCCGACTCCGGGTGGCGGCAGGCGTGGAGCTCCTCGCTCACCTCGACGAAGCCCATGTCGGTGACGGGATCGATCGGATCGCCCATGCCGACGTTCGAGGCGCCCTTCTCCGGGTTCACCGCGGTGAGCCCCACCGCCACCTGTCCCTTCTGGTTGACGAACACCGTCGTCTGGTCCGCCTGCGAGGGCACGAGCAGGTACGAGGCGATCGACCGGGAGACCTTGCCGCCCACCTTGAAGCCGGGGTAGGGAAGGCCGGTCTCCGGGTCGGCGCCGTAGTGGTAGGCGACGCGCCTGCTCTCGGCGGTGCACTTCGACACCTTGCACCCGCCCTCGGTCGCCTCGGCGACCTGGCCGACGGTGGGCTGGGTGGTGTTCCAGGTGATGAGGCCCTCGCCGGAGCCGGTGCCGGAGGACGTCCGCTCGTCCTGCCACGCGATCGTGAAGACGTGGTTGTCGATCGTGATGGACGGCTCGTGGTCGTAGTAGACGGCCCATCCCTTCGAGGTCGCGTCCGCGCCGGTGGGGGCGTCGTCCTTCGCCGACATGAGGACGAGCCCCGTCGAGGCGGTGCGCGTCGTCGCGTCGGTCTGGGTGATCGAGAGCCGCTTCGCGTCGTACGTCTTCGCCTGGTCCTCCGTCGTGAAGATCGCCCGGTCGCCGAGATCCTCGAAGACGAGGAGCGACAGGTACCAGTTGCCGAGCGTGATCGGGTTCGTCGCGTCCGAGATCGCGAGCTTGTCCCCGGCGACGGCGCGCGCCGAGGAGCACCGGTAGTACCCGTCCGTCTGGAGCTCGCACGCCGCCTCGAAGTCGCTCGTCGTCGAGAGCGAGCCCGGGCAGTTCGTGATCTGGACGCGCGCGCGGCCCCGCGCCTCGCAGGTCGTCCACGGTCCCGTCCGAGCGGCTGCCGGACACGCCGCCGCACGCCGCCTCGGAGAGGCCCCAGCTCGCCGACCCCGGTCCCTTGGCCTGGAGGAAGTTCGAGGCGGAGTCGAGCGTGACGGTGCAGCCGCGCATGGCGCAGGCGCGGATGTTGTCGGGGCCGCACTCGCCGCCGTACTTGTCGAGCAGGTTGAAGCGATCGCCGGTCCCGGCGAAGACCCGGTACGCCATGTTGGTCCCGATCGCCATGTTGGCGGTGATGTAGAAGAACGGCTGCCCGCCGCAGAACTTGCAGTTGCCCGCGCCGCCCATCTGGAAGACGCGGCCGCCGTACCAGTTCGTCACCTTGCCGCCGGCTCGAGCTTGCCGGGCGTGTT
Organism: uncultured delta proteobacterium; assembly: GCA_963736795.1. GTDB lineage: Bacteria > Myxococcota > Myxococcia > Myxococcales > Anaeromyxobacteraceae > Anaeromyxobacter. The sequence continues at coordinate 518,966 of CAVTRF010000016.1, read as the reverse complement.
GAAGCGGAGCACCCAGAGCTGGCCGCCGGTGTCGCCGAAGGTGGCGGTGTCGAAGAAGTGGTCGTTCTTCTCGTCGCTCGACGCGCTTCGCGTTCTGGCCCCAGGGCACCATGCCCGGAGTCGCCGGCGATCGGGAAGCGGAGCGCGAGGCGGGGGTCGTCGGAGGCGAGCGTGGTCCCGGGCTCGGGGTAGCTGAAGTCGAACAGCTCCTTCCCCGTCCAGACGTCGAGCATGAACACCCCGCGGCCGCGCACGTACTGCGGATCGAAGCCGCCCGCGAGGAGCACGACCCAGCGCTCCTCGTACGGGACAGGGTCGGCGACGCCCGGCACCGCCATCGTCGGCGTCCCGGCGCTCGTCGACGCGCTGACCTCGAGCCGGACCGGCCCGATCGGCGGACCGACCGGCAGGAAGTCGTCGTAGGTCGCGCCGAACTCGAGCGAGCGCTTCTCGTTGGGCTGCGGGTAGATCCAGAGGAAGGTGGGGCCGGTGCTGGCGTTCGTCGCGTCGGTGACGTCGAGCGCGAAGTACCGGGTCCCGCCGCGCCGCTCGCCGACCACCGCGACGGTGTGGAACTCGCCGCCCTCCTTGCTGCCGAGGTTGCCCGTCGTGGCGCCGGGCAAGCCGTTGGCGGTGCCGTCCACCCAGACGTCGCGCACCATGGCGGTGCCGTCCACGTAGTACTGGTGCTTCGACCCCATGAGGAGCGGGAGCTTCGCGATCATGTCGGGCGGCAGGAACGCCCACAGCTCCTTGGCGGTGCCGCGGTCGTAGTGGCCGTTGAAGGGCGGCAGGGACTCGTCCACCGCGTCGGTGTACCCGTCGTCCGCGCGCGTCGCTGTGGACCCCGGGCGTGGGGTTCGCGATCCACGTGCCGCCGTGGAAGGCGTGGAGGAAGCCCGTCGTTCGCCCCGACGAGGATGATCTTGTCCCGGTCCTTGTAGGTCCGGGCTCTTCGCGAACGCGTCGTAGCCCGCCTCGCCGCCCGGGGTGGGCGTCGCCCAGAGGGACGAGATGCACTGGTTCGAGAGGCCGGCGGGGCAGAGGATGCCGTCGCGGGGGAGCGGCGGGTCGACCACCACCGGGGACGAGTGGAAGATGTCGCCGAGCTTGTACGCCCGGTCGCCGACGGCGTCCTGACTCGTCGGCGGCCAGTCGGACCCGGTCTTGCCGAGCGAGTTGAAGATGTCCGCGCCGAGCGCGAACCGGATGATGGTCTTCGTGCACTCGAGCTTGGAGCCGGTCACGAGCGCGGCGCTCGGCGAGATCGCCGGCGCCTGCGAGGCGGTTGGAGAGGTCGGCGCACACCGACTGCCCGGTGGCGCTCGTGCCGAGCGCGAGGTAAGGGGCGATCTTGTCGGCGTTCGCCGTCGTCAGCTCGAGCGTGCCGTCGGCGCCGTCGACGTCGCCGTCGCCGTTCGGTGTCCACCGCGGTGTAGACCTTGCGGGTCTTCCACTCCTGGGCCGCGAGCTCCTTGCCCGCGTCCCAGAACGGGTTCGCGCTCGCGTTGCCGGACACCGTGCACGACCCCGTGCCGCAAGCCGGCGCCTGCGAGCAGAGGGCCTGGGTGGGCGCCTGGTTGCGCACGAAGGTGCCGTTTCCGTCCTGCGCCTCCGACACGAGGCTCCTCACCTTGTCGTTTCCGCTGTCCGACTGGTCCGCGAGGAACGCGCTGACGCACTGACCGTCGCAGTCGAGGTCACCGGCGCCCTTGGGCTCGCAGGCGTTCACGAACTCGCTGTACAGGTCGAAGCGGAAGAGGTGCCCGTCCCAGTGGGCGGTCTTGTTCGGATCGAAGCGCGGGACGATCACCGCGCGGCCGGAGGTGGTCTGCAGGGTCGAGACGGTCGCGACGGAGAACGAGGTCGAGCGGTTCGAGATCTCGCGGAGGATGTAGTTGATGCCGTCCTTGAGCGTGGCCGGATCCTCGGCCTCGACGAACATCCCGCCCCCGGCCTCGGCGGTGTTCCGCAGCACCGTGTTCGCGGTGGGGAACTGGCTCGTGCCGAACCCGACGGTGTACGTCTGGATGACCTGCTTGCCGCCCTGGCCCTTGCAGTCGCGCGGTCGTCTCCGTGTTGTCCCGGAGATCCATGTTGTTCAGGTACCAGGCGACCTTCGGGAGGTTGTTCAGGTAGGCGTTGGCGGGCCCGGTGAACGATCCGCAGCTCGGGCAGGTGGCCTTGGTGATGCCGAGAATGCCGGTCGCGACGTCGCCCGCGTACTTGCCGGAGGTGTTCGCGGCGGTCGTCGTCCCGGCCGGCAGCGTGCTCCCGTCGTCCGCGTTCGGCAGGCCGTCGGTCAGCATGATGACCGTGCTCGCCTGGCACGAGTAGCAGATCGCGTACTGGTTCTCGCGTCGTGGGCGATAGGAGCGTGCCCTTCGGGTCCTCGCCGAACCAGGTGAGACCGGGCGTGTGGTAGTAGCGCCCGAGCTCGAAGAGCGCCTTCGCGGACGGCGCGCCGCCCGCGAAGCTGAGGTTCCCGGCGTTGTTCAGGTTCGACGATGAAGGAGCGAGCGGTTCGACGTCGAAGTTGGAGGTCGCCGGCGGGTAGCAGCTCGGGTTGAAGTCCTGGACGATGTTGACGCCGGGGCTCGCGTCCGAGAAGCGCGAGATCCCGAGCCGGATGCGCGACTGCACCGCGATGACGTCCTTCACGATCTTGCGGGCCGACCAGGAACTTGGGCGGGAAGAAGGTGAGGTAGTTCCCGGTGTACCAGAGGCTCGGGTACTGGTAGGTGACGCCGTCCTCGGTCGCCTGCAGGAGGATGCCGTCGTAGTACCAGCCGGCGTCGGTCAGGCAGGTGTTGCAGATCTGCTCGTAGGTCTTCGCCTGCGCCGTCCCCTGCGTGGTCGTCCCCTGCGCCGAGCAGAAGTCCGCGATCGTGCCGTAGGAGTTGTTGTCCTTCTGGTACGGGTGGACCGCCCAGTCGCCCCAGCCGTCGCCGAAGTTGTGCTTGAAGTCGACCGCCGTTGTCCCAGGCGTAGGTCCCGAAGGAGATGCTGCCGTTCGCGGCGGTCACCCCGATCGCGGCGGTGTCGTGGAAGATCAGGTCTCGGCCGAAGAAGACCGGGCTTGCCGTTCTTCGCCACGTCGGTCGCGCCGGCGTTGTTGTAGAAGTTCGGATCGTACCCGGCCGCCTCGCCCGCGCCGACGTAGGTCTGGTTGCTCGAGGACGAGAAGTAGGGGCAGACGTTCATCTCCGCCGCGTAGTGCGTCGTCGCGCCCGCGTACGTCGCGTTCACGAGCCCCTCCGTCACGGACTTCCCGCAGGGCGGGTGGAACGCGCGCTGCCGGACGCTGGCGAGCGCCGTGCCCGGCACCGCACGAGCGAGCTCGCGGAGACGGGATCGAGGCCGCACCCGACGACGCGGCTCGGCGACGTCTTGGCGGCGGTCTGCTGCGCGGCTTTCGACGGATTCGACGAGCAGGTGTCCCGGGGGCAGCGTGCCCCCGATCCGTCCCGGGCCGTCCGGCGGCAGCCGCCGCATCGACCCCGAGCTGTCGAACAGCACCATGATGTTCGGCGCTCCCGACTCCCGCTTGAGGAAGTCCATGTCCTCGCCGTCCGACGGGTTCAGCGCGGTGTCGAGGTAGGACGCGGCGAGGAGGTCGCGCGCGGCGTCGTTGGGTTCGCAGGTCTGGGCGGCGCCCGCGGCGGGCCGCAGGGCGAGCGCGAGCGCGGCGGCGAGTCCGAGGAGGCGGCGGGGGTGCGCGAGGTCAGTCATGGCTTCTCCGGCTACAGCGCGAGCACCGTCGTGAACTCGATCTCGTCCTCGCGCCCCTTCGCGTCCCTGCAGCGGGCCACGACGGTGTACGCGGTGCCGCCGAGCTGGCTCTGCGCGGCCTCCATGCGGTTCGTGAGGTCCGCGGTCTTCGCCGCCGCGGAGCGGACGACCCGGTGGGTGCGGACGATCTTCACGACCGGGAGCGCGTCGGACCCCGGCGCTGGCGTAGTGCGCCGGCGCGGCGAGGGTGGTGCCGTCGGGGAGGACGATCTCCCCCACCGGATTCGAGCTCGTGAGGTAGGCCGAGCCGTACCGCGCGAGCTCGGCCCAGAGGGCCATGCGCGCGGCGTTCGCGCAGGCGGCGACGGCGTCGCGCTTCCCCTTCGCGGAGGCGTTGGTGCGCTCCTGCGAGCCGAGCGAGACCGCGGCGACGCCGATGACGGCGAGCACGCCGAGGAGGATGACGACGAGGAGGAGCGTGCTGCCGCGCGGTCGGGTGTCGAGGGGGTGGCTCATCGAGGTCCTCGCCGGCTCAGAAGTAGGAGATCGCGCGAACGGTCATGTTCGGCAGGTTGATCGCGGTGTCGAAGGTGGCGCGCTGGTATCCGCCGTCGACGGGGACCCAGTCCGGATGTCTTGTCCTGGTTCAGCCGGAAGAGCGGCGAGCCGGCGGTCCAGGTCAGGTTGGCGGTCGACGCCGGGTCCGGCTCGGGCGACCGCGCCACGAGCGAGATCCGGACGGTCCGGATGTTCGCCTGGTGATTCGTGAGCCGCTCCGCGGGGAGCGGCGGGAGCAGCCGGTACTTGTAGAAGCTCGTCGCGTCGTAGGCGAACTGGCCGGCGACGACCGCCCCCGGGGCGGTCGTGAGCGTGATGGTGTCCGCGGCGGCGCTCGCTGCGCCGGCGTTGAGCTGGATGGCGGTCGCGGCGGTCGCGCCGGCCGTCGCGCCGGCCATCGGGTCCGCCGGGCCGAACTGGTAGGCGACCTGGAACGCCTCGATCCCCTCGGCGATCAGGATCTCGTCGTCCGCGTCCACGTCGTCGTCGTCGTCGAGGTCCGTCCCGGTGTCGAGGACGAGGAACGGGTCGGTCCGTCCGTCCACGGTCACCGCGCGGACGTGCAGCCGGTAGCGGTCGATGGCGAAGACGCGGGCGTCGCCCTTCGCGAAGCAGGCCGTCGCGATCGCCACGTCCTGGCGGCGGAAGGGGTTCGCCTCCTCGGCGAGCTCGAGCGACACCTCGAGGTCGGCGGACGGGGGGTCTGCCGACGGCGCGGCCGCCGGCGGCGCCACCGCCCGCTTGGACACGGTGAAGTAGGCGTAGCGCGGCTCGCCGGGACACACCGCCTGGAGGATCTGCCCCATGCGGAAGGTGTCGCCCGGACGCGCCTTCAGCGTGACCACGTCGTCAGTCAACTTGGCGAGGTGCCAGGCGTGGCCGCGCGGCTCGTCCTCCGGCGCTCCGGGCGTCCAGTACGCGGCGTTGCGCGCGTAGAAGACGAGCTCGTCCGCGCCGTCGGTCCGGTCCGGCTTGCACTCGTCCTCGGGGCAGATCGCGCTCCGGTCGTAGAAGCCGAAGTCGAGGGCGAGCGGCGCGTCCATCCCGTAGCCGGCGAGGGGGAGCGTCTGCTCGAGGAAGAGGAGGGCGGAGCGGCCGGCGTTCTGCGCCGAGCGGAGCTTCTGCCCGTTGTAGAACGCGCGGTGCTGCGCGTTCGCCGCGACCAGCGCCGCAGCGAGCGCGATGGCGCTCACGCCGAGCGCGATCATCATCTCGATCAGGGTGAACCCGAGGGCCCTGCGCAGGGCGGTCATCGGTAGGCGCTCGCGAAGGCGCTCGAGAGGCCCGTGTTGGAGATCTGCGTGAGGAGCACCACCTCGCGTCGCCCGGGGAGCGCCTTCTCGCGGTAGGTGACCGAGACCGCGACGAGCTTCACGCCCCCGCTGGTCGCGGCGGTCTGCGCCTCCCAGACCGACCAGCGCCGCTGGAACCGCGGGAGCGTGGCGTCCTCCGCGTCGACGCCGGCGCTCGCGAGGAGCTGCGCGTCGGTGGTGACGCCGGGCAGCGCCTTCGCGTCGTCCCAGGCGGTGAGGCCGGAGGTGGCGACCGTCCCGTCGCCGAGCAGCGCGTGGCCGAACGAGGCGGGAGGAACGAGCGACGTGCTGTGCGGAGCAGTGAGCTGCGCGTCGAGCGGGTCCAGCTTCTCGAGGGCGGCCGCGAGCTCGCGGGCGAGCTGGAACGCCTGGGTCTGCGCGCGCGCGCCCGCGTCGGCGGTGATGCCGACGATCTGGAGCTGCATCATGCCGACGATCCCGATGAGCAGGATCGTGAGCGAGACGACCGCCTCCAGGAGCGTCACGCCTCGCGCTGCGTTGCGGCGGTCGGGTCGAGTGGTCATGCGCGTCCCGTCAGTAGGTGTAGGACTTCACGATGCCGGAGGGGAACGAGACCAGGATCGCGCGGCGCTCGGCCCCGTGCGTCTGTCCCTCGAGGTCGGTCGCGAGCGCGACGATGTGGCCGGCCTTGCGGAGGACGGTGCCGTCGGGCGTCTCTCCGCGGACCTCGCCGGTCCTCGTGAACCGGAAGGCGACGCAGCGGATCCCGCCGCAGTCGCCGTCGAGCGTCCGTGTCCCAGGCGGAGACGTTCGTGAACGGCGCCTTGCCGGCCATCCCCGCCGCGCCGCCGTGCAGCGTCGTGCCCTTCGGGAACACGATCGTCTCGACCAGCTCGCCGGTCGCCGGGTCGAGGTTCTCGCCCGTCTTGTCCGGCGCGAACCCCTTCAGCGTCCAGGCCGTCGTCGGGGAGGCGAGGACGAAGAGCCGGACGCAGCCGCTGGACGAGAGCAGCCCGCAGTCCTTGCCGTCTCCGGCGTGGAGCACGGCGAGGTGATCGCGCTGCTCGGCGAGCGCCTTCGTCTTCAGCCCCTGGAGCTTCAGGACGAGCTCGAAGGACATCCCGCCCACCTGCGCGTTGCGCTTCGCGGCGCGGAGGCTGACGATCGCCATGGTCGCGACGATGCCGATCGAGCGCGACGACGACCATGAGCTCGATGAGGGTGAAGCCGCGCTGACGCCGCATGAAGTCCTCCGCCCGGATCACTAGCAAGCGCGCTGCCGCGCGAGGGGCCGGCCAAAGCGGCCGGAACGACTCGGGTCGTCCGGCGTCCCGACCCGCCGGATCCTGCATCGGGCGGCGGGCTGATCAAAGTTTGCATGTGGGTCCAGCGCGCACCGGCGGTGCCTCCGCTCACTTCATGTCGCGCCGCTCGAACCCGAGCGACGCGAGCGCGAGGGCCGCCGCGGCGTAGAGGACCGCGTAGAGCGCCGCGGCCCAGGCGTCCGCGGTGACCGGGGTCCGGTAGATCACCGCCTCGTTGAGCGAGAGCGCGCCGAGGTTCGGGACGACGTACCAGATGGCCTTCGCGAGCCAGAGCGACCCCTCGTCCTGCCAGAGCGCCCGCATCTCGTTGGTGAGGTGCCCGGCCACGACGATCGAGAGGCCGAGGATGGCGGCGAGCGTGCTCGAGGTGATCGAGGAGAAGAGGATCGCGACCGCCCCCACGACGAGGAACTGGACGCCGAGCATCGCGAACGCCGCGAGGAGCGAGGCGTCGAGCGGCGCGAGCCCGCCCGCCTCGACGACGAGGACGAGCGCCAGCACGGCGGCCATGACGCCGAGGTTCACGAGGAGCAGCAGCGCGAGCCCGGCGTAGCGGCCGAGGAGGTACTCGGTCCGCGAGACCGGCTTCGCGATGACGGGGTAGAGGACCCGGCGCTCGATGTCGCCGGCGACGAGCGTCGCGCCCACGAAGACGGCGAGGAGGCTCCCGACGAGCGACATGGCGGAGAGCCCGAGGTCGGCGAGGATCCGGTGCTGGTGGCCGAGCGTCAGCCGCGAGATCACGAAGCTCGCGACGATCAGGAACGAGCCGAAGACGACGAGGCTCACCTGGACCTTCCGGCGCAGGACCTCGCGGAACGTGACGAGCGCGACGGCGGCGATCTTCATCGGTAGACCTTCCCGTGGCTGCCCCGGGTCGAAGGCGGGTTCCTGGCCGAGCTCCTCGCGGCGCGGGGCGCGTCCGATCCGGCGCGTCCGCGCGGTGGACGCGGCGCGACCGTCCTCGCCGACGATCCACTCGCCGCCGGCGGGATCCGCCGGGAGCGCGTCGAGCAGCCCCTCGCGCAGGAGGGAGTACGGCGTCAGCGGCGGGAGCCCGTAGCGCGCGCGCCAGCGCTCGAGCGCGTCGTCCACGACCGCGGCGGCCTCGCTCGAACCGCGCCGTCTCGAGCTGCGCCTCGATCGCCTTGCGGCTCTCGTCGTCCTGCGCGGCGTCGAGCGCGTGCTCGAGGTACTCCACCGCCAGCTCGGCGCGCTTCCCCTTCACGTAGTACGCGAGGACGTTCTGCCGGAGGTGCGCCGGCGCGCCGGGGCGCGCTCGCCGCGATCTCCGCGAACCGCCCCGCCGCGGCGAAGTCCCCCTCGTAGTAGAAGGCGTTGAACGCGCGGTGGTACGGGAGGATGTAGCGGTCGGGGACGTTCCGCATGCCCTTCTCGAGGATCCGGTTCGACTCCTCGATCCGTCCGACCGCGGAGAGCACCGTCCCGGCCACCTGGTAGGCGTAGCCGTGCCCGGGATCGAGGTCGGTGACGAGCTCGGCGAGCGGGAAGAGGCGGTCCCAGCCGCGCTGCCGCGCTCCGCGGCTCGCCGATGTACTGCACCGTCCGGAGCCAGTAGAGGTTCGCGGCGAGCGTCGCGTGGCCGAGGAAGAGGACCCGCAAGGCCTGGGGTGGCGGCACGACGGCGACGTCGTACGGCCGCTCGCGCGAGATCGCGAGCCGCCCCGCGGACGCGACCGTGAGCGAGGCCAGCACGAGGAAGATGCGCGGCGCGACCGGCGAGGGCGAGCATCGGGCGGGAAAGAGAAGAGCCACCCGGCTCTCGCCGGGTGGCCCTCGGACTCTACGACAGCTCCTTCGGTCCGAGCTAGAAGGTGTTGTCGTCGGGGAACCGCTGCGACGCTGCCCCACGGGGCGCGCCGGGCCGCCGGCTTCGTGCGCGCACGTCGACGGCCGGGGCCGCGAGCGGTCGACCGTGCCGTCCGCGTCGAGGAGCGGCTTGAACAGCAGACGCAGCGCCTTCGTCGCTCAGGCGCCGTGCCCGCGTCGCCGTCGATGTCCGACTCGGCCTGCGAGCGTCAGCGCGGTGCCGTACTGCGCGCCACCGTCGGCGCTGCCGCCGGCCGGCGAGCCGGTGTAGCAGCCGTAGGTGTTGCCCTCGACCACCCAGTCGATCGCGCTGGAGGCCGCGATGTCGACGGGGGCCCAGACCTTCTTCGACGGGCCCGAGCGATGCAGCCGGCCGGGAGGCTGCGTCGCCGGGACGAAGTACTCGCCGGTCGACGCCCTGGACGTCGCCGGCGATGGCGGTCGGGATGTTGCGCTCGCCCTGGCGGAGGGACTCCTCGGCCTTGAACCAGGCGGTGACGTTCGTGGGCAGCTCGCCGAACTTCGCGCGGAGCTGGTACTTCATGAAGTTCGGGATCGCGATCGCGGCGAGGATGCCGATGATGGCGACGACGATCATGAGCTCGATGAGGGTGAAGCCCTTGGAGACCTTCTTCATTGATCCTCCCTTGGTGGGCGACCCGTGGGCGCGCCCAGCCGGTTTTCGGCCGGGCGAGTGGGTACCCCGGACGAGGAGGCTCCGAGCACGAACGGTGCCAGCCTCCTCGCGCGCGCCAACCCCGCGGTCCGACTCGGGCGGGCGAGCGCGAGTGTCATGTACGGAGAACGTCAGTGGGTGGAGGCGGGTGACGTTTTTCGTCAGCGGCGGCGCGATGTCGCGGCGCGGGGCGGTGGTCGGCGGGAGGTCCGCGGCGTTGACGCACCGGGGGCCCCGCCCGATGATGCGCGCGCATGATCCTGAGGACCGACGGGCTCACGAAGGTGTTCGAGGTCGGCGTCCGCCGCCGTCGCGTGCACGCCGTCGACGACCTCACGCTCTCGGTGGAGGAGGGCGAGATCTTCGGCTTCGTGGGGCCGAACGGCGCGGGCAAGACGACGACCATCAAGATGCTGATGGGCCTCATCTTCCCGACCCGCGGGAAGGCCTTCATCTTCGACGCGCCGATCCCCTCGAAGCGCTCCAAGGCCCGGATCGGCTACCTCGCCGAGAACCCGAGCTACTACGAGTTCCTCACCGGCGCCGAGGCGCTGCGCTTCTACGCGAAGCTCGCCGAGGTGCCGCGCGCGGAGGTGGCGCGCCGCTGCGAGGAGCTGCTCGCGCTCGTCGGGCTCACCGGCGCGGCCGACCGGCAGATCCGCAAGTACTCGAAGGGCATGCAGCAGCGGCTCGGGATCGCGCAGGCCCTCGTCGCCGATCCGGCCTTCGTGGTGCTCGACGAGCCGATGAGCGGCCTCGATCCGGTCGGCCGCAAGGAGATGCGCGACATCATCCTCGAGCTGAAGCGCCGCGGGAAGACGGTCTTCTTCTCGACGCACATCCTCCCGGACGTCGAGGCGCTCTGCGACCGGGTCGGGGTGATCATCGGCGGGAAGCTCCGCGACGTCGGCAAGCTCGACGCGCTCCTCTCCGCGCGCGTGAAGAGCGTCGAGGCCACCTTCGCCGGCGCCGGCGCCGAGGGGCCCTTCCCGGCCGCCCGGCCCGTCGCCCGCGAGGGCGGGCGCGCGACCTTCGCGTTCGAGGACGAGGCCGCCGCGGACGCGGCGGTGCGCGCGGTCGTCGCGGCGGGCGGGCGGGTGGTGGCGCTCACCGCCCACCGCGAGACGCTCGAGGACTTCTTCCTGCGCCGGCTCGAGGGGACGCCGCCGCGCCCGGGCGAGCCCGGCGCCGGCGTCGCCTGAGCGGAACGTGGCGCTCGACGCCGCTCCAGATCGCCATCGGGGCCTGGGTGTGCCTCGTCGGCGCGGCGGTGGGGAGCTTCCTCAACGTCGTCATCGCCCGGGTCCCGGAGGGCGAGTCGATCGTCCGGCCGCGCTCGCGCTGTCCGTCCTGCCGCACGCCCATCGCCTGGCACGACAACCTGCCCGTCGTCTCCTGGCTCGCTCTCCGCGGCCGCTGCCGCAGCTGCGGGGTGCGGATCTCGCCGCGCTACCTCGTCGTCGAGCTCCTCGGCGCAGGCGCCGCGCTCGTCGCCTGGCAGCGGCACGGCCTCACCGCGTCCGCCGCGGTGGAGCTCGCCTTCGTCGCGCTCCTCCTCGCGCTCGCCGCGATCGACCTCGACCGCTGGGAGCTGCCGCACGAGCTGACGCGGCCGCTCGTCGGACTCGGCCTCGTCGCCTCGGCGTTCTCGCTCGCCGCGGCGCCGGGGCTCCGCTCCGTCCGCGATCGGCGCCGCCGTGGGCTTCGGCGCGTTCTGGGCGGTCATGAAGCTCGGCGCGCTGATCGCGAAGCGCGAGGCGATGGGCGTCGGGCGACGTGTGGCTGCTCGCCGGCCTCGGCGCGTTCCTCGGCGCGGGCGCCCTCCTGCCGGTCGTGATGCTCGCGTCGATCCAGGGGAGCGTCGTCGGGCTCCTCCTCATCGCGCTCGGGCGGGCGCAGCCCGGCCCCGATCCGGAGCAGGCGGCGGACGACGCCGTGTGGGTCCCGCCCAGGAACGGCGTCCCGTTCGGCCCGTTCCTGGCCCTCGGCGCGCTCGAGTGGCTCTACGCCGGGGCGCGGCTCGCCGAGCTCGTCCCCGCGCTCGAGATCTTCCGGTAGGCTCCCGGGGTGCGCGCGCGGCAGCTCCGGCTCGTCCTGCTCCTCGACGCGGCGGCGCTCGGCGCGGTCGCCGCCGCGCTCGTCCTCGGCCTCGGCGCTGCCCGCTCGCGTCGCGCGGGGCGCTCGCCCCGGGAGCGGTGGTGCTCCTCGCGGTCGGGACGTCGCTCGGGATCGCCGTCGCGGCGGCGGCCCTCCTCGGCCGCTCCGTCGGCGCGCCGGTGGACCGGCTCCTCGCGGCGGCGGACGCGCTCGGCCGCGGCGCGGCGGGCGACCTGCCCGTCCTCGAGCCGCCGGGGGACGCGCCCGGCCGCGGGCTGTCGCGCGCGGCGGTGGCGTTCGAGCGCGTCGCCGCGGCGCTCGGCGACGAGCGCGCGCGGCTCGCCGAGCAGGTGGCCGCCCTCGAGCGCGCCAACGTCGCGGTCGTGCAGGCGCGCGAGTCGCTCCTGCGCGCCGAGCGGCTCGCCACGCTCGGGCGGCTCGCGTCCGGCGTCGCGCACGAGGTCGGCAACCCCCTCGGCGCGATCACCGGGTACGTGGAGCTCGCCCGCGATCGGCTCCGCGATGTCGAGGGGGCGCGAGGCGCGAGGCGAAGGGCCGAGTGCCCCCCGCGGCGAGTCGACGACTTCCTGGAGCGGATCGGGGTCGAGGCGCAGCGCATCGACCGGATCGTGCGCGACCTCCTCGACCTCGCCCGCCCCGCGGAGCCGGTCGCCGGCGCGATCGACCTCTCCGCGCCGCTCGACGCGGCGCTCCGGCTCGCGCGCGTGCAGCCGCGCTTCCGCGCGCTCGGGGTGGAGGTCGCGCTCGCCCCGGACCTCCCCCGCGTCGCCGCCGACGAGCGGCGGCTCTCGCAGGTGTTCCTGAACCTGCTCCTCAACGCGGCGGACGCGACCGGCGGCGTCGGGCGCATCTCGATCTCGGCGGCGCTCGACGGGGACCGGGTCGCGATCTCGGTCGCCGACAGCGGCCCGGGCGTCGCGGCGGCGGACCTGCCGCGCATCTTCGAGCCGTTCTTCACGACGAAGGCGGGCGGGCAGGGGACGGGGCTCGGGCTCGCCATCTCGCAGGGCATCGTCGAGTCGTTCGGCGGCGAGCTCACCGCCGCGAACGGGCCGGGCGGCGGCGCCGTCTTCACGCTCCGCCTGCGACCGGCCCCGTAGGCCGAACCCATTGCCTGATTTGCTGCTGCGGCGCGATCAGGGCAAGCGAGCTCGGCTCTAGCACGCCGGATCGGGCGCCCGGTGTCCCCCCGCCAGGATCGCTGCTACGCTCGCGTCCGGTGTTCCGCTCGATCCTGGTCGTCGACGACGATCCCGCCATGCGTCACCTCCTCTCCGTGATCCTGACGGACCACGGCTGGGAGGCGCGCGCGGTCGCCATCGGGCGAGGACGCGCTCCGCGAGCTCGAGGCGCGCGACCCGGACCTCGTCCTCACCGACGTCCGCATGCCCGGGATGGACGGCCTCGCGCTGCTGCGCGAGATCCAGCGGCTGCGCCCGGACCTCACCGTCATCGTGATGAGCGCCTACGGCGCCCAGGACGCCGCGATCGAGGCGATGAAGGCGGGCGCCTACGACTACCTCTCGAAGCCGTTCAAGCCGCGACGAGGTGGTGCTCGTCCTGCGCAAGGCGGAGGAGCGCGAGCGGCTCGCCCGCGAGAACCGCCGCCTGCGGACGGAGCTCGCAGGCGCGTACGGGCCGGCGAACCTGATCGGCGTCTCCGAGCCGATGCAGGAGGTGCTGCGGCAGCTCCGCAAGCTCGCGCCGCAGAAGACCACCGTCCTCCTGCAGGGCGAGTCGGGGACCGGCAAGGAGCTCGTGGCGCGGGCGCTCCACGACCTCTCCCCGCGCGCGGCGCTGCCGTTCGTCGCGGTGAACTGCGGCGCGATCCCCTCCGAGCTCATCGAGTCGGAGCTGTTCGGCCACGTCCGGGGCGCGTTCACCGACGCGTCGCGCACGAAGAAGGGGCTCGCCGAGGAGGCCGACGGCGGGACCCTCTTCCTCGACGAGGTGGGCGAGCTCCCGCTGCCGCTTCAAGTGAAGCTCCTCCGCTTCCTCGAGGACGAGGAGGTCCGGCCGCTCGGTGAGGTGCGCGCCCGCAAGGTGGACGTGCGGCTCGTCGCGGCGACCGCCCGCGACCTCCGGCGGGCCGTCGCGGCGAGCCAGTTCCGGGAGGACCTCCTCTACCGCCTCGACGTCGTGTCGTTGCGCCTCCCGCCGCTGCGCGAGCGGGGCGCGGACGTCGAGGCGCTCGCGGGCCACTTCCTCGCCCGCTACGCGCGGCTCCGGCCGGAGCTGTCCGGCGTCCGGCTCTCCGACGAGGCGCGCGAGACGCTCCTCGCCCACCGCTGGCCGGGGAACGTGCGCGAGCTCGAGCACGCGCTCGAGCGGGCGGTCGTGCTCGCCGAGGGGCCCCTCATCCGCGAGGAGGACCTGCCCGAGACGGTCCGAGCGCCGGCGCCGCCCGCGGCGCGGAGGGCGACGGCGGGACGCTCTCGGTCAAGCGGGAGACGCGCGCGCTCGAGGAGCGGCTGATCCGCGCCGCGCTCGAGCGGACCGCGGGAAACCGCACCCGCGCCGCGGAGCTGCTCGAGCTCTCCTACCGGGCGCTGCTCTACAAGATCAAGGAGTACGGGATCTCGTGACCGCGTCCCCCACGCATAACGACGCATCAATTGGCTTCAACTACGCATCGCTTGCCTACAACAGCCGATATCTCGCCGACCCGCTTTCTTGATCCGATCGGGATCGATCGCATAGCGTGTACTCGCATGCCTGCCCGACCACGTGCCAAGGAAGCGGCGCCCGCGCTCGCCCGCCGCGAGGCGGCGGCGGCGACGCCGAACAACGTCCAGCGGCTCCGCGAGGAGCAGCTGCTCACGAAGGCGGAGCTGGCCCGCATGGCCGGCATCTCGCCCCTCACGGTCTCCCGCATCGAGAGCGGCCTCGACTGCCGCGTCGACACGAAGCGCAAGATCATCCTCGCGCTCGGCCTCACGCCCTCCGACCGCCGGAAGGTGTTCGGGTTCGGGCGCGGCCGCGCGCGGAGTCTGTGAGGGAGCGCCCATGGCGAAAGGCAAGACCGCCGTCGGACTCGACATCGGCTCCTCGAGCGTGAAGCTCGTGCAGCTGAAGGAGAAGAAGGGCGGCTGGCAGCTGCTCGCCTTCGGGTCGGCGCCCCTGCCTCCCGAGGCCATCGTGGACGGCGCCCTCATGAACTCCGCCGCCATCGTCCAGGCGATCCAGGAGCTCTTCGCCCAGCACAAGGTGAAGGCGAAGGACGTCGCGATCGGGGTCCGCGGCCACTCCGTCATCATCAAGAAGATCTCGCTGCCCCGGATGTCGCAGGAGGAGCTCGACGAGTCCATCCAGTGGGAGGCGGAGCAGTACATCCCCTTCGACGTGAAGGACGTGAACATCGACACGCAGATCCTGACGCCCGAGGCGGACGCCGCCGGGCAGATGGACGTCCTGCTCGTCGCGGCGAAGAAGGACATGATCAACGACTACACCTCGGTCTGCGCCGAGGCGGGCCTCACGGCCACGGTCGTCGACGTCGACGCCTTCGCGGTCCAGAACGCGTTCGAGGCCAACTACGAGGCGAACCTGTCCGACACGGTGGTCCTCGTGAACGTGGGCGCCGCCGTCTCGAACATCAACGTGATCTCGCGGGGCGTCACGACCTTCACCCGCGACATCACCATGGGCGGCAACGCCTTCACCGAGGAGATCCAGAAGCAGCTCAACATCTCCTACGACGAGGCCGAGGCGCTGAAGGTCGGCGGCCAGGGCGAGTCCGACGCGGTCGTCCCGCAGGAGGTGGAGCGGGTGATCCAGGGCGTCGCCGAGCAGCTCGGCGGCGAGATCCAGCGCTCGCTCGACTTCTACTCGTCCACCGCCGCCGACGGGAAGATCACCCGCGCCCTCCTCTCCGGCGGCACCGCCCGCATCCCCGCGCTCTTCAGGACGGTCGAGGCGCGCGCCGGGGTGCCGGTCGAGATCCTGAACCCCTTCAAGAACATCGAGATCGACAACAAGAAGTTCGATCCGGCCGTGATCCTGGCCGCGGCGCCCTCGGCGGCCGTCGGCGTCGGCCTCGCGCTCCGCCGTCCCGGGGACAAGTAGCCATGATCCGCATCAACCTACTGCCCGTACGGGTCTCGAAGAAGAAGGCGGCTGGGAAGCAGCAGCTCGTCCTCTTCGCCGTGCTCCTCGTCGGCGGCTACGTGGGCAACTTCCTCTGGGCGCAGGCGCGGGCCGGCGATCTGAAGTCCCGTGAGCAGAAGATCTCGAAGACGCGCGAGGAGATCGCCCAGCTCGACCGGATCATCGGCGAGGTGAAGAACATCAAGGACCAGCAGGCGGCGCTCCGGGAGAAGCTCGACATCCTCACGCAGCTCAAGGCGGGGCGCGTCGGGCCGGTGCGCGTGATGGACGCGCTCGCGACGCTCACGCCGAAGCGGCTCTGGATCTCGAAGTTCGAGGAGAAGGGCGGCTCCGCCACGATCACCGGCCAGGCCGTGACCATCGACGACGTCTCGGCGTTCATGACCGCGCTGAAGCAGAACCCGCACTTCGGCGCGATCGAGCTCTCGAAGACCTCGGCGGGCTCCGCGAGCAAGTTCGACATCGTGGACTTCACCCTGACCGCGGGGATCCTCTACGCCCCGAAGACGCCCGCGCCCGGGGACCCGGCCGCGAAGCCGAGGTGAGCCCCATGGAAAAGCTCATCGAACGCATCGTGAAGGCGCCGCTCGGGGCGAGGATCGGCGTGGTGGCCGGGATCATCGCCGCGATCACGGTCCTCAACTACTTCGTGCTCGGGATGCACTTCGGGCTGTCGATCTCGGACATCGAGGACGGCATCCGCAGGACCAAGCAGCAGCAGGCGACGCTCGACAAGGAGTACATCGAGAAGACCTCGATCGCGAACAACCTCAACCAGTTCCGTCGCGAGAAGGAGCTGCTCGAGCAGCAGCTCAACGAGGCGCTCGCCGAGCTCCCCGAGGACAAGAAGATCGAGGACCTCCTGCAGCTCTTCCAGGACCGCGCGATCAAGGCCGGCCTGAAGATCGGCAGCATCGAGCCGAAGCCGCCGGCGACCGAGCGGTTCTACGCGAAGATCCCGATCCCGATGACGGTGACCGGCAACTACCACGAGATCGCGACCTTCTTCGACTCGCTCGGCCGGATGCGCCGCATCGTGAACGTCTCGGAGGTGGTGCTCGACTCTCCGAAGGACGTGAACGGGAAGATGATCCTGAACGGGAAGTTCCTCGTCACCGCCTTCATGTTCGTCGATCCCAAGGCCGCCACGGCGAAGCCGGGCGCCGCCGGCGCGGCGCGTCCGGGAGGCTCCAAGTGACCACCCCGCGCCTCCTACCGCTCGCCGTCCTCGCCGCCGCGCTCGCCGCCTGCGGCTCGCAGCCTTCCCCGCGCCCCGCCGCGCCCCCGCCGGTCGCGGCCGCCCCCGCCATGCCCGCCCAGGCGCCCGCGCCCGCGCCCGCCGCGGAGCAGAAGAAGCCCGCCGAGCCCGAGTGGTCCTACTCCTCCGCGGGCAAGCGCGACCCGTTCCGCAGCTTCCTCGCGGAGATCGACCGCGCGCAGGGCAGCCTCACCACCCGGTGCGCGACGCCGCTCGGCCGGTTCGAGCTCGAGCAGCTGAAGCTCGTCGCGGTCATCACCGGCCTCGAGGATCCCGTCGCGATGGTCGAGGCCCCGACCGGCGTCGGCTACTCGGTGCGTCGCGGCGCCTGCATCGGCAAGAACGGCGGCCTCGTCGCCGCAGTCCGCTCCGGCGAGCTCGTCGTGACGGAGTGGGCCGTGCGTGCCGACGGCATCCGTGATCGGACCCAGACCGTGATCCGCCTCCCCAAGGAAGCGGCGCTGAATCTCGAGGAGTAGCCCCATGAGAACGAACCTCAAGCCCATCGCTGGAATCGTCCTCTGGGGCGCGCTCGCCGTCTCGGCGCCCGGCGCGGCCGAGCCGAACGTGATCCGCGCCATCGACGTCGCCGAGCGGGAGGGCGCGGTCGAGCTCTCCATCCAGGGCACGCGCGCGCCGTCGTACACGGTGTTCAAGCTCCAGGACCCGCCGCGGCTCGTCGTCGACCTCGCGGGCGCCGACGTGTCGCAGGTCGCGTCGCCGGTCGAGGTCGGGAAGGCGGGCGTCATCGCCGTCTCGACCGCGCAGTACAAGGACGAGCGGAGCGCCGTCGGGCGGGTGATCGTCGCGCTCGAGGGCGCGCGCCGCTACGAGGTGACCCCGCGCGGCGACGCCGTCGTCGTGAAGGTGCTCGCGGAGGGAACCGAGGCGAAGTCCGCCCCGGTCGTCGAGGTCGCGACCGCGGCGCCAGCCCCGACCGTGGCCCCCGCCGCCCCCGTGGCTGCCACCCCGGCGCCGGCTGCGACCGCGGCCCCGACCGCCTCCCCGGCGCCGGCCGCGGCGCCCGCCGAGAAGGTCGTGGTCGCGGAGGAGATGCACCTCGACGCCGCTCCGGCCGCGGACGACCACGTCGTCTCGCGCCGCGTCGACGAGACCCGGGTCTCCGCCCCCGCCCGGGCGGTCACCGGCGTCACCGCCTCGAAGGGGCACATCGTCCTGAAGGCCGACGGGGACGTCGGCCGCATCGAGGTGATCGAGCTGCGCGATCCTCCGCGGCTCGTCCTGGATCTGCACGGCGTCTCCCGCGCCCCCACGAAGGCGGTGAAGGCTGACCGAGGGTTCACGCAGGTCCGCTTCGGCAGGTCCGAAGGCAAGGTCCGCGTGGTGCTCGACACCGCGGGCGCGCTCCCCGGCTACGAGGTGAAGCGGGTGAAGCACGGCATCGTGATCGGCCCGGCGAAGGCTGCGCTCGTCGCCACGACGGCCGCCGTCGTCGACCACGAAGGCGCTCCCCACGAGCGTGAAGGCCCCCGCCGCGCCGGAAGCGGCCGCGTCGCCCGAGCCGACCTCGCGCGCGAAGATCGCCGACGTCCGCTTCGCCCAGCAGGGCGGCTTCGCCCGCATCGACATCTCCGGCAAGGCACGCCACGCCATCTCGCGCCCCGACGAGCGGACCATCGTGCTGTCGCTCTCCGCCGCGGAGCTCCCGAAGAAGCTCGAGCGCTCGCTCGACACGACCGCGTTCCAGGGACCGGTCATGATGGTCTCGTCGTTCAACCAGCCGACGACGGGTGACGTGAAGATCGTCGCGACGCTGCGCGGTGACGCGACCGACCGCGTCGAGGAGACGAAGAGCGGCCTCTCCTGGACGTTCCAGGCGGTGAAGGGCGCGCCCGGGAAGTCGGCCGAGGCGCCGGTCGTGCGGATCACCGAGGCCCAGGCGGCCGGACTCTCGCAGGAGGCGCCCGGCTACGCGCTCTCCGGCGCGCCGCAGGCGCGCGGCTACTCCGGCCGCCGCATCACCCTCGACTTCCACGACATCGAGATCCGCAACCTCCTCCGGCTCATCGCCGACGTCTCGAAGAAGAACATCGTGGTCGCCGACGACGTCACCGGGAAGGTGACGGTCTCGCTGCGCAACGTCCCGTGGGACCAGGCGCTCGACCTCGTGCTGAAGTCGAAGGGGCTCGGCAAGGAGGAGATGGGCAACGTCCTCCGCATCGCGAAGTACGAGCAGATCGCGAAGGAGCAGCAGGCGCGCGCGGACGCGGAGAAGGCCCGCGCTCCGCTCGTGCCGCTGAAGGTCCGGATCATCCCGGTCAACTTCGCCCGCGCCGGCGAGATGGCCGGCCGCATCAAGGACGTCCTGAGCGAGCGCGGCTCGGTCTCGACCGACGAGCGGACGAACGTGCTCATCGTGAAGGACGTGCAGGAGGCGCTCGTGCGCGCCGAGGGGCTCGTGCGGAACCTCGACACCGAGATCCCGCAGGTCCTCATCGAGAGCCGCATCGTCGAGGCGTCGTCCAACTTCAACAAGGCGCTCGGCGTGCAGTGGGGCGGGAACGCCGCCTTCACGCAGGCGACCGGCAACCCGACCGGGCTCATCTTCCCGAACAACCTGGCGGGCGCCGGCGGGATCGCCGGCGGCCAGACGTCCGGCACCGCGGCGGCGCCGAACTACGCCGTGAGCCTCCCCGCCCCCGTCGGCGACGGAGCCGGCGGCGCGCTCGGCCTCATCCTCGGGTCCGCGGGCGGCGCCTTCAACCTGAACCTCCGCCTCTCCGCGCTCGAGAACTCCGGCGTCGTGAAGACCATCTCCGCGCCGAAGATCTCGACGATCGACAACAAGGAGGCGACCATCGGGCAGGGCATCTCGATCCCGTTCTCGCAGGTGTCCGCCTCCGGCGTGAACACGACCTTCATCGAGGCGAAGCTCGAGCTGAAGGTCACCCCCCACGTCTCCTCGGACGGCTCGATCCTCCTCAAGATCAAGGCGACCAACAACTCGCCGAACCCGCAGCTCACCGGCGCCAACGGCCAGCCGTCGATCTCGAAGCGGGAGGCCGAGACGGAGGTGCTCGTGAAGGACGGCGAGACGACCGTCATCGGCGGCATCTACACCCGCCAGACCTCGAACCGCCGCGCCGAGGTGCCGTTCCTCAGCAAGATCCCGCTCCTCGGCGCGCTGTTCCGCAACTCGAGCGAGCAGGACGACCACACGGAGCTCCTCATCTTCATCACCCCCCGCATCCTGAATCGCCCGACGACCGTCGCGGCGGGGACGAACTAGGAGTCCGCCATGAAGACGAGAGCCCTCCTCCTCGCGCTTCCCCTCGCCGCGCTCGCCGCGTGCCGGGACAACCGCGCGTCGGTCCAGATCCAGGAGATCTGCTCCGCCACGGACGACTGCACCTTCGGTGACAAGTGCGACTTCTCGACGCCCGAGCCGATCTTCGACCCGAGCGTCGCCGATCGCCTGACGCTGCCGCTGCAGGTCGAGAACCAGCTCGTCGACAACACGAACCTCGGGCTCGGGAAGACCAACACGAACGACGCCCACGTGGACGAGGTGGCCGTCGAGTACACGGGCGCGTTCAGCGGGCGCGTCGTGCTCGAGGCGAACGGCTGGATCCCCGCCGGCAGCACGAAGCTCATCATCGCGGACATCATCCCCACCGTGCCCGCGGCCGCGATCGCTGCGCCCGCGGCCGGCGTTCGGAAGCAGATCGTCGCCTCGGTGAGGCTGCGCGGGTACTACGACGACGGCAGCCGCTTCGAGACGGACGAGTTCCCGATCGCGATCACGGTCTGCGGCAACTGCACGCCGGTGTGCGCCAGCGGACTCTACTGTCTCGGGGCCGGCCAGTGGCCGACGGCCTGCATGGACCCCGCAGGCGCGGGCACGACGCCGTAGGCGCCGCTCCGGCGCACCTCGGTCTGACGCGCCGCGTCCCGCCTCGATCCTTGACGCCCGCGGCGCGGGCGGGCTAAGTACGACCCCGTCCCGCGCGCGCAAGCCCGAAATGACGGGCCTTTTCACGCGGGAGAGCACCCCATGAGCCTGGATTTCAGAGCGCATCTCGAGGAGGTCTGCCGCCGCGTCGACGGCGCGGTCGCCTGCTCGCTCATGGGGGTGGACGGCATCGAGGTCGACTCCCACGTGCAGGGCGGCGACGACCTCGACCTCAAGTCGCTGCTCGTCGAGTACTCGGGCGTGCTGCGCAGCGCGCGCGAGGCGGCGGAGGCTCACGAGGCGGGCGGGGTCGACGAGCTCTCCATCGCCACCGAGAAGCTCCACGCGATCGTACGGATCGTGACCCCCGAGTACTTCATGGTCGTCGCGCTCACGCCGGGCGGGAACATCGGGAAGGCGCGCTACCTGCTGCGCGTCACCGCCCCCAAGCTGAAGGCGGAGCTCTAGCGCGCCGCGAGCGGACCGGCGGGCGCCCGGCAGGCGCCACGCCGCTCGCGATTCTCGAACCGAACCAGAGAGAGATCAGAGGAATCGACAGATGGCCGACACCCTGGACACCTCGGCGTTCCGCCGCGGGCTCAAGATCGAGATCGATCGCGAGCCCTGGGAGATCATCGAGTTCCAGCACGTGAAGCCGGGCAAGGGCTCGGCGTTCGTGCGGACCCGCATCAAGAACCTCATCACCGGCCGCAGCATCGAGCGGACGTTCAAGTCCGGCGACGTGGTGGGCAAGCCCGACATCGACGAGCGGGAGATGCAGTACCTCTACCGCGAGGGCGACCACTACAACTTCATGGACAACAAGAACTTCGAGCAGACGTTCGTCACCGCCGAGCAGATGGGCGACTCGAAGAACTTCATCAAGGACAACACCACGACGCACATCCTGTTCTTCAACGGGAAGGCGATCGGGGTGACCCTCCCGAACACGATGGACCTCAAGGTCGCGAAGTGCGATCCGGGGGTCCGCGGCGACACCGTCTCCGGCGCCACCAAGCCGGCGACGCTCGAGACCGGCTACGTCGTGAACGTGCCGCTCTTCATCGAGGAGGGGGACACCCTCCGCATCGACACCCGCACCGGCGAGTACCTCACCCGCGTAGCCGCGTAGGCTCCGAGCCTTTCGACAGGAGACCCCAGAATGGCGACCCGACCGCTGAAGCAGGCCGACCGCTCCCAGGACAACGTCGCATCCGCCGGCTTCTCGCTGGACGACGTGAAGAAGCTCGTCCAGCTCATCGAGAAGAGCGACGTCACCCACATCGAGTGGGAGAAGGGGCCGGAGAAGGTCGTCATCAAGCGCGGCAACGTGGTGGTCGGGGCGCCCGCGCCGTTCGCGCACGCCGCGCCCATCGCGGCGCCCATCGCGGCGCTCGCGCCGGTGCCCGCCGCGGCGCCCCCAAGGCGGAGGCGAAGCCCGCCGACAAGCCGGGGGTCCTCGTCACCTCGCCGTTCGTCGGGACCTTCTACCGGTCGCCGTCGCCCGACTCGCCGCCGTTCGTCGAGGTCGGGGCGAAGGTGAAGAAGGGTCAGACCCTCTGCATCGTCGAGGCGATGAAGCTCATGAACGAGATCGAGTCGGAGACGGACGGGACCGTCGCCGAGATCCTCGTGCAGAACGCGACGCCGGTCGAGTTCGGCGAGCCCCTCTTCCGCATCGTCGCGGGCTAGCGACATGTTCAAGAAGGTCCTCATCGCAAACCGGGGCGAGATCGCGCTCCGGGTGATCCGTGCGTGCAAGGAGCTCGGGCTCGCGACCGTCGCGGTCCACTCCACCGCCGACGCCGAGTCCCTCCACGTCCGGTTCGCCGACGAGGCGATCTGCATCGGGCCGCCGCAGTCCAAGCAGAGCTACCTCAACGTCCGCGCGCTCCTCTCCGCCGCCGACGTGACCGGCGCCGACGCCATCCACCCGGGCTACGGCTTCCTCTCCGAGAACGCCGAGTTCGCCGAGATGGTCACGCGGATGGGGCTCAAGTTCATCGGGCCGCGCCCCGAGATGATCCGGCTCATGGGGAACAAGGTCGCGGCCCGCGAGGCGATGGAGAAGGCGGGCCTCCCGCTCCTCCCCGGCGCGCGCGGCAAGCTCGCCGACGCCGACGAGGCGGAGCGGATCGCCGAGGAGGTCGGCTTCCCCGTCATCCTCAAGGCCGCCGCCGGCGGCGGCGGGCGCGGCATGAAGATCTGCCGCGATCGCGCCCAGGTCCGGCAGATGTTCGAGACCGCGAGCAACGAGGCGCTCTCCGCCTTCGGCGACGGGTCGATGTACCTCGAGCGCTACGTCGAGCAGCCCCGCCACATCGAGCTGCAGATCGTGGCCGACGAGCACGGCCACATCATCCACCTGGGCGAGCGCGAGTGCTCGGTGCAGCGGCGCCACCAGAAGCTCCTCGAGGAGGCGCCGTCCCCGGCCGTCTCGCCCGCGCTGCGGCGCGAGATGGGCGAGGTCGCCCTCGGGGCCATGCGGAAGATCGCCTACAACAACGTCGGGACGATCGAGTTCCTCCTGGACGAGAACGGGCGCTACTACTTCATGGAGATGAACACCCGCATCCAGGTCGAGCACCCGGTGACCGAGCAGGTCTACCGGCTCGACCTCCTGCGGGAGCAGATCCGGCTCGCCGCCGGCGAGCAGCTCGAGCGCTCGCAGGAGACGGTCGTCCCCGGCGCGCACTCGATCGAGTGCCGCGTGAACGCCGAGGATCCCGTCACCTTCGCCCCGTCCCCCGGGAAGATCACGGGCTACCACCAGCCCGGCGGGTACGGCGTCCGCGTCGACACGATGGCGTACGAGCAGTACAAGGTGCAGCCCTACTACGACTCGCTCGTCGCGAAGCTCGTCATCACCGGCGCGACCCGCGAGATCGCGCTGCGGCGCGCTGCGCGGGCGCTGAACGAGTACGTGATCGAGGGGATCAAGACGAACATCCCCTTCCACAAGCGCGTGCTCGCGCACCCGGGGTTCATGGCCGGTCAGTACGACACCCGGATCGTCGACCAGATCCTGAACCCGCCCGCGCCCGAGGAGCTTCCGAAGCCGGCGAAGGTGGCGGGATAGGTCGACCCCGGCGCGCGCCGCGCCGAGCAGCGCCCTTGACCCGTGACCGGGGGAGACCCGAAAACCCACAGGATTACCCGTGGGTTCGCGGGTCTCGCGCCTTGACCGGCCGGGGTCCATCCACTACGCTCATCGGGCCCCTGGGCCTCGGGAGGGCGACGTGCGCCGCACCTGCGCACTCGCTTGCCCCTGGGCTCCTCCCCGAGAGCGCCTCACCCCGGCCCGATGGCTGTCGACAAGAACAAGATCATCGCCGAGGCGACGAAGCTCGTTCAGAAGGGGGCGTACGACAAGGCGATCGCGGCGTACCAGCGGATCCTCACCGACGATCCGAGGGAGGTCCGCAGTCTCCTCAAGGTCGCGGAGCTCTTCCAGAAGAAGGGCGACGACAAGTCCGCCGCCCAGGCCTTCGAGAAGGTCGCCGAGACGTACGCGGAGCAGGGGTTCTTCCTCAAGGCCGTCGCGGTCTACAAGCAGATCGTGAAGATCGACCCGGACGACGTCCGGGTGAACGAGCGGCTCGCGGCCCTGTACCAGCAGCTCGGGCTCATGAGCGACGCCATGGGCCAGTTCCAGTTCATGGCGACGGCCTACGAGAAGGCCGGCGACGGGGCGAAGCTCACCGACGTCCTGAAGCGGATGGTCGAGCTCGATCCGGAGAACATCGCCTCCTCGATCAAGCTCGGCGAGCTCTACGCGAGGTCGAGCCAGATCCCGCCCGCGCTCGAGTGCTTCCGGCGGGCGGCCGACTACCTCAAGAAGCACAGCCGGGCGGACGAGTACCTGAAGGTCGCGGAGCGGATCGCCGCGCTCTCGAACGACCTCGGCCTCACGCGCGAGCTCGCCCACATCTACCTCGCGAAGGGCGACACGAAGCGCGCGCTCGCGAAGCTGCAGCTCTGCTTCAAGGCCGACCCGAAGAACGTCGAGACGCTGCAGCTCCTCGCGCAGGCGTTCCGCGACCTCGGGCAGGGGACGAAGACGATCTCCGTCTACAAGGAGCTCGCCCACGTCCACGAGGAGCACGGCCGCGCGCAGGACGCGCGCTCCATCTGGCGCAAGGTGCAGGAGCTCGCGCCGGACGACGACGACGCCGCGCGCGCGATCGGCCATGCCGCGGCGCCCTCGCCCGCTCGCGCCGCCGCGCCGCCGGCCGCCGCACCCGCGCCGCGGCCCGGTCCGCCGCCGGGTGCGGGCCGTGCCGCGCCCCAGGTGCTGCGCGCGCCACCCGCCGGTCCGCCGCCCGGGGCGGCGCGCCCGGTGGTCGCCGTCGCGCCCCCCGCTCCCGTGGCGGCCGGGCCGGACGCGATCCCGAAGCTCCTCAGCGAGACCGACGTCTACGTGAAGTACGGGCTCCACGACAAGGCGCTCGACCACCTCCGCAAGGTGCTCGCGATCGAGCCGGAGCTCCCCGACGCGCACGAGCGCGTGCGCGAGGTCTACCTCGCGGCGGGCCAGCCGCAGGAGGCCGCCCGCGCGGCGGTGGCGGCGGTGCGTGCGCTCGTCGCCCGCGGGCTGCAGGACCGCGCGCGCGACGCGCTCGCGCGGCTTCGGGAGATCGCGCCCGCGCACCCGGAGCTGCGCGACCTCAACGCGCTCGTCGCCGGGACCGAGGAGGTCCAGCTCGGCGACGGGGACGACGAGGAGGAGATGGTCCTCTCCTCCGCCGACGTCACGGAGGAGCAGGAGACCGAGGACGAGGCGCTCGCCTACGCCAGCGCCGCGGCCGGCGGTGAGGAGGTCCTCGACGACGAGGAGGCGCTCGCGCCACCCCTCGCGGACGAGGCGCCCGGAGAGGACGACGAGGTCATCCGGATGGCGCGGGCCTCCGCGGAGGCCGACGAGGAGGTGGTGGACGACGTCGCGCCGCCCCCGCCCGCGCGCGTCGTGCCGCCTCCCGCCGCGAGGCCCGCCCCACCGTCGCGCGCGCAGCCCGCCGCCGCGGCTCGGAGCCCGGCCGCCCCCGCCCGCAGCCCTGCCGCCGCGGCGCGAAGGCCGCGCCGGCGAAGGCCGCGCCGGCTCCGCGACCGCCGCCCCCCGAGCGCGAGGAGGTCGATCTCTCCGACGAGCTCGAGGAGGCGGACTTCTTCGTGCAGCAGGGGCTGTTCGACGAGGCGCGCGACGCGCTCAAGAACCTGCTCGCGTTCTACCCCGGCCACGCGGTCGTCGCCGGAAGGCTCGCCGAGGTGGAGCGCAAGGCACGGCCGGAGGCGCCTGCGCCGGCGCGCGCCGCGGCACCGGGCGGCGCGAGCGCCGACCCCTCCACGGACACCGCCTTCGACATCGCGCGCCAGCTCGCCGACGAGCTCGGCCCGGCCGGCGGCGCGCCCGCCGACGACGAGTTCCAGTACTCGGTCGAGGACGTCTTCAACCAGTTCAAGAAGGGCGTCGAGCAGACCGTCAAGAAGGAGGACAGCGCGACGCACTACGACCTCGGCATCGCGTACAAGGAGATGGGGCTCCTCGACGACGCGGTGCACGAGTTCGAGACGGCGCTCGCGGGCAACGACCGGAAGAAGGAGGTCGACTGCCTGTCGATGATCGGGATGTGCCGGATGGCGAAGGACGAGCCCGCCGAGGCGGTGAGGGCCTACCGCCGCGCGCTCGCCTCGGACCACCTCACGAAGGACGCCGCCAAGGCGATCCAGTACGATCTCGCGATCGCCCACGAGAGCTCGGGGGATCGGGAGGCCGCCCTGTATTACTTCCACCGCGCCGCGAAGGTCGATCCCGCGTTCCGCGACGTCGCCCAGCGCCTCGCCGCGCTCGGCGGCGGGCCCGGGCGGGCGCCGCCGGACGACGGCCGCGCGGCGCCCAAGGCCGCGCCGGCCGCGCCCCCGCGCACCGCCGCCCCGGCGCCCTCCTCCGCACGGCCCCCCACCGCGGGCACGCCGAAGAAGAACATCGGATATCTGTAGGGACCAGGACACCACGTGAACTACCTCGAATTCTACGAGCTGTCCCAGGAGCCCTTCTCGAACGCGCCGGTCTCGCGCTTCTACTATTCGTCCGCCCAGCACGCGCAGGCGCTCATGCGCCTCACGCACGCGGTCTCGGGGATGAAGGGGCTCGCCATCCTCGTCGGCGACATCGGCGCCGGGAAGACGACGCTCGCGCGGCGCATGCTCGACAGCCTCCCGGAGCAGGAGTACGAGGCCGCGCTGATGGTGATCATCCACTCCGGGATCACCGCGAGCTGGCTGCTCAAGCGGATCGCCCTGCAGCTCGGGGTCGAGAACCCTGCCGAGGAGAAGCTCGCGCTCCTCTCCCAGCTCTACCAGCGGCTCGTGAAGATCTACGAGCAGGGCAAGAAGGCGGTCGTCCTCATCGACGAGGCCCAGATGCTCGCGACACGCGAGATCATGGAGGAGTTCCGGGGCCTGCTGAACCTCGAGGTCCCGGAGCGGAAGCTCCTCTCCTTCGTGTTCTTCGGCCTGCCGGAGATCGAGGCGAACCTGCGGCTCGACCCACCCCTCGCGCAGCGCGTCGCGCTCAAGTACCGGCTCGAGCCGCTCTCCGCCGAGACGACCGACGCGTACGTGCGGCACCGCCTCCGGCTGGCGGGCGCGCCCCGCGTCCCGTTCACGCCCGCGGCGATGAACCGGATCCACTCGCACAGCCGCGGGACGCCACGCCTCATCAACACCCTGTGCGACAACGCCCTCTTCGAGGGCTTCGTCTCGCGCGCGAAGGAGATCGACGAGCGGCTCCTCGACCGCGTCGCCCGGGACCTCGGCGTCGAGCCCCCTGGACCGCCTCCGGCGGCCAGCGCGCCCGCCCTCTCGCCTGGCGGCCGACCGGGCGACCGCTCGCGGATCGATCTCGCCGAGATCGACCGGTACCTCGACTCGCTGAAGTAGCGGCCGCGCCGCGCGCGCCTGCGCGCCGGTCGCGGACTTGGCGCGCCCCGTCGGGCGCGAGACAATCGCACCCTTGAAGAAGCGGACCGTCGCGCTCGCGTTCCTCGCCGTCGTCGTCGCGCTCGCGGCGGCGACGCTCGTCGTGCTGCGCACGGCCTGGGCCGGGGAGCGGATCTGCGCCTTCGCGGCGGCGCGCGCCGAGGCGGCGACCGGGCTCGCGCTCTCGTTCCGGGCCTGCCGCGTGGAGCCGCTCGCGCTCGCCGTGGACGTGGACGGCGTGCGGCTCGGGGCCGCCGGAGCGCCGGTGTTCGAGGCCGACCACGTGCGCGCCCGCCTCGCCGCGGTCCAGGCGCTCGGCGGCCGCGTCCGGCTCGCGCGCCTCGAGATCGTGCGCCCCCGGCTCGTGCTCCACGTCCCGCAGGCGGCGGGCGGCGGCAAGCCGGGCGGGTGTGCCACGGATGCGCTCGGCCGGATCGACGTGCGGGAGCTCGACGTCGCGGACGGGTCGGTGGACATCGCCTTCGCGGGCGGCGTCCGGTTCGTCGCGCGCCGGATCGGGCTCCGCACGCGCCCGGCGCCCCGCACGCTGCGCGCGATCGCGGTCCGGGCGCGCACGCACCTCGAGCTCGACGCGGCGGAGGTCCGGCTGGACGGCGTCGGGGATCGTCCCTTCACGACGCCGCGCCTCACCGTCGCGGCCGACGCGGCCGCGGACTTCTCCGTCGCGGAGGTGAGCGCCGCGGAGGCCGTCGTCGACGGCGTCCGGCTCGCGGTCCACGGGCGCGTCCGGGATCCCTGCGCGCCGAAGCTCGACCTGACCTTCACGGGGGGAGGGCCGCTCCGCGAGGTGCTCGCGCTCACGCGGGTCCACCCGGCGGCGCCCGCGGCGGGGACCGTCTCGGCCGAGGGGCGCGTCGCCGGGCCGGCGTCGCGGCCGGCGATCTCCGCGACGCTCCGGATCGAGGGCGGCCGCGTCGGCTGGTTCCACCCCGGCGACGGCCGCGGCGAGGTGCGGCTCACGCCCGACCTCGACGCGCTCCTCGTCGATCGGGTCGAGTGGGCGCTCCCCGGCGGCAGCGTCGTCGCGCGCGGGAAGGTCGGGTTCCAGCCGTCCATTCCGATGGAGTGGGAGGTCGAGGCCGCGGGGGCGGACTTCGCGGACCTGCTCGACGGCGTCGGGATCGAGGGCTCCTGGGTCGCCGCGCGGCTCGACGCGAAGGGGAAGATCGCGGGCACGGTCCTGCCGCTGAGGCTCGCCGGCGCCTTCGGCGGCGACTTCCGCGACCTCCGCTCCTACACGCAGTCGTGGAAGACCGTGAAGGCCGGCACGGCGCCGGTGGTCGAGGTGCGGCGCGGCCGGTTCGAGATTCCGGTCCGGGTGACCGACGAGGCGATCTTCACCGAGGGGGCGCGCGTCACCGGGGGCCGCGGGACGTCCACCGTCGACGCGATCGCGCGCCTCTCCTACGAGGGCGGTTACCAGGTCCGCTGGCGCGGGCAGCTCGACCTCGACGCCATCCGCGCGGTGGCCGGTGTTCCGGTGGCCGGGCTCGCAGAGTTCGAGTCGACGCTCGCCGCGGCGCCGTACGGCAACCCGCACGCGGTCGGCCACGCGCGGGCGGAGGGGTTCCGCTTCCTCGACGTCGCGCTCGGGAACGCGAGCTGCGAGTTCGACTACGGCCCCGACTTCCTCCTGCGGGTCAGGGACGCAGAGGGCATCTACCGGCAGTCGCGCTGGCGCGGCGAGGGAGTCGTCGACCTCGAGCCCAGCCCGCCGAACGTGCGCTGGGTCCGCGGCGACGCGAAGGGCAGGGTGAAGGACCTGTTCGACGCCGTCCAGGACTGGCTCCCGCGGTCGCGCCAGTTCCGGGACGTGTTCGACGGAGACGTCGAGGTGTCCGGCTCCGGCAGCGGCCCCGCCGGAGTCCTCGACGGGACCTTCGACGCCCGGATGGCGAGCGGCACCTTCTACGGCCGTCCCTTCGACTCGGCGCGGATGAACGGCACGTACCTGCGCGGGGACGAGGCGCGCTTCGAGCGGGCCGAGCTCCGCCGCGGCAACGGGGTCGTCCGGATGACCGGGAAGTACGGCTTCTCGCCGCCGTTCCCGTGGGACCTCGACGTGTCCTTCGCCGGGCTGTCGCTCAAGGACGCGCGGCTCCCGGGCGGCGACGGGTGGGCGGGCTCGTCGAGCGGGAGCATCACGCTGCGCGGCTCGTTCGAGCACCCGGACGCGCGGTTCGCGGCGAACGGCGACGGCGTGTCGGTCCGCGGGATCGCGCTCGGCTCGGTCCAGTCCGCCGGGACGGTGAAGGAGGACCGGCTCGTCCTCACCGGGGGCGCCGACGGGGTCCGCTTCGAGGCGGAGGCGACCCTCGCCGGCCGCTTCCCGTTCCGTGCGCGCGCGGACCTCGCGCTCGAGGACGTGGCCCGGCTCCTGCCGGGCGGGGCGCCCGCCGGGATCAAGGCGCGCGTGAAGGGGGAGGCGACCGCCGAGGGCGAGCTCGAGGCGATCGAGCTCGCGCGGGCGCGCGTGCGGCTCGACGAGGTCCAGGCGGGCCACGCCGAGTTCAAGGTGGCGGCCGCCGCGCCGGTCGTCATCACCGCGAGCCGGGGGCGGGTCGACGTGCAGGCGCTGACCCTCGTCGGGCCGAACACCGAGCTCACCGTGTCGGGCTCGCGCGCGCCGTCCGGCCAGCTCGACCTGGCCGCGGCGGGGACCGCGGACCTCCGCCTCCTCGCCGGCCTCGTGCCGGACCTGAAGCGCCCGCACGGGCAGCTCGCGGTCGAGGCGCGCGTCACCGGGACGATCGCGGACCCGGTGCTCATCGGGGCGGGGCGGCTGCGCGACGCGGGCTTCCAGCTCAAGACGACCTCGATCCTGTTCTCGGAGCTGCACGGCGCGCTCGCCTTCACGCAGAACCGGGTCCTGTTCGAGGAGCTCTCGGCGTCGGTGAACGGCGGACGAGGTCGGCTCACGGGCGAGCTCGAGCTGGCCTCGTTCGTCCCGGTGCGGCTCCGGGTCGAGGCGCTGCTCGACGAGGTGCCGGTCGCGGTGCCCGCGTACCTCCCCGCGACGCTCTCGGGCCGGATCGAGGCGGCGGGCTCCCCCGACGCCACCACCGTCACCGGCCGCCTCCACGTGGTGCGCGCGCGCTACACCGCCGACCTCGGCCTCGAGCGGAGCCTCCTCGAGCTCCGGCGGCGCCCGCCCCCCCGCCGCGCCCCTACGACAAGTCGGGCGAGTGGCTCCGCTTCGACCTGCAGCTCGTCGTCGACGGCGACGTCCGGGTCGAGAACGACGTCGTGAGCGGGCCGGTGCGGGGCGAGCTCACGCTCGCCGGGACCCTCGCCGCGCCCGGCATCGTCGGGTCGCTCTCGATGGCGGAGGGGAGCCGCGCGCGCTTCCGCGGAAACGAGTTCAACCTGTCCCACGCGGTGATCGAGTTCACCGATCGCAACGAGATCGAGATGGGTCTCGACGTTCACGGACAGTCGCAGGTCCGCGACTACCAGATCTTCATGCACGCGTTCGGACCGCTCTCGGCACCGCAGCTCACCCTGACCTCGGCGCCGTCCCTGTCGCAGCCGGACATCATCACGCTGCTCTCCCTCGGGTTCACGCGCCGCGACGCGGGCGCCGGGGTGCAGGGCGTCGCGACCGCCGCCGCCGCGCAGGCGCTCTTCTCGGCCTCGGGGCTCGACGAGCAGGTGCGCCGGTTCCTGCCGCGCAGCCAGGTGGTGCGCGACCTCTCGGTCCGGATCACGACCGACTACTCGGAGGCGAGCGGCCAGGTGGAGCCGCGCGCGGAGTTCGAGTCCTTCCTCCTCCGCGATCGGCTGCGGCTCCGCTACCAGGCGCCGCTCTCCGGCAGCCGCGGCCAGAAGGCCCAGGCGGAGCTGAAGCTCGGGCGTCACACCGCCGTGCAGTACCAGTGGGACAACGACAACCCGGACGTGGCGACGGGCGACCACGGCGTGGATCTGAAGCTGCGGTGGGAATGGACGGACGAGTGACCCTGCGCGCGGTCGCCGTCGCGCTCGTCGCCCTGACGGTCTCGACCGGCGCGCTCGGCGACGAGGCCGCCGCGCCGGCGCCGCGCGTCGCGGAGGTGGAGCTGCGCCTGCCGCCCGGCGAGGATGGGCCGGCGGCGTCCGCGCTCGTCGCGATCGCGCCCGGGGACCCGCTGACCGTCCGCGCGCTGCGGCGGACGGTGCAGCGGCTCTACCAGGGCGGCCGCTTCCGCAACGTCGAGATCCGGACCTCGCCCGCCGCCGCGCCCGCCGGAGACCGGGGCGCCTGGGTGCGGGTCGTCGTGGAGGCGCTGCCGCTCCGGCTCCTCGGCGCCCTGCGCGTGGCGATCACCGGCGCCGGGGTGCGCGAGGACGCCGTGCGCGCCGCCGCGAAGCTCGCGCCCGGCGACGCCTTCGACGAGCCGGAGCTCGACGCGGCGGTCTCCCGCGTGAAGGCGGCGCTCTGGCGACGCGGGTACCGCGAGGCGCGGGTCGAGGCGCGCGCGCGTGGAGAGCGGCAGATCACGGTGGACCTCGAGGTGTCCCCGGGCGAGCCGGTCCGGGTCGCGGCGGTCCGGCTCGCAGGCCCCGCCGGTCCGGCTCCGGCCGCGCTCTCGGCCGGGCTCGCGACGCGGGTCGGCGCGCTCCTCGACGAGGACGCGCTCGAGGCCGACGTGCGCCGCCTGCGCACCGAGCTCGCCGGGGCCGGCCACCGCAGGGCGCGCGTGTCGGCCGCGAGCGTCCGCGTGGAGGCGCGGCGCGCCGAGGTCGAGTTCCCGGTGGACGCGGGGCCGCGGATCGCCCTCCGCTTCCGCGGCAACTCGGAGGTCCCCGCGGCCGTCCTCGAGCGGGAGCTCGGCCTCGAGGAGGGGATGCCGGTGGACCTGCCCGCCGTGGCGGCCGCGGCGGACCGCCTCGCCGCCTTCTACCGTGCGCGCGGCCACGCCGCGGCGCGGGTCGAGGTGGAGGAGCACCGCCTGGGTCCGGACCTCGCGGTCGTCTTCCACGTGGACGAGGGGCTGCGCTACCGCATCACGGCGGTCGGCGTCGAGGGGCTCGAGTTCCACGACCCCCCGTGGCTGCGCGAGCGGCTCGCCGCGTTCCTCGACGAGGACGCGCCCGAGCCGGCGACCCCCGACGCCGACGCCGTCCGTGCGCTGGTGCTCTCGGTCCCCGGCGCGCGGCCCCCCCGTACCCCTCCGCAGGCGCTGCCGCCCCACGAGGCCCTGGACGACGGCGCGTGGGATCGCGCGGCGGAGCGGCTCGTCGACGAGTGGCGCGCGGAGGGGTTCCTCGAGACGGTCTACCTCGGCGCCTCGGTGTCGCTCGACGCGCGCCGCCGGACCGCCGAGGTGGCGCTCCGCTTCCGCGAGGGGCCGCGCACGCACGTCGAGTCGATCGCCTTCGAGGGGAACGCCGCGGTCGGCCTCGCCGAGCTCCGGCGGGAGGCGCGGGTGGCGCCCGGGGCGCCGCTCGCGTTCGAGAAGGTCGAGGCGACGCGCGCCGCGCTGCTGCGGCTGTACCTCTCGCGCGGCTACCTGTATGCGCGGGTCGAGGCGCGCGAGGCCCTCGACCGGGACCGGCACGCGGCGGCGCTCCGATTCGTCGTCGAGGAGGGGCCGCAGGTCCGCATCGGCCGGATCGTCGTGACGGGCAACCGGCGGACGCGCGAGGCGGTGGTCCGGCGCGTGCTGTCCGTGTCCGAGGGGCAGGTCTACGACCCCGAGCAGGTCGCCCGGAGCCAGGCGGCGCTCCTGCGGCTCGGCGTCTTCCGCTCGGTGGGCCTGCACGTGCAGGAGCCGGAGGTGCCGCAGGAGACGAAGGACCTCGCGATCGAGGTCGCCGAGCGTCCCTGGGCGACCCTCTCCGAGGGTGCCGGGTTCTCGATCGCGAACGGGCCGCGCGCGTTCGTCGAGTACGGCCAGCCGAACCTCCTCGGCCGCGCCCTCGAGCTCACCGCGCGCGGCAAGGTGAACTACCCGCTCGACGCGTTCCGCCCCGACCTCGTCGGCAAGAGCACCTCGGAGCGGCTCGAGGGCCGGGCCGATCTCGGGGTCCGCGCGCCCGGGGTGCCGCTGCTCGCGCTCGCGGCCGGTGCGCGCGCGGATCTCATCGGCGAGATCCTCCACCGCAAGGCGTACGACCTGCGGCGCGTCACCGGCGTCACCGGCCTCGACGTGGGGCTCACCTCGCGTGCGTCCTTCTCGCTCCAGTACGAGGTCGAGGTGGACCAGATCGACAAGACCGAGTCGGTCGGGTTCCTCACCCAGGCGGACGTGGAGCGGCTCCGGTTCGACGAGGGCGTCACGACGCTCCACGCGCTCCGACCGTCCGTCTCCCTCGACTACCGTGACAACTCCATCCACCCGCGCCGGGGCTGGTTCGCGGCCGGGGCGATCGAGTGGGCGCGGTCGCTCGGCGGGCCCGAGGACCGGCTCCTCCTCGGGCTCCTCCCGGGCTCCGACATCCACACGAACCTCCTGAAGCTCTCCGGGACCGCGTCGGGGTACCTGCCGGTCGGGCGCGCGACCGTCGTCGCGGTGTCGCTCCGCGGCGGAAGGGTCATCCCGCTCGATCGCCGCTCCCGCACGGTCGTCCCACGCCGGTTCTTCCTCGGCGGCGCGAACTACGATGCGGGGCTACGGGGAGGAGGAGATGATCCAGCAGGACGTGGCGGAGGTCCTCGCGGCGGAGGCGCGCCTGTGCCGGGAGAGCCTCACCGGCGTCGGCTGCACCGAGCGTGGGAAACGGATCGCGGGCGGGCAAAAGCCGGTGTCGGAGGGCGGCGAGGCGTTCGTGCTCGGCAAGGCGGAGCTCCGGCTGCGGCTGCGCACCAACGTCGAGGGGGCGCTGTTCGCGGACGTCGGGAACCTGTGGCTCGACCCGTCGCAGTTCCGGCTCGTGAACCTGCGCGCGAGCGTCGGGTTCGGGATCCGCTTCGTGACCCCGATCGGTCCGGCCGCGCTCGACATCGGCTTCAACGTGACGCGCAACGAGCGGCTGAACGAGGGGATCGTGGCGCCGCACTTCACCATCGGGCTGTTCTGAGTCGACGTGAACGGCGGGGAGACGTGGTCGTGGTCGTGGACGTGGACGTGGTCGCGAGCTTCGACTTCGACCTGAACCTCGACTTCGACCTGAACCTCGACTTCGACCTGACACTCGACTTCGACCTGACACTCGACTTCGACCTGAGCGCAGCGTGAAACGTGAGCGTTCCCGAAACAGACGAGCGAACCCGGAGCTCGGTGCGGTGACCTGGTCGTCGAAGTCGAAGTCGAAGGTTTAAGTCGAGGTCGAAGTCGAAGTTCAGGTTCACGTCCACGTCCACGTCACCGGCGGTTCAGCAGCTCCCGTCCGGAAACCGCTCCATCACGTCGTCGAACGTGTCGAACAGCTCGTGCGCGAGCCCCTTCGCGTCGCAGTACCGGGCGAGCGAGGAGCCGCGGCGCGCGAACACGGCGTCGGCGGCGTCGGCGGCGTGGCGATCGCCGGTGCCGTCGCCGCACACGAGCACCTTGTGCCCGGCCGCCTGCAGCTCGCGGACGACGTTCCCCTTGCAGAAGCCGCAGAAGCCGCAGTCGCTCCCGTGGAACGAGACGGCGAGGCCGTCGGGCCCGATCCGGGCGCGGTTCGCGCGGAGCTCGAGGTGCGCGCGCAGCGGGGCGGGGAGGAGCTCGAGCACCGGCTCGATGTACGCGTCGAGCCCGGCCGACACGACGAGGAACGGGCGGCGCCCCTCGCGGCAGGCGGAGAGGAATCGCTCGAAGCCCGGGCGCAGCACCGCGGTCTCGCGGGCGAACGCCGCGATCTCCTCGCGCGACGCGGTGATCGGTGCGAAGATCCGCGCCAGCAGGTCGCTGAACGGGTACGCCCCGGCGCGGTACCCGTCCTCCGCCCGGCGGTAGTTCGCCTCACCCGCGAAGCGCAGCGCCACGCGGTCGCCGAGGTCCTCGGTGAGCGCGGTGCCGTCGAAGTCGCAGACGATCGCCCAGGGTGCGCGCATGCGGCGGTTGCTTACGCGGGCTCCGTGCCTCGCGTCAACCCTCGGGCCGCGATGCGACCGCCATCACGCCGAAGCCGGAGAGGACGGGCCACGCGCGGGCGCGCTCGAAGCCGGCGCTCTCGAGGAGCGCCGCGAGCGCGTCCTCGTCGAACCGCCGGTGCAGCCGGGACATCCCGCGCCAGAGCGCCATCGCGAGGGCGTGGCGCGGTCCGCCCCGCGCGATCGCGGCGGAGAGCCGGGCGGGCCCGGCGCGCGGCTCGAGGAAGGCGATGCCGCCCCCGGGGCGGAGCACGCGCCGGACCTCGCGGAGCGCGGCGGTCGGGTCGTCGAGCAGGTAGAGGAAGCTGTGGCCCGTGGCGCCGTCGAGCGTCCCCTCGCGAAACGGGAGGCGCAGCGCGTCGGCGCGCACGAGCGGCAGGTCGAGGCCGAGCGCGCGCGCGTGGCGGCGGGCGCGCCGCAGCATGGGAGCCGACAGGTCGAGGCCGACGTGGCGGCGGTCCGGAGCGGCGCGCCACATCTCGAGCGCGCTCGTGCCGGGGCCGATCCCGAGGTCGAGGACGCGGGGTCCCGGGACGAGGGGCGCCATCGCGCGGCAGTCCTCGCGCCAGGCGGCGTGATCGGTCAGGAGCTCGTACACCGCGGAGGCACGGCCGAAGGCGAACCCGGCGTAGAGCCGGGCGGCGGGGGCGCGGCGGCCGCCCGCGTCAGGGGGCGACGCGGTCGTAGAGGAGCCCCCAGCGGACGCCGCGATCGGAGACGGTGAGCCGCTCGAAGCCGGTGGCGCGCATCGCCTCGGCGACGATCACGGCGCCCGCGACGATCACGTCGGCCCGCTTCGGCTCCATGCCGGGCAGCGCGGCACGCTCCGCCACCGTCAGCGCGGCGAGGGTGCCCGCGAGCCGCTCCACCTCGGGGAGGGTGAGCGCGGCGCCGTGCACGCGCTCCGCGTCGTACACCGGGAGCGCCTGCGCGACCGCGGCGAGCGTCGTGACCGTCCCGGCGACCCCGACGAGCCGGCCGCCGGCGGAACGGCCCGGCATCGCCGTGAGCGGGCGGACCGCCTCGCGGGCGGCGCCGCGGAGCGCCTCGACCTCGTCGGCCGAGGGCGGGTCGCCGCGCACGTGCCGCTCGGTCAGCCGGACGGCGCCGACCTGCAGGCTCGCGCGGCCGCGCGGCGAGGCGCCGTCCCCGAAGGAGAGCTCGGTCGAGCCGCCGCCGACGTCGAGCACCTCGAGCGGCTCGCCGTCGCGACCGAAGTCGCGCCACGCGCTCGCCCAGACGAGGCGCGCCTCCTCCTCCCCCGGGATCACCTCCGGCGCGAGCCCCGCCGACGAGCTCGCCGCCTCGAAGAACTCGGCGCCGTTCGCGGCGTCGCGCGCGGCGCTCGTGGCGACGCAGGCCACGACCCGCGCGCCGAGGTCCCGCGCGGCGCGGGCGTAGCTCGCGAGCACGGCGACCGTGTCGCGGATCGCCGCCGCGTCGAGCCGTCCGGTCGCGTCCACGCCGCGCCCGAGCCGGGTGATCTCGGCGCGCTCGAGCACCGGGACGAGGGCGTCACCGCGCCGCTCGGCCACGAGCAGGAGGACGGTGTTCGTCCCGACGTCGATCGTCGCCCAGCGTTCGGGCGCGCTCACGGCGCGAACGGGCTCCAGGCGGGCGCGGAGAGCTCGCCCACGCCGCCCGCGACCGGCGTCTGCCGGTCTCCCTTCGGATCCGAGACGACGAGCTGGGCCGCGCCCTTGCGGTCGGACCGGAACGCGAGGAGGCGGCCGTTCGGTGCCCAGGTGGGCTCCTCGTTCGTGCGGCCCTGGTCCTGCGTGAGCCGGTCGATGCGGCCGGTGTCGGTCGAGACGACGAACACGTCGAAGACCTTGCGCTCGTCGCGCGCGGTGAAGGCGACGAGGTCGCCGCGGGGGCTCCACTGCGGGGTCTGGTTGTAGTTGCCCTGGAAGGTGAGCCGGCGCACGCCCGAGCCGTCCGCGTTCATGAGGTAGAGCTGCGGGGTGCCTGCCCGATCGGAGACGAACGCCAGCCGCTTCCCGTCGGGGGACCAGGTGGGGGAGAGGTCGAGGGCGGACTCCTTCGTGAGCCGGCGGGCGCCGCTGCCGTCGGCGGCCATGACCCACACGTCGCTGTTGCCGCCCTCCGTCGCGGTGAACGCGATCTGCTTCCCGTCCGGCGAGTAGACGCCGCCCATCGCGTTCGTGACGCCGCCGATCCGGCGGAAGGCGCCGTCCGACAGGCGCAGGCTCCAGATCTCGGGACGGCCACCGCGATAGCTCGTGAGGAGGAGCTCCTTCCCGTCCGGGCGCCACGACGGGGTGAGGAGGATGGACCGCTCGGACAGGAGGACCCTCGGATTCCGGCCGTCGGCGTCGAACAGGACGAGCTCGAACAGCCCGCGCGCCTTGCGGATCGCCGCGATCTGCGTGGAGAAGGCGCCGGGCTCCCGCGTGAAGAGGCGGACGACCTCGTCCGCCACCCGGTGCCCGAGCGCGCGCGGGCTCGCGGAGGGCGCGCGGACGGTGGTCGCGAGCGACTCGCGCCCGGCGCGGACCTCGTAGATGTGGAGGTCCGCGATCGCGTCGGGTCCCTCGCGCCTCACGCGCGCGCGCACGAGCCCCTCCGCCCCGACGTCCGACCAGCGCGTGAAGCGGATCGACGAGGCGGCGAACCCCTCGCCCGGGTCGGCGAGGAAGCCCTTCGGGTCGAGCACGTCGAAGAGGCCGGACATCGCGAGGTCCGCCCGGACCACCTCCGCGACCTCCTGCGCCGCGCGCGCGTCGCCCTCGCCCTGGAACTCGGCGATCGCGATCGGGAGCGGCTGGAAGTTCGGCGCGCCGACGTCCACGTAGGTCCGGTCCGCGGCGAGCGCGAGCGCGGGCGCGGCGAAGGCGAGCGCGGCGGCGAGGAGGGTGCGGTTCACGGGGGACTCCGGTCAGAGGTGGAAGTTCACGCCGAGCCCGGTCCGGCCATAGTGGTCGCGGAGCGCGGGCGGCGGCGGCGGGAGCTGCGTGCGGGCGATGGCGCGCTCGAGGGCGGCGTCGTACGCCGCGTTCCCCGAGCGGCGCTCGAACTCGTGTCCGGCAATGCGCCCGGCGGGATCGATCCGGAGGATGACGGTGGCCTTGAGGTTCAAGAGGTCCTGCGGCGGAATCGTCTTCGGGACGTCGTAGTTTCGCTTGAGCTGTTGCACCACCGCCCCGAGGTAGCGGTCCCCGTCCGAGCCCGACTCCGACTCGCCGGCCGCGTCGCCGGAGGGATCGCCGTAGCGACGGTCGTCCTCCTGCCGCTGCACCTTCGAGAGGATCGACGCGAGGCTCGTCCCCCCCGGTCTCCCGCCCGACGCGGCGGGCGCCGGCGCGGCGGCGACCGCGGGGGGCGGCTTCGGCCCGGGCTTCGTCGCGGCCGGGCGCGGGGCGGCCTGCGCGGCCGGGACGGGCACCGCGACGGAGGCGGGTGGGGCGGGCGCGGGGGCCGGCGCCGCCTCCTTGCGCGGCAGCCACTGCTCGGGCTTCTTCTCCCCGAGCCGCACGAGCTTCGCGACGATGGCCTTCTGCTCGAGATCGATCGGCGGGGCGGTGGTGCGCGCGAGCGCCCAGACGATGAGCAGGACGTGGCCCGCGGCGGAGGCGCTCAGCGCCGGCCAGAGCCGGTCGCGGCGGGAGAGCGCGCTCGCGACGGGGAGCGCCATCTACCGCCCGTCCCCCTTCGCCTCGCGGATCCGCTCGGGCGCGGGGTTCGTGATCATCCCGAGGTTCACGACGCCCGCCCGCTGCACGGTCGCCATCACCTCGACGACGAAGCCGTAGGGGAGCGTGCGATCCGCCATGAGGTAGAGCTCGCGCTCCTTCATGGCGCGCACGTTCGCCCGCAGCTTCTCCTCGAGCCGCTCGAACGGGATGCGCGCGGCGTCCTCGCCGGCGCCGAGGAAGATCGCCCGGTCGGCCCGGACGGAGAGCACGAGCTTCTGCTCCTCCGCGTCGATCGCCTTGGCGTGGGCCTCCGGCAGCTTGACCTCGACGCCCTGCTGGATGAGCGGCGCGGTCACCATGAAGATGATGAGCAGGACGAGCATCACGTCGACGAGCGGCGTGACGTTGATCTCGGTGAGGGACTGGCGGCCGGAGCCGCCGAAGGCGGCCATCGCTCAACCCCTGCCGCTGAAGAAGTGGCGCCGGACGATGTTCAGGAAGTCGTTCGAGAAGTTCGTCATCTCGGAGTCGAGGACCCGGATCTTCGAGACGAAGAAGTTGTAGGCCACCACCGCCGGGATCGCGGCGAACAGGCCGACCGCCGTCGCGATGAGCGCCTCCGAGATCGGGCGCGCGACCGTCGCGAGGTTCGCGTTCCCCATCCGGTAGATGTCGTGGAAGGCGCGCATGATCCCCCAGACCGTCCCGAAGAGGCCGACGAAGGGAGCCGCGCTCGCGGTGGTGCCGAGGAACGGGACGAGCGACTCGAGGTGGGTCACCTCCGAGGCGGCGGCGCGCTTCAGCGCCCGCTCGACGTTCTCGATGCCGCCGAGCTCCTCGTGCATCCCGCCCTCCGTCTCCTTCTGCTGGGCGGTGACCTTCGAGAGCTCCACGTAGCCGGCCCGGAACACCTGGCTGATCGGCGACGCGCCGAGCGACTCGGCCGTCTGGTAGATGGCATCGAGCCGCTTCGACTGCCAGAACGCCTCGAGGAACTTCACCGACTCGTCCTGCGCGCGGCGGATCTGCCGCAGCTTCTTCAGGATGATCGCCCAGGAGACGGCGGAGGCGCCGAGGAGGAGCAGGAGGACGCCGATCCCGATGGGGCCCGAGTTCCTCGCGATCTCGAGGTAGTCGAGCCCGTCGCCGCCTGCGGCGGCGAGGGGGATGGCCGAAGGGAGAACCGCTGGAATCATCATGGCGTGGGCAGGGAAGACCGCTGTCTTAGCACGGGTGGGTGCACGGGGATTAGAACGCACGGGCGGGCGGTTCGTTCCGCCTTTCGGTTCCCCACATGTCGCACCCCGGGAGCGGCAACCGGCCGCGGCCGAAGTGTGGCGGCGCGACGACGACCGTGCCACCCCCTCACCGGTTCCCCGGCCGGGCGGCGAATATTAACCAATGAGATCCGTCATCCAGCGTGGCACACCGGTTGCTCAATCCCCGAGCGGCCCCCAGCGCGGGCCCACCAGCGACCCGTGAAGGAGATCACATGAAGCGCCTCGCTCTCATCCTCGCCGCCGCCGTCCTCGGAACCGGGTGCATCTTCGTGGACGACGGGTGCAACACCCGCGACGTCGACGTGACCTGGAGTGGCTTCACCGGCCCCGCCGAGGGCTCGAACGTCGCCTGCGGCACCGCCGGCGTCGCGTACGTCGACGTCTTCCTGGACGGGGCACAGGTCATCGGCCCGGTCTCGGGCCCGGTCGCGGACGGCCACTTCAACTGCAACGACTACGGCGTCACGGTCCGCGGGGTCGAGGGAGGCAGCTACGTCCTCACGGTGGAGGGGCTCGATGGGAACGAGAACATCCTGTTCCGCGACGAGCGGACCCTCAGCGCGTCCGGGTGTGGCGCCCTCCAGGTCGCCACCCTGCCCGCGGCCGCGGACGTCACCCTCGCCTACCAGTTCTACGACGGCCCGACGCTGCTCACCGGGGCGGCGTGCGCCGGCCCGCAGCTCTGGCTCTCGATCTTCGACGAGACGGCGAACCTGGCCGGGGTGGTGCTCGCCAACTCTGCCGCGACCGCGTTCACCTGCGGCGATCTCCCGCCGCTCGAGCTGGCTCTCGGCACCTACTCGCTGCGCTGGATGGAGGAGCGGAGCGCGGGCGGCGCCGTGGAGTCCGCCGACTGCACGAACCGCACCTTCAGCGTCGCCGGCAACACCTCGGTGCCCGTGCGCCTCGACGTGAACGCCACCGGCTCCTGCGTGCGCGACTGACGTACGGGCGCCCCGCAGGCGCGGCGGCCTCGGGCCCGCGCCCGCGCGCGCCGGCCGCCTCGCCGGCCCGCCCGCTCGGCGCTCGAGCGGGCGAGCGCGCGCCGAGAGGCCGGAGTACACTCCCGCGCCGTGTCCCGCATCGGCATCTTCGACTCCGGCGTCGGCGGCCTCACGGTGCAGCGCGCCGTCCTCGACGCGCTCCCCGCCGCCGACACCCTCTACCTCGGCGACACCGCCCGCGTGCCCTACGGCACGAAGTCGGCGGAGACCGTCACCCAGTACTCGCTCCGGAACGCGCGCTTCATCGCGCGCCACGGGATCGACGTGCTCGTCGTCGCGTGCAACACCGCGTC
Source organism: uncultured delta proteobacterium (assembly GCA_963736795.1). Lineage (GTDB taxonomy): Bacteria > Myxococcota > Myxococcia > Myxococcales > Anaeromyxobacteraceae > Anaeromyxobacter. Next base: position 476,944 of record CAVTRF010000016.1, on the reverse strand, counting down.
GGCGGTGGCGCTCCCGGCGCTCCGCGCCGAGCTCTCCGTGCCGGTGCTCGGCGTCGTGGAGCCCGGCGCGCTGGTCGCGGCGCGCGCGTCGCGCACGGGCCGGATCGGCGTCATCGGCACGCAGGGCACCATCTCGAGCGGCGCCTACCAGGCCGCGCTCCGGCGCGAGCGCCCGGACGCGGTGGTGACCGCGCGCGCCTGCCCGCTCTTCGTGCCGCTCGCGGAGGAGGGCTGGACCGATCCCGACGACGAGGTCGTACGCGGCGTGGTGGCCCGCTACCTCGCGCCGGTGCGCGAGGCCGGCGTCGACACGCTCGTCCTCGGCTGCACGCACTACCCGCTCCTCGCCGCGGCCATCGCGCGGGCCATGCCCGGCGTCACGCTCGTGGACAGCGCGGCGGCGGTGGCCGCGGAGGTCCGCGAGCGGTTCGGAGCGGGCGCCGCGCGCGTGGCGGAGCACCGCTTCTTCGTGACGGACGCGCCGGAGCGGTTCCTCGCCGTCGCCGGACGCTTCCTCGGCCGCCCGGTGACGTCCGCCGAGCACGTGGACGTCTAGGCGGGGGTGCTCGCTCCGCGCGGGCGGTTCGCTGCCCGCGCGTCGGACCGCCCTTCGCTCGCAGCGCGCCCGCAGATCCGGTAGATTCGCGGGGTGATGGGCGTCGAAGCGAAGAAGATGGTTGTGGGCTTCAACCACAACATCAAGCACAAGGGGAAGGCGTACCACATCCAGACCGAGGACTCGGGGCTGGAGAACCCCCACATCATCACGCACCTCTTCGTGGGCGGGAACATCCTCGCCTCGAAGAAGACCTCCTACGCGGACATCGTCGGGGCCGAGAACCTGACCCAGGTCGTCCGCGAGCTCATGGAGGAGCAGCACAAGGAGATGCTGCGCAACCTCATCAACGGTGTGTACGACGACATCGACACCGCGTACGCCCAGCAGGCGCAGTCGTACCAGCCCGGGCAGATCCACGCCGACGGCCGCAAGGTCGAGATGAAGGCGGGCGTCTCGATGTCGAGCTCGGACGAGCTCCCGCCCGAGGTGCTCGCCGCGCGCCAGGAGCCCACGCCGGTGCTCCGCAACGACGGCGCGGAGACGCTCTTCGGCGAGGACCTCATCAGCGAGAAGAGCCTCGACGAGGTGATCCTCTCGTACCTCGCGGAGGATCTCGGCGAGCGGAAGTAGCCGGTCGCGCGCGTGATCCAGCTCTTCCACGTCACGAAGGAGTACCCGGGAGACGGCCCGGCGCTCCAGGACGTGTCCCTCGAGATCGACAAGGGCGAGTTCGTCTTCCTCACCGGCGCCTCGGGCGCGGGCAAGTCGACGCTGCTGAAGCTCATCTTCTGCGAGGAGGCCGCGTCGAGCGGGCAGCTGCTCCTGTTCGGGAAGAACGTCGCGAAGATCCGCGCGTCGGCGATCCCCTACGTGCGGCGGAACATCGGGGTCGTCTTCCAGAACTTCAAGCTCCTGCCGCTCCGCACCGTCGCGGAGAACGTCGCGCTTCCGCTCGAGGTGCGCGCCCTCCCGGAGAAGGACATCCGCCGGAAGGTGAAGGTGCTGCTGCGCTCGGTCGGCCTCGAGCACCGCGGCGACAAGTTCCCCGCGTCGCTCTCGGGCGGGGAGCAGCAGCGCGTCGCGGTGGCGCGCGCGCTCGCGGCCGAGCCCGCGCTCCTCCTCGCGGACGAGCCGACCGGCAACCTCGACGCGGAGCGGACGCTCGAGGTGATGGACCTCCTGTACGCCGCGAACGCCCGCGGCACGACCGTCGTCGTCGCCACCCACGACCGCTCGCTCCTCGAGCGGTACAAGAAGCGCGTCGTCGTCCTCGAGCGGGGGCGGCTGCTCTCGGACGGCGACTCGATTCGCCGCGCCTCGCCATGAAGTTCCGCCCGATCCACACCACCCGGCGCGCCCTCGGCGCCATGGCGCGCGGCCCCTACGTCGCGCTCGTCGGGACCGCGACCATCTTCGTGGCGGTCTTCGCGACCGGCCTGTTCGCGGCGGTGCTCGGCGGCTCCGAGCGGCTCCTCCAGGCGTGGGCGGGCGAGGTCGAGCTGTCCGTCTACCTCGCGCCCGGGTCGGACCTCGCGGCGGCCGCGCGGGCGGCGCGCGCGCTCGCGCCCGGGCGGCCGGTCGAGGCGGTCCCCGCGGCGACGGCGCTGCGGCGGCTGCAGGACGACCTCGGCGATCAGGCCCGCGTGCTCGAGGGGGTCGGGGCAGGCGCGCTGCCGGACGCGGTGGGGGTGCGCGCGCCCGGGATCTCGCTCGACGGCGCACGCGAGCTCGCCGGGCGGCTGCGCGCCGGCGTCCCCGGCGCCGTGGAGGTGGACTACGGCAACGCCTGGCTCGAGACGCTCGAGCGGCTCGTCCGGCGCGCGAAGCTCGCGTCGCTCGTGCTCTTCGCCGCGCTCGCGGTCGCGACGGCGGTGCTCGTCTCCAACACGCTGCGGCTCGCGGTGTTCGCGCGGCGCGACGAGATCGAGATCATGAAGCTCGTCGGGGCGACGGACGCGTTCGTCTCCGCCCCGTTCCTCATCGAGGGGTTCCTGCAGGGGCTCATGGGGGCCGGCGTCGCCGTCGGCGCGCTCGTCGCGCTGCACGCGCTCGTCGTGCCTCGGCTCGCGGCGACGCTCGCCGTCGCCGGGGGGCTCCGGCTCGGCGACACGCTGCCGCCGCCGCTCCTCGCCGGGCTGGTCCTCGCGGGCGGCGCGGTCGGGCTCCTCGGGAGCGCGCTCTCCGTCGCCCGCACGCTGCGCCGCTTCCAGGGGGACTGAGCCAGGTGCCCGGCGCGCTCCTCCTCGCCGCCGTCCTCGCCGCCGGGAACGCGCGAGCGCAGCTCGACGCGCTCGAGGCGCGGCGCCGCGCCGAGGAGACCGCGGCGCGGATGCTCGGGCAGCAGGAGCGCTCGATCCTCGACACGCTCGCCGAGGCCGAGACGGCCCTCGCGGAGGCCCGCGCGGAGTGGAAGCGGGTCGAGGCCGAGCGCGCCGACGCCGAGGCCCGCCTGCACCGCGCGCGCGACGCCGAGTCGCAGGCCCAGGCGCGCATGACGGCGAAGCTCGCCGAGCTGCGGCCCCGGCTCCTCGCCCGCGCCCGGATGGGCCGCGCGGGCGAGCTCCAGATCCTGCTCGCCTCCCGCTCCCTCGCGGATCTCGTGAAGCGGCGCTACCTCGTCGACCGGATCCTCGGGCGCGACCTCTCGCTCCTCGGGGAGGCGAGGTCGGCGCTCGGGGAGCGGGAGGCTGCGCGCGCCGACCGCGAGCTCGAGGCGGGTCGGCTGCAAGTCCTCGCCCTCGAGGTGGACGACCACCGTGCGCAAGCGGAGGCGCGGCGGGAGGAGCGCGAGACGCTGCTGCAGGCCCTCCGCGGAGCGCGCGTCTTCCACGAGCGCGCCGCCGTCGAGGCGGGGGCGCAGGCGCGGAAGCTCGCCGACTTCGTCGCGACGCTGCCTCCGCCGCGCGCGGGGCTCTCCGGCCCGGGCGGGTTCGCTCGGCGGAAGGGGACCCTCCCGCTCCCCGCCCGAGGCCCGATCACCGTCGGGTTCGGCAAGGTCGTGAACCCGAAGTTCAACACCGTCACGGTGCAGAACGGGGTCGACGTCGGGGCGCCCGCTGGCGCGCCCGTCCGCGCGGTCGCCCCCGGGCGCGTCGTCCACGCCGGCTGGTTCAAGGGGTACGGCAACCTCGTCATCGTGGACCACGGCGACGGCTATCACACCCTCGTCGCCCACCTCGCGAGCATGCAGACCGCCATGGGCGAGGAGGTGGACGCGGGGGACGCCCTCGGCACCGTCGGGGACTCCGGGTCGCTCAAGGGGGCCTACCTCTACTTCGAGGTGCGCGAGAAGGGCCGGCCCGTCGACCCGCGCCCGTGGGTAGGGCAATAGGCGCGGGCACGCAGGTCGAACGTGGACGTGGACGTGGACCTGGACGTGGTCGTGGTCTTCGACCTCGACCTCGACCTCGACCTCGACCGATCGCAGGTCCAAGTCCAGGACCAGGTCCAAGTCCAGGACCAGGTCCAAGTCCAGCAAGTCCAAGTTGAAGCCTGCTATCATCCACGCGATGCGAAGCTCCCGCCGCCTCGCGCGCCTCGCCCTCGTCGCCGTCCTCGCCGTGACGTTCTTCGCCGGGCTCGGCGTGGACCACGTCGCCACCGCCGCTCGCCGCGCCGCCGCCCAGCCGTACCGGCCACTCGACGTCTTCTCCGACGTGCTCGCGCACGTCGAGAACAGCTACGTCGAGGAGGTGGAGGAGAAGGAGCTCGTCTACGGAGCCATCGACGGGATGATGTCGCGGCTCGACCCTCACTCGGTCTTCATGCGCCCGGACGTGTACCGCCAGATGCGGGACGACACGACCGGCGAGTTCGACGGGCTCGGGCTCGAGCTGACCCTCCAGGACGGCGAGGTGACGGTGATCTCGCCCGTGGTCGAGTCGCCCGGCGAGCGCGCAGGCATCCGTCCCGGGGACCGCGTCCTCTCGATCGACGCGGTGTCCACGAAGGAGATGACCCTCGGAGAGGCGACCCGGCGCATGAAGGGCGCCGCGGGCACCAAGGTGACCCTCGAGATCATGCGCGAGGGGTTCACCACGCCGCAGAAGCTCGTCCTCGTGCGCGACCGGATCCGGACGCAGAGCGTGGACCTGAAGGTGCTCGACGCGGACCGGCGCTACGCCTACGTGCGGGTCCGGACGTTCCAGGAGCGCACGGACAAGAACCTCCTCAAGGCGCTCGACGACGCGCGCGCGCAGCTCGGCGGGCAGATCCGAGGCCTCGTCCTCGACCTGCGCAACAACCCCGGCGGCCTGCTCGACCAGGCGGTCCGCGTCTCGGACGTGTTCCTCTCGAGCGGGATCATCGTGACGACCGCCGGCCGCGGCCGCCGGAACCTCGAGGTCGAGCGCGCGCGAGAGAAGGACACCGAGCCCGCGTACCCGCTCATCGTGCTCGTCAACAAGGGGACGGCGAGCGCGAGCGAGATCGTGGCGGGCGCGCTCCAGGACCACGGGCGCGCGGTGATCATGGGGACCTCCTCCTTCGGCAAGGGGTCGGTCCAGACCATCATCGAGCTCGAGGACGGCTCCGGGCTGAAGCTCACGGTGGCCCGCTACTACACCCCGAAGAACCGCTCCATCCAGGAGCGCGGGATCACGCCCGACGTCGTCGTCGCGGACGTCGCGCCGCCGCGCGCCGAGGAGGCGCAGACCGGGGAGCGCGAGCTGAAGCGGCACCTCAAGAACGACGCGCCCGCGCCGGTCGTCGTCGGCCACACGCCGGACGACCACCAGCTCCGGACCGCGCTCGACTACCTCCGGGCGGTCGACATCTTCAAGGCGTCGATCGAGGCTCCGCGCGGGGTCGCCGCGAAGAAGGAATGACTGCGCGCACGCGCGCATGTGGGCGTCCGTGTGCTCACGCCGCAGCGCGCCACGCGTCGTTGACTTCCCCGACCGTGCCGATATAGTCCGCCGCGATTTCGCGGGTCCCGCCAAGGGGGCATCTTCACCCCGCGGACCCTCTCGAAAAGATGAGCGCTCTCGAGCTTTCCGTCGTCGCCGCCTACGCGCTTCTCCTCCTCGTCCTGTCCGTGTACGGCTCGCATCGGTACGCGATGGCGTACCTGTACCACCGGCACAAGTACCGGCTGCCGACGCCGAAGGCGCGCTTCGAGGTGCTGCCGCGCGTGACGGTGCAGCTGCCGATCTTCAACGAGCTGTACGTGACCGAGCGGCTCATCGGCGCGGTCGCGAAGCTCGACTATCCGCGCGACCTCCTCGAGATCCAGGTCCTCGACGACTCGACCGACGAGACGCAGGGGATCGCCCGCGCCTGCGTGGACCGGTTCCGCGCGGTCGGGCTCGACATCTCGTACGTGCACCGCACGAACCGCAAGGGCTTCAAGGCCGGCGCGCTCGAGCACGGGCTGACGCTCGCGAAGGGCGAGCTCGTCGCGGTGTTCGACGCGGACTTCATCCCGGAGGCGGACTTCCTGCGCCGGACCGTCGACTTCTTCACCGACGACGGCATCGCGATGGTGCAGGCGCGCTGGGGCCACCTGAACCGCGACTACTCGATCCTCACGCAGGCGCAGGCGATCCTGCTCGACGGTCACTTCGTGATCGAGCACACCGCCCGCAACCGCTCGGGGCGTTTCTTCAACTTCAACGGCACCGCCGGCATCTGGCGGCGGACCGCGATCGAGGACGGCGGCGGCTGGCAGCACGACACGCTGACCGAGGACCTCGACCTGTCGTACCGGACGCAGCTGAAGGGCTGGCGGTTCGTCTACCTGACCGACCTCGTCACGCCGGCCGAGGTGCCGGTGGAGATGAACTCCTTCAAGAGCCAGCAGCACCGCTGGGCGAAGGGGTCGATCCAGACCGCGCTCAAGCTGTGGCCGCTCATCCGCAAGGCGGAGCTCCCGAAGGCGGTCCGGCGCGAGGCGTTCTTCCACCTCACCGCGAACATCGCCTACCTGCTCATGATCCCGCTCGCCATCCTCCTGCCGATCACGGTGGTGGTGCGCGTGTCGCACGGCTGGTACGAGGTGCTCCTCCTCGACATCCCCTTCTTCGCGGCGGCGAGCTTCAGCGTCGTGATGTTCTACGCGGGCAGCCAGGCGGAGCAGGGGCGCACCTGGTGGGAGCGGGTGAAGTACCTGCCCCTCGTGATGGCGCTCGGGATCGGCCTGTCGGTGAACCAGGCACGCGCCGTGGTCGAGGCGCTCATGGGGTACGAGACCGGCTTCACCCGCACGCCCAAGCACGGCGTGAAGAGCGCGGGCGAGTCGGTCGCGCGCAAGCGCTACAAGGCGGCCCTGTCGTTCCAGCCGCTCGTGGAGCTCGCGCTCGCGGCCTACATGACCTACGGCGTCGTCTACCTCGTCGAGCGAGAGGTCTACTACTCGCTGCCGTTCCTCATCCTGTTCCAGGCCGGCTTCGCCTACGTCGGCCTCTCGAGCGTGTACGAAGGGGTGCGCGGGACGGTGCTGCGCTGGTCGAGGGCTCCTGTCCCTCAGCCCTCCCCCGAGTAGCTTTCTCGGCGCAGGATCCCTGCCTGCGGCGGGCGGACTCGCTCGCTGCGCTGCTCGGCGTACGAAAAAGTACGCCTGCGCTGCTCGCTCCTCGTGCGCCCGCCTCGGCGACGGCCTCCTGCGCCTTGCCGGGCTCGCGCGCAGGATTCCCGCTGCGCCGGGCGGACCCCTCCCCGCTGCGCGGGCCCGCCGATGCGGAGCGCGGCTTCGCCGCGCCCAGTGCTGGTCTCGTGGCCTCGCTGCGCAGTAGATCTCGTCGCTCCTCCCGTCTTCGAGCCGCGCAGAGCGGCGCTGGTGAGTGCGCCGGCGCTGCTCGCTCGTCGTGCGCCCGCCTCGGCGACGGCCTCCTGCGCCTTGCCGGGCTCGCGCGCAGGATGCCCGCCTGCGCGGCTCAGAGCGACTTCAAATACTGCACGAGGTCCGCCCGCTCCGCGGGGGTGAGCTCGAGCTTCAGGACGCGGGCGTAGTGGTCGACCACCGCGTCGAGGTTCTCGAACCGGCCGTCGTGGTAGAAGCCGCCCTTCGCGCGGGTGAAGAGGCCGCTGAGCGGCGTCGTCCGGTAGAAACGGTGGTCCGGGGAGCGGCTCGCCTGGAAGTCGTCGATGCCGAGCTCCTCGGCGGTGTGCATCGACCAGCCCGGCTCGGTGAACAGCGGCGGCACGTGACACGTCGCGCACTTCGCCTTCCCGTCGAAGATCGCGCGCCCGCGCTCGGCGGCGCTCGCGTCGTAGGAGTCCTTCGGCGGGCGCGGCGCAGGGATGGCGAGCTGGTAGAAGTGGAGCGCCGCGAGCTTCGGGGTGATGAGGTCGTCCTTCGCGCGGACGTCGTCGAACCCGCTCTTCGGAACGATCGGGAACCGTTTCGCGTCCTTGAGCCGAGGGTCGAAGAACCGCCCCTGTCCGTGCATCTGGGTGTTCGCGACGTACGCGTTCCAGTAGGTGACCGAGCCCCAGCCCGTGTAGGTGTGCAGGTTCACGCCGGCGAGGCCGAAGGCGGCCGGGAGCAGCGTCGCGGCCGGCTTGCCGTCCGGGCGGAACGCCTTCCCGTCCTGGTCCAGCTCGGCGTCGTACTTGCCCGGCCCCCAGCTCTTCAGCACCTTGCGGACGGTGTCCTCGTCGACGCCGAGGAGCTTCGCGTACGGCGCGAGCGTCGGCGCGGTCGCGACGATGGCGCCGACGTCGAGGTCGCGGTTCGGCCACCCGTCGAGCGGACGGCCGATGCCCTTCGCGAACGAGTCGTCCACGGTCGAGTGGCAGAGCGCGCAGGTGATCCCGATCGCCTGGATCTGGTCGCCCTCGAACCGGGCGCGCACGCCGACGACGGCGTGGGCCTTGAGCAGCGCGAGCGTCGTCTTCGGATCGTCGAGGTTCGCCGTCCCCGCCTTGATCGCCTGGCCCATCACGCCGGGGACGGCGCCGACGTCCACCTTCAGCCCGAGCTGGAGGGCCTGGCGCGCGGTGAGGCCCGGGCCCACGCCCCCGTTCTTCTCGCCGGCGATCGCCTGGTGGAGCCGGAGCTGGCCGCCCCAGAACGCCTCGCTGCCGAACGTGTCGGTGCGGAAGATCTTGCGCCCCTCCTCGATCATCCGGGTGGCGTTGTCGTCGGTCTGCGTCTCCCACGCCTCGTGCGACCGCTGCGTCTTCACGGCGGAGTCGGTCTGCACGCCCTTCGGCCCGCCGAGGCAGGCGAGGAGAGCGAGCGGGGCGAGAAAGGCGAGGGTACGCGTCTTCATGGCATCCTCCGTTCGACGGAAGGATGCGGGAGCGCGACTCCTGGTGACACGATGGCGTGGGGCGGCCCCCGGACGGATCGTCGAAGGCGCGACGGGCGCCCGGCGAGCGATCAGCCGAGCAGCTTCTCGTAGACGGTGACGCCCCGGTCGAGCCGACCGACCTCGGCGAAGCCGATCCGCTGCCAGAAGGCGCGCGCCTCGGGGTTCTCGTCGCCCACCGAGAGTCGCAGCGTGCGGTACCCCGCCCGGACGAGGACGTCCTCGAGCGCGGCGGTCGTCTCCTTTCCGTAGCCGAGTCCCTGACACGACTCGCGGAAGAGCAGGAGCGCGACGTGGGCGACGAACGGCTCCGGGTGGTGGAGGTACAGGTCGAGGACGCCGACTGCCGGTCCACCCACGACCTGGAACGAGGGTGTAGACGCGCCGCAGGTCGTCGCCCTCCGCGTCGGCGAGGAGCCGCGCGGCGGCGTCCGCTCCGGGGGGGCCGCCCTCGGTGCGCGCGAAGTAGTCTGGCGCGCCCTCGAAGCAGGCCTGGATCTGGGAGGTGGCGTCGGGGCCGGCGAGGAGCGCACGGACGCGCGGGCCCTCGATGGGCGGCAACTCCGCGGCGAGGTCGTCCGGCATCGGAGGGTTCGAGCGCGGCATGGCCGTTGAGTAGCCCGCGGCCGCGCGGCGGGTCAAGCCCGGTCCGCTGGCGGGTCACCCGAAGAGGACGCGCTGCGCGCCGGTCTTCGGTGAGCGTCGCGACGGCGTGCTCGGCGCCTGCCGCTCGCAGCTCCGCCTCGGTGTAGCGCCCGGTCGCGACCCCGAGGACCGGGATCCCGACCGCGTGAGCCGCGACGACGTCCCGCGGGGTGTCCCCGATGACGAGCGCCTCCCGCGGGGCGACGGCGCGCCCGAGCCGCTCGGACGCCCGCCGCAGCGCGGCGCGGACGACGTGCTCGCGGTCCTCGCCGTCCGACGCGAAGCCGCACACCGCGGACGCGCCCCACTCGAAGTACCGGTCGAGCCCGCCGCGCGCGAGCTTCAGCCGCGCGCCCTCCACGACGTTCCCCGTGCACAGCGCGACGAGCGCGCCGCGCGCCCGGAGCGCCTCGAGCGCGTCCACCACTCCGGGCAGGACCGCGTACCCCTGCCCGTGGATCTCGGTCTCGAGGTGCATCACGTAGCGGGCGAGCAGCGCGTCGCAGAACGCCTCCTCGAACCGCCGTCCGAGGAGCCGCAGCGCCTCGCGCACGATGAGCCGGTCCGTCATCCCGTCGAGCCGGAGCCCCGACAGCGCGCCGCTCACCTCGCCGCAGTGCTCCGAGACGGCCCGCTCGAAGGCGCGCCGGCCGGCGCCCCCCGCCGAGACGAGCGTCCCGTCGATGTCGAAGAGGTAGACCGCGAAGGGCAGGCTCGTGACGCTCACTGGAACAGCGCCTCCACGAACTCCTTCGGGGCGAACGGCTTCAGGTCGGCGACGGTCTCGCCCACGCCCACGTAGCGGACCGGGATGCGGAGCTCGTCGCAGATGCCGATGACGACGCCGCCCTTGGCGGTCCCGTCGAGCTTCGTGAGGACGATGCCGGTGATCCCGAGCGACTCGTGGAACTGCCGCGCCTGGGCGATCGCGTTCTGCCCGTTCGTCGCGTCGAGGACGAGGAGCACCTCGTGCGGCGCCCCCTCGGCCGCCTTGCCGATGACGCGCTTCACCTTCTTCAGCTCCTCCATGAGCGGCGCCTTCGTGTGGAGCCGCCCGGCCGTGTCGCAGATGACGACGTCGGCCTTCTCGGCGGCGCCGCGCTGGACGGCCTCGAAGCAGACGCTCGCGGGATCGGAGCCTTCCTTCCCGCGCACGACCGGCGCGCCGACGCGCGCGGCCCAGACCTCGAGCTGCTCCCCGGCGGCGGCCCGGAAGGTGTCGCCGGCGCCGAGCAGGACGGAGTGGCCGGAGGCCTTGAGCTTGGCCGCGAGCTTCCCGATGGTGGTGGTCTTCCCGGAGCCGTTCACGCCCACGACCATGACGACCCACGGCCGCGCCGCACCCACCACGAGCGGGCGCCCGGCGCCGTCCGCGGCGCCGTCGAGCGCGAGGATCCGGGAGATCTCCTCGCGGAGCGCGCCCTTCAGGCGGTCGGCGTCGGCGAGCTCCTTGCGCTTCACCTTCTCTCTGGCCGACTCGAGGAGCTTCGTCGCCGTCTTCACGCCGATGTCGGCCGTGAAGAGCACTTCCTCGAGCTCCGCGAGCACCGACTCGTCCACCGGCTTGCCGCCCACGAAGAGGGAGTTCAGCCGGGCCATGAAGCCGCCGCGGGTCTTCTCGAGCCCCGCGGCGAGCGTGCGGCCCGCCTCCGCCTGCGCGCGGCGCCGCCGCTCCTCCTCCTCGCGGAGGCGCGCCTCCTCGGCCTCGCGGGCGGCGAGCTCCGCCGCCTCGCGGGCGCGCCGCTCCTCCTCTTCGCGCTCCTGGCGGCGGCGCTCCTTCTCCTCGCGCTCGGCCTCCTTCCGTGCGCGGTACTCCTCCCTCTTCCGGGCCTCCTCGGCCTCGCGCGCGAGGCGGGCCTCCTCCGCGGAGGGGGCGGGAGCGGGGGGCGCCGTGGGCGCCGGCGCGGGTCGTGGCGCGGGCGGCGCCGCGGTGGGCCGGGGCTTCGCCTCCGGCGCGGGCGACACGCCGCGCCCGACCTTCCCGGGCGGGGCCGGTGGCGGCGGTGGCCCGCGCCGGCGCAGCAGGCGGACGACCGCGGCGACCGCGAAGAGGAGCAGCAGGACGACGGCGACGACGACCGCGATGGCGATCGGATCGTCCGCCGTGAGGGTGAGGGCGAGGGGGAGGGCTTCGGGGTGCAAGGGGGCTCCGGGAAAGCGTGACGATATAGGGGCGAGAGCCCGGTGGGTCAACGATCGACGTGGCGAGCGCTCCGGAGGCTCCACTGGCCGCCAGGGGCCCGCGACCGACCCGGGACGTCTCCGCCCGGGCGCTGCCCGGGGGAGGGCCTCTCGTCCCTGGCTCGGCCCAAGCCGCGACCGGGCGCCGTGTGTCGTGTGTCGAGGGCGCAGAAGCGCAGCCGCCGGCGCACGTCCGCCCGTGCCGCCTCGCGCGCGGAGGGGGACTCATCGCGGTGACGGCGCGCGCCCGAGCACGCGACTCCGGGCCGAGTGTCCCCCGGCTACGCCGCCGCTGCCTCGCGGGTCCGCTCGGAGAGGCGCACCGACACGAGCTTCGAGACGCCCGGCTCCTCCATCGTCACGCCGTAGAGCGTGTCGACGACCTCCATCGTGCGCTTGTTGTGCGTGATGAGGATGAACTGCGAGGCGCGGGACATCTCCTTCACGAGGTCGTTGTAGCGGCCGACGTTGGCGTCGTCGAGCGGCGCGTCGACCTCGTCGAGGAGGCAGAACGGCGTCGGCTTGATGAGGAAGATGGCGAAGATGAGCGACACCGCGGTGAGCGCCTTCTCGCCGCCGGAGAGCAGGTTCACGCTCTGCAGCTTCTTCCCCGGGGGCTGCGCGAAGATCTCGACCCCCTGCTCGCCGTCTCCCTCCGCCGCGGTGAGGACGAGGCCGGCGCGCCCGCCGTTGAACAGGCGCGGGAAGACCTGCTGGAACTTCTCGTTCACCCGGTCGAACGTCTCCTGGAACCGCTCGCGGGACGCGCGGTTGATCTTCACGATCGCCGCCTTGAGGTCGGCGAGGGAGAGCTCGAGGTCGCTCTTCTGCTCGCTCATGAAGACGTGGCGCTTCGAGAGCTCGTCGTACTCCTCGATCGCGGTGAGGTTGATCGCGCCCATCCGGTCGGCCTGCCCCTTGAGCTCCTCGAGCTTCTGCCGCTCCTCCTCGGACGGCGGCCGCTCGAGGTGGAACCGCGCCACCTCCCACTTGAGCTCCGCCTGGCAGCGCTCCCGGATCTGCTCCTCGAGGTGCGACAGCGCCAGCGCCTGCTCGCGCGCGGTGAGCGCCGCCTCCGCACCGTTGGCGCGCACGCCCTCGGCGCGGGTGCGGACCTCGCGGCCCTCGGCGTCCCGCGCGCGGGAGCCGCCGGCGAGCGCCTCGTGCGCCGCGCGGGCGCCCGTCAGCTCCTCGTGCACCTGCGCGAGGTCCTGGGCGAGCCGGCCGAGGTCGAGGCTCGTCCCCTCGATCCGGCCGCGCAGCTCGGCCGCCCGCGCGTTCGCCTCGGAGAGCGCGGCGAAGAGCCGGCCGCGCCGGTCCTCGACCTCGCGGCGGGCGTCCTCGATGCGCCGGAGCGAGGCGCCGAACGACTCGCGCCGCTCCGCGTCGGCGGCCACCTTCACCTTGAGGTTCATGAGCTCCGCGGTGAGCGCGTCGCCGCGGGCCTTCGTCGACTCGAGCCGCTCCACCGCCCCGCGCGCGCGCTCCTCGGCGCGCGACTGCTCCGCGCCGGCGGTCGCCGCTGCGAGCCGGTGCTCCTCCTCCTCGCGCGACAGCGCCGCGAGCCCCTCGTCGAGCTGGACGCGCTCGATCTCGAGCTGGCCCATCCGCGCCGCGACGCGCTCGAGCTCCTCGCCGACCCGGGCGAGGTCCTTCTCCTGCTCGAGGAGGGCGAGCTCCTTCTCGCGGCCGTCGCGGTCCAGCCCCTTGAGCGCCGCCTCGAGCTGGAGCAGGCGGGCCTGCAAGGTCCGGTGGCGGCCGGTCGCGAGCGCGAACTCGGCCTCGAACCCGCGGACGATGTCCTCGAGCTCCGCCATCTCGCGTCGGCGCTGCAGCGCGCCGTGCCCCTCGCCCTCGAGCGGGCCGCCGGTGACGACGCCGTAGGTGTCGAGCACCTCGCCGTCGAGCGTCACGAGGGTCCGGTGGCCGCCCTGCTCCTGCCAGATCTCGAGCGCCGCGGGGAGGTCGCGCACGATGAGCGCGTCCCCGAGCAGGAAGCGGACCACCTTCTCGTACGACGGATCGAACCGGACCACGTCGAGGCAAGGGGCGACGATGCCGGGGTGGTTGCTCGGCACGCCCGTCGCCGCGTCGTCGCCGCCGCGGAGGCGGGCGATGGGGATGAGCGAGGCGCGCCCCTCGGCCGCGGTCTTGAGGTAGTCGATCGCCTCCACCCCCTGCGAGTGGCTCTCGACGATGACGTACTGGAGCCGCTCCCCGAGCACCGCCTCGATGGCGGTCTCGTACTCGGCCGGCGTCGACACCACGTCCGCCACCAGGCCGAAGACGCCGCTCTCGCGGGTCTCGCCCTGGCCGGCGCGCGTCATGAGGCTGCGCACGCCCCGGCCGTAGCCCTCGTAGTTCCGGACGATCTCGAGCAGCGACGAGAGGCGCGAGCGCTTCTCGGCGAGCTCCTCGCGCAGGGTGATGAGCTTCGCCTCGTTCTGGATGAACTCGGCGCGGGTGCGCTCGAGCAGCTCCTCCTGCGCGCCACGCTGCTCGTCGAGCCGCAGCTTGAGCTGCCGGGTCTGCCCGAGCTTCTCGACCCGGTTCGACCGCGAGCCGTCGAGCTGGCCGGCGCGGGTGGCGAGCTCGTCCGCCTCGCCCCGGTTCTTCTGCAGGCGGGCGCGGACGTCCTGACGCTGCCGTTCGAGCTGCGCGAGCTGGCTCGTGTGGGCGGAGGCCTCCGACTGCGCCGAGGCGGCGGTGGCGCGAGCGCCGTCCGCGTCGGACTGCAGCGAGCCCTGCTCGCGCCCGGCCTCGCGCAGCGCGAGCTCGGCTTCGGCGAGCCGGCCCTCGTCGGCCGCGACGAGCGACACGAGGTCGTCCCGCTGCCGCAGCACCGCCTCCCGCTCGCGCAGGAGCGCCTCGGCCTGGTCCTTCAGCGTCTCGACCTCGGCGGCCTGGGCCCGGGTCCGCTCGGCGATCTGCTCCACCTCGCGGGCGGCCGCCTCCTGCGAGACCTCCGAGACGCGCAGCGCGCTCTCGAGCTCGTGCTCGCGCCCGGACAGCGCCGCGAGGCGCGCCTCGCCCTCGGTGAGCCGGGCGCGGTCCTGCTCGAGCGCGCCGTCGAGCTCCGCGACGCGGGCGGCGAGCTCGAGCTCCTCCGCGCGGAGCGTCGCCTGGCGCTCCTCGGCGGCGCGGCGCGTGGCGGTGATCTCGAGGAAGCGGGCGGCGGCCGCGCGCAGCTCGAGCTCGCGGATCTGCCCCTTCAGCGCCTTGTACTTCTCGGCCTTGCGGGCCTGGCGGTTCAGGCTCTCGAGCTGCTTGCCGAGCTCCTGCACGATGTCCGCGACGCGCGTCAGGTTCTGGTGCGTCGCCTCCATCTTCCGCTCGGCGGCCTCGCGCCGCTTCTTGTACTTCGTGATCCCGGCCGCCTCCTCGACGATCGCGCGCCGGTCCTCCGGGCGCGCGGAGACGATCTGGCCGATGCGGCCCTGCTCGATGATGGAGTAGGCGGTCCGGCCGATGCCCGAGCCGAAGAAGATGTCGTTCACGTCGAGCAGGCGCGCCTGCACGCCGTTCACCAGGTACTCGGACTCGCCGGTGCGGAAGAGGCGGCGGCCGACGGTGATCTCCGAGTAACCCTGGAACTGGACCGGGAGCTCGCTCGGGCGGTCGTTCTCGAAGGTGAGGACGACCTCCGCCATCGACAGCGGCGGCTTCGACTCCGAGCCGTTGAAGATCACGTCCTCCATCGACCGGCCGCGCAGCTGCCGCGCCGACTGCTCTCCGAGGACCCAGCGGATGGCGTCGGCGACGTTGGACTTGCCGCAGCCGTTCGGCCCGACCACTCCGGTCACGCCGTCGTCGAAGGCCACCACGGTCTTGTCCATGAAGGACTTGAAGCCGACGATGTCGAGCCGCCGGATGCGCATGGTCGGACCCGATATCACGACCCCATGGGCGTTTTCAAGCGAAGCCCTTGATCAAAGGGGGTTTTCCACCGATCCCGACGCACCCGCAGGCAGGTCGCTCTTCGATTTCCCCATGGGAATCACGGCGTTGCGTGACGCTACTTGTCACGTCGCCCGGGGACCCCCTCGGGGCCGCCTCCGGGATACACTCCCGCGCCGATGCGCTTCGTCGGAAGGCTGCTCGCGACCCTCCTCGCGCTGATCGTCGGGCGCGCCCTCGTCACGTGGTGGATCTTCGAGGCGGCGTTCCCGCTCGCCGAGCCGCAGGCCGCGCTGCTGCAGACCGCGACGCTCGTCGCGGTCGTGCTGGAGGGGGCGTTCGTCGCGACGGCGGTCGCCGCGCTGCTGCGCCCGCTCGCTGCGGCCCTCGTCGCCTCGGGCTCGCTCGAGGACGCGCCCGCGGCGTCGGCCGCGCTCGGGGCGCACCGGCTCCCGGTCCGCTCCTCGGCGCTCGTGGGCGCCGCCGCGCTCGTCACGGGGGCCGTGATGGTCGCGGCGCTCCGGCGCCGCGGTCTCGCGGACGACCTCGCCATGGCGGCGGCGGCGGTCGCGCTCGCGATGACGATCCTCGCCGCGATGCTCGCGTACTCGCTCGCCGCCGCGTCGGCGGTGCACGTCGTCGAGGCGGTCGGCCCGCGCGGCGACGTGAGGGTGCGTGGCACGGTCCGGGGGAAGATCCTCGCGGTCGGCTTCGGCCTCAACACGATCGGGGTCCTCCTCTTCGCCTCGACCGGCTACGTGCGGTACCGGGCGGACGTCGATCGCGAGTACGTCGCCGCCGCCGCCCGCGCCCAGGAGGCCGCGATCTCCGCGAGCACCGGGAAGGCCGACCCGCAGCTCGCCGAGAACGTCTGGCTCGTGACCTCGGCGCCGTCCGCGCTCCTCGGGCCGGGGGGCGGGATCGTGGCGCGGTTCGGGACCGGCGACGTCCCGTTCCAGCGCGCGCGCGGGGCGCCGCTCGGGGAGCTCAGGCTGGACGACGGCTGGCTCCTCACCTCTCGCGCGCCGGGCGGTGGGGTGGTGGCGTCGTGGCTCCCGGAGAAGTCGCTCCGCACGCGGCGGGCGGACTTCATGGGCGCGATCGTGAAGATGGCGCTCGTCGTCTACCTCGCGACCGCGCTGCTCGCCTGGGTCGCGGCGCGGGCCATCACCGCCCCGTTCCGCACGCTCGGGCGGGCCGCCGACCGGATCGCCTCGGGCGATCTCACCGCGAGCCCGCCGTCGGTGTCGCGCGACGAGATCGGGCAGCTCGCCGCGGACTTCCGCCGCATGGCGCAGGGGCTCAAGGCGCTCGTCGGCGACGTGCAGGGCGCGAGCACCGCCGTGTCGCTCGGCGCCCGCGAGGCGGGCGCCATCGGCGAGCGGGTCCGCGCCGGCGCGGTGGACGAGCACGCCGGCGTCGTCGTGGTGCAGGGGGCGGTCGAGGCGATGGAGGGCTCGGTCCTGCTCGTCTCGCGCGGCGTCGGGGGGCTCTCGGAGTACGTCGCCGCGACGAACCGCGCGATGGGCGAGATGGCGCGCGCGTTCGAGGAGGTGACGAAGCAGGGCGCCGAGCTCGAGCGCGCCATGGAGGCGGCGACGCAGGACGTGGACCAGCTCGGCGCCGCCGGCAGCGACGCCCAGGCGCGGCTCGGCCACCTCGAGGCGCTCGCGGGGCACGCGGGGAACACGCTGTCGGCGGTGAAGGCGTCCATGTCCACGCTCGAGCGGGCGGCGAGCGAGAGCGAGGCGACCGCCGAGCTCGTCGCGGACATGGCGGAGCGGGCGGGCGGCGTCGTCGAGGAGACGGTGCACGGGATCGAGAGCCTGCGCGCCGCGGTCGCCGACGCGCACCGTCGCGTCTCCGTGCTCGGGCGCCGCTCGGACGACATCGATCAGGTGGTCGACTTCATCTCGGAGGTGGCCGGGCGGACGAACCTCCTCTCGCTGAACGCCTCGATCATCGCGGCGCAGGCGGGGGAGCACGGGAAGCCGTTCGGGGTCGTGGCGGACCAGATCCGCGAGCTCGCCGCGCAGATCGCGCGATCCACCAAGTCCATCGGCGACATCATCCACTCGGTCCGCGAGGACGTGGAGGGGACCGCCGCGCTCATCGATCGCGGCGACGCGCTGGCGGTCGAGGGCGTCCAGCTCGCCCGCAACTCGCTCGAGGCGCTCTCGAAGATCCAGCGCTCGACCGTCCATGGCCGCGACACCGCGATGGCGATCCGGATGGCGGTCGACGCCCACGCCCAGTCGTCGGGCGAGGTCTCGCGGCTCGTCGAGTCGGTCGCGGAGGGCTCGCGCGCGGTCACGGGCGCGGTCCAGCTCGTCGGGCGGAGCGTCGGCGCCGTCCACTCGGTGCTGCGCGGCGTGAGCGCGATGGCCGATCAGGTCGCGCGCGCGCTCGAGGACCACTCCGGGCTCGGCAAGCGGCAGATCGGGAGCCTCGGCCAGCTCGAGCGCATGATCGCGGACATCGGTCGCGCCGTGGAGAACCACGACGCGGCCACCCGGCGCGTCCGCGACGCGCTGCAGAACGTGTCCCAGACGGCGGGGGAGCACGACATCGCGGTCGAGGGGCTCGCGGCGGTGTCGGAGCGGCTCGGCGCGGGCGCTCGCGCGCTCGCCGAGCGGGTGGACCGGTTCAAGGTGTCCTAGGTAAGCCGGCTCGACTCTAGCGCGCGCCGGTCGCCGGCTGCATCCGCGGGTGGCCGACCGAGCCGGTCACCGCGAAGTTCCAGGAGCCGTCGCTCCCCTTCGCCTGCGCGAGGGACGCCTCGGCGAGCCCCTGGAAGCCCTGGGTGCCGCTCTTCGACCAGAACGCGTCCTTCACCCTCACCTTCGCCTTGCCGGAGAGCGGCGCGAACTCCATCCGCGGCTGGACGACGAAGTAGAGCCCGTCGGTCCGGACGTCCGCGTCGCCACCGGTCGCCTCGAGCTTCTCGAAGGTCGCCTTCCCGTCGGCGAGCTTCAGCGCCGCGACGACCTGCCCGAGGGAGACGCGCGGGAGCGAGAGCCCGGTCGCCATCCCCGGCACCGGGAGCTGCCCGCTCGCGATCCCCGCCTCCGCCACGGCGAGGTCCACCCGGCCGGTCGGCCGCTGATCCTGCGCGGCGGGGAAGGAGACGTCCGCCTTCCCCGTGAGCTTCCCGAGGAGATCGAGCCCCGACGCCTTGCGGAGCGGCAGCGCGCGGGCGAGGTCCACGCCCGACACGTCGAGGACCACGTTCCGGGCGTCGCCCGAGAGGTCGGCGGTGCCGCGCACGCGGCCGTCGTACAGCGAGGCGTCGAACGAGAGACTCCGCCGCAAGACGAGGAGCGGGAGCAGCCGGACCGAGACGGTGAGGTCGTCGATGGGGATGGCGAGGCCGGAGGCGGTCTCGAGCTTGAGGCCGAGCGCGCGCACCCCGACGAGCCCGCCGGCCGACACCTCCTCGACGTCGATCTGCCAGCCGCGGTGCCCGGCCTCCATGATGAGCCGCTCCTTCACCGCCTCGGACGGGAAGGTGAGCCGCAGCGAGAGCACGAACGCGAGGACGGCGAAGGTCCCGTAGGCCACCGGGTCGCGCCAGCGATTCCAGTCGATCTTCATGTCGGCCCCGGTCAGGTCGTCTTGAGCTGGAAGGTGGAGACGAGGAGCGTCGCGTCCACGAGCGCAGGATCGTCGCTGCGCGTCGTCACGCGGAGGCGGCGCACCTTGACGATGCCCGCGCCGCGCTCGAGCGACTGGAGGAGCGCGGCGAGCTTCGTGAGCTCGATGCGGGCGAGGTTCACCTCGACCGACTCCTCGCTGAGCCCCTCCATGTCCGAGGGGGTGGTGGTCGGGCGCAGGTCGTTCACCGCGATGCCGAGCGTGGCGCCCGGTCTGGGAGATGTGGCTCATGAGGGCGACGGGCGAGCCCCTGAGCTTCGCCTCGAGCCCCTTCCTGTCGGCCTCGCGCCGCCGGTACCCCTCGGCGAGCTTGCCCACCTGCGAGAGCACCTTCGTCTTCTGCTCGATGCGCGCCTCGCGCGCGGAGATCCCCGAGCCGATCGCGTGCGACACGAGCCAGATCGCGAACACCGCGACCGCGAGCGCGGCGACGGTCACCATGAGCCGCTCGCGCTGCGAGAGCTTGCCGACCCAGGCCTCGGCGTCGGCGCGCAGCTTCTTCCAGGTCTCCATCAGCGCCTCTCCCCGGACGCGTCGCGCCCCGCCTCGAGGCAGGTGAGCTTGGCGTCCACCGAGAACTCGAACTTGCCGTCGTTTCCGCGCCGCCGCGCGCCGCCGGAGCGCGCGTCGGCGAAGCAGCGCGACCCCTTGAGCGACGCCGCGAGCTTGTCCACGTTCTCCGCGGCGTCCGTCGTCCCCTGCAGGTGGAGATTGTCCTTCGTGATCTCGATCCGGTCGAGCCGGACCGGGACGCCCTCCGGGACCTTCTCGGCGAGCTCGGCGAAGAGGTCGACCGCCGACACGCGCGGGAGGGAAGCCCCCAGCGTGCCGCGGCCGCGCAGCACCGCCTGCGCCTCCTCGAAGTTCGCGTAGCAGCGCCCGACGATCTTCGTCTCGGCGTCGCAGAGCGCCCGGTCGAGCGCGGCCTCCTGGCGGGAGAGCGCGAACGCCTTCACCCCGGCGGAGAGGATCGCGAGCACCACGATGACCGCGGCGTACATGCCGAGCCGCGCCACCTTGCCCTTCAGGTGCTCGAAGTCGCGCGTGAACGCGTGGGCGCCGCGGCGGAGGTTCAGCCTCCCGGCGCGCGGTCCGAGGTGGCCGCGCAGCGCGAGCGCGAGCGCGAGGGCGAGCCCGGGCGCCTCGGCGGCCGGGATCCGGTCGAAGGCGGGCGACGCGAGCGCGAGCGGCGCGACCGGCCCCTCGACCTCGGGGGCGAGCGCATCCGAGAGGCGCGGGAGGCGGGCGAGGTCGCCGGCGAGGGCGAGCCGCGTGATCGGCCGCTGGCCGGCGCGCGCGCGCCAGGCGCGGAGCGTCGCGCGCAGCTCGCGGACGAGCGGGACGAGGGCGCGCCCGAGAGCCTCGGCGACGCGCGGATCGCGGGCCTGCTCGTCGAGCGGGGCCGGGAGCGCGGGCCCGCCGGCCTCGGCGGCGACGATCGCGGCGCCCTCCGCCTCCGAGAGGCCGAGCTCGCGCGCGAGCGTGCGCGCGAGGTGGCCGGACCCGAAGGCGAAGGTCCGGGCGGCCTCGCAGGCCTCGCCCGCGAGGATCGAGACGCTCGTCCGCTCCGCGCCGACGTCCACGATCGCCTCCGCCGCGGGCGGCGCCACCACGCCGGGCACCGGGGCGGCGGCGCCTTCGGGAACGGGGACGGGGACGGCGGCGGCGAGCGCGCCGGCGAGCTGGAGCGCGGCGTAGGCGGGCCCGGGCGGGACGACCGTCCGCGGGTCGACCCCGACCTCGCCGAGCGCCGCGAGCAACGCGCCGAGCTCGTCCTGGCGGACGACCGCGACGAGGAGCTCGGTCTTGCCGTCGCGCACCGCGAGCTGCTGCCAGTCCCACGAGACGTCCGCGAGGTCGAACGGGATCTGCCCCTCCACCTCGAACGCGATGGTCTGCTCGATCCGCCGCAGGTCGGTGAAGGGGAGGGTGACGAGGGTCGTCGAGCCGCCCGCGCCGGGGAACGCGACGACCGCCATGTCGAAGCTCCAGCCCCGGGCGTCGAGGAGGGCGCGCACCGCGGCGGCGTGGCGCATCGAGAGGGTGCGCGCAGGAACTCCCGCCTCTCCACCCTCTGGAGAGGGCGGCTCGGGGAGATGAGGCTCGAGCGGCACGCGCGCCGTGTCGACGACCGCGCAGGTGCGGAAGGCGCTCTCGAGGAGCACCGCCTTCACCGCGCTCGCTCCGAGGTCGAGGCCGAGGATCCGCTGCGCCATCTTCTACTCCTCCCGCCAGTGGATGATGCGTCCCGGCGCGGCGACCGGCTCGCCCGGCTGAGGCTTCTCCAGCCGGACCACGACGTCGAGCGCGGTCCGCACCGCCCCGGCCGTGCCGGTCGAGCGGATGCGGAACGTGGTGGAACGGTCGGTCAAGGGGGTGTTGGGGCCCGTGAGCAGGTTCTGGTTCACGGTCACGCCGCACTCCATGACGGCCTGCCCGAACTCGAGCGGCCCGTACGCCAGCGCTCCGTTGAAGTACCGCGTGACGATGAGCTTCTGGAGCTGCTCGCCGAACGCGGGGTCGAGGAGCCGTGGCTGCCCGCGTGGGCTCCGCGATGAGCGCCGCGAGTGACACGAGGTTGCGCCGGTCGAGCTCGTTCACGTTCTGCTTGTAGTCGCGGGGCAGGTAGACCGTGAGCTGGTCGCCGAACGCGGCCATGAACGCGTCCCCGATGCCCGCGACGAGGAACAGCTCCTCGAGCGAGTCCATCCGCGCGTTCTTCGCCCGGTAGCGGTCCTCGCCGCGATCGTACGCCTGGTTCTCGTCCCCGTACGCGTCCTCGAACGGCGGCGAGTTCGCGATCATCGAGCAGCTCGCGCCGCTCGACGCGAGGGGGCGGAGCCCGGACGAGCGCTCGTCCTCGTCCACCCAGTCGCGGAGCCGCACGAGCAGCTCCTCTCGCGACGTCCGCACCCCGCGGGAGTCCTCGCGCTCGAAGAGCGGGTCCCAGCGCGGGTCGCAGATGAGCTGGTACACGGCCTGGACCTGCGGCGTGAGCAGGCCGGCGCTGTTCGCCTCGAGCTGCGCGTTCACCTTGCGCGCCTCGTCGTCGAGCTGCACCTCGTACCCGGTCGCGGCGGGCGCGCCGTGCCCGGCGCCTGCGTTCCCCGCCGGCGGCGGCGGGCCGCCCCCGAACAGCCCGGCGGTCAGCGCCGAGCCGACGGGCACGAGCCGCCAGAGCTGGATCCGCGGCACCACCGCGGCGGCCTGCTTCGGCACCTTCTCGGTCGCGGCGTCGAGCTGCTGCTGGAACGAGAGGACGAGGCGGGACATCGCGACGCCGCTGCGCGCGAGGTACGAGGCGCGCAGCTCGTCGCGGCCGTTCGCGGCGATCTGGAGCGAGACGCGCGCGTCGTAGGCGAGGTCCACCGCGAGGGCGGTGAGCACCGCGACGGCGACCATCACGATGAGGAGCGCCGCGCCGCGCTCGCTGTGGCGACCTCGGGTCATCAATAGCCCAGCGGCTTGCGCATCTCGATGCGCGCCTCGGTGACGAACTTCTCCGCCCGGCCGTCGGCGAGCGTGACCTCGAGCTCGACCCGCACGCGGGGCGGCAGCTCCTTCGCGTGCTCCACGCGCCGGGTCGACCACTCCCGCACCCACTCGCGCCGCTTGGGGTCCCAGTACTGGAGCCGCAGCGACGCGACGTGGTCCGCGACGAGGTCCTTGCGCCCGCCGCGGTCCGGCTCGTCGTCGAGCCGTGGCTTCTCGCGCCGCAGGAGCACCTTCTCTCCCGAGCGGTCGGGATCGGACTCGAGCACGTACTGGACGACCGACTGGTCCGTCTCCTTCGCGTCGCGGTAGTGCCAGCGCGAGTGCGCGAACGTCGAGAACAGGAGCTCGTCCTCGGCCCCCACGAAGAGGGTCGGCGCCTCGCGGTAGCGGCGCGTGTCGTAGTTGTCGGAGAGGAAGGCCATCGTCAGCTCGCGCGAGATCCGCGTCAGCGCGAGCCGCGCCGCCCCGTACCGCTCCGCCTGGACCCGCGCGACCCCGGAGGCGTGGTCGATCCCGCGCAGCGAGCCGATCGTCATGACCGCCATCACCGCGGTGATGCCCATCGCGATGAGGACCTCGACGAGGGTGAAGCCGCGCGCGCGCACGGTCACTTCTCCTCCGCCTCGAGGACGGTCACGTGGGTGACCACCTCGAACGACTCGGTCGCCCGGCCGTCCTGCCAGGACACGGTGAGGCGGACCTCGCGGACCCCCTTCTTGAGCTGCTCGCCGATGGTGGTGAGGAGCGACTGCACCGTCGCCCCGATCATCGCCTGGAACGGGGCGAGCTGCGGCGCCTGATCGGGCGGCGGGAGCAGATCCTCGAGCTTCTGGCCCCCGGTGAGCGCGGCGAGGACCGCGTCGGGGCCGAGCTCGAGCGAGGGCCGGCGCACGTCCGCCTTCCAGCGGACCTCCGGGTGCCCCTCCGGCTCGAAGTCGCCCTCCTCGGACTCGTCGAAGTCGCGGAAGCCCTTGCGCTCGAACTGGCCCTGCAGCTCGACCATCTTGGCGCGGGCGAGCATCGTCGCGACGTCGAGGTTCCGCGCCCGGACGTGGTTGCGAAGCGCCCCGCCGACCACCTCGGAGATCCCGACGAGCGACGCGGCGAGGATCGCGAGCGCGACCATCACCTCGAGCAGGGTGAAGCCAGCCGCGGCCGCGCGTCCCGCGCACTTGGACTTGGACTTGGACTTGGACCTGGACCTGGACCTGGACCTGGACCTGGACTCGAGCGTGGACCAAGACCAACACCAAGACGAAGTCCAAGACCAAGACCAAGTTCACGAGCTGTCGAGGTGACGGTCACTCGTGCACCTCCACCGCGCCGACCACGACGCGGGCGCGCCCGGTGAACGGCTCGACGACGATGGTGAAGAGGTACGATCCCGTCCACGATGGGGACGAGCGCGCGCTGCGCCTGGCCGGCGGGGAAGAAGTAGACGTAGGCGATGCCGGGCTCGTCGTCCTCGCGCCCCTCCACGTGGATCTTGCCGAACCCGGCGCCGCCCGGGAGCTCGCGCCGCTCCACCAGCCGATCGCTGAACGCGCCGAAGGTGGTGCGCGCGAGCAGCCGCCGCCCCTGCTCGTCCTTCTCGTCCGAGAACCGCTTCGCGAGCGCCTCGTCCCCCTCGCGATCGCGGGGATCGCGCGCGATGCCCGCCGGCCCCGGCGCGCACTCCGCCCACCAGGCGCGGTGCTCCGGGTCGAGCGCGATGCGGCAGGTCGCGTGCCGGAGGGCGGCGGTGTCGAAGAGGTAGCGCATGCCGCCCGCGAGCTTGCCGGCGGCCTCCCGGGCGTTCGCGCCCGAGATGCTGCCGAGCGCGGGCGCGGCGAGGCCGGCGAGCAGCGCGATCGCCGCCACCACGACGAGCAGCTCGACGAGCGTGAAGCCCCGCTCCCTGTGGCGCGCGCCCACCCGCCCTCCGTCAGTAGTTCACGATGTCGGCGTTCTCGCCGTCGCCGCCGGGCTGGCCGTCGCTGCCGTACGACTTCACGTCGAAGGCGTCGGGGTGCGCCTGCCCCGGGTAGAGGTAGACGTAGTCGCGGTCCCACGGGTCCTTGAGCTTCCCCTCGGGCGAGTTCGGCTTCAGGTACTTCTCGTCGATGAGGAGCTTCAGGCCCTCCTCCGTCGTCGGGTAGCGGCCGCGCATCACCTTGTAGGCCTCGATGCCGTCCGAGGCGATCCGCTGCACGTCGGTCTTGGCGCGGTCGACGCGGGCCTTGCCGGCCTGCCCGACGACGTTCACCGCGACGGCGGTCGCGATGAGCCCGAGGATGACGAGCACGACCAGGATCTCGATGAGGGTCATGCCGCGCGCCGCCGCGCGGGGCGGGACGCGCCGCGCGAGGGCGGGCGCGGCGTCGGGGACGGCGGGGGTCGATGCGGAGCGGGCGTTCACGGCTAGCCTCCTGCGAGGGTGTTGATCTGGAGAATCGGCATGAGGACGGAGAACACGATGAAGGCGACGACGCCGCCCATCACCACGATCATGATCGGCTCGAGCAGCGACGTGAGCGCGGCGACGGTCGTGTCGACCTGGCCCTCGTAGGCGGTCGCCACGTTGGCGAGCATCTCCTCGAGGGCGCCGGACCGCTCTCCGACCGCGACCATGTGGAAGACGAGCGGCGGGAACTCGCCCGAGCGCTTCAGCGGGGCGGCGATCGACTCGCCCTCGCGGATCGCGTCGCGCGCCTGCTCGACCACCTCCGCGAGCCGGACGTTCCCGACGACGTTCTTCACGATGTCCATCGCGACGAGGAGCGGGACGCCGCTCTTGAGGAGGGTCGAGAGCGTGCGCGCGAACCGCCCGATCGCGATCGTCCGCACCAGGCGCCCGAAGACGGGGACGGTCAGCACGAACCGGTGCCAGCGGGCGCGCCCGGCCGGCGTCGCGCGCCAGCGCAGGAACCCCCAGATCGCCGCCGCGATGAAGAGGAGCATCGCCCACCAGTACTGCGTGACGAGCGAGGTGAAGGCGATGAGCCCCCGCGTCATCCAGGGGAGCGTCGCCTTCGTGTCCGCGAAGATCTTGGTGACGCGCGGGATGACGACCGTGAAGAGGATGCCGAGGACGAGCGAGCCGATGACCATCATCGCGGCCGGGTAGGCCATCGTCCCCATGATCTTCGAGCGGAGCCGCGCCTGGCTCTCGGTGAAGTCGGCGAGCCGCACGAGCACGATCTCGAGCGCCCCGGACTGCTCGCCGGCGCGGATCATGTTGACGTAGAGGGACTCGAAGACCTTCGGGTGGGCGGCGAGCGCGTCGCCGAGCGACGAGCCCTCGTTCACCCGCTGCTTCACGTCGCCGAGCACCCGCTTCAGCTTCTCCTTCTCGACCTGCTCGACGAGCGCGGTGAGCGACTCGACGAGCGGGATGCCGGCGTGGACGAGCACGGCGAGCTGCCGCGTCGCGATCGCGAGGTCCTCGGCGGAGATCCGCCCGAGCACCCACCGGCCCACGTTCACGTCGCGGGCCGCGGCCTGGTCCGCCTGCTTCTGCCCGACCACCTCGGTGAGGAACACGCCCTCCCGCCGCAGCGTGGAGCGGAGCGTCTTCGGCGAGTCCGCCTCGCGGAGCCCCGCCACGGACTTCCCGGCGGCGTTGAGCGCCCTGTACTCGAAGACCGGCACTAGTGGCGATCCTCCGCGGTGACGGAGAGGACCTCGGCCGCGGTCGTGATCCCGCGCGCGACCTTGTACGCGCCGTGCTGCATGAGCGAGAGCATCCCGTGCTGCACCGCGGCGCGCTTGATGGTCGAGGAGTCGACCGACTTGAGGATGAGCTGCCGGATGTCGTCGTCGACGAGCATGAGCTCGTAGATGCCGGTGCGCCCCTGGTACCCGGTGTTCTGGCAGGCGGAGCAGCCCTGCGGCCGGAACAGCCCGGTCGGGTTGCCGGCCTGCTGCCAGATCTCGTCGGTGAGCCCCACCGTGGCGCGCTCCTCGGCGGTCGGGACGTAGTGCTGCTTGCACGACGGGCAGAGGACGCGCACGAGCCGCTGCGCGAGGACCCCGACGAGCGAGGAGGCGACGAGGAACGGCTCCACGCCCATGTCGACGAGCCGCGTGATCGCGCCGGCGGCGTCGTTCGTGTGGACCGTCGAGAGGACGAGGTGGCCGGTGAGCGACGCCTGGATCGCGATCTCGGCGGTCTCGAGGTCGCGGATCTCGCCGACCATGATGACGTCCGGGTCCTGCCGGAGGAAGGAGCGCAGCCCGTTCGCGAAGGTGAGCTCGATCTTCGGGTTCACCTGCACCTGGCCGATGCCCCGCAGCGGGATCTCGACCGGGTCCTCGATCGTGAGGATGTTGAGGTCCGGCGAGTTGATCTGCGCGAGCGCCCCGTAGAGCGTCGTCGTCTTGCCCGAGCCGGTCGGGCCGGTGACGAGCACGATGCCGTGCGAGCGGGTGACGAGCCCGTCCATGATCTTGAGCTGCCACTCCTCGAACCCGAGCTGCGCGAGGTCGAGGATCACGTTCGACTTGTCGAGGAGGCGCATCACGATCCGCTCGCCGTGCGCGGTGGGCACGGTCGAGAGGCGGATGTCGACGTCCTTGCCGGCGATCTTGATCCGGATGCGGCCGTCCTGCGGGAGCCGCTTCTCGGCGATGTTGAGGCCGCCCATGATCTTGATGCGGCTCCCGATCGACGCCTGGTAGCGCTTGGGAGGGCGGATGACCTCGCGCAGGACGCCGTCGATCCGGTAGCGGACCGAGATGTCCTTCTCCTCGGGGTTGATGTGGATGTCGCTCGCGCGCTCCTTCACCGCGCGGAACATGAGCGAGTTCACGAGCCGGATGATCGGCGCCTCGTCGTCGGCGTCGAGGAGGTCCGTCGGCTCCTCGAGCTCGTGGGCGACCGACTCGAGGTCGCCCGTCTCGAGGTCCTCCATCAGCTTCTCGTGCTCGTCCGCGGCGCGGTCGTAGACCGCGTTGATCGCGTCGAGGACGACGGACGGCGGCGCGACCTCGGGCGCGATCGGCGCGCCGAGGAGCATCGAGACGGAGTCCTGCGTCGCGGTGTCGAGCGGGTCGACGACCGCGATGCGGACGGCGTCGCCGCTCGTCCCGAGCGGCAGGACCCGCGCCTGCTTCGCGAAGTGGATCGGGATCTTCGCGGCGAGATCGCCCGGGACGCTGTCCGGCTCGATGCGGGTGAGGAACGGCAGGTCGAGCTGGATCGCGAGCGCGCGGAGGACGTCCTCCTCCGACACGACCTTCAGCCGCACCAGGATCTCGCCGAGCCGCGTCCCCGCCTCCTCGCCGCGCTGCAGCGCGAGCGCCTCCTCGAGCCGCTCCGGCGGGAGCTTCACCGTGTTGCGGAGGATCTCGCCGAGGGGGCGGCCGCACAGGAAGGCGGGGGCGTTCGCGACGAGGGCGGTGCGCTCGCGCGCGCTCGGGCGGGGCGAGGGGCATGATCTCGGTCTGGGCTTCGTCGTGCATGGTCGGATCCGGTGAAACGTTCGGGAGCGGCGCGCTCATCCCTGCTGCGGCGCGACCGTCCCCCCTCGGGCGCCGCGGGCGGGGCCTCCGGCGGCCCGCCCCCTGGAGGAGCGCCCGCCGGCGGCGTGCCTGGCGCGAGGCGCCGGGGGCGTGCTCGGGCGGGGGCGCGCCGGGCGAGGGGACCTCCGGCTGGACGTCGAGGCGATCGACCGGCGTCCCCTCGTCCGGCGGCGCTGCGCCGCCGCGCGGCGCCGGGATGGCACGCGGCGGAGCGGGGGCGCCGGGCGCGGGTGGCTCTCCTCCCGGGCCGGCGGGGGGCTCGCCCGGGGCGGTGAACTTCTCGCCAGGGCCGCCGCGGCCGCCGTTCTCGAGCTTGGAGGACTCCTCGAGCACGCCGGCGCGCATCCGCGCGTACGGCCCGGCCTTCCGCTCGAAGTTGACGTCGACCTCGTAGCGCGGCTGCCGCCCGTAGAACTGCTCGATGAAGTCCTGCTGCTCCTTCCGCTTCTTCTCGTAGATGCGGCGGTAGTCCGACTCGTCCCGGATGATGTACGGCGTCAGGAAGACGAGCAGGTTCGTCTTCGACTTCGTCTTCACCGTGTCGCGGAAGAGCCAGCCGAGCAGCGGGAGGCTGCCGAGGATCGGGATCTTCTTCACGCTCCGCAGGGTCCGTTCCTGGATGAGGCCGCCGATGACGACGGTGTTCTGGTCGTGGGCGACGATCTGCGTCTTCACGCTGCGCTTCGAGGTGGTCGGACCGAGCACGGCGTCGGTGCTCGCGATCTCCTCGTTCTGGATGTCCATCTGGAGCCGGACGTTTCCGCCCTCGTTGATCTGCGGCTTGATCTTGAGGCGCAGCTCGATCGGCTGGCGCTGGATGGGCGCGACGAGCGAGCTGAGGCCGCCCGTGTTGAGGAGGTTGCTGACGTTGGTGGTGTTCGTGGTGTTCGCCCCGGCGAGGAGCGAGGAGAGGCCCGTCGGCGTGTACCCCGCCTGGAACGGGACGTTCTGGCCGACGACGATCTCCGACTCCTCGTTGTCGGTCGCGACGAGGTGCGGCGTCGAGAGGACGTTCACGTCCGACGACGACTGCAGCGCCTGGATGACGAGCCCGAGCGACGGGAGGTTCAGCCCGAGCGCCTTCGCCTCCGCCGAGACCGGGCCCGGCGAACCCGGTGAGGAACCCGCCGAGGCGCGCCGCCGCGAGGATGTTCGAGACGCCGAGCGACGAGACGCGCCCCGGCTCGGAGGCGAGCGGGATGATGCCGCCCTCGCCCTTGTACTTGTAGTCGATGGTGGTGTGCGCCCCGACCCCGAACTGGGTCTCGTTGCTGAGGTTCACCTCGAGGATCACCGCCTCGACGAAGACCTGCCGCCGCGCCCGGTCGAGCTTCTCGATGAGCCGGTTGACCGCGTTGAAGTCGGCGCTGCTCGCCTGCACGAGGAGCGCGTTCTGCGCCTTGTCGGCGGTGATCTTCACCTCGCCGCTGAACAGCTCGGCGGTCTCGCCGCCGCGGCGCCGGCGCGTCGCCGGCGCCGGCGTCGCCCGCGGCGCGCCGGGCTGTCCCGGGAGTCCGCCGGGGGGACGCGCGGCGGCGGGGGTCCTCCCCTTCGCCTGCCCCTGGGCGAGGTTCGAGAGCGTCGTCGCCATCTCCTCCGCGTTCGCGTTCTTCAGGAAGACGACGTGGATCCCGCCCTCGCCGCTCGACGGGACGTCGAGCTGCTCGATGAGCTCGAGGATGCGCTGGAAGCTCTTCTCGTCCGCGATGATGATGAGCTTGTTCGTGCGGTCGTCGGGGATGATCTTCGAGACGGACACCTCGACGCCGGGCTGCACCGCCGCGGCACCGCCGGGAGGAGCACCGGGGGCGGCGGCGGGCTGGCCCGGGCGGCCCGGGGCGGACGGCGCGAGCAGGGTCCGCTTCGCGCCGGGTCGGCCCTGCGCCTGGAAGATCTGGTTGATCTTGTCCGCCACGTCCTTCGCGGCCGCGTAGCGCACCTGGACGATCCGGACGAGGTCGCCCGACCCGGCGCGGTCCACCGCCTCGAGGATCCGCTCGATCCGGCGGATGTTGAGGCCGATGTCCGTGACGATGAGCATGTCGGGCGGGATCGAGACGACGTCCGCGCCCTGCGGCGACACGAAGTTCGAGACGAGGCCGCGCATCTGGTCCGCGTCGGCGTAGGAGAGCCGGAGCACCTTCGTGATCGGCTGCTCGTTCGCGGGGGTGCCCGAGTCCGTGTCGGTGTAGAGCGGGATCGGGTTCTTCTTCGCGTCCGCGGTGCGGATGAGCTTGTAGTACCTGCCGGTCGCGTACACCGCGATGTTGTTCGTGTTGAGCGCGACGAGGAACGCGGCGTACGCCTCGTCCGCGGTGACGGGCGTCTTCGAGAGCAGGGTGATCTTCCCGCGCGCGATGTCCTCCGTGTAGACGAAGTTCCGGCACGTCCAGCGGCTCGCCTGCTCGAGGACGTCGACGATGTCCGCCTTGTTGAACGACAGCATGAAGCGCCCCTGCAGCGGGACGCACTTCGCGTCGCCGCGGAGCGCCTCGCCGGGGGTGCCCGGACGGGCGCCGGCGCGCGGCGGCGGCGCGGGCGCCGGTGCGGCGCCGGGCGCGGCGCCGGGTGCGGCGCCGGGCGCGCGGGCGCGGCCGCGGGTGGGCGGGGGGACGGCGCCCCCGGCGGCGGCGGGCGCTGCGGCAGCGGCGGACGTCCGAACGGCCGCGGCACCCGCGGCGCCCGCGGCGCCTCGTCCTCGGAGTCGGACGGTTGCGGCGGGGCCTGGGCGAGCGCCAGGGCCGGGACGAGGACGAGCGTGGCGAGGAGCGTTCGCATGCGTTGACCTTCGATCCGCGGTTCACGGACCGTTGATGTTGTACTCCTTGCGTGTACACCACGCCCCCGCGCTCCCCCTGGATCGTGACGTGGCCCGTCTCCTTCAGCTTCTGGTAGAGCTCGAGCGCCTTCTCGGGGGAGTTCATCTCGTAGCCGTTCACGCGCTGGATGACGTCGCCGTTCTCGATCCCGATGGCCGCGTACAGCGACCCCGGCTGGATCGAGAAGAGCTTGAACCCGTTCGCGGCGCCGTTCTTGAACGACGGCACGATCCGCGCCTGGGTCGCGATCTGGTTGAGATCGCGGAGCGTCGTGTCGATGACGGTCGCGGTCGATCTCGTAGCGGTTCTCCGCGATCTGCCGGACGCCCTCGAGCTTGCCGCCCGGGGCGCTCGGCGCCGCGCCCGGGCGGGGCTGCGGCACCGGCGCATAGCCGAGGTTCGCCGCGGCCTCGGTGCCGCCCCCGGGCTCGAAGTCGAGGAACTCCTTCGAGCCGCCGTTGCAGATGATGGCGACGACCCGGAAGCCGTTCCCCGTCGCGTCGCGGTCGTCCCGCACCCGCTCGACCCCGAGGAGCCGCACGGCCCCGATCTCGTCGCCGACGCCGAGCACGTGGGTCTCTCGCGTCGAGAGGTCGTTGATGGTCGCGAGCGAGAAGCGCGAGTGCTCGGCGATGACGCCCACGACGAGCTGCATGCGGAGGTCGCTCTTCGTCGGCGCGGCGCGCCCGTCGTCGCAGTTCTGCGGCGACTGAGGGGCGTTCGTCGCCTGCGCGTCGGGCGCGCGGGGCGCCTGCTGCCCGATGAGGCGGTAGAGCGCCTCGATGTCGAGTGACGCGGGCAGCGTCGGACGGGGCGGAGGCGCGGACACCGACGCCGAATCCACCTCGGGCCTCGGACGGATGAGGGCCCCGATGAGCGTGTTCACCGTCTTCGCGGCGAGCCACGCGGCGGCGAAGACGAGGACGAGGTTCGCCGTCCAGGCGTATTTGCGGAAGAAGAGATCGAGCATGGATGCGCCCGCGGCCGATCGAGCAACCGACGTGCCACCGGGCTCGGCGCGGACGCCGTTTCAACGCGCGGAGATCTCAAGCGAATCCCGCTGCCTGCCCGTCAGCCGCTCCGGCCGGTGTCGCCGCCCTGCCATTTTGGCAAAGCGCCGGCCCCGGTCTGAAGCGCGGTGCCAGATTGGCAGCTGGAGTGGCCATCGACGCGGGCCCGGGCGGGCCCACGCCGGCTCACTCCTCGTGCTCGGAGCCCGGCAGGAGCCTGCCGTCCTCGTCGCGCTCGAGCTTGCGATAGATGGTCCGCGCCGCGATGCCGAGGATCTGGGCGGCGAGGTTCTTGTCGCCCTTCGTCTCCTCGAGGGTGCGGCGGATGACCAGGCGCTCGACCTCCTCCATCGGGGTGCCGAGCGGGATGACGATGGGCGCCCCGCCCGCCGGGGGTGGCCCGTCCGCGTTCGCGGCGGCCGCCCGGATCGCGTCCGGCAGGTCGCCGAGGTCGAGGACGTCGCCGCGGGTCAGGATCACGGCCCGCTCGACCGCGTGCTGCAGCTCGCGCACGTTTCCCGGCCAGCCGTAGCGCTCGAGCGCGGCGGCGGCGGCGGGGGTGAAGCCGGCCACGCGCTTCGGAAGGCCGTCCGCCACGCGCCGCAGGAAGAAGCTCGCGAGGGCGAGCACGTCGTCGCGCCGATCGCGCAGCGGGGGCAGCCGCACCGAGACGACGTCGAGCCGGTAGAAGAGGTCCTCGCGGAAGCGGCCCGCCTTGACCTCGGCGGCCAGCTCCTTGTTGGTCGCGGCGACGACGCGCACGTCCACGCGCACGGACTCGGTGCCCCCGACGCGCTCGAGCACGCCGTCCTGCAGGAAGCGCAGGAGCTTCACCTGGACGCCCGGCGGCATCTCGCCCACCTCGTCGAGGAACAGGGTCCCGCGGTGGGCGCGCTCGAAGCGGCCCTCCTTGCGCGCCGACGCGCCGGTGAACGCGCCCTTCTCGTAACCGAACAGCTCGGACTCGAGGAGCCCCTCCGGGATCGCCGCGCAGTTGATGGGGACGAACGGCCCCGCCGCGCGGAGCGACAGGTCGTGCACGAGCCGCGCAGCGAGCTCCTTGCCCGTGCCGCTCTCGCCACCGAGCAGCACCGTCGCGGAGGTGGGCGCCGCCTGGCGGAGCGTCTCGATCACGGCGCGGAACGCCGGCGCGTCGCCGACGAGGCCGCCGACCCCCGGCGCGAGCTCGGCGAGCCGCGCCTTCAGCGCGCGGTTCTCGGCGACGAGCGACGCCTTCTCGAGCGCCTGGCGCACCGACTTCACGATCGCGTGGCGCTTCACCGGCTTCGTGATGAAGTCGTACGCCCCCTCCTTCATCGCCGCGACCGCGGTCTCGACGGTGCCGTAGGCGGTCATGAGGACCACCTCCGTCTCCGGCGCGAGCGTCTTCACCGCCCGGAGCAGCTCCTCGCCGCTCATCCCGGGCATCATGAGGTCGGTCACGACGACGGACGCGCGCTCCCTGCGGAGCGCGTCGAGCGCGGCGGGGCCGCTCCGCGCGAGCGCCACGCGCCAGCCCTCGCGCTCGAAGATCTTCGACAGCGACTCGAGGTTGGAGGTCTCGTCGTCGACGATGAGCACGAGGGGAGGAGGCAAGGTCATCGGAGGATACGACGCGGCGTGCGGGCCGGGCTACCGCGCCGCGCCGGCCGCCGCCCGGGGCGTGGCAGCGGGGGCCGGACCGACGCCGAACGCGCCGCGGATCTCGTCGCCGAACAGCGCCGTCGCGCCGGCCGCGGCGAGGACGAGGAAGGCGGTGACGAGCGCCCACTCGACGAGCCCCTGCTTCATCACGGCCGCCACTCTGGCGGACCCCGGGCCGCCGCGCAACCGGCCGCTTGCCATGTCGCCCCCCGGGGCGGCTATCATTCCTCATGCACCAGCTCACCCTCCTCGCCGCGCTCCTCGCGGCCTCGCCGACGCTCGCGTCCGCACAGCCGAAGCCGAAGATCGCGGTGCTCGACTTCACGGCGAACGGCGCGTCGAAGGAGCTCGCGAGCGCCGCCGGCGGGATCGCGGCGAACGAGCTCGACCGGATGGGGGCGTTCCAGACCGTCACCTCCGACGCGATCCGCAACATGCTCGCGTTCGAGAAGCAGCGGCAGATGCTCGGCTGCGCGGAGGCGGGGTGCATGGCCGAGATCGGGGGCGCGCTCGGCGTCGACTGGCTCGTCTCCGGGAAGGTGACGAAGCTCGCCGCCGCGGGGGGCGTCCCGGAGACCTTCACGCTCGACCTCACCCTCACCAACGTGCGCAAGGCGCAGCGCGAGGGCTCGGTCATCGAGACCGCGCGCACCGAGGCCGAGCTCGTGACGAAGAGCGGGAAGGGGGCGCAGAAGCTCGTCGCGAAGATCCTCGCCGGCCGGACCGGAAGGCTCGTCGTCTCCGCGGTCGAGGCCGGCGCGGTCGTGAAGGTGGACGACCAGGTGAAGGGGACGACGCCGCTGCGCGGCGCGGTGGTCCTGCCCGCCGGCCCCCACGCCCTCTCGATCGAGAAGCAGGGCTTCGTCGCGTTCCAGAAGGACGTGCAGGTCGAGGCGGGAAAGGTCGTCGAGGAGCGCGCCACGCTCGTGCCGAGCCCGGACTTCGTGCGCGCGTACGAGTCGCGCCAGAAGAAGCTCCGGCTCGGCGCCTGGCTCTCGACCGGCGTCGCGGTGGTCGGCCTCGCCGCGGCGGTGGGGCTCCAGGTCAGCGCGAACTCGCTCTACGGCAACGAGACCACGGCGGGCACCTTCCTGTACGACCGCGCGAAGCTGCAGGACGGGGTCGAGCTGCAGGGCGGGGTCGATCTGCGCGCGGAGGCGAACAAGCTCAAGTCCGACATCGAGACGCGCCAGACGATGTCGTACCTCGCGGGCGGCGTCGGTGGCCTCGCCGCGATCGCGGCGACCTACTTCTGGATCGCGGGCGACGACCCGAACCGCTACGCCGGGTTCGCGGACGCGTCGGCGCGGCTCGACCTCGCGCCGCTCCCCGGGGGCGCGTTCGCCTCGGTCACGGTGGTCTTCTAGGTTCCTGAAACGAGCAGCGGCGCCCTCGCGGGCGCCGCCTCGTGAAACCGGGACCGTCGGCTCGCTTACTCGGGCTTCGACTCGGCGACCGCGGCCTCGGCAGGCGCGGCGGCCTCGCTCTTCCCGGGCTTCGACTTGCCGGTCTTCGCGCGCTTCGCGGCCCGGTTCTCCTTGGGGGCCTCGGCCTTCTTCGCGGGGGCGGGGGCGGCCTTCGCCTCGGGCGCCTTCGCGCCGGTGCCGGGCGAGGTCGCGTAGCGGGTCTTGAACTTCTCGATCCGGCCCGCGGTGTCCATCAGCTTCTGCTTGCCCGTGTAGAACGGGTGGCAGTTCGAGCAGATCTCGACGTGGAAGTCGGACCGCGTCGAGCGGGTCTCGATGAGGTTCCCGCAGTTGCACTGGATCTTCGCGGGCTTGTAGTCGGGGTGGATCGCTTCCTTCATGACGTCCTCTTGGCCGCTTGCACCGGGCGCGCGCAGCGCCGGTGGTCCGGGCCTCGCAATGGGAACCGCGGGATCTAGTCGGAACGCGGGGTTCCGTCAAGGCCGGCGTCTACTTGCCGCCCCCGACCATCATCTTGAAGAACTCGTCGTGGTTCTTCACCTGGCGGAACTTGTCGAGGATGAACTTCATCGCCTCGACGTTGTCGAGCCCGTTCAGGATCGTCTGGCGCAGGATGTAGATCTTCGAGAGCCAGTCCGCCGCGAGCAGCAGCTCCTCCTTGCGCGTGCCCGACTTCCCGATGTCCATGCACGGGAAGATCCGCTTCTCCATGAGCTTGCGGTCGAGCACGATCTCCGAGTTCCCGGTCCCCTTGAACTCCTCGAAGATGACCTCGTCCATGCGCGAGCCGGTGTCGACGAGGGCGGTGCCGATGATCGTGAGCGATCCCCCCTCCTCGATGTTCCGGGCCGCGCCGAAGAACCGCTTCGGCTTGTGGAGCGCGTTCGAGTCGACGCCGCCGGAGAGGATCTTGCCCGACGGCGGCACCGTCGAGTTGTAGGCGCGCGCGAGGCGGGTGATCGAGTCGAGGAGGATCACCACGTCCTTCTTGTGCTCGACCAGCCGGCGCGCCTTCTCGATCACCATCTCGGCGACCTGCACGTGCCGCGTCGCGGGCTCGTCGAAGGTCGAGGCGACCACCTCGCCCTTCACCGTCCGCTCCATGTCGGTCACCTCCTCCGGCCGCTCGTCGATGAGCAGCACGATGAGGGTGACCTCGGGGTGGTTCGTCGTGACCGCGTGGGCGATGTTCTGGAGGAGGACGGTCTTGCCGGCGCGCGGCGGCGAGACGATGAGGCAGCGCTGGCCCTTGCCGATCGGCGAGAACAGATCGACGACGCGCGTCGTCATCTCGTTCGGATCGTGCTCGAGCGTGAGCCGCTGCGTGGGATAGAGCGGCGTCAGGTTGTCGAACAGGACCTTGGTCTGGTTCTCCTCGGGCTGCTCGCCGTTGATCGAGTCCACCTTGAGGAGCGCGAAGTACCGCTCGCCCTCCTTCGGCTGGCGGACGGTGCCGCGGACCGTGTCGCCCGTCCGCAGGTTGAAGCGGCGGATCTGCGAGGGCGAGACGTAGATGTCGTCGGGGCCCGGCAGGTAGCTGAAGTCCGGGCTGCGCAGGAACCCGAACCCGTCCGGGAGCACCTCGAGCGTCCCCTCGCCCGCGACCTCCATCTCCTCGCGCTTCGCCTCGGCGACCTTCGACTGCGCCTGGAGGATCGCGAAGATGAGGTCCTGCTTCTTCAGGGTGCCCGCGGCCTCGATGTCGAGCGAGCGCGCCAGCCGCGCGAGCTCGGCCACCTTCATGTGCTTCAGGTCCGCGATGTTCGACGGGGAAGGCGTGGTGGTCGGAGCGGCGGCGGGCATGTGTCGGTTCTCGGCGGGGAGGGGGACCGCGCGGGGCGATCGGGCTGCAGGACGGTCTTTTGAGGGGACCGTGGGGGGAGGACCGGAAGCTATGCGGTCGTATGAGGAGTGTCAACGCCCGGTGCCCGCGTTCGGGCGAACCGGGGAGGGCCGCGCGATGCCATGATCGCGGGGCACGGACGCGAGCCGAACCGCGCTACTGCCCGTGTAGAATCCGGCGCGGGGGCACGAGCGGAGAGGCATGGCGACGACATCGACCGAAGCCGTCATCGCGGGCTCGAGGGGGTTCGCGCTCGCGCTCCTCGCCCCCCTCACGGAGCGCGTCGGAAACCGCCCGAGGATCGCGGCGGACCCCACCCAGGCGCTCGCCCTCTGCAACGGAGCCGGCCTCGTCGTCGTCGAGTTCCAGGGAGAGGGGTCGCTCCGCGCGATCCAGGAGCTCGTCCTGCGGGGCCCCGAGCTCAAGATCATCGCCGCGGTTCCGGACGCGCACGCCGGCGCGGAGGGGACGCTGCGTGCCCTCGGGGTCGAGCTCGCGCGCTGGGACGGCAAGCCGGACGGCGTGCTCGGCGCCGTGACCCGGCAGCTCGCCGCGGCGGCGCCCCCCCGGGCCTCCGCCGCGCCTGCGCCGATCGCCCCTTCCGCCCCGCCGCCCCCCGCGGCGGTGCTCCCTGCCGCGCCGAGGCCCGCCCCCGCGCGCGCCGCCGCGTCATCCGCGGCTCCGTTCGCGCCCCGCCTGTCCACGGCGTCGCCAGGCGGCGGACTGTTCGACGACCTCGGGACCGACGACGACGACTTCCACGTGGACGTCTCGGACCTGGCCGATGGACGCATGGCGGTGCCGTCGTTCCTGGCCGCCGGCCCCTGGCCCGCGAACGGGCCGAGCGCCGTCGAGGCCGCCGATGCGCTCGGCCGCGGGCTCGCGGGGCGCTTCGATCCACGGGGAAGGCCGCTCGCCGCGGTCGCCGACGTGGTCGGAAGCCTCACCGAGCTCGAGCGCGCCGTCTTCGCGGGCGTGCCGCAGGCGATCGACACCGAGCCAATCCGCCGCGCCGCGGTGATGCGGGTGCGCGTCCAGGTGGCGCTCGCGACCGCGCCTGCGACCCGCGGGGACGTCGACGGCGTCGCCATCTCCGCGCTCCTCGCCGAGATCGACGCGCTGCTCTCGGACGTGAACGTCGTCGCCCAGGCGGCGCCGCCCGGGCTGCAGCCGGCGCTGGAGCAGGTCCGGAACTCGCTCGTGAAGGAGGCGATCGACTTCTCCGAGGCGGCGCACCGGGTGCAGCCCGCGGAGCTCGCGCCCGGTCGCGGTCCGCCTGCCGCGCGCGCTCGCACGCCGCAGGCGCGGGTCGGCTCGATCGAGTCGAAGGCGGGGCGCGCCGTCGCGAACGCCCGATCGAAGCGCAACCGGGCGGCATACCTCGTGCTCGCGCTCTCGGGCCTCGCCGCCGCCGCGTTCTACGGCTATCGCTGAGGGCGAACGTCGTTGAATCGCGCGCCGTCCGGTCGTAAACCGGAGGGATGGCCGACCCGAAGGACGCTGCCGAGCGCGCCCGGGAGCTGCGCGAGTCGATCCGCGCGGCCGACCACGCCTACTACGTCCTCGATCAACCGGTCCTGTCCGACGCGGAGTACGACCGGCTCATGCGCGAGCTCGCCGAGCTCGAGGCGGCGCACCCCGCGCTCGCGTCGGACGACTCCCCGACGCGCCGCGTCTCCGGCGCACCCTCGGAGAAGTTCGCGAGGGTGGTCCACCGCGAGCCGATGCTCTCGCTCGGCAACGTGCAGACCGACGCGGAGCTCGACGAGTTCGACGCGCGCGTCCGGCGGCTGCTCGGGCTCCCCGAGGGCGCGGCGCCGGCGTACGTCGCGGAGCCGAAGCTCGACGGGCTCGCGGTCGAGCTCGTCTACGAGGACGGCGTCTTCGTGCAGGGCTCGACGCGCGGCGACGGCGTGAACGGCGAGGACGTGACCGCGAACCTCCGCACCGTCGGCGGGCTCCGCGCGAACCGCGGCATCCCGGCGCGGCTCCCCCGCGACGCCCCGCGGAGGCTCGACGTGCGCGGCGAGGTGCTGCTCCAGAAGAAGCACTTCGAGGCGATGAACCAGGTCATCCTGCGCGGCGGCGGCGAGCCGTTCGCGAACCCGCGCAACGCGGCGGCGGGCTCGCTGCGCCAGCTCGACTGGCGCGTGACCGCGACGCGGCCGCTCTCGTTCATCGCGTACGAGGCGCTCGTCCCGGGCGGCGACGGGTGGAAGACGCACACCGAGAAGCTCGCGGCGCTCGAGGCGCTGGGCTTCGAGACGAACCCCGAGAACCGGCGCTGCGAGGGGATCGCCGGGGTCAAGGGCTACCGGGACGAGATGGCGGAGCGCCGGTTCCTGCTCCCCTACGACACGGACGGCGTCGTCGTGAAGGTGGACGACCTCGACTGGCGTCGCCGGCTCGGCGCCGCGTCGAAGTTCCCGCGCTGGGCGGTCGCGTTCAAGTACCCGCCGCAGGAGGAGGAGACCCAGGTCCGGGAGATCTGGGCCTCGGTCGGGCGCACCGGGATCCTGACGCCGGTCGTGGAGGTGAACCCGGTCCGGATCTCCGGTGCGGTCGTCTCCCGCGCGACGCTCCACAACGAGGACGAGATGCGCCGCAAGGACATCCTCGTCGGAGACTGGGTCCTCATCCGCCGCGCCGGGGAGGTCATCCCGGAGGTCGTGAAGCCGCTCAAGGAGCGGCGCACCGGCGCCGAGCGGCCGTTCACGTTCCCGCCGGCGTGCCCGGTGTGCGGCGCGAAGGTGGTGCGCGAGGAGGGCGAGAAGGTCTGGCGGTGCACGGGGTCGGCGTGCCCGGCCCAGCTCGTCGGGAAGCTCCGGCAGTTCGCGTCGCGCCGGGCGATGGACGTGGAGGGGCTCGGGGAGAAGCTCGCCGCCTGGGTGGTCGACCGGAAGCTCGTGCGGGACGCCGCGGACGTGTACGCCGTCCCGTTCGCGGAGTGGCAGCGCGCGTTCAGCCGCCCGCGGAAGCTCGACCCCGCCGAGGGCGAGCCGGAGCTCCCGGAGAAGGCGGCGCAGAACATCGTCGCCGCCCTCGAGCGCTCGAAGGCGACGACGCTGCGGCGCTTCTTCCTCGCGCTCGCGATCCCCCAGGTCGGCGAGGCGACCGCGGCGACCCTCGCCCGCCACTTCGGCGAGGTCTGGCGGTTCATGGACGCGAGCGAGGACGACCTCCTCGGGGTCCGCGACGTCGGTCCCGAGACCGCGCGCGAGATCCGCGCCTGGACCCAGGAGCCCCAGAACCGCAGCCTGGTGGAGCGCCTGCTCGCCGCCGGAGTCGTCCCCGAGCCGGAGCGGGTGGACGCGCGGGGGCCGCTCGCGGGGAAGACGGTCGTGCTGACCGGCGGGCTCGCCGCGATGAGCCGCGAGGACGCCAAGGCAGAGGTCGAGCGGCGCGGCGGCAAGGTCTCCGGCAGCGTCTCGCGCAAGACGGACTTCGTCGTCGCGGGCGAGGAGGCGGGCTCGAAGCTCGCGAAGGCGAAGGAGCTCGGGGTCCGGGTGGTCGACGAGGCCGCCTTCCTCGCCCTGCTCCGGGAGTGAACATGGCCGATCGCGCTCGCGTCCACCTCCTCGTCTCGGGCGTCGTGCAGGGCGTCTCGTTCCGCGCGTACGCGGCCGACGAGGCGCGCCGGCTCGGGCTCGCCGGCTGGGTGAGGAACCTGCCCGACGGCCGGGTGGAGGCCGAGGCGGAGGGCGCGCGCGCGGCGGTCGAGGCCTTCGTCGCGTGGTGTCGCAGGGGGCCGCCCGCCGCGCAGGTGGACGACGTCGAGGAGAGCTGGGGGCCGTTCAGGGGCGACCTCGGCCCCTTCGCGACGCGGCGCTGAGCGGGGGGCTCGGGCGCGAGGCCCGAGGGCCGAGTGTCCCCCCGTTTAGACGGGTTGCCCGGGCGCGCGCGGGCGTGCTACACGCCCGACGTCCCCGCGGCAGGTCCTCGCGGGGGTGAGACACCGGCGGGCGAATCGCGGCTCGAACCCGCGGCCCGGCGTGCGAGATGAGCCCCGACACCCTCTCCTCCGCGCTCGACGCGCTCGTGCTCCGCGCGCAGAAGCCGTCCCGCTACGTCGGGGGCGAGCGCGGCAGCGTCCGCAAGGACCTCTCCACCGCCGGCCTGCGCTTCGCGCTCGCGTTCCCGGACACCTACGAAGTCGGGATGTCGAACCTCGGGTTTCGGCTCCTCTATCACCTCCTGAACGATCGCCCCGAGATCGCCTGCGAGCGGGTGTTCCTGCCCTGGCCCGACCTCGAGGGGATGCTCCGCGCCGAGCGGCTCCCGCTGTTCACGCTCGAGTCGCGGGCGCCGGTCGCGGCGTTCGACGTGCTCGGGGTCACGCTGCAGTTCGAGCTCGCCTACACGAGCGTGCTCGCGATGCTCGACCTCGCCGGCATCCCGCTCCTCTCGCGCGACCGCGGCGACGATCACCCGCTCGTGCTCGGCGGGGGCCCCTGCGCCTACAACCCGGAGCCGGTCGCCGACTTCTTCGACGCGCTCGCGGTGGGCGACGGCGAGGAGGTCGCCCTCGAGATCGCCGACGCCGTCCGGGAGAGCGGGTTCCGGCGCGGCGGCGCCACCCGCGCCGAGCTGCTCCGGCGCCTCGCCCGCATCCCGGGCGTCTACGTCCCGTCGCTCTTCGCGCCACGCTACGACCCGGCGACGCGCACGCTCGTCGCCATCGAGCCGCTGCTGCCCGGCTACGAGAAGGTGGAGCGCCGCGTCGTCGCGGACCTGAACGCGCTCCCGACGAGCGCGTACACCCGCCCGATCGTCCCGTTCATGCAGACGGTCCACGACCGGCTGCCCGTCGAGATCCAGCGCGGCTGCACGCGCGGGTGCCGGTTCTGCCAGGTCGGGATGACGACGCGCCCGACGCGCCAGCGCGACCCGCGCCAGGTGCTCGCGCTCGCGGAGACCGGGCTGCAGGGTTCGGGGTACGAGGAGGTCGGGCTGCTCTCGCTCTCCTCCGGCGACTACGCCTGCCTCGACCCGCTCCTCGACGACTTCCTCGCGCGCTGGGAAGGCGAGCGGATCTCGCTCAGCCTCCCCTCGCTCCGCACCGAGACGCTCTCCGCGTCGCTCGCCGAGAAGATCGCGCGGATCCGGAAGACCGGCTTCACGCTCGCGCCCGAGGCGGCCACCGAGCGGATGCGCGCGGTCGTGAACAAGGGCAACCGCGAGGAGGACCTGCTCCGGGCGGTGGAGTCGGTGTTCGCGAACGGCTGGTCGCTCCTCAAGCTCTACTTCATGATCGGCCTCCCCGAGGAGCGCGACGAGGACGTCATCGCCATCGCGGAGCTCGCGCGGCGGTCCCTCGGCGCGGCGCGGCGCGCCGCGAAGGGCGGGGCGGCGTCGCTCCACCTCGCGGTGTCGACCTTCGTCCCGAAGCCGTTCACGCCGTTCCAGTGGGAGCCGATGATCAGGCCGGAGGAGACGCGCCGCCGCCAGGCGCTCGTCACCGCCGCCCTCGGCGGCCGGCACGGCGCGATCCAGTACAAGCCGCACGACTCGCGGCAGTCGTCGATCGAGGGGGCCCTCGCCCTCGGCGATCGGCGCGCCGGCGCCGCGGTGCTCGGCGCCTACCGGCGCGGCCAGCGCCTCGACGGGTGGACCGAGTGGTTCGACGAGGCGCGCTGGCTCGACGCCTTCGCCGAGGCCGAGCGGGAGCACGGCGTGGGCCTCGAGTGGTTCGCCCACCGGCGGCGCGCCCAGGACGAGGTCCTGCCCTGGGATCGGCTCGACTGCGGCGTGACGAAGGGGTTCCTCGCGAAGGAGCTCGGCCGCGCGCGGACTCCCGAGGCGCACGCGGACTGCGTCGCCGCGACCTGCGGCGCCTGCGGCGTCTGCGACTTCGAGGTGGTGAAGAACCGGGTGTACGAGCCCGGCGACTACGTGGCGGCGCCCCCGGCGCCGCCGCGCCCGCCCGATCCGGCGGAGCGGACGCGGGTGCGGGTCCGCTACGCCAAGCTCGGACGGCTCGTGGCCCTGTCCCACCTCGAGACGATGCACGCGCTGCTCCGGGCGGTGCGGCGCGCGCGCCTGCCCGTCGCCTACTCGCAGGGCTTCCACCCGAAGCCGCGCGTCTCGTTCGGCCCGGCGCTGCCCGTCGGGATCGAGAGCCTGTGCGAGCACATGGATCTCGAGCTCCTCGGCCCGGCCGACGCCGCCGACGTCGCCGCGCGGCTCGGGGCCGAGTTCCCCGCGGACTTTCGGGTCATCGAGGCGGCCGCCATCGACCCGGCCGAGCCGTCGGTGTCCGAGGCGCTTCGGGCGATCCACTACCGCGTCCACTTTCCCGAAGAAGGTTGGGGGGAAGCGGCCCTGACGCAGCGCGTCACGACCTTCCAGGCGGCAGAGCGGTCGATCGTCGTCCGGGCCGCGACCCCCAAAGCGGGTCGAGGAAAGCGTCAACAGAAGGTCGCAGAGCGGGCCGGAAGAGAGATAGACTTGAAAGAAATCGTGACGCATCTGGCCGTCGAGGGGCCGGGTACCGTCGCGTTCAGCTTGAGGGCGGATCCTTCCGGGAGCGCGAAGCCAGCCGAGGTGCTGGCGGCGATCTTCGGTGACGGAGGGCCGCCCAGGGGAGTGAAGGTCTTGAAGGAAGGCGTGAGCTTCGCGAGGACCGAGCGGCCCCGTCCCACGGGACAGCCGCGCGCGCCTCGCTACCTCGACGCCTAGGAAATGAACGCGCCCCGCCGGGCCGCGATGAACCGCGGCCGCGGGTGCGAGGAGACGCGACGCTTTGAGCTTGCGCTCGACAGCCAATCCCGGAAGCCCGGCTCCACCAGGGCGGACGGGGTCGTGGCCCGACGGCTTGGGCCTCGCTCTCCCCGTGCCACGGGGCGAGAGAGGAATCCCATGGCCGGCAACAGCATCCTGGTGATCAACTCGGCGGGCGCGGAGACGCGCGTCGCCCTGGTCGAGAACGGAACGATCCACGAGTACTACCTCGAGCGAAAGCGCGAGAAGGGGATCGTCGGCAACATCTACAAGGGAAGGGTGGTCCGCGTGCTCCCGGGCATGCAGGCCGCCTTCGTCGACATCGGCCTCGAGAAGGCCGCGTTCCTGTACGTCGGCGACGTCTACGGCGACCCGGACTTCTCGGAGGAGTTCGAGCTCACCGAGGGCGA
Organism: uncultured delta proteobacterium; assembly: GCA_963736795.1. Classification (GTDB taxonomy): domain Bacteria; phylum Myxococcota; class Myxococcia; order Myxococcales; family Anaeromyxobacteraceae; genus Anaeromyxobacter. The sequence continues at coordinate 432,886 of CAVTRF010000016.1, read as the reverse complement.
GCACCGCGCCGAGGTGACCGACGTTCCCGACGAGCAGGAGGCGGAGGCGGAGGAGGAGCGCGCGCACTCGGCGCCCCCTGCGCTGACGCCCGTCCCGGGCGAGAGCGCCGCGGCGGTCGGAGAGGCCTCCGGGGCTCCGGCGCCGGACGCCTCGCGACGCCGCTGCCGTTCGCGGCGACCCCGCCCCCGCTGCCCGAGCGAGCGCCCGAGGAGACGCCGCTCGCGACGTTCGAGGTGAGCGAGGCGGACCTTCCGGTCGCGCCGCTCACCGCGATCCCGCTCACGAACGAGATCGGCATGTCGCCGGTGCCGGCGGTGCCGGGGCTCATGGTCCCTCCGCTCGCCGACCCCGAGCCGGCGGCGGCCGCGCCGCTCTCCGATGCCCCGGCGGCGCTCGCCGGAGCGCCTGCGGAGGATGGCACCCCCGACGCTCCGGCCGTCGCAGCTCAGGCCGCCGGTCAGGAAGCGGGGCCCGCGACCGTCGCAGCCGCCCCCCCGGTCTCGGACCGGCGCGAGGTGCGCGACCGCGACGCGGCGCGTGAGTCGCGCCCGGAACGTGAGCGCGGACGCCGCGACGACCGAGGCCCCCGTCGCGAGGGCCGCGAAGGCCGCGAAGGCCGCGAGCGCGCGCGAGGGTCGCGAGGGTCGCGGGCCGGAGCGCGCCGGCCGCAACGGCCGGGAGGAGAAGCGCTCCAAGGAGCAGAAGAGCATCCAGGACCTCCTGAAGGAGGGCCAGGAGGTGATCGTCCAGGTCGCGAAGGATCCGATCGGGACGAAGGGCGCGCGGATCACGAGCCACATCTCGCTGCCCGGCCGCCACCTCGTGTTCATGCCGACGGTGGACCACATCGGGATCTCGCGCCGCATCGAGAAGGACGGCGAGCGGCGCCGCCTGCGCGAGATCGTCGACCGGATGCGCCCGGAGGGCACGGGCTTCATCGTCCGGACCGTCGCCGAGAACGTCGAGGCGCCGAAGCTCGAGGCCGACATCCGGTTCCTCATCCAGGTCTGGAACGAGATCATCCGGACGAAGGACAAGGTCTCGGCGCCCGCGCTGCTGCACGGCGACCTGGATCTGATCCTGCGCGCGACGCGCGACCTCTTCACCGCCGAGGTGGGGAAGCTCGTCATCGACGATCGCGACGAGTACGAGCGCATCCTGCGCTTCGTCCACGATCAGGCGCCGCACCTCGAGAAGCAGATCGAGTCGTACGTCGGCGAGGAGCCGATCTTCGACGCCTACGGGATCGAGCAGGAGCTGAAGCGCGCGAGCCAGCGCAAGGTCTGGCTGAAGAGCGGCGGCTACATCATCATGGACCAGGCCGAGGCGCTCACCGCCATCGACGTGAACTCCGGTCGCTACGTCGGGAAGAAGAACCTCGAGGAGACGATCACCAAGATCAACGTCGAGGCGGCGAAGGAGATCGTCTACCAGCTCCGGCTCCGCAACATCGGCGGCATCATCATCATCGACTTCATCGACATGGACAAACCCCAGAACCGGGACAAGGTCTTCAAGTCCTTGCAGGACGCGCTGGGGCGGGACAAGGCGAAGACGAACGTCCTCAAGATCTCCGAGCTCGGCCTCGTCGAGATGACGCGCAAGCGCGTGCGCGAGTCGGTCACGCGCATGATGAACGAGCCGTGCGCCTACTGCGAGGGCAAGGGGCACATCAAGTCGAAGATCACGATCGCGTACGAGATCTTCCGGGAGATCCGGCGCGAGTCGGTGCACTTCCCCGAGCCGGTGCTCGTCGTGAACTGCCACCCCGAGGTCGCGCGCATCCTGCAGGGCGCCGAGCGCGACGAGACGCGCTACCTCATGGATCGGTTCAACAAGACGATCCAGGTGAAGCCGCAGCAGAACTACCACCAGGAGCAGTTCGACATCTACGGGCGGCAGGAGCGGGATCAGGGTAAGGAGCGCGGCGATCGCCCGGAGGGCGAGCGCGGCGGAGGTGACCGCAGCGGCGGCGAGCGCGCCGAGCGTGGCGGTGGCGAGCGCGGCGGCCGCGGTGGTGGCGGCGGTGGCCGCGACCGTGAGCGCGGCGGCGGTGGAGGCCGTGATCGCGAGCGCGGCGAGCCGCGGCGAGCGCGGCGGCGGCGAGCGCGGCGGCGGCGAGCGCGGCGGTGGCGAGCGCGGCGGTGGCGAGCGCGGCGGTGGCGAGCGCGGCGGTGGCGAGCGCGGCGGCGGCGAGCGCGGCGGTGGCGAGCGCGGCGGCGGTGGGCCGAAGCGCACCGACGAGCAGTCGACGCCTGCGCCCGCGGCGGCGGCGGTAAAGGACGAGAGCTAGGAGGCCGGATGCCGGAGGGCCCCGAGCGCGGCGACGAGCGCTGGATCGCGAGGATGGTGCGGAGCGCGCCCGGCGCGATCCAGCTCGCGCTTCGCATGCTCGGCGGCGAGGCCGTGCAGCTCCGGGCGATGGCCCTCACCTACATCTCGCTCTTCGCGCTCGTCCCCGGGCTCGTCGTCGCCTTCTCGGTCGTGCAGGCGTTCACCGGGATGGACCGCATCTCCGACCGGCTCCACGAGTTCCTGTTCGAGAACCTGGCGGTCGGCGCGCGGACGACCATCGAGCCGTACCTCGACCGGTTCATCCAGAACACGCACGTGACGTCAGCCGGGCTCGTGGGCGGCGCCCTGCTCGTCTGGTCGTCCGTGAGCCTGTTCCAGAACGTCGACCGCGCGCTCAACGACATCTGGGGCGTGCGGCGGCGCCGCTCGGTCGCTCAGCAGGCGACGATCTACTGGGTCGGGATCACGCTCGGGCCGCTGCTCCTCGCCGGCTCGGTCATGATCGGCCACTCGACCCGCTCGTTCCTCGTGAGCTCGCGGCTCGGCTTCCTCGGAGCCGTCGCGGGCGCGCTCCTCACCTGCACCTTCTTCTCGATCGTGTACCTCATCGTCCCGAACACGAAGGTGCGGCTGCGGAACGCCGCCGCGGGCGGCCTCGTCGCCGGGATCGCGTGGGAGGTCGCGAAGTGGGGCTACGCCGCGTTCGTCGGGCGCTCGGTCCGGTACTCCGCGATCTACGGGTCGGTCGCCGCGATCCCGATCTTCCTGCTCTGGCTCTATCTGTCCTGGGCGATCCTGCTCTTCGGGGCGCGGCTCGCGTTCGTGTTCCAGTACGCGTCGTCGTTCCTCCGCGGCGTGCACGCGGAGTCGAAGATCGGGCGCGAGATCATCGGCGGTCGCGCCCTCCTCGTCGTCGCGCGCGCGTTCGACGCGGGCAGCCTCGCGGCGCCCGATCCCGGCGAGATCGCGAGCCAGCTCGGGACCGTGGCCGACGACGTCAGCGACGTGCTCGGCGCGCTCAAGACCGCCGGCCTCGTCGTCGCCCTGGGCGACGGCGGGCTCGTGCCGGGGAGGCCGCTCGAGAAGATCACGCTGCTCGACGTCCGGCGCGCCCTCGGCGGCAAGGAGCCACCCGCGCGCGCGGGGGCCGGGCTCGTCCCCTCGATCCTGAAGGAGGTCGAGGACGAGGCCGCGCAGCGGCTCGCCGAGGTCACGCTCCGCGAGCTGTGCGATCGCGAGCGCGGCCCCACAGCGAGGGAGCAGCCTGGCGCTGCGCCGGCTGCAAACCCTGCGGGTTCCACTCCGATTCGGTCCGCCTGACTTCGGCGGTCGGCGGGGCCCGGGCGCGCATCACCGTGGATCCCTTGCTGATTTCGGAGCCTTCGGCTAGGCTTTTTGCATACCGAGCGGCTCTCGAGGTCGAGAGGGCCGCCGCGCGCGCCGGAGTCCAGATGCTCAAGTCGGACCTCATCAACATTCTCGTCGTGAAGCGCGGCGTGACTCAGAAGCAGGCCGAGGCCACGATCGAGACGATCTTCGACTCGATGAAGGACGCGCTCTGCCGCGGAGAGAACATCGAAATCCGCGGACTTGGCGCCTTTCACGTGAAGCACTACGACGGCTACCAGGGACGTAACCCGAAGACCGGTGAGGTCATTCCGGTGAAGCCGAAGCGCGGGATCCTCTTCCGGACCGGCAAGGAGCTCCGCGATCGCGTGAACGGCTCCGACGACGAAGGGCCCGACGGTCAGGGCACCCCGCCGGTCGCCGCGGGCGCGTAAGCGCCCGACATTGCGCCGTTGTCGAACGGCCGGCACGCGGCCGCCTCGCCTCGGCTCCTTCCGAGGCGTGACCCGGCGTCGCGTCAGGCCGCGAGCGCGAGTCGGCCGACCGGCCGGACCGGCAGCTCGGGCGGCAGGTCGTCGTAAGCGAGCACGCTGACGCGGGGAAACCGCGGCGCGACGAGGCCACGCAGCGCGCGGCGGACGTCTCCGCTCGCGAGCACGACCGGTGGTGCCCCGTGGTCGCGCACCTCGCGCTCGAGCCCCTCGAGCAGCCGCGCGGCGACGTCCGGGGCGAGCGCGAGCGCCTCTCCGGCGAGCGCGTCCCGGAGCGCCCCTTCCAGCGCCGGATCGAGCAGGAGCGCGTCGAGGGGCCCGGCGCCCGCGCAGCGATGGCCGATGTGCCTTCGCAGCGCACGCCGCGCGGCCTCGGCGAGAGCCGGCGCCCCGCGGGCGGCGCCGCCCGCCTCGAGGAGCGCCTCGAGGATGGTCCGGAGCGGTCGCACCGAGACCCCCTCCTCGACGAGCCGGCGCAGCACGTCCGCGAGGAGGACGGGCGGGAGCTGGCGCCCTGCCTCGCGGACGAGCGCGGGCGCGGCGGGCTCGAGCCCGTCGAGCAGGACCTGCGCCTCCTGGATGCCGACGAGCAGGTGGGCCGAACGCGCCAGCGCCCAGGCGCACTCGGCGAGGACGCGCTCGAGAGGGCCGCGCACCTCACCGAGCGCCGCCGCGCGCGCGGTGTCGGCGCCGCAGACGCGGGTCGCCCACCGCCCGGTGAGCGGATCGCGCTCCGGGACGCCGTCGATCCCGGCGAGCAGGAGATCGTCCGGAGCCGCGAGCGACAGCGCCTCCCCGGGCGGTGCACGGCCGGACGCGCACGGCACCTCGTCGACGAGCAGCGCCCAGCCGTCGGGGGCACCACCGCCGTGCACCGCGATGGGTGGCACTTGCACTCCGAGCTCGGCCCACAGCCGCTCGCGGACCGCCCGCAGCCCCACGTGGACGAAGCGGGCCTCTTCGGCGCGGGCCGCCGCGAGGAGGTCTGCGCCGAGGAGCAGCACGAGCGGTGCGGCCGGCGCGAGCGCCGCGGCGTGCGGCGCGTCGGGAGCGGCCGGACCGGCCTCGTCACCGGCGGCGCGGCCCTCGCGTGCGCGGACGAGCCAGCGAGCCCCGGCCGCGGCGGACGCGGAGAGCACGAGGAAGGGGGCCGCCGGGAGCCCCGGCGCGAGCGCGAGCGCGGCGAGGAGCGCCGCGACCGCGGCGAGCGCGCGCGGCTCGGCGACGAGCTGCCGGCCGATCTCGCCGCCGAGCGAGTCGCCCTCTTCCTCGGCGGCGACACGCGTCACCGCGATCCCGGCGGAGACCGCGAGCAGGAGCGCCGGGATCTGCGAGACGAGGCCGTCGCCGATCGCGAGGAGCGCGTAGCGCCGCGCGGCCGTCGCGACGTCCATCCCCCGGAACGCGCCGGCGACGAGCCCGCCCACCACGTTGACGAGGACGATGGCGACCCCCGCGATCGCGTCTCCCTTCACGAACTTGAGCGCCCCGTCCATCGCGCCGTAGAGCTGCCCCTCGCGCTCGAGCCCGCGCCGGCGGCGGCGCGCCTCGGCCGCGTCGATGGTGCCGGCGCGGAGGTCCGCGTCGATCGCCATCTGCCGGCCGGGCATCGCGTCGAGGGTGAACCGGGCCGCCACCTCGGCGACCCGCTCCGCCCCCTTCGCGACGACGAGCAGCTGCACGAGCGTGAGGATCGCGAACACCACCGCCCCGACCACCGCGTCCCCCTGGACGACCACGCGCCCGAACGCCTCGATGACGCGCCCCGCCTCGCCGCGCGAGAGGACGAGGCGCGTCGACGAGACGTTGAGGGCGAGCCGGAAGAGCGTGGTGAGGAGGAGCAGCGTCGGGAAGCTCGCGAAGCGCAGCGCGCTCCGCGCGAACAGCGTGACGACGAGGATGGTCGCCGAGCCGGCGATGTTCAGCGCGAGGAGGCTGTCGAGGACACCCGGCGACAGCGGCGCGACGAGGAGGAGGACGATCCCGAGCACCGCGAGGGCGAACAGCGCCTCGCCGGCGCCGCGCAGCCGGCCGAGCAGCGAGTGGAGCGCGTGGAGCGGCGTCACGGGGCCTCCTGCGAACCGTAGAGGTGGGCGAGCAGCGCGGCGGCGGCCTCGTACAGCTCCTCGGGGATCTCGTCGCCGACCTCGGCGAGCCGGTGGAGCGCGCGCGCGAGCGCGAGGTCGCGGACGATCGGCACCCCGGCGCGTCGCGCCGCCGAGCGGATCCGCGCCGCGGCGAGGCCGGTCCCCTTCGCGACGACGCGCGGCGCGCCCTCGACCCCGCGGTCGTGGCGGAGCGCCACCGCGAGCCGGGTGGGGTTCACGACGACGACCGTCGCGCGCGCGACCGGGCCGGCCTCGACGAGGGCGCGGTGGACCCGGCGCCGCTCCGCCTTGCGGTCCGGGTCTCCCTCGTCGTCCCGGAGCTCCCGCCGGACCTCGTCGCGCGTCATCATCAGCGTGCGCCGGAGCCGCCGGCGCTCGAGCGCCGAGATCGACGGCCCCGATCGCGGCGAGCGCCACCGCGAGGTGCACGGCGAGGGGCCCGAGGAGCGCGATCGCGCCGGTGGCGGCGCCGAGCCCCGTCGCGCGCGGGAGATCTGCGAGGGCGGACGCGGCGGTGCGCCACCACCGGGCGAGGACGAAGAGCAGCACCCCGGCCTTCGCGACGGCGAGCGCCGCGCGCCCGAGCTGGTGGAGCGAGCAGAGGCGGCGCAGGCCCCGGAACGGATCGACGCGGTCGAGCCGCGGCCGGAGCGCCCCGGCCGAGAGCACGAACCCGGTCTGGAGCGCGCCGGCGAGCACCGCCCCCGCGACCGCACACGCCGCGGGCGGGAGCGACAGGCGGAGGACGAGCGTCGCGGCGTCGGAGAGCAGCGCCGCCGGCTCGGCCCGCACGCCCGCGCCGGAGGTCGCCTCCCGCAGCGCGCGCCCGAGCGCCTCGGCCATCCCGCGGCCGGTGACGACCACTCCGGCGAGCCCGCAGGCCAGGGCGGCGGCCGCGGAGAGATCCGCGCTGCGGGCCACCTCGCCTCGCCGGCGGGCCTCGCGGAGACGGCGCGGCGTCGGCTGCTCGGTGCGCGCCCCGCTCACGGCCGCGGCCCCGCGAGCCACCCGGGCGCGGACGCGGCGAGCGCGGTCAACGCGACGAGCCGTCCGCCCGCGGCGGACGCCGCGGCGGCGACCGCGAGCAGCCCGAGCGCGGCGCGCGCGGGCTGGGCGGCGTTCACCGCGCCGAGCTGCGGAGCGACCCGCGACACGACGGCGAGCGCGAGGTCGGCCGCGAGGACCCCGGCGGCCGCCGGAGCCCCGATGGCGACCGCCGCGGCGAGCACCTCGGCCCCGGCGCGGAGCGCGACCTCGCGCGCCAGGTCGAGCGCGAAGGCGCCGCCGGGCGGGATCGCGCCGAAGCTCCCGAGCAGCCCGGCGACGACGAGCCGGTCCCCGCCCGCCCAGGCGGCGAGGACGACGACCCACTGCGCCAGCAGATCGCCGGTCGCGCTCTCTCGCTGCCGCAGCGGCGCGACGTGCAGCTCCGCGAGGGTCGCGCCGCGGAAGGTGTCGGCGAGACGCCCCGCCGCGCGGGCGGCCTCCACCGGCGCCGAGGCGAGGAGCGCGAGGAGCGCCCCGAGGGCGAGCTCGCGCGCCCCCGCCGCGACGAGGGCGAGCCCGGCGGGCGCCGGCGTGGGCGACGCGACGAGGCTCGCGCCCGCCACCCCGAACCCGGCGGCGAGCGCGACCCGGACGAGCGGGGGAACGAGCGGGCCACCGAGGAACGGAGAGGCCATCGCGACCGGCGCGAGGCGGAGCGCCGCGAGGAGCGCGGTCGCCGGCGAGAACCCGAGCTCGGCCGCCGTCACGGCGCGATCCTCGCGGCGAGGGACAGGCACTCCTCGGCGAGCCGGAGGACCCGCGCGCCGATCCAGGGCGACGCGACGGCGAGCGCGCCGAGGACCGCGACGAGGCGCGGGACGACGCCGATGCTCGGGTCCTGCACCTGCGTCGCCGCCTGGAGGACCCCGGTGACGAGGCCGACCGCGAGCGCGGCGCCGACCGGGGGAGCCGACACGAGGAGGACGACGAGGATCGTCTCGCGGACGAGGTGGAGGAGGACGGGATCCATGGCTCACCCCGCGTAGGAGAGCGCGAGGGCGCGCGCGAGGAGGCGCCACCCGTCGACCGCGACGAAGAGCAGGAGCTTGAACGGGAGGGCGACCGAGGTGGGCGAGAGCTGGGTCAGCCCGAGCGCGAGCAGCACGTTCGCGACCACGAGGTCCACCGCGAGGAAAGGAACGAAGACGACGAACCCGATCGTGAACGCACGGCGGAGCTCGGACACGACGAACGCAGGCGCGAGCACGGCGAGGTCGTCCTCGGCCGGCGGGGTCGCCCCCGGCGGACGCAGCCGGCGCGCGACGTCGAGCAGGGTGGCCCGGTCGTCCGGCCGCGCGAAGCGCGCGAGGAACTCGCGCACCGGACCGGTCGCGCGCGTCACGCGCGCCGCCGCTCCCGCCAGCCCTGGCTCCGCGGTCCCCTCCCGCGCGAGCGCCGCCGCGCGCTCGCCGACCGGCGCCATGACGAGCAGCGTGAGCACGAGCGCGAGCCCGGTGACGACGGTGTTCGGCGGGACCTGCGGCGCCCCGAGCGCGGAGCGCGCGATCGAGAGGACGACCGCGATCTTCAAGAATGAGGTCAGCATGACGAGCGCGGCCGGCGCGAGGGCGAGCAGGCCGAGCAGCGCGATGAGCTCGGCCGGGCGATCCGCGACCGGTCCGGCGGACGGGAGCAAGGCCGCGGCGATCACGCCGGATCCTCCGCGCGCCCGAGGTCGCGCACGAGGCGGACGCCGTCCCGTCCCCAGCCGACGAGCAGCCTCCGCCCGCCGGCCTCGACGAGCGCCAGGCCGAGCCCGGCGCCGAGGGGGGCGCGCGCGAGCACCGCCACGGGCTCGGGCGCCGTCGCCCGCCGCGCCCGGCGGCGGACGAAGAGCGCGAGCGCGGCGAGCGCAGCGAGGGCGAGCCCGGCCCGGGCGGCGAGCGCCGCCATCACGGCGTCACCTCGAGCGAGAGGATCCGCACGCCGACGGCGCCGTCCACGTCGACGAGCTCGCCGCGCGCGACCGCCCGGTCGCCGACCCGGAGCGTGACGAGGCCGCGGCGGTCGAGGCCGAGCGACAGGGCCGCGCCGGGCTCGAGCCGGGCGATCTCGGAGAGGGGGAGGTCCACCCGGGCGAGCTCGACCTCGAGCGTCACCGGCAGCTGCGCGTTCCGTTCGTGCATGGTCAGCTCCGTCACGTGAAAGGTGTCGCCCTCGAGGCGCCCCAGGAACCGCGCCCCCGCGTGCAGGACCAGCGCGTCGGGCGAGTCCGCGGGAGGATCGAGCAGGACGACGTCGCCCCGGGACAGCGCGGCGAGCTCGTCGGGCGAGAGCGGCGCCCGGCCGGACCGGAGCGACGTCGGGACGCGGGCGGCGAGCGCGGGGCCGTCCTGGACCGGGCCGGCCAGCGCCCGCACCGCGGACGCGGGCAAGAGCAGGCGCGCGCGCCCGGACAGCGCGCCGCTCGAGATCTCGAGCTCGACCGCGAGCGCGGACGGCGGCTCCGCCGCGCCCCGGGAGACGCGGGGGGCAAGGGCGCCGTCGATCTCGGGGACCGTGCAGGCGCCGTCGACCGCGGCGAGCGCGAGGAGCTCGAGGGCGGCCGACTCGATCGGGGTCAGCGCGGTCGCGATGGCCGCTCGACCGGCCCCGCCCCCGAGCACGTCCACGACTGCCGTGACGAGCGCGGGATCCACCTCGAGCAACGCGGCCGCGGGGAGGGCGGTGAGGTCGATCGCAACCCGGGCGCTCGCCGCGCGCGACGACGGGGCGCCCGGCACGGCGCGCGCGCGAACGGCGAGCTCGCGGTCGAGCAGCGCCGAGAGGGCGCGGGCGGCCGCGTCCGCGGCGCGGGCACCGATGGCGCGGGCCGCGGGGGTCAGCGTGGCGAACCCGCGCGACAGGACGGGGAGCTCGAACGGAAGCGGCACGGCGTCCGGGAGTCCACGCCGCGTGCCAGCGGCGCGCGCGCGAGAACACTCGGAAATGCCCCGGACCGCGGCGGCGGAGAGTCCGCGGCGCGGCGCACCGGCCGGGGACCGGCCGGTCCGTCACCCCTCGATCCGCTCTCGGCACAGCCGGACCAGCACCGGCGAGGCCTCCTCGCCGTCGGGCGACCCCGCGGCGAGGGACCGCAGCAGCCGGGCGAGACGCGGACGCTCCAGGGTGGCCAGCGCCTCCGCGACGGCGACGTCCCGGCGCGGGTCGGTCGCGAGCGCCGCCGACAACGCCTGCAGCCGGTCGCGCCGCGTCGCGCGCGCGAGGCGCTGCCCGAGGGCGACCGCGTCCGCGGCGTCGGCCGTCGCGAGCCGCGCGAGGAGGGCGGGGGTCCGCTCCGGGACGAGCGCCGCCGCGAGCGCGACCACCCGGCGGTCCGCGTCGTTCACGAGGTCACCTCGCGGCGGAGTCGGGCGCGCAGCGCCGGCGCGGCCAGCGCGAGCGCCGCGAGCGCGGTGACGATCGCGATCCCGACGAGGACCACCGCGCTCCGCCGCGAGGCGGGGCGGGGAGCGGCCGCGGGCTGCGCCGCCTCCGCCACGACGAGCGCCACCGCGGCCGGATCGAGCCCTTCGACCGCGCCCGCCACCATCGCCCGGATCCCGGGCTCGAGCGTACGGATCGCCGCACAGGCCGAGGCCCGGCACTTCACGAGGACCGCCGCGCGCGGCGCGACGGGCTCGGAGACGCGGAGCGGGTCCGCCTGGCGCAGGCCGACGTGCACGCGCGCCTCGACGACTCCGTCGATCGTCTCGACGCTGCGGGCGAGCTCGCCGCCGAGCGCGTGGAGGAACAGCGCGTGCTCCTCCGTCGGGGTAGGGACCATCGAGCCCTTGCCGAACACGTCGTCGAATCCCGGCGGCCGCGTGCGGGGCAGCTCGCGCTCGGCGAGGATCCGGTGCGCGCGCGCCGCGTCCGTCGCCGCGACCTCGACGCGCCAGCGCTCCTCCGCGCCGTCCTCGCGGGTCTTCTCCGCAGGGACGCCGCCCTCGTCGAGGGCGACGAGCACGGCGTTCGCCTGGCCCTCGTCGAGGCCGTGCAGGATCTCGTCGCGGGCGCACCCGGCCAGGGCGGCCGCGACGAGGAGGATGGAGATGCGGTGCACGGGACCTCCTACAGCTGGGTGTTGATCGTCTGCTTCACCGCCTGCGCGCCCTGCTCGACGAGCTTCGAGGCGAGGTCCACCGTCTGGGCGCACCGGTACGCCTCCGCCTGCAACCCGATGAGCTCGGCCGCCGTGAAGGTGCGGCCGGCGCGGGCCGCCGCGAGCACGCCGTCGAGCCGCGCCTGCGCGCGCTCGATCCCGGAGAGTGCCGCGACCGCGGGGTGCGGCTGAGCGCGGGGGGCGGCGCTCGGCGCAGGCGGCGCCGCCGCAGCGCGGGCCTCGACGAGGACGGCGGCGAAGCGGAGCGGAGGCTGGGGGGCAGCCGCGACGGCGGGACCGGCCGCCGCGAGACCCACGGGGGGTACGGCCATGACGACTCCTAATTCCCTAATGGATGTTCGAGATCGCGGCCTTCGCGCTGTCGTGCTTCACCTTCATGACGTTCGAGAGCGCGGTGAACTCGCGGCTCTCCCGCTGCATGTTCTCCTGCAGCTGCAGGTACTGCAGGTTGAACGTCCGCGCCTCCTGCTGCAGCGTGCGGGTCGCGTCGAGCACGTCGCCTTCGGGCGACCCGCCCCCCGCGGTCGCGCCACCCGCAGTGGCGCCACCGACGGCGGTGCCCGGCCCCTGCACCGCCGACCGGACGGCGGCGGAGAGGACCGTGCCGGCCGGCACGTACGGCGCCGCGAGCTCGACGGTCGTCGCGACGCCCTGGGCGAGGCCCGACGCGGCGGTGCGGAGCGCGTTCTCGAAGCGCCCCGGCTCGGTCTTGCGGTCGGTGGTGGGGGCGACGTGGATGGACTCGATCCTGTTCATGACAGCCTCCTTTCACCCGGGCGGAGCAACGCCCGTGCCGCGCCGAGCGCGCGTTCGGCGGCCTGATTGTGTGCGCCGCGCACCGCGAGGGACCGGGTCTCGTCCGCGCCGGACGCCGCGCGGACCGTGCTACCGTCCTCGCGTGCCGAAGGAGTACCTCCGCAAGCTCTGCGACCAGATCGTCAACGCGCAGAAGCCGCTCCGCGTCTTGCGGGCCATCAACTGGGACCCGCACGTCCACGAGCGCTTCTTCAAGGCGGGCGCGCGTGAGCTGCCGCGTCCCGAGCTCCCGCCGCTCGGGTTCTCCCCGAAGCAGAAGCAGCGCGAGCTCCGCGAGCTCCGCAAGCAGATCCGCGGTCGGAACCCGCTCGAGGAGCTCCTGCGCCGGCGCTGCGACGAGTTCGTGCTCGTCGCCGAGATGCTCTCCGCCCGCGGGACGCGCCGCTTCTACGAGATCTCGCGCCGGCTGTACGGCGACCCCCGCGACCGCTTCCCCGATCACGACGTGGACAACCTCGCGATCGCCCGCGCCTGGGCGTCGCGCCCGCGGGCGCGCGACGAGGAGCTCTCGCTCGACGCCGAGCAGGCCGCGGTGAGGGTGGGCGAGATCTGCAACCCGCTCCTCGGCGGGCACGTGAAGGTCGCGGTGCACGCGCGCCTCACCGCGAACGCCGCGGCCGGCGCGACGCGCATCACGCTGCGCAAGGGAGCCCGCTTCAGCGAGCGCCAGGTCCGGGCGCTCGCCCACCACGAGGGGCTGTGGCACGTCCTCACCTCCCTCAACGGGCAGCGCCAGCCGGTGCTCACGATCCTCGGGGTCGGGCTCCCCCGCTACACCGAGTCACAGGAGGGCGGGGGGATCGTCGCCGAGTTCCTGACCGGGAACATCACCGACGAGCGCTACATCGAGCTCGGGGAGCGGACCATCGCGATCGACATGGCCGCGCGCGGGGCGGACTTCCTCGAGGTCTACCGCTACCTGCTCGCGCGGTTCCCGCCGGAGAAGGCGGCCCTCATGAGCGAGCGGGTGTTCCGCGGGGGCGTGCTCGAGGGCGGCGCGCCGTTCACGAAGGACGCGGCGTACCAGCGGGGCTACTGCCGCACGTTCAACTTCCTGCGCGCGGCGCTCGAGCAGCGCGACGTGGATCTCGTCCGGGCGTTCCTCGCCGGCAAGATGAGCGTCGACGACGCGGAGCTCGTGCGCGACCTCGTCGAGGAGGGGATCTGCGCGCCGCCGGTCTTCCTCCCCGAGTGGTTCATCGACATCGACCGGCTGAACGCCATCGCGACCCACTCGGTCACCATGAACCGCTTCAGCCTGCCCTCGGTGACCCGCTACTACGCGGCGCGCCGGAAGGTGGGGCGCGCGAAGCGCGAGGTGGTCGGCCGCCTCGTCCCGCCGCCCGACACCGAGGAGCGCCCGCCGCTCGCCGGCGCCGACGAGGGCGATCTCGGCGAGTGACGTGACGCAGGGAGCGAGCGCCGGAGGTCACCGCGACGCACCCGGCGAGCACACTCCATTTCGAGCGTGAGCCTCGATCGCGGCCGTGGACGCCTCGCGCTGCCCGAGGCTTCGAGCGTCGACCGAGGCCTGGGAGCCTGATCGTCGCCGGTGTGGGCGCGGTCGGTGCGAGCTCACCGCGAGCGGCGGTCGTGAGCTCGTGCGCGCCGAGATCAAGGCGCCGGTACCCCGCCGGCGCCTGAACGCCGTCTCCGCCCGCGCCGTGGTGGCACGCGACCCATCGTCGTCGCTCGCGGGCACTCGCGCACCCGCGGTCGCGCACCCAACGTGGCGGCGACCGGGCGATAGCCCGCTCGACCATCCACCACACAGGAAATCAACCGATGCCTTCACGGACACGCTTCACGCCATTCGCAGTGCTCGCCGTCGCAGCCGTCACCCTCTCCGCATGCAACAACGACGGGGGTTCGTCGCAGCAAGACGCGCCGGTGACCCTCACGACCCTCCAGGTCGGACCGGCGGCCGCGGGAGGGGTCGTCGCGTCCGTCGCGGCACCCGTCCAGTTCACCGCGACCGGGAGCTACAGCAACGGCACGAGCGCCAATCTGACCTCGGCCGTGACGTGGTCATCCTCCAACGTCGACGCAGCGACGTTCTCCTCCGACGCCGGGCTCATGACGCCGGTCGCGGTCGGGTCCACCGAGGTCACCGCGACGCACCCGGCGAGCGGTCTCCATTCGAGCGTGAGCCTCTCGATCGTGGCCGCGGATCTCGTGCAGCTCGAGATCACGCCCCTCGATCCGACGATCCTCTTCGGGAACTCGCTCCAGCTCGAGGCGACCGGCACGCTCCTGGACGAGTCCACCGTCGGGATGACGACCGCAGGCTCTCTGGACCTCCTCGGATGAGGCGGTGGCCACCGTCTCCCCGGGCGGCCTCGCCGCGGCGCTGTCGCTCGGCAGTAGCGTCATCACGGCCACCGACCCCGTGACGGGCATCAGCGACACCATCAACTTCGGCGTGACGGACGTCCCCGCCGCGCTCGCCTACCTTCGCCTGAGCCGCGGCTCCGTCATCGGCGGCAGCTCGACGCCGATCACGGGTACGGTCGTGCTCACGTCATCCGCCGTGGAACCCATCGTGGTGACGCTCTCGACCTCGAACGTGGACCTGGTCACCGTCCCTGAGCTCGTCATCGTTCCGGCGGGGGCCGCCACCGCCTCGTTCGACGTGACCACCTCGGCCGTGCTCCACAAGACCCGGGTGCTCGTCACGGCCTCGGACGGGACGTACGAGAAGGGGGCGCGGCTCAACCTGCGCGCCGACAAACACTAGCATTCGTAGCAGCGAAGGAACCGCGACCGGCGCAGTGCCCGCAGCGGGGCACGCGCCGTCACGGTCCGCCGCTCGCGGGCGATCGCGAGGGTGGGCGGGCGCAGGCGCAGGCCGATCGAGCTCAGAGGCTCGCGCCGAAGAGCCGTCCCACGCCGTAGGTGACCCCGGCGGCGAGCGCGGCGAGGCCCGCCATGCGGGCCGCCGAGAGCCACACGCTCGTGCCGGACAGGAAGCCCACGAGGCCGCCGACGCCGGCGAGGACGAGGAACGCGAGCGCGGAGCTCACCGCGACGGCCACCGACCCGGTGGTGAGCAAGAAGGGGATGATCGGCACGGCGGCGCCCACCGAGAACATCGCGAAGGACGACAGCGCCGCGCCGACCGGCGACCCGAGATCGGTCGGGTCGAGGCCGAGCTCCTCGCGCACGAGGGTGTCCACCGCGCTCTCGGGGTTCTTGAGCAGCTCGGCCGCGGTCCGGCTCGCCTGCTCCGTCGAGAGCCCCTTCTGCTTGAAGATGAGGGCGAGCTCGGCGGCCTCCTCCTCGGGGGCCTCCTCGATCTCGCGCCGCTCCATCTCGACCTGGCGCGTGAGGAGGTCTCGCTGGCTCGCGACCGAGGTGTACTCGCCCGCGGCCATGGAGAACGCGCCGGCGAGCAGGCCGGCGAAGCCGGTGACGACCACCGTCCGCGGCTCGACGCCCGCGCCGGCGACGCCGACGATGAGCGAGAGGTTCGAGACGAGGCCGTCGTTCATGCCGAAGATCGCCGCCCGGATGGAGCCCGCGGCGCCCGAGGAGCGGTGCCAGCGCTCGCGCATCGCGATGAGCTCCCGGGCGTCGGTCGGCTCGCCGCGGCTCATGCCGACGATCGTCCGCCGGTGCTCGCGCTCCTCGTCGGCGATGGCGGTGGCGTCGCCCCCCTGCGCGTCGTACTTCTCCGCGTCCCCCGCCTCCGCCTCGAGGACCATCGGGAACACCGCCGCCGTGCCGAGCCGGCGCGCGAGCCAGATGAGGGCGCGGATGCGGGACGACGGCCGGTCGGGAGGGATCGCGACCCCCTCCTTCTCGAGCTTCCGTCGCCAGATCTCGGCGTGCCGCCGCTCCGCCTCGGCGATCTCCTTGAGGCTCCGCGCCTTCGACGCGTCCTTCTCGAACTTCGCGAGCCCCTCGTAAAGCGCGGCGCCGTCGCGCTCGTCGACGAGGTTCTGGAGCCACAGGTCGGTGCGCGGGTTCATGCGCCCGGAAATGTAGCAGGGACCCCCGCGCCGCGCTGGCGCTGCTGACGGCGGCGTTCGTCCGCGAGGAACGCGATGCCGCCGCACGGGCAGACGACGACGCGCGAGTAACGTCCCGCGGCGGCAGCGCTTTCCTCCTCGCCGCGCGGAACGAGGGAACGAGGGCGATCGCGAGCGTGACGGCGGCGGCGAAGCGCCGCGCATCTGGATGCGCTTTCCCCCGTTCACCTCCGGTGACCGCGCTGATAACGTCGCGGCATCCGGGGTGCCGCGCGCGGCGTCGCGCGGAGCGGGAACGACGGCGTGGGCTCGACGGGAGCGGGGGACGACGTGAAGAACAGGATGATCCGGGTCGCTGCGTGCGGCCTCGTCGCGGTGTTCACGGCATGCTCCGGTGGCGACGGCTCCACGTCCGGAACGCCGGCGACGCCGGCCCTGGCGCTCTCGACCGGCACGGTCGTGTTCGCCGCGACGCAGGCGGGCGCGGCGCTGCCCGTCGCGAAGACCGTCGCGGTGACCAGCTCGGGCGGCGGCACGCTCGCCACGCCGACGCTCTCCGTCACCTACGACGGCGTCTCCGGGTGGCTCGATCACTCGGTCGACCGCGAGCGGCGCGGGGTACACCGTCACGCTCAGGCCGAACAGCACCGCCCTCACCGCAACGACCCACACCGCCACGGTGCAGGTGACCTGCGCGGGCGCGACCGGGTCGCCGACGGTGTCCGTGTCCTGGGAGGTCACCGCGAGCTCGAACCCCGTCATCGCGGTCTCGCCGGCGGCGCTCGCCTTCACCGGCCAGATCGGCCTCCCCGATCCGGCCCCGAAGACCATCACCCTGAGCAACGGCGGGACCGGGACGCTCGCCCAGGCGACGGTCAGCGAGAGCGCCGGCTGGCTGACCGCCACGATCAGCGGCAACACCATCACCGTCGGCGCCAGCGTCGGCGCCCTGCCGGCCGATCCCTCCTACACCGGGACCATCACGATCACCTCCGCCGGTGCAGACAACTCGCCTCTGTCGTACCCCGTCACGTTCACGGTGGACCAGCCGGCGATGCAGGTCGCGCCCGCCGGGACGCTCTCGTTCGCGACCGTCGTCGGCGTGAGCCCCGCCGCGCAGACGCTCACCGTGAGCAACACCGGGACCGGGACGCTCGCCATGCCCAGCGTGAGCGACGACGCGGCGTGGCTCTCCGCGACGGTCTCGGGCAGCGGCCCCACCTACACGGTCAGCGTGAGCGTGAACGCCACCGGTCTCGCGGCGGGTCCGTACGACGCCGTCCTCACCATGACCTCGCCGGGCGCGACGGGCTCTCCCGCGACGCTGCCCGTGTCGCTCCTCGTGAATCCTCCGAGCGACCCGATCCCGCCGGCACTGAGCGTCGCGCCGTCGACGCTCTCGTTCTCGACCGATCGTGGGATCGAGCCCGGCGGGGAAGACCGTGACCATCACGAACCTCGGCACGGGGACGCTCGCGACCCCGAGCGTGAGCGACGACGCAAGCTGGCTCTCCGCGACGGTGTCCGGCGCGGATCCCACCTACACGGTGAACGTCGCCGTGAACGCCGCCGCGCTCGCGGCGGGCACGTACGACGGGACGATCACCATCACGATCCCGGGGTTCTCGAGCTCCCCGACCGTCGCCGTCACCCTCATCGTCACCGCGAGCAGCGCGATCGACACCTCCACGATCGTCACCGCGTACGAGACGATCCTGGCGAAGTTCTTCCAGAGGGAGACGGAGTGCTTCAAGTGGTCGTCCCGGCTCCCTGCGTACCTGGGGATCAGCGACCGTCGCGGACGCGCTCGGCGCGGCCGAGGCGGCGGGCCGGCTCACGTACGTGAGGAGCCAGGCGGACGCGTGCGCGGCGGCGGTCTCGAGCGCCACCTGCGCCGAGCTCGACGAGCTGACGGCGTGCGACTCGATGGTGGACCGGACGCGTGGCGAACGGACAGCCCTGCTACGCGGACGACGAGTGCGCGAACGGCCACTGCACCTCCGACACGCTGAGCTGCCCCGGGACCTGCACCGCCTTCCGGTCGACGGGCGCCGTGTGCGGCGAGGACGAGGACTGCGGCCCCGGGAAGCAGTGCATCTTCGACGGGCTCAGCAGCTCGAAGTGCACGGTGGTCGAGACTCCCGGCGCGCAAGGCGCGGCGTGCGCCGTCACCTCGCCGGAGTGCCAGCCCGGCCTGTACTGCCAGTACGACCCCGTCGCGCGGACTTCCTCGTGCGTGCCGCGCAAGGGGCTCGACGGGTCCTGCTCGGAGGACGCGACGTGCGACGCCGCGCTCGCGTGCAACACGTTCCTCCACACGTGCCAGGAACGGGCAGGTGTGGGCGAGAGCTGCAGCACCGCCGTCTGCGGCATGCTGCTCACCTGCAGTTCAGCTTCGCCGACGGCTCGTCGAAGTGCGCCGAGATCTTCCCCATCGTCGGCGAGTCCTGCAGCCAGAACCGCAACTGCCTGGCGAGCTACTGCGACGTGAGCCTCATGTGCGTCGCGGGGACGGTCCCGGTGGGAGGGACCTGCGACGCCACGCGCCTCTGCGTGGACGGGGCCGACTGCATCGGATACCCAGCGGGAACCTGCGTCGACCGCCCCACGCTGGACGTCTGCTATTAGCCGGGGCGGGGCGGTCGCCGGAGGGGACGCAGGCGCCGTCGAGCGGCCGGGTTTCCCGGGCGGGCCCGCCACCTCCTAAGCTCGCCACGGCCGGGCGTCTCGACTATAACTGCGGGCTTCCACAGAGGATTCTTCCGTGCAGAAGCTCGACACCCGCGACCCCTCCTTCCGCGACGCCTGGGCGAAGGTCTGCGCGCGTGGCTCCGACGAGGACGAGGCTCCCGTCCGCGAGGCCGCCCAGCGGATCGTCGCCGACGTCCGCGCGCGCGGCGACGCCGCCCTCCTCGAGTACACCCGCCGGTTCGACGGCTGGGAGCCGGGCGGCGCGCGGAGACCGTCGAGCTCGGCAAGGAGGCGATGCGCGCCGCGTACGCCTCGCTGCCCGCCGACGGGCGGCGGGCCCTCACGCTCGCCGCGAAGCGGATCACCGACTTCCACCGGCGCGAGCGCGACGCGGAGGTCCCGTCGTGCCGCGACGCCGATCGGCGCGACCCTCGCGCAGGTCGTCCGCCCGCTCGCCCGGGTCGGCCTGTACGTGCCGGGCGGCACCGCGCGCTACCCGTCGTCGGTGCTCATGACCGCGATCCCGGCGCGCGTCGCCGGCGTCCGCGAGGTGATCGTCTGCTCCCCCGGGGTGCGCGGGACGGGCGAGATGGACGCGTGGACGCTCGGCGCGTGCCACGTCTCCGGCGTCTCGCGGCTCTTCCGGGTCGGCGGCGCCCAGGCCGTCGCCGCGATGGCGTACGGCACGGCCACCATCCCCGCGGTCGACAAGATCTGCGGGCCCGGGAACGCCTACGTCGCGGCGGCCAAGCGGCTCGTGTTCGGCCGGGTCGACATCGACATGATCGCCGGGCCGAGCGAGATCCTGGTCCTCGCCGACGCCCGCTCCGACGCGGCCGAGGTCGCGGCCGACCTCATCGCGCAGGCGGAGCACGACCCCCGCGCGGTGGCGGTGCTCGTCACCCCGTCGGCGGCGCTCGCCGACGCGGCGCTCGCCGAGGTCGAGCGACAGCTCGCGGACCTGCCGCGCCGCGAGATCGCGGCGGCGTCGATCCACGATCGCGGCGCCGTCGTCGTGGCGCGGAACCTCGCCGAGGCGGTGCGGCTCGCCGACGAGTTCGCCCCCGAGCACCTCGCGCTCCACGCCGCGAACGCGGCGTCGCTCGTGCGCCGCATCTCGCGCGCCGGCGCGGTGTTCGTCGGGACCTCCACGCCCGAGGCGGTCGGCGACTACGTCGCGGGCCCCTCGCACGTCCTCCCCACGGCCGGGACCGCGCGCTTCGCGTCGCCCCTGTCGGTCGCCACCTTCCGCCGCCGGATGAGCGTGCTCGAGCTCACGCCCGCGGCGCTCGCCGCGGTCGCGCCCGCGGTGGAGACGCTCGCGCGCGCCGAGGGGCTCGAGGGGCACCGCCGCGCCGTCGCGGTCCGCGTCGCGAAGGCACGGGCGACGCCCCGCGCGCGCGCCGCCCGCCCCACGACCCTGCGCCCCGCTCCGGGGCGCTCCGCTTCCGGTGAGCGGCCTGCGGTGCGGAGGCGGGGATGAAGGTCGCGGCGAAGGCACGGGGAGCGAGCCGGCGGGGCCAGGTGGCGCGCCGGACGAAGGAGACGGACGTCGAGGTGGACCTGCGGCTCGAGCCCGGCGAGGCCCGGATCGCGACCGGGATCCCGTTCTTCGACCACATGCTCGAGCAGATCTCGCGCCACGGCGGGATGGCGCTCACCGTGCGGGCGAAGGGCGACCTGCAGGTGGACGCCCACCACACCGTCGAGGACGTGGGGATCGGGATCGGCGAGGCGCTGAAGCAGGCGGTCGCGGACAAGGTCGGGCTCGCCCGCTACGGCCACGCGGTGGTGCCGCTCGACGAGGCGCTCGTCGAGGCGGTGGTGGACCTCTCCGGCCGGCCCCACCTCACGTTCAACGCGAAGCTCCCTTCCGGCAAGAAGTTCATCGGCTCGTTCGACGTGGACCTCACCCAGGACTTCCTGCAGGCGCTCGTGAACCACGCCCGCATCTGCCTGCACGTGAACGTCCGCTACGGGCGCAACCTCCACCACGTCGTGGAGGCCATCTTCAAGGCGACCGCCCGGGCGCTCCGCGCCGCGACGGCGCGCGAGGCCGGGGCCGGCGTGCCGAGCACGAAGGGGCTGCTGTGACGATTCCGCTGCGGGTCCGCTTCAGACTTGGTCTTGGTTTTGGACCTCGTCTTGGTCTTGGTCTTGGTCTTGTTTTGGGTCCACGACCAAGTCCAAGTCCAGGTCCAAGTCCAGGACCAAGTCCAAGTTCGAGGCCGGGAGGCATGTCGTGAGCCGTCCCCCTGGAACGATAGCCCTGGTCGACTACGGCGCGGGGAACCTCCGCTCGGTCGAGAACGCGCTCAGAGAGGTCGGCGCGACGGTGGTCGTGACGCACGACCCGGAGGTCGTCCGCCGCGCAGACCGCGTGGTCGTGCCGGGCCAGGGCTCGATGCCGGCCTGCGCCGAGGCGATGCGGCGGAGCGGCGTCGCGGACGCGCTCGTCGGAGCGATCCGCGCCGGCACGCCGGTGCTCGGCATCTGCGTCGGCCTGCAGATCCTGTTCGAGGACGGCGAGGAGGGCGGCGGGTCGAAGGGGCTCGGGCTGCTCGCGGGCACGATCGCGCGCCTCCCGGCGGGTCAGAAGCTGCCGAACATCGGCTGGTCGCCGCTGCGCGCGACCCCGGCGGCGCCGCCGCTGTTCGCGCCGATGGACGGCGCCTTCGTCTACTTCGCCCACTCCTACGCGGCGCCCGCGGATGCGCCCGGCACCGCGCTCACGACGACCCACGGCATCCCGTACTGCGCTGCGCTCGCGAAGGACAACCTGTTCGCGGTCCAGTTCCACCCCGAGAAGAGCCAGAAGGTCGGGCTCGCGCTCCTCGAGCGCTTCGTCCGCGTCTAGCCGCGAGGTCCCATGCTCGTCATCCCCGCCATCGATCTCATGGACGGCGAGGCCGTCCGGCTCGAGAAGGGCGACTTCGCCACGAAGACCGTCTACGCGCGGCGCCCGGCGGACAAGGCCGAGGAGTTCGTCCGGAGCGGCGCGACCCTGCTTCACGTGGTGGACCTCGACGGCGCCAAGGCGGGCTGGCCGGTGAACCTCGACGCGGTCGGCGCCATCTGCCGGGTCTCGGGGGTCGAGGTGGAGCTCGGCGGTGGCCTGCGCACCCTCGTGGACATCGAGAAGGTGTTCGCCCTCGGCGTGCGGCACGTCGTCCTCGGGACGGCGGCGGTCGAGCGGCTCGGCCTCGTCGAGGAGGCGTGCCGGAAGTTCCCGGGCCGGGTCCGCACCGGCATCGACGCGCGGAACGGCGAGGTGAAGATCGCCGGCTGGCTCGAGGGGACCGGGCTCTCCGCGGTGGAGGTCGCGAAGCGCGTGAAGACCGCGGGCGTCTCGCTCGTCGAGTACACCGACGTCGGCCGGGACGGCATGTTCACCGGCGTCGACGCCGACGGGGCCGCGCGCATCCAGGCCGAGGCCGGGGTCGAGGTGGTCGCCTCGGGCGGCGTCGCGAGCCTCGCCGACGTCCGGGCCTGCAAGGCGGCGGGCCTCGCCGGCGTCATCGTCGGCAAGGCGCTGTACGAGGGCCGGCTGAACCTCGCCGAGGCGATCCGCGTCTCCCGCGAATAAGGTCACAGAGGAGCCACATGCCCGCGAAGCGCATCATCCCCTGCCTCGACGTGAAGGACGGCCGCGTCGTGAAGGGGGTGAACTTCAAGAACCTGCGTGACGCGGGGGACCCGGTCGAGGCGGCTGCCCGCTACGACGCCCAGGGCGCCGACGAGGTGACGTACCTCGACATCGCCGCCACCCAGGAGAACCGGGGAACGCTCATCGGCCTGGTGGAGCGGACCGCGGCGCGGGTCTTCGCGCCGCTCACCGTCGGCGGCGGCGTGCGGTGCGAGGAGGACTTCGTCGGGCTCCTCCACGCCGGGGCGGACAAGGTGTCGGTGAACAGCGCGGCGGTGAAGGACCCCTCGCTCGTCGACCGGCTCTCGCGCATCGCGGGGGCGCAGGCGCTCGTCGTCGCGATCGACGTGAAGCGCCGGCCGGGGACCCGTCCCCAGGAGTGGGAGGTCTACGTCGCGGGCGGCACGAAGCCGACCGGGGTGGAGGGCATCGGCTGGGCGCGCGAGGTGGCGCGGCGCGGGGCCGGGGAGCTCCTCCTCACGAGCATGGACCGGGACGGGACGCACGCTGGCTACGATCTCGAGCTGCTCGAGCGCGTCTGCGAGGCGATCACCATCCCCGTCATCGCGTCCGGCGGCGTCGGCACGCTCGAGCACCTCGCCGAGGGGCTCGCGATCGCGGACGCAGCGCTCGCGGCCTCGATCTTCCACGACGGCAAGCACACGGTGGACGAGGCGAAGCGCTTCCTCCGCGCGCGCGGAATCGAGGTGCGGCCATGACGATCGCGGCCGCCTGCCGAGCTCGATCGACAGGGTGAAGTTCGACGACCGCGGCCTCGTCCCGGTCGTCGCGCAGGAGCTCGACGGGACCGTGCTCATGCTCGCCTGGGCGAACCGCGAGGCGCTCCTCGCGACCGTCCGGGAGGGGCGCGGCGTCTACTGGTCGCGCAGCCGCGGAGCGCTCTGGCGCAAGGGAGACACGAGCGGACACGTCCAGGAGGTGCGGGAGATCGCGCTCGACTGCGACGCGGACGCCGTGCTCTACGTCGTCCGGCAGGAAGGCCCGGCCTGCCACACTGGAACCCGCAGCTGCTTCTCGGAGAGACAGGAGATCCCATGGCAGACGAGCGCTTCCTCGCCCAGCTCTGGGCGACGATCGAGTCGCGCAAGGCCGAAGAAGGCACCGGGCAGAGCTACACCCGCAAGCTCCTCGACGCGCCGCCCCGCATCCGGCGGAAGATCATCGAAGAGGCCTACGAGGTGAACGAGGCGCACCAGGCCCTCGCCGACGGGAAGGACACGAAGGATCACCTCGCCCACGAGGCCGCGGACCTGCTCTACCACCTGTTCGTCCTGCTCGCGTCGTCCGACGTGACGCCGAGCGAGGTGTATGCGGTGCTCGAGCGGCGTCACCGGCCGGGTCCGGCGGACGCGGGACGCGGCGGAAACCCTTGACGTCGGAGCGAATTTCGAGCTAAGAGCCCCGGTCCGACCGCGGCGGAGCCGGGCGTCCCGAGGGGGCCCGGCTCGTTTGCGTTTCGAGCCCTGTCACCCACATCGCAGCGAGAAAGCTCAGAGGAACGAATGACCGGAGTGCGTGTGAAGGACGGCGAGTCCTTCGAGAACGCGATGAAGCGCTTCAAGAAGCAGTGCGAGAAGGCGGGGATCCTCTCGGAGATCCGCAAGCGCGAGCACTACGAGAAGCCTTCCGTGAAGAAGAAGAAGAAGGCGATCGCCGCGAAGAAGCGCGCGATGAAGAAGATGCGCAAGACCTACTAGTCGCGCCGACTCCATGGGCCTCAAGGAGCAGCTCGACCAGGACATGAAGTCCGCGATGCGGGAGAAGGCCCAGCTCAAGCTGGACACCATCCGCATGCTGAAGAGCGCCATCAAGTACCGCGAGATCGAGCTCATGAAGCCGCTCGACGACGCCGGTATCCTGGCCGTCCTCGCCACCGAGGTGAAGCGCCGGCGCGACTCGGTCGAGCAGTACCGGGCCGGCAACCGGAAGGACCTCGCCGACAAGGAGGAGGCGGAGATCGCGATCCTCCACGGCTACCTGCCGCAGCAGCTCACGGCGGACGAGGTGCGCGCCAAGGTGGACGCGGCGGTGAAGGCCGTCGGGGCGCAGGGCCCGAAGGACATGGGCGCGGTCATGAAGGCGCTCTTGCCCGAGGTCCAGGGCCGGGCGGACGGGAAGGTCGTCTCGGAGCTCGTGAAGGCGCGGCTCTCCGGGAAGTGAGCGCGGCCGCGAGGCCGGGGTGGACCGAGCCCGAGCCCTCGTCGGGCCCCGGGTGAGCGCCCTTCGACGGGCTCAGGGTTGAACGCCCTTCGACAGGGCTCAGGGTCGAGCGGAGGTAGGAGACTGATTCCGGACGCGGTCATCGACGAGATTCGTGACCGCGTGGACGTCGTGGCGGTGATCGGCCGCCACATGGAGCTGAAGCGATCGGGCAGGACGTGGAAGGGCTGTTGCGTGTTCCACGGGGAGCGGACGCCGAGCTTTCACGTCTACCCCGAGGACAAGCACTTCAAGTGTTACGGCTGCGGGGCTTACGGCGACGTCTTCAAGTTCCTGCAGACGCTCGAGGGGAAGGAGTTCCCGGAGGTGGTGAGGGAGCTCGCGCGGGAGGTCGGGATCGAGATCCCGGAGGCCGAGGAGGAGTCCGGCGAGCAGAAGCGCCGGCGCAAGGAGCGCAACGAGATCCTGGCGGCGTGTGACGCGGCCGCGAGGTACTGGGCGGCGCGGCTGCAGAGCCGGTTCGGCGAGGCGGCGCGCCGCTACCTCGACGGGCGCGGCGTCACGGCGGAGTCGGTCCAGCGCTTCCGGCTGGGGGTCGCCGCGGACGAGTGGAACGACGTGCCGCGGCGGGTCGCGGACAAGGGAATCGCGGTCGACGCGTTGAAGCGCGCAGGCCTCGTCATCGAGAAAGAGCAGGGCGGCGGCTACGACCGCTTCCGGAATCGCCTCATGTTCCCCATCGCCGCCATGGACGGGCAGATCATCGGCTTCGGCGGGCGCGCGCTCGGCGAGGAGAAGGGGGCGAAGTACATCAACACCCCCGAGACGCCCCTCTACAAGAAGTCGAAGGTGCTCTACGGGCTCGACCTCGCGCGCGAGGCCATCCGCAAGACGCGCCAGGCGGTGCTGGTCGAGGGGTACTTCGACGTGATCGGGCTGCACCAGGCCGGCGTCGCGAACGCCGTCGCGGTCTGCGGGACCGCGCTCACGCCGGAGCACGTCGAGCTCCTGCAGCGCTGCGACTGCCGCGAGGTCACGATCCTCTTCGACGGCGACGTCGCCGGCCTCGCGGCTCCTGCGAAGGCGGCGGCGGCGCTCTTTCCAGCCGGCCTGGCCGGCAAGGTCGCGGTGCTCCCGACCGAGGGCGGCAAGAGCGACCCGGACGAGTTCGCCCGCGCGACCGGCAAGGCGGGGGTCGACGCGCTGCTCGCCGCCGCGGCGCCGCTGTCGACGTTCCTCATCGATCGGGTGGTCGGCCGGACGTGCGCGGGCAAGCCGCGCGAGGCGCCGCTCGAGGCGAAGCTCGCCGCGGTTCGCGAGCTCGAGCCCTTCGTGCGGATGATGCAGGAGGGTCTCGCGCGTTCCGTCTTCGAGGACGCGGTCGCGAAGACGCTCGACCTCGACCTCGGGGCCCTGCGCACGGAGCTGTCCGGCGAGCGGTCTCGCGCCGCGTCGCCCGACGGTCCGGCACCCCGCCGGCCGGTGGACGGACGGCCCACCCAGTCCGTGCCTGCCATGGCCCGGCCGGCCGTGCGGAGCAAGGTCGTGCTGCCGGGGCCTGCCGCGGACGCGCTCGGGCTCCTCGCTGCATACCCCGATCTCGCGGGGATCGCCGAGGAGGAGAACCTGGCGGGATATCTGCCGCCGGGGCCGCTCGCGGAGCTCGCGCGCGACCTCGCTGGCGGGATGCTGACGACCCAGGAGGCGCTCGCCCGGTTGGCGGCGGGGGCCGACCCGGTGACCACCCGCCGGGTGAGCGACATCGCGGGCCCGGCGCGCCCCCCCCGGGAGGCGGCCGAGCGGGAGCTGCGCAAGGCGGTCACGAAGGCGGCCATCGAGGCGGTCCGCGTGGAGCAGGACCGCCTCCTCGCGCTCGTCGCGCGCAAGGGCGCGCCGGTGCCGGAGGAGCTCGCCGTCGCCGCGCAGGTCGCGGCCCGGCGGCGCGCGGATCTGGAGAAACGGCTGCGCTCGATGGAGCGGGTCGGATGAAAGCGGCGCGCCGAACGATTCTGATTGTGATGTGAGTTGAGCGGGCTCGCTCGCCGGGGAGCCGTTACACAGTCCACCACCGAGCAGCCGAGCCGTCCGAGGAGCAGAGCGACATGACCAGCAGGGGCCACGCCGCGAAGAAGCCTTCCAAGAAGCCCGCCGCCAAGCCGAAGAAGGTGGCGGCGCGCGGAGGCAAGGACCGGGAGCGGGTCGTCCGCTCCGCGAACCGCGTGAAGGCGGAGTCCGCGCGCGCCGCGAAGTCTACGCGCACGCTGCGCCAGGAGCAGCACGAGCGCGAGGAGAAGGCGGAGAAGCTCCGCAAGAAGGGCGAGAAGGCCGCGCCGCCGCCCGAGGTCCCCGCGAAGGGCGAGAAGGTCGCGAAGGGCGACAAGGCCGCCCCGAAGGGCGAGAAGCCGGGCAAGGGCGAGAAGGGCCCGAAGCTCCGCAAGCCCGCGCGCCCGTACGACGAGGAGCAGCTCGAGGCGGAGGGCGCCGAGGCGACCGAGGAGGACGACGACGACGACGACGATGACGCCGACGAGCTCCCCGCCGACGACATGAGCGACATCACCGAGCGGTCCGAGGTGAAGGCGCTCATGGAGCGCGGTCGCGAGAAGGGCTTCCTCACCTACGACGAGGTGAACGACGCGCTCCCGTCGGACACGAGCTCCGACCAGATCGACGACGTCATGTCGATGTTCGGCGAGCACGACATCGAGGTGGTGGACGGCGCCGAGAAGAAGATGAAGCTTCCGGACAAGCCGCCTGAGCCGGAGGAGAAGGCCGAGGAGAAGGAGGAGAAGGAGGAGGAGGAGGACGCCGGCTACGGCAAGTCGAACGACCCGGTGCGCATGTACCTGCGCAAGATGGGGTCGGTCTCCCTCCTCACCCGCGAGGGCGAGGTCGAGATCGCGAAGCGGATCGAGGTCGGCGAGAAGGAGGTCCTCGCCGCGGTCCTCTCGTCTTCGATCGCCATCCGCGAGATCCTCGAGCTCGGCGAGCGGCTGCGGAAGGGCAAGATCCGCGTCCGCGAGATCGTGAAGGACGCCGGCGACGAGCAGGCGGCGGAGCGCGAGGAGGAGGAGGTCGAGGAGGAGACCGCGGAGGTGGAGGGCGCGGTCGAGGTCGGCGCCGAGGTCGCGGAGCCGGCCGAGCCGGAGAAGCCGAAGATCCCGAAGGAGGAGGAGAAGAAGGTCGAGCACGTGCTCAAGCACATCGACCGCATCCGCAAGCTCGAGCGCGAGGTCCAGAAGCTCCGCGAGACCCTCACCACGAAGAAGATGTCGGAGGTGAAGCGGCGCGAGCTGCGGAACGAGATCAAGGCCATCGAGGCCGACATGATGGAGAACCTCGAGGCGATCCAGCTCAACAAGAAGCAGATCGAGCGGATCGTCGTGAAGCTGAAGGGGTTCATCAAGCGGCTCGAGGAGGCCGACCGCGACCGGTTCGAGGCCGAGCGGCGGGCGGGCGTGGCGTGGCGTGAGCTCGCGCGGCTGCTGCGCGACACGCGCGAGGACGAGGGCGAGCGGCGGAAGATCGGGAAGAAGCTCCGCTGCTCCACCGAGGAGCTCGAGGAGCTCGATCGCCAGCTCCGGACCGCGGCGCGGAAGATCCGTCGCGTCGAGGAGGAGGCCAACCCGGGCGAGGAGGAAGGCGCCGCGCCGCGCCGCGAGGTGTCGAGCGAGGACCTGCGCCGCACCTACCGGACGATCAGCGAGGGCGAGCACCGCGCGGAGCGGGCGAAGACCGAGCTCGTCGAGGCGAACCTGCGGCTCGTCGTCTCCATCGCGAAGAAGTACACGAACCGCGGCCTGCAGTTCCTCGACCTCATCCAGGAGGGGAACATCGGCCTCATGAAGGCGGTCGACAAGTTCGAGTACAAGCGCGGCTACAAGTTCTCGACCTACGCGACGTGGTGGATCCGCCAGGCGATCACGCGCGCGATCGCGGACCAGGCGAGGACGATCCGCATCCCCGTCCACATGATCGAGACGATCAACAAGCTCATCCGGACGAGCCGCTACCTCGTGCAGGAGCTCGGGCGCGAGCCGACCCCGGAGGAGATCGCGGAGAAGATGGAGCTCCCGCTCGACAAGGTCCGCAAGGTCCTCAAGATCGCGAAGGAGCCCATCAGCCTCGAGACCCCCATCGGCGAGGAGGAGGACAGCCACCTCGGGGACTTCATCGAGGACAAGTCGCTCGTCTCCCCGTCCGACGCGGTCATCAACATGAACCTCGCGGAGCAGACGCGGAAGGTGCTCGCCACGCTCACCCCGCGCGAGGAGAAGGTCCTCCGGATGCGGTTCGGCATCGGCGAGAAGAGCGATCACACGCTCGAGGAGGTCGGACAGGACTTCGAGGTGACGCGCGAGCGCATCCGCCAGATCGAGGCGAAGGCGCTCCGGAAGCTGCGGCACCCTTCGCGGTCCAAGCGGCTGAAGAGCTTCGTCGAGAGCTAGCGGAACGTGGTAAACGGAGGCGCACCGGACGCGGGGCCCATAGCTCAACGGCCAGAGCTGTCGGCTCATAACCGATCAGATCCAGGTTCGAATCCTGGTGGGCCCATAGGTTCAAGGGAGCGGAAGCCTTGTCGCTGCGTGAGAAACTGAAAGCGTTGGAGGAGCTGCAGCAGATCGATCTCGAGATGAACGAGATCCAGGCGGCCATCGCCGCCCACCCGGCCCGTCAGGCCGAGGTGGAGGCCGACGTCTCGACCGCGCGGAAGGCCTGGGAGCAGGAGCAGGCCCGGCTGGACGCGAACGAGCGCGAGCGCCGCCAGCTCGAGTCGCTGCTCGGCATGGAGCGCGACAAGGTGAAGAAGTGGGAGGGGCGGCTCGGCGAGATCCGCACCCCGCGCGAGTACGCCGCGCTCTCCCGCGAGATCGACATCGCGCGGAAGACCAACGACGGCCAGGCGGAGCACGTGAAGGAGCTCACCGCCCAGGCCGGCGAGATCAAGACCGCCCTCGACGCGAAGGAGGAGGAGCTCTCCGAGCGCGAGGCCGCCGCCCAGGCGGAGGTCGAGGAGATCGGGAAGAAGCGGAACGCCGCCGACGAGAAGATCAAGGCGCTCGAGGGGCGGCGCGCGGAGGCGGTGAAGCAGGTCGACCCCGGACTCCTCGCGAAGTACGAGAACATCAAGCGCCGCCGCGCGGGCGTCGCGATCGCCCCGGTGGTCGGCACGACCTGCAAGGGGTGCCACCGGAACATCCCGCCCCAGCTCGCCATCACGCTGCAGAAGGCGAACTCGATCGAGACGTGCCCGAGCTGCCTACGCATCATCTACTCGGCCGAGGCGGTCAACCCGCCCGCGCCGTCGCCCGCCTAGCCGGTGGCCGCGGCCCGTCCCATCCCCGCGGAGGCCGCCCGATGAGCGCGAAGCCCGTGCTCGTGGAGCTGCTCCGCTTCATCGCCGCGAACGAGGACCTTCCGCGGACGCTGGCCCGCTACAACGGGTACGACCGCGACACGGTCGGCAAGCTCCTCTCCGCCGCCGCCGATCGGGTGGAGGAGGCGGAGAAGGCGCGCGAGCCGGCGCCGGGCGCGGGCTCGAAGGGCATCAAGGTCCGCAAGCAGAGCGACGTCGAGAAGGCGGCGCAGCGCGCCGCCGAGGAGATCGACGAGGCGATGGACCTCTCGAAGACCGAGCGCGATCACCGCCGGCGCGAGCGGGCCGCCTCCGAGGAGCGCGAGCGCCAGGCCGTCCATGCCGCCGACGAGGCCGAGCGCACGAAGCGCACGCGCCTCTTCACCGACGGGGCCGCGCGCGGGAACCCCGGCCCGGCCGGCGCGGGCGCGGTGATCGTGAGCCCCGAGGGGCACATCGTCGCGAAGATCGGCAAGTTCCTCGGCGACTCGACGAACAACGTCGCCGAGTACATGGGGCTCATCCTCGGCCTGAAGCGCGCAAAGGCGATGGGCATCAAGGAGATCGAGGTCTACTCGGACTCGGAGCTGCTCGTGAAGCAGCTCGCCGGCGAGTACCAGGTGAAGGCCGACCACCTGCGCCCGCTGCACGACGAGGCGAGCGCGCTCGTGAAGGGCTTCACGTTCATCCAGGTGCGCCACATTCCGCGCGAGGAGAACGGGCAGGCGGACGCGATGTCGAACCGCGCCATCGACGAGCGCCTCTAGGGCTCGGCGCTCGACCCGTTCGCCCCGAGCCTGTCGAAGGGCGCTCGCGCGTCGACACGACGCTCCGCCGGCTGGGTCACCGCGCCGACGCAGCGTTGGCGCTCGACCCGTTCGCCCTGAGCCTGTCGAAGGGCGCTCGCGCGTCGACACGACGCTCCGCCGGCTGGGTCACCGCGCCGACGCAGGCGCTCCGGTGCAGGCGTGCAACGGCGGTCGCGCGCGAACGACAGGTGTTCACGGCGCCGTTGCGGAACTCGCGCGCGCAGAGCGCTGCGCGCCTGCGCGCGCTTCGGACCTCTTCATTCGTCACATCTCCTTCGGGCGCGACGTTCGCCGCACTCCGGGGGGCGCACACGTGCGAGGGCGGCGAAGCTGATGGTCGAACCGTATTGGGCATCGACGGAGCGCGGCGGCCGGAACGTGTCCGAGCGCGGGAACCGTCGTGACGAGATCGGCCAACGGCGGACCGAGCTTCATCGTTGGTGGGGCCCCGTTTTCCCGTAACCCCTTCGGCCGAACGAGGCCGCGCCGCACCGCGAGGTGGTGACCGCGCTGCGCGCCCGGGCCGTCTCGCCCGCGCTGTCGCTTCCGGGCGGGGGCGCGCCAGAGGGAGCAGCCGCGGCCTTGACGCAGAGTGCGGTTCATCCGGATGAACCACGGCCGTGCCAAGAGGGTCCGAACCCGGCGCCCACGCCGATCTCACCTCCGCGCCCCGCTCACCGCCGACCTGCGCAGGCTCCACGTGACCGTGTCTCGCCGCTTCCTCGCGAAGCTCGACGAAGCCCGCGCCGCCCTGTCGCACTCGCATCCGGGTGCGGACGCGGACGAGATCCTGGAAGCCGGGCTCGATCCTGCCAGGTCTACGGCGATGAGTGGATGGATTGGTTCGCACGGACCGCCGCGCCGGCGTCACGCGACGACGATGCCGCCGCGGCCGCGCCGCCCTGAGGGCGGCTGCCGTCGACCGCTGCTGACGCCGAGAGCGCTCACTCAGGTCTCTGGTAAGCCGATCTTGCCTGCGCCGGCTCCCGCGCGCGGTGACGCCTCGCAGCCCGTAGCGTCACTCGATGCCCCCTTCGCGATTCCGATTCGGACGCGCCTCCGTCGAACTCGACCGGTCTGGCCGGCCGGCTTCCGACCGACTTGTGACGAATCATGAGCTTCGGACAGTCCTCACGGCGCATCGCGGAGACGGGCCGCGTGCGAACGATCGCGAGCGCGGCACCTCCGCGCAATGCGGCGGCCGCGGCGCCCCTGCCGGCTCCGCTGCCGTTCCGCGCCGCGCTCCCGCCCCCGCCGGCTCCGCTGCCGTTCCGCGCCGCGATCCCGCCCCCGCCGGCGCCGCTGCCGTTCCGCGCCGCGCTCCGCCTCCCGCCCCCGTCGGAGACGTCCGCCCCGCCGCGTTTCGCGGCAAGATGCGCCCATCATGGCCGAGGGCGATCTCCACGTGGTGTTCGGGGCGGGGCAGATCGGCCCGCTCGTCGCTGAGCAGCTGCGCGCGCAGGGGAAGCGCGTCCGCATCGTGAGGCGATCCGCGGCCCCGGTGCCGGTCGCGGGCGTCGAGGCGCTCCGTGGTGACGCCATGGACCCCACGTTCTGCGCCGAGGCCGCGCGCGGGGCGGCCGCGGTCTACCACTGCATCAACACCGCCTACTCCGCGAAGGTCTGGGCGGAGACCCTGCCGCGCATCCAGGCGAACCTCGTCGCGGCGGCGGCGCGCGCCGGCGCGCGGCTCGTGGTGCTCGACAACCTGTACGCCTACGGGCGCACGGGGGGGCGTCCGATGTCCGAGGACACGCCGCAGGCCCCGTGCTCGCGGAAGGGAGAGCTCCGGGCGCGCCTGCACGACGCGCTCTGCGCCGCGGCGCGGCGCGGTGAGGTGCGCGTGGCCATCGGGCGGGCGTCCGACTTCTTCGGCCCGGGGGCCTGGGCGGGCTCGTTCCTCGGCGAGCGCTTCTGGCCCGCCGTCCTCGCCGGCAAGCCCGCGACGCTGTTCATGGAGCCCGGGACGCGCCACACGTACCACTTCAGCCTCGACGTCGCGGCGGGGCTCGCGGCGCTCGGCCTCGACGCGGGCGCCGACGGGCTCTGGATGCTCCCCTGCGCGCCGGCGGTGACGACGCGGGAGCTCGTCGTCCGGCTCGGCGCCGCGCTCGGCCGACCCATCCCGCTGCGTCGGGTGCCGCGGATCGCGCTCTCCGCACTCGGGCTCGTGGTGCCGATCGTCCGCGAGCTGAACGAGATGGCCTACCAGTGGGACGAGCCGTTCCTCGTGGACGACGCCCGCTTCCGCGCGCGATTCGGCGATCGGGCGACCCCGCTCGACGAGGCCGCGCGCGAGACGGTCGCGTTCGCGCGGCGCGCGGTCGCCCGCTGACCTCGCGGCCGGGGCCTACAGGGCCGACTCGTGGCGCGGGGCGCGCTTCACGCCCTCGGCGACCTCGGCCGCCCGCTCGTCCTTGAGCTTCTTCATCCGCTTCTTGATGAGCTCACGCTTCAGGCTCGAGAGGTGGTCGACGAACATCGTGCCCTGCAGGTGGTCGGTCTCGTGCTGGAGCGCGATCGCGAGGAGGTCGCCCTCCGCGGTGAGCTCGAACGGCTTGCCGCGGTAGTCGAGGGCACGCACCACCACCTTCGCGGCGCGCTCGACGTCCTCCGCCTCGCCCGGGATCGACAGGCAGCCCTCGGTGTAGACCGTCTTTCCCTCGGCCAGCACGATCTCGGGGTTCACGAGGCGGATGAGCTTCTGCTCGGGCTGACGCGGGGAGGTGTCGATGACGATCACCCGCTTCGCGACGCCGATCTGCGGTGCGGCGAGGCCGACGCCGTCGGCGGCGTACATCGTCTCCGCCATGTCGTCGAGCAGGCGACGGATGGTGTCGTCCACGCGGTCCACCGGGGCGGCGACCTGCTTCAGGACGGGATCGGGCCAGATGATGATTTCTCGGACCATGTGCGCGTTCTCTCGTGCTCCTGCGCGAAATATCTAACATCCCGGCCGCGCTCGCGCACGTCGGGCCGCGGCCCCTAGTCGACGAGGCCCCGCAGGTACTCGTCCCGGAGCCGGTCGTTCGCGAGCACGTCCCGCGCGTCCGCGAGGACGCGCTGGATCTCGTCCAGGCGGGTCTCGAGCCCCTCCTCGCGGACGCCCTGGAAGCGTTGCGGGTCGAACTCCGAGCGGAGCCGGTCGAACGCCTCGCGGACCTCGTGCGGCGTGCAGAGCCGCCCCACCCCGAGCACGTCGAAGTAGTCGGCGCGCCGCGCCTGGTCGAGCTTCTCCCGGACCCGGCCGAGGTCGATCGCTGCGGTGGCGGCTGCGGCGGGGCGCCCCCCCTGGAACGTCCGGACCGCGAGCGCTCCGACGAGGACCAGCGCGGCGAGCAGCTGCCCGGTGGAGAGCGGGTCGAGCGGGCTCGCCGCGAGGAGCTCGTCGAGGGTCCGCAGGCCATCGGCGAGCGCGACCACTCGCCGCTCGTCGGTGGAGAGGCCGAGCTCGTCCGGGGAGGGTCCCGTCGCCATGGGCGCGAGGAGCGTCGCCTGGCCGCCGAGGACCGCTTCCACCTCCGGGGCGAGCCAGCGGCGCCGCACCCCCTCGACCGCGAGCTGCAACGCCGTCCGCTCGAGCGAGGTCGACTCGTCGGCCGGCGCTTCGGCGGCGGCCCAGCGGAACCGCGCGCCCGGATCGCCGAACACGCCGAACACGACCTCCTCGGTGCGACGGCGCACGAGCCCGGTGAGCTCGGTCGGCTTCAGGAACCCTCGCTCGAGCAGGACGACGGCGGCGCGCCGCGCCGCGAGCGGCGCCGCCTGGGCGGCGACGAGGCGGTGCTGCTCCCGCGTGACGAGCCCGAGCCGCAGCGCGATCTCCTCGACCCGCTCGGGCGGGGCGGAGCTCGTCGCACCGACGATGCGCCCGCGATCGAACCAGAGCGAGCGGTTCGCCGCGCCTTCGAAGTCGATGCGGCCGCCGAGCTCCGCGCGCGCGGCCAGGGCGAGCAGGCGCGGCGCGGGCAGCTCCGCGAGCGTCCCCGTGCGCAGCTCGGCCGGAGGTGGGCGGAGCGCGGCGCGGCGCGGCTCGGCGGCGCCCTCGGGGGGTGCCGGCTCGGCGCGCGCGGCCGGGCGCTCGCGGAGCGCCGCCACGCGGCGGCGCGCCGACTCCTGGGCCGGATCCGGCACGGGCTCGGCGGGCGGGGGACGGTAGACCGGCACCTCGAACGGCGCGGGGAACGCGGCGGCCTCCGAGGCCTTCCGCTCGGCCTCGCGCGCGAGCCGCGCCACCTCGGCCTCCGCCTCGGCGCGCCGGCGCGCCTCGTCGTCGCTCCGTCTGCGGAGCTCCTCCATCTCGGTGCGCGCGCTCGCGATCGCACCGCGGAGCTGCTCCTCCTCGGCGCCGCTCCGCTCCCGGAGCGCCTCCATCTCGGCGCGGGCGCTCGCGATGGCGGAGCGGAGCTGCTCCTCCCCGGCCTCGCTGCGCCGCCGCGCGTCGTCCTCCTGCCGGCGGCGCTCCTCGGTGGCCCGCTCCTCCGCCTGGGCGCGCTCCTCTGCGGCGCGGCGCTCGGCGTCGAGCTGCCGGCGGAGCCGCTCGAGCTCGCCCTCGACGCCCTGGCGTGCGTCGCGCTCGGCGCGCGCCTTCTCTCGCGCCTCCTTCGTCCGGCGAGCGTCCTGCGCCGCCCGCTCCCGCTCCTCCTCGGCGCGACGGGCCTCCTCCTCCGCGTGACGGGCCTCGTCCTGCGCGCGCCGGGCCTCCTCCTTTGCGCGGCGTGCGGCCTCCTCCTCGGCGCGGCGGGTCTCGTCCCGCGCGTGGCGGGCCTCGTCCTTCGCGCGGCGTGCCTTCTCCTCCTGCGCGCGGCGCGAGGACTCCTCCTCGGCCGCGCGCCGCTCGGCCTCGGCGCGCTCGCGCGCCTCCGTCTCTGCGCGTGCGCGCTCCTCCGCCTCCGCCCGCGCCCTCTGCTCGGCCCGGACGCGCTCCTCGGCGGCGCGTGCGCGCGCGGTCTTCTCGACCGCGATCTGCTCGGCCTCGGCGCGCTGGCGCGCCTCGACCGTCGCCCGGTCCGCCTGCCGCGCGCGCGCCTTGCGCTCGGCCGCGTGGGCTCGCTCGGCCTCCTCCGCCCGGCGCAGGATCGCCTCGAGGCCGGGGTCGTGCTCGAGGTCGAGCCCCGGAGCCTCCGCCGGAGCGGCGGGGGCCTCGAGCTCCGCGAGCGCGGCGTCGGCCCGCGCCAGGGTCTCGGGCGGCGGGTCGGGTCGCGGCTTCGGCGCGCGCGCGGTCACCCCGCCGCGCCGCAGCTCCTCCGCGCGGGCACGGAGCGCCTCGGCCGCCGCCTTCCGCGAGGCGGCCTCGGGTGCGGGCGACGGCGCGGGGACGGGCCGGGCGGCGCGGCGCGGCGGGGCCGGCTCGGCGGGAGCTCGCGCGGCGACGGAGGCGGCCGGCGGCGGTGCCGCCGCCTCGACCGCCTCCGGCGGCGAGGCGGTCCGGAGCGCCGCCGCGAGCAGGTCCGCGAGCTGGGCGGGGTCGATCGGGCGCGCCGCCTGCGCGGCGCCCTCCGGCGCGGCCGAGGTCTCTCCGAGCACGACGAGCGGGAGGGCGCGCGCGGCGTCGTCCTCGGCGAAGCGGCGCAGCGCCTCGCCGCCCTCGCAGGTCGAGGCGAGGACGACCGCGGCCGGGAGCGCGCGCGCGACGGCGGCGAGCGCGTCCGCCGCGTTGGTCGCGAGCACTGTCGTGTGCCCGGCCCGCGCGAGGACACGCTTCACCGCCGAGATCTCGGCGATGTCGTCGTCTACGAGGAGGACGCGCGGCACGCGGCCCGATTATGCATCGCGCCGCCCCGGGGGACCAAGCGGGCGTCCGGACGCTCGGGCGACGGCGATCGCGGCGGCCCGCACGTTTCCTGACACGGACCTGCCCCGTGCTGGCCACGCCGCCTCGCAGCGGCCATCCCGCTACAGGAAGCCGTACGGGTCCATGTCGAAGCGCACCGACGCGCCGCCGGGTGGGCGCGCCGCGACCGCGGCGAGCGCGCGGTGGATGCGGAAGAGCGGCTGCGGTCCGGGGGCGCGGAAGAGCAGGTGCCAGCGGGTCCGGCCGCGGATCCGCTCGATCGCAGCGGGGGCCGGACCGAGGAGGCCGACCTCGCCCTGGAGCGCCGGGCGGGCTACCCGGGCGAGCGCCTCGGCCGCCTGCGGCGCGGACGTGTCGGAACCCTCGATCCGCACCGCGAGGAGGCGCGTGAAGGGCGGCCACCCGCGGCGGCGCCGGTCCTCGAGCTCCTCCTCCGAGAAGGCGCGGTAGTCGTGGAGGACCGCGCGCGCCACCGCGCGCGCGGCGGGGTTGAAGGTCTGGACGAGGACCCGTCCCGCCTCCGCGCCGCGCCCGGCGCGGCCCGCGACCTGGGTGAGGAGCTGGAAGGTCCGCTCGCTCGCGCGGAAGTCGGGGAGCGCGAGCGCCGTGTCGGCGAGCACGACGCCCACGAGGGTGACCCCGGGGAAGTCGTGCCCCTTCGTCACCATCTGCGTCCCGACGAGCACGTCGAGGTCGCGCCGCGCGAAGCGGGCGAGGAGGGCGGCGGTGTCGTCGGCGCTCCCGACGGTGTCGCGGTCGAGCCGCGCGACCCGGGCCGACGGGAGCACGGTCCGGACCGCCTCCTCCACCTGCTCGGTGCCGACCCCGACGCCGAAGCGGACGCCCGCGCAGGCAGGGCACCGCGCGTCCATCCGCTCCGACCGGCCGCAGGCGTGACAGAGCAGGACGCCGCGGCGGGCGTGGTGCGTGAGCGAGATCGAGCAGTCCGGGCACCGCGCCTCCTGCCCGCAGCCCTCGCACACGACGAGGGTCTCGTAGCCGCGCCGGTTCAGGAAGAGGATCGCCTGCTGGCCCGCCGCGACGGTCTCGGCGAGCGCGTCGGCGAGCCGCGGCGAGAGGAGCCCGGGGCGAGCTTCACCCCCGGCTTGCGCAGGCGCCGCAGGTCGACGAGCTCCACCGCCGGGAGCGGCCGGTCGTCGATCCGGGTGGGGAGCTCGAGGATGCGGTAGCGGCCGCGGCGGGTGTTCTCGAGCGTCTCGAGCGAGGGGGTCGCGGAGCCGAGGATGACGACCGCGTCCTCGAGCTTGCCGCGCACGACCGCGAGGTCGCGCGCGTGGTAGCCGGGTCCGTCGTCCTGCTTGAAGCTCCCCTCGTGCTCCTCGTCCACCACGATGACGGCGAGGTCCTGCACCGGCGCGAAGATCGCGCTCCGGACGCCCACGCAGATCCGCGCGTCGCCGCGGCGCAGCCGCAGCCACTCCGCGTGCCGCTCGGCCCCGGAGAGGCCGGAGTGGAGGAGCGCGACGTCGTCCCCGAAGCGCGCCCGGAAGCGGCCGGAGAGCTGCGGGGTGAGCGCGATCTCCGGGACGAGGACGAGCGCGCCCTTGCCGGCCGCGCGCGCCCGCGCGATCGCCTGGAGGTAGACCTCGGTCTTGCCCGAGCCGGTGACCCCGAGGAGGAGGAAGGTCGCGAACGCCCCGAAGGCGCCCGCGATCTCGGCGAGGGCCGCCGCCTGGGCGGCGGTGAGGGCGGGGGCGGCCGCTCCCGCGGCGAGGAGACCCGAGCGCACGACCGGCGTCTCGCGCTCGATCCGGACGAGCCCGCGCGCGGACAGCGCGACGAGCGCGGCGCGGCCGTGCGGGAACGCGCGGCGGAGCTCCTCCACCGGGATCCGCCCGCGGGTGAGGAGGTACTCGAGGACCCCGCGCTGCGCGGGCGCCCGCGACAGCGCGGCCGCCGCGTCGGAGGCGGCGGGCTCCGCGGAGGCGTACTCGACGCCGCGCCGCGCCGGGCCCTGCGTGCCGCCGCGCGTGTTGAGCCCCGGCGGCAGCGCCGCTCGCAGGAGCTCGCCCGGCGGGACGAGGTAGTACTCCTCCGCCCAGCGGATGAGCTCGACGAGCCGCGGCGTGAACGGCGGGAAGGCGTCGAGGACCTCGACGACGTCGCGCAGCGCGAGGCCGTCCGGCGGCGCGGCCGGGAAGCCCACGACGTAGCCGGTCGCGCGGCGGCTGCGGCCGAACGGGACCGCCACGCGCTGCCCGAGCGCGACCGCGGCGGCGAGCGCCGCGGGGACGCGGTACGTGAAGGTGCCGCGGACCGCGGCGGCGACGGCGACCTCGACGAGCACGGGCGGAGTCTAGCCCGGCGGCCCCACGGGCGCGCTCGGAGGCGCCGGTCGACGGCACGGTCTGCTACGGTGAGCGCCTCGACGGAG
This sequence comes from uncultured delta proteobacterium, assembly GCA_963736795.1. Classification (GTDB taxonomy): domain Bacteria; phylum Myxococcota; class Myxococcia; order Myxococcales; family Anaeromyxobacteraceae; genus Anaeromyxobacter. The sequence goes on along the minus strand of CAVTRF010000016.1, from coordinate 393,833 downwards.
GAGAACCATGCGCACCTTCCTTGTCCGGGCCTCGACGGCCCTCGCCCTCGCCCTCTCACTCGCCGCCTGCGGCGAGAGGAAGGCCGAGTCGCCGCCCGCGCCGCAGGCGCAGCCCGCTCCCGCGCCCGCTCCGGCCGCGGCGCCGCAGGTCGAGGTCGCGCCCGCGCCGACGGTCTCGCCGGCCGCTCCGAGCGCGCCCCCCACCGCGACGCCGGCGCCGCCTCCGGTTCCGGTTCCGGCCGCAAGCCCGCTCCCACCGCGGCGCCGAAGCCCGCGCCCGCGGCGACCCCGGCGCCGGGGGCGGAGCCGAAGCCGTCACCGGCTCCGAAGGCCGACCCGGCCGCGCCGCCGGCCGCCACCCACGCGAAGGTCGGCGCGGACAAGTGCAAGATGTGCCACCGGCTCCAGCACCAGTCCTGGGCCGCGAGCCCCCATGCGGCGAAGGGGCTCGACTGCGAGGGCTGCCACGGGAACGGGAGCGACTACTGGCCGGCGAGCGTGATGCGCGACCGCGCGAAGGCCCAGGCCGCGGGGCTCGTGACGCCCACGGTCGCCGCGTGCAAGCGGTGCCACGCGACCGACGCGGCGCGCTTCGAGAAGGTCCACGCGCACAAGGCGCGTTGAGAGCTCGACCCCGTCGCTACTCCGGCGGCAGCAGCTTTCCGCGCGTGAGCGCGACGACGGTGTGGAAGGCGATCACCGCGACGACCGCGTTCGCGACGACGAAGAGCGGGAGCGCGAGCGCGCCGGCGACGGAGCCCCGCGCGGCGGAGGCCTGGCGCAGCGCGCCGGTCGCGAGGGCGGCGAGCGGGAAGGTGAACGCCCAGTACGAGGCGGCGAACGGGACGTCGCGGAAGCGGCCGGCGAGCCGCACGAGCACGATCGCGACGAAGAGCGCGAAGCCGAGGAGCGCGCGCGACATCGCGTCCGGGCCCGGGCCCTCGAGCGCCTGGTACGCGACGAGCGCGAGCGCCGGGGGCGCGAGCTCGACGCCGAGCAGGGGGCGCAGCCGCGCCGGCAGCTCGCCCGCCGAGAGGTACCGGCCGAGCAGCACCGCCGCGAGCACGAGCCACGACACGAGCCCTGCGCCGAAGAAGAGCCAGCCCGCGTCCGCGCGTCCGACGGCGCCCGCGGCGGTCGCGGCGAGCAGGTTCCCCACGACCGGTCCGAGGTACAGCGCCGGGGTGACCGAGGCGACCGGGACGGGCGCGGTGAGCCAGCGTCCGACGAGCCAGGCGCCGAGCGCGACCTCGCCGGCGGCCCCGATCCAGAAGAGGGCGAGGGCGACCTCGCGGAAGTGGACGGCGACCCCGGTCGCGAGGAGGAGCAGCGCGGCCGGCCCGAGCGCCGCGAGGCTCCCCTGCACCGGGTCCTCGAGCTCGGCGCGCAGCCGCTCGCGCGCGACGAGCGGCCTTCAGCACCTGCGCGGCGAAGATCCCGACCCAGAGCGCCGCGCACACCGCGAGGAGCGCGTCGGCGAGCCAGGGTGAAGCGCCGTAGGCCCGGGCGGCGGCGCGCCAGGCGCCCCCGAGCCCACCGAGCCCCATCACGACGGCGAAGAGCGAGGCGGGGACGCGCGCGGCGGCGGTGACGGCGGGGGACGCGGCGAGGGTCGAGGCGTGGGCGGTGGACACGGTTCGCTCCTTGGGCGGCCGTCCGCGGCCGCCGCTCGGCGTGGACCTTACCGCGCTGAGCCGGGTCGCGTGAACGGAGAGAGGAAGACCCGCGCCTCGTCGAAGATCCGGTCGATCGAGGCGGCGAGGTCGTGCCCGTCGTCGACCGGGACCAGCCGGGCGCCCGGCGTCCGCGAGACGAACGCCGCCACGTCGGCGAGCGGCACGGTCTCGTCGCGGGTGCCCCCGACGCAGAGCGTGGGGACGCGCACCTCCGGGAACGCCGGGAGGCGCCGCGCGTCCTCGAAGAACTGCCACCCGACGCGGCGCTGCCGGTTCGACGCGAAGTGCATCGTCTCGAGCCCGTCGCGGCGCCACCGTTCGAGCTCCGCGGGGCCGAGCCGCGCCTCCCAGCGCTCGAACAGCCGGAAGGCGGGGGCCATGAGGAAGAGCCGCTCGACGGACGGATCGCGCGACGCGGCGAGCGCGGCGAGGTAGCCGCCGAGAGAGCTGCCGATGATCGCGTGCGGCGGCTCGCCCCGGGCGAGCGTCGCCTCGGCGACGGCGAGCATCGACGAGGGTGACGAGCGCTCGAACCCGTCCACCCCGGGCGTGAGGTCCGGGACCTCCAGCTCCGACGCCGAGCGCGCGGAAGCGGTCCGAGAGGACGCGCGCCTTGTGCGACGAGGGGCCGGACGCGAACCCGTGCAGGTAGAGGAGCACGGCGCGAAGGTAACAGAGCCCCGGGCGGCACGCCGGATGCTCTGCGGAGGGGAAACCAACGGGAGGTGGCGTGATGGCGCGGAGAACGCTCGTGGTGTGGCTCGCCGTACTCGGCCTGGCCGTGTCCTCGCCGACACGCGCGGCGGAGCCCGCCCTGCAGAGTGGCGACCTCGTGTTCGAGACCTCGTCGTCGTCGCAGTCGGCGGCGATCCGGTGGGCGACCGGCAGCCCGTGGTCGCACGTCGGGATCGTGGACGTGACGGAGGACGGGGTGGCCGTCATCGAGGCGATCGGGAAGGTCTCGCGCACGCCGTGGGCGGCGTGGCGCCGGCGCGCCCGTCGCGGCGGGGACCTGCTCGTCGCGAGGCCTCGCGGGCTCACCGCCGCGCAGCGCGAGGCGGCGGTCCTGCAGGCCCGGCGCTTCCTCGGGCGCCGCTACGACCCGCGCTTCGGCTGGGGGGACGACCGGATCTACTGCTCGGAGCTCGTCGTGAAGGCGTACGAGCGCGGCGCGGGAGTCTCGCTCGGAAAGCGGGAGCGGGTGGGGGACCTGCGGCTCTTCGGGATCGAGGGGGCGATGGAGAGGCGCTGGGGCGGGAAGATCCCGAAGGACCTCGTGCTCGTGACGCCGGCCTCCCTCGCGGGGGACACGCGGCTCGCGCGCGTCTACGCGGGGCGCTGACCGGTGCCGGCCTCGCCTTCGGCGTCGCGCCTCGCGCTCGGGTTCGCGCTCGCCCCGCTCGCGGTGCCGCTCCTCGACGCCGTGCTCGAGCTCGGGCTTCCGCGTGCGGGGTCGCCAGGCTGGGCTGCGGCGCTCGCCTCCCGCGCACGCGAGAGCGTCGCGTCCACGACCACGCTGCTCGCCTACGCCGCCGCGTTCGCGGCCGGGCTCCCCTTCGTGCTCGCGCTCCGGTCCCGGGGGCGGCTCACCGCGGCGCCCGTCATGCTCGCTGCCGCCGCGGCCGGCGCGGCGGTGGCGCTCGCGGCGGTCGCCCTCCTCGCCCGGGCCGGGGTCGCCTTTCGCGGGGTGGGGCACCGCTCGACGTGGCTGCTCGTCCCGGCGGCCAGCGGGGCCGCGGCAGCGCTCGTCGCCGCGATCTTCTGCGCGGTCGCGGGCGTGCCGGTGCGCGGTCGCGAGCTGGCCGCGCGCGACTCCAGGCGGCGCCTCACTTCCCGAGCTTCGCCTTGATCTCCCGCCAGCGCTCGCCGAGCACCTTCTCGAGCCCGCTCTCGGAGAGCTTCACGATGGGCTCGCCGCGCAGCGCGTCGGGGAGGTACTCCTCGGAGACGTAGTGCCCCTCGAAGTTGTGCGGGTAGCGGTACCCGCCGCCGTACCCGAGCCCCTTCATGAGCGAGGTCGGGGCGTTCCGCAGCTTGAGCGGAACGGGGAGAGCACCGCGCTCCTGCACGAGCCGCCGCGCGTTCCCGTACGCCGCGATGGCGGTGTTCGACTTCGGGGCGAGCGCGAGGTAGATGGCGGCCTGGCTCATCGGCAGGACGCCCTCCGGCAGCCCGACGAGCTCGACCGCCTGGAGCGCGGCGACCGCGACGACGAGCGCCTGCGGGTCGGCGTTCCCGACGTCCTCGGAGGCGAAGATCACCATCCGCCGCAGGACGAAGCGCGGGTCCTCGCCGCCCTCGAGCATGCGGACCATGTAGTAGACGGCGGCGTCCGGGTCGGACCCGCGCAGCGACTTGATGAAGGCGGAGACGACGTTGTAGTGCTCCTCGCCCGACTTGTCGTAGAGCACCGTCTTCTGCTGGAGCGCCTCCTCCGCGTCGGCGCGCGAGATCTCGGTCCGCCCCGCGAGCCGGACGGTGGCCGCCGCGACCTCGAGCGCGTTGAGCGCCCGGCGCGCGTCGCCGTACGCGTAGCGGGCGAGCGCCTCGCGCGCCTCCGCGCCGAGGCTCACGGTCCCGGCGAGCCCCTCCTCCGCGGCGAGCGCGCGATCGAGGAGCGCGCCGACCTCCTCCTCGGTGAGGGCGCGGAGCGTCACGACGCGGCAGCGGGAGAGGAGCGCCGCGTTCACCTCGAACGACGGGTTCTCGGTGGTCGCCCCGACGAGCGTCACCGTCCCATCCTCGACGTGCGGGAGGAACGCGTCCTGCTGCGCCTTCGTGAAGCGGTGGATCTCGTCGACGAAGAGGATGGTCCGCTTCCGGTGCATGCGCCGCCGGTCTCGGGCCGCGACGACGATCTCGCGGATCTCCTTCACGCCGCCGAGCACCGCGCTGAAGCCGATGAACTCGGCGCCGGTCCGCTTCGCGACGATCCGCGCGAGCGTCGTCTTCCCCGTGCCGGGGGGGCCCCAGAGGATGAGGGAGGGGACCTGGTCCGCCTCGATCGCGCGGCGCAGCCCGGTGCCCGGGCCGAGCACGTGCTCCTGCCCGGCGAAGTCCTCCAGGCGGCGTGGGCGCATCCGCTCGGCGAGCGGCTTACCGGACGGGTCCTGCTCGGCGGCGCGGTCGAAGAGGTCCATCGCTCGGACGCTTATATAATGTCCGGCATGCCTGGCCATCCGTGCCCCGTTCCGAAACGCGTGGGGATCGTCCACAAGGTCACCTCGGCGGAGGCGTCGGAGACGGCCCTCGTCGTCGCGAAGTTCCTCGAGAGCAAGGGGATCGAGGTCGTCACCGACGAGGCGGAGACGGGGCGCTCCGCCGAGCTCGTCGTGGTCCTCGGCGGCGACGGCACCCTCATCCACGCGCAGTCCCTCCTGAACGGGCGGCCGGTCCCCATCCTCGGCGTCAACATGGGGAGCCTCGGCTTCATGACCGAGGTCCCGCAGAGCGGCCTGTACGCGGCGCTCGAGCAGGTGCTCGCGGGGAAGGCCCAGGTCTCGGAGCGGATGAAGCTGCGCGTCCACCTGCACAAGGGCGGCTCGCCGGAGCGGGCGCTCGACGCGGAGGTCCTGAACGACGTCGTCATCTCGAAGTCCGCGCTCTCGCGCATGGCGGAGCTCGACACGCGCTGCTCCGGCGAGCACATCACGACCTACAAGGCGGACGGGGTCATCGTGGCGACGCCGACCGGCTCGACCGCGTACGCGCTCGCCGCGAACGGGCCGATCATGTACCCGACGATGCGCGGGGTGATCATCGCGCCGATCTGCCCGCACACGCTCACGCAGCGCCCGCTCGTCGTGCCGGAGGACGAGAACGTCGAGATCATCCTCATGAACGACACCGAGGTGTACCTCACCCTCGACGGGCAGAAGGGCCTGCCGCTCTCGCGCGGCGATCGGGTCCAGGTGAAGCAGTCCTACAACCGCGTCCTGCTCGTCAGGAACCCGAACATCGACTTCTTCGGCATCCTCCGGGCGAAGCTGCGGTGGGGGGAGCGTTAGAGGGGGGCGGGGAACGGATGAACCACTGAATACTTGCGCAGTGTCAGGGCGGCATGGATCATGTCGCCATGCTCACGACGCTGCGCATCTCGGGCTTCGCGATCGTCGACGCGATCGAGGTCCGGTTCGGTCCGGGGCTGAACGTCCTCACGGGCGAGACCGGCGCCGGCAAGTCCATCCTCGTGAACGCGCTCCACCTCGTCCTCGGCGGACGGATGAGCGGGGAGGTGCTCCGCGACGGCGCGGACGAGGCGGTGGTGGAGGCGCTCTTCGAGCTGCCCGCGGCGCACCGGGTGTTCGCGCGCCTCGAGGCGGCCGGCCTTCGACCGGCGCGCGACGCTCGGACCGGCGAGCTGCCTGCGGACCCCTGCGAGCTGCTCGTGCGGCGGGTCGCAGCGCGCGGCGGCCGGGGAAGGGCCTTCGTGAACGGGGCGCTCTGCACCGTCTCGATGCTCGAGGAGGCGCTGCGGGGGATCGTCGACGTCTCCGGCCAGCACGAGCACGTCTCGCTCCTCGATCCCGGAACGCACCTCGACCTCCTCGACGCGTTCTCGGGGCTCGACGACCCGCCGAGCCTCCTCGAGCGGTACCGCGCCGCCCACGCGGCGCTCGCGGCGCTCGTCCGCGAGCGGGAGGCGCTCGCCGCGGACCAGGGCGAGCGGGCGCGTCGCGCCGACTACCTCGCCTTCCAGCTCGCCGAGCTCGACCACGCCGATCCGCGCCCGGGCGAGCTCGAGGCGCTCGAGGACGAGCGGCGCGTCCTCGCCTCCGCGGAGAAGCTCCGCGAGGCGGCGCGCGCGGCAGAGGCGCTCGCCTACGGGGAGGAGGGGAGCGGCTCGGAGCGCGTCGGGCAGGCCGCGCGCGCGCTCGGCGAGGCCGCCCTGCTCGACCGCCGGCTCGAGCCGACGCTCGGCCTGCTCCGCTCCGCGGCGATCGAGCTCGAGGAGGCGGGCCGCGAGCTCGGGCGGTACGCCGAGGCGGTGGGCGGCGATCCCGAGCGGCTCGCGGCCGTCGAGGACCGGCTCGAGCTCCTGCGCGCCCTCGCGCGCAAGCACGGCTCGCTGGAGGGGGCGATCACGCGCCGCGCAGAGATGCGCGAAGAGCTCTCCCGCGTCCAGGGCGGCGGCGAGCGCCTCGGCGAGCTCGCCGAGCAGATCGGCGCGCGCGGCAAGGACGCGGCGAAGCTCGCGCGCGAGCTCACCCGCGTGCGTGCGCAGGCGGCGCGCGCGTTCGCGGAGTCCGTCCGCCGCGAGCTCGACGGCCTCGCGATGGGGCGCGTGCCGGCTCGAGGTCGCGCTCCTGCCGCCGGAGGGCGGCGTGACGGTGGACGGGGCCGTGCTCTCCGCGGACGGCGCCGAGCGCGCGGAGATCCTCATCGCGCCGAATCCGGGCGAATCGCCGCGGCCGCTCGCGAAGATCGCGTCGGGCGGCGAGCTCTCGCGGATCCTCCTCGCGGTGAAGCGCACGCTCGCCCGAAAGGATCCGGTCGCCACCTACGTCTTCGACGAGGTGGACGCGGGGATCGGCGGGGCGGTCGCGGAGGCGATGGGACGCGTCCTCGCGGAGGTGTCCCGCGGTCGCCAGGTCATCTGCGTGACGCACCTGCCGCAGGTGGCCGCCTTCGCCGACCGCCACCACCGGGTCGAGAAGCGGATCGCGGGCGGCAGGACGCACGCGGGGGTGGCGCTCCTCGAGTCCGACGACGACCGCCGCCGCGAGGTCGCGCGGATGATGGCGGGGGCCACCATCACCGAGGCGGCCCTCGAGCACGCGGGGGACCTCATCCTCGCGGCCCGGACGCCGGCCCCCGAACGCGGCGCCCGAGCTGTACCCGCCCGGGCGGCGGCCCGGCGCGCCCGCGCCGGTGCGCACGCGGCCGGTTGACCGGCGCGGTACGTGGGCGGAGCGGTCCACCAGCAGGGCGTTGCGTTGACCCTCCGGGATCCCGAGGGTACGCTGCCCTCGATTGGGAAACGCCACGCTGAGCATCGATGCGCGCGGCATCACCGACGTGGGGCAGCGGCGCGATCACAACGAGGACGCTCTCCTCGTCGATGACGCGCGCGGGCTCTTCGTCGTCGCCGACGGAATGGGTGGTCACGCGGGGGGCGGCACTGCGTCGCGCCTCGCGGTCGAGACCATCCAGAACGCCGTCGCGCACGCGCGCGAGAACGAGCCCGAGCGCTTCGGCGCCGGGGGCGCCGACGATACCCGCGTCCCGGACCTGCTCCGCCAGGCGGTCGAGGAGGCGTGCGCCGTCATCTACCGGACCGCCCAGAGCGAGACCGAGCTCGCCGGGATGGGCACGACGGTCACCGCGGTGCTCGTGGACGGCGCGACCGCGTTCGTCGCGCACGTGGGCGACAGCCGCTGCTACCTGCTCCGGGACGGGCGGATCTACCAGGTCTCCGAGGACCACTCCCTCGTGAACGAGCAGCTCAAGGCCGGAGCGATCAGCGCCGACGAGGCGAAGCACAGCCGGTTCAAGAACATCATCACCCGCTCGGTCGGGTTCGAGCAGCACGTGGCGGTCGATCTCATGGGCCTCGAGCTCGCGCCCGGAGACGCCGTGGTCGTCTGCTGCGACGGCCTCTCGAACATGGTCGACGACGCCGAGATCCTGAGCATCGTCGAGGAGAGCCCGATCGACCTCGCGCCGGGGCGGCTCGTCGCGCTCGCGAACGACCGCGGCGGCGACGACAACATCACCGTGATCGTGATCAGGGCGAGCTGAGCCTCCCCGCCGCACCCCCCGGCCGGGTCTGTCGAGGTAAATCCCTTTCTTGACAGGCAATTGAGCGCTCTGCTACCTGTCTGAGCTACGCCCGGGTCGCTGCCTCCGGTCCTGGCGTTTCTGTCCGCGGACTGGCGCCCATACCTTGTTGGCGCCGGCATGAACGAAGCTCGGAGCTCTCACGGGATGGCCGTTCCGCCGAAAACCCAGGTTTTCACGGTCATCGTCGTCAGCGATCACTCGCAGGCGGTGCGGAAGTTCCGCGTCCCGCGCAGGTGGCTGAAGAACCTCGCGTATGCCGGGGCCGCGGTCGCTCTCGTCGGGCTCCTCACCGTGGCGCACTACTTCGCCCTCCTCGGCGCCTCCTCCGAGAACGCCGTGCTCAAGGAGGAGAACGCGCAGCTCCGCTCCCAGATCCTCCTCGTCCAGGAGAAGGTCGCGCACATCTCCGCCACCCTCGACCGGGTCGAGCGGTTCGACGCGAAGCTCCGGACGGCCGTGACGCAGCTGCAGGACCCCGAGCGGAACCTCGCCATCGGGCCGGTCGGAGAGCCCGAGTCGGACGCCGCGATCCCGGGCCCGGCCCCCGCCGCGGAGGCGAACCTCACCGCCCTCCCCGGGAAGCTCTCCTCGCTCGAGACGGAGGCCTCGCGGCAGGAGCAGAGCCTGCGCGAGCTGCAGGAGTACTTCGACGACCAGCGCTCGCTCCTCGCCTCGACCCCGTCGATCTGGCCGACGCGGGGCTGGGTCACCTCGGACTTCGGCACCCGCATCGACCCGTACACGGCCGAGCGGAAGATGCACCAGGGCATGGACATCGCGTCCCCTCACGGGCAGGTGGTGTACACGCCCTCGGACGGTACGGTCGTGTTCCTCGGCAGCGAGGGCGGGTACGGCAAGGTCCTGGTCATCGACCACGGCTACGGCGTGAAGACCCGCTACGGCCACCTCTCCGAGGTGCACGTCCACCTCGGTGACCGCGTGAAGCGCGGCGACAAGGTGGCCGCCGTCGGGAACACCGGGCGTTCCACCGGGCCGCACCTCCACTACGAGGTCCGCGTGAACGGAATCCCGGAGAACCCGCGCAAGTTCATCCTCGAGTAGCCGGGGACCTCGCAGAAGCTCCGGCGCCCCGCGCGAGCGGGGCGCTCGCGTTTGCGGGGCGCTCGTCTTTCGGATACTCGGATTCGCAAGATGAAGCGCACCGCCGCCGCACTCCTCCTCGCGCTCGCCGCTGCCTGCGCCCACGCGCCGAAGCCCGCGGGCACCCCGCCGTCCCCACCCGCCCCCGCGGCGGCCCCGCTCCCACCCGCGCCCGCCGCGCCGCCCCTCGCGCCGGCGCCGCCCTCGGGTCTCCGCCCCGGGGGCGCGGGTGCGCCTGGCGCTCCGCCGGCGTCCGCCGAGCCCGGATCTCCACAGGCGGAGGGGACCTCGCGCCGCAGCGCTTCGCCCATCACCTTCGCCGCCGTCGGCGACGTGATGCTCGGCTCTTCCTTCCCGGACGAGACGGGCGGTCTCCTGCCTCCCAACGACGGCGAGGACCTCCTCGGCGAGGTGACCCCGCTCCTCGCGTCCGCGGACGTGGCGTTCGCGAACCTCGAGGGCCCGCTCCTCGATGCCGGGCGCTCCGAGAAGTGCTCCGGCTCGCGCTCCGGGCGCTGCTTCGCGTTCCGCGTGCCGACCCGGTACGGCAAGCTGCTCCAGACGGCCGGGGTGGACGTCGTCTCGCTCGCGAACAACCACGTCGGCGACTTCGGCGAGGCCGGGCGTGCCTCGACGCGCGCGACGCTCGACGCGCTCGGCCTGCGCTACGCGGGCGCGCCGGGCGAGGTGGCGCGCCTCGACGTGCGGGGCACGCGGGTCGCGCTCGTCGCCTTCTCGGTCTCGGCCGGCACGAACGACCTGCGCGACCTCGCGGAGGCGGCGCGCCTCGTCGCAGAGGCGAAGCGCGAGGCGGACCTCGTCGTCGTCTCCATGCACGGCGGCGCGGAGGGCGCGGATCGCCAGCACGTCCCGCCCGGGCGCGAGGACTTCCTCGGAGAGGATCGCGGCGACCTTCGGCGCTTCGCGCGCACGGTCGTCGAGGCCGGGGCGGACCTCGTCCTCGGGCACGGCCCGCACGTCGTCCGCGGCCTCGAGGTGGTGAAGGGGCGGCTCGTCGCCTACTCGCTCGGTAACTTCGCGACCTACGGCGGGATGAACCTCTCCGGGCCGAACGGCCTCACCGTGGTGCTCGAGGTGCGGCTCGCGCCGGACGGCACGTTCCTCGACGGGAAGATCCACCCGGGCCGGCAGGAGAGGCCTGGGGGGCCGAGGCTCGATCCCGCCGGAGCGGTGATCCCGGTCGTGCGCCGCCTCTCGCAGGAGGACTTCGGCGCGAGCGCGGTGCGCGTCTCCGACGACGGAACGATCCTGCCGCCCATTTCGAGCGTCGCCGTGAAGCACTGACCTCGTGGCCGTGGACGTGGCCGTGGACGTGGCCGTGGACGTGGACGTGGACGTGGACGTGACGTGGACTTCGACCTCGACCTGAACTCGACCTCGACTCGCGACTTCGCTCGGTCGCGCTGGTCCAAGTCCAAGTTCAGCGCGTGGTCACGTTGACGGGATCGATCCTCCCGTACCCCGCGAACAGCGCGCCGGCGAGCGACGGCACCCCGGCGAGCTTCGGATTCCGCGCGCGGAGGGGCGAGTTCACCACGACGCCGTTCGCGCTCCCCTCGCCCGGTCGCGCCGGGTCCATGGCGCCGCGCGCGACGGCCTTTCCGCCGCGGTGCACGAACAGGACCGTGCCGTCCACGACGTACTCGACCACGCCGACATGCGTGAACGGGTCGTCGGCCCGCCCGTTCCGGTTCCGGTCGTACGTGTCGTGCCAGAAGATGAGGTCCCCGGGAGCCGGCCACTCGCCGCTCCCGAAGATCGCCCCGTACGACCGCATCGTCTCGTACGCCGCCGCGACGCCGCTCCGCTCGGCGGGGGCGGTGCGCCGCATCATCGCCCGGAGGGGCACGCCCTCGGCCTCGTAGACCGCCTCGATGAACCCGGTGCAGTCCGGGTTGAACTTCTCGCCTCCCACCCGGAACTCGCCGTCGTGCCCGACGAGCGACGCCGCGCGGGCGCCGAGGCGCGCCTGCAGGTCGTAGAAAGACAGGTCCGGAGGAGGCCTCCCGACGCCGTGCGCGCCCGCGCACCCGGCGAGCAGCGCGGCGACGACGAGGACGGCCGGGCGGGCGTGCGCCACCGGACCATTCTGGAGGAACCCGGCGCGGTGTCAAAACAGGGTCCAAGTGTGCGAAGGTGCTCCCGTTTGATTTCGCCTGGCGCGGTGTTACCTGAGGGGGTAAGAGGAGGCGCCCGCCGGGCCTGACGGAACGGAGGCCGGCCGGGCGCCTTGTCGCCCTCGCCGGTCCGCGCCACGCAGGGCCCCTGGAACCGACATGGTCAACTACGTCCTGAAGAAGATCCTCGGCACGAAGAACGAGCGGGAGCTGAAGAAGATCCGCCCGATCGTCGCGCGCGTGAACGAGCTCGAGCCGAAGATGAAGGCGCTCGCGCCTGAGGATTTCCCCCGGCGGATCGCCGAGTGGAAGGAGCAGGTCCAGACGAAGGGGCGTCCGCTCGACGACGTCATGCCGGAGGCGTTCGCGCTCGTGCGCGAGGCCGGCGTGCGCTCGCTCGGGATGCGCCACTTCGACGTGCAGCTCATCGGCGGCGTCGTCCTCCACTCCGGGAAGATCGCCGAGATGAAGACCGGCGAGGGCAAGACCCTCGTCGCGACGCTGCCCTGCGTCCTGAACGCGCTCGCCGGCCGCGGCGTCCACGTCGTGACGGTGAACGACTACCTCGCCCGGCGCGACGCCGAGTGGATGGGGCGGCTCTACCGCTTCTGCGGCCTCGGCACCGGCGTCATCGTCCACGGCCTCACCGACCGCGAGCGCCAGGAGGCCTACGGGGCGGACATCACCTACGGCCAGAACAACGAGTTCGGCTTCGACTACCTGCGCGACAACATGAAGTTCCGGCTGCAGGACTACGTGCAGCGGGAGCTCAACTTCGCCATCGTCGACGAGGTGGACTCGATCCTCATCGACGAGGCCCGCACGCCGCTCATCATCTCGGGCCCGTCCGACGAGTCGTCGGACCTGTACTACAAGGTGAACCAGGTCATCCCCTCGATGATCCGGGACGGCGACTTCACCGTCGACGAGAAGTCGAAGACGATCGTGATGTCCGACTCGGGCATCGAGAAGATGGAGAAGAAGCTCGCGGTGAAGAACCTGTACGCGCCGGAGGAGATCGAGACCCTCCACCACGTCGAGCAGGCCCTGCGCGCCCACCACCTCTACCGGAACGAGGTGGACTACGTGGTGAAGGAAGGCGAGGTGCTCATCGTCGACGAGTTCACCGGTCGCCTCATGCCGGGCCGGCGCTGGTCGGACGGGCTCCACCAGGCGGTCGAGGCGAAGGAGGGCGTGAAGATCGAGGCGGAGAACCAGACGCTCGCCACGATCTCGTTCCAGAACTACTTCCGCATGTACTCGAAGCTCGCCGGCATGACCGGCACCGCCGACACCGAGGCGGAGGAGTTCGCGAAGACCTACAACCGCGACGTCATCGTCGTCCCCACGAACCAGCACAACATCCGCACCGACTCCGAGGACGTCGTCTACAAGACGGAGGGCGAGAAGTTCGACGCCATCTGCGAGGAGATCGAGAAGCGGCACGCGAAGGGGCAGCCGGTCCTCGTCGGCACCGTCTCGGTCGCGAAGAGCGAGGTCGTCTCCACGCTGCTCCGGCGGCGCGGCGTGCCGCTCAACGTGCTGAACGCGAAGCACCACCAGCGCGAGGCCGAGATCGTCGCGCAGGCGGGCCGCAAGGGCGCGGTGACCATCTCGACCAACATGGCCGGCCGCGGCACCGACATCATCCTCGGCGGCAACCCCGAGATGATGGCGAAGCACGAGGTCGGGGCGGAGCCGGACGCGCCGATGGAGGGCGAGGAGGAGCAGGCCTTCCTCGCGCGCAAGGCGGAGTGGGCGCGGCGTCTCGAGCAGCGGGTGGCGGAGCTGCGCACGCAGACCGCCAGGGAGCACGAGGAGGTCGTCGCCGCCGGCGGGCTCCACATCGTCGGCACCGAGCGGCACGAGTCGCGCCGCATCGACAACCAGCTCCGCGGCCGGGCCGGCCGCCAGGGCGACCCCGGCTCCTCCATCTTCTTCCTGTCGCTCGAGGACGAGCTCATGCGCATCTTCGGGTCCGAGCGGATCCAGGGGCTCATGAAGATGATGGGGATGAAGGAAGGCGAGGTCATCGAGCACCGCTGGCTGTCGAAGGCGATCGAGGGCGCGCAGAAGAAGGTCGAGGCGCACAACTTCGACATCCGCAAGAACCTCCTCGAGTACGACGACGTGATGAACCAGCAGCGCCGGTCGATCTACCGGCTGCGGCGGATGGTGCTCGGGTTCGGGGCGGGGATCCCGGTCGTCGAGTACGACGAGGATCCGAAGACGAAGGTGAAGACGCGCGTCGAGCAGATCTTCTCCTGGCCGGACCAGCAGAACCACATGCTCGACCTCGTGGAGGACCTCGTCGTCGACATGGTCGCGGCCCATTGCCCGAACCGCGCGTCCGACTGGAACCTCGACGGCCTCTCCGCGGTGGTGAAGGACCAGTTCGGGATCGAGATGGCGTTCTCGCCGCCCGGCGGCAAGCCCGCCGAGGCGCGCGCCGCGATCGAGGAGCAGGTCTACAACGTCGTCGAGAAGAGCTACCGCGCGAAGGAGCAGGAGCTCGGGAAGGACGAGGAGGGGATCCCGGTCCTCCGGCGCTACGAGCAGTGGCTCTATCTGCAGTCCATCGACCAGCAGTGGAAGGACCACCTGCTCTCGATGGATCACCTGCGGCAGGGGATCGGGCTCCGCGGCTACGGCCAGAAGGACCCGAAGCAGGAGTACAAGAAGGAAGGCTACGAGATGTTCGTGCAGATGACCTGGCGCGTGAAGAGCGCGGTCGTCGGCAACGTCCTTCGCCTGCAGCTCGTCCGCCAGGAGTCCGCCGAGGAGATCGAGCAGAAGCGGCTCGCGGCGCAGCGCCGCGCGATGCAGCGGATCACCGAGAGCCACGCCGACGGCGGGCGGCGACGGCGACGAGAAGCCGCGCCCGAAGCAGGAGACCATCGTCCGGACGCAGCCGAAGGTCGGCCGGAACGACCCGTGTCCGTGCGGCTCGGGCAAGAAGTACAAGAAGTGCCACGGGGCGAGCGAGGCCACCGCCTAGGCGCTGCTTGAAGAACGCGGACCCAGGACGCCGACGCCTCTGATTTCCCCGCTCTCTCCCGCCTCGTGGGGGGAGAGGCCGGGAGAGCGGGGCCGGAGCGCCTAGAACGCGTCGAGCACGAGCACGTAGAGCTCCGGCCCGGCGCTGCTCTCCGCGAGATCGATCCGGATGTTCGCGCCCTCCGGGGTGAGCCGGTAGCGGAGCCCGACGCCGCCGGCGACCTTGATGGTGTCGGCGCGCAGCGCGCCCGCGTCGGCCGCGACGTCGCCGAGCGCGCCGAAGGCGGTGCCGCTGATCCGCTTCCAGAGCGGCACGCGCAGCTCGGCCTGCGCAGCCCACGCCAGCCGGTCGCGGTAGCGCCCCTCGCGCCAGCCGCGAAGGAAGCGGGTCGAGCCGAGGCGGGGGAGCATCGTGAACGGCGCGTCGCCGAACGCCTGCTCGACGAAGGCGGCCATGCCGAGCACGCGCTCGGACCCGAGGGGCAGGAAGTAGCGGCCCTCGACGTTGGCGCGCGCGAACTCGCGGTGCCGGCCGATCGCCTGCGGGTACTGGAGGTACCACGCCTGGAGGAACGAGCCGCGGCGGGGGAACAGCGGTCGATCCCGGGTGTCCCAGGTGACGCTCCCGCCGATCCCGACGGCGCTGAACCCGTCCGCGCCCTCGATCGCGCCGGAGGCGAGGAGCCCGCCCGGCTGCACGTCGAGGATCTCCTCGCCGCGGAGGTCGAGCCTGAGCCCGGCGCGGAGCCGGCGCGGCACGATCGGCAGCTCCGCCGCGAGGATCGCCTCGGCGAAGCGGCGCGTGTAGGGCTCGCGCGCGCTCGTCGGAGTGTCGTCCCCGATCCCGTAGAACGCATCCGGGAAGTGCACCAGGCGGACGCGGCCGGCGAGCAGCGTCCCGTTTCGCAGGTAGACGTCCGCCGCGACGTCGGCGGATCCCTGGCGGTTGAGCGTGTAGGCGCCGACGACGAACAGGCTCGACGTGCGCGGCGCCCCCTCGAGGTGGTAGTGGAGCCCGCCCGTCGCGCCGAACCCGAGCCGCGTCTCGGGCAGCCAGAACAGGACCGGCAGCGCGAACCACGAGAACGAGCCGGGCGTGCTCGCCTCCGCCGCGCGCGCGGTGGCCGCCTCGGTCACCGGCTCGGCGGGCGCCTCGGGGTCGGGCTCGTCTGGTCCCGGGGCGGCGGCTCCGGCGAGCAGGAGGACGAGGGCGAGCGGGGCGAAGCGGCGCAGCATCGGCGCGCGAGGGTATAGCACCGTCCCGGCCGCACCGCGCCCCCATCGCAGCGTCAGCGGAGGCGAATGCCGTAGATGGTCCCGGCGCGGGTCCCCACCACGGCGAGATCGTCGAAGACCGCGGGCGAGGCCTCGATGGTGCCGTCGAGGCGGAGCGTCCGCGCGATCCGCCCGTCGCCGGCGTCGAGGAGGTGCAGCCGCCCGTCCCGGTCGCCCTGCAGGAGCCAGGTCTTCCCGCTCGCGGTGTCGGCGATCGCGGTCGGCGACGACCACGCGTCCGTCCGGAGCGCGGTCGTCCAGAGCGGGCGCCCGTCGGCCTTCGAGAGGGCGATCACCGCTCCGCGCTCGGGGCACCGCGAGAGCGTGAACAGGACGCGGTCGGCGACGTCGCCGCGTCCGACGAGCGGCGTGGCGAAGACGCCCGCGTCAATCTTGTGGGCCCCGCGCTCCGCCCGGCAGGCGACGTCGTGCTCCCAGACGACGCGGCCGGTGAGCCCGTCGATCTTCCTCAGGCGAGCGCGGCCGCGCTCGCCCTGGAGGTCCACCTCCGACGCGGTGTACAGGAACGGCGCGCCGTCCTCGAGGTCCACCACGATCGACGCGTCGGTGTCGTCGCCGGCGTCGAGCGCCCAGACCGGCCTGAAGGTGACGAGGTCGAGCGCCTGGACCGTGCCGCCGTTGTCCGCGAAGAAGGCGAGGTTCCGGTGGACCGCGAGGGAGTTCTCGATGCCCTCCCGCTCGGTCGCGGCGCGGAAGCGGTAGCGGACGACGCGCGGCGCCACGGCGATCGACATCGCCACCGGGTCGAAGTCGGTGTGGAGCTCGAGCAGGTAGACGAGGCCGTTCTCGCCGCCGACGAGGAACGTGTCGGTGTCCCGGTTCAGCAGGCCCGACGAGTCGAACGCGCCCCACGGCCGCCGCGCGGCGGGATCGCGGCCGGGCAGGAAGAACACCTCCTCCTGCGAGATGAGCGAGTAGACGCGCAGCCCGATCGGGCGGGCGCCCGGGATCCCCTGTCCCACGAACAGGAGCGGCCAGCCGCGCGGGTCGAGCGAGACGCTGCCCTTGATCGGGTTCCCCGTCCGCAGCGGCGCGCGCGTGGGCCGGCCGGTCGCGAGGTCGAGGAAGTAGACGTTCCCGTCGAGCGAACCCTGGATCACCTCGACGAGCCCCGCGTCGAGCCGCCGCGCGCCGAGCGCGGGCATGGTGTGACGCACGACGTCCGGCCAGCGCACGACGACCGGCTCGCCCGTCCACCCCGCGCCGCCGCCCCACCGCGGTGTCCCCGCGCCGGTCTTGAACGTCCAGGCGATCTCGAGCTCGCGTTCGGCGATCAGGCGCGTGCCGTGCGCGCCGCCGGTGCGGGTCGGGCCGCCCCGGAAGGTGAGGACGCCGGCGACCTCGCTGTAGCGATCCGGGAACACCTGCGCCCTGACGGCGGGCGGTGGCGGGGCTTCTCCGGATCCGAGGAAGATCTCGTGCCGAAGTCCCTTGAGGCTGGCGGCGTCGCCTCGGGCCTCGACCGCCGCCGCGCGGCGAGGTGCGGGTGGGCTGCGCGCTCCTGTCGCGGAAACCGGTGTTTCGAGGGCGGCGGGCAGCGAGACCGTGCCAGCTGCGGACGCGAGGGAGGGTGAAAGCGCAAGCGCTGCGCAGACCCCGCAGGCGCGGATCAGCGACCTCACCGTTCGAAACCATCCCTGCAACGAGGTACAGTGGCGACAAGTCTGCGGATTGACACCCACAATCCGAAACAACGTAACATGCTGGGCTCAGCTTCGTGCAACGAGGTGCTCCGTCCGTGAAACCGTGTCGCCCGACCCGGTCGCGTCATATCGCCACGCTCGCAGTGGTGGGGCTTTGTGTCGCGTCCCTGGCGTGCCAGCAGCCCGCCGTCGGCGCGCGGGTCGATGGCGCGGGCGTGAGCGAAGGACCGACCGTCGTGCTCGAGGACGCATCGCTCGATCTGCACGGCCACGTCGTCGCGACGTTCGCGGTCACCGAGGACGACGTGCCGCTCACGCTCGGCGAGCTGACGGCGCTCGCGCCCCGCTTCACCCTCGCGAAGCTGACGGACCACCCGGCGGACGGGCTGCGCGCCTGGGAGAGCCTGATCCTCACCGGCAAGCACGTCGCCCCCACGCTGCGGCCTGGAGGTCCGGACGACCCGGAGGTCCTCACGAGCGTGAGGCAGCCTGGGCCCGAGATCCCGGCGTCGCTCATCGATCTCGGCGAAGGCCGCTTTCGCTACGTGTTCGCGACGGCGGTCACCGGGTTCGATCCGGGCGAGACCCTCCGCGTGGGCATGTGGCTCTCCGGCGTGGAGAGCGGGTCGCTCCGCACCGCGACCACCCACGACTTCCGCCCGTCGGACGGACCCGTCGAGGCCCTCGACACCGTCCTCGACGTCAACTGCGCCTCCTGTCACGGCAGCGTCGTCGCCCACGAGACCATCGCGGGCGTTCGGCTGTGCCTCACCTGCCACACCTGGCAGAACGTCGACACGCTCACGATCGATCCGGCGGCGCTCGTGACGACCGGGACGACGGCGAGGACGAACCCGAACCCGCTCGAGCTCGGGCGAATGCTCCACCGCATCCACCGCGGCAAGGATCTGCCCACCCTCTACACGACGGCGTGGGACGGCGTGAGCCTGAGCTCGACGACCGTCCCGTTCGCACCCAACTTCGCGCCGCCCTACGTCCAGCAGAAGCCCGGCTCGCCGGTCCGCGCCGTCCTGCCAGGGCGGAAGTACAGCATCGTTCGCGCGGACGGCCACGAGGTGATGTTCGCGCAGTCCCTCACGATCCCGAGCGCCGACCCCACCCTCGGGGCCACGATGCTCCTCGCCTCGGGCGGCCTCTTCCCGCGCGATCTGCGCGACTGCGCGGTCTGCCACGGTGACGCGCCCCAGCGCGACGTCGTGAAGTTCGGCATCACCCGGCGGACCTGCTCCGGCTGCCACCCGGAGGTCTGGTTCCAGGCGTCGTCCCCCGCGGCGGACCGGGTCCGCTACCCGCACCCGGGCGGCGCGCAGGCGGACGACACGCAGTGCCTCGGCTGTCACGTGACCGGCACGCCGAAGCTGTACGCGCCCGTGGAGGAGGTGCACCTCCCGCCCGCGCGCGCGCCGCGCTACAACCAGCCGTTCATCGAGATCGTGCGCGTGGACGACCTCGCGCCCGGCAAGCGGCCGAAGGTCACGTTCCGGCTCTTCGACCGGGTGGGGCCGATCGCGCCGTCGCCGAGCGCGCCCCTGCCGGCGTTCGAGCCGGACGTGCCGGGCTCGAGCTACGTGCCTCGCAAGTTCAACGCCGCTCCGCTGCCGGCGAGCGCGGCCACGCTCACGATCAAGGTCATCGGCCCCACCACGCCCGACTACTCGACCTACTCGGGCGTGCTGCTCACCTCCGGCCTCGGCTTCGGGAACCCCGATCCCGCCGCGCTCTCCACCTCGAGCAACTCGGACGAGTACGTGTACACGTTCAGCTCGATCGTCCCGCCGGGCACCGCGGGCACCTTCCTCGTCGGGATGGAGGGACGCCGCTTCCTCACGCCGTCCGGGACCCCCGCCTCGCCCTACGACAAGACGAGAGATGTCTTCCGGTGGCCGTACACCGGCGAGACGGTGAACGAGACGCCCGAGAACGCGATCGTGTACGTGAACGCGGCGAACGGCACCTGGACGAAGGGGGCCGGGTCGCCCGGCGCCGTCCCGCGTCGCACCGTGGTGGAGCTGCAGAAGTGCCTGCGCTGCCACGACCGGATCGAGTTCCACAGCGGGCAGCGGCACGATCCCGCCTGGTGCGTCACCTGCCACACGCCGGACCTGACCGACCTCCAGCAGCGCCTCAACGTGGCGGGGCGGCTCTACCCGGGAGGCCCGGTGAACGTCGGCGCGACCTTCGACGGAGTCGAGGAGCGCAGCACGCACTTCAAGGTGAACATGCACCGGATACACACGGGCGCGCGCGACGGGGCCGCCTCGCTCGAGGCGATCAAGCCGTACGCCCTCTACTTCTCGAAGGCGTACTTCTTCGATCGCGGCGGCTTCCCGGGCGACCTGCGAAACTGCACGCTCTGCCACGCGGGGAAGAGCTACCTCCTCGAGTCCGTGCCTGCCGACGCGTCCCCGACCCGCGGGAACGAGCAAGCGACGGTCTGGCATCCCGCGCCCCCCCTCGGAACGAGCCCTCCCCACCCGCACGATCCCGACGAGCCCTCCGTCCTTCCCATCACGGCCGCCTGCACCGGGTGCCACGCCACCGGCGCGACGTTCAGCCACGTCGCTGCGAAGACGGTGGACGGCGTCGAGACCTGCGCGAAGTGCCACGTGAAGGGGGCGCTGTCGGTCGAGGTCGCGCACGGCCTCGCGCGTCCGACCGGCGTCGCGGACGCGACCTTCTCGTCGATCCTCGAGCAGGTGATCGTGCCGCGCTGCGCCACCTCTGCCTGCCACGCGGCGGGCGGGACATCGCCCGTGCTCGAGGCCGGCGCCGCGTATGCCGCGCTCGTCGGCGTGCAGTCCGGCCAGTCCGCGCTGACCTTCGTGGCGCCGAACGACACGGAGGCGAGCTACCTCGTGCACAAGCTCCGCGGCACACAGGGCTCGGTCGGGGGCTCAGGGGCGATGATGCCGACCGACGGCGCGCTGGCCCCCGCCGACCTCGCGGCGATCGAGGCCTGGATCGCGAACGGAGCGCCGAACGACTGATCTCGGCCTATGTCGCCGGGCTGAGCGGAGACGCGGCGGCGCGCCGCGCGTTCGCCGCTCCGGATGACGCGCCCCGACCGTGGGCGGGTGAGTCCTGGTCGGACCCGCGGTCGTTGTGGGGCGCCCCGAGGTCGAAAAACGCGCCATTTTGCCGCAGACGCGGAGGGCGTCGGCGCAAGCGCTGCGCGGGTCGGACCTGCGCGTTTCGTCGCACCGAGGAGGCGTCCCCGCGATGCGGTACGCTGTTCACAAGTCTGCGGATTGACACCCACAATCCGAAACCACGTAACATGCGAACGCAGCTTCGCTCCATCGAGGTCCTCCTCACGTGAAGATGGGTCGCCAGACCGGGTCCGGTCGGGGCGCGGCGTTCGCCGCGGCCGGGCTGTGCGTCGCGTTGCTGGCGTGTCAGCAACCCGTCGTCGGTGAGCGCGTCACCGGGCCGGCCCCGAGCGAAGGACCGAGCATCGTGATCGACGAGGCGTGGATCGATCTCCACGGCCACGTCGTCGCGACGTTCACGGTCACGAACGACGAGGTCCCGCTCGGGGTGGACGACGTCACCGCGCTCGAGCCCCGCTTCACGCTCGCGACGCTGAGCGCGCACCCGGTCGACGGGATCCCCAGCTGGAAGAGCCAGCTCCTCACGGGGCCCCAGGTCGCGGCCCGGGTCCCGCCCGGCGGCCCCGGGACGCCGGACCCGGACGTGTTGACGAGCGTGCGTCAACCCGGCTTCGAGACGCCGACGTCGCTCATCGATCTGGGTGGCGGAAGGTTCCGCTACGTCTTCGCGATCGCGCTCTCGGACTTCGACCCCGACGAGACGATCCGCGTCGGCGCGTGGCTCGACGGCGCGCCAGCCGCCTCGCTCGGCACCTCCGCCACCCACGACTTCCGGCCGTCGGGAGGGCCCGTCGACGAGCGCGAGACCGTGCTCGACCGGAGCTGCGCCGAGTGCCACCGGCTCGTGGCGAGGCACGGCCCCCGCACCCACGTCCGCCTCTGCCTCACCTGCCACACGTGGCAGCACAGCGACCCGGACACGATCGATCCTGCGTCCCTCGCCACCGTGGCGACGACCGACCCGAACCCGCTCGAGCTCGGCCGGCTCGTGCACCGCCTGCACCGCGGCAAGCGGCTCCCGACGCTCTTCAGGTCGCCGTCGCAGACCGTCCCGGCGCCGGCGCTCGGCGCGGGGAGCGACCTGCCCCTGCCGTTCTCGCCGCAGAACTGGACCACCGTCGTCGTGGGAAGGAAGTACTCGGTGGTGGGCCAGGAGGGCGAGGTGGTGTTCGGCAGGGCCGTGATGCGGATGGACGTCCAGCAGCTCACGACCATCGCCCAGACGACCGGGAACCTGTTCCCGCGGGACTACCGCGACTGCGAGGTGTGCCACGCGGACGCTCCGCAGGCGCACGTGGTGACGTCCGGGATCTCGCGCCGGCTGTGCGCCGGCTGCCACCCCGAGATCTGGTTCGGTACGACGCCGATCACCGATCTGTCGCACGTCGCCCATCCCGGCGGACCGCGGGCGGACGACTCCGAGTGCTTCGGGTGCCACGTGGATCCGGCCGGCACGAGCGCGCCGAAGCTGTACGCGCCGATCGCGTTGGCCCACGTCCCGCCTCCGGAGAGCGCGCGAGCGAACACGCCGCGGATCGAGCTCCTGCGGATCGAGGGCTTCGTCCCCGGCGGCAAGCCGACGATCAGGTTCAGCGCGCGCGACCGGGTCGGGCCCATCGGGCCGACGCTCGGCGCGCCGGTGCCCGCGTACGATCCGGATCCGGTGGCGTCGAGCTACATCCCGCGCCGGCTCTCGCTCACCATCAACCTCGCCGGGCAGTACACGACCGACGGCCTCGGCGCCCCGGAGTTCCTGAACCGGATCTCGTCGGGGAGCGCGACGAACACCTCGCGCGGGCCGGACCCGCTCACGATCACCACCGTCGCCGCCGACGAGTACGTGTACGCGTTCACCACGACGCTCCCCCTCACCGTGACCGGGACGTGGGCGGTCGCGATCGAGGCGAGCCGGAACGTCAGCAGGCGTCCCCACTACGACAAGACGACCGACACCTTCGCCTGGCCGTACACCGGCGAGACGGTGCGGGAGGTCGCGAAGACCAACCTCGTCTACGTGGACAGCGCCACCGGCGTGTGGACCCCGGAAGGCCCTCCGGCCCCGGCGCCGAGGCGGACGGTCGTCTCGACCGAGAAGTGCCTCCGCTGCCACGGGCGCTTCGAGATCCACGGCGGCGCGCGCAACCTGGTGCAGTACTGCCTCTTCTGCCACACGCCGGTGCTCACCGACTACAGCCGCCGCCCGAAGCTCGCGGGGACGGGCTCCGTGAACCTCGGCGCGACCTACGACAGCGTCGAGGAGCGCTCGTTCCAGCTCAAGGTGTTCCTCCACCGGATCCACACCGGCCGCCGGCAGGGCGGCGCCTCGCTGGAGGGGATCCAGCCGGTCTTTTACGCGCGCACCACGTTCCGCGAGGGGCTCTTCCCGGGCGACCTCGCGAACTGCACGAACTGCCACGAGGGGAAGTCGTACCTCGTCGAGAACGTGCCCGCCGGCGCGATGCCGAACTACTCGAACGAGACGGGCGTGCTCCGGCACACGACCTCCGCGCACCCGCCGGACGAGCAGCCCACGCCGCCGATCACCGCCGCGTGCCTCGGCTGCCACGCGGCAGGCCCGACCATCGCGCACGCCGCCTCCTACCTGAGCGAGGGGGTCGAGCGGTGCGGCCCGTGCCACGAGAAGGGCCCTTACTCGACGGAGGTGGTGCACGGCCTCGCGCGCCCGACCGGCGGCGCCGTGGCATCGACCTTCTCGTCGATCGTGGAGCAAGTGCTCGTTCCGCGCTGCGCCACCTCGGCCTGCCACGCAGCGGGCGCGGCACCGCCGGTGCTCGACGCGGGGTCGGCCTACGCCGCGCTCGTCTCGGTCCAGTCCGGCCAGGCGTCCCTCCCGCTCGTCGAGCCGAACGAGCCGGAGGCGAGCTACCTCGTGCACAAGCTCCGCGGCACGCAGGGCTCGGTCGGCGGCTCCGGGGCGATCATGCCGACCGACGGCGTGCTCGCCCCGGCGGACCTCGCCGCGATCGAGGCCTGGATCGCGAACGGAGCGTTGAATGAGTGATCGCCGCCTGCGCCCCGCCCTCGCCGCGGCCGCCGCGCTCGCCGCCCTGCTCGGGCCGGCGCGCGCGCGCGCCGTCGAGGGGATCATCTTCTCCGGGTCCGTCTACGTGGATCAGTGGGGCTTCGTCGACTCGCGGCTCGCCGCGCGCGCGTCGGCCCAGTCGTTCGCGCCCGCTGCCTCGATCAAGATCGGCGCGGACGTGAACGACAACCTCTCCTTCTCGGCCAAGGCCTGCATCAGCTGCCACGGGGTGGACCTCGAGCACGTGGCGCTCGATTACCAGCCGCGGACCTGGTTCAACGTGCAGGGGGGCCGCATCGCGGTCCCGTTCGGCGACTTCTCGAACCGGATCGATCCCTCGTCCAACCGGGCCGGGTCCCAGCCCCTGATCTACGACATGGGCCGGATGGCGTACGGCACGCGCAACGCGATGAACCTCGGCGTGCTCCCGATGCCGTACGTCGACACCGGGGTCCTCGTGTACGGCGTGAAGTGGCTCGGCTCGCGCATCCAGGCCTGGTACGGGGCCTACGGGGTCTCCGGGCTGCGCGGAGCGAACGACGTCGACTGGATGGCGCTGCGCTCGATTCCCTACAACGACAACAACGCCGAGCCGGCGTACGGCGGGCGGCTCACGCTCAGCTACGCGTCCGACGTGGGAGACTTCTTCGGCGACGCGTCGTTCGGCGGGTCCTACACCGCCGGGAAGTACGATCGGGAGGCGCGGCTCGGCTACGAGGCGTGGGCCGCCGACGCGACCCTCCGGTTCTCGAAGCTCACGCTGCGCGGCGAGTACGCCCACCGGAGCACCGATCTCGACCCGAACGCGTCCGGGTATCCGTTCGCGGTGGTGGACCCGTTCTTCACGAAGGCGGGGTTCTACGCCGAGCTGGAGCACCCGCTGGGCAAGTACCTGAACGTCGTGTATCGCTACGAGGAGCTGAAGCGGACCGGGACGCCGCTGCCGGGCGCTCCCGCGGACATGACGGCGGACGGTCGGTTCGTTCGCTACACCGGCGGCGTCGTGATCACCCCGGCGCAGAGCATCTACGTCAAGCTTTCGTGGGAGTACTGGGATACCAGCGACTACGGTAAGTTCCAGGCGTATCACGCGGGCATCGGGGGAGCATTCTGATGAAGGTCCTCGCCATCGGTGGAAGCGCGCTCGTCGCACTGCTCGTGTCGGCGGAGCCCCAGGACAAGCCGGACCCGCGCGACAACGGCCCCGACCGCGTCGACGTCTCCGGGTACCCCGCGCTGCAGCAGAAGGAGTACGACATCTACGCCGGGAAGTGCGCGAAGTGCCACCCGCTCGCGCGCTCGGTGAACGCACGGTTCAACTCGACCGACTGGAAGCGCTACATGAAGCGCATGATCCGGCGGCCGAACTCGGGCATCAACGAGGAGCAGGCGGCGCAGATCTACGAGTTCCTGAAGTTCTACTCGGTCCAGCTCGGGATCAAGGACTAGGCAGGCGTCGCCCGGAAATGCGCAACCTCCTCCATCGCACCCAGACGTCGCTCCGGCTCCGTCTCCTCGTCACGACCGTCGTCCTCGTCGCGGTCGCGCTGGCGCTCGCGATCGTCGCGTTCGAGCGCGTGGCCCGCTCCGTCGTCGCGGACGCCGTCCACTCGCACCTCGCCGCGCGCGCGAAGGAGGTCCAGGACTCGCTCGAGCGCTTCCAGCGCGAGCGCGCGCTCACCGTCCACGAGTGGGCTGCCGCCCGGGCGATGCAGGACACGTTCGACATGGGGGACCCGAAGTTCGCCGAGGACCACCTGCGCCGGGCCATCCAGGACCAGGGCGGGGCCGTCGCGGCCGCCGCGCTCCTCTCGGTCGACGAGAAGATCGTGACGATGGTGCGCAGCGCGCCGGAGGGCGCGTGGGGCGTCGCGGTGGAGGGGCTCCGCGGCAAGCGGCTCGACGTCGCGGCCCTGCGCGGCAAGGCGGCGGCCGAGGACGAGCGTCTCGGTCACGCTCGCGCCGCTCTCGACGATGATCGCGGGCGAGAAGCCGGTCGAGACGATCGTGATGACGGTGCCGGTCCGCGACTTCTTCGGCGACCTGACCGGCTGGGTGGTCGCGGCGATCGCGCCCGGCGCCGTGCCGCGCCTGCTCGACGAGGTGAACGGCGTGGGAGGGACGTTCGTGCCGGTGGTCGCGGACCAGAGCCGGCGGGTGATCCTCTCGCTCTCGCGGCTCGACCCCGACGCGGTGCGCCCGGTGATGCTCGCGGCGGCGACCGGGGCGCTGGGCTCGCTCGAGCGGATCGAGCGCGAGAAGTACGGCGCCGTGCTCGCGGTCCGCACCGCGTCGTCGGCCGCCGCGCCCGGCTGGTCCACCCTCATGCTCGTCGACGAGCACGAGGCGAGCGGGCGCCTCGACCGGCTCCGGATCGTGCTCGCGGTCCTGTTCGCGATCGTGATGGGGCTGGCCGGGTTCGCGGCGGTGCTCTCGCTGCGGCAGGCGGCGAAGCCGCTCGGCGACGTGGCCGAGTCGATGGTGCGCGTCGCCGGCGGCGACCTCTCGACGCGCGTCCGGGCCACGTACACCGGCGAGCTGGGCGCGCTCGTCTCCTCGTTCAACACGATGGTCGAGGAGGTCGAGCGCTCGCGCGACGAGCTGCAGCGGACCGAGGCGCTCCGGCGCGAGGTGGAGATCGCGCACCGGATCCAGACCGCGATCCTGCCGGTGAGCCCGGCCGTGAAGGGGTTCGAGGTGGCGGCCCGCATGGAGCCGGCGGACGACGTGGGCGGCGACCTCTACGACATCCTCGCGTTCGACGACACCTTCTGGGTCCTCGTCGGGGACGTCTCCGGGCACGGCGTCAACTCCGGGCTCGTGATGATGATGGCCCAGGCCGCCGCGTACGCCGCCATCGCCGACGACCCGCACTGCCGTCCGAGCGCCGTCATCGCGGCGGTGAACCGTGTCGTCCACGAGAACGTCCGCCGCCGCATGGGTCGCGACGACTACATGACGCTCATGGCCGCGCGGTACATGGGCGACGGCCACTTCGTCGCGGCCGGCGCGCACCAGCCGATCTTCATCGTGCGGGGCGGCGGCCGCGTGGACGCGGTGGAGTCGACGGGCCCGTGGGTCGGGCTCTCGGCGGACGTCGAGCCGCCGCCGATGCAGGAGTACTCGTTCGACGTGGGGGCGGGCGAGATGGTGTGCTTCGTCACCGACGGCATCCTCGAGGCGAAGGACGCCTCGGAGACCCTGTTCGGTGAGGAGCGCGTGAAGGAGCTGCTCGCGAGGGCGGACCTCCCGTCCGCCTCACAGGCGCTCGCGACCTTGTTCGAGGTCGTCGAGTCGTACTCACCCGAACCGGCGGACGACATGACCGCGGTGGTCCTGAGGCGCAAAGATGAACCGTGACGGCACGGCGCGCGGCGGCGCCCCCATCCAGCTGTTCATCCGGATGAACCCCCCCTGGGTGTTCATCGACGAGATCCGCCGCTTCGTCGAGTCGTTCTGCGCCTGCGCGGCGCTCGGGCCCGACCGCGAGGCGCAGGTCGCCCTCGCCGTGCACGAGCTCATGCAGAACGCGGTCCCGCATGCGCGCGGGCAGGACGTCGAGCTCGACCTCGAGGTGGATCAGAAGACGGGCCGCGTGTTCGTGCGGGTCACGAACGACAGCTCGGAGGAGGAGTTCGCCGCCCTCCGCGACAAGGTGGCCGCGATGTACGCCGAGGCGGACGCGCTCGCCCACTATCTGAAGACCATGAAGGAGCAGCCCTCGACGGCGCGTGGGGGCCTCGGGCTCGCGCGCGTCCGGTTCGAGGCGCAGCTGGACATCCGCGTCGCCCGCAAGTCCGCGACGCGCATCATCGTGGAGGCCGAGGGTCCGCTCCGGGCGCCAAGGCTCACCGCTCTCGGAGGAACCCATGGCTAGCCCGTCGTTCGCCGCACGGATGCCCGCGATCCAGGTCGCGGAGGAGAAGTACTCGGCGCACATCGCCGCGGATCCGCTCGGGATCCGGGTCTTTTTCAAGGGGACGATCAGCACGGTGAACCCCGCCGTCGTCCTCAACCCGTTCGTGGACGGGGTGCACGCGCACGTCGTCGAGTCCGGGTCGAAGGAGATCCGCGTGGACCTGACCCAGCTCGAGTTCTGCAACTCGTCCGGGTTCAAGTCCTTCATCCACTGGATCGAGCGGATCCAGCAGGCGGCCGAGCCGAAGCGCTACAAGCTGCGCTTCATCTCGACGAAGGATCGCCGCTGGCAGCGCGCGAGCCTGCTCGCGCTCTCCTGCTACGGCGTCAACATCGTCGTGATCGACGGCATGTAGCGGCGGCCGGGGGGCACGATCGACCGCGGGCAGGGGCTCCGTGCAACGCTCCGCACGGGTGAGCGCGCACGAGGCCCCGTGGGCGCGGCGCTGCGCGGAGCAGGGGCCACGCGATGAAGGTTCCCACCCCGTTCGATCTCGCGCTGACCGTCCGGAGCCACGGCTGGTACGACCTCGCGCCGTGGCGGTGGGAGGACGCACGCGGCGTGCTCTCCCGGCCCGTCGTGCTCGAGACGGGGCGGGTCGCGGTGGCGCAGGTCGTCGCGGCCACGCCGGGCCTCGCGTTCCGGGCGCTCGCGGCCGGACGCCTCGGCGCGCGAGAAGCGGCCGAGGCGCCGCGCGCAGCTCGCGACCTGCCTCGCGCTCGACGAGGACCTCGCGCCCTTCCGCGAGCGGGCCGCCGCGCTCGAGCGGGAGCGCGCCGCCGGGCGCGGAGAGCTGCCCGACCTGCGCTGGGCGCTCGCGCGCGGGGCGGGTCGGCTCCTCCGCTCCCCGACGGTGTTCGAGGACGCGGTGAAGACGCTCTGCACGACCAACTGCTCCTGGGCGCTCACCCGGCTCATGGTCGAGCGGCTCTGCACCTCGCTCGGCGCCGAGGGCCCGGGCGGCGAGCGGGCGTTCCCGTCGCCCGCTCGGATGGCGGCCGAGCCGGAGCGCTTCTACCGCGACACGATCCGCGCCGGGTACCGCGCGCTCTCCCTCGTCACGCTCGCCCGCGACGTCGCCGGGGGCGCGCTCGACCTCGAGGGGCTCCGCCGCTCGGCGCTGCCGACGGAGGCGCTCCTCGCGCGGCTCCTCGGGATCCGCGGCTTTGGCCCTTACGCGGCGGAGCACCTGCTGCGCCTGCTCGGGCGTCACGATCACCTCGCGCTCGACTCGTGGACGCGCGCGAAGCTCGCGCGGCTGCGCGGGAAGCGCCGCGTCCCGTCCGACCGCACGGTGCGCCGCTGGTACGCGCCCTACGGGCGGTGGGCCGGGCTCGCGATGTGGCTCGAGGTCACGGCCGACTGGCACGGTGACCGGCCGAGCTGGCCCTGAGCCGCCTGACCCGCCCTCGCGTTCCGGCACGCCGCCCGCCGTGGTAAGAGATCCGGCGGAGGGTCGCGACATGAAGGCTGCGTTCGTCCTCGTGAAGTGCGAGCTGGGCCACCTCGAGCAGGTCGCGAACGCGCTCATGGAGATCGAGGGCGTCTCGGAGGTCCACTCGATCACCGGCGTGTACGACCTGCTCGTGAAGCTCTACGCGCCGACGTACGAGGCCTTCGGGGATCTCATCCCCGACCGGGTCCAGAAGGTCCCCGGCATCCGCGACACGACGACGCTCCTCGCCTTCCGCGCGTTCAAGCCGACCGCCTGACCGGCGGGGAGGGGTCATGACCTTCCGCATCCGGCAGCCCGTGCGACACCCCGACGTGGACCGCGCCGGGATCGTCTACTTCCCGCGCTTCTACGACTTCTTCCACCGCGCCCTCGAGGACTTCTTCCGGGACGAGGTCGGGGTGCCGTACCACTCGGTGGAGGAGCAGCTGCGCGTCGCGATGCCGGTCGTCCGCATCGAGACCGACTTCGAGCGTCCGCTCGCGCACGGCGACGTCGTGACGATCGAGCTCGAGACCGAGCGGATTGGCGAGCACTCCATCACCTTGCGCTACAAGGTGTTCCGCCCGGGCGCGACCGAGCCGGCGGCGGTGTCGCGCACGGTGATCTGCTGCATCGAGGTTCCCGGCTGGAAGAAGCTGCCGGTGCCCGAGAACGTCCGCAGGGCGTTCGAGCGTCACCTCGTCGCTTCGTAGGCGCTAGGGTTCCGCCGCGGCGCCGAACTCGCGCCGGTACAGCTTCAGGACGGCGACGAGGAAGGTGAGGATGAGCGGCCCCACCACGAGGCCGATCCCCCCGAACGCCGCCAGCCCTCCGAGCAGCGCGAAGAAGACGAGCCCGCCGTGCAGCTCCATCCCGCCCTTCAGCAGATAGGGGCGGGCGACGT
Organism: uncultured delta proteobacterium; assembly: GCA_963736795.1. Taxonomy (GTDB): domain Bacteria; phylum Myxococcota; class Myxococcia; order Myxococcales; family Anaeromyxobacteraceae; genus Anaeromyxobacter. Next base: position 363,767 of record CAVTRF010000016.1, on the reverse strand, counting down.
TGTCCGAGAGCGACACCACCGCGGCCCCCCAGACGACGAGGAACGTCCCGGCGACGGGGTGCCCGGTCGCGAGGAGGAGGAGGCCCACCGCCACCGCGACGATGGTGCCGCCCACCGCCGGGACGAGCGCCATGACGAACGTGGCGAGGAGCAGGAAGAGCGGGTTCGGCGCTCGAGCGATGAGATACCCCACGAACGCCACCGCGCTCTGGATCGCCGCGGTGCCGACGGTGGCGAAGAGGACCGAGACGCTCGTCTGGCGGAAGTCCTCGACGAGCGCGCGGAACTGCCCCGGGCGAAGCGGCACGCGCGCGTCGAGCCACGCGACGAGGCGCGCGCCGTCGGTGAGGAAGAAGAAGAACGCGATCAGCATCATCACGGCCTGGAAGAGGACGGTCCCGGTCGCGGCGAGGACGCCCCCGACCGCCGCGGCGGCCTGCCCGCCCTGCTGGCCGGCGAGCCGCTGCAGCTGCTGCTGCAGCTGGGGGACGAGGCCGACGAGCTCCCGCGCGGCGTACTGCACCGACCCGGGGAGCCGCTCCACGATCCCCCACACCCCCTCGCTCTGGATCGTCTCGCGGAGCCACTGCACGCCGTTCGCCACCTGGGCGACGAGGATCGCGCCGAGCCCGCCGAGCGGGAGGAGCACGACGACGAGCAGCCCCACCGTCACGATCGCCGCGGCGAGAGACCGCCGCCCGCGCAGCCCGCGCGCCAGCCACTCCATCACGGGGCGGAGCGCGGCCGCGAGCACCGCCGCGAGGAAGAACGCCTGCCAGAACGGCCTCACGATGACGAGCGTCAGCGCGAGCGCGGCGAGGACGAGGAAGAGGAGCAGGCGGCGCGCGTGCAGATCGGACATGGACGCTCCTAGAAGTTCGCGTGGACGCGCTCGGGCGGCACGCCCGCCGCCGCGAGCGTCCGGCGTACGTCCTCGACCATCGCCGTCATCCCGGAGACGAACGCGATCGCCTCGCCGGGTGGCGCGCCGCCGAACGCGAGCGATCGCGCCACCTCCTGCACCCACCCGCGCAGCCCTTGCCACGCGTCGTCCTCGCCGGACGGGCAGAGCACGACCCGCACCCCTCGCCGCTCCCAGTCCATGTGCTCCGCCCGGTACGCGAACTCCGCCCGGTGTCGCTGACCGTAGAAGAGCGTCACGCGCCCGTAGCGGTTGCGGTGCGTCATCACGTGCTGGACGAGCGCGCGGATGGGCCGATCCCCGAGCCCGCCGCGAAGAGCAGGACGTCGCGCCCCTCCGCCTCGTCCATGGGGAAGCCCGCGCCGAACGGGACGGGTGAGGGCGACGGTCCGTCCCGGCGCCGCCGCCGCGACGAGCGCGTCGGCGATGTTGCCCCCCCGCTTCACGAGGAGCTCCGCGGTCGCCCCCGGATCGGGCGCGCTCGCGAGCGCGAAGTACGTCTCGCCGGCGTCGGTCCTCGCCTTCACCAGCTGGCCAGGGCGCTCGTGTGCGCGGGCGAGCGCCGGCGGGAGCGCCACGCGCACGCCGCGAAACGCCGCCGTCTCGTCCCAGGCGTCGAGCACCTGGACCGACTCGAAATCGCCCGGGCCGAGCATCGTTCGCGAAAAGTAGCACCGACCGAGACGCGCCGCCGCCGGATTCAGTGGGGCACGTCACGCTCCGTCCTCCGAGGGCGGCGCTCACACGCCGGCGCCGGCGCCGCGCGCCGCGGGGGGTCCGGGTCGTGGCCGGTCCGGGAGCGGATCGAGCGAGAGGAGCCACCCGTCCCGGGCGGCGACGGTCGGGATGCCGGTCGCCTCGGAGATGCCGAGCGCGACCCGCTCCGGGCCGGCGCGGAGCATCTTCATCCCGAGGTGGGTGAGGACGGCGAGCCTCGGCCGGATCTCGCCGACGAGCCGCCCGGCGTCATCCGCGCCGAGGTGCAGGAACCGTCGGTCCCGACCGGAGGGGAGGGTCGTGTTGAGGAGGAGCAGGTCCACCCCGGCGTACGCCTCCGCGAGCCGGTCGAGCCAGAACGTGTCGACGACGTGCGCGGCGGAGAACCCCGGGGCGGAGAGCCGGTACCCGTAGGTCTCGACGCCGTGGTCGTGGGCGAGCGGCGTCTCGAGCACGACGCCGCTCGCGAGCTCGTGGCGGCCGCCTGCCGCGAGCGTCTCGGTCCTCGAGACGAACGGCCTCGCGTAGGGCTGCACCACCGGGTCGACCTCGAGGGCGTCGCGCGGCGCGAGCAGCGTCCCCCGCGGCGAGAACCCGCCGCGGCTCATCGCCTCCACGATCGCGGTCGCGTCGCCCGAGTGGTCGAGGTGACGGTGGGTGAGGACGAGGACGTCGGTCGAGGCGGGGTCGATCTTCGGGCGCGACGCGAGGGCTCGCACGAGGGCGCCGGGGCCGGGGTCGACCCAGATGCGCAGCCCGCGGAGCGTCCAGAACAGCCCGCCCGAGTGGCGCAGCTGCGTCGAGACGACGAAGCGGGCGCCGGCCGTGCCGAGGAACTTGAGGCTGTCCTTGCGCTCGGCCCGGTCCACGGGAGGAGTCGTAACGCGGTCGCCGCGGGCCGGCACGCCGGCCCGGAGCGGGAACCCATCCGTCACGTCAGTACGTGAGCAGCGCGTGGACCTTGCCGGCCCCGAGCCGCCGGGCGCCGTGCAGGAACGAGAGCTCGACGAGGAACGAGTAGGAGACGAGCTCCGCGCCCTGGCGTGCCACGAGCCGGCCGACCGCCTCCGCGGTGCCGCCGGTCGCGAGCACGTCGTCCACGACGAGCACCCGCTCGCCGGGGCCGACGGCGTCGATGTGCAGCTCGAGCGTGGCCTCCCCGTACTCGAGCGCGTACGCCTCCCGGATGACCTCCCAGGGGAGCTTGCCGGGCTTGCGGACGATCGTGAACCCGGCACCGAGCGCGTACGCGAGCGGCGCGGCGAAGATGAAGCCGCGCGACTCGATCCCGATCACCTTGTCGATCCGCTCGCCCTTCCAGCGCGCGACGAGCGCGTCGATCACCTGGCGGAAGAGCTTGCCGTCGGAGAGGACCGGGGTGATGTCCTTGAAGACGATCCCCTTCTTCGGGAAGTCCGGGACGTCGCGGATCCGTGCGCGGATGGCATCCATGGCACGGGAATCTACCATGTGACCCGGGCGCGCCGGCGCGCGAGGGCGCGTCACGGCAGGTAGAGGAGCGGGTTCCGCGGACGCGTCCCGTCGCGCACCTCGAAGTGGAGGTGCGGACCGGTCGTGCGCCCGGTCTGGCCCACCTTGGCGATCGGCTCGCCGGCGTGGACCCGGGCGCCCTCGTCGACGAGCAGCCGCGAGTTGTGGGCGTACAGCGTCACGAGCCCGCCCTCGTGCCGGACGATCACGATCGCACCGTACCCCGCCTGCTCGCCCGCGAAGATGACGGTGCCGCCCGCGGCCGCGCCCACCGTCGTCCCCTCCGGAGCCGCGATGTCGATCCCGTCGTGGCGCCGGCCCGCGCGCACGCCGTACCTGCCGTAGAGCACGCCCTTGAGCGGCCACGCGAGCGCCGCCTCCGCGCGCGCGTCGCGGGGCGGCATCCCCTTCGGCTCCGCGCGTTCGTCCTGAGCGGAGCCTCCCCGCAGCGCAGGAGAGGCCGGGGGGCGCTCGGCGTGCACGGCCGGGCCGGTCGCGATCGCCGCGGGAGCCGGATCGCCCGCCAGCGGCGCGGCCGGCACCTCGACGACGCGCGACGCGCCCGGTACGAACAGCTCCGCTCCGACGGCGACCGTCCGCGGGTCGGCGATCCCGTTCGTCTCCATCAGGTCGGACGGGTCGATCCCGTAGGCGCGGGCGATCCGGTAGATCGTCTCTCCGCGGCTCACGACGTGCACGACGCCGGCGAGGGCGGGCTCGTCGTGCTGGTCCCCCGGGACGAGCGGGATCGGCGGCGGCGGCTGCGTCGCCCCGGCGGCCGGGGGCTGCGGGCGCGTCGCGACGGCGGGCGGCGGCCGGAGGGCGGCGCGCGGGGCGGGGCAGGCCGAGAGCGCGAGCGCGAGCGCCGCGAGCGCGCCCGCGCGGCTCACGGTGCGGGCTCCTTCGCGAACCCCGGGATCGTCCAGCTCCGGAGCTCCTTCAGGACCGCGTCGTGCGTCGAGTCGAGGTGGAGTGGCGTCACCGCGACGAGGCCCTCGAGCAGGGCGGCGTTGCAGTCGGAGCCCGGGATGTCCTCGTTGGTCGGGCCGCCCTCGCCCCCGATCCAGTAGTACTTGCGGCCGCGCGGGTCGGTCTTCTCGACGACCTCGTTCCCGTAGGTCCTTCGCCCGAGCCGGGCGAAGCGGTACCCGCGGATCGGGCCGGCCGGGACGTTCACGTTGAGGAGCAGCGGCGCGGGCGGCGGGTTCGCGACGACGCGCCGCGCGAGCGCCGCGGCGAACCGGGCCGCCTCTCCGAACTCGTGCGGTGGCGGCGCCGCGAGCGACACCGCGATCGCGTTCACGCCGAGGAGCGCCGCCTCCATGGCGGCGGCGACGGTGCCGGAGTAGAGGACGTCGTTGCCGAGGTTCGGGCCGTGGTTCACGCCCGAGACGACGACGTCGGGCCGAGCGGACCGGAGGACGAGGTTCAGCCCCATGTAGACGGCGTCGGTGGGCGTGCCGTCCACCGCGAAGCGGCGCGGCCCGAGCTCGACCATGCGGAGCGGGCGGTGGAGCGAGATGGCGTGCGACGACGCCGACTGCTCGCGATCGGGCGCGACGACCCAGACCTCGTCGCCGTCGAACGCGGCCGCGAGGGCCGCGAGCCCCGGCGCGAGGACGCCGTCGTCGTTCGAGAGGAGGACGCGCACCGCGAGAATCTACCAACCGCCCGCCGCGCCTGCTACTCGCCGAGCCGCTCGAGCTCGCAGCGGAGCGCCTCCGCGAGCTCCCGCGAGCAGCGTACCGTCCCCGCGGGCAGGCGCCGGAGCGTGCGCCGGACTCCCGCCTCGACGGTGCCATTGCGGAGGCCGTCGAGCGCGCGCCCCTCGGTGGTCAGCGTGAGCAGGGCGCGGCGGGCGTCGGTCGGGTCGGGCCGGCGGATGACGAGGCCGCGCCGCTCGAGCCGCTTCAGGACGCCGGTGAGCGTGCTCGGGTGGAGGTGGAGGATCTGCGACACCTCTCCCGCCGAGATCCCGGGGAAGCGCCCCACGATGCGCACGACGAGTCGTTGCGGGGCGGTGACCCCGAGCGCCGCCTCCATCCGCTTCGAGGCGGACTGGAGCGCGTGGTCGAGCGCCCAGAGCGCGCGCATGAAGTCGAGCACGGGGCCGAGGCGACGCATCCCGCCATTTCACCCTGAAACCGGCCGGCGCGCCACGCGGGTGCGCCAGAACGCACGCCCGCGGGCGCTGCGGGCGCTTGCCGGGAGGGGCCGCAGGGGCTCTACTGCGCGGGCGTCGTCCTGAGGGGGACTCGTGGCGCACGATCCACAGCTCCGAACGTCGGCCCCGCCGCGCGCGGCCCCGTCCACGTGGGAGGCCGAGCGGCTCGCGCGCGAGGAGGCGGAGGCGGCGGCGGGCCGCCTCGCGCGCCTGCAGGCGGTCACGGCCTCGCTCTCCGGCGCGCGGACCCCGGCCGAGGTCGCGGAGGTCGCGCTCGGCGCGGGCATCGAGGCCCTCGGCGGCGCGAGCGGATTCGTGCTCGTCGCGGCGGCGGGCGGCGCCCTCGAGGTGCTCCGGTGCGCCGGGGTCCGCGAGGAGACGGCGCGGCTGGCGGCGACCGGGCCGGGGCCCGCACGCGAGGCGTTCGCCTCGGGCGCCGCGATCTTCGTCGAGACGGCCGAGGACGTGGTCGCGCGCTGGCCCGGGCTCACCCCCGCGGCGCCCATCGCGGCCCTCCCGCTCGTCGTCCACGGCAAGACGCTCGGGCTGCTCGCGGTGGCCTTCGAGGCGGTCCGGCCCTTCGGCGACCCGGATCGCGGCCTCGGGGTCGCGCTCGCGGGCCAGTGCGCGCAGGCGCTCGAGCGGGCGCGCCTGCTCACCGCGGAGCGGGTCGCCCGCGCGGAGGCCGACGCGGCGCGGCGGCGGCTCGCCTTTCTCGACCGGCTCTCGGCGGAGCTCGCCGAGAGCGCCGACGGCGCGGCGATGCTCGAGGCGGTCGCGCGGCTCGTCGTGCCCGCGCTCGGGGAGTGGGTCGGCTTCTACCTCGACGACGGCGTGGGCGGTCTCGCGCCGGCGGCGAGCCGCGGGGATCCGGCGCTCGGCGCCGCGTTCGAGACCCACCTGCGCAAGGGCGCGCGCGCGCGCGTCGAGCGGAGCTTCGCCGGGGGGGACGTCGTGATCGTCGACGACTTCCCACCCGATCCCTCGGGCGAGCCGGCCCTGCGTGAGGCGGTCGTGGCCCCGCTCCGCGCCCACCGCGCGCTCGGCATCGTCGCGATCGGCTCGACCGAGTCGGCGCGCGTGCCGGGCGGCGCCGACGCGACCCTCGTCGTGGACGTCGCGCACCGGACCGCGGTCGCGCTCGAGAACGCGCTGCTGCTCGCCGAGGCGACCGCCGCGGCGCGCTCGCGGGAGGAGTTCCTGCACGTCGCGTCGCACGAGCTGCGCGCGCCCATCGCGACGCTGCGGCTGACCGTCCAGCTGCTGCGCCGCGACGCGCGGAGCGGGTGCCCGGACGCGTACGAGAGCCGGCTCCTCGTGCTCGAGCGGCAGATCGCGCGGATGGTCGCGCTGTCCGAGACGCTGCTCGACGTCACCCGCATCACCGCGGGCCGGCTCGAGCTGTCGCCCGAGGACGTGGAGGTCGGCGGCGGTCGTCCGTGAGGTCGCGGCGCGCTTCGCGGACGACGCCGCCGAGCTCGGCTCCACCGTCGAGGTCGACGCGGACGGCCCTGTGCGCGCCCTGCTCGACCGGACACGGCTCGAGCAGATCGCCTCGAACCTCGTCTCGAACGCGGTCAAGTACGGCCGCGGGCGCCCGATCTCGGTGCGGGTCCGGGCGGAGGGCGCTCGCGTCCGCCTCGAGGTGGAGGACCGCGGGATCGGGATCGCGCCCGGGGACCAGGAGCGCATCTTCGGCCGCTTCGAACGGGCGGTGTCGTCGCGGAACTACGCCGGGCTCGGGCTCGGACTGTGGATCGTCCGGCGCATCGTCGAGGCGCACGGCGGGACGATCGCGGTGCGGAGCGCGCCCGGCGAGGGGTCGACCTTCACGATGGACCTCCCCCTCATCCCGCCCTGAACCCGATCAGGAGGACGAGCAGGGTCGCGGTGCTCGCGCCGACGAGCGACCACCCCACCGTCGTGAATCGCTGCGGGCGGACGCGGAGGAGCGCGACGGCCGTCGCGGCGACCGCGGTCGGGAGGACGCCGATCGCGGCCGGCCAGGGCAGAGCCCCCTGCCTCGCGGCGAGGAGGGCGGCGGCGCCGATGGCGGCTGCGCCCGCGGCGGCGAGCGGCCGCAGCTCCCGCTCGCCGCGGGTCCGCGCCCACAGGAGCGTCGCCCGCACGGGCAGCGTCGCGGCGGCGAAGGACGCAAACCAGGTCACGACCGAGCCCCACGCCCACGAGGGAGGCGCCCCCGCGGCGAGCGCGACGGGAGCGGCGCAGGCGGAGAGCGCCGCCGCGACGAGCAGCTCGCCCGCGGTGGTCTTCTCGAGGCGCAGCGCGACGAGCGGCGCGACGGGGAGCGCGAGCGCGGCGGGCGCCAGCGCGGCGAGGCGCGCGACCCCAGGCGCGACGAGGAGGCCCGCCACGCCGCAGACGACCGCGGCCGCGCCGAGCACGGCGAGGCGGCGCGTCGCCCGCGCGCCCGCGGCCTCCTTCACGCGCCGGCCGCGCTGCCCCAGCACGACGAGGAGCGGCTCGTGCGCGAGGAATGCGAGGACGACGCCCGCGACGAGGAGCAGCGCGGCCGCTCCGGGCCGCCCGAGCACGAGGCCGGTCGCGAGCGGCATCGCGAGCTGGCCCCACGCGCCGTGCTCGCGGGGGAGCAAGGACGGCTCGGCGCGCGCGGCGGGGGAAGGGGAGGGGCTCTCCAAGGGGGATCGCATCGCGTCCGCGATTCTAGTATGGCGACGGGAGGGGGTTCCCATGGTCACTGCGGCAGCGGGCTCGTTCGTCCTCCGGTCGGCGGCGTTCGCGGAGGGCGCGGAGATCCCGACCAAGTACACCTGCGAGGGGGCGGACGCCTCGCCGGCCCTCGAGTGGTCCGGCGTCCCCGCGGGCGCGAAGACGCTCGCCCTCATCGTCGACGACCCGGATGCGCCCGATCCGCAGGCGCCCAAGATGACGTGGGTCCACTGGATCCTGTACGACATCCCGACGGACGCTGCCGGGCTCCCGGAGGCCGTGGGTCGCGGAGCGCTCCCGGCCGGGACGCGCCAGGGCGTGAACGACTGGAAGCGGACCGGATGGGGCGGCCCTTGCCCGCCGATCGGCCGGCATCGGTACTTCTTCAAGCTGTACGCGCTCGACGCGGCGCTCGGAGACCTCGCCGCCCCGACGAAGGTGAGGCTCGAGGCGGCGATGAAGGGGCACGTCCTCGGCGAGGCGCGCCTCATGGGCACCTACGAGAAGAAGCGGCTGTAGCGGTCCCTCGCGGATCAGACCGCCCAGCGACCGAGCCGTTCGACGGGCGTCGCGCCCTCGGAGCGCATCCACTCCGCGGTCGCGACCTCGATCGCGTCCTCGTGCGTGCCGCCGCGCATGACGAGCCGATTGGCCCGCGCGAGCTCCGCGTCCACGTAGATCGGCAGGCCGAACAGCCCGAGCGGCGGCTCCGCCCCGACCTCGCAGGGCGCGAACCGGCCCTCGAAGGCAGGCTCGGGCGCGAGCTCGACGCTGCGGGCGCCGAGCGCGCGGCGCAGCTCGTCCACGTCCACCTTCTGGGTCGCGCTCACGACGGCGAGCGCGAGCGCGCCGTCGACGCTCACCACGACGGGCTTCGCGATCCGGTCGCCGGTGACGTGCTCGGCGGCCGCGAACCGCTGCGCGGCCACGGCGCGGCGGTGCGTCGAGTGCACGTAGTCGACGTGGTGGTCCTTCAGGTACCGGTCGATCCGATCCGGGATCATGTCGTCCTCCTCTGGAGCAGGGGGTCGTTCCGGCTCCACCTCTACGCCCGTCCGGCCTCGCCGCGAGCGGCCGTTCGGATGCCGTTCGCGGGTGGACCCCCGCCGGTACGATGGGCAGCCGGCTCGATGCCGCAAGCCGTCCCGGACGCCGGGCACGTCCGCCTCGGGTTCGCATCGCGTGGCCGCCCGTGTGAGTATCGGCGAAGGGAGCGATCGCCGTGCGCCACTCCATCCGCCTGAAGCTCGTCGGCGCGCTCGCCGTCGGTCTCGCGATCATCGCCTTCGCGACGGCGATCCTCATGGACTTCGTGAACGAGCGGGCGACCTCCATCGCCGCGCAGCGAGAGGTCGGGGCCGCCGCGAGCGCGCTCGCCGAGGCCGAGGCCCGCGAGATCGAGCGGATGTCGGCGCTCCTCGAGCTGATCCTCGCGAACGACCGGCTCGGAGCGCGGCTTGCCGCGCGCGACCGCGCCGGGCTGCTCGCGCTCGCCGGGCCGGTGTTCGAGGTGCTCCGGGCGCAGCACGGCGTGACGCAGTGGTACTTCCACCCGCCCGACCCACGGACGGACGGCGTCTTCCTCCGCGTCCACCGCCCGGACCTCCACGGCGATCCCGTCCGCCGCCCGCTCGTCTCGCGCGCCGTGATGGAGCGGAGGCAGACGAGTGGCCGCGAGCTCGGGCGCACGGCCTTTGCGATCCGCGTCGTGCGCCCGTGGCTCGACGGCGACCAGCTCATCGGCTTCGTCGAGCTGGGGGAGGACTTGCCGACCTTCCTCAGGCGCATCAAGGCGATGACCGGGGACGACCTCGGGCTCCTGCTCGTGAAGTCCCGGCTCGATCGAGCGGCGTGGTCGGCCACGGGCGCGGCGGAGCGGTGGGAGGAGCGGCCCGACCTCGTCGCGGTCGAGACGACGACCGGCGGCGACGCGATGCTCCGCGGGATCGAGCGGCTCGCGGACGTGCCGGACGCGCCCACGGTCCTCGGACAGGTCCACGGCGGCGGGCGGAGCGTCGTCCGCGGGGTGTTCCCGCTCCGGGACGAGGCAGGGGAGAAGCTCGGCGCGGTGGTGGTGATGCACGACGTCACGGCGCTCCGCGACGGCGTACGCGAGCTGCGCGGGCGCGTGGTGATGCTCGTGGCGCTGCTCGCCGTCGGGCTCGGGGCGCTCCTCGTCTTCCTGCTCGAGACGCTCGTCTTCGAGCGGCTCGAGAAGATGTCACGTGAGCTCGAGGGGCTGCCCGATCGGCTCGCCCGTGGCGAATACGGGCTCGAGGAGTCCGGACCGGCGCGCGACGACGAGATCGCTCGGTTCGAGCGGTTCTTCCGGCGCGCGCTCCGCGAGGTCGGATCGTTCGTCTCCGACGTGCGCCGCGACCGGTCCGGGCGCACGCCGCGGGACTGAGGACCCCGGCGCCGGGCGCGCCCCTCGCCGGGGCGTGCGGCGCTCCGGCCCCGCGCGGCGGCCCGGCACGCGCTAAGATCGAGGACGAACGGGGGAACGCCCATGCCGACCGCGGACTGGAAGCGGATTTGCTGTCCCATCGACTTCTCCGACGCCTCGCGCGCCGCCATGGAGCTCGCCGCCGACCTCGCGCGCCGCACGAGCGCGGAGCTCATCCTGCTGCACGCCTACCCGGTCCCGGGTTACACGTTCCCCGACGGCTCGGTCGTCGCGAGCCCGAAGATGATGCAGGAGCTCGCCGAGCAGGCGCAGCGACACCTCGAGGAGTGGCGCGTGGAGGCGGAGCGGATCGTGGGAGCTCCGCGGGTCACCGCGGACAGGGCGGTCGGCGAGCCTGCGGCGGAGATCCTGTCCTTCGCGAGCGCGCGCGGGGTGGAGCTCCTCGTGCTCGGGACGCACGGCCGCACCGGGCTCGAGCACGCGCTCATGGGGTCCGTCGCAGAGCGGGTCGTGCGGCGGGCGCACTGCCCGGTGCTGACGGTCCGCCCCGGGTAGGGCCGAACCTCGCTCCTCGAGCGCGCGCGGGGTTGCGCCCGTGCGTGAAGAGCGCGTACACCTGCCCGCGCGGGCGCCCGTGCGGCGTGGACGGTCGAGATCGCCCGAGGGCGTGTGTGCGGCGCACGCGGCTCCTATAATCGCCGCCGGAGATCCCGCATGGCCGACCTCGCCACCGAGTACATGGGACTGAGCCTCCCGACCCCCCTCGTGCTCGCCAGCTCCGCCTTCTCGAACCGCGTCGACAACCTCGAGATGGCGGAGGGTCACGGCGCAGGCGCCGTCGTGCTCCGCTCGCTGTTCGAGGAGCAGATCGAGGCGGCGGGCACCGCGCTGGACGAGGAGCTGTCCCGCGGCGCCGAGTCGAACCCCGAGGCGCGGACGTACTTCCCGCCGCAGCGCGTCGGGCCGCACGAGTACCTCTCGCTCGTCGAGCGCGCGAAGAAGGCCCTCGAGATCCCGGTGATCGGGAGCCTGAACTGCGCCGCGCCCGGGAGCTGGACGGGCTACGCACGCGAGATCGAGCAGGCGGGAGCGGACGCGCTCGAGGTGAACCTCTACGCCGTCGAGGCGGACCCGGAGGTCTCCTCCGCGGAGGTCGAGGCGCGCTACGTCGACATCGTGGAGGGCGTCCGGGCCGCCGTGCGGATCCCGATCGCGGTGAAGCTCTCTCCCTACTTCACCTCGCTCGCCCACTTCGCGGGCCGGCTCGATCGCGCGGGCGCGAACGGCCTCGTCCTCTTCAACCGCTTCCTCCAGCCCGACATCTCGCTCGAGAAGATGGTGGCGGCGCCCTCCATGACCTTGTCTTCCCCGGCGGACGCGCTCGTGCCGCTCCGCTGGATCGCGCTCCTGCACGGCCGCGTGCGCGCGCAGCTCGCGGCCTCGACCGGCGTGTACGACGCCCCGGGCGTCCTGAAGCAGATCCTGGCGGGTGCCCAGGTGGTCCAGCTCGCCTCGACCCTCATGAAGAACGGGATCCCGCACATGGGCAAGATCCTGGCGGGGGTCGAGGACTGGCTCGACAAGCGCGGGTTCGGCTCGGTGGACGCGGCGCGGGGCGCGCTGTCGCAGCGCAACGTGCAGGACCCGGGCGCGTTCGAGCGGGCTCAGTACGTCCACCTCATCCTGTCGCAGAACATCTGACGTGGCGCCGCGGCGTTCCCTGCACGCGAGCCTCGGGTTCGCGTGGGATGGGCTCACCGAGGGCGCGGTCCGGGACCGGAACCTCCGCATCCACCTCGGGCTCGGCGCGCTCGTCGGCGCCTTCGTCGCGCGCGCGCCGCTCGCGCCGGTCGAGCGGGCGGTGCTCGTCCTGTGCATTGCCGCGGTGGTCGCGGCCGAGGCGGCGAACTCGGCGCTCGAGGCGGCGGTGGACCTCGCCTCCCCCGGGCTCGACGAGCGCGCACGCATCTCGAAGGACTCGGCCGCGGGCGCGGTGCTCGCGCTCGCCGCGGGCAGCGTCCTCGTCTTCCTCGCCATCGCGGGGCCACGCGCCGCCGAGCTCGCCGCGTGGGCAGGGGCGATCCCGCCCGGCGCGGCGCTCCGGCTGGCTGCGGCCGCGGCCGCCGCCGCGCTCGCCGCCTCTCTCCTGCCCGCGCCCGCGCAGCGCCCCGCCGCGGCCGATCTGCTGCTCGGCGCAGGCGGCGTCGCCGGCGTCGCCGTGCTCGCCTCGTCGGCGCCGGGGGCAGCGGGGGCCGCCGCGGCCGCGCTCTGCCTCGCGGTCGGGGCCGGAGGAGCCGCGAAGCGCCGCGGCCGTCCGCGAGCCGACCTCACTCCTCGTGATGGGGTGGGGCCGGCGGGACCTGCGCGCGCGAGCGCTCGTCGCGCGGCCGCCTCGTCCCTCTCGTGAACGGAGCGTTGCCGATCGTCCTGGTCCCGCGTCCAGGTGGTGTCCTGCGCGCCAGAGAGGCCCTCCAGCGGGCGCTCGCCGGGCGTCGCCTCGACGTCGAGGTCCTTCAGCTCGTTCTCGCGCCGGCGCAGGAGCTCGCGCTCGCGCATTCGCTCCTCCGGGTCGGTCATGGCCGCACCCTCCCGTTGAAACGCTGGCCACCCAACGGGGGCGATGCAACGCGGCCGTCCATGGGTATCGAATCGACTCCGCGACGGCGGCCGGATGTCCGAGCAGTGCCCGGCTCGACCGTCACCACCACGTCTCGCCACAATGACTGAAGGACCGAGGAGAGCACCATGGCGCAGCTGAAGGGCAGCAAGACCGAGAAGAACCTCAGGGATGCGTTCGCGGGCGAGTCCCAGGCGAACCGGCGCTACCTGTACTTCGCGAAGGTCGCCGACGTGGAGGGTTACCCGGAGGTCGCGATGAACTTCCGCGAGACGGCCGAGGGGGAGACGGGCCACGCGCACGGACACCTCGACTTCCTGCGTCCGGTCGGCGATCCGGCGACCGGTCTACCGATCGGCGACACCTCCGCGAACCTCAAGGCCGCCATCGCGGGCGAGACGCACGAGTACACGGACATGTACCCGGGCATGGCGAAGACCGCCCGCGACGAGGGGTTCGTCGAGGTGGCCGACTGGTTCGAGACGCTCGCGAAGGCCGAGAAATCGCACGCCGGGCGCTTCGACAAGATGCTGAAGTCGATCAGCTGAAGACGGCGGTGGCGGGGGCAGCCTGAGCCGGCTGCCCCTGCGCGAGCCACTCGGGCCGCGTCCCGCCGTTCTCCATGGAGACTTCCGTTCGATGACGACGACGCCAGGGCAGACGCCGGGGGGGCGGATCTCGTACCAGCCCACCCCGGGAATCTCCTACGATCCGGCCGAGGCGAAGTACTGGGATCCGGCCGCGCTCGACGGTGAGGTGCGGCGCGTCTTCGAGATCTGTCACGGCTGCCGGATGTGCTTCAAGTACTGCGACAGCTTCCCGAGGCTGTTCGCGCTGCTCGACAAGGACCACGACGGCGACGTTCACGCGGTGACCGCGCCCGAGGTCGAGCGCGTCATGGACGCGTGCTTCCAGTGCAAGCTGTGCGAGGTGCAGTGCCCGTACACGCCCCGCGACGGGCACGAGTTCCAGGTCGACTTCCCGAACCTCGTCCACCGCTACCGCGGCGTCCACGCGCGCGGCCGCCCGAGGACGCTCCGGCAGCGGGTCCTCAACGATCCGGACACCGCCGGGAAGCTCGCGCGCCTGTCGCTCGGGATGGCGAACGTCGCGAACCGCTCGCGGCCGCTGCGCGTCCTCATGGAGAAGACCATCGGCGTCCACCGCGACAAGCAGCTGCCCGACTTCGCCGCCGAGGCGTTCGACACGTGGGCCGACAAGAGCGGCTACGTCACGCCGGAGCCGGGCGGGGAGGCGGTGCTCTTCCAGACCTGCTTCGTGCAGCACAACGAGCCGGACCTGGGGAAGGACGCGCTCTTCGTCCTGCGGAAGAACGGCGTGGACGCGCGCGTCGTCCGGGGCCTCGCCTGCTGCGGGATGCCGGCCTGGGAGCACGGCGATCTCGACGCCCTGCGGTCGCAGGCGAGGCGCGACCTCGACCTCCTCCTCCCGTACGTGGAGAAGGGCGCGAAGGTGCTCGTCGTGAACCCGACCTGCTCGATGATGATGCGCCGCGAGTGGCCGCACCTGCTCGACGGCGCGGACCGCGCGCGCGCCGAGCGGCTCGCGCCGGCGGTCATGGACGTGTCGGAGTTCCTCTGGTCGATCCGCAACGAGCCGCGCTTCTCGACCGACTTCAAGTCGTCGCCCCCGGGCGGGAAGGTCGCCTACCACGCGCCCTGCCACCTGCGCGCGCAGGCGATCGGGTTCAAGGGGCGCGACCTCGTCCGCAAGATCCCCGGGGTCACGATCTCGGCGACGGTGATGGAGTGCTGCGGGCACGACGGGACCTTCGCGATGACGGTCGAGGGGTTCGAGCCCTCGCGGCGGATCGGCCAGAAGGCGTTCGACGGCATGAAGGCCGGCGACGCCGAGGTCTGGACGACCGACTGCCCCCTCGCCGCCCTCCAGTTCGATCAGCACGCCGGGCGGCGCCCGCTGCACCCGGTCACGATCCTCGCCCGCGCGTACCGCGGCGAGGGCTTCGGGCGAAAGCCCGAGGGAGGGGAGCGATGAGGCGCGTCCGACGGGAGGAGATCCTGGAGCTGGCCGAGTACGAGCGGTCGCGCGCGGAGATCCGGGCGGCGATCCTCGAGGCGAAACGGCGTCCGGCGCGTGCACGTCGCGGGGGTGCTCACCTTGCTCTTCGAGAACACCGCGACGACACGCTACCAGGTCCAGGAGATGGTGCGCGCGGAGCGGATGACGGGCGACGCCGAGATCCGGCACGAGCTCGACACGTACAACGAGCTGCTCGGCGATCGCGGCGAGCTCGGCGTGTCGCTCCTCATCGAGCTCCCCGATCCCGCCGAGCGCGACCGCAAGCTGCGCGAGTGGCTCGCGCTGCCGCGCCACCTCTATCTGAAGACCGAGGACGGAGAGAAGGTCCGCCCGACCTTCGACGCGCGCCAGGTAGGCACGGACCGGCTCTCGTCCGTGCAGTACCTCAAGTTCGACGTCCGGGGCCGCGTGCCCGTCGCGGCCGGCACGGATCTGCCGCAGCTCGTGAGCGAGACCGCGCTCGCGCCCGAGCAGCGGGAGGCGCTCGCAGCGGACCTCGCGAGCGACCTGGTGTGACAGCGTGACCCTGGCGCGGCCGGCCCTTTGGGGGTCCCGTGCCGTGTCCCTCGGACCTGGGGTTGCCGCGCGGGGGGGCGCTCGCTATTCCTGATAGCGCTCGGTGGGCCGCCCGGCCTGCCCGCTCGGAGGTCGAGATGCTGCGCGCTCCTCGCATCACCCGTGCCCAGGCGATCGCCCTCCCGCGGACCGAGCTCGCGATCAGGAGCGAGTGGCTCGTCGCGGCGATGGCGGTCGCCCTCCTGTTCGCCGGACTGCTCTTCCCGTAGCGCCCGCCCGCTCAGCCGCGCAGGTCGCGCAGGTACTTCGCGCCCACCCGCTTCCGGAGCACGAGGAAGAGCTCCGCCGCCGACACCGCGTCGGTGAGCGCGTCGTGCGCGCCGTAGTCGGGCAGCCCGTGCCGGCGGCGAGCGATGGTGAGGTTCAGCTCCGGCTCCTGCTCCGGCGCGTTCGGGTCGAGGAAGCGCGCACGCTTCGCGGCCTTGAGGAGGAGCGCGACCGTGTCCACGACGGTCGGATCGGGCCAGCGCAGCCCCGAGCGCTTGTAGGCGCGCCGCAGGAACGGCACGTCGAGCGCCGCCTGGTGGACGAGCAGCGCCCCCTGGCGGATGCGCGAGTCGACCTCGCCGAGCACTTCCGCGAGGAGCGGCGCTTCGCGGACGTCGCCCGGCAGCAGGTGGTGCGCTCCGATCGAGGAGGGGTCGATCGCGTCGGCGCCCTCCGGCCGGACGAGCGTCTGGAAGCCCTCTCCGACGCAGATCGCGCCGGCGCGGATCGGCACCATCCCGACCGACAGGATGGGGTCGGAGCGGGGGTCCAGCCCTCCGGTCTCGAGGTCGAGCGCCCAGTAGGTGACCGAGTCCCACGCTGGAGAAGGCCACAGCACCGCCGTGTGTTAGCACGGGGTGGCCATGTGGCACGATGTGCGATTCCGCGGTACAACGGCCCTCGGCGCTGCGACAGCGTGGGTCATCCGGTCGCGTGTCGTGTGACGATGTGAATGACGGTGCGTTCTCGTCCTGACAGGCTCGGCGCCGTGGCGCCTCGACTCTCGGTCGTCCCCGCTCCGGCGGGCGACGCGGCTCCCCCGCGCGGGGCGCCGACGCCGGTGCCGTTCGACCTGTTCCCGACCGAGGATGCGCGCGCGTCCCGGACGCCGCTTCGACCTCCGCTCGGCCCGCGCAACGCTCGACGAAGGCCGCTTCTGGACCGAGTACCAGGCGATCGTGCAGGCGCGTACGGGGCGGACGGTGGCGTTCGAGGCGCTCGGGCGCTTCCGCCGCCGCGACGGCCGCCCGATCCCGCCGGCGCGGATGTTCGCGGTGCTTCACGCCGATCCGGCGCTCCTGCTCCGCGCCGAGCTCACGCTGAAGCTGCACCAGGTCGAGCACGCGCCGCGCGCGCCCCTGTTCGTGAACCTCGACCCGGACAGCTGGGTGCGTGCGGGCGACCGGAACCGCAACCCGTTCCTCGCGCTCTTCGCGTCCTCGAGCCGGCGCGTCGTCGTCGAGGTGACCGAGGCGATGGCGGTGGCGGACGTCTCGCGCGCGCAGGAGATGATCGGCGCGCTCCGCGGCCGGAAGCTCCCGATCGCGCTCGACGACGTGGGGGCGGCGAACGGGCTGCTCTCGTTCGACGCGATCGTCGACGCCGAGGTCCTCAAGTTCGACCGGACCCTCATCCCGCGGATGCGCCACCCGCGCTGCCGCGCGCTCGTCCAGGCGCTCACGCGGATGGCGCGCGAGACGGGCGCCCACACCGTGCTCGAGGGCGTCGAGACCACCGCCGACTTCGTGCTCGCGCGAGACCTCGGCTTCGACCTCGTGCAGGGGTTCCTGTTCCGCGACCGCGCGCAGCACGCCGGAGGTAGGCCGTGGCGAGCGCAGGCGGAGCCGGATGAGGCTCCGCCGGAGCGAGCGAGGGCTCGAGGGGCGCGAGGGCGCAGCCCGAGTGTCCCCCGTCAGAACAGATCCGTCCGGTAGTGGTACGCCGCCCGCTCCTGCCACACCTCGATCGCCCGGAACGCGTCGCGCAGCCGGCTGCGCTCCATCGACGAGAGGTCCGAGAGCGACACCATGTTCGACGGCGGCCTCCCCTCCGAGATCGCGAGGATCTGGGTGCGGAGCCGGACCCGGAGCAGGAAGCGGTAGGCCTCGGACAGCGTCTCGCAGGAGTCCTGCTCGATGAGCCCGCCCGCGACGGCGGCCCGGAGCCGGTCGAGCGTGTTCGAGGTGCGCGACGCCGACTCGAGCCCGTAGACGCGCCCGAGGAAGACGATCGGGCTGATCCCCTTCAGCTTCATGTCGAACTTGGAGGAGTCGCTCCGGAGCCGGAGCCCGAGCCCGCCCGGGCGGGCGGAACGTGACGGCGCTCTTCGCCATCGCCGACAGGAACGTACGCGCGCCCGCCGCGCGCGCCGTCACCGAGCGCAGCCGCGACACGTCGAGGTGGCCGTGCACGGCGCGGAAGTCGAAGAAGATGGAGGCCTCGAGCAGCGCCTGCGGCGTCGGCTTCTCGAGCCAGCCGCGGAAGCGCTCCTCCCACCAGTCGAGCCCGCCGAGCCACTTCGTCGCCATGTAGCCGCCGGGGCAGCGCGGGAACCCGGCGGCGACGAGATCGCCGATGGCCTTCTCCGCGAGCGCCGCGAAGTACTCGCGCGCCCCCGGCACGTCCTCGCCCCACACGAGCGCGTTGTCCTGGTCGGTGAGGACCATCTGCTCCATCCGCCCCTCGGACCCGAACACGAGCCACGCGTACGGCGTCGGGGGCGGGCCGAGGTCCGCCTCGGCCCAGCGCAGGATGCGGGTGATGAGCGTGTCGTTGAGGCGCGCGACGAAGCCGCCGATCACGGTCGGCTCGAGGCCGCCGTTGAAGAGCGAGGAGGCCATCTCGGCGACCTTCTCCGAGTAGCCGGGGAGGGCGTCGCGCCCGCCGAGCCGCTCGACCCGCTTCATCACCGCGACCGGCCCGGCCGCGGTGCACTTGAGGAGGTCGGTCGCGGAGAGGACGCCGATGATCGCGCCGTTGCGCGTGACGGGGAGGTGGTGGCAGCCCGCGTCGAGCAGGATCCGCCACGCCTCGTAGATGGGGCACTCGGCCGAGACCGTCTTGAGCGGCGCGCTGTACACCTCGAGCACCGGCGTCTCCGGGCCACGCCCCGCCGCGAGGACGCGGCGGCGGAAGTCGCGGTCCGTCACGATCCCCGGCGGGTCGGAGTCGACGAGCACCGACGAGACGGAGCGGTCCGCCATGAGCCGCGCCGCCTCGCCGACGCCGGGCCTCCTTCGGGACCCGCACCGCCGCGCCGCGCAGCAGCGTCGAGACCGGCACCGCCAGGTCCGGCTGGAAGCTCACCGCCTGCGAGTGCTCGAGCTGTTCCGGAGCCGCTCGGCGAGCCCCGAGGCGAAGTGGCCGGCGAACGGGCCGTGGGCGAGGAGCGCCTCGAACTGCTTCCTCGGGAGCCGGTACGCGAGGAGATCCTCCTCGACCGTCACGTCGATCGTCGCCTTGCCGGAGATGAGCGAGGTGAAGCCGAAGACCTCGCCCTCCTCGAGGACCTGCAGCGTCTGGGCGTCGCGCTCGAGCCGGACCGCGCCCTTGCGGATGACGTAGAGGTGCTGGGCGGGCTCGCCGCCCCGCACGAGGAGCCGCGTCTGCGCGGGGTAGAACACGATCTCGAGCGCCTTCGCGGCGTCGTCGAAGGCGGGCGCGGGGAGGCGCGTCGAACGGGGGGGTGCCCCGGACGAACGCGATGGGATCCAGCGAGACCATTTCTCTGGGAGAATACCAGGGCTGCCCCCGCCGTCCGAACGACACGGAGCCCGACATGCGCCCTGCCCCCCTCGCCCTGCCTCGCCGCCCTCGCGCTCGCCGTCCCGGCCGCCGCGCGCGCCAACACCGCACCCGGATCCGGATGGTCGTTCACCTTGAGCGCGTGGGCGGGGGCGTCGCGCTACGACGTGCTCGGCCTCGAGCACGGGGTCGCGAGCGTCGGCGCCGCCGACGGCAAGAGCCTCCTCGACGGCGAGCTTCGACGTGAAGGGGGGCGCGGGCGTGCTCCGGCTCGGCTGGCTCGAGCTCGGCCTCCTGTACGAGGGCACGCTCCTCGACACGCGCGCGGACAGCGAGGTCTTCACCCCGGTCGCCGGGTTCAAGGTGGACCTCACGGACGTCGTGCGGCTCGAGGTGCTCGGCGAGCTCGGCGGGCACCGGCTCGGACAGATCGGCACCGGGCTCGCGGGCGTGACCGATACGAAGACGGTCTGGCTGCCGTACGTCGGGCGTGCGGCCGAGGGTCGCGTTCCGGCTGCCCGTGTCCGCGCTGCGCCTCGTGCTCTCGGTGACGCCGTTCGCCCGCTGGGACCTCGTGAAGAGCCAGGTCGAGGTCGCGACCTCGACCGGCACCGGCACGACGACCCGGACCCTCTACGAGGCGGGCGGCTCGACGTTCGGCGTCGTCGGCGGCATCGGGATCGAGATCTAGGGTCGCGCCAGCGTCGCGACCGTCGCCTCGACGGCGCCTCGTCCACCCGGACCTCGCCCGCGGCGACGCCGAGGGGCAACGGCTCGGCGACCTGATGGCGCGCGTCAACGCCGCGTACGAGAAGGGCGACCTCACCGCGCTCGAGGTGATGGCGGAGCGCGTCGGGGCGGGCGAGCCGCCCGGCGAGCTCTCGCCGGAGGAGCGCCAGGCTCACCTCGAGCGCCGCGCCGCGGTCCTCGCGCGCATCGCGGCCTCGCTCGCCCGCGAGCGAGACCGCCTGGTCCGGAGCGACACGCACCGGCTCCGGGAGGAGGCGCGCAAGCGCGAGGCGGAGGGGAAGGACTTCCTCGCCGAGTCGCGCGCCGGGATCGTGGAGGAGGCGGAGGCGGCGTATGCCGACGCCCGCGCGCGGCTCGCGCGTCTCTCGAAGGTCGCGCGGGACGTCGGGCGCGCGAGGAGCATCGCCATGAAGCAGCTCGAGAAGCGCGGCCCCACGGGCGCGCGGCGGGCGTTCGACCCCCTCCAGGAGGCGGAGCTCGTCCGGCTCGGGGCGTCTCGCCTCGAACGGCAGCGCGCCAACGGCGCCGCGCGCGAGCTGGCGCGCACGCTCGAGGCGCAGGCCGAGACCGCGCCGTGGGACGTCGCGCTCACCCTCCTCGCGTTCTTCGCGGAGGAGGCGGGGGGACGCCCGCCGGAGGCGCTCCGGTCGCCCGAGGGGTGGTCGCTGCGGTGGGACCGGCTCCGCGAGGCGTGGCCGGCGGCGCGCAATCTCCCGCGCACGCTCGCGCGCCTCCCGCGCTGGCTCGCGGTGGGAGCGCGGGCGGAGGGAGACGGGGTCGAGGCCGGGCCGCAGCTCGTGGACGCCGCCCTCCTCGCCGGCGTGCGCATCGCGCTCGAGCGCACCTCGGTCGCGCGGCTCGCGCGAGCCGTGCTCGCCGCGCTCGGCCCGGACGTCGCGTGCGAGGCGTGCGGCGCGCGCGGGGCCGGACTGCACCTTCACCGCACGCGCGGTCTCGACGAGCTCCACGGGATCGTCTGCCCAGGGTGCGGCGAGGTCGTGCGGAGCTACTGGCAGTACGGCGAGGCGGACGGTCGAGGCGCTCTCGCAGCACGCGCTCCGGCTCGGCCTCGTCGCCGAGGCGACGGCGCAGCTCGCGGGGACCGCGATCGGCTTCCAGATGCTCCCGGCGGAGCGCGAGCGGCTCACCGCCGCGCAGCTCCGGCGCCGATTCGCCGAGCTGACCTCACGCAAGGTCGAGCTGGCCGCCGGACGATCGCCGTCGCGTCCGGGCGCGGCGAGCTCGCGGCCGGCACGAGGCTCGCCCCCGCCGAGCGGCTCCGCTTCACGGTCCGGGCGGACGCGGGCGATCACGGCGGAGGAGCTGCTCGAGCTGCTCCGCGCGCGCATCGAGCGGCGCTTCAAGCCGCGCGGGCCGGTCGCGGACGCGTGAACCGGCAGACCCCCGCTGCGGCTACCGGTGGGCTCATGACGAAGTCGCAGGTTCAAATCCTGCCCCCGCAACCACTTGAGGCCCCCGATGCGAACCGCGGTCGGGGGCTTCGTGTTCCAGCGCCGAACCCTCGTCTCGGGGGTTCAGCGCATCGTCAGGTCGCGCGTCCGCACCCAGCCCACGAGCACGCGCCCGGACGACGCGAGCGCTCGGCGGCGCAACGTCGTGGGCGCAGCGGAGCAGCCGCCTCGCCGACGAAGCAGCAGAGCGACCGTGGCGCTCCATCCTCGCCGCGGACGGTCTGAAGCACCCACCCGGTCGAGCCGACGGCGAGCGTCTGGAAGACGTTGCCCGAGGCGAGCGTTTCCGTGCCGCGGTCGGTCGGGTGGTCATCGCGAACGGCCGTCGAGCGGAGCGCGGTCGTCCGGGCGGTCGTGCATTCGGAGACTGGGGCCGAGGCGGTCGCCGCCGTCGGCCACTCCATCAGGCTGAACACGAGGTGCTGCTTCGACCTGCCGGTCGAGTCGATGGTGTCGACGGCGAGCCTTGGGCCATCGACGCCATAGCCGTCGAAGACGCTCAGGAGGTGCAGGCGCCCGCGGTGGGTCGCGGCACCGAGGAATCGAAACGGCCCGTCATGGAGGAATCGCCACGAGGTTCCGAGGCGCTCGAAGACGGCGTAGTACGGGGCCGGGGAGGAGCCGCCGGCCAGGACGATCTCGGGCTGCCCGGCACCATCGAGGTCCAGCCAGGCGGAGCCTCCAACCCGGGCGTGGGACAGGCGCCTTGCGCGGGGAGGGTGCGGGCCCTCCCGGCTCCCGCACCGCGGCCTCCGCGAGCAGTGGCGCCAGTTCCGCGACGACCGGATCGGTCGCCAGCAGCGGCCGCGCGGCGGCAAGGGCCTCGGCCACGTCGCCGCTCCAGCTCTCGCTGCCCAGCCGGAGGATGGCATCGCGGGCTTGCTCCAGCAACCAGACATCCTCGCCGGCTGTTGCTGGACCTGCCAACAGAGCGACTGCCGCCAATGCGGGTCCAAGGAGTGTCATCGTCGAGACCTCTCGCCGAGGGCGTTCATCATAGGACGGCCCGGGCTCTCGGACGATGTGGCGCTCGAGTGACAGGCGCCCGTCAGTGTGAAACTGTCCTCGACGGCAGGACGGAATGGCGAAACGACTGCTCACCCTCGGCGCGCTGCTCGTCGCAGCGGTGGTCTCCGGCCTCCTGTTCATCGCCCGACCCCATCGGACGAGGCCGCGAGTCGACTGCGGGCCGGTGATGGCGACATCGAACGGCGCGTACAAGCACCTGGCGCGGGTGGATGCGGACGGGTACGTCCTGCCCTTCGCCGGGCTGAACCTCGACGTGACCTCCCGGTGGGAGCTCGAGGTCGATGACCTCCACCTGGGAAAGCTCAGGGTCGCGGACCACGACTTGGTCGCACGGTTCCAGAAGATGCGGTTCGGATGCACCGGGACCGACACTGGGACTCCCGAGACCGAAGTGCGCGTCTACCGGGACGGCGCCGTCGTGTACGCCACTGCCATCGAGGTCGGAGAGGGATTGCAGAACCAGGAGCTTGGCTTCGTCGAGGCGGAGAGCAGGGTCGCGTTCTGGTGGATGTTCCTGTTCTCGCCCAACCGGTGCGCGCGCTGTGGCCCCTGTTCTGGCTCGCTCGTTCTCGTCGTCGGCGGCCGGGCGCAACTCCCCAGCCGCGGCGTCCGGTCGCTGACAAGATTCGCTACCGTCACGGTCCGAGCATCGAGCTGGCGATGGCGCGGATCGCGCTCGGGGCTCCTCCAGGATGGGGTGGGGTGTTGCACGGCATCCGTGCAAGCGGTATGAACTCCCATGGTCCTCGACTTCGCCGACGAGGCAACCGAGGACATCTTCCACGGCAAACCGAGCAAGGCGGCACGCCGCTGCCTGCCGCCGCGCTGTGGCCTGCGGCGCAACGGAAGCTCGACCGGCTCAACCGGGCGAAGAACCGCGGGATCTCGCCGACCCGCCGGGCAACCGGCTGGAGGCCCTGAAGGGCGACTACGCGGGGTACTTCAGCATCCGGATCAACGACCAGTACCGGATCGTCTTCCGTTTCGAGCGCAGCGACGCGCGCGACGTCCAGATCGTCGATTACCACTGAGGTGAGGAACACCATGCTGCCGAAGAATCGACCTCCGACTGCCCCCGGCGAGATGCTGCTCGAGGAGTTCCTCAAGCCTCGCGGCGTCACGCAGGTCGAGCTCGCGTCGCGGATGGGCGTCCCGATCCAGCGGGTGAACACCATCGTCAACGGAAAGCGGGGGATCACCGCGGAGACCGCGATTCTCCTTTCCGAGGCGCTCGATACGACGCCGGAGTTCTGGATGGGACTCCAGGCGGACTACGATCTCTGGCACGCTTTCAGGAGACGGGCGGCAGTCAAAGGGAAGGGGAGCGGCGTCGCGGCGCGTGCGCGCAGGACAGCGGTCCACGGGGCGGGTCGGCATCGGTCGGCGTGAGCACCACCGCAACTACTTGAGGTTCCCGATCGTGATGAGCGGTCGGGGGCTTCGCTATTCGGCGCCCGGAAAGCCCCGTCTCGAACCGGCGCAGGTGGTCATCGGCCGTCGGTGAGGAGGACCGGCTGGTATGCTCCTTCACTCGCGGAAAGGACCGTGATGAGCCGGTACGACCTGACGCTCCGCCTGCTGCGTGCCGCGTTCGCGTGCTGCGTGCTCGTGACTTCGCACGGCGCGGCCACAGCGGATGCCTCGGCCGGCGCCCCCGTCGAGGCGCGAAGCTGGCGCACGCACCCGCGCATCGTCGGCATCCGCCGCGCGGTCGAGGCGAGCGAGGCCGCGATCCGACGCGGCGAGTGGCGGCGGGAAGAGAGGCGGGTCTGCTCGATGGACGAGCGGCCCCTCGAGGCGAACGTCGTCGCGTTCCGCGACCAGCGCGGGCGGGTCCGCAAGTACGTCACCTCCGTGGGGACCGACGATTCCGCGTACACGGCGGAGCATCACTACGACGAGAGCGGTCGCCTCCGGTTCGTCTTCGCGAAGGCGGGGGCGGCGAATGACAGCGTGGACACGTACCGGCTCTACTTCGACGAGCGCGGGGCCGAGTTCTGGCGGCACGTCGCGAGCAGCGGGCCCGGGTACACGTTCATGCGTCCGCCCGAGTTCCCTGACGCGGCGTTGGTCCGCGACCCCGTGAAGGACCTCGCCACGCCCGTGGACTGCGAGGCGCGGTACGGGAGATCTCCCGGAATGAAGTAGCGGTGCCTCCGCCCCGGCGGTCTCGTGCGTCCGAGGAGCGGACGGTCTTCGGCAACGGCGTAGACCGATAGCCGCCGGTCGCTCGGATGGGCGCCGCTGCGCGAAGCCCCTATAATCCTGCCCATGCGTCGTGAAGAAGCGATCGCGGCCTTGCGCGGCTACTTGCCGGAGATCCGGCGTGAGTTCGGTGTACGTCGCATCGCCCTGTTCGGGTCCACTGCGCGCGGCGAGGCTGAAGAGGATAGCGACCTCGACATCCTCGTGGACTTCGAGAAGGACCCGACGTTCCTCTCGTTCATGGGGCTCAAGGCGTTCCTGGAGGACCACCTCGGCCGCAGGGTCGACCTCGTGACGCCCGATGCCCTGAAGCCGCGGATGCGCCCCATCGTCGAGCGCGAGGCGGTCGATGTCGCCCAAGGCTGAGCGCGACTGGCGCCTCTACGCAGACGACATCATCGAGGCCTGCGGGAAGGTCCGCCGCTTCGTGGCCGGGATGAGCTACGACGCGTTCGCGGCGGACGAGCGCACTCGCGACGCAGTGATCCGGAACATCGAGATCATCGGCGAGGCCGCGGGGAAGCTGCCGGACGAGGTCAGGGCGAGGGCGGCACAGATCCCATGGCGCCTGATCTGCGACATGCGGAACGTGCTCGCGCATGCGTACTTCGGCGTCTCGCTGAAGGTCGTCTGGGACACGGCGACGACGCAGATCGACGAGCTCGAGAAGGCCGTCAAAGCAATGCTCGAGTGACGATCACGAGCTGCATCGCGGTGCTGCGGTCGTGTCGGGCGCAGAGCAGTCCCTGGCGCCCTTCTGCGCTTCCGCCTTCGTCGTGCAGAGTTACACTCAGCCCCATGCAGCCGACCCCCAGCCCCCGTCCTGCCGCCGGCGGCCTCCGCCGCGCGGCCCTGCTCGGGATCGTCGTAGCGTGCGTCGCGTGCGACCAGGGCACCAAGCGCCTCGCGGAGGCGTACCTGTCCCCAGGAGAGCGAATGTCCCTCCTCGGCGACACCGTGCGGCTCGAGCTCGCGCACAACGCGGGTGCGTTCCTGAGTCTCGGGGCGGTGCTCCCGGAGCGCGTGCGAGCCCACCTCTTCACCTGGGGCGTCGGTCTGGTCGTGCTCGGTGCGCTGGTCGCGGCGTTTCGCGCGCGCACGCCGTCGCGGACGGCCGTCGCGGCGGCGCTCGCGGCGGCGGGCGGGCTCGGGAACCTCTGGGATCGGATCGCCACCGGCGGCTGGGTGGTCGACTTCCTGAACCTCGGCGTCGGCCCGCTCCGCACCGGGATCTTCAACGTCGCTGACGTCTCCCTCATGGCCGCCCTGGCGATCCTGCTCTGGCCGGGCGAGCGGGGCGGTGCTCCGTATGGCGGACGAGCGCGCACGCCGACCTGAGCGGACGTCGCGACCCGGATCGGTGGGCGCATCGACTCGACGAGGCCGAGCTGGTCAGTGAACCGTCGGGCCCCGGCACTCCGGGCAGAGCCACGCTGCGTCGCGGGAGTACTCCGGTACGTTGGGCATGCACTCGTCGCACAGGTAATGCCACTGGCCGCACGTCGCGCAGTTGAGCCCCCCGTTCACGGGGTCGGCGACGGCGTTCGCCCCGCATTCGGTGCACGGCTCGGCGACGTCGCGATCGCCCCATCCGGCGTGGGGCGCCTGCTGTGGCTCCTGCATCTGGACGTTCCCTCTCGAAAGCGTTGGCGACTAGCAACCTGAGGAGCGTTGCTCCCCGCCGCAACGGGGCGAGACGGGGGACCGAGCGCACGGCGCGGAGGGATCGCCTGACGCCGGGAGCACGTCGCTGCCCGGTCCTCGTGCTGCAGGGCGAGCTGGACGAGTACGGGACCGAAGCCCAGGTGCATGCCATCGCGCGCGGCGTCTCGTCATCGGCGCGCCCGCTGCTCCTCCCGGGGCTCCGCCACACGCCGCATCGGGAGGCGCCCGAGGTCGTGCGTGCCTGACGGAGCACGGCCTCGTCTGCCCGGACTCCGGGTGACCGGCAGGACGGCAGCCACGACGGGCTCGTGACCCGAGCGGGGGCAGGCCTCCCCCGGCGGCGAGACCGAGTCGCGCTTACATCGACCTCACGGCGGTGGATTCCGCCGATGGAGGCTCCATGACGCGCGTGCCGCTCGCTCTCATCACCCTCGGCCTGCTCCTCGTGGCGGCGTGGCCGGTCTCGCAGGCGATCGGCGCCGCGCGCGGGACCGAGCGCCGCGGAGCCCGCGCTGTGCGAGCACATGACCCCCTCGAAGATGCTCGAGAATCCGGCGCTCGCCCACGAGTGGGCGCAGGCGCTGCGCTCGTCGGAGCCCGACGAGCTCGCGCGGGTGAAGGCCATGATCGGCGAGATCCGCGCGGCGCACGGCTGCCGCGGCGAGGTCGCCCTGCCGGCGCCCGCGCCGCGCGGCTCGGCCCTGCCCCCCGGCCATCCGCCCATCCCGCAGGAGCGGCAGCTCCCGTCCGGGCACCCGCCCATCCCGTCGAGCGTGCCGCTCTTCGAGGCCCCGGCGGTCTACACGATCTGACCTGCCGCCATCGGGGAGCGACGCGGCTCGGTACCCTTCGGGGCCGGAAACGTCCCGGCCCCATCGGCTGTATACGGGGACCTCCAAGAGGCAAACCCCGTCATGAACCGGACTCTCATCCTGCTCGTCGAGGACGACTTCGCCATCCGCGAGACCGTGTCGGAGTGTCTCGAGGCGGAGGGCTACCGGGTGCACGCGTGCGAGGACGGCGCGGTGGCGCTCGAGGCGCTGCAGCGCGGCGAGCGGCCTTCCGTCGTCGTGGTGGATCTCGTCATGCCGGTGATGAGCGGCGGGGAGCTCATCGAGCGCATGCGCGCGGAGCCCGGGCTGCGCGACCTGCCGGTCGTGCTCATGACGGCCGCCCTCGCGGAGCAGGATCGCGTGCCCGCCGGCGCCGACACGATCCTCGCGAAGCCGTTCGACCTCGAGCAGCTCCTCCGGGCGGTCTCGCGCCACATCGGGATCGCCGCGTGACCTCCGCGGACGGCGCGCGGCCCCCACCGACCGCCGCCGCCGAGGCCGCGTCGCCGTGAAGGTCCTCGTCACCGGCGCGACCGGGCTCCTCGGGGGTGCGATCGCGCGCGAGCTCGTCGGGCGCGGCCACGGCGTGCGCGCGCTCGTGCGGCCCTCGAGCGACCTCGCGCCGCTCGCGGGGCTCTCGGTGGAGGTCGCGCGCGGCGACGTGCTCGATGCGGCGAGCGTCCGCGTCGCCCTCGCCGGGTGTGACGCGGTGGTGCACGCGGCCGGGCTCCCGCGGATCGGCGCGGACCCGGTGGAGACGCGCGCGGTGAACGTGGAGGGCGCCGAGATCGTGCTCGGGGCGGCGCTCGAGGCGGGCGTCGCGCGCGCGGTCCACACCTCCTCGACGTCGGTGATGGGCGGCACCCGCGCGCCGGCGCTCCTCGACGAGACGACGCACGGAGACGCGGAGGCGCTCGGGATCGGCTACTTCGCCTCCAAGGTCGCCGCGGAACGGGTCGCGCTCGCGCTCGCCGCCCGGGGGCTGCCGCTCGTCGTGGTGCGCCCGTCGTTCGTGCTCGGGCCCGGCGACACCCACCGCTCGTCGGCCTCCCTCGTCGTCGCCCTGGCGCGGCGACGCATCCCGGCGTACGTCGACGGAGGGGCGTCGTTCTGCGACGTGCGCGACGTGGCGGCCGCCCACGCGACCGCGCTCGAGCGCGGGCGGACGGGCGAGGTCTACGTGCTCGCCGGCCACAACCTCGCCCTCGGCGAGATGTTCGCCAGGACCTGCGCGCTCGCGGGGGTGACGCCGCCCCGCCGCCTCCCGCTCGGCGTCGCGCTCGCCGTCGCCGCCGGCCAGGAGGCGTTCGCGCGAGTGACGGGGCGCCGCCCCGGCACGACCCGCGAGCTCGTCCGCGCCGCCGCGCTCTACACGTTCGCGTCGAGCGCGCGCGCGCAGCGCGAGCTCGGCTACGAGATCCGTCCGTTCGAGGAGATGGTGCGGGACACGCTCCGCTTCGCCCTCGCGCACCGGGCAGCTCAGGGCGCAGACGGCGGCGCTCCGGGAGCTCGCGCCGCGGTGACCGCGGCGGGCGGCCGGAGGCGGACGAGCCGCACCACCCGCGGCGACGCGTCGACGACCTCGATCTGGGATCCGTCGGGCGAGTGGAGGCGCGCGCCGCGCTCGGGCACCGATCCGGCGAGGGCGATGCAGAGGCCCGCGACGGTCGTGTAGCCCTCGCCCTCGGGCAGGTCGAGGTCGAGTGCGCGGTTGAGCTCGCGGATCGGGGCGTCGCCCCGGACGAGGGTGGTCCCGCCCGGCTCGGGCTGGAAGAGCGCCTCGGGCTGCTCCTGCTCGCCGACGATGTCCCCGACGAGCTCCTCGACGAGGTCCTCGAGCGTGAGGAGGCCGGCGACGCCGCCGTGCTCGTCCACGACCACCGCGATCTGCGTGCGCCGGCGCTGCATCTCCCGGAGCACGTGGACCGCCTTCGCCGTCGCGGGCACGAACAGGACGGGCCGGACGAGGTCCTCGAGCACGATCAGCTGCCGCTCCCACGCCATCGCGGCGAGGTCCTTCGCGACGACGTAGCCGACGATCTCGTCGAGCGTCCCGTCGTAGACCGGCATGCGCGAGCGCCCCTCCTCGAGGAGCATCCGCCGGAGCTCCTCCTGCGAGGCGTTGCGGGGGAGCGCGACGACGCGGCTGCGCGGCACCATCACGTCACCCGCGGTGAGGTCGCGGAAGGCGAGCGCGCGCGAGGCGATCTCGGCGGTGGGCGCGTCGAGCGCGCCGGCCTTTCCGGCCTCGTCGACGAGCTGCTCGATCTCCTCGATCGAGAGGCGCGCCTCGCTGAAGGTCGTCCGATCGCCGAAGGGACGCAGCACGAGGTTCGACGCCGCGGTCAGCACCCAGACGAGCGGGCGCGCGAGCTCGGACAGCGCGAGCAGCGGGCGCGCGACGAGGAGCGCGTACCGCTCCGAGGCGCGCAGCCCGATCGACTTCGGGACGAGCTCGCCGAGCACGAGGCTCAGGAACGAGACGATGGCGACGACGAGCGCGAGGGCGACCGGCTGCGCGTACGCCCGCAGGGGGGGGAGCCGCTCGAGGTACGGCGAGAGCCGTCCCGCGAGGGCCGCGCCGCCGAACGCCGCCGCCGTCGACCCGACGACCGTGATCCCGACCTGGACGGTGGCGAGGAAGCGCTCGGGCTCGTCGCGGAGCCGCTTCACCGCGCGCGCCGAGGCGCGGCCCTCGTCCACGAGCTGGGCGAGCCGCGTCTTCCGCAGCGAGATGATCGCGATCTCCGCGCCTGCGAACACGCCGTTCGCGAGCACGAGTGCCAGGATGATCGCCACCTCGAACAGGATCTCGCTCAGTCGGACGGCCTCCGGGGCCTGCTGCCTAGCACGGGGATCCGCCCCGGGAGGTGAAATACCTCGGCGCGAGGCTCTTCGCCGCGACCCCGCGGGTTTCCCGCCCGGGGCTCCCGGATCCGGCGGCGCGACCCTATTTGAGTCTGCCCCCGGAGAGAGTCCCCCGATGACGCGGAGCGTCAAGATGGCGAATCAGGTCGCGAGCGATGCGCCCGCCGGTGTCGAGCAGCGATTCCCCGCGTCCGCGGGCTCGGCCGAGCGCCTGCGGTTCCTGCTGCAATGGGCGGTCCTCGCGCCGTCGCGGCACAACACCCAGCCGTGGACGTTCGAGATCGAAGGCGACGAGCTCCGCGTCTACGCGGACCTGTCGCGGTCGCTGCCGGTCGCTGACCCGGATGGGCGTCAGCTCATCGTGAGCTGCGGCGCCGCGCTCGTGAACCTCCGGCTCGCCGCCGCTCACTTCGGTCACGCGACCTCGGCCGAGATCGTCCCCGGCCACCGCCGCGACGGTCTGCTCGCGCGGGTGCGCCTCGAGGAGCGGAGCGCCTCCACGCCGGAGGCGGAGGAGCTCTTCCGGGCGATCCCGCGGCGAAGGACGAACCGGCTGCCGCTCGACGGCCGCGATCCGCCCCGGGGGCTCGTGACGGCGCTGCTCCGCGAGGCGCACCGCGAGGGCGTGTCGCTCCGTGCCGTCGAGGCGCCGGAGCGGCGCGTCGTCGCGGATCTCATCGCCGAGGGCGACGGGTCGTCCTGGTCGTCGTCCCGCTTCCGCCGCGAGCTCGCCGCCTGGACCCGCTCGAACGGCACCGGGCGCCGCGACGGGATCCCGGGGTACGCCCACGGCCTGAGCGACGCGGCCGCGTTCCTGCACCCGGTCCTCGTGCGTCTCCAGAACCGCGCCCGCGCCGAGGCGGACCGCGACCGGCGCCGGGCGCTCGGAACGAAGGCGCTCCTCGTCCTCTCGACGCCGCGCGACGGCGAGGCGGAGTGGCTCCGGGCGGGCGAGGCGCTGCAGCGCGTCCTCCTGCGCGCGACCGCCTGCGGGCTCTTCGCGTCCTACTTCGCGCAGCCCATCGAGAACCCGACCCTGCGCAGCCGGCTCGCCGAGGCGATCGGCGAGCGCGGCGTGCCGCAGGTCATGTTCCGGCTCGGGTACGGGCTCGAGCCGCGCCCGACGCCGCGGCGCCGGGTGGACGACGTCCTGCGGCGGATGGAGCCGTCGGGCCGACGGCCGAACGCGCTCGCGGTCCGGACCCCGGTCCCCGCGCCGGCGTGGGCACCGCCTCCCGGCCGTCGATCCCATGCTGCGGGTTCCGCCGCAGCGGGTGGAGCCGCCCCGCGCGACGCTACAGTGAGCCGTCCCGTCGCGCAGGTGCTCCGCTCACGCTGAAGGACCCTGTCCCGGAACGTCGCCTCGCTCGCGCACGAGCCGGAACAGGCGCGTCACCTCCCGCGCGCGGAAGGCGTGGAGCGGATCCTCCCGATCCTTCGTGCGCGGGTGCGACGGGCGTGCCTCGCGCACGTCCGCGACGCGCAGTCCGGCGCGCGCGGCGAGCGCCGTGAGGTGGCCTGCCGGTCGCAGGCCGAGCAGCTCCGCGAGGTCCGAGATCACGATCCAGGCCTCGCCGCCGGGCGCGAGGTGGTCGGGGATCCCGAGGACGAGCCGCTCGAGGATCCTGCCCCCCGGGTCGTAGACCGCGCGCTCGAGGGGCGTGCGGGCCGCGTCGGGGAGCCAGGGCGGGTTCGAGAGGACGAGGTCGAAGCGGCCTTCCACGAAGAGGTCCGCCTCGACCACGAGGACCTCGCCCGCCGCGCCGAGCCTCGCGGCGTTGTCGCGCGCGCAGGCCGCCGCACGCGGCTCCACGTCGGTCGCGACGACGTGCGCGCCGGCGCGCGCGAGGAGGACCGCGAGCACCCCGGTCCCGGTGCCCGACGTCGAGGGCCCGCTTGCCGGCGACCGGCCACTCGCGGATCGCGGCGGCGACGAGCTCCACGTACTCGCCCCGGACCGGCGCGTAGACGCCGTAGTGCGGGTGGACCGCGGCCCCGAGGGCCGGGACGGCGACGCCCTTCCGCCGCCACTCGTGCGCGCCCACCATCCCGAGCAGGTCGCGCAGCGGCAACAGGCCGGGCGCGCCGAGCTCCGGCGGGAGCGCCTCCGCGAGCGCTGCCGCCACGTCCGGGGCGTTCCGGAGCGGCACGCGCAGCCCCTCCTCGATCGGGACGAGGACCCGCGAGAGGAGGTCGTGCTCGCGGCGACGCAGGTCTCGCTCCGCCCGGTACAGCGCGGCCGGGTCGCGGTTCGTCGGAGCGCGGCCGCGCGAGCCTGCGACCCATCGCGGCGAGGAGCTGGCGCGCGTTCCGGAAATCCCCGGCGTACACGAGCGCTTCGCCGCTGCGCGCGCGGGCGAGGGCGACGGCGGCGGTCGTCCCGTCGTCCGCCTGGCCGATCCGCCGCGGGGGCGGCGACGACGGCGACAGCCACGCCCCGGTCCGCTCGGCGCCGGACGCGCGCCACGACACGCGCGCCGTCACGGCGCCTCCCGCCTGCGGCGCCGTTCCGCGGGTCGGCTCCCGTCGGGCGCGTTATCTATCCGTAAGCATGGCATCGCAGCCCTCGTCCCCCGAGCTCCCCGTCCCCAGCGTACCGAACCTCGCCTTCGTCGAGGAGCTGTACTACGGCTGGCTCGCCGATCCCGCCTCGGTGACCGAGCCCTGGCGCCGCTACTTCGAGCGGCTGCCCCGCACCCCGGGGGCCGCCCCCGCGCCCGTCTCCTTCCCGCCGCGTCGCGCGGACGGCGTCCGGGGCGACGGGGCGGCGCCCGGCCGGGAGTCCGACGCGGCCTTCCAGGCGAAGGTCGACCGGCTCGTCACCGCCTACCGCGAGTACGGCCACCTGCGCGCCGACCTCGACCCGCTCCGGCTCACCCAGCGCGCGGAGCGGTTCTCTCCCGCCGCGTTCGGCCTCTCGCAAGCGGACCTCGACCGGCGCTGCGCGGACCCGGAGGGGCGCCTCGGCGGGACGCTCCGCGCCCTCGTCGACCGGCTCGAGGAGACCTACTGCCGGACGATCGGCGTCGAGGTCGCGCACATGCACGACGCCGATCTCCGCGGCTGGCTCGAGCAGCGGATGGAGCGGACGCGCAACCGCTGCCCGCTGCCGCCGGACGCGCGCCGCCGGCTCCTCGAGAAGGTCGTCGAGGCGGAGACGCTCGAGCAGTTCCTCGCGACCCGGTTCCTCGGGGCGAAGCGCTTCAGCGTCGAGGGGGCGGAGGGGCTGCTGCCGCTGTTCGAGCTCCTCCTCGACCGCGCCGTCGGGCACGGCGTCCGCAACGTCGTGATCGGGATGGCGCACCGCGGCCGGCTCAACGTGCTCGCGAACGTGGTCGGCAAGCCGCTCCGGGACATCTTCGCCGAGTTCCGCGACAACGCCATCGTGAACGCCGGCGGCGGAGACGTGAAGTACCACCTCGGCTACTCGTCCGATCGCGAGACGCCCGACGGCGTCCTCGTGCACCTCTCGCTCTCCTTCAACCCGAGCCACCTCGAGTGGATCGACACCGTGGTGCAGGGCCGGGTGCGCGCGAAGCAGGACCGCTACCACGACGGCGACCGGGGGCGGAGCGTCCCGGTGCTCGTGCACGGTGACGCCGCCTTCGCCGCGCAGGGCATCGTCGCCGAGTCGCTCCAGATGTCCGAGCTCGAGGCGTACGAGGTCGGCGGCACGATCCACGTCATCGTGAACAACCAGGTGGGGTTCACGACCTCCCCGCAC
Source organism: uncultured delta proteobacterium (assembly GCA_963736795.1). Lineage (GTDB taxonomy): Bacteria > Myxococcota > Myxococcia > Myxococcales > Anaeromyxobacteraceae > Anaeromyxobacter. Next base: position 329,843 of record CAVTRF010000016.1, on the reverse strand, counting down.
GACGCCCGCTCGACCACCTACTGCACCGGCCCCGCCCGGATGCTCCAGATCCCGATCATCCACGTGAACGGGGAGGATCTCGAGGCGGTCGCGCAGGCGGTGCTCCTCGCGGTGGACTTCCGCCAGCGCTTCCATCGCGACGTCGTGATCGACCTGTGGACCTACCGCCGGCACGGCCACAACGAAGGCGACGAGCCCGCCTTCACGCAGCCGGTGATGTACCGGGCGATCTCGCGCAAGCCGACGCTGAAGCAGGTGTTCGCCGAGCAGCTCGTGTCCGAGGGCGCCGTCGCGGCGGCGGACGTCGAGGACATGACCAGCCGCTACCGGGCGAAGCTCGAGCAGGCCTACCGCGAGTCGGCGGCGCTCTCGGCCCGCCCCGAGCCGCAGGCGATGGGCGGCTTCTGGAAGGGCTTCCGCGGCGGCGCGCTCGCGCCGGACGCCGAGGTCCCGACCGGAGTCTCCGCCGAGACCCTGCGCGCAATCGGCGAGCCGCTCGTGCACGTCCCGCAGGGCTTCCGGCTGCACCCGAAGCTCGCGAAGGTGCTCGAGGCGCGCGCCGAGATGGTGCGCGGCGCGCGGCCACTCGACTGGGGCACGGCGGAGGCGCTCTCGCTCGGCTCGCTCGCCTGGGAGGGGACACGCATCCGGCTCGTCGGCCAGGACACGCGCCGGGGCACCTTCAGCCACCGTCACGCGGTGCTCTTCGACTCCGAGCGCGGCACGCCCTACGCCCCGCTCTCCCACCTGCGCAGCGGCCAGGGCCCGGTCGAGATCCGGGACAGCCTCCTGTCCGAGGCGGCCGCGCTCGGGTTCGAGTACGGCTGGTCGCTCGAGATGCCGGACGCGCTCGCGATCTGGGAGGCGCAGTTCGGTGACTTCGTGAACGCGGCGCAGGTGATCGTGGACCAGTTCCTCTCCTCCGGGCGAGGCGAAGTGGAACCGGCTCTCGGGCCTCGTGCTGCTCCTCCCGCACGGGATGGAGGGGCAGGGGCCGGAGCACTCCTCGGCGCGGCTCGAGCGGTTCCTCGAGCTCTCCGTCGACGACAACTGGCGCGTCGTGAACCTCACGACGCCCGCCCAGTACTTCCACGCGCTGCGGCGGCAGGTGCTCTCGCCCTGGCGCAAGCCGCTCGTCGTGATGTCTCCGAAGAGCCTGCTCCGTCACCCGCAGGCGACCTCGCCGCCTCGACGACCTCGTGGCGGGGCGCTTCCGCCCGGTGATCGCGGACGACGCCGACCCGGAAGAGACGACGCGGGTCGTGCTCTGCTCGGGCAAGCTCTACTACGAGCTCGCCGCGGCCCGGCAGGCGGCCGGGGCGAGGCACGCGGCGCTCGTCCGGCTCGAGCAGCTCTACCCGCTCGCGGTGGACGAGGTGCTCGCGGCCATCGCGCGGCTGCGCCCGGGGGTCGAGCTCGTGTGGGCGCAGGAGGAGCCGTCGAACATGGGAGCGTGGGACTCGATCGACGCCCGGCTCGCGCCGCACCTTCCCGGCCCGGTGCAGCTCGTGTCGCGGCCGCCGTCGGCGATCCCGGCCGCGGGCTCGGCGACCCGGCACAAGCTCGAGCAGGAACAGCTCGTCCGGCGAGGCCCTCGGCGAGCCCGTGTCGCGGCTCGCGCGCGTCCCCGCCCGCGCGGCGCAGGAGCGGTAGGCCATGGCGATCGCCCTCAAGGTGCCGTCCCTCGGAGAGTCGGTGACGCAGGCGACCGTCGGCGCGTGGCTGAAGAAGGAGGGCGAGCCCGTGCAGGTGGACGAGCCGCTCGTCGAGGTCGAGAGCGAGAAGGCGACGGTCGCGCTCCCCTCGCCCGCCGCCGGCGTGCTGCGGCGCGTGCTGCGGAACACCGGCGACACCGTCGCGGTCGGCGAGACGATCGGCGAGCTCGAGGAGGGCGGCGCGGCGCAGGCGGCGTCGCCGCTCGGCTCCGGCCCGTCGCCCGCCGGCGTCGTCCCGGCCGCCAAGGGGAACGGCGCGGCGAACGCGCCGTCCGCGACTTCATCCGCTCGTCCTGAGCGTAGCCTCCCCGCAGGGGAGGCGAAGCCGAAGGACGCTCACGACGAACGGTCCGAGTCGAAGGGGATCTCCACGCCGCCGCCCGCCCGCGCCGCGACGCGCGCGCCCCCCTCCGCGCGCCGGCTCATGGCGGAGCACGGGGTCGCTCCCGCGGAGGTGCACGGCTCCGGGCCGGGCGGCCAGGTTCGCAAGGAGGACGTGCTCCGGGCGCTCGACCGGGACGAGGCCGCGCCGGCGCCGCGCCCGCCCGCGGAGGCGCGCGGCCCCGCCCCCGCGCCGGCGCGCGACGGCGGCGCCCGCGAGCGCGTCGTGCCGATGACGGCGCTCCGCAAGACGGTGGCGCGCCGGCTCGTCGAGGCGCAGCACACCGCCGCGATCCTCACCACCTTCAACGAGGTGGACATGTCGCGCGTGCTCGCCGTCCGCGAGCGGCACGGCGAGGCCTTCCACGCGCGGCACGGCGTGAAGCTCGGCTTCATGTCCTTCTTCGTGAAGGCGGCGGTCGAGGCGCTCCGCGCCTTCCCCGCGGTGAACGCCGAGGTGCGCGGCACCGACCTCGTGTACAAGGACCACTACGACGTGGGCGTCGCGGTGGGCGGCGGGAAGGGGCTCGTCGTCCCGGTGGTCCGGGACGCCGACGCGCTCTCCTTCGCGGAGATCGAGAAGACGGTGGCGGACCTGGCGCGACGCGCGCGTGAGAACCGGATCACGATGGACGACCTGGCGGGAGGCACCTTCACCATCTCGAACGGCGGCATCTACGGATCGCTGCTCTCGACGCCCATCCTGAACCCGCCGCAGTCGGGGATCCTCGGGCTCCACAAGATCGAGAAGCGGGCCGTCGTGGTGGACGACGCGGTGGTCGTCCGCCCGATGATGTACCTCGCCCTCTCCTACGACCACCGGATGGTGGACGGGCGCGAGGCGGTCTCCTTCCTCGTCCGGGTGAAGGAGTCGATCGAGGACCCGGAGCGGCTGCTCCTCGAGGTGTGATGGCCGGGAGCGGGTTCCTCGAGGCGCTGGGCTACGGGCCGTTCTTCGACGCGCAGCTGCGGCCGGAGGAGCGCGGCGCGCTCCGCGTCGGGCGGGCGGTCGAGGACCGCGGGCGCCGCCTCCTCGTGCGGTTCGAGGAGGGCGAGTCGCTCGTCACGATGCCGGGGCGGCTCCGGGCGCGCGGCGAGGAGGCGCCCGTCGTCGGGGACTTCGTGCTCGCGCCGCCGGGCGACGAGCCCCCGATCGCGCGGGTGCTCGCGCGCCGGACGCGCCTCTCCCGCGGCGTCGCCGGCGGCCGCAGCGACGAGCAGGTCCTCGCCGCCAACGTCGACCTCGTGCTCCTCGTGCACGCGGTGGACGCCGGCGTGAAGCCGCGCCGGATCGAGCGGACGCTCGCCGCCGTCCACGCGTGCGGCGCGGACCCGGCGGTGCTGCTCTCGAAGATGGACCTGCTCGACCTCGACGAGGACCGGGCCGCGGTGCTCGAGGAGGCGCAGGCCGCCGCCGGCGCCGCGCCGGTCGTCGCGGTGTCGGCCACGACGGGCGAGGGCGTCGACGCGGTGCGCGCGCTCCTCGCGCACGGGCGCACCGCCGTCTTCGTCGGCGCCTCGGGGGCAGGGAAGTCGACGCTCGTGAACGCCCTCATCGGCGAGGAGGTGCAGGCGACGGCGGAGGTCCGGCCGCGGGACGCACGCGGGCGGCACCGCACCACCGGCCGGCGCCTCTTCGTGCTCGAGACGGGCGGCGCGGTGATCGATGGGCCTGGCATCCGCGAGCTGAAGCTCTGGGACGCGGACGGGCTCGACGCCGCGTTCGACGACGTCACCGCGATCGCGGGCGGGTGCCGGTTCGGTGACTGCCGCCACGAGGACGAGCCGGGCTGCGCGGTGCTCGCGGCGGTCGAGGATGGGCGGCTCGAGCCGAGCCGGCTCGAGAGCCTCCGGAAGCTGCGGGGCGAGGCGCGCGCCGCCGACGCGCGAGCGCAGCGCAAGCGCGGCCGGGTCATCGCCCGGGCCCGCCGCCGATTCTTCGCGGACGACGGCGAGCCGAGCGGCGAGTAGGGGGCCGGCCGCCCTTCGACCGGCTCGGGGGAACGGAGCGCGCGGTGCGACCGCGGGTCGTGCGCGTCCGAGGCGTGCGCGGGCGGGGGACCATGCGTACGTTCGTCACGTGGAGCCTCGGCCACAGCCGCAGCCGCAGCCGTGGTTCGCGCGGTTCGCGCTCCGGGTGTCGGAGGCGACCGGCACGAACCGTGCGTTCGTCGCCGCCGTCGGGGTGATCGTCACGTGGGCGGCGGTCGGCCCGCTCTTCCGCTGGAGCGACAGCTGGCAGCTCGTCATCAACACCGGGACGACCATCGTCACCTTCCTGATGGTCTTCCTCATCCAGGCGACGCAGAACCGCGAGACGCGCGCGCTCCACCTGAAGCTCGACGAGCTCATCCGCGCGCAGCGCCACGCGCGGAACATCTTCGCCGACCTCGAGCACGCGACCGACGAGGAGCTCGACACGCTCGAGGCCGAGTTCCGCAGGGTCCGCGCCCGCGCCGAGGCGAGGGCGATCACGAAGCCGAGGCCGTCCGGACGCGAAGGCGAAGGGGGTCAGCCGAGCCGCGCGGCGAGCCAGCGGGCCACGTCGTCGAGGGACTCGAGCGTCACGAAGTGACCGGCCTCGTGCTCGCGGTAGGTGAGCCGCTCGGCGAGCCGCGGCGCGAGCAGGTCACGGAGCTCGCGGCCTCGCTCGACCGGCAGCACGTCGTCGTGCACGCCGTGCACGACGAGCGCCTCGAGCCGCGCGAGCGCCGCGGCGGGCGCGATGCGCGGCGGCAGGTCGGGCAGGAGCCGCCCGGAGTGGAGCACGACACCGCGGACGAGGTCGGGGCGGGTGAGCGCCACCGCGAGCGCCATCGCCGCCCCCTGGCTGAACCCGAGGACGAACGTGCGCGCGGGGTCGGTGCCGTGCTCGGCGACGAGCCGCGGGAGGAGGTCGCAGAGCGCGACGCGGCTCTCCTCGGCCTCCGCGAGGTCGTAGGCCGGCGGCGACCTCGACCAGTCGATCGCGAACCAGGCGCGCCCCATCCCCTGCGCCTCGTGCGGCCCGCGCACCGACACGCAGAGGAAGCGCGGGTCGAGGCCGTCGGCGAGCGGCAAGAGGTCGTGCTCGTCGGCGCCGACGCCGTGGAGGAGGACGAGGAGCGGGGGGCGCTCGGTCGGGATGACGGGAGCGCGGGTGACGTAGGAGAGGTCCACGGGCCATGGTCTAGCGCGCCGAAGACCTCCGGTCACGCGCCGAGCGCGGGGCGCTCCTCGCCGACGAGGGCGAGCAGGTCGAGCGCGTCGCGGACCGCGTGCCCGCCGACGTCGTTGTTGAAGTAGACGAAGACCGGGACGCCCCGCGCCGCGGCGTCGAGGTAGTCCTCCGCGAGCGGACGGAGGGCGGCCGCGCCGTAGCGCCCCGAGTACTTCCCGGTCGTCCCGTGGAACCGCACGTAGCGGAAGCGGCCGGTGAGCCGCGGCGGCGGTCGCTTCACGTTGTCGTGCTCGCAGAACGCCGCGCCGTGGCGGGCGAGCACGTCGCAGGTCTCGTCCGAGTACCAGGCCGGGTCGCGGAACTCGACCGCGTGGCGGCCGGCGGGGAGGCGGGCGAGGAAGCGATCGAGCCGGGCGAGGTCGGGCGCCATGTGGGGCGGGAGCTGCCAGAGCACCGGCCCGAGCTTCTCGCCGAAGCGCGACACCGGGCGGTAGAACCGCGCGAGCCCCTCGCCTGCGTCGAGGAGGCGCTTCATGTGGGTGAGATAGCGGCTGCCCTTCACCGCGAACGTGAACCCGCGCGGCGACACCTCCCGCCAGCGCTCGACCGTCTCCGCGGTCGGGAGCCGGTAGAACGTGGCGTTCATCTCGACGGTGTCGAACAGCTCCGCGTACCGCTCGAGCCAGCGCTTCTGCGCGAGCCCCTCGGGGTAGAGGAGGCCGCGCCAGTGCCGGTACAGGTAGCCGCTCGTCCCGATGCGGATCCGCGACACGGACCCAATCTGCGCCTCGTTCGCCGCCGGTGCGCACCGGCGCTCGCGCGCTCAGGGAACGTTTCCTCAGCCCCCCGCGGGGGCGGGCCGAGCCGCGGGCGCGAGCCGCGCGACCTCGATCCGCGCGCGCGCGGCGTCATAGCCTGCCCACGGGTCCGCGCCGAGCGTCCGCAGCCGGCGCGGGACCGACGCGGCCGTGAAGCGCCCCGGGTCGAGCCGCGGGGAGAGCTCGTCCCACGCGAGCGGCACCGAGACCGGCGCGCCGGGCCGGGCGCGCGTCGAGAACGCGGCGACCGAGGTGTTCGTCCGGTTGTTCCTGAGGTAGTCGACGAGGATCTTGCGCTCGCGCCCGCGCTTCGCGAACGAGGTCGTGAAGCGGCGCCCGTCGTGGCGCGCGAGCGCGTCGGCGAGCGCGCGCGCGAAGGCGAGGCACTCCTGCCAGGGGGCCGGGACGAGGGGAGCGACGACGTGGAGCCCCACCCCGCCCGTCGTCTTCACGAAGCACGACCACCACCACGACCACGTTCGAGACCGGTCGGCGTCTCCCTCACGACCTCCTCGGGCCGCTTGTCCTCCCTGAGCCCCTGAAACGACGGATGGCGGATCTTGCCGTCGCTCGTCCACTCGGTGAACGCGACCTCGCACACGAGCACCGGCCGCACCCAGTGGGCGTTCTTGCCGAGCCAGCCCGCCGGACGCGGGGTGAAGGGACACTCCGGCGAGGCGAGCCCGTCGAGCCGCGCACGCAGGGCGCGCGCGAGCGCGTTCGTCCACCCGGTCCCGACCTTCCCCGCGAAGCGGAGCGCGCCGCCCTCGTTCACGCCGACGAGGAGCGCACCGATCCCGTCCCGCGCCGCGCCCTCGGGCTCGGTGAAGCCGCCCACCACCACCTCCTGCCGCAGGATGCACTTCGTCTTCACCCAGGTGGCGTTTCGCCCGGCCCGGTACGGCTGGTCCGCGCGCTTCGAGACGATGCCCTCGAGCCCGAGCCGGCACGCCTCGCGGAACACCGCCGCGCCACCGCCCGCCACGTGCGGCGCGTACCGCACGAGGCCGCGCCCGCCTGCCGAGGAGCTCCTCGAGCGCCGCCTTGCGGTCGCGGAGCGGCCGCCCGGCGAGGTCCTCGCCGTCGAGGTGGAGCAGGTCGAACACGAAGTAGGCGAGCGCCGGCCGGGCGCCCGTCGAGAAGGCGTTCTGGAGCGCCTGGAAGCTCGTCCGGCCATCGGGGAGGAGGGCGGCCACCTCGCCGTCGAGGAGCGCGGCGCGGACGGGGAGGGCGCGCGCCGCGGCGGCGACCTCGGGGAACTGTGCAGTCCAGTCCTTCCCGTTCCGGCTCACCAGCGTGGCGCGTCCGCCCTCGATCGCGCAGCCAATCCGGTACCCGTCGTACTTCACCTCGTGGAGCCAGGCGTCGCCCTCCGGCGCCTCCGAGACGAGCAGCGCGAGCTGCGCGCGGAACGGCGGGACGGGAGCGTGGCGGCCCACGCCTGGAACGTCGGCGCGCGGCGGCGACGCGGCAACGCCGAGCGGGCGGCCGGCCGAGCCCTCACCGCTTCCGCGGCGCGGGCGGCGTGGCGTTGCGGGGATCGTCCGGCCAGGCGTGGCGCGGGTAGCGGCGCATGAGCTCGCGCCGGATGGACGGGTAGTGCCGGTCCCAGAAGCCGGCGAGGTCGGTCGTCACCTGGACCGCGCGCTGGTTCGGCGCGAGCAGGTGGAGCACGACCGGCACCCGTCCGCCCGCGACCGCCGGACCCGCCGCCATCCCGAAGAAGTCCTGGAGCCGGCTCTCGACCCAGGGCGGCTTCCCCGCCTCGTAGTGGATCCTCGTGGAGCGGCCGCCGGGGAGGGTGACGCGCTCCGGGGCGAGCCGCTCGAGCGCCGCCCGCGCGCGCGGGTCGAGCCGGGCGAGGAGCGCGCCCGGCAGGTCCGCCTCCCGCAGCTCCGCGAAGGAGCGGCGGCCCGCGCACAGCTCGCGGAGCGCCGCCGCGACGTCGTCCTCCGACGGCGGGGCGAACCCGGCGTCGGGCGCGTGCTGCGCCGCGAAGGCGAGCCGCGCGAGCACGCGGTCCACGGCGCCCTCCTCGGCGAAGCTCCGGGCACCGCGCGCGAGGGCCTCGTCCGCGAGCCGCGCCGCCACCCGCTCCGGATCCGCGCGCGGGGCCCGGGTCTCCTCGAGCACGAGGTCCTCGTAGAGGAGCCGCTCGGTCGCGTCCACGCGCTCCGCCTGCGCGTTCCACGAGAGCGCCTCGTCGTACCGGAGCGCCTCGGGGAAGAGATCGAGCAGCATCTCCTGCGTGACGGCGCTCGCGACCCGGACCCGCGCCTCGGCGAGGCGGGCGCCGCCGGCGCGGCGGTCGCCCCGGCGCTCCTCGGCGTCCACGGCCACGAGGAGCGGCGCGGCGCGGACGACGCTCGCCGGGTCGAGCCGCGCGCTCCCGCCGCCCGCCAGCACGATCTCGTCCGAGCCCGGCGCGCGCCGCCGCGCCACGCGGTCGGGGTAGGCGGCGAGCGTCGCCATGAGCAGGGCCTGCTCGGCCATGTTCTCCCCCTCTCCCCCGCCTCGCGGGGGAGAGGGTCGGGGTGAGGGGGTTCCCGGCGTCCCTCGCGCGAGCTCCCGCGCGACGCGCAGGAGCTGCCGGCGGCTCCGCTCGACCGCCTGCGCCGCACCGGGCGCGACCCCCATGCGCCGGAGCCGCTCGGGCGCGAACCGCGCGCGCGCCGCCTCGTCGAACACCTGCGCGAGCTCGAGCAGGTCGGACGGGCCGGTCGCCGGCGTGAACGCGCCCTCGAGCGCGCGCCGGTCGCGCAGGTCGCGCTCGCCGAGGAGCGCCGCGAGGAGCGCCCCCTCGTCGGGGGCGCCGCGCCGGGCAGCCTCCACGACGAGCCGGCCCGCGCGCGGGTGGCCGGGGACGCGGAGCACGCTCCGTCCGACCGCGGTGATGGCGCCCGCCCGGTCGAGGGCGCCGAGGCGCAGGAGCAGCGTCCGGGCGGCGTCGAGGGCCGCCGGGGGCGGGGCCTCGAACCACTCGAACCCGTCGAGCGCGCCGAGCGCCGCGAGCGCGAGGAGCGTCTCCGCGAGGTCCTCCCGCAGCACCTCCGGCACGTCGAACTCGGGGCGCGTCTCGTGGTCGTGCTGCGTGTACAGCCGGAGCGCGCGCCCGGGGCGGGTCCGCCCGGCGCGGCCGGCGCGCTGCGCCGCCGACGCGCGCGAGATCTTTCGCAGCTCGAGGGTGGGGAGCCCCGACCACGGGGAGTGCGACGCGACGCGCGCGAGCCCGGAGTCCACCACCGCGACGACGCCCTCGATGGTGACCGAGGTCTCCGCCACGTTGGTCGAGAGGATCACCTTGCGGCGCGGGCCCGGGCGACACGGCGCGATCCTGCTCCTCGGGCGGGAGGTCACCGTGCAGGGCGAGGAGGTCCACTCCCGCGCGGTCCGCCCACTCGGCGAGCGCCTCGCGCGCCCAGCGGATCTCGGCGGCGCCGGGCAGGAACACGAGCACGTCCCCGTCCGCCCCCTCCCGGTGCAACCGCTTCACCGCGCGGGCGACCTGGTCGTCGAGCCGGTCCCCCTTCGCGAGGTCCTCCGGCGAGAGGTGCTCGACCGCGACCTCGAAGCGCCGCCCCTCCGAGCGGAGCGAGCGGGCCTCGAGGTAGGACGCGACGGGCGCGGCGTCGAGCGTCGCGGACATCGCGACGAGCTTCAGGTCCGGGCGGGAGGTCCGCTGGAGGCGGCGCAGGAGCGCGAGCGCGAGGTCGCCCTGGAGGTGGCGCTCGTGGAACTCGTCGAGGACGACCGCGCCGACCCCCGGGAGCGAGGGCGAGGCGAGGAGCCGCCGCGTGAGGAGCCCCTCGGTGACGTAGCGGATCCGCGTGCGGGGGCCGGCCACCTCCTCGAAGCGCACCTGCCAGCCGACCGTCTCGCCGGGGCGCTCGCCGAGCTCGTGCGCGACGCGGCGGGCCGCGAGCCGCGCCGCGAGGCGCCTCGGCTCGAGCACCACCACCTCGCCGGCGCCCGCGAGCCCGGCCTCGTGCAGCGCCCGAGGCACGCGCGTCGTCTTGCCGGCGCCGGGGGGCGCCTCGACGACGACCGAGGGCGCCGCGCGCAGCGCCGCGACGATCTCGGGCAGCAGCGGGTCGATGGGGAGGGGCTCGTGCGACGGCACGGACGCGTTCTACCCGACGCCGCCCGGCCGCGCGACCGCTCCGCATGTTCTCCCTCGCCCCCGCGGAGCGTAGCGAAGTGGGGGAGAGGGCCGGGGAGAGGGGGTGACCGAGCAGCGCTAGAACCTTCCCGCGATCCCGCCGGCGGTCCCGCCTCCCGCGATCGGCAGGAGCGCGGGGCCCACGCCCGGCCTCGACGCGGCGAGCGGACGCGGCGCGTCGTCGTCCCAGTCGCGGGTGAGGCGCATCGTGGTCCCGAGGCCGACGGAGATCCCGGCGAGCGCCGCCAGGCCGTAGGCCCCCGGCACCGTCGAGCTGGCGAACACGGGGATGGCGATCCCGACGAGCGCCCCGAGGATCCCGCCCGCGTCGATGACGAGCATCCGTCCGCGGGAGATGTCGACCCGGCTCGCCGTGAGCGCTCCGGCGAGGAGGCCGAGATCGGTCGCGGCGAGGAGCGTCCACCCGACCCGTTCGCCCGAGACCTCGCCCTCGGGCAGGAACGTGAGGGAGAGCGCGCCCGCGACGAGCCCCCACGCGCCCGCGCTGTTCACGATCGACATGTCGCCTGCGGACGGCGCCCGCTCCGAGGTGAGCGGGATCGAGAGGGCGAGGCCGAGGAGGCCCGCGCCGAGGGTCGCGCCGACCGCGGTGCGCCCGTCCTGGCCCGAGATCGCGCACAGCGCCGCGGCGTTCGCGGTCGTCCACGTCGTGGCGGCCTCGATGGCGGCCGCCCGCCCCTGCGACATGCCGGCGTCACGGGTGGCGCTGAGCGCTCCCACGAGCCCGGTGGACGCGCCGGCGATGGTGAGCACGAGGAACATCTTCGAGTCCTCGACGTCCGCGAGGTAGCCGAGCGCGTTCGCGGCCGAGATCCCGTAGAAGGTCGTGAACCAGGCGAGATCGCCCCGCCCGCTCCGGTCGCTCCGCGCCGGCTGCCCGGGACGGGCTCCCGCGAAGGGCGCTCGCAGGACGAACTCGCCCCGCCGGGCGAGCTCGCGGCTCGTCTCGGCGAGGAGGCGCGCGGTCTCGGCGAGCGCGACGCCCGCCGTCGGATCCGCTGCGACCGCCTCGAACCCGAGCCCGGCGGCCGCGAGATCCCCGGCGAGGAGGGCGCTTCGAGCTGCGTCGAACCGGGCACGCATCGCGGACCCGGCCGGCGCGATCGCCACCGCGGGCACGGCGGACACCGTGGGAGCGGCGGGCGCGGGCGCGGGCTGCGGAGCGTCCGGGTCGGTGGCGAGGAGCAGCGCGGCGACGGCGACGGCGACGAGCGGGCCCATGCGCGGACGATATCACCCGAGATCCGTCAAGGGCGGAGAGTCGCCGCGCTCGGCCGTCCCGTAGGCGGCTCGCAGGCCTACATTGCCCCGCGCACCGCGGGCATGCCACCCTCGGAGGTCGTCGCTCGCCGGTCGAATGGCGCGCCGGCGCGCTCGGTTCACGGTGGGTCTCGGCTCCGATCCGCCACGCAGGAGGGGGCATGGTCCGTGTCATCGCGCTCGCGGCGGTCTTCCTGGCCGTGGCAACCCACGCCGACGAGGCGACCGGCCGCAAGCGCAGGACGCCGCCGCAGGAGTTCGGTCGCGTCGTCCTGAGCAACCAGTCGAGGAAGGCGAAGATCGCGCCGGTCGTGTTCGACCACTGGCTGCACCGCGCCAAGTACACCTGCCGTGTGTGCCACGTGGACGTCGGCTTCGCCATGAAGGCGGGCGGCACGGACATCCGCGCCGCCGACAACGCGAACGGCATGTACTGCGGCGCCTGTCACAACGATCGGACGAAGGCGGACGGAGGCGGGCGGGTGTTCGCGGCCTGCCGGCTGCCCGCGACGCCGGGCAATCCGACCTGCGCCCGCTGCCACTCGGCCGGGGTCGAGGCGAAGCTCGAGTACGACTTCGCCTCGTTCACGAAGGACCTGCCGAAGGGGCGGTTCGGAAACGGCGTGGACTGGGAGGAGGCCGAGGCGAAGCGGCTCATCAAGCCGATCGACTTCGTCGAGGGGCTCTCCGTGCGCCGGCCGGCGATGCCGGTGCAGAAGGACTTCGCGCTCACCGCGAAGCTGCCCGGCATGCCGGAGATCATCTTCTCCCACGCGAAGCACACCGTCTGGACGGGCTGCGAGGGGTGCCACCCGGAGATCTTCATGGGCGTGAAGCGCGGCGCGACGAAGTACACGATGGTGGACATCTTCGAGGGGAGGTTCTGCGGCGCCTGCCACGTGTCGGTCGCGTTCCCGACCCTCGACTGCCAGCGGTGCCACTCGAAGCCGGTGCAGTGAGATGCCGCGCGCTCCCGCATCCCGCCGAGCGGCGCGCGCGTCGCGGCCGCCCTCCTGGCCTGCACGGCCCTCGCGCTCGCCGACGCTCGACGCCCGCGTCGCGGAGCGGAGGGCCGGGGTCGCGCAGGCGCGCGCGGAGGACGACTGGTTCGCCGAGTTCGAGGCGGTCTGCTCCCGGACGCAGGACGCGATGACGATCCCGACCGACGAGCTGCGCGCGCTCGTCGCCCGGTGCGAGCAGCTGAAGCCGCGGATCGCCGCGCTCGACCCGTCCCGGAAGAAGGTCTACGCGAAGCGGCTGCAGCTCTGCCGGGACCTGTTCCAGTTCGTCCTCGAGACGAGAGACCCGAAGTAGCGAGGCCCGGTGCAGACGACTCGCGCTCGCCCTCCTGCTCGCCGCCGCCGCCGCGGAGCCCGCCGACGAGGCGCCCCCGGTCTACGCGACGGTGGAGCTGCACGGCCGCGTGATCCTGGACAACTTCGCGACGCGCACCGGCGTCCCGGCGGTGACCTTCGATCACTGGCGTCACCGCGCCCTGTACACGTGCCGCGTCTGCCACGTGGACCTCGGCTTCGCCCTCAAGGCGGGCGAGACGCAGGTCTCGGCGGCGACGAACGAGGGCGGCTCGCACTGCGGCGCGTGCCACGACGGGAAGAGCCGCCACGCCGGGCAGCCGATCTTCGCCGCGTGCTCGGGGTGGCCGCGCGCCGACCCGGCGCGGGGCTGCACGCGCTGCCACACCGGGGCGAACCACGGCCCGGGCCCGGGGTACGACGAGTTCAAGCGCGCGATGCCGCTCGACGCGGCGGGGGACCTCGACTGGGCCGGCGGCGGTGCGGCGCTCGATCGTGAAGCCGGCGGACGCGGTCGACGGCGTCTCGACGAAGCGCGCGTCGATGAAGATCGACCGCGACGTCGAGATCCGGGCGATGGGGACGTGGATGAACGGCGTCACCTTCTCCCACAGGAAGCACGTCGCCTGGATCGCCTGCGAGCTGTGCCACCCCGAGATCTTCCCGGTGACGCGGCGCGGGTCGGTCAAGTACGACATGGACGCGATGCGCGCCGGGCGCCACTGCGGCGCCTGCCACCTGAACGTCGCGTTCCCGCTCTCGACCTGCGAGCGGTGCCACGCGGGCCAGGACCACAGGGCGGTCCGTTAGCCGCGCGGCGAGCGGCGTCGGGGTCTACGCGGGCACCGGCGCGGGCGCGGTGGTGGGCGTGACGACGAGCCGCAGCTTCTGGCCGCCGTCCTCCACCTCGATGCGGACCATGCCGCCCTCGTGCAGCTCGCCGAACAGGATCTTCTCCGCGAGCGGCTTCTTGAGCTCGTTCTGGATGATCCGCGACATCGGGCGCGCGCCCATCTTCCGGTCGAAGCCGCGCTCTGCGAGCCAGCCGCGGCCCTCGGCGGTGAGCTCGATGCGGACCTTCTTCTCGAGCAGCTGCGCCTCGAGCTCCTTCACCATCTTGTCGACGACCTTGAGGATGACCTCGGACGGGAGCGACTCGAAGGACACCCACGCGTCGAGCCGGTTGCGGAACTCGGGGCTGAAGGTCCGCTCGATGGCGTTCCGCGCGTTCCCCGGGTCGGACAGGTCCGTGCCGAACCCCACCCGCCGCGCCGACAGCTCGTGGGCGCCGGCGTTCGTCGTCATGATGAGGATGACGTGGCGGAAGTCGGCCTTGCGCCCGTTGTTGTCCGTGAGCGTCGCGTGGTCCATCACCTGGAGGAGCAGGTTGTAGACGTCCGGGTGGGCCTTCTCGATCTCGTCGAGCAGGAGCACCGCGTAGGGCGTCTTGCGGATCGCGTCGGTGAGCAGGCCGCCCTGGTCGAAGCCGACGTACCCGGGCGGTGCGCCGATGAGGCGCGAGACCGTGTGCTTCTCCTGGTACTCGGTCATGTCGAAGCGGAGGAACTCGACCCCGAGGATGCGGGCGAGCTGCTTCGCGAGCTCGGTCTTCCCGACGCCGGTCGGGCCGGAGAAGAGGAAGTTGCCGATGGGACGCTCGGGCGAGCCGAGGCCGGAGCGGGAGAGCTTGATCGCGGAGGTGATCGCCTCGATGGCGCCGTCCTGCCCGTAGATGACCTTGCGCAGCTCGGGCTGGAGCTCGCGCAGCGCCGCCTGGTCGTCGGCCGAGACCGTCCGCTCCGGGATCTTCGCGATCTTCGCGACCACCCGCTCGACGTCGCGGCCGGTGATCCGGTGCTTGCGGTGCTTCTCCGCGCGCATGCGGTCGCGCGCGCCCGCCTCGTCGAGGACGTCGATCGCCTTGTCCGGCAGCTGGCGGTCGTTGATGTGCTTCGCGGAGAGCTCGGCGGCGGCGCGGAGCGAGCGCGGCGTGTAGACGACGCCGTGGTGCTCCTCGTAGACCTTCTTCAGGCCGCGGAGGATCTTGACCGTGTCCTCGACGGTCGGCTCGTGGATCTCGATCTTCTGGAAGCGGCGGGCGAGCGCGTGGTCGCGATCGAAGGTCGCCTTGTAGTCCTGGAAGGTGGTCGAGCCGATGCAGCGGAGCTCGCCCGAGGCGAGGCCCGGCTTCAGGAGGTTCGAGGCGTCCATGGACGAGCCGGTGGTCGCGCCCGCGCCGACGATGGTGTGGATCTCGTCGATGAAGAGGATCGCGTGCGGCGTCTTCTTCACCCCGGCGATGACGCCCTTCAGCCGCTGCTCGAACTCGCCGCGGAACTTCGTGCCGGCGAGGAGGGCGCCCATGTCGAGCGAGTAGATCGCCGCCTTCTCGAGGATGGTGGGGACCTTCCTCTGGTGGATGCGGAGCGCGAGCCCCTCGACGATCGCGGTCTTCCCGACGCCGGGATCGCCGACGAGCACCGGGTTGTTCTTGCGGCGGCGGCAGAGCACCTGGATCATCCGCTCCACCTCGGCGTCGCGGCCGATGAGCGGATCGATGAGTCCCTGCGCCGCCCGCTCGACGAGGTTCACGGTGAAGGTCTTGAACGGGTCCTTCACGGGACGCGGGGCGCCCTCCTCGCCCGGCTCCTCTCCGCCCGGCTCGCCGTCCTCTCCGCCCTCCTTGCCGATGCCGTGCGAGATGTACTGGAGGATGTCGAGGCGCCGGACGCCCTGCTTCTCGAGGAGGTAGACCGCGTGTGAGCCCCGCTCGCGCGTGATCGCGACGAGCACGTCGCCCGCGTTGAGCTCGGTCCGCCCGGAGCCCTGCACGTGCCACGCGGCGCGCTGGAGCACCCGCTGGAACGCGGCGGTCTGCTCGGGGTCCTGGGTGGAGGCGTGCGACTCGAGGGTGCGGTCGAGGTACTCCTCGAGCTCCCGCTCGAGCGCCTTGAGGTCGGCCCCGCAGGCGAGCAGCACCTCGGACGCCACCTTGTCCTTCGTCATCGCGTGGAGCAGGTGCTCGAGCGTGACGTACTCGTGGCGCCGCCGGCGGGCCTCGCCCACCGCGTTCTGAAGGGTCTGCTGCAGCTCCTTCGACACCGTCACCATCGCCGCTCCAAACGCTTACTCCGGCTCGAGCGTCACGAGGAGCGGGTACTCCGCCTCCCGCGCGAGCTCCATCGTCTTCTGGGCCTTCGTCTCCGCGATCTCGTGCGGATAGATACCCGCGACGCCGACGCCGTGCATGTGAACGTTCAACATGATGCGGTGCGCCGACTCCGGGTCGTGGTTGAACACGCTCATCAGCACCCAGTCCACGAACTCCTGGGTCGTGAAATCGTCGTTGTGCAAGAGCACCTTGTAGAGCGGCGGGCGCCGCGTCTCCTTCTCGAGCTTGGTCTTCGGGACGACGACCGCGGTGTCGCCGCCGTCAGGACGCTGCCGCTCCGCCATGGGACGGTCATTGTAAGCGGGACCGGACACGCTGGCGCGTCCTCGTGAACCCGGGAGGGGGGGCGGCAGGGCGAGCGGGGGCCCGGCGAGGGCCGGCTCGTCGCGACTCGCGGGCGGTCGGGCGCCCGACGAACCTCTAGGTGCCGACGGTGACCCGCCCGACGCCGCGCTGCTCGAGCCAGCGCGCCACCCGCTCCCGCTGGTCGCCCTGCAGCACGAGCGCACCGTCCTCGACGGACCCGCCGCAGCCGAGCGCGCGCTTCGCGTCGTCGAGCCAGGCGAGGAGGACCGCCGGGGCGAGACCGAGCTTCTCGACGATCGTGGCCTCCTTGCCGCCCCGCCCCTTGCGCTCGATCCGGACCACGGCGCGCGCGGGGGAGGGCGTCGAAGGCGGGGGCGCGGACGGCGCCGGACGCGCCCGCTCGAACCCGGCGGGAAGCCGCTCGCGCAGCTTCGCGAACGGGTCGTGGAACGGCCGCGCCGGCGCGGCGGGCCCTGGTCCAGCGGTCCGCTTCTTCCCCATGCGCCCCATCCTAAGCTGGGCCATACTCCCGCGGCGACCGCTCCCTGCAGGAGCGCGCAAACCCGACACCCGAGGTCCAAGCCCCATGAACCTTCGCCTGACGCTCCTCGCCGTCGCCGCCCTCGCGCTCTCCACCTCCGCCCGCGCCGGCGACCCCGGCGCCGACTTCCTCGAGAAGGCGGCGAAGGAGAAGGGCGCCGTCAAGACCGCCTCGGGCCTCGTCTACCGCGCCCTCCACGAGGGGACCGGCGAGAAGCCGGGCGCGGCGAGCACCGTGAAGGTGAACTACCGCGGCACCTTCGTGGACGGGAAGGAGTTCGACGCCTCCGCGAAGCACGGCGGCCCCGCCACCTTCCCCCTGAACCGCGTCATCCCCTGCTGGACCGAGGGCGTCGCGATGATGAAGGTCGGCGGCAAGGCCCAGCTCGTCTGCCCGGCCGCGATCGCCTACGGCGCGCGCGGCGCACCGGGCGCGGTCCCGCCGAACTCGACGCTCGTGTTCGAGGTCGAGCTCCTCGCGATCCAGAAGTAGCCGCCTCACGGGCCGGCGGGGGCGTCGGGCGAGAGCTCCCACCGGCCGCGCGAGGTCGGCGCGTCGAGCGCCGCCGCGACGCGCTCGAGGAACCGCGCCCGCGTGATCTCTCTCGCGCCGAGCGACACGAGGTGCTCGGTCCGCACCTGGCAGTCCACCAGGCCGACGCCGCGCGCGCCGAGCCACTTCACCGCGCGCGCGAACGCGACCTTCGACGCGTCGCGCTGGTCGGCGAACATCGACTCGCCGAAGAACGCCGCGCCGAGCGAGACTCCGTAGAGCCCGCCCGCGAGGCTCTCGCCCTGCCACGCCTCGAACGAGTGCGCGAACCCGAGCCGGTGCAGCTCGACGTAGGCGTCGATCATCTCCGGCGTGATCCAGGTGCCCCGCTGGCCGGGGCGATCGCGGGCGGCGCAGCGCCGGATCACCGCCTCGAAGGCGGCGTCCGCGGTGACGCGGTAGACGCCGCGCCGGAGGGTCCGCGCGAGCGAGCTCGAGACGTGGAGGGCGGGCGGGTCGAGGACGAGGCGCGGATCGGGCGACCACCATAGGATCGGCGTCCGCTCGTCGTACCAGGGGAAGATCCCCTCCGCGTACGCGGCGAGGAGCCGCTCCGGCGAGAGGTCGCCGCCGACCGCGAGGAGGCCGTCGGGGTCGGCGAGCGCCGGGTCGGGAAAGACGATCGCGCGGCCGAGGCGATAGACGGCCACGCGCCTACCCGTGCAGCGCGACGAACTTGCGCAGCGCCTGGCGGACGGAGGCCTGGACCGTCGCGGGGACCTCGGGGAGCGGGGAGGCCTTGCAGAGCGAGAGCGTCCGCTGGAGCGAGTCGCAGCGCGCCCGGCACCCCGGGCAGCTCGCGAGGTGGCGCTCCATCTCGGCGCACACCGGCGAGCTGATCTCCCCCTCGAGGTGGCGCGAGAAGAGGTCCACGATGTCGGGGCACGGCGCGCGCCCCGCCGCGGGCCCCGGAACGGGTTGCGGCGACCTGCCCGAGCCCTCCGCGAGCGGGGCCGCCGGAACGCCGAGCAGGGGTGCGACCGCCTCGCGCACGGCGACGCGGGCGCGGTGCAGCCGGCTCTTCACCGCCTCGACGGTGAGCTCCATCACCTCGCCGACCTCGGCCGCGGAGAGCCCCTCCACGTCCCGCAGGACGAGGACCTCCCGGTACATGGGGTCGAGGCCCGCGATCGCGCGCTCCAGCGCCCCCTCGATCTGGCGGCCGGCGAGCTCGTCGTCCGGGGCGCGCGCGGGGTCCGCCACCTGCCGGGCCTCGAGGCCCGGCGCGCGCGCGTCGAGCGACTCCTCCTGCTCGGGGGCGAACTTGGAGCGGCGCCGCTTCTTGATGCAGAAGGAGCGCGCGATCGTGTAGAGCCAGGTCGACACCGAGGACGCCCCGCGAAAGTCCTTCACCGTCCGTGCGACGGCGAGGAGGGTGTCCTGGACGACGTCCTTCGCGTCCTCCGGATCGCGGCACATCTGCAGGCCGAACCGGTACACCCTGCGTTGATGCCGCTCGAGGAGCGCCTCGAGCGCCGGCCGGTCGCCGGCGCGGGCGCGCTCGAGCAGGGTGGTGTCGGTCTGTTCCACGGGGGCCCTTCCTCCTGTCGCGTCGCGAGGTTGCTGTAGTCCAGCGGCGCCCCCGGCACAAGCGACCCGTCGCGCAGGCGGCGGGCGAGACCGGGCGGGCATGTTGTGCTTGGCCCCTTTCGAGACCTACCGAAAGGCTCTCTTCTCCGACAACTTACGCCCCGAACACGTCACCGCGGGCTTCGAGGGAGTGATCCCGTGCCGGACCGGACGATGAAGACTGTGCGTGAGGGGGGGGCGCTCCGGCCATGAGCGCGCTGTTCACTCCCAGATCGAACGCGGTGTTCCGCACGGTGCTCGTCGTCCTCGCCGCGGGCGCCGCCGGCACCGTCGCCGCGCTCATGACGTATCCACGGATCCCCTACGGCACCGGCCAGCAGGATCAGGTCGAGCAGCCGATCCAGTTCGACCACCGCCACCACGTGCAGGACGACCTCGTCGACTGCCGCTACTGCCACCAGACCGTGGAGCGCGGGCCGAGCGCCGGCATCCCGCCCACCGGCCTCTGCCTGAACTGCCACTCGCAGGTCTGGAACAAGTCGCGGCTCCTCGACGTCGTGCGCGCGAGCTGGTTCTCGGGCAAGCCGATCCCGTGGGTGCGCGTCCACAAGCTCCCCGACTTCGTCTACTTCAACCACGCGATCCACGTGAACAAGGGGGTCGGGTGCGTCGAGTGCCACGGCCGCGTCGACCAGATGGCCGCGATCGAGCAGGTGCAGCCGCTCAGCATGGGCTGGTGCCTCGACTGCCACCGCAACCCGTACCCGCGCCTCCGCCCGCCGGAGGAGGTCACGAACATGAGCTGGAAGCCGGAGGGCGACCCCGTCGCGCTCGGCCAGGAGCTGGCGAGGAAGCACGACGTCAAACCGCGCACGAGCTGCTACACATGCCACCGCTAGGCCTCCCGATCTACGGTCAGAAGAGCAGCCTCCAGGCGCGGAGCTGGCGCACGCTCGAGGAGCGCGAGCGAGGCCCCGCCGCGGCGAAGGACGAGTTCCCGGAGGGCGCCGCGGAGGCGCCGGACGGGCTCTCCCGCCGCAGCTTCCTGCAGGTCCTCGGCACGTCCGCGGCGCTCGCCGGCCTCGGCGCCTGCAAGCCGCCGCGCGAGAACGTCGTCTCCTACGTCGCGCAGCCGCGCTCGGTCTCCCCGTCGATCCCGTCCGCCTACGCGACCGCGGTCGCCCGGGACGGCTACGCGGTGGGCGTCGTCGTGACGAGCTGGGAGGGGCGGCCGACGAAGCTCGAGGGGAACCGCGCGCACCCGGCGAGCCGGGGCGGCACGGACGCCATCCTCCAGGCGACCCCGCTCGAGCTCTACGACCCCGCCCGCCTCTCCGGCTTCGCCGGGAAAGGCCGGAACTTCGGGACGGCGGGGCTCTTCGCCGAGCTCGCCCGCGTCGCGGAGGAGCACGCCCCGGACGGCGGCGCGCGCCTGCGGTTCCTCGTCGAGCCCACCACCTCGCCGACGCTCGGCGAGCTGCGCCGGCGGATCCTCGCGCGGTTCCCGAAGGCCCGCTTCGACGCATGGTCGGCGGCCGGCGCCGACGCCGCGCTCGCCGGGGCGGCGATGGCGCTCGGACGCCCGCTCGCGCCGACCTTCCTCCTCGCCGAGGCGGACGTCATCCTCTCCCTCGACGCCGACCTCCTCGCGCTGGACGGCGAGCCGCTGCGCCAGGCGGCGGAGTTCGCGGCGCGCCGCGAGCCGCCGCGGATGAACCGGCTCTACGTGGCCGAGGCGGCGTACAGCATCACCGGCGGGATGGCCGACCACCGCTTCCGCATGCGGTCGGCGGAGGTGGCCGGGTTCGCGCGCGCGGTCGCGGCCGAGCTCGCCGCGCGCCACGGTCTCCCGCAGCTCGCGCCGCTCGGCGCGCGCCCGCGGAGGGCGAGCGCGCGAAGGCGGCGCCGGCGGTGGCGAAGGACCTCGCGTCCGCGCGCGGACGATCGCTCGTCGCGGCCGGGCTGCGCCAGCCCGCGGCGGTCCACGCGCTCGCGGCGGCGCTCAACGACGCGCTCGGCAACGCGGGGAAGACCGTGCTCTACCGCCCGAGCCCGCTCGTCGACCCCGACGCGGGCCCGGGGCGGCTCGCCGCGCTCGTGAAGGAGCTCGACGCGGGTCAGGTGGACACGCTCGTCGTCACCGCCTGGAACCCGCTCCACACCGCGCCGGCCGACCTCGACCTGCGCCGCGCCTTCCGCAAGGCGCCCCGCTCGATCGTGCTCGCCCTGCGCGACGACGAGACGGTTCGCGCGGCCGCGCTGCGGGTCGCGGCGAGCCATCCCCTGGAGGCGTGGGGCGATCTGCGCTCGCGCGACGGGACCGCCGCCATCGTCCAGCCGCTCATCGCCCCGCTCCACGAGACGGTCTCGGAGGTGGAGCTGCTCGCCGCCTTCCTCGACGAGGGGACGCGCGGCGGGTGGCGGATCGTCCGCGACGGCTGGCGCGCGCGCGCGGGCTTCGGCCCACCGTCGCCCTCGCCCGTCGGCCCGAGCGCCTCGGCGAACCCGCCCGACACGAACCGGGCGCTCAAGCCCGATCCGTTCGACCGCCGCTGGGACGAGTGGCTCGCCGCCGGGGTGGTCGCGGGCTCCGCCGCGCCCCCGGAGACGCCGAAGGTGGACCTCGCGAAGGTCGCCCAGGCGGTCCGCGCCCTCCCGCCGCCCGCGGCCGGTCCCTCCGGCGGCCTCGAGGCGAACTTCGTGCCCGACTACAAGGTGCACGACGGCCGCCACCTCGAGAACGCCTGGCTCGCCGAGCTCCCGCACCCCATCACGAAGCTCACCTGGGACGCGGCGGCGCTCCTCTCGCCCGGCGACCGCGAAGCGGCTCGGCCTCGAGTCGGGCGACGTCGCGGCGCTCACGCTCTCCGGCCGCTCGGTCCAGGCGCCGGTGCTCGTCGTCCCCGGCCACGCCGACGACGCGGTGACGCTCCCGCTCGGTTACGGCCAGGGCGTCCCGGGCGAGGTCGGTCGCGGCGGCGTGCAGTTCGACGCCTACGCGCTCCGCACGTCCGAGGCGCCCTGGATCGCGGCGGGGCTCGCCGTGCGGGCGGCCGGACGGAAGGTGGACCTCGGCGTCACCCAGGGTCACTTCACGATGGACGGTCGGGCCATCGCGCTCGGGATGGACGCCGCCGAGCTGCCGCACGCGCAGGCGGAGCTCGACACGCTCCGCGGAGCGCAGGCGACCATCCTGAAGCCGGTGGACTACTCGAAGCAGGACTACCGCTGGGGCATGGCGATCGACCTCTCGCGCTGCATCGGGTGCGGCGCGTGCACCCTCGCCTGCCAGGCGGAGAACAACATCCCGGTCGTCGGGAAGGAGGGCGTCCTCCGCAGCCGCGAGATGCACTGGCTCCGGGTGGACCGGTACTTCACCGGCACCGCCGAGGACCCGGAGTCGGTCTCGCAGCCGCTCGCCTGCGTCCACTGCGAGGCGGCGCCCTGCGAGTACGTCTGCCCCGTGAACGCGACCGTCCACTCCGACGAGGGGCTGAACGAGATGGTCTACAACCGCTGCGTCGGGACCCGCTACTGCTCGAACAACTGCCCGTACAAGGTCCGCCGCTTCAACTGGTTCGACTACCGCGGCGAGGTGGCGCCGACGCTCCAGATGCTCATGAACCCGGACGTCACGGTCCGCGCGCGCGGCGTCATGGAGAAGTGCACCTACTGCACCCAGCGGATCGAGCGGACGCGGCTGTCGGCGCGCGATCGAGGGGCGGAAGATCGGCCCGAACGAGGTCGTCCCCGCCTGCGCGCAGGCCTGCCCGGCCGAGGCGATCGTCTTCGGCAACCTGAACGACCAGACCTCGAACGTCGCTCGCAAGCACGGCGACGCGCGCGCGTACGAGCTCCTCCACGAGCTCGGCACCCGCCCGCGCACCGCCTACCTCGTCAAGCTGCGGAACCCCAACCCCGAGCTCGCATGAGCACGACCGTCCCGAAGACGATCCCCGGCGATCCGCTCGAGAGCGCTCCCGTCCTCGTCGGCCGCCCCGACGATCGCGCGCTCACGGAGAGCCTGCTGCGGCCGGTGCTCGAGCCCATGCGCAAGGGGTGGGCGCTGCTCCTGCTCGTCCTCATGGGCGGGATGGGGTTCTGGCTCCTCTGCCTGTACCAGACGCTCTTCGTCGGCATCGGGGTGTGGGGGAACAACATCCCGGTCGCGTGGGCGTTCGACATCACCAACTTCGTCTGGTGGATCGGCATCGGCCACGCCGGCACGCTCATCAGCGCGATCCTCCTCCTCTTCCAGCAGAAGTGGCGCACCTCGATCAACCGCTTCGCCGAGGCGATGACGCTGTTCGCGGTGGCGATGGCGGGCATGTACCCGATCATCCACCTCGGCCGGCCGTGGCTCTTCTGGTGGCTCATCCCGTACCCGGCGACGACCCAGCTCTGGCCGAACTTCAAGAGCGCGCTCCCCTGGGACGTCTTCGCGATCTCGACGTACTTCACGGTCTCGTTCCTCTTCTGGTACACGGGGCTCATCCCGGACCTCGCGACGCTGCGCGACGCGGCGAAGGACCGGACCCGCCGGGTCGTCTACGGGATCCTGTCGTTCGGCTGGCGCGGGTCGGCCCGGCACTGGCAGCACTGGCGGGTCGGCTACCTGCTCCTCGCCGGGCTCTCGACGCCGCTCGTCGTCTCGGTCCACACCATCGTGTCCTTCGACTTCGCCATCTCGCAGCTGCCGGGCTGGCACACGACCATCTTCCCGCCCTACTTCGTCGCCGGCGCGATCTTCAGCGGGTTCGCGATGGTGCTCACGCTCATGATCCCGGCCCGGAAGGCGTTCCGGTTCGAGCACGTGGTCACCCTGCGCCACCTCGACAACATGGCGAAGGTCATCCTCGCGACCGGGCTCATGGTCTCCTACGGCTACGCGATGGAGTGGTTCATCGCCTGGTACTCCGGGAGCGCGAACGAGTGGTTCGCGTTCACGAACCGGGCCTTCGGCGCGTACCGGCTCGTCTTCGCGATGCAGATGTTCTGCAACGTCGTCGCGCCGCAGATCCTGTGGTTCCCGCGGGCGCGCACGAACATCGCCGTCCTGTTCCTCGTCTCGATCCTCGTGAACATCGGGATGTGGGCGGAGCGGTTCGTCATCATCGCGGTCTCGCTGACGCGCGACTTCGTCCCCTCCTCGTGGGCGAACTACTCGCCGACCTGGGTGGACTGGGGCCTCCTCTTCGGCTCGATGGCCACCTTCGGCGTGCTGTTCATGCTGTTCCTGCGCTTCATCCCGGCGATCCCGATCTCCGAGGTGAAGGAGCTGCGCAAGG
This sequence comes from uncultured delta proteobacterium, assembly GCA_963736795.1. Lineage (GTDB taxonomy): Bacteria > Myxococcota > Myxococcia > Myxococcales > Anaeromyxobacteraceae > Anaeromyxobacter. Next base: position 305,627 of record CAVTRF010000016.1, on the reverse strand, counting down.
ACCTCGAGCACGAGGACCACCACGTGGCGGCGAAGGCCGCGGGCGCGGAGGGCGCATGACGAGCTACGTCCTCGCCGAGTTCGTGGAGGAGGAGGCCCTGCTCGACGCGGCCCGCGCGCTGCGCGCGAAGGGGATCTCGGGGCTCGACCTCCACTCGCCGTACCCGCTCCACGGCGCCGAGGAGGCGCTCGGCCTGCGGCGCTCCACGGTGCCGCTCCTCACCCTCGTGATGGGCGTCGTCGGCGCGGTCTCGGGCTACCTGCTCCAGTGGTGGACGGTCGGGGTGGCCTGGCCGCTCAACGTCGGCAACCGGCCGCCGCACAGCGCGCCCGCCTTCATCCCGGTCACCTTCGAGCTCGGGGTCCTGTTCGCCTCGCTCGGGATCTTCCTCGGCCTGCTCTTCGGCTACTTCCGCTTCCCGCGCGTCCACCACCCGGTGTTCGAGGTCGAGGCGTTCCGCTCCGCGTCGATCGACGGGCTGTGGCTCTCGGCGGCGGTCGGCCGGACCGAGGCGGACGAGGTCGCCGGCGACCTCCGGCGCCTCGGCGCGCGGTCCATCTCAATCGTGCCGGAGGAGTCGAGATGAGGGCCCGCCTCGCGCTCCTGCCGCTCGCGCTCGCGCTCACCGCGTGCCCGCGCCTCGACCCGATGCAGCGGCAGCAGAAGGTCAAGCCGTACCGCTCGAGCCCGTACTACGCCGACGGCCTCGGGATGCGCGCGCCGCCCGCCGGGACGGTGCCCTACGGGGTGCTCCCGCCCGAGGAGGTGCGGACCGGCCTCGGCCCCGACGGCAAGGCGGTCGCGATCGCGCCGCTGCCGGTCGACGCGAAGCTGCTCGCGCGCGGCCGCGGCCGCTTCGAGGTGACCTGCGCCACCTGCCATGGGCTCCTCGGCGACGGCGAGAGCCAGGTCGCGCTCAACATGTCGCTGCGGCGCCCGCCCTCGCTGCACGCCTTCCGCGACGTGCCGGACGGGCACGTCTTCCGGGTGATCTCCGAGGGGTTCGGCCTCATGCCCTCCTACGCCGCGGAGCTCTCGGTCGAGGACCGCTGGGCGGTCGTCGCCTACGTGCGCGCGCTGCAGCTCAGCCAGTACGCGACGGTGGACCAGGTCCCGCCCGACGTCCGCGGCAAGCTCGAGCAGGAGGGGAGATGACACTCGGCCCGTGGGAAGGAGGCGTGCGCGCCCGCAACCTCGCCGGCGCCGTCGGCGCCGGCGGCCTCGCGCTCACGCTCATCGGCGGCCTCGTGGGCGATCCGCGCCGGGTCCTCTACTCGTACCTCGTCGCGTTCGTGTACTGGCTCGGGATCGCGCTCGGCGCGCTCATCCTGCTCGGCGCGCTCCACGCCTCGAGCGCGAGGTGGTCGGTCGTCCTCCGCCGGTTCCTCGAGTCGGTCCCGGCCTCGCTGCCCGTCTTCGTCGTCCTCTTCCTCCCCGTCGTCGCCGGGATGGGCCACCTCTTCCCGTGGGTGAACCCCGGCGCGCTCGAGGGCGAGCTGCGCCACCTCGTCGAGCACAAGCAGCCGTACCTGAACGTCCGGTTCTTCCTCGAGCGCGCGGTCCTCTACTTCGCGGTCTGGATCGGCGTCGCGCACCTGCTCCGCACCTGGTCGGTGCGGCAGGACCGCGAGGGCGGGCTCACCCTGACCCGCTGGCAGCGGCGGCTCGGGGCGGGGTCCCTGCCGTTCCTCGCGCTCACCATGAGCTTCGCGGCGTTCGACTGGATGATGTCGCTCGACCCGCGCTTCTTCTCGACCATCTTCGGCGTCTACTGGTTCGCGGGCAGCTTCATGGCCGCCTTCGCGGTCACCATCATCGCCGCGACCGCGACGCGCGACGACCCGACCCAGTTCGGCGCCCACCTCAACGCTGAGCACTTCCACTCGCTCGGGAAGTTCCTCCTCTCGTTCGTCGCCTTCTGGGCGTACGTCGCCTTCTCGCAGTTCATGCTCATCTGGATCGCGAACATCCCGGAGGAGGTGCCCTGGTACGTCCTGCGGACGAACGGCGGCTGGCTCTGGATCGGCGCGTTCCTCGCGGTGTTCCAGTTCCTGGTGCCCTTCTTCCTGCTCCTGTCTCGGCCGCTCAAGCGCGACCCGCGCCGGCTCTCCTTCGTCGCCGCCTGGCTGCTCGTCGTCCACTGGATCGACCTGTACTGGGTGATCATGCCGCGCCTCGACGAGGCGGGGCCGCGCCCGTCCCTCTGGGACCTCACCGCGCTGCTCGGCGTCGGGGGCATCGCGATCGCCTTCACGCTCTTCCGGATGCACGGGGTGGCCGCGGTGCCGCTCCGCGATCCGTACCTCGACGACTCGCTCAGGTACCTGCCGCCATGACCGACCGCCCCACCGATCAGACCGGCCGCGCCGCCGAGGGTCACCCCCCCGGCCACGACCCGGGCCACGCCCGCTCCGAGGAGGACCGGGTCTCGCCCGGCCCCATCGTCGCGGTCGGGGTCGGCGCCCTCGTCGTGTTCTTCCTCGCCTCGTGGGTGACGATCTCGTTACCTGCGCGTGAAGCAGGGTGACCGCCCGCCGCTCCCCATCCCGCAGGAGCTCGGCCAATCCAAGATCGCGCTCGTCGAGCAGCAGCTGTTCGAGCTCTCGACGCGGGGCCTGCGCGACCGCGACGCGCAGCGCGAGCGCCTCGGATCGTACGGCTGGGTGGACCGCAAGGCGGGGGTCGTCCGCATCCCGATCGACCGCGCCATGGAGCTCTCCGCGCAGGGCGTCCGCCCGCGCGTCGGCGCGCCGCCGTCCTCGACGCCGGAGGCCCAGCCGTGACCACCCGCCGTGCCGCCGCCCTCGCCCTCGTGGCCGCCGCGCTCGCCGCGGCGACGCCGGCGCGCGCCCAGTTCTGGCGCTCGAAGGACCGCGGCGGCGGCGCCCCCCGACCGACCTCACCCCGCTCGCGCTCGAGGACGTCCGGATCGAGGAGAAGCTCGGCAACCAGGTGCCGCTCGACGTCGTGCTCGAGGACGGGAACGGCCGCCCGTACCGCTTCGGGAGCGCCTTCGACGGGCGGCGCCCGGTCGTGCTCGCGCTCGTCTACTACGAGTGCCCGATGCTCTGCGGGCTCATCCTCTCCGGCATGGCGAAGGCCATGCGCGAGAACGGGCTCGAGCTCGGGAAGGACTACCAGGCGGTCACCGTCTCGTTCGACGCGGACGAGAAGCCAATCCAGGGGGCGGAGCGGCGGCGCGGGTACCTCCAGTCGATGGGGCGCACCGACGCCGGGCCCGACTGGCCGTTCCTCGTCGGGGCCGCCGAGCAGACCCGGCGCCTCTCGGACGCCGCCGGCTTCTACTTCAAGCGCGACGAGGTCTCGGGCGAGTGGGCGCACATGGCGGCCATCTTCGTCCTGACGCCGGACGGGAAGGTCTCGCGCTACCTGTACGGCATCGAGTACCCGCCGAAGGACCTGCGGCTCGCGCTCGTCGAGGCGGCGGACGGGAAGGTCGGGACGAGCTTCGACCGCTTCCTCCTCACCTGCTACCGGTACGACCCCGCCTCCCGGAAGTACGAGCCGTACGCGCTCGGGTTCGTCCGCGCCGGCGGGCTGGCGGTGCTCCTCGGGCTCGCCGGACTCATCACGACGATGGTCTGGCGCGAGCGGCGCACCCGGGCGAGGGCCACCCCATGAACGACCTGCTCCGCAGAATGCTGTTCCTGCCCGAACAGGCGAGCGACTACGCGCGCCGCGTGGACGGCCTCCACATCTTCGTCATCACGACGACGATGATCGCGGCGACCGGCGTGTTCGCGACGGCGCTCTTCTTCTTCGTGAAGTACCGGCGCCGCTCGGACACCGATCCGACCCCGCACGTCGAGCCCCGGCTCGTGCACGAGCTCCTCTTCATCGGCGTCCCGCTCTCGCTCTTCCTCCTCTGGTTCGCCATCGGCTTCAGGCAGTACGTGGACCTCTCGCGCCCGCCGCAGGGCGCGATGGACGTGTACGTCCAGGGGAAGAAGTGGATGTGGAAGTTCGCCTACCCCGGTGGCCCGAGCTCGCTCGACTCGCTGCGCGTGCCGGTCGGGCGCCCGGTGCGGCTGCTCATCACCTCGCGCGACGTCATCCACTCCTTCTTCGTCCCGGCGCTGCGCATCAAGCAGGACGCGCTCCCCGGGCGCTACACGCAGATCTGGTTCACCGTCGAGAAGCCAGGCCGGTACGAGATCTTCTGCGCGGAGTACTGCGGCCTCGGCCACTCGTCGATGCTCGGCGAGCTCGTGGCGATGCCGGCGGCCGAGTTCGACGAGTGGGTCGCGCAGCAGCGCCGCGGGCTCGCCCTCGCGGCGGACGCCGCGCCGGTGCCGGGGGAGGGCGTGCGGCCCGGGTCGAGCCTCGTCGAGGAGGGGCGGCGCATCGCCGCCGAGCAGGGCTGCCTGAAGTGCCACACCGTGGACGGGACGCGCCACATCGGGCCGACCTTCGCCGACCTCTACGGCAAGAGCGAGAAGCTGCGGGACGGCAAGGCCGTCGTCGCCGACGAGGGCTACCTCACGAAGTCGATGATGGACCCCTCCGCGGACCTGGTCGCCGGGTACCAGAACGTGATGCCGACGTTCCAGGGCAGGCTCTCGCCCCCCGAGGTTGCGGCGATCGTCGAGTACATCAAGTCGCTCGGGAGCGCGGCCGTTCGCTCCGGGCCGTCGGAGGGCCCGGCCTATGAGTCCATCCCCCGCAAGTGAAGCGCCGCTCGTGCAGCGGACCTACCTGAACGCGCCCGACACCGGGCTGCGGTCGTGGCTGCTCACCCGGGACCACAAGCGCATCGGGGTGATGTTCCTCATCGCCACCACGGTCTCGCTCTTCCTCGGCGGCCTCTTCGCGCTCCTCATCCGGATCGAGCTCCTCACGCCCGGCCCGACGATCATGGACGCGATGACGTACAACCGGATGTTCACGCTCCACGGCGTGGTCATGATCTTCCTCTTCATGATCCCCGCCATCCCGAGCGGCTTCGGCAACTTCCTCCTGCCGCTCATGCTCGGCGCGAAGGACGTGGCGTTCCCGAGGCTGAACCTCCTCAGCTTCTACCTGTACCTGCTCGGCGCGGCGATCGCGCTCTACGGGATGGTCCACGGCGGCGCGGACACCGGCTGGACCTTCTACACGCCCTACTCGACGACCACCGTGACGAAGGTCGCGCCCATCCTGCTCGGCGCGTTCGTCCTCGGCTTCTCGTCGATCCTCACCGGCCTCAACTTCATCGTGACGACCCACACGATGCGGGCGCCCGGGCTGCACTGGGGGCGGCTGCCGCTCTTCGTCTGGTCGATCTACGCGACGAGCGTCATCCAGATCCTCGCGACCCCCGTCCTCGGGATGACGCTCCTGCTCGTCTTCGTCGAGCACAGCTTCGGCTGGGGCATCTTCGATCCGGCGCGCGGCGGCGACCCGGTGCTGTTCCAGCACTTCTTCTGGTTCTACTCGCACCCCGCCGTCTACATCATGGTGCTGCCGGCGATGGCGGTGATCTCCGAGGTCGTCTGCGCCTTCGCCCACAAGAACATCTTCGGCTACAAGGCGGTCGCCTACTCCTCGCTCGGCATCGCGTTCGTCGGGTTCTTCACCTGGGGCCACCACCTCTTCACGTCCGGCCAGTCGCCGTGGGACTCCGGCATCTTCGGCATCCTCTCGATGTTCGTCGGCATCTTCACCGCCATCAAGGTCTTCAACTGGACGGCGACGCTCTACAGGGGCTCCATCTCGTTCAAGACGCCGTTCGCCTACTTCGTCGGCTTCCTCTTCTTCCTCGTGTTCGGCGGGATGACCGGCATCGCGCTCGCGACGGTGTCGCTCGACATCCACTGGCAGGACACCTACTTCGTCGTCGCCCACTTCCACTTCATCATGGTGGGCGGGACGATGATGGCGTTCCTCGCCGCGCTCCACTACTGGTTCCCGAAGATGACCGGGAAGACGTACCCCGAGGGCTGGGGGCTCGTCGGCGCGGTGCTCGTCATCCTCGGCTTCAACTTCACCTTCATCCCGCAGTTCCTGCTCGGGAACGAGGGGATGCCGCGCCGCTACTTCTCGTACCCGGAGCGGTTCTGGCCGCTCAACGTGGCGTCCACCGCCGGCGCGTCGGTCCTCGCCGCCGGGTTCGTGCTCATCCTCGTCTACCTGCTCATCTCGCTCCGGTGGGGGCCGGCGTCGGGGCCGAACCCGTGGCGCTCGCGCGGGTTCGAGTGGGACACGCCGTCGCCGCCGCCACCCGAGAACTACGAGACGACGCCGGTCTACACCCACGGGCCGCACGAGTACGGCGACGCCGCGCGAGCCAGCGCCCCTGGCAGGGGAGCCGACGCATGCACGCTGAAGCGACCCGCTCGCCGCTCGCGCACCACTTCGAGAGCCTGGAGAAGCAGGCCCACGCCGCCCGCCTCGGCATGTGGCTGTTCCTCGCGACCGAGGTCCTGCTCTTCACCGCGCTCTTCGCCGCGTACGGCGTGTACCGCTTCCTCTTCGCCGAGGCGTTCGCGCAGGCGAGCCGGCACATCGAGACCTGGATCGGCCTCGTGAACACGATCGTCCTCGTGACGAGCTCGTTCACGGTGGCGATGGGGCTCCACCGGGCGACGCGCGGAGACGGCCGCGGGACGATGCTCTTCTTCGGCATCTCGGTGCTGCTCGCCCTCACGTTCCTCGGCTTCAAGGCGGTGGAGTACTCGCACCACTTCCAGGAGGGGCAGCTCCCGGGCCGGTTCTACACGTACGAGGGGGTGCGCGGGCCCGGCGCGTCGCTCTTCTTCACCCTCTACTTCCTCATCACCGGGCTCCACGGCATCCACGTCGTCATCGGCATGACCGTGCTCATCGTGGTCGGCGTCCGCGCCGGGCGCGGCGCGTTCACCGCCGGCTACCACGTGCCGGTCGAGCTCGCCGGGCTCTACTGGCACCTCGTGGACCTCATCTGGATCTTCGTGTTCCCGCTCATCTACCTCATCTAGGACCGCCCATGGCCGACCCGAACGCCTCGCGAGCCGACGCCACCTCCGGCGCGCACGGCCACTCGCACGTCGGCCGCTACGCGGTGGTCTGGGTTGCGCTCCTCGCCTTCACGTTCCTCACCTACGGCCTCTCGCGGCTCCACATCCCCGGCGGGTGGGGGGTCGTCGTCGCCCTCGCCATCGCCTCGGCGAAGGGGACGCTCGTCGCGCTGTTCTTCATGCACCTGTGGGATCAGTCCGGGCCGAACCGGCTCGTCTTCGTGACGTCGCTCGTGTTCGTGTCGCTGCTCGTCGGGCTGACGCTCCTCGACAACGCGACCCGGTTCCCGCTCGCGAACCCGCCCGGCTCCGAGGGCGCGCTCCCGTTCGGGGGCGCGGACGCGCCGCCGGTGCGGCCGCTGGGGGAGCGGAGGTAGCTCAGCCGGCTAGGTCATCGAGGACCGACTCGTAGACGGCGCGGTCCGCGGGCGAGAAGCAGCAGAAGACGACCCGCTCGAGCTCCGGAGCCGCCTCGAGCTCCCGCCGCACCTCCGCGACCGCGATCCGGGTCGCGCGCTCGAGCGGGAAGCCGTAGACGCCGGTCGAGATGGCGGGGAACGCGACGGAGCGCAGCCCCGCGCCGGCGGCGAGCCGGAGCGCGCTCCGGTAGCAGCTCGCGAGCGCCTCGTCCTCACCCGCCGTGCCGCCGCGCCAGACCGGTCCGACCGCGTGGATGACGTGCCGCGCCGGGAGCCGGTAGCCGCCGGTCAGCTTCGCCTCGCCGGTCCGAGCGCCGCCGAGCGTCCGGCACTCGGCGAGCAGCTCCGGGCCGGCGGCGCGATGGATCGCGCCGTCCACGCCGCCGCCGCCGAGCAGCGAGGTGTTGGCGGCGTTCACGATGGCGTCCACCGCGAGGCGCGTGAGGTCTCCCTGCACGAGCGCGATCCGGCCGTCGAGCCAGGTCCGTTCCATGCGCCGGTCGTAAGCTCGCTCGGTCGCGCGCGCAAGCCACGCGCTACCCTTGCGTCCGACCACGTACGGCGCGTCGCGGGGTGCTCCCGCGCTGACCGGGAGGCGGTCACCCGCAGTCGAAGCGAGGCGCACGCCCGGCGCGCGCCTTCCGGGCGCTCGCCCGCCGAATTTCCAACGAAAGGCTTGGCGGCGCGCAGGCTTGGCTGCTAATCACCGGACGGCAGGCGCGCGGGGCCCGCCGCGGGCGCGCAATTCGTGCACGCCGCGGTGCGCCGAACCCGGGTATGGCGCTTGCTACGCGCCACGGACGGAAATGAAGCGCGAACGCATCCTCATCATCGATCCGAACCCACTCGACGGCGCCACGATCCGTGCCGCGCTGTGCGAAGGCGGCTTCGACGCGGTCGAGTCCTCCTCTGCCGGAGGCGCCCTCGCGCTCGTCCCGAGCTTCCAGCCCGCCGCGGTGCTCGTCGATGCCGCCCTGCCGGACGGGGAGGCCGCCGGGATGGTCGCCCGCCTGCGCGATCTCAGGTCGGACGCCGCCGTCGTGGTCTCGACCGCGCCCGACCGGCTCGACGGCGCGCTCGCCGCGCTCCGCGCCGGCGCGGACAGCTACGTCGTGCGCCCGCTCGACCCCGGGCAGGTCCTGCTCGTGCTCGAGAAGGCGCTCGAGAAGCGCGCCCTGCGCAAGGACGGCGCGGCGCTCCGCGACACGATCCGCAAGCGCCTGGCGCTCGTCGGCGCCGCCCCCGAGCTGCAGGCGATCGTCGAGGTCGTGAAGCGCGTCGCCCCCACCAAGGCGACGGTCCTCGCTCCACGGCGAGCCCGGCACCGGGAAGGCCCACGTCGCCCAGGCGCTCCACGAGGCGTCGCCGCGGCGCGATCGGCCCTTCGTGCGGGTGAACTGCGCGGCCCTCTCGGAGGTGCTCATCGAGTCCGAGCTCTTCGGGCACGAGCGGGGCGCCCACGCCGAGGCGGAGGAGCGCCGCATCGGCCGCTTCGAGGAGGCGAACGGCGGGACGCTGTACCTGCACGAGGTGGCGCGGATGCCGCCCTCCGTGCAGGTGAAGCTGCTGCGGGTCCTGCAGCAGGGCGACTTCGAGCGGCTCGGCGGCCGGGACACCGTGCACGTCGACGTCCGGGTCGTGGCCGGCTCGATGCGCGACCTGGCCGAGGAGGTCCGCGCCGGACGCTTCCGCGACGACCTCTACTACCGCCTCAACGTCGTCGCCGTCGCGCTCCCGCCGCTCCGCGCGCGCAAGGGCGACATCCCGGCGCTCGTCTCGCACTTCATCGGCACCTACGCCCGCGCCGCCGGGAAGGAGATCACCGGCGTCACGCCGGGCACGCTCTCCGCGCTCTTCGCGTACGAGTGGCCGGGGAACGTGCGCGAGCTCGGGAACATCGTCGAGCGCGCCGTCGGCTCCGCGGTCGGGCACGAGATCACCGCCGACGACCTCGCCCCGGTCCTCCACGGCGCGCGCCCGGACGAGAGCACCGCCTCCGCCCTCATCCCGGGCGCGACGCTCTTCGAGATCGAGCGCGAGGCGATCCTCCGCACCCTCGACCAGTGCGGCGGGTCCACCGCGCGCGCCTCCGAGGTGCTCGGCGTCTCCATCCGCAAGATCCAGTACCGGCTGAAGGAGTACCGGAGCGGCGGATCGGGCAGACGCGCGGACGGCGTGCCGGAGCTGCAGAAGTAGGACGGGCCGTCCCGTCCCGTCCGTTCGGCGCGGCGGCGGCTCCAGAGACGACGAGGGCCGCCCCGCGCTCGCGCGAGACGGCCCTTCTCTCCGAGCGCGCGGGGGACCGCTACTCGCCCGAGTACACGTGCGCGCTCTCCTCCGCCGTCGGCAGGAGGTGCATCCCGAGGTACGTGAACATCACGACCGCGAAGCCGATGATGAGGAGCCAGGCGCCCTTCTCGCCGCGCCAGCCGCGGACGCGGCGCAGGTGCAGGTAGCCGCCGTAGATGAGCCAGGTGACGAGCGACCAGTTCTCCTTCGGATCCCACACCCAGAAGTCGCCCCACGCGCTCTTCGCCCAGACCGAGCCGACGAGGAGGCCGATGGTGAGGAGCGCGAACCCGAAGCGGACGAGCTCGTAGGACATCGTCTCCACGTCGAGCGGCTTGCCGGTCATGATCGTGCCGGCCTTCATGGTGAGGAGCCGCTGCACGATCGGGACGCGCGGCGCGGCGAGCTGGATCGCCGCGAGCACGAAGGCGATCGTCACCGCCGCGTAGCCGACGAAGTAGACCATCACGTGCGGCACGAACCAGGGCGACTGGAGCGCCGGCGGCAGCTTCACGATCTCCGCGTCCCACTTGGCGAGCGCGTACACGAGGCAACCGAGCGCGAGCAGCATCGCCGGCACGCCGAACACGCGCGTGCGGTAGATGAACTCGAAGAAGACGTACACGAGCGCGATGCAGAGGGCGAAGAAGACGAGCGACTCGAACAGCGACTTGAACGGCGCGCGCCCGGCCTCGACCCAGCGCTGGCCGATGATGCCGATGTTGAGGACGAGCGCCGCCATCATGAAGGCGGTCGCGGCGCGGCCGACGAGCTCCTTCGTGGAGCGCCAGGCGGCGGCGTAGAAGGCGACCGAGGCGGCGTAGAGCGCGCCGGTCGCGACGAAGATCGGGTGCTCGGCGAGGACGTACTGGAGCATGTGCGGTTCTCTCCTCGATCAGGCCGCGACGGCGGCGGGCGCCTTCGCCGACTTCTTCAGGCGCGGCTCCAGGTAGAACATGAAGAAGACCCCGGCGCAGATGAGCGCGAACCCGGTGAAGACCCAGAAGACGCCCGGGTCGTACACCGCGTCGAGACCGGAGTAGGTCGGGTCCTCCGGATTGTAGTTCACCTGGTAGAGCGTCCAGCCGTTGAACGTGAACGGCTCGTTCACCGAGACGACGGCCTGCACCCGGTCCGCGCCCTTCATGGCGCTGACGTTCGAGATGTACGCGCGCTTCTCCTCGCCCCGCTTCTCGAAGACGAGGGCGCGGGTCGCGGAGAGGAACACCGGGGAGGGCCGCGAGGCGAGGAGGAGCTGCTCCTTCGGCAGGCCCTGGGTGTGGACCTCGAGGGCGACCGCCGGGTTCCGCCACTGCTGCGAGGCGGTGCCGTACTCCACCTGCTGCGTCGCCGGGTTCGGGGTGGGGCGGAAGTCGGGGTAGACGCCCTTCAGCCGGAACGAGTCGCCGCTGGGGAGCCGGTGCTTCGCGTCGTCCGGGTCGAAGCTCGCCTTGAGCTTCCACTGCGCGTGGGTGCCGTGCTCGTCCGTGACCTCCGACTGCTCGTAGTAGCCGACGCGGAACTCGGACTCGTACGCCGGCGCCTCGAAGCGGTCGAGCCGGAGATCGAACCCGAGCGCCGCGAGCTCGCCGGTCGGCTGGCTCGCCTTCATGACGCGCACGTGGGTCGCGGTCTCGCCGCCGGTGTGCAGGTCGATGCGGCCGCGCAGCGCGAGCGTCGCGGAGGCCGCGGCGCCGGCGAGCGAGGTCATGAGGCCGACGTGGACGATGAAGAAGCCGGCGCTCCGCATCTTGAGCGGCAGCCGCAGCGTCGCCGACGCGAAGATCGAGGCGCCGAAGAGCGCCATGAGGAGCGCGAACGGCAGCCCGTGGAAGATGTCGTCGAAGCGCAGCGCGACGATGAGCCGGCCGACGACGCCGTAGCGCGTCAGGTAGAACCCGGCCGGCTTCATCTGCAGGATGAGCGTGCCGAGCATCGCCATCACCGCGAGCACGAACAGCAGCGTCCCGATGAACCGGAACCCGGCGATCGTCTCGCGCAGCCGGCCCCGGACGACGAAGCCGAGGGCGAACACGACCATGCTCGCGAGGAACGCGGCGGCGACGAGCGTCAGGCCACCCGGCGGGATCCAGACCTGCAGGACGAGGCCGATGAGCAGCGCGCCGACGACGAGGTACGAGGTGAGTCGCACCTCGCGCTCGGCGACCGACGTCGTCGGAGCGGGCGGCGGAGCGGGCGGCGTCCGCGGGGGCGCGGCGGCGGGCGAAGCAGTCGAATTCAAGAGTGTGACCTCCGTTCCGCGGGCGGGGGAGCAAGGTCTGTGCCCCCCGGTACCACGGTAAATCCGCGTGATCTGAGACAACCGGCGGGCGCTACCGGCCCCGAACCCCGCAGGAAAAGCGATTCAGGTCGATACGGCGCAAACGCTGCGCTCGGGGCGGAAACCCGTGCCCAGCGTCATGTTGAACGAACGACCTGCCGGCCCCCTTCCCGCGGAAGGGGATGCGCCGGGCTCCTTCTCTCACGTCTCGCCGCCTGGGTGGGCGGCGTCGTGCCGGCGAATCGTCGCGGGAGCGCTCGGGCGGCGACGATGCCGCCCGCGCCGCCCCGCGCCGGCTCGCGGAAGCCCGAGCCGCGCCCATTTCCGACGGCTCCGAGCGCCTCGCGTAGACCCCGAAGCCGAGGACGCGCCGCTGCCCGCAAACCGGGCATGGTGCACAATTACCACGCAGTTCCGCGTGCTTGACGGACGGGCACGTTTCCATGAAACTGACCCGTCTCATATGGAAGAGCGGCACACGCGCCTGGATCGCGCCGGGCGCGGGGCTGGAGAGCCGGACCGAGGCCGACCGTTCGACGGCGCAGCGGCATTCCCGAGCCTACATCCAGCGCGTACGACCTCCGGGCGGGCCGCCCGCCCCGGAGTGGAACCGTCGTTCCTGAAGGACGAAGGCGAGATGATCGAGACCGGGTATCCCGAGAAGCAGGGCCTGTACGACCCCCAGCACGAGCACGACGCCTGCGGCTTCGGCTTCGTCGTGGACGTGAAGGGGCGCGCCTCGCACGACATCGTGGCGAAGGCGCTCACCGTCCTCGTGAACCTCGAGCACCGCGGCGCGGTCGGCGCGGAGAAGAACACCGGCGACGGCGCGGGCATCCTCCTCCAGACGCCGCACGCCTTCCTGCGGGCGGAGGCGGAGAAGCTCGGCCTCGCGCTGCCGCAGAAGCCGGGCCACTGGGCGGCGGGCATGGTGTTCCTGCCGCCGAACGAGGCCGGGCGCGCCGCCTGCGTGAAGATCTTCGACGAGGTCGTCCGCGAGGAGGGGCAGACGCTCCTCGGCTGGCGCGACGTCCCGACCGACAACTCGACGCTCGGCCCGACGGCGCGGGCGTCCCAGCCGGTGATCCGGCAGGTCTTCGTCGGCCGCGGCTCGAACTGCCCCGACGCGATGAGCTTCGAGCGGAAGCTCTACGTGATCCGCCGGCTCGTCGAGAAGAAGGTCTCGCGCTCGGCCATCCCGGGACGCACGCACTTCTACGTCCCGTCGCTCTCCCACAAGACCATCGTCTACAAGGGGATGCTGAACGCGCCCCAGCTGCGCGACTTCTACCTCGACCTCTCGAACCCGCAGGTCCTCTCCGCCATCGGGATGGTCCACTCGCGGTTCTCGACGAACACGTTCCCGTCGTGGTCGCGCGCCCACCCGTACCGCTACATCTCGCACAACGGCGAGATCAACACGCTGCGCGGCAACGTGAACTGGATGCACGCGCGGCAGTCGATGATGAGGTCGTCGCTGTTCGGCGACGACCTCCAGAAGATCCTCACCGTGGTCGACAGCGAGGGCTCGGACTCGGGGATGTTCGACAACGTCCTCGAGCTGCTCACCCTGTCCGGGCGCGAGCTGCCCCACGCGATGATGATGATGGTGCCGGAGCCGTGGAACCGGCACGAGTCGATGAGCCCGGCGAAGAAGGCGTTCTACGAGTTCCACTCCTGCCTGATGGAGCCGTGGGACGGCCCCGCCTCGATCGCGTTCACCGACGGGATCCGCGTCGGCGCGGTGCTCGACCGGAACGGCCTGCGGCCCTCCCGCTACTACGTCACGAAGGACGGGCTCGTCGTGATGGCGTCGGAGGTGGGCGTCCTCGACGTCCCGCCGGAGCAGGTGCAGCACAAGGGCCGGCTGCAGCCAGGCCGCATGTTCCTCGTCGACACCTCCGAGGGCCGGATCGTCGCGGACGAGGACCTGAAGGAGCGGATCGCGAAGCAGCACCCGTACCGCGAGTGGCTCGAGCGCTACTCGGTCCCGCTGCGGCACCTCGGCAAGCCGCCCCTCGTCCACGAGCCCGATCACGAGACCGTGCTCCGGCGCCAGGAGGTGTTCGGCTACACCGAGGAGGACGTGAAGGTGCTCATCACGCCCATGGCGACCGACGGCACCGAGCCGCTCGGGTCGATGGGCACCGACACGCCGCTCGCGGTGCTGTCGGAGAAGCCGCAGCCGCTCTTCGCCTACTTCAAGCAGCTCTTCGCGCAGGTGACGAACCCTCCGGTCGACGCCATCCGCGAGGAGATCATCATGGCGGTCGAGACCGCGGTCGGGCCGGAGGGGAACCTCCTCGAGCCCGCCCCCGAGTCCTGCCGCCAGCTGTCGCTGCCGACCCCGATGCTCCGCAACGAGGAGCTCGAGAAGATCCGCGGCTGCGACGGCGGCCAGGCGTCGCGGGGGCTGAAGACCATCACGCTGCCCATCCTGTTCCGCGCGAGCGGCGGCGGCGCGGCGCTCCGCAAGGCGCTCGAGGACCTGCGCTTCAAGGCCTCCGAGTGCATCGCGGAGGGCTACAACATCATCGTCCTCTCGGACCGCGGTCACGACGCGGACGACGCGCCGATCCCGTCGCTCCTCGCGGTCGCGGCGGTGCACCACCACCTCATCCGCGAGGGGACCCGGACCCGCATCGGCCTCGTCCTCGAGTCGGGCGAGCCGCGCGAGGTCCACCACTTCGCGCTGGTCGTCGGCTACGGCGCGTCGGCGGTGAACCCGTACCTCGCCTTCGAGACCATCCACGACCAGGTGAGGCTCGGGCTCATCCCCGGCCCGGCGGAGGACGCCGAGAAGAAGTACGTGAAGGCGGTGAACAAGGGGATCGTGAAGGTGATCTCCAAGATGGGGATCTCGACGATCCAGAGCTACCACGGCGCCCAGGTGTTCGAGGCGGTCGGGCTGAACCAGGACTTCATCGACGAGTACTTCACCTGGACCGCGACGCGCGTCGGCGGCGTCGGGATCGACGTCGTCGCGAAGGAGGCGCGGCTCCGCAACGAGCGCGGCTTCCCGCCGAAGCGGCCCATCGTCCACACGAGCCTGCCCGCCGGCGGCCAGTACAAGTACCGCGCGACCGGCGAGTACCACCTCTTCAACCCGGAGACGGTCCACAAGCTCCAGTACGCCTGCCGGACCGGGAGCTACGCGCTCTTCAAGGAGTACACGGCGCTCGTCGACAAGCAGTCGAAGAACCTGTGCACGCTGCGCGGCCTCATGGACCTCGTGCCGGGGATGAAGCCCGTCTCGATCGACGAGGTCGAGCCGGTCGAGTCGATCGTGCGCCGCTTCAAGACCGGCGCGATGAGCTACGGCTCGATCTCGAAGGAGGCGCACGAGTCGCTCGCCGTCGCCATGAACCGGATCGGCGGCAAGTCGAACACCGGCGAGGGCGGCGAGGACCCCGCCCGCTACCTGAAGGAGAAGAACGGCGACTCGAAGAACTCGGCGATCAAGCAGGTCGCCTCGGGGCGCTTCGGCGTGACGAGCGAGTACCTCGTGAACGCCCGCGAGCTGCAGATCAAGATGGCGCAGGGGGCGAAGCCCGGCGAGGGCGGCCAGCTGCCCGGCTCGAAGGTGTACCCGTGGATCGCGAAGACGCGCCACGCGACGCCGGGGGTGGGGCTCATCAGCCCGCCGCCGCACCACGACATCTACTCGATCGAGGACCTCGCGCAGCTCATCCACGACCTCAAGAACGCGAACCACCGCGCGCGCGTCTCGGTGAAGCTCGTCGCCGAGGTCGGGGTCGGCACCATCGCCGCCGGCGTCGCGAAGGCGCACGCCGACGTGGTGCTCATCTCGGGGCACGACGGCGGCACCGGCGCCTCGCCGCTCACCTCGATCAAGCACGCCGGCATCCCCTGGGAGCTCGGCCTCGCCGAGACGCACCAGGTGCTCGTGATGAACGACCTGCGGTCGCGCATCACCGTCGAGGTGGACGGCCAGCTCAAGACCGGCCGCGACGTGGTCGTCGGCGCGCTGCTCGGCGCCGAGGAGTTCGGCTTCGCGACCGCGCCGCTCGTCGTGCTCGGCTGCGTGATGATGCGCGCCTGCCACCTCAACACCTGCCCGGTGGGGGTCGCGACGCAGGACCCGAAGCTCCGGGCCCTCTTCACCGGCGACCCGGCGCACGTCGTGAACTTCATGCGCTTCATCGCGCAGGAGGTCCGGGAGTACATGGCCGAGCTCGGGTACCGCACCATCGACGAGATGGTCGGCCGCTCCGAGCGGATCGAGATGCGGCGGGCGGTGGACCACTGGAAGGCGCGGAACCTCGACTTCTCCCGCATCCTCTTCAAGCCGACCGTGCCGAAGCACTACGGGCGGACCTGCCAGATCCCGCAGGACCACGGCATCGAGCGGACGCTCGACGCGACGACCCTGCTCGACCTCGCGAAGCCGGCGATCGAGGAGTGCAAGCCGGTGCAGGCGTCCTTGCCCATCCGCAACACGATGCGGGTCGTCGGCACGATGACCGGCTCCGAGATCACCCGCCGCTACGGGGCGGTCGGGCTGCCGGAGGACACGATCAAGTTCCACTTCAAGGGCTCGGCGGGCCAGTCGTTCGGCGCCTTCATCCCGAAGGGGATGACGCTCCTCCTCGAGGGCGACGCGAACGACTACATCGGCAAGGGGCTCTCCGGCGGCAAGATCGTGGTGTTCCCGCCGCGCGAGGCGACCTTCGTGCCGGAGGAGAACATGATCGTCGGCAACGTCGCGTTCTACGGCGCGACCGCCGGCGAGGCGTACATCCGCGGGCTCGCCGGCGAGCGGTTCTGCGTCCGCAACTCCGGCCTCCACGCGGTCGTCGAGGGCATGGGCGATCACGGCTGCGAGTACATGACCGGCGGGCGGGTGGTGGTGCTCGGCCCGACGGGCCGGAACTTCGCGGCCGGGATGTCGGGCGGCGTCGCCTACGTCCTCGACAGCGACGGTCAGTTCATCCCGCGCTGCAACAAGGAGATGGTGGGGCTCACGGTGCTCTCGCTCGTCGAGGATCCCGGCGGAGGCGCTCGCCGTCCGCGCCATGATCGAGAAGCACGTCCTGTGGACGCAGAGCCAGCACGCGAAGCAGATCCTCGAGCGCTGGGCGGAGCAGCTGCCGAAGTTCGTCCGCGTCCTGCCGCACGACTACCGCCGGGTGGTGGAGTCGCAGCGCAAGATGCGCGAGAAGGGGCTCTCCCACGACGAAGCGGAGATGGCGGCCTTCGAGCAGAACGCGCGCGACGAGGCGCGGGTGGGCGGGAACTAGCACATGGGCAAGGCGACCGGATTCGTGGAGTACCCGCGCGAGGCGAAGCACGAGCGCGCGCCGCTCGAGCGGGTGAAGGACTGGAGCGAGGAGCACCCGCCGTACGGCGAGGACACCCTGCGCAAGCAGGGCGCCCGCTGCATGGACTGCGGGATCCCGTTCTGCCACACCGGCAAGATCGTGGCCGGCCTGGCGATGGGCTGCCCGGTGAACAACCTCATCCCGGAGTGGAACGACCTCGTCTACCGCGGGCAGTGGGAGGAGGCGTACATCCGCCTCGCCAAGACGAACAACTTCCCGGAGTTCACCGGGCGGGTGTGTCCCGCGCCGTGCGAGGGGAGCTGCACGCTCGGCATCAACGCTCCGCCGGTCACGATCAAGCTCATCGAGCAGGAGATCGTGGACCGGGCCTTCGCCGCCGGGCTCGTGAAGCCGCAGCCGCCGCCGGTCCGGACCGGCAAGCGCGTGGCGGTGGTCGGCTCGGGGCCGGCGGGGCTCGCCTGCGCGCAGCAGCTCAACCGCGCCGGCCACCTCGTCACGGTGTTCGAGCGCGCGGACCGCGTCGGCGGGCTCCTCATGTACGGGATCCCGAACATGAAGCTCGACAAGGCGGTCGTCGAGCGGCGGGTGAAGCAGCTCGCCGACGAGGGCGTCCGCTTCGTCACCGAGACCGAGATCGGCCGGCACATCCCGGCCGAGCGGATCGCGAACGAGTACGACTCGATCGTGCTCTGCGGCGGCGCCACCCAGGCGCGCGACCTGCCGGTCGAGGGGCGCGGGCTCGCGGGCATCCACCTCGCGATGGAGTTCCTCGCCGCCAACACGAAGTCGCTCCTCGACTCGAGGCACGCCGACGGGAAGTACATCTCGGCGAAGGGGAAGGCGGTCGTCGTCATCGGCGGCGGCGACACCGGCACCGACTGCGTCGGCACCTCCATCCGCCACGGCGCGAAGAACGTCGTGCAGCTCGAGATCCTCGCCCGCCCGCCCGACGAGCGCGCCGCGGACAACCCGTGGCCGCAGTGGCCGAAGACGCTCAAGACCGACTACGGCCAGGAGGAGGCGAAGGCGCTCTGGGGAAAGGACCCGCGCGACTTCCAGGTCCTCACGAAGCGGTTCGTGGACGACGGCGCGGGCAACGTGAAGGCGCTCGAGGTCGTGCAGGTCGAGTGGACGAAGGGGCCGGACGGCCGGTTCGCGCCGAGGGAGGTCGCGGGCACGCAGCGGACCATCCCGGCCGACCTCGTCCTCCTCGCCCTCGGCTTCGTCGGGCCCGAGAAGCCGATGCTGCAGCAGCTCGGCGTGAAGCTCGACGACCGCGGCAACGTCTGGACCGACGAGAACAAGATGACGAGCATCCCGGGCGTCTTCGCCGCCGGGCGACATGTCGCGCGGCCAGTCGCTCGTCGTCTGGGCGATCCGCGAGGGGCGGCAGGCGGCGCAGTCCGTCGACCGCTACCTCGTGTACGGCGACACCGTGCTGCCCCCGTAGCGGTCCGCGGTCGATAGACGCTCACGACGCCCGGCCGCCACGAGGGGCCGGGCGTTCGTGTCTCGAGGGAGCGGACGGCGGCTGGCGACGGATCGCCGGTCGCGTGCTAAAGGGACGGTCGTGTCCATCTGCCTCGCATGCGGGCGCTGCTGCTTCGGCCCCCGGGATTACGTCCAGATCTTCGACGAGGACCTGGCGACGCTCGGGCCGGGGCTGGTCGAGTCCCTCGGCGTCCTCTCGGGCACCAAGCGGTTCATGCGCATGGAGGGCGGGCACTGCGTCGCGCTGCAGCGCTCGGGCGCCGAGGTCGGGTGCTCGATCTACGAGCGGCGGCCGTTGATCTGCAGGGTCTACGCGGCCGGCGGGGAGCAGTCCCGCTGCGCTCCGGCGGCGAGGGAGCGGACCTCGCCGCAGGACTCGGGGCACGCGGTCCGTGCGACGACCGGGCGCGACCGCTCCGCGCACACGCCAGATTCCGATCTTCCCCGGGCGGCAGCGCCGATCCCCTCGGAGAGGGAGTCGAGGCGCCGGGCGCGTCGGTCGAGCCAGAGCATCGGCTGACCCTGTGTGCCCCCCGGGGCCGACGGACGAGGCGGCGGAGCGGATTCCGCGTGCGGCGCCCGCGGGCTCCGGCTACCTCGACCGGGGATGCGGCGCGCCGCGATCGTGCTCGGGGCCCTGTTCTTGGTGGGCGCGCTCGCGCTCGTCGCGGTCGCCGCCTGGCTCGGGTCGGAGGACCCGCTCGCCGCGCTCCCTCGCGCCGCGCCGTCGGGCGTCACCGCGGTCGACGAGCGGCGCGAGCCCTCGGCCGGGCGGACCGTGCACGAGGTCGTCCTCCACGCGGCGGCGGTCGGGCGCGTGCGCCTCGCCGTGAGCCTTCCGGATCCCATGCCGCCGGGGCGCCTGCCGCTCGTGGTCGTCCTCGGGGGGCTCGCGAACGGGTCGCGCAGTCTCCGCGAGATCGCCGAGATCGCCGAGCTCGGCCCGAACGCCTTCGTCGGGTTCGACTGGCCGCTCCCCGCGCGCGAGCTCGGCGTGCCGGAGATCGTGCGCCGCCTCCCGGAGTTCCGGCGCAACGTGCTGTCGGTCCCGGGCCAGGTCGACGCGATCCTCGCCTGGGCGGCCGCGCAGCCCTGGGCCGACCCGGATCGCGTGAGCCTCCTCGGCTTCTCGCTCGGCGCGTTCGTCGCCCCGGGGGCGCAGCGACTCGCGCAAGAGCGCGGGTTCGCGGTCCGCTGGACCGTCCTCGGCTACGCGGGCGCGCCGATCGGCGCCGTCATCGCCGGACACCCGAAGGCCGGTCCGGCGTGGCTGCGCCCGGCCCTCGGCCGCGCCGCCGACCTGCTCCTGCGACCGGTAGAGCCCTCACACCACCTCCCGCACCTGCGCGGCCGCTTCCTCGTCCTCGGCGCGGCGACCGACCGGCTCATCGAGCGCGGGGCGGCCGAGCGGTTCGCGGCGCTCACGCCGGAGCCCCACGAGATCGTCTGGGTCGAGGGGGATCACCTCGGCCTCGGCGACAAGCGGAAGCTGCTCGCGCGGGTCGTCTCCGAGAGCCGCAGCTGGCTCGAGGCGCAGGGGGCGATCGATGCGATCGACGCACCTTCGGCGGTGCGCGGCGCGGCGTCTCCGGAGCCGCCGGGGCGGTGACCTTCCCGACCTTCGGCCCCGGCCACCTCGTGGTCCTGGTGGCGGTCCCGCTCGCCGCCTGGGTGCTCTCCGCCCTCGTCCGGCGGCGGCCGGGCGCGGCCCGGCCCATCCGGCTCGTCCTCGCGGCGGCGCTCGCCGGGGTCGAGCTCGCCGGGTACGTCCACGCCGCGAGGTCGGGCGCCCTCCACCCGCCCCACGGCCTCCCGCTCGACCTCTGCGACGTCGTCCCGTGGGTCACCGTCTGGGCGCTCGTCTCCGCGCACCCGTGGCCGCTCGAGATCGCCTGGTTCCTCGGCGTCGCCGGGTCGGGGATGGCGCTCCTGACGCCCGACGTCGGCGCGGAGCCCGTGTCCTGGGGCTCCGCGAAGTTCTTCGCCGCCCACGGCGTCGTCGTCGGGGCGGCCCTGTTCCTCGCCCTCACCGGCGCGCTCCGGCCGCGGCCCGGCGCGTGGTGGCGGGCGTTCCTGTGGGTGAACGCCTTCGCCGCGCTCGTCGCGATCTTCGACGCGCGCTTCGGCACGAACTACATGTACCTGCGGGAGAAGCCGGCCTCCGGCACGCTGCTCGACCTGCTCGGTCCATGGCCGTTCTACGTGCTCGCCGCGGAGCCGGTCGCGCTCTTGCTGCTGTTTCTGCTCGACCTCCCCTTCCGCGGCTGGCGGCGAGGTCCCGCGGGCGCGACGCGAACGGACGGCGGCTCGAAGACGCGGTGAACCGAGGCGGGCACCTTCCCTGTCTGGACCGCAGCACGCGACCGTCGAGCCCCGCGCGGGCGTCCCCGCCGGGAGAGCAGTCGACCGGACCCCAGCCTCGCATGACCACCGCGTCGCCGGGGCGCGGCGCGGCGCGCCGCCCGGGCGCCCGCCGCGCGCGATCGCCATCTTCTGCGCGAGAACGTGGGAGGGGGAAAGCATGCGCCTCGGGAACCGGGACCGTTCGAACGTGGAGGATCGTCGGGGGCTCGGGGGAATGGGGGCGGGGCTCGGGGTGGGAGGCACCCTCATCCTCGCGGTGCTCGGCCTCATCTTCGGTCGGGACTTCCTCTCCTCCACCGAGGTCGAGGGCACGGGGCCTGCGCCCGCGGAGCACGTCGAGCGGCGAAAGGCGGGCGAGGCGAAGCTGGAGGACGTCGCGATCGCGTCGTTCAACGATGCGCAAGAGGTCTGGGCGCGCGCGCTCCCCGACCGCTTCAGGCCGTCCACGCTCGTCCTGTTCTGGGATGGCACGCGGTCGGGCTGCGGAGACGCATCCTCTGCGATGGGCCCCTTCTACTGCCCGCTCGACCAGAAGGTCTACATCGACCTCGGCTTCTACCGCGAGCTCGCGCAGCGCTTCGGGGCTGCCGGCGAGTTCGCGAACGCGTACGTCATCGCGCACGAGGTCGGGCACCACGTCCAGAACGTCCTCGGCATCGCCGAGCGCGTTCGCGCAGCCCAGGAGCAGAACCCGGGAGCGCGCAACGCGCTCTCGATCCGGATGGAGCTGCAGGCCGATTGCCTCGCGGGCGCCTGGGCGCGGGACGTCGGCGAGCGCGGACGGCTCGATCCCGGCGACATCGAGGAGGGGCTCCGCGCTGCCGCCGCGGTCGGCGACGACCGCATCCAGCGCGCGACGACGGGGCGGGTCCGCCCCGAGAGCTTCACCCACGGGACCGCGGAGCAGCGCTCGACCTGGTTCCGCCGCGGGTACGACACGCCGTCGCTCGACGCGTGCGACACCTTCCGGCAGGGGCCACCGGTCCAGGCGCGGCGGGCGCGCTGAGCAGAGACGAGAGCCCCGGTCAGCCTCGCGGTGACCGGGGCTCCGACCACAGGACCGCCGTCGAGCCGGGGCGATGAAGCTCGCCAGCTCGAGGCGGCGGGCGTCGGTCACCGCTGCTCGGGGCGCGCCAGGCCGGCGTCGTTCTTCGCCTGGGCCGCGCTCTCCTGCTTCTGCTGCGCCTTCGCGTCCTTCGCGTTCTCCTTCGACTTCGCCTGCTTCTGGGGCGGCGCCTTCTCCTCCGCCTTCGTCACGGTCGTCTTCTGCTGCTGCGCGTCGCACGCGCTCGCGGGGCGAGCGCTCGCCAGCACGGCGAGGGCCGCCGTCGCGGCCAGTGCCTTCACGATCAGGTTCATGTCGGGTTCCACCTCCGGAAGCGCACCGAGGAATCCCGGCGCTCGCGAACGCTAGCGACCCGACGCGCGACTTGCCTGCCCGCACAGCACGCTCGGGGGGCGTGCGAACGTGCGGGGGCGGTCCTGCCGTTCCCCCGGAAGAGTCGGCGGCGACCGCGAGCGCGCGGGCGGTGGTTAGACACGGTCCCTCCCAGAGGACCGGCGCACCGCGCTGCGCGAGCGCCTCCGCAGCACCCTGCCGATCGAGGCCGACGGCTCGATTCGGCTCTCGGCGCGTGCATGGGCGGTGCGCGGCTCCAGGCCGAACGCGACCGGGGCGGAGTGACGCCAGCTCCGGAGCCGGGCGGGAGGGTCGGGCGAGCAGCGCGCCGCAGCGGGACGATCCGCGCGCAGCCACGGCAGCGCGCGCTGCCGCGAGCGGGCCCCCGGTGCCCGAGCGTCCGGCAAGTCCGCTCGCCCGACCGGCCCACGGGCGCCGGGCCCGCGCTTGCCGGTAGGGCCCCCGTCCGTAAGTTGCTGGTCGGGGGACGCTCGCGTTCGCGCCATGCTGAAGGTCCACTTGCAGGAGAGCGAGCGCGGGCTCATCGCGACCCCGCTCACGGCGCGCCTCGACGCCTCCGTCGCGCTCGAGCTGCGAGACGCGCTCGTCGGCCCCGCGCGCGCCCACGCCGCGGTCGTCGTGGACCTCGTCCACGTCGCGACGATGGACGCGTCGGGCCTCGCCGCGCTCGTCTCGGTGATGAAGGCGATGCGCCCCGGCGCGGAGCTGTGGGTCGCCCATGCGAAGCCGCCGGTGCGGGCGCTGCTCGCGCGCACCGGCATGGACCAGGTCCTCCGGCCGCTCGACGGCGCCGGACATCCGCTGCTCGTATGACGATGGCGCCGCCCGAGGTCACTGCCCGTGCCACGAGCCCGGCCCCGGAGCGCGCCTTCGCGGGGGCGCCCGCCGCGGCTCCGGGCGCGGTCCGCGCGTTCGCGTTCCAGTCGCTCGCGGTCGCCGCGCTCGCGCTCGGCGGCTGGTACCTCGCGTGGCGCTGGACCGAGTCGCTCAACCCCGCCGCCCTCGGCTTCTCGATCGTGGTCGCCACCGCGGAGACGCTCGCCTGGATCGGCGCGGGCCTCTTCTTCCTCTCGATCTGGCGGATCGCGGACGTCCCGGCGCGCCCGCCGCCTCGCACCGTGAACGACATCCTCGCGGCGCCGCTCGCGGCGGATCGGCCGCTCCGGGTGGACGTGCTCGTCACGACGTTCGACGAGCCGGTCGCGCTCGTGCGGTCCTCGGTCCGGGCGACCCGAGGGCTCTCGTACCCGCACCCCATCGCGATCCGCGTGCTCGTCCTCGACGACGGGCGCCGCGCGGCGATGCGCGAGATGGCGCACGAGGAAGGGGTCGAGTACCTGACCCGCCCCTCGAACCACGGCTACAAGGCGGGGAACCTCCAGAACGCGCTCGAGCACACCGACGGTGACCTCTTCGTCATCTGCGACGCCGACACGCGCCCGCTCCCGGCCCTGCTCGAGGAGACGCTCGGGTACTTCCGCGATCCGGACGTCGCCTGGGTGCAGACGCCGCAGAGCTTCGACGACCTCGCGCCAGGGACGCCGTTCCCGGAGTGGCTCGCCCGCCGCGCCCGGCTCGGGCGCCCGGGGCGCGCCGCAGGGCGGCTCCTCGAGCGCGCGCTCGGGCCGATCGCCGTCGGGGCGGACCCCCTCGGCTCGGACGCGCGGGCGTTCTTCGACGTCGTGCAGCGCGGCCGGAACTGGTGCAACGCCGCGTTCTGCTGCGGCGCGGGCAGCGTCCACCGCCGCGAGGCGGTCATGGAGGCGGCGCTCCGCCGGCTCGGGCGGCGCGTGGAGGCCGCGGTCGCGCCGATCGTCGCCGAGGTGGCGGACCGGTCGCTCCGCGAGACCCTGCACCCGGTGCTCTCCAGCGAGGCGGCGCGCCGGCTCGATCTCGCTCCGTTCGAGCTGCACGTGTCGGAGGACCTCTACACGAGCCTCGTGCTCCACGCCGACGCGGGCCGCGGCTGGCGGTCGGTGTATCACCCGAGGCCGCTCACCCGGATGCTCTCGCCCCAGGACGTCCTCGCCTGGACCATCCAGCGGTTCAAGTACGCGAGCGGCACGCTCGACATCGCGCTCCGCGAGAACCCGCTCCGGCTCCGCGGGCTCTCGGGGTGGCAGCGGCTCATGTACGCGACGACCGTCTATGGCTACCTCGCGCCCCTCTGGACGGTGCCGCTCCTCGTCGCGCCGCTCGTCTTCTTCTTCACCGGGACGCCGCCGGTCCGGGCGTTCGACGCGGCGTTCTGGGCGCACGTCGGCCCGTTCCTCGTCGCGAGCAGGCTCGCGATGTGGGCGGGGACGTGGGGCGTCCCGACTGCGCGCGCGGAGCAGTACTACGTCGCGTCGTTCTGGCTGCACCTGCGCGCGCTCGGTCACGTCGTCCTGCGACGGCCCCTCCGGTTCGCGGTGACCCCGAAGGTGCGCGCCGGGCGCCGGGCGCCGGCGCTCGCCGCGCCGCACCTCGTCCTGCTCGCGGTCATGGGCGCGGGCGTCGTGTGGGGCGCCTTCCGGCTCGACCTCGCCGCCCCGGGCGCCGCGGGGGCCTACGCGGCGAACGTCTTCTGGACCCTCCGCAACGCCTGGTGCCTCGCGCCGCTCGCGGTGGCCGCGCTCTCGCCGCGCGCGGCCGGGGAGGCCCTCCCATGACGTTCCTCCGCGGGCTCCTCGCCGGCCGCTCGCACCTCGCCTTCCTCGCCGGGCTCGCCGCCGCCTTCGCGGTCGCGCGCGGGGTGGACCGCCACGTCGCCTCCGCGGCGGCGCCCTCGTTCGACGCCGTGGCCGGTCCGGCTGCCGCGCTGCCGCTCCGGCCGGTCGGCGGTCCGCTCGGGCCGGGCGAGCGCGCCCTCGCGCAGGCCGCCTGGGAGTACCTCGAGCGGAACGTGGACCCGGGCACCGGGCTCGTCGCGTCGGTGAAGGGCCACCCGGTGACGACGCTCTGGGAGATTCGGGGCGCAGCTCATGGCGGTGCTCGCCGCGAGCGACCTCGGCCTCGTCTCCGACGCGGGCGCGTCGCGCCGGCTCTCCCGCGCGCTGGTCAGCCTCGAGGCGCTCCCGCTCTGCGAGGGGGTCCTGCCCAACAAGGCGTACGACGTGCGGACGCTCGAGATGGTGGTCTACGACGGACGCCCGGCGCCGGACGGCATCGGCTGGTCCGCCCTCGACGTCGCGCGGGTGCTCGTCCCGCTCTCCATCATCCCCTGGCGGCACCCCGAGCTCGCGCCGCTCGTGCGGCGCGCGACCGCCCGCTGGGACCTCCGCGAGCTCGAGGCGGGCGGGGTCCTCCGCGGCACGACCCGCCGCGAGGACGGCGCGCTGGAGGCCCGGCAGGAGGGCCGGTTCGGCTACGAGCAGCTCGCGGCGCGCGCCCTCGCCGGCTGGGGCGTGCCGGTCGGGCCGCTCCAGGATCCCCGCGCGCACCTCGCCTTCACGACGGTCGAGGGCCGGCCGGTGCCGCACGACGACCGGCGGCCGCGCGATCACGGCGGGGTCCACGCGGCGCTCGTCTCGGAGCCGTGGATCCTCGCGGGGCTCGAGGACGGCTACGACGCGGTGACGCTGCCGATCGCGCGCGCGGTGCTCGGCGCCCAGGCACGGCGCTCCGAGGCGACCGGCCGCCTCATCTCCGCGTCCGAGGACGCGCTCGACCGGCCGCCGTGGTTCTCGTACTCGGCGATCGTGAACGGCGACGAGCGCTGGGTCGCGGTCGGGCCCGACGGCGTCCCGGCCCCTGGGGCGTTCACGTTCTCGACGAAGGCCGCCGTCGCGTGGGGCGTCCTCTTCGCCGGGAGCTACCCCGACGCGCTGCTCGCGGCGGCCGCGGAGCGGATCGTCCCGGGCGAGGGGATCGAGGCGGGGCGCTACGACGCCACGGGCGAGCCGAACCACGCGCTCTCGCTCGGCACGAACGCGGTGGTGCTCGAGGCGCTCGCGTACCGTGTGCGCGGCCCGCTGGCCGCGCGCGCCACGTTCGCGCGCCTGGAGGCGAACCGATGACGGTGACCCCGCTCGTGCTCGGTGCGCTCCTCGCGGCGGGACCGCCCGCCGGCGACCTCGAGGCCGCGCGGATCGCGTGGCGCTACTTCGAGCGGAACACGGACGAGGCGACCGGGCTCGTCCGTTCCGTGGACGGCTACCCGAGCACGACCGCCTGGGACCTCGGCTCGTCGATCCTCGCCGCGTCCGCGGCGAGGTCCCTCGGGATCGTGACGGACGAGGAGCTCGACCGGCGGATGCGGGCGCTCCTCGAGACGCTCGCCACGATGCCGCTCTTCGGCGGCGCCCTGCCGAACAAGGCGTACGACACGCGGACGGCGGCGATGACCGACTACGAGAACCGGGCCGCCCCGCGCGGCATCGGGTTCTCGGCGGTGGACCTCGGCCGCCTCGTCACGGCGCTCGCGCTCCTCGGCGACCTGCGCCCCGCGCTGCGCGAGCCGATCCTCCGGGCGCTCGCGCGCTGGACGCCCGGCTGCGCGGTGCGCGAGGGGGAGCTGCGTGGCGTCCACGGCGATGGCGCCGGGCGGCTGCGCGACCTGCAGGAGGGGCGGCTCGGGTACGAGCAGTACGCGGCGAAGGGGTTCGGCCTCCTCGGGCTCGACGTGTCGCGGGCGCGTCGCTACGACCGGTTCGCGGCGGAGGCGCAGGTGCTCGGCGTCCCCGTGCCCCGCGACGCCCGCGACTTCCGGCGCTTCGGCGCCATCGACGCGGTGACGACGGAGCCGTGGGTGCTCGACGCGCTCGAGCACGGCCTCGACCCGGAGGCGGCGCCGCTCGCGGCCCGGGTCTTCGACGTGCAGAAGCGCCGGTTCGAGTCGACCGGCGTCGTGACCGCGCTCTCCGAGGACCACGTGGACCGGCCACCCTGGTTCGCGTACGGCGCCGTCTGGGCGGACGGGACCCCCTGGCGCGCGGTCGCGCCGGACGGGGCGGACGCCGGCGCGGTCCGCGGGCTCTCGACGAAGGCCGCCTTCGCGCTCGCGGTGCTCCACCCCCAGGACTCGTACGCCCGCGTGCTGCGCGACGCGATCGCCTCCGTCCGCGATCCGGACCGCGGCTGGTTCGGAGGGCGGTACGAGCGGGGCGGGACGAACGGCGCGCTCAGCGCGAACACGAACGCCGTCGTGCTCGAGGCGGTGCTCTTCCAGAGCCGCGGGCCGCTCCTCGCGGGCGGCAAGGGAGACGACGTCCCCGCCTGGCGCGCACGGCTCGCCCAGGCCGGGCGTCGCGCGCGGGCCTGCACGATGACGACCTCGCTCGACCCGGGCTCCGGGGCGGGGTCCGGATCGGGCACGGGCGTCCGCCTCCCGCCGGGCGGCGCCGACGTCACGCCGCTTCCCGGGCGGGTGGGCGCGCTCGCCACGCCGGGAACGCGGGGCGGGAGCAGCGGGGCGCGGCTCGAGGGCGCGCTCCTCCTCGACTACCGGGGGGCGGAGGGCCCGGGCGCGGGCGGGGTCGTCACCGCCTTCCCCTGGCGCCGCCTCTTCCTCAGGCTCGGCGCCGAGGCGACGCCGCTCGCGCCCACGATCGCCCCGGGCGGGAACCGGATCCGGCTGCTCTGGGGCGTTCGGCTACGACGACTGGCGCGACCGGACCTTCTCCGTCACGGTGCACAACTGGGGGCCGCTGCGGCCCGACGACGCGCCGGGGTTCCGGCGCGCGGAGCTGAACGCCGGCTACAAGCTCCCCCGGCTCTGCTCGGAGTGGCTGTGCGCCGGGACGTACGTCTCGGCGACCGTGCCGTTCTCGGGGGGGCCGTACGCGGACGCGCGGGTCACGCTCACCTTCTTCGGCAAGCTGTTCGCGATGGGCGGGATCGGGCGGACGCTGCCAGGCGTCTTCCCGGGCCCTCCCGGCACCCCGGCGCTGCGGTACGTGTGGGGGTTCGGGTGGGCCGACTGGCGGCCGGGCGGGATCTTCGTCACCTACCACGACTGGGGACCCAACGTGCAGGCGCGCAACGGGATCCTGTCGCTCGGCGTGAACTGGCGGTTCTAGGAGAGGGCATGGCGGTCGAGGCGGCGAACGGTGGGAAGATCGGGTGGCGCCGGCGCGCGCCGGGGCTCGCGCTCGCGTTCTCTCTGGCGGCGGCCTGCGGGCTCATGCCGCCCGAGGAGCAGGGGCAGGCCACGCCGTCCGAGCAGGCGCAGCTTCCGCCCGCCGGTTACGTGCTCTCCTGGTCCGACGAGTTCTCCGGGTCGGCGCTCGATACGACGCGCTGGACCGCCTTCGAGGGGACCCGCGGCGACGCGAAGATGACGCGCGACGCGGTCGAGGTGAAGGGCGGCCTCCTCACCCTGAGGACGTACACCGACGCGGCGGGGCACCACATCGGGTTCCTCTCGACGCAGGGGAAGCTCGAGGCGACCTACGGCTACTTCGAGGCCCGCATCCGCTTCGAGGACGCGCCGGGGGAGTGGTGCGCGTTCTGGCTCCAGTCCCCCACCATCGGCGCGCCGAAGGGCGACCCGGGCCGCGCGGGGGTGGAGATCGACGTCGTCGAGCACCGGGTGACGGACCAGGGCGGCTGGACGGCGCTGAAGGACCTGGTGGCGCTCAACATCAACTGGGACGGCTACGGCCCGGAGAAGCAGAACCGGCAAAAGATAGCGGGGCTACCGGAGGGCGGGCCGCTGCAGGGGACGTGGCGCACCTACGGCGTCCTCTGGACGGAGAGCGGCTACACGTTCTACGTGGACGGCATCCCGCTCTGGACGATCACGGAAGCGATCTCGCATCGCAGCGAGGAGCTCCAGCTCACCTGCGAGGTCGACGACGGGGGCTGGGCCGGGAACGTGCCGCCCGGAGGCTACGGCTCGCGCGCGACGACCACGACCGGCATGCAGGTGGACTGGATCCGCGTTTGGCAGAAGGCGCCCTGAGGACCGGACGGACGATCGCCCGGAGCCCCGCGTGGGCTCGCGCGGAGCGCCGCCGGCGGGCGGCGCGCGGTCACCGCCGCCGTTAACAGCCACCCTCGATGCGACCCATCGTCCGGTTCCCCCTGCCGCCTCGGACGATCCACGGATCGCTCGTCGCGCTGCTCGCGCTCGCGCTCACGCCGCTCGTGCTGTTCGGCGTCTTCGAGGTGGTCCGGGACTACCGCGAGCAGCGCGACACCGAGGTGCGCGCGTCCGCCGAGCTCGCCCGCTCCGTCGCGAGAGCGTCGGAGGCATTCGTCGACCGCCTCGTCCGGACGGAGTTCGCGGTCGGGGTGTCGTTCGTCGCGCACGGTGCCACGCCCGCCGAGATCGAGCGCGGTCTCACGATGGTCCGCGCCGACGGCCCGGGTGTGCGCGACATGAGCTGGCTCGATCCGCGCGGCGTCGTCGTCGCCTCGACCGAGCCCCAGCTCGTTCGCAAGTCGTTCTACGCGCGCGACTACTTCCAGGAGATCGTGGGTGGCGCCGAGTGGCGGGTCAGCCCGGTGGTGCGGTCGGTCGTCGACGGCCGCCCGACCTTCATCGTCGCGCGCGGGCTGCGGCACGCCTCGGGGGCGCTCGCCGGCATCGTGACCGCGGCGGTCGACGCGGAGGCGTTCGGCGTGGTGCTCGGGCGGCGCTCCGGGGCGGGCCGGACGTCCGTCGTCGACTCGGCGGGCACCCTCGTCGCGATGCGGCCGCCGCAGGACCTCGATTGGGCGGCGCGCCGCCGCACGAGCGAGCACCGCTGGGTCCAGCGGGCGCTCGCCGGGGGAGAAGCGCTCGGCGTCTTCTCGTCCCCGCTCACGGGCGAGCGCCGGGTGGGCGCCATCGTCCCGATCGCGTCGATCGGCTGGGCCGCCCACGCCAGCCGGCCGTTCGACGAGGCGATGGCTCCGGTCCGGCGCTCGGCGCTCCTCGCAGCGGCGGTGCTGCTCGCGGTCGCGCTCGCGGGCCTCGGCGCCGCGCTGCTCGTCGCCCGGCGCATCGCCGGGCCGCTGCAAGTCCTCGAGGGCGAGGCGCGGCGGCTCGCGCACGGCGGCGAGCCCGCCCTGGCGCTCGCGCTGCGGGGCCCGATCGAGGTGCGCCGCGTCGCGCGCGCCCTCCACTCGATGGCGGTGGGGCTCGCCGCGCGCCGCGGCCAGCTCGAGAAGGTGAACCGCCGGCTCGCCGAGAGCGAGGAGCGCTTCCGGCTCCTCGCGGAGAACGCGCAGGATCTCGTGTACCGCTGCCGGCTGCACCCCGACCGGGCGTTCGAGTACGTGAGCCCCGCCGCGACGCGGATCGTCGGGTACACGCCGGAGGAACACTACGCGAACCCCGCGCTCGGGCTGGAGTACGTCCACCCCGACGATCGCGAGCGGCTCTCGCGCGCGCTCGAGGGGGCAGCGGATCTTCCCGGGCCGCTCGCCGTCCGCTGCGTGCGCAAGGACGGGACGCCGATCTGGATCGAGCACCGGAGCACGCCCGTGCGCGACGCGGCGGGGCGGGTGGTCGCGGTGGAGGGGATCGCGCGCGACGTCACGCACGTCCGCCGGCTCCAGGAGGAGCGCGAGACGCTCATGCAGATGGTGTCGCACGACCTGCGGACACCGCTCCATGTCGTCGTCGGCCAGGCCGAGCTCCTGCGGCGCCACGGCGACGACGAGGCGCGCCGCCGGGCGGAGGCGATCGTGGCGAGCGCCGGGCGGATGACGCGGCTCATCGGCGATCTGGTGGACGCCACCCACCTCGAGTCGGGCAACCTGGCGCTCCGGCTCGAGCCGACGGACCTCGGCGCGTTCCTCGCCGCGTGGCGAGATCGCATGGCGGGGGGGCTCGCCATGGAGCGGGTCCGGCTCGAGGCGGCCGGTCCGGTCCCGGCGGTGCTCGCCGATCAGGGCCGCCTCGACCAGATCCTCGGGAACCTCGTCTCGAACGCGCTCAAGTACTCGCTCGCGGACAGCGAGGTGCGGGTCGCGCTCGAGGCGACCCCCTCCGCCCTGCGCCTCTCGATCGCCGATCGCGGCCCGGGCATCCCGCCGGAAGAGCTCTCGCACCTGTTCGAGCGCTACTACCGGGCGCGGGCCAGCGCCGCGCACGCGGAGGGGCTCGGGCTCGGCCTGTTCATCACCCGCAAGCTCGTCCTCGCGCACGGCTGGCAGATCGAGGTCGCGAGCGAGGTCGGGAAGGGGAGCGTCTTCACCATCGTGGTCCCGGTGAACGGCGCGCGCGCCCGGGTCTCCTCCGCCGCAGCGGGAGCTACGCCCCTACCCGGGCCCGCCGGAGCAGCCCCCGGTAGAACGGGCCGGAGCGCTCCGTCGGCTTGTGCGTCACGATGGGCAAGATCATCGCGACGACCAGCATGATCGCGATGACGGGGAGGGCGCCGGAGAACGTCCCGGTGCGGTCCTTCACGATCGCGACGAAGATCGGTCCGACGATGCCGCCGACGCCCCAGGCGAGCAGGATCCACCCGTAGTTCACGCCCATGAACTTCGTGCCGAAGTAGTCCGCCGTGAACGACGGCATCGTGCCGAACCCGCCGCCGTAGTCGAGGAGGACCACCGCGAAGAGCGCGATGACGAGCGGCAGGGAGTGCACCCCGCCGACGACGAAGAAGATGACCACCTGCGTCCCGTAGATGAGGAGGTACGCCCAGTTCCGGCCGATCCGGTCCGACACCGCGCCCCAGAAGAAGCGCCCGAGCCCGTTGAACACCGCGATGAAGCCGTACGCGGCGAGGGCGGTGGCGGGTGCGGCGCCCGTCAGCTCGCGCATGATCGGCACGGCGTTCGAGATGAACAGGATCCCGGCCGTCACGTTGAGGAAGAGCATCCCCCACAGCGCCCAGAACTGCGGCGTGCGCATCGCCTCGGAGGGCGGGTAGTCGTGCTGCGCCGCCGCCGCCGCCGCGCGCGCCGCGCCCACCGTCATGGGAGTGGCCGCGGGCGTCGCGGCGGACACGGCTCGAGGAGCGGCGGCAGGAGCGGCCGCCGCGGCGGGGTTCCGCAGGAACGAGGCGCAGATCCCCCCGAGGACCGCGAACACGACGCCGGACCAGATGAACGTGGACATGATCGTCCCGACCGCGCCCGGCGAGAGCGTCGCGCCGGCGGTGCCCGCTGCGCGGGCGGCGATGACCTTCCCCGCCTCGGCCGCGGTCGCGGCGAACGCCGGGATGGACTTGAGGAGGTTGTTGTAGATGAAGGCGCCGAGCCCGAAGCCCATCACGACCATGCCGCTGCCGAGGCCGCGCTTGTCCGGGAACCACTTCGTCACCGCCGCGACCGGGGTCACGTACCCCATGCCGAGGCCGAGGCCGCCGAGGACCCCGTAGGTGACGTAGATCCAGGGCGCACCGAGCTGGCGGGTGCCGAGGCCGGCGAGGATGTTCGCGACCCCCCACAGGATGACCCCGGTCATCGCGACCGGCCGGGGACCGCGCCGGTCCTGCCAGCGCCCTCCGATGATCGCGCCGACCCCGAGGAAGAAGATCGCGAGCGCGAAGGCCCACGTCGTCGTCGTGTTGGACCATCCGAACGCCGCGATGAGCGGCTGGGTGAAGAGGCTCCAGGAGTAGACGGTCCCGAGGCAGATCATCGCCACCGTCCCCGCGACCGCGATCGCCCATCGATTCGTCGACATCGTTCCCCCTCCGGCCGGCCTAGCCGCCGATGCCTCGCATCGGCAGCAGTACCAGCCCGCTCCCCGCGTCGTCCATCCGGTGCCGCGGCGCCTTGCGGAGGAGCGCGCCGCGCACCGCCCCGGCGAGCGCGCCGTCCGGCGCCCCGCCGCGCATGAGATCGCGGAGCGACACCCGCTCCGCGCCGCCCAGGCACACCTGGAAGCCGCCGTCGGCGGCGATCCGGGCCCGGTTGCAGTCCTCGCAGAAGTTCTCGGTCATCGCGCCGATGAGGCCGACGAGCCCCTCGCGCCCGCCGGGCTCGGTCGCGCGCACGTGGCGCGCCGGTCCCCAGCCGCGCCACGGGTCGGGCCTGAGCGCGAAACCGGCAGCGACGAGCCGCGCCCGCACCTCGGTGAGCGGCACCACCTCGCCGCCGGTGAACGGCATCTGCTCGATGAAGCGGGGGAGGGCGCCCCGGTCCCACGCGTGCCGCACGAGCGCGGGCAGCTCGTCCTCGTTCACCCCCCGCATCACCACGGTGTTGAGCTTGAGCGAGCGGAACCGGCCGGCGGCGGCGTCGATGCCGGCGAGGATCCGCTCGAGCCGCGCGCCGCGCCCGGAGACGCCGTGGAGCCGCGCCGCGTACGAGGGTGTCGAGCGAGACGTTGAGCGAACCGAGCCCCGCGGCGCGGAGCGGCCCGACGAGCGCGTCGAGCCGGTGACCGTTCGTCGTGAGCGCGACGTCCTCGATCCCCGGCGTCGCGGCCGCGTCCGCGACGATCTCGACGACGTCCTTCCGCAGCGTCGGCTCCCCGCCCGTGAGCCGGATGCGGCGGACGCCGAGCGAGGCGAAGAGGCGGAAGAGGCGCCCGAGCTCGGCCCGGGTGAGGAGACCGTCCGGCGCCTCGTGCTCCGCCGGCGAGCAGTAGCTGCACCGGAAGTTGCAGCGATCGGTGAGGGCGACGCGCAGGTACGAGATGGCGCGCCCCTGCGCGTCGGCGAGGGAGGAACGAGGGGCGCTACAGGCCGGGGCCTGCATCGAACGACTCCTGACCGGTCGCGTCCACCCCCGGCACCGTCGGCATCTCCGCGACCCCCTCCTTCTTAGCTTCCTCGGCGCCGCCGCGCCCGCGCCGCTGCATGTCGAAGCTCGCGCGGGGGTCGCGGGCCGAGGCGCGTCCCGCGGCGACCACTCCGAAGCGCAGCAGGAGCGTGCCGGCGAGGGCGAGCGCCCCCGCGATCGTGTCGCGCGGGCGGGCGCCAGGACGGCGGCGGGTCCGGCGGGCGGGCCACAGGTCGAGGGCGAGCGAGACCGCGACGAGGGCGCGCGCCGCCTGGAGCATGGCCCCGGAGACGCCCGCGGTGGAGCGGCCGGGCCACCCGCGGCGCGTGCGCGGCGGCCTCGGCGTCGAGCGCGAAGGAGACGGCGAGCTCGGCCCCCTTCGCGAGCCGGCCGAAGCGGCGCGCCATCTCCGCGCCGGCGTGGCGCGCCGGCCACAGCTGGAAGAGGGCGCCGGCCGAGACGGCGCCCGAGAAGGCGAACAGGATCGGCAGCGTGTTGCGCGTCCCCTGCCACACGGGCACCGCCGTGTTCGCGACGAGCACGCCGGTGTAGCCGACGAGCGGCAGCCCGAGCACCCCGGCCCCGTAGCCGGCGAGATCGGCGGCGCGCGCGAGCGCGCGGGGAGCGCGGGGGAGGACCGCAGGCACCGTCGCGACGCCCGCGAGCCCGCCGAAGCCGGAGAGGATCCAGGTCCCCATGTTCATCGGCGAGGTCGGCCGGAACACCCGGAGCATGTAGAGGAAGCGCGCCGGGCGGCCGAGGTCGGCGACGAGGAGCACCGCGCTCGCGGCGGCGCCTGCGGTCGCGGCGACGCGGCAGCGCCGGACGAGCCCGGCGGTGCCACGCCCGCCCGCGGCCTGCGCCGCCGCGCCGAGCACCGCGCAGGCCCCGGCGAGGCCGCCCGTGAAGAAGTAGGCGGGGATGAACCACTTCCAGACCGGCTGCTTCAGCAAGGGGAGGCCGTAGTAGCTCCGGCCCTCCGCCGCCTCGTCCTCGCGGACTGCCTCCGGCACGACGCGCTCGAGGTCGCCGCCGCGCTCCGGAGCGCGGACGCGCTGGAGCGCGCCCTCCCCGGACAGCGCGCCGAAGGCCGGCGCGACGTTGCGCCCGTCGCGGCGCCGCTCCGCCTCGAAGGTGGGATCGGGAGTGCGCATCACGTGTTCCTCGCCGAGAACGCCGAGCCGGCCGCGAGCGCCGCGAGCGACAGGACCCCCGCCGCCATCGCCCACCAGCTCCGGACGATCTTCGCGGTCGGCACCACCGGATCCGGCGGCAGGTTGTAGGCCTCCGGCTCGTCGCAGAGCAGGAAGAAGGCGTGGAGCCCCTCGGTGCCGGGCTGGCTCGCCGCGTCCGCGCCGTAGAGGTATGCCTGCTCGACGCCGCGGGACCGGAGCTGCTCGACCCTCGTCCGCGCGCGGGCGCGGAGCTCCCCGAGCTCGCCGAACTGGATGGACGCGGTCGGGCAGGCCTTCGCGCAGGCCGGGACCATCCCGCCCTTCTGCCGGTCGTAGCAGAGCGTGCACTTCCAGGCCCGGCCGTCGTCCTGCCGCCGGTCCACGACGCCGAACGGGCAGGCCGAGACGCAGTAACCGCAGCCGTTGCACACGTCGGGCTGCACGTACACCGAGCCGAACTCGGTGCGCATGATCGCGCCGGTCGGGCACGCCTCGAGGCAGCCGGCGCGCTCGCAGTGCTTGCAGACGTCGCTCATCATGAGCCACGAGAACTTCCCGAGCGCCTTCTCGGTGGGGCCGAGCGGCACGGGGGTCTCGATGTGCGACGGCGAGATGTCCCGGAGGAGCGAGGTCGGGCCGGGCTGCCCGGAGGGGAAGAGCTCCGCGAACGGCCGGGCGGCGGCGGCGGCGGCGCCGTCGCGCGGGCTGCCCTGCCCGGGCAGCGGCGCCTCTCGCTCGACGAAGGCGACGTGCCGCCAGGTCGAGGCGCCGAGGTGCCCGGTGTTGTCGTAGCTCATCCCGGTGAAGGTGAAGCCGTCGTCCGGGAGCTGGTTCCACTGCTTGCAGGCGACCTCGCAGGCCTTGCAGCCGATGCAGAGCGTCGTGTCGGTGAAGAAGCCATAGCTCGGGCGCCCCGCCTCGCCCGGCCCCTGGCGCTCGAGGGCCTGCGCGTGCGCGCTCGAGACGACGTGATCGCTCGGAAGGTTCCGGTCCAAGGGTCACCTCTCCGAATGGGTGGGCGCCCCGCGGGCACGGCCCGCCGCGACGGCGGGGCGATCGCGCAGCACGTCCGGGACGTCGGGATCCCGGAGCGAGGTCCCGTCGGTGGCGGAGCGGCGCCCGCGCGACGAGCGCCCGGGCACGATCGCGCCGGTGAGCGCCTTCGACTCCTGGATCTGCACGTTCGGGTCGGCGACGAACTCGATGAGCTCGTTCGCGGGATCCCCCCGCACGCGGCCGAGGTAGCTCCAGTGGTACGGCAGCCCGATGACGTGGACCGTGCGGCCGCGGATCCGGAGCGGCGTCATCCGCCGGGACACGAGGACGCGGCACTCGATCTCGCCGCGCGCGGTCCGGATGGTGGCCCAGCCGCCGTTGCGCAGCCCCACTTCGCGCGCGAGCTCCTGCGACACCTCGCAGAACATCTCCGGCTGCAGCTCCGAGAGCCAGGACAGCCACCGGCTCATCCCGCCCGCGGTGTGGTGCTCGGTGAGGCGGTACGTCGTGAGCACGTGCGGGAAGCGCGGGTCCTCGAAGGCGCGGTGGGTGGGGTTGTCGCGCCGGTGCCACTCGAGCCGGGTGGGATTGCACTGCTGCGCGTAGAGCGGGTTCGCGCTCGACGACTCCTCCGGCTCGTAGTGCGTGGGGAACGGCCCGTCGAGGAGCCCCGACGGCGCGAAGAGCCAGCCCTTCCCGTCCGCCTGCATGATGAACGGATCGATCCCGCCGATGGTCGCGGTGCCGCGGGCGTCCTTCCCCGGCCGGTACGACGGCGGTCGATCGAGGATGAAGTCGGGCACGTCGTGCCCCGCCCACTTGCGCTGCTGCTCGTCCCACCAGACGTACTTCTTCCGATCCGACCACGGCTTGCCGTCCGGGTCCGCCGAGGCGCGGTTGTAGAGCAGCCGCCGGTTCATCGGCCAGGCCCAGCCCCACTCCGGCGCGACCCAGGTCTGCTCGCGCCCGGACCTCCGGCGCGCGGTCTGGTTCACGCCGTCCTTGAAGCAGCCCGAGTAGATCCAGCACCCACAGGCGGTCGAGCCGTCATCCTTCAGCACCGCGAACCCGGGCACCGGCTCGCCCTTCGGCAGCGTGTAGCCGCTCACCTCCGAGAGGACCGCCTCGGCGGACGGCTCGGCGAGCGGGCCGTGGTCGCCGTAGGCCCAGGTCATCGCCTGGACGGGGCGGTCTCGCTCGAGGGACGAGCCGGCGTACAGCGCCTGGAGCCTCTTCCCGAGGTGGTAGGTGAACCAGAGATCGCTGCGGCAGTCGCCGCGCGGCTCGATCGCCTTCTCGTGCCACTGCAGCAGCCGCTGCGTGTTGGTGAACGACCCGCTCTTCTCGGTGTGCGTCGCGGCCGGGAAGAAGAACACCTCGGTCTGGACGTCCTCGGGCCGGACCTCGGCCCGGTCGTACTCGGGGCCGACGCGCCAGAACTCCGCCGTCTCGGTGGGCTGGAAGTCCCGGACGACGAGCCAGTCGAGCTTCCGCATCGCCTTGCGATGCAGCGACCCGTGCATCGATCCGACGGTGGGGTTCTCGCCGATGACGATGTACCCCTTCACCTTTCCGTCCGCCATGTCGGCGACCGTCGCCATGTGCGAGTGGTCGCCGGTCAGCCGCGGGAGCGTGTCGAAGAGGAAGTCGTTGTCCTTCGTCGCGGCGTCGCCGAAGTACGCCTTGAGGAGCGAGACGATGTACTTCGGGAACTCGCTCCACCAGCCCGTCGGGGAGACGTTGTTCCGTACGTACTGCGCGAGGCCGCGGTCGGGCAGGATCGCGTTCGGCATCGGCAGGTAGCCCGGCAGGATGTTGAAGAGCGTCGGGATGTCGGTCGAGCCCTGGATCGACGCGTGGCCGCGGAGCGCCATGATCCCGCCCCCGGGCCGGCCGATGTTCCCGAGCAGGAGCTGCAGGATGGCGGCGGTGCGGATGTACTGGACGCCGACGGTGTGCTGCGTCCAGCCGACCGCGTAGCAGAAGGCGCCGGTCCGCTCGCGCCCCGAGTTCTTGCTGAGCGTCTCGGCGACCTGCAGGAAGAGCGCTCGCGGGATCCCGCAGGCCTCCTCCACCATCTCCGGCGTGTAGCGGGAGAAGTGCCGCTTCAGGAGCTGGAAGACGCAGCGCGGGTGCTGCAGCGTCGGGTCCTGGTGGCGCGAGAGCATCTTCTCGACCGACTGCTCGCCCTCGCCGCCCCCCGCGCTCGGCTCGGCCGCGAGCTGCTTGTGGCCGGTCGCCGGGATGATGCCGGGCACGCCCGCGTACGACCAGGTGTCCCAGTCGTACTTGCCGGTCTCGGGATCGAGACCGCTGAAGAGGCCGTCGAGCTCCTCCGCGTCCTGGAATCGCTCGTCGATGAGGGTGGCGGCGTTCGTGTAGTGGACGACGTAGTCGCGGAAGTAGCGCTCGTGCTCGATGACGTACCGCACCAGCGCGCCGAGGAAGACGATGTCCGACCCGGGCCGGATCGGGACGTGGAGGTCCGACACCGCGCTCGTCCGGGTGAAGCGCGGGTCCACGTGGATGACGGTCGCGCCGCGGTTCTTCGCCTCCATCACCCAGCGGAACGCGACCGGGTGGCACTCCGCCATGTTGGAGCCCTGCACGACGATCCAGTCGGAGTTCTGCAGGTCACCGGGGAACGTCGTCGCCCCGCCTCGCCCGAACGAGATCCCCAGACCGGGGACCGTGGACGAGTGTCATATCCGTGCCTGGTTCTCGACCTGCAGGATCCCGAGCGCGGTGTAGAGCTTCTTGAGGAGGTAGTTCTCCTCGTTGTCGAGCGTCGCGCCGCCGAGGTGCGCGATCCCCATGGTCCGGCGCAGGAGCGGTCCCGCGGGGTGGTGCGCGTCGGGAGCTCCACGCTCTTCCCACGTCTCCTCGCGCGTCCGCTTGACGCGCTGCGCCACCATCTCCATCGCCCGCTCGAGCGGGATCCGCTCCCACTGAGTCCCGCCGGGCCGCCGGTAGAGGACTTCCTCGGCGCGGTGCGACCCGGTGACGAGCTGGAAGGTCGCCGCGCCCTTCGGGCAGAGGCAGCCCTGGGAGACTGGCGAGTCCGGATCGCCCTCGATGTCGGTGATCCGCTCGTCCTTCACGTGGACGAGCTGCCCGCAGCCGACCGCGCAGTACGGACAGATCGAGCGGGCGACGCGGTCGGACGAAGCCGTCCTCGGCGCGAGGTCCCGCGTGCGCGGGCTCGCGGCCGTCGCCCCCAGGCCGCCCGCGTCCCCGGCGCGGAGCTGCCTCAGGACGGGCCACTCGGAGAGCACGGGAAGCTTCGCCATGTCTGGTCCCCCCGTGTGGAGGTTGCGAACCCGTCCGCGGAGGCGCAACGGCCGGGCGGACGGGCGTCCTCGAACGCGCGGTGAAGATCAGGGCGCGACGGGCGCGGCGGCAGGGTCGAGCCGTTCCGCGTGGGCGTACACGTTCATCGCGCCATTCCGGACGAACCCCGCGAGCGTGATCCCCGCGGCCGCCGCCAGGTCCACCGCGAGCGAGGTCGGGGCGGAGATCGACGCGACCGCGGGGATGCACGCCGCGGCCGCCTTCTGGACGATCTCGAAGCCCGGTCCGGCCGCTCACCGCGAGCACGGCCGGGCCCGCTGGCCGGCGCCGCGCCGGCCCCGAGCCGCCCGGCCCGCACGAGCGCGCCGACCACCTTGTCGACGGCGTTGTGCCGTCCCGACGTCCTCCGCGCCCGCGAGGAGGGCGCCGTCGTCACCGACGAGCACCGCGGCGTGGAGCCCGCCCGTCCGCGCGAAGGCGGGCTGCGAGCGCGAGATGGCCTCCACGGCGGACACCAGCACGGCGGTCGCGACGCGGCGCGTCAGGTCCGCCGGGCGGATGCGCGCGGCGAGCCCCTCGATGGCGCGGCGCCCGCAGACGCCGCACGCGGACGAGATCGGCGCCATGCGGTGCCCGTCGAGCACCCGCTCCGGATCGAGGTGGATGCCGGCGGCGGACCGGACGTCGATCACGTTGCCGAACCCCTCCTCGTCGGGGCGGCCGCAGTGGGCGACCGAGGAGACGTCGCGGGCGCCGGCGATGATCCCCTCCGCGAAGAGGAAGCCGAGCGCGAGGTCCGCGTCGTTCCCCGGCGTGCGCATCGTCGTCGCGACCGCCTCGCCGTCCACCCGGATCTCGAGCGGCTCCTCGACCGCGACCGCGTCGAGCGCCGAGCCCCGCCGGTCCTGAGGACCTGACGTAGCGCGACGCGCGGGTCTGGGCGTTCCACGCCGGGAGATTAGCGCCGCGCGGCGCCCCCCAACAACCCCGGCGCGCTAGGATGCGCGACCCGCACGGCGGCCGTGCGGCCGGCCGCGGGCGAGCTTAAGAGACGCGGCTTGACTCGAGATCCCACAGAGGCGGCGACGCCCGCCGGCCCGACGGCGGCGCTCACGCCGCGCGAGCGCGCGATCGTCGCGGAAGAGGAGGCCCTCCTCGCGCGCGTCCGGGCGTCGCTCGCGGCGCGGCGCGGCGCGAGGGCCGAGGGCGACCTCGTCGGGACGCCTGCGCGAGCTGCGCGACGAGGCGCTCGAGTCCACCGCGAAGGACCTGCCGACCGTGTTCCAGGAGATGGGCGTCGTGCGCGCGGTCATGGAGCGCGTCCGCCCCGGCGAGCTCCCCGACCCGGCGGCGCCCGTACTTCGCGCACCTCCGCGTCCGCGAGGCCGGGGAGGAGCGCGACTACCTGCTCGGACGCCACACGTTCGTGGACCGCGAGGCGGGCGTCCGGGTGGTCGACTGGCGCTGGGCGCCGATCGCGTCGCTCTTCTACCGTTACCGGGAGGGCGAGGAGTTCGAGGAGCCGTTCCCCGGGCGGTGGCGCGCGGCGTCGTCGCGGTCCGGCGCGTCGTCGTCGTCGACCGCGCCGGGCTCGCCCGGATCGCCGCCGACGGCGTCGCGCTCGCGCGCGGTCCGGGCGGAGCGTGGCGCGCGGCGCGCGGCGCGGCGGCGGCGCTCGGCGGCGGCGAGGGAACGGCCGCGCGGGCGGGGGCGCTCGGGACCGGCGCGGGCGAGCGCGACCGCGCGGCGGCGCCGGACGTGACCGCCCTCCTCGACGCGGACCAGTACGCCGCGGTCGCGGCCCCCGCCGAGACGCCGCTGCTCGTGCTCGGCAGCGCCGGGAGCGGCAAGACGACCGTCGCGCTCCACCGCCTCGCGCGGATCGCGTTCGAGGACCCCCGGCGCTTCCCAGCCGTCCCGGCTGCAGGTGGTCGTCCCGGAGACCGGCCTCGCCCGGCTCGCGGTCGCGGCTCCTCGAGCCGCTCGGCCTCGACCGGGCGCAGGTGCGGACCGTGGACGCCTGGGCGCGCGGCTCCTTCCAGAGCGCGTTCGGCGTCCCGCCGCCGCGGCTCGTCGAGGAGACGCCGCCGCTCGTCGCGCGACTGAAGCGCCACCCGGCGCTGTACGAGGCGCTCGGGCGGCGGCCGCGCCTCGCCGTGGCGCGCGCCGCGTTCGGTCCGCTGCGGCGCGAGCTCGGCGACCTCCTCGTCGACCGCGCCTTCCTCGAGGCGGTCGTCGCCGCCGCGGCGGGCGGGCTTCCCGACCACCGCCATCGAGGAGACGCTCCGGCACACGCGCCTGCAGCTCGCGCCCCCCTCGGAGGACCTCTCCGGCGATCGACCCCGACCGGCGCGAGGCGCTCGACGGAAAGCCGATCGACGAGGACACGCCACAGGCGCTGTCCGGCACCCTGGACCTCGAGGACCTGCCCGATCCTGCTCTTCCTCGCGGCGCGCGCCGGCGGCGGCGGCGGGGCGGAAGATCGCGCACCTCGTCGTGGACGAGGCGGAGGACGTGTCGCTGTTCGAGCTGTTCGTGCTCGG
The DNA here is from genome assembly GCA_963736795.1 of uncultured delta proteobacterium. Lineage (GTDB taxonomy): Bacteria > Myxococcota > Myxococcia > Myxococcales > Anaeromyxobacteraceae > Anaeromyxobacter. Next base: position 263,468 of record CAVTRF010000016.1, on the reverse strand, counting down.
GCGGCAGCTCGTCGGGCCGCAGCGTCACCGTCGCCGGCGACGAGAGCCAGCAGACCTTCTCGTCGTACGCGGGCTGGCCCGAGGCGCTCGCCGCGCTCGGCGCGGCGCGGGCGGGGACGGTGCGGCTCGAGACGACCTACCGCTGTCCGCGCCCGATCGCCGAGGTCGCGCACGCCATCCTCGGCCCGATCGCCCCGGCCGCCCCCCCGCGCGCCGGCAAGGAGGGCGCGCCGGTCTCGCGCTTCGACTTTCCCGACCGAGGCGCACGCGCACCTGTTCCTCGCCGGGGCGATCCGCGACCTCGTCGAGCGCGAGCCGCGCGCGTCGGTGGCGGTGGTCGCGCACGCGCCCGAGGTGGCGCGCTCGCTCCACCGGCTCCTCGCGGACCTGCCCGAGGCGCGCCTCTCCCTCGACGGCGCGTTCACCTTCCGGCCGGGGGTGGATCTCACCGACGTGGCGAGCGTGAAGGGGCTCGAGTTCGACTACGTGGTCGTGCCCGACGCGTCGGCGCGCGCCTACCCCGACGACGAGGACGCCCGGCGCAGGCTCCACGTCGCGGTCACCCGCGCCGCGCACCAGCTCTGGATCGCCGCCCCCGGGACTCCGTCACCGCTCATCGCGGGGATCGGCGTCTGAGCCGGCGGACGGAGCTCGGTCCCTCGCGGGGCGGGGCGCACCCGAAGCGAGCATCGCGCCGGGCGGTCTCGCTACATTGGCGCGGACATTTCCAGCCCACTCGGGCAGCCACATCGCACGTCCTCGCGGGGGAAAGACCATGGCCCAGGTGACGCTCAAGGGAAACCCGATCCACACGAACGGCGATCTGCCGGCGGTCGGCTCGAAGGCGCCGGACTTCAAGCTCACGGCCGGCGATCTCAAGGACGTCACGCTCGCCGACTACAAGGGCAAGAAGAAGATCCTGAACATCGTCCCGAGCCTCGACACGCCGACCTGCGCGACCTCCACCCGCAAGTTCAACGAGTCCGCCGGGAAGCTCCCGGACACGGTCGTGCTCGTCGTCTCGGCCGACCTGCCCTTCGCGGCGAAGCGGTTCTGCACGACCGAGGGGCTCCAGAACGTCGTCCCGCTCTCGCTCATGCGCGACAAGGCGTTCGCGAAGGACTACGGCGTCCTCCTCCAGGACGGTCCGCTCGCGGGCATCTGCGCCCGCGCGGTGGTGGTCGTCGATCGCGACGACAAGGTCGTGTACCGCCAGCTCGTCCCGGAGATCGGGCAGGAGCCCGACTACGACCGGGCGCTGGCTGCTGCCAAGTAAGCTCCGCCTCCCACGATCACGGGACGGCGCGCGCTTGCCCTGCGACAAGCGCACCCGCCTCCCGGGGTGACACCCTCGGCACGCGTGGGTGCCTCCGGCCACCTCCGCAGCATCCGGTTCTACGCGAGCGCGGCCGCGATCACCTGGACGGTGGTCGCGGTGGTCTCGTTCGCGTCGTACTCGAGCCTTGCGCACCGCGGCATCGTCGAGCTGGCGGTCGCGCAGGCGCGCGCGTCGTTCCGCAAGGACCTCGCGTACCGCCGCTGGGCCACCGAGAAGGGCGGCATCTACGTCCCGGTCAGCGCGGCGACCCCGCCGAACCCGTTCCTGAAGGCGTCCGAGCGCGACATCGCGACCCCGAGCGGCCGCGCTCTGACGCTCGTGAACCCCGCCTACATGACCCGGCAGGTGCTCGAGGGAGAGCGGGAGCGGGGCGGGTCGATCGGCAGGATCACGAGCGCGCACCCGCTGCGTCCCGAGAACGCGCCGGACGAGTGGGAGGGCGAGGCGCTCGCGAAGCTCGCCGCCGGCGCTCCGGAGGTCCTCGAGGAGGTGGTCGAAGCCGACGCGCCGCCGCTCCTGCGCTACATGGGGCCGCTCACGACCGAGCAGCGCTGCGTCGGGTGCCACGTGGGCATCAAGGTGGGCGACCTGCGCGGCGGGATCTCGATCGTCGTGCCGATGCCGGAGTACTACGCGGTCGCCGACGCGCAGACCGAGCGGGTCGGGACCGGGCACGTCGTGGTGTGGTCGCTCGGGCTCCTCGGCATCGCGGTGGCGGCGGTGCGCTCCTCGCGCCGGGTGCGCGAGCGCGAGCGCGAGCGGGAGGCGCGCGAGGCGCTCGAGCAGGAGCTCGCGCACGCGCGCCGGCTCGAGGCGATCGGGCGGCTCGCCGGCGGCGTCGCCCACGACCTCAACAACCTGCTCTCGCCCATCCTCGGAAACGCGGCGCTCGCGCTCGAGCGGGTGCCGGCGGGCGAGCTCCGCGTCGACCTCGAGGACATCCGCGACGCGGCGCTGCGCGCGCGCCTGCTCACGCAGCAGCTGCTCGCGTTCGGGCGCAAGCAGATGCTGACGCTCGAGGCGCTCGACCCGAGCGACACGGTGGAGGAGATCGCCCCGATGATCCGGCGGCTCGTGGGGGCGGACGTCGAGCTCGAGTCTCGAGCTCGACCGCGGCCTGCCCGCGGTGCGCGCCGACCGGGCGCAGCTCGACGCGGCGCTCCTCAACCTGCCGCGAACGCGCGCGACGCCATGCCCGCGGGCGGCGTGCTCCGGATCGCGACCGCGCTCGACGAGGTCGAGCCGGAGCGCGCGGCGCGCGCTGCGGGATCGCGCCGGGGCGGTACGTCGCGATCGTCGGTCTCGGACACCGGCGCCGGGATCGACGACGCGACCCGTGCGCGGCTGTTCGAGCCGTTCTTCACGACGAAGCCGACCGGCAACGGCCTCGGGCTCGCGAGCGCGCACGGCACGGTGCGCCAGCTCGGCGGCGCGATCGAGGTCGAGAGCGCGCCCGGGCGCGGCTCGACCTTCCGCGTCCTCCTCCCGGTCACGACCGAGGCACCGGTCCCGACCCCCGTCGCGGTGGCGACGGCCGCGGTCCCGCGCGGCGCCGAGACGGTGCTCCTCGCCGAGGACGAGCCGGCGGTGCGGCGCGCGGCGACGGCGGTGCTCGCCGGGCTCGGCTACGAGGTCCTCGCCGCGTGCGACGCCGACGAGGCGCTGCGGATCGCGGAGGCGCGCGGGCCCTCGATCGACGTGCTCGTGTCCGACCTGCGCATGCCGAGGGTGGGCGGGCGCGGAGCTGCACGCGCGGCTCGTGGCGACGCGGCCGGGGCTGCCGACCGTGTTCATGACCGGGTTCGCGGGCGACTCCCTCGGTCCGGGCGACCCGCTGCCGGCGGGCGCCGCCGTCGTGCAGAAGCCGTTCACGCCCGCCGACCTCGGGATGGCGGTTCGCCGCGTGCTCGACGCGCGCTCCGCCTCAGGCCGCGCCCGGGTCGAGCGCGGCGAGCCGCTCCTGCGCGGACTCCCACTCCGCGTAGCGCGTCGTGAGCTCGTCCTTCGCGGTGCGCTGCCGGTCGATGAGCGGCTTCGCGCGCGCGAAGTCGGTGTAGAGGGCGGGGTCGGCGAGCGCGGCGGTCGCCTCGCGCTCCTCCCGCTCGAGCGCCTCGATGCGCGCCTCGAGCCGGGCGATCTCGTCGCGCAGCGGCTTCTCGACCCGGTAGCGCGTGTTGCGAGCCTCCGCCTCGGTGCGGCGCCGGTCCCGCTCGCTCGCGGGCGCCTGCGCGGCCGCCGCCGCGCGGGGGCCGCCTGGGCCGGCGGGCCCGCAGGCCGCAGCCTCCTCCGCGAGCTGGCGCTGGTGGTACCACCAGTCCTCGAGGTTTCCCGGGAACGGCAGGACGCCGCCGTCCTTCACCTCCCAGATCACCGTCGCGAGCTGGTTCACGAACGACCGGTTGTGGGAGACGAAGACGAGCGTCCCGGCGTACCCCTTCAGCGCGTCGATGAGCGCCTCGGAGGAGTCGAGGTCGAGGTGGTTCGTCGGCTCGTCGAGGAGGAGCAGGTTCGCCGGGACGAGCAGGAGCTTGGCGAGCGCCACCCGCGCCCGCTCGCCGCCCGACAGGACCCCGACCTTCTTCTCGACGTCGTCGCCCGAGAAGAGGAACGACCCCGCGACGCCCCTGACGTACGCCTCACCCTGGTCCGGGACGAGGTCCCAGAGGGTGTCGAGGACGGTGCGCGCCGGATCGAGGGTGCCGAAGGTGCGCACCGGCCCGCCGTCCTCGTGCTCGGCCCGCTCGAAGTGGTGCTGGGCGTAGTAGCCGGCGACGACGCCGTGGCCGAGCTTCGCCTCGCCCGCGTCGGGCGCGAGCTCGCCCGCGACGAGCTTCAGGAGGGTGGACTTCCCGGCGCCGTTCGGGCCGATGACCGCGATCCGCTCGCCGCGCTGCACCGCCGCGTCGACGCCGCGGTAGACCGCCTTCGCGCCGAAGGCCTTCGAGAGCCCCTCGAGGCGCAGCACCTCTCGGCCGGAGCGCGGCGCCTCCGCGAAGCGGAAGCGCAGGGTCGCCCGGTGCTCGATGAGCTTGACCTCTTCCATCCGGTCGAGCTGCTTCTCCTTGGACTTCGCCTGCGCCGCCTTGGTGGCCTTCGCGCCGAACCGCTCGATGAAGGTCTCGAGCTGCGCCCGCTTCGTCGCCTGCCGCCGCGCCTGCGCCTCGAGCCGCACCTCCTCCTCGGCGCGCTGCCGCCGGTAGTCGTCGAAGTCGCCGGTGTAGCTCCGGAGCCCCTCCGGCTCGAGCGCGATGACCCGGTCGATCTGCCGGTTCAGGAACTCGCGGTCGTGCGAGACGAGGAGCAGCGCCTTGCGCGTGCCGCGCAGGAAGGCCTCGAACCACTCGAGGGTCGGGACGTCGAGGTGGTTCGTCGGCTCGTCGAGCAGGAGCAGCTCGGGGTCCTGCAGGAGGAGGCCCGCGAGCGCGGCGCGCATCTTCCAGCCGCCGGAGAAGTGGCGCGCGGGGCGGGCGAGGTCGTCCTGCGAGAAGCCGAGCCCGCCCAGGATCCGCTCGGCGCGGTGCCGGCCGTAGTGCTCCTCGAAGTGCTCGAGCTCCTCGTGCAGCTCGGCGAGGGCCTGCGACAGCTCGAGCTGCTCGGTGGGCTCGCGCGCCACCGCGAGCGCCGCCTCCGCCTGGGCGAGCCGCCCCTCGAGCGCGGTGCGGCCCGGCACCGTCGAGAGGACCGCCTCGACGAGCGGGTGGTCGGGCAGCTCGGCCACGTCCTGGGGCAGGTAGCCGGCGCGCGCGCCGCGCCGGAACACGAGGTCGCCCTGGTCCGGGTGGGCGGTGCCCGCGAGGATCCGCATGAGCGAGGACTTGCCGGTGCCGTTCGCGCCGACGAGGCCGATCCGGTCGTGCGGGCCGATGGTGAAGCTCGCGCGGTCGAGGACGACCTTCGGGCCGAAGGCGAGGGAGAGCTCGTTGGCGGAGAGGAGGCTCAAGGCGGGGGAAAGGAGTTAACGTTTCTTCAAGCGGCGAACAAGGGCGCGACACCGCCCGCCCGCATGCTCCCACCGTCGGCCACCCGCTCCGGGCAGGCCAGGACCCCGGCCACGGGCCGGAGAAGAGAGAGCACCCATGAAGAAGATCCTCGCAACGGCAGGCGTGGTGGCCGCCCTCGGCGTCGGAATCGTCGCGCTGACCGGGTTCCGCGGCGGGTTCGGCTGCCACGGGCACGGCGGCCCGCGCGATCCCGCGCAGATGGCGGCGTTCGTGACGCGACCGGGTCGACGACGCGCTCGACGACCTCGACGCGACCCCCGAGCAGCGCACCCGGATCCACGCGGTGAAGGACCGGCTCGTGGCGGACGTCCAGACGGCGCGGGCGGGGCACGACGGAGGCGCACGCGGCGCTGCTCGGGGAGTGGAAGGCGGAGTCCCCGGACGCGAAGAAGCTTCACGCGCTCGTGGACGAGCGGATCGAGGTCCTGCGCGGCGTCGCCCACGAGGCGGTCGACTCGGGGATCGAGGTGCACGGGATCCTGACCGCCGAGCAGCGCGAGAAGGTCACGAAGAAGATCGAGAGGTGGCACCGGTAGCAGGGGCTGGCAGGTGGGAGGTCGCACGCCACCGTCGGGACTAAGATGACCCCCGTGCCTCCCACCCCCACCCCGATCCTGGTCCTCCTCGTGGAAGACGACCTGCGGCTCGCCTCGCTCACCCGCGAGTACCTCGAGGGCCACGGCCTCGCGGTGGTCCACGTCTCGGACGGGCGCCGCGGGCAGGACGAGGCGCTGTCCGGCCGCTACGACGCGGTGCTGCTCGACCTCATGCTCCCCGGCAAGGACGGCCTCGAGGTCTGCCGCGAGATCCGCTCCCGCTCCGACGTGCCGGTCATCGTCCTCACCGCGCGCGGCGAGGAGGCGGACCGGGTGATGGGGCTCGAGCTCGGCGCGGACGACTACCTCGCGAAGCCGTTCTCTCCGCGGGAGCTGCTCGCGCGGATCCGGGCGGTCGTCCGGCGCGCGAAGGGCAAGGCCGGCCCCGCGCGCGACGTGGTGAAGGTCGGCGGCCTCGTCGTGGACCCTGCCGCGCGCAGCGTGAGCCTCGATGGGCGCGAGGTGCCGCTCACCGGCTACGAGTTCGCGCTGCTGCACGCGCTCGCGCGCCGCGCCGGACGCGTCCTCGCCCGCGAGCAGCTCATGGAGCTCGCGAAGGGGAGCGCCGACGACGCGTTCGACCGGTCGATCGACGTCCACGTGTCCCGCCTGCGGCAGAAGCTCGGGGACGATCCCCGCCACCCGCGGCTCATCAAGACCGTCCGCGGCGCCGGGTACCTGCTCGCCGGGGACGCGGAGTGACCGCGGGCCGTTGCCGGCGCGCGCACGGCCACCCGCTGTTCTGGCGGATCTACCTGCACGGCGTGCTCCTGCTCGTCCTCGTCGGGGTCGCCGTGGCCGGCGTGGGCTGGGCGCTCCACCGCGGCCCGGGCTCCGACCAGCCGGCGCGGGTGGCGTCGTACGCCGCGGGGCGGATCGCCGAGCTCGCGGGGACCCCGGCGCGGCTCGAGGAGGAGCTTCGCCGCGTCCGCGAGACGTTCGGCGTCGAGGCGACCGTCTACGGCGCCGGCGGGCGGCCGCTCGCGACGAACGTCGAGCCGCCGGTCGCGACGCCGTTCGTCGACGGGGCGCCGCCGCGGGGCGGGCCGGTGCGGCTGCGCGGCGGCGGGCTCGGCTTCGCGGTGCCCCTCCCGGCGGTGGGCGGCCACCTCGTCCTCACCCACGGCGCGCACGAGCGCGATCCGACCCGGGGCCTCCTCTTCATCGGGGCGGTGCTGGTGGCGCTCGCGCTGGCCTCGGTCCCGCTCGCGCGGTCGATCGCGGCGCCGGTCGAGAAGCTCACCGCCGCGGCGCGCGCGCTCGGCGAGGGTGACCTCTCCGCGCGGGCCAACCTGCGCGCGCGCGGTCAGCTCGGCGCGCTCGGCGCGGCGTTCGACGAGATGGCCGCGCGGCTCGAGGCGCTCGTGCGCGGCGAGCGGGAGCTGCTCGCGAACGTCTCGCACGAGCTGCGCACCCCGCTCGCGCGCATCCGGGTCGCGCTCGAGCTCGCCGCCGAGGGAGACGCCGAGCGCGCCCGCCGCTACCTCGCCGAGATCGGCCAGGACCTCGAGGAGCTCGACGCGCTCGTCGCCGACGTCCTCGCCGCGGCGCGCCTGGACGCGCGCGGCACCGCCGGGGTGCGGCTCGAGGGAGCGCCCCTCGACCTCGGGGCGGTCGCCCGCGACGCGGCGGAGCGGTTCCGGGCCGCGCACCGGGAGCGGGTCCTCGAGCTGGAGTTCGGGGAGCGGCTGCCGGCGGTGCGTGGCGACGCGGCCCTGCTCCGGCGGCTCGTCGCGAACCTGCTCGACAACGCGGCGAAGTACTCCGAGCCGGCCGACCCGGTGCGCCTCGTGGTCCGCGCCGACGCGGGGGGCGTCGTGCTCGAGGTGCGGGACCGGGGGATTCGGGATCGCGCCGGAGGACCTGCCGCACCTCTTCACGCCGTTCTTCCGGACCGACCGGAGCCGGGCCCGCGGGACCGGCGGGACCGGGCTCGGGCTCGCGCTCGCGCGGCGGATCGCCGAGGCGAACGGCGGGACCATCTCCGCCGAGAGCGCGCCGGGGCAGGGGACGACTTTCCGCCTCACGCTCCCCGCGGCGCCGGGAGCGTGATTCGTCACCGCGCGGGCGCCGCGCTCACCGCTCGCGCATCGAGGGGTACTCGAACCGGGTGGGCGGGTCGAAGGTCTCCTTGATGGCGCGCTGCGACGTCCAGCGGAGCAGGTTCGCCATGGACCCCGCCTTGTCGTTCGTCCCGGACGCGCGCGCGCCGCCGAACGGCTGCTGGCCGACCACCGCGCCGGTCGGCTTGTCGTTCACGTAGAAGTTGCCCACCGCGTCCCGGAGCCTGCGGGTGAGGTCGACGATCGCCTCGCGGTCGCGCGCGAAGATCGCCCCGGTGAGGCCGTACGGCGAGGTCGTGAGGCAGAGCTCGAGCGCCTCGTCGAGCCGGATGTCCGCGTAGACGTAGACGGTGAGCACCGGCCCGAAGATCTCCTCCTCCATGAGCTGGAAGCGCGGGTTCACCGTCTCGACCACGGTCGGCTCGACGAAGAAGCCGCGCGCGTCGTCCGTCCGGCCGCCGCAGAGGATCTTGGCCTGCGACGACGCACGCGCGATCTCGACGTAGCGGCGCACCCGCTCGAACGCGTCGCGGTCGATGAGGGCGCCCATGAAGTTCGTGAAGTCCTCCACCTCGCCGACCTTGATCTCGGCCGTCATCCCGAGGAGCCGCTCGCGCAGCTGCGGCCAGAGCCCCTCCGGCACGTAGGCGCGAGACGCGGCGGAGCACTTCTGCCCCTGGTACTCGAACGCGCCGCGCACGAGCGCCGTCGCCGCGGCGTCCACGTCCGCCGACGGGTGGACGAAGACGAAGTCCTTGCCGCCGGTCTCGCCGACGAGCCGCGGGTAGGAGTGGTAGCGGCCGAGGTTCTCGCCCACGGTCCGCCACATCCCGTGGAACACCTCGGTGGACCCGGTGAAGTGGAGCCCGGCGAGGTCCGCGCTCGCGAGCGCCGGGTCGCCCACCGCGCGGCCCGGCCCCGGCACGAAGTTCACGACGCCGGGCGGGAGCCCCGCCGCCTCGAGCAGCTTCACGAGGTGGTACGCCGAGTAGACCGCCGACGAGGCCGGCTTCCAGACGACGGTGTTGCCGAGGAGGGCCGGCGCGGTCGGGAGGTTCGCCGCGATGGCGGTGAAGTTGAACGGGGTGACCGCGAACACGAACCCCTCGAGGGGGCGGTACTCGACCCGGTTCCACTGCCCGGGCGGAGAGACGGGCTGCTCGGCGAGCAGCCGCTCCGCGAACCACGGGTTCCAGCGCCAGAAGTCGATCGTCTCGCAGGCGGCGTCGAGCTCCGCCTGCGGCGCGGTCTTCGACTGGCCGAGCATCGTCGCGGCGTTCAGGGTCTGCCGCCACGGGCCGGCGAGGAGCTCCGCGGCCCGCAGCAGCACCGCCGCGCGCTCGTGCGCCTCCATCGAACCCCACGTCCGCCGCGCCTCCACCGCCGCCTCGATCGCGGCCTGGACCTCGGCCGGGCCGGCCTGGTGAAACCGCGCGAGCCGCTGGGCGTGCCGGTGGGGCACGCGGACCTCCGCGACGCGCCCCGTGCGGACCTCGCGCCCGCCGATGAGGAGCGGGATCTCGAGCTCGCGCGCGGCGAGCTCCGCGAGGCGGGCCTTCAGGGCGGCGCGCTCGGGGCTGCCCGGCGCGTACGAGAGCGGAGGCTCGTTGCGGGGGGCGGGGACGTGGAAGGATCCGTTCGCCATGGGCGTCCTCCGGACGGGCGGAGTCGAGGGCGCGCGGAACATATGCCCCGCCGCGGAGCGGGGCCCCGCCCGCGTCGGGGAGGGACGGAGCGGTCGCTCGTCCCTTGGCCGTGTGCCTTGAGGGGCGGCCGCCGCCGCGCTACGTTCCGCGGGCCTTGTCCTCCACCTACGACCTGTTCAAGCGCGCGGAGCGCATCGAGGTGCTCGCCGCCGCGATCTACGGGGCGCTCGCGAAGCAGTTCCGGGCCGACGAGCGCACCCACGCGCTCTTCGTGCGCCTCGAGGCGGAGGAGCAGCAGCACGCGAGCCGCATCCGCCTCCTCGCCGGGTCGTACCGGAACGACCCGAAGCTCGTCGAGAAGGTGAACGGCGCCGAGGGGCTCGAGGCGTGCATCGCCAGCGCGGAGGGCGCGCTCGCGGAGGTGCAGGGCGGGGCGTGGGGGGTGGACCTCGACGCGGTGAAGGACCGGCTCGTGTCCCTCGAGGTGCAGCTCGCCAAGGCGCACGCCCACCTGCTCGCGGCCAACGCGAACCCGGGCCTGCTCGAGTTCTTCCGCCAGCTCGCCCGCCAGGACGAGGGGCACGCCGAGCTCCTGAAGTGACCCGCGTCGAGCTGATGCGGGAGACGCTGCGCCTCGCGCGCGAGAGCGTCGCGGCGGGCGGCGGCCCGTTCGCCGCGCTCGTCGTGCGCGACGGCGCCGTGGTCGCGGCCGGGACGAACCGGGTCGTCCTCGACCGCGATCCCACCGCGCACGCGGAGGTGGTCGCGATCCGCGAGGCGTGCCGGCGGCTCGGCACGTTCCAGCTCGACGACTGCGAGCTCTTCGCGTCCTGCGAGCCGTGCCCCATGTGCGCGGGCGCGATTGGCTGGGCGCGGCTCGCGCGCGTCCTGTACGCCTCGACGCGCGACGACGCGGCGGCGGCCGGGTTCGACGACGCCCGCCTCCACGAGGACGTCGCGAGGCCCCCCGGCGAGCGAGCCGTCCCGGCGGAGCGGCTCCTCGGCGACGAGGGGCGGTCGGTGTTCGAGGCGTGGGCGGGGAAGCCGGACCGCATCCCGTACTGACCGCCCGTCGCCCTCGACCGGCGGCCGCCGGCAAGGCTCCGCACGTGCGGGTGCAGCTCGGGTTCCAGGGCGCGTTCGCGGCGCCTCACGGCCGCCGCGCGGGCGCCCGGCCGCGCGCCTGCGTTGCGTCACCCGTCGCGGCGCCCCCACCTTGGCTCGTATCCCAAGCGGCGACGCCGCAGGAGAGTGCCATGCGCGTGGAAGAGCTGATGAGCGACGCGAAGTGCTGCCGCGAGACCGACTCCGTGATCGAGTGCGCCCGGCTGATGCGCGACGAGAGCATCGGCTTCGTGCCGATCTGCGACCAGGACCGCAAGCCGATCGGCGCGATCACCGATCGGGACCTCACGATCCGGGTCCTCGCCGACGGGCGCTCGCCGGACGAGGAGCTGTCCGGCTTCATCACGAGGGACGTGATCCGCTGCAAGAGCGGCGACGACTCGGACGAGGTCGCCCGGCTGATGCGCGATCACCGGAAGTCGCGCGTGATGGTGTGCGACGACGACGGGAAGCTCGTCGGTGTCGTGAGCCTGCAGGATCTCGCCGAGTCGGAGAGCGAGGAGGAGACCGGCGAGACGCTCCAGCAGGTGAAGAGCGGCGAGCCCGATCAGCCGACCGCGCACTGAGCGGCGTGCCCGGAAAAGGGACGGGGTCCCGCGGCGGTTGCCGGGGACCCCGTCCGTGAAGCCGCTGCAGTCTGTCGCCTAGAAGAAGGCGAGCGAGGCCGATGAGGCCGCCCTGGCCGAGCTCGGTGTTGAAGTTGAAGAACGTCGTCCGCGAGCCCTCGCTCTTCGTCGCCGGTGCCGACGCCGGTGGTGGGCTTGCTCTGGTGCGCTGATCTCGCGCGCTGGACGTCCGGCGCACGAGGTTCAGGTCGAGCGCGTACTCGGCGAACAGCGCGACGCTCTTGTGGAGCGCGCCACTCGAGGCCGAGGACGCCCTGCCCGCCGAGGCCGAACGTCCGGTCATGTCGTCGACGCTCGACGTGTTCAGCGGCCCGTGGTGACGTCGTCCGTGTACTTGAGCGCCGTCCTGCGCGTAGCCGAGCTTCGCGCCGGCGCCGAGGTACGGCGAGATGGCGGCGGTCGTGAGCCGCATCATGTAGGTGGCGCGAGGCCCACGTCGTACAGCGACGAGAACGTCGCGTGCCGGGACGTTGCCAGGCGTCACGTCCTGGCCGGTGCGTCGAACCGCGTCGTCGTCACGTTGCGTAGGAGCCGTGGTCTTCGCTCTCCGCCCGAGTCGTTCGACGCGCGGGAGAGCCCGACCTGCAGCCGGATCGCGCGCTGCGGCGCGAGGTTGTACTGGAGGCCGACGCTGCCGCCGAAGTCGCTCAGCGTGCTCGCGTTGTTGTTCCCGAAGACGTTCTGGAGGTTGAAGAGCATGCCGTACTTGCGTCGCCCACGCGCCGTCGCGCCTCCGCGCCGCGCGACGCCCGCCCGAGAGGAGCGCGCCCGCGACCACCACCACCGCGATGCTGCGAAGCTTCGTCATGTGTGAACTCCCAGTGCTTTCTTGGATGTCCCGCCACCGACCTGGCGAGCGGGCGCCTGCACGTCCCCCTCGGGTGTAGCGCGCCTGCGCACGCCTAGTAAAGCGGGGACCGCGCCCACCTGCGCCCACATGTGGGCGCCCACCACGTCCCCTGAGCGAAGGGCTCCGCGCGCTAACCGGCTCTGGCGGCTGGGCTTTGCGCGAGCGCCGGGTCGGGGCAGAGCCCCGGCCCGCGTCCGGCCGTCCAGTCCGGAGCGGGCGGCGCGTCCTTCGGCGCGATCTCCGGCTCCTCGGCCGGGAGGGGCCGCACGCGCCGGTGGCCCCAGTGGAGGCCGAGCGTCGTGCCGACGCCGATGGCGACCATCTGCACCGGGACGATCACCCAGAACCGGGGCGAGGCGGCGTACCCGGCCGCGAGCGCCACGACCTGTCCAGCGGTGGCGAGCAGCAGCGCCTTCCAGGTCGCGCCCGACGCGGGCTCCGCCCGGGCCCACCTCCCGAAGAGCGCGGCGGTGAGCGGCGGCACGACGAGCGCGGCGACGCCGAGCGTGTAGGCCGCGGTCCGGAAGTTCCCGGCCGAGGGGTCGATCGTCCCTGCCGCGAAGAGCCTCAGCGTGTAGTAGCCGGAGCCGAGCACGAGCGCGTCGCCGAGGAGCACTCCGAGAGAGGAGGCCGCGAGCTCGGTCCCCTGGAACGGTCCCGGGTCCCGCTCGGCGGGGTTCGAGAGCGCGGACGAGGGGATCGCTCCGGGTGAGGAGAGCGCGAGCTGGAGGACGAGCGCGAGGGCGGTCATCCAGCGAACGATGGTGCGCCTTGCCGCCGGGGCCATCACCCGGCCGCGACGCTCACTCCTCGTCGCCGACCCCGTACCGCCGGAGCTTGTCGTGCCGCGTCACCGCGAGACGTCGAGCCGCGCCGCCTCGCTCCGGTTCCCGCGCGCCGCTCGGAGCGCCTCGAGGACGAGCCCTCGCTCGTACGCCTGCGACGCGCTCCTTCAGCGGCAGCACCGCCCGCTCGTCGGGAGCCGCGCCCCGCCGGAGTCGGCGAGGAGCCCGAGATCGAGTCGCTCCGCGCGCCGCTGAGTGCGTGGGGGTTACGCCGCGCCAGCGGTGCAGGCCAACCATGGGTTTCACTCCGAGTCGCCGACTGGCCTGCGCCCCGGACGTTGCGTTGATCGCACTCTCCGCGTATGAGGCGTGTCGATCATGGTCGGATCCGCGGTCATGCTGTTGCTGTTGGCGTCGGCCGGGGGACACGGCCGTCGCGGACGTCGCTGCCGCCGTTGTCGGAATCGTGCCGCTGCGAACGACGGTCGCTCGAGGTCGTTCGGAGATTGGGCGATGCGCCCTCCGTCGGAGTGCGCGGACCTGTGGTGAGTCGGACCCAGTCGGCAAGATGCTATTTCGGAGGATCGGGCGACGACCGGACCTTCCTGCTGGTCGAATCCGATGCTGCGGGCGGGTATGGAAAGACAGTTACGGGCTTCATCCTGACTCAGGAGCCTCCGGATCTGAGAATCGCGGGAGCAGAGCGGCAGTCGGGACGTGGAGTCGAGGGATCGTGCAGCGAGACCGCGCTGGTGAAGAGCGGCATTTCCCTCTCGAATCGCCTTCCGACTCGGCGATGGGCTCGCGAGGAAGCGATCAGGCGGCTCGGGACGCCGACTTCGGAAACGTCGTCTGACTCTAATGCTAGTCTGCGCGAAAGGCTCGCTGGGCGGCGACACGCAAGCCGGAAGCGAGCCATCCGCTGACATTGACGGCGCTCCGTGTCGAGTTCGAGGCGAACCGCATCACGCTCATCCACGTCGAGCGCTCCGATCTTCTGTGACGGACGCAGCCAGCTCGCGGCGTCACGGCGCCGCCTGGCTAACGTGAACGGTTCACGCGCAGTGTGGACGGGTTCTTGCGCCGTGGGCGCGTCTGCCCCCGGCGCTCCTGAGGCGGGCGAGACGACGGCTCGCTGCTTTCCAACGCCTCCTGCGCGCCGATGCGGCGCGAGGGTATCTGCCGGCGCGTTCAGTCCGTCTCCTCGCCGCCGAGCCCGTACCGCCGGAGCTTGTCGTGCAGCGTCACGCGCGAGACGCCGAGCCTTCGCGCCGCCTCGCTCCGGTTCCCGCGCGCCGCGCGGAGCGCCTCGAGGACGAGCCCTCGCTCGTACGCCTGCACGCGCTCCTTCAGCGGCAGCACCGCGCGCTCGTCGGGCGCCGCGCCCCGCCGGAGCCGGCGAGGAGCCCGAGATCGAGCCCCTCCGCCGGTGAGAGCGCGACGAGCCGCTCGATGGTGTTCTCGAGCTCGCGCACGTTCCCGGGCCAGGTCCGGCCGGCGAGGCGGTCGAGGAGGGCGTCGGGCGCGTGCAGCGCCGGGAGGCCGAACCGCTCCGCGAAGCGCGCGAGGAAGTGGCGCGCGAGGACGGGGACGTCCTCGGGACGCTCGCGCAGCGGCGGCACCCGGAGGAGGACCACGTTCAGCCGGTAGAAGAGGTCCTCGCGGAAGCGGCCGGCGCGGACCTCCTCCTCGAGGTCGCGGTGCGTGGCCGCGAGGACGCGCACGTCCACCTTCCGGACCCGCTCGTCGCCGACCGCGCGGACCTCCCCCTCCTGCAGCACGCGGAGCAGCTTCGCCTGGGCCCCGGGGGCGAGCTCGCCGATCTCGTCGAGCAGGATCGTGCCGCCGTCGGCCTCGCCGAAGAGCCCGGGGCGCGCGCGCGTCGCGCCGGTGAACGCGCCCCGGGTGTGCCCGAACAGCTCGGCCTCGGCGAGCTCCGGCGTGAGCGCGGCGCAGTTGAACCGGACGAAGGCGCGATCGGCGCGGCGCGAGGCGCGGACGATCGCCTCCGCCACCCGCTCCTTGCCCGTGCCGCTCTCGCCCGAGACGAGCACCGTCACGTCGCGCGGCGCGACGCGCGCGACGAGGACGGCGAGCCGGCGCATGGGCTCGGAGGCGAACACCATCGTGCGGGCGAGGGTGAGCTCGCCCGCGAGCGACTCGTTCTCGTGCGCGAGGCGGACCGCCTCGAGCGCTCGGCGCACGACCGCGACGAGCTCCTCCGTCTCGAACGGCTTCTTGAAGTAGTCGTGGGCGCCGGCCTTCATCGCCTCGACCGCCTGCCGCTCCGAGCCGTGGGCGGTGATGACGACGACGCGGGGCGCCGGCGTCCGCGCGACGAGCCGGCGGAGGAGCTCCATCCCGTCGAGGCCCGGCATGCGCAGGTCGGTCACGACGAGCGGCGCGGGGTGCGCCTCGTACCGCGCGAGCGCCTCCTCGCCCCCGGCGGCCTCGTCCACCGCGAGCCCCTCCGACTCGAGGATCTCGCGCAGCGTGTAGCGGACCCCCGCGTCGTCGTCGACGACGAGGACGCGCGTCGGGGTGGCGCTCACGGCGTCCTCCCGTCGCGACACCGGCGCGCCGGAGAGGCGGCGCCCGGGCCCACCGCGCCGGGCAGGAGCACCTCCGCGATCGTCCCGCCCCCGGGCCGCGGCGCGAGCGCGACGTCGCCGCCGTGCTGGCGCGCGAGCGCCCGCGCGATGGTGAGGCCGAGCCCGGACCCGTCCGGCTTGCTCGTGACGCCCGGCGAGAACACCGTGCCCTCGACGTGGGGCGGCACGCCCCGGCCGCGATCGAGGATCGCGCAGGCGCGCGCCACCGCCCTCCACCCGCTCGGCCTCGAGCACGACCGCGGCGCCCGCCGGCGACGCGTCGAGCGCGTTCTGCACGAGGTTGATGAGCACCTGCTTCGTCTTGCGCGGATCGCACCGGACCGCGAGCGGCGCCGGCGTGGACCTCGATCTCGATCGACCGCTCGTGGGCCATCCCCTCGTGGAGCGCCGCCACCTCCCGGCAGAGCGCGGCCGCGTCCACGTCGCCGAGCGCGAGCGGGACGAGCGGGCGCGAGAAGTTCAGGAACTCCTCGAGCACCGACTGCATGCGGTCCACCTCGCGGCGCAGCACGCCGAGCCGCTCGGCCGGCTTGCCCTCCTGGAGGTGCTGCGCGAGGAGCCCCGCGAGGCCCTTCACGCTCGCGAGCGGGTTCTTGAGCTCGTGGGCGATCTCGGCCGAGAGCGCGGTCAGCTCCTCGGCGCGCTCGGCGTGGGCGCACAGGGACTCCTGCTGTGCCGCCGCGGCCCGCTGCACCATCCGGTCGAAGGACCAGCGCACCGCCCGTCCGGCGCCGGCGGCGAAGGCGTACACGAAGGTGAGCACCGTCGCGTGGGTGAGGATCCACGCGCGCGGGAGCGGCAGGCTCGCGCCGCCCCCGAACGCCGCGAGGTTGAAGTCGTGGAGCGCGCCCGAGAGGTCGACCGCCGCGAACGCCCACGCGGCGGCGACCTGCACGAGCGCGAGGACCCCGGAGAGCGGCCAGGGCACGAACACGCCGGAGATGAGACCGAGGACCGCCGAGACGTAGAGGAACGGGGAGGCGAGGCCGCCCGTCCCGAACGACACCAGCGTGAGGCCGACGATCGCGACCGAGAGGTTGCGCGGGACCGCGCCGGGCGTGAAGCCGCGCCGGCGCCAGCGCACCCACTCCTCGACGAAGAACAGGACGCTCGCCGCCGACGCTCGCGGCGAGGAGCGCGCGCCGCCACGTCCGCCGGCTCGACCCAGGTCAGCCAGAGCGCGACGCCGAGGAACGGCGGCAGCGCCACGAGGCGCGCGCCGGCCATGCGGCCGAAGAGCCGCGACAGCTCCTCCTGCTGGATCTCGCGATGTCCTGGGGGCGGGGGCACGGGCGGCGCCTCGTCGCCGAACATACGCCCGACCGTTCGCGCGCGCACTTCGTTCACCGCCCCAGGGCGCGCTCGAGCCCGATGGCCGCCTGCGCCACCCGGGCCCGCGCGTCGGCGAGGCCGACGTCGGACTGGTAGAGCCGGTCGTTCGCGTCGACGACGTCGAGGCTCGAGGCGACCCCCGCCTCGAAGCTCCGTCGGGCCGACTCGGCCGCGTCGGAGGCGAGCCCGCGCTGCGTCTCGGCGAGCCGCAGCCGCTCGCGGGCGACGGCGAGGTCGCGATCGCCGTCCTGCACCTCCTGCACCACCGCGAGCCGCTGCGCCTCCGCGCCCGCGCGGGCCGAGGCGAGCTGCGCCCGCGCCTGCCGGCGGCGCGCCTCGCGCAGCCCGCCGTCGAAGAGGGCCAGGTGAGGTCGACGGTGGCGCGCCAGCCCTCCTTCTCGCCGGTCGGGTACGCGACGTCCGACGCGAAGGCGGTCCCGGTCGCGGAGAGCTTCGGCGCGAGCCGCGCCCACGTCGCGCGCACCTGCTCCTCCGCGGCGGCGACCTGCGCCGCCTGCGCGCGCACCTCCGGGCGGCGCAGCGAGCGCGTCGGCTGCGAGCGGCGCCGGGGCGGAGGCGGCGGCCCCGGCCGCCTCGGCGTCGGCGACCACGATCCGGAGGGGGCCCTCCCGGCCGAGCAGGATCCCGAGCGCGAGCCGGACCCGGCCGAGCTCCGCGCGCGCGCGGGCGAGGTCGCTCTCTCGCCGGACCTGCTCCGTCCGCGCCCGCAGCGCGTCGAGGGGCGCCGCGACGCCCGCCTTCACGCGACGATCGGCGCTCCGCGCGTGCTCGGTCGCGCTCTCGAGGGCGCGCTCCGACGCCACGACGACCTCCTCGGCGGCGCGCGCGCCGTGGGCCGCCTGCGCGAGCCCGGCCCCGAGCTGCTGCCGGACCGCGGCGGCGGAGGCGTCGGCGGCGCGGGCGGCGCTCCGCGCGGCGCGCACGTCGAACCAGGCGGCAGGGACGACGAGCGGCACGCGCAGCGCGCCCCGCGACGCTGAGCTGCTCGAGCGGCTGGATGAGCACCGAGCGCGCGACCGGCACGAGGGGCGGTCCGATCGACAACCCGGCCGCGTCGCTGTTCCGGACGTAGCTCGCCTGCGCCGAGAGCGACGGGACGAGCTGCGCCGCGGCCTGCCCCTCGGCGGCCGCCGCCTCCTCGGCCCGGCTGCGCGCCTGCGCGAGGGTGAGGTTCTGCCGCTCGAGCTCGGCGAGGGCGGCCTCGAGGGTGAGCTCCGGGGCGTCCGCCTTCGACTCCGCGCCGCCGCGGGCGCTCGGGGCGAACGGGGGGGTCGCGCCCGCCGCCGCCGCCACCAGGATCATCGTCGCCGCACCGAGGCTCAGCATCCGTCTCCTCCCGGGCGACACCGCGCCCCTCGCCCCCGAGACAGCAAGGTCGGTGCCGGCGGCCGGGCCCGCGATCACGGGGACTTCCGGCGTCCCGGCGCGCCGCGGGTCGCCGCCCCTGTCAGGGAGGCCGAACGGACCGTCGGATCTCCTTACACCGTGCGCCGCAAAACCGAGGCGCCACGGGCGGGCGCGCCGCCCCCGAGCCGGGCACGAACCTTGCGAAGCTTCCCGAGGGTATCGAGCGGCCCAGCGCGTCCTGGGGCGACGGAGCGTTCCGATGCGTCGTGTCCTCGTCATCCTCGGGGTCCTGGTCGTCGTCCTCGCCGGACTCATCTCGGTGCGCCTGTGGCGGCAGGCGAGGGCGCTCGCCGCGCCGTCCGGCGGCTCGGGCGAGATCGAGGGGACCGCCGTGGACCTCTCCTCGCGCGTCGGCGCCCGCATCCTCGAGGTGCCGGTCCGCGAGGGCGCCGCCGTGCGCAAGGGCGACCTCGTCGTCCGGCTCGACTGCGCGGAGCCCCAGGCGATGCTCGCCGAGGCGGAGGCGCGGCTCGCCGCGGCGCGCGCGCAGGCCATCGCCGCAGGGGCGCAGATCCAGGCGTCGCAGCGGTCGCGCGTCGCCGCGGGCGCGGCGCAGGAGGCGGCGAGCGCGCAGGCCGCGGCGCTCGAGGCGCAGCGCGACGCGGCGGACCGGCAGGCGAAGCGGCTCGCGGGGCTCCCCGCCGACGTCCCGGAGTCGAGCATCGACCAGAGCCGCGCGAGCGCGGTCGGGCTCGGGCACCAGACGGCGGCGGCGAAGGCGCAGGCGGCGGCGAGCGCCGCGCAGGTCCGCTCGGCCGAGGTGGGCGTCCGGGCGGCGACCGCGCAGGCGGACGCGGCCGTGGCGCAGGTGAGGGCGGCGGAGGCGGCGGTGGCGCGCGCCGCGCTCTTCGCCGGCGAGTGCGAGCTCCGGGCGCCGCGCGACGCCGAGGTGGCGACGCTGCCGCACGAGGCCGGCGAGCTCGTCTCGCCGGGCGCCGTGCTCGCGCGCCTCGTGGACCTCTCCGAGGTGAAGGCGACCTTCTACCTGCCGAACGCCGAGCTCGGGGCGGTGAAGCCGGGCGCGCGGGCGACCGTCGTGGCCGACGCCTGGCCGGGCGAGTCGTTCGAGGGGACGGTCCGCACCGTCGCGCTCGAGGCGGAGTTCACCCCGCGCAACATCCAGACCCGGTCCGACCGCGACCGGCTCGTCTACCCGGTCGAGGTGACCGTCCTGAACCGCGACGGGAAGCTCCGCGCCGGCATGCCGGTGCAGGTCACCCTCGCCGGGACGGGGAGGTGACGGGGTGCCCGGCGCCGATCCCGCTCGCCCCGACGCGGGCCCCGCGATCGTCGCGCGCGCCCTCGTCCGCCGCTTCGGCGCGGTGACCGCGCTCGACGGGCTCTCGTTCGAGGTCGGGCGCGGGACCTTGTACGGCCTCGTCGGCCCGGACGGCGCCGGGAAGACGACGGCGCTCCGCGCGCTCTCCGGGCTCGTCCAGCTCGACGGCGGGGAGGCGCGCGTGCTCGGAGAGGCGGCCGGGAGCCCGGCGGTGCGCGAGCGGGTCGGCCTCATGCCGCAGCAGTACAGCCTGTACCGGGATCTCACCGTCGCCGAGAACCTCCGCTTCTTCTCGCGGCTCTACGTGCTGCCGCGGGAGGTCTTCCGCGAGCGCGCCGACCGGCTCCTCGAGATCACGCGCCTCGCGCCGTTCGTGGACCGGCGGGCCGACGCGCTCTCCGGCGGCATGTACAAGAAGCTCGCGCTCGCCTGCGCGCTCCTGCACGAGCCCGAGGTGCTGCTCCTCGACGAGCCGACGAACGGGGTGGACCCGGTGTCGCGCCGCGAGCTCTGGGGGCTCCTCCACGAGTTCGTCCACGGCGGCATGGCCGTGCTCGTCACGACGCCGTACATGGACGAGGCGGAGCGCTGCCACCAGGTCGGGCTCGTCCACCACGGCCGCCTCGTCCTCGAGGGCGAGCCCGGGGCGCTCATGCGAGGGCACGCGAGCTTCGAGGAGGTCTTCCTCTCGCGCGTGGAGGAGGCGCCGTGACCGCCGCCATCGTCGCCCGCGCGCTCACCCGCCGCTTCGGCGCGTTCACCGCGGTGGACGCGGTGAGCTTCGAGGTCGAGCGCGGCGAGATCTTCGGCTACCTCGGCGCGAACGGCGCCGGGAAGTCCACCACCATCCGGATGCTGACCGGGCTCCTCGCGCCGACGAGCGGCGAGGCGATCGTCGCGGGGCACGACGTCGGGCGCGACCCGCACGCGGTGAAGGGGGCGATCGGCTACATGTCGCAGAAGTTCTCGCTCTACCTCGACCTGCCCGTCGAGGAGAACCTCCTCTTCTTCGGCGGCGCCTACGGCCTCTCCGGGCGGGCGCTCCGCGACCGCGCCGCGGAGGTGCTCGAGCTCACCGGCCTCCGCGGCCTCGCCGCGGCGACGACCGGCGAGCTGCCCGGCGGCATCCGGCAGCGCCTCGCGCTCGCCTGCGCCGTCCTGCACCGCCCCGGGCTCGTCTTCCTCGACGAGCCGACCGCGGGCGTGGACCCGGTGGCGCGGCGCACGTTCTGGCGCGTCATCCGCGAGCTCGCGGCCGCCGGGACGACCGTGTTCGTGACGACCCACTACCTCGACGAGGCCGAGTACTGCCGGCGGATCGGCCTCATGGTGGACGGCCGCCTCGTCGCGCTCGACACGCCGGCCGCGCTGAAGCGCACCTGGGTGCCCGATCGCGTGCTCGTCGCGCGCGGCGAGGGGCTCACCGCGGCCGCGGGGCCGCTCGCCGCCCGGGAGGGGATCCGCGCGGTGGCGCCGTTCGGCGCCGCGCTCCACCTGCGGGTCGACCCGGAGCGCTTCGGGGCCGCGGAGGTCGAGCGCGCCCTGCGCGAGGCGGGCGCCCGGGACGTGCGGGTCGAGCCGTCGGAGGCGACGCTCGAGGACGTGTTCCTCGCGGTGGTCGAGCGCGGCGGGCGGGTGACGCCGTGACCATGACCCTGAGGGGCCCGCTCGCGAGATCGCTCGTCCGCGTCGGCGCGATGGCGTGGAAGGAGACGCTCCACATCCGGCGCGATCCGCGCGCGCTGTACCTCGCGCTCGGCATGCCGGTGCTGATGCTCTTCCTGTTCGGCTACGGCGTCTCGTTCGAGCTCGACCGGCTCCCCCTCGCCATCGCGGACGGCGACCGGACCGAGGCGTCGCGCGCGCTCGTCGACGCGGTGACCGCCGCCGGCGAGCTCGAGGCGGTGGCGAGCGTCGCGCCCGGCGAGGGGCCGCGGCTGTTCCGGGAGGGGAAGGCCGTGGCGGTGCTGCACGTGCCGCGCGGCTACGGCGCGGACGTCGCGCGCGGGCTCCGAACGCCGGTGCAGCTCCTCGTCGACGGCGCCGACGCGGTGGTCGCGAACCAGGTGCTCGCGAAGGTGGACGCGCTCGTCCGCGCCGAGACGCGCCGGCTCGCCGGCCCCGCCCTCGCCGGACAGGCGCCGCCCGTCCAGGTGAGGGTCTGGACCCGCTACAACCCCGAGGCGCGCTCGGCGCTCTTCATGGTGCCCGGCCTCGCCGTCTACCTCCTCGCGATCAGCGCCGTCCTCCTGACCGCGCTCACCATCTCGGGCGAGTGGGAGCGGGGCTCCATGGAGCAGCTCTTCGCCTCGCCGGTGGGGCGGCTCGAGATCGTGCTCGGCAAGCTCCTCCCGTACCTCGTGCTCGGGATGATCGAGCTCCAGCTCGTCCTCGCGCTCGGCGCGGTCGCCTTCGACCTGCCGCTCCGCGGGTCCATCCCGCTCGTCTTCCTCATCGGGCTGTTCTTCCTCGTCGGCATGCTCGGGCAGGGGCTCCTCATCTCGGTCCTCGCGAAGAACCAGCTCGTCGCGACGCAGGCGGGCGCGCTCTCGGCGCTCCTGCCGTCGCTCCTGCTCTCCGGGATGGTCTTCCCGCTCGAGAACATGCCGCTGCCGCTGCAGCTCCTCTCCCGCGTCGATCCCCGCCCGCTACCTCGTCCACGCCGTGCGCGGGATCCTGCTCAAGGGGAACGGGCTCGACGTCCTCTGGCCGGACCTCGTCGCCCAGATCGTCTTCGCGGTGCTCGTCCTCGTGCTCGCGACCGCCCGCTTCCAGCGGAGGCTCGCCTGATGGCCCCGTCCGCCCGCGTCCAGCTCCTCGCCGTCTTCCGCAAGGAGGTCCAGCAGACCGTCCGCGACCGGCGGATCATGTTCATGCTGATCGTCGCGCCGCTCATCCAGACGGTCGTGTTCGGCTTCGCGGTGGAGTTCGACGTCGATCGCGTCCCGACGGTGGTCGTGGATCGCGACCGGACCGCGGAGAGCCGGCTCCACACGCGGCGCCTGCTCGCGGACGGGACCCTCCTGCCGGCGGGGCGGGCCGGCTCGGCCGCCGAGGCGGACGCCGCGCTCGACGGTGGACGCGCCGCCGCGGCGGTGATCCTGCCGCCGGGACTCGGCGCCGACCTCGCCGCCGGGCGCCCGGCGGAGGTGCAGGTGCTGCTCGACGGCACCGACTCGAACCGAGCCACGGTCGCGGCGGGCGCCGCGTCGCGCTACTTCGGCGAGCTCGGCGAGGCGCTCGCTCGCGCGCGCGCGGTCGAGCGCGGCCTGGCGCCTCCCGCGCAGCTCGTGCTCGTCCCGAAGATCGCGTTCAACCCCGGGCTCGACACGCCGCCGTTCATGGTCCCGGGGATCGCGGCGATGCTCCTCCTCATCGTGACGACCATCGTCTCGGCGATGGGCCTCGCGCGCGAGCGGGAGATGGGCACGCTCGAGCAGGTGCTCGTCACGCCCATCCGGCCGATCCTGCTGCTCGTCGGGAAGATGGGCCCGTTCGTGGCGATCGGGCTCGTCGACGTCGCGCTCCTCATGGCGGCCGGCACCTGGCTGCTCGGCGTGCCGCTCGGCGGGAACCTCGCCGTCGTGCTCGTCGGGACCCTCCTCTACCTGCTCACGACCCTCGGGGCGGGGCTGCTCGTCTCGACCCTCTCGGCGAACCAGCAGCAGGCGTTCCTCGGCGGCTTCCTCTTCGCCATGCCGGCGATCCTGCTGTCCGGCGTCATGACCCCGATCCGCGCGATGCCAGGCTGGCTCCAGCTCGTCACCCGGCTGAACCCGGTCCGCTACTACGCGGACGTGATGCGGACGACGCTCCTGCGCGGCGCGGGGTTCGCGGAGCTCTGGCCGCAGCTCCTCGCCCTCGCGCTGCTCGGGGCAGGGATCCTCTTCGCCGCGACGCGTCGCTTTCGAGAGCGCATCGCCTGATCGAGCCGCGCCAGGCGGCGAGCGAGCGCTTGGTCCGAGCGCCCGCGCACCCGTGCGCATCGGGCGTATTGACGCAGCGCCTGCGCCACGGGCCGCGCGTCCTGGCGCACGCGGGAAGATGAGCCAGGGGTCCACTGTTCGGCTTTCGGAACGAACCCGGTTTGGGGTAAGGTACGGCCCCCTCAGAGGTCCGGGGGACTCAACACATTCGGAGGTTTCGACACATGCGTCGTCTTTCCGTGGTCCTGCTGGTCACGCTGGCCGTCGCGGGATGCAAGAAGAAGGAGGCCGCCCCGCAGCAGGCCGCTGGCGCGCAGGGGCCGGAGGCCGCTCCCTCCGCCACGATCAAGGGCACCATCCTCGAGCGGCTCGATGCCGAGCCCTACAGCTACCTGAAGCTCAAGACCGCCCAGGGCGAGTCGTGGGTCGCCGTTCCGAAGACGGACAAGGAGAAGGGCGCGGAGGTCGTCGTCGGCGGCGCGATGCCGATGAACGACTTCGAGTCGAAGACCCTGAAGCGCAAGTTCGACCTCGTCTACTTCGGCACGCTCGCCGGGGCCGAGGGCGCTCCTGCGCCGGCGCCCGCCGCGGGCGAGCAGCCGGCACCGGGCAACATGGCCGCGCAGCACGCGGCCGCCGCCGCTGGTCCGAACGACGTCGGCAGCGTGAAGGTGCCGAAGGCCTCCGGCGGCGACGCCCGGACGGTCAGCGAGGTGTACACGCAGCGCTCCGCCCTGAAGGAGAAGCCCGTCACGATCCGCGGCAAGGTCGTGAAGTACAACGAGGGGATCATGGGGCGGAACTGGCTCCACATCCGCGACGGCTCCGGCGCGGCCGGCAAGGACAACGACCTCACCATCACCACCGCCGAGAAGGCCGCGGTCGGCGACGTCGTGGTCGTGAAGGGCACGGTCCGCGTCGACAAGGACTTCGGCGCCGGCTACTCGTACCCGGTCATCGTCGAGGACGCGAAGCTCGCGAAGTAGCCGCTTCGTCGCACGCTTCCCCGAAGGGCGCGGTCCTCCTGGGCCGCGCCCTTCGCATTTGCGGCTTGGGCGGGGACCTGCACGCTCGGTCGCTGCGAAGCAGGTTGTTCCGATGCCGTCGAGTGGAGTCGAGCGCGTCCGTCCGCGGCTGTGCGACTTCCTGGTCGAGCGGGCGGACGAGATCCTCGCCGCCTGGGAGGCGGCGCTTCGCCCCACCCCCGACAGCGCCGCGGCCGAGCCGCTGCTCTACGCGGAAGCTCCGGCGCTCCTCGAACGCCTGGCCGAGGCCGTCCGGATGGCGGAGGAGGGGGAGGTGGGTCTCCTCGGCGATCTGCCGTTCCTCGTGCCGCTCGAGGCCATCGACGCGTTCGACCCGCGCCCCGCCGCACGCGAGCTGTCCCTCCTCCGGACGACCGCGCTCGAGCTGTGGCGCTCGCTCGGACCCGAAGGGCCTGCCGGGAGGGGCGCGGCGGCGGAGCGCACCTTCCACGGCGCCATCGACGAGGTGATCGCCCGCTCCGTCGAGCGCTCGGCGGAGATCCGCGCCCGCGCCGCGGTCCGAGAGCGCCAGCGTGCGCTCGACGCCCTCGAGCACGGCGACCCGTTCCTGCTGCTCGACAGGGGCTGGCGCATCGTCCTCGTCAACACGACCCAGGAGCTCGCGGCGAGGAAGCCGCGCGCCGATCTCCTCGGCCGCGTGTTCTGGGATCTGTGGCCGGAGACGCGCGAGCCGTCCTCCGGCTACCTGCGCGAGCTCACCCGCTGCATGCGGGACCGCGTCGCCGTCCGCTTCGAGGAGTTCTTCCGGCCGCTCGGGATGTGGACGGAGGTGGCGGCGTACCCGGCCCACGAGGGCGGGATCGCCGTCTTCCTGCGCGACGTCACCGAGCGCAAGCGGGCCGAGGCGCGGGCGCGCGAGGCCGAGGAGCTGCTGCACGAGCGGGAGCGAGAGCTCGAGCGCTTCTTCGCGATCTCCCCGGACCTCCTCGCGGTGGTCGGGCGCGACGGGCACTTCCGCCGCGTGAACCCCGCGTTCGGCGCCGTGCTCGGGTACTCGGAGGCCGAGCTGCTCGCCCGCCCGTACCTCGACCTCGTCCACCCGGACGACCGCGCCGCGATCGCCGCCCAGGTCGAGAGAACGCTCGCGGGGCACCCCGACGTCCAGTTCACCTGCCGGGTGGTCCGCAAGGACGGGCAGGTGCGCTGGGTGAGCTTCAACGCCTCGGGCGAGCCGGGCGCCGACGTCTTCGCCGCCGTGGGGCGGGACGTGACCGAGGAGCGCGGCCGCGCCGAGCTGGAGCGGCAGCTCATCGGCATCGTGAGCCACGACCTGCGCAACCCGCTCAGCGCGATCGCGATCGCGACCGAGGGGCTCCTGCGCCGGCGCGCGCAGCTCGACCCGAAGACCCTCGCGACGACGACCCGGATCCAGTCCGCGGTCTCGCGCGCGCTCGCGCTCATCCGCGACCTCCTCGACTTCACCCGCGTACGGCTTCAGGGCGGGATCGCCATCGCGCCGGAGCGGATCGAGCTCCACGCCACGGTGCGGGCCGCGGCCGAGGAGGTGCGGGCGAGCCACCCGGACCGCACGCTGCGCCTCGAGCAGACCGGAGAAGGCGCCGGGACCTGGGATCCGGCCCGCCTCGGGCAGGTCGTGCAGAACCTGCTCACGAACGCGTTCAAGTACGGCGCGCCCGACCGGCCGGTCGTGCTCCGGACGATGTGCGAGCAGGGATGGGCGCGCATCGAGGTGACGAACGAGGGCGAGCCGATCGACCCCGCGCTGCTCCCGCACATCTTCGAGCCGCTGCGGCAGGCGCGGCGCACCGGCGACGTCGGCGCGGTGCGTGGCGTCGGCCTCGGGCTCTACATCGTGGACGAGGTGGTGCGGGCGCATGGGGGGACCATCGAGGTCGTCTCCTCCGCCGAGCGCGGCACGACCTTCATCGTCCGGCTTCCGCGCGAGCCGCCCGCGGCGGGGTGATCGGCCGGGCCGCCCGGCCCGGGGATGTCTCCCGACGGACTCCCCCTGTAGACTGCCCGGCCCGTGCCCACCCAGGATCGAACGCGCGCCGTGCGCGCCGCCGTCGAGGACGAGGTGGCGTCGCTCGAGACCGCCCTCCGTGCGGACGAGCACGGCGATCCGGCGAGGCGGCACGCCCTGCGCGAGCGGCTCGACGCGCTCCGGGCCCGCTGGCGGGAGGCGCCGGCGCTCTTCACGCCGGCGCTCGTCGAGTCGCTCCGCGCGGTGGCGGGCGCGCTCTCGCGGGCGCCCCGCGCGCCCGTGGCGGATCCCCACGCCGTGCTCCGGGAGGTCTTCGGCCACACCGCCTTCCGCCCCGGCCAGCGCGAGATCGTGAACGCGGTGCTGGCCGGGCGCGACTGCATCGGCGTCATGCCCACCGGGGCGGGCAAGTCGCTCACCTACCAGGTCCCGGCGCGGCTCCTCGGCGGCACGACCCTCGTCGTGTCGCCGCTCATCGCGCTCATGAAGGACCAGGTGGACGCGATGGCGAAGGTCGGGCTCCGCGCCGCGTTCCTCAACTCGACGCTCGGGGCGGAGGAGCGGCGGGAGCGGATCCGTGCGCTCCGGCGCGGCGACCTCGAGGTGCTCTACGCCGCGCCCGAGGGGCTCGAGGCGTCGGTGGGCGCCGTGCTCGAGGGCGTGCCGCTCTCGCTCATCGCCATCGACGAGGCCCACTGCATCAGCCAGTGGGGGCACGACTTCCGCCCCGCCTACCGGAACCTCTCCGGCCTGCGCGCCCGGTTCGGCGCGCCGGTCCTCGCGCTCACCGCCACCGCCACCCCGGAGGTGATCCGCGACATCGCGGGGCAGCTCGGGATGAAGGACCCGCTCCTCGTGCGCGGCTCGTTCTTCCGCCGGAACCTCCAGATCCACGCGGTGAAGAAGGGGGAGGGGCCGCGCACGCGCGACGCCATCGTCCGCTTCGTCCGGTCGCGCCGGGGCGAGAGCGGGATCGTGTACGCGCTGTCGCGCCGGTCCGTCGAGGACACCGCCGACGACCTGCGCCGCCACGGCGTGCGCGCCGCCGCGTACCACGCCGGGCTCGACGCCGACACGCGCACGCGCGTGCAGGACGCCTTCCAGGCGGGGGCGATCGACGTCGTCGTCGCGACGGTCGCGTTCGGGATGGGGATCGACAAGCCGGACATCCGCTTCGTCGTGCACCGCGACCTGCCCCGCTCGGTCGAGGCCTGGTACCAGGAGATCGGACGCGCCGGGCGCGACGGCAACCCCTCCACCTGCCTCGTCTTCTACTCGTGGGTGGACGTGCTCGCCTGGGAGCGGCTCGCGCAGGACTCGGACGGCGCGGTCGCCGCGGCGCAGAAGAAGCAGGCGCGCGCGGTGTTCCGGCTCGTCGAGTCGGAGGGCTGCCGCCACGCCGCGCTCGTCGGCCACTTCGGCGAGTCCATCCCGCCGTGCGGGGACGCGTGCGATCGCTGCACCGGCGAGGAGCTCTCGCTCGGCGGGAGCACGCGGGCGGCGGCGGCGCGCGGGGACCGCTCGGCCGCAGCCCCGCGGCGGCGGCGGCGCGCGCGCTAGAGGTACGGGTCGTAGTCGAGCGTGACGACCAGCGAGAAGCCCGTCTCGATCCTCGCGAAGAAGTCGGGGGGCGGGTTCGTCGTGTCGTAATCGATCTCGACCCGTGCCGCGATCACGCCGCCGCTCAGGTACGGCCCGAGGTCGACGTTCGAGTAGCCGGAGACCGCGATCGAGCGCGGGGTGGCGCCCGGGAGCTTCGAGTACGACGCGACGACGGTCGTGCCGGCCCCGCCGGGATCGTGGAGGTAGACGCGGACGGACTCGATCCCGCCGAGGTCGGCCGGGCCGGCGAGGGTCGAGAGCGGGTCCGGGTCCGCCACGAGATGGAGCGCGACGTCGGTGAGCCGCAGGTCGAAGGTGATCCCCTTCTCGCCGAACACCGGGAGCTCGTCTCCGAGATCGTAGCTGACGTCGCTCTTCAGGCACCCCGCCTCCCCCGCGCAGAGATCGACCGGGGTCGGGTTCGTCGCGGGGAAGCTCTTCGCCTCGGAGGTGATCCGGATCTCCGGGATCTCGAGCTGAGCGGAGAGGAGCGGCTGGCCGCACCCCGAGAGGAGCCCGAGGGCGAGGGCGGCGGCGGCGAGGGCGGCGGGGACAGGGCGCATGGGTCGTCTCTCGCGGCTAGAACCAGTACTGCAGGCCGAACTTCACGGAGGGGAGCGTGCCGTGGAAGGAGGGGTCGCTCAGGGAGACCTTCGACCCCGTGTCGCTCGTGTACGTCGCCGTGCCGTTCGCCTTGAGCGAGACGTAGGAGAGGCCGACGCGGACGTAGGACGCGAGGCCGCGCGGGCTGCCGAGCTCGAGGCCGAGATCGACCGCGGCGTACTGGTAGTCGATGTTCCTCAGGAGCGGCTCGATCCCCTCGGGCACTCCGCCCTTGTCCTTCGCGAGGAACGTCACGTCGGAGCGGAACAGCTTCCCGCCCTCGAGCGAGATCGTCGGCGCGATCCAGGCGTTCCACGGGACGAGCACCACGCCGCCCTGGACTCCCCACCCGACGTACCCCCACATCGGACCGGCGAAGAAGCGGACGTGCGAGATCGGCCGGAAGAGCAGGCTCGCCGAGGCGAGGTCCGGGAAGCCACCGCCGATCGCGACGCCGAGCTTCGGGTACCAGGGGTTGGCGTGAGCGGCGAGCGCCCCGCGCGCCTCGACGCCCGCCCTCACGCTCGCCTCCGGGGGGCGCATGCCTGCGGCGGCGGCCGCCCGCGCGTCGGCGTCCGCGGCGGCCGCCTGCGCCGTCGCCTGCTCGACCGTGAGCCGCTCGGCCGCGTCGAGGTCCGGCTGCGTCGCGGCGGAGGCGAACCCGGGAGGAGCGGCCAGTGGCGCGCCGGTCGGTACCGGGTCGACCGGCGTGGACGCGAGCGCCGCGTCCGTCGTCGGGGCGCCATCTCCGGCGCGCGCTGCGCGCGGCCCGAGGGCGGCGAGCGCGACGAGCGCGGCGACGGCGAGTGGCGTGAGGCGCATCGTTCCTCCGGGCGACCGGTCGGAGGGGACCCGGCCGGGTGACCGGGAGTCTAGACGTGCGCCACCCCCCGATGAAAGCCGCCGGAACAGGGGACCCCTGGCGCCCCGGCCCGTTCTCGGGCATCACTCGGCGCCATGGCGCTCCCCTCGACCCTCCACCACCTCGACCTCCGCTTCTCGCAGGCCGACGCAGGCGTCGACGGGGAGGTGTCCGTCAAGGTTGCACGGCACCCGTCGGAGACGATGGAGCGGCTGTGGCTCCGGATCCTCGCCTTCGCCTGGAAGTGGCGGGAGGGGCTCGCGTTCGGCCCGGGGCTGTGCGAACCGGACGCGCCCGATCTCGTCGGCGGTCCTCCCCGACGGCCGCGCCGCCGTCATCGTCCGGGTCGGAAGGCCCGAGCCGAAGCGGGTGGAGCGTGACGTGAACCGGAACGCGGGCGCGGACGTGGCGGTGCTGTTCGAGTCGCCGCGCCGGCTCGCCGCCTTCCTCGAGGAGGCGCGGGCGGAGCAGTTCTCGCGCGCCGCCGCGGCCGACCTCGCGGCGGTGGACCCGGCGTTCCTCGCCGAGCTCGGCGCGCGCGAGGAGCGTCGCATCAAGGCGTCGGTGACCCTCGTCGCCGACCACCTCTACGTCGAGGTGGGCGGCCGCACGCTCGACGCGCCGCTGCACCGCGGCACCTCCTGACCCCTCCGACGACCGCGCAGGCGCCCGGCTGACCCCATCGGGGTAGCAGGGACGCTGCCTTTCGGCATGAAATCCGGATCGAGGAGGTTACAACACGGGGTATCTGGACCTTTTCAGTCCAGCTTGGCTCTGATGGTGTGGAGGCTCGGCGCTCGACGCGAGCGCGGTCCTCGGAGGGCGACGGATGATCCGCATGTCGAAGATGACGGACTACGCGATCCTGATCCTCGCGCACCTCGCGCGAGCGTCGGGGACGCTCACCGCGCAGGAGCTCGCGACGCGCTCGCGCGTGCCGCTCCCCACCGTCTCGAAGCTCGCGAAGGAGCTCTCGAAGGCGGGGCTCGTCGTCTCGCACCGCGGCCGGAACGGCGGCTACGGGCTCGCCCGTCCGGCCGAGAAGATCTCCGTCGCGGAGATCGTCGAGTCGCTCGAGGGGCCGATCGCGCTCACCGAGTGCGCGAAGCCGGGCAAGACCGACTGCGACATCGAGGACACCTGCCTCGCGAAGGCGAGCTGGGATCCGGTGTCGCGCGCGATCGACGGCGGCGCTGCGCGACCTCCCGCTCTCCTCCATCGCGCCGTTCCGCGCCGGCGAGCCGGAGCCCGCGGTCGAGCCCGCGCCGGTCCGCATCGGAGTCCACGCGCCATGAGCACGGCGGAGCAGTTCAAGGACCTCGCGGACCAGAAGTACCGCTACGGCTTCGTCACGGAGATCGAGGAGGACCGGGTCCCGAAGGGCCTGTCCGAGGAGATCGTCCGGCTCATCTCGGAGAAGAAGGGCGAGCCGCGCTTCATGCTCGAGTGGCGGCTCGAGGCGTACCGGCACTGGCTCACGATGGCAGGAGCCGACCTGGCCGAACGTCCGCTACCCGCAGATCGACTACCAGGACATCGTCTACTACTCCGCGCCGAAGCAGAAGAAGGCGCTCGGGTCGATGGACGAGGTCGATCCGGAGCTGCGCGAACGCCTTCCGAGAAGCTCGGCATCCCGCTCGAGGAGCAGAGCGGCTCGCCGGCGTCGCGGTGGACGCGGTGTTCGACTCGTCTCGGTCGCGACGACCTACAAGAAGAAGCTCGCCGAGCTCGGCATCGTCTTCTGCTCGTTCTCCGAGGCGGTGCGCGAGCACCCCGACCTCGTCGAGAAGTACCTCGGCTCGGTCGTGCCCGTACACCGACAACTTCTTCGCCGCGCTCAACTCGCGCGGTCTTCTCCGACGGCTCGTTCGTCTACGTGCCCGAAGGGCGTCCGCTGCCCGATGGAGCTCTCGACCTACTTCCGGATCAACGCGAAGGACACCGGCCAGTTCGAGCGGACGCTCATCGTCGCCGACGAGGGCGCCTACGTCTCGCTACCTCGAGGGCTGCACCGCGCCGATGCGCGACGAGAACCAGCTCCACGCCGCGGTGGTCGAGCTCGTCGCGCTCGACGACGCGACCGATCAAGTACTCGACGGTCCAGAACTGGTACCCGGGCGACGCCGAGGGGCGGGGCGGCATCTACAACTTCGTCACGAAGCGCGGCAAGTGCGATGGCGCGCGTCGAAGATCTCAGCTGGACCCAGGTCGAGACCGGCTCGGCGATCACCTGGAAGTACCCGTCCTGCATCCTCCAGGGCGACGACTCGGTCGGCGAGTTCTACTCGGTCGCGCTCACGAACCACCGGCAGCAGGCCGACACCGGCACGAAGATGATCCACATCGGGCAAGAACACCCGCTCGACCATCATCTCGAAGGGCATCAGCGCCGGCCGCGGCCAGAACACCTACCGCGGGCTCGTGAAGATGCTGAAGGGCGCGACGCGGCGCGCGCAACTACTCGCAGTGCGACTCGCTCCTCATCGGCGACCGCTGCGGCGCCCACACGTTCCCGTACATCGAGGTGCGCAACCCGACCGCCAAGGTCGAGCACGAGGCGACCACCTCGAAGATCGGCGAGGACCAGCTCTTCTACTGCCGCCAGCGCGGCATCTCGGAGGAGGACGCGGTCTCGATGATCGTGAACGGCTTCTGCAAGCAGGTGCTGAAGGAGCTGCCGATGGAGTTCGCGGTGGAAGCCCAGAAGCTGCTCGGCGATGACGCTCGAAGGGAGCGTCGGATGAGCGCCGGACGAGGACGCGTGGCACGAGCGCTGCCGACGCGGCTTCGCGTCGGCGCGCGCGAAGTGCGCGCGGACGACGCGAGATCCTGCGCGGCGTCGACCTCGAGATCTGCGCGGGCGAGGTGCACGCGATCATGGGGCCGAACGGCTCCGGCAAGAGCACGCTCGCGCGGCGTGCTCGCCGGGCGCGAGGCGTACGGCGTCACCGGCGGCACGGGCGCTCTACGACGGCGCAGGACCTCCTCGCGCTCGCGCCCGAGGCGCGCGCGCGCGGCGGGGGTCTTCCTCGGCTTCCAGTACCCGGTCGAGATCCCCGGCGTCGGGAACCTGTACTTCCTGCGCACCGCGCTGAACGCCATCCGGCGCGCGCGCGGCGAGGAGGAGCTCGACGCGATCGACTTCCTCTCGCTCGCGAAGGAGAAGATGAAGCTCGTCGAGCTCGACCCCGCGCTTCGGCAGCCGCTCGGTCAACGAGGGGTTCTCCGGCGGCGAGAAGAAGCGGAACGAGATCTTCCAGATGGCGGTGCTCGAGCCGCGCCTCGCGATCCTCGACGAGACCGACTCGGGGCTCGACATCGACGCGCTGCGGATCGTCGCGGGCGGCGTGAACGCGCTGCGCGCGCCCGGATCGCGGCATCCTCCTCGTCACCCACTACCAGCGGCTGCTCGAGTACGTCGGCCGGACCGCGTGCACGTGCATGGCGGGCGGGCGGATCGTCCGGTCCGGCGGGCCGGAGCTCGCCGACGAGCTCGAGCAGACCGGGTACGCCTGGGTCGCCGGCGCGCCGCCGGAGCCCGTCGCCGCCGGAGCGCGCCGATGAACGCCGCCGAGACGAGCCTCGCTCGCGTCCTTCGCGCCCCCCGCGCGCGAGCCGGCCTGGCTCGCCGACGCGCGCCGCGCGGCGCTCGGGCGCTTCCAGGCGCTGGGGCTCCCCACGGCGCGCCACGAGGACTGGCGCTTCACGAGCCTCGCCGCGCTCGGCGGCGGTCTCGTTCGCCCGCGCGCCGCGCGGCGACGCCGGAGGCGGCCGCGGCGCTGCTCGCCCGCGCGGCGGCGCCGGAGGGGCCGCGGCTCGTCTTCGTGAACGGCCGGCTCGACCCGGCGCTCTCCTCGCCGCGGCGGCGCTCCCCCGGGCGGCCGTCCTCTCGAGCCTCGCCGAGGCGCTCCGCGAGCTGCCGGATCAGGTCCGGCCGCACCTCGGCCGCCTCGCCCGCCCGGACGACCACGCCTTCGTCGCGGCGAACGCGGCGCTGTTCGAGGACGGCGGCTTCGTCCTCCTCCCGCGCGGCGCCGCGAGCTCGACGCGCCGCTCGCGCTCGTCTTCGTGACCGACGCCGCCGCCGGCCCCGCGGCGGTCCACCCGCGCACGCTCGTCGTCGCGGAGGAGGGGGCGCGCGGGACGGTCGAGGAGATCTTCGTCGGCCGCGGCGCGTCGCTCACCAACGCGGTCACCGAGCTCGTCCTCGCCGACGGCGCGTCGGTCGAGCACGTGCGCGTCCAGCTCGAGGACGCGAGGCGTTCCACGTCGGCGTCGTCCACGCCGAGCAGGGCGCCGAGGCGAGCCTCGCCGCCCACGCGTTCACGCTCGGCGCGCGGCTGTCCGCGCTCGGAGATCCGGGTCGCGGCTCCTCGGCGAGCGCGGCGAAGGTCGCGGCGAACGGCCTCTACATGGCGGACGGCGCGCGGGTCGACCGACCACCTCTCCTGGGTCGAGCACGCGGTGCCGCGCCTGCACGACCACCGAGAGCTACAAGGGGATCCTCGACGGGCAGCGCGCGCGGCGTCTTCGCCGGGCGGATCCGCGTGCTCCCCGGCGCGCAGAAGACCGTGGCGCACCAGCGCTCGTCGAGCCTGCTCCTGTCCGACGACGCGATCGTCGACGCGAAGCCGCAGCTCGAGATCTTCGCGGACGACGTGAAGTGCGGCCACGGCGGGACGGTCGGGCAGCTCGACGAGGCGGCGCTCTTCTACCTGCGCTCGCGCGGCGTCGCCCGACGCCGAGGCGCGCGCGCTGCTCATCTGGGCGTTCGCGAGCGAGATGGTGGGGCTCATCGCCGCCCCGGCGCTCGCGCGCCCGGCACGAAGAACCTGGTCGCGGCGCGCCTGCCGGCTCCGGCGCGCGGATCCTGGAGGCGGCATGACGGTCGTGCAGAGCGAGCGCGAGGCGAGCCTGGCGCAGCGGCGGATCGGCGCCCCGGGGCGGTTCGACGCGGCGCGGGCCCGCGAGGACTTCCCGATCCTCGCGCCAGCAGGTGCACGGCAAGCCGCTCGTCTACCTCGACAACGCGGCGACCACCCAGAAGCCCCGCGCCGTGCTCGAGGCGATGGACCGCTACTACGCAGCGCGCAGAACGCGAACGTCCACCGCGGGGTCCACCTGCTCTCCGAGGCGGCGACGAAGGCGTACGAGGGCGCGCGGCGCGCGGTGGCGCGCTTCATCGGGGCGCCCGACCGCGCGAGGTGATCTTCGCGCGCGGCACGACCGAGGCGATCAACCTCGTCGCGCAGACCTTCGGGCGCGCGGGAACGTGGCGGGCGACGAGATCGTCGTCACCGAGATGGAGCACCACTCGAACATCGTCCCCTGGCAGATGCTGTGCGAGGAGAGCGGGCGCGTGCTCCGTGTCGTCCCCATCGACGACCGGGGCGACCTCGACCTCGGACGACGATCGGGTGCCTCCTCGCCGCGGACCCGCCTCTCGCCGTGACGGCGGTGTCGAACGCGCTCGGCACGGTGAACCCGCTGCGAGATCGTCCGGCGGGCGCACGGCGAAGGGGCGCGCCGGTGCTGCTCGACGGCGCGCAGGCGGTCGCGCACCTCGCCGTCGACGTCGCGGCGCTCGACGCGACTTCTACGCGTTCAGCGGCCACAAGGTGTACGGGCCGACCGGCATCGGCGTGCTCTACGGCGCGGCCGGCCTCCTCGAGGCGATGCCGCCGTGGCAGGGCGGCGGCGACATGATCCGGATCGGTCTCGTTCGAGAAGACGACGTAAACGAGCTCCCCTACAAGTTCGAGGCGGGCACCCCGGACATCGCCGAGGCGGTCGGGCTCGGCGCCGCGGTCGAGTACCTCGAGGCGGCGGGGCTGCGGCGATCGCCGCCCACGAGCGCGAGCTCCTCGCGTACGCGGTCGAGCCGCTGCGCGAGCGTCCCCGGCGGTGCAGCTCGTCGGCACGCCCCGCGAGCGCTCCGGGGTCGTGTCGTTCCTGCTCGGCGACGTCCACCCGCACGACGTCGGCACCCATCCTCGACCGCGCACGGCGTCGCGGTGCGCACGGGGCACCACTGCGCGCAGCCGCTCATGGACCGCGCTCGGCGTCGCGGCGACGGTGCGGGCGTCGGTCGCCCTCTACACGACGCGCGAGGACGTGGACGCCCTCGTGCGCGCGCTGCACGCGGCGCGGGAGGTGTTCGCGTGAGGTCCTCCCCGGAGCGCCCCGGCGCGCCTCTCCCACGGACGGAGCCGCCGATGACCGAGCTCACCGACCTGTACCAGGAGGTGGTCCTCGACCACGGGAAGCGGCCGCGCAACTTCGGCCCGCTCGAGGGCGCGACCCACCGCGCCGACGGCCAGAACCCGCTCTGCGGCGACCGGGTCACCGTGTGGGTGAGGGTCGAGGACGGGGCGCTCCGCGAGGCGCGCTTCCAGGGGTCGGGGTGCGCGATCTCGACGGCGTCCGCGTCGGTGATGACCGGCGTCGTGAAGGGGAAGACGCCCGCCGAGGTGGACGCGATCTACGAGCAGTTCCACCGGCTCGTGACCGAGGGGCCGGGCCCGGACGACGAGGAGGCGCTCGGGGAAGCTCGCCGTCTTCGGCGGCGTCCACGACTACCCGACGCGGGTGAAGTGCGCGAGCCTCCCCTGGCACGCGCTCCGCGCCGCGCTCGCGGGCCAGGGCGAGCCCATCTCGACGGAGTGAGGCGATGGCACGGCAGGCGGTGAGCGTCCTGCGGGACGTGGACATCATGGGCATCCCCAGCGGCTTCCACGCGATGCTGCCGGCGGGGACGCCCGTCATCATCCAGCAGCACCTCGGCGGCGCCTTCACCGCCATGACGCCCACGGGCGGCCTCGTGCGCATCGACGGCAAGGACGCCGACGCGCTCGGCCGGACTTCGTCGAGGAGGCGAGGAAGTACGACGCCGACCGCGCGGCGCGGGCGGAGGGCCCGTTCGACGAGGAGAAGGTCTGGGACGCCCTGCGGGAGGTGTACGACCCGGAGATCCCCTCCAACATCGTCGAGCTCGGCCTCGTCTACCTCGTCGCCGCCGAGCCGACCGAGGGCGGCCAGCGGGTGAAGGTCATCATGACGCTCACCGCGCCCGGCTGCGGCATCGGCCCGGTCATCGTGGACGACGTCCGCCGCCGCGTGCTCGGCGTCCCGGGGGTGAAGGACGCCGAGGTCGAGCTCGTGTTCGATCCCCCCTGGGATCCCTCGCGGATGAGCGAGGCCGCGAAGCTGCAGCTCGGGTTCATGTAGCGCCGCGCGCCGCGTGCTTGGCTGGAGTCTCGGCGGCGCTCCGCGTAGATTGGCGCGCGTGACGACCTCGAGCGAGACCGCCTTCGAGCCGAGCGCGTGGGAAGACGTTTCTTGCCCGTTCTGCGACTGACGGGACCGTCGCCTGTACGAGCGCTTCGGCTGGAAGCTCCGGTTCACGTACGTCAGCTGTCTCGGCTGCGGGCTGGTGTACCAGGCGCCCCGGCCGCGCTACGACTCGATTGTCCAGACGTACGACGACTACTTCACCATCGGCGAGTTCTCGAAGGCCAGCGACGCGCAGAGGCGCGCGTGGGTGACGGCGCAGGAGCCGGTGGTCGGGGAGCTCCTGAGGTTCGACCCGCAGCGCACGAGCCTCCTCGACGTGGGCTCGAACATCTGGGCTACTTCCTGCGCGCCGCCAGGCCGCACTACGCGCAGGTAGCGGGCGTCGAGATCTCGAAGAAGATGCGCGACTTCGTTGAGGCGGAGCTCGGAGTCCAGGTGTTCGCGGACTTCGAGACGCTGCCGAGCACCGAGCGGTTCTCGTGCATCCACATGAGTCACGTCATCGAGCACGTGCCGAATCCGGCGGCGTGGCTGGAGAAGGCGCGGAGCCTCCTCACCCCCGGTGGGCTGCTCGTGATTGCGGTCCCCAACATGCTGTCGCTGGACCGCCGGCTCAAGCTCCTCGTGAAGCGAGCGGGACTTCGCCGGGGTGAGTGGTCGAACCCGATGCTAATCCCCCGATCACCTGTTCGAGCCCACGGTCCCGTCGATGCTCCGCTTCCTCGACGCGCAAGGGTTCGAGGTGCTCTCGCACTACACCTACAGCCGATCCGACGAGACCTCGTCGCGGCCGCTCAATCGGCTGTACCGCCGCCGGCTCCTGCTCGGGTCGAACTTGCGGTTCTACGCGCGCGTCCGCTCCGGCGCGCCGTAGCGGGTCGCCCGTCGCTGGGTGCGCCGCGCCCGCATGGTCACCGCGCTTCCAACCCCTAAGGGTCGTGCCCTGCGCGCCCGCGCGCCGCCGTCGCCGCTGCGACTATTCTTTCACCTTCCGGCGGGCCGGAGGTGGAATGAACGGGGAGTGGATCCTCGAGACGCGCGACCTCGTGAAGGAGTTCGCGGGTTCGTGGCGGTGAACGGCGTGTCGCTGCGCGTGCGGCGCGGCTCGATCCACGCGCTCATCGGGCCGAACGGCGCGGGGAAGACCACCGTCTTCAACCTGCTCACGAGGTTCCTGCCGACCCGCGGCGAGATCCGGCTCCGCGGCGAGGACATCACCGAGCGCCCGCCCGGCCGTGATCGCGCGGCGCGGCATGGTCCGCTCCTTCCAGATCTCGGCGGTGTTCCCGGACCTCACCGCGCTCGAGAACGTGCGCGTCGCGCTCCAGCGCAAGCTCGGCACCTCGTTCCACTTCTGGCGCGCGGAGGCGAGCCTCTCCGCGCTCGACGCGCGCGCGCTCGAGGCGCTCGAGGCGGTCGACCTCGCCTCCTTCCGGGACACCGTCGCGGTCGAGCTGCCGTACGGCCGCAAGCGCGCGCTCGAGCTCGCGACCACGCTCGCGCTCGAGCCCGAGGCTCGTGCTCCTCGACGAGCCGACCCAGGGCATGGGCCACGAGGACGTGGGGCGGGTGGTGGCGCTCATCCGCCGGGTCGCCGAGCGGCGCACCGTGCTCATGGTCGAGCACAACCTGTCGGTCGTCGCCGACCTCTGCCACCGCATCACCGTCCTCGCGCGCGGCAGCGTGCTCGCCGAGGGCAGCTACGCCGAGGTGTCGCAGGACCCCGCCGTCCTCGAGGCGTACATCGGGGCGACCCCGTGACGACCCGCCGCCGTCGCCGGCGCGCCGCCGAGCTCTGCGCGTCACCGGCCTGCACGCCTTCTACGGCGAGTCGCACATCCTGCACGGCGTCGACCTCACCGTGGAACGGGCGAGCTCGTCACGCTGCTCGGCCGGAACGGCTCGGGCCGGACCACCACCTTCAAGGCGATCCTCGGCCTCGTCGGGCGGCGGACCGGCTCGGTCGTGGTGAACGGGCGCGAGACGATCGGCATGCCGACCCACCGGATCGTGCACCTCGGGATCGGCTACTGCCCCGAGGAGCGCGGCATCTTCGCGAGCCTGTCCGCCGAGGAGAACCTGCTCCTGCCGCCGGTGGGCTCGGCGGGCATGGCGTCGACGAGATCTACGCGATGTTCCCGAACCTGGCCGAGCGGCGGCGGAGCCCCGGCTCGCGCCTCTCCGGCGGCGAGCAGCAGATGCTCGCGATCGCCCGCATCCTCCGCACCGGCGCGCGCCTCCTGCTCCTCGACGAGATCACCGAGGGGCTCGCGCCGGTGATCGTGCAGGCGCTCGGGCGGGCGGTGCGCGCGCTGAAGGAGCGCGGGTTCACCATCATCCTCGTCGAGCAGAACTTCCGCTTCGTCGCCCCGCTCGCGGACCGACACTTCCTGCTCGAGCACGGCCGGGTCGTCGACGTCGTCCCCCAGGGCCGAGCCTCGCGCCGAATGGAGTCGCTGCACCGCTTCCTCGGCGTCTGACGCCGTAGTCCCCGAAAGGATCTCCATGGACCGGATCCTTCGCTCGCGTTCCTCGCCGGCTGCGCGCGCTCGCCGCGCCGCGCCGGCCTCGGCGCGCCGCGCGGGCAAGCTCAGCGACGGCGTCGTGAAGATCGGCGTCCTCACCGACATGACCGGCTACTACGCCGACCTCGCCGGCCCGGGCTCCGTGCTCGCCGCGAGGATGGCCGTCGAGGACTTCGGCGGCAAGGTGCTCGGGAAGAACATCGCCGATCATCTCCGCCGACCACCAGATCAAGGCGGACGTCGCCTCCAACACGGCGCGGCAAGTGGTTCGACGAGGAGAAGGTCGACGTCATCGCCGACCTCGTCTCCTCCTCGACCGCCGGCGCGGTGATGCCGGTCGCGGCGGAGAAGAAGCGGATCACGCTGCTCTCCGGCCCCGGCACCACCGCGTTCACCGGCGAGAAGTGCACGCCGTACACCGTCCACTACACCTACAACAACTGGGCGCTCGCGAACGGCACCGGCCGCGAGGTCGTGAAGCAGGGCGGCGACAGCTGGTTCTTCGTGACCGCCGACTACATCTTCGGCAAGTCGCTCGAGGAGGACACGAGCAAGGTGGTGAAGGCCGCGGGCGGCAAGGTGGTCGGCGTCGCGCGGCACCCGTCGCCGGGCACGACCGACTTCTCGAGCTACCTCCTCCAGGCGCAGGCCTCCGGCGCGAAGATCATCGGCCTCGCGAACGCCGGCGCGGACACCGTGAACTGCATCAAGCAGGCGACCGAGTTCGGCATCACCCCGAAGCAGAGCCTCGCGGGCCTCCTCGTGTTCATCACCGACGTGCACAGCCTCGGGCTCGACACCGCGAAGGGCCTGTACCTCACGACCGCGTTCTACTGGGACCTGAACGACGACACGCGCAAGTGGTCGAGGCGGTTCTTCGAGCGGCACAAGAAGATGCCGACCATGGTCCAGGCGGGCGTCTACTCGGCGGTGACGCACTACCTCAACGCGGTGAAGGCGGCCGGCACCGACGACGCGGACGCGGTGATCGCGAAGATGAAGGCGACGCCGGTGAACGACTTCTTCGCGAAGAACGGTCGCATCGGGCCGGACGGCCTCCACCGCCACGAGATGTACCTCGTCCGGGTGAAGACGCCCGCAGGAGTCGAAGGAGCCGTGGGACTACTACCAGATCGTGAAGACGATCCCGGCCGCGGAGGCGTTCCCGACGGTCGAGCAGCAGGCCTGCCCGCTCGTGAAGAAGTAGGCGTCGCCGCCCGCCCCCGGCGTCCCGGGGGCGGCGCCCGCCCGAGCGCGACCCATGCTCCAGGCGCTCTCCGGCCAGCTCCTCCTCGGCCTCATCAACGGGTCGTTCTACGCGCTCCTGTCGCTCGGGCTCGCGATCATCTTCGGCCTGCTCAACGTCGTGAACTTCGCCCACGGCGCGCAGTACATGATGGGCGCCTTCGCCGCGTGGATGGCGATGACCTACCTCGGGCATCGGCTACTGGTGGGCGCTCCTCCTCGTGCCCGCCGCGATCGGGCGTCGTCGGCGTCCTCGTCGAGCGGCTCCTGCTGCGCCGGCTCTACGGCCTCGACAACCTCTACGGGCTCCTCCTCACCTTCGGGCTCACGCTCATCGCCGAGGGGCTGTTCCACCAGGCGTACGGCAACTCCGGGAACTCGTACCCGGTGCCGGAGGCGCTGCAGGGCGGCGTGCACCTCGGCTTCATGTACCTGCCGCATCTACCGGGCCTGGGTCGTGGTGGTCTCGATCGTCGTCTGCTCGCTCTGCTGGTTCGTCATCGAGCAGACGAAGCTCGGCGCCTACCTGCGCGCCGGCACCGAGAACCCGAGGCTGCTGCAGGCGTTCGGCGTGAACGTCCCGCTCATGTTCAGCGATGACCTACGGCTTCGGGGTCGCGCTCGCCGCGTTCGCGGGCGTGATGGCGGCGCCCGTCTACCAGGTGACGCCGCTCATGGGCAGCTCGGTCGTGATCGTGGTGTTCGCGGTGGTGGTGATCGGCGGCA
Source organism: uncultured delta proteobacterium (assembly GCA_963736795.1). Classification (GTDB taxonomy): domain Bacteria; phylum Myxococcota; class Myxococcia; order Myxococcales; family Anaeromyxobacteraceae; genus Anaeromyxobacter. The sequence continues at coordinate 222,013 of CAVTRF010000016.1, read as the reverse complement.
TGGGGTCGATCGCGGGCTCGATCGTCACCGGGCTCGGCATCGGGATCGTCGAGGGGCTCACGAGGTTCCTCTACCCGGAGGCGTCGGCGTGGTCGTGTTCGTGGCGATGGCGATCGTCCTCCTCGTCCGGCCCGCCGGGCTCTTCGGGAGGGAGCGGTGAGCGGCCGCGACGCTCCGCGCGTCGGCCTGGGTCGGCCTCGTCGCGGTCGGGCTCGTCGCGCCGCACGTCGTCTACCCGGTGTTCGCGATGAACGTGCTCTGCCTCGCCCTGTTCGCGAGCGCGTTCAACCTCCTCCTCGGCTACACCGGGCTCCTCTCGTTCGGCCACGCCGCGTTCCTCGGCTCGGCGGCGTACACGACCGGCTGGGCGGTGCGCGCCTGGGGCTCCCGACCGAGCTCGGGGTGCTCGCCGGCACCGCGTTCGCGACGCTGCTCGGCTCGTCATCGGCAGCCTCGCGATCCGGCGGGCCGGGCATCTACTTCGCGATGATCACGCTCGGGTTCGCGCAGCTCGTCTACTTCCTCGTCGTCCAGATGCCGTGGACCGGCGGCGAGGACGGGCTGCAGGGGATCCCGCGCGGCGGGCGCTCGGCCTCGTCCCGCTCGATCGACCCGATCACGATGTACTACTTCGTCTTCGTCGCCTTCCTCGGCGGCTTCTGGTCGTCCACCGGGCCATCCACTCGCCGTTCGGCCACGTGCTCCGCGCCGTCCGCGAGAACGAGCCGCGCGCGCTGTCGCTCGGCTACGACGTCGACCGCTACAAGCTCGTGGCGTTCGTCCTCTCGGCGGGGCTCGCGGGGCTCGCCGGGTCGCTCAAGGCGGTCGTGCTCCAGTTCGCGTCGCTCTCCGACGTCCACTGGCACCGCTCCGGCGAGGTGGTGCTCATGACGCTGCTCGGCGGCATGGGCACGGTGATGGGCCCGTCGGTCGGGGCGCTCCTCGTCGTGGCGCTCGAGAACTACCTCGCTCGCCGGCGCGGGCTCCTGGGTGACGGTCATCACCGGGGCGGTGTTCGTCGTGTCGTCCTCGTCGTTCCGCCGCGGGATCGTCGGGGAGGTGCGGGCGGTCGTTCGCGCTCGTTCACGGCCTGAAGCGGTCGTCTCTTCATCGGAGTGAGTCATGGGCGGATCCTCCAGGACGGGTCGCGATCGTCACCGGGCGCCGCGAGCGGCATCGGGCGGGAGATCGCCGAGCAGCTCGCGCGCGAGGGCGCCAAGGTGACCCTCGCCGACATGGACGGCCCCGGCGGCGGAGCGGGCCGCCGCCGCGCTCGCCGGCAGGGGCTCGCCGCGCGCGGCGTCGCCTGCGACGTGACGAGCGAGGCGCAGCTCGAGGCGACGCTCGCGCAGGTCGTCGCCGCGCACGGCCGGCTCGACGTGCTCGTGAACAACGCCGGGCTCCAGCACGTCGCGCCCATCGAGGAGTTCCCGACCGAGAAGTTCGAGCTGCTCGTGCGGGTCATGCAGATCGCGCCGTTCGTCGCGATCAAGCACGCCTTCCCGGTCATGAAGCGGCAGCGGTCCGGGCGCGTCGTGAACGTCGCGTCCATCAACGGGCTCGTCGGGTTCGCCGGGAAGGCCGGCTACAACAGCGCGAAGCACGGGCTCATCGGGCTCACCAAGGTCGCGGCGCTCGAGGGGGCGGCGCACGGCATCACCGTGAACGCGCTCTGCCCCGGGTACGTGGACACGCCCCTCGTGCGGAACCAGCTCGCCGACCTCGCCCGGACGCGCAACGTGCCGCTCGAGCGGGTGCTCGAGGACGTCATCTACCCGCTCGTCCCGATGCGCCGCCTGCTCACCACCCGGGAGGTGGCGGACTACGCGGTGTTCCTCGCGAGCGACAAGGGCGCCGGGATCACCGGGACGGCGGTCGTCATCGACGGCGGGTACACGGCGCAGTAGCCGCGCCGCAGCAGGCTCCGGGATTGCTTCCCCGGCTCTCAGCTCTCGACGACGTACTTGAAGACCGTCGACCCGATCCGCAGCACGTCGCCGTGCCGGAGCGTCTGCTCCTTCACGAGCGTCGAGTTGAGGAACGTCCCGTTCGTCGAGTCGAGGTCCACGAGCACGTGCGCGCCGCCCGAGACGAAGATCCGCGCGTGGCGCCGCGAGGTCTGGTCGGACGGGACGACGATCGTGTTCCCCTCCTCGCGGCCGAACGTCACGTCCTCGTCGCCCACCGTGACGCGCGTGCCCTTGAGGGCCTCGTCGGGCGAGTGGACGACCACGAGCGCGGCGTTCGGCGTCTTCGCGCGGCCCGTCTCCTGCGGCTCGGCTCCCGCGACGCGGGTTTCGTCGAGGCTCATGCCCTTGGCGTTACCACGCTCGTGGCGTGCGGGAAAGGGCGCGCCCGGACTGCGCGCGGTGCGCCCGCCCCCGCGGCCGTCCTACACCCGATGGAAGTTCTCACGGACACTCGGGGCTGCGCCCTCGCGCCCTCCCCCTTCCCGCGGTCCCGGAGCGAGCGGTGGAGGAGGCGGGCTCTGTTCCGCCGACCGTGAAAACCAACGGAACAGGTGATCTTCGGCCTCATCCGGCGGCCCCTGCGCTCAGCCGTCCCGACCGCCGGGCCGGCCGGCACCCCGGCCGGCGCCCGCCCGCGCGCCCCGTGCCACGCGTCCGGCCTCTCCGCACCTTATCGGCCAAGGCGCAGACCACAAGGGGAGGGGAACATCCGATGAAGAACGTCATTCGTTTCGGTTTCGCGACGGGCCTCGCGGCGGCGCTCGCGCTGTTCGGCGTCGCGCACGCGCAGCAAGGCACCTCGACCGGACCCGCCGGCAGCGGGAGCGGCTCGGGCACTCCGGACTCGGTCGGGCAGGGTGACACCGGTCGGACCGGCTCGTCCGCGAGCAGCGGCTCGAGCGCCAGCGACCGGTCGATGTCGGCGCCGAGCGGCTCGGCGAAGTCGTCCGCCGCAGGCGGCACGGGGTCCAGCGCCGGCGCGACCGCGGGCCAGAAGATCGACAAGAAGCTTCAGGAGCGGCTCGAGAAGATCCACGCCGCGAACCAGGCCGAGCTGCAGATGGGGCAGCTCGGTTCGCAGAACGCCCAGTCGCCCGACGTGAAGCAGTTCGCGCAGCAGATGCAGACCGAGCACCGTCAGATGGACGAGCAGCTCACGCAGGCCGCGCAGACGATGGGCGTGACGCTCGAGGGGAAGGACTTCCAGAAGCAGCAGAAGGACGCCACGAAGGACATGGAGAAGCTCCAGTCGAAGACCGGGCAGGAGTTCGACAAGGAGTTCATGTCTCGCATGGTGAAGGACCACGAGAAGGACGTGAAGGAAGTGAAGGACGCGGCGCAGGACGCGCAGAAGGGGAAGCACGCCGAGCTCGCGTCGACGCTCCAGGCGGCCCAGACGCAGATCCAGAGCCACCTCGACCACGCGAAGCAGGTGCAGAAGTCGCTCGACCAGGGCAGCCGTCGCGCGGGCGCTCCGGGCGCCTCCGGCACCGGCTCGAGCGCGGGCGCGGCGAGCGGCACCGGCTCCTCCGGCACGGACACCAAGGGCGGCGCCCGCGGCGACACCGGCGGCCCGCCTCCGAGCGGCGCGTCGAAGGGTCCGGGTGCCACGGACCAGCACGGCGGCGCGCCGGGCACCTCGAGCGAGGGCTCGGGCATGGACAAGCCCTCGTCGGACAAGAAGTAGCGGCCAGGGCGATCGTCACACGGGCCGGGCTCCCTCGCGGGGGCCCGGCCCGGTCCGTTCCGGCGGGCTCGGCGCTCACGCGGCCGCGCGGCGCTCCGGCCACCGAGGGCGGATCCGCAGCGCGCACCGCGCCCCGTCGCGCAGGACGTCGAGCGCGATCTCCACGGGGTGGCCGAGGACGGTCGCGCGGACCACGTCGTCGAGCGTCTCGACCGGCGTGCCCGACGCGCCGACGACGAGGTCGCCCTGGCGCAGCCCGGCGGCGGCGGCGGGCGAGCCCTCCACGACGGCGAGGATCCGGACCGCGCGGGCGCCGCCGACCCGCGCTGCGAGGGCGGGCTCGAGGTCCTCGCCGCGCGCGGCGACGCCGAGGAGCGGGCGGCGCACCTCCCCCTCGCGGATGAGCGTGGACGCGACCCAGCCGGCGGTCGTGGCGGGCACCGCGAACCCGATCCCGCGGGCCCACGGCAACATGGCGGTGGTGATGCCCACGACGGCGCCCGCGGCGTCGAGGAGCGGCCCGCCGGAGTTGCCGGGGTTCACCGCCGCGTCCGTCTGCACGAGCCCCTCGAGCACCTCGCCGCGGGGCGCGCCGAGGTTCCGGTGCAGCGCCGAGACGACCCCGAGCGAAACGGAGCGCTCGAACCCCAGCGGGTTCCCGATCGCCACGACCACCTCGCCGACGCGGAGGCGTCGCTCGGCGAGGCCGACGGCGGGGAGCTCGCTCCCGTCGGCGCGGACCACCGCGAGAATCGGTCCGCGTGTCCGCCCCGACGAGCGTGCCGCGCACGGTGCGCGAGCCCGAGAGCCGGACACGCAGCGGACCTCCGCCCGCCGCGACGTGGGCGTTCGTGAGGACGAACCCGTCCTGCGCGAGCACGACGCCCGAGCCCTGGCCCCGGCCGTGCTCGATCCCGACGACCGACGGCGCTGCGCGCTCGACGAGGTCCGCGAGGTCCGCGGAGAACGCGGCGAGGGCCGTCACGGCCGGCCCCTCGCGCGCTCGCCGCGCGTGCCGAGCGTGACGGTGAGCTCGCGCACCTCGCCCCCGCGCAGCAGGCGCACGGGCAGCGGCTGCCCGATCCGCTCCTCCTCGAGCAACGGCAAGAGGTCGCCCGGCTCGCTCACGCGCGCGTCTCCGAGCGCCAGGAGCGCGTCCCCGAGGAGCAGCCCCGCGCGCGCGGCGGGGCTCTCGGGCTCGACCGCCGAGACGAGGAGCGCGCCCGCCTGGCCGGCGCGCGGGGCCAGCTCCGCGCCCACGCGGACCGGGAAGGTCGCGACCCCGAGATACCCGCGCCGCACCGTCCCGTGGGCCGCGAGCACGCCGACGACGCGCCGCAGCGTCGCCGGCGGGACAATCATCACCGCGCCGCGCACCAGTCCGGCGGTCGCGATCCCGAGCCCGCCGCCTGCCGCGGAGACGACGAGCGCCCCCGAGAGCCCCGGCGCGAGGTCGAGCGACGTCTCGAGGTAGCGGTCGATCCGGCCGCCTCCGCTCGCGCGGTACTCGCCCGCGACCCGCGCGACGAGCGCGAGCGCGGCGCGCGGACGGAGGCCCGGGCGCGAGACGGCGAGGGCGAGCTCCCCGGCCTCCGGGGCCTCGTCGGACCAGGACGCCCGAGCGAGGCCGGTCGCGGACACGCGCAGCAGGGCGAGGTCGGTCGTGGGATCCCGTCCGACGAGCTCCGCGGGAGCCGAGTCGCCGGACGGGAGCCCGACCTCGAGCTCCTCGTCGCGCTCGAGCGCGTGGTGCGCCGTGACGACGAGCCCGTCCTCCGACCAGAGGACGCCGCTCGCGGGACCGCGGTGGCGACCGTCCACGCGGACGACGTGCTGGGCGCACCCGGCGACGAGCGCGGCGGTGCGGCGGGAGAGGGACGAGAGCAGGTCGGGTTCCATGGTGGACAGCCTAGGGGCGCCGGGCGCCCCGCACATCGGCGAGAGGGATGGCCCCGGGACCTGGTCGAAGGGACGGGGGAGGCGTGGGCCGCGCTCCCCCCGCCTCCCCGTTAGATCCCCCGCGTGGATCCGCTCCGCGTCCTCCTCGTGGCCGACGACCCGCTCGCGCGCGCCGGGCTGGCCGCGCGGCTCGCGGGCCGGAGCGACGTCGCCGTCGCCGGCGAGGCCGATCCCGCCTTCGCCGCGGCAGAGGCCGCCGCGCTCGCGCCCGCGGCCGTCGTGTGGGACCTCGGGGCGGCGGGAAGCGGAGGCGGGCCCGGCGCGCACGGGACGTCCCCGCTCGTCGCGCTCGCGGCCGACGACGCGGGCGCGGCGGAGGCGCTCCGGTCGGGGGCGCGCGCGGTCCTCTTCCGCGGCGCCCCGGCGGACGCGATCGCGGCCGCGATCGTCGCCTCCGCCCGCGGGCTCGCCGTCCTCGACGCGCGGCTCGCCGACGGCTGGGTCCGACCACCCGAGGAGCGGCCCGCCGGGGGGCTCACCGCGCGGGAGGCGGAGGTGCTCGGGCTCGTCGCCGAGGGACTCTCGAACAAGGCGGTGGCGGCGCGGCTCGGGATCTCCGAGCACACCGCCAAGTTCCACGTGAACGCGATCCTCGCGAAGCTCGGCGCCGAGAGCCGCGCCGCGGCGATCGTGAAGGCGGCCCGGCTCGGGCTCGTCGCGCTGTGACGCCGCCGGGCCGGGCTGCAGCCGCGCGCCGCCGGACGGGACCCAAGCGGCGCGGGCGCGGCGGCGCCGGGGCGCCATGATCCGGAATCGGGAGGGGTGACCCATGGCGGACGACGAGCGGTCCAAGGTCGAGGCGGGCGCGCAGGCGGGCATGGAGGCAGCCGGGGGGGTCGCGCTCGCGCGCGAGCTCCTGTCGGGCCAGCGGGTCGGCGTGCTCGCGACGCTGTCCGAGCGCCACGGCGGAGGGCCGTTCACGTCGCTCGCGCCGTTCGGGCTGAGCGCCGCGGGCGAGCCGATCCTGCTCCTCAGCGCGCTCTCGCAGCACACGCGAAACATCGCGGCCGATCCGCGGGTCTCGCTCTTCGTGCACGACTCCGCCGCGGCGGCGGCGGACCCGCGCACCGCGCCGCGCCTCGCGCTCGTCGGGCGCGTCCACGCGATCGCCGCGGCGGACGAGGCGGACGCGCGCGCCCGCTACCTCGCGCGCCACCCGGAGGCGCGCGGCCTGCTCAACCTCGACTTCGCGCTCTACCTGCTCTCGGTGGAGGAGGCGCAGCTCGTCGGCGGGTTCGCCGCGGCCGGGTGGATCTCCGGGAAGGAGCTCCGCTCGACGGGCAGCGCGTGATCGGGCGGGGCACCGTCCTCGCCCTCGGGACGTCCCAGCTCGTCTGCTGGGGCACCTCGTACTATCTCGTCGCGGTCCTCGGCGACCCGATCGGCGCCGAGCTCGGCTGGAGCCGCGCGGTCGTGCACGGCGGGTTCTCCGCCGCGCTCGTCGTCATGGCGCTCACGTCGCGCCTCGCCGGCGTCCTCGTCGACCGGCACGGCGGGCGCCCGGTGATGGCGGCGGGCTCGCTCCTCACCGCGCTCGGGCTGGCCGCGCTCGCCGGGGTGCAGACCACGACGGCGTACTTCGCCGCGTGGGTCGGCCTCGGGCTCGCGATGCGCCTCACGCTCTACGACGCCGCGTTCGCGACGCTCGCGCGGCTCGGCGGGCGCGGCGCCCAGCGGGCGATGTCGCAGGTGACGCTCCTCGGGGGGCTCGCGTCGACGGTGTTCTGGCCCATCGGCCATGCGCTCGAGGCGAGGGTGGGGTGGCGCGGGGCGCTCGTCGCGTACGCGGGGTGCGCGCTCCTCACCGTGCCGCTCCACCTCGCGCTCCCGCGCGGCCGGCACGTGGACGTCCCCCGGCCCGGGGCGGTCGAGCGGCGCCCCCTCGCGGAGACGGCGCAGGACCGCTGGATCGCCGGGACGCTCTACGCGCTCATCCTGACGCTCGTCGCCTTCCTGAACTCCGCGATGTCGGCGCACCTCATCGGGCTCCTCGCCGCGTCCGGCCTCGCGGCGCCGGTCGCGGTCTGGATCGGGACGCTCCGCGGCGTCGGCCAGTCGCTCTCCCGCCTCGCGGAGGTCCTCTCCGGCAGCCGCCTCTCGCCCTTCGCGCTGAACCTCCTCGCCTCGGCCCTCCTGCCGGTGTGCTTCGTCGCGGGGCTCCTCGGCGGACGGGTCCTGCTCGCGGCGGCGGCGTTCGCGTTCCTGTACGGGGTCGGGAACGGCCTCTCGACGATCGCGCGCGGCGCGCTCCCGCTCGTGCTCTTCGACCCCGGCGCGTACGGGGCGGTCGTCGGGCGGCTGCTCGTGCCGAGCTTCGTCGTGTCCGCGATCGCGCCGCTCGCCTACGCGCTCGTCATCGAGCGCGCCGGCGCGCGCGCGGCGATGGGGCTGTCGCTCGCGGTCGCGCTCGCGGCGCTCGCCGCGGCGGGGGTCCTGTCGGGCCGGTTCGGCCGGCGATCCGATCCGCCTCCTCCACCCACGCCCCGGTGAGCCGCGCCCCGAGGGCGAGCCCTTCCTCGAACGACGGGCCGTCGGGCGCGAACCGGTTCGCCCCCGCGAGCACCTTCGCCTCGAGGGCGAGGTCCTCTGCGAGCTCGCGCGCGGCGCCGTCGTCGAGGCCGCACGCGGCGAGGAAGGCGTCGCGCCGGGGCGCCGGGATGCCGAGGCGCCGGAGCCAGGCGGCGAGCGCCCGCGCCGCGTCGCCGTCGTCCGCGCGGAGCCCCGCAGCGCGGGCGAGCGAGGCGAGGAGCGCCCGGCGCAGTCCCTCCGCGGCGAGCCGCCCCGCGTCCGGGCGCCGGGCGAGCTCGCGCAGCACCTCGCCGGAGGCGAGCCGCTCGCCCCCGGGGAGCACCGTCGCGGCCTGGCGGAGCCGCGCGTTGCGCACGTGGGACGGGGGCGTCCCGACGCGCGGGGAGGGCGGCGGCGGCGCGCCGCTCCGGCGGGCGCGGACAAACTCCGCCGCGGCGGTGACGCACGCGCGCGCGTCCTCCGCCTTCGGGTCGGGCGCGCGCGGCAGGAAGGCCCGCAGCCGCTCCCGCGCGGCCTGGCCGACCGCCGCGGCGGCGAGCACCCCCGGCCACGTCCGGTGCGTGTAGTGAAGGGTCGCGGCCGCGCGGACGAGCGCGCCCGCCTCGCGCGCGGAGAGGAGCCCCTCGACCCGGGCCGCCTCCGCCGCCGCGCGGACGTTCACGAGGGGAAGGGTGAGCGGCCGGAACCCGTGCTCCGCGTCGCCGTGCAGGAGCGCCACCTCGCCGTCGTCGTCGATGACGCCGTCGCGGACCCAGCGGAAGATCCTCCCCACGCCCGACCATCCCGAGCGGCGCGAGCTCCGCCGCGCGGAGCGCCCCCATCGACGCGCCGCCGAACACCGCGACCCCTGCGTCGAGCGCGAGCGCGAGCTCGTGCTGCCAGACCGAAGGCGTCGTGTCGAAGAGGCCGTCCACGAGCGCGATCGCGAGCGGCCGTTCGGGCAGCACCGCGAGGACGTCGCCCTGGCGCGCAGGCGGCAGCACGCGGCAGGGCGCGATCCGCCGGGCCTCGGCGGCGGGCAGGGAGGGGCCGAGGAACACGACGAGGTCGCCGGGCCGGGCGCGCTTCGAGATCACAGGAGCTCCGAGAGGAGGAGGCCGGGGACGAGGACCTTCACGACCGCCACGCCGCCAGGTCGCTCGAGCTCGACTGCGACGGCGCGGAGCCCGGCGCGGCGGAGCCGGAGGGCGACCTCGCGGACCGCGGCGCGGGGCGTCCTCGCGCGCAGGGGAAGGGCGGCGCGGAGCGCGTGCGTGGGGAGCGTCTGCTCGAGGAGCTCGCGCAGGGCGAGGGCCGCGCGGCGATCGCCGGCCGCGACGTCCTCGCGGGCGCCGTGGATCTCGGTCGCGCGCGACTGGGCCGCCTCGAGGAGCGCGGCGCGGAGCGCGCCGTCGAAGGTGAGGCGGCAGGCGTAGCCCGCGGCCACCGGGACGGGCCCTCCCTCCACGTCGAGGAGGAGCGCGGCGGCGGTGGGGATCGCGAGGTCGGCCAGCCGACTTGGTCTTGGTCTTGGTCTTGGACTTGGTCTTCGTCTTGGTCTTGGTCTTGGTCCCACGCTCCCCGGTTCAGGTCCAAGACCAAGTCCAAGTCCAGGTCCAGGTCCAGGTCCAGGTCGAAGTCCAAGTTCCTCGCTCGGATGAGTCAAATCGAGCAGGAACACGCGCATCCCGCTCACCTCGATCCGCTCGGCGAGCGCCGCCGTCCGCGGCGCGGCCCGGGCGAGCCGCGACCGCTGGACGAGCCTGCGCGCGAGCTCGCCTTCGGTAAACCCGTCCGGCAGTGCACGCGCGACGCGATCGCGCTCGACCGCCTCGAGGAGCGCGTGGAGGAGCGCCGCGTCGCGATCGGGCGCCGCCCCCATCCCGTTCGAGGTCCAGCGGAGCAGCGCGGGCCCGAGCCAGGGCCCGTCGGCGGGCGGGACGTGCACCGCGTGCGCAGGCACGAGGACCGCCGCCCCCGTCGCGACGTCGTGGCCCCGGCGCCAGGCGAGCCGCACGTCGTCCCACCCCGGCTCGCCGCCATGAGGCGCGAGCGACCCCGGCCGGACGAGCCCGTCTTCCCCGCTCCGCGCCGCGAGCGCCGCCGCCGAGCCCCACGCGTCGGTGAGCGCGCGCTCGGCGGCGAACAGCTCCGCCGCCTCGAGGAGCGCTCCCGCCTCGGCGTCCGCGGCCGTGTCGCCCTTGCCGTTCGTGACCTGGAGCACGTGGCCGCGCGGTCGGATCGCGCTCGCCACCTCGACGCCCGTCCGGTCGAGCCCGGTGAGGCGGGCGAGTCGGGTGACCCCGAGCGCACGCGCGAGCGCACCCCCCGGACCCTCCCGAAGGGGACGCGGACCCGCCGGCATGAACGGGGTTATACCGCCTCCATGCCCGCCGGTTCGGTCGAATCCGCCCTCGCGCACTACGAGAAGAATGCCGCCATCTACCTCGACGAGCTGAAGCGGCTCGTCCGGATCCCGAGCGTCTCGTTCGACGGGTTCCCCGAGGTGGAGGTCGCCCGCAGCGCCGACGCGGTCGCCGAGCTGCTCCGGCGCCGGGGCTTCACCACGGTCGAGATCCTGAAGGTGGACGGGGCCCACCCCTACGTCTTCGGCGAGCGGATCGAGGACCCCTCGCTGCCGACGCTGCTCCTCTACGCGCACCACGACGTGCAGCCCGTCGGCGAGCTCGAGCAGTGGCGCTCGCCGCCGTTCGAGCCGACGGAGCGGGACGGCCGACTGTTCGGCCGCGGCGCGGCCGACGACAAGGCGGGCATCCTCGTCCACGCCGCGGCCGCGGACGCCTGGGTGCGGGGCGCCCACGGCACGCCGCTCAACCTCAAGATCGTGATCGAGGGGGAGGAGGAGATCGGCTCGGAGCACCTCGCCTCCTTCATCGGCCGCTACCGCTCGAGGCTCGACGCGGACGCGATGGTGCTCACCGACACCGGAAACGTGGACGCCGGCGTGCCGTCGGTGACGGTCGCGCTCCGCGGGCTCGTCGCGGTGGACGTGGAGGTCCGCGCCCTCGAGCAGTCCGTCCACTCCGGGATGTGGGGTGGGCCGGTCCCCGATCCGGTGCTCGCCCTCGCGAAGATCCTCGCGACGCTCGTGGACGCCGGCGGGCGGATCGCGATCCCGGGGATCCACGACCGCGTGCGCCCGCTCTCGAAGGAGCAGCGCGACGCCATCGCGGCGCTCCCCGTGACGCCCGAGCAGTTCCGCGCCCAGGTGCGGCTCCGCCCGGGGGTCGCCCTGCTCGGCGGCGGCCGCCACCCGCTCGAGCTCAACTGGTGGGAGCCTTCGCTCGCGGTGAACGCGATCCAGGCCTCCTCGCGCCGCGACGCGCGGAACATCATCAACGACGTGGCCTGGGCGCGCGTCGGCGTCCGGCTCGTGCCCGACATGGACCCCGCCGACGTGAGGGACCGGCTCGTGGCGGCGCTGCGCCAGGCGGCGCCGTGGGGCGTCGAGGTGAAGGTCGAGGTGCAGACCGCCGGCGCACCGTGGATGACGGACGTCTCGCACCCGGCCTTCGGGGCGGCGTTCCGGGCCCTCGAGCGGGGCTTCGGCCGTCCCGCCCTCGCCATCGGCTGCGGCGGATCGATCGGGTTCGTCGAGCCGTTCGCGAAGGCGCTCGGCGGGATCCCCGCGCTCCTCGTCGGGGTCGAGGACCCGCTCTCGAACGCCCACTCCGAGAACGAGAGCCTGAACCTCGCCGACTTCCAGAAGGCGATCCGCAGCGCGATCCACCTGTACGCCGAGCTCGCCGGCGCGCTGCGCCGCTAGCGAGCGGGCGTTCGGGCGTTCGGGGTTCGACGAGGAGCGAGACCGTCCCCGCGCTCCGAGCCAGGGCGTTTGCCCCGGAGCCGGACGAGACCGTTCGCGCCGAGCCTGTCGAGGGACGCCCCGGACCGGGCAGGCGATTATGATGGGACGTCCCGCGGTCGCGGGCGGCCAGGGCGCTGCGCGCCCGCAGCGAGGAGAGCGGATGGTTCCCCCGAGGAAGGCGAGCAGCACCGCGCGGGTCGAGGAGGCGAGGGCGCTCGAGCGGGCCCGCGATCTCCCGAACGCGCGGACGTCCGACGACGTCGAGACGCTGAAGCGGGCGTTCGCCGAGCAACTCCAGTTCGCGCAGGGCAAGGACGAGCACACCGCGACCGCGCTCGACCGCTACTTCGCCGTCGCGTACTCGGTGCGCGATCGGCTGATGCGCCGCTGGATCCAGACGCAGCAGGCCTACTACCGGAACGACGCGAAGCGCGTGTACTACCTGTCCCTCGAGTTCCTGATGGGCCGGGCCCTCGAGAACAACCTGCTGAACCTCGGCATCTACGACCCGATGCGGGGCGCCCTGAAGGACCTCGGGCTCGACCTCACCGATCTGCTCGCGCAGGAGCCCGACGCGGGGCTCGGCAACGGCGGCCTCGGCCGCCTCGCCGCCTGCTTCCTCGACTCGCTCGCGACGCTCCAGTACCCCGCCTACGGCTACGGGATCCGCTACGAGTTCGGGATCTTCGACCAGGAGATCCGCAACGGCTACCAGATCGAGCGGCCGGAGGAGTGGCTCCGCTTCGGCAACGCCTGGGAGATCCCCCGCCCCGAGTACGTCGTCCCGGTCGCGTTCTACGGCCGGACCGAGCACGGGCGGGACTCGACCGGCCGGCTCCGCGTGTCGTGGGTCGACGCCCGCCACGTGCTCGGGATGCCGTACGACGTCCCGATCGCCGGGTTCCGCAACGAGACCGTGAACACGCTGCGGCTCTGGCGGGCCCGGGCCTCGCAGGAGCTCGACCTCGCCGACTTCAACGCCGGCGACTACCTGGCGGCGGTGGCGGAGAAGGACGTCTCCGAGAACATCTCGAAGGTGCTCTACCCGAACGACCTCACGGTGATGGGCAAGGAGCTGCGACTGCAGCAGCAGTACTTCTTCGTCGCCTGCTCGATCCACGACATCGTCGCGCGCCACCTCAAGATCCACGAGGGGTTCGAGGACCTTCCGGACAAGGTGGCGATCCAGCTCAACGACACCCACCCGGCGATCGCGATCGCGGAGCTCATGCGCGTGCTCGTAGACGAGCACGGCGTCGAGTGGGACCACGCCTGGGAGCTCTGCCGCGCCACGTTCGGCTACACGAACCACACCCTCATGCCGGAGGCGCTCGAGAAGTGGTCGGTGGACCTCTTCGGGCGCGTGCTGCCGCGCCACCTCGAGATCGTCTACGAGGTGAACGCGCGGTTCCTCGCCGAGGTGCGCGCGAGCAAGAAGGCGGACGAGGCGGCCCTCTCGCGGATGAGCCTCGTCGAGGAAGGTCCCGTGAAGCAGGTCCGGATGGCCAACCTCGCCGTCGTCGGCTCGCACTCGGTGAACGGCGTCGCCGCGCTGCACACCGAGCTCCTGAAGCGCGAGCTGTTCAAGGACTTCCACGCGCTCTGGCCGGAGAAGTTCAACAACAAGACGAACGGCGTCACTCCCCGCCGCTGGCTGCTCCAGGCGAACCGGCCGCTCGCGAACGCGATCACCGAGGTGATCGGGCCCGCCTGGATCACCGACGCGGCCCGGCTGCGCGCGCTCGAGCCGCTCGCGAACGACGCCGGGTTCCGGCGCCTCTTCCGCAGCGTGAAGCGGGAGAACAAGGCGCGCCTCGCCGAGATCGTGAAGGCGGAGAACGGCATCACCCTCGACCTCGACTCGATCTTCGACGTCCAGGTGAAGCGCATCCACGAGTACAAGCGCCAGCTCCTCGCGATCCTGAGGATCGCCGCCGAGTACCTGCGGATGAAGGAGGATCGGAGCTACCGGCCCCACCCGCGCTCGTACCTGTTCGGCGGCAAGGCCGCGCCCGGCTACGCGATGGCGAAGTGGATCATCAAGCTCGTGGGCTCGGTCGCGGACGTGGTGAACCACGACGTCGATCTGCAGGGCCGCATGACCGTCGCGTTCCTCAAGAACTACCGGGTCTCGCTCGCGGAGCGGATCTTCCCCGCCGCGGACGTGTCGGAGCAGATCTCGACCGCAGGCAAGGAGGCGTCCGGCACCGGGAACATGAAGTTCGCGCTGAACGGCGCGCTCACGGTCGGCACGCTCGACGGCGCCAACGTCGAGATCCGCGAGGAGGTCGGGCCGGAGAACTTCTTCCTGTTCGGCCTCACCGTCGAGCAGGTGCACGCGCTGAAGAAGCGCGGGTACGACCCGTGGGAGTGGTACCGGAACGACCGGCGCCTGAAGGGGGTCCTCGACGCGCTCTCGGGCGAGGTCTTCTCGCCGAACGAGCCCGGGCTGTTCAGGCCCATCGTGGAGTCCCTCCTCAACGGGGGCGACACCTACCTCGTGCTCGCCGACTTCGCCGCGTACCTCGCCTGCCAGGAGGAGGTGGACCAGGCGTACGCCGACCGGGACCGCTGGACCCGGATGGCGATCCTGAACGTCGCCCGGGCGGGAAAGTTCTCCTCCGACCGGACCATCCGGGAGTACGCCGACGAGATCTGGGGCGTGACGCCGGTCCCGATCGAGTAGCGCGGGCCCCGCCCGGCGATTGCCGCCGGTCCGCGCGGGGGCCAACGTCTCGTCATGAGAGCGCGCTGGGTGAACGTCGTGCTGGGCCTGTGGCTCGTCGCTGCGGCGCTGCTCCTCGCGGAGCCCGGCACGCCGCCGCGGATCGCCGACCTCTCTGCGGGGGTCGCGCTCGTGCTCGTGTCGCTGCTCGCGCCCCCCGGGACGCCCGCGGGCCTCTCCGCGGTCGTGCTCGGCGTGTGGCTCATGATCGCCCCCTCGGCGCTCGCCTACCGGGAGCCGCTGGCCGCGCTCGTCGACGTCCTCACCGGGGTGGCGATCGTCTCGGTGGGGCTCCACCCCCGCGTCGGGGTCCGCCCGGCGGCGGGCGCCTGACGCCGCGCCAGCCGAAGCGCGCGAGCTCGATCCGATCGCGTTCGTCGAAGATCACGCCCTCCCGCTCGAGCAGGTCGCGCTGCACGCCAGCCCCGACCGGGTCGAGGAGCGAGATTCCGGCCCGCCCGCGGGGGCGAGCGCCGACGACGCGCTGCCAGGGGACGTCGTGGGCCGCGCCGCGGAGCGCCGCGAGCGCGAAGCCCACCTGGCGGGCGGCGCGCGGCTTCCCGGCCGCGAGCGCGACCTCGCCGTAGGTCGCGACGCGACCGCGCGGGATCCGGCGGACGACGCGGTAGTAGACGGACCAGCCGGCGGGGAGGGCGCGCAAGGTCACCCTCGCCCGAGCGCCGCGAGCGCCGCCGCGGCCCGGTCCGCCTCGGCCCGCGCCGCGGCGGCCCGCTCGCCGGCGCGCCGCGCCCGGACGAGCGCTTCGGCCGCCGCGCGCTCCTCGCGCTCCGCGCGCGCCCTCGATGCCTCCGCCGCGCGCCGGGCCGCCGCCAGCGCCCGTTGCCGCTGCTGCTCCTCGCGCCGCTGCCGCTGCCGCAGCTGCTCGTCCGGCCGCGCCTGCGACGTGCGGGAGACCGCGGTTCGCGCCGCCTCGTGGCGCGCCCCCGCGGGCGCACGCCCCCGTGCCTCCTGCCGCCCTCCGGCGACGACGGTGAACCCGGCGAGCTCGGCCGAGGCGATCTCCGGCTCGCGCGCGAGCACGCCACGACGCAGCCCCTCGCGCGAGGGGCGCGGCCCGGTCGCCGCGACCCGCAGGAGGAGCTCGAGCCGGGCGAGCGTCGTCGGGGCGACGGCGCGCCCCTCGGCGGCGAGGACGCGCTCCCCGCGCGCTCGGAGCGCGCGCGCGCTCTCGGCGAGCGCGTCCGCAGCGGCGCGCAGCTCGTCGGCACCGCCACCCGCGAGCGCGCGGCGCTGCCCGGCGCGGAGCCGGTCGCCCGCGGCGAGGAGGGCCTCCACCTCGCGCGGCGCCTCGCGAGCGAGCCGGTTCAGCACCCAGGCGAGCCCGGTGGGCCGAGCGAGCTTGCGGACGGTCGCGGCGCCGGGATCGCCGCGCTCGGCGAGGCGCCGTGCGAGCGCGTTCCGCTCCGCCGTGAAGCGCGGCGGCGGGAGCGCGAACAGGTCCGACGCGGCGTCCGGGAGGTCCACGGGTGACATGTTAGCGAGGACGAGCGATCTCCTCCGCGGCCCATGCGGTACTGTGCGCCCGATGGAGCGAATCGCCCCCGCCCTCGCGCTCGCCGTCCTCTGCGCCTGCACGACCCCCCAGCCTTGTCCGACCCCGCTCGAGGAGTGCAGCGGGCAGTGCGTGGATCTGCAGTCCGATCGGCACCACTGCGGCGACTGCGGGCTCCCGTGCCGCGTCGGCGAGGCGTGCCTCGGCGCGCGCTGCATCGCCGACGCCGATCCCAAGGTCGCGTGCCCCGACCGGACCGGCGGCGCGTTCGTGACCCTCGGCCACTGCGGCTCCTCGGTGAAGCTCTGGGTCGAGCAGCCGACCTTCATCGAAGAGGCGCTGAGCTACGTCGGGACGGCCCCGGCGATTCCGCTTCTCACGGTCGTCGCCGGCTCCGACTGCGACGCGCAGTGGAGCTGGCACGTGGACGACACGAACCCGTCGTTCGTCACGACCGGCGCGGCGCCGACCGGCTGCGACGTCTGCCCCACCCAGATCGAGGGCAACGTCGCGGGCCACATCGCTGCGAGCGGCCGGTGGTGCCCGTCGGACCAGGACGCGAGGGTGCTCGCGGTCGAGCGGCGCTGAGGAGGGCACACCCCGTCGGGGCCCCCGGGCACCCGTAGGCTCGGCCTCAGGGTCGCTGCGAGAAATCATCCTTTCCGGGCGGGCGCCGCGGCGCTAGCTTCCCCGCACATGAGAACCCACCGGACGATCCCGCTCGCCTTCCCCCTCGCCGTCGCGCTCGCCGCGGCCGGATGCGGCTACCAGTCGATCCCGCAGGCGGAGAATGCCGTGGGCGCCACGTGGGCGGAGGTCGAGAACCAGTACCAGCGCCGCGCCGATCTGGTGCCGAACCTCGTCGAGACGGTGAAGGGCTACGCGGCGCACGAGCGGGAGACGCTCGAGGCGGTGATCGCCGCGCGCGCGCAGGCGACCCAGGTGAAGCTCTCGGTGGACCAGCTCACGCCCGAGAACATGAAGAAGTTCGAGGCGGCGCAGGGCGAGCTCCGCGGCGCGCTCGGGCGCCTGCTCGCGGTGGCGGAGAACTACCCGCAGCTCAAGGCGAACGAGAACTTCCGCGACCTCCAGGCGCAGCTCGAGGGGACCGAGAACCGGATCGCGGTCGCCCGCCGCCGCCACATCGACCAGGTGCGGCAGTTCAACGATCTCGTCACCGTCCCGCCGACGAGCTGGACGAACTCGATGTTCTACAAGAAGCAGCCCAAGGCGCAGTTCGCCGCCACGACGCAGGGCGCGGAGAAGGCTCCCGAGGTGAAGTTCACGAAGTAGCCGCGCGCACGAGCCCCTCCTCCGCCCCGATGAAACGCCTCGCCTTCGCTCTCGCCCTCGCGGCGCTCCCCCTCGCGGGCGCCGCGCAGGCGTCCATCCCGCCACTCACCGGGCCGGTCGTGGACACGGCGGGGCTCCTCGACGCGGGCGCGCGCGAACGCCTCGCCGCGCTCTCCCGGAGCGCGCGCACGCGCGCGAACGGCGAAGGGGTCCAGCTGCAGTACCTCATCGTGCGCTCGCTCGGCGGAGATCCCATCGAGGACTTCTCGATCCGGGTCGCCGAGGCGTGGAAGCTCGGGACGAAGGGGAAGGACAACGGCCTGCTCGTCACCGTCGCGGTCGAGGACCGCACGTTCCGGATCGAGGTGGGCGGAGGGCTCGAGGGAGAGATCCCCGACGTGCTCGCGCACCGGATCGGCGAGCAGATCATCCGGCCCGCCTTCCGGGCCGGGCGCTTCGGCGAGGGGCTCTACGACGCGGGCGCGCAGCTCCTCACGCTCGCCGGTGTCGCGACGGAGGACGTCGCCCGCCACGCGCGCGGGCGACCGCGCGGGGTGACCGGGCTCCCCGGCGGCGCCGGCGCGCTCCTCGCGCTCCTCGTCGTGTTCTGGATCGTCGGCAGCGTGTTCCGCGGCTTCGGGCCTCGGCGCCGGCGCGGGCTGTGGGGCGGCGGACCGTTCATCGGCGGCGGCGGCCTCGGAGGCTTCGGCGGTGGAGGCTTCGGCGGCGGGGGTGGGTGGTCGGGCGGCGGTGGGGGCTTCTCGGGCGGCGGCGCCTCGGGGCGCTGGTAGCTCACGGAGGCAGGCCGGAGGGAGTGCGATGCTGGAGCGGACGTTCGACGAGGCGGCGCGAGCGCGGGTCGCGGAGGCGGTGGCGCGCGCCGAGGCGCTCTCGCGCGGGCAGATCGTCCCGGTCGTCGTCGAGAAGAGCGACGCGTACCCGGAGGCGCGCTGGCGCGGTGGGCTCGCGGGCGCGGCGCTCGCGACCATCGCGGTCCTCGCGCTCGGGCTCCCCCTCTCCACCGCCGAGCTGCCACTCGTACAGCTCGCGGCCGGGATCGCGGGCGCGCTCCTCGCGACCTGGGATCCGGTCGAGCGGCTCCTCGCCGGCCGGCGCGCGATGGACGAGGCGGTTCGCGCTCGCGCCTTCCGAGCCTTCCACGAGCACGGGCTCCACCGCACCGCGGAGGGGACGGGGGTGCTCGTGTTCGCGTCGCTGTTCGAGCACGCGGCGGTGGTCCTCGGCGATCACGGGATCCACGCGCGGATGGGCGCGGACTGGGACCGGGCGCTCGCGGCGCTCACCACCGGCATCCGGGCGGGAGAGCCGGCGCGCGGCTTCGTGGACGCGATCGCGCTCTGCGGGGCGCGGCTCGCCGAGCACTTTCCGCGCGATGCCGCCACGCGCCCGCCGCCGAACGAGCTCGAGGACGCGATCCGCGCGTCGCGCACCTAGAGCCCCCGTCACCGCGTCGCCCTGACGTGGTCGTGGACGTGGAGGTGACTCGTGGACGTGGACGTGGTCGTGGACTCGTCGGGTACGTCGCGACCGTGCGACGTAGACGTGAGCGCTCGACCTCGACCTCGACTTCGACCTCGACCCCGTTCACCCTGAGCGTAGCGCCGCCGCAGGCGGCGCGGAGTCGGAGGGCTCGGTGACACGGTCCGTGCACCCCGGCTCCGCCCTTTGAAGCGGGTCCGTCCGCAGCGACCGGCCCTCCGCATCGGGACGACGCCCCCTCCCCGGCGAGCGCGCCCGAGCCCGGGACTGCGCGTTCACCGTCTACCTCGGGCGAACGTGAACGGCCGCCCTCGACTCGTCGACTTCACGTGGTCGTGGTGTGGCGTGGTCGTGAGCCTCGACCTCGAGCCTCGACCTCGTACCCGAGCGCGCGACGGCGAGCAATGCGGCCTGCGTCGTGGGCGCTTCGGCAGGCGCGTCGGCGCGAGCGCATGCATGACCTCGACTTGGCAGCGGTCAGCACTTCCGTTGCCGCGCGTTCGGCGTCGTACGCGCCCGACTGCGGAGCCACAGGACCTCGCACGCCACGGCAATGACAGCGCGAGCATGGTGAGAAGTGCGTCGCGTGACTCGAATTGCCGCGCCTCGTACGCGCAGCCCGTCTTGAGGGCGGCGTTGAACTCCTCGATAACCCAGCGAGTGCGATAGCCGTCGACACCGTCGCGACCTGCTCCGTCGCATCCACCGGCTCGGTCGTGTACAGCAGCCACTCGACCGGGGGCTTGCCCACTGGAGGGTTCACTTCCGTGACGTGAACGAGGTTGAGTGCGAGCGTCGCCGGGATGGATTGCTCAAGTAGCGGCCGAGGGATTTCCACGCGCGTCGCTGCGAAGCTCAGGTTCGCCATCCGCATCTTTCGCGGCGGATGCGCGCGATTCATCTCGGGAGCGGGCTTCGCCTTCCGGCGCGAGAGCGGCACCTCCCGCTCGACCACCCCCGCCGTGCCGCGGCGACCTGCTTCACCGATTGCCACTCGTCTGCGCCGGCCCTTCGCCCTCGCCCATCAGTTCGAACACGAAACGTAAACCGGTGCCCCTTCGACCGGAGCTGGCTCATCAGTTCGTAGCTGTCGCTCTCGCGGTCGGCGATGTGAACGACCGATGCGCAGCCGTCGAGTCTGCGTTCGCAGCGTCTATCTCGCGCCACCAGCGCTCGAACTCCCGGCCCTTCCACTGCAGCGTTCTCATCGCCGGATGGACGGCTCTTGTGCCGCCTGGTCGTGCGTTTCGCGCGATGGATCGTCTCGGCTGCGATGATCCCAAGCGGCCGGCGCCATTCGTCCGCGGCGACCACGAGTGAGAAGTGCGCCCGGAATCCCGCCTTCCCTGTTTGCAGGTACCCGATCTCTTTGTCGAGGTGCTCGACCGGGTGCAATCGCCGAGACTCACGCCCCGCCCGGCCTCCGGAACGGACAGGCCCGGCAGATCGGGTGCGCCTCCCAGGCCTCCACGAACCGCCGGAACGCCTCGCCCTCCCAGAGCTCCCCGAAGCGGCGCTCGGCGGCCGACCCGAGCTCGACGAGCTGTCCCGCGCGCCGCTGCCGGGTGGGGGCAGGGCGCGAACCTCCCGTCGGCGTGGATCCAGGCCTCCCGCCCGACGAACCGGCACGGTCCGCGCGGCAGCGCCGCGGCGGGATCCTCGGGCAGCGCGACGACGTTCTCGAGCAGGACCGGCGCGCCCGAGGGGAGCCGGGTCTCGTCCGCCGCGCGCCGCATCTCCGCCACCGCCGCGTTCCAGCGCCGGATCGCCTCGGCGCTGCGCCGGAGCGACCGCGCCGCGAGCGCGGGGGACCTGATCTGGAGCTGGTTCACCTTCACCCGCTCGACCCCGAGCGACGCGGCGAGCCGCACGATCTCGGCGAGCTCGCCCACGTTCGCCTCCTGCGCGGTCACCTGGAACGAGAGCCGGCACCGGTGCCCGCGCCGCGCGCGCGCGTCGCGGATCTCCGCGAAGGTCCGCACCGCCGCGACGGCCCGGGCGAGGTCGAGCCCGGGCATCACGGCCGCGGCGGTCTCCTGGGTGGCGCCGTTCCAGGACACCTTCACGTCCGACGCGACCGGCACGAGCCGCTCCGCCCACGCCGCCGCGCCGCGCCCCGGGAAGGTCCCGTTCGTCGTGACGTTGAGCGAGAGCCCGAGCTCGCCGCAGAGGTCCACCAGCCGGTCGAGGCCGCTCCAGAGGAGCGGCTCGCCCATCGTCGAGGGGATCACCTCGACGAGCCCGGCCGCCGCCGCGTCGCGAACGACGCGCTCCGCGAGCGCCGGGTCCATGCGGCGCGGAGGGCCCGGCCGCCGCGCCGAGCCGCACTCGCACATGTCGCACGCGAGGTTGCAGTCGTCGGGGTTGGTGACGAGGGTCAGGCGCCAGGGGCCGCGCGCGGCAGGATGCGTTGACAACCCCTCCGTTGTAGCGGAAAAGATCCAGACCATGAAGAACGCGCGCGAAACCCCCCGCCGTCGCGGCCGAGCGGCCGCAGCGCCCGCCGAGCCCCGGCCGGCCGAGGGGCGCGAGGCTCCCGCGCCCGGGCCGCGCGATCTGACGCCGGTGGTGGGCGGCAACCTCCGCCGTCTGCGCGGCCAGCGGAGCCTCTCCCTCGAGCGGCTGGCGCAGCTGTCGGGCGTCTCGCGCGCCATGCTCGGCCAGATCGAGCTCGGGCAGAGCGCTCCCACCATCAACATCCTCTGGAAGATCTCTTCCGCGCTCGGCGTCCCGTTCTCGGCGCTCATCTCCGCGCGGTCGCAGGGCAGCGTCCACGTCCTGCGCGCCGAGCAGGCGAAGCTCCTCACGAGCCACGACGGCTCCTTCACCTCCCGCGCGCTCTTCCCGTTCGACGAGCCGCGCCGGGTCGAGTTCTACGAGCTGCGGATCGCCCCGGGCGGCGTCGAGAAGGCCGACGCCCACAACCCCGGCACCACCGAGAACATCGTGGTCGCGAAGGGGGCGGTGGAGATCGAGATCGAGGGGCGGAAGGAGACGCTCACGGCGGGGGACGCGATGGTCTTCGAGGCCGACGCCCCGCACGTCTACCGCAGCCGCGCCGACGGCGAGAGCGTGATGTACCTCGTCATGACCTACGCCGACACCGTCGGCTGACCCCCTTCGCGGGTCGCCGCGTCGTGGGACTGTGGCCGCGGCCGCGGCCGGGAGACATTCCGGGCTCACCGACGCGGGGAGGAGCCGCTGCCGCCCAGGACCGGAGAGCTGATCGTCGAGCGCGGCCTCGCCACCCAGGCGCAGGTCGAGGCGGCGAACCTCGAGGCGCGGGCGCGAGGGGAGCCGCTCTGCTCGCGGATGCTCGCCCTCGGCGTGAACGAGGGGGCTCTCGCCGGGGTCCTCGCCGACAAGCACGGCTTCCCCGGGGTGGACCTCTCCCGGTCGGCCATCGCGCTCGACCTGCTCGAGCTCGTCCCGCGGGCGGTGGCCGAGGGCGACCTCATCCTGCCGCTGTCGCAGCACGGCGGCCGGATCCACCTCGCCATGGCGCACCCGTGGGACGATCGCGTCGTCGCCGAGGTGCGGTTCGTCACCGGGCGCGAGGTCTCGCCGTACATCGCCGTGCGCGCGGCGCTGCTCCGCGCGGTGGCCGAGGCGTACGAGGAGCGGGGGCGCGGCGCCACCCTGTGGAGCGGGAGCGCTCCGCCGCCGGCGGAGCCGACGCTCGCGGCGGTCCTGCCGGGCGGCGCCGAGGAAGCGCCCATCGAGGGCGACCTCATCCCGGACGCGGAGATCGTGATCGAGGTGGAAACGGGCGAGCTGCCGGCGCCGGCCGCGCGAGCGGGCCGCGCCGCTCGTGCTCGTCGTCGACGACGAGCCCGAGATCCGGCAGCTCGTCGAGCGGATGCTCGTCTCGAAGGGATACGCCGTCGCGCTCGCCATCGACGGCCAGGAGGCGCTCGACCAGGCCGACCGGCTCGTCCCGGATCTCGTGCTGCTCGACGCGATGCTCCCGAAGGTCCACGGCTTCGACGCCTGCCGGCGCATCAAGGCGAGCGCGCGCACGCGCCAGGTCCCCGTCATCATGATGACCGCCATCTACCGGGGCTGGCGCTTCGCCCAGGACGCACGCGACTCCTACGGCGCGAGCGACTACGTGGAGAAGCCGTTCCGGATGGACGACCTCCTCGCCCGGATCGAGCACGCGCTCCTGTCCGGCGCGGCCGCGACGGTGGCGCCGCTCCCCGCGGGCGCCGAGGCCCCGTCCGCCGTCGTGGCGCGGGGCAAGGACCTGCTCGCCGCCGGGAAGGTGTCGGAGGCGATCGCGGTCCTCTCGGACGCCGTCCGGATCGATCCCCGCTCGCCCGACGCCCAGTTCCAGCTCGGGCGCGCGCTCCGCGCGGGGGGCGATCTCTTCGGCGCGATGACCGCGCTCGAGCACGCCGTGGACGGGAGCCCGGCGCACCTGCCGGCGCTCCGGGCGCTCGCGGCCCTGTACGAGGAGAGCGGCTTCCGGCGGAAGGCGGCGGAGGTGCTCGAGCGCGCGCTCCCCGCCGCGCCCGACGAGGGCGCGCGCACCGCGATCCGCGAGGAGCTCGTCCGCCTGATCGCGTGACCCCGGGGGTGCGTGCGGCGCGCCGAGCCCGCTCGCGCGGCAGCGCTCGCCCGATCCGGCGGCACGCTTCGTCCCCCCGGAGGCCGCGCCAGGGCGCGCGGTGCACGTTCCGCGCGCACGGGGTGCCTGCCCCGCGCGCGCCTCCCCCCGATCCCGAGCCCGGCGGCGGCGCGCGCGCCGCGGCACGCGCGCTGCAATCGGGACGCTCGAAGCTACGGTGCTCGCCGCGTCTCGCGGCGGCGCGCGGGCGCGGCTCGAACCGAAAGGACCAACGCAATGACACCGACCTTGGCGGAGCTGGCGAAGAACCTCTCCGACACCCAGACGGCCCTCAACATCGTCTGGACGATGATCGCGGCCTTCCTCGTCATGTTCATGCAGGCGGGGTTCGCCCTCGTCGAGACCGGGCTGACGCGCGCGAAGAACGTGGCGCACACGATGGGGATGAACTTCCTCGTCTACTCGATCGGCATCCTCGGCTTCTACTTCGTCGGCTACGGCCTGATGATGGGCGGCGTCGGCGCGCTCGCCACCTTCGGCGGCGAGACGACGCTCTCGAAGGAGTTCGTCGTCCACCTCTTCGGGAAGGACTTCGGAATCTTCGGGACGACGGGCTTCATGCTCCCGCTCGCGCAGTACACGCCCGCGGTCGCGACGATGTTCCTCTTCCAGATGTGCTTCATGGACACGACCTGTACGATCCCGACGGGCGCCGCCGCCGAGCGGTGGAAGTTCAGCTCGTTCGTGCTCTTCTCGTTCGTGATCGCGATGGTCATCTACCCGGTCTACGGGAACTGGGTGTGGGGCGGAGGCTGGCTGTCGCAGCTCGGCGTCGAACTTCGGGCTCGGCCACGGTCACGTGGACTTCGCCGGCTCGTCGGTCGTCCACATGACCGGCGGCGTCATGGCGCTCGTCCTCGGGAAGATGATCGGGCCGCGCATCGGCAAGTACACGGCGGACGGCCGGGTGAACCCGATCCCGCCGCACAACATCGCGCAGGTGATGACGGGCACGTTCATCCTCGCGTTCGGCTGGTTCGGCTTCAACGCCGGCTCGACCCTCGCCGGCACCGACACCCGCCTCGCCATCGTCGCGACGAACACCATGATCGCGAGCGCCACGGGCGCGTTCGCCGCGTACGTCTACGTGAAGGCGAGGTGGGGCAAGGCCGATCCGTCCTGGCTCGCGAACGGCATGCTCGCCGGCCTCGTCGCCATCACCGCGCCGTGCGCCTTCGTCTCCTCGTGGGCGGCCGCGCTCATCGGCGCCGTCGCGGGCGTCCTCGTCATCGTCGCCGCCGTGTTCATCGAGACGAAGCTCAAGATCGACGACCCGGTCGGCGCCTCGGCGGTCCACGGCGTGAACGGCGCGTGGGGCATCCTCGCCACGGGCCTCTTCGCGAACGGCACCTACGGGCAGGGGCTGAACGGCGTCCCGTACGGCGTGACCGGCCTGTTCTACGGCGACTCCGGCCAGCTCATCGCCGAGGTCATCGGCATCGTCGCGAACGTCGCCTGGGTCGTTCCCGTCGCGGCCCTCGCCTTCTACGTCATCGGCAAGCTCGTCGGGAACCGCGTCCCCGCCGAGGACGAGGTCGCCGGCCTGGACCTCGAGCGAGATGGGCGTGCTCGGGTACGACTTCGGCGCCGGCCCGACCACGGGCGTCCCGAAGAAGACCGTGGCCCCGACCGCCGTACCGGTCGCCGAGCCTCGCGGACAGCCGCTAGCCCGCACGCCTCCTCGAACACCTCGCCGCCCGCCGGTCTCCGGACCGGCGGGCGGTTTCGCGTTCGAGGTCTACATTTCCCCCGTGGGGGATCACCCCGAAGCGGGAGCGCCTACGGTGAGTGCGGGACGGACGGGAGGGGAAAGCCCCGAGGAGCGGTCGCCCGCCGGCGAGCTCCTCGGCCGCGCGGAGCTGCGCGACGTCATCGACGCGGTCGACGAGGCCGTCGTCATCTTCGACGACCACGGCAACGTCCTGTCGATGAACCCCGCGGGCCGGCGGCTGCACGGCTGCGTCGACGGCGCCTGCGCGATGGCGGTCGCCGAGTACGTGCGCCGCTACGAAGCCGTGCAGGCCGACGGGTCGCCGCTGGCCGCGGACGAGCGCCCCCTCTCCCGCGCGCTCCGCGGCGAGGCGGTCCACGACCTCGAGCTCGGGGTCCACGACGTCGAGTCCGGCCGCCGCTGGGTCGGCATCTACTCCGCCGTCCCGCTCGTCTCCTCGGAGGGGCGCCGGCTCGTGACCGTCACGATCCGCGACGTCACCGAGCGAAAGCACGCCTTCGACGCGCTGCGCGAAGCCGATCGGCGCAAGGACGACTACCTCGCCATGCTCTCGCACGAGCTGCGCAACCCGCTCGCGCCGATCCGCAGCGCGGTCTACCTGCTCGAGCGCGCCGACCCGGCCTCGGACGGCGCGCGTCGCGCCCGGGAGGTGGTCGCGCGCCAGGTCGGGCACCTCGCGCGAATGGTCGACGACCTCCTCGACGTCTCGCGGATCTCGCGCGGCCGGATCGAGCTGCGGCGCGCCCGGCTCGAGCTCGGGGAGCTCGTGCGCCGCGTCGGAGACGACCACCGGCCCCTGCTCGGCGCCGCGGGGGTGGAGCTCGACGTGGTCGTGCCGGAGAGCCCGGTCCTCGTGGACGGCGACGCGACCCGCCTCGCGCAGCTCCTCGGGAACCTGCTGCAGAACTCGGCGAAGTTCACGCCCCGGGACGGCCGCGTCACGCTCTCGCTCCGGGAGGAGGGCGGGGCGGCCGTCCTCCAGGTCCGGGACACCGGCGACGGCATCGAGGCCGCGGTCCTCGACCACGTGTTCGAGCCGTTCGTGCAGGGCGACCGGACGCTCGCGCGCTCTCACGGCGGGCTCGGCCTGGGGCTGCCGCTCGTGAAGGGGCTCGCGGAGCTGCACGGCGGCTCGGTCGAGGCGCGCAGCGGCGGCCGCGGCGCGGGCACCGAGCTCACGGTGCGCCTGCCGCTCGCGGCAGGGCGGGGCGTCGAGGGCACCGCGCGCGAGCCGCGGGCGCACGACGGCGGCGCCCGCAAGGTCCTCGTGGTGGACGACAACGTGGACGCCGCAGAGGCGCTCTGCGACGTCGTCGCCTTCTTCGGCCACACGGTCGAGGCGGTCCACGACGGGGCGGCGGCCGTCGCCCGTACGCGCGAGCACCATCCCGACGTCGTGCTCTGCGACATCGGGCTCCCCGACATGGACGGGTACGCGGTCGCCCGCGCCATCCGCGCCGACGCGGCCCTCGCGGGACGTGAGGCTCGTGGCGGTGAGCGGCTACGCGCAGCCGGAGGACCGGGAGCGCGCGGCGCAGGCAGGGTTCGACGAGCACGTCGCGAAGCCGGCGGATCCCAGCGCGATCGGGCGGCTCCTCGCCTGAGGGAACGCGATATCGGGTTGCGCCAGATCCTCGCGCGCGGGCGCGGGGGCGCGTAGGATCGCCGCGTGGATCCCTACGAGCCGTTCGCGTCGCTCGGTCTCGCCGCCGTGGCCGGGCTCCTCATCGGCCTCGAGCGGGAGCGGTCCAAGCCCTCCGACACCTCGCGCCTCTCGTTCCTCGGTGGCGCGCGGACGCACCCGCTCCTCGCCCTGGTCGGGGGCGCCGCGATGCTCGCGGCGCGCGAGCTGGGCGTCGTCGCCGTGATCGTGCCGTTCGGCGCCCTCGTCGTCCTCGTCGCCCTGAACTACGCCGGCGAGGTCTGGCGCGACGTCCACCGCGGGATCACCTCCGAGGTGGCGTTCCTGCTCTCGTTCCTGCTCGGGGTGCTGGCGCTCACGGAGGGCGTGCTCGAGCCGAGGCAGAAGATCTTCGCCGTCGCGTCGATCGCGGTGGTGGCGACCTTCCTCCTCTCCGCGAAGCCGATGCTGCACCCGCTCGCGCGTCGGATCTCGACCGAGGACGTCGCGGGCACGCTCAAGTTCCTCATCGTCGCGGTGGTGGTGCTGCCGCTCCTGCCCGACCGCACCTACGGCCCGCTCGACGTCCTGAACCCGTTCCAGATCGGGATGCTGATGGTGCTCATCTCGGGCCTCTCGTTCGCCGGCTACGCCGCGATCCGGCTGTTCGGGGCGCGCCGCGGGCTCGGGCTCACCGGCATCATGGGCGGCCTCGTCTCCTCCACGGCGGTGACCCTGTCGATGGCGCGCCGCGCGCGGGAGCGGCCGGAGCTCGAGGAATCCGCGGCGTTCGCGGTGGTGCTCGCCTCCACCGTGATGTTCGTCCGCGTGTTCGTCATCGTCGCGGTGGTGAACCCCGGGCTGCGCACCGAGGTCGCCTACCCGATGGGCCTCGCGACGGCGGGCGGCGCCGTCGCGTGCCTGGTCCTCTGGCTCCGCTCCGGCCGCGCGCGGCCCGGCGCGCAGGAGATCGCCTTCTCGAACCCGTTCGACCTCGTGGCGGCGCTCGAGTTCTCGCTCCTGTTCGCGGCCATCCTGCTCGGCTCGAAGGCGGCGACGCTGTACCTCGGCACGGCCGGCACCTACGCGGCCGGGATCGTGGCCGGCTCGACCGACGTGGACGCGATCACGCTCTCCATGGCGAAGCTCGCGAACGGCGGGGGCGGGCTCTCGCACCGGGTCGCGGCCACGACCGTCTTCTTCGGGACGGTGTCGAACACGCTCGTGAAGGGGGGCATGGCGGTCGTCGCGGGCGGGTGGAGCTTCGGCCGCCGGGTCGTCGGCGCGCAGCTCGCGCTCGTCGTGGCGGGGACCGCGGGCGCCGCGCTCGCCTGGCTCGTCTAGCGGGGTGAGCGCCGGACGTGCGGGTCGTGACAGCCCGTGCAGGCCCGCTCCGCGAGGTCCACCCCGCGGTGCGCCTTCACGAGCGCGTCGCCCGCGAGGTGGTGGCAGCTGGCGCAGAGCGCGGGCGGCTCGGTCGCGAGGAGCTTCCTCGCCGCCGACGCATGCTGCCGGTGGCACTCGAGGCAGGCGCCGGCGCGCACCGGCGCGTGGAGGCGCTCCGCCTTCCCAATCCGCTCGCGCAGGGCGGTGTGGCAGGAGAGGCAGAGGAGCGCCGGCTCCTGGCGCAGGAGCTTCGGGCGGGCGCTGCCGTGCGGGTCGTGGCAGAACGCGCAGGCGCCGGCGAGGAACGGAGCGTGGAGAGAGCCGCCCTTCGCCTCCGCGGGCCGGACCGCGGCGTGGCAGCGGAGGCAGGCGGAGCCCTGCGGCTCGCGCTGCAGCTTCGCGCCCCGATGGACCTCGTGGCACTCGAGGCACGCACCGGACGCGAACGGCGCGTGGCGCTGCTCCGCGGGCTTGGCGGCGATCGTCGCCTCGTGGCACCCGGCGCAGCGTCCCTCCGCCGGGCCGATGAGGAGCGCCGGGCGGTCCGACGCGTGGGGCGCGTGGCAGCGCGAGCAGTCGGCGCGGACGTGGCCGCGCGCCGCCGCGGCGGGGTGGCAGCCGGCGCACGACTGCGGAGCGCTGGCCTTCACGAGGTGAGGTCCGCCGCCGTGCGGGTCGTGGCACGCGGTGCAGCGGCCGGCCCGGACCGGCGCGTGGACGGAGGCGGACCCCATCCAGCGCGCCGGCTCCGGGTGGCACTTGCCGCAGAGCGCCGCCGCCGGCTCGGCGAGGAGCGGCCTGTCCTTCGCGCCGTGCACCGCGTGGCACGCGGCGCACCCGTCGCGCGCGGGGGCGTGCACCGCCTTCGCGCCGAGGCGCTCTGCGACTCCGGTGTGGCAGCGGAGACAGAGCGGCCGCTCGCGCGCCACGAGGAGCGCCGGCTCGCGCGCGGTGTGCGGATCGTGGCAGCTCGTGCAGCGCGCCCCGGCGGCGGCGGGGTGGTGCCGGGCGGCCTCGGGAGAGGCGGGGGCGGGCAGCGGCCGATCGTGGCAGCCGCCGCAGAGGTCGGCCTCCGGCCGCGGCCGGGCGAGCGGCGAGGCGGCCCCGGGCGGCTCGTGGCAGAGCGCGCAGTCGCCGAGCACCGCGTGGACGACGTCGCCGAGCAGCTTCTCGCGCGCGCCGGCGTGGATCGCGTGGCAGCGTCCGCACGCCTTCGCCGGGAGGACGTGCCCGCCGTGCGCGGCGCGGAGCGGCTCCTGCGGGTGACAGCGCGCGCAGAGCGCCTCCGGGGCGGCGGTGAGGAGGTGGGGCTCCGGCGCGGAGTGCGGCGCGTGACAGCCGCGGCAGCCCCCCCGCGTGATGGCGCCGTGCGGGATCCCGCGCAGGAGCGAAGGGTCGTCGTGGCAGCCGAGGCACAGCTCGCGCTCGGGCGCGAGGAGCGCCGCGCTCCCGCCGCGCTCCGGGTGGGGGCGGTGGCAGGACTCGCACTCACCGCCCGCGAACGGGCGCGTGGACGGTGCGGGCCCGGCGCTGGGCGGAGACCGCCGGAGCGTGGCAGCTCTCGCACGGGCTCGGCGAGCGCGAGGCGCGCGGCTCGAGCACCGCGCAGGCGGCGCAGCAGGCGAGCGCGACGACGGTCGTGACGATCCGCAAGGCAGAGCTCCCGGCCCGCCCGGCGAGCCGGACCTCGTATGCCACGGGCGGGTACTTCATGGCGAGTGAGCCTCGAATCGTCCATGATCGGATCCGGGCGCGCCTTCGGGTCAGCGCGCGGCAGGAGGCACCATGGCGGAAGGCGGCGGTGGAGCACGTGAGGTCGGCCCGCACGGTGAGGCCCTGCGGCGGGCGCTGCGCTGGCTCGACGAGCGTGCGCGCGAGGAGCCGTCGCTCGATCGCCTGAAGCTCGTGGGAGAGGCGGGCACCCGCTTCGACCTCACCCCCGTCGAGGAGGAGTTCCTCCTCTCGAACTGGAAACGGCCGCCCGGCGCCTGAGCCTCCGCCGCCCGCCTGCCCGGGGGTCGCGGGGACGCCCCGCTAGACCCACGTTCGCACGGGTGGCACGAGGCGCTCGGCCTCCTGCGCGCCCGCGCCGACCGTGAGCGGGCCGCGTCCGCGGGGGTGCCATGACGACGAGCGAGATTGAAGCGCGCGTTCGCGCCCTCGGCCCGTGGTTCCACAACATCGAGCTCGGTGGCGTCTGGACCGCGCCCGACCACTTCCTCGGCGACTACCCGGGGCCGGTGTGGCGGGCCATCGGGCCGGCGCTGCCGGAGGACCTGCGCGGCCAGACCGTGCTCGACCTCGGCTGCAACGCCGGGTTCTTCTCTCTCGAGATGAAGCGGCGCGGCGCGGCGCGCGTCGTCTCGGTGGACTTCGATCCGCGCTACCTCGCGCAGGCCCGGCTCGCCGCCGAGATCGCCGGCCTCGAGCTCGAGCTGCGCGAGCTGTCGGTCTACGACGTCGCGGCGCTCCGGGAGCGCTTCGACGTCGTCCTCTTCATGGGCGTGCTCTACCACCTGCGCCACCCGCTCCTCGCCCTCGACCTCATCCGCGCGCACGTCGCGAAGGAGGTGCTCGTGTTCCAGAGCATGTTGCGCGGGAGCGAAGGGAGGTTCCCCGCCGCCCCCGACTACCCGTTCTCGGAGCGGGACGTGTTCGACGACCGCGCCTGGCCGAGGCTCCACTTCGTCGAGCGGAGGTACGCCGGCGACGAGACCAACTGGTGGATCCCGAACCGCGCCTGCGCCGAGGCGATGCTCCGCTCGGCCGGGTTCGTCCCGCAGGCGGTCCCCGGGACCGAGGTCTACGTCTGCCGCGTCGCCCAGCCCGACCCGCTCGCGGGGCCGGTCCATCCCGCACCGCCGGGAGGTGACGCCGTGATCGAGGCGGTGATGCTGTGGAACGAGCCGAACAACCTGTCCCATTGGGACTTCACCGTCGATCCCGAGTGGCGACAGTTCGCGGCGATGGCGCGGCTCGCCGGCGCGGCGGTGCGGGCGGAGCGGCCTGAGCTCACGCGCGTCCTCGGCGGCACCTCGCCCATCGACGCGAAGTTCGTCCAGCTGCTCGACGGGCACGGCGGCCTCGACGAGGTGGACGCGATCGCGGTCCACGGGTTCCCGCTCGACTGGAACCACTGGCAGCTCGACGAGTGGCCGGCGCGGCTCGCGGAGATCACCGCCATCTCGCGCCACCCGGTCTGGATCTCCGAGGTCGGAGTCTCGTCGTTCGGCGCCGAGGAGGTGCAGGAGTGGGGGCTCGGCCGCACGGCGGAGCTGCTCGCCGGCCGGGCGCCGCGCGTGCACTGGTACAGCCTCTTCGACCTGCCGAAGGCCTGGCCGGCGACGACGCGCCACCGCGAGGCGGAGGGGTCCTCCTACTACCGGCACTTCTACATGGGCCTCGTGCGCGAGGACGGCACCCCGAAGCTCGCGCTGCGCACGTTCGCGCGGCTCGCCCCCGCGCTCGGCATCTGCCAGTGGTTCCACTTCGAGGACCCGCGGCTCGACGCGGGCGTCCGCTGGCTGCGCGAGCTCGGCGTCCGTCACCTGCGCACGGGGCTCTCGTGGGCGGACAGCTTCCGCCCCGGGTGGGAGGCCTGGTTCGACCGTCAGATGCTCGCGCTCGAGCCGTTCGACGTGACCGTCACCTTCTGCTTCACGCCGGAGCACCGCGGGGTGAAGCCGCACCACACCAGCCCGCCGCTCCGGCCGGAGGAGTTCGCGGAGTTCTGCGCGCGGATGGTGCGGCGCTACGCGTGAGAGCGGGCGACGGCCCTGCGAGCGCGCCTTCCGCCCGCCGCCCCCGCCGCGGCGCTTCGAGGCGCCGCCGGACCGCCCCGACGCCCCGGAGCGGCGGCCGCCGTGGTGGTGCGCGCCGCGGCCGACCGGGACACCTCGCGCCGGCCGCCCCCCCGCGCGGTCGGGCGCGAGGCTCCGCGCGCCGCCGTGCGCTTTCGTTCCCCGGCGCCAGCGCGTTCCCCGGTGCGCTTGCGCCCAGCCGCGGCGCCGCGCGCGGCGGCGCGCTTTCCACCCGCCGGACCGCGCTTTGCGCGAGCCGCGCCGG
The DNA here is from genome assembly GCA_963736795.1 of uncultured delta proteobacterium. GTDB lineage: Bacteria > Myxococcota > Myxococcia > Myxococcales > Anaeromyxobacteraceae > Anaeromyxobacter. The sequence continues at coordinate 189,595 of CAVTRF010000016.1, read as the reverse complement.
TCCGGCCTCGGGCCGCTCCCCGGGCGCCGCCCGCACGCGTCGTCCGACCGCCCTCCGCGCGCGCGGCGGCCGTCTCGCGCGAGACGAGCTTGTTGAAGTTCGAGCGCTCGCCGCCGGCGGTCTGGTCCTCGTACACGAACGCGAGCCCGGACGCGTCGAACTTCCGGAACCAGTCGTCCCAGGAGATCCTCCGCAGCGACCCCTCGCCGGAGAAGCCGGGGAAGTCGATCCGGATGATGCCCGTGTCGCCCTCCCGGGCGGTCGCCTCCACGTCGGCGGGCCAGCCGCCGCGTTCCTCCGCCCATCGGCGGATCGTCTCGTGATCGGTCGTCGTCTTCGACACCTGCTTCGCCATGATCGTCGTCCTCCTGGACGGGTGAACGGTGCGCACCGCCAGCGGCTCGCGGGAGGGCGCGCGGCGCCTCGCGTCGGGGACCGGGATGGCGCCTCCGGGGCGCCCGGCGCCCGGGCGCACGGAGGGTCGCCGTCGCGGTGCGCGGGAGGCATGGCCTTCGCGACGGCGCGCAGGCGCGGAACGCTTGCCACGCGCGGCTCGGCGGGGGCAAGATCCGCCCCCAGCTCCCATCCCCTCACCCGGAGGTCACATGCGTCGAACCCTGCTCGCCGTCGCGCTCGCCGCGCTCATCCCCGCAGCCGCCCACGCGCAGAACGCGTGGGACATCGCGAAGAAGGCGGCCGGCGGCCCCGCCACCGTCAAGCTTCAGAAGGAGGTCAACAAGCGGCTCCTCGAGGAGGGGCGCAAGAACCAGTGCTCCTTCAAGAGCGGGACCGCCGAGCTCGAGAAGGGCTGTGACGCGAAGGCGCAGAAGCTCGCGAAGGCGCTCATCGACGCGAAGAAGAAGCTCAACGCCTCGGGCGTCCAGAACTTCAAGTTCCTCGTCTCCGGCCACACCGACTCGTCGGGGGCGGCCGACAAGAACAAGGCGCTCTCGGCCGAGCGCGCCGAGGTGATGGTGAAGCAGCTCGTCGCGAAGGGCATCCCCGCCGCCGACATCGAGTCGGTCGGGATGGGCTCGGAGCGGCCGATCGTGAAGCCGGACGACACGCCGGCGAAGAAGGCGAAGAACCGGCGGTACGAGGTCGAGGTGAAGCTCTAGCGCGACCCGGAGCCGGGGGACACTCGCTCCCCCGGCTCCGCCTGCGCTCGCCACGCGTGCTAGCATCGGCGCATGTCCTGGTGGCTGTGGGTCCTCGCCGGCATCGCGCTCCTCGTCGTCGAGATGGTGACGCCGGGCGGGCTCTTCGCGCTCTTCTTCGGCGTCGGCGCGCTCTGCGTCGCCGTCGTCGCGGCGCTGGGCGCGCCGCCGACCGCCCAGTGGATCGCCTTCACGCTCGTGTCGGTCGTCCTGCTCGCCACGCTGCGCCGCACCGTGAAGGAGAAGCTCTTCCGGGAGAACGCGACGGTGGTGGACTCGCTCGTCGGCCAGGAGGTCCTGCTGCTCGCCGACGTGCCGGAGGGCGGCGAGGGCCGCGCCGAGCTGCGCGGCGTTCCCTGGAGCGCGCGGGTGGCGTCCGGGACCGCGCTCGCGAAGGGGCAGCGCTGCCGCGTCGAGCGCGTCGAGGGGCTCACGCTCTGGGTCCGCGCCGAGTAGGCGGACCGTTCACGTCTTCGGGAGTCACGTCATGGAATCGTTCAGCGCCGCGCTCGTGATCGCGATCGTCATCGCGATCTTCGCCGTCTTCGTCGTGGTCAAGACGGCGGTGGTCGTCCCCCAGCAGAACGCCTTCGTGGTGGAGCGGCTCGGCAAGTTCCACGCCGTGCTCGACCCCGGGTTCCACGTGCTCCTCCCGTTCGTCGACGTGATCCGCTACCGGCACACGCTGAAGGAGCAGGCGATCGACATCCCGGAGCAGATCTGCATCACGAGGGACAACGTGCAGGTCGGGGTGGACGGCATCCTCTACCTCAAGGTGCTCGACGCCCAGCGCGCCTCGTACGGCATCGCGGACTACTACTACGCGATCAGCCAGCTCGCGCAGACGGCGCTCCGCTCGGAGATCGGCAAGATCGAGCTCGACCGCACCTTCGAGGAGCGGACCCACATCAACGGGATGGTGATCACCGAGCTCGACAAGGCCACCGGGCCGTGGGGCATCAAGGTGCTCCGGTACGAGATCAAGAACATCACGCCGCCGCATGACGTGCTCGCCGCGATGGAGAAGCAGATGCGGGCGGAGCGCGAGAAGCGGGCGGTCATCCTCACCTCCGAGGGCGAGCGGGACGCCGCCGTCAACAACGCCGAGGGCAAGAAGCAGCAGGTCATCAAGGAGTCCGAGGCCGCGCGCCAGCGCCAGATCAACGAGGCGGAGGGCCAGGCGCAGGCGATCCTCGCGGTCGCGAGCGCCACGGCGGAGGGACTCCGCCAGGTCGCCATCGCGATCAGCCACCCGGGAGGGCCGGAGGCGGTGCAGCTCCGCGTCGCCGAGCAGTACGTCCACGAGTTCGGCCGGCTCGCGAAGACGAACAACACCGTCATCCTGCCCGCGAACCTCTCGGACATCGGCTCGATGATCGCGCTCGCGACGAGCGTGCTGCGGGTCGGGAAGGACGCGGAGCCGGTGCGGAACGCCGCCGTGCCGCCTCCGGGCCGGTCGGTCGTCGCGCCGCCGCGCCCGTCGCCGCGTCCGCTCGAGCCCTGACCGAGCCCGAGGACAGCCGCTCGAACTCGGCGCGGTGCCGTCGCGCGTCGTCGTCGCGCCCCAGCCGCGCGAGGATGCGCGACGCGTTGAAGTGCGCGTCGGCGAGGGCGCGGTCCGCCTCGAGGGCGCGGGCGTACGCGAGGAGCGCCTCGTCGAGGAGCCCCTCGTCCTCGAGGGCGACCCCGAGGTTGAACGCCGCGAGCGCGCGGTGCCCGGGCGACGCGGCCGCGAGCCGGTAGTGGAATTCGGCGGGACGGCGATCGCCGCGCTCGTGGAGGAGGCGTCCGAGGTTCAGGTGCGCGCCGCCGTGGGCGGGGTCGATGTCGAGCGCGCGCCGGTAGGCGTCCTCCGCCTCGCGCGGCGCCGCGTCTTCGAGATCGCAGCCCCAGCGGTACCAGGCGTCCGAGTCGAGCGGCGCGCCGGCCCTCGCGCGCACGGCGGCGCGGACGACCGGCGCGACCTTGCGCGCGAGGTCCCCCACCTCGAAGTCGAGCAGCACCTGCCCCGTCTCCGGGTGCCAGCGCGCGCCGCCGTCCTGGACGACCACCTGCACGCCGTCGGCCGACACCCTCACGGCGGCGAGCGGGCGTCCCTCCGGGAGCTGGCGGCGGAGCGACTGGAGCGCGCGCCGCACGCGCGCCTTCGGGACCCGCGCGTGGGCGAGGCCGGCGGCGGCGCGGAGGAGGACGAGATCCTGGAAGGAGAACCGGAGCTCGTTCCTGGGCCCGCGGCGCGCGGCGACGAAGCCGGCGCGCGCGAGGCGGCGCACCTCCGCGACCGGGAGGTCGAGCATCTTCGAGACGTCGCGCGACCGGTAGCCCCACACGGCGACCGGAGCGTACTCCACCCCTCCGTCAGGAGGGGGGCGTGCCGACATTTTCCTCATGCCCGACCGCCTCGACCGCTACCGGGAGAAGCGCGATCCGGGGCGCACGCCCGAGCCGTTCGGCGGCTCCCGCGACGCCCCGCAGGACCCGCTCGCTCCCCGGCTGTTCGTCGTCCAGAAGCACGCCGCCCGGCGCCTGCACTTCGACTTCCGGCTCGAGCTCGACGGCACCCTGCGCAGCTGGGCCGTGCCGAAGGGCCCGTCCTACGACCCGGCCGACCGGCGGATGGCCGTCGAGGTGGAGGACCACCCGGTCGAGTACGCGGACTTCGAGGGGATCATCCCCGCGGGGAACTACGGCGCGGGCGCAGTCATCGTGTGGGACCGCGGCGCCTGGACGCCGCGCTCGGATCCCCGCGACGGGCTCGAGCACGGGAAGCTCGTGTTCGAGCTCGCCGGCCACAAGCTGCGCGGCGAGTGGACGCTCGTCCGGACGCGCCCCGACCCGGGCGGCAAGCAGCAGTGGCTCCTCCTCAAGCACCGCGACGCGTACGCCGGCCCGGGGCGCGAGGTTCCGCAGGAGTCGATCGTCTCGGGCCTCGCGCTCGAGGAGCTCGCGGCGGGCGATGGACCGGGCGGCGGGCGCGGTGGCGGCGGCGAGGCGGCTCGGGGCGCGGCGCGCGCGGTGTCGGCTGGCCGAGGCCGATGCTCGCGACCGAGGCGCCCTCGCCCCCCGCCGGCGCCGCGTGGCTCTTCGAGCCGCGCTACGACGGCTACCGCGTGCTCGCGCGGCGCGACGGCGCGCGCGCGGTGATCCGGTACGCGCGCGGCGGCGACGCGACGGTCCTCTTCCCGGAGGTCGCGCGCGCGGTCGAGCGGCTCGGCGAAGGCGCGCTCGTCGACGGAGAGCTCGTGGTCCTCGGCGCCGACGGCCGCCCCTCGCCCGCCGCGCTCCGCGAGCGGGCCGCGCTCGCGCGGCGCGAGCACGTCGAGCGCGCCTCGTTCGAGTCCCCGGCGACGCTCTTCGTCTTCGACCTCCTCGCGCTCGGCGGGCTCGACCTCCGCCCGCTCCCGCTCCGCGAGCGCAAGCGGCTCCTCGCGGCGGTCGTCGCCGCGGGTGGGCGCGCTGCGCTACGCCGACCACCTCGAGGGGCGCGGGGAGCAGCTGCTCCGCGAGGTGGACGCGCGCGGCCTGCCCGGCGTCGTCGCGAAGCGCGCCGACGCGCCGTACCGGGCCGGACGCTCGCCTGCGTGGAGGACGGTCCGCACGGCGGGAGGGCGCGGCGGGCGCCGCCACCCCCGCGCCGCCCTCGCCGGCGAAGGGCGGCCGAGCGCGCGGCCGCGCGTCGAGGTCGACGAACGCGGACAAGATCTTCTTCCCGGCGGACGGGATCACGAAGGGTGACGTCGTCGCCTACTACCGGGAGATCGCGCCGTTCATGCTGCCGTGGCTGCGCGATCGCCCCATCGTCCTCACCCGCTTCCCGGACGGCATCGAAGGGAAGAGCTTCTACCAGAAGGACGCGCCCGACTGGCGCCCGGGCTGGCTGCGCACGGTGACGATCCAGAACGACGACGGCCGCGACGCTCGATCACTTCCTCGTGGACGACGCCGAGGGGCTCGCCTGGATCGCGAACCTCGGGGTCATCCCCATCCACGTCCACGCGAGCCGCGCCGGCGCGCTCGACCGCCCGGACTGGTGCGTCGTGGACCTCGACCCGAAGGACGCGCCGTTCGCCGACGTGGTGCGGCTCGCCCGCGCGCTGCGCGACCTCTGCGACGCGGTCGGCGCTCCCGAGCCACCCGAAGACGACCGGCCAGCAGGGGCTCCACGTGCTCGTCCCGCTCGGCGGACAGCTCACGAGCGCGCAGGCGCGGACGCTCGGCGAGCTGCTCGCGCGCGCCGTGGAGCGGGAGCACCCGGACATCGCGACGACCGCGCGCGCGCGTCGGCGCGCGCGGCGGGCGGGTCTACCTCGACTACCTCCAGAACGGCGCGGGCAAGACCATCGCGGCGCCGTACGCGGTCCGCCCGCGGCCCGGCGCGCCGGTCTCGACGCCGCTGCGCTGGAGCGAGGTGGACGGGCGGCTCGATCCCGCGCGATTCACCTCCGGACCGTCCCGGCGCGCGCACGCCGGCTGCGCGCCGATCCGCTCCTCCCGGTGCTCTCGGAGGTCGCCGGACCTCCTCGGCGCGCTCGCGCGGCTCCGCCGGCTGCTGCGCTCCGACGCGGCGCCGGCGCCGGGCCGGCGCGCGTAGCGCGCGATTGCCAATCTGCGCGGTCGCCCGCAGAAACGGCATGGACAATCGCGGGCGATTGCACTATCCTTTGTCAAACCCAGCGAAGGAGCAGTCATGCCCCGCCCCGCCCCCGCCGTCTCCATCGACGCCATTCTCCGCGAGGCCGCGCGAGAAGGTCGTCGCCCGCGTCTCCGCCGCCATCGCTCGCCAGGTCGGGGAGCTGGTCCAGGAGCGGCTGCAGGCCGAGCTCGCCAACGGCGCCGGCCCGCGCCGCGCCGCGCCCGCGCGCCGCCGCCGCCCGCGCGGCGCGATCACGCGCTGGGTCGCCGACGTGCGCGCCCGCCGCGTGCCGAACTTCGTGATCGAGGCGACCGGCCTCGACACGAAGAAGAAGATCGTCGCGAAGTACGGGTCGAACGCCGCCTTCGAGGTGGGCAAGCCGCCGCCGAAGGCGAAGGGCTAGCGTAGCGCGCCTCGCGCGCGGCTCAGCGAGCGGTCGACGAGCCCCGCCACGTGGCCGCCGCGCTCGAGGGCGTCGGCGGCGCGTGTCGACGTCGTCCTCGCGGACCCAGAACCCGGCCCAGCGCCGCGCCGCCCTCGAGCCGAACAGCGTCCGCGACGCGAACTCCTCCACCTCGACCGCGAAGTCCACCCCGGTCGCCGCGAGCGCGTCCTCGACCGCGCGCGCCTCGGCGAGCGCCGCGGCGAGGTAGACGCGAACGATCTCGGTCCCTTCTCCGAACGAGTCCATCGCGACGTGGGCCAGGCGCGACCTCCTGCGCTCAATGTAACCCGCCCGGCGTCGCCGCTGCGCTATCCTTCGCGCGCGATGACGCTCCTTGCGCTCTCCGTGCCCGGCCCGGCGCTCGCCGCCGCCGCGCGCCCGTTCTTCGAGCGGCACCTCGCCGCTCCGCTGCTCACCGAGGGGCCGCGCGGGCTCCTCTGGTGGCAGTGGCTCGCGATCCCGGTCTTCGTCGCGATCGCGCTCCTCGCCGGCGCGGTCCTCGGCTGGGTGACCCGGCGCATCCTGGGCCACCTCGCCGCGCGGACCGCGGACGACCTGGGACGACGCGCTCCTCGCCCGGATGGCGCGCCCGATCGACGCGCTCTGGGCGATCGCGGTCTTCACCGCGCTCACGCCGTGGCTCGACCTCGACTCCGACGCGAGCGCTCGTCCTGAACCGCGTCCTGCGCGCCACGACCTACCTCGTCGTCTTCTGGGCGGGGTTCCGCTCGCTCGACGTGGCGTTCGACGCGGCCGGCGCCGGCGCGTGGACGAAGGTGAACGCGAGCCTCGCGGGGCTCCTCCCCCTCGGCCGGAAGATCGCGAAGATCGTCCTGCTCGCCCTCGGGCCTCGTCTCCGTCCTGAACGAGCTCGGGTTCCAGGTGGCGAGCCTGCTCGCCGGGCTCGGCATCGGCGGCATCGCGCTCGCGCTGGCGGCGCAGAAGACCGTCGAGAACCTGTTCGGCTCGATCGCGATCGGGGTGGACCAGCCGTTCCGGGTCGGCGACTTCGTGAAGGTCGAGGACGTGCTCGGGACGGTCGAGGCGATCGGGATGCGCTCCACGCGCATCCGGACCCTCGACCGGACCGTCGTGACGATCCCGAACGGCAAGCTCTCGGACTCGAAGGCGGAGACCTTCGCGGCGCGCGACCGCCTCCGGCTGCTCGTGAACCTCGGCCTGTCCTACGCGACGACCGAGGCGCAGCTCCGGAGGGTCCTCGACGAGGTCGAGGCGGCGCTCCGCGCCCGTCCTCGGATCTGGCCGGACGGGGTGAGCGTCCGGTTCACCGAGTTCAAGGAGTCGTCGCTCAACGTCGAGGTGATGGCGTGGTTCCAGTACACCGACTGGGGCGACTTCACCCGGGAGCGGCAGGAGCTGTTCCTCCGCTTCATGCGCATCGTCGAGGAGGCGGGGACGTCGCTCGCCTTTCCGACCCGGAGCGTCCAGCTCTCGCGCGAGCCGCGGCGGTGAGGGGACAAAGAGACGGGCCCGGCGAACCGGGCCCGTCGAGATTGGTGGAGCTGGACGGGATCGAACCGACGACCTCTAGAGTGCGATTCTAGCGCTCTCCCAACTGAGCTACAGCCCCACGAACTCCAGATTGAAACGCTGAGGGACGCTTCCTTAACGGTTCGAGGCGGGATGTGTCAAGACCCGTTTGACTCGCCTCGGACCCCTTGCTAGACCGGACGTTCCCCCATGCCGATCCCCGCGAGACCGCTCAGCGCCGCCGAACTGTCCGCCCTCGAGCACGCGTTCGCAGCGGACCCCACGTCCGACGCGTACCGCGCGCTCACGGAGGCGTACCTCGCCATGGGCCGCTTCATGGAGGCGATGGTCGTCTGCAAGAAGGGGGTGAAGGCGCACCCCGACGACCCCTCCGCGCGCGTCCTGCTCGCCCGCGTGTACGCGGACCAGGGGAAGGATCGCAAGGCGCTCGACGAGCTGCAGGCGATCCTCGCCGCCTACCCGACCTTCGCCGCCGCGAACCGGATGGCGGGCGTGCTCCACCTGCGCGTCGGAGACCGGGAGCAGGGCGAGGCGGCCCTGCGCCGCGCCGCCGACGCAGCGCCGGACGATCCGGAGGTGCGCGAGGCGCTCGCGAAGTACGGCATCGGCCCGGCGCCCAGGGCGGCCGCCCCCGCGCCGGTCGCGGCCGTCGGCCCGGGGGCCCCGGTCGCTCCGCGGCTCGCCCCGAAGGGCGCCGCCGCGCGCTCCCCCGTCGCCGGTGCCCCCGCCACCCCGGCGAGCCTGAACGACAGCGGCGAGATCCGGATCACCGAGGAGGCGCCGATCCCGACGCCGGTCCCCTCGAAGAACGTCGCCTACGCCGAGCAGCTCGCCGAGAAGTACGCCACCCGCGAGTTCACCCTCTCGACTCCCGTCGGGAAGGGGGCGGGCAAGCGGCGCGGCAAGGGGCACAAGTTCCTCTTCACCGTCGCCCTCGCGCTCGTGCTGGTCGCGGCGCTCGGTGGATGGCTCCTCTTCAACAAGTCGCGCAAGGCGACGATCGAGGGGATCGACCGGCTCCTCAAGGAGACGGTGCCGCTCGTCGAGAAGGACACCTACGGCGGCTACGTCGCTGCGGCGGCGAAGGCGAAGGAGATCCTGGAGCTCGACGACGGCTCCGTCGCGGGCCACGCCTTCCTCGCCTACGTGGACGCCGTCCGCGCCGGCGAGCACGGCGACGGCGACGCGGTGAAGGCGGAGGCGGTGGCCCACGTCGAGGAGGCGCGCAAGCTCGGGCAGCGCCACTCGCACCTCGTCGCCGCGGAGGCCTATCTCAAGCTGCACGGCGGCGATGCCGCCGGCGCGAAGGAGACGCTGAAGGCGGTGCTCGAGGGGGACGACGCGACGCAGAGCCCGTTCCTGCAGGGAGCCCTCGGCGCGGTGCTCCTGCGCGAGGGCGACCTCGACGGCGCGCGCGACCTGCTCGGGAAGGCGCAGAAGGCGAGCTCCGGCGACTTGCGGATCGCCTGGCTCCTCGCCGAGCAGTTCCGGCGCCGCGGCGAGGGGTACGAGTCGCAGGCGATGGCCTTCTACGACTATGCGCTGCGCCTCAACAAGGACCACCTCGGCTCGATCCTCGGCAAGTCGCTCGTGCTGCTCGCGCGCGGGCAGGTGGAGGAGGCGGGGAAGGGCGCCCAGCTCGCGCTCTCGCCGCAGGCCGGCGCGTCGAGGCCCCAGCAGGCGCTGGCGTACGCGATCCGCGGCGGGGTCCTCGCCGCGCAGGGCAAGCACGGACGAGGCGGGCGGCCGCGGAGCAGGAGGCGGCGAAGCTCGATCCGTCGAGCGCCGAGCATCCCGGCCCTGGTCGGGCTCCGCAAGCTGCGCGGCGGCGACGCCGCCGGCGCGGTCGAGGCGCTGCAGCGCGCGGTCGCGATCGACTCGCGGCGCGTCTCGCTCTACGCCGATCTCGTCCGCGCGATGCTCGCGAAGGACGGCGGGGCGAAGCTCGCGATCGAGACGGTGAAGCGGACCATCGCGCGGCTCGGCGAGCACCCGCGCCTCGCGCTCATGCTCGGCGACGCCTATCGCGCCTCCGGCGACGCCGACCTCGCCCAGGGGCAGTACGAGAAGGCGATCCAGCTCGGGCGCCCGTTCCCCGACGCGCGGGTCGCGCTCGCGCGGCTCTTCCGCGCGAAGAACAACATCCCCGGCGCGCTCACCGAGCTCGAGCAGGCCCTCAGCGAATACGGCCAGGCGAGCGGCGGCGGCGCGGCGGCGGCGTTCGTCGAGAAGGCGGAGGCGAACCGGGCTCGCGGCGCGAAGCCGGAGGATCTGAGGGCGCTCTACCTCGAGGCGCTCAAGGTCGACCCGGTGAACTGCGACGCGCTCTTCGGCGCGTCCCGGGTCGAGGCCGACCAGGGGAAGCTCTCCGAGGACGGGAAGCGGCGGCTCGAGGCGTTCGGAAAGCTGTGCGCCCGCGATCCCCGCGCGGCGGAGGCCGCCCGGCTCGGCAGGTAGGGGCTACGGCGCGGCGGCCTTCTTATCGGCCGCGGTCTTCTTCAGATAAGCCTTCTCGACCGCGTCCATGGGGTTGCCCTTCACCGCCTGGGGCTTCCCCTCGGCGGTGCGCCGGTCCACGACGTGCACGGCGACCTCGCCGCTCCGTCCGCCCTCCACCTCGACGAACGCGGTCGTGTCGCCGGGCCCCGCCGCCCAGAGCTGGGCGCGGCCGTCGCCCCGGCAGATCTCCTCGTTCGCGCAGCGGGAGAGCATCGGCCGCCCGAGCACCGGCGCGCCGGTGTCGTCGAAGGCGGAGACCTGGAGGACCACCGGCGCGGGCTCGTCGAGCATCCGCAGCTCGACCTTCTCCGGCGCGACGGTCACCTTGGCGACGACGCGGACGAGCACCGAGAGCTCGGCGGTGGCGTCACCGGCGGCGCAGGCGATCCGGGTGCTCCCCGGCCCCACCGCGGTGACGACCACGTCGTTCGCCGGGCCCGCCACGGTCGCGACCTTCTCGTCCGAGCTCGACCACCGGCAGATCTGGTCCGGCACCGACTTGCCGCTCTTCGCGATGGGCGCGGCGTGCACCTTGGCGTTCTGACCGCGGACGCCGAAGCGGAGCGACGTCGGCTGCAGGTCGACGCGGACCGCCTTGTCGCAGGCCGCGAGGGCGAGGGCGAGAAGGGCGACGGCGAGGGGGAGGGGGAAGGCGCGAGAGGTCATGCGGCGAGCTTACTGCGCCCGCCCGGCGAGGTGGTACAGCACCACGTACACGGCGACCCCGGTCACCGAGACGTAGAGCCAGGCCGGCAGCGTCACGCGCGCGAGCCGGCGGTGATCCGGAAAGCGGGCGCGGTACGCGAGGAAGAGCGTCCGGAGGATCATCGGCCCCGCGGCGGCCGCGAGCAGCGTGTGACTCGCGAGCAGGACGAGGTAGAAGATCCGGAGCGGGCCGCTGCCCGGGAAGGCGTGCGTCCCGGTGAGCGCGATGCGGGTCAGGTAACCCGCGAGGAAGAGGAGCGACGACCCGAACGCGGCGAGCATGAGCGTGCGGTGGCGCTCGCGCTGTCCCGCGCGGATCGCGCGGAAGCCGAGCACGGCCAGCACCGCGCTCGTCGCGTTGAGCGTCGCGTTCACGGGAGGGAGGAGCTCGCCGAGGGTCACGTGCGGGCGGCCCTCCGCGACACGAGGACGGCGAGGGCGAGCGCGCAGGCGGCGAACAGCGCGCAGAAGGCGAGGTCGCGCGCGGCGGAGCCGGGGAGGACCCCCGGCGCGGAGGGGCCGGCGAGCGCGCGGCGCGTCGCGGAGACCGCGTGCGCGAGGGGGTTCGCGCGGAGCGCGGCCGCGAGGGCGGGGTGGGCCTCGGGCGGAGGGAACATCGCCCCGGACACGACCCAGAGCGGCACGAGCACGGTCATCTGGATCGCATGGTACCCCTGCACGTGGTCGAGCCCCCAGGCCACCGCGAACCCGACGGCCGCGAGGGCGACCGCGGACAGCCCGAGCGCGGCGACGAGGAGCGGCCAGTCGATGGAGCCGAGCGGAAACCCCGCCGCCGGCGCGAGCGCGAGGAAGAGCCCCGCCTGCGTGAGCGCCACCGCGGCCGAGCCGAGCGACTTCCCGAGGACGAGCGCCGTTCGGGACCCCGGCGCCGCCTGCACCGTCTGGAGGAAGCCGCGGTGGCGATCCTCGATCACGGACGCCGTCGTGAAGATGGAGGCGAACAGCACCACCATGAGGACGACCCCCGGGTAGAAGAAGGCGAGGTAGGGCACCTCCGCGCCGGGCATGCGGAACGTGCCGGCGAACCCGCCGCCGATGACGAGCCAGAAGATGACCGGCTGCCCGAGCGCGCCGACGAGCCGCGAGGGCTGACGGAAGAAGCGGACGAGATCGCGCCGGGCGAGGACGAGGGTGGTCGCGAGGTCGTACGCGAGCGCCGCGTGCGGCAGGGGCGGATCGGGGACGCCGGCCGGGGTGTTCACGGTGGCGCCTCCACTTCGAGGCTCTCCCCGGTGACCGCGAGGTAGGCGTCGGCGAGCGTCGGGCGGCGGACCGACACCGCGCGCAGCCTCCCGGCGGGGAAGAGCTCCACGATGCGCGGGACCAGGGCGTGCCCTTCGGGGCGCTCGACCATCACGCCGTCCGGGCGCACCCGCGCGGCGAGCCCGAGCTTCTCGGAGAGCACGCGGGCGACCTCCTCGGGCTCGTCGGCCTCCACGACGAGCCGGTCGCCCGCCACCCGGGCCCGGAGCGCGTCGGGGCTCGCGCAGGCGACGATCGTGCCGCGCGCGAGCACGGCGAGCCGGTCGCAGCGCTCCGCCTCGTCGGGCCGATGGGTGGTGAGCACGACGGTCGTGCCGTCCCCGCGGCGGAGCGCCTCGATGCCGGCCCAGAAGGTGCGGAAGGCCGCCGCGTCGAGGCCGACCGTCGGCTCGTCCATGACGAGGAGCTCCGGGGCGTGCACGAGGGCGCGCGCGAGCTCGAGCCGGCGCCGCAGGCCGCCCGAGAGCCGCTCGACCGGCTCCCGCGCGCGCTCGGCGAGGCCCGCCCCGGCGAGGAGGCGCGCGATCCGCTCGCGCGCGGTGGCGCGGGGGACGCGGTGCAGCGCCGCCGCGAGCCGCAGGTTCTCCTCGGCGGAGAGCTTCCCGTCGAGGCCGGGTTCCTGGAAGACGATGCCGGCCCGGGCGCGCAGCGCGCGGGCCCCGGGCGCGATCTCGCGCCCGTCGAGGAGGAACCGCCCCGCGTCCGGGCGCAGGAGCCCGGCGAGGATCGCGAACAGGGTGGACTTGCCCGCGCCGTTCGGGCCGAGGAGGCCGAAGATCTCGCCCCGCCCGACCTCGAGCGAGACGCCGCGCAGGACCTCGCGGCCGCCGCGGCGCAGCGCGACGCCCTGGACCTCGAGGCGCGCGGCGGCGACGGTGATCGGCGCGGCGGCGACGGGGCTCACGGGCGGGCTCCTAACGCGGCAGCGCGAGGAGCGCCGCGAAGAGCAGCGTCAGGTGGACGAGCGTCCCGAGGAAGAGGTTCCGCGCCCAGCGGCCGCCGGTGCGTCCGAGGCCGGAGAGCGCGAGCGCGAGCAGCAGGACCCCGAGCGTCGCCGCCACGACCCCGTAGGAGACGCCCGCGACCCCGAGCGGGAGGAGCGCGAGCGAGGTCGGGACGAGGAGCGCCACCGCGACGGCGATGAAGCGGCGCGTCGCCCGCTCACCGTGCACGAGCGCGAACACCCGCAGGCCGCCGCGCGCGTAGTCCTCGGCGAGGTAGATGGAGATGGCGAGGAAGTGCGGGAGCTGCCAGGCGAAGAGGAGCGCGAAGAGGGCGAGGCCGCCCGCGTCGAGGCGGCCGGTCACCGCCGTCCAGCCCATGAGCGGGGGGATCGCCCCCGGCACCGCCCCGACGAAGAGCGCGAGCGTCGAGCGCTGCTTCATCGGCGTGTACACGGCGACGTAGACGACGAGCGCGACGAAGGCGAGCAGCGCGGTGAGCGGGTTCGCGACGAAGGCGAGCACGGGGAGCGCGAACACCGGGATCGCGACGCCGAGCGCGAGCGCCACGAACGGCTCGACCCGTCCGGCGGGGAGCGGGCGATCGCGCGTCCGTCGCATGCGAGCGTCCACGTCCCGCTCGAGCCAGCAGTTGAGCGCGTTGGCCGCGCCGACCACCGCGGCGGTCCCGAGGATCGCGATGGCGGCGCGCGGTGCGCCGATCTTGCCCGGCGCGAGCGCGACGCCGCCGGCCGTGGTGAGGACCACGAGCCCGGACAGGCGCGGCTTCGCGAGGAGGAGGAGGTCCTTCGCGTACTGGAACGCCGACGCGTCGGCGCGGACCTCGGCGGTGGCGACGCTCATGGGCGGGCGAGTGACGACGGCGCGGGGCGCAAGCGCGCGGCGAGGTGGACGACGACGGCGAAGAAGGTCATCGCGGTGGCGAGGTGGGCGAGGCGCGCCGCGACCGGGAGGCCGAACACGACCGTGAGCGCGCCGAGGGCCGCCTGCGCGCCGACGAGCGCCACCGCCGCGAAGGCGAGGCGGCGGAGCCCCCGGTCGCTCCGGTTGCGGACGACCAGCGCGGCGACGATCGCGGTGAGCACCGCGACGGCGAGCGCCACGATCCGATGCCCGTGCTCGACGAGGACGGCGCCGCTGAGCGACGGGAGCACCCGCCCGTTGCAGAGCGGCCAGTCGGGGCAGGCGAGGCTGGCCTCCCCGGGGTCGACGAGCCCGCCGATCACGGCGAGTGCGAGTGCGAAGACTGCGGTCAGGACGGCCAGGCGGTACTCGCGCATGCGCTCGTTCGATAGCGACGGCTCGACCGGGGGTCAACGAACCGTTCGGGGTGCTTCGAGCCGACAGCGTGCGCGCAGCCGTCGCCTGGGGCGCGCCCGGACAACGTGGGAACCCCGAGCGGCAGCGGCGAGAATCGAGACGGAGCCTGCGCGCTTCCGTCACGGCGCGCCTCGTCGTCCACCGCAGTGGAGCGCGGGACGCTCGCGCTCGCCTCCGGTGGAGCGGCGCACCTCCGGAGGGGGCGGCTACGGCTCGTCTTCCTCCGCGTCGTCCTTGTCCTCGTCCTCGTCGTCCGCCTCGGCGTCCCCGTCGGCCTCGGCGTCGGGGACGTCGGTCTCGGCCTCCTCGGCCGGAACCGGGACGACCGGCCGGGCGGCCGCGCGGGCGCGCTTCTCGGACACGGGCTTCACGACGGGGGCCTGGCGCTGGTCCGCTCCGCACTTCGGGCAGATCGGCTCGGGCTTCTTGAGATCGTAGAAGCGCGTTCCGCACTTGAAGCACAGGTGCTTCGTCCCGAGATCCTTGGCAGGCATGCGCTCCCTCGCGTCCCCGATGGACGGCGCCATTTATGGCAGGGGGGGGCGCCCCGTCAAACGAAAACCAGATCTTGCGGCGGGCGCGCGCCGTGCGCGCCTGCACGGGCTCTGGTATGGGAGCGCCTCGCATGGACGCCGTCGCACGCCTCGAGAAGCGTATCCTCCGCGCCGCCGCCCGGGCGATCCAGGACTTCGCGCTCGTGGAGGCCGGCGACCGGATCATGGTCGCGGTCTCGGGTGGGAAGGACAGCTACACCCTCCTCCACGTGCTGATGCGGCTCCGCGAGCGCGCGCCGATCGACTTCGACCTCGTCGCGGTCAACCTCGACCAGGGGCAGCCCGGGTACCCGGCGGACGTCGTCGAGGGCCATCTGCGGGCGACCGGCGTGCCCTACCGGATGATCGCCCGCGACACCTACTCGGTGGTCCGGCGGCTCGTGCCCGAAGGGAAGACCACCTGCTCCGTCTGCTCGCGGCTGCGCCGCGGGGTGCTCTACCGCGCGGCGATCGAGATGGGCTGCACGAAGATCGCGCTCGGCCATCACCGCGACGACCTCGTCGAGACGCTGCTCCTGTCGGCGCTCTACTCGGGCCGGCTGAAGAGCATGCCGGCGAAGCTCCTCGCGAAGGACGGCAAGAACGTCGTCGTGCGGCCCCTCTGCTACGCGGCCGAGGAGGACATCGCGGCGTTCGCGGCGGCGATGGCCTTCCCCATCGTCCCCTGCGACCTGTGCGGCTCGCAGCCGAACCTGCGCCGCCGGCGGGTGAAGGCGCTCCTCGCCGAGCTCGGCGCCGAGCACCCCGCGGTCAAGGGGAACCTGCTCCACGCGCTCGCGCACGTGGTGCCGTCGCACCTGCTCGACCGCGAGCTCCACCGCGCCGTCGCCGCGTCCACCGGCCAGGACCCCTGGCTCGACGCCGACGCGAGCGACGAGGAGTGCGGCGGCGACGATGGAGGCGATGTGGTGAACCTGGCCACCCGGCGGTGAGCCGCAGCACCCTGCTGGCCCCGTTCGGTCCACGCCGGTAGGATGCGCGCGCGTGGACATCACCTGCGGGCGGTGCCGCCGCTCCTACTTCGTCCCGGACGACCTCGCCCAGGCGCGCACGTTTCGTGCGAAGTGCAGCCAGTGCGGCCACGCGTTCGCCGTGGAGGTGCCGGCGCGCGCGCGCGCGAAGAAGAAGGGCGCGCCGCCGCCGCCCTCGGACGACCTGCCGTCCACCACGGCCTCCGCCATCCCGGATCTCGCCGACGCCCTCGCCGACACCGATCTCGGCTGGCTCGAGGACGCGGCGAAGGAGGCGGACGCAGCCGCCGCGGACGAGGTCGTCCTCCTCACGGTGCGCAACTCTCGCCGCGGAAACGCCGTCGCGCTCGTGGCGGGGGTCGCGGTCGTCGCGCTCGCGATCGCCGGGATCGGCGCCTGGGCGGCGCTGCGGCCGAAGCTCCCCGACGCGCCCGCCCGCGGGCGCGCGCACGCGGCCGCCGAGGGCGGCGCCGCGCCGGTGCAGGACGTGGGCGGGCTCGCGTGGAAGGCGGAGCCCGAGCGGCCGCCACCCAGGCCGGACGCGGCCGCCGCGCCGCTCGCGGTGCAGCGCGCGAAGCGGCCCCGCATCGCGCAGGACGATCGGCGCCTGCTCGACCTGCTGGCGAAGAAGCAGGACGTGGCGGTGATCCCGGTGGAGGACGAGGACGCCGGCGCGGGGAGCGCGACGAGCGCGCTCGATCCGGCGGCGGCCGGGAAGGTGATGGCGGCGAATCGCAAGGCGTTCGACGCGTGCATCTCGCGGACGCTCCGCCTCAACCCCTCCCTGAAGCTCGTGAAGCGCACGACGCTCGTCGTCACGATCCAGCCGAGCGGCACGGTCGCGAAGGCCTACCTCGCCGAGGAGGAGGTGGACCGGACGGAGCTCGGCGCCTGCCTCACCGAGACCGCGCGCAGGATGGTGTTCCCGGCGTTCGACGGCGAGCCGCTGGACGTCGCCATGCCGCTCTCGCTGTCGGCCGTGTTCTGACGCAGTACCAGCGCTGGAGCAGGGTAACCGCCCTGCGTCGAACGTCTTGCGAACGACAGACAGATCGGCGCGCTCGTGATCCCCGGACGAAGACGATTACTTCCGGGGGCCTTTGTGCTTCCGCCGATTCGCCGGCTGTCGTGTCTCTTGGGGTGGCGCCGTCCGCGCCCACTCCGGCGTCGTGAAGAACGGACCAAGCCAGCCCTGCTCGTGCGTGAATGCCATCGTCCAAGAGAAGTCGAGCGGCACAATCAGTTCGTCGCGACTTCCGAGCATGGGAGGTTCCACGGAAGAGCACCGATAGATGACCTGTTCGCCGTCAAACGCGGAACGTGCCGCGAGCAAGAAGTGCCGACGAACGCCCGGCGGTTTCATTGTCGCCCACGCCTGCCGGTACGCGTGCTCCGCCGGTGGCCCCTGGAGTGCGTGTGCGAAACCGTACGAGAAGACGTGCCAGTCGAACCCCTCGTGGACCCAGTGTCCAGTCGCCTCGTACACCCGAACCGCGAAGCTCTGACGCCACTGCCGGAGGACGTCTCTTGCCTCGTCTGGTCCGAGGCGCTCATGCGCAATCCCGTAACCGGGAAGTTCGGACTCGAGCGCTCGCATCCACCGTTCGTGCTGGGTTGCCACCGTGCTCTCCCTATCCCGGATCGTACATCGGCGGCGAACATCGGCGGCACGCCGACGGGCCGTTCGATATCCCGTTCGCCCGCGCCGCGTCACCTGTCCTACGTCCCGCTCGGCGGCACGACCGACGCGAACGCGGACCTGGTCGTGATGCGCAATCGTCCCGGGTCGGACTCGGGGCCGTTCCATGAACGGATGTCTCCTCGTCGCCCGAGCTGGCGACCGCCGCGGGGATCCTCGCCGTTGCGGATCACGGTCCGCCGCTGCCGAGCGGAGGTGACCGCCCCGCCTCCCGATCGTAGAGTGCGCCGGATGCGCACGCCGATCCCGGCAGCCCTGCTCCGGTCCCCGCGCGACCTCGCGCCGTACCTCGACCACACCCTCCTCGCCCCGGGGGCGACGCCGGAGGACCTCGCGCGGCTGTGCGCCGAGGCGCGCGAGCACGGGCTCGGCGCGGTCTGTCTCCACAAGGAGGCGGTCCCCGAGGCCCGCCGGCTCCTCGCCGGCACGGCGGTGAAGGTGATCGCCGTCGTGGACTTCCCGAGGGGCGAGGGCGCGACCGGCGCGCGGGTCCTCGAGGCGGCCGAGGCGGTGCGGCTCGGAGCGGGCGAGCTCGACCTCGTCGCGCCGCTGCCGGACCTGCTCGCCGGGAGGTTCGAGGCGGTCCTCGACGACCTGCGCGCCGTCGTCCGCGGCGTCGCGGTCCCGGTGAAGGTCATCCTCGAGACGTCGCGGCTCTCACGCGACCAGAAGGTCGCCGCCGCGGCGATCGCGCGGTGTGCCGGGGCGGCGTTCGTGAAGACCTCGACCGGGTTCGGGGGTGGCGGCGCCACCGTGGAGGACGTCGCCCTGTTGCGCGCGGTCGTCGGCGACGACACGGGCGTGAAGGCGTCGGGCGGGATCCGGACCGCGGCCGACGCCCTCGCCATGATCCGCGCGGGGGCGAGCCGGATCGGCGCGTCCTCGAGCGTCGCGATCGTGACCGGGGCGTTCTGAGCAATACCGCGGATCGGCTCGCGACGAGGTCCAGGACCACGTCCACGTACACGGGATCCTCGCCTGTGCCGCGATGTCATCCCGTGCACGCGGGTCGTGTCGCCGCGCCGGTTCACCGCTAGGATACCGCCATGGATCGCCGTCGATTCGTCATCTTGGTCGCCGACAGTGCAGGCTGCGGCGCGCTCCCCGACGCCCGTGAGTACGGGGACGAGGGGTCGGACACCATCGGCAACACGAGCCGCGCCGTCGGCGGCCTCTCCGTCCCGGTCCTCGGACGCATGGGGCTCGGCCACCTGACCGCGGTCGCGGGCGTTCCCCCCGAGCCGTTCCCGACCGGGTTCCACGGCCGCATGGCCGAGCGCTCCCACGGCAAGGACACCATCACGGGGCACTGGGAGATGATGGGGATCGTCCTGAAGGAGGGGCTCGCCACCTTCCCGCGCGGCTTCCCGCCCGAGATCCTCGAGCCGTTCGTCAAGGAGACCGGCGTCCCCGGCGTCCTCGGAAACCGCGCCGCGAGCGGGACGGTGATCATCGAGGAGCTCGGGGACGAGCACCAGCGCACCGGCAAGCCGATCGTCTACACCTCGGCCGACTCGGTCTTCCAGATCGCGGCGCACGAGGAGACGGTCCCGCTCGAGGAGCTCTATCGCTGGTGCCGCGTCGCGCGGCAGCAGCTCGATCGTCACCGGGTGGCGCGGGTCATCGCGCGGCCGTTCGTCGGGACGCCGGGGAAGTACGTCCGCACCTATCACCGCAAGGACTTCTCGATCGCGACGCCGGGGAAGACCGTGCTCGAGCGGCTCGTCGAGCACCGCGTCCCGGTCTTCGGCGTCGGCAAGATCCCGGACGTGTTCGACCGCCGCGGCATCACCGACGAGATCCACACCGAGGGGAACGCCGACGGGCTCGCGAAGACCGAGGCGCTCCTCGGCCGGGTGGACCACGGCCTCGTGTTCGTGAACCTCGTCGACTTCGACATGCTGTACGGGCACCGGAACGACCCGATCGGCTACGCGCGCGCGCTCGAGGAGCTGGACCGCGCGCTGCCGCGGCTCCTCGGGCGGCCTGTCGCCCGGGGAGATCTGCGCGATCACCGCGGACCACGGCTGCGATCCGACGACGCCGTCCACCGACCACTCGCGCGAGTACGTGCCGCTCCTCGTCCACGCCGCCGGTCGCGGCGGCGGGAAGCTCGGGACGAGGCCGTCGTTCGCCGACCTCGGCGCGACCGTCTCCGAGTTCTTCGGCCTGCGGCCGGACGTCGGCACGAGCTTCCTCGCGGCGCTGCGGTAGCGGGGCCGGCGCGCGGCGGCGCCGGGCCCCCGAGGTCCGCCGCCTCTACGGCTTCGCCTTCGACGGCGCCGCCTTCGCGTCGGCGCGGTGCTCGCGGCGGAGCCGCTCCGCCTCGGCTCGGATCTCGACGAGGTCCCGCTGCAGCTCGCTCCAGCCGTACCAGTTCGCGTAGTCGGGGTTCGCGTGGAACGCGCCCTGGAACGCCCGCATCCGGTGCTCGAGGAACATGACGAAGAGCCGCTGCTCGATCGGCGTCGGCGCGTCGTGGAAGGTGAGGAGGTCCGGGAACGCGGCGGCGTAGCCCTTCGGCTGGGCGAGGACGCCGTCCTGGTACAGCGCCGGCGATGGTCCGGATCCCCTCCGCCATGAGGTGGTCGGCGTCGCGGATGAGGCCGTCCGACTGGCGGAGCTGCTCCCTCGCGAAGTTGACCGAGTGGCACTGGTTGCAGGTCTTCAGCATCTTCGAGCGCTCCGCGTCGAACGCCTCCTGGGTGAGGCGCGCGACGTCGGCCGCCTTCACGACCTCGAGCCGGGCGGTCGGGTTCCCCTTCGGATCGAGCACCCCGAGCCCCTGCAGGATCGTCACCCGGTCCGCCTTCCACTGCGCGTCGTCCTCGGGGAAGGGCAGCCGCACCGCGAGGAACCCCCAGGCGGTGCGCACCTCGTGGCTGCCCTCCTGCATGTGGCAGGTCTGGCAGGTCGGCGCCGCCGACGTCTCGGGGATCGCCTTCTGCTGCTTGAGCGCGTTGCGCACCCCGTGCTTCGAGCCCGAGTACATCTCCCACTGCGGGTGGTCGAACCCCATGTGGCAGGTCTGGCACGCCTCCGGACGGCGGGCCTCCGCCTTCGAGAACAGGTGGCGCGTGTGGCACGCGTCGCACGACGCGTTGCCGAACCCGGCGCTCGCCTGGCGCAGCTCCTTCTGCTCCACCTCGCTCTTCAGGCCGAGCTTGTGACAGCCGCCGCACCCCTTCAGCCCTTCTCGGATCGCGATCGGCTGGTAGTGGAAGGTCGGCATGGCCTTCACCGCCGCCCAGGCGAGGGCGTGCTTCCCCTTCTTGAACTGCGTCACCTGGGCGTCGTGGCACTGCGCGCACGTGTCGGGGGTGGGGAGCGTCGCCTTCGCGAAGTCGTCCTGCGCCTTGTGGGCGTCGCCGTGGCAAGTCTCGCACCCGACGTCCATGGCCGCGTGGCGCGAGGCCTTCCAGTCGGCCACGATGCTCGGGTTCGTCTTTGCGTGGCACGTGATGCAGGCGGAGGCGGCGGGCGCCGCCTTGCGCGGGGCGGGAGCGCCCTTCTTCTGGGCGGCGGCGGGGAAGGCTGCGAGCGCGAGCGCCACGGCGACGAGGCTGAAGCGGAGGGTACGGTTCATCGAAGCTCCATCGGCTGGGGTGGGAGGGACCACTGGGAAGGTGAGAACGAGAGGGAAGACCGGTCAGTCGGGCTCGTCGGCCACGAAGGTCGGGAAGACGCCGAGCACCTCGGCGTCCTCCCGCACGATCCGCTCGGCGAGCGCCTCGAGCGCCGCGCCGTCCTCGCCGGTGAACACGGCGGCGAGCCGCCGGTCGCCGTCGCCGCCGTGCAGCGAGAGCCCCGCCTCGCGCAGCAGCCGCGCGGCGACCCGCGGCGCCGCGCCGGGGGCCGTCTCGATGACGACGCCTGCGACGACCATCACGCGCTCCCGGCCTTCTCGAGCTTGACGGCGCAGATCTTGGAGGGCGGAGGCGGCGGCGGAAGCCTCGAGGAAGTCGCGGCGCGAGAGGGCCATGATCGTTCTCCAGCTACCGGGCGAGGGCGGTGTGCGGGTTCGGCGTTCCCTGCGGTGACGGCACGCACCGGCGCGGGGCGCGAGGGCCCCTCCCGCGCGGCGGTCGCGGGGAGGGGCCCGGCACCGGCGCCGCTACTTCGTCAGCGCGGCCGGAACGACCGGCGGCGCCGCGGGCGGCGGCGGGATCGAGACGATCGCCACCGTCGGCTTGAACGTCGGATCGCGCAGGACGAGCTGGCCCTGGCGCGAGGCGTCGATCGACCCGAAGAGGACCCGGGCGGCCTCCTGGGGCGCGTGGAAGCCGCTCGAGTTCTCCGCCTCGACGAAGTCGAACAGGAACTGGGCGCGGCGCTGCAGGTAGCGGGCGGGGTCGAGCTCTGCGTCGTTCCGGCCGGCAGCCTTGGCGGCCTCGAGGTCCCCGATGAGCGCGACGAGCGCGTCGAACGCCTGCTCGCGCAGCTTCATGTGCTTGTCCTGGATCGCCTCGACGCGGCCCTTGAGCTCCTCCTCCGGCCACTTGTGGCAGGACTGGCAGGCGCGGTTCAGGTTCAGGACGGGGCTGCGCACCCAGTGGTCCGAGACCTTCGTGCCGCCGACGCGCAGGTACGGCATGTGACAGTCCGCGCAGGCGACGCCGGACCGGGCGTGCATGCCCTGGTTCCACATCTCGAACTCGGGGTGCTGCGCCTTGAGCGCCGGCGCGCCGGAGACCTTGTGGGTCCAGTCGCGGAACCCGACCTCGTCGTAGTAGCCGAGGATCTCGTCCGCCTTCATCCCCTTCGACCACGGGAAGGTGAGCCGCTTCTCCGGGCCCTTGAAGTAGTACTCGACGTGACACTGGCCGCAGACGTACGCGCGCATCTCCTGCCGGCTCGCCATGACGTTCGGGTCGTAGTCCTTCACGCCCTGCGAGGCCTTGTACGCTCGGATCCCCTCGAGGAAGGCGGGGCGGGTGATGCGCAGCGCCATCGTGGCCGGGTCGTGGCAGTCGATGCAGCCGACCGGGTGCTTGAAGTACTCCTTCGCCGCCTGGGCGTAAGGCATCTTGTTGAGCGCCTCGAAGCCCTTCCAGATGTCGCCGTTCCCGAGCTTCTTCATGGGCACGTAGACCGACGCGTGGCACTGGCCGCAGGTGCCGGGCTGCTTCGCGACGACCTGCCGCTGCGTGAACATCTGGTCGTCGAGGGTGTAGGCGTGGCCGCGCTCCTCGCGGAAGTCGGTCGCGAACGCGTACCCGGCCCACATCGTCTTGAGGCGCGGGTCGGCGTCGGTCTTCGACTGCGAGGTGAAGGTGCGGGGATCCTGGGAGGTGGGCGTGTGCGGTACGGCCTCGGAGCCGCCGTACTTCGTCCGGACCATGTCGGTGGTCTTCCGGTACAGGTCGTACTCGACCGGGAAGTTCTTGCCCCACACCGCCGGGTCCTCCGTGTCGTCGGTGATCTCGACGACGCGCACGACCGGGTTCTTCGCCTCCTGCTTCTTCTGCGCGATGCTGACGAGCAGCGCGGCCGCGAGCACTGCGGCGAGCGCGAACGCGCCGGCGACGAGTCCGATCATCCAGGTTCGCTTCTGCGGGGCGGGGCTGTCTGCGGTCATGTCGTTCTCCTTCAGGTGACGGGCGAGGTTCAGCGGAGGTGGCCGACGGAGTCGTGGCAGCGGATGCAGGAGACCTCGGCGAGGTCGCCGCCCATGCCCATCGACTGGACGAGCTGGGCGTGACAGGCGCGGCACTGCCCCTCGACGACGGCGCGGCTCTCCGCCCGCGCGCGGATCACGTCGGGGAAGCCGCCGACCGTGAACGCGAGCGAGTGATGCCAGCCGTTCTCCGCCTTCGTGAGGTAGCGCGCGGCGCCATCCGGCGTGTGGCAGTCGTTGCAGGTCGCGACCTGGTGGTGGGACGCCTTCTGCCAGCCGTCGAGCTGCCCGTTCATCACGTGGCAGTTCGCGCAGGTGGCGGGATTGTTGCCGAGGTACGAGGTGCCCTTCGCGTAGACGAAGGCGTAGCCGCCGACGCCCGCCGCGACCCCGGCGAGGGCGGCGGCGAGGATGGGCAGCGAGCGGAACGTTCCAGTGCGCATGCGGGCCTCGGGTGCGAGATGCCCGTCGTTTCGCAAGCGCCGCGCCACCTCGCGTGCGCGGCCCCGCTCGGCGAAGGCCGCGGTTTCACTGACGGCGTCTCGCCCGGGGTGCTGCGGCACGGCGCGCCGTCGGATGCGCGGCGCAGCCGGATCGGACGGCCGCATCCGCGACAATCGTCCGCCGGACCCGGGGAGGGCGGGCGGATCGTCGACGCGAGCGCGGCGGAGGGCGCGATGCGAGGCAGCGCACCGCCGCGGCTGCGACCGCTACTTGCCCGATCCGGGCGCGGTGGGCGCCGGGGTTCCGGGAGGCGGCTGGGCGCCCGGCGCGGGCGGCGCCGGCGACGCGGCGGCGCCGGCCCCGCTCGCCTGGTTCGGGCCGGGCTGAGCAGTCGGGATGGCCACGATCTTCACGTCGGGCTTGAAGGTCGGATCGCGCAGGACGAGCTGCCCCTGCCGTGCGTAGTTCACCGAGTCGCCGAGGATCCGCAGCGCCTCCTGCGGCGCGTGGAAGCCGGTCGAGTTCTCCGCCTCCACGAAGTCGAGGAAGAACTGAGCCCGGCGCTGGAGGTAGCGGGCGGCCTCGAGCGCGGCGTCGCCCTTTCCGGCGGCCTTCGCCCGCTCGAGGTCGGCGATGAGGCCCATGAGCGCGTCCATCGCGACGTTGCGCTGCTTGAAGAAGCGGTCCTGCTCGGCGAGGACGCGCGCCTTCAGCTCCCCCGGCTCGTAGCGCGCGTGGCACTTCGTGCAGGCCGCCTCGATCTTGAGGAGGGGGCTGTTCACCTGGTGGTCGGTGATGGTCTGCCCCTCGTACCGGATCTCCGGCATGTGGCAGTCGGCGCAGGTCACGCCCGAGCGGCCGTGGATCCCCTGGTTCCACATCTCGAACTCGGGGTGCTGCGCCTTGAGCGCGGGCGCGCCGGTCTGCTGGTGCACCCAGTCCTTGAAGCCCGCCTCGTCGTAGTAGGCCTGGATGTCGTCCACCTTGAGCCCCTTCGACCAGGGGTAGGTGAGCTGCTTGTCCGCGCCCTTGAAGTAGTACTCGACGTGACACTGGCCGCAGACGAACGCGCGCAGCTCCTGCTGCGACGCCTGCCTGTTCACGTCGTAGTCCTTCACTCCCTGCGAGGCCTTCAGCTCGCGGATGCCGACGATGAAGCCGGGGCGGGTCACGCGCAGGCTCATGGTCTGGGGATCGTGGCAGTCGATGCAGGCGACCGGGTGCGCGACGATCTTGCGGGCCTCGAGATAGGGCATCGAGTTCATCTTCCGGAACCCCTCCATCGGATCGCCGTTCCCGAGCTTGCGGTACGGCACGACGACGGAGGCGTGGCACTGCATGCACGCGCCCGGCTGCTTCACGACCGCCTGACGCTTGGTGAAGGTCTGGTCGTCGAGCATGTACGCGTGGCCGCGCTCCTCGCGGAAGTCCACCGAGAAGGCGTAGCCCGCCCACATCGTCTTGAGGCGCGGGTCGTCCTCGATCTTCGACTGCGAGAGGGCGGTGCGCGGGTCCGCCGCTTCCGGCGCGTGCGGCAGCGCCTCGGAGCCGCCGTACTTCGTGCGCACCTGGTCCACCGTCTTCCGGTAGGTCGCGTACTCGGCCGGATACTCCTGCCCCCAGATCGCCGGGTCCTCCGTGTCCTCCGTGATCTGGACCCGCGCCTTCTTCTCCGGAGCCGCCTTCGCGGCGGCGCCCGGTACCGCCTTCTTCGCCTGCGGTGCGGGCTTCGACTTCGCTGCCTGCGCGGCGGCGGTCGCCGCGACCGCCAACGCGGCGACCGCGACGAGCGCGACGAACGCGGGGCGCTGGTTCCGTTGGTTCATGGAGGTCTCCCCTCGGGTCCACGCCGGCGCCGGACGGCACCGGCCGCGGACCCGGTTTGCCACCGCGCCGTGCGCGCGTGAGCGCACTATTTCGGGGGATGCCCGGAGGGGGTGGAGCGGAGAACGTGAAGCGGGCGGGCGCCCGGCAGCCGAGCCCAGTTGCCGGATCGCGCGGCAGCAGCGAACCAGGGCAAGTGGTCTCGGCCTTAGCGGTAGTCCTCCCGCGAGAGCCCGTACGTCTTCATCTTCTCGTACAGGTTCCGCTCGGCGATCCCGGCGGCGCGGGCGACCTCCCCGATGCGGCCGCGGTGCTCCTTCAGGAGCCGGGTCAGGTACTCGCGCTCGAAGCGCTCGACGAGCTTCTGCCGCGCCTCGAGCAGCGGGAGCGACAGGTCGACGAGCTGGCCGGTGCACGGCGCGTCGTCGGCGCGCGCCCCGGCGCCCAGGATGGGCGCGACCGCCGCCCACCCCATGAGCACCGCCCGCTCGCACAGGTTCCTGAGCTCGCGGACGTTCCCCGGCCACGGGTAGGCGCGCGCCGCGGCGAGGAGGTCGGGCGGCGCGATCCGCGCCGGCCGCCCGTAGCGCGCCGCGAAGGACCCGAGGAAGTGCTGGAGCAGGTCGGGCAGGTCGCCGGGCCGCTCGCGCAGGGGCGGCAGCCGGATGGGGATGACGTTCAGCCGGTAGTAGAGGTCGTCCCGGAAGCGCCCCTCCTTCACGAGCGCCTCGAGATCGCGGTTCGTGGCGGCGACGATCCGGACGTCGACCCGGATCGAATCCTGGCCGCCGACGCGGGTGAGCTCGTGCTCCTGCAGGACGCGCAGGAGCTTCGCCTGGATGGCGAGGTCGAGGTCCCCGACCTCGTCGAGGAAGAGGGTCGAGCGGTCCGCCTGCTCGAAGCGCCCGGCCCGCCGCGCCGCCGCGCCGGTGAACGCGCCGCGCTCGTGGCCGAAGAACTCGGACTCCATCAGGTCCTTCGGGATGGCGGTGCAGTTCACCGCCACGAACGGCCGCTCGCCGCGCGGGGAGCGGCGGTGGATCGCGCGGGCGACGAGCTCCTTGCCGGTGCCGGTCTCGCCGCGGAGGAGCACCGTCGCGTCGGCCGGCGCGACCTGCTCCACCATCGAGAACACCTCCCGCATGGGCGGAGCGCTGCCGACCATCTCCTCGAACCCGGCCGCTCGCTCGAGCTCGCCGGTGAGCCGGGCGACGTCGCGGCGCTGCCGCTCGTGCGCGACCGCGTGCTCGAGCACGAGCGCGAGCTCGTCGAAGCGGATCGGCTTCGTGAGGTAGTGGAGCGCTCCCTTGCGCATCGCCTGGACGGCGGTCTCGATCGTCGCGTGCGCGGTGACGAGCACCACCGGGAGCGACGGCCGCATCGCGTGGACCTTCTCCATGAGCGCGATGCCGTCCACGTCGGGCATCTTGAGGTCCGACACCATCGCGAGCGGGTCGCTCTCCGCGAGCCGCGCGAGCGCCTCCGCGCCGGAGGAGGCGACGATCACCTCGAACCCCTCGAGCGCGAGGTTCGCCCGCGCGACCTTGCGGGTCGAGGCGTCGTCGTCGACGAGCAGCACGAGCCCGGCGCCGGTCGGGGTCACGCGACCTCCTGGGCGGGGGCGGCGGTGCGCCGGACCGGGAAGCGGATCGCCGCGACCGTCCCGCCGCCGTCGCGGGGCGCGAGCTGGAACCGCGCGCGGTGCTGCTCCGCGGCGCGCGTCACGATGACGAGGCCGAGCCCGGTGCCCGTCGGCTTCGTCGTCACGAAGGGGCGGAGCACCTCCTCGAGCTGGTCGGGGGGGATCCCGGGCCCGCGGTCGCGCACCTCGACGACGATGGTGCCCTCGCCGCCCGCGGTCTCGTAGCGGCTCGCGAGCTCGGGCGGCGCCGTCCCGCCCGCGTCGAAGGCGTTCTGGAGCAGGTTCACGAGCGCCTCCACGATCATCGCCGCGTCCACGTCGAGCACCGGGAGGTCGGCGGCGAGCTCGAGCCGCACCGCGTCCTCCCCGAGGCCGCGGGCGAGCGCGGCCTGACGGGCCGCCTCGCGCAGCAGCCGGTTCAGCGCCACCGCCGCGAAGGCCGGCTCGGCCGGACGCGCGACGTGGAGCAGCTCCGCCACGAACCGGTTCACCCGCTGGACCTCGTCGCCGATCAGCCCTGCGTACTCCGCCACCTCCGCGTCGCCCGCGAGCCGCCGGCGGAGGTACTGGGCGGCGCCGTCGATCGCGTTCAGCGGGTTGCGCAGCTCGTGGGCGAGCTGCGCCGACATCAGGCCGAGGCCGGAGAGCCGCTCGGCGTCGAGCAGGCGGCGCTCGAGGGTCCGGCGCTCGGCGATGTCGCGGATGACCATCACCGTCCCGAGGTACGCGTCGGCCGGCCCCTTCACCGGCGCGTAGGTGGTCTCGAAGCGCCCCTCGCGCTCCTTGATGATGGAGTGGGCCGGCCCGGTGTCGTCGCCGTTCCGGAGGTAGCCCATCACGCGCTCGAGCATCCCCTGCGACGCCTTCGGGTGGCAGTCGCGCAGCGCCCGTCCGGAGTCGCCGGAGAGGTTCCGGAGCCGGCGGCCGGCGGCGTTCACCATCGCGACGCGGTCCTCGGCGTCGATGAAGAGGACGCCGTCCACCATCGAGTCGAGGATCGCCTGCAGGCGGGTGAGGTCCGCCGCCCGCGCCTCGCGGATCGCGGTCGCCTCGCGCAGGGCGAGCTCGAGCCGCTCGGTGCGGAGGCGGATCCGCCGGAGGTGGAACGCGCCGAGGGTCGCGACGTGCAGGACCGCGAGGACGGCGGCGAGGTGCGGGCGGGAGAGGAGCAGCGCCGCCGCCGCGGCGGCGAGGAGGACCGCGGCGGGGGCGAGGAGCAGTGCCGTGCGGCCGCGGCCGGCGCCGGGGAGTTCCGTGGCCATCGGGCGACGGTAGCGCAGCCTCCCGGCGCGGACCAGCGTGGGCCCCGCCCGGACGACGGTCAGCCGATCAACGCTTCCCGCGCCGAGGGTTCACCTCGAACGGCATCACGAGGACCCCGTCGTCGCGCATCTCCGCCTTCGGCTTCACGATCTGCTTGTGGGGCGTCACGAGCTTCGCGCCGAGCTCCGACACGCAGCGGAAGCCGGTGAGCTCCATCCGCTCGTCGGGGGCGTTCCAGCCGCGGAACCCGGCGGAGAGGAACTCGGGGAGGCTGTCGCCCCACGAGCCCCCGCGGAGCACGCGGAAGCGATCGGCCTCGGTCGAGGTCCACTCGCGCACGTTGCCGCCGAGGTCCTGCAGGCCGTCCGGGCTCTTGCTGCGGGGGTTCGCGCCGACCGCGCAGGTCGCCTTCCGCTCGCCCTTCGTCTTCGAGTTCCCGTCCCCGTCCCAGCAGGCGCGGCTCCCGGGCGGCTCCTCGCCCCAGGGGTACGTGAACGCGTGCGGGCCGCCGCGGGCCGCCCACTCCCACTCGGCCTCGGTGGGGAGGCGCTTGCCGTAGGCGCGGCAGAACGCGTCCGCCTCGAACCACGAGACGCAGTTCATCGGGTTCGACGCGGCGCCGGGCTTTCCCCAGTTCGCCGCGTTGCCGCACTCGAGGTCCTCGGCGCGACACGCCTCCGCCTCCACGCAGCGGGCGTAGGCGGCGACGGTCACCTCCGTCACGTCCATGCAGTACGGCTGGAGCTTCGCGGGGGTCCCGTCCACCATCCGGAAGGTCCCGGCGGCGAGCTTCTTCATGCCCGACGGGCAGGGGGCCGCGGCGGCGGACCCGACGGAGGGGAGCGCGAGCAGCAGCGCGGCGAGTACGGGGACGAGCTTCATGGCTGGCACGCAGCGAGCCTACCGAGGTGCGCGGGACTCCGCGATGTGGGACCTCGGCGGTGGGCTGCGGAGATGTGCGACGGCGCCGCGATCTCGGCGGTCCGGGGGGGTGTTCCCTCCGGGACCGCCGAGCGCCGCGACGGCTCGTCAGCCGCACGAAGCCGAGGACGATGCCGAACGCGTTCGCGTCGACGCTTGCGCGCCGGGCAGGTCCGCTTGACGGCTCTGGATGACGTAGCGCGCGCCGAGGTCGCCTTCGCCGAGCGCGGACTCGCCTTGAGCGGCAGACCCAGTCGGCCTGCATCGCGATTCCGGGGAGCTCCTGTACTTCCAGTCGAGGCCGGCTGCGTCCCCGTAACATGCGGCTCTCCTGAAGCGAAGGGGAGCGCATGATACCCGCACGGGGGGTGCTGCCGGAAGGCCCTTCTCCGCCACTGCAGCCGAGACGGCGAGGCCCCGCTCGGCGCTTCGCCGGCGGGGCCCGTACCGAAGAGACGCGCTTCGCTACTTCTTTGCCGCCGCGAACGCCTCCTCGAAGTCCTCCTTGATGTCGTCGATGTGCTCGATGCCGGGGACACGCGGATCCCGTCGGGCGAGACGCCCGCGCTCTTCTGCTCGGCCTCGGAGAGCTGGCTGTGGGTCGTCGACGCCGGGTGGATGACGAGCGTCTTCGCGTCGCCGACGTTCGCGAGGTTCGAGGAGAGCTTCACCGCGTTGATCCACTTCTTGCCCGCCTCGAGCCCGCCCTTGATCCCGAAGGACAGGACCGGGCCGAAGCCGTGCTTCAGGTACTTGCGGGCGCGCTGGTGGTGCGCGTGCGACTCGAGGCCGGGGTAGGAGACCCACGAAACCTGTGGGTGCCGCTCGAGCCACTTCGCGAGCGCGAGCGCGTTCTCGCAGTGGCGCTCGACGCGCAGCGAGAGCGTCTCGATCCCCTGGAGGAAGAGGAACGAGTTGAACGGCGAGAGCGCCGGGCCGATGTCGCGCAGCCCCTCGACGCGCGCGCGGATGATGAACTGGATGTTGCCGAACGGCCCCTTCGGCCCGAAGACGTCGTTGTAGACGAGGCCGTGGTAGCCGGGGGACGGCTCGGTGTAGCCCGGGAACTTGCCGCTCGCGCCCCAGTCGAACTTGCCGGAGTCCACGATGACGCCGCCGATCGAGGTGCCGTGCCCGCCGATCCACTTCGTCGCCGACTGCACGACGATGTCCGCGCCCCACTCGATGGGCCGGCAGAGGTAGCCGGCGGCGCCGAAGGTGTTGTCGATGATGAGCGGGATCTTGTGCTCGTGCGCGAGCGCCGCGAGCGCCTCGAGGTCCGGGATGTCGTAGCCCGGGTTGCCGATGGTCTCCGCGTAGAGCGCCTTCGTCTTCGGCCCGATCGCCCGCTTCCACTCGGCCAGGTCGTCCTTCTCGACGAACTTCGTCGCGATCCCGAGGCGCGGCAGCGTCACCTTGAACTGGTTGAAGGTGCCGCCGTAGAGCTTCGACGAGGACACGATGTCGTCGCCCGCCTCGGCGATGTTCGTGATGGCGAGGAACTGCGCGGCGTGGCCCGAGGCCGTGGCGAGCGCCCGCGACGCCGCCCTCGAGCGCCGCGATCCGCTTCTCGAACACGTCGGAGGTCGGGTTCATGAGCCGCGTGTAGATGTTCCCGAACTCCTGCAGCGCGAAGAGCCGCGCGCCGTGCTCGGCCGAGTCGAACGTGTAGGACGTCGTCTGGTAGATGGGGACGGCGCGTGCGTTCGTGCCGGGAGCCGGATCCTGGCCGGCGTGGATCTGCAGGGTCTCGAAGCGCGGCTTCCGGTTGGGCGGGAGGGCCATGAAGCGGGGTCCTTTCGGGTATCCGTTAAATTGGAAGAAGAATGCTAGTTAGCGGATGATCGCCTGTCAAGCGGTTGGGGCAGGCCGATCCGGCGTCCGTCATAACGGATGAACTTAGCATCGTAACGGACGGCGGCATGCGCCTCACCCGGGGCGCCTCGAAGCGCTCGCGCGTCGGGCCGCCCGGACGTAACCTCGGCCCGTTGGAGGGAGGAGAACCGTGGCCGACACCGCACCGCGCAACGTGCCCGAGCTGTTCCTCGAGCGCGTCGGAAGGACGCCCGACGCCGAGGCGTTCCGCTACCCGGCCGGCCACGCCTGGCGGTCGCTCAGCTGGCTCCAGACGGAGGAGCGGGTCCGCGCGGTGGCGGGCGGGCTGCGAGCGCTGGGGCTGCGGCCCGAGCAGCCCTGCGCGATCCTCGCGTCGACCCGGATCGAGTGGATCCTGGCGGACTTCGGGATCCTGTTCGCGGGCGGCGCGACGACCACGATCTACCCGTCGTCGACGGCGGACGAGTGCGCGTTCATCGTCTCCGACTCCGGCGCCGCGGTCGCGTTCGCCGAGAACGACGAGCAGGTCCAGAAGCTCGCGGCGCGCCGGAGCGAGCTGCCCGCGCTCCGCCAGGTGGTCACGTTCGACGGCGCCGCGTCCGCCGACGGCTGGATCGTCACCCTCGCGCAGCTCGAGGAGAAGGGGCGGGCGTGGGACGCCGCGCATCCGGGCGCGTTCGAGGAGCGCGCGGCGGAGATCCGTCCCGACACGCTCGCGACCGTCATCTACACGAGCGGGACGACCGGACGGCCGAAGGGCGTCGAGCTCACCCACTCGGCCTGGGTGGCGCAGTCGAAGGCGATCCAGGACTCCGGGTTCCTCGACCACCCCGACTGCTTCCAGTTCTTCTGGCTGCCGCTCGCCCACGTCTTCGGGAAGATGATCGGCACGGCGCAGCTCCGCGTGGGCTTCCCGACGGCGGTGGACGGGCGCGTCGACAAGATCGTCGAGAACCTCGGGGTGACGCGACCGACGTTCGTCTGCGCCGTCCCTCGCATCTTCGAGAAGGTCCACGCGAAGGTGCTCCAGAGCGCGCGCGAGGGCGAGCGCGGTGAAGGGGGCGATCTTCCGCTGGGCGCTCGGCGTCGGGCTCGAATACTCGCGGCTCGTCCGCGCGGGGAGACGGCCGAGCGCGGTCCTCCAGGCGCAGCGCGTCGTCGCGGACCGGCTCGTGTTCCAGAAGGTGCGCGCGCTCTTCGGCGGGCGGCTCCAGTTCTTCGTCTCCGGGTCGGCGCCGCTCTCCAAGGACATCGCGGAGTTCTTCGACGCCTTCGGCGTCTCCATCTGCGAGGGCTACGGCCTCACCGAGTCCTCCGCCGCGACCCACGCGAACCTCCCCTGGGCGCGCAAGCTCGGCACCGTGGGGACGCCGTTCGCCGGGATCGACGTCAAGATCGCGCGAGGACGGCGAGATCCTGCTGCGCGGCGCGTGGATCATGCGCGGCTACCGCGGCCTGCCGGAGCAGACGCGCGAGGCGCTCGACGAGGACGGCTGGCTCCACACCGGCGACGTCGGCTTCGTGGACGCCGACGGCTACCTCTCCATCACCGACCGGAAGAAGGACCTCATCAAGACCTCGGGCGGCAAGTACGTGGCGCCGACCGAGCTCGAGTCGAGGCTGAAGGCGCTGTCGCCCTGGATCGGGCAGGTGCTCGTGCACGGCGATCGCCGCAACTACGTCTCGGCGCTCGTCACCCTCGACCCGGAGGCGATCCAGCGCTGGGCGGTGGACAACGGGCTCGCCGGCATGCCGGTCGCGCGAGCTCGCGACGGAGCCGCGGGTGAAGGCGCTCCTGCAGCGCGACGTGGACCGGCTCAACGCGGCGCTGCCGCGGTTCGCCACGCTGAAGAAGTTCGCCATCCTCCCGCGGGAGTTCTCCGAGGCCGAGGGCGAGGTGACGCCCTCGCAGAAGCTCAAGCGGAAGGCGATCGAGAAGCGCTACCGGGCCGAGCTCGACGCGCTCTACCCGGAGCCGTCCGCGGTGGGGTAGCAGCCGCCCTTCGACACGCTCAGGGCGAACGGATCCCGGCCGAGCGCGGCCCGCCGAGGCGGACGAGCGCGGTGGGCGCGCGCGGGCCGCGGCCGCACCCGGCGCCGCTGCACCCGGCGCAGCCGCCGCCGGTCCGGCGCAGCGACCGCACGAGGAGCCAGCCGGCGGCGGCGAGCACCGCCGCCGCGATGACGAGGTCGACGGGCGTCACGTCAACCCCCGAGCCCGAGGAGCCGGCCGCCCTGGTGGACGAGGAGGGCCATCCCCCAGGCGAGCGCGGTCTGGTAGGCGAAGGCGACCCCGAACCACTTCCAGCCGCCGAACTCCTGCCGCATCGCGATCGCGACGACCACGCAGGGCATGTACAGCAGGACGAAGATCATGAAGCCGAGCGCCGTGAGCGGGGTGAACGCGCCGCGCAGGGCGGTCTTGAGCGGCGTGTCGCCGGGCTGCTCGTCCTCGAACGAGAGCGACGACATCCCGGCGGTCGAGGCGACGTTCCCCACGGCCTGCCGCGCGGCCGCGCCGAACGAGACGCCGATCTCCTTCAGGTCCTCGCCGAGCGTCGGCGTCGGCGCGCCGCTCCCGCTGCCGGCGCTCCGGGGGCGTAGATCTCGGCCATCGTCCCGACGACGATCTCCTTCGCGATGACGCCGGTGAGGAGCGACGAGGCGGCCTCCCAGGTGCCGAACCCGAGCGGCGCGAGCGCCGGGGCCATCACCTGGCCGGCCTTGCCGAGGTAGGAGTCCTTCTTGCTCTCGACGCCCCACGGCAGGTGCAGCAGGAACCAGACGAGCACCGACACCGCGAGGATGTAGGTGCCCGCCTTGAAGAGGAAGTGCTTCCCCTTCTCCCAGGTGTGGAGGCACAGGCTCCGGAAGGACGGCAGGCGGTAGGGCGGCAGCTCCATGATGAAGGTGGGCGCCTCGCCCCGGAACAGCGTCCGCTTGAAGACGACGCCCATGGCGATGGCGAGGACGATCCCGACGACGTAGAGGGACCAGATGACCGTGCCCGGGCGGCCGGGGAAGAACACCCCCACGAAGAGCACGTACACCGGCAGGCGCGCCCCGCACGACATGAGCGGGATGAGGAGCGCGGTGAGGACGCGATCGCGCAAGCTCTCGAGCGTGCGGGTCGCGTAGATGCCCGGGACGTTGCAGCCGAACCCGAGCACCATCGGGATGAAGGACTTCCCGTGGAGCCCCATCGCGTGCATCGCCTTGTCCATCACGAACGCGGCGCGCGCCATGTAGCCGCTGCCCTCGAGGAAGGTGATGAAGAACATCATCGCGAAGATGACCGGGCACGAACACGAGGACGAACCCGACGCCGGAGATGATGCCGTCGTTGACGAGCGAGACCGTCCAGTCCGGCGCCGAGATCGCGCCGAGGAGCGCCGCCGCCCAGCGCTTGAACGGGCCGTTCGCCATCGCGTCGATCCAGTCGCCGAACGGCGCCGACAGGTCGAAGGTGAGCTTGAAGACGATCCACATCGCGGCGAGGAAGATCGGGATGCCGAGGAAGCGGTTCAGCACGATCCGGTCGATCCGCTCGGTGAGCTCGACCTTCTCGATGCCGGGGGCGGGCGAGGACCTCGCGGGTGAGCCCCGCCGCGAGCGCCGTAGCGCGCCTCCGCGAGCTGCGCCTCGACGTCGCCGCCTGCGCCTCGCGCAGGTGCGCGAGCGGCGCCGCGAGCCGCGCCGGATCGAGGCGGCACCTCCGCGAGGACGCGCGGGTCGCCCTCGACGAGCTTCAGGACGAGCCAGCGCCGCGGGTAGCGGTCCGCCTGCGGCGGCGCGCTCTGCTCGAGCAGGCTCCGCCACGGCGAGGGCGGCGCGATCGAGGTCCCGCCCGTAGCTGAGCCGCGCCGGGCGCGCCGCCTCCCGCTCCGTCCGCCGCAGCGACGGTCGCCTCGAGCAGCTCCGCGAGGCCGCGCCGCTTCGTCGCGGAGGTCGGGACGACGCGGATCCCGAGCCGGTCCTCGATGGCGCGCGCGTCGATGCGGAACCCCTTCGCGTCCGCCTCGTCGTGCATGTTGAGCGCCATCACGACCGGGATGCCGAGCTCGAGGAGCTGCACCGTCAGGTAGAGGTTCCGCTCGAGGTTCGTCGCGTCCACGACGTTCACCACGACGTCCGGGCGCTCGTGCGCGAGGTAGTCGCGCGTGACGATCTCCTCCTGCGAGAACGGCGAGAGCGAGTAGGTGCCGGGGAGGTCCACGAGGCGGATGGGGCGCCCCGCGTGCTCGAGGGAGGCCTCCTTCTTCTCGACCGTCACGCCCGGCCAGTTCCCGACCTGGAGCCGGGTGCCGGCGAGCGCGTTGATGAGCGTCGACTTGCCGGAGTTCGGGTTCCCGGCGACCGCGACGGTGATGACGCGGGCCGGGTCGGGGGGGGCGAGGGCGAGCGAGGCCTGCAGCTTCGGCGCGGCGGTCACGGCATCACCTCCACCGCGACGCCCTCCGCCTCCGACTTGCGGAGCGAGAGGCTGTAGCTCCGCACCCGCACCTCGATCGGGTCGCCGAGCGGCGCGACCTTCTGCACGAGCACCTCGGCCCCGGGCAGGAGCCCCATGTCCATGAGCCGCCGCTTCACGGTGCCGATCGAGCCGACCGCGGTGATCCGCGCCCGGTCTCCGGGCACGAGCTCGCGAGAGATCCGTCTTCATGCGCTCCTCACGTTGATCTTCATGGCGACGCCGCGGTCGACGGCGATCCGGGACTCGTCCACCTTGACGAGCACCGGGCCCGCGCCGTTCGCGAGCATCCGGACCCGCTTCCCGATCCGCAGGCCGAGGTCCTCCGCGCGCGACCCGCACGCGCCCGGCGGCGACTCCGACGATCTCGCCGACCTCTCCGTCGGACATCAGCGCCAGCGGGAGCGAGGCCGCTCCCGTCGGGACGCGCGCTCGCGCTCAGGACTCCTCCGTCGGGCCGGCCCCGCGGAACGGGTGCTCGAAGCTCAGGTAGAAGAAGACGCCTCGCTCGCCCGCGCTCGGGCCGACGCCGATGGGGATCGCGATGCCAGGCACGATCTGGAGCCCGCTCGCGAAGTTGATCGCGCCGCGCAGGCCCGGGCTGATCGTGAGCGTCTCCGCCCGCTGCGTCCCCGCGGGGATCGCGACGTCCGTCCGCGTGTAGACCGTCTCCACCAGGAAGTTGAGGTTCTGGTGGGCGAGCCAGATGAAGCTCTCTCCGGCGGAGAAGCTCGTCGAGGTGCCCTTCTCGCCGGATGCGGCGCGCGCGGACGGGACGTAGGTCGCCCCGACGTTCACGTGCGTGACGAGCCGGTCGAGCAGCGCCACGCTGAGCGGCAGGTTGATCTGAAGCCCGGCCCCGCCCGCGCCGAGGCCGCGGGCCGAGTCGCCGGTCGGGACGAGCAGGGTGAGCCGCGGCGAGAGCGCGACCCGGGCTTCGCCGCTCCCGACCGCCTGGAGCCGGTAGTTGAGGGCGAGATCGCCGACGCCGGCGGACACGCCCTCGCGGGCCGGCCGCGGTGAACGTGACGCTCGCCTGGTTCCGCTGGCCGAGCACCGGCCACTCCTCGGTGAAGGAGTAGGCCCACGCGCCGCCGCGCGTGCGCTGCGAACGTGTTGATGTGCTGGATGACCCCCGCCTCCTGGTTGTAGGCCTCCTCGATGAGGAAGCTGTTGTCCTGGATCGGCAACGCGCGAACGAGGCGCGGTGACGCGAGGGCGGCGAGGGCGACGAAGACGGCGAGGGGACGGGACGAGAACATCGATGGGGCTCCGACGAGCGGATGCTCGGGGTGACTGGCTCGTGATGTTGCGAATCGTTCTCATGAACGGGCCGGACGATACACGGTCTCACCTGGAGGGCTCCATAGACGACGGGTGCGAGTTGCTTGACGCCGATCAAGTCCGGCGCGCCTTGGTGGGGCGACTGGGCTGCGCAGCGTCGCCGGCGCCGCGGAACCCGCGACTACATCGTCGGCTTCGCGTCTTCCGCGATGGCGTGCTTCAGCCGATCGAGCGCGCCCTGCGCTTCCCCGAGGAACTTGAGATCGTCGACCCCGGAGCGGGCCGCGCGCGAGAGCGTCTGCTCGTAGGCGACGATCGCCTTCGTCGCGAGGACGCGGACGCGCCTGCGCAGCTCGGAGCGGTACGCCGCCTGGTGCTCCTCGTCGAACCCCGGCGGCAGCGGCGCATCCAGGAGCTGCGAGCGGAGCTCGTCGTAGAGCTCGCCGATGCGGAACCCGGAGGCGACCGCCCAGCGGTCGTTCCCCATCCGGATCGCGCGCAGGTAGTGGCCCTGGGCGGAGAGGAGCATCTCCGCCTTCTGCTCGAGGTCGCGCTGCAGCGCCTCGTCGTCCCCCTTCGACGGATCGAGCGGGAGCGCGCGGAACCACTGGCGGTAGACCTCGCCGAGGTAGTACTGCGCCTGCGCGGCGAAGTGCTCGTCGAGCCGCTCGTCCTCGCTCGCGGCGCGGTAGGTCGAGAGCGCAAGGCGCAGGCTCTTCTCCGCGTCCTCCACCTTCCCGTCCTCGAGCTCCACGATCCCGCGCTGCGCGAGGGCGCGGACCCGGTCGCCGGGGGCGAGGTCGGCGCGCGCGGCGAGCGCGTCGAGCGTCGCGCGCGCGTCGGCGAGCTCGTGCAGGTGGTACTGGCACTCCGCCATCCGGAACGACGCCTCGATCGCGTCGGGCCCCTCGTACTTCCGCTCGAGGGTCCTGAACCGCTCGAGCGCGAGCCGCCACTCGTCCTGCCGCTCGTAGGCGAGCCCGGCGTCGAACAGCGCGGCCGCCTCGTGGCGCGAGCCGGGGAAGAGGTCGGCGAGCCGCGCGAACGCCGCGGCGGCGCGGCCGTAGTCGGCGGCGCCGTACGCGGCGGTGCCGATCGCGAACAGCTCCTCGTCGTTCTTGCCGGCGAGCTCGAGGTCGAGCCGCGACACCTTCACGTCGTCCGGCGGGAACTCGAGGCGCGGTGGGAGGTCCGCCGCGGGCGCCTGGTCCACGGGCTTCGTCGGCGCGGACTCGGCCGAGGGCGGCACCCCGCGCGCGGTCGCGCAGCCGGAGGCGAGGAGGGCGAGGAGGAGGAGGGAGCGGGTCAAGGTCGGGGCCGGGGAGTCGTGGTCATCTCAACTTGGATCTTGGACTGCTTGGTCTTGGACCTGGACGTGGTCAGGTCGCCCTTCGACTTCGCGCCGGACGTCACGATCGCGCTTACCCGCCGTGGTCGGGTTCGGACGGGAGAGGGAGCGGGACGTCCGGGACGAGCTTCAGCTCGACCGTCCGCGGCCGCGGGCCGTCGAACTCGCACAGGTAGATCCCCTGCCAGGTGCCGAGGAGGAGGTCGCCGCGCTCGACGAGGAGCGTCGCGGAGCTGCCCACGAGCGAGGCCTTCACGTGCGCGGCGCTGTTCCCCTCCGCGTGCCGGTACGTCCCTCGCGCCGGGCGCGCCGGGACCGCGTTCTCGAGCGACGAGGAGGAAGTCGGTCCGGACGTTCGGGTCGGCGTTCTCCTGGACCGTGACGCCGGCGGTCGTGTGCGGCACGTAGACGACGACGAGCCCGCTCGCGACCCCGGTCTTCCGGAGCGCCGCGCGCACCTCGTCCGTGATCTCGACGAGGTCTTGCGCCGCGCGGGTCTGGATGTCGAGCGGAGGGAGCCGCATCCACTGGTTCTACAGCCGCTCGCGCAGCCTGGCGAGCCCCGCCAGGTCGTGCACGTCGGTCTCGAGCCGGGGAATGACCGCGCGCGGCGCGTCGAGGGCGGTGACCAGCCGCTCGAGCGCCCGCCGCTCGGCCTTCGCGAGCGCCTGGTGGTCCGCGAGGGTGCCCGCGAGCCGGGCCGCGAGCGCGGCGTGCTCGGGGCCACCGAGTGCGCGCTCGAGCTCCTCGGCCGAGGGGAGCCGCCCGCCGCCGGGCCAGAGGTCGGGCGTCACGCGGTTCGCGACGAGCCCGACGATCGGCATCGACTCGGCGTGGAGCCGCTCGTGCAGCGCGAGCACCTCGTCGAGCGCGACGGGGGTCGGGCTCGTCACGAGCACGAAGCCGACCTCCGGGCGCGAGAGGAGCGCGTGCACGGCGGCCGCGCGCTCCTTGAACCCCTCGTACATCCCCTGGAACGACTGGAGGAAGTCTCCGAGGTCGGCGAGCACCGCCTGCCCCGTGAAGCGCGCGAGCGTCTTCGCGATGTACCCGCCGCCGATCTGGGCGAGCCGCAGCCCGAGCTTCCCCGCCGCCGCCGCCGGCGCGAGGAGCGAGCGCGCCGTCTCGTTCCCGAGGAAGTCGAGGATCCGGTCGGGCGCCTCGAGGAAGTCGAGCGCGTGCGCGGTCGGCGGCGTGTCGAGCACGATGACGTCGTAGTCGCGGTCGGTCGCGAGCTCGTACACCTTCTCCATCGCCATGTACTCCTGCGAGCCGGCGAGCGCGGAGGACATCTGCTGGTAGAGGCGGTTGCGGAGGATCCGCTCGCGGCGCGCCGGGTCGGGCGCGTGGCGCGTGACGAGGTCGTCCCACGTCCGCTTCACGTCGAGCATCATCGCGAAGAGCTCGCCCTTGGGTCGCAGCCCCGCCTCCGCGAACTTGTGCTCGGGGACGCGCGACTCGACGTTCCCGAGCGCCTGCAGCCCGAGCGCGTTCGCGAGGCGCCGCGCCGGGTCGATGGTGCAGACGAGCACGCGCGCGCCGTCGAGGGCGCGGTCGAGCGCGATCGCCGCGGCGATGGTGGTCTTCCCGACGCCCCCCGGACCGACGCAGACGGCGATCCGCCGGCCGGCGAGGTTCTCGCGGACCGAGGTCACGCGGCGCTCCCGCCGGCGATCGCGCGCGGCGACCGCCTCGACCGCGTCGAGCCCCCAGCTCGCGGCCGGGAGGAGCGGGATCACCGTCGTGGGGAGGTCGAGCGCCGCCCGCGCCCGGTCGAGGTAGCGCGCCGCCTGCGCGGCCCGGATCGACTGCAGGCGCGCCGCCTGCGCCGCCGGGCCGAGCGGCGGGGGCTCGACCGCGAGCGCGGCGAGCCGCGCCGTCTCCCCGGGCGCGAAGCGGACCTCCGGCATGGCGTTCACGAAGAGCGCCCCGCGGTCGATGCCGAGGACGCTGCGCACCTGCGCGTCGAGCTCGATCGCCTCGTTGACCGGCATCTCCTCCGGCAAGCGTGACGATCCCGAGGGTGGTGCGGGCCGGGTCGACGAGCAGGTCCTGCATCCACTCGGCGTCGTGACGCAGCGGACCGCCCGGGACGGTGTCGAGGAGCGCGGACGGGACGCGCAGCAGCTGCACCGCGTGGCCCGTCGCGGGCGCGTCGACGACGACGAGATCCCAGCGCGGACGCCCGCGCTCCTCCGCCCGGACCTCGTGCAGGATCTTGCCGAGCATGACGAGCTCGGCGAGCGACGGCACGACGCGGACGAAGTAGCGGACGAGCCGGTTCTCGAACACGGCGTCGTAGATGGTCTTGAACTTGAGGACCATGAGGCCGTACTCGCGCATCGCCTCGTGCGGCGTCACGTTCACGGTGAACACGCCCGGGACGGCCTCCCGGACGGCGCCGCCCGCCCGGGGCGCCCCGAGGAGCGGCGCGATCCGCTCCTGCGCGTTCACCTCGCACACGAGCACCCGCTTCCCGGCGCGGGCGGCGAGCAGGGCGAGCGCGGCCGAGACCGTCGACTTCCCCACGCCGCCTTTCCCGGTCACGATCACGAGGCGGCGATCGAGAAGGGTCGGGCTGGCCACCAGGCTTGACAAGCTAACGAGGGGAGGGAGACAAGTCCACCATGCCGTCGTTCGACGACCTCCTGAAGAATCCGCTCGTCCGGAGGGCGCTCCAGGCGGGCGAGGAGCAGGTCGGGAAGGCGGTCGCGAAGGTCCTCGCGAGCGAGGGCGTCGCGACCGGGGTGCAGACCCTCCTCTCCGGCGCGGTCCAGGCCCGCGCGACCCTGGAGCGCGGCGTCTCGCAGGCGCTTCACGCGGTGAACCTCCCCTCGAAGGACGACGTCGCTGCGCTCCGCAAGAAGCTCGAGGAGCTCGAGGCGATGATCGACGGGCTCGCCGAGCGGGTCGATCGCGACCGGACCGGGAACGGCGGCGGCGAGTAGGGCCGATGCGCCGGATCGCCTTCATCAACGAGAAGGGCGGCACCTGCAAGACGACGCTCTGCGTGAACGTCGCCGCGCGGTTCGCCGCCCGCGGCCGGCGCGTGCTCGTCGCCGACCTCGACACCCAGGGGCACGCCGGCAAGGCGCTCGGCGTCGATCCGCGCCGGCTGTCGCCGACCGTCCACGAGTGGCTGCTCGGCGCCGCGCCGTTCGACGCGGTCGTCCGGCGCACGCCGGTCGCCGGCCTCGACCTCCTCCCCGCGAACCGGGACCTCGCCGGGTTTCCGGTCGCCGCCGCGCCGGCCGCCGATCGCGCCGAGCGGCTGGCGCGACGGCTCGATGAGCTCCCCGAGGACGCCTACGACGCCGTGCTCGTGGACTCGCCGCCGTCGCGCTCGCTGGTGACGGACAACATCCTCGTGGCCGCACGCGAGCTCGTGATCCCGGTGGCGCTCACCTACCTCGCCCTCGACGGCTGCGCCGAGATCCTGGAGAGCCTCGAGCGCCTCCGGGCGGAGCGCGGCAGCGCCCCCGCGCTCACGCTCGTCGTCGCCACGCTCTACCGGAAGACGCAGCTCGCCGATGAGATCCTCGCGAAGCTGAGGGCGCGGCTCGGCGCGGCCGTGTCGAAGACCGTCCTCGGCTGGTCGGTCAAGGTGGACGAGGCGCAGAGCCACGGCCGCACGATCTTCGACTGGGCGCCGCGCTCGAGCGGGGCGCGGGCGCTCGCGGCGATCGCGGACGAGCTCGACGCGCGGGGCGCGGCAGTGCGCGCGGCGTAGCCCGCGCCGTCGACGTCCGCCGCGAGCTCGTCGAGCTTCTTCTCGAGCCCGTCGATGCGGCGCGACAGGTCGTCGAGCGAGCGCTTCACGTCCGAGAGGTTCGACATCCCCTCCATCGCGGCGCGCACGCGCTCGTCCACCTTGCGCTGCATCGCCGAGACCGCCTCCTGCGATCCCTGGACGAGCTCCTTGGCGCGATCGCTCGTCTGCTGACCGGTCTGGATGAAGCTCTGGACCCGCTGCGACGCCGCCGCGCGGACCGCCTCCACGCGGCCGCGGAGCTCGGCGCCCGTCCCTTCGACGAGCCGCTGCGCGACCTCGCCGCCCTGGCGGATGAGCCCGCGGAGCGTCTCCAGGCCGACCTTCGCGGTCTTCTTCTCCTCCTCGAAGATGATCTGGGCGAGCGTCACGGACGTGAGGTCCTCCTTCGTCCGGTTGTCGATGATCTTCACCTCGGCGCCCGCCTTGATCATCACGGCGATCTCGTCGAGCGTGACGTAGCGGGACTCCACGGTGTCGTAGAGCTTCCGGTTCGTGTAGCGCTTGATGACCTTCGGGTCGCGGCCGCCCGGGGAGGGCTCGGTGCCAGCCGTGTTGCGATCTTCGTTCATCGGGAGCCGTCCAGAGCGATAAGTGCCCGCAATCTGGGGATTGTTGGGTCCTTGGCGCTTGGTGTCAAGCCGTGTGCGGAGTAGACTCGATTTTCCCTCCGGGGACGCATGATCGTCATCTGCACGCAATGTCAGGCGAAGTTCCGGGTGGCCGACGAGAAGATCGGCGCGCGTGGAGCGAAGGTCCGCTGCTCCCGGTGCCAGACGGTCTTCCTCGTCCAGCCGGGCGCTGGCGCTGGCATCGCGCCGCCGGCCGCGGCGGCGCGGGTGGAGCTCGAGCCGCGCTCCGGCGCGGTGCGCGCCGCGCGCGCCGAGAACCCGTTCGTCGAGAACCCGTTCGCCGCCTCGCACCACTTCGCGGTCCCTCCGGCGGGCAGCAATCCGTTCGCCGCGCCCGCGCCCCCCACGGACCCGTTCTCGGCCGCGGCCGCGCCGCGCCCGCCCGGCGCGGATCCGTTCGCCGAGGCGGACGGCTCGCGCGCGACGCTCGCAGTCACCGACCTCTCCGATCTGCTCGGTCCGGCGGCGCCGCGCGCCGTGAACCGCCCCGCCTCCGGGCCGCCTCCGCTCCCGCCTGCCGCGCGGCGCGCACCCTCGACCGCCGCCGATCCCTTCGCGGGCGTCGCCGCGGCAGCGGCGCCGCCGTCGTTCGAGCCCGCGCCGCCCTTCGAGCCCGCGCCGTCGTTCGAGCCCGAGCCGTCGTTCGACCCCGAGCCGTCGTTCGAGGCCGCGCCCTCCATCGAGTCTGCGCCGCCGTCGTTCGAGCCCGCGCCGTCGCTCGACCCGGAGCCGTCGTTCGAGCCGGCGCCGCCGTTCGAGATGGTCGCTCCGACGGACCTCGCGCCGCCCGGGCCGGCGGCCGTCCCGTTCTCCGCCGCCGCGGTGCTCGAGGCGGCCGATCCGTTCACGCAGGCGAGCGCCGTCCCGGCGGAGCTCCCGCCGATGGACGCCGCCGCCGATCCCGACGACGGCGGCCTCTCGCTCGAGGACCGGCTCACGCCGCCGCCGATGAAGGTGGCGCCGCCGCGCGAGCTCGGGGGCGGGTTCGACGCGCCCCTCGAGGTCGCGTCGCCGCTCGCTGGCGACGATCCGTTCGGACCGGGGACGTCGCTGGAGCCCTTCGACCCGGGCCGCTTCGACTTCGGCGGAGCTCCCATCGG
This sequence comes from uncultured delta proteobacterium, assembly GCA_963736795.1. GTDB lineage: Bacteria > Myxococcota > Myxococcia > Myxococcales > Anaeromyxobacteraceae > Anaeromyxobacter. The sequence continues at coordinate 145,703 of CAVTRF010000016.1, read as the reverse complement.
GGAGGACCTCGCCATCGCGGGTGAGTCCCACGCGCATCCGGCCGCCGCCCCGGCGATCGCACCCGACCCGGCTGCTCCGGTTCCCGCGCCCGAGTCGCCGCCGCGCGCAGCGGCGGCGGTGCCCGCGGCGGCGCCCCGGCCCGAGGCCCGGATCCCGGGGGCGCGAGGCTCGCGCGTGCGCGCGGTGGCGGGGAACGCGGTGGCGCTCGCGGTGCTGCTCCTCGCCGCGCTCGCGCTCTGGGTGGTGTGGCGATCCGACGGCCCGCTCGAGGCGGCGTCGCTCCGTCCATCCGCCATTCTCGGGGCGCTCGGCCGCGGCACCGGCGTCTCGCCGTGGCTGGCGCAGGACGTGCGGAGCGGAGTGTTCGAGCGCGAGCGCGCCGCCCCGCTCCTGTTCGTGCGCGGGAACGTGATCTCGCGGGCCGCCGCGCCGGTGCATGCGGTGAAGGTCTCGGTCGAGGTCGTCCACCGCGGGCAGGTGGTCGCGCGCGGCGAGGCGATCGCGGGCGCCGTCCCCACTGCAGAGGAGCTCTACGTCGCGGCGGACGAGCCCGGCCTCCAGCGGGCCCGCGGCGTCGCGCACGCCCGCGCCCCCGCAAGCGTGAAGCCCGGCGACTCCGTCCCGTTCCTGGTCGCGATCGGCGACTCCCCGCCCGACCTCGACGGCGCCTCGCTCCGCGTCGCGGTCGAGCCCGCAGGCTCCCAGCCGTGACCGGCGCACCGGCCCGGGACGATCCCGGACCGGCGGCGGAGGCGCTCGCGCTCGCCCGGCGTCTCGCGGCCCTCGAGGAAGGGGAGATCCGCTCGCGCGCCGCCGCGCGTGCCCTCGCCGCGCTCGAGCCGGAGCGCGCGGTGCTCGTCGTCGAGGCGCTCGTGCGCGCGTCCGCCGGCGCGGAGGCGCGCGTGGCGCTGTCGGCGGTCGGCCGCGCGCTCGTGGAGCCCGAGGGCGAGCTCCCGTACGCGTGGCTCGCGAACGTCTACACCGCGGCGGGCGCGCGGGGGGCCTCGGAGGTGGCGGCGCTCCTCGTCGCGCCGCCGCCGCACCGGGCCTACACGGAGCCGCGAGACAAGGCCGACGCGCACCTCGCCCACCTCACGCTCGGCCACAAGAAGGCGATGGCGCGCGCGCAGCGCGACCCGGACCTCCTCGCCCGCTTCGCCGCCGAGGGCGACCCGGTCGTCGTTCGCGAGCTCCTGCGCAACGCGCAGCTCACCGAGCCGTTCGTCATCCGGATCGCGGCGCGGCGTCCGTGCCGTCCGGCGACGCTCCGCTGCATCTTCGAGGCGCGCCGCTGGCGGACCCGTCCCGCCGTCGCGCTCGCGCTCGTGCGAAACCCGTACATCGAGACGGAGCTCGCGCTGAAGCTCCTGCCCGGGATCGGGTCCCCCGAGCTCCGCGACGTCGCGCGGGACGGAGTGCTCCACCCGCTCGTGCGTGCGGTGGCCGCGCGCATCGCGGGGGAGCGCGGGCGCTAGCCGCGCCAGCGGGGCCCCCTCTCCCTGACCCTCTCCCCCGCGTTGCGGTGGAGAGGGGATTTTCAAGAGCCTGCTGGCCCCAGGGGTCAGCGCGACTTCGCGGAGCGCTCGCGGTCGGGCTGCGCCGCCGGATCGTCCCTCAGCCCGCGCCGGCGCTGCACGAACCGGCCGATCGCGTCGCCGACCCGCGGCACGTAGATCCCCCCGAACACGAGGAGGGTGATGAACGCGGCGACCGCGAGGTCGTTCAGGGACGGCATCCGCGCGCTAGGATAGCGGGAGGAGGCTTCGATGGCGAGGTGGCGCGAGCCGAACGCGAGTGTCCCCCCGTCTCGATCGACCCTCGTGCTCGGTCACCGGGGCGCGAGCGCCGAGGCGCCCGAGAACACGCTCTCCGCGTTCCGCCTCGCGATGGCTCAGGGCGCGGACGGGGTCGAGCTCGACGTCTGGCGCTGCGCGACGGGCGAGGTCGTGGTCGCGCACGACGAGGACCTCGTTCGCGTCGCCGGGAACCCGCTCCGGATCGCGGACGCGCCGCTCTCGGCGCTGCGAGCGGTGGACGTGGGGGCCTACAAGGGGGATCGCTTCCGCGGCGAGCGGATCCCGCTCCTCACCGAGGTGCTCGAGGCGCTGCCGACCGCGTTCGTGAACGTCGAGCTGAAGAGCGGGCGACGCGCCGGAGACCTCGCGCTCGCCCACGCCGCCGCCGAGGTGATCCGCCGGGCCGGGGCCGGCGAGCGCGTGATCGTCTCCTCGTTCGAGTGGCGGCTCGTCGCGGCGCTCCGGGTCGCGGCGCCGGACGTCGCGACCGGGCTCCTCTTCGAGGACGGCTATGCCTGGCGGCTTCGCACCTTCCTCGGCGTCCGCTCGCTGCGGCCGGCGGCGGTCCATCCCGACGTCGCCCTCGCGACCGACGCGCGCGTGCGGCGCTGGGTCGCGAGCGGCCTCGCCGTGAACGTCTGGACGGTGGACGATCCGGCGGACGCGGTGCGGCTCGCGCGCGCGGGCGCCACCGCGGTCATCACGAACGCGCCGGCGCAGGTGCGCGCCGCTCTCGCCCGGGCGGGCTAGAACTCCCAGCCGAGCTTCGCCGCGCCCCCGAGCGACGAGGCGAGCTTCACGCCGTCGTACCCATTCACCTTGGGGGAGGCGCCGCCGAAGAACGTGCCCTCGGCTGCGAGGGAGACCGAGTACGCGGTCATCCGCAGCCCGATGGTGGTCCGGTAGAAGCCCGCCGCGAAGCGCGGGAAGGACGCCTGCGTCCTGGTCGCGTCCGACCGGGTTCGGTCGTCCCCGGCGAGACGCGCCGGGCGCGAAGTCCATTCGCTCGGTCGAGGCGGAGACGTAGGTGAAGCGGGCGGACAGGTAGGGGGTGAAGCTCGTCACCGCGTTCACGCCCCAGCGCTTCGAGACGAGGAAGTCGACGTCGGTCGCGCCGAGGTTCCAGTCCTTCTGGCCGAAGAGTCGCGTGTACGCGAAGCGGACCGCGAGGTCGGGCACGTACTCGAACCCCTCGTTGAGCGCCCACTTCGCCTCGCCCTGCGCCGCGAAGTACGACGAGGCGGAGAGGTAGATGAGGCGCCCGCCGAACTCGAGGCTCCACGGCAGCGCCTTGCGGACGTGGATGGACGGCAGGTAGAGCTGCGACGGCTGCGTGGACTCCGTCGGCCAGACGTTCGAGCTGAACCCCGCCGTCGAGACGCCAATCGGGTCGGCGTGCACCGCGACCGTCGCGACCTCGAGGTCCACCGCGAACCCGGAGTGCCCGGTCGTGGAGGCCGGGTGCAGGACCGCGGAGGAGAGCGCGAGCGCCATCTCGCTCGAGAGGACCGCGAAGCGCTGGCGGGACTCCGTCGCGAGCTGCGCGAAGTTCCCTGCCGGCGAGCCGGTGAGCGTCGCGATCGAGCCCCAGACGGCCGGGTCGGGAGCGCCGAGCCTCGTCAGGTCGAGGTCGAGCGGCTCCGCGCGCGCGGAGGGCGCCGCCGTGACGGCGAGGACGGCGGCCAGGACGTGGGCCAGACGACGCATCGAACCTCCGGGGGAAGCAACCCTCGGAGGTTACTGCCCGGATTTCCCGGGTGTCAATTTGCCCCGCGGCGGCGCGTCGCAGGCGAACGCGGAATCGCGACCTCGCGATCGGCCCGCGGAGGCGCGCGCCGCCGCGGACCGATCGCCCACCACCGCTAGAGACCCGCGCCCATCCCGGCGCCGCTGCCGGTCTGTGCGCTCGCGAAGTCCCGCTTCGGCACGGCGATCTCCTTCGCGAGCTTGTTGTAGAGCCCCAGGATCAGGATCGACGGCGCCCACTGCCCGACGAAGTTGCCGAGCTGCTTGCGTCCGGTCAGCACGAGCGCCGCCGACGCGGCCATCGCTCCGAGCGCGATCCCCAGGAAGGCGAGCGACGGCACCTTCGCCGTCTGTCGCTCCACGTTCTCCGTCGCACGATCTTCGTATTCCATGTCGTCTCCTCCTCCCGAGCCGTCAATGTGGTGATGCCGCCCGTCAGGGACCAAGCCGCGTCGCGCCGGGTGCCGTACTCTCGGCCCGTGCCCGACCTCCTGGCCGCCCGGTGGCTGTTCGGCCTCTCCCTCGTGTTCCACATCGTGTTCGCCGCGGTCGGCGTGGCGATGCCGCTCCTCATGGTGCTCGCCGAGTGGCGCTGGCGGCGCACCGGCTCCGCCGTCCACCTCGACCTCGCGCGACGCTGGGCGAAGGGCGTCGCGATCCTGTTCGCCGTCGGCGCCGTCTCGGGGACGGTCATCTCGTTCGAGCTCGGCCTCCTCTGGCCGCGCTTCATGGCGTTCGCCGGCCCGATCATCGGGATGCCCTTCTCGCTCGAGGGGTTCGCGTTCTTCGCGGAGGCGATCTTCCTCGGGATCTATCTCTACGGCTGGGGGCGGGTCGGCCCGCGGCTGCACCTCGCGAGCGGCGTCGTGGTCGCCGCGAGCGGCGCGGCCTCCGCGTTCTTCGTGACGCTCGCGAACGCCTGGATGAACGTCCCGGCCGGCTTCGAGCTGCGCGCCGGCGCCGCGGCGGACGTTCGCCCGCTCGTCGCGATGTTCCCGCCCGGCTGGGCGCACGAGGTCATCCACGTCGTCCTCTCGTCCTACGTCGCGACCGGGTTCGCCGTGGCGGGCATCCACGCGCTGCGCCTCCTGCGGCGCTCCTCGGCGATCGACCGCGCGGCGCTCACCCTCGCGCTCCTCGTCGGTGGCGTGGCGGCGGTCCTCCAGCCCATCTCGGGGGACTTCTCGGCGCGCCAGGTCGCCCTCACCCAGCCGGTGAAGCTCGCCGCGCTCGAGGGGCAGTTCCGCACGGAGCGCGGGGCGCCCCTGCGGCTCGGCGGCCTCCCGGACCCCGACGCGGAGACGACGCGGTTCGCGGTCGAGATCCCGCGCGGCCTGTCGCTCCTGGCGTTCCACGACGCCGACGCCGAGGTGAAGGGGCTCTCGGACTTCCCGCGCGAGGTGTGGCCGCCGGTGCGGCGCGTCCACCTCGCCTTCCAGGTGATGGTCGGGCTGGGCACGCTCCTCGCCGCCCTCGCGGCGGTGGGGCTGTGGTTCGCGGTCCGCCGCAGGCCCTGGCCGCGCTCCTACCTGCGCGCGCTCGCGATCGCCGGGCCGGGCGGGTTCGTCGCGCTCGAGGCGGGCTGGCTCGTCACGGAGTGGGGGCGCCAGCCGTTCACCGTCCGCGACGTGCTCACCACCGCGCAGTCGGTCACGCCCGTCGCCCGGCTCGTGGTTCCGCTCGTGGTGTTCGTTGCCGTGTACGTGCTCCTCGGGATCGTGACCGCGGTCCTCCTCCACCGCCAGATCGCCGCCACCCCCGCGACCCCGGGCCGCGACGAGGGCGGGGGAGGGCGCGCGTGACCCCGGCCGACCTGCTCGGCGGCGCGATCCTCGCCTCGCTCGTGCTGTACGCGCTCCTCGGCGGCGCCGACTTCGGCGGGGGGATCTGGGACCTGCTCGCGACGGGCCCGCGCAAGGCCGAGCAGCGCGCGCTCGTCGAGCACGCGATCGGGCCGATCTGGGAGGCGAACCACGTCTGGCTCATCCTCGTCGTGGTCGTGCTCTTCACCGGCTTCCCCGCCGCGTTCGCCGCGATCTCGATCGCCCTGTTCATCCCGCTCGTCCTGCTCCTCCTCGGCATCGTGCTGCGCGGCGCCGCGTTCACGTTCCGGACCTACGATCGGCCGCAGGACCGCGTGCAGGCGCGCTGGGGACTCGTCTTCTCCGCCTCCTCCGTCCTCGCGCCGGTCGTGCTCGGCGTGGTCGTGGGGGCGCTCGCGTCCGGCCGGCTCCGCGTCGCCGCGGACGGCGCCGAGCCCTTCGCCTGGGTGGCGCCCTTCCCGCTGTCGGTCGGGATCTTCGCGGCGGCGCTCTTCGCCTTCCTCGCCGCCTCGTACCTCGCGGTCGAGGCGCAGGGGCTCCTGCGCGAGGACTTCCGGCGCCGCGCCATCCTCGCCGGCCTCGTCGTGTTCGCCTGCGCCGTCCTCTCCGGCGCGCTCTCGTGGCGCGAGGCCCCGCTCGTGTTCGAGGGGCTCGCGCGCCAGCCCTGGTCGGTGCCGTTCCACGCCGCGACCGGGGCGGCGGCGGTCGCCGCCTTCGCGCTCCTCTCCGCCGGGCGCGTGCGCGCGGCGCGGGCGGCCGCGGTGGTCCAGGTGGCGCTCATCGTCGTCGGCTGGGGTGCGTCGCAGTACCCGTACCTCGTCGTGCCCGACCTCACCCTCGCCTCCGCGAGCGCTCCGCGCGCGACGCAGGTCGTGCTCCTCTGGGCGCTCGCCGCCGGCGCGCTGCTGCTCTTCCCGGCGCTCTACGTCCTCTTCCGCGTGTTCAAGGGGGAGCGGCCGTTCTCGATTCTCGACCGAGGGGCGTGACGCTCGGCCGGCTCCCCCCAAGCTCGCTCTTCTCGCCGGCCCGGGCCGCGAACGAGCGTAGAGTGGGCGAAACCTTCCGGAGGCACTCCATGCGCCGCACCCTCGCCCTCGCCCTCACCCTCGCGCCGTTCCTCCCGGGCTGCCGCTGCCCGACCGTCGACTCCGGCCACCGCGGGATCGTGTTCAAGACGCTCGGTGGCGGCACGAGCAAGGAGGTGGTCGGCGAGGGGATGCACTTCATCCCCGCCTGGAACTACGTCATCCCGTACGACACCCGCGTCCACGAGATGAAGGAGCAGCTCATCGTGCTCACCTCGAACGGCCTCACCCTGCGGGTCGACGCGTCCGTCCGGTACCGGCCCAAGGTCGACGAGCTGTTCGAGCTCCAGACGCAGATCGGGCCGGACTACGACCAGAAGGTGATCGGCCCGGTGGTCCGCTCGGAGGCCCGCAAGGTGTTCGGCCGCTACCAGCCCGAGGAGATCTACTCGACGAAGCGCGAGGAGATCGAGCGGCAGATCTACGAGGAGGTGCTGCGCGCGCTCGAGGGGAAGCACGTCATCGTCGAGGCCGTGCTCGTGCGGGACGTGGACCTGCCCGGAGACCATCAAGACAGCCATCGCGGACAAGCTCGCGGAGGAGCAGCGCGCCCAGAAGATGCGCTTCACGCTCGACCGCGAGCGGCAGGAGGCGCAGCGCAAGCTCATCGAGGCGGACGGGATCGCGAAGTACCAGACGATCGTCCGGCAGGGGCTCACCCAGGAGTACCTGCAGTTCAAGGGGATCGAGGCGACCGCGAAGCTCGCCGAGAGCCAGAACGCGAAGGTCGTCATCGTCGGCAGCGGGAAGTCGGGCCTGCCGGTGATCCTGGGCGGCGATCACTGACGGTCGCGGCGTCCCGGCAGCGCCGGCCTTCAGGACGGGCCGGCGCGCGCGTGGCCTCGACGGTGGACGCGCGACGAGGAGACGAGAAGGGCCCCGGCGTCGCCGCCGGGGCCCCTGCCGTCAGCGCGGTGCGAGAAGCCGTTCCGAGCTACATCCGGTAGGCGGCGCCGAGCTCGAACGCGGTCTGCGACATCTTCGAGTCGAACGAGTTGATCCCGTTCGGCGCGTCCGAGTACTTCACCGTGGCCTCCGGCGAGTACACGAACGCGGCGTTCACGGCCCAGCTTGCCGATGTCGTAGCCGGCGCCGACGGTGAAGTGCTGCGCGGAGACCGCCGGGAACGCCATGTTCGCCTGGAAGTTCTTCGAGTCGAGCGGCGCCTTCCCGTAGTTGTAGCCCGCGCGGACCTTGAGCGCCTTGAGCGTCGGGATCTCGTACTGGGCGCCGACCTTCACGACGAACTGGTCGCTCCACTGCATGTCGAAGTCGCCGGCGCCGGCGGGCTTCGTGAACTTCGGGAGCTTCTTGCCCATGACGTCGGACCAGTTGATCCACTGCACCGTCGAGGGCGAGGAGAAGGCCCGCCGACCGGGCGGACCGCGGCGCCGAGCGTCGCGACCATCGGCTGATCGAAGTCGAGCGCGAAGTCCGTGCCGCCGATGTTCCAGCTGAAGTCCTGGAAGTAGCTCTTCGTCTCGAACGCGGCGCCGAGGGTCACCATCTCGACCGGCTTGTAGGTGACGCCGAGCGTGGCGCCGTAGCCGAACGAGGCGCCAGTCGTCGAACTTCGGCCCACCCTCCATCTCGAACGACATCTGCGCGTACATGAGGTTCGACGGCGAAGCCGACCGCGAGCTGGTCGTTCACCTTGTACGAGACCGCCGGCGCGACGCGGCCGTTCAGGTACGACGTCACGAGCTTGTTACGCCGCGGGATCCGCCTTGTAGTCGACGCCCATGCCCGCGGTGCCGAGCGCCGCGAACCCGAACGTGAGCTGGTCCTGGAATCGGTAAACGCCGGCGAGCGTCGGCAGGTAGTCCGTCGGGCGGTCGGAGCTGCCCGCTGAAGCGCTCGGGCCGGGCGTCGTCATGGATGTACTTGACGTCGGGCATGAACGCACTGCGCGGCGAGGTCGAACCGGCCGCCGAGCGCGGCGAGACCCGCCGGGTTCGAGACGGCGGTGGCGCGCGTCGAGCGGCGCGGCGACCGAGGCGCCGCCCATCGAGTTCTGGACCGGCCCGAAGCCGATCATGCGCATGCCGTTCGTCGCCTGCGCCGGCGCCGCGAAGATGGCGATCGCGAACGCGATCGTGCCGAGAATCCTCTTCATGTGCTCCTCCAAGGGGCCGCGCCCCGGGATGGAGCGCCGTCCGATGGGGCCACAGGATCGCCCGCGCCGGCAACGGGGCGAATCGTCGCATATAGCAATGTCGCTACGTCGCAAGCCCCGGCGGCCCCACCTCCGGGCCCGACGCCCCGACGATCGGGAGCCAGAGCGTCACGATCGTGCCACCCTGCTCCGGGCACTCGAGCTCGAGCGCGCCGTGGTGCTGGTCCACGATCGCTCGCGCGAGCGCGAGTCCGAGCCCGGTCCCCTCGCCGGCCGGCTTCGTCGTGAAGAAGGGGTCGAGGACACGATCGCGGAGCGCGGGCGGGATCCCCGGGCCGTCGTCCTCGACGGCGATCCCGCGGAGGTCCCCGCGCCGGCGGATGCGGACGCGCACCCGGCCGCCCGGCGGGCGTGACGTAGGCGGCGTTCAGGAGGAGGTTGAGCAGCGCCTGCGAGACCTGCTTGTGGTCGGCGCGGACCGGCACGTCGTCCGCGCCGGGATCCACGACCTCGTCGAGCGAGATCCCCTTGCCGCGGAGCGAGAGCGCGGCGAGCCGCGGCGCGTCGCGCGCGAGGTCGACGACCGCCGTGGGGGCGAGCTCGAGCTGCGGGGGGTGACCGAGGTCGAGCAGCCGGCGGACGACGTCCCGGAGGCGGTCGAGCGCGTCGTCCATCAGCGCGAGGTCCGCGCTGCGCTGCTGCGGGTCGGCGCCCTCCCGGAGCAGCGTCACGCAGACCTTGAGGCTCGCGAGCGGGTTGTTCACCTCGTGCGCGACCCCGGCGACGACCGAGCCGAGCGTGGCGAGCCGCGCGTTCGCGAGCGCCTGCGCCCGCACCCGCTCGCGGTCGTCGTGCGCGGTGTGGAGGCGGCGCATCATGAGGTTGAACCGGTCGGCGAGCCGCTCGATCTCCCGTCCGCCCGCGCGGCGGGACCGCCGCGACGGCCACCGCCGGATCGAACCGGTCGGCGGTCGCCACGAGGTCGTCGAGGGGGCGCGCGATCGAGCGGCCGATGACGAGCGCGGCGGCCGGCGCCGAGCAGGATCACGAGGAGCGCGAGCACCCCGAGCGGCGCCGCGATCGACGCGGCGCGTCGTCTGCAGGATGGCCATGTCGATCCCGAGCCGGACGACGCCGGCGCTCCCGCCGAGGATCGGCTCCTCGAGGTCGAGGAAGCGCGACGCGCCGTCCACGACGACGACCGGCCCGGTCCGTCCGTCCGCGCGCAGCCGGACGAGCCCCTCCGGCGTCCCGCCCGGGAACGACGTCGCGAGCGCGTCTGCCCCCGCGGACGACGAAGCAGTACCCGATCCCGTCCGTCGCGGCCGCGCGCGCGACGAGCTGGGACAGGGTGACGATGTCATGGGTGAGGATGGGGTCCGCCGCCTCGGCCGCGACGAGCCGCGCGATCCCTCGGCCGAGCGACTCCTGCTCGCGGACGAGCGAGCGCCCCGCGATGCCGGTTCCGACGGCGAGGTGGATGGAATGCGTCGCGACGACCCCGACCCCGGCGAGGAGCGCGAGCTTCACCCAGAGCCGCAGCCCGCGCGGCGTGGCGCCCGTGGGGGGGGACGCGGTCAACGGCTCGTCTCCAGCACTGCGGCGGCGCCGTCGTAGAGGTGCGGCCCGGGCAGCGCGAACGCCTCGAAGCCGACGACGCGCAGCGCCGCGGTCGCCTCGGGGTCCGCGGAGAGGGAGAGGAGCGCGTTCCTGAGCTGCGTCCTCCGCGCGGGCGACAGGCGCGTGGACGCGACCACCGGTGCCGCGCCGAACGGGGGCGACCGGTCGATGACGCGGATGCCGGCGGTCAGCTCCGGGTGCGTGGCGGCGAGCTGATCGAAGATGAGGCTGTCCACCGCGGCGCCGTCCACCACCCGGCGCGCCACCGCGTCGATCGAGCGGTCGTGGCTGCCGGTGTACTGCACGGACCCGAAGAACGCGCCGGGATCCCGCCCCGCCTCGCGGAGGAGGTGGACGACGTAGTGCCGTCCGGACAGCGACAGCTCGTCGGTGTAGGCGAAGCGCTTTCCCTCGAGCTCCGCGAGGGTGTGGGCGCGGGAGCCGGCGGGGACGAGGACGTACGAGCGGTAGGTGCTCTCGCCGCGGATCACCGGCACCGCGAGCACCTCGGTCGTCCCCGGGTGCTTCCGCTCGAGCTCGAGGTAGCCGCCGGTGCACAGCAGCGCCGCGTCCACCTTCCCGGCGGCGAGCAGCTCGTTCACCTCCGCGTAGGTCCGCCGCTGCACGAGCTCGATCCGGACGTGGAGCGCGGACCCGAGCCGCTCGAGGAGGCGCGAGTAGGAGGAGAACGTGTCCTGCGGCGAGAGCATCGCGGCGACCGAGAAGCGGAGCGTCTCCGCCTCCGGGGCGGCGGGCGTCGGGGTGGCCGGCGCCGATGCGAGCTCGACGCGGACCTCCGGGTACGGGCTCGAACAGCCCGCGACCCCGGGCGCGAAGGCGGCGATCACGGCGGCCGAGAGCCCCGCGCGAAGACCCACCGGGATGGCCTGCATGCGACCCCTTCCCTCCGCACCCGCAATGGATTGTCCCGCCCGGGACGGTCCGCTGGCCCGCGGCATGGTGCCGCGTGGGGGCCGTCGAGTGGCCGCGTCTAGCGGTACGGGTGGACCGGCGCCACCTGCGAGGAGAGCTTCTCCGGTGCGATGGCGGGGAGCCGGCACTGGCCGTGCTCGCAGACGTACGCGGTCGGCCGCCCGGCGGCGACCTTCCCGGCCGCGATCGCCGCGGTGCGGCCGAGCCGCGCGAGCGCGACGCCCTCCTCCGCGCCGGTGAGCGCGCGGTTCGGGAGGAACGTCCGGCGCAGCACCGCGACGAACGGCTCGGGGAAGGGTTCGCCCTCGGGCCAGACGAGCACCACCTCGCGCGCCGCGTCGGTCGCGAAGTCCACCGCGAGGAGCAGCTCCGTGAGCGAAGCGGGCTGCGCCGCCAGCGCGCCGGAGTAATGCCGCAGCGCGCCCGACGGCGACGCGCCACCAGCGCTCGTCGGTCGTGAAGGCGTGGAGCCGCAGCGCGTTCAGGATCGCGACCGACGCGCCCGACGGCTCCGCCCCGTCGTGGGTCGGCTTCTCGCGGGCGAGGAGCCGGTCGTGGTCCGCGGCGGACTGGAACCAGCGCGCCGCCGGCGTCCGCGAAGAGCGCCTCCTGCTTCTCGCACAGCTCCACCGCCGCCTCGAGCCAGCGAGGCTCGAAGGTCGCCTCGTGCAGGTCGAGCAGCCCCGCGGCGAGGAACGCGTGGTCCTCGAGGAAGGCCGGGATCCCCGCCTCGCCCGCGAGCCAGGTCCGCTGCAGACGCCCGTCCTTCACCATGCGCCCGAGGACGAACTCCGCGGCGCGCGCCGCCGCGGCGACGAACCGGGGCTCCCCGAGCACCCGGCCGCCGAAGGCGAGCGCCGAGATCGCGAGCCCGTTCCACCCGGCGAGCACCTTCTCGTCCCGGAGCGGCGCGGGCCTGCGCGCCCGCGCCTCGTAGAGCACCGCGCGCGCGTGGGCGAGCGCGTCCCACGTGTCCTCGTCCGGCCGCGGCACCCACAGGATGGACCGCCCCTCGAAGTTCCCCTCCGGCGTGACGCCGTAGTACGCGAGGAACCGGTCGGCGTCGGCGCCGAGCAGCGCGCGCAGCTCCCGCTCGTCCCAGACGAAGAACCGCCCCTCCTCGCCCTCCGAGTCCGCGTCGGTCGCCGAGTAGAGCCCGCCCTCGGGCGAGGTCATCTCGCGCAGGAGGTACTCGAGCGTCTGCCGCGCGACGCGCGCGAGGTCGCGCCGCTGCGTCACCTGCTACGCCTCCGCGTACGCCACCGCGAGCAGCGCGTTGTCGTAGAGCATCTTCTCGAAGTGCGGGACGAGCCACTCCGCGTCGGTCGAGTAGCGGTGGAACCCGCCGCCGAGCTGGTCGTGGATCCCGCCCGCCGCCATCTTCTCGAGCGTGATCGTCGCCATCCGGAGCGGCTCCGGGTCGCGCGTGCGCCGATGGTGGCGGAGGAGGAGCCGCACCGGCAGGTTCGAGGGGAACTTGGGGGCCCGGCGCACCCCGCCGTGCGCCGGGTCGAAGCTCTGCCGGAAGAACGAGACCGCCTCCTCGATCGGGCCCGGGCCGGGCAGGTCCGCCGCGGGATCGCCGTGCGCGGCGAGCGCGGTGCGGACCGCCTGAACGAGCGAGCCGGTGGCGCCGCGCACGCGCTCCGGGTCCCGCGCGTACAGGTCGGCGATCTCGAGCAGGATCGAGAGAAACCCGCGCTGCGCGCCGCGGGCGCCGTCGCGCGGCGGGAAGTAGGTCCCGCCGAAGAACGGCTCGCGGTCCGGCGTGAGCCAGACGCTCATGGGCCAGCCGCCGCCGCCCTGCAGCAGCTGCACCGCGGTCATGTAGACGGCGTCGACGTCCGGGCGCTCCTCGCGGTCCACCTTGATGGGGACGAACTGCTCGTTCAGGACCCGCGCGATCTCGGGGTCCTCGAACGACTCGCGCTCCATGACGTGGCACCAGTGGCAGGTCGAGTAGCCGACCGACAGGAAGACGGGCCGGCCGGTACGTCGCGCCTCCTCGAACGGCTCGTCACCCCAGGGCCACCAGCTCACCGGGTTGTGCGCGTGCTGGAGCAGGTACGGGCTGCGCTCCAGCGCGAGGCGGTTCGTGAATCGCGGGCGTCCGTCCACGAGGTGGTGCGTGCGCGGCCGGTACTCGGGGCCCCGCGCGCGCACCGCGTCCGCCAGGCGGAGCGCGAGAGGCTCCGGGAACGGGCTCGCCCCGGGGAGGGTCTCGAGCATGAGAAAGGATTAACCGGGTGCCGAGCCAGCGTCACGACTTGTCTTGGACCTGGACTTGGACGTGGTCCTGGTCCTCGACCTGGTCGTAACCGGGGAGCCCCGTCGAGGTCGAAGTCGAAGTCGAAGACCACGTCCACGTCCACGTCCAGGGCCACGACCACGGCGACCCGGGCGCGGTTCGCGCTGTCCCTAGAACAGCTCCTCGAGCGCGCGGGCGATCTTCTCCTCGATCTCGCGACGCATCTGCCGGGCGGCCTGGACCGTCTCCTCGATGGCGGCCTGCAGGTCGCCGGCCTCACCGCCGGGGATGACCCTGAGCGCCTCGCGCGGCAAGCGCGGCCGACTGCCGCTCGCCTTCCGGACCCGTCCGCCCGCCCTGAAGCAGGGAGAGGTTGGGCCTCGGGACGTCTTCCATCCCGGGAAGATGAACACGCCCTCGCGGCGCGGATGGGTCCCGGCGGGAGGCCGCCCGCCGAGGGAGCGGCCTCCGAGCCGGGCCTCGCCTACCTGCCGTCGCGAGCGCCCGGCCTCCAGCCCACGGACAGGCCGTAGACGAGCGCGGACGGCTCGTAGCTGCCGCGGAACGTCCCCGTCGGGAAGAGCGTCGCGGGGAGAGTCGGCTCGCTTCCGACCGCAGACGCGGGCACCTTGACCTCGTCCATCTTCGCGTAGAAGACGACGCCATCCACGGAGAAGCCATTCGGCAGCAGGTACGTCGCGCCGAGCGATCCGCCCCACGAGCTTCCGTCCGGCAGCGTCGGCGAGTACGTCTCCTTCTTGAGCCCGGAGACGTCGCGCTGCAGGCCGGCGCGGACCTGGAGCGAGGGAAGCAGGTCGTACTCGACGCCGGCGCGGTAGGTCTGGCCGTTGCTGTAGTCGCGCGGGACGTCGATCCGGGCGCCCGTGTTCGCGATGAAGAGGTCGCGGTCGTAGACGACCCAGCGGTCGAACGTGAACGTGGCCGTGACGAGGAGCGGCTTCGTCACCCGGTACGCGACGCCGATGTTCAGCAGGTTCGGGATCGTCAGCGTCTGCTCCGCCGACGTGGCTCCGAACAGCGCGGACAGCGCCGGGTACCTGGGCGCCCGCGGCGTACGGGCCCGTTCCGGTCCAGGTCACGTCGCCGTCGACGTTCTGCGTCGCCTTGTGCTTGTAGTCCACCGCGAACGTCAGCGGGACGCCGGGCAGCGGATCGATCTCGGCCGAGACCTCGTAGGTCGCCGCGCCGCCGGAGAGATCCAGCACCGCGGTCGCGTCGGGATTCGTGGGGCCGCCGGCGGGGAGCGGGTACGGCTGCATCCACGCCTTCTGGGTGAACTTCTCGGTCGTGTAGTAATAGATGAGGCCTCCGCCGATGCCGGACCCGCGGGATCACCTCGATGCCCGCGGTGAGCGCGCCGCTGAACACCCGCCGGTCCACCTCGGTGATGCGGAACCGCCCTGCCCAGTCGTCGGGCCACTTCACGATCGCGCCGCCGAACGGCTGGAGCGCGACGCCGACGCCGTAGCCGCGGTTCCCGAGGAAGGGGAGCTTGCCGCCGTACGAGACGGCGACGTTCGGGAACGGGTTGTAGTGCGTCTCGATGCTCTCGGTCCCCGGCTCGGCGACCGCCGAGCCCAGGGGTGGCGCCGTCGCGCCCGGCGTCGGATCGGTCCAGTCGTTGAACGGGGTCACCATCCCGCCGCCGACTCGGACGGACAGGCCCTCGATCCTGGCGAGCGCCGCGGAGAGCGCGAACACGGCGGCGGCGTCGCGCTGCGCGGCGACCCCGGACGCGCACAGGCCGAGATCGCGCGGGTAGGTGTTCGGCAGGGTGTACCCGCTCGCGAGCGCGAGCGACGGAGCGACGAGCAGCACGGCGACGAGTCGTTTTGCGCACGGTGAGCCCCTTCACGAATGGATGAGACACGGACGGCGAACGTGCCACCGCACATGCCTAGCGCACGTTCGCGCTCGGCGGGGGAGCCCGGACGGGCAGGGGCCCCGGGGGGGTCGGCCGGTCCGGTGAACCCGGCTGCGCGCTGCGCTCGGTCATCGAGCGGTCGCCTGTCCGTCGCCACCCCCGCGGGCGTCAGCCCTTCACGACGGCCATCGGCTCGAGCCGCGCGACGAGCCGCGAGATGCCCGCGCCGTGCATCACCGCGACCACCTGCGCGACGTCCTTGTAGGCCTCGCTCATCTCCTCCGCGAGCGTCTTCTTGCCGCGCGAGATGACCTCGATCCCGCGCTCCGCGAGCTCGCGCGCGATCGAGCGCCCGCGCCCGCGACGCAGCGCCTCGCCGCGCGAGAGGAGCCGGCCCGCGCCGTGGCAGGAGCTCCCGAACGTGTCGCGCATCGCCCGCTCCGTTCCGGCGAGGACGTAGGAGTAGCGCCCCATGTCGCCGGGGATGAGCACCGGCTGGCCGACCTCGCGGTACGGCGCGGGGACGCGCGCGTCGCCCGGGCCGAAGCAGCGGGTGGCCCCCTTCCGGTGGACGAGGACGCTGCGAAGCACGCCGTCCACCTCGTGCTCCTCGTGCTTCGCGACGTTGTGGCAGACGTCGTAGAGCAGGCGCGCCCCGAGCTCGCGCTCCGACACCTGGAGGGCGTGGAGCAGCGCGCGCACCGCGAGCCCGGTCATCACCTGGCGGTTCGCCCACGCGAAGTTCGCCGCCGCCTGCATGGCCCCGAGGTACCGGCGGCCCTCGTCCGACTGGATCGGGGCGCAGGCGAGCTGGGGATCCGGGAGCGTCACGTACTCCTCGCCGAACCCGGCGGCGCGGTGCGCGAGCGTCGCGAGCGACTCGTCGCAGACCTGGTACCCGAGCCCGCGCGAGCCGGAGTGGATCTGCAGCGCGACCGTCCCGGGGACGAGCCCGAACGCCTCCGCCGCGGCCTCGTCGTAGACCTCGGCGACCCGGTCCACCTCGATGAAGTGGTTGCCGCTCCCGAGCGTGCCGAGCTGGTCGGATCCGCGGAGGCGGGCGCGCGCGCTGACGGCCGAGGGGTCCGCCGCCGCGAGCCGGCCCCCCTCCTCGCAGCGCTCCGCGTCGTCGGACGCGGCCGCGAAGCCGCGCCGCACCGCCCAGCGCGCCCCCTGCGAGAGCACGTCGTCGAGCTCCGCGTCCGAGAGGCGCGGGATCGCCGCCGAGGCGCCGACGCCGGTGGGGATGTCCCGGTACAGCTGCGCCGCGACCGCGTGCAGGCGCGCGCGGACCACCTCCTCCTCGAGGCGGGTCGTCACGACGCGGACTCCGCAGTTGATGTCGTAGCCGACGCCGCCGGGGGAGACCGCGCCGCGCTCGGCGTCCATCGCAGCGACGCCGCCGATCGGGAAGCCGTAGCCCCAGTGGATGTCGGGCATCGCGAGCGAGAAGCGCAGGATGCCCGGGAGGTGCGCGACGTTCGCGACCTGCTGGAGCGACGGGTCGTCCGGCGCGGGCGGGCCTACGCTGTAGACGCGCCCCGGGACCCTCATCCGCCCTTCGCGCGGGATCTCCCACAGGTCGCCCTCGATGCGCCGGAGGTTCATGTCATTCCCGATCGACCTCGACCTCGACCTCGACCTCGACCTCGACCTCGGTACGTGGACTTGGACTTGGACGTGGTCGGACTTGGACTTGGACTTCCACTCGACGTCGACGTCCACGTCGACTTCGACCTCCACTCGCTTAGATATCCAGCACCACCTGCGCGACCCACCCGTCTCCCTCTCGCTCGAGCCGGGCCGCGTGCCGGGTCACCGCCTTCACGTCCGCCCCCTCGGCGTGCCGGACCGGATCGCGCCGGGCGAACGCGACCGTCGCGACCGCGCCCCGCTCGTCCGCAGCGTGGACCTCGATCTCCGCGGGGAGCTCCCCCGCCGTGGCGAGCCGGAACAGGAGCTCGCGCATCAGGGCGATCGCGGTGCCGGCGAGCCCCGGTCCGCCCGTGACCTCGAGCCGCTCCTCGCGCCGGCCCACCGCCGGCGCGCCTCCGGTGACGAGCGTCGCGAAGGCGAGGGCGAGCCGCCCGAGCGCCTCCTCGGCCGAGGCGCCGCGGACGCGCACGCCCACGTCGGCGGTGTGGCCGAGATCCTCGTACGGCTGCGGGAGCGCGAGGCGCACCCGTCGACGATAGCCGATGGCGGACGGCAGATCCGCACGCCGCCCGCGGCCGAGCCCGAGGCGCGCGCCGTCAGGCGGCGGGCGCGGCGCGCTCGGCGAGCGGCGCGATCGCTCGCGAGGAGAGCCGCGCGAAGCGCAGCAGCAGGGCGATCGCCACCGCGGAGAGGCCGAGGACGAACCCCCACCAGAGCCCCGCGACGCCGCCGCCGAGCGCGAACCCGAGCACGAGCGCCGCCGGGAACCCGAGCCCCCAGTGCCCCGCGAGGTTCGCGAGGAACGCGAAGCGCGTGTCGCCCGCGCCGCGCAGCACGCCCGCCCCGACCGCCTGCACGCCGTCGGAGATCTGGAACACGGCCGCGATCCTCAACAGCGGCACCGCCGCGGCCACGACCGCGGGATCGTCGGTCATCGCGCGCGCGATCGCCGCCGGGAACAGCAGGAAGAGGAGGGCGGTCGCGGTCATGAACGCGGCGCCCGCCCCGAACGCGGTCAGGCCGGCGCGCCGGGCCGCGGGGCCGTCCCCCGTCCCGATGGCCCACCCGACGCGGACGGACCCCGCGTTCCCGAGCCCCACCGCGAAGGTGAACGTGAGGCTCGCGACGGAGAGGGCGAGCTGGTGCGCCGCCATCGGCAGCGCGCCGAGCCGCCCGGCGAGGAACCCGACGAGCGCGAAGATCCCGACCTCGGCGCCCATGTGCAGGCCGACCGGGAGCCCGACGCGGAACGCGCGCGCGAGCTCGGTCCGATCCGGGCGGCGCTGCGGCGGGCCGCACGCGAGCGGCACCGCGCGGACGGCACGGGCGAGGACGACGAGCTGGAGCACCGAGCACAGGCTGGTCGCGAGCGCCGCGCCCGCGGCGCCGAGCGGCGGGATCGCGCGCAGTGGGCCCGCCCAGGCGGGCAAGGACGCGCCACCGAGCACGAGGACGAGGTCCGCGGCGACGTTCACGACGTTCGCGATCGCCACCGAGACCACCATCGGCCGGGTGCTCCCGAGGGACTGGAGATACGTGCGGGCGGCGAGCCAGGCGAGGAAGAACGGGAGCCCGGGCAGCCGCCACAGGAGGTAGCGTCCCGCTTCTCGCGCGATGTCGGGCGCGATCCCGAGCGGCTCGAGGAGCGACGGCGCGACGGCGAACGGGACCGCCAGCGCCACCGAGAGGATGGCCGCCATCCAGACGCCCTGCCAGAGGAGCCGGCGCGCCCGCGCCGCGTCGCCTGCACCGACCGCCTGCGACACGAGCGGATCGAGGCCGTGCATGATGCCCATGCCGAGGACCGAGAGCGCCATGAACAGCGCGAGGCCGAGCCCCACGCCGGCGAGGGGGAGGCCGCCCGCCCGGCCCACCACCGCGGTGTCCACGACGCCCATCAGCGCCTGCCCGCCCTGCGCGACCGCGAGCGGGAGGGCGAGGTTGACGAGCGCGCGGAGCTCGGTACGAACGGGGGCGGGCACGGCGGGCGAAGATACCGCCCTGACCGTCCGGTGCCCGCGCGGAGGCACGCGGCTGCCTGCCGGACAGGCCCGAATGGGGTCGAACGGGGTGCCGGACAGCCCACCCCGGCCTAAAAAGCCGAGGCGCGGCAGTGGAATGGGGGCCACACCCGGTGCGTCCTCGACGGGCGGCCCGCGATCTGCTTACCTCGTGCGCCCATTTTCGACCCCGATGTCCGACATCCCCTCACCCCGAGGCCGCTCCCGTCTCCACGCCGCACGCCACTGCCCGTGGCGACTCCGGTGCCGCACGCCACGAGCGCGCGGCGCCGTCCGGCTCGACGCTCGCGAAGCTCGCCCTGGGAGCGCTCGGGGTCGTCTACGGAGACATCGGGACGAGCCCGCTGTACGCGCTCCGCGAGTGCTTCTCCGGGACGCACTCGGTCGCGCCGACCCACGACAACGTGCTCGGCATCCTCTCGCTCGTGTTCTGGGCGATGACCTTCGTCGTGACGGTGAAGTACCTGTCGTTCGTCATGCGCGCGGACAACCGCGGCGAGGGCGGCATCCTCGCGCTGATGGCGCTCGTCGGCCGGCACGGGACAGGCCGCAGGTCGAGCGGCGCCCTCCTCGTCGTGGGGCTCTTCGGCGCGGCGCTCCTCTACGGCGACGGGGTCATCACCCCGGCCATCTCGGTGCTCGGCGCGGTCGAGGGCGTCTCGGTGGCCGCGCCGGCGCTCCACCACCTCGTCGTGCCGGCCGCGGTCGCGATCCTGCTGCTGCTCTTCAACTTCCAGAAGCGGGGGACGGCGACGGTCGGGGCGGTGTTCGGCCCGGTGATGCTCGTCTGGTTCCTCGTCATCGCGGTCCTCGGCGTGCGCGGGATCCTGCTCGACCCGGCGGTGGTCAGCGCGCTCAACCCCGTGCACGCGGTGTCGTTCTTCGCCCGCAACGGCGGGCACGGGTTCCTCGTGCTCGGGGGAGTCGTGCTCGTCGTGACCGGCGGAGAGGCGCTGTACGCCGACATGGGTCACTTCGGGAAGCGCCCGATCCGCGTGGCCTGGCTCCTCGTGGCGATGCCGGCGCTCTTCCTCAACTACATGGGGCAGGGCGCGCTGCTGCTGCACGACCCGGGAGCGGCCCGGAATCCGTTCTACCTGCTCGCGCCGGCGTGGGCGCTCTACCCGCTCATCGCGATCGCGACCGCCGCGGCGATCGTCGCGTCCCAGGCGCTCATCACGGGCGCCTACTCGCTCACCCGCCAGGCGGTCCAGCTCGGCTACTGCCCGCGGGTCACGATCCGGCACACGTCCTCCCGCGAGATCGGCCAGATCTACCTTCCGGAGGTGAACTGGCTGCTCGCCGCCGGGACCATCGCCCTCGTGCTCGGGTTCCGGTCGTCCTCGGCCCTCGCGTCCGCCTACGGCATCGCGGTGACCGGGACGATGACGATCACGACCCTGCTGTTCCACCGGGTCGCGAACGACGTGTGGCGATGGCCGCGGTGGCGCTCGCTCGCGCTGACGGTCGCGTTCCTCACCGTGGACCTCGCCTTCCTGAGCGCGAACCTCGTCAAGATCGAGGAGGGCGGGTGGTTCCCGATCGCGACGGCGGCGGCGGTCTTCGCGCTCCTCTCGACCTGGAAGCGCGGGCGCGACGCGCTCGCGACGATGCTGAGGGAATCCGGGCTCCCGCTCGACCTGTTCCTCTCCGACATCGCCCGCAAGAGCCCGCAGCGTGTCGCGGGGACGGCGGTGTTCCTGACCGGGAACACGACGACCGTGTCGCCGATCCTGCTGCACCACCTGAAGCACATCAAGGTCCTCCACGAGCGGATCGTCCTCGTCTCGCTCGTCACCGAGGAGGTGCCGACCATCGCCGCCGAGCACCGGACCGAGGTCGCGCGATCTCGGGTGCGGGTTCTTCCAGGTGATCGCCCGCTACGGGTTCATGGAGACGCCGGACGTGCCGGCGCTCCTCGCCTCGCTCCCGCGCCGGCCGATCCCCGGGCCGAAGCTGAAGCTGAACCGATGGAGACGACCTTCTACCTCGGGCGCGAGACGCTCCTCCCGACCGGCGACGCGCGCATGGCGACCTGGCGGAAGCGGCTCTTCATCGTGATGTCCCGCAACGCGCAGACCGCGAGCTCGTTCTTCGGGCTCCCGCCGAACCGCGTCGTGGAGATGGGCGCGCAGATCCAGCTCTGATCATGAAGACGGACGGCGGCGGCCCCGGCGCGAACCCCACGAGACGCTGGCCGCGCGCGCTCCGCTCGCTCCGCCGCCGCGACCTGCGGCTCTTCTTCGGCGGGCAGGCGGTGTCGCTCGCCGGCACCTGGATGCAGACGGTGGCCCAGGCGTGGCTCGTGTGGCGGCTGACCCGCTCCTCCGAGATGCTCGGGCTCGTGAACTTCCTCGGTTCGGTGCCGGTGTTCCTGTTCGGGATCTGGGCCGGATCGCTCGCCGACCGCTTCCCGCGCCGCCGGCTCGTCCTCTTCACGCAGGCGAACGCCATCGTGCAGGCGACGCTGCTCGCCGGCCTGACGCTCGCGGGCGTGGTCCGCCCCTGGCACGTGCTCGTGCTGGGGGCGATGCTGGGCCTCACCTACGCCTTCGAGATCCCGGCGCGGCAGGCGCTCCTCGCGGACCTCGCGGGCGAGGACATGCCGAACGCGATCGCGCTCAACTCGTCGATCGTGAACGCGGCGCGCGTCGCCGGGCCCGCGCTCGCGGGGGTGGTCGTCGCCGCGGTCGGCGAGGGCTGGGCGTTCGCCCTCAACGCGGCGAGCTTCGCCGGCACCTACTACGCGCTGCTCGTCATGCGCCCCCCGCCGCAGCCGCCCGCGACGGCCGGACACCGCGCCCATGTCCTCGAGGGGCTCGCCTACGCGGGCCGCACGTCCCACGTGCGGGCGCTGCTCGGGCTGCTCGCCGCGTCGAGCCTGTTCGCGATGCCGTACCAGACGCTCCTCCCGGTGCTCTCGTCGGACGTCCTCGGCGGCGACGCGCGGCTGTACGGCACGCTGCTCGCGTGCGCGGGGGCCGGGGCGCTCGCCGGCGCCATCGGCCTCCTCCTGCGCACCGGCCTCGCCGGGCTCGGCCGCCGGGTCGCGCTCGGCGCGTCGCTCCTCGGCGCAGGGGTCGTGGCGCTCGCGTTCTCCAAGAGCGTCCTCGTCTCCGCCGCGGCGCTCGCCGTCATCGGGTTCGGCTTCATCACGCAGATGGCGGGCACCATGACGCTGCTGCAGGGGCTCGCCCCCACCGAGATGCGCGGCCGGGTGATGGGGCTCTTCTCGACCCTCTTCGTCGGCGTCTCGCCGTTCGGGTCGCTCGTGGCCGGCTTCTCCGCGAGCCGCGTCGGCGCGGGGCGCACGCTCGCGGTCGGGGGTGCGGTCGTGCTCGCCGCGAGCGCCGCCTTCCACCTCGCGCTGCCGCGCCTGCGCAGGATCGTGCTCGCCGAGCACCCGACCCTGTTCCCGCCCGCGGCGCGATCCGAAGCCTGCGCGACCCGGCGGTGATACCGACCGGTTCACGACCCCGACCCGACCCCGACCAGCCAAGACCAAGACCAAGACCAAGACCAAGACCAAGACCAAGACAAGACCAGTCCACGCGATCGCGACCCTCGCCCCTCCCGACGCGCCGCGCGCCCGCTCGCCCTGGCTCGCCTTCTCCGTCGTCGCGGTCGGGACGTTCATGGCGACCCTCGACGGCAACATCGTGAACGTCGCGCTCCCGACCATCGGCCACGAGCTCGGCGCGGCGGTCACGGAGCTGCAGTGGGTCGTGAACGCCTACATCCTCGCGATCACCGCGACCTTGCTCCTCGCCGGGCGGCTCGGAGACCGGCTCGGGCACCGCACCCTCTACGCGGCGGGCCTCCTCGTCTTCACGCTCGGCTCGGCGCTCTGCGGGCTCGCGCCCGGGCTCGGCGCGCTCGTCGCCGCCCGCGTCCTCCAGGCGCTCGGGGCGTCGGCGATGACGGCGATCGGGCCGGCGGTCGTGACCGCATCGTTCCCGCCCCGGATGCGCGGGCGCGCGCTCGGTGCCGTGGGGACCGTCGTCGCGATCGGCCTCACCGCGGGGCCGCCCCTCGGCGGGCTCATCGTCTCGAGCCTCTCGTGGCGGTGGGTGTTCTACGTGAACCTCCCGGTCGGGCTCGCCGGCGTCGCGTGGGCGCTGCGGTCGCTGCCCCGCGGCGGCGGCACCCCGGGCGGACCGCTCCTCGACGCCTCGCTGTTCCGCATCCCGGTCTTCGCGTGGGGGCTCCTCGCCGGGTTCCTCTCCTACGCGGCGATGTTCTCGCAGACGCTCCTCACGCCCTTCCTGCTCGCCCGCGTCCTCGGGCTGCCGCCCGGCGCGCTCGGCGTCGTGCTCGTCTCCGTGCCGGTCGCGCTGTCGGTCGCATCGCCGCTCTCCGGCTGGATCGCGGACCGCTTCGGGGGGCGGTGGCTCCCGGTGGCGGGCATGGCCGTGCTCGCGACCGCCCTCGTCGCGCTCTCGTTCGCGGGCGCGGGCGACGCGGTGGGAACGATCGCGACCCGGCTCGCCCTGGCGGGGTTCGGGATGGGGCTCTTCCAGTCGCCGAACAACGCGGCGGTGATGTCGGCGCTCCCGCGCGAGCGGCTCGGCTCGGGCGGTGGGCTCCTCGCCATGGCGCGGAACGGCGGGATGGCGGCGGGTATCGGGCTCGCCGGCGCCGTGGTCGCGTGGCGCGCCGGCCCCGACGCGGCCGGTGCGGGCTTCCTCGCGGGCTACGCCGTCGCGCTCCGGGCCGGGGCGGCCCTCGCGCTCGCCGCCGCGGCGGTGTCGCTCGTGCGACCGAGAGATCGCCCGCGTTCCGGTGGGCGTGCCGGCGATGCGTCTCCCGGTCGGTGACCTCCCCCGATCCGCTGCCGCTCCCCTTCGCCCCGTCCCCGATCCCGGTTCGTTCGTCCCGCGGCCCGGCCCCCGCGCCCGTGCCCGTCTTCGTGCTCTCGAGGACGCGGCACACTGCCCCTATCTGGACGGGGGTTCAGCATCTGCTACTGTGATCTCCGTGATCGTCATGGGTATCGATCCTGGCTCCATCCGCTGCGGCTACGGCGTCGTGGCGCGCGATCGCGGGCGGCTGTCGGTCGTGGAGTCGGGCGTCCTCGTCCCCGGCGAGCACCCGCTCGCGGAGCGGCTCGCCGTCATCCTGCACGGGCTCACCGCCGTCATCGCGCGCGCTCGGCCCGCGGAGGTGTCGATCGAGCACGTGTTCGCCGGCGTGTCGCCGCGGTCGGCGCTCGTCCTCGGGCAGGCGCGCGGGGTCGCGCTCGCCGCCGCGGCCCAGGCGGGCCTGTCGGTGTTCGAGTACCAGCCCTCCGAGGTGAAGCTCGCGTTCACCGGGAGCGGCCGGGCCTCGAAGGACCAGATGATCCGGACCGCCCGCACGCTGCTCGGGGTCGAGGCGGACCTCGCGGACGAGGCGGACGCGCTCGGCATCGCGGTCTGCCACCTGGCGCGCCGCACCGCGCGCCTCTCGCTCGCGCGCGGGCGCGCCGCCGAGGCGCTGTCCCGGCTCCGCCCCTCGCGCCGCGACCACCGGGCCGCGCCGTGATCGCGCGCCTCTCCGGAACCGTCGCCGAGAAGGGCGCCGACCACGCGATCCTGGACGTCGCAGGCGTCGGCTACCTCGTCCACCTCTCCGCCGTGACCCTCGCGCAGCTCCCGCCGCAAGGGAAGCCGACGACCCTGCGCACGTTCACCAACGTCCGGCAGGACGCGATCGAGCTCTACGGGTTCGCGACCGAGGACGAGGAGTCGGTCTTCCGCGCCCTCATCGACGTGAAGGGCGTCGGGCCGCGCGCCGCGCAGAACATCCTCTCCGGGATCGCCGCGAAGGATCTCGCCACGGCGGTGGCGCAGGGCGACCACGCGCGGCTCACGAGGGTCCCCGGGATCGGCAAGAAGACCGCGGAGCGGCTCGTCGTCGAGCTCCGGGAGAAGCTCGCCGTCCTCGCCCGCGCCGCCGGGCCTGCGCGAGCCGGGCAGGACGGTGACGCCCTCGAGCAGCTCCGGCAGGCGCTCGTGAACCTCGGCTACAAGGCGCCCCAGGCGGACGCCGCCGCCGACCGGCTCCGCGACGACGCCGAGGGCAAGCAGCTCGACGAGCTGCTGCGCGACGCGCTGAAGCTGCTGCGCGGGTGACGCACCGGATCGCGCCCGGGCCCGCGACGCCGCCGCCCTCCGCGGGCGGGTCGCCTCGCTCGTGCCGACCGGCGGCGCGGCGGGCGCGTGCATCGGTGTCGCGCCCGCGTGATAGCCTCGCGGCGCGATGACCGTGAAGCCGCTCCGCGACGTGACCCCGAGCGCCCAGGACGGCGAGGAGCGTCTCGAGCAGTCGCTCCGTCCCGCCACGTTCGAGGAGTACGTCGGGCAGGAGAAGATCGTCCAGAACTTCAAGGTCTACGCGAAGGCCGCGAAGGCGCGCGGCGACGCCCTCGACCACGTCCTGCTCTCCGGGCCCCCGGGGCTCGGCAAGACCTCGCTCGCGCACATCCTCGCGCGCGAGCTCGCGGTCACGCTCCACGTGACGAGCGGCCCGGCGCTCGTGAAGAAGGGCGACCTCGCCGGGCTCCTCACCGCGCTCGCGCCGCGGGACATCCTCTTCATCGACGAGATCCACCGGCTCTCGCCGGCGGTCGAGGAGGCGCTCTACCCCGCGATGGAGGACTTCCGCTTCGACGTCGTCCTGGGCGCCGGCATCGGCGCGCAGACCATGGAGATGAAGCTCGAGCGGTTCACGCTCGTCGGCGCGACGACGCGCACGGGCCTCCTCGCCTCGCCGCTGCGCGACCGCTTCCCCATCCAGGAGCGGCTCGGCTACTACGAGCCGGCGGAGCTCCGCGAGATCGCGGTGCGCGCCGCGGCGAAGCTCGCGCTGCCCGTCGAGCCCGCCGGCGCCGAGGAGCTCGCGCGCCGCGCGCGCGGGACGCCGCGGATCGCGATCCGCCTGCTGCAGCGCGCCCGCGACTTCGCGCAGGTCGAGGGCGACGGCCGGCTCACCAAGCGGATCGTGGACACGACCCTCGCGCGCCTCGAGGTGGACGAGAAGGGGCTCGACGCGATGGACCGCCGCATCCTCTCGGTCGTCCTCGACACCTTCGGTGGCGGACCGGTCGGCATCGACGCGGTCGCCGCGGCGGTGGGCGAGGAGGGCGACACCATCGAGGACGTGTACGAGCCGTTCCTCGTGCGCGAGGGCTACCTCGCCCGCACCCCCCGCGGTCGCGTCGCGCTCCCGGCGGCGTACCAGCACCTCGGCCGCGAGAAGCCGAGGGGCGGGCAGGGGACGCTCGTCTAGGGCTCGAGTCCGTCCGCCTAGAACGTGAACCGCCGCGCGCGCCACGTCGGCCGCCGCCCCACGACGCGCACGAGCAGGAACCCGGCGACGAACCCGCCGATGTGCGCGAAGAACGCGACCCCGCCGCCCGGGGAGCCCCCGAAGACGACGGAGGCGACCTGGATCGCGAACCAGCCGAGGATGAAGAACCGCGCCGGCAGGTAGACGAGCCGCACGAAGATCACGAACACCACCGCGGTCAGGATGCGGGCGCGGGGGAAGAGGACGAGGTAGCCCGCGAGTACGCCCGCGATCGCGCCCGACGCCCCGACCATCGGTACGAGCACGTCCCCCGACGCCGCGGACGCGACCGTCTGCGCGAGCGCCGCGGCAATCCCGGCGAGCACGTAGAAGAGCGCGTAGCGCGTCCTCCCGAGCGCGTCCTCCACGTTGTTCCCGAAGATCCAGAGCGAGAGCATGTTGAAGCCGAGGTGCAGCCAGCCCCCGTGCAGGAACATGCTCGTCAGGATCGTGAACGGCGGCGGGACGACGTCGCGCCACTCGACGTCGCGGAAGGTCAGGATCTCGTAAGGGATCGCGCCGCCCCGGAACGCGGAGACCTCGAGGCCCACCTGCAGCTGCCACAGGAACACGACGACGTTCGCCGCGACGAGCGCGTAGGTGACGATCGGCGTCCGTTCGGTGGGGAGGTCGTCCTTGAGAGGGATCACGCGCCGAGCTTTCGTCGGTCGTCCGCCATGGTATAAGGCGCCGCGTCGAAACCGGGGATGAACCGTGCCGGTCTGACAACGATGTCGCGATCCGGGCACACTCCGGGAGGCGATTCGGGCCGCGCGGAGACGCGCGGAGGGGATGGGCCGCAAAGCTCCAGGAATCACCCGTCGCTTCGCATGCTTGGAAAGGTGGGGCGACGTGCGCAAAACCGCCGATTTTCCGGGTGATTGGCATGTCGATTGCTCGGAAGGGTGCCGCTCGGGCGAGCAGCTCGGCGAGGGGTCACGGAACGAATGGGACACTGGAACCAGCGGACGGTTGCGAAGCGAGTCTCCTGCACGGGAGCCGGGCTCCACTCCGGCAAGCCGGCGACGCTGACGCTCGCGCCCGCCGCGCCGGACACGCGGCATCGCGTTCGTGCGGATGGACCTCGGAGTCGAGATCCC
Organism: uncultured delta proteobacterium; assembly: GCA_963736795.1. Taxonomy (GTDB): domain Bacteria; phylum Myxococcota; class Myxococcia; order Myxococcales; family Anaeromyxobacteraceae; genus Anaeromyxobacter. The sequence goes on along the minus strand of CAVTRF010000016.1, from coordinate 118,344 downwards.
CGCGCGCAACGAGTTCGTCGTCGACACGAGGCTCGCGACCACACTCGGCTCCGGCGCCGCGCGCGTCTCGACGGTCGAGCACGTGATGGCCGCGCTCCACGGGATGGGCATCGACAACTGCCGCGTCGAGGTGGACGGCCCGGAGATCCCGATGGTCGACGGCTCGGCCGCGCCGTTCGTCTGCCTCATCCAGGAGGCGGGGATCCAGGTGCAGCGCGTCGGGAAGCGCTGGCTCGTCATCGACCAGACCGTCGAGGTCCGCGACGGCGACAAGCTCGCTGCGGCTCGAGCCCGCCGACTCCTTCTCGGTCGAGTTCACCGCGGATTTCGATCACCCGCTCATCACCAACCAGGCGTTCCGCGCCACCATCACCGACCGGACGTTCGAGCGCGAGGTGGCGCGCGCCCGGACCTTCTGCTTCCGCAAGGACATCGAGCGGATGCAGGCGATGGGGCTGGCGAAGGGCGGCAGCTTCGAGAACGCGATCATCGTCGACGAGTTCTCGATCCTGAACCCCGAGGGGCTGCGGTTCTCCGACGAGTTCGTGCGGCACAAGGTGCTCGACGCCGTCGGCGACCTCGCGCTGTTCGGCCTCCCGGTGCTCGGCGCGCTCACCGCGGTGAAGAGCGGCCACGCGCTGAACCAGGCCCTCGTGAAGAAGGTGCTGGCGGACTCCGCCTCGCACCGCGTCGTCCGCGTCACCGCGGAAGCCGAGGCGCCGCGGCGCGCCGGCGTGCCCGCGCTCTCGGTCGCCGAGGGACGCGCGAGCTAGACGCGTCGGAAGCCGAAGACCCCCGCCCGCCGGCGAGCGCCGGGGCACGGGGTCTTCGTGCGTGTCGGCGGTCGCCGGTGCGCTCCGCGGTGATCAGTGTCCGCCGGGCGGATGGGGATCCACCGCGCCCCCCCGGATCTCACCGCGCCACGCTCCGGTCTCGGACGGCCGCTCCTCGACGAACCGCTTGAACCGCTCGAGGTCGCCCTCGACGCGCCGCGCGACCACGCCGAGGATGTCTCCGACCTTCTCGACGAAGCCCTTCGGGTCGTACTCGAGCGCGAGCGAGACGCGGCACCGCTCGGCGTCGATCGGGGTGAAGGTGACGACGCCCGAGTTCACCGCCCCGCGCGTGTGGCGCCAGGCGATCGACTGATCCGGCTGCTGGTGGACGATCTCCGCCTCCCACTCCTCGGTCTTGCCCCCGATCTTCGCCCTCCAGTGGAGGGTCTTGTCGTCGAGCTGCTGGACCTCCTCGACCCCCTCCATGAACCGGGGAAACTCCTCGAACTGCGTCCACTGGTCGTAGACCATGCGGAGTGGACGCTCGACGTCGACGCTCTTCTCCACCCGTGCCATGTCGCCTCCGTTCTTCCCGGCGCGCCCGATCGCGCGCACCGGGTTCCGGGCGACACCCGCTCGCGTCGAGGCTCCTGCGACGCGCGCCGCGAGCGGATGGCGCCGTCAAATCCGCTGCGGCGAGAGCGGCGCACCCGGCACGGGCGCGGGCTCCGCGCGCCCGACGAGGGTGCGATCGTGCGGCACGCCTGCGCGCGCGCCGAGCATCGCCGCGGCGAGCGTGAGCAGGCCGTAGATGAAGAAGGCCCACGCCCCCGTGGTCCCGGCGGTCTTCGCCGCGGCCGCCGCCTCGTCCTTGTTCTCCTCCGCCTTCTGACGAAGCTCCTGCACTTGCTGCCGAGCCTGGCCCGCCTGCTCCTGCGCCTGCTGGCGGAGCTGCGGGTCGGAGGCCGCCGCCTGTCCCGCCGTCTGCGCCGCGCCGCCGGCGACCGACGCGGCAGCGCCGGCCGTCCGCGACACCGCCATCGTCGCGATCCAGATCCCCGCGACGATCATGAACCCCCACAGCGCGGCACCGTGCAGCATGCCGGCTGGCTTCGAGTCCGCCTGGCTCAGCCGGGCCGTGAGCCAGCCGGCGAGGAACATCGCGATGATCCCCGAGATCACCCCCCAGATGCCGAAGCCGATCCCGAGCCCCTGCCATTGCCCGAGGTCCCTCGGGTCGAACGCGGCGAATCCGATCCCCGCTCCGAGCGACAGGAGCAGCATCCAGACCGCAAACCCGAAGAAGAACCCTGCGAAGAGCGCACCCCAGCTCACCCGATTCAAGAGCGGCTCCCTGACCGCCAGCGTAGCCATCATCCCCTCCCTTGGACGGCGAAGGCCCAGCGCGGCGTGCGCGGGCGTCACCCATCCCAGGACGACGTTGGTGACTGAGTTGGGGGATGTCACGGGGAGAGCGCTGCGAGGCGGGCGGCCCCGCGCGTGAACACGTTTCGCGCGTGGAGCCCGGGCGCTGGCCGTGGGGCAGGGGCTCCGCCGGGCGATTCACGTGGGCGGGGAGGGGGAGCGAATGAACGGGACGTGCGAGGTGTGCGGGAACGAGTACGACAAGGCGTTCGTGATCGAGGCGGTCGACAAGAAGCGTCACGTGTTCGACAGCTTCGAGTGCGCCATCCAGGCGCTCGCGCCGCGCTGCGCGCACTGCGGGTGCCGGGTCATCGGCCACGGCACCGAGGCCGACGCGAAGACGTACTGCTGCGCGCACTGCGCTCACGCGGCGGGCGTGCAGGACGTCTCGGACCGGACCGAGCAGCACGCCGCGCATTGACGCGGTGGAACCGTTCGCCCTGAGCCTGTCGACGAGGGCGTGGTTCGACAGGCTCACCACGAACGGGCGGCGCGGCGCAGGCTCTCCGCCCGGTGCGTCAGGCGCGCGTCGGGCGGAGGCTGCGGTCGAGGAGCCGCTTCGCGAGGGCGGTCGCGACCGCGACGACCACCGCCGTCGCGACCTTGTTCGCGATGGACGGCTCCGCCGCGACGCGATCCGGGTGCTCGAAGAGACGCGCGAGCGCCCGACGGGTCTGCCGCGCGCGCACCGTCGGACGGCGCTGCTGGCGGCGGCCTCGAACGACGAGCGCGATCGCGCCGCCGAGGACGAGCGCGGACACCGTGGCGATCGCGGCGACCGTGAGCGGGTGCTTGCTCACCTGCAACCGCACGTCGAGCGCCTCGTGCCGGCGCCGGTCGAGCTCGGCGACGAGGCCGCCGAGCTCGTTCCGCAGGACGTCGATCTCGCCGGCGACCCGCCCGACGTCCCCTGGACTCGGCGAGCCGTTCTTCACGCGATCTGCTCCTTCGCCCATCGGACGTCCTCCCGCAGCGAGCGCCGGCTCGCGTCGAGCGGCTTTCTCACACGCCGCGCCCAGCCCCAGAGCCCGACCCCCGTCCCGATCGCGAGCACCACGGCGGCGACGACGAGCGCCGCGGCCCAGCCCGGGAGGATGCCCGCCTCCATGAGCGCGAGCACGACCGCGACGAGGAGGAGCTGCACGGTGAAGAGCCCGCACAGGCCGGCGACGCCGAGGCCGCTCGCCATCCGGATCTCCGCGCGCAGGTCGGACTTCAGCTCGGCCTTCGCGAGCTCGATCTCCTTGCGGGCGAGCAGGCTCCCCTTTCGCGCGAGCTCCGTCACGAGGTCCCGCGTCCTCATCGTCCGCAGGGGATCTCGCGTCGACGGCGCGGGTGCGCACCCGGACCCGCTCGGTCCGCACCGCGGGGGGCGCTCGGGGCGTGGGCTGCGGGGTGGGCTGCGCGGGGCTGCCGGCCTCGCGCGTGGGGGCGCTCCGGCCGGCGCTCGCGCCGCGCGGCGGCGTCGGATGGGCCCCGGCCTCGATGAGACGTCCGGTCTCGTCCATTGGCTCCCCCTCGCGGCCGGCAGCGGCGCCGCCCCTGCGAGAAGGTGGGCTCGCCCGCGCCGTCCGTCACCGGGCGGGCGCACGCTCGAGCTCCCGCGCGTCGGGGAGCCGCTGGCGGAGCGAGAGGACGGGCGCGAACAGATCCCCCTCGGCCGCGACCCGCGCGAGCACGTCGCTCGCCTCGAAGACGAGCCCATCGGAGCGCCGCGTGCGCACGGCGCGCTCCACCTCTCGCCAGTGGACCGGCGCGGAGACCGTGGGGCGCGCCCGGGCGCGGAGCGAGTAGGCGCAGACCGTCGTCTTGTTGCGGTCGTTCTGGCTCCAGTCCACGAGGACCTTGCCGCCGCGAAGGCTCTTCTGCATCCGCTCGACGACGAGCGCGGGGTGGCGGCGCTCGAGCAGGCGCGCGACCGCGTGCGAGAACGCCTTCGTGTCGTCGTAGGTCGCCGCGCCGTCGAGCGGGACGTAGATCTGGAGTCCCTTCGACCCGGAGGTCTTGGGGAAGCTCTCGAGCCCGAGCCGGTCGAGGAGCCGCCGGAGGAGGAGCGCGACTTCGCAGCAGGTGACGACGTCCGCGGGCGGGCCGGGGTCGAGATCGAACGCGAGCGTGGTCGGACGCTCGAAGTCGCCGGCGAGCGCGAGCGGGGTGTGGAGCTCGAGGTCGGCGATCGACGCGACCCAGACGAGCGAGGCGAGGTCGTCGACCACGCAGTAGCGGATGTGCTCCTGGTTCCCCTCGCTCCAGATCGGCGCGGTGCGGAGCCAGGCGGGCCGGTAGCGCGGGCAGCGCTTCTCGTAGAAGAACTGGCCGTCGACGCCGTCCGGGTAGCGCTTCAGCGTGAGCGGGCGCTCGCGCAGGTGGGGCAGGAGCACCGGCGCGATCCGCACGTAGTAGTCGACGACGTCCCCCTTCGTGAACCCGGCCTCCGGGTAGAACACCTTGTCGAGGTTCCGGAGCAGGATCCGGCGCCCGTCCACCTCCACCTCGACGCCCCTGCGCGCGCTCACGCCCGCTTCTTCTTCCCGGGCCGGCGGGTGGTCCGGGCCGCAGCCGCGGCGGTGTGGCGCCGGGCGCCGCTGCGCGGGCTGGGCGCGCTCGGCGCCGGTCTCGCCTTCGCCCCGGCGCCGCGCCGCGGCGAGGCTCGCGGAGAGCGCGTCGGCGAGGCTCACCACCTGCGCCGGAGCCGCCTCCTCCGCCGGGCGCCTCGATCACCTCGCCCGCCGCCTTCCGCTCGACGAGCGCGAGCACCTGCTCGCGGTGGACGTCCGGGTAGCGCGCCGGCTCGAACGGCGCCGAGAGCGACCCGACGAGCTGCTCGGCCATCTGCAGCTCGCGGTCGGACGGCTCGGCGGCGCGCGGCACGTCGAGCGTCGAGACGGGGACGACCTCGTCGGCCCGGTTCATCGTCGAGATGGCGAGGACCTCGTCGAGCGGGCGGACGCAGCAGAGCGCCTCGCGCGTGCGCAGGACGAAGGAGGCGATCGCGACCTTGCCGGTGCGCCGCATCGCCTCGACGAGGAGCCGGTACGCCTTCGCGGCGGTCTTGTCCGGCACGAGGTAGTAGGTCGACTCGTAGAAGATCGGGTCGATGTCGGCGAGGTCGACGAAGTCCCGGATCTCGATGGTGCGCGTCGCCTTGGGGTCGACCGCGCCGAGCTCCTCCTCCGTCAGCGTGACGTACCGGTCCTTCCCGATCTCGAAGCCCTTCACGATCTCCTCGTACGGGACCTCGCGGTCCTCGGCGCTGCAGAACCGCTTCATCCGGATCCGCGCGCCGTCCTTCGCGTGGAGCATGTGGAAGTGGACCTCCTTCTGCGTCACCGCGGAGAAGAGCTTCACGGGCACGTTCACGAGCCCGAACGTCAGCGCGCCGCTCCAGATGGCCCTCGGCATCGGTCCCCCCCCGGCTCAAACCATCGTTCCCCGAGCGGGCGCCGGCAACGCGGGCGCTTCCGCGCCGGCGCAGGCGGGGTGCACCGTTCCCGAGGGGGGTGCCGACACATGCCGAGAAAGACGAACGAAGGGGAGCGCGAAGAGAGCCCGCGCACCGACCTGCCGCCCGTGAAGGAGCCGTACTACGAGGGGTACTTCGGGACGGACGAGGAGGAGGGGGTCGTCCGCGAGGAGGACGAGGACCCGGGGGACGACGACCCGACGCCGGCGAAGCGGAAGATCGCCGAGGACGCGGCGGGGGGAGACCGGGAGATCCAGTAGCGGCCGTTACGCCGGAGTTCGTACCGGCCAGGCGGTCAGGCGCCGCGGGCGTCCCGGTCGGCGGCGGGCCTCCCCACGTCGACGCCGAAGTACCGGAAGATCCGGAGCTGGTGTGCGCGAAGCCCCCGCAGCCGGACGCGGCGCTCGAGGCCCGCGATCCCGTGGGCGAGCGCGGCGACGCCGAGATCCGCGAACTCGTGCACCAGGCTGAAGTCGAGCACCACCTCCGCGGCGGCCTCGCGCTCGAGCCGCTCGCGGAGCTCGAACGCAGACGCCCGATCGAACACTCCGCCGATGCGGATGACGACCGACCGCCCTCCAGCTCCCTGACGATGCTGCTGCCGTGCATGTCCGCTCTCCGCGGCCCCGAAGCTCGACACGCGGCGTCTGGCGCGCAAGCCGCGCCGCGGGGACCGCCGCGAGGGGCGGCCCGCCGGGGCGAGAGCGTTCGATGAGACCCCGCGGGGCGGGTGGAGCGTCTACCAGGTCCCGAACCGGCGGCGCGCCTCGGCGGCGAGCGCGTCCCGGTGCTTCGGGTGCGCGATCGCGATGAGCGCGGCCGCGCGCTGGCGCAGGTTCTTGCCGAAGAGGTCGGCGATCCCGTGCTCGGTCACGACGAAGTGGACGTGCGCCCGGGTGGTGACGACGCCCGCCGCCGGCTTCAGCGTCGAGACGATGCGCGCGTCGCCGGAGCTCGTGGTCGAGGGGAGGGCGATGATGGGCTTCCCTCCGTCGGACAGGGCGGCGCCGCGGATGAAGTCCATCTGACCGCCGACGCCGGAGTACTGGCGGTCGCCGATCGAGTCGGCGCAGACCTGGCCCGTGATGTCCACCTCGATGGCGGAGTTGATCGCGGTGACCTTCGGGTTGCGGCGGATGACCGCCGTGTCGTTGATGTACGCCATGTCGAGCATGGCGACGATCGGGTTGTCGTCGAGGAAGTCGTAGAGCCGCTTCGAGCCGATCGCGAACCCGGCGACGATCTTGCCGGGGTGGACGCGCTTCGCCTCCCCGGTGATGACCCCCTTCTCGACGAGGTCGACGATCCCGTCGGAGATCATCTCGGTGTGGATCCCGAGCCGGTGATGGTCGCCGAGCGCGGCGAGCGTCGCCTGCGGGATCGCGCCGATGCCGATCTGGAGCGTGGCGCCGTCGTCCACGAGCTCGGCGCAGTGCCGGCCGATCGCGCGCTCCACGTCGGTGAGCGCGTGCGCCGGCATCTCGTAGATCGGCTCGTCCACCTCGACCATCGCGTCGATCTGGTCGACGTGGATGAGGCCGTCGCCGTGGGTGCGCGGCATCCGCGGGTTCACCTGGGCGATGACGGTGCGCGCGGTCTGGACCGCGGCGCGCGTGACGTCGACCGACACGCCGAGGGAGCAGTAGCCATGGCGATCGGGCTGGGAGACGTGGATGAGCGCGACGTCGAGCGGGAGGATGCCCGTGCGGAAGAGCGACGGCACCTCCGACAGGAACACCGGGCAGTAGTCGGCCCGACCCTCCTCGACGGCGCGGCGGACGTTCGCCCCGACGAAGAGCGCGTTGACGCGGAAGCTCTTCGCCATCTCCGGGGCGGCGTACGGCGCCTCCCCCTCGGTGTGGAGCGAGACGATCTCGACGACGCGCAGCTCGGGGGCGCGGGCCGTCATCGCCTCGATGAGGCGCCGCGGCGCCGCGGCGACGCTGTGGATGAACACGCGCGAGCCCGACTTGATGACCGAGACGGCTTCCTCGGCGGATACGAAGCGGCTCATCGTCGTGAGACTCCTTTCCCGAACCCCCAGGTGGAGGTGGAGTGTACAGCGCAGGGCGCGCCGGGAGAACAGGGACCGGCCGAACCCGCCGCCCGCCTACCGCATGTCCCACGCGACCTTCGCGGCGAGCGCGAGGGCGACCGCCACGACGACCCTGCGCACCAGCGCGTCCCCGCGGCGAACCGCGAGGTGGGCGCCCGAGCCAACCCCCGGCGAGCTGGGCCGCCGCCATCGGCAACGCGATGCGCCAGACCACGGCGCCGCGGGCGGCGAACACCGCGAACGCCGCCAGGTTGGAGGCGAAGTTCACCACCTTGGCGGAGGCCGACGCGTGGGCGAGCCCGTCGCCGAGCAGCGCGACGAAGGCGACGATCAGGAAGGTCCCCGTGCCCGGCCCGAAGAACCCGTCGTAGGCGCCGATCACCAGGGCGGCGGCGCCGGCGAGGAGCAGGGCGTGCCGCGGCGGGGGAGCGTCCTCGAGCCGGGGCGGCGGCCGGCGCCGCAGGCCGACGAACAGGGCGGCGAGGGCGAGGAGGACGAGCACGACCGGCCGGAGCACCGCCGCCGGGATGGCCAGGACGAGCGCCGCGCCGGCGAGTGAGCCGGCGAGGCCGAGCGGAAAGGTGACGACGGCCGCGCGCCCGATCCACGAGCCCTGCGTGGGAGAACCGCACGAGCGCGGCGAACGAGCCGAAGACCGACTGCCCCTTGTTCGTCCCGAGGGCGAGGTGGGGAGGGAGCCCGAGCGCCAGGAAGACGGGCAGGGTGAGCAGGCCGCCGCCCCCGGCGATGGCGTCCACGGTGCCCGCGACGAGCGCGACGCAGACGAGGAGCGCGATCTCGGTGAGGCTCGGGCTCGTCACGAAGCGGGGAGTCTACGCGCGGAGCGCGTTCCGCTCCACCGCGGCGAGGATCTCGGCGACTCCCACCGGCTTGAACAGGATCTCGGCCTGCTCGAACGCCTCGTGGTCGAAGTTCCGGCTCGCCGTCATCACGACCACCGGGATGGAGCGGAGCGCGGCGTCGCGGAGCTGCTCGGCGCGGAACTCCCACCCGTTCATCTCCGGCATCATGAGGTCGAGCAGGATGAGGCGGGGGCGCACGCCGTCGCGCAGGACGTCGAGGGCGGCGCGGCCGTTCTCGAAGAGCCGCGTCGGGTAGCCCTCGTCGACGAGCAGGTCTCCGATCACCTCGCGGAGGTCGAGGTCGTCGTCGACGACGAAGATGGGGCAGCGTTCGCGCATCGGTTCGGGGGAGCGGGCGGAGTCTAGTCCATGCGGCCGGCGCGCGAGCGCTCCCAGCGGGGGGGCTTCGTCCCACGTGCAAGAGACGGCGCGCCCTCGAGCGGGAGCGAGACTCGCACGCATCGTCCGCGCGCAGGGACCTACCCGTTCACACGGTCCGTCCCCGCACCGGCGAGCGGCGCGGTCGCCCGCAGGAGGAGCGCGCCGGCGACGCCCGAGACGACCGATCCCGCGAGGATCCCGAGCTTCGCCTCGTCGAGGAGCTCCGGCGCGGCCGGGAACGCGAGCCCGGCGATGAACAGCGCCACCGTGAAGCCGATCCCGGCGACGATGGACACGCCGAGCAGCTTCGGTCGCCGACGCGCCCCCGGGGATCCCCGCGACGCCCGCGCGAACGGCGGCGAAGGTAAACCCGAAGATCCCGGCCTGCTTGCCGACGAACAGCGCGACCGCGGTCCCGACCGCGACGTCCCCCGTCAGCTGCGAGACCTCGAGCGACGAGAGCTCGACGCCGGAGTTCGCGAGCGCGAAGAGCGGCATGATCCCGAACGCGACGGACGGGTGAAGCGCGTGGACGAACCTCGTCAGCGGCGCCTCGAGCTCCTCCAGCCGCTCCTCGACTGCGTTGACCGCCGCCTCGTCCCGCTCCTCGTCGTCGGCTGCGCGCGCGAGCTCGCTCGCGTGCGCAGCCAGCTCGGCGAACACCTGCCGGAGCGGCCGGCTGGGGCGCGCCGGGATGGCCAGGCCGAGGATCACGCCCGAGATGGTCGCGTGGATGCCGGCGTCGTGGAGCGCGAACCAGAGCAGCGCCCCCGCGACCGCCCAGGCGACGCCGCTCCGGACCCCCGCGCGCGACATCGCGACCACGCCGGCGCCGACCGCCGCGGCCGCGACGAGCCAGTCGACGTGCAGCCCGCTCCCGTAGAACAGCGCGATGACGAGGATCCCGCCGATGTCGTCGAAGATGGCGAGCGCGGTCACGAAGACGACGAGCGCGTGCGGGACGCGGCCGCGGAGGAGCGTCAGCACCCCGATGCAGAAGGCGATGTCCGTCGCCATGGGGATGCCCCACCCCGGAGCGCCCGGCCCGCCCGCGTTGAAGGCGGCGAAGATCGCGGCCGGCACGATCATCCCCCCGGCTGCGGCGATCGCGGGCAGGAGCGCCTGGCGCAGCGTGCGGAGCTCGCCCTGGACGAGCTCACGCTTGATCTCCATCCCGACGACGAAGAAGAAGAGCGTCATCAGGCCGTCGTTCACGAGCGCGAGCAGCGAGAAGCGGACGACCGCGCCGGAGAACCCCAGCGTCACGGGGGTCGAGAACACGGCGCGGTAGCTCGCGGCAGAGACGTTCGCCCACGCGAGCGCCGCGACGGCGCACCCGAGCAGGAGCAGGCCGCTCGCCGCCTCGAGGCGGAAGAACGCCTGCAGCGGCGCGACCACCGCCTCGAAGACCCGCGCCGGGGTCGCGGGGGCGCGGGAGGTGCCCTCGGGCGGCGTCACCACGGCGATCCCCGCGCGGCCGGGGCGGCGCCGGCCGGCACGGTCCTCATGGTGCGGCCCGATCGACCGGGCGGGGCCCGAGCGAGAGGCGCGTCGAGAGCCGGTCCCGGTTCCGCAGCCGCGCCGCGTCGGTGAGCATCCGCCCGGCCCAGCGGTAGACGTTGAACTCGGAGACGTGCGCCCGCATCGCGCGCATCCGCTCGGCCTGCTCCTCGGGCGGGCATCGACAGCGCCGCCGCGAGCGCCGCGCTCGCCTCCTCGAGGTCGTACGGGTTCACGAGGAGCGCCTCGGTGAGCTCGCGCGCCGCGCCGGTGAACCGGCTCAGGACGAGCACGCCGCGCTCGTCGTCGCGCGCGGCGACGAACTCCTTCGCGACGAGGTTCATGCCGTCGTGCAGGCTGCTCACGTAGCAGACGTCCGCGGCGCGCAGGTACCGGAACACCGCCGGCGGCTCGTGGTGCGAGCGCAGCAGCGCGATCGGTCGCCACGCGCCCGACGCGAAGCGGGCGTTGATGCGATCGGCGAGCGCCTCGACGCGCTCGTTCAGCTCGCGGTACTGCGGGATGAGCGTCCGGCTCGGCGCGGCGAGCTGCGCGAAGGTGAACCGCCCGCGGAAGTGCGGGAAGCGCTCGAGGAGCCGCTCCACCGCGAGGAGCCGGTCCTCGATCCCCTTCGTGTAGTCGAGGCGGTCGACGCCGACGCCGAGGAGCGCGTCCGGGCGGAGCCCGAGCTCGGCGAACACCGCTCGGCGGCACTCCGCCACCGGCGGCGCGGCGGCGGCCCACCGGTTCGGCCAGTCGATCGAGATCGGGTACGGGCGCACGAGCGACTCGCGGCCGCCGAGCACGACCGAGGTCCGCTCCCGGTCGATCCGCGACTCGAGGTAGCGGTCCACCGCCTCGAGGAAGTTGTTGCAGTGCTGCTGGGTGTGGAACCCGACGACGCTCGAGCCGAGCATCCCGTCGAGCAGCTCGCGCTGCCACGGGCAGACCCCGAACCGCTCGGCGCTCGGCCACGGGATGTGCCAGAAGCGTGATGATCGTCGCGCGCGGCAGCCGCTCGCGGATCATCCGGGGCGCGAGCGCGAAGTGGTAGTCCTGCACGAGCACGATGGGATCCGGACCGTCGACCTCGTCGCAGACCGCGTCCGCGAAGCGGCGGTTCACCGTCTCGTAGTGGCGCCAGTCCTCCGCCCGGAAGACCGGCCGCGTGTAGACGAGGTGGCACAGCGGCCAGAGCCCCTCGTTCGAGAACCCGTAGTAGTACCCGCGCTCCTCCTCCTCGCGAGAGCCAGACCCGCCGCAGCGCGTACGACTCCTCCCCGGGCGGGACCCGCACCCGGTCGCGCGCGTCGACGACCTGGCGATCCGCCGTGCCGCTGCCGTGCGCGACCCACACGCCGGAGCAGGCGCGCATGACGGGCTCGAGCGCGGTGACGAGGCCGCTCGCCGGGTGCCGGACGCGCAGCGCGCCGTCCGGGAGCGCGGTCGTGGATGTACGGCTCGCGGTTCGCGAGGATGACGACGCCGTCCCCCTCGAGCGACTCGGTGAGCACGCGGTGGAGCCGGTCCGGCGTCCAGCGGCCACCGCCGCTCACGCCCTTGATCGGCGGTCAGCTCCGCGACCATGGCGCGGAGATCGGAGACGAGCGGCCCGAACAGCTTCTCCTGCCGCGAGCGGGGTCCCCACATGACCCCGCGCCCGAGGGTCAGCACCATCCGGATCTCCTTCGTCCAGCTGCGCCACGTGAATCTGCGGACGAGGAAGGTCGCGATCGACGCGAGGAGCGCGACGAGCCCGAACGCGCCGATGGTGAAGCGGCGCATGGCCGCCTCGCGGCGGGCGACGAAGCTCAGGTCGTGGACGACGACGAGCCGCGCGACGACCGTCCCCTCGTCGTCGACGGGCACGAGGGCGACGTGGACGAGCCCGCCGTCCGCCTCCTCGAAGAGATCGGCGCCGCTCGTCGCGGGCGGCCGCCGCCCGCGCGGCGAGCGGCTCGCACGCGTACTGCTCCGGCAGCGCGCCCGTCCGCGCCACCGTCCTCATGTCGACGGTGCAGAGCGCCGCGCCGAGGATGCGGTCGTCCCGCGCGATCTCGGCGAGCACGGCCGCGAGCTTCTTGCGATCGCCGGCCCGCACGTGCCCGGCGAGGGCCTCGCGCGCGCCGTTCGCGACGAGGCGCGCACGCAGGGAGACGTCCCGCTCGAACCAGGACCGCGTCGTCGTCGTTCACGATCACGGTGGCGCCCCAGGCGAGCGCCGCGAGGACCGTGAGCAACGGGAGGAGGACGCGGAGGGCCATCTGCTCCTGTTCAGCGGCTCGACGAGCCCGCCGCGAGCTCGGCTTCGCCTCGCGCGGTGAGGATGGCGGCCCGACCATCCGTGGAGCCTGCAGCGGCGATGCCGCTGCACCCTTTGGCTTGAATGTACGACGCGCCCGACGCGGCCCTCAAGGCATTCGACGGGGCCGGTGCACCCGGGCGAGACCGCCCTGCCGGGCACGGCGCCACGGACCCCGATCGGTCACGCGTACCGGGCGGGGCCGGCACCGCGAGCGGGCGCTCGCCACCCGGAGGGCGTTCCGGCGTGAACCGTTTTCCCGCAGCCGGGGTCTTACCCCGGACGCCGCTCGAACCGGGAGCGGCGCATGGAGGAGAGCGACCCGTGAACGTGGAACCCTGGACCCTCGCCCTCGCCGCAGCCGCCGGCTTCCTGCTCCTCCGCCGGGTGCTCGGGGCCCGCCGCGCGCCCCCCGCCGAGGTCCTCCGCCGGATCCAGGCGGGCGCGAAGATCGTGGACGTGCGGACGGCGGGCGAGTTCGCCGGGGGCGCGTACCCCGGCGCGATCAACGTCCCGCTCGCCGAGCTCGCGGGACGCCTCGACCGGATCCCGAAGGATCGCCCCGTCGTCGTCTACTGCGCATCGGGGATGCGGAGCGCGTCCGCGGCGCGGCTGCTCGCGCGCGCCGGCTATGCCGACGTCGTGAACGCCGGCGGGCTGCACCACCTGCCGCCGCGGTAGGTCACAGCGCCAGCGCGACGCGGGTGCCCTGCTCGATCGCGCGCTCGGCGTCGAGCTCGGCCGCGACGTCCGCGCCGCCGATCACGGTCGTCGCGACGCCGGCGTCCGAGAGCCCGGCGAGGAGGTCGCGCCGCGGCTCCTGGCCCGCGCACACGACGATCGAGTCCACGGCGAGCGTCCGGGGCTCGCCGCCGACGCGGACGTGCAGCCCGGCGTCGTCGATCGACTCGTACGCGACGCCCGACATCATGGTCACCCCCCGCTCCTGCAGGACCTTGCGCCGGATCCAGCCCGTGGTCCGGGCGAGCGACCCGCCGACCTTGCTCGCCTTCCGCTGGAGCAGCCACACCTCGCGCGGCGGGGCGGAGGCCGCCGGCTCGGGGGCGAGCCCGCCGCGGCGCGCGTAGGCGTCGTCGATGCCCCACTGCTCGCGGAAGCGCCCCGCCGGGTCGCCGCCGTCCGCGGTGTGCGTGAGGAGCTCGGCGACGTCGAAGCCGATGCCGCCCGCGCCGAGGATCGCGACCCGCTGCCCGACCGGCCGGCGCCCCAGGATCGCGTCGGCGTAGCCCATCACGCTCGGGTGCTCGATGCCGGGGATGGCCGGGAGGCGCGGCGACACGCCCGTCGCGAGGACGACGTGATCGTAGGCCGCCGCGGCGAGGCCCGCGGCGGTGGCGGGCGCGCCGAGCCGGACGTCGACGCGGAGCGCGGCGAGGCGCGCGCGGAAGTACCGCAGCGTCTCCGCGTACTCCTCCTTCCCCGGGATGCGCCGGGCGAGCTCGAACTGCCCCCCGATCCCGGCGGCCGCCTCGAGGAGCGTGACGCGGTGGCCGCGCTCGGCCGCGGTGCACGCGCAGGCGAGGCCGGCGGGACCCGCGCCGACGACCGCGATCCGCCGCGGCGGGCGCGCCGGCACGAGCGGCAGCTCCGTCTCGCGGCAGGCGCGCGGGTTCACGAGGCACGACGCCGCCTTCCCCTCGAAGATGTGGTCGAGGCAGGCCTGGTTGCAGGCGATGCAGGTGTTGATCTCGGCGGCGCGCCCGGCCGCCGCCTTCGTGACGAGCTCCGCGTCGGCGAGGAACGGCCTCGCCATCGAGACCACGTCCGCGTCCCCGCGCGCGAGCACGGCCTCGGCGACGGCGGGGTCGTTGATCCGGTTCGTGGTGACGAGCGGCACCTTCACCTCCCCGCGCAGTCGCCGCGTCACCCAGGTGAAGGCGGCGCGGGGCACCATCGTCGCGATGGTGGGGATCCGCGCCTCGTGCCACCCGATGCCGGTGTTGATCATCGTGGCGCCCGCCGCCTCGACCGCCCGGGCGAGCGCGACCACCTCGTCCCAGCTGCTGCCCTCCTCCACGAGGTCGAGCATCGAGAGCCGGAACACGAGGATGAAGTCGCTGCCGACCGCGGCGCGCAGGCGGCGGACGATCTCGACCGGGAACCGCAGGCGGTTCTCGAGCGCGCCGCCCCAGCGGTCGGTCCGCCGGTTCGTGCGCGGCGCCACGAACTCGTTCACGAGGTACCCCTCCGACCCCATCACCTCGACGCCGTCGTAGCCGGCCTCGCGCGCGAGCGCGCCGCAGCGGACGTAGTCGTCGACCGTCCGCTCCACCTCCGCGTCGGTGAGCGCGCGCGGCTTCACCGGCGAGATCGGGGAGCGGAGCGCCGAGGGGGCGACCGCGCCGGGGTGCGCCGCGTAGCGGCCGGTGTGGAGGATCTGCAGGCAGATCCGCCCCCCCGCGGCGTGCACCGCCCCGGTGACCGCGCGGTGGGCCCGCGCCTCGGCGGGCTCGGTGAGCTTCGCGGCGCCGGGGGCGATGAGCCCCTCGTCGTTCGGCGCGACGCCCCCGGTCACGATGAGGCCGGCGCCGCCGCGCGCCCGCTCGGCGTAGAACGCGGCGAGCCGCTCGAACCCGCCCGGCGACTCCTCGAGCCCCGTGTGCATGGAGCCCATGAGCGTCCGGTTCCGGAGCGTCACGAACCCGAGGTCGAGCGGCGCGAGCAGGTGCGGGTAGGGCGTCATGTCGTCTCCGGTCCCGGGGAGCGCTGCGGGCCCCCGCAGTCTACCCGGGACCGGCCGTCGCCCGGGGACGACGCCCGCTACGCCGCGATCGGGGTCGTCACGGTGTCCTCGTCGCTCACTTCCTTCTTCTTCCAGAGGAAGTAGACGGCCGGGTAGACGAGGAGCTCCATCAGGAAGGACGTCACGAGCCCGCCGATCATGGGCGCCGCGATGCGCTTCATGAGGTCCGCCCCGATGCCGACGGACCACATGATCGGCAGGAGGCCGATCATCGCCGCGAAGACGGTCATCGCCTTCGGCCGCACGCGCTTCACCGCGCCGTGGACGATCGCCTCGACGAGATCGCGCCGCGTGTGGAGCAGACCCTTCGCCTTGTACTCGTCGTGCGACAGGTCGAGGAACATCAGCATGAACACGCCGGTCTCCGCGTCGAGCCCCATGAGCGCGATCATCCCGACCCACACCGCGATGGAGATGTTGTAGCCGAGGGCCCAGAGCAGCCAGACCGCGCCGATCGCGGAGAACGGCACCGCCGCCATCACGAGCGCCGCCTTGAACGACGACTTCGTGTTCATGTAGAGCAGCCCGAAGATGAGGACGAGCGTGAGCGGGATGATGAGCTTCAGCCGCTCCTTCACCCGCAGCATGTTCTCGTACTGGCCGCTCCAGACCATGCTGTAGCCGGTCGGCAGCGTGAGCCCGGCGGCGACCGCCTTCTTCGCCTCGGTGACGTACGAGCCGACGTCGATCTTCGAGGTGTCGAAGTCCACGTACACGTAGCCGGCGAGGAGGCCGTTCTCGTCGCGGATCATCGACGGACCCTGCGCGAGCACCACGTCGGCGATCTCCTCCATCGGGATCTGGCCCTGCCCGCCGGGGAGCGGCAGGAGCACGCGCCGCAGCGAGGACAGGTCCTCGCGGTAGTCGCGGGCGTAGCGGACGTTGATCCCGTAGCGCTCGCGCCCCTCGACCGTGGTGGACTGGTTGTCCCCGCCCACCGCGGTCATCACCATCATGTTCGCGTCGTCGACCGAGAGGCCGTAGCGCGCGAGCTGCTCGCGCTTCAGCACGAAGTCGAGGAAGTATCCGCCGGCGACCCGCTCGGCGTAGACGCTGCGGGTGCCGGGGACCTTCTGGATGACCGCCTCGGTCTCCTTCGCGACCCGCTCGATGGTGGCGAGGTCCGCCCCGCTGACCTTGATCCCGACCGGCGTCCGGATGCCGGTCGAGAGCATGTCGAGGCGGCCCTTGATCGGCATCGTCCACGCGTTCGAGATGCCCGGGAGCTGGAGCTTCGCGTTCATCTCGTTCTCGAGGTCCTCCTGCGAGATCCGGTCGCGCCAGAACGGCCGGAGCAGGCCCTTCAGCCACCCGGGCGCCCAGGACGAGTACCAGCGCGGCTGCTCTCGCCACTCCGAGTCGGGCTTCAGGATGATGGTCGTCTCCATCATCGTGAACGGCGCCGGATCGGTGGAGGTGTTCGCGCGGCCAGCCTTGCCGAACACGCGCTCCACCTCCGGGAAGGTCCGCAGGATCTTGTCCTGGATCTGCAGGGCCTTCTGCGCCTCGGAGACCGACATGCCGGGCTCCACCGCCGACGGCATGTAGAGGATCGTCCCCTCGCGCAGCGGCGGCATGAACTCCGAGCCGAGCTTCAGGTAGACGGGGATGGTGGTGAGGACGAGCGCGACCGCCGCCGCGATCGTCGCGCGGGGGTGGCGGAGCACGAACCGGCACGGCCGCTCGTAGAGCCGGTGGAGGAGCTTCGAGATGGGGTGCCCCTCCTCGGAGTGGTACTTCCCCACGAGCGCCGCGTTCGCGGCCCAGGCGAGCCAGCGCGGCCTGAAGCGGAACTCGTCGATGCGCGCGAACATCATCCGCATCGCGGGGTCGAGGGTGATCGCGAGGAACGCGGCGATCGCCATGGCGAGGTTCTTCGAGTAGGCGAGCGGGCGGAAGAGCCGGCCCTCCTGGTCGACGAGCGTGAACACCGGCATGAAGGCGACGGCGATGACGAGCAGGGAGAAGAAGACGCCCGGGCCCACCTCGAGGAGCGCCTCGAGCCGGACGTGGTGGAAGTCGCCCTTCTTCCCGTCCTTCACCCAGTGGTGGATCTTGTTGTAGGCGTTCTCCACCTCGACGATCGCGCCGTCCACGAGCACGCCGATCGAGATGGCGATGCCGGCGAGCGACATGAGGTTCGCGTTCAGGCCCATCGCGTACATCGGGATGAACGCGAGCGCGACCGACACCGGGATCGTGACGATCGGGATGACGGCGGACGGGATGTGCCAGAGGAAGACGAGGATGATGATCGAGACGACGACGATCTCCTCGATGAGCTTCTCCTTCACCGTCCCGATGGCGTGCTCGATGAGGTCCGACCGGTCGTAGGTCGTCACCACCTCGACCCCCTTCGGGAGCGAGGGCTTCAGCTCCTCGAGCTTCGTCTCGATGCGCTTGATCACGTTCAGGGCGTTCTCGCCCGAGCGCATCACGACGATGCCGCCGACCACGTCTCCCTCGCCGTCGAGGTCCGCCACGCCCCGCCGCAGCTCGGGGCCGAGCGCGACCGTCGCCACGTCCTTCACGAGCACCGGGGTCCCGCCCTCCGAGCGGAGCACGAGGGACTCGAGGTCCTTGATGCCCTTCACGTAGCCGCGGCCGCGGACCATGTACTCGCGCCCGCTGAACTCGACGAGCCGGCCGCCGACGTCGTTGTTGCCCTTGCGGACCGCGGAGATCACCGCGTCGAGCGGGATCTTGAACGCGGCGAGGGCGTTCGGGTTCACCGTGATCTGGTACTGCCGGACCTGGCCGCCGACGGTGGCGACCTCCGCGACGCCCGGGACGCTCTGGACCGCGTAGCGCAGGTTCCAGTCCTGGAAGGAGCGCAGCTCGTCGGACGAGTGCTGGCCGCTCCGATCCACGAGCGCGTACTGGTAGACCCACCCGACGCTCGAGGCGTCGGGGCCGAGCTCCACCTTCACGTCCGGCGGGAGCTGCTGCGTGATCTTGGACAGGTACTCGAGGACGCGCGTCCTCGCCCAGTACGGGTCGGTCCCGTCCTCGAAGATCACGTAGACGTAGCTGAACCCGAAGTCCGAGAAGCCGCGGATCGCCTTCACCTTCGCCGCGCCGAGGAGGGCGGTGGTGATGGGATAGGTGACCTGGTCCTCGATGATGTCGGGGCTCCGGTCCCAGCGCGAGTAGACGATGACCTGCGTGTCGGACAGGTCCGGCAGCGCGTCGAGCGGGATGTTCCGCATCGCCCACGCCGACCCGACGAGCGCGACGATCGTCGCGGCGAGGACGAGGTACCTGTTCTCGGCGGAGAAGCGGATGATTCGCTTGATCATGGGGCTAGCGTCCGTGCCCGGCGTGGGGGTCCGCGGCGGCCGGCGCGCCCTTCGCGGCGTCCGGCGGTGCGGCGGGTGCAGGGGGCGCGCCCTTCGCGGCGGCCGCCGGCGCCGCAGGCTGCGTGAGGGCCGCGAGCGAGGCGCGCAGGCGGGACTCCGAGTCGACGAGGAAGTTCGCGCGCGTCACGACGCCGTCGCCCGCCGCGACCCCCGAGGCCACCTCGACGAAGTCGGCGTTGGTCTCGCCCAGCTGGACCTCGCGCGGCTGAAACTTGCCGCCCGGCAGCGCGACGAACACGACGCTGCTCGTGCCCGTGTGGATGACGGCGTCGGTCGGGATCCGCACGCCCTCGCGGCTCCGCCCCTGCAGCACGACCTCGCCGAACATCTCCGGCCGGAGCTCGCCGCTCGGGTTCGCGACCTCGACCCGGACCTTGGCGGTCCGCGTCTTCGGATCGAGGAGCGGGTCGATGAACGCGACCCTCCCCTTGAACGTACGGTCCGGGAACGCCTTCAGGCGGAGGGTGGCGGTCATGCCGACCTTCACCTGACCGAGATCGGTCTCGTACGCGTCGGCGAGCACCCACACCCGCGAGAGATCGACGATCTCGAAGGGCATGTCGCCCGCGGTCACCCGCATGCCGGGGACCACGTCCTTCTTCGTCACGACGCCGGTCGCGGGCGAGGAGAAGGTGATCGTCCGCGAGCTCTTGCCGGTGCGCTCGAGCCGCTCGATCTCCGAGCGCGGAACGTCCCACAGCTCGAGCTTGCGCCGCGACGCCGCGACGAGGGCATCCCCGTCCGCGGTCATCCCGCCCGAGTCGGCGAGCCGCTTGCGCGTCTCGAGCGCGAGCAGGAGCTCCTGCTGGGCCGCGAGCAGCTCCGGGCTGTAGATCGAGAACAGCGGCTCGCCGGCCTTGACCGGCCGCCCGACGAAGTTCGCGTGCACCTGCTCCATGAACCCGGAGAGCTTCACGTTCACGTGGTGAACGCGCGTCTCGTCCACGGCGACGCGGCCACTCGTCCGCCACGAGCCGCCGACCGGCCCCCGCTCCGCGTGGACGATCTTGAGCCCGATGAGCTGCTGGCGGTCCGGGTCGATCGTGACGCCCGACATGCCCTCGGGAGCCGCCGCGCCGGCGCCGCCGCGGGCGCCCTCCACCTTGACGAGCTTCATGCCGCAGATCGGGCAGTCGCCCGGGTGGTCCTGGACGATGGACGGGTGCATGGGGCACTGCCACTGCTCGGGCTGCGCGCTCGCGGAGCCCGCCGCGGGCTGCGCACCCGCCGCGCCGGCGCTCGCCACCTTCACGAGCTTCATGCCGCAGATGGGACAGTCGCCCGGGTGATCCTGGACGATGGAGGGGTGCATGGGGCACTGCCACTGCTCCTTCACCTCCGCGGCCGCGCCGGATCCGCCGCCGGCGTCGCCGCGGTGATCGTGTCGATCGCCTCCGCGCGCGAGGAGCCAGCTGCCGCCGCCCGCGAGCACGGCGCTCAGCACGACGGCGAGCGCGAGGCTCGGCGCGCCGAAGGTGCGGCGGGGGGAAGGGGACGCGCTGCGGCTCTCGGTGGTCATCGTGTTCTCCTGGTCACATTCCGCCGGCGGTCGAGGCCGAGGGCGAAGCCGCTGCCGCCGCGGCCGGAGCCGCGCCCATCCCGCCCGAGGCGCCGGCGCCTGGCACGGCCGCCCCGCCCATGGCCGCCCCGCCCGAAGCCCCCACGGGGTCGAGGCTCACCTCCGCGGCGGCGATGGCGATCCGCTGTGCCTCGGCGACGGCGGCGAGGAAGCTCTCCTCGTCCGCGATGTAGCCCGCGTTCGCCTCGAGCACCGACGCGAACGTCACCTTGCCGACGCGGTACTGCGCGAGCGTGCTCTGGGAGGTGGCGCGCGACTGCACGAGCAGCCCCTCCCGGAAGAGCCGGATCGTCTCGGCGAGCGCGGCGTACGCGGTGCCCCGCTCGGCGACCCGGAGCCGCAGCACCTGCTCGATCGCCTCGGCGCCCCGCTGGCTCGCGTCGGACCGCGCCTCGTTCTCGGCCACCGCGCGGCTCTGCTTGCGCCCGGACCACACCGGCAGCCCGAAGGAGATCCCGGCGAGCCACATCGGATCGAGCTGTCCGCGCGGCATCACGCCGGCGTTCACGCTGAGGTCCGGGAAGCGATCGCGCCGCGCGAGCGCGGCGGCCTTGCCGGCCCGCGCCGCGCCGAGGCTCGCCTGCGCGAGCTCCGGGCTGCGCGCGAGCGCGTCGGCGACGGCCGCGTCGCTCGCCGGGAGCGCGGGGAGCTCGAGCGTTCGCAGGCTCGCGGCGGTGGCGATCGGCTCGTCGAGCGGGTGGCCGCGGAGCCGGTTCAGCCCCTGCGCCGCCGCGCGCTCCTGCGCCTCCACGGCCAAGCGGCGCTGGCGCAGCCGGTTGAGCTCGAGCTGCGCGCGCAGGACGTCGGACTGGGCGCCCTCCCCGGACTCGTAACGCGCCCGCGCGAGCCCGGCCGACGACTGCCAGATCTCCTCGAGCTGCTTCACGAGGCCGAGCCGGTCGCGCGCGGAGAGGAGGTCCGTGTAGCCGCGCCGGACGTCCGCCTCCGTCGAGAGCCGGGCGCGGGCGGCCGACGCGCCGGCCTCGTCCGCCGCGATGCGGGCGACCTCGGTGCGCAGGCCGCGCTTGCCCGGCCAGGGCAGCGTCTGGCTGAGCATCACCTGGTAGAAGCTCGTCTCCATCTTGCCGATCATGATCTCGCCGAAGCCGTCGTTCTGGATGCCGAGCGAGAGGACGGGATCGGGCAGCGCGCCCGCCTGCGGGACCCGCTCCCGCTCGGCCCGCACGACCGCCTGGGCCTGCCGGAGCTCGGGGCGTGTCGCGAGGCTCTGCGCGATGAGCTCCGCGAGCGCGGGATCGGTCGGGAGCGCGGGCGGGCCGCCGGCGTCCGGCGCGGCGCTCGCTCTCGCGAGCGGCGCGGCGAGCGCCAGGATCAGCATGGTCTTTCGCGGCGTCCAGCGCATGAGATCGCTCCAGGGATCGGTGGAGAGGCGGCAAGACCCCACATAGCAGCCGGCGTGCCAGCCGCCGCGGGGAGACGCGGGCCGTCGGAAAGCCCTGCGCACGAAGGGATCGCCGGAGGTCGCCGGTGCGCGACCCGCGCCGCTTGGCGCGCGACGTGACCGGGGCGATCACGGACCGACGCGGGGTGTGACGGTCCGGGTCACGCCCCCGGCACAGCGGGGGCGCTAGTCCGGCGACGACTTCCAGCGCTGGTGCATCCAGACCCACTCGTCCGGATGGCGGCGGATCGCCGCCTCTTGCAGGGCGACGCAGGCGGCGGTGAGCCGGATCACCTCCGCCTCGCGATCCGCGGGGGCCGGCTCGTACGGCACCTCCAGGACCTCGAGGTGGTGGCCGTCGCCGGCCCGCGGGCCGCGGCGGTGGCAGGCGACGACGAGGACGGTCGCGCCGAAGCGCAGCGCGAGGTCGGCGGCGGCGCGCGGGGTGCGCGCGGGCCGTCCGAAGAACGGCACGAAGACGCTCTGCACGTCGCGAATGTCCTGATCGATGAGGATGCCGAGCGTGCCCGCCTGCCTGAACAGCCTCAGCATGGCGCGGGCGGTCGCGGGATCGTCACGCCAGAAGGTCTCCACCTGGTTGACCACGCGGGAGCGCGCCGCCATCTCGTCGATGCGTGGGTGCCAGCTGCGCTTCGCGATCACCGCGTTCGGCAGCACGTGACGCGACACCCGGCAGGTGAGCTCCCAGTTCCCGATGTGCCCGAGGACGAGGACGATGCCCTTGCCCCGGGCGACGGCCCGCTCGAGCGTCGCGAGGGTCTCGGGCGGCGCGTGGACGTACTCGTCCATCCGGGAGACCCAGCTCCGCATCGTGACGAGCTCGCCGCCGATCCGCCCGAGGTGCACGAGGCTCGCGCGGGCGATGGCGTCGCGCTCCGCCGCGCTCTTCTCCGGGAACGCGGTCGCGAGGCTCTCGCGCATGTCCCTGCGCATGCGCGAGGAGAGGAGCCAACCCAGCCGCCCGATCGCGCCGCCGAGCGCGAGCCCCAGCCCGAGCGGCATGAGCGAGAGGACGCGTACGAACGAGACGATCACTGCCGCCCGTGCGGCGCGCCTCACGCGCTTCCACCCGGTGACGGCCACCTGCAGCGCTATCCGTGATTGCGGGCGGGGTTCGCGGGCGCGGCGGGGGCTGCGGCCGGCGCGGGCGCGGCGACGCCGCTCGCGGGGAGCTTCCCGATCCGCTCGCGGGCGAGCCGCCACGCGTGCTGCACGACCCAGGAGAGCGAGCGATCCTGCCGGATCGCCTCCTCCTGCATCTGCCGGAGCATCTCCTCCGGGAAGTACAGTGACTGCTTTCGGGCGTCGGACATTCGAACCTTGTACCCCCGGCGCGCAGGGGGGAAAAGGGGCGCCGGGTAAATACCGGGCGCCGCCATCGCGGTCCGGGCGCGCGCGCTCCGCGCCGGGTGCTACACCGACGTCACGCGCGAGCGGTTCATGCGCGAACCGAACACGCGAGCCCTCTCCGATGCTCCGCGGAGCCGGAGCAGCTCGGCCGCTCGATCGGGTGAGTCGCGGCGCGCGCTACGACGCTGCGTGGCCGGTCGGCGCCTCGGCGTGCTCGGGCAACACGTCGGGGCGCTCCCCGAGGAGCCGGACGCACGCGTGGCAGGTCACGCCGCGGGAGTGCTTCGTAGAGCGGTGATCGGACCCTCGCACCCCGCACAGGATCTGGTGGGTGCGCGTGTCGTAGAAGTGAACCAGTGAAACCGCGGATAGAGCGTCCATCGCCATCTGTTGTCCCTCGGCGGCCGGTGAGGGAGCGGGATTGCTCCGGGTCGCAGGCTGCGGTCGTGGTGTCTCCGCCACGGTTGATAACCTGCGCTGCGTGGTGGCGCATGGCGACCGGCGGGCCTTGCACGGGCAGCGAGCCCTCGCTCGCTTTCACGTGGGGCGCGCGCGCGACGAAGTCCCGCCGCGGGGACGCGAGGCTCACCGACGGGTCCGGCAGGCGGCGCGCGCGACCATTCCGGAGCGCGCTCGGTGATTGGACGAGCACGGTTCGCGCCCGGGATCTGCCAATCGCGTCCGACCGCGCGGGTGGGAGACTGCGCGGCGCCCGCGCCACGACCCCGGGCAGGGCCCGATGCGACACGGCGCGGGCCGGCGAGCGACCGCGGGCGGCGCGGCGACGTGACTACCTGCGGCGGCGCTGCCCGACCTCGTGGGCCGGCACGATCCGCTCGTACTCCTCGAGGATGAGCGGTGACGAGATGACGAAGTCCGCGCTCGCCCGGTTGCATGCAGTCGGGATGTTGTAGAGCACCGCGATGCGCAGGAGCGCCTTCACGTCGGGGTCGTGCGGCTGCGGCTCGAGCGGGTCCCAGAAGAAGATGAGCGCGTCGAGCTCGCCGGAGGCGATCATCGCGCCGATCTGCTGGTCGCCACCGAGCGGCCCCGAGAGCAGCAGCTGGACCTCGAGCTCGCCGAGCGCGTCCGCCACCATCTTGCCGGTCGTGCCGGTGCCGAAGAGGTCGTGCTTCGCGAGCGAGCCGCGGTTGTAGCGCGCCCACTCGAGCAGATCGGCCTTCTTGTTGTCGTGCGCGACGAGCGCGATCGACTTCCTGCGGGGCATGGCGACCGCCGTGCCCTTCCGTGGCTCCGTGTCCTTCAACCTGTCCCCTCCGGTCGGCGGGTCAGACCATCGGCGCGCCAACCGCGCGGAGGTAGGCCAACCCGTCCATGTACTGCACCTCGAAGTAGCCGTGGCGCGCGCCCCACTCCGCCCACTCGACGGACTCGCCGCGCACCCACACCACCTGCCCGCCGCGCTCACCGAGGTGTCGGCGCTGCTTGCGGCACCACGCGCCGCGCGTCCCGGGCGCCCAGGTCTGGACGGCGTCGGTCAGCCGTCGCTGCAGCTCGGAGAGGAGCTCTGTCACCGTCATGGGCGCGTCTCCCAGGGCTGCGGGTCGGACCGGATCACGTCGCGAGCTGCGGCTCGACCTCGGTGGGCGGCTGTGCCTTCGGGCGCGACTGCTTCGCGGTCGCGACGTGCATGAACGCCTCGACGTCCACGTGATCGCGCGCGCCGAGCGGGCGCAGCTTCTCGAGCAGCAGGTCGGCGGACGCGAGATGGGCCGAGTAGGTCGCCCAGTTCGGCTCGGCGTCGTAGGCGAGCTCGAGCCCGAGCCGCTGCGCCACGTCGCACGCGAAGCGGGGGCGGAGCAGCATGTGGAGGTCCGGCCGCGCGATGAACGGCAGGAGGGTGACGACCGGCCAGCCGGACTCGCGCGCCGCGTCGGGCGCCAGCGCGGCGACCGCCGCCGCGAGCGCCTCGAAGCGGGGCTGCTCGGGGGCGTCCGTCGAGAGGAGGTCGAACAGCGCCGTGAAGAACGCCTGGGCGGCGGCGGGGTTTCCGAGGCCCTCCTCGAACGAGGTCTTCTCCGCGTCGCGGTGCAGCGCGCGGATGCGCCGCTCGACCTTCAGGGTCCGGTCGACGAGCGCGGCGACGTCGCCCGCCGCGAGGAGGCGCTCGCCCTCGCCGTTCCCGAGCGTCTCGACGTAGGCCTCGTGCGCGCGCCGCCACCGGGTCGAGCGCTCCTTGCCGTCCTCGACGTACTTGGGATCGGAGAACCCGAGCGGGAACGACTCGAGAAACCGCGCGACGGCGTCGGCGTGCGAGAGCCAGGCGCCCGCGCGACCGTACCGTCCGGACTTCGCGTCGAGCGCGAACCCCGTGAGGGCGGAGAGCCAGGCGTTCGGGCCCGCGGCGGGGGCGAGGAACGAGAGCGCCATCGGGAGCCGCAGCTTCGTCGCGAAGCGTCCGCCGCTCGTGGCGAAGAAGACGTGGACCGCCTTGGAGTCGAGCGCGACGATCTTGCCGGCCCCCAGCGACGCGTGCTGCACCAGCATTCCGTTCTCGAGGCTGCTCATGTCCGCTCTTTTCGCTCGGC
The DNA here is from genome assembly GCA_963736795.1 of uncultured delta proteobacterium. Taxonomy (GTDB): domain Bacteria; phylum Myxococcota; class Myxococcia; order Myxococcales; family Anaeromyxobacteraceae; genus Anaeromyxobacter. The sequence goes on along the minus strand of CAVTRF010000016.1, from coordinate 92,554 downwards.
GACCAGGCGTCCGCGCACAGGTCGCACCCGCGCACCGTGGCGGCGCGCAGGGGGCGGCGTGGGGCGAAGGGTGGCGCAGGTGGAGTCCCGCCGTGTCGCTCACGGCGGCGTGGAGAGCCCGGCGGCGTCCGCAGGGTGACCTTCGTATACCACCGGCCGCGCTGGCGCGCTCGGCAGGGCCCCGCCGTCGGGGAATCTGGGGCCCCCCGCTCGACTTCTTCGCGCCGTTCGACTAAACCGTCACTCCTCTCCCGCTCCGGGAGGGAAGAAGTTCGCGCGCGGCACTCACTGCCACGCGTTCACAGAGAGAAAAGAGCACCTACAGCAATGGCTTCCGGTACCGTGAAGTGGTTCAACGACGCGAAGGGGTTCGGCTTCATCACGCAGACTGATGGCGGCGAGGATGTCTTCTGCCACCACACTGCGATCCAGGCCGACGGGTTCCGCTCCCTCGCCGAGGGCCAGAAGGTGGAGTTCGACGTGACGAAGGGCCCCAAGGGCCTGCAGGCGGCGAACGTCCGCCCGGTCGCCTAACTCGCGCCCGTCGCGACACTCCAGTCGCTCTGAAAGCCCGGCCTCTCGAGGCCGGGCTTTTACGTTTGTGTGCTCCCTCGCGCGGGGCGGCGCCCGGGCGAACCGGCGGACGAAATGACGGCAGCGTGACGGCCATCCGGGCGGGGACACGGCCCCCCGCCGGCCCCCGTGCGGGGTAGGGCCTCCCAGTACCACGGGAGGTGTAAAGTCGCGCGCGGAGGGTTGAGGATGCGGCTCCCCGAGCTGCTCGACATGGCCATCGTCCAGAAGCTCGCCGACGCGAACTTCGTCGCGAACGGCATGCCCCTCGGCATCATCGATGCCCACGACGGCGCGGTGCTCGTCGGGCGCGGATGGCAGGACATCTGCACCCAGTTCCACCGGGTGCACCCGGACTCCGCCCGCCGCTGCCGCGAGAGCGACGAGTACATCAAGGACCACCTGTCCGAGTCCGCCGCGTGCGAGTACACCTGCAAGAACGGCCTGCGCGACATCGGCGTCCCGATCGTCGTCTCCGGCGAGCACGTCGCGACGCTGTTCCTGGGGCAGTTCTTCTACGAAGGGGAGTCGCCCGATCGCGGGTTCTTCATGCGCCAGGCGCGCGCGTTCGGGTTCGACCAGGACTCGTACCTGGCGGCGCTGGACCGGGTCCCCTCCTTCAGCCGGCGCTCGGTCGAGGACGTCGTCGAGTACGACCGGGCGCTCGCGCGGTTCATCGCCGACCTCGCGGAGAGCGCCCTGCGACACGAGCGGGACCGCCAGGCGCTGCGCGACAGCGAGTCGCGGTTCCGGGGCCTCGCCGAGGCGATGCCGCAGCTGGTCTGGGTCGCGGGCGCCGAGGGGAACGCGTCCTACCTGAACCCGTCGTGGACCGACTACACGGGTGGCGGCGGCCGCGCCGCCCAGGAGCGGATGGAGCTCGTCCACCCCGACGATCGGGGTCGCGTCGCGGAGTGCTGGAGGGCCGCGACGCGGGCGGGGACGGGGTTCGCGTGCGAGCACCGGCTGCGACGGCACGACGGCGTGTACCGCTGGTTCCTCACCCGCAGCACGGTGACCCGGAGCGAGGCGGGGGAGGTCCGCTGGATCGGCACCGCGACCGACATCCACGACCTGAAGCGCGCAGACGAGGAGCTGGCGGTCCTCACCGGGCTCTACGCCATCCTGAGCGAGGTGAACGAGGCGATCGTCCGGACCCGCGACGAGCGGTCCCTGTACGAGGACGTGTGCCGGATCATCATGCAGCAGGGAGGTCTCCCGCTCGTGTGGATCGGCCTCGTTCGTGGCCGCGAGATCGCGCCGGTCGCGTGTCGGGGCCCCGCCGCGGACTACCTCCGGGAGATCAGGGTGGAGGTGGACGGCGAGCTCGGAAACGGTCCGACGGGCACCTGCGTGCGCGAGGACCGCCCGGTGATCAACGACGACTTCGATCGCAACCCTCGGACCTCGCCGTGGCGTGCGCCGGCGCTCCGCCATGGGCTGCGCGCGTCCGCAGCGTTCCCGCTGCACCGGCAGGGGCGGGTGATCGGCGCGCTCACGCTGTACGCGGTCGGTGCCGGCGCCTTCACCCCGGAGCAGATCAAGCTGCTCGAGGCGCTCTGCGCGGACGTGTCGTACGCGCTCGACTCCATCGAGCAGGAGCGGCTCCGGACGAAGGCGGAGGACGCCCTCCGGGAGAGCGAGCGCAACCTCCGCGACACCGACCGTCGCAAGGACGAGTTCCTCGGCGTCCTCTCGCACGAGCTGCGCAATCCACTCGCGCCCATCCGCAACGCGCTCTACCTGCTCGACCGCGCGCCCGCGGGAGGCGAGCAGGCCAGCGGGGCGAAGGCCGTGATCGCGCGGCAGGTGGACCACCTCGCCCGGCTCGTCGACGATCTCCTCGACGTCACCCGGATCTCGCGCGGAAAGATCCAGCTGCAGCGCAGCCGCTTCGACCTCGTCGAGGTGGTCGAGCGCACGGTCGAGGACCACCGCCGGCTCCTCGCCGCGCGCGAGATCTCGCTCGACGCGGACCTCGGGCCCGGGCCGCTGCCGGTGCACGCCGATCACACCCGCATCGCGCAGGTCGTGTCGAACCTGCTCCAGAACGGCGAGAAGTTCACGGACCCGGGCGGGCGCATCACGGTGACCGTCGAGCGCGAGGGCGCCTCCGCGAGCATCCGGGTGGCGGACACCGGGATCGGCATCTCGCCGGAGATGCTCGGGTGCCTGTTCGAGCCGTTCACGCAGGCGGAGAAGACCCTGCACCGCAGCCGGGGAGGGCTCGGGCTCGGGCTCTCGCTCGTGAAGGCCCTCGTGGAGATGCACGGGGGGACGGTGGAGGTGCGGAGCGCCGGGAGCGGGCTCGGGTCCGAGTTCACCGTCCGGCTCCCCCTCGACCTGGACGCGGGGGAGGCGCCGCACGTGACCGCGGCGCGCTCCGCGGCGCCTCGCGCCCGCCGCGTCCTCGTCATCGAGGACAACCTGGACGCGGGCGAGACGCTCTGCGAGGTGCTCCGGATGGAGGGACACGAGGTCGTGCTCGCGCGCGACGGCGTGGAGGGCGTCGCGCAGGCGCGCGCGCTCAGGCCGGAGATCATCCTGTGCGACATCGGGCTGCCCGGGATGGACGGCTACGAGGTCGCGCGCTCGATCCGCTCGGACGCGACCCTCGCCTCGACGAAGCTCGTCGCGCTCACCGGGTACGCGCTCCCGGAGGACCAGCGCCGCGCGGCGGAGGCGGGGTTCGACGAACACGTCGCGAAGCCCGTCCCGCTCGAACGGATCGAGCGGCTGCTGCTCGCGTGAGGACCCCCGCGGCGACTACGCCGCGCACTCCCCTTCGAGCGTGTCCGGGCGGAAGTCCTCCGTCGAGCCCGGCTCGACGAAGTCCGCGGGCTGGGCGTCGTCGACGCGGAGCTCCTCGAACGGCGCGACGACCGCCTTCGCGCGCTCGAGCGACCGCGCGAAGAACGGTCCGGCCAGCTCGCCCGGACGCCGCTCGGCGAGGTACAGCGAGACGAGCCCCGCCACCGCCTCCGGCACGCGCCGCGCCGGCACCTTCCCGGCGAGCTTCCCGAAGGAGGCGACGCCGTCGCCGACCCCGCCGCCGACGAGCACGAAGTACTGCGGGACCGCCCGCCCGGCGAGCTTCCGCGCGCTGCCCTGGAGGCCGATCGCCGCGAGGTGGTGCTGGCTGCAGCCGTTCGGGCACCCGGACACGTGCACGGGGAGCGTGGCCGAGAGCGCGGCGTCGCCGAGCGCGCGTACGCGCTCCTCGACGAGGCGCGCGATCCCCCGCGTGCGCGTCACCGCGAGCCGGCAAGCGTCGGCGCCCGGGCAGGCGACGACGTCCGCGGCGCTGCCGGCGCCCTCGCGGGCGAGCCCCGCGGCTGCGAGCCGCGCGTGGAGCGCGGGGGCGTCGGCGGTCCGGACCCAGCGGAGGAGCACGTTCCCTCCGCTCGTGAACCGGATCGCGCCGTCGCCGAACGCGACCGCGAGCTCCGCCGCGGCCTCGAGCTGGGCGGCGGAGACGTCGCCCTGCGGGAGCGAGACGCGCACGACGGAGTACCCGGCCTGGCGCTGGGGACGGACGTTCGTCGCGAGGAAGCGCGCGAGCGCGTCCGCGGAGGGGGCGAGGGTGCTCGTGATCGCGGGAGGCTCGCCGGGCCCGCGCGGCGGGGCGGCGGCGAGGCGGGCCGCGAGCTGCTCCGGGGTCGGCGCAGCCGGGCGGGTGTGGGTGGGGGGCGCCTCCTCGGGCGCGCGATCCGGATCGAACGGGAGCACGGGGATCCCGGCGGCGCGCACGCGGACGAGCTCGTCCTCGAACAGCGTCCGGAACTTCTCGAACCCGAGCTCGCGCACGAGGAACTTGAGCCGGTTTCGCTGCTTGTTCACGCGGTCGCCCCGCGCGTGGAAGACGCGGAGCACCGCCTCGGCCACGGCGAGGGTCTCGGCCGCGGGGACGAACGCGGCGAGCGGGGTGCCCGAGGTGCAGAGCGAGGAGGTCCCGCCCGCGACGGTGACGGCGAACCCGCGTCGCGGCACGCCGCCCTCGACGGCGATCCGGGCGCGGAAGCCGAGGTCCTGGATCGGCGTCGCGACGTGGTCGTCCGCGCAGCCCTCGAAGGCGATCTTGAACTTTCGCGGCAGCGACGAGGCGAGCGGGTGGCGCAGGAAGTGGCGAGTGACGGCGTCGGCGTACGGGGTCACGTCGAACGCCTCGTCCACCGCGACGCCGGCGAGCGGGCAGGCGACGACGTTCCGCACCGCGTTCCCGCCCGCGCCCGACGTCGTGATGCCGGCGTCGGCGAGCCGCCGCAGCGCCGGCTCGAGGTCGGCCGGCCGCACGAAGTGGACCTGGAAGTTCTGGCGGGTGGTGAGGTGCCCGTAGCCGCGCGAGTACCGGGCGGCGACCTCGGCGAGCGCGCGGAGCTGGGCGGCGTCCGCGACGCCCTGCGGGAGCTTGATCCGCAGCATGTGGACGCCGTCCTGGCGCTGCGAGTACGCGCCGCGGACGACGCGGTACGCGCGCCACTGGTCGGCGTCGATCTCGCGCCGCTCGAACTGCCCGAGCGTCTCGACGAACTGGTCGATCTCGCGGGGGTCGGCGTAGCCGTCGCGGGTGCGGAGCCCGCTCGTGTCGTGGGAGGTCGGCATGGGGTGGCCTTTCAGGCGCGCTCCGCGGTGAGGGGGCGCACGTCGTGCACGGCCTGCTCGCCGCGCGGGTGGGTGAGCGCCAGCGCAGCGACCGCGCCGACGACGAGGGTGCCGGGGAGCTCGGTCGCGACGGGGAGCGGCGCAGCGGCGAGCTCGCGCAGCGGACCGGTCCACGTGAACGAGCCCGCGCTCGAGGCGCCGAGGACGACCGCCGCGGGCGTCTCGGGAGACCACCCGCGCGCGACGAGCCGCGCGGCGATGGCGCCGCGCTCCGCGACGCCCATCAGGACGACGAGGGTGAGCGAGGCCGGGCGCGAGGCCGTCGAGGATCGGACCGTAGGTCGCCGCGTGGTGCCCCGACACGACCGCGAACGCCGGCGGCGAGCCCCCGGTGCGTCACCGGGATGCCGGCGAGCGCGGGAGCGGCGATCGCCGACGACACTCCGGGCACGACCTCGAACGGCACGCCGGCGGCCGCGAGCGCCTGGACCTCCTCGCCACCGCGCCCGAAGACGAACGGGTCGCCGCACTTCAGGCGCACGACGCGCTTTCCCTGCCGTGCGGCGCGGACGAGGAGCCGCTCGATCGCGCGCTGCGACACGCTCGGCCGTCCCGAGCGCTTCCCGACGTAGAAGCAGTGCGCGCGCGGCGCGAGCCGGAGCACCTCGGCATCGACGAGCGCGTCGTAGAGGACGACGTCGGCGGAGGCGAGCCGCTCGGCGGCGCGGCGCGTGAGGAGCCCGGGGTCGCCCGGGCCGCCCCCGACCAGCGACACGAACCCCGGCGGCACCGGCGCGGCCCCGGATGCGGCGGGCTCGGACGCGTAGAGCGCGTTCAGCTTGCGGAGGAGCAGCGGACGGCGGGTCGCGAGCGGAACGCCCTCGCGCTTCCAGGCCGGCCGCTCCGCCTCGGCGGCGGAGATCCAGGCGTCGAGCTCGCGCGGCAGCACCGCGTCGAGCGCCTCGCGGAGGAGGGCGGCCAGCGCGGGCGCGCGCCCCCCTGTCGAGATCGCGATGGTCGCGTCGCCCCGGCGGACCACCGCCCCGGTGTAGGCCGTGGCGGTCTCCGGGTCGTCGACCGCGTTCACGAGGATCCGGCGCGCCTCGGCGGCCGCCGCGACCTCCCGGTTCACGTCCGGCGTCGCCGCCGCGACGGCGAACCAGGCGCCGTCGAGGTCGGTGGCGCGGAACCCCCGGCGGTGGACGACCGCCGCGGAGGCCGCGACGTCCTCCCGCACCGCCGGCGCGACGACGGTGACGCGGGCGCCGGCCTCCGCGAGCTGCCGGACCCGGACGGCGGCCATCGCGCCGCCGCCGACCACGAGGACGTCGCGCCCGGCGAGCTTCACGAACAGCGGAACGAGCGCACTCACAGCACACCCCGCTGCTGGACGATCGCCGCCCGGGTGTCCTCGACGCGACGCGGGGGGAGCAGGGTGGGAGCTGGGTTCGACATGGAGCGGAGTCCCTCGAGAGCAGGGGCGTGGCGTGCGCGCGATCCGGCGGCCGGGGCGGACCGCCGCGTGAGATGGAGGAAGTGGGTAGCGCCGGCGCTCAACCGCACATTCGCGCGGGCAGCGCCGGCTCGCGACAGGCGCACGGCGCCGGGCGGGCGCGAGGCGGAGGCCGGCGGGTGCGTTCGCTGGGGTCGTCGCGCATCGTGAAGCCATCCTAGATGGCGGACGAAGCTCCTGTCAAGCGGACGACGGACGGCTTGACATGGCATCCGCCAAAACGGATACGGGTGGGACGCCGGGAGGGACCGGCGCCCGGAGGAACACCGCATGGCACGCATCCACGCCGACAACAGCCTCAGCATCGGGAACACCCCGCTCGTGCGCCTCGGCCGTGTCACCGGAGGTGCGGAGGCGACCGTGGTGGCGAAGATCGAGGGACGGAACCCGGCCTACTCGGTGAAGTGCCGCATCGGCGCTGCGATGATCGCGGCGGCGGAGCGGGACGGGATCCTCGTGCCCGGCTCCCGCGCGCGCACCATCGTCGAGCCGACGAGCGGCAACACCGGCATCGCCCTCGCCTTCGTCGCCGCCGCGCGCGGGTACCCGATCGTCCTCACCATGCCCGAGACGATGTCGGTCGAGCGCCGGCGGATGCTGCGGGCGTTCGGCGCCGAGCTCGTGCTCACCGAGGGGGCGAAGGGGATGCCCGGCGCGATCGCGAAGGCGGAGGAGATCGTCGCGAGCGATCCGGCGAAGTACTTCATGCCGCAGCAGTTCAAGAACCCGGCGAACCCCGACGTGCACTTCCGCACCACGGGCCCGGAGATCTGGGACGACACCGACGGCAAGATCGACATCCTCGTCTCGGGCGTGGGGACCGGCGGGACGCTCACCGGCATCTCGCGGTATCTGAAGCAGGAGCGCCGCAGGGCGATCCTCTCCGTCGCGGTGGAGCCGACCCACTCGCCGGTCCTCACCGCGATCCGGAACGGCGAGACGCCGAAGCCGGGGCCGCACAAGATCCAGGGCATCGGCGCGGGCTTCAAGCCCGACGTGCTCGACCTCTCGCTCGTGGACGAGGTCGTGACGGTCACGAACGACGAGGCGGTCGACATGGCGCGACGCCTCCACAAGGAGGAGGGCATCACCGCCGGCATCTCCTCCGGCGCGGCGGCCGCGGCGGCGGTGAGGGTCGCGCAGCGGCCCGCCTCGCGCGGCAAGCTCATCGTGGTGGTGCTCCCCGACGCGGGCGAGCGGTACCTCTCGAGCGTCCTCTTCGAGGGGATCCCGGCCTGACGCCGGCGCGGCGCGACGGGCTCGAACCGGCGCGCCACCCGGATCACCTCGAGGTCGTCGGCGGACGGTGATCCCGTCAGCGCCCGTCTGCGGCCGCTTGCCGCGGTTCGGCACCCCCGGAGGCGCGCCGACCCTCCGATCCGACCGCGCCGTTCCGGCGTGAATCGAGCGGTGTTTGCTTCCACCGGCCGGGTCGTGAAAGATGATCGAGGGGGATCATGCAACGTCGCGCTCTCTTCGTGGCCGGCGCCGTCTTCTCGGTGACGCTGATGGCGGGCGCGCTCGCCGTGAGCTACGTCGATCGTCGCGACCTCGCCGATCGCCGCCAGGGCGCGGGTAATCTGGCGCGCGCGTCGGCGTTCGCGATCGAGCGGGAGTTCGAGCGGTCCTTCGGGGCGGCTTCGACGCTCGCCGCGATGGTCGCGGCGGGCGCCTCGCAGGGCCAGCTCGACGAGGTGGTGTCCCGTCTGCTCGACCTGAGCAGCGGGACGGTGATCCTCCAGCTCGCGGAGGGCGACGTCATCAGCCGCACGTGGCCGCTCGCCGGCAACGAGTCCGCGATCGGGCTCGACCTTCTCCATCACCCGGTCCACGGCAGCTACTCCCGCACCGTGAGCGACACGCGCCGACCCCTGCTGTACGGGCCGTTCGAGCTCGTCCAGGGCGGCGCGGCGTTCGCGTGGCGCGTCCCGGTGGTCGTCGGGGAAGGCCCCGGCGCTCGCCCCTGGGGCCTCGCGAGCGCCATCGTGCGCCTCCCCGTCCTGCTCGAGCAGAGCCGGATCACGGGCCTGGTGGACGCCGGGTTCGACTACGAGCTGTATCGCGAGGGCGCCGCCGGGGTACCGGGCGCGCTCGTGGCGTCGGCACGGTTGGGCGAGAGAGCGTTCGCGGACCCGGTGAACGTGTCACGTCGAGCTTCCTGGGCAGACGTGGACGCTCGGCGTCGCGCCGCGGGCGGGTGGAGCGCGTCGACCTCGCCCCCCGTGCTCCACGCTTCCGCGTTCCTCATCGCGCTGCTCGCAGCGGCGCTCGCCTATCGCACGACGAGCCTGCCGGAGACGCTCCGCCGCGAGGTGGCGGCCCGCACGGCCGAGCTGGTCGTCGCCCACCAGGAGCAGCGGCGCGCCGAGGAGGCGCAGCGCCACTCGCAGAAGCTCGAGGCGGTCGGGCTGCTCGCGGGCGGGATCGCGCACGACTTCAACAACCTGCTCGTCGGGATCCTCGGCTACGCGGACATCCTCGCCGGCGAGGCCGCCTCGGGCAGCGTGAACGAGGAGGCGGCCCGGACGATCTCGCAGGCCGCGCACCGCGCCGCCGACCTCACGCGGCAGCTGCTCGCGTTCGCGCGGCTCGGCAGCCACCGCCAGGTCCCGGTCGATCTGCACGCCGTCGTGGACGAGGTGGCTGCGCTCCTCGCCCGCACGTTCGACAAGACGATCCAGGTCGAGCGGCGTCTCTCGGCGCTCCAGCACCACGTGCTCGGAGATCCCGGCCAGCTCCAGCAGGTCGTCCTGAACCTCGCCGTGAACGCGCGCGACGCGATGCCCGCCGGCGGAACGCTCACCCTGGAGACGGCCGTCGCGGACGTCGGCGGCGAGGGCGCGGTGCCGGAGCTCAGGCTGGGGCGCGGACGGCACGTCGTCCTGTCCGTGAAGGACACCGGGGTCGGGATCCCGCGAGCCCACCTCGAGCGCATCTTCGAGCCCTTCTTCACGACGAAGGAGGAGGGGCGGGGGACCGGGCTCGGGCTCGCGACCGCCTACGGGATCGTGAACGGGCACCGGGGCGCGATCAGGGTCGAGAGCGAGGAGGGCGTCGGGACGTGCTTCACGGTCTACCTGCCCGTGGTCGAGAGCTCCGCGGAGCCGTGCGCGCCGCCTGCGACGGCCTTGCCGCGGGGCAGCGGGATCGTGCTCGTGGTCGACGACGAGGAGATCGTGAGGCGCACCGTGGACACGATGTTGCGGACGCTCGGGTTCGAGCCGGCGCTCGCCTCCGGCGGAGAGGAGGCGCTCGCGTGGCTCGCGACGCAGCCGGCCGCGCCCGCGGCGGTGATCCTCGACCTCGCGATGCCCGGCATGGACGGCCGCCGCTGCTTCCGGGAGATGCGGCTGCGGTACCCGGACCTTCGCGTCGTGATCAGCTCCGGCTTCACGAGGAACGGGGGCGCCGAGGAGCTCCTCCAGGAAGGCGCGCGGGAGTTCGTGCAGAAGCCCTACGTGTGCGCGGAGCTGGCCAACGCGCTCGCCAGGGCCGTCGCGGGCCCGCGGTCGCTCACCGGCACATAGGTTCCGCCGCTGGCTTCGGCAGGGCCGGCGCCGGCGGGCGCATCCAGGGCCGAGAGGGCGGCGTCGATGCGCGGGAGCACGACCTCGCCCGTGTAGCGGATGAGGCTCTCGCCCACGATCGCGAACGTGACGGCCCGCGGCAGGAGGTCCTTCCCGCGACGGAGGGCGCGCGCGACGAGGCGCCAGAAGAGCCGTCGGCGCCGGCCGCGAATGCCGAGGCGCCACACCGCGCGCCAGAGCGTCCCGAGCGATCCGTCGCCCACGCTCTGCGCGACGGCCCCGCGCCGGATCGGCACCATGTCGAGGTGGAGCGCGCAGCGGCGGAAGTACGCCTCGGGAGAATGGAGCGCCGCGAGCAGGCGCCGGTACCCGACGAGCAGGGTGCGCTCGTCCATGCCGGGGACGAAGTTCGGCCGGTTGAACTGGTCGCCGGTGGGCGCTCCGCGCAGACGCCCCTCGCGCTCGAGCCGCCGCCAGAGCTGGGTCCCCGGCAGCGCCATCAGGAGCCCCACCATCGCCCGCGCGATGGGCAGGCCGGAGATGAACGCGAGCTGCCTCTCGAAGATGTCGGGACGGTCGCTGTCGAAGCCGACGATGAACCCGGCGTAGACCTCGAGCCCGGCGCGGGTCAGCTCCTCGACCGCTTGCTCCTGCGGCATGCGGAGGTTCTGGGTCTTCTGGGCCTGCGCGAGCGCTTCGGTGGAGGGAGTCTCGATGCCGAGGAAGACCTGGCCGAACCCCGCCTCGACCATCCCGGTGACGAGGTCGGGGTGCGTCGCGAGATCGATGCTCGCCTCGGTGCAGAAGACGAAGGGGAACCCGTTCCGCTCCTGCCAGCGCGCGGAGCACCGGCAGGAGCCGCGCGACCGCGCGGCGGTTGCCGACGAAGTTGTCGTCCACGAAGAAGAGGGTCCCCCTCGCTCCGAGCGCGCGGAGCGCGTCGAGCTCTGCCACGACCTGCTCCGGTGACTTCACCCTCGGCACCCGCCCGAAGATCTCGATGATGTCGCAGAACTCGCACTGGAAGGGGCAGCCGCGCGAGTACTGGAGCGCGTGGCTCGCGTAGCGCGAGAGATCGAGCAGGTCGAAGCGCGGCACGAGGGCGAGGTCGAGGGCGGGCCGGTCGTCGCCCTCCGGCGAGAGGAGGCGCGGCGCGTCCCCCGCGGGCGCCTCGAGCACCCGCACGAGGAGCTCGAGCCGCCCCTCCGCTTCCCCCCGGAACAGGTGGTCCGCCTCGTCGAACAGCTCGGGCGCGGTGGTCGGGGCGGGCCCGCCCGCGACGGTGCGCCGGCCCGTGGCGCGGGCGCGCCGCAGCACGCCGCGCATGGACTCGACCTGGATGAGCATGCCCGAGACGAGGACGACGTCGGCCCACTCGAGATCGGCATCGTCGAGTGGATCGACGTGGAGGTCACGAAGGCGGAGCTCCCAGCGGGACGGCAGCAGCGCGGCGAGCGTCGCGATCCCGAGCGGCGGGTAGATCGCGGCCTTCCCGGTGATCGGGAGCGCGTGCTCGAAGCTCCAGTACGTCGTGGGTGAGCGAGCCTGAACGAGGAGAGCGCGCATGCGCGCAGCGTATTGCGCCGGTGTCACCGTTCGGCCACGCGGGCACGCCTCGACTGGGCTGCGTCCGGAGCGGGGGAGGGCACGCCCGGTTGGCCGAGAGCTGGCCGTCCCACCCTGCGGGTGGCCGGGCGCGGTGGCGGCGGGCTTCCTAGAACGTGCCCGGGAACGCCCCGCCGTCGAGCAGGAGGTTCTGCCCCGTGATGAACCCCGCGCGCGCGCTGCAGAGGAAGGCGCAGGCGGCGCCGAACTCCTCGATCGCTCCGAAGCGGCCGGCCGGGTTCGCCTCCGCCCGCGCGCGGCGGACCTCCTCGTAGCTCTTCCCCGCCGAGCGCGCATTGAACTCGAGGTTCGAGCGCAGGCGGTCGGTGTCGAACGGCCCGGGGAGGAGGTTGTTCACGGTGACGCCCCGGCGGACGGTCCGGCGCGCGAGCCCCGCGACGAACCCGGTGAGCCCGGTGCGCGCGCCGTTCGAGAGCCCGAGCTCCGGGATCGGGCTCTTCACCGCGGCCGACGTGACGTTGACGATCCTTCCAAACCCTCGGGCCTCCATTCCGTCCACCACCGCGCGCATCATGAGGATGGGGGTGATCATGTTCGCCTCGAGGGCGGCGACCCAGGCGTCGCGGTCCCAGTCGCGGAAGTCGCCGGGGGGTGGGCCACCGGCGTTGTTCACGAGGATGTCGGGCGAGGGGCACGCGGAGAGCGCGGCGCGCCGGCCCTCCTCGGTCGTGATGTCGCCGGCGACGGCGACGACCTGCACGCCGTGCCGCGCGCGCAGCTCGGCCGCGGTCGCCTCGAGCGCGTCCCGGCCGCGCGCCGTGAGCACGAGGTGGACGCCCTCGGCCGCGAGCGCTTCCGCGCACCCCTTGCCGAGCCCCTTCGACGCCGCGCACACGAGCGCGGTCCTGCCTTGGATGCCGAGGTCCATCCGGCGATTCTAGACGCGAGCGCCCTGCGCCGCCGCCTCGCGGTGAAGCCGCGCAGGCCGGGCCGTCGCGGTGCAGGTCAGCTCGCGGCGGTATCGAGCGCGAGGGACACGAGCACCTCGGGCTCGGTGGTCGCGCGCACGTCGGCGACGGTGTGCCCCGGGGCGAGCTCGACCAGCACGAGCCCGCGGGTGGTCACGTCGAACGTGGCGCGATCCGTGATGATCCGGTCCACCACGCCGCGTCCGGTGAGCGGGAGGGTGCACCGGCGCAGGACCTTCGGCGCTCCCTGCTTGTTCACGTGCTCCATGATCACGACGACGCGCTTCGCGCCGTGCACGAGGTCCATCGCCCCGCCCATCCCCTTCACCATCTTGCCGGGGATGACCCAGTTCGCGAGGTCGCCGGTCGCGGAGACCTCCATCCCGCCGAGGATCGCGAGGTCGACGTGGCGGCCGCGGATCATGGCGAACGACTCGGCGGAGTCGAACACCGCCGCGCCCGGGATCATCGTGATGGTCTCCTTCCCCGCATTGATGAGGTCGGGGTCCACCTCCGCCTCGGTCGGGTACGGCCCGATCCCGAGCAGCCCGTTCTCGGACTGGAGCACGACCCGCCGGCCGGCCGGGATGTGGTTCGCGACCAGGGTCGGCATCCCGATCCCGAGGTTCACGTAGTCGCCGTCGCGGATCTCCTCGGCGGCGCGCGCGGCGAGCTGATCTCTCGTGAGCGGCACGTTCAGGCCCTCCCTTCGCGGACGGTCCTGCGCTCGATCCGCTTCTCGCAGCTCGGGCAGAGGACGATGCGTTGCACGTACACGCCCGGCGTGTGGACGCGATCCGGATCGAGCACGCCAGGCTCGACGAGCTCCTCGACCTCCGCGATCGTCACCCGTCCCGCCGCGGCCATGACGGGGTTGAAGTTGCGTGCGGTCCGCCGGTACACGAGGTTCCCGAGCCGATCTCCGCGCCAGGCCTTCACGATCGCGAAGTCCGTGCGCAGGCCGGTCTCGAGGAGGTACTCGCGCCCTTCGAAGCTGCGGACCTCGCGCCCGTCCGCGAGCGGGGTCCCGACGCCGGCCGGGGTGTAGAACGCCGGGATCCCGGCCCCGCCGGCGCGGATCCGCTCCGCGAGCGTCCCCTGCGGAACGAGCTCCACCTCGAGGGCGCCCGAGAGGTACTGCTGCTCGAAGAGTCGGTTCTCGCCGACGTACGAGGCGATCATCTTCCGGATCTGGCCGCCGGCGAGCAGGAGCCCGAGCCCGAAGTCGTCCACGCCACAGTTGTTCGAGACCACCGTGAGATCGCGAACGTCCCGGTCGCGCAGGCCACGGATGAGGTTCTCGGGCACCCCCACGAGCCCGAACCCTCCCGCCATGATCGTCGCGCCGTCCTCGATTCCGTCGAGCGCGTCCTCCACTGTCGTGCAGACCTTCATTGTGAGCCGCCTCCGGTCCGGGTCTCGCATGCCGCCAAAGCAACGGGCGAGCCATCGAGACCGCGCCGCGGCGTCGCTGCGCCAGCGGCGGCGGGCGAGCGAAATCTCGCGAGCGGGCTCGCCGCGCGCTGCTCGGTCGAGGCGCCGAGGTCCGGACTCCTGGATGCACCGGCGAGGATGAGCACCGCTGGCAGCGCGCCGCCGCGCCGCATTCCCGCGCCGGTCCAGGGCACGGGAGTGGATTCCAGAATCCTGGAAACCCGTGGCGCCGACCCATGCGCGCGCCGGAATTGCGCGCAAAACCCGGATGAACCATTCGAGTCTCCGGGCGCGCCGCTCGAGGAAGGGCGGTTCGGTCCGAGTCTCTGGATTCCATCCGCCTGGAAGCGGGTGACCGGGCACGGGAGACGCGCTCCACCCGGAACCCCGCGAGCTTGCTCGCGCTCCGCCTGCGCCGCGGACGTCGGCGGCGCGTGGCTTGGAAGTTGCTCCGGTGGGGCTGAATGCCCGGCGACGTCATCCTCGAGACCCGCTCGCTCAAGAAGGCGTTCGCAGGGTTCTTCGCCGTGTGCGGCGTCGATCTCCGCGTCGCGCGCGGCTCGATCCACGCGCTCATCGGCCCGAACGGCGCCGGCAAGACGACGGTCTTCAACCTGCTGACGCGGTTCCTCCCCTCGACCTCGGGCTGCATCCTGTTCCGGGGCGAGGACATCACCGCGGTGCCCGCGGCGCAGGTCGCGCGCCGCGGGATCGTCCGCTCGTTCCAGGTGTCGGCGACGTTCCCGAACCTCACCGCCCTCGAGAACGTCCGCGTCGCCCTGCAGCGGAAGCTCGGCACCTCCTTCCACTTCTGGCGCTCGGAGCGGAGCCTCTCGGCGCTCGACGGGCGCGCGGTGCAGCTCCTCGCCGAGGTCGGCCTCGCGGACCACCGCGACACGGTCACGGCCGAGCTGCCCTACGGCCGCAAGCGCGCCCTCGAGCTCGCCACGACCCTCGCCCTCGACCCCGAGGTGATGCTCCTCGACGAGCCGACGCAGGGGATGGGACACGAGGACGTCGGGCGCGTCGTGGCGCTCATCCAGCGCGTCGCCCAGGGGCGCACGGTGCTCATGGTCGAGCACAACCTCTCCGTCGTGCAGGACCTCGCCGATCGCGTGACGGTCCTCGCGCGCGGCCAGGTCCTCGCGGAGGGGAGCTACGCCGAGGTGTCGAAGGATCCCGCCGTGCTCGAGGCCTACATCGGAGCGCCTGCATGACCGCCCCCGCGATCCAGCGCACCCCCGCCGGGCTCCTGACCGTCTCCGGGCTGAACGCCTTCTACGGCGAGTCGCACATCCTCCACGGCGTCGACTTCACCGTGGGCGAAGGCGAGCTCGTGACGCTCCTCGGCCGGAACGGCTCGGGGCGTTCGACGACCCTCAAGGCGATCGTGGGGCTCGTCGAGAAGCGGACGGGCTCGGTGGTGGTGAACGGGCGCGAGACGATCGGGCTGCCTTCTCATCGCATCGTCCGGCTCGGCCTCGGCTACTGCCCGGAGGAGCGCGGGATCTTCGCGAGCCTCTCCACGGAGGAGAACCTGACCATCCTCCCGACGGTCGGCCCGGGCGGAATGTCGGTCGACGAGCTCTACGCGATGTTCCCGAACCTGAAGGAGCGCCGGAAGAGCCCCGGGTCGCGCCTGTCGGGCGGCGAGCAGCAGATGCTCGCGCTCGCGCGAATTCTCCGTACCGGGGCGCGCCTGCTCCTGCTCGACGAGATCACCGAGGGGCTCGCGCCGGTCATCGTGCAGGCGCTCGGGCGCGCGGTGCGGGCGCTGAAGGAGCGCGGGTACACGATCATCCTCGTCGAGCAGAACTTCCGGTTCGTCGCCCCGCTGGCGGACCGCCACTTCCTGGTCGAGCGCGGCCGCATCGTGGATGCGTTCGCGCGCGAGGAGCTCGAAGCACGGAGAGAGTCGCTGCACCGCTTCCTGGGCGTCTGACCCATCGAGAAAGGAACCGAGATGATGCGAACCGTTCGCGTATCCCTCTGCCTCGCCCTCACCCTCGCCGCCACGGAGGGGCTCGCCGCCGAGAACCCGAAGATCTCCGACGGGGTGGTGAAGATCGGCGTGCTCACCGACATGACGGGCTACTACTCCGACCTCGCGGGGCCCGGGTCGGTCCTCGCCGCGCAGATGGCGGCCGAGGACGCCGGCGGCAAGGTGCTCGGCGTCCCCATCGAGATCGTCTCGGCCGACCACCAGCTCAAGGCGGACGTCGCGTCCAACACCGCCCGCAAGTGGTTCGACCAGGACAAGGTCGACGCGGTCGCGGACCTCGTCTCCTCGTCGACCGCGCTCGCCGTGATGCCGGTCGCGAACGAGAAGAAGCGGATCACGCTCCTCTCCGGCCCGGGCACGACCGCCATCACCGGCGAGAAGTGCACGCCGTACAACTTCCACTGGACCTACAACAACTGGTCGCTCGCGAACGGCACCGGCCGCGAGGTCGTGAAGACCGGCGGCGACACCTGGTTCTTCACCACCGCCGACTACGTGTTCGGGAAGTCGCTCGAGGAGGACACGAGCAACGTCGTGAAGGCTGCGGGCGGCAAGGTGCTCGGCGCCGCGCGGCACCCGTCGCCCGGCACGACCGACTTCTCGTCCTACCTGCTCCAGGCCCAGGCCTCCGGCGCGAAGATCATCGGCCTCGCGAACGCGGGCGCCGACACGGTGAACTGCATCAAGCAGGCGGAGGAGTTCGGGATCACGCCGAAGCAGAGCCTGGCCGGCCTGCTCGTGTTCATCAGCGACATCCACAGCCTCGGCCTCAAGGCCGCGCAGGGCATGTACCTCACGACGTCGTTCTACTGGGATCGTGACGACGACTCGCGGAAGTGGGCGAAGCGGTTCTTCGAGCGGCACAAGAAGATGCCGACCATGGTCCACGCCGGCGTCTACTCGGCGGTCCGCCACTACCTCGCGGCCATCAAGGCGGCCGGGACCGACGACCCCGACGCGGTCGCCGCGAAGATGAAGGCGACGCCGGTGAACGACTTCTTCTCGAAGAACGGGAAGATCGGGCCGGACGGCCTCCACCGGCACGACATGTACCTCGTGCGCGTGAAGGCGCCCGCGCAGTCGAAGTACCCGTGGGACTACTACGAGATCGTGAAGACGATCCCGGCCGCGCAGGCGTTCCCGACGGTCGAGCAGCAGGCGTGCCCCCTCGTGAAGAAGTAGCCCTCGGCGCCCGCTCCCGCACGCGCGGGAGCGGGCGCGGTGCTCGATCATGATCCAGGCGCTCTCCGGGCAGCTCCTCATCGGGCTCATCAACGGCTCGTTCTACGCGCTCCTGTCGCTCGGGCTCGCGATCATCTTCGGCCTGCTCAACGTCGTGAACTTCGCGCACGGGGCGCAGTACATGATGGGCGCCTTCGCAGCGTGGATGGGGATGACGTACCTCGGGATCGGGTACTGGTGGGCGCTCCTGCTCGCCCCCGCCGCGGTCGCGGTGGTCGGCGTCGTCGTGGAGCGGCTCCTGCTCCGCCGCCTCGCCGGTCTCGACAACCTGTACGGCCTCCTCCTCACCTTCGGCCTCACCCTCATCGCGGAGGGGCTCTTCCACCACGCCTACGGAAACTCCGGCTACTCGTACCCGGTGCCGGAGGCGCTCCGGGGCGGCGTGAACCTCGGGTTCATGTACCTGCCCATCTACCGGGGCTGGGTCGTCGTGGTCTCGATCTTCGTCTGCACGATCTCCTGGTACGTCATCGAGCAGACGAAGCTCGGGGCGTACCTGCGCGCCGGGACCGAGAACCCGAAGCTGCTCCAGGCCTTCGGCGTGAACGTCCCGCTCATGTTCACGATCACGTACGGGTTCGGGGTCGCGCTCGCCGCGTTCGCCGGCGTCATGGCGGCCCCCGTCTACCAGGTGACCCCGCTCATGGGCAGCTCCATCGTGATCGTCGTGTTCGCGGTCGTCGTCATCGGCGGGATGGGCTCGATCGGCGGCGCGATCCTGACCGGGCTCGGGCTCGGGCTCGTCGAGGGGCTCACGAAGTTCCTCTACCCGGAGGCCTCGGCGGTGATCGTCTTCGTGGTGATGGCGATCGTGCTGCTCGTCCGCCCGGCCGGGCTGTTCGGGAGGGTGGCATGAGCGCAGCGGCGCAGGACGAGGCGGTCGTCCCCATCCCGCTGGAGGCGCGCCCGGCCGCGCCGCGCCGGGCATGGGGCTGGGCCGCGCTCGTCGCGCTCGGGCTCGCCGCCCCGTACCTCGTCTACCCGGTCTTCGCGATGAACGTGCTCTGCCTCGCGCTGTTCGCGAGCGCGTTCAACCTGCTCCTCGGCTACACCGGGCTCCTCTCGTTCGGCCACGCCGCCTTCCTCGGGGCGGCGGCCTACGTGACGGGCTGGACCGTCCGGGAGTGGGGGTTCCCGACCGAGCTCGGGGTGCTCGCCGGCACGGCCGTCGCGACGCTGCTCGGGTTCGTCATCGGGAGCCTCGCCATCCGCCGCGCCGGGATCTACTTCGCGATGATCACGCTCGGGTTCGCGCAGCTCGTCTACTTCCTCGTCGTCCAGATGGGCTGGACCGGCGGCGAGGACGGGCTGCAAGGGATCCCGCGCGGCAAGGCCCTCGGGCTCGTGCCGCTCGATCACCCGATCACGATGTACTACTTCGTCTTCGGCGCGTTCGTCGTCGGCTTCCTCGTCATCCACCGTGCCATCAACTCGCCGTTCGGCCACGTGCTCCGCGCCGTCCGCGAGAACGAGCCGCGAGCGCTCTCCCTCGGGTACGACGTGGACCGCTACAAGCTCGTGGCGTTCGTCCTCTCCGCCGGGCTCGCCGGGCTCGCCGGGTCGCTCAAGGCGGTGGTCCTGCAGTTCGCCTCGCTCTCCGACGTCCACTGGCACCGCTCCGGCGAGGTGGTGCTCATGACCTTGCTCGGCGGGATGGGCACGGTGCTGGGCCCCTCGGTCGGCGCGCTCGTCGTCGTGGCGCTCGAGAACTACCTCGCGGACGTGGGCTCGTGGGTCACCGTCATCACCGGGGGCGTCTTCGTCGTGTGCGTCCTCGCCTTCCGGCGGGGACTGGTCGGCGAGCTCGGCGCGCTCGTGCTCCGCGTGTCGTCGAGGAGGAAGTGATGCCAGGCGTGCTTCAGGATCGTGTCGCGCTCGTCACCGGCGGCGCGAGCGGCATCGGGCTCTGCATCGCGCAGGAGCTCGCGCGGGAGGGGGCGCGCGTCGTGATCGCGGACCTCGACGGGGCGGCGGCGCAAGCGGCCGCGGCGAGGCTCGGCGACGACGCGCTCGGGATCGCGTGCGACGTCGCGGTGGAGGCCCAGCTCACGGCCGCGATCGACGGGGTGGTCGCGGGACTCGGGCGGGTCGACGTGCTCGTGAACAACGCAGGGCTCCAGCACGTGGCGCCGCTCGAGGACTTCCCGACCGCGCGGTTCGAGCAGCTGCTCCGGGTCATGCTCGTGGCGCCGTTCGTCGCGACGAAGCACGTGTTCCCCGTGATGAAGCGGCAGGGCTCCGGGCGGATCCTGAACGTGGCCTCGATCAACGGGCTCGTGGGCTTCGCCGGCAAGGCCGGCTACAACAGCGCGAAGCACGGCGTCATCGGGCTCACGAAGGTCGCCGCGCTGGAGGGGGCGCCGCACGGGATCACCGTGAACGCCCTCTGCCCCGGGTACGTCGACACGCCCCTCGTCCGGAACCAGCTCGCGGATCTCGCGAGGACCCGCGGAGTCGCGCTCGAGCGGGTCGTCGAGGACGTCCTCTTCCCGCTCGTGCCCATTCGCCGGCTCCTGACTCCGGAGGAGGTCGCCGGCTACGCCGCCTTCCTCGTGAGCGACCGCGCGGCCGGGATCACGGGGCAGGCGGTGGTCATCGACGGTGGCTATACCGCGCAGTAGAGGGGGGGCCTCGCCCCGGCGCGTACGCGCCGCGGCTCGGCACCCCCCTACACCCCCCGACGCTCGCTCCGGCCCGGCCTCATCCGGCCGGGCCTGCGCTCGGGTCATCGATGGCGCGGGCTCGCCGGCGCGTCGCCCGCGGCTCGGCACCCCCCTACCTAGCGGCCCGCGGCTCACTCCGTGATCCGGTACTGCTGGAGCTTGGCGTAGATCGACGACTTGCTGATCCCGAGCCGCGACGCCGCGACGGTCTTGTCGCCGGCTGCGTCCCGGATCGCCTTGCGGATCAGCTGCTCCTCGGTGTGGTGCAGCACGTCCTTCAGCGACTGCGGCTCCGGGCGCGGCGCGAGCGCGTCCGTGATCGCCCGGGGCAGGTCCGCGTGGGACACCCCGTTCCCCGTCTTGAGGTACAGCGCCTGCTCGAGCACGTTCCGGAGCTCCCGCACGTTCCCCGGCCACGCGTACGCGTCGAGCGCCGCCATCGCGGCGGGCTCGACGCCCTCGACCGGAATTCCGGTCTCCTTCTCGAGCTGACGCAGCAGCTGCTCCGCCAGGATCGGGATGTCGGTCCGGCGGGCCCGCAGCGACGGCACCTCGAGGCGGACGACGTTCAGGCGGTAGAAGAGGTCGCGGCGGAACGAACCCTCCTCGATGAGCCCCTCGAGCTCCCGGTTGGTGGCGGCGACGATGCGCACGTCGACCGTCTCCGGGTGCTCCGACCCGATGGGCTCGATCTCTCGCTCCTGCAGGACCCGCAGGAGCTTCACCTGCATGGTGAGCGGGATCTCGCTCACCTCGTCGAGGAACAGCGTCCCCCCGTGCGCGAGGGCGAACTTCCCCTTCTTCCCGCTCTTCTGGGCGCCCGTGAACGCGCCCCCCTTGTACCCGAAGAGCTCCGACTCGAAGAGCGTCTCCGGGATGGCCGCGCAGTTCACCTTCACGAAGGGCCCGAGCGCCCTCGCGCTCTCGACGTGGAGCGCGTGGGCGAAGAGCTCCTTCCCGGTGCCGCTCTCGCCCGAGAGGAGCACGGTCGTGTCGCTCCTCGCCACCCTGCGTCCGAGCTCCTTCGCTCGCTCGATCTCCGCGCTGGTGCCGATGATGTTGTCGAAGGAGTAGCGGGCGCCGAGCCGCTTGCTCAGCTCGCTCTTGTAGAACTCCAGCTCCTTCTTGAGGTTCGCGAAGCGCGTCGTCATCGCGAAGAGCTCGCCCACGTCCTTGAACATGATCTTGCCGACGACCGCCACGAGCTTGCCGTCCTCGAAGACCGGGATCCGGCTGCACACCATCTCGTGCCCGCGCACCTTCTGGAGCTGCGCGATCTCGGCGACGCCCGACTTCGCCACGACGTGCATCCGGGTGTTCTCGATGACCTCGGTCACGTGCCTGCCGACGAGCTCCTCGACGCTGTGCCCGACGAACTTCGCGTAGGCCTCGTTCGTCTTGACGACGATCCCGTTCGGATCGCAGATGACGAGCCCCTCGTACGCGTGCCCGATCGCCACGTCGAGCATCGCGCTCTCCTTGGCGACCGCGCGCGCGTGCTCTCGCAGGCGGCGCAGCGCCCGGTGCGCGAATCCTCCTCGACGTATCCTCATCGTGGCTGCTCCGGTGCGGCCGACGGTGCGAGGGGATGACGCGCGCCGTGGCTCGCGCGCGCGTCGCCGGCCATTGTGGCGAGCCACGAGGGCCGGTGCAAGCCGCCGGACTCGCGCGGCTGCCGGCCGCCTCGAGCGCGCCGGCTCGCGCTCCCACGCGTCGTCCCGGTTGCCGTGAGGCGCGCGCGCGCCTCGGGAGCCGCTCCTGACACCTCGAGCGTCCGTTCGGACGGATGCGCGCACCCCTTGTGGCGTGTACGATGGCGCGATATCCTGCATCACGGAGGAATGTCCCGCAAAGCGGAAGCGGGATTCCTCGAGCGGACGCACCCCCGCGTCGTCGCGGGCCGCGCACAGCCATCCGAGCCGGAGAACGAGGCGCCATGAGCCACACCCCAACGAACCCCAGGGCGGCAGGCGAGAGCAGCGCGAGCGGCCAGGCCCGGCCTGGCGCGAACACGCTCTCGGTCCACGGCGGCGACACCCGGGCCCGGGCGCACCAGGCGATCCCGATGCCGATCATCCAGACGGCGACGTACGCGTTCGCGGACACCGCCGACCTGGTCAACTTCATGGAGCAGCGCAGCCTCGGGACGCACATCGAGGGGCGCGAGGACTACGGCCGCTACGGGAATCCGACGGTCCAGTCCGTCGAGCGCAAGGTGGCGGCGCTCGAGGGCGCGGACGACGCGGTGCTCTTCTCGTCCGGCATGGCCGCGATGACGACGCTGCTGCTCGCGAGCCTTCCGACCGGCGCGCACCTCGTCATGACGGACGACTGTTACCGCCGGACGCGCCAGTTCTGTCTCGTCTTCCTGAAGCGGCTCGGGATCGAGACGACGGTCGTGCCGATGGGCGACTACGCCGCGCTCGAGGCCGCCATCCAGCCGAAGAGGACGCGCTTCCTCGTCTCGGAGAGCCCGACCAATCCGTACCTGCGCTGCGTGGACCTCGGCCGCCTCGCCGAGATCGCGAAGCGCCATCGCGTCGGGACCATCATCGACAGCACGTTCGGGACGCCCCTCAACCAGCGGCCGCTCGAGCACGGCATCGACTACGTCGTGCACAGCGCGACGAAGTACATGGGCGGTCACCACGACCTCCTCGCGGGAGTGGTGGTCGGGAGCAAGGCGCGCGTGGCGGCGCTGCGCGACGCCCGCGGCGTGCTCGGGGGCATCGTGGACCCGCAGAACGCGTACCTCCTCGAGCGCGGGCTCAAGACGCTCGGGCTGCGCATCCGCCAGCAGAACGAGACCGCGCTCGCGGTCGCGCGGTATCTCGAGAAGCACCCGCGCATCGAGCGCGTCTGGTACCCGGGCCTCCCCTCGCACCCGGATCACGAGGTGGCGCGCCGGCAGATGACCGGCTTCGGCGGGGTCATCAGCTTCGAGGTGCGTGGCGCCCTCGACGACGCGAGCCGCTTCGTCGACCGGATGGAGATCCCGTACATCGCGCCGAGCCTCGGCGGCGTGGACAGCCTCATCGAGCAGCCCGCGCTCATGTCGTACTTCGAGAAGACCACCGAGGAGCGGCTCGAGCTGGGGATCAAGGACAACCTGGTCCGCTTCGCCATCGGGATCGAGGACGCGGCCGACATCATCGCCGACCTCGAGCAGGCGCTCGCGGCGTAGCAGACGGTTGAAGACGGGAAACGGCGCTCGTCCTTCGACTCCGCTCGGCCTGCGGCCTCGCTACGCTCAGGATGAACGGACGCGACCCGGGCGGTCCTGTTCGCCCTGAGCGTAGCTCGCCGAAGGCGAGGCGAAGTCGAAGGGCGGCCGCGCGCTCAGCGCCGCGACCGGCGGCGCGGCGCGCCACGCTTACCCGCCGTGCCAGCCGTGCGGCGCGCGGACGTGGAGCGCTTCGACGTGCCCGTTCGGCTCTTGCGACCCACGCTCCGGGCGGCTTCCGCCGAGCGGCGCGTGCGACTGCCGGCGCGACTCTTCTTGGCGGGCGGGAGCGGCACGCCGGCGCGGCGCGCCTTCGACAGGCCGATGGCGATGACCTGCTTCCGGGAGCGCGCGCCGTGCTTCCCGCGCTTCACGTGCTCCATCTCTTCCCGGACGAACTCGCCGGCCGCGGTCGTGGGGCGCTTCCCCTCGCGCAGGTCGGCCTTCGCCCTGTCCACCGTTCGCTTCTCGGGCACGCGATCACCTCCGGGCCGCAGGGACCTCGTCTCGAAGGTGGGTTCGCGGTGCAGGTAGCGCAACGCGGTCACGCGCTGGAGGCGACCGCGGGCGTCCGTCACGGCGCCGTGGGACTCCGAACGCCTCGCCGCGCGACGGGCGGACCCCGAACCGGCCGGCGACCTTCCGCACGGCCCGCGGGTGCCCCGAGGCAGCGCCGCCAATCTCGGGACGCGAGCCGGTCCCGAGGCTATCTCCGGTGCGACCCCGCGGAGGGAGGCTGCCATGAAGCCCAATCGACGTTCGGCCCACATCACGGAAGGGGTGGCGCGCGCCCCGAACCGCTCGATGTTCTACGCGCTCGGGTACGAGGAGGGCGACTTCCAGAAGCCGCTCGTCGGGGTCGCGAACGCGCACTCGACGATCACGCCGTGCAACTCCGGGCTGCAGCGCCTCGCCGACGCCGCGGTGGCCGGGATCGAGGCCGCCGGCGGAAAGGCGCAGGTCTTCGGGACCCCCACCATCAGCGACGGCATGGCGATGGGGACCGAGGGCATGAAGTACAGCCTGGTGTCGCGCGAGGTGATCGCCGATTGCATCGAGACCTGCGTCGGAGGGCAGTGGATGGACGGCGTGCTCGTCCTCGGCGGCTGCGACAAGAACATGCCGGGCGGGATGATGGGCATGCTCCGCGCGAACGTGCCCGCGATCTACGTGTACGGCGGCACCATCCTCCCCGGCCACTACGCGGGCCGGGACCTCAACATCGTGAGCGTGTTCGAGGCGGTCGGCGAGTTCACCGCCGGGCGCATGTCCGGGGCGGACTTCGGCGAGATCGAGCGGCGTGCCGTCCCCGGGACCGGCTCGTGCGGCGGCATGTACACCGCCAACACGATGAGCTCCGCGTTCGAGGCGCTCGGGATGAGCCTGCCGTACTCCTCGACGATGGCGAACCCGCACGAGGAGAAGGTCGCGTCGGCGCGCGAGTCCGCGCGGGTGCTCGTCGAGGCGGTGAAGGCAGACCTGAAGCCGCGCGACATCGTGACGCGCGAGGCGATCGAGAACGCGGTCGCCGTGATCATGGCCATCGGCGGCTCGAGCAACGCCGTGCTGCACTTCCTCGCCATCGCGCACGCCGCCGGCGTGGCGTGGACGATCGACGACTTCGAGCGGGTCCGGCGGAAGGTGCCGGTGCTGTGCGACCTCAAGCCGTCCGGGCGGTACCTCGCGGTGGACCTGCACCGCGCGGGCGGCATCCCGCAGGTGATGAAGCTCCTGCTCGAGGCCGGGCTGCTGCACGGCGACTGCGTGACGATCACCGGGCGAACCGTCGCCGAGACGCTCGCCGACGTGCCGGCCGTCCCGCGCCCGGACCAGGACGTCATCCGCCCGAGCTCGCGCCCGCTGTACGCCCAGGGCCACCTCGCCATCCTCAAGGGGAACCTCTCTCCGGAGGGGGCGGTCGCCAAGATCACCGGGCTCAAGAAGCCTTCGATGACGGGCCCGGCCCGCGTGTTCGAGGACGAGCAGACCGCGCTCGCCGCGATCCTCGCGCGCCGGATCAAGCCGGGCGACGTGATGGTGCTGCGCTATCTCGGTCCCCGCGGTGCGCCCGGCATGCCGGAGATGCTCGCCCCCACGAGCGCCCTCGTCGGCCAGGGGCTCGGGGAGAGCGTCGGGCTCGTGACCGACGGCCGCTTCTCCGGCGGCACCTGGGGCATGGTCGTCGGCCACGTCGCGCCGGAGGCGTACGAGGGCGGCAACCTCGCGCTCGTGCAGGAGGGAGACGCGATCACCATCGACGCGCCGACGCTCACGCTGCGGCTCGAGGTCCCGGACGGCGAGCTCGCGCGGCGGCGCGCCGCCTGGAAGCGGCCGGCGCCTCGCTACACCCGGGGGGTGATGGCGAAGTTCGCGCGGAGCGCGTCGAGCGCGAGCACCGGCGCGGTGCTCGACGCGTTCGAGTGAGCGGACGGAGGGCCCTTCGCCCGCGCGTCGTCGCGCTGGCGCCAGCGTCGCGCTCCACGGGAATATCCGGCAGGCACCCGGGCTTACGCGAGCATGGTTTCTCGTCTCCGTGCACTCGGCAGCCTGGCCGCGTGCCTGGTGCTGGGAGGGTGCGGGTGGTGGCTGGGCGAGCCGCCGAAGTTGACGCTCGTCGGCATGGAGGTCACCGCTCCTCAGTCGATCCCTCCTGGTGTCGAGCGGCAGCTCGCGGCGACGGGCACGTTCACCGACGGCGCGGCGCGCGACATCACGGAGCGCGTGTCGTGGACGTCCTCGGACCTGGAGGTCGCGACCGTGACCGAGGGCGGGCTGGTGCGGAGCGTCCGCCCTGGCACCGCGACGATCTCTGCGACCGATCCCGAGACGTCCATCGTCGGGACCACGTCCGTCACGATCACGGCGGCGGCGCTCGTCTCGATCGCGGTCACACCGACCGCCCCCTCCGTGCCGGTCGGAGCGACGGCCCGGTTCACCGCGACCGGCACCTACGGGGATGGTACGACGCAGGACCTGACGGGCACGGTCGACTGGAGGTCGTCCGCGCCGGCGATCGCCGCGTTCGCGGGTGGCCCCGACGCGACCGCTCTCGCCTCGACGGGCCTTGCGGGGACCGTCACGATCACGGCGGCGCACGCATCGACCGGCCTCTCGGGCTCGACGCTGCTCACGGTCACGGCGGCCCAGCTCGTGTCGATCGCGGTGACGCCCCCGTCGGCGTCGGCGCCCGTCGGGGTGACGAAGGCGTTCACGGCGGTCGGAACCTACACGAACGGCACGACGCAGGAGCTCACCCAGAGTGTCGCCTGGTCCTCCTCGGATCCCACGATCGCGACCGTGTCCGGCGCCGGCACGTCGGGCGGGCGGGTCACGGGCACGTCCACCGGGACCGTCACGATCCAGGCGGCGGACTCCGCCACGCACCTCTCGGGGTCGGCCGCCCTGGCGGTCACGCCCGCGGTGCTGGTGTCCGTCTCCGTGACCCCCACCGCGCCGTCGGTGCCACTCGGCGTCACGAAGCAGCTCGCCGCGACCGGAATCTTCTCGGACCGGACCACGCAGGACGTCACGGCCGTCGTCACCTGGTCGTCGTCGACCGGAGGAGTCGCCTCGGTCTCGAACGGCGCCGGGTCGAGGGGGCTCGCGACGACCTTCGGGGTCGGCTCGACGGAGATCCGGGCGACCGAGCCGACCACCCAGGTCACGGGCGCGACCATCCTGACGGTCACCGCCGCGCGGCTCGAGTCCATCGCGGTCACCCCCGCGACGCCGTCCATCCCGCTCGGCCTCTCGACCCGATTCACCGCGATGGGCACCTACACGAACGGCACGACGCAGGACCTCACCGCCGCGGTCACCTGGGTGTCGTCCGACGCATCCATCGCCTCGATGTCGAACGGCAAGGGCTCGGTCGGGGTCGCGTCGAGCGCCGCGGTCGGGACGACGACGATCAATGCAACGGACGCGGCGAGCGGGATCACGGGCTCCACGGCCCTCACCGTGACGTCGGCCCGGCTCGTGTCCGTCGCCGTGACTCGCGCCGTGCCGTCGGTGCCCGTCGGCCTCACGGACGCGTTCACCGCGACGGGCACCTACACGAACGGCACGTCCCAGGACCTCACGGCCGTCGTCACGTGGACCTCGTCGGACGCCGCGGTCGCCTCGGTCTCGAACGCCAGCGGGTCCGCGGGAATCGCGACCGGCGCGACACCGGGGACGACGACGATCGGTGCGTCCGAGGCCGTGACCGGGATCGCGGGCGCGGCGCCGCTCACGGTCACCCCGGCGCGGCTCGTGTCGGTGTCCGTCACGCCCGCGGCCGCGACCGTGGCGGTCGGCGGGACGCAGCAGCTCACCGCGACGGGCAGCTACACGGACGCGACCCAGCAAGACCTGACGGCGATCGTCACGTGGACGTCGTCGGAGCCGGCGGCGGCGGAGGTGTCGAACGCCTCGGGCTCGAACGGGCTCACCACCGGGGTCGCCGCCGGGATCGCGGCGGTCGAGGGCCGGGATCCGTCGACGGGGACCGCCGGGTCGTCCGCGATCACGGTGCTGGCTCAGTAGCCTCGCTGAGACGCGATCGATCATCCGGGGGCGAGCGCCACCCGGCCGTTGCAGCGTGAGCCCACGTGCGCCGCTCGGGGCCGGGCGCGAACCTCGGGTGGCGCTGCAGGAGGCGGTCGGCAGGGTGTGGCCCGACCGAGCCGGCGAGCGCGTCGTGCCAGCGGATCGGGCACGCGGCGCCGACGCTTCGGGCAGGCTCGTCGCCGCAGAAGAGGACGTTGCCCTGATCACGCGAGATCGCGAGCCCTCCGTCCTCCGATGGCGCGGCATGCACCCTGCACCCATCGTGCGTGGCGCCTCGAGCGTGCTCTCGGGCGGGCGGTCCCTTCCGCGGCCGAAGCACGTGGCGCACGCGGGTCGGGATCGCATGGGGGACGACCATGGCGGATCCAACGATTGCAGAGGTGGCAAAGAGCCTGACGGAGACCCAGAACGCCCTGAACATCGTCTGGACGATGGTCGCCGGCTTCCTGGTGATGTTCATGCAGGCGGGCTTCGCTCTCGTCGAGACGGGCCTCACGCGGGCGAAGAACGTCGCCCACACGATGGGGATGAACTTCCTCGTCTACGCGATCGGCATCATCGGCTTCTTCTTCGTCGGGTTCGGCCTGCAGATGGGCGGCGTCGGCGCGGTGTTCGGGGGCGATCCCATCCTCACGAAGGAGTTCACCGTCCACATCCTCGGCAAGTCGTTCGGCCTGTTCGGCATGAGCGGCTTCATGCTCCACCCGCTCTCGATGTTCACGGCGGGGATCGCGGCGACCTTCCTGTTCCAGATGGTGTTCATGGACACGACCGCGACGATACCGACCGGCGCCTGCGCCGAGAGATGGAAGTTCACGTCGTTCGTGATCCTCTCGTTCGTGATCTCGACGCTCATCTACCCGGTCTACGCGAACTGGGTGTGGGGCGCGGGATGGCTCTCCGCGCTCGGCACGAACTTCGGGCTCGGCCATGGTCACGTCGACTTCGCCGGTAGCTCCGTCGTGCACCTCACGGGCGGCGTCATCGCGCTCACCCTCTCGAAGATGCTCGGCCCGCGCATCGGCAAGTACGCTCCCGACGGCCGGGTGAACCCGATCCCGGCGCACAACATCCCGCAGGTGCTGACCGGCACGTTCATCCTCGCGTTCGGATGGTTCGGCTTCAACGCCGGGTCGACGCTCTCCGGCATGGACAGCCACCTCGCCATCGTCGCGGTGAACACGATGATCGCCGGCGCGACCGGCGCCTTCTCCGCCTACGTCTACGTCAAGACGAGGTGGGGCAAGGCCGATCCATCCTGGCTCGCGAACGGGATGCTCGCCGGCCTCGTCGCGATCACCGCGCCGTGTGCCTTCGTCTCGGCGTGGGCGGCGGCCCTCATCGGGGCGGTAGCCGGCGTCCTCGTCATCGTGGCGGCGGTGTTCATCGATACGAAGCTCAAGATCGACGACCCGGTGGGCGCGTCGGCCGTCCACGGCGTGAACGGAGCCTGGGGCATCCTTGCGCTCGGGCTGTTCGCAAACGGCACCTACGGGCAGGGGCTGAACGGGGTCGCGCGCGGCGTGACCGGGCTCCTGTACGGCGACTCAGGCCAGCTCGTGGCCGAGGTGATCGGCATCCTCGCGAACATCGCGTGGGTCGCTCCCGTCGCGGCGCTGTCGTTCTTCGTCGTCGGCAAGCTGGTGGGAAACAGGATCAGCGCCGAGGACGAGATCGCGGGCGCGGACCTCGGCGAGATGGGCGTGCACGGCTACGACTTCGGTGGTGGGCCGACGACCGGCGTCGCGAGGGACACTCCGACGCCGCACCCGGGGCCCTCGTCGGTGCCGGCGCACGTGACGACCAAATGACCGGGTCGCCCAGGTCGCCCCTCGGGCCTGACGAGCCGGGGGGCGACTCCGGCGGGCGCGGCGGGCCGCTCCGCCACCGCGCGTCGCCGACTCGCACGAGGTGAGCCTTGAAGAAGATCGAAGCGGTGATCAAGCCGTTCAAGCTGGACGATGTGACCCGGGCCGTGGCGACGGTCGGCGTGAGTGGCCTGACCGCCACCGAGGTGAAGGGCTTCGGACGCCA
Organism: uncultured delta proteobacterium; assembly: GCA_963736795.1. Taxonomy (GTDB): domain Bacteria; phylum Myxococcota; class Myxococcia; order Myxococcales; family Anaeromyxobacteraceae; genus Anaeromyxobacter. Next base: position 62,656 of record CAVTRF010000016.1, on the reverse strand, counting down.
GAAGGGCCGCTCCGAGCTGTACCGCGGCTCGGAGTACGTCGTGGAGTTCGTCCCGAAGGTGAAGATCGAGATCGCGGTCTCGGAGGCGATGGTCTCACGCGTCGTCGACGCCATCGAGACCGCGGCCCGGACCGAGAAGATCGGCGACGGCAAGATCTTCGTCCTGTCCCTCGACGAGGTCGTCCGGGCCCGTACCGGCGAGCACGGAGACGACGCGCTCTGAGCGCGTTCGTCGAGCGCGCTGGCGCTCCGGCCCGACTTTCATCCGGGTAGAATGGACCCGCGAGTTCTATCCGGGTATAACGTCCGGCCATGGACGACGACCGCAGCTACACCGCCTTCGCCGACGACCGCCGGATCGCTGCGGGTTCGCTCCGCGTGATGCTCGCCGGGGCCAAGGCGTGGGTCGACCGCAGGGAGCGTGCACGGCTGCTCGTCTTCGACGACGAGACGGGGCGCCAGGTCGACCTCGATCTCCGCGGCACCCTCGAGCAGGTCCTCGCCCGTGTGGCTCCACCTCCCGGCCCGCCCCGGCCCGGGCGTCCCAGGCTCGGCGTCGTCGGGCGCGAGGTCTCGCTCCTGCCGCGGCACTGGGAGTGGCTCGAGCAGCAGCCGAGCGGGATCTCGGCGGCCCTGCGCCGGCTCGTGGATGAGGCGCGGAAGCGGGAGCCCGGGAAACAGCGAGCGCGCGCCCTCCGGGAGGCTGCGAGCCGCTTCATGACCGCGATGGCGGGGGACCTTCCCGGCTTCGAGGAGGCGTCCCGGGCGCTGTTCGCGGGAGACGAACGGCGGTTCGAGCGGCTCGTGCACGCCTGGCCCGTGGACGTCCGGAGGCACGTGCTGCGCTGGGTCCGCGAGGCCGCACGGCTCGAGGGCGGACCGGCGGACGCACCGGCCGAGACGACGCCGCAGCGAGGCGATCGATGAAGTCCATCCAGCGACAGGGCACCGCGCCCGTGGGAGCGCTGCTCCTCCAGTACTCGCTCCCGGCCGTGGCGGGGTTCCTCACCAGCGCGCTGTACCAGCTCGTCGATCGCATCCTGGTCGGCCGCGGGGTCGGGACCGAGGCGATGGCCGCGGTCACCTGCGCCTACCCGCTCACGATCCTCGCGATGGGGGTCGGCCTGCTCCTCGGCACCGGCACGGGCAACCAGATCTCCACCTTCCTCGGGCAGGGGCGTACCGAGGACGCGGAGCGCGTCCTCGGGCAGTCGCTCCGGCTCGCTGCGCTGCTCGGCGGCGGCCTTGCGCTCGTGCTGATCGTCTTCGCCCGGCCGATCCTGCGCCTGTGCGGTGCGGCCGACCAGGTCCTGGAGCTCGCGGTGCCGTTCCTCCGCATCGTGGCCGTCGGGCAGCTCTTCCTCGTCGGGATCATCTCGATGGGCAACATCCTGCGCGTGCAGGGGAGGCCTCTCCTCGGGCTCGCGTTCATGGCGAGCGGCAACGTCCTGAACGCGCTGCTCGCGGCGTGGGCCATCTTCGGGCTCCACCTCGGGATCGTCGGCGCGGCGGCCGCCACCACCGTCTCGATGGCGGCCAGCTTCGGGGCCATCCTCACGTTCGTGCAGAGCCCGGCCAGCCACCTCCGGGTCCGCCGCCGCCACCTCGCCTCCGATCCCGCGCTCGCGCGCTCCATCCTGGCGCTGGGGGCGCCCGTCTTCCTCATGCAGGTGCTGGGGAGCCTCGTCTTCCTGGCGGCGAACCACGGGGCGGCCGCGCTGGACGGCGCGCGCGGGGTCGCGGCGGTGGGCGTGTTCAACACCGTGGCCCTCGTCCTCATCTATCCGCCCGTCGGCGTCGCGCAGGCCATGCAGCCGCTGATCGCGTTCAATCGCGGCGCCGAGCGCCCCGATCGCGTGCGCGGCCTGCTCTGGCGGACGCTCGCCGCCACCAGCACCATGGGCCTCGTCTTCGCCGCAGCGGTCTGCGTGATGCCCGGCTTCGTGGCGGCGCTCTTCACCCGCTCCGACCCGCGCCTGGTGGAGATCGTTCGCGAGGGGCTGCCGTGGTGCATGGCCTCGGTCGCGCTCTTCGGCGTGCAGGGAACCGCGTCCCACTATTACCTCGCGGTGCAGCAGCCGCGGCCCGCCGGTGTCCTCCTCCTCGGCCGGCAGCTGCTCGCCATCCCGCTCTTCCTCGCCCTGCCGTTCGCGCTCGGCTTCCGCGGCCTCTACCTCGTCGCGGTCCTCTCCGACCTCCCGTTCGCGGTGCTCGCCGCCTTCCTGATGCGGCGCGAGTGGAACCGGCTCCGTCAGGGCCTGCCCCGCGACGGAAGCGCGCTCGCACCCGGGCGCGCCGTGGGGTGAGGACGAGGCGCTCGGCGTGCACCTCGCCCGCTGTCTCCGCGCGCCAGCCAGCCGCACGCTTCGGCCCCTCTTTGGAGGTGCATCCTTCGCTCGGCCGGACCAAACATCCGGCCGCAGGGAGGTCCGGATGGTCGTCGGGGACCCCATCGAGCAGTCAACGAATGCTCCCCACAGGGCGCTGGGGTTCGAGCTCCTCGACCTGATGCCGGACGGCGTCATCGTGAGCGGTCCCGACGGCTCCGCGCAGTTCGTGAACAGGGTGGCCGAGGCGATGTTCGGCTACACGCGCGCCGAGCTCCTGGGGAAGCAGATCGAGGTGCTCATCCCTTCGCGCTTCCGGACGTCGCACCGCTCTCATCGCGACACGTACGTCGCGGGACCTCGCGTGCGGCCGATGGGCGTCGGGCTCCAGCTCACGGCGCTTCGGAAGGACGGGACGGAGTTCCCCGTCGAGATCAGCCTCGCTCCGTTCGAATCCGGCGGGGAGACGTACACCGTCGCCGCCATTCGAGACGTCACCGAGCGGAAACGGCTCGAGGAGCAAGGACGAGCGCTGGCGAAGGCGGAAGAAGAGATCCGGGAGCGCGATCAGGTGCTCACGATCGCCTCGCACGAGCTCCGCGCTCCCGTCGGAAGCATGCAGCTTCAGGTGGGGATGCTGAAGCGGGCGGCCAACGAGGCAGCCGACGAGCTGAACCAGCTCCGCGACCGGATGGGGAGCACCGCGGCCGAGCTGAATGGCATGCGCCACCGCATGGGCAACGTCGAGCGCCATTCACGGAGGCTCGCGCGCCTCATCGAGGATCTGCTCGAGTCGTCCCACGCCGGAGCGATGAAGTTGAAGCTCGAAGAGGTGGATCTCGCGGAGGTGGTCGGCGAAGCCATCGACGGCCTGCGCGAGGAGGTGGAGCGAACCGGATCTCGTCTCACCCTGGCGCTGGTCGGGAGCCCCGTCGTCGGCCGCTGGGATCCCGTCCGGATCGAGCAGGTGGTGGCGAACTTGCTCCTGAACGCCGCGAAGTTCGGGAGAGGCGAGCCCATCACCGTCTCCGTGGGCGGCGACGCCGACCAGGGGTGGTTCGCCGTCGCGGATCACGGCGTCGGGATCGCGCCCGAAGATCAGGACCGGATCTTCGAGCGGTTCGAGCGGGCGGTTGCGGACGGGGGCGTGCTCGGGCTCGGACTCGGACTCTTCATCGCGCGCGAGATCGTCCGGGCGCACGGGGGCACGATTCGCCTGGTGAGCGCGCCGCAGAAGGGCTCCACGTTCACGATCGAGTTGCCGCGCTCGCCGCCGGTCTCGTCGTGACGCGACGCTGCCGGTCCGCTCCGGTCCCGCCTCTACTCGCCGCCGCGCCACGCTCGCAGGACGAGGAGCGTCCGCGAGCCGGGCCAGCTCTCGACCCGGACGACCTCGAACGCGCCGCCCTGCTCGACGAACACGATGGACGCCGGGTCATCGAGCTTCCCGCGCACGACCTGGACGGTCATGTGGTCGTCGCGAGCCGAGACGACCAGCACCTCGAGGTCGGGCTCGGCGAGTCGGTCCCGGGCGACCGCGGCCGCCGTCCCGAGTGACTCGACGTCCTCGCGGGCGTACTCCCAGACAAGCACCTTCGCGGACGCGTCAGCCATCGTCAGTCAGTCCAGCCCGCGCGCTGGCGGTCCCCCGAGACGCATCACCATACGCACCGGGGCCTCGAAAGAGAAACCGCGCCGTCACGGCGACAGGTTCCACGTCCGGATGACGCGGTCGCCGTGCTCGTATCCGAGGACGCAGAGCGCGCCGGTCCCGAGCGCGAAGAGCCGGCCCTCGCGCGGCGAGAGATCGAGCCAGCATGCCGCCAGGATGCGGAGCACGTGCGCGTGTCCGAACAGCGCGACGTCTCCGGTCGCGGCGCTCGCCCGGTCGATGAGGCGGCGAGCCCGGGCTCCGACCTCCTCGACCGTCTCCCCCGCCGGCACGCCGCGGGCCCAGATGCTCCAGCCGGGCACCTCGACCTGGATCTCGCGGGTGGTGCGGCCCTCGTACGCGCCGTAGTCCCACTCGAGGAGATCGTCCGTGGCCCGAGCTTCGTCGGCAAACCCGGCGGCCCGGCAGGTGTCCCACGCTCGCCGGAGCGGGCTCGAGAGGACGAGCGCGAAGCGCCGGTCGCCGAGCCGCCCGCGCAGCGCGGTCGCCTGCCCGACACCCGCAGCCGTCAGGGGAACGTCGGTGCGTCCGGTGTGCCGCCCGGCGCGGCTCCACTCGGTCTCGCCATGGCGGATGAGCCAGAGGTTGGGCCGGTCTTGGTGGGTCCCCGGATCTGCCATCTCCCGCCCCGCAGTACGTTGCGAATGGGCGCGCACCCTTTCCACCCCGTCGCTCGAGTGACGAAACGCCTGCGGCCGCCCCAACATCAGAGCAGTGAAAGAGGCATGAACCGGCGTCAGCACGACCCGGCGGAGACCCCCCTGCGCGCGCTCGCCATGAGGCCCGTACAGCGGGCGCGCTCCCGGCGCCCGGGCACCCCGATGGTGCGCGCTCCGGTCGCTCGCGCACCGCGGCGGCCCCTCGACGGCGTCGATCCGCGACCCCGCGTGGAACGCGTTCGCAGGAGGAGAGAGGCGCACCATGATCGAGCCAATCCGTGACCTCGCCCGCCACGGCCAGAGCCTCTGGTACGACGGGCTCGACCGCAACCTGATCCGCACCGGCGACCTCGCGCGCCTCATCGATGACGGCGTACGAGGTCTCACCACGAATCCGTCCATCTATGAGAGGGCGATCGCGGGGACCGCCGACTACGACGCAGACATCGCCGCCATCGGTGCGAGCCGCCTCGACGCGAAGGGGGTCTACGAGGTGCTGGCGCTCCAGGATCTGCGGGCCGCCGCAGACCTCTTGCGCCCGGTGTGGGACGCGACGGACGGGCGCGACGGGTTCGCGAGCCTCGAGGTGTCACCGTTCCTCGCCGGCGACACCCACGGCACCGTCGACGAGGGCCGCCGACTGTGGAAGGCGCTCGCGCGGCCGAACGTCTTCATCAAGGTCCCGGGGACGCCGGAGGGTATTCCGGCCATCGAGGCGCTGGCCGCCGAAGGGGTCAACGTGAACGTGACGCTCCTCTTCTCGCGCGGCGTACCGTCGCGCGGCGGAGGCCTGGATGACCGGGCTCGAGGCGCGCGCGCGGAGGGGGGAGCCGCTCTCGCGGGCGGCGAGCGTGGCGAGCTTCTTCGTCTCGCGGATCGACACCGCGGTGGATCGCCGGCTCGACGCGCTCGCGACGCGGGCGCCCGCCGGCGAGCGCGCACGCCTGGAGCAGCTCCGCGGCAAGGCGGGGATCGCGAACGCGAAGCTCGCCTATCAGGACTTCAAGGCCCTCATCGCGAGCGACCGCTGGGCAGAGCTCGAGGCACGGGGCGCGAGGCCACAGCGCGTGCTCTTCGCGAGCACGAGCGTGAAGGACCCGCGATACCCGCCGCTCTGGTACGTCGAGGCGCTCGTCGGCCCCGACACCGTGGACACGGTGCCGCCGGACACCCTCGACGCGCTCCGCCGCGGCGCCACGGTGAGCGCCACGCTCGAGGAGCACCTCGGCGCAGCTTGCGCCGACCTCGTCGCGCTCGAGGAGCTCGGCGTCACCCTGGACGCGGTCGCGGCCGAGGTCCTCGCCGAGGGGGTCCGCAAGTTCACGGAGCCCTTCCGGCGGCTCCTCGCCGTGATCGACGAGCGCCGAGCGCGGTTCGGCGCCGAGGTGGCCCGGTGAGGAGGGCGACGCGATGCTGATCGGGATGGTCGGTCTCGGACGGATGGGCTCGAACATGGCGCGCCGGCTCCTGCGGGCGGGGCACCGCGTGCTCGCGTACGACCGCGATCCTGCGCGGGGACGCAGCCTGGAGGGAGACGGCGCGGCCACCGCCTCCTCGCTCGACGCGCTGGTCCGCGGCCTCGAGCCGGCGAGGGCCGTCTGGGTCATGCTGCCGGCGGGCGGGCCGACCGAGGAGACGGTGGAGCGCCTGGGCGAGCGGCTCGAGCGAGGGGACGTCGTCGTCGACGGCGGGAACTCGTGGTTCAAGGACGACGCGCGGCGGGCGCGGAGCCTCGCCGCGAAGGGAGTCGGGTACCTGGACGCGGGCACGAGCGGCGGCGTGTTCGGCCTGGAGCGCGGCTACAGCCTGATGATCGGCGGAGAGGCCGACGCGGTCCGCCTCCTCGCCCCCGTGTTCGGGGCGCTCGCGCCGGGTCGGGCCGCGGTGGTCCCCACTCCTGCGCGGGAGGGCAGGGCGACGACGGCCGACGAAGGGTGGCTCCACTGCGGCCCTGCGGGCGCCGGCCACTTCGTGAAGATGGTCCACAACGGGATCGAGTACGCGCTCATGCAGGCGTTCGCGGAGGGGTTCGACATCCTGCGCGGCGCGGCGGCTGAGACCGTGCCGGAGGAGCTCCGCTACGGGATCGACCTCGCCGAGGTGGCCGAGGTCTGGCGCCGCGGCAGCGTCGTGTCCTCGTGGCTCCTCGACCTCGCCGCCGCGGCTCTCGCGGAGGATCCCGTGCTTGCCGGGTTCACGGGGCGCGTGCCGGACTCCGGCGAAGGCCGCTGGACGGTGCAGGCCGCGGTCGAGGAAGGCGTACCGGCGACCGTCATCTCCGCCGCGCTCTTCGCCCGCTTCCGGTCGAGGCGAGATCACGGCTTCGGGGAGAAGCTCCTCTCCGCCATGCGGCGGCAGTTCGGCGGTCATGCGGAGGCCCCGGAGACGAAGGAGTGAAGCGATGAGCACCCTCGAGAGCGCGCCCGCCGCGGAGGCCCCGGAGCCCCCTCGCTCACGCGGCCCGCCGAACCCGCGGCGCTCGTCATCTTCGGAGGCCTGGGCGATCTCGCCCGGCGCAAGCTCTTCCCGGCGCTGTGCAACCTCCGCACGAACGGCCTCCTCCCGCGCGACTTCGCCGTGATCGGCTTCGGCCGCAAGGACTCGGACGACGCCGCGTACCGCGAGGAGATCGGGGCGAGCGTCCGCGAGTTCGCGCGGTGCCCTCCGCCTCCGGACGTGTGGGCGGACTTCGCCGAGCGCCTTCACTTCGTCCAGGGCGACTTCGACGATCCCGCTGCCTTCCGCCGGCTCCGCGCTCGCCTCGCGGAGCTCTCGACGCGCCACCCCGTCGGCGAGAACGTCCTCTTCTACCTGGCGACGCCCCCGTCCGCCTTCGGGACCATCGTCCGCCAGCTCGGGGACGGCGGGCTCGCGCGCGCGGAGCACGGGTGGCGCCGCATCGTCGTCGAGAAGCCCTTCGGGCGGGATCTCGACTCGGCGAGGGCCCTCGACGCCGAGCTGCACGCGGTGGTCCGCGAGGACCAGATCTTCCGCATCGATCACTACCTCGGGAAGGAGACGGTCCAGAACATCCTCGTGTTTCGCTTCGCGAACGGGCTGTTCGAGCCGATCTGGAATCGCCGCTACGTCGATCACGTCCAGATCACGGTCGCGGAAGAGCTCGGCGTGGAGGGGCGAGGCGCGTACTACGAGACCGCCGGGGCGCTCCGGGACGTCATCCAGAACCACGTCCTCCAGCTCCTCGCGCTCGTCGCGATGGAGCCGCTCTCGAGCCTCTCGCCCGAAGCGGTTCACAACGAGAAGGTGAAGGTGCTCCAGTCCATCCGGCCGATGACGTCCGACGAGATCCTGCGCGCGGCCGTCCGCGGCCAGTACGGTGACGGGACGGTCGGCGGAGCCCGCGTCCCCGCCTACCGCCGCGAACCCCGCGTGTCGCCGCGCTCGATGACGGAGACCTACGCAGCGGTGCGCCTCGACCTCGACAGCTGGCGGTGGGCGGGGGTCCCCTTCTACGTCCGCTCCGGGAAGAGGCTCGCGCGGCGAACGACCGAGATCGTCGTCGAGTTCCGCCGGCCGCCGCTGATGCTCTTCCGGCAGTCGGGCGTAGGCGAGATCGAGCCGAACCGGCTCCACATCCACATCCAGCCGGACGAGGCGATCTCCTTCGAGATCAAGGCCAAGGCGCCCGGAGCCGCCATCCGGCTCGAGGACGTGCGGCTCTCCTTCGATTACGGGTCCATCGGCGCGGAGTGCGCGGCGACGGGCTACGAGCGGCTCCTCTACGACGCGCTCGTCGGAGACTCCACCCTCTTCCATCGCACGGACCTGGTCGAGGCCGCCTGGCGGATCATGACGCCCATCCTGGACCTGTGGTCGCGCCAGCCTGCCCGCGACTTCCCGAACTACGCCGCCGGCTCCGACGGCCCGCAGGCGGCGGACGAGCTCCTCCGGCGCGACGGGCGCCGCTGGCGGGTGGGCTGAGGCCCGGTGCACGGTGATCCTGTCCGGGGACATCGGGGGGACGAACGCGCGGCTCGGGCTGTTCGATCGGGCGGCGGCCGCCTCTCGCTCGTGGCGTTCGAGACGTACGCGAGCGGCGAGGGCAGCCTGAAGGAGCACCTCCTCGCGTTTCGCGCGCGCCACGGCCAGCAGCTCGAGGCCGCCGCCATCGGGATCGCCGGTCCCGGTCGCGGAAGGCCGCGTCGTGACGACCAACCTGCCGTGGGTGGTCGACGCGAGCGAGCTCGCGCGCATGCTGGGCGTTCGTGAGGTCGTGCTCATGAACGATCTCGAGGCGCTCGCCTGGTCCCTGGACCTGCTCGCGCCGGAAGGGGTCGCCGAGCTCCAGGCGGGCCGGGCGGGCGCGTCCGGGAGTCGTGCGATCGTCGCGGCCGGGACCGGGCTCGGCGAGGTGGCGATCGCGCAGATCGGAGATCGCGCCGTGGTCCTCGCCAGCGAGGGAGGTCATGCCGACTTCGCGCCGCGGACCGAGCTCGAGATCGCGCTGCTGCGCTGGCTCGCCGCGCGCCACGGCCGGGCGAGCTGGGAGCGCGTCCTGTCGGGGCGGGGGCTCCACGAGGTCTACCTGTTCCTGCGGGAGACGCAGCACCGCGACGAGCCCGCCTGGCTCTCCGACGAGCTCCGCGACGGCGATCCCGCGGCGGTGATCACCGGCGCCGCGCTGGACGGGGAGGTCGGAGGTCTGCGCCGAGGCGCTCGATCTGTTCGCGGCGGTCTATGGCGCAGAGGCCGGGAATCTCGCGCTTCGTGCGCTCGCCACGGGAGGAGTGTACCTGGGCGGCGGGATCGCGCCGCGGATCCTGCCGTGGCTGCGGCGGCCGCCGTTTCTCGCGGCGTTCGCCGCGAAGGGTCGCCTGCGATCGGTGCTCGACGACATCCCGGTCCGCGTCATCCTGGACACCCGGGCCGGGCTCGTCGGCGCGGCTCGCCGTGCGCTGGAGCCGACGCCGTGAGCGCGGTCGCTCCGATCCGCCGAGGTGCGGGTCGTGGAGGGCCCCGCCGAGCTGGCGCAGTCGGCCGCCGCACGAGTGGCGTGCTCGCGCGCTCGCTGCGGTCGCGAGCTCCGGGCGCTTCACGGTTGCGCTCGCGGGGGGCAAGACCCCGGGCACCTTGTACCGGCTGCTGGCGGAGCCGGCCGCGGCGTACCGGGATGAGCTCCCCTGGGCGCGCACGCACGTCTTCTTCGGGGACGAGCGGGCGGTGCCTCCCGATGACCCTCGGTCGAACTACGGGATGGCCCGCGACGCGCTCCTCGCGCACGTGGCGCTTCCGCCGGAGAACGTCCATCGCATCCGCGGCGAGGGCGACCCCGCGGAGTCCGCCCGGGCGTACGAGGAGGAGCTCCGCGCGTTCCTCGGCGCCGAGCCGAGGTTCGACCTGGTGCTGCTCGGGCTGGGGGCGGACGGCCACACCGCGTCGCTGTTTCCGGGGAGCGCCGCCCTCGAGGAGACCTCGCGCCTCGTCGCGACGACGTCCGCGCCCGGTGGAGGCCCCGGCCGGATCACCGTCACGCTCCGGGCGCTCGACGCCGCCGCCCGTGTGGTCTTCCTCGTGGCGGGCGCGTCGAAGGCCGCCGCGTTCGCGCGCGTCCTCTCCGCCGGAGCCGGTGCGGAGCTGCTCCCGGCAGCGCGCGTGCGCCCGCGCGATGGCACGGTGCTCTGGCTCGTCGACCGCGCGGCCGCCGCGATGGGCCGGTGACCCGGGCCGAGCGGTGGCGCCGGTCGAGCTCCGGTCGGGTGGGCTCGACGCGCTTCGATCACGCACGCCGTGCCGGAAAGCGCCAGCCGGTGATCTCCGGCGGGTCGAGCCCGTGCTCGTGGGCGTAGGCCCGGTACTCGATCTGGCGGTTCCGGAAGCGGTCCTTCGCGTGCGCGCCGGTCGCCTGGAGCCGCGGCACCCGGTCGATGACGTCCATCGCGAGGCTGAAGCGGTCGACGCGGTTCTCGATCGCGAGCTCGAGCGGCGTGTTGATGCTGCCCTTCTCCTTGTAGCCGCGCACGTGCAGGTTCGGGTGGTTCCTGCGCCGGTAGGCGAGCCGGTGCACGAGCCACGGGTAGCCATGGAAGTTGAAGATGATCGGCTTGTCCGCCGTGAAGAACGAGTCGAAGTCGCGGTCGGAGAGGCCGTGCGGGTGCTCCGTCTCGGACTGCAGCTTGAACAGGTCGACCACGTTCACGAACCGTATCTTCAGATCCGGGAACGTCTCCCGGAGGAGCGCCGTCGCGGCGAGCGCCTCGAGCGTCGCGACGTCGCCGGCGCACGCCATCACCGCGTCCGGCTCCTCGCCGTCGTCGCTGCTCGCCCAGTCCCAGATGCCGATCCCCTTCGCGCAGTGCGCGATCGCGGCGTCCATCGGCAGGTACTGGAGGTGAAGCTGCTTGTCGGCCACGATCACGTTCACGTAGTTCTCGCTCCGGAGGCAGTGGTCGGCCACCGAGAGCAGGCAGTTCGCGTCCGGCGGCAGGTAGATCCGGGTCACGGCCGGGTTCTTGTTGAGGACGACGTCGAGGAACCCGGGATCCTGGTGGGTGAAGCCGTTGTGGTCCTGCCGCCACACCGTCGAGGTGATGAGGAGGTTCAGCGAAGCGAGCTCCTCGCGCCACGAGATCTGATTGCAGATCGCGAGCCACTTCGCGTGCTGATTGAACATGGAGTCGATGATGTGGACGAACGCCTCGTACGTGGAGAGGAGCCCGTGTCGCCCGGTGAGGAGATAGCCCTCGAGCATCCCCTCGAGCGTGTGCTCCGACAGCAGCTCGATCACGCGGCCGTCCGGTCCGAGGTGGCCGCCGTCCCGGTCCTCCGGGAGGGTGCCGGCGAGCCAGAGCTTGGGCGAGACCTCGTAGGCGGCGTCGAGCCGGTTCGAGGTGTTCTCGTCGGGCGAGAAGAGGCGGAAGCGGTCGGGGTTCTCGCGCAGCACGTCGCGCAGGAAGGCACCCAGCGGGCGCGTGTTCCCCGCCTCCGAGCCGCCCGGTGCGTCCACCGTCACGGCGTAGGCCCGGTAGTCAGGGAGGCGCAGCGCCTTCTTGAGCAGGCCGCCGTTCGCGTGGGGGCTCGCGCCCATTCGGCGCCGCCCTCGCGGCGCCGCCTCGCGCACCGCGGCGGTGGGCGCCCCGGCGGAGTCGAACAGCTCCGCAGGACGGTAGCTCTCGAGCCAGCGCTGGAGCAGCGCGAGCCGCGCGGGATCCTCCTTCACCCGCGTGATCGGGATCTGGTGCGCCCGCCAGGAGCCCTCGAGCTGGTGACCATCCAGCTCGGAGGGCACCGTCCAGCCCTTCGGGGCGCGCAGCACGATCATGGGCCAGCGCGGGCGCTCGACGATCCCGGTGCGGCGCGCCTCGGCCTGCGCTCCGCGGATCATCTCCACGCAGCGGTCGAGCGTCGCCGCCATCGCCTGGTGCATCGACTCCGGGTCGGACCCCTCGACGAGGAACGGCGTCCAGCCGCAGCCGCGCAGCAGGCCCGTCAGCTCGTCCGGGGAGATGCGCCCGAGCAGGGTCGGGTTGTTGATCTTGTAGCCGTTCAGCGAGAGGACGGGCAGCACCGCGCCGTCGCGGATCGGGTTGAGGAACTTGTTCACGTGCCACGACGTGGCGAGCGGACCCGTCTCCGCCTCTCCGTCGCCGACCACCGCGGCGACGATCAGCTCGGGGTTGTCGAACGCGGCGCCGCAGGCGTGCGAGAGCACGTACCCGAGCTCACCGCCCTCGTGGATCGAGCCCGGCAGCTCCGGCGTGCAGTGGCTGCCGATCCCGCCCGGGAACGAGAACTCCTTGAACAGGCGGCGGAGCCCGTCCTCGTCCAGGCTCTTGTCGGGATAGACCTCGGAGTAGGTGCCTTCGAGGTAGACGGGCGCGAGCACGCCCGGCGCGCCGTGGCCGGGGCCGGCCAGGAACATCACGCTCGAGGTCCCGCTCGCGGATCACCCGGTTCAGGTGGGTGTAGACGAACGAGAGCGCAGGGGCCGCCCCCCAGTGACCGAGGAGGCGGTTCTTCACGTGCTCGGGGCGGAGCGGCTCTCGCAGGAGCGGGTTCGACTGCAAGTAAAGCATGCCCGCCGCGAGGTAGTTGCACGCGCGCCAGAAGGCGTCCACCCGGCGCAGCTCCTCCGGCGCGAGAGGCGCGCCGCTCACCGTCGCGCGGGCGGGGCCGAACGCGGACAGGGCCGCGGTGCCCTCGAGGATCGGTCTCTTCGCGGTCACGGTCTTCTCCTCCTGTCTGCCCTCGGCGAGCACGCGCCGGACGTGCTCGGCGATCGTCAGCTCCTCGTCGGCGGGCAGCACGAAGCCGGCGATGGGACTCCGCTGCGTGGTGATCCGCGGCCCGCCCGCGGCGTTCGCCCGCGGATCGAGCTCGACGCCGAGCCAGGCGGCGGCGGCGCACACGCGCTCCCGGATCGGTGCGGCGTTCTCGCCGATGCCGCCCGTGAACACGATCGCGTCGAGCCCGCCGAGCGCGGCCGCGAGCGATCCCAGCTCGCGGGAGATCCGGTAGACGAAGAGGTCCACCGCGAGCTGCGCGCGCGGGTCCGGCGAGGCGAGCAGGGCGCGCATGTCGCTCGACTGGCCGGAGACGCCGAGCAGGCCGGAGCGGTCGTACAGGAGCTCCTCGATCGCAGCGGGCGCGAGCCCGCGCTCGCTCGCGAGCCAGAGGACGACGCCGGGATCGAGCGCGCCGCAGCGCGTCCCCATCACGAGCCCGTCGAGCACGCTGAACCCCATCGTCGTGGCGACGCTCCGGCCGCCGGCGAGGGCGCACATGCTGGCGCCGCTCCCGAGGTGCATGGCGACGGTGCGGCCGCGGGCGGCCCGCTCGTCGAGGGACGGGAGCGCAGCGGCGACGTGCTCGTAGGAGAGCCCGTGGAACCCGTAGCGCCGGACGCCCGCCGTGAACAGCTCCTCCGGGACCGCGAACCGCGCGGCCACCGGCGGCAGGGTGCGGTGGAAGGCCGTGTCGAAGCAGGCGACCTGGGGGTGCCGGGGGTCGAGCTCTCGCAGGAGGCGGATCGGGCGCAGGTTGTGCGGCTGGTGGAGCGGCGCCAGCGGGACCAACGTCTGGAGTCGCGCCAGCACCTCGTCGTCCACCAGCGCGGGGCCGGCGAACTCGGTGCCGCCGTGGACGACACGGTGACCCACCGCCGTGAGCGCCCCACCTCCGGGCGCCCCGCGCACGAACGCCAGCAGCGCCTCGAGCGCGCCGGCGTGGCCGAGATAGGCGTCCGACGGCCAGCGCCGCTCCGCCACGACCGCGCCGTCCGGCCGCCGAGCGACGAAGCGGGGAGCTCCGCCGCCGGCGATGCGCTCGACCTTGCCGCGCACGTCCAGCGCGAGGTCCGGGCCGCGCACCTCGAACAGCGAGAACTTGATGGACGAGGAGCCCGCGTTGAGGACGAGGATCCGGTCGGGGCGCGCGGTGGTCGTCATCCCGGATCACCGGCGGCGCGCCCAGAGCTTCTTCAGCTCCATCGCCCACAGCACCGAGCTCGCGACCGCGACGCAGAGGAGCCAGTCGCCGGCCGAGAGCGGGGCGGTGCGGAACGCGGACTGCAGAAGAGGCAAGTAGACGACCGCGATCTGGAGCGCGATCGAGACGAGGATCGCGAGCCACAGCCAGCGGTTGGCGAGGAGCTTGTGAAACGCGCTGCGATCCTCGAACCGCGCGTTGAGCGCCTGGAAGAGCTGGTAGAACACGAGCGTCGTGAACGCCAAGGTCTGCGCGTGCCGGAGCGTCCGCCCCTCGCCGCCCGTGACGAGCCCGCCCGGGAGCGCCCAGTCCATGACGCCCAGGGTGCCCGCGGCCATGACGACCCCGACCAGGACGATGTCGACCCACATCCGGCTCGTGATCACGCGGCTCCGCGGATCGCGCGGCGGCCTCAGCATGACGTCGTGGTCGGCGGGCTCGACGCCGAGGGCGAGCGCCGGTCCCGAGTCCGTGAGGAGGTTGATCCAGAGGATCTGGGTGGCGAGCAGCGGCACGACGACCGCCGATCCCTCCTCGGGTACGAGGCCCATCGTTCCGGCGAGGACGACGCCGAGGAACATGACGAGCACCTCGCCGATGTTCGACGAGAGCAGGTACCGCAGGAAGCGCTGGATGTTCGCGAAGATGGACCTCCCCTCCTCGACCGCCGCGACGATGGAGGCGAAGTTGTCGTCGGTGAGGATCATGTCCGCCGCGCCCTTCGCCACGTTCGTGCCCGTGATGCCCATCGCCACGCCGATGTCCGCCGCCTTGAGGGCTGGGGCGTCGTTCACGCCGTCGCCGGTCATCGCGGCGATCTCGCCGTTGGCGTGGAGCGCCCCCACGATGCGGAGCTTGTGCTCGGGCGAGACGCGGGCGTAGACCGACACCTCGCGGACGGCCTCGCGCAGCTCGGCGTCACCCATCCTCTGGAGCTGCGCGCCGACGAGCGTGCGGGCGCCCTTCTCGGAGATCCCCAGCTCGGCGGCGATCGCCGCGGCCGTCACGGGGTGGTCGCCGGTGATCAGGATCGGCCGGATCCCGGCGCGCCGCGCGGCGTCGACGGCGGCGCGGGCCTCCGGACGTGGCGGATCGATCATCCCGACCACGCCGAGCCACACGAGCCCGTTCTCCACCTCCTCCGAGAGATCGCCGGTCAGCGCGCCGCGCGCCAGCGTGCGGTACGCGACGCCGAGCGTGCGCTGCGCTCCCGCCCCGAGCCGATCGACCGTCCGCGCGATCTCCTCGCGGCGCTCCTCCGTGAGCGGCCGGGTCCCGCCGCCGATCCGCTCCTCGGAGCAGCGCGCCACGAGCACGTCCGGCGCGCCCTTCGAGAGCACGAGCACGCGCCCGGCGTCCTCGGCGTCGGAGTGAGCCGTGCTCATGAGCTTGCGCTCGGACGAGAAGGGCACCTCTCCGACGCGTGGGAAGCGCTTGCGGCGCCCCTCGAAGGCCGCGTCGAGCTTGCGCGCCGCGACCACCAGCGCGCCCTCGGTCGGGTCGCCCCGGATCGTCCACCGCCCGCGCTGCTGCACGAGCGCAGCGTTGCTCGCGAGGTCTCCGGCCGCGAGCGTCTTCTCGACCTCGTCGAGGAGCGAAGGGTCGGTGATCGGCGCGCCGTCTCGCCGGACCTCGCCTGACGGATCGTAGCCGGTGCCGGTCAGGTCCACCGCCCCGCTCGCCGTCACGACGGTCCGGACGGTCATCTCGTTCCGGGTCAGCGTCCCGGTCTTGTCGGAGCAGATGGTCGTCGTCGAGCCGAGGGTCTCGACCGCCGAGAGCTTGCGGACGATGACGTTCCGCTGCGCCATGCGCTGCGTCCCGAGGGACAGCACGACGGTGGTGATCGCGGTGAGGCCCTCGGGCACCGCGGCGACCGCGAGCGAGACCGCCAGCAGCAGCACGTCCACGAGATCGGTCACCGATCGCAGGTCGGCGACGAGGATGATGGTCGCGCTGATCGCGATCGCGATCGCGATCACCGCGGCACCGAGGAGCCTGCCGACCCGATCGAGCTCCTTCTGCAGCGGCGTCCGGACCTCCTCCGCCGACTCGATCGACCCCGCGATCTTCCCGATCTCGGTCGCCGCTCCCGTGGCGGTGACGATCGCGCGCCCGCGCCCGGAGGCGATGGCCGTCCCGCGAAACACCATGTTGGTGCGGTCGGCGATGCCGGTCTCCGCGTCGAGCGGCGCGGCGTCCTTCGAGACGGGCGTGCTCTCGCCCGTGAGGGCCGCCTCGGCGACCCGCAGCGCGATCGACTCCAGCACCCTTCCGTCTGCGGGGAGGGTGTCGCCCTCCTCGAGCAGGAGGACGTCGCCGGGCACGAGCTCCGCGGAGGGCACCATCCGCTGCTCGCCGTCACGCAGCGCGCGCGAGGTCGGGGCGGACATCGCGTTGAGGGCCGCGACCGCCTGCTCCGCCCGGCTCTCCTGCACGAACCCCAGCACGGCGTTCAAGATCACGATCGCGAGGATCGTGAGCGCCTCGTACGGAACCTCCGACTCGCGCTCGATGCGCCAGGCGACGAATGAGACCGTCGTCGCGACGAGCAGGAGAACCGTCAGGGGGTCCTCGAGCTGGCCCAGGAAGCGGCGCCAGGCCGGCACGGGAGGCGTGGACGGCAGCTCGTTCCTGCCGTGGCGCTCGAGGCGGGCCCGCGCCTCCTCGGAGGGCAGGCCTCCCCTCGCGTCGCTGCCGAGCGAGGCGATGACCTCCCCGGCGGGACGGCGGTGCGCCTGGAGGCGATCCTCGGGGACCGCGAAGGCTTCCGAGCGTGCGGCCATCACGTGGCTCTCGCCAGTGGGAGGGACACGTCGGCGCCGCAGTGGCACATCACCAACGGTACATCCGCGCCGGCGACCGCGCTCCGCGAATGCGGGCACTCTCCGGGGGCGGACGACTGCTCGTTCGCCAGGCGCGCCAGCATGCCGCACCTCGCGGGCGGGGAGGCCTCCGCTCGGAACGCATGGGCGAGGCTCGAGCTGACCCAGCCGGCGTCCAACATAACGGACGTAGTGCTTGACGACGTCTCTGCGATAACGGATGCTGCGCCGCATGCCTTCGACCGCGAGCGCAGCGCGCAGACTCGAGCCGGCCTCCACCCCCGACGTCGCTCCTCCGCCGCCGGAGGCCGCGCCGCGGCGCGCCCTCGTGAAGAGCGAGGACTGGGTCGCAGCGTGGCTCGGCGTGGCGATCGTCGGCCTCGTGGTCGCCGGTGTCCGGCCGGAGCTGCCCAGGTTCAAGTGGGCGACCGACTCCGCCGTCGCGAGCACCGTCTCCGAGAAGAAGGGGGCCGTGGCCGCGCTCGCCGTGGACGCGGCGGCGCTCGGCGAGCAGCAGCTCGCGGGAGCCGCGAAGTCGCTCGGCGCCGCGGCGGAGAGCGGAGACCGCCTGGAGATCGGCAAGGCTGCGCGCGCCCTCGCGGACGCCGCCAAGACGGCGAAGGACGATTCGCTCAAGAAGAAGGGCGCCGAGCTCGGGAAGAGCCTGGCGGACGCGGGCGCGTTCCTCGGTGGCGTGTTCTCCGTGAAGAACCTCGGGGCATCCGCCCTGATCGGGCTCGCCTACCTCCTCGTCTCCGTCGTGGGCATCGTGCTGCTCGGCGGGAGCGCGGTCCGGTATGCGATCGGCTTCCCGTTCGTGTACCTGCTCGCGTGGCTCGCCCAGGCGATCGCCGGGAACTCCACCGTCAGCTACTGGGGGCTCGAGTACGTCGTGTTCGCCCTCGCGATCGGCCTGTTCGTGAGCAACGTGATCGGGCTGCCCCGATGGCTGCGCGACGCGGTCCGCACCGAGTACTTCATCAAGACCGGCCTCGTCATCCTCGGCTCGAGCATCCTCTTCCAGGAGATCGTGCAGGCCGGGACGCTCGGGATCGTCCAGGCGCTGCTGGTGGTCTCGGCCGTCTGGTCCTTCTGCTTCTGGCTCTCCCGGAAGCTGAAGGTCGACGAGGAGCTCTCGGTGATGCTCTCCACGGCGGTCTCGATCTGTGGCGTGTCGGCCGCGATCGCAGCCTGCGGCGCGATCCAGGGTGACAAGCGGAAGCTCTCCTACGTGACGTCGCTCGTCCTCATCGTCGCCGTGCCGATGATGGTGATCATGCCGTGGGCGGTGCGCGCGCTCGGGATCCCGGACGTGGTCGGCGGCGCGTGGCTCGGTGGCACGCTCGACACGAGCGGCTCCGTCGTCGCGGCGGGTGCGCTCATCAGCGAGGCCGCGATGAAGGCGGGCGTCGTCGTGAAGTTCTCGCAGAACGTGCTCATCGGCGTCGCGGCGTTCGCGCTGTCGGTCTGGTGGACGTTCCGCAGCGGCAAGTCGCGCGGCGAGCGGCCGAGCGCGCGCGTCATCTGGGAGCGCTTCCCGAAGTTCGTGCTCGGGTTCGTCGCCGCGTCGGTCGTGTTCTCGTTCGTGCTCGATCCGGCGACCGTCGCCGCGACGAAGGGGACCCTCGGCGGCCTCCGGACGCTCTGGTTCGCGCTCGCCTTCACCTGCATCGGCCTCGAGACGCGCCTCACGGATCTCGTGGGGATGCAGGGCGGCCGGCCGGCCGCGGCGTTCATCGGCGCCCAGGCCTTCAACGTCGTGTGGACGCTCGCGCTCGCGTTCCTCCTCTTCGGAGGGTTCGTCGTCGCGACGCCGATCTTCAAGTAGGACGATCTTCGCGGGCGGGGGTGACCGCCGCGACCCCGCTCACCGCATGCACGGTTACAGCGCGCCTCGCGGTTGCCCGCACGCCCGGTCGACGCAGCTGCGGAGCTGACCCACCTCGAATGGCTTCATCAGCACCGCGTCGGCGATCCCCGCCTCGAGGAGGCGACCGGGGTTCGAGCTCACGGCGACGATCGGGACGACGTCCCCCATCGCGCACTCCAGCTGCGCGAGCACGAGAAGCCCGTCGCGCATGTCGAGGTCGATGACCACGACGTCCGGCGCAGTCCGGCGCTCCACCTGCTCGAGCGCGTCCGCGCCTGTCGGAGCGAGGACCGGGATCGTGCACTCCGTGGTCAATGCATCCCCCAGCGTGGCGAGCAGCAGCGCGTCGTCATCGACGACGAGAATGACGTCCGGCATGGAGCCCACTCTCGGACTCCCTCGACGTGAACGCGAGAGCGGGCGCGTCGTGCGGATGACCCCCACGCGATCTCACGTTCGGCTGTCGCCTTCGAGCGCGAGCCGCACGCCTTCGCGCGCCACTCGAGGCCTCACCGGTACGCCGTGCGTCTGTGGGGCGCCCTTGGCGCGCCGCTCGCCGTAGGGGCAGCCGTGCGATCCATCGTCGGCATTGCGCGCTCCCTGGGCGGCGCGCATCCGAAGGGCCGCCGAGCGCCATTCCTGCCCAGGAGGGGCCGCGACTCGCCCGTCCGGACCGGCGTACGGTGATCGCCTCGATCGAGGGCGGCCGGCGCGACCGTCGCCGGCGCTGGAGGAGGACGGTCCGTGACCACGATCGCATCCAGCACCTCGTTCGCGGCCTCGCGCAGAGACAGCGATCCCCGCGCGCCGTCGCCCGCGCTGCCCGAGGACGACGTCCGCGCCGCCGACCGGGCGGCGGCTCCGCCCGAGGAGCGGTGCCGGCTCCTGATGGAGGCGATGCCGCAGATCGTCTGCCTCCTGTGGCCGGACGGCAGCCCCGAGTACGTCAACTCGGCGTGGACCCGTACTCCGGCCTCGATCTCGAGGCGTCGGCGCGCGCGGGGTGGTCGGTGCTCGTGCACCGCGACGACTTCGCGGCCGTGCGCGCTTGCCGCCGCCGCGCGCTGAAGAGCCTCGCGCCGCAGCACGTGGAGGTCCGATACCGCGCTGCAGATGGGAGCTACCACTGCTTCCTGAGCCGCCTCGCGCCGATCGTCGAGCGTGGCCGCGTGGTCCGGCTCGTCGGCGCCGCCATCGACATCGAAGACCGGAAGCGCGCCGAGGCGGCGCTCCGGGACAGCGAGGAGCAGGCGCGGGACAGCGAGGCCCGAGCGCGGCGGCAGCTCGCCGAGATCGAGGCCATCTACGCGAACGCGCCCGTCGGGCTCGCCATCTTCGACCAGGACCTTCGCTGGGTCCGGATCAACGGACGCATGGCCGAGGTCGACGGCTGTCCGGCGGACGCGCACCTCGGAAAGACCCCGCGCGAGTTCCTGCCGGAGCTCGGAGGGCGGGCGGAGACGGCGCTCCGCCGGGTCCTCGAGACCGGTGAAGCCGTTCGCGACGTGGAGGTGTCCGGGACCACGCCTGCGCAGCCGGGGGTGACGCGATCCTGGAGCGCTCGGCTGGTGCCGCTGAAGGACGACGTCGGACGCGTGATCGCGGTGAGCGTCGCCTGCCAGGAGATCACCGATCGGAAGCGGGCGGAGGCGGCGCTCCGCGAGGCCTGCGAGCGGCTCCGGGACGCCGACCGCCGCAAGGACGAGTTCCTCGGGATGCTCTCGCACGAGCTGCGCAACCCGCTCGCGCCCATCCGAAACGCGCTCTACATCCTCGACCACGCCGAGCCGACCGGTCAGCAGGCGCGCCGGGCGAAGGAGGTGGCGAACCGCCAGGTGGCGCACCTCTCCCGCCTCGTCGACGACCTCCTCGACGTGACCCGCATCGCGCGAGGGAAGATCGAGCTGCGGCGGGCGGACGTGGACCTCGCCGCGCTCGCGCAGCGGGCGGCGGAGGACCACCGCGCGGTGATGCAGGACCGTGGGCTGGACCTCGCGGTCGAGCTGCCCGGCGAGCGCGTCGTCGTGAGCGGGGACGAGACCCGGCTCGCGCAGGTCCTCGGGAACCTCCTCAGCAACGCCGCGAAGTTCACGCCCGCGGGCGGCCGCGTCACGCTCACCCTCGCCGCCGACGCGAGCGAGGCGGTGGTCCACGTCCGGGACACCGGGCCGGGGATCGATCCGGGGATGCTCGAGGCGATCTTCGACCCGTTCACGCAGAGCGAGCAGACGCTGGCGCGGAGCGAGGGCGGCCTCGGGCTCGGCCTCGCGCTCGTGAAGGGGCTCGTCGCGCTGCACGGCGGGGAAGTCGGCGCGTTCAGCGGTGGAGCGGGGCACGGCACGGACTTCGTGGTGAAGCTCCCGCGCGTCCATGCACCCTCGGAGGCGCCCGCGCCGGCCGGCGCGGCGTCGGCGCGACCGGCGCCCCGGCGGCGACGCGTCCTCGTCGTGGACGACAACCACGACGCAGCCGAGACGCTCGCGGAGCTCGTCGAGCTGCTGGGGCACGAGGCCGAGGTGGTGTACGACGGCCCGAGCGCGCTCACGAAGATGCTCGAGTACGCCCCCGAGGTCGTTCTCTGCGACATCGGCCTGCCGGGAATGAACGGCTACGAGGTGGCGAGGCGGCTCCGGGCCGCGGGCGTGGGCGCCCGCCTGGTCGCGGTGAGCGGGTACGCGCAGCCGGAGGATGTCGCGAGGGCGGTCGAGGCTGGCTTCGACGCGCACGTCGCGAAGCCGCCGGGCGCGGACGCGCTCGCGTCGGCGCTGGCATCGGACGAATCCGTCGGCGACCAGCGAGCGCGGGCGCGACGCGCTTCCGCCGGACGCGGTCGACGATGCACCGGGGACCCGGATGGGCGGCTGAGCGCGCACGTCGGCGACGGTCGATAGGTCGCTACCCGGAAGCTGGTCCAACTTCGGCGGCATTGAACCGTGTACGCCGACCCGCCTTCCCGAGGTGGGCTGCAGGTGGCTGCGAAAGCCTTCCGTGCCGCACATCCTCCTGGCGAGGAGGTGTGTCATGACACGACCCCTGACGACCCTTGCGGCAGCGCTCACGATGACGGGCATCGCATGCATGGGAGGAGGCCACGCCGAGACCCGGCAATCCGCCCCCCCGCCCTCGCAGGCCGCGACGGCCCCGCCGGCGAACATGGAGGGTATGGCGCCGGGCGCCTGTCCGATGGCCGTTCCCGGAACGCAGCTCGCCGCCGCGGAGACTCGAGACGGCGAGGCGGTCACCTTCACGACGACTCCCGACCGGGCCGCCGAGCTCCGCACGCGGGTGCGCGCGATGGCCGAAATGCACAATCGCCATCACCAGGGTGGCGACGGAATGGGTGGCATGCACGGCGGCATGCATCACGGCGAGATGATGGGCGGCGGCTCGATGGGCTCCTCCGGCGGAGGAGACGCGATGGCGATGATGCCGCCGCCCTCGCGCGCAGCGGTCGAGGACGTCGAGGGCGGGGCGCGCCTCATCGTCACGCCGAATGACCCCAGCGATCTCGACCGGCTCCGGTCCGCGGTGCGGATGCACGCCGAGCACATGCAGCAGAGCGGCACGTGCGAGATGGGGCAGCACGGAAAGATGTGACGACGGGACGGGCGCTCACGCGCAGCACCGCGCTCGCCCGCCTCAGCCCGCGAAGTCACTACCTCTCCTCGTGACCGAGGCGGCGGCGGCCCAGCGTCGCGTCTCGTGCATCCGACCCGCGACCACCGCGCCCGAGGCGAACGTGACGGCGGCGATGAGCCAGATCGCGGCGCTCACGCCGAGCGCGTCGGCCGTGATGCCGGCGAGCAGCGCGCCCACCGCGTAGCCGAGATCGCGCCACAGCCGGTACACCCCCACCGACGACGCGCGCCAGGTCGGGTGCGCGACGTCCCCGATCGCTGCGAGGAGCGTCGGGTAGACCATCGCGGTCCCTGCGCCGAGCATGGCGCCACCGACGGCGAAGCCGACGAAGCGCGATGACCCGGCGACCACGGCGATGCCGGCGGCCTGGACCCACATCCCGCCCGCGATGAGCCACTTGCGACCGATGCGGTCGGAGAGCGCGCCCGTGAGAAGCTGCCCCGCGCCCCAGACGCCGGGATAGATGGCCGCCAGCCACCCGATCTGCTGAAGCGACATTCCGGCCGCCGCGAAGAAGAGCGGGAAGAGGCCCCAGGCCATCCCGTCGTTCAGGTTGTTCACGAGACCGGCCTGGCTCACCGACGAGAGCGCCCGGTCGCTGAACGAGGTCCGCAGGAAGACCTGCCGCTGCGAGGGCATCGCCTCCCGTGCCGAGTGGTTGCGCGCCTCGTGACGCGCGTGGCCGTGCGTCTCGCGGACCCAGATCGCGGAGAGTCCGAGCCCGACGGCTGCGAAGCCGACGCCCAGGTAGAACGGCTGCGGCCTCAACCCGTACACGGCCGCGACGTGACCCGTTGCGAGCGCCGAGAGCGCCACTGCGAGATACCCCGCGAACTCGTTCAGACCCATCGCGAGTCCGCGCCGTTCCGGTCCGGCGAGGTCGATCTTCATGATGACGGTCGTCGACCAGGTGAGCCCCTGGCTGATGCCGAGGAGCACGTTCGCGAAGAGGACCCAACCCCATGTCGGGGCCCACATGAGCAGGAACGGCACGGGCGTCGCGACGAGCCACCCGGCCACGAGGACGGTCTTGCGACCGACCACGTCGGAGAACCGGCCGGCGAGGTAGTTGGTGAGCGCCTTCGCGACCCCGAACACGACGATGAAGGACAGCACGGCGGCGCGTGCTGCGAGGTTGAAGTCTTGCTCCGCGATGGCGGGCAGGATGCTGCGCTCGAGGCCGACCATCGCGCCGACGAACGCGTTCACGACCACGAGCAGGATGAATTGCGCAAGGTTGGCGCGCAGCCCGAGGCGCACCTCGGCGCCGGGAGGGGCGTCGGTTCGAGCCGGCGGCGAGGCCGCCTCCATCACGGTGCCCGGCCCTGGTTGAACCGCAGGATCGCGTCCATGGCGGCGGGCTTGGGAGGGATGCCCTCGCCGACGGCCTTCACGAACTGATCTTCCGGGAGCGACAGCGCCGGGTTCCAGCGCTTCTCGAACGCGAGGGTGCTCGACGGCTTGCCGCTCATGCCGGCGCCACACGCCGATCCCGCGAAATGCGCCGGTAGCACCTCGAGCGTCTCCGGGAGCGAGAGCAGCTTCTCGTGCACGTTGCGGTACAGCTCGGCTGCGCTCTCCCGCGTTCGCCCGGGCAGGTCGGGCCGCCCGACGGCACCCACGAACAGCGTGTCGCCCGTCAGCACGAACCACGGCTCGGGGCCGCGGCGGAGGTCGGTGGCGACGAGACAGATGCTCTCCGGCGTGTGACCCGGCGTGTGGAGGACGCGCAGCCGGGTGTTGCCGAGCTCGATCTCCTGCCCATCGTCGAGCGGCTCGAACGGGAAGGCGACGTCGGCCGAGCGATGGAGGCAGTACCTCGCCCCGGTGACCTCTGCCACTGCGCGTCCGCCGGAGCGATGATCGGCGTGCACGTGGGTGTCGATGACGTGGGTGATCCGCATCCCCTTCGAGCGGGCGAAGTCCGCGTAGGCCCGAACGTCCTCCTCGTGGGGATCGACGACCGCGCACCTGGCACACGCGCCGCAGCCGAGGACGTACGCGGCGCATCCGGTCTCGTATCGGTGGAACGCCTTCAGGAACATGGGGCAGCCTCCGCGGAAGAGATGGTCGCGGCGCGCCGATCGATCGACGTTCAGACGCTGCTCGTTCCAATCACGGATTCTTATTGCTCCCGCGCAGGCGCGTGCGGAGCAGCTCGATCAGGTCACGCATCGCAGGCGTGACCCGCTTGTCGCGGTGGTAGATGGCGTACAGACCTCGTCTCACGTCGAGGCCTTCCACCCGCACCTCCACGAGCTGCCGCGTCGCGACCGCCTCGCGCACGGCGTGCCAGGACACGAACGCGCATCCGAGCCCTGCCTCGGCGGCCCGCACGATGGCTTCGGGAGACGGGAGCTCGAAGGCAGACGCGAGGTGGACGCCGAGCTTCGCAAGCGCCCGCTCGACCGTCGTGCGCGTCGCGCTCCCGGGCTCGCGCGCGACGAGGGGCCAACGCGCGAGGTCGTCCGGCTGCACGCGCCTCGACCTCCCGACGAGGACGGGCGACGCGACGAGGACGATCCGATCCTCGCCGAGCTCCGTCTCGAACAACTCGTCGTGCGTGGGCCGGAACCCGCACACCGCCAGGTCGAACTCGTTCGCGACGGCCAGCGCCTCGATGCGGCTCGAGTTCGCGATGCTGAACTCGAGCTCGACGTGCGGGAAGTCGGCCCGGAAGCGCCCGAGCACCTCCGGCAGCAGAAAGATCCCCGGGGTCGTGCTCGCGCCGACGCGCAGCCGGCCCGCATCGCCCTTCGACACGGCTCCGACCGCCTCGCGGGCGCGCGATACGGCGGAGAGCACCTTCACCGCTTCCTGCAGCAGGACCTCGCCCGCCGCGGTGGGGTACACGCGCCGCCCGATCCGCTCGAAGAGCGCCACGCCGAGATCCTTCTCGAGCGCGGCGATCTGCTGCGACACGGCCGACTGGCTGATCCCGAGCCGCTCCGCCGCGTGCCTGAAGTGCAGCGTCTCCGACAGGACGCGGAAGGTGTGCAGCCGCTGGAGGTCCACTCATCACGAGCCCTAATCGGAACCTGCGCAGCCTCGCGCAGCCCGGGCGGGGCTCGTTCAGGCGCGGCCCCCCTGCGCGACGCGGTGGGCGGAAGCGCGGCGCTCGAACAGCGTGTTGTAGACGAGGGAGGGGATGCAGTAGTTCGTCACCGCGACGATCCCCGCGACGACGGTGAGGGCAGCGCCGAGCACGATGCCGAGCGTCGTCGCGCCGCGGTGGAACGCCAGCCCGGTGCCGGCGAGCCAGACCGCCGCCACGCCGCAGGCGAATCGGCGTTGCGGGCCGTGCCGCGGGAACGGCCGCGTCCCCGTCAGGTGCCGGACGACCCCATTGTAGAGGAGGTCGAACGGATGCGCCGGGAACACGGCTCCGAGGAGCGCGATCGCGGCCAGCGCCCAGAGCACGGGGGGAGAGCGGAGGATGGTCCCCGCGGCCATGACGATGGTGCAGAGCGCGGGCGACCACCTCAGCCACGGCCCGACCTCGGCCAGGCTGACCTCGTCGAGGCTGCGGAACCCCTGGGCCTCGAGGCGACGACGAAGGACGACGGGATTCGACATGGGGGATCTCTCTTTCTTCGCGTCTCGTGTCTTCTGCGGCGGACGACCCGGACGCCGAGTCACTCCGCCTCGCGCTTTCGCGGCGCGCGACCTGCATGTCCGGCCTTCGTCGCGGGATCAAATCCGTCCTTCTGAACGATCCGATGAGCCGATCGAATCGACGCAGGCGCGGAGCCTCACCGCTCCCCGTATCGGCGGCGTGGCGCTCGGCCGGGCGGCCGGTAGACGAGGTAGAATGCACACCCCGTGAAGGAGGTTCGTGACGTGCTCTCGCATCGCGAAGTGCGCCTCGAGGACGTCGCCCGCGTCTGCTCGTTTCCTCGGAGTGCCGAGGAGCTCTTCTTCCTCTTCCCGAAGGCCACGTATCCGCTCACACCCGAACAGCTCCGCCGCGCCATCGAGCAGCGGTACGACTCCACGGTCGTGCTTCGCGACGACCAAGTCTGCGGCTTCGCCAACTTCTACGTCCGAGAGGTTTCGGGCGCCTGCGCCATCGGAAACGTCGTCATCGCTCCCGAAGCAAGAGGAAGAGGCGTTGGCAGATACCTGATCGAAACCATGATCCAGAAGGCACTCCTCCACTGCCGAGCCCAGGAGTTGCGTATCTCGTGTTTCAACGGCAACGTCGCAGGGTTGCTGCTGTACGCGAAGCTCGGGTTCGTACCGTTTGCCATCGAGCGGCGCGTGGACCAGCAAGGCGCTCGGGTCGCGCTCATCCACATGAGGCTCGCGAACGCGGCGATGGACGGGTACCGGCAGTCATCCCGTGTCGATGCCAGGGGCGCGGCGGGAGTGAGCGAGGATTTCGATGACCGAGAGCAAGGACGTGTCGACGCTGGGCGATTCGCAGGCGCTGCCCGTGATCACCCGTGCGCGCGACCACTGGGAGTCGGTCTACACCCAGAAGCGCGAGAACGAGGTTTCCTGGTACCAGGCGCGCCCGAGCACCTCGCTCGAGCTCATCGCGAGGACCGGCGTCGACCACGATGCGCGGATCGTCGACCTCGGTGGAGGGGCCTCGCGCCTCGTCGACGCCCTGCTCGATTCAGGGTTCCGCCGCATCACGGTCGTGGACATCGCCGCAGCCGCGCTCGAATGCGCGCGGAGGCGTCTCGGCGATCGCGCCGTTCGCGTCGGCTGGGTCGCGAGCGACGTCGCCGAGTGGACGCCGGATGCCCCTTTCGATGTCTGGCACGATCGGGCGGTCTTTCATTTCATGGTCGCCCCGCAGGACCGAAAGGCCTACATCGCGACGCTGCGCCGGGCGCTCCGACACGGCGGACACGCGATCATCGGCACGTTCGCGCCGGACGGCCCGGAGCGGTGCAGCGGCCTACCCGTGCAGCGATACGATCCGGACCCGCTCGCGGCGGAGCTCGGGACCGACTTCCGGCTGGTCGACAGCGTTCGTGAGGAACACGTCACGCCGGGCGGCAAGGTGCAGCACTTCCAGTTCAGCCGCTTCGTGCGGGTGTAGACCGAACGACACCCGGATCGATGATCGACGCGGGCCTCGCGCGTCACCGGGGGCGCGTCCCGACGCCGAGCAGCGCGGTCTAGGAGGCCGGATCGTCCCCGGGCTCCCCGCCCGACGACGCGAGCAGAGAGTAGAGCCTCCGGCGCGTGACGCCGAGGAAGCTCGCGGCCCGCGTCTTGTTCCCTCCCGCACGGGCGAGCGCCGCGAGGATCAGCTCGCGCTCGAAGGCGTCGAGGTCGAACCCCTCGCCGACCAGCGCGGCGGCGTCGCGGGGCCGGCCGCGCGACGCGGCGCCGACGGAGAGGTGCTCCGGGCGAAGCTCTCCCTCGCCGGCCACGATGAGCGCGCGCTCGAGTGCATTCTCGAGCTCCCGCACGTTGCCTGGCCAGTCGTGCGCGAGGAGCGCCGCTCGCGCCTCGGACGAGAGCTTCTCGGCTGGCAGGCCGCGCGTCGCGAGGAAGCGCTCCGCGATGGGAGCGACGTCCTCGCGCCGATCGCGGAGAGGCGGCACGCGGATCGCGAAGACGTTGAGGCGGTAGTAGAAGTCCTCGCGGAACGCGCCCGAGCGGACCGCCTCGTCGAGGTCCCGGTTCGTCGCGGAGATCACGCGGACGTCCACGGTCCGGGCCTGCGTCGCGCCGACCGGGACGAACGTCCGGTCCTGCAGGAAGCGCAGGAGCTTCACCTGCGTCGCGGGGGTGATCTCGCCGATCTCGTCGAGGAACAGCGTGCCGCCGTCCGCGGCGGCGAGGTGCCCGGCCTTGCGCTGCGCTGCGCCGGTGAAGGCCCCCTTCTCGTGCCCGAACAGCTCCGCCTCGAGGAGCGTCTCGGGAAGCGCCGCGCAGTGGACCTCCACGATCGGCCCTGCGGCGCGCCGCCCCTGGTGGTGGATGAACCGCGCGAGCTGGCTCTTTCCGGTGCCGCTCTCGCCGAGGAGGAGCACGCTCGCGTCGGTCGGGGCGACCTGCCTCGCGGCGGCGAGCACGGCCTTCATTGCGGGGCTCGCAGCGACGAGATCGGGCGTGAGCCGCGCGACGAGCCTCGACCGCTGCGCCTCCGCGGCGCGCTGCGCCGCGAGCCGGCCGACGCGGAGGCGCAGCTCGTCCATCGAGAACGGCTTCGTGACGTAGTCGGCCGCGCCGGACTTCATCGCCTCGACCGCGCTCTCGGCCGTGCCATACGCCGTCATGAGCACGACCTCCGGCGCCGGGGAGAGCGCGCGTGCCGCCCGGAGCACGGCGAGCCCGTCCACCTCGGGCATTCTCGAGATCCGTGACCACGACCTCGAAGGGCTGCTCGCCGAGGCTCGCGAGCGCCTCACGGCCGCCGCCGGCGCGGACCACGGCGTGCCCGTCCAGCTCCAGCATCTGAGCCACGACCCGACCGAGCTTCGGTTCGTCGTCGACGACGAGGATGCGCGCCATGGCGGGATCCTAGTCGCGCGCAGGCGCGAGCCGCACCTCGAACGCAGCGCCCCCCGCGGCGTCGTCGAGGACTCGAAGCGTTCCGCCCTGGCGCTCCACGATCCTGCGCGAGAGCGCCAGCCCGAGGCCCGTCCCCTCGGCGCGGCCGGTCGCGAACGGCTCGAAGAGGCGCGGCCGCAGCGCCGGATCGACGCCTGGGCCATCGTCACGAACGACGAGGCGCGCCCATCCCTCCGCGCCGTCGGCCCGCACCCATGCGTTCCGCGCGCCGGCCTGGGCGGCGTTCACGAGGAGATTCGAGACCACCTGGCGCATCCGAACCGGGTCCGCGTGGGCGCGCGTCGTGCCCTCGACGTGGACCTTGAGCCCGCCGTGGGAGCGGCCCACCGCCCGCGCCGCGTCTTCCACGACGTCAGTAAGCTCCACCGGCGAGAGCGCGATCGCAGGATCGCGCGCAAGGTCGAGGAAGTCGTCGGTGAGGCGCCGGAGCCGGTCGGCCTCCCCGAGCACGTCCGCGAGCGCCTCGACGTCCGGCGCGGAGAGCGCAGCACCGCTCCGTGCCCGGACGAGCTCCACCGAGCCCCGGATGACGCCCAGCGGGTTGCGGATCTCGTGCGCGACCATCGCGCCCATCCGCGCGAGGGCGTCGCCTCGGATCGCCCGCTCGGCGTCATGGCGCCGTACCACCTCGGCCCGCGCCCACCGCCGCGCCACCAGCGCGAGCCCGAGCGCGCCCAGCACCGAGAGCGCGACGGCGACGGTGAACGCGCGGCGCAGGCCGCGGTGTGCCGACGCGAACGCCTCCCCGGCCTCCAGCGCGAGGACGGCGCGGACCGTGCCGTCGGGCCCACGCACGGGGAAGTACCCGGTCGCGACTGGCTGATTCCCGACCGCGTACGCGAACGCCACCGTTGCGTCGCCGCGTGCGGCGCGCTCCACGCGTGCGGCGTCGGTGCGTAGGAGATCGGCGCGCCGGCCCGGACGTCCCGCCGCGTCCGCGAGGACGAGGAGCGAGGGGGAGAGGAGGTACGCGCCTTCGAGCCCGTTGGCGATCATCACCGCGCGGAGATCCACCGACGCGAGATCGGCGCGCGAGAACATTCCCGCGGCCGTCTCGCCCGAGCCGCGGAGCCGCTCCTCGAGCGTGCGGTCCACGGCGCCGGCGGCCGAGCGATAGAGGAAGAGCGTCGCGACGAGCGAGCCCGCGAGCCCGACGAGGCCGGCGACGGCGGGGACGAGGGCACGCGAGTCGCTCACGGCGAGAAGGTGTACGCGAGCCCGGCCGTCGGAACCACCTTGGTGTACTCGAACCCGGCCACGCTGGAGAGCGCGCGCCGGCC
This sequence comes from uncultured delta proteobacterium, assembly GCA_963736795.1. Lineage (GTDB taxonomy): Bacteria > Myxococcota > Myxococcia > Myxococcales > Anaeromyxobacteraceae > Anaeromyxobacter. Next base: position 32,403 of record CAVTRF010000016.1, on the reverse strand, counting down.
CCGAAGGGCGAGCTGGGCGGTCCAGCGGGGCGCGAGGTCCCACTCGACGAGTCCGGCCGCGTCGAGGTACGTGTCGCGGCGGCGCGCGCCGAGCGTCGGGTCGAAGGCGTCGTAGCCACGGAACGTCGTCGCGACGTCGGCGCCGAGCCGGACGCCGCGCGACGCCACCACGCGCAGCTCCACGCGCGGCCCGTGCTCGACGTACGAGAGGATCGACAGCCGAGCCCCGTCCCGCGCGGCTCCGTAGGCGAGAGCGACCCGGATACGAGCCCCCGCCCCGAAGGACGCTCGGACCTCGGCCGCCTGCACGGTCCCCGAGAAGGCCGAGAAGCCGTCGGCATACGACTCGAAGCGCGCGAGGTAGCTCGCGCCGAGCGTGACGTCGCCCACGAGGGTCCAGGCCGACGCGAGCAGCCGGTGGGACGAAAGGAACGGCGAGCCGCCGAAGGTCCGGTACGCGAAGTCGTACTCGGCGAGACCGGACCAGCGGGTCCCCTGGAGTTGCCAGCCTCCGGCGAGCTCCCCGCCGGAGACGTCGTAGGCGTCGAGCCGGTACTGCTTGTCGAGGAACCCCTGCGCCCTGAGGTACGGACCGTCCGCCCCCCATGGCCGGACCAGGCCGATGGCACCGAGAGCGTAGAGCCCGTCCGACGCGCGCGTCGGGGGCGCCCCAGGCGGCGCCAGGTTCACGTTCGAGTCGAATCCGGACGACGCGACCAGCGTGAGCGCCCAGGGGCCCCGCGTCCTCGCGACCCGCGCGAGGTCCGAGGCGACGGGCGCGATTGCGGCGCTCGCGCTCGCGGCGTCGAACAGGGCGGCGGCTCGGGAGCTCGCGCCCTCGCGCAGCGCGAGGAGGCCCAGGTAGAACCGTGCGAGATCCGCGTGCTCCGGCGAGCGCTCCGCCACGTGAAGGAGCGGCTCGGCCTCGCGCCCGTCGCCGAGCTCGTAGTGGCAGATCCCCTCGAGCAACGCGATAGACGGTTCGTCCACGCCCCCGCGACCGCGCGCGGCGCGGAAGTCGGCGACGGCGCCGCGGAGGTCGCCCGCGTCCATCTTGGCGAGCCCTGCCTGGAACGGGTCGACGCCTGAGCCCGCGCGGCAGAAGCGCTCCAGCGCTGCCCGCGAGGCGTGGTCGGTGGGATTGAGCGCGGCGGCGCTCCGGTACGCGAGGATGGCGGTCTCCCCGGAGCCCGTCTGCGCCTCGGCGTCGGCGACGTCCGCGGTAGACCGCCGCGGCGCCCGGATCTGCGGCCGCGGCCGGCTGGATGGGCGCGCACGGGTCGGCCGCCGCCAGCGCGAGGCCGGTGATGAGCGCCGCAATCACCGATCCCTCCCGACGGGTGCTGCCGGCTCGAGCCGAACGAGCTCCGTGTTCGCGCGCGCGACCCCATGCCGGTCCGGGCGGCGTGCTCCGAGCTCGGCGGCCTCCCGGCAATACGCCGCCGCGAGCGCCGCCCGGCCCTCGGCGCGCCGCGCCTCGCAGCGCGCGAGGTACCAGTCGATCGTCGTCGCGGTGGGTTCTCTCGCGAGCACGCGTGCGACCTCGGCGCGGAGCTTCCCCGCCTCGGTGGCCACCTTCGGCCCCGCGCTCGTCAGCCCCGCGAGGATCCGGTCGGCGCAGAGGTAGAGCCGCGCCTCGTAGCACGCGAGCGCCCGGTACCAGTCGAGCAGGGCGTCGTCGCCGGGGGGCGACGACGCGAAGGCCTCGACCGAATCCTCGGCCCGCCCGAGCTTCACGAGCGCCGCCGCGGCGTACGCCTGGCCGTCGGTTGCTCCGAGCTTGTCGGCGACGCGGAACTCCACCAGCGCCGCGTCGAAGCGCCCGTCGCGAAACGCGGCGGCGCCGGCGAGCAGGTGCCCGTCGGCGCTCGGCGCGGCGGAGGTGGAGAGCGCGACAAGGAGGAGCCCCGCGGCGATCACCGTGGTGGTCTCCGCGTTCACTTCGTCGAGGACGTGCTGGTGGTCGTCCCGCTGGTGGCTCCGCCCATCATCCCGCCGCCGGAGCCCGGCGCGGTGCTGCCGCCGTCCATCATCCCGCCGCCGCCCGGCATCATCCCACCCGACCCACCGTGCATGTCGCCGGTGCGCATCATCCCGGCGCCCTGCTGGGTCGTGCTCGCGTCGCCGCCCATCATGCCGCCGCTGCCGTGCATGGTCCCGTCGTGCGCTCCGCCGTGTGTGGACCCGTCACCGCGCGCCATCGCGGCATCCTGCGCGCCATGGGCGATCGCCCGCTGCCGCGCAGCCTCGCGCACCTGCTGCATCTGCGCCGCGTGCTCGCGGGCCTTCGTAGCGTCCGCGGCGGTACGGTCGGACATGCCCGGCATCTGCGCTGCGACGGGTGGCGTCTTCATCTGCTCCTGCATCGCGTCGTGCATGGCCGTGTGCGCGGCGTCGTGCTGCCGGTCCTGTGTCTGGGTCCGGTCGGCGTCGTCGGCGCGAGCCGCGCCCGCGGCGAGGAGGGCGGCGGCTGCTCCGAGGCGGAACATCTTCGTGATCATGACTCTCACCTTCTCGGTTCGTGCCGCGACATGCGGCGGGCGAACGTAAGAGCAACCGTCATGCCGCACGTGATTTCAGGCGTTTACGGTTCATTTCGGGAGCCGCCGCCGTACCGTCCGGAACGCACTGTACGAGGCGGTACGGTACCTGTTCGATCCGCTCGCCGTCAGATGGATTCCAGGTACCCCGGGCGTGGGGTCCGTCGAGGGCTCGGCCCCTCTTCGGCTAGGTGCCGCCCGGGCACGTCTTGGTGCCCTTCGCCCCTCTGAACGCTGGCGCCCGCAGAGCTCCTCGATCCCGTGGGTGTGACCGGCACCGTCGCACGTCGGACGCCAAGGTCTCCCCGTACGGCTTTCGAAGCGCGCTGCGAGAGCGCGACCGGACTGCGATCGCCACGCGACGTGATCGAGTCGGTCACGGTGTACCAGCGCAGAGCGCGCTCTTCTCGCTCTGTCGAGACGAATGAGCGCGATCGCACCGAACCTGACGCGATCCGCGCCTGGCCCGCGACCTGCAGTGCTGCCTGTCAGGACGCCACGCCGGCCTTCGGGCGCTCCGCACAACCCGCCGGCAGCAGAGGGAATCATGTTCAACAAGATCCTGTTCTCGACCATCGCCGCCGCCGCGCTGCTCACTGCCGCTCCGGCCTTCGCCGCGGATGCCGGCTCCAAGCAGCCGTGCAGCTGCTGCTCCGACGGTTCGATCCACGACGTCGACCACCCCCTGCGCCAGGCCCAGAAGCAGAAGGACTCCTCCGAGCGGAAGGCGCAGCCGCGCACGAACGAGGAGAACCCGGACGTCCGCAACCAGTCGTGGGGTGGGTAGCGCTCTCGCGCCCCCGCGGCGGGCCTCGTGGGCGGGCTGCGCACGCGAACGGGCGTGCGCACCCGTCCGCGCGGGATCACACCAGCTCGCGCGCGATCGCCTCGATCGGCTTCAGCCCCGTGCCGAACCGCAGGATCGACGTTCGGTTTCGCTCGAGCTCGCCATACGGCACGTAGCGCACCCGGAGCGACGAGATGGCTGCGAACGCAGGGCGCTTCAGCTGCGCCCGGACCTCGCTCTCGCGACCATCCGGCGCGACGAGGAACAGAGCGGGCACCGCGCCCCCCTGCGCGGTGGCGAGGTCGAGCATCCGCACGATGCCGGACAAGATCGAGGTCGTGTGCTCCACCTCGAACGCCGCCTCGACCCGGGCGCCACCGCGCTCCAGCCAGAGCACGTCGATGAGCCGCACGGCCTCGGCGCCCGGAAGACTCGCGAGCTGCGGCGGGAGTGCATCGACGCAGCCGTCGTCGAGCCTGCCACCGGTGCCGTCCGCCCGGCCACGATCGTTCGCCGCGATCCAGACGTCGAAGCCGAGCGCCCGCCCGAGGTCCCGAAGCCAGACCTGGATCGTCCGAGTGCGTTCGTTCGTCCGAGAGGGCGGCATCGAGCTTCGCCTGCTCGCGCGCGCTCGTCGCCATCGCGAGGTACCTCGGCCCAGCGCCCCAGCTTCACCTTGGATCCGGTCAGCGCGTTGAACCCGTTCACGATCGCCGTGTTGCATGGGAGGGCGACGCGTGCGGATGCAGGAAGTACAGGAGGTTCGCCGCGGCCGGCCCGAGGCCCTTCACCTTGCGCGCGCCGCCTCGCTTGCGCCGAAGTTCTTCAGCACGATGGCCTGGAGGAAGGCGCTCGCGCCCGAGCTGACGTGTCGCACCGCGACGCGCGGAACCGACAGGAGGGCGGGGCGGCAGCCGCCGACCGGCTCGAGGCAGCCGACGCCATCCGAGCGCCGCGACCGCGCGCAGCCCCGCCCACCTCTCGCGCCGGGCCGTCGCACGGAACGTCGCTCGGGCGAGAATACGGGTCGCTCGCGCGGATTTCCCGCGCGCTCACGCGGGTCCGATGCGGCTGCGCTCCGGCCGGCGTACTCCCGCCGACGGCGGTCCCCGTACGCGACGCGGTCTGGAGGCGGTACGACAACGGCTGCAAGGGACCTCGGCGCTACAGGAACGTCCGCTACGGACGCCACGTGATCGCCAGGACCCCCGAGATGTCGGCGCCTCGCGTCGCGTGCAGCACGTTCTCCGCGAGCGCGAACTCGACCGACGTGCGCCGGGTCGGCTCCACGCCCACTCCCGCGAGGACGTACGTGGTCGTCCCGTCGACGACGTCTATCCCGGTTCCAACGATGGCGGAGGTGTGCGCGCTCACCTGGAGCATCCCGGTGAGCCACGGCGTGAAGCGGCGCGCGGCCCCGAGTTGGACCGTGAAGTGCGGCCGCGTTCGCAAGCCGGCCGCGGTGGCCGGCCCGCTCTGCGGGATCATCACATCCGCCTCGAGCCGCAGCGACGTCGCGTCGAGGGTCCAGCCGGCGAGCAGACCGCTCCCCAGCTCGAACAGGCCGCTGCCCCAGGGAACGGGCGCGGCCGGGATCCCGAGCGCGGCGCGCCAGGACATCGCCGGCGCCCACCCATCCTGGACCTGAATACGCCGCTTCACGCCCACCCACGGATCCGCGGTGCTCCCGCGGTTGCCGGACCAGTCGAGCCCGGACCCGTCATCCCGCACGACGCGAAAGTGCGCGGCCGCCGGCGGCGGCCCCGCACGCAACGGGTTCACGCTCCCGAACAGCCCCTCGACCACCTTGATCGGCCGTGAGAGGAACCCGCCGTGCTCGATGGCGCCGCGGACGGCGAGCTGGAGCTCGAATCCGTGCGGTAGCCCGTAACGAACGAAGGCGCTCGGTGCTGCGGTCTCCCCTGACACGTCCACCGACAGCCCCGGTGCCTGCTCCCGCGCGATGCTGCTCGAGTAGAGCGTCCGCATGCTCACCTCGAGCACGCCGGGCGCGACCGTGTCGGGAGCATCGAACGGGAGCTGCAGGAACAGCTGCGCGAAGGGACCGGTGTCCTGCCACGCGATCGGCCCCGCGGCGGGCCGTTCAAGCGAGTGCGAGTCCGCACGGCCCGTCAGGGGACCGAGCAGGGAGATCGCCCCTGCGATCGCACGAACCCATGGCCGCACCCATCGACTCCCCTGTCCTGCCGCCGCAGCCTCGAGCGAAAAGTCGGCACGAACGCGTGAGCCGGCCGTCGTCGGGAACGTCCCGGACGGGCCCCTTCAGGGCGAGAGGCTGGCGCCATCCGTGGAGCGAGCTTCCCGCGCTCTCGAGATTCAACGCCTCGCCATCGCGCACCCAGTCCGCAGCGTCGGGGTCGCCGACTGCGGCGCGAGCGAGCGCGAGGCCCCGCTCGGCGGCGGCTCGCCCCTCCGCGACGGCCCCCGTCGCGAGCAATGCCTCCGCGAGCGCGAGCGGGTTCGGAGGGTACTCGGGGACGCGCCGCTCGGCGCGGCGCGCCGCCTCGACCGCCGTCTCCGGGTCGCCCGGACCGACGGGCCACGCCGGCGCGCGCGAGAGGACGAGCGCGAGCACGCGATCCGGCCCCGCGTCGTCGACGCCGGGATCCTCGGCTGCGGCGCGGCGGAGGTGCTCGACCATGCGCTTCAGCCCGTCGAGCGCGGTGGCGCGCCGCTCTCGGGACTGCACCCCGAGCGCCAGCGCAAGGCCGTAGTCGCACCAGGCGCTCGCCGCCGCGCGGCGCAGGCACCACTGGCCCGCGTCCACGGCCGAGGACGCGAGGGCGCCGCGATCGACGGAGCGGTCGTGGTCGATGCGCCAGATCTTCGCCTGGATCGCCCCGTACAGCGCCGCGACGTCCCCGGGATCCGCCTCCGCGGCGGCGAGGAAGAGCGCCTCGGCCTCTCTGACCTCGGAGAGGTCGGGGCGGCGCGCGAACCGCGCTCGCGCCTCCGCGAGCAGCTCCGGCGCGCTCCGGCCGGCGGCCGCTGCCGGAGGACCGCTGCCGCCGATGGGCCGCGGCGCTCGCAGCGCCGGCGTGCAGGCCAGCGCACACACGAGGAGGATCGCTGCGATCCGCCTCACCGCGGCTCCGCCGCGTGGAGGCGATCGATCCTTGCGAGGGCGGCGGGGCCGAGCGGCGCAAACCGCGCGATGCGGAGCCCCTGGAGCGCGGCCGTCCCGTCGGGCGTCGAGGGCAGCGCGAGCAGCGCGCCCTCGAGCGCACGCCAGCGCGCCTCCGGGAGCCGGCCGCCGACCGTGACGACGAGCCCGGACGGGAGCGGGTCCGACCGCGCCACGATCTCGAGCTCGCCCGCGAACGGCAGCGAAGGGAGCGCTGCCGCCTGCGTCCCGTCGAGCAGCACCGCCACGTCGTCACCCGATGCCGCGCGGCGCAGCGTCGAGAGCACCTGGGAGGACGCGGCGATGCGGGCGTCCGCGGGGAGCCGGCCCCAGCCGGCGAGCACCGACCGGACGAAGTCGGGGGCGTACCCGGCGCTCGAAAGGACGTCGAAGCCGGCGAGCGAGGCCGGCCCGGTCACGCGGCCTCGCTTCGCGACGAGCGCCCAGATCTCGCCGCCGGCTCCCACGCCTTCGTTCACGACCTCGGCGCGGCCGCGCAGCCTGAGCGCCGCGCCGTGCTTCGCGTAGAACGGCAGTGGCACGAGGGCCACGGCGACGTCCCGACCGGCGAGCCGCGCGACGCCGCCGCGCTCGCTCGGCTCGTACGCCGCCGCGAGTGCCCCCTCCGGCCAGCGTGCCGCGCGCGCCACCGCGGAGGCGAGCGCGTCCATGTTCGGCTGGGCCTCCTCGGTCGTGCCCGGATACCCCGGTGCGCAGGCGACGAGCGTCACGCGCGGGGCGGCGGGCGGGTTCGCCGCGTTCACGGCGAGGAGGACGGCGGCGAGCGCGAGCCGCATCGAACGGCAGCTTAGCGGCTCGGTCGGGGGCAGCAACGAGAACGTCGGGGCTGTGCCCGGAGCGCTGATAACGTGCGGTCATGACCCCGTGGGAGAACCGGCTCGCCCGCCTGTTCCGGCGCATCGTCGCGCTGCGGGTCCCGATCCTCGCCGCCGCGGCCGTCGCGGCCTGCGCCGGGGCGGCGCTCGCCGCGCGGATCCCCTCGGAAGGCGCGATCGATCGGCTCCTCGTCCCCTCGGACCCCGACTACGTCGCGACCCGGGACTTTCACGAGGTGTTCCCCGAGGGGCAGGTGGTCCTGCTCCTCCTCGAGGCCGACGACCCGTGGGCGCCGGCGCTTCTGGACGAGCTCGGTCGCACCGAGGCGGCCCTGCGCGCGGTGCCGGGAATCACGCCGGTGTCGGCGCTCGACGTGTACCGCCGCGCTCACGCCGCGTTCGCCCCGGATGCGGCGGGCGCGGCGGCCTTCCGGCGCTTCGCCACCGGAGCGGAGCTGTTCCGCAGGCAGGGGCTCGTGGGCGACCGCTTCCTCGGCATCGCGGTCGAGGTGGCGGCGACCGGCCCGGCCGAGCGGGACGCGGCGCTCGCGGGCATCGACGCGGCCCTCGCGAGCGCCCGAACCGGCGCCGCGCGCGAGATCCGCAAGATCGGCGCGCCCTACGTGGAGTCCTGGATCGAGCGCGAGGCGGGGCGGGCTTCGCTCCGCTACTTCCCGGTGTTCGGGCTGCTCGTCCTCGGGATCACGCTCTTCCTCTATCGCTCCTGGCGATCGCTGCTCGCGATCCTCCTCGCCCTCGGCGTCGCCGTCGCGCTGGCGCTCGGCGCGGGGAAGCTCCTCGGCTTCGCCTTCACGGTCGTCTCGGCGCTCGTCCCGCTCACGGTGATGGTGACCGCCCTCGCGGCGCTCGTGTACGTCCACTCGCGCTTCGTCGATCAGCCCGAGGGGGTCGACGTGGACGTCCACCAGCTCCGGGCGCTCGCGAACAAGTTCCTCCCGGTCACCGCCTCGATGGGCGCCGCCGCCGTAGGCTTCGCCGCGCTGGCGGTCTCGCCGATCCGGCCCGTGCGGGAGATGGGGATCTGGACCGCGACCGGGCTCGCCCTCTCCTGGATCGTCGCGTTCGCCGTCTTCCCCGGGCTGCAGCGGATGCTCCGGACCCCGACCGGCCGCACCGTCGCGGTGCGTTCGCGAGCGTACGACGCGATCTCGGCGGCGCTGCCGGGGTTCACCTGGCGCTGGCGCTGGCCGCTCCTCGCCTGCGCCCTCGCGCTCGCCGCCGGCGGGGTCGTCGCGCTCGTGGGGATCCCCGGGCGGCTCGCGCCGATGCGGGTCGGCGTGGACGCGCTCGACTACGTGGATGCGGAGCTCCCCATCCGGCGCGACCTGGCCTACTTCCAGCAGCACGTCTCGGGGCTCGACGTGGCGCGCGTCTGGATCCGGACCCCGCCGGGCGCGGCGACGGACCCCGAGGTGCTCCGCGGCGTCGCCCGGCTCGCGCAGGAGATCGAGGGGCTGCCGCGGGTGAACGCCGTGGTCGGTCCGACCACCTTCCTCGAGATCCGGCGCCACCTCGCGGGGCAGGACCCGCGCTTGCCGCAGGATCCTGCAGGCTTCGCGCGGGCGGCGGGGGACGTGGAGCAGCTCCTGCTCACCGAGCCGGAGCTGCGCGGGTTCGTCGACGTGGGGACGCTCGCCAACGCGCAGCTCACCGTGACGTTCACCGCGAGGGACGAGGCGGACTACCGCGCCCTCGCGGACGGGATCCGCGCCGCCTGGTCCCGGGCCGCCGCCGAGGTGCCGGCCCTCCGCCGCGCCTCCATGAAGGTGGTGGGCGAGTCGCTCCTCCAGGCCAAGGTCGGCGCGAGCCTCGTCCCGACGCTCACCGAGAGCCTCGCCCTCACCGCGGGGGTCATCATCGTCGCCTTCCTGTTCGTGTTCCGCTCCCCCTCGGCTCGGCTGCTCGCGATGATCCCCTCGGTGTTCGCGATCCTCGTCACCTTCCTCGGCATGCGTCTCTTCGGCGCCACCCTCAACGTCGCGACGATCCTCATCGCCACCACCGTCCTCGGCACGACCGAGAACGACCAGATCCACTTCTTCCACCACCTGCAGGAGGGCGAGGGCGGGACCCGCCTCGACGGCGCCCTCCGCCACACCCTGCGCGTGTCCGGGCGCGCGATGGTGTTCGCGACGCTCATCAACGCGGCCGGGTTCCTCGGGCTTGCGTCCTCGAGCTTCCCTCCGCTCCGTCAGTTCGGCGTCATCACCGCGGCCGCGTTCCTGCTCGCCCTGCTCGCCGACTTCACCGTCCTGCCGGCCGCGCTGTGGATCGCGCGGGGGGAGCGGCCGCGGCCCCCGCCGTGAGCGGGCGGAGACGCCCGGCGCGATCCACCTCGAACGCCTCTCCCCTCCAGACGACGCGCCGCCCGACGAGCGCGGTGGCCCAGACCGCGGCGGTGAGGCAGTCGCGGAGCGGGAGCAGCGGAAGGGCATGCAGCGAGGCGCCGTCGCCGGTGGTCGCCGCGACGGCGACCGCGACGATCCAGCGGAGCGCGAGCGCGCCCGCGAGCGCGGCCCAGCCCACCGGCGCGAAGCCGCTCGCGGCGAGCGTGGCGAGGGCGAGCGGCGTCGTGAAGGTCAGGGCGTACCCGGCGTGGCCGCGCGGCCGGCCTGCGCGCGCGCAGCGGCTCCACCGGACCTCGCGGTCCCACACGTCGCGGAAGCGCGCGCGGCCGAGCACGCTCGCGACGACGTGCGGGCAGGTCGCCACCCGCCGGCCGAGCGCGCCGACGCGTGCGCCGAGCTCGTAGTCGTCGGCGAGGTGGGCGGAGAGGGCGCCGAACCCGCCCACCGCCTCGAGGTCGCTTCGCCGGAGCGCCATGGTCGAGCCCATGGCGAACGGGATGCCGGCGACGGCGCTCGCCACCGCCACGGACGGGAGGAACGTCACTCCCATGTGGAGCGCCTCGAGGCGGGCCGCGAGCGACGCCGGCGCGAGGCCGCGGTACGGGCACGTGACGAGCCCCACCCCCGGCGCAGTGAGGCTCGCGACGACGTCGCGGAGGTAGGACGGGGCGACGCGCATGTCGGCGTCCGTCGCGACGAGCACGTCGAACCGCGCCGCGCGCGCGAGCGCGTCGAGGAGCTGCGCCTTCCGGTTCGGGCCGGGGGCGGGCGCGACCACGACCCCGATCGCGAGCGCCCGGTGCTCGGCCCGGAGCTGCTCGAGGAGGGGAAGGACGGGATCGTCGGGGTCGGCGACGCCGAAGAGGAGCTCGCGCTGCGGGTAGTCGAGCTGGAGGAAGCTCTCGAAGCTCTCTCGCGCACCGGGCTCGAGGCCGCGCACGGGCTTGAGGAGCGACACCGGCGGGAGCGCCGTCGCAGGCGGAGGGCGGGCCCGCAGCAGCCGGCGGACCGCGAACAGGGCGAGGAGCCAGTACGCTCCGCTCGCCGCCGTGAGGCCGAGGAGCGCGATCGCGAGCGACGTCACGTGCTCTCCAGCGCCGCGTACGTGCTGAGCGCGAAGCCGCCGCCCGTCGAGCGCGGCGCGGACCGCGGGATCGACGAGCGCGGCGAGATCGCCGGTGTTCGGCCCGCGCAGATCGCCCGCGCACGTCGATGGGTGGAGGAAGATCTCGGTGCTGCCGGGGGGGAGGCGCCCGAGGAGCGCGACCACGTAGGAGGCGTCCATCGCGCCGCTCCGGAGGATCCCGTGGACCCGTCCGGCGAAGCGGAGGCCGAGCCGGCGCGCCTCCCCGCGCCAGCGGATGGCGAGCGCGCCGAGCACCGCGGCATCGAGCGCGGCGCGCCGGGGCGACGCTCCGGGGAAGCTGCTCAGCCCTTCCCAGGGGAGCCGGATCCCGCGCGCGCCGAGACGCGACGCGAGTCGAGCGACCACCGGGAAGACCGCAGGGTGGAGATGCAGCTGGTGGTGGCCGTCGACATGAGCCAGCGCGAGGCCGGTCCGAGCGAACCGCTCGAGCTGGGCCTCGATCTCTCTCGCCGCCTCCCGTCGGGCCGCGGTGCTCGTCGCCAGCCGGACGAAGGCGCGCGCCGGGTCCCGCTCGAGCCTGCCGTCCGCGCCGGCGAGGTGCGGGACCTCGCTCGCCGGGAGCGCCGGCCGGACGTCGGTGAGCGCCACGTGCAGCCCGACGGCGAGGGACGGAGTCGCGCGGGCGATGGCGATCGCCTCGCCGGCTGCGTCGCCGGTCACCATCAGGCTCGCGCTCGTGAGGACGCCCTCGCGGTGCGCGCGGAGGACCGCGGCGTTCACGGCCGCCGAGGCGCCGAAGTCGTCCGCCGTGATGATGATCTTCCGGATCACGCTCACCCGCGCTCCCGCCACGCAGCGCGGAGCGCGCGCGCGGCAGCGAGGCTCGATCGCGCGAACCCGACGGCCGCGACGGGGCGCCGGGCGGCGCCGGCGACCGCGGACAGCGCCGCGGCGACGCGCGCGCGCCCCCACCGGGCGGAGAGCGCGGTTCCGAGCGCGCGCACGAACGGCGGAAAGGGTCGCCCCGGAGTGTCCGTCACGATCCGCAGCACCTGGAGCGGCACACCGGCCGCCGCCGAGGTCTCGGCCAGCGCGGCCGACTCCATGTCGACCGCGGTCGGGGCGGCGAGCGCGGGGGCGTCGCCGATCCGCACCGCGTCGCCGGTCGCGACCTGGCACGGCAGCGCCCCTGGAGCGAGGACCAGCGCGCCGCTCGGGAGCGAGACCGGGACCGCGCCGCCGGGCCGGAGGCGGTGGAGGCCCGCCGCCGTGACGAGCGCGTGGAGCGGGATCCCCTCGGTCAGCGCGCCGGCGAATCCCGAGGAGACCACGAGCGAGGGGAGCGCGCCGCTGCGGAGGCGGGCCGAGAGCGCCGCCGCGGCGCGCAACGGGCCGACGCCGGTCTGGAGCACCTCGACGCCACGGGCGCGCGCGTCGGCGAGCCCGCGCCGGCAGGCCGCTGCCTCGATCCGCGTCGGCGCGCACACCAGGATCACGCGCCCGCCTCCGTGGCGATCGCCCGCGGCACCCGCAGCCCCCGGGCCACCACGGCGAGCGTGGCGGCGCTCACGCCGCCGCTCACGAGCGCGAGCGAGAGGTCTCCGATGGCCAACGTCACCGCGAGCATGAACGCCAGCACGCCGGCGTACGCCCCGAAGGCGGCCCAGGCGAGCCGCCGCGGCGGCGGTTGCCACGAGCCGCGGCACCACGGGAGCCACTCGAGGCAGCGCTGGAACAGCCACTGCGATGCGGCGCCGACCGCGAACCAGCCGGCGAAGTTCGCCGCGGTCACCCCGAACCAGAAGCCGTCGCCCGGGTACGCGTAGATCTGCCCCAGGAACCACTTGTCCCCCTGCAGCGTCACCGGGTCGATGACGACGTCGAGGAGCATCATCAGGACTCCGCCGACGAGCGGGGTCGAGCGCGCGCGCAGGCCGGGCCACGGGGACTCGCCGAGCGCCGCGCGCGGCGAGCGGATCGCCGCCGCGAGGACGAAGCTGAAGTACGAGAGGAACACGAAGGAGAGCGAGTCCCAGAACGGCACGTTCGAGATCCACAGCTCGCGCGCGCGGGTCGCGTCGAAGTACTCGTAGCGGCCGAACGGGAAGCCGTTGCGGGTGGAGCTGTACTCGGATGCGAACGCGAGCGCCCAGGTCGAGACGGCGAACGTGATCGCGCGCCGGGCGCCGAGGTGACGGACCGCGATCACGAGGAAGCACGCGAAGAACGCCCAGACGTAGGGACGGTGGATCACCGTCCCCCAGAGCAGCCGCAGCGTCTCGGCGAGCGGCACGCGCTACCCCGCCGCCGCGGCGCAGAACCGGCCGAGCGCCATGAGCGGGAAGTAATGACGGTAGAGGTGGTACCGGATGTAGAAGTGGCGCGGGAAGCCGGTCCCGGTGAACTCCTCCTCGTGCCACGAGCCCGCCGCCGGACCGGCCTCGAGCTGTCGCGCCACGAGCCAGGCGATGCCGCGCGCGACGCCGGCGTCGGAGGGGGGGCGGTAGGCGAGGAGCGCCATGACCCCCCACGCGGTCTGGGAGGCGGTCGAAGGTCCCACGCCCATGCGCCGGCGATCCGCGTACGACTCGAGCCCCTCGCCGAAGCCGCCGTCGTCGTTCTGGACCGCCTCGAGCCAGCGCAGCGCGCGCACGACCATCGGGTCGGAGCCGGGGACGCCGGCGCGCGCGAGTCCGTTCAGCACGTTCGACGTGCCGTACACGTAGTTCACTCCCCACCGGCCGAACCAGCTCCCCTCCGGCTCCTGCGAGCGGCGCAGGTAGGCGAGGGCGCGCGCCACCGCATCGCCGCCCGTGTCGCCCGCGATCGCGAGCGCCTCGAGCACGCGTCCGGTCACGTCGGGGCTCGACGGATCGCACAGCGAGTCCATGTCCGAGAACGGGATGTCGTTCAGGAACGTCCGGTCGTTGTCGACGTCGAACGCAGCCCAGCCGCCGTCGCGGTTCTGCATCGAGCGCATCCAGGCGAGGGCCCGCGCGACGGGCGCGCCGGCCCGCGCGCGCGGATCCTGCTTCACGAGTCCGATGACGACCGCAGCGGTGTCGTCCACGTCGGGGTACCAGGTGTTGGCGTACTCGAACGACCAGCCGCCGGGCGGGCCGTCCGGGTTGTAGATCCTCCAGTCGCCCCGAGCGTCCGTGAGCTGCCGCGCCTCGATCCAGCGGGTCGCCGCGACGACGCGCGGGTCGGCAGGCGCGGCGCCCGCGTCGAGCAGACCGATGAGCGCCAGGATCGAGTCCCACACCGGCGACTGGCACGCCTCCACCCGAAATCCCTCGGCGTCCGAGATGGAGAACGCCTCGAGGGCGGCGAGGCCTCGCCGGACCGGGTCGGAGTCGAGCGCGTGCCCCTGGAGCACCAGCGCGAGCACGCCGTTCAGCATCGGCGGGAAGATCCCGCCCCAGTCACCGGTCGCCTCCTGGTGCGCGAGCACCCAGGCCTCGCACGCGCGGAGAGCCCGCGCGCGAAGGCCCCGCAGCGGCCCGATCCCGCGCACCGCGTCGTGCGCCCTGAGGACGGCGTCGCTCGCGTTGAAGAAGGCCTTCCAGCCCGGACCTTCCCGCCAGAGCGTCGCCGGGACCGACGGCCGGTACGGGACGCGCTTCGTGGCGGGATCGAGCCAGAGGTGGTCGAGCCAGCCGTTGCTCCCGGAGCGCCCGTTCGGGAGCGCGAACACCGGCCGGTGGTGGAACACGATGAAGAGCGGGACCATCGTCGAGCGCGCCCAGCTCGCGAGCCGGTACACGTTCACGGGCGTCCAGGCGGGGAGGAGGATCACCTCGGGCGGGACGGCCGGCACGGCGTCCCAGGGGAACAGCCCGAACAGCGCCAGGTTGATGCGCGTGAAGACGCGGACCTTCGCGAGCCCGCCCGCGCCGCGGACGAAGGCCTCGGCTCGCCGCAGCCGCGCGTCTTCCACCGCGACGCCGAGCAGCCGCAGCGCGAGGTAGGTCTCGACGGTCGTCGAGACGTCGCCTGGCAGGTTCCAGGCGATCCCCCAGCTCCCGTCCGCCTTCTGCCGTGAGCAGAGGAAGCGGACGGTCTCGTCGCGGCGAGCGGCGAGGTCGAGCCCGAGCGCCTGGCGGAGCATCACGTACTCCGCCGTGACGGTGGTGTTCGACTCCAGCTCGGCGCACCAGTGCTCGCCGCGACGGATCCGGAAGAGGTGATCCCGGGCGCCTGCGGCGGCCCGGCGCGCCGCGTCGAGCAGCGAGCCGTCCACCTGCGCGGGCTGCGGCAGACCGCTCCGGCCGCCTCATGGCGCGCGGCCGGCTCCCGCCCGCTCGTCGTGCGGTCGCTGCGCGCCCGCGCGCCAGGCGTGCCACGCCGAGCCCGGGATCATCGCGAGCTTCTCCCGGAACGAGAGCGAGGCGCGCCGGGTGATGACGTCGTGGTGGTTCGCCCGGATCTTGTCCAGGATGGCGCCGTACGCGTCGGCGGCGAACTGGAACGCGGCCCGACCTCGCGTGGTGGTCATGAGCGGGATGAGCCCGAGCCCCTCCGTGTAGAGCCGGCGCGCCCGGGCGATCTCGAACTCGATGAGCGCGTGGAACCCGGGGTCGCCCGCGTGGCGCGGCAGATCCTCTCGCGAGAGGCCGAAGCGCGTCAGGTCCTCGTCGGGCAGGTAGACGATTCCGCGGGCGTGATCCTCGCCGACGTCCCGCAGGATGTTGGTGAGCTGCATGGCGGCCCCGAGCGTCTTCGCGTACTCGAGCGCGCGGGTGCCCTCGCGGTAGCCCGGCGACCGGCGTGATCATGAGACCGATCGTCCCCGCCACCCGGTAGCAGTACAGGGCGAGGTCGGCGAACGTGTGGTAGCGGCACCCGTCGAGGTCCATCTCGAGGCCGCGCACCAGGTCGTCGAAGGGCTCGAGCGGGATGCCGTACTTGCGGACGGCCTCGCCGAGCACGAGCCAGCGCGGCGCGACCGCGTCGCCCGCCACGGCGGACCTGAGGACCGCGAGCATCCGATGGAGCTCGTTCCGGACGTCCTCGGGACGGGCATCCGCCGGGCGCTCGTCGACGAGATCGTCGGCGACGCGCGCGAAGCCGTAGAGCGCCGCGATCGGCGTCTCCCCGCTCCGGCGCCGAGCAGCTTCGCCATCACGTGGAACGTCTTCCCGTGCACCCGCAGGATCTCCCAGCACTCGGCGAGGCCCTCGGCGCGGGCTGCGCCTGTTCGCGGGCGTCGCCATGCTTGAACCGTTCGTCGTCATGCGGCACCCCTTCCTTCTCGGTACGGCCTGGTCGAGCGCTGCGAGGTCCGGCGCGGTCGCGCGACGCGACCGCGTGCGCGGCGGCGCAGCCGAGCGGCGGCGCGGCCCGCGGCGATCTTCCCGGAGAGCGCGGCGGTGGGCACCGCGCCCGGCCAGACGGTGAAGTGGCCCGCGGCGTGGAGGTTCTCGAGCGGCGTACCCGCGTTGCCGAGCGGGCGCGAGAACGGAAAGTTCCGCCAGTCGAGCGCGAACCCGCAGCTGCCGCCGAAGGCGTTCCGGGTGAACCGCACCGTCGACGGCGGCGCGCCCACGTCGAGGAACACGACGCGGTCGCGCACGCCGGGGACGAGCCCCTCGAACACGGCGAGGAGATCGTCCGCGACGCGCCGCTTGAGGCGGCGGTACTCCGCGGGTCGGGGCGGGGGCCGTCCCTCGCGGCCGGGATCGCCGCGTGAGGCCGGTGCCCCAGCCGCCCTGCCAGTCGTGGCGGGTGAACGCCTGCAGGACGACGGCGCACTGCCCGGGCGGCGCGAGCGACGGGTCGAACATCCCGTGCGCCGTCACCTCGAGGAACGCCCGGCGGTGCGCGTCCGCGTCGTCGCCGAGCGCGGTCCGGCAGCCGGCGCTCGGGAAGTAGAAGACGTGAGAGGTCCCGAGCCGCTCGCGCAGCGCCTCGCGGCGGGAGGTCGAGGCCGACGTAGACGGAGACGAGCGCGTCGGAGTGGGCGGTGCGGTCGATCCGCTCGACCTCGCGCGGCCGGAAGCGGTCGCGCCCCACCAGCGCGAGCGCCTGCCGCCAGTCGCCGGTGTAGACGACCTCGCGCGCCTCGAACCGCTCGCCGCGGTGCGTGACGACCGCCTCGAGCGGCGCGCCGCGCGCGTCGAGCGCGACCACCGTCCGCTTGAACAGGAACCGGACGCCGCGCGCCTCGAGCCGCGCCACCCAGCGCTGGAAGAACGCCTGCAGCCCGCCCTCCGGGTACCAGTAGTCGTGCGCCCACAGGTGCCAGAACGCGGACGCGACGAAGACGTTCATGCGGCTGTAGCCGCAGCGCGAGAGGAGGTCGCGGGCGGTCGAGGGCGGCAGCTCGCGCTCGTACCAGCGGTCGAAGTCCTCGAGGAGCCAGGTGCGGAGGTCGCGCAGGTGCGCCGAGGAGGGCGCCGCGGGGAGCGGGTCGCCGGCGCGAGAGCGCCGCGAGCGCCCAGCGCGCGGCAGCGCCAGGGCGAGCCGCCGTCGCGCACGTAGGGCACGCGCCCCGGCGCGAAGAGGCGGCGGATGAGGTCGGAGGTGCGCTGGTGCAGGTCGAAGACGCGCCCGAGCGCGCCGGCCGAGTCCGGGAACGCGCGCTGGAACTCCGCCCGGATCTGCGGGATCGACTCGACCGGCGCGTCGAGCCCCGGCATGACGAGCCGGTAGCGCGCCTGCCGGAAGGTGGCGAGGTCGGAGAGGCCGTAGCTCTCGAGGAGCGGGAAGAGGATCCCCATGTCCTCGAACGACTGGCAGCCGACGTCGAAGTGGAAGCCGCGTCGCCGCATCCCGGCCATCAGCCCGCCGGCCTGGTGGCCGTGCTCGAGGACCAGCACCTCGTGCCCGCGCGCGGCGAGCTCGGTCGCCGCGACGAGACCGGAGATGCCGGCCCCGACGACGATCGCGTCGGAGCGGGCGCCTGGGCGCGGGGCTGGAGCTCCTGCGCTCACCGCCGCTCCCCTCCGGCTCGGCCGTGAGATCGCGCGCGCGCAGCAGCCTGCGCGTGCGCAGGTCGGCCACCGTCCGCGCGCCCGTGAGGAACATCGCGGTGCGCAGCTCCGCGACGAGCAGCGGAGATCGCCTCGACCGCGTCGTCGATCGAGCGCTCCGCGGCGCGGAGGAGCGGCAGCGCGATCGCCGCGGCGTCGGCGCCGAGCGCGATCGCCTTCGCGACCTCGATGCCGTTCCGGATCCCGCCCGAGGCGATCACCACCCGGTCCGGCAGCACGCGCCGGCAGATCGCGACGCTCTCCGCGGTCGGGATGCCCCAGCGCGTGAACCGCTCGCCCACCGCGCGCTTCAGCGGGTCCGTCGTTCGCAGGCTCTCGATGCGCGACCACGAGGTGCCGCCCACGCCGGCGGTCTCGACCCCGGCCACCGGGCAGGTCGCGGATCTTGAGGGCGGTCGTCTCCGAGATGCCCGGAGCCGACCTCCTTCAGCAGCACCGGCACGCCGAGCCCGGCGGCGACCGCGCGCACCTTGGGCAGCAGCGCCGAGAAGCGGGTGTCTCCCCCGGGCTGGATTGCCTCCTGGAGCGGGTTGAGGTGCAGCGAGAGGGCGTCGGCGCCGATGTCGGTGACGAGGCGCTCGAGCTCGGGGAGCGCCGACCCCGTAGTTGAGCTGCACCGCGCCGATGTTCCCGAGGAGGAGCGCGGAGGTCGGGCGCCCACTCCCGCACGGCGAAGGTCGAGCGCGTCGACGCGTCGGCGAGCATCTTCCGCTGCGAGCCGACGCGCGAACGCCGATGCCGCAGCGCGCCGCCGCGAGCGCGAGCCGCCGGTTCATCTCGCGCGGCGCGCGCGGTCCCGCCCGTCATCGCGCCGATCACGAGCGGCGCGGCGAGGCGCTTGCCGAGGAGCGTCGTCGCGGGGTCCACCTCGTCGAGGTCCAGCTCGGGGAGCGCGTCGTGCTCGAGGCGGAGCGCGCCGAAGCCGGTCGCGTCTCCCTGGGGAAACTCGACCTCGCGCTCGAGCGCGAGCCCGAGGTGGCTGTCCTTGCGATCGACGGGGTGCGTCATCGGGGCTCCTTCAGAAGATCGAGCGGAGCGAGCGGAAGACGTTGCGGAGCGAGGACATGCTGTCCTCGACGGCGGTCGGCTCGTACCCGCAGTGCATCATGCAGTCGGCGCAGCGCGGGTCGCGCCCGGCGCCGTAGCGATCCCAGTCCGTCGTCTCCATCAGCTCGCGGAACGTCGCGACGTGGCCGTCGGCGAGCAGGTAGCAGGGGCGCTGCCAGCCGAAGATCCCGTAGCTCGGGCTGCCCCACGGGGTGCACTGCGTAGTCCACCTTGCCCGGCGAGGAAGTCGAGGTAGAGCGGCGAGTGGTTGAAGCGCCAGCCGCGCGACGCCGCGGGCCGGAGCACCTCGCGGAAGCAGCGCGCGCGTCTGCTCGCGGCGCAGGAAGTGGGCCTGGTCGGGCGCGCGCTCGTACGCGTAGCCCGGCGCGAGTCATGATCCCGTCCACGCCGAGCGCGGTCACCTCGTCGAAGAAGCGATGGAGCGCCTCCGGCGTCGTGCCCGAGGAAGACGGTGCAGTTGATCGTGACGCGGAAGCCGCGCGCCTTCGCCGCGCGGATCGCGCGCGACCGCGGTCCGGTAGACGCCCTCGCGCTGGACGGACGGCGTCGTGGTGACGCTCGTCGCCGTCGAGGTGGACGTTCAGGTTGAACGCGTCGTCGGGCCGGAAGAGCGCGAGCTTCTCCTCGAGCAGGAGCCCGTTCGTGCAGAGGTAGACGATCCGCCCGCGCGCGAGGAGCCCGCCGGACGATCTCGCCGATGTCGGGGTGGAGGAGCGGCTCGCCCCCCGCGATGCTCACCACCGGTGCGCCGCACTCGTCGGCCGCGGCGAGAGCACTGCTCGGGCGAGAGCATGCGCCGGAGCGTCTCCGCCGGATGCTGGATCTTCCCGCACCCGGCGCAGGCGAGGTTGCAGCGGTAGAGCGGCTCGAGCATGAGGACGAGCGGGTAGCGCTTCGCGGCCCCGCAGCCGCTTGGCCGACGACGTAGCTTCCCGACCGCGACGGCCTGCTTCAGCGGGATGCCCATGCGGCGGTCCTCGGAAGACGGCTGGGGGAGGGCGCCGCGCGCGGCGAACCAGCGGAGCGCGTCCTCGAAGGCCTCGCGGACGGGTGTCTGCGGGCAGCCCGAGCTCTCGCACCGCCTTCGAGGCCGTCGACGAACATCCGCCGGCGCGACATGCGGACGGCCTCGAGCGGGATCGCGGGCGGGCGGTGGGTGACGAGGTTCGCCGCTGCGGTGCTGAGCGCGCCCGCCGCCCACGCGACCGCGTACGGCAGCCGGATGCGCGGGGCGGGGCGCCCGAGCAGCTCCGCGAGCGCCCCGAGGATCTCCCGCAGCGTCATGTTGCGGTTGCCGAGCACGTAGCGCTCGCCGGTGCGGCCGCGCTCCGACGCGAGCCAGTGTCCCTCCGCCACGTCGCGCACGTGGACCACGTTGAGCCCGGTGTCGACGAACGTGGGGATCCTGCCGTGCGCGAAGTCGACGAGGATCTTCCCGGTCGGCGTCGGCTTCGCGTCCCAGGGGCCGATGGGCGCGGTCGGGTTCACGACCACGACCGGCAGCCCTCGCTCCGCGTACGACAGCGCCGCACGCTCCGCCTCGAGCTTCGAGCGCTTGTAGGGGCCCGAGATCTGGCCGGGAGCGAGCGGCGTCGTCTCGTCGCACGGCGCCGGGCAGGGCGGAGAGCCCGATGGTCCCGACGCGTCGAGGTGTGGACGACGCGCTCGACCCCGAGCGAGCAGGCACGCGTCGAGGACGTGGATCGTTCCCCGCACGTTCGTGTCGTGGAGCTCCCGGGGGTCGCGCGCCCAGAGCCGGTAGTCGGCGCCGACGTGGTAGACGCGCGCGCACCCCGTGACGGCGCGGCGCACCGCGTCCGCGGTCGCGCAGGTCGCCCTCCGCGATCTCGACCGGAAGCTCCGCGAGGCTCCGCCGATCGGACCCGGGCCTGACGAAGGCGCGCACGTCGTCGCCGTGCGCGAGGAGCGACGCGGACGACGTTCGCGCCGATGAAGCCGTTCGCGCCGGTGACGAGGACCTTGCGCATGCCGTCACCCCGCCGCCCGGGTCCGCGCGTGCGACGCGGGCGCAGGGCGGGGCGTCGGCGCGCGCGAACCCGACGAGCGCGCGCGCCGCCGGCGCGATCCCCGCCGCGTCGATGCCGAGCCCGGCGAGCTGCCGATCCGCGTCGCCGTGGGGCACGAACGCGTCGGGCAGGCCGAGGCGGACGACCCGCACGCCCGCCACGCCGCGATCCGCGAGCGCCTCGAGGCACGCCGCGCCGAAGCCGCCCGCGAGCGCGCTCTCCTCGACGGTGACGAGCCGGCCGGCGGCGAATGCAGCCGTGCAGAGGAGCTCCGCGTCGAGCGGCTTCACGAAGCGCGCGTCGAGCACGGCGGCGTCGATCCCGTCGGCCGCGAGCGCGGCGGCGGCGGCGAGCGCGGCGCGGGCGGGGGTCCCCGCCGCGGCGATGACGACGTCCGGCCGCGCTCCGCCGGTGCGGAGCCAGCGCGCCCGGCCGATCGCGAGCGTGCGCGGAGGCTCGTCCGGGAGCCCCACGGAGGCACGGCGGGGGAAGCGGAGCGCGGCGGGTCCCGGCAGCTCGAGCGCGGTGCGGAGCATGTGCCGGAGCTCGTTCTCGTCCGATGGCGCCATGAGGACGAGCCCGGGTACGCAGCGCAGGTACCCGAGGTCGAACGCGCCCTGGTGCGTCTTGCCATCCGCCCCGACGAGGCCCGCCCCGGTCGAGCGCGAACGTCACCGGGAGCTGCTGCAGCGCGACGTCATGGACGATCTGATCGAACGCGCGCTGGAGAAACGTCGAGTAGACGGCGACGACCGGACGGAGCCCCTCGCAGGCGAGCCCCGCGGCGAAGGTGACCGCGTGCGGCTCCGCGATGCCCACGTCGTAGGTGCGCTCCGGGAAGCGCCGCTTGCAGCGGGCGAGGCCGGTCCCCTCGAGCATGGCGGCGGAGATCGCCACGACGCGGGGGTCACGCTCCATCTCCGCGCAGAGCGCGTCGGCGAACACCTCGGTGTACGGCGGCGGCCCGGCGGGTCTCGACGCGATCCTCCCGGTCTTCGGGTCGAAGAAGGAGAGGGCGTGACCGCGCGTCGCCGCGTCCGCTTCCGCGGGCGGGAAGCCCTTCCCCTTCGTGGTGAGCGCGTGGAGCAGCACCGGAACGCGGAGGAGCGCGAGCCGGCGCAGCGTGTCGACGAGGCCGGCCACGTCGTGACCGTTCACGGGACCGACGTACTCGAAGCCGAGCGCCTCGAAGAGCATGCCGGGCGTGAAGAGCGCCTTCGCCGCCTCGAGGCCCCGGCGCAGCGCCTCGAGCGTCACCTGGCCGTGGGGGACGTCCCGGAGCACCGTCTTCACGATCTGCTTCAGGCGCGCCGTCGAGGGCGACGCGAGCCGCTTCGAGAGCCACTCCGAGACCGCCCCGACGTTGGGCGAGATCGACATCTCGTTGTCGTTCAGGACGACGAGGAGATCGCGCTTCAGATAACCCGCCTGGTTCAGCCCCTCGAACGCCATCCCCCCGGTGAGCGCGCCGTCGCCGACGAGCGCGATGACCTTTCCTGCGGCGCCGGTGAGCCGTCGGCCCTCGACCATGCCGAGCGCCGCGCTGACGGCGGTGGAGGCGTGCCCGACGCCGAAGGCGTCATGCTCCGACTCGGCGCGCTCGGGAAATCCGGCGAGCCCGCCCTCCGTGCGCAGCGTGGAGAACCGCGCGCGGCGTCCGGTCAGGAGCTTGTGCGCGTAGGCCTGGTGACCGACGTCCCAGACGAAGCCGGTCGGTCGGGGAGTCGAACACGTAGTGAAGCGCGACGTTCAGCTCGACCGCGCCGAGCGACGAGCCGAGGTGGCCGCCGGTCCGGGCGCAGGTGGCGATGATCTCGCTCCGGATCTCCTCGCACAGCGTCGAGAGGTCCGAGAGCGCGAGGCGCTTGAGGTCGCGCGGACCGTCGATGCGATCGAGAAGGTTTTCCATGCGACGCTCGTCCACTCCAGAGGACTCCGCGCGCCGCCGCGCGAGCCGAACCCCCCTGTACGGTGCGTGATGGCCCGAGCATCCGTCGTGGGTATCCCTCCTGCAATCTCCCGCGTGGGCAGCATTCCGTCGGGGTCCTGCGTCAGGGGGGCGCATCCACGCCCTCGCGGGTACGCCCGATCCACAGCAGCCAGCGCCCTTCCCGCCACTGCCACGCGACGAGGGCCGGGACGAACACGAGGATGTCGCGTGCCCGGCGCCCGAGCGCGAGCGCGAGCGCGGTCTCCGGAGGCAACCCCAGCGCGGCGCCCGCGGCGGCGAACCCGCCCTCCTGGACGCCGAGCGCGCCGGGGACGAGAAAGGCCGCGCTCGAGAGCGCCTGCACGATGGCCTCGACGGCGATCGCGTCCGCCGGCGCGACGGGGTGACCGAGGAAGGCGAGGAGCACCCAGAATCTCGGCGGCGCCCGCCGCCCAGCCCGCGAGCTGCCACCCCGCGCAGCGGGCGACGCGCCCCCAGCTGCGGTACACCGCGCGTGTGGCGCGGTCGAGGCGACGCCCGGACCCGACGAGGGCGGCGAACTGGCTCCCCGCGATCGCGGTCGCGATGCGAGCGAGCGCCTCGAACGTCCGCGCGCGCTGGACCAGCACGAGGATCGCGACGAGCGGGATGGCGGCGGCGACGGCGACCGACGCGGTGCGGACGAGCGAGCCCCCCGGCGCGCGCGCCGCGAGCGCGCCGATCCCGACGAGCGTGAAGACGACCTGCGTCGCGACGGAGATGGTGACGTCGGCGACGAGGCTCGCGCCCGCCTGCGGCGCGGGCACGCCCCGCCGGACCAGCAGCCGCGCCGTCGCCAGCTCCCCTCCCACGCGGGCCACCGGCATCAGCCCGTTCACCGCCTCGCGCACCCAGATCAGCCAGGCGAAGAACGGGAGCGATCTCCCCCTTCCGCGCCCGACGAGGAGCTGCCAGGCGCGGGCGTTGAGGGCCATCGGGACGGCGTGGACGAGGCTCGCCCAGACGACGCCGAGGCCCGCGCCCGCGACCGCCGAGAGCACCGTCGCGAAGCCCGCGCGCGCGAAGAGCGCGGTCGCGGTCGCGAGCCCGGCGAGCACGAGGAGGAGGGCGGTCCGCTTCACGGCGCCGCGGCGGGGGACCGAGCCTGGCGGCGCTCGCGCAGGAACCGGAAGAACTCCACCCCCTCTCGCAGCCGCCGGACCATCATCTGCGGGCTGCGCAGCATCTCGCCGACGATGTCGGCGATCTTGGTCCGCCGCAAGTAGAAGCGGCGGTAGAAGGTCTCGAGCGCAGCGTGGATCTCGGCGTGCGCGAGGTGGGGAAAGTGGAGCGGCGCGAGCTGGACGCCATGCTCGTCCACGAGCTCCGCATGAGATGCGTCGAGCCAGCCCTGGGCGACCGCCTCGCGGTACAGCTCGGTCCCGGGATAGGGCGCCGCGAGCGACACCTGCATGGTGTGCGGATCGAGCTCGCACGCGAACCGGATGGTCTCGGCGATCGTCTCTCTCGTCTCGCCGGGCAGCCCGAGGATGAACGTGCCGTGGATGGTGATCCCGAGCTCGTGGCAGTCGCGGGTGAACCGACGCATGACGTCGACCCGGACCCCCTTCTTCACGTTGTTCAGGATCTCCTGGACCCCCGACTCGTAGCCGACGAGGAGGAGCCGCAGGCCATTGTCGCGGAGGACCTCGAGCGTCCGGCGCGGCACGTTCGCCTTGGCGTTGCAGGACCAGACGACGCCGATGCGGCCCATCTCCCGGGCGATCGCCTCCGCGCGCGGGGCGTCGTCGGTGAACGTGTCGTCGTCGAAGAAGAACTCCTTCACGTTCGGCAGCGCGCGCTTCGCCCACGCGATCTCGTCGGCGACGTGCCGGACGCTGCGCGTCCGGTAGCGATGGCCGCCGACGGTCTGCGGCCACAGGCAGAACGTGCACCGGCTCCGGCAGCCGCGCCCGGTGTAGAGCGAGACGTACGGGTGCCGCAGGTAACCGATGAAGTAGTCCTCGATGCGGAGGTCCCGCGCGTACACGGGCGTCACGAACGGCAGCGCGTCCATGTCCTCGAGCGGCGGCCGCTCCGGGTTGTTCACGATCCCCGACCCGTCGCGCCAGCTCAGGCCCGCGATCCGGGAGAGCGGCCGGCCCTCCGCGACCTCGCGGAGCGCGAAGTCGAACTCGTTCCCCGCGACGAAGTCGATCGCGGGCGCGCGCGCGAGGCTCCCCGCCCTGTCGACCGCGACGCGCGCGCCGACGAGGCCGATGCGGAGCCGCGGGTTCTCCTGCTTGAGGGCCCGGGCGACGCGGACGTCCGAGGCGAACGACGGCGTCGACGTGTGCATCACCACGAGCTCGTGATCCTTCGCGAGCGGCAGGACGTCCTCGAGCGAGAGCCCCGCGGGAGGGGCGTCGACGAGGCGGCTCCCCTCGACGAGCGCGGCCGGCTGCGCGAGCCAGGTCGGGTACCAGAACGAGCGCACCTCGCGCCGCGCCTGGTAGCGCGAGCCCGCGCCTCCGTCGAAACCATCGAAGGACGGCGGCTGGAGGAAGAGGGTCGCGAGCATGAAATCTCCCCGTCGAACGGCTCGGCCCTCCCTTATCCCGCCATCTCCGCCGGAGTGCAGCGACCAATGCGGGCCTCGGCGGAAGGGCGCGCCTCCCCGGAGTTCCAGCAAGGCGCCCGCATTCCCGGGAGCTGCGTCGTGCTAAGGAGCAGCCGTGAGACGGGACCGGGCAGGGAGAGTCCCCGCGCGAGGGCTTCACGGAAGGGCGCTGGCGGCGCTGGCCGCGGCCGCGCTCCTCGCGCCGAGCGCGGCCGGCGCGGAGTGTCCCGTCGACGCCGCGGCTCCGGTCGAGGCGCGCACCGCCTTCCTGCGCCACCACATCGAGGCGGAGCGTCCTTCCGGGGAGCGGTGGAGGCGCGTGTGGGGGGTCGTCGACGGCGCGCTCACGGCCGGGCAGCTCGCGGCGGTCCCGTTCACCCGGGACCGGCCCGGTCGCACGGTGCTGCTCGCGGGCGCGGCTGCGAGCGCGCTCGGGGTCCTCCAGATCGTGCTGGCGCCACCGGTGGCTCGTGCCCCGCCGCCGGCGGCGGACGGCGCCGGGGATCCATGCGCCGAGGTCGCCGGGCTCGAGCGGGCGTTCGAGCGCGGCGCCCGCAACCAGGAGCTTGGCGCGGGATGGATCGCGCACGCCGGGAATCTCCTCCTCAACGCGGCGATCGGCGCTGCCGGAGGGCTCGCGGGGCGTCGCTGGCAGCCCGGCGCCATCACGTTTGCGTTCGGGTTCGCGCTGGGCGAGGCCCAGATCCTGACGCAGCCGACGGGCCTCGTGCGCGATCTCGATCGGTACCGCGCCGGGGACGTCACCCTCGGCGCGGCGCCGCCGCTCGCGATGGGAGCCGGCGGCATCGTCTCGGTCCAGACGACGTTCTGAGGCGCGCGGTTCGATTCCGAGCCGAAGTTCCAGTCGGCGGCTCGGTCATCGCGCGCTCCTTCTACGCGCGTCTGTCGTCGAGCGGCCGGGCCCTGACCGGGTTCACAGGTCGGCGCCGGCTCCTTCGCCCGGGGAGTGGCGGGTCTCCCGACATGGGTCGCGGCCGCGCGGCACCGTGTGCACCTCTTCTCCCGAGGAGAAGACCATGTGCAAGCACCTGAAGCGCGCTCGAGCGGCCGCGAGCGGCACCCGTCACCCCGAGCGCCCTCGGGTGCGAGGAGTGCCTCGCCGCTGGCGACGAGTGGGTGCACCTCCGGCTCTGTCTGGAGTGCGGGCACGTGGGCTGCTGCGACGACTCGAGGAACACCCACGCGACGCGACACTTCCACGCGACGGGGCATCCCGTCGTGAAGTCGTTCGAGCCCGGTGAGGACTGGGCGTGGTGCTACGCAGACGGCGAGCTTGCCGAGACGATCCCCGCGTTCTCGATCGAGTCGCCGCGGACGCACTACGAGGCGCCGCTGTCCGGCACGTCAGGAAGGAACTACCCTGAGTTGCCGAGCGGCGTCGCAGGGCTCCCCAAGCTCGAGGCGAAGCCCTCGACGAAGGTCTGCACCTTGCGGACGAGCCCGTCGCGCGTCGGCTCGACGAAGAGCGTCCCTTTCTCGCGGGTGACGAGCTTGCCATCCTTCAGGAACCGCCGCGTGGAGGCGGAGACGTGCGCGACCCAGCCGTCCTGCTTGCCGCCCGCCCGGGTCGGCCCGGCGGTGATGCGGACGTGAACGACGCAGGGTGACCCCTTGTCGAACACGTCCGCCTTCTCGAGCGCGGCGGTCGCCCACGCTGCGACGTCCCGTTCGGCCGCGACCTCGTTCTTCTCGGCGAGGACGCTGTACTTCGTGCAGACGACCGGGCTCGCCGGCGCCGACGGCGCCGAGAGCGCGAGACCGAGCAGCACGGCAACTCCGAAGCTCATGATGTCCTCCGTCGCCGCACCTATAGCAGGGCTCGGCGTGGCCTGGGACGAGAACCCCGGGTCGGAGTTCCGCGCCGGTGTTCATCGGCCGGTAGGTTCCGCGAGGGTGCTCAGGCCCCTGCGTCGAGCGGAGCCGCAGCGGGGAGCTGGATGCCGAAGATGCAGCCCTTGCCGGGAACGTTGTGCGTGTGGACCTCGCCGCCGTTCGCCTGGACGGCCCGCCGGCTGCTCGAGAGCCCGTGCCCGGGCGCGCTTCGATCCCTCCCGCGCCTGTCGCCGATCGCGCGGTGCCCGTCGGCTTCGCTCGTCACCATCCCTCCGCACTCGTCCTCGACCTCGACGAGCGCGCGGCCGCTCTCGCTGCGGGCACGGAGGGTGACGCGTCCATGCGCGCGGGTGTACTTGAACGCGTTCTCCAGGAGGTTCAGCAGCGCCGACGCGAGGAGCTGCGGGTCCACGTCGACCGCCAGCGCGGGATCCCCGGGCTCGATCGTGAGCAGGATGTTCCGTCGCTCCGCGTCCGGGTGGGCCGCGGCCGCGACCTCGTGGACGAACGCCGCCAGCGACACGCGCGACGTGGCGGCGAGGTGGCCCTCGGACAGCCTGGTATCGACGAGCTCGCGGAGGCGCACGAGACTGCGACCGAGGGCGTCGCCCGCGCTCCCGCCGATGTCCGCCTTTCCCGTCTTCAGGGCCCGGAACGACAGCAGCGCCGTCTGGAGCTGGGTGCGAGCATCGTGGCCGAGCTGCCCGAGTCGTTCGACCTCGCGGTGGGAGGTCGCCTCCTCCTTCACGCGCGCGTACTCCGCGACCGTCTCGGCGATCGCGCCGTCGAGCCAGCGGCTCAGGGCGCCGAGCTCCGCGAGGCCGATGACCGCCCCCTTCGCGATCGCGAGCTCCGTGATCGCCTGGCGCACGGCGGCGTAGTCGTGGACGACCTGCGAGATGGACCACCCCGTCTCCAGCAGGGCGCGCGCGTGCCGGGCCGCGCCGGCATGGAACCCGACCTCGGCGAGGGGCGCCGTGCGGGTCCGTCCTCGCAACGTCTCCCGGAGATGCGCGAGGAGCAGCGCGATTCCGCTCTCCAGGCCGGACGGAGACCCCGAGGGCCATCGCCGCGCCGACGCGTTGGCCTTCGTGCGCGAGACGAGCTCATCGAAGTTCTGGACGAGGAATTCGTGCAGCATGACCGCCCCACGTGGAACCTAGTGTCTCGCAAGGGTGCGGCCGGCGCGGCAGCGACGCATGCGCGCGGCGCGGCGCGCAGCGCCCGTCGAGCCGCCTGGCCGGGGAGGGAGCGATCGCCAGCTCGAGGGCGTTCGCTCGGCCTCGTCGTGCGCAGCCGCACCGCCCCGCGTCAGGGCGAGGCGAGGTCGCCGGCGGCCGGCTGCGGCCCCGGGCCCTCGACGGACAGCGGCTGCTGCCGCGCACCGCTCATGACCTCCTCGACCCCCTCGACCGTCGCGGGCTTGGTCAGGTGCGCGTCGAACCCGGCCTCGGAGGCGCGCCGCCGGTCCTCCGGGAGCGCGTAGCCCGTGAGCGCGACGAGGAACGTGTCCCGGAGGCTCGGCTCGACGCGGAGCGCCTTCGCCACCGCGTAGCCGTCCATGTCCGGGAGCCCGATGTCGCAGAGCACCACCTCGGGAGTGAGCTCGCGGGCTCGCTCGATCCCCTCGGGACCGTCGTGCGCGACCGCCACCTCGTGCCCTTCCAGCTCGAGCGCGAGCTTCAGGCTGTCGGCGGCGTCGAGGTTGTCCTCGATCACCAGGATGCGGCGCGGGCGCGGCCGCGGCGCTGCGGCGGGCGCGACCTCGAGCGGGGCCGGGGCCGCCGAGAGCGGGAGCCGCACGACGAACTCGGCGCCCGCGCCCTTGCCGCCGCTCGACACGTCGATCGTGCCGCCGTGCGTCTCGACGAGCCCCTTCACGAGCGCGAGGCCGAGCCCGAGCCCGCCGAGGCGGCGGTTGAGCGTCGTGTCGGCCTGCGAGAACGGCTGGAACAGGCGCGGGATCATCGCGGGGTCGATGCCGACGCCGGTGTCCCGGACGCGCAGCACCGCGAAGCCGTCCACCGCGGCGAGGGACAGCCGGACCGAGTCGCCGCTGGAGGTGAACTTGGCCGAGTTCTGGAGCAGGTTCCCGATCGCCTGCGCGAGGCGCGTCGCGTCGCCCTCGACCCACAGCGGCTCGTCCGGGAGCGCGATCTCGAGCGCCACCTCGCGCGCGGTGAAGAGATCCCGGTGATCCTCGGCCGTGCGCTGCGCGAGCTCCCGGAGGTCCATCGAGCGGCGCTCGACCTGGAGCTTGCCGTTCGCGATGCGCGTCACGTCGAGGAGGTCGTCGACGAGCCGCGCGAGGTGCCCCACCTGGCGGGCGATGATCTCGTGCGCCTTGGCCGTCGCGCCGGCGTCCGCCGTCGGGTGCTCGAGGACGTGGAGGCTGCTCCGGATGGGCGCGAGCGGGTTCCGCAGCTCGTGCGACAGGACGGCGAGGAACTCGTCCTTCCGCCGGTCCGCGTCCCGCAGGGCCTGCTCCGCGCGCTCCCGCTCCTCCACCGCCCGCCGCAGGGCCGCCTCCGTCTCCTTCAGCTTCGTGACGTCGATGAACGAGACCACCACCCCCGCGATCACGTTCGACGGCGTGCGGTACGGGTTCATGCGCATGAGGAACGAGCGCTTCTCGTCGGCCAGGCCGACGGTGCGCTCGACGGGCGCGAGGGTCTCGAGCACCCGCGTCACCTCCTGGGGCACGTCCTGGGCGTCGAACCGGGCGGCGAAGTCGGAGAGCGGCCGGCCCACGTCGCCGTCGGCGAGCCGGAAGACCGCCGTCGCCGCCGGCGTGAACCGCGCGATCCGCGACTCGCGGTCGAGGAAGATGGTCGCGATCTGCGTGCTCTGGAAGAGGTTCTGGAGGTCGCCGTAGAGCAGCTCGAGCTCGTCCACCTTCTTGCTCAGCTCGGCGTTCAGGGTGTTGAGCTCCTCGTTCACCGACTGCAGCTCCTCCTGCGAGGTCTGCAGCTCCTCGTTGGAGGAGTGCATCTCCTCGTTCATCGCCTGGAGCTGCTCGTTCGACGTGCGGAGCGCCTCGTTCGCGTTCTCGAGCTCCTCGATCGTGACCTGGAGCCGCTCCTGGGTGCTCTCGAGGTCGCGCTGCAGCTGCCGGTGCCGCTCCAGCGTCGGCGCGTCGAGCGGCGTGCCGTGCGCGATGGGGGTCGGCCTGCAGCTCCTCGAAGACGACGAGGAACAGCTCGTCCGGATCCTGGCTCCGTGGGCGGGAGCGGCCGGACCACGATGTTGAGCCGGCGCTGGACGCCCTCCGCCTCCACCACCACGTCCTTGTACGTGACGGGCTTCGCCTGGCGCGCCGCGTTGTGGAGGGCGGCGGACAGCTCGACCCGGAGCTCGCGCCGGGCGAGGTGCATCAGGTTGGTCGCGGGCGCGCCGGCGCGGGGCGGCAGGAAGACGGACAGCTTCGTCCCCCAGTAGTACCGGATCTCCCCGCGGGCATCGACCACCACCGACGGCGGCGCGTACTCCTCGAGCACGATGCTGCGCGAGCGATCGGCGGCGCTCCTCACCTCGGGATCGGCCCGCCGGCTGGGCGGCGCCAGCTCGAGGGGCAGCGCCCGCCGCCCCGCCGGCAGGATCGCCGGACGCCGGTCCACCTCGCGCCGCCGGAACACGCGCTCCGCCTTGTCCACGACCTCGAACAGCTCCAGCTCGCGCGCGTCGATCATCTCGGCCTTGCCGAGGAGCAGGTAGCCGCCCGGCCGGAGCGCGTAGTGGAGGAGCTCGATGACCCGCTTCTGGAGCGCGGGCTCGAGGTAGATGAGCAGGTTGCGGCAGGACACGAGGTCCATGCGCGAGAACGGCGGGTCCCTGACGAGATCGTGCTCCGTGAAGATGCAGAGGTCGCGGAGCGGCTTCGTGACCGAGTACGAGTCCCCGCGCTTCGTGAAGAACCGCGCCAGCCGCTCGGGGCTCACCTGCCGCTCGACGACGCTCGTGTACTGGCCTCGCCGCGCCTCCGCGAGGGCGGACGCGTCGATGTCCGTCGCGAAGACCTGGATCTGCGGCGGGCGCGGGAGCTCGTCGCCGCGCTCGCAGAACAGCATCGCGAGCGAGTAGGCCTCCTCGCCGGAGGAGCAGGCCGGCACCCAGATCCGGACTCCGTCCGCTCCGCCGCCGCTCCAGGACGTCGGGGATCACGATCTGCTCGAGCACCCGGAACGGCACGTCGTCGCGGAAGAAGCTCGTCACGTTGATGGTCAGGTCCTCGGCGAGGCGGCGCGCCTCGTCGGCGTCGCCCTCGAGCAGGGCGGCGTACTCCCGGACGGTGGCGGTCCCGGTGGCGGCCATCCGCCGGTGGAACCGGCGGAGGATCGTGGTCCGCTTGTAGCGGCTGAAGTCGTGCCCCGTCGTCCGGCCGACCACCTCGAGCGCCTGGCGGAGACCTTCCGCCTCGCCCCGTGCGCTCTCGGGCGGATGGTGCCGTCGCTCGGCGGCGAGCTGGACGAGCGCCGCCGGGATCTCGTCGACCGGGAGGACCTGCTCCACCATCCCCGTCGCGATCGCGGCGGCGGGCATGCTCTCGTACCGGGCGTCGCCGGGGAGCTGCGCGAAGGTCCGGCCCCCGTGCCGCTTCACGGCCGCGATGCCGAGGGCGCCGTCGGAGCCCGTCCCCGAGAGCACGATCCCGACGGCGTTCTCGCGCTGGTCCTCCGCGAGGGAGGTCAGGAACGCGTTCACCAGCAGGCGAACGCCCTTCGGGTCGAAGGGGACGAGCCGCAGGGCGCCGCCCTCGACGACGAGGCTCGCCCCGGGCGGGATGACGTACACGTGGTCGCGCTCGATGCGCTGCCCCTCCGTCACGGTCACCACCGGGAGCCTCGTGGCGCGCGCCAGGATGTCGGCGAGGCTGCTCTCGTGCTCCGGGGAGAGGTGCTGCACGACGACGTAGGCGAGGCCGCTGTCCGGCGGGACGCGCTGGAGGAAGCGCTCGAGCGCCTCGAGGCCACCCGCCGAGGCGCCGATGCCCACGACGAGGAGACGCTCGCCCTCGTCGGCGCGCCACTCGGCTTCCTGCGCGTCGCTCGCGCGTGGTCCGGATGCTGTGTCGTCGACATGGTCGCGTTCCCGATCTTCCTTGTGTAGCAGGCCCGGCTCGACAGTGGCGAAGCGATCCGCCTCCCCCCCGAAGAATGACCGGAGGTG
>CAVTRF010000015.1:0-9519 GCA_963736795.1 uncultured delta proteobacterium | reverse complement strand
CTCAGCCGCCGAGGCGTCGCGTGACGAGCGGTGCGGGCCGGACGCTCGCGCGCAAGCGCTCGAAGCGCTGGTGAGGGGTCGAGTGGCGGGGGAGAGGAGGCCGGGTCGGGGTGGAGTGCGCGCCCCGGCCCGGTCGCCTCGTTCGGATCGACCTCAGCGGCCCACCCAGCGGATCTCCTGCTCCGCGGTGAACAGCAGGCCGGCCCGGACCGTCCCCGCAGCCGCGAGGCCCAGCTCCTCCAGGATGCGCGCGTAGCTCCGCACCTGCTCGACGTACGCGGGATGCGTCGATGCCAGGTCGCCCATCGGCGGCGCGTCGGTCTTGAAGTCCAGGACCGCGAGGCCGTGCTCGTTCGCCGCGAGGAGGTCCACGTACCCGACGAGCAGCCGCCCCTCGCGCGACCGTGCGACCGGGTACTCGAGGCGGAGTGTCGGACCGGGCGCGCAGCGCAGTCCGGCGTTCGTCGAGCGCGGCGAGGGCGCGCACGACGTCCTCGGTGGCCTCGGCCAGGTGGTCGTCGAGCCCGACGCCCACGGCGGCGCGCGCCACCGCGGCGCCAGGCGCGAGCGCGGGATCGCGGAGCGCGAGGCCGATCGCGTGGTGGACCGTGTCGCCGAACAGGCGGCCGTAGCGGCTCTTCCGCTCCGGGGGGGGCGGGCCCGCCTCACCCGGTCGCTCCAGCTCCTCGATGGCCGCATGTGCCTCGGCGCTCACCGCGGCGGGCGAGAACCGTGGCCTCCGCGACTCGTCGAGGGCCGCCTGCCATCCCCGCGCGATCTCGGCCGCGAGGGTCGAAGCGTCGCCGCGCGGGCGCGCGACGAGCGGCGGGAGCTCCGACGCCCACGGCGGCTCCGCGCCGATGCCGTACGGGTCGAGCGTCTCCATCAGCTCGGCCGGCGCGCCCGCCACGAGACGTCCAGTGATCCAGGTCGCCCTGGGAGCGCCCGCGACCGGCAGGACGAGGAGATCGCGCGCGCGGGTCGCGGCCACGTAGACGAGCCGCCTCCGCTCCGCGTCGAGGTACCGCCTCTCCCGCCCGGCGAGATCGCCGTCCTCCGGCTCCTGCCACTCGAGGCCGTCGAGCGCGAGGGCCCACGAGTCGCCGGATCGATCGACGACGAACGCCTTCCGGTCGTCGCGTGCGGCGAGCTCGGCGCACGCGTCCCACAGGACCACCACGGGGAACTCGAGCCCCTTCGCCTGGTGGATGCTGAGGATCTGGACCGCCTCGCTCGCGACCGGGCGCGGAGGATCGAGCGACACCGGGTCCGTGGCCCACGCGCGGAGCCGCGCGGTGGCTGCGTCGAAATCGAGGCCGCCGGCAGCGACGGTGTCGAGCGCGAGGCAGAGCTCGTGGAGGGCCTCGAGCCGCTGCGCGCCGTTCGGCCCGAGCGCCACCGCGCGCGCGAACGCCGTCCGCTCGAGGAGCTCGCGCGCGGTCGTGCCGGGTGACCGCTCGAGCCGTCGCCGCCGCAGGTCGCCGACGAGCTCCAGCGCCGCCCGCGCGCGCAGCACACCGGGGTGCGTCGAGGCGCCTTCCGCGACGCGCTCGCGAGCGAGGTCGTCGTAGTCGAGCGCGAAGAACGGCGATCGGAGGAGCGCGGCCTGGGCCACGCCGTCGTCCCGGTCCGCCAGCGCGCGCAGTCCGAGCAGGAACTGCCGGTGGAGCGGGTCCCCGAGGAAGAGCGACCCGCCGCGCGCCGCGTACGGAACGCCCTGACGGTCCAGCTCGGGGAAGAGGAGCGGCACGTTCGTCGTCACCGGAACGAGCACCGCGACGTCGCCGTAGCGCACCGGCCGCGTCGCCCCGGTGGTCGGGTCGACGACGGCTCGCTTCTGTCCCTCCACGAGCCGGCGGAGGTACGCCGCGAGCGCCTTCGCCTCCGTGGCGCGGAAGGCGGGTTTGCGCCCGCCCTCCGCGACGAGCGGGAGCACCTGGACACAGGTCGGGGCCCCGCCCTTGCGGCCGGCGAGGAGCCGGTCGTTCGCGACCGTCCCGGCGTCGGGATCGAACGCCGCCTCGCCGTCCCCGCGCGTACCCAGCAGGTCGTCGAAGCGGCCGTTCAGCCAGTCGAGCAGCCTCGGCTCGCAGCGGAAATTCGCGCTGAGCTTCGCGACGAGGTGCGGTCCGCGCTCGACGATCTCGCGCACCGCCGCGTAGACGGAGATGTCCGCGCGCCGGAAGCGGTAGATCGACTGCTTCGGGTCGCCGACGATGGTGAGCTTTCCCGGAACGAGCGCGACGTCGGGCCAGTCGATCGCGCGGGCGCCCCGCTCGCAGAGGTACAGGACGATCTCGGCCTGGAGCGGGTCCGTGTCCTGGAACTCGTCCACGAGCACGTGGTCGAAGAGGGCCTGGTACTCCTCGCGGATGGCGAGGTTCTCGTGGAGCAGGTCGCGCAGGCGGAGCAGCAGGTCCACCTGGTCCACAGCGCGGTGGCGGGCCTTCACCTTCTCGTACATCGCCACGACGACCGGCGCGGTCGCGACGAGGCGGCGCCCCATCCAGCGCGCGAACGGGCGCAGCAGGTCCTCGTGCAAAGCGCCGTCGCGCAGCCGCTTCTTCCCGTCGTCGCCCGCCAGCGCCTTGTAGAGCGCCCAGCCGATGTCGTCCTCGGGAAAGTCCTTCCCCTTCTGGTACGGCGGCGGCGCGCACCACAGGAGCTCCCGGAGGATCCGCACGGGGTCCACCTCGTCACGGACGCGCTCGAGCCGCTTCCTGGTCGCGGCGAGATACCTCGAACCGGCGCCGGCGCCCCTCGAGCCCTTCGCGTGTCGCACGTACTCGTCCACGAGCTCGCCGAACCGCGCGAGATCCGGCTTGCGTGCCGCCGGGACGACGGGCTTCACGTCGCGGGTCCGGACGAGCTCCTCGATCAGACAGTCGAGCCCCGGGATCACCCCGTATGCGTGGACGCGCCGCTCGGCCCGGAGCCCCGCCCGGAGGGCGTCGACGAACGTGGCCTGGGCGGCCTCCGCGTCCTTCGCGTCGACCGCGCCCGCGAGCTCGCTCGCGAGCGTCCCCGCCTCGACCGCGTGCAGGAGGACGGCGAACGTCTCCGCGAGCAGCTCCGACTCGTCCTCGACGATGTCGTACGAGGGCGACAGCCGGGCCTCGACGGGGCGGAGGCGGAGGAGGCGATCGGAGAAGGAGTGGATGGTCCCGACGTGCGCGGTGTCGAGCACCGCGAGCGCGTCCGCGAGGCGCCGGCGCCGGACGTTGGTCAGGTCCGCGCGCGCCAGCTCGCGCAGGAGCGCCTCGCGGATGCGGAGCTTCAGCTCGCCCGCGGCCTTCCGCGTGAAGGTGATCGCGGCGACGCGCTCGAGCGCGAGCGCGGCGCCGTCGTCGCCGGGGGCGACGAGCTCGACGAGGCGCGCGACGAGGAGCGTCGTCTTCCCCGTCCCGGCGCCCGCGTCGGCGATCACGTTCACGCCGCGCGCGCCGATGGCCGCATCGCGCTGGTCCTGGTCGGGAGCGCGCTCGCGGAGCGTCATGGCTCCTCCTCCTCGTCCCCGAGCTCGAGCGCGCGGTAGCGTGCGAGCGCGCCTTCGTCCTCCTCGGCCAGCGCCTCGCGCGCACGGCGCGGGACGGCGCTCGCCACAGAGCGGCTCGAACGGGCAGAACTCGCAGTCCTCCTCGTGCGGCGTCGCGGGGAACGCGCGCGCGGTGAGGAGATGCGCCGCGGTTTCGAGCCACGCCTTCGTCGCCTTCGCGAGCACCGGCGCGTCGCCTCCCCGGAACGCACGCTCCTGGACCTCGACGCGGCCGCTCGCGTACGCGTACGCGACCTCCACCCGCCGAGGAGTTCCCCAGCGCGACGCGAGCTTCGTCGCGGCGAGCTGGTACAGCCCGAGCTGCACGTCGCGGATCGGGGTCGGGTCCTTCTCCTTCCCCGCGCGCGGGTGCGCCTTGCCGGACTTGAGATCGCGGACGAGCGTGGCCCCGCCCTCGACGTCCACGCGATCGATGAAGCCGGTCACGTGGAGCGTGATCCCGTCCGCGGTGATCGCGAGCGGTTCCTCCTGGGTCCCGAACGGCAGCTCCACCCCGACGTAGCGGCGGCCCGGCGTGCCCCAGTCGTACTCGAGGAACGCCCGGACGCTCTCCTGCAGCCGGTCGCGCTCCTTCGTCCGGACCCCCGCGCCGACGAGCGGGTACTCGGAGAGGAACGCGTCGAGCTCGCGATCGGCGAGCTCGCTCGCGCGCTTCTGCCAGTGCGCGAGGGAGCGCTCACCGGCGACGAAGCTCTCGCCGTGCTCGCGGTAGAAGGCCTCGACGACCTGGTGGACGAGGGTGCCGAAGGAGGCCGCGTCGAGCTCACGGAGCGGAGGCGCCTCGGCCGGCTCGTCCCAGTGGAGGATTCGCCGCATCAGGAACATGCGCGGGCATTGCAGGAGCTGCTGCAGCGCGGACGCGGAGATCGGTCGCTCGGGATCCGTGCCAGGGACGACGGGAAACGGCTCGCCGGGCCGGAGGACGCCGTCCGCCGGGCCGAGCCTGCCGCAGGGGCTGCGGAGCGCCTCGATGCGCTCGAGCTCGAGCACGGGCTCGCGCCGCCACTCCGGCGGGAGGTCGGCGGCGAGGCGCGAGACGCGCTCGAGCCACATCGCGTCCGAGACGGGCCGGGCGGCGCGGAACGCCGCGGCGGCCGTCGTCGCCACGTGGAAGTAGTCGCGCGCCAGCCCTGCAGTTCGCGGGACGGGCTCCGCCGGAGCGCCCGTCGAGGCATCCGGTCGCGCGAGCGCGGCGGCGGCGTCGATGAAGAGGGACGCGGGCTCACGCTCGGTCCGGGCGAGATCGACGTGCGGCGCGGAGAGGGCGACCGCGTCGCGCGCGCCCCGGATCGCGGCGTGGAGAGCGCCGACCTGTCCCGGCCACGTGATCCTGCGCGCGCGGGAGCACGCGGCCAGGCGCCGCTCGCTCGAGGCGATCGCGGAGCCGCTCGGGGAGCACCGGGTTCTCTCGCTGGTTCGACGGGAGGACGCCCTCGCACAGGCCGACGAGGCGCACGGCGTCGAACTCGAGGCCCGCGGCGCCCGCCACGGTGCCGACGTAGACGGCGGGCTCGCCGAAGCGGCCGCGTGGGATCCGGCTCGAGAGGAGGTGGTCCTCGATGACGGCGAGCGCGTCCCGGCCCGAGAGGCCGTTCCCGAGTGCGCTCGCGCAGGCCGGCGCGAGCGATTCGTCGAGCCGGGCCGCGATCGGGGCGCCCTCGCCTGGGGTGAGGAGCCAGCGTCCGAGGAACCCGGAGAGCACTTCCCACAGCTCCGCGAGCGGCGCGGAAGCGACGACCGCGCGAGCCACACCGACGAGCGCGTCGAGTGCCGGGCGGACCGCGCGGAGGTTCCGGAGCGTGCGCTCGAGCCGCCGTGTCTCGCGCGCGGAGGAGTCCTCGTCCATGCGGGCGTGCGCCAGCGCCGCTTCCAGCTCCGGGACCCGAGCCGTCGCTCGGGCAGACCACTCCAGCGCGCCCGAAGGGTGCGCGGCGTTGCCGCCTGCGGTGCCCAGGCCGTATGCGATCTCCATCGCCTCGCCGTGGGTGAGATGCGCCCTCGGCAGCGCCGGTTCGGAAGCGTCGGGCGAAGGCGGGCACTCGAGCCGGAGCGCGGGAAGAACCTCGGCGAGGGTCTCCGCCGAGAGCCACGCCTCGAGCGCCCGGAGGACCGCCAGGACGCGCGCGCCCGCGGCCGTGCCGATGGCAGGGAGCCCTCCCGCGACGTACACCGGGAGCGCCTCGCCGCCGTGCGTCAGGCGTTCGAGGCGGTCGGCGACGAGCTGCGCGAGCGGATCCCGCGCCGGGATCAGGACCGCGATCTCCTCCAGCGGCCGCCCCGCCTCGAGCACCTGGCGCGAGACCCACGTCGCGGTCGCCTCGAGCTCCGCCTCGACGCCAGCGTGCTCCTCGAGATCCACCGTGCCATCCGGACCCGCGCTCCGGGGACGGTCCTGGGCGGCGAGCACGTTCGAGTCGGCGAACAGGTACTTCGCGAGCAGGTCTCGCTCTCGTGGAGCGGGGATGGGCGCCGGGAGAGCCGCAGGGCACCGCTCGAGGACGTCGCGGGCCTCGGCTCCGTACAGTCTCTCCACACGGTCCAGGGCTCGGGCGCCCACCGGCGCCGATCGGAGCGCCAGGGTGACCCCCGGAATGGCCACGAGGAAACGGGCGAGCGCGGTGTCGTCGTGCGCCGTCGCGATCGCGACCACCGACCCGTCGAAGGGCCACGCGCGCGGATCGTGCCCGACCCGCGCAGCGGCCTCGAGGAGGACCCGGGCGCGGGTCCACGACGTGCCGGCCGCCGTGGCGACGCGGGTCCACAGGAGCGCGAGGTCCCGCGCCTGTCCGGTGTCGGCAGGAAGATCGCCCGGCGAAAGCCCCGCCGCCTCGAGATCACCGATCGCCGACGCGAACGCTTCATCCCACCCGCGCGTGGTCCGCAGGAGCTCCGGGTCGAAGTGCTCGAGTGGCAACCCCTCGCGGAAGAGCGAGAGGAGCCGCGCCGGCCGGAGGGCCTCCTCGCCGGGCGAGAAACCGACGCCAGCGGAATGGAGGATCTCCATGGCCGCGGTCAGCGGGCCGACGAAGCGCGTCCCCGCGAGCGCCGCTTCGTGTCCGGAGCGGACGAGGGCGCGCCGGATCGCGTGGGCGTGCCGCTCGGACGGGACGAGCACGGTCCGAGCGGGGAGCGGCCCCGGCGCGGGGAGGGATGCCACCGCGGCGGCGAGCGACGCCGGCGTGTCGAGGGCGATGACTCTCATCGGACGATGGCGACGATGCTACCGCACCCCCGGACACACGACTCGAGCGCGAAGCCTGCCGTTCGCGATCCGCGATCGCGGGGTCGATCAGGCACCGGAGGTCAGAACCCGTACCGCGCCTGCTGCTCCCTCGTCCCCACGAGCCTCGCGCACACGAGCGAGCGCGTGAGCGCGACGTAGAGCGCGGATGCCGAGCTGCGAGAGCTCCCCCTCCGGCAGGTCGGTGACGATGATCGCCGGGCGCTCGAGCCCCTTCCAGCGCAGGAAGGAGTCCGCGACGAGCCGGTTCTCCATCTCCGGGTCGTCCGCGCCCACGAAGGCGTGCCGGCCAATCCGCTCCCGGGTGAAGATCGGCGTCGGGGGCGGTACGGCCCCGGAGCGACACGATCCCGATGTCGCCGAGCGCGAGGCCGTTCGAGAGCAGGCGTTCGACCTCCTCGCCGATCTTGTCCACGACCGAGCGTCGCGCTCGGGGCCACGACGAACGCGAGCGTCCCGGCGGCCTTCGCCTCGGCGATGACCTTCTCGTCGGCGGGTGCGCCGGCGAACCGGGTCGCGAGCGCCTCCACACCGGGAGGACAGCGCTGACCTCGGGGCAGCTTGAACGTCATGCCGAAGAGCTGCGCCGGGGGTCGGCGGTCGGCCCAGAAGCTCTGGCCCGGGTCGTGGAACGCCCACAGCCGCCGGCCATCGGCGAGCTCCTGCACGAGGAGCCAGGCCTCCTCCTGGAGGTCCTGCGCCTCGTCCACGATCACGGTGTCCCAGCGCCGCTCGCACAGCTCGGCCGCGCGGAGGAGCACTTCCTTCCAGTACTCGGAGTCCGTCCCGTCGTCCGGAGCCGCGGCGGCCTCCGCGGTGTCCACGACGCCCTTCGCGAAGCCGCTGACGGTCTGCACCTCGACGCCGTCGGGCCCGAGGCGCGTCGCGAGCCACTTCCCGAGCGGCTTCGTGAAGCAGAGGACGAGCACCTTCTTCCCGAGCGCGACGTGCCGGCGCGCCGCCTCCGCGGCGAGGAGCGTCTTGCCGGAGCCGGCGCCGCCCTGGACGAGGACCCGGTCGTTGTCGAGGAGGCCGTCGAGGATCCCGAGCTGAACGGCGTCGAGCTCGAACCGGCGCTCGTCGAGCTCGCGAGCGCGCGTGCCGAGGGAGAGGGAAGGGACCCAGGTCTCGCCCCAGAGGCGGTGGAGCTGGTCGATCCACGCGCCGCGCGGCTCCCGCGCGGGCGGGCAGCGCACGCTCGATGACGGCAGGCAGCGCTTCCTTCAGGTAGCGGCAGGTGCGCGGCGCCGAGGACCACGCCAGCGAGGTCGTCCTGCGTGGGCTGGCGCTCGAAGGCGGTGTCCGGGAAGCAGACGGCGGCGCCCCAGGCCGGAGGCGCGCAGCGGGCGTCGTCGAGCCGCCGGCGGAGCTTCTCGAGGAAGCGCTCGGCCTGATCGCGCGGCGCCTCGTCGAGCGCGATGCCGTTCGAGAACCACCGGCCGTCCCGCTGCTCGATCCGTCCGGACTTCACCTCGAGCGCGAGGAGCCCGCGGGTCGGGTGGGCGAGCACGAAGTCGCCCTCGCCGAGGTAGCCTCGGCTTGTCCCGGATCCGGAGCGAGTGCCACGCGTGCCAGCCCGGCGGGAGGCCCGCGCGGAGGGCGCGCCAGACGGCGCGCTCTCCGTGCGACTTCGCGGGTCGGGGTTCCTCACGGGGCCAGACACCGGGCGCGGCGGGCATCGGTACAGCTTGCCAGGTTCATGGGGCACGTCCATCCGGGCGGCCACTCAATGCCCCGCCTTCCGCCGGTCGGCGTCGAGGTGGCACTTCTTGTACTTCTTCCCGCTGCCGCAGGGGCACGCGTCGTTCCGCCCCGGCCGCGCGCCGTGGAGCAAGGCCGCGCTCAACGCGCCGGGCGGGGTGAACGGGTCGTCGAACGGCACCCAGAGCGGCTCGTTGCGCTCGAGGAGCACGTCCCACTTGGCCCTCTGCCCGTCCGAGAGGCTTCCGCCGAGGACCCGCACCGACGCGGAGATGGCCGAGAGGTGCTCGACCGCGCACACGCCGCAGTCTGCGATCGGGTCGCCCACGAGCCGATCGAACGTCCGGATGAGATCAGGGACGGAGCGCCACTCGCCGCGCTCCGCCAGGTACCGGGCGCCGGTCGCAGGATCGTCCTCGAGCATCCGGACCAGCGCCGCGCGGATGCGATCGTCCTCCGCCGCGGTCCGCGAGAGCGCTTCCGCGATCCGGGCGCGCGTCGCGATCGCGCCGCAGCGGTCGAACGCGGCGAGGAGCGGGTCGATCGCAGAGGTCCCGAGCCGGCTCAGGACCACCAGCGCCGCCCGACGGAGCGGGTGGGCTTCGAAGGGTAACTCCACGCACCGGACCAGCGCCGGCGCGGCGCCGTCGAGCCGAAGCTCGCACGCGAGCTGAGCCGCGCGCAGCGCGCTGCCGTCGGCGGTCGGGCGCGAGAGCTCGGACTCGATGAGGACGGCGACGACGTCTCCGGCCCGCTCCGGGCCGAGCGCGCGCGCCTCGATCACGGCTTCCTCGCCGAGGCCGGAGGTGGACGAGAGGAGCAGCCCTCGGAGCCGGGCGATGGGCGAGGCGGGGCGGGGCGGGGGTGGTCGAATCGGGCATGGGTCTTCTCCGGACGGCGAGGTGTTCGGCGTCCGCGTCGCGGACCAGGGTCCGCGAGGCGAATGGCACCTCGGCAAATCCGCGCGTGCGGCTCGGCGCCGAGGGGCGCACCGAGGCCCACGTAGCAATCGGCGTGCGAG
>CAVTRF010000014.1:0-9976 GCA_963736795.1 uncultured delta proteobacterium | reverse complement strand
GGCGTGCCATGCCCGACCGAGAGTACCGCGGCACGGCCGGATCGCCCGCGCCGCGGACGTGCTCCGCGCCGCTGCGCCGCGCTAAGCTCACGTAGCGACAGGCGTGGGTCGACGGCACGTCGGCTGCGTAGCACCAGCCTGTGACTCCGCCGCGTCGCGTCTTGCCTGGGACCTCGTATCTCGTCACCCGTCGCTGCTCGGAACGCCGC
This sequence comes from uncultured delta proteobacterium, assembly GCA_963736795.1. Classification (GTDB taxonomy): domain Bacteria; phylum Myxococcota; class Myxococcia; order Myxococcales; family Anaeromyxobacteraceae; genus Anaeromyxobacter. The sequence goes on along the minus strand of CAVTRF010000014.1, from coordinate 9,767 downwards.
TTCTTCCTGAGGCCGTCCCGGGTCGCGAACGAGATCTTCCTGTATGTCCTCGCGGTCGCGGCTCGCCGCTACGGCGTTCTCGTCCACGCGTTCTGCGTCCTGTCGAACCACTGCCACCTCGTGATCACGGATCCCGGCGGTCGACTTCCGGAGTTCATGCAGTACCTCGATTCCCTAGTTGCACGCGCGGTGAACGCATCGCTCGGGCGATTCGAGGGCTTTTGGGCGACCGACGGCAGCTACAGCGCCGTCGAGCCTCTCGATCCGCGAGACGTCGTCGCGAAGACCGCGTACGTGCTCGCGAATCCCGTCGCTGCTGGCCTCGTTCGGCGCGGCGCCGAGTGGCCCGGCCTGTGGACCTCGCCCGACCAGATCGGCTCCGCCACTCTTGTGGCCCGCAGGCCGAAGCTCTTCTTCAACCCCAACGGCTATCTGCCCGATGCCGTCGAGCTCGAGCTCACAGTTCCTGCCGGCTTCGCTTCCGCGGCCGAGTTCCGCTCGCTCCTGGCGACAGCCCTGCGCGAGCTCGAAGAAGTGCACCACGTCGAGCTCGCATCGCAGGGACGCCGGTTCCTCGGGGTCGCGCGCGTGCTGGCGCAAGACCCGTTCGCGCGCCCACCGCAGGGCGAGCCCCGCTTCGAGCTGAAGCCGCGAATCGCGGCGCGCGACAAGTGGAGACGGATCGAAGGAATCCTCCGCCTGAAGTCCTTCCTGCAGGATTACCGCCGGGCATGGCTCGAGCGGAGGTCGGGCGCGGCGAACGTGGTCTTCCCGGCGGGCACCTACCTGCTCCGCGTTCTCCACGGCGCGCAGTGCGCAGGCTTCACGTAGTCGAACGGCCTCGACCGGAAGCTCCATCGAAACCGCAGGTCGCGCTCTCGCGCGCCGCCGCGGCGTGGGCGAAGGCGCCGTTTCGAGCTGGCGTCGCTCCCCAACTCAGTTCCGCAGCCCACTCCGGGGCCTCGACACTTCGGAATCTCGGTCGCCGACCTCCCGGTTCGCGCCTCGGGAACTCGCATCGGCGCCTTCGCCTCTAACTACTCTCGGGCGGGGTCCCTACTACTCTCGGGCGGGGTCCCTAACTACTCTCGGGCGGGGTCCCTCCCGCACCTGCCGGATCCGACCACGTCCTGGCTCGCGCTCGCGATGTCGAGCACGCTCGCGGGGAACCTGACCCTCATCGGCTCGATCGCGAACCTGATCGTCGTCGAGGGGGCGCGGCGGCAGGGGATCCGCGTGTCGTTCCTCGACTACCTGCGCGTCGGCCTGCCCGTGACCGTGCTGACGATCGCGTTCGGGATCTTCTGGCTGTCCTGAGGAGCGCGCCAGCCGCCGCGATCTTGGCCGGCGCCGAGCGGCTACTCCGCGGCGGGCTTCGCCTGCTTGCGCACCTTCTTGATGAAGGTCTTGGTGCAACGCCCGTGCGTGCTCTCGTGGTTGATGATCTCGGCGATGAGCCGGGTCTTCGCGTCCTCGGCCAGGGACACGCTGGCGGTGACCTCGCGCGCGAGCTGGGTGCCCTCCGCGGTCACCGGGGACTTCGGCCCGCTCGGAGCCGCGACCGCCGAGGCCGGCTTGTAGTGAGTCGGCTTCGTCTTCGTGACGTCGTGGAACCCGTACGCCGCCTCGGCTCGCCGGCCGGTCCCGTGACAGCTCGGGCACGTCGCCGAGCTGCCGCCGAGCGCGTTCCCGACGCGCCCGTCGCCACCGCACATCCGACAGAGCTCACCTTGCATCGAACCCTCGATGGGACGTCCGCTCAGCAGAGGCCAGCCGGTTCGCTCGCATGACCGGGATCTTTAGCACGGCGCTCACTTACGGCCGTCAGTCTAATGAGACGACGGGCCGGTAGCCTCCGGACACGACCCCGGCCGCGGGTGCAGCGGCGGACCGGCGATCGCGCAGTGAATCCGGACCGGCGTCGCGCGGGTGGGGGGCGAAGGCGCCGCCCGACCGGCCGGGCGCCGCTCGCCGACGGCCTTCCCGGGAACTCCGACGAACGCGATCGCAGCGGCCGCGAGGAGCAGGCCGGCGCAGAGGTGCATCGCGGTGCGGTAGGTCGGCCCGAGCGTGGCCGGGTCCGTGAGGCTCCCCGCTCCGACGCCCGCCGCGAGCGGGAGCACCGCGACGGCGAGGAGCCCGGCGGCCCGCGCCACGGCGTTGTTCACCCCGCTCGCGACGCCCGCGTGCCGCTGGTCGACGGACCCGAGCGCGGTGGCGGTGAGCGGGGCCACGGTGAGCGCGAGGCCGAGGCCGAGGATCGCGACGCCCGGGAGGACCGCGCTCACGTACGTCGCGCCCGCACCGACCCTGGCGAGCACGAGCAGCGCCCCCGCGCAGACGAGCGGGCCGACCGTCATCGGGACCCGGGGCCCGATGCGCTGCGCGAGCGCGCCGGCGCGGGCCGAGAGCAGGAGCATCAGCACGGTCACGGGGAGCAGCGCGGCGCCCGCGCCGAGCGGCTCGAAGCGCGCGACGACCTGCAGGTTGAGCACGAACAGGAAGAACACGCCGCCGAGCGCGGCGTAGACCGCGAAGGTCACGAGGTTCGTCGCGGTGAACGCGCGCGAGCCGAACACCTCCAGCGGGAGCATGGGGTCGCGCGACCTGCGCTCGGCGAGCACGAAGGCGACCGTGCCGGCCGCGCCGACGGCGAGCGCGGCGAGCACCGTGGGCGAGGCCGCGCCGAGCGCCGGCCAGGCGGTGAAGCCGTAGCTGAGGCCGGCCAGGGCGACGACCGCGGTGAAGGACCCGGCGAGATCCAGGCGATCTGCCGCATCGGGGTTGCGGGTCTCGGGGATGCGCCGCAGCGCGACGGCGACGACGACCGCGGCGAGCGGGACGTTGATGAGGAAGACGTGCCGCCAGCTCGCGACCTCGACGAGCCATCCGCCCAGGAAGGGGCCGACGGCACCGGCGAGGCCGCCGAGGCCGGACCAGGCGCCGATGGCCCTCGCGCGGTCCTCCGGGTGGAAGCACGTCTCGAGGATCGCGAGCGCTCCCGGCGTGAGCAGCGCGCCCCCGATGCCCTGGGTCACGCGTGCCGCGATGAGCGCCTCGACGCTGGGCGACAGCCCGCACAGCAGCGACGCCACCGCGAACCAGCTCACGCCGACGACGAAGACCTTCCTGCGGCCGAACCGATCGCCGAGCGATCCGCCGAGCAGGATCAGCGACGCGAGGCTGAGCGTGTAGCCGTTGACGGTCCACTGCAGGCCGGCCGCGTCCGCGCCGAGGTCGGCGCCGAGGCGGGGCAAGGCGATGCTGACCACCGTCGCGTCGATGAAGGCGAGCGCGGAGCCGAGCACGGTCGCGAGGAGCACCCACCGGCCGGCCGGCTGCCCGTAGCGCACGAGGCTCGCCGGCGTCTCGCGCGCATTCCGGTCGGCCCGCACGTCCATGCATGGGCCAGATAGTCGGGAGCGAGCCGCGGCGCTGCGCACCCCTCCTGGTCCGCACCACCCGCCGTTTGGCGTTAAGGTCGAGGGCGATGCCGGCGCGCCAACCGCCCTCCCGCAAGCCGCCGAACCCCGTGGACGATCTGCGCGCCGCCGGCCGGCTCGCGATCGACGCGACGAGCGCCATCGCCGACCTCGTCGAGGCGATGCACCACGCCATCGGCGGCGGCCCGGCGATCCTCGGGCGCCCGCTCGAGGGCGCTGCCCGCCTCTTCACCGCCCCCGTCTTCGGCGGCATCCGCGGCGTGACCCGGCTCGTGGGCAACGGGATCGACGCCGCCCTCGCCCGGCTCTCGCCGCTCGTCGCGCCGCTCGTCGCCGGGAACGGGCGCACGGTCGAGCGCGAGGCGGTCCTCGCCGTCGTGAACGGCGTGCTCGGCGACTACCTCGCCCGGACAGGCAACCCCCTCGCGGTCGAGATGGGCCTGCGGCACGACGGGCGCGCGCTGGAGCTCGAGCGCGAGGCGCTGCGGCGCGACCTCCCGCACGCCACCGGCAAGGTGCTCGTGCTCGTGCACGGCTCGTGCGTCAACGACCGGCAATGGACCCGGCAGGGCCACGACCACGGCGCCGCGCTGGCGCGCGACCTCGGGTACACGCCGGTCTACCTCCACTACAACACCGGCCTGCACATCTCCATGAACGGCCGGGCGTTCGCGGCGCTGCTCGAGGAGCTCGTCCTGGCCTGGCCGATGCCCGTGGACGAGCTCGTGATCCTCGGGCACAGCATGGGCGGGCTCGTCGCCCGGAGCGCCTGCCACGTCGGCGAGGCGGCCGGCCACGCCTGGCGCGCGAAGCTCCGCAAGCTCGTCTGCATCGGCTCGCCGCACCACGGCGCGCCGCTCGAGCGCGGGGGCCACTGGGTCGATCTGCTCCTCGGCGTGAGCCGGTACAGCGCGCCGCTCGCGCGCCTCGGGAAGATCCGGAGCGCCGGCGTCACCGACATGCGGTTCGGGAACGTCCTCGACGCGCACTGGGAAGGGCGCGATCGCTTCGCGCACGCGAAGGACTCCCGCGCGCCGCTGCCGCTCCCCGAGGGCGTCGAGTGCTACGCGATCGCCGCGACGAAGGCGCCAGCGGGGAGCGCCCGCGCCGTGCTCCCGGGCGACGGGCTCGTCCCCGTGGACAGCGCGCTCGGCCGGCACGCGCGCCCGGAGCTGACGCTCGCGTTCCCGGAGGCGCACCGGTGGATCGCGCTCGGGACGAACCACCTCGAGCTGCTCTCGCGGCCCGAGGTGTACGCCAAGCTCCGCTCGTGGCTCTCGCCGTGACCGGCCCGCTGCCCGTCGACTTCCTCCCGCACTCGGCTCTCCCCTCCCCGGGCCGCCTCGGGATGACGCGCGCCCCCGGCGCGTGGTGGCCCGGGCGGCACCTCGACCTCGAGGTGCGGCTCCGCGACGACCTGGACGCGCTCGTCGAGGACCACCGCGCGAAGCTGCTCGTGACGCTCCTCGAGCGGAGGGAGCTCGCGCAGCTCGGGGGCCTCTCCCGCGCGGCGCGCCAGGTCGGGCTCGCGTGGGTCCACTTCCCGATCCCGGACATGGGCGTCCCGGCGGATCTCGCGGCCACCCGCGGGCTGGTCGGCCGCATCGTCGCGACCCTCGACCGCGGCGAGAACGTGGTCGTCCACTGCTGGGCCGGGCTCGGGCGCACCGGCACCATCGCCGCGTGCTGCCTCGTCACGAGGGGCGTGCCGCCAGCGCGCGCGATCGAGCTCGCGCGGGCGGCGCGGCGCGGCGCGGTCCAGAGACCCGAGCAGGAGCGGTTCGTCCACGACTTCGCCGAGCCCGAGCGCCGGTGAGCTCCGCGACTCGCCGCCCCCTCTCCCCAGCCCTCTCCCCCGGCTAGGGCCGGGGGCGAGGGGGTACTCGTACCCCGCACCCTCTCCCCGCTTCGCGGAGAGAGGGAGCTGGCCGGGTCAGCCCCGGTCGGCGCTGGGCGGACCGGCGCCTGGCCAGCGCCAGCCCACGATCTCCGGGGGATCGATCCCGTGCTCGTGCGCGTGGAGCCGGCAGTGGATCTGCCGATCGCGGAACCGGTCCTTCGCGTGCGCGCCGGCGCTGCGCAGGCGCGGCACGCGGTCGATGACGTCCATCGCGAGGCTGTACCGGTCCACCTGGTTCTCGATCGCGAGCTCGAGCGGGGTGTTGATGCTCCCCTTCTCCTTGTAGCCGCGCACGTGCAGGTTCGGGTGGTTCCTGCGGCGGTAGGCGAGCCGGTGCACGAGCCACGGGTAGCCGTGGAAGTTGAACATGATCGGCGCGTCCACCGTGAAGAGCGAGTCGAAGTCCCGGTCGGACAGGCCGTGCGGGTGCTCCGTCTCGGGCTGCAGCTTGAACAGGTCCACCACGTTCACGAACCGGAGCCGGAGATCGGGGAACGCCTCCCGCAGCATCGCGGTCGCGGCGAGGGCCTCGAGCGTCGCGACGTCGCCCGCGCACGCCATCACGACGTCCGGGTCTCCGCCCTCGTCGCTGCTCGCCCAGTCCCAGATCCCGATCCCCTTCGCGCAGTGCGTGATGGCCGCGTCCATCGGCAGGTACTGGAGGTGGGCCTGCTTGTCCGCCACGATCACGTTCACGTAGTCCTCGCTCCGCAGGCAGTGGTCCGCCACCGAGAGCAGGCAGTTCGCATCGGGCGGGAGGTAGATCCGGGTCACCTCCGAGCTCTTGTTCACGACGACGTCGAGGAAGCCGGGGTCCTGGTGGGTGAAGCCGTTGTGGTCCTGTCGCCAGACGGTCGAGGTGACGAGGAGGTTCAACGACGCGATCTCCCCGCGCCAGGAGAGGCGGCGCGCGCCCGAGAGCCACTTCGCGTGCTGGTTGAACATCGAGTCGATGATGTGGACGAACGCCTCGTACGACGAGAAGAACGCGTGCCGCCCGGTGAGGAGGTAGCCCTCGACCATCCCCTCCAGCGTGTGCTCGGAGAGCATCTCGACGACGCGGCCGTCCGGCGCGAGCTGGCCGCCGTCCGCGTCCTGCGGAAGGGACGCCTCCAGCCAGAGCTTCCGCGACGCCTCGTAGACCGCGCCGAGCTTGTTCGAGCTGGTCTCGTCCGGCCCGAAGACCCGGAAGTTGTCCGGGTTCGCGCGCAGGACGTCGCGCAGGAACGCGCCGAGCGGTCGCGTGGTCTCCGCCCGCGACGCCCCTGGCGCATCCACCGGCACCGCGTAGGCGCGGAAGTCGGGCATGCGGAGCGCGCGCTTGAGCAGGCCGCCGTTCGCGCGCGGGTTCGCGCCCATCCGGCGTGCGCCCTTCGGCGCCACCTCGCGCAGCGCCGCGACCGGCGCGCCCCGCTCGTCGAACAGCTCCTCGGGCCGGTAGCTCCGCATCCAGCGCTCGAGCGTCGCGAGCCGGGCGGGGTCCGCCTTCACGCCGGTGAGCGGGACCTGGTGCGCGCGCCAGGAGCCCTCGAGCGCGTGCCCGTCGTGCTCGCGCGGCGCCGTCCAGCCCTTCGGCGCGCGCAGCACGATCATCGGCCAGCGCGGTCGGGAGGCGGCGCCGGTCCGGCGCGCCTCGGCCTGCGCGCCGCGGATCAGCTCGACGCAGCGGTCGAGCGTCGCCGCCATCGCCTGGTGCATCGTGGCCGGGTCGGAGCCCTCGACGAGCAGCGGCGTCCAGCCGTAGCCGCGCAAGAGGCTCGTGAGCTCCTCCGCAGGGAGGCGCGCGAGCAGGGTCGGGTTGTCGATCTTGTAGCCGTTGAGCGAGAGGATCGGCAGCACCGCCCCGTCGCGGATCGGGTTCAGGAACTTGTTCACGTGCCACGACGTCGCGAGCGGGCCGGTCTCGGCCTCGCCGTCGCCGACCACCGCGGCGACGATCAGGTCGGGGTTGTCGAACGCGGCGCCGCAGGCGTGCGAGAGCACGTAGCCCGAGCTCCCCGCCCTCGTGGATGGAGCCGGGCGTCTCCGGCGTGCAGTGGCTCCCGATCCCGCCGGGGAAGGAGAACTGCTTGAAGAAGCGCCGGAGCCCCTCCTCGTCGAGGCTCTTGTCCGGGTAGACCTCGGAGTAGGTGCCCTCGAGGTAGACCGGACCGAGCACGCCCGGCGCGCCATGCCCCGGCCCCGCCATGAAGAGCACGTCGAGGTTCCGGGCCCGGATCACCCGGTTCAGGTGCGTGTAGACGAAGGAGAGCGCCGGGCTCGCGCCCCAGTGGCCGAGGAGCCGGTTCTTCACGTGCGCCGGGCGGAGCGGCTCGCGCAGGAGCGGGTTCTCCTGGAGGTAGATCATCCCGAGGGCGAGGTAGTTGCACGCGCGCCAGAACGCGTCGAGCCGGCTCAGCTCCTCCGGGGCGAGCGGCGCCCCGGTGACGGTCGCCCGGGCCGGTCCGTGCTCGGACAGCGCGGCGGCCCCGGTCGGTGTCGGTGCACTCGTGGTCACGTTCTCTCCCTTCGGCGCCGTGGCGCCCTCCAGCAACCGGCGCGCGTGCCGCGCGATCATCAGCTCCTCGTCGGTGCGGATCACCCACGCGGAGACCCTGCTCGCGCCGGTCGTGATCCGCGGCCCGCCCGCCCCGTTCGCCGCGGGATCGAGCTCGACCCCGAGCCAGGCCGCGTCGCGGCAGACGCGCTCGCGGATCGCGGGCGCGTTCTCGCCCACGCCGGCCGTGAAGACGACCGCGTCGAGTCCCCCGAGCGCCGCCGCGAGCGAGCCCAGCTCCCGCCCGATCCGGTGGACGTAGAGGTCCACCGCGAGGCGCGCGCGGGGCTCCGGGGACGCGAGCAGGGTCCGCATGTCGCCCGAGATGCCGGAGACGCCGAGCAGGCCGGAGCGGTCGTAGAGGAGCCGCTCGAGCTCGCGGGGCTCCATCCCACGCTCCTGCGCGAGCCACAGCACCGCGCCCGGGTCGAGCGAGCCCGGCCGCGTGCCCATGCACAGCCCGTCGAGGACGCTGAAGCCCATGGTCGTCGCGACGCTGCGCCCGTCCAGGAGCGCGCACATGCTCGCGCCGCTGCCGAGGTGCATGGCGACGGTCCGGCCGCGCGCGGCGGCGGGGTCGAGCGCGGTGAGCGCGGAGGCAACGTACTCGTACGAGAGCCCGTGGAAGCCGTAGCGCCGGAGGCCGGCCTCGTGCAGCTCCTCCGGGAGCGCGAAGCGCTCGGCCACCGCCGGCATGGTGCGGTGGAACGCGGTGTCGAAGCAGGCGACCTGTGGGAGCGACGGCTCGAGCTCGCGCAGGAGGCGGATGGGGCCGAGGTTGTGCGGCTGGTGCAGCGGCGCGAGCGGCACGAACGTCTGCAGCCGCGCCAGGACCGCCTCGTCGATCGGCACCGGCCCGGCGAAGACCGTCCCGCCGTGCACCACCCGGTGCGCGACGCCCGCGAGCGCGCCCTCGCCGAGCGCGCCGCGGACGTACTCGAGGAGGAACCTCAGCGCGCCGGCGTGGTCGAGGTACGCGCGCTCCGGCCAGCTCCGCTCCGCGACGACCGCGCCGTCCGGGGCGCGCGCGACGAACCGGGGCGCGCCCCGCGCAGCGATCGACTCGAGCTGGCCGCGGACGCCCGGCACGAGCACTCCGCCGCTCTCGCCGAAGAGCGAGAACTTGATCGACGACGACCCGGCGTTGAGGACCAGGATGCGGTCGGCCATTTCCCCTCGCCACCCGGGCGGATCCTTTCGCCCACGCCTCTCCGCCGTGCAAGGTGCGTGTTGGGTGGCGATCCCTCGCCCGCTCGCGGCGCTCGCCCAGCCGCTCGATCCCCTGGCGCGGCGGGGGTTTCGGCGAGGAGGCCCTTCATCGCCGTGTCCCGCCATCCCCGGCCGGCTAGACCCCATCTCCACCCGACCAGAGCTGAGAGAGGCGACATGAGCTTCAAGGACCTGGAGAACAAGCAGGCGACACCGCACGTGGACACCCCCGCGCAGGCCGAGGCGAGAGCCCAGGCGGTGGCCGACGTGAAGGCGAAGGCCGACGCGAAGGTCGCGAAGGCCGCGGCGCACCGCGAGGCGACGAAGTCCCAGCAGGGGGCCGCGAAGCCGGAGGCGGGCGCCAAGGACGCGAAGAAGAAGACGTAGCGAGGCGCGATCCTCCGCCCATGCGCGCCAGGCACGCGCCGCCGCGACGAGCGCTCGGTCCCCGCGCGCGGGGCCGGTGCGCCGATGATCGACGTGTTACACTCATGGTGAGCCAGCCCAACGCATCGCACCGATGACGCGCTGACTCCCGTCCGGGAGGGTGCGTGCAGGTGGCTGCGATGCTTGGCGAGAGGCCGTTCCGCGACGAGCCTCCTGAGCGTCGAGCGCCTCGACGAGCGCGCCCGCTCGCTCGCCGCCCGGTTCACCGTGGACCCTTCCCGCCGGGTGGCCC
>CAVTRF010000013.1:0-22616 GCA_963736795.1 uncultured delta proteobacterium | reverse complement strand
GGCGAGCCCGCGGCGCCCGCGAGTCACGCTCAGGCCTTCACCACGCGTGGACGCTTCGCCCCCGGCATCCGGCCGAACAGGTTCCGCGTGTCGATCACGAGGGGGACGCCGGCGTACAGCTCCGGGTCCTCGAACCGCTCGTGCGCGGTCGAGACGACGACCGCGTCGAACGCGCCGAACGCCACCGGCGTCACGGGGACCGACTCGAGCGCGAGGTGGTGCCTGCGGGTGGCGTGCGTCCTCGGGAAGAACGGGTCGCAGTACGCGACCTCGGCGCCGGCGTCGGAGAGCCGCTCGAGGATCTCGTAGGAGGGGGACTCGCGGTCGTCGTCGATGTTCGACTTGTACGACAGCCCGAGGACGAGCACGCGTGACCCCTTGAGCGGCTTGCCCTCCTCGTTCAGCGCCTCCGCGGTCCTCGCGACCACGTAGGCCGGCATGCGCGTGTTGATCTCCCCCGCCAGCTCGATGAAGTGGGTCCACGCGCCGAACTCGGCGGCCTTCCACGCGAGGTAGAAGGGATCGAGCGGGATGCAGTGCCCGCCGAGGCCCGGTCCGGGATAGAACGGCATGAAGCCGAACGGCTTCGTCTTCGCAGCCTCGATCACCTCCCAGATGTCGATCCCCATCTGGGCGAACACGACCTTCAGCTCGTTCACGAGCGCGATGTTGACCGACCGGAACACGTTCTCGAGCAGCTTGCAGGACTCCGCGACCGCGGCGCTCGACACGGGGACCACCCGATCCATCGCGGACCCGTAGAGCATCGCGGCGGCCTCGGTCGAGGTCGGGTCGACGCCCCCCACCACCTTCGGGATGTTCTTCGTGGTGAAGTCCGCGCGCCCGGGGTCCTCGCGCTCGGGAGAGAACGCGAGCAGGAACTCCTCGGGGCAGCGCAGCCCGCTCTCCTCGAGGATCGGCCGCACCTCGCCGTCGGTCGTCCCGGGGTAGGTCGTCGACTCGAGGACCACGAGCTGGCCGTAGCGCAGGCGCTTCGCGATCTCCCTCGCCGTCGCGTGGATGTAGGAGTTGTCGGGCTCCCGGTGAGGGCCGAGCGGCGTGGGCACGCAGATCACGATCGCGTCGCACGCGCGCAGCCGCGCGAAGTCGGTGGTCGCGCGGTACTTGCCGCTGGCCACCGCCTCGGAGACCCGCGCCGGCCCGATGTGCCTGATGTACGACTCGCCCCTCGAGATCGCGTCGACCTTGCGCGCGTCGAGGTCAAACCCGGTCACGCGGAAGCCGCCCTCGCGGAACGCGAGCGCCAGCGGGAGCCCCACATACCCCTGGCCGATCACCCCGACCTCGGCGTCGCGGCGCCTGATCTTCTCGAACAGCTCCTGCATGAGCGTGCATCCCCCGGCGCCGAGCGACTCCGTGCGCCACCCTGCGGCGTCAACGGCGTCAACCTTGACGCTCGGTGTGCGGCGCGCAAGAGGCCCGCGACCGGTCCCGTGATCTTCTTCGTGGCGCGCGTCCGCCGTCTTTCGGCCCGAGCGAGCAGGCGCGTCCACCGGCCCCACCGAGCAGGCGGGTGCAACTCACCCGGCGGTTCCCCTCCACGTCGTCCGGGTGCCGTGACGCCTGGCTCTAGCGCGTCGGGGGTCACGCTCCCACCCTCTCACCACGCGTGCAGACGAATTCGCTCGCAGTCACATTGTCTCGAGAGGAGAGGGGATGTCGAGCACCGAGGTCCTGGACCTGCGTGCCGCTGGGCTCATTCGCCGCAGGCCCACCGCCGTCCCGCAGCGGCGCCAGCACCCTCGCACGCCCGTCGACCTGCGCACGCGGCTGCACGCAGCGAGCGGAATCCTGCGGACGGACCCCGTCGAGGTGCGTGTCCTGGACCTCTCTCCCGGCGGCGCGTGCGTCGAGGTTCCGCGCGCCCTCTCGCCCGGCGAATGCGTCGCGCTCGAGCTGCCGCCCGGAGACGTCGTGGACCGCGACGGCCAGGAACGAGCGCCGGCCGGGTGGCCTGGCGGCCGCGTGCGCGCCCGGGTGAGGCCGGATCCGGGCGACCTGACGACCGAGGGCGTCCACACGGTCGGCCTCGTGTTCGCCATCGGCGCCTGGGCGCGCCTCCGCTGCTGGGTGCTCGAGCGGATGCCCTGGGTGGCGCTCACCGCGCTCGTGCTGGCGCTCGTGCCGGTGATCCAGCTGAAAGAGGTGAACGTCTCGCTCTTCTGGATCCACCCCGTCGCGAACACGTACGGCCTGCTCGTCACCGCGTACATCGTCTCGCGCCTCCTCCTCGCGCTCTTCTACCGGCCCCCTCGCGACACCGGCTTCCGGCCGACCGTGAGCGTCATCGTCGCGTGCAAGAACGAGGAGGCGTCGATCGCCCGCACGCTGCGCTGCGTGTTTCGCTCCGACTACCCGACGGAGAAGCTCGAGGTGATCGCGGTCGACGACGGATCGACCGACGGGACGCTCGCGGAGATGCGGCGCACGGCGGTGGAGCATCCGTCCCTCCAGATCATCGCGTTCGAGCAGAACCGCGGGAAGCGTCACGCGATGGCGGAGGGGGCGCGCCTCGCGCGGGGAGAGGTCCTCGTGTACGTGGACTCCGACAGCTTCCTGCGGCCGAGCGCGATCGCGAACCTCGCGTCGGCGTTCTCCGCCCCGGACATCGCCGCCGTGTGCGGCCACGCCGACGTCCAGAACGCACGTACGAACTTCCTCACGAAGATGCAGGAGGTCCGCTACTACGTGGCGTTCCGCGTGGTCAAGGCGGCCGAGTCGGTGTTCTCCGCGGTCACCTGCTGCTCCGGCTGCCTCGCCGCGTACCGGCGCAGCTCGGTGATGGAGGTCCTCGACCACTGGCTCGAGCAGCGCTTCCTCGGGGTGTCCGCGACCTTCGGCGACGACCGCGCCCTCACCCGTCTGATGCTGAAGCGGCATCGCGTCGTCTACCACTCCGAGGCGCTCTGCACGACGATCGTCCCGGACAGCTGGTCCGTGTTCTTCCGGCAGCAGCTGAGGTGGAAGAAGTCCTGGATCCGCGAGAACGTCCTGCTCGCCACGTTCATGTGGAAGCGGCACCCGCTCATGGTCGTCTCGTTCTACATGAGCGTGCTGTTCCCGCTCGTCTCGCCGGGGATCGTCCTCCACGCGCTCGGCCTGCCGCTCCTCGGGATCGGGACCTTCTCCTTCCTGTACGTGTACGGGGCGGTCCTCATGGCGTCCCTCTACGCGCTCGTCTACCTCGCGCGGCACCGCAACGCGCTCTGGGTGTACGGCGTGTGGTTCAGCCTGTTCTACATGGTCGCGCTCGTCTGGCAGACCTACTACGCGTTGCTCACCGTGCGGCAGAACCAGTGGGGCACCCGGTGATCCGGAGAGACGTCCCGCCCGCGCTGCGCTCGCGCTCGTTCCGGTCGGACCGGATCGCGTGGGTGGTGTTCGCCGTCGTCGTCCTCGTCGCGGCACTCGGGACGCGGGCGTGGATCCACCGCCGCGTGCGGGTGGAGGGCCCCGCCGCCGCCCAGGCGAGCACGGCGTTCCGCCTGACCGTGCTCTCGTGGGACCGCGTCGGGCAGCGCTCGAGCGAGTCGCACCTCGAGGAGCGACGGCTCGCGGAGCAGCTCGAGGCCCTCCGCGCCGCCGGATACAGCCCGGTCTCGCTCCGGCAGGTCCACGCCGCCTACCGGGACGGGGCGCCGCTGCCGGAGCGGGCGGTCCTCCTGACGTTCGACGGGGGCCACCTGAGCACGTACCAGACGGTCGACCCATTGCTGCGGCGCCTGAAGTGGCCGGCGGTGATGTTCCTCGATCCGGGCCTCCAGGAGCGCCGCGACGCCACGTACGTGTACTGGGACCGGCTCCGACGGATGATCGACAGCGGGCTGTGGGACGTCGGCACGTTCGGCGACGGGGCGGAGCGTGCGGGCCTCGTCGCCCGCCGGCTCGGCGGGTACGCCGTCCTGGCGTCGGTCTCGAGCGCGCAGGTCGAGGCGGAGGCGCGTGCGGCGGGCTCGCCCTCGCTCTCCTTCGAGAACTCCCTGTTCGGCGTGAACGACGCCTCGGCCGACCCTCGGCGGCTCTTCCGGATCCGCGTCCCACGCGAGTGGTCGGGGCGCGACCTCGTCGAGCGGCTCGCCTTCTCGCTCGGCGCGCCGGGGGCCCGGACGTGCGGCGACGCGGAGCCGGTACCGCTCGCGCGGTGGGTCTCCGCGACCGGCCGGCTCGACACGTCCTCGGACGGCGTGACGCTGACCGGGGGGCCGCGCGGCGAGGCCTGGCTCGCGGGCGGCGAGTGGGCGCAGGACTTCGTGTTCGAGGCGGAGGTCCGGCCGGACCGTGCCGCGTTCTGGATCGTGCAGCAGGCAGTGGGTTCGCGCGAGCAGTGGCGCTGGGGCGGGACGGACCGGACTCTCTACCTGCAGCGGCTCCGGCCCGGGAAGCCGGTCGAGGTGGTCTCGCAGGTGGAGCTCCCGTCGGCTCGGGACACCTGGCACGCGCTGCGGGTGGTGAAGCGCGGAGATGGCGTTTGGGTCGAGTGGGACGGCGCGCAGGTCGCCGACATGCCGCGCTCGGTGGCGGCGCGCTGGCGGGGTCACGTCGGGCTTGCGACGGGGAGCCCAAGGGAGGCCGGGCGGGTGACCTTCAGGAACGCGCGGTTCGCGGCGATCCCTTACCGGGTCCGCGCGGTCAGCGCGTCGCCGCCGCCGGCGGAGGTGCGGGACCTGCTCGCGGATGCGCCCTGCCTCGCCGCGATCAGCCCGCCCGGGCTCGTCGAGAGCGGAGGGCACGAGCTCGCGCGGCGCGCCGCGGACCGCCCGCTGCTCGCGATGCTCGCTGCGCGCGGCGCGTGGGAGATGATCCCGGCGGTCGAGCTGTCGACGGAGGCGCTCGCCGCGGACCCCGCGCGCGCCAGCGAGGTCGCGGAGCTGGCCGCGGACGAGGGGTGGGCGGGGGTCCGCCTCGTTCCGACCCGGCCCCCGGCCCGGGCCGCGATGGAGACGTGGCAGCCGGTCTTCGGTCGGCGCGGGCTGCGGGTCCTCGTCGACGACGGAGCGGACCGATGAGGCGCCGCCGCTCGACGGGGGCGCTCCTCGCGCTCGTGGCCGCGCTGGTGCTCGGGGCACCGCAGCAGGCGCTCGCGGCATCCCCTGGGCAGCCCGCCGCCGATCGCGGCGCAGCCCTCTACCGGTCGGGCGACCTCCGCGGCGCCCGCGACGCCTTCCGCGAGGCGGTGCGCCTCGACCCGCGGCACGCGAACGCCTGGCAGAGCCTCGGGTGGGTCGAGCACCGGCTCGGCAATGACGACGAGGCGCTGCGCATCTGGGAGAGGCTGCTCCGCCTTTACCCGGGCCGCACGGACACGCGCGAGGCGATCGCGGCGCTGCAGCGCGGGGACGACGAGCGGGAGGCCGAGCCCGCGGCAGGAGACCGCAGCGCGGCCGCGGAGGTGCCGGCGCTCGCCGACCGTGCAGCGGGCGACCGCGCCCAGCCGGAAGGTCCCGGCGAGCCCAAGACCCCGGGCGCGGGTGCGCTGCTCGACCGCGCCCAGCGGGCGCTCGTCGCCGGCGCGGTCCCGGACGCGGAGCGGTCCCTCGCCGAGCTGTTCACGAACCCGGGCGTCGATCGGAAGTGGACCGCGCGGGCCGCCGATCTGTACCTCCGAAACGGACAGGTGGAGCGGGGTATCGCGTTCTTCGAGAGCTCGGCGGTCCCGGACACCGTCCCGGGCAAGGCCGGCGCGCTGTCGCGTCTGTACGCGGCACACGGCGCCGCCGCGTTCAAGACGGATGACCTCGACGGGGCGGCAAGGTCGTTCGCACGCGCCTCGGCGCTCGACGGGGAGAACCGGGCCGCGCTGAGAGGACTCGGGTGGGCGCACCGGAAGGCGGGCCGGCTCGACGAGGCCGAGACCGCCTGGAGGCGCTACGCGAACGAGTTCCCCTCGCTCGCCGAGCCGCGCGACCTGCTCGCCGGCCTCTACCTCGATCGCCGCGCCTACGAGGAGGCGCAGGTCGAGGCGCGCGCGAGCCTCGCGATCGATCCGTCCCCGAAGGGCGCGCACCTCAGGAACATCCGGAGCCTCTTCGGCCTCGGTCGGATCCGGGAGGCCCTGCGCGCGGCGGCGGCGCTCGCCGCGCGTCTCCCCGCCGATCCGCAGGCGCAGCGCGCGTTCGCGGACGCGCTCACCAAGGCTCGCGACTTCCGAGGCGCGGCCCGGCAGTGGCGGCGCGTTCTCGATCTCGAACCCGACTCCTCCGCGGCGAAGCAGAACTGGGTACGCTCGCTCTACGAGGGCGGCGAAGCGGATGCCGCGGTGGAGGCGGCGCGGGAGATGGCCGGGTCGCCGGACGCTCCCGCGAACGTGCTCGAGCTCCTCGCGGAGGACGGGAGGGCGCGCCAGGACCTCGATGAGACGGTGCGCTGGTACCGCGAGCTCACCCGGCGCTTTCCGGATCGCCTCCCGTACTGGCGGAGTCTCATCCAGACGCTCGACGGGCTTGGGCGGTTCCAGGAGCAGGTCGCGGTCGCGCGAGACGCCGTGCAGCGCCTCCCGGCCCGCTCCGAGCTCCAGCTCGATCTCGCCAATGCGCTCGGCAACGCCGGACAGCTGCGCGAGGCGATCGAGCGTACCCGCAGGTTCTTGGACGCGTTCCCGGACAACCGCGCCGCCTACGAGGCACTCGTCGATCTCCTCGCGCGAGCGGGGTATTCGTCGGAAGCCCTCGCGATGCTCTCCAGGAATCAGCCGTCCTTCTACAAGGACTACGAGCGAACGATGGTCGAGGCGAAGCTGCGCATGAGGCGTAGCGAGGTCGGGTCGGCGAGCCGGCTGCTCCGCTCGGTCGTGAAGGGGACGCCGGGGCAGCAGTTCGTGCCCATCCTCGTGTACCACGGCGTCGTGGCGCACCCCCGCACGCTGCACATCTCCGCGGCGGCGTTCGAGGCGCAGCTCGCCGCGCTGGCCTCGCGCGGGTACCAGGGGATCACGCTCTCCGAGCTCGCGCGCATGAGCGCGGGCGAGGAGCCGTTCCCTGCCCGCCCGATCCTGATCACCTTCGACGACGCCCGCACCGACTCCTTCCGGCTCGGCGATCCCATCCTGGCGAAATACGGGTTCAAGGCCACCATGTTCGTGCCGACCGCGCGGATCGGGGTCGACGACGCGTTCCACGCCGGGTGGGAGACGATCCGGCGCTACGCGAGCTCCGGACGCTGGGAGATGCAGGCGCACGGCCACGACGCACACACCCCCGTCACCATCGACGCCGAGGGTGGCCGGGGCGAGTACCTCGGGTTCAAGGCGTGGCTCCCCTCGGAGGGTCGGGCGGAGACCACGGCGGAGTTCATCGAGCGAGTCGACCGCGATTACCGCGAGTGCAGGGAGGAGCTCGAGGCGCACCTGCCAGGCCGGCCCGTGCTCGGGTACGCGTACCCGCTCAACCAGGTGGCGTTCGCCCAGGAGGGCGATCGCGAGGCACTCGCGAAGGTGAACGAGCGGCTCGCGGGGCGTTACTACCGGTTCGGCTTCATCCAGGACGAGAACGGGTACAACCGCTTCCGCCCGGGCGAGGCGCCGCCCTTCATGCTGCGGCGCTTCGAGGTGCCGGGGGCGTGGGGCGGCGAGGAGCTGCTCGCCCACCTCGCACGCCACGAGCCCGTGCGCGCCGCGCGCCTCGAGCTCGCGCAGGTGACGCTCGAGCAGGGGAGGCCGCGTGCCGCGCGCAAGATGGTCGAGCAGATCGTTCGCGAGGAACCGCTCGTCGCGCCCCAGGCGGAGGCGGCGCTCGCGTACGTCGCGCTGCACGAGCAGCGCCCGCGAGAGGCGGCGGCGCACCTCGCGGCGGGCCCACCCCCGCCACCCTTTGCCTCGCCCAGGACGGACACCCTCGCGAACCGCCTCGCCTGGAGGAACGACCCACGCGTAGGGGCCCAGTCCTCGTTGTTCAGCGACTCGGACGGGCGAACGGTGCTGAGTGCGGGCACGACCTTCCGGCGACCGCTCGCAGACCAGCTCGACATCGGGCTCGAGGCAGGCCAGCTCCGGCTATCCGATCCTGGCCTGCCTGCGCTGAGCGGCCCGCAGGTCACCGCCAACCTGGCCGGTGCCATCGGGCACGCGGTCGAGATCTCCACCTGGGCGCGCTTCCGGCAGCTCTCCAGCGTCCCGTGGGGAGTGAACGGCGGACTCTCGCTCCGTCTCCGCGACGAGCAGCACACGCTCTCGTTCCAGTGGCTCTACGAGGACGTCGAGACGGTCCTCGCCGCGGTGAAGGGGGTGCAGCGGAACTACCTCGCCGCGGGCTACTCATTCCAGTCGCCGGGGTGGCGCGCCGGCGCGAGCGTGGGACAGTTCTTCTTCGACGACGGGAACGCCCGGCGCGACCTGCACGCGACGGTCCTCCGGTTGTTCGGGAGCGAGGCACGCTGGGGGATCGGCGCGAGCGTGGATCACGAGGACAGCAGCCTCGCGCCGCGCGAGTACTACTCGCCCAAGCGACTCACGATCGTGACGGGGCGGGTGAGGTACAGCCGCAGCTGGCGAGACTCGACCTCGG
The DNA here is from genome assembly GCA_963736795.1 of uncultured delta proteobacterium. Lineage (GTDB taxonomy): Bacteria > Myxococcota > Myxococcia > Myxococcales > Anaeromyxobacteraceae > Anaeromyxobacter. Next base: position 14,097 of record CAVTRF010000013.1, on the reverse strand, counting down.
TCGCGTTCGACGCAGGGATCGGGATGGCGCGCGACGTGAAGCACGGGGAGCGCCCGAGCGGCCTCGCGGGGGCGACCTTCTCGCGCTGGTGGGGATCCCGACACAACATCTCGACCGGTCTCGGCTTCGAGACGAAGGCCGTCCCCGGCTATCAATCGGTCAGCGCGACCTTCCGGCTCGAGGGCCGCTTCTGAAGCTCCTCGACGGCGGTCCAGAAGGCGGGGTCTTCCTGCCCGAGGCTCCACAGCACGATGCGGCTCACGCCGTGGCGGAGCACGGCGGCGAGCTTCAGCCGGAGGCTGCGCGCGTCCTCGTAGTAGACCGTCCGCTCTCCGCCCGGCCCGTACGAGAACCAGGGCACGTCGCCGTCGGGGTCCCGGTTCACCGTCGCCTGCTCGGCGCGAGCGACCTCGGCCGCCTTCGCGAAGGGCACGTCGCGGGTCCCGGCGGGGGACCATTCCATCCCGATGACCTTCAAGGCGGGGACGATCTTCTCGCGAGGGCACTGCGCCGCCGCGAACGAGAGGATCGGGTCGATCCAGGACGGAGTGGCGAGCGGGCCCGGCTCCGTCTTCGCGCTGTGCTGGTTGTACAGCATGATCTGGAGCCGATCGGCGGACCGGCACAGCGCCGCCCAGTCCATGGCGCCGCTGCCGTCGGCCCGGGAGTCCGCTGACTTCGGCTGCACGGTCACGGACAGCATCATCCCGGCGCGCCGCAGGTCCTCCCGGAGCTCGACGACGAAGCTGGAGAAGTGCTCGCGATCGGCCGCGTACACGTTCTCGTAGTCGAGGTCGACCCCGACGACGGCGTAGCGACGGGCAAGCTCGACGATCTTCTCACGGTGGACCCGGCGGCGGTTGGGATCTCGCAGGACCTCCTGGACGGCGTCGGGCGACTTCTGGGTGGCGCGCCCGGCCGAGTCCACCACGTCGTTCACCACGGTGAGCCACGCGTTGGCGCCCGCGGCCCTGATCCCCGCCACGGCGCGTGCGTAGTCCTCCTCCGGCCCGGCTGCGACGGGGTTACCGTCGGCGTCGAGCTGCGCCACGAAGAGGAACACGTCCGAGGCGCGGGTCGCCGCCCCAGGAACCGGGTCGAGCGCACGTCGGAGATCCCAGTAGGGCGCCCATCCGCCCACGCTCCAGGCTCCGCCCGGCACCGGGCCAGCGGCGCGATTGCAGGCGACGAGCAGCGCGAGCGCGAAGAGTGGCGCAACTCGCCTCCGCGCGCACGCGCGCCGGTTCACGTTCCGATCGCGGTGTAGCAGCTCCATCCCGATCTCCTCGCCGGATCCCACACAACCTAAGGCGTCTCGGGACACGCGCCCACACGTCAGCGCGCTCCTCCCGCGATCGAGTGATCGGTAGGAATTTCTGCGGCCCAGGAAACGGTTGCTCAGCCAATGACCAAGCAATCGCTACTCGCCGCCATGTTGATCGCCGCAGTCGGGACCATCACCGGGTGCGACAGCCAGGACGACATCGAGGCCGACCCCGCACTTCAGGAGAGCGTCTCCGCACTGTCTGGCAGCGCGCTCTCCGTCTCGGGCGTGAAGGCGAGCGCAGACGACGGGAACGTCCCCGCGAACGTCCTCGACGGGAACCTCGCGACGCGCTGGTCGTGCAGCGGCGTCGGCTGCTGGATCCGCGCGGATCTCGGCACGGCGCGGTCGCTGACCGGGATCGCGGTCGCTTGGTACGTCGGCAACACGCGGATGAGCAACTACGTCGTGTCGGTGTCGAACGACGACGTCACCTACACCCAGGTGCTCTCCGGGAAGAGCAGCGGCACCGCCCTCCAGCTCGAGCCGTACGGGTTCGGTCCAGTGACCGCCCGCTACGTCAGGCTCACGGTCAACGGCAACACCTCGAACACGTGGGCGAGCGTCACGGAGCTGAAGGTGTGGGGAGGCGACGTGGCTGCGCCGGCTCCCGCGCCCGCGCCCACGCCCTCGCTCTCGGCGAGCTTCGATGTCTTCGGGACGAAGAACATCTACCCGAGCGTCGCCGGGGCGCGCGAGTGGCACGTCAAGTGGAGCTCGAACCCGCGTGTCCTCAGGGACGGGCAGGTCGATCCGTACGACGGCGAGTTCCAGATGCGCGGCTCGAACAACACGCTCGAGATCAAGGGTGACGGGACGGCCAAGAGCTACGGCGACGTGATCAGGCTCTACGTCGGCGACCGGACGAAGGCGAAGAAGTGGACCAACGTCGAGCTCACCGTCTACGGGAAGCGCGTGTCCGAGATGAGCGGTGCGGGGAGCGCCGTCGGGTTCGAGTTCCAGACCCGCACCGACGACGGGCACACGAGCTCGACCGCGCTGAACTCCGCGGGGCTGCCGCTCCAGTGCGACGGCAAGGCATACGGGTTCTCGTTCCGCACCGACGGGCGTGCGCTCGTCGAGAAGGAGCTGAAGCACCCCACCACCACGTCGCAGGTCGCGAAGAACGTCTGGAGCGGCGGCGCGTTCCCGAAGAGCCAGTGGGTCGGGATGAAGCTCATCGTCTACAGCGTAGACAACGGCCAGCACGTGAAGCAGGAGGTGTGGCGGGATCTCACCGACGGCGCGGGCGGGGGCACCTGGGTGAAGGTGCTCGAGAACACGGACGCGGGCGGGTGGGCGATCAGCTCCACCACCGCGGCGAGCTGCAAGATCCCGGCGGACTACATCATCACGGCCGCGCAGCCGCTCGTCATCCTCCGGAACGACATGATCTCCGAGCAGTGGTACAAGAAGGTCTCGATCCGCGAGATACAGCCGTAGCGCGGCGCCCGGTCCTCCCGTCACCGAAGCCCCGCGGACCCGAGGTGCGCGGGGCTTCCTCGTCTCGCGCTACCTCGTCCGGTTCACGGCCGGCGGGCCCGCGCTCGCGTCCCCCACGAAGAGCGGCCGCATCATCTCGTTATCCTCGTGCTCCACGATGTGGCAGTGCCACACGAACAGGCCGGGCTGGTCGAAGCGCACCTTCACCCGCGTGATCTCCCCGGGGTACGCGATGACCGTGTCCTTGAGGCCAGCCTCCCAGCTCTCCGCGAGTCGGAGGAGTCCCGGCTCGATCGGCTCACGGTTCACGACCTCGAACTGCACCTCGTGAATGTGGATGGGGTGGGCGTCCACGGTGAAGTTGTAGATCTCCCAGAGCTCGGTCGCGTGGAGCGCCGGGTTCTCGGTGACGGCATCCATCCAGAGGAGCGGGACCGGGACGCCCTCGCCGTCCACCGTCCCGAGGAGCGCCGCGACGGGCCCGTCGAACCCGGGGAAGCTCGTGGCCTCCTCGTTGAGCGAGACCCTGCGCACGTGCTCGGCGGGACCGAGCCGCTCGAAGCGGGGGAGTCGCAGCTCCTCCGGGGGCCGGCTCCGGTCCTTGCTCGCGAGCGGGACGACCACGAACTTCATCACCTGGCCGGTCGTGGCGGGATCGGCGGGCAGGTAATCCACTCCCACGACGCCGCCGCCGAACGGCTCGTCGGGGCCCTCGTTCACGAGATAGATCTCGGTTCCGGGCGGGAGGCCCGTGAAGTCCACGACGGTGTCTGCGCGCTCGGCGTTGCCCATGAGCAGCTGGTCGAGCTCGACGGGCTGCGGGAGGAAGCTGCCCTCCGCGCCGAGCTGCCAGAACGGGAGCGCGGCTGCCGCAGGCCGGGACGCGAGGGGATCCGTCACCAGCTTGAGGACGAGGAACCGCGAGTTGCACCCGTTCAGGAACCGGAAGCGGTACCTGCGCGGCTCGACCTCGAGGAACGGCCAGGTGCGCCCGTTCACGACCATGGTGTTGCCGAAGAACTCCGGATTCCAGATCGGGGACATGTCGCTGCCCGGGATGAACGGACCGGGGAACCCGTCGAAGAACGTGCGGGACTCCGGATAGAAGAGCGAGCCGTCCGGCTTGAACGAACGGTCCTGGATCGCGAGAGGGATCTCAAAGAACCTCCCGAAGGGATCGGCCCCGACGCCCGGCGCGGGGCCCGGAAGCACGTTCTCGAGGCCGCCCGCTCGGACGGGCTGCGCGGTGTCCTGGGCGCGACCCTCGTAGGGCCGGGCGCCCTCGTGGAGCCGCTCGCCCTTGCCGGAGCCTGCTCCCGGCGCCTCGTGTGAGCGAAGGAGGAAGAACCCCGCCGGCCCGGCGTACACGTTCGCCCGGGTCATGCCGAGCGTGTGGTCGTGATACCAGAGTGTCGCGGGGGGCTGGTCGTTGTCGTACTGGAAGGTCGCGGTGCCGGGCTCCCACGCGACCCCGAACTTCCTCTCGAACTCCTGCCGGAAGAACTCGTAGCGGGTCCCCTCCGTCGCGTAGCCGGTGGGGACGCCCCTCGCGGCGGGGAGGTACCAGGCCTCGGGGAACCCGTCGCTCTCCTGCGCATTGCGCCCGCCGTGAAGGTGGGAGACGAACGGGACCGGGCCGCGGTACGGGCCGGGGGTCTCCGCGAAGAGCGGCCGTGAATCGCGGCCGGACACGCCGCCGGGCGGGTTGGCCCAGTGGAGCGTCGGATCGACCGGGATGAGGTGGGGCAACGCATCGCCGACCTCGTCCACGAGATCGTTGATCCATTTCACGCGGACCGGTCGCCCGACCTCGGCCTCGATGGTGAACGCAGGATAGTTGAAGGTGCCCGGGTGGTTGATCGAGCCGTAGCCCCAGACGGTCGTCCGGGCCAGCGGCGGGGGCAGGATTTCCTGCTGGAACTGCCGGACCGCGATCTCGTAGTAGTCGATCGGTCCGTGCTGCCCCGTGATCGTCGCCGTCTTCGGCATCGCCGGCGGTACGACGAGCGGCCGCACGTACATGGGTATCGCCGCAGGATCGAGGAGCGGCTGGGCTCCGGCGGTGCTCCACGCGCAGAGCGCGAGGCAGATCGAGACGGCGGTGGCGAGCCTGTTCGAATTCCGCCTGCCGCGGATGGTCGCCGTCCCTCTCCGGGGCCCGGCGCCGCGTCGCCGCCCAGCCGAGGTGACAGGCGGCATTCCGCCGCGGTGCGTTCCGGATCCGCTCTCGACTCCGACTTTCTGGTCCATCTGACGCCCCCCCCGCGAGTCGTCACTCTAAGTGACAAGCAACGCTGGTCCTTGCGCCAGGGCCTCGCACGCCCCAGATCCCCCTGTTCGCCGGGCGCCCCCAAGATTCACTTCGAAGGCTGATCGCCATCAAGAAACGCGGGCGAAGGGCTCAGCCCGTGCTCGCGAGCGTTCCCGCCGCGGTGCGAGGGACGCCCAGCACCACCCGCACCTCGTGGGTCCCGCCGTCGTCCGCGAGCGCGATCGCCAGGGGATCGGCGGCGACCCCGTCGAGCTGGGCCGAGGCGACGCCGCGGCAGCGGCGCTCGGGGTTCGTGACCGTGATGTCGTACCGCGTCCGGCCGAAGCGCCAGGAGATCCCGTACTCGGGCCAGGAGGAGGGGATGCACGGGTCCACCGCGAACGTCTCGCCGCGGCGGCGGAGGCCGAGGATGCTCTCGAGGGCCGCCCGGTACATCCAGCCGGCGGCGCCCGTGTACCAGGTCCACCCCACGCGCCCCGCGTGCTCGGGACGCGAGCAGAGGTCCCCGGCGAGCACGTACGGCTCGCCCCGGTAGCGCGCGACGTCGGGCTCCGTCCGCGTGTGGTTCACCGGGTTCAGCATGTGGAACAGCTCCGTCGCCTCGTCGCCGCTCCCGAGCTTCGCGAGCGCCATCACGATCCAGGCGGCGGCGTGCGTGTACTGGCCGCCGTTCTCCCGGACGCCGGGCGGATAGCCCTTGATGTACCCGGGGGACTGGGCCGAGCGATCGAACGGCGGCGTGAGGAGCACGACCACCTGGGCCCCTCGCCGCACGAGGTGGGTCCGGACCGAGTCCATCGCTCGGTCCGCCAGGCGCGCCGGGGCCGCGCCGGAGAGCACCGCCCAGGACTGGGCGATCGAGTCGATCGTGCACTCGTCGCTCTGCGACGAGCCGAGCGGCGCGCCGTCGTCGTAGTACCCGCGGCGGTACCACTCGCCGTCCCACGTGCGCTCCAGCGCGGACGCGAGGCGGGCGGCCTCTCCCCGGTAGCGGGCGGCGAGGGCGACCTCTCCGCGCGCGGCGCACAGCGGCGCGAAGTCGGTCAGGACGGCGTGCAGGAAGAAGCCGAGCCAGACGCTCTCGCCGCGGCCCTCCCGGCCGACGCGGTTCATCCCGTCGTTCCAGTCGCCGCTCCCCATGAGCGGCAGGCCGTGGACGCCCGAGGTGAGCCCGCGATCCAGCGCGCGCACGCAGTGGTCGAAGAGCGCGCCCTCCTCGGTCGAGACGCCCGGCTGGGCGTAGACGTCGTCGACGCCCGGCCCGAGCGCCGGCCCGTCGAGGAACGGGACGCGCTCGTCGAGCACGCCCGTGTCTCCGGTGGTCCGCACGTAGTGCGCCACCGCGTAGGGCAGCCACACGAGGTCGTCCGAGCAGCGGGTGCGCGTCCCGCGGCCGCTCGGCGGGTGCCACCAGTGCTGGACGTCGCCCTCCTTGAACTGGTGAGCCGCCGCGCGCAGGAGGTGCTCACGGACGAGTGCCGGCCGCGCCGTCGCCAGCGCCATCGCGTCCTGGAGCTGATCGCGGAAGCCGAACGCGCCGCCGGGCTGGTGGTAGCCGGTGCGGGCCCACATGCGGCAGCTCAGGTCCTGGTAGAGGAGCCAGCGGTTCACGACGAGGTCGAAGGAGTCGTCCGGCGTCCGGACCTGCACGGCGTCGAGCGTGTCCTCCCAGTCGCGCCGCACGGCCTCGAGCGCGGCGTCCGCCGCCTCCGCGCCGCCGTGCCGCACGATCAGCTCGCGGACGTGGCTCACGTCGCGCCCCTCGCCCACGAGGAACACGAGCCGCCTCGTCTCGCCCGGCTCGAGGACGACCGGGATCTGGAGGGCGGCGCAGGGGTCGAGCCCCGCGCCGAAGCGGGGAGCGAGGGCGTCGAGGCCGAGCGCCGCCGGCCGCGCGAGCGAGCCGTTCCGGCCGAGGAAGGCGGTGCGGTCGCCGGTCGCCGAGCGCACCCCGCCGCTCGCGTGGGCGAAGGCCACCCGGCCCGCGAACTCGTGGTTCCACGCGTTCGTCGCGAGGATCGCCCCGGTCGCCGCGTCCTGCTCGGTCACGACGTGCTGGTTCTGGCCCGCCTGCGGCGGCCCCAGCACCCACTCCGTGTACGAGTAGACGGAGAGGCGGCGCCGGACGCCGCTCTCGTTCGTCAGCGTCAGCACCGAGAGCTTCACCGGGTCGGCGGCGTCCACGAAGACGTCGAGGCCGTGCCGGATCCCGTTCGTCGCGCGCGCGAAGCGGGTGACCCCCGCCTCGTGCCGGATCACGAACCGGCCGCTCGAGGCGTCCCGGGGCAGCGGCCCCGGGGTGGGCGACCACGCCTCGCCGGTGTCGTCGTCGCGCACGAGCACGGCCTCGGAGGTCGGGTCGCTGACCGGGTCGTTCGCGAACGGCGTGAGGCGATTCTCGCGGCTGTTCTCGGACCAGGTGAAGGATGCCCCCGACGCCGTGACCACCGTCCCGAAGACCGGGCTCGCGATGACGTTCACCCAGGGGAGCGGCGTCTCCTCGGCGCCGTCGAGCACGATGACGTAGGCCTTCCCTCCGTCCGCGAAGCCGCCGGTCCCGTTCGAGAGGACGAGGGGCGGCACCTCCGGCTCCGCGCTCGGCGCGGGCGCGATGGCGCGCTTCGCGGCCGGCAGGATCGCGAGGGGCGCCGGCTCGGGAGCGGGAGGACCGGATCGGTCGAGCTGGTGCGCGAGGGACCCTCTGCCGCCGCTCAGGACGGCGCGCGCGACGCCGGAGAGGAGGAGGCGCTCGGCCTCGGCCATCCGGTCTCCACGCAGGAGGTAGACGCCGCCGCGCCGGTGCTTCCACGTCTGCCAGGGTCCCTCGTCGAGGAGGGCGGCGAGCTGCGCGTGCACCTCGTCGAGGTAGCTGACCTGGTGCTCGTTCAGGATCACCACGTCGGCGCTCAGCCCCTTGAGGCGCCAGTACTCCTGCGCCTGGAGGACCTGCCGGACGAGCGCGAGGTCCGAGTCCGAGACGACGCGCACGAGCAGGACGGGGAGGTCGCCAGAGACGCCGTGTCCCCAGAGCCCCTCCTGGCCGAGGGTGCTGCGGGCGAGGACCTCCGGTCCCGGGCGCAGCGACCCGTCGTCGTAGAGGACGCGCGAGGCGAGGCGCTCGAACAGGAGGGCCTCCTCGCTCGTGATGCCGAGGTGGTGCAGCCTGCTGCGCGCGTGGGCGAACGCGAGCGCGAAGGTGCGCGCCGTGGCGGTCGAGTCGTGGTAGCGCTGCGCGAGCGCGAGCGCCGTCTCCCGGCTCGAGGCCATCCCCGTCGCGAAGGAGAGCCTCACGACGCCGCCGGGGGCGAGGCGCACGCGCTGCCTCAGGCTCACGATCGGGTCGAGCAGGGCGCCCGTGGTGCCGGACAGGGGGCGACCGTCGAGCGCCTGCGGATCCTCCGGGCCGCGACCGCGCCCGAGGAAGCGGCCGCGGTCGGTCTCCCACTCCACCGGCCCCTGCGTCCGGCCCTCCTGCGCGATGACGTGCACCGCGAACATCTCGGCGTCGTCCGGGGAGCGCGGCCGCCGCCGGCAGAGCAGCGCGCCGCTCTCCGCGATGTACTCGGACTCGACGAAGAGCTTGCCGAAGGCGGGGTGCGCGAGGTCGTCGGCGCTCGGCGCGAGGACGATCTCGGCGTAGCTCGTGATCTCGAGCTCCCGGGCGCGGTCGCCGTGGTTCACCACCTCGAGCCGGCGAACCTCGACGTCGTCCTCGGGCGAGACCGCGACGTCGAGGCGCGTCCCGATGTCGCCGTCGGTTCGCTGGAACGTCGCCTTCTCCATGGTGAACACGGTGACGTCGGCCTTCGCGTCCCTCGCGGTCGGCTGATGCGTCGCCGACCACACGTGTCCGCTGCGGACGTCGCGGAGGTAGAGGTACTGTCCTCCGGGGTCGCGCGTGGCGTCCTGGCGCCGCCGCGTCACGGCGCGGCCCCGGCAGAAGCTCGCGCCGCCGCCGGCGTTCGTGACCACCGCGGTGTAGTTGCCGTTCGAGAGGAACTGGGCGTGGGGGAAGGGCGTGTGTGGCGACCGGAAGCGGCGGGCGGCCGCGGGCGGCACCGGCGCCGCGATGCGCGCGCCCTCGTCCGGGCGCGGCAGGATGAGCGCCGCGTGGCGCGGGACGCGCTCCTGGAGGAGCAGCTCGGTCGCCTGCACGCGGGGATCCGCGTGGAACCGCTCCACCATGCGGTTGCCGGCGAGCGCGTCCGCGATCGCCGTGAGCGTCATCCCCTGGTGGTGGGCGAGGTACGTCCGCACGATCGTGCCCCGCGTGCCCCGCTTGCGCGCCGGGGCCCGCGCCTCGCCCTCGGTCTCCTCGGGGTGGCGCGGCGTGTAGTCGATGGCGTCGTAGTAGCCGTACGCGCCGAGGAGGCCCGCGGCCGAGAGGCGGCGGAGATTCGCGGCGGCCGCCGTGGGGTGGACGAGCGTCGCGAGCGCGGTCGCGTAAGGCGCGACGACGAGCTCGTCGGCGAGGCCCCGCTTCATCCCGAGCCCCGGGACCCCGAACGCCTTGTACTGGTAGGTGCCGTGGTGATCGACGAGGTCGTAGGCGGACTCCGAGATCCCCCACGGCACGCCGCGCTGCGCCGCGTAGTCCCGCTGCCGGCGCACCGCCATCCGGCACGCCTCGTCGAGCAGCGTGTCGGGGTAGCTGCGCATCACCAGCAGCGGCATGAGGTACTCGAACATCGTCGCGCTCCACGACAGGAGCGCGGGGTTCCCGCGCACGCTCGTGACCGCGCGCCCGAGGTGGAACCAGTGCTTCTCGGGCAGGTCGCCCTTGGCGATCGCGATGAAGCTCGCGAGGCGGGCCTCGGAGGCGAGGAGGTCGTAGTGGGCCGGGTCGAGCCGCCCGGGCCCCTCCGCGTCCGCGGCCCGGTAGCCGATCGAGAGGAGGTTCCGCGTCGAGTCGTAGAGGAAGCCGAAGCTCATCCCGTCCGCGAACGCGGCGGCGCGCCGCGACAGGCCCTCGAGCCGCGCGGACAGGTTCCCCGGGCCCGCCGGCCCCGCGTCGGGCGGCGCCGGCTCCCGGGCGAGACGGCGGAGCCCCTCCGAGAGCGCGATGAGCGCGCCGGCGAGGTTCCCGCTGTCCACCGTCGAGACGTAGCGGGGCGGCAGCGGCGCGAGGCTCACGGTGTCGTACCAGTTGAAGAGGTGCCCCTCGAGCCGCTCCAGCCCCTCGATCGTGGTGAGGGTGGAGTCCACCCGCTCGACGAGCTCGGGGGTCGGGATGATCCCGAGATCGTGGGCCGCCAGCGTCGAGAGGAGCCCCATGCCGACGTTGGTCGGCGAGGTCCGGTGCGCGATCCGCGAGGGCTCCTCCTGGAAGTTGTCCGGAGGGAGGAAGTGGTCGTCCGGCCCCATGAACGCCTCGAAGTACTTCCACGTGGCGCGGGCCACCTCGAGGAGGAAGGCCCGGTCCGCCGCACCGAGCGCGAGGTCGCGGTCCCGCATCGGCTGGGAGAGTCGGTAGGCGACGAGCGGCGCGACCGCCCAGAGCGCGAGCAAGGGGCCCGCCGCGGCGAGCGCGCCCGGCCGCCACGCGGACACGAGAACGACGCCCGCGAGCGCGATCGCCGGGCTCGCCGACATCGCCATGATGAACGACCGGGGGCCGGTCGCGCTCTCGACGCCGGCGCCGCGCGCAGCGCTCGCGGCCGCGGTCTCCCACTCGAGGAGTCGCCGCCGCGTGATGGCGACGCGGACGAGCGTGACCAGGATCGCGTGCACCATCGCGTAGGCCTGGTTCGCGAGGAAGGCGAGCTGCAGCAGGATGCGCGCCGCGGTCGCCGCGACGTCCTCCGCGAGCGCGTGAACGAACGCCCGGAACGGCTGGTGCGCTCGCGGGCCGGCGAGCGCCTCGAAGACGAGCGGAGCGAGCGGGAACGCCAGGGACGCGACGACGAGGGCGGTCCAGACGGCGGGGCTCCCGGGCAGCACCGTCCAGGCCAGGAGGAGCAGGATCACGGTCGCGGGCGCGAGCTGCGCGCGCCGCAGGTTGTCGAAGATCTTCCAGCGCGCGATGAGGGGCAGGCGGTTGCGCGCGAGGCCCGCGCGGGTCCGGACGAAGGGGAGGAGCCACCCGAGGATCTGCCAGTCGCCGCGCGTCCAGCGGTGCTGGCGCCGCGCGTGGGCGAGGACGCTCGACGGGTAGTCGTCCACGACCTCGACGTCCGTCACGAGCCCCGTGCGTGCGTGGAGCCCCTCGAACAGGTCGTGCGAGAGCAACGTGTTGTCCGGGACACGGCCGTCCAGCGCCGCCGTGAACGCGTCCACGTCGTAGAGACCCTTGCCCGTGAAGATGCCCTCGCCGAAGAGGTCCTGGTAGGTGTCCGAGACGGCGGTGGTGTACGGGTCCACGCCGGTGTGACCGGCGAAGATGCGCGCGAAGCGGGAGCCGGCGGCGCTCGCGGTCGTGACGCTGACGCGCGGCTGCAGGATGCCGTACCCCTCGGTCACGAGGCCGGACCGCGGGTCCAGGCGGGGCCGGTTCAGGGGGTGGGCGATGATGCCGACGAGCTTCTTCGCGCCGTCGCGCGGCAGGCGCGTGTCGGAGTCGAGCGTGATGACGTAGCGCACGTGCGGGAGCACGCTCAGCTGGCCGACCTGCACGTCGTAGCTCGTGTCGGTCGCGCCGCGGAGGAGCCGGTTCAGCTCCTCGAGCTTCCCGCGCTTCCGCTCCCACCCCATCCACGCGTCCTCCGCCGGGTTCCACTGGCGCGCGCGGTGGAAGAGGAAGAACCGATCGCCGCGGCCCTCGCCGAGCCGCTCGTTCAGCGCCTCGATCCCGGTCCGGGCGGCGGCGAGGATCGGCGCGTCCTCCGGCAGGTCTCGCGCGGCGGCGTCGGAGAAGTCGCCCAGGATCGCGAAGTGGACGTGGGGGTCGAGGTTCCCGAGCGCGAGCACCTCGAGGTGCTCGAGGAGCCGCCCGACGCCGCCCACGCTCGTGAGCAGCGTCGGCACGACGACGAGGGTCCGCGCGTCCTCCGGGACGCCGCCGGAGAGGTCGAGGCGCGGCAGCCGTCTCGGAGGAGCGAGGCGCGCCACCACCCGCTGGACGAGCCCGATCGCCACCTCGCTCGCGGGGAGGAGGAGCAGCAGCGCCACCCCGAGCTGGGCCCACGGCGAGCCGCCCGCGTGCCGCGCGTACGCGGCGCCGGCCACGACGAGCGCGGCGGTCGCGAGGGTGATCGCGCCGAGGTACGCGCCCGTGGCGTGCGCGAACGCGAACCGGCGCAGGCCCGCGCGGAGCCCCGGGCGCCAGGCCACGTCGGCCTCGAGCTCGCGGCGTCCCTTGCCGATGAGGTGGTAGCCGACGTGCGCGGCGCGCGCGCCCGGCCCGTCGCTCTCGGCCACCAGGCGCGCGCTCTCCACCGCGCGCAGCGCGACCCGGACCTGGGCCTCTCCGGTGGGATCGGCGAGATCCTCGACGGCCTGGCGGTAGCGGTCCCGGGAGAGGAACTCCATCCGGCCGTGGACCCCCGCAGGATCGCGCTGCAGGACCCGCTCGACGAGGCTCACCGCCTCGACGAAGTGGGTCCAGTCGAGGGTCGAGCAGAGCCGCAGGCTCGTGACGACGTTCGCCACCGACACCTGGGCGGCGGCCTCGCGCTGGTGCTCGCCGCGGATCGCTTCCTCGGCCGTCTGCCGATCGACGGCGAGGCGTGCGTCGAGGGCGCTGCGCACCGCCGCGAGGCGCGGGCCGTACTCTCGCGCGCGCTGGAGGAGCTGCACGACGAACGCCGGGTGGAGCGCGCGGGGGAGGGGCGGCGGCGGGCCCTTCCCCTCCGCGTCGATCCGCGCCACGTACGCGTCGGCGGCGCGGCGGGCCGCGCGCGCTGCGAGCGTCTCGTCGGCGAGCCGCCGGAGGTTCTCGACGAGCGCGAGCTTCAGCATGCTCGGCCACGCCCACAGCTCTCCGATGGTGAGCGGCGCGACGGTCTGGAACGCGTCGAGCCAGCGGACGAGCTGGGGACGATCCAGGCGGCTGTCGCTGTGCCGGATCAGCTCGATCGCGAGCGCGTAGACGCGGGCGCTCCCGGCTTGCTCGCGCGCGGCGAGCTTCGGCAGCTCGCGGTAGTAGCGCCGCGGCAGGTTCTGGCGGACGTCGCGGATCTCGGACGCGACGAGCGGGTAGTTGTCGAGGAGCCACTCCGCCGCGGGCGTCACGTACTCGCCGCGGTGCACGTCGCCGGCGAGCCCGCGGTACGCCTCGCGCAGGACGCGGACGTTGTCGTCGAAGCGCGGGAAGACGCTCCGGGCCCCGCGGCGGGAAGGGTCCACGGTGAACCGGGCGGCGAGCGAGCGGGCGCGCTCGTCGAGGCGCTCGACGCTCAGGAGCTCGTCGCGGAACGGCCTCTCGCCAAGCATCGCAGCGACCTGCACGCACCCTCCCGGACGGGGAGTCAGCGCGTCATCGGTGCGATGCGTTGGGCTGGCTCACCATGAGTGTAACAAGACGATCATCGCCGCACCGGCCGCGCGGGGATCGAGCGCTCGTCGTGGCGCCGCGTGCCTGGCGCACGGGCGAAGGATCGCGCCTCGCTAGGTCCTCTTCTTCGCGTCCTTGGCGGCCGCGTCCGGCTTCGGCGCCCCCTGTTGTGACTTCGTCGCGTCGCGGTGCGCCGCGGCCTTTGCGACCTTCGCGTCGGCCTTCGCCTTCACGTCGGCCACCGCCTGGGCTCTCGCCTCGGCCTGCGCGGGGGTGTCCACGTGCGGTGTCGCCTGCTTGTTCTCCAGGTCCTTGAAGCTCATGTCGCCTCTCTCAGCTCTGGTCGGGTGGACATGGGGTGTAGCAGGCGGGGGGTGGCCTCACACGGCGATGAAGGGCCCTCCTCGCCGAAACGCCCGCCGCGCCAGGGGATCGGGCGGCGGGGCGAGCGCCGCGAGCGGGCGAGGGATCGCCACCCAAGACGCACCTTGCACGGCGGGGAGGCGTGGGCGAAAGGATCCGCCCGGGGTGGCGAGGGGAAATGGCCGACCGCATCCTGGTCCTCAACGCCGGGTCGTCGTCGATCAAGTTCTCGCTCTTCGGCGAGAGCGGCGGAGTGCTCGTGCC
>CAVTRF010000012.1:0-17392 GCA_963736795.1 uncultured delta proteobacterium | reverse complement strand
CGAGCTCGCATCGCAGGGACGCCGGTTCCTCGGGGTCGCGCGCGTGCTGGCGCAAGACCCGTTCGCGCGCCCACCGCAGGGCGAGCCCCGCTTCGAGCTGAAGCCGCGAATCGCGGCGCGCGACAAGTGGAGACGGATCGAAGGAATCCTCCGCCTGAAGTCCTTCCTGCAGGATTACCGCCGGGCATGGCTCGAGCGGAGGTCGGGCGCGGCGAACGTGGTCTTCCCGGCGGGCACCTACCTGCTCCGCGTTCTCCACGGCGCGCAGTGCGCAGGCTTCACGTAGTCGAACGGCCTCGACCGGAAGCTCCATCGAAACCGCAGGTCGCGCTCTCGCGCGCCGCCGCGGCGTGGGCGAAGGCGCCGTTTCGAGCTGGCGTCGCTCCCCAAACTCAGTTCCGCAGCCCACTCCGGGGCCTCGACACTTCGGAATCTCGGTCGCCGACCTCCCGGTTCGCGCCTCAGGAACTCGCATCGGCGCCTTCGCCTCTAACTACTCTCGGGCGGGGTCCCTATACTCTCGGGCGGGGTCCCTTCCTCTAACTACTCTCGGGCGGGGTCCCTCCCGCACCTGCCGGATCCGACCACGTCCTGGCTCGCGCTCGCGATGTCGAGCACGCTCGCGGGGAACCTGACCCTCATCGGCTCGATCGCGAACCTGATCGTCGTCGAGGGGGCGCGGCGGCAGGGGATCCGCGTGTCGTTCCTCGACTACCTGCGCGTCGGCCTGCCCGTGACCGTGCTGACGATCGCGTTCGGGATCTTCTGGCTGTCCTGAGGAGCGCGCCAGCCGCCGCGATCTTGGCCGGCGCCGAGCGGCTACTCCGCGGCGGGCTTCGCCTGCTTGCGCACCTTCTTGATGAAGGTCTTGGTGCAACGCCCGTGCGTGCTCTCGTGGTTGATGATCTCGGCGATGAGCCGGGTCTTCGCGTCCTCGGCCAGGGACACGCTGGCGGTGACCTCGCGCGCGAGCTGGGTGCCCTCCGCGGTCACCGGGGACTTCGGCCCGCTCGGAGCCGCGACCGCCGAGGCCGGCTTGTAGTGAGTCGGCTTCGTCTTCGTGACGTCGTGGAACCCGTACGCCGCCTCGGCTCGCCGGCCGGTCCCGTGACAGCTCGGGCACGTCGCCGAGCTGCCGCCGAGCGCGTTCCCGACGCGCCCGTCGCCACCGCACATCCGACAGAGCTCACCTTGCATCGAACCCTCGATGGGACGTCCGCTCAGCAGAGGCCAGCCGGTTCGCTCGCATGACCGGGATCTTTAGCACGGCGCTCACTTACGGCCGTCAGTCTAATGAGACGACGGGCCGGTAGCCTCCGGACACGACCCCGGCCGCGGGTGCAGCGGCGGACCGGCGATCGCGCAGTGAATCCGGACCGGCGTCGCGCGGGTGGGGGGCGAAGGCGCCGCCCGACCGGCCGGGCGCCGCTCGCCGACGGCCTTCCCGGGAACTCCGACGAACGCGATCGCAGCGGCCGCGAGGAGCAGGCCGGCGCAGAGGTGCATCGCGGTGCGGTAGGTCGGCCCGAGCGTGGCCGGGTCCGTGAGGCTCCCCGCTCCGACGCCCGCCGCGAGCGGGAGCACCGCGACGGCGAGGAGCCCGGCGGCCCGCGCCACGGCGTTGTTCACCCCGCTCGCGACGCCCGCGTGCCGCTGGTCGACGGACCCGAGCGCGGTGGCGGTGAGCGGGGCCACGGTGAGCGCGAGGCCGAGGCCGAGGATCGCGACGCCCGGGAGGACCGCGCTCACGTACGTCGCGCCCGCACCGACCCTGGCGAGCACGAGCAGCGCCCCCGCGCAGACGAGCGGGCCGACCGTCATCGGGACCCGGGGCCCGATGCGCTGCGCGAGCGCGCCGGCGCGGGCCGAGAGCAGGAGCATCAGCACGGTCACGGGGAGCAGCGCGGCGCCCGCGCCGAGCGGCTCGAAGCGCGCGACGACCTGCAGGTTGAGCACGAACAGGAAGAACACGCCGCCGAGCGCGGCGTAGACCGCGAAGGTCACGAGGTTCGTCGCGGTGAACGCGCGCGAGCCGAACACCTCCAGCGGGAGCATGGGGTCGCGCGACCTGCGCTCGGCGAGCACGAAGGCGACCGTGCCGGCCGCGCCGACGGCGAGCGCGGCGAGCACCGTGGGCGAGGCCGCGCCGAGCGCCGGCCAGGCGGTGAAGCCGTAGCTGAGGCCGGCCAGGGCGACGACCGCGGTGAAGGACCCGGCGAGATCCAGGCGATCTGCCGCATCGGGGTTGCGGGTCTCGGGGATGCGCCGCAGCGCGACGGCGACGACGACCGCGGCGAGCGGGACGTTGATGAGGAAGACGTGCCGCCAGCTCGCGACCTCGACGAGCCATCCGCCCAGGAAGGGGCCGACGGCACCGGCGAGGCCGCCGAGGCCGGACCAGGCGCCGATGGCCCTCGCGCGGTCCTCCGGGTGGAAGCACGTCTCGAGGATCGCGAGCGCTCCCGGCGTGAGCAGCGCGCCCCCGATGCCCTGGGTCACGCGTGCCGCGATGAGCGCCTCGACGCTGGGCGACACCCCGCACAGCAGCGACGCCACCGCGAACCAGCTCACGCCGACGACGAAGACCTTCCTGCGGCCGAACCGGTCGCCGAGCGACCCGCCGAGCAGGATCAGCGACGCGAGGCTGAGCGTGTAGCCGTTGACGGTCCACTGCAGGCCGGCCGCGTCCGCGCCGAGGTCGGCGCCGAGGCGGGGCAAGGCGATGCTGACCACCGTCGCGTCGATGAAGGCGAGCGCGGAGCCGAGCACGGTCGCGAGGAGCACCCACCGGCCGGCCGGCTGCCCGTAGCGCACGAGGCTCGCCGGCGTCTCGCGCGCATTCCGGTCGGCCCGCACGTCCATGCATGGGCCAGATAGTCGGGAGCGAGCCGCGGCGCTGCGCACCCCTCCTGGTCCGCACCACCCGCCGTTTGGCGTTAAGGTCGAGGGCGATGCCGGCGCGCCAACCGCCCTCCCGCAAGCCGCCGAACCCCGTGGACGATCTGCGCGCCGCCGGCCGGCTCGCGATCGACGCGACGAGCGCCATCGCCGACCTCGTCGAGGCGATGCACCACGCCATCGGCGGCGGCCCGGCGATCCTCGGGCGCCCGCTCGAGGGCGCTGCCCGCCTCTTCACCGCCCCCGTCTTCGGCGGCATCCGCGGCGTGACCCGGCTCGTGGGCAACGGGATCGACGCCGCCCTCGCCCGGCTCTCGCCGCTCGTCGCGCCGCTCGTCGCCGGGAACGGGCGCACGGTCGAGCGCGAGGCGGTCCTCGCCGTCGTGAACGGCGTGCTCGGCGACTACCTCGCCCGGACAGGCAACCCCCTCGCGGTCGAGATGGGCCTGCGGCACGACGGGCGCGCGCTGGAGCTCGAGCGCGAGGCGCTGCGGCGCGACCTCCCGCACGCCACCGGCAAGGTGCTCGTGCTCGTGCACGGCTCGTGCGTCAACGACCGGCAATGGACCCGGCAGGGCCACGACCACGGCGCCGCGCTGGCGCGCGACCTCGGGTACACGCCGGTCTACCTCCACTACAACACCGGCCTGCACATCTCCATGAACGGCCGGGCGTTCGCGGCGCTGCTCGAGGAGCTCGTCCTGGCCTGGCCGATGCCCGTGGACGAGCTCGTGATCCTCGGGCACAGCATGGGCGGGCTCGTCGCCCGGAGCGCCTGCCACGTCGGCGAGGCGGCCGGCCACGCCTGGCGCGCGAAGCTCCGCAAGCTCGTCTGCATCGGCTCGCCGCACCACGGCGCGCCGCTCGAGCGCGGGGGCCACTGGGTCGATCTGCTCCTCGGCGTGAGCCGGTACAGCGCGCCGCTCGCGCGCCTCGGGAAGATCCGGAGCGCCGGCGTCACCGACATGCGGTTCGGGAACGTCCTCGACGCGCACTGGGAAGGGCGCGATCGCTTCGCGCACGCGAAGGACTCCCGCGCGCCGCTGCCGCTCCCCGAGGGCGTCGAGTGCTACGCGATCGCCGCGACGAAGGCGCCAGCGGGGAGCGCCCGCGCCGTGCTCCCGGGCGACGGGCTCGTCCCCGTGGACAGCGCGCTCGGCCGGCACGCGCGCCCGGAGCTGACGCTCGCGTTCCCGGAGGCGCACCGGTGGATCGCGCTCGGGACGAACCACCTCGAGCTGCTCTCGCGGCCCGAGGTGTACGCCAAGCTCCGCTCGTGGCTCTCGCCGTGACCGGCCCGCTGCCCGTCGACTTCCTCCCGCACTCGGCTCTCCCCTCCCCGGGCCGCCTCGGGATGACGCGCGCCCCCGGCGCGTGGTGGCCCGGGCGGCACCTCGACCTCGAGGTGCGGCTCCGCGACGACCTGGACGCGCTCGTCGAGGACCACCGCGCGAAGCTGCTCGTGACGCTCCTCGAGCGGAGGGAGCTCGCGCAGCTCGGGGGCCTCTCCCGCGCGGCGCGCCAGGTCGGGCTCGCGTGGGTCCACTTCCCGATCCCGGACATGGGCGTCCCGGCGGATCTCGCGGCCACCCGCGGGCTGGTCGGCCGCATCGTCGCGACCCTCGACCGCGGCGAGAACGTGGTCGTCCACTGCTGGGCCGGGCTCGGGCGCACCGGCACCATCGCCGCGTGCTGCCTCGTCACGAGGGGCGTGCCGCCGGCGCGCGCGATCGAGCTCGCGCGGGCGGCGCGGCGCGGCGCGGTCCAGAGACCCGAGCAGGAGCGGTTCGTCCACGACTTCGCCGAGCCCGAGCGCCGGTGAGCTCCGCGACTCGCCGCCCCCTCTCCCCAGCCCTCTCCCCCGGCTAGGGCCGGGGGCGAGGGGGTACTCGTACCCCGCACCCTCTCCCCGCTTCGCGGAGAGAGGGAGCTGGCCGGGTCAGCCCCGGTCGGCGCTGGGCGGACCGGCGCCTGGCCAGCGCCAGCCCACGATCTCCGGGGGATCGATCCCGTGCTCGTGCGCGTGGAGCCGGCAGTGGATCTGCCGATCGCGGAACCGGTCCTTCGCGTGCGCGCCGGCGCTGCGCAGGCGCGGCACGCGGTCGATGACGTCCATCGCGAGGCTGTACCGGTCCACCTGGTTCTCGATCGCGAGCTCGAGCGGGGTGTTGATGCTCCCCTTCTCCTTGTAGCCGCGCACGTGCAGGTTCGGGTGGTTCTTGCGGCGGTAGGCGAGCCGGTGCACGAGCCACGGGTAGCCGTGGAAGTTGAACATGATCGGCGCGTCCACCGTGAAGAGCGAGTCGAAGTCCCGGTCCGGACAGGCCGTGCGGGTGCTCCGTCTCGGGCTGCAGCTTGAACAGGTCCACCACGTTCACGAACCGGAGCCGGAGATCGGGGAACGCCTCCCGCAGCATCGCGGTCGCGGCGAGGGCCTCGAGCGTCGCGACGTCGCCCGCGCACGCCATCACGACGTCCGGGTCTCCGCCCTCGTCGCTGCTCGCCCAGTCCCAGATCCCGATCCCCTTCGCGCAGTGCGTGATGGCCGCGTCCATCGGCAGGTACTGGAGGTGGGCCTGCTTGTCCGCCACGATCACGTTCACGTAGTCCTCGCTCCGCAGGCAGTGGTCCGCCACCGAGAGCAGGCAGTTCGCATCGGGCGGGAGGTAGATCCGGGTCACCTCCGAGCTCTTGTTCACGACGACGTCGAGGAAGCCGGGGTCCTGGTGGGTGAAGCCGTTGTGGTCCTGTCGCCAGACGGTCGAGGTGACGAGGAGGTTCAACGACGCGATCTCCTCGCGCCAGGAGAGGCGGCGCGCGCCCGAGAGCCACTTCGCGTGCTGGTTGAACATCGAGTCGATGATGTGGACGAACGCCTCGTACGACGAGAAGAACGCGTGCCGCCCGGTGAGGAGATAGCCCTCGACCATCCCCTCCAGCGTGTGCTCGGAGAGCATCTCGACGACGCGGCCGTCCGGCGCGAGCTGGCCGCCGTCCGCGTCCTGCGGAAGGGACGCCTCCAGCCAGAGCTTCCGCGACGCCTCGTAGACCGCGCCGAGCTTGTTCGAGCTGGTCTCGTCCGGCCCGAAGACCCGGAAGTTGTCCGGGTTCGCGCGCAGGACGTCGCGCAGGAACGCGCCGAGCGGTCGCGTGGTCTCCGCCCGCGACGCCCCGGGCGCGTCCACCGGCACCGCGTAGGCGCGGAAGTCGGGCATGCGGAGCGCGCGCTTGAGCAGGCCGCCGTTCGCGCGCGGGTTCGCGCCCATCCGGCGCGCGCCCTTCGGCGCCACCTCGCGCAGCGCCGCGACCGGCGCGCCCCGCTCGTCGAACAGCTCCTCGGGCCGGTAGCTCCGCATCCAGCGCTCGAGCGTCGCGAGCCGGGCGGGGTCCGCCTTCACGCCGGTGAGCGGGACCTGGTGCGCGCGCCAGGAGCCCTCGAGCGCGTGCCCGTCGAGCTCGCGCGGCGCGGTCCAGCCCTTCGGCGCGCGCAGCACGATCATCGGCCAGCGCGGTCGGGAGGCGGCGCCGGTCCGGCGCGCCTCGGCCTGCGCGCCGCGGATCAGCTCGACGCAGCGGTCGAGCGTCGCCGCCATCGCCTGGTGCATCGTGGCCGGGTCGGAGCCCTCGACGAGCAGCGGCGTCCAGCCGTAGCCGCGCAGCAGGCTCGTGAGCTCCTCCGGAGGGAGGCGCGCGAGCAGGGTCGGGTTGTCGATCTTGTAGCCGTTGAGCGAGAGGATCGGCAGCACCGCCCCGTCGCGGATCGGGTTCAGGAACTTGTTCACGTGCCACGACGTCGCGAGCGGGCCGGTCTCGGCCTCGCCGTCGCCGACCACCGCGGCGACGATCAGGTCGGGGTTGTCGAACGCGGCGCCGCAGGCGTGCGAGAGCACGTACCCGAGCTCCCCGCCCTCGTGGATGGAGCCGGGCGTCTCCGGCGTGCAGTGGCTCCCGATCCCGCCGGGGAAGGAGAACTGCTTGAAGAAGCGCCGGAGCCCCTCCTCGTCGAGGCTCTTGTCCGGGTAGACCTCGGAGTAGGTGCCCTCGAGGTAGACCGGACCGAGCACGCCCGGCGCGCCATGCCCCGGCCCCGCCATGAAGAGCACGTCGAGGTTCCGGGCCCGGATCACCCGGTTCAGGTGCGTGTAGACGAAGGAGAGCGCCGGGCTCGCGCCCCAGTGGCCGAGGAGCCGGTTCTTCACGTGCGCCGGGCGGAGCGGCTCGCGCAGGAGCGGGTTCTCCTGGAGGTAGATCATCCCGAGGGCGAGGTAGTTGCAGGCGCGCCAGAACGCGTCGAGCCGGCTCAGCTCCTCCGGGGCGAGCGGCGCCCCGGTGACGGTCGCCCGGGCCGGTCCGTGCTCGGACAGCGCGGCGGCCCCGGTCGGTGTCGGTACACTCGTGGTCACGGTCCCTCCCTTCGGCGCCGCGGCGCCCTCCAGCAGCCGGCGAGCGTGCCGCGCGATCATCAGCTCCTCGTCGGTGCGGATCACCCACGCGGAGACCCCGCTCGCGCCGGTCGTGATCCGCGGCCCGCCCGCCACGTTCGCCGCGGGATCGAGCTCGACCCCGAGCCAGGCCGCGTCGCGGCAGACGCGCTCGCGGATCGCGGGCGCGTTCTCGCCCACTCCGGCCGTGAAGACGACCGCGTCGAGTCCCCCGAGCGCCGCCGCGAGCGAGCCCAGCTCCCGCCCGATCCGGTGGACGTAGAGGTCCACCGCGAGGCGCGCGCGGGGATCCGGGGACGCGAGCAGGGTCCGCATGTCGCCCGAGATGCCGGAGACGCCGAGCAGGCCGGAGCGGTCGTAGAGGAGCCGCTCGAGCTCGCGGGGCTCCATCCCGCGCTCCTGCGCGAGCCACAGCACCGCGCCCGGGTCGAGCGAGCCCGGCCGCGTGCCCATGCACAGCCCGTCGAGGACGCTGAAGCCCATGGTCGTCGCGACGCTGCGCCCGTCCAGGAGCGCGCACATGCTCGCGCCGTTGCCGAGGTGCATGCGCGACGGTCCGGCCGCGCGCGGCGGCGGGGTCGAGCGTGCGCGAGCGCGGAGGCGACGTACTCGTACGAGAGCCCGTGGAAGCCGTAGCGCCGGAGGCCGGCCTCGTGCAGCTCCTCCGGGAGCGCGAAGCGCTCGGCCACCGCCGGCATGGTGCGGTGGAACGCGGTGTCGAAGCAGGCGACCTGTGGGAGCGCCGGCTCGAGCTCGCGCAGGAGGCGGATGGGGCCGAGGTTGTGCGGCTGGTGCAGCGGCGCGAGCGGCACGAACGTCTGCAGCCGCGCCAGGACCGCCTCGTCGATCGGCACCGGCCCGGCGAAGACCGTCCCGCCGTGCACCACCCGGTGCGCGACGCCCGCGAGCGCTCCCTCGCCGAGCGCGCCGCGGACGTACTCGAGGAGGAACCTCAGCGCGCCGGCGTGGTCGAGGTACGCGCGCTCCGGCCAGCTCCGCTCCGCGACGACCGCGCCGTCCGGGGCGCGCGCGACGAACCGGGGCGCGCCCTGCGCAGCGATCGACTCGAGCTGGCCGCGGACGCCCGGCACGAGCGCTCCGCCGCTCTCGCCGAAGAGCGAGAACTTGATCGACGACGACCCGGCGTTGAGGACCAGGATGCGGTCGGCCATTTCCCCTCGCCACCCCGGGCGGATCCTTTCGCCCACGCCTCCCCGCCGTGCAAGGTGCGTGTTGGGTGGCGATCCCTCGCCCGCTCGCGGCGCTCGCCCAGCCGCCCGATCCCCTGGCGCGGCGGGGGTTTCGGCGAGGAGGGCCCTTCATCGCCGTGTGACGCCACCCCCGGCCGGCTAGACCCCATGTCCACCCGACCAGAGCTGAGAGAGGCGACATGAGCTTCAAGGACCTGGAGAACAAGCAGGCGACACCGCACGTGGACACCCCCGCGCAGGCCGAGGCGAGAGCCCAGGCGGTGGCCGACGTGAAGGCGAAGGCCGACGCGAAGGTCGCGAAGGCCGCGGCGCACCGCGACGCGACGAAGTCGCAGCAAGGGGCGGCGCGAAGCCGGAGGCCGCCAACGACCCGAAGAAGAAGACCTGAACGGACGATCGTGATTCGTGAGGAGTCGCCGCGATCCGTCCGCCCGCTGGCGCGGTCGCTCACGGCACGCGTGCTGCGACAGGTAGCGACGAGCGCTCGGTCCCCGCGCGCGGCCGGTGCGCCGATGATCGCCTTGTTACACTCATGGTGAGCCAGCCCAACGCATCGCACCGATGACGCGCTGACTCCCCGTCCGGGAGGGTGCGTGCAGGTTGCTGCGATGCTTGGCGAGAGGCCGTTCCGCGACGAGCTCCTGAGCGTCGAGCGCCTCGACGAGCGCGCCCGCTCGCTCGCCGCTCGGTTCACCGTGGACCCTTCCCGCCGCGGGGCCCGGAGCGTCTTCCCGCGCTTCGACGACAACGTCCGCGTCCTGCGCGAGGCGTACCGCGAGCTCGCCGGCGACGTGCACCGCGGCGAGTTCGTGACGCCCGCGGCGGAGTGGCTCCTCGACAACTACCCGCTCGTCGCGTCCGAGATCCGCGACGTCCGCCAGAACCTGCCGCGGCGCTACTACCGCGAGCTGCCGAAGCTCGCCGCGCGCGAGCAAGCCGGGAGCGCCCGCGTCTACGCGCTCGCGATCGAGCTGATCCGGCACAGCGACAGCCGCCTGGAACGTCCCCAGCTCGTCCGCTGGCTCGACGCGTTCCAGACCGTCGCCCCGCTCACCATCGGAGAGCTCTGGGCGTGGCCGAGCATGCTGAAGCTCGCGCTCGTCGAGAACCTCCGGCGGCTCGCCGACGAGACGCTCGCCGCGCGCGCGACCCGGCGCGCCGCCGACGCGCACGTGGCGCGGATCGACGCGGAGGGGAAGGGCCCGCCGCCGCCCCTCCCCCGCGCGCTCCACCCGGCGTTCGTCGTGCAGCTCCTCCAGCGCGCGCGCGAGTACGGCCCGCGCCTCGCGGCGGTCCGCAGCGCCCTCGACGCACGCCTCGCCGTCGATCGGCAGACGGCCGAGGAGGCGATCCGCGGCGAGCACCAGCGCGAGGCCGCCGCCCAGGTGTCGGTGGCGAACGTCGTCACGAGCCTGCGGCTCTGCTCGACCCTCGACTGGACCCACTTCGTCGAGGCGGTGAGCCTCGTCGAGCGGGTCCTGCAGCGCGATCCTGCCGGGGTCCACGGCCGGATGGAGTTCCTCTCCCGGGACCGCTACCGTCAGGCCGTCGAGGATCTCGCCGATCCCACCGGAGAGGCCCAGGTCCGGGTCGCGCTGCGCGCGGTGGAGAGCGCGCGCCTGGTGGCCGAGAGCGACGGGTCGGGCGCGCGCGCCGCGCACGTCGGCTACCACCTCATCGGCAAGGGACGCCGCGAGCTCGAGGCCGACGTGGCCTGGCGCCCGGGGCTCCGCGCGGGCCTGCGCCGGTTCGCGTTCGCGCACGCCACGGGCGCGTACCTCGGCGCGATCACCCTCGCGACCGCCGCGCTCGTCGTGGCCGGCGCCGCGTACGCGCGGCACGCGGGCGGCTCGACGTGGGCCCAGCTCGGGGTGGCGCTGCTGCTCCTCCTCCCCGCGAGCGAGGTGGCGATCGGGCTCGTCCAGCGGGTGGTGGCGCGCCTCGCTCCTCCGAGACGGCTGCCCCGCCTCGACCTCTCCGGCGGCGTCCCCGAGGACGCGCGGACCCTCGTCGTCGTGCCGACGCTGCTCACGAGCGTGGACGGCGTCGGGCGGCTCCTCGAGCACCTCGAGGTGCTCGCCCTCGGGAACCTCGACCCCCACGTCCACTTCGCGATCCTGGGCGACTTCTCCGACGCCGCCGCGCGAGACCTGCCGGAGGACGCGCCGATCCTCGCCGCCGCCCGGACCGGGATCGAGGCGCTGAACGAGCGGCTCGGCGAGGGGCGCGGCGATCGGTTCTTCCTCTTCCACCGCGCGCGCCTGTGGAACCCGGCGGAGGACGCGTGGATGGGGTGGGAGCGGAAGCGCGGGAAGCTCGAGGAGCTGAACCGGCTCCTCCGCGGCGCGACCGACACGAGCTACGACGTGCAGGTCGGCCAGCTGAGCGTGCTCCCGCACGTGCGCTACGTCATCACGCTCGACTCCGACACGCGCCTGCCGCGCGACGGCGCGAAGAAGCTCGTCGGCATCATCGCCCACCCCCTGAACCGGCCCCGCCTGGACCCGCGGTCCGGCCTCGTGACCGAGGGCTACGGGATCCTGCAGCCGCGCGTCAGCGTCACGACCGCGAGCGCCGCCGGCTCCCGCTTCGCGCGCATCTTCGCCGGTCACACCGGCGTGGACCCGTACACCACCGCCGTCTCGGACACCTACCAGGACCTCTTCGGCGAGGGCATCTTCACGGGCAAGGGACTCTACGACGTGGACGCGTTCACGGCGGCGCTGGACGGCCGTGTCCCGGACAACACGCTGCTCTCGCACGACCTGTTCGAGGGGCTCCACGCCCGCACGGGGCTCGTGACGGACGTCGAGGTCGTGGACGACTACCCGTCGAGCGTCCTCGCCCACGCGCGGCGCCAGCACCGCTGGACGCGCGGCGACTGGCAGATCCTCGGGTGGCTCCTCCCCTTCGTCCGGACCCGCGCGGGCCTCGCGCGCAACCGCCTGCCCCTCATCGCGCGCTGGAAGATCTTCGACAACCTGCGGCGCGCGCAGCTCGCGCCGGCGACCGTGCTCCTGCTCCTCCTGGCCTGGACGGTGCTGCCCGGGAGCCCCGCCGTCTGGACCGCCCTCGTCGTCGCGTCCCTGGCGTTCCCGCTCGCTCCGCTCGTGCTCGAGGCGCTCGCAGGCCCGCGGCCGCACCAGCCGTTCCGGGCGTTCGTGCACGCGCTCGCGGAGGACGTCGCGGCGACCGCGGCGCGCATCCTGCTGCAGCTCGCCTTCCTCGCGAACCAGGCCTACGCGATGGTGCACGCGATCCTGGTCACGCTCGTCCGCGTCGCCATCACGCGGCGACGGCTCCTCGAGTGGGAGACCGCGGCCGCGAGCGCTGCGCGCGGCGCCGGCGTCGAGAGCGCGACCGGCCCCCGGTCGTTCATCATGGCGATGTCGGCGAGCCCGGCGATCGCGCTCGCGGGCGTCGTCCTCGTGTCCGCGTGGCGGCCGGGCGCGCTCGCCGCGGCGGGCCCCTTGCTCGCGCTCTGGGCGGTCGCGCCGCTCGTCGCCTACCGGCTCTCCCAGCCGATGCGGGACCGCGACCTCGCGCTCGGTGCGGCCGACCGGGCCTTCCTCCTCGAGGTGGCCCGCGCCACGTGGAAGTACTTCGAGGCGTTCATGGGGCCGGAGGACCACTTCCTGCCTCCGGACAACTTCCAGGAGGAGCCCTCGCGGATCGCGCACCGCACCTCGCCGACCAACGTCGGCATGGGGCTCCTCTCGACGCTGGCGGCCCACGATCTCGGGATCATCCCGACCGCCGAGCTCGTCGAGCGGGTGGACTCCACCCTCACCACGATCGAGGGGCTGGAGCGGCTCGAGGGGCACCTCTTCAACTGGTACGACACCGTGAGCCTCGCGCCGCTTCCGCCCCGCTACGTCTCGACGGTGGACAGCGGGAACCTCGCCGGCGCGCTCATCGCGCTCTCGGAGGGGCTCCGCCGCCTCGCCCGGGAGCCGGCGCCGCCCGAGGCGGGGCCGGCGGGCCTGGACCTGTCCGCGCGGCTCGAGAGCCTGTCGCGGCGCGCCGCCGCGTTCGCGGACGGGATGAGCTTCGGCTTCCTCTACGACTCGACGCGGAACCTCCTCTCGATCGGCTACCGGGCCGCGGACGCGGAGGGGCCCGGGCGGCTCGACCCGGCCCACTACGACCTCCTCGCCTCCGAGGCGCGCCTCGCGAGCTTCATCGCGATCGCGAAGGGCGACCTGCCCGAGAAGCACTGGTTCCACCTCGGGCGCGCGGTCACGAGCGTGCACGGGAACCCCGCGCTCCTGTCGTGGAGCGCGACGATGTTCGAGTACCTCATGCCGCTGCTGGTGATGCGCAGCTACCCCGACACGCTGCTCGACGAGGCGTGCCGGATGGCGGTGCGCCGGCAGCGGGACTACGCGGCGCAGCGCGGGGTGCCGTGGGGGATCTCGGAGTCCGCCTACGACCTCGTCGATCACCACGGCACCTACCAGTACAAGGCGTTCGGCGTCCCGGGGCTCGGGATGAAGCGGGGCCTCGCCGACGAGCTCGTCGTCGCGCCGTACGCGACCGCGCTCGCGACGCTCGTCCACCCCACGGCGGCCGCCGCGAACCTCCGCCGCCTCTCGGCCGCGGGCCTCCTCGGCGCGTACGGCTACTACGACGCCATCGACTACACGCCGCGCCACCCCGAGGAGACCGAGGGCGAGGCGCGGGCCCCGGCGCGCAAGCGGGGCACGCGATCGTGCGGACGTACCTCGCCCACCACCAGGGGATGACGCTCACGGCGATCGCGGACGCGCTCGCCGGCAACCGCATGGTGGAGCGGTTCCACGCGGATCCCCGCGTGCAGGCGACCGAGCTGCTCCTCCAGGAGCGCGTCCCGCGCCACGCGGCGCTCATCCTGCCGCGCCCGGACGAGGGCGCGCGCATCGCGGCGCCGGTGCCGCCCGCGGCGGCCCGCCGCTTCCGGTCGCCGCACACGCCCTTCCCCCACGCCCAGTTCCTCTCGAACGGCAACTACACCGCGGTGGTCACGAACGCCGGCGGCGGCGCGAGCTTCTGCCGGGGGCGCGCCGTGACGCGGCGGCGCCAGGACGCCACGCGCGACCCCGGAGGCCAGTACCTCTACCTCCGCGACGTCCGCAGCGGAACGGTGTGGTCGGCGACGCATCAGCCGACCGCGAGGGACGCGAACGACGACGTCACCGTGTTCACGATGGAGAAGGCGACGTTCCAGCGAACCGACGACGACATCGGGACGCGCCTCGACGTCGCGGTCTCGCCCGAGGACGACGTCGAGGTGCGCCGGCTCGAGGTGGTGAACCACGGCGACCGTGCCCGGGAGCTCGAGATCACGAGCTACGCCGAGATCGTCCTCGCACCGAACGCCGACGACCTCGCGCACCCCGCCTTCGGCAAGCTCTTCGTCGAGTCCGAGTACATCGCGGAGAGCGGCGCGCTGCTCTGCCGGCGGCGGCCGCGCTCCCCGGACGACGCCGAGGTGTTCGCGGTGCACGTCATCGCGCAGGAGGGCCGGACGCAGGGGCCGGTGGAGTGGGAGACCGACCGCGGCCGCTTCCTCGGGCGCGGTCGCGGCCCGGAGGATCCGCAGGCGCTCGACGGCCGCCCCCTGTCCGGCACCACGGGCGCCCTGCTCGACCCGATCGTGAGCCTGAGGCAGCGCGTGCGCCTCGCCCCCGGCGGCGTCGTGAGGCTCTCCTTCGCGACGGGGATGGCCTCGAGCCGGGAGACGGCGCTCGCGCTCGCGCAGCGCTACCACGACTCGACCGCCACGGCGCGCACCTTCGCGCTCGCGTTCGCCCACGCGCGCAGCAGGCTGCACCACCTCGGCATCACGAGCGAGGAGGCCCTCCTGTTCGAGCGCCTCGCCTCGCGCGTCCTCTACGACGACGGGTCGCTGCGCCCGGGACCGGAGGTCCTCGCCCGCAGCACGCTAGGCCAGGAGGGGCTCTGGGGACACGGCGTCTCCGGCGACCTCCCCGTCCTGCTCGTGCGCGTCGTCTCGGACTCGGACCTCGCGCTCGTCCGGCAGGTCCTCCAGGCGCAGGAGTACTGGCGCCTCAAGGGGCTGAGCGCCGACGTCGTGATCCTGAACGAGCACCAGGTCAGCTACCTCGACGAGGTGCACGCGCAGCTCGCCGCCCTCCTCGACGAGGGACCCTGGCAAACATGGAAGCACCGGCGCGGCGGCGTGTACCTCCTGCGTGGGGACCGGATGACCGAGGCCGAGCGCCTCCTCCTCTCCGGCGTCGCGCGCGCGGTCCTGAGCGGCGGCAGCGGGTCGCTCGCGCACCAGCTCGATCAATCCGGGCCTCCCGCTCCCGCGCCGGCGCCCCTCGCGGTCTTGCCGGCCGCAAGGCGCGCCATCGCGCCCGCGCGGATCGCGGAGCCGGAGGTGCCGCCGCTCGTCCTCTCGAACGGGATCGGCGGCTTCGCGGACGGAGGGAAGGCCTACGTCATCGTGCTCGACGGCGCCGAGGAGACGCCGCTCCCCTGGGTGAACGTCATCGCGAGCCCGGCCTTCGGGACGGTGGTCACGGCGTCGGGGTCGTCCTTCACCTGGTCCGAGAACAGCCGCGAGAATCGCCTCACGCCGTTCGCGAACGACCCGGTCAGCGACCCGACCTCCGAGGCCGTGCTCGTGCGCGACGACGACACCGGCGAGGCGTGGTCGCCCACCCCGGGGCCGCTGCCCCGGGACGCCTCGAGCGGCCGGTTCGTGATCCGGCACGAGGCGGGGGTCACCCGCTTCGCGCGCGCGACGAATGGGATCCGGCACGGCCTCGACGTCTTCGTGGACGCCGCCGACCCGGTGAAGCTCTCGGTGCTGACGCTGGCGAACGAGAGCGGCGTCCGGCGT
The DNA here is from genome assembly GCA_963736795.1 of uncultured delta proteobacterium. Taxonomy (GTDB): domain Bacteria; phylum Myxococcota; class Myxococcia; order Myxococcales; family Anaeromyxobacteraceae; genus Anaeromyxobacter. The sequence goes on along the minus strand of CAVTRF010000012.1, from coordinate 1,991 downwards.
CGCCTCTCCGTCTACTCGTACACGGAGTGGGTGCTGGGGCCGCCGCAGGCGGGCCAGAACCAGCACGTCGTGACCGAGCAGGACGCGGCGACCGGGGCGATCCTCGCGACGAACGCGTGGAACCACGAGTTCGCGGGCCGGGTGGCCTTCGCCCACGCGAGCGGCGGGGTGCGCTCGGCGACCGGCGACCGCACCGCGTTCCTCGGCCGGAACGGCTCGCTCGCGCGGCCGGCGGCGCTCGGCCTCGACGCCCTCGCGCCCCGCTTCGGCGCGGGGCTCGATCCCTGCGCCGCCCTCCAGGTCGCGGTCGTGCTCGAGCCGGGCGAGACGAGGCGGCTCGTGTTCCTCCTCGGCGAGGGACGCGACGTGAGCCACGTCCGCGAGCTCGTCGCGCGGCACGGGACCCCGGAGGCGGCGGACGCCGCGCTCGAGGCGGTGCGGCGCGGCTGGGAGGACACGCTCGACGCGGTGCAGGTCCGGACGCCGGACGACTCCTTCGACCTCCTCCTGAACCGCTGGCTCCTCTACCAGGACCTGAGCTGCCGCATGTGGGCCCGCACCGGCTACCACCAGCCCGGCGGCGCGTTCGGCTTCCGCGACCAGCTCCAGGACGCGATGGCGCTCGCGCTGGCGCGGCCGGCGCTCGTCCGCGAGCACCTGCTGCGCGCGGCGGCCCACCAGTTCGTGGAGGGCGACGTCCAGCACTGGTGGCACCCGCCGAGCGGCCGCGGGACGCGCACCCGCTGCTCGGACGACCTCGTGTGGCTGCCCTACGCGGTGGCGCACTACGTGCGGACCACCGGCGACACGGGCGTGCTCGACGAGCGCGTCCCGTTCCTCGACGGGCCGGCGCTCGGGCCGGACGACGACGACGTCTACGCGCAGCCGGGCGTCTCGACCGAGGAGGGCGCGCTCTTCGAGCACTGCGTGCGCGCGCTCGATCGCGGGCTCACCTCGGGCGCCCACGGCCTGCCGCTCATGGGCAGCGGCGACTGGAACGACGGGATGAACCGCGTCGGCCGGGAGGGCCGCGGCGAGAGCGTCTGGCTCGGCTTCTTCCTGCACGCCGTGCTGACCGACTTCGCGCCGCTGTGCGCGGCGCGCGGAGAGGCCGTCCGCGCGGCGCGCTACCGGCGAGAGCGCCGCCCGCCTCGCGGCCGCGCTGGAGCGGTCGCTGGGACGGCGAGTGGTACCGCCGCGGGTACTACGACGACGGCGCGCCGCTCGGCTCGGCGCAGAGCGACGAGTGCACGATCGACTCGATCGCCCAGTCGTGGGCGGTGCTCTCCGGCGCGGCGACCCGGCGCGCGCGCGGACCGCGCGATGGACTCGGTCCGGACGCACCTCGTGCGCGAGGCGCCCAGGTGGTCGTGCTCCTCACGCCGCCCTTCGACCGCTCGGCGCAGATCCCGGGTACATCAAGGGCTACCCGCCCGGCGTGCGGGAGAACGGCGGCCAGTACACGCACGCCGCCGCCTGGATCGTGATGGCGCTCGCGCGGCTCGGGAGCGGCGACGAGGCGACGGAGCTGTTCCACATGCTGAACCCGGTGAACCACACGCGGACGCGGCCCGACGTCGCGCGGTACCGGGGCGAGCCGTACGTGCGTCGCCGGCGACGTCTACGCGCGCCCCGGGCACGCGGGGCGCGGGGGCTGGACCTGGTACACGGGCGCCGCCGGCTGGATGTACCGCGCGGGCGTCGAGGGCATCCTCGGCCTCCGCCGCCACGGCGGCGACGTTCGAGGTGAATCCCTGCATCCCCACCTCGTGGCCCGGGTTCGAGCTTGAGCTGGCGCGTCGGCCGCACCCGCTACGGAATCACCGTCGCGAATCCCGAGCACCGGTGCCGCGGCGTCGGCGCGGCGCCGATGGACGGCGTCGCCGTGGACCCGCGCGCGATCCCGCTCGTCGACGACGGCGGTACGCACGACGTGCGGGTGGTGCTGGGCGTCCCACGAACGGCGACGGGAACGCTCGCGAGCACGGGCT
>CAVTRF010000011.1:0-10329 GCA_963736795.1 uncultured delta proteobacterium | reverse complement strand
ACCTAGCACGTCGACCCGGCGATGGCGCGCCGTTCGTTGACCCCGCGGCGCGAGGCGCGCTATACGCCTTCAGCTTTCGTTGAACGGAGCGTCTCCCGCCGGAGGCGGAGCGCATGTCGAAGGACCGGGCCATCCTCTCTCAGCTCGACGCCACCGCCGAGCGGGGGGTGCGGCCGGAGCGCGCCAAGGCGGCGCTCGCCGACATCCCTGCGCTCCCCGAGAGCCTGTTCGCGCTCGAGGAGCAGCTCACCCTCGCGACCCACGACGCCGAGGAGAAGCTCAGGGGCGCCGCCCGCCACCTCGTGTCCGCCGGCGGGAAGCGCATCCGCCCGATGGTGACGCTCCTCGCCTGCGGGGCCTGCGGCGGCGAGATGCGCACGGCGGTGCCGTACGCGGTCGCGGCCGAGCTCACCCATTCGGCCACCCTCCTCCACGACGACGTGATCGACGACGGCCCGATCCGCCGCGGCCAGCCCGCCTCGCGCGTCATCTGGGGGAACGCGGTCTCGGTGCTGTCCGGGGACTGGCTCCTCACCCGCGCGCTCGAGATCGTCTCCGCCGAGGCGGCCCACCGCGCCGCGCTCCCGCCGCTCCTCTCGACGATGCGGCGGCTGGTCGAGGGCGAGGTGCTGCAGCTCTCCCTGCGCGGGACCTTCGCGGCGAGCGAGAAGGACTACCTCGACGTGGTGATCGGCAAGACCGCGTCCCTCTTCGGCTGGGCGGCCGCCGCCGGCGCCTGGGCGGCCGGGCTCACCGGCCGCGTCCCCGCGGCGCTCGTCGAGTTCGGCGAGGGGATCGGCATCGCCTTCCAGCTCGTGGACGACGCGCTCGACTACGCCGCCGACCCGGGCCTGCTCGGGAAGAAGCTCGGGACCGACCTCCTGGAAGGGAAGGCGACCCTCCCGCTCATCCGCGCGTGCGAGGCCGAGCCGGGGTTGCGCGGACGCCTGCGGGCGCTCGCGGACGGCAGCGCCGACGGCGACGCGGTCGCCGCCGAGGTGATCGACGTCGTGAAGCGGGTCGGCGGCGTCGACGCCGCGCGCGCGATGGCCCGCGAGCACACGCGCACCGCGATGGCGGCGCTCGCGGAAATCCCGGACGGCGCGCACCGGCGCGCGCTGCACGAGGCGGCGGTCTCGCTCACCGAGCGGGCGTTCTAGCCCGCCGGCGGGGGCGCACTCTCGCGCGGGACGGCCCCGAGCCGCGCGCCCACCGAGAGCAGGAACACGCCGGCGACCCCGAGGGCGACGCCCGCTGCGACCAGCACCGCCGCCGCGCCGCCGGCGAGGTCCAGCGACGGGAGAACGAGCAGGAACCGCTCGCCCCAGAGCCCGAGCAGGACCGCCGCGGCGCCCACCGCGAGGGTGCCGCGCCGCCGCTTCATCTTCTCCGAGAAGAGCAGCCAGAACGGCCACGCGAACACGGCGACGAGCACGACCGCCGTGGCGGGCTTCCAGGCCCCCACCCACCGGCGCTGCAGGATCGCGACCTCCTCCGGCACGTTGCCGTACCAGGTCGGCAGGAAGAGCGCCCAGAGCAGGTAGCTCCAGACGACGATGAAGGCGAAGAGGAGCTTGCCGAGGTCGTGGCGGAAGTCCGGCCCCGAGACGTCGCGGGCGGCGGCGAGGAGCGCCACCCAGGCGAGGCCCGAGAGGAACGCGCCGAGGAAGTAGTAGGGCGGGATGACCGTGAAGAGCGGCCCCTCGGAGAGGCGCAGCACGAGGTCGTAGGCCCACACCGACAGGCCGACCACGTAGCCGAGGACGTACCCGAGGGCGGCGCCCCGGACGCGTCCGGGGTCCGCCCCCGGCGCGCGCGCCGCCGCGACGAAGCGCCAGCCGAGCGCGAACACGACCGCCGCCGAGACGAGGAGCCGCGCCGCGGCGGCGCCGGACCCGGCGCCCGGCAGCGCCCAGAGACCGGCGACCGCGGCGACCAGGAGGACGAAGGCGGGCGCGAAGAACGCCGTCGCCGCCTCGGCGAGCGGCAGCAGCGGGCGCGCCCAGCCGCCGTACGCGATGCGGACCGCGGCGGCGAGCGCGACGGACCCGGCGGCGAGGCCCGCGAAGAAGAGCCAGCTCGCGACGAGCGCGGCGCACGCGGGCGCGGCCCGGCCGAGGGCGAGGCCGAGGAGCAGCGCCGCCGCGCCGACGGCGACGGCGCCGACGGCGAGGCGCGCAGCGGTCGCGCCGATCCCGGCCGCGCTGCGCTCGAGCAGGGTCATCGGGTCCCTCCGGGCTCCGGCGGCGGCGGCGGCGGGACGGTCACCACCGGGCTGGTGCGCTGGATTCGCGCACCCAGTTCACGAGGTCCCAGCGGTCCCGCGGCGTGAGCCCCTCGCCGCCCGGCGGCATCGCCTTGCCGCCGTAGCTGACGGTGCCCCAGATGAACCCGTCGGTCCGCTCGCGCACCTTCACGTAGGCGAGGTCGGGCGCGGGCGGGAAGAACTTCGACACCGGGCCGCCGCCGTGCCCCTCCGGCCCGTGGCACGGGGCGCAGCGCGCCGCGAAGAGCCGCTTGCCGTGCTCGAGCGAGGCCCGGGAGAAGGGCACCGGGTTCGCCAGCTGCTCGGTGTCGTCGCGGTTCTCGTACCGTGCGGCTCGCGCCGAGCGCGACCGAGCGCTCCGGCTCGGGGCGGGGCGCCTGCTGCGGGCGGAGCGACGGCTGGTACCACATGTCCGTCCGCCAGTCGTTCGAGCAGCCGCCCCCGAGGGCGAGCAGGGCGGCGCAGGCCAGGAGCGCGCGGCGACGGCTAACCGGCACGGCGGACCTCCCCGGCCCCCTCGGCGCGGAGCATCCGCTCCGCCGCCGCCAGGTCGCCGCCCTCGGCGAAGACGCCGACCAGGTCGGCGTCGAACGCGAGCCCCGCCGGGAACGACGCGGCGCGGCCGCCGCGCCAGCTCCCGATCGACACCGCGAGCAGGTTCGTGAGCGACCCGACGAGCACCGACACCTCGAAGATCACGATCACGAAGGGCGGGACCGAGACGATCGGCTTCCCCCCGGTCACGAGCGGCCACGCGAGCGAGGTGCCGACGGTGAGCGTCACGCCCACCGCGATGCCCGAGGAGCGCGCCGGGGAGCGTGACGTAGTCGATGGCGCTCCGCGGGCGGCCCAGCGCGGCGACCACCTCCGGGAACGGCGCGGGCATCGCGGCGCGGACCGCGAAGCCCTGCGAGCGCAGCGCGCGGATGGCTCGCGACGCCGCGCCGGGGTCGCCGAACGTCCCGAGCACGCCGCGGTCAGCCATGGTGGTCTCCCCCGGGCGCCGCGACCGGCGGATGGGTCCCGTGCAGCACGTCCTCCTTCAGCTCGGCGATCGAGACCGGCGGCAGGAGCTTCAGCCCGATCAGGAAGAGGGAGAAGAACCACCCGAACGCGCCGAAGGTGATGGCCCACTCCACCCAGGTCGGCGTGTACACGCGCCAGTCGAAGGGCAGCCGGTCGTGGGCGAGCGACGTCACGACGATGTTGAACCGCTCGAGCCACATGCCGACGTTGACGAAGACGCAGATGACCAGGAGGCTCCAGGTCGTCGTCCGGATGCGCCGCACGAGCAGAAGCAGCGGACCACCGCAGTTGCACACCGCCATCGTCCAGAACACCGGCGCGTACGGGCCCGCCATCCGGTACAGGAAGGTGGATCGCTCCGGGTCGCCCGGCGGCGCCTGGAGCGAGAGGACGATCTCGGTCGCGTACGAGTAGGTCACGATGAGGCCGGTGAGGATCACCAGGCGCGCGAGCATGTCGAGGTGGCGCGGAGTGATGAGCGCCTCGAGCCGGAACGCCCGCCGGACCGGGACGAGGATGGTGATCACCATGGCGACGCCGGAGAGGATCGCCCCCGCCACGAAGTAGGGCGGGAACAGCGTCGAGTGCCAGCCCGGGGTCAGGCTGACCGCGAAGTCCCAGGAGACGACGCTGTGGACCGACACCACGAGCGGCGTCGCGAACGCCGCGAAGAAGAGGTAGGCGCGGGTGTAATGGCGCCACTGCTCGTCGGTGCCCCGCCAGCCGAAGGCGAGGCCGCGGTAGAGCTTGCGGCGCCAGCCCGACGCGCGGTCGCGCAGCGCCGCCGCGTCGGGGGCGACGCCCACGAGCAAGAACACGGTCGAGACGATGAGATAGGTCGAGATCGCGAACACGTCCCAGATCAGCGGCGAGCGGAAGTTCACCCACAGCTCGCGCTGGTTCGGATACGGGAGCAGCCAGTGGGCGAACCACGGGCGCCCGAGGTGGAGGATCGGGTAGAGCCCGGCGGTCATCACCGCGAACACCGTCATCATCTCGGCGATCCGGTAGACCGCGGTCCGGAAGCGCGCCCGGAACAGGAACAGGATCGCGCTGATGAGGGTGCCTGAGTGGGCGATGCCGACCCAGAAGACGAAGTCGGTGATGAGGTTGCCCCACATGCCGGGCCGCTCGAGCCCGGTCCAGTACAGGCCGCCGCGGACGATGAGCGAGTACGACCAGGCGCCGAACCCGGCGACGCCGCCCGCGATGGCGAGGGCGAGCCAGTAGAGCGGCCCGGGCGGTCCGTGGGTGGCCCGGACGGTCTCCTCGATGCGGCGGAAGGACTCCGCTCGGTCCGGTGCCCGCGCGCTCGTCACCGGTCGCCCTCCTCTCCGTCGCGCGTCCGCGCGAGGTAGGTGATCGCCGGCCGCGTGCCGAGGTCCTCGAGCGCCTGGAACGCGCGACGATCGCGGGCGATCTGGCTCACACGGGAGGCCGGATCGTTCGCGTCGCCGAACACGATCGCCTGGGCGGCGCAGGTCTGGGCGCAGGCGGGCACCACCTCGCCGTCCGCCACCGGCCGCTGCTCGTCGCGCGCGCGCCCCTCGGCGTACCGGATCCGCTGGATGCAGAAGGTGCACTTCTCCATCACCCCGCGCGAGCGCACCGTCACGTCGGGGTTGAGCTGCATGTCGAGCGGCCGCTCGAAGCGCGCGTCGCGCCAGTTGAACGTGCGCACCTTGTACGGACAGTTGTTCGAGCAGTACCGCGTGCCGACGCAGCGGTTGTAGACCTGCGCGTTCAGCCCCTCCGGCGTGTGGTACGTCGCGTAGACCGGGCAGACCGGCTCGCAGGGCGCGCTCGTGCACTGCTGGCAGAGCATCGGCAGCAGCCGCACGTCGAGCGCACCCCCGGGCTCGTCCCCGAGATAGCGCTCGATGCGGAGCCAGCCCATGTAGCGCCCCTGCGCCGCCGCCTCCGGCCCCATCACCGGGACGTTGTTCTCCGCGAAGCACGCGACGACGCAGGCCTCGCAGCCGGTGCAGCGGTCGAGGTCGATGGTCATCGCCCAGCGGTGCTCCGGGTGCGGCGGCTCCGCGTACATCCGCGCCGACAGGTCCGGCCGGTGCGGCGAGGGCGCCGCCGCCGTCACCGCGGGGACGACGTCGCGGCCGTGCTGGTACGGGCTCCCCTCGAGGAGCGGGAGGCTCGTGCGCCGCCCCACCCGCGTGACGGTCGCGCGCGCCCCTGCGAACGCGAGCGCGCCCGAGCCCTCGTCGGCCAGGGCGGGCAGGAGGGCCGCGACCTCCGCGCCGAGCGGGAGCGCCACCGCGTCGTCGCGGATGCCGGGGTAGACGTACACCGGCAGCTCCGCCCGGCCCGCGGAGGTCGCCACGGCGGCGAGCTCGCCGGTCGCGAGCCCGAGCCGCGCCGCGGTCGCGGGCGACACCTCGAGCCACGCCGTCCAGGAGACGCTCGAGACCGTGTCGGGGACCTCCCGAAGCCAGGGCAGGTCGGCCGCGCCCGCGTCGCCGCGGAGCGCCGTCGGGAACGGGACGAGATCGAGCCCGGGGGCCGGGTCCGGCGGCGGCGACGGCGCGAGGAACGGCTCGGCGGCGCCGCGGCCTGAGGCGCGGGGTCGGGGACCGCCGCCACCTCCGTCCAGAGGCCGCCGCGCTGCAGCGCCGCCCGGTGATCCGGTCCGGGCGATCCCGCCGCGGCCGGTCCCGCGCGCCCCGCGAACCGGGCCGCAACGACGTCGAAGGGGTCGGCCGAGGGGAGCGCCATCGGGGTGGGAAGGCGCGCGCCGACCTCGCCGAGCACCTGCATCGCGGCGCGGGTGTCGTGGAGCGGCGTCATCGCGGGCTGCACGAGGTTCACGATCCCGGCGCGGGGCACCACGTCGTCGAAGGTCTCGAGCGCGTGGTGGTCGGCGAGGACGAGGTGGGCGAGCGCGGTGGTCCGGTCGGGGCGCAGCGCGAACGCCGCGACGAGCGGGACCTTCGCGAGCGCGGCGGCGGCCCCGGTCGCCGCCGGCAGGAGCGCGAGCGGATCGACGCGGCCGACGAGGAGCACGTCCACCTGCCCGGCCGCGCAGTCGCGCAGGAGCGCGCGCACGTCGGCGAGCGGGGAGGCCTCGTCCGACGTGCGGGTCGAGGCCGTAGCGGACGGTGCGTCCCACGTTCCCGAGCGCCGCGTTGAGGACGAGCGCGAGGCCGGCGAGGCGGGTCGCGTCCCGGCCCTGGCTCTGCGCGCCGGGCGCGAGGATCGCCGAGGGGCGGCGCGCCGCGAGCTCGCGGGCGAGCCGCTCGATCTCGGGCCAGGGCACGCCCGCGCGCTCCGCCAGGGCGGCCGGAGCGAGCGACGCGAGCCGGGGCCAGAGCGCCCGCGCCTCCGGGGCGAGGTCCTTCACCCCGTTCGCCGGATCGACGAGCGCGCGCAGCATGCCGAGCGCGACCGCCGCCTCGCCTCCGCTGCGGGCCCGCAGCCAGCGATCCGCCGAGACGCCGGTGAGGGCGAGCCGCGGCCCGATCCAGGTGAGCCGTGTGCGCGCGTCGCCCTCGCGGACGCGCCCCTGGGCGAGCTGGCGCGAGAGCTCCACCGGCGAGGACCAGGACTCGACGAGCTCCGCGCCGAGCGCCACCACCGATCGGGCCTCCGAGAGATCGAACACCGGCAGCTCGGCGCGGCCGAAGAGCGCGGCGCTCGCCGCCCGGAGCGGCGCGGGGTCGAGCGGATCGAGGACGACGCGATCGTGCGGGCGCGCCCCGCAGGCGGCGAGGAACGCGCGCTGGATCGCCCCGGTCGCGCCGCGCTCGAGCCGGGTCAGCATCCGCACCCGGCCCGGCCCCTTCGCGACCGCCGCCGCGACGGCCTTCGCGAGCGCGTCCTCCGCCTCGTCCCACGGCAGCGGCGCGAGCGCGCCGTCCACGCCGCGGCGGAGCGGGCCCCGGAACCGCTCCGGGTGGTACAGGGCCTGGACGCCCGCCTGCCCGCGGGCGCACAGCGCGCCCCGGCCGATCGGATCGTCGGGGTTCCCTTCCAGCTTCACCGCGCGTCCTTCCCGGGTCCGCACGGTCACCCCGCAGCCGGCGGGGCACTCGCGGCAGGCGCTGCGGTAGAAGAGCGGCGTGCCCGGGACGACGTCGTCGGGCGGCACGAGGTACGGCACGATCCGCTGAACGGCCGGCTTCGGCGAGCAGCCCGCGGCAACGCTCGCGACGCCCGCCCCTCCCAGGATCCCGAGGAAGGTCCTCCTGCCGAGCGGTCTCTGGGTGGGATCGGACACGCGCTCTCACTTGTGGCAGGTGACGCACTCGGTGAGGCGTGCGCGCCCGGGCTGCTCGCGCTGCTTGCGGTGGTGGCACTCGAGGCACCAGCCCATGGTGAGCGGCGCCACCTGCCGGACCACCTCCATCCGCTCGACCTCGCCGTGGCACTCCTGGCAGCGCACGCCGGCGCGGACGTGGCGCTCGTGCGTGAAGAAGACGTGGTCGGGCAGGCGATGGACGCGGACCCACTCGATCTGCGTCTTCTCGCGGAGGAGCTTCACCAGCGGCTTCAGCTCCCGATCGATCGCGGGGTTCGCGGGATCCTCCTTCACGAACTTGTGGCACCCCTGGCACCTCGCCATGGAAGGGATGCCGGCGACCGGACCGCGCTCCGCGTAGACGTGGCACGAGGTGCAGCCGATCGCGGCGTCGGTCGCGTGGATCTTGTGGCTGAACCGGATCGGCTGCGCGGGCCCCTCCGCCGCGGCCGCGCTCGCCGCCGCGAGCGCGAGGGCCAGCTCGAGGGCGCGAGTGGCGGGCAACCCCGCTCCTAACGTTTCACCGCCACGTCGAGCTGGGTGGTCTTCCCGGCCTGGACGGTGACGGGCCGATCGGGCGCCTTGAGGTGCGAGTTCCAGACGGCGAGCTGGTAGCTGCCCGGCGGGACGTCCTTGATGGCGTAGTGCCCCTTCGCGTCGGGCACCGCCGCGTACGGGCTCGGCGCGACGAAGATGAACCCGAGCATCTCGGGGTGGATCGAGCAGAGCTGGGTGTACGCCCCCTCCTGCTCGAAGGTGTGGTCCCGCTCCTCGTTCGACTTGAAGGTGCCGAGGTTGTAGGCGTCGCCGTCCGGCGAGTAGACGTTGTGCGCGACCCCGTCGTGGTTCAGGAACTTGACCGTGTCGCCGCGCGCGATCGCGAGCACGTGCGGGACGAAGGACATGGTCTTCTGGTCCATCGCGTGCGAGCGCGGCGCGGCGGTCCCCTTCACGCCCTTGAGGTAGACGACGGTCTCGGCCGTGTATTTCGCGGGCGTCACGTCGACCTTCCCGGCGACGCTCCCGCCCTCGGCGCGCGCCGACGAGGCGGCGAGCGCGACCAGGGTGAAGACGATCCGCGACGAGCTGCTGATGGCCATGGCGTTCTTCTCCGGATCCACTCGGGCGATCAGATCGCCCACGCGAGGAACAGCGCGATCGACTCGACCTCGTGCTGGCGGGCGCCGGGGTTGGCGGGGTCCTTCGGGGCCGCGACGAAGTTGCCCCAGTCCGCGTTTCCGCCGTCCCACGCGAGCCCCGCCCCGCTCCCGTCCGTCGGGAAGCCCTTCGTGAACTCGATATTCCCGACGAGCACCGCCTTCACGTTCGCCCGGATCAGGAACGCGATCCCGGGCATGAGGTGCACGTCGGCCACGTTCGGCGCGCCGGTCGGGCGCAGCCCGATCCGCTCGACGCGCACCGCCGGGACCATCCACGGGAACACCACGTAGGAGAGCTCCGCCCACTGGACGTCGGCGCGCACCGAGGTCAGCTCGGCCGGGGTCGGCGCCCCGTGCTCGTGGCGCTGGAAGTACGCCCCCAGGTTCAGCTCGGCCGAGCCGAGCTGCCCGCGCACCGCGGCTCCGAAGGTCCGCGAGGTGTCGCCCGCGGCCGTCGTGAGCGAGGTGTCGGTGCCTCCCAGCACCTCGTGCGAGTGGTAGCCGAACCCGTCCACGGTCACGGCGTCCTCGGCCCACGGCTTGAGCGCGTTGGCCGGTCCCTTCGACCCCTCGCCGTCGAGCCGCATCCCTCCGAGCTTGTAGCCGACGTGGGCGTACGCGTTCTCGCTGTTGGCCCGGCCACCGAACGAGTTCTTCCCGGCCGCGACGCCGGCCGACCAGTCGAAGCGCCCGCCGAACACCCCCGTCAGCTCGGCCCCGTTGTAGTTGTCGACGAGCGTGAACGAATCGGCGGAGAGCCCGTACATCCCGGTGATCGGCGCGACGGTGATGAGGGAGTCCCCGAGGTACGACGAGTGCGGTCCGAAGCTCGTCAGCGTCGGGAACCCGCGCCCGACCACGAGGTTCACGGCGTGGCGCGGTCCGACGAGGTCGTTGAGCAGGAGCTGCGCGTGCTCCACGTCCGCCGCCCCGCCGCCGAGGGTGAGCTCCGCCCAGACGGTGATGCTGTCGTCGAGCGACGCCCCCGCCCACAGGTGTCCCTCCTTCACGAGGTCGTCGAGCGAGAACCGGACGTCGTTGTTCTCGCGGGGCGTGGTGGCCTTCTTCTGCGGGTAGGCGAGCGCCTGCCCGTTCACTCCGATCGCGATCGGCGCCGAGATGGGCAGCGACCCCGGCCAGACCGAGTTCGGGAACGTCTTCTTGTTCGCCTCCTGGCCGAGCGCCACGGTCCCCTGCTTCACGTAGTCGCTATCCACGCCCGGGAAGCGGTACCCGTTCCTGCGGAACGCTTCGCCGAAGGGGGTGAGCTTCGGGTAGACGGTGTGGCACGTCAGACAGCTGGTCTCGTACTTCCGCGCGAACGCCGGGATGGCGTTCGCGGCGCCCGGGACCGAGAGCGCCAGACAGACCACCGCAAGGAACGTGACGCGGGCGCGAAGCATGGGTTCCTCCGGCACGTGGAAGCGATGGCGCCCGACGAGGTCGTCACCGCGCGTCCAGACTGTGTTTTGAACGGAACTGCGCGACGCTCCGCGCGGTCAGTCCCAGGAAGGGTCGCGGCCCTTCGAGACGCGGCCAATCGGACACGCGCCCCCCGTGCGAGCTGATCGGAGCGAAACGAGTCGACGTGCAGCTTCGCTGGCGGTGATGGCGCTGGCCTACGC
>CAVTRF010000010.1:0-9911 GCA_963736795.1 uncultured delta proteobacterium | reverse complement strand
TGCACAGCGAACGACACCAGTCGGAGATTCGCGCCCTCGCGCTGCGCGGCCGACGATACGAAGCTGAAGAACTGCGGATTCACCCCGAGGCAACCATGCGACTCGTGTACTACTTCCTGACCCTTCCATGAGCTCGGGGGAGACGTCGGCGGCGCGCAGCCACGTCGCGCAGGTGCGGCGCAGGTCGTTCGGCGAGCAGCGGCGGATCTTCACCGCATCGCAGGCGGCGTGCAGGTCGCGCCGGACGTTGCTCCAGGGCCTGAACAGGAGCCCGTCCGCGCCGTCCGCGTGCGTGAGCGCGTACTCGCGGCGCGGCGTACCACCTCTCGCCTGAGGTTCACGCGACCAGGGCCTGGCTAGAGGGTCGTCTTCCTGCGCTGCGCACGTTCTTCAGCACCCACGAGGCGCTGAAGAACTCCGACTACCGCGAGCTGTTCGGCGTCGCGCGCCCCGTTGCGACCCGCGAGCTTGGGCGGCTTGTCGCGCAGGACTACCTCATCGCGGAGGGTGAACGCCGCGGCGCCCGGTACAGGCCCGGCCCACGTCTCGCCAGGGGCGGTCCGAAATGATCGTTATGAACGCGATATGAAGATCATTCCGTTCCTCCCCCGGCGACCTCGTCCAGACTCATGAGGCTCGGCCCCACGAGCAGACGTCCTTCGTCCGGCCATCGCATACGAAGTAAGCTGACGGGGATGGGCCGCACCCGCAGGCTTCGCCCGCCCCTTGCACCCGGGACAAGGCAGGGCGCTGGCCGACCGGCTGAATCACGCAGGAGCGCCGGCGGGGTGTAGCGAAACTGCAGCGGTCGTCGCCCCGGAGGCGCCCTGTGATGCCGCGCAAACGAACTGGCTCCCTTGCCCGTCCACCGAACGAACGCCCGCGGCCGGTGTTTCTCCCTCTCGATGGCTGACTCGCCGCGCAAGACCCTCGCCCTGGTGCCGGAGCCCCAGGACGTCAGCCTCGAGGCGCGGGACGACGAGGAGTTGATCACGCTCGTCGCCGCGGACCGCCGCGAAGCCTACCGGGTCCTCGCCGCGCGCCATCTCGGTGCCATCGCGCGGTACTGCGCCAAGTGCGTGGGCAGCGATCGAACGGGCGAGGAGATCGCCCTCGACGTCCTGTTCACGGTCTGGGCCCAGCGCCGGGCGTACCGCGCGCGGGGGCGTTTTCGGAGCTGGCTCCTCACCCTCGCGCGCAACGCCTGCCTCAACCACCTGCGGTCCGAGGGCCGCCGGAGCCACTGGATCCACCCCGCGCCTTGCCAGCTCGACGGGCGCGAGGACCGCGGAGAAGGGCGCCTCGAGCCAGATCAGGTCGACCGGCTGCTGGCGGCCGAACGGAACCGGCAGGTCCGCGCAGCGCTGCTGGACCTCTCGCCCAAGCTCCGGGAGGCCGTCCTGCTGCGCTTCGACCAGGGACTCGGGTACGCCGAGATCGCGCGCGTGGTCGGCAGGCCCGAGGCGACGGTTCGGACTCGGGTGTTCCAGGCGCTCCAGCGGCTCCGGGCGGCCCTTTCGACGGAGGAGGGTGCCCCGTGAGCCGACTCCATCCGGATGCGATCGAGCTCGAGCAGCTGCTCGAGGGCGAGGTCACCGAGAACCGGGCGCTCGAGTTGCGCGCGCACCTTAGCGCGTGCCCCGAGTGCACTGGACGGCTCGAGGGTGAGCGGGCGCTGCTTGGTGCGCTCTCCGCAGAGATCGACGCGCCCCCCGCGCGGGACGCACTGGATCGCCTCATGGCACGCGTCGACGGGGACGCGCGGGGTCGCCAGGGGCGGCCCAGCGCGCGCCAGTGGCTGCGATGGCCCATGGTGGCCGGAATCGCCGCGGCGGCCGTGGCCGTCCTGGCCGTGATCGTCCCGCTTCGCGGCACCCGGGAGTCGCACGTGGCCGCACGCGGCGCCGCGAAGCGCTGGAGCGCCAAGGTCGGGGTCGAGCTCCTCGCGCTCGGCGACCCCCCGCGGCGCCTTCTGAGCGGCGCCGAGGTGACGCGGGATGTTGCGTTCACGGCGGCGTACCGGAACCGGAACGACGCGCCGGCCTACCTGCTCGCGTACGCGATCGACGCGGCCGGCGAGGTCCACTGGCTCTACCCGGGCTATCTCTCGCCAGCCGACGACCCCGCCGCTGTCCGTCTCGATCCCGCCGCGGAGGACTTCCTGCTCCCCGATTCCGTGGTCCTCGCCGACCCGGCGCCGGGGCCGCTCCGGTGCGTGCTGGTCCTCACGCGCGAGCCGCTGCGCGTCTCCGCCGTCGAGCGCCTCGCCCCCGAGGAGCGTCAGCCCTCGCGGCTCCGCCAGCGCTTGCGCGACGCGACCGTCACCTCGCTCGACCTCGTCGTGACGGCGGGAGGCGCCCGCCCTTGAGCTCCGGCATGCTCCTCCCACTCGCCCTCTCGCTCCTGACCGCCGCCGCCGAGCCGCCGGCCACCCTCGGGGTGGACTCCTACGCGCTCATCGTGGCGAGCAACCGGAGCGCGGACCTCTCGAGGCCGCCCCTCCAGTACGCGGACGACGACGGCGCGAAGTACGAGGCGCTGTTCGCGGCCGCGCTGGGGCCGGAGCACACCGTCCTGCTCACGGAGTTCGACGCCGACACCGCGCGCCTGTTCCCGTCGCTCGCGGCCGAGGCGAGGCCGCCGACCCGAGCGAGCTTGCTGGCCGCCGCGGCGGCGGTGGCCCGATCAGCCGCGGAGGTGCACCAGGCAGGACGCCGCGTTCGCCTCTACTTCGTCTTCGCAGGCCATGGCGACGTGGAGGCCGGGCGCGGCGTCCTCGAGCTCGCCGATGGACCGTTCGACTCCGAGGACCTGGCGACCCTCCTGCGCGAGGTGGGCGCGGACGAGACCCACGTCCTGCTCGACAGCTGCAACTCGTTCTTCGTCGTGAACCCGCGAAAGCCGGGGGGCCGGCGCTTCGCCACGCCCAAGGCCGCGGCGGCGAGCCTCGCTCGGCGCCTGCCGGGCGTGGGCGTCTTCCTCTCGACCAGCGCGGAGGCCGAGGTCTACGAGTGGTCGGAGCTCCAGTCCGGCATCTTCAGCCACGCCGTCCGGTCGGGGCTGCTGGGCGGAGCGGACGCCGATGGAGACGGCCGCATCACCTACGAGGAGCTCGCAGGATTCGTGGAGACGGCCTCGGCGGACATCAAGAACCCCCTCTTCCGTCCGAAGGTCTTCGCGCGGGGTCCCGGCGGCAAGCCGGACCAGACCTTCCTCGACCTCTCGTCGTTCAGGGGCCGCGCCGTCCTCGTGGACGCGGAGACGCCGATGCGGCTCGCGGCGAGGGACGCCGACGGGCTCCGGTGGCTCGACGTCTTCGCGGAAGCCGGGCGGCAGGTCCGACTGTGGATTCCGGCCGCCCTCGTGAGCCGCACGGAGCTGGAGCGCCTTCGCCCTGGGGGAGGTCCGCCGATCGTCGAGGCGCGGTACCCGCTCGCCACAGCGAGCAGCACCGGGACCATCCAGGCCTCCGCGTGGCGGGCCGTGGGGCCCGGCGCCGGGTCGCGGGGCGCCGACCTGGTCTTCCGAGACCTGTTCCGCCGCCCGTTCGGCCCCGACGCGCTCGTGGCGTGGCGCAAGGCCAAGGCGAGCGAACCGGAGCCGGTGTTCGGCGTGTCCCGGGAGGACGGCGATCGGATGGGCCGGCTCCTGGCGCAGCTCGCGGCGAGCGAGCAGGAGCGGCGGACCGTTCGCGGTGTCGTCGCGATGAGCGCCGGGCTCGGGATGGCCGCCTTCCTCGCCGGCGAGGCGAAGGACGCGCCGCGGGATCGGCGCGTGGCCCTCGGCGGCGCGGCGGCAGGGCTCCTCGCGCTCGAGGTCGGCCTCGGGGTCCACGACCTCGTCACGCCGTCGCGCGGCGAGCGGATCCAGCGGAAGTTCGAGCGAGCCCTGGCGACGCCCGGCGCAGACCACTCGAGCGCGGTCGCCGAGGCGGACGCGGGGCTCCGCGGGATTCTGGAGCGTGAGGCCGCGGAGAGAAGCGTTCCGCTCGTCGCGGGCGTCGCCCTCTTCGCCTTCGGCGTGTCGCTCGTTGCGGAACCCGGCGATCTGGGCGACGGGAGCACGAGGCATTCGCGGAGCGCGACGCGGTTCGCGGGAGCGCTCTCGTTGACCGTGGGCGCGAGCTTGTTCGCCGGCACCTGGCTGGCGGACAACCCGACCGAGAAGATCATCGCGGTCTGGTCGCGGGAGCCGTCGGTGAAGCGCGGGGCTGAACTCGGCGTCGTGCCGATCCCGGGGGGTGGGCTCGTGGCGCTCACCGGGGCGTTCTAGGAGGGGAAATGAGACACCGAGCGTTGATCGTGGCGTGCGCGCTGGCCGCGCCGGGCTGCGCGAGCCTGTGGACCGCCAAGGTGGCGCCCGCGACGCGCCCGGCCGAGGCGTCGCGCCGCGAGGAGATCCTCCGGGCTTCTCGCGACGTGTTGCGTGAGCGCGGGTTCGCGATCGAGACGGAGGACCACGCGGCGGGGCTCGTCCGGACGGCTCCGGCGGTGCAGGCCGGGCGGGTGCCCTGCGGATTCGTGACCTGTCGCTTCCGCGACACGGTCGAGGTGACCGTGGGCGCGGACGCGTCGGTCGCGGTCCGGTTGAAGCGCGAGCTGAGCACCCCCGGCGTCTTCGGAGGGACCTCCGTCCTCCTGGTGACCGAGCGCTGGGACGAGCCCTCGATCTGGCAGAAGGCGACGCTCGCCGGCATCGAGGCGGCCCAGGCCGAGCTGCTCCGGGAGATCGTGCGGTGAGGCGCGCGCTCGCAGCGGCTGCCGCGGCGCGTCGTACCGCCTGTCGCCGGAGCTTCACGCCACGAAACGGGAACGAGGCGCTCGTTGACGTGCTCGCGTCGGAAGCCACCGCGAACTGCGTCGTGCAGACCTATGAGGCACGCCTCCACAAGCAGACGTACTTCGTGCGGCCATCGCAAGAGAAGCGCGCCGACGGAGGGCCGCCCGATGGCGTTTAGAAAGCTCGATCCTCAGTCCGTCGAGTCATCGGACGGGTTCGTCTTCAGAAGGCGTGGTCGCTACGCGTACGAATACGTCGAGGGCGATCACGTCCTGAAGATCGAGGTCGAGCCGCGGCGGGATCCGACCACTCACGAGTACTTCGAAGTGGTCTTTGAAGAGTCCCTCTCCAGGTGGCTGCCCCCCTTCGAAGACGAGCAGGTTCCCGTTGAGAAGCGCGGCGAGGTCGCGCGGAACGTGACAGCCGCGCTCGGGTTCCTGCGCATTCCGCACAGGCTCGAGTGAACGCTATGCACGCCTCGTACACCTCCTCCGGATCACCAGGCTCCGTCTGCGGGTTGGAGCCCTGATCCCGCCCGCTGCCCCAGGGGGTCTCATCCCTGAGCGGCAGGCCGTCTGGTTCGTTGCTCCGGCCCGGGTGCACCGACATGCTCGCTTCTCCAAAGCGTCGCCTCGCCCTCCGGGAGGTTCCACATGGCCCGTCTCCTCGCGCCCGCCGCCCGCATCCGTCGTGCGCTCCTCGTTGCTGCCGCGCTCACCGCGGCCGCGCCCTCGCCGGTCCGCGCTGCGCAGGGGACCCGCTGCGAGGAGCTGCTCGCGCGGCTCGGCGATCGGATCGCCGACGCCACGTGCGTCGTGAGCACGGACCTCACCACCGCCAACCCGGCGACGACGCCCGCGAACAACTCCATCCCCGGCCTGCCGGCGGGCGCGTTCACTCCCCTGACCGATCGCACGGTCATCTCCCCGGACCCGCCGTTCCGGACCCCCATCACGAAGGTCGTACCGGGGGTTCAGCTCCAGGCGCGCCTCACGAACGATCCCCAGGCGGAGGCGCGCTTCCTCCTCCGCGTGCCGGACGACTGGAACGGCGCACTCGTCGTCGCCGGCGCCTCCGGGACGCGCAGCGAGTTCAACGGCGACTTCGCGTGGAGCGACTACGTCGTGCAGAAGGGGTACGCATACGCGTCGCAGAACAAGCGGGTCCTGAACCTCTCCATCACCTCGCTATCGTCGCCGACGCCGCCCACCCCGCTCTCCTGCCGGCTCAACCCCGCCTCGGGCGTGTGGGTGGAGTTCTTTGACAACGGTCCGGAGAAGCCGTTCACCGACTGGGGGCCGGCGATCGTCGAAGCGGGCGCGATCGCGCGGAACGCGCTCGTCGGCCTGCGGCAAGGGCCGCCCCGCCACACCTACGCGGTCGGGGCCTCGAACGGCGGCTACCAGGTGCGT
Organism: uncultured delta proteobacterium; assembly: GCA_963736795.1. Taxonomy (GTDB): domain Bacteria; phylum Myxococcota; class Myxococcia; order Myxococcales; family Anaeromyxobacteraceae; genus Anaeromyxobacter. The sequence goes on along the minus strand of CAVTRF010000010.1, from coordinate 3,720 downwards.
CGCGCCATCGAGCTCGCGCCGTACCTGTTCGACGGGGGCGTGGACTGGGAGGGCACGTTCGTCACCGCGGCGCCCGCGAACCTCCTGACCGAGCTGCCCCCCGCGATCGCGAACTACCTGCCGTACGTCGCCTCCGGCTTCGACCCCGGCTCGGCCGCAGCGATCGCCATCCGCGCCGCCGGGTACCCGCCGGACATCGTGAGCGGGACGACGTCGTTCTGGGGGCTCCACTGGGCGCAGTTCTGGGAGGTGACGCAGTGCCAGTGGCAGAAGCGGCTCGATCCCTCCTACGACACCTACGGCTCCGGCACCGGGAGCTACGACTACGTCGCGCGGCTCGCCGTCTCCGACGTCGGCGCCGAGCTCGAGGCCTTCGCCAACACCGGACGGCTGCTTCGCCCGCTCATCACGGTCGCGGGCACGATGGACGCGCTCCTCCCGGTGGTGCACCACGCCCGAGCCTACGCGCGCCTGGTCGCCGGAGCCCGCGCTCCGGACGAAGGTGACCGCCAGCTCGAGCAGGCCGCGCCGTACCGGCTCTACGAGGTTCAGAACGGGAACCACATCGAGACCTACAAGAACACGTTCCCACAGCTCGAGCTCATCCAGCCCCACGCGCAGCGGGCTTTCGACCTCCTCGTGGACCGGGTCGAGCACGGTGCTCCGCTCCCGCCGAGCCAGTGCATCCCGCGCGGTGGGGCGATCTCTTCCACGCCCGCCCAGCCCGGCCAGTGCGAGGCGCTGTTCGTGCCCTGAGGGGAGGCTTCGCTGTTCTTCAAGACGCCGCCGTGTCGCACAGTGTCGGGTAGTCTCGGCGGCCGGGCTGGGCGATCCTGGCAGCCTTGAAGCTCCAGGTCCTCGCCGTCGTCCTTCTCGCTGCGTGCGCGCAGCCCCCGGATCGCGCGGGGACCACCCGCTCGGCGGACGGAGCGCCCGTGGCGATCGCGCCGGAGGCTTCCGGCGACGCGGCGGTGCCGGGTGCCGCCGCGGCGGAGGCTCGGGAGGAAGTCCTCTTCTCCCGCGACACGTCGCCGCCTGCGAACGCCGCCGCGCCCGCGGACCCGGTGGCGCCCCGGTTCGTGCGGGACGGCGCGTTGACCCGGCAGGCGCGGCTCGTCGCGGAGGCGCTCGTGGGGGCGGCGGACGCGGGGCTCGATCCGGCGGAGTACGGGGGCGGCGCCTGGGCGGATCGGTTCCGGGCGTTCGAGGGCGGTGGCGCGACGCCCGAGGAAGCGGATCGGCTCGAGACCGACCTGCGCGCCGCCGCGCTCCGGTTCGCGCGCGCCCTCCGCTACGGCCGCGTGAGACCGAAGGCGCTCGGTTACGCCCTTCCCGTCGCGCCGTTCGACGCCAACAGGTTCGTGGACGCCCTCGCGACCGCCGCCGATCCCCGCGCCCTCCTCGACAGCCTCGCCCCGCGTCTCCCGGCGTACGACCGGCTCGTGCACGCGCTGCCGCGGCTGCGCGCGCTCGCCGAGCGCCGGCGCGGGGATCCACCGCTGCCGGTCCCCGCGCGGCCCCTGCGCGCCGGCCAGCGGTACGCGGCCGCGCCGCGCCTTGCAGCGCGCCTCGCCGCGCTCGGCGATCTCGACGAGGGGCAGCGCGCGGCGGCCTCGTCGAAAGTCCTCTCGCCCGTCCTCGCCGACGCGCTGCGCAGGTTCCAGGCGAGGCACGCCCTTCCCGAAGACGGCGTGGTGAACCGGCGGACGGTGGAGGCGCTGAACGTCCCCCTCGATCGACGCGTCGCGCAGGTGGTGCTCGCGCTCGAGCGCTGGCGCTGGATGCCGCGCGATCTCGGGCCGCGCTGGATCGTGGTGAACGTACCGGCGCAGCGCCTCGAGGCGGCCGAGGCGGTGCCGCCCGGCGAAACCCTCGCCATGCACGTCATCGTCGGCGCGACGGCGGAGGATCGGCGCACGCCCGTCCTCGTCGCGCGCGTCGAGGCGATCATGTTCAGCCCGTACTGGGACGTGCCGGAGAAGGTCGCCGCGGGAGAGCTGGCGCGGCTGCTCGCCCGCCGACTGGACCTCGCCGAGGGAGACGGCTTCTTCGTCGAGGTCAACGGCGCGCGGCTCCCCGTCGGCCGCCGCACGCTCGCGCTCGTCCGCAAGGGCGAGGCGCGCCTGCGGCAGCGCCCCGGTCCTCGCAACTCCCTCGGTCCGTTGAAGGTCGTGATGCCCAACCCGAGCGACGTGTACCTGCACGGCACCGCGCGGCCGAGGCTCTTCAACCGCAACGATCGGGCGCTGTCGCACGGCTGCGTCCGCCTGGCGGAGCCCGCCGCGCTCGCGGCCTTCCTGCTCGCGGGGCAGCCCGGCTTCGACCGCGCGCGCATCGAGGCCGTGATGACGCGCGCGGAGCCGCTGCTCGTCCCGCTCGCGACGCCGGCGACGGTGCTGCTCGCGTACGCGACCGCCACGGCGGACGAGGACGGGACGCTCCGGTTCTGGCCGGACCTGTACGGCGCGGACGCGCAGCTCGAGCGGGCGCTCTCCGGCGAGCCCTCGCGGCCGGGGCTCCCTCCGGGCGCGCAGCGGCCCCGCGTGCGGGAGATCGCGCGCCGCCTCGCGCGCGACGCCGTCACCTCGCAGGGCGGCGACGCGGGGCCGGCGCGTGAGGGCGCGAACGTCGCGGAGGCGAAGCCCCGGAGCGCGACGACCAAGCTGGATCCCGCCGCGTTCGACGCCGGAGGCGGCGGCTGACAGAGCTGCCCGCGCCAGCCGTTCCGCAGGCCTGCGGCACGGTATAGGCTGAGCGGCCATGACCGCTCGTCTGCGCGTCCTCATCGCTGCTGCGGTGCTGCTCTCCGCAGCCGCGTGCCGCACTACAGGGACGCCCTACACGGCGCCGGCGCCCGACGGCGCGCCATTCCTCGGCAGCGACGCGGCGGCGAAGCTCCTCGTGCTCGTCGTCGTCGAGGCGGACCCGCAAGTCAACCCGACCTGGATCGAGAAGGCCGAGAAGGCGGCCGACGCGGTGGCCGCGGCGCTGGCGCAGGCCGGCTTCCGCACGAAGCGAGTGCAGGGCATGCGCTCGAACGTGCGGGTCACCGTGACCCCTCCGCTCCGCGGCCCCGACTTCAGGGTCGGCGTGGATGCGAACGGGAAGCAGCTCGATTCGATGGGAGGTGAACGGCGCCGCGTGGGGGGCGGAGGAGCTCGCCGAGCTCGGCAGGGCGGTGCGCCAGCGGCTCGAGCGGTCCGACGCGATCGCGGCGCTCGCGGGGGTGGCCGGGCCCGGGCGATCGCCGAGCGAGGCCCAGCCTGCAGCACCGGCGGGGGATCGCGGGCCGGGCCGGGCGGAGCAGGCGGCTCCACCTCCCGGCAAGCGGCGGCTCGCGGTCCTCGACTTCCGAGGTGCGGTGCCACCACAGGTGCTTGCAGTCCTCGCCGACCAGGCGCGCGCCGCGGCCGCCGAGGCCGGGCGAACGTCGGGGATGACCGTCATGACCCGCGAGAGCGTGAACGCGTCCGACCTCGAGACCGCCCGCGCCGCCGGCGCAGACCTCGTCGTCACCGGCGAGGTCTCCGCGATCGGGGACGCGCGCTTCCTCGTCCTGCGGCTCGTCGACACCGCCGCCGGCACGCTCGTCGCGTCGCGGCACGCGCAGGCGACGGGCGACCTCGCGCTCGTCGAGGCGGCGAGGCCCGCGGTGGCGGCGCTGTTCCAGTGAAGCCGCGAGCCGGGCGAAGCAATGGGGAGAGGGGGAACGAGCTCCAC
>CAVTRF010000009.1:0-4370 GCA_963736795.1 uncultured delta proteobacterium | reverse complement strand
TGGCAGAAGCGGCTCGATCCCCTCTACGACACCTACGGCTCCGGCACCGGGAGCTACGACTACGTCGCGCGGCTCGCCGTCTCCGACGTCGGCGCCGAGCTCGAGGCCTTCGCCAACACCGGACGGCTGCTTCGCCCGCTCATCACGGTCGCGGGCACGATGGACGCGCTCCTCCCAGTGGTGCACCACGCCCGAGCCTACGCGCGCCTGGTCGCCGGAGCCCGCGCTCCGGACGAAGGTGACCGCCAGCTCGAGCGGGCCGCGCCGTACCGGCTCTACGAGGTTCAGAACGGAAACCACATCGAGACCTACAAGAACACGTTCCCACAGCTCGAGCTCATCCAGCCCCACGCGCAGCGGGCTTTCGACCTCCTCGTGGACCGGGTCGAGCACGGTGCTCCGCTCCCGCCTAGCCAGTGCATCCCGCGCGGTGGGGCGATCTCTTCCACGCCCGCCCAGCCCGGCCAGTGCGAGGCGCTGTTCGTGCCCTGAGGGGAGGCTTGCGGCGGCTGCAAGGTCCGCGGGGCTTCGCTGTTCCTCAAGAACGCCGCGGTGTCGCACAGTGTCGGGTTTCCTCGGCGGCCAGGCTGGGCGATCCTGGCGCCCTTGAGGCTCCAGGTCCTCGCCGTCGTCCTTCTCGCCGCGTGCGGGCAGCCCCCGGAACGCCCGGGGACCGCCCGCTCCGCGGACGGAGCGGCCCGTGGCGATCGCGCCGGCGGCTTCGGGCGACGCGGCGGTGCCGGGAGGCGCGGGGGCGGAGGCTCGGGAGGAGGTCCTCTTCTCGCTCGACCACGTCGCCGCCGGCGACCGCCGCCGCGCCCGCGGACCCGGTGGCGGCCCGGTTCGTGCGGGACGGCGCGTTGACCCGGCAGGCGCGGCTCGTCGCGGCGGCGCTCGCCGGGGCGGCGGACGCGGGGCTCGATCCGGCGGAGTACGGGGGCGGCGCCTGGGCGGACCGGTTCCGGGCGCTCGAGGGCGGTCGCGCGCCGCCCGAGGAAGCGGATCGGCTCGAGACCGACCTGCGCGCCGCCGCGCTCCGGTTCGCGCGCGCCCTCCGGCACGGCCGCGTGAGACCGCAGGCGCTCGGGTACGCCCTTCCCCGTCGCGCCGTTCGATGCCAAGGGGTTCGTGGACGCGCTCGCGACCGCCGCCGATCCCGCCGCGCTCCTCGACAGCCTCGCCCCGCGCCTCCCGGCGTACGACCGGCTCGTCCGCGCGCTGCCGCGGCTGCGCGCGCTCGCCGAGCGCCGGCGCGGGGAGCCGCCGCTGCCGGTCCCCGCGCGGCCCCTGCGCGCGGGCCAGCGGTACGCGGCCGCGCCCGCGCCTCGCCGCGCGCCTCGCCGCGCTCGGCGATCTCGAGGAGCCGCAGCGTGCGGCGGCCTCGTCGAAGGTCCTCTCGCCCGTCCTCGCCGACGCGCTGCGCAGGTTCCAGGCGAGGCACGCCCTTCCCGAAGACGGCGTGGTGAACCGGCGCACGGTGGAGGCGCTGAACGTCCCCCTCGCTCGGCGCGTCGCGCAGGTGGAGCTCGCGCTCGAGCGATGGCGCTGGATGCCGCGCGATCTCGGGCCGCGCTGGATCGTGGTGAACGTACCGGCGCAGCGGCTCGAGGCGGCCGAGGCGGTGCCGCCCCGCGAAACCCTCGCCATGCACGTCATCGTCGGCGCGACGGCGGAGGATCGGCGCACGCCCGTCCTCGCCGCGCGCGTCGAGGCGATCATGTTCAGCCCGTACTGGGACGTGCCGGAGAAGCTCGCCGCGGGAGAGCTGGCGCGGCTGCTCGCCCGCCGACTGGACCTCGCCGAGGGAGACGGGTTCTTCGTCGAGGTCAACGGCGCGCGGCTCCCCGTCGGCCGCCGCACGCTCGCGCTCGTCCGCAAGGGCGAGGCGCGCCTGCGGCAGCGCCCCGGCCCGCGCAACTCCCTCGGTCCGTTGAAGGTCGTGATGCCCAACCCGGGCGACGTGTACCTGCACGGCACCGCGAGGCCGAGGCTCTTCAACCGCAACGATCGGGCGCTGTCGCACGGCTGCGTCCGCGTGGCGGAGCCCGCCGCGCTCGCGGCCTTCCTGCTCGCGGGGCAGCCCGGCTTCGACCGCGCGCGCATCGAGGCCGCGATGACGCGCGCGGAGCCGCTGCTCGTCTCGCTCGCGACGCCGGCGACGGTGCTGCTCGCGTACGCGACCGCCACGGCGGACGAGGACGGAACGCTCCGGTTCTGGCCGGACCTGTACGGCGCGGACGCGCGAGCTCGAGCGGGCGCTCTCCGGCGAGCCCTCGCGGCCGAGGCCCCCTCCGGTCGCGCAGCCGCCCCGCGTGCGGGAGATCGCACGCCGCCTCGCGCGCGACGCCGCCACGGCGCACGGCGGCGACGCGGGGCCGGCGCGCGGGGGCGCGAACGTCGCGGAGGCGCAGCCCCGGAGCGCGACGTCCAAGCTGGATCCCGCTGCGTTCGACAGCGGGGGCGGCGGCTGACCCGCGGCCGCTCGGATCGGCTCGCCGCCCGCCCAGAGTTCCGCAGGCCTGCGGACGGTATAGGCTGAGCAGATCCCGTGACCGCTCTTCTGCGTGTCCTCGTCGCTGCTGCGGTGCTGCTCTCCGCAGCCGCGTGCCGCACCACAGGGACGCCCTACACGGCGCCGGCGCCCGACGGCGCGCCATTCCTCGGCAGCGACGCGGCGGCGAAGCTCCTCGTGCTCGTCGTCGTCGAGGCGGACCCGCGAGTCAACCCGACCTGGATCGAGAAGGCCGAGAGGGCGGCCGACGCGGTGGCCTCGGCGCTGGCGCAGGCCGGCTTCCGCACGAAGCGAGTACAGAGCATGCGCTCGAACGTGCGAGTCACCGTGACCCCCCCGCTCCGCGGCCCCGACTTCACGGTCGCCGTGGATGCGAACGGGAAGCAGCTCGATCGATGGGAGGTGAACGGCGCCGCGTGGGGGGCGGAGGAGCTCGGCGAGCTCGGCAGGGCGGTGCGCCAGCGGCTCGAGCGGTCCGACGCGATCGCGGCGCTCGCGGGGGTGGCGGGGCCCGAGCGATCGGCGAACGAGGCCCAGCCCGCAGCCCCGGCCGCGGATCGCGGGCCGGTCCGGGCGGAGCCGCCGGCTCCACCTCCCGGCAAGCGGCGGCTCGCGGTCCTCGACTTCCGCGGCGCGGTGCCACCGCAGGTCCTCGCGGTCCTCGCCGACCAGGCGCGCGCGGCGGCCGCCGAGGCCGGGCGGACGTCGGGGACGACCGTCATGACCCGCGAGAGCGTGAACGCGTCGTCGAAGGAGAGAGGGCGGTCGGATGAGCCGTGCGGCGACGCCGCGTGCGACCTCGAGACCGCCCGCGCCGCCGGCGCAGGCCTCTTCGTCACCGGCGAGGTCTCCGCGATCGGGGACGCGCGCTTCCTCGTCCTGCGGCTCGTCGACACCGCCACCGGCGCGCTCGTCGCGTCGCGGCACGCGCAGGCGACGGACGACCTCGCGCTCGTCGAGGCGGCGAGGCCCGCGGCGGCGGCGCTGTTCCAGTGAGCCGGCTCGACTGCGCTGGCCGTCTGAATGCGTGATCGCTAGGGATATGCCATGCCGACCTCCAACGGACTCCGGCTCCGGATCGCGCGCGTGCTCGACGCCGCCCCGCCCGCCGTGTGGCGGGCCCTGACCGAACCGGACCAGCTGGCGAGATGGTGGGGTCCGGCTGGATTCACGTCACCTCGCATCGACGTCGACCTCCGGGTCGGTGGCCGCTATCGAATCCAGATGAAGCCTCCTGAGGGCGACGCGTTCTTCCTCCAGGGAGAGTTCCACGAGGTCGCTCCTCCCTCCCGGCTTGCCTACACGTTTCGGTGGGAGGAGCCCGCTCCGGACGACCAGGAGAACGTCGTGACGCTGTCGCTCACGGACCTCGGCGGAAAGACCGGGCTGGCGCTGGACCACGGCCCTTTTGCCACCGAAGCGCGCCTTGCTCTCCATCGGGGCGGATGGTCCGACAGCTTCGACAAGCTGACCGAGCTCTTCTCCTCGGCGGGCACGACGAGCACGTGAAGATCGTCCCGCTCCCACGCCCCGAGACGCAGCACGCGCTCGACCACCTCGGCCTCACCGCGGCGCCCGTCACCTGGCGGGCCGAACGGAGTCGCGCTCACGAGACGCGGAACCCGACCGAGCCCGGCCGGTTCGAGGTGTGGAGACTGGACGACAACGGGAACGAGGCGCTCGTCGACGTGCTCGCGTCGGAGGCCACCGCGACCTGCGTCGTGCAGAGCTACGAGGCGCGGCTGCACAAGCAGACGTACTTCGTGCGGCATTCGTAGGTGCCTGCTCCAAGTGCGGCTGGAACCCAGCTCGCGCTCGGTTCGATTCAACGCACAGTATACCCGTGGTATCCTTCGAT
>CAVTRF010000008.1:0-7329 GCA_963736795.1 uncultured delta proteobacterium | reverse complement strand
GCCGTCCTCGCCCTCACTGCCTGCTCACCCGAGTTCAATCCCGCCTCGAAGCTCGAGAAGCTGCGCGTCCTCGCCATCCAGGCGGAGCCGCCGGAGCTCGATCCGGACGGGATCCGGACGTCGAGCCTCACCTCCCTCGCCCTCCGGGCGGACTTCGTCCTGGCGCCGTCGCGCACGACCACCGTCGTGCACCTCGCCTGCGTTCCGGTTCCCGGCGACTCCGCCTCGACTCCCTGCGTGATGCTCGCGACCCTGCGTGACCCGGCCGCCGCCATCGCCGCGGGCGCTCGGCAGGCCTGCGCGTCCGGCGGGACCGGCGCCGCGCCCTGGCCCGCCATCGACCTCGCCGGGATCGAGCGCTGCGTGGGCGTGACCTGCGGCCCCGCGACGGTCGGGGGGACCCCGGTTCAGCCGGCGCGGCTCGCCGTCCCATCGGGCCTCGCGTTTCCGCCGAGCGGCCCCGAGCGGATCATCGGCGTCGAGGCGGTGGTCCTGGCGTTCGCGCTGGACGCGACCCCCGACGAGCTCGTCGCGGGCGTCGGCACGGCGTGCCCGGGGGGCGACGTCGCGGCGAACCTCGCCCGGCTCTGGCCCGAGCGCGAGCACGTGCTCTCGACGAAGCGGGTACGGATCCGCGGGCCGGCCGCGCCCGACCCCCCGAACCGGAACCCGGGGCTGGACGGCATCGCGGCGCGGGCGGTCGCCCTCGATCCGGCGGGTGCGACGACCGTCGCGCCCGGCGACGTGGCGCTCACGCCGGTGCTTCCGGCGGGGCCGGCGGGCGAGCCGGAGGTGTTCACGAAGCTCGACGCCGCAGGCGCTCCCATCGAGACCGGGCCGGAGGAGTGGGTCTACTCCTGGTTCTCCACGGCCGGGGAGGTCGAGGACCTGCACACCCGGAGCGCCGCCGCGTCCGACGAGTGGACGGTCGGCGCGGTCGGGCCGGCGAGGGTCGCCGTCGTCGTTCGCGACCTGCGCGGCGGCACCGCGTGGGCGGTGCGCGACGTGGTGGTCGCGCGCTAGCGGCTGGGAGCGATCGATCTCGACCTCCGGGTCGGTGGGCGCTACCGGATCGAGATGAAGACGCGCACGCGCCTTGCGATGACATTGAAGCCGACGCGGGAAACGCCGTAGCGTAGGCCGATGCGCGCACGCAGCGCCGCCCTCGCGATCCTGACCGCCACCGCGTGTGCCACCGTTCCGGTGCTGCGCCCCGTACCGCCCGACGGCGGCGGCTGGCGGGAGCTGCGCACCGAGCACTTCGTGCTCAGGACGGATCTCCCGCAGGGGCGGGCGCGCGGCCTCCTCGCGGAGCTGGAGGCGGTGGTCGCCTCGCTCGACGAGGGACTCTTCCGGAAGCCGAGGAAGGAGCTTCCGCTCTCCGTAGACGTCGTCGCGTTCGAGCACGAGCGCGACGTCGACCTGTTCCTGCCGGCGGGCGCGCAGGCGATCGTGAGCCCGGATCCCCGCTCGTCCCGGCTCACCATCGTCATGAAGGGAGCCTTCGGGGAGCTCCAGCGCGCCGTGGTCGCGCACGAGCTGACGCACGTCCTCATGGCCGCGAGCTTCGCCAGGCAGCCGCTCTGGTTCAAGGAGGGCGTGGCCTGCTACGCCGAGACCATCGGCTGGGAGGGGCCGGACAGGAACGTGACGATGGGTCGCGTGCCGGCGTGGCGCCGCTGGAGCGCGCTCGGACCGGCCGCAGCCGCCGTTCGCGACCTCCTCCTCGCAGACCGGCGACTCGACGCGGAGCAGTACTCGCTGGCCTGGGGACTCGTTCACTACCTGATGAATCGCCAGGGCGAGGCGTTCGTGTCGTTGCAGGAGCGCTTCGCGCGCGGCGAGGATCCGCGGCAGGCCTGGCGCGCGACCTTCCCGCGCTGGGACCCCGAGGACGCCGGAGGCGCCGAGCGGCTGCGCGACGAGGTCTGGACCTACCTCAGCGGGCCGCTCGAGTACTCCCAGCTGCGCGCGCGCAAGCCCGAACGCTCCCCGCCGATCACCGAACGGAAGCTCACCGCAGGGGACGTTCACGACCTCCGCATCGGGCTGCCCTGGAGGAACGGCGGAAGACCGATACCCCGCGAGGTGTTCGCAGCCGAGCTGGAGGCGGGGCTCGCTTCCGGCAGCGTCGTCGCGGCCTGGATCCGCGGAGAGAGCCATCCCGCCGAGAAGCTGGTCCTCGCGGAGCGTGCAACGCGCGACCACCCCGCCGACGCGCAAGCCTGGCTCCTCTTCGCCACGTCGGTCGCGGAGCGCGCGCGTGCGGAAGCGGCGCTCCGGCGGGCCGTAGAGCTCGACGGGTCGAACGCTGCCGCCCGGAGCGCCCTCGCGCGGTACCTCGTGCAGTCGGGAAGTGCGCTCGAGGCGCTGCCTCACGCGAGGGAGGCCGTCCGACTGGCGCCGTGGAGCGCGTGGGCGATCGAGACCCTGGCTGCGGTCGCACTACGCGCAGGGGCGCTGTCCGGAGGCGATTCGGCTGCAACGCCGGGCAGTCGAGAACATTCGCGAGTCCGACCGCGCGGAGCAGCTCGAGGGGTACCTGGACCGGCTCGCGAGAATCGAGAGAGCGTGCGGCGCGAAGCGTGCGGGTGCCTCGCGGTGACGCGCGATACCAAGGCGCGTCCGGGGTGAGACGCGTCACGCCGGTCGCCCGGAGCACGAGCGGCCGGGTAGCTGGGTGCCGGTTGCCGGCACATGGCCTCGCCGCCAAGCTTCGTGGATGGCGAACAACGAGCGCAACGACGACGCGGGCAACGAGGGCGAGGGAAGCAGGACGGCGGACCGCCGCTACCGCGAAGGCGTCGAGAAGACCGTTCGACAGGGCCGCGTGGAGCAGGACGCGGAGCGCGCCCGGGCGGACGTCGAGGCGAGTCCGGACGAGTACGAGAAGGCGGAGGAAGAGGGGCGCCGCCGGAGTGCCGGAGAGGCTCCGGGCGACCTCGAGAAGTGACGGCTCCGACGCCCTCAGCCCGCGAGCCGCCGCGCGACGACGTCGTGGCCGAGCCAGCGGACCGGGCCCTCGGGCTCCCATGAAGCGTCGAAGATGAGCCGGCCGACGGCGTCCACGACCGAGCGCGACAGCTCCGCCGCGACCGGGTTCCTCGGGTCCGCGCTCATCGCGCCACAGGCCTCGGACGCCGCGAGCATGGCCTCGAGGTGCTCGCGCGTGGAGTGGTGCGGCCAGGTCGCGAACGTCCGGAGCGGCGCCGCCGTCCCGGTGAGGAACGCCTCGGCGCGCGCGACGAGCGCGTCGAGGGTCGCGCCCTCCTTCAGGAGCGCGCTGCAGCGCGCCCGGAGCGCCCCGGTCTCCGCGGCGCGCGGCGCCTCGCGCTCGAGCGCGCGGAGGAGCGCGTAGAGCGACACCTCGACCCCGAGAAAGAGCGCGCTCGAGTTCGTCCAGATCTCCGGCGCGTCGAACACGGTCCCGCGGACGCCCTCGTCCCACGCCTCTCGCGCGTACGCCTCGAGCCGCAGCTTCGCCCAGCCCTGGAGGTAAGGCACGTAGCTCTGCCAGGTGAGCGCGCCTCCCGCGAGCACCTCGCACCCGTGGTAGCCGTAGGCGACGTAGCGGACCCGCCGCGCGCCGGTCCGGAGCGCCGCGGTCGCCGCGACGAGCCGCTGGAACGTCCGGGCGGTCACCTCCTCGAAGCACATCGCCCAGAGCTTCCCGAGGTCGCTCGCCCAGAAGTCCTGGGACGGCAGGTAGCGGTCGCCCGTCCCGCGGAAGACCCGGGTCATGAGCGGCATGTAGACCCGCGCGCGCGGAAAGCCGCCCGCCATGGTGTGGACGAGGAGCACGTTCGCGCCGGGCGGAAGGAGCTTCCCGAGCTCGGACGCGAACGCCTCCGTGTTCCGATCGAACCGCCGCGTGCCGGTGTCGCGCGCGAGCCCGATGAGATCCCAGTCGAGCCGGAACGTGTTCCACGCATCCGGCTTCGCCTGCTTGAGCTGCTCCACCGGCGAGGGCCCGTCTCCCCCGCGCTCCAGATCGAATCCCGCCTCGAGCGGGACGTTCACGATCTTCCCGCCCAGGTTCGCCTCCGCCAGGGTGCGCTCGTCGTCCGTGAGCGGCCGGAGCGTCCCGTCGGCGTCACGCCGGCCGACGGTCGCGCCCACGATGGTCATCCCTGCGCGCCGCGCCTGGTCCAGGAGCCCGTTCGCGTAGCCGCGCCCGAACAGCTCGCCGAACAGGACGAGGACGTCGCCGCGGCCCCACCCCGCGGTCGGGGGGAGGTCGCGAAGCGGGGTGAAGGTCCGAGGGTTCATGCGGCGGAATGTAGCAGGGGCCTGCCTCCGCCGCCGGCTGCCGGGTGTTCCCCCACCGTCTTTCGCGCCCGTGTCGCACGCGACCTCGGCGAGCGCGGGCCGTCGTGATCAGGGCGCCCCCTCCCGTTCAGCGAGGCTCCTGCGAATCTTCGACAGGAGGGTCTGCGCGCGGAAGGGCTTCGCGATGTAGTCGGTGCACCCCGCCGCGTACGCCTCAGCCACCGAATCGCGATCGTTGCGCACGCTGACGACGATGACGGGGATGTCCCGCGTGGCCTCGTGCTCGCGCAGGCGGCGGCAGGCCTCCACCCCGCTCATCCGCGGCATGAGGAGATCCATCAACACGAGGTCGGGTCGGCCCATGAGCGCGCTGTCCACCGCCGCCGCGCCGTCCGAGGCGGTGATGATGTCGTATCCCTGGCGCGCGAGGAGCACCCGCTCCACGTGAACCAGCGTGCTCGAGTCGTCGACCACCAGGATCCGCAGCTTGCGCTGTCCGGACGGTCCACCGGGTCGTGCCAAACCCCGTCCCGTCTCGCGCTTCTGGAACATGCCGCAACTCGCTCTCCGCTTCCGCACGCGAAGCGATCGCACTGCCGGCTGCCAGGCCAGCTGCGTGAGCACCCTGCGCCTCGACGCAGCCGAACGAACTCCGTGTCGGCAGAGTACGTTCTCGGAGCAAGGGCCATGCCCATGGCCTCCCGGCCCGAGCTCGCCGAAGTGAACGAAGTACTTTCGTCGTTACGCTCAGTTGAACTTGCCGTCCACACAGGCTTCGGAATCCGGGTCATCGCATCCTGCGAACCCCGGGTCGAGGCTGCGCCAAGGCATTCACCCATCGTGATCAACGACGGCGCCGCCGGACTCCCGCTCGGCGGGCCGGCGGTTCGGTGTACGCCGTCCCGACTCCGGAGCGTCGGGGGTTCAAGGGTCAGCCGGCCCGATCGGTGCGGGTACGGAGTGCCCCAGGGCGCCCGTGATCCGACCTGGGGACGTCACTCGGCAAAGCCGCCGCAATGGCCGGTGCGCGCTATGCTGCGATCTGCAGCGAACGCACGCGGCACCCATGAGCAAGCGAACGGCGACCACACCCCCGGTGGAGACGGCCGCCGCGAGGGCGGCGCGGATCGTCGCCGAGCTGCGCGCCATGGGCAGCGCCCGGAACAGGGCGGGCATGGCCCGCTACGGCATCAACGTCGAGAACGCGTTCGGCGTCTCCGTCTACGAGCTCCGCAAGGTCGCCAAGCGCGTCGGCACCGACCACGAGCTGGCGCTCGCGCTGTGGAGCACCGGGAACCACGAGGCGCGGATCCTCGCCTGCTTCGTCGACGATCCTGCGGCGGTGACGGAGCGGCAGCTCGAGGCGTGGGTCCGGGACTTCGACTCGTGGGACGTGTGCGACCAGGCCACGACGAGCCTCTTCGACGGCACGAAGCACGCCTGGTCGAAGGCGGTCGAGTGGGCGGGGCGCGACGAGGAGTGGGTGAAGCGGGCCGGGTTCGCGCTCATGGCCGGCCTCGCCTCGCACGACCGCGAGGCGGCGGACCGCGCGTTCCTGAAGCTGCTCCCGCTCATCGAGCGGGGCGCCGGGGACGACCGCAACTTCGTGAAGAAGGCGGTCAACTGGGCGCTGCGCAACATCGGCAAGCGGAACCGGGCGCTCAACGCGGCGGCGCTCGGGTGCGCGGCGCGGATCCGGACGGCCGCAAACCGGCGCGCCGGCGGAGAGCGGGGCGGCGACGCGGCGGCGAGGAGCGCCCGCTGGGTCGCGACCGACGCGCTGCGAGAGCTCGCCTCGGACAGGTCCGGGCGCGCCTGAAGGACTGACGGGTACGATGCTGGCGCGGGGGCCGCCGCGACCTAAGAAACGGGAGTGGCCTATCCCATCGCCCCACCGCTCGAGCCGATGCTGGCGAAGGCGAGCGACGCGCTCCCCGCGGGAGACGGCTGGCTGTTCGAGCCGAAGTGGGATGGCTTCCGGACGGTCGTCTTCCGCGACGGTCCGAAGCTCCACCTCCAGTCACGCGAGCTGAAGCCGCTGAACCGCTACTTCCCGGAGCTCGAGGCGCCGCTGCTCGCCCGGCTCCCCGCGCGGTGCGTGGTGGACGGCGAGATCGTCATCGCCGCGGAGGCGGGGCTCGACTTCGAGGCGCTCCTCCAGCGCATCCATCCCGCCGCGTCCCGGGTGAAGCAGCTCGCGAGCGAGACCCCGGCGAGCCTCGTGCTGTTCGACCTCCTCGCGCTCGGAGACCGGGACCTGCGCGACGCTCCGTTCGCCGAGCGTCGTGCCCTCCTCGAGCGCGCCCTCGCCGGGAGCGACCGGGGCGCGCGCGTGCTCATCACCCCCGCCACGCGCGATCGCGCCGCCGCAGCGGACTGGTTCTCGCGGTTCGAGGGGGCCGGCCTCGACGGCGTCGTCGCGAAGCGGCTCGAGGACGCCTACCGGCCCGGGGTGCGCGCGATGGTGAAGGTGAAGCACGCGCGCACGGCCGACTGCGCGGTGGCCGGCTTCCGCTGGCACAAGAACGGCCCGGGCACGATGGTGGGCTCGCTCCTCCTCGGGCTGTACGACGACGACGGGAACCTCCAGCACGTCGGGATCTGCGCGAGCTTCACGACGGCGCGCCGGAGGGAGCTCGTGCAGGAGCTCGAGCCGCTGCGGGCGAACGCGATGGAGGGTCACCCCTGGCGCGACTGGGCGCAGTGGGCGGACGGCAGCACACCCGACCACCGCGTGCCTGGAGCCTCGAGCCGCTGGAATCGCGGCAAGGATCTCACCTGGGAGCCGCTGCGCGTCGAGCGGGTCTGCGAGGTGTCCTACGACCACCTGCAGGGCGATCGCTTCCGCCACGGCACCCACTTCCTGCGCTGGCGCCCGGATCGCTCGCCGAGCACGTGCACGTACGCGCAGCTCGAGGAGATCCCTCCCTACGAGCTGTCGCGCATCTTCCGCGGCGACGAGCCGGACCCCCGGCCGTAGTCCGAGCAGGTCGGGAGGCGTCTAGGCCGCTCCGCCGACGCACGCCCTGTCCGAGCGTGCGGGATCCGAGCGCCGGCGCG
>CAVTRF010000007.1:0-224777 GCA_963736795.1 uncultured delta proteobacterium | reverse complement strand
CCGCGGCGAGCAGGAGGTGCTCGATCGACGTTCTGGTCCTTCGCTTCGCCTCGTCCTCGGCGCGGTCGAGGACTTCGCGAGCCGGTTCGCGAGGTACGGCTCCGCCCCCGCGACCTTCGGCACGCTGCGCAGCTCGTCCTCGAGGCGGGACCCGCGACGGCTCGGCGCGAATCTTGTCCAGATCGAGAAGGCGATGCCTCCTGCTGCCGAGCAGCGCGAGCACGAGGTGCTCGACGTCGATGGCCTGGTGGTCGCGGCGGCGCGCTTCCCCCTGTCCCGCGGCGAGCGCCTCCTGGGCCTTCGCGGTTCAGCTTCTCGGTCGCATGGCGCGAACGTAAGACCGCGGGGGGCTTGGCTCGGCGCGCCGCGGCGGAGATCGGCGGCCGCCCTGCGGGAGTTGCATTCTGCGACCCGGCAGGACCCGGATGACGGAGCGCGGCAGAACACCAGGAGCGGACCTGGAACGCCCTCGTGGCGCTCGCCGCCGGCGGTTCGATCCCGCTGCTCCTCGCCGCCCAGCCATGGGAGTCGCGTGCAGGGCTCGCTCTACCTACCCGTCCACACCGCGCTCGAGGCGCTCGTCGTGGCGGGGAGCATCGCCACCTCGCGGTCCAGTGGTTCGCCGCCGGCGCGGGCGCCTTCCGGGAGGCGCGGGCACGCTTCATCGGGCCGGCGTTCCTCGCGGCGGGGAATCTGGAGTTCGTCCACCTGCTCGTCTTCCCCGGGATGCCCGGGTTCTTCGGGCCCGCCTCGACCAAGCACGGGATCGTCTGCTCGTTCGGGACCGAGATCCTCACGATCGGCGCCCTCCTCGCCGAGCGGCACGAATAGACCGGCAGAGCGAGAGCCCGCACCTCCGCCGAGGGAGGCTCCTCGCCGCGAACCTGGCCGTCGTCGCAGGCGTCCTCGCCTGGAGCAGCTCGGCTTCCCCCGCCGCCACCCCCTCTTCTTGCGTGGAGGGCGTCGGCCTCACCCCGCTCAAGGTCTCGATCGAGGCGGGGATCGCCCTCGCCGCGGCCGTCGGTGCGCTCGTCCACCTGCGCGCCTGGCGGACAAGTACGGCGAGGCAGCCTCGGGGAAGGTCGCGGTGGCGCTCGTCCTCTCCGTGTTCGGCGAGTTCTGCCTCATGCTGCGCGCACCCGTACGATCCGTCGGTCTGATGGGGCACGTGTACTTCGTGTTGTTCGTTCTGGTTCGTGTTCGACGCGCTCTTCGGCGCCGCCCTGATCCGCCCGTACCCGCGCTGAACGTGCTGCGCAGGCTCGCACGTCGAGGCGCACGTCGTGACGATCCGCAGGCTCCGCGGAACGACCAGAGCAGCGCGAGGACCTCCTGGCGCCGTCTGGCGCGGACCTGCGGGAAACCGAGGAGCTGGAGATCGTGATGCTCCAGGCGCAGCGGCTGCTCCGCGATGCGGACAATCGCACCCGCCGCCCCTCCGCGGGGATCATCACCGCCGCGAAGCGGATGGACCGGATGCTGCGCGACCTTCGTCGACTCCCGCGCGCGCGGAGGAAGCAGGAGACGCTGGAGCTGGACCGGGAGAAGGTCCCGCTGCGCGGGTTCGTCGCGGAGCTGCTCGAGACCTCCGACGGCGTCCTCGACGTCGCCGCCGTCGAGAACGCGATCCCGGGAGAAGACTACCAGGAGTGCTGGTCGACCCCGACCGGCTCGATGAGATCCTCGCGAACCTCGTCGGGAACGCTCTCGAGTGCTCGCGCGAGCGGGTGATCGTCACGGCCACGCGGGACGGCGAGGCCGGGGTGAAGGTCACCGTCGCGGACAGCGGCCCCGGCATCGCCGACGGGGACCTGCCGCGCATCTTCGAGCGCTACTACCGGGGTCAGCGTAGTCGAGGAAGGGGCTCGGCCTCGGCCTCTTCATCGTCCGCAAGCTCGTAGAGGCGCACGGCGGCACAATCTCGGCGGAGAGCCGCACAGGGCAGGGGAGCCGCTTCACCTTCGCCTGCCGCCGCCAGCCCGTGGGAGGATCAGCCGGGCCCCGTCCCGGACCTTGAAACGGAGGCGTCCGCCCGGCATCCCTCGTGTGACGCGATGGCCGCCGCCCAGACCCCGCTCCGCGATCCTCTCCGTCGGCCGCGCGCTGCCGCCGAACTACGTCGACCAGGAGACGCTCATCCAGGCGCTCTCCGTCTACTGGGCGACGAAGCGCCACGACGTCGAGCGGCTCGCCGACGTCCACCGCCACGCAGGTCGGCGGGCGCCGCCTCGCCCTGCCGCTCGCGGATACCCCGGGTCGACTCCTTCAGAAGACGAACGACGCCTCATCCGCGTCGGCGCCGAATCTCGGCGAGGCGGCGATCCCCGGGCTCGCCGCGGCAGGGCTCGTCGCCGCGCGACTCGACCACCTCTACTTCGTCGCCGTGACCAGCATCTCCACCCCGTCGCTGGACCGAAGCTCGGCGAACAGCCTGCCGCTGAAGCCGTCGGTGAAGCGACCCCCATCTGTCGGGCTCGGCTGCCTCGCCGGCGCGGCGGGCCTCGCCCGCGTCGCGCGACGCCTTGCGCGCCTTCCCGGCGAAGTCGGCGTCCTGCTCTCGGTCGACCTGCTTCGCTCGCGCCGAGCGCGACGACGCCTCGATCGCGAAGACCTGGTCGCGACCAGGCTGTTCGCGACGGCGCGGCGGCAGTCATGCTCGCAGGCGGCGCCGCGGAACGCGCGCTGGCGCGCAGGTCGTCGCGATGCCCGCTCGGTCCTGTACCCGGACACCAGTCGGGTGATGGGCTGGGACGTCGTCGACAGCGGCTTCAAGGTCGTCGCTCTCCGCGAAGGTGCCGAGGTGATCGAGGCCCGCGTCGGCGGCGACGTGGACGCCTTCCTCGCCGACCACGGGCTCGCGCGCGGGGACGTCCGCCACTGGGTCGCCCACACCGGCGGGCCGAAGGTGATCGAGGCCTTCGGCCGCGCCCTCGCGCTCCCGCCCGCCGGCGCTCGAGCGCTCCTGGCGTTCGCTGCGCGAGGTCGGGAACCTCTCGTCCGCCTCGGTGCTGTTCGTGCTCGGGGACTTCCTCGACGCGAAGGACGCCCAGCCCGGCGACGTCGGCCTGCTCGCGGCGATCGGCCCCGGCTTCTCGGCCGAGCTCGTCCTGCTCCGGTGGTGAACGTGACGAGCCCCTCGCCCGCGCCCGATCCCTTCGAGGCGGCCGTCCGCGGCCTCGCCGGACGGGAGCGGTCGGTGGCGCGCGAGATCCTGCGCATCGCGCGCGACGAGCTGAAGCTCGAGGGCGAGCCGCCGGGGCCGGGCGAGCCGCTCGCCGCGCGCCTCGACTCGCTCGCGCTCCTCGGGCTCGTCGTGGCGGTCGAGGACCGGTTCCGGATGGTCCTCACCGACGACGACGCGGCCGGCACGCGGACCCTCGCCGATCTCGCGGCCCTCGTCGTCGCGCGCGCGCCGCCCGAACACCTCCCCGCCGGGGTGGAGGGCGCGCCGTGATCCTGCGCGGTTCGCCCGCGCCGCCGCGGCGACACCCCACCCTCGCGCACGCGCTCGCGCGCGCGTCGAGCGCCGCGTCCGGCGTCACCTTCGTGGATCTGGCCGAGCGCGAGACGTGGCTCTCCTGGTCCGAGGTCCGGGGCCGCGCCGAGCGCGCCGCCGCGGCCTACGCGGCGCTCGGCATCCGGCACGGCGACCGGGTCGCCATCGTGCTGCGGACGGAGCCCGCCTTCCTCGACGCCTTCTTCGGCGCGTGGCTCGCGGGCGCCGTGCCGGTCCCGCTCTATCCGCCGGTGCGCCTCGGGCGGATGGACGAGTACGGCGCCGCGACGGGGCGCATGCTCGCGGTCTCGGGGGCGCGCCTCGTCGTCTCCGGAGGCGGGACGCGCCGGCTGCTCGGGCCCGCGGTGGAGCTGGCGAGCCCGCCGCTCGGGTGCCGCGACGTCTCCGAGCTCTCCGCCGTCCCGGCCCGCATCTCGAGGGACGTCGCGCCGGAGTCGCTCGCGCTCGTGCAGTTCTCCTCCGGATCGACGGTGGACCCGAAGGCGGTCGCGCTCACGCACGAGGCGCTCGCCGCGCAGGCCGACGCGCTCGTCGCCGCGACCGCGCCCGGTCCCGCCGACGTGCTCGTGTCGTGGCTGCCGCTCTACCACGACATGGGGCTCATCGGAGCCTTGCTCGGGGCGCTCAGCTACCCGGGCCCGCTCGTGCTCATCCCGCCCGAGCACTTCCTCGCGCGCCCCGCGCTCTGGCTGCGCGCGGTGGCGCGACACCGCGGGACAATCTCCGCGGCGCCGAGCTTCGCGTACGCCTTCGCCGCGGAGCGGGTGCGCGACGAGGAGCTCGCGGGCCAGTCGCTCGCGTCCTGGCGCCTCGCGCTCGACGGAGCGGAGCCGGTCTCGGCCGAGGCGATGCGCCGCTTCGCCGCCCGGTTCGCGCCGTACGGGCTCGACCCGGGCGCGCTCGTCCCCGTCTACGGCCTCGCCGAGGCGGCGCTCGCGGTCACCTTCGGACGGCCGGGGCGGCCGCTCGAGGGGCGCCGCGTCGATCCGGTGCGGCTCGCGCGCGACGGCGTCGTCTCGCCGGGCTCGCGGGAGGTGGTCTCCGTGGGGACGCCCGTCCCGGGGGTAGAGGTCGAGCTGCGCGACGACGCCGGAGCGCCCGCCGGGGAGGGGCGGCTCGGCCGCATCTTCGTGCGCGGGCCGTCGCTGCTCCGCGAGATCCTCGGGGATCCGGCGGCCACCGCGGCCGCGCTGCAGGACGGGTGGCTCGACACGGGCGACCTCGGGTTCGTCGCCGGCGGCGAGCTCCACGTGCACGGCCGCTCGAAGGACGTCGTCGTGGTGCGCGGCGCGAACCGCGCGCCGGACGAGTTCGAGGCGGCGCTCGCGGGCGTCCGGGGGCTGCGGCCCGGCTGCGCCGTCGCGCTGGGGGTCGTCGGCGCGGAGGGCGAGGGCGAGGGGCTGCTCGTCCTCGCCGAGCGGCGCCGCGAGGACGGCGTGCCCGACGCGGAGGTCGAGTCGGCCGCGCGCCGGGCCGTGCTCGACCGGACCGGGATCGCGCCGCACACGCTCGTGCTCCTCGAGCCGGGCACGCTGCCGCGCACCTCGTCCGGCAAGCTGAGGCGGCAGGAGGCGCTGCGGCGCTTCCAGGCCGGCACGCTCGCCCCGGCCAAGGTGAGCGCGCTCCGGCTCGCGCTCCACGCGGCGCGCTCGCACCTCGCGTTCCGGCGGGCGCGGCGCCGGGGCGGCGGGTGAGCGGCCGAGTCCGCGACGCGGTGGTCGTGGGGGGTGGCCCTGCCGGGCTCGCCTTCGCGGCCTTCGCGGCGCGGCGCGGCCTCGACGTCATCGTCCTCGAGCGCCGCGAGGGTCCGCTCGACAAGGCGTGCGGGGAGGGGCTCCTGCCCGCCGGCGTCCGCGCCCTCGCGCCGCTCGCGGTCCTCGAAGCGGTCCCGCTCGCCGAGCGCGCGTCCGTCTCGGCGATCCGCTGGATCGACGCGGCGGGCGGCGAAGCGCGGCTGGCGCTGCCGCCGCCGGGCGGCGTCGCGATCCGCAGGACGGCGCTCTCCGCGGCGCTCCTCGCCCGGGCGCGGGAGGCGGGCGCGGAGGTGGTGTCGGGTGCGCCCGTCGTGCGACACCGCCGCGAAGGCGAGGCGATCGTCGCGGAGGGGACGGGCTTCGAGGTCGCGGCCCGCGTGCTCGTCGCCGCCGACGGGCTCAACTCGCCGACGCGGCGGCGCGAGGGGCTCGCCTTGCCCCCCGGCCGCCCGGCGCGCTACGGGATGCGGCGGCACTACGCGGCGACGCCATGGTCCGACGAGGTCGAGGTCCACTTCGGCGACCGCGCCGAGGCCTACGTCTGGCCGGCCGGGCCGTCGCGGGTCGGGGTCGCCTTCCTGTACGAGCCCGGGGCGGCCGGCGATCCGCGCCGTCTGCTCGAGCGCTTTCCGGCGGTGGCGCGCAGGGTCGCGGGCGCGGCCGAGGTGTCCGCGCCGCGCGGGGCCGGCCCGTTCGACCAGGCCTCCCGTGCCCGCGTCGCGGATCGGCTCGTGCTGCTCGGGGACGCGGCCGGGTACGTGGATGCGATCACCGGCGAAGGGCTCTCCCTCGCGTTCGGCTGCGCCGCCGATCTCGCCGCGCTCCTGCCCGAAGCGCTCCTCCGCGGCGCGGGCGCGGTCGCGCTCCGCCCCTACGAGGCCGTCTGGCGCCGGCGCTTCCGGCCGTACGCCGCCTGGACGCGGCTCCTCCTCGCGGTCGCGCACCGGCCGGCGCTCCGGCGACGTCTGCTCTCCCTCGCCGCAGCCCAGCCCTGGCCGTTCGAGAAGCTCGTCGCCGCTGCGGTCGGGTGATGTCGGGTAACCGCAGGCGAGCGCTTCCTCGGGTCCCGGCTGGGTGAGCGCGAGGCCAGGAACGTGGCCGGGCCCCGGCCCCCAGGAGCCCTACGGGGACGCGGGTTCGCCGCGGTGGGGGTCCAGCGCGAGTATTTCGCGCCCCGAACGTCGAGTTTCGGGTCTTTCCAGCGCGCGCCGCGGCGGGTCGCGGGTAGGATGGGCTCCTCTCGAAGGGAGGACGTCCATGCGTTGCACCGTGCTCGGCGCAGGCTCGTGGGGGACCGCGCTCGCCTCGCTCCTCGCGGGGAAGGGCTACACCGTCACCTCGTGGGACAAGGACACCTCGATCCTCGAGGACATGGCGAAGCACCACCGGAACGAGCGCTATCTCCCGGGCGTCGTGCTCCCCGCCTCGCTCCACGCCGCCACTGACATCGCGAAGGCGCTCGAGGGCGCGGAGCTCGTCGTGGTCGCGGTGCCGTCGCACGCGGTGCGGCAGGTGGCGATCGAGGCGAAGCGGCACGTCCACGCCGGCACGCCCATCGTCTGCGTCGCGAAGGGGATCGAGCTCGAGACGCTCATGACGATGAGCGAGGTGATGGAGGACGTCCTCCCGGTGCCGCTCCACCCGTACCTCGCCGTGCTCTCCGGCCCGTCGTTCGCGACGGAGGTCGCGAAGGGGCTCCCGACCGCGGTCACCGTGGCGGCGCGCTGGGAGCGGATCTCGAAGCAGGTGCAGGACGCCTTCCACACGAAGACCTTCCGGCCATACACCTCCGGTGACGTCGTCGGCTGCGAGATCGGCGGCTGCGTGAAGAACGTCGTCGCCATCGCCGCCGGCATCTCCGAAGGGTTCGGCTTCGGCGCGAACTCGCTCGCCGCGCTCATCACCCGCGGGCTCGCCGAGATCTCGCGCCTCGCGGTCCGCAAGGGGGCGAACCCGCTCACCCTGTCCGGGCTCTCCGGCCTCGGCGACCTCGTGCTCACCTGCTCGTCGGACCTCTCGCGCAACCGGACCGTCGGTCGCGGCCTCGCGGCGGGGAAGACCGCCGAGGCGATCCAGAAGGAGCTCGGGCAGGTCGCCGAGGGCGTCCGGAACGCGAAGAGCGCCCGGGAGCTCGCGAAGCGGCTCGAGGTCGAGATGCCGATCACCGAGACGGTCTACCGCGTGCTGTACGAGGGGCTCCCGCCGAAGGACGCGGTCACCTCCATCATGATGCGCGAGACGAAGCCGGAGATGTAGGCCGAGGCCCGCGCAGATTGGCGGATTCGCGGGGTCGGCTGGGGCGGCGCCGCGCGCGAGCCGCCCGAGCGGGGGCGTACTGTCCGTCGTGCTCGGGCCGCCCGGTCCAGGGCGGCCCCAGAGTACGCCCGGGTTCTTGATCGCGAGCTGGGGGGGCACTACCTAGAGTGCGACTCGCTCGCCCTCGAGGACCCCCATGCGGAGCCTGGCGCACTTCAAGTATCTCGGAGCTGTCGCAGTCCTCCTCGGCGTCATGGTCGCCGGAGCGGCTGAACCCAAGAACGCGGCGTCGAAGAAGGCCGACCGCCTTCAAGCCGTGAAGGTGAAGGCTCCACCGAAGCTCGACGGCAAGGTCGACGAGCTGTGGAAGCAGGCGAAGCCGCTGACCATCAAGGTCATCGACGGCGCGAACCTCGAGGGCGGCGAGACCGAGGTGACGCTGCGCGCGGTGTACACGCCGGACACCGTGTACTTCCTCGCGCAGTACAAGGACCCGACGCAGAGCTTCCGGCGCGCGCCGTGGCAGAAGCAGCCCGACGGCTCCTGGCAGAAGCTGAAGGACCCGAACGACAAGGGCGGGGACAACAACCTGTACTACGAGGACAAGTTCGGCTGGGCCTGGAACCTCACCACCCCGGGGTTCGAGAAGGAAGGGTGCGCGTACGCCTGCCACACGGGCGAGGGGAAGCCGTTCGGGAACAAGTACACCGAGAAGCCGGGCGAGCGGTTCGACCTGTGGCACATGAAGAGCGTGCGCACGGGCACCCAGGGGCAAGCCGACGATGGCTACGTGGACGACACGCGCGCGGACGAGAAGAACCCGAACGCCGGCCGGAAGAACGACCCCAAGACCGCCGGCGGGTACGAGGACAACCAGACCGAGGACAAGAAGCTGCCGAAGTTCGCCCTGAAGGGGAACAAGGCGGCGCCGCCCTACTGGATCGTCGACAAGGAGAAGGAGCCGTTCGACGACGCCAAGTACAAGCCCGGAGACGAGGTCCCCGGCATCGTCGTCGCGCCGTTCTCGGGAGACCGCGGAGACGTGGCGGTCGCGATGAGCTGGGCGAACGGGATGTGGACCCTCGAGTTCTCGCGCAAGATGGTGACGGGCAGCGAGTTCGACGTGCAGTTCAAGGACATGAAGAAGCAGTACGCCTTCGGCGTCGCGGTGTTCGACAACGCCCAGGTCCGTCACGCCTACGATCCCGAGGTTCGGTTCCTCGAGTTCAAGTGACGGCGATCGCCGGCGCGCCGCAGGGGTGACGGCGGACGCGGGGTCGAGGCGGCGCGCATGGGCCAGGGTGCGGTTAATATCCCCGGACCCATGCGCCCCGACGCCTCCCGAGAGCTGACCCGCACCCCCGAAGACTTCACGACCGGTTGCCGCCGGGACATGGACCGCGCCCGCGCCGAGGCCGAGCGCGCCAAGGCGACGGGCGCGCGCGACGTCACGGCGACGCTGCGCGCGTTCGACGCGGCGTTCGCCGCGCTCGGCGAGGCGGCGTCGAGGGCGAGCCTCGCGCGGAACGTGCACCCGGACCCGCGCCTGCGCGACGCGGCGGAGGCCGCCGAGCAGGAGGTGGATGCGCTCTCGACCGAGCTGTCGCTCGACCGCGGACTGTACGACGTGCTCGCGTCGCTCGACGTCGCGGGGGAGGACGGCGCGACGCGCCACCTCGTCGTGAAGAGCCTGCGCGACTTCCGCCGGGCCGGGGTCGACCGCGACGAGCCGACGCGGGTGCGCGTGCGGGCGCTCCGCGACGAGCTCGTCCGGATCGGCCAGGAGTTCGGGCGGAACATCAAGGACGACGTGCGGCGGCTCGAGCTCGATCCCGCCGACCTCGACGGGCTGCCGGAGGACTGGCGGAAGATCCACCCGCCGGGCGCGGACGGGAAGGTCACCATCACGACCGACAACACGGACTACGTGCCGTTCATGACGTACGCCCGGAGCGAGCGGGCGCGCGAGGCGCTGTGGCGGCTCTATCGGCTGCGCGGCCATCCGAAGAACCTCGACGTCCTCCAGCGGATGCTCGGCCGACGCGCCGAGCTCGCGCGCGTGCTCGGCTACCCCTCGTGGGCGGCCTACGTCACCGAGGACAAGATGATCGGCTCGGCCGAGGCCGCCGCCGAGTTCGTCGAGAAGATCTCGGGCGCCGCCGAGGCGCGCATGCGCCGCGACCACGCGCAGCTCCTCGCGCGCAAGCGCAAGGACGTGCCCGGAGCGGCGCGGGTCGAGCCGTGGGACTCGGCCTGGCTGCAGGAGCGGGTCAAGGCGGAGGAGTACGACTTCGACTCGCAGTCGGTCCGGCCCTACTTCGAGTACCGGCGGGTGAAGGACGGCGTGCTCGACGTGACCGCGCGCCTGTTCGGGATCGCGCTACCGCCGGGTCGACGCGCCGGTCTGGCACCCGGAGGTCGAGGTCTACGACGTCGTGGAGGGCGAGGCGCTGCTCGGGCGCATCTACCTCGACATGCACCCGCGCGACGGCAAGTACAAGCACTACGCCCAGTTCACGCTGTCGTCGGGCCAGGCGGGCGTGCGCCTCCCGGAGGGCGTCCTCGTC
Source organism: uncultured delta proteobacterium (assembly GCA_963736795.1). Classification (GTDB taxonomy): domain Bacteria; phylum Myxococcota; class Myxococcia; order Myxococcales; family Anaeromyxobacteraceae; genus Anaeromyxobacter. Next base: position 214,683 of record CAVTRF010000007.1, on the reverse strand, counting down.
TGCAACTTCCCGCGCCCGGCGCCGGGCGCGCCCGCGCTCATGGAGCACGGCGACGTGAAGACGTTCTTCCACGAGTTCGGCCACCTCCTGCACCACGTCCTCGGCGGCCACACGCGCTGGGCGGGTCAGTCAGGCGTCGCGACCGAGTGGGACTTCGTCGAGGCGCCGTCGCAGATGCTCGAGGAGTGGGTCTGGGATCCGGGGGTCCTCGCGACCTTCGCGCGCCACGTCGAGACCGGCGAGGCGATCCCGGCGACGCTCGTGCGGCGGATGAAGGCGGCGGACGAGTACGGCAAGGGGCTCATGGTGCGGCAGCAGATGTTCTACGCCGCGACGAGCCTCGAGCTGCACCGGCGCGACCCGACCCAGCTCGACACGACCGCGCTCGTGGCGGAGATGCAGGAGCGCTACACGCCGTTCCGCCACGTGGAGGGGACCTACTTCCACGAGTCCTTCGGCCACCTCGACGGCTACTCCGCCATTTACTACACGTACATGTGGTCCCTCGTGATCGCGAAGGACCTCTTCGGCCCGTTCCGCGAGGCCGGCCTCATGAGCCCGGAGCCGGCGCGCCGCTACCGCAAGGCCATCCTCGAGGCCGGCGGCTCGAAGCCCGCCGCCGAGCTCGTGAAGGACTTCCTCGGCCGCCCGCACGCCTTCGAGGCCTACGAGGCGTGGCTGAACTCCGAGGTGGGGTAGGGCGAGGGGGCGACGGGGAGGGATTCGCCGCCGTTTGGGGCTGGATCGCGGCTGCAAAGCGCGCAAGTACGCGATCTCAGCACGCGACCGTGCGGCTCGACGACGGTTTCGGACGCGAGGCCGCGCCGGTTGCGAGCGACCCGCGTGATTTGCCGAGGCGGGTGTAGGTCCTCACGGCGGCCACCCCGGACTTGATTCGGCTGTAATGGTCACGGCTCCGCGAAGCCCGTGGGCTCCAACGTGGCGGCCGAGCACCGGAAGCGGCGCCGAGGGGGATGTCGCTCTACTCCTCCCGCGTCGACCCGATCCGACCTGGAACTGCCCACGGTTTGCGCACTTGCGGCGGACGCACCGTGCCTGAGTCGCGGGGTGAAATCGGGGGCAGGATCTGGTCGAAAGCGGACCCGCTCGCACGTTCGCGCCCACGCTGCGTCCGAAACGATCCTGACGCACACGCGACGACCACCAGTCACGGTACGCGCGTCGGTTTGGCCGCCTTGTGCCCGAGATACCACCGTGCGAGCCTCGTGAGCGTCGGAGGGGGTGTATGCGTTTCCTCATGGTCGCGTGCTTGGTCGCGGTTTGCGCGTGTGGTTTTGACTCAGATTCGAACTCGCCCTCGCAGGAGTCGTCGGACCCTCCGGTAAGCCCCGCGCCCACCAAGTATCGATTCGAGTGTACGAACACGTACACATGCAGCAACTCAGTCGGGGGCTTCTCCGTCACAGGGTCCCCGTTTCCTTACTGTGACGTTGCGAACGCTCCGAACGCCCTCGCGACCGAGAAGAAGTGGTGCGAGGACAACCAAAAGTGCCACTGCCAGACGTGCAGCTACGGCGAGTCCTGCACAGCCCAGTGCACGGCGACTGGGGCCACCTGCAACTGACAAGACCGACTGGCGGCCACTCGACCCGCAGCGGGACGACCGACAAGGTGCGTTCGCAGCGGTGGGGTGCAATCATCGGCGAAATGATCGACTTCCATCACGGAGTGGTCGCCCTCGCGAGAGCTGAGGGCGCAGTCACGGTCCACATGGTTGAGCGGCACCTCAGGATCGAACCCGATGTAGCCCGAGCCCTCGTCCGAGAGCTCGTTGCGACCGGAGTGCTCCGCCCGGACCACCGCTATCCGCTCGGTCAACCGCGCGCCTTCGGGCCGACGTACGTCATCGGGGACACCGCCCCAGACCGCAGTGGGACATGCGGCCGCGAGGCGCGCTGACGCGCTCAACCGTCCCCCCACCACCCGGTCCGCCCCGGGGAGCTTTCCTCCGCGCGCTCAGATCTCGCCCTTGCGGACGAGATGACGGATGTACGCATTCGCACTCGATGACTGAGGTGGGAAGAGCGGACCGGGTCGACGCTCCTGCCCCTCGATCCACCGGTTAACCCGGTCCTTCAACTCGTACGGGAGATGGCGATCTTCACCCTGAGGCTCTGCGGGAGCTGGCGGGGCGAGGAAGCTTCGGTACGAAACTCGATGACGCGCAACGCGATCTGCAGCACGCTCAAGCTCCCCTGACCTCTTGTACTCGAGGACGAGAGCGTGAGCCGTCCACCGTTCGTCGTCCAGAATCACCATCTGACGTTCGACTTCGTGCAGGGACCACCACAGCTCGAAGTCGTCGTCGTGCACGCCGTCGTCGCGGCACACCTTGACGTAGTGCTGGAGTTCTGGGGATTCGGCCCCAAGTCGAAGGAGCTGCTGCCCGGCGCCCTTGCCGGAGAGCGAGGGCGTCTGTCGGGACGCTCGTTTGAGCGCCTCTTGGACCATCTCACGGACCGTGGACTCAGGCGTCGGATCCCCCATGCGCCGGTGCATCTCTATGTACATCTGTGAGATCCGACTTACCGCGGGGTCCGCACACTGGCGTTCGAACAGGCGCGCCTCCGCCCGCCGAAGATCACGCGAGGTGATCTTTTCCGTCTTTTCGAGCGCAGCCATATCGGGGTCACCGCTCCGCCTAGCCACGATGAACGCGATTACTCCGAGTGTCGCAAGAACGAGCAAGCCGATGGACATCACTCCCTGCCCTCCGATTTCGCGAAAGCCTACTCCGAGGCGTGGCCAGGTGGAGGTTTGCAGCCAAGCGCGACTTCAGCAGGGTTTCCGGCCAGTGTTCACGAGGGTTCTCGTGCGCCACCGCGCGGGAGCGCGGTAGCAGAAGTAGGATCGCGGCACAGGAGGGACCTATGACTCCGAAGGACGTCCTGAGAGCCTTCCATGCCGCGTTCGTCGCGCGCGACCTCGACGCGCTGTGCGCGCTCTACGCAGATGACGCAGTGAACCACCAGGTCGCCGAGGAGCCTCTTCGCGGGAAGGAAGCCATCCGGAACGGGTTCGAGGAATTCTTCCGCGCGTTCCCCGCCGAAACGACCGAGGTCCTGAACCTGTTCGAGGACGGTGAGTGGGCGATCTGGGAGTGGCGCGGCGGGCATCCTGACGTGCCCGCGGGCGCACCCGTCGTCCACGGCTGCGGCTTCTTCCATGTGCGTAACGGCCTGATCGTCTTCCAGCGCGGTTACTGGGACAAGCTGACGTTCCTTCGAGCGCACGGGCTGCCCATCCCGACGTGAGCGCACGGCGCGCCCTTCAGGCGACCATCGTCCGACGGGCGATGGCCAGTTAGACTAGAACTCGCCGCGCCGACGCGGCTTCGGCGCCCTCCCCGAGAGGCCCGCCAGGCGCTGCTGGGCATCCTGGAACTTGGCCTCTGCTACGGCCAGCTTCTTGCGGGCGGCCTCCGACGATCCCGCCCCACGGGATCTCCGGATGCGCCTTCTGGAACTCGCGCGAGACGCGACGCGCGGCTTCGCCGATGGTCTGCAGCAGGTGCGCGAGCGCGAGGCGAAGGTTCTCGTCTTCGTCGAACTTCTGGCGGGGAACGCCCGCGATCTTGGCGGCGACCTTGCGGGAGAGGTCGAGCATGTGCCCGACGTAGACCTCGTCATCCCGCTGCATACTGGACCTCGGCACCGGCCAGGACACGCTCGCGGATGCGGCGATTCAGAAAGCGCTCAGTCACGAGGTCCACCCGGCGACCGCCGAGCAGGCCCGAGAGCTCCTCTTCCAAGTCGTGCAGCGCGATGAAGCCCGGGACGTGGTCCGGCTCGAACTCCACCAAGACGTCGACGTCGCTGTCCGCAGAGAAGTCCTGACGCAGAACCGACCCGAACAGGGACAGCTTGCGAACATGGTGGCGCCGGCAGAAGTCGGCCAGCGCTTCGCGGTCGATGTGAATCCTCGATGCCACGACCGTATTCTAGCCCGGGCCGCTCCTCCGAGCACTTGCTGCAAGTCGGAGCCCAGCCTCTCATCTCGCCCTCCGGCTGCGGGCCGCGCACCCCGCGGCTATCGTCGACGCATGTCGCCGCTCCAGAAGCTCGCCTCGCTCATCGGTCCCGCGCGCTTCCTGCGGCTCATGCGGGTGTACCCGCCGTATCTCGGCGCGGGGGTGCGGGTCACGCGCGCCGAGCCGGACCTGTCGCGGGTGGACGTGGAGCTGCGGCTGACCCGCTGGAACCGGAACTACGTCGGGACCCACTTCGGTGGGTCGCTCTACTCGATGTGCGATCCGTTCTTCATGCTCATGCTCATGACGCGGCTCGGGCCGGGCTACGTCGTCTGGGACAAGTCGGCCTCGATCGAGTTCCTCCGCCCGGGGCGCGGCACGGTCGCTGCCCGGTTCGAGCTCTCCGACGCGCGCGTCGAGGAGATCCGCCGGGAGGCCGACCACGCCGAGAAGGTGTACCCCCGCTTCGAGGTGACGGTCGTGGATCACGAACGCCAGCCCATCGCCCGCGTCGAGAAGGTGCTCTACGTGCGGCGGAAGCCGCAGGCCGAGCAGCGGGTCGCCCGGGCCGCGCACTGAGCATCGCTCCGCCTGCTCGCGCCGGCTGCGGCTCGCGCCGGCGCGGGGCATCGCCTCCTTGCCCGCGCGTCACGCCGCGTGCGAGCGTGGCCGCCATGCTCGCGAAGGCGAAGGCGAAGATGGCGGCGATGTACCGGAGCCTCACCCGCACCGGCGAGGAGCAGCCGCTCCACAAGCTGGCGCTGGCGGTGGTGCTCCTCCTCGACGTCTTCATCCTGGTCTCGATCTTCGACGGCCTCGACGTCCAGGCGCGGCAGCTGGACTCGCCCGGGGAACGCATCCCGCGAGCCTGTCGCGAGATCGTCATCGATCGGGCGTGGACTCCCGAGGTCCGGCTCGACCGGCTCGCGGCGGCGGTGTCGTCGCGGCGGTCGGTGTACCGCGATCCCGAGCAGCGCGAGCCGGAGCCGGTGCCGCTCTGCGCCCGCGTCCTCTCGCCGCTGTACGCCGTCGCGGCGCAGGACGAGCTCGGCGATCTTCTGGAGAAGCGGGAGCGGCTCACCTCGGAGCTTCGGGACAGCGAGACGGCGCTCGCACGCGAGAAGGGTGCCTACGACACGCATCTGTTGACCTCGCTCGCGAACCCCGGGGCGAAGCGGCCCGACGTCGAGGCGATCGCCGCGACGGTCCAGCACCGGACGGACGTCATCGAGGCCGCGCGCGCGCGACTCGCCGAGATCGACGCGCGCGTGGCGGCCTCACCTCAGGTTGCCGCGCTGTGGACGGCGCTCGACGCGCTGGGGTCCTCCGACGCCGCGGCCCTGGCCTCGGAGGAGCGCTGGCTGCGAGCGCTGGTACGAGGTGAAGCTGCTCGGGATGCAGCTGCTCTTCCTGCTCCCGCTCCTCGCGACGTTCGCGGTCTGGCACGGCGCGAGCGCGCGGCGGGGCCGCGGGCTCCAGGCGCTCGTCGCCGCGCACCTCGTCGTGGTGGCGTCCATCCCGCTGATCTTCCGGATCGCCGAGGCGGTCTACGACGTGTTGCCGAAGCGCTTCCTGAAGCGGTTCATCGAGCTGCTCGTCTCGCTGAAGCTCGTCGCGATCTGGCACTACCTCGTCATCGCGCTGGGCGTCGCGGCTGCGCTCGCGACGGTCTTCGCGATCCAGCGCTGGCTGTTCTCGCGGGAGCGGCTGCTCGAGCGGCGGATCGCGAAGGGCGAGTGCCAGAGCTGCGGCAAGCGTCTCCCGGCGGGAGCGCGAGCGTGCCCCTTCTGCGGCTACGGCCAGCGACGCGCGTGCTCGTCCTGCGGCGGACGCACCCCGGTCCACGCGCCGTTCTGCTCGGAGTGCGGCGCGCCTGCGACGGCGGGGGACCGGTGAGGCCGCTCACGCCCGTGCAGATCGGGCACCGCGGGGAGACGGAGGTCGAGGTGCTGGACGGAATGGAGCCGGGCGCCGAGGTGGCAGTGCACCCGGGCGACCGGGTCAAGGACGGCGCGCGGGTTGAAGCGCGGGACTAGGAGATCGGCCCGGAGGGCCGCTCTCAGGCCTGCGCCACCGGCCCGCGGCACTCGATGCGGGCGATCCGGCCCTCCGCGTCGTGGTGCACGACGCAGGTGCCGGCGCCGCGGCCCGCCTCGATCATCTGCTCCGAGAGCTGGAAGTGCCGGGCGTACTCGGCGACCGGCAAGGGCTCGCCGGTGGTCGCCTTGCGAACCGGCAGGCTGCGCCACGCGACCAGCGTCCCCGACGTCCCGGCGAGCGCCACGAGCGAGAGCGGGAGCGCTCCCGCGCCGGCGGCAGGGAGCAGCTTCGGGAGCCAGGGCGGCAGGTCCATCCCGAGCCGGGCGAGCGAGCCGCCCGCCTTGAGCAGCGGCGCCCAGAGGAAGAGCCACCCTCCCCACAGCGCGGCGGTGGACGCATCGCAGGCGATCCGCTGGTGCCAGCGGAGGCGGTCCCGCGCGTCGATGATGACCGAGGTGCTCATGGGAGTCGTCGTACCCGCCATCACCGGACGCTCCGCGAGCGGGCGCCCAGGATCGATGCCGGAACGCGGCGATGTACAGGAATCGGGCATCCTCGTCCAGTGGACGCCCTGGCAGCCGGGGTTATTCAGGGCCGGATGCCACGGTCCGGGCTGACCCACCTCGCGCGCGCGCTGCGGCGGCGGGCCAGCGCCCGGGGGTACGCGACCACCGTGGTCGCGCACCCGATCATCCAGAACGCGAGCGGGTACCAGATCATCCAGAACAGGTTTCGCGCGAGGCCGCGGTCGTAGCGCGCGTCCATCCAGGTGCTGAAGGCGAACTGCAGCAGGCAGACCGCGCCGAGCACGACGCCGCCGGAGTGCGGGAGCAGCGGCGAGCCGAGGGCCGGCACCGCCCCCTCCGGCAGCACGAGCCCCGCGAGCCAGACCACCGCGAGCAGCATCATCCCGTAGGACCAGACCACGCTCGCCATCGTCTCGAGCAAGAGCGGCCAGAGGAGCCGCTGGGCCGGCTGGAGCCACGCGTCCAGGTTCTTGAGGACCACCTGGGCGCCGCCCATCGCCCAGCGGAGCCGCTGCTTCCACAGGCCCCGGAGCGTCTCGGGCATGAGGATCCAGGTGAGCGCGCGCGGCTCGAACCGCACCTCCCAGCCCGCGCGGTAGAGCTTCCAGGTGATGTCGATGTCCTCCGTGAGCACGTCGGTGCTCCAGTAGTCCACCTGGTGCACCGCCGACCGCCGGAACGCGGTGATGACGCCGCTCACCGTCAAGATCCGCCCGAAGATGCGCTGGGCCCGCTTGATGGTGCCGACGATGCAGGAGAACTCGCCGACCTGCACGCGCCCGAGCAACGTGGACCGGTTCCGGATGCGCGGATTGCCCGTCACCGCCGCCACCTCGGGGTCCTCGACGAAGTGGCGCACGAGCCAGTGGGCGGCGTGGGGATCGAGCAGGGCGTCCCCGTCGATGCAGACGAGCAGGTCGTGACGGGCGAGCAGCGTCCCGGCGCGCAGGGCGATCGCCTTCCCCTGGTTCTCGGCGAGGTGAACCACCCGCAGACGCGGGTGCCTCGCCGCGAGCCGATCGAGCACCGCGCCGGTGCCGTCCGCGCTGCCGTCGTTGATCGCGATGACCTCGAACTCGGGGTAGTCGAGCGCGAGGGCGTGCGTCACGGTCTCCTCCGCGTTCGCCTCCTCGTTGAAGCAGGGGATGAGCACGGAGACCGGCGGCGAGCCGGGCAGCGCGGGCGGCCGATCCCAGGCCGGCTCGGGGCGCTCGTGCCTCCACCAGAAGAGCGCCGCCCCGGCCATCCAGGCGAGCGACATGAGCAGCGGGTACCAGAAGACGAACGCGACGAGCCCCTGCAACGCGATCGCGAACCCGTCCACGCGCGCTCCTCAGCGTCCCTGCGGGGCGGCAGGGCGGGCGTCGAGCGCGGGCCGGAGGACGCGCGCGTCGGGGTGCTCGCGGAACAGGACGTCGGGGTAGTAGCCGACGTGCTGGACGCCGAGCGCGTAGAGCGCGCGGATCGTCTCTGCCAGCTCCTCGGTCGGGATCGGCCGGTTGCCGTTCCGCCAGTCGACCGTCTGGAGCTCGAACACGACGCGCTTCATGGCCCCGCGCCGATCGACGGCGCTCACGAGCTCGCGGAAGAAGGCGGCCGGGTCGGCGGCCTTCTCCATGTAGGGCATCGCCATGATGGCGGTGAAGTCGAAGCGGGCGACCGAGTTGTCGAGCGACTGCGCGTACCAGGACTCCGCCCGCGGATCGAGCGCGACGCGCGCGTAGAGGTTCCGCGCGACCTTCACGGCGGGCTGCTGGTCGCGCACCACCGCGGCGAGCTCCAGCGCCAGATCGTCGAGGGCGTTGATCTTGAAGATGGTCCAGCGCCCGACGAGGTCGTCGCTGCGACGGATCTCCTCCACCGAGCCCGGCAGCCCCCAGGAGCGGTAGACGGCGAGGGCGGGCGGGCTCGCGTCCTCGAGGTCGGAGAGCGTCAGGTCGTCGTGGAAGAGCAGGCCGTCGAACGGCGCCGCGCGCGCGAGGTCCTCGTAGATCTCGCGGACCGCCTGGCGCGCCCGGGGCGAGAACGGCGAGAGCCGCCGGTACCCCATGTTCAAGCGGTCCGGGTGCTCGCCCGCGATCGCCCGCACCACGTCCCCGGCGGCGGGATCGGCGGCCGGCAGCTCCCATCCGAGCGCCGGCATCCACGCGTACAGCCGCCTCACCTGGGTGCGGGTGCGGATCTGCCAGGCCACCCGGTTGAAGAGGTCGGCGCGCATCGGCAGGCGGCGGCACGGGAAGTAGACGGCGTCGGCCGAGCCGTTGCCGTCGGCGTCGGAGAACGCCTGCAGGTAGACCGTGTTCACCCCGAGCTTCTGCAGCCGGTCGAGCAGGTGGCCGAGGTTCCGCTCCTGCTGCGCGGGATCGGCGTCGTGCACGTAGTCGAGATCGACGTGCGCGATCACCTGTGGCCGGTCCTGATCGGAGAGATCCTGCTCGCGGGCGCCGAGCTCGCGGGCGAAGTCCACGAGCGACATGCTTCGCTCCATGAGCAGGCGGCGGAGCGCGTAGAGCGGGGTCTCGCGGCTGTTCGCGCCGTCCTCGAGCGTGAGCCCGACCTTCATCCCGAGCCCCAGGGCGACGTCCCGCGTCACGGCGTTGTAGCGGCCATAGGGCCAGGCGATCACGCGCGGTGCGCGACCGACGCGGCGCCGGATGAGGTCGCTGTTCCGCTCGAGGTCGGCCTGGACGCGGCGCCGGTAGGTCACCTCGCTCTCGTACTGCTTCTCGTCCGCGAGCCAGCGCCGGGTCGTCCCGGCCGGCTGGAGGTTGCCCTGCGGGTTGCCCACGATGCCGCGGTGCAGGTCCCAGGAGTGGCTGCCGACCTCGACGAGGCCGCTGTCCACCATCTCGCGCAGCGCCTTCCAGTCGATCACCGCCGCGCGCGGCCGCGGCCGGCCGTCGAAGTCGATCGTGTCCTTCGCCTCGAGCCAGCTCCCGACCACGTTGACGACCGCCGGGATGCCGAACATCCGGAGCACCGGCCAGGCGTGGAGGTGGATCGAGCGGTACGCGTCGTCGAACGTGACGAGGACGGCCTTCTCCGGCAGGGGCCGCCGCCCTTCCCGGCTCGCCAGCACGTCGTCGAGGCTCACGAACCGGTAGCCGTGGTTGCGCAGCCAGTCCATCTGCCGGAGGAAGTTCGTCGGGGTGACGGAGTACGAGGGCGACAAGGCGTCGGCCTCGTCGGCGATCTCGTGGTAGCTGAGGACCGTCACCTCGGCCCGGGGCGCCGCGGCGGCGCGCGGGGCGGGGAGGAGCAGGAGCATCGCCCAGAGGAGATGGAGGGGTCGCATCGACGGGCGGCATCCTACCGCAGGCGTGGTTCGCGTACCGGGCAGGCGGGCAGCGAACCCCTACACCTACACTCCGGCCCGCGTCGCCTATCCGAACCGCGGCGCCCGCTTCTCCACGAACGCCGCCACGCCCTCGGCGAACTCGCTCGTCACCGCGCACGCGAGGAACGCGCGCTTCTCGGCCGCGAGGTGCTCGCGGAGCGGGCCGAGGAGCTCGCGGTTGAGGAGCGCCTTCGTCTCGCGGGTGGCGCAGCGGGCGTTCGCGGCGAGCGTCGCGGCGAGCGCGCTCACCTCGTCGTCGAGGCTCGCGGCGGGGACGACGCGGTTCACGAGCCCGAGCCGCAGCGCCTCGTCCGCGCCGTACGAGCCGCCGGCGAGGAACAGCTCCGCCGCCCTCTTCGGCCCGACGAGCCGGGAGAGAAAGAACGTCCCGCCGCCGTCGGGGCTCGTGCCGAGGCGGCGGTAGGCGGGCGCGAAGCGCGCGTCGTCCGCGGCGAGGGTGAGGTCGGTCGCGAGCGCGAGCGAGAAGCCGCCACCGGCGGCCGCGCCACGGATCGCGCCGACGACCGGCGGCGCGATCGACCGCAGCGCCAGGATGAAGGCGTGGAAGTGATCGATGATCTCGCCGACCCGCCGGACGAGCTCCTCCGGCGCTCCGCGGAACGCCGCCACGTCGCCGCCCGCCGCGAAGGCGGCGCCCGCGCCCTTCACCACGACGACCCGGAGGTCGTCGCGCCGGGGGAGCTCCGCGGCGAGCCGTCCGAGGCCGCGCGCCATCTCGAGGTCGATCGCGTTGAGCGCCTTCGGGCGGTTCAGGATGACGGTGCCGACCGGACCGTCGACCTGGAAGAGCACGGGTTCGTCCACGGGGACCTCGGGGGTGGGCTTCGCGGGCGGGAGGCGGAGGCGCGCCCGACCCGCGAGGTTCGTCCATCATAGCCGCCGGGCGGGGCCGAAGATCCGCCCCCGGGCGGGCCCTCCGCCCCGGGCTGACGACCTGGCGGGTTCAGGCCTCGACGCGGCGGCGCTCGAGCGCGTCGCGGATCTGCTTCAGGAGCTCCACCTCGGTCTCGCTCGCGGGCTTGTCCTTCTCGCGGACGAGCCTGTTGTAGCCCTTCACGACGAGGAACATCACGAAGGACACGATGAGGAACATCACCACCGCGTTCAGGAACGCGCCGTAGCGGATCTCCGCGCCGTTCAGGGTGAAGGAGAGGTTCTCGAAGCTCGGCACGGCTCCGAGCGCCGCGATGAGCTGCATCAGGATGTCCTTCACGAACGACGAGACCACCACGCCGAACGCGACCCCCATCACGACCGCCACCGCGAGGCCGAGCACGTTTCCGCGGGCGAGGAACTCCTTGAAGTCGCGCAGCATGGATGCACCCCCGCGAAAACATGCGATCTCCCGGTGCGAGCGGTCAGCTCCCACGCGGGGGGCCGGCCGGCCCGCAGGCCGCTTGGTGAGGGAGCGGGGGCTACCGCGGCGCGCCGCGCCCGCTGGCGCTGACCTCGCCGATCCGTCGCTTCGCGCGCATCTGGGCGTCGGTCTTCTGGCGGTTCGACGCCTTGCGGGTCGAGCGGCGCGACGGCCGTTTCGCCGAGTCCTCGAGGGCGTAGGTGGCCTTCTTCCCGGCGCGCGCGGACTCCTTGCGCGGCGCGGTCTTCCGGTCGCTCGCGCTCACGCCCGGGAGCGACGTGTCGACGACCGTGTCGCGGCGCGGGCGCGGCGGGCGCTTCGCCTTCTTCGGGCCGGACCGCTCGGTGAAGTAGCGGAACAGCTCCGCCTTCGTCGCCATGAGACCTCCTCGTGCCAGGGCTCTCCCTCTCCGTAGCGCCGCAGCGAGGCCGGCGCAGAACCCGCGAGGGAAGGTGCGCCGGCGAGCGTCGTTCCCTCACCAGTACCGCTCGACGTGGATCTGCCCCGGAGCTCCCTTCTCGTGGACGCGGAACCCCTCGGCCTCGAGCAGGCGGGTCATGTCGTCGATCATCGCCGGGTTGCCGCAAAGGAGGACGTGCGTGTCCGAGGGCGTCGGACGGAACCCCCACGCACGCTCGAGCGCGCCGCCCGTCCAGAGCTGCTGGACGTGGCCGATCGGCCCCGTCCACGGCTCGCGCTCCTCCTCGGGGCGGCTCACGATGCGGAGGACGGTGAGTCCCGGAGACTCGCGCTGCATGGTGAAGAGCTCGCGCGAGTAGCCGAGGTCCCAGGAGTGCCGGGCGCCGAGGAGGAGCGCGATCCGCCGGCCCGTTCGGCCGAGGAGCTCCGTCCGCAGCATGCTCATGTACGGCGCGACTCCGGTGCCGGTCGCGACCAGGACGAGGTGCTGGTCGGCCGGGACCTCGCGGAGCGTGAACATGCCGGTGAACTTCGGGCCGAGCCAGAGCCGATCGCCCGGGCGGAGCGCGAGCAGGCGCGGCGTGAGCTCGCCGGAGGTGACCAGGGTGACGAACAGCTCGACGTACTCGCGCTGCCTCGACGACGACGCGATCGAGTAGGCGCGCCGGATGAACCGGTGCGGGTCCGCGCCGGGCTCCTCCGGGTCGCTGCCGGCGAGGCGGGGAGCGGAGGCGGGGAGGCCGACCACCGCGAACTGACCGGGCGTGAACTGGCGCAGCGGCCAGCCCTGCGGCGCGATCCGCAGCACGACGAGGCCGGGGGCGCACTCCTCCCGCGACAGGAGGACCGCGTTCAGCTCGTGCGCCTTCGCCATGCCCGATCGCATAGCACCGGCGCACCGTCCGCGCCGGGCACCGGAACGTCGCGGCGGCGACCCCTCGCCCGGGTTACCCTCACGGCGTGCGCCGCGCCCTCCGCGCAGTCCCGACCCTCGTCCGCGTCGGCTTCGCCGAGGCGGTCGCCTATCGCGCCGAGATGCTCGTATGGCTCCTCTCCACGACGATGCCGCTCGTGATGCTCGCGCTCATGAGCGCGGTCGCGCGCGACGCGCCCATCGGGCGGTACCGCCAGGCGGACCTCACCGCCTACTACCTCGCCGCGCTCGTCGTCCGGCTCATGACGGGGGCCTGGGTGATCTGGGAGGTGAACTTCGAGATCCGCCAGGGGACGCTCGCCTCCCGGCTCCTCCGGCCCATCCACCCGCTCGTCGCGTACGCGGCGGAGAACGTCGGCGCGATGCCGCTCCGGCTCGTCGCGGTCGTCCCGATCGCCGCGGGCGCGCTCCTCGCGACCGGAGGCGAGCGGCTCTCGCGCGATCCGGTCGTGCTCGTGCTCTTCCCGGTCGCGATCGTCGGCGCGTGGCTCATCACCTTCCTCGCGATGTCCGTCATCGGCGCGCTCGCCTTCTGGGTCGAGTCGTCGGGCGCGCTCTTCGAGGTGTGGCTCGGCCTGTTCGGCGTGTTCTCCGGGTACCTGCTGCCGCTCGATCTCTTCCCGCGCTGGCTCGAGGTCACCGCGCGCTTCCTGCCGTTCCGCTACATGCTCGCGTTCCCGGTCGAGATGGTGACGGGCCTCACGCCGCGCGGCGCGGCGCTCGGCGAGCTCGCGATCCAGTGGGCCTTCGTCGGCGGGCTCGCGCTCGCGGCCCGGCTCGTCTGGCGGGCGGGGCTCCGGAGGTTCGCCGCCTTCGGCGGGTGACGTCGCCCCGGGCGCCGCGCGCACGCGTGGGCGGCGGTCCGCGCCGCGCCGGGTTACGCTCTCCCCGCCGATGCTCCGCTACCTCCGCCTCCTCGCGATCCAGCTCCGCGCGTCCGCGACGGTCGCGATGCAGTACCGGCTCGACTTCCTCGTCCAGGGCGGGCTCGCCCTGTTCTGGACGGCGTGGGGGCTCGTGCCGCTCCTCGTCGTCTACGGCAACCGCGCGTCGGTGGCCGGCTGGAGCTTCGAGGAGGCGCTCGTCGTCATCGGCTGGTTCATGGTGATGAAGGGGGTGCTCGAGGGGGCGGTGAACCCGTCGCTCGCGAGCGTCGTCGAGCACATCCGCAAGGGCACGCTCGACTTCGTCCTCCTGAAGCCGGCCGACGCGCAGTTCCTCGTCTCGACCCAGAAGTTCCAGCCCTGGCGCATCGTGGACGTCGTCGGCGGCCTGGGCGTGTTCTGGGTCGCGTTCCACCGGCTCGGCCGCTGGCCGTCGCCCGCCCACGTCCTCGCGGCGGTGCTCCTCCTCGGCTGCGCGGCGCTCATCCTCTACTCGCTCTGGATCCTGGTCGTCTCCGCGGCGTTCTTCGTCGTCAAGGTGGACAACCTCTCCTACCTGTTCGTCTCGATCTTCGACGCCGCGCGCTGGCCCGCGGACGTGTTCCGCGGCGCCCTCCGCGCGGTCTTCACCTTCGTCGTGCCGCTCGCGATCATGACGACCTTCCCGGCCCGGGCCCTGCTCGGGAAGGACTTCGGCCCCCTCGACGCCGCGGCGGCGCTCGCCGGCGCGGTCGCGTTCGCGACCTTCTCGCGGGTCGTCTGGCTCCGCTCCATCGGCCGGTACACCTCGGCGAGCTCATGACGGCGAGCGCAAGCGCAGGGGCAGTGGGGGGCGCAGCCTCACTCCGTTCGCTTCCACGGGCGAGCGCAGGGGCAGCCGGATGAGGCTGCCCCGGCCCCCCAGGGGGCCCCCAGAGATGAGCGCGGCTTCGCCGCGGGTGCAGATCTCGAGCGAGCGGGGGGTTCGGGGGGGCGCAGCCTCACTCCGTTCGCCGCCACGGGCGAGCGCAGGGGCAGCCGGATGAGGCTGCCCGGGAGCGAGCGGGGGGCTCGGGGGGGCGCAGCCTCACCGCGTCCCCCCGTTGAGATTGACGCGTACGCCGCGCTGCGCTTCCGCGAGTACCGCGCCTTCCTCGTCGGCATCGGGGCGGTGCAGGTCGCGACGCAGATCCAGAGCGCCGTGCTCGGCTGGCAGGTGTACGCGCTCACCGGGGACCCGCTCTCGCTCGGCCTCGTCGGCCTCGCGGAGGCGGTGCCGTTCCTCGCGCTCACGCTCGTCGGCGGCTGGGTGGCCGACCGGGTGGACCGGCGCGCCCTCTCTGCCGCGACGCTCGTCGTCGTCGCCGCGAGCGGCGCCTGGCTCCTCGTCCTGTCGCTCGGGACGCCGCGCTCCGCGCTCCCGTTCTACGCGGCCCAGGCGCTCGCCGGGCTCGGCCGCGCCTTCTTCCGCCCGACCACCTCCGCGCTCGGCGCCGAGCTCGTGCCGCGCGAGCACTACCTGAACGCCGCCACCTGGCGCTCCTCGATCTTTCACGCCGCGATGGTGGTCGGGCCGGCGCTCGGCGGCGGGCTCATCGCGCTCGGCGGCCCCCGGCTCGCCTACGCGGTCGTCGTCCTGCTCTCGGGGGTCGGGCTCCTCGGCCTCGCCGCGATCGCGCCGCGCCCGCGCCGGCCCGCCGGCCCGGGCCACCTCGTCGCGGAGCTGACCGACGGCGTCCGCTTCGTCTTCCGCCAGCCGCTCCTCCTCGGGGCGATGAGCCTCGACCTCTTCGCGGTCCTGTTCGGCGGCGCGAGCGCGCTCCTCCCCATCTTCGCGCGCGACGTGCTCGCGGTCGGCGAGGTGGGGTTCGGGTTCCTGCGCGCCGCGCCGGCGGTCGGCTCGGTCGCTGATGTCCTTCGCGATGGCGCGCTCGGGCCCGTTCCGCCGGGCGGGGGCGGCGCTCCTCTGGAGCGTCGCGGCCTTCGGCGTCACCTGGATCGCCTTCGCGCTGTCGCGCTCCTACCCGCTCTCGCTCGCGCTGCTCGCGACGGGCGGCGCCCTCGACTCGGTCTCGGTCGTGCTCCGCTCCACCCTCGTGCAGCTCGAGACGCCGCATGAGCGGATGGGGCGGGTCGCCGCGGTGAACTCCTTCTTCATCGGCTCCTCGAACGAGCTCGGCGCGTTCGAGAGCGGCGTCGCGGCGCGCCTCCTCGGGACGGTCGCCGTCGGTGGTGTTCGGGGGCGCGATGACGCTCGTCACCGTCGGCCTCGTCGCGTGGCGCGCGCCGGCGCTCCGCCGGCTGCGCTCGCTCGGGGCGGATCGGCGTAGGGCCCGCCGCCGCAGCGAGCGCCGGCACCGGCGCTCACGGCAGGCGCACGAAGTGCCCGAGAAGTAATAGATTCCGCCCGATGCTCCGCCTCACCTTCCTCGGCACCTCGGCGGCCCAGCCGACGATCCAGCGGAACCTCTCCGCGCTCGCGGTGCGGCGCGAGCGCGAGCTCTTCCTCGTGGACTGCGGGGAGGGCACGCAGCGCCAGATGATCCGGTTCGGCACCGGGTTCGACGTGGACGCGATCTTCTTCACCCACTTCCACGCGGACCACTACCTCGGCGCGATCGGGTTCCTGCGCACGCTCTCGATGCTCGGCGCGCGAGGCTGCCGCTCGACGTGTACGGGCCGCGCCCGGCGCGGCGGCTCCTCGACGTGATGCTCTTCACCGGCACCGAGAAGCTCGCCTTCGAGGTCCGCATCCACGAGGTCGCGCCCGGCGAGCGTCGTCCGCGCGCGACGGCTGCGCGATGGTCGCGTTCGAGACCGACCACCGCATCCCGGCGGTCGGGTGGGCGCTCGTCGAGGACGAGCGGCCCGGCCGCTTCCACCCGGAGAAGGCCGCCGCCCTCGGCGTGCCGAAGGGCCCGCTCTTCGGCGCGCTCCAGCACGGGCACGAGGTGACCCTCGAGGGCGGGCGGCTCGTCCGGCCGGACGAGGTGGTCGAGGCGCCGCGGCGCGGGCGGCGCGTCGTCGTGACCGGCGACACCCGACCGTGCCGCCGGGACCGTCGAGGCCGCGCGCGGCGCCGACGTCCTCGTCCACGACTCGACCTTCGGCGACGCGGAGCAGGCGCGGGCGGAGGAGACCATGCACTCGACCGCGCGCGAGGCGGCGCGGGTCGCCCGGGAGGCGGGGGCGGCGCGGCTCGTCCTGACGCACCTCTCCACGCGCTACGACCGCGAGTTCGGTCCGCTCGTCGAGCAGGCGCGCGCCGAGTACCCGGGCGCGCTCGACGTCGCCGCGGACGGGATGGTGCATCGAGGTGCCGCTGCCGTGACCGCGTCGAGCGAGGCGCCGCTCGACCGCTCTCACCCGAGGGGGTACGCGAAACGCCGCCGCGAACTGGCGCATCCATGACGCGGAGGCTTCATGCGCGAGACCGAGTACCTGATCGTGGGCGGAGGGATGACCGGGCACGCCGCGGCGGCGGCGATCCGCGAGGTGGACGCGCGCGGGAGGATCACGATGCTCTCCGCGGAAGCCGACCGCCCCTACGCCCGGCCGCCGCTCTCGAAGGGGCTGTGGCTCGGCAAGTCGGAGCAGAGCGTCTGGCTGCCGGACGTGCAGGGGCTCGATCTCCTCACCGGCCGGCGCGCGCTCGCGCTCGACCCGATCGCCCGCGAGGTGCGCGACGACCAGGGGGACGTCCACCGCTTACGAGCGCCTCCTCCTCGCGACCGGCGGAACGCCGCGGCGGCTGCCGATCGGGCGGCGACCGCGTCGTCTACCTGCGCACGCTCGCCGACTACCGCCGGCTGCACTCCGCCCCGGGCCGCCGCGTCGCGGTCATCGGCGGGCGGCTTCATCGGCTCGGAGATCGCGGCGGCGCTCGCCTCGTCCGGGCAGGCAGGTGACGATGATCTTCCCGGAGGAGGCGATCGGGTCGCGCGTCTACCCGGCGACGCTCGCCGCCGCACCTGACCCGCACCTTCCGCGAGAAGGGCGTGCGCGTCCTCGCCGGGGAGACGGTCGCCGCGGTCGAGCCGCGCGGCGACGCGACGGTCGTCCGGACCGGCCGCGGGGAGGAGCTCCTCGCCGACGCGGTGGTCGCCGGGCTCGGCATCGTGCCCGAGACCGCGGCTCGCCGAGGCGGCGGGGCTCCGCTGCCAGGACGGCATCGTCGTGGACGCGCGGCTCGAGACGAGCGCGCCGGGCG
Organism: uncultured delta proteobacterium; assembly: GCA_963736795.1. Lineage (GTDB taxonomy): Bacteria > Myxococcota > Myxococcia > Myxococcales > Anaeromyxobacteraceae > Anaeromyxobacter. Next base: position 196,983 of record CAVTRF010000007.1, on the reverse strand, counting down.
TGTTCGCGGCGGGCGACGTCGCTCGCTTCCCCTGCGCGCCGCTCGGCGGGCCGATCCGGGTCGAGCACGAGGACGCGGCGCTCACCATGGGGCGGCTCGCCGGCCGCAACATGGCGGGCGCGGGCGAGCTGTACGACCACCTGCCGTTCTTCTACTCGGACCTGTTCGACCTCGGGTACGAGGCGGTCGGGCGGCTCGACGCGCGGCTCGACACGGTCGTGTCGTGGAAGACGCCCGTTCCGCGAGGGGGTCGTCTACTACCTCGAGGGAGACCGGGTGCGCGGCGTCCTGCTCTGGGGCATCTTCGGCCAGGTGGACGCAGCGCGCGCGCTCGTCGCCGCCCGGGCGCCCACCTCCCGCGAGGCGCTCGCGACCGCGATCGCGACCTGACGCCGTCACGTGGACGCGCGTCGCGTCCCCGGGCTCCAGTTCGTCGACGACCTCGACACCGCGACCGGCGGCTGGGAGCAGTGACGGTCCGGGAACGCTGACGCAGCGCCGCGGCCGGGTTACAACGGCCGCCCGTGTCCGACGCCGCCCAGGATCTCGCCCGCTGGATCCCGCGCCTCCTCTCGACGTGGCGCGCCACGCGCCGCGCGCGGCCGGGCGCCGCGCCGCCGCGTGCGCCCGGCCGGCGCGGCTCGCGCGCGCGCTTTCCGCCGCCCGGCCCGGCGAGCGGCGGGCGCCCGCCGCCGGACCTGCTCGCGCCCGACGAGCTGCGCGAGGTCGCGGGCGGCGGTCGAGCGGCTCTCCCGCGGGCTCACGCGCGAGCGCGAGCTCGCCGGCGCCCGCTACATGGACGAGGAGCGGCTGCTCGGCGCCTACCTCCTCTTCTACTGGCCGATCTCGTACCTGCAGGCGCGCGGCACGATCTCCGAGCTGCCGCGGCGGCCGCGCACGGTCCTCGACCTCGGGAGCGGCCCCGGCCCGATCGCGTTCGCCGCGCTCGACGCGGGCGCCTCCGAGGTGGTCGCGGCCGACCGGTCCGCGCGGGCGCTCGCCACCGCGCGCGCCCTCGGCGTGGAGGCGGGTGAGCCGATCGCGACGCGCGAGTGGAATCCCTCGAAGGCGAGGCCGCTCGCGGAGCTCGCGCCGGAGCGGCGGTTCGACCTCGTCACGATGGGCCACGTCGTGAACGAGCTGTTCCAGGGGGCCGACGCCGACGCGCGCCGCGCCGATCTCCTCGAGGAGGCCGCGGCGCTCCTCGCCCCGGGCGGCTCGCTCCTCGTCGTCGAGCCGGCGCTCCGCGACACCTCGCGCGCGCTGCTCCGCCTCCGCGACCTCCTCGTGGCGCGCGGCTTCGCCGTCCGCGCGCCCTGCCTCTTCCGCGGCCCGTGCCCGGCGCTCGCGCGGGAGACGGACTGGTGCCACGCGGAGCGGAGGATCGCGCCGCCGCCGCTCGTCGCGCAGATCGGCAAGGCCGCCGGCCTCCGCAAGGAGGCGGTGAAGATGAGCTACCTCGTGCTCGCGCCGAAGGGAGAGGCGTGGCCGGAGCCGCCGGCCGGCCGCGTCTTCCGGATCGTCTCCGAGCCGCTGCCGTCGAAGGGCCGCCTGCGCTACATGGGCTGTGGCCCGGAGGGGCGGGTCGGGCTCTCGCTGCAGGAGAAGCACGTCACCGACGCGAACCGGCGGTTCGGCGCGCTCCTGCGGGGCGACGTGGTCCTCGTGACGGGCGGCGAGCCGCGCGGCGACGGGGTCGCGCTCGGGGAGGCGTCGGAGGTGAAGGTCGTCGCCGAGGCGGGACGGGCAGTCCCCGCTGGCGAGCGCCCGCGTCCGGCGGGCGGGGACCCGGGCCCGGCCTGACCTCCGTTCCGCTCCCTTTCGCGCCCCCGCCCGGAGCGGTGACAGGTCCCCGTCCGGCCGCTCTCCGGCGACCGCTTGAATCCACCAGGCGGTACCGCGGCTCGAAGAGACGTCGATGACTCCTTCCACGCCCCCCTCCAGCGGCTGTCTCGTCTGCGGCGACCGCCTCGTCTATCTCGCCGCCAGCGAGCGGATGAGCTGCGCCCTCTGCGGCGCCGGGCGGGACTCGGCGGCCCGCTGCGTCGCCGGCCACCACGTCTGCGACGCCTGCCACGCGGCGCCCGCGAAGGACGTCATCGAGTCGACCTGCGTCGCTTCCGCCGAGCGCGACCCCATCGCCCTCGCCGTCCGGCTCATGCGCCACCCCTCGGTGAAGCTGCACGGGCCCGAGCACCACTTCCTCGTCCCGGCCGTCCTCCTCGCCGCCTGGTGCAACGCGCGCGGCGAGCCCGGGCGCAAGGCGGAGCGGATCGCGGAGGCGCGCCGCCGCTCCGAGCCGGTCCTCGGCGGCTTCTGCGGCCTGCACGGCGCGTGCGGCGCCGGGATCGGCACCGGCATCTTCGTGGCCCTCGCGACCGGCTCGACCCCGCTCGACGGACCCGCCCGCGGGCTCTCCAATCGAATGACCGCCCGCGCCCTCGACGTCGTCTCGCGGACGAACGGCGCTCGCTGCTGCAAGCGCGACTCCTTCCTCTCCATCCTGGCCGCGGCGCGCTTCGCGAAGGAGCACCTCGGGGTTGCGCTCCCCGCGCGCGGTCCGGCCTGCGAGTGGACGGCGACGCAACGCCGAGTGCCTCGGCGACACCTGCCCCTTCCAGCCCTCGAGGCGCTGAGCGCGGGACACGCGGCTCCCGAACGCCCCGAGCGGAACCTTGGCCCCTGCGCGCCGCGGGTGGCAGGCTCGCGCATGCCCGCCCGAAGAGCCGCGCTCGTCTCCGCCCTCCTCGCCTGCGCCGCGCCGGCCGGCGCCGTCGACCGCTTCGAGATCCAGGTCTACGAGGCCGACGTGAACGAACCCGGCCAGCTCGGCCTCGAGGCTCACGTCAACTACACGATGCGCGGCACGCGCACGCCCGAGTTCCCCGGCCAGGTCCCGCCCGACCACGTGGGGCGGCTGACGCTCGAGCCCGCGATCGGAGTCACCGAATGGCTCGAGCTCGGGGCCTACGTCCAGTTCCTCGCCGCCCCGGGGGGCGAGCGCCGGTTCGCGGGCGTGAAGGGGCGCGCGAAGCTCGTCGTGCCCGAGCGGCTCGGTCTGCCGATCTTCCTCGGCCTCAACGTCGAGGTCTCGAACGTCCCCGGCGCGGTGGAGCCCGACCGGTGGGCGAACGAGCTGCGGCCCATCATTGGGGTTCGGGGCGGGCGCTGGCTCCTGTCCGTGAACCCGAACGTCGGATACGCGCTCTCCGGTCCGGACCGGTTCCGCCCGGAGCTCCAGCCGTGCGGGAAGGTCTCGTTCGACACCAGGCTCGGCTTCGCGGTCGGGGCGGAGTACTACGCGAGCCTCGGGCTCGCCGCCGACCTGCTCCCCGCGGCGGACCAGGAGCACCTCGCCTTCGCCGTCATCGACCTCGTGCCGCGCGCGCCAGCCGCCCGGAGGATCGCCCGTGCTCGCATCGCCCTGGGAGCTGAACCTCGGCGTGGGCGGCGCGCTCACCGACGCCCCCGGGCCCCACCTCCTCGCGAAGGCGATCTTCGGCCGGGTATTCTGAGCGCGGCCCGGTCGTCACGCCCGGCGCGACCGTGCGTCACCGTGCGTCAACACCTGCACCGTGATCCCGTGCCGCGCCGAGCAGGAACCGCTCGCGCGTGCAGACGTCAGGAGCCGGCGAGCGCGCCCACCCCGTCCGCGTGGCGTGAGGAGCGGAACAGCTCGGACATGACCTCCTCGAGCGGCGGGTCCTCCACGGTGAGGTCCGCCACCGGGAGCGCGCCGAGCAGCCGCGCCACCGCGCCCGAGACCTCGTCGGCGGCGACCTGGATCGTCGCCTGCCCCGGCTCGGCCGCGATGACCTGGCCGAAGCGGGCGAGGTCCTGCGCGGTCGGGGCCGCGCCGTTTCCTTCGGCGAACCGCACCACGATCCGCTTGCCCGGGCGGATCTTGTGCGAGAGCGCGCGCAGGTCGCCGTCGTAGATGAGCCGGCCTCGGTCGATGACGATGACGCGCGGGCAGAGCTGGACCACGTCCTCCATGTAGTGGCTCGTGAGGAGCACGGTGGCGCCGAACCGCTCGTTGTACGAGCGCACGAAGCCGCGGACGGTCGCCTGCATCGAGACGTCCAGGCCGATGGTCGGCTCGTCGAGGAAGAGCACGCGCGGCCGGTGGAGGAGCGCCGCCGCGAGCTCGCACTTCATCCGCTCGCCGAGCGAAAGCTGCCGGGTCGGCTTCTGCACGAGGTCCGCGAGCTCGAGGAGCCGGACGAGCTCGGCGAGCGTCTCGTCGAACTCCGCCCGCGGGATCTCGTAGATGGCGCGGTTCATCGCGAACGTCTCGGAGGGCGGAAGGTCCCAGATGAGCTGCTGCTTCTGGCCCATGACGAGGGTGATCTTCTTCAGAAATGCGGCCTCGCGCCGGCGCGGCACGTGCCCGGCCACCTGCACCTCGCCTGCGGTCGGGTGCAGAAGCCCGGAGAGCATCTTGAGGGTCGTGGTCTTGCCCGCGCCGTTCGGCCCGAGGAAGCCCACCCGCTCTCCTTCACCGACCGAGAAGTCGAGCCCGTCCACCGCCCGCACGGTGTCGTAGCGCCGGCGGAACACCGAGCGCAGCGCGGCGCCGAGCCCCGGCGGGCGCCGGTGCACCTGGTAGTGCTTCGAGAGGCCGTGGACGTCGATCACCGGGCGATCTTAGTACGCCGCGGCCGCCCTGCACGGGGCGAACCCGCGCGCTCGGCCCTCGACCCCGGGGCGCCCCTTCGCGGCGCGGCCACGCGACGGGCTCCCGGCCTGCGCCGAGCACTAAGATGCGGCATGGCCCAGAAGAAGCGTCCCATCACGAAGACCGGCCGCCCCCGCGCCCGCAAGGGCGTGAAGCTCCTGCCCACGGGCCTCCTCCCCCCCGAGCTCGCGCTGACGGAGCGCCCCGCGGAGGTGGAGGCGCTCGCGCGGCAGGTCGAGGCGGACGGCGGGGCGGTGCTCGCCGCCTACCGCGAGCCGCTCGGCGGGCACCCGCTGCTCTTCGTCGCGCTCCCCGTCGAGAAGGTCGAGCGGACGCCGTTCCAGCGCGACGTCTCGGACGCCCACGTCCGCAAGCTCACCCTCGCGATGGACAAGACGAAGCGCTACCTCGACCCGATCGTCGCGATCCGCGAGGGGGAGGGCTACCTCACCCCGAACGGCGGGCACCGGCTCACGGCGCTGAAGGAGCTCGGCGCCCGGAGCGTGCTCGCGCTGCTCGTGCCGGAGCGCTCCGTCGCGTACCAGATCCTCGCGCTCAACATCGAGAAGGCCCACAACCTGCGCGAGAAGGCGATCGAGGTGGTGCGCATGTACCGCGACCTCGCCGGCTCCCTCGATCCGCGCGAGCCCGAGATGGCGCTCGAGTTCGAGGAGGCGGCGCTCGTCACGCTCGGGTTCGCGTACGAGGAGCGCCCGCGCCTCTCGGGAGGGGCGTACGCGCCCATCCTCCGCAAGGTGGACGGGCTCCTGGACGAGCGGCTGTCGAAGGCGCTCGCCGAGCGCGAGCGCCGGGCGCAGGTGCTGCTCGCGTTCGACGACGCGGTCTCGGAGGCGGTGGCCCGGCTGAAGGAGCGCGGCTTCGACTCGCCGTACCTCAAGGCGTTCGTGGTGGCGCGCGTGAACCCGCTGCGCTTCATGAAGGGGGCGGCGCCGCCGTACGACGCGCTGTTCGAGCAGATGACGAAGCGGGCCCGCGGGATGGACCCCGCGAAGGTGCGCGGCGAGGACGTCGCGCGGAGCGGCGGAGCGGCCGAGGCGGAGTGACGCGGCCGCTAGCGGCGGGCGCTCTTCGCGTCCGAGCGCGCGAGGACGAGCCGCTTCTCGAGCTCGCCCCCGATGTTGGCGAGGGTCGCCTCGTCCACGTGGCCCTCCGCGTACGGGAAGAGCTCGCGCTCCTCCCACCGCACGTGCCGCTCGAGCAGGTCCGCGAACGCGCCGAGCTGCGCGCGGAGGTCGCCCGGGCGGGCGGTCCGCGCGAGCTCGAGCAGGCGCGTCATCTCGCCGTGCTCGGCGCGCAGCCGCTCCATGTCCGCCGCCTGGATGAACCGGCCGAGCAGGTCCTCCTCTGCGCGCGTGTGCGGGCGGAAGATCTGCTCCTCGAAGCGCCGCGCGAGCGCGAGCAGCCCGGGGAGGTCCTTCGGCGCGCCCGCCGACTCGGCGTGCCCCGCGAGCCCCTTCTTCAGCTGGAACGCGACGAGCAGCGCCTGGTGGTGTTCGCTCGAGAGCGGCTTCAGCTCGCGGGAGCGCTTCATGTCCCGATGCTCGTCCGGGCCGGGGGGGCGACGCAAGGGGCAACGGGGGAGGCCGCCGAGGCCGCTGCCCTCCCGGGGGCGGTCCACGCGAGGGTTGACGCCGTGCGCCATGACCCATAGATCACCCGGGAGAAGCCCATCGATTCCCGAATCAGGAGCTGACCCCCATGGCCACGAATGGATCCCTGCCGGCGGGTCGCCGCGCTGCGGTGGTGGCGGGGCTGCGGACGCCGTTCGTCAAGGCGGGCACCGACTTCAAGGACCTCACCGCGGTCGATCTCGGCGCGCTCGTCGTGAACGAGCTCGTCGTGCGCTCGGGCATCTCGCCGAGCGAGTTCGACTCGCTCGTGTTCGGGCAGGTGATCCCGTCGACCACGGTGACGCTCGTCGGGCGGGAGATGGTGCTCCGCACGCAGCTCCCGCGGAACGTCCAGGCCCACACCGTCTCGCGCGCGTGCGCGACCTCGATCCAGACGACCACCGACGCGGCCGACCAGATCGGGCTCGGCCACTCCGACTGCGCCATCTCCGGCGGCGCCGAGTCGACCTCCGACGCGCCCATCTTCGCGTCGCACTCCCTCGCGCAGGCGCTCGTGGACGTCTCGCGGGCGAAGACGCTCGGCGACCGGGCGAAGATCCTCTCCCGGCTCCGGCCGAAGGACTTCACCCCCGTCCCGCCCGCGCTGAAGGAGCCGACGACCGGGCTCACCATGGGCGAGAGCGCCGAGCTCATGGCGCAGAAGAACGGGATCTCGCGCGCGGCGCAGGACGAGCTCGCCTGGCAGAGCCACGCCCGCGCCGCGGCGGCGTGGGACACGGGCAAGTTCGACGGCGAGGTGATGCCGGTCCCGGTGCCCCCGCGGTACGACAAGGTCTCGGCGAAGGACAACGTGGTCCGCAAGGACACGACCCCCGAGGCGCTCGGCCAGCTCCGCCCCGTGTTCGACCGCCGCTACGGGACCATCACCGCCGGCAACGCCTCTCCGCTGACCGACGGCGCCGCCGCGCTCGTGCTCATGAGCGAGGAGAAGGCGAAGGCGCTCGGGATCGTGCCGCTCGGGTTCGTGAAGGCGTACGCGTACGCGGCGCTCGACCCGCGCGACCAGCTCCTGCAGGGCCCCGCCTACGCCGCGCCGGTCGCGCTCGACCGGGCCGGGCTGCGCCTGCGCGACATGGACCTCGTCGACATGCACGAGGCGTTCGCCGCCCAGGTGCTCTCGAACCTGAAGGCGTTCGCGTCGAAGGCGTTCGCGGAGAAGGAGCTCGGCCGCGCCGAGCCGCTCGGCGAGGTGGACCCGGCGAAGCTCAACGTGAACGGCGGCTCGATCGCCCTCGGTCACCCGTTCGCCGCCACCGGCGCGCGGATGATCCTGCAGACGCTGCGCGAGCTCGGCCGCCGCAAGGGACAGCACGCGCTCCTCACGGTCTGCGCCGCCGGCGCGCTCGGCGCGGCGCTCGTCCTGGAGCGCGAGTGAGACCGGGCCAAAGCGAGGAGAGGGCCGTGACCGAGGGAACCGCGATGGTGAACGCAGAGGCGATCGAGCCGGCGAAGGCGCGCTTCTTCCGCGTGGAGACCGCCGGGCGCGTGGCGACGCTCCTCGTGGACGACCCCGGGGAGCGGGTGAACACCGTGCACCCCGAGCTCATGCTCGAGTTCGTCCGGCTCCTCGACGCGCTCGAGCGCGACCCCGCCGTCGACGCGCTCGTGCTCGCGAGCGGCAAGCCGGAGGGGTTCGTCGCCGGCGCGAAGATCGAGCTCATGCAGACCGTCACCGACGCCGCCGCCGCCGAGCGGCTCGCGCGCGACGGGCAGGCGGTCTTCGACCGGGTGGCGCGGTTTCCGAAGCCGATCGTGGCGGCGATCCACGGCGCCTGCCTCGGCGGCGGGTGCGAGTGGGTCCTCGCCTGCCGCTACCGGGTGGCGAGCGACGACGCGCGCACGCAGATCGGCCAGCCGGAGGTGCAGCTCGGCCTCATCCCGGGGGGCGGCGGGACGCAGCGGCTGCCGCGGCTCATCGGCGTCCGGGCGGCGCTCGACCTGATCCTCGCCGGGAAGACGCTCAAGGCGCGCAAGGCCGCGAAGGTGGGGCTCGTCGACGAGGCGGTGCCGCCCGCGCTGCTCCTCGACGTCGCGCGGGCGCGGGCGCTCGCCCTGGCGGCCGGTACGCTCCGCCGCGCGCGGCCGAAGCGGAAGGGCGCGGCGGCGCAGGTCACCGCGTTCGCGCTCGAGGACAACTTCCTCGGCCGCGAGCTCGTCTTCCGCCAGGCGCGCAAGCTCCTGCTCGCGAAGACGAAGGGACACTACCCGGCGCCGCTGCGCGCGCTCGACGCGGTCGAGTACGGGATGAAGCACGGCCTGGCGCGCGGCCTCGAGAACGAGGCGCGGCTCTTCGGCGAGCTCGCCGTCTCGCCGGTCGCCCGCCGGCTCATGGAGATCTTCTTCGCGACGACCGCGCTCAAGAAGGACAACGGCACGGGCGACCCGGCGGTGAAGGCGCGCAAGGTCGAGCGGGTAGGGGTGCTCGGCGGCGGCCTCATGGGGAGCGGCATCTCCTACGTGACCGCGAACGCCGGCGTGCCGGTCCGCGTGCGCGAGCGCGACGACCTCGCCGCGGCGAAGGCGATCGGGGCGGTGCGGGCCGTCTTCGACGAGCGCGTGAAGCGGCGCTCGATCGACCCGCTCGAGCGGCTCGAGAAGATGCGGCTCGTCACGGCGACGACCGACTGGTCGGGGTTCGCCGACGTGGACGTGGTCATCGAGGCGGTGTTCGAGGACCTCGCGCTGAAGCAGCAGATGGTCCGCGCGTTCGAGGCGGTGAACCGGCACGGGATCTTCGCCTCGAACACCTCCTCGATCCCGATCGCCCAGATCGCGGAAGGCTCGCGGCGCCCCGAGGACGTCCTCGGGATGCACTACTTCTCGCCGGTCCAGAAGATGCCGCTCCTCGAGATCATCGTGACGCCGCGGACCTCGAAGGAGGCGACCGCGACTGCGGTCGCGCTCGGGAAGAAGCAGGGGAAGACCGTCATCGTGGTCGGGGACGGCCCCGGCTTCTACACGAGCCGGATCATCGGGCCGTACATGAACGAGGCCGCCCACCTCCTCGCGGAGGGAGCGGCGATCGACGCGATCGACCGCGCCGTCGTGGCGTTCGGGTTCCCGGTCGGTCCGATCACGCTCCTCGACGAGGTCGGCATCGACGTCGGCGAGAAGGTCGGCAAGATCCTCCACGGCGCGTTCGGCGCGCGGATGGCGCCCCCCGCCGCGCTCCACGACGTCGTCGCGGCGGGGCGGCTCGGGCGGAAGAACCGCAAGGGCTTCTACACGTACGACGAGAAGGAGAAGCGCGTGGACGAGACCGTCTACGACCTCCTCCCCGGCGGCCGGGCGCGGAAGCCGGTCGATCCGCGCGAGGTCGAGGACCGGGTCGTCGTGCAGATGGTGAACGAGGCGATCCGCTGCCTGGGCGAGGGGATCCTGCGCAGCGCGCGCGACGGCGACGTCGGCGCGGTGTTCGGGCTCGGCTTCCCGCCGTTCCGTGGCGGGCCGTTCCGGTGGGCGGACGCGCTCGGTACCCGCGCGCTGCTCGAGAAGGTCGAGGGGCTCCGGGCGAAGTTCGGGGACCGCTTCGAGCCCGCGCCGCTTCTCGTCGAGCTCGGGCGCGAGAACCGGCCGTTCCACGGCTGAGGCGGCGCCCTCGGCAGGCGCTCAGGGCGAGCGGAGGCGGCGAGGAGCGCTCGCCGCCCTCATCGAACTACCGGTTGGTGTGACAAACGGAACAGGTCGCCGGCCACTCCGGAGCCGAGCCTCCGGAAGTCGAGTTCGTGAAGATCTTCGTGGTCGCGCTCGTGTTGACCGACACGTCGAAGTTGCCGCTCAGGTGGGTGTCGAGGTTCACGCTGGTGGTCGTGTACCCGGGGTGACACTTCTCGCATGCGAGGCCGAGGTTGCCGGCATGGAATTTGTGCTCCCCGAAGTCCGGCGCGAGCGAGTGACAGGAGCCGCACGCGATGGCGGTGCTGGTCGTCCACTCGGGCGACATGTTGCCTCCGAGCGCCGCGGGGTTGCCGTGGCAGTAGACGGCGCACTTCCCCGCCGCTCCCCCGGTGTACGCCGGCGTCGCGACCCCGGTGCTCGCCAGGGCGTTGAACTGGAGGCTCGCGGTCCCGTTCACGTGATCGAGCGAACCGGGGAAGACGGTCGGAACCGGTGCGTGGCACGACGTGCACAGGAGCGCGTTCCCGAACGTCCCCGCCGTGAGGTGCGCCTGGTGCGCGCCGACCTTCGGGTTCGCCGGCGTCTGCTCGCCCTCGTTCGCGGCGCTCTGCGGCGGAGCCACCATCGTGCCGTTCGCGACCGGATCCGGGGCCAGCGCCGTGCGCGTGCCGTGGCAGAACGTGCAGTTCGTCTTCCAGCCGGCGTAGCCGAACGTCCCGTGACAGGCGTCGCAGGACTCCGCGGAGCCGCCGTTGTACTCGTTGCCGTGGCAGACCTTGCAGGACGCGATCCGGCTGCGCGCCGCGGCCGGGTGCTGCACCAGGAACGGCAGCGCGTGGGCGCCGCCCTGTCCCTCCTCGACCTCGCGCGCCTCACCGCACGCGGCGAGCATCGAGGTGGTGGCGAAGGCGAGGAGTGCGACGCGGACGAGTCTCATGGGGGCTGACCTCGGCGCGCCGTTCGGGTGGCGCGAGCGGTCGCGAATGTACCGTGAAGCCTCCCGCTCGGAAAGCGGCGCGAGCACTCGGCTCCTCACGGGAGCCGGGCCTCGCGCCTCGGGTCGAGCGTCGTCCCCGATGGGCGTACCGGACAGGCGTGATCACCTCGGCGAAGCAGGGTCAGGCGGACGCGAGAGCCGAGCGCGCCGCCGACGCGACGGGGCGACCTGGTGCGATCGCCGAAGCAGGCGCCGCGCTTCCGGGCGAGCCTCCACCCACCGCGCGGGAGCGCGCACGAGCGGGGCGAACCAGGCAGGCGTTCCGCCGCTGTTGGGTGCGCCAATTAGCGCACGGCTGGGGTATTTCACCCAGCCGATGTAATCAAATGCATACCAACGGCCGTTTACCCAGGACCGTTACGGCCCGCAAAAGCTGCGTAGGGCGGTCGCGTGTAGGGCGTGCGCCCACGGTGCGGCTGCGCGCGCAGGCGTGTCTTTCGGCCAGCGAGCCAGGACCCGGAGTGCGCGTCAGCGAGCGCGGAGCGCAGCGCTAAGACTGCGCAACAATTCGTTTTCGCGTGTCGGGAAAGGAAGGGAAGTCGCGCCTAAATCGCCGCGCCGCAGCGCACGAATCGTGCACGACGCCACGCGCGCAGTCCCCCCTTCCACTTTGGAGAAGCAAAGATGAATCAGATGAAGCGTCTCGGCGGTGTCGTGATCGCCGGCGTGCTCGCGCTCGCAGGCTGTTCGGGCAGCGATGGAACAGCGGGAGCACCGGGAGCGCCCGGCATCGATGGTCGCGATCTCGTGAACAGCGCCCAGCCCGAAGCGTGCGGCGGGTGCCACCCCACTGCCGGCGCCAATCACCAGGCCGTCTACAACACGTACACCGACGCGACCGCCTACACCCTCGCGATCGACGCCGTCGAGACGGTCGCGACGGTCTCGAAGATGACCTTCACGATCACGAAGGACGGCGTCGGGTATGTCGACCCCAAGCTCGCCGGCCTCGAGCAGAAGACCTTCTACGCGGTGAACTACGACCGCGCGACGCGGAAGTTCAACAAGAACTTCTCGTTCTCGAACCCGACCAGCCTCGGCGGCGGCCAGTACTCCGTGGCCTCCACGGTCAGCCTGCCCTTCGACCCTGCCGCTGCCGGGACGGACGCCGTCGTCTACATGTACATCGCCGACAACAAGATCGCCTCCGAGGGCATGCAGCTCTACTCGGACGTCGTCAACATCGGGCAGACGTTCGGCACGATCGACTACGTGTCCACGGCCAACGTCGCGGGCTGCGAGAAGTGCCACGGCGCTCCCTACCGGAAGCACGGCTACCGGATGGCCACGGTCGCCGGCCTCCCTGACTTCGTGGCCTGCAAGAACTGCCACTACGACACGAGGACGGGTAACGACCAGGGCTGGCAGCTCCTGGCCGACGACCCGCTCGCGTTCGCCAACCAGAACGGCGTCGCGACGGCCGCGCAGAAGACGCTGTATGCGTACAAGGCCAGCATCATGAACGACGTGCACATGTCGCACGCGATGGAGTTCGCCTATCCGCAGTCCATGGCGAACTGCGTGACGTGCCATGAAGGCAAGCTGGGCTCGATCCTGACGCCGGCGAACTTCACCCTGGCGACGTGCAAGAGCTGCCACCCGGTGACGGGCCCGGCGGACACCGGCAAGCGCGCCCCCGGTCTCAAGCAGATCCTGGTCGCCGCGGGACACAGCGCCGCGGTCACGGACCACCTGTACGACGGCACCGCGACCACGTGCACCGGCTGCCACAACGGCACGGCGGCTCCGAACTTCAACGCGATCCACAAGGGCTACGACCAGAAGATCTACGCGGCGGAGGCGTCGAGGTACGCCGACGTCTTCCCCGTCACGATCGACGACGCCTCGTTCAGCACCACCTCCGTCCTCACCATCAAGTTCAGCGCGACCGAGGTCGGCGGCGCCGGCGCGGATCCGCTCGACGTCGGCAGCATCTCGCCCACGGTGATGGTCGGGCTCTACGGCTGGGACACGAAGGACTTCCTGGTCTCGCCGCACGGCAAGGACGCCGCGGGCAAGCGGCTCCTCGAGTGGACCGTCGGCACGTCGAACCCGCGCTTCATGAAGGTCTCCGGGGCGAACGGCAGCTGGGAGGTGAGGGCGTACCTCGCCGACTGGGCGCCGCTCATCGCCGACGGCAAGGTCAAGCGGGCGGAGATCGCCATCATGCCGGCTCTCAAGAACGCCGACGGCGTGACCGTCGCGCTCAACGCACCGTCGAGGACGTTCGACCTCGTCGCGAAGAAGTTCGACGATGGGCACTTCGCGCAGATCGTCGATCCGACGAAGTGCAACAAGTGCCACGACGCGCTCGGGACGACCTTCCACAGCGGTGATCGCGGTGGGAACGTCGCCGTCTGCCGGCTCTGCCACACGACCATGACCGGCGCTGGGCACCTGGAGATGCAGTCGCGCTCGATCGACTCCTTCGTCCACGCGATCCACTCGTTCCAGGCGCAGGGCTTCGCCGACGTCGACTTCCTCGACTCGGTCCAGAAGCTCGAGTACGAGCACCACGTCGAGTCCACGTTCCCGAACTTCACGATCCTGAACTGCGAGTCGTGCCACAACCCGGGGATGTACGAGGTGCCGCACCAGTCGAAGTCGATGCCGGGCATCTTCTCCGCCTCGGACACGAACGCCACGGTGACCAGGGCGATCGGCGGGGTGCCGAGCTACGTCGCCGGCCCTGGCTCGAGGGCCTGCGGCTCGTGCCACCGCGCCGACGCGATCGCCGAGGACAACGCGCCTGCGCTCGAGATGCTGAACGCGCACACGAAGTCGTTCGGCTACCTCCTCGAGGAGGTCGGCGGTGTTCTCGACGCCACGGTCGAGAAGATGATGGCGCTGTTCAAGTAGGCGAGACGGGCGGGGTGGGCTCCGGCCCCCCTCGCCGCTCCTAGACGCAACCGAATCACATCAGGGGAGGCGAGCAGCAGGTGCTCGCCTCCCCTGCCTATTTCGGGGAGCGAACTTGCAGCGCCAGCAGGGAGCGCGGCGGCCGCGTGGCTCGCCCCCCGCGAAGGGCGCAATCTTCGGCTTCCGCGCACCGCTCGTCTGGTATCCTGCCGCGGCCTCAGGATTGCGACACTCCGCGAAGGGAATGCCCGATGCACCACTCGAAACGTCTCCTCGTCGCGGCGGCCGCCTGTCTCGCCGCAGCGTCGGTCCGGGCCGACACGATCGACGTCAGCTCGACGACGCTCCTCAACGTGGGCCCGCAGACGCGCGGCAGCACGGGGACGAAGCCCGAGCTCGACACGGTCGCACCCGCCTTCGAGATCGTCACCATCTCCGCACGCAACGTGCGGAACCCGGTCGCCGACGACCTGCAGATCGTCGTCTCGACCTGGGGGTCGTACGAGCTCGCCGACCGGCGCTGGGACAACGGCACCGGGTCGAGCCTCACGGGCGACATCGTCACCGGCTACGTGCAGGGACGGCTCCTCGATCGGCGGCTCACGCTGCGCGTCGGCCGCGAGCACGTCGGGACCGGGGTCTCCCGGATGATCCAGCTCGACGGCGGCGAGGCCATCCTGGCCCTGCCGCTCGGCCTCCGCGTCTCCGGCTACGCCGGCGTGCCGGTCTCGCAGCGCTTCGGCTCGCGCGACGGGCTGCGGAGCTGGAACCCGGTCGGCGGCGATCTCGCCTACGGCGGCCGCCTCGCCTGGTCGCTCGCGATCCCGGGCGTCGCAGGGCGCGGGCTCGACCTCGGCGCCTCGGCGAACGTGGTCGAGGACGGCGGGGACCCGGTGCGGCGGGAGGTCGGCGCCGACTTCCGGGCGCGGCCGGTCCGCGACGTCAGCTTCACGGGCTTCGGCGCGTACAGCCTCTACGACGAGCGCTTCTCCGAGGCGCAGGTCCGCGCCGGCTGGGACGCGAGCCGCAAGCTCCACCTGGACGCGGACTGGAGCTTCGTCGCGCCCGACCTGCTGCTCGCGCGGAACTCGATCCTCTCGGTGTTCTCGGCGGCCGAGCGGAACCTGGTCGGCGCCGGCGCGACGTACGCGTTCGGCAAGGACCTCACCTTTGGCCTCACGTACCACCTGCAGTTCGAGCCGGGAGAGCAGGAGTCCGACTCGAGCTACCTCGGGCACGAGGCGGAGGCGTCGGCGGAGTGGGAGCACGGCCACACGGTCGCCGGCCTCGAGCTCCTGTACCTCGACGCGCTCGAGAACGGGTACGTCGGGACGCGGCTGTTCGGGCGCCAGCAGCTCGGCCGGTACTTCGCCGCGGCCGACGTGCTCTTCCACGCCTTCCGCGAGAAGGTGAACGGCGAGAGCACCGCCGTCACCGGAACCCTCTCCGCCGGGGTGGAGCTCGTGAAGGGCTTCAGCGCCGTGGTCGCGGGCCGCGCGGGCATGACGCCGTTCCTCGAGCAGTCCTTCGACGTGATGGCGAAGCTCGTCTACAACCAGACCTATCGGTCGACGGAGGTCCGGTGATGAACTCGAAGCTCCCGATCGTCCTCGCAGTCCTGCTCGCCGGCGCGGGGTGCTCCCGCAAGCTCTCGCCGGAGCGCGCCCCCGAGGCGCAGCCCGCCTACACCTTCCCCCACGCGACGCACGTGGACGCCGACGTGAAGTGCACGGCGTGCCACGCGGGCATCGAGAAGGCGACGAAGCTCGAGGCCGGCGTGCGGCACATCGCGATCCCGGCGGGCGCGTCGAAGCAGGCGCCCTGCTCGGACTGCCACGACAAGGACCCGCAGGCGAAGCTCGCCGCGCGGACCGCTCCCCCGCGGTTCACGTTCTCGCACGCCGACCACCTCGCGAAGGTGAACGGCGATTGCCGCAAGTGCCACCGCGAGCTGACCGAGACGGGCGACACCTCGCCGAAGCGCCCGCCGATGGAGACCTGCACGTCCTGCCACCACCACCAGCAGGAGTTCGCCGAGGCGCGCTGCATGCCGTGCCACAAGGAGCTCCGCGGCTACAAGCCCGAGAGCGCCTTCAAGCACGAGGGCGACTGGCTCCGCGCCCACGGCGCGCTCGCGCGCTCGACCGCGGAGAGCTGCGCGCAGTGCCACGACCAGACCTACTGCGGTGAGTGCCACGCGGCCGCGACCACCGCGGCGCGCCCGTCGGTGATCTACCCGGAGCGGGTCGAGCGGGCGTTCATCCACCGCGGCGACTACGTCTCGCGGCACATGATCGATGCCGGCGCGAATCCGGCGAGCTGCCGGAAGTGCCACGGCTCCCCGTTCTGCGACTCGTGCCACGAGCTGCAGGGGCTCACGAAGTTCTCGGAGAACCTGCGCGATCCGCACCCGGCGGGCTGGTTGAACAAGGGGAGCGGTCAATTCCACGGCGACGCGGCCCGGCGCGACATCCTCGCGTGCGCTGGGTGCCACGACCAGGGCGCCGCGGCGAACTGCGTCGGCTGCCACCAGTCCGGCGGCTCGGCGTCGCTCTCGTCCGGTAACCCGAACGGTCCGCACCCGGCGCGGTTCGTGCGGAAGCACCGCGGCGAGAGCAAGACGAGCAACGGCATGTGCCTCGCCTGCCACCCGTCGTAGCGGGGGTGGCCTGACGCGGCCAGACGTGCTCGGCAGGGGGCGCGGGCGGCGGATCGCCCGCGCCTCCGCTAAGATACGTTCGTCCCGAGGCCTCCCGTGAAGCTCCGGCGCGTCTTCCCGCTCGTCATCACCTTCGTCTTCGTCCCCGCGGCGCTGATGCTCGCCGTGGGCGTGCTCATCCTCGTGTACGGGTCGGTCGCGCGGGACTACCTGTTCGGCGGGCTCATCCTCGCCCTCGTCACGACCACCGTCGCCGGCACCGCGGCGGTGCTCGCCGTGCTCTACCGCGAGGCGCAGGTGGCGAGGCTGCAGACCGACTTCGTGAACAAGGTCTCGCACGACCTCCGGACCCCGCTCACGTCGATCCGGATGTTCGTGGAGACGCTCCAGCTCGGCCGGATCCAGGACCCGGCCCGGCAGTCGGAGGCGCTCGAGATCATCGCCGAGGAGACGGCCCGCCTCTCCACCCTCATCAACCGCCTCCTCGACTGGGCCCGCATGGAGTCGGGGAAGCGCAGCTACCAGCTCCACCGGCACCGGGTCGAGCCGATCGTGGACGCGGCCCTCCAGGCGTTCGAGCCGCAGCGGCTGCTCGGCGAGGCGGAGGTGACGCGGAGCGTGGACCCGGGGCTGCCGGAGATCTGGGCGGACCCCTCCGCGCTCGGCGAGGCGCTCCTGAACCTCCTCAACAACGCCCACAAGTACACCGGGCCCGAGAAGAAGATCACGGTCAGCGCGACGCGCGACGGGCCGACCGTCTTCATCCGCGTCGCGGACAACGGTCCGGGGATCGCGCGGCGGGAGCACAAGCGGATCTTCGACAAGTTCTACCGGGCGCAGGACCCGCTCGCCCGCACGATCGAGGGGACCGGCCTCGGCCTCTCGATGGTGAAGCACATCGTCGGGGCGCACGGCGGGAAGATCTCCGTCGAGAGCGAGGTCGGCCAGGGCGCCACCTTCACGATCGCCCTCCCGGCCGCGGAGCCGCGCTGATGGCCGAGAAGATCCTCATCATCGAGGACGATCCGTCGATCCTCCGCGGCCTGCAGCTCAACCTCGGGATGGAGGGGTACCTCGTCCGCTCCGCGTCGGACGGAGAGACCGGCCTCGCGATGGCCCGCACCGAGAAGCCCGACCTCGTCGTCGTGGACGTGATGCTGCCGCGGCTCGGCGGGCTCGAGGTGGTGCGGGAGATCCGCAGCGAGGATCCCGACCTCCCGGTCCTCATCCTGTCCGCGAAGGGGCAGGAGTCGGACAAGGTGGCGGGGCTCCACCTCGGGGCCGACGACTACATGGTGAAGCCCTTCGGCCTGAAGGAGCTGCTCGCCCGCATCGACGCGCTGCTGCGGCGGCGGCGCTCGCGCGGCCAGACCGGGCCGAACCGCGCGGTGAAGCGCGCGGGCGACATCGAGGTGGACCTCGACGCCCGCAAGGCGCGGGTGAAGGGGAGGGAGCTCGAGCTCACGAGCCGCGAGTTCGACCTGCTCGCCTACTTCGTCGCGCACCCCGACCGCGTGTTCTCGCGCGAGCAGCTCATGGAGGCGGTCTGGGGGTCGCGCTACTTCGGGACGGCGCGCACGGTGGACAACTTCGTCGCGCGGCTGCGGGCGCACATCTGCGACGACGCCGACCACCCCCGCCACCTCGAGACCGTGCGCGGCGTCGGCTACCGCTTCAATCCGTAGATCGACGACCGCGCAGTGACACGTCGTGGACGTGGACTTGGGCTTGGACTCGGTCGTCGACCTCGACCTCGCCCTCGACCAGGTTCGCGAGCGGATCGCCTCGACCCGCGAGCGCCGCGCGCACCGCGCGCACGATCGCGTCGTCCTCGCCCGGCATGACCGTGCGCGGATCGAGCACCACCCGGTCCTCCTCGATGCGCGCGACGACCGGCGGGTCCGCCCGTCGGAGCCGGGCGGCGAGCCCGTCGGCGTCGCCCGCCGGCAGCGCGAGCACGAACGTCGGGAGCGTGACCTCCGGCAGCGAGCCGCCGCCGACCGCGGAGCGCGACGCGCGCACCTCGCACCTCCCGCCCGCCTCGCCGAGCGCGGCCCGCCACCCCTCGGCGCGCTCCCGCAGGGCCTCCGGCGCGAGCCCGATCGCGCGCCAGATCGGGATCCGCGCCGTCGCCTCGCCGCGCTCGTAGTGGGCGAGCGTCGCGGAGAGCGCCGCGAGCGTCACCTTGTCGAGCCGCAGCGCGCGCACGAGCGGGTGGCGCTTCACGCGCCGGATCGCCTCGCCGCGGCCGGCGAGGATCCCCGCCTGCGGCCCGCCGAGGAGCTTGTCCCCCGAGAAGCAGACGAGGTCCGGGCCGGCGCGGACGCGCACCGGCACGGTCGGCTCGTCGCCGAGGCCGAACGGCGCGGTCTCGAGGAGCGAGCCCGAGCCGAGGTCGTCCACCATCCAGAGGTCCTGCGCCCGCGCGAGCTCGACGAGCTCGTCGAGCGACGCGTCGTGGGTGAACCCCGACAGCCTGAAGTTCGAGCGGTGCACCGAGAGCAGGATGCGCGTGCGAGGCCCGATCGCCTCGGCGTAGTCGGCGAGGTAGGTCCGGTTCGTCGTCCCCACCTCGACGAGCGCCGCGCCGGAGCGCCGCAGCACGTCGGGGATCCGGAACCCGCCGCCGATCTCGACGAGCTGCCCGCGCGAGACGACGACCTCGGGCGGCCCGTCCGCCGGCGCGTCGCCGGACGGACGCGCCTCCATCAGCGCGGCGAGCGCGAGCATCACCGCCGCGGCGTTGTTGTTCACCGCGACCGCGCCCTCGGCGCCGGTCAGCCGGCAGAGCGCTCCCTCGGCGTGCACGTGCCGGTCCCCGCGCTCGCCGGGTCCGAGGTCGTACTCGAGGTTCGTGTAGCCCTCGGAGGCGCGGCGCATTGCCGCGATCGCGTCGTCGGAGAGCGGCGCCCGGCCGAGGTTCGTGTGGACGACCACCCCGGTCGCGTTCACGACCGGGCGGAGCGTGCCGCGGGCGGCGTCCGCGAGGCGGACCACGAGCGCCTCCTCGATCGCCTCCGGGGTCGGGCAGACCCCACCCCCGAGCACCGCCTTCCTGATCCGTTCGAGATCCGCCCGGACGGCCTCCATCACCGGTCCTCGCCCGAGCCGGGCGAGCAGCCCGGCCCGATCGGCCGCCTCGAGGAGCCGGTCCGCCTTCGGCAGCTTGCGAAGCTCGGCGAGCGGCGCCGGGTCGCCTGATTTTGGAGCGGTCATGTCTGCATACTCCGGGCGGTTTTCGACGGAGAAGAGGCTTGTCTAAGCGGGCGCAAGCAGGTAATCCTTCGCCCCACTCCTATGCCCCCGATCGTATCCTCTGCAGCGGCAGAGTCCTATTTGTGGGCCATCATTCTCCTCCCTCTCGCCGGCGCCATCTTCAACGGCCTCTTCGGCCGCCGGATCGGTAGGGGAAACGTCGCGCTCGTCGCGATCGGCGTGATGGTCGGGTCGTTCATCGTCTCGGCCATCGCGTTCTCGTGGGTCGTCCGCGATCCGCACACGGTGCTCCGGTTCCGCGGCGATCCGTGGTTCGGGGTGAGCGGCGCGGACGGACGCGCCATCGTCTCGATCACGTGGGGCCTCCTCGTCGACCGGCTCTCCGGGACGATGATCATGGTCGTCACCGGCGTCGGCACGCTCATCCACGTCTACTCGGTCTCGTACATGTCGCACGAGGACGACGCGGGCTTCGCCCGGTTCTTCACGTACCTGAACCTGTTCGTCGCGGCGATGCTCACCCTCGTCCTCGGCGACTCGCTCGTGCTCACCTTCGTCGGGTGGGAGGGCGTCGGCCTCTGCAGCTACCTCCTCATCGGGTTCTGGTACACCGATCAGGCGAAGGCGTTCGCGGGGCGCAAGGCGTTCGTCACGAACCGCGTCGGCGACTTCGGGTTCCTCATCGGCCTGTTCGCGCTGTTCTCCATCTTCGGGACGGCGAGCTACACCGACCTCGTCGCGGCCGCGCAGCGGATCGATCCCGCGGCGACGATCCAGGGCGGCCTCTTCGCCGGCCGGACCTTCGAGTTCGCGATCACCTTCGCGCTCCTCGGCCTGTTCGTCGGCGCGACCGGCAAGTCGGCCCAGCTGCCGCTCTACGTCTGGCTGCCCGACGCGATGGCCGGCCCGACCCCGGTCTCCGCCCTCATCCACGCGGCGACGATGGTCACCGCGGGCGTCTACCTCGTCGCCCGCAACGCGTACCTCTTCAGCCTCGCCCCCGCCGCGATGGCGACCGTCACGATCGTCGGCGCGCTCACCGCGCTCTTCGCCGCGCTCATCGCCTTCGTCCAGACCGACATCAAGAAGGTGCTCGCCTACTCCACCGTGAGCCAGCTCGGCTTCATGTTCATCGGCGTCGGCTGCGGCGCCTGGTGGGCGGGCGTGCTGCACCTCGTCACCCACGCCTTCTTCAAGGGCTGCCTCTTCCTCGGCGCGGGCTCGGTGATGCACGGGATGGGCGACGAGACCGACATCCGCAAGATGGGCGGCCTCTGGAAGAAGATGCCGCTCACCGCGCTCACCTTCGGCATCTCGACCCTCGCCATCACCGGCTTCGTGCCGCTCTCGGGCTTCTGGTCGAAGGACGCGATCCTCGGGAACGCGCTCTTCAGCCACAACCACGCGTGGCCCGCGGTCGGGCCGCTCGCCTACGGGATCGGCGTCGCCGCGGCGCTCGGCACCGCCTTCTACATGTCGCGCCTCTTCTTCCTCACCTTCGTGGGCGCGCCGCGCACCCACGCCGCCGAGCACGCGCACGAGTCGTCGCCGGTCATGACGCTCCCGCTGCTCGTCCTCGCGACCCTCGCCACGGTGGCGCTCGTGCTGGCGCTGCCCGGGCACGGGCCGTTCGGCATGGTCTTCGAGCACTACCTCGAGCCGGTGTTCGAGCCCGCGACGCAGCGGCTCCTCGCGACCGAGCACCTCCACGCGGGCGATCACCCCTCCTGGCCGTACTTCGCGGCCTGGGCCATCGCCGCGGTCGGCACCGCCGTCGCCTGGGCCATGTACGTCGGCCCGGCGCGGACCGTCCCGGCCTCGCTCGCGCGGGCGTTCCCCGGCGTCTACCAGTTCGCGGTGGACAAGTTCCGGGTGGACGAGCTGTACCAGGTCCTCGTCATCGAGCCGGTCCGCTACTCGGCCTACATCCTGTGGCGGATCGTGGACGTCTTCGCGGTCGACGGGCTGCTCGTCAACGGGACGGCCCGGTTCATCGGCTGGACGAGCGGGATCGTCCGGCTCGCCCAGAACGGCGACGTGCAGCGCTACGCCGCCATCATGGCGATGGCGGCGGCGGTCATCCTCTGGACGGTCCTCGGCGTGGGAGGCCAGTAGCCGTGAACCTGCTCACCGTCGTCACCTTTCTGCCGGTCGCGGGCGCCCTCGCGCTCGTGCTCCTCCCCGGGGTCGAGGCGCGCCAGCACAAGGCGCTCACCCTCGCGCTCTCGCTCCTCACCTTCTTCGTGTCGCTCGGGCTCTGGTTCGGGTTCGACGCCTCGCCGGGCGCGCCCGAGTTCCAGTTCGAGCAGTTCGTGCCGTGGGTCCCCTCGATCGGCATCGGCTACCACGTCGGGCTCGACGGGGTCGCCCTGCTCCTCGTGATGCTCACGACGGCGCTCGTCCCGATCGTGATCCTCTCGACGTGGAAGGCCGTCGAGGACCGCGTGAAGGAGTTCATGATCGCGCTGCTCGTCCTCGAGACGGCGATGATCGGGACCTTCGCGGCGCTCGACCTCGTCCTCTTCTACGTGTTCTGGGAGCTCATCCTCATCCCGATGTACCTGCTCATCGGCGTGTGGGGCTCGCAGAACCGGCTCTACGCGACGGTGAAGTTCTTCGTCTACACGTTCGCGGCCAGCGTCCTCATGCTGCTCGCGATCCTGTACGTCTACTTCCACGACGGCGGGACGTTCGACTACGTCGAGGCACGCCGCGCGCTGCAAGTCACCCCCGAGGCGGGCCGCTGGCTGTTCCTCGCCTTCGCCCTCGCCTTCGCGGTGAAGGTCCCGATGTTCCCGCTCCACACCTGGCTGCCCGACGCGCACACCGAGGCGCCGACCGCGGGCTCCGTGATCCTCGCCGGCGTGCTCCTCAAGATGGGCACCTTCGGCTTCTTCCGGTACGCGATGCCGCTCTTCCCGGAGGCGGCGCTCCGCTACCGCGGCGCCATCGCGGCGCTCGCGGTGGTCGGCATCCTCTACGGCGCGCTCATGTCGCTCGTGCAGACGGACATGAAGCGGCTCGTCGCCTACTCGTCGGTCTCGCACCTCGGCTTCGTCATGCTGGGGCTCATGGCGATCTCGGCCGAGGGGCTCACCGGCGGCGTCTACCAGATGCTGAACCACGGCGTCTCGACGGGCGCCCTCTTCCTCCTCGTCGGCATGCTCTACGAGCGGCGCCACACCCGGCTCATCGCCGACTACGGCGGCATCGCGAAGCAGGTGCCGCTGATCGCGACGGTGTTCGTCATCGTCACGCTCTCCTCGATCGGCCTCCCCGGGACGAACGGCTTCGTGGGCGAGTTCCTCATCCTCTCCGGCACCTGGCTGTCCCGGATGAACTTCGGCGCGGGCTTCGCGACGCTCGCGGCGCTCGGCGTCATCCTGGGCGCCGTCTACATGCTGCTGCTCGTCGAGCGGGTCTTCTTCGGCAAGCTCGCGAACGACCACAACCGCCACCTGTCCGATCTGTCGGTGCGCGAGGGGTTCGTGCTCGCGCCGATGATCGCGCTCATCGTGGTGATGGGGCTCATGCCGCAGCCGTTCCTCGCGCCGGCGAAGCCGGCGGTCGACCGCCTCGTCGCGCGGTTCCAGGCCACCGAGCAGCGGCTCGGGCTGCCGACCACGGTCGGCACGCAGACGACGGCGATCGCCGCCCGCCCGGCCCTGCCCGCTCCGCTGCCGGCGGTGCCCGCGTTCCCGGCCCCGCCCGCCGTCCCCGAGGTCCACTGACATGACCGGCTTCCCGAAGCAGGACTTCGTCGCGCTGGTGCCGGTGGCGATCCTGACCGTCGGCGCGATCGCGCTCCTGCTCTCCGAGGTGTTCCTCGTCTCGACCCGGCGTACGTACCAGGCGCTCCTCACCGTCGGGTTCGCCGCCGCCGCCGCGCTGTACGCGGCCCTTGCGCCGGCCGCCGGCCCGGTCTTCGGAGGGCAGGGAGTGGCCGACCACTTCTCCGTCTTCGTGACCGTGATCGTCTGTGGCGGGCTCGCGCTCTCCGCCCTCGTCGGCGCGGGGTGGCTGAACGCCCGGGACGCGGAGCGCGGCGAGTTCTACGCGCTCGCGCTCTTCGGGGCCGCCGGGATGTCGCTCCTCGGGATGGCGTCCGACTTCCTCGTCGCCTTCATCGCGATCGAGACGATGAGCCTCGCGACCTACGCGCTCGCCGCCTATCTGCGCCGCGGCAAGCGGCCCGCCGAGGCGGCCTTCAAGTACCTCGTGCTCGGCGCGATCTCCTCGGCGCTGTTCCTCTACGGCGCGGCGCTGATCTTCGGCGCCACGGACTCGACGCTCTTCTCGGCGCTCCCGAAGGGGAAGGGCGGGACGCTCCTGCTCGCCGGGCTCAGCCTCGTCGTCGCCGGCGTCGCCTTCAAGATCGCCGCGGTGCCGTTCCACGCCTGGACGCCGGACGTGTACGAGGGTGCGCCGACGCCGGTGACCGCCTTCATGGCGGCCGGGGTCAAGACGGCGGCGTTCGCCCTGCTCGTGCGGATCTTCATGTCCGCCTCGAGCGGTGGCGAAGCGCAGGCGAGCGCGTTCGGCGGGATCGTCTCCGCGCTCGCGGTCCTCACGATGCTGTTCGGCAACCTCCTCGCGCTGCCGCAGCGCAGCGTGAAGCGGATGCTCGCGTACTCGTCGATCGCTCACGCCGGCTACCTGCTCATCGGCGTCGTCTCGACCGCCGTGGCGGGCGGCCGCGACAAGGCGCTCGGCGGGATGCTCTTCTACCTCGCGTCGTACAGCGCCACCGCCATCGGGGCCTTCGCGGTCGTCGGCGCGGTCGAGCGGCGCGGTCTCGCTGGCGACGAGGCAGCGGACACCTGGGATCTCGCGCGGTTCGCGGGGCTCGCCCGCCGGCGTCCGGTGCTCGCGTTCGCGATGGCCGTCTTCCTGCTCTCGCTCGCCGGCATCCCGCCCACCGCGGGCTTCCTCGGGAAGCTCTACATCTTCCAGGCGGCGGTGGGCGCCCAGCTGTACGGCCTCGCGATCGTCGGCGTGCTGACGAGCGTGCTCGGCGCGTACTACTACCTGCGCGTCCTCGTCTACATGTACATGCGGCCGCCCGAGGGCGAGACCGAGACGCTGTCCGCGCCGGCCACCACCGTGGCGCTCGCCGCTGCCGTCGCGGTCGTGGTCGCGCTCGGCATCATCGCGGATCCGGTCGTGCGGCTCGCTCAGGCGGCGACCGCCATCGTCCTCTAGTTCGGCGCAACGCCGACGAGGTGACGCGGGCCGGGGACCTCCCCGGCCCGCCTCGTTTCGGGAGCCGCCGGCAGCTACGCGGCGGTCGCGGGGCGCGAGAGGCGCGCGACGAGCTCGGCCGCGCGGAACGGCTTCGGCAGCGTGTCCGCGTGCGGGTGGCGCGCGGCGGCGACCACGAGCAGGTCGGCGTACGGGCCGGTCGCGACGGCGCGGATCCCGGCCGACGCGGCGACCTCGAGGAGCGCGTCCGCGCCCGCGAGGTGGGCGTCGACGAGGCAGCAGTCGAACCAGCCCGTGGCGAGCCGGATGCGCGCGTCCTCCGCGTCACCGGTCGCGACGGCGGTGTGGCCGTCGAGGCGAAGCCCGATCGCGAGCGCGTCGCGGAAGTTCCGGTCCTCGTCGACGATCAGGAACGCGGCCATGGCGCACGCCCGAGAAAAAAAACGAAGTGCAAAGCGCAGCTGAAGTGGCGGGGGGGGACCGACTCCAACAGGCGGCTTTGCACTTCTGGTCTTCTCATGAGCAACGTCGGTGCCAACCGCTCTAACGCTCTGCGGGCGGCCTCGATGCCGTGATCACGCGGGGTTGCGCGATGAGAGAACGTCTCGGAAACGGGCGGTCCGTCCCGGGATTGCAGATGTGAAAATACCCATTTCAGGTATGCAAGCCGGGGCCGTGGCGGGTCACTGCTAGAGGCCGAGCCGCTTCATCTTCCGCCACAGCGTGGTCGCCGAGACGGCGAGGTCGCGGGCGACCTTCGGGAGGTCGCCTGCGGCGCGGGCGAGCGCCGCCTCGATGGCGTGTCGCTCGGCGTCCTCGACCGTCGCCGCGAGGGTGCGCACCTCCTCGCCGAGGGGGGCGCCGTGCGGTTCGACCTGCACGTCGGCGCCGCGGAGCTCGGCGTTCGGCGACAGCGCCGCCGCCTGCTCGATCACGTTCTCGAGCTCGCGGACGTTCCCGGGCCAGGCGTGCTCGACGAGGCGCGCCACCGCCTCGGACGAGAGCGTCTTCAACGCGCCGGTGCGCCGGGCGAAGCGGGCGAGGAAGTGCGCGGCGAGGAGCGGCACGTCCTCGCGGCGCTCGCGCAGCGGCGGGATCCGGATCGGCACCACCGCGAGCCGGTAGTAGAGGTCCTCGCGGAAGCGGCGCTCGGTGACCGCGCGGCGGAGGTCCTGGTTCGTCGCCGCGATGACCCGTACGTCCACCTGCACGGGCGTCGACTCGCCGACCCGCCGGATCTCGCCCTCCTGGAGCGCGCGCAGGAGCTTCGCCTGGAACCCCGGGCTCGTCTCGCCGATCTCGTCGA
Source organism: uncultured delta proteobacterium (assembly GCA_963736795.1). Lineage (GTDB taxonomy): Bacteria > Myxococcota > Myxococcia > Myxococcales > Anaeromyxobacteraceae > Anaeromyxobacter. The sequence goes on along the minus strand of CAVTRF010000007.1, from coordinate 170,796 downwards.
TGAAGAGCGTGCCGCCGTGGGCCTCCTCGAACAGCCCGCGCCGCGCCCGCGTCGCCCCGGTGAAGGAGCCCTTCGCGTGTCCGAAGAGCTCGGACTCGAGCAGGGTCTCGGTGATCGCCGCGCAGTTCACCGGGACGAACGGCCGCGCGCCGCGGCGGCTCGCGACGTGGAGGGCCCGCGCGACGAGCTCCTTGCCCGTGCCGGACTCGCCCGAGATGAGGACCGTCGCGTCGGTGGGCGCGACCCGCACCACCCGCTCGAGCAGGTCCTGCATCGCGGCGGAGCGTCCGACGATGTGCTCGAGCCCGTAGCGGCGCCGGAACTCGCCCGCGAGCAGGCTGACCTCGCCGAGCAGCCGCCGCTTCTCGAGCGCCTTCGCGACCCGCAGCAGGAGCTCGTCCTCCTTGAAGGGCTTCGCGAGGAAGTCGTAGGCCCCGCGGCGGATCGCCTCCACCGCGGACTCGATCGTGCCGTAGGCGGTCATCACGATCACCTGCGTCTCGGGCACGAGCCGCTGCGCCTCGCGCAGCACCTCCATCCCGTCCCCGTTCGGCATCCTCAGGTCGGTGAGGACGACGTCGAAGGCCTCCTGCCGGATCCGCTGGAGCGCCGCGGCGCCGTCCTCCGCCTCGTCGACGGTATGTCCGGCGCTGCGCAGGACGATTGCGGTCGTCGCGCGCATGTTGCGCTGGTCGTCGACGACGAGCACCTTCCCGCGCGCGTCGGCGGAGCGCGGGAGCTCTTCGGGGGGGGCGGGGAGCCCGGGGGCGGCCTCGGTCGTCACGGGGGAGATCTCAGCGCATCACCGGCCCGTTGTCGACCGGCGGGCCGGCGAGCGGAAACCGGAGCACGAACACCGTCCCGACGCCGGGCTCGCTGCGAACCTCCACCTCGCCCCCGTGGCCCTCGACGATCCGCCGGACGACCGCGAGCCCGAGCCCGGTGCCGCTCGCCTTCGTCGTGAAGAACGGCTCGAAGATGCGCTCGCGGACCTCGTCCGCGATCCCCGCCCCGCTGTCCTCGATCTCGAGGCGCGCGGCGGTCGCCTCGCGGCGGGTCCGGACGGTGATGCGGCCGCCGCGGGGCATCGCCTGGACCGCGTTCACCGCGACGTTCAGCACCGCCTGGCGGACGAGGCGGGCGTCCATCACGACGGGCGGCAGGTCCGGATCGAGGTCCCGGGCGAGCACGACCCGGCCGCCGTGCTGCGCGAGCGCCGCCGCGACCGCGTCCTCGACGACGCGGCCGAGCGGCTCCGGGCGCAGCTCGGGCGTGGACGGGCGCGCGAAGTCGAGGAGGTCGCCGACGATCCGGTTCAGCCGATCCGCCTCCTCGTCGACGATGTCGAAGAGCATCTTCGCGTCGCCGGTCGGCCGCACCAGCCGGCGCAGCGAGCCGATCGAGTTGAAGATGACGCCGAGCGGGTTGCGCACCTCGTGCGCGACGACCGCCGACAGCTCGCCGAGCGCCGCGAGCCGCTCGCCCTGGATGAGCTGCTGCTGCGCGCGGGCGAGCTCGGCGTAGCTGCGCTGCAGGTCCGCGTACAGGCGCGCGTTGTCGGCGGCGACCGCGAGCTGGTTCGCGATGGCGGCGGCGCGCTCGACCTCCGCGGGGGTGAAGAGCCGGGGCCCGCGGGTCTCGACGATGACGGCGGTCCCGATCACCTGGTCGCGCACGACGAGCGGGATCCCGAGGTAGGCGCGAGCGCCCGAGGCGCGCCGGACCTCGTCCGCCACCCGCGGGTCGGACAGCGCGTCCTCCACGAGGATCGGCTCGCGGAGCCGGTAGACGAGCGTCGCGAGGAGCGGGGCGGGGGGCTCGAGCGCGACGCGCTCGCCGAGCCGCTCGCCGCGGCCGCCCGCCACCGCGCGCAGCTCGAGGTGCGCGCCGTCGGGCGTGACGAGGGCGAGGTAGGCCTCCGGCGCGTCGACGATCCGGGCGAGGTTCCGCACCCCGCCGGAGAGGACCTGCTCGATGTCGAGGGTCTCGACGAGGGAGCGGCCGACCTCGTGGAGGAGGCCCAGCTCCTCCGCCCGGCGCCGGGTCTCGAGGTAGAGGCGCGCGTTCGCCTCGTTGACGTGCGAGAGCTCCTCCACGCGCCGCCGCGCCTCGGCGTAGAGCTCCGCGTTCTCGACGCCCACGCCGAGGGCGCCGGCGAGCGCGTTCGCGAGCGCGACGTCGGCCGGGCTGAACCTCCGCCCGGGTTGGTCGCCGATGTAGACGACCCCTCGCACCGCCTCGCGGGACGCGAGCGGCAGCGCGAGGACCGCGAGCGGCTCGATGTCGGTCCGGCCGCGGAGCTGCGAGCGCGGGTCGCGCGTCACGTCCTCGAGCCTCATGGGGAGGCCGGTGCGCATGACCTCGTGCGAGACGCCGCCGCGCGCGACGTCGATCGCGAGCGCCCCGAGCGCGGGCGAGACGCCGACCGACGCCGCCACCCTGAGCGTCCCGTCCTCCCCGGGCAGGAAGACCGCGGCGGCGCGGGCGGACAGGGCCTGCACGAGCTCCTTGCACGCGTCCTGGAGCAGCGCGCGGGCGTCGCCCGGGGCGTTCGCGAACACGCGCAGCGCGAGCGCGTGGACCGCCTCGAGGTCGGCCAGCCGCCGGCGCACGTCGGAGAAGAGCCGCGCCGCGTCCACCGCGAGCCCGAGCTGCGCGCCGATGGACGAGAGGAGCGCGGTGTCGCCCTCGGTGAACGCGACGCCGCCGCTCCGCCCGAGCACGAGCGCACCCACCGCGTGTGCCTTCGCGAGGAGGGGGACGGCGATGACGGGGCCCGACGTGCCGCCCGCGCCGAAGTGCACGCAGCGCCCGCCGAACGCGTCGCCGGACGTCGCCACGACCGGAGCACGGCGCGCCATCGCGAGCCCCGCGACACCCTCGCGGGCGCGGAGCTCCCCCACGGCGCGGGTGCACTCTGCGTCCAGCCCGGTCGCGGAGAGCAGGACGAGCCGGTCGCCGTCGCGCAGGAACGCCGCGCCCGCGTCCGCCCCGAGCGTGTCGCAGACCCGCCGCAGCGAGGCGTCGAGGAGGAGCGCGGGGTCGAGCTGCGCGGACGCCCGGCCGACGTCCACGAGCAGCGTGAGCTCCCCGACGCGCCGGCGGAGGTCGGCGAGGAGCCCGTGCGAGCCGATCGCGCTCGCGAAGTGGGCGCCGACGCCGCAGAGGAGGTCCACCGCTCCGCGCGCGAGCGTCTCGTCGCCGTGGAACCCCGCGACGAGCGCGCCGACCCCGCGCGAGCGGGACACGAGCGGGATCCAGGCGAGGGACGCGAAGCCGACCGGCTGCATCCCCTCCGGATCGCCGCCCGGGTCGGGTCCGGGCGTCACGCGCGGCACGCGCTCGCGCAGGACGTCGCCGAGCGGGCCCGAGAGCGGGAGCCGCGCGCTGCGTGCCTCGAGCTCGGGCGACCCTCCCTCGCCGTAGACGCGGACGAGCGCGCCTGCGGGCTCGTCCGGCACGTAGATCGCGAGCCCCGCGTACCCCGCCACCGGGCGGAGGACCTCCGACGCGTTCGCGAAGAAGGTGGCGAGGTCCGTCGCCTCCCCGGCGAGCTCGGCGACGCGCGCGAGCACCTCGAGCCGCGCGCGGCGCGCCGTCTCCGCGGCGTGCTCGCTCACGCGCGGCCCTCGCCGCGGAGCACCCGCTTCTCGCCGACGCGCAAGGTGACCTTCTCCTCGTCGAAGTGCTCGGCGAGCGGGATGACGTGCTTGCGCGTCGCGCCCACGAGATCCTTGAACTCCTGGGTGGTGATGGACCGGCGCTCGCGCAGGAACGCGACGAGCCGCGCGCGGAGCGCGGCGAGGTGCGCGGCGTCGTACCAGAGCTCGGCGGAGACGCGCACCGCCCGCCCCTCGGCGGCGAGCAGCTTCAGGACGGCGTGCACGTCGCCCTCGCTCCCGCCCACCGCGCCCGGCAGGTCGGCGAGCCGCGGCGGCGCGAGCCCACCCGCGGCGAGCGCCGCGGCCACCTTGTCCTTCAGCGCCCCGCCCGCGCCGCCCGCCCCCGCCGCGACGTGCCCCTTGCGCCGGACGTGGTCGCCCTCGACGAGGAGCTCGCCGCGCTCCGCGAGCTGCGCGACGAGCCGCTGGAAGAGGCGGGTGTCGGTCACGGGCGGGAGGCGGCCCCGCAGCTCCTCCCGGCCGATCCCGGCCGCGAGCGGGTGCGCCGCGTGGAAGGCTTCGACCGCCGCGACGAGCCGGGCGGCGAGGTCGCGCGCGACCGGGCCGGCCACCCAGGTGCGCCGGTCGCGGTCGAAGAGCAGGGCGCCGCCGCGGGCGCCGAGCCGCTCGAGCGTCGCCTGGGCCGCCTTCGGCGACAGACCCGTGCGGCCGACCAGGGCGGCCACCTCGAGCCCCGCCGGCCCCGCGCCCTCGAGCACCGCCTCGAGCCGCGCGTCCGGATCCGCGCCCGCGAGCGCCGCGACCTGCCGCAGCACCTCCGGCCGCCCGCGCCGCCGCTTGCGCGCGGCGACGCCGACCACGCGGCCGCCTGCGACGGTGCGGCCGCGCCCCTCGAGCGGGGCAAACCCCCGGAGGATGAAGCGGTGCCCCGGCAGCGCCGCGACCGGCTCGGCGAGCCGGAGCTGCGCGAACGCCGTCGCGCCCGGCGCGAGCTCGCCGCGATCGAGGAGCGCGACCGTCGCGGAGACCTGGGCGGTGCCGACGTGGAGCAGGAGCTTCGCGCGGTGGCGGAGCGGCCGCGTCGCGACCGCGAGCAGCGAGAGCTCGACGTCGAGCATCGACGAGGCGGGGACGACCCCGGGCTGCACGAGCGCCTGCCCGCGGCGGATCGCGGTCGGCTCGACGCCGGCGAGGTTCACCGCCGTCCGCTGCCCGGCGAGGCCCCGCGGCGTCGCCCGCCCGTGCACCTGGACGGATTCGGACGCGGAGAGACCCGAGCGGCGGCGCCGGCGGCAAGAGCGCCAGCTCGTCGCCCTCGCCGATCTGCCCGGACAGGAGCGTGCCGGTCACGACCGTGCCGAACCCCTTCATGGAGAAGGCCCGGTCGACCGGGAGGAACGCCGGGCCGTCCGCCGGCCGCTCCGGCACGTCCGCCGCGAGCCGGGCGATCTCCGCGACGAGCGCCGCGAGCCCCTCCCCGGTCGTCGCCGACACCGGCACGATCGGGCTCGCCTCCAGGAAGGTCCCCTTCGTCGCGGCGCGGACGTCCTGCTCGACGAGCCCGCGCCAGTCGGCGCCGAGGGCCGGGAGGAGGTCCGCCTTGGTGAGCGCGACGAGCCCCCGCGGCACTCCGAGCAGCCGGCAGATGTCGAGGTGCTCGCGCGTCTGCGGCATGACGCCCTCGTCCGCGGCGACGACGAGGACGACGAGGTCGATCCCGCCGGCGCCCGCCGCCATCGCCCGGACGAACCGCTCGTGGCCGGGCACGTCCACGACGCCGGCCACGGTGCCGTCCGGCAGCGCGAGGTGCGCGAAGCCGAGCTCGATGGTGATGCCGCGCCGCTTCTCCTCGCTCAGCCGGTCGGTGTCGATGCCGGTGAGCGCCCGGACGAGCGAGGTCTTCCCGTGATCGATGTGCCCGGCGGTCCCGAGGACGACCCGCTTCATGACCTCACGGGCGGAGCGCCACAGAGCGAGCCGCTCTAGACGCCCACCTCTCCAGGATCGTCGTGACCCGACCCGGCGGCGTCGAGCTGGTAGTCCCAGCCGAAGAGGATGAGCTCGTCGGTCGCGAACGCGGCGAAGTCGGGGCGGGCGCCGCGCGGGCGCGCCACGAGCACCGCGGTGCGGACCTCGCGCGCGCCGGCCTTCCGCGACAGCGCCCGCGCCTTCGCGAGGGTGGCGCCGGTCGAGGCGACGTCGTCGACGACGAGGACCCGCTTCCCGGTGAGGTCGGGGAGCTCCTGGATCGGCTCCGGGAGCGTTCCGGCGTCGCGGCGCCGCTTCTCGATCCGGACCGGGTAGAAGTCTGCGCCGAGCGCGGCGGCGAGGGCGCCGCCGACGAAGACGCCGCCCTTCGCGATGCCGACCACGACCGCCGGGCGGAACTTGTGGCCGATCTCGGCCGCCAGGGTGCGAGCGACCTCGCCGAACGCGGCCCAGCCGAGCTCGCGCACCGCCTTCTTGGGGGCGCGCTTGATCCGCGCCGGCGCGGCCAGCCGGTCGAGGGCGAAGCCGTCCGCGACTCCCTCGCCGATCGGGTGATCCGAGAGCGCGACGCGGCGCACCCGGGCGCGGGGGCGAGCCGTGCGGCCACGCTTCGCGGGCGCGCGGGACTTCTTCTTCTTCGGCGTGGCGATGGCGGAGCCCTCCGGGGCGGCCGGGCGTGCGGCCCGGGGGTAAGAATCTACCATGCGGCTCCCCGCCGCGGGGCCCTCCTGCTACGAGGAGCCGCCCGCCTCGTCGCGCTCGAGCAGGCGGCGCCGGATGTCGCGGAGCTGCGGCTCGGTGACGACGTACCGGGTCCGGCAGAACTCGCAGGTGATCACCGCCTCGCGCTCGTTCGCGATGACGTCGGCGATGCCGTCGGCGCCGAGCGCCGAGACGGCGGAGCGCGCCCGCTCGGGGCTGCAGCCGCAGCGGTACGCGACCTCGACGTCCGCGAGGAGGTCGAACCCGTCGCCGGCCACCGCGCGGATGACCTCCTGCGCACCGAGCCCGGCCCCGACGGCCCGCCGCACCGCGCCGTCCGCGATCCGGCGGCGAATCTCCTCGAGCGCATCGGCGTCGCCGTCCGGGAGCCGCTGGACGAGGAGCCCCACCACGTGGCCGAGCGGCTCGTCCCCCGCCGCGACGACGGCGAGGTCGAGCGCGGTCGCCACCTGCTCGCTCGCGTCGAACCAGCGCCGCAGGTCGGCCGCGAGGTCGAGGGCCTCGAGCTGCACCGAGCTCCGGTAGTGCTGTCCGCCGCCGAGGTCGCGCAGCACGGAGAGGTACCCCGACCCGCCGAGCGCGGCGCGAGCGCCGCGGTCCGGGTCGCCCGGGAAGTTCACCGCACCGCGCTGCACGTAGCCGCGCAGGTTCCCCTCGGCGTCCGCGTCGACGAACAGCCCGCCGAGCGGCCCGTCGCACTGGAGCTGCAGGTTGACGCGCCCGCGCCCCTTCTGTAGCGCGCCGACGAGCGCGCCGGCGGCGAGCGCCTCCGCGAACAGACGGGCGCTCGTGGGGTAGAGGCCGTGCAGCATGCGCGACATGCGAGCGGTGTCGCCGACGCGCGCGAACACCGCGCGGAGGCCGCGCGAGGGGAAGAGTCCGCGGCAGAGGCGGTCGGTCATCGGTTGTTCCATACCGCGGGAGGTCAGGCGACGCTGCGGATCGTCTCGCGCAGCGAGCGCGACGGCGCCCAGCCCGCCTCGCGCACGAACCGCGCGCCGTCCACGACGCACAGGTACTGGATGTGATCGACCTCCTCCGGCGGGAAGCCGGTGAGGTGCGCCGCGAACGCGCGCCGGACGAGGGGGCGGACGAGCGGGTGCGGCACCGGGATGGGTCGCCGCCCGAGCTCGCGGAACACCGAGGAGAGCGGGATCTCGCCCGGACCGGTGACGTTGAAGACGCCGCGCAGGCCGGGGCGCAACGCGAGCGCGAGGGCCCGGCAGACGTCCTCCTCGTGGATGAGCTGCACCATGGGGTCGAAGCCGAGGACGCTGATGGGCCGCGCGAGGCGCAGGTAGTTCGAGGGGGCGTTGCGGACGGTCGGTCCGACGATGTTCACCGGGCGCAGGATGACCGTCTCGTGCTCGGGGTGCCGCCACATGAACGACTGCGCGTACATGTCGAGCTCGATGAGATCGCGCATCTCGCTGAACCGCTCGGCCGCCATGAGCGGCGTCTCCTCGGGGAGGAAGTTCGAGTTGTCCGGGCGCGGTCCGTAGACGTTCGCCGAGGAGAGGACGACCACCTTCCGCACGCCGTGGCGCACGCACAGGTCGAGGATCTTGTGGGTGCCGACGACGTTGAAGGAGTGCGCCTCGCTCCGCGGCATGCGCGGGTCGTGCATGATCCCGAGGTGGATGAGCGCGTCGATGCGGCGATGGCGGAATGCCTCCTCCACCTTCGCCTTGCGCAGGTCGACCTGGAAGTGGGCGAGGTCCTTCGGACGGCCGGCGAACGGGCGACGGTCCACCCCGACGACGTGCGCCTCGGTGTGGAGGAGCTTCGCGAGGGCGCGCCCGAGGTTCCCCGAGATCCCGGTGACGAGGACCGTCGACGGCGCGGCGGGCTCGAGTCCGTCGCCCTCGGGCGTCCCGGGCGGCGGCGCGCCCCTCCCGCCGTCCTGGGCCCTCACAGGTAGATGCTCCGGCGCTCGGCGAGGCCGCGCTCGATGAGCGTGCGCACCGCGCGCTCCACCTCCGCCACCTTCCGCTCGAGCACCGCGTCGTCGTCGTCCGGCGAGCCGCTGAACCGGAGCGGTTCGCCGAAGCGCACGTGGTAGCGGGCGGGGAGCGGGAACGGGAGGATTGTCGGGGTCAGCGGGAACGCCGGAAACCCGAGGAGCTTCGCGAGCGGCGCGAGGTTCGCGAGGGCGGGGGCCTGCTCCTCCGCGCCGACCACCGCGCACGGCACGATCGGGGCGCCCGACTCGAGGGCGAGCCGCATGAACCCGAGCCCGAACCCCTGGAGCCGGTACCGCTCGCGGAACGGCTTGTTGAGCCCGCGCACCCCCTCCGGGAAGACGAGGATCGCCTCGTCCGCCGCGAGCAGGCGCCGGCAGTTCTCGGGCGTCCCCACGATCTGCCCGCAGCGCGCCATGAACGTCGAGACGAACGGGAGGGTCGGCACCCACCGCTCGACGAGCGCGCGCGCGACGCGCGGCGGGTCCTTGTCGACGAGCAGGCCGACCTCGATCATGGCGGCGTCGAAGGGGAGCTGCCCGGAGTGGTTCGACACGATGACGGCGCGCCCCTCGTTCGGCACGCGGTCGGCGCCGTGGAGCTGGACGCGGAAGTAGCGCTTGTACATCCAGAGCAGGGGCGCGATCGCGGAGACCACGAAGTCGACGTCGAGCCCGTACGGATCGACCCCGTACTCGTTCCGCGGTGGCGTGAGCTTCTCGAGCCGCGCGCGCGTGCCGGGACCGCCGAGCTCGAACGTCCACGCCCTGAGCCGCTCCCGCAGCGCGTCGCCGAGGCCCGCCATCCCCCTCGTTTAGCACGGCGCACGCGCGGGAGGCCGTCCTTGAACGGGCCGCCGACCGGGTGGTACCGTCGCGTCAACTCTCGCGTTTTTCTCGCGCTCGCCCCGGCCTCGGATCCCCATGACCTCGGAGCTCTCCGCCGCCGAAATCTACGGTCGCGACTTCCCGGCCGGCGCGGTGGTGTTCGAGGAGGGCGATCCGGGCAGCCGGATGTACGTCATCCAGTCGGGCGAGGTCCGGATCGTGAAGCGGGTGGGAGGCGCGCGAGATCACCCTCGCGCGGCTCGGGCCCGGCGAGGCGTTCGGAGAGATGGCGCTGCTCGAGGGGCAGCCGCGGTCGGCCACCGCCGTGGTCGAGAGCTCGGCCCGCATCCTCGAGATCGACGAGGGGGCCTTCGCCGACCTCGTGCGCCGCAACGGCGAGATCGCGCTGCGCCTCCTCAGGCGGCTCTCGGCGCGGCTCCGCGAGGCGAACCGCCAGATCCGGAACTTCCTCTCCGCGGACGCGATGGGGCGGGCGGTGGAGGTGCTCCGGGCGCTCTGCGGCCCCGCGGACGACGACGGGTTCCGGCTCGTCCCGGCCGAGATCGGCCCGGCTGGGCTCGCGCTCCGCGCCGGCGCGGCGCCCGACGATCCGGCGCTGTGGCTCCGGCTGCGCCGCGCCCGACTCGTCCGGGAGGTCGGCGGTCAGGCGCAGCTCGCGCCCGCCGAGGTGGTGGAGTCGTTCCTGCGCTACCTCGACCTGCGCGCCCGCTACCACGCGCTCGCCGCCGGCGAGCTGTCCGAGGCGCCCGACCTCGACGTCGACGGCGAGGGCGGGATCGCGGCGGAGCTGCTCCACGCCCGGCTCGGGCCGGAGGGCGGGGTCGCCGGCGGCCGGGGCACCACCGAGTTCGAGGACTACCTGGCGCTCCGGCGACGGTTCGAGCCGGACGAGCCCTCCGCGAGGAACGCGCCATGAAGGTCGCCTGCCCGCACTGCAACGTCGCGTACAGCATCGACGATCGCCGGGTCCCCGCGACCGGGCTCAACGTCCGCTGCCCGAAGTGCAGGAACGCCTTCCCGGTGAGGAGGTCGGAGGCCGCCGCGGTCGAGGGCGCGCCCGTGCCGCTCCCCGCCCCCCGTCCACGGCGGCCGCTCCCCCCGCCGCCTCGCCGCTCGCGCAGGCACCCGTCCCGCTTCCGCCGCCGCCCTCCTCGCGCGGCGGCGCCACTGCGGCCGGCTCCTCGCGCCGTGCCGCTGCCGCCGTCCCCCGGGCCCGACCCGTTCGCCTTCTCCCCCTCGGACTTTGCCGCCCCCGCCGAGCCGCTGCCGTCCGCGGAGGCGTCGCTGGACGAGCCCATGGCGGAGCCGTTCGACGCCCAGTTCGAGGAGCCGCAGTTCGAGGAGGCGGAGAGCGCCGATTTGCCGCCGCCGGCGTTCGACGACGTCCCGCTGCCGGACCTCGCCCTCGCGGAGCCGGCCGGCTCCGCGCCCGGAGAGCCCGCCGGCTCGCTCGGCTTCGGCGAGGTGGACTTCGAGAGCTCGCCGGCTCGCGTGCCGACGGAGGACCCTTTCGGAGCGCCGCCGGCGGTCCTGCCGCCGCCGGCCGCCGGCGAGGAGCTCGAGATGCTGTTCGGCGAGGGCGCGCGGCGCGCCCGCGCCGACGGGCCCCGCGCCCTCCGGCGCCCAGGGCTACAAGGTCCGCCGCCGCTCCGGGAAGATCTTCGGCCCCTTCGACCCGATGCAGGTCGTCGAGATGCTGTCGAAGGGCGAGCTGATGGGGAACGAGGACGTCTCGCCGGACGGCGGCGGCACGTGGTCCGCGATCGGGTCGGTGCCGGCGTTCGGCGACGCGCTGCGCAAGGTCGCCGCCGACCCGGCCACGTCCGGCGGCGGGCGCGACGTCCAGCGCGCGGTGCCGTACGGCGACCGGATGGCGGGCTCGAAGGTGGTGGAGGGGACGGGGGAAGAAGAGAACGACGACGAGCCGGGCCCTCGGCCCTGGAAGAAGCTGCTCGTCCCCGCCGTGGCGCTCGCTCCTCGTCCTCGCCCTCGGCGCCGGCGCGGGGTTCACGAAGTTCGGCTTCTTCTTCGTGAAGGCGTTCCGCCGCGTCGACGAGGCGCGGGTCGCGGCCCTCCTCGCGGAGGCGCGCACCGCGCTGCAGCGCGGCGAGTACCCCGGCGACCGCGCCGCGCTCGACGCCGCCGCGCGCGCGCTCGTCGCCGACCCGGACTCGCCCGAAGCCGCCGCGCTCCACGCCATCGTCGTCGCCATGCTCGAGCTCGGGCACGGCGCGCCGGCCGAGGCGCTCGAGCGGGCGCGCCGCGCCGCCGACCAGCTCGACACCGACGAGAAGGGCAAGCTGCCCGCGCTCGCGGCGCGGCTCGCGGTGACGCTCGCGACCGCGCCGGGCGCCGCGACGCTCCCCCAGGAGACCGCGCTCGAGCAGGCGTCCGCGAAGGCCCCCCCGGACGCCGACGTCGTGGCGCTGCTGGCGCGCGCCGCGCTCGAGCGAGGCGACGCGCCGCGGGCGAGCGCGCTCGTCGGGCGACTCGAGGCGATCCGGCCGGGCACCCCGCGCGCGGGGCACGCGAGCGGGCTCGCGCTCCTCGCGAAGCGCGACGTCGCGGGCGCGAAGGCGGCGTTCGAGAAGGTGCTCCAGGCGACGCCGGGCCACCTCCCGTCCCGCCTCGAGCTCGCCGCGATCGCCGAGGCCGCGGGCGCGGGCGAGGCGGCGCAGGTCGAGGCCGAGCTCGCGCCGCTCCTCGCCGAGGGGGCGGACCAGAAGCTCGCGCCGGCCGAGCGCGCGCGCGCGCTCACCATCCGCGGGACCCTGCTCTCGCGCGAGGCGTCGAGGTCCGCCGAGGCGGACCAGGTGCTCGACGCCGCGGTGAAGGCCGACCCGCGCCTCGTCGACGCGCGGCTCGCGCTCGCGCGCCACCGGCTGCGCCGCGGCGACGCGCAGGGCGCGGTGACCGCGCTCGAGCCGCTCGCGGCGCAGGCGCCGGCCCTGCCGGAGCTCGCGGCGCTCCGGATCCGGGCGCTCGCCGCGGCCGGCCGCGCGCTCGACGCGTCCAGCCTCGCCGACCTGGCCCTCCGGAAGACGCCGGGCGACCCGGCCCTGCTCCTCGCGAAGGCGGCCGCGCTCGAGGCGGCCGGGAAGGCCGACGAGGCGAAGCTCCTCTTCCGCGACGCGGCGGCGCGCGAGCCGGGCGCCTTCGAGCCGCGGCTCGCCCTCGGGCGGCTCGCGCTCGCGCGGGGCGACCTCGCCGACGCCCGGGTCGAGCTCGCCGCGGCGGTCGAGAAGGGCCCGCGGGAGCCGGCGGTGCAGTCCGTGCTCGGCGAGCTCGCGGCGGCGGAGGGCGACGGCCCCGCGGCGGAGCGCGCGTTCCAGGCCGCGCTGTCGCTCGACCCGGAGTTCGCGGCTGCCGAGATCGGCCTCGCGAAGCTCGCGATCGCGAGGGGCGACGTCGCGACGGCGCGGGCGCGGCTCGCGCGCGCGCTCGCGGTGGATCCCCGCAACGTCGAGGGGCACGTCACCCAGGGCACGCTCCTGTGGCGCGCGAAGGACCTGCCATCCGCCGAGCGGGAGCTGCAGGCGGCGGTGGACCTGCAGCCGCGCAACGCGCTCGCGCTCGCGCGCCTCGGCGCGGTGAAGCTCGAGGGCGGGGACGTCGAGGCGGCCGTCGCGCGCCTCACCGCGGCGACGAACGAGGACGAGCGGCTCGCGGAGGCGAGCCAGTGGCTCGGTCGCGCGCTCCTCAAGAAGGGCGAGACCCCCTCGGCGATCGCGATGCTTCGCCGGGCGGTGGAGCTCGAGCCGAAGAACCCCGAGCACCACATCCACCTCGGCGCCGCGCTCGAGCGGTCCGGCGCGCTCCCCGAGGCGGTCGACGAGTACCGCGCGGCCGCGGCGGCCGATCCCCGCCACGCCGACGCGCACGAGCGGCTCGGGCTCCTGTTCGCCACGAACGGCCGCTTCGAGGACGCCGCGGCCGCCTACGAGAAGGCGATCGGCGCCGCGCCGAAGGTCACCCGGACCCGCATCGCGCTCGCCGACTGCAGGGCGAAGCTCGGCAAGCACGACGACGCGATCCGCGGCTACCGCGAGGTGATGAGGCTCGACCCCGCCGCGGTCCAGGTCCTCTACAAGCTCGGCCGGGTCGTGCACGAGTCGGAGGGGGCGCACGCGGCGCTCCCCTGGTACGAGCGCGCCGCGAGGGACGACAAGCAGAACCCGATGCCGCACTACTACCTCGGCTACATGTACAAGGAGCGCGGGCAGAAGCCGAGGGCGCTCGCCGCGTTCCGGCGCTTCCTCGAGCTGAAGCCCGACGCCGACGAGAAGAAGGACATCGAGGCCGAGATCGAGGACCTCTCCGGGGGCGCGCGATAGCCGTTTGCGAAGTTGTGTTGCGGCGACACCGCGGCGCTTGACGCGCCGCATCCCGGGCGATACTTCGCTCGGCCATGATCTCGCTCGCCCCCTTCGCGCTCGCGCTCGCCGTCGCGCAGGCGCCCGCCGCACCCGCCGCGCCGCAGGCCGCCCCCGTGCAGGCAGCGCCCGCGGCGCAGCCGACCACCGCGCTGACCCTCGACGAGGCGCTGCGCCTCGCCGAGCAGCGGAACCTCGATCTCAAGGTCGTGGCGGCGCGGCTGCGCCAGGCGGAGCAGGGCTACTGGAAGGCGCTGTCGGGCTACCTGCCGCAGGTCACCGCGGGGGGAACCTACACGCGGAACGGCGAGGAGGTCGCCATCCCGTTCCCGGTCGCGCTCACGCACCCGACGCTGGGGGTGGCGCCGGCGACGGAGTCGCAGGAGCTCGTGTTCTCGAACATCCCGGTCGTCTCGAAGTCGCAGCTCCAGGGGACGCTCGACGCGTCGCAGGTCCTCTTCTCGCCGGCGCTGTGGTTCGGGATCCAGGCCGCCTCGCGCGGCACGGACTCCGCCCGCGCGGCGACCGAGAACGCGCGGCGCGCCATCCTGTTCGGCGCCGCGCAGGCCTTCTACGCCGTCGCGGCGCTCCGGCAGGCGGCGCAGGTGTCGGAGCGGCTCCTGGAGATCGCGCAGCGCCAGGAGAAGGACGCGAGGGTCCGCTTCCAGGCCGGGACGATCGCCAAGGTCGGGCTGCTGCGAGCGGAGATCGATCGCGCCCGCGCCGAGCAGGACCTCCGCCGCTCGCGCAACTCGTACGAGTCGGTGCGCCTCGCCCTCGCGACCCTGCTCGACCGTCCCGCCGACTTCGAGGTGGTGGATCCCGAGGAGCCGAAGCTCCCTGCGGACACCGCGAAGCTCGAGGAGGCGGCGCTGCGCGACCGCAAGGACCTGCTCGCGGTCCGCAAGGCACGCGACGCCGCCCACGCCGCCCGCAACGCCCAGCTCTCGCGCTACCTGCCGAACGTGGCGGCCTTCGGCCACTACCAGAACGCGAACGTCGCGGGCTTGACCGGCCAGGAGCTGTGGGCGGTCGGGCTGTCCCTGCAGTGGAAGCTCCTCGACGGCGGCCTGCGCGAGGCGGAGATCCGCGAGGCGAACGCGCGGATCGACGAGACGGAGGCGTCGGTCGCGAGCGGAGAGGCGCGGGTCAAGCTCGAGCTCCAGCAGGCGCTGCTCGACCTCGAGAGCGCGCGCGCGAACGCGGCGAAGGCGAAGGAGCAGCGCGAGCTCGCGGCGGAGAACCAGCGGCTCGTCGACGTCTCCTACCGCGCCGGCGCCGCGACCGCGGTCGAGCAGGCGGACGCGATCGCGCAGCTCCGGAACGCGGAGGTCGCGCAGACGGCCGAGGCGCTCAACGCGCAGCTCGTGGCGCTGCGGGTGCTCCAGGTCGTCGGCGCGGTGCTGCGTTAGAGCGGGGGGACACTCCCTCCACCGGCCTGCGGCCGGCGGAGGTCGCGCCCCCCCGAGCCCCCGCTCGTTCCGATGGAGCCTCAGCCGGCTCCACCTCCACTCGCCGCGAGCTCGGGGGACACTCACTCCACCGGCCTGCGGCCGGCGGAGGTCGCGCCCCCCCGGGCGATTCGCATGCTGCGGCTTCGCCTCCGCCTGTCGGTGGGCGAAGCCCACCTCCTCCTCCGCTCGTTCCGGTGGAGCCTCAGCCGGCTCCACCTCCACTCGCCCCCGCGAGCGAGCGACGCGCCTTACAGCGCGGTCAGCTCGCGCAGGCGGGCCCGCTCGAGCGCCTGCGCGGCCAGCTGCGCGACGGTGAGCACGAACCTGCGCTCGTCCGCGTCGAGATCGCGCGGCCGAGGGAACCCGAGCGCGATCGCCCCGATCGAGCGGCCGTCCACCCGCAGCGGCACCGCCGCCCAGGCCCGGTCCCCGATCCGCCGCGGCAACTCCTGCGCGCTCGGGTAGCTCTGCCCGAGCGCCTCCTCCGTCGAGAGCCAGATCGCGGTCTGGGTCCGGAACGCCTCGGCGACGAGGGCCGGCCCGTCCACCTTCAGCTCCCGTACCTCGAGGACGAGGTCGTCCGGCCAGCCCTGCGCCTGGACGACCTCGAGCGACTCGCCCGACGCCGACGCGCGCACCACCGTGACGCTCGACGGCTCGAGCAGCGAGAGCGCGTTCTCCGTCACGACCCGCGCGATCGCCGCGGACGGGAGGACGCCGGAGAGGCTCGCCGCGAGCGACTCGAGCCGGCGCAGCCGGAGCACGGCCTTCTGCGCCTCGAGGAGGTCCGCCCGCTCGCGGTCGGCGAGCTCCTCGGCGTTGCCGCGCGCCGCGCGCTCCGCCTGGTACCAGCGCGCGTTGTCGAGGGCGAGCGCCGCCGGGACGGCGAGCTCCTCCGCCACCCGGAGCGCCTGCTCGTCCAGCCCGGGGGTCATCGCCGAGCGGATGAGGGTGAGGGCGCCGATGGCCCGGTCGCGCGCGACGAGCGGGACGGAGATGAGCGAGTTGGGCTTGATCGCCCGGAGCACCGCGAGGTGCCGCTCGCCGTGCGTCGCCCACGTCATGATCTCCTCGGTGACCTCGCGGTAGAGGCGCGGGGTGCGATCCCGGATCGTCTGCGCGCCGGGCGTCGCCCAGCCCGGCCCGAAGCCGATCGAGCGCATCTCCTGGGCGATCGAGGCCTTCGCCGGGTCCGCGTGGGCCACCTCGACGCGACGCGGGATCCCGTCCCCGTCGAGGAGGTCGACGAAGCACCAGTCGGCGAAGCGGGGGACCACGGCGGCGACGAGGGTGCGCAGGGTGCGGCGCACGTCGAGGGCCGCCTCGAGGAAGGCGCGGTCGATGGGGATCTCCCGCGCGCCGCGGTCCTGCTCGAGCACTCGGGTCGCCCGCTCGGACTGCGAGAGGTGCGCGAGCTCCGCGGCCGACTGCGCCCGCTCGCCGGAGCCGGAAGGGACGTGGATCACCCCGCGCGCGTGGGTCGTCCCCGGCCCGGCAGCGGCCTGTGGCCTCCTCGACTTCATCGTGTCCTCCCCCCCGCCCGCGCAGAGCATCGCTCCGGACGCTGGCGAGATCAAGGAGCGATGACGCGCGGCGTCATGCCGCGCGGCAGCCTCAAGACGGAGACTTTTCCGGGGCCCCCGGTCCGAACGGCAGCGCGACCACGCGGTTGCGCCCCTGCTCCTTCGCGAGATAAAGCGCGCGGTCCGCCGCCTCGAGCAGCTCGCGCTCGGTGCGGCCGGGGACGAACTCCGTGAGCCCGACCGAGACGGTCAAGCCGATCGAGACGGTCACGCCCAGCTCGCGGCCCTGCCAGGCGCAGTGGCTCCGCTCGACGGCGCGGCGGATGCGCTCGGCGAGCGCGCGGGCGCCGTCGAGAGAGGTCTCGCGGGCGATGACGACGAACTCCTCGCCGCCGTAGCGGGCGAGCACGTCCTCCTTGCGGACCGCACCGCGCAGCACGAAGGCGACCATCTTGAGCGCCTCGTCCCCGGCGAGGTGGCCGTGGGCGTCGTTCACCGCCTTGAAGTGGTCGACGTCCACCATGAGCAGCGACAGCGGACGTCCGTGGCGCTGCGCGCCGGCGAGCTCCGAGGCGAGCCGCTCGTCGAGATGGCGGCGGTTGTAGAGGCCGGTGAGGGAGTCCTGCAGGGCGCCCTCCGCGAGCTTCATCTGGTAGCGAGCGTCGAGCTCGTCCGCCCAGATGAACTTGAGGGTCGTGTGGCCGCCCACCTGGACCCGGGCACCGTCGCGGATGTTCGCCTCCGGTACGCGGCGGCCGTCCACGAAGGTGCCGTTCGCGCTCCCGAGATCGGTCACGAGCGCGCCCTCGCCCTCGACGCACACCGTCGCGTGACGGCGCGACACCCCGTCGTCCCGGATCGTGACGTCGGCGTCGTCGCGCCGCCCGAGGAGCAGCTCGCGCCCGGCGGGGAGCGGGAAGATCTCGCCAAACTGCGGCCCGGCGAGGACGAGGAGGTAGGCGTGCTTCGCCGAGGCGGACGGGAACCGCGGCAGGGCCGTCCACGTGACGTCGTGCTCTTCCACCTCGGGGGTCTCTCCACGCTTCGCCATCGAGCTCCGCTCGCGACGAATCTTACCCCGCGCGCGGACGTAGGGTCGACGGGGGCGAAGACGGTACCCGAACCGGGTGTGCTCGCCGATTGCCGCCGCCGCCGGCGCCGGTTACCGCAAAGTCCGGAGGGCGCGTGATCCGCTTCGGGCCGGCGGGCTGGGAGTACCCGGACTGGGCGGGGATCGTCTACCCGCGCGGCGCGCCGCGGAGCTTCGACCGCCTCGCCCACCTCGCCCGGTTCTTCGCGACGGTCGAGGTGAACTCCACCTTCTACCGCCCGTTCTCCGCAGAGGTGGCGGCGCGCTGGTGCGAGCGGGTGGCGGACGTCCCGAGGTTCCGGTTCGGCGCGAAGATCTGGCGGCGCTTCACGCACGAGCGCGGCGAGGCGTTCGGCGCGGAGGACGTGAAGGCCGGGCGCGCCGCGCTCGACCGGCTCTCGCAGGAGGGCCGGCTCGGGGCGGCCCTGCTCCAGTTCCCATGGTCGTTCAAGCGCGCGCCGGCCAGCGAGGAGTGGCTGCGCGCCGTCCTCGCCGCGTTCGCCGGCCTCCCGCTCGTCGTCGAGGTCCGCCACGCGTCGTGGGACGTGCCGGAGGTGCTCGAGGAGCTCGCCGCCGCCGGCGCCGGGATCGTGAACGTGGACCAGCCGCTCTTCCACGCCTCCATCCGCCCCGGCGCGCGCGTCACCGCGGCGGTCGCGTACGTGCGGGTCCACGGGCGGAACTACCGGGACTGGTTTCGCAAGGGGGCGGGGCGCGACGCCCGCTACGACTACCTGTACACGGAGGGTGAGCTCGAGCCGTGGGCGGAGCGCGTGAAGGAGCTCGCCGCAGCTGCCGGCGCGCCCGACGTGTACGTCGTCACGAACAACCACTTCCGGGGCCAGGCGGCTGCCAACGCGAAGATGCTCGAGGGGATGGTCACGGGCGGGCGCGTCGAGGCCCCCCCTGAGCTCGTCGAGGCGTTTCCCGAGGCGTTGAAGCCGTTCGTGAAGTGAGGCCGCGGCGCTCGCGCCGGCGAGCGCGCGCGTGACGGTCCTTCGTCGCCACTCGGTCCGCGCGTAGCCGCCGGTCCGCCCGCTCGCCCCGAGCCGGTCGAAGGTTCGCCCTGAGCCTGTCGAAGGGGCGGGCGAACTCTGGAACCCCGGCCCGCGGGAGCTCGCCGTGGGGTCGAGCGCTCGCCCGTCCTCATCGATCGACGTGCTCCTCTCCGGAATCCCTGCCCGTCGGGGGCGGTTGGTGAGGGCGCGCAAGCAGACCTGCTGTCCGACGCTGGGCCTGCTCGCACACTCGACCCGACATGCACATCGCCCTCGCACTCTCCGCCCTCCTCGCGACGTTCGATTCTCCGGCCACGCCGGTCGCCACCTCGGCGGCGACCCCGCTCGTCGATCCGTGCTCGGCCGCGGCAGCCCCCGCGCCCGAGCCCGCGTGCGGAGGCGCCCCGCTGTGTGCGGCGAGGGATCGGGTCCGGATCGCGTGCGAGCTGCGGGACGCGGTGCGCGCACGCTACGTCTTCCTCGACCAGAAGGAGGCGCTGCTCGGCCACCCGCTCGACGCGACCGCACGGCTCGACGCCTGCGTGGCGAGCGAGCGCGCGATCGGCCGCGAGGACGCGCCGCTCCGCTTCTACGACCGCGTCCGCGGCTGTCTGGGCGCGTTCGAGGACGGCCACCTCCTCGTGACCGCGCCGGCGCGGCTGCCGCAGGTCGCGCTCGGGCTGGGCCTGCGGCGCGCGGGCGGGCGCGTGGTCGTCGCGACCCGGGACCCCGCCCTCGGCGCGCTGGCGGGAGCGCGGGCGCTCGAGGCGCTGCCCGTCGGAGCCGAGGTCGTCGAGATCGACGGACGCCCGGTCGCAGACCTCCTGCGCGACCTGTCCGCGCTCGTGCCGGGCAGCTCGCCGGCCGCACGCCTCGAGCGTGCCGTGGAAGCGCTCACCCGCCGCGACTTCGCGTACCCCGAGCGGCAGTCCGCCGCCCTCACCGTCGTCGTCGCGGGCGGCGAGCGGCGCACCGTCGCGCTCCCGTGGTGGACGTCGCCCGGTGCGTCGGCGCACCTCGTGGCGGCGTCGTGGGCGCGCCGGACCGGCATCCCCGCGACCGACCGCCTCCGCTGGTTCGAGGACGCCGCTCGCCCGCGGCCCGGGGCCGTGGCCGACGGCGCGCCGGCGTGGGCCCCCATCCTCCCGGCGGCCTCCGCCGCGGCGCTGCGCGAGTACGCCGACGACTCCGGCCGCGTCGCGGTGCGCCTCGGGGCGGTCGAGCGCGCGCCGTCCGTGCCCGTCTGCTACCTGCAGATCCTCTCTTTCCACACCGAGGGGCTCGCGGCGAAGGAGGGGCGGCGCCCGTTCGTCGAGGTCGTGGACGAGTTCGTCCGCGGGTGCGCCGCGAAGAAGCTCGACGTGGTGCTCGACCTGCGGCGGAACGAGGGCGGCTACCTCGATCACTCGACCGCGGTCGCGGAGGCGCTCGCGCCGGCGGATGCGGTCGCCCCCGCGGCGGCGCTCCTCCTGCGCGCCACCGAGCGGAACGAGGCGGTCTACCGCGAGCGGTCGGGCGGGTCCGCCGCGTCGCTCGACGTGCTCGCGCCGCGCCACATCCTCGACGCGATCGGCGCAGCGCGCCGCGAAGGTCGCGCGCTGACGCCCGCGTTCCTCGCCGGCCCGCTCCGGGCCCGCCCGGGCGCCGGCGGCTTCGCGGGGCGCGTGGTCGCGCTCACGTCGCCCGCCTGCATGAGCGCGTGCGACCGGCTCGCGGCGCTCCTTCGCGCCTCCGGCCGCGCCGTGCTCGTGGGCGGCCCGACGGAGGGCGCCGGCGGGAGCCAGCAGGAGACCGCGGCGCTCCCCGCCCGCTGGACGGACTCGGCGAAGCTCCTCTCGGTCGCGATCCCGAACGCGACCTTCGGGGTGCCGCGCGCGCCGGCCGGCCCGGTCATGCCCGCATCCGGGCTCGCGGCGAAGGCGACCCGGATGACGGACCCCGGTGGAGCGGAGATCCCGGACCGCGTCTTCTTCGAGGCGTACGGGATCGAGAACCGGCCCGTCGAGCCGGACCTCCGCTACGAGCCGACCGTCGAGGACGTGACCGGGACCGGTCGCGGCTGGCTCGAGCAAATCGAGCGTGCGCTCGCGCCGGGCGGCGCGAGCCCGTTCGCCGCGGCGCGGCCCCGCGCCGGGTCGGCGGGGTGAGAGCCCGGCAGTGAAGGATCGGGGTTTGCCCGACCAGCAGGCTGTTGAAATACCCGGCCGTCAGCCCCTGGCCCTTGTTCTCCCTCGCGCAGCGAAGCAAGGGGAGAAGCGTCAGCCCCTGGCCCTTGTTCTCCCTCGCCCCCGCGGAGCGTAGCGAAGCGGGGGAGAGGGTCGGGGGAGAGGGCAGCGGGATCGACAGGTCGTTCGGTCTGTCGTCTACGGCGCGGCGATCCGCAGCGCGCCGAGGTCGTCCGCGATGCCGGGCCAGGCGGCGGAGCCGAGCGTCGCCGACCCGGTGACGCGGAGCCCGTACGCGACCGTGCTGGTCGTCGCGAAGAGGACGAGGTCGTCCGCGAACGCGCCGCCACCGGCGACGGACGCGAGGCGGATCGGCAGGAAGCCGCTCACGGGCGCGGCGGGCACGAGCTGGCCGCTCGCGTCCCGCTCGACCCGCGCGAGGAACGCGGCGGCGGAGCACGCCGGCGGGCGGCAGGCGGTGAAGCGGGTGTCGCCCACGGTGGGCTGCCCGAGGTAGCGCCCCGCGATCCAGAGCTTCCCGCCGCGGTCGTAGGCGCAGCGCGCGAAGGCCACCGCGTCGGGCTGCTCCGGCGCGTAGGGCGCCTCGATCGGACGCACGACCCCCGCGGGCGCGCCGGCGGGGCTCCACGCCGCCGCGAACGAGCGGTCCCACGCGCCGAAGTCGACCGCGGCGCCCCCGAAGCCCACCACGCCCGTCGCGTCGCCGACGAGGGTCGTCGTGCCGTCCGGCGCGACGGCGAGGTCGCGGACCGCCGTGACCTCGCCCGCGCCGGTGCTCGTCCGTGCCCAGACGGGGTTGCCGCCCGCGTCGAGGACCGTGAGGAAGAGCCCCTTCGCGCAGGTCACCCCGCCGCCCGGGTCGAACGAGGCGCCCGAGGGCGTGCACAGCCCGGCGATCGCGACCTCGCCCACCCCGCGCGGCTCGAGATCGGAGATCGTCTGCGTCGCGAGCCCGCGCGACCAGGTGCAGGCCCCGTCCGCCGCGGACAGCGAGGCGGCGAAGGCGGCGCTCGCGGTGCTTCCCGACGCGCAGCCGAAGTCGCCGCTCCCGGTGCCGGCGACGAGCAGGTCCGCGCCGTGCGTCGCGAGCGCCGCCGGGACGAGCGGCGCGGCCGCACCGCTCGACCGGATCTCGCGGGTCCAGACGACGGCGCCCGCACCGCCCGTGAGCCGGCCGACGACGAGCGAACCGCCCGGGCCCGGCGAGTAGAGCGTGTCGAGCGTCGTCGGGTCGATGGCGGTGCCCGCGAAGAGGACGTCGCCGCCGGGCAGCACCGCGGTGCGGAAGCGGCCATGCGAGAAGGTCGGGAGCTCGAAGCCCCACGCCGGCGCCCCGCCCGCCGCCGCGAGCTTCGCGACGAACGCGCCGGTGGTGACCGGGGTCGGGCCGAAGTCGTACGTGCCGTCGAGCGCGCCCGCGACCACGACGTTCCCGGCGAGGTCCGCGCCAATCGCGTCGAGCGCGAAGCTCGTCCCCGCGCGCCCGAAGCGCCGGCTGAAGGTGACCGGCGTGAAGGAGACGGGGTCGATGCCGCCGCCCGAGCCGCCTCCCTCGCGGATCGGGTCCGCCTCGCGCACGCAGACGCCGCCCGTGCAGGCCTCGCCGGCGACGCAGTCCGCCTTCGTCCCGCAGCTCCCCTCCGGCGCGTAGACGCAGCCGCCGAGCGCGGCGAGCGCGAGGGTCGCGGCGAGCGCGGGCGCGAGCGGACCGGCGCGCATCAGAAGCGGCCCCCCACCCCCGCCGTCGCGGGCTGACCCGCGGCCGGGGCGGTGATCCAGAGGTAGGTCCCCGCCACGGCGGCGGCCCCTCCGGCGGCGAAGAGCGCCGTCGAGAGCACGTTGAGCTGGTCCACCCGATCGAAGGAGGCACGGTCGGACGTGGCCAGCTTCCCGCTCGCGTACTTCGCGTCGAGGTCGTCCGCGAGCCCGCGGTTGACGTAGCCGGCCGCCGCCCCGCCCGCGAGGAGCACGGCGCCGACGCCGCTGAGCCACGGCCCGGCCTTCCGCTTCCAGAGCGCCGCGCGCGGCGCCGGAGCAGGGGCGAGCGCCACCTTCGCCGGGGCCGCCCGCGGCGGCGCGAACGTCGGCGGGGGGGAAGGGGAATGACCGGCACGGGCGGTCGCGCCGGCGGCGCGGGGTCTCTCGGCGGCGCCACCGGCGGCGCCGTCGCGAGCGGCGGCGACGCCGGCGCGTGCGGATCGCGCGCGGCGAGCGGCTTGGCGCTCCGCGCGACCGTCCCGTCGGGCTCGATCTCGATCTCGAGCTCCGCGATCGCCTCTCCGACCGGCCGCATGTTCTGGATGACGAGGTCCATCACGAAGCGGACCTCGCGCGTCCGGGCGCCGTTCGCGTCCCAGAGCGAGGCGGTGACGAGGACGACGCCCGCCCTGAGCTCCCCGCGCCCGGCGAGCACGAGCCCGTCCCGCGCGGCCGTCCCGAGGCAGGGCGCGGTCGGGCTCTCGCCGCAGGTGAGCGGCAGCAGGATCGGTGAGCGGGGCACGAGGGCGCCGCGCCGTGCCGCGGTGACGAGCCCGGCCTCGAGGACCGCGTGCAGGTCGGAGCGCTGTGCCGCGGTGAGGCCCGGGACCCGGAACGGGTAGATCGCGACCGGGAACCCGGCCGACGCCACGGAGGGCGCGAGCCCGAGGGCGAGCGCGGCGAGCACCGGAATGGCGAGGCGCGGCGGGGACATCCGAACCGAACGGTCGCAGGGTGCAGGCGCAGGGTCAAGCTCACCACCCTGCGCCGCGTCACCCCGCCACGTTACTTCTTCGCCGCGAGGAGCGCGTTCACCTTCTCCATCACCGCGAACGCGTCCGCGACGTACAGCACGTCCGCCTTCCCGCGCGCCCAGCCGCAGTTCGCGTCGAGGTTCACGGCGCGGCGCTCGCGGATGAACCGCCAGCCGACGACGTGCGGCTCCTCGCCGTGGCAGCAGGTGGCGAGCCCCTTCGCGTGGCGCGGGGTCGAGCCGGTCTGGCCGACCTGGTTGAGGTGGGTCATGAACTCGAACACCTTCTGCCCCTCCCCGGCCTGGTCCACGAGCGACTTCGACGAGCCGAGCGACGCGCCGGCGGCCCGGATGAACGAGAGGATGAGCGCCTCCGCCTTCTCCGGGTGAGGCTGCCCGTCGGGCTGCTTCTTCGTCCAGCCCGCGCCGGCGACGAGGAGGAGCTTCGCGTCCGGACGGATCGTCTGCTCCCCCGAGGTCGGGGCGCGCTGCCCGGTCACCTGCGTGCGCGCGGCCGGGAGCTGCGCCGCCACCTTCTCGACGGGGGGCGCGGCCCCGCCGCCGGAGGCCGGGGCCTCGGTCGCGCCCGGATCGACGAGCAGCACCCACGGGCGCTCCTTGCGCCGCAGCTTCGCCTCGATCCGCTGGCGGTAGTACCAGCGGAGCGCGGTCGGGCCGCCCTCGCTCGAGAGCTGGGTCACGTGCGTGTCGATGCGGCCGCCGAGCCGCTGGGTGACGCCCGCCATCACGCGCGTCATCCGCGAGGTGGCCGGCGCGACGACGATCGAGGCGCCCGACGCCCTGGCGAGCGCGGCGGCGGCGGCGGCGTCGGTCGCGTAGCGCGGCTCGGAGAGGGCAGGGTCCTCGACGGCGAGCACCTTCGTGACGCCGGTGCCGGCGAGGGCGGCGGCCGCCTTCGCGACCGACGGGCCGAAGAGGGCGGCCGTCACCGGGAAGCCGAGCGCCTTCGCGGCACCGAGCGCCTCGAGGGCGGCGCGGGGGAGGGCGCCGTCGGGGTCGACGTGGCTGACGAGCAGGGTGGTGTCCATGGCGGGTTCTCCGTCCTGCGCTAGTCCTTCGAGATCCACTCGACGATCTCTCGCGCGATCTCGTCGGGCGAGACGTCCTTCACGATGCGCGTCTCGCGCTGCACCTTGGGCACCTGCACCGAGGCGAACTCGACGCCGCCGATCGTGACCGGCGACGGCGCGGCCTTCTGGAGGGCGGGCATCACGAGCCGCATGTTCGCCATGCCGACCTGCGGGTTGTTCTTCGGCTCCGGAAGGTTGCCCGTCGCCCAGCCGAGCACCGCCGGGGCGCCCTGGCACGTCGAGACCTGGTGCTTGCCGCCCTCGACGCGCTCGAGCACCTCGAACGAGCCGTCCGGGCGCGGCGAGAGCTGATCGACGCCCTGAAACTGGTCCTGGATCTCGAGCTGCTCGCCGACGAGCTGGAGGGTGACGCCCGCGCCGCGCGAGGCCGACTCCCACCCGCCGAAGAGCAGGAGCCGCGCGCGGTCGAGGCCCGGGAGCGCCTTCACGGCCGCCGCGAGCTTCGCCGCGACCTCGTGGGCGTCGGTGAAGCCGCCCGCCGGACCGTCGAGCGCGACGAGCTCGAACGAGACCTTCTGTCCGACCACCATCATCACCTGCTGCAGCTTCGCCTTCGGCCCGAGCGCGACGAGCGTCACCTTGGACCCGGGCGTCTTTGCGGCGAGGTTCGCGGCCTCGTAGAGCGCGTGGCCGGCCCACGGGTCGAGCACGGCCGGGAGCATCTGCTCGTTCTTGAGCGCCGGGCCCTGCGGCGTCGCCACGGGCTCGAGGGTCTGGAGCGGGTCGGGGACGATGCTGCCCAGCACGACGATGTGGAAACCTGTGCTCATGTCATCTCCCTGTGACTACCCGTGTTCGTCCACTGTGGCAACGTGGACCTGGACGTGGACGTGGACGTGGACGTCGGTCCTCGACCTCGACCCGTCGACTTCGACGCAAGACCATGCCGCCTAGTTCTCCGCCGAGTGAAGACCGCCCGTGCCGGCGCGGAATTGTAGATTCACCTCGTCGGTGCCGTCGATCCGCTGCGTGCAGCTCCACAGGCAGGCGCCGCAGTGGACGCACTTCTCGCGGTCGAACGCGGGGACCCCGCCCTCGCCCGGGCGGATCGCCTCCGCCGAGCAGATCTCGAAGCACACCTTCCGCTCGCACGCGCGGCAGAGCTCGGGCTTCAGGAAGGTGACGTGGTCCGCGTAACCGGGCGGCGCCTGGACCTTGCCGCCGACGAGGAGGGCGTCCTGCTGGGTGACGAGGAGCTTTCCGTCGAGCGGCACCGCCGGCCAGCCGGCCCGGTCCATGAGCGCGTCGTGGAGCGGCACACCCTTCGCCTCGCAGTCGCGGCGGAGCGCGGCGATCTCCTCGGCGGGGATCTTCCCGGCGTAGAAGGCCTCGAGCGAAGCGACCTTGTCCGCCGGGTGGGCC
The DNA here is from genome assembly GCA_963736795.1 of uncultured delta proteobacterium. GTDB lineage: Bacteria > Myxococcota > Myxococcia > Myxococcales > Anaeromyxobacteraceae > Anaeromyxobacter. Next base: position 144,823 of record CAVTRF010000007.1, on the reverse strand, counting down.
GGCTCCTCGCCGAGCGCGACCTTTCCCTTCGTGAGGCCGGCGAGCGCCATCCCGAGGAGCCCGGTGACGACGCCCTTCTGGAAGCCGTCGCGCGCCTTCTCCGCGACGCGCCCCTCCGCCTCGAGCCAGCTCGCGCGCCGCCGCGCGACGTAGGCCGCGTCGAGGTTCTCCTTCGTGAGGGGCTTGCCCGCCTCGAGGAGCGCGATGACCCCCTCGCCGAGGAGGACGCCCGTCGTGAACGCCTCGTCGACCCCGGAGGAGGTGAGGACGTTCGTCGAGCCCGAGCCCTCCCCGATCCGCGCGAAGCCGTCGCCCGCGAGGAGCGGCTCGCCGCGCCGCCCCGACTCGAGGATCGACTTCGCCCCCCAGGAGCGGAGCTTCGCGTCCTTCAGGAAGCGCCAGAGATACGGGTGCTGCACGTAGTGCTGGAGGTAGCGGTAGCTCGTCCGCACCGGCGACTCGAACCAGGACGGGACGAAGATGCCGACCGAGGCGACGCGGTCCGGGTGCACGTAGAGGAAGCCGAAGATCTCCGGCTCGGGGAAGCCGAGGGTGTGGAGCACCGTGCCCGGCTCGAGCGGCGTCCCCTCGGGCAGGTCCACGACGAACTTCATGCCGACCGCCCAGTCGCGGCGGCCGTGGCTCGCGGGCGGCAGCCCGAGCTCGCGGTCGAGCTGCCGGCCGACCGCGCCGACCGGGCCGTCGCCCACCACGGTGAGCGCCGCCGTCACGTCCATGCCCGGCATGAACGCGCCCTCGGGGTTCCCGAGGCGGTCGACCCCCTGGTCGACGAGGCGGACGCCCTTCACGGCGCGGCCCTCGACGAGCGCGCTCGCGACGGGGGTGGCCGGCCAGATCTGGACGGTCCCGGTCGAGAGCACCTGGCCGCTCATCCACTGCATGAGCTGCCCCATCGAGAAGACGAACCCGTCCTGCTTGTGCAGGAACGCGGGGGTGTAGGGCAGCTCGACCGCGTCGCACTCGTAGCGGAGCGCGAAGCGGGCGGCGCGCACCGCGACGTCCGCCGCGCGGAGGGCGGCCGAGCGGCGCGAGGCGCCGACCGGGTCGAGGAGGTAGAGGACCTTCTCCCGCCGGACGCTCGCCGCCATCGGGATCTGCGAGGCGTCGAGGTCGGGGAAGGCGGCCCGGATCCCGCGCGCGCGCGTCACGATCCCGGACACGCCGAAGCCCGGATCGTCGGCGCGCTCGTAGCAGACGACCTGGAGCGGCAGCCCCGGGGAGGCCGCGCTCTCGAGCGGCGCGAGGTCCGGCGCGGCGAGCCGCCTCGAGAGCGTGGTGAGGAAGCCCGCCACCGCGGGGCCGAAGCCCACGCAGGCGATGTCCACCGCCATCGACTGGCGTTCCATGATGACTCCGCTCCTGCGTCTACTGCGGGTAGTCGAGCGCCTCGGGGATCATGACGCGGGAGACCGCCTCGGCGGCGCGATCCTTCGCGAGCATCGCCCCGGTGAGGCAGCCGTCGAGCTTCACCCGCAGCGTCCGGAAGTCCGTGATGCCGCGGCACGAGGCGCAGGGGCCTTCCTTGTCCGGGTGGCCGCCGTCCTCGAGCGCCTCGGTCCCGCAGCCGGAGAGCCCGGCGACGATCCCCTCGAGCGCGTCGGCCTCGGTGGCGCTCCAGCAGGCGCGGCGCCCCTCCTCGTCCCAGGCCGGGTGGCGGTTGTAGCCGTGCACGAGCTCTGCGCAGATGCGGGCGACCTCGCCCGCCGCGCGCGACGACTGCACGTGACAGAGGTCGGCGAAGAAGCGCGCCGTGCCGGGCAGCGCGTCCCCGAGCGCCGCGGCGCCCTGCTCGGCGAGCCGCACCGTGTCGAGGATCTGGAGCCGCGGGCCCATGAGCCAGCCGAGCGCGTCCGCGAGCTTGAAGGTCACGCCCTGGCGGGACGACTGGTAGAGCTTGTCGCCGTTCGCGTCGGTCGCGTCGGCGAGGTGGCGGAACGACCAGAGCCAGAGCTCGAAGGCGGAGGCGAGCGCGCACGCGCCGGTGCCGGGGTGGACCGCCGCGACGTGGCGGAGCTCGCGCACCCACGACTTCATGAGGGCGAGGAAGAGCGGCGAGGTCATCGTCACCGAGAGCTGCCGGCGCTGCACCGCCTCCGGGCCCTCGTAGGTGGCCTCGAGCTGCGCGTCCATCCACTTCTTGCCGAGGAAGCCCGGGCAGTCCTCGGTGATGCCGTAGCCGCCCATGAGCGAGACGGCCTCGCGCATCACGGTCGCGCCGTGGCCGGTGTTCCAGAGCTTCGCCGCGGGGCAGAGCACGTTCGCCTGCGCGTCGAGCATCACGAACCGGACCATCTCGTCCGCCTCGAGCTCCGCGATCCGGGCGTTCTCCCGGTCGCCGCGCGGGTGGGCGCGCAGCTCGAGCAGCTCGAGGGCGCGCTTCTCCACCATGCGCATCCACTTCAGCTGGGCCTTCGGGCCGGAGATGCCCTGCTGCGCGAGGAGCGCGTCCTTGCGGCGCTCGATCGGGTCGAGCTCGTCGAAGATCCGCGCCGCGCCGAGGCCGAGGGACGCCGCCGCCTCCCCCGTCGCCCAGACCTCGACGAGCCGGTGGAGCGCGTCCTGGCGGTTCTGGATGCCGAGCTCGTAGCGGACCGAGCCGGGCGTCGCCTGCTCGGCGCCGCGGAAGCGCGAGCGCTGGTAGCGGATCACCGGCTCGACCGCGCTGAGGAGCTTCGCCGCGGTCATCACGCCGACGGTGACCCGGGTCCGCTTGAAGACCGCCTCGATCACCGTCGAGTGGTCGAAGTTCGGGACGATCACGCCGTCCTTCACCGTGTAGCCGCCGACGATGCGCGAGGCCGGGATCTCGAGGTTGAAGATCGGGTCGTTCGTGGACGAGAGCTGGTGCACGAGCTTCTTCGTGGGCGTGCCGCGGTCGAAGGTGCCCGGGTCCGTCTCCTCGAGGATCACCATGCAGCTCCCCTTGATGCGGGGATCGCCGGAGTCCACCGCGGCGGTGACGAAGTTCGCGAAGCCCATGTTGGTGATGAACCGGCCGCGCTTCTCCACCTTGAGGACCGGCTCCTCGCCGTCCTTCCAGCGCGCGACGCGCACGCGCCCGGAGAGCATCCCGGTGTCGACGCCGACGTACGGGATGGGCTCGGTGAGCGCGAAGGCGGCGCGCCACGGCTTGCGGTCCTCGCCCGGCTTCGGCGGCGCCGCGAGCGTCATGTAGTGGCGCGCCTGCTCCGGCGTCCCCTTCTCGTGGATGGGCGAGAGGCCGAGGAACCCCGCGAGCGCGCCGGTCGCGGCCCCGCCGTCGACCCAGGCGAGCTCGAAGGCGGTGAGGGCGAGCGCGAGGTTCTTCGGGCCGGTGATGAACCCGCCCTCCTCCGGCTCCATGAACGCCGCGGTGATCCCGGAGGCGTCGTAGTGGCCGAGCAGCTCGTTCTTCTCCGCGCTCCAGTCGTGATCGTTCCAGCCTCCTCCCGCGGCGAGCCGCGCGACCGGACCGCGGGCGACGCCGCGGGTCGACTGCACGAGCATCTGCAGGTCGTAACGTTCCGCGAAGTTCCACATGATCTGGCGGACGTCGTCTCCGGGGAGGGTCCGGAGGAGCTCGTGCATCGATTCGGTGGCGGCGGTGGGCATGGGACTCCCGCTGTGAGATGCGCGCGAGCGCGCGGCGCAGTGGATTCGGCAACCCCTCGGGATGCCTGGAGGGCGCGAACCGTAACAGAGGGACCGCCCGGCCCGATTAGTCTTACGTCAACTGGACCCGCGACACGAGGCCGCGCCCTGATGAGGTAGAGGAGCGACCGGCGGCGCGCCCCTGGCGCGGTGCGTCAGTCGAACTCGGCGACCACCGGCGCGTGATCGCTCGTCCCGAAGTCGGCGAGGACGGCGCAGCGCCGGGTCCGGGCGGCGAGCGGCGCGGACGCGAGCACGTAGTCGATGCGCCAGCCGATGTTGCGCTGGCGCAGGTTCCGCCACGGCGCCCAGTAGGTGAACAGGCCTTCGTTCGCCGGATCCACGGCCCGTCCGACGTCCACGAGCCCGCGGGCGAGCGTTTCCTCGAAGAGCGCTCGCTCGTCCGGACGTTGCCCGACGATCCCGGGCTTCCGCTCCTTCGCGTGCACGTCCTGGTCCGTCCGCGCGACGTTCAGGTCGCCCGCGACGACGAGCGTCCGCCCGGCGGCTGCCGCCTCCGCCGCCCACCGCTCCAGCGCCTCGAGGAAGCGGAGCTTCGCGGCGAAGTCCTTTCCGCCGTTCGGCACGTAGACCGACGCGAACGTCGTCCCGGCCAGGTCCACCGTGACGATCCGCGTCTCCATGTCGAACGGGGGGTGCACGAAGATCGGGCGCGCGGGGGCGAGCTCGCGCCGCACGTGGAGCCCGACGCCGGAGTAGGCGGTCTCCCCGTGCCACAGGCACCAGTAGCCCTCGAGCTCGCAGAGCGTCGCCGGCACCCGCGCGGGCGGCGCCTTGATCTCCTGCAGGCACAGCACGTCCGGCCGCTCGCGGTGGACGAGCTCGAGCACCTGCGCCTCGCGAGCGCGGATGCCGTTCACGTTCCAGGTCGCGAGCTTCATGGGCCTCCTCGCCCGTCTGTGTAAGCCAAGGGGGACCTTTCCGCACACCGGGACGGTGGGGCGGCGCTTCGGCGCGCGCCCCCTGCGTACTACAATCGTGGGACACCCTGGGGACCCCCCGGCATAGGAGGAGCAACGGCGTGAGTGGAGCGGGTACATCGGAGCGGTCGGCGCTCGACCTCCGGGTCCATCCGGAGTGGGACGCCGTCAAGGCGGCCTGGGAGCCGTGCCGCGCGATGCTCGCCGCCGCAGGGCTCGACGAGGACGAGGCTTACCAGCTCGCGATGGTCGGGCAGGAGCTGCTCGAGAACGCGGTGAAGTATGGCGGGTTCCGCCCGGGCGAGCAGATCGGGCTCGCGGTGCGGGTCACCCCGCAGGACGCCACGATCGAGGTGCGCAGCCGGGTCGGGGTGGACGACGCCCACCTGCGCCGCTTCGATCAGTCGATCCAGTGGATCCGCGGCTTCCAGGATCCGTTCGAGGCGTACGTCGAGCGGCTGAAGCTCGTCTCGGCCCGGCCCTACGCGCACGGCGAGAGCGGGCTCGGCCTCACGCGCATCGCCTACGAGGGGCGCTGCGCGATCGACTTCTACGTGGATGAAGGCAACGTGCTCGCGGTGTCGGCGGTCTACCGGCGAGACGGGGAGGGAACATGAGCGACGTACTGAAGCAGTTCGTGGGAGGGGAGCTCACGCTCGAGCTGACGCGCGTGCCCGGCGAGCTCCGGCTCGCGTGGCGTGGAAAGAGCGCGGATCGCGAGCCCGGGCGCTTCCTCATGCCGGTCCTCTCCGAGGCGCTCGAGCGCGCCAAGGCGGAGGGGCTCGGCCTGGCGCTCGACTTCACCGGCCTCGAGTACATGAACTCGTCGACCTTCACGCCGGTGGTGAAGGCGCTCGACGAGTCGCGCCGCCTGGCCGTCCCCGTCACCCTCGAGTACAGCCTGACGCGCAAGTGGCAGGCGCTCTCCTTCAGCGCGCTCCGCACCTTCGAGACCCTGGATGGCCGGATCAAGGTCCGCGGTAAGTGAGCTCGCGCCAGCCGCGGAGCCGCGGCTGACGGGACGCGTCGAGCACGAGGGTCGCCCCCTCGCGCTGGTGCTGACCTGCGCGAGCCGGCTCGCCCTCGGGGTCGAGTTCGGCCCGGTCCGGGTCGGCGACGGGGCGGTCTTCCCCTGGCTCGACGTCGACGTGGACGGCGGGACGGTGCGGCTCGGCCGGTGCCGCTTCGTCGCGCTCGCCGGAGACCGGCGCGCCACGGGGAGGCTCCTGTTCCTCGACGACGTGTACGACTGCCGGAGCCTCGTGCTCGACGGGCGCTTCACCGACCTGCGCGGCTTCTTCCGCAACCTCCCGCTCGTCATCGCGCAGCGCGACCGCGTCCGGCCCGAGTTCGAGCGCTGGGTGGCCGCGCTCGTCTACGACCTCTCCGTCCACCGCCGGTTCCTCGACGACCAGGACCGGGTCATCGACGAGGAGCCGCCCGACGTCGCCGCCGCTGCGCGCGCCGCCCTCGTCGCGAGCGAGGGCGGCCGGCTCCTCGGCTTCCTCGACCAGAAGGACCGCGAGCTCGACGCGCTCGTCGCCGGGTTCACGAAGGAGGAGCACGAGCGCCACGGGTTCTACCTTCGACGGATGGCGTGGCACTTCATCCTCGGGTCGGACATCCACCGGCGCACGAACCTCAAGCCGCGCGGCTACGCCGGCGACGCCGAGATGATGCGGCTCATCTACGAGCACCGGCCGTCCGGGCACCACGCCTTCGACCGCCTGCTGCACCAGCACGCCGTCTCGAAGCCGAGCGCCGAGGCGGTGCGCGCGCGGCGGGGGCTCATCGCCGGGCAGCTGCGCGACGTCGACACGGCCCTCGGCCACCCCGCACCGTTCCGCTTCCTCTCGGTGGCGTCAGGCCCGGCCTTCGAGCTCCGCGACATCTATGCGAGCGCGGCGGATGCGAGCCGGCTCGAGTGCACGCTGCTCGACCAGGACCCGCAGGCGCTCGAGGCCGCGCGCGGGTCGATCGCGGCGGTCGAGGCGGAGCACGGCCCGATCCGCACCACCGCCGTCGCGGAGTCGGTCCGCACCATGCTGCGCGACCTCGGCCTGCGCGAGCGGCTCGGGCGCTTCCACTACGTCTACTCGATGGGCCTCTTCGACTACCTGACGCCGCCGGTGGCGCGCGTGGTGCTCGCACGGCTCTTCGACCTGCTCGCCCCGGGGGGCGCGCTCGTGGTCGGGAACTTCCACGTCGCGAACCGCAGCCGGGTGTACATGGACTACTGGATGGACTGGCCGCTCTACTACCGGTCGGAGGCGACGTTCCTCGCGCTCGCGGAGGGGCTGCCGGCGAGGACGACCCTCGACTTCGACCCCACCGGGTGTCAGATGTTCCTGCGGCTCGACCGTCCCACCTGAGGCTGGATGGACCCCGTGCGGCGCAAGCCCCCCGAGCTGACCGGCGACCTGGCGGTGGCCTACGAGGGCTACCGCGAGGGGCTCATTCACTCATGGTCGCAGACGCTCTCGGTGCTCGGCTTCTCGCTGAACGCGCTGTTCCTCCTGCTCGACGTCGTGATCGTGCCGTCCGACCTGCTCGGGCGGTTCGCCGTCTACCGCGCGGTCGTGACCGCCGCGCTGCTCGTGCAGTACTTCGTCCTGCGCCGGACGCGCCCGGGGCGCTGGTCGCTCCTGCCGGGCTACATCGCGAGCGTGCTCTTCGCGGTCATGATCTCGCGGATGACGGTGGACCTCGGCGGCTTCGAGTCGCCCTACTACGCCGGGCTGAACCTCGTCATCGTCGGCGTGAACGTGCTCCTCCCCTGGCAGCCCTTCCACTCGCTCGTGAACGGGCTCGCGGTCCTCGGCGCGTACGTCTTCACGAACGCGATGTTCGGAGGGGCGTTCGCCCCGGCCGCGCTCGTGTCGAACCTCTACTTCATGGGGTCGACCGTGGTGATCTCGGTCGCGATCAGCCACGTCCGCCACCGCCTCATCGCGAGCGAGTTCGCGCTGCGCGCGGAGCTCGTCCAGGCGAACGCCGACCTCGACCGCTCGCGCCTCGAGCTCAAGGCGGCGCGCGACGCGCTCTGGGGCGAGATGGAGGTCGCGAAGCGAATCCAGACCTCGCTCCTCCCCGAGAACCGCCGCGTGGGCGGCTACGACGTCGCCGCGCGGATGCTGCCGGCCGCCGAGGTGGGCGGCGACTACTACGACATCATCCAGGCCGGCGAGGACCGCGACTGGATCGCGATCGGGGACGTGTCGGGGCACGGGGTCGAGTCCGGGCTCGTGATGATGATGACCCAGACGAGCATCACCTCGCTCGTCCACGAGAACCCGCGCCTGTCGCCGGCCGACGTGTTCCACGCGGTCAACGACGTGCTCCTCGAGAACATCTCGCGCCTGCGCGCCGCGAGGTACATGACGCTGAACGTCGTGAGGCTCACGGACGGCGGCCTCACCCTCGCCGGCAAGCACCAGGACGTGCTCGTGTGGCGCCAGGCGACGCGGCGGGTCGAGACGGTCGTGAACGAGGGGTGCTGGATCGGCGTCGTGGACGACACCCGCGGGCGCGTCGCGGACCAGCTCGTGCCGATGGCGGAGGGCGACCTCGCGCTCTTCTTCACCGACGGCGCGACCGAGGCGACGAGCGCGACGGGGGAGATGTTCGGTGAGGAGCGGCTCGCCGCTGCGCTCGCGGAGGTCGCCGAGAGACCGCTCGACGAGGGGCTCGAGATCCTCTTCGAGCGGGTCGCCGAGTTCCGGGCGGTTCAGGACGACGACGTCACGATGATGCTCGTGCGCCGCGCACCGGACGCGATCGCGCGCGCCGGCACGGCCGCCGCGGCCGCCGCGGGGGACCCGGGCGGGGTCGCCGCCGCGCGTGCGCATTTTCCGTCCGCCGGTTAGACTCGCCCGACCTCCGAAAGGGTCTCTCAAGATGCGGAAGCTCCTCCTCACCGCCCTCGTGCTCGCGTTCGCCAGCCTCGCCAGCGCCAGCGCCGACGACGCCGGGCCGCCCGCGGCGCCGGCAAAGACGGCGCATCCGGAGGGTGCGAAGAAGCCGGCGACCGCCAGGGCGAAGAAGGCCGGGAAGCCGGCCCGGAAAGACGCCGGCGAGAAGGCCGCCGCGAAGGACGCTCCGAAGCCGACGGAAGAGAAGGCCGCGAAGCCGTGCGAGCCCGTGAAGCCCTGCCCGATCGACTGAGCATGCACCGGCGTACCGCCCTCGTCGCCGCCGCGGTCCTCTCCGCGGTCGGGTTCGTCCTCGCCCTGCTGCTCGCCCGGCAGCACGCGCAGGCGCACGCCGGCGTCGCGAGCTTCTGCGCGATCAACGACTACGTGAACTGCGACCGGGTGGCGACGAGCCGCTACTCGGTCGTGCTCGGGCTGCCGGTCGCGGTCTGGGGCGCGCTCGGCTACGGCGTCGCGCTCCTCCTCGCGCTCGCGGGGCTCGCGGGCCGCCGCCGCGAGGGGCCCCCGAGGGGCTCTGCAGCGCGGAGCGCGGCTGCGCCGAAGGCGATCTCGTGGCCGGCCGGGCTCCTCGTCCTCGTCGCCGGCGCCGCCGCCGCCGCCGCGGTCGTGCTCGCGGTCATCTCGGAGGTCTTCATCGGGGCGCTGTGTCTCCTGTGCGCCGGCTCCTGGCTCACCTCGTTCGCGCTCCTCGCGGCGGCCTGGCGCGCCTGCCGGCCGGAGGGCGTCGCGCGGGCGGTGCGCGCAGACCTCTCGCTCCTGCGCGAGCGGCCGCTGCGGGCTGCGGCGCTCGGTCTCGCCCTCGTCGCGCTCGTCTTCCTCGTCGCGTCCGCCTACCCGCGCTACTGGGCGCGGCCGGCGCCACGCGCGGCCGCCCCGGGCGGCCCGGCGCTGGCCGGCCCCGCGCCGGGCGGTGCCCCCGCCTCGCAGGGGCCCATCGTCGTCGTCGAGTTCAGCGACTACGAGTGCCCGTTCTGCGCCGTCGCCCATGAGCAGACGAAGGTGCTCCTGTCCACGCGCCCCGACGTGCGGCTCGTCAGACGGCACTTCCCGCTCGACTCGGACTGCAACCCGGCGGTGACCCGCCGGATGCACCCGAAGGCCTGCGCCCTCGCCCGCGCCGGCATCTGCGCGGAGGCGCAGGAGCGGCTCGAGCCGATGGACGACGCCCTCTTCCGCAACCAGAAGGCCGGGCGTCCGGTCGAGGAGCTCGCCCGCGCGGCCGGGCTCGACCTCGCGCGCTTCCGCGCCTGCCTCGGCTCGAGCGACACGGAGGCCCGGCTGCGGTCGGACATCGAGGCCGGGGTGCGCGCCGGGCTCCAGGCGACCCCCACCTACGTCGTCGGTGGCCGGGCGCACGCCGGGCAGCTCACGCCGGACCTGCTCCCGCCGCCGCGCGCGCCGGGGCTCGCCGCGCCGTAGCTCGAGCTCACGCCTCGCCGCGCAGCTTCCGCCACAGCGTCGTTCGGCCGATGCCGAGGCGGCGGGCCGCCTCGACCTGGTTTCCGCCGCAGTCGGCGACGGTGCGGAGCACGTGCGCGCGCTCGTCGGAGCGCCGCAGGCCGCGCAGCCCGTCTGCCTCCGCGCCGCGGCGCGGGCGCTTCACGAACAGCTCGGGGACGACGGTGCGCAGCTCCTCCTCGTCCGCACCCTCGGTCACCGGCGGCCGCGAACAGCACCGCGACGCGCTCGAGCACGTTCTCGAGCTCGCGGACGTTGCCGGGCCAGGCGTGCCCGGCGAGGCGCGGCATGATGACCGCGAGGGCCCGGTCGCGGGCGTGGGCGGCGCCGTACCGGGCGAGCGCGGCGTCGAGGAGGTAGGCGGCGAGCCGCGGGACGTCGTCGCGCCGCTCGACGAGCGGCGGCAGGTGGAGCCGCAGGATGGCGAGGCGGTAGTAGAGGTCCTCGCGAAACGCTCCCTGCGCGACGCGCGCCTCGAGATCGCGGTTCGTCGCCGCGACGACGCGCACGTCGACGGGGGTCGGGTCGTTGCCGCCGAGCCGCAGCACCTCTCGCTGCTGCAGCACGCGCAGGAGCCGCGTCTGGAGCGGGGAGGGCATGTCGCCGACCTCGTCGAGGAAGATCGTGCCGGTGTGCGCGGCCTCGAACAGGCCGGGCTTGCCGCCGCGGCGCGAGCCGGTGAACGCGCCCTCCTCGTAGCCGAAGAGCTCGGACTCGAGCAGCGTCTCGGGGAGCGCGGCGCAGTTCACCGCGACGAAGGGGCGATCGCGCCGGGTGCTCGCCAGGTGGATGCCCTGCGCGAAGAGCTCCTTGCCGGTGCCGCTCGCGCCGGTCACGAGCACGGTCGCGTCGGTGCGCGCGAACCGGGCGGCGAGATCGCGGGCGCGGCGGATGGCGGGCGAGTCGCCCACGATCGCCCCGAGCGCGTGCGTCGCGACGAAGCGGCGCGGCCGGTGCTGGGAGCGCAGGCTCCGGTCCACGCGCTCGATCGCGCTCGCGTCGGTGGAGGTGACGACCGCGCCGGTCGGGACGCCCTGGGCGCGCAGCGGGATCCGGTTCGTGACGAGCGTGCGCGCGCCGACCCGGGCGATCTGCTCGAGCTCGGCGAGCCCGGTCTCGAGGACGCGCGCGAGCCCGAGCTCCGGCGCGACCTCCGACAGGCGCCGCCCGATCGCCTTCTCGGGCGTCGTCCCGAGGAGCCGCGCCATCGCCGGGTTGATCGACTCGACCCGCTCGTCGAGGTCCACCGCCGCGACGCCCTCGTCGAGGTGGGAGAGGATCGCGTCGAGGCGGGCGCGGCGCCCCTCCTCGGCGCGCGCCACCCGCGCGATCTCGATGGCGCGCCCGAGCGCCTCGCGCACCGCGCTCTGCGAGTGGAGGAAGACGCCGCGCAGCCCGACGCGCTCGGCGATGTCGGTGACCGCCGAGGGGCCGACGACCACCTCGATGCCGCGCGCCTGGAGGTCGCGCACCGCGCTCTCCGCGTCGGCGAGGGTCTCGTAGGCGCGCGCCTCGACCGGGAGTCCGTAGAGCTCGGTGAACTGCGCGAGCTCGTGCGGGACCTGGCCGAACGTGACGATGCCGACGCGCTCGGACAGGCGGCGCGCCATCGCGAGCGCCCGGAGCACGTCGAAGCCGGTCGGGGTGATGAGCGCCAGCGGGACCGGCGCGTGCTTGCGCAGGTAGGTGCCGTTCGCACCCGCGGAGACGAAGACGTCCACCTCCTCCCCGGCCTTCATGAGCTCGCGCGCGGTCTCGACCGCGTCCTCGAACCCCTTGTCGAACACCCGGATCTCGGCCACCGACACGAACTCGGGGACGACGCTCTCGAGGAGGCCGTTCAGGCGGGACATGCTGAACGCCCAGACGATCGGCTTGCGGTCGCGCGGTCGGGTCATCGTTTCGACATCGAAACAGGTCCGTTCCAGGAATGGAAGGGCGTGGCACGAGGTCGCAGGAATCCCCAGTCGTTCCGCGCTGGCCCGCCCCTTGCTCTACGGGGTCAGCGTGCAGACGACGACGCTCCATCCGCCGCCACCGCCGCGCGTGCTCCGCCGCTACGCGAACCGGAAGATCTACGACCCGCAGCAGTCACGGTACGTGAACCACGCCGAGATCGCCGCGCTCGTCCGGTCCGGCACGAACGTGCGGGTGCTCGATCGGCGCACCGAGCGCGACGTGACCGGCCTCGCGCTCGCCCGGATCCTCTCGCTCGACGACGGCGGGAGCGCCGCGGCCCGCGAGGAGACGCTGTTCGGGCTGCTGCGCGCCGCCTCGGGGGAGGTGCCGCCGACCGACGTTGAGCGCGGCGAGCGGCGGGCACCCCCCGAGGCGGCCGCGCGGACTCTCGACGGGCTGCTCTCGCACGGCCAGCGCGGCGCCTTCGTCGCGCGCGGGTGGCTCGCCGGGCAGGTGGCGGCGCTCGCACGCCTGGAGGAGCGGGCCCGCGCCAGAGGCGAGGCGGCCGCGTCGGCGGTCGGTTCGCTCGTCTCCTTGAAGGGCCAGCTCGAGCGGATCGCGCGCCGCCTCGACGCGGTCGAGGAACGCCTGCGCGAGGCGGAGAGCCGATGAAGATCCACGAGTACCAGGCGAAGGAGCTCCTGCGCACGTTCGGGGTCGCGGTGCCGCGCGGGCACCTCGCGCAGACGCCGCTGGAGGCCGAGGGCGCCTTCCGCGAGCTCGGGGGCGGCCTCGCCGTGGTGAAGGCGCAGATCCACGCGGGCGGGCGCGGGAAGGGCGGCGGCGTGAAGCTCGTCCGCACGGCGGAGGAGGCGCACCAGCACGCGGCCGCGATGATCGGCATGACGCTCCGCACCCCGCAGACCGGACCGGACGGGCAGGAGGTCCGCAAGGTCTACGTCGAGGAGGGCTGCCGGATCGCGCAGGAGCTCTACGTCGCCGTCACCCTCGACCGCGAGACCGGGCGGGTGACCGTGGTCGCCTCGGCCGACGGCGGGATGGAGATCGAGGAGGTCGCCGCCCGCTCCCCCGAGCGGATCCTGAAGGTGTCGGTCGATCCGGTCACCGGCTTCCAGCCGCACCAGGCGCGGCGGCTCGCCTTCGACCTCGGGCTGAAGGGCGACGCCGTCCCCGCCTTCGCGCGCTTCGCGACCGCGCTCCACGCCGCCTACGTCGGGACGGACGCCGCGCTCGTCGAGGTGAACCCGGTCGCGGTGACGGTCGACGGCGGGGTGCTCGCGCTCGACGCGAAGATGACGTTCGACGACAACGCGCTCCACCGCCGACGCGAGATCGCGCTGCTGCGCGACCCGGACGAGGAGGATCCGCGCGAGGCGGCCGCGAAGGAGCACGACCTCGCCTACATCGCGCTCGACGGCGACATCGGCTGCATGGTGAACGGGGCCGGGCTCGCCATGGCGACGATGGACATCATCCGGCTCGAGGGCGGGCGCCCCGCGAACTTCCTCGACGTGGGCGGCGGCGCGGACGAGGAGAAGGTGACGGAGGCGTTCAAGCTCCTCCTCGCCGATCCGGGCGTGAAGGCCGTGCTCGTCAACATCTTCGGCGGGATCATGCGGTGCGACGTCATCGCGAAGGGGATCCTCGCCGCCGCGAAGCAGGTCGGGCTGCGCATTCCGCTCGTCGTCCGGCTCCAGGGGACGAACGTCGAGCTCGGCAAGGAGATCCTCGCCCGCAGCGACGTCCCCATCATCGCAGCCGACGACCTCGGCGACGCCGCGCGCAAGGCGGTCGAGGCCGCGCGCGCCGCGTAGAGAGAGGAGAGGGCCCATGTCCATCTTCGTCGATCGCTCCACCCGCGTGCTCGTCCAGGGGATCACCGGCGCCGCCGGGAGCTTCCACGCCGAGCAGATGCTCGCCTACGGCACGCAGGTCGTCGCCGGCGTCACGCCCGGACGCGGCGGGCACCCGCTTCGCGGAGCGCGTGCCGATCTTCGACACGGTCGAGCAGGCGGCGCGCGAGACGGGCGCGAACGCCTCGGTGATCTTCGTCCCGCCCGCCTTCGCGGCCGACGCGATCCTCGAGGCGGCGCGAGGCGGCGCTCCCGCTCGTCGTCTGCATCACCGAGGGGATCCCGGTGCTCGACATGGTCCGGGTGCGGCGCGCCCTCGAGGTGCGCGGCGGCACGCGGCTCCTCGGCCCGAACTGCCCGGGGCTCATCACCCCCGGCCAGTGCAAGATCGGGATCATGCCCGCGCACATCCACCGCCCGGGGCGCGTCGGCATCGTCTCGCGCTCGGGCACGCTCACCTACGAGGCGGTCGAGCAGATCACGAGCCTCGGCCTCGGCCAGTCCACCGCCGTGGGCATCGGCGGCGATCCGGTGCACGGCACCGACTTCATCGACTGCCTGAAGCGCTTCGAGGCGGACCCCGAGACCGACGCGGTGATCCTCATCGGCGAGATCGGCGGGGCGGAGGAGGAGGCCGCCGCCGCGTTCGTCGCGAAGCACGTGACGAAGCCGATGGTCGGCTTCATCGCGGGGCGGACCGCGCCCCCGGGGAAGCGGATGGGCCATGCGGGCGCGGTCATCTCCGGTGGGGCCGGGACCGCGGACGCGAAGATCGAGGCGCTGCGCGCCGCGGGGATCGCCGTCTGCGACGGGCCGCACCTGCTCGGCCGGACGATGAAGGACCTCCTCGCGGCGAAGCGGCGGCGCCCGCACGCCGAGCGCGGGGCGGGCCGCGGCCGCGCGCAGCTCGCGCAGCCGGCCCGGGCGGAGGAGGCGTGACGAGCGCGCCCGGGCGGCGCGCGCCCGGGGTGGAGGACCTCGAGCGGCTCGCGCTCCTGCTCGACGAGCGCCTCGCGCCCGCCGCGCTCACCCCGCGCGAGCGCGCCGAGGCCCTCTGCATCGCGCTCGGGGTCGCGCCGGCGCTCTCCGCGGCCGCGGCCGGGGTCTCGTCCGCCACCGTCCGCGCGCGGCGTCGCCGGCTGCGCCGCAAGCTCGAGCAGGCGCTCGGGCCGTAGCGCGTCCCCCGAGCTCCACACCGAGCCTGCGCGGAGCGCCGCGCGCCCTCGGCCGGGCCGCGGCTTCACTGTCCGTCAAACCCGTGTCACGAACGGTGCGTCTCGGCGCCCGTCCGCCCGCCTGCCTATCTCTACGGGGCACTACCGCGTGCGATGCCCTCGCACCAACGCTAAGGGGCAGCCCGTGTGCACGGGCGGGGGGCGACCGACAATGAGACAGGGCAGCGACGTGGCGACGTTCGACTCGGCGAGCGGATTGCCTGGCGGAGCGGAGCGCAGGGTCATCATCGCCTCCTCCGTCGGTACCGTCTTCGAATGGTACGACTTCTACCTGTACGCGATCCTGGCGCCGTTCTTCGCCGGGCTCTTCTTCCCGCCCGGCAACCAGACGGCGGCGCTGCTCGGCGCGTTCGGCGCGTACGCCGCGGGCTTCCTCGTCCGCCCCTTCGGCGCGCTCATCTTCGGACGCGTCGGCGACCTCGTCGGCCGCAAGTACACCTTCCTCGTCACCATCGTCGTGATGGGCCTCTCGACCGTGTTCGTGGGCTTCCTGCCCACGTACAACACCATCGGGTTCGCCGCGCCGATCATCCTCGTCCTGCTCCGGCTCGCGCAGGGCCTCGCGCTCGGCGGCGAGTACGGCGGCGCCGCCACCTACGTGGCGGAGCACGCCCCCGATCCGCGCCGCGGCTACGCGACGAGCTGGATCCAGACGACCGCGACGGTCGGGATGCTCGTCGCCCTCATCATCATCGGCATCACGCGGGTCAGCATGCCGGCGGCGACCTTCGGGACGTGGGGCTGGCGCATCGCGTTCTGGTTCTCGATCCCGCTGCTCCTCATCTCGATCTACATCCGGCTGAAGCTGCAGGAGTCGCCGATCTTCCAGCGGATGAAGTCGCAGGGGAAGCGCTCGAAGCAGCCGCTCACCGACAGCTTCCTGCGCTATCCGAACAACAAGTACGTCGCGCTCGCGCTGTTCGGGGCGACCGCCGGCCAGGGCGTCGTCTGGTACACGGGCCAGTTCTACGCGCTGTTCTTCATCCTCATCTACCTGAAGCTCGACTTCCTCGCGACGTACGCGCTCGTCGGCCTCTCGCTCGTGATCGGGACGCCGTTCTTCCTCCTGTTCGGCTGGCTCTCCGACAAGATCGGACGCAAGTGGATCATCCTGGCGGGCTGCCTCATCGCGGCGCTCACCTACTTCCCGCTCTTCCGCGGGCTGACCCACTACATCAACCCGGCGCTCGAGGCGTACGAGGAGAAGACGCCGATCACGGTCGCCGCGAGCGACTGCAACTTCCACATCTTCATCGGCCCGTGGTCGAGGCAGACCGAGTGCGACAAGGTGAAGGACTTCCTCGGCAAGTCGGGACTGTCGTTCGCGTCGACGCCGTCGCTGCCGGGCCAGCCGCCGGTGGTGACCAAGATCGGCGACACCGAGATCCGCGGCTGGGACGAGAAGCAGTTCAAGTCGGTGCTCGCCTCGACCGGCTACCCGACGAAGGCGGACCCGACGCGCGTGAACTGGGTGATGGCGGAGCTGATCCTCGTCGTGATGGTGATCTACGTGACGATGGTCTACGGGCCGATCGCCGCGTTCCTCGTCGAGCTCTTCCCGGCGCGCATCCGCTACACCTCGATGTCCCTGCCGTACCACATCGGGAACGGCTGGTTCGGCGGCATGCTCCCGCTCCTCGCGACGGCGATGGTCGCGAAGGCGGGCAACATCTACTACGGGCTCTGGTACCCGATCATCGTCGCGCTCATCACCTTCGGCATCGGCGCGCTCTTCCTCCACGAGACGCGGCACGTCCGGATCCACGACGAGCACCGGGAGGTGCCCGTCGGGCCCGGGACTCCGGGCACCCCGAGGCCCGTCCAGACGTGAGAACGGGGGGGCACTCGCCGCGCCTTCGCGCGGCTCGCGCCCCCCCGAGGCATTCGGAGGCTCCGGCTTCGCCTGCGCCCGTCGGTGGGCGAAGCCCACCTCCTCCGCGCTCGCAGGGGCAGCCTCATCCGGCTGCCCCTGCGCTTGCCGTGAGAACGGGGGGCGGCATTCGGAGGCTCCGGCTTCGCCTGCGCCCGTCGGTGGGCGAAGCCCACCTCCTCCTCCGCGCTCGCTCCGGGGCAGCCTCATCCGGCTGCCCCTGCGCTTGCCTTGTCGGGTCCCGTTCCAGGTGCGCGCGCTACGCGCCCCGCGGGACGAGCCGGACCGCGGGCGCCTTCACGAGCGCCGCGACGCGGCGCCCCGGGACGAGCCCGAGCGACTCGGCGCTCGCGCGGGTGACGAGCGCGACGAGGACGATCCCGCAGTCCACCGCGATCCGGACGAGCGGCCCCTCGTCGGCGCGGCGCGAGACGACGCCCGTGAGGAGGTTCCGCGCCGAGGTGGGGGCCCCCGGCGCCTCCTCGAGCACGACCTCCTCGGCGCGGATGCACGCGAAGGCGTCGCGTTCGAGGCCGCCCGGATCGACCGCCACGAGCTCCACCGCGCCGGCGCGGACGACCGCGAGCCCGTCCGACCGCGACGCGAGCCGCACCGGGAACACGTTCTCCGTCCCGACGACGCGCGCGACCGCGGCGTCGGCGGGCGCGGCGAACACCTCCTCGACCGGCCCGACCTGACGGATCTCGCCGTCCACCATCACCGCGATCCGGTCGCCGAGCGCGAGCGCCTCGATCCGGTCGTGCGTGACGACGAGGGCGGGGACGCCGGAGTCCTCGAGCGAGCGGCGCAGCGCGAGCCGCAGCTCCTCGCGCGCCGGCGCGTCGAGGGCGGAGAGCGGCTCGTCGAGGAGGAGGAGCCGCGGGGAGGGCGCGAGCGCGCGCGCGAGGGCGACGCGCTGGCGCTCCCCGCCGGACAGCGCCGCCGGGCGGCGCCCCAGGAGCTCGGGCGCGATCCCGGTCCGCCGGGCGAGCTCGCGGACCCGCGCCACCCTCGTCGCGCGCGGCAGCCCGTGCAGCCCGTAGCCGACGTTCGCCGCCACGTCGAGGTGCGGGAAGAGCGCGTACTCCTGGAAGACGAGCCCCACCCGCCGCCGCTGCGGCGGCACGACGACGCCGCGCGCGACGTCGAGCCAGGTCTCTCCGTCGAAGACGATGCGCCCGGCCTCGGGGAGGTCGAGCCCCGCGAGCGCGCGCAGGACCGTCGTCTTCCCGGAGCCGGACGGGCCGAAGAGCACCGTGACCGGGCCCTCGCCGAGCGGCAGGGTCGCGCGGGCCCGGACGGTGGGGCCGCCCGGGAAGCGCCGCTCGAGCTCGAAGGTCAGCGCGCCGGCCATCGGAGGAGCGGGCGCCGCTGCAGGGCGTAGACGAGGGCGAGGACGGCGAAGGAGAGCGCGAGGAGCAGCGCGGCGGTCCGGTGCGCCGCCGCGTACTCGAGCGCCTCGACGTGGTCGAAGACGGCGATGGCGAGGGTGCGCGTCTCCCCCGCGATGTTGCCGCCGACCATGAGGACGACGCCGAACTCGCCCATGGTGTGGGCGAACGCGAGCACCGCGCCGGCGAGGACGCCGTTCCAGGACAGCGGGAGCGTCACGCGGAAGAACGTGGCGAGGCGCGACACGCCGAGGGCGTGCGACGCCTCCACGAGGCGCGGGTCCACCGCCGCGAGCGCCGCCGCGAACGGCTGCACGGCGAACGGCAAGCTGTAGAGGACCGACGCGACGAGGAGCCCCGCGAACGAGAAGGCGAAGCGCCGCCCGGCGACCGCCTCGAAGGCCCGCCCGAGCACGGTGTGGGGCCCGAGCCCCCACAGCAGATAGAACCCGAGCACCGTGGGGGGCAGGACGAGCGGGAGGGCCACGACCGCCTCGACGAGGAACTTCAGGCGAAAGCGCGAGCTCGCGAGCCAGTGCGCGATCGGGAGCCCGATCACGAGGAGGGCCACGGTGGTGAGCGCCGCGAGCTCGAGGCTCAGCCGGAGGGCGGCGAGGTCCATGGTCATGGATTCAAGGGAGATCGTACCCGTGCCGGCGCAGGATCTCGCGCCCGGGTGGCCCGGCGACGAGCTCGAGGAACGCGCGCGCGAGGGCCGGGTCGCGCGCGGCGCGGAGCACGACCGCCGACTGCTCGAGCGGCGGGTGCGTCGCGGCGGGGACCGGCACGGCGATCCCGCTCGCGAGCTCGGGCAGCGCGGCGAGCGAGGCGGGGAGGAGCGCCGCGTCCGCGGCCCCGCTCTGCGCGAACTGCGCGGCCTGGGCGACGCTCTGGCCGAGGACCAGGCGGTCCTTCACCGCCTCGTACACCCCGGCCGCCCGGAGCGCCGCCTCGGCGGCGCGCCCGTAGGGAGCGAGGGCCGGGTTCGCGATCGCGATCTTGCGCGCCGCCGGCGCGGCGAGCGCGGCGAGGCCGGAGCGCGCGACCTCGAGCGGCGACCCTGCGGGCACCCAGACGACGAGCCGGCCGACGGCGTAGACGACCTCGGGCTCCGCGAGCCCCGCCTCGACGATCCGCCGCGGGTAGTCGCGGTCGGCGGAGAAGAAGAGGTCGAACGGGGCGCCGGCGCTGATCTGCGCGAAGAAGGTGCCGGAAGCGCCGGCCGTGACCCGCACCTCGACTCCGGGTCGCGCTGCCTCGAAGGCGCGCGCGAGCTCCTGCATGGCGGGTTTCAAGTTGGCGGCCACCGCGACCGAGAGGACCGTGGGCGTGCTCGCCCCGCGGGCCGGCGCCGAGCCGCCGGGCGTCGGCGCGGCGGCGAGCGCGGCGGAGAGTGCGACGGCGAGACGGTGCACGGGCGGTCGGCTCCTCGGGCGACGGCGTGGCGCTTCCTCTTATACCCGCGTGTCGCGCGGCCGGTGCTGCTCTTCGGTCCCGCAGGATGCAACGTCTCGGGCGGGCGCCGCGGGACGCATGCCGCAGCCCGGGCGACCACGGGGGTCGACATGAACGGAGTGAGCTTCGAGAAGCTGGCGGCAGGATGGCAGCGGGTGGTCGCGCTGGTCTTCGCGATCGCGGTGGTCGCGGCGCCGGTGATCGCGTTCGCGCAGGGCGGCGGTGGCGGCGGCGGGTACGGGCGGCGGCGGCACGGGCGGCGGGACGGGGAGCGGCAGCCCGGGCGGCGCTCCGCCGGCGGGGACCGACGGCGGGGGAGGCCGCGGCCTCGCGTGGGTGGTGGTGCTCCTCGCGATCGCAGTCGCGATCTGGCTCTTCACGCGCCGGCGCACCGGTCAGGTGCGCCGCTGAAGCCGAGCCCGGTTGCCCTGATCGCGCTGCAGCAGCGAACGCAACGAGCGGGCGGGGTTCTCCGCGAACAGGTGGATCGGCGCGAGTACGGCCTCGGGTGGTGCGCCGCCCTCGAGACGGGTGGCGTGCTCGTCGGCGAGAAGCTCGCGATCGAGCTCGAGGCCTTGAAGAAGGTCGCCGCGCAGCCCATGGCCGCGTAGTGACGATCCGGCTCCTCGGCCGGTCTCCTCGTGCGCCTGGGCGAGCGCCGGCCCCGCGTCGGCACCCGGACCGCGTGCGCCCGCCCCCGTCCTGCGGGAGCGGGCGCCGTGATCGGGCGCCGGGTGGGCCAGGCGCGGCCGCTAGCGGGCCACGCTGAGCGAGGTCGGCTCCGCCGGACCGGCCGGGGTCGCCGACGCCGTCGGGGCGCGCGGCTCGAGCCGCTCGCCCTTCGCCAGCATCTTCAGCGAGAGGGCGAGGAGGGCCGCGATGAGCTCGTTCGCGCCGGACATGTCGATCTTCCGGTAGATCCTCTTGCGCCGGGCGCGGATCGTCTCGGGAGAGACGTTCGCGGCCGCCGCCGAGTCCTTGCACGCGAACCCCTGCGCCATCCGGAGCACCTCCGCGCGCTCCGCCGGGGTGAGGTTCGTTCCTTCCATGAACTTCGCGCCAAACGGCGCAAGCAGGTCGATGTCGATGTGAGGCATTGTGGCCCTTTCCTGGAGAAGCCAGGCTCCAGCGGGTCCTACGCTATTCATGCGGGTACGCAGGCGCACCCTCGCTCGCCCGGGATTCCGGGGCGTCCACGATTGTCGCACCTTGAAACTGAAAAAGCCCGGCCAGGCGGCCGGGCTTCTCGTACTGCGGCGTGAAGCGGTCTTCAGATGGGGCGGACGTTCGCCGCCTGCAGGCCCTTGGGGCCCTTCGTCACGTCGAACTCAACCTTCTGGCCCTCGGCGAGGGTGCGGAACCCCTGCGCCTGGATGGCAGTGTGGTGGCAGAAGACATCGTCCCCGCCGCCGTCCTGCGTGATGAACCCGAAGCCCTTCGCGTCGTTGAACCACTTCACGGTGCCGGTAGCCATTTCTGTCTTACTCTTTTCACTCGTGTTGGAGCGGCGAGTCAGGGTGCCGCCCTGCCCGGCCCGAAAGTGAGCCGGGGAGCGCGATATATACGCTCTACCGGACACAAAGTCCAGCCTGGGGCGCAAATTCTTCGGCGTCTTCCCAGCCGGGGCCGCAAGGCGTACAAAGGTAGGTCACGCGCCGACTTCCGTTCCTTGTCGAACGGTCGCCACCGCGGAAGGGCGACCATGAGCGAACTCTCAATCGGAACGCTGGTTCAGCACGTCTCTCTCGGCGTGGGGAAGGTGGTCGCGCTCGAGCCGAACGCGGTCCACGTCTTCTTCCGCGACCGCGAGGCGCGCTTTGCCGCGAAGCTCCGGCTGCCGGACGCGACCCGGCTCATCCGCACCGACGGGGTCGCGCGGGACGCGTGGCTCGAGGGGCTCTCCGCCTTCGCCCTCGACGAGGGGTCGGGGCGCTACGCCCTCGCCGCCAACTTCGTCACCCACGAGCAGGCGATCGCGGGGTTCCTGAAGGCCTATCCGAAGGGCTTCGCCGACGCAGCCTACATCGGGACCGGCACCGGCAAGAAGGAGCGCGCCTCGCGCTGGCGCGCGGCGACGGCGGAGTGGGCCGAGGCGTTCGGCGGCGGCGAGGCCGAGCGGCTCATCGAGGCGGGCAAGGTCAAGGAGCTCCTGAAGCGGGTGCTGCGGATCGAGAAGCACGTCGTCCAGGTGGCGGGGACGTTCGAGGAGGGCGCGCTCACCGAGGCGCTCGCCGATCCCGAGACCTCGGGCCCGTTCGTCGCGGCGCTCCTCGAGCTGCTCTCGGTCCCGTCTCCGGGCCGCGCGCGCTTCGAGAAGCTCTTCACGGCGACCGAGGCGCTCGATCTCGATCCCGCGCTGGCGTGGGCCGTCGCGACGGTGTTCCCCTTCGTCGCGGATCCCTCGCGCCACGTCTTCCTCTGGCCCAAGACGGCCTGCTCGGCCGCCGAACGGCTCGGCTGCAACCTGCGCTACGACACGGACTTGAAGTGGGCGACCTACTCCGCGCTGCGGGCGTTCTCGACGCAGCTCCTCGAGCCGCTCCGCGCCCACGCCGCGAAGGACTTCGTCGACGTCGAGGCGTTCCTCTTCGACGCGGCGACCCGCAGGCCCACCCCTTCCGCAGCTCCGAGGAGGAGCCGATGAACGACATCTTCAAGGAGCTCAAGGATCGGCTGCGCCGGCTCGACGCGCTCCTCGCGGACCGCGGCGCCGGAAACCTCGACTTCGCGCAGGCGCTGAGCCGGGCTCACCGTGCGGAGAAGAAGGGCGATCGCTCGCGCGAGCCGAGCCCCGAGCTCCGCGCGCTGCTCGAGCGCGCCGAGGGCTTCGCCCGCAAGATGACCGCCGCGTAGCCCGCGGCGCCTCCCGCCTCTCTCTCCGCGCCGATCGCCGCGACGTGACCTCCGCCGGGCCTCGCCCGGCGCGGGGCTGTGGGCGCGCGCCCACCTGCGGCGCGGTGCTCCGCCTCCCCATCGTGTGGATGCCCGCGTCGCGTGCGGTGGCCAACCTCGCGGCGTGCGGGCGACTCGCGCCCGCGGCGAGAGGTCCGATGGCCTTCTGGAAGAACGAAGAGCAGCGGCTGGAAGGGAGTCCCATGTCCATCTCGAGGCGCAGCGACCCGGAGCCCACCGCGGGTGGCGCGGGTGACCTCCTCCTCGGCGCCGGCGCCGAGTTCGAGGGCAAGCTCACCTTCGCCGGCACGGTGCGCATCGACGCGAAGTTCAAGGGGACCATCGTGACCAACGACGTCCTCGTCGTGGGCGAGCACGCGCGGATCGAGGCGGACATCACCTGCGGCACCGTGATCGTCTACGGAGAGGTGACCGGGAACATCCGCGCGAAGGAGGGCGTCGAGCTGCACGCCCCCGCGAAGGTGCGCGGCGACGTGGAGACCCCATCCTTCTCGCTCGAGAAGGGCGTCCTCTTCCAGGGCGCCACGTCGATGCCGGCGGCGGAGAAGGTGTCGGCGCCGGCGCGCGCGGTGGCGGCTGCGCGGGGCGTCCCGGAGGCGCGGCCGACTCCTCCCGGCGTCTCGGCCCAGACCTATTGAGCTCGGCGCGGCGCGCGCGGCCGCGGGGCCGCGCGCGCCTTCGACCTCGGGGCGTGCGCGCCCTCGAGCTCCGAGGCGAACGGACCATCGTGCGCGACGGCGTCACGCCGGCGGGGGCGAGGGCTTCTCGCCGGTGGTGCCGCCGAGCCGCTCGTGCTTGTCGGCGAGCCACGCCACGTGCCGCTCCTCGTTCTGCTGGAAGCGGCGGAGCATCGCTCCGGTCTCCTCGTCCCAGTCGTACGAGAGGGCGGCGTCATAGGCGAGGTTCGTGAGCTGCTCGTTCCCGAGGAGCGTCACGACGACGACGTCGTCCCCGAGCGGGCCGGTGAGCCCGAGCAGCCCCGCGAGCACGGGACCGGCGGGTGCGGCGTCCGGGCCGTGCCCGTCCTCGCCCTCCGCCTCGAGCGCCTCGTTGAGCGCCTCGAGGTGGACGCGGTGGTCCCGGGCGAACAGGCGCAGCTGCTCCTTCAGCTCCTCGTCGCCCGCGATCCCGGCGGCGGCCTCGTACGCGAGCGCGGCCTCGAGGTCGAGCCGCGCGAGCGCCGAGATCAGCTCCACGGCGGGGAGCTCGACCTCCTCGGGGCGGTGCTCGCCCGCGTCCCGGTCACTCTCGCGCGGAGCACCCCCCGGTTCGGGCGGCGCGGCGCCGGAACGATCGTCCGTGCCGTCCTTCGCGCGCGCCGCCTTCCTCCGGGCCTCGTCATCGCCGGGATCGCCATCGCCCGGCCGGTCGTTCTTCTGCATCGCGTCTCCCTCGGGTGAACCATGGGGCTCGAAGGTGGGAGGCGCAGCCCGGATTCGCAGGGCGGGTCGCTGCTCGGGCGCCCGTCCAGCCGCTCATGCAGGTAGCCGCCCACGGGGGCGCGCTCCGGACGAAACGCCTCGGCCATCGCCGACATCAATAGCTTGCTGCATGCCGACTCGCCGCCCCGCCCACCGGACGCTCGCCGCCGTCCTCGCCGCCGCGCTCGCCGTCGCCTGCGGAGACTCGGGGGAGCAGCCGCGCCCCCAGCGGACCGCGCCATCGGGCGGTCCGAGGGCACGGTCGTCCCCGGCGCCGACGACTGGCGCTGGGTCCCGTTCGCGGACGCGATCTGCACCGACGCCATTCCGGACGGGTCGGGGCATTACCGGTTCGGGACGAGCACGACCGGGCTCGCCATCAGCTGGGGCTCCGCCGCGAGCACCGACCTCGTGATCTTCCTGCAGGGGGGCGGCGCCTGCTGGGAGTTCGTGACCTGTGGCGGCGCGGCGCCGCTCGTCGACAAGACGGCGAGCACCGGCCCGTTCGGTCCGGCGGAGTTCGCGCGCGACGTCTTCGACCGCTACCCGCGCTCGTGGCTGCGACGCGCGAACCTCCCCTCGACGCTGCGTGACGCGACGATCGTGTTCGTGCCGTACTGCACGGGCGACGTGCACGGCGGCGACCGGGTCGCGACGTACCGGTCGATCATCCCGGGCGTCGATCCGATCACCTGGCACCACGTCGGCCGCGCGAACATCACCGCGTTCCTGCGGCGGCTCGGGCCGACGTTCCCGCAGCCGCGGCGGCTCGTCGTGGCCGGCTCCTCCGGCGGCGCCTTCGGCGCGCTCGCGAACTACCCGAGGTTCCGCGAGCGCTGGCCCGACGCGAGGGCGTACCTCGTCGACGACTCGGGGCCGCCGCTCGAGGGGAACGCGATCCCGCGCTCGACCCGCGACGCCTGGTACGAGAGCTGGGACCTCGGCGCCTCGCTCGACGGCTTCTGCCCCGGCTGCCGGAGCGATTTCTCCGGGACGCTCCGCGAGATCGTGCGGCGCTACCCGGGGATCGGGTCGCGCTCGTCTCGCACCTGCAGGACGAGGTGATCCGCGGGTTCTTCGGCACGATCACGATCCTGCCGAGC
Source organism: uncultured delta proteobacterium (assembly GCA_963736795.1). Taxonomy (GTDB): domain Bacteria; phylum Myxococcota; class Myxococcia; order Myxococcales; family Anaeromyxobacteraceae; genus Anaeromyxobacter. The sequence continues at coordinate 119,680 of CAVTRF010000007.1, read as the reverse complement.
CCGGCGCTCACCCCGATGGCGCCGGAGACGTTCGCGGCCGAGCTGCGCCGGCTCGGGGGCGACGTGCTCGATCCCGCCTCGCCGAACGGCCGCTTCTTCTTCGCGGCCGGCGACCGCCACCCCACCCTCGACGATCCGGGCGCGATCGCGAGCCCGCCGCCGGGCCTGCCGGCGTGGCTCGACCTCATGCTCTCGGACTCGCCCGCGTGGGTGAGCACGTCGGACTGAGGAACGGGTCGCGGCCCGTGATCGGCGCCCGCGCCGCCATTCCGGCGCGTGCGAGGGGCCTGGAGGGGCCGGGGCGGGCAGTGGCCCGCCTCAGTGCAGCACGCGCTCGAGGAAGCGGAACGACGCGTCGGTCGCGGTGCCGTACACGAGGTGGGAGGCGAGCGCCTTCGCGTGGACGGAGGCGGGGTACGCGGCCGCCCCGCGCGAGAGCCCGAGCGCCGGGACGAGCACCTCGTCGTTCACGAGCCAGACGAGGAGGCCGTAGACGCCCCCTGCGACGATCGCGGGCGTCGGGACGCGCGGCGCGACGACCCCGAAGAGCGCGCCGAACGCCGCGCCGGTCGCGTAGTGGACGACCGCGCCGCCGATCGCCTTCTCGCGTTCCGTCCGGAGCGGCCGCCCCGCCGCACGCGCGGCGGCCGCCGCGAGGCGGTAGGTCGCGGGCTCGAGCCCACCCTCCGCAGCCTTCTCCCGCGCCCGGGTCGCCTCGCTGCCCTTCGCTGCGATCCGGACCTGCGCCTCCTCCATCACCCAGCTCGCGGCGAGGCCGGCGAGGGCGCCGGCGAAGCCGTCCCGGAGCAGGCTGCGGGCCCTCCGTCGAGATCTCATCGCTTCCTCCTCATCACAACCTAGGCGGCGCCCGGCCTCGCGAGAAGGAGCGGGGCGAGGTGGCGGCCGCGTCAGGTTCGCCGTCAGCGGCGCCCGTCCGCCGGCTCCCAGCGCTTCCCCGCGTACGCGCGCGGGTCGAGGCCGTGGCGATACGCGACGCTGATGCGCGGGCCGGCGTGCGCGACCTTCGGCACCGAGTGCTCCCAGTCGCGGCTCGCGCGCCCGCCGGTCGCGAGCAGGTCGCCCCGGCCGAGCTCGAACCGGAGCGAGCGCCCCCCGCCGCGCGGCCGGACGAGGAACGGGCGCGGCTCGCCGAGCGAGACGAGCGCGATGACCGGGTCCACGATCTCCTTCTCGATCCGGTCCGCGTGCCAGGCGACGCTGTCCCGCCCGTCCCGGTAGAGGTTGAACCCCGCCGAGTCGAAGACGACGCCGTAGCGCGCGGAGAGGAACACCCGGAGCTCCTCGAGCACGCCGGGCTCGAGCGGCGCGCCCGAGCCGAGGCTCCACGGCGCGGTGAGGCGTGGCTCGCGGACGCGCCGGTCGTACATCCAGCGGGTGCGCTCGCCCCACCGCCGCGAGGAGAGCACCTGCTCGAAGAGGAGATCGGAGCCGCGCACGAAGCCCGGCGCGTGATCGACCCAGCTCGCCCTCGTCGAGCCGGACCCGCGCGATGGTGGCGCAGTCGCGGTCGAACGCGACCGGCGGCCCGTCGAACAGCGTCGGCTGGAAGGACAGGTGCGGCGTCACCCGACGGTGACGTAACCGCCTCGCGACGTCCGCTCCACCCGGACGCGGCCGGCGGGCGCCCGCCGCCTCCCCGGGGGGACGAGGAGGGCAGCGAACCGGGAGCGGGGACGGCAGGGCCGCGGACCCAGCGCCGCCCGCGGCGACGGCGCCGGAATTCGGTTAATCTCCCGCGCCCATGGCGACCTACGTGATGTCGATGCACCGCGTGAGCAAGATCGTCCCGCCCAAGCGGCAGATCATCAAGGACATCTCCCTGTCCTTCTTCCACGGCGCGAAGATCGGGCTCCTCGGCCTGAACGGCGCGGGCAAGTCCACCGTGCTGCGCATCATGGCCGGCGCCGACGAGGAGTACGACGGCCAGGTCCAGCGTCAGGCCGGGATCCGGATCGGCTACCTGCCCCAGGAGCCCGTCCTCGACGGGACGAAGACGGTGCGCGAGGAGGTCGAGTCCGCGCAGGGCGAGGTCGCGTCGGCGCAGGCGCGGCTCGAGGCGGTCTACGCCGCCTACAGCGAGCCCGACGCGGACATGGAGAAGCTCGCGGAGGAGCAGGCGCGCCTCGAGGCCGTCATCGCGAACGCCGGCGCGGACACCGGCAACGCCCTCGAGATCGCCGCGGACGCGCTGCGCCTGCCGGCGTGGGACGCGCGCGTCGCGCACCTCTCCGGCGGCGAGAAGCGCCGGGTCGCGCTCTGCAAGCTGCTCCTCTCGAAGCCGGACATGCTGCTCCTCGACGAGCCGACGAACCACCTCGACGCCGAGTCGGTCGAGTGGCTCGAGCAGTTCCTCACCCGGTTCCCCGGCACCGTCGTGGCCGTCACGCACGACCGCTACTTCCTCGACAACGCGGCGGAGTGGATCCTCGAGCTCGACCGCGGGCGCGGCATCCCGTGGAAGGGCAACTACTCCTCCTGGCTCGACCAGAAGGAGCAGCGGCTCGAGGTCGAGGCGAAGCAGGAGAGCGCGCGCATCAAGGCGATGAAGCAGGAGCTCGAGTGGGTGCGCCAGAACCCGAAGGCGCGCCAGGCGAAGAGCAAGGCCCGCCTCGCGCGGTTCGAGGAGCTGTCGTCGGTCGAGTACCAGAAGCGCAACGAGACCCAGGAGATCTTCATCCCGGTCGCCGAGCGGCTCGGCGAGCAGGTGGTGGAGTTCAAGAACGTCTCGAAGGGCTTCGGCGACCGGCTGCTCATGGACGACGTGTCGTTCATCATCCCGCCCGGGGCGATCGTCGGGATCATCGGCCCGAACGGCGCCGGCAAGTCGACCCTGTTCAAGATGATCACCGGCGTCGAGAAGCCGGACACGGGCGAGGTCGTGGTGGGGAAGTCGGTGAAGCTCGCCTTCGTGGACCAGAGCCGCGAGAACCTCTCCTCCGACAAGACCGTGTTCGACGAGCTCGCCGGCGGGCGCGACCAGGTCACCATCGGCCGGTTCGAGATGCCGAGCCGCGCGTACATCGGACGCTTCAACTTCAAGGGGGCGGACCAGCAGAAGATCGTCGGCGCGCTCTCCGGCGGCGAGCGGGGACGGCTCCACCTCGCGAAGACCCTCATGACCGGCGGCAACGTGCTGCTGCTCGACGAGCCGTCGAACGACCTCGACGTCGAGACCCTGCGCGCGCTCGAGGACGGGCTCCTCGAGTACGCGGGGAGCGTGCTCGTCATCTCGCACGACCGCTGGTTCCTCGACCGGATCGCGACGCACATCATCTCGTGCGAGGGCGACTCGAAGTGGTCCTTCTTCACCGGGAACTACCAGGAGTACGAGGCCGACAAGCGCCGCCGGCTCGGCGAGGAGGGTGCGAAACCGCGCCGCATTCGCTACAAGCCCATCGCGCGCTAGAATCCCCCGCCCATGAACGTCCTCGTCCTGAACTGCGGCTCCTCGACCACCAAGTTCGCGGTCGTCCACTCCTCGAACGGCCACGAGCACATCTCCGGCGTCGCCTCGAACCTCGGCACGCCCGAGGCCACCATCGCCTTCGAGCACGAGGGCGAGCAGGGGACGCGGAAGCTCGCCGGCGCCGCCGACACCGCCCGCGCGCTCCACGAGATCTTCGCGCTGCTGAAGGAGCTCGGGCTCGCCGACCGGATGCTCGCGGTCGGTCACCGCGTCATCCACGGCGGCGCGAAGTTCTCCGGCTCGATCTTCATCACGCCGGAGGTGATCGAGAAGATCAAGGAGTGCATCCCGCTCGGCCCGCTCCACAACCCGTCGAACGTGCTCGGCATCGAGCTCGCGCACGAGCTCTTGCCCACCCTCCCGCAGGTGGCGGTCTTCGACACCGCGTTCCACCAGACGATGCCCCCGCGCGCCTACCTCTACGCGGTGCCGTACGAGTGGTTCGAGCAGCACGAGGTGCGGCGGTACGGCTTCCACGGGACGAGCCACCGCTACGTGTCGCAGGAGGCGGTGAAGCAGCTCGGGCTCGACCCGACCGACCACGCGATCGTGACCGCCCACCTCGGCAACGGCTGCTCGCTCGCGGCGGTGCGGAACGGTCAGAGCCAGGACACGACCATGGGGCTCACGCCGATCGAGGGCGTGGTGATGGACACGCGCTCCGGCTCGATCGACCCGTCGATCATCGCGCACATGAAGAAGGCGCTCGGGTGCTCGACCGAGCAGGTGATGGATCACCTGAACCTGCACTCGGGGCTGCTCGGGATCTCGGGGCTCTCGAAGGACATGCGCGAGCTGCAGGCGGCGGCGAAGGGCGGGCACGAGCGGGCGGCGCTCGCGATCGACAAGTTCTGCTACTCGGTCGCGAAGCAGGCGGCCGGGATGATCGTCTCGCTCGGCCGGGTGGACGCGCTCGTGTTCACCGGCGGGATCGGCGAGAACGCGGTCGAGGTGCGGGCCCAGGTCGTGAAGCTGCTCGGGTTCGCGGGGTTCGCGCTCGACCCGGAGGCGAACGCCAAGCACGGCGTCGGCCTCGGCGGCCGGATCACCCGCACGACGAGCCCGATGGCGGCGGTGCTCCACACGAACGAGGGGCTCATGATCGCGATGGACACCGCCGAGATCGTCGAGCGCGAGAAGGACCTGGCCGCGAAGTGGGGCCGGACCGCCGCGCTGCGGCCGGTGTCGTAGAGCCGTCGCAGGCCCCCCTCTCCCCGACCCTCTCCGACTGCGTCGGGGGCGAGGGAGAACCTGCAACGCGGGCAACGCCCGCGGCGGGCGCGTCGGCACGACCAGCCAAGTCCAAGTCCAAGTCCAAGACCAAGTCCAAGTCCAAGTCCAAGTCCAAGACCAGGACCAGGACCAAGTCCAAGACCAAGTCCAGGACCAAGTCCAGGACCAGGACCAAGTCCAAGACCAAGTTCGGCCGTTCACGTTCGCCCACGGTAGACGGTGAACGCGCAGACACGGGCTCGGGCGCGCTCGCCGGGGAGGGGGCGTCGTCCCGATGCGGAGGGCCGGTCGCTGCGGACGGACCCGCTTCAAAGTACGGAGCCGGGGTGCACGGACCGTGTCACCGAGCGCCACCGGTTCCGGTCGCCTGCTGCACCGCAACCGCCATCGGTCGCGGCCGCGCGCGAGGTGGCACGGGCGGACGTGCCCCGGCGGCTGCGCTTCTGCGCCCTCACGTCATACGGCGCCCGGTCGCGACTGTAGGCCCGGAGCGAGGGATCCGACGACCCCCTCCCCGGGCAGCGCCCGCGGCGAAACCGTTCGTAGACCCCGTACGTCGACCCGTCCGCCCTTCGACTCCGCGCCGCCTGCGCCCTTCGACTACGCGCCGCCTGCGGCGGCGCTACGCTCAGGGTGAACGGGATCCATGAGGTCGAAGTCGAAGTCGAGGTCGAGGTCGAAGTCGAAGCTCACGACCACGACCACGACCACGACCACGTCCACGACCACGTCCACCTCCACGTCCACGTCCACGTGAGGCCGACGCGTGCCTCGATCCGCCGCTATCCCGGCGGCGCCACCACGTCGTTCACGTAGTCGTGCGCCGCGAGCGCGCTCTTCGGGAGCTTCCCCGCCTGGACGCGCCTCGCGATCTCGTCGCGCTCGAGATCGAAGATCGCCTCGAGCAGCCCGGCGCGCTCGGCCGCGCTCGCCTGGGCGACGACGAAGAGCACCCGGGCGCTGTGCTGGATGTAGCGCCGCGAGAGGAGCTGCCGGCGGAGCAGCTCCATGATGACGTCCGCCTTGGAGCGGTCGAAGCGCGCCGGGTCGCCGCGCCGGTCCTGCTCGGCGAAGAACGCCCGCGTCCACTCGTCGTGGTAGGCCCAGACCTTGTCGAAGAGGGCGCGGTCGAAGCGGGTCCCCGCCTTCACCGGCTCGGCCGGCGCGCCGAGCACGACCCCGTCCTCGGTGAGGGTCTGCGTCTGCAGAGATCCGTCCCGGGTGATGGGCGCCTCGTGCCGGGCGAGCGTCCAGAGCCAGGACACGTTGATCCGGTAGGTGGCGAGGTCGTTCATGAAGCGGAGCTTCAGCTCGTAGTCGTCGATCGCCGCCGCGAAGTTGCCGTTCAGGATCTGGAAGCCGTAGTTCGCCGCCATGTAGAACGAGTGCTGGACGTGCTCGATCGTGACGTCTCCCTTCGGCGGGAGGTAGATCGCCTCCCAGCGCGCGCGGTCGAGGAGCTTCTCCGGCGCGTCGAGCGACTCGCGGGAGACGACCCAGGGCGTGATCTTCCCGCGCGCGTCGAGGAGGCCGCGCCCGCGGAGCAGCTCGCGCTCGGCGTCGGTGAGCCCGCTCGCGACCGACGGGACCGGCTTCCCCTTCACGTCCACGGTCTCGCGCGGCGCGTCGAGGATCGCCTGCAGGCTGGTGACGGGCGCGCGGAGCGGCGCGTTGCCTGCGGCGACGTAGTCCAGCTCCGGGCTCGCGACCCAGCTCTGGCGGTAGAGGTCGTAGAGCTTCCCCTTCACGCGCGTCTCGAGGACGTCCTCGAGGGTCGGAGCGGCGCCGGCGGGGAGCGGCGCGTCGGGGACGAAGACGAGCCCGAGGACCCGCTCGCGCAGCTTGTCGAGCACGATGGCGCGGAGCGCGTGCGCGTTGTAGCGGGAGCGGCCGTACGGGTCGCCCGCCTGGTAGATCATCACGGCCGCCATCCCGCCGATGGGCGCGCCGTTCGTGAGCTCGCCGTCCTTCAGCCCCGCCATCAGCATGAGGAGCGCGTTGTAGCGCTGGTAGGCGATCATGTTCGGCGTCGCCATCCCGATCGACTGGGGATCGGGGAAGACGCCGCGCGGATCGTCCTTCCACATCTCGATGAGGCTGCCGAGGTAGTCCCAGCGCCCGACGTTCGTGCCGAGCAGCCGCCGCCGCAGCACCCACAGGATCGCGGGGAGCTGCCGCCCCGCGTTCCCCTCCTCGTAGAGCATCTTGATCTTGAAGGTCCCGGCGGCGACCCCGGCGAGCCCCTCGAGCCGGGAGAGGAGCGACTCGACGACGAGCGCCTCGCGCGGCGTCTGGAGCTTCGGGATGTAGAAGTACACCCCGCTCCCGGAGCGGCGGAGCGCGTCGAGGTTGTTCATCGCCCAGAGCGTCGTCATGACGACGAGGCCCGGCGCGGGCATCCCGTCCACGAGCACGTGGTCGTAGAGGATGTGGAGGCTCGGGGGCCGCGCGAGCCGCGTCGGCCAGCGATCGGGCGAGGCGGTGATCCGGTACTCGCGCTTCTTCCCCTTCTTCGTCACCTCGTAGGCGCGGGTGTTCCAGCGCCCCTCGTGGATCTCCTTCGCGTTCTGCATCGCCGCGAAGACGCCGACCGGCTCGGTCGTGGGGGTGCCGTCGGGCTGGAAGTGGGGCGGCGCCGCGTCCTCGAAGTCCGGCATGTTCATCGGCGCGGGGCTGTTGAGCGCGTTGAACGCCATGTCGAGCGGGTGCCACGGCCCGGTGAGCTCGAGCCCCGCGTTCTTCGAGGGGTGGACGTGGTCGGGGATCGGCACCTCGTCGTTGAGCCGCCACCGCCACGGCGAGGTCTTGCCGAGGAAGTTGTCGACGAGCCCCTGGACGATCTGCCGGAACGTCCAGGGCTTCCCGGTGACCGGGTCGTCGAACGTCTCGTCCCACGCGGCCCAGGCGTACTTCGTCGCGACGGGAGCAGGCGAGGCGAGGAGCGCGCGTCGCGCCGCCAGCGCCGCCGCGATCGCGGGGCGCAGCTCGCGGGTGAGCGTCGCGATGGTGTCCTCGACGTTCACCTCGCGGCCATTCACCTGCTTCGTGCCGAACAGGTCGGGGAACTTCCGGAGGATGTCCGCTCGGATCATGGGGTCGGCTCCTGTTCCGAAGATCATGCCGGCCCGCGCGCGCCGGGGGTGAGTCCCTTTGGGGACGCCCGCCCGCCCGGCTCCACGTCCACCGTGCGCTCACCCGATTTGCCGGGATCGCGGGCGCGCGCCAGCTTTCACGAGTCTCGCGACGCTGCGGGAGGCGTCCGCCGCGAGCCGCGCGAGGCGAAGACTCCATGACGACCAAGAAGAAGCAGTGGCTGGTGGCGATCCTCGGGCTGGTCCTCGTCGTCCTCGTCCTCGTGGGCCTCAAGGCCGCCCAGATCGGCAAGATGGTGAAGGCCGGGAAGGAGATGGTCCCGCCGCCCGAAGCGGTCTCGTCCGCGCGGGTGGAGGAGACGGAGTGGGTCTCGACCCGGCCCGCCATCGGAACCCTGGTGGCCGTCCGCGCGGTCCAGCTCGGCGCCGAGCTGCCCGGGGTCGTCCGGGAGGTCGGCTTCGACTCGGGCGCCACGGTGAAGAAGGGCGCGCTCCTCGTGAAGCTCGACACCTCGACGGAGGAGGCGCAGCTCGCCTCGACGCGCGCCGACGCCTCGCTCGCGCGGCTGAACCTCGACCGCGCCCGCCGCCTCCGGCAGGGCGGCGCGAACGCCCCGGCCGATCTGGACGCGGCCCTCGCGCGCGCCAAGGCGGCGGGCGGCGCCGTCGCGAGCCTGGAGGCCACCATCGCGAAGAAGACCATCCGCGCGCCGTTCGACGGGCGCATCGCGATCCGGCAGGTGGAGCTCGGGCAGTCGGTCGGACCCGGCGCGCCGATCGCCTCGCTGCAGTCGGTCACCCCCATCCACGTGGAGTTCTCGCTCCCGCAGCAGGCGCTCGCCGAGCTCCAGGTCGGCCAGCGGGTCGAGGTCCGGACCGACATCTTCCCGGACGCGCGCTGGGAGGGTGAGGTGACGACCGTGAATCCGGAGGTGGACGTGGCGACGCGCAACGTGCGGGTCCGCGCGACCGTCCCGAACTCCGACGGGCGCCTGCGCCCCGGCATGTTCGCGAACGTGGAGGTCCTCTCCTCCCAGCGCCGCCCGGTGCTCGTCATCCCCGCCACCGCGCCGATCTTCGCGCCGTACGGCGACACGGTGTTCTCGATCGAGGAGGAGCGGACCGGGAACGCTCAGCCCAAGGCGGTCGCGCGGCAGAAGTTCGTCCGCCTGGGCGAGCGGCGCGGCGACCTCGTCGAGGTCGTCTCGGGGCTCGCGGCGGGGGAGGCGATCGTGGCAAGCGGCGGGTTCAAGCTCCGCAACGGCGTCCCCGTCGCCGTGAACGACGCCCTCGCGCCCGAGGCGAAGCTCGCCCCCAGGCCCCCCGAGGAGTGACGCGCCGGAGCGGGCCATGAGACTCACCGACCTGTTCATCCGGCGCCCGGTGCTCGCCATCGTCGTGAACCTCGTGATCGTGATCGCGGGACTCCAGGCGATCCGCTCGATCAACGTGCGGCAGTACCCGCGCAGCGAGAACGCGGCGGTCACCGTCACGACGAACTACGTGGGCGCGAGCGCCGCGCTCGTGCGCGGCTTCGTCACGACGCCCCTCGAGCGCGTGATCGCCGCCGCCGACGGAGTCGACTACATCGAGTCGGAGAGCAAGCAGAACCTCTCGACCATCCGGGCGCGCCTGCGCCTCGACTACGACGCCACCCGGGCGCTCGCCGAGATCTCCTCGAAGGTCGATCAGGTGCGCCGCGATCTGCCGCCGGAGGCGGAGATCCCGATCCTGAACATCGAGTCGGCCGAGAGCCAGTTCGCCTCCGCCTACCTGAGCTTCTCCTCCGAGCTCCTGAAGCAGAACGAGATCACCGACTTCCTCGTGCGCATCGTCCAGCCGCGGCTCTCGTCGGTCGAGGGCGTGCAGCGCGCGGACATCCTCGGCGCCCGCACGTTCGCGATGCGGATCTGGATGAAGCCGGATCGCATGGCGGCCTTGAACGTCAGCCCGGCCCAGGTCCGGCAGGCGCTCGCGAGCAACAACTACCTCGCCGCGGTGGGCCAGACGAAGGGCTCGCTCGTGCAGGTGAACCTCACCGCGAACACCGACCTGCGCTCCGTCGGCGAGTTCCAGCGGCTCGTGGTGCGCGAGCAGAGGGGCGCGGTGGTCCGGCTCGGCGACGTCGCCGACGTGGTGCTCGGGGCAGAGGACTACGACGCCGCCGTCAACTTCAGCGGCCAGACCGCGGTGTTCATCGGGGTGTGGTCGCTGCCGAACGCGAACTCGCTCGAGGTGATCGAGCGGGTCCGCGCCGAGATGGCGACCATCCAGCGGGACCTGCCGGAGCAGCTGAAGGCGGTGATCGCCTACGACGCGACCCGCTACATCCAGAGCGCGATCCGCGACGTGGAGCGGACCCTCGCCGAGACGCTCCTCATCGTGATCGTGGTGATCTTCCTGTTCCTCGGGTCCCTGCGCTCGGTCCTCGTCCCGGTGGTGGCGATCCCGGTGTCGCTCGTCGGGGCGGTGTTCCTCATGCAGGCGTTCGGGTTCACCCTGAACCTCCTGACGCTCCTCGCGATCGTGCTCTCGGTGGGGCTCGTCGTCGACGACGCGATCGTGGTGGTCGAGAACGTGGAGCGGCACCTGCGCGAGGGGAGGACCGCGGTGGACGCGGCCCTCACCGGCGCGCGCGAGCTCGTCGGGCCGATCATCTCCATGACGATCACGCTCGCGGCGGTCTACACGCCCATCGCGTTCCAGGGCGGCCTCACCGGTGCGCTGTTCCGGGAGTTCGCGCTCACCCTCGCCGGCGCGGTCACCATCTCGGGCATCGTCGCGCTGACGCTCTCGCCCGTGATGTCGGCGGCGCTCCTCCGCCCCGGGCGGGAGGAGCGTGGGCTGCCCGGCCGGATCAACCGCGGGTTCGACCGGCTGCGGGCGATCTACGCGCGGCTGCTCGACCTCGCCCTCGGAGCGCGCGCCGCCATCTACGCGGTGTGGGTCGTGGTCGGCGTGCTCGCGGTGCTCATGTTCTGGCAGTCGCCGAAGGAGCTCGCCCCGACCGAGGATCAGGGGGTGATCTTCGGGATCGTGAACACCCCCTCGAACTCGACCCTCGACCAGGTGATGCCCTCGGTGCGCGCGGTGAACGAGGCGGCGGCGACGCTGCCGGAGGCCGCCTTCACGTTCCAGATCACCTTCCCGACCGGCGGCTTCTGGGGGGTGGGGATGAAGCCGTGGGACGAGCGGAAGCGCTCGACGCCGAAGATCCTGCCCGAGATCCAGGGGAAGGTCGCGGCGATCCCGGGCGTCCAGACCTTCCCCATCGTCCCGCCCGCCCTCCCGGGCGGCGGGCAGTTCCCGGTGGAGTTCGTGCTCGCCTCGACCGCGGAGACCGCCGAGATCCTCGGCTTCGCGCAGCAGCTCCAGGAGAAGGCGACGAAGAGCGGGATGTTCGCGTTCCCGCCGCAGATCGACGTGAAGCTCGATCAGCCCCAGGCCGAGATCGAGATCGATCGCGACAAGGTGGCGGAGCTCGGGCTGACCCTCCAGTCCATCGGCCAGGACCTCGGGGCGGCGCTCGGCGGGAACTTCGTGAACCGCTTCAGCATCGCGGGCCGGAGCTACAAGGTCATCCCGCAGCTCGCGCGCGCAGACCGGCTGAACCCGGCGCAGCTGAAGGACGTGTACGTCACCGGGCCGAACGGGCAGCTCGTGGCGCTCTCCTCGATCGCCACGCTGAAGGACACCGTCGCGCCGCGCTCGCTGAACCGCTTCAACCAGCTGAACTCGGTGAAGATCAGCGGGGTGGCGATGCGCCCGCTCGACCAGGCGCTCGGGTTCCTCGAGGCGGAGGCCGCCAAGATCCTGCCGACCGGCTACAAGATCGACTACACGGGGGAGTCGCGGCAGCTGCGCACCGAGGGGAACCGCTTCCTGCCGGCGTTCCTGCTCGCGGTGGTGCTGATCTTCCTCGTGCTCGCCGCGCAGTTCAACAGCTTCCGGGACCCGTTCGTCATCCTCGCAGGCTCGGTCCCGCTCGGCATGTTCGGCGCGCTGGTGGTGACCTTCCTCAAGATGCCGAACCCGAACCTCCCGTTCCCCACGGACGGGTGGACGACGACGCTCAACGTGTACTCGCAGGTGGGGCTCGTGACGCTCGTCGGGCTCGTCTCGAAGAACGGGATCCTCATCGTCGAGTTCGCGAACCGGCTGCAGGAGGCGGGACACTCGAAGCTCGACGCGGTCCGGGGCGCGGCCGCGACCCGCCTGCGGCCCATCCTGATGACGAGCCTCGCGACCATCTGCGGGCACTTCCCGCTCACGCTCGTCACCGGCCCGGGCGCGGCGGCGCGGAACAGCATCGGCCTCGTCCTCGTCACCGGGATGGCGATCGGGACGCTGTTCACGCTGTTCTTCGTGCCGGCGATCTACCTGCTCATCGCCCGCGACCACCGGGCTCATCGCCGGGCGACGCAGCCTGCGGCCGCGGCCGCGGCCCCGGGCGCGGCGGCGGCTCCCGCCTGAGAGCCTGTGAAGAAATCCCCGAGCCTGCTGCGGCGCACGCTGGCTGCCTGCGCCGGGCGGGCCCCCCCAGGGGGCCCCCGACGCGGAGCGCGGCTTCGCCGCGAGTACTCATCTCGTCGTCACTGCGCTGCTCGACGTACCTATCGGTCTCATCATTCGTCGCATCTCCTTCGGGCGCGACGTTCGCCGCACTCCGGGGGGCGCACACGTGCGAGGGCGGCGAAACCGATGGTCGAACCGTGTTGGGCATCGAAGGAGCGCGGCGGCCGGAACGTGTCCGCGGGCGGGAACCGTCGTGACGAGATCGGCCAACGGCGGACCGAGCTTCATCCTTGGTGGGGCCCCGTTTTCCCGTAACCGTCTGGTTGACAGGGTTCACCGTCAGATGACTTTCGAAACACGCGCGCCCCTGGAATGCGGCTCCATGCGCGCCCTCATCTCGTCTGGGCAGCGTCCTGAGCGAAAGGCGGCTCGCTGCGTCCCTCTTCGCGTTCTCGCGTCCGGACGCGAATGCGCGCGTTTGGCGAGGGCTCGAAAACGCGTGCGATGCTCGCGAAATGAACTCCGCACGCGATCTCTCCGCCCGGCTCGCCCACCTCCTCACGCGCGAGCGTGCCGCGCTCGGCGAGTTCCTGGTGGCCCTGGCCGACTTCGACGCGCGCAGGTGCTGGCTCGAGCTCGGCCACTCCTCGATGTTCTACTTCTTGCACCGCGAGCTCGGCCTCTCGAAGGGCGCCGCCTTCTACCGGAAGACCGCCGCCGAGCTCATCCAGCGGTTCCCGGAGATCATCGAGCCGCTTCGCGACGGAAGGCTCTGTTTGACGAGCGTGGTCGAGCTCGCGAAGGTGCTCACCCCCGAGAACCGCGCGGACGTCCTGCCGCGGTTCTTCCATGTGTCGAAGCAGGAGGCGAAGGCGGTCTCGGCCGCGCTTGCGCCTGACGACGCCGCGCCTCACCGGGAGGTCGTCACCGCGGTGCGAGCCCCGGTCGCGCCCGCACTGCTCCCTCTACCGAGCCGTGGGTTGCCCGAGGCAGGCGTCGCCACCGAGTCGGCGGTTCAACTGGATGAACCAGTCCGTTCCAGTTCCAGCTCGCACCCGGCGCCGGCACCGATCTCGGCGTCACCGCCGCGCTCCACCGTCGAGCCGCTCACCGCCGACCTGCGCAGGCTCCACGTGACGGTGTCTCGCGGCTTCCTCGCGAAGCTCGACGAAGCCCGCGCCGCCCTGTCGCACTCGCATCCGGGTGCGGATGCGGACGAGATCCTGGAAGCCGGGCTCGATCTCCTCCTCGAGCGTCAGGCGCGGCGGAGGGGGCTCGTCGAGAAGCCGCGCCGCGAGCCGCCGGCAGCGAAGCCGGACCACGTGCCGGCGCACGTGAAGCGCGCGGTCTGGAAGCGGGACGGCGGGCGCTGCCAGTGGCCCGTGACGGGAGGCGGCGTCTGCGGCTCCACCCACCAGGTCGAGCTCGACCACGTGGTGCCGCGCGGGCGCGGTGGCCCGCCGACGGTCGAGAACGCGAGACTGCTATGCCGGGTTCACAATCAGTACGCGGCTCGCCAGGTCTACGGCGACGCGTGGATGGATCGGTTCACACGGACCGCCGTGCCGGCGTCAAGCGACGACGATGCCGCCGCGGCCGCGCCGCCCTGAGGGCGGCTGCCGTCGACCGCTGCTGACCGCGGAGAGCGCTCACTCAGGTCTCTGGTAAGCCGATCTTGCCGGCGCCGGCTCCCGCGCGCGGTGACGCCTCGCAGCCCGCAGCGTCACTCGATGCCCCCATTCGCGATTCCGATTCGGACGCCTCCGTCGAACTCGACCGGTCTGGCCGCCGGCTTCCGACCGAGTTGTGACGAATCATGAGACCTATCGGTACGCCTCCGCTGCTCGCTCCTCGCGCGCCCGGCTCGGCGACGCCATCGTGCGCCTCGCGACGGCCGGGGATTACTTCACAAGCTCTGAGCGCGCGGCCTCACCGCCGCGGGACGCCGGCCTCGTCGAGCCGACGGCGGAGCTCCGCGAGGCAGCGCTCCTCGCTCGGGCCCTCTCGAGCGGTCGCGTCGCAGCGGACGCGCAGCGTCAGCGCGACCTCGTCGGCGCCGGGCACCTCCTGCGACTGGTACAGGGCCGGCGAGCCCTCCACGAGCTCCGTCCGGCTCGCCACGTCCGCCGCGGAGACGAGCCGCTCCGCGAACGAGCGGAGCTCGTCCGCGAGGGCGGCGCACCGCCGGCACGATGGGGCGGGGAGCTTCGACTCGCCGTGCGTCGCGAACAGCCTCACCTGGAAGCCGACGACGCCGGGCGCCTCGCCCGCCGTCACCTCCTCGGGCTCGACCTCGTAGTGGACGTGGTGGTCGCGCGCGAACTCGCGCCCGGAGGGCTCCATGCTGGAACGATAGGGCTTGCGGATACCGCGCGAGGGCGGCTGGCGCGCGGCTCAGGCGTTTCGCCGGTACTCGCGCGGCGAGCGGCCCGTCCACTCCTTGAACGCCCGCGCGAAGCTCTTCTCGTCGGCGAAGCCGACGGCGCGCGCGATCTCCTTCACCGGGCGGGGCGTCCGGGCGAGGAGCGCCGAGGCGCGATCCCGGCGGACCTCGTCCTTGAGCGCCTGGAGCGAGGCGCCCTCCTCGTGCAGGTGGCGGTGGAGCGAGCGCATCGACAGGTGGAGCCGGCGCGCGACCGTCTCCGCGTCGTGCCGCTCGTCGGGCCGCTCGGCGAGGAGCCGACGCACCCGCTGCACGAGGAGGCGATCGCGCCGGTACTGGAGCACGGTGAGCGGCAGCGCGCGCTTCAGCATGGTCCGGAGCGCCGCGTCGTCGCGCCGCTGCGGCAGCGAGAGGTACTTCGCGTCGAACGAGAAGTGGGCGCGCGGGCCCGCCTCGAACGCGACCGGCCCCGGGAAGAGGAGCGGGTACACGCTCCCGTGCGGGGGGCGGGGGAAGGGGAACCCGACCCCGAGCAGCGACACGAGCGAGTCGACCGCCCAGCAGGCGTACCCGTGCACGTAGCGGAGGTAGGAGACGAGGCAGAACTCGCGCATCGTGCCGAGGTCGCGGTGCTCGACGATCGACACGGTCGCGCGCCCCTCGGCGACGTCGAGCTGCAGCTCGATGTCGTCGGCGAGGAGGCGGTGGTGCCTGAACCAGCGCTTGAGCGCGACGCCGAGGTCGGGCGAGGGGAGCGACGCGCGGCAGAGCATCCCGAGCGATCCCCACGGCAGCTTGCGCGAGAACCAGCCGAGCGCCTCGTCGTCCAGCTGCTTCATGGCGGCCTCGGAGACCGTCTCCATCTGGCGCGCCGTGATCTTCCCGGCGGGGTCGTCGAGGAGTGCTGGCGGGATCTGACTCTCCCGCAGCACCTCCGCCGGGCTCTCGCCGTACTTCTCGAACGCCAGCAGGAGGGCCCGGACGAAGGCGACGGGCGTCGCGGCGGTCGCCCGGCGGGGGGTGCGCGAGCTGGACGAGGGACGCGGCATCGGGTGGCACTCTTTGCAACCATTCTGGCGGTAAATGATCCGCGCGCGCAACTAGGGTTCGACCATGGCCATGGGACTCGAGTTCGAGCTGGGTGAGACCGTCGAGTTGCTGCGCGACACCGTGCGGGAGTTCGCGAAGCGTGAGATCGCCCCGCGCGCGGCGGAGATCGACCGCAAGAACGAGTTCCCCGCCGACCTCTGGCGCAAGCTCGGCGACCTCGGCGTGCTCGGGATGACGGTCGCGGAGGAGTACGGCGGCGCGAACGTCGGCTACCTCGCCCACATGGTGGTGATGGAGGAGATCTCGCGGGCCTCCGCGTCGGTCGGCCTCTCCTACGGGGCGCACTCGAACCTGTGCGTGAACCAGCTCCACCGGAACGGGACCGACGCGCAGCGCCGGCGTTACCTGCCGAAGCTCGTCTCCGGCGAGCACGTCGGCGCGCTCGCCATGTCCGAGCCGAACGCCGGCTCCGACGTGCTCGGCATGAAGACCCGCGCGGTGAAGAAGGGCGACCGGTACGTCCTGAACGGCGCGAAGATGTGGATCACGAACGGCGGCGACGCCGACGTGCAGGTCGTCTACGCGTACACCGACCCGGCCGCCGGGCCGCGGGGCCTCAGCGCCTTCATCGTCGAGAAGGGCACGCGGGGGCTCTCCTGCGGCACCCACCTCGACAAGCTCGGGATGCGCGGATCGAACACCTACCCCGTCTTCCTCGAGGACTGCGAGGTCCCCGAGGAGAACGTCCTCGGCGGCGTCGGAAACGGCTCGAAGGTGCTCATGTCGGGGCTCGACTACGAGCGGGCGGTCCTCGCCGGCGGGCCGCTCGGGATCATGGCCGCCTGCATGGACGTCGTCCTCCCCTACGTGCACGACCGCAAGCAGTTCGGCCAGCCCATCGGCGAGTTCGAGCTCATGCAGGGCAAGCTCGCCGACATGTACACGACCTGGCAGGCCTCGCGCGCCTACGTGTACGCGGTCGGCCGCGCCTGCGACCGCGCCGATCACGCGCGCGCGCTCCGCAAGGACGCGGCGGGCGCCATCCTCTACGCGGCGGAGAAGGCGACCTGGATGGCGAACGAGGCGATCCAGGCGCTCGGCGGCAACGGGTACATCAACGAATATCCCACCGGCCGGCTGTGGCGGGATGCGAAGCTGTACGAGATCGGCGCCGGCACGTCGGAGATCCGCCGGATGCTCATCGGCCGTGAACTGTTCGCCGAGACCGCCTGAAAATGAACGTCATCAAGACGCAGATCCAGCCCCGCGCCGCCGAGTACCAGGCGAACGCGACCGCGATGCGCGCGCTCGTCGAGGAGCTGCGCGCGAAGGCGGTCGAGGTGAGCCTCGGCGGCGGCCAGGCGGCCCGCGACAAGCACGTCGCGCGAGGCAAGCTCCTGCCGCGCGACCGGGTGGACCGCCTGCTCGACCCGGGGACGCCGTTCCTCGAGCTCGGCCAGCTCGCCGCCTACGGCATGTACGAGAACCAGGCCCCGGCGGCGGGGCTCATCACCGGCGTCGGCCGCGTGCACGGGATCGAGTGCATGGTGGTCGCGAACGACGCGACGGTGAAGGGCGGCACCTACTACCCGATGACGGTGAAGAAGCACCTGCGGGCGCAGGAGATCGCCGAGCAGAACCGGCTCCCCTGCATCTACCTGGTGGACTCGGGCGGCGCCTTCCTGCCGCGCCAGGACGAGGTCTTCCCCGACCGCGACCACTTCGGCCGCATCTTCTTCAACCAGGCGAACCTCTCGGCCCTGGACGTGCCGCAGATCTCGGTGGTGATGGGCTCCTGCACGGCGGGCGGCGCGTACGTCCCGGCGATGAGCGACGAGGCGGTGATCGTCAAGAACCAGGGCACCATCTTCCTCGGCGGGCCGCCCCTCGTGAAGGCGGCGACGGGCGAGGTGGTGAGCGCGGAGGACCTCGGCGGCGGGGACGTCCACACCCGCCTCTCCGGCGTCGCCGACCACCTCGCGGAGAACGACGCGCACGCGCTCGGCATCGCGCGCCGGATCGTCTCGCACCTGAACCGCCGCAAGCCCGAGGGCCCGCCCGTCGTCGAGAGCGAGGAGCCGCTCTACGACCCGGCCGAGCTGTACGGCCTCGTCCCCCAGGACACGCGCCGGCCCTACGACGTCCGCGAGATCATCGCGCGCATCGTGGACGGCTCGCGCTTCGACGAGTTCAAGCCGCGCTACGGGGCGACGCTCGTCACCGGGTTCGCGCGGCTCTTCGGGGTGACGATCGGGATCGTCGCGAACGCCGGGATCCTGTTCGCCGAGTCGGCCCTGAAGGGCGCGCACTTCATCGAGCTGTGCGCGCAGCGCGGCATCCCGCTCGTCTTCCTCCAGAACATCACCGGCTTCATGGTGGGGCGGAAGTACGAGAACGCCGGGCTCGCCAAGGACGGCGCGAAGATGGTGACGGCGGTCGCGACCGCGGCCGTGCCGAAGATCACGGTCGTCATCGGCGGCTCCTTCGGCGCCGGCAACTACGCGATGTGCGGGCGGGCCTACTCGCCGCGGTTCCTGTTCACCTGGCCGAACAGCCGCATCTCGGTGATGGGCGGCGAGCAGGCGGCGAGCGTGCTCGCCACCGTGCGGCGCGACGGCATCGAGGCGGGCGGCGGCGCCTGGAGCCGGGAGGACGAGGAGGCCTTCAAGGCCCCCATCCGCGCCCAGTACGAGACGCAGGGCAACCCGTACTACGCGACCGCCCGGCTGTGGGACGACGGGATCGTGGACCCGGCGCAGACGCGCCGCGTCCTCGGCCTCTCCCTCTCCGCGACGCTCAACGCGCCGATTCCGCAGACCCGCTTCGGCGTCTTCCGCATGTGACGAGCCCCACTCAACGCGGCGAAGCCGCCTCAGCGCTCGGGGCCCCTGGGGGGCCACTGCCCATGTTCACGAAGATCCTCATCGCCAACCGGGGCGAGATCGCCTGCCGGGTCATCCGGACCGCGCGCCGGCTCGGGATCCGCACCGTCGCGGTCCACTCCGAGGCGGACGCGAGCGCCCGGCACGTGCGGCTCGCGGACGAGGCCGTCCACATCGGCCCGGCCGCGGCGCGCGAGAGCTACCTCGTCGGTGCCCGCATCATCGAGGCGGCGCGCGCGACCGGCGCGCAGGCCATCCACCCGGGCTACGGGTTCCTCTCCGAGAACGCCGCCTTCGCGGAGGCCTGCGAGCAGGCGGGCCTCGTCTTCATCGGGCCGCCCGCGTCGGCGATCCGCGCGATGGGCTCGAAGTCCGCGGCGAAGGCGCTCATGCAGAAGGCGGCCGTGCCGCTCACGCCCGGGTACCACGGCGCGGAGCAGGCCCCCGCCTTCCTCGCCAAGGAGGCGAAGCGGATCGGGTACCCGGTGCTCATCAAGGCGAGCGCGGGCGGCGGCGGGAAGGGCATGCGCCGCGTGGACGCGCCGGAGGAGTTCGAGGCCGCGCTGGCGTCGTGCCAGCGCGAGGCGATGCAGGCGTTCGGCGACGACCGGGTGCTCGTCGAGCGGTACGTCCTGAGGCCGCGCCACGTCGAGCTCCAGGTCTTCGGCGACCGGCAGGGCAACTGCGTCCACCTGTTCGAGCGCGACTGCTCGGTGCAGCGGCGCCACCAGAAGGTCCTCGAGGAGGCGCCCGCGCCCGGCATGACGCCGGAGCGACGCGCCGCGATGGGCGCCGCGGCGGTCGAGGCGGCGAAGGCGGTCGGCTACGTCGGCGCCGGCACCGTCGAGTTCATCGTCGACCCCGCCGGCGCCTTCTACTTCATGGAGATGAACACCCGGCTCCAGGTCGAGCACCCGGTCACCGAGATGATCACCGGGCTCGACCTCGTCGAGTGGCAGCTCCGCGTCGCGGCCGGCGAGCCGCTGCCGCTCCGGCAGGAGCAGCTCCAGATCGACGGCCACGCGATCGAGGCCCGCGTCTACGCGGAGGACCCGGACAAGGGGTTCCTCCCGTCCACCGGGCGGCTCCTCCACCTCGCCGCGCCGGAGGCGTCGTACCACGTGCGGATCGACGCCGGCGTGGACGAGGGCGACGAGATCACCCCGCACTACGACCCGATGATCGCGAAGCTCATCGTGTGGGACGCGACCCGCGAGCGGGCGCTCGCGCGGATGCGCGCCGCGCTCGCGCAGCTGCGCATCGTCGGCGTCTCGAACAACGTGGAGTTCCTCGCGCGCCTCGTCGCCTCGCCCGCGTTCGCGAGCGCGGACCTCGACACCTCGCTCATCGAGCGCGAGAGCGAGTTCCTGTTCCCCTCGCGGCGCGAGACGCCCGAGGAGGTGTGGCTCCTCGCCGCCCTCGCCGAGCTCGCGCGCGAGCAGGGGCCCGCCGCGGCGGCGCGCTCGCCGTGGGATGCGCGCGACGGCTGGCGCCTCAACTCGCGGGCGAGCCGCACGCTCACGCTCCGCCTCGGCGAGGCGCAGCAGGACGTGTCGGTCGAGTACGTCGCGGGCGGCTACTCGCTCGGCCTCGGGGGCCGGCGGGTCTTCGCGACCGGGGAGGACGAGGGGCACGGCAGCTTCCGGGCGCGGATCGGCGAGCGGCGCGTCCACGCCGCGGTCGTCGCCGCGGGAGAGCGGCGGCACGTGTTCTTCGAGGGCCGGACGTACCCGATCGTGCGGGTGGACGCGTCGCAGGGCGCCGGCCAGGGCGACGATCCGGGCGGGCGGCTGACCGCGCCGATGCCGGGCAAGGTGATCGCGCTGCTCGCCGAGGTGGGGAAGCGGGTCGAGAAGGGCGCGCCGCTGCTCGTGCTCGAGGCGATGAAGATGGAGCACACCATCAAGGCGCCCCGTGGCGGGGTGGTGAAGGCGTTCCTGTTCGAGCCCGGTGACCAGGTGAGCGAGGGCGTCGAGCTCGTCGAGCTCGAGGCGGAGCCCAAGTGAGCGGAGGCGGAGCCGGCTGAGGCTCCGCGGGGCGAGTGGCCCCCCGCCGCGATCAACATCCTGTTGCGACCCGTCGGTGGCTCGACCCGGGCGTCGCGCCCCGCTACTGCCGTGGCTCAACCCGTCGTCAACGGAGGAGCTCCCATGGCCACCGCGAAGCCCATCCCAGAGGGGATGCACACGGTCACCCCGAACCTCACCATCCGCGACTGCGCGAAGGCGATCGAGTTCTACAAGCGCGCCCTCGGCGCCCAGGAGATCGCGCGGATGAACGCGCCGGACGGCAAGAGCGTCTGGCACGCCGAGCTGCGCATCGGCGACTCGGTCGTGTTCATGAACGACGAGATGCCCGGGTCGGGACGTCCGGCGCCGACCGCGGCGCAGCCGGTGCCGGTGACGCTGTGGCTCTACGTCCCGAGCTGCGACGAGGCCTTCGCGCGCGCGGTCAAGGAGGGCGCGAGGGAGACGATGAAGCCCGCGGACATGTTCTGGGGCGACCGCTGCTCGAGCGTCGCCGATCCGTACGGCTACCTCTGGTCCTTCGCGACGCACGTGAAGGACCTGACCGAGGAGGAGATGCGGCGCGCCGGCGAGGAGTTCGCGCGCCAGATGCAGCAGCAGAAACCGGGTCAGGCACAGGCCGAGCAGCGCTGAGCAGGCGAGCGGCGCTCCGCCCGGTCGCACGGCCGCGCGGAGCGCTACCTGCGCGACCCCGGCGCCTCGTGCGCGACGAGATCCAGCCGCCGCGCCTCGCTCCGCCCCGCCGACCTCGCCCGGCTCTCCGAGCAGAAGCTCGCGAAGCGGCGGCCATCGAGGGTGACGACGAAGCGGTTCTTCTCCACCCGCTCGATGCCGACGAGGTGGGCACGGACCACGAACGTCTCGCGGGGCGTGTTCATGTCTTCGAGTGATTCTAACGGGGCCGCGATCGCGGAGCCCGCCTTGTTCGCGTCGAGGCCGCTCATGCGGTCACGCGCCCTTGGCCAGGTCGAGCCGGTGCGCGTCGCGAACCCCGGCCTCCCACGCGTCCGCCTCGGTGTCGTAGCTGCCGGAGAGGGGCCGGGCGTCGACCGTGACGGTCCAGCGGCCCTCCATCGCCATGGCGAGGACCAGGGTGTGGTCGCCGACGGCGAAGGTCGTCGGGCGGGTCACGACGGCGTCGGGGATCGTGATGGGGGCGCGGCGCATGTAGAGGCCATCCTACGCTCCTCGCGACCGAAGCGCTCGTGGCGTCCGGGCGGGCGTGCGCCGCGCGGCGCGGGTCGGGCGCGGGTCGGCGGAGCGCCGATCAACCGAAATCGTGCCGCACAACGTGCGGCAAGATGCCCCGCAAGCGGTCGTTTACGCGCAGGGTTTTCATGTACCTGAGGCCGATCGGCGCGGTAGGGTCGAGACCGCCCGGGACCTGACGGCGATCAACGAAAACACCCGGGCAGAATATGTAGGTTTCGCGGGTTTCATTGGACCCGCCGGCGCAAGGCGAGACGCAGCCCAGCCCAGGACAGCGGAGCGTCATCAACTGTGCGCCGACGACTGCTTCGAGCCCATGCGAGAAGCAGCGATCAACGCACAGTGAATTGCTCACGTCGGTGAAGGCCGCCGGACTACACCCCCAAGGAAGAGGACATGACGACGAAGACCTCGACGATCATCTGGACCGATATTGACGAAGCGCCCGCGCTCGCGACGTACTCGCTGCTTCCGATCGTCCAGGCATTCACCAAGGGCACCGGCGTCTCCGTGGAGACGAGGGACATCTCGCTGTCCGGGCGGATCATCTCCGCCTTCCCCGAGAACCTCAGCGAGGCGCAGCGCATCCCCGACTTCCTCGGGCAGCTCGGCGCGCTGACGCACGACCCGTCCGCGAACATCATCAAGCTCCCGAACATCAGCGCCTCGATCCCGCAGCTCAAGGACGCGATCAAGGAGCTGCAGGGCAAGGGCTACAAGCTCCCGGACTACCCGGAGAGCCCGAAGGACGAGGCCGAGAAGGCGATCCAGGCGCGCTACGCGAAGTGCCTCGGCAGCGCCGTGAACCCGGTCCTCCGCGAGGGGAACTCGGACCGCCGCTCGCCCCCGTCGGTGAAGGAGTTCTCGAAGAAGCACCCGCACAAGCTCGGCGCGTTCGCCCCCGGCTCGAAGGCGCACGTCTCGCACATGACGAGCGGCGACTTCTACGGCAACGAGACCTCGACCACGATCGAGAAGGCCACCCAGTACCGGATCGAGTTCGTCGGCGCAGACGGCAAGGCGACGGTCCTCAAGAAGGACGCGCCGCTGCTCGCGGGCGAGATCATCGACTCGACCAAGATGAGCGTCGCCGCGCTCCGCAAGTTCGTCGCCGAGCAGATCGACGACGCGAAGCAGACCGGGGTGCTGTTCTCGGTGCACCTCAAGGCCACCATGATGAAGGTCTCCGACCCCGTCATGTTCGGCCACTTCGTCACGGTCTTCTTCAAGGACGTCTTCGAGAAGCACGGCGCGGCGCTCAAGCAGGCGGGCGTGAACCCGAACCTCGGGCTCGGCGATCTCTACAAGAAGATCGAGGCGCTGCCGGCCGACAAGAAGGCGGAGATCGAGGCCGACATCAAGGCGGTCTACGCGAAGCGCCCGGCGCTCGCGATGGTCGACTCGGACAAGGGCATCACGAACCTGCACGCGCCGAACGACATCATCATCGACGCGTCGATGCCGGTGGTCGTCCGCGAGTCCGGCCAGATGTGGGGCCCCGACGGCAAGCTGCACGACACGAAGGCCGTGATCCCCGACCGCTGCTACGCGACCATCTACAAGACCGTGATCGAGGATTGCCAGAAGAACGGCGCCTTCGACCCGGCGACGATGGGCACCGTCCCGAACGTCGGCCTCATGGCGCAGCAGGCGGAGGAGTACGGCTCGCACGACAAGACCTTCATCGCGAGCGCCAAGGGGACGATCCGCGTCGTCGACGCCTCGACCGGCGCGACGCTCCTCCAGCAGCAGGTGGAGGAGGGCGACATCTTCCGGATGTGCCAGGCGAAGGACGTCGCGATCCAGGACTGGGTCAAGCTCGCGTTCGCGCGCGCCAAGGCGACCGGCGCCCCCGCCATCTTCTGGCTCGACAAGAACCGCGCCCACGACGCCCAGGTCATCGCGAAGGTCCAGAAGTACCTCGCGAACCTGCCCACGGGCGGCCTCGACATCCGCATCCTCGCCCCGGTCGACGCGATGAAGGCCACCGTCGAGCGGATCCGCAAGGGGCAGGACGCCATCTCCGTCACCGGCAACGCGCTCCGTGACTACCTGACCGACCTGTTCCCGATCCTCGAGATCGGCACGAGCGCGAAGATGCTGTCGATCGTCCCGCTCCTCGCCGGTGGCGGGCTGTTCGAGACGGGCGCGGGCGGCTCCGCCCCGAAGCACGTGCAGCAGTTCGTGAAGGAGGGCTACCTGCGCTGGGACTCGCTCGGCGAGTTCTCCGCGCTCGGCGCCTCGCTCGAGCACATCGGCCGGCAGTTCGGGAACGTGAAGGCGCAGATCCTGGCCGAGACGCTCGACGTCGCGATCGGCAAGTTCCTCGACAACAACAAGTCGCCGGCCCGCAAGGTGGGGCAGATCGACAACCGCGGCAGCCACTTCTACCTGGCGCTGTACTGGGCGGAGGCGCTCGCCGGGCAGAAGAAGGACGCGGAGCTGAGCGCGCGCTTCGCGAAGCTCGCGAAGCAGCTCGCCGAGAACGAGCAGAAGATCGCGGCCGAGCTGATCGCCGCGCAGGGCAAGCCGATGGACATCGGCGGCTACTACCGGCCGGATCCGAAGAAGACGGCTGCGGCGATGCGTCCGAGCCCGACGCTGAACGCCATCGTCGAAGCCAGCATGTAGCGGCACCACCCCGAAGCAGACCCGTTCAAGGAGATCACAATGGCTAGATCCAAGATTGCATTGATCGGCGGCGGTCAGATCGGCGGCGTCCTCGCTCAGCTCGCCGCGCTTCGCGAGCTCGGCGACGTGGTCCTCTTCGACATCGTCGAGGGGCTGCCGCAGGGCAAGATGCTCGACATCGCCGAGGCGGCGCCGGTCGACGGCTTCGACGTGCAGCTCAAGGGCACGAACAGCTACGAGGACATCAAGGGCTCCGACGTCGTCATCGTCACCGCGGGCCTCCCCCGCAAGCCCGGCATGAGCCGCGACGACCTCATCGCGGTGAACTCGAAGATCATGCAGAGCGTCGCCGAGGGCATCAAGCAGTACGCGCCGAACGCGTTCGTGATCGTCATCTCGAACCCGCTCGACGCGATGGTCACCCTCTGCCAGAAGATCACCGGGTTCCCGCACCACCGCGTCGTCGGCCAGGCCGGCGTGCTCGACTCGGCCCGCTTCAAGGCGTTCATCGCCTGGGAGCTCGGCGTGTCGGTGAAGGACGTCAGCGCCGTCACCCTCGGCGGCCACGGCGACGACATGGTCCCGCTCGTTCGCTACACGAGCGTCTGCGGCGTCCCGGTGATGGAGCTCCTCGAGAAGAAGTACGGCAGCGCGGACAAGGCCAAGGAGGTCATGGCCGCGATGGTGAAGCGCACCCGCGGCGCGGGCGGCGAGGTCGTGGCCCTCCTCAAGACGGGCAGCGCCTTCTACTCGCCGGCGTCGAGCGCGCTCGCGATGGCCGAGTCGTTCCTCAAGGACCAGAAGCGCGTGCTCCCGACCTGCGTCTACCTGAACGGCGAGTTCGGCGTGAAGGGCCTCTACGTCGGCGTGCCGGTCGTCATCGGCGCGGGCGGCGCGGAGAAGATCCTCGAGCTGAAGCTCGACGCCGAGGAGCAGGCGATGATGGAGAAGTCGGTGAAGGCCGTGCGCGACCTCGTCGCCACGCTGAAGTAGTCCTTCGCCGCTCGTTTCACCTCGGAGGCGCCGGTCGCGGAAGCGGCCGGCGCCTTCGTCGTTCCGGGGGCGCTCGCCCCTCGTCGCAGGTGGGGCGTGCGATCGGATTCGCGTGCTCGCGACGGCGCTCGTCGTGAATAGGCTCGCGTCGAGGTGCCGCGTCCCGCACAACCCTGGCTGGTCCGGGCCACCCACTGGGCGAACCTCGTCCTGCTCACCCTCATGGCCGGGAGCGGGCTGCGGATTCTCGCCGCGTACCCGTTCCTCGGTCCGAGGGGCGCCGCGTACGGCTGGTACCCGCTGCAGGGGGCGCGCCCACCCGCAGCCCTGACGGTCGGCGGGTGGCTGGCCGGCGCCCGGCACTGGCACTTCGCGTTCGCGTGGCTCTTCGTCGCGAACGCGATCGTGTACGTCGTCTACCTCTTCGCGAGCGGCGAGTGGAGGCGGCGGCTCTTCTTCCCGCGGCGCGACGCGCGCAACGCCTGGGGCACCGTGCTCCACGATCTCCGGCTCCGGAAGGAGGCGCCCCCGCCCGTCGGGCTCTACAACGGGATGCAGCGGCTCACGTACACCGCGGTGCTCGCGGCGACGCCGCTCGTCGTCCTCTCCGGCCTCGCCATGTACAAGCCCGTCCAGCTCCCGCGCCTCACCGCCCTGCTCGGCGGCTACGACGCCGCGCGCGTCATCCACCTCCTCGTGCTCGTGGCGGTCGCGCTCTTCACGGTCGTGCACGTCGTGCAGGTGCTGCTCCATCCGCGGACGCTCGCGGACATGACGCTCGGCAGGCCGGAGCGGCCGGAGGAGGTCTCGTGAGCGCCACCACGCGGCGGCGTTTCCTCGCGAGCGCGGTGCGAGGCGCCGGTCTCGTCGGGCTCGGCGGGCTCGCCTGCGACTCCAGCCGCCCGCACGCGGGCTTCCTCGGCCTGATGGAGCGGGTCAACGATCGGGTGCAGCGCGCGCTGTTCGACCCGAACCGGCTCGCCCCCGAGCTCGGCGAGGAGGAGGAGACGCCGCTCGAGGACTTCCCCCAGTACAAGATCTCGAGGGAGTTCCCGATCGCGCCCGCGGGCTGGGTCCTCACGGTGAAAGGACTCGTCGCGCGCCCGCTGACGCTCTCGATCGCGGAGCTCGAGCGGCTCCCGCGGACGCGCACCCGCGTGCGGCACCACTGCGTCGAGGGCTGGTCTGCGGTCGCGTCCTGGGACGGCGTGCGGATCTCGGAGCTCGCACGGCTCGCCGGGGCGGACCCGAGGGCGAGGTACGTCGAATTCCGATCCTTCGACTCGGGCTACTGGTCCTCGTGGGACCTGGAGAGCGCGCTCCACCCTCAGACGATCCTCGCCTATGGAATGGACGGTGCGCCGCTCCGGGTCGAGCACGGCGCGCCGCTGCGCCTCTACTCCGCCGTGAAGCTCGGCTACAAGATGGTGAAGTACCTCACCGAGGTGAGCTTCCTTCCCGTGCGCACCGGCGGTCACTGGGAGGATCAGGGGTACGAGTGGTTCGCCGGCGTGTGAGGACCGCACGCCGCGGCTGCACCCTGCGCTATTTGCTCCGCGGCCGGTGCGGCGCCGGGCAGGACCTGTAGCCGTGCTTCTCGTCCCACTGCTGGTGGTAGTCCTCCGCGACCCAGAACGGGCCTGCCGCGGCGATCTCGGTCGTGATCCGGTCCGCGAGCCGCGCCTGCTCCGCATCGCGTGACGCGAGCGCGATCGCCTGCTGCTCCGCTCCGAACGTGAAGATCGCGGAGCGGTACTGGCGGCCGCGATCCGGGCCCTGGCGGTCGCCGCTCGTCGGATCGTGGGTGCGCCAGAAGACCTCGATCAGCTGCGGATAGCTCACCTGGCCGGGATCGAACTCGACGAGGACCGCCTCCGCGTGCCCGGTGCGGTGCGAGCTCACCTCCTCGTAGCTCGGATTCTGGGTGTCCCCGCCCGTGTAGCCGACCGCGGTCGCGACGACGCCGGGGACCCTGCGGAACCGTTCCTCGACGCCCCAGAAGCAGCCCTGGGCGAAGGCAGCGAGCTCGTGCCCCGCCGAGGGGACGAGGGGGGTGCCGTGGCCGACGTCTCCTGGCTTCGTCCCGAGGCTCGGGTTGCCGATCTTCGCGTCCGCCCCGCCATCCGGTTGGGCCGGCGTCGCGATCTTCGTCGCGAGGGCGACGGCGACGGCGAGCGCCGCGACGAGGAGCGCGCCCTTCACCGACTCGCGCTCCCGCCGCGTTCGGGTGCATGCGCTGCGCTCGCCTCGAAGAGCGGCAGGAACCGGCCGTACCCTTCGGCGGCCAGGCGCTCGACCGGCACGAACCGGAGCGCCGCGGAGTTCATGCAATAGCGCAGCCCGGTGGGCGGAGGACCGTCGTCGAACACGTGGCCGAGGTGGGAGCCCGCGAGCTTCGAGCGGACCTCGGTGCGCGAGGCGAAGAAGGAGCGATCGGTGCGGGTCGTGATGGCCGCCGCGTCGAGCGGCCGCGTGAAGCTCGGCCAGCCCGTGCCGGACTCGAACTTGTCCAGGGAGGAGAACAGCGGATCGCCCGAGACGACGTCCACGTAGAGGCCGGGCCGGTGCTCGTTCCAGTACTCGTTCCGGAAGGGGGGCTCGGTGCCGTCCCGCTGGGTCACCTCGTACTGCTCGCGCGTGAGCCGCTTCCGCAGCTCCTCCTCGGACGGCTTCTGGAACGTCTTCATGGGAGCCTGCTCCTTCGCGGGAGAACGCTCCTGCTCGGGCTGCGCGGCGGCCACTCGGCCGAGCGCAACGAGGCACGCCGCGGCGACGATCGCCCCGCGCGCCGTCTTCGGATATCCGGGTTCCATGGCTTCACTCGTTCCCACGCGGTGTACCGACGGCAGCGAGCTGGCGCCACCCGAACACGTCGTCCGGACGGCGGG
The DNA here is from genome assembly GCA_963736795.1 of uncultured delta proteobacterium. Classification (GTDB taxonomy): domain Bacteria; phylum Myxococcota; class Myxococcia; order Myxococcales; family Anaeromyxobacteraceae; genus Anaeromyxobacter. Next base: position 91,290 of record CAVTRF010000007.1, on the reverse strand, counting down.
GCGCCCCGTCCGCCCGTGAGGGGTCCGCCTCGATCTACTCGCCGGGAGCCCCGGGGGTTCCCGGGCCGGGGCCGCGCGAGGCCGCGAAGGCGGGCGTCGCCGCCTCGGGCTCGGGGCGGAGCCAGCCCTGGAGCAGGGCGAGCGCGCTGGAAGGGTCGTCGGCGAACGTGAACAGCTCGAGGTCTTCGCGCGCGATCATGCCGTGGCGGACGAGGGCGTCGAAGTCGATGATCTCGTTCCAGTAGGTCGGGCCGTAGAGCAGGATCCGGATCGGGCGCGCGAGCTTCCCGGTCTGGCGCAGGGTCAGGATCTCCATCAGCTCGTCGAGCGTGCCGAACCCACCGGGGAAGACGACGAGCGCGCGTGCCAGGTAGGCGAACCAGAGCTTGCGCATGAAGAAGTAGCGGAACTCGAAGGACAGCTCCCGCGTGATGTAGCGGTTCGGTCGCTGCTCGTGAGGCAAGCCGATGTTGAGGCCGATGTTCCTTCCCCCAGCCTCCGACGCGCCCCGATTCGCGGCCTCCATGATGCCGCCGCCTCCACCGGAGCACACGACGAAGCGGCGGGCGCCCGACGGCAGGCCCTTCGACCACGCCGTGACGAGGCGCGCGAGCGTTCGCGCGTCCTCGTAGTAGCGCCCGAGCAGCCCGTCGGGAGCGAGTCGCGCGGAGCCGAAGAACACGACCGTGTCCTGGATGTGCTCGCGGCGGAAGGCCTCGAGCGGAGCGAGGTACTCCGCGAGGATCCGCAGCGGTCGCGCGCCGTCGCTCTCGAGGAAACGCTCGTCCTCGTACGCGAGCGGAGGATGGGACCTCGAGGAGGTCGTCACGTGCCGTCGCCCGTCCGCACGAAGTCGATGAAGCCGCGCTCGGCGTCGGTGCGGACGAGCTCCACGCGGGTCCGGTCGCCGACGTCGAGCCCCTCGAAGCCGCGCACGAGCTTCCCCTCGACCGGAGGGTGGAGGAGGCGGACCCAGGTCCCCTTCTCGGACGCCCCGGTCACGATCGCATCGAACCGCTCGCCGACGCGCGGCGCGAGCAGCAGCGCGGCGGCGGACTTGAGCACCTGCCGCTCCACCTTGGCCGCGTTCCCCTCCTGCGCGGTGCAGTGGCGCGCCAGCGCGGCGAGCTCGTCGTCTCGGTAGGGCGGAGCGCCGCCGTGCAGCGCCGACTTGAGCAGGCGCTGCGTGAGGAGATCCGGGAAGCGCCGGTTCGGCGCGGTGGAGTGCGTGTAGTCGCGCACCGCGAGGCCGAAGTGCCCCGCAGCCTGCTCGCCGGGCCTCTCGAGCGCGTACTCCCCCGACCCCGAGGAGCTTCACCACCGAGAGCGAGAGGTCGGGGAAGCGCGCGGGATCCCGCTCGCGCCGGCTCGCGAGGAAGCCCTCCAGCGCGAGTGCGTCCGGTGCGACCGGCAGGTGCTCGCCCACGGCGGCGGCGAGCTCGACGATCCGGCTCCACCGCTCGGGCGCGCGCAGCACGCGCCGGAAGGACGGGAAGCCCTTCGCCTCGAGGTACCGTGCGGTGACGCCGTTCGCGGCGATCATGAAGTCCTCGATGAGCGCCTTGGCGCGGTTCTTCTCGTCTGGCCGGAGCGCGGTCAGCACCCCGTCCTCGAACACCGGCCGCGCCTCCACCGTCTCGAGGTCGAGCGCCCCGTGTCGGGCGCGCAGGCGCTTCATCCGCCGGGCGACCTCGTCCTGGATGCGCAGCTGCTCGGCGAGCCCCGGCACCGCCGAGACCCTCTCGGGAGCGGCCGCCGCGCCGTCGAGCCAGGCGGCCACCGCTCGGTACGCGAGCTTCGCCTGGTTCACGACCACCGCGCGGTAGACGTCGGAGCGCGCGACCGCGCCGTCGCCGGCGATCGTCATCTCGACGACGACCGCGAGCCGCTCCTCGCGCTCGCCGAGGGAGGTGAGGTCGGTCGAGAGCCGCTCGGGGAGCATCGGGAAGATCTCGGCGGCGGTGTAGACGGACGTCGTGTTGGTGCGGGCGTGCCCGTCGATCGCGGAGCCCGCCGGCACGGAGGCGTCGACGTCCGCGATCGCGACGAGGATCGTCACCGCGCCGTTCGGGAGCGGCTCCGCGACGGAGAGCTGGTCGAGGTCGCGAGAGTCGTCGTTGTCGATCGACGCCCAGAGCAGGCGGCGGAGGTCGCGGACCGAGGGGCCCCCCTCGGTGGCGGCCCGCGTGAGCGCGTTCGCCTCCGCGAGAGCCGCCTGGGAGAAGTCCGGCAAGAGCCCACGCTGGACCATCGCTCGGCGGGCGATGTCCTTCAGGATCTTCCTGCCCGCGGGGGCGCGGCTGTCGTTCACGCGCGACCTTCCCTTCCACGACGAGGGCCCGGAGGGCACGACCGCGTCCTCGACGCGCTCCCCCTCATAACGGGACGAGCCCGGCACAGCCCGGCTCAATCCGGGCGCCGCTCGATCAGGGCGCTGGCGCGGGGGCGGTGCGCGGCTCGGCGCGCGGGCCCGCCTTCCGGAAGCGGTTCAGGTCGCGGACGGTCTCGAACTCCTCGCCGAAGAGCGCCGAGAGACTCCGCAGGATCGCGCGGGTCACCCGCTGCTCGCAGTCGGCGTCGAAGCGGATCTGCTCGTCGAGCCAGCGCTCGAGCCATCCGGGGTCGGGCAGCCGGCTCTGCACGGTGTCGTTCGGGAAGAGCGCGCGGTTCACGTGGAGGTTCGTCGGGTGGAGCGGCTTCCCGCCCCGGCCTCCGCTCGCCATGAGGACTCCGACCTTCGCGAACGCTGCGCGCGCCTCCTCGCCGGAGCGGTCGAGCGCGCGCCGCATGTACTTGAGGTAGGCGCCGCCGTGCCGCGCCTCGTCCTCCGAGATGAGCCCGTAGAGGTGGCGCAGCACGGGCTCCCGGTGCCACTCCGCCGCCCGGCGGTACCACTGGGTGAGCCGCAGCTCGCCGCAGAAGTGCAGCATGAGCGTCTCGAGCGGCGGCGCCGGGTCGAACTCGAACCGGACCGCGTGCAGCTCCTCCTCGGTCGGGACGAGCGCGGGGCGCGCCCGGCGGAGGTACTCGATGAGCGCGAGGGCGTGCTTCTGCTCCTCGTAGAACCAGATCGACATGAAGGCGGAGAAGTCGCTGTCGTGCCGGTTGTCGCGCAGGAACATCTCGGTCGCAGGCAGGGCCGACCACTCGGTGATCGCGTTCATGCGGACCGTGAGCGCCTGCTCGTCGGAGAGGGCCGCCGGGTCGAGCCGGTCCCACGGCACGTCGTCGGCCATCGACCAGCGTGCGCGCTCGAGGGAGTGGAAGAGCTCGGGAAAGAGCATGGTCTGACCTCCGGGTTGACGCGGAGTTCTAACGGCGGCGTGTCTGCGGCGTGTCACGGCGGAAGCGCCCCGCCGGCGCGCGCCCGCGCGGAAGGCGAGCGAGGCCCCGGCCGCTCATGCGCGCCCACGACGCGCCGCCTATCAATGGGCTTGCAGATCGCAGGGACCGCAGCCGATCGAGCCCGACGCTCCCTCGCGCCTCCGGTCCGGAAAGACACCATGGAACAGCCCAAGACCGCAGCCGTCGTCCACTACTTCGACACCCAGGGGCACCGGATCGCCTGCGGCGTACCTGGCTTCGAGCGCTCCACGAAGCACCCTCGCGCGGTGACCTGCCCGCCGTGCGTGCGGGTCCTCCACGGCGAGGAGGGACACGCCGCCGATGCGTCCTCGAGCGTGCATGGGTAGCGACTAGCTCGCGCCGGTCGCAGCCGGGAGGGCGGCAGGGAACTGGAATGCGCGCCTGACCGTGGCAACCTCTGGACGTGCCCCCTCGCGTCTTCCCGTTCGAGTCGCCCCGTCCCGCGAAGTCCGAAGCAGAGAAGCGTGTCTGGTCCGCGCTCGGCGCCGGCCTCCCGCCCGGCTGGACGGCGTGGCACTCGCTCCGGCTCCGCGACGGGAAGAACTACACCGGGGAGGGCGACTTCGTCCTCGCCCACCCGGAGCGCGGGCTCCTCGTCGTGGAGGTGAAGGGCGGACAGGTCGAGCAGCGCGACGGCCGCTGGTTCACGAACGGCGTCGCCTTCGAGCAGGCGCCGCTCGACCAGGCGCAGGGGTTCGTACGCAGGCTCGTGAAGCGGCTCGAGGACTGGAACTGCGCCCCTCCCGCCTTCGGCGCCGCGCTCGCGTTTCCCGACACCGACTTCGACGAGCAGCCGCAGGAGGATGTCCTGCGCGGGATCGTGCTCGGCCGCTCGCACCTGCGCTGGTTCAAGGAGGCGCTGCCCGCGGTCGCGGAGCGCGCGCTGCCGCCGCCGCACCCGGCGCGCGGGAGCTGGATCGAGCGGCTCCACCAGCTGTGGGGCGAGACCTGGGTGCCCGACCTGTCGCTCGGCACGCGGGTGAAGGCGCTCGGCGAGCGGCGCTTCGCGCTCGACGCGGCCCAGCTCGAGGCGCTCGACGGGCTCGCCGAGAACGGGCGGGTCCTCGTGGAGGGCGGCGCCGGCTCCGGCAAGACGCTGCTCGCCGCCGAGGCGGCCCGCCGCGAGGCCGCCGGCGGGAAGCGCGTCCTCCTCCTCTGCTTCACCGCGCCGCTCCGGAGCTGGCTCGCGGCGCGCCTCGCCGGCACCGGCGTGGAGGTGCAGACGGTGAGCGGTCTCGCGAAGGAGCTCGCGGAGAAGGCGGGGGGACCGGCGCCCGGAGCGGACCTCACCGCGAACGAGTACTGGCGCGCGACCTACGAGGCCGCCGCCGACGCGGCGGAGCGGCGCTGGGACGCGATCGTGGTGGACGAGGGGCAGGACCTCACCTTCGAGGCCTGGTTCTTCCTGCGTGAGCTCGCCGAGGGCGCGCGCCTCTGGGCGTTCCACGATCCGCGGCAGGGGTTCTGGGCCGACCGCACGCCTCCCGCGGACCTCTTCGCCACCCGCTACCGCCTGCCGCGCGGGCAGCGTTGCCCGGCGGGGATCGAGGCGCTCGCCGAGCGGTACGCCGGCGGTCCCGGCGACGAGCTCGTCATCTCGGCGGCGGCGCGCCACGGCATCCTGAAGGTCGTCGCCTGCCCGGACCCGGCGAAGGTGGCGGAGGTGGTCGGCGCCGAGGTGGACCGGCTCCTCTCCGAGAAGCTCTCCCTCCCCGACATCGGGATCGTGTCGCTGCGCGGGCAGACCGCCGGCGACGCGGTCCACCAGCAGCCGCGGATCGGCCGCCACGAGTTCGTGCTCGCGGACGACCCGGCGATGGAGGGGCGGCTCGTCGCCGACACCTTCCTGCGCTGGAAGGGGCTCGAGCGGCCGGCGATCATCGTCGCCGACGTCCCCGCCGGCGGGCTCGAGCGGTTCGAGACGCGCATGCACATCGCGCTGACGCGCGCGCTCGTCGCGGCGCGGATCGTGGCGGCGCCGTGCGAGGGCTGGCCGGGGCTGCCGGCGGCGGCGGACCCGCCCGCCCGCCGCTAGCGACGCGGGGATGGAGCCGCCGCCGCTCCGCCCCGCGCGCCCCGGTCAGCGCTCAGCGGGCGCAGGGAACTGCAGCGCGGAGACGCGCAGCGCCTCCTCGGCGGTGCGCAGGACGCGCGGGCCGTCGCGGTACGGCGCGACGCGCACCTTCGGGTAGAGGCGCATCCGCTCGACGACCGCGCCTGCGTCGGAGCCGAGGAGGCGGTCGCAGAAGTCGTAGACGCCGCCCCCGCCCCCTTCGCCCTCCTCGAGGGCATCGTGCGGGACGAGGATCGACAGGAGCTCCTGGACGAGCGCGCGGGTCGGAGGGGGCACGAGCAGCGCCGCGATCGCCCCGTGGTCGACGCGGAGCCGGCGGAAGGCCGCGAGCGGCTCGCCCCCCTGCGCCTCCCGCGCCGCCCGGAACAGGATCTTCTCCTCGATCGCGATGTGACGGAGGAGTCCCTCGCGGAACGCGTCGTAGGGCGCGCGAGCGACCTCACCCGGCGCGGCCACCGACCGCGCGAGGAGGTCGTCGAGGCGGCGGTGGTCCGCGGCGAGGTGGCGTGCGATGGGGCCCGGGCTCGAGTTCGCGGTCACGCCGGCTTCTCCTCCGCGCCGGCGCATCGCCTGAAGAAGGTCCGGACGAGCCCTTCCGAGCACACGACGCTGTACGCCTCGAACCCCTTCCCCCTCGCGAGGTCGACGAGGGGCGCGGGGACGAACGGCGTCACGAGCTCGTAGACGCTGCCATCGGCGAGCGCAGTGAGATCGGTCATGACCCGCGGCATCGGGTGCTCGCCCGCCTCGATGGCCGCGCGCGCGTCGTGGGTGCGCGCCACCTCGCGCTCCGAAGTCCAGGCGGGCCGGACGGCGGCCGGGGCCCGGTCGGCCTCGCCTTCCGCCGCGAGCGGCGCGAGCCCGACCGCGCTGCGCAGCCGCTCGACGAGGACGCCGAGCGGCACGCCGCCGACCACCGCCACCTGGCGGAGCGTCGCCACCTTCGCGACCGTCCTCCGGAGCACCGGGTTCCGGAGGGCGCGGAAGTGCGGCGAGAGCTCGACGAGGACGTCCTCGAGCGACGGCCAGCGCTCGAGCAGCTCGCCGACCTTCGAGTCGGGGGTGATGACCACCGCGTGGCACTCAGGCATCGCCATGCTCCTCGCTCCAGGACAGGAGCCGCTGCTCACCCCGGAGCGCTCGCTTCGCGGTGAGGTCCTGCGTCACCTCGAGGCAGCCGAGGTACTTCCCGGCGCGGTCTCGGAGCGCCGCGTACTCGATGTGCACGAACTGCCCGCGCTTCTCGATCCAGAAGGCGGCGCGGTCCTGCCGCCCCGAGCGCAGCCCCTCGAGGATCCGGTCCACCGTGTCGACGCTCGCGGGCGGGTGGCAGTGCTGCACGCGGCGGCCGATGATGGCGCGGCTGCGGGCGAACACGCGGTCGGCGCCCTGCGAGAAGTAGCGGACGCGATCGTCCGCGTCGACGAAGGTCGCGTCGAGCGGCAGCGCATTCAGGATCGCCTCGAGCTGCGGCGCGGTGAAGCTGCCGGTGGACAGCCGGATGCGCGCGCCGTCCGCGCTCGCCTCGTCCGCCTCGGCGGGCGCGGAGGCGGGGCGCCAGCCGTCGGCCGGCTCGACCAGGCAGAACCCGATCTCGGCGCTCTGGCGCGCGACCTCCCACCACTCGAGCTCGCCGAGCGTGTCGAGTGACATGGGGAGCAGGATGTTCTCCTCGCGCCCCACCATGTCGTGGATGGCCTGCGCGGCGGGCTTCACCGCGAGGGCGACGGCGGCGCGGGCCTCGCCGGCGGTGGCCGGCGCCGCCGCGAGCGCCTCCTGCGCGGCGCGGAGGAGCGCCCGGGTCTCGTCGTGCTTCGCCCACATCACCTTGGGCGGCCCGGTGATGCCGTGCTTCTCGAGGAACGGGAAGAGGAGGTGCTCCTTGCGCAGGTAGTGCTTGTCCACGTCGGAGAGGGCGTTCAGCCGCGCCCGCAGCGGAAGCAGCGCATCGCCGGCCGGTGCCGAGTCCTCGAGGAGGTCGAGCGCCGCCGCCTCGCGGGCGAGGGCGGCGAGCTCCTCCGCGAGCGCCGCGTTCTCGCGGCGGAACGTGTCCACCGGGTGCCCGGGAGGAGCCACCGGCGCGGAGGAGAGATCAATCGCGCCCTCGAGCGCGGCGCCGTGGAGGTGACAGAGGCGGGTGACCTCCTGCGTCGGCATCCCGTCCTCGATGAGCTCCTGCTCGACCTCGACCACCAGGCCGTACGGGACCTGACCGAGCAGGCGCACGAGCTGTCGCTGCACCTGCGCGGGGGCTTCGCCCGCGTGGAGCTGGAGAATGAGGTGCTTCAGGAATCCTTCCGGGCCTCGGTGCCGTTGTCGATGAGCTCGCTCACGGGCGACCTCATTGCGAGGACCCTGCCATCCTCGTAACCGCGCGAGACCAGGGCCGCGCGCGCGAGATCACCGCCCCTCCGCACCCGAACTTCGCTGCGCGAGCCACCCATCCGCCGGTGGTCAACTGGATGTGGGTGAGGGCGGAGCGCGTTGCGGGGACCCGTGAACGCCGGCAGACTCGAGCGAGCGCGGGCCGGAATCCCCGCGACGGCACGATGGAGGGTCGGATGCGAAACCAGGGTTTGGGCGACTGGCTGGCGATCCTCCTCGGCGGGTCGCTGGCGCTGCTCGCGTGCGGCGACTCCGACCCGGCGAGCCCGCCCGCTGCGACCCCACCCACCGTCAGCATCACGTCCCCGGCAGCCGGGCAGCTCGTCGCTCCCTCGGCGACCTTCGTGTACGCGGCCGGAGAGTCGGCGAGCGTCGTCTGCACGGTGGATGGCGCGGACGAGCCGTGCACGACGGGCGGGACGCTCGATCTCGTCCTGCCGGATGGGCCGCACACCTTCACGGTGCAAGGGTTCGACTCGGGGGGGAACCCGGGCGCGGTCGCGTCGGTCACCTTCACGGTCGACGGCAAGGCGCCCGTCATCGAGTCGCTCGCGGTCCAGAGCAGCAGCGGCGGTACGGCGCGCATCGCCTACACCGCGAGCGACGCGTCCGGCATCACCTCGGTCTCCTGCCGCGTGGACGGTGGTCCGGTCACGGCCTGCGGCGCGGGGGCCGCGGGGATCATCGAACTCTCCGGGCTGTCCGTCGGCCCGCACGGCCTCGAGGTCCACGCGGTGGACTCGTTCGGCAACAGCGGGGCCGGGTCTCCCGTCTCGGCCGCCCCCGCCGAGCACGTCGCCGTCGACCTCGACGAGACGTGACGCCCAGCTCGACTCCGCGGTGAGTGGAAGAGCGAGCAGATGGCGCTCCTGGGAAGGAGCGCCATCTTCCGTCCGGGGACGGGACTCGTCAGGAGGAGCCCTCGCCGCCCGCCCCCGGTGCGCCCCGGGGCCCTCCGGTCACCGCTACCTGGGCGACGGCGGTGTGCTCGGCTCGTGAGGAGCCGGCGTTCCCGGCGCCATCGGCGAGCTCTCATCGGGCTTCGACGGAAGCGTCTCCGGAGCTTGCCCGGAGGTGCCCGTCCCGCTCGACGTTCCCGTCCCGCTCGTCCCCGGCGAGACCGAGATCTGCTTCGCCACGTTGGTCGTCTTGTTCTCGATGGTGAAGCTCGCCCGAACCTCCTGCCCCTCGGAGAGATCACTCGCGCTCTTCACGTCCCCACCCGAGAACTTCGCGTCAGAGTCGATCCTGAACTCCACCACCGCGCCCATGTGCTCGAGGAACAGCTTGCTCGGGCTCGCCTGGAGCACGCGACCGCGCATCTCCTTCGAGCTCGCTTCCGGGCTCGTCGCGCCGGCGCTCGCAGAGCCCGAGCTCCCCGTATCCGAGCTCGCCGCTCCGGAGCTCGCCGCTCCGCTCGTCCGCTCGGAGGTCGTCGACTTGCCCTTGTGCCCCTCGTTCGCGTGTGCCGCACCCGCTCCCAGCACGAGCGCCGCGCCGAACGCGGCCCACGTCCTCGCCTGTCCTCTCATCGGGTCCCCCTTTCACCCCCACGTTGCCTGCAACGGAGAGTTACTTCGCCCGGCCGTCGAACGTAAGCGCCGGTCGGGACGAACCGCGGAACGCCCGTCGCGAGCACCTCGCCGCCCCGCCGGTCGTGGTGAGGCGGACTAGACCGGCCGCGCGCCCGGCGCGACGCCCGGAAGCGGCGCCCCGAGAGGGAACGCGTCCTTGGCCTGCACAGAACTCGACGTCCCCGCCCACCGGCGTACCGTCGCGATCGGCAGCTGGCCGGAGGCGATCATGATCAGCCGGGCACGCCGTGTGGCGGTGATAGACGACGACGACGACTTCCGCGAGCTCGTCGTGCAGTTCCTCGTCGAGAGCGGCCTGGAGCCGGTCGGCTTCTCGAACGCGCGTGAGGCGCTCGTCGCGCTGCGGCGGCCAGGTGGCAGACCCGCCGTGATCCTGCTCGACCTCGAGATGCCCGGCATGAGCGGGTGGGACTTCCGGCGGGAGCAGCTCCGCGACCCGCTCCTCGCGCGCATCCCGGTGGTGGTGGCTTCCGGCGGCACCGACCTGAGGTCGATCGAGGCCGACGGCTACCTCTCGAAGCCGTACGAGACCTCGGAGCTCTGCCGGGTGGTGCTCGCCGCGCTCGCCCTCCGCTCCGCCGCGGCGTGAGCGCCACCGCAGTCGTCACGCAGCACCACGTCGCGAACGGTCAGGGGGAAGCGACGTTCGATCTCGCGCCGAGCCCGGCGAGGTGACTCGGGCGCGCACCCCCGAGCGACAGGGGATGCGCGAGCGCACGCCCCGCGGCCTGGAGTCCCGGCGCGGGCGCCGCGTAGGTGAGCCCGAACCCGTACGGAAAGAGCGGGTCGTACCCGGGTCTCCGACGTGGATCGGGATCTGCGACGCGGACCTCGGCCAGCTGATGGGGAGCTTGCCCGTCGGCGCGGAGTCCCCGAAGAGCACGTCGGCGACGCCTTGGCCCTCGCTGCCGGGCAGCCACGCCGCGACGAGGGCCCGCCAGTCCGCGAGCTGGTCCGTCACGACGAGCGGCCGGCCCGAGACGAGGAGGACGACGGTCGGAACGCCGGAGCGCTTCACCGCGTCGAGCGTCTCGAGGTCCTCGGCGTCGAGCCCGAGCGCGTCGGTGCGGTCGCCGAACCACTCCGCGTACGGCGTCTCGCCGACGACGACGACCGCGACGTCGTAGCTCCGGTCGAGGCCGCTCGCGTCCCTGCCGTAGGTGACGGTCGTCCCCGGCGCGACGGTGTCGCGGATGGCCCGGAGGATGGTCGTGCCGGGGATGATGTCGCCGCTCCGCCCCTGCCACTCGATCGTCCAGCCGCCGGCCTGGTTCCCGACGTCGTCGGCGCTCTTCCCGGCCACGAAGATCCTCGGCGTGCTCTTCGCGAGCGGCAGGATCCCGCCGTCGTTCTTGAGCAGCACGAGCGACTCGCGCACCGCGCGGCGCGCGAGGGCGCGGTGCGCCGCCGAGCCGACGCCGGCCGTGAAGCTCCGGTCCGCGAACGGCCGCTCGAAGAGCCCGAGCTCGAGCTTCTTCGTGAGGATCCGGGTCACCGCGTCGTCGATGCGCGACAGCGGCACGCGCCCGGCGTTCACCTCGTCGCGCAAGCGTCGAGATGAACGTCCGGTAGTCGTACGGGACCATCACCATGTCGATGCCGGCGTTGACGAGCGAGCGCACCGCGCAGCGGGTAGTCGCTCGAGACGTCGCCGGTGCCCGCCCAGTCCGACACGACGAGGCCGCCGAACCCGAGCTCGCCCTTCAGCACGTCGGTGACGAGGTGCCGGTTGGCGTGCATCGGCACGCCCTCCACGCTGCTGTGCGCGATCATGACCGACCCGACGCCCGCCCGGATCGCCGCGAGGAACGGCGGCAGGTGGATCGCGCGCAGCTCGGCGTCGCCGAGCCGGGCGTCGCCGTCCTCCTCGCCGCCGGCGGTGCCGCCGTCGGCGATCCAGTGCTTCGCGGTGGCGAGGACGGACGCCGGCGCCGCGCCGAGCGCTCGGGCCCTGCAGGCCCGTCACGTAGGTGCTGAACGACTCGGCGATCTCGGGCACCTCGCCGAAGCTCTCGTACGTCCGGCCCCAGCGCTCGTCCCGCGCCACCGCGACGGACGGGGCGAAGTTCCAGCGGACGCCGGTGCCGGCGAGCTCCTCCGCCGTCGCGCGCGCGATCTCGCTCGACGAGCTGCGGGTCGCGCGTCGCGCCGAGGCCGATGTTGTGCGGGAAGACGGTCGCGCCGTGCACGTTGCCGTGCCCGTGCACGGCGTCGACGCCGTACAGGATCGGGATCCCGAGCCGGGACGAGAGCGCCGCGCGCTGGTAGCCGTCGACCATGTCGGCCCAGCCCGTGGGCGTGTTCGTGTCGGGCGTCGAGCCGCCGCCGCTCAGGACCGACCCGAGCGCGTAGGTCGCGATGTCCGACTCCGACGCGAGGATGTCCGCGGTCGACCTGGGTCATCTGCCCGATCTTCTCGTCGAGCGTCATCCGCCCGAGGAGCGCGGCGACCCGGGCGGCGATCGGCGGCGCCTCACCCGGCGGGAGGGCCTTCGGAGCGGGGGGAGGATGATCGTCGCCGCACGCGAGGAGCATGGCGACGCCGAGGAGGGCCATGCGCGACGCAAGGACGCGCGGGTTCTGTTTCTCGTGCACGCACTGAAAGGTGCTCGCGGTAGCCGCCCGCGCGAAGGTGCGGCCGCGCACCCGGGCCCTCGCGGTGCGGCCGGGCGGGCAGCGCGCGGACCCGGATCCGGCGCCGAACGTCACGCGGGTGCGATGGCGGTGCTGCCAGCGCGCCGCGGGCTCAGCCACGACCGGAGGGTCGCGTACACCGCGGGGCTGCCGAGCAGGTCGAGGTGGTTCGTCCCATGGGCGATCCACCGGTGCGACTCGGGGAAGTCGAGCGTCAGCTCGGGCCTCGCGTGCCGGCCGAGCGCGCTGTCCACGGGCACGAGCCCGTCTCCGCGGGGCTTGCCGCCGGGCCCGGGCGCCTTCGTGGCGGCGATCGCGTAGCACTGCACGCCGTCGGGCAGCGTCAGCGCGGCGCGGGGGTCTTGCGCGTCGCCGAAGCGGTCGCGGCCTTCCCAGTGCTCGTCGAGGACGTTGCCGTGGCGCATGTCGGTCACGCCGGCGCTGCGGATCATCCCGAGCCGCGCGAGCGGCGCGCTGTACCGGTTCAGGCCGAGGAGGAGATCGACCCAGTGGCCCCCGCGCTCGAGGGGCGCGCCGTGGTGAGGTGTTCCGAGGAAGACGAGCGTGCCGAGCTTCCGGCGCCAGGAGTGGCTCGCCGCCTCGCCGAAGTGACAGGCGCTCCGCGCCACGAGCCCGCCCATGCTGTGCGCGACGCACACGAGCTCGTCGATCGGCGTGGGCCACCCCGCGACGAGCTCCTCGAGCAGCGCGGCGAAGGCGCGCCCGTTCTCCGAGATGTGGAGGCCGGTGTTGTAGTGGAGGTAGACCGGCGTGAACCCGAGATCGCGCGCGAGCGCAGCCCCGTGGTCGTGCCCGCCCCGGGCCCACCTCCGGTCGCTCACGCAGGAGCCGTGCACGAGCACGAGCACCCTGCGGCTCGCGTCCGGAAGGGCGCGCCGCAGCGCCTGCCGCTCGAGCTCGAGCGGACGTCCTCCGTGGCGCAGCCGCATCTCGATCGCGAGCGGGTTCCCGTGCTCGGCGAGGTAGTCCCCGAGGACGCCGTTCAGGACCGCGAGCACCTCCTCGCGCTGGAGCGGGGGGGCGCGCTCGACGAAGAGCGGGGTGACGAGCGGCGCGAGCCCTGCGAGGACGGCGTCGATCCCGGTGCCGACGAGCCGGGTGACGCCGCGGAGGCCTCCGTAGACCGGTCCGGTGAGGGCGCGCGCGGGGCGTTCGAGCGGCCGCCCGAGAAGCGCGGGTCCGGAGGCGATCGTCAGGTGCATCGCCTCGACGACGTCGGCGACGCTCTTCGTCGCCTCGATGACGAGCCGGGACGCGCCGCGGAGATCGTCGACCGGGTTCGGCGTCCTCCTCGCGGTTCGGTGGCGCGCCGGCATGGCTCCCTCCTAGCGGGGTGCGGCCCCGAGCACGATCTCGACCTCGTGCACCGCGCCGTCGTCGACGATCGCGATCGCGAGAGGGTCGACGGCGACGCCGTCGAGCCGGGCCGAGGCGACCCCGCGGCAGCGGCCCGCCGGGTTCGTGACGGCGATCTCGTAGCGCGTCCGGCCGACGCGCCAGGTGATCGCATAACCGGGCCACGAGGCGGGGATGCACGGATCGACCTCGAACGTCCCGCCGTGGCGGCGGAGGCCGAGGATGCTCTCGAGCCCGGCGCGGTACATCCAGCCGGCCGAGCCGGTGTACCAGGTCCACCCGCCGCGCCCGGCGTGCTCGGGGTGGGCGGTAGACGTCGCCGGCGACGCACGTACGGCTCGCCGCGATAGCGCTCGACGTCGCGGCCCGGTGCGCGTGTGGTTCACCGGGTTCAGCATGTGGAAGAGCTCGGTCGCCTCGTCGCCGCTCCCGAGCCGGGCGAGCGCCATCACCACCCACGCGGCCGCGTGCGTGTACTGGCCGCCGTTCTCGCGCACGCCCGGCGGGTAGCCCTTGATGTACCCGGGATCCTTCGCGGTGCGATCGAAGGGCGGGGTGAGCAGCACGACCACCTGCGCCCCGCGCCGCACGAGGTGGGTGCGGACCGAGTCCATCGCGCGGTCCGCGAGGCGCGGCGGCGCCGCGCCGGAGAGCACCGCCCACGACTGGGCGATCGAGTCGATCCGGCACTCGTCGCTCTGCGCCGAGCCGAGCGGCGTCCCGTCGTCGTAGTACCCGCGCCGGTACCACTCGCCGTCCCAGCTCTCGCTCGAGCGCGGAGGCGAGGCGGGCCGCCTCGGCACGGAAGCGACCGGCGCGGACGGCGTCTCCGCGCGCGAGACAGAGCGGCGCGAAGTCGGAGAGGACCGCGTGGAGGAAGAAGCCGAGCCAGGTGCTCTCGCCGCGCCCTTCCCTCGCCGACGCGGTTCATCCCGTCGTTCCAGTCGCCGCTCCCCATGAGCGGGAGGCCGTGGGCGCCCGAGGTGAGCCCGCGCTCGAGGGCGCGCACGCAGTGCTCGAAGAGCGAGCCGTCCTCCGCCGAGACGCGCGGCTGCGCATAGGCGTCGTCGGCTCCCGGCGCGAGCACCGGCGCCTCGAGGAACGGGACGCGCTCGTCGAGCACGCCGGCGTCGCCGGTGGTGCGGACGTAGTGCGCGACCGCGTACGGCAGCCAGACGAGGTCGTCCGAGCAGCGGGTGCGCGTCCCGCGGCCGCTCGGCGGGTGCCACCAGTGCTGGACGTCGCCCTCCTGGAACTGCCGGGCCGCCGCGCGCAGCAGGTGCTCCCGGACGAGCGCCGGGCGCGCCAGCGCGAGCGCCATCGTGTCCTGCAGCTGGTCGCGGAAGCCGAAGGCGCCGCCGGGCTGGTGGTAGCCGGTGCGCGCCCAGATGCGGCAGCTCAGGTCCTGGTAGAGGAGCCAGCGGTTCACGAGCACGTCGAACGAGTCGTCGGGCGTCCGGACCTGGACCGCGCCGAGGAGCTCCTCCCAGCCGTGCCGCACCGCCTCGAGCGCGGCGTCGGCCGCCGCGACGCGGCCGTGCCGCCGGACGAGCTCCCGGACATGGCCCACGTCCCGCCCCTCGCCCACCAGGAACACGAGGCGCCGGGTCTCGCCCGGCGCGAGGGCGACCGCCACTCGAAGCCCCGCGCACGGGTCGAGCCCCGCCCCGAACCGAGGCTGGAGCGCGTCCTGGCCGAGCGCCGCGGGGTGCGCGAGCGAGCCGTTCCGACCGAGGAAGGAGGTCCGGTCGCCGGTCGCCGAGTGGAGCGGCTCGCTCGCGTGGGCGAAGGCCACGCGCCCCGCGAACTCGTGGTTCCACGCGTTCGTGGCGAGGACCGCCCCGGTCTCGCCGTCCAGCTCGGTCACGACGTGCTGGTTCTGCCCGGCCTGCGGCGGCCCGAGCACCCACTCGGTGTAGCCGAAGACGGAGAGCCGCCGCGGAACGCCGCTCTCGTTCGCGAGCGTCAGGATCGAGAGCTTCACCGGGTCCACTGCGTCGACGAAGACGTCGAGCCCGTGGCGGATGCCGCTCGCCACGCGCGCGAAGCGGGTGACCCCCGCCTCGTGCCGGATGACGAACCGCCCGCTCGCGTGCGTCCGGGGCAGCGGCCCCGGCGTCGGCGACCAGGCCTCGCCGGTGTCGTCGTCGCGGACGAGCACGGCCTCGGAGGTCGGGTCGGTGACCGGGTCGTTGGCGAACGGCGTGAGCCGGTTCTCCCGGCTGTTCTCCGACCAGGTGAAGGAGGAGCCGGACGCGGTGACGACGGTCCCGAAGGCCGGGCTCGCGATGACGTTCGCCCAGGGGAGCGGCGTCTCCTGGGCGCCCTCGAGGACGATGACGTACGCGCGCCCGTCGTCGGCGAAGCCGCCGATCCCGTTCGCGAGCGCGAGCGCAGGCACCTCCGGCTCCGCCACGGGGCGGAGCGCGCGGGCGGGGCTCGCGGGAGGCGGGAGCGCGAGCGGCGCCGGCTCGGGCGTGGGCGGCGCGGGTCGATCGAGCTGGTGCGCGAGGGTCCCCCGGCCACCGCTCAGGACCGCGCGCGCCACGCCGGCGAGGAGGAGGCGCTCGCCCTCGGTCATGCGCTCGCCGCGGAGGAGGTAGACGCCGCCCGGGCGGTGCTTCCAGGTGCGCCAGGGGCCGCCGTCGAGGAGGCCGGCGAGCTGGGCGTGCACCTCGTCGAGGTAGCTCACCGGGTGCTCGTTCAGGATCACGACGTCGGCGGTGAGCCCCTTCAGGCGCCAGTACTCCTGCGCCTGCAGGACCTGGCGGACGAGCGCGAGGTCCGAGTCCGAGACGACGCGGACGAGCAGGACCGGGAGATCGCCGGAGACGCCGTGCCCCCACAGGCCCTCCTGGCCGAGCGTGCTCCGGGCGAGCACCTCCGGGCCGGGGCGCAGGGAGGCGTCGTCGTACAGGACGCGCGAGGCGAGGCGCTCGAAGAGGAGGGCCTCCTCGCTCGAGATGCCGAGGTGGTGCAGCCGGCTCCGCGCGTGCGCGAACGCGAGCGCGAAGGTGCGCGCGGCGGCGGTCGGGTCGTGGTAGCGCTGCGCGAGCGCGAGGGCGGTCTCCCGGCTCGAGGCCACGCCGGTCGCGAACGACAGCCTCACGACGCCCCCGGGCGCGAGGCGCACCCGCTGGCGCAGGCTCACGATCGGGTCGAGCAGGACGCCGGTCGTGCCGGAGAGCGGGCGGCCGTCGAGCGCCTGCGGATCCTCGGGACCGCGGCCGCGGCCGAGGAAGCGGCCCCGGTCGGTCTCCCACTCCACCGGCCCCTGCGTCCGTCCTTCCTGGGCGATGACGTGCACCGCGAACACCTCGGCGTCGTCCGGCGCCCGGGGCCGGCGCCGGCAGAGCAGCGCGTTGCTCTCCGCGACGTACTCGGACTCGACGAAGAGCTTGCCGAAGGCGGGGTGGGCGAGGTCGTCGGCGTTCGGGGCGAGGACGAGCTCGGCGTAGCTCGTGATCTCGAGCTCGCGGGGACGCTGGCCGTGGTTCGTCACCTCGAGCCGGCGCACCTCCACGTCGTCCTCGGGCGAGACCGCGACGTCGAGGCGCGTCCCGATCTCGTCGTCCGTGCGCTGGAAGGTCGCCTTCTCCATCGTGAAGACGACGACGTCGTCCTGCGCGTCGCGCGCGGTCGGGTGATGCGTCGCGGACCACACGCGCCCGCTCCGGACGTCGCGCAGGTAGACGAACTGGCTGCCGGGATCGCGGGTCGCGTCCTGGCGTCGCCGCGTGACGGCGCGCCCCCGGCAGGAGCTCGAGCCGCCGCCCGCGTTGGTGACGACCGCGGTGTAGTGGCCGTTCGAGAGGAACTGCGCGTGCGGGAAGGCGGTGTCCGGCGAGCGGAAGCGCCGGACCGCGGCGGGCGGCACCGGCGCCGCGATCCGCGTCTCCTCCTCCGGGCGGGGCAAGAGGAGCGCCGCGTGGCGCGGCACCCGCTCCTGGAGGAGCAGCTCCGTCGCCTGCACGCGCGGGTCCGAGTGGAAGCGCTCCACCATCCGGTTGCCGGTGAGGGCGCCCGCGATGGCCGCGAGCGTCATCCCCTGGTGGTGGGCGAAGAACGTCCGGACGATCGTGCCGCGGGGGCGGCCGAGCGCGGGCGCGGCCGCCTCGGGCTCCTCCGGCCGCCGCGGGGTGTAGTCGATCGCGTCGTAGTACCCGTACGCGCCCACGAGCCCGTCGCGCGCGAGGCGGCGGAGGTTCGCCGCGGCCGCCGTCGGGTGGACGAGCGTCGCGAGCGCGGTCGCGTACGGCGCGACCACGAGCTCGTCGGCGAGGCCCCGCTTCATGCCGAGCCCCGGCACGCCGAACGCCTTGTACTGGTAGGTCCCGTGGTGGTCGACGAGGTCGTAGGCGCACTCCGAGATCCCCCACGGCACCCCGCGCTCCGACGCGTAGTCCCGCTGGCGGCGCACGGCCATCCGGCACGACTCGTCGAGCAGCGTGTCGGGGTAGCTGCGCATGACGAGCAGCGGCATGAGGTACTCGAAGAGCGTCGCGCTCCAGGAGAGGAGCGCCGGGCTCCCGTGCACGCTCGTCGCGGCGCGGCCGAGGTGGAACCAGTGCTTCTCGGGGAGGTCGCCCTTCGCGATCGCGATGAAGCTCGCGAGGCGGGCCTCGGAGGCGAGGAGGTCGTAGTGCGAGTCGTCGAGCCGGCCCGGCCCCTCGGCGTCGGCGGCGCGGTAGCCGATCGCGAGGAGGCTCCGCTTCGCGTCGTAGAGGAAGCGGAAGCTCATCCCGTCGGCGAAGGCCGCGGCGCGGCGGGAGAGGCTCTCGAGCGGCTCGGCCGGATCGGCGGCGCCCGCCTGCGCGGGGCCGACGTCGCCCGCGAGGCGGCTGAGCCCTTCCGACACCGCGATGAGCGCGCCGGCGAGGTTGCCGCTGTCCACCGTCGAGACGTAGCGGGGCAGGAGCGGCGCGAGGCTCACCGTGTCGTACCAGTTGAAGAGGTGCCCCTCGATCCGCTCGAGCCCCTCCACCGTGGTGAGGGTCGCGTCGATGCGCTCGACGAGCTCGGGGGTCTGGATGAGGCCGAGGTCGTGGGCGGCGAGCGTCGAGAGGAGCCCCATGCCGATGTTCGTCGGCGAGGTCCGGTGCGCGACCTGCGCCGGCGACTCCTGGAAGTTGTCCGCCGGCAGGGAGTGATCCTCCGGGCCCATGAAGGCCTCGAAGTACTTCCAGGTCGTGCGGGCGACGCCGAGGAGGAAGTCGCGATCCTCCGGGCCGAGGGCGAGGTCGCGCTCCCGCATCGGCTGGGAGAGCCGGTACGCGACGAGCGGCGCGACCGCCCACAGCGCGAGCAAGGGCGCGGCCGCCGCGAGCGCGTCCGGGCGCCGCGCGCTCGCGAGGACGAAGCCGGCGAGCGCGATCGCGGGGCTCGCCGCCATGGCGAGGAGGAACGACCGCGGGCCCGTCCCGCGCTCGAGCCCGGCGCCGCGCACGGCGCTCGCGGCCGCGGTCTCCCACTCGAGCAGGCGCCGCCGCGTGATGGCGACGCGGACGAGCGTCACGAGGATCGCGTGCGCCATGGCGTAGGCCTGGTTCGCGAGGAAGGCGAGCTGCAGGAGGACGCGCGCCACCGTCCCCCCCGCGTCGTCGAGGAGCCCTCGCAGGAAGGCCCGCGGCGGCTGGTGGGGCCTCGGGCCGGCGAGCGCCGCGACCAGCAGCGGGAAGAGGGGGAAGGCGAGGGCCGCCACCACCGCCGCGGTCCAGACCGCCGCGCTCCCCGGCAGGACCGTCCAGGCGAGCAGGAGCAGGAGGACCGTGGCGGGCGCGAGCTGGGCGCGGCGCAGGTTGTCGAAGATCTTCCAGCGCGAGATGAGGGGGAGCCGGTTCCGCGCGAGCCCCGCGCGCGTCGGCACGAACGGAAGGAGCCACCAGAGGATCTGCCAGTCGCCGCGCGTCCAGCGGTGCTGGCGGCGCGCGTGGGCGAGGACGCTCGACGGGTAGTCGTCCACCACCTCGACGTCGGTGACGAGGCCGGTGCGGGCGTAGAGCCCCTCGAACAGATCGTGCGAGAGGAGGGTGTTGTCCGGGACGCGCCCGTCGAGCGCCGCCGTGAAGGCGTCGACGTCGTAGAGCCCCTTCCCGGTGAAGCTGCCCTCGCCGAAGAGGTCCTGGTACGTGTCGGAGACGGCGGTGGTGTACGGGTCCACGCCGGTGTGCCCGGCGAAGATCTGCGCGAAGCGCGAGCCCGCGGCGCTCGCGGTCGTGACGCTGACGCGCGGCTGCAGGATCCCGTAGCCCTCGGTGACGCGCCCGCAGCTCGGGTCGAAGCGCGGGCGGTTGAGCGGGTGCGCGATGACGCCGACGAGCTTCTTCACGCCGTCGCGGGGGAGGCGGGTGTCCGAGTCGAGCGTGAGGCAGTAGCGCACGCGCGGGAGGACGCCGAGCTCGCCGACCTGCACGTCGTAGCTCGTGTCGGTTGCGCCGCGCAGGAGCCGGTTCAGCTCCTCGAGCTTCCCGCGCTTGCGCTCCCAGCCCATCCAGGCGTCCTCCGCCGCGTTCCACTGGCGCGCGCGGTGGAAGAGGAAGAAGCGATCGGCGCGCCCCTCGCCGAGGCGCACGTTCAGCGCCTCGATGCCGCTCCGGGCGGCGGCGAGGATGGCGGCGTCCTCCGGCATGTCGCGAGCCGTCGCGTCGGCGAAGTCGCCGAGGATCGCGAAGTGGACGTGGGGGTCGAGGTTCCCGAAGGCGAGGACCTCGAGGTGCTCGAGGAGCCGCTCGACGCCGTCCACGCTGGTGAGCAGCGTGGGCACGACGACGAGGGTCCGCGCGTCCTCCGGGACGCCCGCGGAGAGATCGAGGCGCGGCAGGCGTCTCGGCGGGGCGAGGCGCGCGGCGAGGCGCTGGACGAGCGCGGTCGCCACCTCGCTCGCCGGCAGGAGGAGGAGCAGCGCCACCCCGGCCTGTGCCCAGGTCGCGGCGCCCTCGCGCCACGCGTACGCGGCGCCCGCGCCCGCGAGCGCCGCGGTGAGGAGCGCGATCGCGCCGAGGTACGCCGACGTCGCGTGCGCGAAGGCGAACCGGCGCAGGCGCTTCCCGAGCGTGGGGTTCCAGGCCACGTCGGCCTCGAGCTCGCGGCGGCCCTTGCCGATGAGGTGGTGCCCGACGTGCGCGGCGCGTGCGCCGGGCCCGCCGGTCTCGGCCGCCTCGCGCGCGCTCTCGACCGCGCGGAGCGCCACCCGGACCTGCGCCTCGCCGGTGCGGTCGGCGAGCTCCTCGACCGCTTGCCGGTAGCGGTCGCGGGAGAGGAACTCCATCCGCCCGTGCACGCCGGCGGGATCGCGCTGCAGCACCCGCTCGACGAGGCTCACCGCCTCGACGTAGCTCGTCCAGTCGAGGGTGGAGCAGAGCCGCAGGCTCGTGACGACGTTCGCGACCGACACCTGGGCGGCGGCCTCGCGCTGGTGCTCGCCGCGGATCGCGTCCTCCGCGGTCTGGCGGTCGCCGGCGAGGTGGGTGTCGAGGCCGCTGCGGACGACGGAGAGGCGCGGCCCGTACTCGCGCACGCGCCGGAGGAGCTGCACGACGAGGGCGGGGTGGAGCGCGCGCGGCAGCGGCGGCGGCAGGCCGTTCCCGGCGGCGTCCACCCGCGCGACGTACGAGTCGGCGGCGCGCCGGGCGGCGCGGGCGGCGAGCGTCTCGTCCGCGAGCCGGCGCAGGTTCTCGACCAGGGCGAGCTTCAGCATGCTCGGCCAGGCCCACAGCTCGCCGATGGTGAGCGGGGCGACCGCCTGGAACGCTTCGAGCCAGCGGACGAGCTGCGGCCGGTCGAGGCGGCTGTCGCTGTGGCGGATGAGCTCCACCGCGAGCGCGTAGACCCGGGCGTTTCCCGCCTGCTCGCGCGCTGCGAGCTTCGGCAGCTCGCGGTAGTAGCCGCGCGGCAGGTTCTGGCGGACGTCCCGGATCTCGGACGCGACGAGGTGGTAGTTGTCGAGGAGCCACTCCGCCGCCGCGGTCACGAACTCGCCGCGGTGCACGTCGCCGGCGAGGGTGCGGTAGGCGTCGCGCAGCACGCGGACGTTGTCGTCGAACCGCGGGAAGACGCTGCGGGCGACGCGGCGCGAGGGGCCGACCGTGAACCGGGCCGCGAGCGAGCGGGCGCGCTCGTCGAGGCGCTCGACGCTGAGGAGCTCGTCGCGGAACGGCCGCTCGGGCACCGCCGACGCGCGGCGCGAGCCGCCAAAGAATGCAGAATCGAGCTTCGTCGCGACGAACACGCACGCTCCCGGACGGGAGTCAGCGCGTCATCGGGACGATGCGGTGGGCTGGCTCACCCTCGATGTAACATGACGGAGCCACCGGCGCGTCACCGCGAGTCCGCAGCGTGAGCGAGCGCGCGGCCCGGACGGGCCGCCTGGACGCGACGTCGCGCTCGCGCCACCCGCTCCGCAGGCGCCGCGAGCCGAAGGGCGGCTCGGGTCGGCTACGTCTTCGGCTTCGCGTCCTTCGCGGCGGAGGGAGCGCCGGGCGCCGGCTTCCCTTCGCGCTGCTTCGCGTTCGCCGCCGCCTTGGCGTCCGACTTCGCCTTCACGTCGGCGACGGCCTGGGCGCGCGCTTCCGCCTGGGCCGGTGTGTCGACGTGCGGTGCTGCGCCCTTGTCCCCGAGATCCTTGAACCCCATGGTCCGCCTCGATCCTGCGCTGTCGTAGTGGGTGAGGATCCTAGTCCGGCAGGGGCCGGGTCACACGGCCATCGAGTGGGGACGACGCTTTCCCCAGTGAAGTCGCGGGAGCGATCGGGCGACCGGGTGAGCGTTCGATTCGCCGCGGCGGCGCGACGAGCGCCGGGGCGCAAGGAAGGGTATGAAGGGATCCGGGGGGCCGCCCTCACGCGGTCGCGTGGGCAGACTCCCCTCCACGCATCACGGCATCACGCGGACGAGCGTGGGCGCATCGCGCCCGGCTGGACCCGTTCGCGCCGAAAGGACACCGAATGGCGAACCGATTCAACGTGCGGGTCCCCGTCACCGAGGACCCGGCAGTGAAGGCGGTCGAGGCGCAGCACGTGAAGGAGCTCGCCGAGAAGGACTTCGAGGCCGAGGTCGTCGCCGCGCCGACGCCGGTCGTGCTCGACTTCTACGCGAAGGAGTCGAAGGCGTGCGAGACGCTCGGGCCGAGGCTCGCGGCCGTCGCCGAGAAGTTCGCCGGCAAGGTCCGGTTCCTGAAGGTGCAGCTGGCGACCAACGCGAAGCTCGCCGAGAAGCTCGCCGTCAAGGCGAGCCCGACGCTCGTCTTCCTCAAGGGAGGAAAGGCGAGCGCCGAGCCGCTGACCGGCGAGGACATCAAGCGGACCGACATCAAGGCGCGCGTCGAGTCGATGCTCGGCATCGTGCCGGTGCCGCCGACGCCGCGCGCGAACCCGCCGGCGTGAGCCACCGCTCGACTTCGGGCCCGCTCCCCTCGCTCTCCCTCGCCCCCGGCGACAGCCGGGGGAGAGGTCAACGTCGGGTCCGTTCGCACTAGGTCTCCCTCGCCCCCGGCGACAGCCGGGTGGAAGGTCACCTCTCGCACTCGTTCTCCCTCGCCCCCGGCGACAGCCGGGGGAGAGGGTCGGGGAGAGGGGGCGGACACCGCGCGCGCGACGCGCCCGCTCAGCCGGCCCGAAGTCGAAGGGCAGTCGCTACAGGCCTGACGTGATGCCGCCGTCGGGCACGGTCTCTACCGCTGCTCCCGCGCGAGCTGCGCGGCGGTACGAAGCCACCCACGCACCGCCGCGCGTGGCAGCTCGTCGAGCGTCGCGAGCGCGAGGTGGCGCCCGGTCTTGCTGTCGCCGCTGAGGCGTCCCTCCGGATCGCGGTAGGTGCCCGGACCATTCGAAGGTACCTCCCGCGCGCACGTGCGCCCGGGCGCGGCGTCGCGGAACTCTGCACCTGTTGCAGTTCTCGTCAGCCGCCGCTTTGGGCCCGTAACCGACCGGATCTGCTGGCCGCGAGACCGTCCGCCGGGTTCGTGCCGCTGCGGTTGTCATCGATCGGCGGTTCGGCGCGCCGTCGCCTCGGAAAGCGCCGCGACCGGCAAGTGCCCGCAACCAGAGGGCGAATCGCGCCTCGCGGGGACCGGCCACCGAGTGGCCTCTCGCTTGCGATGGAGAGCGGATGAGAGGTGCAGCAAGGCCTCGAACGCAGCAGCCGAAAGGAGCACGTCATGATGTTCGCCTTCGTGCTGGCCCTCGTCGGAGTGGTCGTCCTCGGAAGCCTCCAGATCGTCGCCGCCCACGCTCACTAGCGGCAACCTCCACGCAGCGAGAACCCGGAGGACGCCATGGCGCACGACTTCCTGTCCATCTACCCCGCGAAGCTGCTCGAGTACTGCCTCGCCATCGCCTACCTGCTCATGTTCGTCCCGTTCTGGCGTTACGTGCAGGGCGGGCCGCGGGCGGCCGCGAAGGCGCGGACGGCGACGGCGGCTCGCGCCGGCGCGGACCTCCGCGCGGCGCCCGGGGCGATGCGGCCGGCCGGCGCCACCGCCCTCCGGCCCACCGCGGGCTGGTTCCACATCCCGCCCGGTCTCCACCTCCACCCCGGGCACACCTGGGCGCGGCTCGAGAAGGACGGCCTCGTGACCGTCGGCGTGGACGACTTCGCCCACAAGCTCGTCGGCCCCGCGGCGGTCGAGCTGCCGGCGCTCGGGACGCGCGTCGCGCAGGGTGAGCCCGCCATCGCGCTGTGCGACGAGGGGTACTCGGTCCCGATGCTCTCCCCCGTCGACGGCACGGTGGTGGCGGTGAACCCCGCCCTGAAGGGCGACGCCGCCGCGCTCGCCGACCCCTACGGCGCGGGCTGGCTCTTCAAGGTGAAGGCGCCGCGGCTCGCGGTGAACCTTCGCCAGCTCCACGGGACCGCCCCGGCGCTCCGGATGCTCGAGGACGCAGGCGAGGCGCTCGTCCGCCGGATGGACCCCGAGCTCGGGCGCCTCCTGCAGGACGGCGGCGCGCCGGTCCACGGGATCGCGCGCGCCCTCGCCGGCGACGGCTGGGAGGCGCTGTCCCGCGAGTTCTTCCTGACCTGAGCCTCGGGGTCGGGCCGGAAAGCCCGTTCGTCCTGAGCCTGTCGAAGGACGAGCAGCTGTGCTGGCGACCCGGACGAGCCGCGCCGAGCGAGGCGCGGCTCGGCTCGTTTCGGGAGGCCGATTCAGGCCGGCAGCGACTCGAGGGCCCGCGCCAGGTCCGCCACGAGATCGGCCGGGTCCTCGATCCCGACGGAGAGCCGGATCACGGAGTCGGTGATGCCCGCGCGCTTGCGCGCCTCCGGGGTCATCGACGCGTGCGTCATGGAGGCGGGGTGCGCGACCAGGCTCTCGACGCCGCCGAGCGACTCCGCGAGGGTGAACCAGCGCAGCGTGCGGAGGACGTGATCGACGCGCTCGGGACGGCCGTCCCGGAGCTCGAAGCTGAGCATGCCGCCGAAGCCCCGCTGCTGGGCGCGCGCGAGCGCGTGCTGCGGGTGGGAGGGGAGGCCGGGGTAGTGGACGCGCGCGATCTGCGGGTGGCCGGCGAGGAACTCCGCGACGCGCTGCGCGCCCGCCTCGTGCGCCTTCATGCGGAGCACCAGCGTCTTCAGCCCGCGGAGCACGAGGAACGCGTCGTGCGGGCTCTGCGACGTGCCGAGCAGGTTGTTCATCGACTGGATGCGCTGCAGCGCCGCCACCTTCCCCCTCGGCGACACCACCGCCCCGCCCACGACGTCGCTGTGGCCGTTCAGGTACTTCGTCGTGGAGTGGACGACCAGGTCCGCGCCGTGCTCGAAGGGGCGCTGCAGCGCCGGCGAGAGGAAGGTGTTGTCCACCACCGCGAGCGCGCCGTGCCGGTGCGCGAGCGCCGCGACCGCGCGGATGTCGGTGAGCCGGAGGAGCGGGTTCGAGGGGGTCTCGATCCAGACCATCCCGGTGTTCGGGCGGAAGGCCTGCTCCACCGCCTCGAGGTCGGCGAGGTCGAGGTAGGTGACCTCGAGGCCGTAGGCCTGCTTCGCGTGCTCGAGCGTGCGGAAGGTCCCGCCGTAGCAGTCGATGGTGCAGAGGAGGTGGCTCCCGTGCGGGAGCAGGTTCAGCGCCACCAGCACCGCCGCCATGCCGGTCGTGGTGCAGGTCGCGCCGGCCCCGCCCTCGAGCGTGGCGATCGCCTCCTCCAGCGCCGCGCGGGTGGGGTTGCCGCTCCGCGTGTAGTCGTAGCCCGCGTTCGTGCACACGTCGCGGAAGGCGAAGGTGGACGACTGGTAGATGGGCGGCATCACCGAGCCGTAGGCCGGGTCGGGCTGTACGCCGGCGTGGACGCACTGCGTGGCGAGCGCGGCGCCCGCGACGAGCGGCGCCCGCTCGGCCCAGCCAGCGGTCGCGGGCGTGCCGGCGGGCACGATCGTGAAGTGGTAGGCGGGGTTCCCGGGGACGTTCGAGTCGAGATGGACGTCGTCGGACATGGCGGTCTCCTGGGCTTCCCGAGCTCGCGGCCGGGGCGGTGGGGGTAACAGGGAAGGCGCCGCCGGTCCAGGCAGGCCAATCGGGCGGGCGCCTTGACGGTCGTCCGCCGTGTCCGTTATAACGGATGGCCGTCTGCCGGTGACCGGAGGCGACGCAACGGAGGAGAGGGGACCCTTGGCCCACGTGATGAAGTCGCGCCCCGTCGAGCCGTCGCTCGACGAGGTCTGCGCGAAGCACCCGGACGTCCCGCGGCTCGTGATCGTCAAGACGGACGTGCAGCGGCGCGGCGTGTTCTACACGGCGGCCGCGCTCGAGCAGCTCGACCCGGAGCGCCACCAGACGACGGGCACGCACATCTTCGGCGCTCGGGACGGGCGGACCGCCGCGCGTCCCGAGTCGCTGCTCCTCAGGGACGGCTCCTCCATCGTGACGACGCCGACGCCCCTCGAGCAGGAGCCCTACGTCGTCGACTTCATCGACGGCCGGCTCGCGCTCGTCGACGGCGGTCGGCCAATCGAGGAGGTCGAGTACTGGCCGCGTCCCGACTTCTACGCGAAGACGACGCGGTCGGGGCTGCCCATGCGGCTCGTCGTGAGCGCGCGCCCGCAGCGGCTCAACGTCTTCCCGTATCGACACTGCCACTTCTGGAACGACGACGAGGGCTGCCTCTTCTGCGACATCGTCCCGCAGCTCCGGCGGGGGAAGGAGGACGTCGGCATCCCCGCCCGCCTCGATCCGGAGGACGTCCGGGAGACGATCGCCGAGGCGCTGAAGGAACCAGGCCGGTTCGTCGGCGTCTGCCTCACCGCCGGATCGAACACGCGTGGCAAGGCGCCCTTCGACGAGGAGGTCGACTACTACGTCGACATCCTCCGCGCCATCGGCGAGCCCTTCGCGACGCGCCGGTTTCCGAGCCAGCTCATCGGGACGGCGTTCACGGAGGCGCAGCTCGAGCGCCTGCACCGCGAGACCGGGCTCATGTCCTACACGGCGGACATCGAGGTCCTCGACGAGCGGCTCTTCGGGTGGATCTGCCCGGGGAAGGCGCGCTGGATCGGGTACCGCGAGTGGAAGCGCCGACTCGTCGCCGCCGCCGGGATCTTCGGGCGCGGGCGCGTCAACACCGGGATCGTCGCCGGCGTCGAGCTCGCGCGGCCGCACGGCTTCACCCGGGAGGAGGACGCCCTCGCGGCCGTCCTCTCCGAGGCGGAGGGTCTCGCCGCCGAGGGCGTCTCGACGGTCTTCATCGTCTGGTCGCCGCGGCCGGCGAGCGCGCTCGGCGACCAGCGGAACGCCTCGCTCGACTACTACGTCCGGCTCGCGAAGGGGCTGCACGGGCTGCGAGTGAAGTACCAGCTCCCGATCGAGTTCGACGACTACCGCCACTGCGGCAACCACCCCGACACCGACCTCTCGCGCCTGAACGGAGTCCTGCCATGACCATCCCGCTCGAAGCGCCGCTCCGGGCCCTCGTCGGTTCGCGTGACGCCGTCCGGGTGCTCGCCACCACCGGCCCGGACGGCGCTCCGCACGCCGTGCTCGCGCCTTTCCTGGAGGTGGACGAGGCGGGGCGGCTCCTCTACCTCGAGCCGCTCGAGGCGTCGCGCACCCAGCGAGACCTCGTCGCCTCGATCTGGTTCGACCGGCCCGTCGCGGTCGTCGTCGCGGACCGCGACGGGACGACCTGGCGAATCCGTGGACGGGTGCGGAAGGCACACGTCGCGGGCCCGGTGTTCCGCGACCGCTACGAGCGGCTGCGCGCCGAGCGGCCCGGGGCCGACCTCGCCGCGGTGTGGGAGATCGAGCCGCAGGAGGTCTCGGACGAGAGCTACGCAACGCTGTTCGCCCGGCAGAGCGCCGAGCGCCCCTTCTTCAAGCACCTCGATCAGCTCGCCCGGACGACGTCCGTGAGGAGGACCCCGTGAACCGAACGACCTCGAAGCTCCTCGCGCTGGCCGCGCTCGCGGCGCTCGCAACCTCCCCGGTCGCCCGCGCGGAGCAGGCGGAGCTCCGGATCGCGAAGCAGTACGGCCTCGGGTACCTGCCGCTCCTCGTCCTCGAGCAGCAGCGGCTCATCGAGCGGGGCGCCGCCGCGGCCGGGCTCGGCGACCTGAAGGTGAGCTGGTTCACGCTCTCCGGCGGGCCGGCGGCGTCCGACGCGCTCCTCTCGAAGAGCGTCGACTACGTCGCGACCGGCGTCGCTCCGCTCGTCGTGCTCTGGGCGCGCACCGGCGGCGCGGTGAAGGGGGTGAGCGCCCTCGATGCGGTGCCCGTCTACGTGAACACCACGAACCCGGCCGTGAAGACGGTCAAGGACTTCGGGGACAGGGACCGGATCGCGGTCCCGGCCGTGAAGGTCTCGATCCAGGCCGTCGTCCTCCAGATGGCGGCGGCGAAGGCGTTCGGTGAGGCAGCGTACACACGCCTCGAATCCCCTGACCGTCGCGCTCAAGCACCCCGACGGCGCGGTCGCCCTCCTCTCCGGCGCCGGGGGATCAGCGCGCACGTCACGAGTCCGCCCTACGTCGCTCAGGAGCTCGCCGACCATAGGGTCCGGACGGTCCTGAACTCGTTCGACCTGCTCGGGGGTCCGCACACCTTCAACGTGCTGAGCTCGACGCAGGCGTTCGCCGACGCGAACCCGCGCACGTTCGCGGTCGTCTACGCCGCCCTCGCCGAGGCGATCGCCTGGATCCACGCCAACCGTCGCGAGGCGGCGGAGCTCTACATCCGCGCCGGGAAGACGAAGGACCCGGTCGAGTCCATCCTCGCGCAGCTCGAGGACCCGGCGGTCACGTTCACCACGACGCCCCAGCGCATCGCGTCCTTCGCCGACTTCCTCGCGAAGATCGGCACCATCCCCGCGCGGCCGGCGAGCTGGAAGGACCTCTTCTTCCCGACCGTCCACGCGCAGCCCGGGAGCTGACGGTGCCGTCCCCCGAGCGCGCCGCGCCCCTCGCGCAACCCGAGCCCGCCCTCCTCGCGGTCGAGGGTGTGACGCTCCGCCACCGCAGCGGCGGCCGGACCGTCACCGCGGTCGAAGGGATCGACCTCCGCGTCGCGCGCGGAGAGCGGCTCGCGCTGGTCGGCCCGTCGGGCTGCGGGAAGTCGAGCCTCCTCGGCGCCATCGCGGGGTTCCTCGCGCCGGAGTCGGGGCGGATCGCGATCGGCGGTCGCCCGGTGTCGGGCCCGGGCCCGGACCGCGCGGTGGTGTTCCAGGAGCTGGACCAGCTCCTCCCCTGGAAGACCGTTCACGAGAACGTGGCGTTCGCCCTCCGCACCGCCCGGGGCCTCTCGCGGCACGAGGCGGACGCGGTCACCTCGGAGCACCTCGCCCGCGTACGGCTCCTCGATCGGGCAGACGCGTATCCACACACGCTCTCGGGGGGGATGAAGCAGCGGGTCGCGATCGCGCGCTGCCTCGCGCTTCGCCCCGAGCTCGTGCTCATGGACGAGCCGTTCGCGTCCCTCGACGCGCTGTCCCGCCGCCGGATGCAGGACGAGCTGCTCGCGCTGTGGGACGAGGCGAGCCCCACGCTCGTCTTCGTGACCCACGCGATCGACGAGGCGGTCCGGATCGGAACGCGGATCGTCCTCCTGTCGCCGAACCCCGGGCGCGTGCGCGCCGATCTCCCCGTCGGCCGCGATGGGCGGTGCGAGGGGCCGGAGGCCGCGGACCTGTCGCGGCGGGTGCACGACCTGCTCCACGCGGACGCGGGGGACTGGTGCATCTGAGCGACACGGCGGAGGCGCGCGCGCGGTGGGCGGGCCGGCTCCGGAGCGCCGCGATCCTGGCGGTGATGGTCGCGGCGTGGGAGGGGTACGCGCGGTGGCTCGCGAGCCCGCTCGTCCTCCCGACGGCGTCGTCGGTGGGGCGTGCGCTCCTCCGCGAGGCGGTGTCCGGTGAGCTCCTGGCGCGCATCGGCTGCTCGCTCGAGGTCCTCGTCGCGGGGTTCGCGCTGGGCGCCGCGCTCGCGGCGCTGCTCGCGACGCTCGCGTCCACGACCCGCCTCGGCGCCGACGTCCTCGCGCTCCTGACCGCGATGATGAACCCGCTCCCTGCGATCGCGCTCCTCCCCGTCGCGCTCCTGTGGTTCGGGATCGGGATCCCGAGCCTGCTCTTCGTCATCGTCCACGCGGTCCTCTGGCCGATGGCGCTCAGCGCCCACGCCGGCTTCTCGGCGGTGAGCCCCACGCTCCGGCGCGTCGGGCGGAGCTTCGGCCTCGGTGGGCCCGGGCTCGCCCTGCGCATCCTCTTGCCTGCGGCGTTCCCGCAGGTGCTCTCGGGGCTACGTGTCGGGTGGGCGTTCGCGTGGCGCACGCTCATCGCGGCAGAGCTGGTGTTCGGAGTCAGCTCGGGCTCGGGCGGCCTCGGGTGGTTCATCTACGAGAAGAAGAACCAGCTCGAGATGCCGGAGGTGTTCGCGGGGCTGCTCGCGGTCGTCCTCATCGGGCTCGGGGTCGAGCGCGGCGTGTTCGCGCCCATCGAGGCGCGGACGGTCCGACGGTGGGGCATGGGGGGCGCGTGACGATTCGCAGCGCTCGCAGCCGCCCCTCGACAAGCTCGGGGCGAACGGGAGAGCCGCCGTTCGGGCGGGCATGGCCCCGGTTCAGGCCGGATGCACGACCGCCACGGAGCCCTCGGGGCTCCGCTTCACCTCGATGCGCGCCGCGATCCTGCGGCGCAGCTCCGGGACGTGCGAGATGACGCCCACGAGCCGGCCGCCCTCGCGGAGCTCCTCGAGCGCGCGGACCGCCTGATCGAGCGTCTCCTCGTCGAGCGAGCCGAACCCCTCGTCGACGAAGAGCGAGTCGAGCCGCAGCCCGCCCGAGCGCCGGAGCACCACGTCGGAGAGCCCGAGCGCGAGGGCGAGGCTCGCGAGGAAGCTCTCGCCGCCGGAGAGCGCGCCCACCGGGCGGTCCGTCACGCCGGTCCAGGCGTCCTCGACGACGAGCCCGAGCCCGGCCGCCTGCGCCTTGTGCCCGACCGTCGTGTCGTGGCGAAGGCGGAAGCGGCCCTTCGACATCACCGCGAGGCGCCGGCTCGCCGCCTCCGCGACCTCCTCGAGCCGCGCGGCGAGGACGAACCGCTGCAGGCTCATGTTGAGCCCGTTCTTCCCGTTCGCGACCTCCGCGACCCGGCCGAGCACCTCGAGCTTGCGCTCGAGCTCGGCGAGGCGCGCCGCGAGCTCCGAGAGCCGCTGCTCGCGCTCGGAGAGCGCGTCGAGGTCGCCCCGGAGCTTCACGATCGCGTCGCCCGCCTTCCGCGCGGCGACCGCCGCGGCGTTCCGCACGGCGCCCAGCGCGGCCACGTCGGGGCGCGCAGCGCCAGCGAGCTCCGCCTCGAGCGCGGCGAGGCGCTCCGCGGCGGCCTGGCTCGACGCGGTCCGCTCCCCGATCGAGCGGGTGAGCTTCGCGCGGTCCTCGTCGGCGAGCAGGGCCGCCTCGCAGTCCGGGACGCCGCCGAACCCGGCCGCGGCGCAGGCGCGCTCCGCCTCGGCGTGCGCGGCCTTCCCGCGCTCCTCCGCCGCGCCGCGCTCGCTCTCGCGCAGCGCGAGCGTCGCGGTCGCGGCGGCGAGCTTCGCGTCGGCCTCGGCGCTCGCGCGCCGCGCCTTCGCGAGCGCGCCCTCGAGCCGCTCGAGCTCGCCCGTGATCTTCGCGAGCTCTTCGCGCGCACCGGGGCCGGCGCCGGCCGCGTCGAGCTGGCGGCGGACCTCGTCGCGCCTCGTCTCCGCCGAGGCAAGCGCCTGGGACGCGACCGAGGCGCGCTCGGCCGCGGCGCGGCTCGCCGTGGCCGCCGCGGTCGCTCCGCCGCGGGCCTTCTCGAGGCCGGCTTCGGTCTTGCGAAGCTCGGTCCACGCGGCGCGGGCGGCGTCGAGCGCCTTCCTCGCGGCCGCGAGCTCGACGGTGAGCTGTGCGGTGGGCCTTCCCTCGCCGGCGTGCGCGCTCCGCGCCCGCTCCTTCGTCTCGGCGCGCTGGGCGGACACCGTCGCGAGCCTCGTCTCGAGGCCGGTCGCGCGGGCAGCGAGGTCCTTCTCGGTCGCGCGGGCCGCGTCCACCTCGTCCTTCTCCGGGACGCGCCGCGCGGAGCGGGCCGGGGCGGGGTGCTCGAGCGCGCCGCACACGAGGCACGGCTTCCCCGGCTCGAGCCTCTCCGCGAGCGACACGGCGACCCCGGCGTCGCGCGCCTCCGCGAGCGCCTCCGCGCTCGCCCGCGCGTGCTCGCTCGCCTCGCGTGCGCTCCGAGCCTGCCGACCGAGGTCCTCGACCTCGAGCTCGAGCCGCTTCACCTCGGCATCGAGCTGATCGCGATCGCGCGCCGCCTTGGCGGCAGCGTCCAGCTGGGCGGCCGTCTCGGCGCGTGCGCTTCCGTCGCTCGCGACGGGGCGAAGCTGGTCGGCTCGCTGCTCGAGCGCGGTCACCGCCGCGACCGCCTGGTCCCCGGCGAGCTGCGCCGCGCCCGCGCTCTTCTGCGCCGCTCCGGCTTCGGCCCGCTTCGCCTCGAGCTCCTGCTCCGCGCGCGCGAGCCGCTCGAGCTCCGGCAGGGCGCGCTCGAGGACCTGCTTCCGCGCGGTCAGGCCGGCGATCTTGCCGGTCTCCGCCTCGGCCCGGGCGAGCTCCGCCGACACCCGCTCCGCCGTGCCGGCCGCGGCGGTCACGCCGGCGCGTGCCTTCTGCTCGTCGGCGACTCGCGCGGCGCGCTCCGCCTCGGTGCGCTGCGCGGCGGAGAGCTTCTCGCGCACGCGCTCTGCCCGGTCGGCGCGGGCGAGGCGCTCGCGGTCGGAGGCGAGCACCGGCGCGACGCCCGCCCACCCGCGCACGTCCGTGCGCGCCTTCTCGAGGTCGTCGAACCGCGCCCCGAGCTTCTTCGCCTCGGCGAGCGCGGTCTCGGCGGTGGCGCTCTCCGCATCCCGCGCGGCACCCTCGGCCCGCGCCGTCCCGAGCTCGCGCTCGGTCGCGATCCGGGAGGCCGCGAGCGCGTCCTGGGTCTCGCCGCGGAGGACCTCGTCCTGCCGCTGCTTCAGCCCCTTCGCCTCCGAGAGCACGCCCATCTTCCGGTCGCGGAGGAGGTGCTCGACCGCCTCGTACCGCTCCGTCCCGAACAGGCGCTGGAGGAGGTCCTCGCGCTCCTTCGCGTCGGCGACGAGGAGCTTCTTGAAGTCGCCCTGCGGGAGCAGGACGACCCGCTGGAACTGCTCGGGCCCCATCCCGAGCAGGTCCTCGACCCGCTCGGACACCGCGGTGGAGCGGGTCGCGATCGGCAGCGCCTCGCCCTCGCGCCACAGGCTCGCGGAGCCCGCCTCGAGCGTCGTCCCCTCGCCGCGCTTCTTCGGGCGGTTCCAGGCGGCGGTGCGCTCGACCTTGTAGACGGTCGGTCCGAGCGAGAAGCGGAAGACCACCCGCGGCGCCGCGTCCGCCTCGGCGCGGTCGGCGCGCAGGCGGTCCTCGGGCCGGTCCCCGGGCACCTTGCCGTAGAGCGCGAACGCCATCGCGTCGAAGAGCGTCGTCTTCCCCGCGCCGGTCGGGCCGTGGATGAGGAAGAGCTCGCTCGCGCCGAGCGCGGTGAAGTCGATCTCCTGGGTCCGCGCGTACGGCCCGAACGCCTGCAGCTCGAGGGACACGGTTTCATGGCGACACCCACTTGCATCGAGCTGCTGCGGCACATCCCGGCCGATTCGGGGCTCGTCGCTGCGATGCTCGACGTAGCCTCCGGCTACGCCTCCGCTTCTCGCTCCTCGCGCGCCCGACCTCGGCTCGGGCTCCTGCGCCTCGCGACGCTCTACGCAAGCGGGTGGCGCCATCACGCCGCGCGCTCCTTGCGGTCGATCTCGGCGAGCGCGTCGGTGAAGACCTGGCGGTGCTCGGGCCCGGGCAAGGCACCCGTCACCCGCTCGAAGAACGCCTCGAACAGCTTCACGTCGTCGTGACCGGCCCCGGCGACCTGCTGCCCGAAGGCGCCCTGGCCGGGGGCGCCGGCGAGCTCCA
Organism: uncultured delta proteobacterium; assembly: GCA_963736795.1. Lineage (GTDB taxonomy): Bacteria > Myxococcota > Myxococcia > Myxococcales > Anaeromyxobacteraceae > Anaeromyxobacter. The sequence goes on along the minus strand of CAVTRF010000007.1, from coordinate 57,452 downwards.
TGCGGACGACGTTCAGGACGTGGTCGAAGCGGGCCTCGAGCCGGTTCTTCGCGTCGAGCACGTAGTCCTTGTCCTCGAGGGTCACCTCCACGAGGTCCTTCACGTGGCGCTCGAGGTCCTTTCTCCCGAGGAGGTCCGCGAGCGTGCCCTGCAGCCGCACGACGTCGCGCTTCGCCCGGAGCGCGATCGTCCTCGCGGTGGTCCGGCCGCGCTCGACCTCGACGAGGACCGCGCCCTTCTCGTGCGGCGCCTCGGAGAACGAGTACTTGAGGATCGAGCCGGAGTAGCGGATGCCGGGGGAGACCTCCTGCGCCGCGTGCAGGTGGCCGAGCGCGACGTAGTCGAAGCCGGCGACGGTCTCGGGCGGAACGCTCCCCGCCGTGCCGACCACGATGGGCCGCTCGCTGTCGGGCGTCTGCGCCGCGCCCTGGATGAACGCGTGCGCGACGAGCACGGTGGGGAGCGCCCGGCCTGCGGCGTCCGCGCGGACCCGCGCGACGACGCGCTCGGTCGCGGCGACGTGGCCGCGGATCTCCTCGTCCCCGAGGAGCCCCCGCACGACGTCGGGGTCGACGAACGGGAGCGCGTAGACGAAGCCCTTCCCGGCGAGCTCGATGGGCTGCTCCGCCCGGTCGAGCGCGCCGCGGAGGTGGACGCCGCGGGCGGCGAGCAGGCGCGAGGCGAAGGAGAGCCGCTCGGCCGAGTCGTGGTTGCCGGCGATGACGACGACCGGGACGCGGAGCTCCGCGATGCGGGTGAGCACGTCGTCGAGGAGCTCGACCGCCTCCGCCGGCGGCACCGCCCGGTCGTACACGTCGCCCGCCACCACGAGGACGTCGGGGCGCTCGTCGCGTGCGAGCGCGACCACCTGCTCGAGCACGAAGGCCTGGTCGTCGAGCAGCGACTCCTCGTGCAGCGCGCGGCCGAGGTGCCAGTCGGAGGTGTGGAGGACGCGGAGGGTCACGGCGACATGGTACAGGGCGCACCGACATGGCGAGCCCGGCGCCCGACCCCGTCAGGCCTCCGGCCGTCGGGGTCAGCGCACCGACGCCGCCGGGGGGTGGCGAACGTGAGCCTCCGAGGCCTCGTTCACGGCCTTGCGGAACTCGAGTGGCCGCGCGATGCCGCGGAACGGCTCGTGCGTTCCCCCCGTGCCGTTCACCACGATCGTGCCGTAGCCGAAGATGCGACCGAGGATGGTCTGGTCGACGCCGATGGACTCGATCTTCTCGAGGTTGAGCTCGACCGTCCTCCGCGAGATCAGGCCCACCTTGATGATCACGCGACGGGTGGTGACGGCGAACTCGGACGTCGCTCGCTCGACCACCGGGAGGAGGAAGAGGGTGAGCAACGCCTTCAGCGAGACGAACACGACCCAGTGAAGCTCGGCCCGGTAGGTCACTCGCTCGCCGGTGATGAGGTTCTGCTCGACGTATCCCATGGAGGCTCCCGTCGTCTGGTCACGAGCGGTGCGGGGTTCGCGGCGAATGGTACACCGGGGTTCACCGCGCCAGCCGATCGAGCGAGCGCAGCGACGGTCGCTCGCCGATGCCCCGGAGGGGGTGCGACCTATCGCCACGCGCTAGCCGCCTGCTACGTTTCGAGTCAGGAATGCAGCCGTTCGGCACGTCAGGAACGCGGCTCGACCGACGACGCCACCTCGACCGCGCGTGGCAGCAATACGTGCAGGACGGGCTCGAACCCACCGGCGTGACGGACGAGATCTCGCGCTCGTGGCGGCGCGCGCGGGAGTCCTACCGGATCGACCCTGCCATCGCGGGTCCCTCACGCGTCCTCTCGCCGGACCAGCTCGCGCAGCGCTGCGAGGAGGACGAGGTCTTCGGCCTGGCCGTCCCGATCCTGCGCGAGTTCGCCGATCCGCTGAGCCGCTCCGGTCACGTCCTCGCGTACTTCGACGCTGACGGCTGGATGCTGACGATCGACGGCGACCGGCAGGTCGTCGACCTCGTGCAGGAGATCAACTTCCGGCCGGGCGCGAACTGGGGTGAGGAATCGGCGGGCACGAACGGGCCGGGCACCGCCCTCGCGGCGGGAAGAGCCGTCGAGGTGTTCGCCTCGGAGCACTTCGTGGCCGCGCTCCAGCAGTGGAGCTGCGCGGCGGCGCCGGTTCGTCGGCCCGGGTCAGGAGGCGCCGGCGGGTCTCGTCGACATCACCGGGCCGTGGCAGGTCCAGCGCCGCCAGGCGATCCTCGTCGCGAAGGCGATCGCGCGCGCCGTCCAGGAGCGGCTTCGCGCGGCGGCGAGCATCCGGGACGAGGTCGTGAAGTACGCGTTCCGCGCCGCGCACGACTCCGGCGACGCGCTCGTGGCGGTCGACGCGCGCGGGCAGGTCATCGCGGCGAACGACGCCGCGACCCGGCGGCGGGTCCTCGACGCGGGGGCGTTGCCGCCCGCCATCCGGGCAGCGCTCCTGCGCGGCGCCCGCGCCGGATCCGGCTCGGGCCCGCCGGTGCGCGTCGCGCCGTCCGACGGTCCGGAGTTCATCACCTCGCCGGTGGAGTACGAGGGAGCGCGGGTGGGCGCCATCATCCGGATCCCGGCGCCGTCCGCGGCGCGGGCGCCCCGCGCGCGGTCACGGCCGTCGGCGCGCTACGACCTCGGCCGGATCCTCGGTCGCTCCGCGCCGCTCATGCGCGGCGATGGAGCTCGCCCGGACCGCCGCACGGAACGAGCTCCCGGTGGTCATCTCCGGCGAGTCCGGAACGGGCAAGGAGCTGTTCGCGCACGCGATCCACTCCGCGAGCGGACGCCGGGGAGGACCGTTCATCGCCGTGAACTGCGGGTCGATCCCCGCCCAGCTCGTGGAGGCGGAGCTGTTCGGCTACGAGACGGGCACGTTCACCGGCGCTCGCCGCGACGGGAATCCGGGGAAGTTCGAGGATGCGGACGGCGGCACCCTGTTCCTCGACGAGGTGAGCGAGCTGCCGCCCCAGGCCCAGACCGCGCTCCTGCGGGTCCTGCAGGAGAAGGAGGTCGTGCGGCTCGGCGGGAGCACGCCGCGCGCCGTGGACGTGCGGGTCGTCGCCGCGACGAACAAGCCGCTCGAGGACGAGATCACGGCGAAGCGGTTCCGCCGCGATCTCCACTACCGGCTGAACGTCCTCTCCGTCTCGGTGCCTCCCCTGCGCGATCGCGGCGACGACGTGGCGCTGCTCGCGCAGGTGTTCCTCGGGGAGGCAGAGGGCGAGCTGTCGCGGCGCGGCCTCTCCCTCGCCGAGGACGCGATCGCGGCGCTCCGGGCGCACCGCTGGCCGGGGAACGTGCGCGAGCTCCGGAACGTGATCCTGCGCGCGGCGGCGAACGCCCCGCGCGCGCGGATCACCGCGGCGGACCTCCTCCTCGAGCCGGCCGGGCCGGGCGCCACGGTCCCGACCGAGCCCTCCGCGCGCGCCGCCGAACCCGTGCCGGTGGCGACGCCGGGGCGGGGGACGCTCCGCGAGAGCGTGCTCCAGTCGGAGCGGGAGGCGCTGCTCGCGGCCCTCGACGCGTGCGAGTGGAACTTCGCGCGCGCGGCGCAGCAGCTCGGGGTGTCGCGGATGACGCTCTACCGCCGCCTGAGCCGGTGCGGCATCGCGCGACCTCCTCACGCCTCCTGGAGGAGGCGGGGACTCCCGCGCCGCGCTATTGCAGGCACCGGAACACCCCCGTCGACCAGAGGCACGCGCCGCACGGCACCGTCGTGAGGTGGCAATCGCCGGTCGAGTCGCCGGGCTTCACGTAGTCGCACAGCGCGAGGTTGCAGTCGTAGCAGCGCGGGAAGTCGTAGCGCAGCACCGCGTCGCGGAACGCGCGCGCAGGCGCCTCGTTCCACAGCGCGAGGAGGTCCCGCTCCGCGACGTTGCCGTACGACCGCGGCTCGACGTGCTTCACGACTCCGCCGGCGTGCGACGTGTACCGGTGCCAGAGGAAGTAGCAGGGGTGCACGTCGCCGTCCCAGGAGACGAAGGCGCCCCCGTCCTCGACGAAGGCGCAGCGCCGCGCGTGCGCCGGGACCACCGACGGGAGCGTGAGCGGGATCCCCTCCGCGCGCGCGACCTCCGCCGCCTCGGCGAACGCCTCCTCGACCCTCCGGCGCAGCGCTCCATCCGAGCGGAGCAGCCGCTCGAGACTCAGCGTGAGGCCCTGCGCGGACGCGTGGGCGACGAGCTCCCGGACCGAGGCGATGACGCGCTGCTCCGCCGCCGTCGGCCGGAACTTCATGAACACCTCGAAGTACCGCCCGAGGTCGACTCCGTCCCGGGCAGCGCGCTCCCTCCACGTGCGGAAGAGCTCGAGGGCCCGGTCCGTGTTCGTGTCGAGCGCCGCGAGGGGCCGCGTCTCCTCCGCGTACGGGAGCATGTGCGTCACGATCACGAACCCGAAGCGATTCCGGGCGGCCCATCGGACGAGGTCCGGGAGCTGACCCAGGTTGTCCCGCATCGCGACGAACTCGAGGCCGAGCGCGATGGGGCGGCCGCGGCGGCGGCCGGCGTCGTGGAGCGAGGCGGCGGCGAGCTCGACCGCCTCCTGTCGGCCCCCCCTGCGCAGCGCCCGGAACAGCTCGGGCGAGACCGCGTCCGCCGAGAGGCAGATCCGGTCGATCCCGGCGACGGCGAGCGACTCGGCCCGGCGCGGCCCGAGGAGCTGGCCGTTCGTCTGGAAGCCGATCCAGCCCCGCTCCGGCATCTCGCGCCGGGCCGCCTCCACGAAGTCCTCGAGGCGCGGGTGCAAGAGCGGCTCGCCGACGCCGTTCAGGACGAGCGCGTCGAGGTTCCGGAGCGCGGGTGAGAGGCGCGCGAACGTCTCGGCGCGCAGGTGGCCCTCCCGGATGCCCTGGCCGGCCGACTCCTTCACGCACATCGCGCAGCGCAGGTTGCAGCGCGTCGTCACCTCGACGAAGAGGCGGGAAGGGTGCGGCCGGCGCGCAGGGGGGTCGCGCTCGAACGCGGGGCGCTCGGTGGCGTCCATGCGCGTTCCGCGCTACCCGTTCGCGGCGTGCGCGGCGCCGGCCTGCTCCGGGCCGCGGAGCGAGTGCCCGAGGAGCCATTCGCTGTCGCCGTCCGCGTAGTGCTCCTGCTTCCAGATCGGCGAGCGAAGCTTGAGCTGCTCGATGACGTAACGGGAGGCGCGGTACGCCTCGTCGCGGTGCGGCGACGCGACCCCCACCACGACGCTCGCCTCGCCGACCGCGAGCCTGCCGGCGCGATGCACGACGACGACGCGGAGCTCGCCGCCGCCGCCCCACTGCGCGAGGGCCTCCTCGCCGATGGCGCGGAAGGTCGCCTCGGCGAGCGGCGCGAAGACGTCGTAGCTCACCGCGAGGACCGGCCGGCCCTCGTTCGTGTTCCGCACGACGCCGTAGAAGAGGAGCTCCGCCCCGTGCGCCGCGCCGGCGAGGGCGGCGGCCACGCGCTCGTGGCGGATGGGCTCGGTGGTCACTCGAGCGACGATCGCGCCCATCGCGGTCACCCGCCGCACACCGGCGGAAGGACCGCGATCGACACCTGATCGAGGCCGGTCCCGACCTGCTCGCTGTCTTCGAGGACGTGCTGATCGTCGGCGAGCACCGAGACCTCGAGCAGCCCATCGTCGCCGAAGGTGGGATGAACAGGCACATGCCGGTGGAATCCACCGCGGCCGTCGCGATCTGCAGATTGCGCGAGAGCTCCACCTGCCCTTCGGGCTTGAGCGGGATCGACGAAGCCGCCCACCTTGAGGATGTTGGTCGCGACCGCGTAGCCGGCGGTGTGGTCCGCGCCCATGGTGCTCGTCGCGTAGGTGACGCCTATGCCCTGCACCGCGCGCGGGTCGTAGGCCGGCATCGCCTGGCCCTTCACCACGGGGACGCGCTCCACGCCGAAAGCCTTGCCCGTCACCTCGGCGCCGCTGCCCAGGATGCGGCCCAGGGGCGTGCCCTTGCCCACTTCTTCGACGAGGCGGATGGCGCCCTCGCGCGTCGCCGAACTCGATGACGCCCGCCTCCATGGCCACGCCGATCGTCACGCCCATCTCGATCGTGTCGACGCCGTAGTTGTCATCCATGAAGTCGAGCTTCGCGATCACGTCGGGGTCCGATATGCCGCAGTTGCCCGCCGTGCGCCCAGACCGTCTCGTACTCGGGCTGCTTCGAGACGAACTTCCCGTTCTTGTCCACGTAGGTGCCCGAGCACTGGATGACGCACCCGCGTGTGGCAGCCGTGCGTCGCGAGGCCGCCGCGCTTCGTCTCGAGATCGGCGATGGTCTCGCCGCTGATCTTCGCGCTGTCCTTGTACACGCCTCCGCGAGAAGTTGAGCGTGGGGTACGCCGCCGGCCTCGTTCAGGATGTTCGTGAGCACGTTCGTGCCGTAGGCGGGGAGCGCCTGTCCCGTGACCGCGTGGCTCTTGCAGTCCCTCGGTGAATCTTCTTGTTCGCCTCGCGGAATTTTTCCACGTCCTTGGGCTGGCGCATCTTGAGGTCGGTCATGTCCAGGACGATCGCCTTCACGCCCTTCGCTCCCATCACCGCGCCCACGCCGCCGCGCCCCGCAGTGCCTGGTCGGGACGGGTCTCCATGTCGGTGACCGCGATGGAGGCCGCGCCCATCTTCATCTCGCCCGCCGGCCCGATGGAGATGCAACACGACCTCGCCGGCTGGGCTCCGGATCGACGGGCTACATCCCGGCGGGCAGCCACGCGTCCGAGCTTCGTCGCGGCCGGCACGGCGGCGAGGATCCTCACCGGCGCCCCGCTCCCTCCCGGCGCCGACGCGATCGTTCCGGTCGAGGAGGCGGAGGAGCGCGCGGGGAACATGTTCGTGACGCGGCGGGTCCAGCCCGGCGCGCACGTCCGCAGGAAGGGCGAGGACATCCGGGAGGGTGAGGCGATCCTGCCGCGCGGCACGGTCGTGGGCGCGCCCGAGGTCTCGCTGCTCGCGTCGTTCTCGCGCCTCTCGGTCCCGGTGGTCCGGCGGGCGCGCGTCGCCATCCTCTCGACCGGGGACGAGCTCGTCGAGCCGGGCGGGGCGCTCTCGCCGGGGAAGATCGACGACAGCAACGGCCTCGCGGTCGCGGCGGCGGTGATGCAGCTCGGCGCCGAGCCGGTGCGCCTCGGGATCGCGCGCGACGACCGGGCCTCGCTGCGGGCGCTCCTCGCCGAGGGGCTCCAGGCGGACGCGCTCGTGACGTCCGCGGGCGTGTCGATGGGGGATCGCGACCTCGTGCGCGAGGTCCTCGACGAGCTCGGCGTCCGGCAGGTCTTCTGGAAGGTGGACATCAAGCCGGGTCGGCCCACCGCCTTCGCGGTGCACGGGACGAAGCCCGTGTTCTCTCTCCCCGGCAACCCGGTCTCGACGCTCCTCACCTTCGATCAGTTCGTGCGTCCGGCGCTGCTCAAGATGATGGGCCACGGGAGCGTGCTCCGGCCGGTCGTGCGCGCCCGGTTCCAGGAGGACCTCGCGCGGAAGCCGGGACGCGTCTCCTTCCTCCGCGTCCGGCTCGAGCGGAGCGCTGGCGTGCTCCTCGCCTGGACCTCCGGGAACCAGGAGACCGGAATTCTCAAGACCATGTTGCGCGCGGACGGCATCGCGGTCATCCCGGCGACCAGGCGCTCCCTCCGCGCGGGGGACCTCGTGGACGTGCAGGTGCTCCCGGACGTGAGCGGCACAGGGTGGAGCCCCGACCGGATCACGCGCGCCGGTCAACGTCGTGCTCCTCCGGGGAATGGACGACCGCGAGCTCGATCGGTTCCTCGACTGGACGAAGAACCGTGCGCTCGCCGTCCGGTTCATCGAGCTGATGCAGACCGGCGAGAACGCGGCCTTCTTCCACGAGCACCACGTGCGCGCGGACGAGATCCGCGAAAAGCTGGAGCGGCGCGGCTGGACGCGGCTCGAGCGAGACGCGAACGACGGGCCGGCGGTCACCTACGGCCGCGCCGGGCACGAGGGCAAGGCCGGCCTGCATCGCGCCGTACTCCGCCGGATTCTGCGACTCGTGCAATCGGGTGCGCGTCTCGTCCACCGGAGACCTCAGGCTCTGCCTCTTCGGGAAGCAGGACGTCCCGCTCCGCCCGTTCCTCCAATCGGACACGCAGCGGCCGGAGCTCACCGACATTATTGAGCGCTCCGTCGACCGCAAGCCCGCCTCCCATCTGCTGAAGGAGGGCTTCTCCGGCACGACCAGGACGCTCGCAGTCATCGGAGGTTGATCGCCATGACCAGATTCGATCGCCGCTCCACGTTCCGGCTCGTCTCGAGCCTGCGCCACGCTCGCCGTGATCGCCACGCTCGCGCCCGGCAGCACGGCTGGCGCCGCCGAGGGGCGACTACGCCTCGGGACGACGACCTCCACGGAGAACTCCGGCCTGCTCAAGGTCTTGCTCCCGCCGTTCGAGGCGAGGTGCAAGTGCAAGGTGGACGTGATCGCCGTCGGCACGGGGAAGGCGCTGAAGCTCGGGGAGCGCGGGGACGTGGACGTCGTCCTCGCCCACGCCCGCGCCCTCGAGGATCGGTTCGTCGCGGAGGGCTGGGGTGTGGAGCGGCGCGACGTCATGCACAACGACTTCGTGGTCGTCGGGCCGGCGAGCGACAAGGCACAGGTGGGGGGCGCCCGCGATGCGGCGGACGCGGTCCGCAGGATCGCCAAGGTGGGCGCCACCTTCGTCTCGCGCGGCGATCAGTCAGGGACGCACGAGAAGGAGCGCGAGCTCTGGAAGGCAGCCGGGATCGCGCCCCAGGGCGCCTGGTACCTCGACGCGGGGCAGGGGATGTCCGAGGTGATCGCGATGGCGGCGGAGCGGGGCGCGTACACGCTCACGGATCGCGGCACCTACCTCGCCCACCCTCGCCGCCGCGAGCTCCCCATCCTGCTCCAGGGCGATCCGATCCTGTTCAACCCGTACGGCGTCATCGCGGTGAATCCCGCGAAGCACCCCTCCGTGCAGCACGCGCTGGCGCGCCAGTTCATCGAGTTCCTGACCGGCGCCGAGGGGCGGGCGCTCATCACCGGGTACAAGGTGGACGGGGAGCAGCTCTTCTTCGTCGAGAAGCGCTGATGGACTTCGTCTGGCAGTCCTTCGCGACGGCCCTGCGGCTCATCGCGGCGGGGGACCGGGACGTGCTCGGCGCGGTCGAGACCTCGCTCGGGTGCGCGCTCGTCTCCACCTTGCTCGCGTCGGCGATCGCGATCCCGCTCGGCAGCTTCATCGGGATGCGGGCGTTCCGGTTCAAGCGCGTCGTCACGACGCTCCTCAACACGCTCCTCGCCTTCCCCACCGTCGTCATCGGGCTCGTCCTCTACGGAGTGCTCAGCCGCAGCGGACCGCTCGGCGGCCTCGGCCTCCTCTTCACCCCGTCCGCCCTCGTCGTCGGACAGACCGTCCTCGCGCTGCCCATCATCACGTCCTACGCCCTGGGCGCCGTCCACGGGGCGGACGCCCGGATCGTCCCCACCGCGCTCACGCTCGGGTGCGGCCCACTCCAGACGACGCTGCTGCTCCTCGGCGAGGTGAAGTTCGCGATCATCGCCGCGGTGATCGCCGGGTTCGGGCGCGTCATCTCCGAGGTGGGCGTCGCGATGATGCTCGGCGGGAACATCCGCACCTACACCCGCACGATGACGACCGCGATCGCGCTCGAGACGAGCAAGGGTGAGCTCGCGTTCGGTCTCGCGCTCGGCGTGATCCTCGTCGCCGTCGCGCTCGCCGTGAACGTGGTCTTCAACCACCTGCAGGAGAGATAGCGTGCCGGAGATCCTCTACGAGCTCGACGCAGTGAAGCAGCGGCGCGGCTCGAAGCTCGTGCTCGACGTCGCGGCGCTCGCGATCCGCGCGGGGCGCATCCACACCCTCGTCGGCCCGAACGGCAGCGGCAAGACGACGCTGCTCACGATCCTCGGCCTCGTCGCTCGCCCTGCCGAGGGCGAGGTGCGCTTCGACGGCGAGCGCGTGGACTGGAGCCGCGCCGGGCTCCTCCGGCTCCGCAGGCAGCTCACGCTCGTGCAGCAGTCGCCGTACCTGTTCGCGGGGACGGTCGAGGACAACCTCGCGATCGGGCTCGGGCACCGGAGGCTCGACCGCGACACGATCCGGGCGCGGGTCGCGGACGCGCTGCAGGCGGTGGCGCTCGCGGGCTACGCCCGGCGCGCCGCGCGGGCGCTCTCGCAGGGCGAGACGCAGCGGGTCGCGGTCGCGCGCGCGCTCCTGCTCGGCCCCGCATGACACCGGGGGGCGGGCGGGGGATTTGCGCGCCGCTCGGCCGCACGCTGAGACGGGCCGCGCCGCCGTCACAGCTCCGAGACATGTCGCGCGACGTATCGCGCGACGTCTCGCGGGGCGTGACAGCGCCGGACGCGCATCGCCGCTCCAACCCCGCGAAGTCCCGCAGGAACAGTGGAGCAGGTCCGGATCGTCACGCGCTGGCCCGGCAGTTGCTTTTTGCGTCCACGTCCGCGCTCGGACCGCACCGAACCCACGCAGAAACGAAGACGGAGAAACGACCCATGGCTCTCGCAGATCAGGTGTACGGCTTCTACATCCCGAACGTCTCGCTGATGGGCGTCGGCGCCTCCAAGGAGGCGGGCGCGCAGGCGAAGGCGCTCGGCGCCACGAAGGCGCTCATCGTCACGGACAAGGTGCTGAACAAGCTCGGCGTGGCCGCCCGCATCCAGGGGCAGCTCGCGGAGGCGGGCGTGAAGGCGTTCGTCTTCGACGGCGCCGAGCCGAACCCGACCGACACGAACGTCGCCGACGGCCTGAAGGCCTACCGAGCAGAACGGGTGCGACGCCATCGTCTCGCTCGGCGGCGGCAGCGCCCACGACTGCGCGCAAGGGCATCGGGATGGTCGCCACGAACGGCGGCAACATCCGCGGCTACGAAGGCGTCGACACAGACCACGAAGCCCATGCCGCCGTTCGTCGCCATCAACACCACCGCCGGCACCGGCGAGCGAGATGACCCGCTTCTGCATCATCACGAACACCAGCACGCACGTGAAGATGGCGATCGTGGACTGGCGCTGCACGCCCAACGTCGCGATCAACGACCCGGTGCTGATGGTCGGGAATGCCCCCGGCGCTCACCGCCGCGACCGGCATGGACGCCCTCACGCACGCCGTCGAGGCGTACGTCTCGCCATCGCCGCGACCCGATCACCGACGCCTGCGCGCTCAAGGCGATCGCGCTCATCGCCGAGCACCTCCGCCCGGCCGGTCGCGAACGGCGCGAACCTCGACGCGCGCGACCGGCATGGCCTACGCGGAGTACCTCGCCGGCATGGCGTTCAACAACGCGAGCCTCGGGTACGTCCACGCGATGGCCCACCAGCTCGGCGGCCTCTACGACCTGCCGCACGGCGTGTGCAACGCGATCCTCCTGCCGCCGGTCTGCGAGTTCAACCTCATCGCCTGCGCCGCGCGGCTCGGCGACGTCGCCGTGGCGCTCGGCGAGAGCGTCGACGGGCTCGCGCCGGTGGACGCGGCGGCGAAGGGCATCGCGGCGATCCGCAAGCTGTCGCGGGCGATTCGGCATCCCCGCCGGGCTGAAGGAGCTCGGCGTGAAGGAGGCCGACCTCCCGACGATGGCGGAGAACGCGAAGAAGGACGCGTGCCAGCTCACGAATCCTCGCACCGCCACGCTCCAGCAGGTGGTCGAGATCTTCAAGGCAGCGATGTAAGCGCGGCGGCTGCGGCGAGGGGGCGGACGGTCCGCCCCTCGCCGCGGCGACGCCGCGTGTGCAGAAGACCTCGACCCATAACCCCATCGGCGCCCGGTGCGGTAATCTCCCCGCGCTGAAGTACTTCTCGCAGGAACATCGAAGGGGTGGCACATGGAAAAGGAAGCTCCGGCGGCTGACGAAAGCGTTCGGCCAACGCCCGGGATGCTGGTGAAGAGCCGGTTCAACGAGGCGTGGGGAGCGGGGACGGTCCTCGCCGTTCAAGGGGGCCGCGCGCGGGTGCTCTTCGCGTCGCACCCGGACAAGAAGCCGGTCACGGCGCCGTGCCGCTCGCTCGTCGTGACTCGAGCCGGGCAGTGGGTCGCTGCGGCCGAGGCCGCGGCGGCACCCGAACCGCGCGCGGTGAAGGCAAAGCCGGACGCGAAGGCGAAGCCCGCGGTGAAGGCGAAGCCCGAGGAAACGGAAAAGCCCGCCTAGCGGCTCGTGGTCGAGGGCGGCCCACGCCGGGTCGCCTTCGAGAGCTCGCGATCGAAGGCGGCGGCGAAGTCCCGCGCCTCCCTGGGGCCGAAGCCGCCCGGGCCGCCCGTCACGGTGCCGCCCTCGCGCAGCTCGTGGTGGAAGTTACGCAGTGCGAGCGCCTCGCCGACGTTCTCCTCGGTGTAGACGGTGCCGCGCAGGTCGAGCACCACCACCCCGCGGGCGACGAGCGCAGCCGCGAGCGGGATGTCCGCGGTGATCGCGAGGTCTCCCGCCGTCGCCGCCTTCGCGATGTAGCCGTCGGCGACGTCGAGGCCCATCGCCACCCGGACCGTCGAGACGTGCCGCGACGGCGCGAGGCGGATGTACTTGTTCGCGACGAAGATCGCGCTCACGCCCAGGCGCTCCGCCGCCCGGATGACCATCTCCTTCACCGCCCCGGGGCAGGCGTCGGCGTCGACGAAGATCTTCACGCGCGCCAAGGTACGTGAGTCTCGCCGGCGCGGATACCCGGCCGCGCGTGCTTCCGTTCGCCCTGAGCTTGTCGAAGGGCGGCGCGCGCGATCGTGGCGGCTGCCGGCGTCCGGGACGAGTATGGAGCGATGGACGACACACTCCGTCCGGGCCCAGCGCCCGCAAGAACCCGCGGTCGCGACGCGGAGGCCGAGCTTGCGAGCGCCCGCCTGCTCGCCCGCCTGCTGGACGACGCGATCCCGATCCCGGGGACCTCGTACCGCATCGGCATCGATCCGCTGCTCGGCCTCGTCCCCGGCATCGGCGACCTCCTCGGCGCGCTCCTCTCGAGCTGGCTCCTCGTCGTCGCCTCCCGGCTCGGCGCGCCGCGAGCGGTGCTCGCGCGGATGGGGCTCAACGTCGCGATCGACGCGATCGTCGGCGCGATCCCGTTCGCGGGCGACCTCTTCGACGCCGGCTGGAAGGCCAACCTCCGGAACCTTCGCCTCGTCGAGGGCTGGCTCGAGCGCCCCGCCCCCACCCGTCGCGCGAGCGGCGCGCTCGTCGTCGGGATCGTCCTCGCCACGCTCGCCGGGATCGCGGCGGTCCTGTTCGCGGCCTGGCAGCTCATCGCCTGGGCCTCTCGGACATCAGCGGTGTGACGCGGCACCGGATCGGGGCGCGGCCGTCGGTGCCGCCTCGCGGTCGCGGCGAGGGTGCTAGGGTTTCCGGGGACGCGGGCATCGGGCACGGACGCGGAGGGCTCCGCCATGAAGGCTGGCCTCGTCGGCTACTCGCAGTCGGGCAAGACGACGCTCTTCAACGCCCTGACCGGCCTCCACAAGGGCGGCGGCGGGGGTCGCGCGCAGGTGAACCTCGGCGTCATCCGGGTGCCGGATCCGCGCATCGACGCGCTCTCGGCGATCTTCAAGCCCAAGAAGACGACCCTCGCCGAGATGCACTTCGTGGATGTCCCCGGCCCGGCCGGCAAGGGGACCGGTCTCGACGCGGAGGCGCTGAAGGCCCTCGCCGGCGTGGACGCGTTCTGCCTCGTCGTCCGCGGCTTCCCCCCCGCGGACGGCACGCCCGCCGACCCGGAGCGCGAGCTGCGCGACTTCGACGCCGAGCTCGTGCTGCACGACCTCGGCGTGGTGGAGAAGCGGCTCGACCGGCTGCGCAAGGAGGGGCACAAGGGGACGGGCGAGTTCCACGAGCTCGAGCGGCTCCACGTTCAGCTGGACGGCGGCAACCCGCTCCGCCTCATGCGCTGGAGCGACGCGGAGGAGAAGGAGCTCGTCCACTTCGGCTTCCTCTCGCGCCGGCCGCTGCTCGCCGTCGTGAACGTCGGCGAGGACGCCGCCGCCTCGCTGCCCCCGGCGGCCGTCGAGCGGGCGGCGCGCGAGCGCGGGTGCGAGGTGCTCTCGCTCTGCGCGGCGGTCGAGGCGGAGATCGCCGAGCTCGCCCCCGCTGAGCAGCCCGAGTTCCTCGCCTCGCTCGGCCTCGCCGAGCCGGCGCAGGCGCGCTTCATCCGCGCCGCGTACCACCTGCTCGACCTCATCTCCTTCTTCACGGTGGGCGAGGACGAGGTGCGCGCCTGGCCGATCCGCCGGGGCGATCGCGCCCCGCGCGCGGCGGGCCGCATCCACTCCGACCTCGAGCGCGGCTTCATCCGCGCGGAGGTCGTCCACTACGACGACTTCATCGCCCTCGGCAGCGAGTCGAAGGCGAGGCACGAGGGGAAGCTCCGGCTCGAGGGGAAGGAGTACGTCGTCCAGGACGGCGACATCCTCAACTTCCGCTTCGCGGTGTGACGACCGCAGAAACACGAAGGGCCCTGACAATCGCTTGTTAGGGCCCTCGCGGTCGACCGTTCGCCGTGTCCCGGATGCACCTTGGGGGCACATCTCGTTCCGCGGTGGTCCATCGTTGACGTTCCACACAGTCGGCGGAAGCGGAGCGACATGCGACGGACAAACAATCCTTAAGGACTGCGTTCACGTCGTGCAAGGGGCGGCCGCGAGTCCATTCGGCCGCCGACCGCTCGGGCGCCAGGAGTCCACCCGCCACGTCGGCTTCCTGACCCGCGTTCCCGGTAGACCCGCTCGTCCACCCGAGCTCCGAGCGGTGTTCGAACGGGCCAGCGTGGGGACGGCCCGCGTCGCGAGCCACGAACGGCGCTCCGGGCCAACGGACGGAGGGTCCCCCTCGCGCCGCTCCACACCGACTCAGCGTCGTGTGGCCCCTTGCCCGTCGCGCGGGCGTCCCACGGTGAAGGGATGCGTGCGTGCGTCCGCGTCCCACGGTGACGGGATACGTCCGGTCCACTCTCGGTGATTGCCACATGGTAATGCTGACGGCGGAGGTTCACCGGATGGCTCGCCCCCGCTGCTCATGGATTGCCCTGTCGACCGCCGCGCTCCTGTCGGGCACCGGCTGCTTCAAGTCGTACGTGGCGGTCACGTTCCGTCCGCTCTCGGAAACGGCCTCCCAGTCGACCGCCACCGCGACGCCGTCGTTCCACGCGGTGCGCGGGTCGATGCGAACCGTGGCCCTCCGCGCGCCCGCCGCCTGCCTCCGCGAAGCGACCTCGTCCCCGCGAGGCGCGGGGGTGGCGGTCCGGACGCGGACCGTGCTCGAGTCCCGATGCACCATCTGGCTCGGCGCGCTCGAGGCGGCGCTCGCGGCCAAGTACAAGGTCGTCGGCTGGCGCGAGCTCGCGCTGCGCGAGCGGGACGCGGGTGCCAGCGGCGCGCTCGGCCCGGGGGTGGAGCTCGTGCTCGTCGTCCGGGAGCTGGAGGCAGAGCCGCTCCTCGTGTCGGCGGCCGACCCGCAGGCGGTCGTCCTCACCGCGGCGACGGCGCGCGGAGCCGCGGTGAGCGGGGCGAAGCCGCCGTCACGCAGGGTGGATGCCGCCATCCGGGAGCTCGTCGCGACGCGCTTTCCGGACGGCGCCCTGGTGGGCGTGCGCGCGACGCTGGACCTCGCAGCGGTGCCGGGCGCGGGCGGCGGTCCCATCTGGACGTATGCGGCGCGGGTCTCGGACACGCTCTCGGGCGCGATGGAGCCGCGGATGCTGCTCCGGGGCCGCCGCGGGAGCTGGCGGCCCGTGGCGCCGCGTGGATGGAAACCCGGCGACGCCGCCACCGCGGCGAATGCGACCCCGGTGGACCCGCTCGAGGCTCGCCTGCGCGAGCTCGCCGCGATGCTCGCCGCCGATGTCGTGGCGCGCCTCACCACCGAAGGCTGAGGAGCTTCCCAGTGCGCAAGGACATCTGCTCGTTCATTCTCGTCGCGGTCCTCGGGGCCTTCGGGCCCGCGGCACCGCTCGCCGCCGAGCCCGCGGTCGTGCCCGCAGCCGACCCCGCGGTCGCGCCCGCAGCAGCGCCGGCGCCAACCTCGGCGACGACGACGCCGGCGGCTCCGAGCGCATCGGCGGGGGACGCCGCTCCCGCGACCCCGGCGGCGCACGACGCAGACGCGCCTGCATCCGCCGCGGCCGCCGCTCCCCAGAGCCCACCCGCGCCGTCGCCCGCCGCCGGGGAGGCCGCGTCCTCGAGCGCGACCCCGGCGAGTCCCGCCCCGAGCGCCGCCGTGGCGCCGGCGGCGCTGGGACCGTCCACGCGCGCGCTCGCGGTGTCGCCGAGCGCCGCCCGGCCGCAGACCGACTGGTACGTCCCGAAGGAGATCGCCGCCGCAGACAAGGCGCTCAACTGGAACACCTCGCTCCTCGGAGGTTTCGATCCGTGGACGAAGCAGAAGGTGACGGTCCTGTTCCAGCTCCAGGCGCTCGAGCTCGGCTTCCCCGGGGCGAGCGGGATGACGAAGTACCCCCAGGGAGACGGAATCGAGGACGCGGCCAACGAGTACCCGGACACCACCTTCTCCGGTGACTACCGCGGCGTGCGGCTGGAATGGGGCAACTGGTCGATCGCGGGAGCGGTCGCCGACGGGAAGCTGGACTGGGCCGGTGTGGACGATTCCGGCAACCCCATCCGCATGAGCGGGAAGACCTACCAGGCGATCATCTCGCGCGGGTTCGGGGCCTGGGCGGTGATCGACACCGCGAGCGACATCCGGATCGGCTTCTCGTGGCCCGAGCTCTACGTCCGGCTCCTGTATGGTGAGTTCGAGCCCGGCATCGTGAAGAGCGTCAAGTACGGGATCGCGGGCGCGGGCGTGTCGCTCCTCGGGATCCGGGTCACGGTCGGCGACCTCCTGTTCGCGGAGGTCCGGGCCGGTGACTACGCCATCCACGCGGCGGTCACCCAGATCGACTTCGGTGAAGAGGGCGTGGACGCGGACATCATCATCCAGGATGCGAAGGCGTTCTCGCTCCGTCCGACGTTCCGCGTCGGGTTCGTGTTCTAGCCGGTCCCGCCGCGCAGCCTCAGACCGGCCACACCTCGCGACGCCACCCGGCGTCCCAGAACATCCACTCGTACCGCGACGTCGTCACCACGCGCTCGCGCATCGTGGCCTGCTCCGCGGCGCTCGCCGTGTCCCCGACGCGGTCCACGAGCGCGAGGACGTCCGCGACGATCTTTCCGAACTCCTCCCCGCCGTAGGTGGCGATCCAGCGCGCGTAGAGCGGATCGGGCGACGAGCGCGCCAGCAGGGCCGCGCCGACCTCGGCGTAGATCCAGTAGCAGGGCAGGACCGCGGCGAGCCCCTCCGCGAACGAGCCCTGGTGGCAGGCGCGGAGCAGGAAGGACGTGTACGCGAGCGTCGTGGGCAGGACGGGGGTGCGCCGCACCTCGTCGTCGGTGAGGCCCATGTCACGGAACAGCGACGCGTGGAGCGAGCTCTCCACCTCGATCGCGCCGCGGGCGTGGCCGGCAAACATCGCGACCGACTTCGAATCTGGCGCCTTCGCGGCGACCAGCGCGAGCGCGCGTGCGTAGTCGACGAGGTAGTGCGCGTCCTGGATGACGTAGTGGGCGAAGGCGGCCCGCGGAAGCGATCCGTCCGTGAGTCCGGCGAGGAACGGGTGCGCGAGGATGCGGGTGAAGAGGTCCTGCATCGCCGCCCACAGGCGGGCACGAGAGCTCGTCGGGTCCATGGCTCCCCCTGTCGTAAGCGCCGGTACGTCGGAGCGCGCCCGCGCTGAAGTAGCCATGGAGCGGCAGAACGCTCGTTCGGTCAGAGGCGGTGCGATCGGCCAGTTTTCCGCGCAGGGGTGCAACGACGCTCATGGGGTCGCACTTAGAGTGTGACCCGACGAGGGCGATTCGCCCCGCACCCGCACCCGGAGTTCCCGGCCGCATCGCCCCCCCGCGCCGTAGGATTTCCTCCCATGGTGACCACGAGCTCTTCGACGAAGCGGACGCACGATCGTCCTCGTCCCGGGTTTCGCCGGATTCGACGCACTCGGCCAGCTCCACTACTACGCGGACGTCACGCCGATGTTCCGCGAGTGGGCCACGCGGGCGGCCCACGGAGCGCGTCCGGTCCTCCACTACTTCGACAACCTGCCGACCGCCGGCGTCGCGACCCGCGCCGCGCGCCTTCGCGACTGGCTGGCGAAGCGGATCGCGCGGGGCGAGCTGCAGCGTGGCGACGAGGTCGCGCTCGTCGGTCACTCGACGGCCGGGCTCGACATCCGGCAGCTCGTGTGGGAGCTGGCGCGCCGCCCCGACGAGGAGATCCCGGTCGACGGCGCGAAGGGTGCGGCGTACGCGGTTCACGCGCGGGACGTGCTCGAGAAGGTGAAGCGCATCGTGTTCCTGTCGGTGCCGCAGTGGGGCACGAACCTCGCGGACTGGTTGCGCGACCACGAGGCCGCTCGGAGGGCCCTCGTCGCCGATCTCCTCGGCACGGTCGCCGCGAAGGATTTGCCGCTCGCCGAGCGCCTCGAGACCTGGGCGACCGGGAACGCCGCGTCGCTCACGCAGTCGCAGCTCTTCCTCGCGGTCCGGGACGCGCTCGCCGAGATGAACACGAGCCGCGCCCGCGACTCGAGCGGCGTCGCCGCGGCGCAGGAGGCCCGGTCGCAGGTCGAGCTGTGGCTCCGGCACATCTGGTCGGACTTCTCCGCCATCGACGATCTCGCCGTGGCGCCGCACGGGGAGGGCGTGACGCCGGCGCGCTTCGACGCGGAGGCGCGGACCCTCGAGACGAACGCCTGGGAGAAGCACGGGATCACCACCCGCTCGTACGCGACCGTCGGGAGCCGCCCGTACCGCTTCGAGCACGGTGCCCACGCGCCGGCGTGGAAGCTCCTGAACCCGCTCACCTGGGGCGAGCCGGACGAGAGCGCGGGCTCCGCGCCCAGGACGGACGTGGTGTACCGGATGAGCTATCGCGCGTGCGCCGGAGGTCCGTTCGTGATCCCCGGCGGCGGCGCGACCGCGGCGGCCCGGCGGTTCGACTCCGGGGAGCAGCAGGAGATCGAGGTCTGGGACAACGACGGGATCGTGAACACCGCCTCGATGCTCTGGCCGGACGGACCCGAGACCCGGCTCGTCGCGGGTGACCACGCCGACATCATCGGGCACCACCAGCTCCTCGACGCCGTGCCCGGCGGCCGAAGGCAGTTCCACACCTACGATCTCCTCGGCTCCGGGTCGGGATTCGGCGAGGAGACGTTCAAGGCGGTGTGGCGAGACGTGTTCGAGTTCTGCGTCGAGTAGGAGTCGCAGCGCCGCGCGATGTGCAGGCGGGACGAGGACCGCCGGAGCGGTCCCCGTCCGGCCGGAGCCTCACGGCGTGAACGGCGCCGTCACGAGGCTCGCCCAGTCCGCGTCGAAGCTCGCGCGGAGCGGGGCTTCGGGCCGCTCGGCCGCGTCCTGGCGCGCCGTGATGGTGGCGAAGCAGGTCTCCCCGGGCGCGAGCGTGTGCTCCGGGAACCGGAAGCTCGTCCCGGTGGTCTTCGCGACGGCGCGGAGGAACGCCGTGGTCGTGGACCCCGGGACCGGAGCGTAGACCGCGATCACGTAGCTCGTCGGCGAGCCGAGGGCGGGCGGCGACCAGCTCAGCGTCGGGCCGGTGCCGACGTTCACCTGCGGCGTGAACGCGTCGGTCCCGCCCAGGCGCGGCGCCAGGGGCGGCGTGACGACCGGACCGGCGTCGACGGGTGCGCCGTCGAGCGGGTCGATCCGGACGATCGCGCCGCTCCAGGTGAGCGTGCCGCCGGCCGGGTTCGGGATTGCGACGCGCACCGTCGTCCGGACGTCGCGGTACTCCACGTACGGCGCCGGCAACACCCGACCAAAGGCGAGCGGGTCGAAGGTGACGTCCGCGCTCCCGGCGGGCGCCGTCACGTGCAGGAGGTCCACCGCGATCGATCCCAGGTAGGGGACGCCGGTCGGTCCCCAGGGCGCCGCCCAGGGGCTGGCGACCACGGCGAGGCGGTGTCCGCCTGCGCCGATGGTGCCGGACGGGCTCACCTCGGTGGCGTGGGCCACGTACGCGCCGATGGGCCACGTCGCGCCGAGCTGGCCCGTGGACGGAGCGTCCGTGAGCGCGAGGGAGAGCGTCTGGGCCACGCCCGGCAGGATGGGCCCGGGGATCGCAGCCCAGCGGGTCGCGGCGCGGTAGTTGAGGGACGTGCCGGGGACCGTCCCGGACGCGCTCTGGAACAGGAGGCCGACGTCGCCCAGCGCGGGGTCGAGGAGCGGCTGCGAGGACCAGTCGTAGGTCCGGGTGAGCTCCGTCGCGCCCAGCGGCAGGTTCGCGATGGTGGGATTCCCGAACGGGAACGTCGCCATCCCGACGTTCGAGCTCGCGATCTGGATGACGTCGCGGGCAGCCAGCGGCGCGAGGTTCGTGAGCTCGAGGGTGACCGGCGTCGAGGAGTACGCGCGGCCGATGGCGGGCCGCCCGATGAAGTCCTGGCCGAGGTCGAGCACGCGTGCGTCGGTCTCGAGGAGGAGCTGAGAGCTGCCGGAGAGCTGGAGCACGTAGGGACCCACGGGCACGCCCGCGATCTCGAACGAGCCGTCGGGCTGGATCGCCGCGCTCCGCGAGACGAAGCTCCCGTCGGCCTGCGGGACGAGCGCGTTGATCGGAGAGAGGAGCGGCTCCGGAGGCAGCGGGCCCGCGTCGGGCCACCAGGTCCGGGTGCGTGAGCCGGTCACCGGCGGCGGGGCGGGGAGGCACAGGGACGCGCTGCACTCCATCCCCGGTCCGCACGAGGTGCCGGCCGGAAGCGAATCGCGCGGCGTGCACTGAGGCGCACCGGTGGAGCAATCGATCGCCCAGCGATCGCAGCTCGGGTAGCCCGGATCGCAGGCGAGGTCGGGCACGCATCCGGCGACCTCGGTCTTGAACGCCGTCACGAGCAGCGTCGGGTAGCCGTCGGGCGCGATGCCCCGGTCCTCCTTGCCCTCGAAGGTCGTCCGGGCGCCCAGCCAGGCGGCATCGCTCACGTAGCGGAGGGTCCGGAAGTCGAGGAGCTCGCCGCTCGAGGCGTCGGTTGCGGTGACGTGCAGGGCGGTCGCCGTCACCGTGGACGGGAGCCCGAACGGCGGCGGGTCATCGGTCCAGCCGACGGCCCGATCGCCCTCGGCGAGGACCGTCCCCGTCGCGAAGAAGCGGCTCCCCGGGATGGGATCGCCGCTGCAGTCCGCCGTGTCGTACGTGTAGTCCTCGTGCGTGATGACCCCGATCTCCGGGAACGCGTCGATTCGGAGCTGCGACTGGGGCGCGAGCTCGCGCATCTCGCAGAACGCCCAGCTCGTGCCGGTGAGGTCCACCGTCCCGGTGGTGGAGCGCACGACGAGGCGCGCGCCGGGGACGCCGGTGCAGGTGCCCGCCTGGCAGGTCTCGCCCGCGACGCCGCAGGCGGTGCCGTCCGCGAACGGCGCGCCCGACGGGTCGCAGCGGCCGGTGGCGCAGGAGAACGCGCCCTGAGCGTAGCAGGGGTTCGGCGCGGGGCAGGCCATGCCGTCGTTGCAGGTCAGGCACGAGCCGCCGGAGCAGACCGCCTGCTCGCCGCACGACGCTCCGTCGGGCTTCGTGCCGTTCTGGATGCAGTCGCCCCCGGTCGGGCCGTAGCAGGACATCGTGCCCGTCGCGCACGCGTTCCAGCTCGGGGTGCAGGCCTCCCCGCCCTTGCAGGTGGGGAGACACGAGCCCGACGAGCAGACGAGGCCGTCGCCGCAGGACACGCCGTCGGGGCTCGGCTGCTGAGGGACGCAGGTCGCGGCGCCGGTCGAGCAATCGGTGTAGCCGGCGGAGTAGCAGGCGATGCCGGGGTCGCACGGCGCGTACCAGGTGCACCCGCCACCGCACTGGCCACCGTGGCAGGAGAGGCCGCCACCTCCGCAGGCGGTCCCGTCGGGCGCCGGCCCCGCTTCCTCGCAGACCGGCTGCCCGGTGGTGCAGGAGATCGCGCCGAGCCGGCACGCGTCGGGGTTGCCGTACATGTCCGGGAACGAGCAGTGAGCGCCGGCAGCACACGGAGTGCACTCGCCCATGGAGCAGACCGACGCCGCGTCACAGCTCGTCCCGTTCGAGAGCCAGCCGCCGATGTCGGTGCAGACGGGAGTGTTCCCGCGGCACCCGGTGACCCAGCCGGTGTGGCAGGGGTTCTCCGGCACGCAGGTGGTCCACCGCCGGCAGTCCGCCTTTCCAGGCGCGACGCTGGCCGCGCTGCTCGAAGCGACGCCGCCGGTGGCGTCGTCCGGGCCGCACGCGGCGAGGACTCCCGAGGCGAGGAGCAGCAAGCCGGCGCGCAGCCAGCCGGCACGCCTCACAGACGCGGTTCGAGCCATGACGTCCTCCTGTGCTGATGTGCGACGAGGAGGATCCGAGGCCGGCACTTCGTGACAGGTGGTGACTGCGGCCTGGCGGGCTCCCTGCTCCGGGGGAGGGAGTGAGCCGCGCGCGAGCCAAGCGAACCCTGTTGCCCCGAGTCACAGGACCCGCGACCGGGCGAGCGCTGCAAGTGCTCGATCTCCTTGGCGTGTCTTCGCTGGCTCGAACGGTGCAAAATGCCACCCTCGAGAATACCAAGCGACCGCTGTTCGTCGAATGTCAGGAGGACAGAATGCGCTACCTGCTCGTTGCCTCATCGCTGCTGCTCGGCGCCGTTTCCCCGGCCGAGGCCCAGATCAGCATCGGCATCGGACTTCCCGCCGTGGAGATCGGGATCAACGTGCCGGTGTACCCGGAGCTGGTCCAGGTGCCGGGCTATCCCGTCTATTACGACCCTCGCGCGAACTCGAACTACTTCTTCTACGACGGCGCGTACTGGGTGTACGCGGGAGACAACTGGTACGCGAGCAGCTGGTACAACGGGCCGTGGCAGCTCGTGGGGCCCGAGAGTGTCCCGCTGTTCGTGCTGCGCGTCCCGGTGCGCTACTACCGGCAGCCGCCGGTCTACTTCAGCGGCTGGCGCGCCGACGCGCCGCCGCGCTGGGGTCAGCACTGGGGCCACGACTGGGAACGCCGTCGAGGTGGATGGGACCGCTGGGACCGCCGCTCCGTCCCTCGTGCCGCGCCGCTGCCGGTCTACCAGCGCACCTACTCCGGGGACCGCTATCCGCGCGCGCCGGAGAACCAGTACTCGATCCGATCCGAGCAGTACCGCTACCGCCCGCGTGAGGAAGTGACGCGGCAGCACTTCGAGCCGCGCGGCAACCCCGGCAACCACTACGGCAACTCCGGCAATCCGGGCCACGCCGAACCCCGTGGCAACCCCGGCAACCCGGGCCACTACGAACCGCGTGGCAACCCGGGCAACCCGGGCCACTACGAACAGCGTGGCAACCCCGGCAACCCGGGCCACCCGCGGGCGGAGCCGCCCGTCCAGCAGCGACCGCCGGAGCAGCACCAGCCGCAGGACAAGGGTCGGTGGAACAAGCCTGCACCGCGCGAGGAGCAGGGGGACCACGACAACCACGACAACGAAGGGCGAGGAAACGGTCGCCGGCGCTGATCGGGACCTCGCGGCGGTCCGCCCCTCCGGGCCGTCGCGAGGTGAGTTGCCTCGACGAGACGCCGCTCGAGCGCGGCGTCTCGTTCTTCTTCTCCCTCGCCCCCGCGGAGCGTAGCGAAGCGGGGGAGAGGTCGGGGAGGGGGGCGCCCCGCGGCGTCTCGTTCTTCTTCTCCCTCGCCCCCGCGAAGCGGGGGAGAGGGTCGGGGAGAGGGGGCAGCGGGGTTCGACAGGTCGTTGGGCCTGTGATCTCGTCGGCGCACCTGCTACTGCGCGAGGAACCCCTTCACCGCGGCGTAGTCCTGCTCGTGGACCGCGCCGACCCGGACGCAGCGGAGCCAGCCCGCGCCGTCCACCAGCGCGTGGACCGGGATCATGGCGTCGCGATCGACTCCGAACGAGTCGAGCAGCGGTCCGAGGTCCGGCTCGGAGCGAAGCCAGCGGATCGGTCCGGGCAGACCCTTCGCGCGCCAGGTGCCGAGCTCCTGCCCTCGATCCGCGTCGTCGATGCTGACGAACTCGAAGCTCACCGGGATCCCGTCTCGCGAGAACCCGTCCTTCCAGCGCCCGAGCAGCTCCATCTCGGCGACGCAGGGAACGCACCAGGTCGCCCACAGGTTGACCCAGGTCCAGGCGGTCCCGCCCGCGCCGGCGGAGCGGCTTCGGTCGTCGGCGCCGGGCACCGGTCGCTCCGGCGGAGCCGCGTACCGGCGGGCGCCCACGCCGCCGGCCGGGTAGCTCTTCTCGCAGAACGCGCTCTGGGCGCTCGTGGAGGAGGCGGCCTGCTTTCGGACGCCGGCGAACCGCTCCGGCACCGGGCGCCTCCGCGGTCGAGGGTTGCCCGTCTCGACAGCCGCTCGCGAGCGCGAGGCCGAGGAGGGCGGCGGCGGCCACGAGGGCTCGCCGATCAGATCGCACAGTCGATCCAGGCCACGAACGCGCTGCGGTTGATGTCCGCGCGGGTGCACGGCCCGGAGCGCGAGCGGTTCCAGCGGCAGAACTCGTCCGGCAGCTGCGCGAAGTCCTCGCCGAGCCAGAGCAGGCCCGCCTCCCGCTTGAGGTCGTCGTCGTGGAACTTCTGATCGAGGTAGTCGAGGACCGACTTCGCGCGGTCGCGGCTGAGCGCCTCGTTGTACTGCTCGTCGCCGTCCGGGCTCGCGCGCGAGACGATGAAGAAGAAGCTGGCGCCGCGCTGATCGCTCCAGGCCTTCTCGACGAGGGCCTGAGCAGCCGGATCGAGCTCGGTCTTGGTGGCGTCGAACTGGACGATGTGCGCGCGGTTCATGAGCGGCTTGAACATCGCGTTGAAGTCGCCGCCGGAGAGCGCGGCGACCTTCTTCGCCTGGAGCGGCTGACAGCCGCGCCCGCCGCCGCCGCCCTCGAGCAGGCCACACGCGCCCGCGACGCGGCGCACGATCGCCTTCAGCTCCGGCGTGCAGTACGCGTCGTTCGTCACGCTCGCGGTCGCGACCTCGCGGGTGGCGGCCTTGCTCGCCTGGAGCCGCGACTGAGCCGCCTGGGCGGAGGTGACGACCAGGATGAGCGGCAGCGCGAGCGCCGCGATGAGCAGGATCCAGCGCTTGGAGGTTTCGCTCATTTCTGCACCTTTTCGTCGGACGGGCTGGGGGACGGGGTCTCCACCGCTGACGGTGCGACCGGAGCAGGCGCGGACGGAGGAGCGGGCGCCAACGACGGAGCGGGCACGGGCGGGCGGGACGAAGGAGCGGGCGCGGGCGAAGGAGCGGGCGCGCCCGGCTTCGCCGTCACCTCGACGACTGGCGGCACGGCGACCGCTGCGACGTCCTCGACCGCGGGTCGCGGAGGCGGAGCGCGCGGCGGCTCGGCGGCGCGCCGCTTCAAGCGATCCTGCTCGGCCGCGGGCGAGAGCATGCGGGCGAGCGTGTACTCGAGGCCGAGATCGGTGTCCTCGTCGCACATGCGGCTGCCGCCGACGAACAGCTGCGGCGTCAGCACCGGGATCGCGTTCGCGACCGCCCACCGCAGGCTCTTCGTGAGCTTGCTCTTCACGACCGCGCTGCCGAGGCAACCCTTGACCGCGGGGAACTCCCGCTCGAGCTGGGCGCGCAGCGCTCCTTCGTCCTTCGCTGCGAGGGCGCGAAGCTCCGCCTGCCGGGCGAAGGCCCACTGAAGGACGGCTCCGGCGGCGGCGGCGTCCTTCGCTCCCGGACGGAGGCCCGCGGCGCAGAGGACCGCTTCGCTCACGGCGCAGGCGCCCGGGTGGATCGTCTCCGTCACCATCCAGTTGCAGGTCGAGTCGAGCGGGAACAGCACGGCCTTCAGATCCAGGTGTTCGCCGAGCGAGCTCGCCGCGAGCCGCGTGTCGAACGCCTTGCACGACGGGCACAGCGGGTCGAGCACCTCGACGGATGAAGTCTCGCCGGCATGGGGCGAGAGCGGGATCATCACGCCGGCGGCGTCGTCGGCGCGAACGAGCGAGCCGCAGCCGCGCATCGAGGTGACGGGGTCCGGCTTCGGGACGAGGAGGACGTAGGCCAAGGTCAACGCAGCGACGAGGCCGGCTCCTTCGAAGAGCGCCGGCACGAACCGCCCCTCTCCGGACGAGGACGGCGCGCGGTGCGCGAGGAGCGCGCCCACGAAGCAGATCGCGCTCGCGGCGTAGATGCCGATGCAGACCTTGCAGAGGGCATCCAGCTTGACGACCGCGAGAGCGCCGTAGACGACCGACGCGAGCACCGGCAGCACGGCCGCCGCGAGCAGCACCTTCGTCTCACCCGCCGCCGTCTGGCCGCGCCACAGCATGAGGGCGGCCCGGTAGGCGAGGAAGGCGAAGACGGCGAGCGCCCACAGGCTGATGGGAACTCCGCCCCACAGGGTCTCGCGGAAGAACGAGCTGTAGGGGCTCATCATCACGGTCCGGCAGCCGCTCTCGGCGATCTCCTTGGCGGCGCCGGGCAGGAACGAGCAGTGGATCGCGTGCACCTGCCGATCGAGGTGCTGCATGAAGTCGGTGGTGCTGAGCGCAGCGAAGGCGGCGCCGAGGAGCGCTCCCGCGAGCGCGACGACGAGGGGCCACTTGGGGAAGCCCCACCGCCGCGGCGGAAGGGGCTCGTCCGGCGGTCCCCCGTCAGACGGCGGCTCACCGTTCAGGTGCTTCGTGAACGCCGGATCGTGCTTTTCCATGACGGGGAGAAGACAAGCGCCCGGCCCGATGGTCAAGCACCGTTCTGCGTGCCGCACCTACAGTGCGGTACACGAGTCGGTGCGAGCGCGACGATCTGTCACGCGCTCGGGAGCGGCGCGGCGGGCTCGAGCTTCGTCCAGCAGGTGGCGCACCGGGTCGCGGTGCGCATGCCCACGCCGCCACACGAGGGACACTCGCGCAGCTCCGGCGGCGCCCCCAGCTCGAGGAAGTCGACCAGCTTCGCCCACGACGAGCGCAGCGCGGTCGTGTCGGTGGGGCCGGCCTGGTGGCAGCGAGCGAGCAGGCGAGCCATCTCGCGATCCAGCGCCTCGACAATGGGCCTCAGTCCGTCGGTCCGCAGCATGGTCCACCCCGTTCCTTGCGTTTGGACGTGGGCGAGGCCGCGGGCCAGAGGCGAGGAGTCGATGGCTCGGCGCGGGTGGGCAGGTGATCGAGCAGGACGTCCGGTGAGCCCGACCCCTTCGATTTAGGAATCGAGGAGCGTCACGGCGATGGGCGTTCGGCGGAACCTCGGGGCGTGCGCGGAGGGCACGCCGGCGCCGCGCAGGTTCACCGGGCTGCGCCGTTCACCGCGGGTGAGGTCGGCGGCGGGCCTCCAGGAGCGCGTTCCCGGCCATCCCCAGGAGGAGCAGCCCGACCACCGCGAGCAGGATGACGACCGCGAGCAGGAAGACGCCCGGCGGCCCATCCGCCGCTCGACCGCCCGCAAGCTGAGGAAGGGAGCTGCCCGCCTTCAGCATCATCGCGCTGCCGAGGAAGGCCACCGCCGCCGCCATCGAGAGCGCGAGCGCGCTCCTCGTCGGGCTTGCCGGGTTCCACATGATGCCGTCCTCTCTGCAGGCCGCGGAGCCACTGCGGTGCGACGCGTGGTCTCGTGGGGCTCGCCATTCATAGCCGGCCGTCCTCGCAACCGCCGTCGTCATCGTGACCGGGCCCCGTCGTTCCGCGCCGAATGTACGGGGCCGCGGCGGCGCGGGCGCTATACGTCACTCCGAGCAGAGTCGTGACGTCCTGCTCACCGATCAGCCTTCCCGCGCCGAGCCGAGACTCCCCGCCTCCTGACCGCTTCGCTGTCCTGGCGTCCGAGAAGGAGTCGGGTGTGAAGGCCATGACCATCGATGACAGCACCAGCTTCTCCGCAGGTCAGGACTGCGGGACGCGACTCGCCGCGTGCGTCGCGCGCCTCGCCGCGCTCGAGCTGATCGACGACTCGCACTGGTGGAACCGCCGAAGGCACCGGCTGATGGCCGGCGCGCTCGTCGCCTGCGCGGAGGATCTGGAGAGCGCCGCGGACCGCGCGCGCTCGCCAGCCACGAAGGCGGTCTTGCGCAGCGTGTGACTGGAACGTTCATGCGCACGGCGACCACACAGCGAAGCGGCACGCAGTTCGAGGAGCTCGCCCCGTACCTCACGGCGGTCCGCGCCTTGCCGCGGCTGAGCCGGGACGAGGAGCACGAGCTCGCCGTCCGCGCCCGGAAGGGCGAGGTGAAGGCGAAGCAGAAGCTCGTCCGCCACAACCTGGCGCTCGTCATCGCCATCGCGCGCATGCAGCGGCGCGGGACGGTCCGCCTGGACGACCTCATCCAGGAGGGCAACGTGGGGCTCATGCGCGCGGTCGAGAAGTTCGACCCGGACGCGGGGACGCGCTTCTCGACGTACGCGGTCTGGTGGGCCCGCGCGTACATCGGAAAGTACCTGAAGGAAGGGCGCTCGACGGTGCGCCCGCAGAGCGGGACCGTCGCGCAGGCGGACGTGTCGCTCGACAGCGCGATCGGCGAGGACAGCGACGACACCCACCTCGACCGGATCGCGGACGGGGGGCTCGGGCCGGAGAGGGACTACCTCCAGACCGAGGGAGACCGCCAGGTGCGCGACGCGCTCGGGAAGGTCCGCAAGCGGATCGGCGAGCTCGGCTGGGACATCGTCCACAGCCGGATCCAGCAGGATCCGCCGCGCACCCTCGAGGAGATCGGCAAGCGCTGGGGCGTGTCGCGCGAGCGCATCCGCCAGGTGGAGCTGAAGACGAAGCAGTTCCTCCACGGCTACCTGACCCCCATGAAGCAGGACGTGGCGTGACGTCGTCGGTCGCGAGAGCACGGGGACGCTGACCGAGGTGGCAGGCGGCGTCCGCGCGGTTGCTGCGGCGCAGTGCTTGGCCGCTCGTCACCGCGACCACCCGCCTCGGAAGCGTCGCCCCGCAGCGCCGTCCTCAACTGGGCGCTGCGTCGCCTTCTGCGCCGGAGCGACGCCCCGCACATTGATTCACGGCGATGCGAGGAGCCATGGACCGAGACCCGCGATCGTGATCGTCGACGACGAGCCCGGCGAGCTCGCTGCCCTCCTCGACGCGCTCGGTCGCCGCTTCGGCGGGGACTACCGCGTCGTGCCCCACCTCTCGGGAAGCGGCGCCCTCGCCGACCTCGCGCGAATCCGGACCGACGGGGGCGAGACGGCGCTCGTCATCGCGGACCAGCGGATGACGGAGATGACCGGCGTCGACCTGCTCGCCCGCGTCCGCGACCTCGACCCGCGCGCGCGGCGCGCGCTGCTCGTGGCGTGGGGCGATCGGGAGTCGGCGCCGACAATCCTGCAAGGGTGCGCCTTCGGCAAGCTCGAGAACTACATCACGAAGCCCTGGTCTCCGGCGGAGGTGCACCTCTACCCCATCATCAACGAGTTCCTGGCGGAGTGGACCCAGACGAACCGTCCCGAGATGGAGCTCGTCCGCGTGATCGGGGAGCGACCCTCGGCGCGCACCCACGCGCTCGTGGATCTCCTGTCGCGCCTGGGCGTGCCGCACGGCTTCTACGCCGCCGGAACGCCGGAGGCGGCGAAGCTCGCGGCGGAGATGGGCGTCGACCTCTCGCGGCTCCCGGTGCTGATCCTGCTCGACGGGCGCGCCCTCGTCGATCCCTCGGTGGCCGAGGTGTCGCGCGCGCTCGCGGAAGCGGAGGTCGACGAGGACAGCTCCGATCTCGCCATCGTGGGCGGCGGCCCGGCCGGGCTGGCGGCCGCGGTGTACTCCGCCTCCGAGGGCGTCCGGCACGGTCGTGATCGAGCGCGAGGTGGTGGGTGGCCAGGCGGGGATGAGCTCGCTCATCCGCAACTACCTCGGGTTCCCGCGCGGCATCAGCGGCGCGGAGCTCGCGAAGCGCGCGTACGCGCAGGCGTGGCTGTTCGGCGCGAAGTACGCGCTCGCCCGGGAGGTCGCCGGACTCGCGCTGCGCGGCGATCGCCGGATCGTGAAGCTCGCGGACGGGCGGGAGATCACCTGCCGCGCCGTCCTCGTCGCGACCGGGATGAGCTACCGCCGCCTCGGTGTCCCATCCCTCGAGCGGTTCAACGGCGCGGGGGTGTTCTACACGCTCCCGTTCGACACGGGGATGTCGCACCTCATGCAGGGCCACGACGCGTTCGTCGTGGGCGGCGGCAACTCCGCCGGCCAGGCGGTGGTGCACCTCGCGAAGAGCGCCCGGAAGGTCACGCTCCTCGTCCGCGGAGATTCGCTCGAGGCGCACATGTCCGACTACCTCGTCCAGGACATCCGGCGGGCGCCGAACGTCGAGGTGCGGCTCCTGACCGAGCCGGTGGGCGGCGAGGGCGAGGTGCAGCTCGAGCGCCTCACCGTGCGTCATCGGGCGAGCGGCGCGACCGAGACCGTGCCGGCGCAGGCGCTCTTCGTGCTCGTCGGGCGCGGCGCCGCGCACCGAGTGGCTCTCCGGCGTCGTGGCGCGGGACGACCACGGCTTCGTCGTGACCGGCGACGACCTCGACGCCACGGCGCTCCGCGGCTGGCCGCTCTCGCGCCGCCCGATGCGCTACGAGACGAGCGTGCCCGGCGTGTTCGCCGCCGGTGACGTGCGATTCGGCTCGATCAAGCGGGTCGCCTCGGCGGTGGGCGAGGGATCGGTCGCGGTGCAGGAGATCGAGCAGTACCTCGCGCCTGCGCCGCACGAGGCGCCGGTGCGGGCGAGCGAGCGTGCCGAGCAGTCGGATGCGCGGCTCTGAGCGAAGTCGCGGCCGCGGCGCCGACAAAACGATCGAAGGCGCCGCGAGGCGCGTTCGTTCATACGGGCTCGGAATCGAGAGGAGTGCTCAGGAGGCGCGGGGCTCGCCCGTGAGCGAGGTGAGCCGCCGCCGTACCAGCATGATGTGCTCCCGCAGCACATAGAACTGGTCAGTGAAGGAGAGCGGCAGCTTCAGCGCATCCGCCCGTCGCTCGATCGCGTCCAGCCGTTCGAGCAGCCCGGACCGATCTTCGGCGGCGTGGCGCAGCACGTCGCGCTCGAGCTCCAGCAGCGACCCGTAGACCCGGTACACCCGGAGCCGGATGCGCCAGCTGTAGACCGCGGGTACGAGCCGGAACACGGGGACGAGCAGGAGCAATAACGGCACGAGCACCACCAGGAACCGGTCGGCGAGGCTCGCCGCCCAGAACGGCAGCATCCGGTGGAGCCAGCGCTTTCCGGACTCGTAGTAGCGGCGGGCATCGGCGCTCAGCGGCACGTCGTGCTCGCGCGGGGCGGGGAACTCGCCGGCACGCTGCAGCAGGAACGGACGGCTGTGCACCTCGCGCATCGTCTCGAGCAAGAGGTCCGAGATGGCCGGGTGCAGGTCGCCGCGCGCCAGGAGCTCCACGGATGACGCGACCAGCTCGAGATCGGTGGCGGGCAGGTTCTTGGCGAGATCGTAGGCGCCCATCGGGATGACGATCCGGTCGAGGTTCTGGAAGCGCGTCAGGTAGGCGTCGAGCTGCGAGAGCTGCAGCACGTGCACGCCGGGGCGCTCGATGAGGCCGCGGATGACCCGCGGCGACGCCGAGTCCCCATGAGGAATGCGGCGTCGATCTCGCCCTTCTCGAGGGCGTCCCCGACGAGCTCGTCGTCCAGGTCGAGGAGGGTGGTGGTCCCGCCGGGCTCGACCCCGTTCGCCTTGAGGAGCGCGAGCGCCAGGACCCGGGTGCCGCTGCCCTCCGGGCCCACCACGAGCCGCTGGCCCGCGAGCGCCGACAGCCGGTCCGGCGGCGCCTTGCCGCGCACGAGCACGTAGAGCGGCTGGCGCGAGATGGTTCCGAGCGAGGCGAGCTCCCGTCGCGACTCGGCCGGTCCTGGGTCGGGCAGCTTCACGCCCACCTGGACGAAGGCCACGTCCACGTCGCCGGCCGGATCGCTGAGCCGCCTGAGATTCTCGAGTGAGCCGTTGGACGGTCTGAGCCGCAGGGTGACGCCGTTCTTCGCGAAGGTCTTGGCGTACCGCTCGGCCGCGCGCTGGAAGCTGCTGCCCTCGGGACCGGTCGAGATCGTGATCGCCGACGGCGCCGCGGGGCGGACGAAGTGCAGCACCGCCCAGGTGGCGGCGGCGAGCACGAGCGCGAGCGGCAACACCATCAGGAGCAGGTCGCGCCAGGAGGCGCGCAAGAATCGTGTCCCGCGGCGGTGCGTCTTGGTGGTCTCCATGCGGCCTCGACCGCCTTTTCGCAGACCGCCGCGCGCCTCGCAACCCCGGATGCCCAGGCTGCCTCGTGTACCCGAAGCGGCCGGCGACCACGTCGCACGAGTCTTGCTCTCGCAGCAGGGCGTGCGCGGCTGCTCGACCATTCCGGCCGGATCTCCGCGACAGGGCGGCCGCGGCGCGGACACGACACCGCGGTTCGGACGCCGCCTCCACTCCAGACCGCGGAGCATCCCATGGCACGACCGATCACAGGTTCAGGACCGTCCCTTCCTGGCGCGCCGCTCGCCCATCACACCTTCGAGCTGAGCGAGGTCTGCAGCGCGGCGGAATGCGCCCACGAGCAGGCGGAGCTCGATGACGAGCTGCTCGACCTCGTGCTGGACGCCCACCGCCGGGATCCGCGCGAGTACGGGGTGGTCCCCTTCCGCCCGGCCCTCCTCGCGTACGAGCTCCGCATCACCCGCGCGTTGCCCGAGCTCGCCCGATGTCTCGAGCCCCTGCCCGAGCTGGATCCGCGGGCGCGCGCTTCAGTGCGTGCCCTCGAGCGGCGGCGTGCGGAGGCGCTCGACGAGCTCCTCCAAGAGTTCGCCCGGTGCGACCACCAAGACGCGCGGGCCGACGTCGCCGGCCTGCTGGCGCGCTCCGGCGCCCGCGACGATCGCGTGCTCGCCGCGTTCACGCGGACGCTCGAAGAAGATCCCGTGAATGGCGCGTGTCGTCTCATCGAGTACGGTGACGCGCGCGCGGTTCCCGCGCTCGCCCAGGCGCTCGATCGGATCACCCCGACCTACACCGACGAGCACGATCCCTTGCTCGGCGAGGACGTCGTCGCGCTCGCCTCCGGAATCCGCGCGCTCGGTGGAGCGCTCTCGGACCCGCAGCAGGCGAAGCTCGAGGTCGTGCTGAAGTGGCGCGACGAGCAGTGGAGCTCCGGAGCCCTCTTCGGCCCGTTCGAGGAGAGCTCATCGAAGCCGGTGCCGCGGCCGCCCTCTTCGCCCCGGCTCGGCAGGAACGCCCCGTGTCACTGCGGCAGCGGGAAGAAGTACAAGAAGTGCCACCTCGAGCAGGAGGAGCGCGTGCGCCAAGCGTGAAGCGGGGTCAGTGCGACGGCGTCGCCGCGCCGCCGGGCTCCGGTTGCTCTCCGCGCGTCACGCGCTCGCCCGTCCGCTCGCGGTCCGGGGGCCGCCGAGCCCGGGGTCGGCGCCCTACATTCAGCTCCTTCCCGGCGATGGCACCGCGGTGGGCGGGGGCGTCAGCGCGCCGGGCGGGATCTCGACCGGGTTCTCGCGGTGTGCGTCTCGGGCAGCGCGTCGTTAGCGTTGGACCGCGAGGCCCGGCGCGTGTCGTGCGGTCCTCGCGGGACGGACGATGGCCTTCCCGGGGTCACCCGAGATCCGAGTCGAAGGTGGCGCGGTGCGCTGCCTCGGCTCGTGGACGGTGGACCGCATCGGCCACGTGGAGGGAAGCGCTGAGCGGCCTCGCGTGGCCCGCCGGCGCAGAGGTGGTGCTCGACGCCTTTGGTGTGGATGCGATAGACACGGCGGGCGCCTGGCTGCTTCACCGGACCGCGTACGACCTGGA
Source organism: uncultured delta proteobacterium (assembly GCA_963736795.1). GTDB lineage: Bacteria > Myxococcota > Myxococcia > Myxococcales > Anaeromyxobacteraceae > Anaeromyxobacter. The sequence continues at coordinate 23,777 of CAVTRF010000007.1, read as the reverse complement.
GCGCGACGGCCGCACCGTGACCCTGCGGCTCCGCCCAGAGCACCAGCGGATGCTCGAGCTCGTGATCCCTCATCCGGGTTCGTCCGCTCGACTCCGCCGCCGGCGCGCCCGCGTGGGCGTCGTGGAGGACCTCTGGCGCAAGGCGTGGAGCGCTGCGCGCGAGCTCGACCATCTCGTCAACTTCCTCGGAGAGACGGCCGTCACCGCGAGGCGCGCGCTCACGGGCGCGCCGCAGGTCCGCTGGCGCCAGGTGCTGCAGAACGTGCAGACCGCCGGCTTCGAGGCACTGCCGACCGCGGCCCTGCTGTCGCTTTCCATCGGCGTCGTCATCGCCCACCAGGGATCCTCGCTGTTCCGGCCGTTCGGCGCCGGCATCCTCGTCGCAGATCTGGTCGGCCTCGCGATGCTGCGGGAGCTGTCGCCGCTCATCATCGCCATCATCGCGGCGGCGCGCTCCGGCTCGGCGTACGCAGCACAGATCGGCGCGATGAAGATCACCGGGGAGATCGACTCGCTGCGCGCCGTCGGCGCCTCGCCCATCGAGGTCCTCGTGCTGCCGAGGATCGCGGCGCTCGCCATCGCGCTCCCGCTCCTCACCGTGCCTGCGGACGTCCTCGGCGTCGCCGGGGGAATGGTGGTGGCGCGGTCCGAGCTCGCGATCGACCGGGGTGAGTTCCTCGGGCGGATCGCGCGTGCGATCCAGCCCGTCGGACTACCTCGTCGGCCTCGTCAAGGCGCCGGTGTTCGGGGTGCTCGTCGCCGCGGTCGGCTGCTACCAGGGCCTCCACGCCGGAGACGACGCGGACAGCGTCGGGCGACGCACGACGGTCGGCGGTCGTCCAGTCGATGTTCCTGGTGATCGTCGCCGACGCGTTCTTCGGAGTGCTCTCGAGAGGCTTCGGGATCTGACCCATGGCCGTGCCGCCCGTGCCCTCGCCCGAGATCGTCCTTGCCGTCCGCGACGTCCACACGCGGCTCGGCGGGCGCCGTGGTCCACGACGGCGTGACGCTGGAGGTCCGCCGCGGAAAGATCTTCGCGGTGGCGGGGCCGAGCGGCTGCGGAAAGACCCTGCTCCTGCGACAGACGCTCGCGCTGCATCGGCCGGACTCGGGGTCGATCGAGGTGCTCGGTCGAGACGTGGTGGGGCTCGGCGACGAGGATGCGCTCGCGCTGCGGCGGCGCTGCGGCGTGGTGTTCGAGCGTGCGGCGCTGTTCAGCTCGCTCACCGTCGCCGACAACGTCGCGCTCCCGCTGCGCGAGCGCGCCCGGCTCGGGCGGACGCTCCTGGACGAGCTCGTCGCCCTGAAGATCGCGCTCGTCGGGCTCCCCACGAGCGCCGGGCCCAAGTACCCATCGCAGCTGTCGGGCGGCATGCGCAGGCGCGCCGCCCTGGCGCGGGCGATCGCGCTCGATCCGGAGCTCCTGTTCCTCGACGAGCCCAGCGCGGGGCTCGATCCCGAGAGCGCGAGGGCGTTCGAGGAGCTGATCCGACATCTCAACGAGCTGCTGGGGCTCACGGTGTTCGTGGTCACCCGCGACCTCGGCCTCCTCTGGAACGCCGCCGACCACGTCGCCTTCCTGGGCGCAGGCCGCGTCGTCGCGGCCGGGACCATGGAGGAGGTCTCGAGGGCGGACGAGCCGCTGGTGCGGTCCTACTTCTCCGGCATCCGCGGCGGAGCGCAGAGGGAGCAGCGATGAGGGCGCGACCGAACCATGCCCTCGTGGGCGCCTTCGTGCTGGGGCTCACCGCGGTCGGCGATCGTCGTGGCGCTGTGGCTCGCCTCGGGCGGCATCTCCCTCGAGCGTCACGACCGGTACATCGCGCGCTTCGAGGAGTCGGTCTCCGGGCTGAGGCGCGGTGCGCCGGTGACGTTCCGCGGCGTCCCCGTCGGAACCGTGAGGGAGATTGCGATTGACGTCGGCGATCCCGACCGGGTGCGGCTCGTGCTCGAGGTCGCGCGTGGCACGCCGATCACGCAGGACACGGTCGCGGTGCTGGTGTTCCAGGGGCTGACCGGGATCGCGACCGTCGACCTCGTCCGGGGGCGGTCGCGCCTCTCCTCCGCTCGCGCCGACGCCCGGCGAGCCGTACCCCGTCATCCGGACCGCTCCCTCGACGATGAGGCGCCTCGAGGTCGGCGTGACGGCGCTCCTCGCCGACCTCGGGGAGACCGCCCGGAGCGCGAACGCGTTGCTCGGCGACGACACGCGGATCGCGCTGCAGCGGACCGTCGCGGACGTGCAGCAGCTCGCGCACGCATTCGCCGGGAGGTCGGGCGACGTCGACGCGGCCATCGGCGACGCGGCGGAGTCGCTGCGCCACGCCGCCGAGACGAGCGCGCGCTTGCCGGCGCTGGTCGCGCGGATCGGACGCGACGCCGAGGCCGTCGAGCGGGCGGCAGAGGAGGTGAGCCAGGTCGGAGTGGCGACGCGCGCCGCCGTCGGCGAGGTCTCGGGCGCGGCGCAGGGCGCGAGCCGGGCCGTCCAGCAGCTCGACCGCGACTCGGTCGTCGAGCTGCAGCGACTCATCGCCGAAATGACCGAGGCGGCCGCGGCGCTCGGCCGCCTCTCGCGGGAGCTCGAGCGGAACCGGGGAGCGCTCCTCGGAGGGCAGCAGCCGCCGCCAGGACCCGGGGAGTGAGATGAGCTGCGCGCGCGCGAGCCACACGGCGATTCCGGGCGCTCTCTGTGCGGTGGGGGTCGGCCTGTCCGGGTGTGTCTCCCTCGGTCCTTCGATGCCTTCGACGCGGTACGAGCTGCAGGCGGCTGTCGAGGGCCAGCCGGTCGCAGGGGCGGGGCCTGCCCTGGTCGTCGCGCCGCCCACCGCCGCGCCCGGATTCGACGGCCCGCGCATCGTGTACGTGAAGCGGTCGCACGAGCTCGAATTCTTCACGCGCAGCGAGTGGGTCGACACGCCCGCGCGCATGCTCGCCCCGCTGCTCGTGCGGGCGCTCGAGCGGAGCGGGGCGTTCGCGTCGGTCGCGGAGGCGCGCAGCGCCGCTGCTGCGGGGCTGCGGCTCGACGCGGAGATTGTGCGGCTGCAGCAGGAGTTCACGGAGCGCCGAGCCGAGTGCGGTTGACGGTCCGCGTCCAGCTCTCGGAGGTGCCGTCGCGACGCGTGCTCGGGGCCCGCGAGGTGGAGGCTGTCGAGGAGGCCCCCTCCGACGACCCGTACGGTGGGGTCGTAGCCGCGAACCGCGCCGTCCGGCGGGTGCTCGACGACATCGTGGCGTACTGCGGCGAACGCTCGGCAGCTCGCGGGGCATCGTCCCGTTGACGCCGACCGGCGTCACCTCGGAGGCCACTCCCGGTCCCGAGGAGACGGCACGTCCGCCACAGCCGCCGGGGGCCCCAAGATGCCGGGGGGCGGCCCGCGTCGCAGCGAGCGCGGCTGGTATACTGGACCGCCCGGTGAAGCCTGCCGGTCTCCAGGCCGCCGTGAGCGACACGGCGGACTCACCCGCGCCAGCCCTCGTGCCACGACGACCGGCCGCTCGCCTTGAAGGCGCGCGGCCCGCGACGGGTGCGCGACCGCGCGACGCCAGAACAGAGAGCTCGATGAACGAGGATCCCCGACGTGCCGCGCCGAAGAACCTGACCCTGAAGCAGATCGTCGAGTCGGCGCGGGAGCACCTCGTCCGCCCGGTCTGGGATCTGCTCGCCCGCCGCGCGTGGTGCCGCAGGCAGCGTCGCCAGCTCGGCGTTCCCGGCCACTCGGTCGTCTGGGTGCGCGGTCCGGCGGTGCTGTGGGCGGAGTGGGGTGGACGCCGTGGCTACTTCGAGGTGCAGCAGATGGACCGGCTGTCGTACCTGCGGGCGCTCGGCGCACCGACCGTCTGATCGTCGCGGAGGCGCTGCCCGCTCCGGCTGGCGGGGCTGCGGTCTCCCTGCTCAGCGCGTGCGCCGCGAGCTCGCCCACCGGGGCCGGTCCAGGTCGCTCGCGCTGTGACACGGGCGTGATGCGGCGGTCGTACGTTCCGTGCCATGAGCCGAAACCCTCCCCGCGTCCGCTTTCCTCGGGACGACGGGTTCCACGCGACCGTGAAGCGTCGCGCCGGCGCGCACCTCGAGGCGACCGGTCGCGCCCGCTGGGGCGCGGGCGCGATGCACGCGAAGACGGCGACGATCCTGGGCTGGTTCGCGGCCTCCTACGCCGCCCTCCTCCTGTGGGGCGGCAGCTCCGCGTGGCTCGCGGCGGCCCTGACGCTGTCCCTCGCCCTCGCGATGGCCGGCATCGGCTTCTCGGTCATGCACGACGCCAACCACGGCGCCTACTCGCGATCCACGCGCGTGAACTGGTGGTGGGGGCTGGCGCTCGACTTCGTCGGGGCGAGCTCGTACGTGTGGCGGTTCAGGCACAACGTCCTGCACCACACGTACCCGAACATCGACGGGATGGATGTGGCCATCGACCCCGGCGCACTCCTCCGGTTCGCGCCGACCCAGCGGCTCCGCGCCTTCCATCGCTGGCAGCACGTCTACGCCTGGCCGCTCTACGGGCTCATCGCGATCAAGTGGTGGTTCGTGGACGACGTCGTCGACGTCGTGCGCGGCCGGATCGGGGAGTTCCGGCTCGCGCGGCCGCGCGGGCGCGAGCTCGCAGCGTTCGCCTGCGGGAAGGCGATCTTCGTCGCCTGGTCCATCGCGATCCCGGCGCTCGTGCACCGGAGCGGCTGGGTCGCGCTCCCGTTCCTCACGGGCGCGCTGACGCTCGGGGTCGTGCTCTCGACCTTCTTCCAGCTCGCGCACGTCATGCCCGAGGTCGAGTTCCACGGGACGGGTCCGGGCGGCCACCGGATGGCCACGGGCTGGGCGGAGCACCAGGTCCGCGCGACGGTGGACTTCGCGCCCACGAACCGGCTCGTCTGCTGGTACCTCGGCGGGCTCAACTTCCAGATCGAGCACCACCTCCTGCCCGACGTCTGCCACGTGCACTACCCGGCGCTCGCGGGGATCGTCGCCGAGGCGTGCCGCGCGCACGGCGTGCCCTATCCATCGCTCCCGACGGTGCGCGCCGCCATCGCGCACCACCAGCGGTTCCTGCGCGCGCTCGGGAGAGGGGAGGGCGATCCGCTGTTCACCCCGGTGCCTTCAGCAGGACCTTCGCCGCCGACGAGCTCCTGGCGATCCTGCGAAGGGTCGTGACGCCACTCGGGACGCGGGCTGCGTTTGACAGGCTCGAAGCCGGTCTTACGTTGCCAATGACAGAACGGACCAAGAAAGAGAGGAAACGTCATGGCCATGCTGACCCGGTGGGACCCCTTCCGCGAGCTCGCCCGCGTGGAGGAGGAGATGAACCGCGCCCTGGGCGGCGAACGCTCGCTGTTCCGCGCCGGCGAGTCGGTCGGCTGGACGCCCGCGTGCGACATCTTCGAGGACGGCGAGGAATTCGTCGTGCGTGCGGAGCTGGCCGGCGTCGAGCCGAAGGACGTCGACATCCGATTCGAGAACGGCGTGCTCACGCTGAAAGGCGAGCGCAAGCTGGAGAACGAAGACCAGCGCGAGCGCTACCACCGTCTCGAGCTCAGCTACGGCACGTTCACCCGCGCCTTCGCGCTGCCGGCGAGCATCGACGCGGAGAAGATTCGCGCCGAGTCGAAGAGTGGCGTGCTCGTCGTCCACCTGCCGAAGAAGCCCGAGGCGAAGCCGAAGAGCATCCAGGTGAAGGTGAGCTGAGCAACCGTCGACCGGCGTCACGGTGAACGAAGAGCGGGCCGCCCCCGGGCGACCCGCTCTTCGTTCGTCGCCGTCCCGCCGCCGTGCCTGACGTGAGACCTGCAAAGCGCCCGGCGTCAGGTTCCTGGGCGCCAGTCGATGCCGTTCATCCGCGCCGGCGAGGCGCCGCGCTCGCCGGCCTCAGCCGGTGGTGCGCGATGAGCTCCTTCGCGGCGATCGCGAGGAGGAGCGCACCGGTGACTGCGAGCAGCATCACGATCGCCTCGTAGGAGTCCACATGAGACATCCTCTCTGCAGGAACGGAAGCTCCTGCGCCTGACGGCTGGTCCCGTGGGGTTCTGTCCTTTATACAGCCGCACGCTTCCCCGCGCCTCGGTCATTGGGGCTCACACGGTCCGCGTGCCGGGGGCCGACGCTCCCGAGCCGAATGTGGGGGAACGTGGCTCCGTCGCCGCTATGCATGTTCCCGAGCAGAATCGTGACGTCCTGCTCGTCGATCAGCCCACCCGCGCCGAGTCGAGATCGCGATCGCGACACTCCCCGCCCTGGACCGCTCGCAGTCCTGCGCGTCCGAGGGAGTGCCCAGATGACGCACCGCGTGTGGGATCCGTCCGCAGGACATTCGATGGCACCCGAGCAGTGCCCGCCGCCGCCCGCGACGGTTCACTCCGACGGCAGCGTGAGCGGTCAGCGCTCGGTCGCGAGCGAGGGACCGTGCCTGACCGAGGTCGGCGGCGGCGCGGGAGGCGAGCCCGACGGGCAGAGCCTGCCCATCTACAGGGTGTCGTGGGATTGAGCGCCATGCGCGAGACCGCTTACGAGGTCACGAGCTTCTCCGCAGGCCAGGACTCCGGGACGCGAGTCGCCGCGTGCCTCGCGCGCCTCGCCGCCCTCGAGCGATGGACCACGCACACTGGTGGAACCGCTGGAGGCGCCGGCTGATGGCGACCGCGCTCGTCGCCTGCGCGGAGGAGCTGGAGTGTGCGGCGGACGACGCGGGCGACGCGCGAGCGGCGACGGAGGAGAGCAGAGTCAGCAGCCTTGGACGCGCTCGCAACCGAGTAGGGCGCGCGCGTGACGATCGAGGCGATCGACCCTGGAGCTTGCGTATCCTGGTCAGGAAATCTATCCTGGCCAGGAAATGGCCCGCAGTGACGCGAACCGAGCCGAATTCGGCCATGCCGAACGAGCCCTGCAACAGCTCTCCGGCGCACTGGGCGCTGGCGGATGGAAGCTCGTTCGCGGGAAGGCAGGGCCCCGCTGCGAGTTCCAGGCTTCTCGGGGTGGGCGGCGACTCCCCATCGAGTTCCGCTACGCCCGCGAGCCGAGGCAGATCGTGCTGCGCGGCCTGCTCGCCGATGCGATTCTGAGCGGGAGAGCGCGCGTCGGTGCGCGCGGCAGGTTCATCGCGGTCGTCGCAGCTCCGGTCATCTCGCCTGCGATGGCGTCCGCGCTCGAGCGGTACGTCACGGATGTCGCTCCCGGCCAGCCGTTCGGATACGTGGACGAGCGCGGCCTCGTTCAGTTCCACGCGCCAGGGCTGGACGACGTGCCAGGTTCGCCGGAGCCGCGCCGAGCGCGTGGGGCCTCTCACTCGCAGGCGCAGCCGCGGGATCTCTTCTCGGACATGAACCAGTGGATGCTCAAGGTTCTTGTCGGGCAGCCGCTGGAGCCCCGGGTGCTCTCGATCCCACGGGCCCGGATCGGCTCCGCAGCGGACCTCGCCGCTCAAGCCGATGCTTCGAGCCCCGCAGCGTGGCGCCTCCTCGCGGGGCTCCGGTCAGCTGGCTATCTCGACCAGTCCGGCGCCCCGGTCCGGATCCCCGAGCTCCTCGCGCGCTGGCGGGCGGCGGCCATGCGGCCGCAGCGGGAGTTCGGTGCGGTCTGGATCCTGCCCGGCCGTAATCCGGTCGAGCGACTCCGGCGCTCACTCGCCGACGCGGCCGGAGACGGGGATTCGCCATCCGCCTGCCTGGGGCTCTTCGCGGCGTGCGATGCGCTCGGGGTCGGGCACGTTCGCGGTGCGCCGGTGCACCTCTATGTTCGGCGTTCGGAACCGCAGCTGCTCGAACGCCTGGGACTTGCCGTTGCCGAGAACGGCCGTCCCGATGATGTGGTCGTCCGCGTCGCCAGGTGGCCGGAGTCGCTTTTCCGGGCCGTGGTCCGGGCGGAGGGGGTTCCGGTCGCCGACGTGATCCAGTGCTGGCTCGATGTGTCTCCCCACCCCGCGCGCGGAGCGGAGCAGGCGGCGTTCATCTGGAAGCGCGTCCTCGGTCCCGCGCTCGCCCCCAAGGAGCCGCAACCGTGAGCGCGCCCCGACGGGACCTCGAGGCCTTCGCGCGGACGGTCGAGGCGCTCGGTCCTTACCTTGACGACCTGGTCTTCGTCGGTGGCTGGGCGCACTACCTGTACACGCTGACGCCCGAGGCGGCGCCGCTCGGGTTTACTCCGCTCACGACCGAGGACGCCGACATCGCCGCTCCGCTTAGGTTGCGGGTACGCGGCAAGACGATTCCGGAGCTGCTCGTCGCCGCGGGGTTCGAGCAGCGACTCTCGGGCGACCACATCCCGCCCGTTGCCGAGTACGCCCTGGGCGACCAGACGTCCGGATTCTACGTCGAGTTCCTCGCGCCGCTCGAGGGCGGCGAGGTGAAGAGGGGCGGGCGCCCCGACGTGACCGCGAAGGTGGGAGGGGTGACCGCGCAGAAGCTGCGGCATCTCGACATCCTGCTCGTCAAGCCGTGGGCGGTCACCCTCACGCGCGAGCTCGGGTTTCCGGTCTCGCGGCCACAGACGATCCGCGTCCCGAACCCAGCGAGCTACGTCGTCCAGAAGGTGCTCGTCCTCGGGAAGCGACACCCTTCGAGCCAGCCCAAGGACGTGCTGTACCTCCACGACACGTTCGCGGCGTTCACGGATGCGACGCCCAAGATGCGGGAGGCCTGGGATGCGCTCCGGTCCGCGATGAGCCCCGCTCACGTCCGCTCTTTCCAGACCAAGGCGCGAAACCTGATCTCCGGGCCGAGCGACCTCCTGCGGAGCGCAGCCCGTATCGCGGCGGGCCGTGCGCGACCTCCTACTGCCGAGACGCTCCTGGCCGGACTGCGGCGCGGGCTCGCAGCAGGCTTCGACGTTCGTCCGGGTTGACGTGCGGCGCTGCTGGACTCGCGCGCTCGGCCCGCCCCTGCTCATCCGCGATAGTCGATCTCGAGCTCCCGCGGTGCCGATGGCGGAGACTCGTCCGCTTGCTCGAATCCGAGCGCCTCTTACCCACGGCGCCGCTTCGCGAACATCTTCGCGAGAACGGGAACCCGGCCGTCCGCGTAGTCGTAGACCCGGATCTTCGCCTTGCCCGCGTGTCGCCGATGGAGGCGGCCTGCGTACTGGACGAGGGTGCCTCTCCACGCGATCGGCATCGCTAGGAACAGCGTGTCGAGGCGGGAATCGTCGAACCCCTCGCCGATGTAGCGCCCCGTCGCGATCACGGCCCGCTCCTCCGTGACCGGGATCTCTGCGAGGCGAGCCAGAGCGTCCCGTCGCTCGCGCGGCTTCATCCCGCCATGCAGCACGACGAGGTGGCGTGCGGCCGGCCTCAGTCCGTCTGCGAGGAGGTCCAGGTGGTTTCTCCGCTCCGTCAGAACGAGCGGCGAACGCTTCGCCTCGGAGAGGACGCGCTCGAACGAGACCGCCGACACGTGGTGGCACTCGTCCACGATCACATGGCCGTAGTCGGCGACGTGGTCCTGGACGCGCCCCTTCCTGACGAGGCTCTGGATCATTGCGACGTCGATCCGCCCGGTCGGCTTGCGCTTCCCTCCCCCGATGACGCCGATGTCACGCCGATCCAGCCCGAGAAATGCCGAGTGCCGCTCGACCCACTGATCGACGAGCGGCTTGCGGTGGACGAGCACGAGCGTATTCACGGCCCGCGGCTGCTCGGCCGAGAGCACGCCCCCGGAACGCCACATCGAGCTGGCGTCCTCTGGTTCGCTCGTCCTTGATTGCGATGCGGATGCCGTGTGCCGACGCGAGCTCCTCGAGGTCACCAAGACATCCCCGAGGGAGCGAGACGTGCTTCTCCGACTCCTCGGCGCACGTGATGACCCGAGGAATGCCTCCGGTCGAGAAACGCATCGCCTGCTTCTCGAAGAACACCGGGTTCTGGAAGGACGCAAGGCGGAGCATCTCGGTGCAAAGGGCTGGGGAGAGATCCTTTCGTGCGACGAACACGCGCTGAGCCAGGACGACATCGAGGGCCGAGGGGAGGGGACCCGGGATCGCGGCCCGTTCCCGCACGAGCGACGGTGGCCGAGACCAGGGCGCATCGTCCTCGGTGACCGGCGCGAACCGGACGCCGAGCACTCGCCCTCGACGGAGCGCCTCGCGTGCGACGAGGCTCGCGGCATCCGGAGCGATCCGGGGCACCCGGGACAGATACGCCCACTGATGGGGGATTGGTGCGAACGCGTCGTCGAGGAACTCGGTGTTGCCGCCGTTCCGGGCTGCGCGCTGGAGTGGCAGGGCGATGAGGTTGCCGAAACCACCGCGCGGGGCAGATGGCCTCGTACCTGTTGACGGAGGCGATGAGTCGCCGGTCCACGATCGGAATGGCCTCTTACGACCGCCTCTTCCCGAACCAGGACACGCAATGAGGAGCGTAGCCGGACTTCCCGGTGCGGGAATTCTCCCACCGCTTCGGGTACACGTCCGCGCGGCCGCGGAACAGAAACCGGAAGAGCGCGACCTTGTCGGCCTGGTTCGTCGGGACGGGAGCAGTCGAACGCGCCGGAGACGGTGCGATTATCGCGGGGATGGACGGCTGCGCCCGCAGCTCGGATCGCAGCGACTCAATCCGAGCGCGCAGCTGCTCGCGTTCGGAGTCCAGCTCTCCGAGCCTCGCCTCGGCGCGGGCGAGACGGTATCGATGAGGGGCGGCATCCGAGTGAACGCATCCTACATGGCCGTACTGACGGCGGAAATCGGGAGTGGCCCGCCAGCGGCGTAATTTGGCGGGAGAACGCAATCGCCGAAACGCCCCCTCAGACACGACGGTCGGGAGGGCCGCGCCTCGGACAGGCGTTCGAGCTTCGTCGCCAGGTACTCGGGCGTCCTGACGCCGCGATGATCAATCTGATTATCGGCCGCTGCGTCTCGGCCGTCCGATACTCGGATGCACGCGCAGTACGGGCCTGGCCCCGGTGCGAGGCCACCACCGCGGAGACTCAGGCAGTTATCCCTGGCCAGGGCCGGTCGACCCGATGGCACGTCGGTTGCGATGGGGTCGTGGTGCACACGAACTCGTCGGTCCCGTGTCTGCCAAACGGCAGATACACACCCACCCAGGGAGACATGGAGATGAAGCGCAATCATTCAGCGGTGCAGGTGATGGGCATCGATGCCGGCGGCACGATGACCGACACCTTCTTCGTCCGCGACGACGGCCGTTCGTCGTCGGCAAGGCGCAGAGCAATCCGGGCGACGAATCGCTGGCCATCTACAACTCGTCGCGTCGACGCGCTCGCCGCACTGGGGCGCGAGGTCGACGACGTCTATCCCGAGCTGCGTGACCTGCGTCTACTCGGGCACCGCGATGCTGAACCGCGTGGTGCAGCGCAAGGGCCTCGACGTCGGGCCTGATCGTGCAACCGCGGCTTCGAGCACGTCCACTCGATGGGCCGCGCGATCGCAGAGCTACCTCGGCTACGCGCTCGAGGACCGCATCCACCTGAACACCCACCGCTACGACGAGCCCCTGGTGCCGCTGTCGCGCACCCGCGGCGTCACCGAGCGCACCGATGTCCAGGGCGAGATCGTGATCCCGCTGCGCGAAGACGAGGTGCGCCAGCGCCACGCGCGAGCTGGTGGAGCGCGGCTCGAAGGCGATCGTCATCTGCCTGCTGCAGTCGCACAAGAACGAGCACGAGCGAGCAGCGCGCCCGCGATCTCTGCCGCGACGAGCTGAAGCGACTGGGCGTCGACATCCCGGTCTTCGCCTCGGTCGACTACTACCCGTCGCGCAAGGAAAGCCACCGCACGAACACCACCATGCTCGAGGCCTACGCGGCCGAGCCTTCGCGCCAGACGCTGAAGAAGGTCAGCGACCGGTTCAAGAAGCACGGCGCCAAGTTCGACCTGCGCGTGATGGCCACCCACGGCGGCACCATCGGCTGGAAGGCGAAGGAGCTGGCCCGCACCATCGTCTCCGGCCCCATCGGCGGCGTCATCGGCTCGAAGTTCCTGGGCGAGAAGCTGGGCTACGACAACATCGCCTGCTCCGACATCGGCGGCACCAGCTTCGACATGGCGCTGATCACCAAGGGCAAGCTTCGCCATCCAGTCCGACCCCGACATGGCGCGCCTGGTGCTGTCGCTGCCGCTGGTGGCGATGGATTCCGTGGGCGCCGGCGCCGGCAGCTTCGTCCGGCTCGACCCCTACAGCCGCGCGATCAAGCTCGGCCCGGACAGCGCCGGCTATCGCGTCGGCATGTGCTGGCCGGAGAGCGGGCTGGATACCGTGTCGGTGTCTCGGACTGCCACGTGGTGCTGGGTTACCTCAATCCCGACAACTTCCTCGGCGGCGCGATCAAGCTCGACGTGCAGCGCGCGCGCAAGCACCTCAAGGAGCAGATCGCCGACCCGCTCGGTCTCTCGGTCGAAGATGCCGCCGCCGGCGTCATCGAGCTGCTCGACCTGAACCTGCGCGAGTACATGCGCGCCAACATCAGCGCCAAGGGCTACAACCCGACCGACTTCGTCTGCTTCTCCTACGGCGGCGCCGGTCCGGTGCACACCTACGGCTACACCGAGGGCCTCGGGTTCAAGGACGTGATCGTGCCGGCCTGGGCGGCGGGCTTCTCCGCCTTCGGCTGCGCCTGCGCCGACTTCGAGTACCGCTACGACAAGAGCGTCGACATCGCCGTGGCGCCGGATGCCTCGGACGCGGACAAGCTGCCAGGCCTGCAAGACCCTGCCGGAGGCCTGGGCGGAGCTCGCGGCAAAGGTGGTCGAGGAGTTCATCATCAATGGCTTCAAGCCGGAGGACGTCCTGCTACGGCCCGGCTATCGCATGCAGTACATGGGCCAGCTGAACGACCTCGAGATCGACTCGCCCATCACCGGCGCCGTCGACGTCGAGGACTGGGACAAGCTGGTCCACGCCTTCGACGAGACCTATGCGCGAGTCTATGCCAGCGCGGCCCGCTCGCCCGAGCTCGGCTTCGGGGTGACCGGCGCGATCATGCGCGGCAGCGTGATGACGCAGAAGCCCGTCCTGCCCGAGGAGCCGATGGCCGGCCCGACGCCGCCGAAGGCGGCCTACATCGGCAAGCGCCCCTTCTATCGCCACAAGAAGTGGGAGGACGCGCAGGTCTGGTCAGATGGAGTCGCTGAAGGCGGGCAATCGCATCGTCGGTCCAGCCATCATCGAATCTCCCGCCACCACCTTCGTCGTGCCGTCCGGCTTCGAGACCCACGTCGACAGCCACCGCCTGTTCCACCTCAAGGAAGTGAAATAGGAGCCCGCAATGGACGCCCTCAACAAGAACGCCAGACGTGACTCTGCTCTCCCGACCTGCTCGGCAACGGCAAGACCCTCAAGGAACACCGGGACGAGGTCCTGGCGCGGACGAAGGAGACCGGCTTCTACAACGGGCTCCGGAAGCTCGAGCTGAAGGACAGCGACCCGATCCACTACGAGAAGATGTTCTCCAGGCTGCGCGGCGGGCTCGTCCACGCCAGGGAGACCGCGAAGAAGATCGCCGCGTCGCCGATCGTCGAGCAGGAAGGCGAGCTCTGCTTCACGCTCTACAACGCCGCCGGCGACTGCGTCCTGACCTCCACCGGCATCATCATCCACGTCGGCACCATGGGCGCCGCGATCAAGTACATGATCGAGAACGACTGGGAGTCGAACCCGGGCATCGATCCGGGTGACATGTTCACCAACAACGACTGCTCGATCGGCAACGTGCACCCCTGCGACATCAGCACGATCGTCCCGATCTTCTGGAAGGGCAAGCTGGTGGGCTGGGTCGGTGGCGTCACGCACGTCATCGATCTCGGCGCGATGAGCCCGGGCTCGATGTCGACCGGTCAGGTGTCGCGCTTCGGCGACGGCCTGCAGGTCACCTGCCGCAAGACGGGCATCAACGACGTGCCGCTCCGCGACTGGCTGCACGAGAGCCAGCGCAACGTGCGCACCACCAAGTACTGGATCCTCGACGAGCGCACCCGCATCGCGGGGTGCCACATGATCCGGAAGCTGGTGGAGGAGGTGCTGGAGGCGGACGGGCTCGAGGCCTACGAGAAGTTCGCCTACGAGATCATCGAGGAGGGCCGGCGCGGGCTGCGCTCGCGGCTCAAGGCGATGACCATCCCAGGCATCTACCGCAAGGTGGCCTTCGTCGACGTGCCCTACTCTCACGAGGACGTGCGGCTCGCGTCGTCCTTCGGCAAGGTCGACACCATCATGCACGCGCCGACGGAGATGACCATCCGCGGCGACGGCACCTGGAGGCTCGACTTCGAGGGCGCCAGTCGCTGGGGCTGGCACAGCTACAACGCCAATCAGGTGGCGTTCACCAGCGGCATCTGGGTGATGATGACCCAGACGCTGGTGCCGACCCAGCGCATCAACGACGGCGCCTACTACGCGACCGAGTTCCGCCTGCCCAAGGGCACCTGGATGAACCCGGACGACCGCCGGACGGCGCACGCCTACGCCTGGCACTTCCTGGTGTCGGCGTGGACGGGCGATGTGGCGCGCGACTGAGCCAGTCCTACTTCAGCCGCGGCTATCTCGAGGAGGTCAACGCCGGCAACGCCAACACCTCCAACTGGCTGCAGGGCGGCGGCATCAACCAGGACGGCGAGGTGCACGCGGTGAACAGCTTCGAGCCGGCCGCGACCGGAACCGGCGCCTGCGCCATCAAGGATGGCCTGAACCACGCTGCCGCCATCTGGAACCCGGAAGGCGACATGGGCGACATCGAGATCTGGGAGATGGCCGAGCCGCTCCTGTATCTCGGGCGCAACGTCAAGACCAACTCCGGCGGCTACGGCAAGTACCGCGGCGGCTGCGGGTTCGAGACCCTGCGCATGGTGTGGAAGGCCCAGGACTGGACCATGTACTTCATGGGCAACGGCTACATGAACAGCGACTGGGGCCTGATGGGCGGCTACCCGTCCGCCACCGGCTACCGCTTCGAGGCCCACGCCACCGACCTCGCGGCGCGCATCGACCAGGGGCTGTCGCTGCCGCTCGGCGGCGACCGGAACCCGACCGAACCGGACTACGAGCGTCACATCGGCGCCACCGCGCAGGTCAAGCGCGACCAGCAGTGCATGTCGACCGAGAGCATCTTCGAGAATCACGACCTGTACCTCAACTACATCCGCGGCGGGCCGGGCTTCGGCGATCCGCTGGATCGCGAGGTGGAGGCGATCGCGAACGATCTCAATAGCCGGTTCGTGCTGCCCGAGTTCGCCGAGAAGGTCTACGGGGTCGTCCTCTCCCAGGACGAGCACCAGGTCTGGTCGGTGGACGCGTCCAGGACGGCCGCCCGCCGCGCGGAGATCCGCAAGGAGCGGCTCGCCCGTGCCGTCCCCACCCGGGAGTGGATGAAGGAGGAGCGCGAGCGGATCCTGACCAAGCATGCCTCGCCGCAGGTGCGCCACATGTTCGCGACGAGCTTCGGTCTGAGCGAGAAGTTCAAGAACGAGTTCAAGTCGTTCTGGAGCCTGCCCGCGGAGTGGGAGCTGCCGGAGTCCGAGCTGGGGGTGCCGTCCTTCGGCTCCACCTACCGGATGGACCTGTCGAAGCTTCCCGACGTCCGGACCGTGACGCTGGTCGAAGAGTGACCCCGGGCCGAGCCTCGCCCCTGCCAATCCCAACTCTCGGAGACTGAAATGTCCGTCTATACGAAGGAGCAGGTCAATTACCTGGTGGAAGGCAAGCTGGACTGGAACACCACCATGCGGATGCTGGCGACCCCGAAGGACCAGGATCGCTTCCGCCTCTACATCGAGGTGCTCCAGACGAAGGTGCCCTGGGATGACCGGATCATCCTTCCGCTGGGGCCGCACCTCTTCATCGCCCAGGCGAAGAAGACGAAGCGGTGGGTCACGAAGTGCGGGTGCGGCCACGAGTTCGGCGACTACCGCGAGAACTGGAAGCTGAACGCCGTCGTGTTCGTGCGCGACACGGCAGAGGCCATGCACGAGGTCTATCCGAGGCTGATGGCGCCGGACACGCAGTGGCAGGTGTACCGCGAGTACTACTGCCCGGAGTGCGGGACCATGCACGACGTCGAGGCCCCGACCCCGTGGTACCCGGTGATCCACGACTTCGAGCCGAACATCGAGTCCTTCTACAAGGACTGGGTGAACCTGCCGCTTCCGGAGCGCGCCGACTGATCGGGCGGGGCCGGGCCTTCGGGCCCGGCCCCGGAGACGCATCGCCTACCAGGGAGCGATCGCAATGGACAAGGTATTCGCTTCGGCCGAGGACGCGCTCCGAGGTGCCGTGTTCGACGGGATGTCCGTCGCCGCGGGAGGGTTCGGGGTGTGCGGGATTCCGGAGAGGCTGATCCTCGCCTTGCGGGAGAGCGGAGTGCGGGGGCTCACCGTCGTCAGCAACAACTGCGGCCTGCCGAGCTTCGGCCTGGGGCTGCTGCTGCAGACCCGCCAAATCAAGAAGATGGTGTCTTCCTACGTCGGGGAGAATCCGATCTTCGAGCGGCAGTACCTGGACGGCGAGCTCGAGCTGGAGTTCACGCCGCAGGGAACCCTGGCCGAGAAGCTCCGCGCCGGCGGCGCCGGCATCCCGGCGTTCTTTGCCAGGACCGGCTACGCCACCCCACTCGCAGAAGGGAAGCGGATCGAGTCCTTCAAGGGTCGTCCGTACGTGCTCGAGGAGAGCATCACCGTGGACCTCGCGGTCGTGAAGGCGCAGAAGGGCGACAGAGCCGGCAATCTGGTCTTCAACAAGACCGCGCGAAATTTCAACCCGCTCTGCGCGAAGGCGGCAAGAATCACCATCGCAGAGGTGGAGGAGCTCGTGGACGTGGGCGCGCTCGCCCCCGAGGAAGTTCACCTGCCGGGCATCTACGTGCATCGCATCTTCCAGGGCGACCACTACGAGAAGCCGATCGAGATCGCCACGGTCGCCGGGAGCAGCACCGGGTTGAAGAGCAACGAGCGGCGCGAGTGGATCGCGAGGCGCATCACCCAGGAGCTGAAGGACGGAGACTACGTCAACCTCGGGATCGGCATCCCGACCCTGATCGCGAACATGGTGCCGAATGGGATCGCCGTCACGATCCACTCCGAGAACGGCTTGATGGGCATGGGACCGTTCCCCGCGGAAAGCGAGCTGGACCCGGATCTCATCAACGCAGGGAAACAGACCGTGACCGCCATCCCGGGCGCCAGCTTCTTCGACTCTGCCGAGTCGTTCGGGATGGTGCGGGGCGGGCACATCGACATGTCGGTCCTCGGAAGCATGCAGGTCAGCCGCAAGGGCGACCTCGCCAACTGGGTCATTCCCGGCGCCCTGATCAAGGGACCGGGCGGCGCGATGGACCTGGTCTACGGCGCGAAGAAGCTGGTGGTCGCGATGGAGCACACGGCCAAGGACGGCTCTCCGAAGGTGGTCGAGCAATGCACGCTTCCGCTGACCGGGAAGGAGTGCGTCGATCTCCTCGTCACCGATCTCGCGGTGTTCGCGGTCACTCGCGGAGTCGGCTTGACCCTGATCGAGCTGTCGCCCTTTGCGGCATCCGTCGACGAGGTCAGGGCGGCCACCGGATGCCCGTTCAGGATGTCGTGAGGAGCACCATGCTCGAGAAGATCAGCCACATCGGCATCGTCGTGCGCTCGCTGGGGGACTCGATCCCCTTGTACCGAGACGTCCTGGGTCTCGCCTGCGAGGGGGTCGAGGAGGTCGCCGGATACCAGGTCAGGGTCGCGTTCTTCCGGATCGGCGAGTCCAGGATCGAGCTCCTGGAGCCCACGTCGAGCAGCGGAATGGTGGCTGAGTTCCTGGAGCGCAGCGGGCCCGGGATTCATCATGTCGCGTACGAGGTGGAAGACGTCGAGGCGGCCATCGAGAGATGCGAATCACGTGGCCTCCGGATGATCGACAGGACTCCTCGTACCGGGGCTCATGGGGCGCGAGTCGCATTCGTCCATCCGGAGAGCTGCCAGTCGGTCGTGATCGAGCTCGTGCAGAGTCGACGCGAGCGAGGCACATCGTGAGCCAGGTCAGCATCGTCGGCGCGCACAACACGAAGTTCGGGTCCTGGGCCAAGAAGAACCGTGAGACCGGCGAGGTCGCGGACCTGACGTCGATCTACGAGCTCGTGATCGAGGCGGAGGGGAGCCCTCGCAGATGCTGGGGTCGAGGGCCGCGACGTCGACGGAGTCTGGGTCGGCTCCTGCGCGCCCGGGCTCTTCACGAACCAGGAGCACCTCGCCTCATTCGCGACCGAGATCGATCCCGAGGGGCTCCGCTTCAAGTCCATGACCCGCTGCGAGGATGCGTGCGCCTCGGGCTCGGTTGCCCTCTACGACGCGCTCTACGCGGTCGAGTCCGGCAGGGCCGCGGTGGCGCTCGTCGTCGGCGCGGAGAAGATGAGCCTCCTCGATACCGAGGGAGTGACGCATGCCCTCGCGACCTGCTCCTACTGGCCCGAGGAGGGCGGTAAGGGCCTGAGCTTCCCCTCCCTGTTCGCCAGGTATGCCCAGGGCTATCGGGACCACCACAAGCTCACGGACGCGGATCTCGAGCGCATGCTCGCGACCGTCGCCGCGCTCGGCTACACGAACGGTGTCGACAATCCGCTCGCTCACTTCGGCAAGGGTGGCCCGAGCGACAGGCTCGCGCTCTTCACGGCCGAAGCCATCATGCGGCTGCCGCGGGAGAAGAATCCGCAGATCGCCGCGCCCTTGCGCCTCCACGACTGCTCGCTCATCACGGATGGCGCTGCCGCGGTCGTGATCGATGAGGACCGACGACGCGAAGCGCGCCGGCAAGAGGGCCATCGAGATCGCGGGCATCGGGCACGTCAACGAGCGGCTCGCGCTCTCGGCGCGGAGCAACCTGCATGAGCTGCTGGCCGGGAAGGAAGCGGTGCATCGCGCCTTCGCCGAGGCACGGATCACCGTCGCTGACGTGGATCTCGCGGAGGTGCATGACTGCTTCACCATCACGCAGCTCCTGACCACCGAGGCGCTCGGGCTGTCCCGGGACGGCAGAGCCGGCTTCGATTACCTGGACGGTCGCTTCACGCGTGACGACCCGCGCTGCGCCGTGAACCTCTCGGGCGGCCTGAAGGCGAAGGGGCACCCGGTCGGCGCGACAGGGGTCTCCATGCACGCGTTCCTCTACCAGCAGCTGTGCGGTGAACCCATCGGAGCGACGTTGAACGGAAGAGCACCCGAGGTCGGCGTCTCGTTCAACATCGGAGGCTCGGGCGTCACCAACTGTGTCACGGTCCTCAGGAGAACCAGGTGAGGGGTTACTTTCCGGGCGCCAGGCCTCGGCCTTCCCGGACGCGTACCAGCTCCCCGGAGAGCCCGTAGCTCCTGATCTTGGCGTAGAGCGTGCTCTTCGCGATGCCGAGCCGGTGAGCCGCCCGGGACAGGTTCCCGGCCTCCGCGGCGACTGCACCGCGGATGGCCTCCGCCTCGACCTGCTGCAGCATCGTCTCCGCCTCCTGCGGACGCCCCCGCGGCGAGGCGGGGGCGGACGCGCGGAGCTCTTCCGGTAGCTCCTCCCAGCCGAGCGAGTCCTCTTCCGACTCGAGCCGCATCGCCTCGATGACGTTCCGCAGCTCGCGGACGTTCCCCGGCCAGGCGTACGCCGTCAGGGCGGCGAGCGCTTCGGGGGAGAGGCAGCGTGCGCCCTCGCGCTCCTCGGCG
This sequence comes from uncultured delta proteobacterium, assembly GCA_963736795.1. Lineage (GTDB taxonomy): Bacteria > Myxococcota > Myxococcia > Myxococcales > Anaeromyxobacteraceae > Anaeromyxobacter. Next base: position 4,180 of record CAVTRF010000007.1, on the reverse strand, counting down.
AATCCCCGGAGGAAGCTCTCGGCCAGCGGCGCGATGTCCTCGGGCCGTTCACGGAGCGGCGAGATGTTGAGGCTGGTCACCGCCACCCGGTAGAAGAGATCCATCCGGAACCGGCCCGCTGCGACCTCGCCGCGGAGGTCCCGGTTCGTCGCGGAGATCAGCCGGAACTGGACCTTGCGGGGCCGGCTCTCGCCGACACGGCAGATCTCGCCGGCCTCCAGAGCGCGCAGCAGGTGCCCCTGCAGCTCGAGCGGCATCTCCCCGATCTCGTCGAGGAACAGGGTCCCTCCCCCGGCGGCCTCCAGCTTCCCGGCCATGCCGCCGCGCCTCGCTCCGGTGAAGGCGCCGTCGGCGTAACCGAAGAGCTCGCTCGCCAGCAGGTCGCGCGCGAAGCCCGCGCAGTTCACCGCCACGAACGGCGCAGCTGCCGCGTCTCCGCTGCGGTGGATCCCGCGCGCGAAGAGCTCCTTCCCGACCCCCGTCTCCCCGAGCAGCAGGACCGGCGTGCGGACGCGGGCGAGCATCCTCGCCCGCCGGACCGCCTCTCCGAGAGCGGCGCTCGGTCCGACGATATCCCCAAAACCATCGCGGCCCTGAGGACGCTGCTCCGACTGGGCGCGCGCGGTCCTGGACCGGCGGGCGCCGTCCGACGCCAGCACCACCAGGGTGCCGATCCGCTCGCCGCCGTCGATCACGCGCTCCACCCGCGCCGCGGGCAACCAGTCGGGCAGCGGGGGCGGCGTCCCGAGGGCCTCGAGGTTGAACGTCTCCACCCGGAGGGCGCTTCCGTCAGCCAGCGTCTTGCCGCGCGCGGCCAGCGCCGCCGCCGCGTGCTCGTTCGCCTTGAGGGCGAAGCCGCGACGGTCGAACAGCACGACGCCCTCGGCGTGCGCCGTCGACAAGGGGACGACGCACCGCTCGAGGATCCGGAAACGCAGGGCCAGCTCGAGCTGCTTCAGGCCGGTCTCGATCTGGGTCGCCGCGGAGACGACGAAGGCGAGGCTCTGCCGGCTGTAGCTGCCGCTCGCGCCCGATACGTCCAGCGCGCCGATGATGCGGCCGTCGCAGGGATCGTGCACCGCCGCAGCCGAGCAGGTCCAGTGCTTGATGCCCTCGCAGAAGTGCTCGGCGCCGTGGACCTGGACCGGCTGCCCGATTGCGAGCGCGGTCCCGATCGCGTTGGTGCCGGTGGCGAGCTCGTTCCAGGGCGCCCCGGGAACGGCTCGATTTCCTTGGCCCGCGCAGCGTGTCCGGGTCGCCCTCGACGCCGACGATGACCCGCGGGCGTCGGTGAGGAGCAGGACGCTTCCCGAGTCGGAGAGAAAGTCCCGCGCGGCGGACATCACCGGCGCGCCGGCCTCGACGAGGGTCCGATGACGCTCGCGGTGCGTCCGGAGCTCGGCGTCGTCCAGCGCGCCCGGCGGGCCTGGAGGAGCGCCGGAGCCACGCGCCTTCGCGGCAGCGGAGCCAGGACTGCGCGATGACCGAGCGAAGCGAGTCCCGCCCAGGGTCGCCACCCCGTACGAGCCGCTCCCAGGCCGGCCACGTCGCGGTCGTGCCCGAGGCGGGCGAACGAAACCAGTTCCGCGACGGCGCTGGCACCGTTAACGGGAGCGGCCTCCCTCTCCGGCTCGCGCACGCCAGCGGCCAGTTCTCGAGTGCGACATTTTACCGCTTTCGCTCTACGAAGAAAGTCACGGACCGGCGGAACCAATCCGTGACGGATTCCGGAGACATCGGTCCTCGCCTGCTCGCCTCCTCTTGCCGCGGAGCCCCGCGGGCCGAGCGTCCGTTCGACTGGCCCAACAGGGCTCGCGTTCGAAAATCGTACCATCTCGTCTGCCCGTCCGATTCTCGGACGTTCGTCTCTCGCTGCGACCCCATGCCGCAGTCCGTTAGGTGCGATGAATTGGGCCCCGGGAGGAAGGCCTCTGGTCGGTGCAACTCGTGCGGGCTGGCGCCCGGTGGAACGCCAGAGGAGACGAATCATGGACCTGCTGGAAACCAGCCAGATGTTCGAACCGGGTAACCACCGGGATCATGTCTGCATGGGAACGCCTCCTGAGTGGAGGCGACACGCCGTCCGAACTCGCTGCGCTACCTCATCGACGTCTCCTGGCAGCGCTGCCTCCAAGCGCAGGTGAATCCGCGACTGTCAGGCACCGCCACCGCTGCCCGATGACGGCCTTGACTCGTTGCGTGACGGCATACGGCGAGCTGCTCACCTCGCGCGCCGGTCATGGCACACGCCAAGAACTTCCTGGCCGAGACGGGCACCGTGATGGCGCTCGCCGATCCGAACGGGATGATCCTCACCCTCGAGGGTGATCCGGCGACCATCGCCGCCGCGGGAAAATTCACCTCCTGGCAGGCGCGACTGGAAGCGAGGTCAGCCCTGCGGCAAGAATGCCATCGGCACGGCGCTGGAGATTGGTCAACCGGTGCAGATCCATTCCGCCGAGTACTACGCGCCGGCATCAGCGCTGGACGTGTGCTGCGACCGTGACCCGTCATCCGCACGACGGCGAGATCCTCCGGGTCATCGATGCTTGGGACCTCGGACGTCGAACCCGGCACAGCCTGGCGCTGGTGGTCACCACCGCCAGAGTATCGAGAATCGGATGGCCACGCGGGAGATGGAGCGCCGCTACCCGCCTGCTGGAGTGCTGCATCAAGCAGCTGTCCGGCGACCCGTTCGACGGCGTCGTGGTGTTCGACCATCGCGGGGATCCGGCCAAGGGCAACGACGGCCGAGCGTGGCCCTCACGGCGCGGGCAAGCGGCTCTAGCCTGAGCTCACCCCGACGCATCCCCGCGCCCGCAGTGGGCGCGGCGGACGCTCCCTGCGGGCAGTCGGCCGCGACCTGCCGGCGTGGACGCAACCGGAATGGGTCAGCCGGTCATCGACGGCGGCGAGCGGAGACCGTCGCTCGCTCACCATCCCCTTGCCGCGCCCGTGCGGAGCCCGTCACGGGACGGACAAGGTCAATGCGCAGGCGCCGATCGACGGCAGAACGCGTTCGCTGGGCTCATCGGCAGCGATCGTTCGCTGCTCGAGTCCGCGCACAAGGCGCGTCAACTGGCGAAGTCGAACGTGCCGGTCCTGCTGCTCGGCGAGACCGGCGCCGGCAAGGAGCTGTTCGCGCAGGGCATTCACCAGTCCAGCAAGGGCGAAGGACCGCCCCTTCGTGGCCTCGAACTGTGGCGGCTGTCACGGGAGCTGCTCGCCAGCGAGCTGTTCGGCTACACCGACGGTGCGTTCACCGGCGCGCGCCGCGGCGGGATGATCGGAAAGATCGAGGCAGCCAGCGGGGGCACGCTCTTCCTTGACGAGATCGGAGAGATGCCACTCGACCTGCAACCGCATTTCCTGCGGGTGCTGGAGCAGGGCGAGATTTATCGGCTGGGTGAGAACAGCCCACGCAAGACCGATTTCCGGCTGGTGGCCGCCACGCATCGCGACCTGCGGGGCGATGTCTCGGCCGGACGATTTCGTATGGACCTCTTCTACCGGGTGGCCATGACCAGCGGCTCCGCGTTCCTCCGCTGCGTGACAGGAAGGGCGACATCCGCATCCTCGCCGAGCACTTCATGAACCGCTTTGCGCGCGAGCATTCCCTCGGAGCAGTTCACCTCTGAGGAAGGCGCCGTCGCTTGCCTGGAGGCGTACGCATGGCCGGGCAACGTGCGGGAGCTGCGCAACGTCATCGAGAGCATTCTCCTGATGTCGCACGGCGAATGCCTGGGGCATCGACACGCTGCCTGCCGAGATTCAGAGGCACGCGGCAGGAGATTGCGGCCAGCCCGCCGACAAGGTCACGCATTCGCGCACGACCCTGGAGGCCTCCGAAGAGCAGCTGATCCGTGAAGCCATCGGCGCCGCCCACGGGAACCTGACGGTGGCGGCACGTAGCCTTGGGATCGCCAAGAGCACGCTCTATCTGAAGGTGAAGAAGTACGGTATCGACCGCACGCTGCCGGATTCGCGCGCCCAGCGCAGCTGAGCAGCGCGGAGGACGCACCATTCTGGCGTCGAGCTCCCGGAGCGCTGACAGCAAGGCGGCTCGGGAACGGCATCCCGGATGCACCAGCTCCTCGGCATGAAGGGCGCATCACAGGAAAGGACATCCTTCGTCAATCCTGCACCATCGTCCGTCTGTGGGGCCTGGGCTGTTATCTCC
>CAVTRF010000006.1:0-412150 GCA_963736795.1 uncultured delta proteobacterium | reverse complement strand
TTCCGGCCAACGTGAACGCCGATCGCGGCATCGTGATCGCTCAGATCGGCCATCGTGAACGGAGCGAAGCGACGCTGGTGGGTCACTTGGTGGCGGCGGAGTCCTCCTTCTTCCGTCGAGAGGGGCCCTTTAGCACGATGCGGTGAGCGTTGTGGAGGACGCGGTCGCAGATCGCGTCGGCCATTGTTGGGTCGCCGAGATGGTCGTGCCACTTCGCCGGCGGGACCTGGCTGGTGATGATGGTCGAGCGCGTGCCGTAGCGGTCCTCGAAGATCTCGAGGAGGTCGCGCCGCTCCTGATCCTCGGGCGGCGCGAGGCCCCAATCATCAATGACGAGCACGTCGGCGCGCGCGAGGCGGCCGAGGAGCTGCGTGTACGTGCCATCGGCGTGGGCGAGCGTGAGCTCGTCGTTGAGGCGCGTCGCGCGCCGGTAGATCGCGCGGAGCCCATTCCGACACGCCTGCTGGGCGAGGGCGCAGGCGACGTAGGTCTTGCCCGTGCCGGTCATGCCGGTGATGACGACGTTCTGGTGCTCTTCGATCCATCGACAGGACGCGAGCTGGCGATCACGGACTTCTCGAGCTCGCGGCGCGCCGGATATTCGATGCCCTCGATGCAGGCGCTGCCGATCTTGAGCTTCGCCGCGCGGAGCAGGCGCGCGAGGCGCTTGTTCTCGCGGTGCAGCCACTCGGCGTCGACGAGCAGCCCGAGCCGCTCATCGAACGTGAGCTTCTGCAGGTCGGGGTCCTTCTGGTGCTCGGTCCAGGCCGCCGCGAATGCGGCGAGCCCGAGTGCGCGGATCTTCTCCATCGTCGGTTCTGTGAGCACGCTCTTCCTCTCAGTTGTAGTAGTCGCCGCCGCGGATGTTCTCGTGGTCGACGGGGTGGACCGGCCGCCGGTGGTTTCGCCGGGACCGGGATGCGGTCGAGGTTGTTCTTGAGGATCGACTCGACGTGCCGGTACGACCGGGCGCGCACCGCGAATGCGCGGGCGCACGCGGCCTCGAGCCGCTCCTTGCCGTAGTGCTTGGCGAGCCGGAGGATTCCGAGGCACGAGCGGTAGCCCTGCTCAGGATGGCGGCGCTCCGCAAGGATCGCCTCGGCGAGCGCCTTTGTGCTCGTCCCGATCGTCTCGGCCCAGCCGACGATGCGTGACGGCGACCACTCCGCGTGCTCGCGGTGCGACTTCGGCATGTGCTCGTCGATCGTCGTGTGCCCCCGCGCTGGTAGCTGCGCAGGTGAGAGGCGACGCGCTCTCCCCTGTGGAACAGCTCGATGGTGATCGCGGTGAACCGCGCCTCGAGCTGCTCGTGCACGAGCGCGTGCGGCGCCGAGTAGAAGTGGTGATCGACCTCGGCGTGGTAGTCGATGTTGAGGCGCACCTTGCGCCACTCCGCGTACGCGAAGGGCTCTGTCGGCAGCGGCTTCAGCGCCGGCTGGTCGAGCCGGTTGAACAGCTCTCTCCGGCTCGCGCCATAGACGCGCATCCGCCGATCGTTCAGCTCCTCGAGCAGCTCGGCGATCCGCTCGTTCAGCGCATCGAGCGAGAAGAAGGTCTGGTGGCGGAGCCGCGCCAAGATCCACCGCTGCGCGATGAGCACGGCGACCTCGACCTTCGCCTTGTCGCGCGGATGCGCAGGGCGCGCGGGCAGGATCGCGGTCCCGTAATGCTGCCCAAGCTCCTCGTACGTGCGCTGGATCCCAGGCTCGTACCGGCAGGCGACGACGACGCCACTCTTGAGCTGGTCCGGGACGGCGCCGACCGGGACGCCGCCGAGAAAAGCGAGCGCCCGGACGTGGCTCGCAATGAAGTCGGGGCCGCGCTGGGTCAGCGTCGCCTCGACGAACGTGTAGTTCGAGGCGCCGAGCACCGCGACGAAGAGCTCGACCTCGATCACCACGCCGGTCTTCGGATCGACGATGTGCGGCTTCTTCCCCGAGTAGTCGACGAAGAGCTTCTCGCCGGCGCGGTGCTCCTGGCGCATCGTGAGGCGCCGCTTGTCGAGCCAGCTCGCGGTACCGTTCGCAGAACTGCGTGTAACGAAATCCGCTCGGGTGCTTCTCCAGGTACTCGAGGTGGAGCAGCTCCAGCGTCACGCCCGTCTTCCGGCGCTCGATGTGGATGTACGCGCAGTCCGGCGTCGGGCGATCGCTGGCGGCCGCCACTGAGGGGTAGAGCTTCGCCTCCAGCGCGTCGTCCGCGAGCGCCTGCACCGCCGGCCAGTCGAGCCCGGCCGCGATCGCGCGAGCGATCGCCCCCGAGACCGCGCCGATGGACACCCCGACCGCCTGGCCCACCTCGCGGTGGCTCCGGCCGAGCGTCCACTTCTGCCTGAGAATCTCTCGCGTGTTGCGCATGGACAGTCGCTCCGTCGCCATCCCGCCTCCGGTAGGGGGGCGGGCAGCATGGTCGCCGTCCAGCGTCGCTTCGTCGGTGCGCCCGGCCCCGTGAAGGGCGGCACGCTACCCCGCGGATCCGTCCACGGAGCCGGTGTTCACGATGCCGATCTCGGCGTTCACGATGCGCCGATCCGGCCGTTCACGTTCCCGATCCTCGTGTTCACGATGATCCGATCCTGCTGTTCACGATGCGCCGATCCTGGTGTTCACGATCGGCCGAAACACGCACGTGGGCACGTCGTCGGTCCGTGCACGGCCGAATCCGAGCACTCGACCGGTGTCGGTGCAGGGTGCCCGTACGCGGTGGGGTCCGGCCCTTCGTGCCGGTCGATGCGGGTGGTGGAAGACGTGGGCATGGCAGGTTCCGAATCGATTTGGCGGAGTTGCGAGTTCGGGCGTTTCGGCTAGCGGTGACGGTACGGGTGGCGTGTTACACACCGCCACCCTTGAGCGTCACCGAACACAGGTTGAGTGGCGCGGTGCATTCGCACCGGCCGCACGCGGCGCAGTGCAGCTCGCGTCCGCACGCGCGCACTCCGGTTCGTGCTGTACGGAGCGCATCACGCACCTGCACCCGAGTCAGCTTTACTGCGAATCGCTCAACGCCCATCGTCCACCCCCGCTCGCCCGCATGAATGCGGGACGGGAGCAATCATGACGGGACGCGCTTCTTCCGAGAACGGGATGTATCGGTAGTTCTCGGTACTTTTCGTTCGTTCTGTAAACCCGTCTTCTGCGAATCGCGCGGGGGAAACGGTAGCCAGGTGCCGTTGTCGACGAGGACCCGCCAGTGGCCTCCCGGGGTCTGCCACACTCCGATGAGCCCCGCTGCACACGCGCTCCGGACGAGAGTCGGCGAAACGCGAAGCCGCCGGGCGAGGAACGTCGCGGTGACGAACTCTGTCTTGCCTGCTGGCTTCGGCGCAGCAGAGAGGGGTCTTCCGTTCGCGTCCGTGAACACGCGGAGCGGGCCCGATCCGCAGAACACTTGGACCGCGGCGAAGCGCCCCGCGCGGATCGCCTTGTAGACAGCGACGCGCGAGATGCCGAGCCGCTTCGCGATGTCGGCGGGTCTGGACAACACGCCCGGAGAATAGCAGCGGCGAGAGGACGCTGCGGTCTGGACCGGTCGCCACGCTCAGCACTACTCCCCGCGCCACCGGAAGCGCATTTCAAGGTTCGCTTCCGGAAACGAAATCGCACGGGGATGACGCATGAGTGCGAGAGCGCCCCCTCGACTTCCAGTTGCGTGGGCTCTCTGCTCTTCGCGACCACTAGGAAAGCCAATTGAAGTGGGCGAAACGTCAGCAAGGCCCCCTCGATGTTCGAAGGATCGCCAACGGGCTGGATGCCCCAGTGCGCATCGAACGTGCGACGCTCACCGGGGCGTCCGCGCATGAACAGACCCGCGGTCACGGGAATCGGCCGAAGGCCGAAGACAAACTCGACCAGCGCTACCGGGGGCGTCCACGAGGGAAGTTTGGGCCCGTACAGTCCGCCCGCCAACGTTGTGCAGAGGAACTTGCCGCACCAACGCTCAAGGAGATTCCCGTCCTCCTCCCAGTAATGCAGGCTCCACTTCTTCTTGCCCGCTCTTCCCGCGCGCGTTCGCACGTCAAACACGCGCACGAACTCGTCTAGCTCTCGAGAGAGCTTCCCCGCCGCGTCGTCGAGTCGGCTCAGCTGCGAGTTGTGATGCGTGCACAGGCATCGCACGCCCAGCGAGTTGAGCCCGACGGCCTTCGGCTTGCCTCCGAGCCAAGGAAATCCAGAAACGATGGCGCCTTGGGGCAGGAGCTGCGCTGACACGGGATGGTCCTTCGACATGACGCCCGAGCAGCCGCCGATCTCTCTCGCCCAGCACTGCCGGCCCATGGTTCCTCCGGGCCGGATGTTACCAGCGGAGGGCTCCTAGCCCGCGCGTGAACGTGGACAGGTCGTCGCGGCGCACGCGGATCGCGTTGAGAACGCGAACATGAGGGAGCCGGTTCTCTGCGACGAGGCGATATACGGTCGCCGCGCTCACGCCCAGCGCGCGCGCGACGTCGCGCACGGTCAGCAGCTCGTCGAGAACGCTCAGGGCCGGTAGCAGCCGGGTAACAAACGGCGTGCGCTCGGGTGCACTCGGCGGGTCTGGGTGCAGGACGCCCGCTGAGCCGCCCTGAGTGGAAACGCAAGCTTGGCCCTCCGTGCGTGACCGTGTGCCTGCGTGCGAATAGCGGTCGGGCTTTGCCAAGGCGAGGGTCGACGGTTCAAATCCGTTTTCCCGCTCCAGTTAAAGCAGGGGGTTAGCGCCAGCCGCTGACCCCCTGCTTCTTTTCTGGGGCAGCCCGGGGTGGCAGCCGGTGTGGCAACGGCGGCTGCGTGGCACGCCGCGGCGTGTCGGGCTCCTGTCAGGGTGCTCCGGTAGCCTTGCCCGTTCTCGGGGCGAGTGGCCCCGGGGTGTCTGGGGGCGGACATGCTGAAGCTGGTCTTCCACAAGGTCGGAGCAGGCCACGCGGTTCACGCGTTCACGCCGAACGGGAAGGTCATCGTCATCGACCTCGGGTGCTCGGTGGACTTCTCGCCGCTGACGTGGCTCGCGAAGGTGACGAAGCGTATCGACCTGCTGATCATCACGCACCCGCATGGTGATCACATCGACGAGATCCTTCTCCTCGACAAACTGGGCTTCACCATCGGGCACATCTGGCGCCCGAAGTGGCTCACGGCGGAAGAGGTGCGGAACGCGAACCAGGCCGACTACCAGGCGCACGTCGAGCGGTATCTTAAGCTCAGCTCCGACTTCGACGCGCCGGTCCCGGCGGGCGAAACGCTGTTCGATACGCCCAGCAACGTCGGGGGCGCCAAGCTGAATCTGTTCGTCTCGAAGGAGTGCGGGACGAGCAACATCAATAACCACAGCGGGGTCGCGGCGTTCACGTATGCGAACTCGACGGTGATCGTGGCCGGCGACAACGAGTCCGCGTCGTGGGCGGAGTTGCTGAAGCAGCCCGACTTTGTCGCGGCGGTGAAGGCCGCGGACGTGTTCCTGGCGAGCCATCACGGGCGCGAATCGGGATACTCCGCGGACGTCTTCGCGGACGGTCGGAAGCCTTACCTGTTCGTGATCAGCGACGGCACCGTTCGCGACACGGATGCGACCGCATCGTACTCGCAGCAGGCCCGCGGGTGGACTGTCCATCGGCACAACGGTCCGAGCGAAACGGGCCGGAAGGTCGTCACGACACGGACCGACGGCCCTGTGGAAGTGAAGATGGGTTTCAACGCGCCGGCTCAGCCGTACTTGTCGGTGACGGTCGATTAGGAGGGCGCTGCCGTGGGGGAACTCTATCACCTGAAGGTCGGCTGCGGGGACGCCAGCATCATCACCACGGGTGGGCGAACGTTCCTGATCGACTGCCACAATATCGGCGATCACAAGCAGTACCTTCCGAAGGAGAAGCGCCTTCGGGGCGTGTTCATCACGCACCAGCACTCCGACCATTTCTCCGGGCTGGAGTACCTCCGGGACAACGGCTACGCCATCGACTTCCTCATCTACAGTCCATACGACCGCCGCCGCGGCGACAACAGCGTCGAGCTGGATGAGTGGAAGGCGTTCGAGGACCACCGGGAGTACTTCCGCGGGAAGGGCACGGAGATGCGAGCGCCTTGCCGCCAAGATTCCTTCGATGAGGCGTGGTGGAAGGTGGATGAGAACCTCGCGTTCTGGATCCTGGGGCCGCACAAGAGCGTCGCGGAGAGCGACACCCGCGAACTGCACGACGCCTGCCTCGTTGTGAAGGCGCACATCGGGAAGCGAAGCTGCCTCTTCACGGGAGATGCATCGGACACGGTGCTCGCCAAGGTGGCGGACACCACCAAACACTTCTGCGGAGACATCCTCCACGCGAGCCACCACGGGAGTGCCAACGGCGCCGATGAGACGTTCGTTTCGGGGTGCAGCGCTCAGTACACCGTCATCTCCACGGAAGACGGGGTATACGAAAGCGTCCCGCATCCCGACGCTCTCGCGATGTACGAGAAGCACACGAAGCACAAGGTCTACCGAACGGACGAGTCGGGAACCCTCACGTGGAGCTTCTGACGGCCATGGCGTTGACCGATGAGGAGAAGGAGGCCGCGAAGTTCCTCGATCGGGACTTTACGCAGTGCTTCCAGCAGATGCGGCACTACGACGGCCAGAACGTCGACATTGTGAAGTTTGCGTTGACCGCGTACTCCGCGATCAGCGGTGCTGCACTCGCGTTCTACAAGTACGGTTTGGACAGGAGCGTGAGCTATAGAGCGCCGGCGCTTGCGGTGCTCATCGTCGGCCTGTTGCTCGGGGTCACGCTGTTCACGCTGATGTTGCGGAACCGGACCTACTTCGTAATAGTTACACGTTACGTGAACGAGCACCGACAGTTCTTCTTGAAGGACAAGCCGCTCGGGTTCGCGAACACGACGCGCATGTACGCGAACTCGGCCCAGCCCCCTTACTTCAACTGGCGTAGCTCTCAGGAGCTATTGCTCTACTCACTTGCGGTGTTGAACGCCGGGCTGTTTGGGCTCGCACTATATGTAGTGTTCGATAGCTCGAAGTACCATTGGTGCATAGTGGGAACGGGCACGCCCCTGCTGGTCGCGGTGCAGCTCGGACTCGGCATAGCGTATCTGCGCTCCCGCGAGGGTAAGTCCGCATCTGAGGCCGTATTCGGGCATGACTGAGGATCCTTGACGATGATGCATCTCGACTCGATTTCGACCCGGTCGGACGTTCTAAGCGTAGAGCCGGCGCTGGTCTTCGACGTGAAGTTTTCGCTGCAGCGGGGCAAGGACGTGCCGATCGGATATTCGCTGGCCGTTCGAACGGAGGACAAGCGACTGCTGGGAGTCGCCACTCCCACCGCAACTCCGCTGCCGAGCGGAACCGAATCCCTGCCGGTGGACGCTGCCGGTGCGAATGACAACCGCGTCACGTGGGCGGTTCAGGCCGTTCTTCCGCTCACGCCAAGGCTACTCGACCATCTCGACGACATCCGCGCCAAGAACCGGAAGCAGGACGTTGTCCTTCACTGTGAAATCGGGGCCGACTGGCTGACCTCGAAGTGCGTTGTCACTCCCTTGGTCCCCGACCCACAGCGCGCGATTACGTACGCAGCAGAGAAGGCGAGCGCCACTTTCCATTCGCAATACTCCGACCTATGGGTCCTCTCTGGGGACGGTGGACGCACGTTCATGGAGCGTGGCCGTTCGGTGAGCGGCCAAGTCGTAACTATTCGCGGAAGCGACTGGGTCCACGACTACTTGGCGGGGTGGAAGCAAACGCGCTTCGTGGTCGTTGAGTTGCCCGAGGCCGAGATTCTTGCGAACCCACTGAACGTGGCGGAGAGGGTCAACGCAGCGATCGCATCGATCAAGAAGGCTGCAGCGAACGTTGAGAGGGGCGAATGGAACGACGTTCTCGAGGACCTTCGCCCTGTGTGGGAACTGCTGCGCAACGACGCAGATATCCAAGGCATGCTGAAGCGCGACGGCTATACCGACGAGGCGGTGTCCGCATTCAACGAAAGTGTAAAGCAGCAGTTCGCCCTCGCATCGAAGTTCGTGCACCGAACCGACCCGACGGGAAGGAAGGTCTCTCCTGAGATTCGCGCGAACAAGGAGGATGCGATGATGTGCTACTCGTTCGCGCTATCGCTGGTGAACCTCATTTCGCGCAAAACCCATCGACTCACATAGTCAACGATGCGCTGCACGCAAAGTGAGAGCGTTGCGCGAGGGGTCCCCCAAGGAGCGCGTTGTTCTCACCCCCTGGGCCCACCCCCACCCGAACCCATTATCCGCGCGGATACCCCCCGACAATCGGGCGTGCCGATCGGCGCGCTTGGTGCGGCGCGGGGGTCGAACAAGTACGGGTTACTGTGCTGAATGGCGTCGTCCAGAACGCCGGGGTCAATGCCGTGGGGTGCGCGCGATGGCTGACTCGAACGCATTGAAACTAGACCGAGCAGGACGGATGGAGGAGGCCGCTCGGGCGTATGAGTCGGCCATAACGAGAGGCGAGGCGACCACACGAGACCTAGTGAATCTTGCGGTACTCTATTGGTGTTGCCGCTCACCCAGGATGACGGCGTAGCGCCCGATCTCGCGCAAGCAGCGTGATGGAGAGTGGCGCGTCACGACGGCGACGGCCATCGCGCAGGCCGGAAACTGGCAGTCACGGTAGGTGATGGTATCGACGCCGCCGAGGAGGGGGCACCGGCGCGTCGTCGGCCCCGGAAACGGGTGACGGGGAGCGTGTATCAGCACGCCCCCCGTCGTGCCCCGGGCCTGTGCTAGCAGGCGACCGGAGCAAGATTCGAATCGTACAGGCAGCGCTCGACGTCAAGTCCTGGCTGGCGAGACCGCCGACGGTGGACGAGGTGCGTCCGGGGCGCTGCCCGGCCTGCGACGCACCGAGTCGTCCGGCGGGCGGGACCCTCGCGCTACACGGCCACGGTCTGCGGGAGCGGCACCAGTGGGGCCCGGTCGAGGTCGGCGGCCCGGCGGCGCTGATCGCGATCCTCGTCCGGCGGTACCAATGCCAGCCCTGCGGTGCTGTCGTTGTCGTGGTGCCCCGCGGCCTCGTCCGGCGCCGGCTCTACTCGGCGGGCGCCATCGGCCTGGCCCTCGCGCTGTACGGCGTCGCGGGGCGCTCGCCGGCCGAGGTGCGCCGCCAGGTGAGCCCGTTCCGGATCGTGGGCGCGACCGCCGCGTCGGGCTGGGCGAGCCTCCGCCGGTGGTCGCGTGCCGTTCGCGCAGGGCGGCTGTTCCCCGCCGTCCGCGCGCTGCCGCTCGAGGTGACGCTGCGCCAGGTGGCGGCGCGAGCGGCGACGACGCTCGCCGCGTACGCGCCAGGGTCGGCAGGGCGCCCCATCGAGTCAGCCGCGTTCCTCGGGGCGAGCATGTAGCCCGAGGTCCATCGCAGCGGCGGCGCGACCGGAGGCGATCCCACCATCGAGGATCCCTCCGCGCCGCCCCGCTCGCCGGGCACTGCTCCTCGCTCACCCTCGCCACTCCCGGCGAGGTCATGACGAGGAGCAGAGATGGACGAGTCCACCTCGGCGGCGCCGCCGCCGATCCCGAAGACCACCCCGCTCGCGCCGAAGGACCACGGCGAGGCGGTCGCGATCTTCCGCAGCGAGATCGTCGGCGCGCTCACCCGCAAGGAGCTCGACCACGGCGAGCTGCGCGCCGCCTTCCGCGCGCTCTCGACCGAGCGTTTCCGCCCGCCCGGCGTCGACACGACGCGGCGCTACTCGGTCGCGACGCTCGAGCGCTGGTACTACGCCTACCGGGCCGGCGGCCTCGCGGCGCTCCGGCCCGCGCCGCGCAGCGACCGCGGCCACGCCCAGGAGCTCACCGCCGAGCAGCGACAGCTCCTGCTCGACATCCGCAAGGAGCACCGCTCCGCGTCGGTGCCGCTCATCCTGCGGACGCTCATCGCCGATGGCCGGCTCGCGGCGGGCGCGATCTCGCCGGCGACGGTGCGCCGGCTCTACGTCGAGCACGGCCTCGACCGCGTGCCCGATGCGCGAGGGCGGCGGACAGAAGACGCGGCTGCGCTGGGAGGCGGCGAGCCCCGGCGCGCTCTGGCACGCCGACGTCTGCCACGGTCCAGCGCTCACCATCGACGGCAAGTCCCGGCCGCTGCGGATCCACGCGCTCCTCGACGACGCGAGCCGCTTCATCGTCGCCATCGAGGCCCGCCACACCGAGCGCGAGACCGACATGCTCGAGATCCTCGTGCGCGCGCTGCGCCGCCACGGGCCGCCCGACGTGCTCTACCTCGACAACGGCTCGACCTACATCGGCGAGGTCCTCCGCACCGCCTGCGCCCGGCTCGGCATCTCGCTCCTGCACGCACGGCCGTACGACGCGCCGGCCCGCGGCAAGATGGAGCGCTTCTGGCGGACGCTGCGCGAGGGCTGCCTCGACCACCTCGGCTCGATGAGCCTCGCTCCACGACGTCGAGGTGCGGCTCCTCGCCTTCCTCGACGAGCACTACCACCGCGCTCCGCACGCCTCGCTCATGGGCCGCGCCCCGGGCACGGTCTTCGCCGCGCGCGACCGCCCGGCTGACGACCTCGACGAGCAGAAGCTCAAGGACGCGCTCACCGTCCGCGAGCGCCGCCGCGTCCGCGCCGACACGACCGTCTCCATGGACGGCCAGGACTGGGAGCTCGACCAGGGCTTCCTCGCCGGCCGCGTCGTCACCGTCGGGCCGCTCGCTTCTCGACGGCGCGCCCTGGGTCGAGCACGAGGGCCAGCGCCTGCCGCTCCACCGCGTCGACCCCAAGGCGAACGCCCACCGCAAGCGTCCGCCGCGGAGGCCCGGCGCGCCCGACGAGGCGCGTGTGACGCCGTTCGATCCTGCCGGCGCCCTCCTCGATCGCGCCATCGGCCGCCGCCGCGACGACGGAGGCGACCGATGAGCGAGACCTACCTCGGCGCGTTCGGCCTCAAGGCGGCGCCCTTCTCGAAGGAGATCGCCGACGCCGATCTCTGGCTGCCGACCTCGAAGGCCGGCGTCGTCGACGAGCTCTGCGAGGCCGTCTCCGAGCACGCCTCCGTGCTCCTCACCGGCGATCCCGGCGTCGGCAAGACCTGCGTCCTGCGCGCCGTGCGCGCCCGCCTCCCCGAGGCCGGCTACCGGCTGACCTACTGCCACAACGCGACGCTCGGCCGCCGCGACTTCTACCGCCAGCTCTGCCTCGCTCTCGGCCTCTCGCCGAAGGCGACCGCCGCCGCCGTCTTCTACTCGGTCTCCACCCACGTCCAGGACCTCGGGAAGGAGCGGATCCACCCCGTCTTCCTCATCGACGAGGCGCACCTCCTCCACCCGGAGATGCTCGACCACCTCCACATCCTGCTCAACTACGAGTGGGACTCGAAGGCGCTCCTCTCGCTCATCCTCGTCGGCCTCCCCGAGCTGAAGGACCAGCTCCAGCTGCGCCGGTACCGCTCGCTCCACTCGCGCATCCACTGGCGGCTGCACATCGACCCGCTCACGCCCGAGGACACCGCCGAGTACCTGCGCTACCGGCTGAAGCGCGCCGGCTGCGACCGCGACGTCTTCACCCACGACGCCGTGGCGATGCTCCACGAGGCCGCCACCGGCGGGATGCGCGACCTCGACCGCCTCGCGACCGGGTGCCTGCGCGAGGCGGCCCGCAAGAAGCGCAAGCTCGTCGAGCGGGACCTCCTCCCGCGCGTCTTCGACCGCGATGGGCTCGAGCAGAACCGGTGATCGCGGCCGCGCCCTCGCCGCCGCGGCCTCCGGCCCGGCGGCGAGGGCGCCGGGCCGATCTCCATCACGCCGCTGCGCGCGCCTCGCTCACGCCGCGATGGACAGCAGCGAGGCTGTTCGCATCTCCATCAACGAGCGTGAGCGGCCACAATTGGCAGGCAACCGATCCAGGGATGGCTGCCGCCGAGAACTTCGGTACGGACTTCTTCGAGCAAGCTGGTCGGAGGTTCCCCGAACTGCTCGCAGAGGCTTCACGACGCGATCCGGTGAGCGCCGAGATCCGATTCTGGAGGCAGTACATCGCGTGGGCTGACTTTGGCGAGGAGCTCGGGCTCGAGGCATGCCAGCGCCTGCTACGCGAAGATCCGACCGTTCTGGAGCCCGCGATGCATGTCTTCGCGCTCAGCCGCGGCGCGGACGCGAAGCCGGAGGCGGAGGAGTTGCTGCGGCGATGCCGGGAGGAAGGGACGCTCCGCGCTCGATACATTGCTTCGGTCATCGAGGGTGTCATGAAGCGTCTCGAGTTCCCGAAGCATCGGAGCCGCGATCAATGATTCCGGAGGCGAGTACGAACCGGGAATCGAATCCGACAAGTGGTACGTCCGACGACCCCCGGGGACGACCGTGACCGAGCAAGACGTCGAGCAGCTCATGCAGCAGCTCGGGCAGAAGGCCGACGCACTGGGGTCGTCTGCCCTCGCGTCGCTCGAACGGACCGTCCTGCTGGCGTGGTGGGCTCGGGGCGTCATCGGGAATGGCGGGTTCAAGTACTTCTTCGAAGGCGGCTCCGAGCTCGGCCCGATTGCTCGCGCATTCCGCAGCCTCGGCTTCCCCCAGGCCGCGCAAGCGTGCGAGCGCGTCGACGCGGAGGTCGTGGTGGAAGGGAGGTTGCCTCGCGACGATGAGGGCCGCCGCGCCGCTCTCGCTCAGGTCGACTGGCGGCGATTCGAGGCCGCCGAGCGTGAGATCTTCGCCGTCAAATGGGAGTCGCTCACCCGTGCGATCGGACGACACATCGAGACCGAGACGCAGACAGGGGGCGCGGGGCGCTGTCGTTGACGGAATGTGAACGAGACGGTCCAATAGGCATCGTGGCCGAAGGGAAAGAGGGGAACAGCTTGGGGTCTCACGGTGAAGTCGCGCGCTGGCGGTTGATGCGTATTGGCCTCTTGGTCGTGACGCTCGCGCTCTCTGGGTGGGGCCGCGCGAACGCGTCGGACCCGCAGCCCGACGCCAAGCGGAAGTTCGTGCCGGTGGGCTGGGCGGTCGAGCAGGAGCTCCAGGGGGACCTGAACGAGGACGCCATCCCGGACGCCGTCTTCATGCTCGTGGAAGAGGGCCACGCGAGCCCGACGGACGAGGCGGGCCGCTCGCTGATCGTGCTCGCTGGCCAGCGCGACGTTTCTTCGCGGAGGTGGGGACGAACCGGAAGCTGCTGCTCTGCGTTCAATGCTTCGGGGCCATGGGCGGCAAACCACGGCTGTCGATCCAGCGCAACGTGCTCATCGTCGAGCAGGAAACCGGATCGCGGGAGACGACGAGCGGCCTGTGGCGACTCAGGTTCGATCCCGCCTCCAAGCGAATCCGGCTGATCGGGCTCGACGTGAAGAACACCGACAGGGGCACGGGCGTGTCGACGTCCGAGAGCACCAACTACCTGAACGGCAAGAAGGTCATCGAGTCGCTGCGCTACGACCAGGCCAAGAACAAGGACGTCGTCGTGAGCAAGAAGGCCAGCTCGGTCGATACGGCTCCCGTCTTCCTCGAAGATGCCGATGCCCGCCGTTTGGGCTCGGAGTGACGACGATGAACGCGACGACAAGCCACGGGAGCTTCCGGATCCTGGGTGCGGCGCTCGCGCTTCTTGGGGCGGCGATTCCGGCGAGCGGTTGCGCGTCCGATGAAGGCGAGTGCAAGGCGGCCATTGCGAACGCCCGATCGCAGCCCCGACACGGCGCCGCCGTCTTCGTCATCGCGGATCAGCGCGTGGCGGTGGCAAATACGGAAGAAGGCGGGCTCGTCTGTTCGTTCACCGTCGCCGGACAGAAGGTTTCCATCTCGGACGTGGCGACCGGCGTGGACCAGGTCGGGAAGATTTCGGCTTCGCGGCTGATCGAGGTTCAACGGAGGACCTTCCTGGCGACAATCCAGACGTTCCGTGGAGGAAGCAACAGCGCGCGGGAGTCGCACGTCCTCTACGCGGTCGAGTCCGGGAAGATTCACAAGGCGCTCGAAATCGCCTCCCTCGAGGAGTTGGCCATCGGCGGCCATCGACTTTCCGAACGCAATCGCTTGACGCCCAGAGCGGACGGTCTGCACGTCGAGCAGGATCTCGAGGTCCGTCGCGCTTCCGCACGGGGGAATGAAGCTCTCTACAGGGCGTCTCGGCGGTTCGTACTCGCCTTCGCCCCCGAGTTTCGGTCGTTTGTCGAGGGAACGGGCGAATGCGTTCAGGATCTGGTCATTGGTAAGAGTGTCTGGCTCAAGTCAGGGCAACGGTTTGGCTACATGTTCAAGCCCGGCATGGCTGATGCCGCTGCCCTCAGCCTGAAGCTCATTCGGGCGGACGGGACGGAGGCCGGCCTGGAGGACGCCGCGGATCTCCGTGTTCCTCCGGTTGGGCAAGAAATAGGTCGTCGAGGCCCGTCAGTGCGCGGGCGGTCACGCACGCTGCGCGGCCTGCGCGCCCACGCTTCCGGAAGGGTCTCGACCGGATCACCGGATGGTGACGGTCGGCTTCACCTCCGCACCCACGCCGCCACGGCCTCGACGTCGTCGTCGGTCGCGAGCGCCACGCACCCGGCGGTCCAGTCGAACCAGTTGTTCATCCGCCCCGCCCATCGGAAGCGGCGGTCCGGACCGTGGATTCCCACGTCTGACCCGGTGAACCCCTCGAGCCGTTGCTGCGCGGTCGGATACCCGACCGGAATGAAGGTGCCGAACCGGGACGAAGGGCCGGGAGAGCCCAAGGTATAGGTTCCGAGCGGCGTCTTGTTGTCCCCTCGGACCCGCTTGTCCGTGCCGCCCCGCCCGAGCGCGACCGGGTAGGAGGCCACCGCGCGTCCGGACTCGCAGAGCCAGAGCTTGTGGGCGTCCGTCGCAACGACGATCTGCGCGCTCGGGGACGAGCAAGGAGCCGGGTCGGTCCCGAAAGCGGGGCCCGGCAGAAACCCGAGTACGAACCCGAGCAACGCGCCAGCCACTCGCCGGTGGCCACGGGGATGGGGGCGGGGCCGAAACTGCATCACCGCGATTCTGCACGCATCACGATTTCCGCGTGCGGGAATCGCGCCTGCTCGCAGCGGCTGGAGTCTCCCAACCCACGTCGCGCAGTCCCGGGCGTTGACCTGGCAGTCCGGTCGGGGGGGCAGCATCACACGGGTGGCGCGGGCGCCGGACTACGTGAGCGCACCCCGGGCGTCGATGGCGATGAGCCGTTCGACGTGACCATCGACGAGCCCGCCGCGCACGCCCACGTAGTGGTCGTGCAGGTTGACGGTGGGATCGCAATGGCCTGGGATGAGCCAGATGGTCTCGCCCAGCCCGGGCGGCCGTTCGCCGTCCAGCGGGCGCACGATCCCGTGCTCGTCGCCCCCGTTGTCGAACGCGAGCCGCCGGCGTCCGGACGGGTCGTGGACGCGAGGCAGCCCGGAGTCGATGGCGTGGCTCTTGTGCCCCGCGTCGATCACGGCGCGGTCGGTCGCGGCGCTCATGACCTGCGCCTTGATGAAGAGCGCGTGCTCGAAGCGAGGGTGCGCTGCGTCGCACTCGTTGTCGGCATAGTCGCGATCCATGAAGAGGTAGCTGCCCGCCTGCAGCTCGCCGTACTCGGCGCTCGCGGCCTCGAACGGGTACGTGCCGGTGCCCGCGCCGGTGACGAGCGGGCAGGGCAGGCCCGCTCGGTCGAGGGCGTCGCGCGTCGCCCGGACGGCCGCGACGACCCCCGCGACGGCGGCTCCGCGCGCCTCGACCGAGCGAACGTGCTGCGCCTTCCCGTTGTACGCCTGCAGTCCCGCGAGGCGCAGGCCCGGGCTGGCGGCGATCCGACGCGCCAGCTCGACCGCGGCGCCGGGATCGCGATCTGCCGGCGGAACGCCACAGCGACCCTGGCCGACGTCGATCTCGACGAAGACGTCGATCTCGGCTCGCGCCGCCCGGATGGCGTCGTGGAGCCGCGCGACGCCCTCGGCGCCGTCGGCGGCGATGGCGAGCCGGCCCCCTCGCGCGGTGAGCGTCCGCGCGAGCGCCGCGATCCGCGCGAGCTTCCCCGGCGCGACGACCTCGTTGCTGACGTAGATGTCCGCGATCCCCGCCGCCGCGAGCGACTCCGCCTCCGACGTCTTCTGGACGCAGACCCCCACCGCCCCCGCGGCGATCTGCAGCCGGGCGAGCTCCGCGCTCTTGTGCATCTTGGCGTGTGGGCGCAGGCGCACGCCCGCGCGGCGCGCGAACGACGCCATCCGGCCGAGGTTCCGCTCCATCGCGTCGAGATCGATGACGAGCGCGGGGGTGTCGATCTCGCTGACGTGGCCGGCGGGTGTTGTCATGGGGCGCCTCGCGTGCCGAGCCTCGCAGCGTCGACGGCCGGCCGCAAGAACCCACCTATCGAGGGTGCGCCTCCGCGAGCCGCTCGGAGAGCGCGCGCTCGACGGCGGTCGCGATCTTCCGTGCGCCGCGCGGCCCGGGGTGCTTCTCGAGGAAGCCCGGCAGGAGGTCCTCGGCGCCGAGCTCCACCCGCACGAACGGCAGCGCCTGCCGGACGAACAGCTCGTCCACGATCCAGGCCTCCTCGCCTTCGTCCCGCAGGCACGGCGGACCGTAGTTCGTGACGACGAAGAGCGAGATCGCGCCGCGTGCACGCGCCGCAGCGTCGGTCTCGCGAAGGATCGCGGCGGTCACGCGGAGCGCCTCGTCCCCGTGATAGGGCAGCCGCTGCAGGAGCTTCGTGAGCCGGGGCCCCCTCGACGGCGGGATGGAGACGAGCGTGCCGTCCTTCGCGAGCTCGAGCCGCGGTCGCCACTCGTCGACGTTGCGCGCGATCTGATCGGTGACGAAGACGGTCACCACCGCGAGTGGACGAGCAAAGCGCGGCAATGCGTCGAGCACGCGCAGGTGCGCCTGGTCGTTGCCGTACCCGACCACCGCCAGGTTCACGGCCTGGACGTCGAGCTCGTGTCCGACGAGGCTCGCGAAGGTCTCGTCGTACGGCAGGCCGTAGCCGAAGGCGATCGACTCTCCGGCGAAGAGGACGGTCGGCCGGGCGGGATCGACGCGGCCGTCGCTGGTCGCGGCGCGATCGCCGTCGGCGTCCACGGCGTAGGCGATCGGGCGGTCGCCGACGCGCGTCCAGGTGGTGCGGGACGGGAGGTACGACCAGCCGAGCTGCGGGTCGAAGCGGGTCATCGACGCGTCGCGGCCGTTCGGGGGAGATGACCCCGCGCCGAGCATCAGGCGATCGTGCTGCCGCCGCGCGACCCACTCTCCGACGCAGAGCGCCGCCAGCACCGCGACGATGATCCCGGTGAGAGCGCGCGCCTGCCCGCGGAGGTGGATCCGCTCCGCCCGGCGCGCCAGCGCGGGCCCGAGCTTCCAGATCGCGACGAGGCCGAGCGCAGCGGCGATCCACGGGACGCCGCGCGCCGCGACCCACCCGCCGCGGGTCGTGGCGCAGTAGGCGCCGAGGAGGTGCCGCTCCGCCCAGTGGCCGTCCGCGACGAGGGACCAGCCGACGAGGGCCGCGCCCGCGAGGGTGGTCAGGATCCGGGCGGCCAGGCCCGCCGTGCGTGCGGTCGTCAGCGGCACGTGGATGCCCTTCGGGAGCGTGTCCCGAACAGCGGGCCCCGAGCATCTAAGCGCCATGGACGAGCGCCGCGCGCCCTCGGTGGAGCGGATCCTCAGCCCGGTGCACCGATGGGTGTGGCGCGACGCCCATCGCTGCGCGCGCAAGCTCCTCCGGTTCGCCGCCACGGAGGCGGACGGTGGGCGCGACCTGTCGCGCGCGGCAGAGCTGACGGCCGACCCGCTCTTGCGGAGGCTCTTCCTGCGCCACGCCCTGGACGAGCACCGGCACGCCGAGCTGTTCCGCGCGCGGGGACGCACGATGCTCGCCGCCCTGGGCGGCGAAGGCGGCTCGTTCGAGGCGAGGTGGCTCACCCCGGGCGAGCGCGGGAGTGACGACCTGCGCGTCGAGGGGGAAGGCGATGCGGCGCTCCTCGCCTTCCTCCATCTCTCCGAGAAGGTCGCCGCGGCGCGCTTCGAGGTCTACCGGGAGGTCATCACGGACGAGGAGACGCGCGACGTCTTTCGCCGGATCTTGCGCGACGAGGTCTTTCACATGCACTACACGCGAACGCAGCTCGAGCGCATCGCGCCGGAGCGGCATCGGCGCCACCTGTGGCTGGCCCGCGCCTCTCGCCTCTGGAAGGGGTACCTGCGCCTCGCGACGGCCCTCGCGGGCAGGCTCGGCACGATCGTCCTCCTCGCCCAGTACTTCCTCATCCTGCCGCTCTTCGCGTTCGCGGCGAAGCGCGCGGCGCGCCGGGAGCGCCCCGGCTGGAGCGAGCCCGAGCGGCGCGAGCGGCAGGCCGCGCTCGAGAGGCAGTACTGAGCCATGAAGATCCTCGGGATCTCCGCGCATTACCACGACTCCGCCGCGGCGCTCGTCGTGGACGGCGTACCGGTGTGCGCCATCCAGGAGGAGCGGCTCTCCCGCCGCAAGAACGACGCCGCGTTCCCGCTCGCCGCGATCGAGTGGTGCCTCGGCGAGGGCGGCCTCGAGCCAGGCGATCTCGACGCGGTGGTGTTCTACGAGAAGCCGATGCGGAAGCTCGAGCGGATCCTCGTCACCTCCCTGCGCGCCTTTCCGCGCTCCTGGCGGAGCTTCCCGCAGGCGATGAAGAACACGCTCGGCGAGAAGGCGTGGGTGAAGGGGATCATCGCGTCTCGCCTCGGCGTGCCGGCGCGCAAGATCCTGTTCACCGAGCACCACCAGTCCCACGCCGCGGCGGCCTTCCTCGCCTCGCCCGCGCGGGAGGCGGCGATCCTGACCGCCGACGGCGTCGGCGAGTGGGCGACGCTCACGGTCGGGCGCGGGTCCAGGTCGCCGGACGGCGGCTGCGCGATCGACCTCCTGCGCGAGCTGCGGTTCCCGCACTCGCTCGGGATGTTCTACTCGACGTTCACCGCCTATCTCGGCTTCGAGGTGAACGAGGGCGAGTACAAGGTGATGGGGCTCGCCTCGTACGGGAAGCCGCGGTTCGAGGAGCAGGTGCGCGCGATGGTGCGGCCGACCGCGGATGGCGCGATCGAGCTCGACCTGAGCTACTTCGACTTCCACGTCTCGGGCCGGCGCGCGTGGTCCTCACGGCTCGAGGACGTCTTCGGGCCGCCGCGCTCGCCCGACGAGCCCATCGACCTCGGCACGCCGGCGGGGTCGCGCTGGGCAGACCTCGCCGCGAGCGTGCAGAGGGTCCTCGAGGACCGCCTCGTCGAGCTCACCCGCGCGCTGCAGCGCGAGACCGGGCTTCGCGACCTCTGCCTCGGCGGCGGGGTCGCGCTGAACGGGTGCGCGAACGCCCGCATCCTGCGCGAGTCCGGATTCGAGCGGGTCTTCGTGCCCCCGGCGCCGGGCGATGCAGGTTGCGCCCTCGGGGCCGCCCTGTACGCGGACCGCCTCCACTTCCGGCGGCCGGATCGGCCGGTGCCCGACCACGCGTACTGGGGCTGCCAGGTCGACCCGGAGGAGCTCGAGCGCCTCGCGCGCGAGGACGGCCTCGAGGTCGAGCGCGCGTTCGACGATGGCGCCCTCTTCGAGCGGGTCGCGGAGGAGCTCGCGAACGGCCGGATCGTCGGCTGGATGGACGGCCGCTGCGAGCTCGGGCCGCGCGCGCTCGGGAACCGCAGCATCCTGGCCTCCCCCGCGAGCGCCGAGACGCGCGACCGGCTCAACCGCGAGGTGAAGTACCGGGAGGAGTTCCGGCCCTTCGCGCCGGCCGTTCCGGTGGAGGTGGCGGAGCGCTACTTCGATCTCCCGCCCGGCGGCGTGCGGTTGTGCCGCTTCATGTCGGGGGTCTTTCCGGTCCGCCCCGAGTGGCGCTCCCGCCTCGGGGCCGTGACCCACGTCGACGGGACCGCGCGGGTGCAGGCGGTGGACGCCGAGGTCTCGCCTCGGTTCCACGCGCTCCTCCTCGCCTTCGGGGCGCGGAGCGGGATCCCGGTGCTGCTCAACACCTCGTTCAACCTCTCCGGCGAGCCGATCGTCGCGCGCGCGGTCGAGGGGTACTCGACCTTCCGGCGCTCGGGCATCGACCTCGTCGTCGCCGGCCGCTGCTGCGTCTCGAAGACGCGGGCGAGCGGCGTGCAGCTCGAGGAGGCACTCTCGTGATCCGAAAGCGCGGCAAGCTCCGGAGCGGCGCGGTGGTCGCCGCGAGCATCGTCCCCTCCGCGATCGATCTCGTGCGCGGGCTCTGGCAGGACCGCGCTCGCAAGCGCTGGCTCGTCCCGCTCGTGATCTTCCTCTGCCTGACCGCGGTGCTGCTCCTCCTCGCCGCGAGCGTCGAGGCGCTCGCGCCGTTCATCTACTCGATCTTCTGATGGCGAGCGTCCCGCCCGACCTGCTCGCGGTGCTCGCCTGTCCCTCGTGCCGCGGCCCGTTGCACACGCGCGCCGCGGCGGTGTGCTGCGGCGCCTGCGGGCGGTCCTTCGACGTCCGCGACGGGATCCCACGCCTGCGGCGCGAGCTCGAGCGGCGCGTCGACGAGGTGCGGGAGTTCTACTCGGTCGCGCCTTTTCCGGGCTATCCGCCGCGTGACAGCTACGCGACGCTGCGCGCGCGCGCGGAGCGGAGCGCGTTCGCCCGGCTCCTCGACGAGGCGATCGCGCCGGACGCGAAGGTGCTCGACGTCGGGTGCGGCACCGGGCAGCTGAGCCTGTTCCTCGCCACCGGCGACCGGCTCGTCATCGGCGCGGACCTGACGCGCGCCTCGCTCCAGCTCGCGGCCGACGCAGCCCGGCGCTTCGGCGTCGGCCAGGCACGGTTCGTCGAGACCGATCTGCGGGAGCCTGGCCTTCGCCCGGGCGCGTTCGACGTCGTGACCTGCTCGGGCGTGCTGCACCACACCCCCGACCCCGAGGCCTCCTTCCGCGCGATCGCGCGGCTCGTGCGCCCCGGTGGGCTCGTCGTGGTGGGGGTCTACAACGCGTACGCCCGGTTCCCGCACCGGCTGAGGAGAGCGGTCGCCCGGCTCAGCGGATACCGCTGGTTCCCCCTCGACCCGGTGCTCCGGGACCGCGCCG
Source organism: uncultured delta proteobacterium (assembly GCA_963736795.1). Taxonomy (GTDB): domain Bacteria; phylum Myxococcota; class Myxococcia; order Myxococcales; family Anaeromyxobacteraceae; genus Anaeromyxobacter. The sequence continues at coordinate 391,180 of CAVTRF010000006.1, read as the reverse complement.
CCGAGCCTGCCCGCCGCGAGGCGTGGCTCCGCGACCAGTACCGCCACCCGGAGGAGCACCGGCACACGCTCGCCGAGGTGCAGCGGTGGTTCGTGGGTGCCGGGATCGCGTACGTGCGGACGTACCCCAGCACCGTCACCGCGGAGCCGGATCCTGACCGCGGGGGCCTGTTCTCCCCGGCACCGGACAGCTGGTCGTTCGAGAACGTGCTTCACCAGATCTCCTGGTCGTTCACGCTGGGGCGGGAGGGTGGCCTGTTCGTGGTGATCGGACGGTCGCCCGGCGGGGAGCCGTGTCGGATGCGTGGCGCGGGGGTGTGCCGGGAGCGGCCGCTCGCACCTGGACCTACTCCGGCCAGCGATGGTCGAGCGTCCTGATCCGGAGCTCTCCGGGAACGGCGCCTGCCGTGACTCGTCCCGATCGACCTCTCGCGCAGCCCAGGACGCCGAGCGGGCGGTATGCTGCGGCCCCGAGCTTCGCTTCGTGCGCCGGCTGATCGCCGGCCGCCCCCTCAGGAGCCATCATGTCGCTGGGCCGCCGTCGCTGGTTTTCCGCCGCCGTCGCGATCCTCACCGCGGTCGCCGCAGCCACTCCGGCGCGCGCCCAGGATCGGGAGCTCACGCTCTACTCCGGCCGGCACTACCAGAGCGACGAGAAGCTGTACTCCCACTTCACCGAGAAGACCGGCATCAAGGTGAACCGGATCGAGGGCAAGGAGGAAGATCTGCTCGAGCGCCTCAAGGTCGAGGGCGCGAGCAGCCCCGCCGACGTGTTCATCACCACCGACGCGGCGCGGCTCGGGGAGGCCGAGGCGCTCGGGCTGTTCGCGCCGGTGGAGTCGAAGGTGCTCGACAAGCGCATCCCCGCGACCCTGCGGACCGCGACCTGGTTCGCGTTCTCCACCCGGGCTCGGGTCATCGTCTTCGACCGGACGAAGGTGAAGGCGGACGAGGTGCGGACCTACGCGGACCTCGCGAACCCTCGGCTCAAGGGCAAGCTCTGCGTCCGCTCCGGAAGCCACCCCTACAACCTCTCGCTCGGGTCGGCGCTGCTCGCTCACGTCGGGGAGGCTCAGACGGAGGCGTGGGCGCGGGGGGTCGTCGCGAACTTTGCGCGGGCGCCGAAGGGTGGCGACACCGACCAGATCCTGGCCGTCGGCGCAGGCGAGTGCCAGGTGGCGCTCGTCAACTCCTACTACCTCGCCCGCCTGCTGCGCTCGGCGAAGAAGGAGGAGCGGGAGCTCATGAGGCGCGTTCGCATCGCGTGGCCGGACCAGAGCGGTCGCGGCACCCACGTCAACGTCTCGGGGGGCGGCGTGCTGAAGACGGCGCCGCACAAGGAGGCGGCGGTCACCTTCCTCGAGTACCTCGCGAGCGACGCCGCCCAGTCCTACTTCGCCGTCGCGAACAACGAGTGGCCCGTCGTGAAGACGGCGGTCGCGAGGAATGCGGCGCTCGACACGCTCGGGACGTTCAAGGCCGACTCGCTCGACGTCGGGACGCTCTCCAGGAACACCGCCCGGGTCCACAAGATCTTCGAGCGCGCCGGCTGGCGTTGAGAGGGCTGTCCAGAACTCCCCTCCCGTCGCCAGAGCGAGCGATCCGCTGCGCATCGCTGCGTTGCTCCTCCCTTACATACCCTACGGGTATGCTCGGTCGTCGCGCCTTGCGCTGCTTGCGTCTCGCTCGCCCGGCTCGGTCCGGGGAATTCTGAACAACCCTGTGAGCGCGGCGTCGGGCGTGCCCGTCGCGGCCAGACCCGCGCCGGTGCTGCGCGACCCCGCGATCACGCGGACCGCGCAACCCCGGATCACGCCGCCCCGGTTCCGTCTCCGGCCGCCGGTCGCGAGTCGTCCAGGTCGATCAGCGGGACGCGGACGAAGAACACCGTGCCATGCCCGGGCTCGCTCTCCGCGCGGATGTCGCCGCCGTGCTGCTTGATGATGCGCTGACTCACGGAGAGGCCCAGCCCCGTTCCCTGCCCGGCCGGCTTGGTGGTGAAGAACGGCGTGAAGAGCTTCTGCTGGACGTCCACGGACATGCCCGTGCCGGTGTCGCGCACCGAGACGACCCCGGCGGCGCCATCGCGGTAGGTCGCGATCGTGAGGACCTTGTCCGGACAACCCTCGAGCGCGTCGGCGGCGTTCAGCACGAGGTTCACGAGGACCTGCTGGAGCTCGCCCGCGCTGGCGAGGAGACGGGGCGTCGAGCGGTCGAGGACGGTCTCGAGGCGAATGCCCCTGCTCCTGATCTGGGGCGCGAGAAGCCGGAGGGTGTCCTCGACGAGCGCTGCCGCATCGACCGGCCCGAGGCTCGGCTTCGCGTCGTGCGCGAACCCGAGCAGGGTTCCGAGGAGCTTGCTCGCGCGCCAGGCTTGCTCCTCGGCGAGGCGGAACAGCTCGCGCGACTCCTCGAGGTCCGGCGCCGACCGTCCGAACTGCGCATAGCCGACCACCGCCGAGAGCGGGTTCTTCACCTCGTGCGCGATGCTCGCCGCGAGCTCTCCGATCACGGAGAGCTTGCCGGCGAGGGCGAGCTGGGTGTGCGCCTCCGAGATGCGCGCGTCCCGGTCCGCGAGGTCGCGCCGCATCCGATCGAATGCGGTCGCGAGCAGGCCGATCTCGTTGGACGACGTCGCGCCCACGTCGACGCCGAAGTCGCCGCGTCCGACCGCCCGCGTCGCCTCCTCGAGACGCCTCAGCGGCGCCGTGAGGCGGTTCGCGAGATAGGTGCTCGCGAGCAGGGCGAGCAGCAGGACGGCGCACCCGAAGAGCACGGACTTCCGGAGGAGCTGCCGGCTCGCGCGCAGCGCCTCGCTCCTCGGGACCTCCACGATCACGGACAGCCGCCCGATCCCCACCCTGGAGTAGGCGGCGATGAGCGCGCCGCCGGGGTCCTCGACCTCGCGGGCGCCCCGCGCGGTCGTCCCGCGAATCGCCTCGGCGACGATCGGCCTCGTGGCGAAGCTCGCGCGGGCGACGACGCTCTGCGCGTCGGGGTGGACCACGAGCCGGCCCAGGCCGTCCACGAGGTACGCACGGTACGCGGTGGACCGGGCGAAGATGCGGAGGAGGCGGTCGGGCTCCAGCGCCGCCACGACGACGCGATTGCTCCCGCGCGCGGCCGCGGCGATGGAGAGGATGGCCAGGTCCGGCGGCAGGCTCGCGTTCTGCAGCACGACCTCTCCCGCCGCGACGGCCTCGAACGGGATGGGCGCGCCGCGCGCGGACGCGGCGAGGTCCTGCTCCGACAGGTTCGCCGCATCGAGGCGCCCGCGCGCCACGTGGCGGAGCACGCGCTCGAAGCGCCCGGTCCGGCCGCGCTCCCAGACCTCCACCGAGAGGAGGTCCTCGTCGCTCGACAGCAGCGCCTGCGCCGCCGCGTCGCCGCCCGATGCCCGATCGGCCGCGAAGTACGAGAGCTTGTCGACGAGGGTCCCGACGCTCGCGCGCACCTCCTCCGAGATCGTCGCGCCGAGCGAAGACTCGAGGTCGTAGATGTAGGCGAGCTTGTCCCGGGTGAGGAGCTGGGTGGCGAGGACCAGATACAGCGCGATCGCGCCGAGGAGGACGACGCTCATGAGCGCCAGGATCTGGTAGCGGATCGACATGATCAGGGTCCGGGGTACGGCGCCTCGACTGCGCCGAGATCGGGCGCCACGCCGTCCCATTGTCCCGCCGCAGGCCCGTTCACGTCGAGCCCCGGCGTGACGATTCCCCGGTCGATCGCGGGGCTGGTCGGCGCGAGCGCGTGACCTCGAGTGAAGAGGGGATCCGCCAGGACGTCGGTGGTGTCCGGACTCCGCGAAGACAGCGGTCCCGACGCGTTCGAGAAGAAGCCGTTGTGGTCGAGCGTGGAGCCCGCCGCGCCGTGGCGGATCCCGAAGCCGCCGTTGCGGGTGAACAGGTTGTTCCGGGCGGTGAGCCCGGCCGCCGCGTTCGCCGCCGAGAGGCCGTCGCCGCCGTTCGCGTCGAAGACGTTGTGGAGCACGGTACAGGGCCCGGGGCTCGCCTGCACTCCGGCGGACGCGTTCCGGTACACGAGGTTCCCGCGAAGCGTCGCGGTTGCGCCGGCGATGCTCACGCCGGCCTCGTTCCCGTGGATGCGGTTTCCTTCGACGACGTACCCGTCGCTCGTGAGCCTCACCGCCGTCCCGACCCCGGTGAGGTCGTTGCGGGGCCCGATGACGCCGGTCCCCTGGCCCGCGATGCCGATCGTCGCGGGGGAGGGGCCGATGGTGGACTCCGCCACCTGCGCCAGCGTGCTGCGCGCGCTCAGCGCGACGGCCGTGGCCCTGCAGCCGGTGATCGCCACTCCGAGAAGGAGCTGGGCGGGGGCGTCGAGCGTCACGCACGCAGCCTGAGTCACGCCGGGAAAGGAGAGCGTCGCGCCCGGCGCGCCGACGACGCGGGTTCCCGCGACGGTGAGCGCAGGCAGGGGTCGGTCGTGGGTGATCGGGGCGGCGATCCCGAGCTGGATGGTTCGGGCGGCTCCGGCGCCGTTCACCCAGTTGATGGCTTCGCGCAGCGACAGCCCCGTTCGGCCGGGGGCGGCCGGGGAGGCGCCGGAGTCCTCCTCGTCCGCGGAGGTGGTCACCACCACCGCTTCGCCCTCGGCGATGACGAGCGCGTAGCGTGCCGCAAACCCCGAGAGGCCGCCCGAGTCGCGCACCTCGACGGCCACCTCGTGCAGGCCCGTCGCCGGGTAGACGTGGACCGTCGCGGCGGTGGCCGGCTCGAACGCGGTGTCCCATACGCCGTCTCCGTCGAAGTCGAGGCGCGCCTCGAGCGACGTCACGAGCTCGTCGGCGTCCCACGAGCACGAGGGGTCGAACGAGAAGGCGGTCGCCCCGGCGATCCCAGAGCGCGGAGTCACCGCGAGGCAGGCGGCAGGGACGGTGTTCCCGCAGACGCGCGCTCCAGGCACGCAGGTCGCGCCACCCTGGCAAGCGTCGCCTCCCGTGCAGGCGTCCTCATCGTCGCAGGGGGTGCCGTCCGGCGCCGGGGGATCGGAGCAGGCGCCGGTGGCGGGGTCGCAGCTGCCGGCTGCCCGACAGACGCCGAGTGGGGCACAGGTGACGGTGGAGACGGGCGCGCCGCACGCCCCCAGGACGCACGTCTCGCCCCTGGTGCAGGCACTCCCGTCGTCGCAGGGGCCACCGTCCTGCGGGCAGCTTGCCTCGTGGGCGATGAACGCCGCGTTCAGCACGGCGCTCCGGCCGCGCGGGTCCACGAGCGCGAGGTCATAGACGCCCGCGGCCGCGCCCGCCGGCAACGCGGCGGAGAGCTCGCGGTCGGAGACGGCGGTGACGTCGACCAGCGCGATGCGCGACCCGTTCGCCACGAGGGCGAGGGCGAAATCGGCGCGGACGGTCGAGGATGCCGGCGCGTCGAAGTCTGCCTGCACCAGCGCTGCGAAGCCGGTTCCGCGAACGGTGAACGCCGCCGGCGCCCCCGCGAGCACGCGACCGGGCGTGATCGACTCGAGCGTCGGCCGGGGCGGCTCGGCGCAGGTGCACCCGGCCAGCGCGACGACCACGGCCAGCACGGAGCTCGAGCGGGTCATCGGGCGAACCGCCATCCGACCGCCACGTGGAGACCGCCCGTCCGGAGGCGCGCGATGGGCGCGTCGAGCGAGCCCGACGCATAGCCAGACTCCGCGAACACCTCGCTCGAGCGCAGCCGGCGAGCGACCCCGGCGACGACGTTCGCCGCCGGGACCACGTCGACGCGCTCGGCTCCGCCGTTCGCGACGTGGACCACCTGCGCCTGCGCGCCCACTCCGCCGTAGACGCGGCCGAAGGCGAGCGGATGCTCGTAGAGCGCAACGGCGCCGAGCGGGACGACGTGGGCCGCGGCGCTCGCCCCGGCCGGTAGCCCGGCCGCGATCGGCACCGCGGCAGCGGCGGCGTAGTACGCCGCGCGGAGCGACACGACGAGCCGCTCCTTCAGGAACGGGAGCAGGAAGTCCACTGCGAGCCCCGGAGAAGGGCTCGAGATGCCGCCGAACGTGGTGTGCCACCCGAGCCGGAGTCCAAGCCGGACGCGCGCCCGCTCCGGTCCGCTCGGATCGGCCGCGTAAACCGCCCCCTCTCCCCCGGCTGGCGCCGGGGGCGAGGGAGATCCGGGCGAGCGCGTAGGCGCTGCGCCCGCGACCGTCGGCGCCGGCGCGGCGGACGTCGTGGTCGACTCCAGCGCGGCCGGATCGACTCGAGGAGACTCGAGCGCGACCGTGTCGAGCGCGGCCGGCTCGAACGCGGCTGTCTCGAGCGCAGCGACCGTATCGAGCGCGGCCGGCTCGAGTCGGGCGGTCTCCGCCGCGCCGGCCTCCGGCGTCGGGTCGGGAACGGACCTCGGCGCCGCTTCGACGGCGGCGGCCGGCGGGTTCTTCCGCACCGAGAAACGGCGCACCGGGGACCAGCGGGTCGCGACGCCCTCCCGGCTCGTCGCCCTCATCCGCCAGCGGTAGTGCCCGGCGGGGAGTGCGAGGCGGAAGCGCGGCGCGGCGCCCCGCCTGCGTTCGACGAGATCCGCGTCCTCCGGATCGCTCACCACCTCGAGCTCGTATTCCTGAGCGGCGCGCGAGGGCGCGCAGGCCAGCTCGACCTGCTCGTCAGGCGCGACGAGCGTGCCATCCGCCGGCGCGCGCGGCTCGGGCGGCAGCAGCACCGCCTCCAGCGCCCTCACCTCGCTCCAGCGACCCGCCCTGCCGCGCGCGTCCACGCCACGGACTCGCCAGTAGCACCGCGCTTCCGGGAGCTCGCGCCAGCGATACCCGGGCGCCGCCACGCGCTCGCGCACGAGCGGCTGGGACAGCTCGGGGTCGGCGCCGATCTCGACGTCATAGGAGACCGCGTCCTCCACGGGCTTCCAGCGCAGCACCACGCTTGCGTCCCCGCGCGCGTCGCCCGCGGCGAGCGCGAGGGCCGCCGCAGCCGCGACGAGCACCTCAGCGCGGCGCATCATCCACCTGGATGGACGGGCCGAGCAGCTCGGGCGCGTCGGGGACGGACGAGTGGACGATCCGGAACGCCGAGGGGAGCGACGGCGGCGATGGACCGCGTCCGGGAGCGACCGAGCGGACGCGCCAGTGATACGTCCCCTCGGGGAGGCGGGGGTCGATCCAGGTCCCCGGCCCATCCGCCTCGGCGGTGAATGCGACCGAGTCGAAGCGGGGCGAGGAGGAGATCTCGAGGAGGTAACGCGAGACGTCGTCGACCTCGGTCCACCAGAACGGAACGGAGCGGCCGGCAGGGGCGAGGACGACCTCTCCCTCCGCCGGCGCGAACGGAAGAGGCGGCGCATCCGCGACGACGACGAGCTTGCGCACCTCGCTGCCCGGCACGCCGCGCCCGTCCACGAGCCGCCAGAAGTAGGCCCCGGCCGTCGGCGGGACCCAGGCGCTCTCTCCGCGCTCGGCGGGGAGGGCCGCGACCACCGCGTGGAAGTCGGGGTCGCGCGCCACCTCGAGCGTGAATCCGTCCACCATCGCGCCTTCCCAGCGAAGCACGATCGGCGCGGGCGTCCCGGAGAAATAAAGTCGTTCGTCCTGCGCTGGCGCCGTCAGCGCGATCGTCGGGGCCTCGACGAGGGTCGACTCCCCGCCGACCGTCGCGTCACCGGCGACCAGCTGAACTCGAAGGCGCTCGCGCGCCACGACCCGCGCCCGCGCGCCGGGCGCGAGGGAGGCATCCCCCCGCGCACCCCTGATCTTCACCGCCGTCCCCGCCGCCACCGCCGAGATGCTCCCTCGCCTGAGCGCCACCGTGGGCGGCTCTCCCACGCGCCCCGGCCGCTCGAGCACCACGAGCGAGCTCGCGTCGATCTCGAGCCGCGCGCCGTCGTCCAGCACGACGGCGGCCGAGCTGTCGGGTCCGACGAAGACCGACTCGCCGTGCCCCAGGCGCTCGCCACGGCCCGCGTCGTCCCACACGAGCGTATCCGCGGGTCGACGCCGGACGAAGCCCTGGCGCTCCGCGATCGTTCCGAGCGCGTCCGCCGCAGGGGCGGCGGAGCCGCCTTCCACGAGGAGCAGCAGCGACACGACGCCGAGCCCGACGGCGCTCACCGCGATGACGGCGACGTCGCTCCTTCGCCAGTCGGTCGCAGCGGCCCTCATGCCGCTTCCCCCCTCGGGCTTGCCGATACCGAAACGGCGCGATGACACCTGCTAGGTGCCGGAGGCGAGCACGGCGGAGCGGCCGTCCGCGACGGCGTCGTCGACGACGTCGACCATCGCGAGGATCCCGAACGGCTTGACGATGTACGCGCGCACGCCGAGCGCGAGCGCGGTCGCGTTCGAGCTGTCGCTCGGGTACGCCGTGATCATGATCGCGCGCAGCGACGGCTGGTGCGATCGCACGAGTCGCAGCACCGTCAGCCCGTCGATGCCGGGGAGGTTCTTGTCGACGACGAGGACGTCGTACTTCTCGCCCGCGAGCCGAACGAGAGCCTCCTCGCCGCTCTCGACGACATCCACCGTGTGCCCCGCGTCCCCGAGGACGCGCGACAGCAAGTCCCGCATCCCCGGCTCATCGTCCACGACGAGCACGCGGCCGGGGTAGACCGCTCGCCTGCGCATGTGGGCGAGGATACCCGAACGTGACGGCCTGGGGCTACATGCCTTCAGGTCCGGGCCGTGGCCGCGCGATGTGGGTCGATGTCGTCTTCGCGGTCCTGGCCGACCGTCCGCGCGTTGGCCAACGCGGGTCGCACGCCCTATCTCGATGCCAGAAGGAGGATCCCATGGGGAACCTCATCGTGAAGCGGTTCGACAAGCCCGACGAGACGCGCCCGTTCGAGAAGGGACGCGCGGAGATCCTGCACCTGGAGGAGGGCACGGCGGGTCGCGGGGTCTTCGAGCCGGGGTGGAAGTGGTCGGAGTGCGTGAAGCCGGTCGCCGGCACGGAGACCTGCGAGGTGGCGCACTTCGGGATCGTGCAGGCCGGACGGATGCACGTCAGGATGGACGACGGCGAGGAGGCGGAGGCCGGGCCGGGCGACGTGCTCATGATCCAGCCCGGGCACGACGCCTGGGTGGTCGGGAACGAAACCTGCGTCATCCTGGACTTCGCGGGAATGGAGCACTACGCGCAGCGCGGCGTCGAAGCGGCGCGGGGGGCCGACCGTCCGCCTGCCCAGCCGATGACGTTCTGACGGCCGCAGTACGGAGCGGTCAGGGGTCAGGGTGGACGTGAGGTGGCGAGCCCGTTCGATCGCCATCGCGGGTGCGGTGCGGCGGCGTTGCCCGCGCTTCGTCCGCGCTCCGCCCGGGCTGGAAGGCGCGGTACCACTCGACCATCGCGCGGAGCCCCTGCTCGAGCGACGTGTGCGGCAGCGCACCGAAGTCGCGCTCGAAACGCGACACGTCCGCCGAGGTGGCGAGGACGTCGCCGGGCTGCATCGCCGCGGGCACCTTCCGGGCGGGCTTCCCGATCACCCGCTCGAGGACGTCGATGAACTCGAGCAGCTCGACGGGATCGGCGTTCCCGATGTTGTAGAGGCGATACGGGGCGTCGCTGCGATCGGGCGCCGGAGCCGCAGCATCGTGGAGCGGGTCGGGTGCGGCAGGCCGTCGCGCGACGCGCACGACGGCCTCGACGACGTCGTCCACGTAGGTGAAGTCCCGCCGCATGCGCCCGCCGTTGAAGACCTGGATCGGGCTTCCCTCCAGGATCGCCTTCGTGAAGAGCATCGGCGCCATGTCGGGGCGGCCCCACGGCCCGTACACGGTGAAGAAGCGCAGGCCCGTCATCGGGATCCGGAAGAGGTGGGCGTACGCGTGCGCGATGAGCTCGTCCGCCTTCTTGGTCGCGGCGTAGAGGCTCACCGGGTGGTCGACGGCGTCGGTCTCGGCGAACGGCACCTTGGTGTTCCCGCCGTAGACCGAGCTCGAGGAGGCGAAGACGAGGTGCTCGACCCGGCGCTCGCGGCAGCCCTCGAGCACGTTGACGAACGCGGCGAGGTTCGCTGCCACGTAGGCGCGCGGGTTCACGAGCGAGTAGCGGACGCCAGGCTGCGCGGCGAGGTGGACGACGGTCCGGAAGCGGGCGCTCGCGAACAACCGCCGCGTGGCGGCGGCGTGCGAGAGATCGCAGCGCTCGAACCGGAAGCCGCTCCGCCCCTGGATCACGGAGAGGCGCGCCTCCTTCAGGCGCACGTCGTAGTAGGCGTTGAGGCTGTCGGCGCCACAGACCTCCACGCCGTCGTCGAGCAGGCGCCGCGCGACGTGGTGTCCGATGAAGCCGGCGGCGCCCGTGACGAGGACGGGGCCGGTGAGCGGGAGGTCGGAGCGAGGCGTCATCGGGGGCTCCCTGCCGTCGCGGCCGGCGCGGACTCGGGCGGCGACACGACGAACAGCACGCGAGCGCCGGCGCCGACCCGGCGATGTGCGACGCCGGCGGCGGCGAGCGCCCTCTCGAGCTCCGGCGCGGCGTTCGCGTGCGCGACGAGCACGCGCGGCCGCCCCCGGGGGCGGCGGAGCTCCTCGAGCGCCTCCTCGAGCCGCTCGTCGGCCCAGGGCTCGCCCCCGCCCGTCGACACGCGGCGCAGCGCGCCCCCGAGGTAGAACTGCAGTCCGTAGAGCCGCTCGTCGCCGAACGCGCGCACGTCCGCCCCAGGTCCCCCCTCGCGCCGCGCGACCGTGTACAGCCGCCCCATGTCCTTGTCGGAGGGAGGAAGGGCGTAAGCGGCGACCGCCTTCAGCATCACGAGCACGAGCGCGGACGGGACCGCGATCGAGAGGGCGCGCCGCACCGCAGCCGCGCCTTGCTCCCGCGTGACGGCCCGGCCGATGGCGAGGGCGATGGGCGCGTACAGCGGGAGCACGTACAGCGGCAGGCGGCTCGACGAGATCCAGAACACCGCGAGCGGCAGGAGGAGCCAGAGGAGGAGCAAGCTCGCCGCGTCGCCGCGCCCGAGGCGTGCCCACAGGCCGCGCGCGGACGTCAGCCCCGCCGCCGCCGGGACCCGCGCGCCGAACACGAGCCAGGCGCCCTGCCCGGCGACGAGGACCGGCAGGTAGAGGAGGAACGGCTTGTACCACTGGGGGTTCCGTCCGAACTCGTTCGACAGGACGCGCCCGACGACCTCGTCGCCGACGAAGTACGAGAGCAGTCCCGGGTGCCGGCCGACCACCCAGCCGAACCAGGAGAGCCCGACGAGCGCGAACGCGGCGAGCCCGAGCGGGTCGGCGAGCGAGACGCGCCTTCGCGCGCGCCAGCCGACGGCGACGAGCGCGAGGAGCGGCAGGAGCGCCGGGGGTCCCTTCGTGAGGAACGCGAGCGCCCAGGCGACCCACATGCCGCGCACGAGGCGCCGCGCGCGGCGAGGGTCGTCCTCGCGCCAGGCGCGCGCGTACAGGTACATGGCGAGGATCTCGAAGAAGGCGACGAGCGTGTCGGCGGAGAGCACCGCGGCGGCCGCCGCAGGAAAGGGGGACGAAAGGTAGACGAGCCCCGCGACGAGCCCGGTGGCTGGTCCCCACAGCGCGGTCCCGATGCCGGCGACGAGGAGGGCCGTCGCGCAGAACACGACGGCGTTCGCGAGGCGCGCCCCCCAGCCGTTCGCCCCGGCGACGTGGACGCCGGCGGCGATCGCCCAGTACGCCAGGGGTGGCTTCGTCCAGTGGGGCCGCCCCGACAGCGTGGGCTCCAGGTACTCCCCGCCCCGGACCATCTCGAGCGCGCTCTCCGCGTAACGTCCCTCGGTCGTCTCGTAGAGCCCGCGCGAGCCCTGGAACGAGAACGCCACCCCCGCCGCGAGGCCGAGCAACACGAGACGCGGCCGGCGCACGGCGTGCTCAGCGAGCGACATCCGGGGTCCGGGCCTCCCTGCGGATGAGGTGCAGGTTGCGGAGGTAGATGAACACGCCCGTCGCCTGGCCGAGGACGAACACCGGATCGCGCCGGTGCACCGCGTAGGCGAGGAGCAGCAGGGACCCTGCGACGCTCAGGACCCAGAAGGCGACGGGCACGACGCTCCGCCCCTCGCGCTCGCTCGCGAGCCACTGGACGACGAAGCGGCCGGTGAAGGCGATCTGGCCCGCGAAGCCGATGCCGAGCCACACGGTGCTCACGTGCCCACCTCGCCGCGCGCGGAGCGCGTGCGATCGGAGCGCACCCGCGGCGCCACCGTGCGGTGCTGCAGCCACCACATCCCGAAGAGGTCCGCGAGCCCCACCCAGAGGCGGTTGTTGATGCCGTACTTCGTCTTGCCCCGGATGCGCGGCCGGTGATGGACCGGAACCTCGAGCGCGTGGCCGAGGCCATTGAGCCGCATCAGCGTCGGCAGGAAGCGGTGCATGCCGCGGAAGACGAAGAGGCCCCGCACCAGCTCCCGGCGCATCACCCGGACCGAGCAGCCGACGTCGCGCACCGTCTCGTGCGTGACGCGGTTGCGCAGGCCGTTCGCGATCCGCGACGACAGCCGCCGAACCAGGCCGTCCTGGCGCCGGGCGCGCCAGCCGTTCACGAGATCGACGTCCTGCGCGAGGAGGAGTGCCACCATCGCCGGGATGTCCGCCGGATCGCTCTGGCCGTCGCCGTCGAGCGTCACGAGGAGCTTGCCGCGCGCGGCGCCGAACCCGCAGGCCATCGCCGCCGATTGCCCGTAGTTCCGGTCGAGCGCGAGGACCCGCTGGCGTGGATCCTCCGCGGCGACGGCGCGCAGCTGATCGCCCGTCCCGTCCGACGAGCCGTCGTCCACCCAGATGCACTCCCAGGAGTACGGCGACGGCTCGAGGGCGGCGCGGATCTCGGCGGCGAGGAGCGGCACGTTCTCCGCCTCGTCCTTCACCGGGACGACGAGGCTGACGTCCAGCGACTCGGGGGGAAGGTGGATGATCTGGTAGGGCATGAGAGTCACCTCGCGCCGCATTTAACATCCCGCGATGTGAACCGCCGGTGACAGAAGGAGGAGAGACATCGTGCCGCGGCGGGTTCCCCCGGACGAGCGACGCCCGATGGGGTCGGGGGCGCCGGCGGGGAATGGCACCCGGACGAGATGTTGCACCACGCGTGCGGTCGGAGCTCGCCCGCGCGTGGCGAACCGGTGCGGGTCGCCGCCGCCGTCGGCGAGGGTTTCGCGGTCCACGCGTGCTGGCAGAGCTCGGGGACGCCGCGCGGGTCGCGTCCGCCCTTCGACTTCGCCCGCCTTAGGCGAAGCTACGCTCCGGGCGAACGGGACCGCCCGGGTGCGTTCTTCGGCAGGCGGCTAGGCCAGCTTTCCGAGCAGCCAGGCCATGTTCTCGCCGAGGACCTTCATCGTCCGGATGCCCTCCTCGTCCTTCTCGACATCGCCCTTCTCGAGGCCTACGCCGATGTTCCAGTACGAGGAGCCCGGCACGATCATCTGGTTGATGGTGAAGAAGTGGTTGAGCGTGTCGAACGCGTGGATCGCGCCCGCGCGCCGGACCGCCACCACCGCGGCGCCCACCTTGCGCCGGAACATGTCCCGGTTCCCCTTCGCCACGAACCCGCACCGATCGATGAGAGCCTTCATCTCGGCGGTGACGTCCGTGAAGTAGGTCGGCGAGCCGAGCAGGATCCCGTCGGCGCTCAGCATCTTGTCGAGGCAGGCGTTCACGACATCGTCGTCGCGGGAGCAGTGCCGGTCCGTCCGGTCCCGGCACTTCCGGCAGCCGGTGCAGCCGTGAATGGGCCGGCCGGCCAGATGGACGAGCTCGGTCTCGATGCCCGCGCGCTCCAGCTCCGCGAGCACGTGGCGGAGCAGGATGAAGGTGTTGCCGTCCTTCCGCGCGCTGCCGTTGAATGCGACGACTTTCATGGCTCGGCAGAAGACCACGAGGCGCGCCGGACGTCACGCTGGCCCCGCCCGGCGAGCCCGTGCAGTGCCAGCCGGGGCCGGGTGGCCGAGGCGGGCTCCACAGGCGTCGCCGACTCGGCTCGACGGTGCCACCTTTCTCATTGCGCCGTGCTCGAGCGTCGGCGGCGCTGCCGAGCGAGCGCACGAAGGGAGCTGCGATGAAGACGAGATCCGTGACCCTGCCGCAACTGGCGATGATCGGCGGCACCCGCGCAGCGGCCGGCGCTGGCCTCGCCCTCCTGCTCGCGGACAGGCTCGCGCCAGCTCAGCGGCGCGCGGTGGGCTGGACGCTGCTCGCCATCGGGGCGATCACGACCATTCCGCTCGTGGCCGACGTGATGCTGCGGAATGAGCGGTCCGGCGCGGCGGCGGCCCTCGAGGGCTCGACGTCGCGGCAAGGCGAGCCGCTCCGCTCGTAGCGGTGCGACCGAGCGATCGGTCGGAACGCGAGCGGCTCCCCGTCACCCGCGCCGGTGCGCGACTCGACCGGGAGGCTTCTCGTGCCAGGGCAAGCCCGCGGCCGCGCTGGCCTCGAGCTCCGCGATGAGCTGTGCGCCGAGCAGCAGGATGACGAAGACGATCTCGAGAAACAGCAGCACCACGATGACCGTGGCGAGCGAGCCGTAGATCACGTTCACCATGGAGAGGTTGGTGAAGAAGTAGACCATCATCCTCGCGACGAGCCGCCACAGGACCGCGGCGGACAGGCCGCCGATCAGGGCGCGCCGAACGGAGATCCTGACCACCGGCACGACGCGGTAGATCGCAGCGAACAGGAGGACGAGGCCGACGAAGTTCACGACACCGAGGACCCACTCGACTGCGTACTCGAGCGAACGGTCCACGGCGAACACGCGGACCGAACGCTCTCCGAGGGCGTCGAGGCTGTAGGTGATCAGCGTCATCGCGAACAGCGCGATCATGAGCACCAGCATGAACAGGTACGGGAGCACCGCCGAGACCCAGACGCTGCGGTGGGGGTGCTCGATCGTGGTGTGGAAGATCGCCGCGACCGCCTCCTCCAGCATGCGGAAGGCCACCGAGCTGAAGAACAGGAGCAGCGCGACGCTCACCACGTTCGTGGTGGCCTGGTGCCGGAGGTAGGTCTGCGCCGTGTCGAGGATCGTGTCCGCGTGCTGCGGGACGAGCTCGGTCAGCTCGGCGCGCAGCATCTCGAGGATGCGCCCCTCGTCGAAGAACACCGAGAGGCCCCCGACCGCGAGGGCGAGGAAGGGCACGAGAGAGAGGAGCGCGTTGTACCCCACGCCGCCCGCCAGGAGGATGCCGCGGTTCCGCAGGAACGCGCCGAGGACTCGCCCGCTGAACCGGAGCATGCGGCCGGGCCAGACCCACGGCTCGCGAAGCGGTCCCATCACCCGTTCGCCCTGGCGCGGCATCCCGTCTTGCATAGGAGCAGGTGAGGGCTCCCGCATGCGGCCGCCCGGCCGCGGCCGCCGCGGCGGCGCGACAGCTCGGCGCTCGTCTCCCCCCGACCTATCTCCGGCCGGGCGCGCGCGAGGCGGTGGGGCTCCGCAGTGCGTCCAGGCTCCACGGTCCCGCCCCGGCGGCGGAGAGGTACAGGAACAGGAACGCGTACAGCGCGGCCGGCGCGCCCTGGTTCAACACCGGCCAGAAGCCCTGCGGCGCGTGGGCGTAGAAGTACGCGACCGCCATCTCGCCCGAGAGCAGGAACGCCACCGGGCGGGTGAAGAGGCCGACCAGCACGAAGATGCCGCCGAACGCCTCGAGGACGCCGGCGACGCCCGCGAGCGAGGCGACCGGCGCGGTGCCGCCGCCCGGCATGACCGCGGCCGGGAACGCGAAGAGCTTCGCGGTGCCCACCTGCATGAAGAGGAAGGCGGTGACGATCCGCAGGATGCTGAGCAGGTACGGCGCGAGCGAGCGCCAGCGAGACACGAGGCCTGATCCGTTCACGTGACCTCCACCCATCGTCGACAAGCCTTACCGGCGCCGCGCCCTGCGCACTGCGAAATCGAGCCCGGAGCGCTTTCCGGGACGCTCGACCGGCTCGCCGGAGCCTCGCGCGGGGCCCCTCCTGGGCCTCGTCATCGGCCAGCGGCCGGGCTATTCCGGCGCACACACGCGGGAGGAGCGATGAAGGTCGGGGTCCTCGGATCGGGTGTCGTCGGGCAGGTGCTCGCGGACGGCTTCCTGGAGCACGGCCACGACGTGATGCGAGGGTCGCGGGATCCCGCGAAGCTCTCCGCGTGGCGGGCGGGCGCGGGCGCGAAGGCGCGGACCGGCACCTTCGCGGAGGCGGCACGCTTCGGCGACCTCGCGGTGCTCGCGGTGAAGGGGAGCGCGGCGGCCGAGGTGCTCGACGCGTGCGGTGGCGCGATCGACGGCAAGGTCGTGATCGACACGACGAACCCCATCGCCGACGCACCCCCCGTGAACGGCGTGATCCGCTTGTTCACCGGCCCGAACGAGTCGCTCATGGAGCGGCTGCAGACGCGGGCGCCCCACGCGAAGCTCGTGAAGGCGTTCTCGTGCGTCGGGAGTGCGCTCATGGTGAGCCCGCGCCTCGCGGGCGGGAGACCGACGATGTTCCTGTGCGGCTCCGATGACGGGGCGAAGCGCCAGGTCACCGCGGTCCTCGACGAGTTCGGCTGGGAGACGGAGGACCTCGGGGCCGTCGAGGCGGCGCGCGCGATCGAGCCGCTCTGCGTCCTGTGGTGCATCCCCGGCTTCCGGCAGAACGACTGGACGCACGCCTTCAAGCTGCTTCGGCCGTGAGCGGTGAGAGGCCCGTCGCCTCCGATCGCGGGAACGGAGGGGCGCGCGCGCCGCTCCCCGTGCAAGATGGTCGCGTGAGCGACTCCCGATTCGACGCACGGTACTACGAGCGGTTCTACGGCGGCGCGACACGCGTCCACGGCGCGCGCGAGGTGGCGCACCTCGCCCGCGGCGTCTGCGGCCTCGCCGCCTGGCTCGGCGTCGAGGTCCGATCGGTGCTCGACGTCGGCGCCGGCACCGGCCTGTGGGGGCGGTGGTTCCGGCGGAATCGCCCGGCGGTCGCGATCCGGTCCGTCGACGTCTCCGCGCACGCCTGCCGCGTCTACGGGCACGAGCGCCGCGACATCTCCGCCTGGCGCGCCGCGCGACGGTTCGAGCTCGTCGTCTGCCACAGCGTGCTCCAGTACCTCGATCGCGCCGCGGCCGAGCGCGCCATCGAGAACCTCGGGGTGATGTGTCGCGGGCTCCTCTACCTCGAGGTGATCACGAAGGAGGACCTCGCGATCGTGGACGGAGCCGCGACGGACCTCGAGCTCCACGCGCGCCCCGCGGGCTGGTACCGGGCTCGCCTGTCCCGGCACTTCGTCCAGGTCGGCGCAGGGCTGTGGGCGTCCGTCCGGAGCGGCGTGCGACTGTACGCGCTCGAGGGCGCGCCGGCCCGCGCGCCCGCTCGACGCCGCGCGCGAGCTCGCTAGTGCGCGTGCTCGTTCGCCACCGCACCTGTGCGGTGGCCGGCGTGGTCCTCCGCGGGACGCTGCGCAGGGTGGCCGGCCTCCTCGTGACCGGCCGCCACGCCGTGCGCTCCCGCCGGCTCCGCGGCCGCCTGCACACCCTCCGCCCAGTGGACGAACGGTACGTACGCCGCGACCCAGCGCCGGCCCGCGGTGAGGTCGGCCCCGGGGCGCTGCTCCGCGGCGAGCTTCGCCCAGCGCGCGTGCAGCCCGTCGCGAACGGCGCCGACGAGCAACGCCTCGACCGCCTTCGGGTCCTTCGCCGCGATCGCCCGGTCCACCGCCGCCACCGCGGGCTCGATCGGCTCGCCGGCGGCCTTGAGCCCGGTGTACGGCGCGCCCTCGCCGGCGCGGTGCACCCGGACGATCGTCTCGAAGAACCAGGTGTCCGCGACGTCGCGGGCCTCCTTCCCGGCCTTGCGGGCGGCGCGCGCCTTCGCGAACGCGTCTCGGACCTCCGCCTCCTGGGCGGGCTGGACCCAGGCGAGCGTCGCGTTCAGCTGTCCCGTCTCGAGCGCGGCGCGCGCGGCGCCCACCACGGGGCCGTCGAGCGTGTCGCAGTGGGCCCGCGCGAGCGAGGGGGAGAGCAGGGTCGACACGGCGAGCGAGACGAGCGCGGTGTACCTCATGGCGTCCTCCGGGGTGGCCGTCTGGAGGTGGGCGGGGGACGGCGCCCCGCGCCGTGAGCGGTTCGCCCGCGGAGGAAGGTCTCGAGGGTGCTCCAGAGGCGGCCCGGATCACCGGGCGTCGCGGCGTGTCCGAGCGCGAGGATCGTGCCGAGGACGACCACCGCCGCGTCGTCGGCCCGCAGCCCGGGCGCGAGCAGTCCCGCCCGGGCCGCCTCGTCGAGGCAGGCGCGCACGAGCTCGGCCGAGCGCCGGCGCAGGGCGGCCACCCGCGCGACGCCCTCCGGCGGCGCCGCGTGGGCGAGCTCCTCGGAGATGACGAGGCGGGAGATGCCGGGCCGCGAGCGGATCGCCTCGACGCGGTGGCGGAAGAACGCGCCGAGCCGCTCGAGGGGATCGGCGGCGTCCACGAGGAGGGAGGGCAGGAACAGCTCCTCCACCCGGCCGATCGCGGCGAGGACGATCGCCTCCTTCGTCGGGAAGTGGCGGAAGAGCGCGCCGTCGGTCACTCCGACCTCCGCCGCGAGGGCGGAGGCGGTGAAGCGTCCGAGCCCGTGCGCGGCCACGACGCGGAGCGCCGCGTCCGCGATCTCGCGGCGCCGATCGTCGCCAGACTTGCGGGCGCGGGAGGGGAGGGCGGGTGCCATGGGATGGAACGTAAGTAAGTACGTACTAACGCGCAACCCCGACCGGCGGGCACCCGGCAGGGAGCCTGCGGTGCGGCGAGCACGGCGGAGCGACCGGCGCGGAATTGCCGCTGCCGCGCAGCCGGGGTAAACGGGGACGTGCTGCGGCTCCTCCTCGTCTGCGCGGGCGGCGCGCTCGGCTCGGGCGCGCGCTACCTCGTCTCGACCTGGGCGGCCCGCGCGCTCGGCGCCGACTTCCCGCGCGGCACCCTCCTCGTCAACGCGACCGGGTCGTTCGTGCTCGCGTTCCTGTTCGCGATCCCGGGCAGCCGCGTCTCGCCGGAGCTGCGCCTGTTCCTCGGCGCGGGCGTCCTCGGTGGCTACACCACCTACTCCTCGTTCAACACCGAGACGATCGCGCTCCTCGACCAGGGGAGCGCCGCGCTCGCGGTGGCGAACCTCGGGCTCACCGTCGCGGGCTGTCTCGCGGCGGGGCTCGCAGGACTCGCCCTCGGCCGCCTCCTCGCTCCCTGAGCTCGGCCGGCGCGGCGACCGCGCGCTTTGCCCCCGAGTGGTGCCACCTCCCTCGAGGATGCGCAGCCTTGGAGTGAACTCGGAGGGGAGGGTGGTCCATGCGGAAGGGCGTGGTGTGGGCGGGGCTCCTGCTCGCGGCGGGCGTCGCGCGCGCGCAGGTGCAGGAACAGGGCGACGCCGGCTCGCAGCGGGACGCGAGGCAACAGGACGGGACGGCCAGCGCGGGAGGGACGGGTAGCGCCGCCGGAGGCGCGAGCGCGGACGCGTCGAGCGACGCCTTCGACCGAGCCTGCGTGGACCTCCTGCACGGGAAGACGCCCCAGGGCGACAAGGCGATCCGGGCGCTCCGCGACGCGTGCGCCAATCTGATGTCCGGCCGGGCGGACGAGAAGCTCGAGGCGGAGCAAGCAGCGCCAGGCGCAGCTCGCCGCGCGCGACCAGGGGCGGGTGCAGCCGGAGGGGCGCGTCGAGCCGGGGCGCGCGACGGCCTCGCCGGAGCCCGGGGAGGGCGTCCTCGCCGCGTTCGGCTCCGCGGCCGCGGAGCTCCGGGGCGCGAACCGCACGAAGGCGCTCGGGATGCGGCAGCGCGGTCCCGTCGGCTACTCGCTCATCACGAACCCCGTCGGCTGGTTCGGCGGCCTCGGGGCGAACGCGGAGCTCTTCGGAGCGTTCATGGACGTGCCGAAGTTCTCCTGGGTGGCGGGCGCGCGCTACTCGCAGACCGACGCGTCGAACGGGACGGCGTCCACCTTCGGCGCGATGGGCGGCGTGGACTTCTTCATCATCGGCCGGAACAACGAGGGGCTGCGGATCGGGCCGCGCGCCGAGTTCGCCGCAGGGCGCGAGCGGTTCCAGGGGAGCACGACCTACGCGCGGCTCGGGATGTCGGGGGAGGTCGGCTACAACTTCATCGCGACGAACGGGATCACGGGCCTCCTCGCCGGGGGGCTCGGGGGGCGCGTCGCGGGCGACAGCCAGAACGACGATTACGCGAGCTTCGTCGGAGGGGAATTCGGCCCCTATCTCAAGTTCGGACTCGGCTACAGCTGGTAGCGAAAGGCGTCCGCGGCGGGGCGGCGGGGAAGCGCCGCCCGCCGCCGGCCGCGCCGTGTCACCGCGGCGGCTCGAGCCCGAGCCGCGCGGCGTCGGCGGGGGTGTTGGCGTTCTCGAGGGAGCGGCCCGCGGCGTCGACGAGCCGCCACTCGGGCTCCTCGACGACGCGAGCGCGCACGGCGCCGGCGAGATCCCGGAGGGATGGCTCCCCGTCGGCGAGAAGTCGCTCGAGGACCGGCAGGCAGCCGCGGGACCAGAACGCGTGGAGCGGCTCGAGCCGCCCGCCGGCCCGCACGAGGACCGCGTCGGCGCCCTCCCGCCGCGCGGCGAGAAACGCGATGGCGCGCTCGTCGAGGAAGGGCATGTCGCAGCCGGCCGCGAAGACCCAGGGCGTCACCGCCGCCGTGAGGGCCGCGTGGAGCCCGCCGGGTGCGCCGCGCCCGGAGACGAGGTCCGGGAAGACCGGCGCGCCGAGGGCCGCGTACGGCGCCGCGTCGTTCGCGACGACGAGCGCGCGCCCGAACAGCCGCAGGAACAGCGAGATCGAGCGCGCCGCGATCGGCTCCCCGCCGACCCGCAGGAGCCCCTTCGGCGCACCGCCCATCCGCGTCGCGCGCCCTCCCGCGATGAGGGCGCCGGTGCAGTCGTCGACGAGCGGAAGCGGTCCGGCCATCCGCCCGAATGTAACGCGGAGCGGCATCGAGAGGGGGGATGGGCTGGCACCCCCCCCCGGTTTCGGGTAGAAAAGGCCCCCCCGTGACTCCGGAGCAGCGGCTAGAGGCTTTCCGCGCGTTCGTGGCGAAGAACCCGGACGACGCCTTCGCGCGCTACTCGCTCGCGATGGCGCTCCGGTCGGCGGGGCGCGGCGCGGACGCCGCCACGGAGTTCGAGCAGCTCCGCGCGAGGAAGCCGGACTACGTGCCGGTCTACCTCATGCTCGGGCAGACGCTCGAGACGCTCGGACGGGACGCGGACGCGGCCCGGGCTTACGAGGACGGGATCGCCGCGGCGACCCGGGTGAACGACATGCACGCGCGGAGCGAGCTCGGCCAGGCGCTCGAAGCCCTCCGCGCTCGAGGAACGGTGAGATGAGCCCAGTGGAACCGAAGGACGTCGAGATCTCGCGCGCGAAGAGGGAGACGGACGACGTCCGCGCCTCGTTCGGCGGTCTCATGCGTGGCAAGCGTGCCCTCATCACCGGCGTCGCGAACGAGCGCTCGCTCGCGTGGGCCATCGCGCAGGCGTTCCACGCCGAGGGCGCCGAGCTCGCCTTCACCTACCCGGGCGAGGGGATGGAGCGGCGGGTCCGCCCGCTCGCCGAGAGCCTCGGCGCGAAGGCGATCCTCGACTGCGACGTCGCGAAGGACGACGACATCGACCGGACCGTCGCCGAGCTGCGGAAGGTCTGGGACCGCGTGGACGTCGTCGTCCACTCGATCGGCTACGCGCCGCGCGAGGCGCTCGACGGCCGGTTCGCCGACGTCACGAGCCGCGACGTGTGGCGGATCACGATGGACATCTCCGCCTACTCCCTCGTCGCCCTCGCCCGCGCCTTCAAGCCGCTCATGCCGCCGGGCGGGAACATCGTGTCGCTCACGTACTACGCCGCGGAGAAGGTGGTCCGGAACTACAACGTGATGGGGGTCGCGAAGGCGGCGCTCGAGTGCGCGACGCGTTACCTCGCGGACGATCTCGGGAACGACGGCATCCGCGTGAACACCATCAGCGCGGGGCCGGTGAAGACCCTCGCGGCCGCCGGCATCAAGGGGATGCGCTCCATGCTCTCCGAGAACGCCGATCGGACGCCGCTGCGCCGGAACATCGAGCAGGACGACGTCGCCCGCGCCGCGCTGTACCTCTGCTCCGATCTCGCGAAGAACGTGACGGGCGAGGTGCTCCACGTCGACGCCGGCCAGAACATCATGGGCATCGTGTCGATGGGCTAGCGCCCCGCGTCCCGCTCGGTCACTCAGGGAGCGTGAATCAATCCCCGGACCGAGCCAGGCGGTCGAGACGCGAGCGGCGCGAGGCGCGACGACCGAGGATACCTCGCTGGTATCTGAGGGAGGAGCAACGAAGCGCCGCGACGCGGATCGGCCGCCGCGGCGAAGGGAGGGGATTGTTTCACGTTCCCTCAGGGGAAGCGGCCGCGCCGGGAGGGCTCGCCGGCGAACGGGTTCAGCCGCCGCTCGTCGCCGAGCAGGCCGCCGGCGCCGTGCCCGGGGTAGAACCGCACGTCGTCCCCGAGCCGGAAGACCCGGTCGCGGATCGACGCGAGGAGCGCCTCGAGGTCGCCGCCGGGGAGATCGGTCCGGCCCACCGAGCCGGAGAAGAGGGTGTCGCCGGCGAAGACGACCTTCGCGTCCGGGAAGTGAAGGCAGCACGACCCGGCGGTGTGGCCGGGGGTGTGGACGACGCGCGCGACCTGCTCCCCGACCTGGAAGGTCTCGCCGTCCTCGTGGTGCGCGTCGACGACCGGGGGGTCGGCGGACTCCAGCCCCAGCATCCTGGCGCTCTCGGTGAACATCCGGAGCCACGGATCGTCGAGGGCGTGAAGCGTCAACTTCGCGCCGGTCGCCGCCTTCGCGCCCGCCGCCGCGCCGACGTGGTCCGGGTGGCCATGGGTGCAGAAGATCCGGCGGATGGCGAAGCCGCCGGGATCGCACAGCGCGAGCACGCGCGCGAGGTCCCCGCCCGGATCGACGAGCACCGCTTCGCCGGTGCGGTCACACGCGGCGACGTAGGCGTTGGCGGAGTATCGGCCGACCTCCGCGCGCCGGACGACGAGCATCGGCAGGCCTCCGGCCCCTCGGTGTGACGGGCGGGCTCCTACTGCCCGGCGAGCTCAGGGAGCGTGAATCAATCCCCGGACCGAGCCAGGCGGTCGAGACGCGAGCGGCGCGAGGCGCGACGACCGAGGATACCTCGCTGGTATCTGAGGGAGGAGCAACGAAGCGCCGCGACGCGGATCGGCCGCCGCGGCGAAGGGAGGGGATTGTTTCACGTTCCCTCAGTACGAGAACGAGGAGCCGCAGCCGCAGGTGGTGCGCGCGTTCGGGTTGTTGAACTTGAACCCGGCGCCCTGCAACCCGACGACGTAGTCCACCGTGACGCCCTGCAGGTACATCGAGCTCATCGGGTCGACGAAGACCTTGACGCCGTCCACGTCGAACGTGAGGTCGCCGTCCTTCGCGTCCTTCTCGAAGTCCATCGAGTACTGGAAGCCGGCGCAGCCGCCGCCCATCACCCCGACGCGGATGCCGTGACCGCCGAGCCCCTCGCGCTCCATCGCCTCCTTCACCATCTCGACCGCCTTCGGCGTGAGGAGGACCGGCGGGGCGTCCATGCCGAGGTCGGCGGGCGTCGGGGAGGTCGGCTGCTGGGTGGTGATCGCGTCCATGTGTCCTCGGGCTCCGTGGCGGGTAGATCCCGCGATTGACTAAGCGCAAGAAGCATAACAGCGCCCTCCCGCGGCTTCAATGCGGCGCGTGCTCGAAGCCCTCCAAGGGGGTACGGGAGTTTCCTAAGCCCTTCCGGACAGATGCCTGCCGCCGTCGACCGGCAGCACGGCGCCCGTGACGAAGGGGGCGTCGGCGAGATACCGGACCGCGGCAGCGACGTCGGACGGATCCCCGGAGCGCCCGAGCGGAATCCGCTTCGTGAGGGTGCGGCGGAGCGTCGCGGGGAAAGACTCGGGCCAGAGCACGGTGCCGGGCGCCACGGCGTTCACCCGCACCTCCGGGGCGAGGTCGAGCGCCAGGCACTCGGTCAGGCGGACGAGCGCCGCCTTGGAGGCCGCGTAGGCGGCGTAGCCGCGCCACGGCACGAGCCCACCCCCCACGTCGGCGACGTTCACGACCGACCCCCGCGCGCTGCGCAGGAGCGGGAGGAGCGCCTTCACGAGCAGGAGCGGGGCGCGCGCGTTCAGGTCCATCTGGGCGTCGAAGCTGGCCGCGTCGGTCTCCTCCACGGAGAGCGCGTCGAACGCCGCGGCGGCGTTCACGAGCAGGTCGAGGCGCGCGTGGCGCGCGCGGAACGCGGCGGCGAGCTGCGCCGGGCCGTCGGCGAGCGCGAGGTCCGCCTCGAGCGACACCTCGAAGCCGCGCGGGCGGTGGGTGCGGTAGTGGGCGGCGACGCGCCAGCCGTGGCGCGCGAGGTCGCGCGCGATGGCGAGGCCGACGCGGACGCCGGCGCCGGTCACGAGGGCGACGCGCGCGCGGGGCACGCCGCTAGCTCCCGCCCCCGCGCGAGGGGTCCCAGGTCGGCTCGTCGCGCCGCGCGCGCCGGTTCGCGATCCGCGCGGCCACGAACAGGAAGTCGGACAGCCGGTTCAGGTAGGCGAGCACCGGTCGGTCCACCTCGACCTCGGCGGCGAGCGACACGGCCCGCCGCTCGGCGCGGCGGCAGACGGTCCGCGCGAGGTGGAGCGCCGCGGCGGTGCGCGTCCCTCCCGGTAGGACGAAGCGGGTGAGCGCGGGCAGCTCCGCGTCCCAGCCGTCCATCGTGCGCTCGAGCCGCGCGATCCAGGCGGGGTCCACGGCCGGGATGGCCGAGCGCGCCTTCGCGCCGTGGGGCGTCGCGAGCTCCGCTCCGACGCAGAACAGCTCCGCCTGCACGAGGGCGAGCTCGCCGTCGATCTCGGGGTCCTCGACGAGCGCGCGCGCGGCACCGATCGCGGCGTTCAGCTCGTCCACGTCGCCGTACGCCTCGACGCGCTGATCGTCCTTCCGGACCCGCGGCCCCCCGAAGAGGCCGGTCTCTCCGCCGTCGCCCGTCTTCGTGTAGATCTTCACCGTCCGGACACTATCGGAGGGGTCGGGGCCGCACAACGCCCGCGCGAGCACATGAGACCGTTGTTCGAGGGAGAAGCGCTCGTGCGCGTCGGCCGCGCGGCGGCGGAGCGGGCGTGGGCCGAGGGCCTGACCGTCCTCAGGCCGGACGGCACCGTCGTGCCAATCCCGCTCGTCGCGGAGCCGGAGGTGCTCTCCCGCGCCGCGCTCGCGGCGGCCGCCGAGGAGGCGCAGGCGATCCTGTCGGGCGCCGTGAAGCTCGCGCGCACCCTGCTCGGCTCCGGCGACGCGCGCGACCGCGCCGCGCTCGTCGAGCCGTTCTCCGGCCTCGAGGCGGAGGCGATGGCGCGCCTCTTCGACGCGCCGCTCCCGGTGATGGTCGCGCGGGTGGACTTCCTCGTGCCGCAGGCGGGAGGAGCGCCGCGCGCGCTCGAGCTCAACGCGACCATCCCGGCGATGCCGGCCTACGCCAATCTCGCCGCGTTCTCGTGGCTCCGCGCCGCCGCGCGGGAGCGCGGGCTCTCGCCGCGGGCCGAGCGCGCGCTCGTCGCGCGCTGCGGGAGCCACATGGAGCGGCTGCGCGAGGCGCTCGTCGCGGTGCACCGCGCCCGCGGGGGCACGCGCGAGCGCCCCTCGATCGCGGTCGTGGCGCGCCCCGCCGACGCACAGTCGGGCGAGCTGCGCCGGCTCGTCGAGCACTTCAAGACGATGGGGCACGAGGCGGCCCACCTCGTCCCGGCGGAGTGCGAGCCGGAGCGCTGGGACGTCCTGTACCGGCACGTGTGGGCTCACCGGGTCGATCCCGCGGCCCCGTTCGCGCGCGCGCTGCTCGATCCGGCCCGCTTCGTCCTCGTGAACCCGGTGAACGGGCTGCTCGAGGCGAAGGCGCTCTTCGCCCGCCTCTCGGAGTGCGCGGAGGACGGCGCGCTCGCCGCGCGCGCCGGGCTCGAGGCGGGCGAGCGCGCCGCCGCGGCGCGCCTGCCGTGGACGCGGCGGCTCGACCCCGCGCTCGCGCCCCGGGTCGTCGCGGAGCGCGAGGGGTTCGTGCTGAAGCGCAGCTGGGACTACGGCGGCAAGAGCGTCCACCTCGGCGCCGAGACGGCGCCGGCGGCGTGGGCCCGCATCGTCGAGGAGGCCACCCGCGACCGGCGCGGCGGCGGGTTCGTCGTGCAGGAGCGGATCTTCGCGGTCCGCAAGCCTGCGACCCGGATCGCGCCCGAGGGCGTGACGCGCGGGGAGCTGTACCGCGACCTCTCCACCTACTGCGGTCTCGGGGCGTCGCGGCCGGACGGCTCGGTCGTCCGGGCCGCGGCCTCTCCCATCGTGAACATCCTCGGCGGCGGCGGGCTCGCGCCGGTGCTGCCCGACGACGTCGTGGAGGCGCTCCGGTGATCTCGGGGGAGAGCCGCGGGACGCGCTGCGTGATGGGCCGGCTCGAGGCCGGCGAGGAGGTCGTCGCGGCGCTGCGGGAGCTCGCACGGGTCGAACGGATCGACGCCGGGTTCGTCCGGGCGCAGGGCGCGGTGGACGGGTTCGAGCTCGCCCGCTACGACGCAGCCGCGCGCCGGTACGTCCCCGCGGGCGGCGCGACCGGCCCCGCCGAGCTCGTCTCGCTCGCGGGGAGCGTCTCGCTCGAGCCGGACGGCGTCGGGGTGCGGCTGTGGGCGGTGCTCGCGGTCGCGGAGACGGGGCGAGCGCAGGCGCAGCCGGATGAGGCTGTGCCGGCCCCCCAGGGGGCCCCCAGAGGTGAACGCGGCTCCGCCGCGGGTACGGATCTCGAGCGAGCGGGGGGGTCGGGGGGGCGCGGCTTCATCGCGTCCCCCCGTGTAG
The DNA here is from genome assembly GCA_963736795.1 of uncultured delta proteobacterium. Lineage (GTDB taxonomy): Bacteria > Myxococcota > Myxococcia > Myxococcales > Anaeromyxobacteraceae > Anaeromyxobacter. Next base: position 364,411 of record CAVTRF010000006.1, on the reverse strand, counting down.
AAGCCGGCGCGCTCGTGTCCGCGCGCGCGGTCTACGTCGAGTTCGCGATCGACGTCTTCGACGACGGTGACCTCGAGCGGCGCGACGACGCCGCTACGGGGCTCCGGCTGTGGCGTCCGCCCCGCCGGCGCTGAGCTCGACGCCTTCGGGGAGCCGCAGGTCGGCGACCGACGGAATGGACGCGTCGACCTCGACCGGCCGGCCGCTGTGGTCGGTGTCGAGGTGGACGGCGAGCGCCCCCGGCCACGCGCGCGCGTAGGCGTTCACGTGGGCGGGCTCGTTGTCGAACGCGAGGACCGGGCGCCCGAGCCGCTCGACCGCCTCCCGCGCGATCACCTTCCACGCGTCGTCGCGGAGCGCTTCACCGGGCTTCATGAGGAGGAAGACCGCGGCGTCGTCCGGGCGCGGGAACCCGAACCGTCGCAGGACGTGCAGGGTGCCAGGCTCCATCGCGGCGGGCCGGCCGGTGACGTAGGCGATCCGGCAGCCGGAGGCGCGCACCGCCCGCGCGAACTCCGGCGCGCCGGGCACCGGCACGTCGAGCCGGCAGGCCTCGCTCGTGAAGAAGCGCTCCTCCCAGAACCGGCGCAGCGGTGCGGCGTGCACGTCCGCCTCCGCCCGGGAGAGCCCCGCCCTCCGGGCCGCGCGCGCGAGATCCCAGCCCTCGACGTGCTCGGGGCGGGCGCTCCGGAGCGGCGCGAGGCCGGCCCACCGGCCGTACTCGCGGAGGATCTGCGCCTGCCGCGGCCGGTTGTCGAGGAGCGTCGAGTCGAGATCGAACGCCGCGATCGCCCCGGTCCCTCCCTGGCGCGCACGCGCGAGCGCCGCGAGCAGGATCGCCGGCTGGTCGGCGGGGCGGGCGCGGCGAGGCACGCCCTCCAGATAGGTACGACGCACTCCGGGCGAAACGCTCCCGATGTGGTCGTCCGGGGTGCGTGGCGCCACGTGGGCCCAGCTTTGGGGGAGGCGCGTTCTCGGCTAAGCTCGCCGCTCGTGCCCGAGACCTCGAAGATCCTCGTCGTGGACGACTCCAGGACCCAGCTGGACTGGCTCGTCCAGGTGCTGCGCAAGGAGGGCTACGACGTCTCCGCCGCACAGGACGGCCGCGACGCGATCCGGCAGGTCCGGACGTCTCCGCCCGACCTCGTCCTGCTCGACATGGTGCTGCCGGACATGGACGGGCTCGAGGTGCTCCGGTTCATCAAGGCGCGCCCGGAGGACTCGTTCATCCCCGTCATCATCCTGTCGGTGAAGGCCGACCTCGACTCGAAGGTGACCGGGCTCCGCATCGGCGCGGACGACTTCCTCGCGAAGCCCTTCGCCGAGGCGGAGATCCTGGCGCGCTGCGCCGCGATGCTCCGCATCAAGCATTTGCAGGAAAGGCTGCACGTCATGCAGCGCAAGCTCGAGGAGCAGTCGATCACCGACGCGCTCACCGGGCTGCGGAACCGGCGCTTCTTCGACGAGCGGCTCCACGAGGAGTTCCGGCGCGCGCAGCGCTACGGCGACTACCTCTCGCTCATCATGATCGACCTCGATCACTTCAAGCAGGTGAACGACCGGTTCGGTCACCCCGTCGGCGACCTCGTGCTGCGCGAGGCGGCGGCGCTCATTCGCGCCTCGATCCGCGATCCCGACATCTGCGCCCGCTACGGCGGCGAGGAGTTCGCGGTCATCCTCCCGAAGACCCACATGTCCGGGGCGCTCGCGGTCGCGGAGCGGATCTGGCGCGAGCTCGGGTCGAAGGAGTACGTGCTCGGCCCCGGCGCGGCCGGCGGAGACGCGGGCACCGCCCAGCCGGAACGGATCACGGCCTCGCTCGGGATCGCCTTCTATCCGTCGAAGGACATCACCACCGGTGAGCTCCTGCTGCGCTTCACGGATCAGGCGCTGTACCAGGCGAAGCGCGCCGGGCGGAACACGATCTGCCTGTACCAGGCCACAGCGTACCGGTACGAGGCCTCGAGCACCTGACCGGAGGGGCGCGCCGATTCCGACGGCGTGACCCCGGTCAAGGCAACCCCGGGTAAAGGGGTATCGTATGACCCGGGTGCGCTTGCTACCCCTCTCGGTCGTCGCCCATCCAGCCGGAATCACTGCGACCCGGGTCGAACAGACCTGGCTCTCGCCATGCATTTTCCAGTGAGACCCATGGTGGAGGTCCAGGAGAGCGCGGACGGGACGCGGCAGCCCGATCCCGCCCCACAGACGACCCTGCTCGTCGTCGACGACGACGACAACGTCCGGCGTGCGCTGCGGCGCGTCCTGCGCCGGACGCGCTGCCGGATCGTCGACGCTCCCGACGCCGCCGGCGCGCTGGCGCTCCTCGAGCAGGAGCGGATCCAGGTCGTCGTCTCCGACTACCGGATGCCGGGGATGTCCGGCGTCGAGTTCCTGCGCGTCGTGAAGGAGCGCTGGCCGCGGATCCAGCGCGTGCTGCTCACCGGGCAGGCGGACTCGAGCGCGATCGAGGAGGCGGTGAACCGCTCCGAGATCTTCCGCTTCATCTGGAAGCCGTGGGACGACGGGCACCTCCTCATCACGATCCAGAGCGCCGTGGACCAGTTCTGGATCCTCGAGGAGAACGCGCGCCTGCAGGCGCTCCTCGGGGATCGCAACGGGGAGCTCGAGCGGCTCAACCGCGACCTCGACGGCAAGCTCGCCGCGCGCTCGCAGGCGCTCGTCCGCGCCGCGCAGGAGTGGCGGGCCTGCTTCGACGCGATCGGCGACCCGCTCGCGATCATGCGCGCGGGAGGGCTGCGAGGTCCTGCGCGCCAACACCTCGTTCGCGCGCGCCGCCGGCGTCGCGCCGAACATGCTCGCCGGGCTCCGCTGCACCGACCACGAATACGGCGCCTTGCCGTGCCCGTCGCGCTGCCTCATGCCCGCCCCCGGCGCCGAGCGCGAGACGCGCTTCGGGGAGCGCACCTGGGTCGTCCGCTCCTTCCCGTTCGACGGCGAGGAGGCGGGGGCGGTGGTGGTGGTGTTCAAGGACGTGACCGACGAGCGCGAGGTCTCGCGGCGGCTCTTCCACGCCGAGAAGATGTCGGCCGTGGGGCAGCTGGCGGGCGGGGTCGCGCACGAGATCAACAACCCGCTCGGTGGCATCCTCGCCTTCGCGCAGCTCATGAGCCAGGAGGAGCGGAGCGCGGAGGACGCCGAGAACCTGCGGCTCATCCAGGACGCCGCGCTCCGAGCGAAGCGGATCGTCGAGAGCCTGCTGCGGTTCTCGCGGCGCCCGCGCGAGGAGGAGAAGGGGCCGGTGGACCTCTCGAAGGTCCTCGAAGAGGCGCTCTTCCTCGTGAAGCCCCAGCTCAAGGAAGGTCGCGTCGAGATCGCGCGCCGATACCAGGGGGCGGTGGCGAGAGGGAACGCGAACCAGCTCCAGCAGATCGCGCTCAACCTCCTCGTGAACGCCATCCAGGCGATGTCCGGCGTCGGCGTCCTGACGCTCGGCTGCGGCGCCGGCGAGGAGGGCCGCGTGAAGCTCTGGGTCGCCGACACCGGCCCGGGCGTCCGCGCCGAGGACGCGAAGCGGATCTTCGAGCCGTTCTTCACCACCAAGGCGGAGGGGCAGGGCACCGGGCTCGGCCTCTCCATCTGCTACCAGATCGCCGAGGAGCACGGCGGGACCATCCGGCTCGAGCCGTCCGACGAGCGCGGCGCCCGCTTCGTGCTCGAGCTGCCGGCCGTCGACGCGTGACCACGGGACAGGGAGGGATCACCATGGCCGAGACCGAGGAGACGAAGCGCGCACGCGTGCTCGTCGTGGACGACGAGCCGACGCTGCTGCGCGCGCTCGAGGCGCTGCTCCGCCGCAAGGGGTACGAGGTGACCGCGCTCGAGTCGCCGATCGCGGCGACCCAGCGGCTCGCGCAGGAGGACTTCGACGTCGCCGTGCTCGACATCAAGATGCCGCAGCTGTCCGGCCTCGAGCTGCTCTCGGCGGTGAAGCACCGCCGGCCGGAGGTCGAGGTCATCATGATGACCGGCCACGCGACGGTCGAGACCGCCCTCGCCGCGGTGAAGGCGGGCGCGTACGACTACCTCACGAAGCCCTTCGAGGACGTCGAGCTCGTCGCGCGCGCCGTCGGCAAGGCCGCCGAGCGCAAGATGCTGTTCGACCGCAACCGCCAGCTCGAGACGCAGCTGCGAGAGCGCAGCGACGCGCCTTCCGACGGGCTCGTCGGCAGCTCGGGCGGCATGCGCGAGGTCGCGCGGATGATCGACGCGGTGGCCTACAGCGCCGCGACCGTGCTCGTCACGGGAGAGTCCGGGACCGGCAAGGAGCTCGTCGCCCGCGCGCTCCACGCGAAGAGCCCGCGCCGCGCCCACCCGTTCGTCGCGCTCAACTGCGGCGCGCTGACGGAGACGCTCCTCGAGTCCGAGCTCTTCGGCCACGTGAAGGGGGCCTTCACCGGCGCGCAGCGCGATCAGAAGGGGCTCTTCGACGCCGCCGACGGCGGCACCATCTTCCTCGACGAGATCGGCGACATCCCGCCTCCGACCCAGGTGCGGCTCCTGCGCGTCCTGCAGGAGGGCGAGCTGAAGCGGGTCGGCTCCGCCGAGTCGGTGCACGTCGACGTGCGCGTCATCGCGGCGACGCACCGCGATCTCCCGAAGCTCGTCAAGTCCGGGAAGTTCCGCGAGGACCTCTTCTACCGGCTGAACGTCATCAACATCCCGCTGCCGCCGCTGCGCGATCGCGTCGACGACGTCCCGCTGCTCGCCCACCACTTCCTCCGCCGCTACGCCGAGCGGCTCGCGAAGAAGGTCCGCGCGGTCGCGCCCGAGGCGCTCGAGCTCCTCTCCGGCTACCGCTGGCCGGGGAACGTGCGCGAGCTCGAGAACGCGATCGAGCGCGCCGTCGTGCTCTGCCGCAGCGACGTCGTGCTGCCCGGCGACCTGCCTCCGGCCGTCACCGGCCGGACCGCCCCGCTCGTGCGCGAGGCGCCGGTGAACGGCGACGAGGCGGCGTGGCTGTCGCTCTCCTACGCGGCCGCGAAGGAGCAGGCGCTGCGGCGGTTCGAGAAGGGGTACGTGGACGCGCTCATGAAGGCCTGCGACAGCAACATCTCCGCCGCGGCCCGCAAGGCCGGCATGGATCGCTCGAACTTCAAGCGCGTGCTCCGGAAGTACCGGGCCGACGTCGAGCCCGACTCGGGCGACGAGGGCTCGGACCGGGCGACCGGGTAGCCGGCGAAGCCGGCGTCCTAGGGGAAGAGCGGGTCCGCGAGCTTCGGGTTCGCGGACGCCTTCTCCGTCGTGAAGCGCAGCAGCGCCGCGTCCTTCGCGAAGACCTCGACGGCGCGCGGGAACCAGTCCCCGCCCGCCGGCGAGCCCCACCCGAGGAGCCGGACGTCGAGGAGGTCCTTCCCCTCCGCGGCGACGAGCCGGAGCGGCTGGAAGCCGTCCTTCTCGACGAAGAGGAGCGGCTTCGCGTCGGTCGCGCGGCCGCCGATCACGTAGGCGATCCGGCCGTCGAACCGCCCGAGCGTCGCCTCGGCGAGCGCGACCCCGCGGCGGGAGAGGAGCCCCGCGTACACGTCGGTCGCGTCACCCGCCGAGGGCGCGGCGACGAGGGTGCAGAGCGCGCGCACGAACGCCGCCGCCGGCGGGAGGTCCGCGAGCGGACCGGAGAGCTTGCCGTCGCGCAGCGAGACGAACGGGCGCTCCGCGTCGGGCGCCTCGGGGCGGACGATCTCGAGGCGGCACCGCCCCGGCACCTTCATGAGGAAGCGCGCCGCGACGGTCGCCTCGCCGCGGGCCGGCGCGGTCCCCGCGAGGCGCGCGGCCGCGTCGCCGTGCGCCGCGAGCGTCCCCTGGACCTCGAGGGCGGCGAGCGAGAGCGCCGCGCGGCGCTCGCCGAGGCGGCGCAGGATGCCCGACACGGGGAGGATGTACGCGGCGGCCGGGAGCGCGACGGCGAGCGCGAGCGCGGCGGCGGCGCGGCGGGAGGCTCACCGGGTCACCTCGCGGAGCCACTCGCGGAGCTGCGGCGCGAGCTCCGGCCGCTTCAGCGCGTAGGCGATGTTCGCCTTCAGGTAGCCGACGCGATCTCCCGCGTCGTAGCGGTCGCCCTCGAACCGGTAGCCGAGGAGCCCGTCCTCGCGCGCGAGCACCGCGAGCGCGTCGGTGAGCTGGATCTCGCCGCCGACGCCGGGCTTCACCCGCTCGAGCACCTCGAAGACGCGGGGCGGCAGCACGTAGCGGCCGATCACGGCGAGGTTCGAGGGTGGATCCTGCTTCGGCTTCTCGACGAGCGTGTCGATGCGGATGGTGCGCGGGTCCACCGCCGAGCCGGCCGCGATCCCGTACATCGAGGTCTCCTCGCGCGGGACCTCCATGAGCGCGATGGTGCCGAGCCCGTGGCGCTCCCAGCAGTCGGCGAGCTGCTTCGCCGCCGGCACCGGCGCGTCGATGACGTCGTCGCCGAGCATGACGATGAACGGCTCGTCCCCGACCACGTCCTTCGCGCAGAGCACCGCGTGCCCGAGCCCGAGCGGCTCCTGCTGCCGGACCGTGACCACGTTCGCCATCTGCGCGATGGAGCGCATCTGCTTGCGCAGCTCGTGCTTGCCGGTCCGCTCGAGGTGGGACTCGAGCTCGCCGGCGATGTCGAAGTGATCGACGATCGAGTCCTTCCCGCGCGCGCAGATGAGGATGACGTCGCGCACGCCCGCCGCGACCGCCTCCGCGACGATGTACTGGATCGTGGGGATGTCCACGATCGGGAGGAGCTCCTTCGGGACCGCCTTCGTGGCCGGGAGGAAGCGCGTGCCGAGCCCGGCGGCGGGGATCACCGCCTTGCGGATCTTCTGCGTCGCCATGCGCGGCAATCTAGCACCTGGTCCGTCCGGGGGCGTCGACTTCGGCGGCCGCCCGCGGCCGGGCTTCAACGCTCCGCGCGCTCCGCCTCGGTCTTGCAGTCGATGCAGAGGTCCGTCACCGGCCGGGCCCGCAGCCGCGCCGGCGCGATCGCGCGCCCGCACGCGGTGCACTTTCCGAACGTCCCCGCCTCGAGCCGGGCGAGCGCGTCCTGCACCTTGCCGATGAGCTTCCGGTCGCGATCGCCGAGCCGCAGCGACCAGTTCCGGCCCTCCTCCGCGGTCGCGCGGTCGTTCGGGTCGGGGATCTCCTCGCCCCCGGTGCCCGCCATCTCGTGAACGACCTGCTCGCCGTGGCCGACGAGCTCCGCGAGCTGTGTCTCGAGGACGCCCCGGTACCGATCGATCTCGCGCCTGCGCATGGAGTGCCCTCCTTCCCCCGAGACGCTAGCGCGATTCGCGCGCGGAGCGAAGGACCGAGTGCGCGTCCTTGCCGGGGGAGGCCCCTTCTCCGTATCCTCGCCCGGTGCAAGCCCGGACCCTCTGCGCGATCGCCCTCCTCGCCGCCGGCCGCGCCCTCGCGGCCGAGACTCCTCCCCCCGGCGGCATCCCCGACCTCGTCGGGCCCCGCACGCTCGGCCTCTCGGCCGCCATCGGGACGGCCGCCGGCAACGACGGCCTCTACGTGAATCCCGGCGCGATCGCCGCCCGCAGGCGGTACTCGGTCGAGACCGGGCTCCTCCTCGACCGGCGCGGCGCCGACACGGTGGACCGGTTCCTCGGCGGCTCGATCGTGGACTCGCAGACGTCACCCGTCACCGCGGGCGTCTCGTTCCTGCGCGCGCAGGAGGGGGACTACACGGGCAACATCGTCCACCTCGCGCTCGCGGGGCCCGATCGCCGAGAAGTTCTACCTGGGCGTCGCCGGCAAGTACCTCTCCGTGCGCGGCCCGCAGAACACGTCGGCGGCGACCGTGGACGCGGGCGTGCTGTGGCAGGTCGCCGACCTCGTCTCGATCGGCGTCGCCGGGTACAACCTCGTGCCGATCGGGAACGACGCGGTGGCGCCGATGGGCGCGGGCGCGGGCGTCGCGCTCGGCAACGACCGCACCTTGCAGGTCACCGGCGACTGGCGCACCGACTTCGACCGGCGCGGCAAGACCACGAACCGCTACGCGGCCGGCGCCGAGGTGCTGCTCGGCCGGCTCGTCCCGCTCCGCGCCGGGTGGATGAAGGACGAGACCCTCGACACGCGCTGGTGGTCGATCGGCGCGGGGCTCGTCACGCGGAACGGCGTCGCGCTCGACGTCGGCTACCGGCAGAGCCTGGACGATCCCGTCCGCCCGGACCATCGGCGCGACCCTGAAGGTCTTCATCCTGCAGCAGTGATCCGGGTGCGCGCGCTCACCCGCGCTCGAGCGCCGGCAGCACGACCGCCGCGCCGGTGGCGCCGTTCTCGCCGCGCCAGACCGGGACGCCCCACACCTCGCGCACGCGCTCGGCGGTGAGCACCGCCGCCGGGCGCGCCCTCCGCGACGACCCGCCCGGCCGAGAGGATCACCACCCGGTCGCACGCGGCCGCGGCGAGGTTCAGGTCGTGGAGCACCGCCACGACGCACAGCCCGCCCCTGGCCGCGAGCTGCGCCATGCGCATCGCCGCGACCTGGTGGCCGAGGTCGAGGAAGGCGGTCGGCTCGTCGAGGAGCAGCACCCGCGGCTCCTGCGCGAGCGCGCGCGCGAAGAAGACGCGGCGCCGCTCGCCACCGGAGAGCGCGTCGAGCCGCCGCTCGGCGAGGTGGACGAGGTCGCACGCGGCGAGCGCGCCCTCCACCGCGCCGCGATCGAAGCGGCTCGGGAGGGCGAGGAGCCCCTGCCGCGGGGCGCGCCCCATCATCACCGCCTCGCGCACCGTGAACGGCCAGGAGATCGCGCGGCTCCTGCGGGACGAGCGCGCAGGCCTGCGCGACCGTCCGCCGCGGCGCGGTGAACGGGTCGAGCCCGGCGAGCCGCACCGTCCCCGCGGCGGGGCGCGAGCAAGCCCGCGACGAGGCGGACGAGGGTGGACTTCCCGGCGCCGTTCGGGCCGAGCAGCCCGACGAACTCGCCGGCGCGGGCGGCGAACGAGACGCCGCGGAGCGCGTCCGCGCCGCCGTACGCGAACGAGACGTCGGCGACGTCCACGATCGGATCGGGCGAGGTGGCCCCCGGCGCGGGCGCCTTCGGCTTCACCGCGCCGCCTCGGGGCGGGCGGTGCGCCTGAGGAGCCACAGGAAGAACGGGCCGCCGAGGAACGCGGTCACCGCGCCGACCGGCGGCTCGGTCCCGAGCGGCAGGAACGCGAGGCGGGCGAGCGCGTCGGCGAGCACGAGGAACGCCGCGCCGAACAGCGCGGAGGCGGGCACGAGCAGGCGGTGATCGGGCCCGACGACGCGCCGGACGAGGTGCGGGACGATGAGCCCGACGAACCCGACCAGCCCCGCGAGCGCGACGGCGGCGCCGGTCGCGGCGCTCGCGGCGAAGAAGACCCAGGCGCGCGCGCGGCGGACGTCGAGGCCGAGGGTCGCCGCCTCCTCGTCGCCGAGGGTGAGGAGGTTCACCTGCGCGGAGAGGGCGACGAGGACGGCGACCGCGGCGAGCACGACCGCGGCGCCCCACGCCTGCGTGGCCGCCGACTCGTAGCCGACCGCGCCGACGAGCCAGTAGGTGAGGCGGCTCGCCTGCTCGGGCGGGACGAGCAGCTTGAGGAGCGTGATGACGCCGGCGACGAACGAGTTGAAGACGATGCCGACGAGGAGCGCCGCCTCCGGCACGAGCCGCCCGGCGATGCGGCCGAGCCCGAACACGAGGAACGTGGAGAGCGCGGCCCCGAGCGATGGCGCCGACCGCGACGGGCGGCGCGCTCCCGAGCACCTCGCCCGCCGCGCCGGCGACGCGCGCGAGCGCCGCGGACGCGACGAGCACGAGCGAGCCGCCGAGGGCGGCGCCGCCGGAGACGCCGAGGACGAACGGCTCCGCGAGCGGGTTGCGCAGGAGCGCCTGCAGCGCGGTCCCCGCCGCGGCGAGCGCGCAGCCGACGAGCGCCGCGACGAGCGCGCGCGGGACGCGGAGCTCGAACAGGATCGCCCGGTCCGGGCTCGACGCCCGCGAGCGCGGCGCGGAGCGAGATGGGCTGCGCCCCGACGAGGCCGGACGCGGCGATGGCGACGAGCACCGCGAGCACCCCGCCGCCGAGGGCGAAGGACAGGCGCGCGCGGCGCGAGCGTCACCGGCCCGCCTCCGGGTGGATCCCGCGGCAGAGCGCGCTCGAGGCCGCGCACCATGCGCGGGCCGGGCCGGATGAGGTCGTCGTTCCCGAGCCGCACCACCGCGCCGCGCCGCACCGCCGGGATCGCGGCGAGCCGCCGGATCCCCTCGGGCGCCTCCTGCGGCGCCGCGTCCACCACCACGTCCGGATCGTCGGCGACCGCCTTCTCGAGCGGGTAGACCGGCCACGGGACGTCGCCCTCCACGACGTTGCGCGCCCCGCACACGCGGAGCAGCTCCTCGGCGAAGCTCTTCGTGCCCGCGACGATGAGCGGCTCGCGCCCGACGACGAAGAGGACCCGCTTCGGCGGCCGCCCCGCGACGCGGCGGCGGACCGCCTCGACGCCGGCCGCGAGCTCCTTCGCGAGCGCTTCGCCGCGGGCCGGCTCGCCGAGGACCTCGGCGACGACGCGCGGCGTCGCGAGCACGTCGGCGATGCCGTCGATCTGCAGCGCCAGGATCGGGAAGGGCCGCCGCGACGGCGCGCGCGAGCTCGGAGATCTTGCGGACCGGGCCGGCGGCGCTCCCGTTCGTCACCCAGACGACGAGGTCGGGCTGGAGCGCGACGACCGCCTCCGGGTTCGGATCGAGGTAGCCGCCGATGCGCGGGAGCTTCGGCGACCGCGGGATCGTCGTCGAGGCGGGTCACCCCGACGAGCCGGTCGCCGAGCCCGAGCGCGAGCATCGACGTCGGTGACGCTCGGCGCGAGCACCGACCACGCGGCGAGGCGGCGCGGTGGGGCGCGGCCCGATCCAGACCGGGCCGCCCTCGGCGAGCGCCTTGCCGGTCGGGCGGAGCTCGTCGGCGCCGCGCGCGTCGCCGTACGGGGAGGCGGCGAGGAGCACGACCGCCGCCAGCGCGGCGCGCGCTACGGCGCGCACGCCACGCCGGACGCGAAGGCCCACTTGTCGGTCTCGCCGACGAGCGGGCAGACGCCCGACCGAGGCGGGGCTCGCGACGCGCCGGTGAGGAGTCGAAGCGGAACACCTGCGCCCGATCCACGCGTCCGTCACGTAACCCATGCCGCGGCAGAATGCGATCTTCCAGGCGCCCCAGAGCCCGGTCGGAACCGGGGTCCCGACCGACCGGCGAGGTCCACCGGAGACGTCGCGCCGGGCAGGACGTTCGCCGCAGTCCCGCTGCAGGCGATCCAGAGCCGCGTGCCCGTCGGCGACGATGGCGCCCGGCGTTCGTGCAGGCGTCGCCGAGGTCGACCGATCCGCGAGCGTCGCGGGGTCGACCGAGGCGTCGATGACGGCGAGGCTGCGACGGGCCCGGCCGGATCGGTGTAGCCGAAGCAGTCCCGAGCATCGAGGTTCCCGATGGTCGACGTACACCTTCGTGCCGACCGCGACGACGCCGGTCGGGAAGGCGAGCGCGCCGGGCGCGGCGAGCGCTGCGACCGAGATGCGCGAGGTGACGACGCCGCGAGGCCCCGAGAAGTCGACGACCGCGATCTCCTGCCCGGCCGACTCGGGGTCGCGCCCGGCGAGCGCGACGTAGGCGGTGTCGCCGACGAACGCGACGCTGCGCGGGTTCGGCGCCGCCGCGCGACGCGAGGACCACCTCGTCGACGAACGCGCCGGTGTCGCCGCGCATCACGACGAGCGGTGCCCGCGTCGGCGTTCGAGATGTAGAGGCGGCCGTCGTGCGACGGTGACCTCCTCGAGGTCCCCGCCGCCGAGGAAGTGCTCGTACCCGGGGGTCGCGGAGCGCGGCGTCGAACGCTCGTGACCGAGTGCGAGAGCGAGCTCGCCGACGTGGACCGCGCCGTCGAGGACGGCGAGCGCGATCGGGCCGTCTCCCGCCGGCTGCGGGATCCCCGCGCGCGAGCGAGGCGCTCATCGGGCGGACGTCGTCCGTCGCGAAGCACGCGACGTAGAGGTCCGGCGCGCACGCGCCCGCGCGGCAGCTCTCGCCGCGGCGGCACTCGCGTGCCGCAGGCCCCGCAGTTGAAGCGGTCGCTCGGCGAGCGTGCACGCAGCGCGCGGCCGCAGGCGGCGGTGCCGCCGGGGCAGCTCCCGGCGCAGCCCGGTGCCGAGCGCCGTCGGCACGGCAGGACGCGCCGCGCTGCGCAGCCCGGCCCGCAGGCGCCGCAGTGCGCGGGATCGGTGACGAGGTCGACGCAGGCCCCGCCGCAGGCGTCGCGTCCGGGCGCGCCGCCGCAGGCGCGGCCGCGTCGCACTCCTCGTGCGAGCCGCAGCGGACGCCGCAGCCGCCGCAGTTCGCGGCGTCCACGTCGGTGCGAGACGCAGTGGCCGCCGCAGAGCGTCTGGCCCGGCGGCGCAGAGGATCTCTGCCTTGCAGCCCGGGAGGGCGAGCGCGACGGCGAGCGCCGCGAGGAGCGAGGACGTTCTTCACGGCGTCACCTCCGTCCCGGCTGCCCCGACGCGCAGCGTGACGAGCATCACCATCCGGCCGGGCAGCGGGTTCCCGAGTGGATCGAGCAGCGTCCGGTCGTCGAGGACGTTCCTCACCTCGAGGTGGATCGCGACCGTCGCGCGCGCGGTTCGAGCGCGACCGACGCGCCGGTGTTCCAGAGCAGCGTCGCGGGGACCGGGATCGCGTTCCGCGCGTCCTGCCACTGCGCGGCCGACGTACGTGCGCCTCGACGTGGAGCGCCGACCGGCCCGGGCGCGATCGACGGTCGCGCGCGTAGAGCCGGTGGCGCGGGCGGCGGGGGAGGTCGTTCCCGGCGATCCCCTCCGGCCCGCGCAGGTTCTCCGAGCGGAGCCAGGTGTACGCGCCCGAGAGCGACAGCCCGGCGAGACGCCGGATCGGCGCCGTCGCGGCCTCGGCCTCGACGCCCGCCGAGGAAGGCCTTGCCGGTGTTGAACGGCTTCAGCCGCCGAACGACGCCGTGCTCGTAGACGATGAGATCGCGGTAGAGCGTCGCGTGCCCGCCGAGGCGCGCCATGCCGAGCGAGCCGTCGGCGACGAGCGCCGCGTCGCCCCGGTCCCCTCCTCGGAGCGGAGGTCCGGGTTCGGCTGCGACGAGCCCCTGCTGCAGGTACAGCTCGGCGAAGCTCGGCGCGCGGAAGGTGCGGCCCGCGCTCGCGCGGAGCGAGAGCGGCCCCGACGACGGCGCGCGGACGCGCCGAGCTTCGCGGAGACGCCGTCGAAGCCGCCGACGCGGTCGAGCGCGCGACCGCGGGCGATCCGGATCCGGCCGTCCGCGAGCCGCAGCTCCTCGGACGCGCGGCCGCCGACGAGCCGCGGGCGCGAGTGCGATCCGCCGCGGCCGGCCGCGTCGAGCCACTCGGACTCCGCGACGGCCTCGACGCCGCAGCAGGCCGCCGCGGTGCGCGAGGAGCGCCTCGCCGCCGCCGAGGCGACGCCGCCGCGCTGCGCGGCTCGACGGTCCGCCGAGCGAGGCGAGGCGGGTCGTCGACGCTGGTCGAGCCGCAGCGCGCCGCGCGCAGGAGGGAGAGCCCGTCGACGGACCGGGGCGACGGCGCGGAGCGCGAGCAGCGCGCGCGCGTCCTGCTGCCAGTCGCGCGAGCCGTCGCGTCGATACGCCGGCGACGGCGGCAGCTCGCGGTGGCCGCCGGAGACCTCGCGCGACGCGCGTCGAGCGCGCACCGCGCCGAGCGGCACGACGAGCTTCACGAGGCCGCCGCCGCGGCAGGTCGCCGTTGTGCGCGCGGGTGTGGTCGCGTCGAGCGCGCTCCCGCGAGCGACTGCTGCGGGTCGAAGCGATAGTCGAAGCGCCCCTCGCTCGCCGTCGACGCTCGCGGCGACGAGCAGCCGTCGCGTCGCCGGACCGCGGCGCTGCCGCTCGAGCGACGGCGGAGCCCGTCCCGAACGAGCCGCCGATGAACTCGGCGGACCAGGTCCCCGGGCTCGGGCCGGCGCGTGACGACGTTCACGACGCCGCCGAGCGCGCCCGCGCCGTAGTGCGCGCCCTCGACGCCGCGGACGACCTCGATCCGGTCGATCCAGTGGCGCGGGATGCGACGAGAGGTCGACGCCGCCGCCGAAGGCGGTGTTGAGCGGGATCCCGTCGAGCAGCACGAGCACGCCGTCGGCGGTCGCGCCGCGGATGGACGACGGTGGCGAAGCTGGCCGAGGCCGCCGTAGTCGTTCACGGCGACGCCCGGGTGCGGTCGCGACGAGCTCGGCGACCCCCTTCGCCTCGCCGGCGAAGCGGTCCGCGTCGATGACCGTCGCCGAGGCGGTCCGGTCGCGCGCGGCCTCGGTGGCGCAGCCGGCGCCGACGACGACGACTCGTCGGCGCGGGGGCGGCGATCGGGCTGCGACGGCGCGGGGTCCGGTCGGCCGCGGCTCGGCGCGGCGACGGCGTCGCGGCGACCGCGCGCGGCGCGCCGTCGCGCGGACGGCGACGGGTCCGCGGCGGCGCCGCGCGGAGCAGCGGCGACGCGAACGCGCAACGCGAGGACGAGGGCGCGAGCGCGCCCCAGAGGCGGGGACCTCCCGTGTCATGCGCCGGGTCTCCTTCGGACCCGTGAACCGCAAGGCAGCGCACCATGCGCCGCCCGCTCCGAGGGAGGTCTCCTGACTTCCGGGGTCGCGGAGCATGCTGCTGCTCCGCTCGGCGTCCTCCACCTTCCCGCCGCGAGCTTCCGCGGCAGTGGTGACTACGTCGAGGACGCCTTCACCCCGGCTACAGTGGCGGGACCGCGCCGGACTTTGACCGGCTTCCCTGTTCCTCAGAGCCGCGTCCGGAGTAGCGAAACGCGAGGCAGGCTGTCAAGCGCCCGGCGCGGGGCTCGGCCGGAACGCGCTCGTCCCCAGCGAGATCGGCGGATGCGCCCGCCCGACGCCGGATCGCTCCGGCGCGACGCGGGCGCGGATGAGAGCCCGGGCGCGGCTACCGGTGCACGGCCGGCAGCGGCGGGCGCCGGCGTGGCCGCCGCGGGCGCGCTGCCCGCGACGAGGTTCCCCTTCACCTTCTGGAACCAGGCCCGGCCGAGCCCCTTCACCTGCAGACCGTCCTCGGGCCGCCGGAACGGCTGCTTCTGCCGGTGCGCGACGATCGCCTGCGCCTTCCGCTCGCCCGACGCCCGGGGAGCCGCATCAGCTCGGCCGACGGTCGCGCGGTTGAGGTCGATCGCGCTCGCCGGGCGGGAGCGCCTTCTTCGCGGCGAGCGCGGGAGTCGGCGGCGAGGAGCGCCGCGGCGACGACGAGCCCGCGGAGCGAGGGCGCTCACGGGCGCACCTCGATCGTCTCGATGCCGTTCCGCCGCGTCCCGGGCGCGAGCGGCGACGCGGTCGTCCTCGCGGATCTGCAGCTGGTTCGTCCCGACCGGGAAGGCGTCGAGGTAGAGGTTGATGCTGCCGTCCTTGTTCGGCCAGCCGACGCCGATCTTCATCCAGCGCGTGTGCTTCTTCGTCTCGTCGTCCTTGTCCGGGTGCTCGAGCACCGCGAGCACCGCGAGCCGCTTCCCGGTGCCGTTCGCCTCGCTCATCGCGTCCTCTCCGTTCGTGGGCGCGCGATCGTGCGCGCCGCGCGACCGGGACGGAGCAGCGCGCCGTGCCGGGCCAACCCGCGCGGGATCGACGCGGGCCGCGACGGAACGGAGGTTCAGGTGCGGCCGGACGCGGCCGCGGAGCGGTCCGCCGACGCGAGCTGCGCCCGGAGCCAGCGCGCCGTCTCGACGAACGACGGGCCGTCGTGGATGAGGTTCCGGCCGCGCTCCACCGTCGAGACCGCGAGGCGAGGCGCGAAGGCCGCGTCCCAGCCGCGCTCGGCGACGAGCGCGCGCGCGTCCACCGGGTGCTCGGGCTCCGAGAAGACGACCACCCACTCCGGCGCGAGCCGCCGCACCTCGTCGAGGTCGGGCGCGCTCGTACGCGTCGGCGCGATCGCCGTGGACCGGGTCGAGCCCGGCGAGCCAGAGGAGGTCGTGGACGAAGGCGAGCCCGCCGGGGCGCCGGACGTGCGCGCCGAACCAGAGCTCGCAGTACGCGCGCGGGCGGCAGGCCGGCGCGGTCCGGACGAGCTCGGCGCACTCCGGCCTCGAGCCGATCGCACAGCGCGCGCGCCGCCGGGAGCCGGCCGGCGAGCGCGCCGAGCGCGACGGTGTTCTCGAGGATGCCGGCGCGGCTCCGCGGCACCGGGAGGAGGAAGACCGGGAGCCCCGCCGCGGCGAGCCGGCGCGCGAGCGGGAGCTGCACGCCGTCGGTCGCGACGACGAGGTCGGGGCGGGCGGCCGCGATGCGTCCCGGCGTCGCCCGAGACGTACTCCGCGACGACCGGCGCCGACGAGCCCCGGGACGTAGCGGGCGCACCACGGCGTCACGCCACGACGGCGTCGCCCGGCGCCGAGCGCGAAGAGCGTCTCGGTCGCGGACGAGACGAGCGAGACGACCCGGCGACGCGGGGCGCGTCGAGCGCGAGCGTCGTCCCGAGGGCGGGGACCGGGACCCTCACGCTCAGTTCACCGGGCCGGGCGGCGGGAAGTGCGGCGTGTCGCCGAGGTCGATCGGGCCGAAGCGCGCCTCGTACTTCGCGAGGTTGTCCTGGATCGCGTGGAGCAGCCGCTTCATGTGCTTCGGCGTCGTGATCGCGCGGGCGCGCACGGTCGCCTTCGGGCGCCTGCGGCTGGATGTAGATGAGGTCGAGCGTGAACTCGGTCTCGGTGTGGTTCACGAGCGCGGAGTTGACGAAGACGCCGTTCGCGGTGGCGGGATCGATCTCGATCTGGATCTGGATCGGCGGCTGGCGGCGGCGGCGGGCTTGTCGGCCATGTCCGTCGCTTAGCAGGAAACGCCGCGGGAGCGCCGCCCGCAGGAAAGTCGCCGTGCGGCCCGGGCATCGCTAGTACGCGTCATCCGGGATCGCCGGCGTGGGGGAGTCATGCAGACGGTGCTTCGGCCCCGCGCAGGCCGGAGCGCGGAGAGGGACGCCGTCGAGGCGCTGCGAGCGGGTCGTCGCGGAGCGCTTCGAGCAGCTGCAAGCGGTCGCCGTCCTGCTCTCTCGCGCGGTCACCCCCGCGCAGGTCGCGCCGAGGCGGCCGCGCGCCGGAGCCGCGCTCGCTCGCGCTTGCGGCTGCGCGGTCGGGATGCTGAGCGGGGACATCGTCGCGGTCGTCGCCTGCCGGGGCACGCTCGGACCCGCCGCGGCGCTCCCGCCATCCCAGCCGCGTCTCCGCCGAGCTGCCCGCTCGCGACGGCGGTCCGCGAGCGTGTCCCCGTGTTCGTCGCGCGGGGCCGGCCTGGAACGGTGCGCTCGCGGCGCTGCCGCTCGTCGTCGGCGCTGGAGCAGACGACGACGTCGTCGGGGCGGTCGCGATCGCCTTCCCCGCGCCGCACGAGTTCGACGACGGACGAGCGGGCGTTCCTGCAGGCGTTCGCCCGTGAATGCGCCGCAGGCGCTCGAGCGGGCGCGGCTGTACGAGGCGGAGCGCGTCGCGCGCCTCGACGCGCAGCGGGCGCACGAGGCCACCCGGCGCGCGGTCGATACCCGCGATCGGCTCGTCGGGGATCGTCGGGCACGACCTGCGCACGCCGCTCGCCGCGATCCGGATGTCGATCGCGGTCCTGTTCCAGCGCGGAGGCCTCTCCGAAGATCAGGTGCGGACGCTCGCGCGGATCGCGGCCTCGGCGGTCCGGATGACCCGCATCATCCGCGACCTGCTCGACTTCTCCCGGGTGAGCGCGAGCGGCTGTCATTCCGGTCGAGCTCCGGACCGCCGACGTCACGCGGGTCGTGCGCCGCGCGATCGCGGAGCTGCAGGCGATCCACCCGGACCGGGAGATCCTCGTGGCGGCCTGCGCGTCCGCGGTCGCGCGGGTCGATCCGGAGCGGTTGGCGCAGGTGGTCTCGAACCTCGCCGCGAACGCCCTCCAGCACGGGGCGCCCGGCGCGTCCGTCCGGGTCGGGGTGGAGCAGGGGAGCGGGGCCGGGTGTCCAGTCACCGTCCACAACGAGGGGCCTACCGATCGCGTGTGACCCGGAGACGCTCTTCGAGCCGTTCCGGCGGGGCCCCAACGCCGCGGACGCTGGGAGCGCCGGGCTCGGGCTCTACATCGTGCGCGAGGTGCTGCGGGCGCACGGCGGGAGCGTGGAGGTGCGCTCGACCGACGCCGACGGGACCACGTTCACCATCCGTCTGCCTCCCTGCGACGTGGCCACGACGGGGCGTCCCGCACCGGAACGTTGAAAGCGCCCCCCGACGGGGGTAACCGTGGTCGAACGTGGCACGCGACGGGATCGACCACGGCGGCGAGTTCGAGCTGGCAGGGGGGCCGGACGCGGTCCTCCTGCTGCACGGGCTCACGGGCTCGACGTTCGAGCTGTTCCCGGTCGCACGGCGGCTCCACGCGGCCGGAATGCGCTGCCTCGCGCCGGTGATGGCGGGGCACGGCGGGTCGCCGCGCGAGCTCGTCGGCGTGCCATGGGCGGAGTGGGTCGGCAAGGCGCGCCGGGACCTCGCCCGGCTCGAGGGGTCGCGCCGCACGTTCGTCGTCGGCTGCTCGATGGGCGCGCTCGTCGCCTGCGCCCTCGCGCACGACCAGCCGGCGCGGGTGGACGGCCTCGTGCTCCTCGCGCCCGCGCTCGAGCTGACCTCGTCGGGGAAGCTCGGCGCGCTGCTCGGCGCGCTGCCGTTCCTGCGCGGCACCATCATCCCGAAGCGCGCCGGCTCCGACGTCTCGGATCCGGAGATGCGCCGGCGGAACCCCTGCATGGACGCCGTGCCGCTCGCGGCGGTGACGGAGCTCCTCGCGCTCGAGGCGCACGTCGACCGGCAGCTCCCCGGCATCGCCGCGCCCACGCTCGTGCTCCACGGCGCCCACGATCACACCGTGACGCTCGCCGGCGCCCGGCGCCTCGCGCGCCGCATGGGGAGCGGTCCCGCCGAGCTCGTCGTCCTGCGGCGCAGCTGGCACCTCGTCGGGATCGACGTCGAGCGCGACCGCTGCGCGGACGAGGCGACACGCTTCCTCGAGGCGCTCCCGCTGCCGGGCCGCCGCAGCGTCCGGCCGGCCCGACGAAGGACGAGGTGAACGATGGCCCCGACCCACGTCCTCGCGATCGACCAGGGCACGACCGGCACGACGGTGCTGATCCTCGACCGGCGGCTCGGGGTGCGCGCGAAGGTGAACCAGGAGTTCCGGCAGATCTTCCCGAAGCCGGGTTGGGTCGAGCACGACCTCGAGGACATCTGGGGCTCGACCATCTCGACGGTGCAGCGCGCGCTCCGCGAGGCGGGGCTGCGCGGCGGCGACATCGCCGCGATCGGGATCACGAACCAGCGCGAGACGACCGGGCTGTGGGACCGGCGCTCCGGCCGGCCGGTCCACCACGCGATCGTCTGGCAGGACCGGCGCACGACCGAGGACTGCGCGCGCCTCAAGGCCGACGGGCACGAGGCGCGCGTGCGCGAGAAGACGGGGCTCGTGCTCGACCCGTACTTCTCCGCGACGAAGCTCCGCTGGCTGCTCGACCACGTGAAGGGTGCGCGCGAGAAGGCGGAGGCGGGCCAGCTCGCCTTCGGGACCATCGACAGCTTCCTCGTCTCGCGGCTCACCGCCGGCGCCGTGCACGTGACCGACGTCTCGAACGCGAGCCGCACGCTGCTCATGGACCTGCGGACGCGCGAGTGGGACCGCGAGCTGCTCGACCTGTTCGGCGTGCCGCGCGCGGTGCTGCCCGAGATCCGGCCCTCTTCGGCGGTCTACGGCACGACGAAGGGCGTGAAGGCGCTGCCGGACGGGATCCCGGTCGCGGGCATCGCGGGCGATCAGCAGGCGGCGCTCTTCGGGCAGGCGTGCTTCGAGCCGGGCGAGGCGAAGTGCACCTACGGGACGGGCGCGTTCCTGCTGCAGAACACCGGGCCAGAGCCGGTCTTCTCGTCGCGCGGGCTCCTCACGACGGTCGCGTGGAGCGTCGGCGGCGAGGTCGCCTACGCGCTCGAGGGGTCCTCGTTCATCGCGGGCGCGGCGGTGCAGTGGCTGCGCGACGGGCTCGGGATCATCAAGCGCGCCGCGGACGTCGAGCCGCTCGCGAAGGAGGTGAAGGACTCGGGCGGGGTGACGTTCGTGCCCGCGCTCACCGGGCTCGGCGCGCCGCACTGGCGGCCGGAGGCGCGCGGGGTCTTGCGCGGGATCGACCGCGGGACGACCGCGGGCGCACGTCGCGCGCGCGACGCTCGAGGGGATCGCCTTCCTCATCAACGACCTCGCCGAGGCGATGCGGGCGGAGGCGCACCGGCCCATCCCGGTGTTCAAGGTGGACGGCGGCGCGTCGCAGAACGACCTCCTGATGCAGTTCCAGGCGGACCTGCTCGGCGTGCCGGTGGAGCGGCCGCGGCTCATCGAGACGACCGCGTTCGGCGCGGCGTTCCTCGCCGGGCTCGCGACGGGGGTCTGGAAGGACCGCGAGGAGATCCGCAGGAACTGGAAGGTCGGGAAGCGGTTCGAGCCGAGAATGAAGCCCGTCGACCGCGAGGCGCACCTCGCGAGGTGGAGGAAGGCGATCGAGGCGGCGTAGCGCGCCGGCACCGGACCGGTCCCGCGACGCTCAGCGGTCGGGCTCGAGCTCCGGATGGCGCGGCAGATCGTCGTTGATCTCGTACCACTCCGCCTTCGAACCCGCGAAGATGTGCGCCGAAGGGCGGGCCGCAATCCGCGTGTCGAGCGTCCCGATGCGCAGCCGCAGCACGTCCGGGCTGTCGTCGCGGCGGCTGAAGACCGGTGACCCGCAGGTGCCGCAGAAGCAGCGCTCCTTGCCGGGCGACGAGCGGTACGACCGGAGCGTCCCGGCGCCCGAGACGAGCCGGAAGCGCGCCGCGTCCACCGGGGCGTTCGCAGCAAACGCGCTCCCCTGGGCCTTGCGGCACATCGAGCAGTGACAGAAGACGATCGGTCCGAGCTCGCCTTCGATCTCGTACTTCACGGCGCCACACAGGCAGCTGCCTTCGATCATGACCGAGGCCATAGCGGGCGCCGGACCGCGCCGCACGGACTGAAGGCGGGAGGCACGGTCCACTCCACGTCAGCGGTCTCGGGCATGTCGCCGGTCTGGCTCGGTGCGTCCCAGGGCGGGGGGCGCCTTCGACTTCGGGGCGCTGCGCGCCCCTACGCTTCAGGGCGAACGGAGGTGCCGCTGTCGACGAACTCGCGCAGCCTGACGAACCACTCGAGCTTGTTCGCGAAGCCGGGGTACGCGGCGTTCCGTCCGCTCGGGTTCGGCAGCACGAACACTCGTGCGCCCGCGATCACGGCCCGCCTGGGCCCCGGCCCCACCTCCAAGCTCCCGGGGAGGACGATGCGCGCGAGGGTCACCCCGACGAGCGCGACGACCGACGGACGGAACCTATCGAGCTTTCGCACCAGCGAGCGTCGGCCGGCTTCGTACTCACGCCTCGTCAGCTCCGCTGCGCTCCGCGTCCCCCGCGGACACACGTTCGTGAGCCCGAGCCCGAGCTCGACGACTCGCCCATCGTCCGCTGGCTGAAGCAGCGCCGGCGTGAACCCCGACGCGTGGAGCAGCCGCCAGAACGGGTTTCCTGGACTCGCGAAGTGATGTCCTACCCGCGCCGACGTGATCGACGGGTTGATGCCGACGAACACGACGCTCACACCGGGCGCGATGACGTCCGGGAGCTTCCGGGCGCCGCTCACGGCACCACGGGCCGCGCCGGAGGCCTCGAAGACCGTCGCTGAAGGAGCGGCAACGGACCGCGGGTCACACGACCACCTCCCAGCCGACGAATCTCGGCGGACCGAGGATCGTGCCCGCGGTCGAGCGGCCCTGCCGGTGCGCCTTCTGGAACGCCTCGGACTCGGTCCAGGCGCGGAACGCGGCCTCGTCGCGCCAGACCGTGTGCGAAGCGTAGAGCCTCGCGGCGTCTTCCTCCGGCCCCTTCAGGAGATGGAAGGCCTCGAAGCCCGCGACGTCCTTCAGATAAGTCTCGCGGTCGCGCCAGCCCCTCTCGAACTCCTCGCACCGGTCGGGGGCTACGCGGAAATGGTTCATTGCGATGTACATGGAGAGGACTTATCGGCCCCGACCGCCTGACGCATGCCGCCAGCGTGGCCGGAATGGGCGCGAGCGCGCCGTGCCGGTCGCGCGCTTCGTGAGCTCGGCGCCGGCGTCCAGAGGTGTGACTGCAAGTCGGCGCGGTGCGCGCCGCTCAGCCGTGGTGGGAGCGCGCCTCGGACGTGCGCTGCCGCAGCACGACGAGCGACACCACGAGCACGACGATGAGGACGGTCAGCAGCCCGAGCTCCCACATGACGTGCTGGAACATCCGCTCGTCCTTCCCGTCCTGCGCGCTGAACTCCGCCGTGATGACGAGGATCCGCCGCACGCCCGCGATCAGCGCCACCAGCAGGAAGGGCTCCGGCACGAGCGCGTGCTCGCGGAACGAGACCTGCACCGTGTAGAGCAGCTCGACCACCATGAGCGCGAGCAGGATGCGGTCGAGCACCCCCACGACCGCGCGGACGTCCATTCCGCCCGTCGCAGTGCGCGCGAGGTCGACCGCCCCCTGAACGAGCATGATCGTCGCCGTCGCGGCGAGCAGCACGCCGAGCGCGACGTACACGGCGTCCTGAACGCCGGAGAAGGCGGCCGACACCATCCGCCGGGCTCCCTTCTCCTTCGGCCCGTCGATCACGGTCTCACCGCTGCACCCTCATCGATGTTCAGGCGCAAGGGCGCGCGAGGCGCCGTCGCCATCGGACGGCGCTCAGGTAGGCACGCGGGCGGCGCCAGAGAACCCCGGGCCCCCCAGTGTCGGGGGTCGTCACGCGGGGCGGTCGGGGCCCGGCGCGCCGAGTCGCGTCCCCGCGTGGGGCGGTGGGGGGAGTCAGAGAACCGGTGCGTCATCGGGTCCGCGAAACGGCCGCAGGGTCCGAACGGAAGTTCTCTCGGTCGGGCTCGGCGGGCAGGATGAGGACTCCGACGTCCCGGAGCGCGCCCGGGCCGAGGCGGTCGCGCGCGACCGCGACGAGCACCGGGATCATCTCCGGCGCCGCGAGCGCGAGCTGCGCCTCGAGCAGCGCGCGCAGCCGCGGCTCCTCCATCCGCTCGAGGGCGGGGAGCGCCACGGCGAGGACGAGCGGGACCGGCTCGCGCTCGAACGCGCGCAGGAGGTCGTCCTCCCACGGCGCGAGCTGCGCCGGCGGGAGCGCCGCGACGACCTCGGCGGCGAGGAACCGGACGAGCTCGTCCTCCTCCGCGCGCTGGCCGCGCAAGACGAGCCGGACGAGCTCGTCCGGCGCGTCGGGCCGCGCCGCGAGCGCGGCGAGCGCCAGCGCGCGGTCGTTCGGGTCCGGGGAGAGGAGGAGTGAGCGCAGGCGCGCCGGGGCAGGCGGGAACAGCGCGAGGTCCTGCCTCGCCGCCTCGGCGCGCGCCTCCTCGAACGACCCCGCCGCGGGGCGGCCCGCGAGGAATCGCCGCGCGTCGAGCGCGACCGTCTCGGCCGCCTCTTCCCACCCGGCTGCCGCGTCCGGGAGCGGCGGCGTCCACGGGGTTCCCCCTTCGTCGACGTCTTCCGCCAGGGCCGCGCCAGGCGCGGGCTCCGCGTCGACGGCACCCGTCGCCGCCCCGGGCGGCGTCGTCTCGCGCGACCGCCCGCAGGAGCGCGCGCGCAGCACGACCCCGGCCAGGCCCGCGCCGAGGAGGAGCAGCGCGACTGCGCCGAGGCCGAGCGGGCGGGAGCGGGGCGCCATCGCCGGATCATAATTCGATTTCGCCGGCGCACTCCGTCGGGGTGCGGTCTCGCGCCGCTCCCGACCGGAGAGGCGCGCCGTCCATACGCTCGCCGGAGCCAGCTCGCCGCGCGGTACGGCTACTGACCGTCGATCCGGTCGAGGGCGTCCGTCACCGTCTCGACCCCCTCGACCGCGATGCCCGGCGGCACGTCCGCGTGCCGGGCGTTCGCCGCCGGGATGAGCGCGCGCTCGAAGCCGAGTCGCGCCGCCTCCGCGAGCCGGATCTCCGGCTGCGAGACGGCGCGCACCTCGCCGGCGAGGCCGACCTCGCCGAGGACGAGCGTGCGCGCCGGGATGGGGCGATCGCGGAAGCTCGACGCGAGCGCGGCGACCGTCGCGAGATCGGCGGCCGGGTCGTCCACCGACAGCCCGCCCGCGACGTTCACGAACAGGTCGCACCCGAGGAGCTCGAGCCCGACCTTCTTCTCGAGCACCGCCGCGAGGAGCGCGACGCGGTTCGAGTCGATCCCGAGCGCGGTCCGCCGGGGCGTGCCGAACGCGGTCGGCGAGACGAGCGCCTGCACCTCGACGAGCAAGGTCCGGGTTCCGTTCAGCACCGCCGTGACGGCGCTACCCGCCGCGTCCCGCGGCCGCTCGGCGAGGAAGAGCGCCGACGGGTTCGGCACCTCCGCGAGCCCGCCCGCCTTCATCTCGAACACGCCGATCTCGGACGCCGAGCCGAAGCGGTTCTTGTGGGCGCGCAGCACGCGGTACGGGTGAGCGCCGCCGCCCTCGAAGTACAGGACCGTGTCCACCATGTGCTCGAGGACGCGCGGCCCGGCGATCGCCCCGTCCTTCGTGACGTGCCCGACGAGGAAGACCGGCGTCTCGGTCGTCTTCGCGTACGCCATGAGCCGCGCGGTCACCTCGCGGATCTGCGTGACGGTGCCGGGCGCGCTCTGCAGCTCCGGGAGGTACTGCGTCTGGATCGAGTCGATCGCCACGGCGGCGGGCCGCAGGGCCTCCGCCGCGTGCAGCACCCGCTCGGCGTCGGTCTCTGCGAGGAGCTGCAGGTTCCGGGCGGAGGCGCCGAGCCGGTCGGCGCGGAGCTTCACCTGGCGCGCCGACTCCTCTCCCGAGACGTAGAGCACGGGGCGGTCGGGGCGAGTCCGCGCGAGCCGGTCGAGCACCGCGAGCATGAGCGTCGACTTGCCGATCCCGGGATCGCCGCCGAGCAGCACGAGCGAGCCCGGCACGACGCCGCCGCCGAGGACCCGGTCGAGCTCGCCGATCCCGGTCTTCTGCCGCTCGTCTTCGCCGAGGCGCGCCTCCACCTCGTGGAGCGGGATCGGCTTCGCGGTCGACTTCGGGCCCCAGCCGCGCGGGGGGCCCTTCGGCTCGGGCGCCGCGATCTCCTCGTGCAGGGTGTTCCACTTCCGGCAGCCGGGGCACTGGCCGAGCCACTTCGGGCTCGACTGGCCGCACTCGGTGCAGGCGAAGACGGTCTTCTGGCGAGGCGCAGCGCGGGACATCGCGCGCGAACATGACACGGCGCTCCGACACACGCGGAGG
Organism: uncultured delta proteobacterium; assembly: GCA_963736795.1. GTDB lineage: Bacteria > Myxococcota > Myxococcia > Myxococcales > Anaeromyxobacteraceae > Anaeromyxobacter. Next base: position 339,082 of record CAVTRF010000006.1, on the reverse strand, counting down.
TGTGCCGGAGCGCCGTCGCCGACACCGCGTCAGACCGTCGCCGAGCCCCGCCGCATCACCGCGAAGATGAGCGAGATGACCGCGAGCACGAGCAGGATGTGCACCCAAGACCCGATCGCGCCCCCGGAGACGAGCCCGAGGGCCCACAACACGAGCAAGATGACCGTGATCGTCCAGAGCATCGTGTTCCCCTCCCTGCGCCAAACCTAGCCACCGGCGCACCGGGCAGGGAGCGTGGCCCCGGCACCTCTCCGGAGTACACGAGCCGCCAGCCAGCCGAATCCCGAGTGACGGTACGGTCTTGCCCTCGCCGGCCATCGTCAACCGCGGGCTGGCGCTCGGTTGACGAGCGGGTCCGGGCTGGTATCTTCTCCGCCCCTATGTGCGAGACCCACGATCGCCCGCTGCCCGCCGGGATCGAGCCCCTCTCCGGCGACGAGGCCCGCCGGCTCATCCGCCACGACTCCGGCGCCGCGCTCGAGGCGCTCATGGACCGTGCGCGCGCCGTGCGCGAGGCGGTCCACGGGCGCGAGGTCGCGCTGTGCGGGATCACGAACGCGAAGAGCGGCCGCTGCGCCGAGGACTGCGGCTTCTGCTCGCAGTCCTCCCACTTCCCGGAGGCCGAGGCGCCGGTCTACCCGCTCCTCGGCGCGGACGACATCGTCGCGCAGGCGAAGGCGGCGGAGCGGGCGGGGGCGCGCGAGTTCTCGATCGTGACCTCGGGCACGCGGATCGGGAGCGAGCGCGAGCTCGAGGTGCTCGAGGAGGCGGTCCGCAGGCTCCGCGCCGAGACCGCCGTCGAGCCGTGCGCCTCGCTCGGCCTCATGCGCGAGCCCGAGCTCGTCCGGCTGAAGGCCGCCGGGCTCATGCACTACCACCACAACCTCGAGACGGCCCGCAGCTTCTTCCCGAACGTCTGCACGACGCACAGCTACGACTCGCAGCTCGAGACGATCCGCACCGCGAAGCGGCTCGGGTTCAAGCTCTGCTCGGGCGGCATCCTCGGCATGGGCGAGTCGCCCGAGCAGCGGGTCGAGCTCGCGGAGGAGCTCCGGAGCCTCGCCATCGGGTGCGTGCCGATGAACTTCCTGAACCCGCGCCCGGGCACGCCGATGGCGGAGGTGAAGGCGATCACCGCCGGGGAGTGCCTCGCCGCGATCGCCGTCTTCCGGCTCATGATGCCCGGCGCGCACCTCTTCGTGATGGGGGGGCGCGAGGTGAACCTCGGCGAGCGCCAGGACCTCATCTTCCGCGCCGGCGCGAACGGGACGATGGTCGGCAACTACCTCACGAGCGCGGGGCGCGCGCCCGACCAGACGGTCGCGATGGCGGAGGGGCAGGGGCTCACGCTGCGCCCGCCCGGCACCGGCCGCGCGTGGGCGTACCACGGCGAGGCGCCGCACGACGCCGACTGGAACCGGCGCGCCGTCGAGGGCGAGCCGAAGCGTCCGCTCCCGGTCGTCCGCTAGGCGCGCCCCGATGGCACGCGCGGCGCTCGACTGGATCGACGGCGAGCTCGACGCGCTCGCGGCGAAGGGGCTGCGGCGCTCGCTCGAGCCGCTCGCCTCGGCGCAGGGCCCGGTCGTCACGGTCGACGGCCGCTCGATGGTGAACCTGTGCTCGAACGACTACCTCGCCCTCGCGGCGGACCCGCGGCTCCGGCGCGCGGCGGCGGAGTCGGCCGAGCGCGAGGGGGCGGGGGCGGGGGCGGCGCGGCTCGTCGCGGGTGACCTCCCCATCCACGGCGCCCTCGAGCGGCGGCTCGCCGCGTTCAAGGGCACCGAGGCCGCGCTCCTCTTCAACACCGGCTACCACGTGAACGCGGGCGTTCCGCCCGCGCTGGTGGGGCGCGGGGACGCCGTCTTCTGCGACGTGCTGAACCACGCCTCGATCGTGGACGGGTGCCTCCTCTCTCGCGCGGAGCTCGTCCGCTACCGGCACCTCGACGTCGGCGAGCTCGACGACCTCCTCGCCAGGACGAAGGCGCGGCGGAAGCTCGTCGTGACCGACTCCATCTTCGGGATGGACGGCGACGCGGCGCCGCTCCGCGAGATCGCGGACGCCTGCGAGCGGCACGGCGCGATGCTCTACGTGGACGAGGCGCACGCGGCGGGGGTGCTCGGCCCGACCGGCGCCGGCCTCGCCGAGGCGCTCGGGGTCGAGGGCCGCGTCGACGTCCAGATGGGGACTCTCGGCAAGGCGCTCGGGTCCTTCGGCGCCTACGTCGCCGGCTCGCGCCGGCTCGTCGACCTGCTCGTCTCGCGCTCGCGGACCTTCATCTTCACGACCGCGCTCCCGCCCGCCGCCTGCGGCGCCGCGCTCGCGGCCCTCGACGTCCTCGCGGCGGAGCCCGAGCGGCGGGCGCGGCTCGCCGCGCTCTCCGCCCGGATGAAGGCGGGGCTCGCCGCGCTCGGGTTCGACCTCTCGCGGGTCGTCGCGCCAATCTTCCCGGTCGTGCTCGGCGTCGGAGGAGCGGGCGCTCGCGGCGTCGCGGGCGCTCCGCGCGCGCGGGTTCTTCGTCCGGGCCATCCGCCCGCCCACCGTGCCGCGCGGGACGAGCCGGCTGCGCGTCGCGCTCACCGCCGGCCACACCGAGGCGCAGGTGGACGCGTTCCTCGGGGCGCTCGCCGAGGTGCTGCGCGAGCTGCCGCCGGCCGCGCGCCCCGTCGCGTGACGGCGCAGCGCCGCCCGCGTCGCTATCCTCTCGGGGGTGCAGGCCTTCCTCGCGCAGTTCGGGTACTTCGCCGTCTTCGCCGCGCTCGCGGTGGCGGGGCTCGGCGTCCCGGTCCCGGAGGAGCTGACGCAGCTCACCGCCGGCGCGCTCGCCCACGAGGGCTACCTCGACCTGCGGCTCGCGATCCCGGTCGTCTGGGCCGGCATCCTCGCCGGCGACACCGTGCTGTTCCTCATCGCGCGGCGGCACGGGCCGCGCCTGATCGAGACGCGGGCCGCCCGCCGGGTGTTGACGCCCGGCCGCAAGGAGAAGCTCGAGCGCCACTTCGAGCGGCACGCGTTCTGGACCGTGGCCGTCGCGCGCCACGCGGGCGGCCTGCGCTTCGCCGCGTTCGCGCTCGCCGGGGCGTCCCGCGTGCGGCTCGCGACGTTCGTGCTCGCCGACGGGCTCTCGGCGCTCGTCTCGGTGCCGCTCGTCGTGGGCGCCGGCTACGTCCTGTGGCACCACCTCGACCAGGCGCGCCACGGCGTGCGAACGGTCCAGCTCGCGGTGCTCGCGGCGATCGTGCTCCTCGTGGCGGCCGCGCTCCTCGTCCGCTGGCGGCGCGCGCGCGCCCCGCTCCCGCGCTAGGATCGCGCCATGCCCCCGGGCGGACTCGGCGGTCTCGGCAAGCTCCTCCTCGTCACCGGCGGGATCCTCGCCGCGCTCGGGCTCCTGCTCGTCCTCGCGGAGCGCTTCCCGGGGCTGCGCATCGGGAGGCTCCCGGGCGACGTCGCGGTGGAGCGCGAGCGGTTCCGCTTCTACTTCCCGCTCGGGACGTCGATCGTGCTGTCGGTGATCCTGACGCTGCTCCTCTGGCTCTTCCGGCGGCGCGGGTAGGCGCGCCGCGCCGGCGTCAGTGCGTGAGCTCGCGCACCCGCTCCTGGAGCTTCTCCACGGCGCCGCGCGCCCCGACTCGGGCGAGGGGCTCATCCAGACCCGCGTGAGCCAGCCGAGGACGAACCCGAGCACGACCGCCACGACGAGCAGGAGCCACACGAGCCGGCGGGTCCCGCCGGGCATCGCTACAGCCCCATCTGCTGGACCTGGTAGCCGCGCTCGCGGAGGGCGCGCAGGATCTCCTCGACGTGCTCGGGGCCGCGGGTCTCGAGGGTGAGCTGCAGCGTCGTGTCGCCGAAGCGGTAGGCGAAGGCGCGGGTGTGGTGCACCTCGATGACGTTCGCCCGCGCGTTCGCGACGATCAGACGAGACCTTGGAGAGCTGCCCGGGCTTGTCCTGCAGCGCGACGCTGACGCGGACGAGCCGGCCGTCCTTCACGAGGCCGCGCTCGATGACGCGCGCGACGAGGTTCACGTCGATGTTGCCGCCCGAGATCACCGCGACGACCTTCTTCCCCTCGAGCCCGCGCACCTTGCGCTGCATGAGCGCGGCGACCCCCACCGCCCCCGCGCCCTCGACGACCGTCTTCTCCTTCTCGAGCAGGTAGAGGATCGCGCTCGCGATCTCCTCCTCCGACACGGTCACGATCTCGTCCACGAGCTTCCGCACGTGCTCGAAGGTGAGCTCGCCCGCGCGCTTCACCGCGATCCCGTCCGCGATGGTGTTCGCCGCGTCGAGCGTCACCGGCGCGCCCGCCTCGACCGCCTGGAGCATGCAGGGCAGCACCTCGGTCTCGACGCCGATCACCTTCGCGCCCGGGCGGAGCGCCTTGAGCGCCGCCGCGACGCCGGACACGAGGCCGCCGCCGCCGATGGGGACGACGATGGCGTCGAGCTCGGGCTCCTGCGCGAGCACCTCCAGCGCGATGGTCCCCTGGCCGGCGATGATGTCGGGGTCGTCGAACGGGTGGACGAAGGTGAGCCGCTCGGCTTGCTCGAGCCGCCGCGCCTCGGCGTAGGCCTCGTCGTAGTTGGCGCCGTGGAGCACCACGCGGGCGCCGTGCGCGCGGGTGTTCGCGACCTTCATGATCGGGGTCGCCTCGGGCATCACGATGGTCGCCTTCACTCCCAGGCGACCGGCGTGGTAGGCGACCGCCTGCGCGTGGTTCCCGGCGCTCGCGGTGATGAGGCCGCGCTCCCGATCCGCGGTGGGCATGAGGAGGAGCTTGTTCAGGGCGCCGCGCTCCTTGTACGCCCCGGTCATCTGGAGATTTTCGAGCTTCAGGGACGCGATCGTGCCGGTGAGCCTCGAGAGCGTCTCGCTGCGCGCGCAGGGCGACAGGTAGATGCGGTCGCGGACGCGCGCGAGGGCCGCCTGGACGTCCTCTAGAGTGACCATCCGACGGAGATACCGCCCGGGCGGTTCTGCGGCAAGTCCGCACACCGGCTACGGCAGCAGGTCGTTGGGAACGGCTCGTAACCCTAGTTCAACGGGCCCGGCGCACGACGCCGTCCGCGTGGCGCGGCGAACGAGGCCGTCGCCGAGGCGGGCGCACGACGAGCGAGCAGCGGAGGCGTACCTTTTCGTACGCCGAGCAGCGCAGGCGAGATCGTACTCGCGGCGCAGCCGCGTCCGCCCGCCGCAGGCAGGCATCGTTCGTCGGGATCGTTCACGCGGTTAGTGCTGGACGAGACGCCGGGCCAGCTCCACCCGGTTCCGCACGCCGAGCTTGTCGAAGATCGTCTTCAGGTGGCTCTTCACCGTCTGAGAAGCGATCCCGAGCCGCTCCGCGACCTCGCGGGAGCGGAGCCCGTCGGCGACGAGCAGCGCGACCTCGCGCTCGCGCTGGGTGAGGCCGTCGGCCGGAGAGCCCTGCGGCTGGACCGGCTCGGGCCCGAGCTGCACCGGCTCCGGCAGCGGCTCGCGCCAGAGGTGGAGCTGCGTGCGTCCTTTGCCGACGGCGGTGACCTCGATCCGCAGCCGCTCGCCGAGCCCCTCCATGACGAGGGTGCGACGGATCCCCGGGGGACCGGACTGGGCTCCTTCGGTGAGGCCGCGGAGCTCGGAAGGCATGGCAACGCCGTCGGAGGCGTCCGCGAAGAAGACCTTCAGCATGTCCTCCGCCTGGCGATCGCAGCGGAGGACGCCGTCGCGTCGCTGTGGGCGGCGGCACCCCGGGGCGCAGGGACGCGTACATTGGCGCGCATCATGTGACCCACCCCCTTGAAAAAAACCTCTTGCCGGCTCCTCATACTAGCAGCCCTGGGTACGAGTGGTGAGCCGCGGCGCGAGACCGTTGATTCGCTCTTTTGGGGAGGAGTGGATCTACGCTCCGTGCGTGCCCGCCTCGGCATCCAGGGCGGGTTCCGTGCGTCCAGGCGGGACGGATCGCACGACCCAGGCCCGGAAGTCAGCAGGATGCGCCGGGTGGCCGCTGGCGCGGAGATACCTGAACGCGGGGCACGCTCTCGTGAGCGCCGCGACAGTACGCCGCGATCACCTCGCGTGCGACAGGATGCCCGTCCTGAACGGCGGCGCATCGGGGCGTCTGGGCCCGTGTGGAAGTAGGGGCAGCTCATGCGCGGGCGCGTCGCACGCGACCAAAGCTAGGTCGCGTCGGCTCGGGCGGCGGGAGCCGGCGCCCGCTCGCTCGGCCGGCTACCGGAACGCGGCCCGCGCGGCCGTGGCGAGGAGCGCCCCGAGCACGACGAGCGCCGCCGCGGCGTGGCGGCGCTCGCCGTCGCGCCAGAACGCACTCGCGGTGACGACGAGCCGGAGCGGCGGCGTGACGAAGATCGCGAGCACTCCGAGCTGCGCGAGGCGCGGGGCGATCTCGAGCCCGAGCGCGCGCGCGAGCGTCGCGGCGGCGCAGAGCCCGACGCCGGTGAGCGTGCCGGCCCAGAGCGCCCGCGCGACGGCGCGGTTCACGGCGCCCCCCCGATGACGTTCCAGATCATCCGGCTCCCGAGGACGACGAGCAGCGCCGCGAACCCCGCCTGCAGTCGCGGCGCGGGGAGCCGCGGCAGGAGCGACGTGCCGAGCATCGCGCCCGCGAACACGCCGACGACGAGCGGCGCCGCGAGCTGCGCGTCGAGGTCGCCACGCGCGAAGTAGACGTAGGCCCCGGCCGCGGCGGTCACGCCGATCATGAAGTTCGAGGTGGCGGCGGCGACCTTGAACGGCATGCCCATCGCGAGCGTCATCGCCGGCATCTTGAACAGGCCTCCGCCCACGCCGAGCAGCCCGGAGATCGCGCCCGCGACCCCGCTCATCGCGAGCCCGGGCGCCCAGCCGCGTACCACCTGCGCCGACGCGTCGGCGGAGTCGCTCGCGTCGCGTCGGCGGATCCAGAGCATCGCCGCCGCGTAGAGCGCGACCGCCGCGAAGAGGAGCTTCAGCGTACCGATGGGCGCGAGGCCGGCGACCGCGCTCCCGAGGAGCGCTCCCGCCACCGTCGCGAGCTCGAGGACCACCCCGACCCGCAAGTTCGCGGCGCCGCGCTCGACGTACGCGGCCGAGGACGCGGAGGAGCTCGCGACGATGACGACGAGCGAGGCCGCGACCGCGTGCCGGAACGGGATCCCGTACAGCTCGGACAGGGCCGGCACGATGATGACACCCCCGCCGATCCCGAGGAGCGCGCCGAGGGAGCCGGCGACCGCGCCGAGGGCGGCGAGGGTGAGCGTGTCGAACACGTCGCATCGTACCGCGAGCGGCCGGCCGGTCGGCAGCTGCGTCCCGTGAGCGGGGCCGGACCCGGGACGCGAGCGGTCCGAGCCGTCAGACGTTCGTCTTGAACCCGAGCTGGACGTCCACCGCGGCCTGGCCGCCGCGGATGCCCCAGTTCTCGAGCGGCGGTTCGTGCAGCACGACGAGGACCTGGTCCCGCGCGATCCCCGCCTTCTCGGCGTTCTCGACGAGGAGCCGGTAGAGGAGCCGCTTCGCGTCGAGCGAGCGGCCCGGAAAGATGGTTCCCTCGACGAACACCGCGTCGGTTCCGTAGCGCGCCTCGAAGTCCTCGGGCGCGTACTCGTGGACGAGCTGGTTGCGGTCCGCCGGGGGCAGCTTGAACGCCTCGACGAAGGCGGCGTGGACGCCGTCGAGGAGCGCCTTCTTCTGGGCGGCGCTGCGGCCGGCGCGCAGGTGCACGTGGATGAGGGGCATGGCGAGGGAGCCTACCGCAACGTGGCGGTGGCGGGCGGTGGGCCCTCTCAAGCCCAGTCGCCGCGGAACAGCGGCGCGACCGGGTGGCGGGCGGGGTCGAGCCCGAAGAGGCCGAGGACGTCCTCGGGGTCGGGCTCGGCCTCGAGCCGCAGGCCGAGGTCGGCGTCGGGCTCCTCGCGCGTGCCCACGAGCACGAACTCGGCCCCCTCGCGATCGAGGTGACCCGGCTCGAGCGCCGCCCAGCGGCGTCCGCGGAACGCCGCCTGCAGGTCGTCCGGGTACGAGGCCTCCGCCTCGGGCGCGAGCCCCGCGTTCGAGCCTGGGGGCGTCGGCCACCACGGGTTCTTCACCGCGACGACGAAGCTCGCCGACCCCTCGATCCCGAGGTCGCGCTGCACCTCGCCCGGCGCCTCGGGGTGGGCGAGCGCGTACGCGAGGTGAGCGTGCGCCCCGTGGCGGGCGATGGCGTAGCGCCCCTCGCCGGCAGGTCGCGCCGAGGGCTGGTCGCGGTGCCCGCGCGTCTTCGTCTCGTACTCGTACCCGCGCAGCTCGGCCTCGACGTCCTCGGGCGAGCCGCCGACCTTCATGACCCACCCCCAGTTCCGCTCCGGGACGGAGCGCGACCCCGACGGCAGGTGCTTCCGCCCGATCGTCACGACGCGGAAGCGGCTCCTCCCGTCGGGCGCGAGGACGACGAGGAGGCGCTGGACGTCGTCCTCGCCGCGCGGCGCGTGCTGCTCCACCCGCGGCCGGTAGAAGAAGAAGACGTCTCCCCGCTCGGTGACCCGGACCAGGCCCGACTTCGCGCCGCCCCGCCGTCTCGTCGCGCCGCCCATCACGCCTCGATGTAGCGACGCCCGGGCGCCGCGCTGCCCGCGTCGCGCGCCGGCGGTCGCGAGGCCCGAAGGGGCGGGTGTCCCTCCGTGCTGATCGTTCGAGGGCAGCCGGCTGCGTCAGCGCGCGCGGGCGGTGAACGCCGCCGGAGCCGCCGCGGTGGTCGCGCCGGTCGCGTCGAACGTCACCGCGACGCCGGCGTGGTCCGAGGGGGCGAGGCCGCTGGCCGTTCGAACGGAGCCGTCGTTCGCCTTGGTCGCGCGGGTCGCGCGGAGCGGCTCGGTCGCGAAGACGAGGTCGATCCGGTTCGTGAACGCGCCGCTCCGCAGATCGCGGTCCCAGCAGCAGGTGAGGCCCGGATCGGACCCGTTCGCCACGGTCCATGCGTCGCGCAGCCCGGTCTCGGGCGCGAGGAAGCGGTCGTACCCAGGCGTCCCGGGCGGCAGGTTCATGTCGCCGAGGATGATGGTCGGCTGCCGGGTCGGGTTCGACACCGCGAGCAGGTCCGCGACCTGCTGCGTCGCGACGTCCGCCGAGAACGCCTCGAGGTGCGTGTCGACGAGCCGGATCGTCCGGCCGCCGGCGCGCAGATCGGCGGCCACCCAGCCGCGCGGGATCGAGAGCGTGACATCGGGCGCCCCTGGGATCGGCGACGCCACCGAGAGCGTCGCGAAGTGCGGGAAGTTCCCGGCGCCCGCCGAGGTGATGGGGAGCGAGACCTTCGCGATGATCGCGTCGCGGTCGGTGAGCCGGTAGTCGGTCCCGGTCGTCCCCGGCAGCTCGACGTCCGCGTTCGTCACCGTGCCGACCGTCCGGTACGGGACGCCGCGGGCGGCGAGCTCGCGCAGCAGGATGTCGAGGAAGTCGAAGGCGACGGTGGTCGCGTTCGGCACCGGGAGGTGGTCGCCCGGCGTCTGGGTCCGCCAGAGCGAGACCTCCTGGAGCCCGACGACGTCGGCGTCCTCGGCGCGGATCGCGTCGGCGAGCACGCGGGCCCGGGCCTCGAAGTCGGTCGCCTGCACGCTCGCCCAGAGCAGCTCGACCGTCTCGGGGAGCGGCACGCCCGGCGCGAGCAGGAGCTGGAGCTCCGCTCCGAGATACAGGTTCTGGGTCATCACCCGGAACGTGCTCGGCCCGGCGGGGGGCGGCGCCGGGGAGGGCTTGTCGTCGTCCCCGCAGCCCGCGAGCGCCAGCGCCGTCGCCACCACGAGAACCGCTCCGAGCCGTCGCATCGGGACCCCCTCCCAGGGCGGCGCACTCGGCCGCGTCCCCCTCGATCTCGCGATTCGGGGCGGGCGGGGGACACCGGCCTCTACGGAGGCGATGGCGAGCTGCAGGAACCCGAACGGCGCGAGCGGCGTCGTTTCCCCCGGCACCGGAGGATCGTGCGCCGCGGCCAGACGTGGCCGCGCGGGGCGTTCAGCGCAGCTCCACCTCGAACCCGAGACGGCGCGCCGACTCGATGAGGTCGTCGGCGGGCTGGACCTTGAGCGGCACCGAGATGGTGGTCTCGGTCTGCTCGGGGATGACCGCGCGGACGTGCACGGCGCAGCCGCCGGGGTGCTTCGCGAGGAGCGCCTTCAGGCCGCCGGCGCGCTCGGCGGTGAGCCGCTCGGCGTCGATCCGGAGCGTCACCTCCGAGGTCTTGTGGCGGCGGACGGCCGAGAGCGGCTCGATGTCGATGGCGGTGAGCTCCGCCTTCGGGTTCTCCTCGTCACGCGTGTTCACCCGCACCTCTCCGTGGACGAGGAGCGGCTCCTCCGACTTCGCGAACGCCTCCCAGTCCGCCCACCCCTTCTGCGGCGGGCGACCGTCCCGGGACGGACGCGCGCCCCAGCAGATGACCTCGACCGTGCCGGTGAGGTCCTCGAGCGTGAGGATTCCGAACCGCGTCCCCTTCTCCTTCGTCACCCGCTCGCGGAGCGCCGCGACGATGCCGACCACCGAGACCTTGTCCCCGTGCCGCTTCTGCGCGACGGCGGCGCAGGCGGACGAGGCGTAGCGCCGGGCCTCCTTCTCGTAGCCCTGCAGCGGGTGGCCGGTGAGGTAGAACCCGAGCGCCTCCTTCTCGAAGGCGAGCCGCACGCGCTCCGGCCACTCCTCCACCCGCAGGTCGTCGCCGACGAGGTCGCCGAGCTTCGGGTAGCGCGGCTTCGCCTCGACCTCGGGCACCGCCGCGCCGAAGAGGCTCGCCTGCCCGGAGGCGCGGTCGGCCTGCGCCGACGCGCCGGCGGCGAACGCGCCCTCGATCCCCGCGAAGAGCTGCCAGCGCGGCACGCTCTCGAAGTCGAACGCCCCCGACTTCACGAGCGCCTCGATCACCTTCTTGTTGATCCTGCGGGAGTCGACCCGCGAGGCGAGGTCGAACAGGCTCTTGAACGGCCCCCCATCGCGGCGTGCCTCGAGGATCGCCTGCACCGCGGCGTCGCCGACGCCCGCGCACCGCGCCGAGGCCGAAGCGGATGCGCCCCTTCGAGCCCTTCTCCTTGGGCGCCTTCTTGGCGGCGGGCGCCTCGCTGCGCGCTGGGCCAGCCCCCTCCGCTCGCTCGCGAGGCGGGAACGCACCGAACGCCTTGCCCGACTCGTTCACGTCCGGCGGCAGCACCTCGATCGCGCCGGCGCGCGCCTCGGCGACGTGGAGCACGACCTTGTCGGTGTTCGAGGCCTCGCTGGAGATGAGCGCGGCCATGAACTCGACCGGGTAGTGGGCCTTCAGCCAGGCGGTCTGGACGGTGAGGAGACCGTAGGCGGCGGAGTGCGACTTGTTGAACCCGTACGCCGCGAACTTCTCCATGAGGTCGAAGATGCCGCTCGCGACCTTCTCGTCGACACCGCGCGCGAGCGCCCCTTCGAGGAAGCCGGCGCGCTCCTTCGCCATCTCCTCGAGCTTCTTCTTCCCCATCGCGCGGCGGAGCAGGTCGGCGCGGCCGAGGCTGTAGCCCGCGAGGACCTGCGAGATCTGCATCACCTGCTCCTGGTAGACGATGACGCCGTAGGTCGGCTCCAGGACCTTCTCGAGATCGGGGTGCGGGTAGCGGACCGGCTCGCGCCCGTGCTTGCGGTCGATGTAGACGTCCACCATCGTCCGGCCGTCCTCGAGCTTCTGGTCGAGCGGCCCGGGGCGGTAGAGCGCGCCGGCGGCGATGACGTCCTCGAACCGCGAGGGCTTCATCTTCATCACCATCTCGGTGAAGCCGGAGGACTCCATCTGGAAGACGCCGCCCGTGTCGCCGCGGCTGATGAGCGCGTAGACCGCCGGGTCGTCGAGCGGGACGTCCGTCGCGCGGAAGTCCTTCATCGCGGGGTGGTTCTGCCTCACGAGCCGGATCGCGTCGTCGATGACGGTGAGCGTCTTCAGGCCGAGGAAGTCGAACTTCACCAGGCCGGCCTTCTCGACCTCCTCCTTCGCGAACTGCGACACCAGCATGTCGGACTTGTCGTCCTTGTACGTCGGCACGTACTCCCAGAGCGGCTTGTCCGCGATGACGACGCCGGCGGCGTGCAGCCCCGCCTGCCGGTTCAGCCCCTCGAGCGCCATGCCGATGTCGAGGAGGTCCTTCGTCGTGACCGTCTGCTGGACCCCCTTGCCGTCCACGAACTGCGAGATGACGGTGGCGGCGTCGTAGAGCTCCTGCAGCCGCGGCTCGTTCTCGATGCACTCCTTGAGCGGCGGGCGTCTTGCCCTGGACCGGGTCCGGGACGAGCTTCGCGATCTTGTCCCCCTCGCTGAAGGGGAGCCCCATCACCCGCACCACGTCGCGGATCACCGAGCGCGCCTTGAGCGAGCCGAAGGTGATGATCTGGCCGACGTTGTCCTGCCCGTACTTGCCGCGGACGTAGCGGATCACCTCGTCGCGGCGGTCCTGGCAGAAGTCGATGTCGAAGTCCGGCATCGAGACGCGCTCGGGGTTGAGGAACCGCTCGAAGAGGAGGTTCCAGCGGAGCGGGTCGATGTCGGTGATGCGGAGCGACCAGGCGACGATGGAGCCCGCGCCCGAGCCGCGGCCGGGCCCGACCGGGATCTCCCGCTCCTTCGCCCAGTTGATGAAGTCCTGGACGATGAGGAAGTAGCCGGAGAACCCCATCTTCCGGATGACGCCCAGCTCCATCTCGAGCTGGGCCCGGTAGGCGTCGCGGTCGTGCGAGTACTTCCCCTCGATCTCCTTGAAGCGGCGGTCGAGGCCGCTCTTCGCGAGCGTCCCGAGGAAGTCGTCCTCGCCCATGCCGTCCGGGACGGTGAAGCGAGGGAGGAAGGTCTTCCCGAGCGGCAGCTCGACGTTGCACATCTCCGCGATCTCGGCGGTCCGCGCGATGGCGTCCTCGAGGCCGGGGAGGGCGCGCGCCATGTCGTCCGCCGACGTGATGAAGAGGCCGTCGGTGTCGTGCTTCAGCCGCTTCGGGTCGGAGAAGGTCTTGTTCGACGCGATGCACATGAGGACGTCGTGCGCCTTCGCGTCCTCGCGGCGCACGTAGTGGGCGTCGGCCGTCGCGACGAGCGGGATGCCCTCGTCGCGCGAGAGCTGCTGCAGCCGCGCGTTCACCTCGAGCTGCTCCCGCATCCCGTTCGACTGCACCTCGAGGAAGAAGGCGCCCGGCTCGAAGATCTCGCGGTACTCGCGGGCGGCGTTGCGGGCGGCGTCCATCTCGCCGTGCCGGATGAAGCGCGGGACCTCCCCGGCGAGGCAGGCGGTCATGCCGACGAGCCCCTTCGAGTGGTCCTTCAGGAGCTTCTTGTCGATGCGCGGGTCGTAATAGAACCCCTCGGTGAAGGCCTTCGAGGAGAGGATGCGGAGGTTGTTCCAGCCCTCCTGGTTCTTCGCGAGGAGGATGAGGTGCCGGCCGATCCGCTCCTTGCGATCGAAGCGATCGTTCGCGACGTACGCCTCCATCCCGAGGATCGGCTTCACCCCCGCGTCCTTCGCCTTCTTGTAGAAGTCCACCGCGCCGAAGAGGTTGCCGTGGTCGGTCACGGCGACGCTCTTCATCCCCTTCGCCTGCACGGTCTTGAGCAGGTCCTTGATGCGGATCGCGCCGTCGAGGAGCGAGTAGAGCGTGTGCAGGTGCAGGTGGACGAAGTCGGGCATCGGCCGACGGATCTAGCAGGCCGCTCTGACGCCGAACAGCGGCGCCAAGTTCGCGCCCGAGAACGGGTTTTTCGCGGGGGTTCCGAGGCGCGCCCCGACGACGACGCCCCGGCTCGAGTCGTCCGCTCGCGAGCAGCGGGCGCAGGTCAGTGCCGCGCGTCCGCCGCGGGCGGATGCGCCGGCGGGCCCCCGGCGTTCATCACCTCCGGGCCCGGCGGCACCTCGGGCAGGTTGAGCCTCTCGTGCCGGGCGCGCAGGACCTCCCGGAGCACGATCTGCGCCGACGCGGCGAGGGGCACGGCCACGAGCGCGCCCGAGATCCCGGCGAGCTCCGTCATGAAGATCCCCGCGATCAGGATGACGAGCGGGTTCAGCTCGACGGTGCGCCGGTACACGAGCGGCGCGACCACGTGGTTCTCGAACTGCTGGTACGCGAGGTAGTAACCCAGGGTGAAAACGCCCGTCCAGATGCCGTTGTTCACCCACGCGACGACGGAGAGCATCGTTCCGACGAGGAACGCGCCGATGTAAGGGACCACGCTCGCGAGCCCGCTCATGACGGCGAGCGGCAGGAAGTACGGCACGCGGATCGCCGCGAGGAACACCCCCGCGAAGAGCGCATTCGTGACGACGAGGAGCAGCATCCCGGCGATGTAGCCGCCGAGCGACCGGTAGATCTGCGTGAGGACCGACGCGTAGCGCGCCCGGCGCTCGGACCGTGCCTGCGCGAGCGCGGCCCAGACGAGCTGCCTGCCGGACGCGAGCATGAAGACGACCACGAACAGGACCGTGACGAGCTCAGCCACGCCGGTCACGACGGCCCTCAGGACCGCCAGCACGGGGTCCACGAGCTGCCGGGCGAGCGCGGGGACCCGGCTGCGCTCTTCGGCCAGGAGCTCGTCGAGCGCGACGTGCCGCCCCATGAAGCGGTACGGCGCCGAGTCGCGGACCTTGTCGAGGAGCGCCGGGCCGTTCTCCACGAGCTGGCGGACCTGGGCGGCGGCGGGCGGGACGAGCAGCAGCAGGACGCCAGCCACGGCACCGACGACCGCGAGCATGACGAAGGTGATCCCGAGCCAGCGGGGCAGCCCCTTCCGCTCGAGCGCCCGGACGGGGCGATCGAGGGCGACCGCGATGAGGAGCGATGCGACCGTGATCCCGATGGCGAGCGGCGCGCGGACGAGCACCCACCCCGCGAGCGCGATTCCGAGCACCGTGAGCGCCACGGTGGCGGTGCGCTTGATGGTGCGTACGCTCGCGAACTCGTCCATGCGCTGCCGCAACCGTGCTCATCCCGCACCCGGAGCCGGCAGGCCGAGCGTGCCGGACAGCCCAGAACGGTGGAGGTGTTCGGGGCGGCAGCCGCACGCCCGCCTCCTGCGAGCCTCGCGGCCCCGATCGCCTCGAGCTCGGCCCGCCTCGGCCCCGCTCAGCGGCGCGGAGGCTCGGTCTCGAGCGGACCCGGCGGGGTCTGCGGAGTGACGCCCATCTCGCTCCCCAGCGGCGCGATGCGGATCGTGATCGCCGTCGGCTCGGCACCCTGCGGCTCGTATGCGACCCGCGCGTCCGCCCCCTGCTGGATCGCCGAGACGGAGCGCTGCTCCGCGCCGACGAGCACCTTCGTCCGCTCGTCGATGCGGAACGACATCGTCCGCCCGTCCTGCATCTGCAGGAGGACGCGTGACGGCGTCGCCTGCGCAACTCGACCGCTCGCGGCTCGGAGCCCCTGCGCCTGCTCGGCCTGGTAGGCGAGCTGGCTCGCGCGCTCGAGGTCCTGGCGCGCCTTGATCTCGAGTTGCTGCATCCCTGCGCGCTCCCGCTCCTCTCGCTGCTGCGCCTCGGCGAGCTGCTGCTGGGCCCGGAGGACGTCCTGGTGCGCCGTGTCGAGCCGCGCCTGCGCGTCCGCGAGCGGATCCCGTTGCGGCGCGGGCTGCTGGATCGCCTGCTGCGCTTCCGGTTGCGCCGCGGGCGGCGGCTGCTGCTGTGCGGTCGCCGGCTTGCGGTGCGCGCACGAAGCGAGCGAAGCGACGACCAGTCCCGCGATCCCAACTCTCTGCCACGTGCCAGTGCTCATGTCCCGCCCTCCCTCTCAGACGGTGGGCGCGTGGGGCGGCAGGGGCAATGGGTCGCGTCGAGCGGCGTCGAGCGCGGGGGCGTCCATCCGCTCGACCGGACGGGCGAGGTGAGAGGCCGAAAGGCGAGCGCGACGGTCTAACGCGCCGCGACCACGTCGCCATCGCCGACGGCGGTGAGCTCGAGCAGGCAGAAGCCGTGGCCGAAGGGGTCGCCGAGGATCGCGAGCCTCCCCGACGCGCTCGCCTCGACGTTGCGCTCGAGCGTCGCGCCCGCGGCGACGGCGCGTGCGATGGCGGCGTCGAGATCGTCCACGACGAAGTCGAGGTGCACCGGCGTCCAGTGGCGCTCGTAGTCGCGGAGGGCGCGCGTCGTCCCCCTCGGCAGGGCGGCGGTGCCGGGCGGCTTCGCGAGCAGGTCGATGACGCAGGGCGCGCCGAGAAGCTCCGACCACTCGTCGCCAGTCCGCCGTCCGGGCGTGAGACCGAGAGCTCGCGTGTAGAAGCTGATGCCGGAGTCGAGGTCGTCCACGTCGATGCACACGCGCAGGCCGGGCATGGAGGGGGCTCTAACGCCGCGCTCCACACCGCGCCCCGCGGAGCGCGCGGCGGCCGCCTCACGACTACGATCCGGGCGTGCCGTTCTCCTACTACGACCGGCTCTCGCGCCGCGACCAGGCGGTGTACCGGAGGAGCGACGCGGTGGCCGCGATCCCGCTCCGGGAGGCGCGGGACCTCGCGCCCGTCGTCGAGGCGCTCGGGGTGGCGCTCGCCCGCGACGACGCTCCGGCGGTCGCCGTGGCGAGCGCGGAGCTCGCCGGCCGCATCTCGCGCGCGCTCGGCGCGCCTGCGCCGGTGGTCGAGGTGCTCGCCGTCCGGCCGAGCCACGACTGGGGCGAGCTGCACGGACTCTACACGCAAGAGCCCGAGGCGGCGTTCATCCGCGTGTGGATGCGCACCGCGCGGCGGGCCCGCGTCGTCGCGTTCAGGACCTTCCTCCGTACGCTCCTCCACGAGCTCTGCCACCACCTCGATCTCGAGGTGCTCGGGCTCGCCCGCTCGTTCCACACCGAGGGCTTCTTCAGGCGCGAGTCGAGCCTGTTTCGCCAGCTCGTGCCGCCCCGCCGCGGACGGGCGGCACCGGACCCGTGGACCCGACCCGGGTGATCGAACCCCGCGCGGCGGGTGAACGGGTCATCCCGGCGCGTCCGCCTCACCGTCCGTCCTGGGCTCACGCACGAAGGCGGCGACGGATCGGCCGGCCACACCGTGCGTGAAGTCGCCTCCCCGTGCACTCGATGGGGCCGTCGCGGTGCGAGGCCGCGGCGATCAACGTGGTCACGAGGAGGCAAACGCCGTGGCCACGTACATCAGCATGCTTCGCTACACGGACCAGGGGATCCGCAACGTCAAGGAGAGCCCTGCCCGGCTCGACGCCGCCAAGAAGCTGTTCCAGGCGGCCGGCGGCGAGCTGAAGCAGTTCTACCTGGCGATGGGAAAGTACGACCTCGTGATCGTCGCCCAGGCGCCCGACGACGAGACGGCAGCGAGGATCACGCTCTCTCTCGGCGCGCTCGGGAACGTCCGCACCGAGACGATGCGGGTCTTCGACGAGGCCGAGTACCGGAAGATCGTCGGCTCGCTCAAGTGAAGCAGGGGCGCTCCCGCGCTGACGCGCCCCGCGCTCCTGCCCGGACTTCTACGGGCTCTCCACGTCCTCCGCGATCTGCCCGCGGATCTCGCCGTCGGGGTACTGCGTCGAGTGCACGTTCGCGTACGTCGCGCCGGCCCGCATCGCGCGGACGAGCTCGTCGATCTGCCCGGCCGCGATGCCGCGGTTCTCCGGCCCGACGACGTCCCCCGCGCGGATCGTCCCGGTCACCGTCCCCTCGGCGGGACAGGCCGGCTTGTTGCCGCCGCCGCAGAGGAATGCCGAGACCGCCGCAGCGACGCCGCGCTGCCCGAAGTGAACGTGTGCCACGGTCGCGGGCGCGCCGAGCCCCGAGTACCTGAGCTCGTACTCGATCCGGAGGTCTGCGCCGCTCCCGGCGACGTTCGCCGTGAACCGTCCGTTGCCGTTCGTCGAGATCGACGGCACCTCCTGGAAGCCGCTCAGCCTCGCGTCGAACGTACCTTGCGCCACCGCGGCGGCCGGCGCGCCGATCGCGAGCAGGGCTACGACCGCGCTCCACGATGCACTCTTCATGGCCTTCCCCCATCCGGCGGGATCGCGGCGCCCCACGCGTCGGTCCAGATCCGCCGTTCGTCATCACTGCCAACGGACGCCCGCACCTGCTCGACACGCTGCACGCCTCGCGGGCTCCAGGGAGCACGGCTCCTGAGCGCGATCCCGGGAGGTGGGAGGCCCGAGGCGCCCGGCTCCGCCGACGCCTGCGAGGGGGCTGCGACTCCGAGCGCGCGCGGAGCGGCCCGGCCGCTGCTAGGCTTCGCCAGGTGCACACGCCATTCCACCATTTCATCCCGGGCGCGCGATTCCGATTCCTCACGCCCTCCTACGATCGCCTCTGCCGCCTGCTCGGGATGGGGGAGCGGATGCGCGCCTTCGAGGTGCGCGCCATCGGCCCCGTCGCCGGGAAGCGGGTGATCGAGGTCGGCTGCGGGACCGGCGAGCTCCTGCGAGCGTTGTCGGGAGCCGAGAAGCCGGCGCGGCTCGTGGGGCTCGACCCGGACGAGGGGATGCTCGCGCAGGCCGCCGCAAAGCTCGGCGCGGCGCGCGTCGAGGCGGAGTTGCTGCGCGGTTACGCCGAGTCGCTCCCGTTCCCGGACGGCTCGTTCGACGTGGTCGTGTCGAGCCTCATGTTCCACCACCTCGATGGCCCGACGAAGCGCGCGGCCCTGCGGGAGTGGCGACGCGTGCTCGCGCGCGGGGGCGCGCTCGTCCTCGTGGACTTCGGGGTCCCGAGATCGGCGTTCCTGCGCATCCTCCTCTGGCCGGCGCGGCTCGGCTTGTTCGAGCAGGTGGCGGACAACCTTCGAGGGCGCATCCCGGCCTTCCTGGAGGAGGCGGGCTTCTCGTGCGAGGAGGTCGGCCGGTACGGCGACGTCGTGGTCGCGCACGTGGCGCGGCCGACCGCGGCGCGAGCCCGGACCGTCGTTCCCCCTGACCGCGCGGCGCGGAGTGCGCCGCCTGCGGGGCCACGCCCACACCGGCCGTGCGGTCGGAGCGCTCCGCCCCGCTGTCTCCGGCGCGCGCGCCTGCTACCATCGCGGCACATGCGCTCGCCCGCCGTCCTGCTCGCTGCCGCCGTCGCGCTCTCCGGGTGCGTCGCCCCCCGCTACGCCGGTCCGTCGTCCACCGAGCTCGGGCTCTCCGCGCCGCGCTGCCGCGTCGGCACCGGCCGCTCGGAGCTGCTCGTGACGGAGTGGTCCGCGTCGGAGAAGGCCAACCTCGAGGCGCAGCTCCGGATGGGCGCGGTCGCGGTCGAGTACACGGGCTGCGAGCTGAGGGTGCTCACGCAGTGCCGCCTGCGCGGAGCGTACGCGTGGCAGGCGACGACGCCCGCGTCCGACATCGTCACGATCTCCGACGAGGCCGAGCTCTGGGCGAAGCTGCCGCTCGGCGCCGTGTCGCTCGAGGGCGAGCTGAAGGCCTCCGGGAAGCTGTCCATCGCGACCACCGTGTCCGGCCTGCTGCGGCTCGAGGGCGCGACGCCGGGCGACGTCCCGCCCCAGGGCGAGTGTGCCCGCGCCACCCACGTCGTCGGAGCGATCGCGGTCGGCGCGTTCGCGCTCGACGGCAGCGGGACGGCAGGCGGGAGCGCGGGGGCGAGCGTGGCCTCCTTCGGCGCCGGCGCGAAGACGGGCCGCAGCGCCGGCCTCATCCGCGCGGCGGGCGACCGGGCGACGTGCTTCCAGGACGCCGCCGCGGGCCCGAGCGCCGGGTGTCGCTCGCCGATCCAGGTGTTCCTCTGGCCCATCCCGGGCCGCGCCGCGGCCGAGGGCCCGCCGGGAACGGTGAAGGTCGACCTCGTCTCGGCGAACGCCGCGGCGCGGTGGGACGTCTACTACGACGATCAGGTCGCGTGCACGACGCCGTGCTCGCGCTGGCTCGATCCGGCCCGTCCCCTCTACCTGCGCACCCGCGACGAGGGCTCGTACTATTCGAGGCCGGACCGGATCCGCGTGCACGACCTCGAACGCTACGCGGGCGACGGTGCGCTGCAGCTCCAGGCGCATCCCACCTCCCAGGGGAAGCTCGCGAGCGGCATCGTCTTCACCACGTTCAGCGGGATGGCGACCGTGACGGGGATCGTGCTCACCGCCGTCGGCTGCTCGGGCGGTTCGGTGGGATTGTGCGGCGGCGGCGCCACGACGCTCGGGGTCGGCGCGGTCGCGCTGTGGGCGTCGATCGGCCTCATCCTCGACTCGAGGGCCCACGCGGAGTTCCTGCCCGGCGGCGGCGGACGTTCGCTCAGGGTCGGTCCGGGTTTCGTGGGCGGGCGGTTCTGATCCCCGCGTTGTTCTCCCTCGCCCCCGCGGAGCGTAGCGAAGCGGGGGAGCGGGTTGGAGGTGGGGCAACCCTGCGATGAACCGCGCTTCCGCCACGCTCGGATCGCTCGTGTTCCTGCTGCTCGCACCGGGAACCGTCGCCGGGGTCGTCCCGTGGTGGATCTCGCGCTGGGAGTGGCAGCGCCCGCTCCTCGGAACCGGGGTCTCACGGGTCGCGGGCGGCGCGCTCGTCGCGGTGGGAATGGCGGCGCTCCTCGACTCGTTCGCGCGGTTCGCGCTGCGCGGCCTCGGCACGCCGGCGCCGGTGCTGCCGACGCGGCACCTCGTCGTGACCGGACTGTATCGTCACGTCCGTAACCCGATGTACGTCGCGGTGGTGGCGGTGATCCTCGGCCAGGCGCTCCTGCTCGGCGACGCGCGGCTGCTCGGGTACGGTCTGCTGCTGTGGCTCGTGTTCCACCTCTTCGTCCTCGGCTACGAAGAGCCGAAGCTGCGGAGCACGTTCGGCGCCGAGTACGAGCGGTTCCGGGCCAACGTGCCGCGATGGATTCCGAGCGTGCGGGGGTGGAACGGCCGCTGAGGAGAGCAGCACGGCTTCGATGGCCCGAGCTCGCGGGCCTCGCACCCGCAGCGATCAGGGGCCGTGTAACCAAACTTCCCTCCGCGCATCTCATCAGGGCGTCCACGGGACTTGAGGACGCATGCGAGGGACCCATGCGTGCCTTCACGCAGTCTGGACTCGTCGCGCTCGCGACCACGATGGCGATGAGCTGCGGCGGCTCGGACGCGCCGGCGGCAGCCCTTCCGGCGACCGGCTTCTTCATCACCATCTCCGGCATGAGCTTCTCGCCGCTCGACCTGCACGCGCCTCCCGGCGCGACGGTCACCGTGGTCAACCGCGACGGGGAGCTGCACTCGGTCACGAGCGAGGCGAGCCCGAACGCGTTCACGTTCGGCGCCGTCAACGGCGTCTCGTTCGACACCGGCGCCTTCACCGGAACGAGGAGCTTCACGCTCCCCTCGAACGCGCCGAGCGGGACCGTCGTACCGTTCTTCTGCACCGTTCACGCGGGCGCGATGACGACGCCGAATGGCTCGATCACGGTGGACGCGAGCGCAGTCGCGACCGGGGCACCCGGGGGAGGGGGAGGGGGCGGCGGCGGGTACTGAGCTTCTGGCCGGTGCCGCCGGGCAAATCGACGACCCGGGGAGCACCGTCACGGCGGCGCCGCATCGCCCTCCGCCTCGAACGCTCGCTCGAGCTCGGCCCACGAGCGCTCGTACTCCTCGTTCGCAGCATTCCAGCCCGGAGAGTCGGCGGTCGAGAGCTCGCGGGCGAGCCGGGCGGTGGTGTGGAGGTGGTGCCGGAACGCCTCCAGCTCCGTGCGCCGGAGCGCGAAGTGCGGAGTGGGAGCGTCGTAGTCCGACTTCATGTCCTCGAGGGCTGCGTGGACGCGCGCGAGGTCCTCGTGCGCCGCGCCGCCGAAGGCCTGGCGGGCGCGCGCGAGCTCGCGGCGGAGCGCCTCGGTGCGCCCGTGCAGGTCGCCCGCCAAGGTCTGCTCGCCGCGCCGCCGGTCGGCGAGCCACCGGGACATCCGGGCGAGTCGCTCCTCCACGCGCCTCAGGAAGCTCTCACGATCGCGCATGGCTCCTCCTTCGAGGTCGTCACTTCTACGGTAACGAAGCGCGAGCCGTCGTGCCCGGGCCGAAGCCGTCAGCGCGGCGCCTCGGCGAGCGCCCGTCTCCCGGGCAGCGGGGCCCGCGCGGGCAGCGCGCTGCCCGGGGCGAACCCGACCGCGAGGGGCGAGGCCAGCACCGGCCAGATCTCCTTCGCGACGTTCGCGGGCTCGTCGCCCTCGAACCCGAGCAGGCTGTACTTGCCGTAGTGCGGCAGCTTGCGCCCGAGCCCCGGCAACGCGCTCGCCCGGTCGGCGCCGAGGAACGCGACCACCTGCGCCGGGTCGGCGGGGCTGCGCACCGCGACGACCACCGAGCGATCGCCACGCGACAGGACGGTCCTTCCGGCGCGCAGCTCCCGCTCGCCGAGCGCGGCGCCGTACGCGGAGAGCGCCTCGCCGACCACGCCCCGCAGCCGGTTCTCCCAGCCGAGGATCCAGACCGCCTTGCCGGGAGGTACGCGGGCGAGCTCGGCGTCGGTCACGATCTCCGCGCCGGCGCCCTTCCAGCTCTCCGCGAGCGCCGCGTACGCGGCGCGCAGCGCGGCTGGCGCGGACGAGGGCAGGACGATCACGCGCCGCTCCGCGCCGAAGGCGCCAGAGAGCGCCGGCGGCAGCTCGGCCGGGTCCACGCGGCGGAACACGTCGTACTCGGGGTCCACGTCGACGCGCACGGGCGCCTCGTCGAGCGGTAGGGTGAACCGCTGGCGGCGCTCGGTGAGGCGCACCGTTCGCCTCACCGCCTGCGGCGAAGACGGCAGGGTGAGCACGACCGGCACGTCGAGCGCGTACGGGTCGCCGACCTGCGCCTGGGCGAGGCTCAGCTCGAGCGCACGCGACCCGCCGCGCGCCACCACCTCCGCCGACTCCACCCGGATCGAGGGCGCTCCGGGGCGGTCCACCCACTCGGCGAAGAAGGGCGCGAGCTCCTCGCCGGCCGCGGCGCTCATCGCGCGCGCGACGTCGGAGAACGACGCGGCGCGGAACCGCTGCTCCGCGTAGAACGCCCGCAGCCCCGCCACGAACCGCTCGTCGCCCATCCGCTGGCGGAGCATGTGGAACAGCATGAGCACCTTGTCGTAGCCGATCGCCTGGGTGACCGCGTCGTGCCGCGCGCGGAACTCGCGCACGGCGCGCTCGCCTTTCTCCGCGACGTGGTCGGCGTAGCGCTGCAGCGAGGTGCGGCGGTAGTCGGCGCCGCGCCCGCCCTGCTCCTGCACGAGGTGGTCCGCGAGGTACGCGGTGAGCCCCTCGCACCAGTTGCCGCGCCCCGGGTCGACGAACACGCCGTTCCCCCACCAGTTGTGGAGGATCTCGTGCGGGAAGCTCGAGTGCAGGATGAACGGGAGGCGGATGATCGTCGGCCCGAGCAGGGTGAAGGACGGCATGCCGTAGCCCGTCTCCCAGAAGTTCTCGACGAGCGCGAACTTCGGATACGGGTACGGCCCGAGGAGCCGTTCGTACATCCCGAGGTAGTCCGCCGCGGTGGCGAGGTACTTCTCGGCGAGGGCGGCGTCGTCGGTGCGCAGCAACGCGAGGAGGAGGACGTCCCCCCTGCGGCTCGCGTGCTCCGTGAACGGGCCGGCGACGAGAAAGACCTCCTCCTGCGGCTCCGGGCTGTCCCAGCGGACCCGCGTCGCGTCCGGGCCGTGCTCGTGGCCCGCCCGGGACCCCTGCGAGACCGCGTCCCAGCCGGGCGGGACGTGGGCGTCGAGGGTGAAGGCGACGAGGTCGTCCGACAGCTCGGGGATCCAGTGCGTCGCGCCGGAGAGCACCGCGCCGTCCTTCGAGACGAGCCCCGGACTCTCGCTCATCTTCCGGGCGTACTCCTCGCCTCGGTCCTCGACGGGGTGGAAGACCCTGCCGCCGTAACGGATGGTGAAGGTCAGCTCGCCGGGCCCGAGCCTCACGGCGTAGGACTCGAGGGGAACGCGCACCGTTCCGTCGTCGCCGGGATCGTCCTGCCCGTGCGGCGTCGGCGGACCCGCCTTCGAAGGGGCGAGCGGCGCACCGGCTCCGACGCGCTCGGGCGAGAGCCCCGCATGGAGCGAGAAGACGACCTCGTCGCCGAGGCGCGCGCGGAGCCCGGGCGAGAGGGTCACCTGGTCCTGGACGAGGAGCAGCTCGCGCCCGGGGACGAGCGTCACCTCGAGGTCGTGGCGGAGCGCGACCTCGCGCGCCGGGTGCGCGGGGGCCGGCGCGAGCCTCGCTTGCGGGCGCTCGCGCGCGGCGCATGCGCACCCGACGGCGAGGACGAGCACGGCGACGGAGCGGGTGAAGGACATGGAGCCCTCGCGGGAGAGGAGCGCAGCCGCGGGGCTCACGTACTGCGGCCGGTGCGAGGGGGCAAGCTCCCGGTGGGCGCGGGCGGCCGCGAGCTCGCGTCAGCGCAGGCGAAAGCGCGCCGCGAGCGCGGACGCGGCGACTGCCACCACCGCCGAGGCGACCATCACTCGCCAGTCGTTCGAGTGCATGCCGACCCAGCCCGCGGTGAACACCGCGAGCGCACTCGCGAGGAAGCCTGCCTGGGACGACCAGCGGGGAAGGGGAGAGCTCGGGCGGTCGGGGTCGGTGTTCGGCACGGCCTGAACATAACGCGAGAGCACCCCGGAGGTGCGGAGGGGCTGGCTCGTCGACGCGAGCGAGCTCGTGAGCGCCGCCTTTCCGCGGCTGCATCGCTCAGCGTCGTAGCCGGGGTGAGCGTCCCCGGCGATCGACCTGCTCCGAAGACCCACATCGCCGCAGCTGTGCGTGCTTCTCCCACGGCGGAATGTGATTCCGCTCGTCGCGCGGCCGCGTACCATGAACGAGCGACATCGCGATCGGCGGGGATCCCGCGAGCGAGCGGGCCCGCGGGAACGCCAGGACGGGGGCGATCATGCACAACGCGACCACCAAGCAGCGGTTGTCCGCGCTCCGGCGCAAGATCGGGTTCTTCGGCGGAGCGCCGCGATGGGTCAGGGAGCGCCGCGCGCGTCTTGCGCGACTCGAGGTGAGGTCCGTCGAGGACGCTCTCGAGCGGCCGGCGACGGACGCGGCCGCTCCGGCGGCGGAGCCGACCTTTCACCCGCTCGCGGCCGAGACGGAGCACGCGCTCCCGGCCTTCGCCCCAACGCCCGCGGGCGCGACCGAGGTGGTCGACGCCCCGTCGCCGAGGACCGAGGTCGTCGTTCCCGCGCCTCGAGCGAGGCCCGAGACCGTCCCGGCCCCGGCGGCGCACCAGCGCGACCGCCGTGTGGCTCGCCGCCTTGCGCTCGCAGCCGCGCTGATCGCGGCCGCGGTCGGGGGGCTCGCGTTCCGGGCGGCGGGGCCGCAGCCCGAGGCGGCGCCGGCCCCGAGCGCGGCGCGCGGGTTCGCCGGCGCGCCGGTGCCGACCGCCCTCGCGTCGCCGGCACCAGCGGCTGCTCCTGCCTCGCCCACCGCCCGCTCCGCCGGCGCGCCGACCGCGTCCGCGATCGAAGTTCATGGCGGCGACACCCTCTGGCACCTCGCCGCCGTCCACCTCGGCGATCCCACCCGCTGGCCGGAGCTTCACGCGGTGAATGCCGGTCAGATCCACGATCCGGACCTCATCTTTCCGGGGCAGCAGCTTCGCCTGCCACAGTCGACGGGCGACGGCTCGTAGCCCCGTATCCACGCGGAGGCCTCATGCGTTTCACCCACCTCGAGCGGCATGCCCTGAAGCGCCTGACGCGCTGACCGGCGTCGCGCCGGACCGCCGCCGTTCTCACCCGCGCGATCGCTCGGCTTCGCGGCGCATCGCCCACAGCATCTCGAGGCGGATGAGCCCGCTGAAGGGCCGAGGGCGTTCACCCCCGCGCCGTGAGCGGTCCGTTCGCCTATATCCAGTCCACCCCGCCGTCGCCCCCAGACGGGCGGGGCGAGGGGTTCGATCGTGAACGTCGCCGCCGCAGCCCTGCTCGCCGCCGCCCCGCCGTACCCGCGCCGGGTGGTGTGCCTCACCGAGGAGACCACCGAGACGCTCTACCGGATCGGTGCGGCCGAGCTGGTGGTGGGCGTGTCGGGCTTCACCGTTCGCCCACCGGAGGCGCGGAGGAAGCCGCGCGTGTCCTCGTTCCTCAGCGCGGACGCGGAGGCGATCCTGGCGCTCCGCCCGGACCTCGTCGTCGGGTTCTCCGATCTGCAGGCGGACATCGCGAGGGACCTCGTGAAGCGCGGCGTCCCGGTGCTCGTCACGAACCAGCGCTCCGTGGCGGAGATCCTCCAGACGGTGCGGCTCGTCACCGCGGCGGTCGGCCGCGCAGAGGTCGGGGCGGCGCTGGCGGACGACCTCGCCGCGGGCCTCGCGCGCCACGCCGACGCGGCGGCGGCGGCACCGCGCCGGCCCCGCGTCTTCTTCGAGGAATGGCCGGACCCGCTCATCTCCGGGATCCGGTGGGTGTCGGAGCTCGTCGAGCTGTGCGGAGGCGAGGACGTGTGCGCGGAGAGCCGCTCCTCCCACGCGGCGTCCGGACGAATCTTCGACCCGGCCGAGGTGGCGCGGCGCGATCCCGAGGTCGTGATCGCGAGCTGGTGCGGGAAGAAGGCCCGCCGCGAGGTCATCGCCGGGCGGCCCGGGTTCGCCGCGACGCAGGCCGTGCGCCAGGACCAGCTCTACGAGGTGAAGAGCGCGCTCATCCTCCAGCCCGGCCCGGCCGCCCTCACCGACGGGGCCGCGCAGCTCGGCGCGATCATCGCCGCGGTGGCGCGCGGGGAGACCCTCGCGCCACGCCGTGCCGGGGAGCTGCGCGTCGCGGGATAGCACGCCGCGCGCCTCCGCGTCGCGGCGCCGGTCCCGGTCTGCCATGCGACGGGAGTCGCCGGACGAGCCCCCCGAGGGCGGGGCCACCGCCGGGGATCCGCCCCGAGGGGCCGCTCGACCGTCGCACCGTGGCGCGCTCGAATGTCCCCCGATCTTGCGGCGGGGGCTCACATGACCGAACGCTCGGCGAAGCTCATCTTCTGGGTGGGGACGCTCGCATCGCTCGTCCTCTTCCTCGCGCTCACCGTCGACACGCACCGCCACTTCGACGCGCTCACGCACGCCGATCGCCTGGACGAGACGGTCGTCTCGGGAAAGCGCGTGTTCGAGCGGCACAACTGCAACGACTGCCACACCATCCTCGGGTTCGGCGGCTACTACGCCCCCGACCTGACGCGCGCGTACACGCGCATGGGCGAGGAGACGATCCGGGCGCGCCTGGACCACCCGGAGCTCGTGCTCGCGTCGTCGTGGCGGAAGATGCCGCAGCAGCACGTCCCCGAGGCGGAGGCGACGGCGCTCGTCGCGTTCCTGCGCTGGGTCTCCGAGATCGACAACCACGAGTGGCCGCCGCAGGACTCGGAGGTCCGCTGGAAGGCGTCCACCCGGCGCCTGCTCGCCGGGGCGACGCTCTCGCCGGGCGCGGCGCTCGTCCAGCAGGAGAACTGTCTCACCTGCCACACGCTCGGCGACGCCGGCGAGCGCGTCGGCCCGAGGCTCGAGTGGATCGGCGGGCGGCGCGACTCGGCCTTCATCGCCGCGTACCTCGCGGACCCGCAGCGCTTCGCGCCCGGGACGTCGATGCCGGCGTTCGGCGAGCTCCCGGCGCCGCAGCGCCACGCGATCGGAGAGTTCATCGTGAGCCTCGCCCCGAATCGCGGGAGGGAGCCGTGACCTACCAGAGCCAGCGGGTCGCATACCCGTACTTCGTCGTCGCGCTGCTGCTGTTCGCCCTCCAGCTCGTGCTCGGGCTGTGGCTCGCGTTCAACTACTGGTTCCCGCTGCCGCAGGCGATCGTCGACGTGTTCCCGTTCTCGACCGCGCGCGCGATGCACACGAACCTGCTCGTGCTCTGGCTGCTGCTCGGGTTCATGGGCGCGACCTTCTACGCGATCCCGGAGGAGACGCAGTCCGAGCTCGCCTGGCCGAGGCTCGCGATCGTGCAGCTCGTGATCCTCGTGGGCACGGGGGTCGCCGCGCTCGTCGGCTTCCTGTTCGGCTGGACGCAGGGGCGGCCGCTGCTCGAGATCCCGAGGCCGCTCGACTTCCTCGTCGTCCTCGGCGTGCTGATGTTCCTCGCCAACGTCGGGGTGACGATCCTCCGGGCGCGGCGGTTCACCGCGACGCAGGGGAGCCTCCTCGCCGGCCTCGTCTTCCTCGCGGTGCTCTACCTGTTCGGCATCCCGTTCTACCGGAACCTCGCCGTCGACTGGTACTACTGGTGGTGGGTCATCCACCTGTGGGTCGAAGGCGCGTGGGAGCTCGTGACGGCGGCGCTCGTCGCCTTCATGATCATCCAGCTCACGGGCATCGAGCGCCGCGTGGTGGAGAAGTGGCTCTACGTCGAGCTCGGCCTGTTCCTGTTCACGGGCATCGTCGGGACCGGCCACCACTACTACTGGCTCGGCGCGCCGAACTACTGGCTGTGGGCCGGCGGCGTCTTCTCGGCGCTCGAGCCGCTGCCGATCGGCCTCATGCTGCTCGACACGTGGAATCACCTGCGCGAGAGCCGCCGGCCGCTCAGGCCGCGGCTCACGTGGGTGTTCCTGTTCGGGATGGCGGTGCTGCACTTCGTCGGCGCCGGAGCGTTCGGCTTCGCGCACACGCTCCCGCAGATCAACTACTACACGCACGGGAGCCAGGTGACCGTCGCGCACGGACACCTCGCGTTCTACGGTGCGTACGCCCTCGTCAACCTGAGCTTCTTCTACTTCGCCTGGCCACGGCTCAGGCGCTTCCCGAGCGACGAGTACCGCTCGACGCTCGGCCACTGGGGGTTCTGGGTGACGAGCGTGTCGCTCCTCGGGATGAGCCTCGCGTTCGGGGTCGCGGGCGTCCTGCAGGCTTACCTCGAACGCGTGCAGGGCCAGCCGTACATGGTCGCGCAGCAGCCGATGCGCTTCTGGATGTTCATCGCCTTCGTGCACGGCGTCGGCGTCCTCGCCGGCGCGGTGATGACGATCGGACACCTGCTCAGGCTGAAGCCTGCGCCGGCGGCGTGAGGATCGCCTGGGGCCTCACCCCCGCGTCGCGGAGTCCCCGCGCTGCGGCCTCAGACGAGCGTCGCGACGATGCGGGCGGCGCTCCGGACGAGGGCGGGACAGCGCGAGCGGAACAGGCCGGCGTCCCTCGCCGCGGCGAGGCCCTCCGGCGTGCCGATGTCGAAGCCGAGCAGCTCGCGGCAGGTGTCGGAGCCGTTCTCGCGCCGGAACTCGGAGAGGAGCGCGCGGGTCGCCTCGTACGTCCTCTCCACCGCCTGGCCGTCCTCGATCCGCGTGCGTCCGTGCGCGAGCCCGACGGCGACGATCCCGCCGCTCACCGCGCCGCAGAGGCCCCCGGTGCGGGCGATGCCGCCGCCGAACCCGCACGCCGCGCGGAGCGCGGCGTCGCGGCCGACGCCGTGGCGCTCGGCGAACGCGGCGAGCACCGCCTGTCCGCAAGTGAACCCCTGCTCGAAGAGCGAGGTGGCGAGCGTGACGGCCTCGGAGCTGGAGCTCTCGTCCATCCCGCGATTGTAGCTCGAGTCCATCTGGCGACTCGGAGCTCGATCGGCGGACCGAGCGGACCGCGCCTCGGCGCAGGCTCGCCCGATCCCGTTGGAGGCGAGGGGCTCCGGAGCGGAACCCCTCGCGCGCAGGTCAGGCGTGCGGCCGGCGCTCGGCACCCGGCTGCTGCGGCCGGGTCTCGATCTTCGGCACGAGCCCGATGCCCTGCAGCAGGCCGAGCGTGTCCCACTGCGAGAAGCTCTCGACGACCTTGCCGTTCCGGAAGCGGTCGAGCGTCATCCCTTCGACGATGATCTTCTTCCCGGTCGCCGCCGCCCCCATGAGCGGCTTCTGGTGGGTCCCCGTGCAGCGCCAGTGCGTGCAGACGCTGTCTCCCTCGGCGCAGATCGCGAGGAGCGTGGGCGTGAGATCCGGGAACGCCGTCCGCATCGTCTCGACCATGCGCTTCAGCCCCGCGGTGTCCAGCTCGCCCATCAAGGGATCATGCCCTCGGAACGAGGGGTCGCACACCTGGTCCAGGTACTGGACCGTCCCCTTGCCGAAGGCCTGCTCCAGGATGCCGCGGCTCACTTGCTTGAGGTCCACTGCCATGACGACTCCTTTCGAGCTCGAGTTGCTTCGGGCCTGACGGAATCCGTAAGGCGTCTCGCGCCGCGCGGCCTCGCCGCCGCTCCGCGACACCGCCGCCTGGACGAGCGCCGCATCGCAGCGGCGCTGGACGCCCGCGACGGGGGCGCGCGCTCGACCCCGCCTCCCAGCTGCGCACGTGCGAGCGTCGGATCCCCGACGGAGCCGCGAGATGCCGGACGAGAACCGGTATCCTCCGGCGCATGCCGAGGAAGCTCCGCGTCCAGGTCTGGTCCGACGTCGCCTGCCCCTGGTGCTACATCGGAAAGCGCCGGCTCGAGGCCGCCATCGCGCGATTGCCCGCACCCGGCGCGGTGGAGGTCGTCTGGCGTTCGTTCGAGCTCGACCCGAAGGCTCCGCGCACGTCGCGCGCGAAGGGCTCCTACGCCGAGCGGCTCGCGAGGAAGTACCGGTCGTCGCTCGCGCAGGCGACCGCGACGGTCGAGCGCATGACCGCGGTCGCGGCCGCCGACGGGCTGGCGCTCCGCTTCGACGAGGTGAAGCCCACGAACACCTTCGACGCGCACCGGGTCCTGCACCTCGCCCGCGCGCGAGGCGTGCAGGGCGCGATGAAGGAGCGGATGCTGCGCGCCTACTTCAGCGAGGGTGAGGCGCTCGGTGATCCGAGGACGCTCGCGCGGCTCTCGGCGGAGGCGGGGCTCGACGCCGACCTGGTCCGCGAGCTCCTCGCGGGCGAGGAGCTCGCGGACGCCGTCCGGCCGACGAGGAGGAGGCGGCCCGCAACGACATCCACGCGGTCCCGTTCTTCGTGCTCGGCGATCGGTACGCCGTCTCCGGGGCGCAGTCGGTCGAGCTGCTCCACGGTGCGCTCGTCCAGGCCTGGTCGGAGGCTCCGGAGGAGGGGAGCGCCGAGGCGCCGTCCGCGAGCGCCCCGGACGGCTCCGCGCCGGCTACGGGGACGCCGCGTCGGACCCGGAGCAGAGACAGCGGCCGGCACCGTCGCACGACGTGACGCACATCGGCGCGACACAGTCGGTCGCGTCCGGAGGGCAGATGCTGCACGGCTCGTCGCGCTGCTTCCCGGCGCACGCGTCGTAGCAGACCCACGGCGTCGTGGGGACGCACTGGCCGGACCCGTCGCAGGAGGTCGCGACGAGCGTCATGCACGGCACGGCCCCGCACGGGTTGCAGGTCTCGCCGCACGCCTTCCCCGCGCAAGGATCGGGATCGGCTGGCGAACACGACACCTCGCCCTGCTGGCACGCGCTCGTCGCGTCGCAGTGGCCCAGCATCGAAGGAAGCATGCACGGTGGGCTCGCCCAGCGGCACGCCGGCTCGACGACGCACTCCGCGCCGCACGCCTTCCCCGCGCAGGGATCGGTCGCCGGACACTCGAAGGAGCCGGCCGCAGCGCACGCGCCGGCCGCGTCGCAGGCCTTCACGACCGCGGTCTCGACGCAGCCCGGGTCGTCGGCCGGACACGCGGTGCACGCCGCACCGCACGCCTTCCCGGCACACGGCTCGTAGGGCGTCTTCCCGCAGCCCCCGCGCGACGAGGCCGCGACGGCGAGCAGCGCGCAGCAAGCGACCACGAGGCGCATGGCAATCCCTCCACGAACGCAGATACGCCTGCCGTGACGGACCGTCAAGGTCCGCCACGTGCGTCCCTCGCGAGGCCGGGTCGGCCGCTCCCGTTCGCGCGACCCCGGACGCTCGGTCGCGGGTCCTCCCGCGGCTCCCTCGCGGAGTCCCCCTCGCCCCACGCGAACGGGGCCTGGCGATGATCGCCGCTCCCTGCGCCACACCCGGACGGACCGCGCGCCACCCCCCGCAGGGCGGGATCCGGGTGCGGCCGAACTCCATGTGTGTTGCCCCGCTACCGGACCCTACCCCGGACGCGAACATTGCCTGGCGATGGCTCGCTCGCCTGCTATGGACCGGTTCCGGGTCGTCGCCGCCGCGGCCGCTGCGTGGGCCGTCGTCGCCGCGGCCGCGATCCCTCCCGACTCGCACCCTCGCTCCGCCGCACGCGTCCGTCCCGTCGCGGCGCACCGCGCCTCCGCCGGCGTCGCCTGGACCGGCGCCGACCGCGTGTACGAGGAGGTCGACCGCCGCGCGCGGGGGCTGGGTCGCGAGGAGCGCACGCGGGTCGCACGCGTCATCATCGAGGAGGCGGTGCGCTCGGAGCTCGCGCCGCTGCTCGTGCTCGCGGTCATCCACGTCGAGTCGCGCTTCGACGCGCGCGCCGTCTCGCCCGTCGGTGCGGTCGGCCTCATGCAGCTCATGCTGCCCACGATGCGCGAGGAGCTCTCGCGCTCGCGCCTCGCCCACGGCGACCCCTTCGATCCGACCACCAACGTCCGCGCCGGCGTCCGTTACCTGGCGCGGCTCGTCGGCGCGTTCAGGGACGTCGAGCTCGCGCTGATGGCCTACAACGCGGGGCCGAACCGGGTCCGTCGCCACCTCCGCGCGGGCGGCGTCCCTGCGCGCCTGCTCGGGTACCCGCGCGACGTCCTCGCTCGCGTGCAGAAGCTCGCGGCGTCCCCGCAGGACGCGCTGGCCGCTGCGCCCCGGTCGCCGCTCCGTCCGGCGGTCGCGTCGGCGCACGTGCGCCCCGCGCACCTGCCCTCGACGGGGACCACGGTCCGTCACCGCCCCGGGTCGCCGGCGGACGAGATCGCGCCGGCGACGCTCGCCGTGCTGCGCGCCGCGCCGCCCGCCGAGGCGCTCGCGGCCTACGCCGCCCTCCCGCCCGCCCGCCCCGCCCTCCGTGTCGTGAGCGCCGTCGCCTTCACGACCGGGGGCGCTGCGCCGCCGCTCGCCCGCGGCGCGGGTCGACGCCCGGTCCGCGGCTGAGGCCGCGCTCCCGCCGCTCGGCCCGAGCTCGCGTCAGCCGCCCACCCGGAGCCGCGTCGCGAGGGGCACCGCGCACGTGCGCCCGGCCTCGACCTGCGCTACGACGTGGGCGTGTCCGGGACCGACCGCGAGCGCTGGAACGCGCGCTACCTCGAGGAGGACGAGACGCCGCCACCGGCGCCCTGGCTCGAGTCGCTCGACGCGCTCTTGCCGCGCCGTGGGCGCGCGCTCGACGTCGGCGGCGGCTCGGGTCGCCACGCGCTCTGGCTCGCCCGCCGCGGCCTCGACGTGACGCTCGCGGACGTCTCGGACGTCGCGCTCGAGCGCGCCGCTCGCGCGGCGCACGCCCAGTCGCTCCCGCTCACCTTCGTCCGGGTCGACCTCGAGGAAGGCTCGCTGCCGGCGGGTCCGTGGGAGCTGCTGCTGTGCACCTACTTCCTGCACCGGCCGCTCTTCCCGGTCTTCGCCGGATTGCTCGCGCCGGGCGGCCTCCTCGTCGCGGCGCACGCGACCCGCTCGAACCTCGAGCGTCACGCGCGGCCCGGCCCGCGGCACGTGCTCGAGGATCGCGAGCTCCCCGGCCTCGCCGCCGGCCTCGAGGTGGTCCGGTACGAGGAGGGCTGGCTCGAGTCGGGGCGTCACGAGGCGCGCCTCGTCGCCCGCAGGTGGGCCGGGGAGGGGACATGACCTGGGCGGCGGTGGTCGCGGGCAAGGGTGGGCGGCGCTCGCGCCTCGCCCGCGAGATCGCGGCGGCGCTCGCGGCACGCGGCCTGCGCGTCGGAGGGTTCACCCAGCGCACCGTCGAGGCGGAGGACGGTCGCAAGACCATCGAGCTCGTGCACGCGAGCGACGGCCGGACCGCCCCGCTGGCGCGCTCGGCGGACCCAGGGAAAGACGACGCGTCCTGCTCGATCGCCTTCGACGCGGCGGCGTTCGCGACGGCGCGCCGCTGGCTCGAGGCGGACGCCGCGACGAGCGACGTCCTCGTCGTGGACGGGCTCGGAAAGCTCGAGCTGGGCGGCGACGGGCACCGCGCCGCGATCGCCCACGCGCTCCGCGGCCCACGGCCGGTCGTGCTCGCGCTGCGCGAGGACCAGCTCGTCTACGCCGTCGAGGCGCTCGGCCTCGACGAGCCCGTCGCCGCCCTCGCGGAGGACGAGGGGCCCGGGGCGCTGGAGGACTTCGTCGCGGCGGTGGCGCGCGCTGCGGCGCGGCGGGAGGGTCAGGCGTCGAGCTGACGCGCCCGGGTCACTTCTTCTTCATCATGTGCGCGTCGTGGCAGTCGAAGCAGTCCATGCCCTCGGCGCCCGCGTCGGCGTGGATCTTCTTCCACTTCGCGGCGCCGCGGTCGTGGCACCGCACGCAGAGCCCCGCGCCTTCCTTCACGAGCAGGTGCGGCCGCGACGACGCGTGCGGGCTGTGGCACGCGACACACCGGCCGCGCCGGACGGGCTCGTGCGCGGAGAGCTTCGGGGTCACGTCGTGGCAGTCCGTGCACACCGCCACGAGGTCGGGCTTCACGAGGGCGTGGCCGGCGCGGGCGAGAGGTGGCAGGTCGTGCAGTCGCGGTCGTCGAAGGGGGGGTGGATCACGTCTCCGACGAGGTGTGGCCTCGCCGACGCGTGCGGGTCGTGGCAGCTCGTGCACTGCGACGGCACGCCGCCGAACGGCGCGTGCGCGCGCGCGACCACGGTGGAGGCTGGGTCGTGGCACTCGAGGCAGAGCGCCGGGACCGCGGCCGTCAGCAGCGCGGGCTGACCGGCCGCGTGCGCCTCGTGGCAGCGATCGCACTCGCCCGCGGCGGGCGCGTGGACGACCGCGCCGGGCGCGGCGATTCGCTTCGCGAGCGGGGCGTGACAGCCGAGGCAGAGGTCGCGCTTCGGCTTGCGCAGGAACTTCGCCGCCGCCGTCCCGTGGGGCTCGTGGCACGCCGCGCACTTCCCGTCGCGGACGGGGCCATGGGCCGAGCGGCCCTCCGCCCACCGCTTGATCGCGGCGCCGTGGCAGCTCGCGCACGGGTTCTCCGAACGGAGCAGCCCCGCGCGCTCGCCGTGGGCGACGTGGCACGCGGTGCAGCGCCGCGCCTCGAACGGCCGGTGCAGCCGGACCCCCGCGCGCGCCTCGAACATCGCGCCGTGGCAGCGCGCGCACAGCGCGTCGGGCCGCTCCGGGGACAGGCGATCGAACTCGGAGGCGTGGGGGAGGTGGCAGGTCCGGCACTCGCCCCGCACGACCGGCGGGTGACCGCGCGCCCCCTTCTTCTGCTCGCCGCCCTGCACCTCGTGGCACTCCGCGCACAGCGCGCCCCCCTGCTTCGCGAGCAGGCGCGGTCCGCCGCCGTGGGCGTCGTGGCAGCTCGTGCAGTCGCCGGAGCGGACGGGATTGTGGACGGAGCGCCCGGAGGGCCAGTCCTGCGCCGCCGCGTGGCAGCGGAAGCAGAGCTGCGGCATCGCCGCGACGAGGAGCTTCGCCTGCCCCGCGGCGTGGGGCGCGTGGCACTCGCTGCAGCGGCCCTCGCGGGCGGGGGCGTGGACGACCTTCGACGCGAGCTTCTGCCGGAGCGGCTCGTGACAGCGGAGGCAGAGCGCCGGCCGGTCCTCGGTGAGCAGCCGCTTGCGGTCGGAAGCGTGCGGCGTGTGGCACGCGGTGCACGGGCCCTGCGCGGCCGGACGGTGCTTGTGCTTCGCCTTCGGCGCGAGCTCCTTCTCGACCGCGTCGTGGCACTGCAGGCACAGCGCGGGCTCCCGGTCCGAGCGCGCGAACGGCTTCCCGCGCGCGGGCGCGTGGCAGCTCGAGCAGTCGGGCATCGCCTCGTGCACGACGGGCCGCAAGAGCTTCCCGCCCGAGCTCGAGTGCGGGTCGTGGCACAGCGCGCAGCGGCCCCCGTCCACGGCGAGGCCGCCGTGCTGCTTCACCGTCGCCGCGTCGTGGCACGTCGCACAGAGCACGTCCGAACCGGAGACGAGGAGGCGGGGCTGGTCGGAGGCGTGCGGCTCGTGGCAGGCGGTGCAGCCGTCTCCTTCGATGATGGAGTGGACGTGGGCGCGCCGGAACTGCTCCCCGGTGTGGCAGCGGCGGCAGAGGTCCGGCTGTGGCAGGACGAGCCCCGCCTTCGTGCCTGGGCCCTGGTGCGAACCGTGGCAGGCGACGCAGCCGGAGGTGTTCCGGAAAGGGGCGTGGGCGACCTTGCGCCGGGCCTGCGCGGCGAGCTTCCCCGCGTGACAACGCCAGCAGGAGGGGTCCGCCCCGGCGGTGATGGTGAGCGGGACGACCGTCGTTCCGCTCGCGCTCGCGGTGGCCTCGGGACCCGTGCCCGCGCCGGGCCCGGCCCGCGGCGGGACACAGGCCGTCAGCACGGCGGCGGCGAGGACGCCGAGTCTCGGGGAGATGATCATCGGGCGAGGCTCCGCGGGGGACGAGCGAGAGGGCGCATGATCGGGCAGCCGCGCGCCCAAAGTCAAAGCGAGAACCGCGCGAATACCGCGCCTGCGGACGCGCCGTTTCCCTGGCGCCGGGGGTCAGCGCGCACGCCCGCCGGGCTGGACGACGCCGCAGCGGCAGAGGACCTCGAGGAAGGTGGTCGGGCGCGGCGAGAGCGCGGCGCGCACGCACGAGAGGTAGCAGCGCGCTCCCCAGATCCGGATGATGGTGGCGCCGTGCCGGAAGACTTCCCTCGCCGTGATCGTGCCTCGCATGACGTCCTCGCGACGCTTCGCCGTTCGCCTTCATTCACTCCGACGCCGGCGCGGCGGCGCGGGTGACGTGCCCTGGCGGGGCCCTTCCAGCCGGTGTCCCGACCCACGCGTGTCGGCGGCGCCTGAGGCCGGGGCCACAGGACGGTGCGGCTGCCTCGCAGGTGCTGCCCGGGGACCGGGCAGGCGCGCCCGGGAGAACGCCACGGCGTGGCTGGAGCGGCTCTCCCGCAGCGGAAATGGCGCAGTACGGGGCTGGCACGCGAAGCGCAAGGTTAGCCGCCGGAGGCGATCATGGGACGGTCCTACGAGGCGATCCGCACGCGTGACCTCGACACGCTGTTCGGCTACTTCGGGCTCGAGGTCGAGGCGGCCCTCGTCGAGGCGCATCGGGGCCAGATCACCGAGCGGTTTCGCGCCGAGGTCCTCGAGATCGTCCGGCTGTGCAAGCGGCTGCGCGAGCGCGAGCGGTTCACGATCGTGCGCGAGGCGCTGCGGCTCGCGTACGAGAGCGCCGTGCTGCACCAGCACTCGGCCGCCTACCGATCCGGGAGGTGACCGCCCGATCGTCTTGCCGGGTCCCGCGGCGCGCCGCACCGTTTGCCGGGGAGGCGCGCATGCGGAGCGGAGGGCCGGTCATGTTCTCGCGTCGGAGCAGGGCGTCGATCCGTCGCGCGCTCGCGGGCGGCGGACGGGGCCCGCTCGCCGCGCGCGCGGCAGCCGCGGCGGGCGCGCTCGCGGTGGGTGCGCTCGCGGTGGGTGCGCTCGCGGTGGGTGCGCTCGCGGTGGGTGCGCTCGCGGTGGGTGCCGTCGCGGTCCGGTCGCTCGCCATCTCGCGGGCTCGGATCGGGCGGCTCGAGATCGACGAGCTCCACGTCCGGAGCGCGCGCGGTCTGCCCCCGCCGCCGGCGGACTGACCATCCCCGTCGAGCGCGCGCGCCGCCGAGGGAATTCGCGCGCGACCGCGTCCGTTGCCACCTCGATGAAGACCCTCCTCCGGATGCTTGCCCGCCTGCTCGATCTCCTATCCTCCCTCGAGGCCCGCACCGCGCTTCGCCCGGTCCCCGTCCTCGTCCGGAAATAGCCGCCGCACGGCAGAAGACCCCGAGCCAGGGGAGGGTGGGTGCGGTGCTGGCGCAGTGGCCTGACCCGACTTGGTCTTGGACTTCGTCTTGGACTTCGTCTTGGTCTTGGTCTTGGTCTCGATTCGGACCAGGACCAGGTCCAAGGTCCAAGGTCCAAGTCCAAGTCCAAGTCCAAGTCCAAGTTCCCTCGCGGCCCCGCCCGCCGGCCCCGGTCCCACACCGTCGCACCGTCTGAGCGTCTCACCCACATCCCCCCGCGCCCGCCGCAGTCCGGCACGCGTGCTGTCGCCGGAGAACGGGGCATCGGTGGCGGCCGCTTCCGCGGTACGATGTGGGTCCACCCCTTGGAGCCGCGCCCATGCACATTTACCCCCTGATCCGCGCCGTCGGCGTCGCCGCCGCCTGCGCGCTCGTGTCTCCCTCCGGAGCGGCTCGTGCCGACACCGACCTCCGCGGGGTGCCGGTCGGGCCGAAGGGATCCCCGATCGCCCTCGCGGCGCCCAAGAACCTCGCCGCCGCGGTCGAGCTCGTCGAGAAGGCGACCGGCGTGAAGGGCGAGAAGCTGCCGGTCGGCGACGTGTCGCTCGCCAACGGGCGCTCGTTCGCGGTGGAGCCGCACCTCGCCGAGCGCCTGCTCGAGGGGAGCCACGCGACGTTCAAGAAGGCGGGCCTGTACCTGTTCCGTTACGAGCGCGGCTTCGGGATGGCAGGCGACAAGGACCAGATCGGCCTCCTCGGGACGACGGACGCGAACGTCGTGATCCGCCTCGTCGGCACGCGCGCGGCGCGGCGCGGCCTCACCCCGGAGCAGGTCGTCACCTGGCTCGACGCGCTCGCGAAGGACGAGCCGTTCGACCTGTGGGAGGTCGGGGTCGACTACGTGGCCGGCCGCTTCGACCGCTCTCCGGCCGATTCGCTGGCGGTCGCGAAGCGCTGCGCCGAGTTCGCGCCGGACCTCGTCGCCGGGCGCGCGAGCACGCTCGACCTGCTCGCGACGGAGATCCGGACCAACCGGACCCTCTACCTCATCTGGTGATCGCGGCGAGCGCGGCGAGCTGCTTCTTCAGCACCTTGCCCATCGCGTTCCGCGGCAGCGCCTCGACGAGGTGCACCGCGCGCGGGCGCTTGTGCGGCGCGAGCAGCCGCGCGACGTGGTCCGCGAGCTCCTCCGCGGCCGGGCGCGTCCCCGGCGCCGCGACGACGAACGCGACGATCCGCTCGCCGAGATCCTCGTCCGCGATCCCGACCACCGCCGCCTCGCGGACGGCGGAGTGCTCGAGCAGCGCCGCCTCGACCTCGCCCGCGCCGACCTTGTAGCCGCCGGTCTTGATGAGGTCGGTCGCGCGCCGGCCGACGATCCGGACCTCGCCGTCCGCGCTGACCGAGGCGATGTCACCCGTGTGGAAGAAGCCGCTCGCGTCGAGCGCCGCGGCCGTCGCGTCGGGCCGGTTCAGGTACCCAGGGAACACCGTCGGACCGCGGACGGCGATCTCCCCGAGGACGTCGGGACCCGGAGCGAGGGGGCGCCGCTGCTCGTCGACGAGGCGCAGCTCGATGCCGGGCAGCGGAGCTCCGACCGTGCCCGGCGTGCGAGGGCCGTCGTGGCGGGCGGAGCAGAGGATGAGCGTCTCGGTCAGGCCGTAGCGCTCGACCGGGCGCTGCCCGAACAGCTTGAAGAGCCGCTCGTTCTCGCGCGTGGGCAGCGCGGCCGAGCCGGAGACGAGGAGCCGGGCTCGCG
This sequence comes from uncultured delta proteobacterium, assembly GCA_963736795.1. GTDB lineage: Bacteria > Myxococcota > Myxococcia > Myxococcales > Anaeromyxobacteraceae > Anaeromyxobacter. Next base: position 299,782 of record CAVTRF010000006.1, on the reverse strand, counting down.
CGAGCCGCGCCGCGTCGGCGGGGACTTGCCTCGCAGTGCTCCGCGAGCCGGTGGTACATGGTCGGGACCGCGAACAGCATCGTCCCGCCGTCCGCCATCGCCGCGCAGACCGGCTCCGGCGAGAAGCGCTGCAGCAGCCGGAGCGTTCCGCCGACCCGGAGCGATCCGAGCACCCCGAGGACGAGCCCGTGCACGTGGAACAGCGGCAGGGCGTGGACGAGCACGTCGCGCTCGGTCCAGCCCCAGGCCCCCGCGAGCGCGTCGAGGTCGAACGCCGCGGCGCGCGTGGGTGATCACCGCGCCCTTCGGCGGGCCGGTCGTCCCGGACGTGTAGAGGACGAGGAGCGGGTCGTCCGGGGCGGGGGCGGGCGGGAGCGCGCCCGTGGGGCCGTCGGTCGCGATGGCGGCGACGGCGGGCGTGCGGGCGCGGAACGCGGCGGGATCCGCCGCGAGCACGAGGCGCGGCGCGGCGTCGGCGAGCACGTGGCGGAGCTCTCCCTCCCCGACCGCCGGGTTGAGCGGCACGGTCGCGACGCCGAGGAGCGCGTTCCCGATCACCGCGGCGAGGGTGGGCAGCTGCGGCGTCGCCCAGAGCGCGACGCGGTCGCCCCGCCCGACCCCTTCGGCGCGGAGCCGGGCGGCGTGCGCGCAGGGCGGCCCGCTCCAGGGCGGCGAACGAGACGGTCGCGTCGTCGGTGCGGATCGCGATCCGGGCGGCGCGCGCGCCGAGATCGCCGAGGAGGGGGTGCACGGGTGCAGTGTACTGGCGTCGCAGGCGCCCGCGGGAGGGGGGGGACGAAGCCATCGTCCGGGCGGGCGGGGCGGACCCTCCCCCGTCCCCGCGATGGCCACGGCCCGACAAGGCTCCGGACCCGCCGTTGACGGGCTCTCCGCAGCTCGCTAGCCTCGCGCGGTCGTAATTCATAATTATGGAACTTCGAGGCGGCGCCCTCGACCGCCGCCGTCCGCCCCAGGAGGCGCCATGAGCCGTACCCGTCGCAGTCCGCTCGCTGCCGTGCTCGCCGTCGCGGCGCTCGCCGCCGCCACGCTCGTCCCCTCGCCCGCCCGGGCCGCGAAGGACAAGGTCGTCATCGGCGCGACCCTCCCGCTCACCGGCGCCGAGGCGCGCGTCGGCGGCTTCTTCAAGGAGGGCTACGACCTCGCCTTCGAGGAGCTGAGCAAGAAGGGCGGGCTCGAGGTGGGCGGGAAGAAGCTGCCGGTCCAGCTCATCCTCCTCGACGACACCTCGACGCAGGCGACCGCGGTGAGCCTCGCCGACCGGCTGGTGAACAGCGATCGGGTGGACTTCCTGCTCGGGACGTACGCGAGCCACCTCGTCGAGGCGCAGTCCACGGTGGCGGAGGAGAACCGCATCCCGTACGTGAACGGCGGCGGCGGCGCGACCAAGATCTACAAGCGCGACTTCAAGTACCTGTTCGGCCTCATCTCGCCGGTCGAGCTGCTCGGCACGACGCTCATGCAGTGGGTGGACGAGCAGCAGAAGGCGGGCAAGCTGCCGAAGCCCGCCAAGATCGCGCTCCTCTGGGAGAACACCGCCCACGGGAAGGACTTCCGCAAGGGCGTCTCGGACTTCGCCGGCAAGAGCGGGGGCGGCTACGAGATCGCGGTGGACGAGTCGTTCGAGCTGAACGGGAAGGACTTCGGCGCCCTCCTCGGCAAGGTGAAGGCGGCGAGCGTGGACCTCTTCCTCGTCGACGCGCACCTGCCCGACTACATCACGATGCACCGGCAGTACGTCGCCGCCGGCCTGTGCCACAAGGTCGTGACGTACGGCGCGCGCGGCGCCGAGAAGGACGCCATCCAGGCGCTCGGCCCGGAGAACACCGCGTACGTGCTCTCCGGCGTCTGGTGGAGCCCGCAGCTCGGGCAGAAGCCGGGGCCGTCGAAGGACTTCGTCGCGGCGTTCAAGGCGAAGTACGCGAACCGGGAGCCGGAGTGGTTCCAGGCGCTCGCCTACGAGTCGGCCCGGGTCCTGTTCACGGCGATCCAGCAGGCGGGCAAGGTCGATCGCGAGGCGGTCCGCGAGAAGCTCCAGGCGATGAAGATGCCGTCGCTCCTCCCGGGCGGCACGATCGAGTTCAAGGCCGCGGCGGGCAACCAGGTCCAGAACCCCTTCGTCGTGCAGCAGAACCAGAAGGACGGCACCGCGCCCATCATCTACCCGAAGGACGCCGCGACCGGCACCGGGGTGGGCGCGAACCCGAAGTGCGCGAAGTAGCGAGGTGGCGCGCTTCGTAGACCTCGCCGTCTCGGCGGTGCTCCTGGCCGGGCTGTACGCCACCATGGCGTACGGCCTCGGCCTCATCTACGGCGTGCTGCGGATCGTGAACCTCGCCCACGGCGGGGTCATCATGGCGGGCGCCTACCTCGGCTGGATCCTGCACGGCTGGATCGGGCTCGACCCGTACGCGTCGATCCCGATCGTCGTGGCGATCACCTTCCTGCTCGGCGTCGCCATGTACCGCGTCCTCGTGCGGCACCTGCCGCGCGGCGCGGCCGGCGGGCCGGCGTCGCTGCTCCTCCTGTTCGGCGTCTGGCTCGTGCTCCGCAACGCCGCGTACCTCCTCTTCACCGGGAACGACCAGGTGATCCGGACGTCGTACTCGACCCACGCGATCACGCTCTTCGGCTCGTGGGTCTCGGTGAACCGGCTCGCCGTGCTCGCGATCGCGGTCGTGACGCCGCTCCTGCTCCACCTCATGCTCAGGCGGACGTACCTCGGCCGCGCCATCCGCGCGGTCGCCCAGAACGCGGACAGCTGCACGCTCGTCGGCGTGGACGTGCAGCGCATCTACACGATCACGTTCGGGATCGGGACGGCGCTCGCCGGCCTCGCCGGCCTGCTCTCCGCCACCCTGTTCTCGTTCAACCCGGGCTTCGGCTCGGGCGAGCTCCTGAAGTCGTTCGTGGTGGTCGTCCTCGGCGGGCTCGGCTCGGTGTACGGCACGGGGCTCGCCGCGCTCATCCTCGCGATCGTCGAGGTCTTCGCGATCCTGGTCCTGCCGTCGTACCTCACCGCGGCGGTCGGCTTCGTGATGCTGGTGCTCGTCCTGGTCCTGCGGCCGGGCGGCCTCTTCGGCCAGCGGGTGCTCGGGTGAAGCGCTGGCCCGCCCTCATCCCGGCGTGGGCGGCGGTCTCCTTCGCGATCGTCGTCCTCGCGCTCGCGGCGCTGCCGGTCGCCGTCGGGCTCTCGCCCTACGAGCGCAACCTCTTCACGCTCGCCTTCCTCATGGTCTCCGGCGCGCTCGCCTGGAACTGGATGGGCGGCTACCTCGGGCAGGTCTCGTTCGGCCACGCCGCCCTCTTCGGCCTGGGCGGGTTCGTCGCGGCGCGCCTCATGCTCCACGCGAACCCCACCCCCGCGCCGATCGCGTGGCTCCTCGGCGGGATCGCCGCCGGGATCTTCTCGGTCGGCGCCCACCCGATGCTGCGCCTGCGCGGCCCGTACTTCTCGATCGCCACCATCGGCGTGGGGGAGGCCTCGCGCCTGCTCTTCACCTACTGGGAGGAGTTCACGGGCGGCGCCTCCGGCCTCTCGCTGCCCATCGACATCGGGATGAAGGCGCGCCTGTACTGGTGGGCGCTCGGCCTCATGGGCCTCGTCGTCATCGCGTCCTTCCTCATCCGGCGCTCGACGCTCGGCCTGCAGCTCCTCGCCATCAAGGCCGACGTGGACGCCGCCGCCGACGTCGGCGTGAACGCGACCTTCTACCAGGACCTCGTCATGGTCCTCTCCGGCGCGGTGGTCGGGCTCACCGGCGGGCTGTACGCGTCGTTCTTCGCGTTCATCGAGCCGTCGGACATGTTCGGGTTCGACCGCTCGATCGCGTTCGTGCTCATGTCGGTCATCGGCGGGGTCGGCACGATCCTCGGGCCGGTGCTCGGGGCGATCGTGTTCGTGCTGCTCCGCCAGTTCCTGCTCGCCTCGTACCCGCAGCTCTACCTCGGCCTCTACGGCCTGCTCCTCATCCTCATCATCCTCTTCGAGCCGCTCGGGCTCACCGGCCTCGGCCTGCGCCTCGTTCGCGCGGTGAGGCGGCGCCGCGCCGCCGCGGAGCGGGTGGTGGCCTCGCCATGACTCCGGCTCCTCCGCTCCTCGCGACCCGCGCGATCTCGAAGAGCTTCGGCGGTCTCAGGGCCGTGGACGGCGTGGACCTCGAGCTGCGCGCTGGCGAGATCCTCGGGGTCATCGGTCCGAACGGCGCGGGGAAGACCACCCTGTTCAGCCTCATCGCCGGGTCGATCGTGCCGACCTCGGGCGAGGTGCTCATGCGCGGGTTCCGCGTGTCCCGGCGCCCCGCCCACAAGCTCGTCCGCGCCGGCGTCGTCCGCACCCACCAGATCGTGCGGCCGTTCCCGAACCTGACCGTGGCGGAGAACGTCGCGGTCGGCGCGATCCACGGGGTCTGGCGGGCGACCGCGCCGGTGCGCGAGCGCGCCGACGAGGTCCTCGAGTTCGTCGGCCTCGCGGATCGCGCGCGCGACCTGCCCGGGACGCTCACCCTCGCCGGCCGGAAGCGGCTCGAGCTCGCGCGCGCGCTCGCGACCGTGCCCCTCGTGCTCATGCTCGACGAGGTGATCGCCGGACTGAACCCCGCCGAGGCGATGCGGCTCGCGGCGCTCATCCGGCGGACCCGCGACGAGCGCGGCGTCTCGGTCATCATGATCGAGCACGTCATGCCGGCGGTGATGTCCCTCTCCGACCGCGTCGTGGTCCTCGACCACGGCAGGAAGATCGCGGAGGGGACCCCCGCCGAGGTGGTCGGGAACCCGCTCGTCGTCGAGGCGTACCTCGGCAAGGGCCACGGGGAGGCGACGCCGTGACGGCACCGCTCCTCTCGGTCGAGTCGATCGACGTCTTCTACGGCGACGTCCAGGTCCTGTACGGCCTCTCGCTCGAGGTGCGGGAGGGGGAGATCGTGACGCTGCTCGGCTCGAACGGGGCCGGCAAGACCACGACGCTCCGCGCCATCTCCGGGCTTCGCCCGCCGCGGGCGGGGGACGTGAAGTTCCGCGGGCGCTCGCTCGCGGCGATGCCCGCCGCGACCCGGGCCGAGCTCGGGATCGCGCTGGTGCCCGAGGGGCGCGAGCTGTGGCCGACGCTGACCGTGCGCGAGAACCTGGAGCTCGGGGCCTACCACCCGCGGGTGCGGGCGGCCGCGCATCGCAACCTCGAGAAGGTGTTCGCGATGTTCCCGCGGCTGAAGGAGCGCACGCGGCAGCTCGCCGGCAGCCTCTCCGGCGGCGAGCAGCAGATGTGCGCGATCGGGCGCGCCCTCATGTCGGAGCCGACGCTGCTCATGCTCGACGAGCCGAGCCTCGGCCTCGCGCCGATCCTGGTCGAGCAGGTGATGCGCACCATCGCCGAGCTGCACGCGACCGGCATCACCGTGCTCCTCGTCGAGCAGAACCTGCGCAAGGCGCTCGAGATCGCGCAGCGCGGAACGGTCATCGAGACCGGGCGGGTCCGGCTCGAGGGGTCGAGCGCGGAGCTCTCGGCGAACCCCGAGATCCGCGCCGCGTACCTCGGGATCTGAGGGCGGGGCACGATGGGCTCGACGATCGGCCACCGCGCGCTCTACCAGGAGGTCGCCGAGCGCGTGAGGCGCCTCATCTACGACGGCGCGCTCGCGCCGGGGGCCTGGGTGGACGAGCGCGCGCTCGTCGCCCGGTTCGGGATCAGCCGGACGCCACTGCGCGAGGCGCTGAAGGTCCTCCACTCGGAGGGGCTCGTGCGACTCACGCCACGGCGCGGCGCCTACGTGGCCGGCGAGCTCACGCCGCAGGACCTCGACGAGCTGTTCCCGCTCATGTCGCTGCTCGAGGGGCTGTGCGCGCTCGAGGCGGTGAAGAAGGCGGGCCCCGCCGATTTGAAGCGGCTCGAGGCGCTCCACACCCGGCTCGAGCGCCACGCCGCCGCCGGCGACGTGGGGCGCTACTACGAGGAGAACTACCTCTTCCACGAGGCGATCGAGGAGGTCGCCGCCAACCCGTGGCTGTCCAGGACGGTCGGCGAGCTGCGGCGCTTCCTGCGGCTCCTGCGCGGGCGCCAGCTGCGGCTCCCGGGGCGGCTGCAGGCCTCCCTCGCCGAGCACCGGCGGCTCATGCGCGCGCTGCGCCGGCGCGACCCGGAGGAGGCCGAGCGGGTGATGCGCGCCCACCTCATGTCGCAGCGGGCGGCGCTCGCGGCGCTGGACGCGGGGGGCGCCTCCGCGGCGCACCCGCGGCGACGCGGAAGGCGCGAGTGAGCCGCGCCTGGGACACCGCGCGCCGGAGCCGCGAGGCCCGCCTGGTGCGCGCGCGCGCGATCGCGCCGGAGCGCTGGGTCGAGGCGGCGCGGGTGCCGGCGCTCCTCGAGGCCATCCTCGAGCCGGGCGACCGCGTCTGCCTCGAGGGGAACAACCAGAAGCAGGCGGACTTCCTCGCGCGCGCCCTGGCGCGCGTGGACCCGGCGCGGGTCCGCGACCTGCACCTCGTGCTCTCGGTGCTCGCCCTGCCGGAGCACGTCGAGCTGTTCGAGCGCGGGATCGCGCGCCGCCTGGACTTCTCCTTCTCCGGGCCGCAAGCGGTCCGGCTCGCCCAGCTCGTCCACGCCGGACGGATCGAGATCGGAGCCATCCACACCTACCTCGAGCTCTACGCCCGCTACTTCGTCGATCTCACGCCGCGCGTCGCGCTCGTCGCCGCGATCGCCGCCGACCGCGAGGGGAACCTCTACACCGGGCCGAACACCGAGGACACCCCGGCCATCGTCGAGGCCACCGCGTTCCGGGACGGCCTGGTCGTCGCGCAGGTGAACGAGCGCGTGGACAAGGTCCCCCGCGTCGACGTCCCGGCCGGCTGGGTGGACTTCCTCACCGTCGCCCCGACGCCGAGCACGATCGAGCCGCTCTTCACCCGCGACCCGGCGCTCGTCGGCGAGGTGCAGGTCCTCATGGCGATGATGGTGCTGAAGGGGATCTACGCGGAGTACGGCGTCGATCGCCTGAACCACGGCATCGGCTTCGACTCGGCCGCCATCGAGCTGCTCCTCCCCACCTACGCCGAGGCGCTCGGGCTGCGCGGAAAGATCTGCCGTCACTGGGCGCTCAACCCCCACCCGACCCTCATCCCCGCCATCGAGGCGGGCTTCGTGGAGTCGGTCCACGCCTTCGGCTCCGAGCTCGGCATGGAGCGGTACGTGGCCGCGCGGCCGGACGTGTTCTTCACCGGCCGCGACGGGAGCCTCCGCTCGAACCGCGCCTTCTCGCAGACCGCCGGCCACTACGCCTGCGACCTCTTCATCGGCTCGACGCTGCAGATGGACCTCGCCGGCAACAGCTCCACCGCGACGACGAGCCGGATCACCGGCTTCGGCGGCGCTCCGAACATGGGCGCCGACGCGCGCGGGCGGCGCCACGCGAGCCCGGCGTGGCTCAAGGCCGGGCGCGAGGCGCAGGTCGACCCCCGCGCGATGCCCCGGGGCCGCAAGCTCGTCGTGCAGCTCCTCGAGACGTTCCGGGAACACATGGAGCCGGCGTTCGTCGAGCGGCTCGACGCCTGGGACCTCGCCGCCGCGATGAAGATGGAGCTCCCCCCGGTCATGATCTACGGGGACGACGTCACCCACGTGGTCACCGAGGAGGGGATCGCGAACCTGCTCCTCTGCCGGACGCCGGAGGAGCGGGCGGAGGCGATCCGCGGCGTCGCGGGCTACACCCCGGTCGGCCGGGCGCGCTCGCGCGCCGCGGTGGAAGACCTGCGCCACCGCGGGATCGTGAAGCGGCCGGCCGACCTGGGGATCGACGTGCGGCTGGCGACGCGCGACCAGCTCGCCGCCCGCTCGGTGAAGGATCTCGTCCGCTGGTCCGGTGGGCTCTACGACCCGCCGGCCCGGTTCCGGAGCTGGTGAGGGAGGCCCGATGGAGCGGCTCGTCTTCGATTCTCGAGTCCGGCGCCGCCCCCGGCGCGCTGCGGCCGCCCGTGGTGGTCGGCGTGGTCGCTTCCGGGAACCTCGAGGTGCTCGTGGAGCCGGGCGAGGGCGGCGGCTGCCACGTGGAGGTCGCCACCTCGGCCGACGGCTTCGGCGAGATCTGGGCGGCGGTGCTGCAGGACTTCGCCGCGCGGCGCCCGATCGCAGGGCTCGCGCTCTCGGTGAACGACGCCGGCGCCACGCCGGCCGTCGTCACCCTCCGCCTCGACCAGGCGGTCGAGGAGTACCTCGGGCAGGTGCCGTGACCCGCTCCGCCGCGACCTTGCCGCGCGTCTCCTTCCGGGAGGCCACCGCGCGCCGCCGGCTCGCCGGGCTGCTCGACCCGGGCAGCCTGCTCGAGCGGATCGGCCCCGCCGAGCGCGTGACGAGCCCGCACCTGGCCGCGCTCGGCGCCCCCGTCGCGTTCGACGACGGGATCGTGGTCGGCGAGGGTCGGCTCGACGGCGCCCTGGTGCTCGCGGCGAGCGAGGAGGGCGGGTTCATGGGCGGGTCCGTCGGTGAGGTGCACGGCGCGAAGCTCGTCGGCCTGCTGCGCCGCGCGCGCCGCGTTCGCCCGCGCGCCGTCCTGCTCCTCCTCGACTCCGGCGGCGTGCGGCTGCAGGAGGCGAACGCCGGGCTCGTCGCGGTCTCCGAGGTGATGCGGGCGGTCCTCGAGACGCGGGCGGCCGGGATCCCGGTCGTCGCCCTCGTGGGCGGCGGGTGGGGCTGCTTCGGCGGGATGGGGATTGTGGCGCGCTGTTGCGACGCGATCGCGATGAGCGAGGAGGGGCGGCTCGGCCTCTCCGGCCCCGACGTCGTCGAGGCGACGAAGGGCGTCGAGGAGCTCGACGCCGCCGACCGCGCCCTCGTCTGGCGGACGTACGGCGGGAAGCACCGCTGGATCCTGGGCGAGGCGGACCTCCTCGTGGACGACGACGTGGAGGCGTTCCGCGCCGCCGCGATCGAGCTGCTCGGTCGCACGCGGCCGATCTCGGAGGCGGCGCTCTCCGCGGAGCACGCGCTGCTCGCGGCGCGCCTCGCGCGCGCCGGCGGGTGCCCGGACGCGGCGGACGTCTGGCGCGGGGCGGGCGCGGTCGTCCCGGAGCGGCTCCCGCTGCTCGACGCGGCGTCGTTCCGCGCCGCCGCGGGGGACGCGCGGCGTGCGCTCGCCGCCGCCGTCGCGCCGTCCGACCCGCTCGGCGCCGGGGCGGCGTACCGCGACGCGGGCCTCGATCAGCTCTTCCCGGCGGGATATGCGGTGCGCGAGGTGGCCGGCATCGTTCGCGGCACCGGGCGAGCCCCGCCGGGCGAGGTGGCGGTCCTCGGGAGCGTCGGCGGCGCCGAGGTCGGCGTGGAGGCCGCGCTCGCCCTCGCCGGAGAGGTCCTGCGTCTCGTCCGCGAGCACCCGGGCCGCCCGCTCCTCGCGCTGGTGGACTCGCGCGGCCAGCGGATGAGCCGCCGCGACGAGCTGCTCGGACTGAACGGCTATCTCGGTCACCTCGCGGCCGCGGTCGAGCTCGCGCGGCAGCGGGGGCACCGGATCGTCGCGCTCGTACGCGGCGACGCGGTGAGCGGCGGCGTCCTGCCGCTCGGGTTCATGGCAGACGTGGTGGACGCGCTCGACGGGGCGAACCCGTGGGTGATGTCGATCCCGGCGATGGCGCGGGTCACCAAGATTCCGGTCGAGCGGCTCGAGGAGCTCTCGCGGACCTCGCCCATCCTCGCGCCCGGGCTCGAGGGGTTCCTGCGGCTCGGAGCCATCCGGGAGGTCTGGCGCCCCCCGCTCGACGCGGCGCTCGCCGCCGCCCTCGCCGGACCGCGCGAGCCCGATCGGCGCGCGGAGCGCGGCCTCGCGCGCGGCGGGCGGCTCCTCGCGGCGACGGTCGCGGCGCGGGTGGCGGGGGTGGGGGCCGACGATGCGAGCTGACCCGGGGCACCGCCGCCACGATCTCGTCACGCTCGCGCCATCCTGGGAGGACGGGCTCGCGGCGCCGCTCGCGCCCGTGCTCCTCGCCCGCGTCCGCGCCTGGGTCTCGCGAGGCCTCCCGCTCGTCGCCGCGCGGAGCGATCCGGCCCGACCCGGCGCGGTCGCTCTCGGTCTCTCGCTCCCGCCCGGCGAGCACCCGCGCCGCATCGCCGTCCTCGTCGCGCCGATCGTCGTCCGGGAGATCGCCCCTCCGCTCGCCCTCGCGGCGGCGCTCGCGAGCGGCCCCGCCGCCTGGCGCGGCCCCCTCCTCGCGCTCGATCGCGAAGCGCGCCGGGCGGGGCTCCACCTCGGCGTGTACGGATCTCTCGCCTGGCAGCACCTCTCCGGCGAGCGCTACCTGACGGACGCCTCGGACGTCGACCTGCTCATCCCCGCTCGCGACGCCGGTGAGCTCCGCAGCGCGCTCGCCCTGCTGCGCCGGCGCGCCACGCTCGGCGCGCCGCGGCTCGACGGCGAGGTGCTCCTCCCCGGCGGGGCCGGCGTCGCATGGCGCGAGCTCCTCTCCGGTGCCGAGCGCGTCCTCGTGAAGTCGCTCGCGGCGGTGGCGCTCGAGCCCTCCGCGCGCGCGCTCGCCCGCCTCGGGGAGGCCGCGCCGTGAGCGCGATGCCGGCCGCCGCGCGCGCCGGTGGGCGGCGAGCCGCCGGCGCGGACTCCGCGCGCGAGATCGGCCGGCTCGCGATCGCGGCGCTCCGCGAGGAGCTCGAGACCTGGCCGAAGCCGGGGCTCGTCTCGCCAGGAGATGCGGGCGCCCACGCCGACATGGACGCGGGGACGTTCGCGGCGAGCCTGCAGGCGCTCGGGCCGTTCTTCGAGGCGATCGCCCGGGCGGGGCAGGAGGCCGCGCCGTTCGCGCGGCTGCGGGACCTCGGGGTCCGGGCGGAGGCGGCGATGCTCTCGGCGACCGGGGGAGTGAACACGCACCGCGGCGCCCTCTTCGCGCTCGGGCTCCTCTCGGCGGCGGCCGGCCGGCTCGCCGCCGCCGGCGAGCGCCCCGGGCCCGACGCGCTCCGCGAGACGGTCCGGCGCGTCTACGGGCCGGCGATCCGCACCGAGCTTCCCCGGCCGGCCGCGAGCCACGGCGCGCTCGTGGCGCTGCGCCACGGCGTCGGCGGCGCGCGCGCGGAGGCGGCGGGCGGCTTCCCTCACGTGTTCGAGATCGCGCTCCCCGCGCTCGAGGAGGCGCTGCGGCGCGGGGCGGGGCGCCGCGCCGCCGCGGTCCAGGCGCTCCTCGCCTCGATCGCGACCCTGCCCGACACGAACCTCCTCCACCGCGGCGGCCCGGCCGGGCTCGCGTTCGCGCGCGCGGGGGCCCGCGTCTTCCTCCGGGAAGGCGGCGTCCACCGCGGCGGGTGGGAGGCCGGCGCGCGCGCGCTCCACGCCGAGCTCGTCGCGCGGCGGCTGTCGCCGGGCGGCAGCGCCGACGTCCTCGCCGCCGCGCTGTTCGTGCATGGGTTCGGATTCGGGCGGCCTCGCTCCGCCTTCCCGAGACTCGGAGGTAGCCACTTGAGCGGGCTCGCCGTGCTCTGCCCCGGGCAGGGAGGGCAGCACCCGGGGATGCTCGACCTCGCCGCCGGCACGGCGGGCGGCGCCGACGTGCTCCGCCGCTGCGCCTCCGTGCTCGGCTGGGATCCGCTCGCGTGCGCGCGCGCGGGCGGACCGGGGCTGTTCACGAACGTGGTCGCCCAGCCGCTCGTCTGTGCCGCCGAGCTCGCGACCTGGGCCGCGCTGCGCCCCACGCTCCCGGCGCCGCTCCTGTTCCTCGGCTACAGCCTCGGCGAGCTCGCCGCGCACGGCTGCGCCGGGGCGCTCTCACCGGAGGAGGTGGTGCGGGTGGCGGTGCGCCGCGCCGCCCTCATGGACTCGGCGTCGCCGTCCGGCGCGGGGCTCCTCGCGCTGCGGGGGATCCCGCTCGCGCGCGCGGAGGCGCTCGCCGCCGCCGCGGGCGCCGAGATCGCGATCGCGAACGGCCCCGACCACTGCGTGGCCGGCGGCCACGGCGGAGCGCTCGCCGAGCTCGAGCGGCGCGCCGCGGCGGCGGGGGCGACCACCGTGCAGCGGATCCCGGTCTGCGTCCCGGCGCATACCCGGCTCCTCGACGCCGCGGTCGCGCCGTTCGCGGAGGTGCTCACGGCGTCATCGCTGCGGGACGCGGAGATCCCGGTGCTCGCCGGCACGACCGGCCTGCCGGTCCGGACGCGGGGCGAGGCGATCGCGGCGCTCTCGGTGCAGCTCGCCCGGCGGATCGAGTGGGGCCGCTGCCTCGCCGCCGCGGCGGAGATGGGCTGCACCGTCTTCCTCGAGCTCGGCCCGGGCGGCGCGCTCACGCGGATGGCGGCGGAGGAGGTGCCCGACGCGAGCGCCCGTTCGGTCGCCGACTTTCGCACCGTGGATGGGATCGCACGCTGGGTCGAAGGCGCGCTCGGCAGGCGTTGACCCGCCCGCGACGACCGGCAGTCGTCTGACGGCCCCGCCTGCGGCGGACGCCCGCCCACCTCGCCCCGTTCACATCTTTGGCGAGGAGGTTGCGATGGACCTCGTGAATCCGATCGTGCGGCGCTGGATCCGGGAAGGGGAGGAGGACCCGGCCGGCTTCTGGGCGCGTGCAGGCGAGCCGGCTCCCGTGGTTCCGGACGTGGGATCAGCGCGTTCGTCCCGGAGCACCCGAGCTTCCGCTGGTTCGTGGGCGGCCTGACGAACCTCGCGCACAACGCGCTCGACCACCACGTCGCCGAGGGGCGCGGCGGTCACGCGGCCCTCGTCTACGTGAACGAGCGCGGCGAGCGGCGCGTCTTCACCTACGGCGCAGCTGCTGCCACGAGGTCGACGCGCGTCGCCGCGGCGCTGCGCGGCATGGGGCATCGGCAAGGGCGACCGGATCACGATCTACATGCCGACCTGCCCCGAGGCGATCGTGCTCATGCTCGCCACCGTCCGGATCGGCGCGATCCACTGCGTCGTGTTCGCCGGCTTCGGCGAGAAGGCGCTCGGCGACCGGATCCGCGCGAGCGGCTCGCGCGCGGTGTTCACCGCCGACGTCACCTGGCGCAAGGGCAAGGAGACCCGCCTGAAGGAGATCGTGGACGGCGCGCTCGCGCTCTCCGGCGGCGCCGGTCGAGCACGTGGTCGTGCTGCGGCGCGGCGACGAGCCGCCGGCGCTCGAGGCGCGGGCGCGACCTCTGGTGGCAGGACTTCCTCGCGCTCGCGGCGGGCGGCGCGGCGACGCACGTGCGAGATGGAGGCGAACGAGCCCGCCTTCATCCTCGCGACCTCCGGCACGACCGCGAGGCCGAAGCTCGCCGTGCCACGTCCACGGCGGCTACCAGGTCCACATCCACGCGATGGCGCGCATGCTGCTTCGGGCTGCGGCCGGGCGACGTCTGGTGGTCGACCTCCGACATCGGCTGGATCGTCGGCCACAGCTACATCGTCTACGCGCCGCTCCTCATCGGCTGCACGACCGTCGCGTACGAGGGCGCGCTCGACCACCCCGGCCCGGAGACGGTCTGGCGGCTCGTCGAGGAGCTCGGCGTCACCGGCATCTTCACCTCGCCGACGGCGGTGCGGCTCCTCATGCGCTACGGCGAGGCGCCCGCGCGCGGCGTTCGACCTCGCGCTCGCTCGAGCGCGTCGTCTGCGCCGGCGAGGTGCTGAACGCGCCGGCGTGGGAGTGGCTGCAGCGCCGCGTGCTCGACGACCGCGTCCCGGTCATCGACCACATGTGGCAGACCGAGACCGGCGGGCCGGTGTTCGGCAACCCGTACGGCATCGCGATGCTGCCGATCAAGCCCGGCTCGGCCGGCGCTCCCGCTGCCCGGCATCGACGCGGCGGTCGTGACGCCGGCGACGGGCGACCCTGCGAGCCCGGGCGAGAAGGGGATCATGGTCCTCCGCCGGCCGTTCCCCGGGCTCACGCCCTCGCTGTGGGGCGAGCCGGAGCGCTACGCGGCCGACTACTGGCAGCGGATCCCCGGACGTCTACTACACCGGCGACTCCGCCCACGTCGACGAGGACGGCTACGTCTGGTTCGCGGGGCGCGCCGACGAGATCATCAAGATCGCCGGCCACCGGATCGGCACGATCGAGGTCGAGACGGCGTTCCTCACGCACCCGGCGGTCGCGGAGGCCGGCGTCACCGGGCCGCCCCGACGAGCTGCGCGGCGAGGTCATCTCGGCGTTCGTGGTGCTCCGGCAGGGGCACCACGCCGTCCGCGGCGCTGCGGGACGAGCTGCTCGCAGACGGTGCGCCGCGAGCTCGGCCCGGTCGCGGTCGATGGGCGAGCTCAACTTCGTGCAGATGCTGCCCGAAGACGCGCAGCGGCAAGATCATGCGGCGCGTGCTCAAGGCGGTGACGCTCGACCGCGATCCGGGCGACATCACCACGATCGAGGACGAGGGCTCGGTGGAGGAGGCGCGGCGCGCCTGGCGCGAGATGCGCGACGAGCTCGCGACGCAGCCGCCGGGGAGAGCCGAGGAGCGGCCCGAGCCTCACTGACCGCGCGGCTCCTGGCCCACCACGCGCGCGTGGCTGGCGAACGCGCGCCGCACGAGGCCGTGCAGCTTGTGCGGGAAGCCGGTGCCCGGGAGCGCCATGAGCGGGCAGAGCCCCTGGACGACCATCGACGCCGTTCGCGCGACAGAGGGCGAGCGCGGTGTCGCTCGCCGAGCCCTCGCCCGCGCCGCGGTGGAACCACACGCGCTTCACGCGCGCGACGAGGCAGTCGCGGACCGCCTCCTCCGCCCGCGCGTGCGGCACGAGGAGGAGCGCGGCCTCGGGCGGCGGGACGACGTCCTGCACGCGCGCGAAGGCGGCGAGCCCGGGGCGGGCGCGAGCGAGGGGTTCACCGCCACCACGTCGTAGCCGCGCGCGCACAGCTCGCGGACGATGGCACGGCTGAAGTCGCGCTCGTTCCGCGACACCCCGACGACCGCGATCCGCTTCGATGGCGAGGAACGCGCGCGCATCCTCGATGCTCGATGAAAACATCGGCACCTCCGCGACCGAGCGTACGGTGAAGCCCGGCGCGCGCCGGCGGGACACGTCGCCGTGCGTCCCCGTGACGCGCGTCAGAGCGCGCGCAGCGCTGCGATGACCACCTGGAAGTGGCAGGTGGCGGCCACGATGACGAGCGCGTGGAAGATCTCGTGGTAGCCGAAGACGCGCGGAAACGGATCGGGTCGGCGCAGCGCGTACACCACCGCCCCGGTCGTGTACGCCGCCCCGCCGGCGCCGAGCAGGGCGATCGCGCCCCCGCCGAGCGCGGCGTGGAGCGCCGGGGCGACCGGGACGACCACCCAGCCGAGGAGGACGTAGACGGCCGCGACGAGCGGCTTCGGGGCACGCACCCACAGGATGGACTGGAGGACGCCCGCCGCTGCGCCGCCCCACACGATGGCGAGGAGCGTCGTCCCCGTGCGGTGCGGCAGGAGCAGGCAGATCGGCGTGTAGGTCCCGGCGATCAGGAAGAAGATCGCGGAGTGGTCGAGCCGGCGCATGAGGAGCCGCGCGCGCGGGGTCCAGGTGGGGCGGTGGTAGAGCGCCGAGACGAGGAAGAGCGACACGAGCGACGCTCCGTAGACGTTCGCGGCGACGCGCGGCGGACCCACCGGGGCGGCGAGCGCCAGCGCGATCCAGGCGAGGACGGCGACGGCGGCGGCGATCTCGTGCGAGACGCCGCGCAGGAGCGGCTTCACGGGGGCGGCGGTGATCGTGGTCACGGCCAGGATCCTGGCGCGGCCGCGTCACGCGCGTGTCACGGCGAGCCGCGGGCGCGCCTCACCTCGTCGACGAGCCCGAGCTTGCGGATCCGGAAGTTGAGCGTGGACGGCTTCATCCCCAGGATCTCGGCCGCCCCGCCCGCGCCGGTGATCCGCCCGCGCACGTGGCGGAGCACCTGCGCGATGTGGCGGCGCTCCGCCTCCGCGAGCGTGACGAGCTCCGCCGCGCGCGCTCCCCCTGCCGCGGGCGCGGGCGCCGAGGCGGCGGGCGCCAGCGGCGGGTCTGGGCGTCGAGCACCGGGATCCGCAGCCGGGGCGGCTCGGAGAGGACGACCGCGCGCTCGATGACGTGCTCGAGCTCGCGGACGTTGCCGGGCCACGGGTACTCGAGCATGCGCTCCATGTCCGCCTCGCCGATCCCCTCGAAGCGGACGCCGCGCGCGCGGCTCGCCCGCTCCATGAAGAACAGCGCGAGCGTCGGGATCTCCTCGCGCCGCTCGCGCAGCGGCGGGACGCGGAGCGGGAAGGCGGCGAGCCGGAAGTAGAGGTCCTCGCGGAAGCGGCCGGCGCGGACCTCCGCCTGGAGATCGCGGTTCGTCGCCGCGACGAGCCGGAAGTCCGAGCGGATCGGGCGCGTGCCGCCGACGCGCTCGAAGGTGCCCTCCTGCAGCACGCGCAGGAGCCGCACCTGGTCCTCGAGGGAGAGCTCGCCGACCTCGTCGAGGAACAGCGTCCCGCCGTCGGCGAGCTCGAAGCGGCCCTTGGCCTGCTCCGTCGCGCCGGTGAACGCGCCGCGCTCGTGGCCGAAGAGGCCGCTCGCCACGAGTCCGGGCGAGAACGACGCGACGTGGACGGCGATGAACGGGCCGCTGCCGGCGGGGGCTCTGCCGGTGGACCTCGGAGGCGACGAGCTCCTTGCCGACGCCGGTCTCGCCGGTGACGAGGACCGGGGTCGTGCCGGGCGCGACCCGCGCGACGAGCGCGAGCACCTCGCGCAGCGCCGGCGAGTCGCCCACGATGCGGCTCCCCGGCGACAGGGCCGGCGTCGTCGAGCGCCAGTACCGGTTCTCCTCCTCGAGCCGCTCGCGCGCGCGCTCGAGCTCCTGCCAGAGCGTGACGTTGCCGAGCAGGATCCCGAGCTGGGCCGAGAGGACCTCGAGCAGCGCGTCGTCGGCGGGGCCGACCGCGGGCGCGCCGTGCCGGTTCTCGAGGCACGCCCACCCCGAGCGCCCCTCCGCGGAGAACGGGACGACGAGGAGCGTCCCGGCGGACGGCTCGCCCGGGCGTCGCCGGCGCGGGGAGCGTCGCGACCGCGGCCGGCGCGCGGTCGCGCAAGAGCGCGATCACCGCGTCGCGCCACGCCGCCGGTGCCGCCGCGCACCGCGAGCAGGCGCGGGCGGGTCGCCCGCCTCGACGAGAGCGCAGCGCTCGGCGCCGAGCGCGCGGCAGAGCCGCGCCGCGATCTCGCCCCAGGTGCCCTCGCGCCGTCGCCGCGAGCGAGCCGAGCCGTCCGAGCTCGATCAGGATCGCGGTGAGCCGTGCGGCATCCGGGCTGCCGCCGGCGCGCCGGTCGAGAGCGGCCCCAGCGCGGCGGCGCTCGCGCAGCTCCGCCCGGAGCCGGGCCGCGTCCCGGCGCGCCCACCGCCCCGCGCGAGCGCGGCGGCGTCGGCGAGCGCGCGCGCGAGCTCGTACTCCGCGCCCGCCTCGCGCAGCAGCGCGATCGACTCCGTCGAGGAGCTCGCGCACCCGGCGCGAGGTCGCTCCTCGCCGCCGGGCGCCCGCGCGAGCAGGCGCGCGCGGTAGCGGGCGGCGAGGCCGCGCCAGCTCACGTTCGCCCCCGCGCGATCACGCGCTCGAGCTCCGACGCGAGCTCGAACCCCTCGATGCGGATTCCCTGGACGTCGAGCTCCTCGAGGAGCGCGAGCACGGCCCCGCCGGAGAGCCACGGCCACCCCGACGCGTGGCGCGCCGCGCAGCCCGACCTCGAGGATCGCGGGGAGCTCGTCGGTGCGCCCCTCCCACGCCCCGCACGCACGCGAGCGACTGGGCGGCGAACCAGAGGTGGAACGGGTCGCTGCCCGTCGCGGCGTAGAACGTCGAAGGCCCGCTCCGCGGTGCTCGCGGCGCCGCCGCGAAGTCGAGCCGCTCGCCGTGCGCGAGCGCCGCGAACAGGTCCGCCTCGCGCTCGAGCGCGACGAGCTCCCGCTCCGCCCCGAAGGCGCGGATCCGGTGGATGAGGTCGAGCGCGCGCGGGGCCTGGCCGGTGCGGCCGTACGAGACCGCGATGACGAAGAGCCCGGTCGCGGGCGCGGAGCTCGAGGGCTCGATGAGCGACGAGACGTCCTCGGGGACGTCGCCGAGCAGCTCCTCGAACAGCTCGACCGCGGCGCGGTGCCGGCCCTGCAGCACCTGACCGAGCGCGAGGTACATGTGGGTCTCGGCGCGGGCCGGGCCGGTGCAGGCGCGAGCCACCTCGCGTGCCGCCGCGAGGTGGCCCCGGGCGAGGTCGCCGTCGCCGTCGCGGAGCGCCGCGGCGGCGAGCGCGCCGTGCAGCACTCCCTGCGCGCCCACGTCGCCGAGCGCGATCGCGGTCGCGATCGCCTCCTCGAGATCGGCGGTCGCGAGGCCGGTCATCGCCCGGAGCTGGCGCAGGCTCTGGAGCACGATCGCGAGCCACCCCCGCGGCGCCGCCCGGGAACGCCTCGCGCGGCTTGTGCGCCACGAGCGCGCGGGAGATCGCGCCGGCGGCGGTGAAGCGCTGCCGCGCCGCCGCCGCCGCGCGCGGCCTCGATGGCCCAGGCGATCCGCTCCGGCGCGCCGAGGAGCGCGCTCCACGCGGCCGGCGTGGCGCGCGCGAGCGCCTCGTCGCGACCGGCCGGCGCGACGAGCTCGAACAGCCCCGCGCCGCGCTCGGCGAGCCGCCCGTCCGAGCGCGCGCTGCGCGAGGAAGGCCCACAGCTCCGCCGGACGGGCCAGGTTCCAGCCGACGAGCGTGTCGATCGAGACCGGCTCCGGAGCGGCGGCGAGCGCGAGCTCCAGGACCGAGGCGGCGTCGGCGGTCATGTTCACCTCTCGTGCGCTCACCATCCGCTGTGACTGGTAGCAGATTGCCAGCGACATGTGGCGAGGCGGCTCGTAACCCCCGGAAACACGGGCGAACGGGAGCGGCACGCCGCCTGCTCTTGCGGCGTGGCGTGACTCACCGCCTGAACGTCAGAACGCAGGACCGGATCGTGGTGTTCGAGCTGCACGGCCTCCTCGACGAGGCGGCGCTCGCGAGCCTGCGCGCCGCGCTCGCGTTCGCGCGAGACGGCGGGGCGCCCGTCCGGATCGTCCTGTGCGCCGGCAGCGAGGTGGAGCGTTCCTGCCTCGCCGCGCTGCGGGCGCTCGACGCGGAGCTCGTGGCGGAATCTCCGTACCTCGCGGCGTGGCTCGCGGGCGACGGATCACGCTGACCCCGGGCCGCAGGTGCGGCCCCAACCGGCGCTGCGTCTGCGGCGCCCGAGAGAGGAACTTGCGATGACGAAGCAGCTCTTCGAACTGTTCACCCGCGCCGGCGCCGAGTGGGTGATGTACGCGCTCGCGGCGCTCTCGATCGCCTCCGTCGCGGTCATCCTCGAGCGCGCCCTGTTCTTTCGCCGGCAGGGACGCAGCCGGGCCGAGACGGTGATCCCGCTCCTCGCGCTCGGAAGGCTCGACCAGGCGCGGCTCGAGGTCGAGGACCAGCACGGGCTCGAGGCGCAGGTGATCCGCGCCGCGGTGGACGCCGCCGAGGGCGGCCCGGCGAGCGTCGCGGAGATGGTCGCGTGCACGATCCGTCGCGAGCGGCCGGCGTACGAGCGCGGCCTCGGGTTCCTCGGCACGCTCGGATCGAACGCGCCGTTCCTCGGCCTCTTCGGCACGGTGGTCGGCATCATCAAGGCGTTCGCCGACCTCGGGGTCGGCGCGGCCAAGGGCGCGGGGGCGTCCGCCGTGATGGCGGGCCTCTCGGAGGCGCTCGTCGCGACGGCGGTCGGCATCTTCGTCGCGATCCCGGCGGTGGTCGCCTTCAACGCCTTCAACCGTGAGTTCAAGGGGGTCGTGGCGCGCGCCGAGGCGCTCGCCCACGCGCTCGCGTCGCACCTCGAGCGCGACGAGGTCCGGACCGCGGCGCTCGCGCGCGCGCGCGCGCCCCGCGCGCCGTGAACGCAGTCGACCCCGCGGACGCGGCGTAGGGAGGAGGAGCCATGGCCGCTTCCGTGGAAGAGCACGGCGACGAGATCACCGCCATCAACGTGACCCCGCTCGTCGACGTCACCCTCGTCCTGCTCATCATCTTCATGGTCACCGCCACCTACGTCGTGAAGGAGGCGATCGAGGTGGACCTGCCCCGCGCCGCCTCCGGCGGCGAGACCGTCGGTCCGACGCTCGCCTTCGCGCTCGACCGCGAGGGGCAGCTCTTCCTCGACGGCGCCCCCGCGACCGCGGAGACCGCTCGCGCTGCCGTCCGCGCCGCCGTGGCGCGGAGCGGCGAGGCGCGGGCGCTCATCAGCGCCGACCGCGCGGTGTCGCACGGCCGCGTCGTCGAGGTCATCGACCTCGTGAAGCGCGAGGGGCTCACCCGCTTCGCGCTCGACGTCGAGCACGCCGAGGAGGGCGCGGGCGGGTAGCCTGCGCGAGAACGTGTCCACCCCAAGGAACCCAGCGCGCTCGGTCGCGATCCCGATGGTGGCGCTCTCGCTCGCGCTCCACGGGGCGGCATGGGCGGCCGTCGCACGCGCCCCGCGCGCTCCCGCGCGCGAGCGGATCGAGCTCGAGGTGGTGCGCCATGAGCGGCCTGCGCCGCCGCCGGCCGCGGTACCCGCGCCCCGGCCGCGCCCCCGCGTCGCCCTCGCGGCCGCGCTGCCGCCGCCCGCCCCGGCGCCCGTCCCGGAGCCGCCGCGGGCGCTCGCCTCGGCTGCGCCGCAGCCGCCCGCGCCCGGCGCACCCCGCCCGCTCCCCAGGGTCGGGCTC
The DNA here is from genome assembly GCA_963736795.1 of uncultured delta proteobacterium. Classification (GTDB taxonomy): domain Bacteria; phylum Myxococcota; class Myxococcia; order Myxococcales; family Anaeromyxobacteraceae; genus Anaeromyxobacter. The sequence goes on along the minus strand of CAVTRF010000006.1, from coordinate 279,114 downwards.
TCGCTCGGCTCGACCGTCTCGACGGGCGGCTTCGCGGTCGGCGTCGGGAACACCGTCTACGGCCGCGCCGCGGAGACGGCGGCGGATCCCGCGAGCGTCCGGCCGTACGCGGGCGGCGTCGTGCCGGCGGCGCGGCTCACCGCGCAACCTCGTATCCTCGAGCTGCCCCGGATCCCGTATCCTGCGGACGCGCGCCGGGCGGGCATCGAGGGGCAGGTCGTGCTCGTCCTGCGCGTGGACGCGGGCGGCGCCGTTCGTGGCGTCCGCGTCGTGGACGCGCCATCGCCGGAGCTCGCCCGCGCCGCCGACGAGGGCGCGCGCCGCTTCCGCTTCGCACCGGCCCTGCTCGAGGGCGAGCCGGTCGAGACCGACATCCGCTTCACCTACACGTTCCTGCTCGAGTGACGAGGTCCTCACATGTCCGCCGACGAAGCTCCTCGCCCTGCTCCTCCTCGCGCTCGCGGTCGCCGCGCGCGCCGAGGAGCCCGCCGCGGGCGTACTCACCCGCGCTCCCGCGGTCGTCACGCCCGCCACGCCGGCCTACCCGGAGGACGCGAAGGCCCGCGGGGTCTCCGGCGAGGTCACCCTCGAGCTCGACGTCTCCGCCGAGGGTGAGGTCGTCGCCGCCCGGGTGACGAAGCCTGCAGGAGAGGGGTTCGACGAGGCGGCGCTCGCCGCGGCGCGCGCGCTCCGCTTCTCGCCCGCGGAGATCGACGGCAAGCCGGCCGCGGTGACGCTCGAGTACCGCTTCCGGTTCGACGCGCCTCCCCCCGCGCCGCCGCCGGTCGCGGTCGCGGTGCTCCGCGGCGTCGTGCTCGAGCGCGGCACGCGCGAGCCGCTCGCCGGCGTCGCGGTCTCGGCCGGGGACCAGGCGTCCACGTTCACGGATCGCGAGGGCCGCTTCGAGCTCCCCGGCCTCCCGCCCGGCCCGGTGAAGGTCGTCGCGAGCGACCCCGCCCACCACCGCTTCGAGACCGACGAGGTGCTCGAGCCGGGCACCACCGTCGAGGTGAAGTACTGGCTCCGCCGCTCGGTGCGGGACGCGTACGAGGCGGTGGTCGTGGGCGAGCGCGACAAGAAGGAGGTGACGTCCGTCACGATCACCTCGGGCGAGGTGGGGCGCGTCGCGGGCGTCTCGGGCGACACGGTGAAGATCGTCCAGAACCTCCCCGGCGTCGCGCGCGCGCCGGGCGGCTTCGGCATGCTCGTCGTCCGGGGCGGGAACCCGACCGACACGCGGGTCTACGTGGACGGCGTCGAGGTCCCGCTCGTGTTCCACTTCGGCGGCCTCACCTCGATCGTCCCGGGCGAGCTCGTCGACGCGGTGGACTTCGAGGCGGGCAACTTCGGCGTGCGCTACGGCCGCGCGACCGGCGGCCGGGTCGACCTGCGCACGCGGGATCCCGGCTCGAAGCGGCTCCACCTCGTCGCGGACGGGAACCTCTACCACGCGCTCGCGATGGTGGAGGGGCCGGTGCGGGAGGACGTCACGATCGCGCTCGCGGCGCGCCGCTCCTATGCCGACGCGCTGATCTCGGCGGCGGCCCGCTCGAGCGACGCCTTCGGCGTCTCGGTCGCGCCGCGGTACTACGACTACCAGGGGAAGGTGACCTGGCGCGCGGGACCGGACGACACGCTCCGGCTCTCGGTGCTCGGGGTGGACGACCGGATGGAGCTCACCGGGATCGACACCGGCGGGCTCGAGGAGCTGGATCGCTTCCGGATCGGGACCGCCTTCGTGCAGGCGACGGGCTCGTGGGACCACCGCTTCTCGGAGAGCGCACGGGCGCGGCTCGCGATCGCCCACGGCATCATCGACATCTCGAACCGCTTCGGCGACTTCGCCTCGGAGCGCGACCACTTCCAGATGACCACCCTCCGTGCCGAGGCGTCGAGGGACCTCGGCGAGCGACTGACGGTCGCCGCCGGGACCGACACCCGCTTCCTCCCGAGCTCGTCGCTGCGGCTCGAGTACCCGGAGATCCCGCCCCCGAACCAGCTGCCCGACCCCGACCCGCGAAAGGTCCGCGCGCACCTCCGCCTGCAGGCGATGGAGGCGGGGCTCTGGGCGGAGGCGACGTGGAAGCCGCTCGACGGGCTCGTCGTCGTGCCGGGGCTCCGCGTCGAGCGCGAGGTCCTCATCAACACGATGTCGTGGCTCGACCCGCGCCTCTCCGCCCGCTACACGGTGCGTGACGGCACGACGGTGAAGGGCGGCGCCGGGCTGTATCACCAGCCGCCGCAGCCCGTGTACCTGACGCACGAGTGGGGGAACCCGGAGCTCCGCGAGGAGGGCGCCTGGCACTACATGGCCGGGGTCGAGCAGCGGATCGCCGGCCCGCTCACCGCCGACGTGCAGCTCTACTACAAGCGGCTCTTCGACCTCGTCCTCCCGACGGGCGGGACGGAGCGGTACGTGAACGGCGGCACGGGTCGCTCCTACGGCGCCGAGCTGCTCCTGCGCTGGAACCCGGGCGGCCGCTTCTTCGGGTGGCTCGCCTACTCGCTCTCGCGGAGCGAGCGGGATCAGAAGGTGATCGGAGGGACGATCATGCCGGGCGGCGACGCGTTCGATCAGCCGCACAACCTCACCGCCCTCGGCACGCTCGAGCTGCCCGAGCTCTGGGAGGGCTTCTCGGCGGGGTTCCGCGTCCGCTACGCGACCGGCAACCCGTACCGGCGCACCGTCGGCGCCGTCTACGACGCGGACGCAGACCGCTACCTGCCCGTGCAGGACCCGTCCTCGACCGCGCGCATCCCGGCCTTCTTCCAGCTCGACCTGCGCGCCGACAAGCGCTGGACGCACCGGACCTGGATCCTCTCCGCCTACCTCGAGGTCCAGAACGCGACCAACCGGAAGAACCCGGAGGACGTCGCGTACAACTACGACTACTCGCAGCGCGGCTGGGTCACCGGGCTGACGCTGTTCCCCTCCTTCGGCGTCCGCGCCGAGTACTAGCAGCGCCGGAGCCTCGACCATGAACCGCACTCACGTCGCCGTCGCCGTCGCCGCCCTCGCGCTCGCCGCCTGCACGCCGGAGTTCGACCCCGCCTCGAAGCTCGAGAAGCTGCGCGTCCTCGCCATCCAGGCGGAGCCGCCCGAGATCGAGCCCGCAGGAGCGGGGACCCTCGCGCCCGATCGGGCCACGCTCACGTCGCTCATCCTCCGCGCCGACCTCGACGCGGACCCGGTGCGGACGACGACCGTCGTGCACCTCGCCTGCGTTCCCGTCCCCGGAGACCCCACGCCCACCGCCTGCGTGATGCTCACGACGCTCCGGGACCCTGCCGCCGAGATCGCGGCGGGCGCCCGGCGCGCGTGCGCGGGTGAAGGATCCGGAGGAGCACGAGGGCGGCTGGCCCGCGATCGACCTCGCCGGGTTCGAGGCGTGCGCCGGCGCGACCTGCGGTCCTGCCGTCGCTGGCGGCATCCCGCTCCCGCGCGCCGAGGTCGTCGTGCCGGCGGGGTTCGCGTTTCCGCCCTCGGGCGCCGAGCGGATCCTGGGCATCCAGGCGATCGTGCTCGCCTTCGCCCTCGAGGCGACACCGGACGAGCTCGTCGCCGGAGTGGGCACGACCTGCCCGGCCGGCGACGTCGCGGCCAACCTCGCGCGGCTCTGGCCGGTCCGCGAGCACGTCCTCTCGTCGAAGCGGGTGGTGATCCGCGGCCCGGAAGCGCCGGACGCGCCGAACCTGAATCCCGCCATCGAAGGGATCCGCGCCGGGGCAGCGATCCTCGACCCGGACGCCGTGACGACGCTCGTGCCCGGCGTGATCCCGCTCGCGCCGATCGTGCCGTCCGGCGCCGCCGGCGAGCCGGAGGAGTACACGAAGCTCGACGCCGACGGTCTCCCGATCGAGGTCACCCGCGAGGAGTGGGTCTACTCGTGGTTCTCCACCGCGGGTGAGCTCGACGGGCTCCACACGCGCGGCGCCGAGAGCGACGCGTGGATCGCGCGCGCGAGCCCGCCGGCGCTCGTGGTCGCGGTCGTGCGCGACCTGCGCGGCGGCACCGCCTGGGCGGTGCGCACCGTCGCGGTCGGACCCTGATCCGAGCGCCCCGGAAGGCGCGCGGTCTACCGGCGCTTCTTCCCGCCCCACGACCCGACGCTACGCGGCTTCGCGCTGCCGCCGCCCGCCTCGACCGACTTCTCGCCCGAGGCGTGGCCGCCGCTCGCATGGCCGCCGGCGCGGTGCGCGTGTCCGCCGCCCGACGAGGGGCGCGCCCGCCGCGGGTGGGCGCCGGGCCGGGCGTGCTGCGCCCGGCGCGGGGACGAGTCGGAGGCGCGCGCTTCGCCGCTCCGCTTCACCTCCGCCTTGAAGCTCTCGGTGTCGCGGGGCACGTCCGCGCGCGGGATCGCGGCGCGGACGAGCTTCTCGATCGCGAAGAGCTGGTCCTTCTCCTCGGGCGAGGTGAAGCTCGAGGCTCGCCCGCTCGCCTCGGCGCGGGCGGTGCGGCCGACGCGGTGGACGTAGTCCTCCGGCACGTGCGGCAGGTCGAAGTTCACGACGTGCCCGATGTCGGCGACGTCGATCCCGCGCGCCGCGATGTCGGTCGCGACGAGGACGCGGTAGGTGCCGTCCTTGAAGCCGTCGAGCGCCATCCGCCGCTGCGCCTGCGAGCGGTCGGCGTGGATCCGGGCCACCTTGTGCCCGGCGCGGCCGATGCCCTTCCAGACGCGGTCGGCGCGCCGCTTCGTCCGGGTGAAGACGAGCGTCGTCACCTCGTCGCGCTCGAGGAGCGCGAGGAGGAGCGCGAGCTTCTCGTGCTGCTCGGCGAGGAACACCTGCTGCTCGGCGCGCGCCGCGGTCGTCCCGCTCCGCGCGACCTCCACCCGCACCGGCTGGACGAGGTGGGCGCGGGCGAAGTCCGCGACCTCGCCGCCCATCGTCGCGGAGAACAGCAGCGTCTGCCGCTTCTTCGGGACGCGGGCGAGGATCCGGTCGAGCTGGGGCTTGAACCCCATGTCGAGCATCCGGTCCGCCTCGTCGAGGACGAGCACCTCGACGGCGTCGAGCTTGGCGGTGCCGTGCTGGAGGTGGTCGACGAGCCGGCCGGGCGTCGCGATGACGACGTCGGCGCGGTTCTTGAGCGCCTCCGTCTGCGCACCCATCCCGACGCCGCCGATCACGACGGCGCCGCGGACGCGGCGGCTGCCCCGGAAGCGCTCGAGCTCCTCGCCGATCTGGAGAGCGAGCTCGCGGGTCGGCGCGAGGACGAGGGCGCGGGGGCCAGGCCGCGCCGCCGGCGTCGCGGCGAGCCGGTCGATGATGGGGAGCAGGAAGGCGGCGGTCTTCCCGGTTCCGGTCGCGGCGGTGCCGACGACGTCCTGGCCGGCGAGCGCGGGCGGGATGGCCTGCGCCTGGATGGGCGTCGGCTGCTCGAACCCGGCGCGGTCGAGGGCGTGGAGGGACTCCGGGGAGAGCTTCAGATCTGCGAACGACTTCGTCAAAGCGGTGAGACTCCTCGCGCCGCCGCGCGCGGACGAAGAGGTCCGCAGCGCGCCGCGCGTTCTGTGAGGCCGGATATTCCTTGGGGGACCGCGCGCGCCGGGGACTCCGGCGGGTGAAGCGTCGAGGCGCGGTGCGGGTCGAAACGGCCGCGCGAGGGTATATCCCGACTGGTGGGACAGGGCAATGTGGCGTCCCGGGAGGAACGTCGTTACCCCCTGCGGGTGAGTCAGCGGACCTTCGTCCTCCGCGCGCGACCCGGCCTGACGCCGGAGCGCGGGTCCCCGGACGGGCTCGTCTACCAGCCGGCCTTCCTGTCGCCCGCCGGCGAGGAGGCCCTGCGCGGGCGGCTCGCGGGCCTCGAGCTCGGCCAGCTCACGATGCGCGGGGCGGTGGCCCGGCGGCGCGTCGCCTCCTTCGGCTTCGCGTACGCCCTCGACGCGCGCGAGCTCTCCCCTGGTCCGCCGCTTCCGCCGTTCCTCGAGCCGGTCCGCGCCCGGGCGGCGGCGCTCGCCGGTGTCGCGCCGGAGGCGCTCGCGATGGCCTCCGTCATCCGGTACCCGCCCGGAGCGGGCATCGGCTGGCACCGCGACGCGCCGCCGTTCGGCCTCGTCGTCGGCGTGTCGCTCGGCGGGCTCGCTCGCTTCCAGCTCCGCCTCGGCGGACCTGGCGGTGAGCGCCGGGAGCTCCTGCTCGCGCCGGGGGACGCCTACGTGCTCCGGGGCGCGGCGCGCTGGGCGTGGCAGCACCACGTTCCGCCGGTGCGCGCCGAACGGTACGCGGTCACGTTCCGGACCCTGCGACCTGCCGGGCCCACGCCCGCAGCCTGACTCGGCCCGCGTGGCCCGTCCGGGACGCGCCTCCGAAGCCACGCGGCCTTCCTCGTGGATGGTAGGCTTACACGACGGAGGGCAGGTCGATGGCGGCACCCGACCGAACGAGCCAGAAGCAGCTCACGACCGGTGTCGTGGGACTCGACGCGGTGCTCGACGGGGGGCTTCCGGAGCGCCGGATGTACCTCGTGCAGGGCGACCCCGGCGCGGGCAAGACGACGCTGTCGCTGCAGTTCCTGCTCGCGGGCGTCGCCGCCGGCGAGCGCGCCCTGTACATCAGCCTCTCCGAGACGCGCGAGGAGCTCGACTCGGTCGCCACGGCCCACGGCTGGTCCTTCGAAGGCCTCTCGATCCTCGAGGTCTCGAGCGACAGCGCGCAGGACGAGGCCGAGACGACGCTCTACCAGCCTTCGGAGGTGGAGCTCGGCGAGCGGATGCGCCTCATCCTGCAGGAGATCGACCGGCTCCGGCCGACGCGGATCGTGCTCGACTCCTGCTCGGAGCTGCGGCTGCTCGCGCAGAGCGGGCTCAGGTACCGCCGCCAGATCCTCGCGATGAAGCGGCGCCTGCAGGAGCTGCGGTGCACGATCCTCCTCATCGACAACCCGCAGCCCGGCGCGCCGGACACGCTCCTCCAGAGCCTCGTCCACGGCGTCGTCACGATGGAGCAGCTCGCCCCCGAGTACGGAGCGGAGCGCCGCCGGGTGCGCGTCATGAAGCTCCGCGGGCTGAGGTACCGCGGCGGCTACCACGACTTCGTCATCCGGACGGGCGGCGTGGTGGTGTTCCCGCGCCTCGTCGCGGCCGAGTCCCGGCAGGACGTCCGGCACGAGCCCGTGCCGAGCGGCCTCCCCGCGCTCGACGCGCTGCTCGGCGGTGGCCCGCAGCGCGGGACGAGCCTGCTGCTCATGGGGCCGTCGGGCAGCGGCAAGTCGTCCGTCGCGACGCAGTACGCGCTCGCCGCCGCCCAGCGGGGCGAGCACACCGCGATCTTCGCCTTCGACGAGAGCGCGGCCATGCTCCACGGCCGGGCCGCGTCGATCGGGATGGACCTCCGTCCGCACGAGGAGCGCGGCACCCTCGTCCGTCCAGCAGGTCGACCCCGCCGAGCTGTCGCCGGGCGAGTTCAGCCACCTCGCGCGGCGCGCCGTCGAGAACGACGGCGCGCGCGTCCTCGTCATCGACAGCCTGAACGGCTACATCTCGGCGATGCCGGAGGAGCGGTTCGTGCTGCTGCAGCTGCACGAGCTCCTCACCTGGCTCGGCCAGCGCGGGGTGCTCACGATCCTCACCGTGGCGCAGCACGGGCTCGTCACCGGCGACGCGAGCGCCCCCGTCGACGTGAGCTACCTCGCGGACGCCGTCCTGCTGTTCCGCTACTTCGAGGCGCAGGCGCAGGTGCGCAAGGCGATCGCGGCGGTGAAGAACCGCTCCGGGCCGCACGAGAAGACCATCCGCGAGCTGATGCTCGGCGCCGACGGGATCCGCGTCGGCCCCGCCCTCTCCGAGTTCAACGGCGTCCTCACCGGCATCCCGGAGTGGGCGGGCGCGCACGGCGCCGCGGAGCACATGCGTCGGGGAGCGGTGAGCGTGCCCGTTCCGCCCGCGCTCGCCAATCGGATCGTGGTCCTCGCGCCTTCGGCGCGGGACGCGCCCGTCACCGTGTCGATCCTCGCGAAGGCGGGCCTCCCGAGCGTCGTCGCGCGGGACGTCGCGCAGGCGTGTCTCCTCCTCGACGAGGGCGCGGCCGCCGTGCTCGTCGCCGAGGAGGTGTTCGCGCACGGCGGAGGGGCGCGGCTCCGCGACTGGCTCGCCCGCCAGGCGCCGTGGTCGGACCTGCCCGTCCTCGTCTTCACCGCGGCCGGCGCGGCCGCCGAGGCGCGCAGCCCCGCGCTCGAGACCCTCGCCGCGCACGGAAACGTGGCGCTGCTCGACCGGCCGGTGCGGGTCGTGACCCTGCTGAGCTCGGTCCGCGCGGCGCTCCGGGTCCGCGAGCGGCAGTACCGGATGCGCGAGCTGCTCGACGAGCTCGCGACGTCCGTCCGCACCCGCGACCAGTTCCTCGCCATGCTCGGCCACGAGCTCCGCAACCCGCTCGCCGCGATCCTCAGCGCGACCGAGCTGCTCGTCCGGAGTCCGAGCGACCCCGAGCGGCCCGCGGCGGTGATCGCGCGGCAGACCCGGAAGCTCACGCGGCTCGTGGACGACCTCCTCGAGGTGTCGCGGGTCGAGTCGGGGAAGATCGCGCTGCAGCGGAGCGTCACGGATCTGCGCGGCGCGGTGGAGCGGTCGCTCGAGGGGATGGCGGCGCGCGCGGAGCGCGGGGGCGTCCAGCTCGACGTCGCGCTCCCCGCGGACCCGGTCCCGGTGGACGGCGACCCGATGCGGCTCGAGCAGGTGGTCGGGAACCTCGTCGCGAACGCGCTCAAGTACACCCCGGCGGCCGGCACCGTGACGGTCGAGCTTCGGGTGCAGGACGGCAGGGCGCTCGTGCGGGTGTCCGACACCGGCATCGGCATCGCGCCGGACCTCCTGGACGAGATCTTCGAGCCGTTCACGCAGGCGTCGACGTCGCTCGACCGGAGCGAGGGCGGGCTCGGCCTCGGGCTCTCGCTCGTCCGCGGCCTCGTCGCGCTGCACGGCGGCGACGTTCGGGCGCGCAGCGAGGGCCCGGGGCGCGGATCGGAGTTCCTGGTCGAGCTGCCGCTGTCCGCCCGGGCGCTCGAGCCCGTCAGGGCGCCCGCCGCGACCCGCGCGACCGTGGAGCGCCAGGACGGCCCCGCCCGGCGGCACGTGCTCGTCGTGGAGGACAACGCCGACAACCGCGAGACGCTCGTCATGCTCCTCGAGTCGTTCGGGCACGACGTCGTCACGGCGAGCGACGGGCCGAGCGGCGTGCGGGTCGCGATCGACGCGCACCCGGAGGTCGCGATCGTGGACATCGGTCTGCCCGGCTTCGACGGCTACGAGGTGGGGCGGCGGCTCCGCGAGGCGCTCGGCACGAGCGTCACGCTCGTCGCGCTCACCGGGTACGGGCAGGCGGAGGACCGGGACCGCGCGCGCGCGGCTGGGTTCGACGTCCACCTCACGAAGCCTGCCGACGTCGAGACGGTCGCGGCGGTCATCGAGCGCGCCGGCCAGCTCGCGCACGCGTGAGCGCCGGGGGAGCGCCTCCGCTTTCCCTGCGACGCGTGGGCCGGCGGAGCCGTCCGCCCCGCGCTACCCCTCGGCCGCCGGGTCCTTGCGCTGCACCGGGCCGTGCTCCTCCCGCCACGCGGCGAACCCGCCCGCCAGGATCTTCACCGGCGCGAACCCGAGCGCGCGGAGCTGATCCGCGACGCGCGCCGCGTCCGCCTCGGCGTCGTGCGCGCCGTACACCACGAGCGGACAGCTCCGGGAGACGTGGGTCGCGTCGTGCGCGAACGTCGGCAGGCGCACGCGAACCGCGCCCGGCGCCTGCTCCTTCGCCTCCGCCCAGCTCGGCTCGCAGCGCGCGTCCACGAACTGCACGGGCTCGCCCTTCGACATCCGCGCCACGACCTGGCGCGGGGTGATCCTCGAGACCATCAGCACCGCCGACTCCTTTCCGCTGGCGGACGCTCTTCGCGCTCCGCCGCGTGCTCGATCCATGTGGGCCCGAAAAGGGCAGCCGCGGGATCCGGCGTCGCGTCGATCTGGTGAACGCGCTTGCTGGAGAACCGGCGTACGCGCGCGGTCCCGCGTGCTGCTGCTGCCCTCCGTTGGCCCTGCCATATCGCCGCGATCCCGGCCGCGCTTGCGATCCGGGTCCCGGCGGGTGCCCGCAGCGGGTGCAGCGGCCGTGCCGCACCGCAGCGAGGATGCGTGCGCCCGGACGGACGGGCCTTTGCCCTTTGTGCGCGAAAAGCCTGCGTCATCGCCCTGCGCTCGCCGCTTCGCACCGCGAAGCGGCGTTCACGGCGCGGAGAACCTGCGCGCAACCCTTTGGATTCCCGGAAGGGGCGTCCGCGTCGCGGCGGTTGGCGCTTCAGCCCGTCGGCAGGAGGTCCGAGAAGACGAAACCGTCGCGCTCGACGACCTCGCCCGGCGTGACCGGGATCGGCGCCGAGAACATCGGCCCGGCCGACGCGAACGAGTGGAACTCACCGTTCTCGCCGCAGGGATCGACTCCGGGTGGCAGTCCGTCGAGCAGGGCCGCGTCGAACGCTCGCCCGGCGAGGGCGCGCTCGAGCCGGCGCGGGTCGATGCAGGTGAGCGTCGCGCGAAGCCCGCCCGCGATCATCTCGCGGGCCAGGGTCGAGGTGTCGCGTCCCCACAGCGGGAACCGAGGGGCGATCCCGGTGCCGGCGAGCTTTGCCTCGCGGTACGCGCGCACGTCGGAGAGGAAGAGGTCGCCGAACACGACCTCCGTGACCCCCTCCGCCCGCGCAGCCTCGAGCGCGCGAGCCATCTCCTGCTCGTAGCTCTCGTTCGGGCACGGCCAGGGGATCCTGACCTTGAGGCACGGGAGCCCGAGCGCCGCTGCCTGGCGGTCGAGCAGCGCCTCCCGGACCGCGTGCATCGAGACGCGCGCGAACGGCGCAGTCACGGTGGTGAGGAGGCCCACGATCTCGACGTCGCCCGACCGCCGCGCCTCGTGCAACGCCCAGGCGGCGTCCTTCCCGCTGCTCCAAGCGACGAGGGCCTTCGGGCGCATCGGTCCTCGTACCGCGCGCGCGGCCGCGGGGGAAGCCTCAACTTGAGAGGCGGAGGAACGCACATGACGAGACGGGACCCGCACAAGAAAGGCGCCCCGACGCCGGGCAAGCGGCGGGAGCCGCGCCCGGACGAGGAGTCAGGACCGGACTGGGAGCCCGCCAATCCCGAGTGGACTCCCTCCGGCCGGCCGCACGGCGAGCACCCCCCGAGCCCGGGCGAGCCGGCCCGGATCGGAGACGAGATCGGCCCGGGACCGGCGAAGGCGGGCGATCCTCCGCTCGAGAAGCCCTTCGGCGAGCGGTCGCGCCACGGCGGCTCCGGCGGTCCGTTGCCGGACGCCGAGGCGTGACCGTCCGCACGCCGACCTAGTGGGCGTCCGGCCGGACCTCGCGTCCGGCCCGCTCGAGCCCGCGGCCGAGGCGGTGGCGCGCATCGCGCGCCGCCACCTCGCCTCGCCGCAGCGCCTGCTCGACGACGTCGCGGCTGCGGTCGATGACGCGCGCGATGCCGCGGCCGATCGCGTCGCGGCTCCGGTCGTACGCCGCCGCGCCGACGTTCGTCGAGCGCATTGGCCGGGGGCTCGTCCGGCGCGGCGGGGTGGGGCCGGGTCGGCGCCGCCGCCTTCGCGCGCACGAGCGACTCGCCGAGGGACTGAAGCTCCTCGGGAGAGAGCGACCGCTTCATCGCGGGCAGGAGCTCGCGCTCCTCCTCCTGGACGTGGTGGCGGACGCTCTCGATGAGGACGCGCACCTTCGGCTCGAGCCGCTCGTCGTCGGCGCCGAGCCGCTCGATCTCCGCCAGCGCCAGCTTCGCGAGGTGGTGCTCCTCGAGCGCGACGAGCACGCGGGGCCCGTGCCCGTTCACCCGCTGGCGGATGGAAGGGTAGACGAGCTGCTCCTCGATCGCCGCGTGGATCGAGAGCTCGCGCACGATCCGGTCGGCGAGCCGCTTCCGCTCGGGCGCGCTGCGCGTGCGCTCGAAGCGGCGGAAGAGCTGCTCCACCGCCTGGTGATCCTTCTTCAGGACGCCGACGGCGTCCGCTGTCGCAGTGTGCTGTGCCATGCGCCAACGTCAGCATGGTTGCGCCGCAGCGCAACGCGTCATCGTGCACGCGAGACGGGCGAGGCGCTCGCGGGAGCGACCCGCTGCGGGCGGGGGCCGCGCGTGCAGTCGCCCACGGAAACGCCGAGCGAGCGCCGCCTCCTCGCGCGGACGCCGCTTGCGATCCCCCCTCCTGGTCCGCAACTCGAAGGGACGCCGCGACGAATACCGCAAACCGCAAACGGAGGGGACATGGCGATGATGAGCGAGCTGGCGCACGGAATGAAGGTGATGAGCAGCGACGGGTCGAGCCTCGGGAAGATCATCCGGGTCGAGCCCGAGTACTTCCTCGTCGAGAAGGGGTTCTTCTTCCCGAAGGACTACTCGATCCCGATCTCGCTCGTCCGCGAGATCCGCGACGACGCGTGCTGGCTGTCGGTCAGCCGCGAGGAGCTCGAACGCGAGGACGAGACGCTGCGCGCGAGCGGGACCCGTACGACGGAGCTGCGCGACACCGGCGCGACCGCCGAGGCCGAGCAGCGGCTCAGCCTGTCGGAGGAGGAGCTGGAGGCCCGCAAGCGGGTACGCGACGCAGGCGAGGTGGTCGTGAAGAAGGAGGTCGTCACCGAGCACCGCCAGATCGACGTGCCCGTGACGAAGGAGGAGGTCCACGTCGAGCGCGTGCCCGCGACCTCGGCGAGCCGCCTCGGAGGGCAAGGCCTTCGAGGAGGAGACGATCCGCGTCCCGGTGCGCGAGGAGGAGGTCGAGGTGACGAAGCGTCCGCGCGTCCGCGAGGAGGTGCGCGTCTCGAAGACCGCGCGGCAGGAGGAGCGGCGGGTCGAGGGGGAGGTCCGGCGCGAGGAGGCGCGGATCGACCGGACGGCGGACGAGGAGAGCAAGGCCCGCGGGGAGGGTCCGGGCCGCGACGACGAGCCCTGACGTCCGTGCTGCTGGCCGGCGTGAGCCTCGCGCTCCGGCGCGAGGCTCACGCAAGGCTGGCGGATGGGAGGTGAGCGCGGCGGAAGGTGCTCTACAATCGCTTCCGCATGGACCCCGAGCGCTTCCGGTTTCGCGACGACGTCCTCCGCTCCGCCGCCGCTCGCACCCGCCGGCGGCTCCTCGTCTCGATCGCCGCCGCCGCCGCCGCCGTGGTGGGGCTCTGGGCGGCGGCGCTCCGCCCGAAGGGGGCCGGTCCGGGGACGCTCGCCTTCGCGCTCGTCCTGCTCGCCGGGCTCGCGTTCCTCTCCCTGCGCCGCAGGATGGGGCGGCTGCTCGCCCGCTGGTCCTCGTTCGAGGTGACGCTCGAGTCGGAGGCGGTCGCGCGCGAGGTCGCCGGGTTCCCGCGGCTCCGGATCGCGCGCGCCGACGTCGCGGCGATCGACGAGCGGGGCGACGGGATCGTCGTCCGCGCTCGCTCGGGGCCCGCGCTGCTCCTGCCGCGCGAGATCGAGGGCTACGAGCGGCTGCGGACGCTGCTCGCCGCATGGGCGCCGCCGCGGTCCGGGTCCTGAAGCGCGGGTCGACTCGCGGCTCCTGCCCGCGTGGCGCTCCGCCGACCGGACCCGGTCGTCAGAGCCGGGGGCGAGCCGTGGCGACGGTGACGTCGCCTTCGCCGGAGGGGACCGCCGTGTCCGGTCGTGCCGCGACGAGCGGCGCCCCGGTGTCCGGGAGCCCGCGCGACCGGTCGACCACCACCACCTCGATCCGCCCGTCGCCGGAGAGCGCGAGCTCCACCAGGACCCCCTCCGGCGGCGCAGTCATCGACCCGACGAGGCGGTAGCCGCCCGAGCGCGCGAGCGCGCGCGGCGGCGGCACGGGGACCTCGACGCCCGCGACCGTGGCCGCCACGAGGCGGGCAGAGGGTGGCAGGAGGAGCAGCACGACCGGGGCGCCGCGCGGCGAGGAGAGCCGCGCGCGAACCCGGCGGCCGCCGCCGTCCGCCTCGGAGGAGAGCACCTCGAGGCGCGGCGGAGGGAGGCCGAGCGGCGGCGCCGGCGCCGCGAAGGAGTGGCGCCAGGGCTGCCAGGGAAACGGCACGGCGCGGCGCGACGGGAACGGCACCGCGTCGCGGACGGCGGCGGGGAGGGCGTCGTGCTCCGCCTCGGCGAGCCAGCGCGCCACCCCGCTCTCCTCGTGGAACGCGAAGGTGAGCCGCTCCGGCGCGTCGGCGGTCGCGTGGGGGATCGCCACCTGCACGGCGGCGAGGAGCGTCGCGAGCGAGAACGCGGCACCCGCGGGCACGAGGCGCTGCGAGCGAGACCGCTCCGGGCCGCGCGAGCCGGCGCCGGGCGCGGCGTGCGCGACGGCCACGGCCGGGAACACCAGCGCGGCGACGACGATGGCGGACACCGCCGCGGCAGGGGCGCCGAGGATCGAAGGGAGCAAGAACGCGACCGGGGCCGCGACGACGGCGGCGATCGCGGCGGGGAGGAGCGCGAGCGCGAGAACGACGACGCCGTCCGGCTCCGTGCGGCGGCGCAGCGCGGCGGCCAGGCCGAAGGCGAGCGCCGGGGGCGCGGCGAGCGGCGTGGCGAGAGGCAGGGCGACTGCGAGCGCCGCCGAGAGTCCCCCCGTCGCGAGGGCGGCCCCGGCGAGGAGCCCTCCCGGCCCCGCTCGCCGGGCGAGGAGGGCCGCCGCCAGCAGCGCGCCGCCGCCCCCCGCTGCGCAGGCGGCGGCCTCGAGCGGGAGCGCGTTCGCGAGGAACGGGCGCGGCACGGCGCCCGCGGCGCGGAGCCCGAGCAAGAGCAAGGTGGTCGCGGTGCCCGCGAGGAGGGGCGCGGCGAGCGCCGAGGCGACGCCCCACGCCGCGGCGCGGAGCGGCGCCGGCTCGCGTCGCGCGGCCGACCAGGCGGCGAGGAGCGCGGCGAGCGCCGCGACGAGGGCGACTCCGCGCGGGAATGGCCAGGAGACGACGCCGACGGAGAGGACGTCGAACCACGCGCGCTCGGTGCGCCCCCCGCGCTCGAGCTCCTGCGCGGCGATGGAGCGGACGAGGGCGAGCGCGTTCTCTCCCTGGTGCTGCAGCGAGGCCGGGTCGAGGTGGGCGACGTCGTCGCGCGGCGTGTGGTAGCGGACCGCGCCGAAGGCGAACGCGAGGTTCACGCCCGGCAAGCCGGCCCGATCGAACACGGTGAGGTCGGTGTCGTTCGGGAGGAGGTCGTACACGGCGGACGCGAGCGAGCTCGTGACCGGGCGCGGCAGCGCCGCGAGCGCGCCGCCGATCCAGGGGGGAGCGCCGCTCGTGTCGAACAGGATGGAAGGTCCGCTCGTGCCGCGCGCCTCGAGGTTCACGACCGCGCCGACCTCGGCGGCGGCGGGGTGGCGGTCGACGAACGCCGAGGCCCCGACGAGCGCGGCCTCCTCGCCGTCGGTGAAGAGGAACGCGACCGGGCGCGCCGGCCGCGGACCCGCCACCAGCGCGCGCGCGATCTCGAGCAGCGCGGCGACCGAGGCGGCGTCGTCGGCCGCGCCCGGACCGGCGTCGACCGAGTCGTGGTGCGCGACGACGAGGACGGAGCGCCGTCCGGGCTCGCCCGCGTCGAGCCGCGCGAAGACGTTCCGCACCGTCGCGCACGTCCCGTACACGCCGCAGGCGAAGACCTCCTGGATCTCCGGCGCGAGGCCGAGCGCGCGCAGGCGCGCGACGATCGTGCCCACCGCGCGCGCGTCCTCCGCCGACCCGACCGGCCGCGCCGCGCCGCTGCCCGCGAGCACGCGGACGTCCACGAGTGCCCGGCCCGCCGAGAACTCCGTCGCCGGGGCTCCCTCCGGGCGAGGGGGCGGCGGCCGGCTGCGCGCGAGGGCGAGGAGCGCGATGGTCGCGGGAACGGCCAAAGACGCGGTCAGGCGGGTCCCGGGGCGCACGGCGGGGTACGTATCCCGCCAGGCCGGGGCCGGCGTGACTTCCGCGCGCGGTCAGGCGGGTCCCGCGGGGCGCACGGGGTACGCAGCCCGCCGGGGCGGGCCCGGCCCGACCCTTCGCGCGCGCCGATCGGAGTGCGGAGGTTCGCCGCTCCGGCTGATCCACTACCCGGACGAGCTCGAGCTCTCGTCGAGCCTCATCGAGGCGGTCGTGCAGGGCCTCCGCTACGACGTGCCGTAGGCGACCTCATCCCGCCGCGCCGGGCCAGGAACGGCGCTCGTCGCGATCCCGGGCGGCATGCGGTCGGCCCAGGGGCGCGCCTGCTCGAGCTGCGCGGCGAGGCGGAAGAGCGTTTCCTCGTCGCCGGAGCGCGCCACCGCCTGCACGCCGATCGGGATGCCGTCCGCCGTCCAGTGGAGCGGCAGGCTCATCGCGGGCTGGCCGGTCTGGTTGAAGGGCATCGTGTACCCGGTCGCCTCGAAGGAGCGGGCGCTGATCTCGGAGAAGTACCGCTCGAGGAGCACCCGAGAGCGGATGCGCGCGACGAGCCCCAGCGCGAGCCGCTCGAGCGGCTTCGTCGCGATCGCGCCGAGCGGCAGGGGCGGGTGCGCGAGCGTGGGCGTCAGGAGCAGGTCGTGCTCCTCGAAGAATCCGGCCATCACCCGGGCGCCGCGCTGCATCTCGCGCTCGGCGAGGACGAGGTCCCTCGACGAGAGCACCTCGCCGCCCACGGCGAGCGCCCAGGTCTCGAGCTCGAGGAGGCCGGGCCCGGGGCGGCGGCCCGTCGCACGCGCCGCGAGTGCCACGTCGGCGGCGGTCGTGGCGGCGAGCGCGACGATGTAGGCGTGGACGAGCGCCTCGCGCGCGAACGGTGGGCGCGCCTCGACCACGTCGTGCCCGAGCGACGCGAGGAGCCGCGCCGCGTCCAGCACCGCCTCGCGGCACTCGGGGGCGGTGGTCTTCCCGAAGAAGGACTCGTGCGTGACGGCGATGCGGAGCCGTCCCGGCGCCGTCCCGACCTCGACCGAGAACGGGCGAGCGGGCGGGGGCGCACTGTACGGATCTCCGGGCACGGCCCCGGCGAGCACGTCGAGCAGGGCGGCGGCGTCCCGCACCGAGCGCGTCAGCGCCCCCTCGACCGCGAGGCCCGAGAAGACCTCCCCGGAGCGCGGCCCGAGCGAGACCCGCCCGCGGGTCGGCTTCAGGCCGAAGATTCCGCACGCCGAGGCGGGGATCCGGATCGAGCCGCCCGCGTCGTTGCCGTGCGCGGCCGGGACGATCCGTGCGGCGATCGCCGCCGCCGAGCCGCCCGAGGATCCGCCCGCGGAGCGCGCCGGCGCCCACGGGTTCCGCGTCGGTCCGCGCATCGTGGGCTCGGTGGTGCCGAGGATGCCGAGCTCGGGGGTGTTCGTCTGGCCGAAGAGGACGAGGCCGGCACCCTCGAGGCGGCGGACGACCTCCGAGTCCTCGGCAGGGACGAAACCGTCGAGGAGGCGCGACGACCCGGTGAGCGGGTGCCCCTTCCACGCCGCGAGGAGGTCCTTCAGGAGGAACGGCACGCCCGACAGAGGTCCCGCAGGGAGTGGCCCGGCCGCCCGGCGGCGCGCCTCGTCGTCGTAGCGCGCGACGATGGCGTTCAGGGCAGGGTCCCGCGCGTCGGCGCGCTCGAGCGCCGCCTCGAGCAGCTCGAGCGCGGTCACCTCCCCCCGGCGGACGAGGTCCGCGAGGGCGAGCGCGTCGAGCCGGTCGTACTCGGGCAGGCGCACGGCGGCTACTGCTTCAGCTGCGGGCGGTGCCCGGCTGCCTCGTCGAAGCCGTGGGCGAGCACGAAGTGGTACATCGGCGCCGGCTCGGCCGCCGTGCCCCCGACGAGCTCGAACAGGAACTGTCCCTCCTCGCCGTCGGGATCGGGGAGCGCCTGCACGAAGAGGATCTCGCGCGCCTCCACGAGGATCTCTCCGAGCAGCTGCTTTCCGCGCAGGACCTGGACGGTGGGCATCCGGTCCTCGTCCTCGTCGAGGTGCCAGTGCAGGTCCTCTGCGTCGAAAAGGTAGGCGTCGGGCGTGCCTGCGCGCAGGATGCAGTTCGGGTGGCGCTTCAGCCACCTCCAGAACCGATCGAACGCGAGGGTCGCGCCGGTCTCGACCGTCACGGGCATGGGTGGGAATATACGCGCGGTCCGCACGGAGGTGGGGATGGGAAAGCTCGCGCTCGCCGCGCTCCTTGCCTTGACGGGGTGTGCGACCGGGGTCACGCCGATCGCGGCTCCGCCGGCGTCGTTCCGCGCAGTCCGCTCGCTCGCGCTCGTCCGGACCGTCGACGGCCGCGCCGGCCGTCCGAAGGACCCCCTCGACGGCCTCGACGAGACGCTGCGTTCCCGCGGGTACGAGACCCGCGTGATCGAGCTCGGGCCGAAGCGCAACGCCGACCTCGCGGCGGTCGAGAAGCTCTTCGGCCTCCTCGAGCTCCGGGCGGCGGCCGGCCGCGCCGAGCGCCTCGGGACCGCCCCCTTCGCCGACGTGGGTCGGGCCGCGGGGGAGACGGTGGACGCGCTCGGAGTCGACGCGGTCGCGAGCTACCACCGGCTCGACCGCCATCGCCTGCCGCCTCGCACCGGCGGATCCGGTCCTCCCCGGCACCGTGTTCCCGCAGCCGGCGGCGCCCTCCGCGGGACCTGTCGGTGCGCTCGCGCTCGTGGATCGGAGCGGACACCTCGCGACCTTCCCGTGGGGCGAGGCGAGCGCGCTCGACGATCCGAGCGTCCCGCTCAACGCGGCGGAGGCCATCGACTTCCTCGTGCGCGCGCTCGCGGGCGAGTCGCCGCCGGACGAGTGAGCGGCGCCTGAACGGACGGTCAAGATGGGCAGGGAACGTTGACAGGAGACGGCCTTCTCATGGAAGGGGTGCGCAGCGCCCCGGAGTCGAAGGGCGCCCTGCGCGGCAAGGGGACGCGGTTCGACTCCGCGCCCGCTGACGCGGGCGCTACGCTCACCACGAACGGGTGGGCTGATCCTCGAATCGCGCTCGGCCGTTTAGCGGTCGGACATCGGCCCGGGCACGCGACGGGTGAGGCTCGAGACGGACTGCACCCCGCCGTCACGCAGGTAGAGCCGCGGCACGCGGGCGGAGAGACCGGCGAGGATCTCCCAGGAGATCGTGTCGGCGAGCGTCGCGAGCTCGTCGGCATCCACCCTCTCGTCGCCGTCGCGGCCGATGAGGGTCGCGATGTCCCCGACCGCGACGCCCGCCACGGCGGTGACGTCCACCATGCACATGTCCATCGCGACCCGCCCGACCACCGGCGCCCGGCGCCCGCGCACGAGGACGTGGGCGCGGTTTCCGAAGCCGCGCCGGTAGCCGTCGGCGTAGCCGCACATGACGAGCGCGACGCGCGAGCCGCGCGTCGCCGCCCAGGTCCGGCCGTAGCCGACGGTGGCGCCGCGCTCCACGTCGAGGACGCGGGCGACCCGCGCGCGCAGCGAGAGCACCGGACGCAGGTCGGCGTCGGTGCCGCACCAGGGCGCGGGGCGGTAGCCGTACATCGACAGGCCGGTGCGGACGGCGTCGAGGGCCATCTCGCGGTCGAGGAGGACGCTCGCCGACGCCGAGCAGTGGCGCTCCTTCACGAAGGGAAGCCGGGCGGAGACGTCTCGCAGCAGCTCGAACTGGCGGCGCGTGAAGCGCTGGTCCCCCTCCTCGGCGGCGGCGAAGTGGGTGAAGAGCCCCTCCACCTCGACGCCGGGGGTGGGACGCGCTCGCTCGGCGAGCGCGACGAGGGCGTCCGGAGCGAGCCCGTGGCGGTTCAGGCCGGTCTCGAGCTCGAGGTGGAGCGGGACGGTCCAGGCGGCGCGGCGAGCGGCGGCCGCGAGCGCCTCGACGAGCTCCCACGTCCCGACCGTCGGCCTGAGCCGCAGCGCGACGACGCGTTCGGCGTCGGACGGGGGGGTGTGGCCGACCACGAGGATCGGGGCGGTCACGCCCGCCTGCCGGAGCTCCTCCCCCTCGTCGACGCAGACGACCGCGAGACCGGCCGCGCCGGCCTCGAGCGCCGCGCGGCCGCAGGCGATGGCGCCGTGGCCGTAGGCGTTCGCCTTCACGACCGCCCAGACGCGGGCGGGCGCGGCGCGCGCCGCGAGGAGCCGCACGTTGTGGGCGAGCGCGTCGAGGTCGATCTCGGTCCAGGTGGGCCGGCCGCCCCACGCAGAGGGGAGGGAGGACATGGCGCCATGATAACCGGGGTCGCGAGGTCGCGTGCTACCCTGTCTCCTCTTCAACCAGGCGTCCGATCGCACGCCACCGGAGCCACGCCATGAGCCAGAGCCGCTACGAGGACCTCTGCAAGTCGCTGGCGGAGGCCCGCTCGCGCTTCGGCGCGTACCGGTCCGAGTGCTTCTTCTTCGCGGCGACGCTCGCGCGCGGGTTCACCGAGTACAGCGGCTGGCCGCGGGAGCAGGTCGCGTACGAGCCGGTCGCGGCGCCCGATGCATCGCCGACCGCGAAGGTCGAGGACGCGATGCACCTCGACCAGGACGGCTTCTGGCACCTCGGCCTGCGAGTGACGATCGTGGAGCCGAAGGGCAAGGGCTCGATCCTCCTCCACTTCCGCTTCAAGAAGCTCGAGACCCGCTACATCATCAGCCTCGTCGGGTTCGAGGACTTCGAGGTCGCGGCGCCGACCCCCGAGGCGCTCCAGCCCATCTACGATTCGATCCTGAACGCGGTGAAGCGCCACTTCGACTACGGGCTCCGCCTCTTCCTCGAGAATGGCGGGCGCGGGCTCAAGATCCCGATCACCGCCGAGCAGCTCGCGGACCTCGTCCCTGAGGGCGCGCCGGTCGAGAAGTCCCCGAAGCCGTCGATCGTGCCGCCCGCCTCGAAGGAAGGGCGCTCCTCGAAGCGTCAGCGGCGCTGAGCCGGCGGCGAAGGCGCGCTGCCCGGCTCCGGGCTCAGGCGATGACGAAGTAGAGGAGGAAGGCGGCGGCCGCCCCGAACATGAGCGGCCGGACCTCGCGCCCGCGGCCGGCGAGCACCTTCAGCACGGCATACGCGATGAACCCGGCGCCGATGCCGTTGGTGATGCTGTAGGTGAAGGGCATCACGGTGAGGACGAGGAAGGCCGGGATGGCCTCGGTGGCGTCGTCCCAGGGCAGGCTCCCCACGTCGCGCATCATGAAGAACCCGACGAGCACCAGGACCGCGCCGGTCGCCTGCGGCGGCACGACGCCCGCGAGCGGCGAGATGAAGAGGCAGGCCGCGAAGAGGAGCCCGGTGACGACCGAGGCGAGCCCGGTCCGGCCGCCCGCCGCCGCGCCCGCCGCGCTCTCGATGTAGGTCGTCGCGGACGACGCGCCGGCGGCGCCGCCCGCCACCGCGGCGAGCGAGTCGATCATGAGGACCGTGCCCGGGCGCGGGTAGTTCCCCTCCGCGTCCAGGTACTTCGCCTCCTGCCCGACCGCGACCACCGTGCCGACCGTGTCGAAGAAGTCGGAGAGCATGAGCGAGAAGACCGTGAGCGCCGCCGCGGCGGCGCCGAGCACCTGCACGAACCCGAAGTCGAACCGCCCGAGCAGCGAGAAGTCGGGGAGCGCGAGGGGTGAGGACGGAAGGACCACCTCGAACGGCTTGAACCCGGCCGCGTCGCCGAACACCAGCTTCGCCAGGACCGCGAGGACCGTCGACGAGACGATCCCGACGAGGAGCGCCCCCTTCACGCGGCGCAGCACGAGCACGGCCGTGAAGAGGAGGGTCAGGACGAAGAGGACGATCGGGAAGCCGCGCAGGTGCCCGCCCGTGCCGAGCGCCACCGGGACCGGGTCGGCGCCGTTTCGCGAGACGAAGCCTGCGTCCACGAAGCCGATGATGGCGAGGAACAGGCCGATGCCGATCCCGATCGCCTTCTTCATCGAGACCGGGACGGCGCGCACCACCGCCTGCCGCAGCCCGGTCGCGACGAGCGCCGAGATGACGAGCCCCTCCGACACCACGACGCCCATCGCCTGAGGCCAGGTGAGCCTCATCCCCGCCACGAGCTGGAAGGCGAGGACGGAGTTGAGCCCCATGCCCGCGGCGAGCGCGAGCGGGAGGTTCGCGAGGAGCCCCATCGCGAGCGTCGCGACGGCCGCGACGAGCGCCGTCGAGGTGAGGAGCGCCGGGAACGGGAGCTGCGTCCCGGCCGCGTCGGTCACCTTCCCGAGGATCGCGGGGTTCACGAAGACGATGTAGGCCATCGTCATGAAGGTCGTCGCGCCGGCGAGGACCTCGGTGCGGACGTCGGTGCCGCGCTGGGCGAGGCCGAAGAAGGCGTCGAGCCTCCCGGCGAGTCCGGAGCGTTCGGTCATGGTCGTTCCTCTCGCGGGCTCTAATGCAGGGTCCACTGCACCATCGCCTGCGGCGCAGAGATGAGCTTGCTCGGCGCGCCGAGGTCCTCGTTGGCGGAGTGGTAGTGGAGGTACCACTCGATCCCGGCGAGGAGCACGTTCTTCGGGCCGCCGGCGAGCGCGAGCGCGTCCACGAGCAGCTGCGGCTGCGCCATCACCTCGAAGCCCTTCCAGCCTTTGCCCGCCTTCGCGCCGTTCACGTCCACGAACCCGGTGAACAGGAGCGGCACCACCGCGGCGCGGAACGGGATGACCCACGACGGGCTCACCTGCCAGGTGTGGTTGTAGGAGCGGACGCCGAACGCCGGGACCTGGAGCGCGTCGTAGCGGTAGTAGACGTTCAGGGAGACCGTCCCGGACGGCAGCGCGAGGTCGCCGCCGACCCCCGCGAGGTAGGCCTGGAAGCCGTGGCCGAGGTTCAGCTCGGTCGCGATCCCGGCGTCGCGGAAGATCCCGAGCACGTTCCCCTTCTTGCCGAGGAGCCGGTTCAGGAAGAGGCGAGGGTGCACCTCCGCGTAGACGTGGGAGTCGGTGCCGTCCCGGAACTTCCCCTGCATGAGGTCCGCGAACGCGAAGGTGTCGCCGTGGCGCCAGGTGCTGAAGTGGTTCAGCGTGACGGTGGACATCTGGCCGCCCACGACGTCGCTCGCGACGGCGGGGTCGTAGAAGTACCAGCCGTCGAGCAGCTGCAGATTCGTCGTCGCGAACGCGGCGCGCGTCACTCGTGGCGAGAGCACGGTCGCGACGGCGAGGGCGAGGACCGTGACGCGGTAGAGACGGGCGGGTGGCAGGGGCACGGTCGAGACCCTTACCGCCTCCGTGTGACGAGGGGAGCGACCCGGACAGGAGCCCCCGTCGGTGTCAGGCCCGCAGGCGCTCCCGGCGCCGTCCGCGTGCCCACAGATCTTCCGCGACCGCGCACCCCGCACAGCGCCACGCGCCGCCCGCGTCGGGCGCCTCGGCGAGCCGACCGCAGCCGCAGCGCGGGAGGCGCGACGTGACGAACGCGACCGCGTCCTCGAGGACCTTCCGGTCGCGCAGGATGCGCCGGTGGCCGAGGCCCGAGGTGACGACGAGCCGCGCGTTCCAGGCGGCCGCCACCTCGGCGCCGGCCGCGAGCGGCACGTCGCGGTCGTCCCGGTCGTGCACGACGAGGAAGGGGGGCGGAGACGGGGGAGCGAGGGACACGAGGTCCACCGCGTCGTACGGGAGCCCGATGCGCGACACGATCCGTGCGTCGAGCGCCGCGCGGACGCGGGGGGAGAGGGCGAGCGCGGCCGCGAGCCCGTCGACGAACGAGACCGGCGTCCGCGGCGGCGCGAGCAGGACCGTCGCGGCGAGGTCGAGGCCGCGCGAAGCCGCGAACGCGAGCGCCCCCGCGCCGAGGGAATGTCCGACGGCGGCGCGGGCCCCGAACCGTGCCGCGATCGCGGTCGCGGCGTCGGCGAAGTGGAGCATCGAGGCCACGCGGCCGCTCGAGCGGCCGTGCGCGGGCGCGTCGAACGCGACCGCGGTGCAGCCCGCTTCGGCGAGCGCGTTCGCGAGCGGCGCGAGCTGCCCGCTCCGCCCGCCCCAGCCGTGGACGAGCAGCACCGCCGGACCCGCGCCGAGGCTGAAGCCGCGCAGGACGCCGCCGCGGTGGGCGAGGGCGAACGGCTCCGTTCCCCCGAGCGCCTCCTCCTCGCGGCGCGGCACGCGGTGGCGTGGCGGCGTGAGGAAGAGCCGTGCCCCGACGCGCCCGGCGAGCGCCGGGGAGAGCGCGCCGAGCGCGCCCAGGCCGGCCCGGAGGGGCCACGGAGCAAACGAACGACCGTTCGTGCTTTTTGCTGCTTGCGAGGACATCGGGGCCTCCTGACGGACAGCGGTGGATCGTTCAGGCGTGGGTGCGGCAAGACGCGAAGAGCCGCTCGACGGCCCGGCGGGCGCGCGTCGTCGCGCGCGGGTCGCCGAGGAGCCGGCTCGCGTGGTGGGTGGAGAGCATGATCCCGTACAGCTCGAACGCCACCTGCTCGGCGTCCACGTCGCGCCGGAAGTGACCCTCCGCGACCCCGATCTTGACGGCGGTCGCGAGCACGCGCAGCCACTCGCGCTGGAGCGCGACGAGCCTTTCGCGGGCGGGGCCGGGTCGGTCGTCGAGCTCGACCGCCGCCTGCACGAAGATGCAGCCGCCGGGCTGCGGGACCTCGACCGGCCAGGCCAGCCACCGCTCGACGAGGGCGCGGAGCCGCGGCTCGCCGCGGGGCGCCTCGAGCGCGGGGCGGATGACGACCTCCGTGAAGCGCTCGGCCGCCCGGTCGAGCGTGGCGAGCTGCAGCCCCTCCTTCGACGCAAAGTGCGCGAAGAGCCCGCTCTTCGAGAGGTCCAGCGCCGAGGCGAGCCGCCCGATGGTGAGCCCGTCGAGCCCCACCTCGCTCGCGAGCTGGACGGCGCGCTCCAGGATGGCGTCGCGGGTGTCCTCGCCCTTGCCCATGGTGCTGAAAATAGAACGACCGTTCGTGCCGTGCAACCACCCGCCGAGGGGTCGACGCGCTCCGATGGCAGCGCGTGGTCGTCCGTGACAGGCGTGAGGCCGGGCGGCCGGCATGCCCGCCCGCTATGCTCCTGCTCGCATGTGCGGCCGCTTCACCCTCACCGAGCGGGACCTCGCGAAGCTCGCGCGCGGCTTCCTCGCCGATCTCGATCCCGCGCTCGCCGCCGAGTGGCACCCCCGCTACAACGTCGCGCCGGGCTCGGCGCACCTCCTCCTGCGCGACGCCGGGGGCACCCTTCGCCTCGAGCGCGCGCGCTTCGGCTTCGGGGCGCGCGAGCAGCTGCGGATCAACGCCCGCGTGGAGACCGCGGCGGAGCGGCGGACGTTTCGAGAGGCGTGGACCTCGCGGCGCTGCGCCATCCCCGCCGACGGCTTCTACGAGTGGGGCGGGCCGGCACGGGACCGGCGGCCGACGTGGTTCCACGATCCCGCGGGGAGACCGCTCCTGCTCGCGGGGCTGTGGGGCGAGGCCCACGGCGGTGCGCTCGCGTTCGCCATCCTCACCACGGCGGCGAACGAGCCCGTCGCTGCGCTTCACGACCGCATGCCGGTCCTGCTCCCCGAGGGCGGCCTCGCGCCCTGGCTCGCCGGCGGCGATCCGCCCGGCCCCGCGCCCGAGGGCGCGCTCGTCGGCCGCCCGGTCTCGGCGCGGGTGAACGGGATCGCCCACGACGATGCCGCCTGTCTCGAGCCCCCGCCGCCCGAGCGGCAGCTCCGCCTGCTGTAGCGACCGGCGAAAGCCCCCTCTCCACCGCAACGCGGGGGAGAGGGTTAGAGCGGGTTACGGAGAGGGGTGTCTAGCCCCGCCGGCCTCGGACGAGGTCGCCGACGAGGATCGCGGCCGGGTAGAAGATCTCCTCCTCCCCCCGCGCGTGCAGCAGGAGCTTCGCCGCGAGCTCCTCCACCCTGGCGTTCCTCGCCGCGCGCGCGGCCTCGCCGAGGTTGCGAGTCGCCTCGGAGATCGCCCGGTGCTCCTCGAGCATCCGGGGCAGCTCGGCGCGGAGCGCATCGGTCATCGCGAGCACGTCGCGCATCTCGGCGGTCGCCGGCCCGCGCGCGAGCGGTGCGAGCAGGCCGAGCGGCGGCAGCGCGATCTGCTCCTCGCGCACGAAGTGCGGGTGGAGGACCTTCGCGAGCGCCCGGGCCGCCTCGCCGACGGCTCCCTCGAGCTTCGTCGCGCGCACGAGCGCGACGTGGATCTCCTCGTGCTCTTCGCGCAGCGACTCGGGGATGCGGGCCGTGCCCCGCGCGGGGGCCACGGCGGCGTGCGGGTCCGGCGCGGCGGCGGCCGCCGCGCGAGGGGCCACCGCGCGGGCGGTCGCGACCGAGAGGATCACGGCGGCGCCGAGCGCGAGGGTCACGGTCGAGAGCGCGTCACGCATGGTCGACTCCAGGGCGGTTCATGCCCTGGGAGTGATGGGGCTCGCCCCCGCGGTGCGCGAGGCCCGCCCGGAGCGGGGCCCGCCCCGGGTAGCCCGGCGGCGTGCGGCGAACCGACGCGTCAGCGCGAAGCGGCGGCCGACTCGAGGTTCGGGGCGCCCGGCGCGTACGACACGAGCGACGCGGTGGCGTGGCCGATCGCGAAGTTCGCGGAGATCCGGACGACCACGCGGCGTGCGTCGTCGCTGAACCACACGAAGGTCGGGTCCTTCTCGCTGAACTTTCCGTCGAACCCGGTCGGCACGCGCACCTTCACGGCCGGGAACGTGCCGGCCTTCGTCTCGACCCGCTCGCGCCCGACGACCTCGGCGACGATGGTGTTCACCTTGCGGCCGGTGAGGACGCGGAACTCGTGCTTCGTCCCGGGCTCGAGCGAGCGCGAGCGCAGCCCGTACACGAGCGCGACGAAGTCGAGCGTGTCGGGCGGCACGTCGACGAGGTACGTGTTGTCGTACTTCCCCTTCTCGCGGATCGTGGCCTTGTTCGTCGCCCGGTCGTACTGGACCGTGTCGGTGTGCCGGTAGCTCCCCTCGACCCCGTCGATCGAGCCCGAGCGCGGGAGCCCGGTCGAGACGTCGAGGTAGCTCGCGACCTGCTGGCGGATCGTGAGGAGGCTCAGGACCGAGCTCGTCTGCGCCTGGAGGAACACCGGCGCGACCGACGGGTCGACCTTGCCGACGAAGAGGCGGACCTTCCCCATCGGGACGCCGAGGTACGAGACGGAGAACTCCATCGTCTCGTTCGAGCGCGGGGGGACGAAGGACGCGACGAGCGGCGCCGCGATCTCCGGGCACCTCGAGGGCGGCCGCGGTCGCCGCGGCGACGGACGGCTCGACCGCGGGCGAGACCTGCGCGGCGAGCGACAGCGAGAGGAGGACGGCGATCGAGGCGAGCACGGCCATTCGGGTGCACGCAGCGTACCGCGCCTCGCGCGCGGGCGCACGGTGGGCCGCCCTCCCACCTCGCGCTAGGAAGCGAAGCTGCCGTCGTACGCAGGATCGTCGATTTCCAGCGCTTCCACGGTCGCCTGCAGCGGCCGGTAGCAGTCGAGCATCACCGCCACCTCGTTCGTGGTGCGGGCTCCGATCGAGCCCTCGTACGCTCCGGGGTGCGGACCGTGCGGAATCCCAGACGGGTGGTGTGAAATGGAGCCGACACCGACGCCGCGGCGCGAGGTGAACTCTCCCCGGACGTAGAAGATCAGCTCGTCGACATCCACCGACGTGTGGGGGTACGGGCAGGGGACCGCCTCGGGGTGGAAGTCGAGCGGACGGGGGACGAACGAGCAGACGAGCGCTCCCCGGAACGCGAACGTCCCGTGCCAGGTCGGCGGCAGATGGACGAGGCCGGCGCGGGGCTGGAAGTTCAGGATGGGGAAGGCGAACGGGTAGAGCGAGCCGTCCCAGCCGACGACGTCGAGCGGCGACGCGTCGAGCCTGAAGCCGTGGAACGCGCCGCCGCGCTTCACGACGAGCTCGCGGATCCCCTCGTCCGAAGGCGACTTCCACTCGACGCGCCGGAAGTCCCGGTGCGAGTAGGGCGCGTCCATCCGGAGCTGGCCGGTCTCGTTCCGCCACTGCGGCGGGAGGTGGATCGCGCCGGCCGCCTCGATGGAGAGCCAGCGCTGAGGCCCCGCGTCGGGCAGGAGCCGGTGGAGGAGGCCGCGAGGGACGTAGAGGTAGTCGTCCTTCTCGAACCGGAGATCGCCGAGGGGCGAGCGGAGGAGCCCCCCACCCTCGAGGACGAAGAGGAGGTCGTCGCCGTCGCCGTTCGAGAAGTAGACCGGGTCCTCGGCGCCGGGCGCGACGAGCGAGACGCAGAGGTCCTCGTTGAAGAGCAGCGGCACGCGCGCGTCGAGCGGAGGGCCGCCGCGCGGCGAGAGATCCTGCGTGCGGAGGTGGCGGCGCGCGAGCGGTCGCGGCGGGGCGGCGCGCGGGAGCGGGAACCCGTGCCGGACCTCGGCCGGGCGGGTCGCGTGCGGCCGGCCGCGGTGGTAGGCGAGCGTGTAGGGGCCGTCGAAGCCGGCGCGGGTGTACGCCTCCTCGTAGAGCAGCGCGCCACCCGGGTCGCGGAAGGCGAGGTGGTGCTTGCGCGGCACCGCTCCCTGAACGATCCGGTCGAGCATGGCGCGCGCGGGCGCCTAGGTGCGCCCCTCCTGCTGCTGCTCGCGCTCGATCGACTCGAAGAGAGCGCGGAAGTTCCCCGCGCCGAACCCCTGGTCGCCCTTGCGCTGGATGATCTCGAAGAAGAACGGCCCCGCCTCGCGCTCGTGGTAGAGCCCGGCGGAGTCGCGCAGGAAGATCTGCAGGAGATAGGCGCCCGGGCCGGCGCCATCCACGAGGATGCCGAGGTCTCGCAGCTCGGCGACGTCCTCGTCGATCTGCCCGATCCCGGTCCGCGCGATCCGCTCGGGCAGCGCGTCGTAGTAGCTGCGCGGCGTCGCCATGAACTTCGAGGCCGCGGGCGCGCAGCCCGCGCACGGCGCCGAGGATGTCCTTCACCGCGAGCGCGGCGTGCTGGATGCCGTCGCCGCGGTGGTCCTCGTTGAAGACGTTGATCTGGGAGGACTTGAACGCCGGCCGCCACGGCTCGTTGTTCGCGAACTTCACCCCCGAGTCCGGATCGCGCATCACGACCGAGCGCAGGCCCGATCCCTGCTGCGCCTCGAGCGCCGCGCGCCGCGCCTCCGCGACGTCCTTCGTATGGAACCTGACCTCCCAGAACTCCTCCAGGCCGAGCACGTGCTCCATCCAGAGGAGCGCCGGCTTCATCGTCTGGAAGTTCGAGGTGAGGTGGTCGATCGCCTCGAATCCGAAGGCGTTCCCGCCGCCGCGCGGCGCCGCGTGCCGGATCATCCCCGGGTACATCGCCGGCGACCCGCGCCGCTCGACGAAGCGGAAGGTGGTGTCGGCGAGCGGAGTCGTGACGTTGAAGGTCCGCAGCGTGCCGCCCGGGTCGAGGTGCTCCTGCACGTCGCTGATCGGCGTGCCGCCCCGCTCCTCGAGGAGCCGGAAGCAGCGCTCCGCGTCCTCGACCTCGAACACCACCGTCCCGACGCCGTCGGGGTGCTTGCGGAGGTAGCGCCACGCCCGCCCGCCCTCGCCGAGCGGCTCGGAGCAGACGATCCGCACCGCCCCCGCCTCGAACACCGCGCTGCGCTGCCGCCCGGCCCGTTCGAGGTCGGACCCGCTCGCCGCGACCTCCGCGAAGTCGAGGCGGTCGAGGTAGAAGCGGCGGCTCCGCTCGAGGTCGTGGACGTAGTAGTGGAGCGCCTCGACGCGGCGCAGGCCGAGCGGGGCGAGCTTTGCGGTCACGGGGTCCTCCGGTCCGGGGTGGGCGCGTCGGGCTGCCGCTCGGGGTCGGCGGACTGGAAGGGCGCGAGGGCGCGACAGGCCTCCTCGATCCGGAGCAGGGTCGGGTACGGCGTGACGTCGACCGCGAACCGGCGCGCGTTGTAGAGCTGCGGGACGAGGTAGCAGTCGGCGAGCCCGGGCGCGTCGCCGTGGCAGAACCGGCCCGCGCGGCCGTCGGAGACGGCGCGCTCGAGCCCCTCGAGCCCGCGCGCGATGTGGAAGCGGGCCCACTCCCGGTCGAAGCCCTTCTCCTTCTCGCGGAGCATCTTCAGGACGATCGCGTTCTGGAGCGGCTGGATCCCCGAGTTCACGTGCTCCGCGAGCGCGCGCACCCGGGCGCGCCCCTCGAGGTCGGGCGGGAGGAGGGCGGGCGCCGGGAACCGCTCCTCGAGCCACTCCAGGATCGCCATCGACTGGACGATCCGGGTCGTGCGGCCGTCCTCCTCGATCTCGAGCACCGGGATCTGCGAGAGCGGGCTGCGCGCGCGGTGGGCGCCCGAGTACTGCTCGCCCGCGCCGAGGTCCACCGGGCGCAGCTCGTGGCCGAGCCCCTTCAGCGCGAGGCCGATCCGGACGCGCCAGGCGGAGGAGGAGCGCCAGTACGTGTAGAGCCGCAGGGTCATGGCGTCACCACCCGCTGCGAGATCGTGCCGAAGAGGTTCCGGCCCGTGCCGTCGCGCATCTCGATCTCGATCGTGTCGCCCGCGAGCATGAAGCGCGTGCGCGGCGCGCCGTGGTCCACGAGCTCCTGGGCGCGCTGCTCGGCGATGCACGAGAACCCGCGCCCCTGCCCGGCGTTCGAGACGGTGCCGCTGCCGAGGAGGGTGCCCGGGGTGAAGGCGCGGGTCTTCGCGAGGTGCTGGACGAGCTCGAGGAAGGAGAAGTGCATGTCGGGCCCGGCGTCGAGGTCTCCGACCTGCCGCCCGTTCCAGCGGAGGGTGATGTGCAGGTGCACGCGACCGTCGCGGAACGCCGGACCGAGCTCGTCGGGCGTCGCGGCGAACGGCGAGAACGCCGTCGCCGGCTTCGACTGGAAGAACCCGAAGCCCTTCTCGAGCTCGCCCGGGACGAGGTTGCGGTAGGTGAGGTCGTTTGCGAGGCAGAGGAGGCGGACGCAGCGCGCCGCCTCCGGCGCGCGCGTGCCCTGGCGCACGTCGCCCAGGACGACGCAGACCTCGCCCTCGAAGTCGAGGCCCCAGGCCGGATCGGGGAGCGGGATGTCCTCGGTCGGCGCGAGCAGGATCCCGCCGCCGCCCTGGTAGACGAGCGGGTCCGTCTCCATGGTCGCGGGCGGCGCCGCGCCACGCGAGCGGCGCACGAGCCGGATGTGGTTCAGGTAGGTCGAGCCGTCCACCCACTCGTACGCGCGCGGCAGCGGCGAGAGGAGCGCCCGCGGATCGAGCGGCTCGCCGTGTACCCGGCCCGCGTCGAGGTCCCCGGCGAGCGCGCGCAGCGCGGGCTCGCACGCGTCCCACCGGTCGAGGGCGCCCTGGAGCGTGCGGGCGATGCCGTCGGCGGGCGCGGCGGCCTCTCCGTCCTTGCGGACGACGAGGAGCCGGCCGTCGCGGCTCCCGTCCCGTGCCGTCGCGAGGCGCACCCCCTTCTAGTTAACGGCGGAAGGTCGCAACGGCGAGCGGGCCTGGAGGGTGGGCCGATACCCTCGCGGGCTGCGTTGCGCCCCGGCGAGGGCGGGGGCTATGAACGGGGTGTGCCCGGCCTCTCCCTCACGGTCCACGCCGCGATCGCGGAGATCCGGGCCGCCGAGTGGGACGCGCTCTTCGCGCACGAGGCCGACGTCGCGAGCCCGTTCGTCCGCCACGCCTTCCTCGCCGCGGCGGAGGAGAGCGGCTGCGTCTCGCAGCGCACCGGGTGGGCTCCGCGCCACCTCGCGCTCCGGCGCGGCGGCAGGCTCGTCGCCGCGGCGCCCGCCTACGCGCGGACCGACTCGGACGGCGACTTCTCGCGGGACTACGACCTCGCCTCGGCCGCGGCACGCGCGGGCGTCGCGTACTACCCGAAGCTCCTCCTCGGCGTGCCCTTCACACCCGCCACGGGGCGTCGGCTCCTCGTCGCGGGGGGCGAGGACCGCGCGGCGCTCTCCGAGGCGCTCGTCGCGGGCGCGCGCGCCCTCGTCGCCGAGGAGGAGATGGGCGGACTGCAAGTCGCCTTCCCCGCCGCGGACGAGGTCGAGACGCTCGAGGCGCTCGGCCTCGCCGTCCGGGTCGACTTCCAGTACCACTGGCGAAACGAGGGGTACCGGACGGTGGACGAGTTCCTCGCCCGGTTCCCGTCGAAGCGCCGGAACGCGATCAAGCGCGAGCGCGCCGCGCCCGCTTCCCAGGGGATCGCCATCCGCACGGTGCGCGGCGATGAGCTCTCGCGCGATCCCGCAGGGTGGGCCCGCGAGTGCTTCGCGCTCCACCGCGCCTCCACCGACAAGATGGCGTGGGGGATGCGCTGGGTGAACCGCCGCTTCTACGAGGGCCTCCTCGCGGGCATGCCCGACGCGGTCGAGATCGTGGAGGCCCGGCGCGAGGGGCGGCTCGTCGCGATGGCGTTCAACCTCGCCTCGCGCGTCCGGCTCTACGGCCGGTACTGGGGCGCGATCGAGGATCACCCGTTCCTCCACTTCAACGTCGCGCTGTACCACTCGATCGACGAGTGCATCCGGCGCGGCGTGCAGGTGTTCGAGGGGGGCGCCGGCGGCGAGCACAAGCTGTCCCGCGGCTTCGAGCCCGCCGAGACCCACGGCGCGATCCTCCTCGCCGATCGCCGGCTCGACGTGGCGGTTCGCCGCCACCTCGCGGCGGAGCGCGACGAGCGCGTGGGCGCGGTGCTGCGCTGGCGCGAGGAGCACCCGCGCCTCGGTGGGTGAGGCGTCCACGTCAGGTCGCCTCCCGGACGGCCCAAGGGGGCCTGTCCCAGCGGAACGCCGTCGGGAGTCATCCCCGGTGAAGGGGCGCGGCAACCGCACCCCGCACCGAAAGGAAGCAGCCATGGCGTACGTCACCCCCTCGAAGGTCACTCTCCTCGCCGTGGTCGCGGTCGTCCTCGCCGCCTGCGGCAGCAGCAGCTCCTCCCCCAGCTCCTCCGGGACCGGCTCGGCCGGGCCGAAGGTCGCGCGCGGGGCGATCACGGCGACGAGCGCCGGCGCCATCGAGGTGAACGGCATCCAGCTCTCGACCGCCGGCGCGATCGTGAAGATCGACGATGCGCCTCGCGGCGCGGACGACCTGCGGGTCGGGATGGTCGTGACCGTCCACGGCCGGATCGACGACCGGACCGGCACCGCGACCGAGATCGAGTTCGAGCACGGGATCGAGGGGAGGGTGGACGACAAGGGGACCGACTTCGTCGTCGTCGGCGGCACGCGGGTGCAGGTCGACGACACCGCCCACCTCGACGACCGGCTGGGCGGCTTCGACGCGATTGGCGTCGGCTCGGTCGTGGCCGTGTCGGGCGTCCCGGTCGCCGGGATCCCGGGCGCCCTCGACGACCACGGCGGGCTGCGGGCCTCGCGGCTCGACGTGTCGCGCCGGCAGGACGACGGCAGCTCCGCCAACGACCACGACCTCGACGTGAAGGGCTTCGTCGCGAACCTCTCCGCCACCTCCTTCGAGCTGCGGCTCACGCCGGACGCGGCGAGCTGGTACGTCGTCGACACGAGCGCCGTCCCGACGGCGAGCCTCGCGAACGGGAGCTCCGTCGAGGTCCACACGACGTCCGCGCCCGTCCCCGGGACGCCGCCGGTCATCGCGACGCTCGTCGCCTCCTCGATCCAGCTCGAGGACCGCCTCGGTGAGGGCGAGGCCGAGCTCGAGGGCTACGTCACGAGCGGCTCCGGCTCCCGCTTCGTCGTGGACGGCGTGACGGTCGAGACCGACGGCGCGACGGTGTACGAGCTCGGCACCGCGGCGGACGTGATCCCCGGCGCGAAGCTCGAGGCCGAGGGGTCGCTCGACGCGCAGGGGATCCTGCACGCACACCGCATCTCGTTCCGCCCCGGCGTCCGGCTCACCGGCGTCGTCTCGGGCTACACCGGCACGTCGATGACGATCCTCGGCAAGCTCGTCCAGATCCCCTCCTACCTCGACGACGACTTCGGGGGCACGCTCGGCAACGGCGCGCGGATCGAGGTGCGCGCCCTGCTCGCCGCCCATGGCACCGACCTCGTCGCGTACCGGATCGTCGACCCCTCCGGCGGGAACGCGAGCCGCGCCTTCGTCCGCGCCGTCGTGACGGCCAAGTCGAGCGCCGACCCGCTCCACCCGTCCTTCACCGTGCTCGGGTTCGACGTCACGACCGCGAACGTCAGCCCGGTGAACGGGTACCACCTCGTCTCGGGCGACGCGGGCGTGTCCGCGAGCACCTTCTACGCGGCGGTCACGCCGGGCGTCACGGTCGTGAAGGTCCGCGCCGCGAGCGCTTCGGACGTGAGCGGCGGCGCGTGGGCGGCGGACGAGCTCGAGATCGAGGGGACCGACCACTAGGCGCCCGCCCACGGCCGCCGCTCCCCTCCGGGTCGGCGTCACGAGGGCGGGTGCAGGAGAGCGAGGCGGGCGCCCACCCCGCCTCGCTCCGCGGCGGCTGGAGCGCTTCGGCGCCCGGCCGCCGCTCTTCGTTCGGGGGCGCCAGGGTCGGCTCGCCGCCCGCGTCAGGGCGCGGGGGAGAGGTGCAGCGCGAGGTCCCGCCGCCACACCGCGCCGCCGTGCTGCCTCGCGACGGCGCGCGCGTCGGCGAGGAGCCGCGCGAGCGCCGCCGGCCCGAGCGCGGGGCCGGCGTAGGAGAGCGATCGGAGCACCGCATCCAGGCCGTCCTCGTCGAGCGGCACCTCGTCCACGAACCGCTCCTCGACGGGAGCCGTCAGCCCGGCGGCGGCGAAGAGCCGCGTGACCGGGGGCGGGCCGGGGCGAGCCTTCGGGTTGGCGCGGGCGAGGAGCTCCGCGAGCGCGCGGAGGAAGGGGGTGTCGGCGAGGGCCGGGACGACGACCGCGAGCCTTCCCTCCGGCGCGAGGAGTCGCGCCACCTCGCGGCCCCCGCGCTCGGGATCGACCCAGTGCAGGGCGTCCGCGAGGACGACGAGGTCGAAGCCGCCCGCGGCGAGGCCGGTCTCCTCCGCGGCGGCGTGGACCGGGACGACCTCGAGCCCGCCGGAGTCCGCGGAGAGGACGTCGAGCATCGCGCGGGCGGGCTCGACGGCGTGGACGAGCCCGCCGGCGCGAGCGAGCGGCAGCGCGAGGTGACCCGTTCCCGCGCCGAGGTCGGCGATGCGTGCCGCCCGCCCCGCCTGCGAGCGCGAGGAGCCGCTCGACGAGCGCCGGTGGGTAGCCGGGCCGCCGCCGGTAGTCGGCGGCGAGCCGGTTGAAGACCCAGCGGGAGGAGTCGGTGACGGGGACGCCGCGGCGCGACACGCGGCGGAGGGTAGGACGGACGACGCCGCCGCGCCATGGCGCCCTCCCCCCGCGTGTCCACGAGCCGCGCGTCGCTGCACCACGCCTCGTGTCGGGGCCGCTACCCTATCGCTGCTGCCGAGCTTCTCGCGCACCGCCTCGAGCGTCCGCATGAGGGACTCGAGGCCGGAGAGCGTGTCCACGACCCCGGCGCGGAGTGCCGCGCGCACGAGCGGATCCGCCGGCACGTCGCCCGACGCGACCTCGCGCAGCGCGCGGGTCGAGCCGCGCAGCATGGAGACGGTTCCGTGGACGAGCGGGATGACCGCATCGAGCTGAGCCCGGGTTTGCATCTCGACTCCTCTGGAAAGCGGGGTGGCGCGGAGCATGGGTGCGTGCCCGGTGGCTCGGCAGTCCTCGAATGAGGTCCGCACCCGATCGGTGCACTCTCGGTGCGGCCTCGCGCGACCGCCGCGCTCGACACGCTGCGTCAGCGGCGGTCGAGGAAGGCGCGCGCGCCGAGGAAGATCGCGATCGCCGGAATGCCGACCCGGAGCAGCCGCCATGAGCGCGTGCCCCACGACTCGACGCGGTCCGCGAAGAGGAGGAGCGTCCAGTGGCGCATGTAGTGGTCCGGGTAGCGGTAGGCGAAGATCCGGATCGCCCCCGAGATCCCGCGCGGCGGGACCGCCGTGCTGAAGACCGGCGGCATCGGCCTGTGCCGACGGCCGTGCTTCGGCGTCGAAGACCTCCCCTGCATCCCCGCCGGCGGGTACCGGGTGTTCGGCCACCGCGCCGGCGCCCGCTCCTTCGGCACCCCGGGGCGCCGCGCCGGATCGAGGTCCACCCCCGCGCCCGCCGGCTTCGCGGCGCGCGGAGTGCGAGTCTGGGTCGTGTCCATGCGCCCCCCTTCAGTGCAGCGTGTCGTTCGGGAAGAGCGCGACCTTGATGCAGCCGTCCTTCTTCTGCGCGAACGTGTGGTAGGCCTCCGGCGCGCGCTCGAGCGGCAGGCGGTGCGTGAAGAGCGCCTTCGCGTCGATCCGCCCCGAGCGGACGTGCTCGATGAGGTGAGGCAGGTAGCGCTTCACGCTGCACTGCCCCGTCCGGATCGTCTGGTTCTTGTTCATCGCGGTGCCGAAGTCGACGAGGTTGAACGGGGGCCCGTACACGCCGACCACCGAGACCGTTCCGCCCTTGCGCGTCGCGTGGAAGCACCAGTTCAGCGCCGCGGCCGAGCCGGCGACCGTCTTCCCGTACACGCCCACCGCGCGCTGCAGGGGCGAGCTCGCCGCCTCGCAGCCGACCGCGTCGATGGACGCGTCGGCCCCGCGGCCGTCGGTCAGCTCCTTCACCGTGGTGATGACGTCCACCTCGCTGAAGTCGAGCGTCTCGGCCTTCGCCCAGCGGCGGGCGAAGTCGAGCCGGTAGTCCACGTGGTCGACGGCGATGACCCGCCCCGCCCCCATGAGCCAGAGCGACCTCATCGCGTAGAGCCCGACCGGCCCGGCGCCGAAGACGACCACCGTCTCGCCGCCCTTCAGGTTGCACATCTCCGCCGCGAGATAACCGGTCGGCAACGCGTCGGTGAGCGGCAGCGCGTCGAGGTCGTCGAGGTCGTCCGGGACCTTCTCGGCGTCCACGCCGGCGAACGGTACGCGGACGTACTCGGCCTGCCCCCCGTCGTAGCCGCCGGTCAGGTGTCCGTACCCGTACACACCGGCCGCCACGTCGCTCGCCGGGTTGGTGTTCTCGCAGCAGGCGGTGAGCCCGCGCTCGCAGTAGAAGCAGCCGCCGCAGAAGATCTGGAACGGCAGCAGCACCCGGTCGCCCCGCTCGATGCCGGTCACCTCCGGCCCGACCTCCTCGACCGTCCCGACGAACTCGTGGCCGAAGGTCGCGCCGATGCGGGTGTCCGGGATGAGACCGTGGAGGAGGTGGAGGTCCGAGCCGCAGATCGCGGCCGCGGAGACCCGCACGATCGCGTCCTGAGGGTGCTCGATGCGCGGGTCGGGCTTGTTCCGCACCGCGACGCGGGACGGTCCGTCGTAGGTGAGCGCTCTCATGGGGATGAACGTGAGCATCGGCGTCGCCGGCCGCGTCGTGCGCTTCGCGCTCGGCCGCCCGCGCGGCCCGGGAGCGGACGCGGTGCGGCCCGCGCCCGAGCGGTTCGTCTGGCAGCGCGCTGTCGACCCGGTGTACCCATGGGCGTGACGTCGAGCTGGAGCTCGTGGACGGCCGGATCGTCGCCGATCGCCGGAACCGGAGGAGCCCGTGAACGTGCCCGAGGAGATCCGCGCCGCAGCGCGGCGCGCGCTCGCGCTGGCCGACGCGGCGCTCGCCGCGGAGTGCGAGGAGACGTTCTTCATCGCGAGCGGCCCAGGTGGTCAGCACCGGAACAAGACCGAGAGCGGCGTCCGGCTCGTCCACCGGACGACCGGCACCGTCGTGACCGCGACCGAGCGGAGGAGCCAGGCGCAGAACCGCGGGGCTGCGCTCGAGCGGCTGCGCGAGCGGCTCACCGCGCTCGCGCGCCGGCCGAAGCCGCGCCGCGAGACGCGCCCGACCCGCGGATCGAAGGAGCGCCGGCTCGCCGCGAAGAAGCACCGCGGCGAGCGGAAGGCCTCGCGCCGCGACCTCGACTGACGCTCGGCTTCAGCGGCGCGGCGTGAGGGGCGGGTACGGGTCGCTGCGCGCCGGTTGCTGCGATGCGAGCGGGACCGGCTCGACGATCCCGGCGTCGACCAGCCGGCCGATGGCCGCCCGGACCTCGTCGTGGGCGATCCCGGAGGTCTCGAGCGCCTCGCACAGGTGCGACAGGCCGAGCCGCTTTCCGGAGAGCTCGGTGAGGATGACGCCGTCGCCCGCGGCGAGCTGCCGTGGGGTGGCCCAGGCGGCGAGGGCCGCCTCGAGGGCGCTCCGCCCGCTTGCCCGCGAGCCGAGCAGCGCCGTGCGGTACGCCTCCTCGCACTCCGCTCCGGTAGCCGAGAGCGTGAACTTCTGTCCCCGCGGCCACTTCTTGCGGCCGTCCGTCGGCTTGGCTGTCAGCATCTCGGGCACATTTCCGCCAAAGTCGCGTGGATGTCAACGGGCCCCGAACGCGCACGCCTTCGAGATGGCGGGCGCTGCCCCGCCGCGGCAAGAACCGGGACGTGCGAGCCCGCCCGCCGACGAAGCTGCGTGCCGCGCCCGGATGGGGCCGCGCGCGGGTGCTCGCGATCGGACACTCCACGCGCCCGATCGAGGAGCTCCTCGAGCTGCTCGCCGCCTCGGCGGTCGTGACGCTCGCCGACGTCCGCACCATCCCGCGCTCGCGCGCGAACCCGCAGTTCGAGGGCCCGGCGCTCGCACGCGCGCTCGCGCGGGCCGGGATCCGCTACGTCCATTTGCCGCCGCTCGGCGGGCTGCGGCGCGCGCGGAAGGGGTCCCTCGAGAACGCGGCCTGGCGGAATGCCTCGTTCCGGGGCT
Source organism: uncultured delta proteobacterium (assembly GCA_963736795.1). Classification (GTDB taxonomy): domain Bacteria; phylum Myxococcota; class Myxococcia; order Myxococcales; family Anaeromyxobacteraceae; genus Anaeromyxobacter. The sequence continues at coordinate 240,694 of CAVTRF010000006.1, read as the reverse complement.
ACGCCGACCACATGCAGACGCCCGAGTTCGAGGAGGGGCTGTGCCAGCTCCGCGCGCTCGCGCGAGACGGCCCGGTCGCGATCATGTGCGCGGAGGGGGTGCCCTGGCGATGCCACCGCTCGCTCCTCGCGGACGCGCTGCTCGCGCGCGGCGTCGTGGTCGAGCACATCACCGGCCGCGGGCGGACGCGCCCGCACCGGCTCACGCCGTTCGCGCGCGTCGAGGGGCGCCGGGTCACGTACCCGCCGGCGCAGCCCGAGCCCGCCGCCGGTGATGCAGCACGATGACGAGCCCGACGATCGCGTCGAGGAGGATGAGCGCGTTCGTCACGACGAACACCCAGTTCGCGACGAGGACGCTGTAGAGGATGAAGCCGAGCGACGCGGCGATCTGCCCGATGAAGAGCCACTTCGACACGCCCTCGCTCGAGCCCTCGCGCCACTGCTTGAGCACCTGGTGCACGAGCGTCGCGAGCAGGATCCCGGAGCTGAGCCAGCCGACGAGCTCGATCGCGTTCACGCGCTCACGGTGGCTCCGCCGGGGCGCTCCGGCATCCGAGGTTGCGCCGCGTCCGGGGCGGGGTGGAGACTCCGCGGCAAGGCGGGCCCTCGCCCGCCGGGAGGTGTTCGTGCCGGCACCGCTCCTCGCAGTCACCCTCCTCGCCGCGGCGCTCGCCGCGCCCGCCGCGGCCGCGGCTCGCCCCGGCGGCGGGCCTGCGGCCGGCGAGGTGGCGGCGCTCGTTCGCCGCTCGGCCGCGGCGTACGGCGGGAAGGACGCGCTCGTCCGGGCTGCCGTGACGCGTCAGGAGGGGCGGGTCACCTCGCTCCTCCACCCGGGCCAGGAAGGGCGGATCGTCCGGGCCCATGCGCGGCCCGGCCGGCTGCGCGTCGAGATCGCCTTCCCCGGCTCGCCCCCCGAGATCCGCGTGCTCGACGGCGGACGCGGGTGGCGCGACGGCGAGGAGGTGGAGAGCGCGCGGCTCGCCTCGATGCTCCTGCAGGCCGCGCGGCTCGACCTGCCCGCGCTCCTCTCCGCCTGGGAGGAGAAGGTGGAGGATCGGGGGACCGGCGAGGTGGACGGCGTCCGCGTCCGGGTGCTCGCCCTCGAGCCCGCGCCCGGCCTCGTCGTCGAGGCCTCGATCGATCTGCGCACCGCGCTCATCGTGCGCTCGCGCGGCGCCTCCCGCGATCCCGGGATGCCGCTCGAGTTCGTCACGAGCTACTCGGACTTCCGGAAGGTGAACGGCGTCACGGTCGCCTTCCGCGAGCAGAACTGGGCGAACGGAAGGTCCACCGGGGAGACCATCCTCGAGAAGGTCGAGTTCCCGAAGGCGCTGCCCGACGCGACGTTCAGGCCGTGACCCCGTAGGTCATGCGGTTCACGCTCTCACTCGAAGTCGTTCACGCTCTCACTCGAAGTCGTTCGACCGCGAGATGACGGGCTCGGGCGCGCTCGCCGGGGAGCGGTCCTCGCCCCGACAGCGAGGCCTCGGCCGCTGCGGACGGACCCGCCGCCAAGTGCGGAGCCGGCGTGCACGGACCGTGACGCCGAGCGCCTCCGGTACGGGCCTCCCACTGCACCGTCAACGTGAGACGGTCACCGCCGCGCGCGAGGCGGCACGGGCGGACGTGCGCCGGCGTCTGCGCTTCGGCGCCCGCACGACCTACGGCGCCCGGTCGCGGCTTGGCCGAGCCGAGGGGCGAGGAACCCTCCCCGGGCAGCGCCCGGACGGAGACGCGCGCTCGCGGCGAGGCGGCGGTTCACGCTGCCCTTCGACCGCGACCTGACGCGCTCCCGCTATTCCCCGATCCGCAGAAGCGTGAGGACCGGCCGGTCCGGATCGTGCGGCCCGGTGAGGTCCACCTCGCACACGATCGCCCAGTCCACCTCGCCGGCCTCGTCCACGATCCGCTGGACCGCCTCCCAGCGGCGCGGCGCGAGCTCCTTCACGAACGTGTGCTGCGGCCGGCGTGCGGCGGGAGTCGTGTCGACGCGCTCGTGCTCGGCGAAGTACGGCGCGAGCTCCGCCTCGAGACGGGCCGCCGTCCACTCCGTGCCGGGGGCGAGGGCCGCTCGCGCCGCCTCCCAGTCCTTGCGGGCGAGGGCGACGAGCAGGGCGTGCAGCTCGTTCCGCAGGCGCGCCGCGAACGCGCGCGGGTCGGCCCAGATCGGGGGAGGGCCGAGCGCGGCGCGCGGGTCGGCGGCGGGCGCCGCCTGGAACGCCGGATCGCGCAGCCGCTCCCACTCGTCGAGGAGCGACGAGTCCACGCCCCGCACCGTCGCGCGCAGGAACGCGATGACGTCGAGCAGCTCCTCGTTCCGGTACGCCTCCGGCACCGTCTGGACGAGCGTCTTGTACGTGTCGGTGAGGTAGCGCAGGAGGAGGCCCTCCGAGCGCTGCAGCTCGTAGTCGCGCACGTAGTCGGCGAAGGTCATGAACTTCTCGACCATCTCGCGCGCGATCGACTTCGGGCGGATGTTCTCCTGCCCGACCCACGGGTGCTTCGCCGCGAACTCGTTGAAGGTGGCGTACACGAACTCGCGGTTCGGCTTCGGGTACTCGACCTTCTCGAGCTCGAGCATCCGCTGGTCGTACTCCATCCCCTTCGCCTTCATCTCCGCGACGGCGAGCCCCTTCGCGCGATCGAGCTGCTTCCAGAGGACGGCGTCCGGGTCCTCGAGGATCGACTCCACCATCGAGAGGACGTCGAGCGCATAGGTCTCGCGGTCCGCCGGGATGCGGGGGAGCGTGTCGAGCAGGTAGAGGGCGAGGGTCTGGAACAGGGAGAAGTCGCGCTGGAGCCCGGGAGCCGGCCGCAGGAAGCCGCCGCGGAAGCCGTCGACCCGCCGGAGCTCGACGAGCCCCGCGGCGCGCAGCGTCCGCAGGCGCTGCGCGGCGTGGCGGCGGTGGCGCGAGCGGACGTAGTCGTTCCCGTGCGAGCGGCCGATCATCTCGACGAGCCGGCCGTAGCCGCCGCCGACCTGGGCCGTCTCGCTCTGCAGCAGGTTCACGAGCAGCGCGAAGGTGGGGTCGAAGCGGCTCTCGAGCGGCTCGGGCTCCTTCTCCCGCAGCCGCTCGAAGGTGTTCCGGTCCCAGGGGACGTACCCCTTCTGCGGCGGCTGCTTCTTCACCTGCTTCTTCCCGGTCGTCTTCTCCTTCTCGGCGAGCCGGCGGTTCTCGCACACGTGCTCGGGCGCCTGCGCCACCACGAACCCGCGCTCGTCGAAGCCCTTCCGGCCGGCGCGCCCGGAGATCTGGTGGAAGTCCCGGGCGGAGAGGACGGCGGTCTTCTCCCCGTCGTACTTGCAGAGCTGGGTGAACAGCACCGTGCGGATGGGCACGTTCACGCCCATGCCGAGCGTGTCGGTGCCGGACACGACCTTGAGGAGGCCGCCCTGCGCGAGCTTCTCGACGAGGAGGCGGTAGCGGGGCAGGAGCCCGGCGTGGTGGAGCCCGATCCCGTGGCGCAGGAAGCGCTGGAGCTCCTTGCCGTACGGCGAGTCGAACCGCGCGTCGCGCAGCGTCTCGGCGATCCGGCCCTTCTCCTCCTTCGAGGAGAAGTTCGCCGACATGAGGTTCTGTGCCTGCTCCGCCGCGGCACGCTGCGTGAAGTTCACGAGGTACACCGGCGCCTTCCCGGCGGAGACGAGCTCCTCGATGGTCTCGTGGAGCGGCGTCTCGCGGTACTCGAACTCGAGCGGCACCGGGCGCGCCGTGCCGCGCACCGCCGCGACCTCGCGGCCGGTCACCTCGCGGAGCGACGCCTCCACGACCTTCGTGTCGCCGAGCGTCGCCGACATGAGGAGGAAGCGGGCCTTCTCGAGGACGAGCAGCGGCACCTGCCACGCGACGCCCCGCTCCCGGTCGCCGTAGTAGTGGAACTCGTCCATGACGACGAAGTCGGCGCTCGGGTTCGCCTCGCGCACCGAGAGGTTCATCAGGATCTCGGCGGTGCAGCAGACGATGGGCGCGTCACGGTTCACCGCGCCGTCGCCCGTCATCATCCCGACGTTCTCGGGGCCGAACAGTCGGCAGAGGTCGAAGAACTTCTCGTTGACGAGCGCCTTGATCGGGCAGGTGTAGAACGAGCGCTTCCCCGCCGACATCGCGAGGAAGTGGAGGAACGTCGCGACGAGCGACTTGCCCGAGCCGGTCGGGGTGGCGAGGACGAGGTGCTTGTCGTCGAGCAGGTGGAGGATCCCCTCCTCCTGGTGCGGGTAGAGCGTGAGGCCCGAGGCGGCGACCCAGGCGAAGAACCGATCGAGGACCGCGTCGGGCGCGAGGGTCTCGCCGGGCGGCGGGAGGAGCGCGGCGAGCGGGGCCTCGGTCGCGGGGACGGGCGGGGCGACGATCATGGGGGAGCAGGGGGTGTACCGCGCGGCCCGCGCGAGCGCCAGCCGCGGACCTCCCGCGGGAGCGGCGGGTGCGCACTCGATAGACGAAGCCCGCGCGACGACCGCGGCGGTCCAGGGCCGCCACCGGGCGGGCTCGGGAGTCACGTCGCCGTCGACGCGGAAGATCGGCGGGAAGTCGGAGGAGAGGTGCAGGTCCGAGGCGCGCCGTCTTGCGCCGACCCGCGGGTGGTCATCCCCCGGTGAGGTCGCGCCTGCGCGCGCAGCGCGCGCGCGAGTGCGACGGTGGACCACATGGTGCCCGCTGCGCCGATCTGGCCAGCGCACCCGTCCCCGGTGCAGAATGGCGCAGTTCTCGACGGGAGCACGGGGAGTCCATGTACTCGCGCAGGTACGTCATCTACGGGGCGGGGTTCGGCCTCCTGTTCCCCGTGATCGGGACGATCATCGAGGCGTTCACGCGCGGCTACGGTCTCGGCCCGAGCGCCCTCGTCCTCGCGCAGATGAGCTCTCCCCTCCTCTGGATCGTCGACACGGCGCCTTTCTTCCTCGCCGTGCTCGCGAGCCTCGTCGGCCGGGCCCAGGACCAGATCCTCGGCCTCGACGAGGCGCGCCGCGAGGGCTACCTCAAGACCGCCTCCGAGCTCTTCACCGCCGCGCAGGCGCTCCTCTCGACCGTGTCGTCCTTCTCGTCGATGACCGCCGAGACGGCCGCGTCGGTGCGCGAGACCACCGCGACGATGGGCCACCTCGGCCAGACCGCGACGAAGGCCGCGCTCACCGCCGAGACGGTGATCGGCCTCGCGCGCCAGGGGGAGAAGGCGTCGGTCGAGGGGATCGCCGCCGTCGAGACGTCCCTCGGCGAGATGACGAAGCTCTCCGACGAGGTGCGGGCGCTCTCGGGCAAGATCGAGGGGCTCAACGGCCGGATGCGCGACATCTTCGAGATCGCCTCCGTCGTGAACTACATCGCCGATCGCTCCCAGAAGCTCGCGGATCGCGCCGCGGACTCGGCGAAGTCCGGCTCCGGCGAGGGCTTCTCCGACGTCGTCAACGAGATGCGCAGCCACTCGGACGAGGCGAAGCGCGCCGCCGTCCAGGTGAAGGGGATCCTCGCCGAGGTGCACAAGGCGATGCTCGCCGCGATGACCGCCGCCGAGGTGGGCATCCGGCGCGCCGAGCAGGGGGCGTCGGTCGCCTCCGGGACCGGCGAGACCATCCGCCGGCTCGCGCACGCGCTCCGCGACTCGTCGCAGGCGGCGAAGGAGATCGCGAGCGTCGCCCAGCAGCAGGACCACGGCATCGATCAGGTCCTCAAGGCGATGAACGAGATCTACCTCGCGACGCAGGAGACGATGTCCTCGACGCAGGCGGTCGCGACCGAGGCGAAGGCGCTGAACGATCTCGCCCTCGGCCTGAAGCGGGCGGTCGAGAGCTGAGCTCCCGGCCGCTGCGCGAGGCCCGAAGGTCGCCGCGGGGTTAGGGTGACGATGGTGAAGACGCCCGCACCGAGACCCGGGGTCGCGCCGCGCCAGCTCGGGGCGGCGATCCTCGAGGCGCACCCCGTCGCGACCCTCGTCGTCGACGGCGCGTTCCGGATCGTCCACGCGAACGGGGCGGCGCGCCGAATGCTCGGGGCGCGCGAGGGCGTGAAGCTCGGCGACGCGCTCTCGTGCGTCGAGGCGCGCGGACCCGACGGCTGCGGCGACGGCACCCGCTGCGCGAGCTGCACGTTCCACCGCTCGGTCGGGCGAGCGCTCGCGGGCGAGGCGGCGCGCGATCGCGGCTTCGTGCTCCGCAGCGAGGGCGGGACCCCGGCGGACCTGCACCTCCTCGCGGTCGCCGCGCCGTTCGAGCACGACGGTGTTCCGTACGTGATCCTCGCCCTCCAGGACGCGAACGAGCTCCTCGCCGATCCCGGCGTCATCCGCGTGTGCGAGGGCTGCGGCCGCGTCCAGGACGAGGAGGGAGGGTGGCACCCGCTCCACCGCTACCTCGAGGACCGGCTCGGCCTCGAGGCGTCGGGGCCGCTCTGCGACGTGTGCGACGCCGGCCCGCGCCGGCCCCCCCCTTGATCGCGCCGGCGAAACCGGCATCCTCGGAGCGTGCACGCGCTCGCCTGCCTGGCCCTCGTCACCGCGGCCGCGCCGGCGCTCGAGCTCCCGCTCGGCGGACAGGAGCTTCCGCTCTCCGTCGCCCTCGAGCTCCGGACCGGGGCGGGCGGGGCGACCACGCCGCCGCTCGCGTGGCGCACGCGAAGCGACGGCGCGCTCGAGGGGACGGCGCGGCTCGCGGAGGTGGAGGCGTCGGTGCGGCTCGCGCCGATCGACGGAGGCGCGCGCGCGATCTCCGTGTCGCTCCGGTGGCTCGTGCCCGCGTCGCTCGAGCGGGCGGCGCTCGTGCTCGGGTGGGCCGGGGCGCCGCGCGCGGTCGGGCGCGACCTCGCCTTCGGGCCGCTGACCGGAGCGCTGCGGCCGGGGCGCGGGACCCCGATCCTCGTCGCGGCGGGGCCGGCCGTGCTCGCCGGCGGCCCGGGGTTCGTCGGGGCGCGCGCCGAGCCGGTCCCGGGCGGCGTGCGCGTGGCGCTCCTCCTCGACGACGCGGACGAGCGGCCGTTCTCGACGTACGAGACCTGCCGCGAGCGGCTGCCCGACGCGACCGAGCAGCCCGTGCGCTGGGCCGACCTCGAGGTCCGCCGCGCCGTCCGGGGCGTCCCGCGCGCCGCCGGGGACGAGGACCTCGCGCGCGCGACCCTCTACCCCGTCGCGACCGCGGCGCTGATCCGCCCGGCGGTGGTCGAGCGCTGGGCGGCCGGCGCACGGGCCGCCGTCGTCATCACCGACCACGCCGACCGGACCGATCCGGACGCGCTGCGCGCGGTGCTCTGGGGCAGCTCCGATCCTCGCGCCGAGGGGGGAATCGGGGCCGGGCTGCTCGGGCGCGGCCTGCGGATCACGCGGACCTTCTTCGTCCACGCGCGCCGGGGCGCGCTCGACGACCCGGAGATCCGGCTCCTCGCCGAGGCCCTCACCGGCGCGGGCTCGGAGGTGGCGCTGCACTCGGTGACGCCGGAGCGCGACGATCGGGACGCGGTGAGCGCGGGGCTCGCCGCCGTGGCGCGCTGGCGTCCGCGCACCTGGGTCGACCACCAGCCCTACACGAACTGCGAGGCGGTCTCGGCGCGCGGGGCCGGCACCGACGCGCCGTTCGGGATCCGCGACCTCCTCGTGAACGGCGGCGTCGACTGGATCTGGGCGGCCGGGGACGTGGAAGGCCGCGCCGGCACGCGGGTCGTGAACCTGCTGGGCGGCGACCCCGCCGAGGCGCACCCCGCCATCTTCCCGCTGCCGCAGGACCCGCGGCTGTGGGTGTTCCGGTCGTCGATGTTCCATGCCGCGCCCGCCGAGCTCGGCGCCGCCCTCTCCGACGCCGAGCTCGAGCGCCTCGAGCGGGAGCGCGGGCTCTTCGTCGCGCACACCTACCTCGGGCCGTCCGCCCGGACGACGCAGTCGGCGGACCAGCTCGCGCGGCTCGTGGTCCTGGACGCGAAGGGGAGCCTCGCGATCCACCCGGCCCTCGACGCGGCGCTCGCGCGGCTCGCCGCCCGGGTCCGCGCGGGCCGGATCGCGTCCCTCACGTGGGCCGAGGCGGGAGACCGGCTCCGCGCGCTCGCCGACGTGGAGGTCACCTATCGACCCGACGGCTCGGCCGAGGTCCACAACCGCGGCGCCGAGGCCGTCGAGGCGCTCACCGTCGCGCTGCCGGCCGCCGGGCTCGACGTCGCGCTCGAGGGCGCTGCCCTCGGCGGACGCGAGGACGACGGAGGCCTCGCCCGGCTCTGGTTCGACCTCGGGCCAGGGGAGAAGGCGACGCTCCGTGTGTGGGACGGGCTCGATGCGGTGCCGCTCCTGCCCCGGCGCTGACGGACGGCGCGGACACCCCACCGCTTCGTCGCGACGCGGGCGCCCGCGAAGCGATAGGATCTCGCCGTGAACGTCCGCCCCATCGCCCCCGCCGAGGTCCCGGCCATCGCCGCGGGGCTCGCCGACCTCCCGCTGATGGTGCGGTACGGCCGGGACGCCGCGGCGCTCGCCCGCGCGCTCGAGGCGGCGCGCGCGCGCGGCGAGGGGCTCCTCGTCGCCGAGGAGGAAGGGGCGGCGAGAGGCGTCGCCTGGTTCCTCACCTCGGGGACGCTCGCGCTCGGCGGGTACCTCCGGCTCATCGCGGTCCTCCCCGGCGCGTCGGGGAAGGGGACCGGCGTCGCGCTCCTCCGCGCGTTCGAGGCCGAGACCGCGCGCGTGTCTCCGAACGCCTTCCTGCTCGTGTCGGACTTCAACGAGGGGGCGATCCGGTTCTACGAGCGCGAGGGCTACGCGCGCGTCGGGGCGATGCCCGGGCTCGTCCTGCCGGACGTCGCCGAGGTGCTCTACTGGAAGCGGCTGCGGTAGCCCCCTCAGGCCGAGACCACTTGCCCTGGTTCGCTGCTGCGGCGCACGCTGGCTGGCTGCGCCGGGCAGCCCCCCCCAGGGGGCCCCCGACGCGGAGCGCGGCTTCGCCGCGAGTACTGATCTCGTCGTCCCTGCGCTGCTCGACGTACCTTTCAGGTACGCCTCCGCTGCTCGGTCCTCGTGTGCCCGGCTCGCCGACGCCATCGCGCGCCTCGCGACGCAATCAGGGCAACTGGGCTCGGCTGCTACCGCTCGCGCCACCCGGTCCGCGACAGCCACTCCCGGATCGAGGGCCGCGCGAAGATCCCGCGCGCCCACGCGGCGAGCCGCTCCGGGCAGGGATCGCCGTTCGCGACGAGCCGCATGAGCATGAGCGCGAGATCTGCGTCACCCGGCGTGAACCGTCCGGCGAGGAACGGCGCGCCCGGCGGCAGCACCTGCTCGGCGATGCGGACGAGCCGATCCGCCGACGCCCGCGCCTCGGGGCCGAGCGGCGCGACCGGCTCCCCGTGGAAGAAGCTCGCCGTCGGACGCGCGCTCCGGAGCGGGCCGAGGTCGCTGCGCAGGAACGCCTGCACCATCCGGATGCGCGCGCGGCCGCGCGGGTCGTCGGGGTAGAGCGCCGGATGAGCGGGAGGCGGGAAGGCCTCGTCGACGTACTCGTCGATCGCCGAGGACTCGGCGAGCCAGAAGTCCCCGTGCCGGAGCGCCGGCACCTTCCCGGTGAGCGACGGTCCGGCGTACTCGGGGCGCTCGTGCTCCTTGCGCTCGAGCGAGAGCAGCTCGAGGCGGAACGGGATCCCCTTCTCCTTCAGCGCGACGAACGCGGAGAAGACGTAGGGGCTCGTGAACCGGTCGTTTCCGTAGAGGACGATCTCGTCGGGCATGTCGCCGATCTTGCCGGCCGGGCAGGGCGGCGCAACGCTCCCGGCGGAGGCCGGAGCGCGGCGCCATGCCAGCGGGCCAGGCGGCCCCTACTTCACGATGTCGAGGAGCTCGATGTCGAAGGTGAGGACCGCGTTCCCCGGGATCACCGGCGGCGAGCCCCGCTCGCCGTACGCGATCTCGGACGGGCACACGACGGTCGCCTTCCCGCCGACCTTCATCTTCTGGAGCGCCTCGGTCCAGCACTTCACGACGCCGTTCAGCGGGAACTCCGCCGGCTGGCCGCGCTGCACCGACGAGTCGAAGACCTTCCCGTCCACGAGCTTGCCCGTGTAGTGCACCTTCACCTTGTCCGCCGCGGTCGGAGAAGCGCCGGTGCCCTCCTTCACGGGGATCACGATCGCGCCGGACTCGGTCTTCACGGCGCCCTTCTCCTTCGAGCGGGCGGCGAGGTATCCGGCGGCCTTCCCCTTCTCCTGGTCGGCGGCGGCGGAGAGGCGCGCGCGCCCGAGGTCGTTCACCGCCTGCTGCGCCTTCTCGTCGAGCGGGAACTTCGGCTTGCCGGCGGCGCCGTCCTTCAGCCCCTGGACGACCTTGTTGAGCTCCGCGGGGGAGAGGCGGAACACCTCGAGGCTCTTCGAGATGGAGAGGCCGACCGCGTAGAGGCTGCGGTCGAGGTCGGCCGGGCCCTTCTTCTCGGCGGGCGCGGCGCTCTTCTGGGGAGCGGGCGCCGGCGGCTGGGTGGCGGGCTCCGCGGCACGCCCGGCGGCGGGGAGGGCGGCGAGGACGGCGGCGAGGGCGAGGGCGGATCTCATGGCGGCGTTCCTTTCGCTGGTCTGCGGCGCTACGGGGCCGCGTCCGGTGGAGAGGGGGGCGGGGCGGCGTGGAGCGGACCGGCGCGCTCCTCCAGCTCCGCGAGCTTCCGCTGGAGGAAGCGGAAGACGGCCACGAAGACGCTCGCGATCGGGACCGCGAGGAGCGCGCCGACGATCCCGAGGCTCCGCTCACCGATGACGAGGGCGAGCACGATGAGCACCGGGTGGATGCGCGCGGCGTCCCCCATGATCTTGGGGTTCAGGACGTACGCCTCGAGCGCGTGGATCACGAGGATCCAGGCGAAGGCGAGGAGCCCCTGCGTCAGCCCGCCCGCGGTGAGGGCGATGAGCACGATCGGCAGGGAGGAGAGGATCGTCCCGAAGATCGGCACGACGTAGAGGAGCGTGGCCATCGCGGAGAGCGCGAACGCGAAGGGGATCCGCAGCACGAGCAGGCCCACGAGCGTGAGCGCCCCGTTGAGGAGCATGATCGTGAACTGGCCGCGCACCACGCCGGCGAGCCCGGTGTCGATCGCGTGCAGGAGCCGGCGCAGGTCGGTTCGCCCCGACGCCGGCACGAGCGACTCGGTGAAGCGGACGATGCGCGGCGCGTCCATCGAGATGAACGCGGTGAGCATGAAGAGCAGGACGAAGAAGAAGATCGTCTTCACCGTCCCGGCGAGCAGGCTGCGCGACAGCGCGACCACGTCGCCGAGTCGACCGCGCGCGGCGGCGGACGCCTCGCGCAGCGTGTCGGCGAGCCCCGCGGCGAGGTCCACGTGGAGCCGCGCCCCGGTCCGCGCCCCCTCGCCCGGCAGCACGTCCACCGGGATCCCGTACCGCTGCATGAACGCGTCGATCGAGCGCGCCCACGCCTCGATCTTGTCCGGGCCGAGCCCGGCGAGGAACTCGCGCAGCTCGAGGAGCCCGCGCACCGCCTCGCGGTAGATCTGCGGCACGATCGAGACCGCGAGCACGTACAGGCCCGCGGCGAGGAAGAGGTACACGACGACCACCGCACCCCAGCGCGGCAGCGACCGGCCGCGCGTGCGCAGGCGCTCGAGCCGCGCGATGAGGGGGTCGATGACGTAAGCCGCGAGCGCGGCGAGGATGAACGGGAGCAGCGCGTCGGAGGCCGCGAAGAGCACCGCCGCGACGAGGACCCAGACGACCGCGGTCAGCGCGTAGAGCTGGGTGCGCGGGCGTCGCCAGAGCGGGGCAGGGGGCGGCATCGGCGCGCGAGTATCGCTCAGACCGCCGCGCGCCGGGGGATCGAACCGCGGGGCACCCGGGGAGCCCCGGGGCCGTCCCTCTCCGCTACTCCTCCAGCGTCGAGATGTCGCCCTCCGGCAGCCCCTGCGCGCGCGCCTTGAGGACGCGCCGCATGATCTTCCCCGAGCGGGTCTTCGGGAGCGAGTCCACGAAGTTGACCCGCTCCGGCCGGACGATCGGCCCGAGGTGCTGCGCGACGTGGGTCTTCACCTCGTCCGCGAGCTCGTCGGACGGCTTGAACCCCTGGCGGAGCAGGCAGTAGCAGTGGATCGCCTGCCCCTTCACCTCGTGCGCGAGCCCGATGACGGCGGCCTCGGCGATGGCCGGGTGGGACACGAGCGCGCTCTCGATCTCCGCGGTGCCGAGCCGGTATCCCGCCACCTTGATGACGTCGTCGGTGCGGCCGATGACCCAGTAGTACCCGTCCTTGTCGCGCTTCGCCGCGTCGCCCGCCATGTAGCGGCCCGGGTACTTCGACCAGTACGTCTTCACGTAGCGGTCGGGGTCCTTGTAGACGGTCGTCGCCATCGCGGGCCACGGCTTCTCGAGGACGAGGAACCCCTCCTCGCCGTCCGGCACCGGCTTCCCGGCATCGTCGAGGATCGACACCTGCTGCCCGAAGAACGGCTTCGTCGCCGAGCCCGGCTTGAGCGGCATCGTCGGGACGGGCGTGATCATGAACATGCCGGTCTCGGTCTGCCACCACGTGTCCATCACCGGGCAGCGCCCCTTGCCGATGACGCGGTGGTACCACTTCCACGCCTCCGGGTTGATGGGCTCGCCGACGGAGCCGAGGAGCCGCAGCGTCGAGAGATCGTGCCGGTTCGGCCACGACTCGCCGAAGCGCATGAGGCCGCGGATCGCGGTGGGCGCGGTGTAGAGGATCGTGATGCCGTACTTCTCGATGAGCGACCACCAGCGGTTCGGGTACGGGTAGGTCGGCGCCCCCTCGTACATGAACGTCGTCGCGCCCATGAGGAGCGGCCCGTAGACGATGTAGCTGTGCCCGGTGACCCAGCCCGGATCGGCGGCGCACCACCAGCGATCCTCGTCCTTGATGTCGAAGACGTACTTCAGCGTCGAGTAGATGCCGACCTGGTAGCCGCCGTGGGCGTGGACGAGCCCCTTCGGCTTGCCGGTCGTGCCCGAGGTGTAGAGCACGTAGAGCGGGTCGTCCGACTCCATCACCTCGGTCGGGCAGGAGCCCGTGGCGAGGGGGAGCTTCATGAGCTCGTGGTACCAGTAGTCCCGGCCCGGCTCCATGCGGATCTCGTGCGCGGTCCGGTGCACGACGATGACCGTCTCGACGGTGGGGCAGCGGCGGACCGCGTCGTCCACCGTCTTCTTCAGCTCCACGATCTTGCCGTTCATGAAGCCGCCGTCGGCGGTGACGACCACCTTCGACTCGGAGTCCTCGATCCGCCCCTGCAGCGCGTCCACCGAGAACCCGCCGTACACGACCGAGTGGATCGCGCCGATCTTCGCGGTCGCGAGCATCGCGATCACGATCTCGGGGATGCGCGGCATGTAGATCGTGACGCGGTCGCCCTTCTTCACCCCCATCGCCTTCAGGACGTTCGCGAACTTCGACACGTCGCGATTCAGGGCGAAGTACGAGTACGTCCGGACCTCGTTCTTCTCGCCGACCCAGACGAGCGAGAGCTTGTTCTTCCGCCAGGTCCGCTGGTGACGATCGAGGCAGTTGTGGACGATGTTCGTCTGCGCGCCCTTGAACCACTTGAAGAAGGGCTTCTGCGAGTCGTCGAGGACCTTGTCCCACTTGCGATACCACTCGAGCTCGTCCGCCTCGGCGGCCCAGAAGCCCTCCAGGTCCTCGCCGGCTCGGCGGGCGAGCGCGTCCCAGTCCTTCACGTGAGCCTGGGACAGGACCTCCTGCGACGGGTAGAAGACCTCACCTTCGAGCTCGGGCTTGGGGCTGATCACGGGCGCCTCCTCCAACTACCTACGGCGAATCTAAGAGTTGGGTCGGGGATCCGCGCCGAAAAACCGGTCACGGCCGGTCAACGACTCATGCGCTCGACCTTACCAGACGGGCGCGGCACGACGGGCGCTCACGGATGGGGTGGGACGGGGATCACGCCGCGCCGCGGCGTTCAGCGGTTCCTCGCGGTAGGGCGGACCGGGAGTTATCCTCGCCGGGTGATCCTTCCGCCGCCGCTGCGCAGGGGAGACCCGGTCCGCATCATCGCGCCGTCGAGCCCGTTCGACCCCGCCGCGCTCGAGCGGGGGCTCGAGGTGCTCTCCGGCCGCCTGGGGCTGCAGCCGCGCATGCGCGCCGACCTCTCGGCGCGCCGCGCCTACCTCGCGGGCGACGACGCCCGCCGGGCGGAGGAGTGGCGCGAGGCGGTGGCGGACCCCGAGGCGCGCGCCATCTTCTGCGCGCGGGGCGGGTACGGCGCGATGCGGATCCTGCCCGCCGTCGATCCGGCCCCGCTGCTCGAACGCCCCAAGGCGCTCGTGGGGTTCTCGGACGTGACGGCGCTCCACGCCGCGCTCAACCGGGCGGGGCTCGCGACGGTGCACGGCCCGGTGGTGACGCAGCTCGGCCGCGCCCCCGACGACGCGGTGCGCCAGCTCGAGGCGGTCCTGTTCCGCGACGCACCGGGGGCCGGTCCGTGGGACGTGCCCGCGCCCGGAGCGGGGCTCGTCGCGGCGCGCACGATCCGGCCGGGGCGCGTCTCGGGTCCGCTCGTCGGCGGCACGCTCACGATCCTGGCGCACCTCGCCGGCACGCCGTTCGCGCCGTCGCTCGAGGGGGCGATCCTGTTCCTCGAGGACGTGGGCGAGAGGCCGTACCGGATCGACCGGTGCCTCACCCAGCTCCGCCTCGCCGGCGCGCTCGACCGCGTCGCCGGGGTCGCGGTCGGTCAGCTCGTCCAGTGCGACGACGCGGGGGTGCTCGCCGCGGACGTGGTGCGCGAGGCGGTGCTCGCCCTCGGGGTCCCCGCCGTCGAGGGGCTCCCCGCCGGCCACGACGACGCGAACTTCGCCCTGCCGCTCGGACCGCGCGCGACCCTCGTCGCGCCGGCGCCGGGAGAGGAGGGGCCGCCGCGCCTCCTCTTCGACGGCTGGACGGCGCGGGGCCCTGCGTGACCGCGGTGCTCGCCGCGGTCGAGGGAGTCCTCGAGGCCGGGCGGCGCGCGGGAGTGGCGCCGGCGCTCAGCGCCGCCGTGTACCGCGGCGGGGCCCTCGTGCACGCGAGCTGGCACGGCGAGCTGCCGGCACCGGGGCCGCGCGCGCTCCGGCGCGACGACCTCTTCGACGTGGCGTCGCTCACCAAGGTGATGGCGACGACGACGCTCGTCGCGCAGCTCGTGCAGGACGGCGCGCTCTCGCTGGACGCCGCGGTCGCGCCGCGGCTGCCCGGTTTCGACGCGGGTGGGAAGGAGGGCGTCACGCTGCGCCACCTGCTCGTGCACGCGTCGGGCCTTCCGCGCTGGCGGCCGTACTTCGAGCTCGCCGCCGCGGACCCGATCGCGGGCGCGGCGTTCGAGCCTCCCGGCGTGCGCCCGCCCTTCGCGGCGCTCCGCGACCCCTTCGCCCGCGGAAAGGCGCTCGTCCGTGCCGCGGTGCTCGCGGAGCCCCTCGAGGCGCCGCCGGGTACGCGCGCCCTGTATTGCGATCCGGGGTTCCTCACCCTCGGCTTCCTGATCGAGGAGGTGCTGCGCGAGCCGCTCGCCCGGCTGGCGGAGCGGCGCGTGTTTCGGCCGCTCGGCCTCACGTCCACCTTCTTCCTCGACGGCCTCGCGCCGGAGGAGGCGCTCGCGCGGAGCGCGGGACGGGCCTTCGCTCCAACGGAGCGGTGCGAGCACCGCCACGAGGTGAACCAGGGCGCGGTGAACGACGACAACGCCTGGGCGATGGGCGGCGCCGCGGGGCATGCCGGCGTGTTCTCGACGGCGCTCGACGTGGCGGCGTTCGGGCAGGCCTGGCTCGACGCGCTCCGCGGCCGCCCGTCGCCGGTGCCGGCGGACGTCGCCGCGGAGTTCGCCCGGCGCGACGCGACGCCCGGCTCGACCCGCGCCCTCGGGTGGGACACGCCGTCGTCCGAGGGCTCGTCGCTCGGTACCCGCCTCGGCCGGCGCGGCTGGGGGGCGATCGGCCACCTCGGCTTCACCGGCACGTCGCTCTGGATCGACGTGAACCGCGAGGTGGTGGTCGCCCTCGTCACGAACAGGGTCCACCCGTCGGCGGAGAACGAGGCGATCCGGGCGTTCAGGCCGCGGTTCCACGATGTCGTGGCGGAGGCGCTGGGGATCAGGTAGACCCGGCGCCGCGGCTGCGGCCGTCGTGGACGTGGACGTGGACGTGGACCTGGTCGTGGTCTTGGACCTCGACTTCGACCTCGTCCGCGGATGTCGAACGCTCAGGACCAGAGAGCGAGGACCACGTCCACGTCGAGGAGGAGATCGCGTGATCGACTGGTCGAGCGTGAAGCGGATCCACCTCATCGGCGTCGCCGGCACCGGCATGGGATCGTTCGCCGGCATGCTGAAGGCGGCGGGGCACGAGGTCACCGGGTCGGACGAGAACGTCTACCCGCCGATGTCCACGCAGCTCGAGCGCTGGGGCATCGAGGTCATGACGCCCTACCGCGCCGAGAACCTCGATCGGGCGCGCCCCGACCTCGTCGTCGTCGGCAACGTCGTCCGGCGCGGTGAACCCGGAGGCGGTCGCGATGCGCGAGCGCGGGCTCGCCGCACGTCTCGTTCCCGGCGGCGCTCGGGGAGCGCTTCCTCGCGCCGCGCCACGGCGTCGTCGTCGTCGGGACGCACGGGAAGACCACCACCTCCGCGATGATGGGCGCGCTCCTCCACCACGCCGGCCGCGATCCGTCCTTCCTCGTCGGCGGCGTCACGCGCGACTTCGACTCGAACTTCCGGCTCGGCGAGGGGCCGCACTTCGTCGTCGAGGGCGACGAGTACGACACCGCCTACTTCGACAAGGGTCCCAAGTTCCTCCACTACCGGCCGCGCACCGCGATCTTCACGAGCTGCGAGCTCGACCACGCGGACATCTACCGGGACGAGGCCCACTACGAGAGCGCGTTCGAGAAGTTCGCCGACCTCCTCCCCGCGGACGGGTTCCTCGCGGCGTGCGCGAGCTACGACAGCGTCGTGCGGATCGCGCGGCGGTCGCGCGCGCCGGTCGAGACCTACGCCGTCGATCGCCCGGGGCGCCGACTGGGAGGCGCGCGGCCTCACGCCTCGCCTCGGACGGCGCCCGCTTCACGCTCGTCCGCAAGGGCGCGGCGCTCGCCGACGTCCACCTGCCGGTCGGCGGGGCGCACAACGTCGAGAACGCGCTCGGCGTCGCCGCCGCCGCGACGGCGCTCGGCCTCTCGCCCGGCGAGATCGCGGCGGGGCTCGCCGCCTTCCGCGGCGTGAAGCGGCGGCAGGAGGTGCGGGGCACCGCCGGCGGCGTCGTCGTCGTGGACGACTTCGCTCACCACCCGCGCGCGGTGCGAGAAGACGCTCGCGGCGATCCGCGGCACGCTTCCCCGGCGCGCGCCTGCTCGCCGCGTTCGAGCCGCGCTCCAACACGAGCCGGCGCAACCTCCACCAGGCCGACTACGCGTCGGCCGAGACCTGGGGCGACGCGGCCGAGGTGTTCCTCCTGCGGCCCGCGCCGACCGACCGGGTCCCCGAGGCGGAGCGGCTCGACCTCGACGCGGTGACGCGCGCGCTCTGCGCGGGCGGTCGGCCGGCGCGGACGTTCGCGACCGTCGACGAGCTCGTGCCGGCGCTCGTCGCGGCGGCACGCCCCGGCGACGTCGTCGTCGCGATGTCGAACGGCGCCTTCGGGGGCATCTGGGGGAAGGTCCTCGAGGCGCTCGGCAGGCGCTGAGCGCGGCGGGGTCCGCGCCGTTACCGATCCCGCATGCCTGCGACCCGTCCGCCCTCGCTCGGGCTGCGCCACGCCGCGCTGCGCGTGCGGGATCTCGCCGCGGCCGAGGACTTCTTCGTGCGGGTCCTCGGCTACACGGTCGCGTGGCGCCCCGACCCGGACAACGTCTACCTGCGCCGCGACGCGGACGACGTCGCGCTTCACCGGACGCAGGACGCTGGCGGGCCCGGCCTCCTCGATCACCTCGGAATCTTCGTCGCGGCCGCCGAGGACGTGGACGGGTGGGAGCGCTGGCTCGACGCCGCCGGCGCGGAGCTCGTGGCCCGCCCCCGGACGCACCGCGACGGCGCCCGCTCGCTGTACGTGAAGGGGCCCGAGGGGCTCGTCGTCCAGGTGCTCCATCACCCCCGGGCGCTGGGGCTCGGGTGAGGCGGCGACCGCGGCGAGCGCGACGCCGCGAGCACGACCGGACCGCGCCGGCGAAGACACGAAGCGCCTCGCGGACGACCGCCCCGAAGGCAGGGGTCGTCAGTCCCTAGTGGCAGGCGCGACACATCGCGTTCTCGCGCGTGTCGTCGAGGTCGTGCGAGTCGAGGAACTTCCGCGGGTGCGGGGCCTTCGTCACCGTTCCGCCGACCCGGTGGCACCCGACGCAGGTGCGACTGCGCGCCTCTGGTCGTGGCACGCGGCGCACGACGAGACGTCGCGCCGCGCGGCGAGCTTGTGCTGCCCGCCGTCGCCCGGGACGATGTTGCTCCAGCCCGCGGGGTGCGGGTCGCGGAGCGCGGTCTCCGCCGTCGCCGCGGAGAGCCCGTTCGCCGCGTGGCAGGCGTCGCAGAACGCGCGAGCCGTGGCAGGCCGGCAGCTCGACGGCGCTCGCGCCCGCGTCCACCATGTGGCGCGACACGTAGTCGCCGCGGTGGATGAAGGCGCTGTCCACGCGCTCGGGGAAGAGTGTTCTCGAGCCGCGTCGGCGGCGGTCGCGGGCGAGTGGCAGCCGGCGCAGTAGGTCTGGTCGTGGCACTGCGCGCACGCTCTCGGCGCTCGGCCGCGCGAGCGCGCCGTGGATCGCGAGCCAGGCGCCCTCGTGCTTGAACGCCGTCTCGGGCTTGTAGCCCTTCAGGTCCACGTGGCAGGGCGTGCAGCGCGCCTCCGCGAACGCCTGCTGGTGGACGTGGCAGGCGGTGCAGGTCGCCATCGGCGGCGTGTGCGGTCGGCGCTCGTTCGCTCGATCCGGGAGCTTCACGTGGCACTTCTTGCAGTCGCCTTCACCCGCGGCAGGTGGTCCGGCGTGCGAGAAGCTGACCCGGTACGCGCGCGTCGCGCGCCGGGAGCTTCAGCCTTCGGGCTCCTTGTCGTGGCAGTCCGCGCAGCCCTTCTGCTTCGACGGCGTCTCGCCGGGATCCGCACGTGGCGGACCGCGGGGTCGAGCCTCGTCGCCTTCGTCAGTCGTGGCAGCGCGTGCAGGCGACGTCGGCGTCCACGTGGGTCCCGTGCGGGAAGACGTACGCGGGCTGCTTCGTCCAGATCGGCCTCCTGGCAGGGCTTGTAGCCGCAGGCGGTGCCCGCGGCGGTCACGGCGGCGACGACGAGGACGGCGAGCCGGGTCTTCATCACCGCACCTCCGTCCGGCGGTAGGTCTCGTTGTACGCGAGCTTCACCAGCAGCTTCGAAGGTCTGCTCCATGAACGGGGTCACGCCGGCGCGCCCGGAGACGACCGCCGAGAGGCCGGGGAGGAGGCTCGTACCCGAGCGAGAGCGTGCCGGTCGACCGCCAGGCGCTCGCCGTTCACCTCCTCGCGGAAGCGATGGAGGAGCAGGTCGAGCGCGGCGAAGGCGCGGCCCGAGGTCGCCCCGCCCGAAGGCGCGGCCGCCGACGTAGCCGTTGTCGAACGGCGTCGAGGAAGAAGCCCTCGAGCCCGGCGAGCATCCGGGCGCGGGTCCACTCGACGCGGGCGTCGGCCTCGTGCCCGAGCTCGTTCGCGGCGCTCTCGGTCGCGCCCGGCTCGACGACCGCGTGGTAGGAGCCGCCGACGTGGAGGCCGCGCGCCACGGTGAAGGTCGCGCCGCCGCCCACCGCCTGGCGCTGCTCGGCCGAGAAGACCGAGAGGATCGAGTTGCGGGACAGGAGCAGGTCCGGCGCGACGTAGCGGTAGTCCGCCTCGACGAGCAGGCGCCGCGTCGAGCTCCAGCTCGCGCGGAGCACCGCCTCCGAGGCGCGGGCGTCCGGGAGGCTGTAGGCCGCGAACGCGGTGACGACGAGCGGGTCGACGAGCGCGACGCGCGCGTCGGCGCCGACCTCCTGCCGCACCGGATCGCCGCCGTCGCTCACGAGGTTCGCCGACGCGCCGAGCTCGAGGCCGCGGCCGGGCGCGCCCGGGAGCGCGAGCGAATAGCCGACGCGTCCACCGGCGGCGAGGTCGCCGCCGGCGGGGTTCCAGCTCCGGTAGCCGCTGCGCGTCGCGAAGCGCTGCGAGACCGGCGAGCCGGCGTATGCCGTCACCCGGAAGCCGCCCGGGAGGAGGAGCACGGCCTGACCGCCGTCGAGCTGGAGCGAGCGCGCCACGCCGGCCGCGACCTGCGTGCGCCCGAGGCGCGAGCGTGAGCCTGCGGCGGAGGAGCCGGCCCTGCGCGTAGGCCGTGACGAGGTCGCCGGTGAGGTCGCTCTGGGTTCCGTTGTCCCAGCGGCGATCGCGGATGTCGTAGGACGCCCAGGTGGAGAGGACGAAGGTGAGATCGTCCGCGAACCCGTTGCGGACGTCGCGCGCCGTCAAGGACAGGATCTCGAAGGCGGGCGCGACCGAGGCGAGCTCCCAGTCCTGGCCGGCCGCACCGCCGCGCGTCTGCCGCGCGAGGTTGAGCAGGGTCGTCGAGGAGACCTCGATGGTGTCCGCGCGCGCCGCGGCGGCGGTTGAAGCGAGCGCGAGGGCGAGCAGGGTCGGGAAGCGCATCGAGACCTCCGAGGTTCGGGCGCGGACCTTCCCACGGGTCACCCCGCCCGGTGTTGAGCGGGATCAGGCCACGCCCCCGAGCGGCACGTTCGGACTATCATGTTTCCGATGAGACATGCCCTGTTCGTGACCGCGCTCGCCGCGCTTGCCGCTTCCGGGTGCGCCGGGCCGCGCTCGTCGTGGCGCGCCTCGCCGCTCGTCGGGAAGACGCTCGAGCTCACCGCGAAGGGGCTCGACGGGCGCGAGGTGCGGCTCCCCGCGCGCGGCGCGCGCGTCACCGTGGTGGACTTCTGGGCGACCTGGTGCGAGCCGTGTCGCGACCAGCTGCCGTTCCTCGAGAAGCTCGCCGCCGACTACCGCGCGGAGGGCGTCGAGGTCTATGCCGTGTCGTTCGACGAGGACCGCGCCGCCATCGACGAGTTCGTCGCGCGGACGCCGGTGAGCCTGCCGGTGCTGTGGGACAAGGGCGGCGGGGCGCTCGCGGAGAAGCTCGACGTGACGCGGCTCCCGACGACGTTGCTCGTCGATCGCGCCGGGGTCGTTCGGGCCGTTCACCTCGGGTACGACCGGGCCTCGGGCGACGAGGTCGAGCGCGAGGTGCGGCGGATGCTCGCGGAGTGACGTTCACGTCCGGTCGTAGCTGAACCGGACCCGATCGCGCTCGAGCTCCACCTCGCCCGCCTCGATCGGCGACTCGCGGAGCCAGTAGACCATCTCGTCCGCCTCCCAGCGGTACGGCGCGCCGTCGAGGCGCACCTTGCCCTCCGCGAGCGCCACCGTCGCCTCGAGCAGCGGCACCCCGGCGAGGTCGCGCACGAGCGCCTCGAAGCGGCCCTGCCGGTCGGGGTCGACGAACTGGAACTCGTGCCGGGCCGCGTAGGCGGTGTGGTAGTGCGCGGGGCGGAACACCACGCCGCCGAGCCCGAGCCGGGTCGCCATGAGCGCGAGCATCGTCCCGATCTCGCGGGCGAGGCCGAGCCCGGGGACCTCCTGTCCGGGGAGGCGCGGGCGCCGGTCGCTGAACTGCGCGCGCGGGTTCCGCAAGCGACAGCCAGTGGACGTACAGCACCTCCGTCCCGGCCACGCGGCGCCGCTCGAGCACCGCCTCGACGAGCACGTGCTCCTCGCCCCCGGACTGGCCGAGGATGCGGACCCGCTCGCCTGCCCCGGTCGCGTCGAACGCCGCGCGCAGCTGCCGGAACCCGAGCCGCTCGAGGTGGTCGAAGATCCCGAACCGGAAGAAGGCGTGCTCGATCCCGGCGGCGGTGTAGAAGCCGAGGATGAGGCGCTGGCGGCGCGGGCGGATGCCGAGCTCCTCCTCGATCTCCTCGGCGCTGAGCTCGCCGGACTCGGTGAGCGCGGCGGGGGAGAGCTCCTGCGAGACCCGCGCGAACCGCACCGCGATCGGATCGCACGAGGCGGGGATGGACGCACGCGACGACGTGGCGACCGCCATCCCGGTCCCGGCGAGCACGCGCCAGGCGTCGTCGGAGTAGCCGCCGGCGGGCAGCCAGACCGTCGCGGCCCCGTCGAGCTCCGCCGCGACGAGCAGGTCGCGGTCGCGCGCGCCCGCGAGCGACAGCCCGAGCCGCCCGAGCCGGTCGCCGGCGAGCACGTCGCCGCCGGCGAGCACGAACGCGAGGCGCGGGCGCGGCATCCGGGAGAGCAGCGCGGCGAGGGCCGCCAGGTACGCGGCGTCGCCGGCGCCGTCCGGGAGCACCGTCTCGTCCACCCGCTCGAGCGGGCCCCAGTCCGATCCCGACACGGAGCCGATCCAGACCTGCGGGTCGCCCGCCAGGCAGGCGGCGAGCCCGTCGGGCGGGTGGGCGTCGAGGTCGAGGACCGCGATCCGCCCGGTGAACCCCTCGGCGCGGAGCGTCGCGACGGCCACCGCCACGTCGTTCACCGGGCAGTTCCCGCCCGCGGTGGCCGGGCCGGCGTGGTGGAAGCCCCCGAGGAGGTTCAGGGCGGGGGAGCGCGTCCGGAGCGCCTCGCGCGCCCCCGCGAGCGTTCCGCCGCACGCGAGCCGCACCGTCGTCATGACCTCGTCCACCGGCACGTCGCTCGGATCCACCGAGAAGATCGCGGCGAGCGTCTCCGGGCGGCCGAGCGACTCGAGCAGCTCCGGCGCGTGGACGCGCGCCATGTTCTCGTAGGAGATCCGGTGCGGCCGCCGCAGCGCCTGGCGCCCGATCGCGCCCGACTCCCGCAGCCACCAGGCGGCGAAGTCCGCGCGGCGCGGCTCGAGGCCGGCGACCGCCTCGAGCCCCGACATCGGGAGCCGGTAGCGCGGGTCGTACCAGACCGACACGTCCCGGCGGTGGAGCCAGGAGCCGAGCCGGGTGAGGATGGGGCCGAGGCCGAGCAGGGCGCCCCCGCGGGCGACGGGCGGACTACCGGTGGGCGGGCGGCGCGAAGGGCGGCTCTCCGCCCTTCGGGGTCGCGACCGGCAGCTTGGGCCGGCGCGTCGCGATCCACCAGCTCACGACGGTGTCGAACGCGATCCAGGCGATCGCCATCCAGACGGCCTGGATGGCGATGGCGCGCGTCGCGGTGCAGCGGGCGAACTCCTCGTCGAACGTCCGCGACCAGCCCCACGGCAGCGTCCGCACCGTGTAGCCCGTCAGGAACACGAGGAAGATCGTCCGGAGGACCGCGAGCGCCTTGAGCATGGTGGGAGTCTAGCGCGAGGCGGCCGCGACGGGGCGACCGCCTCGCAACGGGGTTGGCTAGGGGCCGAGGTTCACGAGGCCCCACTTCCAGATGGGGGCGGCGTCGGTGCCGATGTTCGCCCGGACGATGGCGAAGTAGCCGCCGCCGCCCGACTTCACGAACGCGAACCGCCCGTAGTTCGACTTCGGGTTGCCGTTGACGCCCAGGATCGGGAAGGGCTTCGTCGCGCCCGCCGCGAACGCGGAGCCGGGCGTCGCATCGCGGGCGAAGGTCGCGAGCGCGGTCGTCGTGTACTGGGCGACGGCTCCGACGATGGACGAGCTCACGGACGTCGTCTTCAGGTGATCCGGGATGACTGGAAGACCGGACTGGCGCGAGGTGAGCGTCGGGCTCACGGCGTCGAAGACCGACGCCCGCGTGGTGTAGAGATCAGCCGCGTCGGGCGACAGCCAGAGCCCGCTCGTGCCCTGCAGCGTTCCGTACGAGGACTGGAGCACGGGCGTGCGGAGGTCACAGTTGCCGTGGATCCCGTAGCGCGCGAGCCGGCCCGACCCGGTCTGCAGCAGCCACAGCCAGGGGCCGGTGGTGAGCTCCACGGTCGCGGTCGCGGTCACGGCGCGCATGCCGGCCGGCTGCTCGGTCGCCGTGCAGGTCGGGCACAGGCCCACGGCGGTGTAGAAGGGCGCGGCGGAGGCGGCGAGCTCGAGCCGGTACACGGAGCCGCCCGCGGTGACGCCGAACGCGCAGGCGCCGCCGTGCGCGATGTCCACCACGTCGGCGGGCATCGCGATTCCCGTCGTCGCCGGGACGGTGGTCGCGACCACGGGCGTCGCCTGGATGCCGGTCACCTTCTGCCACCGGCCGCCCGCCTCTCCGACGATCGCCTCCGTGCCGCCGGCGTTCAGCGCGACGGTGGTAGGTCTCGCCGCGAGGGTCACCACCACGATCGGGTCGAGCAAGGCCGCCGGATTCACGATCTTGAGCTGATACGAGCTCCCCGGGTTGGTCTCCACCAGGACGACGCGGTCCGCGCCGTCGACGTACTTGGCGTCCGCCACCTCTCCGAGCGGCAGGATGTAGGGATCGACCTGGACGTCCACCGTCGAGGTCCCGAAGTCACCGCGGGGGCCGCCGTGCCCGTCGTCCGCGGTGAGCGTCAGCGTGAACGTCCCCTCCGCGTCCGGGTTGAACATCACCGAGGGATCGATCCCGACCTGGTAGCCGAGCGGGATCGTGCTGCCCACGGGGCGCGCGGTGACGTTCCAGGTCCACGTGAAATCGGCGTCGCCCACGTTGCCGTTCGTCACGTCGCCGTTCACGTCGGTGGCGGTCCCGTCGATCGGGATCGCGCCGAGCCCGAGGTTGCCGTAGCGCTTCGGGCCCGCGCTCGCGACGGGCGGATCGTTCTGGACGCTGATGAAGCGGCTCTTCGCGAACGTGTTGACCGAGTCGTCCACCGTGAGCCTGAGCTCCCAGGTCCCGGCCTCGTCCTCGTTGAGCGTGTAGGTGGAGGTGCCGGTCGCGGCCACGCCGCTCCCGCCGGCGCACGCCGTCGGGCCGGAGACCGTCGTGTACACGGACGCGGTCGGCCCCTTCTTCGACCAGGTGCAGGTGATCGGGCCCCCGTCGGCATCGCGCACCGTCGCCGTCGTGGTGATGGACACGTTGCGCGACACGTACGTCGACACGGGGACGTCCGGCGGCATGTCGATCTCGGGGACGGTGTTGATCGCGTAGAACACGATGTCGTCGGCGCCCGCGCCGCCGATGTTCGAGGCGGTGAGGCGCAGGTGGTACGGCTCGACCGCGCTCGCGACGTCGGGGGTGAACGTCGGCGTCGGATAGGTGGAGGACGGCGCGAAGGTCGCGACGCTCCCCGCCGGCCTCGCGAGGACCGTCCACGAGTACGAGAGACCGACCGCCGTGCCGGTGTCCGGGTCGGTGCTGGCGTTCGTGAGCTGGATCGGGATGCGGAACGGGACGGGAGCGCCCGGGTTCGGGCCGGCGACCGCGGTGGGCGCCCGGTCCACGCCGCAGAGGCCGTTGAGGCCGCACTGTCCGCTGCAGCACGACACGCGCGCGCTGCACGGCGCGCCGCCGGGGACGCACTGCACCGCCGAGGTGCACCGCTCGCCGACGCAGAGCCGCGGGGCCTGGCAGTCACCGTCCGTGCGGCAGACGCCGTTCTCGAGCGGGTTCGGCATGCACGTCCCGTAGACGCAGCCGAACGAGCAGCACTGCGCGTCCTCCGAGCAGAACGACGCGAAGCTCACCGGCTGGCAGCCCGCGAGCGGGCCCTCCACGCCTTCCTTCTTGCACCCGCCGAGCGCGAGCGCGGCGAGCGCGGGGAGCAGCACGAGGATGTGGTTCGAGCGCATGTCGGGTCCCTTAGAGGCGGTAGCTCGCGCCGGCGGCGAAGATCCACTCCGCGTTGCCGCGGAGATCGAAACCGTAGGAGAGCGGCTCGATCGCGATCGCGAGCCGCGGCCGGACCGCCCAGTCGAGCGCGAGCCCCATCCGGACGACGCCGGTGGTCTCCTGCCCGGTTTCGGTCCGGCGGCCGATGAAGCGGGTGTCGACCTGCGCCCAGGTCCAGCGCGACACGACGCCGACGCCGGCCTCGGTCCGGAAGCTCACCCTCGAGCGGCCGAGCGGCACCGACGCGCGCGCGGTCGGCGTGAGGTCGAGGCCGGTCGCGCCGGATTCCATGCCGAAGCGGGACGTGGTGGAGGGCAGGAAGGTGCGGAGCACGAGCGCCCAGCCGACGGAGATACCGGACGTGGTCGTGCGCCAGGGGGTCGCCACCTCGACCTGGAGCACCGGCGAGGACTCTCCGCCGTTCCCGAGCGGCGAGGCGATGCCAGCCTTGCCGCCGACGAGGAGGATCCGCGGGGACGCGGGGCGGGACGGGAGGGTCCCGGCGGGCGGCGGCGGGAGCGGCACCTGCGAGACCGGCGCCGCCGCGGTCCGGTGCCGGCCGCGAGGACGAGGAGCGCGAGGGCGCTGCGGACGAGTGCGGACATCTGCGGTCCTCCGAGGATCACAGGCGGTGAGAGAGGGAGGCGAGGACCGCGAACCCGGTCCCGAGGCCGTCGCCGAAGCGCAGGTGGAGCCCGATCACCTCGACGGCGAGGCGAACGGCGGGGCTCGGCGTGACGACGAGCCCGCCGGCGAGCCGGACGACCCCTCCGAACCCGCCCGTCGCGAGCTCGGGCTGCGGGAACCCGGTGAACGCGCCCGAGACGTTGCTGCGCGTCGTCGTGTAGACGAGCCCGAGCCCGCCGTCCGCGAACAGCGACACGCGCCGGTTCGCGGCGTACGTGACGCGCGCGCCCGGGATGAGCTCGAACACGTTCGCGTCCCACTGGACCGTCCCGGACACGATCGTCCCGAAGAAGGGATCGACGATGACCGGGACCGACTCCTCGCCGGACGGGTGCGTCATCCCGAGGGACCCGACGAACGAGACGGTCGTGAGGGGGGAGACGCGGCGGATCTCGCGCTGCCCCTCGATCCGGACCTTCACCGCGTCGTACTCGAGGTCGCCCATCCCGAACTCGAACCCGAGCGCGGGCCCGAACTGCCACGTCGGGTCGATGGGCCCTTCGAAGGGGGCGGCGACGTCGGCGGGCGCCGGCGCCGGCGCCTGGCGCGACGGGGCGAGCGGCGCCGGCGACTTCGCGGGCGGCGCGACGGCGGAGCGAGGCGCGGCGCCGGCCGGCGCCGCGAGCGCGAGCGCGGCCGCGAGCGCGGAGAGCCGCGCGAGCTTGGCGAGCGACGGCGCGTATGCGCCGCAGGGCGGGTCGATCCGTTCCAAGTTACCCCTCCTCGGTCCCCCACTGCGGGGGAGCACGCGCGAGTGTACCCGGCCCGAGGGACGGCGGGGTGACTATGCGTCAAGCAACCGCGCGATCGGTGGTACGGGGATGTGGGATGAGCGCCGCGGGCGGCGCGAGGTTTCGTCCGCTATTCTCCCTCCGGGCGCGGCCCGGGAGGTGGACGTGGCGGAGGTCGAGGATCTGCGGGCGGCGTGCGCGGAGGCGGCGCGGACGGGCGGCGCCGTCCTCCGGGAGAAGTGGGGGAAGGCCCGGACGATCGAGCTGAAGGGTGGGATCGACCTCGTCACCGACGCCGACAAGGCGAGCGAGGCCGCGCTCCTCGCCTTCCTGTCCACCCGGTTCCCGGGAGCGGCGGTGCTCGCGGAGGAGTCGGGGGCCAGCGGCGCCGGCGCGGGCGGGCTGCGGTTCTTCGTCGACCCGCTGGACGGGACGACCAACTACGCCCACGGGGTCCCGCACTTCGCGGTGAACGTCGCGGTGATGGACTCGGGCGGGCTCGCGGCCGGCGCGACCTACGATCCGCTCCGGGAGGAGCTCTACACCGCGGCGCGCGGCGGCGGCGCGTTCCTGAACGGCGAGCGGCTCCGGCACTCGTCGCGCACCGAGCTGCAGGGGTCGCTCCTCGTGACCGGGTTCCCCTACGACATCCACCAGAACCACGACGAGCCGCTGCGGCTGTTCGGTGCGTTCATCCGCCGAGCGCGGGCGGTCCGCCGGTTCGGCAGCGCCGCGCTCGACCTCGCCTACGTCGCGGCGGGGCGGTTCGACGGGTTCTGGGAGCTGCGGCTCAAGCCCTGGGACGTCGCGCCCGGCATCCTCATCGCGCGAGAGGCCGGGGCGCTCGTCACCGACCTCGAGGGCGGCGACGGGATGCTCGAGACCGGCGACATCGTCGCCGCGGCGCCGGCGCTCCTCGCGCCCATGCTCGCCGTCATCGCGGCGGAGCGGGGGCGGTAGGGGCGGGCGGCGCGGTGGCGGGGCCGGCGGCGTGCGGCGCGCCTGCATCGGGCGGCGCGCTCGGCGCGGGCGGCTCGGCGGGCGGCGCTGCGGCCGGCGGCGGCCCGGCGCGCCGGGGCGGCGCCGTGCCCGAGGCGAAGTCGATCCCCATGAGCGACTCGGGATCGACGTACAGGTCGCCCACCTTCGCGCTCCAGTGCAGGTGCGGCCCGGTGGAGCGTCCGGTGGACCCGACCACGCCGAGGGGGTCGCCCTGCCGGACCTTCGCGCCGCGCCGCACGTCGAGCCGGTCCATGTGGAAGTACAGGGTGAAGAGGTTCGCCCCGTGCCACAGGACGACGGTGTTCCCCGAGTAGTAGCAGTTGCGCGCGAGCACCACCTCGCCGTCGTTCCCGGCGCGGACCCGCGCGCCGCGCGGCGCGTCGATGTCGAGGCCGTAGTGGACGCTCGCCTTCGTGGCGTTGAAGACGCGCTGGTCGCCGAAGCGGCCGCGATGCGCGCCGTCGTGAGGCCACGCGAACCGCGAGGTGAAGAGCGGCGGCTCGAAGGGGCGGTCGAACGCCGCTGCGAACGCGCGCTGGTCGCGCGCGATCCGGGCCTTCACCGACGCGGGCGGGGTCACGAACCCCGGCGCGACGGTGAGCGTCTTCGACGGGAACCCGGGCTCGACGATCTGGAGTGTCGCGCCCGAGCGGACGGCGTCGAGCTCGCCCCAGGCCAGCTCGACCGCGACCGTCCCGGGAGGCGTCTCGATGGGGAGCGCCGAGAGCGCCCACTTCTCCTGCCCGTGGGTCCAGAACCTGAGCGGCCGGCCGGCGATCGTGCCGGTCGGGGGCGGACCCGCGGGCGGCAGCACCACCCGCACGAGGACCGCATCCCCGGGGCGCGCCACGGAGGGGGCGAGCGCGACGTCGCCCGCGGACGGCTCGGCGGCGGCGGCGCGCGACGCGCCCCCGAGGACGCCGACGACGAGGACGAGGACGAGCGCGCGCATCGCGGGGGAGGATAGGCGCGCGGCGCGGGCGGCGCACCCGCTATTCGGGAAGCCCGAGCTCCGCGCGGAGCGACTTCACGATCCGGAAGTACTCGGACCGCGTGTACTTGACGTTCAGGATGTGGAAGTCCTGCTTCGCGAGCCCGACGCAGCCGAAGCAGTACGAGCACTCCGAGCACGAGCGGGAGAGGACGAGGTAGTTCGAGCGCGTGCAGTTCTCGGACGAGACGCAGTACGCGCAGTCGTGGCACCCGGTGCACCCGGTGCAGTGGGTGAGGTGCGTCGACGAGGTGCAGCCGGTCGAGTGCGTGCAGCGGTAGCACTCCTCGCAGTCCGTGCAGAACATGCACGACACGCAGCGCCGGCAGCGCTCGCAGCGCATCGAGCCCGGGTTCTCCTCCTCGGACGCGTAGGCGCGCAGGAGCCGCTGCAGCTCGGCGTCGAACTCGCGCCGCGAGAGGGCGGGGGGCGGCGGCGGACGCAGCTCCTGGAAGGTGCCCGCGCTGGTGTCGATGAACATCGGCCCGCTGACGACCCGGACGCCCGGCTGCGGCGCCACGATCGGTCGGGCCGGAGCGGCCACCCGGCGGTCCGGCTCGACGCGGCGGGGCGCGTCGCGCGGCCCCGGGCGGGCGGCGAGACGAGGCGGCGACGGTGGCCTCCTGCGCGAATCGGCCATCGCGGTCATCCTGCCCCGGAACGGGGGGAAGGGAAATGAGTCGCCCGGCCTCGAGCGCGAGCACCCGCGTGATCCGGGGAGGCCGCTCGTCCGCGTGGTGCGTCACCGTCACGAGGGCGGCGCCCGCGTCGCAGGCGTCGGCGACGGCGCGGATCACCCACGCACGCGCCGCCCCGTCGAGCCCGGCGAGCGGCTCGTCGAGGAGGAGCACCGCCGGGTCGGGCGCGAGCGCCCGCGCGAGGAGGAGCCGCCGCAGCTCGCCGTAGGAGAGGGTGAGGAGGTGGCGCGCGGCGAGGTGCGAGATCCCGAGCCGGCCGAGCGCGGCGCGGGCGCGGGCCCGCTCGCCCTCCGACGGGGGCTCGGCGAGGCCGATCGTCCCGTGGAACCCGGAGAGCACGACCGCCTCCCCCGTCGCGTCGAACCGGTGCCGGGCCTGGAGCTCGGGCGAGACGACGCCGATCTTCCCGCGGAGGTCGAACGCGCCCGCGCGCTCCAGTCCGAGCCGCCGGACCGCGCCCGTCGCGGGCTGCTCCTCGCCGGCGAGGAGCCGGAGGAAGGTGGACTTCCCGGCGCCGTTCGGGCCGACGACGGCGACCCGCTCGCCGCGGCGCAGGGTGAAGTCGATCCCGGAGAGGACGGCGCGGCCGTCGACGAGGACGGTGGCGTTGGACACGTCGAACAGCGGGTCTGCCCCGAAGACGTGGTCGTGGTCGTGGACGTGGACGTGGTCCTCGACCTCGACTTCGACTTCGACTCGGCTGTCGCGGCAGTCCAGGTCCAGGTCCAGGTCCGCGGTCCGAGCGTCCAAGTCCAACGTCCAACGTCCAAGTCCAAGTCCAGGTCCAAGTCCAGGTATCCGTTCGCGCACGACGATCCTTCCCTCCCGCACCTCCGCGATCCGCGCGATCTCGGGGACGAGCTCCTCCTCGCGGTGCGTCGCCATGACGAGGGCGGTCCCGCCCCGGAGCACGGCCGAGACGTGGGCGAGGAAGACGGCGCGCGCGGCCGCGTCGAGCCCCTCGCACCCCTCGTCGAGCAGCAGGAGCTCCGGCCCGGGCGCGAGCGCGCGCGCGAGGAGCACGCGGCGACCCTCTCCGCGTGACAGCTCCAGGACGGAGCGGTCGAGGAGGTGCGCGACGCCGAGCAGCGCGGCGACCTCGCGGACCCGCGCCGCCTGCTCGTGCGTCGCCGCCTCCGCCGGAAACACGACGTCGAGGAAGCCGGACCGGATGACCGCCTCGACCGGCAGGTCCCAGTCGTGCCGGACGTATGCGTCCTGCGTCTCGGGCGCCACCAGCGCGAACCGCTCGCGCACGCCGATGGGGCTCTCGGACGGCCCGTCGTCGCCGTGGAAGAGGCGCCTCCCGGCGCTCGCCGGGTGCGGCCAGAGCTCGCCGCGGAGCACGCGGAGGAGCGTCGACTTCCCCGATCCGCTCGGCCCCACGACCGCGAGCCCCTCGCCGGCCCGAACCTCGAGCGAGACGTCTTCGAGCAGGGTCGCCCCCGCGAGGCGGACGTCGACGCGGTCGAGCGTCACGAGCGGACGGTGCACCCCCGGATTGTAGTGCCGGCGCGACCGTCGGCGCCCTTCCACCCGTTCCTGCGAGGGAGAAGCGGGGTCCCTATGCCGAGACCACCCCGGGCCCGGGCCGGGGCTCGGCGCGCGCGTCCGCGACCGGGAGCCGGAGGGTGAACGTCGTGCCGCAGCCCACCACGCTGGCGACGGTGATCGTGCCTCCGTGGCGCTCCACGATGCCGTAGACGACCGAGAGGCCGAGCCCGGTCCCCTTCTCCTTCGTCGTGAAGAACGGGTCGAAGATGTTCGAGAGCCGCTCGGGAGGGATCCCGGGTCCGGTGTCCTCGAACGTGATCTCGACGCGGTCGTCGAGAGCGCGCGTCGCGATGCGGAGGCGCCCCG
This sequence comes from uncultured delta proteobacterium, assembly GCA_963736795.1. GTDB lineage: Bacteria > Myxococcota > Myxococcia > Myxococcales > Anaeromyxobacteraceae > Anaeromyxobacter. The sequence continues at coordinate 209,042 of CAVTRF010000006.1, read as the reverse complement.
CGGTTCCCATCGCCTCGCACGCGTTCATCACGATGTTCACGAAGGCCTGCCGGAGCTGGCCGAAGTCCGCGACCACCTCCGGGACCTCGGCGAGGTCGCGTTCGATCTCGATCCCGAGCGTCTTGAACTGGTTCTGCACGAGCGAGAGCGCCTCGTCGAGCGGTGCGCGGGGATCGAGCGGGCGCGGCTGCATGGGCCGCTCGCGCGCGAAGTCGAGCAGGTTCCGCACGATCGCGGAGCAGCGCTGCGTCTCGCGCTCGATGAGCGCGAGGTTCCGCTGGAGCGCGGCGCGGCTCGCGTCGCTCGGGGGCCCCTCGGCGAGCGTGCGCGACACGAGCTTCGCGAAGGTGAGGATGCCGGCGAGCGGGTTGTTGATCTCGTGCGCGATCGAGGCGGAGAGCTTGCCGAGCGAGGAGAGCTTCTCGCCGCGGACGAGCTGCTCCTGCGCCTCCCGCAGGTCGGCGGTGCGCGACTCGACCTCGCGCTCGAGCCCGGAGAGCACGCCGGAGAGCTCGTCCTCGAGCCGCCGCAGCGACCGCGTCATCTCGTTGAACGAGCGGGCGAGCAGCCCGAGCTCGCCCGTCGAGTGGACGCGGATCTCGACGTCGAGCTCGTCGCGGGCCACGCGGCGCGTCCCCTCCACGAGCGCCGCGACCGGCTCGATCACCTCGGCGCGCCCGAACAGGTAGAGGAACGCGGCCATGACGACCACCGCCGCCGAGAGCACCGCGACGAAGCCCCGCCGGAACGCCAGCACGTTCGCGTCGAGCGTCGCGAGCGAGACCCGCACCTCCACGAGCCCGAGCACCTGGCGCCCGGGCGGGTGGACGTGGCACTCCGCGGTGGCGCACTCGCGCGCGCCGTGCACGGGCGAGATCATGGAGAGGGTCCGGGCGCCGCCCGCCCCGAGGATCTCGAACCGCTCGCTCGCCGGCGCGCGCGAGCGCGGCGGGGCTCCTTCGAGGTGGCACGCCGCGCAGGCGCGCCCCTCCTGACGGATGACCTGGCCGACGTCGGTCGCCGCGGTGGAGAAGACGACCCGGCCGCGCTTGTCGATGATGCGCACGCGCTCGATCCCCTCGAGCGCGCCGACCCGGTCGAGGTTCGAGTACGCGTGCGCCGCGCGGGACTCGAGCATCGCCTGCTGCGCGCTCGTCTGGATCGCGTCTCCGAGCAGCGCGGTCGAGCGCGCGAGCTGGTCCACGAGGTCGGTCTGCATCCGCCGCTCGGCGTACCAGAGCCCGGCGAGCGCAGCGAGCGAGAGGACCGCGCTCATGCCGAGCAGCTTCGTCGAGAGCCTGTGCCGGAGGGGAACGGCGACGAGGACGTCGTGGACGGGGAGCCCGCGCGGGTTCTCCCCGTGCGCTCCCGCGTCGGCGCCGCCCGCGCCTGCGCGTCCCCCCATCGTCCCTGCTCCCCGGCGGCGCCACCTTGGCCGCCGCCGCCTGCGAGCGACGATGCGCCCCGTTCGGTCGAGGCGCCTTGCGCGAGGTCAACGCGAGGGGATCACGGGCGCTCGGAAGAGCGGCTCGGTGCGCGCTCGGGCGCACCCCCGTCCGGCTCCTGCCGCGAACGGACCGGGAAGAGCACGCGCCGCAGCAGGGCCTCGAGCCGGCCGAGCTCGTCCTCGCTCTCGAGCTCCACGACCCGGCTCGGGGGGAGCGTGTCCGCGTCCACGTGCTCCTCGAGCGCGTGCCTGAGCCGCTCGAGCCGCACGAAGACGAGCCGGTGGACGAGGAAGACGACGACCGCCGCCGCCACCGCGCCGATCCCGAGCAGGACGAGGAGCGCCTGCAGGAGCCCGGCGCGGAGCGCCGCGTGCTGGCGGGTGTAGTCGTGGAGGACGAACAGCCCGCCCACCTTCCTCCCCGCCGCGTCGCGCACCGGGAAGATGCCGCGCACGTAGGCGCGCTCGCCGCGGACCGCCTCTCCGAGCGCCTGCCCGCGATCCGGCACGAGCTCGAGCTCGCCGGCGTAGTCGATGATGCCCTCGGTGAACGTCGTCGTGTCCACGACGACGACGTCGGCCCGGTCGTTCCAGGTGTTCGACCGCGGGCCGAGCACGCGCGCCCAGGACTCCTCGTCGAGGAACTTCTTCTTCACGAGGAGCCCGTACTCGTCGCCGGTGCGCGACTTCATCGCGGTGAGGAAGTGGTCGATCTCCTCGGAGAGCTCGACGTACCCGAGGAGCTCGCCGCGGTGAAACCACGGCCGCACCGCGCGCAGCGCGAAGGCGGTCTTCCCGAGCTCCTTCCCGGCGCCGAGCTCGCGGGTCTCGATCGCCTGGTCGAGCGTGGCGCGGTCCACCCGGTCCCCGAACAGCTCGGGGCGGTGGACGCGCAGGAAGACGGTCCGCGCCGGCTCCGGCTCGATGAAGTACCAGTGGGTGATCCGGTCGCGCGCCTTCATCGTCGCGAAGAGCGGGGCGGCGGCGGCGAGGAGCCGCGCGCGGTCGCGCGCCACGAACGCCTCGCGCAGGTCGTCGTTCGCGAGGAGCGCGTCGAGCGTCGCGGCGAGCTTCTCCACGTCGCTCCGCTCCTGCGACGCGAACGCGTCCGCCGCGTTCTGGAGCGTCGAGAGCGCGGCGTCCTCGACGTTGCGCGCGAAGATTCCGCCCACGAGCTCGGCGCCGGCGAGGCCCGCGACGAGGCACGCCGCGAGCACCGCGATCCCGAGCTTGAGCTCGACCGAGAGGCTCCGCATCACTTCCCCTTGCGCCGGCGTCGCCGTTCCCGGCCACGGGAACGCAGTGCTCGCGCGGAACCTAGCACGGCCTTCGGGTGCGGGTGTTGCGCCGCGCTGCCGCGCGTGCGAGGAGGCGGGGTGGCCCTCGCACCCACAGGCCCCCGCATGGCGACCCGAACCGAGTCCCTCTCCGTCCCGGCCGCGGCGCGCGGCGAACGGCTCGACCGCTTCGTCGCCGGCGCGCTCGCGCTCTCGCTCGAGCGCGCGCGCGCGCTCGTCGAGGCGGGGAGCGTCCGGATCCGCGGCAAGCGCTGCTCGATCCAGCGCAAGCTGTTCGGCGGCGAGGAGATCGAGGTCGTCCTCCCCGCGCCGCGGGGCGGGCCCGCGCGCGAGGGACCCGCGCTCGTGCTCCTGTACGACGACGCCGACTGCGCCGTCGTCTCGAAGCCGGCGGGGCTCGCGGTCGAGCCCGTCTCGGCGGGCGGCCCCTCGGTCGCCGGCGCCGCGAGCCGGCTCGGCTCGTTCGACGTCGACGGGCGCGCCGCGCCGGGGCTCGCGCACCGCCTCGACCGTGACACGAGCGGCTGCCTGCTCCTCGCGCGCAGCGACCTCGCGCTCGCCGCGCTGCGGCGCGCGTTCGAGGAGGGGCGGGTCGAGAAGGAGTACCTCGCGCTCGTCGCCGGCGCCCCGCCGGATCGCGCCGCGCTCGACACGGCGTACGGGCGGAGCCCGGCGGACCCGCGCCGGTTCACGACCCGGGTCGCCTCGGCGCGCCGGGCGCGGCTCTCGTACGAGGTCGTGGAGCGGCTCGCGGGCGCCGCGCTCCTGCGCGTCGTGCTCGACACCGGGCGCACCCACCAGATCCGCGTGCAGCTCGCGGAGGCGGGGCTCCCGGTGCTCGGAGACGCCGTGTACGGCGTCCCGTCGCCCGCCATCGGGCGGCAGGCCCTGCACGCGGCGCGCCTCGCCTTCCCGCGCCCGTCCGACGGCGCGCGCGTGGAGGCGCGGGCGGACCTGCCCGCCGACCTCGCGGCGGCGCTCGTCGCGCTGCGCGCGTAGGGCGCGCGACGTCGCCGCAGGGCGGCCTCGGGCGCGCCGCGCGGCGAGCGGTGTCAAGTCTTGTCGCGGGCAGGCGGGCGTGCGATGGCACCCCCCTCCCCCAGCCCCGCTCCGCGGGGCGGTGGAGTTCCGGGGGCAAGACCCCCTCCCCAGCCCCGCTTCGCGGGGCGGTGGATTTCCGGGGGCAAGGCCGCTCGATGCTCGACCTCTCGACGCTCAACCCGCCTCAGCGCGAGGCGGTGACCACGACCGAGGGGCCGCTGCTCGTCCTCGCCGGAGCCGGCTCCGGGAAGACGCGCGTCATCGTCCACCGGATCGCCTACCTGCTCCATCGCGGGGTGAACCCCGAGGAGATCCTCGCCGTCACCTTCACCAACAAGGCCGCCGGCGAGATGCGGGAGCGGATCGCGTCGGTCGGGGGCGCGCTCGCGGTGGACGTCTTCGTCTCGACCTTCCACAGCTTCGGGCTCTGGCTGCTGCAGCAGGAGCACAAGGCCGCCGGGCTGCCGAAGCGGTTCGCGATCTGCGACGCGGCCGACCAGATCACGCTCGTGAAGCGGTGCATGCGCGAGGTGAAGGTGGACGACCGCGCCTTCGACGCACACCGCGTGCTCTCGCTGCTCTCGCGCGCGAAGAACGACGGGCAGAAGCGGATCGTGCCGCGCCCGGCGGGGCAGGGGGCCCCCTCCCCAGCCCCGCTTCGCGGGGCGGAGGAAGTCCGGGGACGCGCCCCCTCCCCAGCCCCGCTTCGCGGGGCGGAGGAAGTCCGGGGACGCGCCCCCTCCCCAGCCCCGCTTCGCGGGGCGGAGGAAGTCCGGGGACGCGACGACTACGACCTCGTCGCGAGCGAGCTCTACCCGCGCTACGAGCGCGCCCTCGCGGCGCAGCGCGCGGTGGACTTCGACGACCTCATCGCCCGGCCGGTCACGCTGCTCGCGAAGGACCCGGTGCTCCAGGCGAAGTACGCGCGCCGCTTCAAGTACCTGCTCGTCGACGAGTACCAGGACACGAACGTGGCGCAGCTCGAGCTCCTGAAGCTCGTCGCCGGGGAGGCGCGGAACGTCTGCGCCGTCGGCGACGACGACCAGGCCATCTACGGCTGGCGCGGCGCCGAGGTGAAGAACATCCTGCGCTTCGAGAAGCACTTCCCGGGCGCGAAGGAGGTCCGGCTCGAGCAGAACTACCGCTCGACGGGGCACATCCTCGCCTGCGCGAACGCGGTGATCGCCCGGAACGCCGACCGCCGGCCGAAGAGGCTCTTCACCTCGGCCGGTCCGGGCGACCGGGTCCGCGTCGTCGGCCTCCCGTCGGAGGAGGACGAGGCGCGCTTCGTCGCGGAGGAGCTCGCCCGGCTCCGGCGCGAGGGGCGGGCGTGGTCCGACGTGGCGGTCCTCTACCGCATGAACGCGCAGTCCCGCCCGATCGAGGAGGTGCTCCGCGAGGGGTCGGTGCCGCACACCGTCCACGGCGGCCCCGCCTTCTTCGACCGCTCGGAGGTGCGCGACCTGCTCGCCTTCCTGAAGGTGTGCGTCGCGCCGCACGACGAGGTCTCGCTCGCCCGGATCGTGAACGTCCCGCCGCGCGGCATCGGCGACACCTCGATCGAGCGCGTCCACGCGTGGGCGGTGCAGCACGGGCTCCACCTCTTCGACGCGCTCTCCCGCGCGGCGGAGGTGCCGGACCTGCCGCGCGGCGCGGCCGACCGGATCGCCGCGTTCGTCGAGCTCGTCCAGCGACACCGCGCCCGGTTCGAGCAGGGGCGCCCCGCAGAGGCGGCACGCGTCCTCGCCGCCGAGGTGGACCTCTACGGCCACGCCCGCGCGAGCGTGCAGTCGTTCGAGGCGGGCCAGCGCAAGGTGGACGCGCTCGACGGCATCCTGCGCTCGCTCGAGGCGTGGGAGCAGCGCACGGCCAAGCCGAAGCTCGCGACGTGGCTGCAGCGGCTCGCGCTCGACTCGCGCGCCGAGGAGGATCCCGAGGCGCAGGAGGGCGTCACCCTCATGACGCTCCACGCGGCGAAGGGGCTCGAGTTCCCGATCGTCTTCCTCGTCGGCGCCGAGGAGGACCTCCTGCCCTGCGCGGGGATGCAGGGCGAGGCGCGGGATCTCGACGAGGAGCGGCGCCTCGCCTACGTCGGCATCACGCGCGCGCGGGAGCGGCTCTACCTCACGCGCGCCGGCGCCCGGACGAAGCGGGGAAAGGTCCTGCCCCGGACGCCGTCTCGGTTCCTCGACGACCTCCCGCCCGACGCGCACGAGAAGGTGGACCCGGACGCCGCGCAGGAGGCCCCGGAGGACGTCGCCGTCTACGCGGCCGGGGTCATGGCGAGGCTCCGCGAGAAGCTCGGGGGGAGCGCGTGAGCGGGAGCCTGCGCGGCCGCCCCGAGCGGCGCGGCGCCCCGCGGCCGACGAGCGCCCCCCCGGCAGAGTGTCCTCGGGCTTGTGGCCGCGCCGTGAACCGGCTAGATTGCGCGCGCCTCCCGGGGCAGCCGCAGAAGCTTGACAAGCGCGCGCCCCTCCTCTAAAAGGCGCGTTTCCAATTTCGGGATTTCCGTAGGGTATTTCCATGGCCAAAGGCACCACCCACAGCGCGACGAAGGCCGAGGCCCTCCAGGGCCGGAAGTGGTGGCTCGTCGACGCGAACGAGAAGACCGTCGGTCGACTCGCGACGCGCATCGCGTCGGTCCTCAAGGGCAAGCACAAGCCGGTCTACACGCCGTCGATGGACACGGGCGACTTCGTGATCGTCGTGAACGCCGGCAAGGCCCGCTTCACCGGGAAGAAGGAGACCGACAAGGTCTTCTTCACGCACACGATGTACCCGGGCGGCGAGAAGCTCACCCCGATGGACAAGATCCGCGCGCGGCACCCGGAGGACATCGTCCTCAACGCGGTCCGCCGCATGCTGCCCCGCAGCAATCTCGGGCGGGCGATGCTGAAGAAGCTCAAGGTGTACGCGGGCGACAAGCACCCGCACGCCGCGCAGAAGCCCGAGCAGCTGCCGCTCGCGCAGTGAGGAACGAATTCATGGCTACGCAGGCGAACATCACGGTCGGTCGGCGCAAGGAAGCGGTGGCGCGCGTCCGGCTCTCCCCCGGCACCGGCAACATCACGATCAACGGCCGCTCGATCGACGAGTACTTCGGGCGCGAGACGTCGAAGATGATCCTCGTCGAGCCGCTCAAGCTCGTCGATCAGATGGGCAAGCTCGACGTCTTCGCGACCGCGAAGGGCGGCGGGCTGTCCGGCCAGGCCGGCGCGATCCGCCACGGCATCAGCCGGGCGCTCGTCGAGATGAGCGCCGAGTACCGGCCCATCCTCAAGAAGGCCGGCTTCATGACCCGCGACGCACGCGCGGTCGAGCGGAAGAAGTACGGCCAGCCCGGCGCCCGCAAGCGGTTCCAGTTCTCCAAGCGCTAGACGGTTTCACCAGGCTCGAGCATCTGTACGGCCGGCCCGCGGCGACGCGGCGCCGGCCGTGTGTCTTTGGAGCGCCGTCACAGCCACGCCTCCGCGAGGCCGGCGGCGCCCTCGCCGAGCTTCATCCCGAGCGGGCGCTGGCGCCAGGCCTCCCCGCGGATCTCGACCGACCGCTGGAGGTCCGCGAGGAACCGCTCGCCGAGGCGGGCCGCGAGCTCCGGGGCCTGGGCGACGACCGACACCTCCCAGAGGAACGAGAGGCTCTGCGAGTCCATGTTGGTCGAGCCCACGACGGCGGCGTCGTCCACGACGAGCGTCTTCGCGTGCATCATCGAGGCGCCGTACTCGAAGATCCGCACCCCGCCCGCGAGGAGGCGCGCGTAGGTCCGGCGCTGCCCGGCGCGGACGATCGCGACGTCGTGGTGCGGACCGGGGGCGAGGACGCGGACGTCCACCCCATCGCGCGCCTGGGCCACGAGGAGGTTCTGCAGCGAGCGGTCGGGCACGAAGTAGGAGTTCGCGATCCAGAGCCGGCGGCGCGCGGAGCCGATGAGCGCGTAGTACATGCGAGCCGCGGTCGTCGTCCGCGCCCAGGCGGGGGTGGACGCGACCACCGCCGCCCGGATCCGGCCGCCGCCCCGGAGCCGCGGGTAGGCCTGCGCCGGGAGCGGGTCGCCCCCCTCGTTCTGCCAGGAGTGGTCGAACGCGCGCTGCAGGTCGCCGACGATCGGGCCACGGACGCGCGCGGCGGTGTCGCGCCAGGCGTCCGGGCTCGCGCCGTCGCCGAGCCAGCTCCGCCAGATCCCGAACCCGCCCACGTAGGCGCGGCGCCCGTCGAACACGAAGATGCGGCGGTGGTTCACCCGGAACGGATCCGGGAGCGGGGTGTGCCGCCGGAGCTCGACGCCGTCCGCGCGCAGCCGCCGCTCGAGCGCGCGGTCGAAGCGGAGCGAGCCGAACCAGTCGATGAGGATCCTGCAGGCGACCCCGCGCCGCCGCGCCAGGATCGCGCGCCCGATGCGCTCCGACGGATCGCCCTCGCCCATCCACATGAACTCGGAGATGTGGATGGACTCGCGCGCGCGGCGGATCTCGTCGTCGAGCGCGTCGAACACGGCGCCGTTCTCGACGAGCTCGATCTGGTTGCCCTCGCGGACCGGGACGCCGACCTCCCGCTCGAGCAGCACGTCGAGCGGGACGTCGTCGGCGAGCCGGAGCATCCGCCGCGAGAGCTGGGCGCGCCGCAGCCGGCGGGCGAGGTGGCCCCCGAGCGCGCCCACGACCACGACCGCTCCGGCAGCCGCCAGGGTCCGTCCCGCCCGCATGCCCGAACGTTCCGCACCCGCCGCCCGCGCGGCACGCGCTCGATGCCGACCTTCCCGCCATGGCGGCCCCGCAGCGCACGCCTCCCTCGCGGGGGCTCGCCCCGCGCCACCTCGCGGTCCTCGCCGGCGCGCTCGCCGCAGGCCTCGCCCTCGTCGCGCTCGTGTTCTTCCGGCCCGGGTGGGACGGCGGCCCCACGCTCACCCCACGGTTCCCGCTCGCCGGGTTCCTCGCCCGGCTGCCGGGCCGGCTGCAGTGGCTCTGGCCGTTCGTGGCGGTCGCCGCCTGCCTGCCCGGGCTCCGCGCGCTCGTGTGGCGCGAGCTGCTCCCGGAGCCCGCGCCGCGCCTGTCGGACGCGTACCACGCGACCGCGCTCGGGGCGCTCGTCCACAACGTGGTGCCGGGCAAGCTCGGCCCGCTCGCCGCCGCCTGGGCCCTCGCGCGCATGTCGGGGCGCGCCTTCACCCCCGCGCTCTCGTCGCAGCTCGTCGCGAAGCTGCTCGAGCTCGGCGCGATCGTGGCGCTCGGCGCCGTCGCGGCGGGGGTCCGGGTCGGCGCGCCGGCGCTCGGGAAGGTCGTCCTCGCGGGCGCGGCCCTGTTCGCGCTCCTCGCGTCGATCGCGGGCGTGCTCGCGCTCGCGGCGCCCCGGGCCGCGCGGCGGGTCGCCGGGCGCTTCCCGCGGGTCGGCGCGGCGCTCACGGCGATCGCCGACGGCATCCTCGGCGCCGGCCGGCCGGTGCGGCTCGCCGCGGCGCTCGCGCTCGCGGTGCTGCCCGCGGCCGGGGCGGCCGCCGCGTACGCCCTCCCGCTGCGGGCCGCCGGCGTGCCGGAGAGCGTCGCGGGGGGCGCGCTCCTCGTCGCCGTGATCGCCTTCGGGCAGCTCACGCCCGGGCTCCCCGTCGGCGCGGGGGTCTACTGGTCGCTCGCGTCCTGGGCGGCACGGCAGCTCGGCGCGGCCCCCGAGGACGCCGCCGCGCTCGCCATCCTGACGCACCTCGGGATGGTCGGGACCGGACTCCTCGTGGGGCTCGCCTCGGCGATCGTGCGCCGCGCGACGGTCGCCGAGCTCGTCCGCCGGCGGCGCGAGGTCGAGCACCTCGCGGACCCGCGCCCACGCGGGCCTACATGAGCTTCGCGCCGTGTCCCGCGCGTCCGGCATTGGATCGCCCCGGATCGCGGTGTTACGCTTCCGCGCGCATGGAGCTGAACGAGATCCTGCAGGTCGCCCTCCGCGGCGGCGCCTCGGACATCCACCTCAAGGCGGGGCTTCCCCCGATGTTCCGCCTCGACGGAGCGCTCGTCCCGCTGAAGGACGCGCGACGCCTTCCGCCCGAGGAGATCGCGCGGATGGCGCTCGGGATCATGAACGAGTACCAGAAGGAGAAGTACAAGCAGACGAACGAGGTGGACCTCGCCTACGGCGTCCCGGGCCTCGGCCGCTTCCGCGTGAACATCTTCCAGCAGCGCGGCACGATCGGCGTCGTGCTCCGCGTCATCCCCTTCAAGATCCAGACGCTCGAGCAGCTCATGCTGCCGAAGATCCTGGAGAAGATCACGGCCGAGCAGCGCGGCCTCGTCCTCGTCACCGGCACGACCGGCTCCGGCAAGTCCACCACGCTCGCGGCGATGATCGACCACATCAACGCGACCGAGACCTGCCACATCATGACGATCGAGGATCCGATCGAGTTCCTCATCCGCGACAAGCGGTCGATCGTGAACCAGCGCGAGGTGGGCGTCGACACGATGAGCTTCGGCCAGGCGCTGAAGAGCGCGCTGCGCCAGGACCCTGACGTGATCCTCGTCGGCGAGATGCGCGATCTCGAGACGATCGAGACCGCGCTCACCGCCGCCGAGACCGGCCACCTCGTCATGTCGACGCTCCACACGCTCGACGCGACCGAGACCATCAACCGGATCATCTCCGCGTTCCCGCCCTACCAGCAGAAGCAGGTGCGGCTCCAGCTGGGGTCGGTCCTCAAGGCGGTCATCAGCCAGCGGCTCGTCCCGCGGGCGGACGGCAAGGGGCGCGTCCCCGCCATCGAGGTGCTGCTCGCGACGGGCCGCGTGAAGGAGCTCATCGAGGACAAGGATCGGACGAAGGAGATCTCCGACGCGATCACGCAGGGGCACGTCTCCTACGGGATGCAGACCTTCGACCAGTCGCTCATGAGCCTCCTGAAGGACAAGGTCATCACGTACGAGGAGGCGCTGCGGCAGGCGACGAACCCGGACGACTTCGCGCTGCGCGTGTCCGGCATCTCCGCGACGAGCGACTCGTCGTGGGACTCGTTCGAGAAGCCCGCGGCCGCCGCTCCCGTGCCGGCAGCGTCCGCGCGCCAGCCGCCGCCGCCCCCTCGCCCGCCGCCCGCCGCGGGCGGGACGGCGGCCTCCGCTCAGCAGCTCGGCCGCATCGCGACCGCCAAGGGCGCCGCGGCCGGGCCCCGCGCGCCCGAGCCCGCCAAGGCGGGCGACGACGACTTCCAGATCGAGCGCTTCTAGGCCCGCCGCGCAGGGGCGGACGACGGCGCGCGCGGCGCGCCCTCCGGCCCGGCGCGTGCTACGGATGTCGGGTGCCCGACGCGCCGCCGCTCGCCCGCGCGAAGAACGTCGCCCTCCGCTACCTCGCGGCCGCCGCCCGCACCGAGGCGCAGGTGCGAGCGCGGCTCGCCCGCGCCGAGCTCTCCGCGGAGGCGGAAGAGGTGGTCGCGTGGCTCCTCCGCCTCGGCTACCTCGACGACGCCGCCTACGCCCGGGCCCGCGCCCGCGCTCTCGTCGCGCCGGGCCGGCTCGGGCCGCGGCTCGCGGAGCGGCGGCTGCTCGTCGCGGGGGTCGAGCGGGGTCGCGCGCGCGCGGCGATCGCGGAAGCCCTCGGCGAGGCGGGGGCGGCCGGGCAGGGGGAGGGGGACCTCTGCCGCGCCCTCGCCGAGAAGCGCGCCGGCGGCGCCGACCTCACCGCGCTCGACGACCGGGCGCGGCGCCGGCTGGCGCGGTTCCTCATCGGGCGCGGCTTCTCGGGGAGCGCGGTGGCGCGGGTGCTCGGGATCTACGAGGACGGGTGAGAGGACATCTCCCGCCTGCGCGCCGGGCGACCCTCTGTTATTCTCCCCGCCCCATGCGCCGCTCCCTCGCCGCCGCCCTCCTCCTCGCCCTCGCCGCGTGCTCGACGAAGCACGTCTCGTTCAGCGGCGAGGCGAAGCTCCGGCCGACCGCAGAGGAGAACTACCAGGCCGGGCTCGAGCTCATGAAGGGCGACAACTGGCAGGACGCCCAGAAGTTCTTCGAGTACGTCCGGACCAAGTTCCCCTTCACGAAGTTCGCGGCGCTCGCGGACCTGCGGCTCGCGGACGCGAAGTACGGCCAGGGGCTGTACGCCGAGGCGGCGGACGCGTACGCCCAGTTCATCCAGCTGCACCCCTCGCACGAGGACGTGGACTACGCCGAGTTCCGCATCGGGGAGTCCTGGTTCAAGGACGCCCCGGGCGACTGGGCGCTCTTCCCCCCGCGTACGAGAAGGACCAGCGGCAGGTGAAGAAGGCGTCGGACGCGCTGCACCGGTTCCTCGAGCGGAACCCGGCGTCGAAGTACGCCCCCGACGCGAAGAAGCTCATCGCCCAGGCGGACGGCCGGCTCGCGGCGCACGAGTGGTACGTCGCGCGAGTACTACTTCAAGCACCGCCACTACGCCGGCGCGGCGGGGCGCTACGAGACGCTGGTGGACAAGTTCCCGGGGTCGAAGCACGAGCCCGAGGCGCTGCTCAAGCTCGCGCGCGCGAGCGTCGCGCTCGACGAGAAGCACCGGGCGCGGACCGCGCTCCAGAAGCTCATCGTGACGCACCCGCAGGATCCGCGGCGTCCCGAGGCGGAGCGGATGCTCGCCTCGTTGAGATAGCCGGCTCGCGACGTGGTCGTGGACGTGGACTTCGACCTGAACCTCGACCTCGACCTCGACCCAAACCTCGACCTGTCGTGACCAAGTCCCAGTCCAGGCCAAGTCCAGGTCCAGGTCCAGGTCCAAGTCCAAGTCCAAGTTTGCCGCCGTTCTCGCCGGGTGCGCGCTGCTCTCCTGCTCCGTCGCGAGCCCCGCGACGGAGGTGAAGGAGGCGCTCGCGCGCGCCGCGCCCCTCGAGGTCCCCGCCGGCGACGCGCGGATCCTGCTGTCCCGTGCGACGTTTGCCGACGTGGAGGTCTCGCTCGACGGCGCGCGCGCGCGCGTCGTCGCGGTGGTGGACGCGGATGGCCGGGTGTCCGCGGGCGGGCGCGAGGTGCGGGTCGGCTACGTGGGCCGCGAGGCGTTCGAGATGGAGCGCTGCCGGGGTGCGCGCTGGTGCGCCGCCGGGGCGCCGCTCCCGGCGCTCGCCGGCGTCGTCGAGGCGATCGCGGCGGCGCCGCGCCCGGACGGGCGGCGGCCGGTCGCGTGGCAGATCCGGGTCGAGCGCGACCGCGCGAGCGTCGGCGAGGACGCGGCCGGGAGGGACGGTGGGCGCGCGCCGCGCGGGGTGGTTGCCCTCGTCCGCGACGGGGCGCGGTGGCGGATCGCGGCGCCCGAGTGAAATGGGCGGTGTAGAGTCGGGGCGGAGGCGACGAGATGGACGAGACCTTGAAGCAGGCGCTGGCGCTCGGCCGCGGGTACTACCTCAAGAAGGAGTACGCGCTCGCGGAGCAGTACCTCACGCAGATCGTCGAGCAGAACCAGTCGTTCGCCGACGTCTACAACATGCTCGGGGTCATCTACCACGACCAGGGGCAGTACCAGAAAGCGCTGCGCGCGTTCGAGGCCGCGCTCCGGATCAACCCCGGCTACACCGAGGCCGCGCTGAACCTCGCGGTCACGTACAACGACACCGGCAAGTACCAGGAGGCGCAGGAGACCTACCGGCACGCGCTCTCCCGCTCCGGCGCACGGGTGGGCAAGGTCGACCGCTTCGTCCAGGGGAAGCTCGCCAACATGTACGCGGAGATCGGCGACGTGTGGCTCTCCTCGGGGCTCTACGAGGAGGCGATCCGGGAGTACCGGCGCGCGCTCGAGCTCGGCCCCGCCTTCGCCGACATCCGCTCGAAGCTCGCCGGCGCACTGCGCGACGCGGGCGAGCGCGAGCCCGCGATCCGCGAGTACGAGGAGGTCGTGCGCCAGAACCCGAGCTACGTCCCGGCGCGGCTGCACCTCGGCCTCTCGCTCCTCGCGGCCGGACGCAAGGACGAGGCGGTGAAGCACTGGCGCGCGGTCCTCGAGATCTCGCCCGGGAACCGGAACGCGGAGATGTACCTGCAGCTCGCCGGCGTGGCATGAGCGCGAGGGCGCCGCCGCGTTGCCGCCGCACCTGCGTGGGGATATGAGACGCCGATGACGGAGCCCGAGAAGAAGGTGCGGCTCACCGCGCTGAGCCACGGCGCGGGTTGAGCCTGCAAGATCCGCCCGGCGGATCTGGCGCAGGTCCTGCGCCGCCTTCCAAGGAGCGAGGATCCGAACGCGCTCGTCGGTCACGACACGAGCGACGACGCCGCCGTGTATCGCCTCGACGCGGAGCACGCGATCGTCGAGACGGTGGACTTCTTCACGCCCGTCGTGGACGACCCGTACTGGTTCGGTCGCATCGCCGCGGCGAACGCCTTCTCGGACGTCTGGGCGATGGGGGCCCGGCCGCTGTTCGCGCTCAACGTCGTCGGGTGGCCGGTGGGTAAGCTCCCGATGGAGATGCTCGGCGAGGTGCTCCGCGGCGGCGCCGAGACGGCGCGGCTCGCCGGCGGCTCGGTCCTCGGCGGGCACAGCATCGACGACCCCGAGCCGAAGTACGGCATGGCGGTCACCGGGATGGTCCACCCGGACCGCGTGCTCCGGAACGTCGGCGCGCGGCCGGGCGACGTGCTCCTCCTCACGAAGCCGCTCGGGTCCGGGATCGTGACCACCGCCATCAAGCGGGAGCTCGCGCCGCCTGCGCTCGTCGATCGCGCGATCGAGCTCATGGCGGGGCTGAACCGCGCCGCCGGCGAGGTGCTCGCCGCGAGCGGGGCGGTCCACGCGCTCACCGACGTCACCGGGTTCGGCCTGCTCGGCCACGGCTGGGAGATGGCGAGCGGCTCCGGCGTCGCCCTGCGCCTCCGCGCGGAGGCGGTGCGGGTGCTCGAGGGCGTGCACGACCTCGCGGCGAAGGACGTCGTCCCGGGCGGCTCGAAGGCGAACCTGCGCTGGGTGACGCCGAACCTGCGCGTCGCGGACGGCCTCGCGCCGACCTGGCCCGTCGTCCTCGCCGACGCGCAGACGAACGGGGGCCTCCTCGCGGCGATCGATCCGGCGCGGGCGGACGGCGTCCTCGTCGCGCTCCGGGCGGCCGGCGTCGAGGCGTTCGTGATCGGCGAGGCGCTCGAGGGCGAGCCGCGCCTCGAGGTCGTGTAGCCCGGGTGTAGGGAGAGGGGCGAGCCCGGGCTCCGGCGCCGCTCTGCTAGACTCGCCGCCGGTGCTCCTCCCCCTCGTCGCCTCCGCCCTCGCCGTCGCGCTCGCCGCGAAGGAGCCGGCGTTCGTGGTGGTCATCGACCCCGGCCACGGCGGCGATCAGGAGGGCGCGCTCTCGCCCGCGGGCGAGAAGGAGAAGGACGTCGCGCTCGATCTCGCGTTGCGGGTCTCCCGGCGCCTGAAGAAGCTCGGCGCGAAGGTCGTCCTCACGCGCACCGGCGACATCTCGGTCCCGCTCGCGAACCGCGCCGCGATCGCGACGGCGCTGCGAGCGGACCTGTTCGTGTCGGTGCACCTCAACTCGATGCCGACCCCGGAGCAGCGCCGCCGCTACTCGGGCGTCGAGACCTACTTCCTCTCCGCGGACGCGACCGACACGCGCGCGAGCGCCGTCGCCGCTCGCGAGAACGCCGACCGGCTCGCGGGCGAGCCGGAGCAGGACCCGGCCGACCCGGTGGCCGGCATCCTCTCCGACCTCGAGGACGCGGCCTCGCTGCAGGGGTCGTCGCGGCTCGCCTACGCCATCCACGAGAAGCTCGTCGCCGCGCTCGAGGCCGAGGACCACGGCGTGAAGCAGGCGCCGTTCTACGTGCTCGCCGGCGCGCGGATGCCGGCGGTGCTGCTCGAGGTGGGCTTCCTCTCGAACGAGGCGGAGGCGGCGAAGCTGCGCACCCGCGAGCACCGCGAGAAGATCGCCGAGGCGATCGTGGAGGGCGTCCGCGTCTTCCGCGGCGAGCCGCGGCGCGCGAGCCGGTAAGGTCCAGACCCCCTCGTCCCGTCGGGTCGAGTCGCCGCCGTGGCGCGCCGCCCGGGCGCGTGCTATCCGCTCCGGATGCCCCGACACAACGGCCGCGCCGAGCGCGACCTGCGCAAGATCGTCCTCGAGCCCGGCTACTCGAAGCACGCCGAGGGCTCCTGCCTCGCCCGGTTCGGCGACACGCACGTCCTCTGCACCGCCTCGATCGAGGAGAAGGTGCCGCCGCACGTCTTCGGCACCGGCGCGGGCTGGGTCACCGCGGAGTACGGGATGCTCCCGCGCTCCACGAACCAGCGCATGGCGCGCGAGGCGGCCCGGGGCAAGCAGGGTGGGCGCACCCTCGAGATCCAGCGGCTCGTCGGGCGCGCGCTCCGCGCCGCGATCGACCTGCGCGCGCTCGGGCAGCGGACCATCACGCTGGACTGCGACGTCATCCAGGCGGACGGCGGGACCCGCACCGCCGCCATCACCGGCGGCTGGGTCGCGCTCGCGCTCGCCGCCCGCGCCGTACGGGCGACGAAGAAGCTCGCGAGGGATCCCATCCACCGCAACGTCGCCGCGGTCTCGGTCGGCCTCGTCGAGGGGAAGGTCTGCCTCGACCTCGACTACGAGGAGGACTCGAGCGCCGAGGTGGACATGAACGTCGTCGCGACCGGGGACGGCGAGCTCGTCGAGGTGCAGGGGACCGCCGAGGGAAAGCCCTTCCCGCGCGCCGACCTCGACCGCATGCTCGACGCGGCGCTCGAGGGCATCATGAAGCTGAAGGAGCTGCAGCTCGCCGCCCTGAAGTAGGTGCGATGGACCTGTTCTTCGGCACGACCAACCCCGGGAAGCTGCGCGAGCTGCGGCGGCTCGTCGCCGGCCTGCCCATCCGGGTGGTCTCGCCGGAAGACCTCGACCGGCCGCTGCCCGAGGTCGACGAGGACGGGCGGACGTTCGCGGAGAACGCCGCGAAGAAGGCGGCGGCGTTCGCGCGCTTCGCCGGGATGCACGCGCTCGCGGACGACTCGGGCCTCCTCGTGGACGCGCTCGGCGGCGCCCCTGGCGTGCGGTCGGCCCGCTGGGCGGACGAGGAGCCGGGCCCCGAGCCGGCGAGTCCCGTCTGCGAGCTCCCCGCAGCCGCGGCGGCGGAGCTCGGGCCGATGGGAGGGCGGGCAGCCCGCGACGAGCGGAACAACGACAAGCTCCTGCACGAGCTCGCGGGCGTGCCGGACGCGCGCCGGGGCGCGGAGTACCAGGCGGCGCTCGCGCTCGCCCGGCCGGACGGGACCCTGGTGGCGAGCGTCTCGGGGGCGTGCCGGGGCCGGATCGGCCACGCCCGGCGGGGCGACGGAGGGTTCGGGTACGACCCGCTGTTCGTGCCCGAGCTCGAGCTGCGCCGCGCCCAACCGGCGGCGGAACGGGCTCCGCCGCCGACCGCACGGACGATGGCCGAGCTCTCGCCGGAGGAGAAGGATGCGCTGTCCCACAGGGGCGAGGCGTTCCGCCGTCTGCGGCCCGTGCTCGAGGCGCTCGCCCCCCGCCTTGACGAGCGCGGCCCGAAACGCTAGGAATCCGCGTCTTCTTTGGTCGTGGCCGGGCAGCTTTCAACCCCCGGCGAAGTTCCGGGGCGTAGCGCAGCCTGGTAGCGCGCCTGCCTTGGGCGCAGGAGGTCGCCGGTCCGAATCCGGCCGCCCCGATTTTCTTTGACAACATGGGATGGTCGGGACGCGATGCGGCGTCTCACGCTGGAGGGTTTCGAGCTTTCGTTTCGAGCCCGAACTTCGGGTTGGACGCGAGACGACGGTGGTGGTTTCTAGCGCCCGTAGCTCAGATGGATAGAGCGTCGGCCTTCGAAGCCGCAGGTCGGGGGTTCGATTCCCTCCGGGCGCGCCAAGATTCAAAGGTTTACGGTGGGTGTAGCTCAATTGGTAGAGCACTGGACTGTGGATCCGGGGGTTAAGGGTTCGAGCCCCTTCACTCACCCTGTAATTCTTGTTGGACGGAGCAGCGCCGGTGGCAGGGCCTCTACGGGTCGTTGAGTTCCTCCGTAGCTCCCGGGCACGGGCACTGCGACCATAGTTCGCGCCCGTAGCTCAGCCGGATAGAGCAGCGGCCTTCTAAGCCGCTGGTCGGGGGTTCGAGTCCCTCCGGGCGCGCCACCACGGTGCGTTCGGGCGCGCGGCGCAGCCGGATGAGGCTGCGCCGGAGCGCTCGGGGTGCGGGGGCGAAGCGTCACGAGACGTTCGCCGACGAGGCGGTCCTGCGAAGCCCCCCGCGTCAGAATGCACGGGGGTTCGAGTCCCTCCGGGCGCGCCACCACGGTGCGTTCGGGCGCCCAGCGCGACGTTCGTGCGCGAGGGCGAACGGAAGCAAGCGAAGCAAGCGGAACGTTGACAGGCGTGTGCGACCGCTGCTAGAATCCGCGCACCCTCGGCCATCCCGGGAAGCAGCAACACACGGGCGCGTAGCTCAACTGGCAGAGCAATGGACTCTTAATCCATAGGTTGAAGGTTCGATTCCTTCCGCGCTCACTCGAAGGCCCGCCGGACACTCGGCGGGCCTTCTCCTTTTTCGGGCGGCCCGCGGCGGACCGGCGGGCCTCAATCCTTCTTGCCGCCCTGGATGACCCCGAAGCGCGGCCGCTCCTTCTTCGGGGGCCGCAGGCCGCCAGCGAGGACCGCCGCCCACGGGAACGCGCAGTCGAACCTGCGCCCGCGGAAGGTGAGGGTGCAGCGGATCCCCCACTCGTCGAGCAGCACCTCGGGGGCGTCGCGCCCGGCGACGAGGTTGAGCCGCACGAGCTCCTCCCGCTGCAGGTGCTCCGGCATCACCGAGCCGGGCGCGGCGGGCGCCACGATGACGTACTCGATCGAGAGCGCCGCGCGGCAGGCCTCGAGCATCTGGGGCCAGCGCCGCTGGAGCGCGTAGAGCTGCAGGGCGCCCTCGGGCCAGGCGGGGCAGGCCGGGAGACAGGGCGCGTCGGCGGGGTGATCGTGATGCGCGTCCACGCCTGCCTCTTACTACAGTCGGTCGTCCCCCGTCGCGCCGGGGGCGTGATAAGCATCGCGCGGGGCGGGTGGCGGAACTGGTAGACGCGCCGGACTTAGGATCCGGAGCCGCGAGGCGTGAGGGTTCGAGTCCCTCCCCGCCCAAACCCCTTGACCGCATCCGTCCCCACACGTAGCACTACCCGCTTTCCGCAGTCTTTTCCGCACCGAGGCGAACAGAAAATGAAGATCGAGGTCGAGAGCGTCTCCCCCGTCGAGAAGAAGGTCACCATCGAGGTCGATCCGGACCGCGTGGCGAAGGAGCTGGACCAGGCGTACGTCGGCCTGGGCCGGCGCGCGAAGCTGCGCGGCTTCCGGCCGGGCAAGGCGCCGCGCAAGGTGCTCGAGCGCCACTTCCGCGGGGAGATCGAGAGCGAGGTCGCCGAGAAGATCGTCCAGGCGACCTTCGCCGAGGCGGTGAAGGTCGAGGCGATCGACCTCGTGGCGCCGCCGCACGTCTCCATCTCCGACGGCGTCGCCGAGGGGAAGCACTTTCGCTACACCGCGCGCGTCGAGGTGAAGCCTGCGCTCTCGCCCAAGGACTACAAGGGGCTCGAGGTGACGCGGCGTCCCCCTTCGGTGACCGACGACGAGGTGGCGGCCGAGATCACGAAGATCCAGGACTCGATGGGCCAGCTCGTGCCGGTCGAGGGCCGCTTCGAAGCCCAGGAGGGCGACTGGGCGGTCGTCGATCACGAGGGCACCATCGATGGGAAGCCGTTCGAGGGCGCCCGCGCCGAGGGCGTGGCGGTGCGCGTCGCGCCGGGCACCGTCTCGGAAGGCAACCTCGAGGTGCTGAAGGGCAAGAAGCTCGGTGAGAAGGTGGAGATCGAGGAGCCGTTCGCGCCGGACCACCGGAACGAGGCGCTCCGCGGCAAGGTCGCGAAGATGACGGTGACGCTCAAGTCCCTGCAGACGAGGCAGCTGCCGTCGATCGACGACGCGTTCGCCAAGTCGCTCGGCGCGGAGGGCGTCGACACGCTCGAGCAGCTGCGCGCCCGCATCCGCTCGGACCTCACGAAGCGCGAGGAGCGCCGCGCCGAGAACGAGCTGCGCGACGGCCTCGTGAAGGCGGCGCTCGCGAAGAACGAGTTCGAGGTCCCGCCCGCGCTCGTCGAGCGCGCCATCGACGCGATGCTCGAGGGGGCCGCTGAGCGGTTCGCCCGCCAGGGGATCGACATCCGACAGCTCCAGCTCGACTACGCCCGCATGCGCGCGGACCTGCGCGAGCAGGCCCTCCTCCAGGTGCGGGGCCGGCTGCTCCTCGAGGCGATCGCCGACTCGGAGAAGCTCGACGTCACGGACGAGGACCTCCAGGCGGAGATCACGAGGCTCGCGGCCGAGCTGGGGCTGCCCCTCGCGAAGGCCCAGCAGCAGATGCGCGGCAAGGAAGCCCGCGAGGCGCTAAAGAACAAGATCAGGGAGGACAAGGCGCTCGCCGTGCTGTCCTCCGCGGCGACCATCCAGAACGCGTGAGGAAGAACCGATGCCCTACATTCCGATGCCGTACGTGGTCGAGCAGACCCACCGTGGCGAGCGCAGCTACGACATCTACTCGCGCCTGCTGAAGGACCGGATCGTCTTCCTCGGGACGCCGATCGACGACGACGTCGCGAACGTCGTCATCGCGCAGCTCCTGTTCCTCGAGTCGGAGGACCCGGACAAGGACATCAGCCTCTACATCAACAGCCCGGGCGGGTCGGTGACGAGCGGGTTCGCGATCTACGACACCATGCAGTACGTGAAGCCGCAGGTGTCCACGATCTGCCTCGGCCAGTGCGCGTCGATGGGCGCGTTCCTGCTCTGCGGCGGCGCCGCCGGGAAGCGGTTCGCGGTCCCGAACGCCCGGATCATGATCCACCAGCCCCTCGGCGGGTTCCAGGGGCAGGCGACGGACATCGAGATCCAGGCGAAGGAGATCCTCCGCATCAAGGCGCGCCTGAACGAGATCATGGCGAAGCACTCGCGCCAGCCGATCGAGCGGATCGAGAAGGACACCGACCGGGACTACTTCATGGGGGCGGGCGAGGCCAAGGAATACGGGATCATCGACGAGGTCATCGTCCACAAGAAAGCGGCGGAGAAGAAGCCGCAGTAGACTGAGTGGAGCGAGGCGGACGGAGGCCCCCGCCGGAGCGGCAGCCGATCGAGCGGGCTCGCGGAGGCGAGGATACGATGGAGAAGCGCGAGACCTTGAGCTGCAGCTTCTGCGGGAAGTCGCAGAAGGAAGTGAAGAAGCTCATCGCGGGCCCGACGGTCTACATCTGCGACGAGTGCATCGGCCTCTGCAACGACATCATCGCGGAGGAGATCGCCGGCGAGGAGAAGCGCGAGCAGAAGCTGCGCGTCCCCCGGCCCTCCGAGATCAAGACCATCCTCGACGAGTACGTCATCGGCCAGGAGCGGGCGAAGAAGACCCTCGCCGTCGCGGTCCACAACCACTACAAGCGCATCGAGAGCCGCGTCACCATCGACGACGTCGAGCTGCAGAAGTCGAACATCCTGCTGCTCGGCCCGACGGGCTCCGGCAAGACGCTGCTCGCCCAGACGCTCGCGAAGATCCTGAACGTCCCGTTCACGATCGCCGACGCGACGACGCTCACCGAGGCGGGCTACGTCGGCGAGGACGTCGAGAACATCATCGTGAACCTCCTGCAGGCCGCCGATCACGACATCGAGCGGGCGCAGAAGGGGATCGTCTACATCGACGAGATCGACAAGATCGCCCGCAAGAGCGAGAACCCCTCGATCACCCGCGACGTCTCGGGCGAGGGCGTGCAGCAGGCGCTCCTCAAGATCATCGAGGGGACGATCGCGAACGTGCCGCCGAAGGGGGGCCGCAAGCACCCCCAGCAGGAGTTCCTGCAGGTCGACACGACGAACATCCTCTTCATCTGCGGCGGCGCCTTCTGCGGCCTCGAGCAGGTGATCGAGCGGCGCGTCGGCGGGCGCAGCCTCGGCTTCGGCACCGACGTGAAGTCGAAGTCCGAGAAGAACATCGGCGAGCTCCTCGCCATCGTCGAGCCCGACGATCTCCTGAAGTTCGGGATGATCCCGGAGTTCGTCGGCCGGCTCCCGGTCATCACGAGCCTCGAGGAGCTCGACGAGCCGTCGCTCATCGACATCCTCACGAAGCCGCGGAACGCGCTCGTGAAGCAGTACAAGAAGCTGCTCGAGATGGACGGCGTCTCGCTCAAGTTCACGGACGGCGCCCTGCGCGCCGTCGCGCGCGCGGCCATGAAGAACAAGGCCGGCGCCCGCGGGCTGCGCGCCATCCTCGAGAGCGCGATGCTCGACATCATGTACGACGTGCCGACCCGCCGGAACGTCCGCGAGATCGTCATCTCCGAGGACGTGATCGACAAGCACGAGCCGCCGCTCGTCGTGATGCAGAAGGAAGCGGAGAGCGCGTAGCGCGCCCCGACAGCGACCCAACGCTCGCTTGACCCCCGGTGCGGATCCGGCGACGATGGCTCGTCGCGGGGGCGTCTGCATCACGAGTCCGCCCCCTGCAGGGGAGCCACATGAATCGCCGCTTGATGGGCGCCCTCACGGCGGGCGTCCTGCTGTCCGTCGCCGGGCTCGCGCGAGCCCAGTCCTCGTTGCCCGCTCCGGTCGTGTTCACCGCCGTGGACGCGGTGAAGCTCGAGTACACGAAGCTGTCGATCACCGGGATCGTGGAGGGTGAGGCCGCGCCCCGTACGGTCGCGTTCTACTTCGCCTCGACTCACTTTCGACAGGAGTCCTGCGAGCGGCTCGTCCTCCTCGCGATGGAGAAGCCGGGGCAGTACCTGCTGACGATGCAGAACCAGACGTATTCGAGCAGCGACGCGAACTGCTCGCTCTCTCGCGCGAACCCGTAGCGACCCCTCCGGTCGACGATGCGCGCCCGCGTACTCCTCGTCGCGATCGCCGTCGCCGCAGCCGCGTGCGGCGGCGACGAACCGTTCCCGCCCGGCGGCGATCCCTGGGCAGTGGACGCGGATGGCGACGGCCACGCCGGACCGAACGACTGCGACGACGCCGATCCGAACGCCTGGGACATGGGCCAGGCCTACCGCGACGCCGATGGGGACGGGCGCGGAGCGGGCGCGCTCACGAGCGTCTGCCGGGGACCGTAGCACGCCGCCCGGCTGGTCGGAAGTCGGTGACGACTGCGACGACGGCGACCGCTGGCGATACGTGACGCTGACCGGGTACGCGGACGATGACCTCGACGGCGCCGGCACGGGCGGCGCGCTCGCGGTCTGCACGAACGGCGCGCTCCCCGCCGGCCATGCGCTCACCGCCGGAGACTGCGATCCGCTCGATGGGACCGCCTGGCAGGAGCTGGTCTACCTCTACCGCGACTCGGACGGCGACGGCGTGACCGTCGAGAGCGCGGGCGTCGTCTGCGCAGGGGCGGCGCTGCCGGCGGGCTACCGGGTGGCTCCGGGCCCGTACTACTACTCCGACTGCGACGACGACGACCGTGACGTGTCGTTCGCGATCGCGGTCTACCCGGACGCCGACGGCGACTCGTACGGAGCAGGCGATCAAGTGGTGCTGTGCTCCGGCGGTCCGGTGGTCCCCTCGGGTTGGTCGGGGTTCGGCGGGGACTGCGCGCCTGGCGACCCGGCGCGCTGGCAGCTCCTGTCGTACGCCGGGGTGGATGCGGACCTGGATGGCCACGCCGCCGCCGCGAGCGGGACGGTCTGCGCGGGAGCGGCGCTCCCGCCGCCGTACAGCCCGTGGGGCGGGGAGGATTGCGACGACGGCGACCCGTCGAGGTGGCGCTTGCTCTCCGGCTACGCCGACGAGGATGGCGATGCGGTCGGAGCGGGTTCGCTCGTGGAGGTGTGCACGAGCGTCGCGCTCCCCGACGGCGTCGTCGAGTCGGGCGGTGACTGTGCCCCGTCGGACCCGTCGGCGTGGCGCCTGCTGGCCGGCTACGCCGACGCGGACGACGACGCCGTCGGCGCGGGCGCGCTCGTCGAGGTGTGCACCAGCGTCGCCCTCCCGCACGGCGTGGTCGCGTCGGGCGGTGACTGCGCGCCCTCGGATCCGGCGGCGTGGCGCCCGCTCGCCTACACGTTCCGGGATGCGGACGGCGACACGAGGACCGTCGCGGAGGCGGGCTCGCTCTGCGTCGGCGCGCAGGCACCGGCGGGCTACACGAGCGTGCGATCGGGGACGACTGCGACGACCTCGACCCGACCGTGTGGACGACCGTCGCCGCCTACTTCGACGCGGACGGCGACGGGACCGGCGCCGGTCCGTCGCTCGCGTTCTGCACGGACGGATCGATCCCGGCGGATCACGCGCCGAGGGGTGGAGATTGCGCCCCCACCGATGCGGCCGCGTGGCGCGTCGCCTCGTACGCGTACGTGGACGGGGACCGCGACGGCTACACGGTGAAGGAGGCGGGGCAGGTGTGCGCCGGTGCGACGCTGCCCGACCCGTACCGCGCCGCGGCGAACGGCAACGACTGCGACGACGACGACCCGACGCTGTACCGGTGGGTCGTGCTGTACCGCGATCTCGACGGCGACGGCGTCGGCGCAGGGACGAGGACCATCCCGTGCCTCGGGGAGGCGATCCCCGAAGGTTTCTCGACGGGTGGCTACGACGCCGACGACTCGAATCCGGGAGTTCAGTCCGTCGCGGCCGGCGACGACCTGGTGCTCGGTCTCTAGCCTGGCGCCGCCCTCGGCGGCGTCGCAGGACCAGCCTGGATCCGCCTCCCGAAGGGGCGTAAAAGGCCCGCTCGCGTGCTCGCGCGCGGCCGCTCGCACCTGCGAACGCGCGGCCCGAACAACCGCGACTCGTTAGGTGTTGCAGGTGTTAGTCTCTCCACCCAGCGCCGCGATGCGGTGCCGCACGAAGGAGTCATCCGACCGTGGCGATCTTCTCCCGCAACGACGACGGAAAGAAGGACGGGAAGAAGGCGAAGAGCCTCCCGCTGCTGCCCCTCCGCGACATCATCGTCTTCCCGCACATGGTCGTGCCGCTGTTCGTCGGCCGGCAGAAGTCGATCGCGGCGCTCGAGGAGGCGATGGCGCATGACAAGGCCATCCTCCTCTGCGCCCAGAAGAAGGCGAAGACGAACGAGCCCGCCCCGGAGGACATCTTCCCGGTCGGCACCATCGGCCAGATCCTCCAGCTCCTGCGGCTGCCCGACGGGACCGTGAAGGTCCTCGTCGAGGGCAAGCAGCGCGCGCGCGTCCGGCGCTTCGTCGACTCCGAGAAGTTCCTGCTCGTCGAGGCCGACGACATCGAGGAGGCGAGCGAGCGGACGGTCGAGCTCGAGGCGCTCATGCGCTCCGTGCACTCGACGTTCGAGGCGTACGTGAAGCTGAACAAGCGGATCCCGCCCGAGATGCTGACGTCGGTCGCGTCGATCGACGACGCGGCGCGGCTCGCCGACACGATCGTCGCGCACCTCTCGCTGAAGCTCCAGGACAAGCAGTCGATCCTGGAGACCGAGTCTCCCGCGAAGCGGCTCGAGAAGCTCTACGAGCTCATGCAGGGCGAGATCGAGATCCTGCAGGTCGAGAAGAAGATCCGCACCCGCGTGAAGAAGCAGATGGAGAAGACTCAGAAGGAGTACTACCTCAACGAGCAGATGCAGGCGATCCAGAAGGAGCTCGGCGAGCGGGACGAGTTCAAGAACGAGATCCAGGAGCTCGAGGAGAAGATCAAGAACAAGAAGATGTCGAAGGAGGCCACCCTCAAGGCGAAGAAGGAGCTCAAGAAGCTCAAGATGATGAGCCCGATGAGCGCCGAGGCCACGGTGGTCCGCAACTACATCGACTGGATCCTCTCGCTCCCCTGGTACGACTACACCGACGACAAGCTCGACATCCCCGAGGCGGAGCGGATCCTCGACGAGGATCACTACGGGCTGCGCAAGCCGAAGGAGCGCATCCTCGAGTACCTCGCGGTGCAGAAGCTCGTGGAGAAGATCCGCGGGCCCATCCTCTGCTTCGTCGGCCCCCCCGGCGTCGGCAAGACCTCGCTCGCGAAGTCGATCGCGCGCGCGATGAACCGCCGCTTCGTCCGGATCAGCCTCGGCGGCGTGCGCGACGAGGCGGAGATCCGCGGCCACCGGCGCACCTACATCGGCGCGCTGCCCGGGAAGATCATCCAGTCGCTCAAGAAGGCGGGCTCGGGCAACCCGGTGTTCCTCCTCGACGAGGTGGACAAGATGTCCACCGACTTCCGCGGCGATCCGTCGTCGGCGCTCCTCGAGGTGCTCGACCCCGAGCAGAACTTCGCCTTCAACGACCACTACCTCGATCTCGACTACGACCTCTCGAAGGTCATGTTCATCTGCACGGCCAACACGATGGGCGGCATCCCGCTCCCGCTCCAGGACCGCATGGAGGTCATCCGGCTCGCCGGCTACACCGACCTCGAGAAGCTGTCGATCGCCGAGCGCTACCTCATCCCGAAGCAGAAGGAGATGAACGGGCTCGCCGGCGTGACGGTCGACTTCCGGCGGAATGCGATCCGCTCGCTGACGCACCGCTACACGAAGGAGTCCGGGGTCCGCTCGCTCGAGCGCGAGATCGGCTCGGTGTGCCGGAAGATCGCGAAGGACGTGCTGAAGACGGGCGGTCCGAACGATCTGAAGAGCTACGACGTCACCCGGAAGCTGGTCCAGAAGTTCCTCGGCCCCCCGAAGTACCGGTACGGCACGGCCGAGGAGAAGGACCAGATCGGCGTGACGACCGGCCTCGCCTGGACCGAGCTCGGCGGCGAGCTGCTCACCGTCGAGGCGCAGGTGATGCCGGGCAAGGGCAAGCTCATCATCACCGGCAAGCTCGGCGAGGTGATGCAGGAGTCCGCCCAGGCCGCGATGAGCTACGTGCGCAGCCGCGCCGAGCCGCTCGGGCTCGACAAGCGGTTCCTCGAGAACATCGACATCCACGTCCACGTCCCCGAGGGCGCGATCCCGAAGGACGGGCCGTCGGCCGGCGTCACGATGGCGACGACGCTCGTCTCGGCGCTCTGCCGGATCCCGGTCCGGAAGGACGTCGCGATGACCGGGGAGATCACGCTGCGCGGGCGCGTCCTGCCGATCGGTGGGCTCAAGGAGAAGGTGCTCGCGGCCCACCGCGGCGGGATCAAGAAGGTCCTCATCCCGAAGGAGAACGCGAAGGACGTCCGCGAGATCCCGAGGAAGGTGCGGGAGAAGCTGCAGATCGTCTGCGTCGAGCACGCCGACGAGGTCCTCCGGGAAGCGCTCCTCCTCGAGCATCCGGAGGAGTTCCTGAAGAAGCCGGTGGTCGCACCGGGGGCGGCGCCGTCCGAGGCCGCCGCGCAGGCCTGACCGGTCCCTTCTCCGGAAAGTTCGACGGGACTTCGACGCCCGGCCGCCGCGAGGGGGCCGGGCGTCGCCGTGTCCAGCTGGCGCGTCCCCGTCCCGCGTTCACGGGACGCGCGGCGACATGCGCGGGCGCTGTGACGTGGGTCATCGCCCCGCCGAGCAGGCAAGTGCTGGGATCCTGCTACCGTGGCGTGCTGCCACAGTCGCGAGGTCCCGCATGCGCCGAACCGTTCTCGTCCTTCCGCTCCTCGCCGCCGCGTGCTCCTCCGGCGTCCAGCCGACGAACCCGTACGATCCGGCGACCCCGCCGGATCGTCAGGCGAAGGCGGTCGTGCGCGGCGCCCTGGCGGCGCCGACGCTCGCGTCGCCGGGCGGGCTCACCGTCTTCCTGCGCGCGAACCACCAGATCGTGAAGCAGGTCCAGACCGCGGCCGACGGCGCCTTCCTCGTCGACGCGATCGTACCCGGGAGCTACGCGGTCGAGGCGGCGCCGCAGGGCTTCGTTCCGGTCGGGATCCCCGTGACGCTCGCGCCCGGACAGGAGCTCGAGCTCGGGACCCTGACGCTCACTCCGCTGCTCGGGGTGGACGCCGCGATCATCACGGGCCAGGTCACGCTCGACTCGCGGACGTTCCACGGCGGCACGCTCGTCGAGGCGGTCGGGCGCGCGTTCACCACGATCACCGACTCGTCCGGCGCGTTCAGGCTCGAGGTGAGCGAGGGCACCTACGACCTGCGCATGACGCACGAGGCGTTCGCGACCTTCGAGGTGAACGCGCTCGTCGTGTCGCGCGGCGAGCAGCGGGCGCTCGCGCCGGTGCAGCTCGCCGGCAACCCGGCCACGATCGAGGGCGACGTGGTGGCCGAGCTGCCGTCGGGAGGGCAGGGGCCGCTCGCGGACGCGGTCGTGTCGGTCGAGGGGACCTCGCAGACCGGGCTCACCGACACGAACGGCCACTTCGTCCTCAACGGAGTGACCGCCGGCAGCTACCTCGTCCGCGTGGTGAAGAGCGGGTACGAGGGCGTGTCCACGCCGGTGCTGAACCTCGTGGGCGGGGAGCTCCGGGTGCTCGCGGATCCGCTCGCGCTCACGCTCTCGCGGGGCGGGCTCGCCGGACGGGTCGCGCTCGCCGATGCGCCGGACGACGCGTCGGGCTGCGTCGTCGAGGTGACCGGCACGGGACGGGCCGCGGTGATCGGCTCCGACGGGAAGTTCGCCTTCGACGACCTCCTCGCCGGGACGTACGAGCTGTCGGCGCGGCGCGACGGCTACGGCCGCCAGGTCCGCTCGTCCCTCGCCGTGAGCGCGGGCGCGACGACGCAGGTCGGCACGGTCACGCTCGTCCGGCAGGGCGGCTCGGTCGTCATCGCGCAGGGGAGCTACACCCTCGACCGGAACGTCACGCTCGAGCTCGGCGCCGCGACTGCGGCCGGGTTCAAGGTGAGCGAGGACCCCGCCTTCGCGAGCCCGGCGCTCGGCGACACCGGCGCGTCCGCGTGGCGCCCGTACGGCGGCCCCGGCTCGACGCACCCGTTCACGCTGTCGAGCGTCGACGGCGAGCACACCGTGTACGTCGTCTACTTCGACGGGACGAGCGCCTCGTCGCCGTCGAGCGCGGCGATCGTGCTCGATCGGGTGAAGCCGACCACCCCCGCGATCACGATCGGCACGGGCGGGGCGTACACGCGCGACCCCATCGTCATGCTGACCTCCTCGGCCCAGGATCTCCCGGCGGTGGCCGGTCAGGCCGTCTCCGGCCTCGCGAACCTGTACGTCGGGAACAGCGCGGTGCTCGCGGACGCGTCGGTCCAGCCCTTCAACGTCACGGCGACCTGGCCGCTCACCGCGGGCGACGGCCCGAAGACGGTGTGGGTGTGGGTCAGCGATCGCGCCGGGAACGTGTCCGACCCCGCGCAGGCGACGGTGACGCTCGACCGGCTGGACCCGTCGTCCCCCACGATCGTCCTGTCGGGCGGCGCAGGCGCCGCGGCGGGCTACGCCGGGACGCCCCTCGTCACCGCCGCCCTCTCCGCGAGCGACGCGAACGAGGGCCCAGGCAAGGCGAACCTGACGGTGCGGCTCTCGAACTCGTCGGGCTTCGCCGGCGCGAGCTGGGTCGAGTACGCGACGAGCGTGGCGTGGTTCGTGCTGCCGGGCGACGGCGCCAAGACGGTGTGGGTGCAGTTCCGGGACCCGGCGGGCAACGAGAGCCTCCCCGCGAGCGGGACCATCTCGCTCCTCGCGACGCCGCCGTCGTCCGGCACCCTCCTGCTCGCCGGCGGCGCGGCCGCGACCTCGAGTCAGACGGTCGTCGCCGCGATCGGCGCGAGCGGCGCCGCCACCATGCGCCTCTTCGTGAACGGCGTCCCCGTGACGGGCTGGGACCCGTACGCGACGTCGACGTCCGTGAACCTCGGCGCGACGCCCGACGAGGCGACCCGGGTCGTGTCCGTCTCGTTCCGGAACGCGGCCGGAGTCGAGGGCGGCGGCACGACCGCGACGATCCGGTACGACCGCACCGCCCCCGGCGCGGGAGCGATCGCCCTCCTCGGCGCGCTCGGGAACGGCGCGCCCTCGTCCGCGTACAGCGCGAGCGCGGCGATCGTCGCGACGATGACGCCGCCCGGGACCGACGCGTCCGAGCTGGCGCTCGCGCAGGTCGACCCCGCGGTCGCCTGCTCGACCGCGTTCGCGGTCCCCGGCTGGCAGCCGCTCGCGCGGACGGCGCCGGTCGTGCTCACCGGCGCCGACGGGATGAAGCGGGTCTGCGTCCTGTTCCGCGACACGGCGGGCAACTTCGCGCGCGCGAGCGCGGCGGGGGCGGACCTCCGCCTCGACACGGTGCCGCCCTCGAACCCCGCGCTCGTGAACGTCGCCTCCGCGACGACCCGGAGCGGGGCGGCGCCCGCCGTCGGCCTCCCGGTCGTCACCGCCGCGGCCGACGCCGGCGCCGGGGGCGTCACCTACCAGTGCATCGGCGGGATCGGCGGCGCCTACGGCGCGAACTGGGTGGACTGCGGCACCTCGACCACGCTCCCCGCTGCGTGGGCGCTCTCGCCGAACCAGGAGGTCACGCTCGGCGTCCGCGCCCGCGACGCGGCGTACAACGCGTCGCCTGGCTCGTTCGTCCGGATCGTGCAGGACTCGGTCGCGCCGTTCCCGCCGTTCATCACGGACCTCCGCAGCTCGCGCGAGACGGTGACGGTCGCGTGGGACGGCACCGGCGACGCCGACGTCGCGCAGTACCTCGTCCACTACGGGAACGTCGCCGGCGCGCTCGGCGGGACCGGCGCCGCCCAGGGGCCCTCCCCGGTCGCGGTGGGCGCGTTCCCCGGCAACACGGCGCCGAGCTTCACCCTGACCGGCCTCACCCCCGGCCTGCCCTACTACGTCGCGATCGAGGCGGTCGACGCGGCGGGCAACCGGAGCGGCCCGTCCGGCGAGCGGCTCGCGGTGCCGGCGCGCGCGAACCCGCGCGTGCTCTCGACGTTCTTCGGCCAGCCGCGGGCGCTCGCGACGGTGGTCGAGACCTTCGACGACGCGAACGCGGCGAACGACCGGACCTACGCCTACCTCGGCGAGAACCAGGGCTTCGTCCAGCTCGACGTGAGCTCGGACACCGGTGCGCCCCCCGTCATCGGCCGCGCCCACGTCCCCGATCTCGTGCCCGACGCGCGCAACGGAGTCGTGGCGTTCCGCTGCGCGAAGGGCGCGGTGAAGGGGCACTGCGTCGTCGCGGCGGGCGCCACCCTCGAGGGCGACTACCGGGACGACGTGGACCGGTACCGCGCCTCCGCCCCGATCGTCTTCTTCCCGACGGGCGGGACCGTGGCCGCCCCCACGATCGGCACGGTCGAGGGCGTCCTCCCCGGCCGCCCCAGCTTCGTGTTCGCCATCCCGAGCAGCCAGCCCGGCGAGATGCTGCTGTACACCGTGGACGCCCGGACGGTGAGGGCGTTCTCGATGCCGGCCGGGCAGCTCTCGCGGCTCCGTGAGGTCGCGAGCGTCGAGTACGGCTTCGGCCTCGTGCAGTCGGTCCTCGGGGCCACCCTCGCCTTCTCGGGACAGGAGCTGTACGTGTTCGCCCGGCTCGACGTGCAGTACGACTCGGCCCCCGAGCTGTTCTCCTTCGAAACCGGAGAAGTCTTGGACGGCTCGATGTACGAGCTCGCGTCCCCGATGGCGCTCCTCGACTCCGCGACCGCGCCCCAGCACCTGCTCGGCGACCTGCGCGACTCCCTCGCGCCAAAGGTCACGCCGGTGATGGGCGGGGGCGGGTACTTCGCCTTCGAGGACTCGAGCGGCGTCTGGGTCGCGAGCTACGCCGGCGGAAACCCGAATCCGCAGTCGAAGGTGCAGGTCGGCGTGAGCGGCATGGCGCCCCTCGAGGCGAAGGGCTCGGCCGGGATCGTGAACGGCCACCTCTACGTCACCCTCTACGGCGGCGACGACGGGTACGCCGCCTCGCTCCTGCCCGTGACCGGCCTCACGCTCGGCACGCCGGAGAACGTGCCGATGGGGACCGGCTGGACGGCCGGCGGCGCGGCCGCGACCCTCGATCACCTCGGCCGCGAGCGGCTCTTCATCGTGTGCGACACGGGGTCCGGCTACTCGCTGCAGCGCTGGAGCGTCAGCGGGACCACCGCGACCCACCTCCCCGCGGCGACGCTGTCGGCGCCGAACCCGACCTGGTTCGCCGAGGCCGATCGATTCCTCTACGTCTCCGACGGTCGCCTCCTCCGCACGCTCGACGTCTCGAACCCGCTCACCCCGACGAGCGTGAGCACGTACACGGGTGCGCTGGGGCGCAGCTACCGCAAGGTCGTGGCGCACGGCCGCTACCTGTACGCGCTCGACGCCGCAAGCCTGGACGTCCTGAAGCGGAACGGCGACGGGACGCTCACCTTGCGGGCGACGGTCACCGGCGGGAGCGACCTCGCCGTCGCGGGGAGGTACCTGTTCGTCGCGACCGGTGGGTCGATCCTGGCGTACGACGTCGCGTCGATCGCGACCGCCGCGCCGGCGGCGGCCGGCTCGATCCTCGTCGCCGGCGCGTCGGCGCTCGACGCGCGGATCGACAGCTACGCCGGCGTCGGGTATCCCGCGATCGTCTACGTGTCGCAGGGGAGCGACAACGCCGCGGCCTTGCAGGCGTACACGTACAGCGGCGCGGCGTTCTCGCTCATCTCGACGGCGAGCTACCCCGGAAGGCTCGGGACGGCGGTGACGGTCCGCGGCGACTACGTCGCGGTGAGCTCGGGGGGCGGGACGTGGACGTTCGGCGGGGCGCCGACGCCGTTCCTGACCGGGCCGCTCCTGCCGATCGCCGGGCCCACCCTCCTGCAGGCGGGGTACGCGGTCGGGCTCGCGCCCGACGGGGAGCCGAACGGGCCCGCGTTCGCGCTCCGCTCCAGCGCGACCGTCGACGGCGCCGTCCGCTTCGAGGTGTGCGGCCGGACCGGATCCCCTCCGGGCGGCAGCCTCGCGCACTCGAGCGGCCTGTACGCGGCGAGCTGCGGCCGGAACGGGATCACCCTCTTCACCCCGGCGGCCCGGGAGGGCGGGCGCCTCGTGAAGTCGTTCGAGGTGTCGCCCTCGTGGTCGGAGGGCGCGGCGCTGGGGTCGGACGGCATGTACACGTGGTTCGGCGGAGCCCAGTACGGCGCCGACGCGTCCCGTCTCTACCAGGTGAACGAGCAGACGCTCGCGGACGGCACCTCGGTGACGCAGCCGGTCTGGGCGGCGAATCTACAGAACCTCGCCCTCAGCGGCGCCGATCCGAACCGGGCGGCGGTCCTCATGCAGCAGGTGGACGGGGCCCTCTTCATCGCGACCGCGAGCGGCGGGAGCGTGACGCTCGACGCGTACGACCCGACCGGCTGGCTGCGACTCGGACGCTATACTTTCCTGACCTCCGACCAGCCGACCGCGATCGCGAGCGACGGCGATTACCTGTACGTCGCGCGGGGAGCCCGGCTCGACGTGGTGGACGTCCGGACGCCCTCCAGCATGACGCTCCGGGCGACGACGACCCTCGCCGGTCGAACGATCCGCAGCCTGGCGCACGCGCGCGACCGGCTCTACGCGGGGCTGGATCTCGAGAGCGAGCTCCTGAACATCAACGAGATCCGGGTCTGGGACACGGCGAGCATCCACGCAGGGACGCTCGCGCCCAAGGTGACGATCGGCCCGTGGGAGGGCTCGTACGTCGGCGTCGCCGTCTCGGGCCGGCTGCTCTTCGGCGCGCTGCACGACTGGAACTACCGCGCGCCGCTCTACGGCCTCATCACGATCGTGCTCGGGGCCGATCGGGACGGCGCGGGCGCCTCCTCGCGCGGCGTCGTCCCCTCCGACCAGCCGCTCGCGAGCCCCGTCGTCGCGGGCGACACGCTCTACGTCGCCTCGAACCTCGGCACGCGGACGTACGACCTCACCTCGCTGTGGCAGGGGATCCCCGGCGCGCTGCCGGTGGACGTCGGCGGCGTGAACCTCGCCGACCCGTTCTGGACGGACGGCTACGGCACCCGCGTACCGCCGCAGCTCCGCGTGGAGGGGCCGTTCGGCTTCCTCGTCGGCGGCAGCTACCGCGTCTTCGACCTGCGCTGAGGATCCCATGACGAGAGCCCTCTTCAGCGTCGTCCTCACGATCCTCGCCGCGCGCGCCGCAGCGGAGGACGTCTCCTCCGCCGCGCGCCGGGCAGCGGCGTCGCTCCTCGCCCAGCTCGAGGCCCGGCCGCCGCGGCCCCCGCTGCACGCCGTGGCGGTCGCGCCGTTCAAGGACGCGGGCGCACCCGCCGGCGCCGGGACCGGGCGCGCGTTCGCGGACGCGCTCGCGGCCGAGCTCGCCCGGGCCGGGAAGGTGCAGGTCCGAGACTGGAGCGTCATCGACGCGGCGGTGCGCGAGCAGGCGCTCCAGGCCGCGTTCTCGGGGGCGAGCGCGCTCCCCGCCGTTCCGACGGTCCAGGCGCTCGTCGTCGGGGAGGCCGTCGCGCCCGCGGACGGAGGGCCGATCCGGGTCGGCGTCCGCGTGGTGCTCGTGCCTTCCGGCGCCGTGGCGGCGACGGAGTCTCTCCGGGTCGATCCGCCGGGCGCTCCGCGGCGGGGGCGGCGGCGCCTCCGCCCCCCGCGTCGAGGCCGAGGCGAGGAGCGTCGACGTCGCCATCCGCCGGATCGCCGACGCGCTCGCGGCGGGGTTCCAGAAGCTGCCGGGGAACGCCCGCTACCGGCGGCTCGCGGTGCTCCGCTTCTCCGAGGTGGGCCCCGAGGCGAAGCGGCGCGAGCTCGGCACGGTCGTCACCGCCGAGCTCTCGACGAACCTGCGGCGCGATCACGGGCTCCTCCTCGTCGAGCGCGAGAAGCTCGGGAGCGTGCTCGCCGAGGTGAAGCTCGGGGAGATGGGACTGCTCGACGCGAAGACCGCGCCGCGGCTCGGGCAGATGGCCGACGCGCAGGCGCTCGTGCTCGGGTCGGTGTCGGACGTGGGCGGGAAGTTCCTGGTGAACGCGCGCATCGTGAGCTCGGACGCCGCCGAGACGCTCGCCGTCGCGCAGGAGAGCATCCCCGCCGCGACGCTCGTCGCGTTCTCCGCGGACGCGGTGGTGCTCCGCTCGCGCAAGGACGCGGTGTTCCGCTCCATGCTGCTCCCCGGGTTCGGTCAGCTCTACAACCGGCAGCCCGTCAAGGCGGTCGCGTTCGGCGTCGCCGAGCTCGGGCTGCTCGGCGGCGCCCTCGCGTTTCACCTGTCGGGCGCGTCGGCGGAGAGCGACTACCGCTCGAAGACCGGCCCGGCCGCGCTCGGGTCCGACCCGGGCGCGACCGCGGCGGGGCTCCGCGAGCGGGCCGAAGATCGCTACGCCACCCGGAACGTCCTCCTCTGGGCGGCCGCGGGCGTGTGGGCCCTCAACGTCGCGGATGCCTACTGGTCGGGCGTGGACGGCGACGCGGCCGTCGCTGCCGCGCCGCTCCCGCTGCCCGGCGGAGGCGGCGTCGCGCTCGCGGGGCGGTTCTGAGGGGGGAGCGGGCCGTCCGCGGTGTCGCGCGCGCCTGGTCCGTCCCTCGCATGTCGCCCGGCGTGTGAACCCGCCCGATCTCGACGACGTCCGCTCGCGCGCCCGCGCGGCGTTTCTCGGCCTCGCGCTCGGTGACGCGCTCGGCGCGACCGTGGAGTTCATGAACCCGGCCGAGATCCGCGCCGTCCACGGCGTGCACCGCGAGATCGTCGGAGGCGGGTGGCTGCGCCTCGGCGCCGGATCCGTCACCGACGACACCGAGATGTCGCTCTGCATCGCCCGCGCGATCGCCGCGGCGGGCGGCTGGGACGTGCGCGGGATCGCCGACCGGTTCGTCGGGTGGCTGCGCGCAGGCCCGGCCGACGTCGGCTCCACCGTCCGCAAGGGCATCCGCCGTTACATGCTCGAGGGCACGCTCGAGGGTCCGCCGAACGAGGGGGACGGTGGTAACGGGGCGGTGATGCGGATGGTGCCGGTCGCGCTCGCGACGCTCGGCGACGGCGCCCTCCTCGAGCGGTGCGCTCTCGAGCAGGCTCGCCTCACCCACCACCACCCGCTCTCCGACGCCGCCGCCGTCCTCGTCGGCGAGCTGCTCCACCTCGCGATCCTCGGGCGCGGGAAGCCGCGCCTGCGCCGCGCGGCGGATGGGCTCGTCGCCGCAATCCCGGCGTTCGCGTTCGAGCCGTACCGCGGCCTCGCGACCGGCTACGTCGTCGACACCCTCCAGACCGTGCTCCACGCGTTCTTCACGACGCGCGGG
Source organism: uncultured delta proteobacterium (assembly GCA_963736795.1). Lineage (GTDB taxonomy): Bacteria > Myxococcota > Myxococcia > Myxococcales > Anaeromyxobacteraceae > Anaeromyxobacter. The sequence goes on along the minus strand of CAVTRF010000006.1, from coordinate 173,238 downwards.
TACGAGGCGTGCGTCGTCGACGCGGTGAACCGCGGCGGCGACGCCGACACGACCGGCGCCATCGCGGGCGCGATCGCCGGGGCGTACTACGGCGAGGCCGAGCTGCCCGCGCGCTGGCTCCGCAAGCTCGACGGTGCCGTCCGGCGGGAGATCGAGGCGTCGTCGGAGCGGCTCGTGACGCTCTCGCCGCTCGGGCGAGGCTGGCCGGCAGCGTCGCGCTGAGCTCAGCAGAGCACCCGCCGGACCTTGAGCTCGCCGCCCACGACGAGCAGCTCCCGCTCGCCCTTCAGGATCGAGCGCGGGAGGAGGTGGCCCGCGAAGAAGATGCGCGGGATCGCGACGCGGGCCTCGAGCACCACGTCGCCGAACTCCCACGCCCGCTCGCGGTCGTCGGTGAACGAGCAGAGGTTGTTCATCCGCAGCACCCACTCGCGCGGCCCGAGCTGCTCGACGATCTCGTGCGTCGCGAGGTCGTTCTGACCGCGCCAGAGCACGAGCGTGCGCTGCGCCCGGGTTTCTCCGCCGCAGCTCCGACTGCGTGAAGGCGTAGACGAGGTCGAGCTGGGCGTCGATCGCGCTCGTCCACGCGTGGCCGCGGGTGCGGTCGGCGACGTACCGCGCCCACCCGGGCCCGTCGCGCGCGGCGAGCCGCTCGCGGTGGAAGGTCGGCGGGATGCCCGAGCCGGCTCTCCACCCAGCCCTTCAGCACCGCGCCCTCCACCGAGGAGGAGTCCATCCCCCAGCCGCGCAGGAACCGGAGGTAACCGTTGCGCAGCGCGCGGCGGGCGCCGGCCGTCTCCTGCTCGCGCCACTGGTGGAGCTGGAACCTCACGTCCATCCAGGCGTCGAAGCGGCGCGCCCGCTCGTCGGGATCCTCGATCGACGCGAGCAGGTCGAACAGGAACCGGTTCTCCTCGCGCACCCCCTGCAGCTCGATGTCGCGGGGTTGCTCGTCGAAGTGGCGCGACGCGATCACCCAGGGCGGGAGGTTGCAGCGGTTGAAGGTGGTCCGGTTCACGTGCAGCCCCTGCCCGCCGATCGCGCACGCGCCTCCCGCCGCGGGCGGCGGGGCTCCGCGGGGGGTGCCCGCCCCGGCCCGCGGGCGTGGCACACGGCGCCATCCTGCAAGCCCCGGGCACTCCGCGCGCGGCTGGCACTCCGGTTGCTCCTGTCCCCGGGAGATGGAAGCCCGCCGCGCGACGCTCGAGGTCGAGGCGCTGCACGACATCTCGAAGGTCCTCTCGGTCTCGACCGACCTGTCGAAGGCCTTCACGTCGGCGCTGCTCGTGCTCCGCTCGCACGTCGGGCTCGAGAACGGCACCGTGTCGCTCTTCGACCCGGTGACGGGCGAGGTCTTCATCGAGGCCGCGCCGGAGATCCCGGACGCGGAGCGGATCCTCGGCCGGCTGCGGCCGGGGGAGGGGATCGTCGGGCGCGTGTTCCGCACCGGGGTGCCGGTCGCCATCCCGGACCTCGCCGAGGAGCCCGTCTTCCTGAACCTCACCGGGAGCTGGCGCGACCACCACGAGGACCGGCGCGCGCTCTTCGCCGTCCCCTGCGCGAGGGGCGCGGCGACCCTCGGCGTGCTCACCGCGGAGCGGCGGTGGGCGGCGGGACCGTTCTCCTTCGATCGGGACCTGCGCGCTGCTCGCCATCGCCGCCTCGATGCTCGCCGCGCGGCTGCGGCTCCACCGGCTCGAGGACCCGAAGGCGCGTGCGCTCGCGGAGGCGCTGCCGGTGCTGCCGGACCTCGAGCGGTTCCGCGGCGCCGTCGGGGCGAGCGCCCGCTGGCGCGCGGTGCTCGACGTCGTCGCGCGCGTCGCCCCGAGCCGTGCGACCGTGCTCCTCAGGGGGGAGAGCGGCACCGGGAAGGAGGTGGTCGCGCGCGCGCTCCACGATCACGGTCCGCGGGCGGCGCGCCCGTTCGTCGCCGGTGAGCTGCGCGGCGCTGCCGGAGGCGCTCCTCGAGAGCGAGCTCTTCGGCCACGAGCGGGGGGCGTTCACCGGCGCCGCGCAGGCGCGCGCCGGCCGGTTCGAGCTCGCCGACGGCGGGACCCTCTTCCTCGACGAGATGGGCGAGCTGCCGCTCACCGCGCAGGTGAAGCTCCTCCGGGCCATCCAGGAGCGGCAGTTCGAGCGGGTGGGCGGGCGCCGCACGCTGACCGTGGACGTCCGGCTCGTCGCGGCGACGAACGCGCGACCTCGAGGAGGCGATCCGCGACGGGACCTTCCGGCTCGACCTCTTCCACCGGCTGCAGGTCGTCGAGATCGAGCTGCCGCCCCTGCGCGAGCGGCGGGAGGACGTCCCGCTCCTCGCGGCGAGCTTCCTCGAGGAGCTGTGCGCGGAGCACGGCCGGCGGCTCGAGCTCGCGCCGGACGCCCTGGAGGTGCTCGCGGCCTCCGCGTGGCCGGGGAACGTGCGGCAGCTGCGGAACGTCATCGAGCGGCTCGTCGTCGCGCACCGCGACGGTCCGGTGCGGGCCGACGATCTCGGGTGGCTGCGGGAGCCACGAGCGGCCGCGGCCCCCCCACCCCGGCCCTCTCTGCGGGGGGAGAGGGGGATCTCAGCCTCCCGCCCCCGCCGTCCGCGCACCCTGAGCGCAGCGCCGTCCTGAGCCCGTCGAAGGACGACGCGGAGTCGAAGGGGACCTCGACCGAGCGCGACCAGGTGGTGGACGCGCTCACCCGCGCCGGGCACGTGCAGGCCCGCGCGGCGCGCCTGCTCGGGATGTCGGTGCGCCAGCTCCGCTACCGGATCGCGAAGTACGGCATCGCCGTCGAGCGGTTCTGATGGAGACCTCGAGCGACGTCCGGATCCGGTTCGCGCAGGAGCCCGACCTGCCGGCGCTCGTCCGGCTGCTCGGCGTGCTCTTCGCGCTCGAGGCGGACTTCGCGCCGGATGAAGCGCGCCAGCGCGCCGGGCTCGCCCTCATGCTCGCCGACCCGCTCCGTCGAGCGGTCCTCGTCGCCGAGCGCGACGGCGCCGTCGTCGGGATGGTGACCGCCCAGCTCGTCGTCTCCACCGCGGAGGGCGCCCCGTCCGCGCTCGTCGAAGACCTCGTCGTCGGCGCGGCGGAGCGTGGGCGCGGCGTCGGGCGCGCCCTCGCCGCCGCCATCGAGGCGTGGGCGGTCGGGCGCGGGGCGACGCGGCTGCAGCTCCTCGCCGATCGCGAGAACGGCCCCGCGCTCGCGTTCTACGCGCGCCTCGGCTGGCGCACGACCCAGCTCATCTGTCTGCGCCGCTCGCCCTGAGCCGGGGTGCGTGCAGCGCGCGCGAAGGCGAAGGGCGCCGCGGCGGACGCCGAGCTCGCCGACGCGCAGGACGCGCGCATCCTGTCCGGAACCTGACACGGACGTTGTCACGTTCGGTGCAGCCGCCTCGGCCGCCACCGTCCCGAGCGGGCGCGAGCGCCGGAAACGCGCCCCGATCTCGCGGGAAACGCCGTCACGCCGTCGTGTCGCGCGCGGTACGCCGCTTGCTCAAGGGTCCATCGTCCAGCAGGCAACGACACGGGAGACCACGGACCATGAGGCAGATCGCGATTTACGGGAAGGGCGGGATCGGCAAGTCCACGACGACGCAGAACACCGTCGCGGGCCTCGCCTCGCTCGGCAAGAAGGTGATGATCGTCGGCTGCGATCCCAAGGCCGACTCCACCCGCCTCATCCTGCACGCGAAGGCGCAGGCGACGGTGATGGACCTCGTCCGGGATCGCGGGACGGTGGAGGACCTCGACCTCGGCGACGTGCTCAAGGTCGGGTACGGCGACGTGAAGTGCGTCGAGTCGGGCGGCCCGGAGCCGGGGGTCGGCTGCGCCGGCCGCGGCGTCATCACCGCCATCAACTTCCTCGAGGAGAACGGGGCCTACACGCCCGAGCTCGACTTCGTCTTCTACGACGTCCTCGGCGACGTGGTCTGCGGCGGGTTCGCGATGCCGATCCGCGAGAACAAGGCGGAGGAGATCTACATCGTCGTCTCCGGCGAGATGATGGCGATGTACGCGGCGAACAACATCGCCCGCGGCATCCTCAAGTACGCCACCACCGGCAGGGTCCGCCTGGCCGGCCTCATCTGCAACTCGCGCAACACCGACCGCGAGGCCGACCTCATCGAGGCGCTCGCGAAGCGGCTCGGCACGCAGATGATCCACTTCGTCCCGCGCGAGAACCAGGTGCAGCGCGCGGAGCTGCGCCGGATGACGGTGATCGAGTACTCGCCCGAGCACAAGCAGGCCGAGGAGTACCGGACGCTCGCGAAGAAGATCGCGGACAACAAGATGCTGACGATCCCGACGCCGCTCCAGATGGAGGAGCTCGAGGAGCTGCTCATGGAGTTCGGCATCATCGCCGACGAGGACGAGGCGGTCGTGGGCGTGGCGGAGACTGCGGTCCCGGCGTAGCGGGAGCGCGAGCTCGGAACGCGGAAGGAGCGGACGATGTCGGACTCGGTGAAGAAGGTCGACGGGATCACGAAGGAATCCACGCAGGCGATGATCGACCGGTCGCTCGAGGCGTACCCGGAGAAGGGGAAGAAGAAGCGCGCGCCGCACCTCGCGCCGAACGACCCCTCCGCCGGCACCGCCTGCGTGAAGTCGAACCGGAAGACCGTGCCCGGCGTCATGAGCGCGCGCGGGTGTGCCTACGCCGGCGCGAAGGGGGTGGTGTGGGGCCCGATCCGCGACATGGCCCACATCTCCCACGGCCCGGTCGGCTGCGGCTGGTACTCGTGGGGCACCCGGCGCAACCTCATGTCCGGCAAGAACGGCGTGACGCAGTTCGCGATGCAGATGACGTCCGACTTCCAGGAGAAGGACATCGTCTACGGCGGCGACAAGAAGCTCGCCCAGCTGCTGCGGGAGACGAAGGAGCTGTTCCCGCTCGCGAAGGGCATCTCGGTCCTCTCCGAGTGCCCGGTCGGCCTCATCGGCGACGACATCAACTCGGTCGCGAAGGCGATGTCGAAGGAGCTCGACCTGCCGGTCGTCCCCTGCAACTGCGAGGGCTTCCGGGGCGTGTCGCAGTCGCTCGGGCACCACATCTCGAACGACACGATCCGCGACTACCTCATCGAGACGCGCGAGTTCGCGGAGCCGGAGACGCCGTACGACATCGCCCTCATCGGCGACTACAACATCGGCGGCGACGTCTGGTCGGTGAAGGCGCTGCTCGAGGAGTGCGGCCTCGTCGTGAAGGCGACCTGGACGGGCGACGGCGAGATGGAGCGGATCGCCGCGACGCACCGGGTGAAGCTCAACGTGATCCACTGCTACCGGTCCATGAACTACATGTGCAAGGTCATGGAGGAGAAGTACAAGATCCCGTGGATCGAGCTGAACTTCTTCGGCCCCACCAAGATCCGCGAGAGCTTGCGGAAGCTGGCGGAGCGGTTCGACGACCGGATCAGGGAGAACGTCGAGAAGGTCATCGCGAGGTACGACGCCGAGATGGCGAAGGTGATCGCGGAGTACCGGCCCCGCCTCGAGGGCAAGAAGGTGATGCTGTACGTCGGCGGCCTCCGCCCGCGCCACACCGTGGGCGCGTACGAGGACCTCGGGATGACGGTGGTCGGCGCGGGCTACGAGTTCGCTCACGCCGACGACTACGAGCGGACCTCGCCGGAGCTCCCGGAGGCGACCGTGGTGTACGACGACGCCTCGGAGCACGAGCTCGAGCAGTTCGTGAACGAGCTGAAGCCCGACCTCATCGGGAGCGGCATCAAGGAGAAGTACGTGTTCCAGAAGATGGGGCTCCCGTTCCGGCAGATGCACAGCTGGGACTACTCGGGCCCGTACCACGGGTACCAGGGCTTCCCGGTCTTCGCCCGTGACATCGACCTCGCCGTGAACAGCCCGACCTGGAAGCTCGTGAAGTCGCCCTTCTGAACGGGGGGCCACTCGGTCCCCGCGCCGCTTCGCGGCGGGGACCTCGCGCGCCCCCCGAGGCAGCCGGAGGCTCCGGCTTCGCCTCCGCCCGTCGGCGGGCGAAGCCCGCCTCCTCCCCGCTCACTCCGGGGCAGCCTCATCCGGCTGCCCCTGCGCTCGCAATCATTTCCTGAAGGAGACGTGCATGGCCAACAATCTGGGACTCGCGGTGAAGCCGATCACGACCACCTCGCCCGACGAGGAGAAGCGGGTCGCCGCGTGGATCGACTCGCAGGAGTACCGCGAGAAGAACTTCGCGCGGCAGGCGCTCGTCGTGAACCCCGCCCACGCGTGCCAGCCGCTCGGCGCGGAGCTCGCGGCGCACGGCTTCGAGGGGACGCTGCCGTTCGTCCACGGCTCGCAGGGGTGCGCGTCGTACTACCGCTCGACGCTCAACCGGCACTTCCGCGAGCCCGCGCCGGCGGTCTCCGACTCGATGACCGAGGACGGCGCGGTGTTCGGCGGCCAGAACAACCTGCACGAGGGGCTCGAGAACGCGATCGCGCTCTACAAGCCGAAGATGGTCGCGGTCTTCACCTCGTGCATGCCCGAGATCATCGGAGACGACCTCACCGCGTTCCTGAAGAACGCGCGGGCGAAGGGGTTCGCGCCGAAGGACCTGCCGATCCCGTTCGCGAACACCCCGAGCTTCAACGGCTCCCACACGACCGGCTACGACGCGATGCTGCTCGCGATCCTCCAGACCCTCGGCGAGGGGAAGCGGGTCGAGGGGCGCTGCACCGGGAAGCTGAACCTCATCCCCGGGTTCGACGCGAACACCGGCAACTACCGCGAGTACCGGCGCATCCTCGAGGCGTTCGGGATCCCCGCCACGATCCTCGCCGACCTCGCCGAGTCGTTCGACTCGCCGAACGACGGCACCTACCGGCTCTACCCGGGCGGCACCCCGCTCGCCGAGGCGGCCGACGCGGTGAACGGAAAGGCGACGCTCACCCTCGGGCCCTACGCGACGACGAAGACGTTCGCCTGGGTGAAGGAGAGCGTCGCAGGCAAGCACGTCTCGCTCCCGATGCCGATGGGCATCGCGAAGACCGACGCGTTCCTCATGAAGCTCTCCGAGCTCTTCGAGAAGCCGGTGCCCGACGTCCTCAAGGCGGAGCGCGGCCGCGCCGTGGACGCGATGACCGACGCGCAGCAGTACATGCACGGCAAGAAGTTCGCGCTGTACGGCGACGCCGATCAGCTGCTCGGGTACGTGTCGTTCCTGCTCGAGATGGGGGCGGTGCCGTACCACGTCCTCTGCAGCAAGGGCTCGAAGAAGCTCGAGAAGGAGCTGCAGGCGCTCCTCGACGGCTCTCCGTTCGGCAAGACCGGCAAGATCTACATGAACCGCGACCTGTGGCACCTCCGGTCGCTCCTCATGACCGACCCCGTGGACGCGCTCATCGGCGACACGCACGGGAAGTTCGCCGCGCGCGACGCGAAGATCCCGCTCTTCCGCTTCGGCTTCCCGATCTTCGACCGCGTCAACCGGCACCGCTATCCGCTCGTCGGCTACCAGGGCGTCATCAACATGGTGACGGAGGTCTGCAACAAGTTCATCGACCTCAAGGACGACAACTGCGACGAACGCTTCTTCGAGATGATGCGGTAGCCCGGGCGCGCGGCCCGGGCGAGAGCCCGGGTGCGCGCGCCGAGGAGGAGCCATGGCGCGCCCCGACTACTACGAAGCCGTCGACTGCGAGACCCACGAGCAGGGCGCTCCGAAGTTCTGCAAGAAGTCGGAGCCGGGCGAGGGGACCGAGCGGAGCTGCGCGTACGACGGCGCCCGCGTCGTCCTCATGCCGATCACGGACGCGATCCACCTCGTCCACGGGCCCATCGCCTGCGCCGGCAACTCCTGGGACAACCGCGGCGCGCGCTCGAGCGGCTCGCAGCTCTACCGGCGCGGGTTCACCACCGAGCTGCTCCACAACGACGTCGTCTTCGGCGGCGAGAAGAAGCTCTACCAGGCGATCCTCGACCTCGCCGCGCGCTACGCAGGCGAGGCGAAGGCGATGTTCGTCTACGCGACCTGCGTCACCGCGATGACGGGCGACGACGTCGAGGCGGTCTGCGCGGCCGCGGCGAAGAAGATCGCGATCCCGATCATCCCGGTGAACACCCCGGGCTTCATCGGGGACAAGAACATCGGGAACCGGCTCGCGGGGGAGATCCTCCTGAAGCACGTCATCGGGACCGCCGAGCCCGCGACGGTGACCGACCACGACATCAACCTCATCGGCGAGTACAACATCGCCGGCGACCTCTGGGGGATGCTCCCGCTCCTCGAGCGGCTCGGGATCCGCGTCCTCTCCTGCATCAGCGGCGACGCGAGGTTCGAGGACCTCCGCCACGCGCACCGCGCGAAGCTCAACGTCATCATCTGCTCGAAGAGCCTCACGAACCTCGCGCGGAAGATGAAGAAGCAGTGGGGCATCCCGTACCTCGAGGAATCGTTCTACGGGATGACCGACACCGCCAGGGCGCTGCGGGACATCGCGCGCGAGCTGGACCTCGCGAACGGCGGCGCGACGGTGATGCAGGAGCGCGTGGAGGCGCTCCTCGGGGACGAGGAGGCGCGCTGCCGGAGGCGCATCGCGCCGTACCGGGCGCGCCTCGAGGGCAAGCGCGCGGTCCTCTTCACCGGGGGCGTGAAGACCTGGTCGATGGTGAACGCGCTCCGCGAGCTGGGCGTCGAGATCCTCGCGGCGGGGACGCAGAACTCCACGCTCGAGGACTTCCACCGCATGAAGGCCCTCATGCACGCGGACGCCCGGATCATCGAGGACACCTCCACCGCCGGGCTCATCGGCGTCATGCGGGAGAAGCAGCCCGACCTGATCGTCGCCGGCGGGAAGACCAAGTTCCTCGCGCTCAAGACGCGCACCCCCTTCCTCGACATCAACCACGGCCGCTCGCACCCGTACGCGGGGTTCGAGGGGATGGTGGAGTTCGCGAAGCAGCTCGATCTCACCGTCAACAACCCCATCTGGCGCGCGCTCGACGCGAAGGCGCCGTGGGAGCTCGCGGACGCGGAGCGCGAGGCCGAGCGCGACGCGGCGGCCCGTCACGCGGAGGCGCTCCTCGCCGAGGATCTGTCGGCCTCGCGCGTGAAGGTTCCGGCGAAGCCCGCCACCGTCAACCCGCAGAAGAACTCCCCCGCCCTCGGCGCGACGCTCGCGTACCTCGGCGTGGACGGGATGCTCGCCCTCCTGCACGGGGCCCAGGGCTGCTCGACGTTCATCCGCCTCCAGCTCTCCCGCCACTTCAAGGAGTCGATCGCCCTCAACTCCACGGCGATGAGCGAGGACAGCGCGATCTTCGGCGGGTGGGAGAACCTCAAGAGGGGGCTCGGGCGCGTCGTCGAGAAGTTCCGGCCCGGGGTCGTCGGCGTCATGACCTCCGGCCTCACCGAGACGATGGGCGACGACGTGCGGAGCGCGATCGTGCAGTTCCGCAAGGAGAACCCCGCGCACGACCTCGTCCCGGTGGTGTGGGCGTCGACGCCGGACTACTGCGGGTCGTTGCAGGAGGGGTACGCCGCGGCGGTGGAGGCGATCGTCGGGACGCTCGCCGAGGGTGGGGAGCGCATCCCGGACCAGGTGAACCTCCTCCCCGGCGCGCACCTCACCCCCGCCGACGTGGAGGAGGTGAAGGGACTCGTCGAGTCCTTCGGGCTCAAGGTCCTCACCATCCCCGACATCGCGAACGCGCTCGACGGGCACATCGACGACGAGGTTTCGCCGCTCTCCACGGGGGGGATCCCGGTGGAGGAGGTCCGCAAGGCGGGCCGGAGCGCCGCGACAATCTACGTGGGCGACTCCCTCGCCAAGGCGGCGCTCGCGCTCCGGGCGTCTTTCGAGGTCCCGGCGTACGGCTTCACGTCGTTGACCGGCCTCGCGGAGGTCGATCGCCTGGTCGCGACGCTCTCGGCGATCTCCGGGCGACCTGCTCCGGAGCGCCTGCGCCGCTGGCGCTCCCGCCTCATGGACGCGATGGCGGACAGCCACTACCAGCTCGGCCGCAAGAAGGTCGCGATCGCGCTCGAGTCGGACCATCTGAAGGGGATGACGCGCTTCCTCGCTGGGATGGGCTGCGACGTCCAGGCCGCGCTCGCCGCGACGCGCACGCGCGGCCTCGACGCGCTCCCCTGTGAGAACGTCTTCGTCGGCGACCTCGAGGACCTCGAGCAGGCGGGGAAGGGGGCCGACCTCCTCGTCGCGAACTCGAACGCACGGCAGGCGGCCGCGACGCTCGGGATCAAGGCCCACCTGCGCACGGGGCTGCCGGTCTTCGACCGCCTCGGCGCGCACCAGAAGGTGTGGGTCGGGTACCGCGGGACGATGAACCTCGTGTTCGAGGTCGCGAACCTGTTCCAGGCGAGCGCCACGGAGGCGCAGAAGCTCGCGCACAGCTGAGCGAGAGAGGAGCGGCACATGAAGGTGGCGTTCACGAGCAGCGACGGCAAGACCATCGACCAGCACTTCGGGATGGCGACGGAGTACTGCATCTGGGAGATCGGGCCCGACACCGCGGAGCCCGTCACCAGGGTCAGCCCTCTCATCACGGAAGGTGACGAGGAGGATCGGACCTCGGCGCGCGCGAACGCGGTCGCCGGCTGCGCCATCGTCTACACCGTGCAGATCGGCGGGCCCGCCGCCGCGAAGCTCGTCGCCCGCAAGATCCACCCGATGAAGACCGGCGCCGAGCTGCCGATCGCCGAGGCGATCTCGAAGCTGCAGCAGGTCCTGAAGGGAACGCCCCCGCCGTGGCTGCGCAAGGCCATGGCGGGCGAGGGCGCGTCCCGCGACTTCGAGGAAGCCTGAGACCCGCAGTGAACGACCCGCCCCCCGGGGGCGCAAGCGAGAGGGAGCACGCCATGGCGCACATCACCGGTCTGACCCGCGGCAAGAAGGAGTGGACCCCGCGTTTCGTGAAGTCGATCGACCCCGAGCTCTGCATCGGCTGCGGTCGCTGCATCAAGATCTGCGCGCACGACGTGCTCGCCCCCGCCGAGGTGGACGAGGAGGAGTCCGCGAAGATGTTCGCCTCCGTCGCGAGCCCGGAGGACTGCATCGGCTGCGAGGCGTGCGGGCGCACCTGCAAGAAGGAAGCGTTCGCCTTCGAGCCCGTGCTCGCCTGAGCCGCCACGAACCCTCGCCGCCCCCCTGGAGGATCCCATGAGCAAGCTCCCCATCGTCGATCGCGCGACGCCGCCCCAGGCGGCCAACTGCACGTTCGCGAAGGGGTGCGGGGATGAGCCCGGCCGGGCGCTGCCGGCGGACCTGGCGGAGCTCGTGCGCGATCACCCGTGCTACAGCGAGGAGGCGCACCACCACTTCGCGCGCATGCATGTGGCGGTGGCGCCGGCGTGCAACATCCAGTGCCACTACTGCAACCGGAAGTACGACTGCGCGAACGAGAGCCGGCCGGGCGTCGTGTCCGAGCGGCTCACGCCCGACGACGCGATCCGCAAGGTGCTCGCCGTCGCCGCCGAGGTGCCGGAGCTGTCGGTGGTGGGCATCGCGGGGCCGGGCGACGCGCTCGCGAACGCGGCGGCGACGTACGCGACGCTCGAGGGGATCCGGCGCGCCGCGCCGGATCTCACGCTCTGCCTCTCGACGAACGGCCTCGCGCTCCCGGAGCACGTCGAGCGGCTCGCCGCGCTCGGCGTCCGGCACGTCACGGTGACGGTCAACATGATCGACCCCGAGGTCGGCGAGCGGATCTACCCCTGGATCGTGCGCGACGGCCGCAAGGTCCTCGGGCGCGAGGCGTCGCGGATCCTGTCGGAGCGGCAGCTCGAGGGGATCGCGCGCCTCGCCGAGAGCCGCGTGCTCGTGAAGGTGAACTCGGTCGTCATCCCGGGCGTCAACGAGGCGCACCTGCCGGACGTCGTGCGCGCGGTGCGCAAGGCGGGCGCGTTCCTCGTGAACCTCGTCCCGCTGATCTCCGCGCCCGAGCACGGCACGCACTACGGGAAGGCCGGCCTGCGCGGCCCGACGGCCGAGGAGCTCGAGCGGGTGCAGGGCGCCTGCGAGCTCGATTCGCGCGTGATGCGCCACTGCCGCCAGTGCCGCGCCGACGCGGTCGGCCGGCTCGGCGAGGATCGGTTCGAGGCGTTCACGCTCGCGAAGCTCCCGCCCGGGCCGGCGCGCGACGCCCGGGAGCTGAGAGCCGAGCGGCGCGGCGCGGTGGGCCGGGCGCGGGAGCTCGCCGCGCGCGAGCGGCAGGCGGCGCTCCTCCGGGTCGCGGAGGTGCCCGCGGCGCTCGGGGCGCGCGTCGCGGTGGCGACGAAGGGGGGCGGGCTCGTCGACCAGCACTTCGGCCACGCCCGCGAGTTCCTCGTCTACGACGTCGGCCACGACGGCGCCCGGCTCGTCGGCCGCCGCGCGGTGGATCGGTACTGCGTGGGCGGGGACGGCGACGACGACGCGCTCACCCTCGCGCTCCGCGCCCTCGGCGACTGCGACGCGGTCCTCGTCGCGAAGGTCGGGCACTGCCCGAGGGGGCAGCTCGCCGCGGCCGGCATCGAGCCCGCGACCGACCACGCCTTCCAGCCGATCGAGGCGGCCGCGCTCGGGTGGTTCGAGCGATTCGCCGCGCGGGTCGCTCGCGGAGAGGTCGCCCCGCGCCGGGCGCGGCCTCCCGCGAAGCCCGCGACCCCGCTCGACGCGGCGTGCGCGGAGGTCGCGTGACCGCGCCCGTGCCGCCCGTGTTGCCCGAGCTCGCCGGGCTCTCGGAGGCGGAGGAGTTCTTCGAGGCGCTCGGGGTCCGGCACGATCCGCGGGTGCTCGACGCGCACCGGCTCCACGTCGTCAAGACGTTCGGCCTCGCCGTCGAGTCATGGCTCGCCGCGAACCCGGGGGCGGACGCGGCGGCACGGCGCAACGCCATCGCGCGCGCGCTGCGCGAGGCGCACGACGTGTTCGCGGACGAGGCCCGCGCGGGCCGAGCGCCGTAACCCCTTCGCGCCGGGCCTCGTGCAGCTCCGCCGGAGGTAGGCGCGCCGGCGCCTGCAACGCAAGCGGCCGGGCGCCCGCGCGGTCGGACTTTACTCCGGACGCCGGACAAGCTCTTCTCTCGCGTCCGCCCCATCCAGGGCCGATGCGGGGAGGAAGCCGTCCATGTCCCGATGTCTGCGCGTCTGCGCGCTCGCGGTCGCTCTCGCCGCGACCAGCACCTCCGCCCAGGAGCAGTCCGACGGTGCCTGGGAGGTCGAGCTCTCCGTCCCGCTCGCCGCGCTCACCGGGCACACGACCTACCGGATCCAGGCGGCCGATCAGACCGGGAGCGTCGAGAGCGAGCTCGAGTTCCCGCTCGGCGGCTTCGTCGCGGGCGGGCGCGGGCAGCTCGCGAGCCAGCGCGATCAGAACCGCCGCCGGGTCGTGTTCGAGGCCACGGCGCTCCTCTCGTTCACGGGCTCCGAGGGCACCCTGAAGGACTCCGACTGGTTCTCCGACTCGATCGACATCTCGACGGTCGGAGCGGCGCACCCGGGCAAGGACATCTACTCGGAGTCGAAGGCGCGGCTGAGCGCGCTCGTGCTCGAGGGGCGCGCCGCCTGGGAGCTCGAGGCGTCGCCGGGCCTCTCCATCGCGCCGCTCGTCGGGGTGCTCTACCAGCGCTTCGGGTACGAGGTCCGCGACGTCGTCCAGGTGGGTTACGGCCCGTACGCGACGCCGACTTCACCGGTTCGGCCAGCGGGTCCGTCCTCGACTACGAGGTCCGCTACCGGGCGCTCTACGCCGGCGCGCGCGGAGCGCTCGTGCTCGGAAGCGGCACGCTCGCGGCGGAGGCCTGGTACAGCCCGTTCGCGCACGCCGAGGACCGCGACGACCACCTGCTCCGCTCCAAGCTGTCGACGAGCGACGCCGACGGGAGCGCGTGGCAGGCGGGCGTCTCCGGGCGCCTTGCGCTCGGACCGTCCGACGCCCTGCAGGCGCAGCTCTCCCTCGTCCGGTTCACCACGACCGGAACCCAGCTCCAGCGCTTCTACGCGGGCCCGTACGCCGGGCGCTCCGGGATCGATCGACACGACCATCACCTCGTCCCGGACGACGGTCGTCCTCGTCTACTCGCACCGGATCTAGCCGCAGGGGCGAGCGGCGCCCGCTCCCGGAGCCCCCCGCCGCCCGGCCGCCACGTGGCATGGCCGAGCTCAGGTGGGCACCGTCAACGCGATGGATGCGGCGCGGCGCGACGGCTCGGGGGTGGCAGAAGCCGGGCCGGCTCGGGCGCTCGCGACGAGCGACGCGGTCGCGCTCGTGCTCGGCATCGTGATCGGCGCGGGGATCTTCCGCGCGCCGCCCGCGGTCGCGGCGAGCGCGGGGAGCGCGACCGCGCTCGTCGTCGCCTGGATCCTCGGTGGCGTGGTCTCGCTGTGCGGGGCGATGTGCTACGCGGAGCTCGCCGCGGCTTACCCCACCGCCGGAGGGGACTACCACTTCCTCGCGCGCGCGCTCGGCCGGGCGCCGTCGTTCCTCTTCGGTTGGGCGCGGCTCACCGTCATCCCGACCGGCTCGCTCGCGCTCCTCGCCTTCGTGTTCGGCGACTACGCGGCGGACGCGCTCGGCGTCCCCGCCGCGGCGAACGGGCTCGCGGCCGCGTTGGTCGTGGCGGTCACGCTCCTCAACCTCGCCGGGCTGCGCCCGGCGCGGAGCGTGCAGAATGCGCTCACGGCCGCGCTCGTCGTGGGCCTCGTCGCGCTCGTCGCGACCGGGTTCCTCGTCGAGCCCGCGCCGGCCGCCGCGCGCGCGGCCGGCGCCCCGCGGGGCGGCGGGTTCGGGCTCGCGATGGTCTTCGTCCTCCTCACCTACGGCGGGTGGAACGAGGCGGCGTACGTCTCCGCCGAGCTGCGGGGCGGGCGGCGCGCCATCGCCGCCGCCCTCGCGATCGCGCTCGGCGCGGTGACGCTCCTCTACGTCGCCGTCAACGCGGCGTTCCTCCGCGGCCTCGGGCTCGCCGGGATGGAGCGCTCCAGCGCCGTCGCGGCGGACCTCCTCGCCCGTGGCGCCGGGCCGTGGGGTGGCCGGGCGCTCGCGCTCCTCGTCGCGAGCGCGGTGGTGACGTCCGCGAACGCGACGCTGCTCATGGGGTCCCGCCAGGTGTGGGCCTTCGGACGGGACTTCCCGCTGTTCGCGCGGCTCGGGCGGTGGGACGGGCGGACGGGCGCTCCGCCCAACGCCGTCCGCGTCCAGGGCGCGCTGGCGCTCGTCCTCGTGGCGATCGGCGCGGCCTCGCGCAGCGGGTTCGAGGAGATGGTCGCCTACACGGCGCCCGTCTTCTGGCTCTTCTTCCTGCTCACGGGGATCTCGCTGTTCGTGCTCCGGCGGCGGGACCCCGCGACGCCGCGGCCGTTCAAGGTCCCGCTGTACCCGCTCACGCCGCTCGTGTTCTGCGGCGCGTGCGCGTTCCTGCTGTGGTCGAGCCTCGCCCACGCCGGCGCGGGCGCCGCGGCGGGGCTCGTCGTGCTCGGTACGGGGCTCTTTCCGCTGTGGCTTTCGTCGCGGCGGGCGCCGCTCCGGCGCCCGGCCCCGGCCTGAACGAGGGACGTCCGATGGTCCACCGCAGACTCGCGCTCGTGCTCCTGCTCCCCCATGCCCTCACCGGCGTCGCCTGCCACCGCTCCGCCGCGGCGGACGGATCGAGATCTGCCGCCGCGAGCGAGGCCGCACCCACGCGGCGGCCCGACGTCATGTACGTGCCGACGCCGCAGCCGATCGTGGAAGAGATGATGACGCTCGCCGACGTGAAGCCGGGCGACGTGGTGTACGACCTCGGCTGCGGCGATGGGCGCATCGTGATCGCCGCCGCGAAGCGCGGCGCGGCCAAGGCGGTGGGAGTGGACATCGACCCCGAGCGGATCAGGGAGGCCCGGGCGAACGCGCAGGCGGCGGGGGTCGCGGACCGGGTCACCTTCGTCCAGGGCGACCTCTTCAAGGTCGACTTCTCGGACGCGAACGTCGTGACGCTCTACCTGCTGCCGGACCTCAACCTGAAGCTCCGGCCGAAGCTGCTCGCGCTGCGCCCTGGCACGCGCATCGTGTCGCACGCGTTCGACATGGGCGACTGGAAGCCGCAGGTCGAGCGGTACGTCGAGGGGAGGACGGTGTACGCCTGGACGGTCCCTGAGGGTCGCGGGGGGCGGGTGCAGGCCCGCAGACCGCCGCCCCGGTAGCGGCCGGCTTCAGCGCGCGGCGAGCCGCGCGTAGTAGCGGTGCGCGCCGCGGGCGGAGGGGAGCGGGGCGAGCCCGAGCCGCGCGAGGTCCCACCCCGGCGCCCCGTCCTTCACGACGACCCAGCGGCGCGCGACCGCCCGGGCGCGCTCGACCGACTCCGCCGAGAGCGGCCGCGGGTCGGCGAGCCGCCGGACGAGGTCGAACCCCGCCGGCTCGGCGCGGGCGTGGCGGAACATCGGGTCGAACACGACCACGTCGAACGACCGGTCGGGGAGCGCCGCGAGCGCGAGCGCGTGGTCTGCCGCGCGGATCTCGATGCGCCCGGCCGCCGGATCCCCGGACCGGAGGAGCCCCTCGCCCACCCACGCCGCGAGCGCCGGGGACGCCTCCAGGCCGACGACGCGGCCGCGCGGACCCACCGCCGTCGCGGCGACGAGCGCATCCGCGCCGAGACCGGCGGTGCAGTCGAGCACCGAGTCGCCCTCCTCGAGGAGCGCCGCCTCGAGGAAGGGATCGCGCATCGCCGGATCGACCGAGCCACCGGCGCGGCGGCGCGCTCGCTTCGCGCGGAGCGCGCCCATGCCGGCGGACCAGCTGCGCTCCTCGCGGTCCGTCCGGAGGATCGCGGCGTGCGCCGAGAGGACGAGCAGCGCATCGGCGCCGGCCGCGACGAGCAGGTCCGCCGCGGCGCGCCGCCCGCGCTCGACGAACGGCACCCCGTGGCGCTCGGCGGCCGCGCGGGCCTCCGCCTCCTCGGCAGGGGAGGGGCGAAGCGGGAGTCGTGATGGCGAGGCGCACCGGGGGAGTGAATGACGCGGGCGGGCCCGGGGCAAGAAGAAGTACCGGGAGGTGAGGTGACCTGGACGTCGACCTCGACCTCCGCTTCGATGAGCGCAGGAGGCGGGTCGAGGGTCCCCGTTGCGCGTGCCCTGCGGTCCCGCTACACTTCCCCCGGTATCAAGAGTTATATAACTTCTATGAAGAAGCTCCCCCTCCGCGCGGCGAAGGTCCGCAGCTTCTCCGCCACCGACGACGACGTGGCGATGCTGGAGGCCGTGGCCGCGTACCACGGCTTCTCCAAGTCGGCGACGCTCGTCGGCCTCGTGCGCCGGGAGTTCTGGCGCCTCTTCCCCGCCGGCACGGGCGAGATCAAGCCCGCGCGCGGCGCCCGCGTGAAAGCATGACCCTGCCCGTCGTCCCCATGCACGACCCCGTCGCCAACCCCGAGTCCGGCAGCGAGCTCGCCGACGCGGAGGTCGCCGACGCTCGAGGCGGAGATCCGCGCCCTCGCGAAGGAGAAGGACGCGGTCATCCTCGCCCACAACTACCAGCTCCCCGAGATCCAGCGGATCGCGGACCACGTGGGCGACTCGCTCGGCCTCGCCGTGCTCGGCAAGAAGGTGCCGCAGTCCACCATCGTGTTCTGCGGCGTCCACTTCATGGCGGAGTCGGCCAAGATCCTCGCGCCGGAGAAGCGGGTCCTCTTGCCGAACCTGTCCGCCGGCTGCTCCCTCGCCGACTCGATCACCGCCGAGTCGCTCGAGGACTGGAAGGAGCGGTACCCGGGTCACGCGGTCGTCACGTACGTGAACTCGACCGCCGAGGTGAAGGCGCTCTCCGACATCTGCTGCACGAGCGCGAACGCGGCGTCGGTCGTCCGCTCGCTCCCGGAGCAGAAGATCCTCTTCACCCCGGACAAGAACCTCGGCAAGTGGGTCGCCGCCAAGGTCCCGGAGAAGGAGGTCGTCGTCTACGACGGGTGCTGCCCGATCCACGACGTGCTCCGCTCGGCGAACGTGACGCGGGTGAAGTCGGACCGGCCGCAGGCGATCGTCATCGCTCACCCCGAGTGCCGCGCCGACGTGATCGAGATCGCGGACGAGGTCTGCTCGACGACCGCGATGCTCTCCGCGGTCGAGAAGCACCAGGACGCGAAGACCTTCATCGTCGCGACCGAGCACGGCATCCTCTACCAGCTGAAGAAGCGGTTCCCGGAGAAGGAGTTCATCGTCGCGGACGGGTGCATCGGCTGCCGCATGCACTGCCCGTACATGAAGATGATCGACCTGCGCATGATCCGGGACGCGCTCGTGCGCGGGAAGCACGAGATCGACGTGCCGCCGGACGTCGCCGCCGGGGCGCGCCGCGCCCTCGAGCGGATGATCGCGGTCCCGCGGGACGCGTAGCCGCGCCCGCTCCCGGGCGCGCCCGGAGACTCGCAGGGGTCGCGGGCGTCACCTCCGCGCGGGCTTCGCCCGGTCGTCCGCGGCCGGGCGCGGCCGCAGCTCGTCGACGAGCCGGCGCGCCCCGTAGATCTTCTCGAGCGCCTCGAGGAGCGCGCTCGAGTGGACCGCGACGGTGCGGTTCACCGACTCGTCGAACCCGTACTCGCCCCCGAGCGAGTGGATGTTGCCGTCGAAGACGAGCCCGACGATCTCCGCGCGGGCGTTCACGACCGGCGATCCGGAGTTGCCGCCGATGACGTCGTTCGTGGTGACGAAGTCGAACGGCGTGCGCAGATCGAGCTTCTCCTTCGCCGCGTGCCAGCTCGGCGGCAGCGCGAAGGGGTCCCGGCCGGTGTCGCGCTCGAACGCGCCCGCGAAGGTGGTGAAGGGCGGCACCTCGCGCGTCCCCTCCTTCCAGCCCTTCACCTGCCCGTAGGAGAGGCGCAGCGTGAAGGTCGCGTCGGGGTAGGTGGTCCGGCCCTGCACCGCGAAGCGCGCCTCGGCGATCGCCTCGTGGGCCTTCTTCACGACGGAGTCGATCTCGTCCTCGTAGGTGCGCCGGACGAGCGCGCGCGTCGGGGTCGATCGTCCGGGCGAGCGCGATCATCGGATCGTCGCCGGCGTCCACCGCCGCCTTCCCGCCCTCCCAGAGCCGTCGCCGCACGGTGACGTCCCCGAGCCGGGATCCGTCCACCGCGCGCGCGGCGACCTCCGCGGGCGAGCTCTTCCCGAGCACCCGGCGGACGGCGGGGTGGTCGGGGCCGAGGTCCTCGCGCAGCTTCGCGAGCGCGTGGCCGAGCAGGACCCGCTCGAGCTCGGGGTGGATGGGCGCCTCCGAGAGCACCCGCTGCGCGAGCGCGGGCAGGTTCGAGTCGCGGTACTCGCGGAGCCGCAGCTCGTCCGGCTTCGTCCGCTCCTCGGCGGCGCGCACGAGGGTGCGGGCGATCGAGAACAGGTCTCCCGCGCCGGAGTGCTCGAGCGCGCCGAGCTCCTTGCGCACCTCCCGGAGCCGCTTCTGCGCCTGCTCGATCGCGGCGAACGCGGGGAGGACGCGCGCCGCCTGGGCCGGGTCGGTCGCGAGGCGCGCCTTCAGCGCCTCCTCCGCGGCGACCTTCGACTGGAAGAACTCCGGGTCCTGCAGCGCCTCGAGCCGGCCGCGGAGCGCCTTGAAGGAGTTCTCGACGTAGAACAGGTACTCGGTCGAGATCCGCCGCTGCTCCTCGCCGAGGAGCTGGAACCCGGTGACGAGCCCGCGCGTCTCGGCGAGCCTCAGGAGCCGGTCCGGGAGCGCCACGTCGCGCTGGTAGCGCAGCTGCGCGACGGTGAGCGCGCGATCGGTGCCCCCGGGGTGGCCCGTGACGAAGGTGAGCTCGCCCGCCTGCGCGCCCGCGGCCGACCAGCGGAACCAGTCCTTCGTGCGGGCGGCCTTGCCGCCCTCGTAGACGCGAAGGAACGCGACGTCGAGGTCGTAGCGCGGGAACATGAAGTTGTCCGGGTCGCCGCCGAAGAAGGCGATGGCGAGCTCGGGAGCGAACACGAGGCGCACGTCCTCGAAGCGGCGGTACGTGTACAGATGGTAGAGCCCGCCCTGGTAGAGGGTGACCACGTCGCAGCGGACCGCGTCGGAGGTCTGGCACTCCTTCTCGATGCGGGCCGACTCGCCGCGCAGCGCGCGCTGGTAGGCCTGCCCTTCGAGCCCCTTCGTCGCCGCGCGCACCCGCGCGGTCACGTCGGAGATCGACACGAGCTGATCGACCTCGAGATCGGGGCAGCGCCGCTCGTCCGCCGGCGCCCGCGCGAGGAACCCCGCCTTCACGAGGTCCTTCCCTGCGGTCGAGAGCTGCTCGACGCAGGCGTGGGCGCAGTGGTGGTTCGTCATGACGAGGCCCTGCTCGGAGACGAAGCTCCCGGAGCAGCCGAGGGCCAGCCGGGCCGAGGAGAGCCGGACGTGGTCGAGCCACTCCGGGGTGGGCGCGAACCCGTACGCGCGCTGCACCTTCTCGGCCGGGAACGCGTCGAAGGTCCACATCCCCTCGTCCGCCGCCGCGCAGGCCGGCGCGGTGAGCGGAGCGGCGAAGGCGAGCAGGGCGGCGAGGCGTCGCATCATGAGGCGGGCTCCGAAGCTGAAGGCTCGTTCATCTTCGCGCGGATGAGCGCGTGGCGCACCGGCTCATCGGTGGTTCGAGCCCCGACCTGCTCATGCAGGGAGACGGTGCGCGCTCCGTCGCCGAGCCCCTGGCGGGCGCACCCTCGCCCGTTCGCGGCCGCGGCCCCCATTCACACGAACGGGGCCGCCACCGCGCGAGATCTCGCTCCCGGTACGAGTCCCGAGGTTCACGGACGGGCGGCGTTCGCAGGCGCGGCTCGCGCGCGTTCGTGGTACAAGCGACCCGCGATGAACCGTGTCAAGTTCTGGGTCTTCACGCTCCTCGTCGTCGCCGTCGCCTACTTCGGCCTGCGCGCCGCGACGGTCTCCCGCCGCGCGGACACGGTCGGCGCGCTCGACGCCCGCCTCGCGAGCGCCGCCGCCCACGTGACGACGTCCATGCACGCCCTCGGTCGCGAGGCCGCCGCCGCGGCCGCGCTCGTCGCGCGCGACGACGCGCTCGTCGGCGCGCTGCACGCGAAGGAGGCGGCGCCGCCCGCGCCGCCGCCGCCCGCGAAGGGCAAGCGGGGGAAGCCCTCCGCCCCGCGCGCCCCCGACTACGACGCCGAGGAGTCGAGGCTCCGCGAGGCGGCACGCGCGGCGCTCGACGCCGGCGAGAAGGCGTTCGGCTTCGACCTCCCGCCCGGAACGGTCGTGACCGCCGGCAACCGGGAGTGGATCGGCCGCAAGGGAGAGCCGAGCGTCGCGGAGGGCGAGGCCGTGGCGTTCCTGCGCAGCGCGATCTCCGGGCAGCTGCGGCGCGGCTTCGTCCGCCTGAACGGCGCGCTCTGGTACGGGGCGGCGCGCCCTGCCGGCGAGGGTGCGGGCGTGCTCGTGCTCGCGCCGCTCGACGAGGCCTGGGCGAAGGCGCTCGCGACCGGCGCCGGCGCCGACCTCACGATCTCCGTCCCGGAGGTGAAGCCGCTCACCACCGCGAAGCCGACCGACCTGCCTGCGCTCCAGACCGCGACGAAGCTCGCCGGGCGCCGGCGACGTGGGGAGGCTCGGGGACGTGGACGTCTCGGTCGGGCCGCTGCGGCTCCCGAAGCTCCCGCAGCCGGTGCCGGGCGGGGCGTCCCTGCGCGCGCGCGCGATACCGCTCGAGGGCTTGAAGGGTGGGTTCGCGATCGTCTCCATCCCGGCCGCCGCGGCGCTCGACGCCGCCGCCGCGTTCCACTGGCGCGCGGCGCTCGCGCTGCTCCTCGTGCTCGTCGTGGGGCTCGTGCTCGGGTTCTTCGTCCGGTCCACCGAGCCGACGCCGCAGGTCCCGGAGGCCCTGCTCGCCGCCGCGGCGCGGATCGAGAAGGGGGACTTCGCCGCGCGTGCACCGCAGCTCGCCGGCAAGCTCGGCACCGTCGCCGAGGCGCTGAACCGGGCCGCCGAGCTCGCCGGCCCCGCGGTGGCCGCGAGGGGCGCCGCGTCGGCGCCCGCCACGACCGACGAGTGGTACCAGGGGCCCGCACGCCCGGTGCAGACCGGGCCCGCCGCCTCGTCGGGGCCGCGCACCGCGGCCGCCGTCGCGATGCCCGCGGCGCCTCCGCCGGCCGCCGCCGCGGGACCGGCCGGCGCCCCCGCGTTCGAGGTGGACGAGGAGACCCACTGGCAGCAGGTCTTCCAGGACTTCCTCCGGACCCGCTCCTCGTGCGGCGAGCCCTCGGAGTCGCTCACCTACGACAAGTTCCGCCAGAAGCTCGAGGGGAACAAGGCGCAGCTCGTCTCGAAGTACGGCTGCAAGACCGTCCGCTTCCAGGTGTACGTGAAGGACGGGAAGGCCGCGCTGAAGGCGACGCCGGTCAAGTGAAGTGACGTGAGCTGAACTCGCGCGCGCGGGGGCAGCCGGCTCCGCGAAGGCGAGCGAGTGTCCCCCCGCTCACGGTGCCAGCGGGAGCGTCAGCGTGAACGCCGCCCCGTTCCCCGGCTCCGAGGCCGCCTCGAGCGTCCCCCGTGCTCCTCCGCGATGCGGTGGGCGATCGCGAGGCCGAGGCCGGTGCCCCCTTCCTTGGTCGTGAAGTAGGGCTCGAACACGCGCGCCAGATCGGCCGCGGCGATCCCCGGCCCGTCGTCGCTCACCGTGAACGCGACGCCGCCGGCCGTGCGCGCGGCCCGCACGCGAAGTTCGCCGCCGCCCGCGACCGCGTCGAGCCCGTTGCGGACGAGGTTCAGCAGGAGCTGCAGGACCTGGTCGCGATCGGCGAGCACGGGCGGGAGCCCCGGCTCGACCTCCCGCGAGATCGTCACGCCCGGCGGCGGCTCGGGGAAGAGCGCGAGCACCGAGCGCGACGAGCTCCTCCGGCGTGGCCGGCGCGCGCTCCGGCGCGGGGAGGCGCGCGAACCGGCTGAACTCGTCCACGATCTTCTTCAGCCGGCGGACCTCGTCCGAGATGGCGCGCGTCCCCTCCTCGAAGATCTCGCGGAAGTCGGGGCGCCCCTGCTCGAGCGCGTCGCGGAGCGTCTCGACGCTCATCGCGATGGGCGTGAGCGGGTTCTTGATCTCGTGGGCGAGCCGGCGCGCGACCTCGCGCCAGGCCGCGATCCGCTCGGCCTGCGCGAGCCGCGTCCGGCTCGTCGCGAGATCGCCGGTCATCTCGTTGAAGGCGCGGACGAGCTCGCCGACCTCGCCGCCGGCGCGGACCTCGACGCGCGCGGCGAGGTCGCCGGCGGCGACGCGCGCGGCGGCGTCGCGGAGCGCCTCGACCGGCCGCGTGACGCGCGACGCGAGGAGCCGCCCCGCCGCGGCGGCGGCGGCGCGTCCCGCCCGCGAGCGCGGCGAGGAAGGCGAGGAGCACCGTCGCGCGGGCGCGCGCGAGCCCCTCCGACGCGACCGAGACCTCGACCTGCGCGACGGGCGCGCCGGGCGGCCCGAGGGGGAGCGTCCGCGAGGCGGCGCCGAGTCGGCCGAGGAGCCGCGACGTGAGCCGCGGCGTGGGCGCACGCCGGCTTCACCCGCGCCGTCCGGCCGCGCCGCCTGCGCCTCGGCGAGGAGGGTGCCGTCGGCGCCGCGCACCGTCACGGCGCCGCCGGTCAGCGCGGCGAGCCGACCCGCGAGATCCCGGCCGAGCGCCGCGCCCCCCGCGAGCCGCAGCGGCGCCGCGCCGCCCGCGAGGTCGCGCCAGGCGACGAGGGCGAGCACCGGCTCGACCCCGTCCGGCCCGGCCCGCGAGACCACGCGCGCCACGGCCCGGCCGGCGGGCGCGGCAGCGAAGAGCGCCTGGAGCTCCGGGTCGACGTCGCCGGCCCGCCCGGGCAGGTGGGCGGACGAAACGACGCGCCCGTCCGGCTCGGCGACGGCGAGCACCGCGAGGCCGCGGGAGGCGCTCCACTCCGCGGCGCGCCCGGCCTCTTCCGCGGGAGCGCCCCCGGCCGCGTGGTCGCGCGCGAACGCCTCCGCCTCGGGGCTCGCGGCGAGGTCGGCCATCGCGACCGAAGCCTGGCCGGCGAGCTGCGCGAGCTCGCCCTCGACCGCGCTCGCCGCGCTCTCGAGCCGCGCCGCGTGCTCCGCCTCGAGCGCGCGCGAGAGCGCGCGCGACACCGGCCACAGCGTCGCCGCGAGCGGCACCGCCGCGAAGAGCGCGAACGCGACCGAGAGCTTCGCCCGGAGGGTCACGGCGCGCCTCCGCGGAGCAGCCACAGCGCGCCCGGGTCCACCGCGCCGTCGGCCCGCGGGGAGAGCCCCTGGAGCGCCGGGCCGAGCGAGGCCCGCGCGCCCGACGCGACGAGCGGGACGAGGTCGAGCTCGCGGCCGGCGCGCGCCGCGGCGAGCGAGCGCCGCGTCCCCCTGGAGCCCCGCGAGCGCCGCCATGGTGCGGCGCGCCGCCTGAGCGCCGCGCGCGGCGAACGCGATCTGCCCCGCCGCGAGCGCGGGCCGGACCGCCTGGACCGGCACGGAGAGGAGCGCCACGTCGTAGTCGCCCGTCGCGAGCCGCGCCCGGAACCGCGCCGCGTCGGCGAGCTCCACCGTGGCGCGGACGCCGCGATCGAAGAGCTTCACCTGCAGCCGCTCGGCGAGCGCGCGCTGGTCGGGCGCGGACGAGTCGGCGAGGAGCGCGAGCCGCGCCGGGGCGGGACCGCCGGCGTGCGCGGCGGCTCGGCCGGGGGCGGCGCCCGGGAGGATGGCGGAGGGGACGAGCGTCCAGAGCGGCTCGGCGGCGCCGCGCACGAAGCGGCGCGCGAGCTCGGCCCGGTCGACCGCGGCGAGGGCGCTCCGGGCCGCGTCGGTCGCCCGCGCCGAGCCGGGCCGGGTTCAGCACCGCGACGGTCGCGGCGAGCGCGGGCAGGATCGGGCCGGGCCGCCCGCCGGCCGCCTCCGGCCGCAGCACGAGGTCGAGGCCGCCCTGCTCGAGGAGCCGCGCCGCGGCGCGCGGGTCCACCGCCACGCACCCGGACCTCGTCGGCGAACGGGCGGCCGAGGTGGTGGCGATCGTTCGCGGGCGAGGACGAGCGGGTCCGTCGGCGCGCGCCGCGGCAGCGCGACGAACGGGCCCGCGCCGCGCAGCGCGAGCGGCGCCGTCGCGAGCACCCAGGGGAACTCCGGCAGCGGGAAGGCGAGCGTGACGAGGAGCTCGGTCGCGCGAGAGCACCTGCACTCCGGCGAGGAGCGACGCGCGGCGCTCCGCGAGCGCGTCGGCGCCGAGGACCGGCGCGGCGACCCACCCGTCGGGCGAGCGGGCCTCGGGCGAGGCGAGCGCCGCGAGCCGCGCGGCGACGTCCGCCGCGCCGAGGGCGCGGCCGGCGGCGTCGACGAGCCCGGGCCGCAGGCGCAGCCGGAACGCGCGCCCGCCCGCCTCCGGCACCGGCACCTCCACGAGCGCGCCGGGCGCGAGCGCCCCCGCGGCGTCGAGCTCGAGGAGCGGCGCCGCCGTGGCGCGCTCGGCGACGGCGTCGCCGGGCCCCTGCGCGCCCTCGGCGAGGCGCGGCGGCGCGCCGACGCCGATCCGGATCGTCCCGCCGTAGGCGGGCCGGACCCCGGCGGAGGCGAAGGCCGGGAGGAGGGCGAGGGCGGCGGCGAGCAGGAGCGTGCGGGTCACGGCGCCTCCCGCGGGTCGGAGGTGACGAGGAGGAGCTCCGTCGCGGCGGCGCCGGGCACCACCGCGGCGAGGACCGCGTCGTCCACGCCGTCGCCGGTGAGGTCGCCGCCCGCGCCGGCGAGGACGGCGCCCGGGATGGGCGGCGACACGAGGAGGAGCGGCGCTTCGGCGAGCGGGGCGAGGACCCGGAGGCGCTCCGGGCCGGCCGGATCGGGGGAGGACGCGACCAGCTCCGCCGTCCCGTCCCCGTCGAGGTCGGCGAGCGCGAACCCCGATCCGGTCGAGACCGGCGCGCGCGGCGCGACGCCCCGGAGGTCCGCGCCGAGGAGCTCGACCGAGAGGTCCACCCCGAGGACGGCGTGGGCGATGCGGCCGCCCCGCGGCGCGCACGCGGCGCCGTAGAGCGTCCGCGCCGGAGCGCGGCGGCGCGGCGGGATCGACGAGCGGGGCGAGCCGGTCGCGCAGCACGCCGGTCCCCGGCTCGAAGGCGCCGAAGAGCCGCGCCCGCGTCACCCGCGCAGAGCGGTGCGTCGTCGAGGACCCCGGCGGGCTCGAGCCGGTCGCCGTGGAGCGCGAGCACCTCGCCCCGCGCCGCGCCGGCGCGCTGCAGCGCGATCCGGCCGCCGCCGAAGTCGCCCACCGCGACCGTCGCGGCTGGATCGCGCACCGGCCGGCCGGCGCCGGGCGGCTCGTCCCGCTCCGCGACCCGCTCGCCCGAGGAGGAGAGGACGATGACCCCGCCCGGCGTGATCGCCACGATCGCCGCGCGCCCCGGCTCGCCGGGCTCGCCGATGGCGAGCGCGAGCACGCGGCCGGCGACGCGCGCGAGCGTGCGGATGCTCGCGAACGGCGCGCCGGCGGCGGCGGCCTCGCGGGCGAGGACGAGGGTCTCGGGATCGGCGGGGGCGCGGGCCTGGACGATCCGCGGCGGGACGGCCCGCGCGTCCGGGCGCCGCTGCAGGAAGAACGAGGCCCACGCCGGGATGAGCTCGCCGACGACGCGCGACCTCCCGGCGTCCCGGGACGAGGCCGGCGCGGACCCGGAGCAGCCAGTCCTGCCCCGCCGCGCGGGCGCTGCGCTCGGGCTCCCCGCCGCGGTGCGGGGTGACCGCGTAGCCCTGCGCGGAGAGCGCCGCGTCGAGGGCGGTCTCGAGCGGCGCGGCGAGGGCCGGCGCGCGCGCGTCCACCGCGAGGAGCAGCGCGCGGCGTCCCTCGAGCGGCGGGCCTACCTCGCGCGCGAGGGCGGAGGCGACGGCGTCCAGGGCCGCAGGGGCGGCCGCGCGGGCCGGCACGGACCAGAGGGCCAGGGCGAAGGCGAGGAGTGCGAGGCGCATCGGTGCGGCGCCGGTCGCTGCCATCGCGACCTCAGCGGTCTTCCATGAAGAAGTTCTGCGGCGCGGAGCCGACCGAGGCGCTCGCGGCCGGCGTGGTGCCGGAGAGGAAGGCCGCGAACGGCGCCTCCGGCTGCCGCTCCGACGCGGGCTGGCCGCTCGCCGGGTCGATCCGCACGAGCTCCACGCCGGGGACGGCACGGAACTCGGAAGGCGGGCGCGCGCCGAGGGCGGCCTGCATGAACGAGAGCCACGGCGGCAGCGCCGCGCCGGCGCCCGTCTCTCGCGGGCCGAGCGGGGAGTGATCGTCGAAGCCGACCCAGACCCCGGTGACGAGCTCGGGCGTGAACCCGACGAACCAGGCGTCGCGGTGCTCCTGCGCGGTGCCGGTCTTCGCAGCGGTCGGGCGGGAGAGCGCCTTCGCGGCCGCGCCGGTCCCGTTCTCGACGACCTGCCGCATCATCGAGACGAGCACGAACGCGACGTCCGGGCGGGTGCCGGCCTCCGGGATCGTGAAGGGCGGCGCGGCGCCCGTGTCGTCCGGGACGGCGGTCGCGGCGGTGGGGGTCACGGTGGGGGCCGTGCCGGGGGGTGCGCTCGCGGTCGCTGCCGCGACCGAGGTCGCGGCCGCCGCGTCCGCCGCGGGGGCCGGGCTCCCGTCGGGCGCGGCGTCCCAGACCTGCACGGGGTGGTTCTCCTCGAGCACCTCGCCGTTCCGGTCGCGGACGCGCAGCACGAGGAGGGGCTTCGTCACGAACCCACGCGCGGCGATGGACGCGTACGCGTTCACGAGCTCGATCGGGATCACCTCGCCGGTGCCGAGCCCGAGCGTCAGGTTCCGCGGGAGGTCGGTCGAGATCCCGAGCCGCCGCGCGAACGCGGCGACGCCGTCGGCGCCGAGCGCGTCGACGAGCTTCACCGAGACGGTGTTCTTCGAGTGGGCGAGCGCGGCGCCGAGCAGCATCGGGCCGTCGAACGCGTCGCGCTCGAAGTTCTTCGGCTTCCACTCCTTGCCGGTCCACGGGTCGCGGTAGAGGTCCGGGGTGTCGTAGACGACCGTCGCGGGCGTGAACCGCCGGGACTCGATCGCGGCGCCCCACACGAACGGCTTGAACGCCGATCCCGGCTGGCGCTTCGCCTGGGTCGCGCGGTTGAACTGCGACACCTGGAAGTCGTAGCCGCCGACGAGCGCGCGGATCCCGCGCGTCACGGGGTCGATCGCGACGAGCGCGCCCTGCACGGACGGCGTCTGCTCGAGGGCGAGCGCGAGCGGCTTCCGCTCGCGCGCGGCGCGCTCGACGGGGAGCTTCCCGGAGAGCACGCGCACGAGGACCACGTCGCCGGGCGCGACCACCTGCGACACCTTCTTCGGCGCCGCGGTCGCCTGGGTCGGGTTCCACTTGCGCGCCCACTGGACGTCCGCGAGCGCGAGCGTGCCGGTCGCGTTCCCGAGGTCCACGCTGGCGCTCCGGTCCTCCGCGGCCGTCACGAGCCCGGCGTACACCTCGCCCGCCTCGAGCGGACGCGCGCGCGCCATGCGGGCGACGCCCTTCTCCTCGGCGTCCTCGGCGTCGATCTCCTTCGCGTTCACGCGCCCGAGGTCCCACACGAGCACCTGGCCCGGGTGCGGCTCGGCGCGCTCGAGCCGCGCGTGCCACAGCGGGAGCGCCGCCTCGAGCTGCGCCCGCTCGAGGTGCAGGAGCGGGCCGCGGAACCCCTGCCGCTTGTCCACCGCGCGCAGCCCCGCCTCGAGCGCCTCCTCGGCGTACCGCTGCAGCAGCGGGTCCATCGCGACGTCGACCTGCAGCCCCTCCGTCTCGACGACCTCCGCCCCGTACCGCTCGTCGAGGACCTTGCGGACCGCGTCGGCGTACCACTCGCCCGGCGGGTCCTCCTCGGGCGGGTGGGCGACGATGGGTCGCGCGACCTCCGCCTCGTGCTGCCGATCGGTGATCCACCCCTCCTCGTGCATCCGGCGGAGCACGTACTCCTGCCGCCGCTTCGCCGCGGCGGGGTGGTTCACCGGCGACAGGCGCATGGGGGACTGGATGACGCCGGCCAGCGTCGCCGCCTCGCCGAGGGTGAGGTCCTTCACGCCCTTGTCGAAGTAGAAGCGGCTCGCCTCCTCGACGCCGTAGCGGAGGTGCCCGAGGTAGATCTGGTTCAGGTAGAGGTAGAGGATCTCGTCCTTCGAGAGGTTCTGCTCGAGGCGCGGCGCGAGGACGAGCTCCTTCACCTTGCGCTTCACCCGCCACTCGGTCGAGAGCAGGAACGTCTTCACCACCTGCTGGGTGATGGTGGAGCCGCCGCACCTCACGCCGCCGAGGAGGAGCCCCTTCACCGCGCAGCGCGCGATGGCGAGGTAGTTCACCCCCTCGTGCTCGTAGAAGTGGGCGTCCTCGGCCGCCAGCACCGCCCTGCGGAGCACCTGCGGGATCTGCTCGAGCGGCACGACCGTGCGCCGCTCCCGCGCGAAGGTGAAGACCTCGGACCCGTCGGCGCCGTAGACGCGCGTCGCGACGAGCGGAGCGTAGTCCTTGAGGCCGTCGAACGCCGGCAGCTCGCGCGTCCAGGCGAACCCGATCACGGCCGCGACGAGCGAGGCCGCCAGGCCGGCGAGCGCCAGGCCGCGCAGCACGCGGCGGGTCTTCTTGGAGAGTCGGCGCACGAGGGGGACGCGAACGATAGCGCCCGGGGGGTCGTCCGGCAAAGAGGTCGTTTCGCGGGTGGGCATCGGGGTCCAGCGGGGGAGGGAGCAGGCGCCGTGCCATCGAGGGAACGCGAGACATGCCAGGAGATTCCCAGGAGGTGTGGCCGAAACGACACAACGGGACCTGGACCTGGACCTGGACTTGGACTCTGGACTTGGACTTGGTGCGGACTGGTCGACCAAGACGAAGACCAAGACGAAGACCAAGACGAAGACCAGGACCAAGAAGTACCGGCGCTTCCCGGTTACCCCGGCTCCGCCCCGCCGCGCTTGATCCCGAGGGCTCGCATCTTCTTGTAGAGGTGGCTCCTCTCGAGCCCGAGCGTCCGCGCGGTATCCGACACGTTGTCCTGATGTGCGTCCAGCGCAGAGAGGATGATCTCCCTCTCCGCCTCCTCGACGAGCTCGTGGAACGACGCGCCGGGGCGGAGGCGGTCCGAGCGCGGGCGGCGCGCGTCCGGGAGGACCGCGGCCACGTCCTCCGCCGCGATCTCGGGCCCGTCGCAGAGGATGGCGAGCCGCTCGACGAGGTTGCGCAGCTCGCGGACGTTCCCGGGCCAGTCGTGCGACTGCAGCGCGAGCAGCGCCTCGCGCGAGAGGCGCATCGGGCGGCGGCCGTTGCGCTCGCACGCCTCGGCGAGGGCGCGCGAAGCGAGCTCCGGCACGTCCTCGCGCCGCTCGCGCAGGGGCGGCGCGTGGATGGGGACGACGTTGAGCCGGTAGAAGAGGTCCTCGCGGAAGCGCCCCGCCTTCACCTCGGCGGGGAGGTCCTTGTTCGTCGCCGCGACGACGCGCACGTCGCACCGCAGCGTCGCCTGCCCGCCGACCCGCTCGAACTCGCCTTCCTGCAGGACGCGCAGCACCTTCGCCTGCATCGCCGCCGGCATGTCGCCGACCTCGTCGAGGAAGAGCGTGCCGCCGTCGGCCTGCTCGAAGCGACCGCGCCGCGCCGCGACGGCGCCGGTGAAGGCGCCCCGCTCGTGCCCGAACAGCTCGCTCTCGATGAGGTCCGCCGGCACCGCCGCGCAGTTCAGCTTCACGAACGGGCCGGCCTTCCGGCGCGACTGCTCGTGGAGGGCGCGGGCGACGAGCTCCTTGCCCGTGCCGTTCTCGCCGGTCACGAGGACCCGGCCCTCGGACGGCGCCGCCCGGCGGATCACGTCGAACAGCCTCTTCATGGCGGGCCCGCTCCCCACCATGTCGCGCGGCCCCGCCTCGCGGCGCAGCGCCGCGTTCTCCTCGCGCAGGCTCCGCATCGCGAGCGCGTTGCGGACCGCGACGACGAGCTTCTCCTTCTCGGTGATCGGCTTCTCCAGGTAGTCGAAGGCGCCGAGCTTGAACGCGCTGCGAACCGTCTCGAGCGAGCCGTGGCCGGACATGATGACGACCGGCAGCTCGGGGCGCGTGGCGCGCGCCTTCTCGAGGACCGCCAACCCATCCAGGTCGGGCATCCGGACGTCCATCACGACGACGTCCACCGGGAGCGCGGCGATCTTCTCGAGGGCCTCGCGGCCGCCGCCGGCGACCTCCACCGAGTAACCCTCCATGGAGAGCGCGCGGGAGAGCGTGACCTGGATGTTGCGCTCGTCGTCTACGACGAGGACCGTGGCGGGCATGACCGGATGTTACAGCGGCGCGGCCCGGGTCGCCGCACCGCGTATCGCGGTGGCCCGCGGAAGGAAAAGCTTTGACACCTGTTAGGAACGGAGCCAGTTAGAGACCGGCCGCGCACGCGCGCGGGATCCCTCTGGAGGACTGATGCGCCGCGTACTGCTCCTTTCCGTCACCGCCGCCGCTCTCGCGACGCTCGCCGGCTGCCCCGCGAAGCCGAAGAGCGGCGAGTGCAAGTCGAGCCAGGACTGCCTCGAGCAGGAGGGCTTCGGCAAGGTCTGCGTCGAGGGGCGCTGCCAGGAGTGCGCGGCCGACGCGGACTGCAAGGACGGGTTCGTCTGCCGCGCGAACAAGTGCGTGCCGAAGCCGCAGTGCGCGAAGGACGCCGACTGCCCGGAGGGGCAGCGCTGCGAGGCCGACCGCTGCGTCCCGGCGCGGGACGAGGCGGCCGACGCCGCCGCCCGCAAGAAGGCGGCCGAGGACGCGGAGAAGGGCGCCGTGCCGCCCGAGTGCGCCGACCCCTCGGCGTTCACGATCCGCTTCGGGTTCGACCAGGCGACGATCGGCGCCGACTCGCAGAAGACCCTGCAGAAGCTCGCCGACTGCGTGAAGCGCGCGCCGGCCAAGAAGCTCACCGTCGTCGGCCACGCCGACGAGCGTGGCACGACCCAGTACAACATCGCGCTCGGCGCCCGCCGCGCCGAGTCGGCCCGCAAGTACCTCGCCGACCTCGGGGTCGCCACCAAGCTCGACACGGTCAGCTTCGGCGAGGAGAAGCCGCTCTGCACCGAGGCGACCGAGGACTGCTGGGCCCGCAACCGCCGCGGCGAGTTCCAGGTGGAACGGTGAGCTTCCGGCCGCTGCGCGCCGCGCTCGTCGCGCTCACCCTCGCGCTCGCGGGCTGCTTCGTGCCGCTCGAGGCGGGGCGCCAGATGGAGGCGCGCATCCAGCGCCTCGAGGTGCAGAACGTCGAGCAGCAGCGGACGCTCGACGAGCAGAAGCAGGCGGTGAAGGAGCGGGTCGAGCGGGTCGACCAGAAGATCCGCGAGGTGCAGGCCAAGATCGACGAGCTGAACACCGCCGCGCGGCGGAGCGGCGCCGACCTGGGCGTCTCGCTCTCCCGGCTGCAGGACGAGTTCGCGAGCGTGAAGGGCGACCTCGAGGTGTCGCAGCACCGGCTCGCCGAGCTCGACCGATCGGTGGGCGGGCTCCGCGCGGACACCGACGCGCGCTTCAACGCGCTGAAGGGGCAGGGCGCGCTCGACGCGTACGAGGCCCGGCAGAAGCTCGCCGCGCTGCCGAAGCAGGACGACAAGGCCGCAGTGTTCGCGCTCGCCCAGCAGCAGGACGAGAAGGGTGAGAAGGGCGTGGCGCGCGAGCTCTACGAGGAGTACGGACGCAAGTGGCCCTCCGACCCGAAGGCGGCCGAGGCCGGGTTCCGCGCCGGCGAGATCCTCTCCGGCCAGAAGCGGTTCCGCGAGGCGCTGCTCGCGTACGGGCGCGTCGCGGAGGACTTCCCGCGCTCGGAGCGGGCGCCCGCCGCGATGCTCGGGGCCGCCGAGTCGATGATCCGGCTCGAGATGAAGGACGAGGCGGCCGCCGTGCTCGGCCAGCTCGTCGAGCGGTACCCGAAGTCGGAGGCGGCGACGAAGGCGCGCGCACGGCTCCAGGAGCTCGCTCCTCCGCCCGAGAAGCCGCAGAAGGCCGGCCCCGAGAAGAAGGCCGCGCCCGAGAAGGCGCAGAAGCCTCCCGAGAAGCGCTCCGCCCCGGAGAAGAAGAAGCCCGACGCCCCCCGGCGGTGAGCGCGGGCGGGCGCTCGTCCGTGCACGAGCACGTCGGCCAACGGGCGCGCTTTCCCTACATGCAGCGTCTTCACGAGGCGTGTCTCCCCGTGCGCACGGTTCACGTCACCCGCGGCCACGCGCGCGTGCAACGTGGCGTCCACACTCGGCGTCTACGTGCGGCACGAGCCTCGCAGGGGTCCCTCATCCGGTAGACAGGGAGACCAGATGGCCCGGATCCGGATCGGCGAGATGCTCGTGAACATGGGTCGGCTCGACGCGGCGCAGCTGCAGGTCGCGCTCGCGCACCAGCAGCAGTGGGGCGGCCGGCTCGGCCACGCCATCGTGCAGCTCGGGTTCCTCGGCGAGGACACGCTCCTCGACGTGCTCGGCACGCAGCTCGGGGTCCCGTTCGTCGTGGTCGGCGATCGCGAGGTTCCGGCGAAGGTGCTCGCGCTCATCCCGCGCAAGGTCGTCGTCGCGCGCCGGGTCCTGCCGCTCGAGCTCCGCGCGGAGACGCGGCGGGGCCCCCTCCTCGTCGCGCTCGGCGACCCCGCCGATCTCGGCGTCATCGACGAGATCGCGTTCGTCACCGGCCTCGCGGTGAAGCCCGCGCTCGCGGCCGAGGCCGACCTCGACCGCGCGCTCGAGCGTCACTACGGGATCGCGCCGCGGCGCGCGCCGTCGCCGGCGGGCTACACCGGCCGCACCGACGCGATCGACCTGCCCGCCGACTCGAGCCCGCTCACCCTGATGCGC
This sequence comes from uncultured delta proteobacterium, assembly GCA_963736795.1. GTDB lineage: Bacteria > Myxococcota > Myxococcia > Myxococcales > Anaeromyxobacteraceae > Anaeromyxobacter. The sequence continues at coordinate 139,546 of CAVTRF010000006.1, read as the reverse complement.
CGCACGACGGACGAGCCGACGCACTAGAGGCCGGGCCGCGCGCTACTCGTCGGCTTCGTCGGGCTCGGGCGCGGCGCCCGCGGCGCGCCCCTCGTGCTGCAGGGCCCACTGGCCGATCCGCTTCATCACCGTGCTCTTCGCGATCTGCAGCTCCTTCACGACCGCGGCGCGCTTGCCGCGGTTGCGCCGCAGGGAGAGCCGGATCGCCTCGCGCTCGATCTCCTCGAGCGAGAGGCCCCGGACGTACATCGTGTCGTCGTCGCCCGTGTCGGCGGGGGTCGTGCGGGTGTCCTCGAAGGTCACCGCGGAGGGCGGGACGACGAGCCCCTCGCCGCGGAAGAGCAGCGCCCGCTGCACGACGTTGCGGAGCTGCCGCACGTTGCCGGGCCAGTCGTAGCCGTCGAGCCGCGCGAGCGCCTCGGGCGACCAGCGCAGGACGAGCCCCCGCGGCGCGGCCCGCTCGAGGAAGGTCTCCGCGAGGGCGCGCACGTCGCCCTTGCGCTGGCGGAGGGGCGGGACGGTGATCGGGACGACGCAGAGCCGGTAGAAGAGGTCCTCGCGGAACTTCCCCGCCCGGACCTGGGCGCGCAGGTCGCGGTGCGTGGCCGCGACGATCCGGACGTTCACCGTGATCGGGCGCGACGCGCCGACCCGCTTCACCTCGCCGAGCTCGAGGACCCGCAGGAGCTTCGGCTGGAGGTCGAGCGGCAGCTCGCCGATCTCGTCGAGGAAGATCGTGCCGCGGTCCGCCTCCTCGAAGGCCCCCTTGCGCATCCGCTCCGCGCCGGAGAAGGCGCCCTTCTCGTGCCCGAACAGCTCGGACTCGATGAGCGACTCGGCGATCGCGGAGCAGTTGACCGGGATGAACGGGCCGTCCCGCCGGGTGGAGCACGCGTGCAGGGCGCGGGAGACGAGCTCCTTGCCGGTGCCGGTCTCGCCCAGGATGGCGACCGCCGCCTCGGAGGCCCCGACCCGCTCGACGAGCTCGAACACCTGACGCATCGCGGGGTCCCGCGAGATCATCCCCTCGAACGTCTCCGCGCGCGGCGCCTCCTGCGCCTCACGCGGCTCGAGCACGATCTCGGCGTCGCCGAGCTGGACCGGGACGCCGAGCGGCAGCTCGGCCCGGGTGACCCGGGCGCCGGAGATGAAGGTGCCGTTCGTGGAGCCGAGATCGACGAGGACCCACGCGCTCCCCTGGGGCTCGATGCGCAGGTGGCGCGTCGAGACGAAGCCGTCGTCGATGGGTGCGTCGCAGGTCGGGTCCTTCCCGACGATCACGCCCGCCGCGGTGACGGGCACCGTCCGCTCTCGGCCGCCGGCGCGGATCCGCAGCCGGGCCGCGGGAGGGCCGGCCCGCTCCTCGCCGGTGCGCAGCTGCGTATCGCCGGCCGCCCGCGTCTCCTCGACCGGCCCCCCCGCCGCCGTCCGGAAGAGCGCCCGCCAGGTGCCGAGCGCGATCTCCGCGCCGTCGGTGAGGGGCGCCTCCTCCGTCGCCGCCGCCCCGGCGACGCGTGTCCGCCCGGAGCGATCGAGGAGGTGCCACGTCTCGCCGCGCCGCTCGACGATCGCGTGCACGCGCGAGAGCGCGGGGTCGGGGAGGGTGACGTCACAGCCGGGGTCGCGGCCGATGGCGATCCGGTCGTCGAGCGCCACGCGAAGGAGCTCCTCGCCGTGGCGGAAGAAGGCGAGCTCGGGCATGCGCGAAAGGGTAGCGGACCGAGAGTGGACCGTGAAGCGAAATGTCCCACCCGGCCGCCGCCGCACCGACAGGGCGGAGCGTCGAGACGCGCTACCCGCGCGCGAGCGCCTCGAACTCGGCGGTGCCCTCGAGCGCCCTGAACATCGGGTCGGACTGGAGCCAGCCGCGGACCTTCACCGGATCCGACGCGACCGCCTTCGCGAGCGCCGCGAGGGACTCGGCCGCCTTCCCCCAGAGCGCGTACAGGGCGGCGCTGTTGTAGTCGAGGAGGAGGTCCTCCGGCTGCAGCGTGCGCGCCTTCTCGTACGCGCGCTCCGCCTCCGCGTAGAACCCCTTCTGCGCGTAGCAGATGCCGAGGTCGAGCCACGCCTCGAAGTTCTGCGGCTCGAGGCGCACGACCTCCTTCAGCTGTCCGATGGCGGCGCGGTAGTCCCCCTCGTCCATCTGGATCGCCGCGAGCTCGTGCCGGGGGAACGCGTCCTTCGGCGCGAGCTCGATGGCGCGGCGCAGCGCCTTCGTGGCGTCCTCGAGCTTGTCCTGGTCCGCGTAGGTGAGGGCGAGGTTCAGGTGCGCGTCCGGGTACTCCGGGTCCTGCTGGAGCGCCTCCTCGTACTCGGCGATCGCCATGTCGGGGCCGTGCGCGGCGAGGAAGCAGGCGAGGTTGTAGTGCGCGGTCGCGCTGTCCGGCTCGAGGCGGATCGCGGTCAGGTACTCCTGGAGCGCCTCGCGGTAGAGCTTCTTCTCGGAGAAGACCGTCGCGAGGTTGTCGTGCGCGTGGGCGGAGCTCGGATCGAGCTCGATCGCCTTCTGGAACTCCTTGATGGCCTCGTCGAGCCAGCCGCGGTCGGCGAGCTCGATGCCGCGCGAGTTGTGCGCGTCCGACAGCGCGATGTGGTCCTTCTTGTCCCGGCTCACGGTCGTGGAGTCTACTGCCTGTCGCCCCGCGCGGGGCGACGCTGGCGGTGGACGAAGAACTTAACCGGCCCCGCACGTCCCGCCCGCGGCCGTTGGAGCGCCCCCCGAGCCGCCGCCCGGACGGGCGCCGGGAGGGTTCGAGGAGGATTCATGGCGCTCTACACCGTGCTGACGGAGGCGGAGCTCGCGGCGGCGCTGCGGGAGTGGGGGCTCGCCCCGCCGGAGCGCGTGCGACCCGAGCCGCGCGGCGGCGTCAACACGAACTACCACGTGTGGTCCGGCGGCCGGCGCCTCTTCCTGCGGGTGAACGAGGGCAAGACCGAAGCCGACGTCGCGTTCGAGGCGGAGGTCCTCCGGTTCCTGGAGGCGGCTCGTTATCCGGTGGCGCCCCTCCTCCCGACCCCCGGCGGCCGGGCGTTCGCGACCGTCGCCGGCCGCCCGGCGATGCTCTTCGCCTACGCCGCGGGGGAGGAGGCGAGCGGCGACGCCGTGACGCCGGAGCGCTGCCGCCGCATCGGCGAGCAGCTCGCGCGCCTGCACGACCTCTCCGCGGGCTTCACCGGCGACCGGCCGAACCCGTACGGTCCGGCGCGCGTCGCCGGGTGGCTCGCGGCGCTCGGCCCGGACTGCGGCGACCCCGAGGTCCTCGCGGCGCGGCCGCTCCTGCAGGAGGAGCTCGGCCGGGCGGCCGCGCTGCCCGGCGCGCCGCGCGGCCTCGTCCACGGCGACCTGTTCACGGACAACGTCCTCTGGATCGGCGGCCGCGTGAGCGCCGTGCTCGACTGGGAGATGGCCTGCACGGACCCGTTCGCCTACGACGTCGCGGTCGCGCTCTCCGCCTGGTGCTACCGCGACGGCTACGACCCGGCCCGCGCGACCGCGCTCGTCGCCGGCTATCGCGCGCGGCGGAAGGTCGAGCCGGAGACGCTGGAGGCGCTGCACCCGTGGGCGTGCTTCGCCGCGCTCCGGTTCGCGGTCTCGCGGATCCACGGCTACCAGCGCGCCGGGCTCGGCGCGGACCGGCTCGTCCGCAAGGACTGGCGCCGCTACCGCGACCGGCTCGCCGCGCTGCGCGCGATGGGGGAGGCGGGGTTCCGCGACCTGTGCGGGATCTGACGTCCAGACGTGGACGTGGACGTGGTCCTCGACCGCGACCTCGACCTCGACTGATCGAGACCAGACGTCTACGCCTGCTGGCGCGGCCTCACAGCCCGCCGACGATCTTCCAGACGCCCTCGGCCTTGTGGAGCCGGATGCGGTGGACGTCCGAGTCGCGGCGCGGGATGGTCGTGGTCGGCGTCTTCACCTGGTAGAACGTGTCGTAGAAGACCTCCGCCGCCGCGTCCTCCCCCGCGACCTCGATCTTCCGGATGGTGAGGTCGAGCTTCACGCTCTCGGCGCTGGCGAGCGTCTGCGGCAGCGACGTCTCGAGGCGCGCGCGGTCGAGGTCGTCCCCGGGTTCCGGGGTTCCGGCCGTGTCGTAGTAGTTCGGCGCGACGAGTGCGAGCACCGCCGAGGCGTCCTTCTTCTCCATCGCCTGGCGGTACGCCTGGACCACGTCGTACACGGCGCGCGTGTCCGCGGTGGACCGGATGTCCGTGCCGGGGATGCGGCGGGGCGAGCAGCCCGCAGCCGCGAGCGCGGCGAGGGCGAGGGCGAGGTGGGCCGTACGGGTCGTCATGCCGGGGACTCTGTCCCGAGGTCGGTCGCGCGTCAATCATGGGGCGTTCCGCCTCGGCGGGCCCTGCGCGGGGGCCGCGCCACGGCGTGTGAACCTCGCGCCGACGCCCGCTCGGTACCCTCCGCGCGGCCGCGCCGCGCTCGCCTCGCGCGCCGGACCTGCTTAGATTCGGCCGCATGCCCGGACCGAGCTTCGACTCGCTGAAGAAGTTCTTCGAGAGCGCCCCGGCGGCGCGCAAGGCGACGCGCCCGCTCGCGCGCGGCGCGCGCGTGAACCTCGCGCTCGCAGGCGGCCCCGCGAGCTTCACGATGGAGACCGGAGCGCCCGAGCTGCGCGACGTGCCGGAGCGGGATCCCGACTTCACGCTGACCCTGCCGGAGGGCGCGGTCTCGCGCATCACCGGGCTCGGGAGCGACGACGTCGGCGAGTTCGGCGTCGAGTTCTTCAGGCTCGTGCTCGAGCGAGACCCGGCGCTGAAGGTGAGGGTCTCGATCGACGCGCCCACCACGCGCCTGCTCGGGAACGGCTACCTCGGCGTGCTCGCCCTCGGCGGGATGAAGGTCACCTGGTGGCTCATCCGGAACGGGGTGAAGAACCCCAAGGCCGCCATCGATCGGCTCCGGGGCATTCGCTAGCCGCGGAAGGCGCAGGCCCGGAGCGCCTCCTCCGCGCGCGCCCGGTCCGCCGCGGACGCGGGCGGCGCCGCGAGCGCCCGCAGCGTCTCCTCTCCCTCGTCGCGCCCGTCCCGCGGCGCAGCGCGCCTCGGCGAGGAGGAGCGCCGCCTCGCGCGCGAGCGCGGGAGGGAGCCTCGCCCGTGCCGCGCGGTCGAGCGCGGGGATCGCCGCGGCCGCGTCGCCGCGCAGCGCGAGCGCGCGCCCGGTCAGGTACGCCGCGAGCGGGTGGGGCATCCGGCCCAGGCGCGCGAGCGCCGCCCCGGGGTCGCCGTCGCCGAGCAGGAGCGGGCGTGCCGCCGCAGCGAGCTCCGCGTCGGAGGCGGCGAGGATCTTCGCCTCGAGCAGGCGCGCCTCCGCGCGCTCCGGGTGCGTCGCGAGGGCGGCGGACCAGGCGGAGACTGCGGCGCGGAGCTCGTCCCGGCGCCAGGCGAGGTCGCCCTTCGACGCCGCGAGCGCGGCACGCAGCGCGCCGTCCGGGTCCCCGGCTGCGGCGGCCCGGTACGCCTCCGCGGCGCCCCCGAGGTCCCCGGCGCGGGCGCGCACGTCGCCCGCGACCTTCAGCGTCGCGGCGCTGCCGGAGCGGGCGGCGGCGGCCTCGTAGAGCGCGCACGCATCGGAGGACCGCCCCGCCGCGGCGGCGGAGGCCGCCCGGGCCTCGAGCGTCGCGACCTCGCGCGCGCAGCGCCGCGCGAAGAGGCTCCGCCGCCCGAGCCGTGCCCGCCCGGCGGCGAGGAGGCCGGGCGGAGGCTCGATCCCGTCGAGGAAGCGCTCCCACTCGGCGGCGAGGGCGGGGAGCGGCACGCCGATCGCGGCGGAGACGTCGCCGGTCCGGTACGCCTCGCGGACCGGCCCCGCGCCGTAGCGCTCGAGGAGGAAGGCGAGGAAGCTCCCCGCGGCGGTGTAGGCCCGCGCCGGCGGCTGCGCGTAGAACCCGGCGGGGCCGACGAGGTCGGCGACGTCGGGAAGCAAGCCGAGCTCCTTCGCGGCGCGCGACCACTCGTGGACCGTGAAGCGCCCGCGCGGGGTCTCGAGCGCCGCGGCGAGCCCCTCGACGAGCCCCGCCGAGACGAGCACGACGCGCCGCGCGGGGACGCCGAGCGGTCCGCCCGCGATCCCGGCGGCGATCGCGTGGACGAGCTCGTGGCGCAGCACCGGGTGCGGCAGGGGCGCGTCGACGACGTGAACCTCCCCGAGCCACGGCTTCGCGTACTCGGTCGCAGCGGCGCCGACGAGCCGCCCCTTCTCCTCGGTGGATCGGTACACGAACGCGACGACCCGCGGCGGCGGCTCGATCCCGAGCGCGCGCGCGACGTCCGCGACCTGGAACTCGCACTCGGCGAGGAGGGCTGCGGCGGCGGCGGGGGGCTTCTCGGCCGGGAGGACGAGGCTGCAGCGACGTCCCTCGCGGTGGCCGCCGAGGGCGCGCGCGATCGCGTGGCGCGAGCCGGAGAGCCCGAGCCGCTCGAGGGCCAGGTGCCCGCCGGCGACCCCCAGCACGAGGACGAGCGCCGCCGCGAGCGGGCGACGGGCCGCACCGAGCCCCCCGCGGCCACCCCGGACGAACGCCTGCGCGGCCGCGATCACGGCGAGCGCCTCCCCCGCCGCGGCGGCGCGCAGGATGACGACGCGGAGGTCGGGGACGAGCGCCTCGTCGTAGATCGGCCCGGGCCAGGCGCCGAGGAGCGGATCGAACACGAACGCCGCCGTCCCGAGGTAGGCGGCGCGGAGCGAGACCGCGAGGGATGCACCCGCGGTGAGCGCGTAGAGCGCGCCCGCGAGCGCCCTGCGGCCTCCCGCGACGAACCCGACCGAGACGGCGAGCGCCGCGCCGAGGAGGACCGTCGGCCCCGCCAGGAGCGGCAGGAAGGCCGCAGCCCGCCCGAGCGCGGCGCACGGGCCGAGCGCGGCGCGCGCGACCGCGGCGGCGAGGAGGAGCGCGATCAGCCCGCCGAGGACGATCGACGCCGCGCCCCAGGCGGCGAGCGGCGACGGTCGCGGGGTGGCGAGCGCCAGCCGGGCCGCGGCGATCCCCACGAAGGGTGCGAGGAGCGCCGCGAGCAGCGCCGCGGCCTCGCCGAGCTCGTACCCCGGCGCCTCGATGAGCGGCAGCGATCCGGCCGCGACGCCTGCCGCGAGCAGCACCACCGCCGTCGCCCGCACGGCGGGGCGCCGGACGAGCGAGCGCGCGATCTCGAGCGAACCTGCCAATGCGGCCTCGATGCGCCGGTCGCGAACTACTCCCGGCGCCGGCACCGGGATAACATGCGCCGCGATGCCGGAGAACCGCGAGCGCGCGCGTGCGCCCATCGAGCTCAAGGTCGACTACAAGAAGCTCAACAGCTTCTTCGCCGACTACACGAAGAACATCTCGAAGGGCGGGACGTTCATCAAGACGAAGAAGACGCTCCCCATCGGGACGCGCTTCCTCTTCCGCCTGACGGTGCCCGGCCGCGCGAGGCCGTTCGAGCTGAACGGCGAGGTGGTCCACGCGGCCGCGACCGGCGAGGAGCCGGGGATGGGCATCCGGTTCGTGTGGGGCCAGGATCGCGAGCGGGTCGCGTTCGAGGGGCTGGTCGAGGCGCTCATGCACGACAGCCTCGGCCCGCTCGTCGCCGGGAAGCTGCTCCGGAAGTAGCGCGCGCTCCGCCGCCTCGGCGCGAGCGCGTGCAGCGCCGCGCGATCAGAACCTCGGCACGTTCTCGAAGCGGACCCGGTCGCCGACCGCGACGCCGTGTGCCGCCGCCCAGCCGCCGTTCACCTCGAGCACGAAGCGGCTCGGACCGCCGGCGGAGCGCGGCGAGAGATCGCCCGGCACCGCGCGCGCGACCACGCCGGCGACGAGGCCGTCGTCCGAGATGAAGAGCATGTCGAGCGGGATGAGGGTGTTCTTCATCCAGAACGGGTGCTCGGCGGTCTCGTCGAAGAGGAAGAGCATCCCCGCGTCGGGCGCGAGCTCTCGCCGCTCCATGAGCCCGCGCGCGCGCTCGGCGTCGGTCCGCGCCAGCTCGACGGAGACGACGTGCCGCGCCCCGGCGCGCGTCTCGACGACGACACGAGGGGCGGGGGCGACCGGCTCCCGGGCGGGCGACGCGCAGTGCAGCGCGAGGAGCGCGATCACCGCGGCTCCGCGCACGGCTACCTCGGGACGGCGCAGTAGCTCGAGAACTGCACGTCCCCGAGGTAGCGCTCCCTGAGGGCCGGATCGAGCCGGTTGAGCTGCTCGAGGAAGATCGGGTCGAGCACCATCTGACGGCAGACGAGCCCGGTGTCCGACTCGAAGCAGTCCTCGTTCGAGACGCACGGCTTCGAGCAGTACCCGCCCGAGGAGTAGCGCGCACCCGCCTGGACCGGCGACACGATGCAGACGAGGTTCTCGCACTCGATGTTGCCGCTCTCGAAGAAGTCGGCGCCGCCGCTCTCGTAGAGCTGGACGGGGTCCGGCCGGGGAAGCCCGAGCTCCGGGTCGGAGCCCCACGTGAGGGTGCACGACTGCCCCACGTCGGCCTTCTGGCAACCTGCCAGGGCGAGGAGGGGCGCGATCACGAGGACCAGCTTCGGGATGAGGCGGGACATCGGCCGTCGAATCGTTAGCACGCGGAGCGGAAGCGGACAAGCAACGCTCGGGGTCACCGACAGCGACCTACAGCCACGTACGGACGCGGGATTTCCGCGACGTCCCGCGTTGCCCGTCTGGCGACCTTTGGCTAGGATGGCTCAAGTTCGAACCCCCTCATGCGAAAACTTCTTGCCATGTTGTGGCTGGCCGCGGTGCTCCCGGCGTTCGCGCAGGAGGTCCCCGGCCTCGACCTCTCCCAGCCGGCGAAGCCCAGTTCGGGCGACGCGGGCGGGCCGACCGAGCTGCCCCCGATCGACCTCTCCAAGCCTGCGGAGCCGCCCGGAGCGAGGGGGTCACCCTCCGTGAAGGCGGAGCCGCCGCTGGCCGCACCCTTCTCCGAGAAGGACGTCGCGCTCGGCGACAAGGTGAAGGCGGTGCAGCGGAAGGGCTTCCTGAAACGGGGCCGGTTCGAGGTCGCGCCGGTGTTCGCCGCGACGGTGAACGACGCCTTCTACCAGAAGTTCGGCGGCGGGCTGCGGCTCGCCTACAACATCCAGGACAGCTTCGCGGTCGCGCTGCGTGGCGTCACCTATCGCAAGCCGGAGTTCTCGAACCCGCGCAGCTGGGCGCCCGCGCCGATCCGCACCGACAACGCGCGCGAGGGGAAGATCGCCTTCGGCGGCCAGCTCCTCTCGTCCCAGATCTACGACCAGCTCATGCTCGAGGGCGTCTGGTCCCCCGTCTACGGGAAGGTGTCGTTCCTCGACAAGCAGATCATCCACTTCGACCTGTTCCTCCTCGGCGGCTTCGGGCTCGTCTGGAGCGCGACGAGCTACGCGCCACGCGACAACGCGGGTCTGGGATTTTCCCCCGACCCCGTGTTCGTCGGCCGCTCGAAGCTCGGCGTCGACCTCGGCGGCGGCGTCCGCTTCTACCCGAAGGAGTGGATGGCGTTCGAGGCCGGGATGGTCGCGACCCTCTACCCCGATCAGCCGATCCAGTCGCTCCCCGCCACCATCCAGAAGGTCTTCGCCGTGAACGTCGGCGTGTCCTTCTTCTTCCCCCGCACGTTCGACTACGTGTACCCGTGAACGCCCGCACCGCGAACGTCGCCGGTCTCGTCCTCGCGCTCGCCTGCGCGGCGCTGCCCACCGCGGCCGCCGCCCAGACGAAGGGCGACGCCTTCGCCGGGAAGATCCCGCCGGTCTCGGGCCAGCTCTACCGAAAGGCGGGGCGTCTCGAGGTCACCGCGTCCGGGAACCTCTCCCTCAACGACGCCTTCTACACGAAGTACTTCGGCGGGCTGAAGCTCGGCTACCACTTCACCGAGCACCTCTCCGCCGCGGTGCACGCGACCGGCGGCGCCGCGGTGAAGACCAACTCGGCGGTGGTCTGCTCCGCGACGCGTGGGTGCGACGACGCGACCCCGATCATGCTGCGGCAGGTGCCCGGCCGGATCCGCTGGATGGCCGGCGCCGAGGTCGCGTGGTCCCCGGTCTACGGCAAGCTCAACGTGCTCTCCGAGCGGGTCGCGCACTTCGACCTGTCGATCCTCGCCGGTCCGGACCTCGTCGCGTACGACGAGGTGCTCGCGAAGGAAGTCGCCCAGCTCCGGGCCCCCGGCCTCGCGACGAGCGTCGGGGGGCACCTCGGGCTCGGGCTCCGCCTCTTCTTCACGGAGTCGATCGCCGCACGGCTCGAGGTGAAGGACTACCTCTACGCGGTGAACGTGCCGAACGGCGGCGTCGGCACCGACCTGCAGAGCCAGCTCTTCGCGGAGCTCGGGGTGTCGTTCTTCTTCCCCGGCCGCAACCGTCCGCTCAAGTGAGTCCCATGAGACGCGCGACCCTCCTCGTCGTCCTCGCCGGGCTCCTCGTCGCCCCGCCCGCGCGCGCGCAGCTCGGCATCGACCTCGGCGCGCCGCCCGCGAAGCGCGACGCGAAGAAGAAGGCCGACCGCACGAAGAAGAAGCCGCCGCCGCCGGCGAAGGCCCACCCGCCGCGGCCGCCGGAGGCGCCGCCCGTGCCCGCGGCTCCCGCCCCGGTCCCGGCGCCGACGCCGGCGCCGCGCCCGCGCCCGAGCGCGCCGCACCGCCGCCAGCGCACTCCCTCGACGCCGAGCCGGCGCCCCCGCCGCCTCCTCCGCCTCCTCCGCCCGCGCCCGCGCGCCCCACCCGCCGGGAGAAGGGGCAGCAGACCGGGCTCTCGCTCGCGCCGCTCGATCAGAAGGTGAGCGCCGAAGCGAAGGCGCGGCTCGAGGCCGCGAAGAAGCTCCTCGACGACAAGGCCACCGAGACCGCCGCGCTCGCGTTCGATCAGATCGTGCGCGACCCGAAGCTCTCGTCGGTGCACGACGAGGCCCGTTACCAGCGGGCGAAGGCGCTCGCGCGGCTCGGCCTCTCGTACTCGGCGCTCGCCGCGTTCGACGACGTGCTCGAGCGCGGGCCGTCCGGGACGCGCTTCTTCCACTCCTCGATGGAGTGGCTCTTCTGGCTCGGCCGTCGGCTCCCGAACGAGCAGCCGCTGCTCGCGCGCGTCGCCCGCCACGCGTCGCAGGGGATCCCGCCGGCGTTCGAGGACCGGGTCAACTACTTCCTCTCGAAGTACGAGTTCGAGCGCGGCCGCGCGCTCGCCGACGCAGGCCGGACCGGCGAGGCGAAGGCGGCCTGGGCGGAGTCGCGCCGGCTCGCCGCGAAGGTGCGCGACCAGCCCGCCGCGGCCGCGGCCGCGGGCGCCGGCGACGCGGCCAAGGACGCTCCGATCGCGGAGGTCGGAGACGTCTTCGCGCGCGCGAAGTTCCTGGACGGGCTCGTCGCCTACGCGGAGGGGAACGACAAGGGCGCGGACGAGGCCTTCAAGGACGTCATCCGGATCACGAACCCCAAGAAGACGCAGCACGCGGACCCGCAGCTGCGCGAGCTCGCGTTCCTGCAGCTCGCGCGCATCCGCTACCAGAACCGGCAGAACCGCGCCGCGATCTTCTACTACGGGAGGATGCCGTGGGGCGGGCAGCGCTGGCTCGAGGGGCTGTGGGAGGCGTCCTACGCCCACTACCGCATCGGCGACTTCGAGAAGACGCTCGGGAACCTGCTCACGCTCCAGTCCCCCTACTTCAGGGACGAGTACTTCCCGGAGTCGTACGTCCTCAAGGCGATCGTCTACTACGAGAACTGCCGCTACCCCGAGGCGCGCCAGGTGCTCGAGCAGTTCTCGTCGCTCTACGACCCGGTCTACACCGAGCTCACCCGCCTCACCGGCGCCGGGCGCACGCCGGACGCGTACTACGACCTCGTGCGGGACGGCGCCGCCTCGGGCGGCATCGCCCGCAAGATCCTGAAGCTCGCCGAGACGGACCAGGACGTCGCCCAGGTCATCGCCTCCATCGGCGCGGCCGAGGCGGAGATGGACGTCGGGCTCGGAGCGCGGCGACCCGAGTTCCGCGACGCGGCGCTCGGGAAGGAGCTGCGCGACCGGCTCGCCACCGAGCGCGCGGCGCTCGTCGAGGAGGCCGGCCAGCGGATGCGCGCGAAGCTCGAGTACGAGCGCGATCAGCTCCGCCAGCTGCTCGCCCAGGCGCTGCGGATCCAGATCGAGGTCTCGCGCAAGGAGCGCGAGGCGCTCGAGGGCTCGCTCGCGAAGGGGAGCCAGGTCGAGGTGGTGCGCGACCTCAAGTACTCGTACGCCGTGTCCGATGAGCACCTGTACTGGCCCTACGAGGGCGAGTTCTGGCGCGACGAGCTCGGGACGTTCTCCTACACCCTGACGAAGGGCTGCAAGGATCGCCTCCCGCGCCCGCCCTCGAAGACCGCCGCCCGGTAGCTGGACGAGAGGAGACCCGGTGATGGATCGCAGACTCGCCGCCGGCGCCGTCGCCCTGGCGCTCGCCGCGAACGCGATGGGCGCCGCAGAGCGCGGCTCCCCGCGCGACGCCGAGCTCGGCGAGAAGCGCTCCGTCGCCCCGGACGCCGCCCTCGGCGGCACCCTCGAGGCGAAGAAGCCGGCGAAGAAGGAGCCGGGCGGCCCCGCCCTCGAGTTCGAGACCTTCCGCAAGGTCGTCGAGGTCCAGGTCTCGGAGAAGCGGCGCGAGGAGATCGCCTCGCTGCGCCGCCTCATCGAGCTCGGCGGCGGCTCCGACCAGGACACGCCCCAGTGGTACTTCCGCCTCGCCGAGCTGCTCTGGGAGGAGTCGCAGTTCTTCTTCTTCGAGGCGAACCGCCGGGACGATCGCCTCATCGCGCTCGGGACCCGCGGCGACGCCCGCGAGATCGACCGCCTCATGGCGGAGAAGAAGGACCTCGAGCTCCAGCAGAGGAAGCTGCGGGATCAGGCGGTCGCGCTCTACGGCGCCATCATCAAGCGCTACCCGAAGTACCCCCGGCTCGACGAGGTCCTCTACTTCCTCGCGGAGAACCTCTCGAAGCGCGACCGGAACGACCCGGACGCGCTCAAGGCGTACCGCGCCCTCATCGAGCGGTTCCCCAAGTCGCGCTACCTGCCCGACGCGTGGATGGCGGTGGGCGAGCACTGGTTCGAGAAGGGGAGCGGCGACAACCGCGTCGCGAACCTCAGGAAGGCCCTCGGCGCCTACCAGAAGGCGGCCGAGTTCCAGGAGTCGACGGTCTACGGGTACGCGCTCTACAAGCAGGGGTGGGTCCACTACAACCTCGCCGCGTGGAACGAGGCGCTCGACATGTTCCGGGCGGTCGTCTTCTTCGGCGAGCTCCCCACCGCGACCATCCCCGCCGACCGCAAGCTCGCGCTCGTGAAGGAGGCGCGGAAGGACTACGTCCGCACCTACAGCCACGTCGGCTCGGCCGAGGGCGCCGCGGACGAGTTCAAGCGCGTCGGCGGCGAGGCGGGCTGGCAGGAGATGCTGCGGTCGCTCGCCGGGATCTTCTACGAGGAGGGGAAGGACCGCGACGCGATCGTCGTGTACCACCGCCTCATCCAGGAGAAGCCGACGAGCCCCGAGGCCGCCTTCTTCCAGTCGCGCATCGTCACCTGCGCGGGGCGGATGGGGCGCAAGGACGCAGCGGTCCAGCAGGCCCACGTCTTCGTGAAGATGCTCCACGACATCGAGGGCGCGCTCGACGGCAAGGACGAGAAGGGGCGCAAGGCGGTGGGCGAGGCGCGGCGCGACGCCGAGCAGACGCTTCGCATCCTCGCGGTCCAGTATCACAACGAGTGGAAGAAGACGCGCGACGACCCGGTCGCAGGCTTCGCCGCCGCGGTGTACCGCGACTACCTCGACGTCTTCCCGGACGAGTCCACCGCGTACGAGATGCGCTTCTTCCACGCCGAGCTGCGCTACGCGCTCGCGGACTTCCAGGGCGCGGGCGAGGAGTACGAGCGCGTCGTGCTGCACGACGTGGCGCTGCTCGAGCGGAAGGCCCGGCCGGGCGAGCCGCCGCCGAAGGCCGGGAAGTTCTTCAGGGACGCGCTCGAGAACGCCGTCTTCGCGTGGGACCTCGTCGCGAAGAAGATCGACGACGAGAAGAAGCCCGCGGGCGCCGCGGATCCGCGGAAGCGGCTCGCCCTGGCGCCGCAGCGCCAGCGGCTCCTCGACTCCTGCAACCGGTACCTCAAGTGGCAGCCCAAGGGCGACAAGTGGGTCGAGATCGCCTACAAGGCCGCGCGGATCTACTACGCGCAGAACGCGTTCGCCGAGGCGACGGACCTGTTCACCCGCATCGCGCTCGATCACCCCGCGCACGAGCTCGCCGGCTACTCCACGAACCTCGTCCTCGACGCCTACAACCTGCTCGGCGACTGGCGGAACGTGAGCGGCTGGGCGAAGCGGTTCTACGCGAACGCGAAGCTCGTCGAGTCGCACCCCGCGCTCAAGGCGGACCTCGCGAAGATCATCGAGGAGAGCGCCTTCAAGGTGATCGAGGAGAAGGAGCGGGCGAAGGACCACGAGGGCGCCGCCGAGGAGTACCTCGCGTTCGTCCGCGACTGGCCGCAGTCGCGCCTCGCGCCGACCGCGCTCTTCAACGCGTCGGTGGACTACGTGAAGGCCCGGCGGATCGACAAGGCGGTCGAGGTCCGCAACCTCGTCCTCCAGAAGTACCCGGACCACGAGCTCGCCCCCGCCGCGCTCTACGACAACGCCGAGGCGTACGAGGCGATCGCCGAGTTCGACAAGGCCGCGGAGCTGTACGAGCGCTACTTCCAGTCCTGGCGCGCCTCGGCGCGCCCGAAGCTCGCGGCCGCCGCCGTGAAGCTGAAGGCGAAGGCGCGGCCGAAGGGGAAGGGCAAGGCGCAGGTGGCCGAGGTCGCGGAGGCGCCCCGCCGCCCCGGCGCGTACGACGAGAAGAAGGCGACCGACGCGATCATCAACGCCGCGGTCTTCCGGGCCGGGCTCCGCCAGTGGGCGAGGGCGGAGGCGGCGAGCCTCGCGTACCTCGAGACCTGGCCGAACGGCGCCGACGCCCCGCGCATCTTCCTGTCGGTCGCCGAGCTCCACGCGAAGCAGGGCCAGACCTCGAAGCAGCTGAAGCAGCTCGAGGAGTATCAGCGGAAGTACGCGAAGGACCCCGACGAGTGGCTCGGGATCCAGCACCAGCTCGCGCAGCTCCTCGAGAAGGCGGGGAACGCGCCGCTCGCGCGCCGCACCCAGGCGCAGGGGCTCGAGTACTGGCGCAGGAACAAGGACAAGGTGAAGGAGCGCGGGCTCGCCCTCGTGGCCCGCGCCATGTACGACGAGGTCGAGCCGTCGTTCGCGGAGTACGACCGGATCTCGCTCAACGTCGCGCCGCGCTTCCTCAAGGGGACAGCTCGAGATCAAGGCGAAGAAGCTGAAGAAGGTCGAGGAGGCGTACGGGCAGGTGGTGCGCCTCAAGCAGGCGGAGCCGGCGGTCTGCGGCCTCTACAAGATCGGCCTCGCGTACAAGCGCTTCGCCCAGGCGCTCTACGACACGCCGATCCCGAAGGAGATCCGCGGCGACGCCTCCCTCGTCGAGGAGTACAAGTCGCTCCTCTCGCAGCAGGCCGAGCCGCTCGAGGCGAAGGCGCTGGACGGCCTCGCGCTCGCGGTGAACGCCGCGCGCGACTACGGCGTCGTGAACGACTGCGCGCGGCAGGCGACCGCCATCCTCGTGAAGCACAAGCCGGAGGAGTACGGGCCGTCGCCCGAGGCGCTCCCCGCCATCGCGGCTCCGCCGCTGCCCGAGGCGGCGCCACGCGGATACGGACTCCTCGCCGAGGTCCAGGGCGTGCCGGTCCGTCCGGCCGCAGGCCGCGCCGCCGAGTCCACGCTGCCGCCGCTCCGCGTCCGGACGGCGGGCGGCCAGGAGGAGCCGGGCCGCCGGGACGCGACCCTCGACCCGCAGCGGCGCGTGATCGAGGACGAGCCCGTCCCGACGAAGCAGAAGCGCAAGGGCAAGAAGAAGGCCGACGCCGACGACGACGAGGACCTCCTGCCTTGAACCGCACGATCCAGATTGCGCTCGTCGCCGCGGCGCTCGGCTGCGCCGGGGCTCCGTCGCGCCCGGGCGAGGCCCGCAAGCCGGCGGCGCCCGTGGCGAAGCCCGCCTCGAAGGGCACCGCGAAGACCACCCCGTCCACGCCGGCGGCGCGCGCCGCCGCCACCGCGGCCGACGCCGGCGCCGCGGCCGACGCCGCGGCGGCCGCCGCGAACGGCGCCGCCGAGCCGGCCCTTCCGCCCCGGGCGCAGCGGCTGTTCGAGGAGGCGGTGCGGGCCGAGGAGGATCAGAAGAAGCTCAAGGTCCCACCCGACTGGCCTTACCTCGAGCGGAAGTGGCGGGCGGTCCTCGACGCGGCGGACGTCGCGGAGGCGCGCCACAACCTCGGCGTCGCCCTCGAGCGGCAGGGGCAGCTCGGCGAGGCGCGCGCGGAGTACGAGCGCGCCCGCGAGCTCAAGCCCGGCCTGCGGCAGGCGTCGGTGAACCTCGGCGTCCTCCTCGAGAAGCAGGGTGATCCGCGCGGCGCCGCGGCGGTCTACCAGCAGTGCATCCGGGACTTCCCGGACGACGCGATCGCGCGCGAACGGCTCGCGGTCCTCTACCGCGCCGCCGGGCAGCTCGACGACGCCTGGCGAATCGCGCGCGAGGCGCTCGTTCGCGAGCCTCGCAGCGTCGGCGCGTACCGGGTGCTCGCCCGCGTCGCGCTCCAGAAGAACGAGCTCGATCTCGCGAAGCTCATCGCGCTGCGCGCCCAGAAGCTCGACGACACCGACCCCGAGCTGCCCTACACCGTCGGGCTCGTGCTCGCCCGCCAGGGTGACGACGCCGGTGCGCAGGCCCAGTTCCGCAAGGCGCTCGCCCTCGGCGAGGCGTTCCTCCCCGCCCGCTTCGCCCTGCTCGACTCGGCGGTGAAGAAGCAGGCGTGGGGGAGCGTCGCGGAGCACGCGGCGGCGATCCTGAAGCTCGACCCGTCGAACGGCGCCGTCCACCTCGCGCAGGGGCTCGCGCTGCGATACACCGGCAAGCCCGACGAGGCGCTCGCGGCGTACGAGCGCGCGGAGAAGGCGAGCGGCGACCGGCTCGCCGAGGTGCACCTCGCCCGCGGCGTCCTCCTCGCCCGCGTGAAGTCCGAGTGCGAGCCCGCGCTCGCGGAGCTCAAGATCTACCAGACCCGCGTCGGCCCGGTGCTCCCGGACGGATCGCAGGTGGTGAAGCTGCAGCGCGAGTGCGAGGCGCAGCTCGAGGAGAGCCGGAAGGCGGCCGAGGCCGCGAAGCAGATGCAGGCGGAGGCGGCGCGGCAGGCCGCCGACAAGACGGCGAAGGAGGCGAAGGAGGCGAGCGGAGCGCCGAAGGTGAAGGCGCCGGGCGCGGCCCCCGCCGAGGGGAGCGCCCCGGCGACGCCGGCGCCCAACCCTCTCCGGTGATGGCCTCCGTTTCATGCAGGCGGGCAGGATGGTAAGCTCGAGCTCCGAGGGATCGACCATGCGCAAGCTCCTCATCATCCTCACGATCGCCGCGCCGCTGCTCGCGGCCGCGCAGGAGAAGACCCAGGCGCAGGCGAAGGTCGAGTACGAGAAGAAGACGGTCATCAACTTCGAGGACGACACCATCGAGGGAGACCTGAAGCGGCCCGACGGCGAGTACGTCGAGGCGCGCCAGAAGGTCGACCACTCGAACCTCATCCGGATTCGCGAGGAATGGCGCGACAAGGTGATGCAGTCCTCCGGCGACCTCTAGCGTGATGACCCACCGGATCGAGAACTAGCGAGGGGCCGAGCCCCGACCATGCCCACCCCCATCACTCTCAAGGTCTTCCGCGGGAGCGAGCTCGTCCGCACCGAGCAGTTCACCCGCGAGATCATCAAGATCGGGCGGCTCGCCTCGGCGCACCTCTGTCTCGACGACGAGAGGATCTCGCGGATCCACTCGGTCATCGAGGTGACCCCGGACGGCGCCATCTCGATCATCGACATGGGCAGCGCCGAGGGGACCTTCGTCAACGGCAAGAAGGTCTCGCGCGGCGCGCTGAAGCCGGGAGACCAGATCACGCTCGGCGGCCTGCGCATCCAGGTCGAGGGCGCGCAGGGCACCTCGGCGCCCCCGGTGAACGAGGCGCAGAACGTCGCGGTCGACGTCCCCGTCCTCACTCCGATCCCCGCCGTGGTCGCGGCACCGAAGAAGACGAACGGCGCCGCCGCGCCCGCCGTCGCGGCGGTCGCCGCAGCGCACGCCCCCGCGATCGCCGCGTTCGCGAAGGCGGTGGCGAGCCCCGCCGCGGCACCGGTCGCCGCTCCGGAGCCCGAGCGCTCCGAGCTCCCGGCTGCTGCGCCCGCCCCTGCGCCCGCCCCCTTCCGGCGCGCCGCCGCGCCCGCGCGCGCGGTGACGAGGCTCGCGCCCGCCTCGCGCGTGGTCGAGGACCTCACGGCCGAGTCCGACCTCGGCGTCGAGCTGCGGCTGCTGTGGGGCGACACCATCCTCGACGCGGCGACCTGGGTGAAGCCGAAGAAGCCGATCCTCGTCGGCGAGACGCCGAAGTGCGTGATGCGGCTCGAGGGGCTGCCGGTCCCGGAGTTTCCGGTGCTGCGCTACGAGGGCGGCGAGTACCGCTTCACCTTCGCGCGCGGCATGACCGGCGTCGTGGAGGAGAAGGGCGTCCGGACCGCGTTCGGCGAGCTCGTGAAGTCGCGCAAGGCGTCGGCGGACGACACCATCCAGAGCGCGTACTGGGTGCAGGTGCCGAAGGCGGGCGCGGTCCGCGCCGAAGTGGGCGGAAAGCTCGCGATCGAGGCGCGCGCGAAGAAGCCCACGAAGGTGAAGTCGGCTCCGTTCTGGGAGAAGATCAACTACCAGTTCCTGAACCTCTTCCTGGTCCTCTTCTTCCTGCAGGCCGGCTTCATCGTCGCCGCGAACAACTTCCCGTACGACACCGACGTCCTCGCCGACGACCTCTTCAAGAACCCCTCGCGGATGGCGAAGTTCGTCATCAAGCCCCCCGAGGTGCAGCCGAAGCCGCAGGGCCCGAAGGGCGAGACCGAGAAGAGCGAGTCCGGCGAGGCCGCCGAGAAGCACAAGGGCGAGGAGGGGCAGATGGGGAAGAAGGACGCCCCGAAGACGAACGCCCGCTCCGCCCCGAAGGCCATCGACCCGAACGCGAAGGACATCGTGAAGCGGACCGGGCTCCTCGCCGCGCTCGGGCGCGGCGGCGGCGGCCTCTCCACCGTGTTCGGCTCGGGCGGCCTCGGCGGCGACCTGCGCGGCGCGGTCGGCAACATGTTCGGGCCGGTCGTGGGCGACAGCTACGGCCTCGGCGGCCTCGGGATCCGCGGCTCCGGGTCCGGCGGCGGCGGTCAGGGCGAGACGATCGGCATCGGCGCCGTCGGGACGAAGGGGCGCGGCGGCGGGCTCGGCAGCTACGGCACCGGCGTCGGCGGCCTCGGCAAGAAGGGCGACCGCGACGTCAACATCTCGACCGGCACCGCCGTCGTCATGGGCTCGGTGGACCGGGAGCTCATCCGCAAGGTGATCCAGGATCACGCCGCGCAGATCCGGTACTGCTACGAGCAGCAGCTCGCGGTGAACCCGCGGCTGCAGGGCAAGGTCTCGGTGAAGTGGGTCATCAACGGGGACGGCAGCGCGTCGAACCCGCAGATCGACCACTCCGGGACGACGCTCGAGGACGGCAAGGTCCACGAGTGCATGATGTCCCGCATCACGAGCTGGGCCTTCCCGAAGCCGAAGGGCGGCGGGATCGCCGTCATCACCTATCCCTGGATCCTGCGCTCCTCCGGCGCGGGCGCGCAGTAGGGAGATCGACGTGAGGAAGCTCGCCGCCGCCTTGCTGCTCGTACCGGTCCTCGCGCTCGGGCAGGACGTCGCCGCACCGCAGCTCCAGGAGGATCCGCGCGTCGCGAAGTTCAAGGACGTCGAGCGCGGGCTGTTCGTCGGGTTCGAGGCCGGGTATCTCGGGCTCCTCGACACGCCCACCGCCGACCGCGAGAAGTACCAGCTCGCGGGGAAGTCCGGCGGGCGCGCCGGGGGCGTGCTCATCGGCGTGACCGTCGGGGTGGACCTCGGCTCGCGCCTGTCGCTCGCGCTCGTCGCCCAGGGCGGGAACGAGCGCGCGAACGCGAACTACGGCTCGTTCAGCCTGCTCTCGGCCGGAGCGGACGTGAAGTGGGCGGTGCTCGGCTGGCGCGACCGGAACGACTGGGAGCGGCTCTTCCTGTACGTGCACGGCCGCGGCGTCCATGGCGAAGAGCTTCCCCCAGGGGCTCTTCGGGACGAGCGACCTCGTGGTCGCCGCGGGGCCGGGCATCGAGTACTTCACGAAGCTCCGCCACTTCTCGGTGGGCGCCGCCGCCGACGTCGTCTACGCGACGAAGGCGGGCGCGGCCGGCTTCGCCATCTACCCGACGGTTCGCTACACCTTCTAGCCCGCGGGCGCGGCAATGTGCCGCAGTCCTGGGACGCGCCGCGGCCGGCTCCCGCAAGGGGTCGCGCGACGGTGGGTGCTACACTGCCCAACCGGGGGGGCCGCATGCGGGTGACCAGAAGCTTCGTCTGCTCGATCGTCGCGGCTGCGCTCGTCTGCACGCCCCTCGCCGCCCCCGCGCAGCAGTCGCCCCCCTCGAGGGAGGGGCGGCGGACGCGGGTGGTGATCGGGCTCATCCCCGAGCTCAACATCTTCAAGCAGAAGGCGCGCTTCACGCTGCTCGGGCAGTACCTCACCCGGAAGATCGGGGTCCCGGTTCAGTTCACCATCCTGTCCCGTTACGGGAACATCCTCGAGAGCTTCGACTCCGAGCGCCTCGACGGCGCGTTCTTCGGCTCGTTCACGGGCGCGCTCGCGATCGAGAAGCTCGCGGTCGTCCCGCTCGCACGACCCGTGAACCTCGACGGGACCTCGACGTACCACGGCTACCTCTTCGTGCGGAAGGACTCGGGTATCCACGACGCCGCCGGCATGCGGGGCAAGCGGATGGCCTTCGTGGACCGCGCGACCACCGCCGGCTACGTCTTCCCGCTCGCCTGGCTGAAGGAGCACGGGATCCCGTCGCCGAAGGGGTTCTTCGCGGAGTCCTGGTTCAGCGGCAGCCACGACGCCGCGATCACGGCGGTGCTCGAGGGGAAGGCCGACGTCGGCGCGGCGAAGCACAGCGTGTACGATCGCGTCCGGCGCGAAGACCCGCGCGTCGACCAGCAGCTGCTCATCGTCGCGTCCTCGCCGCCGGTGCCCTCCAACGGGCTCTGCGTGCGGCCGGAGCTGGAGCAGGACCTGCAAGAGGCCCTGCGGCGCGCCCTGCTCGACCTGCACGGCGATCGCGACGGCGCGAACGTCCTCGCGCAGTTCGGGGCGACCCGGTTCATCGAGACGAGCACGGCCGACTACGCGCCGGTCCTCGAGCTCGCCCGCGAGGCCGGCATCGACCTGAAGCGCTACCAGTACCGGAACGAGTAGAGGAGCGCGCGCTGCCGCGATGAGACGCAGGCTCCTCACCGCGCTGCTCCTCCTCTTCGCGTGCTCCGCGACGGGCTCGGTGATGGCGCTCGCCTTCATCAAGTCGACGACCGACGAGCTCCGCCGCATCTCCGAGCTCCACCGCATCGACGAGATGCGGCAGCACCTCGTCATCGCCATCCAGGGGGCACAGTCGGACCTGTTCAGGGTCAACACCGCGCTCGGCGAGAAGGCGGACGTCATCACCGAGAGCATCTTCGAGCTCGAGCGCTCGGCGAGCGCCTGCACCGGGTGCCACCACACGCCGGACATGACGCGCCGCCTCGAGGGGGTCCGCGCGATCATCGACGAGTACGAGGCGGCGCTCAGCTACTACATGACCGCCTCGGCGAACATCGAGCGGATCGGGAAGCTGAAGCTCGAGGCGGCCACCCTCGCCGCGGAGCTCTTGCGGCGGACCGAGGAGATGGCCGTGCAGGCCTCCCGGCGGTCCGAGGAGCGGGCCGCCGCGGCCCTGCGCCGGTTCGACCAGGCGCGCGCGATCCTCACGATCACGCTCGTGCTCACCTTCGTCGCCGCGATCGTCCTCGCGGTCCGCCTCGCCACCTCGATCACCCGCCCGGTGCAGGCGCTCGTCCGCGCGACGCGCGCCATCGCCGGCGGCGAGCTCGGCTTCGCCATCCCGCTCACCGACGAGCGCACCGAGCTCGGCGAGCTCGCCGAGCACTTCAACACGATGAGCGCCGCGCTCCGCGACGGCTACGCGGCGCTCCAGAGCGAGATCGAGGAGCGCAAGCGGGCCGAGGCGCGGCTCCTCTACGACGCGTTTCACGACGCGCTCACCGGGCTCCCGAACCGGGCGCTGTTCCTCGACCGGCTCGAGCACGTGATCGAGACGGGCCGGCGGAACCCGGACCAGGTCTACGCCGTCCTGTTCCTCGACCTCGACCGGTTCAAGGTGATCAACGACACGCTCGGTCACCTCGTCGGCGATCACCTCCTCGTCGCGGTCGGCGAGCGCGTCGCGGAGTGCCTCCGGCCGGGCGACACCGTCGCCCGTCTCGGAGGCGACGAGTTCGGAGTCCTCCTCGACCGGATCGGGGACGTCACCGGCGCGCTCCAGGTATGCGACCGGATCCAGAAGGCGCTCGCGAACGCGATCGAGGTGGACGGGAACGAGCTGTTCGTGACCGCGTCGATCGGCGTCGCGTTGCGCTCGGAGCGCTACCAGCGGCCCGAGCAGGTGCTCCGGGACGCGGACATCGCCATGTACCAGGCGAAGCTCGAGGGGAAGGCCTGCTGCGAGCTCTTCGACGCGGAGATGCACGGCGGCGTCGTGGACCGGCTCCAGCTCGAGACCGACCTGCGCCGCGCGGTGGAGCACGGCGGCGAGTTCCTCCTGCACTACCAGCCGATCGTCGCGCTGCGCACCGGCAAGCTCATCGGGCTCGAGGCGCTCGTGCGCTGGAACAAGCCGGGGCGCGGCCTCCTCCTCGCGGAGGAGTTCATCGCGCTCGCCGAGGAGAGCGGGGTCGTGGTGCCGCTCGGGGAGTGGGTGCTCCGCGACGCGTGCGCGCAGCTCCGCGTGTGGCAGGAGCGGATCCCGGCGCTCGCGGGGGTGACGCTGTCCGTCAACGTGTCCGGCCGCCAGTTCCGCCGCCCGGACTTCGTCGACGCGTTCCAGCAGACCGTCCGGGACGCCGGGGTCGACCCGCGCTACGTCGCCATCGAGGTCACCGAGGCCGTGATCATGGACGACGTCGAGGCCTCGGCGGCGAAGCTCGCGCGGCTGCGCGAGCTCGGCATCCAGATCCACGTGGACGACTTCGGCACCGGGTACTCCTCGCTCAGCTACCTGCACCGGTTCCCGATCACCGCGGTGAAGATCGATCGCACCTTCGTCGCGGGGCTGCCAGACCACCCCGAGAGCGAGGAGGTCATCAAGGCGATCGTCTCGATCGCCGAGAGCCTCGACTTCGACGTCATCGCGGAGGGGGTGGAGACCGCCCCCCAGGTGGCGAAGCTCGAGGAGCTCCGCTGCCGCTACGCGCAGGGGTTCCTCCTCGGCTCGCCGATGGCGGCGGCAGGCGTGGAGGAGTGGCTCGCGCTGCAGAAGACGCGAAGCGTCGCCTGACGCCCTCCTCGAGCGCTCTGCGCGAGCGCTCCGCAACCTCCCGTAAGGGCTTGGTTTTCCCCTGGTCGCAACGTTGACCGTCTGGCGCACCCGGCCCTATACTTCCGGAGCGTCGCGCATTCTCCCAGGCAGCACCCCTCCCCGAGCGACCCCCATTGAGCTCACCCACCCTGGACGAGCAGATCCGGTCGCACCTCGAGACCCTCGAGGCGGCGCCCGGAGACCTGCACGCGTTCGAGGCGCTCGAGTCGATCTACGAGACCGCGTCCCGCTGGGAGGACCTCATCGCGCTTTACGAGGGGCGTGCGCGGGTCGTCCGCGAGCCGGGAGGGCCGCTGCTCGCGAAGGCGGCGAACCTCGCCCACACCAAGCTCCGGAACGTCGCCCGCGCGGAGGAGCTCTACCGGCAGCTGCTGCGCAGCGATCCGGCACACCCCGGCGCGCTCCGCTCGATGGTGGACCTCCTCGCGGAGCGCGAGGACTGGCCGGCGCTCGCCGCGGCGCTCGACCGGGATGCCGCGTCCGCGAAGGACCCGCGCGAGTCCGCCCGCGCCACGCTCCGCCTCGGGAAGGTGTACGAGGAGAAGCTCGGGCGCCGCGACCGCGCCGCGCTCCAGTACGCCCGCGCCTGCAGGCTCGACCCCGCCCTCGAGGAGGCCCGGATCCGCGGCCTCGCGTGCTTCTCGGCGATGCGCCGCTTCGGGCAGGCGAAGCGGATGCTCGACGCGGCGCGCGAGGCGGGGGGCGATCCCAAGACGCTCGCCGCGGAGTACGCGAGGCTCGGCACCGCCCTCGTCGAGGAGCCGCTCGAGCACGACCTCGCGATGGACACGCTCATCGAGGCGGTGACCCTCGATCGTGCGGCCCCCGGCGCCGCGCGGGCGCGCGAGCGGCTCAAGGCGTACCCGCGCTCCTGGCGCGACGAGGCGCGGGCCCTCGACGAGGCCGCGGCGCGCGCCGAGGACCGGCGCGAGGCGGCGCGGCTGCAGCTCCGGCTCGCGCAGCTCCACGCCGCGTACGATCCGGACGGGTTCGCGCGCGGGATCGAGCGCGTGGAGCGGTCGTGGGCGCTCGCGCCGGGTGATCCGTTCGCGCTCGACCTGCTCGCCCGCATCTACGCCGAGCGCGGCGACTTCCGCGGCCACGTCGACGCGCTCGCGCGGCTCGCGGCGGGCACGCGCGACCGCAGCGCCCTCGTCCTGCTCCACCTCGAGATGTCGCGCTGGGACCTCGTGCGCTTCGGCGACGCGGAGAGCGCGCTCGCCGCCCTCGAGAAGGCGCTCGAGCTCGACCCCGCCTGCGAGAGCGCCGCGCTCCAGGCTTTCGAGCACCACGTCGACGCCGGGCGCTTTCCCGAGGCGCTCGCCGTCCTCGAGAAGCACCTCGCCGCTGCGCCCGAGAAGCCCGCGCACGCGCCGCTCCGCGTCCGCGCCGCCCAGCTCGCGAAGGAGCGGCTCGGCGATCCGGTGCGGGCCCGCCGCCACCTCGAGGCCGCGCTGCGCGCCGACCCGGGCGAGGCGAGCGCCGCCGCGGCCCTCGCGCCGCTCCTCGCCGAGGCGGAGGAGTGGGGGCCGCTCGCGGCGGTGCTCGAGCTCTCCGCCGCGCTCGCCCGCGAGCCGCAGGAGCGGGTGCGCCTGCTCGAACGGCTCGCGGAGGTGCAGCAGGAGCGGCTCGAGCGGCCGCGCGACGCGCTCCGCTCCCTCTCTCGCGCGCTCGCCCTCGACCCGGCGCGCGCCGCGACGCGCAAGGCGATGGAGGGGGCCGCCGCGCGCGCGGACGCGTTCCTGGACCTCGCCCGCGCCTACCGCTCCGCCGCCGACGCGAGCACGGATGATCTGAAGTCCCGCAAGACCCTGCTGCGCCGCGTCGCCGAGATCATGGACCGCGACCTCGGCAAGCCCGAGGAGGCGGTGCGCGCGTGGCGGGCCCTCGTCGCCATCGACGCCGAGGACCGGGGCGCCTCGGCCGCGCTCGAGGCGTGCATGGCCCGCGCGGGGCAGCAGGAGGAGCTCGCGAAGGAGCTCGAGACGCGCCGCGCCCGCGCCTCCGGCGAGGAGCGGCGCGCGCTCACCGCGAAGCTCGCGCGGCTCTGGCACGACGCCGCCCGGCTCGACCAGGCCGCCGCGCTGTGGCGCGAGGCGCTCTCGCAGGCCCCGCAGGACGAGGAGGCGCTCTGGGGTCTCCACGCGGCGCTCGAGGCGACCGACGGGCCCCGCGCCGCCGAGGAGCGGACCCAGGTGCTCGCGACCCTCGCGGCGCGGGCGAAGAGCGCGCCCGAGCGGGCTGCCCTCGAGCTCGCCCGCGCTGACGTGCTCGTCGAACCGCTCGGCCGGCTCGGCGAGGCCGCCCAGGTGGCGCTCGCGGTGCTCCAGGGCGGCGGGCTCGTCCCGTCGCAGCGGAGCGAGGCCGCGCAGCTCCTCGAGCGGCTGCTCGAGCGGGGTGTCGAGCCGCTCCGCATCGCGCAGGCGCTCGCCCCGGTCCACGCCGCGGCGGGGGACGCCGCCCGCCACGCCGCGATGCTCGAGACGATCGCGCGGAGCCTCCCCGCCACCGCCGACCCGCGCGAGCGCGCGCGCCACCTGCTCGACGCCTCCGCGCTGCACGCGGACAAGCTCGGCGACGCGCGGGCGGGGCTCTCGGCCGCCGCCGCCGCCCTCCGGGCGTGCCCCGAGCACGCCGACGCACGCCGGCGGTGCGAGGCGCTCGCGCGCGAGGTGGGCGCCCACCGCGAGCTGCTCGCGCTGCTCGCCGACGCCGCCCGCCGGCTGGAGGGGCGGCCCGACGAGGAGTTCGCGCTGCGCGTGCGCGCCGCCGCGGTCGCCGAGGAGGATCTCGGCGCCTTCGACGAGGCGGCCGCGCACCTCCGCCGCGCGCTCGCGCTGCGCCCCGGCGACGCGCCGACCCTCGCCGCGCTCACGCGCGCCGCGCTCGCGGCGGAGCAGTGGGCCGAGGCCGCCGAGCTGCTCGAGGCACGCGCCGCGACCGCGCAGGGCGCCGAGCGGTCCGCCCTCCTCGCCCAGCGCGCCGAGGTGCTCGCGGAGCGGCTCCGCGATGCGCGCCGCCGCGGCTGCCGCCCTGCGCGAGGCGATCGGCGCCGCGGCGCCCGACCACCGCGCGCGGCTCCTCGCCCGGCTCGCCGAGGCGCTCGGCGCGGCAGGCGATCCCGCCGGGCGCGCCGACGCGCTCGCCGAGCTCGCCGGGGTGACGCAGGATCCCGCGGAGGCGTCACGCGCGGCGCTCGAGGCCGCCCAAATCGCGCAGGGGATCGGCGATCTCCCCGCCGCCGCAGCGCGGCTCGCCTCCGCCCTCGCCGCGAACCCGCAGGACGCCGCCGCGCTGGCCGCGCTGGAGGCGCAGCTCGACGGGGAGGACCCGCGGGCGGTCCTCATCGCGGCCGCCGGGCTCGCCGCCCACCCCGACCCGCGCCGCCGCATGCGGGCGCTCGAGGCGGAGGCGCGCGTCCGGCCGGAGCCGGTCGCCAAGGCGGCCGCGTTCCGGGGCGCGGCGCGCGTGGCGGAGCAGGAGCTGCACCAGGTGTCGCTCGCCTTCACCGCGATCGCGGCGGCGGTGCGGGCGCACCCGGCGGACGCGGACGCGCGTCGCGACCTGCGCCGGCTCGCGGCCGAGAGCCAGGAGCTCGAGGCCTGCGCGCAGCTGTACGCCGCCCTGTGCGAGGAGGCTGCGGCGGAGCTCCGCCCCGCCCTCCTGCGCGAGCAGGCCGACTTCGCCGACCGGCGGCTCGACCCCGAGCGCGCCGCCGACGCCTGGGCGCGCGTGCTCGTGTCCGCGCCGGGCGACCGCGAGGCGCTCGCGGCGCTGCGGCGGCTCCACCGGGCTCGCGAGCGCTGGGGCGAGCTCGCGGATCTTTGCGCCGAGCTCGCGCGCCGCGCCCCGGACCCCGCGCAGCGCGAGGACGCGCTGCGCGAGGAGGCGACCGTCGCGGAGGCGCGCCTCGGAGACGGCGCCCGGGCGGCCGCAGCGTGGAGCGAGGTGGCTCGGCTCTCCCCCGACGACGCCGACGCCCGCGCGGCGCTCGAGCGGCTCTTCGAGCGGCTCGATCGGCCCGCCGAGCTCGCGGCTGCGCTCGAGGCCCGGCTCGCGCGCGGCTTCGACGCCGACCTCGTCGCGCGGCTCGCCGAGCTCCGCCGCGAGCGGCTCGCCGACCCGGCGGGCGCGCTCGCGCTCCACGCCGAGCTGCTCCGGCGCGATCCGCGCCGCGAGGCCTCTCGCGACGCCATCGTCGCCCTCGCCGCCGTCCCCGGCGCGGTCGGGCGCGAGGCGCTCGAGGCAGCGGACGCCGCGCTGCGGGCGGCCGGCGAGCACGCGCGCCGCGTCGCCGCGCGCGAGGCGCGCCTCGCAGCGGTCGAGGATCCGGGCGAGCGGGCGCGGCTGCTCGCGGAGATCCGGACGCTGCTCGAGCGAGACCTCGGGGCGCCCGACCTGGCGTTCATGGCCGCCTGCCGGGCGTTCGCGGAGGGCGGCCCGGCGCGCGAAGGCGTGGAGGTCGACCTCGAGCGCCTCGCGCGCGCGACCGGCAGCGACGACGAGCTCGCGGCGGTGCTCGATCAGGCCGCCGCCGCGGCCCTTCCGGACGAGGCGATCGCGCTCCTGCGGCGGGCCGCCCGCGCGCGGGCGACCCGCGGCGGGCCCGACGCGATCGAGGCCTGGAAGCGGGTGCTCGCGGCCGCGCCCGACGACGCGGAGGCGCTCGAGCAGCTCGAGCGGCTCTACGAGGCATCGCGGTCGGCGGCGGAGATCCTGGGCGTCGCGCGGCGCCGCGCCGCGCTCGCGACCGGCGCCGAGCGGCTCGCGCTCCTGCTCAACGCCGCGAAGATCGTCGAGGAGGTGGGCGATCCCGCCGCCGCGCTCGAGGCGCTCCGCGCCGCGCGCGAGGCCGACCCGGAGGCGCTCGAGCCGCTGCTCGAGCTCGAGCGGCTCCTCTCCCGCGCAGAGCCCGGCCCGGAGCTCGTCGAGGTGCTCGGCGCCCTCGCGCTGGCGGCCGGCGACGACGCCGTGCGGCGGGTCGAGCTGCACCTGCGGCGCGCCGCCCTCCTCGAGGCCGGCCCCGATCCGAGGGCCGCCATCGAGGCGTACGCCGACGTGCTCGCCCAGGGCCCGCGCGACGCCGGCGCGGTCGCCGGCCTCGAGCGGCTCCTCGCGCGCCCGGAGACGGCGCCCGACGCCGCGCGCGTGCTCGAGGACGTGCACCGCGCGAGCGGCGACGCCCGCAAGCTCGCGGGGCTGCTCGAGGTCCGGCTCGCGACGGCCGACGACTCGGAGCGTCCGGGGCTCCTCGCGGAGCTCGCCGCGCTGCACGAGCGGCTCGGGGATCGCGCGCAGGCCTTCGGCGCGAAGCTCCGGCAGCTCGACGACGCGGTCCGGCGCGGCGAGGACGCGCCCGCCGTGCGCGCGGATCTCGAGCGGCTCGCTGCCGCGACGGGCGCCTGGGCGGAGCTCGCCCGCGCCCTCGAGGAGGCGCTCCGTGCGAAGCTCCCCCGCGCGGCGGCGCTCGACGTGCGGCGGCGGCTCGCGGTGGTCTCGGCCGAGCGGCTCGGCCGGCTCGACCTCGCGGTGCGCTGGTTCGAGGAGGTCGCCGCGGAGGCGCCCTCCGCGGAGACGCTCGGGGCGCTCGCCCGCGTCCACCGCAAGATGGGGGCGCCGCGCGAGCTCGCGCGGACGCTGGAACGGCTCGCGGACATCGCGCCAGCGGCGGCGGCGCGCAAGGAACTCCTGCTCGAGGTGGCGAAGATCATGGCCGAACAGCTCGCGGACCGGGATGGCGCGATCGCCGCCTACAAGAAGATCCTCGCGGTCGATCCGGAGGACCCGAACGCGCTTCGGCTGCTCGGGAAGCTCCTCGGCGCGGCGGAGCGGTGGGACGACCTCGCCGACGTCCTCTCGCGCGAGGTGACCGTCGCCGACCGGCACCCGAACTTCGTCGCGGAGGCGGCCGAGCTGCGCTTCCGGCTCGGGCGGAATCCGCCACCAGCGGCTCGCCGACGCGGAGGGCGCGCTCGCCTGCTACCGCGAGGTGCTCTCGAAGGTGCCGCGCCACCCGGCGGCGCTCGCCGCCCTCGAGGACCTCGCCCGCGGCACCGGCGGCGCGGCGATCCAGGCGGCGCTCGTGCTCGAGCCCATCTACTCGGCGGAGGGCGAGCACCAGAAGGTCATCGACGCGCTCGAGTCGCGCGCGTCGAACGAGACCGAGCCCGCCACCCGCGCGGCGCTGCTCCGGCGCGTGGCGGAGACCTACGGCGGGGCGCTCCGGAACCCCGAGATGGCGTTCCTCGCCGCCGGGCGCGCCCTCGCGGCGGACCCCGACGCCAAGGAGACGCTCTCGCTCGTCGGCGCGTACGCCGCCGCGGCCGGGCTGCCCGACGAGCACGCGGCGCTCCTCGCCGAGCACGCCGACCGGGCCCGCGAGCCCGCCGCCCGCGCCGAGTACCAGCGGCGCATCGCGCGGCTCGCGAAGGCCGACCCTGCCCGCGCCGCCGAGGCGTGGCAGCGAGTGCTCGACCTCGTCCCGGAGGACCGCGAGGCGATGGTCGGCAGCATCGAGGGGCTGCGCGGCGGCGCCGATCCCGAGGCGTTCGCGCAGGCGATCCGGCGCGCCCTCGCGGGGGAGGAGGATCCCGAGGTACTGGCCCGGCTCCTCGCCGACCTCTCGGCGGTCCAGGACGAGCGGCTGAACGACCCGCAGGGCGCGATCGCGACGGCGAAGCGGCTCCTCGAGGTCTCCCCGAAGGACCGCGACGCGCTCGGCCGGCTCGACCGGCTCTGCGCGAAGACGGAGCGCTGGGTCGATCTCGCCGAGGTGCTCGCCCGCGAGGCCGCGCTCGCCGAGGAGGCCGGGGACGTGGCGGCGCTCGTACCGTTCCGCTACCGGCTCGCCGAGCTCAAGGAGACGCGGCTCCTCGACCGCGACGGCGCCCTCGCCCTCTACGAGCAGGTGCTGCAGGCGCGCCCGGACCACCCCGAGGCAGTGGCGCGGCTCGAGGCGCTGCTCCAGAAGGACCCATCGAACGCCCGCGCTGCGCTCGTCCTCGAGGGCGCGTACGCCAAGCAGGGCGACGCGCTGCGGCAGGCGGCGGTGCTCGAGGTGCGCGCCGGCGAGCGGCCGGACGGCGTCGAGCGCAAGGCGCTCTACATCGAGCTCGCGGAGCTCCGGGAGAAGAAGCTCGGCGAGCCCGAGCTCGCGTTCCTCGCGCTGTGCAAGGCGTTCCGCGAGGATCCCGCCGACGGCGCGCTCCGGGCCCGGATGGAGGCGCTCGCGGAGCTGAGCGGCCACGACGAGGAGCTCGCGGCCATCTACGAGGACGAGATCGATCGCCTCCCGCCCGCCGACACCGCGCAGGTGGCGGAGCGGCTCGGCGCTCTGTACGAGCACAAGCTCGGCGACCTCACGCGGGCCGCGACGTTCCTGCGCCGCGCGGTCGCGCTCGACCCGGGCACCGCGGCGGAGGCGCTCCCCGCCCTCGAGCGGCTCTACGGCCGCCTCGAGTCCTGGCCCGAGCTCGCCGACGTCCTCGCGCAGCGCGCCGGGCAGGTGGCGGGCGCCGAGAAGGTCCAGATCCTGTTCCGGCTCGGGCAGCTCTGCGAGGAGCGGCTCGCCGCGCCCGACCGCGCCGCCGAGGCGTACGAGGGGGCCGCGGGGGTCGATCCGCGCCACGTGCCGTCGCTGCGCGCCCTGGAGGCGCTCTACGACGCGGCGGGGCGCCGCGAGGACCTCTTCAGGAACCTCGCCGCGCAGCGCGCCGCCGCGCAGGACCCGGCGGCGAAGGAGCGGGTGCTCGCGCGGATGGCGGCGCTCGCCGCCGAGCTCGGCCGGCTCGACGAGTCGGTCGCGCTCTGGAAGGAGCTGCTCGCGGCCCGGTCGCGGAACGAGGAGGCCCTCGCGGCGCTCGAGGACCTGTACGAGCGGCTCGAGCGCTGGGCCGACCTCGCCCAGCACCTCCGCCTGCGGGTGCAGGCGACCGTGGACCGGCGCGAGATCGGGCGCCTGAACGACAAGCTCGGGCTCGTGCTCGGGACGCGCCTCGGGGACCCCTCGCAGGCGGTCCAGTCCTACAAGGCGGTCCTCGACACCGACCCGCGCAACCGGCGGGCCCTCGAGGCGCTGCGCGACATCTACGCCGCGCAGGGGGAGATGGACGCGCTCGCCGGCATCTACCGGCGGCTCGTGCCGCTCCAGGAGGACGCGCTCGGCGTGAAGCGGGCGCGCCTCGAGCTCGCGGAGGTGCTGCTCCGCTCCGGGAACAAGCGCGACGCGGTCGAGCAGGGGAAGCTCGCCTTCGACATCGAGCCCCACCAGGCGGAGGAGCTCGTCCGGATCGAGGACATCTTCCGGCAGGCGGGGGCGGCGCAGGAGGGCGTGCGGGCGGCGGAAGCGCGCGCGGCGCTCCTCGCGGCGCAGGGCGGGCCGGCCGAGGCGGTGCCCGCCTGGCTCGCGGTGGCGGAGCTGTGGAAGGGGCAGAAGCGGACCGACGCGGCCGCCGCCGCGCTCGAGAAGGTGCTCGACCTCGATCCGGCGAACCGGACGGCGTACGAGGAGCTGCGGCAGCTCCACGCCGACGCCGGGAACTGGCGCGCCTTCGCGCGGGTGTGCGACCTGTTCGCCCCGCAGGTGGCGGATCCCGCCGAGAAGCTCGCCGTGCTGAAGGAGGTCGCGGGCATCCACGAGAAGAAGCTCGGCCAGAAGGAGATGGCCTTCCTCGCCTGGTGCCGCGCCCTGGCGGAGGCGCCCGGGGATGCGGAGACGCTCGCCGCGGCCGAGCGGCTCGCGGTCGAGACGGAGGCGCTCGACGAGCTCGGCGCCGTGCTCGAGCAGGTCGCCGAGGAGACGCGCGGGATGGCGAAGGCGCGCCTCCTGTTGCACCTCGGCAAGCTGCGCGACGAGAAGCTCGACGACGCGGACGGGGCGGAGGCCGCCTACCGGCGCGCGCTCGAGGCCGACCCGTCGAGCCCCGAGGCGCTCGAGGCGCTCACGCTCCTGTTCAAGCGCCGCGGCCGCGTCCGGGACCTCGTCATCACGCTCGAGCAGAAGCTCGAGGCGGCCGCCGGGCTCGACGAGAAGAAGGCGATGCTCCTCGAGGTCGCGAAGCTCTACGACGCGGAGATGAAGGACGTGGAGGAGGCCGTCACCGCGCTCCGCCGCATCCTCGAGCTCGACGGCTCGGACCGGGCCGCGCTCGCGCAGCTCTCCGGGCTGTTCCGGCGCGAGCAGCGCTGGCAGGACCTCGCGCAGGTCCTGTCCCGCGCCCGCGACCTCGCCGCGACCGACGAGGACCGCATCGCGTTCCAGCTGCAGATCGCGGCGCTCGACGAGAACGAGATCGGCGACGACGAGGCGGCGGTGGAGGCCTACCGCACCGTCCTCGGGCTCGACGACCGGTCGCGGGAGGCGCTCGGCGGCCTCGAGCGGCTCTACACGAAGCTCGACCGCTTCGCCGAGCTGAACCGGGTCTACGAGCGGCAGATCGCCCTCGCCGCGGACGACCCGCGGGAGCAGGCGCGGATCCTCGCGAAGAGCGCGGGCATCCACGACGAGAAGCTCCACGATCCGCGCAGCGCCATCCAGAAGAACGAGGCGATCCTCGCGATCGACGGCGGGAACCTGCCGGCGGTGAAGGCGCTCGAGCGGCTCTACCGCGACGCGAGGGAGTGGGACAAGCTCATCCCGGTGATGCAGCACCACATCACGCTCGTGCAGGACCGGCGCGAGCAGGTCGCGCTCGAGGTCGCGATCGGCGAGGTGTGGTGGAAGGAGCTCTCGCGCGTCGACCGCGCCGAGGCGATCTTCAACCACGCGCTGCAGCTCGACCCCGAGTCGCGCGAGGCGGTCTCCGCGCTCGGGCGGCTCTACGAGCGCAGCGGCAACTGGAACCTCGCGCTCGACATGCTCCGCCGCGAGGCGCGCAGCGCCGGCGGCAAGGATGCGCTCGACGCTCACGTCCGGATCGGCGCGATCTTCGAGGACATGCTCCAGGACCCGGCGAGCGCGCAGGACGCGTACGGGCGGGCGCTGCAGCTCGACCCGGGCTGCCTCCCCGCCATCCGGGCGCTGAAGGGGATCGCCGAGCGCGAGCGCGATCGCGACCGCTACCTCGAGATGCTCATCGAGGAGGCGCGCTACGTCCCGGAGGTGGAGGAGAAGACCCGCCTCTACACCGAGATCGGCCGCGTCTACCAGGAGGAGCGCGACGACCGCGACCAGGCGGCGCGCTACTACGAGGAGGCGCTCAAGCGGACGGCAGGGCACCCCGAGGCGGCGAGGCCGCTCTCCGACATCTACGTCGCCCAGACGCGCTGGGCCGACGCCGAGCGCGTCCTCGAGGCGATGGTCGACCTGCTCGGTCAGACGAGCGAGACGAAGGAGCTGTGCCGCCAGAGCTACCGGCTCGGCTACGTGGCGGACAAGCTCGCGAACCGCGACAAGGCCCTCGCGTGCTACCGGCGCGCGTACGACCTCGACGCCACCTACCTCCCGGCGCTGGAGGGGCTCGGGAACCTGCTCGTGCAGCAGCAGCAGTGGGAGGAGGCGCTCCGGATCTTCACGACCGTGATCGTCCACCACCGCGACGGGCTCACCGACCTCGAGGTGGTCGAGACGCACTGGCAGATCGGCGAGATCGCCGAGAAGCTCGGGCAGCTCGAGCGCTCCGTGAACGCCTTCAAGAAGGCGCTCGAGATCGACGGGAACCACGAGCCCTCCCGGCGCAGCCTCGTGCGCCTGCTCGAGACGCTCGGCGACTTCGAGGGCGCGGTGGAGCAGCGCCAGCGGCTCCTCTCGCTCGTCGACGAGGACGCGAAGTTCGAGCTCTTCGTCGCGATCGGCGAGGCCTGCCGCGACAAGCTCAAGGACCCGTACCAGGCGATCGACGCGTTCCTGGGAGCGTCCCGGATCGATCCGACCGCGCTCACCGTGACCGAGGCCCTGCTCGGCCTCTACCGCGAGACGCGCCAGGGGCAGAAGGCCGCGGACGTGCTCGCCCTCATCGTGCGGCGGCCCGAGGTGCAGGCCGACGGGGTGCGCGCGGCGAAGCTGCACCTCGCGCTCGCCGAGATCCTCCGCGACGAGGTGAAGGACGAGCAGGCCGCCGTCGCCGAGCTCGAGAAGGCGCTCGACAAGAACCCGCGCCTCGTCCAGGCGTTCGGGATGATCGAGGAGCTCCTCACCCGCGCGAAGCGCTGGACCGACCTCGAGCAGGCCTACGTCCGGATGATCCAGCGGCTCCCGAAGGGGCCGGACGCCGCCCAGTCGCGGCTCGCGCTCTGGAAGACCGTCGGCGAGCTGTACCGGAACGTGCTCCGGAACGACGACGCGGCGCGCATGGCGTACCAGGTGGTCGCGAAGGCCGATCCGGAGGACGCGGTCTCGGTCGAGCTGTACGCCGACCTCGCCGCGCGCAAGCCGGGGGAGGAGGCCGAGGCGGTCGCTGCCTACCGCCAGCTCCTCAAGAGCGGCGCCAAGGCGCAGAAGGCCGCGTCGGCGCTCGTCACGCTCCACGCCGCCCGCAAGCAGTACGACCTCGCCTACTCGGCCGCGCAGGTGCTCGCGCACCTGCTCTCCGCGGCGACCCCCGAGGAGGTGCAGGTCGTCTCGCGGCTGCGAAAGTTCTCGCGCGACCAGGCGAGCCGTTCCCTCGACGACGCCGGGTGGGCGCTCGTGCTGCACGACCGGCTGAAGGGGCCGCTCGCCGACATCATGACGCTGCTCGCGCTGCACGCGCGCTCGACGTTCGTGCAGAAGGAGAAGGACCTCGGCATCGTCCCGAAGAAGGACGAGCTCGACGTGCAGGGCTCGATGCTCTTCTTCGCGAACATGTTCAAGTACGTCGAGCGGACGCTCGGGTTCCGCGGGCTGCGCCTGTTCCGCAAGGAGGAGGTCCCCTCGCGGCTCCAGCTCGTGCCGACCGAGCCCGCCGGGCTCATCGCCGACGAGCACATGTTCAAGGAGCGTCCGAAGAAGGAGCTCTGGTTCGCGATCGGGAAGGCGATGGCGTTCGCGCGCCCCGAGCTGTTCCTCGCCCGGCTCATGCCGCACGACCAGCTCGACCTCGTGTTCCAGGCGGCGTGCGCGGTCGGGACCTCGAAGTTCGTCGTCACCGCCGACCCCCACCTCGTCGAGAAGCTGAAGCGGGAGCTCGAGCGGACGCTCCCCGAGAACGTCCGGAAGAACACCCTGAAGCTCCTCGCCCGTAACTACTGCGAGGTTCAGCACCCCGGCGACGTGAGGGCCTACCTCGACGGGGCGGAGCTCACCTCGAACCGGGCGGGCGCGCTCCTCGCCGGCGACCTCGAGGTGGTCCGCAAGGGGGTCGTGACCGAGCGGCCGCAGGTGTCGAAGCTGCGAGACGAGATGCGGCTGCGCGACCTGGCGCTGTTCTGCGTGTCGGAGGAGTACGGACACCTCCGTGAGAAGCTCGGACTTTCGTGCGTGGTCCCCGGTTGAACTAGGATGGACTCGAGATGAAATTTACCTGTGACAGCTGCAGCGCCCAGTACATGATCTCGGACGACAAGGTCGGGCCGAGCGGCGTGAAGGTGCGCTGCAAGAAGTGCGGGAACGTGATCGTCGTCCGGCGCGCGGCGGAAGCACCCGCCCAAGCGCCGGCGCCCGCGGCTTCCACGCCGAGCGCCGCCGACGGCGCCGCGCCGGCCGGGCTCGACGTCGAGCTCGGCAACGCGTTCGACAGCGCCTTCGGCGACGGGCCCGCTCCCGCGGCGGGCGGAGCGCCCGATCCGGGCGAGACCCAGCTCATGGGCATGGACGACGAGGCGCGGATCGCCGCGGCGCCCACGCCGGCCGCGACCGAGTGGTACGTCGCGATCGGGCAGGCGCAGGTCGGCCCGCTGCCGCTCGCCGAGGTGAAGCGCAGGTGGGAGGCGGGCGACGTCGGCCCCGACTCGCTCGTGTGGCGCCCCGGGATGGGAGACTGGCAGCCGCTCTCCAGCGTCGCCGAGCTCTCCGGCTATCTCGCGCCGGTGGCGCGCGCGGCGCCCGCGCCTGCGCGGGTCGAGCCGCAGCCGTTCCGGTCCGACCCGCAGACGGCGCGCGAGAGGCAGAGTGCGACCCCCGCACCCACCGCCGCCGCCGCCGAGGTGACCTGGAAGCCCGCCGGCGCCTCCGCGCTGGCGGCTCTCGCGAGCGAGGAGATGGCGTCGCGCGCCGCGCCCGAGGCGAAGCCCGCGCCGAGGGCCGCGCCCGCGGGCGTGAGGTCGCTCGTCGAGGCCCTGCCGGACGGCGGGGGCGTCGATCCCACCGGCGCCATCCCGCTCAGCATCAAGGGGCTCGACACGACGGGCGAGAAGAAGCTCGAGCGTCGCTCGAGCGTCGCGAGCCGCGCCGAGCAGACGCGCCACAAGCGTTCGATGACGCGCGTCATCGTCATCGGCGTCGTCATCGTGCTCGCGGTCGTCGGCGGCGCGGCGGCCTTCGTCCTCACGCAGATGAAGAAGATGGCGCCCGAGCCGCGCGTTGCGGTCGCGACCCCGGTCGCGCCGGCGGTCCCGGCCCCGCCCCCGCCCGCCGCAGCTCCGCCCGCCGCCGCCGCGGCCCCCGCGCCGGCGGCCGCTCCCGCGCCCCCGGCGCAGCCGGTCGCTGCCGCCGCGGCTCCGGCCGCCCCCGCGCCGGCGCCGGCCGCTCCCGAGCCGGCGCAGGCGGCGGCGCCCGTCCCCGCGCGCCGCGGCGCGAAGGAGCCGCCGCCGCGGGTGAAGCGCGAGGCGGCGCCCGCCCGCGCCGTCGCCCAGGCCCCGGCGGCGCCCGCCCCGACGCCCGCCCCGGCGCCCGCGCCGGCGAAGAAGAAGGACTCGCTCCTCGACTTCGACTCGGGCGACTCGGCCCTCGACGACGCGCTCGGCGGCGGCGGAGGGGCCTCCGGCCGCTCGGTGTACGTCCCGCCCGCGCGCGCCGGGGGGGCCGCGCTCCCCGAGAAGCTCTCTCCCGCGCAGATCAACGAGTCGGTCGCCGGGCGGATCGACTCGCTCCGCAAGTGCGTCTCGGACCAGAAGGCGCGCGATCCGGGGGCGAGCGGCGTCCTCAAGATGAAGTGGGTGATCGGCGGCGACGGCAGCCCGCGCGAGGTGAAGCCGATGCCCGGCGAGTACGCGTCCGGGCCGTTCGCGGGCTGCATCACCGGCGTCGTGAAGACCATCAAGTTCCCGAGGTCCGGCACGACGGGGCAGGAAGTCACCTTCCCGTTCTCGTTCTAGCGGCGGCGGAGCGACCTTGTCCCTCGAGGCGAAGCCCGCGCCCGCCGCAGGGCCGCTCCGCGCCCTCGAGCGGATGGGCGTGCAGGAGCTCGAGGCGCTGCGCCTGCTGCTCCGCGGCGGGTCGGTCATCGACTGGCGGCGCCTCGACTTCCGGAACGCCGAGGAGGTCGGGCGCTTCCTCCGGCTGAGCCTGTTCGACCTCGAAGACCCGCGCGACGAGCGGCGGATCCGCGTCATCCTCGGGCAGGCCGTCGACTACCTGCGGACCGAGTTCGGCTATCGGGTCGCGGCCGCCGTCGCCGAGCCGGTCGACGTCCGCCACCTGTTCCTGCTCGCCTCCGGCGCGATCGAGCCCGTCCGCTACCGCCGGATCGCCTGCGTCGTCCTGAAGGTGATGCACGTCATCCACCACCTCGAGGCGCGCGAGCTGCTCTTCCGGACGGCGACGCGCGAGGCGGATCTCGCCGAGCGCGCGAACCGGCGCATCATGGCGGAGGCGGGGCGCATGCAGGCCGCCGGGCTCGTGGTGGAGTTCGGCGGGAACGTGAAGAGCCGCTCCTCGCTCGTGACGAAGCTCCTCGCGAAGAAGGAGTCGGTCGCCGCGCAGATCTTCGACCGCGTGCGGTACCGGATCGTGACCGAGCGCGCGGATCAGATCGCGCCGGTCGTGTGGCACCTCACCGAGAACCTCTTCCCCTTCAACTACGCCGTCCCCGGTCAGTCGCAGAACACCCTCGTCAGGTTCGCGGATCTCCTCGCCCGCCACCCGCA
Source organism: uncultured delta proteobacterium (assembly GCA_963736795.1). Taxonomy (GTDB): domain Bacteria; phylum Myxococcota; class Myxococcia; order Myxococcales; family Anaeromyxobacteraceae; genus Anaeromyxobacter. The sequence goes on along the minus strand of CAVTRF010000006.1, from coordinate 101,021 downwards.
GGGGGCCGAGCTCGCGACCCACCTGCAGCTGCCGCCCGATCTCGAGCGGACCGATCCCGCCGCGCCCCGGAACGAGTTCAGCGGCAAGGAGTTCCGCGTCCTCAACTTCGTCGTCGACCTGCCGGTCCGGATCGACGACCTCCTCCCGCCCTCCGATCCCATGGCGGACGAGCTCGGGCGAATCGTCTTCTCCCTCGTCGAGTTCCAGGTGGTGGACGCCGAGACGGCGCGCCGCAACCAGGCCGGGGACGCCTCCCACGAGCGCTACAAGAAGCGGCAGCTGAAGCGGGTGCTCCGCCGCCTCTCGCGGGGCCTCGTCGTGCCGAAGCGGAACAAGCGCAGGCGCTGAGCGGCTTACCCGCGCGCTGCCGGCGCTGCCCGCGCAGCTCGCGGCGTGGCGAGCGCGGGCAGCCGGCTGAGGCTGCCCCAGCCCCCAGGGGGCCCCCGCAGCGAGCGCGGCTTCGCCGCGAGTACAATCTCGAGCGAGCGGGCTCGGGGAGGCCGCAGGGCCGAGTGCCCCCGTCTAGACGGCGCGGCCCGGCGCAGCGCTCACTTCTTGCTGCGCTTGCGGTTCTTCTTGCGCGACTGCCGCTCCTGCTTCCGCTTCTTCTTCCGGGCGTCGCGCTCCTTCGCCGACTCGACGGAGATCGGCTCGGGCGCGTAGCCCATGAGCCGGGCGCGGGCCATCGCGCCCGCGGCCATGGGCGGGGTGTAGCCCTTCGGCAGGCCCATCGCGCGCGCGGCATCCGGCGGCACGAGCCCGCCGTGCAGCGCGCTCTCGACGGCGGCGGCGTCGTCGCCGAGGACGTCCTCCATCCCCTTGCCCTGCAGCTTCCGCAGCTGCATCAGCTGCTTCACGCCGGGGAGCCGCGCGAGGAGCCCGGGGGCGGAGCCGATCTGCTTCATCACCCCGCGCATCGCGTTGTACTGCTTGAGGAGGTCCTTCACCTCCTTCTCGCTGCGGCCGGAGCCCTTCGCGATCCGCTTGATCCGGCCGTCGGTGAGGACGTCGGGGCGCTTTCGCTCGGCGTCGGTCATCGAGTGGACCATCGCGACGATCTTCACGAGCGCCTGGTCGTCGAACTGGAAGCCCTCGGGCAGGTCCCCGAAGATCGGGAACTTCTCCATGAGCTCGCCGAGCGGCCCCATCTTCCGGACGAGCTGGATCTGGTTCACGAAGTCGTCGAGCGTGAAGTCGCCCGAGAGGATCTTCTTCGCGTCCGCCTCGGCGGTCTCCTCGTCGACGTGCTGCTCGAAGTCCTTCACGAGCCCGACGACGTCGCCGAACCCGAGGATCCGCGAGGCGAGCCCCTCGGGGCGGAACTCCTCGAGCTTGTCGAGCCCCTCGCCCATGCCGAGGAACTTGATGGGCTTGCCGGTGACCTCCTTGATCGAGAGCGCCGCGCCGCCGCGCGCGTCGCCGTCGAGCTTCGTGAGGATGAAGCCGTCGAGCGCGAGCCGGCGGTCGAACTCGGCCGCGGTCCTCACCGCGTCCTGGCCGATCATCGCGTCCGCGACGAGGAGGATGTTCTCGGGCTGGACCGCCTTCTTGATCTCCTCGAGCTCGACCATGAGCTCCTCGTCGATCGCGAGGCGCCCGGCGGTGTCGTAGACGATCGCGGTGGCCTTCTCCCGCAGCGCGACCTCGAGCGCCTGCCGGCACATCTCCGGCGGCGAGGTGTTCGCGGCGTGGAAGACCGGGACGCCGAGCCGCTCGCCGAGCACCTTCAGCTGCTCGACCGCGGCGGGGCGGTAGACGTCGGCGGCGACGAGGAGCGGCTTCTTGCCCTCCTTGAGGAGGCGGCTCGCGATCTTGCCCGCGGTCGTCGTCTTTCCCGAGCCCTGCAGGCCGACCATCATGATCCCGGTCGGGCGCCCGCGCGCCGCCTCGCGGAGCGAGGTGTCGACCGGCCCCATGAGAGCCTCGAGCTCGTCGTGGCAGATCTTGACGAAGTGGTCCTGCGGGGTGACGCGGACGACGCCCCGCTGGGTCTTCACCTTGGTGTCGACGACCTCGCCGATCGCCTTCTCGCGGACGCGGGCGACGAACCGCTTCACCACCTCGAACGAGACGTCCGCCTCGAGCAGGGACACGCGGATGTCGCGGAGCGCGTCGTCGACCACCTCGGTGGTGATCTCGGTGCGCCCCTTCAGCTTGTTCCGGGCCGCCTTGAAGCCCTTCGATACGGTCTCGAGCATGCGCTGAGTTGCCTCCGGCTTCGACTCCGCGTCGCAGGGCGACGCAGCGCTCAGGGCCGCGCTTATAACACGCCCATGCTAAGGTTTCCGGCCATGGACGAGGGGCCCCGCTTCTTCACGGTGGAGGAGGCCAACGCGCTCGTCTCCTCGCTCGAGATCGAGTTCGGCCGCATCGCCCAGGTCCGCTCGGAGCTCGCACCGCTCATCCAGGCGCTCGGCGGGCCCGACGAGGCCGTCGCGGTGCTGCAGGACGGCGCGCCGCTCCCGGCCGGGCACGAGGTCGAGGCCGAGCAGCTCCGCGTCCTCGCCGCCGAGATCACGGGCGCGGTCGAGCGCGTGAACGGGCTCGGGTGCCTCGTGAAGGACGTCGAGCAGGGGCTCGTCGACTTCTACACGCTCGTCGAGGGCGAGCCGGCGTTCCTGTGCTGGCAGTTCGGCGAGCGCGCCATCGCGCACTGGCACCCGCTCGACGAGGGGTTCGCGGACCGGCAGCCCATCGACGGGGCGACGCTTCCGCCGCCCCCGTTCCTCAACTGACCGATGGTCGAGGTCGACTACGTCGTCGTGGGCTCCGGGTTCGGCGGGGCCGTCTCCGCGCTGCGGCTCTCCGAGAAGGGGTGGCGGGTCGCGGTGCTCGAGATGGGCAAGCGGTGGGCCGCGGAGGACTTCCCCCGCACCAACTGGAACGTCCGGAAGTACCTGTGGAAGCCCGCGCTCAAGCTGCACGGGATCCTCCAGATGACGATCCTCCGCCACTGCGTCGTGCTGCACGGCGCGGGGGTCGGCGGCGGCAGCCTCGTCTACGCGAACACGCTCGTCGTCCCACCCGAGCAGGTGCTGCGCGACGCGCGCTGGCCCGCCGGGGTGGACTGGCAGGCGACCCTCGCCCCGCACTACGCGACGGCGCGCCGGATGCTCGGGGCGACGCTCGCCCCGAGGGTCTTCCCGGCGGACGAGCTCCTGCGCAGCGTCGTCGAGGAGGAGACCGGCAGGCCCGTCACGCTGCGGCGCCACGACGTGGCGGTGTTCTTCGGGGAGCCGGGCGTGAGCGCGCCCGACCCGTACTTCGGCGGGCTGGGCCCCGCGCGCGCCGGCTGCACGTTCTGCGGCGCGTGCATGACGGGGTGCAAGCACGGCGCGAAGAACACCCTCGATCGCAACTACCTCTTTCTCGCGGAGCGGCTCGGGTGCGAGATCGTGCCGGAGAGGCTCGTCACCGACGTGCGCCCCTCCCCGGGCGGCGGCTACGAGGTCCACACCGTCTCCTCCACCGCGTGGCTGCGCCGGAGCCCGCGCGTCTACCGGGCCGCCCGCGGGGTGGTGTTCGCCGGAGGCGCGCTCGGCACGACCCGGCTGCTGCTCCGCTGCAAGGAGCGCGGGAGCCTGCCGCGCCTCTCCGACCAGCTCGGCAACTTCGTGCGGACGAACTCCGAGGCGCTCCTCGGCGCGCTCGCGCCCGACACCTCGGTGGACTTCAGCGAGGGGATCGCCATCACCTCCGGCGTGGACGCCGACGCGCATACGCACATGGAGATCTGCCGGCACGGGAAGGGGCAGGACTTCATGAGCCTGCTCACGACGCACCTCACGCCCGACCTGCCGCCGTGGCCGCGCTGGGCGCGCTGGCTCGGCCGGCTCGTCCGCCACCCCGTCCAGAGCCTGCGGGCCCTCGCGTTCCGCGACTGGGCGGTGCGAACGATGGTCCTGCTCGTCATGCAGCCCGTCGAGAGCTGGATGCGCCTCCGCCTCGGCCGGCGCGCCGGTCGCGAGGTGCTCCGGAGCGAGGACGCGCACGGTCCGCCTCCGCCGGCCTACATCCCGATCGCGCACCGCACCGCCGCGCGCCTCGCCGAGAAGGTCGGCGGAACGCCGGGAAACCTGATCCTCGAGGTGCTCGGGAACCGCTCGACCACCGCGCACATCCTCGGCGGCGCCGTGATCGCCGCCGATCCTTCGCAGGGTGTCTGCGACGGGCAGGGGCGGGTGTTCGGGCACGAGGGGCTGCTCGTCGCGGACGGCAGCGCCGTCCCGGCGAACCTCGGGGTGAACCCGGCGCTCACCATCACGGCGCTCGCCGAGCACGTGATGGCCGGCGTCGAGCCGAAGAGGGGTTGAAGCAGGACGCGCTCACGCTTCCGCGCGCGCCTCCTTCTCGTGCGCCCTCGCGCGTGCCCACGTTCCCTCGCGGAGGTGACCGACATGGCCGAGCGGACGGGGCGCGACGAGCGCGCCGAGATCGAGCGCGAGCTGGCCGAGCGGGAGACGGACGAGGCCCGGCAGTCGCGGGGCACCACGCCTTCCGAGCGGCTCGTCGAGCGCGCGCTCGAGGTGGAGCCGGGGGTCGAGGTGCACGCCGGCGAGGACGCGGGTGAGGTGCCGCGCGAGGACGACGGCGCGTCGGGTGATCAGGGGACGTGACCTGCGACACCGTCGCAGCACGCGACCGTCCCGGCGCACGCTTTGCGAGCGCCGGTGGAATCAGCGGAGCGGATCTCCTACGCTGGGCGGGCTGCTCCCCCCTTCGTTGGAGACTCCCAATGAGAATTACGTTCGCGCTCAGTGCCGCCGCTCTCCTCTTCGGATGTGCGACGACGGACCCCGCGGCCGTGAAGGTCGCCGCTGCGCCGCTCCCGTGGTGCAATCCCTGCACGTACCCGTGCACGACGCCCTGCGCGCCGCCCGCGGCGGTCGCCGCCGCGCCGGCGAAGCCGAAGTACGTTCCGCCGCCCACGCCCGCGCTCTCCGCGTCTTTCGATCCGACCCCGGGCGACTACAAGGACGCGCAGTCTGTGACGCTCGCGTCGCCGACGCCGGGCGCGACCATCCACTACACGACCGACGGCTCGACACCGACCGCCGACTCACCGGCCTACTCGGGCCCGATCCGCGTCGAGAAGACGACCACGGTCCGCGCGGTCGTGACCGCCGCCGCCGCTCCGGAGAGCTCCGTCTCGGAGGGTGAGTACGTCATCGCGCCGCCCGCTGCGCCCGCCCCCGTCGCCGCCCCGGAGCCGGCCCCCTCGCCTGCTCCGGTCGCCGCCCCGGCCCCGCCCAGCCGGAGGTGAAGAAGCTCCGCGTCGAGTAGCCGTGCCCGCGGCGCGTCGCCTGTGGCCTCACCGGCCCGGGCTCCGCGTCGGGACGCGAACAGGGAGCCCCACCTGCGAGTCGGCGGGTGGGGCGCCTTCCTCGCGCGCAGCCGTCGCGCCCGCGCGGGTGCGGGTCGTGAGCCGAGACTCCCGAAGGCTCCCCGAGGAAGCGCTCGCTCGAGGGCGCTCAGGGCGCTCCTCCCTCCACCGCCAACGCCTGACCCTCGTTGAAGCACCTGCCGGCAGCGGGCACGCCCCCTACCATGGATTGTCGGACTCGCGGAGGTGACGCGAGCGGCCTTCATAGGGGGAACGAAATGACTCTGTCAGGAACGGTCTCGTCGCGGCGTGGGTGGAGCCTCCTCGCCTCGTCACTCGTCACGCTGCTGGGAGCGGCGCTGCTCTTCGTCGCGACACCGGCGGCCGCTCACCCCGGGTGCTGCGTCCAGTGCGTGAACCCCCACGGGGACGTGATCCCGCCCGCAGGATCCGCGGACCCATGCGATCTCGGCCGGTTTCCGACCACGAACGCGAGCAACGCCGGCTTCAACCCCGACGGCTTCTTCCAGGTCGGCACGCGCGACGACGCCGGGACCTGCACCGCGGGGGATCTCGACGTCACGCTGTTCAGCTGCACGAACGTCACGTTCGATGCGGAGCTCGGCGAGTTCGTCTGCGGTGACACGCAGCAGATTGGCACCTCCACGTTCCCGAACGGCACCCTCATCAAGTACACCGAGGCGAACGGGATCAAGACGCCCACGGTGAAGCCGATGGGGAGCAACAACGGGTCGGGTAATCCAAACGGCGGCGCCGTCGCGTTCCACATCAAGGCGGCCGGCGACCTGCTGGTGTGTTCGGAGGTCGGGTGCGAGCTTTGCTTCGTGCCGCCTCCGCCCAAGTAGCGCCCTGCCGTCGTTTCAGCGCGACCCCCGGCGGCTCGACGCTGCCGGGGGTTTCGTCTGCTCGGCGAGCGAGCCCAGGCTTGCTTCGGTGGTAGGGCCGGAAGGTCTCGAACCTTCACGGGCTCTCGCGAGCCCCAGGGATTTTAAGTCCCCTGCGTCTGCCAGTTCCGCCACGGCCCCGTGGAGCGTCAGCGCGCGCCGCGCGCGGCCGATAACATCGGCGAGGCGCGGAGCGCGGCGGGGCCGGAGGAGGTCACGGCGACAGGATACCCCGTCGCCGCTCGCGGAGCGCGGCGGTATCCACGAGCGCCGCCGCGTCGCTCAGGGGCCGGTGGGGGAACCGGTCGCGCCGCCCGTCCCCATCGGGGCGCCCAGGCCCTGGCCGCGTGCCTGCGGACCCGCTATTCGTCCTTGAATGGACCCACACGACGAGGCCCTCGCCAAGGCGTTCGACGGGCAGGCGCCGATGTTCGAGCGCTCCGGGCCGCAGACCGACACCGCCGCGCTCGCTCGGCTCGTCGCGTTCGCCGCGCTCCCGGCGGGCGCCGAGGTGCTCGACGCCGGCTGCGGCCCCGGGCTCGTCGCCGAGGCGTTCCTCGAGGCGGGCTGCCGCGTGTCCGGCGTCGACCTTTCGGCCGAGATGATCGTTCGGGCGCGGGCGCGCTGCGCCCGCTTCGGAGACCGGGCCCGCTTCGAGCAGCGGCCGCTCGACAGCCTGCCGCCGGCGCCAGCCTTCGACGCCGCGGTGACGCGCCTCGTCCTCCATCACGTGCGCGAGCCGCTCGCGTTCCTCGCCGCGCAGGCGTCGCGCGTGCGGCCCGGGGGGGTCGTCGTGGCGAGCGATCACGTGACGGATCCGGACGCGGCACGCGCGCGCTGGCACCAGGAGGTCGAGATCGGACGCGACGCGACCCACACGCGCAATCTCACGGCAGGAGAGCTCGTGGACGCGTTCGCCCGCGCCGGGCTCCGCGACGTGGCACTCGTCGAGGAGCCGCTCGAGCTCGACTTCGACGAGTGGTTCGAGCGCGGGACACCGAAGGCGCCGAAGGACGAGGTGCGCCGGATGCTCCTCGCCGGGAGCGCGCGCGGCTTCCGCCCGTTCGCGCGGGCGGACGGCGGGATCACGATCCGTGCGGTGCGCGTCCTCGTCCGGGGGATCGCCGGCGCGTAGCGCAGCGAAATTTCCGTTCGTCCTGAGCGTAGCCTCGCCGCAGGCGAGGCGAAGTCGAAGGACAATCGCCCTGAAGGTCCCACTCCGCGCTTCGACCGGCTCAGGGCGTGATCACGGCGCGCCGCGGGCCTCGAACAGCGCGCGCAGGCCGGGGTTCCGCCGCAGCAGCCCGAGCGTCACCTCCGCGTGACCAGGGACGTAGCCGTTCCCGACGAGCAGGGTCGCGTCCTTCGCGACGCCCTCGGCGCCGAGCGCGGCCGCGGTGAACGACGTCGCCATCGAGAAGAAGAGCACGGTGCCGCCGTCGCGAACCGCGAGGATCGAGGCGAGCTCCGTGCCCGGTACGCTCGCGCAGTTCACGACGAGATCGAATGGCCCTCCGGCCCCCTCCACCGCCGCGAGCGTCGCGACCGCGTCGGTCGCGTCCACCCGCAACGTGACGTCGCACAGGCCGGCACCACGCACCGCCGCGAGGGCGGTCTCCGAGCGGTCCGCCGCCGCGAGTACGCCTGCCGCGCCGAGCGACTCGCGCCCCTGGGCGAGGACGAGCGCGCCGGACTTGCCGGCGCCGAGGACGAGCACGCGCATGCCCGGGCGCATCGTGCGGGCGGCCAGCGCCGGAGCGCCGCACACGTCGAGGGCGGCGAGCGCGACGTGCTCGGGGAGGTCGTCCGGGAGGCGCGCCCACGGCCCCGTCGCGAACAGGATCGCCTCGCCCTCGCACTCCACCCGCTCGAGCGCGGGGCGGACTGCGTGGATCCGGCGGAGCCGCAGCGGGGTCAAGGTGAGCGAGACGAGCGTCGCGATCCGGTCGCCAGGGGCGAGGGTGGCCGCGGCGGGGTGGCGGGGCCCGATGGCGGCGACGCGTCCCACGAGCACGCCTCCCGAGCCCGTGACCGGGTTCTGCAGCTTGCCGCGCGCGCGGACGATCCGGAGGACCTCGTCGGCGATGCGGGCGGGGTCGCCCCCCGCGGCGTGCTCGAGCTGCCGGAACGAGGCGGCGTCCACGTTGAGCGCCTCGACCGCGATGAGGACCTCGTCCTCGCCGAGGGGGAGGCTCGGGTCGAGCACCTCGGCACCCTGCGGCAGCGCGCCGGGCGGGGAGACGACGCGGCGGAGCCCGTACGGATCCACGACGCGGGGACCTTAAGCATCCGCGTCGACGACCACGAGCGGGTCGAGCGCGCGCACCTCGTCCGGGGAGCGCCGCGCCCGGGCCGCGGAGCCGGACCTCGAGGCCGGGCGCAGCGCGCCGCCTCGTACCGGTGCCCGGCGGCGAGGAACGCCGCGCGCGCCTCGGCGAGCGCCGCGAGCGCCTCGGCGGGCCCGCGCCCCTGGGCGGCGAGCACGCGCGCCCGGGAGAGTCGGGCGACGGCGCCGAGGACGCCGCGCCGCCGCGCTGGCGCGCGCAATCGCCTCGAGCTGCGCCGCCTCCCGGTCCGCCTCCGCCGTGCGCCCCCGCAGGAGCAGCACCCGGATCGGCCTCCGGCCGGAACGCGGCGTCGCAGGCGACGCACGTCGCCGTGGCGCGCCGCGCGTCTCCGAGGCCTCGCGCACCGCGTCCTCCGCCGCGTAGAGCGCGCCCGCCGCGAGCCGGTTCCGCGCCTCGGTGGCGTGGAGCCGGACGAGCGCGTGCCGGCGGAGGAGCCCGCGCTCCGCCGCCGACGATCCCCTCGTCCACCGCGTCGAGCGCCTCGGCGAGCCGGCCGCGAGCGGTGAGGAGCGCGGCGAGCCGCTCGAGCGCGAGCGCCTCGCCGAGCGCCGACCCCGCCGCGCGGTGGACCTGCGAGCGCGTCGCGCGAGCGCCGCCTCCGCGAGCGTCGAGGTCTCCCGCGGCGAGCGCCGCCGCGCCCTCGCCGCTGCGCGCCACGGCGAGCGCCTCCGGCGCGTCCCGCATGCCGCGCGCGCTCGGCGAGGAGACCCGCCGCGCGCGCGACCCACGCGGCGTCCCGGTCGCCGAGGAGGTCGCGGTCCCACAGCACGAGGTGGACGTCGATGAGGTGGTCGGGGGCGGCGTCCTGACGCCGCCGCTCGGCCGGGGCCGGTCGCGTCGTCGGCGGCGGGAGCGGCTCGCCCGCGCTCGCCCGCGCGAGCGCGGCGAGGTCCCGCCCGCGCGCGAGGAGGTCGAGATCGCCCGCGCCTCCGCCGCCGCCGCGCAGGCCTCCGCCGCGACGCGCGCGTCCTCGTGCGCCCCTCGTGCCAGCGGAGCTGCGCCTCGAGGTGGAGGAGCGGCGCGAGCCCGTCGCCGCCGGCCGGCGTCGGCGGCGGCAGAGCCCCTCCGCGGCGAGCTCGACGTGCGCCGGCGCGAGCTGGCCCGCGGAGGCGAGGGCGAGCGCGGCGAGCCGGTAGCGCGCGCGCCCGCAGCGCCGGCTCCGCGGGCTCGCCGGCCCGCGTCGCCCAGGCGAGCCGCCTCCGCGAACGTCGCGCGCCGCGCCGGCGATCTCGCCGAGGCGCGAGCTGGACGCGCCCGGTCGCCTCGAGGAGCTCGCGCCGGTCGGCGGACGCGAGGCCGCCGGTGCCGCGCCGAGAGCTCGAGCGGCGGCGGAGTAGAACGCGAGCGCCTCCCGCAGCCCGGCGCGCGCGGCGGCGCGGTGGCCCGGCGGCGAGCGAGGTGGCCGGAGCGCGCGCCGGTCCTGGCCGGCGCGGCGGCGGTGGCAGGCGATCAGCCTCGGAGGGCGGCTCGTGCGGCCCGGCGTCGGCGACTCGAGCGCGTCGGCGACGCCGGCGTGGAGCGCGGCGCGCCGGCTCCGGCTCGAGGCCCGTCGTAGATCGCGTCGCGCACGACCGCGTGGTGGAAGTGGTAGCCGGCGCCGTCCTCGTCGACGACCTTCGCCTCGAGGCAGGCGTCGAGCGCGTCGACGCGCCTCGTGCGCGGTGAGGCCGGAGACGAGCCGCACCAGCTCGAAGTCGAAGCGCGCGCCGGACGACCGCCGCGGCCGCGAGGAGCGCCTCGGCGCGGGCGCCGAGCGCGCGCGACGCGCCCGCGGATCGCCGCGGCGGGGTCGACCGGCAGCGCCTGCCCGGACTCGCGCTGCGCCCGGACCACCTCCTCGACGAGGAGCGGCGCAGCCGTCGGTGATCCGGTAGAGCTGCGCGACCGTCGCCTCCGGCACCGGCGCCGCCGTGAGAGGTCCGCCACCTGCTCGCGCGTGCCGGCGAGCGAGAGCCGCGGGACGCGGACGCCGCGCGCGAGCCGGCCGCAGTCGAGGTGGGCGAGCGCGGTCTGGATCGGCGGTGCCCGCGTGGATCGCCTCCTCGGACGACGGTCGCGACCATCATCAGCCGCAGCTCCCGCGCGCGGCGCGCGAGGAAGTGGAGCGAGGTTCAGCGAGGACTCGTCCGCGAGCGTGGAGGTCGTCGAGCAGGAGGAAGACCGGGCGGCCGTCCGCGGCGGACGCAGGAGCGGCCTCGACGCCCGTCGAAGATCGCGCGCCGCACCGCCTCGCCGCCGACGCCCGCCGGGCAGCGGCGCGGCGAACGGGTCGGGGACGGCGGGGTGCGCGCGCGCCTCCTCCCGGAAGCGCGTCCGCGAACAGGGCGTACGGGGCGCCCGGCTGGGTGCCGCCGATGCCGCACAGCACCGCCGCGCCGCGCGCCTGCGCGAGGCGCGCGCCCTCGACGGCGAGCCGCGTCTTCCCGACGCCGCGCTCGCCGAGCAGCACGACCGCGCCCGAGCCCTGCTCGACGAGCGCCTCGAGGAGGAGCAGCAGCGGGCCGCGGCCCCGCACCGGCGGCGGGTCGGTCGTCGCCGAGGAGCCGGCGCGCCGCGCGGCGGGCGCCGTCGAGCGGCGGGCGCGCGCTGGGCCGGGCCGACCTCGCCGCGCTGGATGGCGGCGCGCAGCGCGCGCAGCTCCTCGGACGGCCGCGAGCCCGGCGGCGCGGAGCGCGAGCTCGCAGGCGTCGTGCTGGCGGAGCGCCTCGGCGCGGCGCCCGCTCGCCGCGAGGACGCCGCACGAGCAGCCGGTGCGCCTCCTCCGTCGTCGGGGTCGCGCCTCGACGAGCCGCCGCAGGAGCGGGACCGCGACCTGCACGTCCCCCTCCGGCGGCGGCGGCGCGCGCGAGCGGGAGGGCCGCCTCGACGAAGCGGCCGCGGAGCAGCGGCGCGGCGCGGGCTGCGAGCCAGGCCGCGTCCCGGTCCTCGGGCGCGAGGTCGCCGCGGTAGAGCGCGACCGCCTGGGTCGCAGCCCGCGCGGTCGCCCTGCGCGCGGCCGCCGCCTCGAACGCGTCCACGTCCACCCAGACGTCGCCCTCGGAGCGAGACCTGCCCGCGCTCGATGTCGACCCAGCGGCCGCCGAGGATCTGGCGCAGGTCGTAGAGCGCGCGGTGGAGGTTGTTCGCGCCGCTCGCCGGTCCTTGTCGGGCCAGAGCGTCGTCGAGCGACCTGCTCGCGCGAGAGCGTCCGGCCCGGGCGCGAGCGCGACGAGCTTCAGGAGGTCCGCCGGGCGGCGGCGGCGCCAGGCGTGCGGCGGGGATCGGCGCGTCCTCGCGGACCGACCTCGAACCGCCCGAGCAGGTAGACGCGCAGCAGGGCCTGCGGGCGCTCCCCCGGACCGGGCCCCGCCCCGATGGACCTGGGTCTCCATCCGGCGATCTCCCCCTCCGGGCGAGGGTAGCAGAACTCCGCGGAGGGCGGGCCGTCCCGGGCTACATTGCGGCCATGCGCTACCGGCTCTCGCATCCCCGAGCCCCACTCGCACCTCTTCCACGTCGAGGTCGACCGTGGAGCGACCGGGCGACGCGCTCGAGCTCGTCTTCCCGGTCTGGACGCCGGGCAGCTACCTCGTCCGCGAGTTCGCCCGCCACGTGGAGGGCGCCGCGGCCGAGGACGGCGCCGGACGCCCGCTGCCGCTCGAGCGGCTCGACAAGCACCGCTTCCTCGTGCGCGCCGGCGGCGCCGAGCGCGCCGTGCTCCGCTACCGCGTCTACGCGAACGAGCTCACCGTCCGGACCGCCCACCTCGACGGCACGCACGGGTTCCTGAACCCGGCGGCGGTGTTCCCGTACGCGCGCGGGCGCGAGCGCGAGCGGCACGTCCTCGAGGTGCGCGCCGCCGACCGGCTGGCGGGTCTCGACCGCGCTCGACGGCGGTCCGACCGAGTTCACCGCGCGCGACTACGACGAGCTCGCCGACTCGCCGCTCGAGATCGGCACGCACCGGACGCTCCGCTTCACCGCGCTCGGGAAGCCGCACGAGATCGCGGTCTGGGGGCGCGGCAACCTCGACGAGGTCCGGCTTCGCGGACGACGCGCGCAAGATCGTCGAGGCGCTCGGGGCGCTCATGGGAGGGCTCCCGTACGCGCGCTACCTCTTCGTCGTCCACCTCGCCGACAAGCGGCGCGGCGGCCTCGAGCACGCCGCCTCGACGACGCTCCACGTCGCGCGGACCGGCTTCTTCCCGCGCAAGGCGTACGAGGAGACCCTGGGGCTCCTCGCTCACGAGTTCTTCCACGCCTGGAACGTGAAGCGGCTCCGCCCGGCGGCCTTCGTGCCGTTCGACTACGGGCGCGAGCAGTACACCCGGCTCCTGTGGTGGTTCGAGGGCGCGACGAGCTACTACGAGCAGGTCGCGCTCGCGCGCGCGGGGCTCCTCGAGCCGCGGCGCCGCCTCGAGGCGCTCGGCCAGGCGCTCACGAGCCTCGAGCGCACCCCCGGCGCGCGGAAGATGAGCGCCGAGGAGGCGAGCCTGCTCGCGTGGGTGAAGCTCTACCGGCCGGACGAGAACACCGCCGAACAGCGCCGTCTCGTACTACCTGAAGGGCGAGCTCGTCGCGCTCGCGCTCGACCTCGCGCTGCGGCGCGCGGGCCGCTCGCTCGACGACCTCCTGCGCGCGCTCTACGCGCGCTTCGCGGCGGACGGCGTGCCGGAGGACGGCGTCGAGCAGGTGGCGGCGGAGCTGCTCGGCGCCGAGGCCGCGCGCCGGTTCTTCGATCGCTTCGTGCGCGGGACGGAGCCGCTCGAGCTCGACCTCGACGTCGTGGGGCTGCGCCTCCGGCGCCGCGCGGCGCACGGGCTTCGACGACAAGGGCGGGACGCGCGCCGAAGAACGCACGACCGGGAGCCGCCGGCGGGTTGGCTCGGCGCCGAGCTCACGCCCCGGCCGAGGCTCGTCGTGCAGTCGGTCCGGGAGGGGAGCCCGGCGCACCGGGCGGGGCTCTACGCCGAGGACGAGATCGTGGCGGAGGACGGGTTCCGGGTGGATCGCGGCGCGCTCTGGGACCGGCTCTGCGAGCGCGGCCCGGGCGGGACGCTCCGGCTGACGGTGTTCCGGCGCGACGAGCTCGTCGAGGTCGCGGTCGTCCTCGGAGACCCGCAGGAGGACACGGTCTGGCTCGAGCCCCTCGCCGACGCGACGCCGGCGCAGCGCGCCGCGTTCGAGAGCTGGTCGGCCGGGCGCTGGACCGACGCCGGCTGAGCCCTTATATGGAGCCCGACATGGCCTTCGATCCGAAGCTCCACGCCGCCCGCCGCGCCCGCGTCTTCGAGGAGATGGAGCGCCGGGGCGGCGGCGTGATGGTGCTGCCCGCCGCCGACGAGAAGCAGCGGAACGCCGACGACGAGTACCTCTTCCGGCAGGACTCCGACTACGCCTGGGCGATCGGCCTCGACGAGCCGATGGGGGGCGCCGTCCTCCTCGCGCGCGGCGGCGAGCGGAAGCTCGTGCTCTTCGTGCGGCCGCGCGATCCGGAGAAGGAGATCTGGAACGGCCGGCGCGTCGGGGTCGAGGGGGCGAAGGAGCGCCTCGGCGCCGACGAGGCCTTCCCGGTCGCCGAGCTGGACGCGAAGCTCGCGGCGATGCTCGAGGGCGCGCCGACGCTCTGGTGGCGCCTCGGGCAGGACCCGGCCTGGGACGTCCGCATGGCGCGCGTCGTCGCCGAGCTGCGGGCGCTCGCGCGCACCGGGAAGCGCGCGCCCGGCACGATCGTCGAGCCCGGGCCGGATCCTGCACGAGCTGCGGCTCGTGAAGGCGCCGGACGAGGTCGCGAAGCTCCGGCGCGCCGCGGAGATCACCGCCGAGGCCCACATGGCGGCGATGCGCGACGGCTCGCCGGGGCGGCGCGAGCACCAGGTGCAGGCGGAGATCGAGTACGCCTTCCGGCGGCGCGGCGGGATGGGCCCGGGCTACGGCACCATCGTCGCGTCCGGCGCGAACTCGACCATCCTCCACTACCGCGCCGGGCGACGCCGTGCTCGAGGACGGGCAGGTCTGCCTCGTGGACGCGGGCGCCGAGTACGACTGGTACACCGCCGACGTGACGCGGACGTTCCCGGTCTCGGGCGAGTTCACGAAGGCGCAGCGGGCGCTCTACGACCTCTGCCTCGCGGTGCAGAAGGAGGGGATCGAGGCGGTCCGGCCCGGGACGACGCTCGACGCGATCCACGACCTGACCGTCGCGGCGGCTCATCGAGGGGCTCGTCGGCGCTCGGGCTCCTCGCCGGGCCGGTGGACGCGCGCATCGAGGACAAGACGTACCGGAAGTACTACATGCACCGGACCAGCCACTGGCTCGGCATGGACGTCCACGACGTCGGCGACTACTACGTCGACGGCAAGCCGCGCCCGCTCGTGCCGGGGATGGTGCTCACGGTCGAGCCCGGGCTCTACGTCGCGGAGAACGACGAGGGCGCGCCGAAGGAGATGCGCGGCGTCGGGATCCGGATCGAGGACGACGTCCTGGTGACGCCGGAAGGGCGGGAGAACCTCACCGCCGCCGTGCCGAAGGAGGTCGCGGATCTCGAGGCGGTCTGCACGCGGTGAGGCCGCGGGTGTCCGGCGTTCACCCTCAGCTCGCGCCGATCTCCCGTTCGCCCTGAGCCCGTGTGCCCGTTCGCCCTGAGCTCGTGAGCCCGCGTTGGCCCTGAGCCCGTCGTGCTCCGTCGACCCTGAGCTTCAGCGGGTCTCCCGTTCGCCGTGAGCTTCCGAGCATCTCCCGTTCGCCCTGAGCGTAGGGGCGCGCAGCGCCCCGGAGTCGAAGGGCGTCGCGCGAGGAAATTCGTCACCGCCTCGCGCCGCGAACCGCTCGCTTTTCCGCGCCTGTCGCGATTCCCCGTGGGATCAGGGGATGCCGCTTGACACCCCGGCCGGCGTTCAGTAGATACGCGGCCTTACGTCGGGCGGCGGTCCTCCCGGGACCGTGGTTTCGAGGCCGACAACCGTAGCATCGGGGAGTGGCTCAGCCTGGTAGAGCACTTGGTTCGGGACCAAGGGGTCGCAGGTTCGAATCCTGTCTCCCCGACTTGGAAGCCCCTGTCACCCAAGGCTTTTCAGCCGCAGGTGGCAGGGGCTTCTTCTTTCGGGATGGGCCGCAGGTGGCATCGCGGGTGGCGTTCCCACGGGCGGCTTCACAGCCGGGCTCGCGATCGCGCGACCGTCGCCAAGCCGCCGACTCGAACCCCGTCGCCCGAGCCGTCGCGAGCGTACCGACGCCGGAGTTGGGAACGGCCGGACTCCGCCGCTGAAGCTCGGCATGTACCGAGCGAGGAACGGCCGGTAGAGACCGGCGCACGCCAATGACGCCGATGCGTTGCAGCACTCTCGCGGCGGTCCAGGCGTTTCAGCCTGCTGGTGCGAAGGTGGCTTGGTGCGGTCAGGAGTGCGCTCGCATCAGTCCTGGTCACGGACCTGGCATCCGCCCACGCGGACGTATCTCGCGATGGCTCGCTCGCACCATTCGCGAACCGGGACGCACGGCGACGCAATGTACGAGACGCGCCGTCTGCGCGACCGTCTTGACCCGTCCGCGCAGGTCGTCAGCCAGTGACTGCCGGCTAGCGACTCGACTTCCCGGTCGCGCGCAGACCGGTCGGATACGGACCGCGGGACGGAAGCCTCGCCCGCTCATACCACTCGACCGATAATGAGCCCCGATGCCTGTCATCGCCGACGCGAGTTCGCAGCAGCTCTTCCACGGCACGAAAGCCGACCTGAAACCGGGCGACCTGATCGAGGCCGGCCGTGAATCCAACTACGGCAAGAGGAAGAAGGCGGCCTACGTGTACCTGACCGCCACCCTGGACGCTGCCACCTGGGGGGCCGAGCTGGCGGTCGGCGAAGGGCTGGGCAGGATCTACATCGTGGAGCCGACCGGGCGAACCGAGGACGATCCCAACCTGACGAACAAGAAGTTCCCAGGCAATCCGACGAAGTCCTACCGCACTCGCGACCCGCTACGGGTCATCGGAGAGGTCACGCAGTGGCAGAGGCACGCCCCCGAACAGCTCCAGGCGATGAGGGACCACCTCGCGCGACTCGCTGCGCTTGGCGTCGAGGCCATCGAGGACTGAGGGTCCCCAGGTGCTCGCGCCGATCGCGCCGGCACGGTCGCCCCGGAGAACTGGCGATGAGCGCCTGCGTCGGGGCGGCGACCTCTGCCGTCCTTCCGGCATGCGAGCACCACCGCCCAGGAGCTTGTCCGCGCCGGGCGCGTGCGCCGCGGTGACCGTCAGTACTCGCCCTTGATCACGAAGAACGATCCGCGGATGGCTCCGGCCAGCTTTGACTTCTGGGTAGCGAACTTGAACTTCCCGGCGAGCTCCGCGGGAACGTCCATGCCGGCGGAGAGCTTGAATCCGACGGCCCGCCTCTTGGGGTCGTCGATGGCGTACATGACGTTGATCGAGAGGCCGCTCTCGTAGAACACGTAGGCCATGCGGATCCTGTCGACCTCGAACGCCGTGGCCTCGAGGGGGCGGGACTGAATCACCAGGTCCCGCTCCTTCAGGATGCGGTGCACCCAGTCGATCGTCTCCTTCGCCTCGCCGACCGGCTTCACCGTGAAGACGTGCCCGTACTTGTTCTTGAAGTACCGCGCCTCGTTGGCCCGCAGGCCGGCGAGGGCGGCCGCGACCGGTGACGACTCCAAGCCGGCGGTGGAGACGGTTTCGAAGTCCACGATCCGGGCCATAGCGTCCTCTTGTCGTCGCCGGCGGCCGCTGTCGAGGGCGCCGACCGTGGCTGCGGGGGATCTATCGCCCGGGCGAGCGGCGCGCCGCGCTCGCGTGTACCGCGGCGGCAACGCCGGCGGCGTCCCCGCGTATCGACGCCGCGCGGACCCGCCGGCTGCACGGACGGGCGGACGGCTGTCGCGCGCCTACCCGCGCTTCAGCACGACGTGTGTCGCAGCCTCCGCACATCGTGACGCGTGGTGATGAGGAGAGTCGAAGCGTCAGCGACGCCTCGCGGCCTCGATCGTGGCGACGTCGATCTTCTTCATCGGCATCATCGCTTCGAAAGCGCGCCTCGCTTCCTCACCCCCTGCCGCGAGCGCATCGGTCAAGACCCGCGGCGTGATCTGCCAGGACACGCCCCACTTGTCCTTGCACCAGCCGCACGCGCTTTCCTGGCCACCATGGCCGACGATCGCGTTCCAGTAGCGATCGGTCTCTTCCTGATCGTCGGTCGCGATCTGGAACGAGAACGCTTCGTTGTGCTTGAGCTCGGGTCCACCATTCAGGCCCACACAATGCACCCCAGCTACGGTGAACTCGACCGTCAGGACGTCGCCCTTCTTACCGCTTGGATAGTCGCTGGGCGCACGGACAATGCGACCCATCGCGCTATCTGGGAAGATCTTGGTGTAGAAGCGGGCCGCGGCTTCGGCGTCCTTGTCGTACCAGAGAAAGATCGTGTTCTTCGCCATGTGCTCGTCCTCCGTTTTGTAGCGGTCGGTCGCCTCCACCGCCAAGGCACTTCCGGGGCCGCCGTACTGCGCCGTCGGCCCCTCGATCGGGTTCCTATCTCCCGTGCTTCATGTCGGCTGTACCCGGTTGTGGCAGTCGTTCGATTGGACCGGGCCGCCGCCCGATCTCATCGGTCGTGCGCCACCTGCCTGTCGCGCGCCCGCCCGGAGGCGCCCGCTCGCGGGCCGCCGGAGCGTCTCGGTCGAGCAGATCGCGAAGGAGCCGCCCCTCGAGTTCGCCAACCAGGTCAGGCCGGAGACGCAGACTTTAGGTGAAGTGTCGTAAAGCGAGGTTCTGTTCAGCTTCTGGGGGGAGGTCAAGGTGAGGAACCCTACCGGCCCAGCGTGATCGGGTAGGCGCTCGGCGTCGTGGTCCCGTTGCCGAGCTGGCCGCCGCCGTTGGCGCCCCAGATCCAGAGCGTCCCGTCGGGCCGCACCGCGACGGTGTGTGCGTACCCCGCCGCCACCGCCGCGTAGACCCCCGCTACCTTCATCGGGGTGGTGAGCTGGTAGACGAACCCGATCCCGAGCTGCCCATCGCTGCCGGTCCCGCTGCCCCAGAGCGTCCCGTCCGTCATCAGCCTCACGGTGTGGACGTGGCCCGCCGCGACCGACGCGACGCCGCTGCCGACCTGCACCGGAGGGTTCCGGTCGATCGTCGTGCCGTCACCGAGCTGGCCGAACGTGTTGTAGCCGCTGCCCCAGAGCGTCCCGTCCGCCCGCAGCGCCAGCGTGTCGGAGGTGGCCCCGGTCGCCGAGATCCACGTGGTCACCATCCCGATCTTCGCCGGGGAGGGCCGGTCCCACGAGGTGTAGGTCTCGCCGAGCGCGCCGCGGTTGTTGTAGCCCCAGGTCCAGAGCGTCCCGTCCGCCTTCACCGCGACCGTGTGATCGTCTCCCCCCTCCATCGCAATGTACCCGCTCCCGACCTGTATCGGCGCGTGACGATCAGTGCGGCTTCCGTCGCCGACCTGGCCGTTCCAGTTGGTGCCCCAGGCCCAGAGGGTCCCATCCGCCTTCAAGGCCAGCGTGTGGTAGCTGCCCGCGGCCACCGCCCACCACGTGGTCTCCGTACCGATCTGCACCGGCGCCAGCCGGGTGGTCGTCGTCCCATCGCCGAGCTGGCCGTACCCGTTGTTGCCCCAGCTCCAGAGCGTCCCGTTCTGCTTCAGCGCCACGGCGTGGCCGCTGCCGGCGGCGACCGTCGCGTACCCGCTCCCGATCCGGACGCGGTAGGTGCTCCGGTCGGCCGTCCCGTCGCCGACCAGGGCGCCCCAGGCCCAGAGCGTCCCGTCCGCCTTCACGGCCGCCGTGAAGCTGCCGCCCGCGGCCACCACCGAGAACCCGGCCCCGAGCTGAACCGGAGCGTGACTGTCCATGTAGGTCCCGTCGCCGACCTGGCCGTAGCCGTAAAGCCCGGCGTTGGCCCCCCAGGCCCAGAGCGTCCCGTCCGTCTTCACCGCCACGGTGTGCGAGTGGCCGACGTAGGCCATCGCGTACCCGCTCCCGATCTGGATCGGAGCGAGCGTATCGGTGGTCGTCCCGTCGCCGAGCTGGCCGTACGTGTTGAGCCCCCAGCCCCAGAGCGTGCCGTCCGTCTTCACCGCCATCGAATGGGAGTTCCCGCCGGAGTTGGAGTCCCCTGCGGCCGCCGAGGCCCAGTCGGTCTCCGCCCCGATCTGCACCGGGGCATACCGGGTGGTCGTGCTCCCGTCGCCGAGCTGGCCAGCCCCGTTGCTGCCCCAGGCCCAGAGCGTGCCGCCGGTCTTCACGGCGAGCGAATGGCTGTCGCCCGCCGCCACCTTCGACCACGTCTTCTCCGTCCCGATCTGCACGGGATCGACGCGGAGTGTCTGGGTTCCGTCGCCGACCTGCCCTTCCCAGTTGTAGCCCCAGCCCCAGAGCGTCCCGTCGGATCGGACGGCCAGCGTGTGGCCCGCGCCCACCGCCACGGCCGACCAGTTGGTCGCGATCCCGATCTTCACCGGGGCCGGCTTGTCGACGCGGGTGCCGTCGCCGAGCGCGCCATTCCCGTTCCAGCCCCACGTCCAGAGCGTGCCGTCCGTCCTGATCGCCGCCGAGTGGCTCTCGCCCGCCGCCACCGACGACCAGTCGGTCGCCGTCCCGATCTGCACGGGCGCGCTCCGGCTCTCCGTCGTCCCGTCGCCGAGCTGGCCGGAGCGGTTCTCACCCCAGGCCCAGAGCGTCCCGTCCGTCTTCACCGCCAGCGTGTAGGACTCGCCCGCCGCCGCGGTCGCGAAGCCGGTCCCGATCAGGATCGGCGTCCTGCTCAAGCCCGATCCCCATGCCCAGAGCGACCCGTCCGTCTTGATCCCGACCGAGTGGTAGTCACCCGCGGACACCTTCGCCCAGGCGGGGCTGCACCAGACCGTGACGGACGAGACGCTGGCGACCCCGATGATGCCGCGGGGGCTCACGACGCCGCACTCCATCCCGGCCGGCTTCGCGACGATCGTCACCGCGTAGGCCGTCCCGGGCACCACCGGCGTCGGAAAGGCGAAGGTCGTCGCCCCCGAGGTCACGGCGAGGCCCGCCTGGCCCGGCGTCGCCAGGACGAGGCCGTCGCCCGTCAGCCCCGTGATCTTCCCGCCGATGGCGTAGAAGGGGACAAACCCGAGCGCGGGGTTCGACGCCACGATCACCTGCCCCGCGCCGGGGTTCACCGTGGCGGTGACGTTGCCGGAGGTGGCCGAGGACGCCGCCACGTGGAACGTGGCCACCCCGTCGGCGCCGGTCGTCGCGGACGACGGGGATATCGACGCCGTCCCCCGAGTGCGCGAGCGTCACCGTCTGGCCGCTCATCGGACGGCTGGCAGTGTCCCGCACCGTCACCGTCACCGTCGCCGCCGAGGTCCCGTCGGCCGGGAAGGACGATCCGTTCGCCACGACGGTGGAGAGGCTCGCGCTCGGCGGCGCCGCGGTGAAGGTCACGTCGGCGGTGGCGACCGCGGTCGACCCGACCGTCGCGGTGATCGTCTCCGTGCCCCGCGCGAGCGACGACGCGCTCCCCGTCGCGAGCCCGTTCGCGTCGGTCGGGCCGGGCTGCACCAGCGTCGCGCCACCCGACGAGGAGAGCGTCACCGTCGCCCCCTGGACCGGGTTTCCGTACGCGTCCTGAACGGTCGCGGTGAGCGCCGCCGGCGTGCCGTCGTCCGGGGCGGTGGCCGGCACCGCGACGAGCGTCGAGTGGGCCGCGCTCTCTGCCCCGGCGACGAAGGTCGCCGTCGCGTGCTGCGCCACGGCGACGCCGTCGATCGCGGCCGAGACGTCCTTCACCTCCGCCTTCGTCGACCCGAGCGTCACGGTCGCCACGCCGGCTGCGTTGGTGGTGGCCGTCGCCGCCGAGAGCTGATTCCCGCTCCCGGAGGCCGCGAAGCGCGCGACCATCCCGGCGAGCGGCGCCCCCGCGGCGTCCCGCGCGGTCGCCGTGAGCGTGATCGACGGCGAACCGTCCGCGAAGACGCTCGCGGGCGCCGCGGTCAGGCTGGAGCGGGCCGCGCTCACCGGGCTGGGCGGCGCGCTCTTCTCACCGCCACCGGTGCAGCCGACGTGCACCGCCAACGAGAACAACGCCGCGATCCGGATCGCGCGAAGCATGCTCGACTCCCGTGGGGATGAGGCCCCCGCCCCGTTCGTGTCCCGACACCGTAGCCCAGCCGTCGTGTTCACGACGAGAAGAACCTGATGGAGCCGATGTAGGAAGGAGCGAAGGGCTGGCAGCCAAGAACTTCGCGTCCCTCAGACGCTGAAGGTCTCGGCGGGAAGCGTGCGTGCTTGAACGGTCAGTCACTAAATGGTCGACCTAGGTAGTTACGTCGCTGCGCCGACAAGGTCCGCCGTCGGCCATCCTCGGGGATCTCGAGCGTTTCGGTCCGATTTCGCGAGATGGTTTCTAAGCCCCGAGCCGCCTCAGAGCCACCTTCAGCACGTCCGCGCGGCTGAGCGCGCCGTGATCGGCGGCGATGGAGTAGTTGCCGAGCAGCAGCGAGAAGGAGAGCATGCAGCGGGCCTCGACATCGTTCGCGTCGGCGCAGAAGGTGCCGAACAGCGAGCGCAAGTAATCCATTCGCCGGTTGTCGAGGCGCCGGAGCCGCTTGGCGACCGTCTGCTCGCGCCGGGACCAGTCGCGGACTGCGAGGTCGATCGCCAGCAGCTCGTCGCTGGCGGACGTGAGCTCGAATGTCCGCCGCAGCTTGGCTCTTGCGTTGCCACCCTCGCGCTCGACGCGCTCGATCACCTCATCGGTGGTCGCCCGCTCCCACGTGTCGAGCATCTCGTCGAGCAGCTCGCGCCGGTCGTCGAAGTGCCAGTAGAAGCCGCCCCTGGTGACGCCGAGCGCTTGTGCCAGCAGCTCGATCCGGACGGCGTCGGGGCCACCGGCGGCAAGGGCTCGCAGACCCTCTTCGATCCAGCTTGCTGCGAGGCGTGCGGGTCGGGGGGGCCATCGTCCATCTCTATCGCGTTCGGGGGGCATTGAAAGCGCGGCAGTTGATGCCTACGGTGCATCCATACACGACTGTATGGATGCATGGTCGAATGCATTCGCCGCTCGATCTTGCAGGACTGGACCACGAATGAGGCTCCCGAACACCGCGCACACCTCCCGGCCCTGGCGGATCCACGAGCTCACCCGCGACTTCCGGCTCGAGGACGTGTGGGCGCTGCCGACGCCGGGCGGCCCGGACGACTTTCCTCGGCTGGTGCAGCTGATCGCCTCGGGTGACCCGTCGCGAGGCTCCTCCCGCGCCGCCCGCACGCTCTGGGCGATCCGGTGGAAGGTCGGGGAGCTGCTCGGTTGGGACGGCCCGGACGCCGGCCTCGGCTCCACGGTGCCGACGCTCCGCGACCGGTTGCCGGTGGATCTGCGCGACGCCCCATCCGGCCCGGACTTCGACGCGCTCCCCTTCACCTCGCTCTACCTGCTCGACGACGAGTGGGCCGCGGAGATCGCCAACCGGACCATGCACGGGGTGATGCACGTCGGCTGGGTCCCGGACGAGACCGGCGGCTACCGCGGCCAGATGGCCGTCTTGGTGAAGCCGAACGGACTGCTCGGGACCGGCTACATGGCCGCGATCAGGCCGTTCCGGCACCTGATCGTGTACCCGCCGATGATGCGAGAGATCGGGCGGGCCTGGCGGGCGCGGGCTGGCGACCAGCCCTGCCTTCCTTCTTAGAACGTGTGAAGAAACACCATCTGCTCGAGGCCATCGTCCGTGCTCAACGGGGCCAGCAGTGACTCGCGAGCACGAGCCGCGATGACTAAGACGCAAGGGGGGCGAACTCCGTCCTCGGACGGGATCGCCAAAGGCTCGAGAGGTCTGCGATGCGCGTCTTCGTCACTGGAGCCACCGGCGTGATCGGCCGCCGTGTGGTGCCGCTGCTCCTTCAAGGTGGACACCGGGTCACCGCGATCGGTCGCTCGGGCCCCAAGCGCACCGCGCTGGAACGGCAGGGCGCCGAGGCGGTGGACGTCGACCTCTTCGACGCGACGGCGCTTCGTCGCGCGCTCGACGGGCACGAGGCCGTCGTGAACCTGGCGACGCACATGCCGTCCTCCTCGATGCGCATGCTGCTCCGCTCGTCGTGGCGCGAGAACGACCGGGTGCGCCGCGATGGGTCGGCGGCGCTCGTGGATGCGGCGCTCGCCGCGCGGGTACGTCACTTCGTTCAGGAGTCGTTCGCACCGATCTACGAGGACGGAGGCGACCAGTGGATCGACGAGCAGTGGCCGGTGCGTCCCGCGGCGTACAACCGCACGGTGCTCGATGCCGAACGGTCGGCGGAACGCTTCGGCGCATCCGGCGGCGTGGGTGTCGTTCTCCGCTTCGCCGCCTTCTACGGAAGCGATTCCCGCGTGCTGCGCGACATGGTGCGGGTGCTCCGGAAGGGATGGTCCCCGTTCCCGGGGGCACGGAGAGCGTTCATCTCGTCGATCTCGCACGATGACGCGGCCGCCGCTGCGGTCGCCGCGCTCGGCGCGCCGGGAGGCGCGTACAACGTCGCCGACGACGAGCCGGTGAGCCGCGGCGAATGGGTCGATTCGCTCGCCGATGCGCTGGGCCTCGCACGTCCGAAGCCGCTCCCGCGATGGATCGTTCGCCTCGGCGGCTCCACCATGGAGCTTCTCGGCCGCTCGCTGCGGATCTCGAACGCGAAGCTTCGCGGCGCGACGGGGTGGGCGCCCCGCTCGCCGAGCGTGCGCGAAGGATGGCGCGCGATCTCGCCGGCGCTTCGTGACTCGGCCGGCGGGACGCCACGGGCGCGGCGCGCAGCCGGCGCCGCGCGGGCCGCCAGGGCGCCGCGGTGACGACCACGTTCCGGGCGTCAACTCGATCGAGGGGGCGGTCCCTCGGGAGGGGTCAGCTCGGGTGCTCTTCCACGAGCTTCTTTAGCCCCCCGAGCATCATCGACCAGTTCTTCTCGGAGTGCTCGCGCGCCTGCTCCGTGGGATTGTTGTCCTGGGCAAGGGAGACGCGGGTCCGGTTTCCCTCGGCGGACAGCTCGACCGTCACCGTGTGGTAATTGCCGGGCTCATCGGGCAAGCCCGAGAGCGGGCTGAAGTGGCTGTAGCGCAGCGTTCGCCCGGGCTCGATCCGGAGCACGACGCCCTTGTCCTCGAAGGGCTTGCCCTGCCACTCGCCTCTCCAGGTCATGGCGCTCCCCTCGCGCCACTCGGTCTCGACGCGGGCGCCGAACATGTACTGCCGGATGGCCTCGGGATTCACGAGCGCATCCCAGACCCTCGCGCTGGGAGCGTCGATGAGGACGGAGGCCCTGGCGATCAGGTTGGTGGGCATAGGCGGTCGCGGGGCGGCGCATGGCTCGAGGTGATGCGCACCACCTGCTCCCGTCATGTTGTGCTGGGCGCACACCTCCGGCAAGTGCGAAGCGAGCGAGCCGCGGGTCGTGAGCGCCGGCCCGCGCCGCTCAGAGGTTCGTGTCCTCGGGCGTGGCGACGCACGGCAGATTGGGGTCCTTCTAGCGGCGCCGAGAGCGGCGGCCGACCACCGTTTCGTCTTCGGGGCCGCGGGATGCACCGGGGTGCGCTTCTGAGCCGTCCGGCCGCCTATCGCTGGAACGAACCTTCTCGAACGAGCTCGGCCACCAGCTTGCGGTCGTTCGGGAGCTCCCGCTTGCGAGCCCACTCCGGGAGCGTCGCAGGGTCTCCGCGTCGTCCCACCGCGACGAAGACCTCGAGTCGGTGGTCCGCCGGGATGGCGAGCGCCTCGTTCGCCCGCGCACGGTCGAACCCGCCCATGGCGTGCGTGCTCCAGCCGGAGAGGTGAGCCTGTAGCGCGAGCTGCGCCCAGGCGGCGCCCGCGTCGAACGAGTGTGACTCCGATGCGACCGGCTCGGTGCGATCGGGGAGGGTGAGCGTCGTCGCCGACACGACGGCGATCAGCGCCGATGCGTGGGAAGCCCACGCCTGGTTCGCGGGCGCGAGGACCTGGAGGAAGCGCTCGAACTCGGGCGTGCCCCCGCGCGCGTAGACGAAGCGCCAGGGCTGGGCGTTCATGGCGGACGGCGCCCAGCGGGCGGCCTCGAAGAACGACATCAGGACCGTCTCCGGGATCTCCTCGCCGGTGAAGGCGCGCGGGGACCAGCGCTGGAAGAAGAGGGGATCCACGGAGTGCTCGGGGGCCCTCGCGAGTGCGGCGGCTGACGTCATGGCGGCTTTCCTTTCCCTTCGGGTATGGCCGTCGAGGCGCGACGGCGTTCGCGGTGCGACTCGACCCTCGCCTCAGTGCACCGGCGCGCCGGCAGGCCGCGTCTTCACGAACGTGCCCTGTCGCAGATCCCACAGCGCCTGGCGGATCTCGGCCTCGGTGTTCATCACGAACGGCCCGTACCGGACGGCGGGCTCCTCGAGCGGCTGCGCCGAGAGCACCAGGAAGCGGGCGTCGCTCGCGGGGGCGCGCACCCGGACGACGTCGCCGTCGCCCAGGATCGCGAGGCGGGGCGAGGGGACCGACTTGCCGGTCACCTCGAGGCGCCCGCGGTACACGTAGAGGAGCGCGGTGTGCCCGCGCGTGATCGGCTGCTCGAAGGTGGCGCCGGCGGGCAGCGCGACGTCGAGGTAGGACGGGCCGGCGAAGATCTCGCGAACCGCACCCTCGACGCCCTCGACCTTCCCCGCGATGACGCGCACGTGCGCGCCGCCGGGGGTCGTGAGCTCGGGGATCCGCGCGGAGGGCACGTCCTGGTACCGGGGCATCGCCATCTTCAGCTTGCGGGGCAGGTTCACCCAGATCTGGAAGCCGTCCAGGCGGCGGGGGCCGGCGTGCGGCATCTCCTCGTGCATGATCCCGCTGCCGGCGGTCATCCACTGCACGTCGCCGGCCCCGATGGTCCCCTCGTTCCCGAGGCTGTCGCGGTGCGTGACGCTGCCATCGAGCATGTACGTGACGGTCTCGATCCCGCGGTGCGGGTGCATCGGGAACCCGGCGATGTAGTCGTCGGGGTTCTCGGACCCGAAGTTGTCGAGGAGGAAGAAGGGGTCGAGGTGATCCAGGTACGGCGTCGCGATGCTCCGCTTGAGCTGCACGCCGGCGCCGTCGCTGGCGTTCATCGGCACGATCACGTCCTTCACTGCGCGTTCCGTCGTCATGGCTCGTCTCCTGCCGGGTGTTCGCTTCCGACCGGTACGATCTAGGCTCGGGCGGCCTGGGCAACAATACGTAAAGATGAAAGACTCTGTTCCCTGCAGGCAACGGTCGGGCTCAACCTGGAGGCGCAGTGGACCTGAACCACGTCGTCGTCTTCGAGGCGGTGGCACGGACGGGCAGCTTCTCGGCGGCGGCGAAGGAGCTCGGGATGCCCAAGTCGTCCGCGAGCCGGGCCATCGCGCGCCTCGAGAACGAGCTTCACAGCCAGCTCCTGTTCCGGACCACGCGCAAGGTCTCGCTGTCGGAGGCGGGGACCGCGCTGTACGACCGGGTCACGCCGCTCCTCCGGTCCATGAAGGGCGCGCTGTCCGGGCTACCGGAGCGCGGCGAGGCGCCGTCGGGGACGCTGAAGGTCACCGCCCCGGTCGACCTGGGGGTGCTCTTCCTCGCCGAGGTCCTCTCCCGCTACACGGCCCGGTACCCCGGCGTGTCGGTGGACCTGCACCTCACCGGCCGGGTGGTGGACCTCGTCGGCGAAGGGTTCGACGTCGCGCTGCGCGTCGCGTCGAAGCTCGAGGACTCGTCGCTCATCGTCCGGCGCGCCGCCCCGGTGCTGTTCCAGCTGTTCGCCTCGCCGATCTACCTGGCGCGGCGGGGGACGCCGCGGACCGCGGACGAGCTGGACGAGCACGACTGGGTCGTGTTCCGGGGCGGTCCCCAGAAGCTACGGGTCGCCCCAGTGCGGGCGGCGACGGAGCGCGCTCCGCGGATCGTCTGCGACGACCTCCTGTTCGTGCGGGACGCCGTGAGGGCGGGCGTCGGGATCGGGCTCCTGCCGACCTTCGTGGCGGAGCCGGACGTGATCGCCGGCGCGCTCGTCCGGATCGTCCCGAAGTTCGAGCGGCCCGCGGGGAGCCTGTACATCGTCACGCCGTCCGCGAAGCACGTGCCGGGCAAGGTGACCGCGTTCCGCGAGCTCGTCCTGGAGATGCTCAGGACCAGAGCTGCGACGGCCCCGAGCGCGTGAAGCGGGCGCGCCCCGTCGGGACGGGACGCCGGCCCTCCATTGCCGCCATCGCATCGACCGCCGGCTCGTCCGGGCTCTGCCCCGGGTCCCCGAGCACGAGGAGGAGCGCGATCCCGCCGCAGGCGAGCATCACGAGCGCCATCGGGAGCGGCGTGCCGTCCGCGAGGAGGCTCACCGAGCCCGCGGCGAGAGCGCCGATCGTGGACTGCAGCACCCCGAGCACCGCCGAGGCGCTGCCGGCGCCGTCGCCGCGCCCGTCCATCGCGGCTGCCGTCGCGCTCGGGAGGACGACGCCGACGCTGGAGACGCCGGCGACCATGGCGGCGAGGATCCAGCCAATCCCCGCGCCGAGCTGGACCGCGGCGACGAGGAGGGCGTACGAGGCCACCGCCAAGCCCGCCCCCGCCCGCAGCGCGCGGGCGATCCCGACCGCGCGCACGAGCCGGCGGCCCACGAGCGACGCGCCGACGATCCCGAGCGCGTTCGCGGCCCCGACGAGCCCGAACCGCTCCGGCGGCAGCCCGAACCGGTCGATGAAGACGAAGGACGCGCCCGAGAGGCACGCGAACAGCGCCGCCTCGCTCGCGCCGCCGGCGACGGCCATCCGCAGGAAGCGCCGGTCGCGGAAGGCGGCCGCCGCGCCGCGGAGGGTGTCGCGGAGCCCCGAGCGCGCGCGCTCCGGGTGGAGGCTCTCGGGCAGCGCCGTCGCCACCAGCAGGGAGAGGGCGAGCCCGGCGAGGGCGAGCACGACGAAGACGGCGCGCCACCCGGACGTCGCGACGAGCAGCCCGCCGAGGAAGGGCGCCAGCACCGGCGCGGCGCCGCCCACGAGCATGCGCGCCGAGTACAGCGCGGCCGCGTCGCGACCGGCGCAGCGGTCGCGGACCACCGCGCGCGACACTGCGATGACCGCGCACGCGCCGAACCCCTGCGCGAAGCGGGCCGCCCAGAGGACTTGCAGCGTCGGCGCGAGCGCGCCGGCCACCGAGGCGAGCGTGTAGAGCGCGAGGCCGGCGAGGAGGGGGGGCTTGCGGCCGAGGCGATCCGAGAGGGGTCCGTGGAGCAGCTGGCCGGCGGCGATCCCGGCGAGGTACGCCGCGAGCGTGAGCTGGACGGCCGACGCGCTGGCGCCGAGGGCGCGCGCCATGCTCGGCAGCGCGGGCACCGCGGTGTCGATCGACAAGGGACCGAGGGCGGAGAGCGCGCCGAGGATCCAGGTGAGGCGGCGCCGGGACATGGGTGGGGACTCGAGGGCTCGGGAGAGGGCGCGGGCGCAAGGAGAGCGGGCCGGCCCCCTGGGAAGGCCGGCCCGTCCTGGTCGCTCCGCGCCGGTGGCTAGTTCGACGCGGTCTTCGGCTGATCCTTCACGCCCGTACGCGGCGACGGTGGCGACCTTCTTCACGGCCTCGAGCTCGATCGTGATCTCGACCTTCTCGCCGACGAGCACGCCGCCCGTCTCGAGCGCCGCGTTCCAGACGAGCCCGAACTCGCGGCGGTCGAGGGAGGCCTTGGCGGCGAAGCCCGCGCGCTCGTTGCCCCAGGGGTCCTTGCCCGTGCCGGCGAACTCGGCGTCGAGGACGACCTCGCGCTTCACGCCGTGGAGCTCGAGGTCGCCCGTCACGCGGTAGCCCGCGCCGGCCTTCTCGATCTTCCGCGAGCGGAAGGTGAGCTGCGGGTACTTCGCGACGTCGAGGAAGTCGGCGGAGCGCAGGTGCGCGTCGCGGTCCGCCACCTGCGTGTCGATGGAGGCGGTGTCGACGGTCACCTCGACCGAGGAGCGGGTGAGGTCCTGCGCGTCGAGCTGGATCGCGCCCGCCCACTTGGCGAAGCGGCCGTGCACCTTGGAGATGATCATGTGGCGCACGTGGAAGTGGATGGCGGAGTGGCTGACGTCGATGTCCCAGTGGTTCGTCATGTTCGGGGTCCCTTTCCGGTTGGAGAGTGTGTGTCGCTCGGTACGGGGTGAATCTGCCGCCGTTCCCGCGAGCAGCGCAATGCACGCAAATGAACTACTCTGTTCCACACAAGGAACAGCGATCCTCGAGCGCCGCGCTGGGTCGCGAACACGGCGGCGTAGATCACCGCGAGCACCGTGCCGATCACGAAGAACGCCCGCACACGGACGGCCGCGCCGAGCATCGCGTCAGCACGGTCACCATCGCGGTGGCGGCGAGGCCGCCGACGATCGCGCGCGTCCAGTTCGGTCGAGCCATGTGAAATCTCCTCCGACGACGATGGCCTCGAAACGGAGGAGATGTGTAATCTTCTGGACCTCACGGTGACGAAGCAGAGGGTGCTCCTCCATCGCGCGCGGACGCGCGTCCGGCAGGCACTCGAGGCGAACATGCGAGGCGGACGCTGATGGCCATCTCGGTCCACGTGCAGATGAGCCCCGACTGCGGCCACGGGCAGCAGACGGTCGCGCTCGTTCGGGACGTCGTGGGCATGCTCGCGCCGGACGCACGGGTCGAGATCGTCGAGGTGCGGACCGTGGAGGAGGCGGAGCGCCTCGGCTTCCGAGGCTCGCCGACGGTCCTCGTCGACGGCGCGGACATCGAGCCGCGTCCGCCCCCGGGCGTCGGGTTCGGGTGACGGCTCTACGACCTCGCGGGCGTGCCCCCGCGATCTCTCGTCGAGGCTGCCGTGCGGACCGCGTCGGCGCGCGCCCGGTGATGCTGCCGCCGGTGCGCCAGCTCCGGCCGCGAGCGCGCGCGCATTCGCGGGCGCTTCAGGTGTGCTGCGGCGCCGGCTGCGCCTTCGGGTTGCGCGCCGCGATGTAGGCGTGCGCGATCGAGGTCTCGTCGACGAAGCCGATGATGACTCCTTCTGCATCCGTCACGGGCAGCTCGCGGACCCCCTGCGAGAGCATCGACTCGAACGCGAAACGAACATGGTCGTCCAGGCCAAGGGCGATGGGGGGCCGCATGACGTCCGCTGCGTTGGCGAGTCCCTCGAGATCCAGCTGGCCCGCGATCGTGACGAGATCCTCGAGCGTGACGATCCCGACGAGTCGCCGGCCGTCGAGCACCGGGAAGACCTCCTGGCGTGTGCGGTTCGACAATACTTGCAGGAGTTCGCCGACGCCGGTCCCTCGTTCGAAGGTCATGCAGGATGACGTATCGAGGGGCACCTGGTGCAAGGAGACGCCTTCCAGGTGGTCGGCCAACGTGAGCTCGTGAAGGCGGATGCCGTCTTGCTCGAGTAGCGCCTCGTAGATCGGGCGTAGGGCGGTAGTGACGTGCGATGCCGTACGCCAGCATGTTCGAGATCATGAGTGGCAGGATCAGCGAATACCCGCCGGTCATCTCGACGATGATCAGCACCGAGGTGATGGGCGCCCGGATGATTCCGGCGAAGACCGCCCCCATGCCGACCAAGGCGAACGCTCCCATCGACTCGGCAGAGTGGTGGAACAGCGCCATGTCCAGGGCGCCCATCGCGCCTCCGGCCATACCTCCGATCATCAGGGCGGGCGCGAAGATGCCTCCAGCGCCGCCACTCGAGTACGAGAACACCGTGGCTGCGATCTTGAGCAGGCAGAGAGTGACGAGCACCGCGACAGTGAGCTTCCCCGCCAGCGCTGCGCTGAGAGTCGCGTAGCCTCCGCCGGTCACGCCGCCCGTGTGAACCGCCCATCGCCGCCACGGCCAGCGCGCCCGTGGCCAAGCCGCCGACCGCCGGGTGGGCCCACGGTAGCGCGCGCCCTTGAACCTCTTGCGCACTGCGAGCAGCGAATCGGTGAAGAAGCGCGCACGGCTGCGACAAGCCCAGCGCTGCATAGAGCAGCAGCGACGACACGTGCTCGAGCCCGTAGAGCCCGGGGATCTCGAAGACTGGATGGACGCCGAGCACGCTGCGCTCGACGATGGCTGCGAACGCGGCGCGACGACCACTCCCGACAGGACGGTCTGGTCGAGGTTCCGACTACCTCTTCGATCGCGACGCTACGGCGGCGATGGGAGCGTTGAACGCAGCCGCGATGCCAGCCGCTGCGCCGACCGGGAGTAGTCGCCTCAAGTTTCTCGGCTAGATCCCGGCCAGTCTTCCTACGCGGCTCGCGATCCTGCCAGATCTGCTCCCAGCGCCCACGTCCAGACGAAGAGCTCTGCCGTCCGGTTCCTGCCCAGCACGGTGCCGACGGTCTCGCGCACCGGGCGCACGGCGAAGTAGCTCCCGAGCACGAGGAAGAACATCAGGAAGGCGGTGAGCGCCCGGCCGGCCTCGTCGGGCTCGATTCCGGCTGCGCGGTTCAGGAGCCATGGCAGTGACTTCCGTCGCTCTCCCATGCCGGGAATCCCCCGCGCGAGATCTGCGCCACCTTCGATTTCGCCACGGCCGCGTCGCGTCGCCACGAGCGGCAACTATCGCTGCCCTCCCGGGATCACCTCGTTCACGCAGCTCAGCGCGCTCAGCGCCCGCGGATAGCCGATGTACGGCAGCAGCTGCGTCACCACAGCGATCAGCTTCTCCTTGTCGTTCCCGACGTTGAGGTTCCCGTGGATGTGCCCCTTCAGCTGAGGTTCGGCCCCGCCGAGGGCCGCCAGCATGGAGAAGGTCAGGAGCTCCCGCGTCTTCGCGTCCAGGCCGCTCCGGGTCCAGTAGTCGCCGAAGCAGTTGGCCGACAGGAGCTCCTGGAAGTGGCGCTGATTGGCGGGCGACGCCTGGTACATGGCGTCGATCCGATCCCCGAAGATCTCCTTCTGCACGGCCAGCCCCCTCTCTCGCCGCGTCTCCGGCGTCGTCGTGGACTGACCCTCGAGCGGCAGCTTCACGCCCCTGGCCAGCAGCACTTCGTTGGTGGCGTGGATGAAGTCGAGGACCTTGGGATGAGGACGTTCACAGCCCCGTCCGCTTCTCGAGCTCCTCGGGATACCGCGCGCCCTCGACACGGACCTTCGAGGCGGCGGTGTCGATGGCGTGGAGGTCGTCGGGCGTCAGCTCGACGTCGCGCGGCGCCGAGGTTCTCCTCGAGCCGAGTGAGCTTGGTGGTGCCGGGGATCGGCACGATCCACGGCTTCCGCGCGAGGAGCCACGCGAGCGCGATCTGCGCCGGGCGTCGCGCCCTTGCGCTTCGCGACCTGACCGAGCAGGTCGACCAGCGCCTGGTTTGCCTTGCGGGCCTCCGGCGTGAAGCGAGGGACGATGTTGCGGAAGTCGTTCTTCTCGAACGTCGTCTTGTCGTCGATCTTCCCGGTCAGGAACCCCTTGCCGAGCGGGCTGAACGGCACGAAGCCGATGCCGAGCTCCTCGAGCGCCGGGAGCAGCTCCTCCTCGGGCTTGCGCCACCACAGCGAGTACTCGCTCTGAACCGCCGTGACCGGTTGCACCGCGTGCGCGCGGCGGATCGTCGCCACGCCAGCCTCCGACAGGCCGAAGTGCTTCACCTTGCCCTCGCGGATCAGCTCCTTCACCGTGCCGGCGACGTCCTCGATGGGCACCTCGGGGTCGACGCGGTGCTGATAGAAGAGGTCGATCGAGTCGACCTTGCAGCCGCTTCAGCGACGCCTCCGCCACCTCGCGGATGTGCTCCGGCCGGCTGTCCATCGCGTGCGTGCCGAGCTTCATGCCGAACTTCGTCGCGATCACGACCTGGCTCGCGGACCGGCGCGAGCGCGTCGCCCACGAGCTCCTCGTTCGTGAACGGGCCGTACGCCTCGGCGGTGTCGAAGAAGGTGACGCCGCGGTCCACGGCGGCGCGGATGAGCTTGATCATCTCCTCCCGATCCGGCGGCGTGCCGTAGGCGAAGCTCATGCCCATGCAGCCGAGGCCGATGGCCGAGACCTCGAGGTGGCTCCTTCCGAGTGTTCGCTTCTTCATGGCTGGGTCTCCTCGTTCACCTCCTCTCTGCTCCGACTTCGAGAGGGGCGAATCGAATCTAGCCAGCCACGCAACCTCTTGGAAACCGGGCGAAAGCGCATGGGCCGTTCAGGAAACCTTCACGAGCGTTCCCCATGAGCCCGCCGTCAGCCGCGGCCGGCGGCGGCACGAACGAGCGGCCCCCTCTCCGGTTCGCGGAGAGGGGGCCGGTCGGTGCCGCGCCGGCGCCTACTGCTTCGTGAACGGGTTCGCCGAGTTGATGACGGCGGGATAATTGCCGATCATCACGTCCGTGTCGCCGAAGTAGAGGAGGTTCGGCGCCGCGCCGGTGTCGATGTACACGAGGTCGAAGGCCTGCGAGCTGTCGCTCAGCGTGTAGTCGATCTGCTGCGCGGCGACGTCGGGGCCGCCGTCGAACGGGGACCACACCCCCGCGCCGAGCGTGAAGGTCACCACCTCGCTGGCCTCCAGGATCTCCGTCCCCGTGCACGTGCCGTTCGTCGAGGGGTACGACTACTCGTTGTACGTGCCGGCGGAACCATTGAACGCGAAGTTGATGAAGAAGTCCCGGGTCGGGTCGGCGAAGCAGGCGGTCCAGGTGCCCTGGATGGCGGACGAGTAGTCCACGCTCGGCGGCGGGGACGCGCCGCGCTTCACGAATTCGACGGACGTGGAGAGCGCTATCGGGCGCGTGGCGGGGCTCGAGCCGTCGTTCGTGCCGCTGGAGTCGCCGAGGTAGAGCCTGCCGTTCGGGGCGATGTACGCGAGGTCGTAGAACGAGACTCCGCTGAACGTGAGGTCGATCGGGTAGGCCGTCACGGTGGCGGCGACGAACGTCGCGTTGACAGCGGAGCCCACCGTGAAGGTCCCCGGGATGCTGAAGACCGGCGACCGCTCCCGGAGCAGGTCGAGTCGAGCGCCCCGAAGTCCGTGACGCTCCTCGTGGCGTTCAAACCGCTGACGACGAGCGTCTCCGCCTGATACGACGCGCCGGTGAAGGAGCAGGCGCTCCAGGTCCCCGAGCGCTCCGGCAAACGCGGCGCTATCGCCCGCGGGAGCGGGAGCGGACGCGACCGTGTAGTTCTGCTGCATCTGCGCCTCGTTCCCGTAGACGTCGCGGACCGTAACGTACCACGAGTACGTCACCCCGGCGGCGAGCGCCGCCGGGTTCGCGGTCCAATCCGCGTTGTAGAGGACGGAGGTGGTCGTGGGCGGGAGGCCCACGTCAGAGTCCGGGTACCACCACTGCGCGTTCGAGAAGAAGCCGACGCGGTAGTTGTAGCCGCCGGGCGGCGACACCAGGGGCGCCTCCCACTTGAGGAGCGGGATGCTCGCGGAGCCCGGCGTGGTCGTCTGCACGGTGAGGTTCTGCGGGAAGGCGTCCGAGACGCCGGTGACGCTCATCGTCCCGGTCTCCTTCGTGCCGTCCGCATAGACGACCTCGACCTCGTACGCGTCGCCGATCGTGGGCCGGGTCATGCCGCCGTTCGTCCAGGCCTCGAAGCTCCACGGCTTCTTGGGCAGGTCGAACGGGAGCGGCACTCCCTGCCCGGAGAGGATCGCGACTGACGCGACCTGCTTCGACACGCTCTGGACCTGGAAGGTGAGGTTGTACCACTCGCCCGACGACCCGCTCTGCTTGCCGTGGCTCGTCCTCAGCTTCGCCCAATACCCCGCGTCGGCGAGCGTGGCGTTCTTCCCGGTGACGTTCGCGTTCGACACCGTCACCGTCGACTCGGCCTGGGTATCACCGTCGTCGATGTACCCGTTCCCGTTGACGTCGAGGAGGAAGTAGACGCCGTAGTTTCCGTTCGGAACGCCCGCCACGGTGAACGACTGCGAAACCGCAGGGCTCGGGATCCGCACCCACTGGAACACGTCCATGTCGTCGGTGACGACGACGTAGAGCGCGCCGGTGGTGTCGCTCGGACGCGTCACCGTCCCGGAGACCGAGTACCCCGAGCCGGCCGCGCCGACCACCACCGCACCGGTCTCGGCCGCGGCGCTGTCGCTCCCGTTGAGCTGGGCGTGCTACACCTTGAAGTAGTACGTCCCGCTCCCGAGGTCGACGATGACCCAGTTATTCATGAGCGCGGGGACGACCTTGCTGCCGAGGTTCGTCGCGGCCGTGTCGCTCCCCCACGTGACCAGGTAGCTCGTCGGGATCTGGAGCCCGTTCCCGTCAACCGGGGCGTCCCAGATCACGAACACGCCGCCAACTCCCGGCATCGCCGATGCCCCGGTCGGCGCAGTCGAGCGCCGGGGTCGGAGGAATCGGACAGCGCCAGATTCTGGGTCGTCACGTTCAGCGACGTCGTCACCGGTCCGGCCTGACCCTTCGGATTCGTCGCGTGCTCGTTCCCGTACCCCAGGTTGTCGAGCCGAGCGATGATCGTGTACGCGCCGTACGTGAGCCCGCGGATCGAGTACGGAGTCGAGCTGCCGGTCCGGCTCACGCTCGTGCTGGCCGCGGCGCACTCGGTCGAGCTGCAACCGCTCGGGAGCGCCCAGACGTAGATCCGGCCGGTCCGGGAGCCCGAGTAAGCGATCGAGCCGGAGATCGTGTACGCAGGGACGATGCTCGACTGCGAGAAGTCCTGGGTCTGGTTCGACGTCGAGATGGTGACGGTCGGGACCGGCGGATCGAACGAGTAGCCCACGAGCGACGGCGTCACCACGTACGAGCCCACCGGCAGCCCCGCGAAGCTGTACGCGCCGTTCGGCGCGGTCGTCGCCGTCCTGCTCGCGGTACCGCTCAGCGCCATCGTGACCCCGCCCGCGTGCGGCCCGTTCACCGTGCCGGAGATGTTGTACCCGGCGCCGGCCGAGGGGGTCGCGCTCACCGCGTTGTACGACGCGATTGACTCGCCGCTGACGTTTTCGGCGGTCACGACGAAGTAGGTAGATGGACCCGTTCGCGAGCGTCTGGGTGCGCGGGCTCGTCACGTTCGCGTCCTTGAAGTCGTAGACGGACGTCGTCGGCGCAGACCCGAGCTTTCGGTACACGTTGTACTTGCTGGCGCCGGACACCGCGCTCCACGTGAGCGTGACCTGGCCGTCGCCGGGCGTCGCGACGACGCCGATCGGGGCCCCGGGGGACCGGCGGCAGCGGCATCGCGCTCGCCTGCGACGAGTCCGCCGACTCACCGGCGCCGTTCACCGCGGTGACCACGTAGTAGTAGGTCGTCCCGTTCGTGAGGCCGGTCTGGACGACGCCGCTCGAGACGCCGGCGAACTTCATGCCGTTCGACTTCGTGACGCCCGTCGTCGTCGATCGGTACAGGTTGTACGACGTCGCGCCGGCCGCGGCGTTCCAGGTGATGGTGACCTGGCCGTTGCCCGCCACGGCCGCGACGTTCGCGGGGGCCGCCGGGACGCGTCTGCGGCGCTGCGCTCGCCTGCGCGGAGTCGGCCGACTCGCCGCCGAGGTTCTCGGCCGTGACCACGTAGTAATAGGCCGTGCCGTTCGAGAGGCCCGTCTGCGACGAGCGGGCTCGTGACGCTCGCGAACTTCGTGCCGTTCGACTTCGTCACGCCGGTGGTGATCGGACCGGTAGACGTTGTAGGAGGTCGCGCCGGACACGGCGTTCCACGTGACGGTGACCTTCCCGTCGCCGCCGACGGCGGCGACGCCGGTCGGCGCGGCGGGGGCGGGCGGCAGGGGCCGCGCGTTCACCTCGGAAGAGTCGGCGGACTCACCGCCCGCGTTCACCGCGGTCACGACGTAGTAGTAGGTCGTGCCGTTCGTGAGGCCGGTCTGGACGACGCCGCTCGACACGCCCGCGGACTTCGTGCCGTTCGACTTCGTGACCCCGGTCGACGTCGCCCGGTACACATTGTAGGAGGTCGCGCCGGCCACCGCAGTCCAGGTGAGGGTGACCTGTGCGTCGCCGGCCACGGCGACCACGCCCGCCGGGGCGGCGGGCGCAGGGAAGGGCGTAGCGCTCACCCGCGCGCGAGTCGGTCGACTCGCCGTTCAGGTTGCTCGCCGTCACGACGTAGTAGTAGGCGGTACCGTTCGCGAGGCCGGAGCGGACGACCGGGCTCGTGGCGCTCGTCACCACCGCGGCGTGCGCCGACTTCGAGACGGTCGGGCCTCCCTCGTACACCGTGTACGAGGTCGCGCCCGCGACCGGATCCCAGCTGACGGTCACCTGGGCGTTGGCCGGCGCGGCCGCCACGTTCGTCGGCGCCGCGGGGGCCGGGTTCACCGCCGGCGTGGCGCTCGCCTCGCTGGAGACCGCGGACTCGCCGCCCGCGTTCACGGCGGTGACGACGTAGTGGTAGGTCGTGTTGTTCGTGCGGCCGGCGTGGACGTACCCGCTCGTCACGCCCTGGATCTTCGTGCCGCTCGTCTTCGTGACGCCGGCGCTCGTTCCGAAGTAGAGATTGTACGACGTCGCGCCGGTCACCGTCGCCCACGTGAGCGTCACCTGGGCGCTGCCAGGTGTGGCGACGAGCGCGGTCGGCGCCGCCGGCGGAGCTCCAGGGTTCGGGTTCGGGTTGTCGTTGGAGCCACCGCCGCCGCCGCAGGCGGCGAGCAGGAAACACACGGAAGCAGCAAGCGCGAAACGGCGCGCGGATGCAGGCATGAAATCCTCCCCGGAAGCTTGAGTCCGCTCGGAGCCTCCCAGCAATGGAGGACCGCACGGCGAGTTCGAGTTGCGCTGAGTGTCACGACGTGGCGTCAACGGGCGCTTGCGCACAGGCGAACTTGCCACACCTTTCACGGTGAGTCCGTCAC
The DNA here is from genome assembly GCA_963736795.1 of uncultured delta proteobacterium. GTDB lineage: Bacteria > Myxococcota > Myxococcia > Myxococcales > Anaeromyxobacteraceae > Anaeromyxobacter. The sequence goes on along the minus strand of CAVTRF010000006.1, from coordinate 62,759 downwards.
GGGATCATGGTGAGGCAACGGCGACCCGCGGATCGTCCTCGGCCAGGTCGTCCCGACCCCGACGCGGGCGCGAGATAGGAAGGAAACCCGCGAGCTTCCGTTTCGCACCAGACGTTCGGTGAATATGTAGAGACGCATCGGTGCGAGCTGTGATTGCGCGCTGATGTTCAAACCATCCGTGAATGCGACGCGGGCCGCGTCCAGGGAATGCGCCGTGCCGCAGGGCACGCCGGGCTTGTGCTTCGGTGATTGACTGAGCTCCTGCCTCTCGGCCTCTTCTCGTTTGCGCGAGTTCGGCCGTCTTGGGGTTGGGCCCGCTCCTCTCCACCCCGTCTCTTTTGCGCGGCGCACGCCGACACGGCCGACTATCGGGACGGGCTCAAGCCAACGGCGCACGCGTTCTGGATGCTTTCGGACGAATGAGCCGAGGAGACAATTCCCATGAAGGCAATCGTTGTGACGGATCAGGCGGCGGGAACGGCCGGGATGAAGCTGACCGAGCGGCCCGAGCCGGCGGCAGCGATAAACGACGTCATCGTTCAGATTCATGCGTCGGGATTCGTCCCGACTGAGCTGGAATGGCCCTCGACCTGGACCGATCGCCGCGACCGTGACCGAACACCGTCGATCCCCGGCCACGAGCTGGCCGGAGTGGTCACCGCCCTCGGCTACGGCACGACGGGACTGTCGGTAGGACAGCGAGTGTTCGGCCTCGCGGACTGGTATCGCGACGGCACCCTGGCCGAGTATGTGTCGATTCGAGGCACGCAACCTCGCGCCGCTGCCGGGCGACGTTGACTTCACTGTGGGCGCGAGCCTGCCAATCTCGGGCCTCACCGCGTGGCAGGGACTTTTCGAGCACGGCCGCCTTCGGGCGGGGCAGAGCGTAATCGCGCACGGCGCGGCCGGCGCAGTCGGGTCGATGGTGACGCAACTCGCACGTGCGGCCGGCGCCCACGTCATCGGCACCGGACGCGCCGCCGACCGTCAGAAGGCGCTCGACTTCGGCGCGCGGGAGTTTGTCGACCTCGACAGCGACACGCTGGAAGACGTCGCCAAAGTCGATCTGGTGTTCGACGTCATCGGCGGCGACATCCAGAAGCGGTCCGCAGGCCTGATTCGAGCCGGAGGAACACTGGTGTCCATCGTCGGGCCGGCCGAGGCGCGGCCCTCCGACGGCCTTGCGATCGACTTCGTTGTCGAGTCCGATCGTGCCCAACTAAGTGAGATCGTCCAGCGGGTGCGGGACGGACGACTGCAGACGAACATCGGCAACGTCTCGACCCTCGACAAAGCAGTCGCCGCCTTCAACTCGACCGAGCGGCGCGCGGGGAAGACGGTCATCCGCGTTCGTCCGTGAGGACTCGGGAGGGCGAGCGATGAGGTGCCGCCGGGCACCTCGGCCCGCAGTCGCGTCAGGCCGCTACCCGGAATCGTCGAACGCCTCGTCCGCGAGGTGCTCCACGTCCGCCCAGCGGTCGATCACCCATCGCCCCTCGACGAACCGGAGGTGGTTCACCCCGCCGTTCGGCGTCGTGTACGTCCGCGGCGTGTCGAGCGCGAGGCCCATCGCCGTGCGATAGAGCACCCCGAGCACGCCGCCGTGCGTGACGATCCCGACCCGCTCGGCGCTCGCCTCCTCCGCGATGCGCCGGAGCGCTTCCGTCACGCGATCCCGGAACTGCGCCAGGCTCTCGCCGCGCGGGGCGGGACGGAACGGGTCCTCGCGCAGCAGCCGGGCGTCGATCGGGTGCTCCGTCGCGATCTCGTCCCAGGTCTTGCCCTCGAGCACGCCGAACGACCGCTCGCGCAGATGAACGTCGATCCGGACCGGGAGAGCGGTCACGGCCGCGATCTCCCGCGCCGTCTCCTGCGCGCGGCCGAGGTCGCTGCTGTACAGCGCGCCGATGCGCTCCCGCGCGAGCCGCGCGCCGACCGCACGCGCCTGCGCCACGCCGCGCGGGGTGAGCGGGCTGTCGAGGTGCCCCTGGATGCGACCCGCTCCGTTCCAGGTCGTCTCGCCGTGACGGACGACGAGCAGCTGCGCGGGTCGGGGGCTCGGCATGCGAGGAGGATACCCGGGAGCGGGACGGCTGGCGCGCGCCCCCGACATGTGAGGCGGCGAGATGCGATCCTCGACCCGGCGCCAGGAAACGACCTAGCACCCACCGCGCGTCGTCTCGTCTTCAGCGGTCTCCCGGACGCCGGTACGGTGACCCCTCAGGTCGCTACGCCCGAGCGGGGCAGCACGAACCGCTGCAGGAGGTACCACCCGGCGAAGAACACGGCGGCGGAGACGAGGTCCTCGAGCATGGAGGATTCACAGAGAGACAACGCACGCGAGAGGCGTTCCGCGTGAGCGCACGCCCATCGAGTCGTCGGACGGTTGCTGCTGAGAGCTCCGGGGCACCCCGCGGCATGCCCGGACGTGCCCGACCTCGAACGAACCGCGACGTGGGAGCCGACGGCCGCGCGCGGCGCGCTGTCACCTGACGCGTCGCGGATGCTCGTCCGGCGCGATGTGGACATATCGTTTGACGACCTGCCGTCACCCTCGTATCAATACGCTCCGATGCGTGAGCACCGGTGCGTCGTGAGGACCCCAAGTTCCTGGTGCTCCGCCCGAGGGGCTACCTTCACATCTGGCCGTTGCTCGTGGGTAAGCCCGGCCACGGCGTGAAGCACGGGTCGCGCCTCGCGGGTGTCTGGTGACGGCCACCGCCGCGTTCATCGCCCGCAGGCGGACCGCCCGCGCGCGAACGGCCGCGCGAGCCCAACGACGACGGCATCGCGTGGCGTGGCCACGCTCGATCGTCCCGCGGCGGCTGACTCGCCGTCACGAGCCACGGTCGTCGCGGGGGCGATCGCCACCAGGGGAACTTCTCCTTCTACGTGCGGCACGCGAAAGCCTATCCGGTGCTCGTCCACCTCGGGTCCTACTCGACCTTGAGGCGCGGTCGGGACCTGCCCCTTCCCCACCGACCCACGCTCGACTCTACCTTGCGAACGGCAGCTCGAGGCTCACCGCGATTCATCACGTGGATCCCCACGACTGCCCGCTCGAGTACGAGCCTTGGGCGGGGCTCTACGACCTACGTCTCGGGTCCCGGGTGCGGGGATCATCGGCGCCGCGTCCGCCGCGCTGCCGCGCGACGCCGCCCGAGGTGGTCCGCGCTCCGCGCAGGAGCTCTCGCGGGGACGCTGACGCTCGTCGGTCTCGCGCTGAACCACTGGGCGACCGTCCTCACGCAGGGGTTCGGGCTCTGAGTGCCCGCCTCCGCTGCCTTCCATCCGACGGGCGGCATGCCGCCGTCCCCCGGACCAATCAAGTCAACAGCTTCACCAGGAGTCCCAGGCCCAGGCCGAAGTTCACGTGGTTGTACGTGCTCGTTCGCATCGGCGCCATCGCCGGCGGGCCCGCCTTCCCGCACACGCCAAACCCGAACGACGGGAACATGAGGAACCACGCGAACACCGTCGTGAGGGCGCCGTACGCGACGGCCCACCCCATCCGCGCGGGGGACACCCCGCTGGCGTCCGAGAGCAGGACGTACAACGCGCCCAGCGCCCCGCCAATCGAGTAGTGCGCCAGCTCACCGAGCGCGAGCTCCCACCGGATCCGAGGCGCCGCCCGGATGTCGCTGTGGGTGAACGTCCCCCGGAACATGTGACCCACCCAGCGCCCGAGGAACGCCGGCCGGAACAGGCCGACCGCTCCGGTCCGCGAGCCCGCGAAGTTGAGGACGTCCATGAACAGCGTGGCGAGGGCCCCGATCAGGACCCCTTGGAGCAGCGTCGGCGTCGGCATCGCGTCGTCTCCTGGCTCGGTGTGCGTCGGCTCTCGGCGGCTGGTCGCGGCCGGGCCATCCCCGGTCTCGATCCTGAGATCGTCTATCCTTTCCGCGAGCGCGCCGCACGCGCGCACCACGCCCTCGGTCGGCAGGTGGTGACGATCGCGGCGAACGCCGCGTCCGCCCGGCCGCGTGCCGTCGCCTCCGCCTTCGGATAGAACCGACCGCATGCCCCCGTCCGACGCGGCCGCGCTGCTCCGCGATGCGGCCCTCCGCGCATCGCGCTACCTCGATTCCCTCGGCGACCGGCCCGTCGCGCCGTCCGCCGCGGCGATCGAGCGCCTCGCGGCGCTCGAGGTGCCGCTGCCGGGCGAGCCGGCCGACGCGGCGGCGATCCTGGCGGACCTCGACGAGCTCGTGGGCCCCGCCACCATGGCCACCGCGGGCCCGCGCTTCTTCGGGTTCGTCATCGGGGGCGCGCTCCCGGCGACGGTCGCGGCGAGCGTCCTCGCCACCGCGTGGGACCAGAACTCAGCCCGCTCCGACGTGACGCCCGGCACCGCGCGGGTCGAGGCCGTCGCGCTCCGCTGGATCGTCGAGGCGCTCGCGCTGCCGGCGGGCACCGCGGGTGGCTTCGTCACCGGCGCGACGCTCGCGAGCTTCACGGCGCTCGCGGCCGCGCGCCACGCGCTCCTCGCGCGCCAGGGCTGGGACGTCGAGGCGCGAGGGCTCTTCTCGGCGCCCGAGCTCGAGGTCGTGGTCGGCGCCGAGGCGCACGTGAGCGTCCTCAAGGCCCTCGCGCTGCTCGGTCTCGGCCGGTCCCGCGTCGCCGTGGTCCCCGTGGACGGGCAGGGCCGCATGCGCGCCGACGCCTTCCCGGCGGTGGGCCCGCGGACGATCGTGTGCCTCCAGGCCGGCAACGTGAACACCGGGGCCTTCGACCCCGCCGAGGCGCTGGTCGCGCGGGCCCGCGCCCGCGGCGCGTGGGTCCACGTCGACGGCGCCTTCGGGCTCTGGGCGCGGGCGGCTCCAGGGCGCGCCGCGCTCGCCCGCGGCCTCGAGGACGCGGACTCCTGGGCGACCGACCTGCACAAGTGGCTGAACGTCCCGTACGACAGCGGCGTCGCGCTCGTGCGCGACGAGGGCGCGCTGCGGGGCGCGATGGGCATGAGCGCGGCGTACCTGCCCGAGGGGCTCCTGCGCGATCCCGCCGAGTACACGCCCGAGCTGTCCCGGCGCGCCCGGGGCGTGGAGGCGTGGGCCGCCCTGCGCGCGCTCGGCCGCTCCGGCATCGCCGAGCTCGTGGAGCGGAGCTGCCGCCAGGCGCAGCGCTTCGCGGACGGGCTCGCCGCGGCGGGCCACCGGGTCCTGAACGACGTCGTGCTGAACCAGGTGCTCGTCTCCTTCGGCGACGCCGACCGCACCCGGCGCGTCATCGCCGCCATCCAGCGCGACGGCACGTGCTGGTGCGGCGGCACGACCTGGCAGGGCCACGTCGCGATGCGGATCAGCGTCTCGTCGTGGGCGACGACCGACGCCGACGTGGAGCGCTCGCTCGAGGCGATGCTGCGCGCGGCGCGCGAGGCGTGAGGGTCCCGGGCGTCGCCGCGGCGAACGGAGGCGATTGTTTCACGTTCCCTCAGCTCACCCGCTGCTTCGATGGTCCCGCCAGCTCGCGGGCGACGTCCACGAACGCCCTGAGCGCGGGCGAGACCTGGGCCCGGCTCGGGAAGTACAGGAAGAACCCGGGCACCGCCGCGGCGTAGGGCTCGAGGACGAGGCGCAGGCTCCCGCGGCGCAGCTCGTCCGCGATCTGGGGCTCGAACGCGTAGAGGAGGCCCACTCCCGCCACGGCGAGGAGTCGCATCAGCTCGGTGTCGTTCGTCGTGACCGTTCCCTGGACGGGAATGCGCCACGTCTTCCGCCCGCGCTCGAGCTCCCACGCGTACCGGCGCTGCGCTGGGGGACGCGCGGATGCAGAGGCAGTCGTGCTGCAGGAGGTCCGGGGGCTTTTCCGGGGTGCCGCGTCGGGCGAGGTACGAGGGAGCGCCAGCGACGACGAACCGGCCCGGCTCCGTGAGCCGGACCTGGACCATGTCGCGCTCGATGGCCTCCGACAGGCGGATACCCGCGTCGAGCCCCTCGGCGACGATGTTCACGAACCGGTTCTCGGCCTGAACCTCGACCTCCACCTTCGGATACCGCTGGACGAACCGCGGCAGCAGTCGAGCGACGAGGAGCGCCACCGCGGGCGTCGGCACCGAGAGCCGGACCCGGCCCGTGACTTCACCGGGCCGCGCGGACACCGTCTTCAGGGATTCGAGCGCCTGATCCACCGCCGCGCCCGAGTTCTCGAGGAGGCGCTGCCCCGCGTCCGTGAGCGCCACGGTCCGCGACGTCCGCGTGAGCAACGTGACGCCGAGGCGCGCCTCGAGCTGCCGAACGGACTGGCTCAGCGCGGAGGTGGAGACGCCGAGATGCCTCGCAGCAGCCGCGAAGCTGCGGTGCCGCGCGACCGCGATGAACGAGTTCAGGGCATTGAGCGGAGTGAACGCCATCGTGAAGGTTTACTTACGCGAGCCGATCGGGAGACGCCAGCGAGCGCGTTCCTGCGCGAAGCGCACGTGCCGGGAGGCTCCCTGCCCGCTACTCGGCCTCGAGAGAAGCCATGTCGATGGAGAAGCGGTACTTCACGTCCGACTTGAGCAGTCGCTCGTAGGCTTCGTTGACCTTCTGGATGGGGATGACCTCGACGTCGGCCGTGATGCCGTGCGTCCCGCAGAAGTCGAGCATCTCCTGCGTCTCGCGGATGCCGCCGATGGGCGATCCGGAGAGGCTTCGACGCCCGAACAGGAGGCCGAAGGCGGAGATGGCGAGAGGCTTCTCCGGCGCGCCGACGAGGGTGAGGTTGCCGTCGCGACGCAGGAGCTGGATGTACGCGTCGAGGTCGTGATCGGCGGAGACGGTGTCGAGGATGAAGTCGAAGCTGCCGGCGTGCTTCCGCATCTCGTCGGCGTTGCGGGAGACGACGGCCTCGTGGGCGCCGAGGCGGAGCGCGTCTTCCTTCTTGCCGGGCGAAGTCGTGAAGGCGACGACCTGGGCTCCGAGGGCATGAGCGATCTTCACGCCCATGTGACCCAGCCCGCCGAGACCGACCACGCCCACCTTCTTGCCCTGGGTGACGCCCCAGTGGCGCATGGGCGAGTAGGTCGTGATCCCGGCGCAGAGGAGAGGCGCGGCTCCCGCGAGATCGAGGTTCGAAGGAACGCGCAGGACGAAGCGCTCGTCGACCACCACGCTGTCGGAGTAGCCACCGTAGGTGACGCCCCCGAGGTGCTTGTCCCGCGCGTTGTAGGTGAGGGTTCCGTCCGGGCAGAACTGCTCGAGGCCTGCCTTGCACTCGGGGCAGGTGCGATCCGAGTCGACCAGGCACCCGACCCCGGCGAGGTCGCCCTGCTTGAACCGGGTGACCGCGGAGCCGACCTTCGTGACGCGTCCGACGATCTCGTGGCCGGGGACGCACGGGTAGACCGTGGGCATCACGCCGCTCCACTCGTTGCGGGCGGTGTGGAGATCGGAGTGGCAGATCCCGCAGAACAGGATCTGGATCTGGACGTCGTGGGCGGTCGGATCGCGGCGGGAGACCGTGGTGCGGGCAAGCGGGGAGGTCGCGCTGGCGACCGAGTAGGCTTTCGCGTTGTACATGGCGTGGAGGCTACGCTCGGGAGGGCACGCCCGAAACCGACGTAAACCGCATGGGCCGTCCGGGAAACCTTCACGATCCCCTCGAGGGCATGGTCGCGCGTGCGCGGATCGCCTCGAAGAGGCGCTCGCCTCGGCCGCAAGCGGTGCGGCGGCATATCGCAGAGTCGATCGCGCCATTAACATCCGGGGTAATGACCGACGACGCTCGCCGCGTGTCGCCCGCTCGGGCTGCCCTGATCGGGCTCGTCGGCCTGGCGTCGGCGATGGGCGTCGGCCGCTTCGCATTCACCCCGCTGCTGCCGCTCATGCAGCAGGCGGGCATGGTCTCGCTCGCCCAGGGGGGCTCGCTCGCGCGCGCGAACTACCTCGGTTACCTCGTCGGCGCCGTCCTCTGCATGGTCTCGAACCCGTCGCCCGGTCGCGCCGCGCGGGTGGGGCTGGCGACCGTCGCGGCGCTCACGGCCGGCATGGGGCTCACCGAGGCGCTCCCGCTGTGGGTCGCGCTGCGGTTCCTCGCCGGCGTGGCGAGCGCGTTCGTCCTCGTCGGCGTGTCGTCGTGGGTGCTGCCGCTCCTCGCCGCGCGGGGCCGCGCCGCGTGGGCGGGCTGGGTGTACTCCGGCGTCGGCATCGGGATCTTCGCCTGCGGGCTCGTCGGGCTCGCGACGGGCGTCCGGGACGGCTCGCCCGACGCGGCGTGGCTCCTCCTCGCCGCGTGCTCGGCGGCGGCCGCGATCGTCTGCTGGAGCCCGCTCGGCTCGGAGCCCTCCGTCGCGGCATCGCCGCGCGGCGCCGGCCCGCGGGCGGCGCTGCCCGCGAGCACCCCGCGGCTCGTGCTGGCGTACGGGGCGTTCGGTTTCGGCTACATCGTCCCGGCGACGTTCCTGCCCGCCGTGGCGCGCCAGGTCGTCCCCGATCCCGCCGTGTTCGCGTGGACGTGGCCCGTGTTCGGCCTCGCCGCTGCCGCGTCGACCCTGGCGGCGTCCCGCTGGTGGCGCGACCTGCCGCCGCGAAGGCTCTGGGCGGGAGCGCAGGTCGTCATGGCAGCGGGCGTGCTGGCCCCCGCGCTCAGGATGAGCGTCCCGACCCTGCTCGGGTGCGCGGTCTGCGTCGGGGGGACGTTCATGGTCGTGACCATGGCGGGGATCCAGGAGGCCCGAAGGATCGCGGGCGCGTCGGCCCCCCGGCTGATCGCGGCGATGACCGCCGCGTTCGCGGTCGGTCAGCTCGTCGGGCCGTCGCTGGTGACGTCCCTCGGCTCTTCCTCCTCGCCGAGCGTCGCGCTTCCCCACGGCATCGCGGCAGCCGTCCTGCTGCTCGGCGTGATGGCGCTCGTCCTCGGGTCCGCCCCCGCCTCCGCTCCCGCGCTCACGCGCTCTCTCGAACCAGGAGAACGAACATGACCGAGGCGAACGAACGCATGCCCGCCATTCCGCGCGACCAGCTCGACGACGCCCAGCGCGCCGCCGCGGACGAGCTCATCGCCGGCCCGCGCAAGGGAGTGAAGGGTCCGTTCATCCCGCTGCTGCGGAGCCCGCAGCTCATGGCGCGCCTGCAGAAGGTCGGCGAGTACCTGCGGTTCGAGAGTGCCCTCTCTCGCCGCGTGAACGAGTTCGTCATGCTCGTCGTGTCGCGCGCGTGGACGCAGCAGTTCGAGTGGGCCACGCACGTCCCTCTCTCGGTCGCGGCGGGGACGGCGGCGGAGACGATCGAGGCCTTGCGCGAGGGCCGGCGCCCCACCGCGATGAGCCCGGAGGAGGAGCTTGCCTACGACTTCACGACCGAGCTGCAGCTGAACCGTGGCGTGAGCGACGCCACCTATCGCGCGCTGCGTCGAGGCGTTCGGCGAACGCGGTGTGATCGACCTCGTGACGCTGATCGGTTACTTCACCACGGTCTCCATGGTCATGAACGTGGCGCACACGCCGCCCGAGGCGGGCGCGAGCGTGGCTCCGCTGCCCTTGCTGCCCCGGTAAACGGGCGCGTACGGGCAGGGCATCGCACGTCGGCCCGCGAACTGGTACACGAGGCCCTCATGTCGAACTCCATCGCCGATCGGCCCGGTGCCGTCCTCGTCGGCGTCCAGCTGCCAGAGGTGTCGGACCTCGAGCACGCCACGCACCTCGCCGAGCTCCGCAGGCTCGTGCACACGCTCGGTTACGAGACGGTCGCCACGCTCAGCCAGCGGCGCGCCGGGACCGGTGCGGGCACGGTGCTCGGCACGGGAAAGCTGAAGGAGCTCGCCAACCTCACCGGAGGGCCGGGCGTCATCGCCTCGGGGGCCGCCGACCGCACCTCGAAGGCGAAGGAGCGCTGGGAGGCAGAGGCCGCCGACGATGAGGACGCCGCCGACGAGAAGGCCGCCGGCGCCGAGCCGCAGGCCGTGGTCGGGGAGAAGCCCACGGTGGTGGTGGTCGACCACGAGCTGTCACCGAGCCAGCTGCGCAATCTGGAGAAGGCGACCGGTGCGGTGGTGCTCGACCGCACGGGCGTCATCGTCGACATCTTCCACCGCCACGCCCGCAGCCGCGAGGCGCGCATGCAGGTCGAGATCGCCCGGCTGAAGTACCTCTCGCCGCGGCTGCGGGAGTCGGCGGGCCGTTCGGAGCGCCAGCAGGGACGGGGAGCGGGCGACTCCGCGGTCGAGCTCGATCGACGCAAGATCCGCGACCGCCTGGCGGAGCTGAACGAGGGGCTGGCGGCGGTGCAGCGGGAGCAGGACCAGCGCCGCTTCGCGCGCAAGGATCAGCTGCGGGTGGCGCTGGTCGGCTACACCAACGCCGGCAAGTCGTCGCTGATGCGGGCGCTCACCGGCAGCGAGGTGCTGGTCGCGGACCGGCTGTTCGCGACCCTCGACACGACGGTGCGGGCGCTGCAGCCGGAGTCCCGTCCTCGCGTGCTCGTGTCGGACACGGTGGGCTTCCTCCGGCAGCTGCCGCACGATCTGGTCGCCTCGTTTCGCTCGACGCTCGACGAAGCGCTGGAAGCCTCGCTGCTGCTGTACGTCGTGGACGCCTCCGACCCGACCTGCGAGGCCCAGCTCGAGGTCACCAAGGCCGTCCTGCGTGACATCGGCGCGGCCGAGGTGCCGAGCCTCCTGCTGCTCAACAAGATCGACCAGCTCGACGAGGCCGCCCGGCGCGCCTTGAAGGCGAGGTTCCCCGAGGCGATCCTGCTCTCGGCGCACGCGCCCGAGGACGTCGCCGCGCTCCGTCGGGCCGTGCTCGACTTCTTCGAGGCGCAGATGGTCGAGGCCGAGCTGCTCATCCCTTACGCGCATCAGGGGCTCATCGGCGAGGTGTACGAGACCGCGCGCGTCCTCTCGGAGACGTTCGACGAGGCGGGCCGCAGCGTGCGGGTTCGCTCGCTGCCTGGCGTCATCACCAAGCTGGTGCGCAAGTTCCAGGCGTGAGGCCCGTCCGCGAACCGTTCTGTCCTCGCCTCATCCGACGACCTTGCGGACCATCTCCCGCAGGCTCCGGGACTCGAACGGCTTCTCGCAGCAGGGGAGGGGCACCCGGTCGAGGAACTCGCGCGCGCGGTCGGTGAAGGCTCCGCCGGTCAGCACGACGATGCGACCCGCCTGCTCCGGCACGAGCCGCGCGAGCGCGTCGTGAAGGTCCATCCCGGTCATCCCGGGCATCATGAGGTCGCAGAGGATCGCGTCGAAGCGCTCGCCACGCCCGATCGTCGCGAGCGCCTCCTCCGCGGAGCCGGCCACCACGATCTCGTGCTGGGACGCGAGCACGCGGCGGATCGCGGCCGCCACGGCGGGTTCGTCGTCCACCACGAGGACGCGGCCCCTCCGGCCAGGGGAGGCGGCGGGCGAAGGGGCGGCGCGCTCGGCCGGCTGGGAGGGCGCTGGCGGCAGGGCGACGCGCACGACCGTGCCGCCGCCGGCCCGGCTCTCGACCGCGATCTCGCCGCCGAGGGCGAGGATGATGCCCCGGCAGATCGAGAGCCCGAGCCCGGTGCCGACACCCTGGGGCTTGGTGGTGAAGAACGGGTCGAAGATCCGGTCGGCGATCTCGGGCGGGATCCCGCTGCCGGTGTCGCGCACCTCGACGACCGCGCGCCCGCGCGCGTCGGTCGCGGTGACGACCCGGATCTCGTGATCGTCGTGCTGCCCGTCCGGGATCGCCTGCGCCGCGTTCATGAGCAAGTTCAGCACCACCTGGCCGAGGCGCGCCTCGTCGGCCATCACCGCCGGCGCGGGACCGTACTCGCGGACGATCCGCGCCCGGTAGCGGAGCTCGTTCGCGGCGACGTGGAGCGCCGACTCGAGGACGGGCCCGAGCTCCACCCGGGCCTGGCGCTCCTCCCGGACCCCCGAGAAGGTCCGGAGGTCGCGCACGACGTGCCGGACCCGCTCGGCGCCCTCGCGCGCCTCGGCGAGCGCGCGGAGCACCTCGGCGCGGAGCGTGGGGGCGCCGAGCTCCTCCGCGTGCTCGTCGAGGAACTCCAGCGCGGCGCTGAGGTAGGCGAGCGGGTTGTTGATCTCGTGCGCGACGCCGGCCGCGACCAGTGCCGACCGACGCGAGCCGGTCGGACTGCATGAGCTGGACCTGCACCGCCTTGACCTCGGTGATGTCGAGGAGCGTCCCGACGAGCCGGACCGGTCGGCGGACCCCGTCCACCTCCGCGAACCGCGCCATGCCGTGCGAGGAGACCCAGCGGACGGTCCCGTCCGGGCGGACGATCCGGTACTGCTGCTGGTACCGTCCGTCACCATGCCGGATCCGTCCACCGCGCCGCCGCGGCGCGGACCGCCTCGCGGTCGTCGGGGTGGACGAGCGAGAGGAACGCCTCGAAGTCCGGGACCGACGACCCGTCCGCCATCCCGAAGATCTCGCGACAGCGCGGCGACAGCCCGAGGCGACCGTACGGGACGGCGTGGAAGGTCCCGAGCCCGGCCGCATCGATGGCGAGCGCGAGGCGCTCCTCGCTCTCGCGCAGCGCCTCCTCGGTCGCGCGCCGCCCGGTCGCGTCCCGCACGACGCTGACGAGCACGCGCTCGCCGTCGAGCAGCGCTCCCTGCGAGCTGACCTCGACGGGAATGGTGGTGCCGTCCCGCCGGAGGTGCTCGGTCTCGAACCGGATGCCCTCGGTGTCGGCGGCGGACATCTGGGCCGCGGTGAGCCCGGCCGCCCCCGGGGTGCGCAGGTCGAACACGGTCATCCCGCGCAGCTCCGCGCGCGACCAGCCGTACGCTGCGGCTGCCGCCGCGTTGGCGTCGAGGATGCGCCCGTCCGCCCGGCGGATGAACAGGATGATGTCGCGCGTGTGCTCCGCGAGCAGGTCGTACCGCCGCACGGCGCTGCGCAGCGCCCCTTCGGCGCGGCGCTCCCGGCCGATCGCCCAGCGGAGCCCGGCGTGGAGCACCAGGGTCGTCACCACGACGAACCCCAACCCCTTCACGGTGGACCACCAGGCGACGTCCTGGATGGACGGTGCGACCTTGGCGAGGAACGCGTCGGAGAACGCGATCCAGGGAGCGGAGACCGCCGCGTAGATCGCCGGCACCCAGACCGCCAGCCGCGATGTCGCCGGGGCGCCGTAGCCGATCGGCTCACCGCCGGGAGCCGGACCGGTCGTACGCAGGCCCATCGCTTTCCTTCCGGCGCGCCGCGCGCGGCGAGCCGGGACCCATTCTCCGCGGCGATGGTCGCGGACGCAACCGGAGGTGGTGACGCACCCTTTCGTGGCGAGCGGTCGCCCGTGACGCCCATGCCCGGATCACCTACGTTGGATGACATGGCCTCCTCATCGGACCGGCGTGCGCTCTGCCTCATCCTCGTCGGTCTCGGGGGAGCGCTGCCCGGCTGCCTGGCTGCGACCGCAGCAGCGGGCGCGGGTACCGGGATCTACCTGACCAGCCGTGGCGCCGAGTCCACGGTGGAGGGCTCGGTCGACGACGTCGAGAAGCGCGCCCGCGCGGTGTTCGCGGCGGAGGGCATTCCGGTGTCGGGGTCGCAGATCGAGAGCAGCGGCGCGAAGCGGGAGATCAAGGGCAACAAGGGCGAGCTCGAGATCTCGGTGTCGATGGAGCAGCAGGGCGGGCAGACGACGAAGACGGAGGTCCTCGCGCGGAAGAACATCGCGGTCTGGGACAAGGACTACGCGCAGCAGCTGCTCGGCAAGATCGTGAAGCAGAAGTGAACCCCGCTGACGGCCGCGAGGTCGTCGCGTCATGTCGCGGCGAATGACACCCGGTCAGGGCTTGGTCGCGCGGCCGGGCGGCTGCCCGGTCGCGGGCGGCGTGCGCTCGCGCCGCGCGATCGTTCAGGGGCCCTTCTCCACGAGCATCCGGAGTCGCCCGAGCGCCTCGTCCCACTGCTCGGAGATCTGATCGAGGTATCGACGCACCTCGGCGAGACGCTTCGTCCGGATCTCCCAGATGCGCTCGCGGCCTGCCCGCTTGCTCCGGACGAGGCCAGCCTGCGCGAGCGCGTGGAGGTGCTTCGTGATCGCCTGACGCGAGACGCTCGCACCCTCGGTGAGACGAGCAATGGACTGGGGGCCGCTCGCACAGAGGCGGGCGATGACGTTCAGCCGGGTCTCGTCGCCGAGGGCGGCGAACACGGGGGCGGCTCCGGCGAGCGTCGGTGCGGCGGCGGTGCGAGCGCGGGCCATGGCTCGGAGGGCGCGTTCAGCCGCGGCCGGCGACGGCGAGGTACTTCTCGATGAGCGTCATCTGCGCGGCCCACCCCTGCTCGTTGCTCGTGAACGCGTTGGCGCGCCGCTCGAGAGGGATTCCCTCGAAGCCCGATTCGGTGAGGTCGAGCTTCGTGCCGCCGGGGACCTCGGCGAGCTCGAACACGACGAGCGTGGTGGGCTCGCGTGAGTAGTCGACGCCCGGCTCGATCGCGAAGGGATGCCAGCGGAACGAGAACAGTCGCATCGGCTCGATGCGGTCGACGGTGAGCTCGAACGCCATCCCCGAGTAAGGCTCCTGGGCCTTCGCGACCTCCGGGTCGACCTTCGTCGGGACGATCCGCCCGGTCACGCGCTCTCCGGCGACGAACGGGCCGTCGAACGCGACGCCGAACCAGCTCCCGAACTGCTTCGAGTCGCTGAGGGCGCGCCACACGCGGTCGCGCGGAGCGCGGAGCAAGATGGTCTTCTCGATGCGATCTGCTGCCGGTGGCCATGTGCAACCTCCTGGTTGCTCTATGTCTAAAGCCGGCTCCAGCGAGTGCAACCCCGAGGTTGCCCGAGGCTGCCCGGCCCGCTGCGCCCCGCCGGGGGGGCGAGCCGCCCCGTGCGCGATTGCACGCCCCCCGAGGCGAGGGCGCGACGTCTCGCCGTCCCCCCCCGATGGCTGCTGCCCGGGTCGAGCGATCGGTCGATCATCGATCGCCATGGTCACGCACGGCCCGTCGAGCGCTCCTCACCGCGGCGCTCTGCCACCGGGCTCCCCCGTTGCGGCGGGAGGGTCGTCGTGGCCACGGTTTCGACGTTCCGGCCCCGCACCCGCCGTCCCATCCAGCAGAAGGGAACTCACATGAAGGCGCTCGTCTACCACGGCCCTGGAAAGCGCTCCTGGGAGGAGAAGCCGCAGCCCACGATCCAGAAGCCCACCGACGCGATCGTCCGGGTCGAGCGGACCACGATCTGCGGCACGGATCTGCACATCATGAAGGGGGACGTCCCCGCGGTGACCGACGGGCGCATCCTCGGGCACGAGGGGCTCGGGGTGATCGAGGAGGTCGGCGCCGCCGTCTCGAACTTCAAGAAGGGCGACCGCGTCCTCATCTCCTGCATCACCTCCTGCGGGCGGTGCGACGCCTGCAAGAAGGGGATGTACTCCCACTGCGCCAACGGGGGTTGGATCCTCGGTCACCTCATCGACGGCACGCAGGCCGAGTACGTCCGCATCCCCTACGCGGACACGAGCCTGCACCCGGTGCCGAAGGGCGCCGACGAGGACGCGCTCGTCATGCTGAGCGACATCCTCCCGACCGGCTTCGAGGTCGGCGTGCTGAACGGGAAGGTCAAGCCGGGGGACACGGTCGCGATCGTGGGGGGCGGGCCGGTCGGGCTCGCGGCGCTCCTCACCGCGCAGTTCTACTCGCCGGCCGAGCTCATCATGGTGGACCTCGACGACAACCGGCTCGAGGTCGCGAAGGCGCTCGGCGCCACGAAGGTGGTCAACAGCGGCGACGGGAAGGCGGTCGAGAAGGTGATGGCCCTCACCGGCGGCAAGGGGGTCGACGTCGCCATCGAGGCGGTAGGCATCCCCGCGACGTTCGACGTCTGCCAGGACATCGTCACGGCCGGCGGGCACATCGCGAACGTCGGCGTCCACGGCAAGAGCGTCGCGCTGAAGCTCGAGAAGCTCTGGATCCACAACGTCACCATCACGACCGGGCTCGTGGACACGAACACGACCCCGATGCTGCTCAAGATCGTGACCGCCGGACGGCTCCAGCCGAGGAAGCTCATCACCCACGAGTTCAAGCTCGACGACGTCATGAAGGCGTACGACACCTTCGGCAACGCCGCGAAGGAGAAGGCGCTGAAGGTCATCCTGCGCAAGGCGTAGGCGCGGGCGCGGCGGAGCGGTGCGATGAAGCGCTACGCGGCGTTCCTGCGGGGCGTGAGCCCGATGAACGCGAAGATGCCGGACCTCAGGCATGCGTTCGAGGCCGCCGGCTTCGCGGACGTCACCACGGTGCTCTCGAGCGGGAACGTCGTCTTCAGCGCGCCCGCCGCTCCGCCCGCGGAGCTCGAGCGCAGGGCCGAGGCCGGGATGGAGCGCGGCCTCGGGAAGGCCTTTCCCATCATCGTCCGCGAGGTCGACGCACTCCGGAGGATGCTCGCCTCCGATCCCTACGAGGAGTTCGCGCTGAGGCCCGGGACGAAGCGCGTCGTCACCTTCCTGCGCCGGAAGGCGAGGGCGCCGCGCGACCTTCCGATCGAGCTCGACGGTGCGCGCATCCTGCGCGTCCGGGGAGGAGAGGTGTTCAGCGCCTACCTCCCGGGCCCGCGCGGGCCGGTGTTCATGTCGCTCATCGAGAAGACGTTCGGGAAGGACGTCACCACCCGCACGTGGGACACGATCCGCAGGGTCGCGCGGTGACCGGTGTCCGGCGGGCCACCCGGGCGCGCGCTCGCCGGTCCAGAAACCGGCCGTGACGGATGCGCCCGAGCGCGCCATCATTGCCCTCATGGAGACGACGCGACTCGGCAGGACCGGGCTCCGGGTGAGCCGGCTGTGCCTCGGCACGATGAACTTCGGCCCCGAGGCGAGCGAGCAGGACTCGCACCGGATGATGGACCGCGCGCTCGACGCGGGGATGTTCTTCTTCGATACCGCGGACATGTACGGCTACAAGTTCGGCCAGTGGGACACGCTTCCGCGCGAGGGGCCGACCGAGCAGATCATCGGGCGCTGGCTCGCGCAGGGCGGGGGGCGCCGCGATCGGATCGTCCTCGCGACCAAGGTCTACGGCCAGATGTGGGAAGGGGCGAACGGGCGCGGCCTCTCCGCGTACCACGTGCGTCGCGCCTGCGAGGAGAGCCTCCGGCGGCTCCGGACCGATCACCTCGACCTCTACCAGATGCACCACGTCGATCGGGACACGCCGTGGGACGAGGTCTGGCAGGCGATGCAGCTCCTCGTGCAGCAGGGCAAGGTGCTGTACGTCGGCTCGAGCAACTTCGCCGCGTGGCACATCGCGCAGGCGAACGAGGCGGCCGCTCGGCGGGGAGTGGTGGGGCTCGTCTCGGAGCAGAGCCTCTACAACCTGGCGGCGCGGACGGTCGAGCTCGAGGTCATCCCGGCCTGCCGCGCGTACGGCGTCGGGATCCTGCCGTGGAGCCCGCTCGGCGGCGGGCTGCTCGGCGGCGCCCTCGAGAAGGTGTCGGCCGGCCGTCGCGCGACCCCTCGGATGCAGGAGCGGATCGAGCAGCACCGCGCCACCCTCGAGCGGTGGGAGCGCCTCTGCAAGGAGCTCGGGCAGCGCCCCGCGGACGTGGCGCTCGCGTGGGTTCTCCAGCGCCCCGGCGTCACCGCCCCGATCGTCGGGCCGCGCACGCTGGAGCAGCTCGAGCAGGCGCTCCACGCGGCCGAGCTGAAGCTCGACGCCCGAACGCTGGAGGCGATCGAGCAGATCTGGCCCGGGCCGGGCGGCGAGGCGCCGGAGGCGTACGCTTGGTGACGTCGTCCGGGACGGGGACCCTCGACGGCGACGCGGGCGTGGAAGGTCGTCGGGTGGCGGTGGTCAGCGGCGCGAACCGCGGCATCGGCCTCGAGGTGAGCCGGCAACTCGCCGTCCGCGGCTTCGTCGTGGTGATGGGAGTTCGCGACCTCGCGAAGGGCGCCGCGGCGGCACGCACCGTCGATGGCGCGATCCCTCTGGCGCTCGACGTCGCGGACCCAGGGTCGCCGGCGCGCTTCGCGGCCGAGGTCCGGTCGCGCCTCGGCCGCTGCGACGCCCTCGTGAACAACGCAGGGATCCACTACGACACCGCGAACTCCGCGGCCTCACCGGAGTGGCGCATCGTGCGCGAGGCGTTCGAGACCAACCTCTTCGGAGCATGGCGCCTCGCGCAGGCCCTGCTCCCCCTCCTCACCGCCCGCGGAAGCGGACGGATCGTGAACGTGTCGAGCGAGGCCGGCTCGCTCGCGTCGATGGGCGGCGGCACCCCCGCGTATTCCACCTCGAAGGCGGCGCTGAACGCGCTGACCCGCGTGCTCGCAGGCGAGCTGGCCGGCACTGGAGTCCTCGTGAACGCGGTCTGCCCGGGCTGGGTGGCGACGGACATGGGCGGCCCCGGCGGGAGACCGGTCGCGGACGGCGCGCGCGGGATCGTGTGGGCGGCGACGCTGCCGGATGACGGCCCGACCGGCGGCTTCTTCAGGGATGGCCGGCCGCTCGCCTGGTGACGGCGTGCGGCCCACTCGCCGCGTCATCGGAGCGCCAGCGACGGCCCACGATCAGCCGCCCGCGTACGCCCGGCGCAGGCCGGCGAGGTCGAGCTTCTTCATGCGGAGCATCGCTTCCATGACTCGCCCCGCGCGCTTGCGGTCGGGGTCCTTCATCATCTCGCCCAGCTCCCTCGGCGAGATCTGCCAGGAGAGGCCGTAGCGGTCCTTCAGCCAGCCGCACTGCTCGATCGTGCCGCCGGACCCGAGCGCATCCCAGAGCCGGTCGATCTCCGCCTGATCGGCGCAGTTCACGAGGAACGAGATGGCGTGGTTGAACGGGTCGAGGGGCCCTGCGTTGATCGCCATGAACTGCTGACCGGCGAGCGTGAACTCGACGACCTGGACCGAGCCCGCCGGGCCGCTCGGGGTGTCGGCCGCGATCGGCGTGACGCTGTCGACGCGCGAGTCGGGGAACAGCGAGACGTAGAACTTCGCCGCCTCGACCGCCTTGTCGGCGAACCACAGGTGGGGAACGATCTTCGACGTCGGGGTGATGGTGGGCATGCGGGCCTCCTCGTTCTATTTCGCCTGCGTAACGCGCGCGGAACCTTCGCGCTGCTCTCGCACGGGAGGTCGGTCGCTCGGGTGGTGGGTGGGGCCTTCCACCCGCTCCAGGCGTGATCACGCCCCTCCGCTGAGCGCCTGGACGATCTGTACCTCGTCGCCGGGAAGCAGCGGACGCGCGAGGTCGAAGGCCTGCTCACCGTTCACGAAGAAGCGAATGTGGGGCCGCATCCGGTCCTGCTCGTCGATCATGCGGAAGCGGATCCCCGGGTGGCGGCGGTCGAGATCGACGAGCAGCTCGGCGAGCGTCGCGCCCTCGGCCTCCACCTCTCTCGCGGCCGCGTACGAGCGCAGCGGGGTCGGGAGGAAGACCTTCACTCGGCCGGCTCCCCCGTCTCGAGCGCGTAGATCTCGGGGAGGTTCCGCGCCACGCAGGACCAGCGCTCCCCCTCGTCGCGGCTCGCCCACACCTCGCCGCTCGTGGTCCCGAGGTACAGGCCGACCGGGTCGCGCGAGTCTCCCGTCATCGCCTGGCGCTTGACGGTCCACCACGCCTGGGTTTGCGGCAGGCCGCCGTCGAGCCGCCGCCAGCTCGCGCCGCCGTCGCGCGTCGCGTACGCGGCCGCCTCGCCACCAGGGCAGGTGCGAGGCCACACGCTCGTTCCGTCCATCGGGAAGACCCACGCGGTGTCGCGATCTCGCGGGTGCACGACGAGCGGAAAGCCGATGTCCCCGACGCGCTCGGGCATGTTCCGGCCGACGCGCACCCACGCCTCGGAAGGCTGGTCGAGCCGGTAGATGCCGCAGTGGTTCTGCTGGTACAGCCGGTCCGGGTCGGCGGGGCTGAGCCGGACGCAGTGCGGATCGTGGAACGAGACGTTCGAAGGATCGAGGTTCTCGACCACCTCGAGCCCCTTCACGAGCGGTGCCCAGGTCTCTCCTCGATCGCGCGACTCGTGGACGCCGCCGCTCGACATGCCCACGAACAGGTGGGCCGGATCCCGCGGGTCCACGATGATCGAGTGCAGCTTGGGGCCATCGGGCGTCCCGTCCTGCGGGCCGCCCATCCACGCGCGGTAGCGAGGAGCGTCGTTCAGGCCCGTGACCGGCTCCCAGGTCACCCCGCCGTCGCCGGAGCGAAAGAGGCCATGCGGCGAGGTGCCCGCGTACCAGGTGCCGGGCTCGCTCGCATGCCCGGGGGTGAGCCAGAACGTGTGATCGACGGCGCGGCCCTTCTCTCCATCGGCCGCCTTCGGGAACGCGGGCGGTCGGGTGGCCTCCTTCCAGCCCCGGCCGAGGTCGGTCGATCGGAACACCGTGGGGCCGAGGTGGCCCGTGCGCGCCGCCGCGAGGAGCGTCCGGCCGTCGCGTGGGTCGAGGACGAGGTGGCTGATCACGTGGCCCAGGAAGTGCGGCCCATCCACCCGCCAGGTCTTCCGCTCAGCGTCGGAGTGGAAGAGCCACGCGCCTTTTCGAGTCGCGACGAGGAGAACGAGCTGCAGGGAGCCGGCGGTCTTCGGGGTCGGAGCTCTCGGGGTCGTGGAGGCGGGCATCGGCGGTCCTCCTGCGGAGTCGCGTCGTTCGAGATGTGCGGGTGCCGCCGCGCGCGCAGCGGAGCGCGCGGGAGGAACCCCACAGGGGCGCGGGCAGCGTCAGACCCCAGCCGTGTTCCGATTGCCACGCTGAACATCTCGCGGTGAGGAATAGTGCGCCCGGCCCGTACCGTTACGCACGTGCACGCGTCCGTCGTGAGCGCGCGATCGGGGTGACGCAGATCTTCGCGTTCGGACGACACGCTGCGCGGCATGTCGCGCGCTTCTGGAGTGACAGTGAGGACGAGGCGCCGCCCGCGAAGCGCAGGTCTGCCGCGCTGCGGTACGCCGGCGCGCCCGCCGCGACGCTGTTCGTCACCGCAGTCCAGCTGGCGCTCGTCGCCGATCCGGGCGTCGCGCCCTTCACGTTCATGTACGTCGGGACGGCGCTTGCCGCCTGGCTCGGGGGTCGGGGTCCCGGGCTGCTGGCGGTTGCACTCTCGGCGGCCGTCGCGAACTTCGCGTTCATGGAGCCCCGCTGGGAGTGGGCGCTCTCCGGCTCCGCGCTCACCTCGACGACCTCGTTCATCGTCGGGGCGTCGGTGCTCGCGCTCCTCTGCGCCTCCTTTCGCGACTCGGTCTCGCGGGCGGAGCGAGCGGCCGCCGAGCTGGAGGCGAGACACGACGAGGCCCGTAGCGCCCGGGAGCGACTTCGCGACTCCGAGGAGCGCTACCACACCTTGTTCGAGTCGATCGACGAGGGGTTCTGCGTCATCGAGGTGGTCTTCGACGTAGAGGAGAAGGCGATCGACTACCGCTTCCTCCAGGTGAACCCCGCCTTCGCGAGGCAGACCGGCCTCGTCGACGCGCAAGGCAAGTCGATGCGGGAGCTTGCCCCGTCGCACGAGGAGCACTGGTTCGAGACGTACGGGAGGATTGCACTGACCGGCGAGCCGGCCCGGTTCGAGAACCGGGCCGAGCAGCTCGGGCGGTGGTACGACGTCTATGCGTTCCGTCTCGGAAGACCTGAGGACCGGCACGTCGCGATCCTCTTCAACGACATCACGAGGCGCAGGGAATCCGACGAGGCGTTGCGGCGGGCGAACCTCCAGCTCGCGCAGGCCGACCGCCGGAAGGACGAGTTCCTCGCCGTGCTGTCGCACGAGCTCCGCAACCCGCTCGCGCCGATCAAGTCGAGCCTGGACGTGCTGGATCGCGCAGCGCCCGGGGGAGCGCAGGCGCGCCGAGCGCACGCGGTCATCGACCGCCAGATCAACCACATGGCCCGCCTCGTGTCGGACCTCCTGGACGTCACCCGCATCACCCACGGCAAGCTGCAGCTCCAACGTGAGCGCATCGACCTCAGGGACGTGGTCAGCCGGACGCTGGAAGATCATCGCTCGGTGTTCGTCGCGCGCGCCGTGAGGCTCCAGGGCGAGCAACCCTGCGAGCCGGTGTGGGTGGACGGCGATGCGACCCGGCTCGGCCAGGCGCTCGGAAACGTCCTGCACAACTCCGCCAAGTTCACGAACGAGGGCGGCGCGGTGTCCGTGCTGTTGCGGCAGGAGGGCCGCACCGCAATCCTGAGGGTCCGGGACACCGGGATCGGGATCGCGACGGACATGCTCGGCCGCGTCTTCGATCCCTTCACGCAGGCAGACCGGACGCTGGACCGGAGCACGGGTGGGCTGGGTCTGGGGCTCGCGCTGGTGAAGGAGCTGGTCGAGCTCCACGGGGGCGACGTCGAGGTCCGCAGCGACGGGATCGGCGAGGGCGCCGAGCTCGAGCTTCGCCTGCCCACCCAGGAAGCACCGGAGCCCGCGAAGCGGCCCGACCTCGTCGTGCACCGCGCGCGGCGGGTCCTCGTCATCGACGACAACGAGGACGCCGCCGAGAGCCTCAAGGAGGCGCTCGAGCTGGAGGACCACGAGGTGTCGCTCGCGCTCGACGGCCGGCACGGCCTGGAGAAGGCGCGCGCCCACAAGCCGGAGGTGGTGCTCTGCGACATCGGCATGCCGGGGATGGACGGCTATGCGGTGGCACGCGCCTTCCGCTCCGACGCGGAGCTTCAGGACATCACCCTCGTCGCGCTGACCGGCCACGCCTTGCCCGAGGACCTCGAGCGGGCGAAGGACGCGGGCTTCGACGGGCATCTCGCGAAGCCGACGGACCTCCGCTCGATCGAGCGGATGCTCGCGACGTTGCCGAGGCTCCAGGCAGCTCCACCACCGTCGCCGTGACTAGTGTTCCGAAGGCTCGCTCGGGGAATGCTCGACGGGGGCCGGGGGGATTGCCATGTCGACCGCGGCACTCGGGAGCGCCCTCGCTGTGGAGGCGAGGCGGGTGGAGGAGGGGCAGCCATGGTGACCGCGCTGCTCCTCGCGGTGGCGCTCGCGCAGACACCGCAAACGCCCCAGACACCGCAGAGCCCGCAGGCGACGCCGCAGACGCCACAGGCCCCGCAGGCGCCCCAGGCGCCGCAAGCGCCCCCCGCAGCGGCGCCGCCCGGGAGCAACTCGCAGCAGAGCACGACCGTCGTGGTCCCACCCCCGCCCGGCCAGGCGCCGGTCGTCGTCGCCCCGCAGGAGCGGCCGGTGACGGTCGCGCCGTGCCCGGAGCCGCGCGTCGTCTATCGCGACCGGAATCGACGGAACCCGATGGCGACCGTGCTCGTGGACGCGTTCCTCGGGAGCGCCGCCGGGCTCGCGTTCGGCGCCGCGGTCGGGCTCGCGGACGGGGACGACACCTGGAAGGAATGGCGGCAGGACCTGGGGTGGGGCGCGGTCATCGGCTTCGGAGCCGGTGCCGTGACCGGCGGTGTCCTCGCCTACCTCGACCGCCAGCAGGAGGAGCGCGCGCCCGTCGCCGCGCTGCGGCCGCTGACGAATCGGCCGCTGACGTCCGTCGTGACGCTGCGCGGACGATTCTAGCCGCCCGCTTCACTCGTCCACGCCGTGGCGGGCCCAGGGCACGGCCTCGAGGCGCTCGTGGGGGATTCGGGGCGCCCGTCTTCTCGCTCACCCCGTACGTTCCGGAATCGAGCTTCGCGAGCGCCCGCTCGACCTCGGCAAGGAGCGTGCGCTCCGCGGGACTCGACCTCGAGCTGCTGCGTCCGCTCGGTCGCGCGCTGCGCCGCCTCCTCGAACTCCGCCTCCCGGTCTTCCGGCTGAGCGGTCGGCGCAGACGACCCGAGCACCCGGAGGATCCGGGTGCGCTCCTCCTCCAGCTTTCGCCGGAGCTCGCCGAGCTGCGTCCTCGTGAGGGTGTTCGCCATGGTGATCTCCTCCCTGCCCGGGGTGCGATTGTCCCTTCGGCAAGCGTGCCCGTATCGGTGAACACTGCGCATTGCGAGGAGGTGGGGGGACGGACGGCGCGGACGGCGACCAGCCGTTAGACGAGCGCGGTGGGCGCGACGCACCTGCTCGAGCGCGAACAGCTCGTCCCGCGGTCGCGCGACGAGGTCTGGGCGTTCTTCGCCGACCCCCGGAACCTCGAGGCGCTGACGCCGGACTTCCTCCGCTTCCGCATCATCACGCCTTCGCCGATCACGATGATCGCGGGGGCCCTCATCGACTACCGGCTCTCGTTGTTCGGGCTCCCGTTCCCGTGGCGCACCCGCATCGACGAGGTGGTCGAGGGAGAGCGATTCGTGGATGTCCAGCTGCGCGGGCCGTACCGGCGCTGGCGCCACCTGCACCGCTTCACGGACGCGCCGGGAGGGACCCTCGTCCAGGACTGCGTCGAATACGAGCTGCCCCTCGGCGCGCTGGGCGGGATCGCGCACGCGCTCTTCGTTTCGCACGCGCTGGATCGCGTCTTCGAGCACCGGCGGCGGCGGGTCGAGGTGCTGCTCTCACCCGCCTCCGCGGCCTCGTCCGGACGCTGACCGCGTGGCGTAGCGCGCCGGAGACCGAAGATGCGAGGGCCGGCGCGGAGCCGTCGTCCGAGGTAGAACGGTCGCATGTCCGTCCTCGACTGGCTGCTCGGCCGACGGGAGTCCGCTCCCGACGACGACGTCATCCGGCGCATCTCGCGCGAGCTCGACGCGCTGGAGCCCGCTCAGGCGCGCCACCTCGCCCTGTTCGCCTTCCTCCTCGCGCGCGTCGCGAACGTCGACCAGGACGTGAGCGAGGAGGAGACGCGCGAGATGGAGCGGGTCGTCGCTGTCTACGGCGGAATGTCCGCGGCTCAGGCGGCGCTCGTGGTCGAGATCGCGAAGTCGCAGAACCGGCTCTTCGGGGAGACGCAGAACTTCCTCGCCGCCCGGGAGTTTCGCGACACGGCGAGCGAGGCGCAGAAGCGCGACCTGCTCCACTGCCTGTTCGCCGTCTCGGCCGCGGACGACTCGATCACCATCCCCGAGGAGGAGACGATCCGCGCCGTCGCCCGAGAGGTCCTCCTCACGAACGAGGAGTACCTCTCGATCCGGAGCGCGTACCGTGACAAGCGGTCGGTGCTGAAGCGCTGACCCCGCGCGCCCGGACACCGGCGCGGCGCGCGCTCATGTGCAGCGACCCACGCGCCCCGGAGCGCATGCGGCGGTCCCACCAGCGGCGCGCAAGGACGCCGAGCGCGGACCCGACCGCGAGACCCGTTGCGAGCGGACGCTTCACCCCTCGGAACACTGCGCATGCGGTGGGGAGCGCGACGTCCCGCGGGCGGCTGCCAGGCTGGCTGCACGGCGGGCCGACGGCAGGCCCAGCGAGCGCGCTACGCGGCGCGCTGCAGTCCGGCGACGATCGCCTCGGAGGCCTCCCAGAGCCTGCGCGCGAGCGCCGGATCCTCCGCCGCGGCGCTCGGCCTCGCGACGTTGCAGTCGGCGAGGTAGGCCCCCGAGGTGTTCGCCATTCCGGGATGGACCGCGGCGTAGACCTGGGTCGCCGCTCCCTGCGCGACGGACTTGAGAACCAGCGGGCCGACGAGCCCGAAGCCCAGCTTCGCGATGGCCGGCATGTGGCGCCCGAGGTTCGTCTTGATGACGCCGGGATGGACCGCGTTCGCGGTCCTGCGCGTCCCGGCGAACCGCCGGGCGAGCTCCTTCGCGAACAGGATGTTCGCGAGCTTCGACTGGCCGTAGTGGCCCCACGCCGTGTATCCGGTCGCTCCCGCGAGGTCGTCGAAGCGGATGCCCTCCCGGGGTGCCCTCCGGTGGGCGTCGCTGCTCAACATCACGACGCGACCGTCGTCCCGGAGGCGATCGAGGAGCCCGGTCACGAGGATGAAATGGCCGATGTGATTCGTGAAGAGCTGCAGCTCGATCCCGTGAGCCTGCTCGAGCCTCGGCAGCGCCATGATGCCGGCGTTGCACACGATGGCGTCGAGCCGGTCACCCCCGCTCCGGACCGCCTCGACGCAGGTCTGCACGCTGCGTGGATCCGACAGCTCGCAGGCGAACGGCACCGCCGCGCCGCCGACGGACCCGCAGGCCCCCTTCGCCTTCTCGAGCGTCCGCGCCGTGCCGAGCACCTTCGCGCCGCGCAGCGTGAGGACGCGCAGCGTCTCGAGGCCGAGCCCGGAGTTGCAGCCCGTGACGAGGAGGGTCTTCCCCTCGAGCGACAGGCCCCGGGTCACCTCCTCGGCGGTGGAGCCGTACCCGAAGCCGCTCGGGCCCTCCGTCTTGAACAGCTGGTAGAGCGACATGTCTGCCTCTCGAACCGGGTACCGCGCGTGCCGAGCGCGCGCGGGCTGCGGCCGGCGCTGCCTCCGTCTATCAAGGCGGCACCGAGCTCGCCCGGAAAACTGGACGGAGCGCCTGCCACGCGGAGCGGCGCCGCGGCCGTTCCGTCCCTACCCTGGCGTCGAACATGCACGAGCACCCCGGCCAGCACCCTCACCACGACGGAGCGTCCGCCAAAGGCGGCGTCCCGCGCGGCGGCGCACCCGCGGAGCCCGGCTACCCGGAACACCCCGAGCTCCCGTCGCGGGAACGCGGCCATGCCCCTCACGCCCACGGGGGTGCGGAGCTTCCTCGCGGCGCGGGCCACGGCCCGGCGGCCCGCGGCGAGGAGCACCCGGTCGCACGACCGGCACGCCGGCCACAGCGTCGGGATGTTCCGGACCCGGTTCTGGGTCGCGCTCCTCCTCACGGTCCCCACCGTCGTGTGGGGCCACATGCTCACCTCGGTCACCGGCTGGCACGCTCCCGCCTTCCCGGGATCGAGGTGGATACCCGCGGTGCTCGGGGTGGTCGTCTTCGCGTACGGCGGCACCCCGTTCCTGAAGGGAGCGGCGCGCGAGACGCGCGCTCGTCTCCCCGGGATGATGACGCTCATCGCGCTCGCGATCGGGGTCGCGTTCGTCTTCAGCGTGGCGGTCACGATCGGCTACCCGGGCATGCCGCTCTGGGAGGAGCTCGTCGACCCTCGTCACCGTGATGCTGCTCGGCCACTGGATCGAGATGCGCTCGATCTCCCAGGCGCAGGGAGCGCTGAAGGAGCTCGCGAAGCTGCTCCCCGCGGGCGCGATCCGGGTGGTGGACGGCCGCGAGGAGGAGGTGCCGCTCGCGGCGCTCCGCGACGGCGACGTCCTCCTCATCCGGCCGGGGGCGCGCCTCCCCGCCGACGGGGTGGCCGCGTCGGGCGAGAGCGCCGTCGACGAGTCGATGATCACGGGGGAGTCCCGCCCGGTGAAGAAGCGGCCCGGCGACCGCGTCATCGCCGGAACGGTGAACGGCGCGGGGTCGCTCCGCGTGGAGGTGACCGGGACGGGCGAGAAGACCGCGCTCGCCGGGATCATGCGCCTCGTCGAGCGCGCGCAGACGTCCAGGTCGCGGGCGCAGGCGCTCGCGGACCGCGCCGCCTTCCTGCTCACCTTCGCCGCGCTCGCGGCGGCCGTCGTCACGGCGATCGCGTGGGGGATCGCGGGCGCGTCGGGCTCGTTCATCGTGGAGCGGATCGTGACGGTCCTCGTCATCGCCTGCCCGCACGCGCTCGGGCTCGCGATCCCGCTCGTGATCGCGATCTCGACGACGCTCGGCGCCCGCTCCGGCCTGCTCGTCCGCGACCGGCGGGGGCTCGAGGAGGCGCGCCGCCTCACGACGGTGGTGTTCGACAAGACCGGCACGCTGACGCTCGGCGAGTACCGCGTCGTCGGGATCAGCGCGGTGGCGGGCGTGTCCGACGAGGAGGCGCTGCGCGTCGCGGCCGCGGTGGAGCGCGACTCCGAGCACCCGGTCGCGCAGGCGGTGGTGCGCACGGCGCGCGAGCGCAACCTCGCCATCCCGCAGGCGGTCGGGTTCGAGGCGATCGCGGGGCACGGGGTGCGCGCGACGGTGGACGGGCGGGAGCGGCTCGTCGGCGGGCCGAACCTCCTGCGCCGGCTCGGGGTGGCACTCTCGCCCGAGCTCGACGAGGCCTCGCGCACGGCGGCGGAGCGCGGTCAGTCCGCGGTGTTCCTCGTGGAGGAGGGGAAGGCGGTCGCGGCGTTCGCGGTCGCCGACGCGGTGCGGCCCGAGGCGGCCGAGGCCGTCAGGCGCCTCCACGACGATGGGCCTCGAGGTGGTGATGCTCACCGGGGACTCGCGGGCGGTCGCCGAGGCGGTGGCGCGGGAGCTCGGGATCGACGTCGTGCACGCCGAGGTGCTCCCCGAGCGGAAGGCGGAGGTCATCGAGAGCTTGCGGCGGAGCGGGAAGCGCGTCGCGATGACCGGAGACGGCGTCAACGACGCCCCCGCGCTCCTGACCGCCGACGTGGGCATCGCGGTCGGCGCGGGGACGGACGTCGCGGTCGAGGCGGGCGACATCGTGCTCGTGCGGAGCGACCCGCGCGACGTCCCCCGCATCGTCGCGCTCAGCCGCGCCACCTACCGCAAGATGATCCAGAACCTGTGGTGGGCCGCCGGCTACAACGTCGCAGCCATCCCGCTCGCCGCGGGCGTCCTCGCGCGGTGGGGCGTCCTGCTCGCGCCGGCGGTCGGCGCGGTGCTCATGTCGCTCAGCACCGTCATCGTCGCGATCAACGCGCAGCTCCTCAGGCGTGCGCGGGTGTGAACCGCCGACGCGTACCGATCTCACCGCGGCGGGCTGCACGCCGCTTGCGCTCCGGAGCTCCCCCGGTTAGCGAGACGACGGGAGGTCGTCGATGAGACGGTGCGCGTGGGCGGCGCTCGCGGGTGCGGCCCTGGTCGCCGCGCTCGTGGCCGTGCTGGGCGCGGCACTCTTCCGGGGAGGCCTCTCGGCGCGAACGGAGCCCTCCGCGCTCGAGGGACGCCTGGCCCGCACGGTGCGGCGGTTGACCATCCCCTCCGGGGCGCGCGACGCGACGAACCCTTTCGTGGCGAGCCCGGCCGTCCTCGCCGCGGGGCTCGCGCACTTCGCGGACCACTGTGCCACCTGCCACGCGAACGACGGGAGCGGTCAGACGGCGATCGGGCGGAACCTGTACCCGCGTGCGCCCGACATGCGCCGTCCGGCGACGCAGGGGCTCACGGACGGCGAGCTCTTCTACCTCATCGAGAACGGGATCCGGCTCACGGGGATGCCGGCGTGGGGCGGACCGGGGAGCGCCGACGGGAGCTGGCAGCTCGTCCACTTCATCCGTCGGCTCCCGAAGCTCACGGTGGAGGAGAAGGAGCAGATGGAGGCGCTCAACCCGAGATCGCCGGACGAGTGGCGTGCGCTCGAGGACGAGGACGAGTTCCTGCGCGGCGAGGAGCCGCGACCGCGCGAGCCCGGGCACGGCGCTCACGCACATTGACGTATCGAGAGGAGGCCAGCGTGAAGCGAATCGTGAACGTTCTGGCGCTCGTGGCCGCGCTCGTCTCCGGCCCGGCGCTCGCGCACGAGAAGGGCGGAAACGCGATGGGCGTCGTGGAGAGCGTCACCGCCGAGCGCCTCGTGATCAAGGCGACCGACGGTCACGCCGTCTCGTTCGCGGTGGGGCCGGAGACCCGGTTCTTCGTCGGGGGCAAGCTGGCCGGGGTGCAGGACGTCCGCGTCGGACAGCGCGCGGTGGTGCACGGGCAGCGGAGCGGCGAAGCCCTGAAGGCGATGCGCGTGAAGCTCGGGCCGGTCCCGAAGTCCTGACCGGGCCTCCGGGACGCCTACGGCGCGGGCCCGGGCTTGGCCTGCTTGCGAACCTTCTTGATGAAGGTCTTCGTGCACCGTCCGTGCGTGCTCTCGTGGTTCGCGATCTCCGCGATCAGCCGCACCTTCGCGTCCGCCGCGAGGGTCGTGCTCTCCGTCACCTCGCGCGCGAGCGCCCTGCCTTCCGCGGTCGCCGGGCCCTTCGGCCCCTCGGGCGCCGCGGCCGCCGGCCGGTAGTGCGAGGGCTTCGTCTTGGTGACGTCGTGGAACCCGGACGAAGCCTCCGCCCGCCGCCCGGTGCCGTGGCAGCCGGGGCAGGTGGCCGTGCTGCCACCGAGGGCGTTCCCGATGCGTCCGTCGCCACCGCATACCCGGCAGACCTCAGCCTCCATCGACGCCTCCCAGCGATGTCACGTTTGCGGGGGCCACTCGATTCGCTCGCATGTGAAGACCTGTAGCACGGTCACCGGCCCATATCTCGCGGTACGAGCGCGCTCGCGGCGGCTGCGGCCCGTGTCGCGCCGGCGGCGCGGCGCGCGCCCGCGTCCGGTGCGTACGATGACTCACGGAACGGTACGGTACGCCGACGGGGAGGAGAGTCATGGCGCGAGCTCGAAAGACGGCCCGCCGCACGACCGGTCGCAAGCAAGAGGCCGCCCGCACGGCTCGCGCGCGGTCGCGCTCGCGCCAGGTGGCCGACGAGCCGGGCGGGCCTTCATCCAGCGAGCAGGAGGTGCCCCCGGAGCAAGCCGCGCTGACCGAGGACGAGGCCGCGGATCGTGCCGGGAGCGAGCGGCGCGCGGTGAGCGCCGCGCCGCGCGCGATCGTCGGGTACCAGCGCTGGGACGACCTCCTGATGCTTCACTGGGAGGTCGCTCCGGACGCGCTGCGGCCGCTCGTTCCGGAGGGCCTCGAGCTGGACCTCTTCGGCGGCCGCGCCTTCGTCTCGCTCACGCCGTTCACCATGATCGGCGCGCGGCTGCGGGGGCTGCCGCCGCTGCCGCTCATCGGGCAGTTCCACGAGCTCAACCTGAGAACGTACGTGTCCGTGGACGGCGTCCCGGGCCTGTGGTTCCTCAGCCTCGATGCTGCGAGCGCGCCCGCGGCGGCGATCGCGCGGGCGACGCTCGGGCTACCGTACTTTCGCGCGCGGATGGAGCGCGGGACGCAGGGGCGTGCGCACGAGTTCCGCAGCGTGCGGCTGTTGCCGAGCCGCGCGTCCGCCTCCTTCGCGGCGCGCTGGAGCGTCGGCGCGATCGTCCCCGATCCGCCCGGGTCGCTCTCCGGGTTCCTCGCGGAGCGCTACGCGCTCTACTCGCGCCACGGCGGGAGGACGCTGCGGGTCCGGGTGCGCCATCCGCGCTGGGTGCTCCACGAGACGACGCTCGAGCACGTGGAGCAGGACGTCACGCGCGCGGCGGGGCTCGCCGTCCCCGACCGGCCGCTGCTCTCGCGATTCTCGCGAGGCGTCGACGTGGAGGTGCTCGCGCCCGAGGTCCTCGGGTGACCGTTGCCGCCGCCGCGGCGACCCGTTATCTGCCGGCTGGATTTCAGGGCTCGAGCGACTCGAGGGGGGTGACCATGAAGGGCGAGCGGTGCTGGGCGGGGGACGCGCTCGACGCGGGGGCGTGCGGGCGGCCTTCGGGCGGCGCCGGAGTCACGAGGCGCGGCGAAGGACCGGCTCGAAGCGGCTCGCCGCTCGCGATCGCCGCGGCCCTCCTCCTGCTCGTCGCCGCTGGCCGTGCCCGAGGCGCGCCACCCACCGGCGCGCCGGTCGAGACGGCTCCCCCGAACGTCCCCGAGTTCTCGCCCGCGTTCCCAGGTCAGACGCGTGCGCCCGCCGTCCGGACCCGAACGCAGCTCCAGGTCACCGAGATCGCGTCGGGCTTCGACAAGCCGTGGGCGATCGCGTTCCTCCCGGACGGCCGGATGCTCGTCACGGAGAAGCCCACCGGCAGGCTCTACGTCGTCACGCCGGACGGGAAGAAGTCGCCGCCGGTCCGCGGTCTGCCGAGGGTGGACGGCCGCAACCAGGGCGGCCTGCTCGACGTGGAGCTCGGTCCGGACCACGCGACGAGCGGCCTTCTGTACTGGACGTACTACGAGCCCCGGAAGGGCGGCAACGGCCTCGCGGTCGCGCGCGGGCGGTTCGT
Source organism: uncultured delta proteobacterium (assembly GCA_963736795.1). Lineage (GTDB taxonomy): Bacteria > Myxococcota > Myxococcia > Myxococcales > Anaeromyxobacteraceae > Anaeromyxobacter. Next base: position 31,121 of record CAVTRF010000006.1, on the reverse strand, counting down.
GGACGGGCCCGAGCCTCGCGTCGAGGGCGTCGAGGTCGTCTTCCGGATGCAGCCCACCCTGGACTCGACGATGCACGCCGGAGGGCGCCTCGTCTTCGCACCCGACGGGACGCTGTTCGTCACGCTGGGCGAGCGCTCGAATCCTCGAGGGCCGGGTGCAGGCGCGCGACCTCGGGAGCGACCTCGGGAAGATCGTTCGCATCCGTCCCGACGGCTCGGCGCCGGAGGACAACCCGTTCACCGCGAGGAAGGGCGCGCGTCCCGAGATCTGGTCGTCGGGCCACCGCAACATCCTCGCGGCCGCGCTCGACGCCCGCAATCGCCTCTGGATCGCGGAGATGGGTCCGCGCGGCGGAGACGAGCTGAACCTGATCGAGCGCGGCAAGGACTACGGCTGGCCGACCATCGGCTACGGCGAGGAGTACTCCGGCGCGCGCATCCACGCGTCGACCCAGGGGCCCGGGATGGAGCAGCCCGTGTACTACTGGGATCCGGTCGTCTCGCCGTCGGGCATGATCATCTACTCGGGCGCGCTGTTCCCGGAGTGGCGCGGGAACTTCCTCATCGGCGGCCTCTCGAGCCAGGCGCTCGTGCGGCTCGTGGTCGAGGACGACCGGGTCGTCGGCGAGGAGCGGCTCCTCACCGAGCTGCACGCGCGCATCCGCGAGGTGGTGCAGGGGCCCGACGGTGCCGTCTACCTGCTCACCGACGCGAGCGACGGGAAGCTGCTCAAGGTGACCCCGCGCTGAAGCGCGGCGCGCCCGGTAGAATGCCGCGCATGGACGACGCGCTCGGCCGATACCCGCTCTCCGTCACGATCCCGGTCGCCTGGGGAGAGATGGACGCGTTCCACCACGTGAACAACGTCGTCTACGCCCGATGGATCGAGTCGGCGCGCGTCGCCTACTTCACCCGCCTCGGCCTGATGGACCGGCAGCGGACGGACGGCGTCGGGCCCATCCTCGGGCACATCGCGATCGACTACCGCCGGCCGGTCGCCTACCCGGACACGGTTCGAGTGGAGGTCACGACCACCAAGATCGGGAGGAGCTCGTTCACGATGGCCTACCGGGTCTGGAGCACGGATCAGCGCGCCGAGGTGGCGACCGGCGAGGACGTCATCGTCCTGTTCGACTACCGCGCCGCACGCACGACCCCGGTCGACGGACCGCTGCGGGAGGCCATCGTCGCGCTCGAGGCGACGGCGACCCGCGAGCGGCGCTCCGGCGCGACGCCGTCCTGAGAGCGACGTCCGCCGCGCTCGCAGCGGCGGGTCAGCGGCGCGGGCGGTAGTCGCCGACCGCGATGACCTGCGTGCCGGCGGCGCTGTCGCCGAGGCGCCGTCCGCCGGCCGCCGCGAGGGTGACGACGGGCTCCACCAGCCAGCCGACGTACGGGATGAGGTCGAGCCCGAGGAGGACGAGATTGCGGAGCGCCGACTGCCCCGTGCTGCACGGCTGGTTCGTCGGGAGGTGCACGACCATGAGCCCCATCGTCTTCTTGCCGATGCTCTGCCCGCCCGGGCGGCCGTCCTTCGCGAAGCTGTAGTAGATGGCCCAGAGGACCGCGACGCCTGCGACGATGCCGACCGTGAAGGCGAGGACGCCCGACACCTGCGAGGCCCCGATGGTGGCCATGACGAGGATCCAGGCCGGCACCGAGGAGATGAGGGTGTCGAGCAGCGCCGCGATGAACCGGTTGCCGAGCGGCGCCTTCGGGTAGAGCGCGACGGCGCCGCCGGTCAGCACCTCGGCGGCGTAGCTGTTGGCGGGGAACGGCGGCGAGCCCGGAGGGGCGCCGAAGCCCTGGGTCAACGGCGGCGGGGCGCCTGCGGAGAGCGGCGGTGGGCCGCTCTCCGGCGGCGGAGGCGCGAGCGCGGCCAGCTCCGGGAGCGAGTCCCACTGCTGCCAGCCCGCCATTCCGGCCTTCCAGACCCGGCTCCCCCGCGCCAGCCGACCGAAGCGGATCGCCTCGGCGAGCACGTCGCGGCTCACCGGGCCCACCTGCGTCCCGGCGTCCTCGTAGTACCAGAGCTCCTCGGTCATCGCGCTCCCCCCGTCGTTTGCATGCCCACAGTCTACGCGCGCGCCGCCGCTTCGGGCGTGGCCGAAGGCGACGGCTCCGCGCCGAGCAGGTCCCGAGCCGACGCGATCGCCTCGTGCGTGCCGGAGAGCGCGAGGACGTCTCCCGCCGCCAGCCGCTCGCTCGCGGTGGGGACGATCACCGAGCCGTCCGCGCGCGAGACGGCGAGGACGGAGGCGCCGGTCTTGCCGCGGACGCCCAGCTCTGAAAGCGACTTCCCGGCGGCGGGGCTGCCGGCGCGCAGCCGGACCGCCACCGGCTCCCCGAGGCCGGGGAACATCGCGCGGAACGGGCCGAGCGCGTCGCCGTGCGGGGCCGCGGCTCCCGGCGCGGCCTGCTTCGCGAGCGCCTCGACGATCACCTGCGCGCCCGCACGGACGTGCCCCTCCAAGTTCGCGGCGCTCCGCCAGAACCCGACCCCGAGGACGACGATCGTCGCCGCGACCACCGCGGCGCCGGGCGCTCCGGGGAGGAAGGGCTGGGTGAGCGCGACGATCGGCAGGAGCACGAGGAGCGTCGCCCCGAGCTGCACGACCGCGACGAGCGCGCGGCGCGGCGCGGCGGCGAGGTCGGGCCGCCCCCCGGCCGCCTCCGGCAGCGCCGCGGCGGCGACGGAGATCCCGAGCCCGCGCGTGTTGCGCAGGAGCCCGACGCAGAACGGAATGGCGAGGAGCGCCGCCGCGGCCCAGACGAGGGCCCGCGCGGGGCGCAAGCCGATCCCCGCGGCGCCGGCGATCCACCGCGCGCCCGGCTCCGTCGCGACGGTCGCGCCGATGACGATGGCGGTGACCGCGGCCACGTCCACGAGCAGGGCGCGGACGATCCGTCGGACGCGCCCGGCGAGGCCGTGGCGGCTCGGCGAGGCTCCGAGCTGCTCGAGCCAGCTTCCGTACAGCGAGACCACCGTCTGGACCCGGCCTGGCAGCTTGCGGTCGACCCACGCCGCGGCGGGCGCGGAGCCGCGGATGAGCCACGGGGTCGTGAGCGTCGTCGCGGCGGAGACCGCGACCGCGAGCGGGTAGAGGAAGTCGCGCGTCGCGCCGAGCGAGCCGCCGAGGGACGCGATGATGAACGAGAACTCGCCGATCTGCGCGAGGCTCATGCCCGCCTGGACCGAGGTCCGGACCCCGTGCCCGGTGAGGAACGCGCCCGCGGCGACGGCGAGGGACTTGCCGAGGACGACGAGCGCGAGGAGCACGACGACCGCCACCCAGTGGCGCGCGATGAGCGCCGGGTCGATGAGCATGCCGACCGAGACGAAGAAGATCGCCGCGAAGAGGTCGCGCACGGGGCGCACGAGCTCCTCGACCTCGTGCGCCTCGCCCGACTCGGCGACGAGCGAGCCCGCGATGAAGGCGCCGAGCGCGACCGAGTAGCCGGCCGCGAGGGCGAGGTACGCGACCCCGAAGCAGAGCCCGAGGCTCGCGACGAGCAAGGTCTCCTTCGAGCCGTGGCGGGCGACGTAGCGGACCGCGCGCGGCACGACGAGCATGCCGAGCGCGAGCAGGACCGCGAGGAACGCGCCGAGCCGGCCGAGCGTCGCCCCGAGCTCGCCGGCGGAGACTCCGGCGCCGGTCGCGACGGCGGTGAGGACCGCCATGAACAGCACCGCGATGAGGTCCTCGACGATGAGCACGCCGACGACGAGCTCGCGCAGGCCCCCCCGCACGCGCAGCTCGTCGAAGGCCTTGGCGATGATGGTCGTGCTCGACATCGCGACGATCGCGCCGGCGAAGACGCTCTCGAGCGTCGTCCAGCCGAAGGCCCGGCCGACGACGAACCCGAGCCACACCATGATGCTCGACTGGACGACGGCGGTGGCGCCGGCCGTCGGGCCGACGCCCACGAGCTTGCGGAGGCTGAACTCGAGCCCGAGCGCGAACATGAGGAGGATGACGCCGAGCTCGGAGAGCGTCTGGACGATGGCCTGGTCCGCGACGAGCGGGATCGGCACGTGCGGGCCGACGAGCAGCCCGGCGAGGATGTACCCGAGCACGACGGGCTGGCGGAGGCGCTGGAAGAGCACCGTCGTGACCGCGGCGACGCCGAGCACGACGGTGAGCGCGAGGAGGAACTCGTGAGCGCCCTGCATCGCTAGGATTTAGCACGCGGCCGCTCCGGTGGCGGCCGGTTCGGCACGAGCGCGAGCAGCGCCGCGGCCGCGAGGAGCGAGAACGCGCCCGAGCCCGCGAACGCGGCGACGCTGCCGGCCCGGTCCCAGACGAGTCCGAACGCGGTGCTCGAGGCGAGCGCGGCGAGCCCGACGAGCATGTGGTAGAGCCCGAACGCCTGCCCGCGGCGGTGACCCTCGGCGAGCTCCGCGACGAGCGCGCGCTCCGCGCCCTCGACGAGGCCGTGCGAGGTCCCGTAGATCGCCGCGAGCGCGAACAGGACCGGCACGGTCCCTGCGAAGCCGACCGCGGACCAGGTGACGGCGTAGACGATCCAGCCGAGCGCGAGCGCGTTCCGCTTCCCGTACCGGTCGGCGAGGCGGCCCCCGGCGGTGGCGGTCGCGGCCTTGATGACGTGCAGCCCGAGCCAGAGGAGCGGCGCGAGGAGCGCCGGGGCGCCGAGCCGGGCGAGCTTCACGAGCACGAACGCGTCCGTCGCGTTCGCGAGCGCGAAGAGCGCGATCGGCACGAGCGCGCGCCTGAGCGCGGGCGGGAGGGGGGTGGCGTCGCTGCGCCGGGGCGGCGGCGTACGCGGAGGCTCGCGCGTGAGGGCGAGCGCGGCGAGCGCCAGCGCGCCCGGCACGGCCGCCCAGAGGAACACGGTGCGCAGCTGGCCGGCGCTCGCGACCCCCTCGCCGCGCACGCCGAGGGACCAGAGGAGGGCGACGCCGAGGAGGGTGCCGAGCGCCGCGCCGGCGTGGTCCATGGCGCGGTGGAACCCGAACGCGCGGGCGCGAATCGACGGGGCCGTGGCCGCGGCGATGAGCGCGTCGCGCGGGCTCGTGCGGATCCCTTTGCCGACGCGGTCGACCACGCGGACGGCGAGCACGTGCCAGGGCGCGGCGGCGAAGGCGACGAGCGGCCGGACGACGGTCGAGATCCCGTAGCCGACGAGGACGAGCGGCTTGAGCCGCGCGCGCCGATCGGCGAGGAGGCCGGCCGCGTACTTGAGGACGTTCGCGACGAGGTCGGCGGCGCCCTCGACGAGCCCGATGAAGGCGTTCGACGCCCCGAGGCCGGTGAGGAAGGCGGGGAGGAGCGGGAAGATCGCCTCGCTCGAGGTGTCGGTGAGGAGGCTCACGAGCCCGAGGCCGACGACCGTCGGGGGCAGCTCCTGCTCCGGGCGACCCGCCGGGTCCTCGCGCAGCTCGTCCATCGTCCTCGCTCCGCCGATCCGTTCCTCGCTCGCTTATCACGCGGCGTCCCGGCTGACACCCCTCGGTGGACCGAGCGGCTGCGTGCGCTTGACATACCCCCCTCCGGTATATAGGAAAGAGAAGCGTCGGATACGGGGTGGGGGTATCGCAGGGAAGGACGGACGGAGTGCAGCCGAGCGAGATCCTGGTGGTGGTGGGCGGCCTCGCGGCCATCGCGTGGGTGAACTGGTACTTCTTCCTCGCGGAGGGCCGCCAGGCCGCCGCCGAGGCGAAGATCGGGGCGACCGGGCTTCAGCAGGCGGTCATCCGCGTCGAGGGCGGCTACTCGCCGTCGCGGGTCCGGCTGCGCGCCGGCACGCCCGCGCGGCTCGTCTTCGACCGGCGCGAGGACTCGAGCTGCTCCGAGGAGGTGGTCATCCCGGACCTCGGCATCCGGCAGTTCCTTCCCGCCCACCAGCGCACCGGGATCGACCTCCCCGCGCCTCGGCCCGGCACGTACGAGTTCACCTGCGGCATGGGGATGCTGCGCGGAACCCTCGTGGTGGAGGAGGCCTGACCATGGCGACGGACCCGACGACGGCGGACCGCACCCCCGCGCCCCGCGGCGAACCGGCCGGCGCCCCCGCGGCGGCCCCCGCCCCGGCGCGGATCACCATCCAGGTCTCCGGGATGACCTGCGCCGCCTGCCAGTCCCGGGTCCAGAAGGCGCTCGCGGGCGCGCCCGGCGTCCTCGCGTCGAACGTGAACCTCATGACGACCGAGGCGTCGATCACGTACGACGCCGCCGAGGTGAGCCCGGAGCGGCTCGTCGAGCGCATCCGCGACACCGGGTACGGGGCGTCGCTCGCGCGCGCTGGCGGAGACGCCCTCGCCGAGCAGGACGCGGAGCGCGGCCGCGAGCTGCGGGAGCTGCGCGCCAAGGCGGGCGTCGCGCTCGTCGCGGGCGTCCTCGTGCACCTCGCCTCGATGCCGCTCATGGCGGCCCACGTCCACCTCGGCCTCGGCGGCTCCCGGCGATCCGTTCATGCGGTGGAGCATGCGGGTCCTCGACCCGCCGCTCTCTCGCGCGTTCCCGTGGCTCTACGCCCTCCCGCCGCGCCCGCTCGGGTTCGCGCTCCTCGCGGTGACGACCGGCGGTGATGGCCTGGGCGGGCCGGCACTTCTACACCCGCGCGTGGGCGGCGTTCCGCCACCACGCGGCGGACATGAACACGCTCGTCGCGGTCGGGACCGGCGCCGCGTACGTGCTGTCCGTCGCGGCGACGCTCGCGCCCGGCTTCTTCGTCGCGCGCGGCGTGCCTCCCGACGTGTACTACGAGGCGGTCGTCCTCATCATCGCGCTGATCCTCGTGGGGAACATGCTGGAGGCGCGCGCCAAGCGTCAGACCTCGGCGGCGCTCCGGAAGCTCGTGCAGCTCCAGCCGCGAAGCGCGCGCGTGGTGCGCGGGGGCGCGGAGGTGGACGTGCCCATCGAGGACGTCCACCCGGGTGAGGTGATCGTCGTCCGCCCCGGGGAGGCGCTCCCGGTGGACGGCGAGATCGTCGCCGGCGCGAGCGCGGTGGACGAGTCGATGCTCACCGGCGAGCCGATGCCCGTCGCGAAGGGGCCCGGCGATCGCGTCGTCGGCGCCACGGTGAACGGCACCGGCTCCTTCCGGTACCGCGCGACGGCCGTCGGGGCCGACTCCGTGCTCGCGCGCATCGTCCGGCTGATGCGGGAGGCGCAGGGGTCGCGCGCCCCGATCCAGAAGCTCGCCGACCGGATCAGCGGGATCTTCGTCCCGGTCGTGCTGTCCCTCTCCATCGCGACGTTCGTCGTCTGGTTCGTCGCGGCCGACGCGGCGCCCGCGGTGCGCGCCTTCGCGGCGGCGGTCGCGGTGCTCGTCATCGCCTGCCCGTGCGCGATGGGGCTCGCCGTCCCGACGGCGGTGATGGTGGCGACCGGCAAGGGCGCGGCGCTCGGGGTGCTCATCAAGGGCGGCGAGGCGCTCGAGCGCGCCCACGCGATCGACACGGTGGTGCTCGACAAGACCGGCACGGTGACCGAGGGGAAGCCGGCCGTCACCGACGTCTTCCTCGCTCCCGAAGCGACGCTCGCGGAGCCACGGCTGCTCGCGCTCGTGGCCGCGGTCGAGCGCGCGAGCGAGCACCCGCTCGCCGCCGCCATCGTGGCGCACGCGGCCGCGCGCGGCGAGGGCCCGCTCGCGGTGGACGAGTTCGAGTCGGTCACCGGCCGCGGCGCGCGCGGCGTCGTCGACGGGCACCGCGTGCTCGTCGGGAACCGGGCGTTCCTCGCCGAGGCGGGGGTCGCGACGGGTCCCCTCGACGGGCCCGCGGACGGGCTCGCGGCGCGCGGGAGGACCACCGTGTACGCCGCGGTCGACGGCGCGGCCGCGGCGCTCCTCGGCGTCGCCGACCCGCTCCGCTCCACCTCGCGCGACGCGGTCGCGCGCCTGCGGCGCATGGGGCTCGAGGTGGTGATGCTCACGGGCGACGCGCGCGCGACCGCCGAGGCGGTGGCGCGCGAGGCGGGCATCGACCGGGTGGTCGCCGGCGTCCTGCCGGAGGGGAAGCTCGCGGAGATCGAGCGCCTCCAGGCGGAGGGGAGGGTGGTCGCGATGGTCGGGGACGGGATCAACGACGCGCCGGCGCTCGCGCGGGCGGACGTCGGGATCGCGATGGGGAGCGGGACGGACGTCGCCGTCGAGGCGGCGGACGTGACGCTCATGCGCCCGGACCTGCGCGCGGTCGCGGACGCGATCGCGCTGTCCCGGCGCACGATGCGGACCATGCGTCAGAACCTGTTCTGGGCGTTCGCGTACAACGTGATCGGGATCCCGGTGGCGGCCGGCGCGCTGTACCCGGCCTTCGGACTCCTGCTCTCGCCGGTGCTCGCGAGCGCAGCGATGGCGGGGAGCAGCGTGAGCGTGGTGACGAACAGCCTGCGCCTGCGGCGCTTCCGTGGCGGATGAGGAAGGAGGAGCGGATGGCGGCGGCTTCGAAGGGCGGGGGTGCGGCGGCGCAGCGCGCGGCGTGCGCGTGCGCGACGGAGCGGGTCGGTCCCGGCGGGAGGGCGGTCGCGGTGGACCCCGCGACGGCGGACGCGAACCTGAAGCGGCTTCGCCGGATCGAGGGCCAGGTCCGCGGGCTGCAGAAGATGGTGGAGGAGGGCCGCTACTGCGCCGACGTCCTCACCCAGCTCGCGGCCGTGCAAGAGGCCCTGCGCGCGGTCGGGCGAGAGCTCATGCGCAACCACCTGAAGCACTGCGCCTCGAGCGCGATCCGCCAGGGCGGCGCGCAGGCGGACGACATGTACGACGAGCTCATCGACCTCATGTACCGGCAGGTGCGCTGAGGGTCGTTCCGCCGCGGGCGCCCCCTGCGGTAAAAGGGATCCTCACCTCGGACGGAGCCGCCATGCACGTCGTCACCCCCCAGATCCGCCAGCAGATGCAGGATGCCTCGTGGATCAGGCGCATGTTCGACGCCGGGCTCGAGCTGAAGCAGCGCGTCGGGGCCGGAAACGTCTTCGACTTCAGCCTCGGCAACCCGGACGTCCCACCGCCGGCGGGTACGGGAGACGCGCTCCGCGCGCTGGCCGAGCGGGTCGTGAAGCCGATGGGGCTCGGGTACTGCCCGAACGCCGGCTTGCCCTCCGTGCGGGCGACCCTGGCCCGGAAGATCGCCGACGAGCAGCAGGCGCCGGTCGAGGCCCGCCACGTCCTCCTCACCTGCGGCGCGGCCGGCGGGCTCGTCACCTTCTTCCGCGCCGTGCTCGAGCCGGGAGACGAGGTGCTCTGCGCCGCGCCCTACTTCGTCGAGTACGGCGCGTACGCGGGCCACTTCGGGGGCGTGCTCCGGACGGTGCCGTCGAAGGCGCCCGAGTTCGCGCTCGACCTCCCCGCCCTCGAGGCGGCGATCGGCCCGCGCACCCGCGTGCTCATCGTGAACTCCCCGAACAACCCGGCCGGCTGCATCTACGACGCGGCGACGCTCCGGGGGCTCGGCGAGGCGCTCACCCGCAGGAACGCGCGGCGGGAGCGGCCGATCTTCCTCGTCTCGGACGAGCCGTATCGCGCGCTCGCCTACGACGGCGCGACGGTCCCGCCGGTCCTCCCCATCTCTCCGTTCGCGGTCGTGGTCGGCTCCTTCTCGAAGAGCCTGTCGCTCGCCGGCGAGCGGGTCGGCTACCTCGCGGCGAACCCCGCCATGCCGGACGTTCAGGTCCTGATGGACGCCCTCACCATGACGAACCGGACCCTCGGGTTCGTGAACGCGCCGGTCATCGGCCAGCAGCTCGTGGAGCAGCTCATCGACGCGTCGGTGGACGTCGCGATCTACGACCGCCGCCGGCACGCGATGGCCGCCGCGCTCCAGGGGGCCGGGATCGAGTTCGCGCTGCCGCGCGGCGCCTTCTACTTCTTCCCGAAGGCCCCGGGCGGCGACGACCGCCGCTTCGTCGACCTGCTGCTCGAGGAGAACGTGCTCGCGGTGCCGGGGCGCGGCTTCGGCTTCCCCGGCCACTTCCGCCTCACGTTCTGCGTGGACGAGGACGTCATCGCGCGTTCCGCGCCGGCGTTCGAGCGGGCGGCCGCGAAGGCGCGCTGATCTCGGGAATGGCCCGCTCGCCCGGCAGGTGCCTCCCGCCGGGCCGCGAGCGGCCTCCCTGCCCAGCTTTCCCGGGTGACCGCGCATCGCGCGGGGCGCCAGCCCCGCGCCGCCGGGCGGACGATCGTCCGGGTGCAGGTCGGGAGGAGGGTCGGATCCATGAGGTCGAAGCTGCTTGGATGGGCCGCGCTGGTGCTGCTCGCGCCGCTCGCGCGCGCCGAGAGCGTCACCGTGAAGCTCGGGACGCTCGCGCCCGCCGGATCGGCCTGGCACGACGCGCTGAAGGACATGGCGCAGCAGTGGGAGGAGGCTTCCGGCGGGCAGGTGCGGCTGCGCGTCTACGCGGGGGGCGTCCAGGGGGACGAGGGCGACATGCTCCGCAAGCTCTCGGTCGGGCAGCTCCAGGCGGTGGCGATCTCGAACGTCGGGCTGCACGACGCCGCGACCGAGCCGCAGGCCTTCTCGACGCCCCTCCTGTTCCAGGACGACCGGGAGATGGAGTGTGCCCTGTCGCGCGTCAAAGGACGCCTGGAAGCGGCGCTGCAGCGCCGCGGCCTCGTCCCCTTGCAGTGGACCCGGCTCGGGACTGCGGTCTTCTTCTGCAAGGCGCCGCTCCGGACTCCGGACGAGCTCACGCGCGTGAAGGTCTTCGCGTGGGAGGGCGACCCGGGGATGGTCAAGGCGTGGCGTACGGCCGGCGTGAAGCCGGTGGTGCTCTCGACGACGGATCTCGTCCCGGCGCTGACGACCGGGATGGTGGATTGCGTCGGGAACGTGCCGCTCTACATGCTGACCTCGCGCGCGTTCGAGCAGGCGCGCCACATGATCGATCTCCCGCTCGGTCCGGTGCTCGGTGCGACCGTCGTGCGCAAGGAGGTCTGGGACAAGGTCGCGCCGCAGACCCAGGAGCGGCTGCTCGAGATCTCGCGCGAGATCGGCGCCCGGATCGACACGGAGGTCCGCCGCCTCGAGACGGAGGCGATCGCCGCCATGAAGGGTCAGGGGCTCGAGGTCGTCCCGGTGGACCGCGACGCGTGGCGTCCGACGCTCGAGAAGAGCTGGACGGTGATTCGCGGCGACGTCGTCCCGTCCGAGTTCTTCGACGAGGTGCGGGCGGCGCGCGACGCCTGTCGGGGCTGACGGTCAGCCCGCGAGCTTCGGCAGGTGCGGCAGGGCGTGCATTCCAGGCAGGCCTTCCGGGTCGAAGTGCTTCGCGTACCCCTTCATCATCTCGTGGAACGCGCTCAGCATGTAGCGGCGCTTGAAGCCGTCGGGCAGCGCGAGGACCTCCGTCATCTTGCTGGCGTAGAACTCCATGTAGCACTTGCCCAGCGCCTGGGAGACCTCCGCCAGCGTCATCGCGTAGGGCTCGAGGATCGGCGTCGCGAGGTTGTACTTCGAGTAGTCGAAGACCCGCACGCGGTCCTTCAGCTGCTCGTAGATCGGCGTGAACGGCATCGGCGTGAGGACCGGGAACACCGCGACGTCCGGGTTGAGCCGGATCGCGCCCTGGATCGTCCGCTCGATCGACTCCCACGTCTCGGTGGGGTGGCCGATCATGAACGAGGCCTCCGTCATGATGTCGTGCTCGCGCGCGAGCTCGAGCGCGCGCGTGTTGACGTCGACGCTCGTGCCCTTGCCGAGGCTGACCAGCGTCTCGTCCGCGCTCGCCTCGGCGCCGAGGTACAGGTGGATCACGCCCGCCGCGCGGTACTTCCAGAGCAGGGGCGCGTCCCGGAGGATGTCCTCGACCCGGGTCTCCATCAGCAGCTTCACGCCGAGCTTCGCCTCGATGAGCAGGTCGAGGATCCGCTCCCACCGGTCCGGGTCGCTCGTGGGGTAGGCATCGATGATGGTGATGAACTCGACCGCGTACCTCTCGACGAGCAGGCGCATCTCGGCGACGGCGTCCTCCGGGCTCCGCGCGCGCCAGTCCCCGCGCCAGAACTGCCGGTGGCTGCAGAACGAGCAGGCCATCATGCAGCCGCGTGACGTCAGGACCGCTCCCATCCGGCCGCGCGGCTCGACGTTGTACCGGTAGAGGTCCCAGTCGAGCAGGTGCCACGCGGGCTTCACGCGGTCGAGGTCGGCGATGTGCGCGCGCATCGGCGTCGCGACGACCGCCCCGTCACGCAGGAACGCGATCCCCGTCACGTCCTCCGGCCGTCCCCCCGCCAGCGCGGCGAGCAGCTCGGGCAGCGTCTCCTCCGCCTCGCCGCGGAGCACGTAGTCCGCGCTCCCGGGCGTCCCGGTGAGCACCTCCTCGTACCTGAACGTCGGGAACGGGCCGCCGATCAGGGTCGTGACCCCGGGCAGCGCCTCCTTCGCGATCCGGAGCGCCTCGAGCGCGGCGGGGACGCTCGCGGTGCTGATCGCGCCGGTGACGGGCAGGTAGTCGAACGCCATGACGACGTCCGGGCGCCACCGGGCCACCTCCGCGCGGATGTCGTCGAACGTGCCGCCCTTCTTGCACATCGCGTCGAAGATGCGCGCCTCGTGCCCCGCGCCCTCGACCGCGCCCGCGAGGTAGGCGATCTGGAGCGGCGGCCAGGTGCCGATGACCTCGACTCCCCAGCACGTGTACGGCGGTATGACGAAGAGGATCCTGCTCATGCGCTTGGCGAACTCCGGGTTCACGTTGCCGCTGAGCCCGACCCTACCACCATGCGGCGCCGGTCGAGACGGGGGGGTGCGGACGTCACCCGCCTCCCCGCCGCGCTCCTATTCCCGCTCGCGGAACACGAGGGTGATCTTCCCCGACCGCTCGAAGAACGCGTCCTTCACGTCCTCGAGCCGCTCGCGGCCGGACTCGCGCACCCGGGAGAGGAGCTCGTCCGCGGAGATGCGGGTCCTCGCGAGCTCGTCGCGCTGCAGCACGCCATCCCGCACGAGCCGGCGCACCGGCCCCTCGACGAGGTCCGCCACCCGCCGGGAGCGCGCGGCCATCGTCGCGACAGACGGTCGAGCGTGAGGATGGCGGCGCCGCGCGCCCGCCGCCCGGGCAGGGCAGCACGGGAAGGCCCGCCCGGTGCCGGCCGTTCCACCATCGAGGGTGACCGTGCCGCCCGAGCCCCCGCACGCTAGGCTACCCTCCGATGCCCATCCCCCACGTCCCCCCGGCGCTCGTCCTCGTCGCGACGCTCGCCGGCGCGGCCGTCATGCTCGCCTGGCGCGTCCGCGAGACGACGACGCCGGTCACGGCCCGCAAGATCCTCGTCCCGCCGCTCGGGATGAGCACCGGGCTCGTCATGTTCCTCGCGCCCGCCGCGCGCGTGCCGTGGACGTGGGCGACCGCGGCGTTCGCGGCCGGCGCGCTCGTCCTCGCCGTGCCGCTCTCGCGCACCTCGCGCCTCGTCCGGAGCGGCGACGTCGTCGTGATGCAGCGCTCCCGCGCCTTCCTGTGGATCCTGCTCGGCCTCCTCGTGGTGCGGCTCGTGCTCCGCAGCTACGTCGAGCGGGTGGTCACGCCCGTGCAGACCGGCGCGCTCTTCTTCGTCCTCGCGCTCGGCATGATCGTCCGCTGGCGCACCGGGATGCTGCTCGAGTACCTGCGGCTGCGGCGCGGGTAGGCGGGGGAGGCGGTCGCCGAGGCGGTCGCTACTTCTTCGTCGCGACCTCGTGGTTCGCGAGCAGCTCGAGCGCACGGACCATGGCCGAGTGGTCCCACGCCTTGCCTCCGTTCGCCGCGCAGGCGTTGAACAGCTCCTGGGCGGTGGCGGTGTTCGGGAGCGCGAGGCCGACCTGCCGGGCGTTCGAGAGCGCGAGGTTCAGGTCCTTCTGGTGCAGCTCGATCCGGAACCCCGGGGCGAAGGTCCGCTCGAGCATGCGCGCGCCGTGCACCTCGAGCACGCGCGAGGCGGCGAAGCCGCCGAGCAGCGCCTGGCGCACGCGGACCGGATCCGCCCCCATCTTCGACGCGAACAGGAGCGCCTCGCCGACCGCCTCGATGTTCAGCGCGACGATGATCTGGTTCGCCACCTTGCACGTCTGTCCGTCCCCGTTGCCGCCGACGAGCGTGATGTTCTTGCCCATGAGCTCGAACAGCGGCTTCACCCGGTCGAACGCCTCCTGCGGCCCGCCGACCATGATCGTGAGGGAGGCGGCCTTGGCGCCGACCTCGCCCCCCGACACCGGCGCGTCGAGGTAGAGGCAGCCGAGGTCGTTGACCCGCTTCGCGAAGCTCTTCGTGTCCATCGGCGAGATGGAGCTCATGTCGACGACGATCTTCCCGGGCGAGAGCCCCTCGGCGACGCCGTCCGCGTCGAACAGCGCGGCGGCGACGTTCGGGGTGTCCTGGACCATGGTGATGACGACGTCCGACCGCTCCGCCACCTCGCGGCCGGACGTGCACGCGACCGCGCCGAGCTCGAGGAGGGACGCCGGCGCGGGCTTGTGACCGAAGGCGTGGAGCGTGTGGCCACCCTTGGCGAGGTGCCCCGCCATCGGCAGGCCCATGATCCCGAGGCCGATGAATCCGACGTTCATGTGTCCTCCTCCTCGTGCGAGCGGAGGCGCTCCGCTCGAGTCCGCGTCCGCGACAGCCTGGAGCCCGGCACCTCGCAGCGCGCCGGACCTCGGCATGATGTCGCGGCCGAGGGGGCGGTTCGCGGCCCCACACGGGGCCTCGGGGGCGAGCTGCCGGGGCGCACGCGAGGCGAGGAGCGCGGGCGGGCGGGGTAGCGCCGGGCCCATCGCGCGGCTCCACGCGTCGGCCCTCCCGGCGTACTCTCTGAGCCATGGACGACGTCTCCCGCTGGCGCCACCCGCACACCTTCGACACGGACCGCCCCGCAGAGGGAGAGCGGCGCACCCGCTGGGTCGTCGGGATCACGCTCGCGATGATGGTCGCCGAGATCGTCGCAGGGTCGGTGTTCGGCTCCATGGCGCTCCTCGCGGACGGCTGGCACATGGGGACGCACGCGGCCGCGCTCGGGGTCGCGGTGTTCGCCTACGTCTACGCGCGGCGGCACGCGACGGACCCGCGCTACAGCTTCGGGACCGGCAAGGTCGGGGCGCTCGGCGGGTTCGCGAGCGCGGTGGGGCTCGCGGTCGTGGCGCTCCTCGTCCTCGTGGAGAGCGCCTCACGCTTCGCCCGCCCGGTCACGATCCGCTTCGACGACGCGATCGCGGTCGCGGTCATCGGCCTCGGCGTGAACCTCGTCTGCGCGTGGCTCCTGCGCGGCCGGGACCACGGGCACGCGCACGGCGAGGACGAGCCCGCGGGCGGCCCCGGTCACGACGACGAGCACGAGCACGAGCACCACGACGGGCCACGGCGACCACCACGATCACAACCTGCGCGCCGCCTACCTCCACGTCCTGGCCGACGCGCTGACGTCCGTCTTCGCCATCGTGGCGCTCGTCACCGGCAAGACCCTCGGGTGGACGTGGATGGATCCGGTGATGGGCGTCGTCGGCGCGCTCGTCATCACGCGCTGGTCGGTCGGGCTGCTCCGCGACACGAGCGCGGTCCTCCTCGACGCCGAGGTCGGGGGCGCCCGGCGTGAGGCGATCCGCGGCGCGATCGAGACCGGCGCCGACCGGGTCGCGGACCTGCACGTCTGGCGCGTCGGGCCGCGCCATTACGCGGCGATCGTCTCGTTGGTGAGCACCTCACCCGCGACGCCCGCGTCCTACCGCGAGCGGCTCGGGCGGTTCCCCGACCTCGCCCACGTGACGGTGGAGGTGCACGCCCGCCCTGCCCCGGAGCCGCGCGCGGGGTGAGGCGCCCCGCCGGAACGGAATGGGCCGGCCCCGCGTGGCGGAGCCGGCCCCGAGACCGTATTGGGCTTCGGTCTCGACTACTTCGCGGCCGTCTTCGGCGCGTCCTTCACGAGCTCGACGTCGAGCTGGATCGTGACCTCGTCGCCGACGGCGGGGCCCGCCTCGACGAGCTTGTTCCAGGTGAGGCCGAACTCCTTCCGGCTGATCTTCGCCTGCCCTGCGATGGCGCGGCGCGTCTCCCCGAACATCCCCTTCACCTCCGGCGAGGTCGTCACCGCGAGGGTGATCGGCTTGGTCACCCCGTGCAGGGTCAGGTCGCCCGTCACCTTCAGGGCGTCCTTGCCGGCCTTGGCGACCTTCGTCGACTTGAAGGTGATGGTCGGGTACTGCGCCGCGTCGAAGAAGTCGGGCGACTTGAGGTGACCGTCACGGTCCGCGACGCGGGTGTCGAGGCTGTTCACGTCGATGCTGACCTCGACGGTGGACTTCGCGGGATCGGCGTCGTCGAGCTGCGCGACGCCCGAGTACTTCGTGAACTCGCCGCGGACGGTGGAGATGACGAGGTGCTTCACCGCGAAGCCGACCTGCGAGTGGGAGGCGTCGACGTTCCAGGCAGCGGGGGCGGCGGACGCGAGCAGGGGGGCGGCGGCGAGGAGCGAGGCGAGGAGCTTCTTCATGAGGCGGTCCTTTCGGTGCGGCGTTCGGGAGGTGACGCTCGATGCGGGAGAGATGCCACCGTTCCCGCACGGCGCAAAGACGCGAAAGCGCACTTCTCCGTTCCGCCAATGGAACGATGTCCGAAGAGGGGTCCGACCCGTCACCGGGGCGCGAGCGCCACGGCCTGACGGAGCGCCTCGGTGAGGCGGGCGCGCGGCGCTACATTCCCGCGAAGAGCATCCCCTTCCGCAGGATGACGGCGCCGAACGCGACGAGGATGATCCCGGACACCCAGCGGACCGCGACCCCGTGCCGGGAGATCGCGCGCACCCGTTGCCGGAGCGCCTGCGATCCATAGCCGACGGCGAGCATCGGGACCGCGAACCCGAGCGAGTACACGAGCAGCAGCGCGACCCCCACCGCGACGGTCCCGTCGGCGGCGACCGTCGCCAGGACCCCGGACAGCATCGGGCCGACGCAGGGGATCCAGACGAGGCCGAGGCTCGCCCCGAGCAGCAGGCCCGAGCCGCGCCCGCCCGGCTGGATCCGCTGCAGCCACCCGAGCCGCTTGAAGAGGTTCACGTCGGCGAGCAGGAGCAGCCCGAAGAGCACGACGACCGCGCCGACGATCTTCTCGAGGGAGGGGAGGACCGGGCCGATGACCGCGCCGAACAGGCTCGTCGCGACGCCCATGGCGACGAAGCTCGCCGCGATCCCCGCCACGACGAGGGCCGGGCGCGAGCGGTGCTCGTCGGCGGTGCCGGTCACGATGAGCGGCAGCACCGGCAGCACGCACGGGCTCGCGACGCTCGCGAGGCCGGCGCCGAAGGTGAGGGCGAGCGTCGAGGGCGCGAGGTCCATCCGTCACGGCCCCACGAGCCGGCGGATCTGATCGGCGGACTGGATGCCGGGGGTCGCCCGGCGGAGCTCCGCGCCGTTCGCGTCCGCGAGCAGGAGCGCCGGCAGCGAGCGGATGCCGTAGCGGCCGAACTGCGGGATGTCCGTGGGCTCCGTCGTCTTGTAGTAGACGATCTCGGCCCGGCCGTTCAGCTCCGCCGCCATCTCCCGCAGGATGCGGTCCTGCATCTGGCAAGGCATGCCGTTCGGGTTCATGAAGAAGACGAGCCGCGGGACCGGACCCGTCCTCGGCGCGTGCGCCGCAGCCATCCTTGGCTCGCGCGGCGACTCTCCGCTGGCCTTGGAGCACGCAGCGGCGAGGGCGAGGGTGCCCGCGATCACGACCAGGAGGTTTCGCTTCGACTGCGACGACAGCTTCATCGGTGTCCTCACATCCCGGGGAGCCGGGGAACGAGCTTTCGCTTCGAGAGGGCGAAGTAGGTGCCCCAGGCCTTCTTCAGCCAGTGGCCGACGACGGGGAGCGGGACCATCCGCTCGGTCGCGACGTCGCGGTGGACGTAGGCGGCGCCATTTCCCATGTCGAGGAGGCAGGTGATCCCGACGTGCGGGAGGTAGCTCTCCCGCTCCGGGCGGCCCGCCGCGACGGCGGTGACGTTCTTCGCCGCGACGCGCGCCATGACCTCGGCGAGGTGTCCCTGCTTCGCGCGCCACTCGGGCCCCTCGAGCGCTGCCGCGTCGCCGATGGCCCAGACCCGGTCGAGCCCGCGGACCGCGCACCCGCCGTCGATGCGGACGAACCCGGCCTCGGTCAGCGGGAGGTCCGACGCGCGGAGGACCGGGTGGCCGTCGCCGGCGGGGAGGAAGACGACGAGATCGGAGTCCAGCCGCGACCCGTCCTCGAACAGGACGCCGCCCGCTTCGAACGCGGCGATCTTCTTCCCGAACCGCGTCGCGATCCCGAGCCGATCGAGCATGGCGCGGAGCGCCCCGACCGCCTGCTTCCCCATGCGCTCGCCCGGGCTCGCCATGGGCGCGAAGAAGGTCAGCTCGAAGCGGCCGCGGACGCCGCGCCGGCGCAGCAGGGTGTCGACGTTGAACATGAGCTCGAACACCGGACCGCCGCGGACCGCCGAGCCGTCCTTCGGGTTCCCCCCGAACCCCATCGCGATCCGGCCCTCGCCCCTCGCGAGGAGCGCGTCGAGCGCGTCCTTCGTGCGGACGGCGTTCTGCGGGTCGCCCCCGATCGAGGAGGTGTGCTCGACGCCCTTCGGCTGGAGGCGGCTCGCGCCCAGGGCGACGACGAGGTGGTCCGCCGTCAGCTCGGCCCCGTTCACCGTGGCCGAGCGGCGGGCGCCACAGACCGCCTCGACGGGGCCCTGGACGAGCTTGAAGCGGTGCCGCCGCGCCACGTCGGCGAGGTCGAGGCAGACCTGCTCGAACGTCCTCTCCCCGGTCACGATCCAGATCGAGGTGGGGTGGACGAACAGGTAACGCCGGTCCGACACGAGGGTGACGTCGAGCCCGGCCCCCGCGAGGCGGATGGCCGCCTCCAGGCCTGCGAAGCCGCCGCCGAGGACGAGTGCGCGCTCGAGCATGCCCGTGAGAGCCGGATCCGGCGGAAAGGTTCCGGCGACCCCGAACCCGTCCGGCGCCCGGACGGCTCTGACCCGGCGGAGGCAACGATGGGAATCCTCTCGCGGATCTTCGGGTCGGACACGCCGCCGGTACAGCCCACCCACCTCGACGAGCGCAGCTTCGCCTCGGAGGTCCTCCGCTCGGACCTGCCCGTCGTGGTGGACTTCTGGTCCCCGGGCTGCGGCCCGTGCGGAGCGCTCGAGCCCATCGTGATGGACCTCGCGAGCCGCTACCGCGGACGGGTGAAGTTCGCCGAGGTGAACGCGGCGGAGGCGACCGGGCTCGCGGCGCGGCTCGGGGTCAGCGGAACCCCCACCGTGCTCTTCTTCAAGGGCGGGCGCGAGGTGGAGCGCGTGGTCGGCTTCGTCGGCTCGCGCTACCTGCGAGAGGTCGTCGACGTCGAGCTGCTCGACCCGCCTGCGGAGTGACCCCCGGCTCCTTCTCGCCGCGCGCGGCTCGGACCGGGTGAGGAGGGCGCACGATGACCCCCGTCGCTCTGGAGTTTCCCCTCTGCGAGCAGGTCCTCGACCGCCTCTCCGAGTACCAGCCATCGCGTGGTGACTGCGGGCCAGCGCCTCCAGGTAGGCAGGATCGTCGAGCCCAACGCTGCCCTCGGCTTGCAGAAAGACATCTTGCCCAAAGTAAGGCAGCTCCTGGGCGGCATGAGCCTCGTTGAAGGCGATCACGTCCGCCAGGGTGCGCAGCGGCTGAGAGTCGCCTGGGCCGGGCAGGCGCGTGCGCAGGTAGGCCGCCAGGGCCGCCTTGAACTCGACGAGCAGCACCGTCAGCTCATCATCGCTCTCGGGATGCTCGCCGCCGGTGAGGCTGACGGGATCCACCAGCTCGGCGCCCAGGTCGCGCAGCAGGGCCAGGTTCTGCTCAAAGACGGCGTCCACATGCTGGTTGTACCCGACCATGCCCCGATCGCGCAGCACGCCGAGCCGGGCGCCGGCCAGCCCGTCGGGATCAAGGAACTGGGTATAGTCCCGATGATAGCGCCCGGCGCTGGCGTCAGTGGCGCCATCGCGCCCGTCGACGCCGACCAGCGCGCCCAGGACGGTGGCCGCGTCGGCCACGCAGCGGGCGTGCACTCCGACCGTGTCTTGGGTTGGCGAGATGGGAATGACGCCCGCGCGGCTGGTGAGGCCCACCGTCGGCTTGAGGCCGACCACGCCGCACGCCGCTGACGGCGAGATGATCGAGCCGTCCGTCTCGGTGCCCAACGCGACCACACACAGGCTGGCCGCCACCGCCACCGCCGAGCCAGAACTGGACCCGCTGGGGTTGCGATCCAGCACGTAGGGATTGCGGGTCTGACCGCCGCGGCCGCTCCAGCCGCTGGAGGAGCGCTGGGAGCGGAAATTGGCCCATTCGCTCAGGTTGGTCTTGCCGAGAATCACGGCGCCTGCCTGGCGCAGCCTGGCGGCGACGGTGGCATCTTGTGCCGGGCGCGAGTCGAGCAGCGCCAGCGAGCCGGCCGTGGTGTGCAGACGATCCGCCGTGTCGATGTTGTCCTTGAGCAGGATGGGCAGGCCGTGCAGCGGGCCGCGGACTGCTCCTGAGGCGCGCTCGCGGTCCAGCGCCTCGGCCAGCGCCAGCGCGTCCGGGTTGACCTCCAGGACGGCGCGCAGGCCCGGGCCGGCCTGGTCGAGCGCGGCATAGCGAGCGAGGCAGGCCTCCACCAGGCGGCGCGAGGTGACCGCGCCTGTCGCCTGGGCGGCCTGAAGCTGGGCGATAGAGGCCTCTACCACCTCCGGGCCGACGGAGTCATAGGCAGCGTCTGGCGGCACAGGCATGGGTAGCATCTCCCAACAGCGACGATCACGCACTCTAGGCTGGCAGAATTGTGAGCGGAGGCAGGCAGCGTGTCAACCGACGCGCTAGGGTCGCCCTCAGTGTCGCATTTTTGCTTCTGAGGTGGCGCGACGCTCAAGAGCCTGCGCTGCCGCCGCGGTGACTACCAGGCCTGCTTTCACCCGGCCCAACCGCCTGCAGCCGCGCAGCGACGCGGCCTCCTGTCTCTGCCCAACCACGTCCAGCGCGACTATCGGCGGAGGGCGAGCCCAGGCTCGCAACTGCCATCCGGATGCGATTCCCTCTGGCAAGAGAGGCGAGCCGCCCAACGCAGGGTTCGCCGACTGCAGCGTCACCCGCACGAGGGGGATGGCCTCTTGCTGCCGCACCCGCCCGCCATTGACTCGTGATTATGCAAATGATATATTGACAGCGAGTTATTCGGCGCGAGATGCATGACTCTTGCCGAATTACGCCCAATCATGCTTCTATACCGACGAGAGGGGGTGGCGCGAGCAAAGATGCGGCGTGCGTCTATCAATGTCCCTGCGCGTTTGTAAGGAGCAGATGATCATGTCCAGTTGGCCGTATCTCTCACGTCGTGCATTCCTCCGCGCGTCAGTGGTGTTGGGGGCTGCCACGCTGGCAGCGTGCGCGCCCAAGGCTGTGCCCACTGCCGCGCCCACCGCCAAGCCGGCCGAGAAGGCGGCGGAAAAGCCTGCAGCGCCAACCGCGACCGCTGTGCCGGCCAAGAAAGAGACCATCCCCATCCAGTACTGGATCTTTTGGGGCCAGCCCCAGGTCTGTGAAGAGGCCTGGCGCGCGACCGATGAGTGGCAGCAGATGGAGGCCGATGGCCTCGAGATCGAGTTCAGGACCAGCGCCGGTGGAGACGCCGGCAAGACCGCGGTGGCCGCCGGCACTCCGCCAGACGTGGGCTGCCTCGGCCCGCAACTCGACTTTGCGCTGGGTGGCGTGCTGCTCGACCTGAACCCCTTTGTTGACGCGAGCGACAAGATCAGTCGCGACATGTTCTTTTCCCCTGTTAACATTCCAGACATTAACAAGCCCTGTCCTTACAATTCCTGCCTCAGCGGCCTTATTGAGTGTCCAGATACTATCGTCCACTATCGCCCAGCTATCAGGAAAAAGAACCGTCTTGTCATTGCTGAGATGGAGCTCATCATAGGGCAACTCATATTTCTTAAGCCACCTGGCTGTGGCATCTCGAGCTTCTTCGTCCCTGAGGCTCGCTATGATGATATAAAGCCCCATCTCCTTCAGGGAAAGAAGGAATTCTTTTGCATCAGCGTAAGGCTCGAATTCGTCCTGTCTCATATGGATCTCTTTCAAAACCCCGAAAAGATCCTCCCGGGGGATATAGCCTTTGAGACGAGTCTCGCCTCTCTTGAGGTCGTCTACAGGTATGTCGGGATTATATTTTTGCAGATATTCAAAAAAAACAGGGGCCAGGTTCCAGAGGGTGTTGTCAATATCGACAATGATTTTTTTCATGATCAATGGCTATGGTATCAGAGGGTTCTATGGATGTCAACACAACTTGCTCGTCTGTCAGACCCACGGATCACTTTGTGGAACGCTTAGAGGATAGCACCTAAAACTGTAGCATGGGCGTTGATCCCGAAAAGTAAAAATCACTGGTTGTAACACACACAACCTATCGAGAAATTAAAGAAAGACATGTAAAATGCTTCAACAAATTGTCACGATTTGACATCTGTGGTTGCCAACATAGCCTGCTCCACCTGTTTGAGCAAAGTTCGCGCCTGCTTTGCAGCTTGCTGACGGGCGTATATGATCGTGCCGGCGAGCTTTAGTCCATCGCCCCTGTGGCCAACGCGCAACACATGGGAGACGCTCTCGTGTGTTCATCCTGTTTAACTCGGACGTGAATTGCAGTGCCAGATGTTGCAGCTGCATCGCATTGAAGTTTCTGTGCTTGAAGTGCATGCTCAGACAACTAGGAAGCAAATGGTTGCACGTCGAAGTGGATCCTGGTGCAAGCCACCAGTTTTCGGTCACCTCACCAGAGGAAAGCATCTGGTCGGTAAAGAGAGGTGCTCGGATAAATTCTCAGGATGCGTATGTCATAGATGGAGCACGGTATGTGTTTCAGGTATTGCAACGTATGTGCAAGCCTTTCTTGTGTGTCATGAGGAAGACCGACCATAATCAGAGGAGCAACCTGTATGCCGCAGTTATTCGCATGATGGACAGCATCCGAAAACGGTTGGCGCAGATTTTGGTATTTGTTTACGGAGGCACAATTATCATCATCTACGGATTCCACCCCAACCGCCACGCCCAGACAGCCTGAAGACGCCAACTCTTCTATAAGGGCACTGTCGCAAAACTGATCGACGGTGACCATGGTTACGAAACGCTTCTTCGTCTGGCGGAGCAACAAAAGCAAGTCAGTACGGTAATTTCGATTCCCAAGAAGATTGTCATCGGTAAACTGCAAATATTGACCGGGGTAAAGGTCGGCCAGTTGGTTGATTTCCCGTTCGAGTACATCCATTGGCTTCATGCGATAGGGTCCCATATATCGTGAGCTCACGCAGAAAGAACACCGTTGGTTGCAGCCCCTGGTGGCAAAAAGGGAAGCCGGTGTCAGATAACGCCGATTGCCGAAAAAACGATAATCCACTGGCGACATCTGCGATGGTGGCGTTGGCGACCCGGTATATCGCTCCCTAAGTTGTCCCGCCAAAAGGTCAATGCAAACCTGCGGCCAGATTGTTTCTGCCTCTCCAGTCACGATAGCATCTGCATGGTGTGATGCTTCATCTGGACATACAGTGATATGAATACCACCTAGAATAACCTTTTTCCCGCTAGCGCGCAGAACGTCGGCGTAATTGTAAACTGCCCTGGCGTTTTGAGTTGAAACAGAGAACGCGAACACGTCACCTTCAAACCGAACATGGTCAGTTTGCTCGTCTATCAATCCCGTTTCAATCGATTTCGATGTAACTGCGTTTAAAATTGCCAGCGGGACCGGGGGTTGGGTGATATATGCCGTTGAATCAAATCTTTGTAACTCCTGCATGATATTGACGAACACAAGCTTCATGAGAGTTCATCCTCCATATCTGAAATTTGCTTCTTTTCCGAAATACCATTATGTAGTTCGTCAACGGAGTTGGTGTTAGTTGACCGTGAATAAGGCAACGGCGCTTCCAACCTTATTCACTACCTCGAGACCCCAGGTGGTTCCTGCACGAAGCCTCTTAAACATGACAAATGAGAGTGTGCTTTCCCCGGTTGCCGGGTTCATGGTCCATTCTTTAACCTTGCATTTTTTTTGGGCTACCTCTGTCTCTGAATCGAAGTTAGAGTCATCGCCATATAGATTTACTTCTTTGAATCTGCAGATCTTTCTCTTCCCGCTCTCAGGGTCTACGAGGTATACAGCGCCCTTCCTATTCCCGAAGTACATTCCCGAGACGCTAATCTGCCTTGTTGGCGCAGAGCCAGGGTCAACCGATACAATTTTCGGCGCCATCATGGTGAATGCCCCCTCGTAGGTGATGGGTGATGCACCTTTCGGATCCTTCGGCTGCACCACGACATCGTATGGTCCGGGAGGAAGGGATTTCTTGATCTCGCAGGTGATCGAGTCGTTGGCCCACTGGGAGACCTTGCACGGTTTTTCTCCCACGGTCACCTTGCCTTTTTTGGTGCCAAAATTCGAGCCGGTAACGGTAAACTGGGTGTCGATGGTACCCACGACAGTGCCCTCATACCTCATGCACATATCTGCACATCCAGACTCATAAATTGCTTGAATTTTGTCCCCGCTCAACGCTCGGTTGTAAATCTGAATTTCATCCACGAAGCCGTTGAGGTGGGCGCCTTCGAGCGGGTAGGACCCAATCCGGAGGTTAGCAGAGTTGGTGTCAGTGAATGATGGTACAGGTGACCGTTCATCCTCCAGCACGCCATTGACGTAGATGGCGAAACCGCTGGAACTCTTGACCGCTGCAACATGGTACC
Organism: uncultured delta proteobacterium; assembly: GCA_963736795.1. Classification (GTDB taxonomy): domain Bacteria; phylum Myxococcota; class Myxococcia; order Myxococcales; family Anaeromyxobacteraceae; genus Anaeromyxobacter. Next base: position 6,415 of record CAVTRF010000006.1, on the reverse strand, counting down.
AAGCGCCGGTTACGGCCTGCGTTGTGCTGAAGACGGTGTAGGCAGGCCAACCGCACTGGTTGCCTTGCTCTCCACCTCCCAGGCAGAAATAAAAGCGGTTGTCATCCTGCTTGATCAGCCGCCATCCGTCTACGTTGACGCCACTGGTGGACATTTTGTCCACAATGGACATGTCACCTCGGGAGGCTCCGAGGTTCTCACCGGGCGGGTGACTGAGCGCATTGAAGAGCACCCAAGCGTTTACTGTGAAATCTCCCGCAGAAACATGCAGATTCGAGGCATTGCCAAGATCAATAGAATCGTCTATGCCGTCCAAGAGGAACGCCTGCCCGACTTGGCCGGCAGCGAACGTCGCCCCTCCCTCCAACATTCCGTGGTTTGCATTGGCAATGTCGCCCGTATTCCCGTCGCCTGGCCACCAGCTGATTAGGCCGGCAGCGGGTGAAAAGCAGTGTTCCTGTGCATTAACGATTCCTGCAATCGTGAAGATAAGCAAAATTGTTGCTATAGTCGGCAGCATTATTGATCCTTTGGCTTGCTTACTCATTTTACGCCTCCGTGATTTGTTAGTGAATTCATGCAATCATTATAGGGGGGAACGAGAAATTACAAATATCAATTAATTGCATATTAATTACTTATGTATTTTAAGTATATTATATGATAACAATAGGGGATTGAATTTATGTTCACAAATTCCTGGTCACAAAAAAGGCCCGGTTTTATCCGGGCCCATAGGTTCGCATGCCTCTGGTCTATAAACATCTCTCCTTGTTCTAATCCATTCAAGTCTCGTCATGCCTTATCGGGCGTGATCAGTGAAGCTATTGGTGTCAATCACACCGGTCATGCCGAGCCGAGCCAAAACATGTACTCGATGCGAACCTACTATAAGCTAATAGCACAAAGGGGAATTTTGTCAATGAGAATCATCAGGGAATTTGGAGCACCTTCAGTTGCATGTCTGAAGGTCATATATATGGCATACTTGCACGAGGTATGAAAGCCTTGTTGGGATGTGGGGTTCTGTCCGACTTGCACCTACGAGTGAAGCATCCAGTGCCTTTGTCTAAGGTAACTATTGCCGGGTGAAATGTGAACTTGAAGTATTGATAAAAAGAGGCTGAGAGTTTGTCCCCAGCCTCTTACCTGTGCTTCCTCATTTCACTTAACGAGAACTAACCGTGAAGTCGAAAGGTAAGGATTTTCCCACCTTATTCTGGACTGACAGCGAATGGGGTCCAGCAGTAATTTTCTTATGTACGACAAAGGCGAGCGTGCTTTCCCCGGTTGTCGGATTCATGGACCAGTCCATAACTTTGCATTTCTGGTCTCCCACGTATACACCCCCCTTCTTTGTACCAAGCCATTTCCCGGTGAGGGAAACTGGCTGTTCGGAGGCACCTGTTTGCGGGTTTGCGGGATTGATCTGAGGCAATCTCACGGTGAATCCTCCAGTGAGATTGACCGGAGGAATACCCTTTGGTTCCTTCGATTGGATTGACACTTCGTATGCCATTTCTGCCGGGAGAGGAACCTTGCTCACGGTGACTGAAATTGATGTGGGCGTCCAGCTGTCTATTTTTTGCTTGAGACCGCCTATCAGAACCTTTCCTTTCTTGGTACCGAAGCCCGAGCCGGTAATAGTAAGTTCTGTCCCAATCGAACCTTCATTAACGGATAGCACAGGAGGAGCGCCAGAAACAGCAAATGTGGCTATTACTGCAGTGTTAGCATTCATGATTATTTCACAGACTCCAGTTCCGGAGCACCCACCACCTGACCAGCACTCAAAAATGGAACCAGTATCGGCAGTGGCCGAGAGGGTAACCTGGGTTCCCGCAGAATATGTTTCTTCACAGTCAGTGCCGCATGCTATTCCAGTTGATTCACTAGTTACGGTGCCCGAGCCTGAACCCGATCTGAGGACGGCGAGAGCAAAACTACTCACCGGCTTGCTTCCGCCGCGAACTGGCCACGCCATCATGCCGGCGTTGTTTTTGCCGGTGAATCCGGGACCAGCAGCTGAGTAAGTGTAGTCGAATATCTTGAAGGCCCACGCGTTGTTCGGCCAGCCCGGGAGGGTCGTTGACGACCAATACGCGTTGGTCGTGGTTATGCCCAGGTCAAAGGGGTGTGCCGGGGGCAGGCACGGGTCAAACTGGAACCAATCCATAACGCTGATAACCTCCTTTATGTTGGGAAGACGCCAGTCGTCATCGCCGCAAAGAGTCAGATTATTGGCATATTCAAGGGCGCCCTGCCAACTGGTTGCGGTGTGAAGGGCGGCACCCTTTGTCCACATGAGTCCCGTAAGGTCGTCAGTGACTACGTCGTTTGCAGCGTTTCCATCGCAATCAGTCGCCTGGCCGCCGCAGGGGCCGGCAGCATTACAGTAAGTTACACTGAACCGCGGATCAGGCCAGGGAACGCCTCTGTGTAAGTCTCCGTCATCGCCCGTTCTGGCAACTCCGGTTACGTATCGGCCTGTCTTCCAGAGTTCGGCGGGGGGCGCGGTAATGCCGCGAACAGGCAACACCGAACCGGTGCCTGTCATGGGAACGTGTCCCACGCCCATGTAAAACATATCCACAGACCATTTATGATCCCCTCTGTTCGAGGACAGAACGCTGGTCGACGACCAGTAACCGGTAGGCTGTACGTTGAGAAACCCCTGGGCATTAAGCCGGGAGGCTTGATTCGTCTCATTGGCGTTCAAAAGGCTCTCAAGCTCAATGATGTTGGGAAGAAGCCAGTCCGTATAGCCGCAGAGGGCGAGTCCATTGGCGTAATCGATCGCATCGTTCCAGATGCGGGCATCGGTCAGGTTGCCGTTCCTTGCCCACATGAGTCCCGTAAGGTCGTCAGTGACTACGTCGTTTGCATCATTTCCATCGCAATCAGTTGTCTGGCCAGCACAGGGACCGCTTGCATTGCAGTAAGTTACACTGAACCGCGGGTTAGGCCAGGAAACACCCATCCGATACTCCCCGTCCTGGCCGGTACCTGCACAGGTCACTTCAGTACCAGCCGTGTCCCAGCATTTTGTCTGCCCTGTTTGAGGGAGCTGAATTGTTTGTCCAAAAACTGCTGTTGTTGAAAAAAACATAATTACAAACAATGCACATAGTGGTGAGGTAGACAGATGCTGCATAAGCCAATTTTTCTTCATTATGGTCCTCCTTGGTAATAACGAAATTCAGATTTTTTGCCTCAAAGACATCTCTGTGCCCCGGAGGAACATCAGGGTGGGCTGTTTCTGTCCTTACTCCTCATGGCTGCCTTGGCAACAAACTTCTCCCTTATATTACCCTTTATTTGTACTCCGCTGTGGGATATATGTCAATTATCGAAAAATAAATGGAACTTGTTAAAGATTATGAAAAAAAAGATTAAAGGCCAAGGATTATTGAGTACGGTTTGAAAGGTACGGAATTGCCTTCAGCAAAATTTCCCAAATGATTCCATAGAGTAAAGCGCCACCTTCCACCTACTACTGTTGCGTGGGGATCTTTTCTATAAAGTGATGATTACTGCATGAAACATACAAACAAGGCAGAGCCATTGCTGACCCTGCCTCACATAGCACTGCCTCAATCTATTATCACAGATATTTCCTCCAACCAGGCTCTTCCATCATAGGCTGGAAGAACATAATGTAAGGCCCTTTGATAAGATGCTCCATCACGCCTATATCGTGGATCTTACGGATCTCATAATTGACAAGAACCTTTGCAAAACCCAGCTGTGCCATCTCCGGTGCTTCCCACTCGCTATGGATAAGATATTCAGGGGGCTTGGGCGCTGCATCCAGGGTCTTAAAGGCTGGTTTTGGATTTTTCGGAGGCACCGCTCCAAGAGTCTGCAGGGATTCACCCATTGATTGGGGATCAAGCATAAAACTGCCAATGGCACAAACGCCGATCTGTTTGAGGATCATGTATCCGAGGAAACCTGTTGAATCGGAGATGGCCTCCATAGTCTCAATGGCGCCAGCCTCAAACTCCTTCTCTTTGCCGGGCTTGACGGTATGCTCGGCAAGGGCAACACAGCGCATGGGCGTGGCAAATCTTATGAAATCTTTTTGTTGCTGAATATCGGATGCAAGGTCGGTAATCTGACCCATCGAGCGAATTGGGGGCATCTTGGCCTTGACGACGCTATAGATAGGTTCCCATGGTCCTTCAACAACCATGGAGAGGCAGTGGCCGCAAAGCTCAAAAATCCTGTCAAACTGCTTAACATGAAAGTCATCATGATCCTGGTAATTCTTCCACATCGTGTACTGGTAATTCCTGATAGGATTGAGCGTCTGCTGCATATTAACCGCACCTCCTCCATAACGGCCCGCCAGAGGGAGTATACCGGTCTGGATGTTTGCCTGGAACCCGATAAAGCCAGGATGAGATGCTGTCGTGATGCATACCCTGGGACCGACCTGGTGCATCTGACGGAAGCTCTCCTCAGAGTTCACCACCTTCGACATATTGACTGCAATGTGAATAGGACTCTCCTTCTCTCGCGTTGCCATGACCCTTACCTCCTTAAATTTTGAAATTATAGACTAAAACATATACAACAATATATGTCTCCTCTGATCATTTGCAAATCTAATTTGATACTTCTCCATCTGGCAAAATTTTGAATGATTCTTGCCTTTTTGGAGGACAAATACCAATTACTCAGATACGGGTCAAATAGATGGCCATACCAAGACCTATGATTCCCAGAAGGGCAACCCCGGTGCGGATCCATGCAAGGAAGGTAAAGAACAACCACATACAGTATAAAGAAACAATAGTCGAAATCCTATCTCTTGGAGAAGCTATTGTCAATTACAATTAGGAATCTATTGCTCTGTGCCAAAGGGCGTATCTTTTTAGGACAGGAAGTACATCATCAAGATTTCATAGGACAATTTTTAAAAATATCCTGATGACAAAAATTGTGATTATCACCTAAAGTCTTGCACGGCAACCAAATACGATAACCAAAGATTAAAGGATTGAAATGTAGACATGGTTTGTTTAAAAAATAATTGAGAGAATGTGTGAACAACCAAATTCCTGCTGATAAGCTTCAAAGCAAATTAAGAAGGATTTCTCTTGCCATTTAGAACATCAGGTGAAGGTTACTCCATACATTTTTAAGGTAATTTACTCTGCACATAATGCTTGAGATTGTTGTTTCCTATTCATTGTAGAGATCTTCTCAATTTCAGACATCACGTTTTTATCTCTTTGATTGCTTATGCTGCCATTGACGTCAGCCTTACTGGTACTTATAAACTAATACAGTTACTTTGTTTATCAAAAACATCAAGTAATTTGATATATATCACTGAAGTCTTACACAATATCTGGTTATATATCGACAACCTTAATGGCACAAGACATGCAATTAGATAGCATCACAGGACATAAAAAAATTGAAGAAAGGAGGATTTCGTTATGCAGGAAAGATTCAAAAGTAAGGCAGGAAGATGGTTTGTAGTTTACGGGCTCCTCTTGGTGATGACCGTCACTTCAATCGGCTTTGTGCAGGCTGCAAGTTTGTCCGATGAAGAGGTATATTGGCTGACGTATATGCGCGAGGAAGAAAAACTGGCGAGAGATGTTTACACCACGCTATACGCCACGTGGGGTAAACGCATCTTCAATAACATACGTGTGAGCGAGCAGAAGCATATGGATGCTATAAAAACTCTCCTCGTAAGGTATGGAGTTCCGGACCCGGTGAATGACAATACCGTAGGCGCATTTGCCACCCAACAATTTAAAGACCTCTACACCGAGCTGACGGACGCTGGAAGCGCTTCTCTGATTGATGCACTCAAGGTGGGTGTGTTCATAGAAGAGACGGATATTGACGACTTGGAGATAGCAATTGGTTTGACAACGCACAGAGATATAAAAAAGGTTTACACCAACCTCATGAATGGTTCATATAATCATCTTGCTGCATTTTGCTCTAACTTGGTAAAACTCGGAGAAGCATGCGATGCATACACGCCCAGCATAGATGCATTGGGTACTCAATTTTCTGGCCCAGGACCCGCACCTAATTCGGGTGACGGCGTTTCTGATGGAAGTGGCTGGGATGTGCCACCTAAAGGGTTCAAATAGCTATATGTTAGTAGTTACGGGAACCTAAAGTTCCAACTATTTTTGAAAACTATTAATAAAAAAGACAGGACAAAACAATCCTGTCTTTTTTATGCCTATCCAAGCATAAAGCTCTCGACGACAAACGATATAAATAGGCTAGATTAATTGAGGTCATGGTTTCCAACCAGTAGGTTCAACACCTCGATGCGAGGAAATCTAAGTGTACAATCCTCGTGAGTTCAATACGGTGTCAATTCACTCGTTTTTCGCTGAAAACCGAAATTCTTGACCGTACCTTCACGGTCAAA
>CAVTRF010000005.1:0-282412 GCA_963736795.1 uncultured delta proteobacterium | reverse complement strand
CGTTCGCCGCGCCCGCGCCACCGTTGAAGTAGTTCGGCTCGCCGAACTGCGACGGGAACGCCGTACAGCGCGCCGTCACCCGCGTGAACGCGCCGTGGCAGTTCTTGCACACGTTCCCCGTCCACACCGACGTCCAGCCCACCGGCTCGTAGTGCACCGGCGCGACGTTCGCGTCCTGGCCCGACGAGTGGCAGTACACCGCGCTGCAGCTCCCGTTCACCGGGGTCGTGCTCGTCCGCGCGCCGCGCGGCTGCATCGACATGTCCTTCACGCCGGTTCACGTGCACCGTCGTCCCGACGAGCGTCGGGTTCACCCCGCCCGCCACCGTCGCCGCGTGGCAGTCGTCACACTCGTAGTTCGTCCCGATCTGCGCCGCGTTCGCGATGTGCCCGAGGTGCGTGATGCTCCCCTGCTTCTGGCCCGCGCTCGTGCTCCCCACCACCACCGGGTCCACCGCCCTCATGCCGTGGCAGCTCGTGCACGTCGCGCTCGCCGTCCAGGCGATCGACGTGTTCGCGCGGCGGAACCGCCGTGTTCGTCCCGTTCGAGTGGCAGTACGTGTTCGCGCACGTGTAGCTCGCCTGCGCGTAGCTCGTCGGATTCGGAGCCACCGACGGGTTGTACGCCGCGTCGAACACCACCGTGTGCGTCCCGCTCACGTGGTTCGCCGGCGTCGACGATCGTCCCGCCCGCCGGGTTGTCCGACTGCCCCGTCGCCGTCGCCTTGTGGCACTGCGAGCAGTTGAAGTAGTACGCGCCCGCCGCCGTCGTCCCGATGTGCACCCGGTGCGAGTGCGACAGGTTCGTGTCCGGCACCGTCGTCGTCGCCGTGAACGCGTGGCAGCTCGTGCACGTCATCCCCGTCGCGACCGTCCACACCGGCAGCTTCGTCGACTTCGTCCCGCCCACCGGCGACGCGTTCGAGTGGCAGTAGTTCGTGCAGCTCGGCGTCGTGCTCGTCGCCCACGTCGCGTCGAACGCCGTCGGCTTCGCCCGCGATCGACGTCGACGACGCCAGCGTGCTCCACGCTCGTCGCACCATCCCGTCCGCGTGATCCACGTTCAAGCTCGCCGGCAGCGTCCCGTGGCAGTTCGTGCACGCCGACCGGCGTCGTCAGCGTCGCGCGCACGTGCGCGTCGTGCGCCCCCACCCCGACCGACGTCACGTTGCTCGCGCCCCACGTGTCCACGCCCGTCGTCGTCCCGTTGAAGTACCCAGGCGCCGCCGCCGGATTCGTGTTCACCGTCACCGCCGCGCCGCTCACTCCGGCCAGCACGCCGTGACACGCCGTGCAGCCGTTCCGCGGCTTGTCCATCGCCGCGCGCGTGTTCCCGTCGATGTGCGTGTTCTTCGCCGTCGCCGTCAGCGCGCCGCGTCGCGTAGCCCGCCCCGTGGCACGACGCGCACGTCGTGTTCTGCGGGTGGTTCGCCGTCGCCGTCGCGTCCACCGGCGGAGGCGCGCCGTGGCACGTCCCGCACGTCGCCTGCGACGCCCCGCTCGTCCAGTTCGGCGTCCGGGCGCTCGTCCCGCCCATCTCCGCCCCGCCCGGCGCGTGGCAGTACGTGTTCGCGCACGTCGTCCCGCTCCACGTGATCGTCCGGCCCGTCGACGTCGCGAGCGCGCTCCACCCCATGTCGATCGTCGCAAGGTTGTTGTGGTTCGCCGTCGAGTGGCAGTCGCCGCACGCCAGCGCCGAGGACCGCAGCGCGATCGGTTCACGTGCGCGATGTGCGCGCCCACCGCGCGCTGCGTCGTCAGCGTCTCGCCGCCCACGCCGACCGGCGGCGCTCCCTCGAGCGCCGTCGGGTCCGCGCCGTTCACCGCCGTGCGCGCCGTCCCCGTGTTGTTGCCGTGGCAGCCCGTTGCAGCCCAGCGTCGCGCCCCACTGCGGCAGACCCGCTGCCGTGGCACGTCACGCTCTGGCACGTCTTCGTCGTCGGGTTGTAGTTCGTCGCCGCGCCGTTCGCGTCGAACGACGCCGCAATCAGCACGTCCCGGATAGCCGTTCGTGTGGCTCGACGCGAACACCGCGTCCACCGTCGCGTTCACCATCCCCGCGTGGCAGTTCTGGCAGCTCGACGCCGTCGTCCCGACGTGCTGCTGGTGCGTGTTCGCGTTCGCCGCGCCCGCGCCACCGTTGAAGTAGTTCGGCTCGCCGAACTGCGACGGGAACCCGTACAGCGCGCCGTCACCGGCGACGAACGCGCCGTGGCAGTTCTTGCACACGTTCCCCGTCCACACCGACGTCCAGCCCACCGGCTCGTACTGCACCGGCGCGACGTTCGCGTCCTGGCCCGACGAGTGGCAGTACACCGCGCTGCAGCTCCCGTTCACCGGGGTCGTGCTCGCCCGCGCGCCGCGCGGCTGCATCGACATGTCCTTCACCCGGTTCACGTGCACCGTCGTCCCGACGAGCGTCGGGTTCACCCCGCCCGCCACCGTCGCCGCGTGGCAGTCGTCACACTCGTAGTTCGTCCCGATCTGCGCCGCGTTCGCGATGTGCCCGAGGTGCGTGATGCTCCCCTGCTTCTGGCCCGCGCTCGTGCTCCCCACCACCACCGGGTCCACCGCCCTCATGCCGTGGCAGCTCGTGCACGTCGCGCTCGCCGTCCACGCGATCGACGTGTTCGGCGTCGGCACCGCCGCGTTCGTCCCGTTCGAGTGGCAGTACGTGTTCGCGCACGTGTAGCTCGCCTGCGCGTAGCTCGTCGGATTCGGAGCCACCGACGGGTTGTACGCCGCGTCGAACACCACCGTGTGCGTCCCGCTCACGTGGTTCGCCGGCGTCACGTGATCGTCCCGCCCGCCGGATTGTCCGACTGCCCCGTCGCCGTCGCCTTGTGGCACTGCGAGCAGTTGAAGTAGTACGCGCCCGCCGCCGTCGTCCCGATGTGCACCCGGTGCGAGTGCGACAGGTTCGCGTCCGGCACCGTCGTCGTCGCCGTGAACGCGTGGCAGCTCGTGCACGTCATCCCCGTCGCGACCGTCCACACCGGCAGCTTCGTCGACTTCGTCCCGCCCACCGGCGACGCGTTCGAGTGGCAGTAGTTCGTGCAGCTCGGCGTCGTGCTCGTCGCCCACGCCGTGTCGAACGCGGTCGGCGTTCACCCGATCGACGTCGACGTCGCCAGCGCGCTCCAGCTCGTCGCCACCGTCCCGTCCGCGTGATCCACGTTCAAGCTCGCCGGCAGCGTCCCGTGGCAGTTCGTGCACGCCACCGGCGTCGTCAGCGTCGCGCGCACGTGCGCGTCGTGCGCCCCGACCCCATCGACGTCACGTTGCTCGCGCCCCACGTGTCCACGCCCGTCGTCGTCCCGTTGAAGTACCCAGGCGCCGCCGTCAGGATCGTGTTCGTCACCGCCGCGCCGCTCACTCCGGCCAGCACGCCGTGACACGCCGTGCACCCGTTCGCGGCTTGTCCGTCCCGCGACGCGTGTTCCCGTTGATGTGCGTGTTCTTCGCCGTCGCCGTCGATCGCGCTCGTCGCGTAGCCCGCCCCGTGGCAGATCGCGCACGTCGTGTTCTGCGGGTGGTTCGCCGTCGCCGTCGCGTCCACCGGCGGAGGTGCGCCGTGGCACGTCCCGCACGTCGCCTGCGACGCCCCGCTCGTCCAGTTCGGCGTCCGGGCGCTCGTCCCGCCCATCTCCGCCCCGCCCGGCGAGTGGCAGTACGTGTTCGCGCAGGTCGTCCCGCTCCACGTGATCGTCCGGCCCGTCGACGTCGCGAGCGCGCTCCACCCCATGTCGATCGTCGCGAGGTTGTTGTGGTTCGCCGTCGAGTGGCAGTCCCCGCACGCCAGCGCCGAGGACCGCAGCGCGATCGTGTTCACGTGCGCGATGTGCGCGCCCACCGCCCGCTGCGTCGTCAGCGTCTCCCCGTTCACGCCGACCGGCGGCGCTCCCTCGAGCGCCGTCGGGTCCGCGCCGTTCACCGCCGTGCGCGCCGTCCCCGTGTTGTTGCCGTGGCAGCCGTTGCACCCCAGCGTCGCGCCCCACTGCGGCAGCTTGCTGCCGTGGCACGTCACGCTCTGGCAGGTCTTCGTCGTCGGGTTGTAGTTCGTCGCCAAGCCGTTCGCGTCGAACGACGCCGCGATCTGTATGTCACGACCCTTGTTCAGGTGGAGCGTGCTCGGTCGCGAGGATCTGGCCACCGGCCACGGTGACGGTCCCCGCGTGACAGTTCTGGCAGCTCCCCGCGTTTCCACCGAGGGAGGTGTGCTTCATGTGGCTGTTCGCGTCGGCTCCACCTGGCGCACCCACCTGCGCGTAGTCCGGCGCGCCGGCCGAGGTCGACGTGCCGTGACAGCCCGCGCAGTCGAGGGCGGGGCCGTCCCACGTGACGGTCCGGTACTGGATCGCAGCCCCGGCCTGGCCGGACGAGTGGCAGTAGTTGGACGCGCAGGTCCCGCTACCGGGCGCGCCCGCAGTGAAGGTCCCGGCATAGAACGAATCGAAGGTGACGCTGGCGATCCGGTCCACGTGGGCCGCGGACCCGGTGACGGGAGCGTCGGTACCGGTGTTGACCGTCGAGGCGTGGCAGGTGCCGCACTCGAAGTTCGTGCTCGCAGCGCCGCCGATCTGGCTCACCACGTTCACGTGGTTCAGGTGCCGCGGCGTGCCGTTCCCGGCGCTGCCGATCATCGGCGTCTGGCCGAGCGGGCCACCGTGGCAGCTCATGCAGCTCGTCGACCCGGTCCACGGGACGGACGGGCCGCTCGTGTACGGCGCCGAGCGAACGGTGCCCTGCGAGTGGCAGTAGATGTTGGAGCAGGTCGGGGACGTGTAGCCGCCGCCACCCACGAACGCGCTCGCCCCGTCGAAGACGACGTCGTTCGCGCCGTTCACGTGCGTCCCACCGGCGAGATAGATGCTCGACGCGGCCTGGGTCGTATCGTGGTGGCAATCGGAGCACAGGTACTTGGTCGCGTGCTTGCCGTGGGCGTTCGTCGCGATCGTGCCGTACAGGTGGCAGGAGGCGCAGTTGAGCGCGCCGACGGTCGTCCAGCCGAGCTGCGTCGTCACCGCGGTCGTGACGCCGAGCGGGTCGCCGGTCGAGTGACAATAGTTCGTGCAGTTCGGCGCGGTGTATTTCGCGGTGACGCCGCCCGCGCTCGCCAGCCCGGTCCACTGCATCTCCGTCGCGCCACCGTCCACGTGCGCCTCGTCGGAGTCGGACACCGGGACGACGTGGCAGACGGCGCACGACTTCGCAGACATCATCGTCATCGACGCGCTGTTCACGTGCTTGATGTGCGCGCCGACCCCGACCTGCGACCGATCGGTGTTGCCGTTCACGTCGACCGAGGTCGCGTCGTAACCTGGCGCAGCCTCGGGGTTCCCGTTCAGGCGGACGACGCCGGTCGTGCCGGTGAGCTTGCCGTGACATGCGGTGCAGCCGTACGGCCGGTCGAGCTTGCCGTCGACGTGCCTCGGCTTCGCCGCCACGGTGACCGTCCCGAGCCCGGACGCGTCATAGCCCGGCCCGTGGCAGGTCGCGCACGTCGTGTTCTGCGGGTGAATCGCCGCTCGAGGCGCCGCCGAGCGGCGGCAGCGTGGCGTGGCAGCTTCCACAGGGGGCGGAGGTGCCGGTCCAGAGCGGCTTCACGCCGAGGTTCGTGCCGCCGCCACGCGTCAGCGACGCGCCGTGGCAGTAGTTCGTGCAGCTCGGCGTGCCCGTCCACCCGAGATCCAGCGGACCGTTCGCCGGGTTCATCGCCACCGAGCCGGAGCTCGCGAGCGCGGACCAGGAGACGTCCGTCTGCGTCGCCGCCTGGTGCACGTTGGGGCTCGGGTGGCAGTTCGCACACGCGAGCGGGAGCTCGCGCAGCGTCGTCCGGTTCACGTGGGCGAGGTGCGCGCCGCCGTCAAGGACCGCGACGACCGTCTGGCCTTCCTTGGTCGCGACGGCCGGGGGGGCGGCGGCGAGCAGACCGTCGGTCCCGCTGACTGCGGGCGGCCGTCCCTCGGCACCGTGGCAGCCGCTGCAGCTCGCCGCGAGGCCCTTCGCGTGCGCGTGACAAGTCGAGCAGGCGCCGGTCGGGTTGTGACCGCCGGAGGCGACGGTGCTGGCGGGGAAGGCCGGGTCGGGAACGTCCGTCCCGTCGGCGCGGAAGTACTTCGTCCGCGTGTGGCACACCTGGCAAGGGCCATTGGCCGCGGGGCTCGCGTACGTGCTGGGACCGTACCCACCCTTGTTCCAGTAGGTGACGGGCTTCGGGCTCTGAGCGCCGGCGAGCGCAGGTGGCGTGATCTGCGTCCCGATGAGGGCGATGTTCGTCGTCTTGTGCGGCGTGTGGCAGTCGCGGCAGGTCGTGGACCACGAGCCGTACTTGTGATCCGACGCTCTCGGAGTTGTGCGAGCCGAGCGCGTGGCAATCGGTGCAGAGCTGGCTCGAGTTGTCGCGCACGAGGAGCCTGCCGTCGCCGGTCCGGGAGGCGGCGGCGGTGACCGGGACGCCGTTGGACAGGACGACGCTCGGGGCGATGAGGGCGTTCGTCACGTGCGCCCGGAGCGTGTGGCTGGTACCCGCGGCGAGCGTGAGCCGCACCTCGAACGTCCGGCCCGTGACGGTGCCGGTCTTCGGCATGTCGTAGGCGTTCATGGCGACGAGGTTCGCCGAACTAAACGTCGCGCCATCGTCCGTGCTGTACTCGAGCCCGGAGATCCCCGCGATTCCACCCGGATTGAACACGCGGATCTGCATCCGGAACTCACCGCTGACGACGTTTCCCTTCAGCGGGTTCACGATGGAGATCATCGGCGCGTTGGCGTTCGCGCTGCCCTCCGCGAACCAGGGCGCGGCGAGCGTGGTGGCGCTCGTGGCGGTTGCCCAGAGGCCGAACGTCGTCCCCGACGTGTTCGACGCGCGCACCTGGTACCAGTAGATCGTGCCCGGCAAGAGGCCGGAGTCATTGCACGTCGTGGCCGAGAGGGCCTGGCAGGCGGCGACGTCGGCGTACGGTCCGCCCTCGGCCCCCGCGCGCTGCACGTAGTAGGTCACTCCGGCCGCGTTGCCGGACAGCGTCCAGTTGACCGTGACGCTCGGGATCGCGACGTTCGTGTAGGCCGCCATCAACGGCTGGGCCGGGAGCGTCTTCAGGTTCGACGAGGCGGACGTCGCCGTCCCGCCCGAGTTCGTCGCGACCACCTGGTAGTAGTAGAGGGTGTTCGCCGAGAGGCCGTTGACGTTGCAGGTCTGGAGATTGACGCCAGCGCAGCCCGCTACGTCGGCCCAGCTGCCACCGACGCCTGTCGCGCTCCACTGGAGCTTGTACGTGATCGGCGCCGTGCCGCTCGCGGACAGCGTCCAGTTCGCGGTGAGCGTCGCCGACGCGACGTTCACATAGGTCGGCGCCCCGGGAGACGGACGGGGGAGTGCCCACACCGGCTGTCGTGACGGTGATCGGCGCGCGCCGTTCGTCGAGCCGCCGGAGTTGCTGTCGCGACGATGCGGTACCAGTACTGCGTGTTCGCGGTGAGGCTCGAGTCGTCGTAGGGGTTCGCGGGATTCGGGACCGAGAAGAGGTTCGCGGTGAACCCGGAGTCCGTCGCGCGCTGGAGCGTGTAGCTCGTCGCGCCGGCCACGGTCGTCCAGTTCACCCGGAGGGTCGTCTGCGCGATGTTCGCGAACGTCGGCGCCGCGGGCGGGCTGGGCGCGGTGGGCGGCGTGTACGTGGCGGTGACGGTCGCACCGTCGAGTTCGAGCCACCACTGGCCATCCCAGTAACGAAGCGCCGCCACCCACCTTCGTCCAGACGCCCCGGACCTGAATGCTCTGGATTCCCGCCCAATCGGTGACGACGCCGTGCGAGGTCGACGGGCGTCGTGGTCCAGGTCGCACGTCGTGCCCGCGAGTCCGAACGCGAGCGCCGGGGCGTTCCAGCTAGTGCCGCCGTTCGTCGAGTATTCAAGCCTCCACGTGTCGGCATTCGCGGCCGGCCGGGTGCCCGCCGTACGATAGGTCACACTCAACGTGACCCCTGTAACCGTGCCCGTCGCGGACGGGTTGAAACCGGAGAGCACGAAAGCCGTAGCAGCTGGTGGATAGACCGTTGCGCCGAGCTGTTCGGGCGCCGTTGGCGTTCGCCACGTTGACGAACTGCGCGCTCGCGCGCTGTCGTCGCGCTGCCGTACACCAGCGCGGTGTCTGCACGAACGCAGACCGGAACGGCGCCGAGCAAACCAAGCGCGACGAACAAAGCTCTCGACGACATCACCTGCCTCCGACGCGAGCGACCGCCGCCGAACCCGTGCCCTCTGCTTCCCTCAAGCCCGGACTCCGCAGCCATGTCCCGACTCCCCTCAGTCATCCCGTCCGATCCGTTCGGCGGCGAGTCAGCGCGTTCTCGTTCTGCCTGTTCATCGCCGCCGGTCCCTTCCCGACCCGCCTCGGCAGTCGCCGATTGCGGTTCCCGTTCGCATCTCGTTCCGAGCGAGGGCGTGCGCTTCGATACACCGCGCCCACATCGGATAGACGAATCCGAACATCCCTCGTGCAAGCGGCGGGCCCGCGAAAGAACTCGGAAAATCTGCTTGCTTCCTGCGGATCGCCGAAATGCTCAACAGGGGCGCGGGAGGGTCCGCACTCGGCGCAAAGTGGGATGTACGCTCACGTGAGCGAAGTCACCCACTGCGTCATTTCACGCAGTCCCGCTCTGTTGCCCCAGGCCGGCGAGGAGGTTGCGAACCTCCTCCCGGCATCGCCCTTCCCAGCATCTATCTTCTCCACGAAGCTTGACTGCTTGATGAGCTTCATCGAGCGGTAGACGTTGTCCTTGCGGACGCCCGCCTTCACCGCGAGGAGCTGCTTCCCGCTCTCGAAGTAGCACTCTCGGTCGCAGTCGATGATCGCGTCGTCCACTTCACGCAGCGTCATCGCGACCGGCTTCACCACGGCGGAGCCCTTCGACTCCGGGGCCGCTGCGCGGCCCCTACGCTCAGGGCGAACGGGGGAGGGCTCCGGATCGATCAGGTGGGAGCGGCGCCAGCCCTTCGCGACGACGTGCGGCTCGAGGTCCTTCCACCTCGACGCATACGGCCGCGGCGCAATGGCGAGAACGTGCGCGAAGTCGCGGTCGTGCGCCTCCGCGAGCAAGAGGGTCTCCTTGATGCGCTCCAGCGTGTCGTGCGGGGCTCGAGCACGAACCAGGCCTCCGAGACGAGGTCGTGGTGGGCAAGGAGGCGTGGTCGCGCCTGAGTCCGGCGATCTCGGTCGCGACGCACCCCGGGTCGCGGGCGCGCCAGGTCTTCTCCCAGCGCTGCGTCTGCAGCGAAGCGGCCCCTTTCCGTCCCGACGGGTGCGACCGAGCCGCGCATCCGGAATCCACCCGATGCGCCCTCCGGCGCTTTCCGGAGGGCTCCACCGGACTCATTCCCCGCGGATTGGGCACTCCTCCCAATTTCGATTGCCCTTCGATTGCGAGATATTCCTTCACGAAAGGAGCAACACCATGGCAACCACCTACGAGAGCGGCAGCGCGGTCCTGAGCGGCTACTACCTGAACGCGACGGCCTGGCACATCGAGCCCGTCGAGCGCGACGGCGAGAAGCTCCCCGCCGGCCGCGGCCGCTGGACGCGCATCCCGACGGCGGCGGCCCTCGCCCTCGTCCCGGTGCTCGGCGCCACCTTCCTCATCTTCCTCCCGCTCATCGGCTTCGTCGTCACCCTCCAGGCGCTGGCCGCCCCGGTGCGTGAACCTCTTCCACGCCTCCGCGACCGACCTCGCGGCGACGCTCTCCCCCGGCTGGCAGCCCGGCGAGGCGCACTTCACCGGCAAGCGTCCGGAGAACGCCGGGGTGGAGGAGAAGGGGCCGACGGCGGCCGGCGACTCGCTCGACGAGATCGCCACGGAGATCGAGAAGCGGCGGAACGCGTAGCGCCCTTCGACAGGCTCAGGGCGAACGGTTCCGAAATCGGTCGAGCGAACGTCAACCTCCAACGCAGCGAGAAGGAGCAGGTCATGGCCAAGTACACGGGCGGCATGCAGGTGAGCGGCGGCTACTACTGGAACCCCGGCAACTGGGAGGTCGAGGTGGTCTCCCCCGAGGGCGGGCGGCTCAAGGGCGCCGAGGGCGCGAAGTACGCGAAGGTCCCCTTCCTCGCGCTCTTCGCCATCGTCCCGCTGCTCGGCGCGCTCTTCCTCATGTTCCTCCCCCTCATCGGGTTCGCGCTCTTCGCGTACGCCATCGTGAAGAAGGTCACGGGGAGCGTCACGCAGGGCGCGACCGAGCTCGCCTCCACCATCCAGCCTGGCCAGTTCGCCGCGGGTGAGGCGTACTTCGCCGGCAAGCCGGAGGAGGAGAAGAAGGGCGAGGGCGCGGTCGATGCCGCGAAGTCTCCCGAGATCGAGAAGCTCGAGAAGGAGATCGCGGACCGCAAGGGCGAGAAGTAGCCCTCCGACGCGAGCCGAGAATCGAGCGCGGGGCCGGGGAAACCCGGCCCCGTTCGCGTTGGCGGCGGCAGAAAAATTGCCGACCTCGCGACGCGGGCTGACGATATCGCCCGATGCCGCTCCGGGCGACATGGCTCGTCGTCTCGTTCGCGCTGCTCGCCTGCGCCCCGTCGAGATCCGCCCGGGTGCTCGGGCGCAGGCCGCCGTGGCGCGAGTCCTCCGCGGTCGGGCCCGTGGTCGCGCGTGCGCGGTTCGAGCCGTCCGACTTCGACTCGGTGTTCAGACGAGCGGTCCGCAGTCTCGTCCAGGACGGCTACGAGGTCGTCTCCTGCGTGCCGGAGCGGGGCTGGGTCACGACCGCGCCCCGCGAGCTCGACATGCCCTGCGGGGCGTCGAGCTGCCTGTCCCGCCAGTCGCTCGCGGTCGTGCTCGGGTACCGCACGGCGCGCGTGACCTTCGCGCGCGAGCATTTCGACACCACGACGAAGGGCTGGGAGCCCTCCGCCGACGAGCCGGCGCAGCACGAGGCCGACCGGATCGTCGAGGAGATCACCGCGGACGAGCCACCCCCGGCGCTCCTCCAGCTCGCGCCGGGGGAGCGGGCCGCGATGCCCATCGTGGCGGTCATCGGCGCGAGCCGAGAGCCGTGCCCCCGGTCCGCCGCGCCGCCGCGCCCGCGCTCGACGTATCGCCGGAAGGCGACGGCGACCTCGCGGCCGCGCCGGAGCCCGTCCGCTCTCGAGGTCGCCTCGGCTCGCTGACGACTCGCCGCTTGAGCGGTGAGCCGCCGCGTCCATCTTCACTCGACCGCAGACGCCGCCGGTGCAGACGTCCGCGCCCGCGACGCCGCACGGGCGTGCCGTCCGGCGCGGCGCCGGCGTCGACGCAGGACTGGACGCCGGCGGTGCACGCCGTCTCGCCCGAGCGCGGCAGTCGACGCCGGGGTCGCAGGCGAGGCCCGGCGACGCACGTGCGCAGGTCCCAGGTGGCCGAGACGGCTCCGTCCGACGCCGCAGTCCTTGGTGTACGTGCCGGACGAGCTGGTCCGCCGAGACGATCTGCCCGTCGCAGGTAGTCGGCCGGGCAGAGGGGCGGGTTGATCGACATCGTGTCGAACATCGCCGGCATGAGCTCGGTCGTCACCACGGGCCCCGGTGCCGTACAGGTGAGCGTCCAGAAGACGCCGATGCCCCAGCGAAACACCGGCGGCTCGCTCTTGTGGACCTCGGCGAAGTTGAACGGGAGCGTCTTCGTGACCTGGTCGGGCACGCAGGTCTTGCCGTCGACCGTGAACGAGCCCGGGACCGTGAGCGTTCCCGTGAGCGCGTAGACGGTGTCCGTCGCGGAGTCTTCCTGGAAGTAGATGGTCGCGCGGCCGGTCGCGGTGAACGGGATCCCGACCGTCTGCACGAGCGTGATCGGCCCCTCCGCCGCGGCCGTCGCGCCCTGGAACGTGAGCGCCCAGTCGCTGAAGTGCGTCGTCGCGACCGTCACCGTCCGCGCGCCTGCGTCCCGCGCGACCGGGTCGACGCGGTGCCAGAAGCCCGCGCGCGTCCTGGTACTCGATCCCCACGCCCGCGAAGCTCACGCCCGCGGGGAAGGCGTCCGGAGCCTTGAGCGTGAGCGTCACCGGGCGCGGCGAAGGTCGTCCCCTCGGGCCCGAGCCGGAACGCCGGACCGACCGCGCCCCGCGCCATGTTCGCGATCGGGGTGATGGAGATCTCGGTGGATACCGCCATCGCTCCGCCCGGAACCGAGAGCTTCAGCGCGCCGTCCGCCGACGACCAGGTGCCGCCTCCCGGAGCGAAGGTCGCCGTCGTCGTGGCGCTCATCGGGTCCCCCGCCGGCGTCGCCGTCGGCACGAGCACGCCTGCGGCCGGGCCGGCTGGCCTGCTCGCGGGCGAGCTGCAGGCCGCCGCAACCAGGAGGAGCACGCATGCGAGGGAGCCGCGAGCGGTCACGAGCTCCTCGCCTCCGGGTCGCGCCGCGGCCAGGGCTTCCGCTCGGGTTGCTCAGGCTGCCCGGGCGCCGCGGGCGGGGGCGGCGCCGGCTCGACGAGCTGCACCCGGAACACGCGCACGCCCCGCTTGCCCGCCTGCGCGACGAAGACGTTCCCGTTCCCCACCGCGATCTCGTACGGAGTGATGAGGTTCGAGGTGCTGTCGCCCCGGTACCCGAAGTCCCCGAGGTGGCGGAGCTCGCGGTTCCAGACCGACACGACGCTGCGGAGGCGATCGGTGACGAACAGGTTCCCCCGCTCGTCGGCGTCGATCCCGCCGACGTTGTTGAACCTCCCCGGCCTGCTCCCGCGAGAGCCGAAGAGGCGCACCTCGCCGGCGGGGGTCACGATCCCCGCCGCGAACATCGTCGACATCGTGAAGAGGAGGTTCCCCGCGCGTCCACGTTGAACGCGTCCATGCTCGCGGCGGGCTTCTGCTCGGCGTCGGCGGGCACCGCCGCGGCGACGAGGTCGCGCAGCGTGAAACGCCTCGCGGAACTCGCCGGAGAGATCCGTCACCACGACCCGCATCGTGCCGCGCTCGGCGAGGTAGAGCCTGCCGTCTCGATGGACCAGCTGATCGGGCTCGAAGTCGTCGAGCGCCGCGGGGAGGCTGAGCGAGGCGGATGGGCTCGACGAGCTCGCCCCGGAAGTCGCAGCGGAGGACCGCGCGCTTCCCGTCGAGCGTCGTGAGCACGACGATGCCGCCGTTCTCGAGGACCGCGACGCGGTCGACGTGCCCGAGCGATCCGTCGTCGCCGAACCGGTGGACCTCCATGCCGGCGACGTCGAAGATCCGGACGAACCCGTCCGACACGACGAACGTCTCGGACCGGGCTCGGATCGTGGGCGAGGCTCGCCCACGTCAGCGGGACGACGCCGTTCGGCGTCGAGAGGTCGTGCGCGTACGTCGCGACGACCGTGGGCAGCGGCTGCGTCGCGGCCGGGGGCGCCTCGGCGCGCGCGGCGCGCGCCACGGCGGTCACGGCGAGAGCGAGGGCGAGCGCGCGCATCGAGGCAGCGTCACCTCGGGAGCGCGAAGATCTGGACGCGGTCGTTGTTCCGGTCCGTCACGAGCACGTCGCCGCCACCGGTGAGGCAGAGCTGCGCCGGGGTAGTAGACGGTCCCGTCGCTCCAGCCCATCGCGAGGTCGCGCCCCTGGAACGCGCCGTCGACCCCGAGCCTGCACCACCGCGTTCCCGTTCTGATCGACGACGTACAGCTTCCCGCGGTTGTCGGCGGTGAGGTACGTCGGGAAGCTGATCATGTCCTTCAGGCTCTTCGACAGCGGCCGGAACGCCGTCGCCCCCGGCTCCGCCGAGAACACCGTCGCGGTCACCGCGTCCACCACGTAGACGCGCCCGCTCGAGTCCGCCGCGACGTCGGTGATCGCCGGACGCGTCCTTCGGGCAGCGGCAGCTCCCGCGTGACCTTCCCGTCCGGCGCGACGACGAGCACCCTCCCCGCGGCGACGTCGAGGACGTACACGTTGTCCGCCGCGTCGAGCTTGAACGCGGCGGCCGTCACCGGCGTCACGGATGCCCCCTGCGGCTCGACGTACCCGGCGAACGCGCCCTTCGCGTCCACCCGCACGATGCGCCGCGCACGCCGGTCGAGCGCGAGGACGAACCCCTTGCTGTCGATCTGCAGGCGGACCGGGTACGGGAGCTGCGCGAGCTTCACCTGCGCGCCGCCGTCGAGCACCCCGTCCTTCCAGGTGAAGGTGAGGAGCCGCGCGTTTCCGGTGTCCGCCACGACGACCGCGCCGCGCTCGTCGCAGGCGACGCCCTCCGGGCGCGCGCAGCGCCACGTCTGCCGAGTCGGCGTAGATGGTCTTCTGGTGCACGAGGCCGCGCGCCGGCGAGGCGGCGAGCGCTGCGGCGGGCAGCGCCGCGGCGAGGGCGACGAGGAGAGCCGTCGAGGACAGGTGGGTCACCGCGGTCACCTCCGGTACTGCTCGTGGCACTTGGTGCAGAGATCGGTCACCTTCGCGTACGGGACGAGGTGCTTCGCGCCCGTGCCGTGCGCGCGGTGGCAGCTCGCGCACTCGAGCGTGAGGTTCCGGTTCCGCGGATCCTTCCGCTTGTCGCCGATCGGGTGGGTCGAGTGCTTCTGCCAGTCGTGGCAGGTGCCGCAGAGCTCGATCCGGTCGGTGTTCACGAACATGAGCGGCCCGTTCGACGAGTGCGGGTCGTGGCACGAGGTGCAGTCGCCCTCGCGGATCGGCTTGTGCTTCGTCGGCGAGAGCTCCTGGCGCCGGATGGTGTCCGCGTGGCAGCGCGCCGCAGACGACGACCATGTTCGCGCGCAAGAGCCCGCGTCTGCTTCGACGCGTGCGGGCCGTGGCAGGCGAGGCACGGACCCCTGCGTGACCGGCTGGTGCACCCGGTTCTTGTCGAGCATCTGCGTCATCCGCGTCGCGTGGCACCCGCGGCAGAGCGCGGCGCCCTGCTGCCGCGTCTGCGAGCGGCGTCTTCGAGGTGGCCGGCTCGTGGCACATCGAGCACATGCCCCTTGGCGACCGGCGGGTGAACGGTCGCGTAGAGCAGGCCCGGGGAGCCCGAGCCGTGCGGATCGTGGCAGGTCGTGCAGCGCGCCTGCTTCACCGGGTAGCCCATGTGCTTCTTCGCGAGGACCGGCGGTCTCGACCTTGTGGCAGCCGAGGCAGAGCCCCGGCACGTCCGACTTGAGGAGCGCCGGCGCGGTGGCCGAGCCGTGCGCCTCGTGGCAGCGTGAGGCAGCCGTTCTCGACCGGGCGGTGCTTGTGCTTCGCGCTGGTGGCGCCCGCGACGAGCGCCGCGTGACACTTCGCGCAGAGGTCGCTGCCGCCGCGCACGAGGTTGTACTTGAAGTCCGAGGAGTGCGGGTCGTGGCAGTCGGAGCAGCGATTGTCCGCCGCCGGCTTGTGGACGCTCCTCGCGCCGGTCTTCGGGGCCACGTCGCCGTGGCAGCTCGCGCAGACGGCCGCCGGCTCGGCGGAGAGCAGCTTGCCGTGCGAGGACGCGTGCGGGTTGTGGCAGGCGACGCAGTCGCGTGCCTTGACCGGCGTGTGCACGGACGCCTTCGCGAGCCTCTGCGCGAAGTCGGCGTGGCAGTCGAGGCAGACCGCGCCGTTCGCGCCCGGCTTCAGCTTGAACGCCGCGGCCGACGCGCGGCGCGGGGGCCTGCGCCGGAGCGCTCGGCGCGGTGCTCGCCGCTGGCTCTCGGCGGCTTGCTTCGCGGGCGCGGCGGCTCCGGCGCCCGCCGGCGCGCCGGACGGCGATGGCGACGGCGACGGCGAGAACGAGGGCGGCTCTCGAGGTCATCGGCCGCCCCCGTCCTTCGCCGGGACGATGTGGCACGCCATCGCACTGCCGCGCGACGAAGGGCGGGTGCCCGACCTTCTTGAACAGCTTCGGGTCCTTCGAGGAGTGGGGGTCGTGGCAGCTCGTGCACGTCATCCTCTTCGCCTCGATGCCGAGGTGCGCGGCCGCGAAGCTCTTGTCCCCCGTCGAGTGGCACTGGTCGCACAGCTCGAAGACGGTCTGCGAGAGGAGCTTCGGGTTCCCCGCCGCGTGCGGCTGGTGGCAGGTGAGGCAGTCCTCGACCGGCTCGTGCTTCTTCTCGGTCGCGAGCCGCTCGCGGAGCGCCTGGTGGCACGACAGGCACAGATCGGGCGCCTTCGCGAGGAGCAGGCTCTTCACGCCGGCCGTGTGCGGGTTGTGGCACTTCGTGCACTCCCCCGCGGCGAAGACGGCGTGCACGCTCTTCGACTCGAGCGCCTGCTTCAGCTTCGGGTGGCACTTCAGGCAGAGCGCCTTCTGGTCCGTGACGAGCAGCCCGGGAGCGTTCGAGCCGTGCGGCGTCGTGGCAGCCGAGGCACGCGCCGTCGTTGAACGGCTTGTGGCTGGTCGCGCCCGCGTCCTTGAACAGCGGCTCGTGGCAGCCCTGCAGAGCTTCCACCCGGCCGCGACGAGCAGCTTCGGCCCGTCGCCACCGTGCGGCGCGTGGCACGCGCTGCACTTCCCCTCCAGCACGGGCTTGTGGGTGTGCGCCTTCATGAAGCGGCTCTCCGCCTCCGGGTGGCACCCGAAGCAGAGCTTGTCCTGGCGCGAGGTGATCATCCCCTTCAGATCGGAGCCGTGCGGGTCGTGGCAGGTCGTGCAGTCGCCGTCCGCGAACGGCATGTGCGGTTCCTTGTGGGTGCCGGCCTGCAGGGTCTTCGCGTGACACCCGGCGCAGAGCGCCTCCGCCTTCTTCGTGAGCAGGTGCGGTCTCCTTGGAGGCGTGCGGCGCATGGCAGGAACGGCAGCCGTTCGGACCGCTCACCGCCTTGTGGGGCACCGAGAACGTCCGGGCCTGCGCCGTGTGACACTTCGCGCAGAGCGCGGTGCCCGCGGCGCGGGCGAGCTTCGGAGCGTCGGAGGCGTGCGGGTCATGGCACACGAGGCACTCGTCCCGCTTCACCGGCGAGTGCTGGACCGGACCTCCGCCGTCGAGCTTCGGCGCGTCGTGGCAGTTCGCGCAGAGCTTCCCGCCGGGCTCCGAGACCGCGAACGGCTTCTCGGACGCGCGCGTCGACGTGGCACGAGTCGCACCCGGACTCCGCGACCGGCGGGTGGACGGACGCCCTGAGCAGCTTCGGCCGCTCCGCCGAGTGCGGATCGTGGCATCCCGTGCAGGTGGCGACCGGGTACTTCTCGTGGGCCTTCTGGAACGCGGCGGCGCCCGGGGCGTGGCAGCGGCCGCAGAGCTTCGCCTGGGGCGCGGAGAGGAGGTCCTTCTCGGCCGACGCGTGGGCGAGGTGGCACGTGAGGCAGCCGTCGCGCGCGACGACCGCGTGCACGACCTTCTTCTGGAACGGCTCGCGGCGGTGGCACGAGTAGCAGGCGTCGTTGCCGGCCTGCTTCAGCATGTGGCGCGCGTCCGAGCCGTGCGGATCGTGGCACGACGTGCAGGAGCCCTTGCGGAGCACGGAGTGGACGTTCGCCTTGTCCGTCCCGATCGACTCGCGCTTGTGGCAGCGGTAGCAGAACCCGTTCCCCGACTCCTTGAGCAGCAGCTTCGGGACGAGGCCGTGGCGGAGGTGGCACTCCTCGCACTTCTTCTCGCGCGCCGCCGGGTGGGCGTACTTGTACGAAGCGTACCGATCCGCCTGCTTCGAGTGGCAGTCGATGCACTCCTTCTTCTTGAACTTGAGCGGCGCGGCGAGCGCGGGCGCCGCGCCGAGCAGCACCGCGAGCGCCGCGATGCCGGAGCGACGACGCGCCGAAAGACGGGTCCTCGAGTGCGGCATCCCCATGGTGGCGCGGCTCCTCCTCACAGGGTCACGCGCGTGATGAGCACTTCCACGCGCTGCGCCTTGCGGAGCTTCTCGGTGTACGTCGCGGATCGCCTGCGCGAGCTTCTCGTCGAAGAGCTTCTTCGCGATCGGCTCCCGCGCCTCGGGGTACGGCTGCGGCGTGGGCGGCGTCTGCTCGAGGACGCGGAGCACGTAGACCTCCGCGCCGTGAGGCGCGTAGAGGCGGTACTCCCCGGCGCGGGCGCCGGTGAGCGCCTTCGCGAGGTCGCGTCCGCAGCGTGGCCGCGCTCACCGTGCGCCCGTCGAACTGGAGCGAGCGCAGCTCCGGGGCGAGCTGCCCCGGCGCGGTCGACCGCAGCCACGCGAAGTCGGTCCCGGACTTGAGCTTGTCGAGCGCGGCCTGCGCCTCGCTCGCGGTCGTGAAGGCGAACCCGTCGAGCTTGAACATCTCCGGCGCGCTGTAGCTCGGCCTTGTGCGTCTCGTAGTAGCCATGCGGGCCTCGTCCTCGGTGACCTGCACGTCGGGGCGATCACCTTCTCGACGAACGTGTTGAAGGCGAGCGCGCGCTCGTACTCGTCGAGCTCGCGGCGGAAGCCCGGGGTCGCCTCGAGCTTGCGCGCCGCGGCCTCCTTCGCGAACAGCCGTGCGCCGAGGAGCCGCTCGAACGCCTCGGTCTTCTGGAGGTTCACCCGCTTCTGCTCGATCGGGCCCGGCGAGGCCGTGGAAGAACTTCATCGAGACCTCGCGGGCGAGGTCGCCGACGGTGACCGGCTTCTCGCCCCGGATCGTCGCGAGCGGCCGCTGATCCGTCAGGAGCTCCTCGAACCCCTTCTCTCCCTTCGCCTCGAAGTCGAGCTGCTTGAGGAGCGGCGCGTCCACGCTCGCGTACTTCCGGACGAGGGACAGGTAGAACCCGCGCACGGCGTCGTGCTGCATGCGCGCGAGCGAGCGCGCGCGGGCGTCGGCGCGCGCCGCGGCGTCCTTCGGCGGATAGCGAGTTCCCACGACGCGCATCACGGCGAACCCGGACGGCACCTTGATCGGCCCGATCGGCGCGCCCAGCTTCGCCTTCTCCACCGCGGCGACCACCTCGGGGAGCATGTGCTTGCGCGACGCGAACTCGGGCTTGCCGCCGCCCTTCGCCCGCTTCTCCGCGACGAACTTCTTCGCGAGGGCGTCGAAGCTCCCGCCGGCCTGCGAGCGCGGCCGCGAACGCCTTCGCGTCGTCCTCCTTCTCGAGGAGGACCGACGCGATCTCCCACTCGCGGACCGCGTCGCGGTACAGCCGCTCGACCTCCGCCGGATCCGGCTTCGCCGAACGTGCCGCGAGCTGCTGCAGCATCGTCCGCTGCCGCGACTCCTTGAAATCCGCGATCGTCTCGCGGAACTCCGGCGTGGCGTCGACCTGCACCTCGCGCGCCTCCTGGATGAGGAGGCGCGTGTCGATGAGCCGGTCGAGCGCGGGGGCGAAGTCCATGTCAGGGGTCTTCGCGGGCGCCGCGGCGCGCGGAGAGCGGGACAGGTGCTGGAGCTCGAGGGCCTCGGCGAGATCGCGGAGCGCGATCGGCTCGTCCCCGACCCGCGCGACCGGGCACTGCTCCGACTCGGGGGAGAACAGGGCCGCCCGGACCAGCTGGTCGTCGACCCGCGACGTCCGGCAGGCCGGGGCGGCGGCGGCCGACGCCTTCAGGAGCACGCGCGCGGTGGAGGCCTCGGCCGGTGCGGCGAGGACGGCGAGCGCCAGGAGCGTCTCAGGGATCATGGGTGTGCTTCCTCGGGTGGAGCGGGAGTGATCGGAAGGGCGCGGGACTGATTCACGCGCCGTGCCTGCCCGGAACGGTGGAATTCATCAGGATCGCGCGGAGTTGCCCGGGATCCCTCGCGCCGGAACTGCGCGTACTTTGGTCGATACCGCAAGGTTTGCAGTCCCGGGGGGACGCCCGATCCGTCGGGGCCGAGCGGCGCGCGCGCCCCGACGATACCGTCCACCACGCCGCGCACCATGCGGCAGGAGAGCGCGCTGCCGGTGTGAACTCGCCCCGCTCCGAAGAAGAAGACGCCGTCGTCCCCTTCTCCGATCGACGTGGACGACCAGACGAGCTCGGCGGTGCGTCCATCGAGCACGTACGAGGTGAACTCCACCTTGGGCGGCGCCTGCACGCCCGGGCGGGCCTCGTAGACGTGGACGTACCCGGAGACCACCAGATCCGCCTGCAGCAGCTCCAGCAGCGCGATCGCGTTGTCGAGCGAGACACCGCCGTCGAGCACGATCCGGTGCGACAGCAGCTCCCCCCGCACGACGCCGGGATCGAGCACCTCGAACGACCCGGAGCGCGCCAGCTGCCCGACGAACTGTCCGAGGATGACGTCGCCGGCACCGCGCCGGGAGGTCTCGTTCGTGAAGGGCAGCACGGCGACGGTGCGTCGAGCCACGTCGTCGAGCACCGGCGGACGGAAGGCGCGCCGCGGCTCGAAGCGGCCCGCCGCGCCGCAGGAGTCGCCCGGGAACCGGCCATCGACGTACCGCTCGACGGACCGCGCGACGGCGGCGATGACGGTCTTCTCGAGCGCCGCGGCGCTCGTCACCAGTCCGAGCCCGAGCAGCCCGGGCGCGTCGTCACCTGCGCGCGCCACCGAGTCCGCCCACAGCACGACCGGTCGCTCGCCGGTATCGACGAGGCGCACCGCGAGCGAGACCCTCGGAGGCGCATCGGCGGAGTAGAGCTCGAGGGTCGGCACGAGCACGGCGTCGACCCCGAGCTCCTCGCGGAGGACCTTCGCGGTGGCTCGGTCGAGCCCGCCCGTGAACCGGATCCGGTGCTTCGCGAGGACCGCGTCGAGGTCCGCGCGGGTCACGACGTCGAGCGCGCGGCCGCCGAGCGCCGAGTCGAGCGCGTCGGTGAGCGCGCGGATGGGCGCGGCTCCGCCCGAGGCATTCTGGACGGGGAACACGGCGAGCTTGCGCGGCGCAGCGGGCTGCGGGGCGTGGCGGCAAGCGGCGGTCGCCGTCCAGAGGGCGATCGCCGCGACGCGCCACACGCGGCGCCTACTGAAGCAGCTGCCCGATGAGATCATCGACCGCCTGCTCCGTCATGTCGTTCACCGGGCCGCCGCCCGTCGACCCGAGCAGGCGGGCACCCCACCCGACGCCGCCCTTCGAAGACGAGCCGGCCCAGACGACCTTCCCGGTGGACGCCTCCTGCATCTGAAGCCCGAGCGCGACCACGTTCCCCGTCGCGGACGCGGTGCGGACCTCCCCGTACTCCTTCAGGACGCCGGTGATCACCGCGTCCACCTTGAGCGTCGCGCACAGCTTCACCACCTCGTCGGCCGCGGGCGTCGATGGGGTCGCGATGCCCACGCGCGCGAGCGCGCGCGCGACCTCGCCCGTGGGCACGACGTACACCGCGTTCGTGGCGAGGAGCGCGGTCGTGAAGACCTCGCGGACGCGATCCGAGGCTTGCGGGTCCTTGCTGAGGTTCCAGAACGGCAGGACCGCGACGGTGCGGACCGAGGCGAAGTCCATGTTCGCGTTGACGTACGTGCGGTGCTTCGCGCAGCCGCCGAGGACCGCCACCGCGAGCGCCGCCGCGAGCGCCGTCAGGACCGGTCTCATGCTCGATGTTGCCACGTGAGAGCTCCGGGTCACAAGGTGATGAGCAGGTTCGCGGCGAACGCGCGAGAGGCCAGGACCTCGACCGGCGCGACGTTCTGGAGGGCGGTGTAGGAGGCGGTCAGCGACACGCCGCGCCGGAGATTCCACCTGAGGGAAGGCGAGAGTACCTCACTCGTCGCTTCCGCCTCCGTGTCGAGCGTCTTCGAGTACGCGACCGAGAGCTGGAGCTCGCCGCGGAGCGGGAAGTAGTTCAGCTGGACCGTCGCGAGGGTGGTCGGCCGCGCGCCGATCACGACGCGCGAGACGGTCCCGGCGGCGGAGAGCGCGGGGGCCGGGGTCAAGGAGACGCTGCCGTCCACCCGCACGAACTGTGTCCATAGGTCGTACATGTCGGGCGCCGTCCTGAGCGTGTAACTGTACAGCGCGCCGGCGGTTACGGTCACGATGCGATTGGGTGTCAGCGACGTCGTGCCGCTCGTCTGGACCGTTCGCGCGACGCGCAATCCTTGCGTTGACATCGACGCGGCGGCGTTCGCCTGCGTGCTGATGCCGTCGTACCAGTCGGCGCGCGCGAGCGCGCTCACCGAATGGGCGGTCCGGTCATCCCGTGTGCTGGCGTTGCCGCTGTACGCGAGGCTCCAGCTCGCGGTCGGGAGCGGCCGCCCGAGGAGCGCCGCGCTCCACTCCCACACTCCCTCGCGCCCGCGCCCCGAGTCCTGATCCGTCCGGGCGACGCGAGCGTTCGTGGCGAGGTTCGGGCGGAGCCGGTGCGCGAGGGAGAGCCCGTTGACGATCGAGTAGGTGGTCAGGGACGCCTCGCTCTGCCGCGAGATCGCGAGCGAGACATCGTGAGCGAGCTCCGGCGCCCGCAGGATCATCGTGCGCGCGAGCGCCGTCGCGCCGAGGGTCACGTCGCTCTGCCGGCGCGGCACGAGGGCGATGTCGAGGACGAGCAGGAACTGGATCTCGGTGACGAAGATCTCGCGGTAGGTCGCGTCGGTCGTCACTCCGGTGTCGAGCGGCCGCAGCGTCACCTTGAGGTAACGCGCCTGCTTCTGCGGGATTCCGATCTCGATCCGGTTCTCGAGCGGCGACAGGATGGGGCGGGTCGGGACCGTGACCTCCGTCCAGCGCACGTTGTCGTCGCTCTCGAACACCTGGATCGGAACGGTGAGCGCCAGCTCCACGGCGGGGGTCGGTCTGCGGTGGAGCCACACGTAGATGGTGTTCACCGGGGTGACCAGGTCGGCGAACCGGGCTCCCACCTCGCGGAGATCCGCGGCGGGCCCCGCGCCGAACCCCACGTTCACCGACGCGCTCGCCTCCGTGCTCCCGTCGACGACCGCCGGGTTCGGGGACAACGTGACGTCCGTGCGCGTCGCCGGGAACGCGAGGACCGCGGAGAGGCCGCCGACGGGCAGCTGCTGGCGCGTGACCTTTCCGCCCTCGCCTCGCGCAACCGTCGCCGTGCTGCGGCTCTGCACCCTCCCGCTCAGGTAGGTGGAGGTCCGGCGCCCGAACAGCGAGTCCGAGCGCGTCGCGAGCACCGTCTGCTCGACGGCGGTCGACTCGGCGCGGTGGATGTGGTCGTCCGAGCGGGTCCAGCTGAGCAGGTATCGAAGATCGTACGCCGGGGCCTGGTACCGCGCTCCGAGCATCGCGGAGTCGGTGGTCGTGTCCTGCGCGCGCCGCGATGCATCGAACGCGTTCACGCGTCCTCCCCGCAGGTCGAGCTCGGGGAGCCCGACGGGACGCCACGACGCGTACGCGGTGTAGCTCTCGCTGGCGAACCCCGTCGCGGACGACGAGAGCGCCCGCTGGTCGCGCCGATCCGCCCCCAGCCCCGCGGTGAGCACCGGGGTGCCGAGCGTGAGGCGACCGAACAACGACGTCGAGCGCCCGTGCTCGTCCGACCAGATGCCGCCCGCCCTCCTCCACCCGCGCTCGTCCAGCAGCGTCGCGCCAGCGGCGGCGACGAGCTGATCGGTCAGGGGCCGATCGAGGGACAGCCGGTAGCGCTGCGTCAGCACCTCCCTCCGCTCGTGCGTCGTCGCGCCGGCCTGGTCCGTCACGTCCGTCTCGGTGAGGCCGTACCCGGGCTCCGCGGTCGCGCGCAGGCCGTCGGCCCGGGCCCGCCCCATCGCGAGCGACGTCGCGACGGCGGCGAGCACCAGCCCACGGCCGGGGGCGCGCCACGAGATCGTCAGAAGCGCTCTCCCGCGAAGGCGACCGCGTACGGAGCCGCGCCGACGGGGATCTCGGCGAGCAGCTTCCTGCTCGTGAGATCGAATACCGCGATCGCGCGCCGCTCGGGCACGAGCGCGAGGAGCGTGTTCTCGGCGTCGTCGATGGTCATGTGAGAGACGCTCCCCGGGACGTCGAAACGATCGATCGGCTGCAGGGACACCGGATCATAGACCGAGATCCGCCGATCGTCGCCGTGCGACAGGTAGATGAGATCGGTCCGGGGGTCGACCTTCATCGTGGTCGCGCCGAGACCGACGTAGGCGCGCGCGACGGGGGCGAGTGACGGGACGTCGAAGACCGTCGAGGTCCGCCGAGCCGCGGTGCACGACGTAGAGCCGGCTGCCGTCCCGGCTCAGCTGCATCCAGCGCGGCTCGGGGTCGGTCGCGACGGTCCCGGCCACCGCGCGGTTCGCCACGTCGACCACCGTCACGGTGCCCGCGCCGCGGTTCGCGACGTAGGCGCGCCGCCCCGACGCGATCGACGAGCAGGGCCGAAGGGGCGTCGCCGACGGGCACGCGGGCGACCTCCGACATCGCGAGCGGATCGACGAAGCTCACGCTCCGCGAGCGGACGTTCACGACGACGAGGGTCCCGTCGGCGGCGAGGGCGACGTCGCCGGGTCCGTCACCCGGGGAGAGCCGGATGCGTCCGACCGGAGCGCCTGCCGCGAGGTCGATGACCTCGAGCTGATCCTCGCGGGAGAGCGCCACGTACGCGCGGCGGCCCGCGCGATCCAGGGCGATCCCGCGCGGCTCGGCCCCGACCGGCACGACGCCGGTGACGAGCCGCGCGCGCCGGTCGACCGCGGTCACGCTCGCCGAGCCGGTGTTCGTACAGTAGAGCGCCACCTGCGGCGGGGTCTGCGGAGGGAGCGTGGCGGTGAACCCCGGCGCGAACGCGAAGTCGCCGCGCAGGGAGCCCTGCCCCAGCCGGAGCCAGACGACCACCGCCTCGCCGGCCTCCACCCTGAAAGCGAGGGAGGCACGGGTCGGCTCGGGATCGACGAGCAGCCGCGCGCTCTCACCATCGCGCGTGATGGACGCGGCCCCCACGTGGACGCTCACGCCGACGTAGTCCCCGGGAGCGAGGCGCCCGGACGCGAGCGGCCGCTGAGCCCAGCCCGCGCCGGCGAGCTCCCGCTCGAGCAGCTGCAGCGGCACCTCGCCGCCGCCCTGCCGCAGCATGGCGATCCCTGCGATCGTGAACGACAGGCGATCCGCGTCGCGTGGGAGCGAGAGCGCATACACGTGCACCTCGCCCTCGCGCCCGAGGGGCTGAAGCGCGGGAGTCGCCCCCTTCATTCCCGAGCAGGCGGAGGCCGTGACGACGAGCACCGCGACTGCCATTCGGATCTTCATGGAGCCTCGCGTGAAAAAGGGGAGGCGCGGTCGAGCGCCTCCCCTCCTTTCTACGACGACCTGAGGCTAGGCGGCGCTAGTCCTTGCCGTGGCACTTGTTGCACATCGAACGCTGGTACGTGCCGATCGACGTGCCGCCCACGCCGACCGTACGGTCGTAGTAGCCGGCCTGGGTCTGCGCGGCCGAGCGGTTCGTCACGCCCACCGTGTAGCGCCGCGCCGTCCGTGAGGAACGTCGCGTTCTGGTCCCAGCGGACCATGCTGTCGAACGCCGACGCGTGCGCGCGGTGGCAGGAGAGGCACATGACGCTCGACTTCGCGCCGGCCGGGAGCACCCCGCCCGACGCGGTGTTCGTCCTGAGCGTCGCGAGCGCGATGTCGTTGCCCTGCTCGAACGGAACGAGCGAGGTGTACTTCGACGTCGCGGCGGGGTCGACGACGCCGCTCGAGACGTACGTGTTGTAGACCTGGATCTGCCCGGCGTGCAGGAACGCGTCGCTGCCCGCGGGGTGACGGAGGCCGGCGACGCCGGTCGTGTACCCGTCCAGGTGGATGTTCGCGTGGCAGTTCTGGCACCACTCGGACATGCCCGTCCCGTACGCGACGCGGACCTCGTTGGTCGCCTCGGTCGAGTTGTAGGTCAGCGGGGCGACCGCGACCGGCGGGTCGTTGCGCGAACGCGGAGGTCGGGTTCGACGCCGGCGCGTAGTACTGGCCAGCGAGGAGGCGGTACGCGCCGACGGCGTAGGCCGCGGTGGGCGCCTCACCGTAGGAGCCGGACGCCGCGATCGGCTGCGTCGCGGGCGAGCCCGCGTACGGGCCGGCGAACGCGACGCCGTTCGGCTTCGCAGCGTCGAGCTGCATGCGGTAACGGCCGTGCGGATCGTGACAGCTCGAGCACGCGAACTGCCGCCGGCCAGGGCCGCCGGCCCACGTGCCGCCCGGAGCGAAGTCGAGGGTCTGATCGACGATCAGGCCGAAGTCGGCCGCCGCGACGTTGTGGCCGTGGCGATCGTTCGGGCTGTTCGTCCAGCTGAACGCCGGCTGCACCCAGCCGAAGTCACCGCCCGGCGTCCGGTTCGACGGAGCGACCGCGCCGACCGTCAGGTCGGCGACGGTGAACTGGATCCCGGCCGTCTTCGCGCCGGAGTGACAGATGAGGCAGGTGGAGCTCTGATCGCTCCCCTGCAGCAGGTACATGTTCGTGACGTTCGTCCACGGCGCGACGCTCGAGCCTCTACCCGAGGTCGACTTCGCGATGCCGTTGCTGGCGTTGTGCATCACGTGACAGCCGTCGCAGGCGGCGACGCCGCCGGCGTGGAACCCCATGCTGTCCGGCTGGCTGCCGACGATGATCGGCGCCTGGTACATCCCGGCAGGCGGCGTCGGCGTGCCACCATATCCCTGCATGCCGATCGTCGGCGTCTGCGCGTTCGCGTTGAACGCGAACGCAGCAACTGCCGCGAAGGCGAGCTTCAGCGTTCTCATATTTACCGTCCCCAATGCCTACCCGCCGCGAGGCGGGCACGGCGTTTCGGTTGTGCTGCAATCGGTGATGTTGGACACCCCTCGAGCTGCGGCACATCGGGCACGGCACGGTTGGGCGGAAGATCACGGAAGCACTTCGTGTGCCGCGGTCTCGCGAGATGTGTGCGCCTACTTCCCAAGGAGTTCCGCGGAGCGGCAACCTGCCACCGTGCGTGCCTTCACCCACGCTGGCTCACCTGACTCACATCGCAATGATTGCGCCGGGCAAGACCGCCCGTCATTCATTGACTCGGGTGGAGCAACACGAAAGGACAGCGCAATTGCGGATCCGCCGCACCAGGCACCCTGCCCGGGGGGCGTCAATTGCGCGCACCGGGTGCGCGGCCGCGCACGCGCAACGCCGCTTCGATGAAGGCCGCGCGGGCACGGCGTTTACAGTCAGTCATACCCGGGCGGGCGGCCCCGAGCGGGCAGGCGTCTCCGCGCACGCGTTGCGGTCGCATGGGTTGAGTTCACCCCCGTGAGTCGGCGCCGGGCGTGGGTGATTACGCCCAACTGCGGTGGATTGACACTGACACGCATCCTGCGGAATCGCTGCGCCTTTCATGTCCCGGCAGCGGGGTATGGATGTTGCTCCTGCGCGATCCGGTTCATCGGCTTGGCCACGGGATAACGCACGACGCAGGGCCTGGGCACCCGGCGTCACGCAGCAATCCACGGCTCGCGCTTTTGCGCGGCCATTCGGAGGAACCACATGCGTCGCATCTCGTTGTCACTTGCGCTGCTCGGCGCAGTCGCCGCTGCAGGGTGCGGAGGGGCCGGTAACGGCTCCGACGGCTCCGGCGGAGCCAGAGGCGTGACCGAGGGCTACATCACGGTCACCATCCAGGACGGGCAGGGACAGCCCGCGAACAGCCCGCTCAAGATCACGGGCGGCAAGATCACGTCCAGCCCGGCGGGCATCAACTGCGGCGTCGACACGGCCGGAGCTCCTCTGGCCGGCGCGGTCTGCAGCTTCGACTTCCCGCTCAACTCGACCATCACCCTGACGGCCGCTGCCGCCACGGGCGCCGTCGACCCGAACTTCAGCACGACGACCGTGCTCGGCGCTCCGGGCGCGCTTCCGTACCAGTTCTTCGGCTGGGCGGGCGACTGCCAGGGCGAGGCCGCCTGCGTGCTGACGGGGAACGCCGACAAGTACGTCGTCGCCCAGTTCGCCGGGAAGCGGACGACCCACCCGAACTGGACCGACCCGGCCGCGCACATCGCGGCGTTCGGCGCCGGGACGGCCGACTGCAAGTCGTGTCACGGCTCGGCGCTGCAGGGTATCGGAATCGCGGTCGGGTGCGCCACGTGCCACCCGGCAGACGTGGTCACCGATTTCATCAACCTGCCGCCGGCGCCGCCCGCCGGTTCGGCCCCGCAGGAGCGCTGCGACTCGTGCCATGCTGGCGCGGGGGCGAGCCATCAGGCCACCTACAACAAGTACACGGATACGACGCTGGTCGCGACGATCGACAGCGTCGCGGTCACCCCGAACGTGGACGCGACGTTCAACACGACCGTGACGTTCACCCTGAAGAAGGCCGGCGTGGCCTTCGACCTCGCGAACACCGCGCAGAAGCGGTACTCCGCGACGAAGTACGATCCGGCCACGAAGACGTTCGACACCGCGACCGCGGTCTCGTTCGCAGCCGCGAAGGCGACCGCGACCCCCGGCACGTACAAGGTCGCCGCGGCGAATGCGAAGTTCGACGTCACCGCCGGGAACTCGTTCCTGTACTTCTACTTCGGCGAGAGCCTGGTCGTTCCGGCGAGCGGGCACTACAACCTGATGGACAACGTCGCCAGCGTCGCCAAGGTCTACGGGACGATGGACTACGTCTCCTCGGCCAACGTCTCGGCGTGCGAGAACTGCCACGGGGTGCCGTACATGAAGCACGGCTACCGCGCGGCGAAGGTGGCCGGCCTCCCCGACATGGTGGCCTGCAAGGCGTGCCACACGGATCAGCGCGTCGGCACCGACTTCGACTGGCAGGTGCTGGTGAATGAGCCGGCGACGCTCGCCACGGTGACGGCGAACGGGACGCAGGCGGCCAGCTGGACGACGGGCCTCGGCCTCAGCACCGCGGCCAACTACCCGTACGTCGCGAACGTCATGAACGACACGCACATGTCGCACGCGATGGAGTTCGCCTACCCGCAGTCGATGGCGAACTGCGCGACGTGCCACGCCGGCAAGCTCGACGTGGTCCTCGCCGACGCGAAGTTCACGGGGACGACCTGCAAGAGCTGCCACGCCACCACCGCGCTGCTCGACACCGCGAAGCGCGCGCCGAGCTTCGCGGGTCCCGTCCTCGGGCCGAACCTCGCGTACCACGACTTCAACTGGCTCACGGGCAAGTTGATCGAGGACACGACCGAGGTGGACTGCACCTATTGCCACGCGGACAACATCGCCGACGGCTTCGTCCCGGGCGTCGTGCTCGACCCGGCCGACCCGAAGGCGACCGACGGCGTGGGCCCCTTCCTGTTCGGCCTCGCGCTGCCGGTGCCGCTCTTCAAGGACCTCCACCCCGGCTACAACGACCTCATCTACGCCAATACGGCCGGGGCCAGGTACGCGAGCTCGATCGCCGCGACGATCAGCGCGGCGCACTTCGACCCCGCGACGAAGCTCCTCACCGTGAGCTTCTCCGTGGCGGGCGCCAACGCGGCGGCGATCATCAAGCCCACCGTGGTGGTCAGCCTCTACGGCTACGACACGAAGGACTTCATCGTCGGCGGCCACGGCAGCGCGGCCGACGGCAAGCGGAACCTCGAGTGGACGGAAGCGTCGACGAGCAACAACACGGCGCGGCTGGCGGTCGCCCCTGCGACCGCGACGGCCGGCAACACGTCCTGGACTGCGACCGCAAACCTGTCGAGCTTCTGGGACGCTTACCTGGCCAGCACCACGATCAAGCGGGCTGAGGTCGGCATCCTGCCGGCGCTCGGTCTCGACCAGCTCGTGGCTCCGCAGAACGACGCGACCAAGGCGGGCTACAACCCGTACATCGCGATCACCGGCGTGACGAAGACGGTCGACCTCCGCGTGCTCTCGGCGGCGGACGACGCCCTCATCCCCGACGCGAACGCCTACGGGAAGGCCATCGTGGACCCGGCGAAGTGCAACAAGTGCCACGATGCCCTCGCGGTCGAGTTCCACGGCCCGAACTACGGCGGAGCTGGCGTCGTCGGCTGCCGCCTGTGCCACATCGTCGGCAGCGGCGGGTCGCACCTCGAGATGCAGTCGCGCTCGATCGACTCGTACGTCCACGCCATCCACTCGTTCCAGAAGATGGACATCGCCAGCGTCAACTTCGCGGATCCGGTGCAGGCGATGGAGTACGAGCACCACATCGAGTCCACGTACCCGAACTTCACGACCCTCAACTGCGAGTCGTGCCACAACTCGGGCACGTACAACCTCCCCGATCAGAGCAAGTCGATGCCGGGCATCCTCTCGGCGTCCACGAACACCCTGATCGGCAAGACCCGGGCGATCGGCGGCGTGCCGAGCGTCGTCACCGGTCCTGGCGCCAGGGCCTGCGGTGGCTGCCACCGCGCCGAGCTGATCAAGGAAGACAACGCGGCGGGGCTCGACTCGTACGACTCGCACACGAAGGCGTTCGGTTACCGCGAGGTGCCCGTGGCGCCCGAGACCATCTCGGGCACGCTGCTTCGCATGATCTACGCCATCTTCGGCAAGTAGGACGAGGCGACGGGCTCCGTCCCGTCGCTCGGTGCTGAAGAGTAGCTTCATCAGCAGTCGGGCCCCCGCGGTTCGCCGCGGGGGCCTTCTCGTATCCGGCGCCTGCTCGAGCGCTCCGCTGCGGCGGCGCGGTCTCCCCTGCGACGTGGGGCGGAGCCGCGCCGACGAGACGACAGGACGACTCCCTTCGAATCAGGGCGCCGCCTAGACGCTCCAGGCGACCGGAGGTCTTCCCGGGCAGTGGGGGATGCGGTTCCGCGCCCCTCCAGGCTCCACGCTCACGGCCAGCTCTCCCGCGCCCGCAAAGGGTGCCCCGCCCGCCCGACTGCGTACGGGAGCCCGGCAGCCGCGAGCCCGACCGAATGGGAAGGGAGCCCGGCTTCCCCGAGCCCCGCCCGAGTGCGGACGAAAGCAGGCGCGGCAGCCGCGAGCCGCGCCCGACCGGGAAGCAAGCCCGGCAGCCGCGAGCGCCGCCCGAACGCGGAAGGGAGCCCCGCAGCAGCGTGCCCCGCCCGACTCGTGCGAGCGCCGCCCTACCCTGTCCGCTGGATGGGTCGGCGCTCGACGAGAATGCGCGAGCGCCGGGGGCGCTGCAGCCCCGCAGCGAAGGCCCGCCGGGGCGCGCACCGCCAGCGAGCGCGGCGGCCGAGCGAAGCCCCGCGACTGCGAGCCGCGGCGGCCGTTCGGATGGGTGCGGCCGCCCGCGTGGAAGAACGGAAAGGGGGAGGCGCGTGAGCGCCTCCCCCCGTCCTAAGACAACTTGAAGCCTGGGACCGTTAGTCCTTGCCGTGGCACTTGTTGCACATCGAACGCTGGTACGTGCCGATCGACGTGCCGCCCACGCCGACCGTACGGTCGTAGTAGCCGGCCTGGGTCTGCGCGACCGAGCGGTTCGTCACGCCCACCGTGTACGCCGCGCCGTCCGTGAGGAACGTCGCGTTCTGGTCCCAGCGGACCATGCTGTCGAACGCCGACGCGTGCGCGCGGTGGCAGGAGAGGCACATGACGTTGCGACTTCGCGCCGGCCGGGAGCACCCCGCCCGACGCGGTGTTCGTCCTGAGCGTCGCGAGCGCGATGTCGTTGCCCTGCTCGAACGGAACGAGCGAGGTGTACTTCGACGTCGCGGCGGGGTCGACGACGCCGCTCGAGACGTACGTGTTGTAGACCTGGATCTGCCCGGCGTGCAGGAACGCGTCGCTGCCCGCGGGGTGACGGAGGCCGGCGACGCCGGTCGTGTACCCGTCCAGGTGGATGTTCGCGTGGCAGTTCTGGCACCACTCGGACATGCCCGTCCCGTACGCGACGCGGACCTCGTTGGTCGCCTCGGTCGAGTTGTAGGTCAGCGGGGCGACCGCGACCGGCGGATCGTTGCCGAACGCGGAGGTCGGGTTCGACGCGGGCGCGTAGTACTGGCCACCGAGGAGGCGGTATGCGCCGACGGCGTAGGCCGCGGTGGGCGCCTCACCGTAGGAGCCGGACGCCGCGATCGGCTTCGTCGCGGGCGAGCCCGCGTACGGGCCGGCGAACGCGACGCCGTTCGGCTTCGCAGCGTCGAGCTGCATGCGGTAACGGCCGTGCGGATCGTGACAGCTCGAGCACGCGAACTGCCGCCGGCCAGGGCCGCCGGCCCACGTGCCGCCCGGAGCGAAGTCGAGGGTCTGATCGACGATCAGGCCGAAGTCGGCCGCCGCGATGTTGTGGCCGTGGCGATCGTTCGGGCTGTTCGTCCAGCTGAACGCCGGCTGCACCCAGCCGAAGTCACCGCCCGGCGTCCGGTTCGACGGAGCGACCGCGCCCACCGTCAGGTCGGCGATGGTGAACTGGATCCCGGCCGTCTTCGCGCCGGAGTGACAGATGAGGCAGGTGGAGCTCTGATCGCTCCCCTGCAGCAGGTACATGTTCGTGACGTTCGTCCACGGCGCGACGCTCGAGCCTCTACCCGAGGTCGACTTCGCGATGCCGTTGCTGGCGTTGTGCATCACGTGGCAGCCGTCGCACGCGGCGACGCCGCCGGCATGGAACCCCATGCTGTCCGGCTGGCTGTTCACGATGATCGGCGCCTGGTACATCCCGGCAGGGGGGGTCGGCGTACCGCCGTATCCCTGCATGCCGACGGTCTGCGCGCTCGCGTCAAACGCGAACGCAGCAACTGCCGTCAAGGCGAGCTTCAGCGTTCTCATGTTTACCGTCCCAATGCCTACCCGCCCCAGAGCGGGTACGGCGTTTCGGTTGTGCTGCAATCGATGTAGGACATCCCTCGAACTGCGGCACATCGGGCACGGCACGGTGGGCGGTGGAGGTCCTAGCACGCCGTGTGCCGCGGCCGCGTGGCAGGCGTACGCCAGAATCACGAGCAATTTCGCGACGCGGCAACGCACCGCGGTGCGTGCCTTCACCCACGCTGGCTCACCTCACTCACATCGCACTCTTTGCGCCAAAAGACAGCGCACCCTGTCGCGCATTGACTTCCATGGAGTAAGGCAGAAGGACAGGACAATTGTGCCTTTTCAACTGGTTTGGCTCTCCTCCGCTGCATCGTTCGCGGGCACCTGGGTGAGCACCCGCCCCACATCTTTTAGCCATTCGCAGCAACCCCTCGGTGCGTCTCGCGTTTTCGCGCGCTCCACCGGGATGCTTGCACTATGCGTGCGTACCCTCCGGCGCAGGGCTTGCGGTGTATGTGCGGACCCACACGCCTCAGCCACCTGAAGGCCTGCGGCATTTGACGCAACGCCGTTCCCGCGCCGGCCCGCAATTCCCGCCGGATCTCGGCGCTTTCGTGTCCCTGGCCCCGGGTACGGATGTTGCTCAGGCGGCCCTGCGGTTCATCGGCTTGGTCACGGGATAACGCAGGACGCACGGGCGGGCACCCTGGCGTCCACGAAGCAAAATCCACGGCTCGCGCTTGCGCGGCCATTCGGAGGAATCACATGCGTCGTATCTCGTTGGCACTCGCGCTGCTCGGCGCTGTCGCCGCTGCAGGGTGCGGAGGGGCCGGTAACGGCTCCGACGGCTCCGGCGGAGCCAGAGGCGTCCAGCAGGGCTACATCACGGTCACCATCCAGAACGGCCAGAACCAGGCCGTCAACAGCCCGCTCCAGATCAAGGGCGGCGCCGTCACCTCGACCCCCGCAGGGATCAACTGCGGCGTCGACGCTGCCGGCGTGGCCCTTCCGATCGCCGGCTGCACCGCCACCTTCCCGCTCGGCTCGGCCATCACCCTGAACGCGGTGGCGGCCTCGAGCATCCTCGACCCGTACGTCAGCACGACCACGGTCCTGGGCGCGCAGGGCGCGTTCCCGTACCAGTTCTTCGGCTGGGCGGGCGACTGCCAGGGCGACACCACCTGCGCGCTGTCCGGCAACGCCGACAAGTACGTCGTCGCCCAGTTCGCCGGGAAGCGGGCCAACCACCCGAACTTCACGGACCCGGCAGTGCACTCGACGGTCGTCCAGTCCACCACGATCAATTGCACCGAGTGCCACGGCGGCAGCCTGCAGGGTGTCGGCCTCGCGCTCGGCTGCACGACCTGCCACACGTGGTCGCCCACGTTCGTGCAGGTGATGATCGACACGTACATGACGCCGGTGCCGGGGCCGAACCCGCCGCCTGTGACGCCGGCCTCGACGGGCCTCCACCTCGCGGTGCAGAGCGTCACCGCCTTCGATGCGACCGGCACGACGTCGATCGCGGTCAACTTCACGTTGACGGATGACCAGGGCGCCGCGCTCAACGCGGCGACCCTCCCCGCGATGCGCTTCGCGCTCGCGAACTTCGAGGTCGATCCGAGCGGCATCACCTCGGGCTACAACGTGATGACCCCCGCCACCGGCAGCCCCGGCACGGTGACGGCGCCGACGACGCTCGGCCTGCTCACCACCGGCGGCCTCCTCACCGGCGACGCGACGACCGGCGCCTACACGTACACGTTCCCGGGCGGGATCACGTACAAGGCGGCCCAGCTCGCGAACACGCACACCCTCTGGATCCAGGCCACCCGGCAGACGAGCGCCGTCGCCACCGATCCCAAGGGGTTCTCGGTCGTGAACGCGCAGTACAACTTCGACGCGAATACGGGCGCCGCCGTCGCCGCGAAGCGCGAGGTCGCCTCCACCGCCGCGTGCAGCAAGTGCCACAACGAGTTCAAGTCGGTGGGCAGCACGGCGAACGGCTTCCACAGCTCCGCTCGGGTCGAGGCGCCGTTCTGCAACATCTGCCACAACGTCAAGCGGACCAGCAATCCCGCGGCGGACTCGGTCGT
This sequence comes from uncultured delta proteobacterium, assembly GCA_963736795.1. Classification (GTDB taxonomy): domain Bacteria; phylum Myxococcota; class Myxococcia; order Myxococcales; family Anaeromyxobacteraceae; genus Anaeromyxobacter. Next base: position 248,010 of record CAVTRF010000005.1, on the reverse strand, counting down.
CTTCGTCCACCGCCTCCACGCGGCGGAGTTCGAGCCGGTCGGCCTCCCGACCACCCTCTGGTTCCACGGCATGGCGGCGACGTACCCGCAGGATCCCCGTAACTGCGTCGCTTGCCACGGCGGCGCGGCGCAGGGCACGCAGTACAAGACGCGGCCGAGCCGCGCGGCCTGCGGCTCCTGCCACTGGACGATCGACTGGGTCGCCGGCACCAACCACGTCGGCGCCGCGCAGCTCAACGACAACCTCTGCACGATGTGCCACTCGGCCGCTGCCATCGAGGGGTACCACACGCCGGTCGAGCCGAAGGATGCCAACAACAAGCTCGACATTCCCGCCACCGGCAACTCCCGCACGAACGCCGGCGCCATCGCGGCGGTCGGTGTCGTTGCCGACGGGCGCCACGAGGCTCACCGACCGTGGTCTCGAGCGTGGAGCCGGAACGCGAGCAACAGCCGACGATCACGTTCAAGCTGCAGAGCCAGGGCCCGAGCGATCCGACGCCCGTTGGACGTGGTCTTCAACACGTCGACCGTCGGTGGCACCACGAACGAGGAGCTGATCACGAACTTCGTGGGCACCGCCGGCGTCTACTTCGCGTTCGCCGTGCCGCAGGACGGGATCACCGCCCCGGCGGACTTCAACGCGACCGCCTGCGGCAAGCTCCAGCAGCTCTGCGAACGGAAGGCGACCGGCACTTGCGCGGGCACGCTCACCGGGCCCGTCGGCGGCTTCTACACCGTCGACGCTCACCGGCGTCACGGTTCCCGACAGCGCGGTGATGCTCACGGGCGGCATCGGCTACCAGTACGACCTGCCCGACCAACCAGCCGTTCACGCAGACGAACGTCGCGGCCTACCCGTTCAACTCCAGCGAACAGACGGGCGGCCTCATCGTCCCGATCCAGAACGTGTGGAAGACGGCCACGGGCTACGACGCGCGCCGCGCGATCGTGACCACCGACAAGTGCAACTCGTGCCACGGCTTCCTCGGGGTGGCGCCGAGCTTCCACGTCGGCCAGCGGAACGACGGTTCGACCTGCTCGTTCTGCCACAACCCGAACAAGACCAGCAGCGGCTGGTCGACGAACGCGTCGACGTTCATCCACGGCCTGCACGGCGCCGCCAAGCGGACGATGCCGTACGGCTGGCACTCCGGCGGCTGCCCCACCGGCAGCACCTGGAACGGCACCGTCTGTCTGGACGCCGCCAATGCACCGGTCGCTGTCGTCGCGCCGTTCTACGACAACATCGAGTACCCCGGCAGCGGCTGCGTGCAGTGCCACGTGGCGGGCTCGTACGACTTCGCGGGCGCGTCCAACGCCGCGGCAGTCCCGAACCTGCTGTGGAGCACCACCGCGGCTTCCACCGCCGCTGCGACCGCGCAGGTCACGCGTGAAGTGGACGTCGTCGTCGGCACCAACTACGGCGCGGCCTTCTCCTACAACGCGGGCACCGGCGTCACGACGGCTGCGGCGGGCACCACGCTCGTCAGCTCCCCGATCGCGGCGGCGTGCTTCTCGTGCCACGACAGCGACACGGCACGGGACCACATGGAGGTCGTCGGCGGCGCCAAGATCTACGCGCCGCGCAGCACCGCCCTGGCGAATGGCACGAACGTCGAAGGGTGCCTCGGCTGCCACGGCCCGGGCAGCGTGCTCTCGCCCTCGAAGGTGCACTAGCCTGACGGCTCACCGGGAGCTTCCGAGCTTCCGGTGAGCCGATGAATCGAGGGGCGGACCTTCGGGTCCGCCCCTTTTTCATTTCCTCGACTCGGCGCCACGCGGCGACCTCGAGCCGGAAGCCGACCCGCGACAGCTGCGGCTTCTGCCACTTCGGGCTCCGTTCGTCTGAGCTTGTCGAAGGGCGAGCGGCGTTCGCCTCGCCGGCACCGCCGGCTTCACCTACGCACGCCGCTACGGGGGAGCCCGCCCCGGGGTGCGCGTACCGGCCATGCCGCTCGCCGGCACGTACACCCTCACGTACGCCGGGACGCACCTACAACGGCACGCGAGCTTCGTGGACCTTCTGTCTAGGGTCTTCACGGACCGCGCGAAGGCGGGAGGCCTGGTCAACTCGGGCGCCGCGAACTTCGGGAAGTACGCCGGCCCGGGCACGGGTCGGACTGGCGCTACACGAAAATGTACATGGACCTCGAGCACGAGGTCGCGCCGAAGGCGGTGCTCTCAGCTGCACCGCGTGCCACTTCGGCGGCAGGGACTTCACGCAGCTTGGCTACGGCTGCTCGGATCCGGCGCGGCTGCCCCCGGACCCCGTACGCACAGGCGTCGTTGCTGAACAGGGCCGCGGCTCCTCACGGGGGCCGCGGCCCGCCATTTTCGCTCCGGGCCTTCGACGCGAGGCGACTGCCTCACGCCCTTCGCGAACGGCGCCGCGCCGCGAAGACGGCGAGGAGGCTGGCGATTCCCGCGCCGCCGCCGCAAGCGCACCCGCCGCTGCTCGGCGGATCCGGCGGCGCACAGGTCAGCGTCGCGCCTCCCAGCGGGTAGATCGTGCAGATGCCCGTTGACGTCGTCGGCGGCGAGCGACGCGACGCGCTCACGTTGCCCACCGACGGCGTCATGACCGGCGCCGCGGAGGGACACAGCGTCGTAGGGTAGCGGAACTCGTCGCTGCAGACGTGGTCGAGCCCGAGCACGTGCCCGGCCTCGTGGGTCACCACCGCCGGACGTCCACCGCGTTGCAGGCGGTCTGGCCGTACGCTGGTGCACGCGTCCGCCGCTGGGCTCCGCGCACGTGAAGTACGACCCGAGCGTCGAGGTACGTGCCGTCCCCCGCGAACAGCTCCATGTCCATTCGCGGATCTCGACCGGTCGTCGCGTCGAACAACGTGGGTCGTGTAGCCAGCGGTGCTGAACTCGTAGTCCCAGCAGTTGTACTTCGCGGCGCAGGCTCTCGGCACCGTCAGGCACGGGTCGAGGGCAGGCACCACGTCGCTGCAACGGCTCGTCCGGAAGACGACGAGGTTCACGCCATCCTTCGCGACGGCGGTCTGGGTCGTGGGCGGGCCCTTCACGAAGCGGAAGTCCGTGCAGCCGCGCCGGCGGTGCGGTCGCCGCGCCCCACGTCGTCGAACCCGGCGGCCACCGCGAGACGGCGATCTGCGGGTCGAAGCACGGCGCGTCGCCGCGCTCGCGACGTTGACCTGGTACGTGCCTCCGGCTGCGACTCCAGCAGACGCTGGTCCCCGGTGTCCGGATTGCCGCTCGTCGTCTCGCGGACCCAGGCGGCGGCGGGAAACGCTGCGGCGAGCAGCGCAGCTGACGGCAGCCGCGCGGAACGCGCGCCTCACGCAGCGCTCCGCACCCATCGGTCGAGATTCGGCGGGCATATTCGTTCATCATACCGCGGGGGCGGGGACCGCCGCAGCACCCTGCGGCATACGGGCGCACGTCGCGAGCGAGCCGGTCTCTCGCCAGCTCGCGATCGAAGACCCTTCCGTTTCGGCGGGCGCGAGCGGTCGAGCCGCTCGTGCTGAGCCGCAGCTGCCGCACAGCAGCATCGGTCGGACGGTGACCCGCCGGTGGGAGCCGTCCCGCCCAGCAGGTCACTCTCCGCGCTGGATCACGGCGCCCAGTAGTGGGGCGTTGTCGGCGACGTGTGACAGCTCGAGGTGCACGACTTCGTCGCCGGGTTCCACGTCGCGGACGTTCCGGGGAGCCAGCCCATGTCCGTTCGGCCGTTCAGGTGAATGTTGTTGCTGTGGCACGCGCCGCACTTGTCCCAGCCTCTCGCCGAGACGAGGTTCAGGTGCCACTCGTGAATGCTGCAGTCGAGCTGCTCCGGGTCGTCCGGAACGCAATATTCAGAGTCGATGGGCACCCGCTTTCCGGTTGCGGGCGGCTGGCCGTGGCAGCTGTTGCAGCTCAAGGCTGCGCTCCCCGACGACCACCTCGGGGTCGGAACCCAGCTCGGGTTGTAGCGCAGCCCGCTCACGGGATTGATCGGGTTCCACGCCGCGGTCCCGTGACAGTAGACCGAGCACCGGTTGGTGGTCCTGTTGTAGGTCCCGAACGACGTGCCGTTCACGGTGGCGTTGAGGACCGCGTATTCCCCCGTCGTCAGGCCCGGGAACGCGAGCTCGGCGCTCAGGGTGACCGTCGCGGCGCGATCGACGCTCACGTGCGCGGTGGTCGTCGGGACCGGGTGGCACGCTGCGCAGGGGGTCGGCTGGTGGCCGCCGCCCGACAGGTGGACGGAGTGCTTGCCGTTCTTCGTCGAGACGATGGTCGCCGTGGTGACTCCGGCGAGCCGCGTGACCACCGCGTCCGGCGGAGCCGAGAGCGCCAGGTTCGCCGGCGTGTACACGGGCGTCCTCGTCCCGTGGCAGAACGTGCAGTTCGTCTCCCAGCTCACCCACGAGCCGCTCGCCGCGCGCGAGTGGCACGAGTTGCAGAGGCTGAGCGAGGTGGCGTGGCAACTCGTGCAAGCGCTCGCGCCGGGAACGTTCGCCACGAAGCTGAGGTACTGCGAGCCGTGGACCGACGGAACCGTGTACGGATCCGCGCCGACGGGTTCGTGCCCCGCCGGCCGGTCGACGGTGCCGTTGATGTGAGTCCCGTTCGGCAGGATGAACGTGCCGTCCGGGGCGATCGTGGTCTCGTGGCACCCTGCGCAGAGGGTCAGATCCGAGCCCGACAGCCCGCCGTGAGCCGGCGTTGCGGGGGGCACCGCGTGACAGCCGTTGCACGCGAGCCCCTTGAACGTCCACGCGGGCGAGCCGCTCGCGCCGTGGCACGCCGTCGCGCACGTCTGGGTCACGGTGCTGTATCCGTCCGGATCCGGAGCCGCCTGGCCGGGAGCGGTGAGCGCCACCGCTCCGCGCACGGTCCTCCCGCTGATGTGCGAGACCGTCGTCGGGACGGCGTGGCACACGCTGCACTCGAACGCGCGGGCGAAGCTGCTGCCGGTGAGGTGAATCGTGTGCGCGCCGGTGGGATCGGGCGCCGCCTCCCCCGTCAGCCGCTGCGAGATCGCGTCCGGGGGCGAGGACCACGTCGGGTGATCCGCGAGCGCGTACCCGGCCTGGGTCGCCGCGTCCTTCAAGCCGTGGCAGAACGAGCAGTTCGTCTGCCAGCTCGTCCAGCCCGCCGCCTCGTGGCAGGTGTTGCAGCTCTGCCCGTTCGCGATCGTCGACGCGTACGTGTCGCCGTGGCAGGCCGTACAGCCGGATCCGGTCTCCAGGATCGAGCCGAAGAACTCACGCCCGTGGACCGCCGGAGCCGCGAAGCCGTCCTCGTGGCCGCCGTCCATCTGGCCGTTCATGTGGAGGCCGCCCGGGACGAGGGTCCCGGTCCCGTCCACGGTCCCGGCGTGGCACCCGGCACACGTGGTGAGGACGGTCGACGTGTCGGGGTGGGTCCCGCCGGCGGACCGCATCAGCGGCGGCGCCTCGTGGCAGAAATCGCAGGTCGTCTGCCAGCTCGGGATGCCCGCGTCCGCGTGGCACTGGTTGCACGAGAGGGCGATGCCGATTCCCGCGTAGCTCCTGCCGTGGCAGTAAGTGCACTCGAACGCGTCCGGCTCCTTCTTGATCCAGCTCTTGAACGCAGCGCCGTGGACCGCGGGCAGCGTGAAGTTCGTGTGCAGCGTCCGCCCCTGCGGGCCGAACACCGCCGCGACGAACTTGTCCGCGCCGTACCGCGCGGTGTCGAGCACGCACACGTACTGCCCGCTCGCATTCGTCGGCCTGCCCGTGCAGTCGCCGGCCCACGTTCCGAGCATGTACCCGGCGTCTGCCGTCGCGAGGAGAATCGCCTGCTCCTCCCACGCGTAAGACGCGGGGCCGCAGCGCGTCGCGGTCGGCGCGGAGCCGCAGTCGATCTTCCCGTCCGCCCCGGACGTCACCGTCCCGTTCTCGGGCCGCTGGACCTGGACGAGGTACGACGTCGCCCTGCTCGCCGGGCCGGCCGAGGCTGGACGTGGACGGCGCGTTTCCGCCGCAGGCCGCCAGAGCGGCGACGAGTGCAGCTCCGGCAATTCGACTGCGGGCGGACGAATGCACGTAAACACCCCCGCCGCCCTCCGCGTGCACCACATGTGCCGACGGCGTCCGCAGGAGTGCGTTTCCGGCCCCGAGATCATTGAGGTTCTGGCCGAGCGCGGCGCTGCACCCCGGCCAGGGTGAGCGATTTCCCCCACGGCGCTCAGCCGCGTGGGCGCAATCACACACCGTCCTGTGGCAACTGCCCCTTACAGGCACAACTCCTCGGGGGCGGGTCGTGGAGTCGCGCGATTCGATGTAGCCTGCCGCGGATGCTCCCGTCGCTCGCCGCCCTGCTCACCGCGGCTCTCGTCGCGGCCGCGCCCGCAACGGCGGACGAGCGGGCCGCAGCCGCCCTGCCGCGGTACGCGATGCTCGAGCCCATCCCGGAGGATCCGCTCACCGACGCCGAGGGGCTCCGACCCTTCGACGTGATCATCCTGGATCTGCTCCTTCCCGGGCACGGCGCGATGCCTCCCGCGCCGACGGTGATCGCCCGCCCGACGCGCTACTACGGAACCGTCACGTTCGATCACGCCGGGCACGTCGCCCGCCGCGCACGATGCGAGACCTGCCACGGCCCGGGGCGAGTGACGAAGGTCTTCTTCACCCCCAAGCTCGCGCACGAGCGCTGCATCGGCTGCCACAAGGAGGAGGCGAAGGGCCCGACGCGCTGCCAGACTTGCCACGTGAAGACGGCGCCTCCTCCGACGCAGCTCGCGGCGACCCCGAGCGCACCCGCGCAGCCACCTCCTCCTCCCGCGCCAAACCCCGCGAACGTGGCCGCGGCCCTCGCCGCGTTCGCCACTCCGCACGGCAAGGCGGACAGGGAAGCCTTCCAGCACCACATCGAGGTCGGGCTCTCGGCGGGGCGCGGCCCGGGCGTCTCCGTCCGGCACGCGTCCCACCAGGACTTCTACGTCTTCACCCAGAGCCTCGAGCAGCTCCGCGCGGACAACGACATGCGGACCCTCGGGCTGCTCGCGGGCGGTGTCTCGCGTTCGTTCCGCCCGGGCGTGTTCTTCGAGGCGGCCGCGGTGGCCGGCTTCGACCTGATCGAGCGCCCGGTGCTCGTCCTGCTCCCCGCGATCGGCGCACGCGCGGTGGTCGAGTGGCGACAACCGACGCCGTTCCTGCAGCACGTCGCCGCGTCGCTCACCGGCGTCTTCGATCTCTCCGGGCGCGCAACCGAGCGGGACGTCGGGCGCGTCACGATCTACGCCACGGTCGCGACCGGGTTCCAGCTGCGTTGAGCGACGCGCCCTTCGACAGGCTCAGGGCGAACGGGGAGGACGCGCGCGCCTCAGACAGGCTCAGGGCGAACGGGGAGAGCGCCGGCTCAGACCGACCGGTCGCGCTGCCCCGCCTCGGATACCGTGAGCCCCACCGTCGGCGCTGGCGTCGGCGCGGGCGTCGGCGTCTCCTCGACCGCCTCTCCTCGCGCGCGCGCGGCCGCGCACTCGGCGCGGCGCTTCAGGCTATACGCCGGGCGCGGCGGGCTCACGACGAGCCCGCCGCCGGTCGTCTCCCGGTAGAAGAACGGCCGCGCCGGCAGGACGTAGGCCGCGAAGGCAGCCGCCAGGGCGACTGCGACCGGCCAGGGACCGACGAAGGCGAGGATCCCGTCCGACAGGACCGCGGCGCCGGCGACCGCCGCAGCAGCCCAGGAGGCGGCCGGGAACGCGAGCCGCCGAGGGTGCAGGTATCCCGCCCCTCCCATCGTTCCACGCAGCATCGCCACGCTGCGGACGTAGGCAGCCTCGGGCGGGCTGCACGCGATGGCCTCGTCGCGGGTGAACGCCACGATGGCGGGGCCGCGCCAGAACGACGAGGCGGCCTCGACGGCCGCCGCGAAGGAGATGGGGGCCGCCACGAGGACGCAGAGCGTGGCGGGCGTGGAAACGCTCAGGCCCGCGGCGCGGAGCCCGCCGATGAGCGCGAGCGCGAGCCACGCGGCGAGCGCGGCCAGCTCCCTCGTGGTCCCTCCGCCCTGTTGCACGCGCCCTCCGGCACCGGATCCCCGAGCGAACGACGGCTTCGCAATCCGTCGCCGCCCGGGGCGCGGCCCGCATGCTCCGCGCCCCGAGACGGCGACGGGGGTCCCCGTTATCCCCGTGCCCCTCTGCCTCTCCCCTAAAGCACGGGTCGTGCCCGTTCACTACATCGGCGCCCGGGCGTGGAAGCCGTGAGAGTCGCGAGCATTTCGGGGAAGAGCCTCCCCCGCGGGTACGGAGGTGTCGTGGGGCTTCTCACCCACCACCGCTGCGCAATGCGTGAACCGCCGCACCCAGCAACGCTGCGCAATGTGTGAAACGGCGCACCCCGCAGCCGAGCGCCGTGTGAAACGGTGCCCTCGGCGAACCGGGTCCGCCAGCGCGTCGAAGCGACGCGCGCGGACGCGCTCGCCCCGTCAAGGGTCGACGCGAATGACGCCCTTCTTCAGCGCGAACCGCATGAGCTCGGTCCGGTTGTGCACCCCGAGCTTCTCCATGACGTGCTCGCGGTGGCTCATGGCGGTCTTCACGCTGATCCCGAGCACCTCGGCGACCTCCTTGTTGGAGTGCCCCTCGGCGACGAGCTTCAGCACCTGCTTCTCGCGGTCGGTGAGCGCGTCGTACGGGTCGGCGCCGCCTGGCGCGGCGGGGTTCCCCTCGCCCATCGCCGTGCGCGCCACCTCCGGGTCGAGGACGAGCCCGCCGCGGTTCACCGCTCGGATCGCGTTCGCGAGCTCGGCGCCGGCCGACTTCTTCAGCACGTACCCGGAGACGCCCGCCTTGAGGAGGCGCCGCACGTACTCTCGATCCTCGTATTGCGACAGGATGAGGATCTTCGCGCGCCTGCCGAGCTTCTTCAGCTCGATGGCGGCCTCGATCCCTCCGAGCCCCGGCATGGCGATGTCCATCAGGAGCACGTCGGGGTCGAGCTTCTCCACCGCCGCGATCGCCTCCATCCCGTTCGCGCCCTCGCCCACCACCTCGATGTCGGGCTGGAGCTGGAGCAGCGCCCGCACGCCCTCGCGGAGGATCGCGTGGTCGTCCACGATCAGCACCCGGATCCTGGCGGTCATGCCCCGGCCACCTCCGGCGCGGTGCCCGCGCCCGGCGCTCCGTCGACCTCGCGTCCGATGGGGATGCGCACCTCGACGTGCGTCCCCTGCCCCGGCGACGACTCGATCCGAGCGACGCCGCCCAGGATCTCGGCCCGCTCGCGGACGCCCATGAGGCCCCACGGGCGCCGCCCCTCGCGCCGGGCGACCGCCTCGCGGTCGAACCCCTTCCCGTCGTCCTCGATGTCCACCACCACCTCGCCCCCCTCCACCCCGACCTGCACGAGCACCGCCGTCGCCTGCGAGTGGCGGGCGACGTTGCTCATCGTCTCCTGGCAGATGCGGAAGAGCGCCGTCTCCATCTCGGGTGGGAGCCGGCGCATCTCCCCGAACTCGCAGCGCACCGAGATGCCGCGCGACTCGAGGTGGCGCTCCGCGTACCACCGGATCGCCGAGAGCAGGCCGAGGTCGTCGAGCACCGACGGGCGGAGGTCCAGGATGAGCCGGTGCACGTCCTCGAGCGTCCGGACCGCGAGCGCCTTCACCTCGTCGAGCCGCGGCGTCTTGCCGGAGCGGAGCGCGTCCTGGGCGGCCTCGATCCCCATCGCGAGCACCGCGAGCCCCTGGCTCGTCTCGTCGTGCAGCTCGCGCGCGATCCGCTTCCGCTCGTCCTCCTGCACCGTGATGAGCTTCCCGAGCAGCTGCGAGCGGTCCTGCTCGCGCTCGCGCAGCTGCGCGTTCGCCTGGTGGAGCTCCTTCGTGCGCGCCTCGACCCGCTGCTCGAGCTGGGCGTTCACCTCGGCGACGTGGTCGATGAGGAGCGCGAGGTTCTGGCGCATCCGCTCGAGCGAGGTGCCGAGCCGGCCGACCTCGTCCCGGCCGAGCTCGGGGATGGGCCAGGCGAGCTCTCCGCCCGCGATCCGCTCCGCGTGCTCGGTGAGCACCGCCACCGGGCCGGTGACGCTCCGCGCCGCTCCCCACCCGAACACGCCCGCGACCGCGAACTGTCCGACGAGCAGCGCGACCACCACCTGCCACGGGAACGCGCCGCGCGTCGGGAGCGCCTCCGTCGCGGCCTGACGGACGAGGACGCCCCACGGCGCGGCCCCGGCGGCCGCGAAGGTGAGGTGCTCGTCGGGCCGGAGCTCGACCCCGTACTCCGCGTGGCAGTCGGCGCACAGCGCCGCGCGGGGCTTCTTCTCCTGCGCGAGCTCGACCATCCGGCGCGAGCAGGTCGCCCGCTGCCCGACCCGCGCGCGCTCGGTCGAGGCGACGACCGTGCCGCCCCCGTCCACGAGCTCGGCCACCCCGGTCGCGCCGCGGGGCAGGAACTTGAGCATCTTCTCGAAGTCGCGCCGCTCGGGCCGGAACGTCGCGCCCGCCACCCCGACCACCTCCCCGCTCCAGCCGCGGATCGGGACGAGCTCGTGCACGACGCTGCCGCGCGGGCCCGCCATCATGGGCGACAGGCGCGGGCGCCCGCTCGCGAGCACCTCGTCGACGAGCGGGACGGCCTCCTTCGGAATCTCCGCGAGGAGGCCGGGCGGCTCCTCGGCGATCACGTTCCGGCGCGTGTCGAGGACGAACACGGCGTCGCGCAGCCTGAGCTGGTGGTGCGCCTCGCGCACCGCGCCCTGCACCGGGCTCGCGTCCCCGTCCTGCAGCGGCCCGCCCACGTTCGAGGCGAGGCGCTGCAGCACCTCCGAGATCCGCCGTCAGCTCCGCGTCCACGTGGGCGGCGACCGCGCTCACCGCCCCGAGCCGCCCCGCGATGAGCCGCTCGTCGAGCGCGCGCATCCAGAAGAGCCCGGCGGCGCCCATCAGCACGAGCGGGAAGAAGACCCCGACCGCCATGAGCAGGTAGACGCGGCGGCGGAGCGAGATGGCGCTCGAGGGAGAGGGAGGGATCAATGTCCGCCCTCCCGGTGCGAGGTGCGCGCCATGCGGAAGAGCTCCTCCACGTCCCCCGAAGAGCGGAGGATGATCGCCCGTCCCTGCACCTCCCACGCGAGCTCCCGGTGCAGGGTCCCGTCCACGAGGACGTCGGAGAGGGTCGCCGGGTGCGCGAGGACGGTGGCGCGGCTCGTCCGGAGCACCGTCCGGTTCGTGAGCAGCTCCGGCGCGATCGGCTCGCCCTCGCCCGTCGCCTGCAGGATGTGAAGGTCGGGGCCGTGGCGCGCGCTGAGATCGAGCCGGACCGAGCCGCGGCGGCCACCGGCCACCTGGATCGACTTCGGAGGCCAGTCGAGCCGGTCGGGGAAGTAGCCGGGGACGAGGATCCGCGCGCCGAGGCGGCGCTCCGCGTCCTGGACCGTCGCCGCCCACCGGACCGTCCCTCGATCGCCGGTGATCCACCCCGGCAGCGCGCCGAGCACCGCGACCGTCACGACCGTCGCGCCAGCGACCCACACGAAGGTCGCCAGCATGCGGGCGAGCTCGAGACCAGCGCCCCCCGACCGTGCGGCGCTCGTGGTCACGCGTCCGGTCATACCACGAAGAACAGCAGCGCCGTGACGCCCGCGGCCGCGAGCGCCAGCCGCGCGCGGCCGTACTGCAGCGGCGCCGGCGCGCCGTCGAGCAGGCGCCTGCAGCGCACCTCGACGTCGAGGGACCGGACGCGGGCGAGCGGCCCCGCGAACGCGGCCGCGAACGGCAGCGTGCGCCTCACCGGGACCGGGCCGGTCGTGGCGCGGTGGAGCTTCAGGAGCCCGCTCGCGAGCGCGAGCCGATCGCCGGAGACGAGCGCGGCGCGGTCGTCCGCGAGCCACTCCGCGTCGCGGGCGATCGCGCGGGAGAGCACCTGGAAGGCGGGGTTGAAGAACATGAGCCCGCGCGCCGCCATCACGACCCAGCTCGCGCCCGGGTCGTGCCGCGCGAGGTGCGCCAGCTCGTGCGCGAACGCGGCCCGCAGCTCGTCCGGATCGAGCAGGCGCACCGCGCCGCGCGACACGACGACGGAGTGCCGGCGCACGCCGGTGCAGAAGAGGACCGGCTGATCGCGCGCCAGGAAGACGACGGGCGGCGCGGGGATGCCGAGGGCGCGAGCGAGCGCGGGCACCTCGGCGAGCGCGGCGGCGGTCTCCGGGTCGGGGACCTCAGGGGCCGGGCGCGGCCGCCGCCTGCCGCGCAGGAGCGGCACGAGGTCCATCAGGAAGAGGAGCACCCCGAGGACGCCGAAGAGGCCGAGCCACCACTCGAACAGGCCCACGCCGAGGAGGTGGACCTCCCCCCAGCGGCGCCCCACGAGCAGCGCGAGCTTGTCGTGGAACTCCTCCTCCGCGCGCAGCGGGAAGGCGAGGACGAGGGCCGGAAATACGACCAGCGGATAGCCGAGGGCGACGAGCCGCAGGGCGATCCGCTGGCCGGGTTCACGCACACGCCAGCTCCGCACCAGCGCCTCGACGAACAGCGAGGCGACCAGGGTGTGGAAGATGGCTTGCGCCGCGATGTCAGCCCAGTTCGCGCTTGGCTCCATGCCCCGGAGCGGCGCCGTGCCCATGAGCGTCCGGGGGCGCGCCGCCCTCGAGGCGGGCGAGCTCCAGGGGGTGCTCGTGCAGGTACCGCTCGCGGCTCACCTTACCAGTGAAGATGGACGCGTCGAAGGGGAACACGTCCGGGTTCAGGTGGGCGTTGAAGATGTGCCAGATGGTGATGACGAAGAAGGCCATCAAGCCCTCGTTCGAGTGGGCGACCTTCGCCGCCGGGATGATCTCGCCCGGGATGAGGGACGCCGCCTGCACCGGGAAGAAGAGGATGAACCCGGTCGCCACCATGATGACGTTCCCGATGACGAGGCCCCAGTACTCGAACTTCTCCTTGTACGTGAACCGGTCGTACTTCGGGTGCTGCTCGGTCATCCCGAGGTAGTACTTGAGCTGCTGGACCACGTCCTCGAAGTCCCGCTTCGTCGGCACCATGCTGAAGAAGGTCTTCTTGCCCAGCATGAGCAGGATCGCGTTCGTGAAGTGCACGATCGTCGAGACCGCGAGGATGATCCCGCAGATCCGGTGGATCCAGCGCGTCGAGTCCACGCCGCCGAAGAGGTCGACGAGCACGTGCGCCCAGCCGGCCTGGTAGAACTTCTGCGGCAGCCCGGTCAGGCACAGCAGCGCGAAGATCGTCATCGTGACGAAGTGCTCGATGCGCTGCTGCAGGTTGAATCGGACGATGTAGTCGCTCATCGGTTCACCACGACGCGCCAGAGGTGCAGCGCGATCTGCAGGACGAGCCCGCCCACCATGAACGGGATCATCAGCTTGTAGAACAACATCACGCCCCACACGATCGGCGCCTTCTGCGGCGTCGGCTCGTAGTGCGAGAGCCAGGCCTTCGGGAAGCTCTCCGGCGCGCCCTCGTGGCACTTGGCGCAGGTCTTCCCGAGGTTCGCGGACATGACCGAGGATCTCGGGTCGGAGGACTTCTGGATGTCGTGCACGCCATGGCAGTCGGTGCAGACCGCGGCGAGCCGGACGCCAGGCCCCTTCTTCTTGCCGTGCTGCAGCGTCGCCGCCATGCCGTGGAAGTCGGCGAGGTACGTGTCGACGACCTTCGTCGAGAGGCCGTACCGCGTCATGAGCTTCTCGTCGGTGTGGCAGCGGCCGCAGATCTCCGGGGTGCGGATCGCGAGCGCGCCGTCGCGCGGGTCGGTGGTGTCGTGCGCGCGGTGGCAGTCGGTGCAGACCGGCACGTCCGCGCTCGTCTCGGCCGCGCGCCCGTGAACGCTGCTCGCGTAGACCTCGGCCTCCTTGGCGTGGCAGCCCGCGCACATCTTCGAGATGCGGGTGCGCGGCTGGCCGGGGCGCGAGATGTCGTGGGCGCCGTGGCAGTCGACGCAGAGCGCCGCCTTGTCGTTGCCCTTCGCCATCACCGCGAAGTGCACGCCGTCGAGCGTCTTCGTGTAGTTCGCGAAGTGGCAGCCCTTGCACTGCTCGTAGTGGGCGCGCGTCACCTCGCGGCGGTTCTTGTACTTGAGCTCGCCGGTGGCGTGATCGCTCGTCTTCTCGGAGTGACAGTCGGTGCAGCGAAGGCTGTCGCCGTGCACCGACTTCGCGAACACCGCCTGGTCCACGCCGAGCGGCAGCTTCTCGCCGCTCGGGAGGTCATAGGTCATCGATGCATCGGAGTGGCAGCCGAGGCAGTCCTCTTGCTCGGCCGGGATCCCGGCCGCCGCCGGGAGCGCCGCCAGCGCGAGCACGAGCGCCGTGGGGAATCTCTGCATTTGGGTCGTACCCCTCGAGGTTGTACGGCAATCCGAGCCAATTCGGACTCCGCAGTTCCTACCAGGGTGCGCGCTTTTCGTCTAGGGGATGAATCCGCGTAAATGCGCGGGAACCCGCCACATTTGCTCGACGCCCGGTCCGTCCCGTCGCGCAAAGATGGCGGAATTCGCAACCCTCCCCCGGCGTGCGCGCAAATATCGTCATGCGGCAATTCGCCGCCCGGGGAGGTCACTTACACCAACGCTGCGACGTTGCGCCGCGGCGACGGGGCGAGACCCCGTCGCGTGCGCCATTCCAGCAGATCCGCGCGAAGGCCTCGGCGATCGACGCAATGCCGCAGATCGGCAGGAGAACGAGGAAGATGGCGCCCGCCAGCGCGGCCGCGATGGCGGCGAAGGGCGCGAGGACCAGCCGGGCGAGCGCGACACTCTGCCGCGCGGCGACGAGGCCGCGGCGCGCCCGCTGCGGCGTCCGGAAGGGCCGCGCCGGAATCGAGCGGCGCGCGGCCCTGGGCGGATCGTCGCAGCATGACGGCCTCTCCCGGCATCACGACGACCGCGAGTCGAGGAAGGCGGCCGTGAGGGCCTTCCAGCCCTCCTCGCCGACGAGCCAGGGCGCGGGCGCGACGAGCTCGCCGCCGTCCGCGGCCGCGAAGCCGAGCTGCTCCTCGATGAAGCGGCTCCAGCGGGCGGACTCGCGCCGGAGCCACCCCTCCGCCTGCTCGCCCTGCGGCAGGCTCGCGAAGGACGGATCGGCCGGCGTCATCGCGACGAGCCAGCCGCGCCCGTACCCCTCGCGCTTCACGAGGGCGGGGTCTCGCACCACCGACGCGTTCACGCCCGAGATGGTGCCCGCGACCGGCGCGGGGATCCGCACGGCCCGCCCGCCGCCGTGCAGCACCGCGAGCGTCTCGCCCCGCGCCACCCGCGTGCCGGGGCGGGGCAGCTCGACCGCGGTGACGGACGGAAGCAGCCGCTGCGCGAGGTCGTCGATGCCGAGCTCGAGGCCGCCGCCATGGCGGCGGTGGAGCCAGGTGTGACCGGGCGCGTAGAACAGGTCGGGGCGGAACAGGAGCCCCGCCACCCGGCGCAGGCCGAGGGCCCGCTCCCGCCGCGCCGAGACCGCGCGGGCGACGAGCGCGATGGCGAGCGCGGGCAGGACGAGGACCGCGAGCATCCCGAAGAACAGGCCGAACCGGGCGAGCAATCCGCTGAAGAAGACGCCGACGGGCTGGAGGATCTCGATGACGGGCTGCATGGTGCCTCCTGTGTGGGTCGTGGCTCCCCTTGCGCCTCAGCTCGAGCGCCGACGCTCTCAGTGCGGCCTCGGCGCTCTCGTGGCGGCGAGACGGCGCCGGGCTCCCGGCGCGCGTCCCCCGTCCCGTTCACATCGCGTGACACATGGTGCAGTCGTCGAAGTTGAAGGCGGCCTTCCCGTGGCACCCGCCGCAGGCCTGCCCCTTCTCCATCGCCGCGTGGGTCACGGCCGCGGCGCTCCGCGTGCCGGAGGACCGCCCGAGGATGCTGAACCGGGCGGGGTGGCACCCGACGCAGCTCGGCTTCGCCGAGTCGATGTGCATGTCGTGGTTGAACGTGACCACGCCAGGGCTCTCGCCGGACTGCGCGAGCTTGAGCGCCACCGGCAGGCGCGGGAGTTCTGCTGCGAGGGCGGTCCCTGCGAAGGCGATCGCGGCGAGCATCGGGATGAGCTTCCTCGAGGTCATGGTCCCCTCCTCAGGTCAGGAAGAACTGGCGGGCGGTCTCGTCCCACGCGTCCCCGGCGAGGGCGCGGGCGATGCCGTTGATGGGCGTGCCGCCGTCCTGCAGCACGCCGCCGAGCTCCGGCGACAGGCGCATCGCGAGCTGCGCCTCGGCGTCCTCCATGAAGCGGCGGGCGGGGCCGTCGCGCAGGAGCTGGCGCAGGTTGGCGGCGAGCCGCGGCGCCTTCACCTTGAAGAGCCAGCTCGCGCCGTACGGATCGTCGAGCCCGTCCGGACGCTCGCGCACCGCGGCGTTGACCGCGACCACGGTGCCGTCCACCGGCGAGAGCATCGGGACGGTCCGGCCGGCGTCGCCGATCCCGAGGGCGGGCTCGCCCTGGAGGACGTGGTCGCCGAGGTTCGGCAGCTCGATCCGGGCCGGGCCGACGAGCTTGTGGGCGAAGTCGTCGGCGCCGACGGCGACGAGGCCGTCCGGCTCGAGGCGCGCCCAGGTGTGGCCGGGGTGCAGGTGGATGCCGGCCGGGACGTGGAACCAGCCCGGGCCGGCGGGGCGGAGCGCCCGCGCCCCGGCGTGCGGCTGCGCATGCGCCTGCGCCTGCGCCGCGGCGTGCTGCGTCGCGCCCGCGTGGGCGTGTGCGAGCGCCGGCCTCCGGCCGCCCTGGACGTAGCGCCAGAACGGAATGAAGAGGAGCAGGTAGCCGATGGCGAGGACGTACTCGAGCAGCTTCGCCGGGTAGATGGAAAGGAAGTCGTGTCCCATGGCGTCCTCCCTCAGTGCTGGTGGTCCGCGAACTCGGGAGACTCGCGGAGGATGGGCATCCGGTTCACGATCCACCGGAAGAGCAGCACGCCGATGGTGACGAGCGTGACGGAGACCCAGACCTCCATCCAGCTCGGCACGTAGCGGACCGACCACGGCTTGTCCCAGTTGAAGGCGATGACCGAGACGTTGAGCCGGTTCAGCGCGACCCCGAGGACCCCGAGGACCCCGGCGACCTGGACGAAGCCGACCCTCCCCGAGCGCGCGCCGTAGGCGAACAGGAGCGAGGGCAGGAGGACGAACCCGAGGATCTCGACGAGGAACCAGGCGCCGTAGCCGGTGAACAGGTAGCCCCAGGCGTGCCCGTCGACGACGCCCTGCAGCTTCAGGAAGAAGTAGGCGAACATCACGAGCGCGCCCGCCTTGCCGAGGCCGAGGATGAGCTTGTTCGCGTCGTGGCCCTTCACCTGGTCCGCGAAGACCTTGTGCGACAGGGCCGACTCGACGACGACCATCGAGATGCCGGCGATGACCGCGGTCAGGAAGAAGAAGATGAAGATGAACGGCGAGTACCAGAGCGGGTGCAGCTTCGTCGGCGCGAGGAGGAACAGCGAGCCGAGCGCGCTCTGGTGCATCGAGGAGAACATCACCGAGAGCACGGTGAGGGCGACGAGGGCCTTCTTCATGATGCCGTGCAGGCGCCGCCAGCCCATCCACTCGAACAACGGCACCGTGAACTCGAGGAAGAGGACGCTCGAGTAGCACACGACGCACCACGCGACCTCGAACAGCGCCGAGGCGGTGCCGAAGCTCGTGAAGATCATGACCATGTTCCAGGGCCGGCCGAGGTCGGCGAGCAGGCCGCAGATCGCCATCACGTAGCCGAGGAACGCCGTCAGGATCGCGGGCCGCTCGATCGGGTGGTAGGCCTTGAGCCCGAAGATCTGGACCGTGGCGCCGATGGTGAACCCACCGGCGGCGAGCACGATCCCGGTCATCATGTCGAACCCGATCCAGATGCCCCAGGGGGAGATCTGGGAGAGGTTCGTGGTCGCTCCGAGCCCGGCGGCGAACCGGTAGACGATGAGCGGAAGGCCGACCGCGAGGATGACCGCCGCGACCGCGTTCCACGGGGTGCAGCAGAAGCGGACGTACTCGCCGAAGCTCTTGCCGAGGAAGATCTTCTCCCGGACGAACGACGGCTCTGCCGCGAGGACGCCGGCGTGCAGGCTAGCCATGGTGATCCTCCTTCTCCGTCTCCGTCGTTTCGACCTCGTCGCGGCGCTTCGAGAAGACGTAGAGCCCCATCAGCAGCGGCGGCCAGAGCGTCATCACGAAGGGCGGGGCGCTGAGCGCGCCGGCGACGAGCCCGGGGTACTGAGCGTCGGGCATGCCGGTGCGGAGCGCGAGCTTCTCGAACGGGACGTCGCTGATGTAGAGCCAGCTCGTGCCGCCCGCCTCGTGCTCGCCGTAGACGTGGTGCAGGTAGCGGTTCGGGGTCGTGTAGATGCGGGACTTCGCGAGCTCGAGCAGCTCGGAGCGGCGGCCGAAGGTGAGCGCGCCGGAGGGACAGACCTCCGCGCACGCCGGCTTCAGGCCGGCCGCCTGGCGCGGCGCACAGAAGGTGCACTTGCGCACGCGCGGCGCGAGCGCGTCGTACTCGTACTTCGGGATCTCGAACGGGCAGGCCACCATGCAGTACCGGCACCCCATGCACTTGCTCGCGTCGTAGGTGACCGGCCCCTCCGGCGTCTTGTCCATCGCGCGGACCGGGCAGGCGGAGGCGCACGCCGGCGAGAGGCAGTGCATGCACTGCCGCTTCGCGAAGCGCTTCGTGTCCCCGGCCTCGTTCACGACCGTGAAGGCCTTCGTGGAGGTCTCCCGCTGCGTCTTGAACAGCTCGTCGCCGTCGGGCGGCGGGTTGCCGTTCGCCTCGGCGCACGCCGCTTCGCAGCCGCGGCAGCCGACGCAGAGGGTCGTGTCGACGAGCACGCCCGGTCCGTCCGCCGCGTGCTCCGCCCCGATGTCACTCGCCCCGACCGAGCCGGCGGCTGCAGCACCGGCCCCGACCGCGGCGACCTTCAAGAACCCTCTGCGTCCGGTCTTCATGTGTCCCTCCCCCTTCGGATCACGCACGGGCGGCGATGAGGTTCAGGGTACCGATCACGGCGACTCCGGCCATTGCCAGCATGAACGCGAACATCATGGCGTCGCTCCTTTCGGTGCTGCGAGTTTCGAGCCTTCCTTCTCCTCTTCGAGCGACCGTCCTGCGTGCGTCAGCGCGTCGCGGAAGAGCGGGCACTCCTTGAAGCCCTCTCCCTCGCAGGTGCTCGCGGTGGTGACGCGGTCGATCGGGACGGGCTTCTTGACCGGGTACGCCCTGCAGAAGACCATCGAGACTTCTTTCAGGTACGGGCAGGTCATCTTCCGTCCTCCTGCTCTCCCCTTTCGCAACCCGCGGGCCATCGCCCACGCCGGCGCGGCACCGAGCGACTTCGGCTGGATTCACCGAGGGTTACGCGGAGGCGTGCGCGCGCGCGCAGCGCGACGACACGCGCGGGACGCCCTTCCCGCGGTGAGAAGCTCGACAGCCCGCCGCCGCACGGGAGCCGTTCGAGCAGGCACTTCGCGGGGTTACGTCACCAGGACCGCTCACCGACGAGTTTCTCGACGGGTGTCGAGAAACTCCGCGTGCGCCGGCGCGCAGGCAGGGTTGTTCAGAATTCCCCGGACCGAGCCGGGCGAGCGAGACGCAAGCAGCGCAAGGCGCGACGACCGAGCATACCCGTAGGGCATGTAAGGGAGGAGCAACGCAGCGATGCGCAGCGGATCGCTCGCTCTGGCGACGGGAGGGGGTTCTGGACAGCCCTCTCAGCGGGTGGTGGCGGATCGACGGCGCGCACAGGCTCGTCCTCGCCGTCGCGCCGGATGCCGTACTTGCGCATCTTGTTGTAGAGGGTGACCCGGTCGATCCCGAGGATCCGGGCCGACTGGCTCACGTTGCCGCCGGTGTGGCCGAGCACTGCGGCGACGTGCCGCTTCTCCACCTCCTCGAGGGAGGCGAGCGTCCCGGCGCGCGGCATGGCCTCGCTCTTCACCGGCAGCCCGAGGTCGTGCGAGCTGGATGACGGTGCCGGTCGTCACCACCGCGCCCCGCTCGAGCACGTTGCGCAGCTCCCGGACGTTGCCCGGCCAGTCGTGCGCCATGAGCGCGCCCATCGCGTCCGGCGAGACGCCGTCGATCCGCTTCTTCATCTCCACCGCGAGCCGCTCGACGAAGCTCTCGACGAGGAGCGGGATGTCCTCGCGGCGCTGGCGGAGCGGCGGGATGAGCACCGGGATGACGTTCAGCCGGTAGAAGAGGTCCTCGCGGAACTTCCCCTCGAGGGCGGCCTTGCGCAGGTCGCGGTTCGTCGCGGCGATGATGCGGACGTCCACCTCGATGGGCTCGTTCCCGCCCACGCGCTGGACGCGCCGCTCCTCGAGGACGCGCAGGAGGTCGAGCTGCAGCTTCGGCCCGATGTCGCCCACCTCGTCGAGGAAGAGGGTGCCCCCGTGCGCGGCCTCGAACTTCCCCTTCCGCCGCGCGATGGCACCCGTGAAGGCCCCCTTCTCGTGGCCGAACAGCTCGGACTCGAGGAGGGTCTCGGTCAGCGCCGCGCAGGAGACGGCGACGAAGGGCCCGTCCACGCGCGGGCTCTCGGCGTGGATGGCGCGTGCGAGCACCTCCTTGCCGCTGCCCGACTCGCCGAGGACGAGGATCGTCGAGTTCGACCGCGCCGCCGTCTTCGCGAGCTCGAACAGCGCCTGCATGGCCGGGCTCTTCGAGAGGAGGTCGCGGAAGCGGTACTCCTGCTTCAGGGCCTGCCGAAGGACCGCGTTCTCGCGGACGAGCGTCTGCTGGCTGACGATCTTCTGCATCATGATCGACAGCTCCTCGGGATCGAACGGCTTCACGAGGTAGTCGTAGGCGCCCCCCTTCATCGCGGCGACGGCGGTGTCCACGGTCGCGTACGCGGTCATGATCACGACGGCGAGGTCGGGCTGGAGTCGCTTCGCCTCCTCGAGCACCTGGAGCCCGTCCATCCCGGGCATCTTGAGGTCCACGATGAGGATGGACCACCGCTCGCCCTTGATCCGCGAGATCGCCGTCGTACCCTCGGGCGCGACCGAGACGGTGTAGCCGTCCTTCTCGAGCCACCCGCCGAGCGACTCGCGGACGATCTCCTCGTCGTCCACCACCAGGATCCGCGTCCTCTCGTTCGACATGGCTCACACCCCCCCGTTCAGTTCGTGCAGCCGCGCGCGGCACTCCGCGCACAGGTCCGCGTCCTTCTCGTCCACCTCGCGCACGGCCGGCGACCTTCCCATCACGCACCGCTCGACGTCGCAGTGCAGCAGGCCGAAGGCGTGCCCGACCTCGTGCACCGCCTCCTTCGCGAGCCGCTCGACGAGGAGCTGCGGCCCGACGAGCTCGACGTCCTCGACGAGCCGCGCGATCGACACGATCGCGGCGCGCCCGCCGAGCTGCGCCTCCCCGAACACGTAGGTGAGGATCGGGATGAAGAGGTCGCGGTCGGTGACGCCGAGCACCTTCCCTGCCGCCGGGCCCGTCTCGAGCAGCCAGCGCAGGATGACCCCCGACGCGTGCTGCTTGCGGCGCGGGTCGAGCGCGTGACGCGGCCGCGCCGCGCCGTCCCACGGCGCAGTGGGGCGGCCGAACGCGCGCGCGAGGTGGAAGCGAACGTGCTCCATCAGCTCCCGATCCGCCTCCTCCTCGCCGATCCACCATACGAAGATCGGCTGCATTCGGTCTTTTCCGCTCACTCATCACGACGGGGACACTCGGCTGCGCCTCGCGCCCCACCCCCCGTCGGGGCAGCCTCATCCGGCTGCCCCTGCACTCGCCACGCCGGCGAGACACTCGGGCTGCGCCCCCCCCCGATCACCTGCTCCGGCTTCGCCTCCGCCCGTCGGCGGGCAAGCCCGCCTCCTCCGCCGCTCCGTTCCGGGGCAGCCTCATCCGGCTGCCCCTGCACTCGCCACGCCGGCGAGACACTCGGGCTGCGTCATCCGGCTGCCCCTGCGCTCGCCACGTCGGCCTTCTTGGGCGGGAGCCGGATCATGACCCGCGTGCCCTTCCCCAGCTCGGTCTTCGAGATCGATCTTCCCGCCGTGCTTCTCGACGATGCCGTAGACGACCGAGAGGCCGAGCCCGGTCCCGCGCTCCTTCGTCGTGAAGAACGGGTCGAAGATCTTGGGGAGGTGGTCGGGCGGGATGCCCGGGCCCGAGTCCTGGAACGCGAGCTCGACCCAGCGACCGTCGTCGACGACCGCGCTCTCGATGACGAGCCGGCCACCCCGGGCCATCGCCTCGCACGCGTTCATGATGACGTTCACGCACGCCTGGCGGAGCAGCCCGAAGTCCCCGTCCACCGCCGGCACCGCCCCGAGCCGCTTCTCGAGCACGACGCCCTGGATCTGGATCTGGTTCCCGAGGAGCTGCACCGCCTCCTCCACCACCGCGTTGACGTTCGTGTCCTTGAGCGCGAGCGGCCGCTCCCGCGCGAAGTCGAGGAGGTTGCGGACGATGGCGGAGCAGCGCTCGGACTCGCGCTCCACGAGGTGGAGGTGCTTCACGAGCGTGCGGCGGGTCGCGTCGTCGGGCGGCCCCTGCTCGAGGGTGCGGATGATGAGCTTCGCGAAGGTGAGGATGCCGGCGAGCGGGTTGTTGATCTCGTGGGCGATCGAGGCGGAGAGCTTCCCGAGCGAGCTGAGCTTCTCCGTGCGCACGAGCTGGTCCTGCGCCGCACGGAGCGCGGCGGTCCGCTCCTCGACCTCGTCCTCGAGGCCGTGCATGAGCCCGTCGAGCACGAGCTTCGTCGCGCGCAGCGAGCGCGTCATGTCGTTGAAGCAGGTGGCGAGGATCCCGAGCTCGCCCGCCCAGGTGACCGGCACCTCGAGGTCGAGCTGGTCACGGGTGACGCGGCGGGTGGCCTGCACGAGCGCCGCGACCGGGCGCAAGAGGTGGCGGCGCGTGAACAGCCACACCGGCGAGCCCGAGCGCCAGGGCGACGAACGCGGCGGCGAGGAGCGTCCGGGTGCGGAAGCCGGCCGTCTCGCGGTCGAGCCGCTGGAGCGACACCCCGACGTCGAGCACCCCGAGCACCTTCAACTTCGGCGGGTGCGCGTGGCACGCGGCCGTCGCGCAGGTCGCGTCGTTGTAGATGGGCGTGACGATCGAGAGCACGCGCCGGTCGCCGCTGCGGAAGACGCGGCTCCGGTCGGCGAGGTCGAGGTGGTGGAGCGGCTCGTTCTCGGCGTGGCAGGCGCTGCACGCCTCGGCGCGGCGGTCCACCGAGCGGCCGATCTCGG
Organism: uncultured delta proteobacterium; assembly: GCA_963736795.1. Taxonomy (GTDB): domain Bacteria; phylum Myxococcota; class Myxococcia; order Myxococcales; family Anaeromyxobacteraceae; genus Anaeromyxobacter. Next base: position 224,888 of record CAVTRF010000005.1, on the reverse strand, counting down.
CGCCGTCGGTGGAGAAGGTGATCCGGCCCTCCCCGTCCATCATCCGGACCATCTCGATCCCGGACTCCCGCCCGATGTCCTGCATCATCAGATACGCGTCGGCGCGACGGTCCTGCAGCATCGCGCGGTGGACCGCGTTGCGGATGGTGTGGCTGAGGAGGTCCGACTCGGCGACCACCTGCGCGAGCAGGTGGCGCTGCACCGAGATCTCCGCGAAGAAGAAGGCGGCCACCGAGGTGAGCGCGACGAGGCCGACGAGGCCGAGGAGCTTCGTCGAGAGCCGGTGGTGCCACGGGATCGCGAGGCCGAGATCGTCGAGCGACCCCGGCGCGATGTCGCGCGCCAGCCGCTCGAGGCCTCGGTCGGCTGGACCGGCGGGCGACGGCGGCGGGTGCGGCGGTGCGCCGTCGGTCCCCTGCCCGGGTCTGGATGCGGCCTTGGGCATCGCACCCTCCTGCGTCCCGTTTCACGACGAGAGAACTCCGACCATCGGGATACGCCCGGCTCACGCCGCGAGTCTTGTCTCGCATCAACGGCTGTAACGATTCTCGCCGCCTGTCGGGGTCTGCGCGCCGCCGCACGCGCGGCATCGCGCGCGGCATCGCGCCGCGCTGCGACATTGATCGTCCCCGGGAACCTGCGTACCCTCCCCGCCTCGCATGACCGACCCGCGCGCGATCCTCCTCGTTCAGTGCCCCGACCGGCCCGGCATCGTCGCCGCCATCTCGAGCTTCCTGTTCCGCCACGGCGCGAACATCACCGACTTCGACCAGCACACCTCGGAGGACCAGGGCGGCGTCTACTTCACCCGCCTCGAGTTCCAGACGGCGAAGCTCGACCTCCCGCTCGACGACCTGAAGCACGCCTTCGACCTCGACGTGGCGCGCCCGTTCGCGATGGACTGGCGGCTCACCCTGTCCTCCGACCGCCGCCGCATCGCGGTGCTCGTGTCGAAGCACGACCACGCCCTGCTCGAGCTGCTCTGGACCTGGAAGCGCGGCGACCTCCGCGCCGACGTCACCACCGTCGTGTCGAACCACCCCGACCTGCGCGGCGCGGTCGAGGCGTTCGGCGTCCCGTTCGTCCACGTGCCGAACTCGAAGGAGCGGCGGGACGAGGCGGAGGCTCGGATGGGCGAGCTCCTCGACGGCAAGGTCGACCTCGTCGTGCTCGCCCGCTACATGCAGATCGTCTCGCCCGCGTTCGTCGCCCGCTGGCCGCACCGGATCATCAACATCCACCACTCCTTCCTCCCCGCCTTCATCGGCGCCGATCCGTACCGGCAGGCCTACGAGCGCGGCGTGAAGGTGGTCGGGGCGACCGCCCACTACGTCACCCCCGACCTCGACGCGGGCCCGATCATCGACCAGGACGTGGCGCGGGTCTCGCACCGCGACTCCGTGGACGACCTGAAGCACCTCGGCCGCGACCTCGAGCGGCGCGTGCTCGCGCGCGCGGTCCGGTGGGAGTGCGAGGACCGGGTCATCGTGCACGGCAACAAGACCGTCGTGTTCGCGTAGGGCGGGCGTGCCGTGCACCGCGGCGAGCGCCGCCCCATCTTCGGGGTGGAGGCGCCGCCATGCCCGCTCGCACCATCGGCCTCATGCTGTCCCTCTGGCTCTTCTTCTCCGCGTTCGCCTGGCACCGGAGCGCGGAGAGCTTCGCGAACGCCTGGCTGGTCGGGCTCTTCGCGGGCGCCGCCTCGGTCGCCGGCATGCGCTCGCCACGGGCCCGCTTCGTCGCGACCGCGCTCTCCGCCTGGCTCGTCGCGGCCGCCTTCGTCCTCCCTCGTGCCTCGCCCACCGCGTTCTGGAACGACCTCGCGGTCGGCGCGCTCATGTTCCTCCTCTCGCTCGTTCCCGGGGACGATGTACGTCCCGGTCGAGCGGCTCCACCGGCGGCGCGCCCACGCCTGAAGTGCCCTCGGGCTCGAGCTGCTGCGGCGCGCGCCTCGAGCGGGCCCACCTGACCCCGCCGGGAGGTGCGCGGAGGGGACGCGCCGCGCACGTTCCCGCGATGGCGGAGCGCGTCTCGAGCGAGGAGGTGAGCCGGATCCACACGGAGCTGACCCGCGCGCTCGCGGAGCTGCAGGCGCGGACCTGCGCGGCGCTCGAGGAGGCGGACGGCGAGGCCCGCTTCTCGACGGATCGCTGGGACCGACCCGGCGGCGGCGGCGGGATCGCGCGCGTCCTGCAGGACGGCCCGGTCCTCGAGAAGGCGGGCGTGAACTTCTCGGACGTCCGGGGCGAGCTGCCCGCGGCCCTCGCCGCGAAGCTGCCGGGCGACGGCCCGGCGTTCCTCGCCGCCGGGCTCTCCATCGTCATCCACCCCCGCTCGCCGCTCGTCCCCACCGCCCACGCGAACGTCCGCTTCCTCGCGCGCGGCGGCGACGCCTGGTTCGGCGGCGGCGCGGACCTCACGCCCCACTACCTGTTCGAGGACGACTGCGCCGGCTTCCACCGCGCGCTGCGCGACGTCTGCGAGCGGCACCTCCCGGGCAGCCACGCGGGCTGGAAGCAGGCGGCCGACGCGTACTTCTTCCTGCCGCACCGGGGCGAGCACCGCGGCGTCGGCGGGATCTTCTTCGACGGCCTCCGCGGCGATCTCGACGCGGCCCTCGGGCTCGCGCGCGCCCTCCCGGCCGCCTTCCTCGACGCCTACCTCGCGGTGGTCGCGCGCCGGCGCGACCTCCCCTGGGGCGAGGACGAGCGGCGCTGGCAGGAGATCCGGCGCGGCCGCTACGTCGAGTTCAACCTCGTCCACGACCGCGGCACGCTCTTCGGCCTCGAGACCGGCGGCCGGATCGAGTCGGTCCTGATGTCGCTGCCGCCGCGCGTACGCTGGCCGTACGACCACCGGCCCGCGCCGGGCAGCCGCGAGGCGGCGCTCGTCGAGGTGCTGCGGGCGCCGCGCGACTGGACCTGACCGTCAGGCGCCCGCGGTCGGCCCGGGCCGCTCGCCGGCGGCGCTGACCCGGCGGGTCTTCATCATCGAGTACGCGATCGACCCGCCGAGGAGGGCCGCGACGACCCCGAGCGACGTGAACGATCCGATGTGCACCCAGGGCGAGATCGTCATCTTCGCGCCGATGAAGATGAGCACGAACGACAGCCCGATCTTCAGGTACTCGAAGCGGCCGATCAGGTTCGCGATGGCGAAGTAGAGCGAGCGCAGCCCGAGGATCGCGAAGATGTTCGAGGTGAAGACGATGAACGGGTCGAGCGTGACGCCGAAGATCGCGGGCACCGAGTCGAGGGCGAAGATGACGTCCGAGACCTCGATGAGCGCGAGGGCGAGCAGGAGCGGCGTCGCGACCCGCCGGCCGGCCTCCACGATGAGGAAGCGATTGCCGTGGAACGCCGGCGTCGCCGGGATCACGCGGCGGAGCGCCCGGAACGCGAGCGAGTGCTCGGGGCTGTGCTCCTCCTCCTCCTTGTGGAAGAGGAGCTTCGCCCCGGTCACGAGCAGGAACGCCCCGAACACGTAGATCATCCAGTGGAACCGCTGCAGGAGGGCGGTGCCGGCGAAGATCATCGCGCCGCGCAGGACGAGCGCGGTGAGGATGCCCCAGTACAGCACCCGGTGCTGCAGGTGCGGGGGCACCTTGAACGTCGCGAAGACGAGGACGAAGACGAAGAGGTTGTCGACCGAGAGCGACTGCTCGATGAGCCAGCCGGTGACGAACTCGACCCCCTTCGTCGGGCCGAACCGCCACCACACGAACCCGGCGAACATCATCGCGAGGGTCGCCCAGACCACGACCCAGCTCATCGCCTCCCGGGCGGGGACGACCCGGTCCTTCTTGTGGAAGACGCCGAGGTCGAGCGAGAGCAAGACGATGATGAGCGCGAGGAACCCGACCCACAGCCAGACGTTGCCCACGCTCTCCATGCACGCCTCCGGTCCGCGCCCCGCGCCCTTCTAGCCCGGCGGGAAGAAGGTCCAGCCGAGAAAGTTTAGCGAACTGGGTTAGATTTTTCCTCACCATGGAATGGCTCAACTACCACCACCTTCTTTACTTCTGGACCGTCGCCCGCGCCGGTTCCATCGCGCGCGCGAGCGAGGAGCTGCGCCTCGCCCAGCCGACCATCTCGAACCAGCTGAAGACGCTCGAGGCGAGCCTCGGGGTGAAGCTCCTCGAGCGGCAGGGGCGCCGGCTCGTCCTCACCGACGTGGGCCGCACGGTGCTCCGCTACGCCGACGACATCTTCCGCACCGGGCGCGAGCTGCAGCAGGCCGTGAAGGGGCTGCCGACGGGGCAGCGGCTCAGGCTCGTCGCGGGGGTGGTGGACGTCATCCCCAAGCGGATGGCGGCGCAGCTCATCCAGCCGGCGGTGGACGCCTTTCCGGATCTCATCCTGGTGTGCCGGGAGGGTCCACTGCCGCAGCTCCTCGCCGCGCTCGCCGTCCACGAGCTCGACGTCGTGATCGCCGACGTGCCCGCCTCGGAGCAGGTGAAGGTGAAGGCGTTCAACCACCGCCTGGGCGACTGCGGCACCACCTTCTTCGGCGCGGCGCGCCACGCCGGGCTGAAGAAGGGCTTCCCGAGGTCCCTGCAGGGGGCTGCGACCCTGCTCCCGGCGGAGGGCACCGCGCTGCGGCGCGCGCTCGAGGCCTGGTTCGAGACCTCCGGCATCCAGCCGGACGTCGTGGGCGAGTTCGACGACAGCGCGCTCATGAAGGCGTTCGGCGCGCGCGGGCTCGGGGTGTTCCCGGTGCCGCGGGTGCTCGAGGACGAGATCCGCGACCAGTACGGGGTGCAGGTGATCGGGCGGGTGGAGGAGGCGCGCGAGTCCTTCTACGCGATCACGGTCGAGCGGCGTCTGCGCCACCCCGCGGTCGCCGCGCTCGCCGAGGCCGCGCGCGACGCGCTCTTCCCGTAGCTGCGGGAGCTCGCGCGGACCGTCCGCGGCGCCGCATTCGACCCGGCCCCTCGGCCGCGCTCGCGCCTCGTGCGCGGGTGACCACCGACGGTTATCATTCGGCCAATGCCCGGGCCGAAGATCACCGTCTACACGAAGCAGTCGTGCCCGTTCTGCGTCCGCGCGAAGCACCTCCTCGGAAAGAAGGGGATCCCGTACGAGGAGATCTCCGTCGAGGGGAACGACGAGCTGCGCATCTGGCTCTCGGAGGCAACCGGGCAGAAGACCGTCCCGCAGATCTTCGCCGGCGAGAAGTCGCTGGGCGGGTACTCGGACGTCGCCGCGCTCGAGGCGGAAGGGAAGCTCGACGCGATCCTCCTTGGCGAGCGGTGAGGACGCGCCCCGGCGCGCGCACACGGACCGCACGTCCGGCCTCGCTCCGATATCGCGCCGTGCCGGCTCATTGACGCGCGCCGATCCATCGTACAGATAGGAGGCGATGCCTCTCTCGACGTCGCTCCGGTCCGGTCATGAGGTCGCGCTCGCCTCCGAGGGACGCGCGATCCGTCGGCGCGGTGCGCGGCCGCTCCTCGCCGCGGCCGCGGTCGCGTGCGCCGCCGGGTGCGCGCTCGTGCCGTCCCGCTACGTGGACGCCCGCGTCTCGCCGCCGGCGACGGTCGCGAGCGAGGCTGCGAAGGCGCCGCCGCCCCCGGCGGCGCAGCCCGCGAGCGGAGCCGCGCCCGCGGGTGCCGCTCCGGCGCCGCAGTCGCCCCGCTCGCTCGCGGACCTCGTCGACCTCGCGCTCTCGAGCGACCCCTCGACGCGCGCCGCGTGGCACGACGCGCGCGCCGCCGCCGCGCAGGCGGGCGGCCAGCGCAGCCTGTACCTGCCGACGCTCGACGCGAACGCGAGCCTCGTCCGCCAGCGGACGCTCGCGGCACCCGGGCGCCCGGACGTCGTCCAGAGCACGCTCTCGGCGAGCGCGTCGGTGACCTGGATCCTGCTCGACCTCGGCGCGCGGGGCGCGCTCGTCGAGGAGAGCGACCGGCTCCTCGCCGCGGCGCGGCTCGCGGAGCACGCCGCGGTCGCGGATCTCGTCCTGCGCGTCCAGCAGAGCTACTTCCAGCTCCTCGCCGCCCGCGCGCTCCTCGACGCGGAGTCCGCCGTGGTGAAGCAGGCCGAGGCGAGCCTCGCCGCCGCCGAGGGGCGCCAGCGCGCCGGGCTCGCGACGGTCGCCGACGTGCTGCAGGCGCGCACCGCCCTCTCCCAGATCCGGCTCACGCAGCAGCAGGCGGAGGGGCAGGCGCTCGCGGCGCGCGGCGCGCTCGCCACCCTCGCCGGGCTCGCTCCGACGGTCGAGCTCGAGGTGGGCCGCCTCCCCGAGGCGGTGGACGCCGCGACGGCGCAGCCGGCGGTGGACGACCTGCTCGCCGCCGCGGCGGCGCGCAACCCCGACCTCGGCCGCGCCCGCGCCACCGCCGAGGCCGCCCGGGCCCGCGTCGCGCGCCGCCGGGCGTGCCGCCTGGCCGGTGCTGGCGTTCCAGGGCGCCGCCTCGCGGGCCCACTACCTCGACCCGACCGGCGCCCGCGACGCGACCTCCTGGTCCGCCGGGCTCCTCCTGCGGCTGCCCACCTTCGAGGGCGTGCGCCCGGCCTACGAAGCGCTGGCGGCGCGAGAGGCGGCGGACGCGGCGCGCGACCGCGCCGACGCGACCGGGCAGCGGGTCGCCCTCGACGTGTGGACCTCCTGGCAGACGCTGCGGACCGCGAGCCGGCGCGTCGCGACCGCCCGCGACCTCGTCGAGTCGGCGCGCGCCTCCGCCGACGTCTCCACCGGGCGCTACCGCGAGGGCGTCGGCTCGATCGTCGATCTCCTGAACGCGCAGGCCGCGCTCGAGCTCGCCTTCGCCGAAGACGTCCGCGCCCGCACCGACTACCTCGTCGGCCTCGCGCTGCTCGCGCGCGCGACCGGTCGGCTCGACCTGCCGGCAGAGCCCGCGCCCGCCGCCACTCCGGAAGGAACGAAGTCCCCATGAGCCTCCGCCTCCCCGCCGCCGCCGCCCTCGCCCTCCTCGCCGCCTGCTCGAAGGGCGGCGGAACCGCCGCGGGCCCGCGGGCCGTCACCGTGCGCGTCGCCTCCGCGGTCGAGAAGGACGTGCCCACCGAGCTCCAGGCGGTCGGGCGGGTCGCGTCCTCGCAGTCGGTGCAGATCCGGCGCGCAGGTCTCCGGGGTCGCTCGTCGCGACGCGCTTCAACGAGGGGCAGCCGGTGCGCAAGGGCGACGTCCTCCTCGAGCTCGATCGGCGCCCGTACGAGGCGGCGCTCGCCGAGGCGCGCGCCCGGCTGGCGCAGGACGTCGCCCGCGCCGACAACGCACGCGCGGACGCGGCGCGGTACGAGGGGCTCGTCGCCAAGGAGTACGTGACGCGCCAGCAGTACGAGCAGGCGAAGGCCAACGCGGTGGCGCTCGACGCCCAGGTCGCCGCCGACCGGGCCGCGGTCGAGCGGGCGCAGCTCAACCTCGCCTACTGCACCATCCGCGCCCCCCTCTCCGGGCGCACGGGCCGGCGCCGGGTCGACCCCGGGAACCTCGTCGCGGCCGGCGCGCCCGAGCCGCTCGTCACGATCGAGCAGGTGAAGCCGGTCTTCGTGGAGTTCTCCATCCCCGAGCGCAACCTCGCGGCGCTGCGGGCGAAGCGCGACGCGCCTCCGCCCGTGCGGGTCCGCACCTCGGGCGAGGGGCCCGAGCTCACCGGCGCGCTCACCTTCGTGGACAACGCGGTCGACCTCGGCACCGGGACGGTGCTCCTCAAGGCGCGCCTGCCCAACGAGGACGAGACGCTCTGGCCGGGCCAGACGGTCGAGGTCCGGCTCCAGATCTCGGAGCGCGCGAGGGCGGTCGTCGTCCCGGCGGCGGCGGTGGCGGCCGGTCAGCAGGGGGACTACGCCTACGTGGTGACGCCGGAGAAGAAGGCGGAGCTGCGCCAGGTCACCGTCGAGCAGGCGAGCGAGAGCGAGGCCGTCATCGCGAAGGGGATCCGGGCGGGCGAGGTGGTGGTCGTGGAGGGGCAGCTCAAGCTCCGTCCCGGCGTGCAGGTCGAGGTCCTCGAGGACAAGAAGCCCGAGAAGGCCGCCGCGCGATGAACCTGTCCGCGCCCTTCATCCGCCGGCCGGTCATGACGACGCTCGTCATGGCGAGCTTCGTGGCCTTCGGGCTCGCGGCGTACCAGAAGCTGCCGGTCTCCGACCTCCCGGCGGTCGACTTCCCGACCATCCAGGTGAGCGCCACGCTGCCCGGGGCGAGCCCCGAGACGATGGCGGCGTCGGTCGCGACGCCGCTCGAGCGCCAGTTCTCGACGATCGCCGGGCTGTCGGCGATGAACTCGTCGTCCGGCCAGGGGCTCACGCAGATCACGCTCGAGTTCGACCTCGAGCGCGACATCGACGCGGCCGCGCAGGACGTCCAGTCGTCGATCGCCGCGGCGGGTGGGCAGCTCCCGCCCAACATGCCGATCCCGCCGACGTTCCGGAAGGTGAACCCGGCGGACAGCCCGATCCTCTTCTTCGCCCTCACCTCCCCGACCATCCCCCTGTCCGACCTGAACCGCTTCGGCCAGGACCTCGTCGCCCAGCGGATCTCGACGATCCCCGGCGTCGCGCAGGTCGCGGTGTACGGCGCCCAGAAGTACGCGGTCCGCGTCGAGCTCGACCCGCAGGCGCTCGCGGCGCGCGGGATCGGCCTCGACGAGGCGGCGAACGCGATCCGCGGCGCGAACTCGAACCTCCCGACCGGCGTCGTGCAGGGGCGCGCGCGCGCCTTCACCGTCGAGGCGACGGGCGGGCTCGATCGCGCGAAGGACTTCCGGGACGTCACGGTCGCGTTCCGGAACGGCGCGCCGGTGCGGCTCTCCGATCTCGGGCAGGTGCGCGACGGCGTCGAGAACGAGCGGACGGCGGCCTGGTACTGGGAGGACGGCGTCGAGCAGCGCGCGATCGTGCTCGCCGTGCTGCGCCAGCCCGGCACGAACACCGTGGAGGTCGCGACGCGGGTGCGTGAGCTCCTCCCGGTCGTGCAGCAGCAGCTCCCGGCGGCGGCGCAGCTCGCGGTCCTCTACGATCGCTCCGAGTCGATCCAGGAGTCGGTGCACGACGTGAAGTTCACGCTCGCGCTCACCCTCGTCCTCGTCGTCCTCGTCATCTTCCTGTTCCTGCGGAACCTGCCGGCGACGATCATCCCGAGCCTGGCGCTGCCGGTGTCGCTCGTCGGCACCTTCGCGCTGATGCAGGTGCTCGGGTACTCGCTCGACAACCTCTCGCTCATGGCGCTCACGCTCGCGGTCGGGTTCGTCGTCGACGACGCGATCGTCATGCTCGAGAACATCGTGCGGCACATGGAGCAGGGCGAGCCGCCGCTCGAGGCCGCCTTCCGCGGCTCGAAGGAGGTCGCCTTCACGATCGTCTCGATGACGATCTCGCTCGCGGCCGTCTTCCTGCCGGTGCTCTTCATGGGGGGCGTCGTCGGGCGGCTCTTCCACGAGTTCGCCGTCACCATCGGCTGCGCGATCCTCGTCTCGGGCGTCGTCTCGCTGACGCTCACGCCGATGCTCTGCAGCCGCTACCTGCGCCCGGGCAAGGAGGCGCACCACGGCCGCTTCTACGCGGTCACCGAGCGGGCCTTCGAGTCCGGCCTCGGAGCCTACGACCGCGGGCTGCGCTGGTCCCTCGGCCACCCCCGCGCCGTGCTCGCCGGCTCGGTGGCCGTGCTCGCCGCGACCGTCCTCCTCGGGAGCGTGGTGAAGACGGGCTTCCTCCCGAGCGAGGACACCGGGCGCATCCAGGGATTCACCGAGGGCGGCGAGGACGCGAGCTGGGACGCGATGATCCGCGCGCAGCGCGCGGCCGCCGCGCTCGTCGCGGAGCAGCCCGAGGTCAAGCAGTTCATGTCGAGCGTCGGCGGGCGCAGCACCGCCGGCCAGACGCAGGGCAACATGTTCCTGCGGCTCGGCGACCGGCACGGCCGGCGCCCGGTCGACGCCGTCGTGGCGGACCTGCGCGCGCGGCTCGGCCGCTTCCCCGGGCTGCGCGTCTTCTTCGTGAACCCGCCGCCCATCAACATCGGCGGCGTCCAGACCCGCGCCCAGTACCAGTACACGCTGCAGGACGCGGACGTGGACGCGCTCTTCAAGGGCGCGACGGCGCTCGAGGCGAAGCTGCGCGACTTCCCGGTCCTGCGCGACGTGACGAGCGACCTGCGGCTCGCGTCGCCGCGCGTCTCGGTGAAGATCGACCGCGACCGCGCCGCGTCGCTCGGGGTGTCGCCGCTCGCGATCGAGGACGCGCTCTACGCCGCGTACGGCGATCGGCAGGTGTCGACCATCTACTCACCCGAGGACCAGTACCAGGTCATCCTCGCGCTCCTGCCGCAGTTCAAGCTCGATCCGGCCGCCCTCTCGATGCTGTACGTCCGGTCCACCAGCGGGAAGCTCGTTCCGCTCGACGCGGTGGCGTCGCTCGGACGGACCGTTGGCCCGCTCACGGTGAACCACTCCGGCCAGCTCCCCGCGGTCACGATCTCCTTCAACCTCGTGGGCGGGACCGCGCTCGGGGACGCGGTCGGCGCGGTCCAGAAGGCGGCCGCGGACGTGCTGCCCGGCACGGTCTCGACGAAGTTCCAGGGGACGGCGCAGGCGTTCCAGTCGTCGCTCGGCGGGCTCGGCCTGCTCCTCGTGATGGCGCTCCTCGTCATCTACGTCGTGCTCGGCATCCTGTACGAGAGCTTCGTGCACCCCGTGACGATCCTCACCGCCCTCCCCTTCGCGGGCTTCGGCGCGATCGTGACGCTGCTCGTGTTCCGCACCGAGCTCTCGATCTACGCGTTCGTCGGCATCATCATGCTCGTCGGCCTCGTGAAGAAGAACGGCATCATGATGGTCGACTTCGCGATCGAGGCGCAGCGCACGGGAAGACCGCGCAGGAGGCGATCCACGAGGCGTGCCTCGTCCGCTTCCGCCCGATCATGATGACCACCATGGCCGCGCTCATGGGCACCCTGCCGATCGCCCTCGGGTTCGGCGCCGGGGCCGAGTCGCGCCGGCCGCTCGGCCTCGCGGTGGTGGGCGGCCTCCTGTTCTCGCAGTTCCTGACGCTCTACGTGACCCCGGTCTTCTACGTCTGGTTCGAGCGGCTGCGGACGCTCGGCGGGCGGCGCGCGCTCCGGCGGCGCCGGCGGGGTCGTGGAGCCCGACCGGTCGGCCGCGGCGCCGCACGGCGAGCGCTAGGAGGCCTGCGGCGCGCCCCGCCGCCCTTCCCGCCGGACGACCGACGTCCGAGCGGGCCCACGACCCTGCGCCGTCCCCCCGCACCGCCGCGCGGGCCACCTGATGCGCAGGTGGTCATCGTTCGCTCGGAAGGGAGGATCGATGGACAAGGATCGCATCAAGGGGAAGATGGAAGAGATCAAGGGCGACGTGAAGGAGCGGATCGGCGGCGCCACCAAGGACCGCTCGACCCAGGCCGAGGGCTGGATGGAGAACAAGAAGGGCAAGATCCAGGGCGAGGTCGGGAAGCTGAAGGACGAGGCCCGCGAGCGGAAAGACCCCGAGCGAGCACGAGTAGCGCTCGGGTCATCGACCGACGGGAGGCGCGGCGCGAGGTGACTCTGCCGCGCCTCCCGGCTGTTTCCTGGGTGCTCGTGCGCCGGGCGGCGCGGCGAGCGGCCGAGCGCTCCCTGCGTGGCCGAGCCAGCTTGGGGGCGGCGCGACCGGACCGCGCGTCGGCGCAGCCCGGCCGTCGCCCGGCGCGTCGAGCTCGCCGATCGAGCCTGGACGGCGGATCAGGGCTGCGGGCCGTCGCGCCGCTCGTTCGCGTACGTGTTCGCGAACTCGCGCGGCTCGTCGTGCACCCTGAAGAGCGCGCACTTCTCGCAGCTCCAGCTGTCCCAGTCGAGCTTCACCGCGACGTCGAGGCACGCGTCGTAGTGCAAGCAGTAGAGGTTCCGGTGTCCGGAGACGACCGCCTCGGAACGGAGCAGGTGGAGGAGAGGTGTCGGCTGGGGCAAGAGCATGCGCGCGCTCCGACGTTTCAGGTTCGTTTCACCAAGACGCGGGCGCGGGCGAAACCATTCCACTTCAGAGCGCCACGACGGCCGCAGAAAGTCCGCTGAAGGTGGACCGGGCGATCACGATTGGCAAAGGCCCCCTTGAGGGCCCATGCTCCGGCCGTTCCCAGAACCATCGGCAGAACGCACGGTTGCGTGCCGTACAGACGCACTGGCGCCCGCCTGGGATCGGACGTTGACCCACCGTCGATGCGCGATAGAGTGCCTCCGCGCGGCGCGACGCCGCATGGAGGAACGTTGAGCCCGGCCGCTTCCTGTCTTGCCTGCGACATCGTGCGCGGCAACCGCTCGCCTCCTGGTGGGATCCTCCTGCGCGAGTCCGGGTTCGCCCTGCACGTGCTCGCCGACCCGTCGCCGCTGCGCGGCTGGCTCGTCCTGACGAGCGAGCGCCACGCGCGCGCCTGGTACGACCTCGCGCCGGCCGAGCTCGCGGCGCTCGGCCCGCTCGCCGCGCGCGTGATGAACGCCCAGCGGGCGGCGCTCGGGGCGTCGCACGTGTACGCCCTCGCGATCGGCGACGTGCTCCGGCACTTCCACCTCCACCTCGTGCCGCGCTACGTCGACACCCCGGAGCGGCTGTGGGGCCGCCGCTGCTTCGAGGGCGTCCCGGACGACATGCTGCCCGACGGGGAGATCGCGCGTGCGGCGCAGACGATCGCCGAGGCGCTGCGGGTCACCGCCCCAGCGTCACGAGCCCCTCCCTGAACGACGGAAACCGGAGCGTGATCCCGAGCTGCGCCCGCGTCTTCTCGGATCGGATCCGGCGGTTCGGGCCCGGCCCAGCGCGCTCGGTGCGCGGCGGCGGGATCGCGAGGCGCGCCGAGATCCACTCCACCACCTCGCGCCGCCGGGCCGGGTGCGCGTCGCTGCCGTGAAGGACCGATCCCGCGGGGGCGCGCTCGACCGCGGCGAGGACGAACGCGACGGCGTCGTCCCGGTGGCAGAAGTTCATCCAGGCGTCGTCCCCGGGGCCGAGCGCGAGGACACCCGCGCGGACGCGCTCGAGGATCCCGGCCCGCCCGGGGCCGTACAGTCCGGAGAGGCGGAGGACGGTCCCGTGCGTCCCGCTCGCGGCCGCCTCACGCACGAGCGCCTCCGCCTCGACGAGCACCGCGGCGGTCGCGCTCGACGGGCTCGGCGGCGTCCCCTCGTCCACGTCCGACCCGTCGCGCTGGCCGAAGACGCCGGTGGAGCCGGTATAGACGAGCCGCGCGGAGTCGCGCGCGGCGGCTGCGAGGAGCGCACGCGTCGCGTCCACGTAGGCGGCCCGATACGCCGCCGCGCCGTCCTCTCCCGCCGACTGGCAGGCGACGATGGCGTCCGCCCGCGGGAGGCGCCCCTCCGCACCCGGGGTCGCGAGGTCGAGCGCGAGCGGCTCGACGCCCAGGGACGCGAGCGCGGCCGCGCGGGCCGGATCGCGCCGGATTCCGGTGACGCGATCGCCTCGCGCGACCAGCACCCGCGCGAGGGCCTCCCCGAGCCACCCACAGCCTGCGACGAGCACGTGCATGAGGCCCTCATTATGTCCGCTCGGCCGGCCGGCGCGCGCCGGAGCCGAGGCCGGGGAACGGAGGCCGCCATGGCGAGGCGGGCGTTCACGATCGACACGAGGATCCCGCTCCGCGGGGGGGTCGAGATCCCGGCGCTCGGGCTCGGCGTGTACCAGTCGCGCCCTGGCGCGGAGACGCGAGACGCGGTCCGCGCCGCCCTCGAGCTCGGCTACCGGCACGTCGACACCGCCCGCGCCTACACGAACGAGCGGGACGTCGCCGCCGGCATTGCGGCGAGCGGCGTACCGCGCCGCGACGTCTTCGTGACGACGAAGCTGTGGAACACCGACCACGGCTATGACCCTGCCCTGCGCGCCTGTGACGCGAGCCTCGCCCGTCTCGGGGTCGAGCAGGTGGACCTCTACCTCGTGCACTGGCCGGTGCAGGGACTGCGGCTCGAGACCTGGCGCGCGATGGAGCGGATCCTCGCCGACGGCAAGGCGCGCGCGATCGGGGTCTCGAACTACGCCCCCCATCACCTCGAGGAGCTGCTCGGGTCGGCCAAGGTCCCCCCCGCCGTGAACCAGGTGGAGCTGCACCCGTTCCTCGCGCAGCGCGAGCTGCGCGCGCTCTGTGCCGCGAACGGGATCGTCGTCGAGGCGTACGCACCCCTCGTGAAGGCCCGCCGGATGGATGACCCGGTGCTGCGGCGCGTCGCCGCGAGGCACGGCGTCACCCCTGCGCGGGTGCTCGTCCGCTGGGCGCTCCAGAGCGGGCTCATCGTCATTCCGAAGTCGGTCCACGCCGAGCGGATCCGCGAGAACGCCGACGTCTACGGCTTCGCGCTCGACCCGGAGGACCTCGCCGCGCTCGACGCGCTCGACGAGGGCTACCGCACGAGCTGGGACCCGACCGTCGCGCCGTGAGGAGCACCACCACCGCGAAACGTGGACGTGGACGTGGTCGTGGTCCTGAACCTCGACCTCGACCTCGACCTCGACTCGCTGTTGCGGCGCACCTGCCGCTGCGGGAAGATCCCGCGCATGACGACCGACTTCCTCGTCCGTGACGTCCCGGCGCTGAAGAAGCGAGTCTTCCGCCTCGGCCTCTCCGGCTCGTTCGGGATCGACGAGGCGACCGCGCGCGAGGCGCTCGAGAAGGTGCAGTACGTCTTCTGGACCCCGGGGATGAAGGGGCTCACCGCGGCGCTCCGGAGCGCGCTCCGGACGGATCGCGAGCGCTACGTCATCGCCTCCGGCCCGTTCCTCGGGTTCACGCGACGCGGGATCCGCCGCGCGGCGGAGGCGCGGCTGCGAGCCCTCGGGACCGACCACCTCGACGTGTTCCAGCTCTACTGGCTCTCCAAGATGTCGGCGTTCACGGGGGCTGTTCAGGAGGAGCTCCTGCGGCTGAAGCAGGAGGGAAAGGTCCGCGCCCTGGGTGTCTCGATCCACGATCGGCCGCGGGCGGGTCGGCTCGCCGAGGACTCGATCCTCGACCTCCTCATGGTTCGCTACAACGCGGCCCACCCCGGCGCGGAGGAGGATGTCTTCCCGCACCTCGCCCGGCGCCGCCCCGCAGTCGTCGCTTACACCGCGACCTCGTGGCGGAAGCTGTTGCGTGCCCCGCGCGGCTGGGGAGGGCGGGCGATGACGGCGGGAGAGTGCTACCGCTGGGTGCTGGGGTCCGCGCACGTGGACATCGTGCTCTGTGGTCCGCGAAACGCGGCGCAGTGGAGGGATGACCTCGCCGCGGTGGAGGCGGGGCCGCTCCCCGACGCGGAAGCCGCGTGGATGCGGGAGTTCGGGAGGGCCGTCCACGGGTGAGTGGTGTCCGCGTCGAGGTCGAGGACCACGTCCAGGTCCAGCCGGGCGGACTTCGACCTGAACCTCGACTTCGTCGTGGTCGTGGTCGTGGTCGTGGTCGCAAGCGAGGATCCAAGCTCGCGTCCACGTCCACGTCGACGTCCACCTCCACGTCCACGTCCAGGTCCAGGTCCAGGTCGAGGTCCAGGTCGGCATCGAGGACCACGCCAGTCCACGTCCACGCGGGAGGACGCACCCCCGCCAGGCGGTTGCGAACCCTCCGTTCCAGTGCTTTGACTCGCAGATATGCGCTCGTTCACCCGCTTCGCCTGGTCGGTGCTCGGCCTCAACCTCGCGGTGGTGGCGTGGGGCGCGTTCGTCCGCGCGACGGGGTCGGGCGCGGGCTGTGGCCGCCACTGGCCGACCTGCAACGGCGAGGTGGTCCCGCGCGCTCCCGCCGTCGCGACCGCGATCGAGTTCACGCACCGCGCGACGAGCGGCGTCGCGCTCGTCTCGGTGGTCGTCCTCGCCGGCTGGGCCGTCCGAGCCTTCCCCCGCGGGCACGCCGCCCGGAAGGCCGCCTGGGCCTCGCTCCTCCTCATGCTCACCGAGGCGGCGGTCGGCGCCGGGCTCGTCCTCTTCGGCTGGGTCGCGAACGACGCCTCGCCCGCCCGCGGCTGGGTGATGGCCGTCCACCTCACGAACACCTTCCTCCTCCTCGGCGCGCTCGCGCTCGCGGCCGAGTGGAGCGCGCGTCCCGATGGCGTCTCCACCGCCGGCCGGGGCGCCCTCGCCGCGACGATCGGCGTGGCGCTCGCGGGGGTGCTCATCGCCGGCGTCACCGGGGCGACCGCCGCGCTCGGCGACACCCTCTTCCCCGCGACGTCGTTCGCGGAGGGGCTGCGCGGCGAGCTCGCGCCCGACGCGCACCTCCTGCTCAGGCTTCGAGTTCTCCACCCCTTCGCGGCGATCGCGGCGGGGGCCGCCCTCCTCGCGGCGGCGCGCGCGGCGCTGCGAGCGCGACCGGGCGAGCGGAGCCGCCGGTTCGGGCTCGCGGTGGCTGCGCTCGTCGCCGTCGAGCTCGCGGCGGGGGCGGCGAACGTGCTCCTCCTGGCGCCGGTCTGGCTGCAGCTCGTCCACCTGCTCGTGGCGGATCTCCTCTGGATCGCGCTCGTCCTCCTCGGCGCAGCGGCCCTCGCGTCGCGCGAGTCCCCGGCCGAGCGGGCCGCCTCCGCCGCCGCGTAGGGGCGCGCGGTGCCCGATCCGCGGCTATCTCCTCCGGGATGGACCTCGTCGTCCTCGCCGGCCTGCAGGGCTCCGGGAAGAGCACCTTCTTCGGCGCGCGGTTCGCGGCGACGCACGCCCACGTCTCCCGCGATCGCTTCCCGAACACCCGCGATCCGCGCGCCCGCCAGCGCGCGCTCGTCGAGGAGGCGGCGCGCGCGGGCCGGTCGGTCGTCGTGGACAACACGAATCCGCGGCGGGAGGACCGCGCGGAGCTCGTCGCGCTCGCCCGCGCCCTCGGGCTCAGGCCCGTCCTGTACTGGTTCCCGCCGGACGTGCGCGCGTCGCTCGCCCGGAACGCGCACCGCGAAGGCCGCGCGAAGGTGCCGGCGGTGGCCGTCTTCGCCACCGCGCGGCGGCTCGCGCCGCCGGATCCCGGCGAGGGGTTCGAGGCGGCCTACGACGTGCGGGCGACCGCGGAAGGCGCGTTCGAGATCCGGGCGCGGCCGCAGCTCGCCGGCGCCGGGGGCGGCGCGCACTGGCGCCTGAAGCCGGGGCGAAAAGCCCCTCCATGCATGCCGAGCCGGTTGAACGCCACGCTCGACGTCCCGTTCCTCCGAGCCCGTCGAGGGGTCACCTCTTCAGCGCGGCGGCGACGATCGCCTTCGCCTCGTCGAGGATCCGGCCGAGGTGGCCCTCGTCGCGAAACGACTCCGCGTAGATCTTGTAGACGTCCTCGGTCCCGGACGGGCGCGCGGCGAACCACCCGTTCGGCGCGACCACCTTGAGCCCGCCGATCTCCGCCCCGTTGCCGGGCGCGCGCGTGAGCTTCGCGACGATCCGCTCTCCCCCGAGCTCGGTCGCGGCGACCGCCTCGGGCGAGAGCTTCTTGAGGATGGCCTTCTCCGCCGTCGTCGCGGGCGCGTCGACGCGCGCGTAGACCGGCGCGCCCAGCGCGGCGGCGAGCTCCGCGTACAGGACGCCCGGGTCCTTGCCCGAGCGGGCGCGCATCTCGAGCGCGAGCAGGTCCATCACGATCCCGTCCTTGTCGGTCGTCCAGACGGTGCCGTCGCGACGCAGGAACGAGGCGCCCGCGCTCTCCTCGCCGCCGAACCCCAGCGTCCCGTCGAGGAGCCCCGGGACGAACCACTTGAAGCCGACCGGCACCTCGACGAGCTTGCGCCCGAGCCGCGCCGCCACCCGGTCGATGAGCCCGGACGAGACGAGCGTCTTGCCGATCGCCGTCGCCGCCGGCCAGCCCGGACGGTTCCGGAAGAGCCAGTCGATCGCGACCGCCAGGAAGTGGTTGGGGTTCATGAGCCCGCGCGACGGGGTCACGATCCCGTGCCGGTCCGAGTCGGCGTCGTTCCCGAAGGCGAGGTCGAACCGGTCCTTCATCGCGACGAGGTTCGCCATCGCGAACGGAGAGGAGCAGTCCATCCGGATCTTGCCGTCGTGGTCGAGCGGCATGAAGCCGAAGGTCGGGTCCACGACCGGGTTCACGACGGTGAGGTCGAGCCCGTACTCCTCGGCGATGGGACCCCAGTAGTGCGCGTTCGATCCGCCGAGCGGATCGACGCCGACCCGGATCGGCGCGCCGCGCGCGGCGTCGAGGTCCACCACGGCGCGGAGCTCCTGGACGTACGGCGGGATGAAGTCGCGCGTGCGCACGTTCGCCGCGCCGCGGGCTCGCTCCCACGGGATCCGGCGAACCTCGCGGTTTCCCCGGCGAGCAGCTCGTTCGCGCGGCGCTCGACGGCCGCGGTGACCGCGGTGTCCGCGGGGCCGCCGTCGGGCGGGTTGTACTTGATGCCGCCGTCCTCGGGCGGGTTGTGCGACGGCGTCACCACGATGCCGTCGGCGAGCCCGCCGGTCCGGCCGCGGTTATGGCCGAGGATCGCGTGCGAGACGACCGGGGTCGGCACCGGAGCGTCGCCTTGCGAGACGACGACCTCGACCCCGTTCGCGGCGAGCACCTCGAGCGTCGAGCGCTCCGCGGGCTCGGAGAGCGCGTGCGTGTCGCGCCCGAGGAAGAGCGGGCCGGTCACGCCGGCGCGGGCGCGGTGCTCGGCGACCGCCTGCGCCACGGCGAGGATGTGGGCCTCGTTGAAGCTCCGCCGCAACGACGACCCGCGGTGACCCGAGGTGCCGAAGGCGACCCGCTGCGCCGGATCGGCGGGATCCGGGACGTCGGCCGCGTAGCGGCGGAGCAGGTCCGGGACGTCGACGAGCAGCTCCTTCGGCGCGGGCTTTCCTGCGAGCGGGTGGGCCATGCAGGGATCCTGGCACGCCCCCGCCCCTTGTCACGGTCACGGACGAGGGCCGACAATGCCGCCATGCTCGCGACGGTCCTCGCGGCGGCGCTCGTGCAAGCGCTGGCTCCCGCCGCCCCGGCAGCCCCGCGCGAGCCCGCTCCGGCGCCGGACGCGGCCGCCGCCCACGCCGGTGGCGCCCAAGGGCGTCGCCCCCGCCCCGGCGCCCGCCGGGGAGCAGGCGCCGTGGCAAGCGCTCGAGCCGGGCCTCGACGTCACCGACCTCGTCGGCCCACCCGCGGAGACCGGAGATCGCACCATCACCGTGGTCCGCATCGACCCGGCCCGGTTCGAGCTGCGCCTCCTCGCGGCGTCGGCGGCCGCCGAGGGCACGACGCGCACCGCGCGCGCGTGGGCCTACCGCGCCGGCGCGTCCGCCGCGATCAACGCGGCGATGTACCAGGAGGACTACCGGACGAGCGTCTCCCTCCTGAAGTCACGCGAGCACGTCAACCAGCGCCGGATCTCGAAGGACAAGGCGGTCCTCGCCTTCGACCCGCTCGTCTCCGGCGTGCCGCCCGTCCGGATCGTCGACCGGGAGTGCGAGAGCCTCGACGACGCCGCCGCCCGCTACGGGACGCTCGTGCAGTCGATCCGGATGGTCTCCTGCGATCGCCGCAACGTCTGGGCGCCCTCCGCCCGGAGGTTCTCGGCGGCCGCGATCGGCGTGGACCGGCGCGGCCGGGTGCTCTTCATCCACGCGCGGACGCCGTGGCCGATCCGACGAGCTCGTGCAGGCGCTCCTGTCGTCGCCCATCGAGCTCTCGCAGGCGATGTACGTCGAGGGCGGCCCCGAGGCGCAGCTGTTCGCGCGCGGCGGCGGCCGCGAGGTGGAGCGGGTCGGGACGTTCGAGACGACCGGGGAGAACGCGCGCGCCTGGCCGGTCCCGAACGTGGTGGTGGCGGTGAAGAAGTGACGACCACCGTCGGCGACGCAACCTCGACCTCGACCTCGACCTCGACCTAGACCTCGTCTTCGTCGTGGACGTGGTCGTGGACCCGAACTCGAACGTCGACGGGTTCGGTCGAGGTCGAGGTCGAGGTCGAGGTCCACGTCGAGGACCACGTCCACGTCCACGTCGCGGGTGATCAGCCGACCCGCAGCACGATCTTCCCGAAGTGGCGGTCCTCCTCCATCATCCGGTGCGCCTCCACCACCTCGTCGATCGCGAACACCTTCTCCACGAGCGGGACGATGGTCCGGTCGGCGAACCGGGGCAGCGCCGTCCGCGTGAACTCGGCCACGATCTCCGCCTTGTCCTTCACCGGCCGGGATCGGAGGACCGAGCCGATGATCTGCTGGCGCTTCACCATCATGAGGGCGAGGTTCAGCTCCGCCTTGATGCCGCTCGTCACCCCGATGAGCACGAGCCGGCCGGCGTAGCCGAGCGCGTTCATGTTGGGCTGGAGGTACTTCGCCCCGACATGGTCGAGGATGACGTCCGCCCCCTTCTTGCCGGTGAGCTCCTTCACCGCGTCGGAGAAGTCCGGCGTCGTCGTGTAGTCCACGACGAGGTCGACGCCGAGCTTCCGGACCCGCTCGACCTTCGACGGGTGCGCCGTGACGACGAGCCGGGTCCTCGGGACGAGCGCCTTGCAGAGCTGGACTCCGGCGGTGTTCACCCCGCCGCCCCCGCCGTGGATGACGGCGACGTTCCCGTCCTTCAGGCCGCCGACGAGGAACAGGTTCAGGAACGCGGTGATGTACGACTCGCAGACGCAGGCCGCCTCCTCGAAGCTCATCGCGGCGGGGATGCGCATGAGGTGGCTCGCGTACGCGACCGCGTACTCGGCGTAGCCGCCCCCGCCGACGAGCGTCATCACGCGCTCGCCGGGCTGCCAGCCGGAGACCCCCGGGCCGACCTCGGCGATCGTCCCGGCCACCTCGAGCCCGAGGATCTCCGAGTCGCCGGCGGGCGGCGGGTACTTCCCCTCGCGCTGCACGAGGTCGGGGCGGTTGACGCTCGTCGCGACGACCTTCACGAGCACCTGCCCCTCGCCGGGGCGCGGGCGCTCCGCCTCGCCGACCTTCAGGACGTCGAGACCGCCGAAGCCGCTCAGCAGGACCGCCTTCATCGCAGACTCCTCCGGGAGGGGGTTTCGAGAGAGCGCGCATGTTCGCACGGCCCCCCGGGCGCGGGGTAGATGGGCCCGCCCGGCGCCGCAGTCGGGGCGCACGGCTCCTCGACGGGGGCTACCGGTCGGCGCGAAGCGCCCCCACCGTCGCCCCGCATGTCGCCCGCCGCGAGGCTCCTCTGCTTGATCCCGGCGGCGCTCGTCGCCTGCGGCCACGGCGAGCCCAGCCGCTCGGCGGACGCGCTCGCGCGGGAGCGGGACGAGCTGTCGGCGCTCTGGAGCCTCTACCGGTACTCCCACGTCCAGGACGGGCGCGTCGTCGCGCTCGACGAGGGAGGGATCACGACCTCCGAGGGCCAGGCGTACGCGATGCTCCGCGCGGTGTGGGCGAACGACCGGCCTGCGTTCGACGTGGTGTGGCGCTGGACGAAGGAGAACCTCCAGGTGCGCGAGGACCGCCTCCTCGCGTGGAAGTGGAAGGACCGGGTGCTCGACCGGAACGCCGCGACCGACGCGGACCAGGACGCGGCGCTCGCCCTCGTCCTCGCGTGGCGGCGCTTCGGCGAGCCGCGGTTCCTCGACGAGGCGCGCGGGCTGCTCCGCGACATCTGGGAGAAGGAGGTCGTCCTCGCGGGCGGCCGCCCCTTCCCCACCGGCGGCAACTGGGCCCGGGCCGAGCGGTACCCGACCCTCCACGTCGCCTACCTCGCCCCGTACGCCTACGAGGTGTTCGCGGCGATCGACCCGGGGCGACCCTGGAAGGAGCTCGTCCGGTCGAGCTACGACCTCCTCCGCTTCCTCTACGTGGACCGCGGGGTCGCGCTCCCGCCCGAGCTCGTCTACCTCGACCCGCGCAGCGGCGCGATCCTGCTCGAGCGCCCCGGCGACGGCGGCGGGCCCGCTCCGTCCGGCTACGACGCGGTGCCGATCTTCTGGCGCGTCGCGCTCGATGCGCGCTGGTTCGGGCGACGCGGCGAGGCGGACGTGCGCGAGCGGATGCTGCGCTTCCCGCGCGAGGCCTGGCGCTCCGAGGGGCGGCTCCGCGACCGCGCCACCACCGCCGGGCGCCCGCTCTCGACGCTCGACGGCCTGCCGCTCCTCGCCTCGGTGCAGGCGCTCGCGCGGGTCGAGGACCCGGCGCTGGCCGAGGAGATGCGGGCGGCGCGGCTCGACGCGCTCTTCGAGCGGGCGCTCTCCGGCGATCCCACCCCGTACTACCTCCATAACTGGCTCTGGTTCGGGCGCGCGCTCGAGCTCGGCGTGGTGCGCCGCTTCGACGAGCCGCTCTCGTTCCTCCTCCTGCTCGACTGGGGCGCGTTCCGGGACCGCTTCCCGCTCCTCCCGCTCGCGGCCGGGCTCGTCCTCGCTCCCCTCGCCCGCCGGCGCGGCTGGGCTCGCGCGCTCCTCCTCGCGCTCTCCCTCGGGCTCTCCCTCCGCTACCTCGGGTGGCGGGCGGCCCGTACCCTCAACTTCGTCGAGCCGCTCGGGCCGCTCGTGAGCCTGTCGCTCCTCGCGGCGGAGCTGTACGCGTTCTCGACGGTGGCGCTCCTCGCCGTGCAGGTCGGGGTCTCCGGGCGGCGCCGCCCCGCGCCGGCCCCGCTCGGACCCGGCGAGCCGCAGCCTTCGGTGGACGTCCTCGTCCCGATCTACTCCGAGTCCGTCGAGATCCTCGACCGGACCCTCGCCGCCTGCGCCGCGCTCCGGTGGGATCGCAAGACGATCCACGTGTGCGACGACTCGCACCGCGAGGAGGTCGCGCGGCTCGCGGCCGAGCACGGCGCCCGCTACCTGCCCGGCCCGCGGCGTCACGCCAAGGCGGGAAACCTCAACGCCGCGCTCGCGGTCACGACCGGCGAGCTCGTCGTCGTCTTCGACACCGACCACGTCCCGCAGGCGCGCTTCCTCGAGCGCACCGTGCCGCACTTCCGCGACGCGCGGATCGGGGTCGTCCAGACGCCGCACCACTTCTACAACCCGGACGTCTTCCAGCGGGCCTTCGGCGGCGGCGAGGCGGTGCCGAACGAGGCCGACCTCTTCAACCACGCGATCCAGGGCGGGCGCGACGCGTGGGGCGGAGCGTTCTTCGTCGGGAGCGGCGCCGTGTTCCGCCGGTCGGCGCTCCTCTCCGTCGGCGGGTTCAACCTCCTGTCGATCACCGAGGACATCCACACGAGCCAGAAGCTCCACGCGAGGGGCTGGCGCTCGGCGTTCGTGGACGAGGACCTGGCGGCGGGGCTCTCGGCGGAGAGCTTCCAGGGCTACCTCGTCCAGCGGCGCCGCTGGATGCTCGGGTGCCTGCAGATCTTCTTCCGGGACAACCCGCTCCTCGAGCGCGGGCTCCCGCTCCGCCACCGGATCGGCTACCTCGCCTCGCTCTGGTACTTCTTCTTCCCGCTCGCGCGGCTCGCCTTCTTCGCGACGCCCCTGTGGTACCTGCTGTTCCACCTGCACCCGCTCTTCGCGGACCTGCCGGTGCTGCTCGCCTACCTCGTCCCGCACCTCGTGCTCGCGCCCGTCGCCGCGAGCGCGCTCGTGCCGGGCTGGCCGCGACTCCTGTGGGGCGGGATCTACGAGAGCGCCGTCGCGTTCCCGCTCGCGCGCGCGACGCTCGACCTCGTCTTGCCGCGCCGGCTCGGGTTCAAGGTGACGCCGAAGGGGCTCACGAGCGACCGGCGCCGGTTCGACACCTCCTCGTCCGCGCTGACGCTCGCCGCCGCGGCCGTCGCCGGGATCGCGATCGCGAAGGGCGCGGTCGAGCTCTTCGCCTTCGGGATCGAGGCGGAGGCCTACGCGTTCAATCTGTTCTGGGCGGCCGCGAACCTCGTCGCGATCCTCGCCGCGCTCCTCGTCGGGTGGGAGCGGCCCCAGCGCCGCACCGACGAGCGGATCCGGACCCGCGTCACCGTGCGGCTCGCGGGCGTCGCCGCCGAGACCGTCGACCTGTCCACCTCGGGCGCGTGCGTCCGGCTCGCGACGGAGGCGCCGCTCCCCTCGCCGCTCGAGCTGGCCTTCGATGGACCCGAGCGCCTCGCGGTCGAGGCGCGGCTCGTCTGGCGCGAGCGGGTCGGCCGCGAGCTCCGCGCGGGCGTCGCCTTCGAGGGGACCGACGCGGCGGCGCGTCGCGCCCTCGTCCGGATCGCCTTCTCGCGCGACGCGGTCCATGACGGGGCCCACGACCGCCGCGCGACGACCCAGCTCGGGATGGCGGCGCGCCTCGTCGCCGGCCTCGTCCGGGCCTTCCTGCCGCTCCGGCCCAGGCGGCGGCGCTCGCCGCGCCGCTTCACCCTCGCCCGGCTCGTCGTCGTCGGAACGGGGGGATCGGGCCGAGCGCTGCGGCTCGACGCGTCGGAAGGCGGGATGGGGCTCCTCGCGGTCGGGACGCCACCACCTGCCGGAACCGTGCTCCCCCTCGTCCTCCGCAGCGGCGCGGTATGGGCGCGGATCGTGCACTCTCGCCGGATCGTGCCGGGGCTCTGGCGGGTGGGGCTCGAGTACCTCCCGATGCCGGTCGCCCTCCCGGAGATCGGTGTCTACGTTGCGGCATGAGGCGAGCGCTCGCTCGCCCTCCCCCTCGTGAGGCCTCCCATGATCCGCGCCGCGCACGTGGCGCTCCTCGCGACCGCGCTCCTCTCGTCCGCACCCGCCGGGGCCGGCCTCGCGGAGTCCTGGTATCTCGCGCGCGGGCGCGCGAACGCCCGGATCGGGAACCACGCCGCCGCGATCGAGGCATACCGGAAGGCGCTCGAGGCCGACCCCTCGTCGCGCGAGGCGTCGCGTGCGCTCGGGCTCGAGCTCCAGGCGAACGGCGAGACGGACCGCGCCGTCGCGGCGTTCGACCGGCACCTCGCGCGGTTCCCCGACGACTGGGAGCTCGCGTTCGAGCAGGCGCGGGTGCTGCAATGGTCGCGCTACGCGTACCGCGCCAGGGACGCGGTCCGTTACCTCGCCCTGGGGCTCGCCGCCCATGACGACCCCGCGCGCCGCCGGGAGCTCGCGCGGCTGCTCGGGCGCGACCGCGCCACGCTCGACGCGGCCCTGCGCGAGTACGATCGGCTCCTCGCCGCGTCCCCCGGCGACGCCGGATTGCGTGACGAGCGACTGAAGCTCCTGCTCTGGGATCCGCGCCGCCGCGGCGAGGCGCGGACCGAGCTCGAGCGGCGGGAAGCGGAGCAGCCGGGAGACGAGCGCGTCGCGCGGGAGCTCGCGCGCCTCACCGTGGCGGAGCCGGGGCGCGCCGGCGAGGCCGCGGAGCGGTACGCGGCGCTCCTCGCGCGGCACCCGGACGATCCGGACCTCCGGCTCGGTCACGCGCGTGCGCTCGCGCGGGCTGGGCGCCGCGGCGAGGCCCGGGAGGCCTTCGCGCGCGCGCTCGCCGTCCGCCCGGAGCAGGACGTGCGCCTCGAGTACGCGGACCTCCTCGCCATCGACCCCGCGATGCGCGGACCCGCCCGGGCACAGTACGAGGCGGTGCTCCGCGAGACCCCGCGCAGCCGTCGCGCGCGGCTCGGGCTCGCCCGGGTGCTCGCGGCCGAGCGGGGAACGAGCCGCGAAGCCATCCCGCAGTACGCAGCGGTGCTCGCGGACGCGCCCGCGGATCCCGAGGCGCACCGCGGCCTCGCGCGAGCGTACGCGTGGAACGGGGACGCGGACCGCGCCCTCTCGCACGCCCTGGCCACGGGAGCCGTGCGGCCGATCCCGGGAGACGAGGAGCTGCACGCGGCGCTCCGGCGCGGGCGCGAGCCGGCGCTCGGCGGCGGGGTCGCCGCGCTCGCTCAGACCGGGAGGACGATGGGGCTGTCCACCTGGCGCGCGTTTGCCTCCGGCCGCGCCGACCCGACCCCCTTCACCTCGAGCGCCGTCGAGGGCGGGAGGGTGGGGTACGAACGCGAGGGCGCCGCCGTCCAGGGCGCCGCCGTGGACGTCCGGGCGGAGTGGCGCCCCGGCCCGGGGCGGCGGCTCGGCGCGGCGCTCGGCTTCGACGGGGCGCGCCCGGGTGGTGCGGCCGTGTCGGGCGCGCTCCGGCTGGAGCGAGATGACGGCGAGCGGACCCTCTCGCTCGCGCTCTCCCGCGTTCGGCGCCAGGACTCCTTCCGCGCCCTCGCGGGCGAGCGCGTCGGCGGCGTGCTGGTGGGGGCGGCGTCGGACCTCCTCGTCGAGGGGCGCGCCGCCTGGGCGAGCGAGACCGCCCGGCTCGAAACCTTCGCGCGCGCCGGGTCGGTGACGGGAGCCGGCATGCCCGATACGTTCCTCGCCGCGGCGGGCGCCCGCCTCGACCGGACGATCGGACGCGCGGGCCGCTGGAGGCTCTCGGCGGGCGCGGCCGCCGAGGCGACGCATCACGGGAGGGACCTCTCGGGCATGCGGGACGGCGATCCCGCGTCGCCGCGGCTCTTCTCGCCACCGCTCTTCCTCGTCGCTTCCCCGCGCCTCTCCCTCGCCCGCGAGGCCCCGGCGGGCGTGCACCTCGTGCTCGACGCCGGTCCCGCGCTCCAGCTCGTCGCCGGGCCGGGAGGCGCCCTGCGTGCCGGCGGTGACGTCCACGCCTCGGTCGTCCAGCCGATCGGGCAGCGGCTCCGGCTCGCCGCCGAGGTCCGGGCCGAGCGGATCGCGGCCGTCCACGCGCTCGCCTCGGGCGGCGCATCCCTCGCGGTGGTGTTCTGATGCCCGAGACGCTCGCCGACCTCGCCGCGTGCGCCGCGCCGCTCGAGGCGCGCCTCCGGATCGTCCGCGAGCTCGCCCGGACGGTGGCGGCGCTGCACGCGCGCGGCCGGGTCCACGGCGCGCTCTCGCCGGCCGCCGTCCTCGTGGCGGGGGGCACGGTGGTGCTCGCGCCCGTCCCGGCCGGCGCACCCGCGCTCGCGCGCGCCGGCTTCGACTCGCCCGAGGTCGTCCGCGGCGCGCGCGCGACGCGCCGCTCCGAGGCGTTCGCGGTGGGCGCGCTCGCGCAGCTCGCGCTCACCGGGCGCGGCCCGTTCGACGCGACGGACCCGCTCGAGGTCACCCGCCGCGTGCTCTTCGAGGAGCCGCGGCCCGCGCGCCTCGACGTGCCCGCGCTCTCGCTGGAGGTCGAGGGGGTCCTCGCGAGCCTGCTCGAGAAGCATCCGCGGCGGAGAGCGCGAGCGACGGACCTCGCGCACGCGCTCGCCGAATCGATGCCGGTCCCCATCTCCAGCACGGGCGCGGACCTCGCGCGTCCTTCGACTTCGCCTCCCCTTCGGGGAGGCTACGCTCAGGACGAACGGTCGAGAGCGCGCGGCCCTCACTCATCGCCGACCGCGATCCCGACCGCAACCCCGACCGCGGCCCCCACCCTGGCACCGTTCACCCTGAGCGTAGCGCCGCCGCAGGCGGCGCGAAGTCGAAGGGCTCTCGCCCGCGCTCGCCACCTCGCGCGCTCGGCCGCGACGCGCACCGCAGGCTGGATCGCAGCCCTGATCCGCCGGCTCCCATCGTCCCCGCTCCACCGCGCCGGGATCGCGGCGGTGCCGCTGCTCGTCGTGGCGCTCCTGCTCGGTCCCGGTTCCGACGCCGCCCTCGCCCGCGAGGTCGAGGCGGCGCTCGAGCGCGGCGACTTCGCCACGGCCCGCCAGCGCCTCGACGCAGCCGCCCGCGTCGGCGCCGGCCGGCCGCTCGTCGAGAAGCTCCGGGGAGACGTCGCCTGCGCCCGTGGCGCACCATCCGAGTGCGTGCGGCGCTACCGGACCGCGCTCGCGGCCCGCCCGGCGCTGCGCGACGACGTGGCGCTCCGCCGGAACGCGCGTGCGCTCCTCGGCCGGGATCGCGACTGTGGGACGCGTCGCGCCGCCGCGCAGCTCCTCGGCGAGCTGCGCGATCCCGGTGCGTTGCCCGCGCTCGAGGCGGCGCGCCGCTCGGGCGGCCTGCTCGCCTTCTTCTGCACCGGGGACTCGATCGACCGCGCCATCGCCGCGACGCGCACGGCGGGCCCCGGGCGCTGAGCCGAGCTACGCGATGAGAGGCGCCGGCTCGGGCGCGGAGAGCCGCCCCGCCGCGTGGATCGTGACCCGTTCGCCGTCCACCTCGAGTGCGAGGTCGAGCGCCGCCTCGAAGCGGATGCGGGCGAGCCCGATCCCGCCGCGCGACTCGGGGTCCTCGCGCATCGCGGCGACGTAGCCTTCGAGGGCATTCGGGTGCGACTGCGCCCGGTCGAGGCGCCCCCGGAGGATCGCGATCTGGTCGGCGCGAGCGAGGTTCGACACCGAGACGACGACCCGCTTGTGCGAGCGGTCGACCTCGAGCTTCACCTCGATGTCGGGGGTCGCCGCATTGGCGATCGCGTTCTGGACGAGCTCGTGGGCGGCGAGGGCGACCTGTTCCTCGCGCCCGGCCTCCGGGCAGGCGTTCTGGCAGAACTTCGAGACGAACCGGCGGATCTCGTCGATCACCACCCACGTCGGCTGCATCCGCAGGAACAGGATTGCCGCATCGGTGTGGGTGATCGCCATCATCTTCCTACCTCCCGGCCGCGGCATCGTGCTCCGTCACGCGTATCCCGGACCCAATGCAAGCGTGACGCCTTGCGGCGGGGTGGAAGGTCCCCCCAGATTCCGGGTGGTTCCGTGAGCTCGGGCTCGTCGGGCGGCGGGGCGTCCAACACCCGGGGTGATGCGATCACCGGTCGCGGAGAGCCCGGTCGGCGCGCCGGCTTCTGGACGGCCGGACCGCGGCCGGGTGCTTCCCGAGCGCGACCCCCGGGTAGTAGCGCGCGAGGATCGCGCGGTGGTCCTCTCCCGCGGCCGCGCCGCGTGCGGCACCGGCCTGACACAGGCCCACCCCGTGCCCGTGCCCGCTCCCGCGGACGACGACCCGCCCGTCCTCGTCGGTGAGGGAGAACCGCGAGCTCCGCACGCGGCCGCGGCCGAGGGCGGCGTCGAGGGCTCGCGCGAAGGCGTCGCCCGACAGCCGCCAGCCGCCACCCGCCGCCTCCACCCGCGCGATCCATCCGCCCGCGCCCGGCGCGAGCACCACGTCGGCGGCGACGAGCCGCCGGCCCACCGCGCCCGCCCCGGCCGCCCCCGCGAGCGCGCCGCGGACGGCGCGCGCGAGCCGGACGGGGTCCACCTCGGCCCGCCACGCCGGGCCGGCACAGCCCGGATCGACGACCGCGGCACCAGCGCTCGCACCGGCGCCGAACGCCTCGCGCGGCTCGGCGGTGTGCCCGCCGCAGGCCGCGTGGAACGCCGCGGCGGCGATCTCGCCATCGGGGAGAACGAGCACCTCCCCCGCCGTCGCGCGCGCCGCGCGCCGTGCTGCCGCGAGGTGATCCGGCGGGATTCCGCCGGCGCGCAGGAGCTGGCAGTGCGCGAGGTCGCAGAGCGCGCCTCCGGGGTGCCGCTCGTGGGCGGCGAGCGCGTAGGAGCGGACGGCGACCGCCTGTGCGTCGAGCGCGGCGGGGGGTGTCCCGGGGCGCGTCTCCGACGCGACGACGGCCGCGACGTAAGGCTCGAGCTCGAGCTCGCCGCGGATCGTCACCACGCCGCCCTCCGCCCGGAAGACGAGCGCGCCGGCGTACGTCCCCGAAGGCCCGCCCGGCACCTCGATGCGCCAGGTGCCTCCAGGCAACCCGACGCGCGGCACGGGACGGCCGTCCACGAGGAGCCCGTCCCCTCGCGCCGCGATGGAGCGGGTGGTGCCCGCTCCGCGCACGACGAGCATCCGGGGGGCCTGCTTCGAGAGCAGGTCCACCGCGACGCCCGGCCCCGCGGCGAGCGCGAGCGCGAGCGTCACGACGATCAGGTGCCGCCCCCACGGACGGTGTAGCGCGCCGTCGCGGCGGGAGCGGACGCCCCGGGCAGCCAGACCTCGAGGAGGTGGGCGCCCGGGCGCGCCGGGACCCGTGCCGCGAACGGCGGCTCGACCACGACCCGATCGCCGTCGAGCCGGAGCTCGGCGCGTGCGGTCCCGCGCGGCAGCGCGAGTCGTACCGGCACCGCCTGGGCGCCGTCCGGATAGCCCGCCTCGACGAGGTACTCGTCGCCTTCGGCGGGGCGCAGGATCCGGACGCGATCGCCGCCGCCCGCGAGCCCGGCCTCGATCCCCTCGGCACGCGCCCAGGCGAGGTGCTCCGCGGGGAGCTCGAGCGCGGGGCGGCCGGGTGCGCCGGGCCGGTGCAGGTCGCAGCCGTCGCGCGGCTCCGTGCCCGGGAGGAAGACCTCGTCGAGCGATCCGGGGCAGTCCGGGCCGGCGCGCTTCCCCGAGAGCGGGCAGACGACGGCGTGGGCGAGCCTGCTCCGGTCGAGGAGCGGCGCGGGGGAGATCCCGCGCATCGCGCGAGCCATCACTCGCCCGAAGATGGGCCCCGCTCCGGTGATGCCGGACACGCCGTGCATCGGGGTGCCGTCGAAGCTCCCCACCCAGACCGCGACGGTGCGCTCCGCCGTGTACCCCGCGGTCCAGTTGTCCACGTACGCCCGCGAGGTGCCGGTCTTCGCGGCAACCCGGAACGGAAGCCGGAGCGCGTTCCGGAGCCCGAACGCCGGCGCGCGCGCCGCCTCGTCCGAGAGGACGTCGGCGAGGAGCGCCACCGCGCCCGCTGGCAGGAAGCGGCGCGGCGCGAGCTCCCGCCTCGGCACGAGCGGGCGACCCGCGGCGTCGGCCGCGGTCCGCACCTCGACGAGCGGCTCGACGACCCCTCCCCGCGCGAGGCCGCGGTAGGCGCGGGCGAGCTCGCGGAGCGAGACGTCACCGTTCCCGAGCACGAGGCCCGCGCCGTACACGTCGGCGGAGGCCGCGAGGGAGGCGAACCCGGCGGCCCGCAGCACCCGCAGCACCGCGTCCGGCCCGAGCGCCTCGGCGACCCTCACCGCCGGCACGTTGTAGCTGTTCTGGAGCGCCGCGCGCAGGCGCACCGGGCCGTGCATCCGGCGGTCATAGTTGCGGGGCGCCCAGTCGCCGCCCGCCGTGGGGAGGTGGGCCTCCGCGTCCGAGAGGACCGTCGCGGCCGTGAAGCCGCGCGCGAGCGCGAGCCCGTACGCGAACGGCTTCAGCGCCGAGCCGGGCTGGCGGAGCGCCCGGACGCCGTCGTTCTGCCCCTCGCTCGACACGTCGAGGAAGTCGGCCGAGCCGACGTAGGCGAGCACCTCGCCCGACGCGTTGTCTACGACGATGACCGCGCCGTTCGCGAGGCGCGGCTCGGAGGCGAGCTCCGTCCGAACGAGCTCCTCGACGTCGCGCTGCAGCGCGGGGTCGATCGTCGTCTCGACCGCCGCTGCCGCGTCGAGCCCGAGCGCCGGGAGGGCGCGGACGAGCGCGTCGACGAGGTGCGGCGCGTCGAAGGTGCGCGGAGGCGCGGCGAGATCGAGGGGCGCGGCGAGCGCGCGCGAGACGTCCTCGGCCGAGGCGAGCCCGAGCTCCCGCATCCGGCCGAGGACCCGAGCCATCCGGGCGCGAGCGGCGGGCTCGTGGCGCCACGGCTCGTGACGCTCGGGAGACTGGACGACCGCGGCGAGGAGCGCGGCCTGGCCGAGCGAGAGGGTCCGCGCCGGCCGGGCGAAGTAGGTGAGCGCCGCCGCCTCGAAGCCGTAGGTGCCGTTCCCGAGGTAGACCCGGTCGAGGTAGGCACGGAGCACCTCCTCGCGCGGGACGTGCGCCGAGATCCGCAGGGCCCAGAGCGCCTCCCGCAGCTTCGCGGCGAGGGTGCGGCGGTGGGGCGCGAGCTCCGGCACGACCTGCCGCGCGAGCTGCATCGGGATCGTCGAGGCGCCGCTCACGATGCGGCGGCGCGCGATCGCCTGCCCCGCGGCGCGGGCGGCGGCGAGGACGTCGACGCCGGGGTGCCGGTCGAAGCGCCGGTCCTCCGCGGCGAGGACGGCCGCGCGGACGAGCGGGGGAACGGGCTCGTCCGGCGGCAGCGGGACGCTCCGGCCGTCGGCCCGGGAGCGGACCTCGCGAAGGAGGAGGCCCGTTCGATCGGAGAAGCGGATGGCCGGGATGGGGCGACGGTCGAGCAGGAGCTCCGGGAGGGGCCACGCCACGAACGCCGTCATCGCCGTCGCGGCGAGCGCGGCGGAGAGCAGGGCGAGCTGGAGTGGCAAGCGGGTCATGGGTGGCCGCACATCACCGGGCCGCGACGTCGGTCACTTCCCGGCGACGGTCTCGCTCCCCAAGATCTTGAACGTCCCTCCATCGGACCTCCCGAACACCTCCGGCGAGTACATCTCCTCCGCGTGGGCAGGGACGAGCCCGAACTCGCCGGGCGTGGTCGCCCGGGCGACGAAGCTCGTGACGTGCAGCCCCGGCGGCAGCTCGTCCGCGAAGAGCACGAGCCGGTCGTCCCGCTTCTCCTCGAACACGAACGGGCTCCAGAACCGGAAGCCCCAGGGGCCCTCGTACCCGCCCTCCTCGTTCATCGAGACGTCGGAGAAGTCCTCCTCGCTCTCGGCCTCGTACCCCTCCGCCGGCCCCTCGGCGCGCGGCGCCGGATCCTTGCCCGCGGTCGTCGCGAGCGAGGTGTCCACGATCTCGAGCCCGGCGGGGATCGGCACCGAGACGGCCACGTAGTGCCGCTCCTGGGCGGTCCCGATCCGGACCCGCACCCGGACGAGCTCGCCCGCGCGCGCCGCCCTGATCTGGCCGCCGCCCTCGTACGGCTCGATCCAGCGCTGGACGAAGATCCCGCGCTCGAGCGGCTCCTTCGGCACCTCCGCCGGCGCATAGCGCACGACCGCGCCGTAGTAGAGGACGCCCGCCTTGCCGTCGCGCCTGAACTCGAGGGGCAGCGGCTCGCTCGAGCGCGGCAGCTCCGCCATCGCGACCTTCGTCACCTTCACCTCGGTGGAGCGCCCCTCGAACGGGAGCTCCGCGAGCGCCTTCCCGCCGAGGGTCACGCGCGCGGTGAACGCGGGGACCTCCCGCTCCTTCGTCCGCGCGATCTCCGCCAGCGCCATGAGCGCGAACGCCGCCTCCTGGGTGTTCCGGAAGCGGCCGTCGCCCTTCCGCACCTTGGCGAGGTACGCGGCCATCTTCGCGACGTGAGGGTGATCGGGCGCGACGTCGGCGAGCGTCGCGAGGACGATCCCGGTCGTGCGCGTGTCGGACGACCAGAGGGTCGCGTAGGTGAGCGGGTCCGTCTCCTCGAGGTGGACCTCCGCCGCCGACTCCTTCGCGTGGTTCATCACCTCGGCGAGGAGCTTCCGCGCGTCCGCGCGATCGCCCGCGCCGACGAACAGGGCGTCCGCGAGCATCGCCTGGGCGAACAGCGGCAGCCGCTGCCGGCGAGAGAAGAGCTCGCCGTAGTAGGAGGCGCGCGGCGCGCCGGTCCGGGCGAGGGCGTACAGCGCGAACACGCGGGTCGCGTCCCACGGCGGCGCGCAAGAGGCGCTGCAGCGCGTGCAGCGCCCGGCCGCGACCGTGTCGGCGAGGTAGCCCTGCCCGCGGCGCAGCGCGTCCCGGTCCACCGGGTACCCGAGCGCGGCCGCACGGCCGA
The DNA here is from genome assembly GCA_963736795.1 of uncultured delta proteobacterium. GTDB lineage: Bacteria > Myxococcota > Myxococcia > Myxococcales > Anaeromyxobacteraceae > Anaeromyxobacter. The sequence continues at coordinate 191,560 of CAVTRF010000005.1, read as the reverse complement.
GCGCGAGCACCGCGTAAGAGGACGCCCACTCCGCAGAGCAGGCCGACGTCGCCCAGTACCGGTAGCCGCCGTCGGGGTTCTGCAGCCGCTCGATCGCCTTCACCGTCCGGCGCACCACCTCGTCGGGATCCTGCGTCTCGTGGATCCGGAAGACCTCGTCGCCGAGCCAGGCGCGCGCCCACGGCGGCGGCGCGGCGGGTCTCGCGCCGGGTCCCCCCAGGGGGCCCCCGGCTTGGAGCGCGGCTTCGCCGCGAGTACGGAACTCGTCGTGGCCGAGGCCGAACTTGCCCTGGAGCTCGCGCAGCGCGACGAACGGGACGAGCCGCGAGGAGAGCTGCTCGAGGCAGCCGTACGGGTACTCGACGAGCTGCCGCATGTTCTCGGCGAACCCGGAGAGCGCGGTGGACGACAGGGACAGCTCGATCCCGCCGACGTCGGGGCGGACGCCGGCGGGCGGGACGAGCGCCTCGCTCCGGAGGTCCTTCGTGTCGCCGTACGTCGCGACCGCCTCCTGCTCCACCGGCAGCCGGATCGGGATCCGCTGCTCGACCCCGTCGCGCTCGCCGCCGCCCGACGCCACGAAGCGGAGCACCGCCTCGCCGGGCGCGCCCGCCTTGAACGAGAAGCGGACCTCGCGCGGCTTCCCGTCGAGCGTGACCTTCCGCACCGCCTGGCCCTCGAGCACGACGCCGGTCGCCTCCGCGCGCACCTCGACCTCGCGGACCTTGCCGGTCGGTGCGTGGACGACCACGCCCGCCTCGAAGCGGTCGCCCGTCCGCGCGAGGCGCGGGAGCGCGGGGAGCGCCATGAGCGGCTTCGCGACCGCGACCTTCGCCTGACCGACGCCGGTGCGGTCGGCGCGCGACACCGCGACCGCCATGATCCGGTAGGTGGTGAGGTTGTCCGGCAGCTCGAACGTCGCCTTCGCCCTCCCCTGCGCGTCGGTGCGGACCTCCGGCGCGAAGAGCACCGTCGTCTTGAACTGCGAGCGGAAGCCCGCCCCGGCGCCGTCGGCGCCGCCGCCGCCGCCGGCGGTCTCCCCCTTCGCGCCGTAGCGCCGCCGCTCCACGAGGTGGACGAGCGACTCGCCGACGCGCACCGAGAGGCCGCGCGGCGGGTGGATGAGCTCCACCGGATCCGGCGCCTCGTAGCCGGTGAGCCGGAGCACGCCCTCGTCCACCGCCCAGACCGTCACCTCCGCCTCGGCCGCCTGCCCGCGGTGGTCCGTGACCTTCACCTCCACCGTGACCTTGTCGCGCGGTCGCTTCTCGACGGCGTCGGGCGTGACCGCCACGTCGAGCCGGCGCGACCGCTTCTCGACCTCGAGCTTCACGTAGCCGACACGGACCTCGGGGCGGCCGGGGTCGGCGTCGCCGTCGGCCGGCTCCTTCGAGGGCACGCGCCCACGGACGAGGACCACCGACGCGAACACGTTCGGCACGTGGTCCTCGGCGATGGGCACCTCGAGGGTCGTCGCGGCGCCGGTGAGCCTCACCCGGCGCGCGGTGAGGACGCCCTCTCGCTCCACGGTGAGGATCGCCTCCGCCTCCGGGAATGGGCTCTTCACGAGCACCTTCGCGGTCTCGCCCGGTTCGTACCTCCGCTTGTCGGCGACGAGGTCGAGCCGATCGGTCTCCTCCCGCTGCCACGACACCCAGCCGGGGCCGGTCGCGTAGAACGGGTGGCGCGTCGCCTGGGTGCGCCCCTTCTCGTCGCGCAGCGTCGCCTCCACCACGTAGAGTCCGGGCTTCGGCGGCGTGAAGGCGCACTCGACCGGCGTCGCCGCGGTGGTCACCTTGCAGCCGCCCGCCTTCTCTTCCTGCACCTCGCTCTCGACGCGCCAGGTCCCGCCCGGCCCGCGCTTGCGGATCCAGCGCCACTCGCGGCGCTTCACGACGAGCTCCACCGCCACGCCGGCCTGGCGCGTGCCGTCCGGCGCCGCCGCGACGACCTCGAGGACGTCCGCCTTGCCCGCCTCGGCGAACCCGGTGCCCCGCCGGCGCACGCCCGCGTAGGCCGAGGCGGGGTGGACGGTGAGCGCGGTGCGGTTGGCGATCCGCTGCCGGTTCACGTCGGTCACCTCCGCCTCGACCGTGTAGACGAAGGTCCGGCCCCCGGTCGCCTCCGCGACGCCCGCGTCGAGCGCGAGCAGGCCGGTCGCGTCGGACTCGCCCTCACCGGACGCGGCCACGTCGGAGACGGTCTGCGGCGCGCCGTCGTCCCACCACCACGACCCGGCGCCGAAGGAGAACCCGGTGTTGCCTGGCGGCTCGAACGCGGTGGACTCCCGCGCGACCGTCCAGCGGACCTGCGCGCCCGGCATCGCTCCGCCGAAGAGGTAGCGCGCGAGCACCTGCGCCTTCACCGCGTCGCCGGCGGCGAGCTGCTTCCCCGGCGCGACCACGTCCACCTGGAACTGCGGCGGGCGGTACTCCTCCACCCGGAAGCCGCCGTGCCAGGCGAGGGTCTCGCCCTCCCCGGTCCAGGTCGCCTCGATCCGGAACCCGCCGAGCGGCGCGTCGGCGTCGACGGGGACCTCGGCGGAGAACGTCCCGAAGCTCGTCAGGGGCACCGCGCGAGAGAAGACCTCCTTGCCGCGCGAGCTCGCCACCTTCACGAGCACGCTGCCGGCGGTGGGCGTACGCAGCTTCCCGAGCTTGCGCGAGCGGGCGATCCCCTTCACGTGCACCGTCTCGCCGGGCCGGTAGACCCCCCGCTCGGCGAACACGCCGCCGAGGCTCCGCGCCTCGTTTCCTTCCCAGTCGGCGGGCAGGTCGAACGCGTAGGGCTCGAAGCCGCCCGACCAGGTCGAGAGCGTCACCCCGAGATCGCCGCCCGACTCGGCCGACACGAGCGCGAACGGCACCCCGTCGTGGCGCCCGTCGTCCGACGGCACGAGCACGGCGAGGCCCGGGACGGGCGAGAGCCCGTCGGCGTCGGTCGTCGCGGACCAGCGCAGCGCGCCGACCCGGTCGTGGATCGCGAGCTTCGCGCCCGGGACCGGCTTGCCGTCGGAGAGCCGGGTCACCCAGACGACCCCCTTCGTCGCGCCGAGCTTCGCGTGGACGGCGAGGTCGGTCACCTGACCCGTCACGCGCTTCCAGCGCCGCCAGCGATCCCACTGGTTCGAGACCGTCACGTCGGGCGCGTCGGTGCGGAGCGCGAACAGCGTGGTCTTCCGGGCCGCGAGGAGCTCCCGCAGCGCGAGCGGCGCGGTGCGCGGCTGGTTCCGCTTCGCCGTGAGGTCGAGCGTGACCGGGAAGCCCTGCTCGTAGAAGGACTCGGGCGGCTCCGCGGCGAGCACGCGCGCGAGGCCGGACGGATCGAGCGGCACCACCCGGACCTCGACCTTCGAGACGTTGGTGCCGGAGACCGGGAGCGCGCCGTCCCCCTTCGCCTCGATGAGGGCGAGGCCGTTCCCGACGTCGTAGAGGGGCGAGACGTCGTCGGTCTCGAAGGTCGCCTCGAACGGCTTCTCGAGGGCTTGTCCGAACTCGTCCTTCGCGTCCCGGGACACCGCGATCCGGTACTTCGTACCCGGCTTGAACACGGCGGGGAGGCGCACCTCCGTGTGGGAGTCCACCTCGACGTCGTTCTCCCAGTCGATCTCGACCTTCGGCGAGATCGTGATCGCCTTCGCGAGCGTCTTCGGATCGAACCCGTTGGTGCTGCGCAGCCGCACCGGCCCACGCGGGCAGTCGTGCCCGCCGCCCCACCAGCAGAGCTCGACCGCCTCGATCCGGAACGGGCCGTAGGTCCGCCAGGTCCCGCCGGTCGTCCCCGCCGCGAGCGCGAGCGGCCCCTCCGCGCCCTGGAGCTCGCCCTGGAACGAGAGGCGGACCTCGGCGTCGAGCGGCATCGCGGACCGCGGCGTCACGTCGTAGCGCGTCTGGCGGTTGCGCACCCCGCGCTCCTCGAACCCCATCCGCGCGAACCGGCGCCCGCGCTCCGCGTCGCGCCGCTCGTCCGCGAGCCTCGTCTCCTTCACGTCGAAGCCCCACCCCTTGCCGCCGACCTCGAGCGCGAGGTGCGCGGCGAGATCCTTCACCGGCTGGTTGAAGGTGAGCGCGATCACGTGGCGCGGGGTGAGCCAGCGGAAGCTGCCGACCGGGGCGCCGGGCGGATCCACGTGCTGGAGCACCGGCCGCGGGGTCTCGAACGAGAAGACGTACTCCGCGGCGAGCTCGGCGCCGTCCACCGCCCGCAGCCCCTTCGGCACGGTGACCTGGAACTCGGTCGCGTAGGGCACGAGGCCCTTCGGCACGAACTCGGTCGTCGCCGATCCGAGCCAGCGCCACTCACCCTCGAGCCTCGGGGAGATCACGATCGGCGTCGCGAGCCCCTTCTCGTGCTCGACCGAGCCCATCGCCACGATCGGCTTCGAGAAGGTGATGGTCGGGCGGACGTCCCCCTCCATCGGGCCCTGCGGCCGGGCCGCCACGACGGCGAGCTCGCCGCCTGCGCCGGGGAGCGCCTCCGGGGCGATCTGGAGCGGCGGGGCCTCCGGCAGCGGGGCGAGGTCGATCGGTCCGGCGCCGCGCGTGCGCGGGGTGCAGCCCTTCCCGCAGGCGACGAGCGTGAGGGCGGCGAGCGCCGCGGCGGTGGTGCGAGACATGTGTGCTCCCCTTCGGCGGGCCCGGGGTGGCGAGCCGTGCAGCTGCTCCCCTTCAAGACGGGGGCCAGCGACGATCGGGCCCGCGCGACGCGGTGGAGGGGGGCGGCGTGTCCCCCGGGCCGCACGTCGGCGCGAGAGTAGACACACCGAGGCGGGGGGTCCAGCGGCGACGTGGAGGTGGACCTGGACGTGGACCTGGACGTGGACCTGGTCCTCGACCTCGACCTCGACCTCGACCTGGACCTGGACGTGGACGTGGAGGTGGACGTCGACGTCGACCTCGGCCTCGAGAGCGAGCATCCCAGCTCGCGTCCACGTCCACGTCCACGACCACGTCCACGACCACGTCGACGTCGAAGTCGGGTCGAGGTCGAAGTCGAGGTTCAGGTCGAAGTCGAGGTTCGGGTCGAAGTCGAGGTCCGGCTCCGCGTCAGCCCCGCGCGTGATGCAGCCGCTGGTCGTCCCGGTACGGGTAGATGTCCTCGAGCTCCCCGGACCGGACCCGCTCCTGGACCCCGCGCCAGAACCGCGCCGTGAGCAGGTCTCCGTGGGCGTGGAGGAAGAACTCGCGCATGCGCCCCTGCAGCCCGAGGAAGGGCAGGAACTCCTCCGGGAAGATGTCCCGCGGCCCGACGTAGAAGCTCGGCTCCCCGCCGCCCCCGTCGTCGTCGGTGCCGTCGGCCCCGCCGTACGAGGCGGTCGGCATCTCCCGGAAGACGCAGTCGGTCACGCGCGTGAGCTCGTCGTAGTCGTAGAAGATGACGCGCCCGTGGCGCGTCACGCCGAAGTTCTTGAGGAGCATGTCGCCGGGGAAGGTGTCGGTCGCGGCGAGGTCCCGGAGCGCCTTGCCGAAGTCGAGGATCGCCTGGCGCGCCGTCCACTCGTCCGCCTGGCGGACGAAGAGGTTGAGGGGCGTCACGCGGCGCTCGGCGTACAGGTGACGGAGCGTCACCACCTCCGGCCCCACCGTGACGTGGGCGGGGCAGAACCTCCGCAGCTCGTCGAGGACCGCCCCCGAGAACCGGCTGGTCGGGAACGAGAGGTGCTCGAACTCCTGCGCGTCGACGAGCCGCCCCGCCCGGTCGTGGCGGAACACGTGCCGGTACTTGTCCATGATCTCGGGGCGCGTGGTCTGCTTCGGCGGCGGGAACTCGTCCTTGATGACCTTGAACACCACGTCGAGGCCCGGGAGCGTGAAGACCGTCATCACGAGCCCCTTGTCGCCGCGGGCGGGCTCGAACGCCTCGCCCGTCTCGGCGATGTGGCGCGAGATCTCGCGGTAGAGCTCGGTCTTCCCGTGCTTGTTGAACCCGATCGACACGTAGAGCTCGGACACCCGCTTCATCGGCATGATCGAGGACAGGAACGCGACGAGCTCGCGCGGGCGGTTCGCCTCGACGTGGAAGTAGCTGCGGGTGAAGCTGAACACGATCGAGGCGTCCTCGGGCGCATAGAGCGCCGCGTCGAGGACGACGCCGCGCGGGCCGTGCACGAGCGCGAGCACGATCGGGGTGAGGTGGCGGCCGCGCCGGATGCGCCCGACCAGGTAAGCCCCCTTCCCCCGGAAGAACACCGGCGCAGCGAGCTCGACCCGCTCGATCGGCTGCCCGTCCGAGAGCTCCCGCAGGTGGGCGTCCAGCTCCGTCGCCGCGAGCCGCGCGTCGCGCGGGAGGTCCTCCCAGGGCACGTCGAAGGGATACCCCCTCAGGATCGACTCGAGGAGCCGCTCGGTCGTCACCTGGCGAGGGAAGAGCCGGAACACCGGCGCCGGCCCCTCGGCCGGGGGCGGGCGCTCCGCCGCGAGGAACTCGATCGCGGGATCGACCCCGACGGTGGCGAAGACGCGGCGCGTGACCGAGTTGAAGAACGAGAGCCCGATCTCGGCCGCCGGCCGCCCCTCGACCTCCGCCTCGTACCTCGCCTTCATCCCGTGCCAGACGGCGCGATCGTGGACGGCCCCGCCCAGCTCCGCGCGCACGGCGCCGATGGTCTCGTGGAGGATCCGGTCACGCAGGTCGAGCCGCTCGACCGCGTCCCGCTGCCCCTCCGACCACTCGCGCCGCTCGAACCGCCCCCGCGCCCGCGCGGTGATGCGCGCGCGCTCCGCGAGGTACGCGTCGAACCCGTCGCGGATCGCGTCGGCGCCCGCGCGCGCGAGCCCGGCCCTCTCGTCGGCCATCCGGGCGTAACCTAACGGCGCGCGGGAGGACGCGCCGCGGCAGGCGGCTTGCTTGGAGGGCGGAGCATGGGCGTGAGCAGGAGCTGGAAACGGAGGGCGAGGCGGCTCTGGCGCGCCGCACGCCGCATCCGGGTCCCCCGCATCGCATGGATCCCCGCGGCGGCGGCCGGGCTCCTCGCCGCCGGGATCGTCTGGCAGGTCGCGAACAAGCCCACCGAGCTCCTCGGGCTCGTCGCGTCCCCGTCGCCGAAGCCCCCGGCGGCCACCTGGGCCGCCTACGGACCCCTGTTCGAGGCCCACTCGACCGAGATCGTCCGGCCCGAGCTGCTCGCGGCGCTCGCGCAGGTCGAGAGCGCAGGGGACCCGCTCGCGCGGACCTACTGGCGCTGGCGGTGGAGCTGGAACCCGCTCGAGGTCTTCGCTCCCGCGTCGAGCGCGGTCGGCATCCTCCAGATGACCGACCCGAACTACTCCGACGCGAGCCGGCTCTGCATCCACGACCACGCGGTGGCGGAGCGCGGCGCGCTCCTCGACCCGGACGCCTGCTGGTTCAACGCCCTCTACTTCCGGACGGTCCCGAGCCATGCCATCGAGATGACCGCCGCCTGGCTCCACCGCTCGGTCGTGGAGATCCTCGCCGCCGAGCGGATCCCGCGCGCCTCGCCGGCTCGGCAGCGGCGGCTCGCGGTGGTCGTCCACCTCTGCGGCCGGGAGCGCGGCGCGGCGTACGCGCGGCGTGGGTTCTGGATCGTCCCCGGCGAGCGCTGCGGCGATCACGACCTCGCGCGCTACGTCGCGCGCGTCGAGGCCCACGCGGCGACGTTCGGGCAGGCGGTCACGGCGCGGGGGCCTGGAATCCCGCCGCCACGAGCTCCGTGAGCGCGAGGGCGAAGCGCGGCCCGCGCGCCTCGTCCTCGTGCTTGAAGAACACGAAGGCCTCCTGCCACGGCTGCGCCCGGATTCGCTCGACCCATGCCGTGAGCGCGGCCGCGTCGTAGTCGGGCCGGCGGAGGCGGAGGTAGCCGAACGGCGCCGTCGGAACGAGCGGGGTCACCGCGTCTTCCGTCTCGGCGGCGCAGAGCGCCGCGCCGGCGTCGGCGAGCACGCGGAGGACGTCGGGCGAGAGCCAGCTCGGGTGCCGGAACTCGAACGCGGCGCGCCCGCCGAGCGGCAGGAGCGCGAGGAAGTCGCGCAGCCGCGGCAGGTCCTTCGCGAAGCTCGGCGGCAGCTGAAAGAGCACCGGCCCGAGCGCGGAGCCGAGCTCGGCGGCGGCCCCGTAGAAGGCGGCGACGCTCCCCTCGGCGTCCGCGAGCCGCTGGAAGTGCGTCACGCGCTGCGGCGCCTTGAGCGCAAGGGTGAAGCCCGGCGGCGCCTGCGCACGCCAGCTCGCGAGGAGCGCGGGCCGCGGCATCCGGTGGAAGGTGGCGTTCACCTCCACCGCCGGGAGCCTGGACGCGTACGCGGAGAGGAACTGCGCCGGCGGGAGGTCCGCCGGGTAGAACCGCCCGCGCCACGCCGGATAGCTCCAACCGCTCGTGCCCGCGACGATCCGCACCCTGGAACTACGATCGGCACCGTGGCCAGGAGACGCATCCCGGCGCCGACAGCGTCTCGCGCGAGCGACCGCGCGTGCGCCCGGGGACCGGCCGGCCGGCGCGTCACCGCTACCGCGTCAATGCCCTCTCCCGACTCTCCCCCCGGCTGGGCGCCGGGGGCGAGGGGAGAGCTGCGGCTACGCCGCCGCGCCTGCCGGCAGGCCGCCACCGAAGTCGGCGAGCGACGGACCGGACAGCCCGAGCGGCAAGAGGATCGCGCCGAACCGGTCGCCCTCCGCCCAGGCGGCGAGCACGCGCGCGTGGAACGGCGGGCGGGCGCGGTCGAGCACCTCGACCTCGAGCAGCGCGCCCTCGCCGAGCGGGGCGGGCCCGCAGACGAGCAGCTGGTAGGCCGCGAAGCCGGTCGCGGTGTACTCGCGCCCCGCGAGCCGCAGCCGGACGCCCTCCCCCTTCGACTCGCGCAGCGCGAGCGCCGGGCCGCTCGTTCCTCGGGGCGCGCGGCCGGGCGCCGAGAGCCGCTCGAGCGCCGCGAGCTGACCCTGTGCCCGCTCGACCGTCCGCGCGAGCCGCGCCGCCTCGGCGGGCGTGAGGTCCGCCCCCTCGACGGCGTCGTCGGGCTCTGCGCCGTCCGCGAGGACCGCGGCGAGCACGTCCACCGTCCGCACGACGCGCAGGAGCGGCGAAGGAGCGCCGGCGCCCGTCGGCTCGCGGTGATGGAACGCGATCACGTCGAGCACCGCCCGCGGGAGCCGGTGCCGCTCCGCGAACGCCGCGCCGAGCGCGACGTGCCACCGGTCGGCGAGCCGCTCCCAGCGCGGCAACGAGACGGCGCGGAGCGGGCGGCTCCCCGCGGCGACCCGCTCGAGCGCCACGAACGCGGCGAGCCGGCCCACGTCGTGGAGCAGCCCGCACGTGTAGGCGTCCTCGGGCGGGAGCCCGCGGGCCCGCGCGAGCTCGCGGCACAGCGCGGCCGACACGACCGCGACGCGCCACGTCCGCTGGCGCAGGGCGAGCAGCGGTCCCGGCCGCTCCTCCTCCGCGCGCGCTGCGCCACGAACGATCCGGAGGAAGGTGGCCTCTCCGAGCCGCTCCGCCGCCTCCGGGAGCGAGAGGACCGGCGGCCCGTCGACGGCGTTCGCCGACGCGAGCAGCGCCGCCGCGACCGCGGGATCCGCGAAGGCGAGCGACCGCAGCTCGTCCATGGGCAGGTCGCCGCGCCGGTCGAGCTCGGCGATCCGCAGCCCGATGCTCGCCGCCGTGGGTACGGTCGGCACCTCCCGCGAGAGCACGTCACCGAGCGCCGCCTCGAGATCCACCATGCCCGCTTTCCCTAGCAAGCACGGTTCCATCCCCCGTTCGCGGGCGGCGATCTGTCGCCCCTCCCACGGTGGCGGGGCCCCTCTCACGTGCGGCGTCCCGCGATCCGTCGACACGTGACGGTCCGGCGCTGACGGTCCACGCGACCCTGGAGCCGCCGGCACCCGCCCGGCCGGGCGAGAGCGCGAGGGGTCGTGGCTGGTTCGCGGGGACGACAGCGCCCCTCCTACGCGGTAACTTCGCGACCTTTCCTTTGCGAGGGAGGACCGATGATCGCCGCTCCGCAGCCGAACCTGCCGGACCGCGTCTGGCGCCGCGCGGGGGTGACCGTCGCCGCGCTCGTCGCGGCCTGGCTCCTCGGCCAGCTGCGGATCCCGGGCTGGAGGCCGGGCTTCTACGACCCCGGCGCGCTCGCGCTCGGCCTCGCCCCGATCATCTCGGGCTTCGTCCTCGTCGAGCTCGCGGCGCTCGCGGTGCCGCCCTGGGACGCCCTGCGTCACGCGGGACCGGCGGCCCGCGCGAAGCTCGCCCTCGCGGCGCACGCCGTCGCGGCCACGCTCGCCGCGCTGCAGGCGTTCGAGGTCGTGCGCTACGCGACGAACGCGGGGGCGCTGGAGGACGCCGCGGCGCCGCGCGCCGCCGCGATCGCGACCCTCGCGGTGGGTCCGTTCCTCCTCGCCGCGCTCGCGCGGTGGGTGGACGGGAGGGGGCTCACGAACGGGTTCGCGCTCCTCATCGGGTGGACCGCGGGCTCGGAGCTCTGGGAGACGTTCTCCGCCGTGGTGTCCGGTCCGGCCGTCGGGCCCGGCGTCTTCGGCCTCGCCGCCGGGGCGGCCGGCATCGCCGTCTCGACCTGGCTCGTCGCGCGCACGGTGGTGCGCGACGTCGCCCCGCCCGGCGCGGAGGCACCCCGGATCCCTGCCCTCGCGTGCGGGCTCGCGCCGCTCGCGGTCCCGGCCGCGGCGCTCCTCGTCCCCGCGACGCTCACCGCGTGGTGGCCCGGACTGCAGCCCGCCGCGGAGGCGCTCCGGCCGGGCTCGAACGGGTTCCACGCGGCGGAGGCGGTCCTCGCGCTCTTGCTCGTCGCGGCGCTCGGCGTCGCCTTCAACCGGAGCGGCGCGCTCGGGCGCGTCTGGGCTGCGCTCCCGCCCGTCCCGAGGGGCGCGGACCTCGTCGTCCTCGCGCGCTCCGTCCGGCGCCGCGCCATCGGGAGGTCGGCGCTCGTCGTGGCGGCGGTCCTCGCGGTGGTGTACCTCGTCCGTTCGGCGACGGCCGGCGAGCTCCTCGTGCAGCGCGCGGTGGTCGCGGCGGTGGTCGTCGTCGCCGTGGCGATCGATCTCGTCGTCGAGGCGAGGTTCCGGTCCGGCACGGAGGCGCAGTGGACGGCGGTGTGGCCGCTCCACCGCGCGTTCGAGCCTCGCCCCGTCCTCGAGCGGCTCGTCGCGGCGGGGATCCCGGCCTTCGTGCGCGGGCAGGTCTTCCGCCGCCTGTACCAGTTCTTCGCGCCGTACGCGCCGCTCGTCGTCTTCGTCCCACGCGAGCGGGCGGAAGAGGCGACGGCGATCTTGCGAGCGGTGTTCGAGCCGGGGGCGAACGATCAGATCGGCGGCCGCGCCCGGTCGCCGTAGCCCGTGAGCTCGACGTAGCCCTCGCCGGCCGGCGCGCCGCCCGCGTCGGTGGCGCGGACCGGCCCCTCCCAGTAGCCGAGCCCGGGCACGAGGACGGAGCGGTTCTCGGCCGTCCGCACCTCCGGCGTCACGGTGAGCGCGATCCGCTCGCCCGGGACGGCGAGCTCCCAGCCGGACGGGTAGACCGCGCCGCTCGCCTCGCTCCGCCACGTCCCGGTCCCGCGCACCGTCCACTCGTCCGCCGCGAGCAACCGGACGGTCCCGTCGCGCGACACGAGGGTGCCGTTCCGCCAGGAGACGGTCCCGTCCTTCCGGCGCAGCACGTAGAGCATGAGGTCCCGCCCGTCGCGCAGGCGCAGGCTCCACCAGTCCCACCCGACCTGGTCGGGCGCGAGCTGGGAAGAGCCGATCTCCTGGTCCATCCAGCTCTCGCCGTGCACCTCGAGCCGCCGCCCGTCGAGGGTCACCGTGCCCGCGGTCGCGAGGCGCGGGAGCGACACGTAGAGGCTCGCGTACCCCTCGTCCGCCGACTTGCGCGAGATCCCGTTCGGACCCTGCAGCGCGGGCGGCTTGGTCGGGCGCAGGGAGAGGTCGAGCGCGAGCCCCGCCGCGTCGTCGCGGCCGCTGACCCGGAACCCGTCGCCGTCGAGCCGGACCTCCCAGCGTCCCTCGCTGCCGGGCGGCGCCCGCGCCCAGGCGAGCACCGGATCGGGCGCGGCGGGGAAGCCGCCGAGGAGCGGGACGGCGCGCCAGAGCACCTCCGAGAACCGGTGGGTTCCCGCCGAGACGTCCGTGACGGCCGCGTGGACCATCACCGCGTCGGACGCCGCCCAGGCGGAGTCGAGCGCAGGCGCCGCGGGCGCGAGGCCTACGCGGAAGAAGGTGAGCTGGAACCCGAGCCGGCGGCGCGGCTCCCCCTGCGCCTCGACCGTCCCGGTGAAGTACCACCACTCGTTCCGGTAGCCCGGATGGGCCCGGTGGTCCGCGGGGAAGGACCAGCGGTGGGCCGGGTCCGCCGGGCGGAACTCGCCGGCGGGCGGCATCCCGAGAGTGAGGGCGAGCGCGAGGGCGAACGGCCTAGAGAGCATCGCGAGAGAGCTCCTGCGCCGGCGTCCGGCTCGCGAGGAGCGCCGGGTGGAGGCTCGCCGCCGCGGCCGCCGCGAGGATCGCGAGCGCCTGGGTGGCGAGCCGCGCCCAGGGCACGTGCACGCCGAGCGTCCACCCGAAGAAGGCCGGGTTCACGGCGTGGACGAGGACGAGCGCGAGGGCGCCTCCGCCTGCGGCGCCGAGCGCGAGCCCGGCGACGCCGATGGCGAGCCCCCGCCCGAGGAAGACGCGGGCGAGCTGCGGCCTGGAGGCGCCGAGGGCGCGGTAGAGCGCGAGCTCTCCGCGGCGCTCGCGCGCGAGGACGAGCAAGGAGAGGGTCACGCCCGCGGCGGCGATGACGAGACCCATGACCTGGAGGAGCCGCGTCACCGCGAAGGTCTCCTCGAAGATCGCGAGCACCTCCTGCCGCAGGGTCCGGTTCGAGCGGACGAGGAGCGCGTGATCGCGCAGGGCCGCGCGGAGCCGCGCGACGGCGGCCTCCGGGTCCGATCCCGGCGCGAGGTACAGGGCGGCGTTCGAGGGCGGTCCGTCCCCGAAGAGCCGCGCGAACGTGGCGAGGTCGACGAGCGCGGCGCCGGCGTCCGCGCCGTAGTCCCGGTACACACCGGCGATCGGGATCGCCACCTCCCCGGCGGCGCCGCGCACCGCGAGCGAGCCGCCGGCGGCGAGCCCCGCCTTGCGCGCGAGCGGCTCGGAGACGAGCGCCGCGCCGTCGCGGAGCGCCCGCAGCGCCGTCGCGGAATCGCCCGCGACGAGCTCGACCCGCCGCGCGCCGTCCGCGAGCGCGGTCTCCACGCCGGTCACGGTGATGCGCCGCCCCGCCGACCGGGCCTGCACCTGCCGGAGCAGGTCGAGCGCGACGAGCCCGGGCTCCGCGCGCAGGCGCGCGACCACCTCCGGCGCGAGCGTCGCCTCGCTGCGGGCGCGGCGCCACGAGGGCGTCGTGACGTAGACGTCTGCCGACAGCGTCGCGTCGAGCCAGCGCTCCACCGAGCCGCGAAACGACCCGACCATCACGGTGACCCCGACCAGCATCGAGACCGCGACGGCGAGGGCGCCGGCGGCGACCCCGGCCCCCGCCGGGCGCGAGCCGAGCGTACGCATCCCCCAGCGCGCCCCGAGCCGCCGTGGCCGCGCGAGGCGCGCCAGCGCCGCGAGCGCCGCCGGCGCCGCGAGCGGCACCGCGACGAGGATCCCGAGCGCGACCGCGAACGCGGACGGCCGCGACGGCCGCCGTCGCCGCCCGCACCGCCGCGGCGAGCGCGAGCGCCGCGGCGCCCGCCGCGAGGAGCCGGCCGGCGTTCGCGCGCGACCGCTCGTCCGCGCCGAGCGGCGAGAGGAGCGCGCGGGGATCCTCGCGGCTCGCGTCGAGCGCGGGGAGCGCGGCGCCCGCGAGCGCCCCGCCCACCCCGACGGCGAGCGCCAGCAGGAGGAGCCCGGGCCCGAGCCGGACCCGTTCGATCCCCTCGAGCAGGTAGACCGTGCGGATCGTCCCGCTCACCGCCGCGAGGTTGGCCCGCGCCGCGACCCAGCCGAGCGGGATCCCGAGCGCGGTGCCGGTCGCCCCGAGCACGGCCGCCTCCGCGAGCACGAGCCCGAGCACCTGCGCGCGGGTCGCCCCGACCGCCCGGAGCACGCCGAGCTCCTCGCGCCGCCGCGCGAGCGAGGCGCGCACCGAGGCGTGCACGAGGAACCCGCCGACGACGACCGACACGAGCGACAGCGCGGTGAGGTTCAGCCGGAACGCGGCGAGGAGGCCGGCCGCCTCCACCGTCCGCTGCTCGGGGGTCGCGACCCGCGCGCGCTCGCCGAGGCGCTCCCCGAGGCGGGCGGCGAGCTCCGGGACGGCGACGCCTTCGCGGGCGCGGACGTCGATCTGGTGGATTCGACCGCGCACCCCGAGGAGCCCCTGCGCCTGGGCGAGGTCCATCACGGCGAGGCGCCGGCTCGCGAGCGGCGCGACGCGCCGGAGCTCGAGGAGCGCTCCGACGGTGAGGGTCGCGCGCCGCGTCCCGAGCGAGACGACGATCCGGCTCCCCTCGCGCCAGCCCATCTCGGTCGCGAGCTCCGGCGTGACCGCCACCCACCCCGGCGCGGCGAGCGCGTCGCCGAGCCGCGCCGCGGAGAGCGCCCAGGGCGTCCGCGCGGCGGCGACGAGGTCCACCCCGACGAGCTCGAGCCCCTCCCCGGGCCGCTCGTCGAGGGCCGCCTCCGCGCGCCAGAGCGGCGTCGCGGCCGCCACGCCGGGCACGGCGAGGACGTCGGCGAGGACCTCCTCGTCGAGCGCGCCCGCCCACCCGAGCACCGAGAGGTCCGCGTCGCCCGACACGGCGCGGACCGTTCCGGCGAACGCGCCGAGCGCGCCCTGGTTCAGCAGCTGGATCGAGAGGACGGACGCGACGCCGAGCGCGACGCCCCCCACCGCGAGCGCGAACAGGAGCCGCCCCGCCCGGATCTCCTTCGCGGCGGCGCGGACGAGGTAGCGCCTCACCGGCTCCCCTCGAGGATCCCGGAGTGGATCGTCCAGACCCGGTCGGCGGCGGCCGCGAGCTCCGCGCTGTGGGTGACGTAGAGCACGGCGCTGCCCTCGTCGCGCGCGAGCCCGAGGAGCAGCTCCAGGACGGCGCGGCCGCTCTCCTCGTCGAGGTTTCCCGTCGGCTCGTCGGCGAGGAGGAGGCGCGGACGCCGGAGCAGGGCACGGCAGAGCGCGACGCGCTGCATCTCTCCCCCGGAGAGCTTCTGCACCGGCTCGTCCGCGCGCGCGTCGAGCCCCACCCGGCCGAGGAGCGCGCGCCCGCGTCCCTCCGCCGCCGCGGTCGGATCGCCGGCGACGAGGGCGGGGACGAGGACGTTCTCGAGCGCGGAGAGGTGGGGGAGGAGGTGGAAGAACTGGAACACGAGCCCGACGTGATCCCGCCGCAGGCGCGTCCGGTCGGCGTCCGAGAGCGCGGCGAGAGGCCGGCCGAGGAGCAGCACCTCCCCGGCGGACGGCGCGTCGATGCCGGCCGCGAGGTGGAGGAGCGTGGACTTTCCCGAGCCGCTGCGGCCCGTGACGGCCACCACCTCGCCCGAGGCGACCTCACCGCTCGCCTCGCGCAGCGCGCGCAGCACCGCGCCTCCCGCGCTGCGGTACTCGCGGGAGACGCCGCGAAAGGCGAGGACGGGGGCGGTCACGTGAGGTCCGAGGCGTCTTCCCGTCCGCGGCGGGGCCGGGGATACCCGATGAGATGCCGCGCCGCGGGAACGCCTTCAACGACTTTTCGCGTTCGGCGCCCCCGCCTCTCGCGGGGCCTACTCGAGGTGGCTGCGGATGTGCTGCAGCACGTCGTCGGCCGGCCTCGCGCCGAGGAGGGTCCGCAGCATGGGCCGGAGCGCCTCGAGGAGCCGGGGGGCGTCGCTGCGGGAGATCTCGTCCGGCCGCAACCCGAGCGCCCTGGACGAGAACGTGCGCACGGCGGTGCGGGCGGTGCTCGGGCCGAGGTGCGCGGTGAGAGGGCTGTCCAGAACTCCCCTCCCGTCGCCGAGCGAGCGATCCGCTGCGCATCGCTGCGTTGCTCCTCCCTTACATACCCTACGGGTATGCTCGGTCGTCGCGCCTTGCGCTGCTTGCGTCTCGCTCGCGCGGCTCGGTCCGGGGAATTCTGAACAACCCTGTGAGCGCGTCGGCGATCACCTCCGCCGGAAGTCGGATGTCCTCCCCCATGTGCGCGCGGAGCCTAGGCTCCCGCACCAGCAGTCGCAAGCGGATCCAAGGGGGCGGGTGGACGGCGCACCGGCACCGGTGGTAGCACGTCCCGCGGTGACCCTCCCCGCCCGCCGCCTCCGGCCGGCCGTCCTCGCCGCCGCGGTGGTCGGGCTCATCGCCGCCGCCGCGCTCCTCGCACCGGCCGGGGCCCCCCGCATCGCGCGGGAGCGCGCAGCCCGGGCCCGCGCGGACGACGCCGCCCGGCGCGCCGCGCTCGCACCCCGCGACCCGTTCGGCGGCCCGCTCCGCCCGGCACCGCTCGTGTCGCGCGGCCGCCCGATCGCCGCGAGCCGCTGGGGCGCGGACCGGCTCGTCGACGGCGTCTACCGCGCGGGCGCCTGGGGCGGCGGCGTGCCGTCCGAGGCGGCGCCGGCCTGGGCGGCCATCTGCATCGGTCAGGGACCGACGCGCGTGCTCCTCTCCTGGACCTCCTCCGACAACCACGACTACCGCGAGCGGTTCTACGGCGCTCCGGTCGACTACCGGATCGAGACCTCCGCCGACTCGACCGACGGCGCCGACGGCACCTGGCGCACGGCGGTGACGGTCCGCGGCAACCCGGTGCGGTCCCGCGCGCACGCGGTGGAGTTCGGCGGGCAGCGCTGGATCCGGCTCGTCGTCACGGCGCTCGCGCCCGAGCGGAACAAGTGGGGGCTCTTCCTCGACGAGATCGACGTCCACGACCTCTCGCTCGGCGGCGACGACGTCTGGGTCTTTCTCGGCGACTCCATCGGCGCGGGCGTCTTCGACCGCGCCCCCACCCACCGCCCGAGCTTCGCGGACCAGGTCGCCGCCGGCCACCCGGGGTACGAGCCCGCGATGATCGACGCGGGCTTCTGCGCCGCCCGGACGGGCGAGGTGCTCGCCCGGATCGACGAGGTGCTCGCCTGGAACCCCGACGCCCGGGTCTTCGCGATCACGCTCGGCGCGAACGACCCCGACGCCGAGACCTTCCGGCGCGATCTCGACGCGCTGCTCGCGCGCATCCAGGCGGCCGGGCGGATCGCCGTGGTGGCGCGGATGCCCTTCCAGACGAAGTACGGTGACGACTTCGTCCGTTCGAAGAACGCCGCGCTCGACGAGGTGGTCCGGGGTCGCGGGCTCCTCCCGGGCCCCGACCTCGACGCCTGGTTCCGGGCCCGGCCCGAGCGGCTCGAGGATGGGCTCCACCCCGACGCCGAGGGGTCGATCGCGGCGTCGCGGCTGTGGGCCGAGGCGGTCGCACCGTTGTACCCGCGGTGAGCCGGCTCTGGCCCGGATCTCCCTCGCCCCGGGTGCCCCCTCTCCCCGACCCTCTCCCCCGCTTCGCGGGGGCGAGGGAGAACAACTGGCTCTCGCCCGGATCTCCCTCGCCCCCGGCGCCAGCCGGGGGAGAGGGCCAGGGAGAGGGGGCGCTGGCGCGTCTTCGACGGCCTAGTCCGCCATCGCGGAAAGATCGCCCGGATCGTGCCCATCTCGACGGCCTTGAGGTACCGCCTCATGATCTTCCCGCAGCGGGTCTTCGGCAGCGCGGTGCGGATGTCGATCTCGGAGGGAGTCGCCACCGGGCCGAGATCCTGGCGGACGTGGTCCTTCAGCGACGCGATGAGCCCGGGGCCCTGCTTCACCCCCGCCCGCACCACGACGAAAGCCTTGATGCGCTCGCCCTGCACCGCGTCGGGCAGCCCGACCACCGCGCTCTCGCCCACCGCCGGGTGGCGGAGCAGCGACGACTCGACATCCGCGGTGCCGATCCGGTGCCCGGCCACGTTCATCACCTCGTCGGCGCGACCGAGCACGGCGAAGTAGCCGTCGGAGTCCCTGACCGCGACGTCGCCGGCGGTGTAGACGCCCGGGATCTGCTCCCAGTACTTCTCGTACCGGGCGTGGTCGTTCCAGACCGTCCGCATCATGTAGGGGATCGGCTGTCGGAGGACGAGGAACCCACCCTGCCCGGCCGGAAGCTCGTGGCCTTCCTGATCGACGACCGCCGCGTCGACCCCCGGGATGGTCTTGCCGACCTTCCCCGGCCGCGCGTCGAAGGTCGGCAGGGTCCCGAGCACCGGCCCGGCGAGCTCGGTCTGGCAGAAGTTGTCGACCACCATGCCGCCCGACTGGCCGACGAGGTGCTTCTGGGCCCAGTGGTGCGCCTCCGGGCTGAGCGGCTCTCCTCCGCAGGCGACGAGCCGGAGCCGCTGTCAGATCGTAGCGCGCGGGCGCGTCCCCGCCGTGGCTCATGAACAGGCGGAGCGCGGTGGGGGCGGTCAACATCACGTTGACGCCGTACCGCTCGCACAGCTCCCAGGTGACGTCGGGCGAGGGGAAGTCCGGCGCGCCCTCGCGGCAGAAGACGGTCGCGCCGATCGAGAGCGGCCCGTAGACGATGAAGGAGTGTCCGACGATCCAGCCGATGTCGGAGGTGGACCAGGAGATGTCGCGGTCGCGCAGCTGGTAGAAGGCGCGGGAGAGATAGGTGCGTCCCGACGAGGTAGCCGCCGGTCGTGTGGACGATCCCCTTCGGCCGCCCCGTCGTCCCGGAGGCGTAGAGGATGAAGAGCGGGTCCTCCGAGTCCATCGGCTCGGGCGGACAGTGGATCGCGTGCCCGTCCTGCACGTCGTAGAAGTCGTGCTCGCGCTCCGACTCGAAGGTGAAGGGCGCGTCGCCGGGGCGCGACCCGCGCCGGTGCACGATGACGTGCTCGACCGAGTAGAGCTCCCGCACGGCCTCGTCGAGGGTGGGCTTGAGCGCGAGCCGCTTCCCGCGGCGAAGGGCGAAGTCCGAGCAGATCACCACCTTGGCGCCGCAGTCCTCGATCCGGGCGCGCAGCGCCTGGGCGCCCATCCCCGCGAGCACCACCGCGTGGATGGCCCCGATGCGCGCGCAGGCGAGCATCGAGATGATCCCCTCCGGGACGAGCGGCATGTAGACGACGACGCGGTCGCCCTTCTGGACCCCGAGCTTCTTGAGCGCGTTCGCGAACCGGTTCACCTCGCGGTAGAGCCGGTTGTACGTGTAGGTGTGCTCCTCGCCGTCCTCGCCGACCCAGATCAGCGCCGCCTTGAGGCGCCGGTCGCCGAGCGTGTGCCGATCGATGCAGTTGGCCGTCGCGTTGAGCTTTCCGCCCACGAACCACTCGTGGCGCGGGGGCGCGAAGCGCGACACGAGCTCGAACGGCTTCATCCAGTCGAGGAGCTTGGCCTTCTCCCGCCAGAAGCCGTCGGGATCCTGCGCCGCGTGCTGCCGCTCCGTCACGTCGTTCGGGAGGTGGGCCTGCTGCGCGAGCCAGACCGGCGCCTGGATCCTGCGCGCGTCGTTCGAGAGCGCGGTGGTCGCGGCGCGCTGGGCCTGGGTGAGATCGGGGAGCCGCTCGTGCGCCATGGACCCCGATGCTATCCGAAGCGGGGGGTGGTCCGGTAAGGGCCGCCCGCCACCCGAGCGCCTCAGGCGCGGGCGGCGTAGCCGGCGCGCGCGAGGAGCGCGTCCTCGTCGAACCAGAGCCGGCGCGCGAGCTCGGCGGCGATCTCCCGGTCGAGCGTCGCGCCCGGGGTCCCGGCCCACGCCCACAGCCTGTTCTGCGCTTCCCACAGGTCGAGCCGCAGCCCGAGGCGCTCGGCGAGCGCGAGGATCCCGGCGCACTCGGCTGCACGCGCCGCGGGCGTGCGCGCCGCGAGGAGCGACGCGAGCCGGTCGAGCACGAGCGCCTCGACCTGGCGGCGCACCGGCCCGAGGCGGACGTGGGCGTCGAGGCGCCGCGCGACCGCAACCACCGCCCCGAGCTCCCGCTCCGCCGCCTCGAGGTCCAGCTCGCCCCCGCGCGCCCGCGCGAGCGCCGCGGCGAGTCGTCCCCCGAGCGTCACGTCGGCGGCCACGCGCAGCGGCGCCGGGACGGGGGAGTCGATCTCGCGCAGGAACTCCATGAGCCGGAGGTTGTCCTCGAACATCTCGACGAACCGGTCCTCCTGCCGGCGCAGGGTCCCCTCGAGCAGCGCGTCGGCCACGCGGCGCCGCTCGTCGAGGAACAGGTCGCGCAGCGTGTAGTCGCGCCCGGGGAAGAAGCGGTCGATCTCGCGGAGCACCCGCGCGAACGAGGAACGCTCGAGGCGCCCGAACAGCGCCGCCTCGACCACGGCGCGCTCCGCCTCGCCGCGCCACGGGGCGAGCCCGCAGCGGAAGTCCGCCGCGCCGAAGTGCAGGACGCAGTAGAGGACGTCGAGCCCCTCGCGCGTGGTCGCGCTCTCGAGCTGCATCCGCCCGAGCGTGAGCGCCGCCGGCCCGGACTCCGCCCGTCGCCGGCCCTCGAGCCGGTACCCGTAGCAGAAGACCGCGCCCTCCGCCGGCGTGTCGCGCACCGCGCTCGCGATCGCGAGGTGCGCCGCGATCCCGTCGAGCGTCGCGACGCTCGGGCGGACGTGCCGCTCGTAGGCGCGCCGCCCGTCCCCCACCTCGGGCCGGTTCGACGGGGCGCGCGCGAGCGCGTTCTCGAACGCGGGCTCGAGGTCGAGCCCGGTCGCGTCCCGCGCGAGCTGGATCGCGCGCGCGGCGTACTTCAGGACCTGCACCGTCTCGAGCCCCGAGATCTCCGCGAAGAACCAGCCGCAGCTCGTGAACATGAGGAGCGCCTGCCGCTGCATCTCGAGCAGCCGGAGCGCCTTCACGAGCCCGTCTTCCGGGAGCACCCGCCCCGCCTCGCGCCGCACGAACTCGGGCGCGTCGCGGCGCGCCGGGTCGAGCACCACCTCGACGTACCGGTCGCGCGTCGCCCAGGGATCCGGCACGACCGCCCCGACCTCGCGCTCGTACACCTCGGCGAGGCGATCGCGCAGCCCGACGAGCGCCGCCCGCAGCGGCGCACGCCACGCCTGGCGCCATCCCGGCTGTCCGCCGACCTGGCACCCGCAGTCGCGGCGCCAGCGGTCGACGCCGTGGGCGCAGGACCAGGACGTGCCCTCCGCGATCTCCGCCTCCCACTCGACCGGGATCCGCTCGAGCGCCTGCGCGAGGTTCACCACCTCCACGTCGCGCCGTCGCGCGAGCTCGCGCAGCGCCGCCGCGAGCGCCTCGTCGCCCCCCTTCTTGTGGTGGCCGAGCGTCTCGCCGTCGAACGCGACCGTCAGGAGCTCGGGGTGCTCCGCGGGCCGGGTCGAACCCGCCCTCGAGGCGGCGGACGAGCCTCTCCGCGGAGGAGAGCGCGTCGCCGAACGCGAGGTCGCGGGCGATGTGGCCGTCGTAGAAGAAGACGACGAGCTCGCGACCGCCGAGCCGGACGCGGTAGGGCCGGGTCGGGTCGAAGCGCGCGCCGCTCGCGTCCTGCCACTCGCCGCCGGGAGGCCGGACCCGCAGCGCCTGGTAGGGAGAGAGGACCGTGAACCGGAGGCCCTCCGCCGCGACGGCCTCGAGCGTCGCGGCGTCGGCGGCGGTCTCGGGGAGCCAGAACCCCTCGGGCTCGCGCCCGAACCTCCGCCGGAAGTCGGCGACGCCCCAGCGGATCTCGGTGAGGCGGTCGCGCGGCGAGCAGAGCGGGAGGATCGCGTGGCTGTAGCCCTGCGCGAGCGCGTTGCCGTGCCCGCGCAGCTCCACGCTGCGCGCGTCGGCCTCCACCACCCGGGCGTGGATCTCCGGACGCGAGCGCTCGAGCCACGCGAGCAAGGTCGGGCCGAAGTTGAACGACAGGTGGAGGTAGTTGTTCACGATCTCGACGATCCGGTCGTCCGGTCCCTTGAGCCGCGCCGCGGCGTTCGGGCCGTAGCACTCCGCCGCGATCCGCTCGTTCCAGTCGTGGAAGGGCTCCGCCGAGTCCTGCGTCTCGATCTCCTCGAGCCACGGGTTCTCGCGCGGCGGCTGGTAGAAGTGCCCGTGCAGGCAGAGGAGGCGCATCGGGGCCATGATTCTAGCGGGCGCCAGCGGCGCGCCCTGCCCCACCTGGGCACGCCCCGGAAGTTCACATTATCTTCCGCGCATGAAGGTCGCGCTCACGGTGGCAGGGTCGGACTCCGGCGGCGGCGCGGGGATCCAGGCGGACCTGCGCACGTTCGCCGCGCACGGGCTGCACGGCGCGACCGCGCTGACCGCGATCACCGCCCAGAACTCGCTCGGGGTCCACGCCTGGGTGGCGCTCGAGCCGGCGATGGTGGTCGCCCAGGTCGAGGCGGTCGCGACGGACATGCCGGTCGCCGCCGCGAAGACCGGCATGCTCGGCAGCGCCGCGATCGTGGCGGCGGTCGCGGACGCGGTCACGCGGCTCCGGATCGCGCCGCTCGTCGTCGACCCGGTGATGGTGGCGAAGAGCGGCGATCGGCTGCTCGACGCCGCGGCGGAGCGCGCCTACGTGGAGAAGCTCCTGCCCGCCGCGACGATCGTCACCCCGAACCTCCACGAGGCCGCCGTGCTCCTCGGACGGGAGGTGACCGACCTCGCGGCGATGCGGGACGCGGCGCGCGACCTCTGCGGGCTCGGCGCCGCCGCGGTGCTCGTCAAGGGCGGCGCCCTCGCCGGGCGACCCGGTGGACGTGTTCTGCGACGGGGCGCGCCTCGTCGAGCTGAGGGCGGAGCGCGTCGCGACCGCGAACGTCCACGGCACCGGCTGCACGCTCTCCGCCGCGATCTGCGCCAGGCTCGCGCTCGGCGCCGAGCTGCTCGACGCGGTGCGCGGCGCGAAGGACTACCTCACCGACGCGCTCCGCCACTCCTACGCCGTCGGCCACGGCCGCGGCGTCCCCGACCACCTGCACCGGCTCGCGCCCCGCCGTTGACCGGCGGTAATCCCCCTTCCAGTTTGCCGTGCGTTCGGTATCATCGGTGCTTCTCGGGGGAGATCATCCATGCGCACCGCCGTCCTCGCCGTGCTCGCCACCGCGCTGCTCGCACCTCGCTACGCGCGCGCGCAGCCCGTCTCGTCGCTGTCGGGCCCCGGCCCGGACACGTACATCGAGCTGCACCTCGGGACGTACCTCCCGCAGCACCGCGACCTCGACATCGTCGATCCCGGGGTCGCCGTCGGAGGGACGTTCGGCGCCCGGTTCTCGCCGTACGTCTCCGTGGAGGGAGGCGTCGGCTGGGTGCGCGCGAGCGGCAGCGAGGGCTCGACGAAGATCACCGTCTCCGACGTGCCCCTCACCGCGAGCCTGCGGCTGCGCGCGCCCTACCGCTTCGCCGAGATCTCGGCGACAGGCGGCGCCGGGCTGCACATCGCGTCGTTCTCGAGCGAGATGGACCTGGTCGGCCTGCCCGCCTCGACGGTCTCCGACACGGCGGTCGCGCTCGGCTACCACGTCGGCCTCGGCGTGGCGTTCCAGCTCTCCCCGACGATGCTCTTCGGCGTCGACGTCCGCCGGACCTTCGTCGAGCCGAAGTTCTCGGGGACGGGCGTCCGCCTCGACGGGCTCCGCGCCGCGGTCACCCTCACGTACCACCTGTAGCCGGAGGACCAGATGAAGAAGGCGATCATCGCGGCCGGCGCCGCGCTCCTCGCGAGCGCGTGCGCCACGCCCTCGCAGCGACCCGTCGTCTCGGAGTCGCCGGTACCGCAGGCGAACCAGGTCGCGGCGCAGCTCGCCGCGCAGGCCCCCGCCGCCCCCCGCTACAAGCGGAAGGTGGCGGTCGGCCGGTTCACGAACGAGACCACCTATGGCCGCTCGCTGCTCAACGACGCGGACCTCGACCGGATCGGGAAGCAGGCCTCGGACATGCTGGCCTCCCGGCTCGTCATGTCCGGCCAGTTCCTCGTCCTCGAGCGCCCGGACCTCGCGAAGATCCAGCGCGAGCAGGTGGTCGCCGGCGCGGCGGGGCTCGTCGGCGCCGACACGCTCGTGATGGGCTCGGTCACCGAGTTCGGCCGCTCGGTGGGCGGCAAGGTCGGGTTCCTGTCGAGCACGAAGACCCAGCTCGCGAAGGCCAAGGTGGACGTGCGGCTCGTGGACGTGAAGACCGGTCACGCCTACTTCTCCGCGACGGGCGCGGGCGAGGCGAGCACCGAGGTCGGGGAGGTCGCCGGGTTCGGCGGCCGCTCCGACTACGACGCGACGCTGAACGACCGCGCCATCGCCGCCGCGATCTCCGACCTCATCGACCGGATCGTCGCGAAGCTCGCCGACCGGCCGTGGCGCACCGACATCCTCGACGTGCAGGGCGCGCAGGTGTTCGTCACGGGGGGCCGCGGCCAGGGGCTGAAGGCCGGGGACGAGCTCGCGGTGATGGAGGCGGGCCAGACGGTGAAGAGCGCGCAGAGCGGGTTCGAGGTGACGCTCCCGCCGCGGCCGGTCGCCGCGCTGCGCGTCGTGTCGACCTTCGGCGACGCGGAGACGAACGAGGGTTCCGTGTGCCAGGTCACCTCGGGGGCGGTGGACAAGGCCGCGCTCCCGAAAGCTGTTCGTCACCGAAGCAACCGCAGGGGGGACGAAGCCATGAGGAGAGTCGTGCTCGCCGCCACGCTCGCGCTCGCCGCGTGCGTGGGGCCCACCACGGTGGTCCGCACCGTGGACACCCGCCCCGCGCTCGCCGTCTCGGGCGCACCCCGCGGCACGTTCCTGTTCGTCGACGGCGCGGCCGTCGGCGATCCGGGCAGCTACGACGGACGCCCGAACTCGCTGCGGGTCGAGCCGGGCACGCACCACGTCGAGGTCCGCGACGCGGCCGGCGCGGTGATCTTCTCGCAGCGCGTCTTCGTCGAGAGCGAGCTCAAGACGGTGCAGGTCCACTGACATGCGGGCGCGCGCGATCGGGGGAGCGCTCCTGGGTGCGGCGACGCTCGCGGCGAGCGGGTGTGCGCCGGGGACGATGTACTACTGGAACGGGTACGACACCGCGCTCTACCACCACTACCGCAACCCGCAGGATCGGGAGGCGTTCGTCGAGGCGCTGCGGACGACGGTGCTCGAGGCGGACGAGCGCGGGCTGCGCACGCCTCCGGGCGTCTCCGCCGAGCTCGGATACGCGCTGTACGAGGAGGGTCGCGCGCAGGACGCGATCCCCTGGTTCGAGCGCGAGCGCGGCCAGTGGCCGGAGTCGCAGCTCCTGATGGAGAAGATGATCCGCAACGCGAAGCTCCGGGCCGGTGGGAAGGCCGGCCCGGCGCCCACGCCCACGACCGGCCCCGCCGGCGCCACGGAGGGGACGCGATGATGCGCCGACTCGCCGGTCTCCTCGCCATCGCCGCGCTCGGCGCGTGCGCCGCCGCGCCGAAGGACCACACGAAGCTCGTCGCGGCGCAGCTCCGCTCGGTCCTCATCGTCCCGGTGATGAACCAGAGCGTGGACGTCACCGCGCCCGACTACTTCCTCTCGACCGTTCCCATCCCGGTCGCGGAGCGCGGGTACTACGTGTTCCCGGTGAACCTCGTGAAGCGGCTCCTCGAGGACGACGGCCTCGCCGACCCGGGGCTCGTCCACGCCGCCGATCCCGTGAGGCTCGCGTCCATCTTCGGCGCGGACGCGGTGCTCTACGTCACGATCGAGCGCTGGGACGCGAAGTGGATCCTCGTCCAGACGAACGTCACGGTGGAGTTCTCGTACGTCCTCAAGGACGCACACACCGGCGAGACGCTCTGGGCCGAGCGCCAGAAGATGGCCTACACATCCGGCGACGGCGGGGGCGGGCTCATCGGCGCCATCATCGGCGCGGCGATCGCGAAGGCGGCTCCGGACTACATGCCGCTCGCGCGCCGCGCGAACGGGACGGCGCTCGCGTTCCCCGGCCCGGGGTTCCCCGCCGGCCCGTTCCACCCCGAGCACGGCCGTGACTGGGTGCCACCCGCCGGCGGAGCGGTCGCGACCGCCGCGACGGCGCCTCCCCCTGCGAGCGCGCCCGCGAAGAGCGCCACCACCACGCCGGCCGCCGTCACCACCCCAGCGGCGACCGCCGTCCCCGCTCCGAAGGTGACCCCCGTCCCCGCTCCGAAGGCGACCGCCGTCCCCGCTGCGAAGGCGACCACCGTCCCCGCCGCGAAGGCGACCACCGTCCCCGCTGCGAAGGCGACCACCGTCACCGCTCCAAAGGCGACCGCCGTCCCCGCTGCGAAGGCGCCCGCCGTCACCACCCCAGCAGCGACCGCCGTCCCCGCCGCCGTGAACCGCTGACGCGGGGCGGGCCTGCCGTCGTATCCTCCGGACCCCGGCGCGCGCCGCGCCGGCCGGAGGTGCGCCGGATGGACCCCCAGCCGAGCTCGAGATCCTGCTTCGTTTGCGGTCGTGACAACCCGCTCGGCCTCGCGACGCGCTGGGTGGGCGATCGCGCCACGGGCGAGGTTCGCGCCACGGTCGAGGTGCCCGAGCACTTCAACGGTTATCCCGGCACCGTCCACGGCGGGATCGTGACCGCGCTCCTCGACGAGGGGGCCGTCCGGACGCTCCTGCTCGACGGCGGCTTCGAGGATCTCCTCGTCACCGCGAAGCTCGAGGTCGTCTTCCGCAGGCCCACCCCCACCCGCACCCCGCTCGAGGTGGTCGCGCGCCTCGTGAAGCGGGTCGGGGCGCGCGCGCAGGCGGTGGCAGAGGTGAGGCTCGCCGACGGGACCGTGACCGCGCGGGCCGAGGCGCTCCTGGCCCGACCGCCGCCGGAGGTCGCGACGGCGTGGGCGGCCGAGCGGCCGTTCTGGGGAGTCGATCCCGCCTAGCGTCACCCGTTCAGCAGGGTGTTGAAGATCCCTCCCTCTCCTCCACCGGGGGAGAGGGCTCGGGGCTTGTGATTCGTCACATCTTCGACGCGTAGGCCAACGCTCACCGGGGTCGAGCGGCGGCATCGATGGTGTCGCGATGGAGGCATCGACCGGTCGGCAGCGAACCGTCGCCGCCGGCGTCATCCCCTCGCCCCCGCGAAGCGGGGGAGAGGGTCAGGGAGAGGGGGCCTGCGAGCCGCCCTCAGGGCGGCGCGGCCGCGGCGGCATCCGTCGTCGCTCGACGCGGGCGCGGCGGTTCGTCTGAACCGATCCATCCAGTCATTGCCGTAGATCTGGCGAGCCGCGTACTGATTGTGAACCCGGCATAGCAGTCGGGCGTTCTCGATCGTCGGCGGGCCGCCGCGGCCGCGCGGAACGACGTGGTCGAGCTCGACCTGGCGGGTGGAGCCGCAGACGCCGCCCCCCGTCACGGGCCATTGGCACCGCCCGCCATCCCGCTTCCAGACTGCCCGCTTCACGTGCGCGGGCACGTGGTCCGGCTTCGCAGCGCGCGGCTCGCGGCGCGGCTTCTCCACGATCAGAGCGGGGGGACACTCGCTCCGCCTTCGCGGAGCTCGCGCCCCCCCGGGCCCCCCGCTCGCTACGGGGCAGCCTCAGCCGGCTGCCCCTGCGCTCGCCCTTCGCTTGTCGTGGCGCTCGAGCGAGGAGGTCGAGCCCGGCTTCGAGGAGGTCCTGCGCGCTCGCGCCCGGATGCGAGTGGGAGAGCGCGGCGCGAGCGGCCTCGAGCTTCGCCAGGAACTCGCGGGACACGGTCACGTGAAGCCGGCTCAGCTCGGCGGTGAGCGGCTCGATGCCCGGGCGCGGCGGAGAGGCTGGCGGCAACGGTTCGGACCGCGAGTTGGCACGCGGGACTTCATCCAGATGAAATGGGGCCTCCGGCGCGGGTTCGACCTCTGCCCGACCGGAGAGCGGAAGGGGGGCGGCCGGGACCTGGGCGCGCACCGCGGTGATGACGTCCCGGTGCGGCGCGGCCTCGTCCGGCCGCAACGCGGCCGAGACCGCCTTCGCGCCTGACTTCGACAGGTGGAAGAACCGCGGCAGGACGTCTTCGCGGTTCTCGGGGGTGAGGACCTTCGCGAGCTCGACGACGCTCGTCAAACAGAGCCTTCCGTCACGAAGCGGCTCGATGATCTCGGGGAACTTCTCGATGAGCTCGGCGGCGGTCTTCCGGTAGAAGGCCGCGCCGCTCGAGAGCCCGAGCTCGCGGTGCAAGAAGTAGAACAGCGAGGCGTGGCCGAGCTCCAGCCATAGCCTGCGCCGGTGAAAGTCCGCGAGGGCGACTTTCGGAGAGCGCGGCGCGCTCGCACCTGAGGAGGTCGGCGAGACGGGTGGATAGATCGCGTGCGGAGGTCATTTCGCGAGCATCGCATGCGATTTTCGGGCCCTCGCCAAGCGCACGCAAACGCGGCTGGACGCGAGAACGCGGCGCGGAGCGCAGCGAGCCGCCCCGTCCGCGCGACGCTGCGCAGTCGAGGGCCTGATGAGCCTGGAGCGCCATTCCAGCGGCACGTGCAGCTCGCGGGTCATCTCACCGGGGATGCTGTCAATCACGCGGCGCGCGGGAAAGCGGGGCCCCACCCATGGTGACATCGTGAACCTCGATCCGCCGCGAGCCGATCTCGTCACGGCGGTTCCCGCTCACCGAGACGCCGCGGCCGCCGCACTCGTCGTTGCCGTACCCGGTGCGTGCTACAGGCTCGCCACCTGTGCCTCGCCCGCTCGCCCGGAGGTCCCCGCCGACTCGTGGCGAGTCATGAGCGGGGGCCGGGGAGAGGGGGACCTAGCGCGCGTAACCCGCGACCCGGTACACGAGCCGGCCGGCGAGCTCGCGCAGCGCGTCGGTGCTCGTCGAGAGCGCTTGCGCGCGCGGCAGCCAGCCCAGGCCGCGCCCATCGCCGGCGCGGTGATCCACCGGCAGGAAGTCCGGCTCGAGCCCGACCGCGCGGAAGCAGCCGAGCGCGCGCGGGGCGTGGTACGCGCTCGTGACGACGAGGACCGTCCGCCAGCCGCGCGCGGCGGCGATGCGCGACGACTCGATCGCGTTCTCGCGGGTGTTCCGGCTCGACGCCTCGACCACGATGTGCGACGGGGGCACCCCCCACTCGACCAGCTTCGCCGCGAGCCGGTCCGACTCGGCGACGTCGCCGGGCTGCGGAAACGGAACCCCGGAGGAGAGGAGGATCGCGCGCGCCCGCCCCGCGCGCAGGAGCTCCCAGGCGCGCAGGATCCGATCGACGTTGCCGTCGAACTCGACCTCGCCGCTCGCGCGTGACGCGGCGCCGTCCACCATGCCGCCGAGCACGATGACGGCGTCGTAGACGACGTCCGGCCGGATGGTGGCTCGCGCGCCCTGCTCCACGACCCGCTGGAGCCGGTTCGCGACGGCCTCGAGCGAGAAGACGAGAAGGACGCCGATCGCCGCGGCCGCGAGGGCGCCGGCGCGGCGGGGGCGCCCGCGCAGCAGCGCCGCGGCGAGGAGCAGGAGCAGGGCCCAGGTGAGCGGCGCGAGGAGCCAGTCGAGGAGCTTCGAGAGGACGAGGAACACGCGCGCATGATAGCCCGGCGCCTGCCCAGGTCACGTTCGCCTCGACACGCTCCTTCCGGCGCGCGTCCGCGCCGACACGCCGGCGTGTCCCGGCGGCCACGCGCGCGCGGATCCGCCGTCACAGCAGCGGATCGCGGCGGGCACGACCGCTGCATCCTCTCCTCTGAAACCCGCCGCACCCGAGGTCTTCCGATGACCCGCATCTACCTCCCGCTCCTCCCCGTCCCCGTCCTCGCCCTCGCCCTCGCCGTCGCCTTCTCCGCCTGCTCTCGTCCCCACGGCGAGGAGTCCGCGACCCACCTCATCCCGCCCGCGGCGGTCGCGCCCGCGCCTCCGGCCGGCGGCGGGCTCGCGGCCGCCCCCGCGACCCGCCCCGACGCCGACGATCCGCCCAGCGCGGAGGAGATCCGCGAGTTCGAGCGCCCGGTCCCGAAGTGAGCCACGCCGGGGCGCGCGCCCGCGGCCGATCCGTGCGAGAGTGCGCCCGCATGGAGGCGCTCAGCCGGCTCAACGCGCGCGTCTTCGTCTACGTCCTCGAGCGCGTCCCCGCGGCCGAGGACGGCTGGACGTGGACCTTCCGCGATCCCCCCGACGGCCCGGCCCAGGTCGTCGCGGCGGCGCCGCTCACGATCGACCCGGGCGCCGCGGTGGTCGTGACGCTCGGGAACCTCGGCGGCCGCGTGCTCGTCACGCTCACCGACGCCGAGCCGGCCCGGATGGCGGCGCTCCTCGCCCGCGTCGAGCGCGAGGCGCCGGCCGGCCCGTCGGCCCCGGCCGACGTCGTGCTGCCGCTCGCCGACCCGTTCCTCGCCGCCCACGGCCGGGCGGGGGTCGCGCTCCTGCCGCCCACGGCGACGCGCTTCTTCCCGCGCCTCCCCGACGCCGTCCGCTTCGACGACGAGGCGTTCGCCGTCTCGGTGGTGGTGTTCCTGACCGCGGACGAGCTCTCCGTCGGCCGCGAGCACGGCATCCAGGCGCTCGCGGAGCGGTTCCAGCTCGCCGGCCGGAACATCGTCCGCTTCGCGCACCGCGCGCGCTGACGGCCGTGCGCCGCGCGCCAGGGTCGTGAACGCGCGGCCGATCTCGCCGGCGGGGGTGCGGTAGAGTTCCGCCCCATGTCCTCCCCCGTCCTCGTCGCGATCGTCGTCGCCTACGTCCTCGTCATGCTCGGCGTCGGGTACGCCGCGATGCGTCGCACGAAGGACGCCCACGATTTCTTCATCGGCGGCCGGACCCTCGGGCCGTGGATGAGCGCGTTCGCGTACGGCACCACCTACTTCTCCGCGGTCCTCTTCATCGGCTACGCCGGGAAGCTCGGCTGGGGGTTCGGCATCCACACCATGTGGATCGTCCTCGGCAACACGACGGTCGGGACGCTCGCGGCGTGGTGGCTCCTCGCCGGGAGGACGCGCGACATGACGGCGCGCCTCGACGCGCTCACGATGCCCGAGCTCCTCGCCGCCCGCTACGGCTCGCGCGGCCTCAAGATCGTCGCGGCGCTGGTCGTGTTCGTCTTCCTCGTCCCCTACTCGGCGTCGGTGCTGATGGGGCTCTCCTACCTGTTCGAGATGACGCTGCGGATCCGCTACGAGACGGCCCTCCTCCTCCTCACCGCCGTCACCGGCGTCTACCTCGTGATGGGCGGCTACCTCGCCGTGGCGGTGAGCGACTTCATCCGCGGCATCGTCGAGTTCGCCGGGGTGATGGTGATGGTCTACCTGCTCGCGAACCGGCCGGAGGCGGGCGGCTTCGTCGAGGCGGCGCGGCGCCTGCTCGGCGACCCGGCGGTGATGGCCCCGGGGCTCGTCGCGACGAAGACCGTCGGCGCCGGCGGCCCGCTCTCGCTCGCCGTGCCGGGGTGGCTCACGCTCGCGGCGCTCGTCCTCATCACGAGCCTCGGGCCGTGGGCGCTGCCGCAGATGGTCCAGAAGTTCTACTCGATCCGCAGCCGCGCCGACGTGACCCGCGCGCTCGTCATCGCCGGCGTCTTCTCGGTGTTCATGGCGTTCGGCGCCTACTTCTCGGGCGCGCTCACGCACCTCTACTACGGCGCGAAGCTGCCCCCGGAGCTCGTGGGCCCGGCGGGGCCGATCTGGGACAAGATCATGCCCCACTTCATCACGACGAGCGGGCTGCCCGAGACGCTCGTCCTCGTGATCGTGCTCATGGTCTTCTCGGCGTCGATGTCGAGCCTGTCGTCGCTCGTGCTCGTCTCCGCCTCCGCGATCGCGATCGACCTGCACGGCGCGCTCGGCGGACGGACGGGCGCGGGCGGCCGCTCCGTCCGCCTCCTCCGCCTCCTCTGCGCGATCTTCGTCGCCCTCTCCCTCGTCATCGCGCTCGCGAAGCCCGCGGTCATCGTGAACCTCATGGTGATGAGCTGGGGGACGCTCGCCGCGGTCTTCCTGGCCCCGTTCGTCTACGGCCTGTTCTGGCGGCGCACGACGCGCGCGGGCGTCTGGGCCGGGATCGCCTCGGGGCTCGGAGCCGCGTTCGTGCTGTTCCCGGCGTGGGGCTCCGACGGTGTCCCGCTCGCCGGCGCGATCGCGATGCTGCTCCCGCTCGTCGTCGTGCCGGTCGTGAGCCTGCTCGGCCCGGCGCCGGATCCGGCGCTCGTCCGCGCAGCGTTCGGGGACGAGCCCGCCGCCCCTCCCGTCGAGCGCGAGGCCGCGTAGCGGCGGGTGTTTCCCGCACGGGTCTCGAAAAGCGAAGCCCCGACCGCTCGCGCGGCCGGGGCTCCGGGTACGAAGGGTGTCCGAGGTCGCTCTACATCCGGAACATCACGCCGCCCTGGATGAGGAACGTCGAGAGGTCGGCGTCGCCGAAGAGCGGATCGAACTCGATCATCGCGCCGATCCTGGTCTTCTCGTTCAGCTGGTAGAACGCGCCGCCGCCGATCCGCATCATGAGC
Source organism: uncultured delta proteobacterium (assembly GCA_963736795.1). Classification (GTDB taxonomy): domain Bacteria; phylum Myxococcota; class Myxococcia; order Myxococcales; family Anaeromyxobacteraceae; genus Anaeromyxobacter. The sequence goes on along the minus strand of CAVTRF010000005.1, from coordinate 159,308 downwards.
GAGAACTCGCTGTCCTTGGCCGTGAACGCGGGCTCGTAGAACAAGGTGCCGGGGACGCCGAAGGCGGGGAACTCGACCTTCATCGACGCGTAGTAGAAGCCGAGGCCGCCGTCCGCGAACAGCGAGACCTCCCGGTTCAGCGGGAACGAGAACCGGGCCGCGGGGACGATCTTGACCAGGTTCACCGAGACCGGGTCCTTCGAGAGTCGCGAGTAACCGAACGAACCCACCCAGGAGAGGTTGACCTGCGGCGACAGCGCCCGGAACGGCACCTCGCCGTCCACGCGGAGAGAGATGCCCGAGACCTCGTCCGCCTCGTACCCGACGAACCCGCCGAGCTGGAGACCGTCGAAGACGTTGGCGGAGCCGGAGGACGCGGCGGCCGAGGTGGACTTCGCGGCCGGCTTGACCGGGGCGGCGAACGCCATCGTGGGGGCGAGGAGCGCGACTGCGAGCAACGACCGGATCTTCATGAAGATCTCCCAGAGTGCGATGGAAAACGAGCTTGGACGACCCGGATGATTACACGACCCAACGGTCTCCTCCAAGGCCTTGGTGCGCGGTACAGCGCACGGCGGAGGCTCCATGCCGCACCGCGGCGGCCGTGGACGGGCGGGGAGAACGATGCTTTTCTCCCTCCATAGGGCGGGGTGAGCGGATGAGCGACGAGCGGAAGGAGCCTGCGGAGCGACGGAGGATCCGGGCAATCCGGAACCTCGGGATCATGGCCCACATCGACGCGGGCAAGACGACGCTGACCGAGCGGCTCCTGTTCGCGGCGGGGCGCACCCACAAGATGGGCGAGGTCCACGAAGGCGCCGCGGTGATGGACTGGATGGAGCTCGAGCGCGAGCGCGGGATCACCATCACCTCCGCGGTCACGAGCTTCGACTGGCGCGGGCACGAGCTGCACCTCATCGACACGCCCGGCCACGTGGACTTCACCGTGGAGGTCGAGCGGAGCCTGCGCGTCCTCGACGGCGCGGTCGCCGTGTTCGACGCGGTGAACGGCGTCGAGCCGCAGAGCGAGACCGTCTGGCGGCAGGCGGACCGCTGGCGCGTGCCGCGCATCGCGTTCGCGAACAAGATGGATCGGGTCGGCGCCGACCTCGAGGCGACCCTCGCGTCGATGCGGCGCCACTTTCCGGACCACGTCATCGTCGCGGTCCACCGCGCCATCGGCCGCGAGGCGGCGTTCGAGGGGGTGGAGGACCTGGTCGCGCGGCGCCGCATCCGCTTCCCGGACCCGGAGGACCCGCGCGCCGCGGTCGTCGAGGAAGGGCTCTCGGTGGACGGCGAGGCCGAGCGGCGGGCGCTCGTGAACGCCGTCGCCGACCTCGACGACGCAGTCGGGGACCTCGTGCTCGCGGACCGCGACCCCGACGAGGCGACCCTGCGCGCCGCGATCCGGCGCGCCACGGTCGGCGGGCGGCTCGTGCCGCTCCTGTGCGGCTCGGCGCTTCGCAACAAGGGCGTCCCGCTCGTGCTCGACGCCGTCTGCGACTACCTCCCCTCCCCGCTCGACGTGCCGCCGATCACGGGCGTGAACCTCGCCACCGGCGCGGAGGAGGTCCACCCTCCCGACGACCACGCGCCGCTCCTCGCGCTCGCGTTCAAGGTCTCGCTCCTCGACGAGAAGCGGCGCCACGTGTTCGTCCGCGTCTACTCCGGGCGGATCGCCGAGGGCGACGAGGTCTGGAATGCCGACCTCGGCAAGAAGGAGAAGGTCGGGCGCGTGCTGCTCATGCACGCGGTGCAGAAGAAGCGCGTCCCCGCCCTCGGTGCCGGCCACCTGTTCGCCGTCGTCGGGCTGAAGGAGACGCGCACCGGGGACACGCTGTCCGACCCGGCGCACCCCATGCGCCTCGGCGGGATCTCGGCGTACGAGCCGGTCATCTCGCAGGCGATCGAGACGAGCTCGCTGCGGGATCGGGACCTGCTGCTCGAGGCGCTCGCGCGCATCGCCGACGAGGACCCGAGCTTCCGGTCCGGCGAGGACCCGGAGACCGGACAGCTCCTCGTCTCCGGGATGGGGGAGCTGCACCTCGAGATCGTGGCCGAGCGGCTGCGCCGCGAGTTCGGGCTCCAGGTCCGCACCGGGCAGCCGCAGGTCCTCATGCGCGAGACGCTCACCGCGGAGGCCGAGGGCGAGGGCACCTTCGCGCGCGAGATCGACGGCGCGGCGGTGTTCGGCCACGTCCGGCTGCGCGTCGCGCCGCTGCCGCGCGGGGCGGGGGTCCGCTTCCGCTTCGCCCCGGAGGCGGAGGCGCTCCCGTTCCTGCGCGACGAGGCGCGGCGGCTCGTGGAGGAGGGCGCGCGCGAGGCGGCGGAGGGCGGCGTGCTCGAGGGCTACACGCTGCAGGACGTCGAGGTGGTGGTCACCGGCGCCACCTGGCGCGAGGGAGAGTCGAAGCCGTTCGCGTACAAGGTGGCCGCGGCCGACGCGGTGCGGGCCGCCGCCGCGCGGGCGAGCCCCGTGCTGCTCGAGCCGATCGTCCGCGTCGAGGTGCTGACGCCCGGCGAGAGCCTCGGGGCGGTGATGAGCGGGCTCGACGCGCGGCGCGGGACGATCCTCGAGGTCGCCGATCGCGGGCAGGCGGTGAAGGTGATCCACGCCGAGGCCCCGCTGCGGCGGATGTTCGGCTACGCGACCGAGCTGCGCTCGGCCTCGCAGGGGCGAGCGGTCTTCACCATGCGCTTCGACCGCTTCGACGCGGCGCCGTAGGTCGCCTCCTGCCCGTTCGTGGCGAGCGAAGCGCCGCGCACGGGGCGCGGGGTCGGAGCACGCGCGTCGTCTGCGAAGCCGCCCTTCGACTTCGGGCGCTGCGGGCCCCCCGCTCTCCGCTCAGGGCGAACGGAGGTCGACGGGTCGCGACGCGGCCGGGGATTCCTTCACGTGCCGGACGACGACGTACGCGACGAGCGCCGCGACGACGGGGGCGCCCACGACGACGACGGTGAGGGCGACGGTGACGAGGACGGTGCCGACGGCCGCCAGCACCGCGGTGAAGAGCGCCCCCGTGAAGAACCTCCGCACCTCGTCGAGCTGGCTCGTCGGCAGCGCGGCGGTGAGCTCCCTCGCCTCGAGCTCCATCGCGGTCAGGTCCGGCATCGTCTCGGCCTTCCTCCGCGCTGCCCCGTGCGGCGCGCGGTGTGTCGGTGCACAGGCCGTATGGTTACGCATTCGCACCGGGGCGCGCGATGCGACCGGTTGTCGCCAACCTCCGTGATTTCAGGTGTTTAGCTTCTCTGCGGTCCTGACGCGCGTCAAACCGCGTGGGATCGAGGTGCTGCCTTTCCCGCCTCCGTCCGCAGTCGTGGAGCGGAGCGGTCAATATGGACCGACCGACTCCGCGCACCGCGAAGGCACCCCGAACGCGGCAGTGCTCCGCCCTCAGCGCTCCGACGGCGGAGTCCCGCCGGCGCGTCGCGCCCCACAAAAGACGGCGCCGCCGGCCCGAGGGACCGGCGGCGCGTGAGACCCGGCGAGGCCGCGCTACTCCAGGCGCCGCAGGATCTCGTCCGTCATCTGCGTCGTGGAGAGCGCCCCGCCGAGATCGCGCGTGCGCGCGCCGGCGGTGATGGTCCGGTCGACCGCGTCCTCCACGAGCTTCGCCTCGGCCTCGAGGCCCAGGGAGTGGCGGAGCATCATCGCGGTCGAGAGGATCGTGCCCACCGGGTTCGCGATCCCCTTCCCGGCGATGTCGGGCGCGGACCCGTGGATGGGCTCGTACAGCCCCGGTCCCTTCTCGCCGATCGACGCGGACGGGAGCATGCCCATCGACCCGGCGAGCACCGACGCCTCGTCGGTGAGGATGTCGCCGAACATGTTCTCGGTGACGACCACGTCGAGCGTCGCGGGGCTCGTCACGAGCCGCATCGCGGCGGTGTCGACGAGCATGTGGTCGAGCGCGACGTCCGGGTTCCTCGCGCCGATCTCCGCCGCGATCTGCCGCCACAGGCGCGACGACTCGAGGACGTTCGCCTTGTCGACCGAGGTCACCTTCTTCTTGCGCGGCTTCGCGAGCCGGAACGCGAGCTCGACGACGCGGCGCACCTCGAAGTCGCTGTACTCGAGCGTGTCGAACGCGCGCTCGTGGCCGTCCTTGCGGTCGCGGCCCTTCGGCTGGCCGAAGTAGAGGCCCCCGGTGAGCTCCCGGATGACGAGGATGTCGACGCCGCGCAGCCGGTCGGGCTTCACCGGCGACGAGTCGACCAGGCTGTCGTGGACGCGGACCGGGCGGAGGTTCGCGAACACGCCGAGCCCCTTGCGCAGCCCGAGGAGGCCCTGCTCCGGCCGCACCTTCGCCTTCGGATCGTCCCACTTCGGCCCGCCGACGGCGCCGAGCAGCACGGCGTCCGAGCCCTGACACTCCTTCAGGACCTCGTCGGTCAGCGCGACGCCGTGGGCGTCGATGGAGCAGCCGCCCATGAGCCGCTCGGTGAAGCGCAGCTCGTGCCCCTTCTTCTGCGCGACGACCTTCAGGACCCGGAGCGCCTCGGCCGTGACCTCGGGGCCGATCCCGTCACCGGGCAGGACGACGATGCTTGCCTTCACGGTTCTCTCCCTTGCAGCGGGCGCTCCGGCTCCTGCGCGACGGTGAGGCCGTACTCCACGGCGTCCACCAGCGCGCGCCAGCTCGCCTCGATGATGTTCGAGCTCGCCCCGACGGTGCTCCAGCGCCGCGTCCCGCGCTGCGAGTCGACGAGCACGCGCGTCGTCGCGCCGGTGCCGTTCGAGCCGTCGAGGATGCGGACCTTGTAGTCGACGAGGTGGAGCTCCGAGATCTCGGGGTAGCGCGGAACGAGCGCCTTGCGGAGCGCGTGGTCGAGCGCGTCCACCGGTCCGTCGCCCTCGGCGGCCGTGTGGAGCACCTCACCGTCCACCCGCACCTTCACCATCGCCTCGGAGAAGATCCCGCGCCCGGTCCGGTGCTCGACGTTCACGAGGAAGTCGAGGAGCTCGAACGGCGGGCGGTACGCCTTGTCGGCGCGCTTCATCATCATCGCGACCGACGCCTCGGCGGCCTCGAACGAGAAGCCCTTCGCCTCGAGCGCCTTGATCTCGTTCAGCACCCCGCCGACGTCGCCGCCCGAGAGCCCGTACTCCTCGGCCTTCGAGAGGAGGTTGCCGCGCCCGGAGAGCTCGGACACGACGACGCGCTGCTGGTTGCCGACGAGCTCCGGCACGATGTGCTGGTACGACACCGCGGTCCGGCGCATCGCGGCGACGTGGATGCCGCCCTTGTGCGCGAAGGCGGACTTGCCGACGTAGGCGAGGTGCTCGTCCGGCGCGAGGTTCGCGACCTCCGCCACGAAGTGGGAGACCTCGGTGAGCGTCTGGAGGTGCCCCTCGGGGAGGCACTTCTTCCCGAGCTTCAGCTCGAGCGACGCGATGATCGAGCAGAGGTTCGCGTTCCCGCACCGCTCGCCGTACCCGTTGATCGTCCCCTGGATCTGGACGGCCCCCTCCATCACGGCGGCGAGCGAGTTCGCGACGGCCGTCTCGCTGTCGTTGTGCGCGTGGACGCCCAGCGGCGTCTTCACCACGGCGCGGACCGCGCGGACCGTCTCCGCGATCTGCCACGGCATCGCGCCGCCGTTCGTGTCGCACAGGACGAGCGTCTCCGCCCCGCCGCGCGCCGCCGCCTTGAGCGTCTCGAGCGCGTAGGCCGGGTCGGCGCGGTAGCCGTCGAAGAAGTGCTCGGCGTCGTAGATCACCCGCCGCCCGTTCGCCTTCAGGAACGCGAGGCTCTGCTCGATGATGCGGAGGTTGTCCTCGAGCGTCGTCCGGAGGACGTCCGTCACGTGGAGGGTCCAGGTCTTCCCGACCACGGTGCAGACCGGGGCGCCGGAGTCGAGGAGCGCCTTGATGTTCGCGTCGTCCTCGGGCCCGCCCCCCACGCGGCAGGTCGAGCCGAACGCGGCGATCAGGGCGCGCTGCCACTTCATCCCGCGAGCGCGCTCGAAGAACTCGGCGTCCTTCGGGTTCGAGCCGGGCCAGCCGCCCTCGATGAAGGCGACCCCGAGCTCGTCGAGCCGGCGTGCGATCCGGAGCTTGTCGTCGCACGACAGCGAGATCCCCTCACGCTGCGTCCCGTCGCGCAGGGTGGTGTCGTAGATCTGGACCATAGGGGGTGGGAGTATACACACACCCCGCGCGACGCGCGCCGCCGAAACCCTCGCCCGCTTCACTTCGGCGGCGTCACCCCGCCCACGATCCGCTTCGCCGTCCGGCCCGCCTCCAGCCGCCCGTCCTTCGCGACGCCGTTCACCGTCGCCACGACCTCGGGCGGCGCGGTCGAGGGGAACTGCGCCATGAACTCCGGCACCGTCATGTCCCGCGGGACCTTCACGAGCTCGATGCGCGCCGGCTGGACGGCGAGGGCCGCCGGGTCGGTGAGCGGCCCGAAGCTCGCGACCGTCGCCTTGAAGGCGGGGTCGTACGCGGGGACGTTCGGGGCCGCCGTGTACCCCACCACAGCGAGCGTCTGGCCCCCCTGGGCCACGAAGGCGACGAGGCCGCCGAGCGCCCCCTCCTGCGTCTGCGCCTCGAAGTAACGCGCGTTCGGCGGGAGCGCCCCGCCCGCCGCGAAGGTCGCCGGCCGCACGCCTTGCTGCGAGAAGAACTTCTTCGCCGCCTCCTCGGGCGACAGCTTCCCGGCCGAGGAGAGCTGGATCGCCGCGTCCTTCTTCGGCGACAGCGCCACGACGGCGCCGGGCGTGTTCGCCTTCTGCCAGCCGGCGGGGAGGTCGATCCGGAACTTGAGGTCCGGGTGGAGGAACGCGTTCCCCTGGAAGAAGCCCTGCCGCGGATCCTCGCCGAAGGTCATGCCGGCGAGGTGCGCCAGGTACTCGTCGCGACCGACCTGCGTCCCCGCATCCTTCAACGCGGCGGCGCGCTCGGCCGCCTTCTTCGCGCGGTCCCCGGGATCGGGATGCGTCGAGAGCCACTCCGGGATCCGGCCCTGCCCCTGGTCCGCGCTCGAGCGCTCGAGCGTCGTGAAGACGTGGGCCATCTCCTTCGGGTCGTAGCGCTGCGCCGTCATGTACTTGAACCCCAGCTCGTCGGCCTGCCGCTCCGCGTCGCGTCCGAACTTGAGGAACATGAGCTGCATCCCCACGCTCGCGGCCTGCCCGTACTTGCGGAGGTCCTCGGACAGGATCATCCCCACGCCCAGCCCGACCTGGGCGAGCTGCGCCTTCGAGAGCTGCTCGACGGAGTGACGCGCCGTGATGTGCCCGATCTCGTGGCCGACGACGCTCGCGAGCTCCGCCTCGGAGTTCATGTGGGTGAGGATCCCGCGGGTCACGAAGACCGGCCCGCCGGGGAGGGCGAACGCGTTCACCGTCGGATCGTCGAGGACCGTGAAGGTCCAGGGGAGGTCAGGCCGCTCGGACTTCGCGGCCATCCGCTTGCCGACCTCCTCCACGTACGCCTGGACCTTCGGGTCGGGGTAGCGGCCGATCGACTGCTCGGCCTGCTGCGCGGCCTCCTTGCCGAGCGCGATCTCCTGCTCCTTCGAGACGAGCGCGAGCTGGCGCTTGCCCGTCACCGGGTTCCTCGCGCAGGCCGCGGCGACGGCGAGCAGCACGGCGAGTCGGGTGGTGCGAGCGGTCATGACGTGGTTCCCCCCGGAGGTACGACGATCGCGCGCGGCGCCGATTCAACGGCCGCGTCGGAGCCGCGCCCTCGAACGTTAGGCCCCCGAGGCTGCTCCGGTGATCCCGGCGAGGGGTCGACCGCGCGGAGCACGCCCGGCCGGGGTGCGGCGACGCCATCGTGACCTTGGGTGACGGCTCGGACGCAGGCTCGGGGATTTCTTCACGGGCTCACGGCGGGCGCGCGTGCGGCGGGCGCCGCCGTGGACGCGCTGCCGACCCACGACGCGACGCGAGCGAGGGCGTGCCCGCGCGCATGGCGATCGAGCGTCGCCTGCACGGTGCTGCGGATCCGCGCGGCGATCTCCGCGGAGCGCTCGCCGTCCACGAGGACGCGGTGCGCGGTCCTCGACCCGCACCGGCGGGTGGAACACGACGCGCCAGCGCGCAGGGAGCGGGACGAGCGAGAGCGGCAGGCCGAACGCGGAGCCGACGAACGGCTCGAGCAGCTTCACCGTCCACGCCACCGGGAGGCACTCCTCGCCCCCGAGCACCGCGGCGGGGACGATGGGGAGCGTCGAGCGCCGCGGCGACGCGGACGAACCCGCGGTTCCACGGGCGCATCCGGTAGGCCTCCCAGAACGGCTTCGTGTTGCCCGGGACGCCCTCGGGGAAGAACCCGGCGGCGTGGATCCCCGGCGGCAGCCGCTCCGGGCCGACGGAACCACGCGGACGGTACCGCGCCCACGCGCCGGATGAACGATCCGACGACCGGCAGCGCGAGCGCCGCCTCGGCGGTCGCGAAGTACGGCGTGCGGCAGGGACCGATCGCGCGCCGGACCGCGAGGCCGACGAAGAACGCGTCCAGCGGGAACCACCCCGCGTGGTTCTGTGCGTACACCGCGCGGCCGTCCCGCGGCACGTGCTCGAGCCCCTCGACGTCGAACGAGAAGTAGCGCGCGCGGACGAGCCGCTCGACGAGCGGGACGAGCCGCTCCTCCCAGAGCGCGTCGTCGATCGGAGGCGCCGCGTCGGGCGCGCGCACGGGCAGTGGCATCGGGGTCCCCTCGGAGCCGCCGGCGCCGGGGAATCTGCGCCGCGAACCGCCTGGGGTCACCGGCCCGGATGAGGCTCGGCGCCGCGCCATGTGGTCGCAGACGAGGACGGCCCCGGCCGCCGTCGCGGGCGACCGGGGCCGAAGCCGAGCGCAGGTGCTCGCCGCTCAGACGCCGAGCTTCTTGAAGAAGTCGTTCCCCTTGTCGTCCACGAGGATGAACGCGGGGAAGTCGACGACGTCGATCTTCCAGACCGCCTCCATCCCGAGCTCGGGGAAGTCGATGCACTCGACCTTCTTGATGTTCTCCTCGGCGAGCACCGCCGCGGGGCCGCCGATCGAGCCGAGGTAGAACCCGCCGTACTTCTTGCAGGCGTCGGTCACCTGCTGCGAGCGGTTCCCCTTGGCGATCATCACGAGCGACGCGCCCTTCGACTGGAGCAGGTCGACGTACGAGTCCATGCGGCCGGCGGTGGTCGGGCCGAACGAGCCCGAGGCCTTGCCCTTCGGCGTCTTCGCCGGACCCGCGTAGTAGATCGGGTGCTTGAGGAGGTACTCGGGCACGGCCTTGCCGGCGTCGAGGATCTCCTTGAACTTCGCGTGGGCGATGTCGCGGCCGACGACGATGCGTGCCGGTGAGGAGGAGCGGCGTCGAGACCGGGTGCTTCGAGAGCTCGGCCAGGATCTCCTTCATCGGCCGGTCGAGGTCGATCTTCACGCCGTGGGCGTGCTTGCCGGTCCGGTACTGGGCCGGGGATGAGCCGCTCGGGCGCGTGGTCGAGCTCCTCGATGAAGACGCCCTCCTTCGTGATCTTCGCCTTCACGTTCCGGTCGGCGGAGCAGGAGACGCCCATCGCGACCGGGCACGACGCGCCGTGGCGCGGCAGGCGCACCACCCGGATGTCGTGCGCGAAGTACTTGCCGCCGAACTGCGCGCCGATGCCGAGCGCGTTCGCCTTCTCGAGGAGCTTCTGCTCGAGCTCGAGGTCGCGGAAGGCGACGCCGTGCTCGTTCCCCTTCGTCGGGAGGCCGTCGAAGTACTTCGCCGAGGCGAGCTTCACGGTCTTGACGCAGGTCTCGGCCGAGGTGCCGCCGATCACGATCGCGATGTGGTACGGCGGGCACGCGGCGGTGCCGAGGTACTTCATCTTGTCGACGAGGAACTTCTCGAGCGTCGCCGGGTTGAGGAGCGCCTTCGTCTCCTGCCACAGCATCGTCTTGTTCGCCGAGCCGCCGCCCTTGGCGACGAAGAGGAACTTGTACTCGGCGCCCTCGGTCGCGTAGAGGTCGATCTGCGCCGGCAGGTTCGTCGCCGGTGTTGACCTCCTTGTACATGTCGATGGCGGCGCGTCTGGGAGTAGCGCAGGTTCTCGCCCGTGTACGTCTGGTAGACGCCCTCGGACAGGAACTGCTCGTCCTTCACGCCGGTCCAGACCTGCTGGCCCTTCTTGCCGACGATGGTCGCGGTGCCGGTGTCCTGGCAGATGGGCAGCTCGCCCTTCGCCGCGATCTCGGCGTTCTTCAGGAACGCGAGCGCGACGCCCTTGTCGTTCTGCGACGCCTCGGGGTCGGCGAGGATCTTCGCGACCTGCTCGTTGTGCGACGGGCGCAGGAAGAAGGAGACCTCGCGCAGCGCCTCGCGGGCGACGCGGACGAGCGCGGAGGGGTCCACCTTGAGGACCTCCTTGCCGTCGAAGGTCGCGGTCGAGACCCCCTCCTTCGTGACGAGCCGGTAGCGGGTCTCGTCCTTCGAGAGCGGGAAACGGGTCCTGGTAGTGGAAGGCGGGGGTGGACATGGCGGGCGCACTCCTCGTGCGTTGGGGTCGACGATCCGGGGCCGCAGCAAACCACACAGCCCGCGCCGGGTCGAGGCACGAATCGGTCCCGTCTCCGGCCGCCGGGCGCGCCGGCGGACGAGCCTCCGCTCCCCTCCGGGGACGTTCGCGGCGACCCGTACGGCATTACCTCCCCGGGAGACCCGTGCCACCCATCCAGCCACCGAGGAGCCCGCGATGAGCATCGACTTCCGCACCCTCTCCCTCCAGGACGCGCTCGACCTCGCGATCGCGATCGAGGAAGAGGCGAAGGAGCGCTACGACGACTTCGTCCAGCAGGTCGGGGGCGGCCGCTATCCGGGCGACACCGACGAGATGTTCCGGCTCATGGCCGGGTTCGAGGCGAAGCACGGCGCCGAGCTCGCGGCACGCCGGCGCGCGCTCTTCGGGAACGCGCCGCGGCGCTTGACGAAGGAAGCGATCGACGACATCGAGGCGCCCGACCGCGGCAAGCCGCGCGTGTTCATGTCGCCGCGGCAGGCGCTCGAGGTCGCCCTCGCGTCCGAGGAGAAGGCCCACGAGTTCTTCGACGGCGCGCTCCGCCACGTGACCGATCCGGACGTGAAGAAGCTCTTCGAGGAGCTGCGCGCCGACGAGCGGGAGCACATCCGGCTCGTGAAGCAGCGGCTCGAGAAGCTGCCGCCCGGACCCGACGTCGAGGACGACGAGGCGGACGACCCGGGCTCCGACCCGGGGAACTGACCCGGCACCTTCGCAGAGACGCACCACTTCGGGCTGGTGCGCGCCCCGCGGCGCGCGCCAGAGTGAGTGGCGTGCGCGCCCTCGTCACCGCCCTCTTCTACTGCTACGCGGTGCTCGTGCTGTCCCTGTCGTTCCCGCTCACCCTCCTCGTCCGGCTCGTCACGTTTCCGCTCGACCGCCACGGGATGGCGGCGAGCCGGGTCCTGCGGGCGCTCGGCGAGCTCATCGTCACCGCCTTCCCCTTCTGGCGCGTGACCGTCGAAGGGAGCCTCCCCGCCGCGCCGGCGACCTTCGTCGTCGTGCCGAACCACCGCTCGGCGGTGGACGCGCTCGCCGTCGCGCGGCTGCCGCGCGAGATGAAGTGGATCGGCAAGGAGGAGGCGTTCCGGATCCCCTGGCTCGGCTGGGCGTTCCACCTCGCCGGGCACGTCCCGGTCGACCGGAGCGATCGACTGAGCGGGTCGGCGGCCCTCGGGCGGCTGCGGCACTACCTCGAGGCCGGCATCGCGGTGGGCCTCTTCGCCGAGGGGACGCGCAGCCGCGACGGGACGCTGCGGCCCTTCCGCGCGGGGCCTTTCAAGCTCGCGATCGACGCGGGCGTCCCGATCGTGCCGGTCGCGATCTCCGGGGCGGGCGAGGCGATGCCGCCGGACGGCGCGCGCATCCGTCCCGCCGAGGTGCGCGTGCGGATCCTCCCGCCGATCGCGACGGCGGGGCTCTCGCTCGAGGACGTGGACCGGCTGCGCGAGGAGACGCGCTCGCGGATCGCGGAGGCGCTCGGCCTCGCGCCCTCTACGCCGTCGGGTAGCGATCGCCCTCGTTGATGACCTGGAGGAAGGTCACCGAGCGGCGCGTCACCATCGCGTAGATGCACCGGAAGTAGGTCCCGGCGCCCCACAGTCGAACGATCGTGAAGGAGTGCCGGAGGACGTCTCGGCCGGTGATGATTCCCCGCATGCCACCTCGCCCGTCCCCCGACGGCGGCGGCATCCTACTTCCCGCCGAGGTCACAACGCCAGCCGGGATGCGCTACGATCGACGCGTGCCTCCTCCCGCCCGCGATCCCTCCGAGCGCGTCTTCGAGCTCACCGGCTGCTTCGGCGTGCGCCTGGACGAGCGGCGAGTGGCCGAGCTCCAGGCGTTCTACGAGGGCTGCCGCGACTACTTCGAGCTCGTCACCGGCGAGCCGCCGTCCGCGACCGAGGCGCGCGGACCTCCTCGCCGCCGTTCCGCAAGGGGAAGACGGCCGAGGACAAGTTCGTCGTCGGCCTCTTCGACGCGCCGGGCCACCTCGTCGGCGTCCTCGACGTGATCCGCGACTTTCCGAAGGCGGGCGAGTGGTACCTCGGCCTCCTCCTCTTCGAGCCGACGCTCCGCGGGAGGAAGCTCGGCGACCGCGTCTACCACCGCCTCGAGGAGTGGGTGCGGGCGCAAGGCGGGAGCGCCATCCACCTCATCGTCGAGGAGGTGAACCCCGGCGCGCTCCGGTTCTGGGAGCGGATGGGGTTCGAGGTCCGCGGGATGGGGAAGCGGCTGCTCAAGGGCAAGGAGTGCGTGTTCCTTCGCATGACCCGCGAGCTCGAGGAGCGGCCGAGGCCGACCGGCACGTTCGTGCCGAGCTGGCTCGCCGCGTGGCTCGGCCTGCGCGGGACCGAGCAGGACTGACGGTCACGTCCGCCGCCGCCGCCACAGGACGTCGAGGGCGACCGTCACGATCCCGACCGAGGTGAGCAGGGAGGCCGCCGCGAACGCGGGGATTGTCTCGTACTCCGCGTAGGCGCGCTCGACGTGGAGCGTGAGCGTGTTGGTCTCGCCGATGAGCTTCCCCGACACCACCGAGACCGCGCCGAACTCCCCGGCCGCCCGCGCGGCGCAGAGGATCACGCCGTAGACGACGGAGGAGCGGATCGCAGGGAAGACCACGCGCCAGAAGGTCTGCCAGCGCGTCGCGCCGAGCATCGTCGCGGCCTCCTCCTCCGCGCGCTCGAGCTGGTAGAGCGCCGGCAGGACCTCGCGGGCGACGTAGGGCATCGTGACCACCACGGTCGTGACGACGAGGGCCGGCCACGCGAAGAGCACCTTCACCTGGGCGGCGCGCACCGCGCCCGAGAGGAGGCCGATCGTGGGGCTCCACGCGAGCACGACGAGGAGCCCGATCACCGTCGAGGACACCGCGAGCGGCAGGTCGAGCGCGACCCGCACGAACCTCGCGAGGGCGGTGCGTCGCCGGGCGACCACCCAGGCCGCCGCGAGCCCGAAGGCGGTGTTTGCGGGGACCGCGATCGCGACGACGAGCAGCGTGAGCTTCGCCGCGTGCCGCGCCTCCGGGCTCGAGATCCCCTCGACGAACCCGCTCACGCCACCGGCGAAGGCCTCCCGGTACACGTTCAGGAGCGGCACCCCGACGAGGAGCATGAGGTAGCTCGCCGCTGCGACGACGAGCGCGCCGCGCCCGAGCGCCGGGAGGACCCCGCGCAGGCGTTCACGCCGCACGGCGGGCGCTCCGGCGTTGCACGGCGTGGGCGGCGGCGAGCACCGCGAGCGACAGCGCGAGGAGCGTCGCCGCGACCCCGGTCGCGCCGGCGTAGTCGTACGCTTCGACGCGCTGGTAGACGTAGACGGGCGCCACGAGCGTCTCGTACGCGACGTTGCCCGAGACGAGCACCGCGACCCCGTACTCGTTCATCGACCGCGCGAAGGCGAGGCCGAAGCCCGCCGCGATCGCCGGCGCGAGCTCCGGGAGCACGATCCGCACGAAGCGCTGGACCGCGGAGGCGCCGAGGACCCCCGCCGCCTCCTCGGCCTCGCGCTCGAGCGACATGACGACCGGCTGGACGGTCCGGACGACGAACGGGAGCGTGACGTAGAGGCCGGCGAGGACGAGCCCGGCCCGGGTCCCGACGAGCCTCGGCGCGCCGAGCCCGGTGAAGGCGAGGAGGCCGCCGGGGGCGAACGCCGCCCCGACCGCCCGGCCCACTGCGCCCGAGGGGCCGAAGAGCGACATGAAGGAGATCCCGGCGACCACCCCCGGGATCGCGAGCGGCAGGTCCACGAGCGCGTCGAGGAGCCGGCGCCCCGGGAAGCGGTACCGTCCGAGCACCCACGCGACGAGCAGCCCGAGGGGCGCGTTGAGCGCCGCGCAGAGGAGCGCGACCTTCACCGAGAGCGACATCGCGGCGACCGCGGCGGGCGCGGTGACCGCGCGCCAGGTGTCCGACGGCGACGTCCGGACGAGCTGGAGGAGCGCCGCGGCGAGCGGCACGGCGCCGGTGAGCGCGAGGTAGACGAGGACGAAGAGCTCGAGCCGCGACGGCCGCCAGCGCCGGCGGGCGTCGCGTGCGCCGGCGGGCGGCGGGATCGCTTCCGCCGGGGCTCGCATCAGCGGCCGCCGCGCGCCGCCTGAGCCCGATCGTAGAGCGCGCCGTCGGCGAACAGCGCGGCGTCGATCTTCGCCCAGCCCCCGACGTCGCTCACGGAGAAGAGCTTCGTCACCTCGCGGAACTTCGGGCCGGCGGCCTTGCGGGCCGCCTCGTCCACCGGCCGGTACCCGGCCTCGGCGTAGAGCGCCTGGGCCCGCGGGCCGAACAGGAACTTCGCGAACGCCTCCGCCACCGCGCGGGTGCCTCGGCGATCGACCACCTGGTCCACCACGACCACCGGGAAGTCGGTCCGCACGTTGGTCGTCGGGACCACGTACTCGATGGGCTCCCCGCTCGCCTTCGACGCGAAGAGCGCCTCGTTCTCGAAGGTGAGGAGCACGTCGCCGATGCCGTTCTTCACGAAGGCGTCCGTCGCCTCGCGCCCGCCGCTCGCGAGGGTGCGGGTGTTCCGGACGAGCGCCTCCACCCACGCGCTCGCCGCGGTGGCGTCCTTCTCTCGCAGGAGCGCGCCGTAGCCGGCGAGGACGCCCCACCGCGCGTTGCCCGAGGTCTTCGGGTTGATCGCGACGACCTCGACGCCGGGCGCGGCGATGTCCACCCAGGTCGCGATCTTCTTGGGGTTGCCGGCCCGGACGATCGCGGCGATCACCGACGACGCCGGCGAGGCGCCGTTCGGCAGCCGGGTCGCCCAGTCGGGCTTCACGAGTCCGGCGTCCACGAGCGGCGCGACGAGGGTCTGAAGGTTCGTCGCCATGACGTCCGCCTCGAGACCGCCGACGATGGAGCGCGTCTGCGCGCCGGACGGACCGTACGACTCCTTGAACCGGACGTCCTGGCCGGTCTGCGCCTTCCAGGCGCGCTGGAACTCGGGGATGACCTTCGCGAAGAGCGGCTTCGCGACGGCGTACGAGACGAGCGTCACCTCGATCGGTCCGGCCGGCGGCGGCGCGGCGCGGGTCGAGGGCGCGTGGACTGCGGCCGCAGCGACGAGCGCGGCGACGAGGAGACGGAGGCGGACCGGCGAGCTCGAGGGCATGTGATCTCCGCTGTCTTAGATGACGGACGGTCCTCCTATATGCCAGACACGGGGCGGTTCGCAAGACGTCCCAGGTAGACGCCCGGATCCACGTTCCTAACGTGCCCGGGACGCGCTGCACCCGCCATCTGCGGCTGGCCATCCGTCGCGGCGGATGAGTCCGCGTCGAGAGCGCCCGCGGCGTTCGTCGGACCGCTGCGGCTGCGTCAGCGACGCGGCGACTGCCCCGAGGTCCGGTAGGCCTCCTCGGGATCGAGCCCGAGCCGCCGCACCGTCTCGCGGTCCGGGAACCCCGTCGCGGCGAGCCCCTCGTCGGCCTGGAACTTCCGCAGCGCAGCGGAGGTCGGGGCGTCGAGGTCGCCTTCTCGGTGGCCGCGCAGGAGCCCGCGCCCGGCGAGCGCGCGCTGGATCTCGCGGACCGCGCCGTCGGCGAGGAGCGCGTCGGGTGCAGCGGGAACTCCGAGGGCTCGCGCCGCGCGGCGGCACGCCCTTCCCGGCCGAGTCCGGCGGCGCCTCCGCCTCGGGCTTTCCCTGGTCGGAGGGCACCTGCTTCACGCGGCTGCACGCGGCGGTCCCGGCGAGGGTCGCGACGACGAGGGCCGTCCGCGCGCGGAGCCTCACTTCCCCCGGCTCGGGCTGCGCCCGCGGCTGCTGGCCCTTGCCCGCGAGAGGGCGCGGCGCGCCTGGTGGACGACGCCCTCCGGCTCCTTCGCCTTCGGGGGCGGCAGACCCTCGAGCGAGTCGGAGAGGCCGCGGACGAACGCGTTCCGGACGACTCCGAGGACCGTCGGGAGGAGCTGCAGGTCGGGATCGTCCACCCGGCCGGCGATCGGGATCGTCGTCGCGACCGCCTCCCGGCCCGGCACGTCGTCCTTGAAGATCTGGAGCGATGCGTCGGCGAGGAACGACTTCAGCTTCGGGCCGAGGCCCGGCTTCGCGGCGCGCGTGCCCGCGTCCTTCAGGATCGGCCGGACGCCGCCCGACAGCTGCCCGTCCACGGCGCGGAAGCGGAGCGACATGTCGAGCACCCCCTTGTCCGGGACGACGTCCTCCTTCTCCGCGAGCAGCTCTCCGAGCTCGGCGAGCTGGAAGCCCTCGACCCTGCCCTGCCCGGCGAAGGTGAGCTTCTTCGCGCGTGGATCCGCCGTCGCGAAGAACGAGAGCCGCCCGGTCCGCTGGAGCGTCCCGCGCGCGGCGAGCACGGTCGGCTCGCCGCGCGAGAGCGCGGGCCGCGTCGCGACGTTCTCGAGCGTCGCCTCGACGCCGTGAAACCAGAGCCGCGGCTTCCCGGGCTCGCGCGCGTCGATCCACAGGACCTCGCCGCGGCGGACCTGGATGCGGTCCGCGAGGAACGGGGCGAGCTCGCCCAGCTTCGCCCCGAGGCCGGGCACCTCGTGCACCTCCTGGCCCGGCGCCCGCGCGCTCCTCCTCGCCACCTCGGCGGCCGAGACGCCCGGCCGCGCCGCTTGCGACGCCTGCTCCTTCTCGCCGCTCGCCTGGACGAGGTTCAGCTTCGGGCGGTCGAGCTCGATGCGGGCGACGAGGTGACGGCGGAGCAGCTCCCGCCCGAGGAGCCCGAACTCGATCCGCTCCGCCTCGAAGAAGGGCAGCGCCTTCCCGGCGCCCGTCCGCTTCTCGATCCGCAGATCGCGGATCTCGTACGAGAGGTCGAGCAGGCTCACCGACGACGTCGGAGAAGCGCGCGTCCATCCCTTCGAGCCCGGCGAGCGCGCGCCGGGTGCGAAAGGTCGCGTACGGGTCGAGCGCGAGCCGGGCCGCCACGAGGACGAGCGCGACCGCGACGAGGGGATGACGAGGCGGCGCGAGCGCAGGCGCATGGCTCCCCGTCGACAAGGTAGGTCCTCTGCGAGGGCGGGGTGACAGTCGCTCCGCCTTCGCAGAGGTCGCGCCCGCCGAGCCGCCCGCTCGCTCAGCGCGTGCAGGCCTGCTTGCCGGACGAGGCGGCGGCGTCCTTCGGGTCGAGCACGAGGGCCCGGTCGAACGCCTTCAGCGCGTCGGGGCACTTCCCCTCGGCCGCGAACACCTCGCCCTCGAGCGTCCACGCCGCCGCGAGCGGCGCGGTGAGGATGGCCTTGCGCGCGCTCTCGTGGGCCGCCGCGAACGCCTTCGCGCCGAGGAGCTTGCGCCCGAACGACACGTTGCGCCGCGCGACGCCGGTGGGGTCGTCGCCGGGGAGCGCCGACTTGGCCGGCTCGACCGCCTTCGCGACCTCGGCCTCGGAGATCTCGCCGAGCGCGCGGCGGACCCGTGCGACGACGATCCCGCAGTAGTCCACCTGGTGGTACGGCTCGTAGGCGACGAGGCGGCGCGCCCGGTCCACGATCGCGATCCCCGGGTGCATCCGGACACCGAGGGCGGCGTAGATCGCGTCCCCCGCGTCCACCAGCACCGGGAGCTTCATCCGGCTCGCCACGACCGCCGCCTTCGCGTCCGCCGGGACGGTGTCGCCCGGAACGACCCCGACCCACCGGACCGGCTTCCCGGCGAGCTGCGGCTGGCACTGGGCCATCGTCCGGAGCGTGTCGAGGGACCGCTCCTGCTCGGCGCGGAAGAACAGGATCGCGGTCGCCGCGGACCCGCGCTCGACGAGCGGCCCGGAGCCACCGTCCACCGTCTTGAGCGTCGCCTCCGGGACGAGCTGACCCGTATCGACCGCCTCGGCCCGTGCCGCGACCGCTGCGAGAGCCGCGAGCACCGCGAACGGGACGAGGACGGCGCGCTGCCCCTTCATGTGACCTCCGTTTGAACGGGGAGTGCTCGGCTCCCTCGAGCTCCGTGCGGGCGCCGTGAGCCGCCCCCACCCGGGAGGTTACCTCGCTGCACGCGTCCCGCGCCTGGGGGAGTTGCGCGGCGCAATGACGCACGTATACAGATATGGGAGGAAGCGAGTTGCCATGCGCGGGGTGTGGATCAGAAACCGGCCCGACGGCGTCACCGAGCTCTCGCCGGCGCTCGCGCCACTCGAGGTCGGGGATCGCTGGCTCGTCATCGTGACGGTCGTCATGGCGACCGGGGGCTTCTTCATCGCGGGCGCGATGCCCGCGATGGTGCTCGGGGCCGTGCTCGCCTCCTGCTTCGCGGGCGAGGTGGTCCTCGGCGCGAAGGCCCTCGTGCTCGCGCTGCTTCGCCCCCCGGCCGAGGTCCACGAGGTCGCCCGCTGGCAGCACCGGAGCCGGGGCCGGTAGAGCGCCTCTCGTCGGTGCGCCGGACCGCGCGTCTGCCCCGCCGGGGCGGAGAGGTTCGTGGTAAACGGGCGCGTGCCTCCGGGAACTCCCTCGCTCGCGCGGTTCGCGTGGCTCTCCATCGCCGCCGCGATCGTCACGATCGGCCTGAAGACCCTGGCCTACCGCCTGACGGGCTCGGTCGGGCTCCTCTCCGACGCGCTCGAGTCGCTCGTGAACCTCGCGGCGGCGCTGTTCACCCTGGGGATGATCGGGCTCGCCGCCCGGCCGCCGGACGACGAACACGCGTTCGGGTACGGGAAGGCGGAGTACCTCTCGAGCGGCGCGGAGGGGATCCTCATCCTCGTCGCTGCGGCGGCGATCGGCTGGACGGCCGCCCAGCGCCTGCGCGCGCCGCAACCGCTCGAGGACGTCGGCCTCGGGCTCGCCGTCTCGGTCGCGGCCTCGCTCGTGAACCTCGGCGTCGCGCGGGTCCTCCTCTCCGCCGCGCGCCGGCACCACTCGATCGCGCTCGAGGCGGACGGGCACCACCTCATGACCGACGTCTGGACGTCCGCCGGCGTGCTCGCCGGGATCGGCGCGGTCGGCGTCACCGGCTACGCGGTGCTCGACCCGCTCATCGCGATCGGGGTGGCGATCCACATCCTCTGGTCCGGCGCGAAGCTCGTTCGCCGCTCGACGCGCGGCCTGCTCGATCGAGCGCTCGCGCCGGACGAGCAGCTGGCTGTCCGGGCGGTGCTCGCGCGCCACGAGTCCACCGAGGTGACGTTTCACGCGGTCCGCACGCGCCAGGCCGGAGCGAGACGGTTCGTGACGCTCCATGTCCTCGTCCCCGGCACGTGGACGGTGCAGCGCGGCCACGCGCTCTGCGAGGAGCTCGAGCTCGAGATCTCCGCTGCGCTCCCGCACGCGAACGTGTTCACCCACCTCGAGGCGCTCGAGGACCCCGTCTCGTTCGAGGACCAGGAGCTCGATCGCGAACCGGGCAGGACCCCGGACCGGAGCTGACGCTCGACGCCGCCGCGCAGCGGCGGACCGCGCCGGCCGGCCGCTTCCGCGCGGCCCCATCCGGGCCGCGCCGGTCGGGGCACCGATCCGTGATCATCCTTCCGTGAGTCCGATGGAGCACCCGCCCGCTTCCCTGACTGGCCGCCTGCGGCCGCTCGCCGTGCCGGCGGCGGTCCTGCTCACCGGGATCGTGTGCGCGGCCGCGGCGGCGGCCTACGTCGCGCGCGCGGTGGAGGCGCAGCAGGAGGCGCGGTTCGGCGCCGAGGTCTCCGGGAGCGTGGACGCGCTCCGCAGCCGGATGGAGGCGTACACGGCGATGCTCCGGGCGACGCGCGGGCTCTTCGACGGCGTCGGGGAGGAGCCGGATGACGGGACCTTCGCCCGCTTCGTGGAGAGCCTCCAGATCGGCCTCCATTATCCGGGGATCCAGGGGATCGGGTTCTCGAAGCTGCTTTACCCGTCCGAGCTGGCCGCGCACGAGGCGCGGATGCGCGGCGGGCGCTGGCCCGAGTACCGGGTCTGGCCGTCGGGCCAGCGCGAGCTCTACTCCTCGATCGTCCAGCTCGAGCCGCTCGACTGGCGCAACCAGCGGGCGATCGGCTACGACATGCTCGCCGATCCGACGCGGCGCGAGGCGATGTTGCGCGCGCGCGACACCGGCGACGTCGCGGCGAGCGCGCGCGTCGAGCTCGTCCAGGAGGCGGGCTCCGAGCGCCAGGCGGGCTTCCTCATGTACCTTCCGATCTACGGGCGTCTGCCGGGATCGCCCGAGGACCGCGCGAGGTTCCTCGTCGGCTGGGTCTACGCCCCGTTCCGCGCGACTGACCTCCTCTCCGGCACGCTGCAGGCGCGCGACGCGCACTCGGTGGGGTTCGCGGTTCACGACGGCACCCGGCTCGACGGATCCGCCCTCCTCCACGAGTCCGGCGAGCTCGAGGGGGCGCCGATCCGCGAGCGGGTCGAGCGGCTCGAGATCGCGGGGCGCCCGTGGACGCTGCGCTTCATCGCGACGCGCGGGTTCGCGTCGCGGACCGAGCGGGCGCTGCCGGGCGCCGTCCTCGCGGTCGGGCTCGCGGTGGCGGCGCTCCTCTTCTTGATCACGCGCGGGGACGCCCGTGCGCGGGCACGAGCGGAGCGGGCCGCGCGCCGCTCGGCGTTCCTCGCCGACGCCGGCAAGGCGCTCTCCGCGTCCACCGCGTACGAGACCACGGTCGCGGAGGTCGCCGCCCTCGCCGCGGCGCGGATCGCCGACGCCTGCCTCGTCCTCCTCCTCGAGCCGCAGGGCCCGACCTGGAGCGCCGGGCATCGCGACGCCGAGGTCGCGCGACGCCTCGTGCAGCGGCTGCACGGCGAGGGCCCCGCGACGACCGGTCCGCTCGGCGTGCCCGCCGCGATCGCCCGCGCGGAGCCCGTCCACGCGAGCCCGGCCGCGCTCGCGCAGGGTGGCGCCTCCGCGTCGGCGTCCGCCGTCCTCGCCGACCTCGCGGCGAACGACGTGCTGACGGTGCCGCTCCTCGCGCGCGGCGAGCCGCTCGGGGCGATCGTGCTCGTCGCCGCAGGTTCGCGCGCGACGTTCCACCGCGGGGACGTCCCGCTCGCGGAGGACCTCGCCCGGCTGGTCGCCGCCGCGGTGGACACCTCGCGCCTCTACCGGCGCGCCCAGGAGGCAGTCGCCGCGCGAGACGAGTTCGTGTCGATCGCCTCGCACGAGCTCAAGACGCCGCTCACCTCGCTCGTCCTGCACACCGACAGCCTGCGGAACGCCGCGCGGCGCGGTGCGCTCGACCAGGTGCAGGCGAAGGCCGACCTCATCCGGCGCAGCGTCGATCGGCTCACCCGGCTCGTCTCGAGCCTGCTCGACATCTCCCGCATCAGCGCGGGGCGGCTCGACCTCGAGATCGAGGAGACCGACCTCGCCGAGGTGGCGCAGGAGGTCGTGGAGCGGTTCGCGGACGAGGCGCGGCGAGCCGGGTGCGAGGTCCGTCTCACCTCGGAGCGGGCGCGCGGGCGCTGGGACCGGACCCGGCTCGACCAGGTGCTCACGAACCTCCTCTCGAACGCGATCAAGTACGGCCCGGGGCAGCCGATCGACGTCCGGGTCGAGCCGCGCGGCCCCGCGACGGCGGTGCTCTCCGTCAGCGACCGGGGGATCGGAATCTCCGAGGCGGACCAGCGGCGGATCTTCCAGCGATTCGAGAGGGCGGTCTCGCGAAGGCACTACGGCGGGTTCGGCCTCGGGCTCTGGATCGTCCGGCAGATCGTGGAGGCGCAGGGTGGGTCGGTGCGCGTCGAGAGCTCGCCCGGCGGCGGCTCGACCTTCACGGTCGAGCTCGCGACCGGCCTCCGGAGCACGCCGCAGCCGCTGGACCGGGCCCGTCCGCCCGCTCCCTCCCCCCGATGAGGCGGGGCGTGGCGCTTCAGTTCCGCGCGTCGACTCTGGCATGCTGCGGCGGTGCGCGTCGCCCTGTTCGTACCGTGCTACGTGGACCAGCTCTGGCCGCGGGCGGCGCTCGCGGCGGTGCGCGTGCTCGAGGCGCACGGGGTCGAGGTCGCGTTCCCCGAGGAGCAGACCTGCTGCGGCCAGCCGATGGCGAACGCGGGCCTCGCCGCGGCGGCGGAGCCGCTCGCGCGCCGGTTCCTCGAGGTGTTCGGCGGGTTCGAGGCGGTGGTCTGCCCGTCGGGGAGCTGCACCTCGATGGTGCGGAACCACTACGACGCCTTCCTCGGCCGGCGCGCCCGGGTTCGAGCAGCTGAAGGCGCGGACGTGGGAGCTCTGCGAGTTCCTCGTCGACGTCCTCGGCGTCCGCGGGGCGCAGGGGCGCTTCCCGCACCGGGTCGCGCTGCACCAGAGCTGCCACGGGCTGCGCGAGCTCGGGCTCGGGGTCCCGAGCGAGCGGATGCTGCCCCGGACGAACAAGGTGGACGCGCTGCTGCGCACGCTCGGGGGGATCGACCTCGTGCCGCTCGCGCGGGCGGACGAGTGCTGCGGGTTCGGCGGCACCTTCGCCCTCGCCGAGGAGGCGGTCAGCGGGCTCATGGGCAAGGACCGGGTGGAGGATCACGTCCGCGCGGGCGCGGAGATCGTGACCGGCACCGACGTCTCCTGCCTCATGCACCTCGAGGGGATCGCGCGGCGAGAGCGCCGCCCGCTCCGGTTCATGCACGTGGCCGAGGTGCTCTCCGAGGCGTTGCCGTGAGCGGCGCACGCGCCACCGGCGGCCACCCGGACGCGGCGGCGCGGTTCGTCGCGGACGAGCCGCGCGCGCGCTGGCACGACCAGGCGCTCTGGTTCGTGCGGGACAAGCGCGACCGCGCCGCGTCGCTCGTGCCCGACTGGGAGCCGCTGCGGGACGCGGCGGCCGCCATCCGGGCGCACGCGCGCGGGCGGCTGCCCGAGCTGCTCGAGGAGTTCGAGCGGAACGCCGTCGCGCGCGGCGCGCAGGTGCACTGGGCCGCCGACGCCGCGGAGCACAACGCCATCGTCCACCGCATCCTCTCCGAGCGGCGGGTCCGGCGCGTCGTGAAGTCGAAGTCGATGCTGACCGAGGAGTGCGGGCTCAACGAGTACCTCGGCGCCCGCGGCGTCGAGGTCGTGGACACCGACCTCGGCGAGCGCATCGTCCAGCTCGCCGGCGAACCGCCGTCGCACATCATCTTCCCTGCGATCCACCGCAAGCGCGAGGAGATCGGCGCGCTGTTCCACGAGAAGCTCGGGACGCCCGCCGGCCTCGCGGACCCGAAGGCGCTCACCGAGGCGGCGCGCCGGCACCTGCGCGAGCGGTTCCTCGCCGCCGAGGCGGGGATCACGGGCGTCAACTTCGCCGTCGCCGAGACGGGTGGCGTCGTCGTCTGCACGAACGAGGGGAACGCGGACATGGGCACGTCCCTGCCGCCGCTCCACATCGCGTGCATGGGCGTCGAGAAGGTCGTCCCTCGGCTCGAGCACCTCGCCGTGCTCCTGCGGCTCCTCGCGCGCTCGGCGACCGGACAGCCGATCACGACGTACACCTCGCACTTCCAGGGGCCGATGGAAGGCGGCGAGCTGCACGTCGTCATCGTCGACAACGGCCGCTCGGCCCTCCTCGCCGACCCGTCCGTCCGCGGCGCGCTCGCCTGCATCCGCTGCGGCGCCTGCATGAACACGTGCCCGGTGTTCCGCCGCAGCGGCGGGTACAGCTACGGCTGGGTCGTGCCGGGGCCGATCGGGTCGATCCTGGCGGCGGCGCGGGACCCCGCCGCGCACAGGACGCTGCCGTTCGCGTCCACGCTCTGCGGCTCGTGCGACGCCGTGTGCCCGGTGAAGATCGACCTCCACGGCGCGCTGCTCGGGCAGCGGCGGACGCTCGCGGCGCGAGGGCTCGTCTCGCCCGGGAAGCGGATCGGGATGCGCCTCCTCGCGTTCGTGCTCGCGCACCGCGCGCTGTACGAGGCGGGCGGGCGCCTCCTGCGCCTCGGGCTCCGGACGCTCCCGCGCGCCCTCCTCTACGGACGCCTCAACGTCTGGGGCCGCCGGCGCGAGCTGCCCGCGGCGCCCGAGGAGAGCTTCCGCGACACGTGGCGCCGGACGCGAGGGGGCGGGCGTGGGTAGCGCGGACAGCCGCCGGCGCATCCTCGACGCGCTGCGGGCGGCGGCGCCCCCCACCGCGCCGGCGCCCGATCTCACCCGCGTCGGGGTGCGCTGGGACGACCCGGTCGCGAAGCTCTCCGAGATGGTGCTCGCGGTGGCGGGGAAGCTCGTCCGCGTCCCGGACGCAGCGGGGCTCCCGGCTGCGGTCGCCGCGCTCGCCCTGGAGGTCGGCGCGACGCGGGTCGCCTCGGCGGTGGAGGCGGTCCCCGGGGACGTGGACCTCGCCGCCGCGCGGGACGCCCACGCCCTCGAGGGGCTCGGGCTCGCGGTGCTGCCCGGCGCGCTCGCCGTGGCCGAGAACGGCGCGGTGTGGCTCGCCGGCGAGGCGCTCCGGCCGCGCGGCGTCTTCGTCGTCGCCGAGCACCTCGCGCTCGTGGTCCCGGCCGCCGCCGTGGTGCACGACCTCCACGAGGCCTACCGGCGCCTCGCGTTCCCGGGGGCGGGGTTCGGCACGTTCGTCGCGGGGCCGTCGAAGACCGCGGACATCGAGCAGGCGCTCGTGATCGGCGCGCACGGCGCCCGCTCCTGCACCGTCTTGCTCGTCGGCTGACGACGGAGGTGGCTCGAGATGCCCCGCTTCGCGGCGAACCTGACGATGCTCTTCGGAGAGGTGCCGTTCCTCGAGCGGCGTGTACCACATGCAGATCGTGGAGGGCGACCTCGCCGCGACGCTCGAGCGGCGGCTCGCCGGGATCGGTCACGTGCAGATCGCCGACCCGCCGGCGCGGAGCGAGCCCGGGACCGGCGAGGTGAACTTCGGGTTCCTCCTGCGCCACCTCGACCGGATCGGCTACCGCGGGTGGATCGGCTGCGAGTACCGGCCGCGGGCCGGGACCGTCGCGGGTCTCTCCTGGATGGAGGAGTGGCGATGACGGTGCCGGGGCCGGCCGCATGTCGCGGCCGCGCGCGGGCCTGCCGCGAGGCGCAGGGGTCACCTTCGGGGAGGTCGCACATGGCTGACGTCGGCTTCGTCGGGCTCGGGATCATGGGGCGCCCGATGTCCCGGAACCTCATGAAGGGCGGCCACCGGCTGCACCTCTTCAGCCGCAGCGGCGTGCCGCGGGAGCTCGTCGACGCGGGCGGCCTCGCCTGCGCGAGCGGCCGGGAGGTGGCGCAGCGCTCGGAGGTGGTCTTCTGCATGGTCCCGGACACCGGCGACGTCGAGCAGGTCCTGTTCGGCGTGGACGGGGTCGCGGCGGGGCTGTCGAGCGGCAAGGTCTTCGTGGACATGAGCTCGGTCTCGCCGATCGCCACGCGGGAGCTCGCCGGCCGCGTGAACGGACTCGGGTGCGAGTACCTCGACGCCCCGGTGTCGGGAGGCGACGTGGGCGCCCGCAGCGCGAGCCTCACGATCATGGTGGGTGCGACCGAGGCCGGGTTCGCGCGCGTGAAGCCGCTGCTCGACCTGCTCGGGAAGAACGTCACCCACGTCGGGCCGAACGGCGCGGGGCAGACCGCCAAGGTCGCGAACCAGATCATCGTCGCCCTCACCATCGAGGCGGTCGGGGAGGCGCTCCTCTTCGCCGCGAAGGCGGGGGTCGATCCGGCGAAGGTCCGCCAGGCGCTCCTCGGCGGGTTCGCCGCGTCGCGCGTGCTCGAGGTCCACGGCCAGCGCATGATCGAGCGGAACTTCGAGCCGGGCGCGCGGATCGAGCTGCACCAGAAGGACCTCGAGAACGCGCTCCAGGGCGCGAAGGCGATGGGGATGGCCCTCCCCGGCACGGCCAACGCGCAGCAGCTCTTCAACGCGGTGAAGGCGATGGGCGGCGGGCGCCAGGACCACTCGGCGATGGTGCGCGCGCTGGAGGCCCTCGCGGGGAGCGCGATCGCGGGGTGAGAGGGGGCGGGCGTCGCGGCAGGGCGACCGTCTCCGCCGCCGTCGCACTCCGTGACCTACCCCGGACATCGTCCGGTAAGACGGCCCGCAGGCTCCTCGATACGAGAGGAGCTGGCGTGCGGGGTTCGGTTCCTTCTCCCCGACCGAGGGTCGTTAGGTCGTGAGGTCTACTCCCCTACTCCCGACCGAGGGTCGTTAGGTCGTGAGGTCTTACTCCCCGACCGAGGGTCGTTAGCTCGTGAGATCTACTCCCCGACCGAGGGTCGTTAGGTCGTGAGCGTCTACCCGACGCAAGGTGCGGAGCTCCGGAAGAGCATTCGGCGTCACGCGACGGCGCGGGGGCGGCCGGAGACAGTGCGCCGAGGCGAGATCGCGCGTCCGGAGCGACGCCGCGCACGCCGCGCAACGGCTCGAAGACCATCGGTGGCAAAGGTTCGCGGGCGGTGCCTCTCACGAGGACCGCCGGCAGATAGCGGAAGAACAGGAGGGCTCTCAGGCCGGCGCGGGACAGCAGACGCGATGCTGGACGCGCATCAACCAGGTCCCCGGTGGGAACGTGACGTCGCGCACGCCGGCTCTCCAGGCAGCGAGCGCGTCGCGGTACGCCGAGCGGAACCCGGCGAGCTGGAGGAGAGTCTCGATCCTCTTCCACTTGTTCCTGCACGCGACGCGGGGACTGAGGCCGCGGCGAGGCTCGCCCGGCGCGGGGCGCGCGTACGGCTTCTGCGCGAGGACACGGGCGACGCCCATGAAGGAGCGGCCGCTCGCCGCGAGGTCGGCGGCGGCGCGGTCCTCCGCCTCCCGGACGCGGCGGAGGAGCTCGGCGACGAGCTCGGGGGTATTCTCGAAGCCGGGAGGCGGATGGAACCGCAGGCGGGCGGTCGCGGGCAGCGGCCCGTCCGCGCGGAAGAAGTCCGTCGGCCGCTCGAATACGACGCCTTCCCCTCCGATGAGCCTCGGGTCCGACCAGAGCCCGGGCCAGTCGCTGCCGCGGCGCACGAGGCCGGCGGCCACCGGGTTCGCGAGGACGTAGACCATCTTCTCGAGGACGGTGTCGGGGGTCTCGAGCCGGACCGCGCTGTAGCTGTCCCGCTCCCAGAGCGCCTCCCAGCGTCCGAGGGAGCAGTTGACCGCGCGCGCGACGAGAGCGTCGAGGTCGCGGTGGAACTCGGGCAGCCGCGCGTGGGGGTCGGTCAGGACGATGTGGAAGTGATTCGACAGCACGCAGACGGCGTGGAGGAGGATGCCGTAGCGCTCGCTGACGACCGCGAGGAGGTAACCGAAGATCGCGGTCGTCTGCTTCGACGGCCGCAAGAAGAAGCGGCGCTCCGAGGTGCGGCGCGTGACGAGATAGGTGGTGCCTTCGAGAACCTGACGAGGAGCGGTCATCCCGCGCGCACAGGGCAAGGGCGGTGCCTGTTCGCTGCGCCCGGATTTCGTGGTGTTGGCCCGGATGCACCGTCCGCGCAGTGGACCTCGCGTCCGGGGAAACTTCCCTCGGTCGGGGTCCGGCCTGGACTGCGTCCGGGAAACTTCCCTCGGTCGGGGTCCTGGGGTCCGGGAAACTTCCCTCGGTCGGGGTCCGGGGGTCGGTCCGGGTAAACTTCCCTCGGTCGGGGTCCCGTCCCGGGGCCGGCCGGGGGTCCGGGGTCCGCGGATCGTTCCGGATGCGGGGCGCGGCGCCGCGCCTTAGCTCCGTCCCATGCGCCTGCCATTCCTTCCCGCCGGGATGGACGTGACCGTGTGGCCGCCCGTGCTCGCCACGCGGGGACCGGGCTTCCGGGGCTTGTTGCACTCCCACCACTCGCTGCACTTCGTGCTGTCGATCGACCGCGAGCTCCGCGTTCGCCCCTCGTCGCTCGACCGATGGACGACCGCCGCCGGCGTTCTCACGTCGTCGGACGCGCCGCACGCCATCGATTCGGACGGCACCGAGGTCCTGATCGTCTTCCTCGACCCGGAGAGCGACGCGGGGTTGACGTTCCGGCCCCTGCTCGAGCGCCCGGTGCGACTCCTGTCCGCGCAGGAGCGGTCCGCGCTGGTCCGAGACGTCGTTCCGCGCACGATCCTGAGCTCGGGCGCGGAGGGTTGGGTCGACAACGCCGCTTGCGTGCTGGGAGTCCCCCGCCCCGTCTCGCAGCGCCCGATCCACCCGCGGGTGCGAAGGCTCCTGCGGATGCTCCACTCCAGTGGCGTCGACGACGCCACCTCGCTCGACGCGCTCGCCCGCGCCGTCGGT
Organism: uncultured delta proteobacterium; assembly: GCA_963736795.1. Taxonomy (GTDB): domain Bacteria; phylum Myxococcota; class Myxococcia; order Myxococcales; family Anaeromyxobacteraceae; genus Anaeromyxobacter. Next base: position 130,785 of record CAVTRF010000005.1, on the reverse strand, counting down.
CTGTCGCCCAGCCGACTGATGCACGTGTTCACCGAATCCGTCGGGATCCCCCTCAGGCCGTACCTGTCCTGGCTCAGGGTCCAGCGCGCGGCCGTCGCCATCGTGAACGGAAGCCCGCTCGGGGAAGCCGCGCACACCGCGGGCTTCGCCGACGCCTCCCACATGAGCCGGACCTTCAAGCGCATGATCGGGGCGGCGCCCTCCGTGCTGCGCCCGATGAGGTGCAGCCCGCAGCTGGCGAGCCGCCTCGCCGGCCCGCCGCCGCGCGCCAGCGACGCGTCACTGTAGCCGGCTCGGCGCGCGTAATGTGAACGTGCGACGAAGTTGCCTCTCGGCCGCGAAGCGCCGTGTCGCGATTGTGAAGAACTTCGAGCGCCTGCCTGAAGCTCCGGGACTAGTCGGCGCGGGAGCCACACGTCACGTTGACGAAGGTCCCTGTCATCGCGCTGGTCCCATCAGACGCCATGAGCGTCGCGACGTTCGCCACCTCCGCGCTCGTCGGCAACCGACCCAGCAACGTTCCGCTGCCCGCGTGGGCCATGAACCTCTCGAGCGTCACGCCCTCGGCCTCCGCGTGATGCTTGAACGTCTCCTGGACGTCGGGGGTGTCGGGGGATCCCGCGGAACGCAGTCGGCGAGGAACACCGTCGCTCCCTCGTGGGCGAACGCGCGGGCGATCGCGCCGCCGATGGCGTGCACCGTGTACGTTCGCGGGGAACATCGCGACGAGCAGGAGCGCGAGCCCGGCCGCTGCCCACGGCGCGAGCCGCGGGACGAGGAGCCCCGCCGCGCCGAGGAGCTCGGCGACGCCAGTGAGCGTCACGAGCAGCTCCGCCTCCGGAAACGAGGGAGGGACCGTCCGGACGAGGTCGGGACGGCGAGCGCCGAAGTGAGCCGCTGCGGTGACGAGGAACATCACCGAGAGCGCCCAGCGCAGGGACGTGACCGAGCTCCGGAACGACGGGATGGCGAGGGCGCCGAGCGCCCGGAACAGGAGGGACGAGGCGGCGAGAACGATGAACGGGACCATGCGCGGGAAGATGCCGCCCGAGCCGTCAGCCGTCATGCACGGACTGGCTACGCCGTCGCACCTCGGACGGAGGCACGCCGAACATCCGCCGGAACGTACGGCTCATGTGCGCGGCGTCGATCGCGTCGTCAGTTGCTCGTCCACTGCCGGGCGCGGCCTTCGCCGTTCAGGAACGGCAGGGCGACCGCCGCGAGCTCGGGAGACTGGAAGACCTCGTAGTGAGTGAGGTTGGGAGGATCGCGAGCCGGTTCTGCGACATGTGTTCGCGCACCCAGCCCGCGTCTCGGAGCCCGCCGCCGAGGAGCTGATAGAACTCACGATGTGCTCGGGCCGGAACATGTCGCCGTCACCGAAGACGAGCATCACCGGCATCGTCAGCTTGCTCACCTCCGTCGACCAATCGTAGGGCTTGCGCATGTACTCCCCCATGCGATCGAGCAGCCTGGGGAAATCCTCCGGGTGAGGCGCGACGGAGACGGAGACGTAGGACCGAACTGGCTGCGATCCGGGGTCTGTTTGCAGGGCTGCCTACGTCGGGCTGCGGCGGCTGCGATCTCGCAGCCAGTTCGTTCAAGCGGGCTATGGCGCGGACCCTCACGTTCATCCCGACGCGAACCACAAGCGAGGATGAAATGGCGAAGCTGAATCCCTCGAGCGCCCGCCGGGCAGCCCTGGCGGCGTCGTGCTCGCTCCTGCTCGCATCGTGCCGCGGGAACCCGCCGGCGCAGAAGCCGCCCGTCACGCAGCAACGTCCGCTCTCCGCGCTGATGACGGCGAGCGCCTATCCGAACTCCGAGACCGTCCTGGTGCTCGTCACGATGCAGCAGCTCATGGCGACCCACCGCGAATGGGAGGGATACCAGTACTTCGGGCGCCTCTCCGAGCAGCAACCGAACCGGCGCGCGATCTTCGGGGCGCTGCAGGCCGCGATGCAGGCGCGCGTCGCGAACGACGTGTCGGTGCTCAAACGGGTGGCATGGGTCGAAGACGCGATCCGCAAGCTCGACGACGGAGCCGCCGCCGAGCCGGTGCTCGGGCGGCTCGCCCGGGGCCTCGTGCTCGCCGATCTGCCGTCGCGATTCCACAAGGCATCTCAGGCCATCGAGGATCTCGATTGGTGCCTGGACCATCGGATCGACCTTCCGCTCGGCCTCGATCGCGGGATCTACCGTGGCCTGGCGGCGGCCTACCGGACGCAGGGGGACCAGCGCCGCTCTCGGGAGATGCTCGATCGCGCCGGGCTCGCCTCGCTGGACGACCCTCTGGAACCCCGCGTGCTCGGGGATCTGTCCGTGGACGCGGACAGAGGATTCCACTTCGGCGCGAAGCGCCTCGTTCGCGAGGCCGAAGGCGTGTACGTCGCCGAAGGGTACGACTTCGCGAACCTCGCGTTCATCGTCGCGGACGGGTTCGTGGTGGCCATCGACGCCGGCACGACGGAGGAGTCGGCGAGAGACGCCGTGGCGGCGCTGCGGCGGATCACGCGAGCTCCCATCAAGTACGTCATCTTGACCCATGGTCACTGGGATCACGTGGGGGGCCTGAACGCCGTGCTCGAGCCGGGCGGTACCGTCATCGCGAGTGCCCGGTTTCCGGAGGAGCTCCAGCGGTCAAAGGACTATCCCGGACCGTTTCGCTGGTTCTTCGGGACCGGTGCGATGCGGCTGGACGTGAAGCCGGACCGGCTGATCGGATCGCCGCAGAGGCTCACCGAGGGTGGCCTCGATCTCGCCCTCATCCCGGCGCAGAGCGGCGAGACGCCCGACGCGCTGTTCATCCAGGACCGGAAGCACGAGCTGCTGTTCGTCGGCGATGCCTTCATGCCGTACGTGGGGGCCCCATTCGTGGCCGAGGGCTCGCCGGAGGGGTATCTCGGCGCGATCGCGATGGTGCTCGAGCTGCACCCGCGCCGCCTCATCCACGGCCACGTGCCGCTAACGCCGCTCCTGACGATGGAGGCGATGCCGGGCCTCCGCGACGCGTTCGGCGCGCTCTACCAGCGCACCCTGGCCGCCGCGCGCGCGGCGCGGCCCCTCGCGGACGTGCTGCACGATGATTTCCTGCCGGACTCTTTGCGCGACGCGCCGGCCGCGGTCCAGCCCTACCTCATCGCTCGCGACACGTTCGTGCAGCGCCTGTATGCCGAGCACGCCGGCTACTGGCAATCGAACGGCGAGGGGTTCGACGCCTTCACGCGCGGCGAGTGGGCGGCGGCGCTCGATGCGATCGGCGGCGGGAGCGACGAGGCCTTCGCGCGCACCGCCACCCAGCTCGAGGGTCGCGGCGACGCGGCGCTCGCGCTCCAGATCGCGGAGCTGGGGCTCGTGCGTCACCCCTCGAGCGCGGCCCTGCGCGAGAGCCGCGAGCGGGCGCTCAGGACCCTGCGCGAGCTGTATTCCCAGACGAACCCCTTCAGGTTCATCGCGTACTCGGAGTGGGCAGGGCGCGGCCTCGCCCCCGTCACCGAGGGCGATGCGAGAGCTTCGGCCTCATCGGAAGCGCCGCCCCCCACCGGGCGGCAGTGAATGGACAACGGGTTCGCCCCCGAACGCTCTGGCCCGCGGCGCAACCTCCGCGCAAGAGATGGCGACCGCCGGCCGACCGGGAAGCCCCTGCCCCGCCCCTTCCGCCCGGGGCTCAGCGCGCGACGAGGAACTCCACGATCTCTCGCCAACGCGGGAGCGCGGCGCGCCAATCGAGCCCGTTATGCGTCGCGCCTTCCTCGACCCACAGCCGCTTCGGCCCCGGGTACGCCTCGTACAGCGCGCGCCCGAGGTCCGCGAACACCACCTCGTCCCGCCCCGCGACGAGGAACGCGACCGGACCGCCGTAGCGCGGCAGGGCACCATCCGCCCGCCACGCGTCCCGGTGCACGAACGCCGGGACGAACGGGTAGTGTCGCCGCGCCACCGCCGGGACGCTCGCGAGCGGCGTCACGAGCAGGAGCCCATCCACCTCGGCGGGAGCCTCGGCGGCGGCGAGCGCGGCGACCCCGCTGCCGATCGACTCCCCCGCGACGAGGAGCGGCCCCGGGCCGCGCCGGCGCGCCGCCGCGATGCCCGCGCGCGCCGCGGCGAGGAGCACCGGCTGCGTGGGCGCGCCCGGGCGCGGGCCGTAGCCCGGGTACTCGAGGAGGTAGACGTCGAGCGGGAGCCCCGGCGCGGCCGAGGCGAGCGCGTCGACGAAGTAGGCGCGGTCGAGCGCCGACCCCGCGTTCCCGTGAAGGACGAGGAGCTTCCCGCGGGCGCCCGCGCGGTGCGGGGCGCGCCACCCGAGGAGCGTCCCCTCCTCGATCCACGGCTCGAGGCCGAGCGCCTGCGCGCGGCGCTCCGAGGCGGCGCGGTCGGCTCGGTCGGGGAAGTAGAGAAGCCGGCGCTGCAGCGCCCAGATCGCGACGAGGACGAGCGCGAGTGCGGCGCAGAGGATGGCGACGAGCCGGAGCATCGGGATGCGTCGAGCGTATCAGGAGACGACGAGAGGCCGGGAACGGCCTTGCCCCGGTTGAACCTCTCCCCGCCGGCGTGCTCTCTTCCGGCCCGTCTCGATGCGAACGAACTGTCTCCGCTGCTTCCGTCCCAAGACCTTCTGCGTCTGCGAAGGCCTGAAGCCCGCGCACAGCGCGACGCGGGTCGTGCTGCTGCAGCACCCCCGCGAGGCGCGGCTCGCCATCTGCTCCGCCTGGCTCACCCGCATCGCGCTCGAGAACGTCGAGCTCCACCTCGGCGTCCGGTTCGAGGACCACCCGCGGGTGCGGGAGGTCGCCGCCGCGCCCGGCACCGCCCTGCTCTTCCCGGGGCCCGGGTCGGCGCCCGCCGGGCAGGTCGCGCCGCCGGCGACCCTCGTCGTCATCGACGGAACCTGGCTGCAGGTCGAGCGGATGCTGCGGGACAACCCGTCGCTCGCGGCCCTCCCGCGCATCGGCCTCTCGCCGGAGCGGGAGAGCGGCTACACCGGCCTCCGCCGCGAGCCGGCCCCGGGCCACCTCTCCACCATCGAGGCGGTGGCCCTCGCCCTCGGCGCCTTCGAGCGCGATCAGGCCCGGTTCGCGCCGATGGCGGACGCGTTCCGGCGCGCCGTGCAGCTGCAGATCGACTGCACCCGGACGCGCCGCAACCCGCGCCACCGGCCCGGCCGTCCGGGCTGAGCGCGGGCCGCACGGCCGGTCTCTCCGCCGCGGGTGCATCCGGGCCACGAATGGGCTATTTCCGTGTTCCCCGCCCGACGCGGGATGGACCGAGACCATGCCCCAGCGCACCGAAGACCTGAACGTAGCGACGCTCGACATCATGCCCTCACCCGACGAGGTGAAGGCGAAGCTCCCGCTCACCGACGCGGCCGCCAACACCGTCGTGAAGGGCCGCCGCACGCTCGAGGCGATCCTCGACGGCAGGGACCCGCGGCTGTTCGTCGTCGTCGGCCCGTGCTCGATCCACGACCCCGTCGCCGGGCTCGACTACGCGCGCCGGCTCGCGGGGCTCGCGCGCGAGCTCGAGGACGTCTTCTGCTTCGTGATGCGGGTCTACTTCGAGAAGCCGCGCACGGCCCTCGGGTGGAAGGGCTTCATCAACGACCCGTTCATGGACGACTCGTTCCGGATCGACGTCGGGATGGAGAAGGCTCGCCGCTTCCTCCTCGACGTGAACGAGCTCGGGCTCTGCGCCGGGACCGAGGCGCTCGACCCCATCGCGCCGCAGTACTACGGCGACCTCATCGCCTGGACGGCGATCGGCGCGCGCACCTCCGAGTCCCAGACCCACCGCGAGATGTCCTCCGGGCTCTCGACGCCGGTCGGGTTCAAGAACGGCACCGACGGCGACGTCGACACGGCGGTGAACGCGATCGTGTCTGCGAGCCATCCGCACAGCTTCCTCGGGATCAACGGCCAGGGGCGCTCGGCGGTCGTGCGCACCCGCGGGAACCGCTACGGCCACCTCGTGCTCCGCGGCGGCGGAGGCCGGCCGAACTTCGACACGGTCTCGATCTCGCTCGCCGAGCAGGCGCTCGAGAAGGCGAAGATGCCGAAGAACATCGTGGTGGACTGCTCGCACGCGAACTCCTGGAAGAAGCCGGAGATGCAGCCGCTCGTCCTGCGCGACGTGGTCCACCAGATCCGCGAGGGGAACCGCTCGGTGGTCGGGTTCATGGTCGAGAGCTTCATCGAGGCAGGGAGCCAGCCCATCCCGTCGGACCTCTCGAAGCTGAAGTACGGCTGCTCGGTGACCGACGCCTGCGTCGGGTGGGACACGACCGCGGAGATGCTCCGCGCGGCGCAGCCGGTGCTGCGAGAGGTGCTGGCCGGGCGAAAGCGCGGGTAGCGGCGCCTTCCTGCTCCCGGTCAGGTTCATCGGGCCAGCTCGTCCCGCACGATCCGTGCGTGCGGCGCCGCTCCCGTTAGATCAGCGGGCGACGGAGGCGACGACCATGTCCGAGAAGCTCGTCCTCACCGACGCGGAGTGGCGGGAGCGGCTCACCCCCGAGGAGTACGAGGTCCTGCGCGGTCACGGCACCGAGCGCGCCTGGACGGGGTGCTTCCTCGGCACGAAGGAGCCCGGGATCTACGCCTGCGCGGGGTGCGGCAATCCGCTGTTCCGGTCCGGCGAGAAGTTCGAGTCGGGCACCGGGTGGCCGTCGTTCACCGAGCCGCTGTCGCGCGACGCGCTGGTCGAGCACACCGACCACTCCTACGGCATGCGGCGCGTCGAGGTCCGCTGCGCCCGGTGCGATGGCCACCTCGGCCACGTCTTCCCCGACGGACCGCCGCCGACCGGGCTGCGGTACTGCATGAACTCGATCGCGCTCCGCCACGTGCCGGACGGCGCGCCCCTCGCGGACGCGACGCGCTGATCACCGCTCGTCGTCGCCCCGGAGCGACGCCGCCTGGCCGGGGCGAGCGGCGGGCCTCCGAGAGTGGCTGATGTCGGTCTCGCGACGCCACTGTCCTACGTCGGCCGGCAGCTGCCGTGCTCGTGTGTCGCTCGACCTGGGTGGGGACGAGCGCAGGGCCGACCTGCTACGGTTACCGCGTGCGACCGTTCGCCGCAGTCGTCCTCGCCCTCACCTCCCTCGGCCCGGTGCGCGCGGATCGCGTTCCGCGACGCGCCCCTCGGAACCGCCGATCCGCCAGCGGACCATGCCCGTTCTCGACGGCCGGCGCGCGTCGCTGCTCGCCGACGGCAAGGTGAGCGTCTTCGTCTTCATCCGGTCCGCGCAGGAGAACACCGAGCTCGCCATGCGACAGCTCGCGCGCCTCGAGGTGGAGCTCGCCGCGAAGCCGGTCCGCTTCGTCGCCATCGTGGCGGAGAGCGATCGCGAGGAGATCAGGAGCGTCGTCACCGCCACCGGCGTGAGGATGCCGGTCCTCGTGGACGAGGCGGACGCCCTGTACGGCGAGCTCGGAGTCGCGCTCCACCCGTGCGCGGGGATCGTCGGCAAGGACCACCGGCTCACCGGGTATCAACCCTTCCGCAAGGTGAACTTCCTCGACGCGATGCGCGGCCAGATCCAGGTGGCGCTCGGCGAGCTCGACGCGGCCGGCCTCGCGCGGGTCCTCGATCCGGGCGTGCAGGTCGCGCCGAGCGGCGGACGGGCCCGCGCGCGGCTGCGGCTCGCGCGGACGCTCCTCTCGGTGGGGAGCGTGGACGCTGCGATCGACAGCGCCCGCGCCGGCGTCGCGCTCGAGCCGGACCTCGCGGACGGACACCAGATCCTCGCGGAGGCGCTCGCGAAGCGGGGGAGCTGCGACGAGGCCGCGAGAGAGAGCCAGGCCGCGCGGCGGCTCGCGCCCGACGCCCCCGCCGACGGCGCCGGCCTGCGCCTCGCGCTGACCCGCCGCGGCCACGCCGTGCCGTCCTCGCACGCGCGGGGCGGCGGGCGACCGGCGCAGTCCCGCGGAATCACGGAGGTCGCGGGGTGGCGTCGCGCGTGCAAGCGGCTCGTCGCGGGAGGCTCCATGTCGAACCGCCACATCGCTCCGCTCGTCGCATCGGCCGTCGCCGCGCTCGGGCTCTCCGCGGGCTGCGCCCACGCGCCGGGCCGGGACGTCGCCGCCCCGTCCGCGGCGCTCCGCTGCGAGGAGGCCGCCGACGTGCTGGCGCGGCGCTCCCGCACCGAGCCCCTCGACGAGCTCCGCCTCGTGCTCACCGCCCCGCTCGCCTACGCCGCCGCCGGAGCAGGCTTCGTGGCCGACGGCGCGCTCGTCGCGACCTTCGCGGGGGGCGGCGGGGTCCTCGTCTGCTTGCCGGTCGTGATGCTCGAGGCGGGGCTGCACGGGGATGGCGAGCTGAGCAGCGACTGCATCTCGGCGGTCGCCGGCGACGTGTTCAAGGTGGTGCCGCCCGCGCGCCGGGCGCGGCCTGTACCGCCTGACGCGGAGCTGGCGCTGCCCCGATCACGTGCGGCTCGCCCGCGAGGTGCGCTCCGTCGCGAGCTGCTACGCGACGCGCGGCGCGCCCGGCGACGCGGAGCTCGCGCAGCTCCACCTCCAGCAGCTCCGGTGGGAGCAGGGCATCTGGGAGTGCCTCCCGAAGGAGGAGCAGCGCGAGCTCGAGGGCGCCCTCGACGCGCTCGGCGATCCGCGCTGACCGGCTCCCGACGAAGCTCAGCGCACGCTCTTCCTGATCTCGGCCTCGAGCCGCTCGGGCGCGAGCCCCGCGTCGCGCAGGAGCGTCCCCCACGTCGCGCTGCCGCCGGTGAAGCGGGCGAGGAGCTCCGCCGAGGGCGTCCCGAGGCGCGGCGACAGGAAGCGTCGCGACGATCACCTGCTCCGATCCGGCCCCCGCCGCCCGGAGCGCGCGCAGCGAGGCGGCATCGGCGCCGAGCCGCGCGGCGAGGACGTCGTCGACCGCCAGCGCGGCGAGCTCCGCGCCGGCCGCCCCGCGCGCGAGCGCGGCCGCGAACGGCGCCGGGACCCCGCTCGCGCCGGCGAGCGCCGCCCGCCACGACCCGGTCTCGGCGACCGCGTCGAGGAGCCACGCCGCCGTCCTCCCGGTCCGGGCGCCGGACCAGTGCGCGATCCAGAGGTCCTCCGGCGCCGTCCCCGTCATCACGGCCCGGACGAGCGCCGCCTTCGGCACGCCGAAGGCGGCCGAGAGCAGCGAGCTGCGCGCCGAGGCGAGGATGTAGGGGTCCGCCGCGGCGGGGGTGGCCGCGTCGAACGACCGGTCGCGAAAGCAGTGGCACTCGACCGTCGGCGCGGCCCGGGGCGAGCCGGCCGGAGCGACGGCGAGCGCGGCGGCGATGAAGAGGAGGCCGGGGCGCATGGCAGCCCGCAGGCTACGCCGGGCCGGCCGGGCCGTCCAAGGGCGGGCGCCCGGCCGCCCGCCGCTCACGCGCCCGCGGTGGTGCGCTGCGGCGGCGGTGGCAGGGCCGGCTCGCGGCGGCGCAGGCGAGGCACGAGGATGAGCGCCGCGCCGTACAGCCCGAACGCGAGGAACTGGGTCGCGGGCCGGCCCACGTGCATGTCCTCGAGGAGCAGCTTCAGGCCGGCGAGCGCGAGCACGGGCCAGGTGAGCCAGCGCGCCTCGCTCCAGCGTTCGAACCGGGCCGCGAGCGCGAGCGCGAGCGCGCCGAACGAGAGGACGACGGTGCGGACCGTGGCGACGACGCCTGCGTCGGCGCTCGCGCCGGGGAGGCCGGCGAAGAGCGGCGCGAGCCAGCCGACGGCGAGCCCGGCGGAGGAGACCGCGAGCACGACGAGGAGCACCACGCGCGGGACGCGGTCGAGCGGTCCCCGGATCGGCGCGGCGCCGAGCGCCCACGCCGCCACCGCGACGGCGACGGCGGCGCCCACCGCCGCGAGGGACGCGGGCGACCAGGGGATCGCGGGCGACTCGACCATCGCCTCGACGGCGTGCGCGAGGAGCCCGCTCGAGAGCGCGGCCGCGACGGCGTACGTCGCGGCGTGGCCGGCGAGCGTGGCGCGACCGGCACGGCGCGCCCCGAGCGCCGCCCCGACGGCGAGCGCCGCCCAGAAGAGCCCGCGCGGCCCCTCCGGCATGAGGAAGGTCGCGCCGGCGAGGACGAACGCCGCGCCGGCGGTCGTGTAGAAGTAGAAGTTCGCCGGCGTCCGCTCGCGCTCGACGAACGCGAAGGCGATCCCGTAGGCGCTCCCCCCGAACACGAGCGACAGCACGCCGAGGGCGATCGCGCCCGCCCCCATCCCGGAGCGTGCGGTCACGAACGCGGCGCCGCCGAGCCCCGCGAGCAGCACCGCCGCGAACTGCACCATCTCGAAGCCGACCACGTTGCGGCGCAGCCACAGGGTGCGCAGCGCGGTGCTGCCGAGGTAGGCGGCCATGAGCGCGAACTGCAGGAGCACCGCCGTGACCGGTCCGTCCGGGGCGCCCGGCCGGACCGCCTCGACCGCGAGGAAGAGCACCGCGAGGTCGGCCGCAGCCGCCACCGGCCAGCGCAGGCCGTGCCAGTCGAGCACGTACCCGAGCCAGACGGTGCCCGTGCCGAGGACGACGAGGAACAGGAGCGGCGGCGCCACCCGCCCCTGCGCGAACATGAGGGCGTAGGCGGCGGGGATCGCGGCGAGCACGACGAGCCAGGCGAGGGTCTGGAACCGCCGTCGCGCGGCCACCGCGAGCGCGACCGCGGTGAAGGCGGAGAGCAGGATCGCGGCGGCCCAGGTCGGGAGGAGCTTGAACCGGTTCGTCACCTCGAAGAGGAGCGGGAAGCCGATCGCGACCGCCGCTGCGCCGTGGAACCCGGCGCTCGCGAGGCGGCGCCGGGCGGCGTCGCGATCCGCGAGCGCGATCCAGATGCCCGCGTAGACGAACCCGAACCCGACCCCGACCCAGGTCGGGAGCCGCCCGCTGTCGGTGAGCGCGCGCAGGAGGAAGGCGCCGGCGAGGACGAGGAGCGTGCGCCCGACGAGCGACACGGTGCTCGCGACCGATGCGGCATCCTGCCGCAGCATGGCGGCGGCGGCATCACCCGCCGGTGCGGCTGCTGCGGCAGCAGCGCGCACCCTGCGCGCGGCCGCGGGGGTGAGCCCGCGCTCGAGGAGAGCGACCCGCTCCTGCACTTTCCGCAGGGACTCCGAGAGTTCCGCGACCTTCGCCTCGAGCTCGGCCGAGTGATCGGGCATGTGGTGAAGCAAACCACGGACGGTGCGACAATAGGTACCAGGTCACCCGGAAGACGGTGAGCCTGAGTCTCGGTCGCAATGTCGCCGCGGCGACCGCCTGGGCGGTCAGCCGAGGGGTCAGGCCCGGCGCCGCTTCACGAAGGCGGCGTGGAACTCGCCGATGCGCCGCACCACCGTCTCGATCTCGTCGAGGGGCGGGAGGATGGTCGTGCGGAAGTGGGCGGTGCCGGGCAGCTGGCCGAACCCGGTGCCGTCCACGACGCAGATCCCCGTCTCCTCGAGGAGCGCGAGGCAGTACTCGAAGTCGGTCACGCCCGGGGGGAGGTCCACCCGCGGGAAGGCGTACATCGCGCCGGTGACCTCGTTGCAGCGGATCCCGGGGACCGCGTCGAGCCCCTTGCCGACGATCGCCGCCTTCTTGCGGAGCGCCTCCAGCACCTCGCGCCGCTCGCGGTCCCAGAGCGCGAACGACGGACCGCCGGCGGGCGGCGGCGACACGAGCAGGTAGGTGACGATCTGCCCGACCGAGTTCGCGCAGAGCGCGATGGACTGGAGCTTCGTGATCTCGTCCTGCACCGCGCCCGGCACGTTCCGGCACTCGAGGTAGCCGCCGCGATGGCCGCACTCCCCGAGGTACCCCTTCGACACGGAGTGGAAGCTGAAGAGCGACACGTCCTTCAGCGCGAGCCGCTCGAGCACCTTCGCGAACGAGACGAAGCGGTCCTCGGGCCGCCACACGTTGTCCTGGTAGACCTCGTCGGCGAGCACGGAGAGGCCGTGCTCGCTCGCGAAGGCCAGCACCATCTCGACGTTCGCCTCGTCGAGCACCGCGCCGGACGGGTTGCCCGGGTTGATGACGCAGATGGCGCGCGGGCGGATCCCCTTGCGGCGTGCGTCGGCGATGGAGCGGTCGAGGATGCCGCGCGAGAGCTTCCAGCCATTCGCCTCGTCGAGGTGGTAGCCGACCTGCGCGCCGCCGTAGAGGGTGATGGTCGCGGAGTAGAGCGGGTACTGCGGGATCGGGATCATGATCCCGTCGCGCTCGTCCGCGATGAGCAGGCGCAGCACCGACTGCACGCCCTTGCTCGCGCCGTCGGTGAGGAAGATCGCGTCCGGGTCGGCCGCGATGCCGTCGCGCGCGGAGACGAACCGCGCCACCGCCTCGCGCACGAACCGGTACCCCTTCGACTCGGTGTACGCCCCGAGGCCGTGGCGGGTCTCGCGCGCGACGAGGGCGGCGGTGTCGAGGACGTCCTGCGGGAACGTGCCCGGCGGCACGAGCCGCGCGACCTCGGGGTACTCGGCGAGCGCGAGCACCTGGCGAATCCAGGTGAGCGGCCGCTGCCCGAGCGACTGCGGGTTCCCGATGTTGCAGTAGATGATGCGGCGCCCCTGCCGCTCGAGCTCCTGGGCGCGCGCGACGATGGGCCCCCGGACGGCGTACTCGCAGTCGCGCACCGCGCGGCCGATGTCTTCGTGGCGGATCACGGACGGTCTCCTCGGAAGGGGTCTTCATGTTAGCAGACCTCCCGCCGCGGCGCGCCTCACCGCGCGAGCGCGCGCCGGGTCGCGATCGCGAGCGTCGCGAGCGCGGCTGCGCCCGCCGTGAGCGCGCCCCGGTGCACCCGCAGCCAGAGCTCGACGCTCCCCCGCCGCGCGATCCCGCCGAAGATCCCGCGCGACCCGCGGTCGCCCGGCAGCGGGGCGTCCACGTTGTCCTCGGTCGGCTTCGGCGCGGCGTCGGTCGTCTGAGCGTTCCACGCCATCCGCGCGAGGTACCGATCGAGCAGGCCGGGGATCACCCGCTGGCCGACGATGGCCTTCAGGGTGGACCAGCCGATCCAGAGCTCGCGCGGTGCGTGCTCGGCCGCCCAGAGGATCCCCTCCGCGATCGTCTCCGGCTGGTAGATGGGAGGCACCGGGCGCGCGTGCGCGTCGAGCCGGTTCCGGACCACCTCGAACTGCGGCGTGTTCACGGCCGGGAGCTGCACCATCGTCACCTTCACCCCGCTGCCGTCGTGCAGCAGCTCGCACCGGAGCGAGTCGGTGAAGCCCCGGATCGCAGCCTTCGAGCCGCAGTAGGCGCTCTGGAGCGGGATCGAGCGGTACGCGAGCGCCGAGCCGACCTGGACCACGACCCCGGCGTCGCGAGCCCGCATGTGCCGGAGCGCGGCCAGGGTGCCGTGGACCGTTCCGAGGTAGTTCACCTCGGTGACCCGCCGGTACTCGTCGGCGCGCATCTGCGTCACCGGGGAGAAGACGGAGACCATCGCGTCGTTCACCCAGACATCGATGGCGCCGAACCGCCGCACGACCTCGTCGGCGGCCGCGTCCACCGCGGCGGCGTCGGCGAGATCGAGCGGCAGGACGAGCGCCTCGCCGCCCGCTGCGCGGATCTCCGCCGCGGCGTTCTCGAGCGCGTCGGCCGTCCGCGCCACGAGACCCACCCGGGCGCCCTCCTTCCCGAAGGCGCGTGCGACGGCCCGGCCGATCCCGGACGAGGCTCCCGTCACCACGACCGACTTCCCCTCGAACCGCCTCTTCGTCGTCACCTCGCTCGCCCCCCCGGGGCGCGGCGCGCCCTTCCCGCAATGTACGTTGGGGGCGCCACGCGCGCGTTTGCCGTCACGGTGTGCCGGGACGCCACGGGGCTCGTGCCCGGAGGTCGCGCCGAAGCCCTTGATCCGTCAGGAGTTCCGGCGCTCGCTCCCTGGTCCGCGATATGCAAAACCCGGCCGCATGAAGACCCGCACGCTCCTCGCGCTCCTCGTCCTGCCTGCCCTGCTGCTCGGTGGCTGCGTCACGACGTCGACCCGCTCCACGACGTGGGGCGACCAGTACGGAACCGGGTGGGCGCGGTACGGCCGGGTCGAGTCCATCCGCGAGACGGTCCATACGCAGCAGGGCGACCCCGGAGCGGGGGCGGTCGCGGGCGCCATCATCGGCGGGATCCTGTTCGGTGGTCGCTCCCCCGCGCACACGGTGGCAGGCGCGATCGGCGGCGCCATGGTCGGCGCGGCGGCGAGCCAGGGCCAGGCCGAGGAGCGGATCTACGAGGTCTTCGTCCGGTTCGACGACGGCGCGCTCGAGACGTTCGTCTACCGGAACGTCCTGCCGTTCCGCGTCGGCGAGGGCGTCGCGCTCACCGCGCAGGGCCTCTCGCGCCAGTAGCCGCTCGCGCCAGTAGAGGCTGCGCCGAGCACGCGCTGCCGCTACGATCGAGCGGTGTCCAAGGCGTTCACGAGCGAGGAGACGCCCGAGGCGGCGGCGGTCGTGCGGGCGGTCCCGCGCCTCGCGCCTGGGGAGGTGCGCTACGTGACGCCCGAGGGCCACGCCGCGCTGCGCGCCGAGCTCGCGCGGCTCATCGAGGCGCGCGATCGTGCCGCGGGCGCCGGCGCGGTGGACGCCGGCGGGCTCCGGCAGCGCGCGGCGCTGGTCGAGGCGACGCTCGCGACGCTGACCATCCTCTCGCCCGACCCGTCGCCCGCCGGGCACGCCGCGTTCGGCTCCTGGGTCACGGTCGAGGACGAAGCGGGCGCGCGGACGACCTGGCGCATCGTCGGGCCGGACGAGGCCGACGCCGCGCGGGGCCTCGTCTCCGCGAACGCGCCGGTCGCGCGCGCGCTCCTCGGGCGCGAGGCGGGCGACGAGGTCGAGGTGCTGCGGCCGGGCGGACGGCTCGCGCTCACCGTCGTCGCCGTGCGCCGCAGCCGCTGACGGCAGGCCATGCCTGTGGCGTTGCGGCGGCGCGCGCGGGCCGTAGAACTGCGAGATGCCGATCGAACGCACCGTGTCAGACGTGATCGCGCCGACGCCGGTCGTCGAAGGAGCCGGCGTGCGGCTGCGCCGGAGCATCGCGACGCCCCGCCTCGACTACCTCGACCCGTTCCTGCTGTTCGACCACTTCGGCTCGGACGATCCCGCGGATTACGTGGCCGGGTTCCCGTTCCACCCGCACCGCGGCATCGAGACCGTCACCTACCTGCTCGGCGGCAGCGTCGCGCACCGGGACAGCCTCGGGAGCTCCGGCGTCATCGGCGCCGGGGACGTACAGTGGATGACGGCGGGGAGCGGCATCATGCACGAGGAGATGCCGAAGGTCGGGCCGCGCCGGCTCGACGGGTTCCAGCTCTGGGTGAACCTCCCCGCCCAGCTCAAGATGACGCGACCGCGTTACCAGGACGTCGTCGCGGCGAAGATCCCGCTGCGCGTGCGGCCGGACGGGATCGAGATCCGTGTGGTCGCGGGCGAGGTGGACGGGGTCGCGGGCGCGGTGAAGGAGATCTACGCCGAGCCCGAGTACCTCGACGTCACCCTGCCGGCGCGCCGGACGTTCGAGCAGCCCGTCCCGCGCGGCCACACCGCGCTCGCCTACGTGTTCGAGGGTGAGGTCTCGTTCGGCGACGCATCCGACCCGCGGCACCGCGCGGTCGCCGCCACCCGGCTCGCCGTCCTCGGCGACGGCGACCTCGTCCGCGCGCGCACCGGCGAGAAGCCCGGCCGCTTCCTCCTCCTCTCCGGGAAGCCGCTCCGGGAGCCGGTCGCGCGCTACGGCCCGTTCGTCATGAACACGCCGGAGGAGATCCAGCAGACCCTCCGCGAGCTGCGGGACGGGAGCTTCATCCGCGCCTGAGGCGGCGCAGCTCGAGGATGCGCCGCAGCTCCTCGACCGGTGCGGGCTTCGCGAGGTGCGCGTCGAACCCGGCCTCGGCCGCCCTGGCCCTGTCCTCCGGCTGAGCGTATCCCGAGAGCGCGAACAGCATCGTCCGCGCGAGCGCCGGCTCCGCGCGCAGCGTCCGCGCGACCTCGTAGCCGTCCACGTCCGGCAGCCCGAGGTCGCACAGGACCACGTCCGGCCGCACACGCCGGACGAGCTCGATGCCCGTGCGGCCGTCCTGGGCGAGCTGCGCCCGGTGCCCCTCGATCCTCAGGACCTCGACGAGCGTCTCCCCCGCATCGGCGTTGTCCTCGATGACGACGATCTCGAGCCCGGCGCCCGCAGCCTCCGCGGAGGGGGCCTCCGGCGCGACCCCCGGATCTGCGAGCGGCAGCTCGACGACGATCTCCGCGCCGCGCCCGGGCCCCGCGCTCTGCGCGCGGACCGTGCCGCCGTGGAGGTCCACGAGCCCCTTCACGAGCGCGAGACCGAGACCGAGGCCGCCGCTCGTCCGCGCGAGCGTCCGGTCTCCCTGCGCGAACGGCTCGAACAGGCGCGCGAGGAGGTCGGGCTCCATCCCGATGCCGTCGTCGCGCACGCGGAGCTCCGCGTGCCCCTCCCGCCCGGCGACCGCCACCCAGGTGGTCCCGCCGCGGCGCGTGAACTTCGCCGAGTTCTGGACGAGGTTGCCGAGCACCTGCGCGAGGCGGGTCGCGTCGGCGTCCACCCACACCGGCGCGGGCGCGACCTCGCACCGCAGCGCGACGCCGCCGCGCTCGAACAGCGGGCGGTGATCCTCGCACACCCGCCGCGCCAGGGCGCCGAGGTCCACGCGGGCGCGGTGGAGCTCGATCTTGCCGCTGCCGATCCGCGTGACGTCGAGCAGGTCGTCCACGAGTCGCGCGAGGTGGTCGACCTGGCGCTCGATCACCTCCCGCGCGCGGCCCGCACGGTCCGGGTCGTCGGCGGCGTGGTCGAGGAGGAAGAGCGCGCTCCGGATCGGCGCGAGCGGGTTGCGCAGCTCGTGGGAGAGGAGCGCGATGAACTCGCTCTTCCGCCGATCGGCCTCGGCGAGCCGCTCCTCGGACCGCTTGCGCGCGGTGACGTCCACGAAGAGCACCGCGAACTGCCGCGGCCGGGGGCAGAAGGCGAAGACGTCGTAGTGGCGGCCGAGCCCTTCCGCGTGGCTGCCGAACTGGATCGGCTCTCCGGTGAGCGCCACCTTCCCGTAGGCGGCGATCCAGACCGAGTTGTCTCCCGGGAGCACCTCGCTGAGGAGGCGCCCGACCACCTTCTCGCGGGAGAGCCCGGTGAGCCGCTCGAAGGCGGGGTTCACCTCGAGGAACCGGTAGTCCACCGGGGTGCCGGAGGCGTCGCACACGATCTCGTGGACCGCGAACCCCTCGGTCATCTTCTCGAACAGATCGCGGTAGCGCCGCTCGCTCTCGCGCAGCGTCTCGAGGACGAGCTGCTCGCGCCGCTCGCGCGCGCCGGCGTCCGTGATTCCGCCGAGCACGGCGTGCGGATCGTCGAAGCGAAAAGGGGGACTGGAGGGCATCTGCCGGCGCCTCGCGACCGCCAATACGATCCTACGCGCCTGGGGCTGCGGCGGGTCGACGCACCTCCCGCCTGCCCCGAATGAGCCGCCACCACCGGGCTTCGAGGCGTCCGCCCCCCTCGGGCTCGCCCGGCCCCCGATCAGAGGGTCGCGAGATCGAGGACGAACCGGTAGCGCACGTCGCCGCGGACCATCCGCTCGTACGCCGCGTTGACGTCGCGCACCGCGATCACCTCGACGTCCGCGACGATCTTCCGCTCGGCGCAGAAGTCGAGGAGCTCCTGCGTCTCCGCGATGCCGCCGATGAGCGACCCGGCGAGGCTGCGCCGCGCGCCGATGAGCGAGAACGCGTGGACCGGCGCTGCCTCGGGCGGCACGCCCACGAGCACCATCGCGCCGTCCACCCGCAGCATCGCGAGGTGCTTGTTCAGGTCGTGCCGCGCCGAGATCGTGTCGAGCACGAGGTCGAAGCGGCCGGCGAGCTTGCGGAAGGTCCCGTCCGCGCTGGTGAGCGCGAACTCGTGCGCGCCGAGCCGCCGCGCGTCCCGCTCCTTCGACGCGGAGGTCGAGAGCAGCGTCACCTCCGCGCCGAGCGCCGCCGCGAGCTTCACCGCCATGTGGCCGAGCCCGCCGAGCCCGACCACCGCGACGCGGCTCCCCTTCCCGACCTTCCAGTGCCGCAGGGGCGACCAGGTCGTGATGCCCGCGCAGAGGAGCGGAGCCACGGCGGAGAGATCCTGGCCCGGCGCGACCCGCAGCGCGAACCGCTCGTCCACGACGATCGCCTTCGAGTAGCCGCCGTAGGTGGGCGTGCGACGATCCATCTCCGTCGAGTTGTAGGTGAAGGCGGCGCCCTGGGCGCAGAACTGCTCGAGGTCGCGCCCGCAGCTCTCGCAGCTGCGGCACGAGTCCACCATGCAGCCGACGCCCGCGAGGTCGCCGGCGCGCAGCTTCGTCACCGCCGCCCCGGCGCGGACGACCCGCCCCACGATCTCGTGGCCCGGGACCATCGGGAAGAGCGCCCCGCCCCACTCGTCCCGCACCTGGTGGAGGTCGGAGTGACAGACGCCGCACCAGTCGATCTCGAGCTCGACGTCGTGGGGGCCCGGCTCGCGGCGCGGGATCTCGAACGGGGCGAGCGGGGCGGCGGCGGTCTGCGCGGCGTAGGCGCGGATGCGGGGCACGGGAGGTCTCCTCGGGCGGACTCGCGCCCGGCGGGCTGGGTCAGCGGCGTGCGGCGGCCGTCACTCGAACGAGAGCGCGCGCTCGAGATCGGAGGCGTTGGACGCCGCCTCCTTGGCCGTCTCGAGCGTGATCACCTTGGCGTTGTAGAGGTCGGTGAGGTGCTGGTCGAAGGTCTGGGTGCCGTACAGGTCGCGCCCCTTCTCGAGCAGGTCCTTCACGCCCGCGGTCTTCTCGGGGTCACGGATGCACTCGGCGATGCCGAGCGACGTGACGAGGATCTCGCAGGCGAGCGCGCGCCCCTTGCCGTCGGCGCGCGGGAGGAGGCGCTGCGACACGATGGCCTTGAGCGCCTCCGCGAGCCGGCCGCGGACCCCGTGCTGCGCCTCGGAGGGGTACGCGCCGAGGAGCCGGTGCACGGTGCGCGTCGCGTCGGTCGTGTGGGCGGTCGAGAGGACGAGGTGGCCGGTCTCCGCCGCCTTGAGCGCGATCTCGATCGTCTCGAGATCGCGCATCTCTCCGACCAGGATCACGTCCGGATCCTGCCGGAGCGCCGCCCGGAGCGCGTTCGCGAAGCTCGCCGTGTCGGGCCCCACCTCGCGCTGCGTGATGCGCGCGTTGCGGTCCTCGTGCAGGAACTCGATGGGGTCCTCGACGGTGACGACGTGCTTGCGGGTCGTCTGGTTGATCTGGCCGACGATCGCGGCGAGGGTCGAGGTCTTCCCGGAGCCGGTGATCCCCGTGACGAGGATGAGGCCGCGCTCCTCGCCCGCGATCTGCTTGACCACCGGCGGCAGCCCGAGCTGGTCGAGCGTCGGGACGTTGAAGGGGATGGCGCGGAGGATCGCGGCGAGGTTGCCCTTCTGCCGGAACACGGAGGCGCGGAAGCGGCTCACGCCCTCGAGCGCGTACGAGGTGTCCACCTCCTGCAGGTGCGCGAGGTCGCCGTCCCAGCGCGCCGCGCCGAGGATGTGGCCGGCGATCGCGGCGGTGTCCTCCGGGCCGCAGCGCGGGGACGCGGATCCCGCGGAGCTCGCCGTTGATCCGGAGCGCCGGGACGACCCCTGCCTTGAAGTGGATGTCCGACGCGCCGGTCTTCACCGCCGCGCCGAGGAACTGGTTGAAGGTGGCGAGGTCCATCACTGCACCCCGTGCGCGAGCCGCTGGTCGGCGGGGAGGTGGGCGTTCGCGCGGCGCAGGCGATCGGAGAGCGTCTTGCAGAACGCGCGGTAGACCTTCACCGCGAGGATGAGGTCGCTCGCGACGAGCAGCTCGAACGGGCGCCGTGGCAGGACGACGAGGTCCACGTCGGTGTCCGCCTCGACGCGGGCGCTCGTGAAGAGGTCGTCGACGAGGCTCATCTCCCCGAACAGCTCCCCCTCGCCGAGCTTCCCGATCACGGCGCCGTCGCGCACGCACGCGGACGCACCCGCGCTTCACGATGAAGAGCGCCTGTCCCATGGCGTTCGCCTCGACGATCACCTCTCCGCCGCGCCGCGTCTCGGATCGCGCGATGGCGAACAGACGACGCGTCTCGTCGAAGGTGAGGCCGCGGAAGAGCGGGATCTTCTGGACGAGCTCGATGCCGTCCTGCTCTCCGAAGCCTTCGAGGGGTCGGTCGGGTCCGGGCATCCGGGGAGCATAGCGCGACCAGACGGACCGGGGGCGCCGCCGCGCTCGCGCGGCGTGGCACGACGGCCCCGTGAACAGGGGACGCGTGGGCGACGAGCGCGCCTTCGTCGAAGCCGTCGCCGCCCGGCCGACGCGGTCGCCTGCGCCGAGACCGAGCGCTACCAGCTCACGCGCGCGGCGTTCGACGAGGCGGCCCGCGACGTCCCGGCCCTCCGCGAGGAGCTGCCGGAGCGGCTGAACCCCGTCCTGATCTTCCGCCTCCGCGTGACGACGCAGCAGCCGCGGGCCGCGGAGGAGTGAGCCGCCGGCCGCGCGGCGCGGTGGGCTTCTTGCCGAGGACGATGACGTGGCGGACGCCGCCGGCGGCCCCCCGTGCCGTGACCGGCTCCTCGCGCACCTCGAGCCCGGCGCGCTCGAGCAGCTCCCGGTAGCGCTCGTCCGGCCCCGCCGACCAGACCGCGAGGACTCCGCCCGCGCGCAGCGCGTCGGCGCAGGCGCGGACGCCGCGCCGCGCGTAGAGCTTCGCGTTCGCCGCGTGGGCGAGCGCGGAGGGGCCGTTGTCCACGTCGAGCAGGATCGCGTCGTACGCGCCCTTCGCCTCGGCGATGCGCGTGAGCACGTCGCCGTGCTGGAGCCGCACGCGCGGGTCGTCGAGGGGCCGCCCGGCGAGCTTCGCGAGCGGGCCGCGGTTCCAGGCGACGAGCCCCGGCACGAGCTCGACGACGATCGCGCGCGCGTCGACCGGGAGCCGATCGAGCGTCGCGCGCAGCGTGAACCCGAGGCCGAGCCCGCCCACGAGCACCGCGCGCCGCGACTCGAGGCCCTTGAGCGCGATCGCGGCGAGCGCCTCCTCGGACCCGTGCGCCCGGCTCGACATGAGGACGCGCCCGCCGACGCGGACGACCCACTCGTCGTCGCGGCGCGCGAGGACGAGCTCGGCTCCGTCCGGCGCGGGCTTGCGGTCGACGATCTCCCAGGGCTTCACGGCGTCTCCTCTCGGTTTCGAACCATGCGCTCGAAGAGCGCCTCGAGCGCCCGCCCCGGATCGTCGCACAGTCCGGAGTGGACCGGCGAGACCTGGATCACGGTCGAGCGCGGCGCGACGAGCCAGTGGAAGCGCTCGCGCCGGGTGAGCCGCCCGATGGGGCCGCTCCCCTGCTCTCCCGCCGCGATCCGGGGGATCGCGGCGAGGTGCTCCTCGATGGTGGCGAGGTCGGCGCCCGGGGAGAGCGCGCGCACCCGCGCCGGGTCGAGCTCGACCCGCGCGCCGAGGAAGTCGGACTCGACGCAGAGCAGGATCACCCCGGCGTTCACGAACTCCTCCCGCTCGACGCGGGGGACGACGCGGACGACGGCGTAGTCAAACGAGCGCTGCGCGGGCACGTTCCGCCTCCTCGACGAACCTCGGGGCCGCGGCGAGGCGCCGCTCGAGCTCGCGTGCGTACGCCGCGCGCTGGGCGGCGGTCGTCGCGAAGCACGCCTCGCCCGCGAGCCACGCGTCGGGCACCTCCGCCACCGCGCCCTCGATCGCGGCGCCGACCACCGGCGCGAGGCGCGCCCCCGCCGCCGCGAGCGCGGTCGCCCACGGCAGGAGCACGTGATCCTTCACCGGCGCGACCGGCGGCCGCGTCGGGTCGAGCGCCTCCCACGCGTGGTGGAAGACGAGCGAGGCGCCGTGGTCGATGAGCCAGAGCTGCCGGTGCCAGAGGAGGAGGTTCGTGTTGCGGGGCGTCCGGTCGACGTTGCCGACGACCGCGTCGAGCCAGACGACCGCGGACGCCTCGTCGGCGCCCGGGGCGGGGCCGACCGCGGGGTCGAAGCCGACGCTGCCGGGCAGGTAGTCGACGCCGAGGTTCAGCCCCACGCTCGCCTTGAGCAGGTCGCGGATCTCGTCGTGCGGCTCGTTGCGCGCGAGCGGCGCGCCGATGTCGATCGTGACGAGCTCGGGGACCCGCAGGCCGGCCGCGCGCGCGAGGACGCCTGCGATCACCTCCGCGACGAGCGCCTTCGGCCCCTGGCCGGCGCCGCGGAACTTCGCGACGTAGAGCCCCGAGTCGTCGGCCTCGACGATCGCGGGCAGCGACCCGCCCTCGCGCAGCGGCGTGACGTAGCGGGTGGCGGTGACGGTCCTCATCGGCGCCAAGGTAACGCGGCGCCCGCCCCCCGACGAGCCGATTCCGGTTCCGTCGCGAAGAAGAGAGGGCCCCGGCGACGTGGCCGGGGCCCTCTGGACCGCTCGCGCTCGGACCCGTCCCGTCGCTACAGCGGGAGCGGCGGAGGCGGCGGAGGCGGAGGCGGCGGCTCCACCAGCGGCGGCGGCTGACACGGCTCACACGTCTTCGTGTCCTCGCACCAGCACGTCCCCTCGAGGCAGACCGGCGGCGGGGGCTCGTTCACGCCGTCGCACGGCTCGCACTGCTGCTCCTGCTCGCACCAGCACATTCCCTCGCCGCAGGGCGGCTCGCACCGGTCGAGCTCGTGGACCTGGAGGTTGCCGTGGTACACGGCCGCGGCGAAGTCGACGAGGAGGCTATCGAGCGAGATGGTGTCGTCCGCCGGCTCGCCGCCGTCCGTGACGACGACCGTGAACCGGCCGCCGCTCTCCAGCACTCCGGAGAACGTCGAGGTGAGGACCCCGTCCGTCCGGCTGCAGCTCAGGATCGTGTCGACGGACCCGCGGAGGTCGATCCCCCCGGGGCGGACGGGACCGTGTTGAACTGGATGTGCCCCTTCGCGGCGACGCCCACGCCGCCGAAGCCCGGGCCCGCCGCGGGGCCGGACTCCGGGATGGCCTCGGCCGCGAACTGCACGGTCTCGCCGTTCAGCTGGATCTGACCGCCGCCCGTGACCTTGCACTCGGCGCAGACCACATCCGGGCCCGCGTGCTCGTCCGCGTCGTCGTCTGAACCGACGTCCCTCGCCGGCCCGCCGCACCCCGCGGCCACGATCGCGGCCGCCGCCACCCAACCCCTCGTCCTGTGCATGGTCCCGTCCTCGGGCGCCTGCTCACCGTCCGGAAGGACGGCCGCGGCGCGTCGAACCGGACGCTGGGCACGCCGACGGGCGAGCGCCCGCAACCCGATGGGCGTCGGCCCGACGAAGCGAGCGGGCGGGCTACCAGGGCGTCGGCCGGTAGTCCTTGAAGAACAGGCCGACGGCGTGCTTCCCGGTCCGGAACCCGTCGAAGACGGGCGCCACGATCCGGGCGGCCCCGTCGACGATGTCGAGGGGCGGCGAGAACGCGTGCTCGACCACCTTGCGCTCCGCGAGGTGCGCCGGGTCCTCGTCCGTGACCCAGCCGGTGTCGACGGCGTTCACGAAGATGCCGTCCCGGGCGTAGTCGGGCGCGCTCGTCCGGACGATCATGTTGAGCGCCGCCTTCGCCATGTTGGTGTGCGGGTGCCGGTCGGTCTTGTGCTCCCGGTAGAACTGTCCCTCCATCGCGGAGACGAGGACGACGTGCTTCGCGGCGTCGCCGCTCGTCGCGGTGCGGGGCGGCGCCCCGCGGTGCCGGAGCATGAGCGGCTTGAGTCGGGCCGTCATGACGAACGGCGCGGTCGCGTTCACGAGCAGCACCTCGAGCAGCTCGAGCGTCGGGACCTCGGCGAGCCGGAGCCGCCACGAGTTGTGCGTCCGGAGGTCCACCTGCTGCAGGTCCTGGTCGAGCAGGCCGTGCGGGAAGAGCTCGAGCGCGGTCTTCCCCGGCAGGAGGAGATCGGCGTCGCTCGCCGCCTGCGAGAGGAGCGCGGGGCTCGTGACGCCGGCGGCCGGCCGGTGGTCGCGCAGCGCTCCGCGGACCTCCTCGTAGTCGCGCAGGAGCGGCTGCACGGCCTGCGGCAAGCCCGAGAGCGGGCCCTCCTCCGCGTGCACGAGGTGCGCGTAGAAGCCCGGCGGCCGCCGCACGGTCTGGCAGGCGTTGTGGATCTGGAAGTCGAGGCGCGGCAGCGTCGCGTCGAGCCGCTGGCAGAGCAGCTCGACCGACGGGGTGTGGCGCAGGTCGATGCCGTAGAGGGTCAGCCGCTCCTGCCAGGCCTCGAAGTCGGGCTCTCGGGCGTAGCGGGCCGCCGCGTCCCTCGGGAAGCGGGTGAGGACGACCACCCGGCAGCCCGCGCGCAGCAGCAGGATCGCGGCCTGGTAGCCGATCTTCACGCGCGCGCCGGTGACGAGCGCGACCCGCCCGCGTGAGGTCGGCCGTCGCGGTGCGGCGCGCGTGGTTCTCGTCCCCGCACGCGCGGCAGAGCTGGTCGTAGAAGGGGTGGAGCCGCCGGTACTCGGCCTTGCACACGTAGCACTTGCGCGGCGCGGCGAGCTCCGGGCCCTCGTCGCCGGATGGCGGCGGCGGAGCGGCGCCGGGCGGCGCCGCCTCGGGGGCCGGGAGCCGGGGAGACCAGCGCGAGGCGTCCTCGCCCGGGCGCGGCAGCGCGGGGAGCGGCGCGCGGAACACCGCCGCGTCGCGGAGTCGCTGGATCCCGGTGCCCCTGCGGAGCGCGCCGTCGTTCGCCTTGCGCGCTTCTCGTTCGCCCTTCCGCAGCGCGTTGCGGAGCTTCTTGCGCTGGCGCCCGTCCGGGCGGGCGACCTCGCCCGCGAGCCGCTGCAGCGCCTCCCGCGTCGGCGCGTCCACCGCCGAGAGCGCGCCCCGGTCTTCCGCGACGCGGGCGAGGACCGCGAGCGCCCGCTCCACCTCGGCGGGATCGAGGAGAGCCGGGGCGCCCTCCTGCTCGGCCGGCGTCGCGCGCTTGCGGGTCACGGGGCACGTCGTAGCCGAAACGCGCCCCGGGTTCCAGGGCGCGGGGCCGGGCCCGACCCGTGGACCTGGACTTGGACCTGGACTTGGACCTGGACGTGGACGTGGTCGTGGTCCTCGACCTCGACCTCGACTGCGTTTTCGACGTCGGAGCGCCGCTCGTCGCCCGAAAGCTCCGGAAACCCGGCCGCTGACGCGCGGGCTCACGCCGGCCGGTACACCGGCACGACGTACGGACCCTCCGGGATCACGGCCACCGCGCGATCGCCGCTCTCCCGCACGCTCGCCATCACCGCCGCCTCGACCGACTCGATCACCTCGACGCCGGTGAGGGCGCGGTCCTCGGGCGAGAGCCCGGGCGCGTGGAGCTGGACGCGCCCGGCGCGCATGGCCTCGAGCTGCTTCTGGGTCTGCCACTCGTCCACGTCGGCGAACCGCTTCCGCGCGAGGTCGGCGAGAAAACCCTCCGCTCCGAGGCGCGCGAGCCGCCGCTGCGCCTCGACGTACTCGCGCGAGCCCATCCCGTCCGAGCAGGCGGAGACGACGACGAGGCGCCCACCCGGCGCGAGGAGCTCGAGCGGCGCCACCATCCCCTTCACCGTCTGGTAGTAGGTCCGATCGAGCGGGTACCCCGCCGCGCTCGTCACGACGGTGCGGAAGCGGCGCGGCACCGGCACGATCGCGTACCGCCTCACGAACGCGACCGCCTCGGCGTGGCTCGCGACGATCTCCCCGAAGTTCACGAGCGACGGGCGCCGCTGCTCGTCGAGCACGGTGTTCACCGCGAGCACGCGCCCGAGCATCGCCGCGATGGCGAGCTGCTCCTCGTGCAGCGGGTTGCCGTCGAGCACGCAGTTCTCCGCGCGGGCGTGGGCCATGAACCGGTGGCTGTGGAAGGTCGTGATGGTGTCGCGGTGCGCGACGCCCGGCGCGATCACCTTCCGCCCACCCGAGTACCCGGCCATGAAGTGCGGCTCGACGAGGCCGGTGACGATCTTGAGCTCGGCCTCGACGAAGCGGCGGTCGAGCTTCACCGGCGTCCCCGCCGGGGTGGCGCCGAGGTCCACGTGCGCCGCGTCGTCCCGCGCGTCGTGGTTCGCGACCTCGACCGTCCGGAGGACCCACGGGTCCCCGATGAGCTCCTCGAGCTCCGCCCCGAGGTTCGGCCGGTGGAGCCCGGTCGCGACCAGGATCCGGATCGACGAGGCGCCGAGCCCCGCCTCGAGCAGCTCGCGGACGATCGCCGGGAGGAGCAGCGCGTTCGGTACCGGCCGGGTGATGTCGCAGACGAGGATGCACGCGCTCGACGCCCCGCGCGCCTCCGCTGCGAGCGGGCGGCACCCGACCGGCGCCCGGAGCGCCGCCGCGACCGCGGCGCGCGGATCGGCGAGCACCGGCATCTCGGGCTTGCGGACGACCGTCACGTCGAGGTCGTCCGGGAGCTCGAGCGGGAGCGTTCCGCGACCGAAGGACAGGTCGATGCGCACGGCGTATCCTTGTCCGGGATGGGATGGCCGCGCCACCCGTGCGAGCGCCACGGCGCGGCGGAGCCCCTGGAGGGATTCACATGGAACCGAAGGACCTGCTCGTGCACCTCGACTCGGGCGCGCGCGCGTCCGAGCGGCTCGGGATGGCGATCTCGCTCGCGCGGCGGTTCGGCGCGCGGCTCACCGGACTCTTCGCCGAGAGCGCCACGCTGGGCTCGAGCCTCGTCGGGCGCCGGAGCCCCGAGAACGTCGCCCGGGCGGCCGCCGAGGTCCGCACCCGGTTCGAGACGGCGTGTGCCGGGCTGCCGTCGCGGTTCTGGCAGCTCGAGGCGGGCGAGGGCTCCGAGGTGATCGGGGGCGCCATCGTGTGCTGCCGGTACGTCGACCTCGCCATCTTCGGGCAGCAGCACGGCGACGACGCGCCCGTCCCGGACGGCCTGGTCGAGCAGGTGATCGCCGGGTGCGGACGACCGGTGCTCGTCGTGCCCTCCGCCGGCCGCTTCGCGGAGGTCGGGAAGCGCGTGCTCGTGGCGTGGACCGGGAGCCGAGAGGCGGCGCGCGCGGTCCACGACGCGCTGCCGCTGCTGCGCGGAGCGGAGAGCGTCACGGTGCTGTCGCTGCAGCTGCCGAAGGAGGGCGCACCCGGCGGGCTCCCGCCGGTGGACGTCGCCGACCACCTGAGGGTGCACGGGGTCACGGCCCGCTACGATCGCTGGCTCGTCGCCGACCTCGCTGCCGTGGACGCGGTCCTGAACCGCGCGTCGGACGACGCCGCGGACCTCACCGGTGATCGGCGCCTTCGGGCTCGTCGGCGGGGCGCGCCTGCGGCCGCCCGAGACGACCCGGCAGATCCTCGCGACGATGACGACGCCGGTGCTCCTGTCCTGCTGACCCGTCCGGCGTGGCCTGGCGGAGAGGTCACCGAAAGTCGGTGAGCTTCTTCCGCCCGGCCCCGAGCTTCGGCTCGCGCCGCGCCTGGCAGGTCGAGCAGAGCGCCGCGTGCGGGACGAGGGCGAGCCGCTTCGGCGCGATCTCCTCCTCGCAGTCCTCGCAGAGACCGTAGTCGTCCGGTGCGTCCGCGAGCTTCCGGAGCGCGCGGTCGAGCTGCCGGACGAGCGCGGCCTGGCCCTCGTTCCGCTTCGAGGCGAGGACCTGCAGCATCTCGGAGAGCGCCTGCGCGTCCTCGTCGGCGACGCCGGTCGTCGCCGCGTCGCGCCGGTTCGGCTCGATGCGCGAGGGGCCGGCCCGGAGCGCCTCGGCCCGGAGCTGCTCGAGCGCCTTGCGGTAGGTGAGCCGCTGCTTCGGGGTCATGCTCCCCTCGTAGCGGAAACCGGGCCGGCGTTCCAGCGCGGTGAGGGGCGCCGCGCGCCGGCGCGGAGCCCCCCGGCCTGCGCACCCGCGCCCTCACCGCACGCCGGCGGTCCACCCCGGGGGCGGCTCGCAGTACGCCGCCTCGGACCGGAAGGGCGACGCGGTCTCGCGCCGCCACGCCTCGTCGCGGCGCGCATAGCGGCCGCCGTCGACGTCGATGCCGAGCGCGACCAGCCCGGCGCGGTCGTCGTAGCGCAGGGTCAGGACGGCCTGGGGGCGCGCGCTCGCACGCTCGAAGGAAGCGGTCTCGACCCGCGACTCGTGCTCCTCGCCGAACTCGGTCCCGAGCCCGGGACGAGGCGCGCGCTGCGCACGCTCGGGGGCGGCGGCCGACGCCTCGCCCCGACCGAGGGGGGCCGCGGAGGGCGGAGGCGCCGAGCCCTCTGCGGGCCCGGGTGCCGCCTCGGAGCGCGAGCGCGCGTCGGGTCTCGCGTCGGAGTCGCCGGGATACGGAGCGGGGTACGGGTAGCGCGGCGGGGGGACGTAGACCGGGCGGCGCTCCGCGAACACCGCGACCCCGATGACGCCGACGTCGCGGGCGTCGCCCTTCCGGGCAGCGTAGGACCGAGGGACGGTCGAGAACCGGAACGCTGCGACCGACTCCTGGCTCACCCGGAACCCGTCGATCGTCACCTCCCCGTACGGCGCGACGATGTAGCCGCGCCGCTCGAACGACGCAGGCCGTCCGTCCACCACGTCGCGCCCGTCCACCGAGGCGACCACCTCCACGCGGCGGCCCGACTGGTTCCGGAAACGGAGGAGGTACCGCTCGCCGAGCGCGCCGAGCACGTAAGTCCGCCCGCGGTGCTCGAACGTCGCGAGCGGGCGGCCGGACGCGTCCACCGCCTCCACGGTGTAGGCGCCCCATCGGGCGGGGACCTCCTGCGCGTGGGCGAGGGCGCGGTGAGCAGGCCCCTGTGGCTGCGAGGACGACGGCGGCGATTGCGGCGAACGGGATCGGGCGCATGGACTCTCCTCTCCTGCGGTCAACGCGCGGTCGCGGGAAACGATCTGCGCTGCGCGGGAGGGGTGCCGGCCGGGGGCCCGGCGCCACCCGGAATCTCCAGCAACGCTGCCCGGATCCGCCCGGGACCCTGTTGCGCGCAGGGGCGGCGCGTGCGCACGGTCCAGCGATGGAGAGCGGCGAATGCGGCACCTCGAGGTGGCGACGCTCGCCCTGTCCGTGGCGGTGGTCGCCGCGGGCGGGGAGCCCGGCGTGAGCGCGGACGCGGAGGCTGCGCGGCTGCGCGCCCGGCCCGCACCGCGGCTCGATACGGAGCCGACCGGTCCCGGCGTGCACCCGCTCGGCCTCGGGGGGGCGCGCGACGGGGTCGTCCTCGTGCCGCCGGGGGTGCACGCGGACCGCCCGGCCCCGCTCCTCGTCTTCCTGCACGGCGCGGGCGGCGACGGGGCTCGCGCCGCGCGGCTCGTCGAGCCGCTCGCCGCGGCGGTGGGGGCGATCGTGCTCGCGCCCGACTCGCGCCGCGCGACCTGGGACGTCATCCTGGGCGGGTTCGGTCCGGACGTCGCGTTCCTCGACGCGGCCCTCGCCCGCGTGTTCGAGACCTGCGCCGTCGACCCGGCGCGGATCGCGATTGCCGGCTTCTCCGACGGCGCGTCGTACGCCCTCACCCTCGCGCTCGCGAACGGAGAGCTCTTCTCCGCGGCGGTGGCGTTCTCGCCCGGGTTCGCGCTCCCGCCGGCGCGGCAGGGCACGCCGCGGCTCTTCGTCTCGCACGGCGAGTGGGACCGGGTCCTCCCGGTCGCGATGACGAGCCGCCGCATCGTCGTGCGCCTCGAGGAGCAGGGCTACGAGGTCCGTTACCTCGAGTTCGACGGCGGACACGAGGTGCCCCGGGAGATCGCCGCGCAGGCCATGGCGTGGCTCGGGTGGCAGGTCGAGGCTCCTGCCCGGAGTCCGTAGCCGTCCGGCGCGCCCCCGTTCGCGGTGAGCTGGTCGAACCGCGGCCGCGCGGCCGCCCTTCGACAAGCTCAGGGCGAACGGAAGGCGCGGCCCGCGCGGCCCCGGGCAGGCGCCGCCGCGCCCCGGGATCGACTGGAACTCGCGGGGGCCGCCGCGCTAGACGGTCGGGATGCGCGCGCGCCTCAAGTCGATGCACAGCGACGACATCCCGGACCTCGCACGCTGGTCCCCCGTGGAGCCCGACGACTTCGCCGTCCCGCTCGTGCTGGAGGTCGGGCCGCTCGGCCTGCGCGGGAAGGAGCGGTTCGACCTGCTCGTCGTGACGCCGAAGTGGCTGCAGGCACGGCACGGCCGGCGCGGCGCCGTGCCCGGTCGCGGGAAGCTCATCGTGTTCGAGTGGGACCTCGACCGGCTGAGGACGTACCTCGCGCGCGAGGTCGAGCGGTGCAGCGGCCGGACGTGGCCGGAGGTGGCGCGCAAGGTCGGACGGCTCGCCGAGTGGGAAGGCGAGGGCAGCGAGGTGGTCGGGCTCGGTTGACGCGCGCGGCGGGCTCGCGCTCCGCGCCGCGTCAGCGCTGCGGGTCGCGCTCGGCGCGCGCGCCGCCCGGGATCATCCGCGCCCACCGCAGGAGCGTCGCGCGATCCCCGTCGGAGAGGCGCGCGGAGGGATGGGCGAGCACGTACAGCAAGGGCGGCATCTCACCCTCGGCGACCTGGTCCGCGATCTTCGCACCCATCCGCCCAGGCCGCCGCGACGGCTCACGGAGCGAGAAGTTCAGGTCCTGCCGCCCCTCGTTCACGTCGTGGACGGCGAGCCAGGAGACGGGCGCGACGAACGTGTGCCAGCCCCAGACCGTCTCGTTCGAGTGGCAATCCCAGCACGCGCGCCTCAGGATCGCCCCGACCTCGGGCGGCGCGACGAGGTTCGCCTCGACGGGCGGGTTCGTGTGCGCGGGGCGGACGACCTGCACCGCCAGGACGGCGACGGCGAGTGCGACGAGCGCGTTCCGCATCGGTGACCTCGACCGGGCCGCCTCCCGGCAACGATCCTAGGTGTGACCGGGTCCGCGCGACGGCAAGCGGCCCGCCCCACCTTCGCCCGCCCGATCCGCGCCGGGAGCGCGCGGGCGCGCCCCGTCGGCCGCGACCCTCGTGGTACAACACCTCGCTTCGGAGGCGACGGAATGAGCGGAACGAAGGCGATCAAGGTCGGCATCCTCGGACTCGGAAACATCGGGGCCGGCACGGTGGAGATCCTGCGCAAGAACGGCGCGCTCATCGAGCGCCGGCTCGGGGTGCCGTTCGAGCTGACCCGGGCGGCCGACCGCGACGCGTCGCGCGCACAGAAGCTCGGCATTCCTCCCGGCGTGTTCACGACCGACGCGAACGAGGTCGTGAAGGATCCGGAGGTCCAGGTCGTCGTCGAGCTCATCGGCGGGATCGAGCCGGCCCGCAGCCTCATCCTCGCCGCGATGGAGAACGGCAAGCACGTCGTCACCGCCAACAAGGCGCTCCTCTCGACGCACTGGGAGGAGCTCGTCGCCAAGGCGGAGCAGATGCGCGTGTCGCTCGGGTTCGAGGGGAGCGTCGCCGGTGGCATCCCGCTCATCCACACGATCCGCCGCGGCCTCGTCGCGAACCGGATCCGGCGCGTCACCGGGATCATCAACGGCACCTGCAACTACATCCTCACGCGGATGGCGCGCGAGCGGAAGCCGTTCGCCGAGATCCTCGCCGACGCGCAGGCGAACGGGTTCGCCGAGGCGAACCCCGCGCTCGACGTGGACGGGATCGACGCGGCCCAGAAGCTCGCGATCCTCGTCGACCTCTGCTTCGACCTGACCGTCGGGCCGGACGCCATCGCCCGCACCGGCATCACCCAGGTGACGCCGCTCGACCTCACCACCGCCGAGGAGCTCGGGTTCCGGATGAAGCTCCTCTGCTCGGCCTCGAGCGAGGGCGGCCCGGTCGAGGCGTGGGTCCACCCCGCGCTCGTCCCGGTCTCGCACCCGCTCGCCGCGGTGGAGGGCGTCTTCAACGCCGTCTACCTCGAGGACGACAACCTCGGTCCGTCCCTGTACTTCGGACGCGGCGCGGGCGCGCTCCCCACCGGCTCCGCCATCGTCGCGGACCTCGTCTCGGCCGGGCGCGACATCCTCTCCGGCGCGGTGTCCCGCATGCCGGTGAGCGGCGCCCGGATCCGCGGCGAGAAGAGCCAGCTCCGACCGGCCGGCGAGGCGCGCAGCGAGTTCTACCTGCGGGTCACCGCGCTCGATCGCCCCGGCGTCCTCTCCGCGGTCACCGGCGCGCTCGGCCGTCACGGCGTGTCGATCGAGTCGATCGTCCAGCGCGGTCGCGCCGGCGGCGAGGACCAGGCGGTCCCGATCCTCATCGTGACCCACGAGGCGACCTACGCGCAGATGAGCGCGGCGCTCGCCGAGGTGGACGCGCTCCCGGCGGTCAAGAAGGGGAGCTTCCTCGCGCGCATGATCCCCGGTCCGGCGTCTCCGTAGCGGGGTCGAGGATCACCGGAAGGCGTCGCACGCCCGACCGGCGCGCGCGACGCCGGGGTGGATCACTGCGTCGCGGCGGCGGTCTTCGGCGGCGCCGCCGCGGCGAGCTTCAGCTTCAGGTCGCCGCGGGCGAACGCGCCGCTCGCGATCTGGTAGTAGCCGATGGCCTCGTCGAGGAGACCGCGGGCGTGGTCGTCGAGCGGCCGCTCCTCTCCGGTCGTCGCGTCCACCACCCGGAAGCGCCGGTTCGGCCTGAGCTCGACCATGAGCCCGTCCTGGTACAGGCCGACGGTCTGGTAGTTCGCCATGAAGGCGCGCGGGTGGGCGGGGCCGTCGCGCAGGATGTCGTGGCCGAAGAAGCGTGAGCGGTAGCTGAACCCGAGCAAGCCGAGGAGTGTCGGCGCGACGTCGATCTGCGAGGCGACGGTCTCGACCCGCCCCGGCGCGACGTGCCGGGGCGACCAGACGATCATGGGGATGTGGTAGTTCTCGATCGGCAGGTCCGTTCGCCCGCGGCCGCGGTGGGTGTGGTCGGCGACCACGACGAACACCGTGTCGTCGAACCAGGGCCGCTTCCGCGCCTCCTCGATGAAGTGGCCGATCGCCCAGTCGGTGTACTTCACGCCGCCGTCGCGCCCGGACTTCGAGGGGATGTCGATCCGGCCCGCGGGATAGGTGAACGGCCGGTGGTTCGAGGTCGTCATCACGTGCGCGAAGAACTTCGTCCCGGTCGCGTGGCGCCGGTCGAGCTCGCGCAGCGTCAGATCGAACAGGTCCTCGTCGGCGACGCCCCAGATGTTCTCGTAGTGGATCTGCTCCGGCTCGAGCACGGTCCGGTCCACGACCGTGTACCCGTTGCCGCCGAAGAAGGCGTTCATGTTGTCGAAGTAGCCGTAGCCCCCGTAGACGAAGAGCGGCTCGTACCCCTTCTCGTGGAACACCTCGCCGACCGTGAACAGGCCGCCGTTGTCGGGGCGCTTCACGATGGAGTGGCCCGGCGTCGGCGGGACGGAGAGCGTGATCGCCTCGAGCCCGCGCACCGTGCGCGTGCCGGTCGCGTAGAGCCGGGTGAACAGGAGCCCCTCCCGCGCGAGGCGGTCGAGGTTCGGGGTGAGCCCGCGGTCGTTCCCGAAGGCGCCGAGGAACTCGGCGGAGAGGCTCTCGACCGAGACGAGCACCACGTTGAGCCGCCGCTCCGGACCGGTCCCCTTCACCTCGCGCTCGAACGGGCGCGCCGGGACGCCGGCGGGTGACGGGGCGAGCCCGGCGGCGAGCGCCGCCTCCGCCCGCTCCGGCGGGAGGGTCGCGTAGAAGCGGTCGTAGTCGATCGCGTTCCGCCAGAACGCGTGGCCGAACTCGAAGTAGCCGTTGCCGGCGAGCTCGTTCACCCTTCCGTCGGGCGAGAGCTCCTTGAAGCGCGCGTCGAGCGCGCCGTACGCGAGCGCGGCGAGCGCGACCCAGGCCGCCACCGCGCCGCGGCGGACCCCGACCGCGTCCGGCGCCGCGAGCGCCCGCCGGACGCCGCGCGTGACGAGGAGCCACAGGACGAGGGTCACCACCGCGACCCCGGCGAAGGCGAGCGGGAGATCGTAGGACTCGCGCAGGTTCCCGATCACCTCGTTCGTGTAGACGAGGTAGTCGACCGCGATGAAGTTGAAGCGCGAGCTGAACTCGTTCCAGAAGACGAGCTCCGCCCCGCCGACGAACGCGAAGAGGGCGCAGAGCGGCAGGAGCACGACGGCGAGCGCGCGCGGGAGTCCGCGCTCGAAGCGGGCCGGCCAGGCCCAGAGCAGCAGCGCGAGCGGCGCGAGGAAGAAGGAGCCGACCCCCGCGTCGAACACGAGCCCGACGAGGAGGGCCGGGACGATCCGCCACGGCGCGAGCAGGGACAGGTCGCGCTCGTAGAGCGCGAGCGCGACGCGCACGAGCGCGTTGAACAGCACGAACGCCGCGAGCACGACTCGCAGCGCGCGAAGCCGCCCCGGGAACAGCACCCGGTCCACGGCGGCAAGTGACATCCTCGGCATCCACTCTCCAGATGAGCTCGCCCGCGGCGCGCAGGCGATCCATGAACCCGGCGCCGGCTACTGGCCGGCCGTGCGGGGGCGCACAGCCTGACAAAACACGGGCCCGACCTCAAGGAGGGGGCCCGCGACCGGGCGACGAGGCCGCCCCCGCCCCGCGGCGCGGGCACGCCCGAGGTCGCGAGGCGGGCCGCGGTGCCGCGCGCTTGCGGCGGGCGGAACCTCGCTGGTAGCTTCCCCGTCCCGCGCCTCCGGCGCGACCGGAGGCGGGCACGCGCCCGCGGGAGCGTTCGCTGGAACCCATCGTCAGCTCGTTCGTGCTCGTCGCCCTCTCCGAGATGGGCGACAAGACCCAGCTCCTCGCGTTCTCGCTCGCGACGAAGTACCGCCGCCCGTGGGTCGTCATGTCCGGGATCCTCGTCGCCACGATCCTGAACCACGGGCTCGCCGCGAGCGCCGGGACCTGGGTCTCGACGCACGTGCCCGCCCGCGTCATGGCGGGCGTGCTCGCCGCGACGTTCATCGGGTTCGGCCTCTGGACCCTCAAGCCCGACACCCTCGACGGGGACGCGCGGCCGGACCGGTTCGGCCCGTTCGTCACGACGACGGTCCTCTTCTTCCTCGCCGAGATGGCGGACAAGACGCAGCTCGCGACGGTGGCGCTCGCCGCCCGGTACCAGGCGGTCGTCCTCGTCACCATCGGGACGACGATCGGGATGCTCGCCTCGGACGGGCTCGCGGTCTTCCTCGGCGAGCGGCTCGCGCAGCGGCTGCCGATGCAGTGGATCCGCCGCGCGGCGGCCGCGCTCTTCTTCGCGTTCGGCGCCGTGTCCCTCTGGGGCGTCGTCGCGGCCTGAGCGGGCGCCGCATCAGCCGAAGACGCCCTCGACCGGGGCGCGGCAGGTGGGGTCCATGCGGGCGTGCACCTCGAGCAGCGTCCGGACCGCCTCGCGGCCGACGTGGCCAAGGTCCACCGAGAACTCGTTCACGTACAGATCGATGTGCTGGCGCATGACCGCCTCGTCCATCTCCTGCGCATGCGCCCGGACCCACGCGCTCACCGCCGGGCGGCGCGCCAGCGCGTGCTCGACGCTCGCGCGCACGAGGCGGTCCACTTCGCGCCGGACCTCCGGCGCGAGGGTGCGACGCGCGACGATTCCGCCGAGCGGGATCGGGGCGCCCGTGGTCCGCTCCCAGTACTCGCCGAGGTCCTGGAGCTTCGCGAGCCCCTTGTCGGCGAAGGTGAACCGCCCCTCGTGGATGATGACCCCCGCGTCGGCCGCGCCCGAGAGCACCGCCTCCTCGATGGCGGAGAAGACCATGAACTGCTTGCGGGCGGCGGTCGGGTGCGCGAGCGAGAAGAGGAGGTGCGCGGTCGTCTGGCGGCCCGGGATGGCGACGGTCATCGTGTCGGGCCGGAAAGGGCCGAGCCCCCGGCGTGAGACGAGGAGCGGGCCGACGCCGCGGCCGAGCGCGCCGCCGGAGGAGAGGACGGCGTAGCGCGGGGAGATCTCGGGGAGCACGCCGTAGCTCACCTTCGAGACGTCGAGCTTCCCCGCCATCGCCCACTCGTTCAGCGTCTGGACGTCCTCGAGCGCCACCTCGAAGCGGAGGTCCCCCGTGTCGATCGCGCCGTTCACGAGCGCGTCGAAGATGAACGTGTCGTTCGGGCAGGGGGAGATGCCGAGCGTGAGCTTCATCGGCCCCGCATCATACACCGCGAGGCCGGCGACCGGCCTGGCGTACGGCGCCGCGCCAGCGCGCTGGTCGAGCGGCCGCCCGGCGGCTAGGGTGTGTCGTGCATGGGCGAGACGGTGCTCCAGGACATCACGCACACCATCCAGCTCGCGGTGGCGCCGGTGTTCCTCCTCACCGCGCTCGGGACGACGCTCGCGGTCTTCACGACCCGGCTCGCCCGCATCGTCGACCGCGCGCGCCGGGTCGAGGCGAGGCTCCGGGACGAGGCGGGGACGCGCCGCGAGGGATCCGTCCGCGAGCTGCGCTCGCTCGAGGGGCGCGTCAAGCTCATCCACTGGGCGCTCACGGGCGGGACGAGCGCGGCGCTCCTCGTCTGCCTCCTCATCGCGGTCGCGTTCGTCGGCTACCTCTTCGGCGCGCGGGTCGGCACGGCGATGGCGATCCTCTTCATCGCCGCGATGGCCGCCTACGTCGCCGCGCTCCTCTGCTTCCTGCGCGAGGTGTTCATCGCGATCTCGACGCTCGAGTTCGGCCTGCCCCCCGAGGTCCGGCGCGGCGGCGGGCCGTCGAGCCCCGTTTCCCCCAGTGACGGCGGAGTCGCGCCGGGCAGCCCCCGCGGTAGACGGTGCGCGAGCAGGGATCCCGCGGTAGCATCCGCCGCCATGATCCGCCTCGCGCTCGCCGCTCGCCCTCGCCGTCGCCCTCCCCTGCTCGCCCGCGCTCGCCCAGACGCCGAAGCCGCAGCCCTCCGCAAAGGGGGACCTCTTTGCGGTCTTCGTCACCTCGCGCGGGAAGATCGGGGTGAAGCTCCTCCCGGCCGAGGCGCCGAACGCGGTGAGGAACTTCGTCGAGCTCGCGAAGGGGGAGAAGCTCTGGACCGACCCGAAGTCCAAGCAGCCGGTGAAGGAGAAGCTGTACGACGGCACGCTCTTCCACCGCGTCATCCCTGGCTTCATGGTCCAGGGCGGCGATCCGCTCACCCGCGGCGAGCCGGTCGGCCGGAACTACGCCGGGTTCGGCACGGGGGGCCGGGGTACCGGTTCGACGACGAGCTGCAGCCGAGTGCGACGCCGTTCGCCTCACCGTGCCAGCTCGCGATGGCGAACATGGGGCCGAACACGAACGGCTCGCAGTTCTTCATCACCGAGGTTCCCACGGCGCACCTGAACCCGCGCCGCTGTGGCGAGTCGCGCTCCGGCGTCTGCGGCTACGTCCACGTCGGCCAGGGCGTCTGCGGGTGCGAGCGCGTCGCGGAGATCGCGCGCGCCGGCAACGGTCAGACCCGGCTCGAGAAGGTGGAGATCACCTCGAAGGCGCCCACCTGCCGGTGAGGCCGCGCTAGGC
Source organism: uncultured delta proteobacterium (assembly GCA_963736795.1). GTDB lineage: Bacteria > Myxococcota > Myxococcia > Myxococcales > Anaeromyxobacteraceae > Anaeromyxobacter. The sequence goes on along the minus strand of CAVTRF010000005.1, from coordinate 93,528 downwards.
CGCGCGGACCACGACCCCGCTCGCCGCCTCGGCGAAGACGAGCTCGGGGTGGAGCCGCTCCGCCGTGCGGAGCGCCCACTCCCGGTCGAAGAGCGCCACCACCCGGTCGCGCACGTCGAGCACCACGAGTCCCTCGATCGCGCTGTTGAGGTCGTCGAGGTCGAGCGGCGCGCCGTCGGCGCGCGCGACCCAGCGCGCGAGCTGGTATGGCACCGCCTCGCGCCGGACCTTCACCCCGTACTCCGACTCGAGACGGTAGATCACGACCTCGAACTGGAGCTGACCGAGGGCACCGAGGACGAGCTCGCCCGCGCGCCCCGCCGGCGGGCGGTAGAGCTGGACCGTCCCCTCCTGCGCGAGCTGCTCGAGCCCGGTCGCGAACTGCTTGCGCCGCATCGGGTCGACGAGGACGAGGCGGCAGAAGTGCTCCGGCGCGAAGCTCGGGATCGCCTCGAAGGCGAAGTCCGAGCCGCCGGTGAGCGTGTCCCCGATCTCGAACGTGCCGGGGTCGTGGATGCCGACGACGTCGCCGGCGAACCCGTCCTCGACCACGTTCCGCTCGCGCGCGAGGAACTGCGTCGGGTTCGCGAGCCGCACCTCGCGGCCGGTCCGCACGTGGTGCGCCTTCATCCCGCGGGTCAGCTTGCCGGAGCAGATCCGGACGAAGGCGACGCGGTCGCGGTGTGCCTTGTCCATGTTCGCCTGGATCTTGAACACGAACCCGCTGAACTCCTCCTGCAGCGGCGAGATCGGACCCTGGTCGGACGCGCGCGCCCGCGGCGGCGGCATGAGCTCGCAGAACGTCTCGAGGAATGCCTCCAGGCCGAAGTTGTTGATGGCGCTCCCGAAGAAGAGCGGCGACAGCTCGCCGGCCTCGAAGCGCTCGCGGTCGAAGCCGTCTCCCGCGAGCTCGAGCAGCTCCGCGTCGTGGAGGAGCCGATCGTAGCCCGCGTCGTCGAGCGCCTCGCGCAGCGCCGGATCCTCGAGCCCGGTCACCTCCACCGGCGGCCGCTCGGCGCCGACCCCCGCCGAGGAGCCGGCGTGGTCCTCTCCGAAGAGGTACACGCGCTTCGCGAGCCGGTGCCAGACCCCCCGGAACACACCCCCCCGGAAGATCGGCCAGGTGATCGGGTACACCCCGATCCCGAGGACGCTCTCCACCTCGCCGACGAGCTCGAACGGATCGCGGCCCGGGCGGTCCATCTTGTTCACGAAGGTGAAGATCGGGATGGCGCGCTGCCGGCAGACGCGGAAGAGCTTGCGGGTCTGGGTCTCGACCCCCTTCGCGCTGTCGAGCAGCATCACCGCGCCATCCACCGCGTGGAGCGTCCGGTAGGTGTCCTCGCTGAAGTCGGCGTGGCCGGGCGTGTCGAGCAGGTTCATCTGGAACCCGCGGTAGGGGAACTGGAGCACGCTCGTCGTGATCGAGATCCCGCGCTCTCGCTCCATCTCCATCCAGTCGGACACGGCGCTCGCGCGCCCACGCTTCGCCTTGACCGCGCCGGCGAGCTGGATGACGCCCCCGTAAAGGAGGAGCTTCTCCGTGAGCGTCGTCTTGCCCGCGTCCGGGTGGGAGATGATGGCGAACGTTCGCCGGCGGCGGATCTCGTGTGCGCTCATGTGGGGGGTCACCGGCGGGAACCGGGTCGAAGCGCTGTTCTAGTCGAATCCGCACGGGAAATCACGCCCGCCCCCCACGACTCCCTGGCGAGCGGTTCCCTTCGGTCCTGCGCGACCGCAGATCCATGCACCGGCGAAAGGGAGGGCGCGTGGGTCACCTCGAACACTTCCGTGATGTCGAGTTCGAGCGCTGGGCGACGCGATCGGGATTGAGCGCGGCGGAGGACCTCGTCGTCGGGCGGTACGTCGATCCACGCGGCGCGACCGTCGAGGCGGGTGCGGGGGGCGGCGCGATCCTGCTCGAGCTCCTGCGGCGCGGGCACGCCCGCCTGCACGGATTCGACGTGGTACCGGAGATGGTCGCGGCGGCCCGGCGGAGGGACCCTTCCGGCGCGATCGACTACCGCGTCCAGGACGCAACCCGCCTCGAGTATCCCGACGCCACGTTCGACACGGCGCTCTACCTGGCGGGCGTCCTCTGCTTCCTCGACGAGGCGCCGCTGCGCGACCGGGCGCTCGCGGAGGCGCGGCGGATCCTCCGGCCCGGCGGAGTCGCGATCTTCGGCCTCAACTGCCTCGACGGGCGGGAACGGAGCGCCGGCTTCCGGACGTACTCCCGATACCTCGCGCTGCTCCGCCGCGCGAGGGGCTCGTCCAGGAGCCCCCAGCTCCTTCCGTGGCTGCGGCGACGGGGGTGGCCGAACCCGCGCGCGCTCCTCGACCTCGGCCCCCACGTCTACTGGTTCCGGATCTCCGAGGCGGCGGAGCGCCTCGAGGCGGCGGGGTTCCGGATCGTGGCGGCCGGCTCCGCAGCGGAGGTGGCGCGTGGCGAGCTCGCGGACGACCCGCACCGGCTCCGCGTCGAGGAGGCGGGCACGGTCGTCCATTTCGTCTGCACCGCCGGCGCGGCGGTGCCCCGCCAGCTCGACGCTGCCGGGACGACCGTCGCCGCCGAGCCGTAGCCGAGCCCGCTTGCCCTGATCGCGCCGCAGCAGCGAATCAAGGCAAGTGGTCTCGGCCTAGTCGACGATTCCGCGCCTGCCCTGCACCGTCATCATCGTGGCGGTCATCGTCGCGACGAGCTTCTCCGTCCCCTCCTCGACCGCGAACACGTCGCCGGTGCAGACGGTGATGGTCCGCCCGGGCTTCACCACCCGTCCGCGCGCGACGATCGCCTCGCCCTGGCCCGGGGCGAGCAGGTTCACCTTGAACTCGATCGAGAGGACGCCGGCTCCTGCCGGCATCAGCGTGAGCGCGGCGTACCCGCAGGCGGTGTCCACCGCCGTCGTGATCGCTCCTGCGTGGAGAAAGCCGTGGTGCTGCGAGAGCGCGACACGGAACGGGACGCGGATGTCCACCTCGCCCGGCGCCACCCGCTCGAGCCGGGCGCCGATCGTCTCCATCATGGGCTGACGGGCGAAGCTCGCCCGGACGCGGGTCTCGAAGGCAGGGTCGGAGGGCACGAAGGAGGCCATGCCTTCACTCTACCCGGCCGCGCCACCCCCGCGTCCACCCGGCGCCTGACCCTCACTCGCGGGACGTGAGCCGCTCGAGCTCGGCCGCGAGCCGGTCGGGCCGGAACGGCTTCTGGAAGGAGCGGTCCGCCTCGACCGGCGGCAGCTCGTCGAGGTACGCGCTCGCCACGATGACACGCCGGTGCTCGTGCTTCGGCTGCGCCCGCATCCAGTCGAGGAACGCCCTTCCGCTCATCCGCGGCAAGGAGAGGTCGAGGAGGATGACGTCGGGCTCGAGCCCCGCCTGGAGCAGCTCGACCGCATCCTGGCCGTCTGCCGCCTCCGACACCGTGTAGCCCTTCGTCTCGAGCCACTGCGCGACCAGCTGGCGAAGCTCGTGCTCGTCCTCGACGACGAGCACGCGCGCGTGCCGGTCGAGGCGCGGCTCGTGGGTCGTCTCGGCTTCGGTCTCGGGGTCGGGGCGGGGCGCGGCGGGCTCGATGACGTCGCTCATGACGAATGGATTCTGGTGCAGCGCGGGACCGCGTGCACGAGGGAACGGCTCCCGCCAGCCCGCCCGGGCCGCGAGCGCCCCCTCCGGCGCACGGCCGTTGGCTCGTCCGGGCCGCGGGTCCGACCAGGGCAGGAAGCGCCCGCGGGCGAGGGTCGGGAGCGTGGACAACGTGGGGGACGCAACCGGGTCACGTCACGGTGGAGGAGCCTCCATGCGTCTCGTCGTCGTCGTCGCTGCACTCGTCCTCTCGGTCGGGCGCGCGGCCGCACAGGATCCGTCCCAGGTGGGGACCGCCGCTGGCGAAGGCCGCCCCAGCGAGGGAGCGGAGGCGAAGCGACCGGTCCCCTCGGCGGCGGGCGCCCTCGCGCGCGCTCTCCTCCCCGAGGAGCAGTGGAACCGGATCCTGGATCGGTACGCGGCGAGCCTGTCCGGCCAGGTGAGCGAAGCGCTCACGCGCGGCGGCGAGACGGTGCCGGACGGCCTTGGCGCGCGGGTCCGGAGCGAGCTCGGCGAGCGGCTCCCCTATCTCGAGACCGTCGATGCGCAGGCGCAGGCGCTCGCGAAGGAGTTCACGCCGAGCGAGCTGAAGCGCGCCACGGACTTCTACTCGAGCGCGCTCGGAAAGAAGGTCCTCCTGCGGCTCCCCGAAGCGCAGACGGCAGTCGCGGACAGGCTCCAGCAGCGCCTCGCCACCGCGGTACCGGAGATCGTCCAGCGGCTCGCGCCGAAGGCGATCCCGAAGCCGGAAGCCGACGTCGCCCCGACGCCGCCTGCGGCCCAGGGGCGCAGGCCGCCCGCGACCGGCCCTTCCGGCGCGAAGCCCTGAACCGGGCATGGAGCCGACGCGGCGCTCGCCGGGCCGGCCGCAGACGGTCGCATCGCCGCGGCACTAGATTGAGGTCGGCGTGCCGTCGCGTGCGCCCAGAGAGCCATGGCGCGCCTGCTCATCGTCTCGAACCGGCTGCCGGTCACCGTTCGTCGCGAGGACGGCCGCGTCCTGGTCGAGCGCAGCACCGGTGGGCTCGCGACCGGGCTCGACGGCCCGCACGCGGAGCGCGGTGGACTCTGGATCGGCTGGCCCGGGCCGCTCGAAGGGCTCTCGCCCGAGGCGGAGGCTGACGTCCGCCGGCGCCTCGACGACCTTCGGCTCGTCCCGGTAACGCTCGGCGCCGAGGAGGTTTCCCGGTACTACGAGGGGTACTCGAACGCGGTCCTCTGGCCGCTCCTCCACTACGCGGTCGCGCGGCTCCCCCAGGAGGTCCGCGACTACGACGCGTACGCCGCGGTCAACCAGCGGTTCGCGGAGCTCGTCGCGGAGCAGTACCGGCCGGGCGACCTCGTCTGGATCCACGACTACCAGCTCATGCTCCTCCCGGCCCTCCTGCGCGAGCTGATCCCCGACGCGCGGATCGGGTTCTTCCTCCACATCCCGTTCCCCTCCTCCGAGATCTTCCGCCTGCTGCCGCAGCGCCAGCAGCTCCTCGAGGGAATGCTCGGCGCCGATCTCGTCGGCTTCCACACCGCCGCGTTCGTGCGCCACTTCGCGTCGTCCGTGCTCCGCCTGCTCGCCGCGCGAACGGAGGTGGACCGGATCGCCTGGCACGGTCGCAGCGTACGGCTCGGCGTCTTCCCGATGGGCGTCGACGCGGGGCGGTTCTCGCGCATGGCGGAGTCGCCCGCCGTCGTGGCGAGCGCGCAGGACCACCGGCTCGACGGCACCCAGCTCCTGCTCGGGATCGACCGGCTCGACTACACGAAGGGGATCTCCCGCCGGCTCGCGGCGTTCGAGACGCTCCTCGTGCACCACCCGGAGCTGCGCGGGAAGGTGCGGCTCGTGCAGGTGGCCGTCCCCTCGCGCGAGAACGTCGGCGCCTACCGCGAGCTCCGTGACGAGGTCGAGGCGATGGTCGGCCGGCTGCAGGGCGAGTTCGCCACGTCGAGCTGGTCCCCGGTCCACTACCTCCACCGATCCCTCCCGCAGCCGGAGCTCGTCTCCCTCTACCGCGCCGCGGACGCGGTCCTCGTCACGCCGCTGCGCGACGGGATGAACCTCGTCGCGAAGGAGTTCGTGGCGTCGCGGCCGGACGGCGACGGCGTGCTCGTGCTTTCCGAGTTCGCGGGCGCCGCGGCCGAGCTGTCGGAGGCGCTCCTCGTCAACCCCTACGACGTCGAGCAGACCGCGGCGGCGCTCCACCGCGCGCTCACGATGCCTCCCGAGGAGCGCCGCACCCGGATGGCGATCTTGCGCGAGCGCGTCATGGCGTACGACGTCCACCGCTGGGCGAGCTCGTTCATCTCGCGGCTCGAGCAGGCTCCCGCTGCCGTCGAGCCGCCCGCGCTCTCGCCTCGCGCCGCGCTCGATGCCGCCGTCGCACGCGTGTCGGCGGCGCCGCGGCTCGCCTTGCTCCTCGACTACGACGGGACCCTCGTCCCGTTCGCGCCGACGCCCGAGCTCGCCGCGCCCGGACGCCCCGTTGCTCGCGCTCCTCGGCCGGCTCGCCGCGCGACCCCACACCGAGGTCCACGTGGTCAGCGGGAGAAAGCGGTCGACGCTCGAGCGCTGGTTCAAGGCGCTCGACGTCGGGCTCCACGCCGAGCACGGCTACTGGTCGCGCGCGCCCGGCGGGCGGTGGGTCGGCGCCGAGCTGCCGGCCCCGGAGTGGCGCGAGCCGGTGCTCGCCATCCTGCGCGACTTCGCGGAGCGGACCCCGGGATCGCTCATCGAGGAGAAGACGGCCGGCCTCGCCTGGCACTACCGCGCCGCGGATCCGGAGTTCGGTGCCTCGCAGGCGAACGAGCTCGCCCTCCACCTCTCCACGTTCCTGTCGAACGTCCCGGTCGAGATCCTCCCCGGCGACATGGTGCTCGAGCTCCGGCCGCACGGGATCCACAAGGGTCGGGCGGTCACCGAGGTGCTCGCGCGAGCCGCGGCGTCGACGCTCCTCCTCGCCATGGGAGACGACCGCACCGACGAGGATCTCTTCGCGGCGTTGCCCGACGGGAGCGTCGCGATCCACGTCGGGCCGGCGCCGAGCCGCGCGCAGCTCCGCATCCGCGACGTCGCCGCGGCGCGCCAGCTGCTCGGCCGGATCGCGGAGAGCCGATAGGTGGGCGCCGGCGCGCGCTCTGTGAGAGCCTGTGAAGAAATCCCCGAGCCTGCTGCGGCGCACGCTGGCTGCCTGCGCCGGGCGGGCTCGGCGACGCCATCGTGCGCCTCGCGACGGCCGGGGATTACTTCACAAGCTTGAGCGCACTCCGCCACGACCCGTTATGAGTTCGCGGGAGCTCGCCATGCGCGTCTCGAGATGGTCGCTCGTTCTCGCAGCGCTGCTGCTCGCGCCCTCGGTCGCGCGGCCGGGTGACGAGCCCGTGCCGGGCCCGAGCGGACCCGAGGCTTCGCCCGCTCCCGACTCGAGCTCCCCGCCGGCGTCGCCCGCCCCCGACTCGCCACAGGCGTCTCCCTCTCCCGAGCTCCCGCCCGCAGCTCCGCCAGCGAACGAGCCCGCGCCGCCGCAGGCCCCGCCCCCGCCCCCTGCGTCGTCTCCCGCGCCGCCGCGCGCGCAGGCCCTCGCCGCGCCGGCGGTTCCGCCTGGACAGTGGGTGTATACCGCGCAGTACGGCTGGATCTGGATGCCCTACGCCGCCGGGTACACGTACGCGCCGCCGGGAACCGGCGAGCCGTCCATGTACGTGTATTACCCTGCGTACGGGTGGACGTGGGTCGACGCGCCCTGGGTGTGGGGCCTTGGACCATGGCCCGCGTTCGGCGTGGGCGGGCCAGTCTACTTCGCGTGGTACGGCTGGGGCGGCTGGCGCCACCGCTGGCGTCCGAGCCACCTCGGGCCGCGCCCGGTCCCCTACCGGCCGCCCTTCCGCGTCGTTCCCGCCCCGAGACTCCCCCTCCGCAGTGGAGCGGCCGTGATGCCGCGCGCCCCCGCTCAGGCACATTCCGGCCACGTCACGCCGTCGGCCCGCTCCGGCAGCCGTCCGGCGCGGCGCTGACGAACGTTCGCTTGCACCTCATGGGGCGCGACGGCCGGTGGCGCGACCGGGCGTGTCGATCGCGCGGTCGGCCCAGCATCTCCAAGATAGGCCAGTGCCGGACGGACGAGAGGTCCGGTCGCCCGGCCCTCGACCAGGAAGGAGACACCGCGATGCGAGTGATGGTGCTGTTGAAGGCGAACCAGGAGACGGAAGCCGGCGTCCCGCCCGACGAGAAGATCCTGACGGAGATGGGGAAGTTCAACGAGGAGCTGGTGAAGGCGGGAGTGATGCTCGCGGGCGAGGGACTCCACCCGAGCTCGCGGGGCGCGCGGGTCAGGTTCTCGGGCGCGAAGCGGACGGTGGCGGAGGGGCCGTTCACCGGATCGCCCGGGCTCGTGGCCGGGTTCTGGCTCTGGCAGGTGAAGTCGATGGACGAGGCGATCGCGTGGGTGAAGCGCTGCCCGAATCCGACGGGCGAGGAGGCGGAGGTCGAGATCCGGCCGGTGATGGAGATGGAGGACATCCCCGCGATGACGCCGGAGCTGAGGAAGCAGGAGGAGGCGCTCCGGGCCACCATCGAGGCGCAGGCGCAACCCCACCGGCACTAGACGCTATTGAAGATTCCTCCCTCTCCCCGCCCCGCCGGGGGAGAGGGCCGGGGAGAGGGGGCCGCTGGATCGACAGGTGCCCGGCTCCGTGAGTCTGCCCGCGCCCCTCCGGCCTCACTCCCTCACGACGGATGGTCCGCGCTCCCGCCTCGGAGAGCGACGGCGAGAGTCCGGGGATGGGCGGCGCTACGGGCGCCCTTCCATCCACGCGCGCAGCGCGGGCACGGTCCTCCGAGCCCACCCCTTCCCGGCGCGCTCCTCGAGGAACGCCGCAACGAGCGCGTCCACGAGCCGCGCGAGCTGCTCGCACAGGTCGAGCCGCTCCGCGGCGCGGTCGTCGTCGGCCTCGGTGAGCAGCTCCGGCAGCTTCGCGGCGCGCACGTCGAGGTGCTCGGCGTCGAGCGTGACCTCCCAGCTCCGCTCACCGTGCGTGAGCCGCAGCCGGGCCTGGTGCAAGAGCAGGCCGCTCGCGAGCGCGCGCCGCACCTGCTCCGCATACGGCGCGGAAGCGCCGCGGGCGGCGAGCTCGGTGACGTCCCCGGCGAGGCCGCGCAGGAGCACCCGGCCGGTGAAGAGCACGACGAGCCCGGACCCCTCCACCTCGGCGAGCGGGTCGCCCGACTCCGAGCGCCAGAGCAGCCAGGTCAGCAGCTCGCGCCCGAGCCAGGTGCGGCCACGGAGGATCTGCTCGCGGGCCCGGTCGCGCTCGACCTCGGCCTCGTCGCGCGTCTCGGCAGCGGTCGAGACGCCGTCCACCCCGGCGTCGCCCCGCAGGAACGCCGCCTCCGACCGCGCCTGCTCACGCTTCGCCACGGACCACCTCCTCGAGCGAGAGGCCGAGCAGCTCGCGGGTCGGCGCGAGCGCGCCCTCCGCGATCCCGGCGCGCACCGCCTGCGCTCCGACCGACAGCGGCCCGAGCTTCACCTCGAACGCGACCTCGAGCGCGGCGGCGACCTCGTCGACCACCTTGCGCGACGCGGCCCATACCTGAAGGTCGCCCGCGTCGAGCGCCCAGCTCACGTCGAAGATCCGGGTGGTGGGCGTCTGCCGCTGGCGGAGCCCGTGGCGGATCTGGTCGCGGGAGGTGGCCTTCTCGCCGCGGGTCGGCGCGCGCCCGTGCTCGTCCTCGAAGGCGGCTGCCCAGCGGTCGAGCTCGGCGCGGACCGCCGCCGTCTTCACGCGGACGGTGTCGATGCGCCACGCGAAGAGCGCGCGTCCGCCCTCGATCACGCCGGAGGTGAAGTCGGTCGCGTCCGCATCCTCGAGCGCGACGAACCCGGCCGCCCGGTCGTCCTCGCCGCGCTTCACGTCGATCGGCTCGAAGGCGCCGCGCGCCAGGCCTCGCGCGAGCCAGCGGCGGAGGTCGGAGGGGAGCTTCCGGGGCTCGAGGCGGAAGCGGGCGAAGGTGACGGCACCGCGAAGGACGGGCATGGGGGGCGCACCATCGCGCCGCCGGGCGGAGAGCGTCAAGCGCCCGGCGGGCGAGGGCCGCATCCGACGGGTATGCTGCCGGCGAGGAGTCCCCATGCCCGTACCCGATCTCGAGGAGCCCGCCCAGGCGCTCCGCGCCGCCTACGCCGACCCCGCGACCTCGCTCCCGGCGGTCCGCGAGGCGGCCCTCGGCTTGACCGCAGCCGCCCAGGGAGCCTCGGAGCGGGCCGCCGAGGCCGCGGCGCTGTCACTCGCGCCGCTCCTCTCCGATGGGCAGCCGGGCCGGCGCGCCGAGCTCGCCCTCGCGCTCGGCGTGCTCGTCGAGCGCGGATGCCCGCCCGGAGCGGTCGGTCCGTCGATCGTCGCGGCGTGCAAGGAGGCGCTCCTCCTCGCGGCGCGGTTCTTCGCCGTCCTCGCGCGCCGCGCCGAGGCCGAGCTGCCGGACGACTGGGAGCCGGACGAGGGCGAGGAGGCCGTCGAGCTCGGGACGTTCTCCGTTCCGAAGACGCTCGTCGACGCGGTGGCCGGGGTGCTGCCGGTCGAGGCAGGCGCGTTCGCCTCGCTCGAGCGCTTCTGCCTCCCCGCCATCGCGTGCCTGACGCGCGACGCCACCCTCCGCGCGGCGGCTCGCGCGGACGAGGAGCTGCTGCGCGCGTCCGCACCGCTCGCGCGCGAGGCGGCCCATCTCCTCGATCGGCTCCTCCGCGCCGCCGCGGACGAGGCCTGGATCGTGCTGCACCCCGGCTCCCGGCGCGGCTGGCGCGTGCGGATGCGCGAGGTGCCCGACAACTTCACGCTCCACACGCTGCTCGCGGCCGTGCTGCCGCCCGACCTCGTCGCCGCGGCCCCGTCGAGCGCCCTCGTCGCGCACCTGCGCGGCGAGGCCCCGCTCGAGCGCGACGCGCGCGGGCGCGGGTCCTTCGCCCTCTACACGTCGAAGGCGATCGGCCCCGGCGGGCGCCTGCGGGCGGAGGTGCCGCTCGAGGACTGGGTCTGGAACGAGGGGATCCCCGCGGACGTCCCGCGCCTCGACGGCGTCCCGGTCCTCGTCGTCGGGCCGGCCACCATCGAGCGCAGCTGGAACGCGGCGCGAACGTTCGCGGCGCTCGCCTCCGACGTGGTGCTCGAGGCGCCGCTCGCGACCGAGGAGCTGACGGGCTGGCTCGAGCGGGCCGCGCCCGCGGCGCCTTGAACGAACCGAACCCCTCCCTCCCGAGATGCCTCGCCCCCGAACCCCGCTCCCCCGGTCGAGCCGCAGCCCTCGGGACCTCGTCGCGTTCGTCCTCGTCGTCGCGGGCGCCGTCCTGTCGCTCGTTCCGGGCTTCCCCTCCGTGGCCGCGCTCGCCGGAGGGATGCTCATCGCGGTCACGGTGGGGAACCCGCTCGCGTCCGCCACGCGCGCGCTGTCGAGGAAGCTCCTGCCCGCGGCGGTGATCGGGCTCGGCGGGGCGATGGATCTCGTGGCGATCGGCCGGGCCGGGCTCCACGGGTTCGGGTACACGGTCGCGAGCATCGCCGGGTGCGCGGCGCTGGGCGTTCTCCTCTCCCGCCTCCTTCACGTCGAGCGGCGCACCGGCCTCCTCGTCACGGTCGGCACGGCGATCTGCGGCGGGAGCGCGATCGCGGCCGCCGGGCCGGTGCTCGGCGCGGACGACCGGGAGCTGTCGGTGGCGCTCGGGACCGTGTTCGTCCTCAACTCGGTCGCGCTGCTCGTCTTTCCCGCGGTCGGCCACCTCGCCGGCCTCCCCGAGCCCGCGTTCGGCCTCTGGGCCGCGCTCGCGATCCACGACACGAGCTCCGTCGTCGGCGCGGCGCTGCAGTACGGCCCGATGGCGCTGTCGATCGCGACGACGGTGAAGCTGGCGCGCGCCCTCTGGATCGTGCCGGTGACGCTCGCGCTCGCCGCGCTCGAGCGGGCGCGCAGGCGCGGCGACGGCGCGGCCACCGCGGCCGGCGCACGGCGCGCGCACCCGCCGTGGTTCATCCTCGGGTTCGTGGCCGCCGCCGCGCTCGCCACGTACGTCCCGAGCCTCAGGCCGGCCGGCCTCGCGCTGTCGGAGCTCGCGCGCCGCGCGCTCGTCCTCACCCTCTTCCTCATCGGGCTCGGGCTGAGCCGCGCGAGCCTGCGCGCGGTGGGCCCGCGGCCGCTGGCGCTCGGGATCGCGCTCTGGATCGTGATGGCGGCGTCGACGCTCGCGGCCGTGAAGGCCGGGCTCGCGGTGTGAGCTCACTTCTCGAGCGCGTCGGCGAGCGCCCCGAGGAGCTTCGCACCGTCCCCCGCCCAGGCGCTCCCGTGCATGCACGCGAGCGTGACCGGATTCGGTCGCCGCGAGCTTGCCGAGCAGGGCGCGGGCGTTCTTCGTGTGCGAGAAGTAGTCCATCGGAGCCCGCATCGCCTCGCTCGAGGCGAGGATGTCGGCGTGGGTGAGCGGCTCGCCGTACGCACCGGCCTGCGTGAAGAGGTCGCCGCAGAGGAGGGTCCGGGTGGTGGTCTCGAAGGCGTACCCGCACTCCCAGCCGTGGGGGAGGTGCGGGGCGTCGAGCCACCGGATGCGGTGCTGGCCGAGCGAGAGCTCCTCGCCGTCGCGGAGCGCCCGCGGCGGCCGCACCGCCTGATCCTCGATCGACGTGAGCGCGGCGACGAAGCTGCACGCCGCGGTCGCGGCCGGCGCTGCCCCGAGGAACTCGTTCAGCGCGCCGCACTCGTCGGCCTCGTAGTGCGAGAACGCGATCCACCGGAGCCGCTCCACCGGCAGCACCGAGGCGATGGCCTCGCGCGTGAGCGGGAAGACGCGCCGCGGCCCGGTGTGGAACAGGAGCGGCTCGTCGTCTGCGACGAGGTACTGGTTGAAGCTGAAGCCGCCCGGGACCGGCACGGTCGCGGGCGGCAAGGGGGTGCTGATGCGGTAGATGCCCGCTGCGACCTCGTCCACCCGGGTTCCGGACTGCGCGTTCGTGATCATGGTGGGAGAGGATTAGGCACTCGTTCCCGTTCCCGCCCCTCGGTATGAGCGCGAACTCGAGGGGGAGCTCTCACGCTCGATCGACGACTGCTCGCTTCGGAGCCCTGGACGCGAAGCTCGCAGGCCGCCGAGGGCGAGGCCGATCGGATCTTCGTCGAAGGCTGGGTGCCCGGCGGGGCAGGCCGGGTTAAGGTGCCCGCCGTGACCCTCTTCTCGCGCCGCCTGCCGCACGTGCTCACCCGCGCCGATCTGGTCCGGGTCCTGCTCGAGACCTACGTCGACGCGATGGCAGTCGAGGACGACGAGGCGCTCGACCGCCTCACGCGCGCGATCGATCGCGACGACCTGCGCGACGCGATCTATGACGGGATCTCCGCCGCGCTCTCGGAGATGCAGGGCGAGCGCACGTCCGAGGATCAGCTGATGGACAAGCTCGGCAAGGGCGTCCAGAAGCGGCGCTCCCGCGTCCGCGCGGCGCCGAGCCACGCGGGCATCGCGGCGGTGCTCGTCCGCATCAACGTCGAGCTCGGCCTCGTGCCCGAGCCGATGCGCGCCACGCTGCAGACGGAGAAGGGACGCGCGCTGCTGGAGGACGGGCTGCGGCGACTCGGGCGGCACGTCGTCGACGAGCTGCTGCGGTAGCCCGGCGCAGCAGGCGCCCGGAACCCAGGCCCCGCTCACGCGTCGCGGTTAGAACTCCGACGACGGCCCGGCGCCCGCCGGCGCCAGGACCGGGGCGACGGCGGATGGCGACCTTTCCAGCGGTGTCTCACGTGAGCGTGTCGATCGACCGGTCGCCGGCCGACGTGTACGCGTTCGCCGCCGATCCGGAGAACCTCCCGCGCTGGGCAAAGGGCCTGAGCGGCTCGATCGAGCAGGTCGGCGGCGAGTGGATCGCGGAGTCGCCCATGGGGCGGGTGAAGGTCCGCTTCACCGGACGGAACGAGCTCGGGGTGCTCGACCACGACGTCGTCCTCGAGTCGGGGGTGTGCGTGCACAACCCGATGCGGGTCGTCGCGAACGGAGACGGAAGCGAGGTCCTCTTCACGCTCTTCCGCCGGCCGGGATTGAGCGACGAGGAGTTCGCCGAGGACGCGAGCGCGGTCGCACGCGATCTCGGCGCGCTGAAGCGGCTGCTGGAAGCGCACTGAGGCGAGAGAGATCGCCTCACCATCGCGAGAGCGCACGGGACGGACGCGGGTCCGTGCGCCCGAGGCGCGCGCCGACCGCCTCGGTGCTCCCGCACGAACGTCCACGGGACGCTCGGCGACCCGGGCGTCCTTGGCGGCCGCGCCGTCGGGATCCCACCTTTCCTTTCGTCTCGTCCCCGCGCACGCGCGACCTCTCGCGTCGGCGTGCGGGTGGCGAACCCAGGAATCATTGGAGGAGGCCATGAACCTGAAAGCAGTGTTCGGAGCGGCGAGCGCGCTGGCGCTGGCCGCCACGGCGCAGGCCCACGACCCTCGGTCGGAAGCACGGCCGCCCATCAGCCGGAACGAGTCGCTCGACACGACGCTCGAGCAGCAGCTGCAGCCCGCGCTCCGGGAGTTCGCGGCGGCGTGGAACGCGCACGACCCACACGCCCTCGCCGCGACCTTCGCGGAAGACGCCGTGCTGATCAACCCGTTCGGGCGAGTGGCGCGCGGCCGCGCGGAGATCGAGAAGCTCTTCGAGGACGAGCAGCGCGGGATGCTCAAGGCGACGCAGTTCAGCCACCGCGTGACCGACGTGCGCCGGGTCGCGCCGGGGGTCGCGTTCCTCGACGAGGAAATCACCATCCGCGGCGTGCAGGACCCGAGCGGACAGGCGCTCCCGGACATGCACATCCACGGGGCGATGCTGCTCGCGAAGCAAGGGGGGAAGTGGCAGGTCGTCGAAGGGCGGCCGTACGCGCTCGCACCGCGTCAGCCGCCCGGCGTCGCCGCGGGCGCTCCCGCCCGGACCCGCGAGGAATCGGCCGCGGCCCCGTCGCCCCCGTCACAGAGCGGGACGGGCAGCGGCTCCGCCCCCGGCTCGGAGAGTGGGACGGCGACCGGCTCCCCCGGCTCGCCCCCCGGCTCGGAGAGTGACGGCGACCGGCTCCGAGCGGGACGGGTACCGGCTCGACCTCCGGCTCGGAGAGCGGAACGGGGACCGGTCCCACCAACGCCCGGGCGCAGTGACGCGTCCCACCGCGGCCGCCGCGACCGCCCCCGCGCGGGCGGCGCGGCGCGTAGTGACTCGGGGCGCGGCGCGCGCTCCGTCCCTTGGGGATGAATCGCGCCGCACCGCACCCGCTCTGCCATGCACGCGGCGGCCGCGCCGGACTAAGAAACCCCGGTGCAGCGGTCCCGGCGCCAGCTCGCCGGGCCCCGGGAGGGGCACATGGATTTCGAGCAGGAGATCGCCGAGCTTCGCCGCTGGTTCGCGGGCCCTCGGTTCGCCGGCATCAAGCGGGTCCACTCGGCACGCGAGGTGGTGGAGCAGCGCGGCACGATCCGCCCCGAGTACTCGGTGGCGCGCGGCGCGGCCGAGGCGTTCCACGCCAGGCTGCGGCAGCTGTTCGAGCAGAAGCGGTGCATCACCACGTTCGGCCCGTACTCCCCCGGGCAGGCGGTGGCGATGAGGAGGATGGGCCTCGAGGGCATCTACCTCGGCGGGTGGGCGACCTCCGCGAAGGGCTCCTCGCACGAGGACCCGGGACCGGACCTCGCGAGCTACCCGCTCAGCCAGGTGCCCGACGAGGCGGCGCCGATCGTGCGCGCACTGCTCACGGCCGACCGGAACCAGTTCCACGCGCGCGCGCGGATGACGGAGGAGCAGCGCCGCGCGACGCCGGAGGTGGACTACCGCCCCTTCATCATCGCCGACGCCGACACCGGCCACGGCGGCGACGCACACGTCCGCAACCTCATCCGGCGCTTCGTCGAGGTGGGAGTTCCGGGCTACCACATCGAGGACCAGAAGCCGGGCGTGAAGAAGTGCGGCCACCAGGGCGGGAAGGTGCTCGTCTCCGAGGACGAGCAGATCAAGCGCCTCTCCGCCGCGCGCTTCCAGCTCGACGTGATGGGGGTGCCGGGGATCATCGTCGCCCGCACCGACGCCGAGTCCGCCACGCTGCTCGACGGGCGCAGCGACGACCGCGACCAGCCGTTCATCCTCGGCGCGACGAACCTGTCGCTGCCCACCTTCAAGGCGGCGTTTCTCGCCATCCTGCGGCAGTTCCAGCGAGCGGGCGTGGAGGAGCTGAGCGGGAACGACCTGTACGCCTTGTGCGACGAGGAGCTCGCGGCCGCCGATGCCTGGCTCGAGAAGGCCGGGTTCGCGAAGGCGATCTCCATCGCCGTCGAGCGCCGCAAGGCAACGGGCGGGAGCGTGGACTCCGCGCTCGACCAGGTCTTCGACGGGTTCGTCGACGCGTGGCAGCACGAGGCCGGCATCTCGACCTACGCGGAGGCGGTCGGGGACGCGATCGCGTTCCGCCAGAGCGAGGGGGACCCACTCGCGATCAGCAAGACGGACTGGCTCGCGTTCGCCGCGCGCGCCCCGTTCTATCGGGCCAGGGAGAAGGCGCGGTCGATCGGCCTGAACGTCACCTGGGACTGCGAGCACGCCAAGACGCCCGACGGCTACTACCAGGTGCGCGGCGGCATCGACTACGCCATCGCGAAGTCGCTCGCGGCGGCGCCGTTCGCCGACCTGCTCTGGATGGAGACCAAGACGGCCGACCTGCACGACGCGAGGACGTTCGCCGACGCGATCCACGCGGTGTACCCGGACAAGATGCTCGCGTACAACCTCTCGCCGTCGTTCAACTGGGACACCACGGGGATGAACGACGAGCAGATGCGGCGGTTCCCGGAGGAGCTCGGGAAGCTGGGGTTCGTCTTCAACTTCATCACCTACGGCGGCCACCAGATCGACGGCCTCGCGTCCGAGGAGTTCGCCTCCGCGCTGCGGCAGGAGGGGATGCTCGCGCTCGCGCGGCTGCAGCGGAAGTTCCGCCTGCTCGAGTCCGGCTATCGCACCCCCCAGACGCTCGTCGGCGGGCCGCGCGCGGACGCCGCCCTCATGTCCATCTCCGGTCGCACCTCGACCACCAAGGCGATGGGCCAGGGTTCGACGCAGCACCAGCACCTCGTGCAGACCGAGGTCCCCCCGAAGCTGCTGGAGGAGTGGGTCGACGCCTGGCGCAAGCACCACGGGATCGACGGGAAGCTGCGGGTCACGCTGAAGCCGCACACCGCCGAGTCCGATCTGCTCGAGCTCGCGCTCGTCTCGGCGGACGGGAAGAAGGCGCTCGACGTGATCTTCGCGAGCATCCACGACCGGCGCGGCCGCAGCATCCTCTCGGTGCGCGACCAGAACAACTTCGACGTCGGGCTGCGGAGGAAGCGGCTGATGACCCTCGTGCAGCTGTTCCTGTTCCACCGCTACAAGGCCGACTCGGTGCACTTCGTGACCCCGACGGAGGACAACCAGCGCCAGGCGGAGGGGATGAAGGCGCAGGGGCTCTTCCGGTCGGTCGTGCTCGAGGTCGGGGAGATCATCGTCGCCGACGTCGACAAGCGCCGGGTGAGGGAGCTGCTCGCCAGCGATCGGGTGGCGCTGAATGCGCTGATCGCGAGGCACTAGCAGCCCGGACCGCGATGGCCACGAGGAAGAAGGAGCTCCTCACCGTCGACGACCGCGAGGTCGCGGTGTCGAACCCGGACAAGCTCTTCTTCCCGAGGGCGGGCGTCACGAAGCTCGAGCTCGTCCGCTACTACCTCGCAGGTGGCCGAGGGCGCCCTGCGCGGCGTGTTCGATCGACCGATGGCCCTCAAGCGCTACGTGGACGGCGCGGAGGGCGAGTTCTTCTTCCAGAAGCGCGCGCCGCAGTCACGGCCGCCGTGGATCGACGTGGTGGAGCTCCGGTTCCCCTCGGGTCGGAGCGCGCAGGAGGTCGTCGTCCGCACCGCCGCGCAGCTCGCCTGGGTGGTGAACCTCGGTTGCATCGACCTCAATCCGCACCCGGTCCGGGCTGCCGACCTCGAGCGCCCCGACGAGCTCCGCGTGGACCTCGATCCCGTCCCCGGGGTCGGGTGGGACCAGCTCCGGCGGGTCGCGGCGCGTGACGCGCGAGGTCCTGCAGGACCACGGGCTCGTCGGCTGGCCGAAGACGAGCGGCTCGCGCGGCATCCACGTGTACGTGCGGATCGCGCCGCGCTGGTCGTTCACCGACGTCCGGGGCGCGGCCCTCGCGCTCGCGCGGGAGGTCGAGCGGCGCGCGCCGACGCTCGCGACGAGCAAGTGGTGGAAGGAGGAGCGGCACGGCGTCTTCATCGACTACAACCAGAACGCGAAGGACCGCACCGTCGCGTCCGCTTACTCGGTGCGACCCACCCCCGACGCCCGCGTGTCGGCGCCCGTCACCTGGGAGGAGCTCGCCGCCTGCGACCCGGCCGACTTCACCGTTCGCACGATGCCGGCGCGCTTCGCGCGCCTGGGGGATCTCGCGGCGCGGATCGACTCGACCCCGGGCTCGCTCGACGCGCTCCTCGAGCTCGCGGCCCGGCAGAAGGCGGCGGGCAGCGCCGACGCGCCCTGGCCGCCGCACTACGCGAAGGGGTCCGACGAGCCTGCGCGCGTCCAGCCCTCCAGGCGGAGGGGCGGACCGGCGCGCGAGCGCGACGGCCACGCCGCGCGATCGGCTCCGGAGTCTCGCGAACCGGACTACGACGGGTGATGATCGGGGGCATCGCCCCCGAAGATGCGCGACAGCTCGTAGGGAGGCGTCTCCTCGAGCTGCGCGTACGTGCAACCGCGCGGCGAGCGGTCCGGCCTCCAGCGCAGGAAGTGGGTGGCGTGGCGGAAGCGGTCGCCCTGCAGGTGATCGTAGGACACCTCGCAGACCCGCTCCACGCGCAGCGGCTCCCAGGTGAGGTCCTTGCCGCGGTTCCAGCGGCTCGACGCGCCGGGCATGCGGCGGTCCGGCGTCCCGTTCTCCCACTGCGCCCAGTCGCGCCAGGGGTGATCCTCGGCCGCGCCGTCCCGAAGCGGCGCGAGCTCGGCCGCGAGCTCCCGCCGGCGCGCCGTCGTGAAGCTCGCGCAGATCCCGACGTGCTGCAGCTTCCCGGCGTCGTCGTACAACCCGAGCAGGAGCGAGCCCACCATCGTGCCGGGGCCGTTCTTGTGCCAGCGGAACCCGGCCACGGCGCAGTCCGCGGTGCGCGCGTGCTTCACCTTCACCATCGCGCGCACGCCGGGCTGGTACGCGAGCGCGAGCCGCTTCGCCACCACGCCGTCGAGCCCGGCCCCCTCGAACCGCGAGAACCAGTCCGCCGCGGCGGCGCGGTCGGCCGTCGCCGGGGTGACGAGCACGCGGGCGTTCGCCTCGCCAGCGCCGAGCACCTGCTCGAGGAGGGCACGTCGCTCCGCGAACGGCGCGCCCCGCAGGTCTCGCTCTCCGAGCGCGAGGAGGTCGAACAGCACGAGGCTCGCGGGGGTCTCGCGCGCGAGCTGCTTCACCCGGGAGGCAGCCGGGTGGATGCGCTGGAGCAGCGCCTCGAAGTCGAGCCCGCGCTCGCCCGCGATGACGATCTCTCCGTCCACGACGCAGCGCGATGGGAGCCGCGCGAGCAGCGGGGCCTCGAGCTCCGGGAAGTAGCGGTTGAGCGGCTTCAGCTCTCGCGACTGGAGGTGCAGCGTCGGGCCGTCGCGAAAGACGAGCGTCCGGAAGCCGTCCCACTTCGGCTCGAAGAGCCACCCCTCTCCAGGGGGGAGCGCTTCGCTCGCCTTCGCGAGCATCGGCTCGACCGGGGGGGCAATCGGATAGGCCACTCCACCACTTCTTACGCGGCGAGGGCCCCCGCGCCACCGGCGGCCCCTCGATGGCCGGCTCGCCGGAGGGCGTGAGCGCGACGGGCTGCGGCGACTCCCGGTCGACTATCATTCGAGCCATGTCCCCTCACGGCTCCACTCGCGTCGATGCGGCGCCTGCCCTCCGTCGGCAAGGTGATCAAGACGGACTTCCTCGCGCTCGTCGGCGCCATCACCCCGGTCACGGGGGTCGCGCTCGCGATCGCGGCGATCGCAGGGGTGCTTCCGGACCGGCACGGGAGCTTCGCGAAGGGCGAGCTCAGGACGCTCCCCGCTCAGCCGGCGGCGATCGCGGCGGTGTTCGCGGCGGGATTCGTCGCGCTCGGCGCCGCGCTGCTCCTCTGGCGTCTCGGCAAGATCCGCTCGTCGTTCGCGACGGGGCACCGCGTGGAAGGAACGGTCACGCGGCTTCGCCCCTTCAAGGATCGCGCTTACGTCCACTACGCGTACCGCCTGAACGGGATGGCTCACGAGGTCCCCACTTCGTGCACCAGACGGCGGCGTACCGCACCCTCGTCGAGGGCCAGACCGTCTCGATCGCGGTCGACCCGCTGCGACCGCGGAGTGGGTTCATCGCCGAGCTGTTCGAGCGCTGAGCGGCTGCCGCGCGCGCGTCCTGTCCTCCGAGGACGGGGCGCGACGGGCTGCGGCGACGCCCGGCCACCACCTCGGCGGCCGCGAGGGCGGGCGCCACGTCGCGAAGCGCGCCTTGTCACCGGCGTAGTAACGCCGGTAAGCGCCGACCGCGTCGGGTCCGCGGTACTGCTCGGGGAGGACCTGCGCGAAGGGCTGCCTGCGACGGATCGCCGAGGGCGACGGTCCCCTCCTCGCCACGCGCGCGATCACGGCCCGGCTCGCGTGGACCCGCCCGAAGCGCCGCTCGTACTCGTCCGCGAGCGCCAGGCCGTGGGCGACGAGCCAGTCCCAGTTCGCCCGGCGCGCCGCGGCCCACACGACGCAGGGGTGGTTCGGGTGCGTGGCGCGGTACGGCGCCCGCTGACCGAACCGGGTCCGCGCGACCGTGCAGAGGATCTGCGCGGTCTCGAGCGTCATCCTGACGACGTGCCGATCGCAGAGCGCGCGTGCGGCGCGTACCGGGTCCCGGTCGACGGCGAAGACGTTCACGCTCCGGACTTAAGCGGCCCCGGCCCGCGCCGCCCGATCAGCGCGCCGCCGGAGCTGCCGGAGCACCCGGGGCGGTCGCGGCATCGGCCGTGGCGGAGCGCTCGCGCCAGCCTCCCCCGAGCGCCCGGTACAGATCGACGAGGTTCGAGAGCCGCGCGAGGCGCGACTGGATCAGGAGCTGCTGCGCCGCGAAGAGATCGCGCTGCGCGTCGAGCACGCCGAGGTAGCTGTCGAACCCCTTGCGGTACCGCAGGTCGGACAGGTCGTAGCGCCGCTGCTCGGCCTCGACCCGCGTGCGCTGCGCGTCGAGCTGCTCGTCGAGCGCCGCGCGCGCGACGAGCGCGTCGGCGACCTCGCGGAAGGCCTCCTGGATCGCGCGCTCGTAGCGGGCCACCTGGATCGACTTCCTCACCTCCGCCGCGTCGAGGCTCGCCTTGAGCGCGCCGCCCCTGAAGAGCGGCAGGTTGAGCTGCGGCGTGAAGCTCCACAGCCCGGACCCCGAGCCGAACAGGCCGCTCAGCTCGCCGCTCGAGGTGCCGCCGAACGCGGTGAGCGAGATCGACGGGAAGAACGCCGCGCGCGCGGCGCCGATCACCGCGTTCGCGGACCGGAGCGCGTGCTCGGCGGCCAGGATCTCCGGACGGCGCAGCAGCACCTCGGAGGGCACGCCGGGCGGCAGCTCGGCGAGGAGCGTCTGGGCGTCGAGCGGCTGGGGCGCGGGCAGGTCCGGCGGGAGCGGCTGCCCGACGAGCAGGACGAGCGCGTTCTCCGCCCGCGCCCGCTGCAGCCGCGCGCTCGAGAGGTTGAAGCGCGCGGTCTGCACCTGCGCCTCGGAGGTGCGCACGTCGAGCTCGGACGTCCGTCCCGCCTCGAAGGTGCGCCGCGCGAGCGCGGAGGAGGACTCGACCGCCTCCTGCGTTCGCCGCGCGAGCGCCACCTGATCGTCGAGCGCGCGCACCGCGAGGTACTGCGTCGCCACCGCCGCGACGAGCGAGAGGTGCACGCTCCGCCGTGCCTCCTCCGTCGAGAGGTACTGCTCGAGCGCCGCGTCGGAGAGGCTGCGCACGCGGCCGAACAGGTCGAGCTCGAAGGCGGTGACGCCGACGCCGACCGTGTAGCTCGTCGTCGTCACGGCCCTGCCGGTGGGGCTCAGGTCCGCGTCCAGGTGCTGCCGCGTCGCGGTCGCGGTGCCGCTCGCCGCGGGGAGCCGGTCCGCACGCTCGATCCGGTACTGCGCGCGCGTGAGCTCGACGTTGAGGGCCGCGACGCGCAGGTCGCGGTTGTTCTCGAGCGCGAGCGCGACGAGCGCCTGGAGTCGTGGGTCGTGGAACACGTCACGCCAGCCGACGTCCGCGACGGTCGAGGGCGCGAGAGCGGCGCCCGCGCCCGGCTCCCACTCCGGCGCGACCGGCGCGGCGGGGCGCACGTAGCGCGGCGCGAGCGAGCAGCCGGAGAGGAGGAGGACGGCGGCTGCGGCCGCCGCGGAGGAGGTCCTAACCATGTGCGGCTTCTCCCTCGGCGTCCTCGGGGCGGTCCGCAGGCGCCGGCGCGACGGCGGGCGGCTTCACGGGGTGGGCGATGAGCGCGAAGAACACCGGCACGAACAGGATCGCGAGCGCGGTCGCCGAGATCATGCCGCCCATCACGGCGTAGCCGATCGCGTTCTGGCTCCCCGCCCCTGCCCCGTTGGCGAGGGCGAGCGGGAGGACGCCGAGGACGAACGCGAGCGAGGTCATGATGATCGGCCGCAGGCGCATGCGCGCGGCCTGGAGCGCGGCCTCCGCCGCGCCCATGCCCTGCTCGTGCAGCGCGCTCGCGAACTCGACGATGAGGATCGCGTTCTTCGCGGCGAGGCCCACCGTGGTGAGCAGCCCGACCTGGAAGTAGACGTCATTCGCGAGCCCGCCGAGGAGCGTCGCCGAGACGGCGCCGACGACGCCGAGAGGCACGACGAGCATGACCGAGACCGGGATCGACCAGCTCTCGTACAGCGCCGCGAGGCAGAGGAAGACGACGAGGAGGGAGATGGCGTACAGCACGGGCGCGTTCTTGCCGGAGAGACGCTCCTCGAAGGCGAGGCCGGACCACTCGAACCCGACGCCGGCGGGGAGCTTCCCGGCGAGCTCCTCCATCGCGGCCATCGCCTGGCCCGAGCTGTGGCCCGGCGCCGGCTCTCCCAGGACGGCGACCGAGGGCGTGCCGTTGAAGCGCTCGAGCTTCGGCGAGCCCGAGGTCCAGCGCCCCGTCGCGAAGGAGGAGAACGGGACCATCTCGCCGCTGCGGTTGCGCACGAACCAGCGCTCCGCGTCGTCCGGCAACATCCGGAACGGCGCGTCCGCCTGCATGTAGACGCGCTTCGTGCGCCCCTTGTCGATGAAGTCGTTCACGTAGGAGACGCCCCAGGTCGACGAGAACAGCGAGCCCACCTCGGTGAGCGACACGCCGAGCGCCGCGGCCCGCTGCGGGTCCACGTCGAACTTGTACTCGGGGGTGTCCTCGAGCCCGCTCGGCCGCACCTTCGCGAGCCGCGGGTCCTTCCGGGCCGCCGCCAGCAGCTGGTTGCGCGCCGCCATGAGGCCGTCGTGGCCGAGATCGGCGCGATCCTGGAGCTGCAGCTCGAAGCCGTTGGCGTTGCCGAGCTCCATCACGGCGGGGGGCGTGAAGGCGAAGACGGCGGCCTCCTTGATGCGGGAGAACGCCGCGGTGGCCCGGGCCGCGACGGCCTTCGCCTTGAGCCGCTCGCCCGCGCGCTCCTCCCAGGGCTTCAGCCGGATGAACGCCTGACCGGCGTTCTGGCCGCGCGTGCCGCTGCTGACGCCCGCGATCTGGAAGACCGCCTCGACCGCGTCCTTCTCCTCGGTGAGGAGGTGGTCCGACACCCGAGCGAGCACCGCCTTCGTGCTCTCCATCGTGCTCCCCGGCGGGAGGAGCACCGCGGTGTACATGACGCCCTGGTCCTCCTGCGGGAGGAAGCCGGTCGGCATCCGGAAGAACAGCCCCGCGAGCACCGCGAGGATGACGGCGTAGCCCAGCATCGCCCGGACGCGGCGGCGGAGCAGGAGCCCGACGAGCCGCTGGTAGACGCCGCTGCCGCGGTCGTAGCCGCGGTTGAAGAGACCGAAGAAGCCGCCGCGCGCGAGCCCGTGCCCGCGCGCTACCGGCTTGAGGAGCGTCGCGCACAGGGCCGGCGTGAGCGTCATCGCCACGAAGACGGAGAGCGCCATCGACGAGACGAGCGTGATGGAGAACTGCCGGTAGATGACGCCCACCGACCCGCCGAAGAAGGCCATGGGCACGAAGACCGCCGAGAGCACCATGGCGATGCCGACGAGGGCCCCGGTGATCTGCCCCATCGACTTGCGCGTCGCCTCCCGCGGGGGGAGCCCCTCCTCGCCCATCACCCGCTCGACGTTCTCGACGACGACGATCGCGTCGTCCACCAGGAGCCCGATCGCGAGCACCATCCCGAACATCGTCAGCGTGTTGATGCTGAACCCGAACGCCGCGAGGACGCCGAACGTCCCGAGCAGCACCACCGGCACGGCGATGGTCGGGATGAGCGTGGCGCGGAAGTTCTGGAGGAAGAGGAACATGACGAGGAAGACGAGGAGGATCGCCTCGACGAGGGTCTTCACCACCTCCTCGATGGAGAGGCGGACGAACGGCGTCGTGTCGAAGGGGTATTCCGCCTGGAGCCCGGGCGGGAAGAACCGCGACAGCTCGTCCATCCGCGCGCGGACTGCGTCCACGGTGTCGAGCGCGTTCGCCCCCGAAGCCATCCGGATGCCGACGCCGCCCGACGGCTTCCCGTTGTAGAAGGTCTCGATGTCGGACGACTCACCGGCGAGCTCCACCCGGGCGACGTCCCTCAGCCGGACCTGGGAGCCGTCCGGGTTCACCCGCAGCAGCACCTGCTCGAACTGCTCCGGCGTCTGCAGGCGCGTCTGCGCGGTGATGGTCGCGGTGAGCCGCTGCCCCTCGACGGCCGGGAGCCCGCCGAGCTGCCCCGCGGAGATCTGCGCGTTCTGGGCCTGCACCGCGCCGGCGACGTCGGCCGGCGTGAGCCGGTAGTTGAGGAGGCGGTCGGGGTTGAGCCAGATCCGCATCGCGTACGCCGAGCCGAACACCTGGACCTCGCCGACCCCCGGCACGCGGCTGAGCTGGTCCTGCAGCGTGGAGTAGGCGTAGTCGGAGATGTCGTTGCGGGTCATCGACCCGTCCCGCGACACGAGGCCGATCATGACCAGGAACACGCTCCCGGTCTTCGTCACGCGCACGCCTTGTCGCTGCACCTCCTGCGGCAGGCGCGGCAGCGCGAGCTGGAGCTTGTTCTGCACCTGGACCTGCGCGATGTCGGGATCGGTCCCGGCCTCGAAGGTCAGGATCACCTGCGCGTTGCCGGCCGAGTCGCTCGACGACGCCATGTAGCGCAGGTGATCGAGGCCGTTCATGCGCTGCTCGATGACCTGCGTGACCGTGTCCTCGAGCGTCTTCGCCGACGCGCCCGGGTAGGCCGCGGCGACGCTGATCGTCGGGGGCGCGATCGCCGGGTACTGCGAGACCGGGAGGGCGAAGATCGCGAGCGCGCCGGCCATCATCACGATGATGGAGAGGACCCACGCGAAGATCGGGCGATCGATGAAGAACCTGGCCATGTGCTTTCCCTGAAGGGCGGCGGTGGTGAGGGGCTCAGCGCGACGCGCGCGGGGCGGCGGCGGCGGCGGCGGCGGGCGCCTGCGGGCACCGCGTTGACGAGCGCCCCGGGCTGGACCTTCTGCAGCCCCTCGACGATGACCCGGTCGCCCGCCTTCAACCCGTCGGTCACCACCCAGGCCTCGCCCACGGCGCGGTCCGTGACGAGCTGCCGGCGCTCCACCCTCTGCTCCGCGTTGACGACGAGCGCGGTCGGGAGCCCCTTCTGATCGCGGGTGATGCCCTGCTGCGGGACGAGGAGCGCGTCCGGGCTCACGCCCTGGTCCAGGCGCGCCCGGACGAACATCCCGGGCAAGAGCTCACCGCGCGGGTTCGGGAAGAGCGCGCGCAGGGCGATCGACCCGGTGCCGGCGTCCACCGTGACGTCCGCGAACTGGAGCGACCCGGTGACCGCGTACTCGCGCCCGTCCTCGAGCACGAGCCTCACCTTCGCCTGTCCAGGGCCGGCGCTCTGCAGCCGCCCCTCGGCGTGATCGCGGCGGAGCTTCAGCGCATCGGCGCTCGACTGGGTGAGGTCCACGTAGAGCGGGTCGAGCTGCTGCACGGTCGCGAGGAGGGTCGCCTGCGACTGCTGGACGTAGGCGCCCTCCGACACCGCGGAGCGCCCGATCCGGCCGGACAGCGGCGAGGCGACGGTGGTGTAGCCGAGGTTGATCTGGGCGGCCTGCACGGCGGCGCGCCCGGCGGCGACGTCGGCCTCCCCCGCCTTCAGCGCCGCCATGCCGTTGTCGTACTCCTGCTTGCTCACGGCGTTGTCCGCGACGAGCTCCGTCAGGCGTTCCGCCTGGACGCGGGCCGACGACGCGGTCGCCTCGGCGCGGGCGAGCTGGGCCTTCGCGCCCTCGAGGGCGGCCTGGTACGGCGCCGGGTCGATGCGGAAGAGCGGCTGCCCCTCCTTCACGTCGCTCCCCTCCGTGAAGAGCCGCCGCTGCACGATCCCGTTCACCCGCGCACGGACCTCGGCGACCCGGAACGGCGACGTGCGGCCCGGAAGCTCCTTCGTGAGCGTCACCGCCGAGGACGCCAGGGTCACGATCCCCACCTCGACCGGCGCCCCGGACACGGCGGCTTTTGCGCCTGGCTTGCCGCAGCCAGAGATCCCGACGACGACGACGAGCGCCGCGGTCGCGAGAGCGGAGCTGAGGCGGGCGACGACGCGATGTGGGTTCTTCGAGTGATGCATCGGATCTCCGTGCGCCCCGTCCGGGGGCGCGTTCGCTTCGAGGTCTCGGTTCGTCGGCAGGCGCGGCGAGCGCCTCGGGTCGCGCTCAGGAGTCGTCGGGCCCCGGGGGCGGCGCCCACCGTCTGCAGGGTGACCGCCATCTTCGCCGCCATGTCGCAGAAGAGCTTCCGCTCGCGGGTGGTCAGCGCGCCGTTCGTGACCGAGCGGAGGGCCTCGTACCCGAGATCGAGATCGCCGAGCGCGCGGCGACCTTTCGGCGTGAGCGACACGTTCTTGCAGCGGCGATCGTTCTCGGCGCAGGCGCGGAGCACCCATCCCCGGCGCTCGAGCGCGTCGAGCGCGCGCATCATCGCGGCAGGGTCGGTCGACATCGCGCGCGAGAGGTCCACCTGGGTGGAGCTCCCGACGCGCCGCAGCTCGCGCAGCACCGCCACCTGTCTCGGCCCGACGCCTGACGTCGCGAAGGTGGCGATGGCAGCGCGGCTGAGGGACCGCCGCAGGAGGCGCAGCGCTTCGAGGACGTCGGCCGGCATCGAGATTCGTAGCCTAGTCTATGATCTTCCCTGCGCGCAAGCGCGCAGGGCCCCGAGCGCCCGGCGCATGGCGGGAATCCGAGCTCGTTTCCCGCTGTCGCCGGCCTTCTCAGGCGTCGGCCCAGCGCACGTCCCACGCCTCCAGCGTGCGGAGCATCGAGCGGGCGTCCATCGTCGCGCACCACCGCTCGAAGCGCGCGCGCGGGACGCCGCGCCAGCGCAGCTCCTCGAGAGACTCCGTGAGCGGCGCGTCGGTCACCAGGGTCGCGAGGCGCCGGAAGCTCACCGCCGCCTCGCGCTCCGCTTCGAGCGTCGCCGCGAGCTGGGTCGCGCCGCGGATCGACCGCGGCCAGTCCGCCGGACGCAGCGGGATGCCCTCGAGGTGGAGGTGCGCGGCGAGCAGGCGCGCCGCGGTCCGCGTCCCGAAGCCCGCGAGTCCGGGGATCCCGTCCGCGGCGTCGCCGACGAGGGCGAGGTAGTCGGGCACGCTCTGCGGGCGGATGCCGCGGCGGACGAGGAGCGCCTCCTCGTCGAGCTCGCGGCGTCGCATCCGGTCCACCGTGATCACCCTCCGGCCGACGACGCAC
Organism: uncultured delta proteobacterium; assembly: GCA_963736795.1. Lineage (GTDB taxonomy): Bacteria > Myxococcota > Myxococcia > Myxococcales > Anaeromyxobacteraceae > Anaeromyxobacter. The sequence goes on along the minus strand of CAVTRF010000005.1, from coordinate 65,972 downwards.
TGCGCGAGGTCCTTGTCGGGCGTGAGGATGCGCACCTGCTCGACCGAGTCCCGGAACCGGCGCGCGCCGGTCGCGAGCGCGTCGTCCGCCTCGAGGTCGCGCATCGACCAGACCGTCAGGCCGAGCGCCCGGGTCGCCTCCTCGGCGGCGTCGAACTGCGCCCGGAGCTCGGGCGGCACGCCGAGGTCGCTCTTGTACCCGGACCAGAGGTCGTTCCGGAACGAGCGGATCGGGTTGTCGAACGCCACCGCGACGTGCGTCACCGCCTCGGCGGCGTCGTGCACGAGCGCGAGGAGCGAGATCGCGAGCCCCACCGTCGCCTTCGCCTCCCACCCCGCCGCCGCGCGGTGGGCGACGATCCGGCGCGAGAAGTGGGCGCGGAACAGCTCGTAGGTGCCGTCCACGAGGTGGAGGCGCACCGCTCGCCGAGCCGTGCCGTCGTCGATCGCCACCGCCACCTCCGGACCGGGTCAACGCTGGAAGTCGTAGACCGAGCCGAGCCTCAGGATCCCCGTGAGCTCGTCGAGCGCCCTCAGCCCCTCGCGAGCGAGCGCCGGATCGGCGAGGTCGCCAGGGAGGAGGCGATCGCGGTAGTGGCGTCCGACCCACGCGACGAGGCGCGCGTGGAGATCGCTCGAGAAGAAGACGTCCGCCCCGATGGCGCGGACCTCGTCATCCGTGAGGCCGACGCGGAGGCGCAGGCAGGCGGGGCCGCCGCCGTTGTCCATCGACTGGTTCACGTCGATGTAGTGGACGCGGCTCACGACCCCGCTCTCCGTGACCACGCGCTCGAGGAACGAGCGCGCGCGCGGGTTCTCGCGGCTCTCCTCGGGAGCGAGGATGGCGATCGCGCCACCCGCGAGCTCGAGCAGCTGCGAGTTGAACGGGTACGCCGCGACCGCGTCGGAGACCGGGAGCTCGCGCTCGGTCGCGACCACGACCCGGAGCGCACCGCCCGCGGTCTCGTCCAGGCGCGAGAGGAAGGCCTCGCGGTCGGCGAAGGCGAGCTCGTGCATCATGAGGAAGGCCCCGTGGCCCGTCGCGAGCACGTCGGTGTGGAACGCCCCCGCGTCGATCGCCGAGGGATGCTGGCGCGGGAAGAGGGTTCGCCCGGGCGCCAGGCGGTGACTTCGCGCCACGGCCTGGCTCGCCTCGAGCGTCTGGCGCGCAGGGAACCGCGTGGGCCCCGGGTCCGTGCCCCACGCCGCCCGGCCCCACGCGAACAGGTGCACGGGGCCGTCTCGCCCGACGAGCCGCGTGTGGTTCGCCGCACCCTCGTCCGCGAGGTGCGCTCCGCAGGGGAGCGGGGCGTGCACCGAGAACCGCCGCTCGTCCGCGAAGATCGCGCGCAGCACCGAGGTGGTGGTGTCCGCCTCGATGGCGCGGTGGAACATGGTGGCGAGGTTCGCCGGGGTGAGGTGCACGCGCCCGTCCGCGGTGTCCGTCGGAGGGCGCCACCGTCGCGGCGTTCGCCGCCCACATCGCCGAGGCGCTGGAGCAGAGCCGGAGCAGGTGCTCGGACTCGCGGGCCGCGCGCGCGATCACCTCCTCGTCGGTTCCGGTGAACCCGAGCTGCCGGAGCGTCCGCACGCTCGGCCGCGGCTGAGGGGGGAGCACCGCCTGCCCGGCGCCGAGCTCGTGGACGACGCGCATCTTCTCGAGCCCCTGCAGCGCCGCGGCGCGCGGGTTCGAGGGCCGCCCACCGGAGGCCATCGAGGCGACGTTGCCGGGTGAGAGCCCGCCGTAGTTGTGCGTCGGCCCCACGAGACCGTCGAAGCTGTACTCGCGCATGCAGGGTTCATCTAGCCACGCGTCGCCGGCCCTGCGGCTCCCGTTCGCGCACGGGCGCCGCTACCCCGTTCGGGTCACGAGCTGGGGCGGCGCGGTCGGCCGCGGCTCGTGCCTGGCGGTGTCCGGCACCAGCCGCGGCACCAGCCCGGAGGCGACATTCCCGCTGTCCCAAACCGATTTCCGCGCTGTCCGGCACCAGCCCCCTGTCCGGCACCGCCCGCTGTCCGGCACCAGCCCCGCGCTGTCCGGCACCGCCCGCGCCGCACCGCCCCGACCAGCCCGCTGCCGGCACCGCCCCCGGCCCGCCCGCTGTCCGGCACCGCCCCCGGCACCGCCCGCTGTCCGGCACCCGCCCGCGCGAACCGACGACCGCGCACTGTCCGGCACCCGCCCGCCGACGCTGTCCGGCACCGCCCCCGGCACCGCCCGCTTCCGGCACCAGTCTCCCCAGCCTCCTCCGGCGGAAACCCCAGCCGCCCCGGCCGGGCAAACTTCCGGGCGATCTCGGTGAATCAGTTTCAGAGCGGCGGGCTTCCTCCGCGGCACCCCAACGGACAGTGCTGGTGCGCTGAGTGAAGGCACATGATCCGCCGCATGCGATCGAGAGCTCTCGAGCTTGCTTCCATCCTGATGTTGGCTGGCGGATGTCAGTCCACCGGCACGCCGCCCCCCGGCACCCCGTCCCCGTCTTCGTCACCGGACACACTCCTCCGGTGCGTCGGAGGTGGGCCCGGAGGGCGCGCCCCTGTCGTCGCGGGAACCGAGAACGGGTTCTTCACGGCCATGTCCCGTCAGTCCATCGAGCTCAAGCCGGGGATCGAGATCAAGACCGTCCTCGGGGCGGACGGAAAGCCGCATACGCTCACGCTGATCGGCAGAGACAACAGCATGGACATGACCTGCGGTTGTCCAGGCGGCTGCGCCGAGTCCGGCGAGAGTGGCTGCGTCCCGGTCGTGGTCATCGGCAGCCCGGTCGCTTACTGCGTGGGCGATTGCGCCAAGGAGGGAGCTTGCTGCGCCGGGTGCGGGTGGTATTGACGCGGGCTGCGCAAGCCAAACGGCGGCGGCGTCCGGGTATCCGGCCCTGGGTTCCGCGGGTTCCGTGATCCGCGCAGGGCCTACCTGCGCCCACAGATCGTTCCTCATGGCCGCGCGTTCATGTCGAAGGCGCCTTCCTCCGCACGGGTGCGTCCTGCGAAGCTGTTCATCGCCCCGCGCCGTGTCGGGGGGCGAGGTGCCGTCGTTCGATCGCGGCCTGCGGCGTGGCCGCCCGAGGAGAGAGAATGCGCGTGCTGCTCGTTGGCCCGGATCAGGAGTCGAACCTGTCGCTCCTCTACCTCGCCGCGTCGTTGCGCGCGGCGGGCCACGCCCCGGAGATCGCGGCGTTCAACACGTGGGGCGACGCGCCGGCGGTCCTGCGCGCGGCGCGTGGCGCCGACCTCGTCGGCCTCTCGATGTGCTTCCAGGTCCGCGCGAGCGAGTTCCTCGCCCTCGCGGGCGAGCTCAAGCGCGAGGCGCCGCGCCGTCCCGTCGTCGCTGGCGGCCACCACGCCTCCTGCGCCGCGACAGAGCTCCTCGATGCGTACCCCGCCCTCGACGCCATCGTGATCCACGAGGGCGAGGCGACGCTCGTCGCCCTGGCGGAGCTCGGGGAAGCGTTGGTCGAGCGCGCGGGCGAGGTGCCCGGCGTCGCCTTCCGGAGCGAGGACGGGCCGGTCCTCTCGCGGCCGCGCCCGACCGCCGCCGACCTCGACGAGCTGCCGCGACCAGACCGCGCGGGGCCGGCCCGCCTGCTCTGCGGCGTCCCGACCGCCTACCTCATGGGCAGCCGCGGCTGCGTCTCCGACTGCGACTACTGCTGCATCACGACCCTCCACCGCCTCGCCCCCGGGCCGCGCTTCCGGCAGCGGACGCCCGAGGACGTCGCAGACGAGATGGCGGACCTCTACCACCAGCGCGGCGTCCGCCAGTTCGTGTTCCACGACGACAACTTCCTCGTCCCGAGCCGCTCCCGGAACCTCGAGCGGATCGGGCGCCTCGACGCGGCGCTCGCCGGCCACGAGGTGCGCGACATCGGACTCGTCCTCAAGTGCAGCCCGCGCGACGCGGAGCGCGACGCGCTCGAGGCGCTCCGGCGGATGGGGCTCCTGCGGCTGTTCATGGGCGTCGAGTCCGGGAGCGAGTGCGGGCTCGCGTCGATTGGCCGCCGCCAGAAGGTCGAGGACTCGGAGCGGGCGCTCTCGCTCTGCGAGTCGCTCGGAATCTCGACGCAGTACACGCTCATCGTCTTCCACCCCGAGGCGACCATCGGGAGCATGCTCACCGATCTCGGGTTCGCGGCGCGCCACCCCGCGCACCCGATGAACTACTGCCGCGCGGAGATCTACGCCGGCACCCCGCTCGAGGCGCGGATGCGGGCGGCGGGGCGGCTCGAGGGCACGGCGCTCACGCCGACGTACCGGTACACGGATCCGAAGGTCGCGCTCGTGTGGGCGGTCGGGAGCGAGCTCTTCGCGGGCCGCTGCTGGGGGGAGGACGACCTCCTCGGCTCGGTGATCCGCCTCGACCACCAGGTGGCGGTGCTGGACCGGTTCTACGAGGGACCGCGCGCGCGCGAGCTCGCGGCGGCGTTCCGCGCCTGGCAGATTGACCTGAACCTCGAGACCGCCGGGTTCTTCCGCGAGCTCGTCGTCGCCTGCGGCGAGGCGTCGACCACCGACGACCCCGCCCTGGGCCGCGCGCTCGCCGAGCTCCGGCGCCGCGAGGCGCCCGCGCGTGCCGTCCGGCTGGAACAGGTCTGCGAGTTCCGCCGCGGGCTCGCGCGCTACGCCGAGGTCTCGGTCGCGCTCGGGCGACGTCATGCCGCGGCAGCGGCCGCCGGCCGCGCCGTTCGGCGGGGCCCCCGCCACGTCGCCGCCGTCGCGGCGGCCATCGGCTTCCTCGGGTGCGCAGTGGCGCACGACCCCGGGGTCGCGGAGGCGGCGCCGCCTCCGCTCGACCGGCCATTCTCCGGCCCTCCCCCTCCGCCCCGCGGACCGGCCAACGCCGCCTGCACCGTATCGCCGGTGGCGCGCCCCGCCCCGCCCTCCCACGACGAGGTGGAGCCGCCGTTCCGCCACGATCAGGGCGTCGCCGAGGCTGCGCCGCCGCCGTACCTGCATGACCAGGGCGTCGCCGAGGCTGCGCCGCCGCCGTACCTGCATGACCAGGGCGTCGCCGAGGCTGCGCCGCCACCGTACCGGCACGACCAGGGCGTCGCCGAGGCTGCGCCGCCGCCGTACCGGCAGCCCGTCCGGCCGCCTTCCGCGGCTTCATTCGACATCCGGACCGTACCGGCCGTGCCGCTCCGGTTCCGGATGGCTCCGGTCAGGCAGCCATTCTCCCTCGTCGCCGGTTCCCACGATCCGCTCGTCGTCGGCAATGGCGAGGGACCGGTGCCGATCCTCGCGCGGATCAGGATGAGCTTCGCGGGACCGAAAGCGACGCGGGTCTTCGTCGAGTCGGACAAGCCGCTCACCATCCGATGCGGCGACACGTCGTCACCCGCGCCGGCCGAGGTCGTCTTGCGCGAGGGCGCGGGCGGCGCGCGCGCGTTCGTGCTCGAGGACGCGCGGTCGGGCGCGCGCGTCGAGATCCGGGTCACGCCGCAGCGGTGACGGGAGACCCGGACGGGCCGGGGCGAGCCCGTCACGGTCCCCGTGGAGTAAGCTCGGCCGCACATGCGGAAGAGTGATCTGCCCGACCTGGCCGACACCGGGCGGCGCTACGTGGAGAACACCCAACGCGCGCGGCTGGCGAGCCCGGGCGTCGAGCGGTACCCGCGCGCGGAGCGCTGGACCGGAACGCGCGTCGCGCTCGCGGTGCTGGCGCTCGGGGCGATCGTCAGCGCGATGCTCTGGCTCGCGCGCTGAGCGGGCCGGGCGGGACGCTGCCCGCCGCACAGCTCAGCGATCGAACAGGTTCAGCACGAGCGCCTTCCGTCCGCCGGACACCTTCTGCTTTGCGTACCTGCGCCGGGCGCGCAGCTTCGTGGCGAGGGCGACGGCAGCTGCAACGACGACGGCGGACACCAGCAATGCGGAGTGCAAGGGATCGCTCGCTCGAGTGATGCTGAAAACGAAGGTGGCCGCCCTCTCGGGACGGCCACCGGATGCCCCCATTCCCATTGCGGGGCCGGGGTTGCGGGGACTGCAACTCCCCTCACGGAACACGATTTCTATAGCACGTTACTCGTGGCGAAGGTCCGGCCCGCCCTCGTAAGCCCCGACGAGGGCTGCCCAAGCGGGCGGGCGGCAGGTTGATGCTTGGTGAGCGGGCGACCGAACGAGCGCCGTGCCGGTGCGGCAACGAAGCAGGTCAGCGCGGCTCGTGTTCGCGCTTCTCGTCCTCCTCGAGGGCGCCTTCCTGCGTCTCGTGCTCCCGCTCGATCGGAGGAGCGATGGTGCGCCCGCTGGCGTCGCGTTTCGGCGGTGGCTGTCGCTGGGCTCAGGCTCGGTGCGGGGCTTCCCGACGTCTTCCTTGGGGTCCATGTCGCTCCCTCCTCGAAGAAAACGTAGCTCCCGGTTCGCGCCAACGCCCGGTTGCACCACCGCTGAGCGCCGCCGTGGGGAGCGCTCGCCGCTCCGCCTGAAGTGGCTCCGCCGACTCGCCATCGTGGCGCCGCGCTCCCGGTCGACCCGTCGCGCGTGGCTCGGACCCTCACCCGCCGCCGTTGGCCGCGCTCAGGGAGCGTGAATCAATCCCCGGACCGAGCCAGGCGGTCGAGACGCGAGCGGCGCGAGGCGCGACGACCGAGGATACCTCGCTGGTATCTGAGGGAGGAGCAACGATGCGCCGCGACGCGGATCGGCCGCCGCGGCGAAGGGAGGGGATTGTTTCACGTTCCCTCAGGGCGCCTTCGGCGCGACGTGCTCGGTGTACGCCGGGTTGCGGTGATTCTGGTCCGGGTTGTGCGCGTCCCAGCACGAGTCCGAGCAGAAGTAGAGCTGGAACCGCTTGCGGTTGCAGGTGGAGATGGCGCACTTGAGGTACGGCGCCCCGAACGCAATCGGCTTCTTGCAGACGTTGCACTTGTTCCACATGCGCCCAGTCTAGATCGCGCGGCGTCGACGGGCCTCATGGTATGCGGCGGGGAGCCGCGCGGGGGCCGCTCAGACGGAGTGGGCGCGCACCGAGCCGCTAAGACCGCGGGGGCCCGAAGCTCCGCTCGAACAGCGCACCGATCGCCGCGCGCCCGTCTTCGGACAAGGAGCGCGTGCCCGCGCCCGCGAACCTCTCGCGCGTGAGGGTGGGCGGCGGCTCGGCGACCCATTCCCGCTCGCTCCACCTGAGCCAGCGCTTCCGCTCCTGGTCGAACAGGTGGACCGGCTTTCCCCAGTGCCGCGCGAGCTCGACCGCCCAGCCCGTCCCACCGTGGGCGGTCTTGTCGGGGTTGACGGTGCCGACGGAGAACACCTCGCCCGCCGTGCTCACCTGGTGCCAGATCGCCTGGAGCACGCGCCGCAGCTCCGGCGACTCCGAAAACGTGCGGTGCATGTGCGCCTTCACGTAGGCTGCGCACACCTCGCCCACCCTGAGCTCGTCCTCGCTCAGCTCGACGAGGCCGCGCGTCCGGGCAACCCCGTGACGGCCGCCGAACGTGAAGTTCACTTCCCGGACGCCCCATCGCTCGGCGCATGCGCCGAACGCCTCCTCGGCGCCGGCGGATCCGATCGCGAGCAGCGTGAACGACTCCGGGGAGAGCTCGGCCGGCGGCGCCGCGTCGTCGTCACCGGGCAGCCGCAGCGTGCCGCCCTCGAGCACGAGCGGGATGTTGGTCGGTGGGGAACCGCTCGAAGTCCTTCACCAGCGTGACCCGGGCGTACCGTCCATCGGGCGCGAGCAAGACGCCGACGTCCACGAGCGCCGCGCAGTCGTCCGACAGCGGGGCGATGCGCCGGGGGCGACCGAGCTCGGGGTCGCGCTCGTCGCGCGCGGTCATCCAGATCTCGGCTCCGACGCGAGCCGCGCTCGCCTTCACGGCGCGCGACGGTCGCAGTGGCCCCGGGCTCTTCCCAGTCGAAGCCGTCGACGAGGATCGTGGAGGGCCCGAGCTCGAGGTGCGCCTGGAACGCGGCGAGCGCCTCGTCGAGGCCTCGCGCGCCGAACACGCCCGTCCAGCGACGACCAGATGAGCCGCCGGTGGGCGATCGACTCGCGCACGCCCAGGCGGTCGGCCAGGTCGACGCGCTCGGCGAGCTCGTCGAAGAGCGCGTCGTACCGGGCGGAGACGTGCTCCACGGATTGCCCGACTGCGACGTGAAGGACCGTCTTCCCGCGGAGCAGGGCGTCGAGCCCGAGCTGCACGAGGCAAGCAGACTTGCCGACGCCCGCCGGCGCCATGATCACGCCCAGGTGACCCTTGCCGAGACCGCCGCGGATCGAGCGATCGAGGATCCGCAGCGGGCTCTGGAGGATCGCTTCCTGCCGGATCATGGCCCGCGACGGAAGCCTATTTCTTTCCGGCCGCGGCCGCCTTCTTGGCGGCCTCCTTCTTCATGAGCTCCTCGGACATCGCCGCCGGGACCGGCAGGTAGCGGGAGAACTCCATGGTGAACTCCGCCTTGCCCTGCGTCGCGGAGCGGAGCGTCGTCGAGTAGCCGAACATCTCGGCGAGCGGCACCTCGGCCTCGATGCGGGAGAAGTCGCTCGTCCTCCTGCGAGCCGATGATGATGCCGCGCCGCTGCATGAGCACGCCGAGCGATGCCGCCCTGAGAACTCGGCGGGCCTCTCGACCGACGACCTTCATGATCGGCTCGAGGATCTGCGGCTTCGCGCCTTCGGGTAAGCCTCGCGCCAGGCGCCGCGCGCGGCCTCCTGGAAGGCGATGTCGGAGGAGTCGACCGCGTGGGACGCGCCGTCGTTGATGACGACGCGCGACGTCCACGACCGGGAAGCCGATGAGCGCGTCCCTTCGCGAGCATCGAGCGGAAGCCCTTCTCGACCGCGGAGATGAACTCGCGTCGGGATCGCGCCGCCCGCGATGTCGTCGACGAACTCGAACGCCTGCTCGGCGCAGGGCTCGATGTAGCCGCACGACCCGGCCGTACTGGCCCGAGCCGCCGGTCTGCTTCTTGTGCGTGTAGTTGAAGTCGACGCGCTGGGTGATGGTCTCGCGGTAGGCGACCTGGGGCGGCGACGCCTCGACGACCTCGGCGCCGTACTCGCGCTTCATGCGCTCGATGTAGACCTCGAGGTGCAGCTCGCCCATGCCGCGGATGATCGTCTCGCTGCTCTCCGCGTCGACGCCGGCGCGGAAGGTCGGGTCCTCCTTGGTGAAGCGCCGGAGCGCCTTCGACATGTTGATCTGCGCCTTCGTTGTCCTTCGGCTTGACCGAGAGCGAGATCACCGGCTCCGGCACGTGCATCGAGGTCATGGCGACCTTGATGCTTGCCGTCGGTGAACGTGTCGCCCGAGTTGCAGTCGATGCCGAACATCGCGACGATGTCGCCCGCCCCGGCGGCGTCGATGTCCTCCATCTCGTCGGAGTGCATGCGCACGAGGCGCCCGACCTTGTGGTCCTTGCTTCGTGCGGGTGTTGGTGATGAACATGTCGCCCTTGCAGCGTGCCCTGGTAGATGCGCAGGTACGTGAGCTGGCCGTAGCGGCCGTCCTCGAGCTTGAACGCGAGCGTCACGAGTCGGCTTGTCGGCGTCGCTCGTCGAGCACGACCTTCTGCCTCGTCCTTCGTCGAGGTCGAGCGGCCTCGTTCGACGACCTCGGTCGGGATCGGCAGGTAGTCGACGACGCCGTCGAGCAGCAGCTGCACGGCCTTGTTCTTGTAGGCCGAGCCCATGAACACCGGCGTGATCTTGAGCTCGATCGTGCGCCTTGCGGATCGCCGCCTGGATGAGCTCCTTGGTGACCTTCTCCTCGAGGATCGCCTCGGTCAGCTCGTCGGAGAACATCGACGCGGCGTCGAGCATCTCCTCGCGCGCCTTCGCGCCTCGCGCCGCAGGTCGGCCGGGATCTCGGCCTCCGATGATCTCCTCGCCGTTTTCGCCGTCGAAGCGGAACGCCTTCATCGTCACGAGGTCGACGACGCCCTCGAACTTGTCCTCGAGGCCGATCGGGAGCTGCAGCAGCACGGGGTTGTGCTCGAGCTTCTCGCGGAGCTGATCCTTCACGCGGAGCGGGTTGGCGCCGGCGCGGTCGCACTTGTTGACGAACGCGAGGCGCGGCACGCGGTAGCGGCGCATCTGGCGGTCGACGGTGAGCGACTGCGACTGCACGCCGGCGACCGCGCACAGCACCAGGATCGCGCCGTCGAGCACGCGCAGCGAGCGCTCGACCTCGATCGTGAAGTCGACGTGGCCGGGGGTGTCGATGATGTTGATGTGGAGGCCGCTCCACTCGCAGTGCGTCGCGGCGGACGGGATGGTGATGCCGCGCTCGCGCTCGAGCTCCATCGAGTCCATCTTGGCGCCGACGCCGTCCTTGCCCTTCACCTCGTGGATGGCGTGGATCCGCTTCGTGTAGAAGAGGATGCGCTCGGTCAGCGTCGTCTTCCCGCTGTCGATGTGGGCGGAGATGCCGATGTTCCGGAGCTTCGAGTAATCCGTGTACACGTCGTACCTCCACCTGCGGGGCGGACCGACCAACATGGCCGAATCGATGCGCGGCGCCATTCGCCCGGCCCGTCCGGCGGGCGAGCATGCGCGTCGCGCGTTTCGAACCCGTCGCGTGTCGCCTTCATTTCCCGCGCGACGGGTAACGAAATGCGCGACATTCACCTACCCGGTGGCGTCGCGCGGGCGCAACCTCGCACATTCCGATGGCGTGACGCAACAGACCGGACGTGCCGGAACGGCGGACCGCTCTCGCGCTCCGCCGGAACGTCGAAGTCGCCGTCCTCGCGCGCCTCGCTCGTTGGCGCTCGGACGCTGCGCCGGTTTCGGGACGCCGCGAGGCTACGACTTGCTCGCGCGCTCGCGACGCACGGCGAGCATCTCGTCCGCCATGTCGTACGCGCGTCGAGCGGTCGCCTTCGCCTCGACCGCCGGATCGCGCCCCTCCGCGTAACGGCCCGTGATGATCGCCTGCATGAACATCGCGGCGAGCTCGTCGATGATGTCCCAGTCCACCTCGCCATGGGTCGGCATATCGGAACCTCCTGCTCGGCTGGCGGATCGCGCCCTCTCGCGGCACGCCCCGCATCGCGAGCCTAACGCTCGCGCGACGACGACGCCCGCTCGGGGCCTGAACGGCATCGCGCCGGTCGCTGCGGCCCTGCCCGCCCTCGCGCCGACTCCGAGGCTCCGCTCTTCGGGTTGCGAGCGCGGCAAGCTCGGCGAGCGGCCGCGCGTGCGCCCGGCTCCTTGCGGCACGCCGCGGCGTCGTGAGGCGCCGGCACGCCGAGTGGTGGGCGGGCGGCTCGCGGCGCTCCGGCCCAGAGCTCGTCGTCGCCTCGGACGCGTTCAGGCGGACTTGTGGCTCGTGACCGGGGTGAAGGTCGACAGGCGCTTCTCCACCTGGTCCTTGCGGTGACAGGACGGGCACTCCGGTACGTCGCGGTCGTGCTCGGCGATGTGCATCTCCGTGCTGAACGCCTTCTCGCACCGGTGGCAGAAGAACTCGTACATGGGCATCGCTCGACCTCCGGCTGACCCGCCACGTGGGCGGTTCCACGGAAACCTAGCTACGGTGTCGGCGGTGCCGCACGACCCGTCGTCTTCAGCTCCGTCACGCCCGCGCGCATTGCGCGGCCAGGGCGGCACCACTAGAACGGCGAGGCGGCGGAGGGCTCGCACATGAAGCAGCTGCACCGACCCGACCTGTTCACGTGGTCCCGGTACGACGAGCCGCTGCGCATCGACTTCAACGGGGTCCTCTGGCGGCGCGAGGGTGGCAACGTCCTCGTGGATCCGCCTCCCCTCGCGGACCACGACGTGCGCCACCTGCACGAGCTCGGCGGGGCGGCGTCGATCGTGCTCACCACCTCCGACCACGTTCGCGGAGCCCGCGAGATCGCGGCGCAAACGGGGGCGCGGCTGCTCGGCCCCGCCGGAGAGCGCTCCGGATTCCCGGTCGCGTGCGCGGCGTGGCTCTCGGACGGCGACGAGCCGTTCCCCGGCCTCCGAGTACGCGAGCTCGGCGGCTCCAAGACGGAGGGCGAGCTCGCCCTCGTGCTCGAGGAGACGACGGCAATCTTCGGCGACGCGGTGCGGGCGCACCACGCGGGCGCGCTGATGCTCCTCCGGCGCGAGAAGCTCCGGGACCCCGCCCGCCTCGTCGAATCCGTGCGCCGCGTGCGCGCGCTCCACCCGCGCATCGCGCACGTGCTCGTGGGAGACGGCTGGTCCGCCTTCAACGACGCGGGCGCGCTCCTCGATGCGCTCCTCGCATCGTGACGCGCACGCCGAGGGTGCGCCCCGTCACGCGCCTGAGCGCCGCCGCCTCGGGCGCAGCCAAGCCAGGGCGATCGCGACGAGGGCCAGGCCGGCCGGTCCGCCCCCGCCGGCGCCGCACCCGCAGCCCCCGCCAGCGGGGGGGCTTGCGGACGCGCCGCTCACGACGAAGGTCGTGAGCTCGCCGGTGGCGGTCCCGCCCGCGTTCGAGGCGAGCGCGCAGCCGTAGTAGGTGCCCGGCGCGAGGGAGAGGGCCTGCGAGAACGGCGCGTCGGCGGTGCCTGCGCCGACGGCGGTGCCGCCCGAGCCGGGCGCGCGCGTGCCGAAGGCGTCGTCGCAGCTCCCCGGGCTCGTGGTGGCGTAGCGGAACCACCCGACCGTGGGCGAGCCGTTCGGGTTCGCCGTCCCGCCGAGCGTGACGCTGCCGCCGCTCACCGTGGCCGGCTGCGTCGCCACCGCGGGCGGCGCCGCGCTCGTCGTGAACGAGAGGACGTCGCCGAACACGGCGCCCCCCGCGCTCGCAGCCGCGGCGCAGTAGTAGTACGTGGTCACTGGGCCGAGCCCAGCCGCCGAGGCCGAGAAGCCCTGCGGCCCGCTCGCGGCAGCGAGCGGCAGCGTCCCGGAACCCGGGAGCCGGTCGCCGAATGCGTCATCGCAGGTGCCGGCGGGAGGCATCGTCGAGAGCCGGAACCAGCCGCCCGCCACCACGCCTTGTGCGTCCGCCGTCCCCTCGAGCGTCGCGCTCGTTGCGGCGACGCTCGTGGGCGGCTGGGTCGCGACCGTCGGCGGCGTGGCGCCCGCGGTGAACCGGACCGGCGCGCCCGCCGCGGTCCCGAGGGAGTTCGCCGCGAGCGCGCAGAACCAGTAGGTCGTCCCGGGGGAGAGGGCGGTCAGGGTCTCGGTGAAGGCGACCGGCGCCCCGCCGGCGCCGAGGTCGGTGCCGCCCGTCGCCGGCAACCGCGTGCCGTACGCATCGTCGCAGGTCCCCGGATCGACGTTGCCCCAGCGGAACCAGCCTTGCGCCGCCGAGAGGTTTGGGTTCGCGGACCCGACCAGGGTCGCGGAGGTGTCGTTCGCCGGGTCGAGCATCGGCGGCGAGGTGACCACGATCGGCGACCCGAGCGTCGTGAACGATCGCACGGCACCGAACGACGCGCCCGCGGAGTTCGCGGCGAGGGCGCAGTAGTAGTAGGTGGTCCCGGGAGCGAGGCCCGAATCGGCTGCGCGTACGGCGCCGCGGCGCTCCCCGCCCCGAGGGCGCTGCCGCCGGATGCCGGAGCGCGGAGCCCGAACGCGTCGCTGCAGGTGCCCGGGTCCACGGTGTCGAAGCGGAACCAGCCGGTGGCGGCGAGCTTCGGGACGGCGGAGCCGTTCAGGGTGGCGCTCGCGCCCGTGACGGCGCCCGCCGCGGCCGTCGTGACCACGGGCCAATCGGCGTTGAACGTCCGCACCTCCCCGAAGGCGGCGCCTGCCGCGTTCGAGGCGATGGCGCAGTAGTAGTAGGTCGTCCCCGCCGTGAGCCCGCCGACGTTCTCCGAGAACGGCACGCTCGCCGTGCCGGAGCCGAGGGCGATCCCGGCGAGCGGCGCGCGGGTGCCGAAGGAGTCGCTGCACGCGCCGGGGTTCACCGTGTCGAAGCGGAACCAGGAAGTGGTCTCGGCGAGGCGCGGAGTCGCCGCGCCGTGGAGGGTCGCGCTCGTGCCGCCGACGCCCGACGCCTCGGCGGTGGCGACGGCGGGCGACGCGGAGGTGGTGAACGACATCACCGCGCCGACGGACGTGCCTGCCCCGTTCCGGGCGACGGCGCAGAAGTAGTAGGTCGCCCCGGGCGTGAGGCCCGTCACCGCCTCCGTGAACGGGACGGCGGACCGGCCGTTCCCGAGGAACGCGCCGCCACTCGATGGCACCCGGAGCCCGAACGCGTCGCTGCAGGCGCCCGGGCTCACCGTGCCGTAGCGGAACCACCCGGTGGCGTCTTCGCCCATCGGGTTCGCGGAGCCGGAGAACGTCGCGCCCGTGCTCGTCGCGCTCGCCGCGACGGTGGTGACGGAGGGCGCGGCGGTCGTGGTGAAGGACTGGATTGCCCCGAAGGACGTCGCGATCGAGTTCGCCGCGACGGCGCAATAGTAATAGGTCGTCCCGGGCGCGAGGCCGGTCACCGGCTCCGCCCAGGCCGCGTCGGCGCTGCCGTTGCCGAGGTCCGCGCCGCCGCTTGCCGGCGCGCGGGTCCCGAAGAAGTCGTTGCAGGTCCCGGGGCTCGTCGTCGAGTAACGGAACCAGCCCGTGGCCGGATCCGCATCGGGTTCGCGGACCCGCCGAGCGTCGCGGTCGTGCTCGCGACGGGCGTCGCGGCGGCGGTCGTGACCGCCGGCGCGGCGAGGGTCGTGAAGGACAGGACCTCGCCGGCGGACGTCCCGTTCGTGTTCTGGGCGATGGCGCAGAAGTAGTAGGTCGTCCCGGAGGCGAGCGCCGAGACATCCTGTAGATAGGAGACGGCCGAGCTCCCGCTGCCGAGGAACGAGCCGCCCGTCGCCGGGGCGCGAGTCCCGAAGGAGTCGCTGCACGTCCCCGGGCTCGTCGTCGAGTACCGGAACCAGCCCGTGGTCGCGTCGAGCCTCGGCGCCGCCGCGGCGTGGAGCGTCGCAGTCGTGGATCCGATGGCGGTCGCCGCCGCGGACGTGACCGCGGGCGCATCGGACGTCGTGAACGACTGGAGCGCGCCGAACGAGGTGCCGCTCCCGTTCTCGGCGACGGCGCAGTACCAGTACGTCGTGCCGGGCTGGAGCCCCGAGAAGATCGTGAACGTGTAGGGCGCCGGGATCGACCCGGAGCCGAGCGGGATCCCGCCGATCATCGCGCCGAACGTGTCGTCGCAGCTCCCCGGAGCGCTCGCGGCGATGCGGAACCAGGCGGTGGTCGAGTCGAGGTTCGGCGTCGCGGACCCGTTCAGCGTCGCGCCGGTGCTCGTCAGGTCCGTTGCGGCGAGCGTCATGACCGAGGGCGCCGCGGGGGTGGTGAAGGAGACCACCGCCCCGAAGGACGTGCCCTCCGCGTTCTGCGCGATGGCGCAGTAGTAGTACGTCGTGCCCGGCGCGAGGCCGACGAGCAGCTCGGACCAGCTCGCCGGGAGGATCGCGGCGCCGAGGCTCGCGCCCCCGGCGACCGGCGCGCGCGTCCCGAAGGCGTCGTCGCAGGCGCCCGGGTTCCCGGAGGAGTACCGGAACCAGCCGGTCGCCTCCGCGCCGTTCGGAGTGGCCGACGCGCGGAGCGTCGCGGAGGTGCTCGCCACACCGGTCGCAGCGACGGTGGTCACCGCCGGCGGCGCCGGGGTGGTGAAGGAGAGCACGTCGCCGAGGGTGGTGCCGACCGAGTTCGACGCGATGGCGCAGTAGAAATAGGTCGTCAGCGGCGCGAGACCGATGAGCGGCGCAGCGACCGCCACCGGGGCGCTGTCGGCTCCGAGCGCGGCGGGAGCCGTCGCGGCGCCGAAGGTCTCCGAGCAGGTGCCCGGGTTCGCGGTGTCGTACCGGAACCAGGCCGACGTGTCGGCGCGGTTCGGGGTCACCGACGCGCGGACCGTCGCCCCGGTGCTGCCGACGCCGGTCGCGGCGAGCGTGGTGACGTTCGGAGCCGCCTCCATGGTGAACGACCGCACGGCGCCGAAGGAAGTGCCGGACGCGTTCGCCGCGATGGCGCAGTAGTAGTAGGTGGCCCCCGGGACGAGCCCGGCGAGCGGCTCCGAGTACGGAACCGGGTCGGTCCCGCCGCCGAGGTCCGTTCCGGTCGTGGGCAGGAACGGCACGCGGAAGCCGAACTCGTCGTCGCAGGTCCCGGGGTCGATCCAGGAGTACCGGAACCAGCCGGTGGCCGCATCGCGGTTGGGGTTGGCCTCGCCCTCGAGTGTCGCGGTGGCGCTCCCCACCGATGAGGCGGCAAGCGTCGTCACTGTAGGTGCGGCGGGGGTCGTGAACGAGACGACCGCGCCGAAGGTCAGGCCCACCGCGTTCTGCGCGATGGCGCAGTAGTAGTACGTCGCACCCGGCACGAGCCCCGCGAGCGGCTCGGCGAACCCCGCGGTGACGCCACCCGCGCCGAGGCTCGCGCCCCCGACGTCGGGGACGCGGAGGCCGAAGGAGTCGTCGCAGGCGCCGGGGTCCGCCGAGTCCCACCGGAACCAGCCGGTCGTTTCGGCCAGGTGCGGATTGGCGGCGCCGACGAGCATCGCGGAGGTGCTGGTCAGATCGGCGACGTCGAACGTGGCGACGCTCGGAGCGGCGGAAGTGGTGAACGAGAGCACCGGGCCGAAGGATGCGCCGACCGAGTTCGAGGCGATGGCGCAGTAGTAGTAGGTCGTCCCCGGCGTGAGCCCGGTGATCGCGAGGTTGTACGGCGCTCGCGCGCGCTCCCCGCGCCGAGGCTCGTCCCGCCGATCGCCGGGGCCCGGGTGCCGAAGGCGTCGTTGCAGGTGCCGGGGTTCGTGATGGAGTACCGGAACCAGCCCGTCGTCGCGGCGCCGTTCGGGTTGGCGGTGCCGTTGAGCTGCGCGACCGTGTCGGCGACGCCGGTCGCGGCGACGGTCGTGACGGTGGGCGCGGCGAGCGTGGTGGCGGAGAGGACCGCGCCGAAGGACGTGCCGACCGAGTTCGCGGCGATGGCGCAGTAGTAGTAGGTCGTCCCCGGCGTGAGCCCGGTGATCGGGAGGTTGTACGGGCGTCGCGCGCGCTCCCCGCGCCGAGGCTCGTCCCGCCGATCGCCGGGGCCGCGGGTGCCGAAGGCGTCGTTGCAGGTGCCGGGGTTCGTGGTGGAGTACCGGAACCAGCCGGTCGTCGCGGCGCCGTTCGGGTTGGCGGTGCCGTTGAGCTGCGCGACCGTGTCGCGCGACGCCGGTCGCGGCGACGGTCGTGACGGTGGGCGGCGCCGCGGGGGTCGTGAACGAGAAGACCGCGCCGAAGCTGGTGCCGATGGAGCTTTGCGCGATGGCGCAGAAGTAATAGGTGGTCGCGGGGCTGAGCCCGGTGATCGGGCTCGCGAGCGCGAGCGGGCTCATCCCCGAGCCGAGGCTCTGGAGCGGCAGGGCAGCCCCGAAGGTGTCGTCGCAGGTCCCGGGGTCCGTCGTCGCGTAACGGAACCACCCGGTCGTGGAGAAGCCGTTGGGGTTCACGGCCGCGTTGAGCGTCGCGGTCGTGGCGGTCACGGGCGTGGCCGCGACGGTGGAGACGGAGGGCGGCGCGGGGGTGGTGAACGCCAGGACCGAGCCGACCGACAGCCCCACCGAGTTCTGCGCGATGGCGCAGTAATAGTAGGTCGTCCCGGGCGAGAGGCCGCTGAGCACCTGCGAGTAGGTGACGCTGAACGTGCCGGCGCCGACCCCGGAGCCGCCCACGGCCGGCGCGCGCGTGCCAAAGCTGTCGTTGCAGCTGCCCGGGCTCGCGGTGCCGTAGCGGAACCAGCCGGTGGTGGCCGCGCCGCCGGGGTTGACGGTGCCGTTCAGCGTTGCGGTCGTGGCGGTCACCCCGTTCGCCGAGTTGGTCGTGACAACCGGCGCTGCGGCGGGCGTCGTCGAGGAGAGGACGGTGCCGAACGAGGTCCCGTACGCATTCCGGGCGAGCGCGCAGTAGTAGTACGTGGTCCCGGGCGTGAGGCCCCCGAGCCCGTAGGAGAACGCGACGCTCGTCGAGCCGGCGCCGAGGTACGAGTCGGAGAACGACGAGGCCGGCACGCGGGAGCCGAACGTGTCGTTGCAAACGCCCGGGTTCGCCGTCGAGTAGCGGAAGTAGCCGTAGCTCGAGTCGAGGTTCGGGACGCTCGAGCCGTTGAGCGTCGCCGAGCTCGCCGTGACGAGGGTGGCAGCGCTGGTGGTCACCGTGGGCAACCCCGCGGTCGTGAACGAGAGGACGTTGCCGAACGAGGTCCCCTCGGCGCTCTGGGCGATCGCGCAGTAGTAGTAGGTCGCGCCCTGGCTCAGGCCGGTGACGTACTGCGAGTAGCTCACGAGGATGTTACCGCTCCCCAGGGAGGTGCCGCCGGAGACGGGCGCCCGCGAGCCGAAGGTGTCGTTGCAGGCGCCCGGGTTCGTCGTCGCGTAGCGGAAGTAGCCGGTTGTCGAGCTGGCGTTCGGGGTCGCGGCGCCGTTGAGGTAGGCGCTCGTGTTGGTGATCGAGCTCGCCGCGCTCGTCGTGGCCGACGGCGGGAGCGGCGTCGTGAAGGAGACGACCGCACCGAAGGACGCCCCCACCGAGTTCTGCGCGATGGCGCAGTAGTAGTAGGTCGTCCCGGGCGCGAGGCCGCTGAGCACCTGCGAATAGGTGACGCTGAACGTGCCGGCGCCGACCCCGGAGCCGCCCACGGCCGGCGCGCGCGTGCCAAAGCTGTCGTTGCAGGTGCCCGGGCTCGCGGTGCCGTAGCGGAACCAGCCGGTGGTGGCCGCGCCGCCGGGGTTCGCCGACCCGTTCAGCCTCGCGCCGGAGCCGGTCAGGGTGCTGGCGCTGTTCGTCGTGACGACCGGTGGGTTCGCCAGCGTGGTGAAGCTCAGCACACCACCGAATGTCGTGCCGTACGCGTTGGCGCCGATCGCGCAGAAGTAGTACGGGGTGCCCGGGATCAGGCCCGTGATCGCCCGCGTGTAGTCCACCGAGGAGGTGCCGGAGCCCAGCGCCGAGCCGCCGCTCGCCGGCGCGCGCGTGCCGAAGGTGTCGTTGCAGCTCCCGGGGCTCGTCGTGGAGTACCGGAACCACCCGGTGGTGGTGGCCGCCCCCGGGTTGACCGAGCCGTTCAGCGTGGCGGACGAGCCCGTCACGCTCGTCGCGCCCGCGGTCACCGTGACCGGCGCGCCGGGCACCGTGAAGGAGAGCACGGGGCCGAACGCGTTTCCGGAAGCGTTCGCGACGACGGCGCAGAAGTAGTAGGTGATCCCCGAGACGAGGCCGGTCGTCGTGATCGAGTAAGGCACCGCGACGCCGCCGGCGCCGAGGTCGGTCCCGCTGGCCGCCGGCACGCGGGTACCGAAGACGTCGTCGCAGACCCCCGGGTTCGTCGGCGAGATGCGAAACCACCCCGTCGTCGGCTCGCCGCCCGGCGTGCCGCTGCCGTTCAGGACCGCGGAGCTGGTCGTGATGCTGGACGCCGCCGAGGTCGTCGCCGTCGGCGCGGCCGCGAGGGCCGCCCGGGGGATCGCGAGCGCGAGGATCGTGAGCAGCGAGCGCGCGGCTGCGTTCGGCATCGGTCGACTCCAGGGTGAGGAACCGTCAGTAAATTACCACGTCGCGCGGCACCTCTGGCCGACCTGCGCGTTTGCGGGAAGCCGGTTCGCACGCGCAGGGAGCTGTCCCGCCTTCACGGGACGGGCTGGAGCGCGACCTCCGGGCGCGACTTCACCGCGTTCGGGGCGGTCGTGCCCGCGGCGGAGGGGGTTGGAAGATGCTCGAGGACGTCGCGGCGCGGAAGGACGCGCTCCGGATGACCGATCTCGCGCGCGAGCGGCCCGCGCTGCTCGCCGACCTCGCGCGCGGGCGCGGGGCGGAGCGGTCGGCCCACGAGCGAGCGCGGATCCGGGCCCCCGCGGTTGCGAAGGGCAAGTATGCCGGTGAACAACGCGCTCTCGGCGGACTGCCCCTCCTTGCATACGTCGGCGCTCGACTTATGAACGTCGGCGCCGGCGGGACGCTCGCGGCGAGCGCGACGGCAAGACGAGGCAGATGGCAATCATCCGCGGGGTGAATCTGCGGAGGCTCGAAACGACGGGAGAGCGGACATGGACGAGAAGCAGGCGGGTGCTCCGCAGGCGGTGGGGGCGCGAGCGAACGAGGGACGTGGCGCCGCGCGGATCGAGGCGGTGCTTCCCAGGGCAGCACTGGAAGCTCTCCGGCCGCAGTTGCGCGGCGGCGTGTGCTTCCCGGGCGAACCCGGGTACGACCAGGCGCGCACGTTGTGGAACGCCATGATCGACCGGCACCCTGCGGCCGTCATCCGCGCCGCGGGCGCGGCGGACGTGAAGCACGCGGTGAGGCTCGCGAGCGAGAACGGTCTCCTCCTCGCGGTGCGGGGCGGGGGCCACAACGTCGCCGGGAACGGCAGCTGCGATGGCGGGCTCCTGCTGGACGTCACGCCCATGAAGTCGGTGCGGATCGATCCGGCTGCACGGACGGCTCGTGTCGAGCCGGGCGTCACGCTGGGCGAGTTCGACAAGGAGGCGCAGGCGTTCGGGCTCGCGACGCCGCTCGGCATCAACTCGACCACGGGAGTCGCTGGGCTCACCCTCGGCGGCGGGTTCGGCTGGCTCAGCCGGAAGCACGGGCTCACCATCGACAACCTGCTGGCGGTCGACGTCGTCACCGCCGAGGGCGAGCTGCTCCACGCGAGCGAACGCGAGAACCCGGACCTCTTCTGGGCGGTACGGGGCGGCGGCGGGAACTTCGGGGTGGTGACGTCGTTCGAGTACCGGCTCCACCCGGTCGGACCCGAGGTCCTGGCCGGCCTCATCTTCCACCCCATCGCCAATGCAAGGGAGCTCCTCGGCGAGTACCGGCGGCTCGCGGCCCAGGCACCGGACGAGCTCAACGTGTGCGCCGTCGTGCGCAAGGCGCCGCCGCTGCCGTTCCTCCCGCCCGAGGTCCATGGGACGGAGGTCCTGGTCTTCGCGGTGTGCTGGAGCGGTGAGCTCGCGGCGGGACAGCGGGCCATGGCGTCTCTGCGCGCCCTCGGGAGACCGCACGCGGACGTCATCGGCCCAGTGCCCTTCGTCGCATGGCAGACGGCGCTCGATCCGCTCCTCACTCCGGGTTTCCGGAATTACTGGAAGTCGCACGATCTCACCGCGCTCGCCGATGGCGCGATCGACGTCATCCTCGATCACGCGACGCGGCTGCCTACGCCACACTGCGAGGTGCTGATCGCCCAGCTCGGCGGCGCGGTGAATCGCGTGCCTGTCGGTGCGACCGCGTACCCGCACCGAGACGTGGAGTTCATCGTGAACGTGCACACCCGCTGGAGCGCGCCATCGGATGACGAGCGCTGCATCGCGTGGGCGCGCGGGCTGTTCGACGCGCTCGCCCCACACGCGACCGGAGGCGTCTACGTGAACTTCATGCCCGAAGACGAGGCGCAGCGGGTCCAGGGGGCGTACGGCCCGAACTTCGCGCGGCTCACGCAGCTCAAGGCCAAGTACGACCCCGGCAACCTCTTCCGGCTGAACCAGAACATCCCGCCCGCGTCTTGAGCCGAACGGGCCGCGAGGTGACCGGGGGGAGTTCGCGTGGGCCGCCCGACCCTGCGAAGGAGTCGAACATCCCCCCGGACTCCACGCCCGCGGGCAGTCGGACCGCTGGCTTCCCCCCGAGCGAGCGGAGGGCAGAGCATCGTTCCCCGCACTCTCGAGGGACCCCATCACGACGCGTGCGGGAAGGCGTGCCCGCGCGGCGGCGCGGCGTATGTGAAGCGTTCGCCCGTATTGCGCGGGCGATTCGCAGGGAGCGGTTTGTCGCGGCGCGGAGGTCTCCGCCGGACCCGCCAACGGGAGGAGGGAACGTGGCTCGATGGAACCGGATCGCTGTCGTGGTCGCGGTATTTGGTGCAGCGGGGGTCGCGCTCGGCGCCGAGTACGGAACCCGGGTGGCACGTCCGGCGCCGCCGCGGGGCAATGGCGGCGACCGGCGCCGTCCCTCTCGCGCCGCCGTCGCTGGCGGTCGTGGAGGGGTCCTGATCCCCTCAGAATGACCTCTCACGGGAGCGACGATGATCGAGCACGTCAGCGTGCGGTGCAGCGAGCCGAAGCGGAGTCGCAGGTTCTACGAGCGCGTCCTGAAGCCGCTCGGGTACGTCTGTGACATGAAGTTCGGCGACTCGTTCGGATTCAAGGACGACGCCGGACGACACGACTTCTGGGTCACGTCCGGAGAAGTCGGGACGCCGACGCACCTCGCGTTCCACGCCCGATCGAGAAAGGCCATCGACAGTTTCCACGCCGCGGGCCTGAAGGCCGGCGGCAAGGACAACGGCGAGCCCGGGCCTCGCGAGGGCTACGCCGCGTATGCGGCCTTCGTCATCGATCCCGATGGGAACAACATCGAAGCGGTCATCTGGGAGGGCGAGCCGAGCGCCTCCGAACGGAAGCGCCCCTCCGCGCGCAACGAGCGGAAGAAGAAATCCCGTTGAGCGTCGCGCGCCGCGCCGCGTCCGCGTGACCGCATGCGCCGAAAACGTTCGGCTGCAGCGCAGCTTCGACCGCCCGAAACGGGTGACGGCCCCGGTCACCTTGCGGCGACTGCGGCCTCGGAGGTGGTTCGGGCGGGGTTTGGTCGCAAAGCGGGCGGCCCCGCGCCACGGGCGGCCCGTTCGCTCTTCAGGTGCCGGGGATCGGCTACTTCCCGTCCTCGCACCTCTCGAACCAGAACTTCTTGTGGGTGAGCTCGGGCGCTTCCCTGGTGATCTCGTTCTGGGTGTCGTCCTTCATCGTCCGGAGCACCTGCTGCAGGTACTCCGTCCCGAGCGCGCTCTGGAGAAAGACGAGGGCCTCCTTCTCATCGGCCCACCCGTGCTCCCGGGGGTAGTGCTCCATCAGGAACGCTCGCAGGTCCACCTGCTTCAGCTTGCGGCGCTCGGTGGTGGTCCAGACCTTGGTCAATCCGAGGAAGATCTTCATACCTTGCTCCTATCGCTGAACGCGCCCGACTTCCAGCGCTGCTTCGGGCCGAGAGCCTGACCCGAGCCTGGGGGAGCCGGCCCCCCTACACCCGCACGTCCTGGTCGTCGTGGGGAACCCCGCGGACACTGTCCGAGCGAAGCCGCAGGAGGAGAGGCGCTCCTGCACCCCCGAAGGTGCGCCGGGGCGTGATGATCGGCGCCCGCGCGAAGGTGCTCGGGAACGTCTTCGTCGGCGAAGGGGCGAAGGTCGGCCGCCGGGAGCGTCGTGCCGCACGACGTGCCGCCGCACTGCACGGTCGCCGGCGTCCCCGCGCGACCCGTGGGACACCCGGCCCATCCGATGCCCGCCCTGGAGATGGATCAGTCGATCGACGGCGACGGCGAGGACGCGAGCGAGCGTCACGGTTGAGCGCGGCGGCTCGCGTCGGTGCGTCCTCGCTCACCCCGATCAGAACGCCCGCCCGTCGGACACTGCTCGGGAGAGGATGGCGCGCCGCTACGCGTGCGCCACGTCCGTCCAGGCTGACGTTCGTCAGAGAGAAGAGTGCGGGTGCAGCAGAACAAGCGCCCGCGGCCGTCGGGAGTACCACCACGATGCGCAGGTTCCTGTCGGTTCTATCGTCATGCCGGTTCATTTCGCCAGTCGCGCGGGCGTCGTCGAGGCGTGATGGAAGCGCCCCGCGACCCCGGCCGCGCGGCGGCCGTTGTGGTGGCCGGCCGCGCAGCGGCCGCGACGTGCGGCGTCCTGTTCGTGGCGGTGGCCGCATTCGTCCTCTGGCGCTCCGCAGCGCTGCTCGCCTTGGTGTACGTGGCCGCCGTGATCGCGATCGTCCTGGATCGGCCGGTCGCCGCGCTGGTGCGCCGGGGCCTCGGCCGCACGTGGGCGCTCGCGCTGGTGCTGAGCGGGGTCGTTGCGGTCACGCTGGCCGCCGTCGTCGTCGCGTTCGGCCCGCTCGTCGCCCAGGCGAGCGGGCTCGCGACCGCGGTGCCGGTCGTTGCCGATCGCGTCCGCGCCGCGCTCGTCGGCTGGTTCGGCCGCGTCCTCGACGGAACTCCCCTGGCACCGTGGCTCCACGACGCTCTGTCGCGCGGCGCTGCCGCGTTGGCGGGTGGCGTCTACGGTGCGGCGGGCGGGGTCGCGAACGCCGCCGGCGCTCTCGCGACGGTGCTCTTGCTGGCCGTGCTGCTCCTCGCCAGCGGCCCCGACCTCGTGCGGCGAGCGATCGGCGCCCTGCCGCCTCTCCGCCGTTCGTGGGCCGAGGCGCTGGCGCGCCACCTTTCGATCTCGCTCGGCGGCTACCTCGCCGGGCTGAGCACGATCGTCGTCGCCCGCATCCTCGCGACCGGCGCGTTCCTGGCCGTCGCGCGAGTTCCATTCGTCATCCCGCTGGCGCTGCTCGCAGGCGCCTCCGTCCTCATCCCGTACCTGGGGTCCGCCCTGCGGCTCCTGGCCATCGGAGCCGTCGCCTGGGCGACTCGCGGACCCGGCGGCGCCGTAGCGGCGCTGGCATTCGTCGCCGCGTACGACATCGTCGAGAACTACGTGCTCTCACCCATCGTCTTATCGGAAGACGCTCGGCATCAGCGCGCTCGGGCAACTCGTCGCCGTGCTGTTCCTCGGTTACCACTTCGGCGTCGTCGGGGCTGTCCTCGCCATCCCGCTCGCGGCGACGGCGCAGATCGTCGCCCGCGCGCTCAGGTCGCCTGCCCAGGAGGCGCCGGCGCCGGCAGCTCGCGCCGAGACCCGTCGCCCAGGCACAGGCGGCGCGGCGCGCGAGGCGTCAGCGGATGGGCGCTCCGGCGACTAGGCTGGCGCCATGGCCGCGCCTTCCTGCCCAGCCGATATCCGTGCACTCGCCATGGCCCCTCGGGCGGCGCGCTCTTCCGACGGTGCCTACCCTTTCGTCGCCAGCGAGCTTCGATGCGCGCTCGGCGGCGAAAGACCCACAGTAGTTCGGGGGAGGCGTCATGGAACGGGTAAAGAGCTTTCAGGAGATGCTGAAGGAAGGCACCTTCGCGGCGACCGACGCGATGCTCGCCACGGGCGTCGCGATGGTGGTGATCGGAATCCTCGCGATACTCGCCCCGCTCGCGAGCGGCGTGCTGTTCGACATGTTCTTCGGCGCCCTCTTCATCGGAGCGGGGATCGTAGAGTTGATCGACGCGTTCCGGGCCGGGACGTGGCAGCGCGGCGTGCTGCTCGGGCTCGCAGGGATCGTCACCCTGGCTGGCGGCGTCCTCTACATCGCACGCCCGGTGGTGGGCCTGGTCGTGCTGACGGTCGTCTTCATCGCCTACCTCGTCCTCGTCGGCGCCTTCCGGATCGTCATGGCGTTCGCGCTTCCGAGGGGCTCGCCGGGCAGGGGCTGGGGAGTCGTGAGCGGCATCGTGGCGCTCGTGCTCGCGTACCTGGCCGTCGCCCAGATGCCGAACATCAGCCTGTGGCTCATCGGAACGTTCCTCGGCGTGAGCCTCATCTTCGCCGGCATGGCGCGGATCTCGCTGGCCCGTGGGTTCCGCAAGGCGACCGACATGCTGGGCGCGCCTCCGACAGCGCAGCGCGGCGCGCACGCTTGATCCGTCGGCGCCTCGCGGCTCCAGGAGGGGCGCAAGCTGTGCGAGCGCGCCCTCCTCGATGGCAGGAGTGCCCGACCGTTCGCCGCCGTGTCGCGTCGGCGTGAGCCTGTGAGCGGCTCCGCGCGAAACTTCTCTGCACTCAATTCTCTACTGCCCCGTGGTGCAGTAGCTCTGATTGAAGGCATCGGCTGCGGTGGAGACCGCGCTCACCTTGTCCTGAATCGACGCCTGCGCCGAAGCGAGCGTGCTGCCGTCGGGCAACTGGTTGACGGCCCGGTTCAAGTCGGTGATGGAGGCATGCAGATCACGAGCATGCTTGTCGTGCTTCGCTCTCCTGGCGATGCGCTTCTCAGTCGTGGCGAGCTGGCTCTCCGTCTGCCGCAGGTCCCCCACGGTGGACTGCGGCCCCATCTGCTGCAGCTTCTCGACGGAGGTTCGAAAGCCCGCCAGGTCTGCACAGAGCTTCTGGTCCTTCGACTTGGCTTGGGCACCGCCGGCTGCCGCCAAGAGCGCGACCAGGATCAGGGTTCGCATCGTCGTTCTGACGTTCCGCATGTTGCCTCCGTTCGCGTCCTCGCAGGCAACGCACACTTCCCTGCGAAACGCGTTCTTCCAGAAGCTTGTGACGAGTGGCTCGTGAGGCCTCTTCCCCGCGCGGCAGTGGCGCGCAAGGGACGAGCGCGAGCAAACACGTACGGACGACGGACGTCCGCCCGACACCGCTGGCGATCGCGTTGAGGACACCTCACCTTGTTGCTCAACGCAATCATGCGTACACGGCGCCGACCGAGCCGTCGGCCTCGCGTTTCACCGCTGGATGGAGGGCGTCATGGCATTGAAGCTGGGGGTTGTCATCTATCCGGGTGCCGGCCGGGCGGACGAAGTGCTCACTGGATTCCAGGCCCTTCACGCCAACGACTACGACTGGGCGGAAAACATCGGCGTCATCGAACGACACAAGAGCGGCCGTATCTCGACCTACGGAGCGTTGGGGCTCGATGAATTCTGGGAGGAGGAAGGAGCGAAGCCCCTGGTTGGCCTATCCGCCGGTGGAGTGACGGGTATGTTGCTCGGGGCGCTCGCGGGGCCGGCCGGAGTTGCCGCGGGCGGATCTCTCGGACTGGCGCTCGGTGGGCTCTTTGGAGCGGCGGACGAAGAGGAGAGTGACCAGCCGGTTTTCGACATCATCCGTGCGAAGCTCAGCAAGGACAGCTCCGCCCTGGTCTTCCTGGCGGATGAGGGCTTCGTCGACAAGCTCTTGGCGGCAACCGGCAAGGACGCACGCGAGGTGTACCAGCAGAAGGTGCGCGAGGAGCTGAGAGGCCGCCTCGACGAGGCTCTGCACGAGGCTGCTACGAACCCGGCGCCTCAGGCGTCGCAGAAGCCCGGCACGCAGCCTGGCGTTCACTGAAGAGGAATGGCCACGAGCCAGACCTACCGGTCTGGCCCGTGGGAGGGCCATCCGGATTGGAGCACTCGGCCCGGCAGCGAGCGCCCGTGTCGAACCAGAGGACCACGCCCCGCGAGCGCCGTTCGCTCCGCCTGACGTGACGCCGACCACTCGATGGCCAAGGCTCCGCGTCGCGGGCAGGCGTCCGGCGGCTCCGCAGAGGCTTGCAGCCACTCGGCGTCATCCATACCAAACAGCGGGAGACAACCATGGGCACCGAAAAGGCAAAGACCACGGACGAGCTCAAGCAGAAGCTGGAGCAGCACGTCGACGTGGCGCGGAAGAAGCTCGATGATCTGAAGCAGGACCTCGCCAGTCTCCATGAAGAGGACCGAGAAGCCCTGCGGCAGAAGAGCGAGGAGATTCACAGACAAGTGGAAGCGCAGAAGGAGCGCTCGCGACAGGTGCGCGCGGACCTGGCGAGCTGGGAGCGCGAGAAGGCCAGCCACACCAAGGAGGCTGTCGCATCCTGGCGGCAGAAGCGCGAGACCCGCAAGCTGCAGTCCCGGGCCGACCGGGCCGAGGACTACGCCGTGAACGCCATCGTCGTCGCCGTGATGGACGCCGACGAGGCGGAAGAAGCCGTGCTGGAAGCCGTCGCTGCCCGGATCGACGCCGCGGCGGCAGCCTCGCCGTGACCGATGTGAGAAAGAAGAAGTCGTCCACCGCGGCCAGCGCCTCGCATGTCCTCGGCGTTGGGTCGCGCTTCTCTCGGCGCTGCGCGTGATCTCGGCGAGCGCTGCGGGCGCGACGAGACCGCCCGCAGCGCCTGGTCCAGCGATGAAGTTTGTGCCGGTGCGCGTGCGCAGGCATACGGTTCAAGCACCGTGCGTGAGGGGGTCTCGTGGCTCGGGTGGGACCCACGCCTGGGAATCCGTTCCCGCTGGGCGCCACGCCCGGTGCGGCGGGCGTGAACTTCAGCGTCTGGGCGCGCGACGCGGCGCGCATGGAGCTGGTCCTCTTCGACCGCGCCGACGACGCACGGCCGAGCCGCGTGGTGCCGCTCGAGCCGGTGCCGAACCGGACCTACCACTACTGGCACGTGCTCGTGCCGGAGATCGAGCCTGGGCAGCTCTACGGCTGGCGCGCGCGCGGCCCGTTCGACCCCTCCCGCGGGCTCCGCTTCGACGGCGACAAGCTCCTCCTCGATCCGTACGGCCGCGCGGTCGCCGTCCCGGCGGGCTACGATCGCGGCGCCGCCTGTCGCCCGGGAGACGACGCCGCGACGGCGATGAAGTCGGTGGTCGCCGACCTCTCCGCGTACGACTGGGAGGGCGATGCGCCGCTCCACCGCCCGTTCTCGAGGACCGTGGTCTACGAGCTGCACGTGCGAGGGTTCACGCGCCACCGCAGCTCCGGCGTGGCGGAGCCCCGGCGTGGGACGTTCGCCGGGCTCGCGGAGAAGATCCCCTACCTCGTGGACCTGGGCGTCACCGCGGTGGAGCTGCTGCCCGTCTTCCAGTTCGACCCGCAGGATGCGCCGCCGGACCGGGTGAACTACTGGGGCTACTCGCCGGTCTCCTTCTTCGCGCCCCACGCGGCCTACGCCGCCGCCCGGGAACCCCACGCGGTCCTCGACGAGTTCCGCAACATGGTGAAGGCGCTCCACCGCGCGCGCATCGAGGTGATCCTGGACGTGGTCTACAACCACACCGCGGAAGGGAACGAACACGGCCCGACCTTCTGCTTCCGCGGGCTCGACAACCGCGCCTACTACATCCTGGACCGGACCTGGACGTACTACGCGAACTACACCGGCACCGGAAACACGCTGAAGGCGAGCCACCCGACGGTCCGCCGACTCATCCTCGATAGCCTTCGGTACTGGGTAGCGGAGATGCACGTGGACGGCTTCCGCTTCGACCTCGCCTCGATCCTCTCGCGCGACGACAGCGGCCAGCCGCTCCAGAACCCGCCCATCGTCTGGGAGATCGAGAGCGAGCCCCTCCTCGCCGGGACCAAGCTCATCGCCGAGGCGTGGGATGCGGCGGGGCTCTACCAGGTCGGCACGTGGGTGGGCGACGCGTGGAAGGAGTGGAACGGGCGCTTTCGCGATGACGTCCGCTCGTTCGTGAAGAGCGACCCGGGCATGGTTGGGCGCCTCGCCAACCGGCTCGTCGCCAGCCCCGATATCTACGCAGCGGAAGGACGCGAGGCGGACCAGAGCGTCAACTTCGTCACCTGCCACGACGGATTCAGCCTGAACGACCTCGTCTCCTACAACGCGAAGCACAACGAGGCGAACGGGGAGGGGAACCGCGACGGGATGGACGACAACCGCTCCTGGAACTGCGGCGTCGAAGGTCCGACCGACGATCCGGCCGTGGAGGCCCTGCGGGCGCGGCAGGTGCGCAACTTCCTGGCGGTAACGCTCCTCTCCGCGGGCGTGCCGATGATCACCATGGGCGATGAGGCGCGGCGCACCCAGCGCGGCAACAACAACGCCTTCTCCCAGGACGACGAGCTGTCATGGCTCGACTGGAACCTGGTCGAGCGCCACCGCGACCTGCGGCGGTTCGTGCGGAAGCTCAACGACCTGCGGCTGGCCTTCGATCCCTCCGCGGAGACCGACGCGGTCTCGCTCTCCGAGTTCCTCGAACGCTGCCGGATCGTCTGGCACGGCGTCCGCGTGGGAGCGCCGGACTGGAGCTACCCCTCCCGGAGCCTCGCGGTGGGCTTCTCCACCCTGGACGGCCGAGTCCGGGCTCACTGTCTGTTCAACGCCTACTGGGAGCCGCTCGCGTTCGAGCTGCCCGCCGCGCGGGACGGATGGCGGCGGCTGCTGGACACGGCGCTCCCTCCCCCGGAGGACGCGCGGACCTGGAGCGAGGCTTCCGTCGTCGCGCACGGTTCGTACGTCGCGCAGCCGCGATCCGTGGTGGTGCTGGGAAGCGTCGAGAGGCCCGCCTCAGGCTAGGCGCGCCGGCCGCGGCCGCGGTGATGAACCCAGTGCGCCTCGAGCTCGCCAACTCCCCCTACCCCCAGCACCTTCCCAGAGACGCGCCGCGTGCCCCCCTCGCACGAGGCGAACGACATCCAGACGCTGCGCCGTACGCTAGTGAGGGGCCCCAGCCTGCGCGGAGAGGTCCTGGAGGGTCTTCTGCCGGAAGGTCTCGAGGCGCCGCTCCACCTCCTGCGCCACGTCCTTGCGGATCACCTCCGGCGACGGCGACCACGTCGCGAACAGCTCGACCATCCGATCGTTCACCGCTGGTGTCGCGACCAGCACGAGAGCAGACGAGTCGCGGGGGAGACGGCTCTTGATCTCTTCGAAGGGCGCCAACTTCTTCTCCAGCGCCTTGCCGATGGCACTGCCCCGCGCACTGCTCTCCGTCGCGGCGAGTTCCGCGTGCAGCGGTCCCACGAGGCTGCCGACAAGGTAACCGGTCATGCTGCCGGCCTCGGCGACGGCCGACCGGATGTCTCCTTCTCGCACCTCGGTCGCCTGATCGTCGGCGAACGTGGCGCGGATGGAGATCCTGCCGAGGAGCGGGCGCTTGACGACGCCGACCTCGTGCAGCCACTGGTTCCGATCGGCCTCGGCATTGGAGACCTGCTTCAGCGCGTCGTCTGCGGTATTCGCGCCGTCGAACTTCAAGATGCAAACTTCCATGTCTGTCTCCTTTCGCGCGCGCTTCTGGAACGCTTCTGGCAAATGGCCACCGTTCCCGAAGTTCGCGGTCGCTGGCTGCTCAGGGCGGGACGATCGTCATGGGAAGACTACGGTGCAACCCACCGTTCCAACGCACATCCGGTCCCGCGACCGCCTCGCTCGCAGCGCACCGGCCTATCCCCCGGCGCCTGAGGAAGAAGAGCGGCGAACGAAGGCGGTCTTCTGTCCATCGGCCAGCAACGGCTGGTCCCCTGGCCCTGCAAGGCCCGAGGGCTGAGCGTGCTCTGCGCGCGAAGCGAGGGGACGCGGCAGCCGCTCGCAGTCAAGGTGACGTGGCGAGCTCCCACCTTCCCAGACGCCAGTGCGGGAACCAGCGACCAGGTCTCCTTCCCGCTGAGACTCCGTCAGTGAACGTCAGGATGCGCTGCGGGCCTCTGCGACGCCTGAGGGACGGGGTTCGCGGCAGCCTCACGCACTGCCTCGTCGATGCGACCTCTCAGCTCCTCGCGCACCTCCTGCTGGTACACCTCGCGTGCGTCCTTGCCGATTGCTCCCACGAACTGGTCGACGTGGCCCTCATCCGCCAGGAGGACCAGGGCGGAGGTGTCCCTGCCGAGCTTCGCACGGATGATGTCGAAGGCCGGCTGGTCACCCTCCTCTTCGTCCGCCGTTCCGATGAGCCCACCGAGCGCCAGTCCGAGAGCTCCGCCCATGGCGACTCCCGCCGGCCCCGCGAGCGCCCCGAGCAACAGACCTGTCACTCCACCGGTAGAAAGACCGAACAGGGGCTTCGCTCCTTCCTCGCGCCAGGATTCGTCGGAGCCCAACGCTCCGTAGATTGAGATCCTGCCGGTCTTGTGCCGTTCGATGACGCCGATGTTGTCCGTCCAGTCGTATTCCGTGGGATGAAGCTCTTGAAACCCCCTCAGCACTTCGTCCGCCCGGCCAGCGCCCGAGTAGATGACGACCCCCAGCTTCAATGCCATGACGTTCTCCATTCACCGGAAGGCACGAGGCCGACGGACCGGTCCGGCTCCGCGTACGCATGATTGCGTCGAGCAATAGGTGATGCGCCGTTCACCGGGTCGCAAGCGGTGGTCTTCCGCCCCTTGCGCGTTTGCTCGTTCAGCCGGTCGGCGCCTCGGCCTGCCGCGGCCGCGCGTCGGTCGCCAGGGGTGCGGAACCCCTCCTCGAGCCGCGCCGCTCCGTCCAGCGTCAGGCGGGCGCGCCGTGCTGCGCCGGAGGCACGCCCAGCAGGTCGGTCGCCTTGCGGAACCTGCGGGCGAGACTCTCGCGATGCCGGCGACGATGGGGCTCGCGCCGATGAACGTCTCGATGAGCCGAACGCCGAGGTTCGGCGTCTGGGTACGCGCACCGACCCGCCTCGGGCCGACGGCCCGGGGCTCGGCCCAGTCGTGCGGCGGCAGTTCGTCGATGCGCGACGCCGGGTGCGTTTGATTTGACCCCGCCGCGGTTGCTGCGCGCCCCTTGTGAGCGGGCAAGCGAATCGGCGAAGCTCGTTCCCTGGCTCGTCACCGACGTGAGGCAGGGGACATGATGAACGCGGAAACTCTTCGGCTGCGCACGCTCGCGGCCGCCTGCGTCACCTGCCTGATCCTCGTCTCCTGCAAGGCGACCACCGAAAAGGCCGGGACCTCGTGCACCGTGGTGTCGAACGGCGACCACACGAGCACCATCCGTTGCCCGGACGGCACCCACGTCACCATCTCGGACGGCGCTGCCGGCACCTCGTGCTCGATCGCGGACAACGGCGATGGCACGAAGACGATCTCATGCGCGGACGGCACGGTGGTGACGGTGGGAGACGGAGCGCCCGGGTCCAACAAGATCGGGGTCGCAGACCTCCACGGCCTCGAGTTCCTCCTCTCCCGCCCGGCTGCACTCGAGGCGCGGACGCTCGCGCAGCTCGAGATCACCGGGGCATCCGCGGCCGCCGACGGTCACGCCCAGATGGACTTCACGGTGCACGACGCCGAGGGCGTGCCGGTGCTCGCGCTCGACGGCGTGGCGGCCGCCATCGCGCGCCTCGCTCCCCCGCCCACGGGCGAGGCGAGCACGCGCTGGATCCCCTACGGCTGGCGGGTCGAGACCGTCTCCGGCGACGCTTTCCCGCGCCCAGCCGGCAGCAGCGCGCCGCAGGCGGTCCGGGACGCCGCCGGCGAGCTCGTGAACCACGGCGACGGCTCGTACACCTACCACCTTTCGCTCGACCTCCTCACCGCGGGGCCGGAGGGCACCCCGGTCGGCTACGTGCGCAGCCAGCGCCATCGCGTGGCGCTCGAGGTCCGACGCGGGGGCGCCGTGAACGACGCCACGTTCGAGTTCGTCCCCGACGGCTCCCCGCTGGGCGCGGGCCGCGCCCTGGTCTCCACGGAGGCGTGCCTCGCCTGCCACGGGCTCGCGCTGCCGTCGCACGCCGGCGGCGCGCGCGCCGTCGATGGGTGCGCGACCTGCCATGTCCCCGGCGCCGCCGACGCGCAGGGGGGCGCCTCGCTCGACCTGAAGGTGATGATCCACAAGATCCACATGGGCGGACAGCTCCCCTCGGTCGCGGGACCGGACGGGGACCCGTGGGCGACGGCCGACAACGGCACCTACGCGCTGTGGGGCGAGGGCGAAGCCCTGCACACGTGGTGGAAGTCCAGCTTCCCGGCGGTCGCCGCGAACTGCGCGAAGTGCCACGGCGGCGCGCCCGACGGCGCCCAGCACGCGTCGGTGCCCGGCCGCGACGCCTGCGGCTCGTGCCACGACGACGTGGACCTCGCCTCCGTGGGCAACCACCTCGGCGGTGCGCAGTCCTCCGACGACAACTGCGCCCTGTGCCACGCGCCGAGCGGCGGCATCGCGCCCGTCATCGCGGCGCACCAGTGGTGGACCAAGGATCCCAGGAACGTCCCCGAGTTCGAGCCCGTCCTCTCGCTGTCGCCGCCCGCGAACGGCCAGTACTACACGGGGACCGAGGCGCCGACGGTCACGCTCGTCCTGAAGCGGAACGGCGTCGCGTTCGGCGACCACCGCCTCCTGCGTGGGTCGGCCCAGGGGTGCGTCCCGACCGGAAGCCCGGCCGCCTGCCCGGCCGACGCGGACGGCAAGTTCGCGACGACCAGCTTCTTCGTCCACGGTCCGCGCGCCGCGCGGAACCCGGTCCTGACGACGAAGGCCCGCGCGCAGGTTCTCGCGAGCTCGATCGGACCGTTCACCTTCGCGACGCCCACGAGCGTCACCGTGACCCTCGACCAGGGCGCCGACGTCTTCCGGAACGACGCGTGGGCGACCCGGCTTCCAGGCACGGTGACGGTGTCGATCCCGGCTGCCACCTACACCTCCGACGAGCTCGCGACGCTCCTCAACGCAAACACGCAGTTCGCCGCCCGCGCCATCGCGTTCATCCAGAACGGCCGCCTCGGGCTCCGCAGCCGAAATCTCGGGCCCGTCTACTCGATCCGGCTCGCGGCAGGGAACGTGACCACCGATGTCTTCGGGGGCGACACCACGCTCAAGGTGCCGGGCGGGCCGACCGCGACGGTCACGCTCGCTTCCGCCGCCACCAGCGTCGGAGGCATTCCGTCGGCGACCGACGATCCGAAGGTGACGCTCCTCGCCGAAGGGATCGAGTACCAGCTCGATCCGGTGCAGGACCTCGCTCCCGGCACCTACGTCGTGAGCGTCGCGATCGCCCAGCTGGGCCGGGTGGACGCGAACAACTACCAGACGCCGAGCGTGGCGACGATCACGTTCCAGGTGGGCACCGTGTCGGAGGAGAAGCCCATCGCCCGGAACTGCGACCGCTGTCACCAGGCGCCGGACGGGCGCGGGCTGGTGCTCGATCCCTCGCGGTACGACAAGCTCCTCGGCGATCTCGCCGTGGACCAGTGCGGCGCCTGCCACGATCAGCAGCCACAGGACCCTTCCTGCGTGGCAGGCGCTTCCTCCTGCAACACCCTCTCGGCCTGGACCGGCGCCCGGCCCCTCGGCACGCGCGTCCACGCGGTCCACTTCGGCTCGCGACTCTTCTTCCCGCTCGCGACCGTCGACTACACCCTCGGCGATCCAGTGCCCGGACGGAACTGGGACATCACCTTGCCGCAGGACCCCCGCGCCTGCGAGGCCTGCCACCCCGCCGGCACCACGAGCGGCTCGTGGGCCACGCGCGCCGGCCGGCTCGCCTGCGGCGGCTGCCACGACGGCGACTCCGCCCGCGTGCACATGCTGCTGGAGACGTACGATCCCACGCCCACCACGCCGTGGAGCGGCGACGAGCAGGAGGCCTGCACCGCCTGCCACTAGCGCGGAGCCGTCAGGCCGCGGCCGACGCGCGTCGCACGGCCTTCGGACCCGCCGACCTCGATGACCACATGCGCCGATTCAAGACGACCCGCGGCGGCGCTCGCGCGAGTTGGCGCGCCCGAAACAGAGAAGCCCCGGTCACCTTGCGGCGACCGGGGCCTCGGATACTGGTTGCGGGGGCAGGATTTGAACCTGCGACCTTCGGGTTATGAGCCCGACGAGCTACCTGGCTGCTCCACCCCGCGTCAGGATTGAAAAGCCGTTGAAGTGAGGCGGGTTTCTACGCTCAGGCGCCGCTGAGGTCAAGTGGTTTCGAGAAATCACTGCGGTGGCGGTTCACCCGCGCGCGAGGCGCCAGAGCGCGCCCGGAATCGCGAGCGCGGCCGCGAGCGCCACCATCGTCGGCCCGGTCGGAAGCTCCCAGATCCACGACAGCACGTACCCGGCGGAGGCCGCGAGGACGCCGAACGCCGCGGCGAGGGCGAACGCCGGGCGGAACCCGACCCGCAGCAGGAGCGCGCCCGTCGCGGGCAGCGTCAGGAACGCGAAGACGGGCAGCGCGCCGAGCGCCCGTGCCGTGGGAGGGATGGCGACGCCGATCGTGATGAAGAGGACCGCATCCCAGACGCGGACCCGCATCCCGAGCGCCTGCGCGGTCTCCGGGTCGAACGACGTGAAGGCGAGCTCCTTCGCGAACGTGGTGTGCACCGCGGTCGCGAGCGCCGCGACGACGGCGATGACGATGAGGTCCGACGCCGGGACCGCGACGGCGTTGCCGAACACGAGCCCCTGCAGGTCGTGCGCCGCGTGCACGAGCTGCGAGACCCCGAGGACGACCAGCGCCGAGGCGACGACCCACGTCGCGCCGACGGTCGCCTCCGCGGGGAGTCGCTTCGGGCGGAACGCGCCGAGCACGAGCGCGCCGAGCGCGGAGACCCCGATGGCGACGGCGAGCTGCTCGGAGGCGTGCTCCGTCTCGATGTGGAACCGCTCCTCGACGAGCAGCGTCCCGACGAGGCCGAGCGTGGAGAGCTGCGTCAGCGCCGCGGAGACGAAGACGGTCCGGCGGAGGACGACGTAGACGCCGAGCGCGCCGAGCAGCGCCCCGGCGACGACCGACGCTGCGAGCGGGACCTCCCAGATGTCGCGCGCGCGCGAGGAAGCCCTCGAGCGCGCTCATCGGCTCCCCTCCCCGCCCGCGGCGTGCACGTAGCGCCGGCCGTTCTCCTCGCGGACCGCGACGGGCCTGCGGTAGAGCGCGACGAGCGCGTCGGGCTGGAGCATCTCGTCCACGGCGCCGACGCGGAAGAGCGAGGCGTCCTGGTCCACGAACGCGAAGGTGCGGGCGTAGTTGGCGACCGCCTCGATGCGATGCGAGACCATCACGATCGCGAGCGCGCTCCCATTCTGCAGGTCCCGGAGCAGGTCCATCGTCGCGAGCTCCGCGCCGGGATCCATCCCGTTCGTCGGCTCGTCGAGCGCGAGCAGCTCCGGCTCGGCCGCGAGCGCGCGGGCGATGAGCGTCCGCTGCCGCTGTCCGCCGGAGAGCTCCCCGTACCAGCGCCCGGCGAGATCCTCGATCCCGACGCGCGCGAGCGCCCGGCGGACCACCTCGACGTCCGCGGCGCGCGGCGAGTGGAGCGGCCCGAGCGCCGGGACGCGCCCCATCAGCGCGACCTCTCCGACCGTGAACGGCCAGATCGCGTCCACGTGCTCCCGCTGCGGCACGTAGCCGACGCGGAGCGGACGTGGACGGACCAGCCTCCCCGCGAGGAGCGGCTGGGCGCCGAGGAGCGACCTCAGCAGCGTCGTCTTGCCGCCGCCGTTCGGGCCGACCACGGCGAGGAAGTCCCCCGCCCGGATCGCGACCGAGAGGCCGGCGAGGAGCGCCTGGCCGCGGTAGCCGATCGCGGCGTCCTCGAGGCTCACGAGGGGCGTCGTCATCGGAGCGCTCCGGCGAGCCGCTTCACCACGACGTCGAGGTACTTCTCGTACGTGTCGAGGCCCGGCTCGCCGCCGACGTCGCCGGGGATGAGGACGATCTTCGCCCCGGAGTGGCGCGCGACGACGTCTCCGGACTTCGTGTCGTAGTAGTTCTCGATCGAGATCGCCTTGACGCCCTCGCGCTGGGCCACGCCCACGAGGTCCGCGAGGTGAGCGGGGGGTGGCGGAACGCCCGGCCGCGGCTCCAGCTCGCCCGCGGAGACGAGGCCGCTCCAGTCGAGGAAGTACGTCATGGTGCGGTGCCGCGTGAACAGCTTCCTGCCCTTCACGGGTGCGAGCTCCGCCCGCCAGCGCGCGTCCGCGGCCGCCATCCGCTGCTGGAACGCCTGAAGCCGCCGCGCGTAGTACTCGGCGTTGCCGCCGTCGAGCGCCGAGAGCCTCTGCGCGATCGCGCCGGCGACCTCGAGCGCGCGCCGCGGGTCGATGAGGAAGTGGGGGTTGCCGCCCGGGTGAAGGTCACCCTGCGCCCGGCTCACCGGCCCGGTGGGCACGTCGAGCACCGTGACGGCGGTCGCCGCCGTGAGCCGCCGCGCCCCGCCCGGCTGGATCGCGCCGTTCCGCGACTGGTTCACGAGGGGGGGCAGCCATCCGATCTCGAGATCGAGGCCCACGTCGACGAGGAGGTCGGCGTTGCGGAGCTTCACGGCCAGCATCGGGTTCGCGTCCACGAAGTGCGGATCCTGGACGCCGCGCGAGAGGCTCTCGACCTGGGCGCGGTCTCCGCCCACCTCCCTCGCGAGCGCGGCGAGCCCCTCGGTGGTGGTGACGACCTTCATGGCGGCCGCCGCGCGCGCGGGGAGGAACAGCGCCAGCAACGCGGCGAGGGCGACTCTCTTCGGTTCGAGCGAGATCATGGGAGTGTTCCTAGAAGGGGTGAGCGCCGTGGGAGCCGATGCCGAACTCGAGCGCCGAGGAGCGCCTCGAGGCCGTCCTGCCCGCCGGGCCGCCGGTCATAGGAGACCTGGAGCCGGAGTCGCTGGAACTCGCTCGGGAACCAGGTCGCGACCGCGCCGTATCGCCGCTCGGTCCCGGGCGCCGGCGTCTCGCGGCCGCGAGGCGCCTCGTCGTACCGGACGCCGTAGCCGAAGTAGGCGCCCTGGCGCCAGAAGAGCTGCGCGTACCCGCCGGTGTCGGTCCCGCGCTCGACGTTCGCCGCCAGCATCGGGAGCGCTGCCTTCAGCTCGTCGGAGAGGCCTCCTCCGCGGAACTTCCGCGCGTAGAGCTCGCCCTGCAGCGTCACGTAGGCCCGCGAGTGCAGCGGGCGCCAGCGGAGGTACACGTCGGCGGCGCCGAGATCGCGGAACGCCCCGGTCGCCTCGCCGCGGCGTGCCGCCGAGAGCCCGACGCCGAGGGTGGTGGTCTCGCCGAGCGGAACGTACTGGAGCAGCCGCACGGTCCCGGTGAGCCGCTCCGTCGCGTCCTCCTCGTTCGGCGCGGGGGCGGTCCCCTGCCCCGCGACGTGCAGCTCGGCAAACCACGGGAGCGGCGCGAGCCACGCCACGTCCACCCCGGGACCGGACAGGACCTCGTCGGCCACGAGCCGCCCGCGGGCGAGCGGCGAGTCCACGAAGTCCCACACGTGCGGGTGCTGCTGGTTCTGGCGGCCGAACGGGGTGAAGAGCTGCCCGGCGCGCACCTGGAGCCCCGCGGGGAGGTTCAGGGAGGTGAGATACGCCTCCTCCACCGCGACCTCCCGGGGCGAGAAGGAGATGAAGATGTCGGCTCGAGCGTACGGGTCGATGACGGACTGGAGCCCGAGCTCCAGCTCCTGGAAGAGCGGCGTCGGCTTGTCGGCCGGTCCGAAGGGCCCCTCGCGCGGCGAGAGGCGCCCGACGTCGTAGGTGTCGAAGGCGCCCGCGAAGCTGCCGATCGCGCTGATGTCCGGGCAGGAGGAGCAGCCCGCGCATCGCGTTTCCCCCGGTGCCACCGCGGCCCTCGGAGGCCGCGGTCGGGCTGCCCCTGCGGTGCCGCCGGCGCTGGCCGCTCGCGCCCCCTTGCCCGAGCTCCTTCGCGATGTCGGCCTCGAGCTTCTTTCGCGCCTCGGCGTCCTGCTGCTCCGGGGGCTGCGGCTGTTGCTGCGAGGTCTCGGGGGTCTGCGGTGGGGCGGGCGGCTGCGCTGCGAGCGCTGCGGACGGGGACGACACCACGACGGCGAGCACGCTCGCCACGAACAAGGGACGCATCGACGGCACCTCGCGCGCACGGGGCGCGCCACAGCACGGGTACGGAGACGGTGGCTGTTGCGGGCGGCTACGCGCGCGCAGGAGGCGACTGCCCTGGCTTCGCGCCGAGCGGCGCACCCGTGACGGGCGGGACCCCCGCCTCGAGCGTCCGGGTGACGGTCACGGTCGCTACCGGAGCGACGTCCGGGGTCTCGTTGCGGGCCGCATCGGCGTGGCGAACGACGCAGACGACGCACTCGTCGGCCCCGCGGGCGCCGGTGTGGACGTGCGGGGCCGCGGCCGTGAGGACGAAGAACAGCGCGAGGCCGGCGGCGAGGAAGGCGCGCATGCGCGCTCGACTCATTGCGCGCGCCGGCCAGGCCTGTCAAGCCGAACGGGGTCGGCGCCCATCCGGGCGGTGCTCGCTCACCCCGCCGCGCCGCACCCGCGCAGCGCCGCGACCTCGTCGGGCGTGAACCCCGCCTGCGCGAGCACCTCGTCCGTGTGCTGTCCCGCGCGCGGACCCGAGGTCGGCGGCGGTGGCGGGACGCCGCGGATTCGGATCGGCGTCGCGACCGCCGGCATGCCCCGCGGCTGTCCGGGGATCGGCACCTGCACGAACGCGCCGCGCGCCACGAGCTGGGGGTCGGCCTGCGGCTCGTCGCCCTCGAGCACCGGCGCGACGCACACGTCATGGCGCGCCGCGAAGTCGGCCCACTCGTCGCGCGTGCGCGCGGCGAAGATCGCCTCGAGCTCGGCGCGGGGTCCGCGTCCCCCGTCCTCGAGGTGCCGCTCGGCGAGCTCGGGCCGGCCGACCGCGGCGCAGAAGGCGGCGAAGAACTTCGGCTCGAGCGCGCCGAGCGCGGCGAACCGGCCGTCCTGGGTCCGGTACACGGCGTAGCATCCGGCGCCGCCGTCGAGGAGCTCCCGCCCGCGCGCGAGCGGCGTCCCCCGGGTCCAGGCCATCCCGAGCGGCAGCGCGAGCATCGCGAGCGCGCCCTCCGTCATCGACACGTCCACGTGCGCGCCCTCGCCGGTCCGCCCACGCCCGAGCAGGGCCGCGAGGATCCCTCCCACCGCCGGCCACGCGCCGCCCGCCACGTCCGCGACCTGCACGCCGAGCGGCGCCGGGCGGTCCGGCGTCCCGTTCGCGCCGAGCACGCCGGCGAAGGCGCAGTAGTCGAGATCGTGGCCGGCGCGCTGCGCGTACGGCCCGTCCTGTCCGTAGCCGCTGATCGAGCAGAGGACGAGGCGCGGGTTCTCGCGGTGGAGCGCGTCCCAGCCGACTCCGAGCCGGGCGAGCACGCCCGGCCGGAACGACTCGACGACCGCGTCGGCGCCGCGCGCGAGGCGCAGGAACGCAGCCGCGCCCTCCGGCCTGCGCAGGTCGATCGCGATCGAGCGCTTCCCCCGGTTCAGCGCGTGGAAGGCGCCCGACTCGCCCCCGGCGAGCGGCGGCATCCCGCGCAGCCAGTCCCCGCCGCCTCGCTCCTCGACCTTCACCACGTCCGCGCCGAGGTCGGCGAGGACCAGGGTCGCGAACGGTCCGGGCAGGAGCCGCGTCAGGTCGAGGATGCGAACGCCTGAGAGCGGGAGGGTCATGGGCGGAGCGAGTGCCCCCCGCTACGACAGTATCTGCTGGAGCTTCATGGCGAGCCCCATGTCTCCCTGGATCTTGAGCTTCCCCGTCATGAACGCCATCTGCGGGTTGAGCTTCCCGTTCACGATGTCGAGGAAGTTCTGGTCGGTCGCCGCGACCGTGCACCGCGCGTCGGCCGCCGGGCCGGGCGCGACCTTCCCGCCGGGCTGCGTACAGTCCACCGTCCAGGTGCCGCCGCCCGGTCCCGCGATGTTGAACTGGTAGACCGCGTTGATCTTCCCGACCACGTCGGGCTTCGCCTGGAGCCTCGCCGGGATGTGCTTCTCGAAGACGTCGTTCACGCTGGTGACGGGGTCGGCCATGTGGGCGCGCGCTCCTTCGTGCGCGTCGATTCCGGACTCGGGTCCGGCCACATCTTAAGCGCGACCGCGCCCCTGCGCGACATCGCTCACCGTCTGGGTGAGGGCGTCGGGATCGACCGGCTTGATGAGCACCGCGTCCACGTCCCGGCCGCGGGCGTTCGAGATGTCGTCCCGCTCCGCCCAGCCGGTGACGACCACGACCGGCACGCGGGGCGCGATCGCCTTCACGGCCCGCGCCATCTCGAGGCCGCCCATGCCGGGCATCCCGACGTCGGTGACCACGACGTCGACGGAGTGCTTCGAGAGCGTCTCGAGGCCCTCGTGCCCCGTCGCGGCCGACAGCACCTCGTGGCCGCAGGCAGCGAGCACCTCTGCCATCAGCTCGCGGTTGTCGTCGTCGTCCTCGACGAGCAGGATGCGAAGGCCGTTCATCGCCCCTCCGGTGCGTCGCGCGGTCCACCGCCCTGCGCCGGCGGCGGAGTTAATCACCCGAGGAGGGGGAGCGCGACGGCCACATGGGGGCTGCCCCGAGGACCGCAACCGGCCGATCACTCGGTATAGAACGCGTCGAGCACCGGCCGATACTTCTCCGTGACGACCTTCCGCTTCACCTTGAGCGTCGGCGTGAGCTCCCCGGTCTCCTGGGTGAAGTCGTTCCGCACGATCGCGAAGCGCTTGATCGTCGCGTAGCTCGCCTGGCGCGCGTTGAGCGCGTCGATCGCCTGCTGGAGCCGCGCGACGACGGTCGGGTGATCGTGCAGGCTCGCGCCCTGCGGCACGCCATGCTCGCTCGCCCACTTCCGCGCGTTCTCCTCGTTGAGCGTCACGAGCGCCGAGAGGAACTTCCGCTTGTCGCCATGGACCATCACCTGCGACACGAGCGGATCCGTCTTGAGATCGTTCTCGAGGTTCTGCGGGGCCACGTTCTTCCCGCCCGCCGTCACGATGATGTCCTTCTTGCGGTCGGTGATCTGGAGGTGGCCCGCCGGATCGAGGCGGCCGACGTCGCCGGTGAGGAGCCACCCGTCCTGCAGCACCTCCGCCGTCGCGGCGGGGTCGTTCCAGTAGCCCTTCATGACACCGGGCCCGCGGATGAGGATCTCGCCGTCCTCCGCGATGCGGACCTCGCTCCCGGGCACCGGGGGGCCGACCGTGCCGATCCGGTTCTGGCCGGGGCGGTTCACGAACGTCCCGGCGGACGACTCCGACAGGCCGTAGCCCTCGAGGATGGTGAAGCCGAGCGCGTCGAAGAACCAGGCGATCTTCGGCGCGAGCGGCGCGCCGCCCGAGACGAAGAACCGCACCTTCCCGCCGAACCGCTCGTTCAGCGCCGCGGTGAGCTTCGGGAACACGAGCTTGCGTCCCACGAGCAGGCCGAACGACGAGTGGGTGCCGCCCCTCTCGCGCGCCTGCGCGTACGCGTCGAATCCTTCCATCGCGAGGCGGAAGAGCTTGCCCTTGAGCCCCGGCGACGCGAACCCCTTCGAGATGACGGTGTTGTAGGCCTTCTCGAAGATCCGCGGCACCGCCGGCATCACCGTCGGCTTCACCTCCGACGCGTTGTCCATGATCTTGTCCATGGACTCGACGAACGCGCAGGCGCACCCGGTGGCGAGCCACGCCGCCTGGATCACCTTCGCGAACGAGTGCGCCATCGGCAGGAACAGCA
The DNA here is from genome assembly GCA_963736795.1 of uncultured delta proteobacterium. Taxonomy (GTDB): domain Bacteria; phylum Myxococcota; class Myxococcia; order Myxococcales; family Anaeromyxobacteraceae; genus Anaeromyxobacter. The sequence continues at coordinate 23,411 of CAVTRF010000005.1, read as the reverse complement.
GGATGACGTCGGTCGGGCCGATGACGCGGATCGCCTCGATCGCGGCGCCCTCGTAGGTCCAGTTCCCGTGCGTCAGCATCACGCCCTTCGGGTTCCCGGTGGTTCCCGAGGTGTAGATGAGCGTCGCGACGTCTTCCGATCCGAGCCGCGCGACCCGCTCCTCGTGCGCGCGGGGGTTCGCCTTGCGCCACTCCTGGCCGATCTTCTCGAGCTCCGCGAGCGTCAGCTCGAACGCGTCCGCGGCGGGCCCCTGCGCGCGAACGATCCGCTCGAGCCGCGGCAGCCGGTCCTTCACCTGCCGCAGCTTCGCGACCTGGGCGGCGCTGTCGCAGAAGACGATCCGCGCGCCCGCGTTCTCCACGATGTAGCGGCACTCCTCGGGCTGGTTCGACTGGTAGATCGTCGCGGTGATCGCGCCGGCGCCGAGGATGCCGAGGTCCGCGAGCATCCACTCGAGGTTCGTGTCCCCGATCACCGCGACGCGGTCCCCGCGGACGATGCCGAGCGCCGCGAGTCCGTCGGACACGTCGCGCGAGCGCCGCGCGAGCTCGCCCCAGCCGACGTCCTGCCAGCGCCCGTCCCGCTTGTGCTTCAGCGCGGCGCTCGCCGCCTGGTCCCGCGCCTGGCGCTCGAGGAGCGCGAGGAGGTTCGGGGCCGCCTTCGTGCCATTCGCGAGCTGGGCCTCGGAGATCATGTCACCCTCCTTCGCCGCCCCGGGCTCCGGGGCCAACCTGAGCGAGCCTCCGCTTCGCAACTTCCTGCCACCTTCGCTCCTCGGGCGCATCGTACCGGCCGGGTGCCGCGGCGATGGCGGGCTGCAGCTCCGCTCTCGCCTGCTCGGGCCGGTCCTCCTTCGCGTGCAGATCCGAGAGGTAGACGTGCGCCCGCACGTTGGCCGGATTCTTCTTGAGTGCGGCCTCGAGCGACCGCTTCGAGCGGTCCGGCGAGTACTTCGGCCAGGGCAGCTCGTACCAGAAGCGCCCCCACGCCGTCTGGATCGCGCCGCTCTGGAAGTCCGGATCGAGCTGCTCCGCGCGCGAGAGCCTCTCCTTGAACTTCCCCTCGATCCCCTGGCGGAGCGCGGTGATCACCCCGATCCCGAGCGCGTAGTTGCCCATGCCCGGTGGCGGCGAAGTACCAGCCCTCCACGCGAGCGGGGTTCGCGGCGGTGGCGCGATCGCCGTAGTCCCAGGCGGTCTTCCCGAGCTTGCTCTTCTCCTCGCTCGGCTGCTTCGGGTCGTCCGCGAGCCAGACGTAGAGCCGGGCGAGCCGCCAGAGCACCTCGTAATCGTTCGGCGCGAGCTTCTCGGCCTCGGCCAGGCGGGCGCGGTGCGCCGCGAGCTCGGCCGGGTCGTCCCTCCGCGTGTACGTGCGGTCGATCTCCGCCAGGAGCCCGCGGAGATCCGCTGACGTGGTGGGCGCCGCTCCTTGCCGCGGTGCGTCAGCGGCCGCCGCGGGCTGGGCCGCGAGGAGCGAGGGACCTGCGAGCACGATGACCGCGAGCACGAGGGACCGAGCCATGGGTAGCAGCATGCTGCCAACTCCCCGCTCGCGCCGCAAGCAAGTGGGGGTTCACAGAGCGTGCTTGGCGCAGCCCGTCAGCGGGCGCAGATGATCCGGAGATCGATCCGATCGTGGCCCGCGAGCTGGCATCCCTGCTGGAACCTGAGCGTCGCGGGGACCCCCGGCCGGGACGGCGTGTACACCGCTTCGTACGCGGCGGCCTGACTCGTCCCCTCGAGCGCGATCCGGCACGGATCCACGGAGCCGTCCGAACGGACGACGCTCGCGACGAGCATGCGCCAGTCGGCGGGCTCCTGCTCGAGCAGGATCTGCTGCGGCACGAGCTTTTGCGCGATGGCGAGGAGCGACGGCCCGAAGTCGTTGCAGATGCTGTCCTTGTAGACCCGGTTCGGGTGCGTCGAGCCGAGATAGGTGAGGAACTCGTCGAGCCGGGTCGGGTCCTGCAACGACGACGTCGAGCCCGAGGTGCAGCCGGTAGGCGCGAGGGTCGGGGCCGACGTGGGGTCGAACCCCGCGATCACCGCCACGAACGGCGGCCCTCCGTCGGAGGCATCGAGCGTTGCGACGAGCGGCGCGAGCGCATCGAGCCGGGTCGTCTTGTACGTCTCGTTCGCGCACGAGGTCTGGCTCGTCATGTCGTACGGGCCGCTCGATTCCGAGCAGTCGTCCTCGTCGGTGATGATGACCACCGCGAGCCGCGCTCCCGGGCGGCGGAACCCGGCGTTCACGCCCCCCGGACCGGACTTCTCGAGGGCGAGCCGCAGGGCAGCGAGCGGCTGCTCCTTGCCGTTGCCCCAGTCGCCCTGGAGCGCGTTGGCCTTGAAGTCGGCGCCGAGCGTCGGGCCGTTCGAGAGGATCCGCAGCCCGCGCCAGGTGCTGGTGCTGACGAAGGGATCGAAGGCCCAGTTGAAGCGCCCGGCCGACCCCACGCCCTCGGGATCCTGGAGGATCGCGACGAGCGCGCCGGCGGGGTACGGCGTGTTCGCGATGCCGGGAAACGCGGCCCCGGCGGCGTTGTTCGCGCCGTACTGCGCGGCGGCGCCGACGTAGTTCGTGACGGACGTGTTCGTCACCCCGACGTGGAGGTCGAGGTTCACCGCCGACGTCGTGAGCAGCGCCTCGATGAAGTCGGACAGGTTCGCGGCGAGCTCCGCCTGCTCCCCCGCCATCGACCCCGAGTCGTCGATGATGAACAGGATGTCGGTCCGGGCGCTGACCACGATCTGCGGATTGCAGTCGTTCACCGCCGCGGCCGGGACGCTGTCGCACGAGGCGCAGCCGGAGAGCGCCGCGAGCACTGCCGGGAGGATCGCCGTTCTCGTGCGCATCTTCATCTCAGGTCCCCGTCCGGCAGGTGCAGGTGCCGCGCGTTCGAGCCCGGCGGGCTTGAAGCACTCCAGTCCTACGCACCCCCGCTCCCGGCCCCCGAGGCTTCTGCGTGCACTCGGCGTCCGTCGGCAGCTCTCGCACCCGCCCGCCGGCACGACGCCGAGGTAATCCGCCGAGTACGTCTCGCCGGGGTTCGCCTTGCAGTCGCCTCTTGGGTTGATGTAGACGAACTTCGACACGGCCACCGGCGGACGCCCGGGTGCGCCGTTGCGGTGAACCACCAGTCCGCGCCGCTGTTCGCGATGGCGTCCTGCAAGGTCGATTCGCGATACGCGCCGCCGGGAGCGAGCGCCACGTCGCAGAGCTTCCGGGTCTCGCCGGTCGCGCTCGCGATCCGGAGCAGCGTGATGCGGCTCTCGGCCGGCTCGGACGGAAGCGTGAGCGTCTGCGGCGGCTTCACGATCTCGGCGATCTGGTTCAGGAGTCCGCCGAAGTCCGGTCGCAGATGGAGCCGGCGACGACGTCGACGCCCGCTTGCGACAGCGCCCTGTGCCGCCTCGAGCAACCGGGTGCCGTTCGGCTGCGCGCCTCACGTTCGGAGCCCGACGTGCACAGGTCCGGCGGTGCGCGCAGCTCGCCGGAGCGTGCACGAGGTCTGGGCCGCCGGCAGGCATGAAGCCGCCGCGACCGGACGGCCGAGGCCCGTGAAGTAGCTCACGAACTCGAGATCGACGGTGTAGCGCTTGCCCTGCCGGCGGGCTTCGGCAGTTCGCGTCCGCCGTGCAGGCGTCGTTCGGAGAGGCAACGTCGGTCATGACGACGCCGGCCGCTGGATCCTTCGGGGACGAGCAGTCGTCCTCGTCGCCCACGAACACGAGCACGAGCTTCGAGCTCGGGTTCGGCCACGCCGCCGCTGCGCCGGGGGCGCGGACGCCCGGGGCGACCGTGAAGGCGCGCGTCGTCGTCGCGACCGAGTCCTTCGACGGCCCGCCGCGTAGCGGTACGTGTCCGTGTCCTGCTGCCCGCCGAGGAGCGCCTTCTCGACGGCCTGGCGTCCGGCCTGGAACGCCTGCTCCTGCGGCGAGCCGCAGGTTCCGACGAGGACGTTCTGCGTGAAGAAGGTCTCGAGCTGCGCGCGGGTGTACCCCTGCGTGTTCTTGCCGTCGGCCGAGGTGAAGAGCCCTTGTCGAAGTGGAGGACGCGCGGGTTCGCGGCGCCGCTCGCGACGTTCACGGAGCCGACGAACTGGCCGTCCGGAAGCGGCAACTCGTCCTCGCCGACGCCGGGCACGCACGCGTCGGCGACCGAGTAGTGGGTCGCGAAGCGTGCCGCACTCCGCGCCCGCGAGCGCGCACGAGACGACGTCCGCCTGATCGCGGCGCCGGGCGGGAACGTATTGGCGGTCGCGCCGCCCGTCCCGTTCGAGCAGCAGAACCCCTCGCCTTGCAGTCCGACGCAGGACTGGCCGGCAGGTGATCTGCTGCGCGCCGACGGTCAGCACCGGCGCACTGCGCGTCCCCGGTGCAGCGCCTCGGCTGCTTCACCGGCGTCGTGCCGACGCAGCACGCGAGCTTGCCCCCTGAACCGGCCCAGTCGGAGCGACAGGTCGGGCGTCGTCTCCGGCGGCTTCGGGTTGTAGAAGATCGAGGTCGTCGTGACCGCGATGTGGAAGTCGATCGGCTCGAGCCCGGCGTCCGCGCGGGTCGCGTTCGTGCTCGTCGAGGTTGTCGACGAAGTCGCCGAAGTCGTCGGCGAGCCGCAGCTGCTCTCCCTCCATCGACCCGGAGTCGTCGACGACGAACAGCACGTCCGCGGTCGAGACGCTCGACAGCGTGAACTGGTCACCGCCCGGCTGGATCAGGCAATGGCCCACCGGGTTGAAGTTGTAGTCCTGGCAGCCTGCGGCCACGAGCCCGACGACGGCGACGAGCGTGCGGGTCCGAAAGGGACGCGACATCGATGACCTCCGATCCGCCGGATGATAGTCCCGTCCCGTCCCACGACCAAGCGACGGTACGCGCGCCGGGCTACCGAAAGCGCCCACATCGGCGGCGCGCCGCGACGGGCGGCGCGGTGTCGCGGCCGCTTGCTACTCCCACTCGATCGTGGCGGGCGGCTTCGACGAGATGTCGTACACGACGCGGTTGATGCCCCGCACCTCGTTGATGATGCGCGACGACATCCGGCCGAGGAGCTCGTACGGCAGCCGCGCCCAGTCGCCGGTCATCCCGTCCGTCGACTCCACCGCGCGGATGGCGCAGGTGGACTCGTACGTCCGCTCGTCGCCCATCACCCCGACGCTCCGGACCGGCAGGAGCACCGCGAACGCCTGCCAGAGCTGCTCGTAGAGGCCGGCCTTGCGGACCTCCTCCTGCACGATCACGTCCGCCCTGCGCAGCACGGACAGGCGCTCCTCGGTGACCTCGCCGAGGACGCGGATCGCGAGGCCCGGCCCGGGGAACGGCTGGCGCTGCACGATCTCCTTCGGGAGGCCGAGCTCGAGCCCGAGCCGCCGCACCTCGTCCTTGAAGAGCTCGCGCAGCGGCTCGACGAGCGAGAGCTTCATCACGTCGGGGAGGCCGCCGACGTTGTGGTGGCTCTTGATGGTGGCGGAGGGGCCCTTGAACGAGACCGACTCGATGACGTCCGGGTAGAGCGTGCCCTGCACGAGGAACTGGGCGCGCTCGCCGTGGGCCGCGAGCTTCTCGACCTCCTCCTCGAACACCGCGATGAACTCGCGCCCGATGATCTTCCGCTTCTGCTCCGGGTCGGTGACGCCCGCGAGCTTCGTGAGGAAGCGGTACGACGCGTCCACCGTGACGAGCGGCAGGTGGAACATCTTCCCGAAGACCTCGGAGACCTGGTCCCGCTCGCCCGTGCGGAGCACGCCGTTGTCGACGAAGATGCAGCGCAGCCGGTCGCCGATGGCGCGGTGGACGAGGAGCGCCGCGACGGCCGAGTCGACGCCGCCGGAGAGCGCGCAGATGACGTGCCCGCCCTTCACCTGCGCCCGGATCTGCTCGACCGCGATGTCGGCGTACGCCCGCATCGACCAGCTGCCCGAGCACCCGCAGACGCGGTAGGCGAAGTTCTTGAGCACGTCCTTGCCGCGCGGGGTGTGGACGACCTCGGGGTGGAACTGCACGCCGAAGAAGCGGCGGCGGCGGTCCTCGACCGCTGCGAACGGCGCGGAGGGCGTCGACGCGATCGGCTCGAACCCGGGCGGGAGCGCCTCGACGCGGTCGCCGTGGCTCATCCACACGTCGAGCTTCGGCGGGAGTCCCTCGAACAGCTCCGCCCCCGCGTGCGTGTCGATGGTCGCCGGCCCGTACTCGCGGTGGGCCGCCTTGTCCACGCGGCCGCCGAGCTCGTGCGCGAGCAGCTGGAGGCCGTAGCAGACGCCGAGGACCGGCACGCCGAGCTCGAAGACGAGCCGGTCCACGCGCGGGCTCCCCTCGGCGAGCACCGACGCGGGGCCGCCGGAGAGGACGATCCCCTTCGGCGCGTAGGCGCGCATCGCCTCCGCCTTCATCGGTGCAGGGGTGGATCTCGCAGTAGACGCCGAGCTCGCGCAGCCGCCGCGCGATGAGCTGGGTGTACTGCGACCCGAAGTCGACGATGAGGATCTTTTCCGAGTGGATGTCCACGCGTGTCTCCGGCGAACCGACCTGGACGTGGCCCTGGACTTGGACGTGGACGTGGTCCTCGACCTCGACCTGAACCTCGACTTCGACTTCCTACCTCGAGCCGGACCCCGACCGCGTCCCGGCTCGTGCGCCGCTCCCCCCCTACTCCGTCCGGTAGTTCGGCGCTTCCTTCTCGATGATGACGTCGTGGACGTGGCTCTCGCGCAGCCCCGCCGACGAGATCCGGACGAAGCGAGCCTTCTGCCGGAGCTCCTGGATGGTCTTGCAGCCCAGGAGGCCCATGCCGCTGCGGAGCCCGCCGATGAGCTGGAAGATCGTCATCTCGACCGTCCCCTTGTACGGGACGCGCCCCTCGATGCCCTCGGGCACGAGCTTGTCCGGGTCGGTCACGTCGGCCTGGAAGTAGCGGTCCTTCGAGCCCGCCTTCATCGCGCCGAGCGATCCCATGCCCCGGTACGACTTGTAGCTGCGGCCCTGGTACAGGATGACGTCGCCCGGGGCCTCCTCGGTGCCGGCGAGCAGCGACCCGATCATGATCGAGCCCGCGCCCGCGGCGAGGGCCTTCACGATGTCGCCCGAGTACTTGACGCCGCCGTCCGAGATGATGGGCACCCCGTACTTCTCCGCCGCCCGGGCGCAGTCGTCCACGGCGGTGATCTGCGGGACGCCGACGCCCGACACGACCCGCGTCGTGCAGATGGAGCCGGGCCCGACGCCGCACTTCACCGCGTCCACCCCGGCCTTGCAGAGCGCCTCGGTCGCCTCGAACGTGGCGACGTTGCCGGCGACGAGCTCGACGTTCTTGAAGTTCTGCTTGGTCGCGCGGACCGCGTCGATCACGCCGCGGCTGTGCCCGTGCGCCGTGTCGATGGCGATGACGTCCGCCCCGGCCTTGAGCAGCGCCTGGACCCGCGCCTCGCGATCGGGCCCGACTCCGACCGCGGCCCCGACGAGGAGCCGCCCGAGCGAGTCCTTCGCGGCGTTCGGGTGCTGCTGGACCTTCTCGATGTCCTTGATCGTGACGAGCCCCTTCAGCTCGAACGCGTCGTTCACGACGAGGAGCTTCTCGATCCGGTGGCGTGTGAAGGAGGTCCTTCGCCTCGTCGATCGTCACCCCGACCCGGGCGGTGACGAGGTCCCGCGTCATCACCTGCTCGACGCGCTGCTCGAGGTTCCTCTCGAAGCGCAGGTCCCGGTTCGTGAGGATCCCGACGAGCCGGCCCCGCTGGACGACCGGAATGCCGCTGATCCCGTGCTCGCGCATCAGGCCGACGGCGCGGTGGATCGGCGCGTCCGGCTCGATCGTCACCGGGTCGGCGACGACGGCGGACTCGTACTTCTTCACCTTGACGACCTCGGCCGCCTGCTCCTCGACGGTCAGGTTCTTGTGGACGAACCCGAGCCCGCCCGCCGCCGCCATGGCGATCGCCATGCGCGCCTCGGTCACCGTGTCCATCGCGGCGGACACGATCGGGATGTTGACCTGGATGTTGCGGGTGAGGCGGGTGGCGGTCTCGACCGACTTCGGGAGCACGTCCGATTCGGCAGGCAGGAGCAGGACGTCGTCGAACGTGAGCGCCAGTCGCAGATCGTCGCGATTGAGCATGCGGACGTATATGCGAGCCCGCGCTGGACCGTCAAGGCGCGCTTGCCCGCCGGACCTTGCGGTCTGGGATGATGGCCATCGGTGGAGGGACCGCACGACAAGCGGAGCGGCCAGCGGACGCCCGTCGGGCTGCTGCTGAAGCTGTCCTATGGCACGGTCGACGAGTTCGTCGAGAAGTTCGCCTCCAACATCTCCCGCGGCGGCGTCTTCATCCGGACCCGCGATCCGAAGCCGATCGGCACCGTCCTCGCGTTCGAGCTGAGGCTCGCCGGCGGGGAGCCGGTCGTGAAGGGGCAGGGCGTCGTCCGCTGGGTGCAGCCCGAGAACCCGAACGCCCGCCCGCCCACCGCGCCCGGGATGGGCGTGCAGTTCACGAACCTCGACGAACGCTCGCGCGAGGTCGTCGAGCGCGCCGTCGCGCTGAAGGAGGCCGGAGCGCCGGCCATGGCCGGGGTCGTCGCGCCGCGCCCGGACGTCACCCCCCCGCCCACGCGCGCGCCGACTCCGATCATCCCCGTCCCGCGGTTCGGGCCGACGCCCGCGCCGGCGGCTGGCCGCCCGCCCCCCACCCTCACGCCGGCGCTCGCTCGCGCTCGGGGGCCGGCCCTCACCCCGGCGCCCGCCCTCACGCCCGCGACGGGACGCACCACCCCGCGGCCCGGGATGCCGGCGCAGGCGGACCTCGCGCAGCCGCATCGGATCGAGCAGCTCGCCGCCGGTCCGGCCCGCATCGACATCGGCCTCCCCGCCGCGCCGCAGGCGATCACCCGGCGCGTCGCGGGCGATCGTCGGCATCGACCTCGGGACCACCAACTCCTGCGCGGCGGTCGTGAAGGACGGGCGGCCGTACGTCATCCCTTCGCGCGAGGGCCACAACACGGTCCCGTCGGTCGTCGCGCTCAACTCCCGGAACAGGATCGTCGTCGGCCACCTCGCGAAGGCACAGCTCCTCACGAACCCGCGCGCCACGGTGTACGGCGCGAAGCGGCTCGTCGGGCGCGCCTTCGAGTCCGAGATCGTCCAGGAGATCCGCTCCAAGTTCGCCTACGAGATCGTCCCCGACGCGAACGGGCTCGCGTCGGTGCGGCTCGGCCCGGAGACGCTCTCGCTCGAGCAGATCTCGGCGCTCATCCTGCGGGAGGTGAAGCAGGTCGCGCAGAACCACCTGCAGGAGGAGGTGAACCGCGCCGTCATCACCGTGCCCGCCTACTACAACGAGCGGCAGCGCGCGGCGGTGCGCGACGGCGGGCGCGCTCGCCGGGCTCCACGTCGAGCGCATCCTGAACGAGCCCACGGCGGCGGCGCTCGCCTACGCCTTCGGCCGGCACCTGAACCAGCGGGTCCTCGTGTACGACCTCGGCGGCGGCACCTTCGACGCGTCGGTGCTCGAGCTGAACGACAACGTGTACGAGGTCGTCTCGACGGGCGGCGACACCTTCCTCGGCGGCGTGGACTTCGACAACCGGATCGTGGACCGGCTCCTCGCCGTCTGGCGCGAGCAGACGGGCGGCGACTTCGCCGGCGACCGGGTGGCGCTCTCCCGCCTCGTGGACGCGGCGGAGCGCGCGAAGTGCGCGCTCTCGGAGCGGACCGACTTCGCGATCCACCTGCCCTTCCTCGCCCTGAAGGACGCGCAGCCGGTCTCGCTCGAGACGCACCTCGATCGCGCCGAGTTCGTCGCCCTCGTCGAGCCGCTCGTGGACCGGACGCTCGAGGTCTGCCGCGAGGTGCTGCTCGCGAAGGGGCTCACGGTCGGAGACATCGACGAGGTGCTGCTCGTCGGCGGCCAGTCACGGATGCCGCTCGTCCACGAGAAGGTCGCCGCATTCTTCGGCAAGGCGCCGTCGCGCGCCGTCCACCCCGACGAGGCGGTGGCCGTCGGCGCGGCGCTCCTCGCCTACTCGCTCGGGAGCGCCGACGGCGTCGTCCTCATCGACGTGCTCCCGATGTCGATCGGGATTGGCGTTCCCGGCGGCCGGGTGAAGACCATCATCGACCGGAACACGCCGCTCCCCACGCGCAAGCAGTACGGGCTCGCGACGACGAAGGACGCCCAGACCGAGTTCGAGCTCGTCGTCTACCAGGGCGAGACCGGCGTCGCTTCCGAGAGCGACTACCTCGGCACGCTCCGGCTCACCGGGCTGCCGCCGGGCCCGCGGGGGATGGTGAAGATCGCGATCACGTTCGAGCTCGGGCCGGAGTGCCTCCTCACCGTGACCGGGCGCGAGCTCAACACCGGCCGGCAAGTGCAGGCGGTGATGTCCACCAAGGAGGGACCGAACGCCGCCCGGCGGAAGCTCGAGCAGGCGGGCAAGGATCCGAAGGTGCAGACGGGCTCGTTCCCGGTCCCCGAGCCCACCTCGGCGGGCGTTGCCGCGCCCGGTGCGCCCCCCGGGGCCGCGGCGGCGCGGCCGGGCGGGATCTCCGGGTTGTTCCGGCGCCTGTTCGGGTCCGACGAGGCGCGGTAGGAGCTGCCGGCTCCCGCCGGCCTCCGCGCGCGGGGCCTAGTCCCGCTCGACGTCGGCCGCCGGCGCCGGCGCGGCGGCGCGGCGCGCCTGGTACCAGCGGAGCGCGAACCCGGCGAGCACCACCCCGACCGCGAGCAAGATGTAGTGGCTGAAGCGCCCCGCGACGTGGGCGGCCTCCTCGAGGTCGGAGCCGAACCAGAACCCGACGCAGACCCACAGGGGCGCGGAGACGAGCGCCGCGGCGCCGTCGAAGAGCAGGAACTCCCACATCGGCATCCGCGCGTGACCCACCGTGAAGAAGGTGGGCGCGCGCAGGCCGGGGAGGAACCGCGCGAACATCACGACGACGTTCCCGCGCGTCCGGACCTTCTTCTCGACGAGCTCGAGCTTCGCCGGCGTGATGATCCGCCGGAGCGGGCGGAAGTCGGCGACGCGGTGGCCGAAGCGCCGCCCCGCCAGGAAGATCACGGTGTCGCCGGCGAGGATGCCGGAGAGACCGACCGCGATCATCGCGAGCAGGCCGCGGTCGCGGAGCATGCCCGCGAGGGTGGCGGTCTCGAGGTCCGAGGAGAGCCAGGCGAGGACGCCGCCGGTCACGAGGACGACGTCCTCCGGCATCGGCAGGCCGAACCCGCACAGGATCAGGATGAAGAAGACGAACGCATAGCCGATGCCGAGGGAGTTCCCCGCCAGCAGATCGACCAGCCGTTCGAGCATGCGAGCCCCTCGATATCAGAAGAGACTCGCCCGCGTCACGTCGCGCGGGCAGGAGTCACGTCTTCGCGCTCGTCGCGCGCGCGCGATCCCGGAACGGCGCGCGGCCCTCCGTCGCTTCCCGTCCCCTCGCCGAAGAAGCGGCCGGGCGGTCAGGGGCCCGCCGGCTTCCGCGCCGCGAGCTCGCGGAGCAGCTCGCGGTTGTCCGCCACCTTGTGCGCGAGGTCCTGCGCGATCGCGAGGGCGAGCTTCAGGCACGCCTGCGGCTTCTGCGGCTGGAGGCGCGCGAAGTCCCGCTGCGTGATCTCGAGCACCTCGCAGGCGGTCGCGGCCACCGCCGAGACGAGCCGGACGCCCTGCCCGAGCAGGGCGAGCTCGCCGAGGTGCTCGCCCGCGCCGACCGTCGCGAGCTCCCGTTCCCCGTCCGCGCCCTTCTGCGTGAGCTTGACCGTGCCGCTCTTCACGATGAAGAGCGACTCGCCCACCATGTTCTCGACGAAGATCGGCGAGCCGGCCGGGATCGCCTTCTCGAGCGCGATCGCGGCGAAGATCTTGATCCCCGTCTCGGTGAACTCGCGGAAGAGCGGAGCCTTCTGGAGCGCCTCCGCGGCGGTCATCGGGTCGGCCCCCCCCGGTAGCGCGCGGCGTACCCTGCATAGCGCGCCGCGGACGTCCGGAAGAAGGCGAGCTCCTCGGGGGTGAGATCGCGCTTCACCCGGGCGGGGGCGCCGAGCACGAGCTTCCCGGAGGGCACCACCATGCCGGGCGGGACGAGCGCGCCCGCGCCGACCATCGACTCGGGCTCGAGGACCGCGCCGTCGAGGACGATCGCCCCGATCCCGACGAGGCACCGGTCGCCGACCGTGCAGCCATGGAGGACGACGCGGTGGCCGACGGTGACGTCGTCCCCGACGATCGTCGGGTGGCTGCCGCCCGTCACGTGGACGGTCGAGTGGTCCTGCACGTTCGTCCGCGCGCCGATGCGGATGCGGTGCACGTCGCCGCGGACGACCGTCTGGAACCACACCGACGAGCCCTCGCCGAGCTCGACGTCCCCGATCACGACCGCGCCCGGCGCGACCCACGAGGTGGGCGCGAGGACGGGCGATTTCCCGTCGTATGCGAGGATCACCGACATCGACGCCGATGCTAGCCCGCGTCCCGGGGGGTCGCAAGTTGGCCTCGGCTGGCCCGCAATGCGACTTGAACTTGAACCTGAACTTCGACTTCGACTTGGACTTGGACTTGGACTTGGACTTGGACGTGGACTTGGACGTGGACTTGGACTTGGACCGGACGGCGACCCGCCCCCTCGGCCGCGTGGAGGGGCGCCTCAGGGAGCGTGAATCAATCCCCGGACCGAGCCAGGCGGTCGAGACGCGAGCGGCGCGAGGCGCGACGACCGAGGATACCTCGCTGGTATCTGAGGGAGGAGCAACGAAGCGCCGCGACGCGGATCGGCCGCCGCGGCGAAGGGAGGGGATTGTTTCACGTTCCCTCAGCCCACGACACCCGAGAGCGAGCTCTGCCCGGCGCGGGTGACCCGGGCTGCGACGACCGCGCCGGCCGGCAACGACTCCCGGCCCGCCGCGAGGTGGACGACGCGGTTCTCCGGGGTGCGCCCGCGCACCTCGCCGGGCTCGTCGGAGGGCCCTTCCACGAGCACCTCGACGGTGCGGCCGAGCTGGGCGGCGAAGTTCTCCGCGGCGATCCGGCGCTGCACGATCTGGAGGCGCTCGAGACGGGCGACCGCGACCTCGCGCGGCACCTCCTCCCAGCCCGGGCCGTGGTTCATGCGGACCGCCGCGACGGTGTGCGGGCGCGGGCTGAACAGGAAGCTGAAGCTCTGGTCGAAGCGGGCGCGCTCGAGGAGCGCCATCGACGCCTCGAAGTCCTCGTCCGTCTCGCCGGGGAAGCCCACGATGAAGTCGGTCGTGACCGCGATGCCGGGGCGCGCCGCCGAGAGCCGGTCGAACCGGTCGAGGTACGCCGCCACGCCGTAGTCCCGGCGCATCCGCGCGAGCACCGCGTCCGAGCCGGACTGCACCGGCAGGTGGAAGTGAGGCATCACCTTCGGCTCGTCCCGGAAGGTCTCGACGAGCGCGTCGGAGAGATCGTGCGGGTGGCTCGTCGTGAAGCGGATCCGGAGGATGCCGGGGAGCGCGGCGACGCGGCGGAGGAGCTCCGGGAACGCGCAGCCGCCCGCGTAGGAGTTCACGTTCTGCCCGATGAGCGTCACCTCGCGGACCCCGACGTCGGCGAGCGCGGCGCACTCGGCCACGACCTCCGCGACCGGCCGCGACACCTCGCGGCCGCGGGTGTGGGGGACGATGCAGAACGCGCAGACGTTGTCGCAGCCCTTCATCGCGGTGACGAACGCGGTGACGCGGCCGCGGGCCGCCTCGGGATCGGCGCCGGGGAACACGTACTCCTCGGACGCCATCCAGCCCGTCTCCGAGAACCGCTCCCGCCCCTCCGCGCGCGCGAGCAGCTCGGGCAGCCGGCCCACGTGATCCGGGCCGAACACGAAGTCCACGTACGGCACGCGCTTCAGGAGCCGCTCCTTCTCCTGCTGCGCGACGCAGCCCGACACGGCGATGAGCGTGCCCCGGCGCGCCTTCACCTCGCGGTAGCGGCCGAGGGCGGAGAGCAGCTTCTGCTCCGCCTTCTCGCGGACCGCGCAGGTGTTGAGGAGGATGAGATCGGCGTCCTCGGGCGTCGTCGCGCGCGTGAAGTCGTGCCGGCCGAGCAGCTCGAGCATCCGGTCCGAGTCGGACTCGTTCATCTGGCAGCCGAAGGTGTGGACGAACACCTTGCGCGGGGGCGCGGCAGGCGAGCGAGCGGGGGCCGGGGGGCCGAGGTTCACGAGGTCGGACATCGCGGCGGAACGTAAGGAAGGCGGTGGGGCGGAGTCAACCGGGGCCGCCGGCGACACCTGAAACTTGGACTTGGACGTGGACGTGGACTCGTGGACCTGGACCTGGACCTGGACCTGGACGTGGACGATGCGGCTCATTGCGAGGTCGACGTCGAAGTCGAAGTCGAAGTCCACGTCGACGTCCACCTCCACGTCCACGTCCACGTCCACGTCCGTCGTCGCCGACCACCTCCGACGTCACCGCCGCGGCACGAGCTCGTCCGCGATCCCCTCGAGCTCCTCGAGCGTCGCGGCGGTCGCCACGCGATCGCAGCGCGCGGCGTAGCGGGCCATCTCGCTGTCGCCGGTGGACCACGACGCCCGCTGCTCCGGACAGATCCAGAGGAGCCGCCGCGCGCGCCGGCGGAGCTCGTCGAGGACCCAGGCCTCGGGCGGGTGATAGTTCGTCCTGCCGTCGCCGACGACGAGGACGGTGGTCCGCCGCGTCACCGCTGCGAGGAAGCGGGCGTGGAAGGTCCGGAGCGCCCGTCCGTAATCGGAGTTCGCGGACAGCCCGACCGCGCGCGCGGCGACGGCGAGGTCGGCCGCCCGCGCGGGATCCCGCTCGGCCCGGAGCGACTCGGTCACCTCCGCGAGGTCCGCCACGAACACGAACGTGCGGACCCGCGTGAACAGCGACTGGAGCGTGAAGAGGAAGAGGAGCATGAGGCGCGTCACGTGGCGCACCGACTCCGAGACGTCGCAGAGGACGAGCACCTCCGGCCGCTCGGGCCGGCGCGAGCGGAACACGAGGCGGGCCGGGAACCCCCCGAGGCCGAGGTTCCGGCGCAAGGTGCGGCGCACCGCGAGCGCGCCGCGCCGCCGCGAGCGGTCGCGGCGGACGAGCCGGGTGCGGAGCCGCTCGGCGAGCCGCCTCACCGCGGCCTCGGCGCGATCGAGCTCCTCTCGCGAGACCCGTCCGCGAGCCGTCCCGAGGACGCCCCGCGCGGCGACGGCGCGGGCCGCGCCGTGGGCATCGGCGAGCCGCCGGGCCGCCTCGTCCACGCGCCGGAGCGCGGCGCGGAGCCCGTCGTCCACGAGGGAGAGCGACCCCGGCCCGAGGCCGCGGGCGCGGAGCGCCGCCGCGAGCCGTGCCGCGTCGTCCTCGGCCCCGGCGGCCCCGGCCGCGCCCGCGAGCCGCCGTGCCACGAAGCCGGCGGCCGCGGGGCTCGCGACGCCGCCGAGGTCGATCCGGGCGGCGGCGTCGGCGAGGAGGCGCGCGAGCAGCCCGGGGTTCCCTTCGAGGGCGGCGCGCGCGAGCGGGCCCATCTCCGCGACGAGCGCGCCGAGCGTCTCGGCGACGGCGTCGAGATCGTCGCCCGCGAGCCCGGCCGCCTCGAGCCACGCGACGAGCCCGCGCTCCGCCCCGGCGACCGCCCGGCCGAGGGCGCCCGCCCAGAGCTCGAAGCACGCGTCGAACACCGGGACGTCGCGCGACCGCTTCGCGAGCGTCGCGCGGAGCGCGGCCGCGAAGGCGTCCCGCTCGCCCGGGCCGACCTCCACCGCGGCCCGCACGGCGTCCGCGACCTCCGCGGGCGAGACCCGGACCCCGTTCGCCCGGAGCAGGCCCGCGAGCTCGACGATGCGCGCCTCCACGCGCGAATCTAGCGCTCCTCGGGGGCATCGGCCCTTCGGCAGGCGCACGACGTCAGCGAGGTGCCCTCCAGGGCGTGGGCAGGCGCGGCAGCCGTGGAGGACGGGGGCCATGCCGGATCGCGCCCTCGACGGGAACGTACTCGAGCTCGCCCCCCTCGCGGGCCGCCCGCAGCATGAGCCCGCCGCGGGAGAGATTGCCCCGCCCGACGAACGCGGACGGGAAGAGGAGGCGCGGCCCGAAGACGGCGAGGAGCGGGGTCACGTACTTGTCGCTCGCCACGGAGCCGAGCAGCACGACCTCTCCGCGCGGACCGAGCGACTCCGCGAGCGTCCGCGCATCGCGCTCGAGCGGCTCGCGGAAGCGCCGCTCGGCAGCGTCCACCGGCACCATCGCGAACGCGCGAAGGTCCTCGGCGCGCACGAGCACCGCCGGCGGGACGAGGCCCGCGCCCGGGGCGATGACGAGCGCCCCGGGGAAGCCCGGCGGCGGGCGCGCGAAAGCCTCGGCGTAGGCGAGCTTGCCGCGGAAGTAGAGCCCGCTCGTGAACCGGAACACCTCGCCGAGCGGTGCGCCGCCCGCCTGGACCGCGTGCGCGAGCGCGAACCGCGCGCGGGGCGAGAGCACGAGCGCCATGCGCTCGCCGGCCGCGTTGGCCGGCGAGAGGAGGAATACCCGGTGTGCCGCCCGCGGGCGTGAGCTATGACGGATCTTCATGGACCGGGTCGTCCTCGCCGTGTTCCTCGCGTGCTTCGCCCTGCAGTACGCGCTCGAGACCGGGCTGCTGCTCGTCAACCTGCAGCACGTCGGCCGGACCGGCGGGGTCCCGGCGCAGCTCGCCGGCCGGCTCGACGAGGCGACGGCCCAGCAGAGCCGCGCCTACACCCTCGCGAACGGCCGCTTCGCGCTCGTCCAGGGCACGTTCGGGGCCGTCCTCACCCTCGTCGTCCTCCTCTCGGGCGTCCTGCCGGGGCTCGACCGGTGGATCGCCGGCCGCGGTGTCACCGGCGCGCACCAGTTCGTGCTCTTCCTCGGGATCCTCTCGGCGGGCGGCACGCTCGCGTCGCTGCCGTTCTCCGCCTGGCACACGTTCGTGCTCGAGGAGCGCTTCGGGTTCAACCGGACCCGGCCGCGCACCTGGGTGCTCGACCGGGTGAAGGCGGTCGGGATCGAGCTCGCGCTCGGGATCCCCCTGCTCTACGCGACGTACGGCTTCATGCGGTTCGCGGGCTCGCGCTGGTGGCTCTGGCTCTTCCTCTTCCTCGCCGCGGTGCAGCTGTTCCTGCACTGGCTCTACCCCACCTTCATCGCCCCGCTCTTCAACCGCTTCACGCCGCTGCCCGAGGGACCGCTGCGCGATCGGCTGGTCGGGCTCGCCGAGGCGGCGGGGTTCGCGCACCGCGGCCTGTACGTGATGGACGCGTCCCGGCGCTCCGGGCACTCGAACGCGTACTTCACCGGCCTCTTCCGCCCGCGCATCGTGCTGTTCGACACGCTCGTCGACCGGATGGGCGTGGACGAGGCGGCGAGCGTCCTCGCCCACGAGATCGGCCACTTCCGGGCGCGCCACGTCCACCGCCGGCTCGCGCTCTCGCTCGTGTCGCTCCTCCTCGCCCTGCTCGTGCTGTCCTGGCTCGTCCCGTGGCCGCCGCTCCACCGCGCGTTCGGCTTCGAGGCGCCGACGCTCCAGGGCGCCGTCGCGATCTTCTCGCTCGGGGGCGCGGCGTTCGTGTTCTGGCTGCAGCCGCTCGCGGCGCGGCTCTCCCGGCGGCACGAGTACGAGGCGGACCGCTACTCGGTGCGCCTCGCCCGCGCGCCGGAGGCGCTGAAGCGGGCGCTCGTGCGGCTCAACGGCGAGAACCTCTCGAACCTCCACCCGCACCCCTGGTACAGCGCCTGGCACTACAGCCACCCGACGCTGGTCGAGCGGCTCGCGGCGATCGACCGGGCGGCGAACCTCGAGATGGGGTGAGGCGCTTCGCGGCCGGCGCTCCCCTCGGCGGCGGCTCCGCGCCCGCACGCCCGCGTCGCTCAGTGCTTCGAGCAGCACGACGCCCTCGCGTTGATGTAAGGGGCCGGGGGTCACGCGGACTTGGCGCCCCGACGGCGGCAGTTCCTGTCCTGCAAACCGCCAGACGCTGCGCGCCGGCAGCCGCCGGCGTCCCTGGCGAAGGCGCCTGTGGACGTGGCCTGGTACGCTCGTTGCCGCGTGCCTCTCGATTCCGATGCAGACCGGCGGACCTTCTGGAAGAGCAGGAGGCGCCGCTACAACGTCGCCCTGCTCGCCTCGGGGTTCCTCGCCGGCGTCGCGTTCTTCGCGGTTCTGGTCGCGTGGGGGATCTCGGCCCCCTCCTCCCGACCAGTTCGCGCACGCCGACTTCGAGTTGTTCTCGCTGATGGGTGCACCCATCGCGTACGCCGTCGCGATGGGGCTCGCGAACGCCTGCTACTCGCTGGGGGAGTACGTCGAGGTACTGCTCCGTCCCTGCGACCCCGAAGCCTTCCGCCGACGCGCGTTCGCGCTCGGGCTCGCTTTCTCGGTCGCGCTCCCTTGGATCATCCCGGTGAACGTTTGGTACGAGTTCATCACGGTTCAGATGCATCGGTGAGAGCGACCGCGCGCCCCCTCGGGCTTCGCCGCGATGAGACTCCCGCCCCAGGCTTCCACGCTGTTCGTCGCCGATTCAGGACCGCGGCGCCCGCGTGGCAGCGGTTCCCCCCTCGGCGTGCGCCGCGATGGGACTCCGCGGCGGTGTACCTTCTTAGTGCCCGTCGCCGGAGCGATCGAGTGGGCGGCGCGATCGCGCGGTCGTCGTGACGCTCCCGCTCGCGCGTGACGGCGCGCCGGACTGCGGCGCTCAGTCACTATCGCTGGAGATAGTTCGTGGACGGCGGCGGTCGGCGATGCGACCGCTCCACGATCTCGCGTCGGTAACGGTGAGCAGGAGGCGCGCGTCGCGCACTGTCGAGAGTCGCGCCTCCGCGGGCGCGACCCCCTTCACGGTACGTGTACGAATCCGCTTGACAGCAAACAGGCACAACGGGCGCTCGGGCGAGGGGGTCGCGCGGCGAGCGCTCCCAGACGCTCACGCGCTCGCGCCTCGCGCTCGGCGACA
Source organism: uncultured delta proteobacterium (assembly GCA_963736795.1). GTDB lineage: Bacteria > Myxococcota > Myxococcia > Myxococcales > Anaeromyxobacteraceae > Anaeromyxobacter. The sequence goes on along the minus strand of CAVTRF010000005.1, from coordinate 4,496 downwards.
CCGTGGCGCCGCCGACCACGCGACCCATCGTCAGATCGTTCCAGCGAGCCCGCCAGGCGCCTTCCCGGAGCCCGTGAAAACCCGTGCTACGAAGGATTCCACACGGGAGGTGTCTCATGAGCGCGATCGTTCCCTCTTTCCTCGATTCCGGCGCGCTGGCCCGCCGCCTCGGCGAGCTCGTCGGAAGCGAGCGGAACGTGCAGGTGGAGTTCCTGCTCCACCTCGACGAGTTCGATCGCAGGCGCGCGTACCTCGAGGCCGGCTTCGGCTCGCTCTGGGAGTACTGCCTCCGACGCCTGCACCTTCGCGAGGGCGCGGCGGGACGGCGCATCGGCGCGATGCGCGTGCTGCGACGCTTTCCCATGCTGGAACCCGCCCTGCGCGACGGACGGCTCTGCCTCTCGACCGCGTCGTTGCTCGGGCAGGTCCTGACCGGCGAGAACCTCGAGGAGCTCGTCGCACGCGCGGCCTACGGCACGAAGGCCGAGGTGGAGCACCTGGTCGCCGCCATCCAGCCGCGCACGGCGCCGAAGGACGGCGTGCGCAAGCTGCCCACGCGAAACGTCGACACGGCGGCCTCCCTCCTGTCGTACGGCGGCCGCGCCGCCGCTCCTCCGCTCGTTCCTCCCGCGGCCCCGGCTGCGCTCGCCCTCGCGCCTTCGGCGATCGAGCTCCCATCACCACCGGTCCCGCGGACGACGGTCGCGCGGCCGCGCCCGCCCGAGGTTCGCCCCGTCAGCGAGACAGAGTGGTCGATCCGCGTCACGTTCGACGCCGCAGCGAACGAGGAGCTCGAGACGCTGAAGGCCCTGCTGAGCCACAAGATCCCCCGCGGCGATCTCGCGGCCGTGCTGCGGGAGGCGATCCGCTGCGGGATCGAGAAGCACGGCAAGCGCAAGGGAGCGACGCCTCCCTCGCGGGAACGGGCATCGCGCTCGAACGGCGCCGCGTGCACGGGTGGGATCTCCGCAGCCGCCCGGCGCGAGGTGTGGAAGCGTGACGGCGGCACCTGTTGCTGGACGAGCGACGAGGGCCACCGGTGCGGCAGCCGCTGGCAGCTCGAGGTAGATCACATCCTGCCGCTCCTGAAGGGCGGGACGTCGGAGCCCGAGAACCTCCGGATCCTTTGCCGGTTATGCCGCTCGCGGCATAACCGGCATTATGCCGACTTCCTGATTATGCCGCGTCGCTCCGCAGAAGCCCTCGCGCTCATGCGTTCTAGCGCATCGGACGCGGCATAATCAGGATAGCGCCGGCCGGAGCATGCTGGCCCCTTCACGGCACGTCGCCGTCGAGGAGGCAGGCATGTTCGACCCAGGTTCGGTGAGGATCCAGGGGCCGTTGCGAGCGCACGCCGACGGACTCTGGGCCGAGTTGATGAAGCAGGGCTACGCGGTGACGTCGGCCACGAATCTGCTGCGTCTGGCGGCTCATCTCTCGCGCTGGCTCGCAGCCAAGGGGTTCGCGCTGCGAGACCTCACCGAGGATCGCGCCGTTGCGTTCGCTCGCGATCGTCGCGACGAGGGTTACACCGGGTTCCTGACGCGCCGCGGTCTCGATCCGGTGCTCGCGTATCTGCGTAGCGTCGGCGTCGTCCGCAAGCCGCGGCCGGTGGTCGACGACTCGCCGCTCGGCCGGTTCGTCCAGGCCTACCGGACGTATCTCCGCCGGGAGCGCGGGCTCGCCGTCCGAAGCGTCCACGCACGCACCGCGTTTGCCGAGGAGTTCGTTCATTCGGATCGCCCCCGCCTCGACTGGCACCACCTCACTGCGCGCGAGGTCACCAGGTACGTCCAGCGTCGATGCCGGCACCTGACCGTCTCCGCGTGCAAGCACACCGTCACGGATCTGCGCTCGCTGCTGCGCTTCCTGCACGTGCAGGGGCGGACGCCGCACGATCTCGCGTCCGCTGTTCCCGCGGTCGCCGGCTGGCGGCTCTCCGGGTTGCCCAAGATGCTCGACGCGGGCCACGCCCGAAAGCTGCTGCGCTCCTTCGACGGCTCACGCCTCGGTCTTCGGGACGCAGCCGTCGTGCGCCTGTTGCTGCGGCTCGGCCTCCGCGCGGCGGAGGTGGCGGCTCTCGACATCGACGACATCGACTGGCGGCTCGGCCAGCTCACGGTGGCGGGAAAGGGGCACCACCAGGCTCGTCTTCCCGTTCCGGAAGACGTCGGCCGAGCCGTGGCAGCGTACCTCCGGCGGGGCCGCCCTCGCGCGAGCACGAGGAGCCTCTTCGTCCGCAGCCGTGCGCCGTACACGCGAATCCGCCCGGGCGCCGTCAGCCATCTTGCGCAGACGGCGCTGCGACGGGTGGGGATCGCAGCTGGCGGTTCGCACCTCCTCCGTCACACCGCGGCAACCGAGCTGCTTCGCTCTGGCGCGTCGCTGCCCGAGATCGCGCACGTCCTGCGGCACCGCCACATCGACACGACGGCGATCTACGCCAAGGTCGACCTCCGCTCGCTCGCGGCGATCGCCCGGCCGTGGCCGGAGGTGAAGCCATGAGCCGCCCCGACCTGCTCCACTCGGCGCAGGAGTACCTCGCTCTCCGGCGCGCGCTCGGCTTCAGGCTGTACCATGAGACTTGGCTCTTGCCGGACTTCGTCGGCTTCCTCACCGCCCACGACAGCGCCTTCATCACGACGGACCTCGCCGTGCAGTGGGCGCAGCAGCCTGCCGACGCATCCGCGCGATGGTGCGCCAAGCGGCTCGCCGTGATCAGGTGCTTCGCCAGGCATCAGCGGGCGTTCGACCCGCGCACGGAGATCCCGTCCCCGGATCTCATCCCGTACCGAGCCAACCGGCGGCACCCTCACCTGTACACGCAGGCGGAGATCGCGGCGCTCATGCGAGGGGCCCGGACGCTGAGGCCTGCGGTGATGGCGGCGACCTACGAGACGCTGCTCGGCCTGCTGGCCATTACCGGTATGCGCGTCGGAGAGGCGCTCGCGCTCGACGACGGCGACGTCGATTGGGGCCGTTCGCTGATTCAGGTGCGGCACGCCAAGTTCCACAAGGCCCGGCTCGTGCCTCTTCATGCCTCCGCGCTGGCAGCGCTCCGCGGTTACGTCGCAAGGCGCGACCGGCTGTGCGTGCGGCTCGGCCCGTGGCTTTTCACCTCGACCGTTGGCACCCGCGTCATCCACCAGAACTTCCTTCACGTGTTCCGGCGCCTCGTCGGCCGAGCAGGCCTCGGCGATAGCCGCGCGAGCCGTCCTCGGCTCCACGATCTCCGGCACGCCTTTGCCGTCGACACGCTCCGTGACTGGTATCGGTCCGGAATCGACGTCGAGCGGCGCCTCTTCTCGCTATCGACCTATCTCGGCCACGTCAGCCCGACGTCGACGTACTGGTACCTCACCGCGACCCCGGACCTGCTCGCCCTTGCCGGCAAGCGCCTCGAGCGCTGGCGGAGTCGGCGATGACATCCCTCGCACCGCTGCTCGAGGCGTTCTTCTCCGAACGCCTCCTGCGCCAGCGCCGGGCGAGTCCGCATACCATCGCGGCCTACCGCGACGGGTTCCGGCTTCTCCTCGCGTTCGCCGAGAAGCACCTCCGCAAGTCGCCCTCCGATCTCCTCCTCGCGGACCTCGACGCGCCGCTCATCGCGACGTTCCTCGACCACCTCGAGACTGAGCGCGGCAACGGCGTGCGGACGCGCAACGCTCGCCTGGCGGCGATCCACTCGTTCTTCCGCTTCGCCGCCGTGCGTGAGCCTGCACTCGCCGGGATCATCCAGCGCGTGCTCGCCTTGCCGCAGAAGCGCTTCGACAGGGACCTCGTCGCCTTCCTGTCGCCCACCGAGGTGGAAGCCCTGCTCGCTGCGCCGGACACATCCACCCGCCTCGGCCGACGGGATCACGCGCTCCTCCTCCTCATGGTGCAGACCGGCCTCCGCCTCGCCGAGATCACGGGCCTCACGGCCGAGGACCTCATCCTCGGCGCCGGCGCTCACGTCCGCTGCCACGGCAAGGGCAGAAAGGAGCGTTGCACGCCGCTGTCTCGCGACACCGCTCGCATTCTGCGTTCCTGGCTCACCGAACGCGGGGCGAGCGGCGCTGACCTCGTCTTCGTCAGCGTCCGGCGCACCCGGCTCAGCCATGACGCCGTCGAGCGGCTCGTGGCGAAGTACGCGCTCCAGGCGTCGCGGACGTGCCCGACCCTCGCCCGCAAGCACGTGACGCCTCACGTCCTTCGCCACACCACTGCCGTGCAGCTCCTCGAGGCCGGCGTCGACCGCGCCGTCATCGCGCTCTGGCTCGGCCACGAGCAGGTCGAGACGACGCAGATCTACCTCGACGCCGACCTCGCCATGAAGGAGCGCGCCCTCGCCAGAACTGCTCCGCCGGGGGCGCGCAGTCACCGGTTCCGGCCGAAGGACTCGCTGCTCGCGTTCCTGGAGGGGCTCTGATTATGCCGCGTCGCAAGGTCTGAAATGCCACGGGCTCAAGGCATCCACGCGCGCACGCGGCATAAGATCGGAGTCGGCATAATGC
>CAVTRF010000004.1:0-137947 GCA_963736795.1 uncultured delta proteobacterium | reverse complement strand
CGAAGCGATGGTGGATGAATTGCTGGCCAAGGTGCATGGTATGGCTTGATGATCATTGCGAGGGAGGAACGGCAATCACCCCGCCGTTCTTCCCTCTACCTCTACCTCGATTTCGGTATGGTGGTATGGCTTGATGGTCATTGCGAGGGAGGAACGGCAATCACCCCGCCGTTCTTCCCTCTACCTCTACCTCGATTTCGGTAAGGTACTGGAAGAGCTTGATATCCTGCTGGTAGGGGATCCAATCGAACAGCAGCGACCAAATCGCGTCGAAGATCGAAACCGAACCGGCAAATACGACCAGGACCGCCAGGATTGCCCCCAGGTAAGGCGGCAAGAACCCCGGCGGGTTGATGAAACCAAAATAGATGGCAGCGAAGGCCAGCAGCAGGATCAGGAAAGCCATGCCGAGCTGGCGCCAGGATATTTGAAACGTGTTGCGCCGCATGGTCAGGTTCGCCTGGATTTTGTCAGCGCAGTAGCGCCGGAGCCCCTGCTGGATGGAAGCCTCCAGCCCAGGTTCGAGCTGTTCTGCCGGCAGGCGCAGGACCAACCGCAGGGGTCCGGGCCAGCGCGGCCAGTTCTTTAAAAGCTGTTTCTGCAGATAATCGATGCCTGACTCGCCCAGGGTTTCGATTTCGTGTGCTGAAAATGGATTTGACGCCGGCGCGTTGAACAGCTCAGCGATGCTGTTCAAGTCAAGGACCATGGAAATGGCTGGTTTTGTGCTCATCGTCTGGCCCGCCTAAGATTGCGGTTCAACCTTGAATTCCACTTCGCTAACTTTACGCAGAACGCGGTTCTCCAGCGCCGGCTGCACCCATTGGAACAGCAGCGCCTCCATCGGATCCCATAAAATGACCCAGATAAACACCCCTATGGCTGCAGCCACCAACCCTTGGACCGCATCGGCGGCGTTCGCCAGGATGGTGTTCAACAGCAGGTAGCCCAGCCCGAGCAGCACGATCGAAATCACGGTTACCATGCCCAGTCCGATCAGGCTGCGCATGCGGCTCAGGCGGATCGTCAGGGCATTGTCCTCGATCTTTGCCTGGCAGTAGCGGTGCACGGCTTTCGCTAACTCCCCCTCCAGGCTGCCGGTGACCTGGTCTGGCGGAAGCTGGATCACGAAGCGCACGTTTTCCCAGCGCAGCGATCGTTTTGCGATCAGTTTCTGGACTGCATTCAGCAGGCCGGCTTCGCCAATCACATTGACCTCTTTATCTGAAAAAGGGTTGACATCCGGCGCGTTGAAAAGCTGGTCGATGCTGTCCAAACGGATGACGATGTCTTCGACTGCAGAAGGGTTCATAGGCTCTCCGCCTCCAAACTATATTTGCTCTGATGCATCAAAATTCAATCGCCGGTCGCGACCAGCGGGTGCTCGCTGAAGAAATCCCACATCACCTGGGTGGCATCGATGTCCTGGGTGGTATTTCCGACGATGAATTTGGGCAGGCCTTTGCCGCCCGGCCAGGAATGCCCACCACCGTGGATGGTATAGAACGTTACGTCGGCGTTTTGGGCGCAGCCGGGGTAATGGATGCCGCTGACTGCTCCGCTGGCTGGCAAATCGAGCGGCGGGCTGGTGCACCCGTTGTGCTGCGCCCAGCCGGCGACCCAATCCGGCGATGGCTGGGAAGGTGAAACCGGCTCTCGAGACCGTCCCGCCCTCATAAGGCACGATCGGGTCAGCATCGCCGTGGAAGGCGATCACCGGAACGGGGCGCGACGGGCTGCATTCGCTCCATGGGGTCGAGTAAGCCCCCGCAACCCCGCCGATGGCGGCGATGCGATCGGCCAGCTTACACGCCAGCAGAAACGACATTCCCCCGCCGTTGGAAAGCCCGTTGGCGTAGATGCGGGTCGGGTCGATGTTATAGTCCCCCTCGAGTTTATCGATCAGGTCAGAAATAAACGTCACATCGCGCAGGCCGTCATTTCCACCGCCAGCCCGGGGGAAAGCGTCCCAGCGCAGCGGGATGCCGGTTCCGGATGGGTACACGACGATGAAGCCATGCTCGTCGGCCAGCTTGTTCCAGTGGCTGATCTGCATTTGATGGGCAGGCCACTCGATGAACCCGTGGATGCTGATCACCAGCGGGGTGGGTTTGGTTTTATCGTAGCTTTTCGGGACATACAGCAGGTACTTGCGCGCAATCCCCGAGGATTGGATCGTCCCGTTGGTGCGGTTTAGAGTCATATAAAACACGATCACTCCAAGCGGGATCAAAACCGCCAGCGCGGCGATTACCAGGATAATCATCAGGATAGTTTTAGGCATTAGGCCATGGTAATTGTAACTATCGGCCACGAACTGTTATTTCTGATCGCTAATTATTCCTTTTCAGCACATTGTTGCGCATGGAAGCAAGCATCTTCATGCAGAACGCCTTTGGTTTTTAACCCAATTTTACCGAGCGTCAGATCAGAGCGAGCGCGTTCCAGCCACTCCTGAGTTACTTCAGGCGGCTGTTGGTCGTTCATAGACTATTTTCCCTTCAGATAGGACGGTTCGATAAATCAAACCGACCGTATTCCGGTGGCGTTCGAGCTGTTCGGGAGTAGATACAAGAATATCAATCGGCACCAGTAACCCGCGCAGGGCGCGTCTCAGACGAATACTTTCTTCGCGTGTGGATCGTGCTGTTTGCATGACGACCATCAGATCAAGGTCGCTGTCAGGCCCATAATCGCCGCGTGCATACGATCCAAACAAGATGATCTTTACTGGGTCGCTGACCGCCAAGATCCGCCTGGTAATTTCCGGCAAAAGATTTAAGCTTCTCAATTCGTCTGGCATATAAATATTCTATCCTAAAATTAACCCTCCGCCAGCATCCTCGGCCGGTACTGCAGCGCCTCGGCCAGGTGGCTGGGCGCGATCGTCTCGCTGCCCGCCAGATCGGCGATCGTGCGCGCCAGCTTGAGCACGCGGTGGTAGGCCCGCGCCGAGAGCTGCAGCTGGCTCATCGCCGCCTTCATCAGCGCCCGCCCGGTATCGTCCAGCTCGCAGTACTGGCGCACCTCGGCCGGGCGCATGTCGGCGTTGCAGGCAATCAGTAGCCGCATTCTTCACAATACCGCCGGGGCGTTGTGAAGAACGAAACCGGCTCGCTGGAGCTCGCGCGCCGCTTCGACCCGCGCCTGGATCGCCGCCGAGGGCTCGCCCAGCCGGCCGGTCGGTCAGCTTCTCGTACTCCACCCGCGGCACCTCGATGTGGATGTCGATGCGGTCCAGCAGCGGGCCGGAGATGCGCTTCTGGTACTTGGTGACCGTGGCCGGCGAGCAGGTGCAGGCCTTGACCGGGTCGCCATAGTAGCCGCACGGGCAGGGGTTCATCGCCGCCACCAGCTGAAAGTTGGCCGGGAAAGTCAGCGAGCCCTGCGCGCGCGGCTGATGGTGACCACCTTGTCCTCGAGCGGCTGGCGCAGCACTTCCAGCACGCGCATGCCGAACTCGGGCAGCTCGTCCAGGAAGAGCACGCCGCGGTGCGCCAGCGAGATCTCGCCCGGGTGCGGCCAGTTGCCGCCGCCCACCAGCCCGGCGTGCGAGATGGTGTGGTGCGGCGCGCGGAACGGGCCGGCTGCGGATCAGCGGCACGTCCGGCGGCAGCTGGTCGGCCACCGAATAGATCCGGGTCACGTCCAGCGCCTCGTCGATCGACATGCGCGGCAGGATGCTGGGCAGGGCCCGCGCCAGCAGCGTCTTGCCGGCGCCGGGCGGCCCGATCATCAGCACATTGTGCCCGCCGGCGGCGGCCACTTCCAGGGCGCGCTTGACGTGCTCCTGGCCTTTGATCTCGCTGAAATCGGTCTGGACGAGCACTTCGACGTCTTCGGCGGTCGACGGGCGGCTGGGGTGGGATCGGCGCCTGCGCCGCTCAGGTGGGCGACCAGTGCGGCCAGCGAGTCGACCGGGAAGACCTCCAGGTCGGGGATCAGGGCGGCCTCGGCGGCGTCGCCCGGCGGGGTGAAGATGCGCTGGAAGCCCTGCTCGCGCGCCAGGGCGGCCATCGGCAGCACGCCGCGCACGTGGCGCACGCTGCCGTCCAGCGACAGCTCGCCGATCACCAGAGCGCCGTCGAGCGCTCTCGGCCGGCAGCTGCCCGCTGGCGATCAGCACCCCCAGCGCGATCGGCAGGTCGTAGGCCGGGCCTTCCTTGCGCACCGAGGCCGGCGCCAGGTTGACCATCAATGCGCTGGCGCGGGGAAGTACAGCCCGGCGTTCTTGATCGCCGACTGCACCCGCTCGCGGCTTTCCTGCACTGCGGTGTCGGGCAGGCCGACAATCGTTATCGAAGGCAGCCCGTCGCTGGTGTCGACTTCGACCTCGACGATCACCCCTTCCAGGCCGATCACAGCGCAGGAATAAGACGCGTGCAAGCATGGGTTTAGTTTAGATTCAGGTAGATGAATTGTCAATACAGTGTACAAGGAAAAGATCAGCCCGCATTCGTCCTGGGCCAGGCTTGTTGGTATAATTTTAAACAGTTGTTCCCGACTTCCAAATAGGATCTACCCACAGGCAGGCAGCCATGCGCGAATTCTTCTACCCCAGCAGCGTGGCCGTCATCGGCGTCTCCGCCAAGCCCGACAACCTGGGCGCGCAACATCGTCGCCAACCTGGTCGAGTACGGCTTCAACGGCATCGTCTACGCGGTCGGTCCCAGCGGTGGGATGATCGAAACCCGCCGCATCTTCCGCTCGGTGGTGGATATCCCCGACCACGTCGACCTGGCGGTCATCCTGACCCCCGCCCAGACCGTGCCGGGTGTCCTGGAAGAATGCGGGCAGAAAGGCATCCGCTGGGCGATCATCGAGACAGCCGGTTTCCGCGAATACACCGAAGAAGGCCGGCAGCCTGCGAAGAAGAGATCTGCCGGGTGGCCGAGCAGGTACGGCATCCGTTTCATCGGCCCCAACTGCATCGGCGCGATCAACATGGAAAACGGCTTCTGCGTCCCCTTCCCGCGCTTGAAGAAATTCGTCAAGCCAGCGGCGATGTCTCGATGATCACCCAGAGCGGCGGGGTCGGGATGAGCGTGCTCAACCTGCTGGCGAACGAAGGCCTGGGGCTGAACAAGTTTGTCTCGGTCGGCAACATGCTCGACATGACCGCCGAAGACCTGCTGGAATACATGATCGACGACGAGGGCACCAGCGATGATCTTCATCTACCTGGAAAGCATTCGGCGATGGCCGGCGGCTGATGGAAGTGGCGCGCCAATCGCACAAGCCGATCCTGGCCTTCAAGTCCAACATCGGCCGGCTGGGTCAGAAGATCGCCCTGTCGCACACCGCCTCGCTGACCAGCGACGACAAGGTGGTGGACGCAGCCTTCCACCAGGCCGGCATCCTGCGGGTGCGGGATGCCACCATCGCTGGGCAACAACCTGAAGATCCTGGGGCTGCCGCCGATGAAGGGCAAGCGCCTGGGGGTGATCTCGCGCTCCGGCGGGCACGCCGTGATCGCCGCGGATGCCTGCGAGCTGTCCGGTTTCGAGCTGGCGCATTTCCCGGAGAGCTTTCTGCGCGAGATCGAAAAACACTTCCGCGCCTCGGTCATCCGGCTGACCAACCCGCTCGACCTGGGCGACCTGTTCGACCTGGAGCTGTATGCCCAGATCGTCGAGCAGACCCTGCAGCTCGAAGAGGTGGATGGGGTGGTCTTTCTGCACACCTCCCTTTCCGAAGCCGAAAACCTGGCCAGCCGGGCGCTGCTGGAACGCATCATGGCCACGCTGGCTGAACCAGTATGAGAAACCGGTCGCCTATTATCTCTCCGACAGCCTCCCAGGAAATCAACTACCTCAAGCAGAACTACAACTTCCCGATCTTCACCCAGGTGGTCGAGACCGTGCGCGCCCTGGAGATGAGCTATGAATATTACCACCGCTACCAGAAAATGCATGACCAGACGGAGACGCCGCTATTTTCGGTCTGACGCGTGCTGCGGTGGAAGCGCTGCTGGCGGAAGCCGGGGCAGGCCAGCGTGATCTGCTGCTGCCCGAAGCGCTGGACGTATTAGCAGCTTACGGCATTCCGGTCCCAGCCGGCGCCGTGGTGCCACCACCCCCGAGCAGGCGGCCCAGGCGGCTGAACAGCTCGGTTACCCGTCGCGATCAAAGCTGATCGCCAGCGGGATCTCGCACAAATCGGACGTCGGCGGGGTGCTGCTAAACCTGGGCGATGCCGGGGCAGTGCAGGCCGCCGACGAGGCCATGCTCGCGCAGATCCGGTCGCCTTCCCGAAGCCGCAGATCGACGGGCTGCTGGTGCAGCCGATGGCGAGCCTGCGGTCGCAGAGCTGATCCTGGGCGGGCGGCAGGACCCGCAGTTCGGGCCGGTGGTGCTGGTCGGGCTGGGCGGCATATTCGTCGAAATTTTCGAACAGGTCGTGGTGCGCGTGGCGCCGGTCACCCGGGCGGAAGCCTGGGAGATGCTCGCCGAGCTGCGCGGCGGGCGGATCTTGCAGGGCGCCCGCGGCGGAGAAAAAGCCGACCTGGAAGCCCTGGTCGATGCCCTCCTGCGCCTTTCGCAGCTGCTTGTCGATTTTGAGCAGATCAAAGAAATCGACATCAACCCGCTGCGCGTCTTCCCCTCCGGCCAGGGCTGCCTGGCCCTGGACACGCGCGTCATCCTTTCATAAATTTTCGTCATTTTCAAAGGAGCTTGCCCCAATGTCCGACCTGACCACCCTACCCGAGCGCTCCGCAGTGCCCGTCGCCCAAACCTGGGATTTGGAAAGCATCTTCGCTTCCCCCGCCGCCTGGGAGGCGGCCTGCCAGGAGCTTGTCGGGATGCTCCCCGGCCTGGCTGCTTACCAGGGCCGCCTGTCCGACGGTCCGCAGACGCTGCTGGGCTTTGTCGAGCTCTCCCAGCAGGCCGGGATCCTGATGGGCAAGATCCTCACCTACGCCTTCAACGCCTCGGCGGTCGACACCGCTGACCAGGCCGCCACGGCCCGCGCCGGGCAGGCGCGCAGCCTGATGGCGCGCTTTGGCCGCCGCCGGCCTTCTTCGACCCGGAGCTGATGGCGATCGGCTTCGAGCGCCTGGGCGAATGGATGGCCAAAACCCCCGAGCTGGCCTTCTTGGCCCATTACGTCGACCGCCTCGAAAAGCGCCAGGCCGCACGTGCGCTCGGGCGAGGTGGAAGAAGTGCTGGCCCTGACCGGCGATCCGTTCTCGGGTCCGTTCAGCGATCTACAACATGCTCAACAACGCCGACCTGACCTTCAAGCCGGCGATCGCCTCCGACGGCGCAGCAGCTACGAAGTCGGCCAGGCCAGCATCGGCTGCGCTGCTCACCCACCCCGACCGCGAGGTGCGCCGCACCGCCTGGGAGAACTACGCCGATGGCTACCTGGCGTTCAAGAACACCTACGCTGCGACGCTGACCACCGCCATCAAGCAGGATGTCTTCAACGCCCGGGCGCGCGCGCTACGCCTCCTCCCTGCATGCCTCGCTGGAAGCCAACATCATCCCGGTCGAAGTCTTCCACAACCTGATCGAGGTCTTCAAGCACAACCTGCCCACCTGGCACCGCTACTGGCGCGCTGCGCAAGCAAGCGCCCTGGGCTGGAGCAGCTTCACGTCTACGACATCAAAGCCCCGCTGACGGACTGCCAAGCCGGTCGTGCCCTTCGAGCAGGCCGTGGAGTGGATCTGCGAAGGCATGGCCCCGCTGGGCGAGGAATATGTGTCGATCCTGCGCCGCGGCTGCCTGGAAGAGCGCTGGGTGGACCGCGCCCGCAACAAGGGCAAGCGCGAAGGCGCCTTCTCCAGCGGCTCGTTCGGCACGCGCCCGTTCATCATGATGTCCTACGCCGACGACCTGTTCAGCCTGAGCACCCTGGCGCACGAGCTGGGCCACTCGATGCACTCCTATTACTCGCGCGCCAACCAGCCGCTTCCTCTACAGCCGCTACGGGCTGTTCGTGGCCGAGGTGGCCTCCAACTTCAACCAGGCCATGGTGCGCGACTACCTGATGCGCACCCAGACCGACCGCGACTTCCAGATCGCGCTGATCGAAGAAGCCATGTCCAACTACCACCGCTACTTCTTCATCATGCCCACCCTGGCGCGCTTCGAGCTGGAGATGCACACACGCGCCGAGCAGGGCGCCCCGCTCAACGCCGATATCCTGATCGGCACGCTGGCCGACCTGTTCAAAGAAGGCTATGGCGACGAAGTGGAATTTGACCGCGAGCGGATCGGCATCACCTGGGCGCAGTTCCGGCACATGTACATGAACTTCTACGTCTACCAGTACGCCACCGGCATCTCCGGCGCGCACGCCCTGTCGCACGCGCATCCTGTCTGGCGCAGCCCGGGGCGGCCGGGCGCTACCTGGATTTCCTCAAGTCCGGCGGCTCGCGCTACCCGCTCGACGCGCTGCGCGCTGGCCGGGGTCGACCTGACCGACCCCGAGCCGGTCGAGCGCGCCTTCGCCGTCCTGGCCGGGCTGGTGGACCGGCTGGAGGAGCTCATCGGATAATTAGCATGAATATTCGGAGTTGAACTCCAAATATTCATGCACATCAGCGGCGGTTTTTAAAGAATCAGTCGCTGGGTTATCAGGCAATGAGTTGGCTGTGCTCAGGACATTGATTGTCCGATAACCACCAATCACCAATCACCAATCACTAATCACAAATCACGGATCACCAGTTACCGCTTACCAATCCCGTTTTCACCTGGGCTGGCACGCGGCTTGCACAAATCCAGGTATATGGACGCTGCCCCAGACTTGTTCGCCCAGATCTGCTCGTTTGAAAACCTGTACCTGGCCTACCGCAAGGCACGCAAAGGCAAGCGCGAGCTGCGCAGTCCGGCCAGGCAGCAACGACGGTCGTCATTACTCCGGACGCAAATGCCCGCTGAAAGCTGACCGCTGACCGCTGACGCTTTAACATTAGCTAAGCATGAATCTCCGGGCTTTACCCTGTCTAAGACCGTTTTGTTAATGTAGAATCCAAAGGATGGATATGCATCCACAACCGTTTCGCCCCAACCTGGGGCTGGCCCTCGTGGGGTTCACCGTGCTCTTTGGGCTGGTCCTGGTCGGGGTTCGTTCCCTGCAGCCCGAGCGCCCGCGGGCGGCGGCGCCCGTGGCGGCTGCCCCGCTCTCAGCAGGCGCCGCCCAACCGCTCGATATTGCCGCCGCGCCCCCTGCCCAGGGCGGACGGCGTGACCCGGCGCACCTCCGGCGGCCCGATCTACACCCCCACCCCCGACAACCCTCACCCGCTGCCCCAGGCCCGCACCCAGGTCGAGCAGTATACCGTGCAGCCCGGCGAAAGCCTGGCCGGGATCGCCCAGCGCTTTCAAATCAGCGTCGACCAGCTCGCCCGGGATAACGGCCTGGCCAACCCCAATTATGTTGAAGTCGGCCAGGCGCTGACCATTTCCCTGCCATCCGCTGAGAACGCTGGCCCGGCTTTCAAAATCATCCCCGATTCGGAGCTGGTCAATGGCCCGGCTGCGGCCGGTTTTGACCTGGAGGGTTTCATCCAGGGTCAAGGCGGCTACCTGTCCGGTTATCGCGAAGAAATCAATGATCGCTCCTACACCGGAGCGGAGATTATCGCCCGCATCGCCCAGGAGTATTCGGTCAACCCGCGCCTGCTCCTGGCCGTCCTGGAATACCAGAGCGGTTGGGTGACGAAAGCCCGCCCGCCCGAACCCACCTGGGATTATCCCATGCGCTTGAGCAACCCCACCTGGAAAGGGCTCTACCGCCAGATGTCCTGGGCGGCCAACCAGTTGAACCGCGGCTTCTACCTGTGGCGGGTCAATGGCACCGGCGCCTGGCTGCTGGCGGATGGGAACGTCGTCCCGGTTTCGGCCCTGATCAACCCCGGCACTGCCGGTGTGCAAAATTTATTTGCCCTGCTCAGCGACCGGGCGGGCTGGTTCGAGGCGGTTTCAGAAGGCGGTTTGTTCGAAACCTACACCGCCTTGTTTGGCTATCCGTTTGATTACGCCGTGGAGCCGCTGCGCCCCGCAGATCTGCAGCAGCCGGGGTTTCAGCTTCCCTTCGAGCCGGGTAAGGAATGGTCGTTTACGGGTGGGCCGCACGGCGGTTGGGCGGATGGCTCGGCCTGGGCGGCCTTGGATTTCGCCCCGCCCGGCGAGGCTCTGGGCTGCGTGATCAGCGATGAATGGGTCACTGCCGTGGCGGACGGTCCGATTGTGCGCGCCGCCGATGGCGCCGTCATCCAGGATCTGGATATAAGCGCCGCCGCCGCCGATGGCCTCGAGCAGACCGGTTGGACGGTGCTGTATATGCACATCGATACCCGCCAGCGGGTCAAGCCGGGGGAGTACCTCAAGGCCGGGGAGCGCATCGGCCATCCTTCCTGCGAGGGCGGGGTCTCCAATGGCACCCATGTCCATCTGGCGCGGAAGTACAACGGCGAATGGATCTCGGCCGACCAGGCGGAGCTGGCTTTTGTGCTGGATGGCTGGGTTTCCAGCGGGGCCGGCAAAGAATATGATGGTTATTTGACCCGTAACGGGGCGAAGATTGAGGCATATGAAGGTCGCGAAGCGATTAACCAGATCGAGCGCTAAGCTCACCCGCGCCCTGCGCGCCCTCCTGCCTGTTGGCGGTGCTGACCAGCGCCTGCGCCAGCAGCGCTCCCTGGATTCCACCCAGCGCCCCTCCCGGCGCCCTTTTGGCGGTGACGGACTTACTTCCCTACATCCTGCCCCAGGCGGCAGCCGCTCCGCAGCCCGAGCCAACGACTCAGCCGGCCCAGGAGCTCCAACCTGCTGCTCCGGTGGAGACGCCCGTCCCCCTGCCGGCCGATCCTGTTTTTGTCGAAGCGCCGCCTGAGTCCACCCTATCCGTCTCGCCGACGCCTTTCCCGCCCCAGGCGCCCAATTCGCCCTATCTGTATTACGCCCAGGCAGCCGATTCGCTGCCCGTGGTCGCCGTGCGTTTTGGGGTCGATCCCGCTGAAATTCGCTCGGATGTGCCTATTCCGCAAACCGAGTTTATCGATCCTGGCCAGCTTTTGATCATCCCCCGCCGTCTCGGCGAAACCACCTCAACCGATAAGCTGATCCCCGACAGCGAAGTGGTCTATTCCCCCTCCGTCACCGATTTCGATATCGGCGCCTTCCTCGGACAGGCGGGCGGCAAGATGCGTAATTATCAGGAGTGGCTGAAAAGCACCGGCCTGATCTCCGGCGCCCAGGTGATCGCCCGCGTCGCCGCCGAAAATTCGATCAACCCGCGCTTGCTCCTGGCCCTGCTCGAATACGAGGGCGGTTGGGTGTATGCACAGCCCGCCAACCAGGATGCCGAAGATTACCCCCTGGGGTTCATCGATCCCTCAACCCAGGGGCTGTACCGCCAGCTCATTTGGGCGGTAAACCAGCTTTCGATCGGCTATTACGCCTATCGCGAAGGCCGCCTGACCGAGATCACTTTCCGCGATGGCAGCAGCGCCCGCCTGGCCCCCGATTTAAACGCCGGAACCGCAGCCCTGCAGTATTTCTTTGCTCAATTGTACGATCGCCAGGCGTGGCAGGAGGTGGTCGACCCGAAGAGTGGTTTTCCGGCCCTCTACCAGCAAATGTACGGCGATCCCTGGCAGCGGGCCAGCACGGTCGAGCCGCTCTTTCCGCCCGGCTTGAAACAGCCGCCGCTCAGCCTGCCGTTCATGCGCAATTGGGGCTGGAGCTACACCGGCGGGCCGCATGGCGCCTGGGAGCACGATGGCGCGTATGCCGCCCTGGATTTTGCCCCGGGCAGCGTGGAGAGCGGCTGCACCGATTCGAGCACCTGGGTGACGGCCTCGGCCTCCGGCCTGGTGGTGCGTTCGGGCAAAGGCGTGGTCGTGCTCGACCTGGACGGGGATGGACGGGAGCAAACCGGCTGGGTCCTGGTTTACCTCCACGTCACCACCGACCGCCTGCCCCCCGGCACCTGGGTGGACAAGGACGATCACCTGGGCCGGCCTTCTTGCGAAGGCGGCATTTCCACAGGCACCCATGTCCACATCGCCCGGAAATACAACGGCGAATGGATCCCGGCAGATGGGCCGCTGCCTTTCAACCTCGGCGGCTGGGTGGCCAGCGCTGGCCCGGAAGCCTATAAAGGCACCCTGACCCGCGGCGACCAGACTTTGATCGCCTGCACCTGCTCAAATTCGACATCGCTAATCGAGCGGGGCCCTGACGACCCATAGAAGCAAGCCTTGTTAGTCAGCTCGTTCACATCCCACCGTAAATTCATGCACAGCCCAGGCCTGCTCCTGGTTTTGGCCGGAGCGCTGTTATTGGGCGCCTGCCGTCCGGTTCCGGGGGCGCCGGCTGACCTCCCCGCGCCCCCACTGGCGACACAGCCCGCCGCGGCCCCGACCCCCACGGTTCTGGCGGCCACCCCATCCGAGACCGCCGCTGCCGCCCCCCAGGCGACCGACTCGCGCGCCTACCTGGCCCTCGTCCAAAAAGACGCCGTTCCCACGCCTGCGCCGCCGGGAAATCCAACCCGCCAGGCCGCCGCTGCCACCGGCGCGCCGGAGCCAGGCCTGGCCCTGAGCGATCTCCCATTTCTGCCCGACAGCGAGGTGGTTTATGGGCCGTCCAGCATGGATTTCGATATCACCGCCTACCTGAAACAGGCCGGCGGGGCGTTGAGCCGCCATCAAGAGTACCTGGCGAGCAGCGGTTGGACCAGCGCCGCCGATATCCTCGCCCGCGTGGCCCTGGAAAATTCGATTAACCCGCCGCCTGCTGCTGGCCCTGCTGGAACAGCAGTGCGCCTGCGTGCGCGGCGCGGCTGTCTCCGCGCTGGAAAGCGGCCAGGCCCTGGGCGTTCAAGATTATCATTGGCACGGGCTGTATGGCCAGTTGTGGTGGGCGGCCAACCAGCTCTCGGCGGGCTATTACGGTGGGCTTGAAGGCTGGCAGGTAGAAATCGCCTTACCGGATGGCAGGCTGCTGGCCCCTCCGTCCTCGGCAAACCCCGGCAGCCTGGCCCTGCTCAGCTATTTTTCACGCTTGTGGGCGGCCCACGACCAGTCCGCCAGGCTGGGCGCACAGACCTGGGCGGCGCTCCACCCAAATGGCTTCAATGCTCAGGATTGGGAGCAGGCCCTCGACCCCCAGGCCGGTTTTCTATCCTTATACCGTGAGATGTTCGGCGATTACCAGGAGCGCGCCGCCGGGGTTGAGCCCGTTGTCCCTCCAGAAGTGCGCCAGCCCGAACTCATCCTGCCCTTCGAGCCGGGCCGCCTGTGGAGCTTTACCAGCGGGCCGCACAAAGCCTGGGAAAAAGAAGGCTCGTGGGCCGCGCTGGATTTTGCCCCAGCCAGCCAGCAGACCGGCTGCCTGCCCACCGACGCCTGGGTTGTCGCCGTTGGCGATGGCCCGGTGGTGCGCGTCGGTTCGGGCCTGGTCGTCCAGGACCTGGACGGCGAGACGCCCAGCGATGGCCGCGAGGCTACAGGCTGGGCCATCGTCTATATGCATATTGCCAGCCAGGGACGGGTCGCAGCCGGGACGCGCCTGCCGCGCCGGGCAGCGGATCGGCCAGCCTTCGTGCGAGGGCGGCCCGGCCACTGGCACCCACCTGCATATTGCCCGTAAATACAACGGCGAGTGGATCGCCGCCGCGGGAACCCTGCCTTTTGTCCTGGATGGTTGGCGAGTCCAGGCCGGCCCGGATCCCGCCCCCTATCAAGGTATAATGGTAAAGGATGGGCAAAGGATCATTGCCCATAATTATGCCTCTTTTGAAACGCATATTACCCGTCCGGAGCCGCAGCCGGTGATAAAACCCTGGATGCAGCCGGACACTACACATGATGAAGCAAATCCTTAAAAACAAAAAACCTTGGGCGAACGCCCGGGTATTCGTCCTGCTCGGCGGTCTGCTGGCGAGCATCCTGCTCAATGCCTGCGTTCCCCAGGAAGCTGCTGTCCTGGTCGGTGAAGTCCCTCCTGTCCAGGCTGACCCCACCGCCACCATTCTCCCCCCTGAGACAATTTCAGCTCGCCCGCTTTACCAGCCGGGAGAGCTTGTCGACTATACCGCTCAGACCGGGGATACCCTGCCCCAGCTTGCGAAACGTTTCAATACCAGCGTGGCGGAAATCCTCGCCGCAAACCCGGAAATTCCCCTCGACGCCACCACCATGCCCCCCGGCATGCCGATGAAGATCCCGATTTACTATCTGCCCCTATGGGGATCTCCCTATCGCATCGTCCCCGACAGCCTGTTTATCAATGGCCCGGCCCAGATCGGCTTTGACACGGTTGGCTATGTCGCCGGGCACCCAGGCTGGCTGAAAAATTACGTCGAATACGCCGCCGACGCCAACCGCAGCGGGGCGGAGATTGTCGACTATGTGGCCCTCAAATTCAGCGTCAGTCCGCGCCTGCTGCTGGGCTTATTGGAATACCAGGCCGGGGCGCTCTCCCAGCCGCAGGTCTCCGCCGATGTGCTCGAGTATCCCTCTGGGCTACAAATCCTGGGATCATAAGAACCTGTATCTGCAGCTCACCTGGGCGGCGAATCTGCTCAACAGCGGCTACTATGCCTACCGCACGGCGCACATGCTCGCCATCGAACACAAGGATGGCCGCCTGGAGCGCTTCGACCCCTGGCTGAATGCTGCCAGCGCCAGCCTGTATCAGTATTTCAACGTTTTGTATCAACCCGAGCGCTACCAGCGAGCAATTGCCCCGGATGGCTTTGCCCAAACCTATCGCGAGCTGTTTGGCGATCCCTGGCAAAAAATAGACGGGCATATCCCGGGCAGCCTGGTCCAGCCAAATTTTATCCTGCCCTTCGAACCGGGCAGCGTCTGGGCTTATACCGGCGGGCCGCATACCGCCTGGGGTAAAGGCGAGCCTTACGCCGCCCTGGATTTTGCCCCGCCAACCGTTGCTGCCGGCTGCCTGCCTACCGCCGAATGGGCCACCGCCGTGGCCGATGGCGTGGTCGTGCGCTCGGGTGTGGGCGAGGTGGTGCTGGACCTGGACGGGGATGGAGACGAGCGCACCGGTTGGAATATCTTCTACCTGCACCTCGCCAGCGATGGCCGCGCCCAGGTGGGCGATACGCTCAAGCAGGGCGACCCGGTGGGTCATCCTTCCTGCGAGGGCGGCACTTCCACCGGCACCCATGTCCATATCGCCCGCAAGTACAATGGCGAATGGCTGCCCGCCGAAGGCGTGGATGGCATCCTGGCCTTCAACCTGGAAGGTTGGGTGCCGCACAATGGCGATCAGCCCTACGCCGGCACCCTCACCCGCAACGCCCTGGTGGTGACCGCCTGCACCTGCTCGAATGCCAGGAGCTTTATCCAATCCGATCGCCATTAGTCCTGAGAGTAATCAAAAAAAGTCACGTGGTCGTCCACGTGACTTTTTTTAATTCACACCTTAATATTATTAAATTCAATATTGACATTATTAAACCCAAGCGTTATAATATTGATTGAGTAGTCGAAAATATCGAATCAAGATGGAGCAGATCATGAATACCCTGCCAACCAGATGTCCCTTGTGCGGCGGCGAAGTTACCGTAACTCGCATCCACTGCCGGGATTGTGACAGCACGATCGAAGGCCGCTTCGAAGCCGGCCCGTTCAGCCAGTTAAATCGCGAACAGCTTGATTTTGTGGAAACTTTCGTGCGCTGCGAAGGAAAAATTAACCGCATGGAAGATGAAATTGGGCTTTCTTATCCAACCATTCGCAATCGCCTGCACGAGATTATTCGCGCCCTGGGCTATGAACCAGGCCAGGGCGAGGTGAACATCGGCATGACCGACCAGGAGCGCCAACGAATTTTGAATGACCTGGATAAAGGCCTGATCAGCGCCGAAGAAGCCATGCAGCTTCTCAAAGAAAGTTGAGGTCCAAATGAGCAAACAAAAAATCCCGACCAGCCTGGCCCCCGAGGTCTTTATCGACCAGGTTGCCGGTAATTTACAAGTCAAAGGCTGGGATGAGCCGGAGGTTGCGGTACAAGCAGATCCCCAAAACCTGCGCCTGGAAGATCAGGAAGATGTGGTTCGGGTGAGCTGCCAGGCGAATTGCGAAATTCGCCTGCCGTCCGGCGCAGCAGTCCAGGTTGGCAGCGTCGAGGGCGAAGCTCGCTTCCGGCTGCTGGATGATAGTCTGACGATTGGGGTTGTCCATGGTTCGCTGTTCCTGCGCAATGTAGCCGAGACCAAGGCCGAGACGATCCATGGCGAGCTGTTGGCGAAACAGGTCGCCGGCGATCTTGAGGTGAACCTGGTGCACGGCAACGTCTTTGCCCGCGATATCCAGGGGAGCTGCCGTTTGGCGAATGTGCATGGCAACCTGGATCTGCGCGATGTCGAGGGCGACATCCAGGTGACCGCCGATGGCAACATGCGCTTGCGTTTAAGCCTGATGATGGGCAGCCAATATCAGCTCGAAGCGGGCGGCAACGTCCATGTGCGCTTGCCGGAAGACGCCAGCCTGCGCTTGAATTTAAACAGCGGCGGTTTTATCACCGTCAGGCTGCCCGACGAACGAAAAGTCACCCAGGAGGAAACTTGTGAGCTGACCCTGGGCGATGGCTCGGGGACAATGAACATCACCGCCGGCGGCTCGATTTACCTGTCCGCCCGCGATTCTGGCCTGGACGAGGACGAAGCTGCCAGCGCCGGCAGCCGCCCGCCAGGCATGCCCGATGATTTTAACGAACAAATTGCTCGCCAGGTGGAGGCGCAGCTTGAAGCCCAGTTGGGGATGATGAACCGCCAGCTCAACGAGCAAATGGCCACCCTGACCGCCTCGCTGGGCCGCGCCGGCATGTCTGCTGACGAAGCCGAGCGGATTATGCGCCAGGCGCGCGAGCGCAGCGAGCGTTCGAACGCCCAGGCCCAGGAGAAAGTGCGCCGGGCGCAGGAGAAACTGGAACGCAAGTTAGAAGCAGGCCGCCGCCGCGATGAGCAGCGCGCAAGTCAAGGGTCAAGCCAGCGGCCAGGCCAGCGGCCAGGCCAGGGTACCTGGGGGGCGCGCTTCGGGCGCGGCGCTTTTCATGTGAATTTCCCGCCCACCCCCGGAGGCTCGCAAGGCCCCCCAGTCCCGCCCAAGGAAGCTGTCAGCGACGAAGAACGCCTGGCCATCCTGCGCATGCTGGAGCAGAAGAAAATCACCCTGGAGCAAGCCGAACAGCTTCTCTCCGCCCTGGAAGGTAAGGAGTAGCAGATCACAGTCATGGATAATTCGGCTGAACGGATCCGTATTCTGGAAATGATCGACAGCGGCCAGATCAACGCTGAAGAAGGCCTGCGCCTGCTCGCCGCCTTGCAGGATCAGGCTGATCTTGAAGAAGACGCCGCTGCGGACCTTGGGGAGCCTATCTCCGCGGCTGTTCTGCCACCCCCGCTGGATGCCAGCCCCGCGCCCGGATTTGTGAACGCTCCTGAAACAGTTCCCTCCACGGCCACTGGCCCAGGTTGGGAGGCCGTCGGCGCTGCAGACCCGCCTGCCGCCGAAGCGCCCGTCCAACCCGAGATCGTGGACGACGCCCGCCGCGAAGATTTTGAGCGCTGGAAGAGTTATTGGATGGTTCCGGTATGGATCGGCGCCGCCATCACGGTCCTGGGTGGTTTGTGGATGTTTTGGGCCCTGCAGTCGCGTGGCCTGGGCTTCTGGTTTTTCTGCGCCACAATCCCCTTTGCCCTCGGCGTGATTGTGCTGGTGATTGGCGCAGAATCGCGCAATGCCCGCTGGCTGCACCTGCGTATCCAGCAGGCCCCCGGCGAGCGCCCGCAGCGGATTGCATTCAGCTTTCCCCTGCCAATCAGGCTCACGGCCTGGTTCCTGCGCACTTTCCGCACCAAGATTCGCGGCATGGAAAATGTGCCCGTATATCCGGCGCGCCGCGAGCTCGAGAAGTCCAGTGATTCGCCAGCTCGCGTCCTGTCGATCGATCGAAGAGCACCAGAACGTCGTCATCACCGGCATGACCGGCACGGGCAAGACCTACGTCGCCTGCGCCCTCGCCCAGCAGGCGTGTCGGAATGGGCTCCGCGCGATCTACCGGCGCGCGACGCGCCTCAACGACGAGCTCACGCCCGCCCACGCCGATGGCACGTACACGCAGCTCCTCGGCCGCCTCGCGCGCGCCGACGTGCTCGTCATTGATGATTGGGGCCTCGCGCCGCCCGAGGATCAGGAGCGGCGCGACCTCCTCGAGATCTTCGAGGACCGCTACGGCACGCGCTCGACCATCATCACCAGCCAGGTCCCGCCGGCGAAGTGGCACGACCATCTCGGCGACCCGACAATGGCCGACGCGATCTGCGACCGCGTCCTCCACAACGCTCACCGCATCGTGCTAAAGGGCCCCTCTCGACGGAAGGAGGACTCCGCCGCCACCAAGTGACCCACCAGCGTCGCTTCGCTCCGTTCACGATGGCCGATCTGAGCGATCACGATGCCGCGATCTAAGCGTTCACGTTGGCCGGAATGCGCACCCACGGGCACCGTTCGCCGCGTGCGGCATGCGTCCGGGCACGGCGCACGGCACGGCCACCGCACGCGACACGCGTGGCGCACGTGCCGAAGGCACGCGCGCGAGCACGGGCGCCGTTGGCGCACGCGTGACTTCCGCGCCTGTCAGCGTTTCCGCTGAGTCGAGCGGCGCGGATGTGCTTGCGCGCGTGCCCGTGCCGCACGACGATCGGCTGTGGGGCCCCACCGAAGCTGCCACGTTCCTGGGCATGTCCGAGAGCTGGGTCTACACGGCGGCACGGTCGGGCTCGCTCCCGGCGGTCAGGCTCGGGCGTGCCGTCCGTTTCGACCCCGCCACGCTCCGCGCCTGGGTGCGGGGCGAGCGCGCCGGAAAAGTCGTGCAGCTGCCGCGGTGTCGGTGAGTGCCGTTGCCTGGCCTGACGCGGCGTGATCACATCGAGGACGGCATGCGAGCAGGTCACGCCCGAAGACGTCCAGCCCTCAGGTTCCAGATGACGAATCGACTCCTGCACAGGTACTGGTTCGAGTTCGAGGCCGGCGCGCTGCCGCTCGGTGCCCGGCTCGGCTGCGGTGTCACCGCGTACAACGAGGAGGATGCGCGACGCCTCCTTGCGAACGCCGTCTTCCGCGGCTCCGCGTTCCCGCGGGTGCGTCGCGTGGTCGAGGACGTCGACGTCTCGACGCTCGATGCCGGGCACGTCCTCCCGAACATGCTGCCCCCGACGAATCGCGGGGTCTGGTTTCCGGCGGGGCACCAGTAGCAGCCGGCGCCGTAGTACCTGCGTTCCAACGGAGAGCGAATGGCGAGCGTCTACCAGAAGCGCGGCACGTGGTACGCGAGGGTCAAGGACGCCACCGGCGCGTGGCGCGCCCTCGCGACGAAGGCGGCGAACAAGACCGAGGCACGGCGGCTCGCGCAGGACCTGGAGCGGCGCGCTGAGCGGCAGCGGCATGGCCTCGACCCGCTACCGTCCGACGCGACCATGAGCCTGGGCGAACTCTGCTCCTGGTGGCTTCGCGAGCGTTGCCCGGAGGCGAGCGTGGACGGCGAGCGGCGCCGGCTCGAACTGCACGTAACGCGCACGGCGCTCGGGGACGTTCCCCTCGCCCAGGTCGCGCCGGCGGCGCTCGACGGGCGGCTCCGCGAGATGGAGCGGGACGGCGCCGCGCCCGCGTCGGTGAACAAGCTGCGAGCCGTCCTGCACACCGTGTTCGCCCGCGCCATCAAGGCCCAGCTCTGGACCGGCGCGAACCCGGTCGCGGCCGTCGAGACGAGGCGCGTGCCGCGCCGGGCGTACGCCACCCTGCGCGCGGAGGAGGTCCCGGTCCTGCTGCCGCACGTGCCCGACTACTGGCGCGGCGTCTTCGCCGCGGCGCTCTACACCGGCATGCGCAAGGGGGAGCTGTTCGGGCTCCTCAAGACGGACGTGGACCTTCCCCTCCGAGCCATCCTCGTCGCCCGCTCGTACGACCGCGACACGACGAAGGGCGGGCACGCGGACGCGCTTCCGATCGCGCTCCCGCTCGTGCCGTTCCTCGAGGCCGCGATGCACTCGCCCGGCGAGCTCGTGTTCCCGTGGCCCGATGGCCGGATGCGGACGCGGGAGGCGGACCCGCAGAAGATCCTGCGCACCGCCCTCGCGCGGGCCGGCCTGGTGGACGGCTACGAGCACACCTGTCGTCGATGCCGAGCGCGCGGCACGGCTCACGTGGAGCGGCACGGCGACGCGTCGCCGCGCCGGTGCCCTGTCTGCGGCATGACCCTCTGGCCCCGCGCGCTCCCCCGGCCGCTCCGCTTCCACGACCTGCGCCACACGACGGCCACGCTGCTCCTACGGGCCGGAGTGGACCCGCACCGGGTTCAGCGCATCATGCGCCACCACGACCTCCGCACGACGCTCGGGACGTACGGGCACCTCGACGTCGAGGACCTGCGCGCCGCGATCGCGACGCTGCCCACGGACGTGGGCGGGAGCGCGCCGAGCGTGCGCACGGAGGACCCCCGCCGCGCGGCCGTCGGGAACGGGCTTGTTACCCGGTTGCTACCCGATGACTGTGAGCAGAAAAAAGAAGGGCCGGAGATCCGAGTTTCCCCTGGAACATCCGGCCCTTACATGGAGCGGGAAAACGGATTTGAACCGTCGACCCTCGCCTTGGCAAGGCGATGCTCTACCGCTGAGCTATTCCCGCAAAAAGGCTGCGAAGGTGCAGCGTTATAGAAAGAGCGCCGGAGAGTGTCAAGGGGCCTCTGGGCGGCCCTGCGGCCGGTAGACCGCCCGGATGAACCCGGCGAAGTAGTTCCAGGCCGACCACACCGAGAAGAAGAGGGAGACGTACAGGAGCCACGTCCCCACCCGGTTCGCGTCGAGGTCGAAGGTGAAGAGGACCGCGTCGACCGGGTACTCGTAGTGGAGCAGGAGGAAGGTGATCGCCGCGACCTGGAAGGCGGTCTTCGACTTCCCCTCCTGCCCTGCCGGGATGACGATCCCCTCGCTCATCGCGATGGTCCGCAGCCCCGTCACGATGAACTCGCGGGCCATCACCACGATCACGACCCAGGCGGCGACCCGCCCCAGGTGGACGAGCATGATGAGCGCCGCCATCACGATGAGCTTGTCCGCGAGCGGGTCGAGGAACTTCCCGATCACCGTGACGAGCCCCTTCTTCCGGGCGATCCAGCCGTCGAGGAAGTCGGTCGTCCCGGTCACCGCGTAGATCATCGCGGCGAGGAAGCTGTCGACGCGCGACTCGTGGAAGGTGAACCAGAGGAACACCGGGATCATCGCGATCCGCGCGAGCGTGATCGCGTTCGGCGCGTTCAGGAACTCCCGGCGGAGCGACCGAGGCACGCTACCCCTCCACGCCGAAGCCCGCGCCCGGATCGGCGAGGACGCGGCCCTCGCCGGCGAGCTCGACCGCGACCACCACCGGCTCCGCGGAGTCGGCGGGCTCGTCGAGCAGCGCGCAGACCCGCGGCGTGAGCGCGCCGATCCAGCCGACGAGCGCGGCGAGCGGCACCTTGAGCGGCGCCTGCGGCGCGACGTCCACCGCGACCGGCTCGCCGATCGTGGAGAGCAGGAACCGCCCGCGGCCCCGCAGGTGGACGAGGTTCAGCTCGGCGGAGATGGAAGACGGCACGCGCCCGTTCTCGAAGGCGATCCCGTCCTCGAACCCGAACAGCACCTCCTCGCGGAGGTAAGCGGCGTCGGCGCCGAGGTCGAGCGCGCTGAAGCGCCGCCCCTGCACGCGGTAGAGCAGCACGCCGTCACCGGACACGCGGTGCATGCGCGTCGGGCCTTCCCCGAACGGCTTGTCGGTCGCGCGGCCGCGGAAGCGCTTCACCTCGCCCGCGAGCCCGACGTGTCCCTGCGTCGCGAAGAGCCCGTCGAGCCGGACCCGTACGTCGCCGCGCACCGCCACCGAGAGCGTTCCCGCGACGATCGAGAACACCTCGCCCGGCGAGGGCTTCACGAGCCGCGACGCGGCCCACGTCCCGAGCACCGCCTGCTCGGCCGGGGGCTGGTACGCGGCGTCGGCGCCGGGGGGCGGGGTGCGGAGCGGCTCGGGGGTCGGCGCCTCCGCCTCGGCCTCGGCGGCCGCCTCCGCGTCGCGCGCGGCCGGATCGGCGGCGGGGTGTGCCGCGGCCGCGCCGCGGCCGGCGATGAGATCGTCACAGCGGGCGACCATCTGGTCGGAGCCCGCCTTCTTGAACCACTCGCGCGCGCGGGTGAGGTTCCCCGACTCGAGCAGCGCGAGCCCGAGGTACCCCATCGCCTTCTTGTGCTCGGGGTTCAGGTCGAGCGCGATCTCGAGCTGCTTCACCGCCTCCGGGTGGCGCTTCGCCTTGAGGCAGGCGAGGCCCAGGTTGACGCGCGCCGACGGCTCGACCGGGTTGTCGTCCACGAGCCGCTGCCACACCTTGGCCGCGTCGTCGAAGCGGGAGAGCCGGTAGTAGGCCTGCCCGAGCAGGCCGAGGACCTTCACGTCCTTCTGCCGCAGCTCCAGCGCGCGCTCGAGCGACGCGCGCGCGGGTTCGGCCTCGCCCCGGACGAGCAGCTCCGACCCCCGCTGGAGGTGGAACAGAAACTCCTCGTCGAGTCCCTCGACCTCGTCGCCGCCCGCCAGCCGAACCACTCGTCACCGCCCCGCTTCGTAGGCCTTCCAGAGCTCCACGACCTTGCGCACGTACTCGCGAGTCTCCGGGATGTTCGGTACCGCGCCGCCCGCGCGCCGCACCGCCTCCGGCCCGGCGTTGTACGCCGCGAGCACCTGGACCGGATCCCCGGCGTACTGGTTCGCGAGCACCCGCAGGTATCGCGCGCCGCCCTCGATGTTCTGCGCCGGATCCCACGCGTCGTCCACGTACATGTCTCGCGCGGTGCCGGGCATGAGCTGCATGAGCCCCATCGCGCCCTTCTCGGAGAGCGCCCGGTGATCGTAGTTCGACTCGACCGCCATCACCGCGAAGAGGAGCGCCTCCGGGAGCCGGTACTTCCCCGCCGCCGTGCGGATGTGCTCGCGGAAGCGCTCGAGCTTCGAGCCGACGCGCGCGCTCGCCGGCAGCGGGCGAGCGCGCGCCTGCGCCGGCTTTCGATAGATGGGCGAGCCGCCGGTGCGGTTCACCTGACGGAAGCGCCGGTCGGTCGGCGCGTTGGAGAAGTGCAGCACGCCCTCGTCGTCCTGGTAGGAGAAGACCTCCTCGGCGACGGCGAGCGCAGGCCGACCGAGCAGGCCGACGAGCACGAGGGCGAGGAGTGGACGAACGACGGGCATTATCGGAAAAGGTACCAGCAGCACGCTCGGGCGGACAACTTTATTCCCCGACAGCTCCGTACATGGACTACAGATCGATGCCATGACGGCCCTCTCCGGGGAGCAGGTCGACTTCCTCGTGCTCGGTGGTGGCATCGCCGGTCTCACGTTCGCGCTGCAGGCTGCGGATCACGGTTCGGTCCTCGTCCTCACGAAGCGCCAGCGCTCGGAGGGGTCGACCCAGTACGCGCAAGGGGGCATCGCCTCCGTGCTCGCGAACGACGACGCGTTCGACCTCCACGTGCAGGACACGCTCGTCGCGGGCGCTGGCTTGTGCAAGCGCGAGGCGGTCGAGGTGACCGTCCGGGAGGGCCCCGAACGGATCCGCTGGCTCCTCGCCCTCGGGGTCGAGTTCGACGAGGAGTCCCCGGAGAAGCTCCACCTCACCCGGGAGGGCGGTCACTCGCGGCGGCGCATCGCCCACGCGAAGGACACGACCGGGCGCGAGATCGAGCGCGCCCTCCTCGGCGCGTGCGCCGCGCGTGGGATCCGGATCGTGGAGGACCAGATCGCGGTGGACGTCGTGACGAGCAGCAAGCTCGGCCTCGGCGGACCCAACCGCGCCATCGGCGCCTACGTGCTCGACCGCGCCTCCGGCGAGATCGCGGCGGTCTCGGCGCGGGTGACGGTGCTCGCGACGGGCGGCGCCGGAAAGGTCTACCTCTACACGTCGAACCCCGACGTGGCGACGGGCGACGGCGTGGCGATGGCGTACCGCGCCGGCGCGAGCGTCGCGAACATGGAGTTCTTCCAGTTCCACCCGACCTGCCTCTACCACCCGCAGGCGAAGAACTTCCTCATCAGCGAGGCGCTCCGCGGCGAGGGCGGCATCCTGCGCAACGCCGCGGGCGAGGCGTTCATGATCCGCTACGACCCGCGCAAGGAGCTCGCGCCGCGGGACGTCGTGGCGCGCTCGATCGACGCGGAGGTGAAGCGGCGCGGGGACGACTGCGCGTTCCTCGACATGTCGCACCTGCCGAAGAGCTTCCTGCTCGAGCACTTCCCGAACATCTACGCGACCTGCAAGGAGTTCGGGATCGACATGGCGGTGCAGCCGATCCCGGTCGTCCCCGCCGCGCACTACATGTGCGGCGGCGTCGTGACGGACCTCATGGGCCGCACCTCCCTGCCGCGGCTCTACGCGATCGGCGAGAGCTCCTGCACCGGCCTGCACGGCGCGAACCGCCTCGCCTCGAACTCGCTCCTCGAGGGCGCGGTGTTCGGCCGGCGCGCTGCGCTGCGCGCGGTGGACGACCTCGCCGAGGCGAGCGGCCCGGGCCCGGCGATCCCGCCCTGGAACCCCGGCGACGCGCTCGATCCCGAGGAGGGCGTCGTCGTCACGCACAACTGGGACGAGCTGCGCCGGACGATGTGGAACTTCGTCGGGATCGTCCGGACGCTGAAGCGGCTCGAGCGGGCGAAGACGCGCATCAAGGTCCTGCGCGACGAGATCCGCGACTACTACTGGCAGTACAAGCTCACGCCCGACCTCGTCGAGCTTCGGAACCTCGCCGACGTCGCGATGCTGGTCGTCGAGTGCGCGCGGCAGCGGAAGGAGTCGCGCGGGCTCCACTACCTGCTCGACCACCCGAAGCCGGACGAGCGCTGGGTGCGCGACACCGTGCTGACCCGCGGCGACCTGGAGTGATCGCGGGGAGCGCACGCCTCGAGCGCCGCTCCCCTACCCTCAAGGAGCCGGTGCCGGCTCCTGCGGCGTGATGGTGCCGTTCGGCGCGCCGAAGTCGATCGACACCTTCCCGCGCGCGCTCGCGATCTCGAGCGTGAACTCGCGCCCGGCGATCGGCCCCGCCGACGAGGAGGGCAGCATCACCCGATACGCGATGTCGAACGGGCCGATGTACGGGTAGAGCCCGACGGTCGTCGCGTCGCGATCGATCGAGGTGAGCCGGCGGGCGACGAGGTCCCCGCCGTCCACCTTCACCGCGGTGCGCCACACGCTCCTCGGCGCGTCGAGATCGTTGTCGCGCGGCTCGGCCGTGTAGAAGCTGAGGAAGAACTCCTCTCCCTCGGCCGCCTCCGTCCGCTCGAGCGCGAGCCGCTCGTCGAGCTCCCCCTGCGTCCAGCCGAACCAGATCGCGAGCCGGCGCGCGCGCGCCTCGCGCACGGCGAGCGACAGGTGCGTCGCGGTGGCGGTGGCGCGGTGCTTGAGGCCGTCGTACAGGAACGCCCGCCGGGTGGCCTGGTCGCGCAGCTCGGCCCACTCCCCCTGCATGGTGGTGGGGGCGGGCGCCCGCGGGAGGAGCGAGCACCCCGCGAGCGCGGCGGCTGCGGCGACGGCTGCGAGGCGGGCGCTCACGGGATGAAGTCCTTTCGGGTGAAGAGCGGGTCGAGCGGGACGCCCTGCGCCTCGATCGCCTCGCGCCCCCCCTCGAGCCGGTCCACGAGCGCCACGCACGCGACCGGAACGAGCTGCTCGGCCCGGCAGCGCTCGATGGCCTTGAGCGCGCTGCCGCCGGTCGTCACGACGTCCTCGATCACGACGACGCGGCTGCCGTCCGGGATCGTCTTGCGCCCCTCGATCCACTGGCCGGTGCCGTGCCCCTTCGGCTCCTTGCGCACGATGAAGGAGTCGACCGGAGTCCGTTCGAGGAAGCTCGTCAGGGCGACCGCGCTCGCGATCGGGTCCGCGCCGAGCGTGAGCCCGCCGACGCCGCGCACGAGCGGCTGGATCTTGCGGACGCGCTCGAGGAGGAGGCGGCCGATGAGGACGTGTCCCTCGGCGGTGAGCGCGGTCCGCTTGCAGTCGATGTAGAAGTCGCTCTCCCGCCCGGAGGCGAGGACGACCTTCCGGCGCTCGAACGACAGCGTGCGGAGCAGCTCGAGCAGCCGCGCGCGATCCTCCACGAGGCTCATCGCCGGCCTACCTTCAGGTGGGGGAGCAGCTCCGCCACGTACCTGGCCTGATCGACGATCATCCTCCGCCCCTCCTCCGGGAGGTCGGCCCACGCGTCGTACGCGAGCGCGAGATCCTGGTTCACGTCGAACATACGCTGCGCGAGGTCCTCGACGAGCTCCTCGGGCGTGACCTCCACGGCCGCCGCGTCCGCGTCCGCCTCCGGCGTGGGCTCGTCACCGTCGGCCTCCTCCTCGGCCCCGCGGTCGCCGCCCTCTGCGCCCGGCTCCGGCGCCTCCGCCCCGGAGAGGAACGCGAGGAAGCGCTCCCGCTCGTCCGGCTCGACCGGGGCCCGCACGAGCGCCTCGTCCACGAGCTCGTCCGCCCAGGGCGCCGTCCGCGACGCGGCGAGCCGCGCCCGGAGCGCCTCGAGCTCGGACGCGCGCAGCGGCTCCCCGAGGAGCGCCTGCGCGAGGGCGATCGCCCAGGCGTCCTCGTCGTCGAGGACCGCATGGACGCGGGCGAGGACCCGCTCGCGCGCGAGCAGCCGCAGCGCGCCGAGACGCCGGAAGCCCGCCACCACCTGGTAGCGCACCGGCTCGTCCGGGCCGGCGGGGAGCGGGCGGAGCTCGACCGGGACGAGGTGC
The DNA here is from genome assembly GCA_963736795.1 of uncultured delta proteobacterium. Classification (GTDB taxonomy): domain Bacteria; phylum Myxococcota; class Myxococcia; order Myxococcales; family Anaeromyxobacteraceae; genus Anaeromyxobacter. The sequence continues at coordinate 111,152 of CAVTRF010000004.1, read as the reverse complement.
CCGAGACGCCCGATCGACGCCGCGAGCGCGGCGAGATCGCCGGCGTCGCGGAGCCGGAAGGTCGCGTCTTCCGCGATGTCGGCGAGCGGAACGAACTCGACGGCACCGGTCGCGTGGGCCGGCGCCGTCGTGCGGGGCTCGAGCTCCATGGCCCGACCTCTACTACTTCCGCTTCACGATCACCTTGCGCTTCACGGCGCCCATCGCCACGGGGGCGGGGGGGCCGGGGGGGCGCGGGGCGGCGATCGACGCGACCTTCTCGTCGCTCTTCTTCGCCTCGACCGGCTTCGCGGCCGGGCGGGAGAAGGACGGGCGGAGCGCCGGGCGCGCAGCGGGGGCGGCGACGCGGGTCACCGACCCACGGCCTCCGTCCACGTCCACCTCGCCCATGTCGATCCGGCCGCGGAACGACGCGCCGTCGACGATGATCACGCGAGGCGCGGCGATGTCGCCGACCATCCGCCCCTCCTTCGTGATCTCGACCGACTCGGTCGCCGTGACGTTGCCGACGATGACGCCGGCGATCACGCAGTTCCTGACCTGGACCTCGGCCTTCACGACGCCCGTCGGCTCGACGACGAGGGTCTTCGTGAGGGTGAGCGTGCCCTCGACGCGGCCGCGGACCGTGAGGTCCTCGTCCCCGTTCAAGGAGCCGCTGATGAGGATCGATTCGCCGATGATGGTGGTGCCGTCAGTGGTCACGGTCACTTCCCCTTCGCTTCCTTGACGTCCATGTCCACGTTGCCCTTGAAGGTCGCGCCGTCGGCGATCAGGATGCGCGGCGCGCGGATGTCGCCGACCACCTTGCAGTCGGCCTTCAGCTCCACCTTGTCGCTCGCCGCGATGTTGCCGGTGACCTGGCCCGACACCTCGACGTTCGCCGTCTCGATGTCCGCCTCGATCACGCCGGAGCCCTCGACGAAGAGGCTCTCCCGCAAGCTGATGCGGCCCTTCACGGTGCCCTGGATGACGAGGTCCTCGTCACCAGAGATCTCGCCGTCGATGACGATCGAGCTTCCGATCACCGTGTGTGCGCCGCTTCGCGGCGACGGAACCTTCTCGATTCCAGCCATGGATTTTGCTTCCTCCGGGGGAACTTCACCCCGAGCGCCTACGGGAGTGAAAGAGAGACGAGGGTCAGGATAGAGGGCGGTCGAGGGGGCAGTCAACGCCCGCGCGCCGGTGCGTCAGCGCGCGTGTGCGTCCAGCCAGGCGACGGCCTCGCCGATCGGCTCTGCGCGGCGCACTTCATTGAAGATCTCGTGTCGGAAGCCGTCGTACACCACGATGCGCTTGTCGCGAGAGGACGCCTCCTCCACGAACGCGCGCGCCGCCGACACGTCGGCGATCTCGTCGGCGCCCGCGGCCAGGACGAGGAGCGGCACCTCGAGCTCGCCGGCGCGCCGGACGGCCTCGAGCTGCGCGCGCCCCGACTCCTCGAACCAGCGCGGCGTCGTCTTGCGCCCGTAGAGCGGATCCCGGTCGGTCCAGCGCTGCAGCTCCGGGTCGCTCGTCAGCTTCGCGAGATCGAGGCCGGCCGAGACCGGCAGCCACGGCACGACGCGCCCGATCATCCGCGCGGCGAGCACCTTGCCGGCGGGCGGCTTGAGCGCGAGCCGGAAGAAGGGCGACGACAGGACGACGCCCGAGAGGAGCCGCTGGTGCTTGAGCGCCCAGAGCGTGGTGATGAGCCCGCCCTGGCTGTGCCCGAGCACGAAGAGCCGCTCGCCCGCCATGCCGTCCTGCGACAGCTTCGCGACGAACGCGTCCACGTCGTGCAGGTAGTCGCCGAAGCCGTCCACGTGCCAGCGGCGGCCGTCGGACTGCCCGTGGCCGCGGAAGTCCATGAGCGCGACCTGGAAGCCGGCGCGGACGAGCGCGGCGGTGATCCCTGGGTAGCGGCCGCAATGGTCGCCCGCGCCGTGGAGCACGAGCACCGTCGCCTTGGCGCGCGCGGGCGTGTACCGCTGCCAGAACAGGCGCAGGTGGTCGGCGGAGTTGAGGAATCCCTCCTCGTGACGGGCCTCGGCCTCGGTCGGGAAGGAGGGGAGCATCGGCGGGGGACCGTAGCGGCGCGTCCGGGCCCGGTCAAGCGGCCCTTCGACAGGCTCAGGGCGAACGGAGAGGCGACAGGCTCAGGACGAGCCGAGCGGGGCCCGAGGCGCCGGGTCTTCAGCGCCGCCCGGCGCGCTCGGTGACGTCGCGCAGCTTTCGCTCGAGGGAGGCGCGCCGCTTCCCGCGCTCGGCGGGGAGCTCCTCCCCGACGCCCGCGAGCGCGCGCCGGTAGGCCTGCGCCGCGTCGCCGAGCCGCGCGACGGCCCGGTACGCGTCCCCGAGGTGCTCCAGGATCGTCGCGTCGGGCCCGGAGAGCGCCTCGGCCTGCTCGAGCACCTCCACGGCGCGCCGCGGATCGCCGCGCCGGAAGAGCACCCAGCCGAGTGAGTCGAGGATGTGGCCGGAGCGAGGCTTCAGCTCGAGCGCGCGGCGCACCATGCGCTCCGCGTCCTCGAGGCGGACGCCCTGCTCCGCGTACGAGTACCCGACGAAGTTCATCGCCTCGGCGTGCTCGGGATTCACCGCGAGCAGCGCGCGCATCTGCGCGAGCGCGACGTCGGCCCGGCCGGCGCGATCGTAGGCCGCGCCGAGCGCGAAGAGGAGCTCCTCGTCCCGCGGCCGGGTCGCGAGGGCCCCCTCGAGCGCGGCGATCGCCTCCTGCGGACGGCCCACCCGCACGAGGCTGTCGGCGAGCGCCACGTAGAGCTCGGGGAGGTCGGTGTCGATCTTCGCGCGCTCGCGCTCGCCGACCGCGCGGCGCAGGAGCGCGACCGAGTCGGCCGACCGCCCGGCGCGGTCGAGGACCGAGGCGCGCATCGTGAGCAGGCGGGCGTCCCGCGGCTCGGCCGCGAGCGGTGCCTCGAGTGCGCGCTCGGCCTCGACGTGGCGGCCGGCGCGAGAGAGCGCGTCCGCGAGCGCGACCCGCGCGGACACGAACAGCTCGCCCGCGTCGGCCCGGACCGCCGCGAGCGCCTCCGCCGACTCCGGCCAGCGCCGCAACTCCTGAAGGGCGAGCCCCTCCGCGAAGCGGAGCCGCTGATCCGGCCCGGCGTCCTTCAGCCCCGCACGCGCCGCCGCGAGCGCCTCGACGCCGAGGCGCCCCTCGAGCCACTGGAACACGACGCGCACGTGGGCGGCCGCGGCGTCCGGCGAGGACCGGACGTAGCGGTGGAACCACTCGCGCGCGCCCGCGACGTCACCCTGCGTGGCGGCGAGCTTGCCGAGCGCGAGCAGCGCGCGCTCGTCGTCCGGATCGATGCGCAGCACCGCGAGCAGGTCCTCCCGCGCTTCCGCGTCGCGCCGGAGCGCATCGTGCGCCTGCGCGAGCAGCCGCAGCGCCTCGACGTCGCGGTGATCGAGCTGCGCCGCGCGCCGCAGGTGGCGCTCGGCGCGCCCGGGCTCGTGGCGATCGAGGATCGCTCGCCCGAGCTCGCGGAAGCCGACCCCGTCGCCGGGCAGCTGCACCACGAGATCCTCGAGCGTCCGGACCGCCGCCTCCTCGTCGCCGGCGTCGAGGTAGAGGGCGGCGAGGAGGCGCCACGGGTCGGGCTCGGGGCGCGAGCCGTCCGCGGCGAGGCCCTTCTCGAGGCGGATGGCGGTGCGGTAGGCGAGCGCGGCCTGCTCCGGCTGCCGGCGTGCTCCGGCGATCCGGCCGAGGAGCACCTGCGCGTCCGACGCGGTCGGGCCGACGGTGACGAGCTCGAGCGCGCGCCGCACCTCGCCCTCGGCGGACTCGAGCCGCCCCGAGTCGGCGAGCGCCTCGGCGAGCGAGACGCGGAGCTCCGGAGACTCCTCGTCGTAGGTCACCGCGAGCCGCAGGTGCTCGAGCGTCTTCGCGGTGTCGCCCGCCCGGTCGGCCCGGCGCGCGTCGAGGTAGTGGGCGATGGCGCGGGCCGAGGCGAACCGCTCTCCGGACTCGCGGCGGGCCTCGCGGATCGCTTCGGGGTCCACGTGGCGGCGGGGAGCCGCCGCGGTGGCGCGGGCCGCGACGAGGGCGGCCAGGACGGCGAGGACGGCGCGGAGCATCGCTCAGGGAGCGCCCGGAGGGCTCCCAGGTGAGCATAGCGGCGGGGGAGCGGGGCTTCAATGTAGGGCCGGGAAGGGGCCCTGGCGACCGCTATCGCTGCCCCGTTCGTGGTGAGCGGAGGGCGGCCAGGACGGCGAGGGCGGCGCGGAGCACGCTCAGGGCGAACGGTTGCGCTTCGGGCGGGGGGCCTTGCGCCGAGGCCTGCCAGGACCCGCGCGGGGAGTCAGCGCCTGGAGGGCCGCCTCCACCGCACCCGCAAGCGCGCCATCGCCGAGGGGTGGAGCGACGGCCGCCGCGCAGCCCGCCTCCACGAGATCGACGGCCCATGTGCGCGGCGCGACCGCGACGATCGGCACGGCCGCGAGGTCCCGATCGAGCCGAGCCGCGCGCACCGACTCGCCCCCGTCGGGCGCGGGCACGTGCACGACGAGCACATCCGGCTCGAAGCGCGCTGCGGCGGCGCCCGCGGCGAAGCCGGGGGAGGCCTGCTCGACCGCGTAGCCCGCGGCGACGAGCTGGCGCGCCGCCCCCTCGCGCCCTGCCCCTGGCTCACCCACCACGAGCGCCTTGCGGCGGGCCGGGGCGGCGCCCGAGAGCTCCCCGGGCACAGGCATCCCGTGCCGGAGCATGAACGCGGCGAGCTCCTCGCGCGCGATCCGGCGATGCCCACCCGGGGTCCGGTGCGCCTTCATGCGCCGGCCCTTGATCCAGTTCACGACCGTCGGGAGCGAAACGCCGAGAAGCCGTGCTGCCTCGAAGGTCGTGTAGAAGCTCTGCATCGCAGCCAGTCTAGCGCGGCGCGCTCGGCAACCGGAGCTTTGCGGCTCCGGACGGCCCACGTCCGCCGCGCCATGGTAAGGAAAACCCATGCCCCCATCCGCATACCTCATGGGCGCCGTCCAGATGACGTCGACGGCCAATCGCCAGAAGAACCTCGACACCGCGCTGCGGCTCGTGAACGAGGCCGCGGACCTCGGGGCGAAGCTCGTCGGCTTGCCCGAGAACTTCGCCTTCATGGGACCCGAGGAGGCACGCCTCGCGGGGGCGGAGACGCTCGAGGGGCCGACGCTCGCAAAGCTGCGGGAGCTCGCCCGCAGCCGCGGCCTCTTCATCGTCGCGGGCTCGATCGCCGAGCAGTCGGCGAGCCCGAAGATGACGGCCAACACGAGCGCGGTCATCGCGGACGACGGGTCGATCGTCGCCGCCTACCGGAAGATCCACCTGTTCGACGTCCAGATCCCCGACGGCGCTCGCTACGCCGAGTCGGAGGTGGTCGTCCCGGGCGACAAGGTGGTCGTGGCCCCGACATCGCTCGGGCGCATCGGCCTCACGGTCTGCTACGACCTGCGGTTCCCGGAGCTCTACCGGAAGCTCGCGAGCCTCGGCGCCGAGGTGATCACGATCCCGTCCGCGTTCACGCTCTTCACCGGCAAGGACCACTGGGAGGTGCTCGTCCGCGCCCGCGCGATCGAGAACCTCGCGTACGTCGTCGCGCCGGCGCAGGTCGGCCGCCACTCCTCGACGCGGCAGACCTTCGGGAACGCGATGATCGTCGACCCGTGGGGCGTCGTGCTCGCGCGCTGCGCCGACGGCGAGGGCGTCTGCGTCGCGCCGTTCAACCGCGCGCGGCTCGAGCGCGTGCGCCAGGAGCTCCCGGCGCTGAAGCACCGCAAGCTGTAGCGACTGCGAGCCAGGGCGGCCGGACGAGGCTCCGCCGGCGCGAGCGGCCCTCTAGAAGACGAACAGGAGCCCGCCCGCGTACGACAGGCCCTTGTCCGAGGAATCCCAGCTCTTGCTGGACCCGAAGTCGTCGATCGAGGTCTTCCGGGCCTCGAAGAATACGTACGTGTGGTTCACTCCCGAGTCGTTGTCGAGCTCGCGCGCGAGGTCCCTGTCGAAGACGTCGATCAGGAGCGCGAGGCCGGCCGCGACGGACCAACCGTTCGTGGCGCCGGTCTGCGCCGAGTCGCCCTCGCCGTCGGTGACCCACCAGTTGTAGCGCTCGAACGCGACCCGGCCGTAGGGCGCGAACGGGATGGAGTACCGGTCCGCGAGCACGTCGAGGCGGTAGGTCAACGTGGCGCTCGTCGGGATGACCTTGAGGCTCGTCTCGTCGGCGGAGCGGGTGCCGTCGAGCTTCACCGCGTGCCCGGGCACCCGCATGAAGCCAGCGGCGACGCCGAGCTCGAGGGACCCGAACCCGGTGAGCAGGGCGCGCGACGCTCCCACGCGGAACATCCAGCTCCCGCTCGTCCCGAACGCCGCCGCATACGGCGCCGTGGTGCCGGCGAACTCGGAGTCGATGTTGGGGAGGTAGGTCCCCGCGGTCACCTCGAACGAGCCCCAGCGCGGAGACTCGGCGCGCGCGGACGTGGCGAGCACCGTGAGCAGCGCGGCGAGGACAGCGCGCTTCACGAGCGCCTCCGGGCGAGGGCGAGAGCGGCAGCGGCGACGAGGAGCGCGATGGGGCCTGCGGCTCCCGCGCCGCAGCCGCCCTGCTCCTGCCCGCCTTCTTCCTTGTACTTCCCCCAGAAGTTGTTCGCGAACTCCGGCCTGCCGGGCATCGCCGGAGAGGCGGTGCTCCGGTTGTCCGCGGTCGAGAAGGCGAACACGCGGACGGAGTAGTTCACCGTGTTGACGAGATCGGTCAGGCGGTAGCTGCTCGTGGCGGTCAGGCGCGCGGAGCTGTGGACGAGCACGGGGTCCGTGGCCGCCGTCATCGTGGAGACGAACGTCGCCTCGACGACGAAGCTCTCCGCGAGCGGGGAGCCGGTCGGCGCCTTCCAGGAGACGTTGAGGGCCGCGTCCCCGGAGCCGACGTCCACGATCTCCGGCGCGCCGGGCGGCGTCGTCGACAGGACGAGCTTTCCCCGGGCGGTGCCGAGTTTGCTCGCGTCAGCCGCGAGCGCCTGGACGCAGATCACGATGACCTGATCCGCCGCCGTCGCGCAGGTCTTTCCGGCGGCCGCCACGATCGTGCTCGTCGCGAACTCGACCTCTCCCATCGGGTCCTGCACGTCGGCCGTGACCGTCTTGATGGGCGCGACGATCAGGGCCGCGTCGGCGCCATCGCCGTTCACGGTGGGGCAAAAGCCCGGCGAGGTCTCGGTGTGTCCGGTCGTGCTGTTGTGCGCGTAGACCTGGTAGCTGTCGATCGGCGCCGTGCTGCTCGTGACGGAGTTGTCGACGTCCCACCGCAGCACGATCGTGCCGCTCGCGCACTCGGCCGCGTTGATGAACCCGTCGGTGGCAGAGAGCGGGACGTCCGCGAACGAGATCTTGCCCGTGGCGGGCGTGGGCACGTCCACCGCGAGCGCCGGGGAGGCGAGGAGCGAGGAGAGCGCGAGGGGCGCGAGGAGGAGGACCCGTCTCATGGCGCGCGATTGTGCAAGCCGAGCGCCACCTTGGCAAGGCGCGAACGGGCGCGACCCGACTCCGGAATCCGGCGCCGCCGCCCTCCCGGCCTGCCGTGGGCCCGCCAAAATGTCACCCGCACTCGTGGCGGACTGCCATTTTGTCACCGGGGCGGAGCGAGCGCGGCGATCCGCTGGGCGATCTGCACGGCGTTCGTCGCCGCGCCCTTGCGCGTGTTCTCGATCGAGACGAACAGGTCGATCCCGTGCTCCTGCGAGGGATCGTCGCGCAGCCGCCCGACGAGCGCGGTGTCCTCGTTCCCGACGAGCATCGGCATCGGGTAGACGCGCTGGGCGGGGTCGTCGATGAGCTTCACCCCGGGCGCCTTCGCGAGGGCCGTGCGCGCGCCCGCGGCCCCGAGCGGCCGGCGGGTGGCGACGTTCACCGCGGCGGAGTGGCCGAAGAAGACCGGCACGCGCACCGCGGTGGCGGAGATGGCGAGGTCGGGCTCGCCGAGCACCTTGCGGGTCTCGCGGACGATCTTCGCCTCCTCCTCGGTGATGCCGCCCTCGAGGAAGGGGCCGACCTGCGGGATCACGTTGAAGGCGAGCCGGTGAGGGAAGCGGGCGGCCGGGTCGGGCTCGCGCAGGTTCAGCAGATCGCGGGCCTGCCGCTCGAGCTCCTCCACCCCACCCTGCCCGAGCCCGGAGGCCGAGTGGTACGTCGAGACGACGACGCGCCGGAGCCCCGCCGCCTCCCGCAGCGGCGCGAGCGCGAGCGTGAGCGCGGTGACGCACGAGGAGGGGTTCGCGACGACGCCCCGCGCGCGGTAGCCCGCCACGGCATCGCCGTTCACCTCCGGGACGACGAGCGGCACGTCCGCCTCGCCCCGGAAGGCGGGCGAGTCGTCGACGACCGCGCAGCCCTCCGCCCAGGCGCGCGCCGCCCACTCGCGCGCGACCGCGGCGCCGGCGCAGAAGATCGCGACGTCGCAGCCGCGGAACGCGCCCTCGCGCAGCCCCTCCACCCGGACGTCGTCCGCGCGGAAGGCGAGCGTCGTCCCGACGGAGCGCGACGACGCGAACGCGCGGAGCGAGCGGACGGACACGTCGAGATCGTCGAGGACCTCGAGGACGGTCCGGCCGACGGTGCCGGTGGCGCCGACGAGGGCGAGGGCGAGGGGCCTGTGGGTGGCAGTCATCGGGGGGCTCCGGAGGTGGCGCGGGCGGCGTCGTGCGCCGCCTCGCCGGGGGGCGCGGGTACGGCGCGCTCCGGCGCGGCGGTCGTGCACGCGTCGACGAGGTGGACGAGGGACTGGTAGGGGATCCCGGCGTGCGTGGTGAGGCCGATCTCGCAGCCGCGCGAGGTGGAGTAGCCGCGCGCGCAGCCCGCGACGGCGGCGCGCAGGTCGCGGAGCGCGGAGGCGTTGAGCTCCGGCGTCGTGAAGCCCTTGTCGCCCGCGAACCCGCAGCAGCCGGTCGGCGGGACGACGACCGACCCGGCGCACGCCGCCGCGAGGGCGCGGAGCTTCGGCTCGAGCCCCATCTTCGTGGCGCTGCACGTCACGTGGAGCGCGACCGGCCCGGGCTGCCGCGCGAAGTGCAGCCGGTCCAGCAGGAAGTCGTGGACGAACTCGGCCGCCTCGAAGATCGCGAGGCGCGGGTCGAGGGTCGCCTTCATGCGCTGCGCGCACGGGCTCGTGTCGCACACGACCTGGAGGCGCCCGCCCTCGGTCGCGCCGAGGAGCGCCCGCTCGAGCTCGCGCGCCTTCTCGTCGGCGCTGCGCGGGAACCCCTTCGACTCGAACGACAGGCCGCAGCAGAGCTCCTCCAGGCCGGCCGGGAAGCGGACGTCGTACCCGGCCTTGTCGAGGACGGACAGCATCGCGCGCGTCACCGGGCGCGGGTCCGGGTCGCCCGGCGCCGCGCCCATCGTCCGCGCGACGCAGGCGGGGAAGTAGACGACCTTCCGGTCGCGGCCGCGCCCCGAGTCCTCGTACGGTCCGCGCGCGGCGCGCGGGAGCGCCTCGCGGAGCACCGGCAGCCCCGGCAGGACGCGCATCGCCGCGAGGCCGGCGCGCGCGCCCGCGGCGGTCCAGGCGAAGTGCCCCGCCGCGACTGCCGGCGATCCCGCGCGCGAGGCCGGAGCGCGCCTCGGCGCGCCGCGCCTTCGTGAGCTTGCCGGTGTCGATCCCGACCGGACAGGCCGTCGCGCAGAGGCCGTCCGCCGCGCAGGTGTCGTCGCCGAGGTAGGCGTAGTCGCGCTCGAGGCGGGCGATCGGGTCGGACCGCCCCCTCTCCCCGGCCCTCTCCCCCGCTGCGCCGTCCAGCGCCTCCGCACCGTCGGGCTGAGCGCCTCGAGCCGGGCGATCTCGCGCCGGACGGTGATGCGCTGCCGCGGCGTGAGCGTGAGCGCGCGCGAGGGGCAGCGCGGCTCGCAGAAGCCGCACTCCGTGCAGCGGTCGACGAGGTCGTGCGCGGGCGGCAGCGCCTTCAGATGTTTCAGATGGACGCCGGGATCGTCGTTCAGGATGACGCCCGGGTTCAGGATCCCGGCCGGATCGAGGAGCGCCTTCAGGCGCCGCATGATCCCGGTCGCCTTCGCCCCCCACTCGAGCTCGACGAACGGCGCCATGTTCCGGCCGGTGCCGTGCTCGCCCTTCAGCGAGCCGCCGAACCGGACCGCGACCAGCTCGCACACCTCGTCCATGAAGCGCCCGTAGCGGGCGACCTCGGCCGGGTCGCGAGAACCCCTGCGTGAAGACGAAGTGGAGGTTCCCGTCGAGCGCGTGCCCGAAGATGATCCCCTCGGTGTACCCGTGCGCGGCGAACAGGCGCTGCAGCTCCACCGTCCCGGCGGCGAGGTGCTCCATCGGGAAGGCGACGTCCTCGATGACCACGGTCGTGCCGACCCGGCGCGCCGCCCCGATCGCGGGGAACAGGCCGCGGCGCACGTCCCAGAGCCGCTCGTACTCCGCCTTCACCGCCGTGAACGCGATGGGCTCGAGCACCGGCAAGCCCGTCGAGCAGCGCGGTCGTCGCGCCGATCGCGCCGGCGAGATCGGCCGGATCCGCGGCGCGCACCTCGACGAGGAGCGCGCAGGCGTCCGGGCGGCAGCGTGCGGAGGACCGGCGGGAGCCCCGGCTTCCCCTCGACCGCGCGCAGCGAGGCGCGGTCCATCAGCTCGACCGCCGCGACCACCCCCGCGGAGAGACGCTGGGTCGCCGCGGGCCGCCGTCTCGACGTCGGGAAACAGGACGAGGGCGCTCGCCTTGTGCGCGTGCTCCTCGACCGTCTCGAAGGTCACCTCGGCGATGAAGCCGAGCGTCCCCTCCGACCCGACCATGAGGTGGAGGAGCACGTCGAGCGGATCGTCGAAGTCCACGAACGAGTTGAGGCCGTACCCGGTCGTGTTCTTGATCCGGTACTTCTCGCGGATCCGGCCCGGCGAGCGCCGCGTCGGCGAGGATCTCGCGCCGGAGCGCGGCACGCCCGGCGAGGAGCGGCGCGTGCGAGGCGGCGAAGGCGGCGCGCGAGGCGGGATCGCCCGTGTCGAGGAAGGTCCCGTCGGCGAGGACGAGCTTCATCGCGCGCACGGTCCGGTAGCTGTTCTGGGCGGTCCCGCAGCACATCCCGCTCGCGTTGTTCGCGGCGATGCCGCCGATCTGGCAGGTCGCGATGGAGGCCGGATCCGGGCCGATCTTCCGGCCGTGCACGGCGAGGACCGCGTTCGCCTCCGAGCCGACCACGCCGGGCTCGAGCGCGACCGTGCGCCCGCCGTCCTGCACGCGGCGGCCCTTCCACCCGTCGAGCTGGACGAGCACCGCGTCGGTGACCGCCTGCCCCGAGAGGCTCGTGCCGGCGGCCCGGAAGGTGAGCGGCGTGCCGTGAAGGCGCGCGGCCGCGAGGAGCGCCTGCACCTCGGGGACCGACCGCACGCGCGCCACCACGCGCGGCACGAGCCGGTAGAAGCTCGCGTCGGTGCCGTACGCGAGCGTGCGCAGGGGATCGCAGAAGAGCCGCTCCGGCGGGATCGCGCCGCCCGCGTCCTCGAGGAAGCGGCGGTAGGGCGCGGGGAGCGCCTCCACGTCGGCGCGGGTCTGCGGGGCTCGACGCATCGGGTGCGTGCCAAGCTAGCCGCGAGGACGCGCCGGTTCAACGATCCTCCGATCTGGACGAGACGTGGACCTGGATCTGGACGTGGACTTGGAGGTGGTCCTCGACGCGTCGACGCTCGAGCGTGGACCTGGACCTGGACCTGGACTGGTCGAAGTCGAGGTTCACGGTCGAAGTCGAAGCTCACGACCACGACCACGTCCACGACCACCTCCACGTCCACGACCACGTGTCAGGTCAGCAGATCCCGCAGCGCCGCCTCGAGCTCCGGGAAGCGGAACCGGTACCCGAGGGCGAGCGCGCGCGCGGGCATGACGCGCTGGCTCGCGAGGACGACGCTCGCCATCTCGCCGACCGCGAGCCGGATCGCGAGCGCCGGCGCGGGGAGGAGGCTCGGCCGCGAGAGCACGCGGCCGATGGCTCGGGCGAGGTCGCGGTTGCGCGCCGGGGCCGGCGCGACCGCGTTGAGCGGCCCCTGGGCCCGGTCGTCCTGGAGCGCGAGGAGGATGAGCCCCACCTCGTCGGCGAGGTGGATCCAGGGCTGGAAGAAGGCTCCGTTCCCGAGCGGTCCACCCGCGAGCAGGCGGAAGGGGCGGACCATCTTCGGGAGCGCGCCGCCGTCGGCAGCGAGGACGATGCCGGTCCGGAGCAGCACCACCCGAGCCCGACGCGCCGCGGGGTCGGCCGCGGCCTCCCACTCGCGGCAGACGTCCGCGAGGAACCCCTCCCCCGGCGGCGCGCCCTCGTCGAGCACCTCGTCGCCGCGGTCGCCGTAGAAGCCGACGGCGCTCCCCGAGACGAGCACGGCCGGTCCGCGCTCGCGCAGCACGGCCGCGACGTTCCGGGTGGACTCGACGCGGCTCGCGCGGATGCGGCGCTTCCGCTCCGCGGTCCACCTGCCGTCGACGGGCTCGCCGGCGAGGTGGACGCACCCGTCCGCCCGGGCGAGCTCGTCTTGCCATGCCCCGGGGACGGAGGGATCGCCTGCGACCACCCGGGTGCCGGCGGGGAGCCGCGCCGACGCCGCCCCTCCCCGCGAGAGCGCCGTGACGAGGTGACCGCCCGCGGCGAGCGCCTCGCACAGCGCGCGGCCGACGAGCCCGGTCGCGCCGGTCACGAAGACGTGCATGTCACCCCTTGTCGGCCCCCGGCCCGAGCCCCTTCGGGAACTTCACCTCTGCCTCGCTCGCGCGCACGTAGTGCGGCTCGAGGGCGAAGAGCGCCTGGGCGTCGTAGACGGCGCCGGCGAGCGACTCGGCGAGGATGGCCGCGACGGCGAAGGCGGGCGGCGTCGTCACCTCGGTCGCGAGGCGCGGCACGTCCGAGAGCACGTCGCGGTAGGCGAGGAGCCCCTGCCCGAAGACGAACGGCCGCGCACCGCCCGCGGCGAGCGCCGCGACCCGGGCCACGAGCGCCTGCGGGGCGAGGTCGGCGTCGTCGGCGGTCTCGACGATCGCGCCGTCGCGCACGCGGTAGAACCCGGCGTAGACCTCGCCCTTGCGCGCGTCGAGGAGCGGGACGAGCAGCGCGCCCTCCTCGGCGTCCGGGGCCGCCGCGAGCGCCATGGCGGCGAGGCTCGACCCGCCCGCGATCGGGCAGCGGTTCGCGTAGGCGAGCCCCTTCCACGTGGCGAGGCCGATGCGGAGCCCGGTGAACGAGCCCGGCCCGAGGCCGACGGCGTACGCCTCGACGTCCGGAATCTCGAGCCCCTCCGCGTCGAGGAGGTCGACGAGCGCCTGCGGCAGCTCGGCGCTGTGGCTGCGCGGACGCGCCATCTGCGGGGGCGTGGCGAGCGCAGGGGCAGCCGGCTGAGGCTGCCCCGCAGCGAGCGGGGGGCCCGGGGGGTCACGAGGGCGCAGCCCGAGTGTCCCCCCGTCGATAACGTTCGCAGGGGCAGCCGGCTGAGGCTGCCCCGCAGCGAGCGGGGGGCTCCGGGGGGCGCGAGCCGCAGGCGAGCGTCCCCCCGTCGTAATGGTCCTGTCGCAGCGCAGCCGCGGCGGAGCGCCGACGACGACGTCGACGAGCGCGCAGGAGAGCGTCAGGGTGGCGGTGTCGAGCGCGGCGACGAGCATTCGCCGCTTCTTAACCCATGAGGCGGACGATGTCGTTCTTGAAGACGAACAGCATCAGCGTGAAGAGCAGCGCGAGCCCGACCCCCTGCGCCACCATCCGCGCCCGCGCCGACATGGGGCGGCGCGTCACCGCCTCGAGGAGCGCCTGCGCGATGTTCCCGCCGTCGAGGACCGGGATGGGCAGGAGGTTCATGAAGGCGAGGTTCACGCTGATGAGCGCCATCTGGAAGAGGAAGCTCGAGAGCCCCTCCTCCGCCGCCTCGGAGGCGATCGAGAAGAGCATGAGCGGCCCGCCCACGGTCTTGAAGCTGATCTGCCCGGTGAAGAGCTTCGCGATCCCCTTCACCGTGAGCCGCACGACCGTGGAGAGCTGGTCCCACGCGTAGGCGACCATCTCCGGCGCGCTCCGCTGGAGCGGCACCTGCTCGAGCACCAGCGCGGCGGCGTCGGTCATCCGCCGTCGATCGGGGTGGAACCCGAGCACCCAGCGCTGCCGCTCCTCGCGGGTGAGCTCGTCGACGAACTTCTCGCGCGCGGCCGCGAGCATCACCTCGCGCCCGTCGGCGAGGCCGAGCCGGACCTCGACGCGCGGCTCCGCCCGGCCCGGCTCGACGCGGGTCGCGACGCCTGGGTCGGTCGGCGGCGGCAGGAACTCGGCGGAGAGCGCGTTGATGTCGCGGAACGAGAGGACCGGCTTCCCGTTCACCGAGGCGATCGCGTCGCCGCGGCGGAGGCCGGCGCGGTCCGCCGGGCTCCCTGGCTCGACCGCGGCGATGAAGGTGGAGAGGGAGGGGTCGGCGACGCGGAACGCCGGCCGCCCGCCCGCGTCACAGGTCGGCACCGCCGCGAGCTGCTGCGCCGCGGGCAACGACAGCGTCGCGCCCGGGAGCGCGACCGGCCCCTCCCGGATGACCTCGAGGTCGAGCGGGGCGCAGCCCGCCGCCGCGACCGCGCGCTCGAGCTCGCCGACGTGGCGCACCGGACGGCCGCCCGCCGAGACGACGAGATCGAACGGCTCGAGCGGTCCGGCCGCACCCGGCCGCACCGGCGCGACGAGCGCCGGCGCGTGCGTCGCGCTCACGCCGAGCACGCCCCGCCTCACCGTCTCGATGGGGTTCCGCTCGAAGTCGAGCGAGGGGACGATGGTGAGCGGCGGCAGCTCGAGGCCGTCGCGCTGCACGCGAAAGACGAGCGGCTCCTCGGCGTGCGGTGCGACGACCTCGCGCAGGTCGCCGAACCGCCGGAGCCACCGCGGGGGGCTTCCGGGCACCGCGACGGAGAGGATGCGGTCCCCGGCCCGCAGCCCTGCGACGGCGGCGGGCGACCCGGGCGCGACGGTGCCGATGAAGGGGCCCGGCACGGGGGTGCCGTTCTCGGCGACCGCGAGGGCGAGGTAGACGAAGGCCGGGAAGACGAGGTTCATCGCCGGCCCCGCGACGGAGATCGCGAGCCGCCGCCACGGGGACTGGTCGAGGTAGCCGCGCCCGCGGTCCTCCGGCGCGACCTGGTCGGGCTCCTCGCCGACGTCGCCCGCCATCCTCACGTACCCGCCGAGCGGGAAGACGGAGACCCAGTACTCCGTCTCGCCCTTGCGGAACCCGAACGCGCGCGGACCGAACCCGATCGAGAAGCGCAGCACCTTGACGCCGAGCGCCTTCGCCACGAGGAAGTGCCCGAGCTCGTGGACGAAGATGAGCCCGCCGAGGAAGAGGACGATGGCACCGAACTGCATGAGGGTCGCGGGCATCTCGGGACAGTGTAGCGGGAGATCCGGCGGCGTGCCGCTGCCGTCCCGTCCCACGGGGGGACACTCGCTCCGCTCCGCGGAGCTCGCGCCCCCCCGAACCCCCCGCTCGCTTACGCGACGCGCCGCTCGCCCGACTTACCCGGTGCGGCCGACGCGACGCTCCGCCTCGCGGCGGCCCCACTCGCTCGCCGCGAGGGCCTGATCGACCGACCGGACGGGCTCGGGCGCGTGCGCCTCGAGCGCGGCGGCGCAGACGTCGGCGATCTCGGTGAAGCGGCAGCGCCCCGCGAGGAACGCCGCCACCGCCGCCTCGTCCGCGCCTGACAGGACCGCCGGGGCGGTCCCGCCGATCTCGAGCGCGCGGTAGGCGAGCGTGAACGCCGGAAAGCGAGCGGGGTCCGGCGGCTCGAACGAGAGCCTTCCGAGCTTGCCGAGGTCGAGCGGCGGCAGGTCGAGCGGCAGCCGCCCGGGGTGACCGAGCGCGTAGCTGATCGGGCCGCGCATGTCGGAGACCCCGAGCTGCGCGACCACCGACCCATCGATGTACTCGACCATCGAGTGCACGACCGACTCCGGGTGCACGACGATGTCGATGCGGCGGGGGTCCACGCCGAAGAGCCAGCGGGCCTCGATCACCTCGAGCCCCTTGTTCATGAGGGTCGCGGAGTCGATGGTGATCTTGTCGCCCATCGTCCAGTTCGGATGCTTCAGGGCGCGCGCCGGCGTCACCTCGCGCAGCTCCGCGGTGGGCACGGTCCGGAGGGGGCCGCCCGACGCGGTGAGGATGAGGCGGCGGACCTCGTCGCGGTTGTGGCCGACGAGCGACTGGTGGATGGCGCTGTGCTCGGAGTCCACCGGGAGGATCGCGATCCCCTTCGCCTCCGCGCGGCGCACGAGCAGCTCGCCGGCGAGCACGAGCGACTCCTTGTTCGCGAGGCCGATCGCCTTGCCCGCCTCGACCGCCGCGGCGGTCGATCTGAGGCCGGCGCCGCCGGAGATCGCCGCGAGGACGAAGTCCACGTCCGGGTGGGTCGCGGCCGCGACCGCGCCAGCCTCCCCGGAGAGCACCTCGACCCCGGCCGGCGCGAGGCGCCGGAGCTCCCGGGCGGAGCCCTCGTCGGCGACCGACACGAGCCGCGGGTGAAAGCGGCGAACCTGCTCGGCGAGGCGCGCGAAGTTCTTCCCGGCGGCGAGCGAGACGACCTCGAACCGCTCGGGGAACCGCGAGACGACGTCGAGCGCCTGGACGCCGATGGAGCCGGTCGAGCCGAGGATGGCGACGCGCTTCACGGGCGGATCTCTAGCACGGGCGCTCCGGAGCCGCAATCCCTCGGAGCGGCTCGGGGCGGGAGGCGAAGGGCAGCCGGACGAGCGCGGCGCCCTCCCCGGGAAGCTACGGGAGCAGCCCCGGGAGGTACTGCGCGCAGACGTAGACCCAGGGCGCGACGAACAGGAGCGCGTCGATGCGGTCGAGGAGGCCGCCGTGACCGGGGATGATCCGCGACGAGTCCTTCACCCCGGCTGCGCGCTTCACCATCGACTCGGCGAGGTCCCCGAGCGGGCCGAGCACGGCGCCCCCGACGCCGATCACCACGGCGGCGGCCGGCGACAGCTCGTTGCCGAGCAGGAGCGCGCGCGTGACGAGCGCACCGGCGATGCTCCCGACCGCACCGCCGGCGAACCCCTCCCAGGTCTTCTTCGGCGAGATCCGCTCGTACAGCTTGTGCCGCCCGAACGCGTGCCCGGCGAAGTAGGCGAAGGTGTCGTTCGCCCAGGTGACGACGAAGGCGAGGATCACCCACGGCACCCCGTGCCGGAGCCGGAGCCCGACGAGCGACGCGATCAGGAGGCCACAGTAGAGCCACGCGAGCGTCACGATGCCGACGGAGCGCGGGATGTCCTCGAGCGGCTCCTGCCGGAACAGGAAGGCGCCGAGCAGCACCACCGTCGCGCCGGCGAGCGCGAGCCCGGACCAGCCGGGAAGGAGGTCGCCGCTCTGGCCGAAGGCGGCCACGAGCGGGATGGCCCCGGCGACGGCGATGCCGAACGCCTCCCCCACCCCGAGCCCGCTGAACATGAGGACGAGCTCGCCCGCCGCGACCGCCGCGCCCACCGCGGCGAGGAGCGCGAACGGCGTTCCTCCGACGAAGGTGAGCCACACCGCGGCGGGGAAGAGGACCGCCGCCGAGGCGACGCGGAGGATGAGGTTCCGCCGGTTCTTCGGATCGAGCGCGCCCACCGGTCACTCCCGCCTGCCGACGACCTGGGCGCCGGTCATCCCGAAGCGGCGCTCGCGCGCCTGGTACTCGACGAGCACCGCGAACAGCTCGGCGTCGCGGAAGTCGGGCCAGAGCACCTCGGTGAAGACGAGCTCGGCGTAGGCGCACTGCCACAGGAGGAAGTTCGAGATCCGGCGCTCGCCGCTCGTGCGGACGAGGAGATCGAGCTCGGGCAGCCCGGCCGTCCAGAGGCCCGCCTCGAGGTCGGCCGCCTCGAGCGCCGCGCCCTTCGCGGCGGCCGCGCACCGCGCCGCCTGCACGAGCTCCTGCCGCCCGCCGTACGAGAGGGCGAGCGTGAGCGTCATCCCGCCGTTGAGGGCGGTCTCGGCGCGGACCGAGGCGAGCTTCTCGCGCACGGCGGGGGGCAGCCGCTCGAGGTCGCCGATCGCGTTCAGGCGGATGGCGTTCCGCATCATCTCGCCGCGCTCGGACTCGAGGAAGTCGGCGAGCAGGTGCATGAGCGCACCCACCTCGGGCTCCGGGCGCCCCCAGTTCTCGGTGGAGAAGGCGTAGAGGGTGAGCGCCTCGATGCCGATCCGGCGCGCGGCGCGGGTGATCGCCCGGACCGACTCGGCCCCGGCGCGGTGACCTGCCACCCGGGGGAGGTCTCGCGACTCCGCCCAGCGGCCGTTCCCGTCCATGATGATCGCGACGTGTCGGGGGAGAGGCCGCGCGCGCACCCGCGCCTCGAGCTCGTCGACGAGGGAATGCTCCGCCACGCGCGGTTTATAGCATGGCCGGCCGGACCCTGTTCGGCCGGTTTGATTTCCCCGTCACGCCTCTCTATCGTCGATCCCGTGCCCCCCCGGCGCGTCGGTCCCTACGTGATTCTCTCCGTCATTGGACGAGGGGGGATCGGAACGGTGTATCGAGCGCACCACGAGGAGACCGGGCGCGCCGCCGCGCTGAAGGTGCTCGGCCCCGCGCCCGCGGTCGACGCGACCGCCGCGCGGCGGCTCGCGCGCGAGTACGACGTGCTCCGCACCCTCGACCACCCGCACGTCGTCCGCGTCTTCGAGGCGGGCGTCTCGGAGGGCTACTCGTTCCTCGCGATGGAGCTCGTGGAGGGGCTCGACCTGCGCGCGTACCTCTCGCCGGTGATCGACGACGAGGACCTCGTGCCGGTGCCGTTCGAGCTCGACCCGCCGGACCCCGGCAGCCCCGGCTCGCCCCAGGGCCTCGACCCGGGACCCGACGCGATCCGCGCGCTCGCCGCGATGATGGACGAGCCGGACACCGAGCCGTACGGGGTCACCTGGACGCCGGCGCACGCCGAGGCGCCACACCTCTCGCCGCCGCGTTCGCTCCTCGCGCCGGAGATCCGCGAGGCGCTGAACCGGCCGTCGCGCATCGAGCGGCTGCGGACGGCGCTCTCGCAGCTCACCGACGCGCTCGGGTACGTCCACCGGCGCGGGCTCGTCCACCGCGACCTGAAGCCGTCGAACGTCATGGTGGACGACCTGCGCCGCGCGCGACTCATGGACTTCGGCCTCGTGAAGTCCGCGGCGGAGGCGCAGGACGGGATCACGCAGACCGGTCGCATCGTCGGGACCTACCGGTACATGTCGCCCGAGCAGGCCCAGGGGCACGCGGTGGACGGGCGGAGCGACCTCTACAGCCTCGGGGTGATCCTCTACGAGCTGCTCACCGGGGCGCCGCCGTTCACGGCGAGCGATCCGGTGGGGCTCTGGAAGGAGATCCTGACCTGCCGGCCGTCGCCGGTCGCGTCGTCGAACCCGGGCGCAGACCCGCGGCTCGCGAGGCTCACGGAGCTGCTGCTCGAGAAGGATCCGGCCCGCAGGCCGCAGAACGCGGAGGAGGTCCTGGCGGCGTTGCGGGCCTGAGCGCGTGACAGCCCCTGAGCCTGGCGGCCGAGACGGAGCTCGAGACCGGGGCCCGTCGGAGTCGTCCGCTAACCTCGGCTCCGATGTCCAATCTCCCCCCAGACTCCCTCGACTACCAGGCGGTCGTGGCCGAGTACTTCCTCGGCCTCAAGGGCACCGGCCTGATGCTGTCCCCGCTCGACCAGGACGTCGTCTCCGACTGGGAGCGCCGCGGGCTGCCGGTCGCGGTGGTGTGCCGCGGGCTGCGCGGCGGGCTCGAGGACCTCGCCGAGCGGCGCGCCGGGTCGCCGCGCTCGATCCGCGCGCTCCGGCTCGCGGTCGAGGACGCGTGGCGCGCCTACCAGCACGGCCGGGTGGGCGACGCGCCGGCGCCGCCCGGCGAGGGCTCCGCCGCCGAGGCCCGGCTCGCCGCGGCGCGCGCCCTGCTCGCCCGCGGCGGGACGCGGCGCGGAGGACCACCGGCGCGAGGGGTACCGGGCGGCGTGGCGCGCCCTCGCGGCCGCGGCGGCCCACCCCGGCTCCCCCCTCGAGCAGGTGGAGGCGGCGCTCACCGCGGCGGACGCGCGGATCGTCTCCGCCTGGCTGCGGGCGCTCCCGCCCGCCGAGCGGCGCGTGCTCGGCCCGCGCGTCCGCCTCCTCGCCGGCCCGCGTGGAGCGGGCGCGAGCCGCCGCGCCTACCGCGACGCGCTGCGGACCCACGTGGCGGATCTCGCACGCGCGGCCGGCCTCACCTGCCTGCGCGGATCGGTGTAGACTCCGCCCCCCATGGCCGCGCCGGAAGACAGGTCCTGTTCGTGCGGCGGCTCCGGGTACGTCGTCGAGCAGGTGCTCGGGAAAGCCGCCCACGCCCGCCGCTGCGCCTGCCAGCAGGCCTGCCCGCGCTGCAACGAGACCGGCTACACGCTCGTCCCCTCGGGCGCGACGACCGTCGCCCAGGTCTGCTCCTGCCGGCACCTCGACGAGCGGATCGCGGTCTTCAACCAGATCGGCATCCCGGCGGCGATCGCGAAGGCTTCGTTCGAGAACTTCAAGAGCTGGTCGCAGGACCACCAGCGCGCGAAGGTCGTCGCCGAGGACTTCGCGCGGAAGTTCCGCAAGAGCGATCCGACGAAGGGCTTCCTCCTCTACGGCCGCCCCGGCGCCGGCAAGACGCACCTGCTCGTCGCGGCGCTCCGCTACCTCGCGCTCGAGAAGGGCGTTCCGGGCCGCTACGTGGAGTTCATGCTGCTGCTCTCGGACATCCGGGCGGGCTTCGGCGCGAACCAGAGCCACATGCAGGTGCTGGGGCCGCTCCTCTACGTGCCGGTGCTCGCGATCGACGAGCTCGGGAAGGAGCGCGGCACCGAGTGGGAGCGGTCGATGCTCGACGAGCTCATCAGCCGGCGCTTCAACTCCGGGCTCGCGACCCTGTTCGCGACGAACTACTTCCTCGAGGACCGCGAGTCGCCCGTGAAGGAGACGCCCGGCATGCGGAACACGCGCTCGCCCGACTTCGCCCGCGACGCCGAGGCGATGACGCTCCCGCGCCGCGTCGGAGACCGCATCTACTCGCGCCTGAACGAGATGTGCACGTTCGTGAAGCTCGATCCCGGCCACGACCAGCGCAAGGACGGCGCGGGCGCGGGCGGCTTCTGGAAGGCGCTGAGCCGCTACTTCAGGACGCCACGGACGTCGTTCGCGCCCGGGCCGGGGTCGGACCACGAGACGTAGCCGGACCACGGCCCGAGGCAGAGGCCCCACGGGGCGGTGGTCGTCCGGCTCGTCGCGAGCGGAAACACCGCGCCGTCGTAGGCGCGATACTCCATGACGAGCCGCTCGCTGAGGTTCGTCCAGTACGCGCCGTTCCCGTCGGCGACGAGGTCGAGGTGGCCCGGGTCGTTGCCGGCCGGCGCGATCTGGAACGCGGAGCTGCCTTCGGGGAACGCCCACAGCTCGCCGGTCGCGCTGCTCGCGACGTACGCCACCACCCCGCCGGGGGTCGGCGCGAGGGCGAGGCGATCGGCGAAGAACGGCAGCCGCCACAGGTTGCGGAAGGTCGGAACGCCGCCCACCTCCTCGAGCGTCACGATCGAGCGTCCGGCGAGGGCGAACACGCGCCACGCGGGGATCGTGGAGTCCCAGATCGTCGCCACCCCTTCCAGCGGGAGGACGTCGGAGTCGAGTCCCAGGTAGTCGTCGCTGCCGAACCCCCCGCGCCGAGCCGCTCGACCCAGCGCAGCCGCGTCTCGGCCGGCTTCGTCGAGTAGACCCAGCGATCGGAGGCCGCGATGCCGGTGAAGGCCTCGGCCCCGCCGGACTCGAGGATGACGTTCGAGCCGAGGTAGGAGTCGTACTCGTAGACCGCGCCGACCCCTGCGTCGCGACCGCCGAGATACAGGTAGGGGAGCGCCTCGTCCGTCGCGACGAGCCGCGCGCCCGCGCCGTACGGCCCGGCGAACGAGGGGAGCGGGTCGATCGCCGGCGTCATCACGTCCGCGTCGATCCACGCGTACGAGGCCGGATCGAGGAAGAACAGCCAGCCGTACTCGCGGCAGGCGAGGGCGAGCGGCGACGCGCGCCGAGTCGCCCTGCGTGACGAGCGCAGGGGCGCAGACGCCGGAGCTGCAGCCCGCGCCGATGGAGCACGCGTGATCGCACGCTCCGCAGTGAAGGTCGTCGCTGCGGACGTCCACGCAGTCGGGGCCGCACTCCGTCAGGCTCCCGCACGTGCCCGCGCCGACCCACGAGCACGACCGCGTTCCGTCGCACAGCGCGGCCTCGCCGGCGGGACCGGACGGACACGGCTGGCACGACGCGTCGTCGCAGCCGGTGGCGGGGTCGGCCGGCGAGACGCACTTGTACCCGCACGCCTTCAGGCCCTGGGCGAAGCACTCGTCCGACGACTTCGCCTTGAGCGAGTCGGTGTCGACCTGGCAGGCGGCGAGGAGGAGCAGGACCGCGGCGGTGAGCCTCGGGGTGCGCATCAGAAGCTCCCTCCCGCGACGAGCGCGAAGCGGCCGTCCTCGACGGCGGGCGCGATGCTGAACGCAGGCGCGCGGCTCCGCCAGAACAGCCAGCCCGAGACCCCGGTCGCCGCGCCGCCCGCGAGGTAGCAGACGTTTGCGACCAGCGCCGCGCTCTTCGCCGCCTTGCTCTTGCTGTCGTAGATGCCCGGGTAGCCGGGCTCCGCCCAGGCGTTGGCGAGCGCGTCCCGCTCCGACTTCGCCTTGAGCCCGGAGACGACGCCGCCGCCGATGAGGGCGACGCCGGCGCCGAGCGTGATCCACGCCGCCGTGCGGAAGGGGCGGACGCTCGCGCTCCGGATCGGCTCCACCGGCGGCGCGGCGAACGGGCGCGCGGCGAGATCCGGCCTCGGCGCGGCCGCGACGAGCGGCGCGTTCGTGGCGGCGGGGACCTTCGCGGGAGGCGGCGGAGGAGGCGGCGGCTCCGGCTTCACCTCGGGCGGAGCGACCGGAGCGGCGACCCGGGGCGCCGAGATGTTCCGCGCGGCGGTGAGCAGCTCGGCGACGCACTGCTGGGCCGCGTTCGCGAGGTCGTCCTCGTTGCGGTCCGAGAACTTCGCGGTGCGGGCGACCACCTTCCCCTTCCGCGAGTCGAGGAGCTGGAAGGAGAGGTGGAACCGCGACCCGATCTGCCCGACCTGCCCGGAGAGCACGAAGTCGACCCCGAGCGCGCCGCCGATCTCGGCGAGGCAGGACGAGTCCTCGCCGCAGCCGAGCATCTGCTTCTGCTTCTCGAAGCCGATCATGGCGGAGACGTCCGCCTGGCTGATGACGTCGTACCCGCCGCGCGCGGCGTCGTCGACGACGATGGCGGTGAGGATCGTCGCAGATCCCGGCGAGACCCCCTGGACCGCGCGGATGTCGAGGACCGCGATGCGCTGTCGCCCTCCTGCGGCGGAGGGGGCGAGCGGCACGGCGGCGAGGGCGGATACGACGGCGAGCAGGACCGCTCTTCTCATGGGCGCGGAACCCCCTGAAAATCCTGCGTACCATACGCTCGCCCCCCCGGTCGAGGGGCGCCCGAGGGGGCGTTCCGGCGGTGACGGCCTACCGAGCGGCGCGGGCCGTCTTCCCGCGACGGCGCGCTACCAGCACGCGGCGGTGCACGTCCCGGGGCCGGGGTCGCAGAACGCGCCGCGATCCTTCCCGGCGCACTCGAAGGTGCCCGCGCACGCCTCGCCCGGCCTCGTCCCGGCGGCGCAGTGCCCCGGGATGGCGGATTCGTCACAGAAGAGATCACCGTCGCTGATGCACTCGATCGTCTCGCCCCCGCCGAAGCTGCCGCACTCGGCGCCGACGGTCGTCGGCTGGCGGACGCACCAGGCGCCGCCCGCCGGGTTCGGGACGCAGGCGCCGCCCGACCTGCAGTCGTAGTCGTTGATCGTGCAGGACTCGCCCGCTTCCTTCAGCGGCACGCACTCGACGCCGTCGCACTTGTACCCGGAGGCGCACTCGAAGAAGTCGCTGCACGCGCCGGAGGTCTTGCGAGCCAGGCAGGTGTACGTGGGCGCCGCGGAGGAGTCGTCGCAGAACGCGATGTCCCCGTTGCAGAAGCGCGGCGAGTGGCAGTCCTCGCCCGTCGCCTCGGGCCCGGTCGGCGTCGACGACGCACAGGCGCGTCCCGGCGTCGCACGAGAGCCCGCTCCCGCAGGGCTTGATCGCGCAGGGCCCGCCGAGAGCGGCCCGGGTGGCGCACGTGAGGCTCGCGTCGCAGTACAGGCCCGTCGCGCACTGCGCCGCGGAGCTGCCACCGCAGGATGCGCCGGCGCCGGCGAGCTGCACGCAGCGCCACGTGACCCAATTGCAGTAGAGCGTCGCCGGGTTGCACTGCACCGTCGCGCAGTCCGCGTCGACGCTCGTGAGGTACGTGGTGCATTTGCCGCTGGCGCAGTAGTTCCCGCCCGCGCACGCGTGCCTGTAGTCACAGGGGTCGCCCGCGGTTCCCGCGACGCAGGTACCTCCGCAAGATGCGGCGGGAACGGCGCAGAAGCCGCTCGCGCACTGGAGATCGGTCGTGCATCCCTGTCCGTTCCCGACGATGCCGGCGAGCGCCGCCCGGCAGGACGGCGCGCAGAGCGCGGGGCAGGGAAGCCGAAGCGCTCGACCGCGGGGCACGCGCTGGAGAACAAGCCGGAGAAGAACTCATCGCACCGCGTCGTGCGGACCGCCTCGAGGCACTCGCCCGCTGCGCCCTGCGAATAGGCGACCTTCCCGGCCGCGACGTCCGCTGCGATGGAGCCGCAGTACGTCTGCAGGATTCCGTACAGGACCTCGTCGTAGCCGCTCATGTGCGAGAAGCAGCGCTCGAACAACCGGATGGTCTCGGTCTGCGCCGCCTCGCAGAACCCCTGCGCTCCTGGAGCGGATCCAGCTCCTTCGTGTCGAGCGTGAGCGAGCAGGCGGCGAGGGCGAGGGCGACCGGGACGAGGAGGAGCTGTCGGCGCATGGGTCTTCTCCCTCTAGAACGAGCCCGACGCGACGAGGCCGACCGAGCCGTCGCCGGCCGTGGGGACCACGGCGACGTGGCTGCGCCCGGCCCGCCACCACAGCCACCCTCCGACGCCCGCCACCGCGGTGCCGGTCACCATGAGCGCGTCGGCGGCGAGCGCGCGCGTCCGGATGGCGCCCTTCTCGGCCCGGTAGGTGTCGTAGTAACCGAACTCCCCCTGCTTCTCGTCGAGCGCGGGTACCTCGAGCGGGCGCTCAGGCCGAGCACCGCGCCGGGAGGAGGAGCGCGCCGCCGCCGCCCATCGTGACGTACGCGGTGCGACGCGCGGACCAGCGGGGCGGACTGCGGGAGCCGCCACCTGCGCGGTGGCGGGCTTCTCCGCGGCGGTGCCGCGGCGAGGGCCGGAGCGGTCTTCGCGGCCGGCGCGGCGCGCAGGAGGCGGCTTCGCCTTTCCCGGAGCGACGGTGGGCGGCGGCGTCCCCTTCGCTGCCGCGGCCGCGGTGCCGGCGGCGGCGCCTGCGCCACCGTCTGGGCGGCGCGGATGGCGGCGAGGATCTCCTTCAGCGCCGACTCGGCGGCCCGGACGAGGGCGTCCTCGTTCTGGTCGCGAGAACTGGGCGGAGCGCCCGACCACCCGCGCCTTCTTCGTGTCCACGACGAGGAGCGAGACGCGGTTTCGCGTCCCGATCTGTCCGACCTGGCCGGTCAGCATGAAGTCGACGCCGAGCGCGCCGCCGATCTCGGCGAGGCAGGAGGAGTCCTCGGAGCAGCCGAGCACCCTCTTCTGCTTCTCGAAGCCGATCATCGCGGTGATGTCGGCCTGCGACACGACGTCATACCCGGCGCGCGCCACCTCGGAGACGACGATGTCGGTGAGGATCGTCGCCGTTCCGGGGGCGACCCCTTGCACCGACCGGAGGTCGGTGACGGCGATCTTGACGCGCGGTGCGAGCGCCGCGGACGAGGCGGCGAGCACGATGCGACGCCGACGGCAACCGCCGCACGGCGGAAACGAAGCGCTTCTCTCATTCGACAGTCCCTCCGGGGACTCTCGTGCGTACCATACGGGCGCCCGTCCTCCGGACGCCCCACCGTCCCTTGGCCGTGGGATACGCGGATATACGCTCGTTTTTCCCCCCGGTCGAGCGGTCGGCCGACGCGGCGAGATTGACCCGGGGGACCGCCCCGCATATCTTCCGCCCTCCTCAGGGGAAGCCCCCGCGTTTCAAGGAAGGCGATTCATGGCCCGCGTCACCGTCGAAGACTGCCTGCCCATGGTGGACAACCGCTTCGCGCTCGTTCTGCTCGCGACGAAGCGGACCCGTCAGCTCATGGCCGGCGCCCGGCCCCTCATGGCGAACATGAAGAACAAGCCGCCCGTCCTCTCGCTCCGCGAGATCGCGACCGGGAAGGTCCGGTTCGACCGCTCCGTGCGGGACGCCCTCTCGGGCAAGTTCGACAAGGAGAAGGCGACGATCCCTGCCGGCCAGACGCGGACGCTTCGCTAAGCGAGCCGATCGCGTTCGTCGAGCCGAGGGCGCGCCCGCAACGGCGCGCCCTCCGCATTTCAGGCGCGGCGAAGATCCGCCCTCCGTTCGCGCTCCGGCCTGTCGAGGCGCGGCGAAGATCCGCCCTCCGTTCGCCCTGAGCCTGTCGAAGGGCGACGTGCCAGGCCCCGTCGCTACTGCGACGTCCGCGTCCCGAGGTACGCGAGCTTCTCTCCGCCACCGCGCCGGTAGGTGCGCCGCAGCTCGCGCAGGAGCCCGTCGATGTCGGCGTCCTCGATGAACCGCCCCTCGAGCCAGCGCGCGTACCCGCCGCCGAGCCGGTTCGCCTCCTCGTAGCGGGCGCGCTCCTCGGCGCCCAGCCAGGCGTGGAAGCGGACCCGCTCGTAGAGCCTGCGCCGGAGCGACGTGCTCATGCGCCTCAGCCCGCGCCGCCACAGGTGCAGGAGGAGGAGCGCGAACTTGTCCACCTCGGCCTGCACCTCGAGCTCGAGCAGCGAGACCGGCTGCCCCGCCGCGGCGCGGGTCGCGAGGTAGACGAAGTGCGAGACGCCCTCCGCGACGCAGGCGACGTCGCGCAGGGCGCCCCGGGCGGTGAGGCGCGGCCTCCGATCGTGCGGATCGGCCCCGGCGGCCCCCGCGACCACCGCGGGCGAGAGGTAGAGCCCGACCGCGACCCCCTCCTCCTCCTCGACCACGAGGAGCTCCTCCTGCGCGCGCGGCGCGTGGCCGGCGGCACCCGCCGCCTCGGACCCGACGAGGAACTCCTCGACGCGCGGCGCCTCGACTCCGTAGATCGCCTCGAGCTCGCGCTGCAGGAAGCCGAGGGTGCCTCGGGAGGTTCCGATGTCCCCCCTCTCCGCGACGGAGTCGGGGAGAGGGGGGCCGGGGGGGTGAGGACTCACTGCGGCAGCCCCCGCCGCGGCGGCGCGCCGGGTCCGGAGAACAGCGCGACCCCCCGCTCGCGGAGGAGCTGCCCGACCCGTGCGTCGCGCGTCGCGAGGTACCGCTCGTAGAGCCGCACGAGCCCGCGGTTCGAGCGGAGCTCCGAGAGCTCGGCGATCTCCGCGAACAGGTCCACGAACTGGCCGAACCGCGTGGCGAGCTCGCCGTAGAGGTCGTCGAGCCCGCGCTCGGTCTCCGCGAGCGAGCCGTACGCGCGCTCGCCCATCGCGATGTAGTAGTCGACGTCGACGAGCGACCGCGCGAGCGAGTCGCCGAAGAACCCGGAGACGAAGAGCGCGGTGTCGCCGAGCCGGCGGAGGCCCGCGACCCGCGTCCGCCGGTCGCCCTCGAGCGCGCGGAGGAGGATGAGGGCGAGCGGCTCCGCCTTGACGTTGCCCTCCTCGTCTTCCGCGAACAGCCGCTCGCGCTCGAGGAACCCGGCGAGGAGGTTCACGAGATAGAACTCGGTCACCTCCTGGATCGCGAGCCGCCGGTGAGAAAGCCCGTCCGCCAACATCTCCCGGAACCACTCGTGCGCCGTCTTGCCAACCAGGATCTGTTCGCTCACCTTGTTGGGGCCTCCTTACGCCCGAGGGGCCGCCCCCCCTCCTCCCACGCAGGGGCGCCCCTCCTGAACGGTACCGCCCGCCCTGCGCCGCGACAACTGCCCGTGGCACAAGAGCTTTTCGACTGCCAACCGCGGGCGCTGCGGCCGGGGGTCGCGCCCCGAGCAGTCGTGGGCGGCGACTGCCAGCCCCAAATGAAAACCCCTTTCCTGACGGCCTCGTGCGCGTGCGGCGCGGTCGCTTGACACGAGGGGGGCCGTGGTTAGGATACGCCCGCCGTTGGCAGTCCGAGCGATCGACTGCCAGGCGACCCAAGGACCTTACCGAACGTGCCGCCTGCGAGGGCGCACCGACACCAGGAGGGAAGCACATGAAGATCCGGCCTCTGCAGGACCGTCTCATCGTGAAGCGCGTGCAGGAGGAGGAGAAGACGAAGGGCGGCATCATCATCCCCGACACGGCGAAGGAGAAGCCGATCGAGGGCAAGGTGATCGCCGTCGGCAACGGCAAGGTCCTCGAGGACGGCAAGGTCCGTCCCCTCGACGTGAAGGCCGGGGACCGCATCCTCTTCTCCAAGTACGCCGGCACCGAGATCAAGATCGACGGCGAGGAGCACCTCATGATGCGCGAGGAAGACGTCCTCGGCGTCATCGAGAGCTAGGCCCTCCCCCCACCCGAACCCAGGAGTCCAAGAATGGCTGCCAAGGAAATTCTCTTCGATCAGAAGGCCCGCGAGGCGATCCTCAAGGGCGTGAACACCCTCGCCGACGCGGTGAAGGTGACCCTCGGCCCGAAGGGCCGCAACGTCGTCATCGAGAAGTCGTTCGGCTCCCCGACCATCACCAAGGACGGCGTGACGGTCGCGAAGGAGATCGAGCTCGAGAACAAGTTCGAGAACATGGGCGCGCAGATGGTGAAGGAGGTCGCGTCGAAGACCTCCGACGTCGCCGGCGACGGCACCACCACCGCGACCGTGCTCGCGCAGGCCATCTACCGCGAGGGCTCGAAGCTCGTCGCGGCCGGCCACAACCCGATGGAGATCAAGCGCGGCATCGACAAGGCCGTCGAGGTCGTCGTCGACGAGCTGAAGAAGCTCTCGAAGCCGACGCAGGGCAAGAAGGACATCGCCCAGGTCGGCATCATCTCCGCGAACGGCGACGAGACGATCGGCAACATCATCGCCGAGGCGATGGAGAAGGTCGGCAAGGAGGGCGTCATCACCGTCGAGGAGGCGAAGGGCCTCGAGACGACGCTCGAGGTGGTCGAGGGCATGCAGTTCGACCGCGGCTACCTGTCCCCGTACTTCGTGACGGACGCCGAGCGGATGGTCGCGAACCTCGAGGACGCCTACATCCTCATCAACGAGAAGAAGATCTCGAACATGAAGGACCTGCTCCCGCTGCTCGAGCAGGTCGCTCGCGCGGGCAAGCCCCTCCTCATCGTCGCCGAGGAGGTCGAGGGCGAGGCGCTCGCGACGCTCGTCGTGAACAAGCTCCGCGGCACGCTGCACGTCTGCGCGGTGAAGGCGCCTGGCTTCGGTGATCGCCGCAAGGCGATGCTCGAGGACATCGCGATCCTCACCGGCGGCAAGCTCATCGCCGAGGAGCTCGGCCTCAAGCTCGAGCAGGTCACGCTGAAGGACCTCGGCCGCGCGAAGCGGATCACCATCGACAAGGAGAACACCACCATCGTCGACGGCGCCGGCAAGAAGGCCGACATCGAGGCGCGCGTGAAGACGATCCGCGCCCAGATCGAGGAGACCACCTCCGACTACGACCGCGAGAAGCTCCAGGAGCGGCTCGCGAAGCTCGTCGGCGGCGTCGCCGTCATCAACGTCGGCGCGGCCACCGAGACGGAGATGAAGGAGAAGAAGGCCCGCGTCGAGGACGCGCTCCACGCGACCCGCGCGGCCGTCGAGGAGGGCATCGTCCCGGGCGGCGGCGTCGCGTACCTGCGCTGCCTGAAGCCGGTCGAGAAGCTCGCGGTCGAGGACGGCGAGAAGTTCGGCGTCGAGATCGTCCGCCGCTCGCTCGAGGAGCCCATGCGGCAGATCGCGGCGAACGGCGGCTACGAGCCGTCGATCGTCGTGAACAAGGTCAAGGAGTCGAAGGAGATCGCGTTCGGCTTCAACGCGGCCTCGGGTGACTACGAGGACCTCGTGAAGGCCGGCGTCATCGACCCGACGAAGGTCTCGCGCTCTGCGCTCCAGAACGCGGCCTCCGTCGCCTCCCTCATGCTCACCACCATGGCGATGATCGCCGAGAAGCCGAAGGACGAGTCCGCCGGCGGCGGCGGCGGCGGCGGTGGTGGCGGCATGGGCGGAATGGGCGGCATGGGCGGCATGATGTAAGTCGGTCCGCCCAGCGGATCGGCTGAAGCACTCGAGGGCCGCCGGGGAAACCCGGCGGCCTTCTTCGTTTGCGCGCGTCGCCGAGAAAGGAAGACGGCCCGTGAGCGGTCTTTGGTTCTTCGCCCAGATCGGCTAGACCGTCGGCGGTCCCATGCCGTCACGCCTCCCGTCGCCGCCTCGCGATCGCGCTCGCCGTCCTGGCGATCCTCTACGCAGGCGCGCTGCTCCTCTCGTCCACCTCCCCGGTCGAGCGCGAGCTGCGCTCCCGCATCGAGGCCGTGCTCCGCGCCCGCCTCGGCGACGACGTCTCGCTCGGCGACCGGGTCCGGGTCGATCCCCTCTTCCGCGTCTCGTTCGGGCCGCTCGAGCTGCGCGTGCGCGGCGGCGACCCTCCGGTCGTGCGGGTCGAGCGCGCGCTCGTCCGCGCCTCCTTCCCCGCGCTCCTGCGGGGACGGCTCGAGCCCGCCTCGCTCCTGCTCGGCGACGTTCGCGTCACGCCCGGTCCGGACGGCCGCGACCTGCGCGAGCTCGTCACCCGGCTCCGCGCGCCGCGTGCGGTCGCGACGGGCGACGCTTCGGCTCCGGCGCCGGGCGGCTCGACGCGAGACCTCCCGAAGCTGAAGCTCCGCGGAGTGGTGGTCGCGCTCCCGCTCGGCGGCGTCGCCGTCGCGGTCGGACCCCTGGACGCGGACGTCGTCGCGAGCCGCGGCGCGGGAGGGCCGCGCGTCCGCGCGGAGCTGACGCTGCGCAGCGGCGGCCGAGCCGTGCTCGCGGCGGAGCGCGGCGAGGCCGGATGGCGCGCGCGCCTGCGCGTCGCGGGCGTCGTTCCGGCGGCGCTCCCGCCGCCCCTGCGCGGCGGCGCGGCCGCCGGACTCGCGGAGGGCTCGCTCTCGCTCGAGGTCGAGGCCGAGGCCCCCGCGGACCTCTCGCGCGCGATCGCGCGGACGCGGGTGAACGTGGACGGGCTCGTGCTCTCGGGGGAACGGATCGCCCCGCAACCGCTGGGGCCGCTCCGCGTCTCGGCGAGCGGGACGCTGGAGTGGGACGGCGCAGCGCGACGCATCGCGCTGCGGGACGGGACCGCGACCCTCCTGCGAACGGTTGCGTCCGTCTCGGGCGAGCTCGCCCTCGGCCCGCCCGCCACGTTCTCGGCGACGCTCGGCGTGGAGCGGCTCGACTACGGCGCCCTCGTCGCCGCCCTCCCCGCGGCGCTCGCCGTCCCGCCCTCGGCGCCCCGTCCCGGCGGGACCCTCGACGCCCGGCTCGAGCTCTCGGGTCCGCTCCTCGCCCCGGCGGAGTGGACGATCGCGGCCGCGCTCGAGCTCGGGCGCATGCGCGAGGCGGCCCGCCGTGCCGGGCGTGCGCCGATGGCGGAGCCGTTCCTGCACCACCCTCCGCTCGATGCCGGCGGGCAGGGCCCCGAGATCCGGGTCGGCCCTGCGAACCCCGACTTCGTCCCCATCGCCGAGCTCCCCGAGCACGTCCTGCGCGCGGTCACGACCGCCGAGGACGGCGGCTTCTTCGGCCACGCCGGGTTCGACTTCGAGGAGCTGCGGAACGCGTTCGCGGAGGGGGCGGAGAAGGGACGCGTCGTGCGCGGGGGCTCCACGATCTCGCAGCAGCTCGCGAAGAACCTCTTCCTCGGACCGGAGCGAACGCTCGCCCGGAAGGTGCGCGAGGCGATCGTCACCGTCGGGCTCGAGGCGTCGCTCCCGAAGCGGCGGCTCCTCGAGGTCTACCTGAACGTCGCCGAGTGGGGCCCGCGGCTGTGGGGCATCGGCCCCGCCGCCCGCCACTGGTTCGGCAAGGACGCGCGCGCGCTCACGCCCAAGGAGGCCGTGTTTCTCGCGTCGGTGATCCCGAACCCGGTCCGCTACCACGCGATGTTCGAGCGTGGCGCGCCGACGGAGAGCTGGGAGGAGCGCGTCCGGGACCTGCTCTTCAAGATGGCCGAGCAGGGGACGCTCACGGACGACCAGCTCGCGGACGCGCTCGCGGAGCCGATCGTGTTCGCGTCCGCCGTTGCCGCGGGCGCGGCGCCCGACGCGCCGACGAAGACCTCCGCGGCCGCCCCGTAGCGACGCGGTGTGGCCCAGGCCGAGACCACTTGCCCTGGTTCGCTGCTGCGGCGCCATCAGGGCAAACGGGCTCGGCCTCTAGCGCGGGCGCCTCGACGGCGCCGCCCTGCCGTGGCGGACGCGGACGGGGCGCCGGGCCGGCCCGGCGGTGACGACGAAGCGTCCGGCCGGAAACGAGACGCCGTTCAAGACGAGCTCGACCGCGTGGACGCCCGGGTGGTGGCGACGGGTCGAGAGCTGGGCGAGCGACAGCGTCCGGCCGACCCGGGCCTCGCCGTGCGGCGCGAGCTGCACGGTGCGTAGCCGGAACACCTTCGGGCGCGTGGCGCCGCCCGCCTTCACGAAGTGGACGGCGAGGTTCACGCGGAGCGACTGCGGCTCGCGGGCGCGGCTCACGATCCACGCCTCGAACCGGATCGCCTCGCCGATCCGGACGCGCGGCGGGAGGCACCGGGCCTCCCGCACGGTGACGCGCGGCGGCGCGCCGTGCCCGAGGAGCGCGAGGGCCTCGAGGTGGCCGTGACGCGAGAGCGACCGGAGCGCGTGTCCGACGAGCCGCCGCCGGTCCGGCGTGGCGTCCGCGAGCCAGCGGCGGGCGGTCGCGAGGAGGAGCGCCGGGTGGTCCTTGCCGACGTCGTTCAGGTGGTTCGCGACCGAGCGCCGGACGTAGCTCGACGGATCGTCGCGCAGGAGCTCGAGGAGCGCGAGCGCGGGCCGGGGGTCCTCGACGAACCGGCGCAGGCGCGGCGCCCATGGCAGCCGCGGGCGCGTCCCCTCCGACACGAGCCGCCGGACGTGCGGCGACGGATCGTGCGCCCACCCCTCGAGGACCGCGAGGGTCCGGTCCGGCTCGCGCTCGAGGAACGGCCGGATGGACCACTCCGCGGTGAAGCGGCGCGTCAGCGCGTGCTGCGCGCGCATCGACGCGTCGAAGTCGAGGATCCCGAAGGCGCGCACGAACGCCACGTGCGGCAGGTACAGGAAGGGCGCCATCCCCTGCCCCTCGATCCCCTCCTCCGGCAGCTCCGGACCGAGCGACGCGACGAGCAGGTCGAGCGCGCGGCCGACCTCGGCGGGAAGGTGACGGCGCAGCGCCTGCGCGACGTGATCGCCGCGCGCGAGCAGCTCGAGGCGCGCGAGCCCGCGCGTCGCGTCCGCGGCGAACGCCTCCACGGGGAAGGGCGCGTGGACGGCCGAGATCATCTCCGCGATCCGGCGGACGGTGGTCTTGCCGAAGGAGGCCTTGAGCGTCGCGGCCATCGGGGAGTGGCTCAGCCCGCCGGGAACAGCGCGGCGGCGACGCGCCCGAACGCGTCGAGCACCGGGGCGGGGAACAGCAGGACCGGGACCGCGAGGAGGAGGCCTGCGGCGAACGCCCACGCGCGCGGGTGCCGGGTGGCGGTCTGCGTCGCGACGAAGACCGACGCGCCGAAGAGGAGGAGCGTCAGCGTGCCGCCGACGAGGAGCGCGGCGGCGGCGGGGTAGCCGACGAGCCGGAGCGCTCCCGCGATGGCGAGGAGCCCCGCGGTGTTGATGAGATCGCGGCCGGTCCCCGCCCACCAGGCCCGCCGCTCCTCGCGCCGGAGGCGGAGCCCGGCCTCCTGCGCGAAGAGGAACGCGACGATGGCGCCGAGGTAGGCGGCCCCCGCGAGCCCCCGCTCGACACCGGCCTTCGCCTCGAGCGCCCACACGGAGAGGATGGTAGCGCGGGCGGCGGGTGCGCGCGAAGCGCCGGAGGGTGCCTTGCGCCGCGCGGCCTGGGTTTACTCGTACCAGTCGGCGTGGCGCGACCACCCGTGGCAGGCGAGGCAGGCGGTGTGCTCCCACTGCTTGCCGCAGCCGGGGCACTTCCCGCCGGTCTCGAAGGTGTTCCAGAAGGTCCCGCAGATGGGCTGACAGGACCACCGGTCGTGCCGGCGCGGGATCCAGCCGCACCGCGGGCAGCGGATCCGGCGCTTGCCGAGCCCGGCGCCGTCGAGCACGTCGTCGAGGAGCGAGGGATCGAGCGGGCCCTGGCCGCCGCCGTCGAGGAGGTGGAGCACGCGCCGATCATGCCGCCGCGCCGGACACCCGTCCATCGCGCGGCAGCGCCGGCGGGGCCGCGGCCGGCAGGACCCCCGCCCGGGGGCCGGAGCACCTTGAACCGGACCGCTCGGCGTGCGAGAACCCGCTCCCTCGTGATCCGGTTCGACAGCGTCTCCAAGCAGCACGGGCAGCAGATCCTCTTCGTCGAGGCCTCGGCCGTCGTCCACCGCGGCGAGAAGGTCGGGCTCGTCGGCCCGAACGGCGCCGGCAAGTCCACGCTCTTCCGGCTCGTGACGCGCGAGGAACAGCCGGACGAGGGGCAGGTCGCGATCGACCGCGGCATGACGGTCGGCCACTTCTCGCAGGACGTCGGCGAGATGTCCGGACGGAGCGCGGTCGCCGAGACGATGGACGGCGCGGGGCCGGTGTCCGCGGTGGCGGCCGAGCTGCACGAGCTCGAGCACGCGCTCGCCGATCCGGCGCGCGCCGACGAGCTCGACGTGCTGGTCGAGCGGTTCGGCCACGTCCAGGCGCGCTTCGACGAGCTCGGCGGCTACGCGCTCGAGTCGCGGGCGCGGGAGATCCTCGCCGGCCTCGGCTTCTCCGCCGAGATGATGGACGGCGACGTCGGCGGGCTGTCGGGCGGCTGGAAGATGCGGGTCGCGCTCGCGCGCATCCTCCTCATGCGGCCCGACGCGATGCTGCTCGACGAGCCGTCGAACCACCTCGACCTCGAGTCGATCATCTGGCTCGAGGAGTTCCTCCGCTCCTACGCCGGCGCGATCCTCATGACCTCCCACGACCACGAGTTCATGAACCGGGTCGTCACGAAGATCATCGAGATCGACGCCGGCGAGCTGACGACGTACTCGGGCGACTACGACTTCTACGAGCGCGAGCGGGCGATCGCCGACGCCCACCAGCAGGCGCAGTTCGAGCGCCAGCAGGCGATGCTCAAGAAGGAGCTCGCCTTCATCGAGCGGTTCAAGGCGCGGGCGTCCCACGCGGCGCAGGTGCAGTCGCGCGTGAAGAAGCTCGACAAGATCGAGAAGGTCGAGCCGCCCAAGGTCCGCAAGACCCTCGACTTCGAGTTCCGCGGAGCGCCGCGCTCGGGCGAGGACGTCGCGAAGCTCGCGCGGGTGTCGAAGCGCTACGGCAGCCGCACGGTCTACGACGGGCTCGACCTCCTCGTCCGCCGCGGCGAGCGCTGGTGCGTCATGGGCGCGAACGGCGCCGGCAAGTCCACGCTCCTCAAGCTCGTCGCCGGCACCACCACGCCCGACGCGGGGACGGTGGTCGTCGGCGCGAGCGTCAAGATGGGCTACTTCGCGCAGCACGCGATGGAGCTCCTCGACGGCGAGACGACCGTCTGGGAGACGCTGCAGGACGCCTTCCCGCGCGCGTCGGTCGGCTCGCTCCGCACGCTCGCCGGCTGCTTCGGGTTCTCCGGGGACGACATCGAGAAGCGCTGCCGGGTCCTGTCCGGCGGCGAGAAGGCGCGGCTCGTGCTCGCGCGCATGCTCTACGACCCGCCGAACTTCCTCGTGCTCGACGAGCCGACGAACCACCTCGACGTCGCCACGAAGGAGATGCTCGTCCGCGCCCTCGCCGGCTACGACGGGACGATGCTGTTCGTCTCGCACGACCGGCGCTTCCTCGGCGCGCTCTCGAACCGCGTCCTCGAGCTCGGGCCGGAGGGGCCGATCCCCTACGGCGGCGGCTACCGCGAGTACGTCGCGCGCACGGGGCGCGAGGCGCCGGGGCTGCGCGAGCTCGCGCGCCGGGCGTAGCGCCCGGCGGGTCCGCTCCCGCGCTCGAAGGCCGGGCCTCCGAGGGGGCCTCCATACATTCGTTTTCCCGCATCGTACGCGCGAAGACTTTGTATTGGTTTCGCGTTCGCCCCGACCCCATGTTCCGGGTCTACCGAGCTCGGGAGGCGTCGTGGAAGCGCTCTGGCCGTGGATCCTCTTCAACCTGTTCGTCCTCGCGATGCTCGCGCTGGATCTCGGCGTGTTCCACCGCAACGCGCACGAGGTGCGGCTCCGTGAGGCGGCGGCCTGGAGCGCCGTCTGGGTCGCGCTCTCGCTCCTCTTCGCGATCGGGCTCTGGCAGTGGCGCGGCCCGCAGGCCGGGCTCGAGTTCCTGACCGGCTACCTGATCGAGAAGGCGCTCTCGGTCGACAACATCTTCGTCTTCGTCCTGCTCTTCTCCTGGTTCGGCGTCCCCTCGAAGTACCAGCACCGCGTCCTCTTCTGGGGGATCCTCGGCGCCCTCGTCATGCGCGGCGGGATGATCGCCGCCGGCGCCGTGCTCGTCGAGCGCTTCCACTGGATCCTGTACGTCTTCGGCGCGTTCCTCGTCTTCACCGGCATCCGGATGGCGCTCTCCCGGGACGAGGCGGTCCACCCGGAGGCGAACCCGGCGCTCCGCCTGCTGCGCCGCCTCGTGCCGGTCACCTCCGGCTACCGGGGCCAGCGGATGCTCGTGCGGGAGGAGATCGGCGGCCGCCTGCGCCTCGCGGCGACGCCGCTCCTCGTCGTGCTCGTCCTCGTCGAGACGACCGACGTCGTCTTCGCGGTGGACTCGATCCCGGCGATCTTCGCCGTCACCCGCGATCCGTTCCTCGTCTACTCCTCGAACGTCTTCGCGATCCTGGGGCTGCGCGCCCTCTACTTCCTGCTCGCCGGGATCATCCACCGGTTCCACTACCTGAAGCTCGGGCTGTCCGCCGTGCTCGCCTTCGTCGGCGCGAAGATGCTCGTCGCCGAGGCGTACGCGATCCCGATCGCGCTCTCGCTCGCGGTGGTCGCGGCGATCCTGACGACCTCGGTCGTCGCGTCCCTCGTGTTCCCGCGGCGGCGCGCTCCCGACGCGGTGCCCGGCGCGCGCGCGACGCCGCTGGCCGAACCTCCGACATGGACCGCAGAGCCGGGACGCGAGCGCACCTAGCCATCGGCTGGCTGCCCGAGATCATGTGGCTCAGGCGAGCGGACGGGAACATTCCCGCTCCCCAGATCGCCAGGCGTGGAAGCGCTGGATGAACGTCACCTGGCTGCGGCACGCCGCGCTGGACGCCAGCAGAGTTGCAGCGCCTCGCGTGGGACCGCACCGTTGCGCGTAAGCGGGAGGACGCGATGCGCGGTCGCGGCGACGGCGGCCGAAGCGAAGGGCGCTTGCTCCGCGAGCGGGCCTTCGCCGCCTCGATTCTGGTCGCGGGCTTGCTGCTCTTCGTGTGGCCCTTCGTCCGGACGCCTCCGCTCGACATCGGAAGCTCCTACGCGCACCTCGTCGGCGCGTGGGGCGTGATCGTCGGCCTGCTCGCGCTGATGTCGCGGGCGCTCGAGGTGGGCGACGACGCAGGAGGGCCCGATGCGTGAGCTCCTCGTCCCGACGGCCGTCGTCACCGCCTACATGGCCGCGCTCGTGCTCGTCGCAGTCTGGGCGGAGCGGCGCGAGGGGCGTGGCGCCGGCGTCGCGGGGACGCCGGTCGTCTACTCCCTCTCGCTCGCCGTGTACGCGACGAGCTGGACGTTCTACGGCAGCGTCGGCTTCGCGGCGCGCAACGGGCTGCTGTTCCTCACGGTCTACCTCGGCCCGACCCTCATGGCGGCCGTGTGGTGGTGGGTGCTGCGCCGGCTCGTCCGGATCAAGAACGCTCACCGGATCACCGGGCTCCCGGACCTGCTCGCGCTGCGCTACGAGAAGTCGCAGGCCGTCGCGCTCCTCGCGACGACGGTCCTCGTCGTCGGCCTGGTCCCGTACCTCGCGCTCCAGCTCAAGACGATGATCGCGACGTTCGGCATGGTCGCGGGTCCGGCGGCGGGGCTGTCCTACCCGGAGTCCGGCAGGACCATTGGACCGCTGCTCGTGGCCCTGCTCCTCGTGTTCACGATTGCGTTCGGGCTGCGGCGCGTCGTACCCACGGAGCGGCACCCCGGGATGGTGGTGGCGCTCGCGGCGGAGTGCGTCGTGAAGCTCCTCGCGTTCGTCGCGGCCGGCGCGTTCGTCGTGTGGGGGCTCTTCGACGGCATGGGCGACGTCTTCCGGGCGGGGACGCTCCCGGGCGTCGGCCCTCCCGCGCTGCTCGGGGAGCACGGGGTCATCACCTGGCTCGCGCACCTCTCGCTGTCCGCGTTCGCGGTGCTCCTCCTGCCCCGCCAGTTCCACGTGGCCGTCGTCGAGAACTCGGACGAGCGTCACATCCGGACCGCGATGTGGCTGTTCCCGGCGTACCTGCTCGCGATCAACGTGTTCGTCCTCCCGCTCGCGCTCGGCGCGCTCGCGCTGCGCGGGTCGCCGGAGGACGCCGACACGTTCGTGCTCTCCCTCCCGCTCCTCGCGGGAAACGACGTGCTCTCGTGGTTCGTGTTCCTCGGTGGCTTCTCCGCCGGGACCGGGATGGTCCTCGTCGAGACGACGGCGCTCGCCACCATGATCTCGAACCACGTCGTGGTGCCGGTCGCGGAGGCGCTCGCGCCGCTGCGACCGCTCCGGCGTCGCGTCCTCCAGAGCCGCTGGGTGGCGGCCGCGCTCCTCCTCGTCGCCGCGCTGGCCTTCGAGCGCGCCGTCGGGCCCTCCTCGCCGCTCACTTCCATCGGGTTCATCTCCTTCGCGGCGGTCCTCCAGCTCGCGCCCGCGCTCATCGGTGGCCTCTACTGGCGAGGCGCGAGCCGGACGGGCGCCCTCGCGGGGATGGCGACCGGATTCTTCGTCTGGCTCTACACGATCGTGGTGCCGGTCCTCGCGCGAGCCGGCTGGCTCCCGCCCGCGCTCCTCGTCGAGGGTCCGTTCGGCGTGGAGACCCTCGTGCCCGAGGGGCTGTTCGACGTCCACCTCGACGCCGTCTCGCACGCCGTGCTCTGGACGATGATCGCCAACGTGGGCGCGTTCGTGACGGGGTCGCTGCTGCGGCCCGCCTCGCTCGACGAGGCGAGCCGCGCCGAGGCGGTCGTCCGGGTGCGCGAGCGCCCGCCGCTCCTCGCGGCCGGCGACGACGCCGCGGCCGTCGCGTCCGCGGACGAGAAGCGCGCGGTCGTGACCGAGCTGTTCTCCGCCTACCACGGGAAGGCCGCGGGGCTGGAGCTCGCGGCGGCGTCCTTCGCCCGCGCGGGCGTCCGGCCGGGTCGCGATCTGACGGCGCTCCAGCTCGCCGAGCTGCAGGCCCAGGTGGAGTCGACGCTCGCAGGCGCGATCGGCAGCGCGGCGGCGCACGCCGCGGTCGGCGGAGCGCAGATCGTCTCGCCCGACGAGGCGCACGCGATCTCCCGCGCCTACGGAGAGATCCTCGCCGCGCTGCACGTGCCCCCCGAGGACCTGCGCCGCATGATCGACTACCACCGAGCGCGCGAGCGCCTCCTCTCCCGCGACGCCGCGAACCAGCGCTTCCTCGCCGGCGTGGGCTCGCTGCTCGCGGGATCCCTCGACCTCGAGGCGACGGCGAGGACGGCGGTCCGGCTGCCGATCCCTCACCTCGCCGACGCCGCGCTCCTCGCGCTCCGAGACGAGGGTGGCCCCCGCCTCCACCTCGCCCAGGCCGACGCCGAGCGCGAGCGGGCGGGGCGACTCGCCCTCATGGAGGCGGGGCCGGCCCTCGCTTCGGCCGGGTCCCTCGTCCGCGCCCTGGGCGCCGGACGCCCGATCACGAGCCGGCCCGCCGCCGCGGGCTGGCCCGAGGCCTTGCGGGCCAGCCTCCCGGGGGCCGTCGAGGTGACGCTCCCCCTGATCGTCGTCGACCAGCCCCTCGGCACGTTGTCGCTCTTCGGCACCGACGAGTCCCGCCTCTCGACGCCCGAGGACCTCACGCTCGCCGAGGAGCTCGCGCAGCGGCTCGCGATTGCCGTGGAGAACGCGCGGCTGTATGGCAAGGCCGAGCACGCCGTGCGCGCCCGCGACCAGTTCCTCGCGGTCGCGTCGCACGAGCTGAAGACGCCGCTCGCCCCGCTGCGGACGCGCATCCAGATGCTCGAGCGGCTCGTCGCGCGCGGGGAGCTCGAGACCCTCCCGCGCGAGAAGCTGGTTCGAATCTTGACCGGAGCGGACGCGCAGGTGCTCCGGCTCGTCGGGCTCATCGACGACCTCCTCGACGTGACCCGCCTCGGGACGAAGCGCTTCCGGCTCGACGTGGCGCCGACGGATCTCGCGAGCGTGATCCGGGACGTCGCGGAGCGGCACCACGCCGAGCTCGTCGCGGCGGGGTGTTCGCTGCGCCTCGAGCTGGCGTCCGCACCTGGGGTCTGGGACCAGGCACGCCTCGAGCAGGTGTTCACGAACCTCCTCACGAACGCGATGAAGTACGCGCGCGGGGCGCCGATCGAGGTGCGCCTCGAGGCCGACGCGGCGCGCGCCCGGCTCGTCGTCCGCGATCACGGCCCGGGAATCCCGCCCGACTACCGGGAGCGCGTGTTCCGCGCGTTCGAGCGAGGGCCGCGAGGAGGAGGCGTGAGCGGGCACGGCCTCGGCCTCTTCATCGTACGAGAGATCGTGCGCGCCCACGGGGGCGAGATCCTCCTGGAGAGCGCCGAGGGCGGGGGAACCGCCTTCACGATCGAGCTGCCGCGGTCGCCGCCCGCCTCGGCGTGAAGGGGAGGCGCAGCACACCCTGCCCGGCCGTGCGGGTCGCCCCGAAGAGGATGACCTTCATGGCGTCACCTCGCGGACGTGCTCCGCCGCTGGGGTCACCCAGGTTGCCACGATGGGATCTTCTTCAGGTCCACGGGAGCGCGGCGCGCGCGCT
Source organism: uncultured delta proteobacterium (assembly GCA_963736795.1). Taxonomy (GTDB): domain Bacteria; phylum Myxococcota; class Myxococcia; order Myxococcales; family Anaeromyxobacteraceae; genus Anaeromyxobacter. The sequence continues at coordinate 70,006 of CAVTRF010000004.1, read as the reverse complement.
CCAGTACGCGCCCGGATCCTCGCGCAGCCCGCTCGAGCCGGCTGAGCAGCGCCGGCCCGGCGCGAACGCCGAGCGCGCGCAGGTTCGAGTGCAGCTGATCGACGGTGGTGGCGCCGAGCAGCACGACATCCGCCCAGGCCTCGGCGAGCGCCGCCGCGATCGCGACCGCGTCCGGGCCGACGTGCAGGTCGCGAGCGAGCAGCGCGAGCGGCGCCGCGCGCCCGGCGTCGCCGCGCGAGGTGAGCCGGCCATTCGCGAGCACCTCCTTCACGATCACCGTGCGGCCCGCCGCGTGTGCCTCGCGCAGCGCCTCCTCGCACGAGCGCTCGAGGACGTTCCAGGTGGCCTGCAGCGCGGCGAACAGCGGCTTCCCGCCCCGCCGGACGCCGAGGGCGCGCCGCACGGTCTCGGCCTGCCGCGGCCCGCTCACCGTGACGCCCACCCGGAGCCCGCCGTCGCGCAGCGCCGCGAGCGCGTCGAGGACGCGGTCGTCGTCGAGCACGCCCGTGTCCGGGTGTGGCGGAGTGGATCTGGTACAGCGCCAGGTACGGGCCGAGCAGGCCGCGCGACTCCGCGATCTGGGCGCGAAGCGCCTCGAGCGAGTGATCCTTCACCTCGTGCCGTGGCGCGTCCAGCTGCCAGCCGCCGACGTAGCGGTAGCCCCACTTCGAACCGACGACCGCCGCGCCCGGCGGGATGCCGCCGGGCGTCGATCCAGCTCCGGAGGAACGCCTCTCCCCGGCCGTACGAGCGAGCCACGTCGTAGTAGGTGATCCCGGCGGCGAGCGCCGCGTCGAGGACGGCGTGCGCCCGCCGCTCCATCGCCTCCGGCTCCCGCCCCTCGAGGAAGTCGTCACCGTGCCCGAGGACGATGTAGGCGGGCCGCCCGAGCGCCGCGAGGCCAAGGCCGAGGCGGCTGACCACCGGGCCGCCGGATGCGAGCGGACGCGTCTCGAGAGACATGCCACCCGATGATAACGGGCGCCCTCCCCGCGCGTGGGAACCGGCGGGGGCCAGCGGTGATAGCTTGGCCCCATGATTTGCCATCGCGGATTGCTGATGCTCCTTTGCGCCGCCGGGTCGGCCGGAGGGGCCGGGTGCGTGGTGAGGATGCCGCCGGACGCGGGAAGCCCGGCGACCCGAGCGGCGGCCCCGTCCGGCTCCGCGGCGAGAGGCTCGGGCAGCGCAGCTCCGGCGACGCGCGCTCCGCCAGCCACCGCACCCTCTGCGGGCGCTCCGACGGCGGCGCCCTACCCTCCCGGCGAGGCGACAGCCGACGCGCTGTCGGGGCCGCTCGAGATCGTCGGTGTGGGCTCGTGGCCGGGGTCGTTCCGGCGACTCGCGTGCATCTACCGCAATGCGCGGGTGTTCGTCGTCGACGAGAGATGCAGCGACCCCCGCGAGCCGTCCGGCTTGCTCGTCCACGTGCTGTCGCCGACGCATGGGCGCGCGACGCTCTTCGCCGAGGCGGGCACGCCGATCGGACGGGCCCGGCGGTCGGACTACCAGTCGGTCGGCGTCGCGAGCGCAGCCGTGCGGCCGCCGCCCGCATCGCTCGCCGTCTCGATGACCTACGAGGACGTCGTCGCGTACGAGTCCGACACGGGCGGCAAGGTACGCGGGACGTGCAGCGCCGGCACGCAGCGCCCACAGGGCTTCTGCTCGAAGGGCGTCTCGGTCTCGGCCGGAGATTACGCAGCGTCGGTCGAGGCGTTCCTGCGCGAACCCCCGGCCGCCTGGTACGATCTCGTGCGCGCGCTGGTGGAGCTCCGCGTACGGGCGCACGCCGGGATCCATCCGAGCTCGCTGTCGCAGCCCCGCCTCGCGGCGTGGGGCGCATCGTGGGCACGCGACCAGGACATCACGGTCGACGAGGAGAACATGAAGCGCGTCGGAAACCGGCATGGGCGGTCGGCCGCGATCGCCGTGACCTCCGACGGAGGAGCGCTGATCGCCGGGACCACGTCGCACGGTGGCGTGACCGTCCCTGCGGTGGTGCGCGCCGACGCCAACGGCGCGAAGCGGTGGCAGAAGGCGCTGCCGGACCGCAGCTTCGTGACCCACGAGGTCGCGAGCGTGGCCGCGGCTCCCGACGGCGCGATCGTGCTGTCCCCCGGGTACCCCGACCCGGGATGGAAGCCGACTGCGCGCGTGATCAGGCTCGACGACAGGGGCAACGTCCGCTGGCAATGGCTCGGACGCGGAAAGGACAAGCACAAGATCCCGCAGGTCGTCACCGCGCAGCCGACCGCGCAGGGCACGGTGCTGCTGCGCGGCTACATCCAGCTCGTCGCCGACGGCGACGTCCACGGGTGGACCGCCGAGCTCGACGGCAAGGGCAAGACGATCCGCGAGGAGGTCGGCGCGGTGCTCGCCGATCACGGCGCGTCGTTCGAGTAGCCGACCGAGCGTACCGCATCGCGTACGCTCCGGCCGCGGCGCCAGGCGGGCGCGCAGGAGGTGGCTCGGGACCGGGATGACTACATCTGCGCGACCCGACGGCCGAAGGCCTCGACCTCGCTCCAGTCGGTGAATTCGACGACGGCGCGCGGATCCGTGGGGCCGCCCGTGATCAGCATGATGAAGCGGATCATGAGCCGGTCGAAGAAGCGGTAGCGCGGGTAGTCGAGCTTGCCGGCAAAGACCGCCAGCAGCCGCGGCTTCCACCGGATGCGCTCGAGGAACTTGCGTAGATAGGGGTTGGTCTCCGGCCGGTTCTTGTCCGGCTTGCGGGCGACGATGTTGACCGAGAAGAAGGCATTCGGCTTCGCGGCCAGCTGGTCCGCGCGCGCGTCGATGAATGCGTGGATCGCCTCGCTGTGCCGACCGTAGCGGATGCTGGCGCCCACGACGATCTTGTCGTAGGTGCCGAGGTCGATGCCATCCGCATCGGCGACCGGCACGATCTGCACCTGCGGCCCCGACGACTCGATCGCTTGGCGCAGGCGCTCGCAGATCTTGAGCGTGTGACCGTCGGTCGTCGAATGGATGATGAGTATGTGCGGCATTCGCACCCCCAGTCGAAAGACCGAACGTTACCTCAAGACGCGGCCACGAGCCGCCGTGATGGCCGGGCAGCATGTCACTGGCCCACCACGGACCGCGGGCATCGAGCGGGTGTGCCTCGAGGGGAGAGGCGCCCTGGTCAGCCTGGTCTGAGCGGCACCTGCGCTACGAGCGCCGCCAGCTCGTCGATGTCCGCCGGTTTGGCCCTGTGCGCGTCGAACCCGGCCTCGGCCGCCCGGCTCCGGTCCTCCGGCTGGGTGTAGCCGCTCAGCGCGACGAGGTACGTGGACCTGAAATCGCCGTCGCCGCGGAGCGCTCGCGCGATCTCGTACCCGTCCACGTCCGGGAGCCCGATGTCGCAGATGATCACGTCCGGCTTGAGCGCGCGTGCGCGCGCCAACCCCGTCTGCCCGTTCGTCGCGACGTGCAGGCGATGTCCATGCAGCGCGAGCGCGTCGGCGAGCGCCTGCGCCGAATCGACGTTGTCCTCGATCACGAGAATCACGTGCGGCGTCGGCGCGACGGGTCCCGTGGGCTCGGTAACGGTGCCGGAGTCACGCGCTGGCGCGAGCGGGAGCGACACCACGAACTCGGAGCCGCGGCGCGGCCCGCCGCTCTCTGCACGCACCTTTCCGCCGTGGAGCTCCGCGAAACCCTTCACGAGCGCGAGCCCGAGGCCCAAGCCACCATGGGAGCGCGCGAGGCCGGCCTCGCTCTGCACGAACGGCTCGAAGACCCGAGGCAGGAGCTCGGGATCGATTCCGGCGCCGTCGTCTCGGACGCAGATCTCCGCGCGGTCCTCCGGCATCGTGACCGTGACGGTGGCGGAGCCTCCTCGCGATGTGAACTTCGCGGAGTTGTGGAGCAGGTTGCCCACGATCTGCGCGATGCGCGTCGCGTCCGCGTCGATCCAGACCGGCGCGCGCGGCACCTCGACGTGGAGGGCCACGCCGCGCCGTTCGAAGCCGGCGCGGTGGTCGTCGCACGACCGGCTCACGATGTCGCCGGCGTCGATGCGCGCGCGCCGGAGCTCGATCTTGCCGCGCGAGATGCGGGTGACATCGAGGAGGTCGTCGACGAGGCGCGTGAGGTGCCGCGTCTGGCGGAGGAGGACGCCTCTCGCTCGCACGGCCTGCTCGCTCCCGGCCGGGGAATGGTCGAGCAGGTAGACGCTGTTCTGGATCGGCGCGAGCGGATTGCGGAGCTCGTGCGAGAGCATCGCGAGGAACTCGCTCTTGCGCTGGTCCTCCTCCGTCAGCCGCGCATTTGCGGCACCGAGCTCCGCGGTGCGCCGGAGGACCTGCGTCTGGAGCGAACGGGACCAGAGGACCGATCCGAGGAGCAGCGCGCCGAGCGGGACGGCGCCGAGCGCCACGAAGCCCGCGATCGCCCAGAACCCGACGGTCGCCTTCTCGTACGGGCCGAGCCACTTCGTCTGGATGGCCCGGTACTCGCCGTTCTGCTTGAGGGCGGCGAGCCCTTCTGCGAATCCGGCGAGCGGCGCGTCGCTTCCCTTCCGTGCCGCGTAACCGTACTCGGCTGCGAGCACGGGCTCCCCCGACATGATCAGGTTGCGCCAGCCTCTCGTCTCGATCCAGTAGAGCGCGGGCACCTTCGCGACCAGCGCGCAGTCGTGCTCCCCGGCGGCGAGGCGGCGAAGCGCCTCCTCCTGGGTCTCCACGGGCACGACCTGCCCCTCGTATCCACTGCGGATGGCGAGGTCGTGCATGATGTCGCCGGCCATCACGAGGATCGACTTGCCCCTGAGCGCGGACATGTCCCGCAGCTCCGGTGAGCCCCTCCGGACCACGATGCCGTGCTGGACGATCGCATGCGGAGGCGAGAAGCCGAACGTCTGGTCGCGCTGCGCGGAGTAGAACATCCCTTGCACGAGATCGAGGTCACCACGCTCCAGGCGCGCGCGCGTGGAGCGCCACGGGCCGAGCTGGATGTCGACCGAAACGCCCATGTGCCGGGCGATCGCGCGCGTCAGGTCCACGGCGTATCCGGCCGGTTGGCCGTTCTGATCCAGGAACTCGTACGGGGGATAGTCGCTGTCACCGCCGACGACGATGCGGCTCCTCCTCCGGCCCACCGCCTCGAGCGGGGCGAACCACTCCGAATACAGGCGGCGGAACGTGCCGTCCGCCATGACGATGGAGAGCCCCTCGTTGAGGAGGCTGAGGAGCTCTCGCCTTCCCTTCGGCACCGCGAAGCTGAACACCTGCGTGTAGCCGGTCAGCGGTGCACCGATCGTCTTGACGTTGTTCAGCCCCAGCTCCTTCATGAGCTGGAGCGCGAGCAGCTTCTGGACGACGACCGCGTCGTGCTTCCCGGCGGACAGCTCACGCAGCGCCACCGCGAAGGACGGCAACGGGACGATCACTGCGCCGAGATCGGCGCGCCGCAGGTACTCGTGCGCGACGTCCTCCTGCAGCACGGCGACCTGCTTCCCGCGGAGGTCCGCCGGCCCGTGGATGTTCTCGTTGTCGTCCCGCACGACGATCGCGCCGTGCATCGTGAAGTACGGGAAGCTGAGGTCGTAGATCGCTTCGCGCTCGGGGGTGCGCGCCACCATCGGGAGCGCGTCGAGCCGCCCTTCCGCGAGCTCCTGCTTGAGCTCCGGCCAGGGGGCGGTCTTGAAGGTGACGTCGCGGCCCATCGCCCTCAGCGCCGCCCGCAGGAGCTGCACCGAGAACCCGTCCGCCTGGCCGTCCTGCCGTACGATCGAGAACGGCGCGTAATCGTATTCGCAGCCGGAGCGGACCGGCCCGGCCGTGGCCGCATCCCGCCGAGGCTCCGCCGCCGAAGCCTGGCCCGCGAAGAGGCCCACCATGAGCGCGAGAAGCGGGGCGCGAAATGTCGCGTTCTGCTCGGCCATGCTCGACCCTCCGCGGAAACGGGAGGCACCGACAGTGACGGTCCGTGCGAGGGGAGAAGCGTACCACCTCTGCGCGGCGGACGCGGCGAAGACGCCTCGACATGCGCGATCCGGTCACCTGCCGTCTTCGCCACCTGAGGACGGCGCCCCGCAAGACGTGGAAAGTCCCGAGATGCAGCGGGTGCGTGAGCGCCCGCTGGGTGCGCGGAGCGGCTCCTTGGAGATGGCGCCTTCCGCCGAACGCTCGCGCGCCTGGCCGGCACGACGGGGGTTGGCGCTCGGCCTGTCCCCGGCCCGACGAAACCAAAGCGCGGGACGCCTCCCCATCGCACAATGATCGTCGAGTCGCTGCTCCGGAGGGCGCGGTGGCGAGCCGTTGGCGCACGCGTGTGCTGCTCTCCGCCGTCCTCGCAACGTTCGCGTGCGAGGTCGACGACGGGTACGGAAGCTCGACCCTCGAGATCGCGGTGCGCCTCGAGCCACCGCTGCAGGCCGCGACCTCGTTCCCGGCGCAGATCCTGGTGGGCTTCGACTCGAGCGGCTCGGGGTACGTCGTGTTCCGGATCGGCTTCCTGTGCGCGCCGGACACGCCGTTCCCCATGACGGCGACGTTCCCGGGCTCCGGCGACGGCCCGGCGGCGGTCGACGCCTGGATCGTTCCGTTCGACGGCGGGGCGCCGTTCGCGTGCGGACCGCTCGCGACGCCGCAGCCGGTTCCGTTCCGAGGGCCGCCCGGCGGCGCCCCGCGCACGAGCGCCCAGGTCGAGGTCCTCGGCGGGTGCGGCCACGGTGACGTACGCTCGGCCACGCTCGTCATCGCGGGGTCGTCGTGAGCGCGCGATGAATCGCATCGCCGACACGGGCTCATCGGCGACTGCCACTCCGCCGCGCTCGTCGGGCGCGATGCGTCCATCGACTGGGCCTGCGTCGGCAGGGTCGGGGCAGCCCGCGAGCCGTCCCGCGTCACGGCAGTGGCTGAATTACCCGGGGTCAGCGGTCGGGAGATGTAGCACTTCACCCTCATCTCCTGCGGCGCGGCGCCGCATCGGGAGTTCACCCGAGCCCGGCCTCCGGACTCATTCCCCGCGAACCAGGGACTCCTCCGAATACCGCCAGGGCGGCCAGTGCGCGAGACTCAGCATCGAAAGGGAGGACGCGATGGCCAAGTACACGGGCGGAATGAAGGTCGAGGGCGGCTACTACTGGAGCGCTGGCAACTGGGAGGTCGAGGTCGTCTCTTCCGAGGGCGGCCGACTCAAGGGCGCTGCCGCGGAGAAGTACGTGAAGGTCCCCTTCCCCCTGCTCTTCGTGGTCGTCCCGCTCCTCGGCGCGACGTTCCTGATGTTCCTCCCGGTCGTCGGATTCGCGCTCGTCGCGTACGCCATCGCTAAGAAGGTCGCCGGGAGCCTGACGCAGGGCGCGACCGAGCTCGCCGCCACCGTCCAGCCCGGCAACTTCGCCGCCGGGTCCGCCTACTTCACCGGCAAGCCGGAGCACGAAAAGAAGGAGGGCGCGACCGAGGCGCCGAAGAGCGTCGAGCTCGAGAAGCTCGAGGGCGAGATCGCCGACCGCAAGGGCGAGCAGAAGTAGCGGAAACGAGGCCAGCGTCATCGGCGGGGCCGGGGATTCCCTGGCCCCGCTCGCATTTCAGGGACCCTTCTCCCCGTGGAGCGGTCACGCCCACGGGAGCGCGGCCCGCGCGGTCGCGCATCCCGTCGAGCCGCCTGAGCAGGGCGGGCCCGGTCCGAACCGCGAGCGCGCGCGTGTCGATCGCCATCCGCCTGGCGAGCCCTCCGGCACGACGCTGCGAGGCCCCCGCGGCCCGGCACCTCCAGGCCCGGACCGCGGGGTACCCCTCCCTAGCCGGCGTCCGTGAACGTCGGCGCGGAGAGCTGCGCGTTCCGCTCGCGGTCGAGCCGCTCGATGAGCGCCTGGGTGTCCCTCTCGAGCTCGCCGCGCGTGATGAAGCCCGACGCGTCGCCGTTCGCGAGGTCCGCCTTCGCCCCAGCGGGATCGGACGGCTCGCCGCCCTTCGCCTCCCAGCTCGTCGCCCCCTGTGCAGACGCCGTCGCCCCGTCCTCCTGCTCGATGGCGCGCGCCGACCCGACCGAGATCAGCATCGCAGCGCCCCCTGCCATCATCATCTTCCAGCTCCGCATCGTGTTCTCCCTTTGTGGAGGCCGCCCGACGTCGCCGCGCGGCCGTTCACCTCAAGTAACGCCGGCGGCGGTGAACCGTTCCATGGGAGCCCTGACGTGTCCGATCCGACGACGGCCCTCGCACTCGATACGGAAGGACGGGACACGCTACTGAGCGGTCGGGGGAAGGCGAGGCGAACGAAGACCGCGGAGACGAAACAGCGCGCCCCGAGCACGAACGAGCGCGCCCCGACCACCGGGGAGGTGATCGGGGCGCGGAGTCGCAGAGCGAGGGGCCGGCTCGTGCCGGCTCACCTCCCGGTCACGGGGCCGCCACGGCGAAGTGGACCTCCTCGCGCCGGTCCTTCCGTCCTCCGAAGCCGTCGTCGACGAGGCGGTCGACCTTGACGATGCGGTAGGTGCACTTGCCGGTCGCGGCCAGCGAGGAGCCCTTCCGGACGTTCGCGCAGACGACCGGGTCGGCTCCCGGCCGGTCGTACACCACCTGCTTCGCGGTGGGATCGTAGGACAACCCTGGCACGCTCACCGGGACGGGAGCGTCCGCCTCGCACTGGCCGTCCGAGTCCTGGCACTGCGCCTGGGACCGGTAGTGGAGGACGAGCCAGGCGCGACGGAACGAGTCGCTCTTCGCGTAGTCGAGGCCGGAGAAGCGCCCGTCGCCGTTCGTCACGTCCTCGGCGATCTTGAGGTCCACCGGGCCCGAGCCCGCCCCGTCCACCCGTTCGACCGCTCGCGCCGATCCGGCCGCCATCAGCACCGCCGCGCCGCCTGCCATGACCCACCGTCGCATCGTGCTCTCCCTTTCGTTCAGGGCCGCGCAGGAGCGCGCGGCCGTTCCACCCGACGCAACGCGGGGCGCGCGCGATCGTTCCGTCGCGGCCCGCTAGTCCTCGACTGACGTGGGCCGCAGCAGCTGCTGGAACCCCTCCGTCCCGGAGTGCTCGCGCATCGTCAGCTCGACCTCCTCGGCGCCGAGGGACAGCGCGGACGGCGGGGTCCCGGGGCCGGCGTGGAGGACGCGTGCGCCCAGGTCGCGGAACGGGTGCTCCGCGTCGAACGGGAGCGGCTTCTTCTCGTCCGTCCGGTCCGGATCGGGGAACGCGAAGATGAGCGAGCGCGCGGCGAGGTGCCGGCAGCGCGGCTCGTCGCGGACGTTCTCGCGGTGGATGTGGCCGTAGAGGACCGTCACGTTCTCGTGACGCGACAGCACCTTCATCACCTCGTCGCCGTCTCGCGTGAACCACTCCCACTCCGGCTTGAGATCGAAGAGCGGCCGGTGGGTGAAGACCACGATGGGCGTCGTGGCCGAGTACCGGGCGAGGTCCTGCTCCAGCCAGGCGATCCTCTCGGGCCCCACCTCGGGCTTCGCGCGAGAGACGTTGTCGAGCGCGACGAAGTGCACGCCGCGGTGATCGAACGAGTACGACGAGTCCCCGAAGTGCTGCCGGTAGAGCGCGCCGCCGTCGAGGCCCGCGTCGTGCTCCCCCGGGACCGTCTTCTGGACCCGCACCCGGAGCCGGCTCGCGATCTCCTGGAACCGGCGCATGCGCTGGGCGTGCTCTCGCGGGTCCTCGCTGTCGTGGGTGAGATCGCCCGTGAACAGGATCAGGTCCGGCGCCTGCGGGAGCCGGTTCACGAGCTCGACGGCGCGCTCGAAGGCGCGCGTGCCCGTCGGGTTGGGCGGCCCGCTGAAGCCGACGTGCGTGTCGCTCAGCTGCACGAACGAGAACGGGGTCACCGCCTCCCCGTTCTTCCGTCCGAGCTGCCGCGCGAACTCCCGCGCTCGACCGCTCGAGGCGAGAACCGGCGCGACCTGGTACAGGGCGCCGAACCCCAGCGAGGCGCCCACGATCTTGAGGAACCTCCTGCGGTCGAGGGGATCACTCATGGCCGGCAGCTCCGGCGGCGACGACCGCGAGGAAGGTGGTGGGGCGCCGGGACACCGCGGCGCGCAGGCATCGAAGGTAAGTCGGCAGCCCCCACAGCCGGACGATGGTGAACGCGTGCTTCAGGAGGTCTCTGCTGGTGATCAGCCCTCTCATGACGGGGTCCTCGGGGTTCGGGTTCACCGCGGCGAACGCCAGCCCCGGCGCAACCGTTCCGCCGAGATCGCGTGGAACGGTTTCGCCCGCGACCGCGTTGGGTCCGGTGACACCGGTGGCGCGGAGATGCCCTGGTGGGGCGCTCCTGCCAGTCGATGACCATGAACGAGATCCAGTCGCTACAGATGGCACCGATGGTGTTCAGGACGCGGAGTCGCGGGGACGCGCCCGGGGGCGTCGAGGACACCCTCGCCCACGCCGACGCGCTGTACACCCTCGCGCGGTACCTCACGCGCGATCCGACCGAGGCCGAGGACCTCGTCCAGGAGACCTACCTTCGCGCGCTCCGGGGCTGGCACGACTTTGCGTCCGGGACGAACCTGAAGGCCTGGCTGTTCCGCATCCTCCGCAACGCGTTCATCAGTCGATACCGCCAGGGGCTGCGCCACCCCGCGCCGGCACCCTACGACACGACCGAGCAGTCGTCCGAGGAGGCGACCGCCCAGGTCTCGTCGGCCGGGACGGTCGCGCCGGAGCAGCTTCGACGCGTGCTCTCCGGTGAGATCGAGGCGGCGCTCCGGACGCTGTCGGAGGACGCACGCACGGTCATCCTGCTCGACGTGGAGGGCCTGACGGAGAGCGAGACGGCCATGGTGGTCGGCTGTGCCGTCGGGACCGTCAAGTCCCGCCTGAACCGCGCGCGCGCGGCGCTCCGCGTCAAGCTCGCCGACTACGCAGAACGGGACGAGTCATGAACTGCGAAGAAGTCCGAACCCACCTGCACGACTTCGTGAAGCGCCGCCTCGATCCCGCCCTTCGCGGCGGCGTCGGCGAGCACCTCGAGAGCTGCGAGCCGTGCCGCAGCGCCGAGCGGACGGAGCAGGCCCTCGACGAGCTGCTCGAGCAGCGCCTCCCGCGCTTCGCTGCGCCGCCCACGTTGAAGCGGCGGCTCGGGCTGCTCGTGGGGCGACCGGAACCGGCGCGGGCCGAGCGGACGCGATGGACGCGCATCCTCGCCCCGGCGATGGCGGCGGGGCTCGCGCTCGGCATCGGCGGTCTCCTCGTGCAGCGGGGCTCGCGCTCGCACCGGGACGGCGAGCTCGCCAGCCTGACCTCGGAGGTCGTGAACGATCACCTGCGCGTGCTCGCGACGCAGCACCCGATCGACATCGAGAGCGGCGGGAGCCACCAGGTGAAGCCCTGGTTCGAGGGCAAGCTCGACTTCGCGCCCACCGTCCCCGCGCCGGAAGGCGACGAGCTCCGGCTGCGAGGCGGCTCGGTCGGCTACGTCTTCGACCGGAAGGCGGCGGTGCTGGTCTACGGGCTGCGCCTCCACGTCGTGACGCTGCTCGTGTTCCGCGCCGAGGGGCTCGACTGGCCGGCGGCCGGCGATCGGCAGGTCGGGCCGGTGCGCGGCAGCGAGCGGTCGGCGCGGGGCTTCAACGTGGTGCTCTGGCAGAACGGAGGGCTCGCGTACGCGCTCGTGTCGGACGTGAGCCCGGTGGAGCTGGGCGAGGTCGCCGCGCGGTTCGCCGCCGCGACCGCCGGGCCGGGCGGCCCGTGACCGGCGGAGAGGTCGAGGATGCCGACGGCGCGACGGGCCGTCGGCACCCCCGCGCCACCCGTCACTCCACCACGAACTGCATGTGCATGTTGCCGTGCCCAGCGCCGCAGAAGTGATCGCAGATCGCGGTGAAGCGACCGGCGAGCTGCGGGGTCAACGTCACCTCGGTGGTCTTCCCTGCCCTGATCTCAGCGTCAATCCCGAGCGCCTTCGCGTACAGCCCGTGCGTCACGTCCGCGCTGGTGATGCGGAGCGTCACGGGTTCCCCCTTCTTGAGGCGCACCTCGCTCGGGGCGAACTCGAAGCGCTTCGCCGTCAGCTCGATCACCCTCGGCTGCTCGGCACGAGCGGCCCGCGCCGTGCCGAGGAGCGCGAGCGCCACGAGACCGAGCTGCGACCACCTGCCGAATCCAGGAATCACTGCCATCCGTCGTCTCCCATGTTCGCGCGCGCCGGGATTGGCCCGCGCGTTCTCGCCTGACGACGCAGGCGCGGGCCGGATCGTTCCGCGCGGCCTCTCAGCGCGGGGCCCAACCCTTCCGTTCGCCCCGAGCCTGTCGAGGGGCGGGCCTGGATCCGGGGCGCCCGCCCCGCGCTCGGCGGGGCCGGCGGAACGATCACGAGGCGCCGGGCGTCTGGTGCGGTGAAGCGACCCGCAGCTGGAGGTGGAAGCCATGACTGTTCGGACCCACGTCGGCGTAGCCCTCGGGCTCGTCATCGCCGTCTCGGGATGCAAAGCGACGCCCCCTGGGCGCTTCGAGCGAGCGGCCGCGGCGGTGGTGAAGCGGCGCGTGACGGTCGGCGGCAGGTCCGAACGGAGTCCGCTCGCCGCGACGGGCGACGACGTGCGCCGCGGGCAGCAAGCGTTCTCCTACTACTGCGCCGCCTGCCACGGTCTCGACGGCCAGAACACGGGCGTGCCGTTCGCGGCGGCGATGTCTCCCCCGGTCCCGCCGCTCACCGCCCCGGACGTGCAGCAGTACACGGACGGGCAGCTCCACTCGATCATCACCGACGGTCTATGGCCCTCCGGGATGCCGGCGGCGCGCGGCCTGCTGAACGACCTGGAGGTGTGGCAGATCGTGCAGTACATCCGCCACCTCCCCGCTGCCGGCAGCCTCGGCGAGCCCCCGATGTACGCGGCGCACTAGGCGCGTCGAGAGTTGGCCGTCCGTCCGGGATCAGCAGCCGGCGCTATCGCAAGAGGATCGGGGGAAGGTCGATCGGCAGGCGGCCGGCCCGGACGTCCTGAACGCGCGCCGGTACCCGGGATCCGGATACCTGCGGCCGGGAGGTGGTCAGCTCACGGGCGATTCCGTTCGTCAGCGCGAGTCCGGAGCGGAAGGCGAGCCGTCGTCCGACGAGCCGCCGCCCGGCATCGTCGCCTTCGCGGCGACCTGCTCGATGTCTCCGGCAGCGTCCGGAGTCGTGGCGGGAGACGACTTGTCGCCCTCCGGGGGCTCGTCGACCTCCGAAACGGCACCCGCGTTCGCGGCAGGAGCCGCCGCGCTTTCCGGTGCGGTGTCGTCGCTCTCCGGCGCTACGGAGTCCGGCGGCGCGCTCTCTGGCACGGCGCTGGGTGGCGCGGACGCGGTGGGATACGCCTCGTCACCCTCTGCGTGCTCTTCACCCTCCGGCACGACAGCGAAGGTCTTCTCCACGCCTTCTGGTGCGGTGCCGTCGTTCGCCTCCGCCGGAGGGGAGATCGCGGAGAGCGTCTTATCGGCGGACCGGACGGGCGTCCGCTCCACCCGGAGCGCGGAACGCGCTGGCGCAAACGCGAGCGTGCCTCGCGGTGCGTCGGGCTTCGCGACGGCGCCTGGCCCGTCGGCCGCCGCGATGGGCGCGGGGGCCGCTGTCGTGGCGGTCGGGGGCTGTATCGCCAGGGTGGTGACCACGCTCGGCGGCCGCGACGTCCCTGTCGTCAGCCATGCGGCCAGCAGCGCCGCGACGCAAGCCGACGTCGTGGACGCCGCGAGGACGGTGCGCCAGCTCGTGCGTTGCCACGGCGCTCCGGCGGTTCCCGCGCGGAGCGCACGCGAGCTCGTAAACTCGGAGCGCCAGGCGGCGACCCCCGCCCGCAGCGAAGCGCGTCCGGCTCGCACGAGCGTCTCGGCCCACGAGGGCGCGCGGCACTCGGCCAACACGGGGATCTCGTTTTCGAGTGGCGGCGGGGTCGGCGTCGTCGCGAGCACCGGGAAGGCTGGGCGCGGTGCTCCTCCGGGCGTCGCCGGCCCGGAGGGCGCCGGAGCTGGGTCGGCGTGGTGTGGCTCGTCGACGGCCGCGGGAGAGCGGGGCCTCGCCCACGGGAGCGGTGGCGGAACGGCTCGGAGCGGCGACACCGCCCGGGGCGAGGTGACGGCCCGGTATGGCGCCGGCAGCGGCGGAGGGGCGAGCTCGCGCGGACCAAGGACGATGAGGTGCCCGCACTTGCACCCGATGCGGTAGACCCGGCCGGGGACCGGGTCATCTTGGGTCGAGAACCGTCGGTGGCAGCGATCGCACGAGAACTTCATCTCGGTCTCCGTCGGCCGACGAGCGCGGGTTCCCGGGCGAGCGTGCGAGGGCCCAGCCGCCCGTCAGTCACCCAGTGTTGGTTGTGTGTCCCGGGATCGCCGGACCCTTGTTGGGTCAAGACCGGACCGCGGTGCCGCCGACGCGCCAACCTCGTCTGGTCCCTCGCGCGGCGAACACCTCGATGCGCAAGGGAACCCAGAGATTGACATGACGCAGACGGTCGAACTACCCGACCGTGAGTACCGCATTTCGAACTACCCGACCGAACTACCCGACCGTGAGTACCGCATTTCGAACGCTCCGGCCGCGGGGCGACCGGCTTAGTGACCCCGAGGCGAGGCAACCACGCGCGAACTGTGCGCTCCGCGGTGGCACGGGCCCTGCCTGGCTGGGCGGTCATGACCGCTCCGCGCCAGGTTTTGCCCGCCACCAGCCTCGTGACACGCCGCTGCTCGGAGCGACGCTACTTCCTGAAGCCGTCGCCCGTTACGAACAACATCTTTCTGTATGTCCTGGCTGTCGCGGCGAAGAGGTACTCCGTCGAGGTCCACGCGTTCTGCGTGCTGTCGAACCACTACCACCTGGTCGTCACGGACCGGAACGCCTGCCTCCCGGAGTTCGTCCAGTACCTCGACTCCCTCGGGGCGCGCGACCAACTGTTCCCTCGGAAGGGTCGAGGGATTCTGGGCCGCCGCGACGAGTTACAGCGCCGTCTCGCAAGACGCACCAGAGGACGTCGTCGCGAAGGCGGCGTACACGCTCGCGAACCCGGTCGCTGCCGGCCTGGTCCAGAGCGGCGCCGAGTGGCCAGGGCTCTGGAGTTCGCCGGACCAGATCGGCTCGGCGAAGCTGACGGCGCCGCGACCGAAGGTCTTCTTCCGCGAAGACGGGTACATGCCCGCCGTCGCCGAGCTCGAGCTCACGACGCCGCCGGGATTTGCGTCCGCGGCCGAGTTCAGCGACCGCCTCGGCGGCGAGCTCCGTCGACTCGAGAAGCAGCTCCGGCGCGAGCGCGCGATGGAGGGGCGCGGGTTCCTCGGGGTCGCGAAGGTGCTCGCGCAGAAGCCATGGGCCCGGCCCGCTCTCGGCGAGCCTCGCTTCAAGCTCAACCCGCGCGTCGCCGCGATGGACAAGTGGAAGCGAATCGAGGCGCTCTCCCGCCTCACTGACTTCCTGCGTGAGTACCGCGCCGCCTGGCTGGCGATGCGGGCAGGCGCGACCGGTGTCTTGTTCCCGCTCGGCACCTATCACCTGCGCGTGATGCACGCCGTGCAGTGCGCGCGAGCCGCGTAGACCGGCTGTCGTCCAAGAATACGACCGAGGCTCGTCGACGCCATCGCCGACGAGCTTAAGCTTTGTCCCGCGCGCGCCGCGAACACCCGCCACTCCTCTGCATCTCGGCTCCGTGCGCCCTCGCTGGCGAAGCACGACCGCCCGGATGCGACGAGTTGCGCCGAGCGCCGCATGTCGATGCCATGCGGCGACCGTCCAGCCACGTCCAGCACGAACTACTCTCGGTCGGGCTTTGCGCGAACTACTCTCGGTCGGGCTTTGCGTGCGCGTGCGCGTGCGCGAAGACGGGTACATGCCCGCCGTGGCCGAGCTCGAGCTCACGGAGTCCCGCCGCGTGGCTCGCGACGTTTGCCGACCCCGTGCGAGCCCAGGGCGACATCGACCGCTTCACGAGCAACGCCTACGACCTCGTCATCGAGGGTGAGTCATACCGGGCTCGGCTCAAGCCCGGCACGGCGCTCACGCTCGACGCTCGCGATGACTCTCGGTCAGGGCGACCGTTCGCCGCGCGCGACCTCGGGACGATCGCACTCGACCTGACGCCGGGAGCGGCCGATCCCGTGCAACTCGGGGCCGAAACTGGGCCACGCCTCGCGGCCCAGTACCGAAGCGCCTGTTACTTCAAAGAAAGACCGGAGCCGCCCTGTAAGCCGGGTTCTGTCTCCGCCGGAAA
The DNA here is from genome assembly GCA_963736795.1 of uncultured delta proteobacterium. Lineage (GTDB taxonomy): Bacteria > Myxococcota > Myxococcia > Myxococcales > Anaeromyxobacteraceae > Anaeromyxobacter. Next base: position 53,871 of record CAVTRF010000004.1, on the reverse strand, counting down.
TCCGGCGGCGGCGAACATTCCTCTCGGACGCACGTTGCCGTGCATCTCCAGCGAGCCATACCCGGAGGCTGGGGCGGGCCGCCCATCACTCGCCTTGCGGCGAGATCGCCTCCCTATTTGCTCTTGCACCAGGTGGGGTTTGCCTTGCCACCTCCGTCACCGGAGGTGCGGTGCGCTCTTACCGCACCGTTTCACCCTTGCCACGCGCGCCTCGCGGCGCCGTTCGGCGGTCTGTTCTCTGTGGCACTTTCCTGCGGGTCACCCCGACCGGTCGTTGACCGGCACCCTGCCCTGTGGTGCCCGGACTTTCCTCGGCGACCCCTGCCCTGCAGATCGACGCGTTCGCCCGGACGGCTCCGGCGGGATCGATGTAACACGCGAGGAGGGGGGCGGCAACGCGAGCCGCCGGCACCTTCGCGGTCGGCCCCGCGCCGGGTGAACGCGGGACGTGCCGGGCGCACGGGCCCCACCCCAGGATCGGCTAGGATCCTCTCCCCGTACTTCGACCGCCCCGCCGGGCGGCAGGGAGGCTTCATGGTCCGGTTCTCCTCGCTCGTCTCGCTCGCAATCCTGCTCGCCGCGGCCGCCGCCCCGGCGCGTGCGGCGGAACCCGGGCGCGAGCCGGGCGTCTACTGGGAGTCGTCGGTGGAGATGCAGATGGCGGGCTTCTCGATGCCGGCCCAGACGACGAAGCTCTGCCTCCCGAAGCGCCAGTGGGACGAGCCGCCGAAGTCGGGGAACGACGAGAAGTGCAAGATGACCGACGTGAAGCGGTCCGGCTCGCGCATGACCTGGAAGATGAAGTGCGACGACGGCACGACGGGCGAGGGGGACATCACCTCCACCCCCGAGTCGTACAGCGGAAACATGACCCTGCACACGCAGGGTCAGGACATGCGCATGAAGATGAAGGGCCGGAAGGTCGGCGGCGACTGCGACGCCGGAGAGGCGAAGAAGAAGGTCGCGGAGGTGCAGGGCCAGCTCGAGGAGGCGCGCGTGCAGCAGGCCGCTTCCCAGGAGCAGATGTGCAAGCAGGGCGTCGACGAGATGCAGATCGCGTACTTCGTCCCGATGGGCGCGGGGGCCCCCGCCACCTGCCCCGACAGCACGAAGTTCTGTGCGCGCCTCGACACGCGGGACGGGCTCCGCGTCTTCAAGGACCGCTCGAGCGCGCCCGACGCGCGCGGCAAGGCGGAGAAGCTCTGCAAGCAGGACCTCGCCGCGATCCAGAGGAAGCACTGCGCCGCCGTCTCGAAGGAGCAGGAGAAGTCGAAGAGGCTCGACGCAGACACGGTGGAGTTCGTGTTCGCCTTCTGCCCGGACACGGCGAAGGCGATCGCGAAGCGCGAGTGCGCGGGCCGGAAGTTCACGTCGATGCCGAACGCCCAGCGGGAGTTCTGCACGCGCTACACGCGGGAGCGGCTCGAGGCGCCTCCCGCCGACGAGAGCCCGGCCGGGAAGACGCCGTCTGCCGACGACGTGAAGTCGCGCATCATGAAGGGGATCTTCGGGCGTTGACCCGCGCTCGCGTCCGCCTCGGAGCGGTCGCGGCGGCGCTCGCCGTCGCCACCGCCCTCCCGCTCGCGGTTCGGGCGGAGGGGGCGCCGGCCGAGACACGCCGCGACGGGGCGGCGGATCGCTTCCCGGGTGCCGCGGCCTCCTACCTCGTCCTGCGCGACGGGGCGGTCCTGTGGGCGCGCCACCCCGACGCGCCGCGGCCGCCGGCGTCGCTCACGAAGCTCATGACCGCCCTCGTGGCGGTCGAGGGGGGCCTCGCGCCCGACGCCTGGCTCACCGTGAGCCCGCGCGCCGCGCGCGAGAGCGGCGCACGCCTCGGGCTCCGCGCGGGCGAGCGGCTCCGGGTGATCGACGCCCTCGCGGCGACGCTCGTCGCGTCGTCGAACGACGCGTGCCTCGCGCTCGCGGAGCACGTCGGCGGGACGGCCGAGGCGTTCGTCCAGGTCATGAACCGGCGCGCCGCCGCGCTCGGGCTCGGCGCGACCCGGTTCGTGAACCCCTGCGGCCACGACGGTCCGGGCCACCACACCACCGCCCGCGACCTCGTCGTCCTCGCGCGCGCGGTGCTGGCGGTGCCGCTGCTGCGCGAGACGGTCGCGCGCCAGCGGATCGCCGTCGTGACCGGCGGCGGACGGCGCCTCGCCGCCGCGACGCGGAACTCGCTGCTCGGCCGCGTCCGTGGGGTCACCGGGGTGAAGACCGGCACCACCGAGGCGGCCGGGCGCTGCGTCGTGGCGCTCGCGGAGCGCGACGGGACGGAGGTGCTCGTGGTCCTCCTCGACGCCGCCGATCGCTGGTTCACCGCCGCCGCGCTCGTCGAGGCCGCCTTCGCGGAGCGACCGGGCGGTGAGCGCTGTGAACGACTCCCCTGACCCGATGCCGCGCGCGCCGGCCGCCTTCGCGTTCACCGCCCCGCACCGCGCCGTCGGGGCGGAGCCCTGGATCATCGTCGCCGCGGTCCTCGGCGCGTACGCGACCGCCTTCTCCGGCACGTTCCAGTTCGACGACTGGAACGTGATCGTGCGCGATCCGCGGGTGCAGTCGCTCGGCGCCTGGTGGCGCTCGATGCCGGGAATCCGCCCGCTCCTCAAGCTCTCCTTCGCGGCGAACCACGCGAGCGGGCTCGGCGTCGCCGGCTTCCACGCCGTGAACGTCGCGCTGCACGCGGCGAACGCGATCCTCGCGCTCGCGCTGCTTCGCCGGATCGAGGCGCGCCGCGCGGCCCCGGGCGCGTCGCCCGGGCCGGCGCCGCTGCTCGCGGCGCTCCTCTTCGCCCTCCACCCCATCCAGACCGAGGCGGTGACCTACCTGTCCGGCCGCTCCGCGGCGCTCGCGGCGACGTTCGTCCTCGGGAGCGCGGTCGTGCACCTCGCCGGGCGCGACGGCTCGCGGCCCGCGCTCGTCGCGGGCGCTCTCGCCCCTCCTGCTCGCCGCCGGCCTCGCGACGAAGGAGCTCGCGATCGCCCTCCCGGCTGCGCTCGTCGTCCTCGAGCTCGCCGACGTCCGCCACCCGCTCTCGCTGCTCGCGGCGCTCCGCGCCACCGCGCGTCACTGGCTCGTCGCGGCCGCCGCGCTCGCCGCCTTCGCCGCGGCCCCCACCTATCGCCGGCTGGTGGGCGCGAGCCTCGAGCTGCGCGGCCCGTGGGCGAACGGGCTCGCGCACCTCCACGGCCTCGCCTGGCTCGCCGGGCAGGTCGCGCGGCCGGACCGGCTCGACGCGGACCCGGTCCTGCCGGCGGTCGATCGGCTCGACCCGACGGCAGCCCTCACCGTGCTCGCCCTGCTCGCCGCGATCGGGGCCGGGCTCGCCCTGCTGCGCCGCCGGCCGGAGCTCGCGGTCGCGCTCCTCTGGACCGTGCTCTGGCTCCCCGCGACCGGGTTCTGGCTCCCCCGTGCCGAGCCCGCGAACGACCGGCAGGCTTACCTCGCGCTGCTCGGGCCCGCCTGGCTCGTCGGCCGGGCCCTCGCGGCCGCCGCGACGGCGGGCTCCGTTCCGTCGGCGGTCCGGCGCGGCGCGGCGGCGGCTGCAGCCGCGGCGCTGCTCGCCGCGCTCGCCATCGGCACGTCCGCCCGGAGCGCGGTGTACTCCGACGAGGTCCGGTTCTGGGAGGCGGTGCTCGCGACCTCCCCCGGGAGCGGGCGCGCCCTCAACAACCTCGGCTTCGCGCTCGCGGCCCGGTGCCGGCAGGGCGAGGCGGAGTCGGCGCTCCGCCGCGCCCTGACCGCCGCGCCGGAGGACTTCACCGCGGCGGTGAATTTGAAGCTCCTGCTCGAAGGCGAGCCGCTCGGGCCGGACGAGCCGCGCTGCCCGACCGCTGACGCGCGAGGCCAGACCACTTGCCCTGGTTCGCTGCTGCGGCGCACGCTGGCTGGCTGCGCCGGGCAGACTCGTCCCTGCGCTGCTCGACGTACCTTTCAGGTACGCCTCCGCTGCTCGGTCCTCGTGTGCCCGGCTCGCCGACGCCACCGTGCGCCTCGCGACGCATCGGGCAACTGGGCTCGGCTAGGGCTCGCCGCCGGGCTGGAGCTCTCCCCACGCCGGCGGGAGCTCCGCCTCCTCGATGGGAAGCATCACCTCGGCGAGCGCGGCGAGCTCGTCGTTCGACGCCTCGGGGTACCACTCGAGGAGCGCCGCGACGACGGGGAGCCGGAGATCCTCCCACGGCGCCCCGGCGCGCTGCAGTCGGAGCGCCGCTCGCGCCATCGCGGCCTGCCAGCGCGGCGTCGTGCGGGTGCGGTCTCCCTCGCGCCGGAGCAGGCCGTCCTCGAGGAGCCGCTCGATCGCCTCGGGCATGCGCGTCTCAGGCATGCGCCTGGGTCGAGGGCTTCGAGGCTTGCTGCGGCTGCTCGTTCTGCATCTGGCTGCGCACGTACGTGATCGCGTCGAGCGTCTCGCGGTGGAACGTGTCGTAGTCGGTCTGCATCGCGTTCAGGAACGTGCTCGCGCCCATCGTGTGCGCCGCCATCATCGCGGCCTCGGCGATCTCCTGATCCGTCGCCCCGAAGAGCTTCGCCGCCTCGGTGTGGAACAGCGTGCAGTACCTGCAGCGCGTCGCGCCCGACACCCCGAGCCCGATGAGCTCCTTGTACTTGTTCGGGAGCGCCGTCTCCGCGAGCTGGAAGTCGCGCATCATCGACCAGAAGCCCCCGAGCGCGGAGTCGGGCATCTCCTCGACCCAGCTCGGCACCCTCCCGAACGTCTTCTCGATCTCCGCCCTGATGCTCGCCTTGCTCGGCTGTTGGACTTGCTCTGCTGCTGGGACTTCTCGACCGTCGCCATGGCTCACCCCTTCGCCCCGCTGTTGGACGGAAGCTCGCGGGGCTCGGCGTGCCTTAGCGGGGTACGCCGGCGAGGCAAGGTCGACGCACGGTGAACTCCTGCTGACGCCCCTTCGTCGCCGCACACGACCGGCGCAGCCCGCGCCCGGGCGCCGTCGACCAGGCGAGCGAGTGGGCGCGGGACCTACCGCCGGAGCGCGCGCGGCACGCCGCGCTTCGGACAGAGGGGCTCCACCGGACACCGCGAGCACGCCGGCGCGAGCGCCTTGCACGTCCGCCGCCCGTGCCACACGAACAGCTGGTGCGCCTTCGCCCACCGCTCCTCCGGGACGATCGCGGTGAGATCGCGCTCGACCTTCGTGGGATCGGACTCGCGCGAGAGGCCGAGCCGCCGGGCCACGCGGCCGACGTGCGTGTCCACCGGAAAGGCGTGCGCGGCTCCGAGGTGCACGAGGACGACGCCGGCGGTCTTCCGGCCGACTCCCGGCAAGGCCTCGAGCGCCTCGCGCGTGCGCGGCACCCGGCCGCCGTGCTCGGCGGCGATCACCTTCATCGCCGCGACGATCGCCTTCGCCTTGTTGCGGAACAGGCCGAGGCTGCGGACGTACGGCCAGAGCTCCTCCGGCGCCGCGGCGGCATAGGCGGCGGCGTGGGGGAACCGGGCGAAGAGCGCCGGCGTCGCCCGGTTCACGCCCGCGTCGGTGGACTGCGCCGACAAGATGACGGAGACGAGCAGCTCGAGGTCGTCCTGGAACTCGAGGGCGATCCGCACGTCGGGCATCGCCTGCTCGAGCAGGTCCACGATCTCCGCGGCCCGCGCGCGCTTCGCCGCGTCGGGGTGCACCGCCACCGCCCTGCGCCGGGTCGCCATCGCGACCGCGGATCATAGCTCGGAACCCTGCGGCGCCCGGAGCGCCGTCGCTCCCACCGGCGCGTACACCCTGGACCGGGCTACGGGCCGCCCGGCGAGCGCGTGCTAAAATTCCGCGCGGTGCGCGCCCTTGCTCCACCCGTGCTCGTCGCAGCCGCCGCGCTCGTCGCGGCGGGGTGCGCCCACGCGCCGCCGCCGAAGATGACCTTCGCGCAGGCGGGCCTCGGCGAGCAGGTCGCGCTGCCCGGGGCGCCGCTCGACGAGGCGCCGCTCCCGCCCCCCGTCGCGGTGCCCGCCCCCGAGACGGTCGCGCTCGAGCTCCCGGCGGGCGCCCCGATCGACTCGACGCTCGTCCGGTTCACCGCGGAGGCGCGCGGCCGCCGCGCGCGGCTGCCTGCGCAGCGTCGTTTTCCGGAAGAGGTCGCGGAGGCGTGGCGCTCCCTGGGCGACGAGCTCGACCGCTATCTCGCGCGGCCGCTGCCGCAGACCCCGCTCCTCGAGCTCGTGCGCGCCCGGATCACGCTCGAGGCGGAGTGGGAGTACGATCAGCGCCGCTGGGGCGCGCCGCCCGGCGACGTCGCCGAGCGGGTGCGGGACGCGGGCGCGCGCTTCGCACGGCGCGTCGATACGGCCCGCGCGCTCGGGTTCGCCCTCTTCCAGCGGCCGCCACCGGCGAAGCTCCGCTGGCCGGTGGAGCAGGCCGGCCTCTCGTCCACCTTCGGGATGCGGCTCCACCCGGTCGAGGGGCGGCGCCGGATGCACACGGGCATCGATCTCGCCGCCTCGGCGGGCAAGATCGTGAGCGCAGCCGCGACCGGCTGGGTCGTGCGCACCGGCTGGGCCGGCGGGTACGGACTCCTCGTCGAGGTGCGCCACCCGGGCGACCTCACGACCCGATACAGCCACCTCTCCGCGATCCTCTGCGCGCCGGGCGACGCGGTGGACGCGGGCCAGCCGCTCGGGCTCGTCGGAAAGACCGGCCTCGCCACCGGACCGCACCTGCACTTCGAGGTGTGGCGCGGCGGCGAGCCTTCCGACCCGCTGCCCTGGCTCGGGATCGGCACGAGCGGGACCGTGAACGCCGGCATCGCGAAGCACTGACGATCGTTCAGATGCCGCGACCTCCCACTCGAGATAGAACCCGACGATGACGCTCGTTCTGACGGCGGCTCTCGCGATCGTGCTCGCGGCCGATGTCGACGTCCCGGCGGGCACGCCGCTCGCCCCGGCGCTCGCCGCCGCGCGGCCGGGCGACGTCGTGCGGCTCGGGCCGGGGCTCCACGCCGGATCGCTCGGCCGCACCGCGGGGCTGCGGGTCGAGGGGGCCGGCTCAGGCGTCACGGTCGTGATCGCGCCGGAGGGCGAGGACGGCGCCATCGCGAGCGGGGCGCTCTCGCTCTCCGGCCTCTCGCTCCGCGCGGGCGCGGAGCGCTGCGCCCTCAAGGTGTTCGGCGGAGACGTGACGCTCCACGACGTCGCGCTCGCCGGGGGCTCGTGCGGCGCGTTCGTCGACGGCGGACGTCTCTCCGGACGCGACGTCACCTTGGCCGGCGGCTACGGCCTCCTCGTCCGCTCGGGTGACGCCGCGCTCGACGAGGGGACCGCGACCGGCGCCTACGCCGGCATCGCCGTCCTCGCCGGGACCGCCCGGCTCCGGCGCTTCGCGGTGACCGGCCCCTCGGCCGAGGCGGGGATCACCGTCGCGGGCGGCACCGCGACGCTCGACGCGGTGGTCGTGCGCTCACCGGGGCCGTCGGGGCTCTCCGTCTCGCACGGCGGGCGCGTCGAGGGCACCGACGTCACGATCGCGGGGGCGGCCACCGAGGGCGGCGGTCTGCTCGGCACCTGCGTCCAGGTGATCCGCGGCTCGCTCGCCCTCACCGGCGCGACGCTCGTCCGCTGCGCCGGCGCCGCGCTCGAGGCTTCGGGCGGGACCATCCGGCTCGCCGGCGTGGACGCGACGGGCGGCGCGGCCGGGTGCCTCGTGCTCGTCAACGGCGCGTCGGCCCAGCTCGAGGGCAACCTCTGCACCGGCCGCGGCCCGGGGCTCGTCGTCGCGAGCCGGGCGAGCGCGCGCCTCGTCGCGAACCGCTGGTGGACGGATCCCGTCCTCTGGGCCGACTGCAGCGGCGGCGCACGCGTCGAGGTCGGGCGGGGTGAGACGCTGCGTCCGCCCTGCGCGCCCGCCCCTTGACCGTGGGCACCCGACTCGACAAGAACCGCTGCGCATGAAAGGGTCTCGAATCCGGACGCCCCCTGGACGGGCGCGCGACCGCCTGGCGGGGGCCGGGTCGCGGTAGGAGAGGGCTCGGTGCAGATCAATCTGCGCAAGGCGATGTTCGTTTTGCCGAACCTGTTCACGGTGAGCTCGATCTTTCTCGGGTTCTACGCGCTCGTCCTCTGTACGGGCGACGCCACGCCCGAACAGCTCTACCAGGCGGCGCTCGCCATCTTCTTCGCCCAGTTCTTCGACGCGTTCGACGGCCGCGTCGCGCGCATGACGAAGACGCAGTCCGACTTCGGCGTGCAGCTCGACAGCCTCGCCGACGTCATCTCGTTCGGCGCCGCGCCGGCCCTCCTCGTCTACAAGTGGGCCCTCGCGCCGCTCGGGTTCGTGGGCCTGTTCGTGTCGTTCTCCTTCGCGGCCTGCGGCGCGCTCCGGCTCGCCCGCTTCAACGTCCTCGCGCAGCGCGGCGACAAGGGCTCCTCGCGGTTCTTCGTCGGCCTGCCCATCCCGCTCGCGGCGGGCGCGATCGTCGCGCTCGTCATCGCGCACTTCCGGCAGTTCGGATCGACGACCGATCCGGCGACCCGCGCCCCCATCGCGCTCGTCGTCGTCCTCCTGTCGTTCCTCATGGTCTCGACGGTCCGCTACCGGACCTTCAAGGACCTGCACCTCTCCGCGAAGAGCCTGACCGTCTTCGCCTTCATCTCGGTCGCCGGCGTCGCGGTCGGCATCGCGACGCGCGCCTCCTTCGTCCTCGTCGTCTACATGGCCGCGTACATCGCGATGGGGCTCGCCGAGGCGCTCATCGCCCGCGCGCGCCCGCGCCGCGACGAGGCCGCCCTCCCCGCTGCGGTCCGCGCCGAGCTCGCCGCCGACGAGGCGCTCGAGCCGGACGACGAAGACGTCGAGCCCGACAAGGGCGAGCAGGACGAGTACATCTAGACGCTCCGCCGGAGCACTCCCGTGACGAAGAAGCCCCCTCGCCCCACGGGACCGCCCGGCCCGTGGGTGCTCCTCGCCGCCTGGGGCCCCTGCGGCTACGCGCCGGTCGCGCCGGGCACGTTCGGCACGCTCGGCGCCATCCCGCTCTACCTCGCGCTCACGCGCCTCTCGCCCGGCGCGTACGTCGCCTTCACCCTCGCCTTCTCGGCGCTCGCGGTGGTCGCGGCCGACCGGGCGGGCCGCTACTGGCGGGTCGCGGACGCGTCCCCAATCGTCATCGACGAGGTGGCCGGTTATCTCCTCACCATGGCGCTCGTCCCGTTCTCCTGGCCCTCGGCGCTCGCGGGCTTCGTCCTGTTCCGGATCTTCGACGTCACGAAGCCGTGGCCCGCGTCGGCGTTCGACCGGGTGAAGAGCGGCTTCGGCGTCGTCATGGACGATCTCGCGGCGGCCGTCTGGGCCTGGGCGGCCCTCGCCGCGCTGCGCCTGCTCGGGGTGTTGCCGTGATCGCCCGGCTCCACGCGGCCGCTCCGCCCGGGGTGAGCGAGGAGGGGGCCTCGCCGTGTCGCTGAAGGTCGAGATCCTCTCCACCGGCGACGAGCTCCTCACCGGGCAGGTGGTGGACACGAACTCCGCCTGGCTCATGGACCGGCTCTGGGACCTCGGCGTGATGGTCCGGCGCAAGACGCTCGTCGGCGACGACCGCGCCGATCTCGACGCCGCCCTCCGAGAGACCGCCGCGCGCTCCGACGTGGTCGTGGTGAGCGGCGGGATGGGGCCGACCGAGGACGACCTCACCACCGAGTGTGTGGCCCGTCTGCTCGACGTTCCCCTCGAGCTCGACGAGCCGTCGCTGCGCGCGATCGAGGACCGCTTCCTCAGATTCGGCCGGACGATGACGCCGAACAACGCGAAGCAGGCGCGCTTCCCTCGAGGCGCCGAGGTGATCCCGAACCGGTTCGGGACCGCGCCCGGGTTTGCCGCCCGGATCGGGGGCGCCGAGGTGGTGTGCCTGCCGGGCGTGCCGGTCGAGTTCAAGGGGCTCGCCGAGGAGTGGCTCCTGCCGCGCCTCGCGGCGCGGCTCGGCGAGCGTCCCCGCCGCGCACCTCGTGAAGCTGTTCGGCGTCCCCGAGTCGCACGCGGACCATGCGATGCGCCCGGTGATGGACGACCCCGCGAACGCCGGGGTCCGCTTCGGCTACCGCGCCCACTGGCCGGAGATCCACGTGAAGTGGTCGGTCCCGGGCACGGACGCCCGGGCGCGGGCGGACCGCATCGCCGCGGCGGTGCGCGCGATCTTCGGCGACGCGATCTTCGCCGAGGGGAAGGACGAGCTGCCCGAGCTCGTCGTCGCGCGGCTCGCCGCGCGGGGCGAGCGCGTCGCGCTCGCCGAGAGCTGCACCGGCGGGCTCCTCGCCGAGCTCGTGACGCGCGTCCCGGGCGCGTCGAGCGTCATCGATCTCGGCGTCGTCGCCTACGCGAACGCGATGAAGGAGCGGGTGGTCGGGGTCCCGCCCGCGCTGCTCGCGGCGCACGGCGCGGTCTCCGGGCCGGTCGCGCGCGCGCTCGCCGAGGGCGTCCGCGCCGCCGCCGGCGCGACCTGGGGGATCGGGATCACCGGCATCGCCGGGCCGACCGGCGGGACGCCCGAGAAGCCGGTCGGGACCGTCCACCTCGCCCTCGCCGGCCCGGCCGGGACCACGCACGTGGAGCGGCTCTACCGCGGAGACCGCGACCGCGTCCGGAAGACCGCCGCGTACGAGGCGCTGAACCTGCTCCGCCTCGCGCTCCGGTGAGCGCTCGAGGCGCGCCCGCCGCGGGGCCGTGCGGTTATCATCTCTGCGTGACCCCCGACGCTCCTCGAGCTGCTCCGCTCCCAGAGCGGCCTCTCCATCGACGCCGAGGGGCGGTTCCTCCACCGCGGCGAGCCCATCACCCACGCCCGGACGCTCGAGGTGCTGTGGCGTTCGCTCGCGCGCGAGCCGCGACGGGCGGTACCTCGTCCGGATCGGGCGCGAGTCGGCCTACGTGGCGCTCGAGGAGGCGCCCTACGCGGTGCGCGGGATCCTGGAGGGGCCCGGGGGAGCGCCGTGGCTCCTCCTCTCCGACGGGTCGCGCGAGCCGCTCGATCCGGCGACGCTCGCGGTCGGCCCGGACGGGGTGCTCCGCTGTACGGTGAAGCGGGACCACCCGGCCCGGTTCTCGCGCGCGGCGCAGGTGACGCTCGGCCTCGCGCTCGAGGAGACGCCGCCGGGCTCCGGCCGGTACGCGCTCACGGTGGGTGGAGTCCGGCACCCGGTGAGGACGACCTGACGGGCCGCGCCGGAGTGCGGCGCCACATGGGTCGCGCCCCCGGCGCGAACCGGGGCTATCCTTTCGGTTGCTCGCTCGCCGGGGAGATCCCTACGTACCGTTCCGCGATGATCCGCATTCTCTGCGCACTCGCTTCCGTCCTGCCCCTCGCCGCGGCGGCCCAGTCGCTCCGCGGGCCCGAGCTTCGGCGAGGCGATACGGACGATGGACGCGCTCCAGTCGCGCCCGGGCCGGGGCCTCGACCAGGCGCTCGTGGTGCCCGAGCGCCCAGGCCAGAACCAGGTCGCCTGGTACGAGTTCGACTGGCAGTACGTCGACGTCCCGTCGCCCGGCGGCGGCAAGGGCGGGATCCGGCTCTACTACTACCGGAGCGAGTCGGCGCAGGCCCGGCGCGCGCTGCCCGCGATCCAGAGCGCCTTCGCGCGGCTCGTCGACCAGTTCCACTACAACCCGACGAAGCGCATCCCCTACATCCTCTACGCCACCCAGCGGGAGTTCCAGACCCAGAACGTCTTCCAGGTGAGCGAGTCCGTCCTCGGCGTCACCTCGCCCGAGGACCTCAAGATGGCGGTCCCGTACTTCGGCGATCACTCGAAGTTCGTCGAGGTCTCGACCCACGAGATGGTGCACCAGTTCACCATCCAGAAGCTGCTCGAGGCGGCGGGCGCGGAGCACATGGCGTCCCCCATCGACTTCCTGCCGCTCTGGTTCATCGAGGGCATCGCCGAGTACTACTCGAAGGGCGGGATCGACAGCGAGACCGACCTGTTCCTGCGCGACCTCGTCTGGAACCCCGACCCGTCGAAGGGGTACGAGGTCGTGCCGTTCGCCGAGGACCGGATCCGGGGGTACATCCCGACCTACAAGCTCGGCCAGGCGCGCGTCGCGTTCGTCGCGGAGACGTACGGGAAGGAGAAGATCCAGGGTTTCCTCGAGAACGCCTACCTGCTCGCCGAGGCGGACTCGAAGTCCGCCCCGTCACCGGCGCGGAGCTTCGGCGCGCTCGTGCGGCGCGTCCTCAACGAGCCGCTCGAGCAGGTGGACGGCCGCTGGCGTGCGTGGCTGAAGCGCCGCTACTACCCCGAGTACCTGCGCGCCCGGCAGGACCTCCCTCAGGTCCGTGAGGTGCGTGGCCTGCCGTACGAGCCGGAGGACTTCGTCTCGTCGCCGGACGGCACCGTCGCGGTGGTGCGCGGCATCGACCGGAGCCGCGGGCGCGCCCGGCTCTTCCTCGTCGACCTCCGGAACCCGAAGGGCGCGGTCGAGATCGCGGCGGACAGCGTCCCCGGGGTCGAGTCGCTCCACCCGATCGAGTTCTCGGTCGCGGCCGTCGGGAACGACGTCGTCGTGTTCTCCGCGCAGGACGGGATCGGCGATCGCCTCTACGCCGTGCCGTACCGGCACGAAACCCCGGAGGGCCGGCCCCCGCGCGTCTCCGCCGGGAAGCGGCGGACGCTCGACGTCCGCGCGCCGGGGGGCGGGCGCTTCATCCAGGTGTCCGATCCGGCGCTCTCCCCCGACGGGCGGGAGCTCGCCTTCGTCGGCGTCGCGGCGGACGGGCAGCAGGACCTGTACCTCGTCCCGCTGGCGGGTCGCGAGGCGCGCCGGCTCACGAACGATCCCTACTCGGAGAAGGACCTCTCGTGGGGGCCGGACGGCATCTTCTTCGCGTCCGACGCGACCGACCACGGCCGGACGAACCTGTTCCGGATCTCGCCGCAGACCGCCGAGCGCGTGCGGCTCACGACCGGGCCGACCTCGGACCGTCACCCCTCGGCGCTGCCGGACGGCTCGGTCCTCTACTCGTCGGACGCGGGCGGGAAGCTCGACCTCTACCTCCTGAAGGACGGCGCCACGAAGCAGATCACCGACTTCTCGACCGGCCTGGTCTCGCCGACGCTGTCGCCGAAGGGCCGAGGCGTGTACGCGGGCACCTTCTACGGAGGGACCTTCCGGCTCGTGGAGGTGCCGAAGGTCGTCGTGGCTCGAGTCTCCCCCCGCCTCGGTCCCACCGGCGGCCGGTGACGTGCTCGAGATCCCGACCGCGGACCTGCCGCAGGAGGCCGAGTACAACGCGCTCTCCGCGAAGAACTGGTCGCCCGAGGCGGGCTTCGTGTACGGCGGCGGCGCGGGGAACGCGGTCGCCGGGCGCGCGGCGGTCCTGTTCTCGGACATGCTGCGGGACCACGTCCTCTTCCTCGACCTCTCCGTGTACGGCTCGTTCGACTACACGCAGGGGCTCGCGATGTACGAGAACCGCTCGCAGCGGCTCGGCTGGATCCTCGGCGGGTTCCACTACGTGCAGCAGAACCTCGATCGCCTCGATCCGAACCTCGTCTACTTCCAGCGCGACTTCGGCGTGCTCGGGGCGCTGCGCTATCCGCTCGACCGCTTCCGGCGCGTCGAGGCCGAGCTGACGCTCGGGGGGGTGCAGCGCTACTGCCTCGAGGACTTCGTCGGCGACTTCTCACGGTGTGGCGGCGTCGTGACCCCGCGCCCGAACGGTGTCTACCCGGACACGGACGCGTGGAAGCGCCAGAACGGCGGCGTGAACTTCACCGTCTCGCCCACGCTGCGCTTCGGCTACGACACCATCCGCTACGACTACGCGACCGGACCGCTCGCCGGCCACTCGGTGCTCGCGGAGCTCGGTGGCGGGTGGCTCCCGGGGCGGGGCGCGGTCCACGGGTTCGCCCACGTGGACGCGCAGCAGTACTTCCAGCTCTCGCGCCGCGCCAACCTGGGGTTCCGGGCCGCCGCGGGGACCTCCTTCGCGCCAGACCAGCGCGGCCGGACCTGGGAGCGGTCGTGGTGGCTCACCTCCGCGGACAACCTGCGCGGCTACGACGCGCTCGACTTCGAGAACCTCATCGGCTCGAACTTCTGGGTCGCGAACGCCGAGCTGCAGGTGCCGCTCGACTCGCTCGTGCGGCTCGCGATCTTCGACTACGTCGAGGGCGTCGCGGGCCTCGACTTCGGCGGCGTCTTCGACCGCTGGACGACGCGGCGCCAGGCGGACGGGACCTTGCTCCGCCAGGACGTGGGCGCCTGGGACGCGCGGACCCTGACCGGCGTGCTCGGCGTGAACGTCCTGTTCGGTCCGCTGCTCCTGCGCGTCCACTTCGGCCACCCCTACTCGATCGGCGGCATCGAGACCCCGGCGCTCCGCCGCGGGGCGGGCTGGGTCACGAACGTCACGCTCCGCTACTTCTTCATGTAGCCCGCAGCCCGCCGCCGCCCGGGGCCGCCGGCGTGCCCGCCGTCCCCGGGCGGTTCACCGCCTCACCCTGCCGCCGCCGCGACGACGGTGCCGTCCACGGGCGGCTCGCGAAGCCGCGCGACGAGGCGCTCGAGCGCGGCGGGGTTCGCGCGCAGCCACTCCATCGCCCGCTCGCGGCCGTTCCCGATCCGCTCTCCCTCGAGGCTGAAGTGCGTGCCGGACTTCTCGAGCAGGCCGCGCTCGACGGCGAGGTCGATCGCCTCGCCGTAGCGATCGACCCCCACGCCGTAGCGCACGTCGAACTCGGCCTCCCGGAACGGCGGCGCGACCTTGTTCTTCACGACCTTCACGCGCGTCCGGGAGCCGACCACCGAGTCCCCGTCCTTCACCTGCCCGATCCGGCGGATGTCGAGCCGCACCGAGGCGTAGAACTTGAGCGCGTGGCCGCCGGTGGTCGTCTCCGGGTTGCCGAAGACGACGCCGATCTTCATCCGGATCTGGTTGATGAAGATGACGATCGACTGGTTGCGCGAGACGACCGCGGTGAGCTTGCGCAGCGCCTGGCTCATGAGCCGCGCCTGCAGGCCCATGTGCGCGTCTCCCATCTCCCCCTCGATCTCGGCCTTCGGCACGAGCGCCGCCACCGAGTCCACCACGATGAGGTCGCACGCCCCCGAGCGGACGAGCTGCTCGGCGATCTCGAGCGCCTGCTCTCCGGTGTCCGGCTGCGAGACGAGCAGGTCCTGGAGGCTCACGCCGAGCCGCCGCGCGTACCCGACGTCGAGCGCGTGCTCGGCGTCGATGAACGCCGCGATCCCGCCCGTGCGCTGCACCTCCGCGATCGCGTGGAGCGCGAGCGTCGTCTTCCCGGACGACTCGGGGCCGAAGATCTCGACGACGCGCCCGCGCGGGAGCCCTCCGACGCCGAGCGCCAGGTCGAGCCCGAGCGATCCGGTGGAGACGACGGCGACCGGCGCCGGCTCGTTGCCGTCGCCGAGGCGCATGATGGAGCCCTTCCCGAACTGCTTCTCGATGCCGGCGATGGCCTGGCCGAGCGCCTTCACCTTCTCCGCGAGCCTGCTCATGTCCGCTCCTCTCGTCGTCCCCGCCCCGCGGGGTGGTGTCCCGTCGCCTGGGTGGCGGCGGCGTGTCATGGCCCTGCCCGATCGAGGGCGCGGTACTGGATGGCCTCGGCGACGTGGGCGGCGCGGACCCCGCCGGCGCCCTCGAGGTCGGCGAGCGTCCGCGCGACGCGGAGCACCTTGTCGTGGGCGCGCGCCGACAGCCCGAGCCGCTCGACCGCCGCCTGCAGGAGCCGCCGCCCCTCGTCGTCCGGCTTGCAGTCGCGTCGCAGGGCCGCCCCGCGCAGCCGCGCGTTCCACGGGCACGGCCCGCCCGCGGCCCGCTCCACCTGGAGCTCGCGGGCGCGCGTGACGCGTGCCCGGACCTCGGCGCTCGTCGGCCGGCCGCCGCCGCTCCCGAGGAGGGCGGGGGGCACCGGCGGGACGTCGACGTGGAGATCGATCCGGTCGAGGAGCGGTCCGGAGATGCGGCGCCGGTACTGGACGAGCTCGTGGGACGTGCAGCGGCACCTGCGCAGCCGGTCGCCGAGGTGGCCGCACGGGCACGGGTTCATCGCTGCGACGAGCGTGATCTGGGACGGGTAGGTCACGCTCCGGCCCGCGCGCGCGATCGACACCTCGCCGTCCTCGAGCGGCTGCCGCATCGACTCGAGCACGTGGCGGCGGAACTCCGGCAGCTCGTCGAGGAACAGCACGCCCCGGTGCGCGAGCGAGATCTCGCCAGGCCGCGGCACGCTCGTCCCACCGACGAGCCCGGCATCCGAGATGGTGTGATGCGGGGTGCGGAACGGACGCTCGGCGAGGAGCCCGCGGTGGCGGGTGAGCCCAGCGACGCTGTGGACGACCGTCGCCTCGAGCGCCTCCTCGAAGGTGAACGGCGGGAGCAGTCCCGGCAGCCTGCGCGCCAGCATGGTCTTCCCGCTCCCCGGCGGTCCGAACATGAGGAGGTTGTGGGCGCCCGCCGCGGCGACCTCGAGCGCGCGCTTCGCCCCCTCCTGCCCGACGACGTCGGCGAGGTCCGGGCCGGGCACCGCCTCGACGGCGCGGCGGGAGCCGACCGGCAGCGGGAGCCCGGCCGTCCCGCGCGCCCACGCGACGACGTCCCCGACGTGGCGCGCCGCGAGGACGTCGAGCCCGTCGACGACCGCCGCCTCGAGCGCGTTCGCCTCCGGTACGACGAAGGCTGCGGGCCCCCGCGCGGCGCGCGGCGATCGCGATGGCGAGGACGCCGCGCACCGGCTTCACCTCACCCGAGAGCGCGAGCTCGCCGACGAAGTGGACGCCGGCGAGCGACTCGGGCGTCACCGCGTCGATGGCGGCGAGGAGCCCCATCGCGATCGGGAGATCGAACCCGGTCCCTTCCTTGCGCAGGTCGCCGGGCGCGAGGTTGATGACGATTCGCTTCGACGGCATGTCCACCCCGAGGTTGCGGATGGCGGCGGCGACGCGGGTCTTCGCCTCCTGGACGGCGCGCTCGGCGAGCCCGACCAGGTGGTAGTGCGGCATGCCCGGACCGGCCTCGACCTCGACGTCCACCGGGACGGCCTCGACGCCGAGCACGGTGGCGGTACGGACGCGGACGAGCATGTACGTCCGTTCAGCAGGGCGCGTGCCACCGGCGGCGCGCGCGGAGTGCACGCCGGCGCGTCGATCGCGCGCGGCCGCGTCCGGGCGGGGGGAGCGTCCGCGCCCCCGAGGTCCGCGGACCGGCCGATCAGCCTCCCGTCGGCGGATGCGCGGGGGCTCGGGTGGAACGGTTGGTCTGGGAGGCGCGCGGAGGCGCGAAGGCGCGCGCTAGAACAGCGACTCGGGCACGTACACGATGTCGCCGGGCTCGAGCGTGAAGTTCGGCGCCTTGCCGAGGGCGATGTCCTGCACGTTGAGCTTCATCTTGACCTCCTGGCCCTTCACGCGGCGCGTGACGGAGGTCGAGTTCTGCGAGGCGGTGCGGGTGAACCCGCCCGCGAGCGTGACGGCCTGCACGATCGTCATGCCGTCCTGGTAGGTGAAGGTCCCGGGCTTCTGCACCTCGCCGAACACGAACACCTTCTTCGAGTTGTACTCGCGCACGACGACCGTCACCTGCGGGTCGCGCATGAACCCCGTCGCGAGGCACTCGCGAAACCGGTCCGCGGCGCCGTTCGGCGTGAGGCCGGAGACGACCACCCGCTGGCAGAGCGGGAAGACGACGTCCCCGTCCGACCCGACCTGGTACAGGCCGGAGATCTCCTGCTCGCGGTAGACGCGGACCTCGATCACGTCGCCCGGGCCGAGCGTCGACGCTCCCACCTGGACGGCCACGTCGTCGACCCGCGGCAGGTTCGCCCTGCGGTGCGTGCAGCCCGCGAGGAGGACCGCCGCGGCGAGCGCGAGCGGGACGAACGGTCTGGAGGAGCGGAGCATGCGGGCGGATGGAACGTCTAGCGGAGGGCCGAGGACCTCGTCAACGAGGGGGCGGCCCAGCGCTCGCCCGATCAGTACGTGACGCCGAGCTTCAAGAAGGCCTCGTTCTTCGCGTAGTCCGGGGGCGCGCCGCCGAACCCGGCCGGCCAGGACGCGGTCCGCATGCTGTAGACGTACCCGACCCCGAGCGTCAGCCACTTGCCGAACGCGCCCTCGATGGTGGGATCGACGCGCACGAAGCTCGTCGTGGCGTCGGGGATCGCCTCGAACCCGAGGCGGTCGTAGCGGACGCCGGCCCGCAGCGCGAACCGCTCCGCGAGCTTCACGCGCGCGCTGGCGCTCACGCCGTCCGCGATGTACGTCGAGGCGGTCGGGTCGACGCCGAACGCCCGCGTGTACCCGGTCTTGAACGAGATCGTCTCGGCCGGCAGCCACTCGACCCCGAGGTCCGCGAGCACCGAGTTCGAGTCCGCGCGGCCCGAGGTGCTGCCGAAGCCGACCTTCGCGGTCGCCGCGACCCGCGGCGTGAGGAGGCCGGTGACGCCCGCGAGGACGTCGAACCCGCTCGCGTCGTCGGCCGCAGTGGCGGAGTTCGGGACGCGCGCGAAGTACCCGGCAGAGAAGATGCCCGAGGTGCGCGGGAGAAAGCGCCACTGCACGTCCGCTCCGGCCCGGAACTGGCTGTAGCCGAGATCGCCGATCGGGACGCCCGGGTCGTCCCGGTACTTCTGGAAGCTCTCGAGGAGCCACGAGCCGTTCGCGGTCACGACGAGCGCGCCTCCGCCCGGCTTCCACGGCACCGCGAGCGACAGCGCGTTCGTGTTCGAGATGACCGCGATCCCCGCGGCGGCGAGCGACGTCGAGGAGACCTGCCGGCGGAAGTCGTTGTCGACGCGCAGCGAGACCGCCCCGCGCCGGTTGAAGAGCGCGGCGAACCCCGCGTCGGCGTACAGCTTCGACAGGTTCCCGGTGTCGCCTTCGACCCCGAGGTACTGCGACCAGTCGATCGCGCCGGAGAACTCGATCGCGGCGAGGTCGCTGGGAGACTTGAGCTCGACGCCGGGGCGGAGGTGGAGGACGAGGTCGCCGAGCGCCTGGCCCGCGGGGGAGTAGGAGACGTTCGAGTCGTAGCGCGTCTCGAGGTCGATGAAGGGGTGGAGGCGCGCCTCGGACCCCCCGAGCCGGATGCCGTTGCCCGGGTTCGCCTGCGCCGCGCCCGCGATGGCTGCCATCGCGAGCGCCGCGAGCGCCTTCGTCCAGGTGAAGATCCTTCCCTTCATGAACTCAGCTCCCCTCGAACAGTTCACTCAAATGCCGGCGACCCACGGCAACGAGGCGACTTGCCGACCCGCGAGCCCCGCGCCGCTTCGCGGCAGGCCGCCTAGTAGGGGCTCGCCACGGGCGGACGGACGACCGGCGGCGGCGAGAACGGCAGGCCGAGGCCGTTTCCATTCCCCGAAGCGCTGCCCCAGTCGGAGCCCGCGCCGAGGCCGATCTGCGTGACCGCGTCGGCCGGGTTCTCGAGCCGCTTCGCGACGCCGAGCCCGCTGTCCGCCACGCTCTTCCCGGGGAGGTCCGCCGGCTGCTCGACCTCGACGGTCGTCTTCTCGTCCACCATGTACGCGAGCTGCCCGATGCACTGCTCGGACTCGCTGCGCAGCCGGTCGACCTTGGTCCGTGCGATCGCGATCTTCGAGAACGCCGCCTCGCTGCCGGCGTCACGGGTCGCGACCGACTCGTGCAGCGCGATCTCGGCCTGCTCGCCCACCCTGATGAGCGACTTGATCTGCGTGAGCTTCTCGTTCACGCAGTTGAGCTTCACGACGTCCTTCTCGTTCCGCGCCTGCTCCGCCCGACCGAGCACCTGCTTGAGTGAGGTCTTCATCCGGGCGAGGTTGTCGGCGGCGGCCTCGAGCTTGTCGCTGTCGGGCGTCCGGGAACCCGTAGAGGGCGCCTGGGCGAGCGCTGGCGTGGCGAGCACGCATCCTGCGATCAGGACGAGAAGGTTTCGACGGTTCACGGGCACTCCCCACCCCCCGGCTGGCGCGGGGGCCAAAAAACCGTTGGAGACTACCGGGTTAATACCGACCCGTCAACGCTGCGGTCGGTCCCTCCCCCGCCCTGCGGCAGGTAGGACGATCGGTCGGACAGCCCCCTGCTCTTCGGGCGCTGGCGCCACGAGCGCCTCCTCGGTTCCCGAGGGGGGGCCGTCCTCACCGCCGTCGGTGGGGGTGACCGAGCAGCGCCACCGATCGCCCGTCTTGACCAGCCGGGGCGGGACCTCCTGGGAGCTCTCCGCGAAGGGCTGCGCGGCCCCGTTTCGCTGCCAGGTGTACCGGTACCGGACCGAGTCACCGTCGGCGTCCTCGCTCTTTGCGACGAGGTCGCACCGGATCGGCTCTCCGGGCTTCGAGACCGCCGGCTGCAGCCGGACGATGACCGGCCCCGGCGGCGGTGTTCGTGATCGCCCGCTCCGCGGTCGCAGCCGGGCCGGGGGCGGTGCCGTCCGACGGCGTCGCGGTGCAGCGCCACCGCTCGCCCTTCGCGAGCTTGGCGGCGTCGACCCGCGCCGGATCGGCGCCCGGGGGCATCGCCCGGTCGTTGCGGGTCCAGGTGTAGGCGTAGGTGACCGGATCGTCGTCCGGGTCCGCGGCCGCCGCCTCCACTCGGCAGAGGAGGTCCTGGCCGCGCCGCGCCACCTCCGGCTCGACCACGATCTTCGGCGCCGACGGGACGCTGTTGCGGACGGTGAGCTCGGCCGACGCACGCGAGCTCTCCGCCGTGCCGTCCGACGCCCACGCCTCGCAGCGCCACTTCTCGCCACGGCGGACGACGCCGGCCGCGAGCGCCGCGCTCGCCTCGCCGATCGCGACCTGCTGGTCGTTCCGGTACCACCGGTACCGCAGGGTGATCGGCTCCTGGTCCGCGTCGCGCTCGGGTGCGCGGGCGTCGCACACCACCGCCTCCCCGGTCGCGGGCGCCGCCGGGACGAGGGCGACGGACGGCGAGGGCGGCGGCGTGTTGCGCACGACCGCCGAGGCGCTCACCGGCTCGCCGGTCTCCTCACCGTCGAACGGCGTCACCTCGACGCGCCAGGTCTCCCCGTGGCGCAGCACGGCGCCCGGGATCGTCGGCTTTTCGTCGGCGGTCACCACGCCGTCGCGGAACCAGACGTAGCGGTAGGTCACCTCGTCGCCGTCGCGATCCGTGGACGGCTTGCGCACCGCGACGCCGACGCCGCGCGGCGCGGTCGGCTCCGCCGGCTCGAGCGCGACGGCGGGCGCCGTCGGCCGCGTGTTCTCCACCTCGCACTCGCCGTGCGCGGGCGGGCCGGCGAGATCCCCGTCCCACGGCGTCACGACGACGAGCACGAGGTCGTGCTTGCGGAGCGCCGGCGACGCGAGGCGCGCCTGCCCCTGCGCCGCCGGCACCGGCTTCCCGTTCAGGAACCACTCGTGGCGGTAGGTGATCGGGTCGCCGTCGGCGTCGAACGACGCGAGCGTGACCCGCGCCTGCGGAACGGTGCCGGCAGGGACCGGGCCGTCGCAGAGCGCGACCGCGGTCGGTCCCGGCGCCGTGTCCGCGATGACCGCGTCGTGGCGCACGGCCGGGCTCTCCGCCTCGCCGTCGCTCGCGGTCACCTCGACCGCCCAGCGCTGTCCCTTCTTCGCGACGCCGCGCGGGATCTGCGCCTGGTCGGGCGGCGCCTCGAAGCGCTGGCCGTCGCGCGTCCACGCGTACCGATAGGTGAGGACGTCGCCGTCGGGATCCGGCGGCTGCTCGATCGTCACGGCGATGCCGTCCACCCGGCGCGGGCGCTCGGGGGCGAAGACGAGCCGCGGCGCGGGCGGCGGGCTGTTCACGATGGTCGTGACGGCGCGCGCGATCGGGCCGGGCAGCTCCTCGTCGTGTCCCCGGACCTCGACCGTCCAGCGCTGCCCCTTGCGGAGCTCCTTCGCCGGCACCTCGCTCGCGCTCGTCCAGAACGGCGCGGTGGTCGAGGACGCGGCGCCGTCGGGCAGCGCCACGGCCACGCCGTCGCGGATCCAGCGGTACTGATACCGGATCGGATCGCCGTCGGGATCGGTCGCGGGGGTCTTCACGACGGCGCGCAGCGGCGCGGTGACGGCGGGCTTCTCGGTCTCGAACGCGACCACCGGCGCGGTCGGCGCCGCGTCGTCCACCACGACCTCGGCGGCGGCCGGGTTCCCCGGCTCCTCGCCGTCGCGAGGCGTCACGACGAGGCGCACCCGCTCGTGCTTGCGGAACTGGCTCGGCGGCAGCGTCTCGGTGGCGGTGCCGGTCGGCTTCGCCTCCCGGGTCCAGGCGAGATGGAGGTTCACGCGCTCACCGTCCACGTCGCGGGCCGGCTCGAGCACGACGAGCTTCAGGGTCTCGCCGCCCTTCGGGTGGGCGGGCTCGATCGCGATCCGCGGCGGGACCGGCGGGGTGTTGCCGATGGCGATCGAGGCGGTGGCCTTCGGGCCGGACGCCTCGCCGTCGCTCGGGGTCACGGTGAGCTCGAACTGGTCGGCGCGAGCGACCTCCGCGCCGGGGATCTCCCGCCCCTCGGCGGTCGCGCCCGCGAACGGCGCTCCGTTCTTGCGCCACTCGAACCGGTACGAGATCGCGTCGCCGTCCACGTCCTGCGCCGGTGCGACGATCGAGGCGCGCAGCGCGTCGCCCTTGCGCGGTCGCGCGGGGCGGATCTCGACCCGCGGCGCGGTGGGCGGCGTGTTGCGCACCGTGAGCGACGCGCGCGCGCCGGGCCCCTCGAGCTGACCGTCGTAGGCGCGGACCTCCACGTCGACCTTCTGGTGCTTGCGGAACAGCGCGCCGGGCAGGAGCGCCGAGGCGAGGGGGACGTTCCGGGCCTGACCGTCCACCGTCCAGCGGTGGTGGTAGACGATGGGATCGCCGTCGAGATCGTTCGCGGGGACGTCCACCCGGGCGCGGATCGTGTCCGCCCGCCCTGGCGTGGCGGGCTCCAGCGAGACCTGCGGCGCGACCGGGGCCGTGTCGCCGACGCGGGCCTGCGCGAGGGCGGGCGCGCCGGTGAGCTGCCCGTCGCTCGCGACGGCGCGGGCGGTGAGGAGCGCCCCCTTGCGGAGGAGGTTCCCGGGGAACTTGTCGCCCTCGACGCCGGTCTCGAGTCCGTCGAGGAGCCACGCGAAGCCGTAGGTGAGCGGGTCACCGTCCGGGTCCACGGCGGGCTTCGTGACGATCACCCTCACCTCGCCCCCGCGGCTCGGCAGCGCCGGCTCGAAGGCGACGGAGGGCGCGCCCGGCGCGGTGTCGAGCACGCGCAGCTCGGGGCCGTCCCAGGTGGTCGTCGTGCCCGCGCCGGAGAGGCGGAACCGCCAGCGCTCGCCGCTCTTCAGCGTCCGGGGGGGCAGCTCCTTCTTCCCCTCGAGCGCCGCGACCGGGTTCCCGTCGCGGAGCCACTCGATGCGCGGCGCGGGCACCGCCTCGTTCGGCCCCGCGTCGAGCCACGTCGCGCGCCAGCGCGCCTTCACCGTGTCGAGCGCCCGCGGCGTCGCCGGCGTGAACGCGAGCTCCTTGAACGACGGCGGGTTCGGCCCGTAGCGGCCGGAGCGGGCCGGGTCGCGCCCGGGGCCCGGCCAGGGGGCGGCGGCGCGCGCCGTTCCGCTGCGGGCCGCACGCACGGCGTGCAGCGCACCGCTCGGGAGGCCGAAGAAGACGCTGAGCGTGCCGTCGCCCGTCGCGTCGCAGAGGAGCGGGGACGCGCCGACGTCGGTGGCGAGGGCCGCCGACGGGAAGCCGGCGAGCGGCTTGCCCGTCCCGGAGACCGCGGCGACGGCGCCGTCGGCGCCGACCGTGACCACGTCGAGCACGCCGTCGCGATCGAGGTCGCCGATCGCCGGGCCGGAGAAGAGCCGCCCGCCGACCCGGACCGGGAAGCCCTTCAGCGGCTCGCCCCGAGCGCTCACCGCGTGGAGCATGCCGTCCGCCGCCGCGAACGCGACGTCGAGCCGGCCGTCGCCGTCGAGGTCCGCGATCGCGACGCCCTCGTAGAGGCGGTAGCCGGCGCGAACCGGGAAGCCCTGCAGCGGCTGTCCGCGCGCGTTCACCGCGTAGACGCCGAAGTCCTGGCTCGCGACCACGAGGTCCATCTCACCGTCGTCGTCGAGGTCGGCGAACGCGGGCGAGCCGGTCACGGAGAACTTGGTCACGAGCGGGAACCCGGTGCGCGGGCGCCCCATGCCGTCGAGGACGTGGACCTTCCCGTCCTCGCAGCCGACCGCGAGCGCGCGACCGCCGGCGAAGGTCGAGGACGAGACGGAGCTCGTGATCGGCGCGCCGACGCAGCGCCGGCCAGCCGGTGGCCTCGCGGCCGCTCCGCTTGAACGCGTGGACCTTCCCCTTCTCGTCGCCGGCGAGGACCTCCGGCTTGCCGTCGCCGTCCACGTCGCCGAAGGTGACGCCGGCGCGCGCGTGCGCCCCGAGCATCACCGGGAAGCCCGGCACCATCCCGCCGCTCCACAGGAAGAGCCGCCCCGACGTCGTGACCACCGCCACCTCGGGGCGCCCGTCGCCGTCCATGTCGGCGGAGGCGGCCGGGCCGCTCGCCGCCTCGCCCGGAGCCGAGGGCGATGGGGAACCCCGGCACGAGGCTCCCGTCGCCCCGCAGCGCGATCACCTTCTCGCCCGCGGGCACGACCACGGCCGGCTGGCCGCCGAGGGTGACGGCGATGGCCTGCTGGGAGATCCGGCCGCCGGTGTCGCGAGGGAAGTTGGAGAGCGCGGCCGCCCCGAGGGTGAGCGCGAGGAGGAGCTCGTTCATGGGGATCCCGTGGTCAACGTCGGGCGAGCTTGTGGTTGGTCTCGCGGAGGCGGGCGGAGAGGATGCGCGCGACGTTCACGAGGAACAGCGTGAAGCCGTCGCGCGAGCGCTTGCGAAACGCGGTGAAGTTCTCGGCGGTGAGCTGCAGGGCGACGCACTCGCCCCGCGCCCGCACCGTGGCGGAGCGGACCTCGCGGTCGATGAGCGACATCTCGCCGAAGGCGGCGGGCGTCGCGAGCGTCGCGAGCACCGGGCCCTTGCCGTCCGCACCGACGACGACCTCGACCTCGCCGCGGGCGAGCACGTAGAGCGCGTCGCCCTGGTCGCCCTCGCGGAACACGACCTCGCCGGACGCGAAGCGGAGCGGGCGGGAGAGCTCGGCGAGGATCTCCAGCTCCGCCGCCGAGAGCATCTCGAACAGCGGAGAGGTGCGCAGCACCTGTTCCTTGTCGACGTTCATCGTGGCGTGGGGTCCGAGCCGGACGCCCCCCCTCCGGGTCGCGGCGCGCGCCCTGGCGCGGGCCGAGGAAGTACTCCTCGAACCGCTGGTCGCCCTGCTCGGCGGTGAGCGCGAGCCCGTCCCGGGCCGGCTCGAGGAACGCGACGCCGCGCTGGCGCGAGACCGTGTAGATCCCGAGCGCCTTCACCTCGACGTTCGAGCCGTCCGGGTCCTCGGCGAGCGCGACGGCGAAGGCGCTCCGCTTGTCGTCCCGGTGGCGCCAGTAGAGGAAGGACGGCCCCGGCACGCACCCGAAGGTCTCGCGCGCCGCGGTGAGCAGCGCGTGCTGCCGCTCCTCGGCGTCGCGGAGCTCGCGATCGGCGGCCTCGGCATCCGCCGCGAGCTGCTTCGCCCGCGTCCGCCGCTCCTCGGCCTCCTTGAAGAGCCGCTCGGCGTCGCGGCGGATCCGCCGCGCGACGACGCCGTGCTCCGCGCCGACGAGCGAGCGCTCGAAGCTGACCGCCCACGCCGCCTCGACGTCGTCCCACAGGCGGGTCCGCTTGCGATCGGCCGCCCCGTACTCCGCGACGAGCGTCTGGTGGTTCCGCTCGGCGTCGCGCGCCGAGGCCACGGCCTGGCTGCGGGCCTTCGCCGCGCCGCCGCGCGCGAGCGTGTCGCGCCGCGCCTCGAGCACGTTCTCCGCGCCGCCGAGCCGGACCCACAGGTCCGAGGTGCGGAACCGCTGCTCCTCGTACTCGCCGACGAGCGCGAGCGCGCGGTTCTCCTGCTCCTGCGCCTCGGCGGTGAAGCGCGTCCCCTCGTCGTCCGCCTCGCCGGACCGCGAGAACGCGTCCACCGCCGCGCGCTGCGCCAGCTCGGAGCGCACCGTCATGAGCTCGGAGTGGGAGAGGAGGTCCTCGTGCCGCGCCCGGGCGTCGCGGACGGTCGAGACCGCGCGCTGCCAGTCCGTCCACCATGCTGCGAACGCGGAGCCCTCCAGCAGCTCGCGCAGCTCCCCGAGGCGCAGCGACCTCATGACGCGCTCCTAGTTCACCGGCTGGAAGACGAACGGGTACTCCACCGTCACCGGCCCCGACGGCCGGAACTGCGTGCGCCACGACCGCATCGTGTTGATGATGCAGGACGCGACCTCGGGCGAGCCGAGCGAGTTCACCGCGGAGGAGATGTCGGAGAGCCCGCCCGTCTCGAGGATGGTGAAGCGGATCGAGATCTTCCCCTTCAGGTTCGGGTTCCGCTTCAGCCCGTTCTCGTAGCAGGCCTTGATGAGCCCCATGCGCGCGCGGACGAACGCGCCGAGCTTCGCCTGGTCGATGTCGGAGGAGTCCACCTCCGCCTCCTCGGCGGCGACCGAGCCGGACACGCGGACCTCGGTCTTCGTGCCGAGACCGACCTTTCCGCCGCCGGTCGTGGCGAGATCGCCGATGGAGGCCGCGCCGCCCTCGCCGCCGCCCTTGCGCCCACCGGCCGCGCCGGGGTCGTTCGCGACCGCGACGCCGCCCGCGCCGGAGAGGGCCGAGGCGACGTCGCCCATGCCGCCGCCGGTGCCGAACACGTCTGCGACCGCGCCGCCCGCGCCGCCGGGGCCGAGCGCGCCGAGCACCTTGAGGATGCCCTTCGACTGGACCGCCTTCGCGACCGCCGCGGAGCGCGCCGCCTTGCGCTGCGCGGTCTGCTCGGCCGACTCCTGCTTCTTCTCGTCCTTCTTCTCCGCCTTCGCCTCGGTGACCGCCTCCGCCTTCTTCTCCTCGGTCTTCTGCGGAGGCTGCGGCATGCGCTCCGGGATGAGCACCTTCGCGTAGCGGTCGGGGATCTCCTCGAGCGTGATCTCCTTCGGCAGCTCGGTGTTCGCGAGCGCGATGTACGCGCCGGAGTGGAGCAGGAACGAGACCGCGAGCAGGGACACGAACAGCTTGTCCATGCTCTTGAAGTGGGCGCCCTTCGCCTCGTTCGGGAGGGCGGGCTTCGGCACCTCGGCGGGTGGCGCCACGAACTGCCAGAGCAGGGTGATCTCGCCGAGCACGATCTTGCCGCGCTGGTCGTCGTTCACCGGGACCGAGCAGGTCTTGCCCTGCTTCTTCGCGACGCCCTGGGAGACGAGCGCGCCGAAGTCGGCGGCCCCCTTCGGCCCCTGGATCCGGCCCTCCTGCCCCTCCTCGAACTGGAGGGCGTAGCGCTCGCCCTGGAACGAGAAGACGAGGACCGACTCCGGGAGGTTCGAGAGCGGGACGACGATCGTGTTCTTCTGGGAGGTGCCGATCGTGATCGGCTGGCGCGCCGGGAGCACGCGCTCCTCGACGATCTTGCCTCCCTGGATCACGCCGACCCGGAGCACCTTGTCCTGCTGAGACGCCATCGCCGTCCTTTGCTCCTCCGCGAGCCCCGACCTGTCTAGAAGGGGTCCTTCTCGACGGCCCTCGTCACCTTCGGCAGCAGCGGCTCGGAGCGGTCCAGCTCACCGTAATTCAAGTTCGCCCGAGGCATGAGGAACATCGCCTGGGGCTTCTGGATCCGGCCTTCGACCTTCATCTCCTCGAGCCGGAGGATCTTCCGAGGCGCCTGCTTCTTCTTGTCCGCCGCGCTCTGAGCGCGCGCGGGGACCGCGCTGATCGTTAGCATGGCGGCCGAGAGCGCCACAAGCACGCGAGGAACGGTCATTTGTCTCCCCTTTCCTCACCCCGCTTCACGGGGTTCGCTTCGGCGGCGGCCGGCGCCGCGGCGGCGGCCTTCGCGTCGATGGTCGTGTCGGGGGTCGCGGCGGCGGGCGCAGGCGCGGAAGGAGCGGACGCGGGAACGGCGGCCGGGTCCTTCACGGGCGGCGCGTCCGCGGCGGCGGGTGCGAGCGCGGGCGGGTTCGGAGTCGCCTCCAGCGCCGGAGTTGCGACGACGGCCGGCGTCACCGTGGACGGCGTTGCGGCCGCAGCAGCGGGCGTTGCGACTGCGGGCGTTGCGACTGCGGGCTGCGACTGCGGGCGTTGCGACTGCGGGGGCTGCGACTGCGGGGGCTGCGACTGCGGGGGCTGCGACTGCGGAGGGCGTCGCGACCGCGTCCCCGATCGGAGTCGCCGCCGGCGTGGGGATTGCCGGCGCGGCCGGAGTCGGCGTCGCGTCGACGACGGGAGTCGCGGCCGGGGTCGTCGGCGGAGTCGCGGTCGCGGTCGCGTTCCCGGTCCCAGTCGCCGCGGGAGTCGCGGTGTCCGCCGGCGTCGACGTGGCGGTCGGCGGGGCAGCCGGGGTGGCGTTCGGCGCCGGCGACCGGGGTCGCCGCTGCGGCCGCGCGGGCCAACTCCTCCGCCGCCTTGCGCTGCGCCTCCGCTTCCTTGCG
The DNA here is from genome assembly GCA_963736795.1 of uncultured delta proteobacterium. Classification (GTDB taxonomy): domain Bacteria; phylum Myxococcota; class Myxococcia; order Myxococcales; family Anaeromyxobacteraceae; genus Anaeromyxobacter. Next base: position 25,429 of record CAVTRF010000004.1, on the reverse strand, counting down.
CTGCGCCTCGGCCAGCGCCTGCCGCTCGGCCTCCACGCGGGCGAGGCGCTCCTCCTCGGCCTTGCGCGCCGCCGCCTCCGCCTCCTTGCGCGCCTCCTCCTCCTTCTTCTTCGCCTCGGCGTCGCGGCGCAGCCGGTCGCGCTCCTCGCGCGCGAGCCGCTTCTTCTCCCGCTCGATGGCCTTGCCCGCGTCCTTGCGGTACTCCGCGATCTTCTTCTCGGTGCCGCCCCGCTTCTCGTACGCGTCGAAGAACGCGACCGCCTGCTCGAGGCGCCCCAGCGCGGGGGCGCCGGGCTTGTCGCCGTCGAGGTAGAGCACGGCGAGGTTGAACTCGACCTCGGTGAGCGACGGGTCGAGCTCGAGCGCCTTGCGGTAGGCGCCCTCCGCCTTCTCGAACCGCCTGCGTGCCGCGGTAGGCGTTCCCGAGGTTCAGCCACGCCGCGGCGTTGCCGGGCGCGAACCTCACCGCCGCCTCGAGCTCGATCACTGCGCCGGGGAAGTCCTCCGCGTCCGCGAGGAGCGCGCCGTAGTTGGCGCGCGCCTCCGGGTAGTCGGGGCCGAGGGCGGCGGCGGTGCGGAAGTCCTCGAGGGCCTGCGGCCGGTTCCCGAGCGCGAGCTCGACGAAGCCGAGCCGGTTCCAGACGGTCGGATCACGATCGTCGATGAGCCGCGCGTTCTCGAGCACCATCTTCGCGAGCTCGTTCCGCTTCTTGCGGTGGTAGGTGGTCGCGAGGTTCACCATCGCGGGGACGCTGCGCTCGTCCAGCTTGAGCGCCTTGCGGGAGGCCTCCTCCGCCTCGTCGAGCCGCCCGGCCGCGAGCAGCACGTCGACGAGCGCGTCGAGGAGCGGCGCGGACTCGGGGCCGCGGGCGAGGCGCGCGCGCGCCTCTTGCTCGGCCCCGGCGAGGTCGCCCTTGCGCAGCGCGAGCCGGACGAGGTTGCGGACTGCCGGGCCGAAGCCGGGGTTCTCGTCGAGGAGCCGGACGTAGAGGGCGCGGGCGCCGTCGAGGTCCCCGAGCCGCTCGCGCAGCAGCGCGGCGTTGACGCCCGCGTGGGCGAGGTCCGGGTCCGCGTCGTACGCCCGCTCGAACGCGGAGGACGCGCCCGCGAGGTCGCCCGCTGCGTCGAGCCGGAGCCCCTCGCCGAACGAGTGCTTCGCGATCGCGGTCTCCTCCGGGGCCGCGCGCCCCGCGCGCGGACGGCGCCGGCGCCGGGACCGCTGCCACCGAGAGCGGCTGCGTCCGGCTCGGGCGCCGCGACCTGGCGGCGACGGGCGCCGCGCCGGGGCGGCGGCAGGGGCCGCGTCGATCGGGCGAGGGGCGGAGGTCGCGCAGGCGAGCGCGCCGAGGAGGAGCGCGCCCGAGAGGGCAAGCCGTGCTGCACGGACGGTGAGCGTTCGCGGCGCCATCACTCTAGAGCCCCTTCATGCGCCGCTTCGCTTCCGTGACCTGCCCCTTCGCCTCGGGATCGCTGACACCCTCGAGCCGCCGCGGCTCGGTCGTAGGCGGCCTTCGCCTGCGCCTCGAACAGCCGTCCGGCGCGGACGAGCGCACGGGCGGCCATGTTCGGATCCGCCTTCGCGCACGGCGCGTCGCTGCCGAACGCGAGGTAGCGCGCCGCGGCGTCGGCCGCGTGCTCCGCGACGTCGAGCTCCGACGCGACGTTGCGGAGCGCCACGCAGCGGCTCGGCGACTCCGGCCAGCGCCGGAGGAAGTCGTCGTACAGCCGCGCGGCGGCCGCGTGGTCCTTCTCGCGCGAGCGGTGGGCGGCGAGCCGCAGCGCCGCGTCCGCCGCCTCCGGGGCGGCGGGGTGATCGTGCAGGAGCCGCTCGCGCGCGGAGGCCGCCTTGGCGGCCTCGCCGGCCTGGTCCCACGCGACGCCCGCGTTGTGGAGCGCGCTCGCGCCGTCTGGCGCGGCCGGGTCCGCCGCAGCGGCCTCGAACGCCTGCGCCGCGGCGGCGGCCTGCCCCTGCGCGAGCAGCGCCTCCGCCTGCGCGAAGCCCGCGGCCGCGCGGGTGCGGGCGAGCCCGTCGACGATCTTCGCGAACGCGGGCTTGCGCTCCGGGGCCGCCCGGGCGGCCTCCGCCTCGGCGCGGGCGCGGAGCTTCTCCACCGCCGACGCGTACCCGGCGCGGTCGCCGCGCGCGAGGAACGTCGCGAGGTAGAGCGGGACCGCGCGGTCGAGGAGCTCCGGATCGGCCGCCCAGCGGCCGAGCGCGGCGTCGAGCCGAGCGCGCGCGTCGTCGAGCTCGCCGTGCGCGTACTGCACCTCCGCGGCGACGAGCGCGATCTCGGGGCCGGACGGGTGACGCTCGGCGCGCGCGGCGCAGCTCGGGTTCCGCCGCGGCGCGCAGGAGGTACGCGTCCGCGGCCTCGACGACCCGGCGCCACGCCGGGCGCCGCGGGACGCGCGCCGCCCTTGTGGTCCACGCCGAGGTCGAGCTTCTCGAGCTGGCCCGCCTTGACCGCCGCGTTCGCGGCGCCGATCCAGGCGGTCGCCGCGAGCCGCGCGCCGACCGCGCGCGACGCCTCGCTCGCCTTCGGATCCGCGACGAGCGCGGCCGCGGCGTCCGCCGCCTGCTCCCAGCGTTGCGCGCGCAGGAGGAGCTCGGCGCTGCGCAGCCGCAGCGGCACCTGCCACTCCGCGAGCGCGGGGCGCCCGGCGAGCTCGCCGTAGCCCGCCGCCGCGGCGGCCCACTCGCCGCGCGCCTGGTCGTGCGCGACCCCGGCGGCGTCTCCCTTCGCCTCGTGCGCCTGCGCGGCGGCGAGCGCGTCGCGGTCGGTGCCCTCCGGGAGCGCGTCGGCCGCGGGCGGGCCCTGGTCCGACCTGCCGCGCGCTCGCGCCCGCGGTCGCGCAGGCGACGGCGCCGAGGAGGAGGAGAACCGCCGTGGGATTGCGCCGCTTCACGAAGGTTCGCTCCTATCTCGCGGCCGGCGTGGGGGTGGACGGGCCCGGCTCCGCGGCCGCGGGCGCCTTCACGACACCGGTCGCTGCGGCGGGGCTCTCGGGGGCGGTCGCTGCCGCGGCGCCGCTGGCAGCCGGAACCGCGGCCGGAGTCTGGGCCGCGGACTCCGTCGGAGCAGCGGCCGCGTTCGCGACCGAGCTCGGCGCCGGCGGCGGGGACGCAGGCTCGGTCGCGCTCGGCGCCGCCGGCGCGGCGGCGACCGGAGCGGGCTCGGCGGCGGGATCCCCGGGGAGCGGGCGGCGCGACGGCCCGTCGAGCGTGTCGGCGAAGCGCGCGGGGACAGATCCTCGGCGACGAGGCGCGTCTTCGCCTCCTTCAGCACCGGGTACTCCCGCGGCCGGTACCGCGCGAGCGACTCGCCGATCTTCTTCGTCCACTCGTTCTTCACGTGCAGCTTGCGGGCCGCCTCGATCGCCTGGACGTAGACGGCCACCGCCTGATCCTCGTACGGCTGGGCGGCCTGCGCGAGCGCGTCCTGGTACGCGGCGAGGTACTCCTCCGCCCCCTTCTTCTTGAACTCGGGCGGGACCGGCGCCTCGTAGATGGTCTGCGCGAGCCGCTCGAGCAGGAACGCCTTGCGGTAGAAGGCGGCGAGGATCCAGTCCGGCCGCTTGTACCGCATCACCTCGTCGTACTGCGGCGCGACCTTCTTCGCCTCGGCGAGCTTCGCCTCGAGCGCCTTCTTCAGCTTCTTCGTGTTGGTGGTCGCCGGGAGCGCGATCCGGTCGTACCGCTCGAAGTCGGTACTCGGCGAGCCGGAAGCGCGCCTCGGCGGCGGCCGCCGCCGCGCGCGGGCTCTGGTCGGGCTTCAGCCCGCGCTGCGCGAACTCCGCGACCGCCGCCTGGAAGCTCGCCCTCGCCGCCTTCTCGTCGCCGAGCGGCGAGGTGGGCGAGCGCGATCTCGAGGTGCGACTGGACGACGAGCTCGTGCTCCTTCGCCTGCGCGAACCGCTTCACGAACTCCTGGAGCGCCTCGATCTCCCGCTTGCGGTCGCCCATCTTCTCGTAGACGAGGGCGGCGTGGAACTGGGTGCGGGCGGCGTCCTCCGCGTCCGGGTAGAGGCTCGCGTAGCGCGCGAACGCGGCCGCGGCGCGGTCGTAGCGCTGGAGGTTCTCGAGCGAGCGGGCCGCGTTGTAGAGCGCGTCCTTGCGGTGCTTCGAGCCGGGGTAGTTCTCGACGAGCGCGAGGTAGCGCTCGACCGCCTTGTCGAAGTCGTAGGTGTTCTCGGCGTTGTAGCCGACGCGGAAGAGCGCCTCGTCCGCGAGCGCGGCGCGCGGGTACTCGATCGCGAGCCGCTCGTAGAGCCGCAGCGCGCTCTCGAAGCGGCGGGCGCTCTCGAAGCAGCTCGCCGCGTTGTAGAGCGCCTTGTCGGCGAACTCGTGCTGCGGCTCCTCCGCGACGAGCGCGAGGAACAGCTTCGCCGCGTCCTCCCACCCCTTCGCCTCCATGAGCTGCATCGCGCGCTTGAAGCGGCCGCCGAGCTTGAACTTCTGGAGCGTGGAGTGGAGCTTCGGGTTCTTCGCGACGTCGGACGACTGCAGGCGCGCCGAGGCCTGCTCCACCGACGCCCAGTCCTTCATCGTGAGGTAGCTCTCGATGATGAGGTTCGCGGCGAACTGCGCGACCTCGGCCGTCGGGCCAGCGCGAGACGACCTCCTCGAACCGGCAGCGCGCCTCGTCGAAGTCGCCGTACTTGTAGAAGACCTCGGCGGCCTTGTAGGCGATCGGCGCGGCCTTCTCGTGCTTGGGATCGCGCGAGAGGAGCACGTCCGAGTCCCGCACGAGGTGGACGAACGCGTACGGGATGGCCTCGGCGCGGACGAGGTCCTTCTCGCCCCGGTCGGTCGAGAGGAGGACCTTGCGCTCCTCGAGCTCGCCGCTGCGCTGCAGCCGGGTGATCTCGCCCTCCCAGGAGATGACGGCCGAGAGCGCCGCCTCCGACTCGTACCGGTCGTCGGCCGGGTCGTCGCGGACCGCCGCGTACACCCGCGCCGCGGCGTCGAACTCGAGGGCGTTGTAGAGGCAGTCGGCGTAGTTGTAGGAGAGCTCGTAGGCCTGCTTCGAGTGCGGGAAGCGGCCGAGGTAGTCGCCGTAGGCGTGCGCCGCGACCCGGTACTCGGCGACGGCGGCCTCGAGCTTCCCCTCCTGCTTGAAGCTCTGCGCCTGCGCGTGGTGGAAGCTCGCCGCGCGCAGCAGGCTCTTCTCCGCGAGCTCGCGCACCGTGGCGAGGAGGTCGGGATCACCCTTGTTCTTCTCCCACCAGGGCGTCCCCTCGGAGTACGTCGCGGACGAGCAGCTCGCGCTCCTTCGCCTCGCGGTCGAACTGCCGGTCGCGCGACCAGGCGAGCACGATCTTCGACTGGATCGCGCGGCGCCTCCGGCGCGAGCGGGGACGCGGCGAGCACCTGCCGGTAGGCCTCGACCGCGAGGCCGTACTTCGTCTCGTCGAAGTAGACGTCGCCGAGGCGCGCGTAGATCTCCCCCTCGTAGCTCCGGCCGCCCTTCTCCGCGAAGAACGCCTTCGCCCGCTCGATCCCGCCCCACGTCTCGTCGGAGAAGCTGATGGCGGTGTACTGGATCGCCTCGGGCCAGACGTCGCCGTCCGGCTTTCCGCCCGCGCGCTTCGCGGCGGCGACGTAGTGATCGAGCAGGCGCGTGAACGACTCGACCGCGTGGCCGAAGTCGTCCATCCGGTAGTAGGTCCAGCCGAGCTTGTAGATGGCGCGCGCGAAGAGCGGGTGCGCGGGGAAGTCGTACATCCGGGTGAAGGCCTCGGTCGCGCGCTGGAGCGAGTCGGCCTTCACCTCGTCGAAGTGCCAGTCGCCGAGCCGCACCCACGCCTCGGGCACGAACGCGCTCTTCGGGTAGCGCTCGAGCAGGATCGCGTAGGCCGCCTGCGCCTCGTCGCCCTGCCCCATCTCGGCGAGGCAGTAGGCGAGCAGGTAGTACATGCCGTCCGCGAACTTGTAGTCCGGGAACCCGGTGATGAGCTGCTGGTAGAGCGCGATGGAGGGCGCGTAGCTCTTCATCGGCTCGGGCGGCGGCTCGCGCCCCTCCGCGAGCGCCCGCTTCGCCTCCTCGCGGTGCGCGAGGGTCGCGAGCTCGAAGTCGTCGTTCGCCTTCTCGTAGTAGAGCTCGGCGAGGCGGAACATCGCGTCGGGCGAGAACTGCGCGTCGTCCGGGTAGCGGGCGATGAACTCCTCGAAGCGGGCGATGGCCGCCTCGCGCTCGTTGCGCTCGAGCACCTCGAGGTCGCGGATCGCCTGCTCGTAGTTCTCGGAGAGGAAGCGGCGCCGCTCGTCGAACTGCTTCTGGACGATGGTCTGCACCTCGCCACGGAAGCCCTTCGCCTCGTCCTCCCAGCGCTGGACCGCCTCCTCGAGCTCGGAGCGGGCCTGCGCGTCGGACACCGCCGCCGGGCGCGCCGACGTAGCGCTTCACGATCCCGGTGCGCGAGCGCTCGGCGGCGTTCGACCGGTCCTGGCACGACACGTAGCTCGCCGCCGGCGGCGCGACGGCGCTGCGCGGCGCTGGCGCGCTGGGCGAGCGCACCGTACGGCAGGAGGGCGAGGACGGTGGCGAGGGCGACGGCGCGCACGGCTAGTCGACCTCCCGGAGCGTGGCGCGGAACTCGCGGTCGAGCTGATCGACCTCGGCGGCCTTCTGCACGGCGAGCGTCTGGATCTTCTCGAGCCGCTGGCGCTTGCGGCTCCAGGCGACGTCGACGATCCCGACGTCCGCCTTGAGCACGAGCCGGTAGAACTGGCCGCGCACGTCCGCGATCGAGCGCACCGCGATCTGCCCGAGCAGCTCCTTCGACGCGGCCTGCACGCCCTCGAGCGCCCCGCTCTGCGCGGCGAGCGCGATCTTCTCCGCGCCGATGCGGGCGCGCAGCTCCTGGGCGCGGCGCGTGGCGTCCGCCGCGATCCCGCGCCTCGAGCGCGCGCGCGCGGGACCGGATCCCGGCGAGCCGCTCCCGCCCGCGATCCGCGCGCTCGAGGAGCGCCAGGTCGGCGGCCGGAACCGCGCCGCGTGCCGCGTCCGCGGTGGCGCGCTCGCGCTCGAGCAGCGCGAGGTACTCCGCCCGGACGCGGGACTCCTCGGTCATCGCGTCGACGCCGCCCGCCGCGTCGCGGACCTTGGCGAGCTCCTGCCGGGCGGCGCCGAGCTCCGCCTCGTACCCCTCGACGATCGCCCGGTGCTTGCGGAGCTCGTCCGTGAGCTCCTGGCGATCCTCGGAGGTCCCGCCGAGCTCGGACCGGTGGTGCTCGACCCACGACTCGGTCCCGTCGATGGCCTCGGTGCAGGATCCCACGAGGAAGCCGATCCGGAACGCGTCACGATCGACCTCGTCGATCCGCTCGCGCATGCGCGTGAGCCGCTCCTCCACCTGCTTCGGCGTGGCGGGCAGGCGCGCGACACGCGCCTCGATGGCCCGGCGCGCCTCGCGAGCCCGCGCGAGGTCGCCGCGGCGCTCCGGAGGCAGCGCCGCCTCCACCGCCGCCGACGCCGCGGCGACGTACCCCGCCTCCGCCCGGGCGACGGCGTTCTCGACCGCCTGCGCCTGCGCGTAGCTGCGCTGGAGCGCGGGGAACGCGTCGAGCCCCCCGCCGCGCTGCAGGAGCGCGTCGACCCGGTCGGCGAGGTCTCGCGCGTCCTTCACGTCCCGGCGGGCGTCGTCGATCGCCTTCACGAGCCCGAGCGCGACCGAGACCTCGGTGTTCGTGGTCGCCCACTTCACGGCCACCGGCGGGAGCACGCTCGCGACGTCGAACGCCTTCCCCTGCCGTCCGATGAGCTCGTTGAAGTAGCGGACGGGGATCTTCCTGCATCGACAGGATCGCGTCGATCTCGTCCCGGACCGGCGCGTAGGTGTTGATGACGACGTTGTAGGCCTCGGTCGCCTCCGCGTAGCGGCCGAGCCGCAGGAGCAGGTGGCCGCGGAGGACGGTGGCCTCCGGCGCGAGCGGCGACTCGGGGGCGAGCTCGGGGATGAACGAGGTCATCTCGAGGGCGCGCTCGTACTGCTTCGCCCGCACGTGGGCGAGCGCCGTCTCGTGCATCGCCTCGGTGAACCGCGGCGAGTCCCACGGGACGGCGGCGTACCAGCCGATCGCCGCGGCGCCGTTGCCCATCTGCGCGTGCACGCGGCCGAGCGCGAGCCGGCAGAGCTCCCGGACCTCCTCGTCGCGGTCGCCCGAGGCCTCGGCCCGCGCGCAGCCCTCGAACCACTGCAGCGAGCCGTGGAGGTTCGCCTCCTGGAGCCGCAGGACGCCCTGGAAGTACCAGGCCTGCAGCTGGAACGGCGGTCCGACCTTCTCGAACGCGGCGGTCGCCCGGGCGATGCGGTCCGCCACGGCGAGGTCCTTCCGCTGGAACGCGGCCTTCGCCGCGAGGTAGCGGACCTCGGCCGGCGCCTCCGCGCCGAACGTGCGGTCCGCCTCGAGCAGCAGCCGGTCGATGTCCGCCTGGCGCCGCTCCTGCACGGCGCAGTCGAGCGCCCCCGACACCGCGTCCGGACGGTGCGCCTGGTCCCCGAGCGCGAGGTAGTCGCCGTAGCGCACGCGCGCGGCGCCGCAGAGCCCCTGGCGCCGGAGCGCGTCGGCGAGGAAGAAGAGCCCCGCCGCGCGGTCGCGCGCGTCGCTCCACGCCGGCTCGTCCACCGCGTCGGCGATGAGGATGGCCGCGTTGAGCCAGTCGCCGAGGCCGTACTGGCGATCGCCCTCCTCGAAGCGCCGCTGGGCGCGCACCGCGGGCGGCTCCTCGGCCTGGACGCCGAAGCGCTCGACCGACGCGAGCCGCTCCTCGATCTGCGAGACCTCGCGCTCGACCTGCGCGAGCGGATCCGCCACGCGTGGCGTCGAGGCGACCAGCCAGGGGGCGAGCGCCGCGGCCGCGAGTGCGACCGCAGCGCGCCGTGTCCAGCGTGAGCTCACCGACCGGCGCCTTCCGCCGCCGCGGGGGAGGTCCCGCGACGCGCCTCCTCGCGCTGGACGTCCACGTCGTAGCGGATCGCGGGCCGATCCTTGAGCTCGGCGGTGATGCCGCCCTTCTCGAAGCCCACGACCTTGATCGTGCTCACCTTGCCCGGCTCGGCGTTGAACGTGTACGAGGACTGCACCTTGAACTTGTAGCCCTCGAGGTAGCTGAAGAGGCCGTAGCCGTGGCCGCGGTAGATGAGCTGCACCGCGATCTGGTGGTTGCCGGGGACGATCCGGCCGTTGAAGATCTCGAACTCCTCGCGCTTCTCGAGATCGCCCTCGACGTCGACCTTCGTGTAGATGGGCGCGCCGTCGAGCGCGTAGGCGACCGACTCGAGGTAGAACGACGAGCCCATCTCGTTGCGGTGGACGAGCACCGCCTTGGCGCCGGTCGTGATGTCGCCGCCGATGACCATCTCCTGCAGGTTCATCAGGCGCGCCTTGGTCCGGAAGATCTTCTCCTTCAGATCCGAGACGCGCTCCTCGAGCGTCCGCACCTTGAGCTCGTTCGCCTCCTCGGCGGTGAGCGACGGGCTTGGCGGAGTCCGCGGCCGCGCCCGACGGCGTCGCCTGCGCGGGGGCGAGCCCCGGAACGAGAAGACACAGCAGCCCGGCCATCCTGAGGTAGCGCACCACGATCACCCTCCGCCGCCAGGAAAAACCCCCGGCGAAATCAATGGCAAGGACGGACTTATACCACAGGGCCCGCCAGGGGGGCGCCTCGTCGGCCGCCCGCATTCCTCGGGCGCCGCCCGACCTCAGCTGCCCTTCTTGAGCTCGGTCAGGACGAGCTTCGCGACCGCCTTGAGCGTGTCGAACACGCCGACGCCGGTCGGCGCGACCGCCTGGATACTCCGGGACGTTCGTCGGGTTGAGGAGCCGGCGGAGCTCCTCGACGGTCGCGATGTTCGGCAGGTCGCGCTTGTTGTACTGGACGACGTACGGGACCTTGTAGAGATCGTAGCCCTGCTCGGCGAGGTTCACGCGCAGGTTCTCGACCGACTCGAGGTTCGCCTCCATGCGCTCGATCTGCGAGTCGGCGACGAACACCACGCCGTCGACGCCCTTCAGGATGAGCTTGCGGGAGGCGTCGTAGAAGACCTGGCCCGGCACCGTGTAGAGGTGGAAGCGCGTCTTGAAGCCGCGGATCTCGCCGAGCGAGAGCGGGAGGAAGTCGAAGAAGAGCGTCCGCTCGGTCTCCGTGGCGAGGGAGATCATCTTCCCCTTCGCCTCGGGGTTGGTCTTTGCGTAGATGTACTGAAGATTCGTCGTCTTCCCGCAGAGGCCGGGGCCGTAATAGACGATCTTGCAGTTGATCTCGCGCGAGCTGTAGTTGATGAAGCTCATCCGGGGATCACTCGCTGAACAGGTTGTCGATGTCGTCGTCGGTGATCTCGGCGAACGGGCTCGCGGCCCCGGGCGCTGCCTGCTTCTTGGCGAGCACGTCGAACATCTTCGCGAGCTCCTCGCCGGCCTTCTTCACCCGCAGGCGCACGAGCCCGAGCGAGCTCTTCGCGTCGAAGATGACGACCAGGACCACCCGGCCGCCGACGATGCTCATGTGGAGCGACTCGCGCTCTCCCTCGTGGAACTGGTTCGGGAACTCCTTCTCGCCGATGAGCTTCGCGAGGCCGCCCATCGCCGCGACGTTGCCGGCCGTGAGCGAGGCGAGCGACGTCGTGTCGAGGTTCTGTGCCTGGCCGCTCGACGCGATGAGCTGACCGTTCTTGTCGACGAGGAAGACGACCTTGGCGTTCGCGTCGCGCGTGAGCCGGTCGCAGATCCCGGCGATGAGCCGGAACTCCTCCTCGTACATCACCAAGCCGGAATTCATGCGCGCTGGTTCTCCGCGAACCGAGTCATGGGCCGAATACCAGGGAACCGCGCCGCTTTCAATCCTCGAGGGTCGCGCGCGATCACGGCGCCTCGGCCTGGAGCGCGGGCTCGTCGACGCCAGCGCCCGCCCCGAGCGCCGGATACGTGAAGGCCGTGTACACCGAAATGGCGCCGCGGTGGCTCGCGCCGGCGTTGCGGTGCGCGCCGACCACGACGACGAGCCGGTCGGACGCCCAGGTCGCGGTGCAGTCGCCCGCGACGCGATCCGGACCCGTCCGGAGGGCAGGCGGTCTCGGGCGCCCGCCCGATGTCCCGCTCGTACCGCTTCGCGAGGACCCGCCAGGCGGAGAGCGCGCCGCGGTCGTCCGGCACCGTCGGGTGAATCTCGGTCACGGCGGCGGCGCGGCCCGCCCGGAACAGGACGATGCAGGAGACCGCTTCGCCCGCGCCCTGCGGGCAGCCGACGAACGTGGTGCTCGCCTCGTCGCGCTGCATCACCGTCGCGCCCTGGACCTCGAGCGCGTGCTCGACGTCCGCTCGCAGCCGCCCGAGCGGCACGCCGGCGACGACGGGCGGCGAGGCGGCGTCGTACTCGACCCGGCAGAGCGAGCGCGCGGCGGAGCCGCCGCCCCGCGTGACGGTGATCGTCCAGCCGGGCCGGTCCCAGCCCGCGACGAGCGCGGGCGTGCCGCCGGCGGCCGCCGGCGCGCCGCCGGTCCGGTCGGGCGCGCCGAGCCCCTTGCGCACCGCGCCCGCGAGCGCGCCCGCGTCCGACGCGGGCGCCTCGAGCTCGGCGGCGTACAGGCCGCGCGGGCCGAAGAGCAGCCGGCACGGGCCCTTCACCGGCGCGCCCGGGCAGCGCTCCGCGACGAGCGCGTCCGCGTCGCCCGGGACGGCGCGGACCGCGATCCCGGCGGCGCCGAGCTCGCGCTCGACCGCGGCGCGCTCGGTGCCGAACTCGAGGCCGAGCGCGCGCTTCTCCGCGGGCGCGTCGAGCCGCGCGTAGCGGAACGCGGCGCAGCCGGAGGCGAGGATGGGGACCGCCAGGGCGAGGGCCCCGGCGGCGCGCAAGGTTTGGGTCATAGCTCCCGTCGGCCGGCGAGAGCGCGCGCCAGCGTGACCTGGTCAGCGTATTCGAGGTCGCCGCCCATGGGAACACCTTGCGCGATGCGCGTGACCTTGATCCCGATGGGCTTGAGGAGCTTCGTGAGGTAGAGCGCCGTCGCCTCGCCCTCGACGTCGGGGTTCGTCGCGATCGACGACCTCGTCGGCGGGCTCGCGCTCGAGCCGGACGAGCAGCTCGCGGATCTTGAGGTCGTTCGGGCCGATGCCGTCGAGCGGCGACAGCGCGCCGTGCAGCACGTGGTAACGCCCCCGGAACTCGTGCGTCCGCTCGACGGCGAGGAGATCCGGCACCCCCTCGACGACACAGAGCAGCCTCGGGTCGCGGTCGGCCGAGCGGCAGATCGGGCAGGGGTCGACGTCGGTCAGCGTCTGGCACGACGAGCAGAGCCGCACGTCGCGCACGACCCCCACGATCGCGGCGGCGAGGTCGGACGCGTACCCGGGGCCGGCCTTCAGGATGTGGAACGCGAACCGCTGCGCGCTCTTCTCGCCGATGCCCGGGAGCCTCGCGAGCTCCTTCACGAGCCGCGCGATCGGATCGGCGACGGCCACGCGGCTTATCCCAGCCCCGGGATCTTGATCCCGCCGGTCGCCTGCGCCATGTGCGCGTCGGCGGCGGCCCGCGCCTTCTCGACGCCCGCGTTCACGGCGGCCGCGACGAGGTCCTCGAGCATCGACAGGTCCGCCGGGTCGCTCCCCTGCTGCGGCAGCGCCTTCGGATCGATGCTGAGGCGGGCGATCTCGCACTTTCCGTTCATCTGCACCTTGACGAGCCCGCCGCCGGACTCCGCGTCGACCGAGATGCTCCGACAGCTGGTCGCGCGCGTCCGCCATGGCCTTCTCGAGCTTCTTCGCCTGGCGCATGAGGTACTGGATGTCCATGCCGTCTCCTTGGTTGCGGGCGTGCCGCCCGCCCCGCCGGCGAAGCCGTCGAGGCTCCACCCGGTCTCGGTCACCGCGAGCTCAAAGCTCCTCGATCTTGTCGACGCCGCCCTCGAGGATCTTCGCGGCCTCGCGGATGTTCGGGTGGTTGCGCGCCGTGTCGCGGACCGCGGACGAGCGCGCGAGGCGCTCCGCCGCCTCGGCCTGCGCGAGCGACGCCGGCGCGGCGGTCACGCCGGCGGGCGCCGCGGCCGGCATCGCGCCGCGCCGCACGACGAGCCGCGTGGGGCGCCCGAAGTGGCGTGCGAACACCGCCTCGATCTCGGGGCGGCGCCGCTCGGCGGCGTCCCCGAGCATCCCGGGGGGCAGCTGGATCGCGACCTCGCCGTCGGCGAGCGAGAGGAGGACCGCCTCGCGCAGCGCGGGGGCGGCGAGCGGGCTCACCTTCTCGACCTCGGACACCGCGGCGCGCCAGAGCTCGGTCGGATCGCGCGGGAGCGGCGCGGGCGCGAGGCCGGCGGCGCCGTCGGGCGTCGTGGTCGGGGCTGCGGGGCTCGGCGCGATCGGGGTGAAGCCCGGCGCCATCGCGCTTCGACTTCCCGCCGGCGCGCCCGCGTCGGCGCTCCGCGCGGCGCGAACGGGCTCACCCTCCGCCGACTCCGATCCTTCGTCCGGAGCCGAGCCTCCTCGCAGCGGAGGAGACGTCGAGGCGCGCTCGCGCTGGGCGGCCGCGCCGGAGGTCGCCGGGGTCGACGCCGCGGTCGGCCGGGGGGCGCCGCCGCCGGACGGCGGGCCGGAGCGGGGCGGCAGGGGAGCGCCCCGCGCGAGCGCCTCGAGGCGCGCGAGGAGCTCCGACACCTCCGCGCCCGGGGCGAGGAAGACGCCCTCGAGGAGCGCGACCTCGAGCGCGTAGCGCGGCTGCTCGGAGAGCTTCACGTCGACGACCGCGCGCTGCACGAGGTCGAACAGGCGCGTGAGCTGGGCCGCGTCGGCGCCGGCGGCCTGCGCGCGCACCTCCTCGAGCTCCGCGTCCGGCAGATCCATCGGCGAGGTGGGCACGAGCTTCGTCACGACCACGTTGCGCAGGTGGCGCACGAGCTCCTCGGCGACCCGCTTCATCTCGAGGCCGCGCGCGTGGAGCGCCTCGACCTCGGCGAGGACCGCCGCGCCGTCGCGCCTGACGAGCGCACCGGCCATCCGGGAGACGGCCGCCGCGTCCACCGCGCCGAGCGCCTCGGCCACGTCGTCGTCCGCGGGCGACTCCCCGCACGCGGCGCGCACCTGATCGAGGAGCGAGAGCGCGTCGCGCATCCCGCCCTCCGCCTGCCGCGCGACGAGGGCGAGCGCGGCGGGCGAGAGCTTCATCCCCTCCGCCTCGGCCACCTTCGCGAGCTGGTCGGCGATCTGCTGGAGCGTGAGCCTGCGGAAGTCGAACCGCTGGCAGCGCGAGAGGATCGTCTCCGGCACCCGGTGGACGTCGGTCGTCGCGAGGACGAACTTCACGTGCCCCGGCGGCTCCTCGAGCGTCTTCAGCAGGGCGTTGAACGCGCCCTGCGAGAGCATGTGGACCTCGTCCACCACGAAGACCTTGAAGCGGTCGCGGGCGGGCCGGTACTTCACCGCCTCGACGATGTCGCGGACGTTGTCGACGCCGTTGTTCGAGGCCGCGTCGATCTCGACGACGTCCACCGACCGGCCCTCGGCGATCTCGACGCAGGGGGTGCAGACGCCGCACGGCTCCGCGGTGGGCCCCTTCTCGCAGTTGAGCGCCTTCGCGACCAGGCGTGCCGTCGTCGTCTTCCCGACGCCGCGCGGACCGGTGAAGAGGAAGGCGTGCGCGAGCTGGCCGGTCTTGAGCGCGTTCGAGAGCGTCCGGACGACGTGCGCCTGGCCGGACATCTCGCCGAACGTCTGTGGCCGGTACTTCCGTGCGAGGACGAGGTAGGTGGCCATGGTCACGGGGAGGCCGCTCCCGAACGGCGCGCCAGGCGCTCCGACCCGCTCGCCCGCCCGCCTCACCTGCCTGGGCCGTGCTCGCGGGGGTCCTTCGCTATCAAACAAACGAGCCGGCCCACAATCCCCGGGCGCACGGTGGACCACCTACCGTTGCTCCCTTCCGGGCCTGGCGGGGTTTGGAAGCCCCACGTCGCCCGAGGATTCTGGGCCGGCTCTTCTCGGCATACCGCCGGCTCGAGCTCCCTCATCTAATGCGGCGCGGGAGCGCGTGCTGCTGGCGGAGAGGGTGGGATTTGAACCCACGGTACCGTTCCCGGTACACACGATTTCCAGTCGTGCTTCTTAAACCGCTCGAACACCTCTCCAATCGTATTCGGGGGGCCTCCGCCCCGCGGCCGTGACCGCGATGGTTTCGACCGGATCCGAGGGGGCTACGGCACCCCCGAACCCCCGGCTCGCTCCGGGGCAGCCTCATCCGGCTGCCCCTTCGCTCGCTGCGTGGCTCGCTCGCGACCTTCGTCGACGTGCGACTCGGCGCCCGCGACCGGTCGCTCGGGAGCTCGCCGCTCCGACCGTCTCGCGAAGCAATGAAACGGAGAGCGAGGGATTCGAACCCCCGGTACCGTTACCGGTACACCTGATTTCGAGTCAGGCGCCTTCGACCAGGCTCGGCCAGCTCTCCGCCGGCGGATTTAACCGATCTTCTCGATTCTCCAAGCGCCATCCTGAGAGGGGGAGTGCTCGGCGCTCGCTTTTCGGCGCGCCGCCTCCCCTCGGCGCCCGCGCGCGTCAGCTCGATCCGTTACCGCGCCTCGCCCGGAAGAACGCCCGCAGCAGCTCGCCCGCCTCGTCGGCGAGCAGGCCGCGCTCCACCGGGAACCGGTGGTTCAGGCGCGGATCGGCGGTGAGGTCGATGAGCGACCCGGCCGCGCCCGCCTTCGGATCGCTCGCGGCGTAGACGAGCCGGTCGATCCGCGCGAGCACCATCGCCCCGGCGCACATCGCGCAGGGCTCGAGCGTCACGAACAGCGTGACCCCGGTGAGCCGCCAGCGGCCGAGCGTGCGGGCGGCCTCCTGGATGGCGAGCAGCTCGGCGTGGGCCGTCGGGTCGTTCGCCGACTTCGCGGGCGTTCGCACCCCGGCCGACCACCCGGTCCTCGAAGCACCGCGACCGCGCCGACCGGCACCTCGCCGCGGTCCCCGGCGGCGCTCGCGCGAGCGCGAGCGCCTCGCGCATGAAGGGTTCTGCCTGCATCCGCGCCTACATACCTCGTCCTCGCGTGCCTTGTCCGGGAAGCCACCGGCTTGACGCCCGCTCGCCTGCCCGTGAAGATGGTCCCTCCGGGGTCTACCGCTCTCCCGCGCACACCGAGGGGTGTCAAACACATGAAAGCTCGCGCCTGGACGCTCGCGATCGCGTTCGCCGTCTCTGCCTCGACCGCTGGCTGCTCGCAGGAGAAGAGCGGCCCCACCGACGCGCCGGTCCGCCGCCCGCCGGTCATCTCCTCACGCCCTCCGCGGTGTCGGTCGTCGCGAACGGGACGAACACCGTCACGATCTCCGTGGCCGACACGGCTGGCGCCACCGTCACGCTGATGACGACGAAGGGGTCCTTCACGCTCGGCACGACCACCACGACGACGACCGTGTCGGGCTCGGGCACCGTGACCCTCTACACGTGTGACGCAACCTCCCTCGGCTGCGTCGGCACCGCGGTCGTCAGCGCCACCAGCACGAGCGGCGCGAAGAACATCCAGATTGCCTTCACCGCGGCTGCGGTCACCTGTGCGGCGAGCTGCTCGTCCGATTCCGTCCTGCGTCGGCCAGCCCTGCACGCTCTCCGGCGGCGGGAGCGGCGCCTGCTCCTCCCAGACCCCGTCGACCTGCGCAGCGTCGACCGTCGCGAGCGGCGCCGCGAAGGCGAGCGGCGCGAACTTCGCGGTGACGTGCAGCCCCCGGAACATCCCGGCGCTCGCCGAGACGAACTGCGCGTCTCGCTCGTGGACGCGCCGTTCACCTGCGCGGCGATCCTCAAGGACCGCTTCGAGAACGTGCTCGGCACGCGCGACGCAGGTGATCTTCGTCTCGGAGGCGGCGGCGGTCGGGCAGATCGTGACGACGCCCGAGTACGACCCGAGCCAGCGCGGCGACCCGCAGATGGACCTCGGCATCGCGGTCCAGGGCTTCAACACCCTCGGCGTCGGGCCTGCCGTTCGACGTCGACCCGGTCACCACCGCGGGCGAGCCGAGCGTCGTGCACGGGCTCGACGGCTGCGGCGTCCGCACCCACAACCCGCGCGACGGCGTCGTGACGATCATCGCCATCGCCGACGGCGAGGAGGCCTTCTTCGACGCGAACGGCGACGGCAGCTACGACGTCGGCGAGCCGTTCGTCGACCTCGGCGAGCCGTTCGTCGACCAGAACGACAACGGCCGGTACGACGCCGGCGAGTGGTTCCTCGACGTCGACGACAACGGCGCCTGGACGCCGCCGAACGGCAGGTGGGACGCGACGCACCAAGATCTGGACGCAGACCGTGGTCGTCTACACGGGCGAGGCCGCGACGCTCGTCGACGGCGCGGGAAGCTCCTCGGGACGCGCTTCGCCGGGATCGGACTTCGTCGGACGCCTGCGTCGCGACGTCGGTCGCGCGCGTCGTTCGACGTCGACTCGCGAGACGACGGTCCACCCGGCGACCTCGCAACTCGTACGTCGCTGGTCGCGAGCGACCTCGAACCTCAACTTCCTCAACACGGGCACGAAGTACGGCGTCGCGTTCTCCGCCGAGGACGCGCCCATCAAGGCTTGCCTACGCCGGGCTCGCTCAGTACACGGACCTCCTCGGGCTCTTCTACCGGTACTGGCCGTGCGACCAGGGCGGCGGCCTGCGCCTCGCAGTGCCGCGCCACGGGCGCGGCCGCACCGTGCGTCATGAAGCCGGCGATCACGACCTTCTCGCTGCGGCCTCGCGGCGGGCGATGACGATCACCGGCGGCGACAAGCCGGGCTCCGGCAACGGTCGAGTGGAACGTGGACGTGCCGTGGACGGTCTACGACGGCGTCGGGCGGATCCAGCATCGGCGGTCGACGCGGTGAGCGGCATCGTCCGACCGTAGACGCCTGACGCGAACACGAGGGCCGGTCCGTCCGCGGGCCGGCCCTCTCCTTTTTCGCGAGCGGCGCCGCGCTCCCGGCTACGCCGCCGGCGCGCCGGGGACGAGCTCCGGGTGCTCGGCGCAGTCGAGCCCGCAGGCGCGGCAGGTCGCGACGGCGCACTTCGGCGTCACCTTCCCGGCGAGGCCGCGCCGCCACTCGCGGGCGAGGAACTCCTTCGTGAGCCCGTGGTCGAGGAAGTCCCACGGGAGCCGCTCGCTCGGCGCCGACCTCCCGGTGCACGAAGAACTCGGGGTCGTGCGGCCAGCGCCGCAGCGCGCCGCGCAGGTCGCCGCCGGTCTCGCGGTGCGCGAGCTCGAGGAGGTCGGCCACGCGACGGTCGCCGCGCGAGACGAGCGCCTGGAGCGCCGTCTCGCGCACCGAGAGGAACTCGACCTCGATCCCCTTCGGCCGGAGCGTCCGCTCGAGGACGCGCCGCCGCGCCTCGAGCACGCCCTTCGCCGCGAGCGGCGCCCACTGGAAGGGGGTCCAGGGCTTCGGCACGAACGGGTTCACCGAGAGCGTGATGCGGCCCATCCGCCCGCGCTCGCGCGCGCGGGGCATCATGACCTCCTCGCGGATCCGGAGCGCGAGGTGCGCCATCCCGAGCACGTCCTCGTCGGTCTCGGTGGGCAGGCCGCACAGGAAGTACATCTTCACGTGCTGCATCCCCGCCGAGATGGCGCGCTCCGCCGCCCGGACGACGAGGTCGTCGTCGAAGTCCTTGTTCACGACGCGTCGCAGCCGCGCGGTCCCCGCCTCCGGCGCGAGCGTGACGGAGCGCTCGCCGCCCTCGGCCATCCGGCGGGCGAGCGCGGACGTGATCGCGTCCACCCGGAGCGACGCCGGGCTGAAGGTCCCGCCCTCCGCCGCGATCCCGCAGGTGAGCGGCTCGAGCCCGCTGTGGTCGCTCGTGTCCGGCCCGACCAGCCCGACCCGCTGCCCGCGCGCGATCCCCTTCCGCGCCTCGGCGCGGAGCGTGTCGAGGTCCACCTCGCGGTACGGGCGCTGCACGAACCCGGCGGCGCAGAACCGGCATCCCCACAGGCAGCCGCGCGCGACCTCGGTGAGGAAGAGATCGCCGAACTGCGCGTCCGGCGAGTCCACCACGCGGGAGGTGGCGACGCCGCGCAGGTCGGGGAGGTAGGCGCGCGCGACGCGCTCCGGCGCGCCGGCGCGCGGGGCGAAGCGGGTGACCCAGCGTGTCTCCGGCGCGCCCGCCGCGCGCGTGTCGGCGTACTCGACCTCGTAGAGGCCGGGGACGTACGCGCCCCGCAGCCGCGCGAGCCGCTCGAGGAGCGCCGGCCGCGGCGTCCCGGCCGCGAGCGCCTCCCGCACGACCGCGACGAGGGGCGGGACGAGCACCTCGCCTTCCCCGACGAGGATCGCGTCGAAGAACGGCGCCACCGGCTCGGGGTTGATCTGGACGGCGATCCCGCCCGCCACGACGAGCGGGTGGCGCTCGTCGCGCTCCGCGGCGCGGAGCGGGAGGCCGGCGCGGTCGAGGATCGCGAGGACGTTCGCGTGGTCGTCCTCGAACGAGAGCGAGAACGCGACCACGTCGAAGTCCCGCAGCGGGCGCTCCGGACTCCACCGTGAGCGGCTCGCCCGCGCCGTCCGGCAGGAAGGCCCGCTCGCAGCGCGTCCCCGGCTCGGCGTTGAGCAGCCGGTACACCGCGTGGAGGCCGAGGTTCGCCATCCCGACCCGGTAGGCGTTCGGGTAGACGAGGGCCACGCGCAGGTCGTCGCCCCGCTCCGGGTGGAGCGCCCCGCGCTCGCGTGAATGGCTTCGCTGCATCCAGCCGCCGTCCTCCTAAGCAGAACACGGGGAGATCGCCAGGATCAAAGCCCGCCGTTCCGGTGTACGATCCCCGCCGACCCGCGAGGGAACGCCGATGACCTTTCGCCGCGCCGCCGCCCTGTTCGCCCTCGCCTGCGCCCTCGCCGCGCCGGCTCGCGCCGGCGCGCCGGCCGAGCCGCCGACCTCCGACGCCACCGTCCTCCCCGGCGTCCCGCTCGACGGCCTCGCGCCCGAGCAGCGGCAGGTCCTCTTCGACTGGGCGAAGCAGGCCTTCTGCTACTGCGGCTGCCCGCACACGCTCGCGCAGTGCCTGCGGGAGCACAAGACCTGCCAGCCACGCGCCGCGCATGGCGGCGCTCGCCGCGCGCCTCGTCCGCGCGGGCGCGAAGAAGGACGAGCTCGCGCGGCTCGTGTCGAGCTACTACGCCTCGTTCGACAAGCGCGCGAAGCTCGACGTCTCGAGGTTCGGGCCGCCGCTCGGGAGCGCGGAGGCGCCGGTCACGATGGTCGAGTTCTCCGACTTCACCTGCCCGTACTGTCAGCTCGTCCGGCCGGTGCTCGAGTCCTTCGTGGACGCGCGCAAGGGCCGGGTGAAGCTCGTGTTCAAGCCGTTCCCGATCGAGAGCCACCCCGGCGCGCTCGAGGTCGCGCAGGCCGCGGAGTGGGCGCGCGACCAGAAGCTCTTCTGGCCCATGCACGACGCGCTCTTCGCGTCCGCCGGCGCCCACACGCCCGACGAGCTCGCCGCCCTCGCCCGCGAGGTCGGCGGCGATCCGGAGGCGCTCCGCGCCGCGCTCGCCGACGGCCGCTACCTCGCCCGCATCCGCGAGTCGCAGGCGGAGGCGCGCGCCGCCGGCATCAAGGGCACGCCGTCGGTATTCCTGAACGGCCGCCCGCTCGTGCTCATGGACTACTCGGACGAGGGGCTCGAGTTCACGCTGCAGGACGAGGAGGAGTGGACCCGGAACCGCGGGTGGCAGCGGGACTGACCGCATCGCATGACGCTCCACCTCGACATCGACGCCCACGGGCGGGTCGTGCCCCAGTCCGACCCGGCGCGGCGCGCGCTCGCCGACCGGGCGGGCCGGTTCGTGCTCCTGCCGTCGGTGGGCGACCTCGTCGTCGCGCGCCGCACGCCCGCGACGGGCGGCGCCTCGGAGCGGCCGCGCTGCGTCGTCGCCGGCGACGTCGCCGCCTTCCCGATCGCGGACTTCATCGCCTTCATGCAGCAGTCCCGCCTCTCCGGCGTGCTCACCGTCTTCGCCGGCGGCGCCGAGCGCTCCATCGCGTTCCAGGACGGCGAGGTGCGGAGCGCCCACTCCAGCGCGCCGGGCGAGCGCATCGGCGAGGTCGCGGTCCGGCTCGGGTACGCGACCGAGGCGCAGGTCGCGGAGGCGACCCGCTCCGGCCGCGCGCTCGGGAAGGCGCTCGTCGACCTGGGGATCCTGAAGCCGAACGACCTCTACCGGTGCCTGCACGAGCAGGTCGCGGCGGTGTTCCACGCGGTCCTCCTCTCGACGAGCCGGCACGTTCACCCTCGTGGACGAGGAGCCGGAGCGCGCCGCGGCGCCGCTGTCCGTCTCGACGCAGTCGCTCCTCATGGACGGCATCCGGCGCATCGACGAGCTGTCGCTCTTCCAGGCGCGGATCCCGGGGCCGGGCGCGGTCCTGCGCCGGCGCGAGCCGACCGCGCGCCGATGACCCTGCGCCCGACCGAGAACGCGCTGCTCGCGCTCGTGGACGGGCGGCGCACGGTCGCGGAGATCGCGACCGCCGCCCACCTGAACGAGTTCGACGCGACGAAGATCCTCGTTCCACCTCGCCGAGGCGGGCTACGTCGAGGCGATCGCGGGGACGTCCGTGCCCGCGTCGGCCGCCGAGCGCGTCCCCGCCATCGTCGGCGGGGCTGAACGAGCTCCTGCGCGACGGTGGCGCTCAGGCCGTGCCCGCCGGCGCGCGGGCGGGGTTCCTCGACGCGGCGCAGCGGTTCCTCTGGGACCCGGCGAACCCGTACGCGCCGCTCCTGCGCGAGCTCGTCGTCGGCGGCGACGGCGCGCTCGACGAGGCGCGCGGTCGAGAGCGCGCTCGCGGCGCTCGACGGCGGACGCGCTCGCGTCGATGGACGCCGTCGGCGGTCCCGGCGAAGGTCGTGCTCGAGGCGCTCCGCGAGGCGCTCTTCTTCTGGCTCTTCCTCGCCGGCGAGCGGATCGCGGCGGACGTGGACGAGGCGCTCGGCCGGGCGGTGAGGCAGAAGCTCGCGCCGCTCGAGGCGCTCGGCCGACGCGTGACCCCGCTCCCCCTCGTCACCGCGGACCTCCCGGGCTCGGGCGGGACCGTCCGCGCGGTCCCCGAGGACTTCCGGGTGGACGAGGTCCCGGCCTACCTGCCCTCCGGCGCGGGGCCGCACCTGTACGTCCGGATCGAGAAGCGCGGCCGCACGACCCGCGACGTGGTCCGCGCGCTCGCGCGCGCGCTCGGGGTCGCCGAGCGCGACGCCGGCTTCGCGGGGATGAAGGACAAGGACGCGGTCACGACGCAGTGGCTCTCGTTCCCGGTCGCGCCGCGATCCCGACCCCGCGACCCTCGCGGCCGCCGGGCTGCGGATCCTCGAGGTCTCGCGCCACGCGAACAAGCTCCGGACCGGCCACGTCCGCGCGAACGTCTTCTCGATCGCGGTCCGGGGCGGGGACGCGGCCCGGGCCCGCGCCGCCGCCGCCGCGCTCGCGGCCCGCGGGCTGCCGAACTTCTTCGGCCCGCAGCGGTTCGGGACCGAGGGGCGGAACGCGGTCGTCGGGCGCGCGCTCCTCGCCGGCGAGGAGACGCCGGAGGTCCGGCGCGCCGCGCGCGACCGCTTCCTGCGCCGGCTCTCGCTCTCCGCGTACCAGGCGCTGCTCTTCAACCGGTGGCTCGCCGAGCGGATGGCGGACGGGCTCTTCGCCGCGGCGCTGCTCGGCGACGTCATGAAGAAGCTCGACAGCGGCGGCCTGTTCACCTGCGAGGACCCGGTCGTCGACGGCCCGCGCGTGGCCGCCTTCGAGATCTCGCCGGCGGGCCCGATGTTCGGCCACCGGCTCCGCGCCCGCGGCGCACGACGCGCTCGCCCGCGAGGAGCGGCTCCTCGCCGCCGAGGGGATCGCGCTCGCGACCTTCGCCCGCGGCGGCGGCGAGGCGGAGGGGACCCGGCGCGCCGCGCGGCTGCCGGCGCGGGTCGAGATCGAGGACGAGGCGCGACGGCTACCGCGCGCGGTTCGAGCTGCCGAAGGGCTCCTACGCGACGGTGGTGCTGCGCGAGCTCGTGAAGGGCGAGGCGGAGGTCCCGGAGGAGGAGGACTCGAGGCGAATGTTGCCCGCTCAAGCCGAGCCCAGTTGCCCTGATCGCGTCGAGGCGCACGATGGCATCGGCGAGCCGGGCACACGAGGACCGAGCAGCGGAGGCGTACCTGAAAGGTCTGATCATTCGTCGCATCCCGAGGTAGGCGCTTTGGCCAAGGGTCGTGCGCTCGAGGGGCGGCGCCGTGCTGGAAGGAGCCTGGGGCATCGAGGGGCGCGGCGGCTGCGAGACGTCCCCGCGAAAGGGGAACCGTCGCCGGCAAGATCGGCTCACGAGCGCCCCACGTCTCGCGGGCTCTCTGCCGCTGGCGAGCCGCGCTCACGGTGGCGCTGTCGCGCCGGCTCCGTCGCCGGAAGCCGGCGAGGCGGCCCTCGTGAACCGGTCCATCCACCCGTCGCCGTAGACCTGGCGAGCCGCGTACTGATTGTGAACCCGGCAGAGGCATCTCGTGTTCTCGATCGTCGGCGGGCCGCCCCGCCCGCGCGGAACGACGTGGTCGAGCTCGACCTGGTGCGTGGAGCCGCAGACGCCGCCTCCATCGAGCGGCCACTGGCACCGCCCGCCGTCCCGCGTCCAGACGGCCCGCTTCACGTGGGCGGGCACGTGATCCGTCTTCGAAGGCGGTGGCTCGCGACGCGGCTTCTCCACGAGCCCCTTCCGCTTCTCGTGCCGCTCGATGAGCAGGTCGAGCCCGGCCTCCAAGATCTCGTCCGCGCTCGCGCCAGGATGAGAGTGGGAGAGGGCGTCGCGGGCCGCCTCGAGCTTCGCGAGGAAGCGGCGGGAGACGGTCACGTGAAACCGATTCAGGTCGGCGGTGAGCGGCTCGACGGAGGTGCGCGGAGGTGAGATTGGCGTGGGCGCCGGGTTCGGACCCTCTTGGCACGGCCGTGGTTCATCCGGATGAACCGACACTCTGCGTCACGGCCGCGGCTGCTCTCTCTGGCGCGCCCCCGCCCGGAAGCGACAGCGCGGGCGAGACGGCCGGGGCGCGCAGCGCCGTCACCACCGCGCGGTGCGGCGCGGCCTCGTCCGGCCGGAGCGCGGCCGAGACCGCCTTCGCCTCCTGCTTCGACAGCTGGAAGAACCGCGGCAGGACTTCGTCCCGATTCTCGGGAGTGAGGACCTTCCCGAGCTCGACGACGCTGGTCAGGCAAAGCCGGCCATCGCGGAGGGGCTCGACGATCTCGGGGAAACTCTGGATGAGCTCGGCGGCGGTCTTCCGGTAGAAGGCGGCGCCCTTCGACAGGCCGAGCTCGCGGTGCAGGAAATAGAAGAGCGAGGAGTGGCCGAGCTCGAGCCACAGCTTGCGGCCGTCGAAGACTGCCAGGGCGACAAGGAACTCGCCGAGCGCGGCGCGCTCGCGGGGAGGAGGTCGGCGAGGCGGGCGGAGAGATCGCGTGCGGAGGTCATTTCGCGAGCTTCGCACGGGTTTTCGAGCCCTCCCCAGACGCGCGCATTCGCTCCTGGACGCGAGAACGCGGCCGGGAAGCGAGACCGCCCTCGGACGCGCTGGCGGCGCGACACGCGAGATCTCCGCGTGCCAGGCGCGGCGTTCCGGCGTGCCGCGCCGCGGGACGTCATCTCTCGCGTGAACCCCGTCAAACGCACGTTGCGGCTGCGGGAAGACGGGGTGCCCACCCATGGTGAACGCATGCGGCCCGCCGTGAGCCGATCTCGTCTCGACGGTTCCCGCTCGCGGAGACGTTCCGGCCGCCGCACTCGTCGTTGCCGTACCCGGTGCGTGCTACGGACTCGCCACCCGTGCCTCGCCCGCTCGCCCGAGCTTCGGTATTACGGACATGTGACGGATGATGAGACCTGAAAGGTACGTCGAGCAGGGCAGAGACGACGAGATCAGTACTCGCGGCGAAGCCGCGCTCCGCGTCGGGGTCCCCTGGGGGGGGCTGCCCCGGCGCAGCCAGCCAGCGTGCGCCGCAGCAGCGAACCAGGGCAAGTGGTCCCGGCTCAGCTCCCGAGCCCGGAATCGAGGAACGCCGCCGCCTGGTGGGCGAGGTACGAGAGCACCGCGAGGTCGGCCGCGTCGAACGGCCCGCCGCCGCGCTTGTTGAGCACCTCGAGCGCGCCGAGCACCCGCCCCTTCCGCGCGATCGGCGCGCAGAGGATCGAGCGCGTCTCGTAGCCGATCGCCTCGGAGATCGCGCGGTGAAAGCGCGGGTCCCGCTCCGCGTCGGAGACCGCCAGGCAGACGTCCTCCTGCGCGCAGAAGCCGACGATCCCGACGCCCACCGGGACGGCGGAGCGCAGCGCGAGCAGCTCCTTCGACCGGGGCCCGCGCGCGACGGCGAACTCGAGCTCGCGGCCGCCAGAGCCCGCGCGACGAACGCCGAGCCCGACTCCGCGTCCACCTTCTCCATGGCGAGGTCGAGCAGGAATTCC
>CAVTRF010000003.1:0-5913 GCA_963736795.1 uncultured delta proteobacterium | reverse complement strand
CCGTCCGCGCGAACCAGCCGGAGAGGAGGAGGATGGCGCAGGCGCCGACGGCAATCACGATCAGGCTGAACGACAGGGCGGCGCGCACCAAGCGGGCGACAGCGTCGTCGTCGCCGCGCCCGCGCGCCTCCGCGACCCGCTTGATCAGCGCCTGGCCCATGCCGAAGTCGAGGAGCGAGAGCGGGGCCGCTGCCGCGCCGAACAGAGCGAGCAGGCCCCACTGCGACATGCCGATCAGGTGCACGTAGACCGGCACGCTGACGAACGCGACGAGCAGCCGGAGGACGGTCCCGAGCAGCCGTCGCACGACGTTCGCTGCGAGCGGCGGGGCCGCCGCGCGGCGCGGGGTGCGAGCCGAATCGAGGTCCGGCGGCGCGGCGTTGGAGGCGGGGGGCGGATGCACGGCGAGGGCCGACTCTACACCACGATTCCGGGGCGGACCCAGATCAGCCGGCCTGGTCGCGTGAGGGCGCGAGCGTGCGCCGCCCTGCGCACCACGAGGGCGAGCTGCGTGACGATTCCGCACGCCGCGGCATACAATGCGCCCCTCCCATGCCCCTCCATTCCCTGCGGCCGGGCGACCTGCCCGCTCCACCCTCCGGCCGCACCGGCTGGCCGTGGACCGACGCGCCCGAGCCGGCGCAGGCGGCCGAAGGCGTCGCGGGCGCTGCCGAAGATCACCGTCGTCACGCCCTCCTTCAACCAGAGCCGCTTCGTCGAGGCGACCGTCCGCTCGGTCCTCCTCCAGGGCTACCCGAACCTCGAGTACCTGGTCCTCGACGGCGGCTCGACGGACGGCTCCTCCACGATCGTCGAGCGCTACGCTCCCTGGCTCGCCGGCTGGACGTCCGAGCGGGACCGCGGGCAGAGCGACGCGATCAACCGCGGCTTCGCCCGCGCGACGGGGGACGTCGTCGCCTGGCTGAACAGCGACGACCGCTATCCCCCGGGGACGCTGCACGCGGTCGCGCGCGCCGTGAGCGCCCGGCGCGACGCGGCGGCGTGGGTCGGCCGCTGCCGCTCGGTCGACGTGCAGGGTCGCGTCCTCCAGGAGGTCGCGCCGCGCGGGCTCGACTTCCCCGCCCTCGCCGCGTGGGCGCCGCCCGACCGCTTCGCGCAGCCCGCCTGCTTCTTCTCGCGCGAGGCCGTGAAGCGCGCGGGGCCGCTCGACGAGGGGCTCCACTCCAGCTTCGACGTGGACTTCTTCGTCCGCGTGCGCCGTCAGGGCCCGTTCGTCGCGGTGGACGAGCTGTGGGCCGAGGAGACCATCCACGAGGACGCCAAGACCTCGGCGCGGCCCGGGCGGTCGCTCGCGGAGCTGCACGCGGTGCAGATGCGCCACGGGTTCGAGGCCCTCGCGATCGCCCAGATGACCTCCGAGCTGGAGGAGCTCTGGGCGCGCCGCCGCACCACGGTCCTCCAGCACCTTCGCCAGCAGCTCAAGGCGTCGCTCGCGGCCGCGCTGCGCGGCGCGGAGCGGCGGTGAGGCGCCTCGCATGCGCGCGCTGATCATCGGGATCTCGGGGCAGGACGGGGCGTACCTCGCCGAGCTCCTGCTCGGGAAGGGCTACGAGGTCCACGGGACGTCCCGCGACGCGAACCTCTCCACCTTCGCGAACCTCGCGCGGCTCGGGATCCGGGAGCGCGTGAAGCTCCTCTCCGTCGCGCCGAACGACTTCCGGAGCACGCTCTCCGCGCTCGTCCAGGTGGAGCCGGACGAGGTCTACAACCTCTCCGGCCAGAGCTCGGTGGGGCTCTCCTTCGAGCAGCCCGTCGAGACCATGGAGAGCATCAGCATCGCGACCCTCAACGTCCTCGAGGCGATCCGCTTCACGCGCCGGCGCATCCGCTTCTACAACGCCGGCTCGGGGGAGTGCTTCGGGGACACCGGCGGGCGCGCCGCGGACGAGACGACGCCCTTCCGGCCGCGCAGCCCGTACGCGGTGGCGAAGGCGGCGGCGCACTTCGAGGTCGCGAACTACCGCGACGCCTACGGGCTCTTCGCGTGCAGCGGGATCCTGTTCAACCACGAGTCGCCGCTCCGGCCCGAGCGCTTCGTCACCCGCAAGATCGTGGCCGCCGCGGCGCGGATCGCCGCGGGGAGCGGCGAGCGGCTCCGGCTCGGCAACACGAAGGTGAAGCGCGACTGGGGCTGGGCCCCCGAGTACGTGGACGCCATGTGGCGGATGCTCCAGCAGGAGCGGCCCGACGACTACGTGATCGCGACCGGGAAGACCCACTCGCTCGAGGAGTTCGTCGCCGCGGCGTTCGCGGCGGTGGGCCTCGACGCGCGGGAGCACGTGGACGTGGACCCCTCGCTCTTCCGGCCCACGGACATCGAGGGGAACTACGCGAGCGCGGAGAAGGCGGCCCGCGTCCTCGGGTGGCGCGCGACGCTCGGGATGGAGGAGACCGTGCGGCGCATGGTGGACGCGGAGCGCCGGCTGGCCGGCGTGACCTCGCCGCCGCGCGCCTGACGCGGCCGCTTCCCGGGCGCGAGCAGGAGGCGGGCTATCTGAAGAGCAGCATCGCCGCGGTCATCGCCGGGTTCGAGTAGTAGAACCCGTGCCGCACGATGCGGGCGCGCCGGGCGAGGAAGCCCTGGCGCGAGAGGGTCGCGAACGCCGCGACCGTCGCGCGCGCCTCCTCCGGCAGCCGCTCGCCGAAGCGCTCGAGGAACGCGGCGGCCTGCGCCTCCAGCCGGCGGATCTCGGCGGCGCGCCGCGCCGACGTCTCGCGGCGCCGGGCGGGGTCGAGCATGCCGAGCGCCTCCCCGAGGAGCTGGAAGCGCCGCGCGCCGAGCTCGTTGGCGCGGTGCTGCCGGTAGAGGAGCGTCGGCCGGGGGACCGCGCCCACCGCGCCGAAGGCGGCGGCCACGAGGGCGAGCCACCAGTCGTGCATGCGCGCCTCGGGGGGGACGGGCCGCGCGAGGGAGACGAGCGCGCGGTTCGCCATCGCGGTGCAGCCGGTGACGACGTTCTGGAGGAGCAGGCGCGGGAGGACCGAGAGGCGCCCGGGATCGGTCCCGTGATAGCGCCAGAGCGAGTCGCCGAGCGGGCGGAGGCGCTCGTCCACGACGCGGACGTCGGTGTGCACGAGGAGGGGGCACGCCGCTCCGCGCCGCTCCTCCAGCGCCGCCATGGCCGCCAGGGTCGCCTCGAGCTTGTCGGGCAGCCACACGTCGTCCTGGTCGCAGAAGGCGACGTACGGCGCGGCGCTCGCGTCGAGGAGCGCCGAGAAGTTTCCCGCTGCGCCGAGGCGCCGCCCGTCCGAGGGCAGCACCCGGATCCGGCCGGCGTGACGGTTCGCGTAGCGCTCCAGGATCGCGGGCGTTCCGTCGGTCGAGCCGTCGTCGCGGGCGAGGAGCGTCCAGCCGTCGTGAGTCTGGGCGAGGAGCGACTCGAGCTGCTCCTCGAGGAACGGGGCGCCCTCGAACGTGGCGAGGAGGATCTCCACCTGGCGCGGGGAGGACATGGCTAGCCGTCCGCGGGCCTGCTGCGGCCCGGGGCCGCCGCGGGCGCCGCGCCGGATCCTGCCGCCCGCGGGACGACCTCGAGGAGCTGCCGCTCGAGCCGGTCGGTCGCCGCCGCGAGCGACCAGCGCTCCTCGACGAGCTTCCGGCCGGCACGTCCGAGCGCGCGGGCGAGCGCCGGGTCGTCCCGCAGGCGCTCGACGGCGCGCGCGAGCTGCTCCTCGCTCTCGCCGAGGAGCCCGTTCACCCCGTCCACCACCGTCTCGCGCACCCCGCCCTCGGCGAGCGCCACGACGGGCGTGCCGCAGGCGTTGGCCTCGAGCGGCGCGTAGCCGAAGGGCTCGAGGCGGGACGTGTACACCATCATCGCGGCGCGCCCGAGGGCCGCGACGAGCTCCGCCTCGGGCACGAGCGTGCGCGGCTCGAAGGCCACCTCGAGCGAGGCCGCGAGCCTCGCGAGGGTCTCGAGGTAGCGCGGGTCACCGGCGTTGCCGATCCAGACGAGCCGCGGGCGCGGGGCCGCGACGCGCCCGAGGGCGCGGATCGCCAGCTCGACGTTCTTCGCCGGCGTGAACGCGCCGAGCCCGACCACGAAGCCCTCCCGCGCGCCGTCGTTCGCCGTGAACTTGGACGCGTCCACGCCGAGGTAGCAGGTCCGCGCCTCGACGCCGAACGCCCTCACGAGGCTCTCGCGGCTGAACAGGGAGTTCACGAGGACCCGGTCGTAGGCCGCGACGTTCCGCGCCTCCTCGCGCGCCAGCGCGCCCATCGCGGCGAGGCGGGTCCGCCGCGCCGCGTACTCGACGGGGCGGCGCCACGCGGTCCCCGGCCGCGGCGGGATCCACGGCCACTCGGGCCGGGCCTCGTACAGCTCCCGCTGCGGCTCCTGGAGGTAGAGGACCTTCGGGATCGCGACGTGGCGGCCGATTGGCGAGGCGGCGAGGAGGACGCTGCTCGACTGCGCGAACAGGACGTCGAAGCCGCCGGCGCCGATCTCGCGGGCGCAGCGCCGGCAGTGGTCGTCCAGGGCGGCGAGGTCCGCGCCCGGGCCGAAGAGCGCGCGCCGCGCCCTCACGGCGAGGCCCGGCGGGGCGTCCGCCCGCGGCAGGGCGAGCGGGACGACGTGCTCGCGCGCGAGCCCCTCGAGCGGGAGGTAGGCGCGGTCGGCCGAGGGCGGGGACCACACCTCGATCTCGTGCCCGCGCGAGACGAGGCCGCGCACGTGGTCGTGCAGGGCGCGCTTGCCCCCTCCGCTCGGCAGGTTGTGCCACACGGCGACGCGCATCGTCAGGGGGCCCTCGGGGCAGGGGGCGGCGCGGGGCGCCGGGGGACGAGCCCGAGGCGCGCGTACAGGAACGCGGTGCCGAGCGGCCGGTGGCAGCGCACGCCGAGCCGGCGGAGCGTCCGCAGGCGGCGCGCGGGCGGCTCGCGGTCGAGTCGCGCGAAGGCGCCCACGAGCTCGAGGACGTCGGGCGCGGCCCCCCCGCGCTCGCGGAGCCGGGCCTCGAGATCGCCCGCCTGCGCCAGCGCCTGCTGGGTGGCCCGCCAGCTCCGCGCGAACCTCAGGCGCGCCTCGCCGTCGAACGGGTTGAGGCTCCCGCGCGCGCCCCCCGCGCCGAGCTGGTTCCCGCCGTGCTGCCGGTAGCGGACCGTCGTGCCGGGGACGAGCCCGATGCGGCCGCGGGCGGCCGCGCAGAGGGCGAGCCACCAGTCGTGCATGATGACGTGGGGCGGGAAGGGCAGGGCGAGGTCGAGCAGCGCCCTGTTCGCGAGGCTCGCGCAGCCGGTCACGAAGTTCTGGACGAGCAGGACGCGCAGCGGCGACGTCTCCTCGTGCGCCACGCCCTGGAAGCGCAGGAAGGAGGGGTGGAGCGGCCGCAGCGCCTCGTCCACGACCTCGAGGTCGGAGTGCACGAGCAGCGGGGTGTCGCGGCCGTGCTCGGCCTCGAGCCGCGCCATCACCGCGAGCGCCCTCGACAGCTTGTCGGGCCGCCACACGTCGTCCTGGTCGCACGGGAAGACGCATTCGGCCCCCGAGCGGTGGGCGTGCTCGAGCAGCCTGCCGAAGTTCCCGATCGCGCCCAGCCGCTCGCCGCCCGGCAGCACCGCGACGCGCGGGTCGCCGGCGGCGAGCCGCGCCACGAGGTCGGCGGTCCCGTCGGTCGAGCCGTCGTCCCTCGCGAACAGCCGCCACCCGGAGACGTCCTGGGCGCGCAGGCTCGCGACCTGCTCCTCCACGTGGGAGGCGCCGTTCCAGGTCGCCATGACGATCGCGACGTTCGATGCCAACGCGCTCTCCGGGTGGATGTCGCCGTCGCCGCTCGGCCGGCCCGCCGCGGCCGGGCGGGTCATCACCGGCCTGCTCGACGTGCGAGCATGCTTGACACGCCACCTCCGGCGAGGCAACGGCAACCGTGGAGGCGCCGCGCGTGCGAGAATGC
>CAVTRF010000002.1:0-13278 GCA_963736795.1 uncultured delta proteobacterium | reverse complement strand
CCGACGGAGGTCTTCCTCGACGTTCCAGCCGCGGAACCAGGGTGAGAGCCACGTGCCGATCCACGCGGCGGCGAGCGCCTCGGCCTTCGCGCCGTGGTGCTTCGCGAGGCGCGCGAGCAGATCGCCTTCCACGAGCGCGCGCTGGGCCGCCCGGATCCCGTCGAGCGTCCGCTCCTCCACGAACACGTGCGCCGCCTCCGAGACCACCGCCCGGATCAGACGCGGGTGGTGCGCCGCCGCGAGGAGCGCGATGGAGCCGCCGTCGCTGTGCCCGAAGAGGACCGCGCCCTCGACCCCGACCTCGTCGAGGACCCGCGCCAGGGTCGCGGCCTCGTCGTGCAGGTACTCGCTCGTCCGCGGACGCGGACCGAACGGATCCGACGCGCCATGGCCTCGCCGATCGTAGACGAACACCTCGAGCCCGGTCGCCTCCACGAGCCGCTCGGGGAAGTCCCGCCAGAGCCCGATCGAGCCGAGCGAATCGTGGAGGAGCACGAGGACGGGCCCACCGCTCGCGCGCGGCGGCGCGAGGCGGATCGCGTGGAGCTTCACGCCATCGAGGACGATCTCCATCGACCGACGACCGTTGCTCATCGCGTACCTGTAGGACGTCGGGCCCTGCCCTGGCGATGCCCGGAGCGCCCACGTCGGTGGCGCTTCTTGCCACGAGAGCGCGGTGTGCCCGTTCGGCCGGGCCGCAGCGCGCGTCAGCGCCGACCGAACCGGTTCACGAGGAGCGACGTGCTCCGGCGTCGGGCGATCCCTCGCGCGCCGGCGCTCGGTCCCCCGTCTCGCCCCGTTGCGGCGGGGAGCAACGCTCCTCAGGTTGCTAGTCGCCAACGCTTTCGAGAGGAACCGTCCAGATGCAGGAGCCACAGCAGGCGCCCCACGCCGGATGGCGCGATCGCGACGTCGCCGAGCCGTGCACCGAATGCGGGGCGAACGCCGTCGCCGACCCCGTGAACGAGGGGCTCAACTGCGCGACGTGCGGCCAGTGGCATTACCTGTGCGACGAGTGCATGCCCAACGTACCGGAGTACTCCCGCGACGCAGCGTGGCTCTGCCCGGAGTGCCGGGGCCCGACGGTTCACTGACCAGCTCGGCCTCGTCGAGTCGATGCGTCCACCGATCCGGGCGCCCGACGTCCCACTCGCCGACTCCGCTCAGGTCGGCGTGCGCGCTCGTCCGCCATACGGAGCACCGCCCCGCTCGCCCGGCCAGAGCAGGATCGCCACGGCGGCCATGAGGGAGACGTCAGCGACGTTGAAGATCCCGGTGCGGAGCGGGCCGACGCCGAGGTTCAGGAAGTCGACCACCCAGCCGCCGGTGGCGATCCGATCCCAGAGGTTCCCGAGCCCGCCCGCCCCCGCGAGCGCCGCCGCGACGGCCGTCCGCGACGGCGTGCGCGCGCGAAACGCCGCGACCAGCGCACCGAGCACGACCAGACCGACGCCCCAGGTGAAGAGGTGGGCTCGCACGCGCTCCGGGAGCACCGCCCCGAGGCTCAGGAACGCACCCGCGTTGTGCGCGAGCTCGAGCCGCACGGTGTCGCCGAGGAGGGACATTCGCTCTCCTGGGGACAGGTACGCCTCCGCGAGGCGCTTGGTGCCCTGGTCGCACGCGACGCACGCCACGACGATCCCGAGCAGGGCCGCGCGGCGGAGGCCGCCGGCGGCAGGACGGGGGCTGGGGGTCGGCTGCATGGCCGGCTGAGTAACTCTGCACGACGAAGGCGGAAGCGCAGAAGGGCGCGAGGGACTGCTCTGCGCCCGACACGACCGCAGCACCGCGATGCAGCTCGTGATCGTCCACTCGAGCATTGCTTTGACGGCCTTCTCGAGCTCGTCGATCTGCGTCGTCGCCGTGTCCCAGACGACCTTCAGCGAGACGCCGAAGTACGCATGCGCGAGCACGTTCCGCATGTCGCAGATCGGCCGCCATGGGATCTGTGCCGCCCTCGCCCTGACCTCGTCCGGCAGCTTCCCCGCGGCCTCGCCGATGATCTCGATGTTCCGGATCACTGCGTCGCGAGTGCGCTCGTCCGCCGCGAACGCGTCGTAGCTCATCCCGGCCACGAAGCGGCGGACCTTCCCGCAGGCCTCGATGATGTCGTCTGCGTAGAGGCGCCAGTCGCGCTCAGCCTTGGGCGACATCGACCGCCTCGCGCTCGACGATGGGGCGCATCCGCGGCTTCAGGGCATCGGGCGTCACGAGGTCGACCCTGCGGCCGAGGTGGTCCTCCAGGAACGCCTTGAGCCCCATGAACGAGAGGAACGTCGGGTCCTTCTCGAAGTCCACGAGGATGTCGAGGTCGCTATCCTCTTCAGCCTCGCCGCGCGCAGTGGACCCGAACAGGGCGATGCGACGTACACCGAACTCACGCCGGATCTCCGGCAAGTAGCCGCGCAAGGCCGCGATCGCTTCTTCACGACGCATGGTCAGGATTATAGGGGCTTCGCGCAGCGGCGCCCATCCGAGCGACCGGCGGCTATCGGTCACGCCGTTGCCGAAGACCGTCCGCTCCTCGGACGCACGAGACCGCCGGGGCGGAGGCACCGCTACTTCATTCCGGGAGATCTCCCGTACCGCGCCTCGCAGTCCACGGGCGTGGCGAGGTCCTTCACGGGGTCGCAGACCATCGCCGCGTCAGGGAACTCGGGCGGGCGCATGAACGTGTACCCGGGCCCGCTGCTCGCGACGTGCCGCCAGAACTCGGCCCCGCGCTCGTCGAAGTAGAGCCGGTACGTGTCCACGCTGTCATTCGCCGCCCCCGCCTTCGCGAAGACGAACCGGAGGCGACCGCTCTCGTCGTAGTGATGCTCCGCCGTGTACGCGGAATCGTCGGTCCCCACGGAGGTGACGTACTTGCGGACCCGCCCGCGCTGGTCGCGGAACGCGACGACGTTCGCCTCGAGGGGCCGCTCGTCCATCGAGCAGACCCGCCTCTCTTCCCGCCGCCACTCGCCGCGTCGGATCGCGGCCTCGCTCGCCTCGACCGCGCGGCGGATGCCGACGATGCGCGGGTGCGTGCGCCAGCTTCGCGCCTCGACGGGGGCGCCGGCCGAGGCATCCGGTGTGGCCGCGCCGCGCGAAGTCACGAGCGCGCAGCACGCGAACGCGGCACGCAGCAGGCGCAGCATCAGGTCGTACCGGCTCATCACGGTCCTTCCGCGAGTGAAGGAGCATACCAGCCGGTCCTCCTCACCGACGGCCGATGACCACCTGCGCCGGTTCGAGACGGGGCTTTCCGGGCGCCGAGACACGAAGCCCCCGACCGCTCATCACGATCGGGAACCTCAAGTAGTTGCGGTGGTGCTCACGCCGACCGATGCCGACCCGCCCCGTGGACCGCTGTCCTTCGCGCACGCGCCGCGACGCCGCTCCCCTTCCCTTTGACTGCCGCCCGTCTCCTGAAAGCGTGCCAGAGATCGTAGTCCGCCTGGAGTCCCATCCAGAACTCCGGCGTCGTATCGAGCGCCTCGGAAAGGAGAATCGCGGTCTCCGCGGTGATCCCCCGCTTTCCGTTGACGATGGTGTTTACCCGCTGGATCGGGACGCCCATCCGCGACGCGAGCTCGACCTGCGTGACGCCGCGAGGCTTGAGGAACTCCTCGAGCAGCATCTCGCCGGGGGCAGTCGGAGGTCGATTCTTCGGCAGCATGGTGTTCCTCACCTCAGTGGTAATCGACGATCTGGACGTCGCGCGCGTCGCTGCGCTCGAAACGGAAGACGATCCGGTACTGGTCGTTGATCCGGATGCTGAAGTACCCCGCGTAGTCGCCCTTCAGGGCCTCCAGCCGGTTGCCCGGCGGGTCGGCGAGATCCCGCGGTTCCTTCGCTCGGTTGAGCCGGTCGAGCTTCCGTTGCGCCGCAGGCCACAGCGGCGGCGGCAGGCAGCGGCGTGCCGCCTTGCTCGGTTTGCCGTGGAAGATGTCCTCGGTTGCCTCGTCGGCGAAGTCGAGGACCATGGGAGTTCATACCGCTTGCACGGATGCCGTGCAACACCCGAATAGCGAAGCCCCCGACCGCTCATCGCGATCGCGTTCGATGTGAGCTTCACCGCAAGCACCGGAGGGGACATGGTCGTCATCTGCGCCCGTGGAGTCATTGCGGCATTCCTCGTGGCCGCAACCACGGCGGGAACGCCGCTCCGGCGGGCCACGAATGATCGGCTGTACGTCACCGACGAGGACGGGACCAGGGAGTTCGCGTACGAGAAGGGATTGGCGCTGGGTGAGGCTCGGAGGATCCTCGAGCAGGTGAAGGCCCGCTGCCGCCCGGCGCACGACGTCGTTCGCCTTCCGGGCCGGACCGGCTTGCTCCTGGTGGCCGGTCAGGGATGCCGTCCCGACACGCAGAAGGACATGGGCCCACGGCTCATGCTCGTCGAGAAGGCCGGAGCGGGGATCAAGGTCCTGGCGGAGGGGCGCGGCACGGGAGACGCGTACAGCCTGCAGCCGGTCGTCTTCACCGGTGATGGCCGAACGATCGTCCTGGCCGAGCTGGCGGCGGAATACAGCTGGGGGCTACAGGTCTACGAAGTGGTGGGCAGCGAGCTGCGCGCGCTCGGGAGCATCGACGCCGGAGTTCCGGGGAACGAGGGCGCGGCGGACGAGCAGGACCCGACCCCGTTCGCGCGCGTGAGGATCGAGGATGGCAAGGTCGTGGTCACCTTCGACCGCGACCTCGTGATCGGAACGGGGAATCCGGACTCCAAGATCGCCTCGAAGCCCGTCGTCTTCCGTCAGGGATCAAAGGGGTTCGTTCTCGAGCGGCCGCGCTTGAAGCCCAGGGCGCCGCCGGGACTGTGAGCTCGTGGGGAGCGCCGGAGCCGGGCTCCTCCGAGCCGGTCTCCTCGATGCCGAGGGCAACGCGACGAGCACGCTTGGGCGTCTCAGCGCAGACCGGTCACTGCGGACGCGGGACCGTGTCCAGGAGCGTTGCCGATGCTGGGCTGGCGATGAACCTACGCGGCCCCTGCGCACTGCACGCCGTGCATGAGTCGCAGCAGATACGTTCCCGCCGGGAACACGACATCTCGCGCCCCAGCACAGCGGGCGCGTACAGCCTGCGGATGCCCTCGGTCGGAGCGATGCGCGGGCGGATCGTCACGACGAGGTGCTCGACCTCCGCCTTGGTCTTGTAGGCCGCTCGCTCGACCAGCTCCGCGAAGTTCTCCTCCGTGAGGACTTGACCCAGCAGAGGAGCCGTGGAGATGCAAAGCCGCCCGTCGCGCAGGGCCGCCTCCAGCCTCGGAAAGCGCCGCAACACGCGCATCGCGCCGATGCGCCGCCCCGCCGCGCCCTCGCGCAGGTGAAGCGAGCGCAGGCAGTAGTCCCACAGCGAGCCGAAACCCGCCTCGAGGTACGCGCGGCGGCGGTCGAACTCGTCGAGGTGGAGCAGGAACTCGACCTGGATGGTGCGTTCGTCGCCGACGAGCTCCCCGAGCCTGAGGACCAGCGCGGCGGCATCGAGTGCCGAGGGAAGGGTCGCGTTCATGGCAGTAACCTCCAGTGATACGAACGTCGTACCACGCGTTTCCGAGCACTCCGGGAAGGGCCCTGGCGTGTCTCCAGCCGCACGTTCGCGCGCCTCCGTCGGCTCGGAGCCTCGGCCCCCTTCGCGCGCGTCCAGCGGCCCGCGTCGTGCGCGAGACCACCTTTCCCGCGCGACGCCCGCCGGGGAGCCCGCGCCACGCGCAATGCGTGTCAATCGGAATCGTCGCGCACCACCTGGGGTGAATGGCCACATGATGAACGGCGGCGAGCGCGCGCCGTGCTTCCGACCAATCGAGTCCACGAACTATTCCCAGCGATAGTTCGTGGACCAGTCGAGGTGACGTTCGGCGGGCTCGTTTCCTCCGCGGCCGGCCGAGGCGATCGGTTCACCCGCTCAACGAGGTCTCGACGGAAGGACGGTGGGTCTTCCGCGTCCCGCTCCGCTCGTGCGGGCGCTCGGAGGTCGGCGACCGGCGCGCGTCGGAGATCGTGCCCGCGTGGGCGGGCACCGAGGAGCTCGAGCTCGCCGGCTGGGGCGATGGGGTGCGCTCGCTCCCGCGATCGGCCCGCGCGGAGATGAAGCCGCCCTGATGTCGGTGCGCCTGCCCCGCCGCGCCCAGCGTTGACGACATGCCTCGGGCGACGAGCGGTCGCGCTTCGTCGCGCGCGACCTTGGCGCACGAGCGCCGGAGCGCGATCCGCGCCGTCGCCAGCTCGATGCTCGGGCGGATGGATGCCCCGGCGCGAGCCGGACGCTTCCGCGGCACGGTGATCCGAGAGCCCGGGCCGTCCTATGATGAACGCCCTCGCGAGAGCTCTCGACGATGACACTTCTTGGACCCGCGTTGGCGGCAGCGGCTCTGTCGGCAGGTGCAGCAACAGCTGGCGAGGATGTCTGGCTGCTGGAGCAAGCCCGCGCTGCCATCCTCCGGCTGGGCAGCGAGCCCTGGAGCGGCGACGTGGCCGAGGCCCTTGCCGCCGCGCGGCCGCTGCTGGCGACCGATCCCGTCGTCGCAGAACTGGCGCCACTGCTCGCGGAGGCCGCGATGCGGGAGCCGGGAGGACCCGCACCCTCCCCGCGCAACGCGCGTGTCCCACGCCCGGGGTGGAGGCTCGCCTGGCTGGACCTCGACGGTGCCGGGCAGCCCGAGATCGTCCTGGCCGGCGGCTCCTCCCCGGCCCCGTACTACGCCGTCTTCGAGCGCGTCGGAACCGCGTGGCGATTCCTCCATGACGGGCCGTTTCGCTTCCTCGGCGCCGCGACCCACCGCGGGCGCCTGCACCTCCTGAGCGTCTTCGACGGCTATGGCGTCGATGGCCCGAGGCTCGCCGTCGACACCATCGACTCGACCGGCAGGTCGAAGCAGCACCTCGTGTTCAGCCTGATGGAGTGGCCGACGGCGACGACTGCCTCGGCTCCAGTCTCCGAATGCACGACC
This sequence comes from uncultured delta proteobacterium, assembly GCA_963736795.1. Lineage (GTDB taxonomy): Bacteria > Myxococcota > Myxococcia > Myxococcales > Anaeromyxobacteraceae > Anaeromyxobacter. The sequence goes on along the minus strand of CAVTRF010000002.1, from coordinate 6,341 downwards.
GCCCGGACGACCGCGCTCCGCTCGACGGCCGTTCGCGATGACCACCCGACCGACCGCGGCACGGAAACGCTCGCCCCCGGCAACGTCTTCCAGACGCTCGCCGTCGGCTCGACCGGGTGGGTGCTTCAGACCGTCCGCGGCGAGGATGGAGAGCCATGGTCGCTCTGCTGCTTCGTCGGCGAGGCGGCTGCTCCGCTGCGCCCACGGACGTTGCGCCGCCGAGCGCTCGCGTCGTCCGGGAGCGTGCTCGTGGGCTGGGTGCGGACGCGCGACCTGACGATGCGCTGAACCCCCGGGACGAAGGTTCGGCGCTGAGAACACGAAGCCCCCGCCCGCGGTTCGCGATCGGGGGCCTCAAGTGGTTGCGGGGGCGCCCGCAACTGCTCTCGGAGTCACCCGCTTCCGGGCCGATCTCGTTCTTCATGCCGAGGCTGCGGCACCCGTTTCGCCCCGCGTGACCGCCCGCATCTGGTACGCTCGGCTGTCACTGATCGGCACATGAGCCGCCCACGGAAGCTGGACGTTCTGACCGTCCTCCCCGACCACACCCTCGCTCGCGCAGGAGCGGTGCCGGTCAAGGTGACGGTTCGAGTCGTTCGAGCTGACACCGGCGCACCGATCCGTGATCGGGTCCACATCTCCGCGAGCCAGCGTGGTCTCGAGCACACCTGGGAGCCGAAGAGCGATCGGCTTGGCAATCACAGATTCGAGCCCGGGCTGCTGAAGCCCGGCGTTACCTGGTTCACGGTATGGAGGACGTGCTTCTCCCCGGTGGTCATCAGGGCGCGCGTCGAGGCCAACGGTCACGTCCGGCTCGGCACCGTCCGCTTGAAGCCAGAGCGTGCACTGCCGGGCACCGTCGGCGTCCTGCTCGGTGTTTACGACGACCAGGAGCGCGGCGCATCCGTCGAGGTCGACGACATTCTTGAAGAAGGCCCTGCCGAGCGCGGGGGCCTACAACAGCGCGACGAAATACTCGAGATCGACGGAAGCGCCGTCGTCCCGGATCAGGCCGAGCGCCTCCTCCGCGGCCAGCCGGGGACTGCGGTGAAGGTGAAGGTCCGCCGTCCGCTCGCGCTGCGCAATGGAGTTCTACGCTACGTACGTCCAAGGACGCTGACGCTCACCCTCGTGCGCGCGCCGGGCAGGCCAACGCGGAGACGCCATCCGCTCTGGCGGGCTTAAGCCCCGGAAACGTGAAGCCTCAGTCACCTTGCGGCGACCGGGGCTCCGGAGACAGGTTGCGGGGACCTGCAACACAGGGTTTCAGCTGAGTTCCCGGCCTGTATTTGCGGGCCTCTTGATGAGGCACCGGAGAACCACGCGGCGCCTCGGGTCACGACCACGGGCTAGCGGCCCGCGCCCACACGACGGGGACGAGACTCAGGAGGGCGGTCACCGGCGGTCACCGTCGTGGGAGTATTTCGCGACGACGCGGTGACACGGCGTCCGGTATGAAGGACACCATGACCAGGGACCAGGTGCTCACCTCGGGCTCGGTGCTCGTGGCCCTCGGGCTCGCTCTCGCCTACGCCGCCGTCAGGGTGATTCGACGGCCAGCCGACTTCGCGCGCGGCCTCATCGCTTGGCACTCGCGGAGGTGGTTGCGCGAGGACGAAGTGCCAGCGTGGGTAAGGGACGCCGCCCACGCGACCTGGGGTGCTGGAGTCTTCGGACGCTGGCTCGCGTTCTTCGCGGTGCTCGTTCTGGCGCTCGGCGGGCGCATGGTCGTCGCTGCGCTCTGAACGCGCTGGTGACTGCTCCGGTGTGCCGCGCGCGCTCCCGCACCTGACCGAGCTCATGACGAGTGCGCGGGTCTAAGCCCGCCTCGGGTGGCGAAAACGTCGAAGCCCCGTTCACGCTTGCGGCGACCGGGGCTCCGGAGGGGGTCAGTTTTAGTGTTGTATCGGGGTCAGTTCTTCCTGTCGTTTGACAGCGACCGGCCCGCGCTACGGCTTGAACCGCCGCTCGATGCGCGCGCGGAGCAGCTCGAGCAGCTCCTCCGCCCCGAGCCCGGCCCCCTCCGCGACGGTGAAGCGGAGCCGGTCGGACGTGGCGAGCCGCGCTCCGGGCGCGAGCTCGTCGCGCCCGGCGGCGAGGCCGATCGCGTCCGGCGGCAGCTCGACCTCGTACGGCGCGAGGTACAGCTCCGCGAACCGGCCGCGGAGCTGCGCCGCGGTGAGCCGCTCCCGCTCGGCGGGGAGCATCTGGAAGCCGACCGCCGTCCCGGCGAGCTGCGCCGTCGCCTCGGCGACGAGCCCGAGCCGCAGCGCGTGCGGCGCGAGCCCCTCGAGGCCGTCCACCTCGCCGTACCGCCAGTAGCTCCGCAGCGTCGCGCCGCAGGCCGGGCAGACGAGCCCGTGCAGCTCGTCGAGGCCGCGCGTCCGGTGCAGGTGGAGCCCGGCCGCGCGGACGCCGCACCCTTCGCACGCGAGGTCGGGGCCGAGCGCGGCGAGGACGTCGCGCGCGAGCCGCGCGACCGACGCCCGCTCGAGCGCGATGCGTACCCCGGCGACGAGCGAGGCGTCGACGAGCTGGACGCCGGCGACGACCTCGCCGCCCTGAGCGCGCGCGCCCACGGCGAGCCAGCGCGGCAGCCGCGCGAGCGCGCGGGGGAGGTCCGGCGCGCCCGGCCACGCCGCGCGGAGCCGGTCCCACCGGAGCGACCACCCCTCCGCCGAGCCGAGCGCCTCGGGGGGCCGGCCGCCGGCGTCCTCGGCGAAGAAGGCGAGGAGCGTGAGCGCGACCTCCGCGGGCGCAGACTCCGCCTGCGCCTCGAGCGTGCGCGCGAGGTCCCGGGCCTCCGCGGTGGCGCGGCTCCGCTCGAGCCTCGCGGCGCCCATCCGGACGAGGTCCGCCTCCTGGAGCGGATCGAAGGCCCGCCGGGTGCCGGTCGGGCCGCGCTTCTCGAGCTGCTTCATGGCGATGCTCCTCGCGCGCGCGACGTCGCGCGCGACCGTCGTGAGCCGCGCGAGCCGGGCCCGCGCGTCGGCGTACGCGGCCTCCGCCTCCTCGGCGAGCTCGGCGCGGGAGCGCGCGAGGAAGTCCTCGCCCGCCGCCTCCGCGCGCAGGGACTCCTCGCGCAGCCGGTGGGTGTCGCTCCGCACGAGCCGCGCCCGCTCGCGCGCCAGCGACGAGGCGATCCGCGCGAGCATGGCAGCGCGCCGCTCGAGGTGGGCGCGCCGCTCGTCCGCGCCGAGCTCGCCCGGCGGTTCCCCCGCGCCGACCTTCTCCGCCATCACCTCGAGCGCGGTGAGGTCGCCCTTTGCGTACGCGGCGTTCACGCGCGCCATGAGGTCTCCGAGCCGCGCCCGCTCCGCGTCGCCCTGGACGAGGTCGGGATGGAGCACGCGCGCGAGCCGCCGGTAGAGCCGCTTCAGCGCGATCTCGGCCGGGAGCACCTCGGGGGCTGCCTCGTCCGCGCTTGCCTCGGGGGCGACGGCGCCCGGGGCTGCGTCGGCGCCCGCACCGTCCCGGGCCGCCTCGCCCGGCTCGTCCCGCCCGGAGGCGCGTGCGCGCCCCCGCCGCCTCGGCGGCGCGCGTCTCGCCGGCCCGTCGGGCGGACCGGCCCGGAGGCGGCTCGCGAGCTCCGCGAGGCCGCCCTCGAGCGCCTGCAGGCGCCGGACGAGCCGCTCGGCGACGCCGAGCTCCGCGAACCCCTCGGCGACGGCGCGTTCCCAGCGTCTCGAGAAGTCGGCGAGCCCGTCCGAGAGCGCCTCGACCTCCGCGTCGAGGCGCATCACCTCGTCGAGCGTGGCCCGGAGCGTCGCCTCGGCGGCGGCGGTGGGATTGGCGACCGCGACGCCGGCGGGGACGATCGCGCGCCGCGCCGCGAGCGGGGCGGCGCGCCGCGGCTCTTCATCAGGGGGGTCCTCGGCCGTGTCGGGGCGGCGCTGCGGCTCGCGCACCCGCCCGTTCTATCACCGAGGGGCGGCGGTCGCGAAGCCGCCGGAGACGCGGGCGAGCCGGGCCGTGCCCCACACGACGAGCACGACGGCGGTGTACTGCGCGAACGTCAGGCCGAGGTGGCGCGCGTCGGCGTAGGCGACGTCTCTCGCGCGCAGGAAGTCGAGGAAGAAGCGGCCGAGTCCGTAGACCACCGCGAGCAGCGGGAGGAGCCGGTCGCGCAGGAGCCCGCGGCGGTGGAGGCCCCACAGCACCGCGCCGAGCGACAGGAGCAGGATCGCCTCGTACAGCCCGAGGTCGTGGCGCGGGCCGCTCGGGAACCGGACCGCGAGGAAGAAGTCGGTACGCACGCCGGGGTGGTCGTGAACCGTGAAGCAACCGAGCCGCGCGACTCCCCACCCTGGCGCCATGCCGAGGGCGAACGCGTCCGCGTAGTCGCGGAACGGGATCCGCTTCACCCGGAACCACACGATCGCGGCGAGGACGCCGCCGAGGAGCCCGCCCATCGACGAGAGCCCCTCCCAGAACATGAAGATCCGCCAGGGCTCCTCGAGCTCCTCCGGGTGGTAGAAGAACAGGTGCACGAGGTGTCCGGCGACGACGCCGGCGAGGACCCCCACCACGGCGAAGTCGAGGAGGACCTGGGGCTCCTTCCCGAGCTGGCGTGCGGCGCGCTGCGAGAGGGCGGCGGCGAGGAGGATCCCGAGCGCCGACAGCACCCCGAAGGACTGGATGGTGATCCTCCCGAGGGTGAGGCTCGGGAGCTCGAACCACGGGATGAGGGCGAGCGGCACGGCCCGCTCTTTACACGTGCGGGCCGCCGGCCTCAAGGCGAATGGGCGCGCGCCCCGCTGCCGCACCCCGCTGCGCGCGCGCACACGGTGCCGGCCGGGCCTATCCTTCAGGCGGAGGTGCCTCCCGTGGGCGGCTTCGCCGACGCGCTCGCGACGCTCGCGCAGACGCTCTTCCCGGGCGCGCGGCTCGTCTCGGTCGAGCCGCTCCGGCCCGACGCCGCGGGGGCCGACGAGGAGAAGGCGCTCGGTTACGGCGAGCCGCTCCGGGTGACCGTCCGCGACGCGGCAGGCGCCGTCCACGCGTTCGTGTTCCGCACCCAGGCTGCGAACGAGTTCGGGCACGACCGCCGGTCGGACCGGATGGACGAGGCGCTCGTCGCCTGGGACCTCTTCAACCGGACACCCGAGCACGTCCGCGCCCTCGACGTCGGCGCGGTCGGGGACGACGGCCGGCTGGTGTCGCTGCGCGGGACGGGCGAGCCGTACCTCGTCACCGAGTGGGCGGAGGGGGCGCTGTACGCCGAGGACCTCCGGCGCATCGCGCGGACGGGGCTCCTGGCGCCGACCGATCTCGAGCGGGTCGACGCGCTCGGCGCCTACCTCGCCCGCCTCCACGCGGAGAGGCTCGACGACCCGCCCGGCTGGCGGCGCGCCGTCCGCGATCTCCTCGGCCACGGCGAAGGCATCTTCGGGATGGTGGACGGCTACCCGCCCGCGACGCCCGCCGCGCCCCCGACGCGGCTGCGCGCGATCGAGGAGCGCTGCCTCGCGTGGCGGTGGGCGCTGCGCGGGCGGCCACACCGCCTCGCCCGCACGCACGGCGACTTCCACCCGTTCAACATCGTCTTTCGCCCGGGCGACGGCGCCTCGTTCACCCTGCTCGATGCCTCGCGCGGCGGCCAGGGCGATCCGGCCGACGACGCGACGGCGCTCTCCGTGAACTACGTGTTCTTCGCGGCCGAGCACCGCGGAGCGTGGGCGCGCGGCCTCGGTCCGCTCTGGCGCAGGTTCTGGGACGGCTACCTCGCGGCGTCGGGCGACGCCGAGGTGCTGGAGACGGCGCCCCCGTTCCTCGCCTGGCGCGCGCTCGTCGTCGCGAGCCCGCGCTTCTACCCGCACCTCGCCGCGCCGGCGCGCGACCTCCTCCTCTCCCTCGCCGAGCGCGCCCTCGACGCGGGGCGCCTCGACCTCGACCTCCCCGACCGGCTCCTCGGAGAGCGTGCGTGACGCCGGGAGGCGCCGTCGTGTGGGTGACAGGCCTGCCCGCGGCGGGGAAGTCGACGCTCGCGAGGCGGGTTCGGGACCGGCTCGCCGCCGAGGGGCGACCGGCGGTGCTCCTCGACGGCGACGCGGTGCGCGCCGCCCTCGTCCCGCCCCCGGGCTACGACGCCGCCGCGCGCGAGGCCTTCTACGAGACGCTCGGGAATCTCGCGCTGGCCATTGCGGACCAGGGTCTCGTCGCAGTCGTCGCGGCGACGGCGCATCGCCGCGTCTTCCGCGACCGCGTGCGGGCGCGCGCAGCCCGGTTCGTGGAGGTGTTCGTGGACGTGCCCGCCGCGGTGTGCGCGGCCCGGGATGCGAAGGGGCTCTGGGCCAGGGCGCGGGCCGGCGACGCGCCGGCGCTCCCCGGCGCGGGCGTCC
>CAVTRF010000001.1:0-6074 GCA_963736795.1 uncultured delta proteobacterium | reverse complement strand
GGCCTGCGAGCACGCGCCGCTCTGAAAGGAAGCAGCCACTGCCGGATCGACCGAAGGCCGGGCACGGAGCCCCGCTTCCGCGCGCATGGCGGCCCTTCGCAACCATCGGCATTGCCCGTGCATAGACGGCGCAAAGGGACGGCCACGGGTCATGGCTTCACGAGAGCGAGGTGACGCGCCTTGAAGATCGTGTTCGCGACGAGCGACGGCGTGCACCTCGACGAGCAGTTCCGTCGGGCTTCCCGGCTCGATGTCTACGAGGTCGGGCCCGCCGGGCCGCGCCTCCACGAGACGTTCACGTTCGCGCCGGACCGGTCGGTGAAGACCGACGAGCGGCTGGGAGCGATCCAGGGGGCTGCCATCGTCTTCGGCACCGCGTTCGGCCCGTCCTCCGCCGGTCGCGTCGCGGCGCACGGGATCCGCCCCGCGACGGCCGCCGCCGGCACTCCGATCGCAGAGCTGCTCTCACGCTTCACCCCGCTCGCCCCGCCGCGAGGGGACGCCTCGGTCAGCGAACGCCGCTCGTAGGGCGGCCGCGGCCGTGCTCCCCTGTGCGAGTTGTAGGTGCGCAGCTTCCTGGCGCCCCCGCCCGGGTCGTCATACGCTGGGTGGAATCGCTCCCACCGCGCATGCTCCAGGAGGCCGCCGGATGCCCCGCTCGATCGCGAAGACTCTCGCCGCCCTGCTGCTCCTCGCCGCCGCCCCCGCCGCCCGGGCGCAGGCCCCGAACTACTCCCCGATCCGGGTGGACCTCACGTTCTTCGGGGCCTACGCGCCCGGTGACGCGACGGCCTGGGGCGGCGGCGTCGCCCTCGAGCCCAAGTACAACTTCACCGACCACATCTCGGCAGGCCTCCGGCTCGAGGGGTCCGCGTTCGTCACGCAGAAGGTGTCCGTGCAGTCCGGTGGCGGCGCGTCGTCGGCCAGCGTCTCGCAGGGCGCGCGCGCGGTCACCGCGTTCCTCCTGAAGGGCGACTACTACCTCACCACCTCGACGGTGCGGCCGTTCGTCGGGCTCGGCGTCGGCCTCTACCGCGTCGGCGCGGGCTCCCAGTCGGTGAGCGGCGGCACGGTGGTGCAGACCGCGGGCGCCTACCGCGGGTTCGGCTTCTGCCCCCAGCTCGGCGTCAACTTCGGCGGGTTCCGGCTCGCCGCGGCCTACCACGTCCTCACCGGTGACGACATGGTCGTCGCCACGCAGGCGGTCGGCACGACGACGCCGGTCCAGACGAAGATCGGGAAGAACTACTTCGCGTTCGAGATCGGCGGGACGTTCGGCGGCGGCCGCAGCGAGGGCAGCGAGCGCGTCGGGGCCAGCCAGCCCAAGGCCGCGAAGTAGCCCCGGCGATACCCGCGATTCCGAGGCCCCGTCGCCCTCGAGGGCGGCGGGGTCTCTTTGCGTCGGGGGGCCCTTCAGAATGGCCGAAGGGGCCGGGCTGGCCCCACTCACCTTGCGGCGGCGGCCAGACCGATCAGGCCTGCGGCAGTGGGTCGGGACGTCAGACCGGCGTGGCAAGATCCACCGCGTGGATGCGGGTTTCGAGCCTCCTTGCCCTCCCTCGGAGCCGGTCACTCCCGCCGAGCTCCGCGCCCTCGTCCACGCGGGCGAGAACGATTCCGACGCGTGCGAGCGGGTCCTCGCGCAGGTCGCGCGCGCCCAGGGCGCCCTCGACCTCGCCATCGGCGACGGCCTGGCAGCGCTCACCGTCGGTGACCGGCTCATCAGCCTCGGGTTCTCGGGGCTCCGCGACTACGCGCGCGAGGTCCTCGACGTCGAGGAGCGCACCGCGCAGGCGATGGCGCGGCTCTCGCGGGAGCTCCGGGCGCGCCCGCTCCTGCGGGGCGCGGTGGCCGCGGGCGAGGTTCGCCTGCGCCACGCGCAGACCGTCCTCCCCGTCGCCGTCGGCGAAGCGGAGGCGCGCTGGGTCGAGCGCGCCCGGCACGAGACGGTCCGCGCGCTCGAGGCCGCCGTCCGCGAGGCGCGGGACGGCGGCGAGGGAGACTCGGAGTGGACCCGCTTCCGGGTCCGGCTCGGCGACGACGACCGCGCGATCGTGGACGAGGCGCTCGCGCTCGCCGGGAAGCTCCTGCCCGGCTCGCGGCGCGTGGAGCGGCTCGAGGCCATGGTCCAGGAGTACCTCGGGGAGCATCCGGTGGAGGCGGGCGACGACGGCTGCGCGGCGAGCGGCTCCTTCGCACCGGCGGGAGGGCGGGAGGACGCGCTCGAGGCGCGCCTCGAGCGCGACACCGACCGCTGGTCCTTCCTCGACCCGCCCCGGGACGTCCCCGTCGACGACGCCGGGTTCGAGGCGCTCGACTCGGCGCGGGAGATCGACGCGCGCCTCCGCCACCTCGCGTCGGTGCGCGGCGGCTGGGACCGGCTCCTCGGCTACTGCGCGTACATGGTCCGGCGGTCCGGGCTCTGGCGGCTCGCCGGCTTCGCGTCGTTCGCGCACTACTGCGATGAGCGGCTCGGGCTCTCCGCGCGCACCGTCGAGCAGCGCGCCGCGCTGGAGCGGCAGCTCTGGCAGCTCCCCGCGCTCCGCGCGGCCCGCGACGGCGGCCTCTCCTACGAGCGGCTCCGGATCCTGTCGCGCCTCCCCGACCGCGAGATCGCGGCCTGGGTCCCGCGCGCGCGGCGGCTCACCTGCGTCGAGCTCCGGGAGGCGGTGGAGGCCCGCGACGAGGCGCAGCTGCGTGCGGCGCGGGTGCTGCGCTCCACGGTACCCGTCCGGATCGCGCTGCTCCTCCAGGCCGCCTTCCGGGCGGTCCGCGCGGTCGAGGGACGGGCGCTCGACGACGGGCGGTGCCTCGTCCGGGTGGCGCGCCACTTCGTGGAGACGTGGAAGCCGCTCCTCCGGCGGTCACGCACCCGCTCGCAGAAGGTGAGGGAGCGCGATCTCGGCCGCTGCCAGGCGCCGGGGTGCAGCCGGCGGGCGGTTCACGCCCACCACGTCGTCCCTCGCTCGCGCGGAGGCGGCGACGAGCCCGAGAACCTCGTCGCCCTCTGCGCCTGTCACCACCTGCGCGGCATTCACGGTGGGTACATGCGGGTCCGCGGCCGAGCGCCGGACGCGCTCGAGTGGGAGCTGGTCGACCGGGCGTACCTGCTCCGCGAGGATGCGCTCGCGGTGCTCGCCGGGACCGACTGACCCGCTCACAGCCATTGCCAGAGGATCTGCTTCTCCCCCTCCCCTAGATCCTCGTGCTCGTGATCCGCTCGCTCACCCGGCCGGGATCCCGATCGGGGGCAGGCGTAACGCCGGCGGCGGACGCCAACACTCTCTCCCGTGGAGTGGACGGCGCGGGGGCGCCGGAGGGAGGTCCGGGTTGGAGAGCTCGATGACGACAGCGGCCGGCTCCCCGGACTCTGCCCGCCGCGGCGAGTGGGAGCTGGTCGCCGCCACCATGCCCTTTCTGAGCCGCGCGACCCTTGCGGCATGATCGCCATCCGCCCCCACCCAAGCGCACCACGTTCTCGAACTTCTCCAGGGAGGAGATGGTCCTCCCAGTTGAGCCGCCCGCCGTCCCAACGGCGGGATTGGCGGCTGTTCCCGTCGGCACGACCATGACGCGTGACGGAGGGGCGGCGATGGCGGCGAGAATCCTGGCGGGTGCCTTGGCGGCGGTGCTCCTCGCAGCGTGCGGCAATGCGACGACTCCTCGGGCGGCTCCTCCGGCGGCCCAAGCCCCCGTCCCGCCGGTCGAGCGCGGCGACTGGACGTATTACGGCCCGAAGCAGGGGCTCTCGGACGACATCCAGGACGTGTCCGCCGACGAGGGCGGGAACGTCTACGTGGCGGGCGGCGACGCGCTCTACGTGAAGCGTCGCGCCGACAAGTCCTTCCTGCGATTCGACGCGTCGAACGCCGGGCTCACCCAGAACTGCAATGACCCGGAGCAGTACACGGTCGCGACGCCGTCGAAGCCGTTCTCCATGTGTCGGATCATCTCGGTCGCCGGCGCAGCGCCCGGCAAGGCGATCCTCGGCTTCGACATGTTCGACATTCAGAATTTCGACGGGCACACCTGGGCCGAGTGGCCCATGAAGGCGGGCGGCGCGGACGTCGTGGCGTTCGATCCCAGGGGCGTGGGAACGCTCACGCGCGTGCGGCACGTGCGGACTGCCTCTCCGCCGCACACGATCTGCGCCTGGACCGACCCGGCGCCCGGGTTCTACGGCCGCGTGACCTCCTGCGCCGCCCCCAACAACTACTGGTGGGTCGAGGGCCGCCGGGTCTTCGGGCGCATCGTGCGGATCGTCGTGAACCACGACAAGACGAGCCCGCTCTACGGCGACGTGTGGATGGGCGCGACGCACGGGACGTTCTCCGCGCTGCTCGCGAACGCGGAGGCGCGCGGGCTCGCCGATCGCACCGCGGGGCGGGGACCGGACTGGGCGGACGCGAAGGACGTCTGGGAGCACGAGCACCCGGTGGTCTCCGGGACGCTCCCGGGCCAGAGCTTCGTGAACGGCGAGGGTTGGGCGCTCTCCATCGCGCCGGACGGCGCGCCGTGGGGATCGAACGAGTACCGGACGACCTACGTCGGAGGCTACGGCGCGGACCTCACGATCCTCAACAACCCCGGCGCACCCGACCACGACAGCGACTTCTGGATGGGGCCGCTCCTCGACCTCTGGCCAGATCCGCCGAACGACTACCTCACCGGCCAGGCGGACCACGTCCGGTCGATGTCGCACTGCCCCGACGGGACGCTCTGGATCGGCTCGCTGACGCACGGCCTCGCGAGGCGCGCGCCGGACGGCCGCATCTCGTTCCTGAGCCTCCCGGACCCCTCGCTCCAGAACAGCGTCTCCGCCGTCGCGTGCGACCCGTCCGACGGCTCCCTCTGGATCGGCCTCGGCCAGGCCGGCGGCGTCATGCGCTACAAGAACGGCGGGTTCGAGCGCGTCGACACGACCGGGCTGCCCGCGTTCGCGACGCACCCCCCACAGTCGATCCAGATCGATCGCTGGTCGACTCCGCGCATCGTGTATTTCGCGTTCATGCCGTACCACGACGGATCCGGCGCGATCACGATCGGCGGCGGCGTCGCCGTCTACGACGGTCCGTGAGGCCGGTCCCGCGGGTCCCGCTGGTCCCGAGTCGCCGACCGAAGGGAGTCAGCGGCCTTCACCGCGACCTCGACGTGTGACGAGGAGAGTCGAAGCGTCAGCCGCGCCTCGCGGCCTCGATCGTGGCGACGTCGATCTTCCTCATCGGCATCATCGCGTCGAAAGCGCGCCTCGCTTCCTCACCCCCTGCCGCGAGCGCTTCGATCAAGACCCGAGGCGTGATCTGCCAGGACACCCCCCACCTGTCCTTGCACCAGCCGCACGCGCTTTCCTGGCCACCGTGGCCGACGATCGCGTTCCAGTAGCGATCGGTCTCCTCTTGATCGTCGGTCGCGATCTGGAACGAGAACGCTTCGTTGTGCTTGAACTCGGGTCCACCATTCAGGCCCACGCAATGCACCCCGGCTACGGTGAACTCGACCGTCAGCACGTCGCCCTTCTTGCCGCTGGGATAGTCGCTGGGCGCGCGGAAGATGCGACCCATCGCGCTATCCGGGAAGGTCCGGGTGTAGAAGCGGGCCGCGGCCTCGGCGTCCTTGTCGTACCAGAGACAGATCGTGTTCTTCGCCATGTGCTCGTCCTCCGTTTCGTAGCGGTAGCGGGGTGAGGCCCTGTCGGCCATCGACCAGGGGGCAGACGCCCCGTGTGAGGCGCTGGCCGTGGCCGCGGCCCGGTGCACCAGGAATCGTCCTGCGCCCTTCGATGCGACGACCGTCGGAAGACGATGACACCGAGGCAGAACGTCCATCGCTCGCCGTCGACAGCTCCTCGTGTTCGATCGATTCCTCGCCCGGATGGCTGTCGCCTTCGGCGAGCCCGCACGACGAGGTCCATGGCCACCTCGACCTGGAGGACCTTCGGGAGGGCCTGAACCGGCTTCACCTCACACCCGAGGTGAAGCGCCCCGTCCGTTTCTGCCACCTTGCTGCTGGGGCCCGGAAGCCGCCAAAAGCGAAGGCCCCGGAGCCGCTGACTTTCGTCAGGAACTCCGGGGCCT